>CAVWDS010000001.1:0-4542 GCA_963753795.1 uncultured Acidobacteriota bacterium
AGCAGGTCGTCGAGCAGGATCACCAGGGCCACGAGCAGGTGGATGACATCGCGGGGCGTGAAGTGTTCGCCCGGGTTCTCGTTGATGGCCTCGTTGAAGCGCCGGATGAGCTGCTCGAACACCGTGCCCATCTGGTGGTTCGTCAGCCCGCCGGGGTTGTCCTCGGAGCGCGGGCGGAGATTGATCTTGGACTTCTCGTTGAACTTCTCCATGACGGCGTAGAGGCGCCCGACCTGTTCCAGGTCGCGGAGCACGTCGTCGAATTTGAAGCGGCGGAAGATTTCCTGGACGTTCTCCGAGAAGCCGGCGATGTAGTGCTGGAGGTTGCGCTTGAGGTGGGCGGGGTCGTCGAGGATGGCGTCGTAGTTCAGCGGGGACGTGTTGTAAAAGGCGTAGCCGGAGGCGCGGCAGAGGGCGTCGTGGCGGTTTTCGAGGCCCTTGGCGATAAGCTTTGCGTTTAGCTCAAGGACCTTCTTCCTGGTCGGTTCCAGGGCGTAGTCGAGGCGGCGGAGGACGGTGAAGGGGAGAATGACGTTCTGGTTCTCGCTTTTCTTGAAGGCGTCACGCAGGAGTTCGGCGATGGCCCAGAGGAAATTGACGATCTGGCTCTGGACCTGGGCGTCGGTAGGCGGGGCGGCGGGTGGCGCGTGGGGCGGCATGGTTCTTTATTCGGGCTTCTCGAGGGTTGCGTGTGCGCGGTGGCCCGAAAGGGATACCGTGACGACCGAAACCTGTGCATTTGTGCCGCCCATGACTAAAAGTGGCGCAATGGTGCGCTGAAGCGCGAAATGATGAAAGCGGAAAGTGGAAACCTGAAATGGGACCACGGACCACGAGACTACGAATCAAACCGTAGATCGGTCCCAGCAGCCTGAGCAGGTGACGGGGACAACTCGAATTCCAATCTACGGCTGTAGGAGGTTGCTTGTGGGCGCGCCGCTTGTACTTGACGCTGCGCGGGTGAGTCGTATTGACCGTGCGTCTCAGGCCGAGACCTTGGCAGGCCCTTTGGAAACCACCAGCGCAGACAACATAGCCGCTCCGCGCGCATGAGCCCGGGCGCTCACGGCGCCTTCCCATTCGGCCCGCCCGCATTCAACTCCGTGATTCCCGGTTCCTGGACCACCGTCCATCGCGAGTCCGGGTTATACTCCGTCATCGCCGCGGCGATTTTGGCCGTCTTCTCACCCAGGCTCCGCTGATAAACCACTCCGTCCTGGTTGACGATGAAGGTCATGATCCCCGAAGCGCCCCATCGGACGGGGTATGCGACCAACGCAAAGCCGCCAGTCATTTCCCCATCCCGGACATAATTTAGCTTCCCGCCCGGAGCGGCCGGTCCTTGCCGCGTCAGGATCTTAAAGCAATAGCCGTGAAACGGACGCGGACCTTTGCCGCTGCGCCAATCGTATCCTTCCAAACAGGCTTCCGCCACGAACGACGATAAAGGGCTGGGCGTTGCGTTTGTCCCCTTCGGCCAATACAGACCGTCCATCCTTCCCGGACTGCTCTTAAGCCGCTGCGCGTATTTCGGTGGCCCGCGGGTGCCAGCCAATCGCTGGGCGTACTCACGCTGCGCCTTCACATAAACGCGGCAAACCCCAATTGCGTGATATTCGTCCCGGCCGATGTGCCGATTGACGATCTCCTCCTCCCCCGAAATTGTATCAAACAACCACGCCCCATTGGTTTGGATCAGGGGAATTGGAAACGGCCATGGCTCGCGTCCGATCTCCAGGGTCACCTTGTCCTTGCTCGCGGGCACGGCGTCACACCTTTCCCCCAGGTCAGTGGCGAACTCTTCAATATGTTTCTCATCCAGCGCGCTATCGCCGGTCAAAAGATTAGTGACCTCTGGGCCGAAGATCGCATGAATCGACTGCCAGTCATGCGCTTTGGCCGCTTTGACCAGCGCATTGGTAGCCGCTGCCAGCGAGGCGAAGGTGCGCTGTGCCATGGTCGGTTGGTCTTCACCTCGAACCTGCCCAAGCAGGGTCGCGCATAAAACCCCTAAGACCAGGGCTGGGCTTGCGGGAAACTTAAAGGTCTGCAAGTTCATAAGATTGTCCATTGATCGTCATCTGCCATGGCCGCCGCCGCCGTGGCCGCCTCCTCCACCGTGGCCGCCGCCCCCGCCGTGAGCAAATCCTCCCCCTCCGTGGAATCCGCCACCTCCGTGAAATCCACCTCCAGCCTGACGGCTCGTGTACCCTCGATGGCCAAAATCACGATCGTGCCCGCCATGACCGTGATGCCCGAAGACATAAACATCCGGCCCCCAGACACCCCCGTAATAGTATGGGCCATAATCGTAATAATCGGGCCCATACCAACCCGGCCCACCGTAGTCATAGTCGCCGTAAGTTTCGCAACCCGCTAGCGCTCCAAGGATCAGCAGGCCGATACACAGCCGTCCGGCGCCACCCAATCTCTTGCGTTTGTCCGTCCCGCGGCCAATCCACTTCGCCGTGCTGGCCCCAAGCGCTATCTGATATGCTGAAGGACGAGTCTTCATTTTCTCAATTCCTCCGATCTTGATGGGGTGTCGAATAATTCAATACCTCATATAAGTTTTGACTGCGGAAACATTAACGGCGGATGAATTGAACATTAAAATTCGTCGTTGGCGGAAGGCGGAAATCATTGGAGAACCTTGGTTCTGACCAGGCGCTACTTCGCGAGGCACTACAAGCGTTATATGAAGTGGGAAGAACCAGCCGCTGGGGCACTGTCGCCTGCGCCGTCATGCCAGGAGTAGTTGCTGGGCGCCTCCAAGCATCGGCGCATCGGTCGCATCGGTGGAACAGGCGTAAGTGCCTGCAAACACGGAAGAAGTGGTTCAAGTAACAAAGTTTGTCCACCTATATAGGGTGAAGGCAGGCTTCCCACCATAAGGGTGGAAGAGCGCAGGGTCCGGTGGCATTCGAGCCTGGGCCGGCCCAGGGGCGTCAGGCCCCGGCTTGCGCGAAGCGTTTGGAGTGCGTGCAGCTTGCTGCCGCTTTCGAAGGGCGCGGCATGCTCGAAAGCGGCAGCAAGCTGCACGCACTGCTATGAGTAGTGTCAAGTATGGCGAAGCGCTTGGGCAGGTTCTTTTCTTAAAAGCTGTCTTTGTCTTTGTTCCTTTCCGGCCTTAGCCGAGTTTCGAAACGTTCTCCCGGCTTTGAGCAACTGTTCCAGCCGTTGCTCCTCCTGCTATCCGTGCACGGCCCTTCCGGGGACGGCACAAGTTGACACGTGCGGTCACAGCCAGGAAACGGGCGCGCCCAATCTCCAAACCGGGCCGTTGCCAGCCCCAGTGCGCTTCCGGGCGCGCGCCGTTTCAAATTCTCTCGGTCGGCCTTCATGCCAGGGATGTCATCATCGGCTCATCGGCTCCTGGACCGGCTCAAGCGGGCGGGCCGACCATGACCCAGCCCAAGTCTTGCGGCGTGACCTTGCCGGTGCGCCAGCGCCAGCAGTCCACGGCCAGTTGGCGGGCGATGGCCACGATGGCTTTCTTGCGCGCGGCCTTGGTCGCTTTGACCTGGCCCAGCACCGGCCACCATTTCCTGACCAGTTTGCAATCCTTCTGCCAGATCACCAGCCGCCAGGCCAGCTCCACCAGCGCCGTGCGCAGCCGCACGTTGCCGTGTTTGGTGATCGGCAAGAGGTGGTGGCTCTGACCGCTGGCGCTGACCCCGCCGCACAGGCCAGTGTAGCTGGCCACTTGCCGGCGGTTGGTAAACCGGCCCCAGTCGCCGACCTCGCGCTCGATCACTTCATAGGTCAGTCCGCCCAGCCCCTTGGGCCGCACCGTCGGGGCTGCGGCCTCCAGCGCGGCGGTGGCCGCGTCCAGTTCGACCGTCAACGCAGCCAGCAGGCGCCGGAACACTTCCAGACGCTCGTCCAGCCAGACCGGCAGCTTGACCTGAAGGTCGGCCCACCGTGGGGCGCCCCACCAGCCCCCCTTGGCGCGGTAGCCCTGGGTCAGGAGCAGGCTGCGGCCTTGGGCCGCCACACGCTTCACTTCGCGCTTCAATTGCTCGCGCTGCCGGCTGGCGATCCGCTTTTGTTCCTCGGCGGGGGTGGGCACCCGCACGGTGGCCAGCGCGTGGGTGTTGCCGGCCACATAACGGTCCAACCGCAGGGTCAGTTCCCGGGCGTCGCTCTTGTCGTGGTTGACCCCGGTGTGTCGCTCGTCCAGGCAGACCGGCTGCACCACCAGGTTGTAGATCCCCAACTTCACCAGATCCCGATGCAGGCCGTAGCCGAAGGGGCCCGCCTCGTAGCAACTGTGGACCGCTTCGGCCAGCCGCAGTTGCCCTTTGACCCATTCGCGGAATTTGGCCGGGGTGAACTTCTGCGCGGGTTGGGGCGCGCTGTGGTCCACAATCCGCACCACCACGATGCTGTCGGCGTGAACGTCCAGACCCAGTTTGATGGTCTGCGGCTTGGTGCTTGCGACTTGCTCCACGCGAGCTTTGGAGTTATTCAACTTCTCGTTGGTCATTTATGTTGGTGGGTGTAGCGCCTTTGCGCTCGCCCGCCAACTACTCATGCCAT
>CAVWDS010000002.1:0-776725 GCA_963753795.1 uncultured Acidobacteriota bacterium
AAGACCAAGCCCACCGGCTTTTCAGGTGAGCCCCCAGTCGGGCCCGCGATTCCCGTGATGCCGACTCCGATGGATGCGCCCGTTCGTGCGCGGACCCCTTCTGCCATAGCGTGGGCGACAGGCCGAGAGACGGCGCCATGCTCCTCAATCAGGGCCGCCGGCACACCCGCTAATTTGGTCTTGGCCGTTGCTATAACAAACCGCGCCGCCCAGGAAGAAATTCGAACTGCCGGGGAAGGCTGTGAGCCGCTCAGCCAGCATGCCGCCGCTGCAACTCTCGGCCACGGCCAAAGTTTTTTGGCGCATCACCAGGTACATTCCGACAACTTCTTCGAGCGTCTCCCCTTGGGTGGAGAAAATGTAATCCTCCAGAGCCAGTTCGATCTTGTCACCTAATTCCGCCAACAAGGCGTCCGCTTCCTGGTCGACTCGGCGCGCGGGCGCGCAGATGAATCTCGATGGCGCCAGGCTTAGCCAAAATCGTGGTGGTGGGATTCTTATGGCCTTATTTGAAACCGCTGCCGCCCGTTTATCAACTTCGGATTCGGGGAGGCCCACAGCTTGTAAACGCGAGTTCTAATCCTCTGCCCCTGGGCGGCCTGCGCCAGCCTAGGCATGCAAGCGGCATCGAACATCGCCTCCAACTCGCCCGGAGGGCCGGGCAGAAGCACAACAAGGTTGCGGTACTGTTCAATCCAGATGCCGGGCGCGGTTCCGAGCTTGTTTTTCAGCCAGACGGCTCCTTCAGGAACCATAGCCTGTCGCAGGTTGTTTTCCGCCATCGGCCGTCCGAAGCGCGCCAGGCGTTCCTCAATTCTACGGCGGATTTTCTGGAACCTCGTGTAAGCCTCGACCGAGAACTTTTCCACCACTACCGGTCGCGTGAGGTCATCCTCAGTGGGGCCAAGGCCACCTATCAGGATGATTAATGGAGGGCGGGAAAGCGCTTGCTTGAAAACAGCCGCCAGATCCTCTGCACGGTCTCCCACAACCGTCTTGAGGCGTACCTCAATCCCCAGGGAGTTCAGCCGCTCAGTGAGAAAGAGAGAATTGGTGTCCAGGTGAAAGGGGGTCAATAACTCTGAACCAACGGCAATGATTTCAGCATCCATTGTCACTGAATAAGCCGCTTGCCCTCGATGCCGACGGGCAGTTCGATCAAGGCGTTGTTGGTGGCGACAACCATCGATTGACGGCGTGTGAAGGCTATGCCCACGATGCCGTAGCCCGACACCACACGTTCCACTCGTGCCGCGGGCGTGATGCGCGCACAATCCCGCGCTCGCCGGCCAGCGAGGCCGCGACGTAAAGGTTACCGTCGATATCGAAGGCCAATCCTTGCGGGGCGCCCCAAGCCTCGATAGAACGAAGTCACTTCGCCGGCTCGGGAGATGCAGAACACGTGGTCAAAGCTGGAAATGGTGGGGCCTGTCAGGTAAAGGTTGCCGTCGGGGCCAAAAAGCCAGATGATACGCGGCCATGCTGGGCTCGATGGTCGCAAAGACGAAAATTTGCCGGTTCTGGCTGATCTTGAATACCGTGCCCGTTCGGTCGCCGACGTATAAATTCTGCTCGCTGTCGAAGGCAATACCGGTCGCCACTCCCATGCCTTCCGCGTAAATCTCGCGATGGCCATCCGGACCTTACTTTGTAGAGTTACCGTGCGCTCCATGTCGGCTGGAATCATAGAGATAACCAGCCCAACGATTCCAACAAACCCCGTGGGGTTCGCCAGATGGTGGAGGAAAGGGCGAACCACCTGTTGCCGGTCGATCCTAAACACGGAGACGGGAAGCTTCTGTCCCCGACTGCCGCTGAAAGTCGTATAAGTATTCCCGGCGGCATCGATCGCCGGATTGGCCACCGGGTGCAGGTTCTCGGCGATAGTGACTCCCACCGCTACCGAGGCAGGCGCGCTGACCGCAACTCCTGTGTCCACGGTTACGTCACCGCTGGATGCGCCTTCAGGGACGCGCACCACGAGGCGGTTGGGAGAACTGAGGAGCACGCTTCCGGGCCGATCACCAAACCGCACGTGAGGCCTGCCGCGACCGTTTTGAGTGAGTCCCTGGCCCGGAGATGCAGATTTCGCCGCCGGGAATCACCGCCCGTGGCGTAACACGTTCAATCAACGGTTTACTCGTAGCAGATCCTTTCTTGGCAGCAGCGGAATCGGGTTTGTCTGACTTCTTCCACAAGCTCATTTGATCAAGCGTCCCAAAATTACAAGCGCAATCAAGCTGTATAAGACCCGCAACCAGGTCATCTAACATGATACCCCAGCCGCCGGGAAATCGCTCAGCCCGCCGCGCCGGAAAAGGTTTTACGATGTCGAAGCCGCGGAACAGGAGGAAACCGGCAATCAACCCAATCCAGGTGACCCTGGGAGTGGCGACGAAAGTAAGTATCTGGCCGACCACCTCATCAATCACCACCTGCCCGGATCAACACGTCCAAATACCTTCTCGGCCTTCCCTGCCGACCAGACCCCCACAACGGAAAAGCAGGCCGGTGAAAGCCGCCAAGCGATACAGCCAACCACCAGAGGATCGAGGGGAGCCGCGAAAAGCGATGACCAGCGCCAGGCCCACTGCCGATCGGCGTCCCGGCGCCACGGGAAAGTAGCCGCCCCCAAACCGGTTGCGATCCAGATGGAGAGACTGCGCGCTTTCGGTCAACCACGCCCCCTCTTGTCGTCCTGCTCCTCTCTCCGGCAGGGCTGTTCTTGTCCTGGCTTTCCACCGGTGTCGAAAACCGATAACGCTCCGACAGCCAGCTGGTCGAGATCGATCAGCTTGCAACGCTCACTACAAAAGGGCCGAAAAGGGTTACCCGCCCAAGGTACGTCTTGATGGCAAATGGGACATCGCATGGCCAGGGATCAGGCAGAAGCCGGCATCGCCGCGGCTCGAATCTGGACCAGTCGCGGCCCGACCGAAGGTGTCAAGTTCGGACCTGCCCGCTCCGCAAAGTTCCGCGCCTCCAGGCGCGATACCAGATCGTAGTCACCCGCGGTCGTGATGGTGGCCCAGCGAAAATCCCCAGGGCCTCGGGGTTCCGCCCCCTCAAAATCGTTGATCAATACCTGCCCGTCAATCCCGGGAGCTTGTGATTCCAGTCTGCCCCGAAAGAGCAATTCTGTTTCCTCCGAGCGGCCCTCGACAAGCACCGGAACGGAGCGCCCTACCATCTGCCGCAGATTGCGTCGTGAAATTCTGCGCTGCAAAGCCATGAGCTTTTGCTTGCGGCGGCGGGCCACCGCCGCGGGAACCTGGCCGGGCAGCGCATAACTCGAGCTCTGTTTCTTCGTTGGAATAAAGGAACACGCCCAGGTGGTCAAATTGCGCTGTCTCGACGAAGCTCAGCAAGCGCTCGAAATCCTTTTCCGTTTCACCCGGGAAGCCCACGATGAAAGAGGTCCGCAGGGTAACGCCCGGGATGGTGGCGCGAATTCTTCGAAGCAGGCGCAGGAAGTGTTCGCCGCTCGAACCCCTTCGCATCAACTTCAGCACCGACGCGCTGGCGTGCTGAAGCGGCACGTCGATGTACTTCGCCGCCTTCGGGGTTTCCGCCACGGCGGCAATCAGCGCGTCGTTCAAGCGATTGGGGTAGCAATAAAGAAAGCGCAGCCAAACGAGCTCGGGAATCTTGCCCAGTTCGCGCAGAAGAGACGCCAGACCGTCGCGCAGCCCCAGATCCTCGCCGTAACTCGTGGTGTCCTGGCCCACGATGGTCAGCTCGGCGACGCCTTTTCGCGCCAGGTTTTCCGCTTCGCGCACCACCGAGGCGAACTCCCGGGAACGGAACCTGCCCCGCATCTGCGGAATCACGCAGAACGAACAAGGATGGTCACAACCCTCGGCAATCTTCAGATAGGCGGAATAAGGCGGCGTGGCGAGGACACGGGGGTGAGATCGTGGTAAAGGTAAGGCTCGGCGTGGCCCGCGAGGTTCCTGTTTCCGCTCCCCTCGCCGCAACCTTCCAGCACCCGCTCCAGTTCGTTGGTCCCAATCACAAAATCCACTTCCGGGATCTCTTTCAGAATTTCCTGCCGGTATCGCTCCACCAAGCAGCCGGCGACCACCAGCTTTCTGGCCGTCCCAGACTTCTTGTATTCCGCCATTTCCAGGATGGTCTCGATGGACTCGCGCTGCGCAGGCTCGATGAAAGCGCAGGTGTTGACGATGATGACTTCGGCTTGCTCAGCTCGCGGAGTCAACTCGTATCCTTGGCGAGACAGCATTCCCAGCATCACCTCACTGTCCACGAGGTTCTTGGGACAACCGAGGCTAACCAATCCAACTTTAGTCATAGGTGTGCTTACGTCTGCGCGAGACGCACTTTCCTGCCCTCTCTGAGAAATAAAAGTTTAGCACATTTTGGAGTGCGGCAGCTTGCTGCCGCACTCCAAAGATAGGCCAGCATGACCACGGCCTACTGCCCAATTGCCGTGCGCTTCCACAGCAGAACCGCGTTCTCCGAGGAGGCCGCGAAGTATTCACCGTTGGGGGAAAAGCTGACCGTCAGCAAGGGATCCCTACTCTCCTCAAGGGTCTGCTGCAATATGCCATCTTCGACCGACCACACCCGTGCCGTCCTGTCCTCACCCGCCGAGACCAGCCATTTACCGTCAGGAGAGAACTCCGCCCAATGCACCGGCCCATTGTGCCCCGTGAGTGTTTCGAGAAGCTTCCAGCCGGGCGCGGAATAGATTCGAAGCTTGCCATCCTCGCAGGCCGTAACCACCTTAGAACTGTCCGGTGAAAAGGAGACGTCGAGCACGGTCCCCTGGTGTCCGCGCAGGCTATCCACAAAGCGGTGCTGCTTGGCTTCGACCACAACCGGATCGGGGGTCGTGCTCATGGCAATTTGCGCCAGGAGAACCCAATGGCCATCGGGAGATAAGGAAATGACATTGGGGGTTTGAGTCAAGTCGGGGATAGTGAGTCTGCCCCCACGCCCGGAGCGGGGTTCCCAGAGATCGAAATTGCTGGCCTTGTAGAGCACCAGGCATTGGAGGCGAGGAAAATAGAGGATGGGCCCGAATCCCCCGCCTGCCCCCAGGGACTTCGGGTTTTCAGACAGGCGGTCTTCAATGGTCTCCCATTTAATCGCCAGGAGTGGCGTCGGTCTGCCCGCCCCCTTGCCCTTTTCTGAGATCAACCCATTCCCCAACAAGAACAGTTGGTTCATAGTCAGGAAATTTGCCGATTGAATGTTCAGGTCGGTAATACCCGGTATGCGAGGCTTGAGAACCTTTTGAATGCCGCCCTCACCCGTCTTCACCAGAACGATCTTCTCTTCGCTGGCGACCGCCAGCAACGAACTATCCGGAGAAAAAGCTCCGGCGGGAGAGAAGTGCAAAGCCACGTGCCCTTCAAAGCGTCCCTGGCTGGTCCAAAAGTAGTGCGTCGTCGGAGGGCCTGCCACACTTTCAACTTGGGCTCGCGCAGGCAAAAGGCAGAAGGCAGAAAGCAGAAGGCAGAAGGCAGAAGACCGCGACCATGCTCCTGAGATATTTCTGGCCGCGTGAAAAATGTAGAAACTCCTGGCCCTCTCCCCCGTGCGGGAGAGGTTATCCTGGCGCCTTGGCACGATCCTCCCAGCCCTCTCCCCTTTGGGGGAGAGGGTGGCTCGCGCCGGCGCTTTCTTCAGGCGGCGCGAGACGGGTGAGGGGGTACTCCCCTGCGTTTGCGGATCAGAAATGTCAAGTAATTTCAGAATTATCAAACGATTTCACCATTGGAGATTCGGCGCACTAGTTCACGGTCCGCCTCAAGAAAGTCGAATTCAGCCAGGTTGGCTCGCTGTGCCCACTTGACCGCCTCGAACACCTGATTGCGCACCGTCCCGCGAAAGTTCCGCACCGCAAAGAAAACCACTTCCACGTGCCGATCCGGGTACTGATGACGTAGCCGAAAGATCTCCTCGCCTATTTCGGCCTCGATGCTGAGTTCCTCCGCCAACTCTCGGCGCAGGCAGGCTTTCAAGTCCTCACCCTCTTCTACCTTGCCTCCGGGAAACTCCCATTGCATTCCGTAAGCGTCGGAATGATGACGCTGGCAGATCAGGATGTGCTCGCCATCTACTACGATGCCGGCGGTGACGAGGATGGATTTCTGCTCCGTCATAAGGGAACGCGGTTCCATCAGAGGATAACATGGGTTCGTCGCCAGGGTCATAGTAGCAAGAGGGAATTGCAAGGCAGCTTTTGGTGGGCCTACTCGGCCAGTGGCAGACGTGGCGCGCTCTGGCATGTTTGCGCGTTAGCCGTCAGCGCTATTGGGGCCGCGCATCCGTGCGCAGTATCTCGTGGGCCTGCGAGGATTCGCAGACATCACAGGCGACGTTTGCGCCACCTGTGTCACCCCTCTGTGAAAGCGGGGCTCCATTTTCCTGGGCGTGGATTCCCGCTTGCGCGGGAATGACGCGCTGATGAGGAGCGGGTAGCCGCGGTCAGGGTTTTTCTGACCGTGGGCTTTTGAAGGGCTTATGATGAGTGGTGTCCAACGTCCATCGGCTGCGCATCACAGATCGAGTCTTCTTCATTTCGGTCAACCTGCGTCGTGCCGTTGGAGCTTTTCGGGAATCCGAGTACCCTCTGCTGATCGATGCTCTGGAAGGGGCGCGACGACGGTTGGGTTTCCTAATGTGCGGCTATGTGTTGATGCCCGGTCACTGGCACGCCTTGATTTGGACGGGATGTAGCATTTCCCGAGTGATTCACGACATCAAGAAGCTCCCGGCACAGCGCCTGCACGAGCGACGGGGGACCCGGGGTCCGGTGTGGCAGCACCTGTTCTGGGACCATCTCGTGCGCCCAGGGAAGAAGTTTAACGACCGCTTGACATATATGCATCTTAACCCAGTTGGCAGGCAGTTGGTGAGCCGGCAGAAAAGCGCCCACGGTCAGAAAAACCCTGACCGTGACTGCCAGCACGAACGCCGGTTTCGCCGGTAAGCGTTGCATGGGATGACGATGGCGCGGCAATGCCAAGAACGATTCAGACCTTGAAGACATTCTGCGCCCAGTCTACTGCTTCGAGGTAGGCGGCGGAGAGTTGCGACTCATCCTGGCGGAGGGCGACAGCAAGTTCGCTCACCTCGCCCCACTTCCCCATAGGCGCTAGAATAAGTCATTCGATGCTCCTTGGCGAACTCGTTGTGCAATGCGGAGGCGGTTCATCAAGTGCGCGAGCGGTTGCTGGAATTTTTCCATGGCGTAGGTTCGTGTCCGTGGTGCCTCCGTTAGAGCCTGGTGTGCCTTGGGCCACAGCCGCTGCTTCGCCCACAAGGACAAGGTCCCATAAATGGCCAGAGTCAAGTCGAGACGGCGCAACTGGACCAGTCGCCAGAGACTAAACCGCAAGGCTCCGGCAGCGGGGAACTCCCCAGGGGGAAAATGAAATCGCCTCCTCATGCAGACACTGAATCAAAGCCACCTCGATCAACTTGGCCAGACAGTAGGTGCGCACCAAGCTCGGGTCGAAGGCCCGCAACTGATCAAAATGCAAAAGCCCTTTGCAGCGTTTAAAGAACAGCTCAATCTGCCAGCGAATGCGGTAGAGTTCCAACACCACATCGTCGCTGGCGAGGGCTTCCGGCAAGCTCGTCAGCGCACAGAAGTAGCCTGCCAGGCGCAGCGCCGTGGCCGAAGGGGTTCGGCCTTTTTTGGCGGCATTGCGGCGCAAGTGCTGGCGGCTGCGGTTGGCGGCTTCGCTAGGCAGAGGACGAACCAAAAGCCGGGCCCGCACAGGGACTTTGCCGGGCAGGGGGACGTATACGGTCGTCTCCGTATCTCCGGCCTCGGCTCTTTTCAAGGTCTGGTCCAAATCCAAAAGCTGTCCCTGCGCGTTGTGCAGTCGAATATTCTGCCAATGCATGCGCAGCAGAACATAAGCTCCGGCTTCGGTTACCGCATGGATGCTTCGGGCATGCGCCAATCCGCGGTCCCCACAGACAATGTCTCCCGGCCGCGGCTGATCTCGATCCAATCGCTCACCCCCCTGGTGGTCGGTAATTTCAACCCGTCGAAGACAACAGCGGGCCGGATCATAGACGGCATGCAAACGCCAATCGGTTCCTTTACTGCCCGGCATGCTCAACACGGTAGCGTCGTTGATCCGAAACTCTGGCCCGGGGGCAGGTTCGGCTCGGAGTCGGTGCGTCAGCAGATGCGCCAATACCCTCTCCAGCAGCGGTGGAGCGTTGCGCAAGCGGTGGAGGACGGAAGTGTCTTTCAGCTCCAGCGCCGCCTGCGTGGACCAAGCTGCGGTGCTTCGCAAAGAGAGATCTTCCATGGCATATGCTAGAATAATTCTCAACAACTCTTCACCGTTCTTAATGTTGCGCCAGCGCTCGACGGCCCCGCTCGTTTTGGCCAATTCGCTCAAATTATCCGGCAAATACTGGCATAGATACTTCCAATCCTTCTCGATTAGGCTCTTGTCCATGCCAGAAGCATACATCAATCGCAACAAATGTCAATTCCTTATTCTAGCGCCTATGCCCCACTTCCCCCCTTCGAAGGCCTTGACGAGATCGAGGATTTTCCGCTGGCGGTTGGGCCTTCCAAGGAGGGCGGCTCGAACCACCTCGGGCAGAGCGATCTCGGAGACAATTTCCGATATTGGCCGGCCCAACAGGGCTTCCATCAGCGAGAAAACCCCCAGAAGAAACATGCTCTGCGCGTCTCTGCGGGCGCCCCGGTTTTGGGCCAGCAGTTCGCGACAACGGCCCCGCGTGAGCGAAGTCAGAACCAGTTCGTTGGGCTTGTTGCCCGCGATGCCCAGGACTGCCGCCACGGACGCCCATTTCCTCACCTCTCGATCCCCGAGCAGCGCCAGCGCGTGCCCCGTGGAACTGATATCGCTCAGGAAGCCAAAAAGGGGTGAGTTCACAAATCTCAGAAGCTTGTAGCAAAGAGAGACTTCGCGGTCGATCAGCGCCACGATTTCGTTTCGGTCCAATTCCGGTTTGTTGATGGCGTGAAGGATTTGCAGGTAGTGAACCCTGAAGGCCGCAATGTGCAGGCTGGGGACGATCTGTGGTTTGCAAAAGAAATAGCCCTGGAAGTAGTCGTAGCCGCTGTCGCGAGCCTCGGCGAATTCGGCGCGCGTCGCCACCTTTTCCGCCAGGAGTTGGATGCCCAGCGGCGCGAACTTTGCCACTGCTTGCCGCCTGTCGCTCGGCGCTGAGAGCTGGAAGTCGATCTTGATAACGTCGGCCAGTTCGACAAAGGGTTGGAATTTCTCGGCATAAACGAAGTCGTCCAGGGCGATTACGTAGCCCAGGTCTTTTAATCTTCGGCAAGCAGCGAGCACTTCGGCGTCTGGCTCAATCGTCTCGAGGATCTCGATGACGGCCTCCTCTTTGGGCAGCAGGGTGGCATACTCGTTTACAAGGAATTGGCGGGTGCAGTTGATAAAGGCCTTTCGACCCGCCGTAAGCGTTCTCGCGCTGGCGTTGAGATAATTGTCAGCCACATCACGGGCCGCGGCGTCACCGTCATCCGCGGTGTAGCGGTTTTCCAGCCCGGAACGGAAAAGGATTTCGTAACCGTAGACGTGTTCGTGGTGGTCAAAAATCGGCTGCCGAGCAATGAAACGAGTTGGTCCGCGAAGGAGGGAAGGCGAATCGAGTGGCGCAGTGTGAAGGTCCACATCGTTTTAATCGGCGCTTATTCAATAAAATAAAGCGCCTCGGGTCGGATTGGTCCATTTTCGCCTCGCGGCGCACTTTGCTCCGCGCCTCCCATGGGCAGAGGAAAATCGACATCCTCCTGATTATCGGCTATTTTGTCATGCAGGCTGGCGCAGAGCAAAGGGGGTGCTGCAAGCTCTGCTTTGGTGAGTGAGGAAGGCAGGACGATGGGAACGCTGTATATCAAACGAGGAAGAGTTTGGGAGAACAGCTACGGTGGGAGTTTCAAAGGTGAGCTACGGGATGAATGCCTGAATGGAGAGATCTTCCACCCGCTGAAGGAAGCGCAGTCTTCACTTCGCGCGTGGCTTGGGCTTGCTGCAAACTCTGGCTGCTGGGACTGAATAGAAAAGCTGCCCGTGCTCAGCCAGGTGGCAATAAGCGCAGCGTCACGAGGTGCTGAAGGGAGTCGCTACCCTGCTGGCCCCCTTTGGCCTTGGGGTGGGTTTGTAGGGCTTTTGATGTCCTGTGCTTTTGGATAGCTTGTGTTTTCAGTAACATAACGGCTTCGTTTTGCACTCAACGGTCTTCAATGGAGAGAACTAAGTATTATGTACTCCATACATATATACGTTATGTATAATAGACGCTATTGAATCAGTCGGCCCCTATCGCCGGCCCCGCCGTCCGCTATTGCAACACCTCGTCCTGTCCGCCTGGCGGACCCTGAGGTGCCTCCTTCTCGCCGCCTTCTCGTTTCTCCCTGCGCCAAGAAGCCAATTGCTGCAGCTTGCGCTCGAACTGCCGCTCCAGAGCCGCTTCGTACCGCATGATCTTCTCCAAATCCTGCTGGCCAGGGAGCAACTGCGTGTCCTTCATCGGCTCAGTCAATGGTATCTCGCGAAATCGAATCGGAGCAAAAACCCATTCAGACCGGGCGTTTTCCCGTACACCGCATCGAGAAAATCGAGCCCCAACGCCACAAAGCCTTCCCTTTGGACCAGTGCTCGCAGCGCCTTCAACTCGCGCAGAATCTCGTAGTATTTGCCATGGCAGTCATCTTGCCCCATGAGACCGACTTTTCGAATCGTCTCATTTTCCAATCTGGCCCCGGCTCATTTCCCTCTGCTGGCAAGGCCCCACTCGTTGGGCTAACAACCAGATCATGAGCAGTAGTTCTTGAGGAAAATGGGTAACACTCCAAAACAGAGGTTCCTGGGAGGAACCGAAAGGAGTGTTACCTATGGAAGGTATAAGCGAGGTTCAAGGGAAGAGGAAGAAGACCCGCCCCCCGAGGGGGCGGCGCGACGGTCAATTCGTCCGCACGCTCACTCCCACCCGTTTGAGGGCAGACGCAAAGCGGTCCAGTTATGTTTGGAGGAAAGCTTCTCCGTGCAGCAGGTGGCCCGCGAAATGGGCGTCGGCAGAAGCACCTTGTCCAAGTGGGTGAGGTTGTACAGCGACCAGGGCGCAGCGGGCTTGCAGTCCAAGTCGGCAGGTTCGAGCCGTCCGCGGCCGAAAGTTGCGTCGGCGGTGAAGGCGGAAGTCGTCGAGCTCAAGCGCCGTCATCCCGACTTGGGCATCAAGAAGATCAGCCAGTTTCTGCGGCGCGTGTTGTTTCTGCTGGTGAGCCGAGAGACGGTTCGCCGGACGTTACATGAGCAGCAGTTGCTCAAAAAACCGAAGCGCAAGCCCCTGCGCAATCCACCCAAGCCGCGCTTCTTCGAGCGGTCCACTTCCAACCAGATGTGGCAGACCCATATCTTTACCTTCCGTCTGGGAGGCAAGAACGCCTACCTCATCGGCTTTCTCGATGATCACTCCCGCTACGTGGTGGGGCTGGACCTGTTTCGCAGCCAGACGACGGAGCACGTGTTGGAGGTGTACCGCACGGCGATCGCGGAGTACGGTGTGCCCAAAGAAACGCTCTCCGATCAGGGCCGTCAGTACTCCAGTTGGCGCGGTACCACCCGCTTCGAGGCGGAGTTACGCAAGGATCGGGTCCACCACATCAAAAGACGGCCCCATCATCCCATGACCCTGGGGAAGATCGAACGGTTCTAGAAGACGATCTGGGAGGAGTTCCTGGTGCGAGCGCAGTTTGACAGCTTCGAGTCCGCCCGCGAGCGGGTGCGGTTGTGGGGAAAGCACTACAACCACCAGCGACCGCACCAGGCCCTGGAGGGGTTGTGTCCGGCCGATCGGTTCTTTGCCATCGCCCAGGAACTGCGCCAAGTCATCGAGCGGGGCATCCAGGAGAACGTGTTGGAACTGGCGTTGCGGGGGCAACCGCACAGTCTGTTCTACATGGTGGCGCGGATGGGCGAGCAGTCCGTGGTCATTCGTGCCGAGAAGGGTAAAGTGAAAATGCTCGTCGATGGCGAAGAACCGCCAGCGCATCGGGAGGTAATCTACAACCTAGAAGGAGGAACTCATGACCACCGAAATCAAAGCGAAGAAGGAACCGCTCCCTTACAATGCGCAGCAGCGAGCCCAAGCGGTTCTGTCGATCTGGACCGAGCGCCGTCGCCCCTCGGGCCACGCCGGGGCGGCTCCCAGCGGCACACCCTGGGGCGGGTAGCGTCCTACCACGTGCGGGCCGTACACAATGCTGACCTGTCCATCTAGGTGCTCGCAAATGGTCACCCGGCACCCCGCCAGGGTCCCTCGCCAGCGCGTCCGCTCGATCTGCCACACCCGCTCTCCGATACCCACCGTGTTGTCATTGCCCACCGTGCGCTCCGTCTGCACCGAAAAAATCTGCTCCAGATCCTCGGCCCCGCACCGGCACAAAAGCGTGCCCGCGCTGCCCCGCAGGCACCGCAAATTTCCGGTTCATCTCGGCTAAGTAGTGCTCCCGCAAGAATCGGTTCGCCTCCTCCAGGGTGGTGATTCCGGCCAGGCGCAGCTCCTGCGGCAGGCGCCCTTGCCAAGTCCCAAAGCGGCGTTCCCCGCTCCCCCGCGCCTGCGGCGAATAGGCCGGAATCATCTGGATGCCCAACTCCTTCAGCGCCCGCCCCACCTGGGTCAGCCGCTCGTGATCGACCCGCCCGCCCGCTTTCGGCGTCTCAAAAAAATGGCTCGCCCGGTCACTGTAGAGGGCGCAGAAGCGCCCCTGCTTCTCCACCACTTCTTTCAGGGCGGCCATCACCGTGCGCGTCGATTCCTCCTCCACTAACTGCGCGTAGTAGGTCTCGCTGGTGGCGTCATCCAGCACCTCGATCAAGTCATACCAACGATCGTCCTGAAACCAGCGGTGCCGGCTCCCGTCCAGGTGCAACAGCATGCCCGGCAGCGGCCGCCGTGGCCGCCGCTTGCGATGCACGCCCCGCCTCCGCCCTGGCTTCACCACCCCTGCCCCTTGCAGCGCGAGCTTCACCCAGGTGTAGCTGAGCTCGATGCCGTGCGCCTCCCGCAACTTCTCGTGAAAGTGCCGCACGTTCAAGTCCGCGTACTTCTCCCCATAGAGCTGCAGCACCTCCTCGGCCATCTTCAGAGGTACACGCTTCGGACTGGGCTTGCCCCGCCGCCGGTCCAACAGCCCGTCGTACCCATGCTCCTCGTAGCGCTGCTTCCAGCGCCGCATGCTGCGATCGGAAATCCCAATGATCTCCGCCGCCTGCCACCAGCTGATGTTCTTCGCCATCGCTCGCAGAATCACGTCTTGAACTTTCACCGCCCGCTCCCAGGCGGTCGCAGAGTATGGTCGCATTCTGCCTCCTAAGGACAGAATGCTCGATCTCCTTGCCGCCTCCAGCGGACAGATCACGTGCTAAATGAACCGGACATTTCATGTGCTAACGACGTCTCGGACAGCAGCTTCGTAAACGGCAAATAGTCCTTTCCGACCTGACCTAAGAAGCGCGCTTGTCCCGACGTTTCCGCTCCAGTTTCCCTGAATCCTCCTATTTTCGCATTCCTGAAAAACCCTTGACATGGCGTCTTCTGTGTGTATTATTACACTCATATGAATATCGCACCAAAAGGTCGCCAAGCTGCACGACTCCGCCAACGCAAGTTCGAGCTCCTCCGCCGCTTCCCCATCCCGCCCGACCTGCTTCCCGGGTCGCTTTCGCTCACCCACCGCCGCTGTGGTCAGCCCACCTGCCATTGCGCGAAGGACAAGAAGGGGCACCCCGTCTGGTCTCTGACCTTTATGGCCGGGGGCAAGAAGCGCGTGGAGCACATCCCCAAGGAATGGGTCGAGGAAGTTCAACGCCTGGTGGAGGCGGGCCGGGAGTTTAAACAGGCCGTGGCCGAGGTCTTCGCTGCCAACGCGCAATTGCTGGCCCTGTGGCGGCAGCAGAGGCAGGGGTGAAGGAGCCGTCGCCGCGTCGCCTCAAGAAGTACGTGGCGAAGTGTCTGCGTCTGAAGTCCTACTTACAAGCGCCGGGCGATGGCCGCAGAGAGGGGCGCATTCCGGCGAGCGCACTGGTGTGGGCTTTGTTGATTGGGACGTTGCTGCGTCGCGTGGCCTTCGCGGCCATTGAAGCGCTGGTGCGTTCACCGGCCCGGCGGCCCTTGGAGGTTTCCCGGAGCTTCGGCAATGACGCGCTCGGTTACTTCACCGAACGGCTCGACCCCAGGCGTTACGCGCCAGGCGGCGGTCACCGCCCTTCGTCAGGCCAAGCGCCACAAGGCCTTCGACGACTGCCGGTTCATTGGACTGGCCCTGGATGGAACCGGCGCCGGACGATCCCACGAAAAGGGTTGCGATTGGTGCCGTCCCGTGCCGGAACCAGAAAAGGGAGATCCTCAGCTACCATCACAAGTTGGTCATGATCAGTGTGGTGGGGACCGGCCTGACCTTGCCCTTGGATGTCGAACCCTACGGCCCAGGGGACAGCGAGTACAACGCCGGGCGGCGACTCCTCCGCCGTGCCGTCGGCAACCTGGGCCGCCGGTTTGCCGATTAGGTGGTCGCCGACGGGGACTACGCCACCGCCCCCTTTCTGCACGACGCCGGGGACCTGGGACTCTCCGTCGTCGCCCGCTTGAAGAACAATCTCCCCGAATTGTTCGCGGCCGCCCAGAAACGCTTTCTCCGCCAGCCTCCCCAGCAAGTCTTCCGCCACGGTAAGGACCGGGTGGAAATCTGGGATGCCGACGACTTTGATCCTTGGGAAACGCTGCGTTGGGAAACGGTGCGGGTGGTTCGCTACCGTCAGCACAAGCCCAACGGCACGATGTACGAGGCGTACTGGCTCACCGACTTCCCTCGCCACCAGGTCAGCAGCCGCGCCCTCTTCCGCATGGCCAAGAGCCGCTGGGAGATCGAGAATCAAGGCTTTAACGATGCCAAGAACCGCTACGGCTTCGAACATATCTGCCACCATGAACGGCACAGCCTGCTGGTGGTCTGGCTTCTGACCTGCTTGGCCCTGACCATAGAACGGCTCTACCGAGTTCGTTACCTCCACCGCGGTACCCACCCCATCCGTCAAGCCATCACCCTTTGGCAACTCCTCTGGCTCAGCTTGTCGCGCCCGGTCCCCGACGACACGAGTTAGGCTCGCCTCCCCTCCCGCTTGGCCCCATAACAATTTGGCTCTGCGTCGGCACCTCCGCCCCACCGCCGAAGTGCTCTTGAAAATGCACTCACTTTTGCATCGCCCCACCTGAAGCGTCGAAACCGTGCTGTTTCTGTCTCCCGCGCGCTCCTGCCCGCCAGAATTCCGAAGTTGCTGCGTCTCGGAACGATATATTGCAAATTTATTGCGGAAATGTTAGTATGCGTATTCTCTCTTTTCTCAGGGACGGTACAGTTTCATATGCCGACAAACGGAACGGAGGTGGGACACCACCCTGAAGCCGAACACAAAGCTTCACCGGGGCGCGTCTTCTGGATTACCGGGTTATCGGGCACCGGCAAGACAACCTTGGGGCAAGAAGTGGGGAGCCGACTGCGTGCCGCCGGTCGTCCGGTCATCTTCCTCGACGGCGACGCTCTCCGTGCTGTGATCGCCGAGGATCTTGGCCACAGCGCAGGCAATCGGCGGCGATCGGCGATGCGCAATGCGCGGCTGTGTCGGCTGCTGGCTGAGCAGGGCGCCGATGTCGTCTGCGCGACCATCTCGCTGTTTCACGAGGTACAACGTTGGAACCGCGAGAACATCCCCGGTTATCGCGAGATCTACCTTCGGGTCCCGATAGACGAACTTCGGCGTCGGGATAGCAAGGGCATCTACGCGAGGTATGTGGGCGGCGATGCGCGCGACGTCGTTGGCATTGACGTACCGGCGGAGGCTCCCGAGGCGCCGGACCTAGTCCTCGACAATTATGGGGCGCTCGACGTGCCCACGGCGGTCGACCGCATCTTGGCCGTATGCGACAGGCAGGAGGGCATGGGTGCGGCGCAGCCGGCGCGCCGCGTCGCCTTCAAAACAAAGGCGGAAACTTTGGAAGCGCTGGCGCCGCTGCTGCGCAATGGGCACGTCCTGCCACAGGTCCGATTCTCGGTTGGCGATTGGCGCTCGGATGCCGCTGGCGTGCTCGCTGCCCTCGCTGCGGCGCCCTGGGGTTCAGGCCGGGTCATCGTGCGGAGCAGTGCATGGGGCGAGGACGGTGCCGTGAGCAGCCAGGCCGGGAAGTACGATTCCGTACTCGGTGTCGTCGGCAACGCAGCAGTGGCACAGGCCATCGACCAGGTGATCGACTCGTTCGCCGATGACGGAAGCGACAACGACCAGATCTTCGTGCAGCCCATGCTAAACCACGTGGCGATGGCCGGAGTGGCCTTCTCGCGCAGCCCCAGCGGCGGCCCCTATTTCATTATCAATTACGACGACCGTTCCGGTCTAACCGATCGCGTGACCTCCGGCGCCGGCGACAATCTCAAGACTTTTTATTGCCTCAAATCGCGGCCTGATGCCTGCCCACCGTCGCTGGCACCGGTCATCGCCCTCGTCAGCGAACTCGAAACCCTTCTAGCGTGTGATGCAATCGACGTGGAATTCGCCGTCGGCGAGGACGGGCAGCTCTACCTTCTGCAAGTCCGCCCGCTCGCTGTCGACCGCCCAGGGAGGGCAGTGGACGCGAGGGTCGACACCGCGCTCGCGGATGTCGCGCGCAAGGTCGAGCTGCTCAGCCGCCCGCATCCCTACCTGCACGGCAACCGGGCGGTATTCGGCGTCATGCCGGACTGGAACCCGGCCGAAATGATCGGGTTGCGGCCTTGCCCCCTCTCGTTGTCGCTCTATTGCGAACTCATCACCGACACCATCTGGGCCTATCAGCGGGACAATTACGGGTACCAGAATCTTCGCAGTTTTCCGCTGCTGGTCAGCTTTCACGGACTGCCCTACATCGACGTGCGTGTCGACTTTAACTCCTTCGTACCACGCGACGTATCCGACGATCTCGCCGGGCGTCTGGTGAATTACTACATCGATCGCCTCCTCTCCGAGCCGCATCTCCATGACAAGGTCGAATTTGAAATCATCTACTCCTGCTACACTCTCGATTTGCCGAAGCGAATGGACAGGCTTGCCGAGAACGGATTTTCTCCAAAAGACCTTGCCGAACATACGGGCGCCTTACGGCGGCTCACCAATCGCATCATGCATGGCGAGACCGCGCTGTGGCGGCGCGACCGCCGGAAGGTCGATCTGCTGGCAGAGCGGATTCCGACAATCTGCAATGCGGAGATCGACAAAATCAGCCGCATTTACTGGCTGGTCGAGGACTGCAAGCGATACGGCACACTGCCGTTCGCCGGTCTGGCGCGGGCGGGCTTCATCGCGGTTCAACTGCTCCAGTCCTTGGTGGAGGTGGGCGTTCTCAATGCCGAAGAGAAGGCGACTTTTATGGCGAGCGTCGATACCATCGGGTCGCGCATCGGGCGAGATTTCGCAGAACTTCCGAAGGCAGACTTCCTCGCGCGCTACGGCCACCTCCGGCCGGGGACCTACGATATCCTGTCGCCGCGCTACGACGAGGCGCCCGATCTTTATTTCGACTGGTCTAGTGCCCGACCGGCGGCGTCAGCGCCGCCGCGCTTCGCGCTCTCGATTGAGCAGTTGCGCCTCATTGAGCAACTGCTTAAGGAACATGAGCTCGAGATCGACGTCTTGAGTTTGATCGAGTTCATCAAGGCCGGCATTGAGGGCCGCGAGCACGCGAAGTTCGTGTTCACGCGAAGCCTGAGCGACGCCCTGTCGCTGATCCGGCAGTTGGGCGAGGATCATGGTCTTTCGGCGGAGGATTGTGCATTTCTGAACTACGACGCCATCCGCACGCTCTATAAGGAGAGCGGTTCGGTGCGCGAGGCGTTGCGGGAGAGTGTCGCGAATGGCAAAGAGCGTCACGCGCTCACGCGCAATCTCGTGCTTCCGCCGGTCATCACGTCGCCCGACGAGGTGATCGCCTTTCACCTTCCCCCGAGCCGGCCGAATTTCATTACACGAAAAAGCGTCACTGCACCGGTCGCCTTAGTCACCGACCCGCCGGAGAGCTTCGCCGGACGGATTCTTTTCGTGCCCAGCGCGGACCCCGGCTTCGACTGGATCTTCACTCGTCATATCAGCGGATTGGTCACCCAGTTTGGCGGCGCCAATTCGCATATGGCGATCCGCGGCGGCGAGCTTGGCATACCCGCGGTAATCGGCGCCGGCGAAGGCCTGTTCCGGCGATGGCAGACGGCGCGCAAACTGTGCCTCGATTGCGCGAGCCAGAAGGTCGTGGTCATCGCATGAGAACGGTCGCCGTCACCCAGCGGGTATCGGTGGTGCCGGCCTATGGCGAGCGGCGTGATTGCCTGGATCAAGCATGGACTAGATTCCTGGCAGCCTGCGGGCTGCTTCCCGTGTTGCTCCCCAACGTCACTGAGACGGCTCTTGCCTTGTGCGACGTGGCCGGCATCGCGGGGTTGGTGTTGACCGGCGGTAACGATCTTGCGGAGTGGGGCGGCGATGCCCCGGAACGCGACGCCGCCGAATATGCCATGCTCGATTGGGCGGAGCGGCGCGGGCTGCCGGTCCTGGGCGTCTGTCGCGGCATGCAAGTGATTCAGCGGCGTTTCGCTATTGCGTTACGCCGCGTCGAAGGCCATGTGGCCGAGCGTCAGGTCATCCGAATCGACGGCGAGCCCAGAGAGGTCAACAGCTATCATCACTTTGCCGCCTTCGACTCGCGGCCGCCGTTGGAGGTCTGGGCGGTCGCCGACGACGGCGTCGTCAAAGCCATTCGCCATTCGGCCCAACCCATAACGGGGATCATGTGGCACCCGGAGCGGTGTGCCCCGTTCTCGCCTGCCGACGTGGCCCTATTCCGCCGAGTCTTCAGGGTTGAATGATGCGCGCACTTATTCTCGCCGCCGGTCGCGGCAGCCGCATGGGGCATCACACCGAGGACCGCCCGAAATGCTTGATCGAGCTCGAAGGCAAGCCGTTGATCGAGCGCCAGATCGCGGCGCTCCGGCGGGGCGGGGTGGACGAGATCGGGGTCGTCCGCGGCTATCGCGCCGAGATGATCGATTTTCCCGGCCTCTCCTATTTCGCCAACGAACGATGGGCCGAAACTAATATGGTGATGTCGCTCGCCGCGGCCGCTCCTTGGCTGCGCTCGGGGCCGGTTATCGTCGGCTATGGCGACATCTTCTACCGCAGCGAGTTGGTCCGCGGTCTGGCCGGTGCGCCAGGCCAGTTGGTCATTAGTTACGACCGGGCCTGGCGCCGCCTGTGGGTCCGGCGTTTCGCCGATCCTTTGGCCGACGCCGAAACCTTCCGGATCGATGCCACGGGCCAATTGCTGGAGATCGGAGGCAAGACGACGCGGATCGAAGATATCGAAGGGCAATATATGGGCCTTTTGAGATTTACGCCACCGGGATGGAGTGCCGTCGAGGCGCTACTCAGTACACTCGACGCACCGGTCCGCGATCGCCTCGACGTGACCGGATTGATGCGCCGACTGCTAACCGGAAAAGAGCTTCCCATCGGCACTTTTGGCACCGATGGCCATTGGGGCGAAATCGACAATCCGGAGGACGTGGCGCTGTACCAGAACATGGTAAGGGAGGGGGAACTCCTGCTCGAGGACACGCTATCCGGCAATGAGCCGACGGCAGGATGACGCGCGGCGGGTGCGGTCATCCCGAACGTTGCATTTATCGAAACCGCGATGGGAGGGCCGAGGGCTGTCAGCCAATATGAAACACGGAGATTTTACGGGGTTGGCGGGCAACTACGCCAGGTTCCGAGCGGGCTATGCGCCGCAGGTCGCGACCGCGATCCTGAATTATGTGGGACGGGATGCGGCCAGCGTCGATGCCGCCGATATCGGCGCCGGCACTGGCATTTGGACACGCACGCTTGCCGCCCGAGGCCTGCATTCCGTCGTCGCCGTGGAACCCAATGACGATATGCGCGGGCAAGGAATCGAGACCTCACGCGGCACAAACATTGTCTGGCACAAAGGTTCGGCCGAGGCCACGGGATTGCCGGACGGCTCAGCGGATCTTGTCAGCATGGCCTCGTCACTCCACTGGGCCGATTTCGACAAAGCGTGCGACGAGTTCCACCGCATCCTGCGGCCGGGTGGCGTCTTCGCGGCCTTGTGGAATCCGCGTTTCATTGAGGCGAACCCGCTGCTCGTCGAAATCGAAGCGCAGATCACGCGGCTCAAGCCTGACATCCAGCGCGTATCGTCCGGCCGCTCGGGCATCACCGAGCGGCTGACCGATCTGTTGAGTGCCAAGCCACAATTCGCCGAGGTGCTGTACCTCGAAGCCAGGCATACCCTGCACCAAACGCCAGAGCAGTATATCGGCACGTGGCGCTCGGTGAACGATCTGCAGGTGCAATTAGGTCCGGAACTTTTTCAGCAGTTCCTGGATTTCACCGAGAAGCGCATAGCGGGTCTGACGGCAATCGAAACAACCTATGTGACTCGCGCCTGGGCGTCGCGGCGCGCATAGGCACTCCGGTTAGACTCTCACAAATTATAGCCGATTTTCTCAATCCGTCTTTTTGTCTCCGCATCCAGCCCATTGATAAAGTTTCTGAATCGAGAAACTTTTTCTCTAACAGCCAAATAGCCATAGGGCTTGCTTCTCGGAGGGGTTACCTGTAAACTGCTCAAATCAAGCTCAACCGACATGACTTCAACGATCTTGGAAAACTCCTTCAACGGATCGATCATGCAGTCCTCAAGCCGCAACGTGAGCGTGGCGGATTGAAGAAAAAGCTCAGTTTCCTCAACAAATTCCGTGAAAGACAAGAAACGCGGGCCCGGTGCGGCTGCGAAAAAATCGGGGTCTCCTTCGGCAAAGGCCTTGAATTCAGAAAAATACTGTTCCAAATCGGCACAGAAATCGTCGGTGTTCTTATATACCTTCGAGATACCAGGAATCATGATCTTATCGCGAAGATATGTCCGCCACCAAACCCAATTTGACAGCAACGAATCGAGGGGATGACGATTGACAAAAATCAAATCGGCAAATCTCGATCTGACTGCTTCCAATATACGACTCGTTACCGCTGGCAACGCCTGAAGGCGAGAAACATGCCTGATGGTGGCATGGCCGGTGTAGATCAACGATGTCCGACCTCGATGGAAGCGGATCCCATACCTAAAATATCTCGCCCTTTCTCCAATGTGCTGCAAGATCAGCTCATTGATATAGTCCCGTCCCGTGCCGAACAGTCCAATAACATAAACTGTTCTGTCGTTCCCCGGACTATGGACTTTCCAATACCAATCCATTCGTTCCAGATTGTAGCGGACGCTCCACAATTTTTCGCGAGGGGATTTTCGCGCGAATCTGATGAGCTTCTGAAGTACTTGCATCTGGCCCCACTGATCCAATAATGAAGTAGTTAAGTGTTGTATTTGGTTTCCATCATAAGGTCGTCGAAATCGAGCTTGGCTCAGCGATGAGAACCGTCGACCACACTATATCGACACGCGCCCCCCCCCATGCTGCTGGCGGCAAGATTGTCAGTTCGCAGAGCCTGATGTTTTCAGGACCAGCACCCAGTCTGGGTCCCCGTCCTTGTTCTTTCCGGGCGATGCGAAGAGTTGGCTGCCGCTGTTCGCAAACGGCGACCCGCTGATCGAGTGGTAAGTCCCATTGCTGGGATCGTACCATTGGGCGGTCACTGTCGAATTGAACACCGCCATATCGACTGTCAGCGTCGTGCTGGCCGGGCAGTAAGTGATGGCCGCCGTCGAGCCGTCCCACGCCGTCGTGCAATAGGTGGCCGTGGTCAGATTTTCATTCGAGCCGTTGGCGGTTCCGTAGCCTGCTGTCACCACCTGATGGGATTGGTCGGGGACGAGAGTCCACCATGACAAGCCGCTGAATAACTGGTTGATGTACTGGATTTCTAATGCCCCTGGACTCTCCAGGTAGGACTGCCAGCCGTAAGCAAAGCTCCAAGTATAGTGATTCCCGTAAATCTGGCCCGTCGCCCCGCTCAGAATAGCCCAGTACGCTTGCTCTCTGAGCACGTACACCCCTGTAAGCCCTGGCAAATTCTGGGTGTTATTCTCGTATTCGTAGTCCGCTTCGCCGAGAAAGACGGGGAGAGTGGGTGAGCTATTATAGGCTTCCAGCGTCTCCCCGTAGGTCTCGCCATAGGTGTACACCAAATCCAGCGATAGAACATTACTGAGCACGGTATCCTGGTTCGAGTAGCTGAACTGGAAGTTCAACTCGATGCTTTGCAGATGGTTCTTGTCCGCGCTGGCGATTCCCAGCATGACCTGATAAACCAGATTATTATCGCTTGAACTGCTGTTCCAGGTCTGAAAATCATTCCCGCTCATCCATACGATATTGGGAAAGTTCTTGTAGCGATTGCCCAAGTAGACGCCATAGTTGTAAGCCTTGGTCGGTCCATTGTTCTCGAGCGTTCCCAGCCAACCTGACGTCTCGATCGGATCAAGAAAAACCACCAAACCGTAAGATGCCGCAAGCTTGAGCATGGCATCGACTTCAGCGAAGTAGGCGCTGTTGGGAGTCGCGAGATCATAGTTCGATGGGGACGATCCGCTGCTGAAAGGAGCGGTCCCGTCGTAGGCCGTGCCACTGGCGTTGCATCCCGTCAAGGTATTACAAAGGAGATTAACCCAGAGAGCATTGAAACCGCGCGCTCGCCGGTCCGCCATGTAGGTGGCCATAAAGCTGGGAGTAATATTTCCCATGATCGACTGCGGCGAGTCCCCCATGAGGAGAAAGGGAACTCCGTTCTGGTCCACGAGGTAGCGACCGTTCGAGCTCGCCTTGAGGGGTAGAACAATTGCCCCCGTGCTTGTCCCCGTCCCCGCGAGCGTCACCGTCTGGGGGCTGCCGCTGGCGTTGTCCGTGATCGTCACCGAGGCGGTGCGGCTGCCGCTGGCCGTTGGCGTGAAAGTGACGCTGATCGTGCACTTGCCGCCTGCCGCCAGCGAACTACCGCAGCTGTTCGTCTCCACAAAGTCGCCGGTATTCGTGCCTGTGATCGCAATGCTCGTCAGGTTCAAGCTGCCGTCGCCAGTGTTGTTCAGCGTCACGGTTTGAGCCGCACTCGCCGTACCGACCGTCTGGCTCCCGAAGGTGAGACTCGTGGGCGAGAGGCTTACGCTGGGCTCCGGCGACGGAGTCGTGCTGCCTCCTCCCCTGCTATTGCCGCTTCCGCAGCCGGACAGGAAGACTAAGCCGAACACGACACCAAGAAAACCTCGTAGTGCGTCGGTCGAACCCTTCCTGAGCATCATCACACCACGTCCGACGAGACGTTGCCGCGAACTAGGTTTGGCCAATTCAGACTACTTTCCTTGCGAACCCGAGCTTCCCTTTGGTGACGACCGTGCCGTCTACGGTCGCGGTCCCCTCCACAAGAGCTGCCTCTCCGGTCATCTTCACAATTGTTACTTCAAGTATCATAGTATGACCCGGGTGTACCGAAACGAAGAATCTCATCTCGTTGATGGCAGCCAGAACCAGGAACTCGCCCTCATTCACACCTTTGCCGGTGGTTTGGCTAAAAAGGATCGAAGCGCATTGCCCGATCGCTTCGACAATGAGCGTCCCCGGCATGATCGCATAGTCTGGGAAATGGCCAAGAAATTGAATTTCGTTGCCGGTAACATTCTTGACTGCCTTGATGCTCTTGCCCGGCTCGATCTCCAAAACTCTGTCGACCATGATGAGGGGGAACCGTTGCCTAAGGTATGTCTTGATTTCTTCAAAGGTCATTGTCATGTGCTTACCTCGAACCAATCGGCCAAACGCGGAAGGTCAGCGCCGGCGCAAAATCATGGCCACGGCGCGCGGCAGGAATCGAGTGCCGAGAAGAGGTGTACTGGCATCGCTGACCAGCCGGGTCACACGAAGGCCGACTTCTTCCGCCATTTTGAGCGGCTCGCTTTCGTGATTGTATTCATAGATGTGGTCCCTTTGGGCGGATTCGATCGCGGTGCTGAAGAAAACCAAGCCGTCCTTGGCAAGAAGGTGTGATATGGCTCGGAAGAGAGGCCGGGGATCCTCCAAATGTTCCGCGAGCATCGCGGCAATGATCCCTTGATACTGGCCGCCCTTGTTTTCCCCATCAATTGCGAGGGCGTCCCTGACCTCGAACTTGACCCGCCCGGCATGTCCCGAGGCCTCAAGTATGCGATTGGCGACGGCAACTGCCGGGGGGCTGATATCGAATCCTTCAAGTCGAAGGTCCCCCCGTTCCTCCGCAGCAAGCAGGCTGAGCACGCCGTGCCCGGAGGCTAATTCGAGAACCCTGGCGCTCGGCTGCAACGATTTCACAAACTGATTTCTGTACAGGGCGATGTGATCGACCATGGAGGGCCAAAACGGATAAATGAGGATGGCCGCCCACATATAAGGCACCATGTAACCTTCATCCTCGTAGACTTCCGAAACGACATCGGTCAAGGCTTGGGGGGTATACTTGCCTGCCTGCTCGTAGCCTTGCTGCGCCTTCGCAACTCCCAGGCAATACCGGGCGTAGCCTCGCGCCGCATCTTCGAACGCCCTGTCGCCATAAGCGGCCTGTGCCCAGCGGGCCAAAGGGTCCAGCACCCACGAACAGAGGTCGGGGTGGGCTTCAAAGGTTGCTCGAACCGAGGGTGCAAACATTTTCGCCTTGCGGTCCACAGCTTCCAGGAATGTGCGGGCATCTGCCATTGATTTCGTCCTTCCCTGAATTATTCATCCCATCGAGGGCACGTGCCGAACCACGCGCATCATGGGTCTGATGAGGTCAACCCCGTCCCAGGGCGGGGCAAAGACGTGCATGCGCCCAAGCTTCACGATCCTGTCCACGCCTCTGCGCGCCGCCACCGAAGTGACCTTTGCTTCTCTCCCCGGATCAGCCATGGCCAGCCCAAGCGTTTGGACGTTGCCGTCAAACTTTTCCATGGGATGCAGCAAGTCGTCGACCTCGAGAACGGTCAGAGTTTTTCCCTGAGTTGGTTGGGGGATTTCTGACCCGCTCCCGAGGAGAATCGTCCAGTCCGGTCCAGGGGAAAAAATCGCGCGGTGTGCGACGTCGTCCAGCAACCAGGAGGCACGCGCCTGGCAGATAGCGGTCGTCAAGCCGGCAGGGATGGTTTGTCTCGGATGGAAGCGGTCTTCCGATTCGAATGCCGTCTTGAGCGATTGCACGAACTCGTCGCTCGGATGGCCGGCTTTCTTTTCCAGGAAGAGCACTTGCGGTGACGAACACGCCTGTTGGTCGAACTGCCAGACGTCCCGCGCGATGCGCCGGCACCATGCGTCCCGCTCCTGCACGTTGCACCAGGAATCCGCATCCATGGCCGCTACTGAAATTCGGGGCCCGAAGACCGCCAGCCTGGCCCAATGCGGAAAAGGCAGGCTTCGCACCTGCAAAACAGCCTCCGCGCCTCCCCACACCATGGCCCCATCGACAGCTCGTGCCATCGCTTCCTGCAAGTCACGCCGGGCATGATCGAAAACAAACATGCGGATTCGCCCCGTCAAAACCCCCTTGCCGTCGACTTGATCCAGTTTGGCAATGATTCGCCGGGTAAGGTCGTCCAGTTCGCTGGGCACCCGCACCAGGCAAGCATTGCCGCCCAGCAAAGCGCAGGTCATTGACAGGACGGGTTGGATCTCGATGTTTCCGGCGGGCCAGTGGCCAACTACACCGAGTGGAAACGCTTTGAGCCGCGCCCGGCCATCCTCCATCCATGCTCCGTGGAGCGCCCTGCATCCCAGTTCTCTGGTAACGATGGGTTCCAGTGTCCCGCGCCGCGACCACATGCGCAGGAACTGAACGCCGGGGATGTCGGCGGTTTCGCGTCCTCCGAGAGCAGCAGCCCAGGCCTCGAAAACCTCCAGCACCATGTACGGAGTGATTTCAGCCGCGCTGAGGCTCTCACGAAGCTCCGTTCCCGCGACGGAGATCTCTTCGGGGCTGTCGACGCCGCAGATGAGTTCACCCATCAAAGTACCCGCGCCTCAGTTAGACTGCTGTCGGCTCCGCTCAATGTTCCCGCAGCCACGCACCTCAGCCTTCGCCACCCGCCCCATAAACCGGAAACTCGTCCCACGCCTCCCGCAACAACATCCGTGGTAGGTCACGATCTCAGCGAGGTCTTCCGTGAGCAGAAGGTGCCCGGGAAAACTGGTCGGCAACACGCTGCACACCTGAACGATCCCCAGTCCCCCTTCTGGAACCGGCTGTAGCGTCAGCGGGTCTCGCACGATGACATCTCCGAACGCCGGAACGTGCTTGTTGCCCTCCGCGCAATCGGGGTAGATGACCCCTACGTTCTCCACCATGCCATAAAAATCGATGACCCGATCGGCGGAGCATCCGAAGACGCGGGCCAACCCCTCGTTGAAGGTTTTCTTATCCACGGCCTCCTGTTGCAGCAACTTCCAGCCGCCGCTGTGCATGATGTGGAGGTCGGCCATGCCGAGGCAAATACCTGCCGCGCGCAACGGCTCTACTAGGTATTTCCAAAGAATGTATGTGAAACCATAAACCAGCACCAATGACTTGCGGTGAGCCTCCGCAAATTGCAGGAGCTTATCTCGATCGAGCGCGAGACCTCCATCGTTGCCAGGTCCCAGGCAGTAGGTGACCTCGCTCGCGAAGGGCTGAAGGCCCTTTATGGCGGCGCCTCGCGCTCCCAGTTCCGGGCCGCCTCCAACTGAACCCGGCACATCGACTACCAGGTAAGGTCTGCGCGCCGTACCTATGAAGTCTTGCGCGATGGCGACCACCCCTTTGGTCATGCGCCTAGCCGTGGATGAATCCAGGGCAATCCTGCTTGGCATTTGCCCCGTCGTGGAACTTGAGGTCAGGGTTCTTTTAATCTCGTGCGGCTCTACCAGCGATAAAGGCGGCTGTGCTTTCAGGAGCCCTACGGGTAAATAGGGGAGATCGGCAACTCTCCGTGCAGAGCGCGTGTCCATGCGCCAGTGCCGAACGTAATTTCGGAACCCGGCGTTCCTCCTGCACGCGTACTCCAACTCGTCCTTCAGCAACTCCAAGAGTGTAGATTGCCGCTCTTCCGGGGGCAGGCCGTAGGGCGGGATTGCCAGCAACTGGTCAATCCGCTGTGTAAGTTCATCCATAAGTTCAAATCGCCTTGGACAGGGACGCTCGGGACACCTTTCCGCGAGCGGTCTTGGGTATTTCCGAAACGATGTTTATCGACTCACATGTCCAATACGTGGGCAGGCTCCAGCGCACTCGATCGACAACCTCGCGGGCTTCTTTGTCCGGCACGATATAAAGAGCCAGAGCTTCCCCGGCTTCCGGGTGTGGCACAGCGGCGGCTGCGCATTCGTAGATGCCGGGTACTGCCGCCACCTTTGCTTCGACCTCGGAGAAGCTCACACGCACCCCGCGCATTTTGAGAAATGTGCCTTTGCGCCCGTCAATCCAGATGTATCCGTCATCATCCAAATGGCCCAGATCACCCGTTCGCAGCCAGCCATCTTTGAAGGCGCGGCGGCTCTCCTCCGGTTCGTCCAGGTATCCCAAGGTGATCGATGGACCCCTGACGATAATCTCACCGGCCTGCCCAGCGGGCAGTTCCCTCCCCTCTTCGTCGACAATACGAAGCGCCAGGTTGTCTAACGGGCGGCCTGCGCTGCCCATTTTTTCGTCCAAACGATCGGGATTAAGACAGGAAATGCGGGCGGTCGCCTCCGTTTGACCGTACATCACATAAAACTTTGCCGTCGGAACGGCGGCGCGCATCTCTGCCACACGTTGCGGCGCGAGCGGGCCTCCCGCCTGCAAGAATCGTCGGAGGCTGGGCATGGGGATTGAACGGAGATTCGACCGGTGCAAGAGGATGTTGTAGACTGTCGGGACTCCTGCGAACGTCGTGCATTCGTACTTACTGATCGCGTGCAGCACTTTGTCCGGAAACATGAACCGACGGTCAAATACCACCCCTCCACCCTGATACAAATGGGTGTGCAGGACGCTGGCGCCAAAGCAATAGCTGAGGGGCAGGATGAGCATCGCTCGCTCATCCTTCAGAAGATTCTGGCTGCGTATGATCGCTTCCGTATTGGCTGTCAGGTTCCCGTGGCTGACCATTACAAAACGCGGCAGTCCCATGGAACCCGATGTGGCCACCAGCACGGCAAGATCGCTCTCCTGGCAAGGAGCAGGCGGCATCGGCGCTGTTTCTTGCTCTTCAGGGTAGCCGTGTAGTACGAGGATTCTCGTGTCAGCAATCCCCCCGATCCGAGAGTTCTTTTCCGTCCACACCGCTCGCGCGTGAGTTCCTTTCAGCAGCCCGGAGGAGGATGAAATCAGAACGCCCTCCTCTACGGGGACGGGCACCAGCCCTGCGTACATGGCCCCCAGATAGGCGATGCTGCTGGGAGGCGACAGGATACAACCGACAAGAATCCGATCGCCCGCCCTCAATCCCGCGGAAAGCAAGCTGGCGCCGAAATTGGAAATGAGCATAGGAAGGTCGCTGGGGAGAATTGTTTCGCCAGTGGCCGCATCAATCAGGTAAGAATGCTCCCCCAGCCGCTTTGTCAACTGCCCGGCAAAATTGCATCCAGGACTGCCTGCCATTTGCTCCTCATCCGCATCTAGAGCTTCGAATTGATGATCCGTATGATCTCGCGGACATTTTCCATCTCCATGAGATCGTCGACGTCGAGATGGATGCCAAAAGCTTGCTCCAACCTACTTGCCAAGTCTAGGTGCCCCACCGAGTCCCAAGCCGGCACTTCGTTTGGAGTGGTCTCCAAGGAAATGAGTTGCGCGTCTATCCCAAATGCCCCATGGAAGACATCCTGGACTCTGGTCAAAACATTATCCATTCTCTTAGCTCCCCAACTTAAGATATCGAAACAATTCAGAACACCGCTTGTGCCCTGGTTTATCTTGGGAAACGCCGACTCTCCAATATCGATCGGAGATTAACGAACCTGTTGCCATTATCCCACGATCCCGGCTCCCCCGTCCACGATAAGTGCATGGCCGATGATTCCCGCTGCCGCTCCTGAACAGAGAAACTGGGCGGCCCACGCTACCTCCTCTGGCGTCACCAAACGCCGGATCGGTGTACGGCGTATTGCCGTTGCGACTCGCTCTTCTCCCTCCGGCAGCGTTTTCCAGACATCGGTCGCCACCGTGCCGGGCACCAGGATGTTCACGCGAATGCCCTGTGGCGCCAGTTCGACAGCCAGATGCCGGGCGAGCGCTTCGAGCGCGCCCTTCGATGACCCGACCAGGGAATAGTACGGCAAGGCACGTTGGCCCCCCATTGAACTGACGGCCAAAACACTGGATCGTTCTGAGAACCGATTCAGGAGCGCCTTCGTCAATTCGAAGAAGCCGCGCACATTGAGTGCAAAAGTAAAGTCAAAGTGGCGTGCCGTAAGCTCGGGAATAACGCGATGCACCCCGGTCGCCGCACAATAGACCAGCCCGGTAAGAGGCTCACCGCTATCCTGGATGGACTGTTCGATTTGTTGTATGCCTTCGGGGCTGGTGACATCGGCCCGGCAGAGTTGGATGGGCAATCCTTCCCGGTCGGCGGTGGCCTTGAGATCATCCGCAGCTTTTTGATTGCGGATGTAGTTCGCCATCACCGATGCCCCCGCCCGCGCAAAGCGTAGTGAAATCGCGCGACCAATCCCTCGCGTACCACCAGTAACGAGCACTCCCCCTGAAAGAGCAAACAGGTTCTCCATAGTTCTTCCTTACTACCTTTCTTTTCAAAAACATTCCGGCATAAGGCAGCCAAGTCCTTTGCTTTTCTTGCACATTTCCGGTCCCTCGGCGAGCTTTCCACAGTGGTCCTTTGTTTCCATAGACATTCCCGCTTCGTTCGTTCAATTTTAAAGAACCCTTTTTCCCTTCCCTTGGAACGACAGACTTCTTGTTTGGGGCGTGACGCGCGTCCATGCCGATAACCCCTTACCAACTTTTCGCTGGAGTAGTGAGGGTAGACCCTCCCGCCTGGGAGCGCTGTTGGGCAGTGTGCATGGGATAGACCGTGACGTCGGTGGCTACTTCAACTGGCCTGCCGGCGGCGTGCTGCCGCGTGTAAGCATAGTATTCCGATACTCGTTGATTGGTGAAAGGAGGGGCCAAGGCCTCCCTGTTCTGGAACACGACCAAGTCAGACTCACGGATCGATCGAAAATCCTCGTCAATGGGCACCTCGTAGATTGCGCGGTAAGCCAGGCTTTCCACCTCGATGGGAGGCTGTGGGCGCGCAACAGCTACCGAAAGCAAAACCAACTGCAGGTTGAGGGTGGGCCCGTCGGTCCCCAGGAGAACCCGCGTGGCGTTTTGTCGGCCAGCCTCGGCCAGTACTGCCTCGGCCCGATGTATGCACTGCCGATTTAATCGTCGACTCATCGGCAAGCCTGCCACTGCAAGGCCGAAGAAGGCCAAAAGGGCAGCAGCAGCCGCAGGCTTTCTGGAGATCACGGAGGCCCTGTTAGAAACAAGCAGGCCGAGCAGAAACGGCGGCGCAATGATCCGCAGGAAATAATAACCGGAGCTCCCTGTTTTTGCTTGCCAGACCGATCATGCAATATCCGGCCAAGATCAGGAGGGACAGCAGGTCGGTCTTCCACGTCAGGGCGGGACGTTTGACCGCTAGGCATAAGACGCAGATGACAGCGAAAGCGCCCCACAGGGCCAGTCCCGGTGCATCTCGAATCGTGTTACGCAGAAACTCGACCAACGGCACGTAGTAGAAGGGCGCGTCGCGGCCGAACGAGGCTGCCCAGCCGTTTCGCAGCGAGGCCCTTCCATATAGAAGCCAATAAATGGCAGCAGGGGTCGAGCAGATGCTAAGCGAGGCCAGCGCGACGAGAGCGCTTCGGATCCCAACTCTGCAGCTGCGTATGGCAAACAGGATTGGAACAGACAGAAAGATAAAATAGAAGAAGCTCACCTTTGTAATTGCGCCGACCAGCAGGACCGTCGCCCATAGCAGGCCACGCAGCAAATCCGCCCTGATCGAGAAGCTGCGGGTTGCAGCTTCGTACGGAATGAGGAGTACTACCGCCAACGCATTCCAAGCTAAGAGGGAATCCGCCATGAATCCAGTTGCAAAGGCGTGGGCCTCGGATTTGGCCGGGTATGGTCCCAACGCCGCGAATACACATGCGCTAGCAACCACGAGGGGAAGCGGTTTCAAACCCAGACGGAACATCAAGTAGAGGGAAAGAGCGACAAAGAAAGATGTGAGCGCGTTTAGTGTAAGAAAGCACTTCCCGGCCGAGTCCCAAGACACTAAGGGGTTCCACGGCAGACCCAATAATGTCATCACTGGAGGGCGCATGCTCCGCATCGCGGCGCCTAGCCCATGAATGTCAGCCGACCATAGGGCCCGGTTGGCGTTTATGGATCTGGTCAGATAGTCCGCATCATCCCACCTGAACGAGTATGGCTGGTAGCTTATAATTGTGGGGCCTATACAGAGAACAAATATGCCGACCAAAAGCAAAAGCTTCCTATCGCGTACGACATCGTACATCGCTGTGATCATAGACAAGGGCGCCACTATAACCCAGGGTCAAAATACCGAATACAGAATGCCGGTCTTCGGAGGCGACTCAAATCTTGATTCCGTCACCAAAACAACCGACCGAGTTGCGAAGCCAGTAGGGGAGACAGCGAGAGTTGATGCCTGCGCCGCGCAAGTAAGAGTTCGTCAAGTCTGGGGCGAAGACCAGTCTTGTGGAACCAGAATGCCTGCGTCTTCCCCGAACTTGGGTGGCCGGTCAAAATACACACTCGCCGGCCTAAATTCAACGTGGTTCCAATTGTGTTTCGTGAGAGGGCTCTCCGGTGCGCGGAGCAAGGGTCCTCAGGTATCGTTTGAGCACCTTTTCTTGATCCCGGATGTAGTTCGCCATCACTGATGCCCCCGCCCGCGCAAAGCCTAGTGAGATCGCGCGACCAATTCCTCGTGTGCCACCAGCAACGAGCACTCAGCCTGAAAGAGCAAACAGGTTCTCTGTAGTTCTTTCTTGCCACCTTTCTTTTCAAAGACATCCCGGCATGCAGTCCACTGCGCACCATTTACCAAACATGGGGCTGGCGGCAGAGCCCTTCTGTGGGCGGGTTGCCCGAAACGGCGCGATCATCCGGGATGGCCATTTCCTTTTGGAGCGGTGGTTCGTAGAAGGCGGTAGTATTCCTTGATCTGCCCGGCTGTCGCCCAGACCAAACATTTGTAGTGGAACCTCCCTGGCGGGCTCAGCGCCAACATCCATCGCCCCACTCTCTGCGCCATCGCAATAGTCCCAAGTTTCAGAATGTTCAAGTAGGGCCGGGGTATCCCCAGCACAGAGGGCCCTCGTCCCCACTCCCGCACTGAAGCTCTACCGAGGTCGAACCACCAAGTCAAGAAGTAATCCTTTTGGATGCGGTTTTCAGGTGCTGGATGGTAGATAACTGCAGACGGTTCGTACCACAGCCGCTCTCCCGCAGCTATCAACCGGCGACCAAACTCGGTGTCTTCGTTGGGCCGCGGGATTTCAGGGTTGGGGCTGGGGCCCAGATCGGTACGAAAGAGACCGTACTTCTCAAACATTTTTTTCCGGAATGCCATATTGGCTCCGTAGGGCGGCCGGTCAAGTTCGCACGCCTTATGACCTAAGTCGAAGTAGGCACAAAAAACGTGCGCCATGGCATACGGACCATCGAGCGCCAGCCAATTAGGGGGTGTAAAGGCCTCTGCCGGCAAAATTCGCCCCCCTGCTCCGGCGTACTCTCCGCCGCGCAGCGACGCCGTCAGATTATGCAGCCATGATGGCCCGACGGCCACGTCATCATCCACAAAGGCAAGCACATCCCCACGAGCTTCGCGAATCCCGGTATTGAGCGCAAACGACTTGCCCGGGTGCGGTTCGGAGGCGTAGCGGAAGCGACCGGGGTACCGACTACAGAATTCCTCCACCACGTCGCGCGTCTGATCGCTCGAGTTGTTGTCCACCACTAGAACCTCCCACTCGACCGACTCAGGAAGCTGTGAGGCCGCAACATAGCTCAGCGTATTCGGTAAGGTCCGGCACCGGTTATAGGTGCACAAAATGACGGTGATGTTCACGGCGCGCCCCACTACCCCTCGAGGGTACCGCAGCGAGAATAACGGCCTAAAGGTGGGCTAATTCGCGTTTGCAGATTGATTCTTATATGGGCTTGGGGTGAACAGCAAGGCCCGCCCGCACTCTGATATGACGAACCTCTGGAACAAGCTTCGAAACTTTGCTCGTCGGAGCAGCAGCTTTGATGAACTCCGATCTTGGTTCAGTTTTACCGGAGTCGCTTCGCGCCTGACGATCATGACGCGTTTTCGGCCAGACACCCTCAAAACCGGTGGTCAGGATGCATGGCATTCCGAGCTTGCGTCATCCCTTTGCCTAGGTGTTTCGGGCAAGGCGGTAGTATTCCCTGATCTGCCCGGCTGTCGCCCACACCCAGCACCTCCAGAAGAACCTGCGTTGCGGATTCGTCGCAAGCGTCCATCGCCATAATCTTTGAACCATCGTGGTACTAACAAGATTCAAAATGTTTAAATAAGGCCGGGGTATCCCCAGGACGGAGGGCCCTCGCCCCCACTCCCGAACCAAAGCCCTGCCACAGTCGAACCACCAAGTCAAGAAGTAATCCTTTTGCACTCGGTTTTCAGGCACCGGGTGATAGACGACAGCCGACGGTTCGTAACGCAAGCGCTCACCCGCAGCCAACAACCGGCGTCCGAACTCGGTGTCCTCACCGCGGATCTGGCTTCCTGGGCAGGGGCCTAAATCAGTTCGGAATCCACCGAATTTCTGAAACGTCTCCTTGCGAAACGCCATATTGGCTCCGGCCGGGGCCCGGTCGAGTCCAAATGGTCTGTCCCCAAGATCAAATTGGGCGAGTACTCCCCCCAAGTTGTAGGGTTCTCTGAGCCCCAACCAAGCGGGAGGCGAGAAGCCACGTTCCAAAAGTGTTCGCCCTCCTGTCCCGACCCACTCCGCATCCTCTAGGGGCGCCGTCAAGTGGTGCAGCCAAGTCGGCTCGACGATTACATCGTCGTCCAGGAAAGCCAAGACATCACCCTTAGCCTCACGAACTCCGGTGTTGAGAGCGAAGGACTTACCTAGCTGCGGTTCGAACACGTAGCGGAACCGACCGGGGTACCGCCGACAGAAGTCCTCCACCACCTCACGGGTCTGATCCGTTGAGTTGTTATCTACCACCAGAACTTCCCATTCGGCGGGGTCTGGAAGCTTGGAGGCAACAACGCTCTCAAGCGTCTTACCCAAGCTCTGGCAACGGTTTAACGTGCACAAAATGACGGTGATGTTCAAGGTTCGTTCCAACCCACCAAAGTTTTCGAAACAGACGCAGCTTTAGGAGTGCCGAATTGCTACGGCCCGCGTTCGAAGAAATCCAGTCACTGCGCTCGCGCGTCGGACCGAATTCCTACTTCGCGACGAAGTTATCAGTGCGAGCGCACTGGCTTTTCCCAGCGATAGACTATAATCTTCTTGCTCGCAGACGTACCAGCCTCGTAAATCGGTTGAGCGCGGTTATCTTGGATACCGTGTTTGAGCCAGTCCGCCACTTCCGGATAGTCACTTGCGAAATGGGAATCGACCTCAATGAAGTCCACGTTTTTCGAATCAATGTACCGTAATGCCTGCGCCGGTTCGGCAAAGGGCAAACCAACAAGGGTGCCCTGGGCGTAATACGGGAATACGGTTGTTGCTGCGGCGATCCGTTTGGGGCCGGGACTAAGGTTATTGAGCCATATGCCTGCCTTTTTAACATCCGCAAAACTCTCCTGCTCGCTCACAAAAAACCAATTCGCCCGCGTGCCGACAAAAGGCGCAGCAAAAATCAAAAGCAGTGATATCACTTTGACAACCAGACTTGCCCTTTGAGGCGAGGGCAGGAATCGCCCCTTGATAGAGCAAACAAGACCTCGCGTCCACTGACCCAATTCCTCAATCCCCTTGGCTGTCCAAATAACCCCAAATGGAACTAAAGGGAGAATGAACCGGAACGATGCCTCTGGACCGGTCAATACCAGAAAAAGAACGGAAATCACCATGCAAGCGACGATCGCTTCGTGGAACAAACGCCGCCGGTTCCAAGATTTTCGAAACAATCCTATTATCACAAGCACCAGGGGCAAAGATCCCCCAAACGCGCTGTCACGCAGAAGACGAAGCGTCGCTTCCCGGTTGCGTTTGGCGCTCGCCAACATCGTTCGGGCTTTGTCGGCGCTGGAGTGGGGACACGGCGTCTGCGAGGCAAAGCGGAACGGCTCCAATTCCGGTCCTGCGACACTCGAGTCTGGCCCCAGACCGGAGGTCGCCTCATTGAAACTCATGCCTGACCGGAGTCGGTAGGCTATCGTATAATTAATGTTCCACTTTCCCTCCAGGCGAAGCTGCCCCGTTTTCGCGTAGAGAAATCCTATGTAAGGCGCCGCAAACAGCAGAAAGGTCACCAGTATGACCGCACTTCCCCGCGCAGCCTCCCGTATGGGGACACGCCCAAGGACGGCACCGGTCCAAAGCGCGGCTGCGAAAAACACCGGATAGGCGAAAGCCTCAGGGCGACATACATAGGCTAGCGATAAGCAGACACTCAAGAGGACAAAGTCTCTGTTTCTGCGAGATTCCAAAGAGGACATCCCGAAGTAAACACCCGCCAAAAGCAAAGGAATATATACATCCTCGTTGTAGATTGAACCTGAAAGCGCGATAAACAAGGGATGAAACGCCACCAGCGCGGCACCTAGAAACGCTACGTGATCGCCGTACATGCGGCGTGTGATAAAAAACAGCGGGACGATAAGTACTGTGCCAAAAATAAGTGTAATGATATGAGCTGCCAGCTCAGCGTCTTTCACCAACAGGTCGAGCCCTGCCGTTAACACGGAGAAGAAAGGTGCGTACATGGTTTCAGGACCCTCGAAGTTTCCCGTGAGTCCGTTGCCAGCCACCAAGTTCTGCGCCATTCGGACGTACTCTGCGCCTTCGCCACTGATTACCACGGCATTGGACGCCATCCATAGGATACGCAGGCCGAGTGCGATGATCATGATGAGGATGAGCGGCCTATAGTCGATCCTACCTACCGCCTTTCGCGCAAAGGCGGAATTTGAACCTGTATGTTGAATCGACGGATTCATAGTTTGAGGCGGCATTGATATCCTGACCGCTCCGCTATTGCTCTTCTGCAAGCCGAAAAGAACCAAAGCCTTCACGACACATGATGCCACCGGCGCGTCTTGCGAAGGACTAATTCCAGGCCTGGCCGGAACCCCGCAGGATTAAATATGCGTCCAGGACCTGCTGGCAGCAAGAAATTGAGTAAAGTCAGCTAGCGAACCTCACAGGTTGTGCAAATCTCCGTGTCGGCGAGGGCGCGTTGAGTCGGAGGACCATGCGCAGCCAGGTTCCTCAGTTGGGCGGAGTTTCCGGCCGATAGACGAATTTGGCGTTGGGGCAATTGAAGGTGTGGACTAACCTGTAATTCTGTTCAATGGCATCCACCACCGACTTCGGCCATCGATCAGGAGAGTATATATTACTTCGATCTTTTACATCTGAGCGCAAAACAACCAGGTCGATCTGACGCGAGCGAATAAGGTCAACGATTTCGGTATCGGGCCAACCGCCGTGGACGATCATTTGGCCCCAGCTGTAAGGATCCATTACGACAGGTAGTTTCCCAGCTAAGACCACAGCACCAGAATCCTCGGAGAGGATGCCCCTGCCAGGGTAATCCTTCACGTATTTGTAAGCCTGCCCGCACTCGGTAAACTCCTTGTTTGGATCCGGAGTGGGTCTGTGAAGACCGGCAACCAGCATCAAGGCCAGTGCCCCAGGCATCAGCGTGGAAGCAAAGTCCCGAATTTCGGAGGGCGTTCGCAGACAGCTATAGGCCAATCCCGCACAACAGCAGAGCGCCGCGTCCCATTCCAGATAGTAATTGGAGGATGCTCCTAGCTTCCCCATGCTAAGTAGCGCCAGAAATGACAAGCCGAGATAGATAAAGGGAAGGGAGAGTTCAGGGCGAGAGCGCAGGTAATACACAAGCGCCAGCGCCAAGGCCACTAGGAGGTAGTCTGATCTCAGCATGTCGCGCATCCAACCGATCCCGGTTGTCAGACTGTAAGGTTGAACCGCCGTTGCCCACACTGTGTCGAAGGCAAACCACCCGTGGGTTTCTCGCTGAACCCACAGGAACACCATTTCCCCCAGAGCCACACCGCTTGCGGCGAACCACAAGGATTTCCGAGTCTCCTTTCTGAAGACGGAATACAAGAAGCAAGCCAGAGGCGCCGACACCAGCGAAAACTTACAGAACAAGGCAGCCACGAAGAACGGGATCGAGAGGTACCAGCGGCGGAATCTTGCAAAGATATAAAGGCCAGTCAGGGAAAGCGCGAGTCCGATTAAGTCTACGCGAAAGAGGGGCAACCAGAACTGAACGACGGGTCGTGACAAAAAGAGGAGGCCGAATCCCAGGCTGACCAGCCGCGTGCCGCCCCAGTGGCGCACCAGAAGTGCGACAATTACCGCACACCAAATGCCTGAGGCAACAACGAAGACCCTAGGTGCGGTGAAGCTGACGCCGAAGAGCTTCACGCACAGAGCTGCGATATAGAATGGCAGCGGGCCGTAGGGATTGATGACGTATGGGAGCTCAGTTGCCGCAGGATAGGGGGACAGCCCGTGAGCCACCTGGACGCTCACACCTAAAAGGGGGCCTTCTACAAATTCCAAAGCATAGGGAAGTGGCACACTCAGAACAGCGTGGACGATTGTAACCAGGCATCCCAAGGCCGCCGCCAACAGAAACAGAATTTCGACCTTTTCAAAGACCACGCGGCTTCTCAGGATACACACCTCCTTGGTTCCGCACATGAAGTACATATTTGCGGCGCTTGGGACTTCCGCTGATGGCGATGTTTCCCTCGCAGTTGATGATTACGGCCACTTTTATAAAGTCGATGTCTGTCGCTTGCTGGGTTGGTTTCATACCACACCCCGGAGGAGGCTAGTTCTAGAGGTTAGGATGGAAGACTTGCTGGCAAAGTGTGAAGAGCTCATCTTTGCGAACCCGTGGCTCGCCTCAAAGACAAACCCGCCGACTCTAGCAGACCGGCAACACGCGCGGCGATCGCTTCTTCTGTCAGCCCGTGACGGGATCGCATATACTCCTGGCTACCGATGTGAGGCGAGAACTCCGGTGGAATTCCGATTCTCCTGAAGACAACCTTGTTACCGTCCGCTTCGGCCAATACCTCGGAAACCGCGCTGCCCAATCCGCCAATGATGCTGTGTTCTTCGACGGTAAAGATCGCCCGAGTCTCGCGCGCCGCAGCCAGAACTGCTTCTGTGTCGAGGGGTCTCAGCGTATGCATGCTCAGGACCCTTGTCTCGATCCCCTCTTTCGCCAGCCTCTCGGCCGCGCGTACAGTGGGCAGAAGAATGCCGCCCGTCGAAATCAGCGTAGCGTCCCCCCCCTCCCGCATGAGGATGGCTTTGCCAATCTGGAAATCGATCGGTGCTTGGTGTACAGTCGGTTCCCCAGCCTTGCCTAGGCGCAGATAACACGGCCCTGGATAGTCCTTGACCGCGCGGGTCGCCGCGCGGGTTTCTACAGGATCCCCCGGCGCAACAACCGTCATTCCCGGCAGCGCACGCATTACAGCCAGATCCTCGGTGGCATGGTGAGTAGGACCCATCGAACCATAAGCAAACCCTCCGCCAACGGTAATGATCTTCACATTCGCGTTGTGGTAACAGACATCGTTGCGAATATGCTCCAGGCAACGCAGGGTCGGAAAATTGCCGAGTGAGTAAGTAAAGGCTATCTTGCCACTGAGCGCCATCCCGGTGGCAAGGCCGGTCATGTTTTCCTCTGCCACGCCTGCGTTGATGAATTGGCGGGGCAACAGCTCCATGAACGGCGTGACCACTCCGAATCCCAGGTCGCCAGTAATGAACACAATGCGTTCATCCTGTTTGGCCAGCTCTAGCAGGGTTTCAACACAAGCGTTTCTCATTGCCCTTCCTCCAATTCCGCCAGGGCCTTGACCATGTACTCCCCCACCGGAGCACGGTAATGCCATAAGAGCGTATTCTCCATGAAGCTGACGCCTTTGCCCTTGATGGTGTGGGCTACAATGCAACTAGGCCGGTCTGACTCGTACGGCACCTTCAGCAAGGCGTCCTCGACGGCGGGAACGTCATGCCCATTTAGTTCGCGAGTCGCCCAGCGGAACGCACGCCATTTGTCTGCCAGCGGATCGAGGTCTAGGACGTCTTTCACCATCCCAAAGCTCTGGATTTTATTGTAATCTACGATGACCACCAGGTTGTCGAGTTTGTGCTGGGGCGCAAACAGCGCAGCCTCCCAGACAGAGCCTTCGTCGCACTCGCCGTCACTGAGCAGGCAAAACACACGAGCGGGATTGCCGTCGCGTTTGGCTGCCAGCGCCATGCCGGCACCGACCCCCAATCCGTGTCCCAGGCTTCCGGTGGAAAGTTCAACCCCGGGGATATGCTTGTGGGTGACATGCCCGCCGAGAAATGATCCGTCCTGATAATATGAGTCCAGCCAGTCGATCGGAAAGAAGCCGCTTTCCGCCAAGGCCGCGTAAAGGGCCGTGCAGGCGTGTCCCTTGCTCATGATGAACCGGTCCCGTTCGGGCCAGTCGGGGCGTTGAGGGTCATAACGAAGCACTTTTCCGTAGAGAGCAGCCAAGATATCGGCTGCGGACAGGGCGGACCCGATGCAGGAAGCATTCGCCTTTCCCGTCATCCGAATGCAATGCTGACGGATCGTTCTCGCCAATTCAGAAGTACTCCGTTGGTTCAAGGTGTCCACCTCTCTGTTCGATTCAGAGCGCTAAGCAGGGTCAAACTCCGAGTTCATGCGCCGGACAATCGCGTCAAGCAACCTGGCGGCCGGCACTCCGTCGGCAACTCTGTGGTCGAACGTGAGACTCAGAACGCAGGTGTGCCCCACCGCAAGTGTCCCGGCGCGCACCACCGCGCGTTCGGCAATGCGTCCAATCCCGAGAATCACCGATTGCGGCCCATCCAAGATGGGCGTAAAAGCATCAATGCCGTGGCTGCCTAGGTTGGTAATGCTAGCAGTGCCCCCCTGGACATCCGTCGGTCGCAACCTACCCGCCAGAGTTCGCTCCGTTAGGTCACGAACAGCGTGAGCAATGTCGACAAGTCGCGCTGAGTCGGCGTGATGAATTACAGGCACAACCAAACCGCGGGGCGTCGCCACAGCGAAACCAATATTGATGTCGTCAAAAATCACGATCGAGTCGTCTTCCACCGCGGCATTCAATTCCGGGAAGTCACGCAACGCCCAGGCGAGCAGCTTGATGAAAAGCGCGGAGTAGGATGGCGGGCCACCCGTAATCCCTGCGAGCCGCTGGCGAGCCGCTACGAGTCCATCTGCATCCACTTCGCGCGTAAGCGTGGTTGAAGCCGCCGCGGCCAGAGTAGACCGCAAGTGTTCGGCTACAATCTGCCGGAAGCCAGCCATAGGCACCTTCCGCAGAACCCGGCGATCGGCGCTTGCGGGAACCACTCTGGCACGCACGTCCGCTTCCACAATTCGCCCGCTGGGCCCGGTTCCGGTGATCCGGGAGAGATCGATTCCATGCTCGTACGCCAAGCGCCGGGCCGCCGGGCTCGCCGCCGGGCGGACTTTCCCCGGTGGAGCATATTGCTTGCGGGGCACGTCTTGATCCTCCGACGTGGAGAGAACCTGAGGAGATTCGGCGGTCGAAAGCGTCTCCCCTTCCGCTAGGATGTAACCCATGAGAGCTTCCACTCGAAGATTGGTTCCGACCTCGGCCACCGGGTGCAGAATGCCGCAGGCCGGAGCCGGAACCTCAAAGGTCGTCTTCTCCGTCGTGACTTCGGCGACGGCCTCGCCAGCCTCGACGTGTTCGCCGGCTGGGCGCAGCCAAGACGTGAGAACTCCTTCGTCGGTGTACATGCCCATCACCGGCATCACAATTCGTCGCGGCATCCCTCAGACTCCGATCCCAAGCGACTCGCGCACGGCGGAAACTACTTGGTCCGCACGGGGACTGTAGTGGGCCTCCAATACAGCCGAGAACGGGACCGGCGTATCGGCCGAAGTGATGGTCTTGATTGGTGCGTCCAAGAAATCGAATCCCCGCTCCCCAACACGCGCAGCAATATCGCGGGCCATCGAGGCGGTTGGTGTATCCTCATCCACGACCACCAGCCTCCTCGTCCGCGCGACCGACTCAAGAATCGTCGCCTCGTCGAGTGGGGACAACGTCAGCACATCGACAACCTCGGCGTCGATGCCTTCGGCGGCAAGCGTGGCCGCCGCTTCCAGGCAGACGTGGGTCATCCGCCCGATGCCACAAAGGGTGAAATCTCGCCCGCGGCGAGCGATTTCAGCCCGTCCGATCGGCAGAGTGTAAGCCTCTTCAGGGACTGACCCCTTCGCCGCCGTCCCTAGGAACTTGTGTTCGAGCATGACGACCGGGCCGTTGTCGCGAATGGCTGCAATGGTAAGTCCCTTGGCGTTATATGCGGTAGAAGGCACGACTACTTTCAATCCGGGGATGTGGGCCAGCACTGCATAAAGAGTCTGGGAGTGTTGTGCAGCGGCGCCCCCTCCATAGGTTCGCTTGTCACCACGAGTGCCGAAAGTCGTGCGGATGACCAGCGGTAAGTCCACCTGCCCACCCATCATATAATGCATTTTGGCGGCCTGGTTGATGATCTGGTCATAGCAGCAACCGATCAGATCAACGAACATGATCTCGACAATCGGCCGCAAACCGGACATGGCGGCTCCGACTGCGGCTCCAACAAATCCCATTTCCGAAATCGGTGTATCAAGCACGCGCTCTGGGCCGAACTCAGTGATCAGGCCACGGGTTGCACGAAGCGGGCCGCCCCACGCGTCGATGAACCCCAGGTGTGCGCGTCCGGCGCCCCCGGCAATGTCCTCGCCCATGACGATAATCGTGGGATCGCGGCGCATCTCGAGACGGATGGCTTCGTTGATGGCCTGATTAAACGTGAGTTCGCGGGTGCCCGCGACCATTTCAGACATCCTCACCGCTCCCCTACGAATACATCCGTGTAAAGTTCGGCCGGATCCGGCAACGGACTGGCCTCGGCGTAGGCCACGGCGCGGTTGATTTCTTCCCGGTTTCGAGCGTCGATCGCTGCCAATTCTTCCCCGCTCAAGATTCTATCTTGCAGCATTCGCTCGCGGAAACGTTGGATGCAGTCCCGCTGGCGCGCCGCATCCTCTTCCTCCTGACTCCGGTAGCGCCGGGTATCGTCACCCTGGTGGTGACCGTAGTAGCGATAGGTCTTACATTCCACCAAGGAAGGTCCACCACCGGCCCGGGCCCGAGACACGGCCGCATTCGCCGCCCCCCACACGGAGATCACATCCTGTCCGTCCACCGTTACGCCGGGCATCCCGTAAGCTGGCGCGCGGTCGGCAATGTTGGGGACGGGTACCGCATACTCTACCGGCGTCGACTGGGAATAGCCGTTGTTCTCGCACACGAAGATCACCGGCAGCTTCCAGACGGCGGCCAAGTTCATGGCTTCATGGATGGCTCCTATACTCGCCGCTCCTTCCCCGAAAAAAGCTGCCGCCACCTGCTTGGTTCCTCGAACCTTGGCCGAGAGTGCCGCGCCGACGGCATGCGTCGCACCCATACCCACGATCGGATTGACCCCCAGCATCCTCACCTGGATATCCGTCATGTGCATGGAACCACCCTTAGCCCGATTCGTCCCCGTTACTTTGCCGTAAAGTTCAGCCATCATACGATGGACCTCGACCCCTTTGGCGATACAGTGACCATGACCGCGGTGCGTGGATGCAATCCAGTCGGTGGTCTCCAGCGCCGCGCAGACTCCGACGGCACAGGCCTCCTGGCCGGTATAATAATGTACCGGGCCGACGGGGACACCGGTTTCGACCAGCCATTTCAGGCGCTCCTCGAATTCCCGAATGAGCGTCAGGCGATCGTACATCCAGAGGAGCTTGTCGCGCGGTGGCAGAGATCGAGTTACCAGTGGAGATTCGCTCCCTTTCGTCATAGTGTCTGGAAGTCTCTCTGTCATGGTAAAGGACCTTAACTACAAAAATAAAAGACAGCCCGGTCTACCAGGTGGCCGCACTATTTTGAGCTGCCCGATATTTGCAGGCGATACCAATCGATGGTTTGGGAAAGGCCCTCCGAAAGCGGAGTCGTCGCTTTCCAGTCGAGCGTCCGCAATGCGGTTGCAGTTTCCGCACAGCGGACCGTTTCCATCATTCGGTCCGCCAGTGCGCCGAACAGCGGAGCCGGAGATTGTGGAATCAGCTCGTGGATTTGTTCGATGACTTTCCGCACGGGCACCAGGCAGCCGGAACCTAGGTCGATAACTGCCCCGATAGCTTCCGGCCTGACAGCTGCGGCAAGAAATGCTGTGACCACGTCCTGCACGTACACCCAATCGACCGGCCTGACCCCCGACGAGAGTTTGGGAGGTTCGCCTTTCAGCAGCGACAAAATCGTGTGTGGGATCAGCTTGAAGGGTTTCTGGCCTGGTCCGTAAGCCATAAAGGGGCGCAACATCGTCACCGGCACACCATAGAGCTGATGAAACATTAACCCGTAGTATGTGCATGACGCCTTGGCAGCAGCGTAAGGTGAAGAGATTGTAATGGGCCTGCCGTCGTGGACGGGCTCTTCCAGAGAAGCCACCAAAATCACTCGGCTGCAGCGGCACGCCTTCGCCGCGAGCAGCGCGTTGACCGTGGCAAACAAGTCATTGTGGAGGGTCGGCAGGACAAACTCGGAATCCTGCCCGCCCAGACTGGCACTGGTAAGTTGGAAGATGACGTCCGGTTTAATGCCGGAAACCAACTCTTGCAGCCAGTCTCCCTTCGTCAGGTCCCCCTGCACCCACTGAACTCCCTCAGTAAAAGTCGGTGTGCTTCGGGACACAGCATGGATACTTACGTTCTGCTGTTTGAGACGCTCAATCAGGTGCCGTCCAAGAAAACCGTTCGCTCCGGTCACCAATACTTTCAACCCACTCAAGTTCTCCATAGCAAATCTCCGTCGCCTAGAGCTATGAAACAGCAATGGACACAGTTTCAGACGGCTTGCGTAAGGGGTGGAAGAAAATCGGTCTTTAGTACAGTTCTCTTCCCTGGCCGTCGTCAGCCATTTTGGAGTCTGCGCAGAGGCTCATCATCTTCTTCTTCTATCCCTCCCTCGCAGCCTTTCCGCGTCTCAGGCGTCTGCGCAGTTGTAAGCAACGCCGGGATGCTCTCAACCCGTTTCAGCCAAGCTTCACGCCAATAATGGAAAATCGCCTTCGGGCACAAACGGTGATAATCTGCCCGACATGCCACACCCTCGAGGATGATACACGGATACTTCATATCCATCATTTTGCCGGTCTTCTCATCAACAATTCGGTGAACCCGTCGCAGGACTCTGTAAATCCCTCCGCAGTACGCTAACATTTCCGCACCAAACGCCAAGCCACGGTTGCGGCTCTGTCTGTCGAGGGTCGCCATTATTTCTTTCTTGCTAAGTACCTGAACCACCTCGCCAGCCTGAAGATCGAGTGTCACCGTAGGGGTCTTGTCCAACTCGCCGGCAGCAAATGGGTAGCGGTGCCCGTGGCGCCTGTCCTGTGCTTGATTGAAAAAAGTAATGAGCATCGCACGGAACACACGCACCAAAGCGAGTGCCAGTTCAAGGGCCCGGTGTGCTCGTCTATCGCTCCCAAGATTCTCCGTGAGATTGCCAGAGCGCACGTCACGGACGTACTGGCGTAGATCCCAAACTCGCATATGGGAAGTGTAATTTCGCAGCTCCGTGGCTTGGCAGGAATAAAGCGTCTCTCCCTCAGGACTTGTCTTCTGGGTTGCTGACAAAACTCTTGACTCTGTGCACTCACCCGACCGACCCGCCGAGACCGCGCCCGTCGGCCGCGCACTCTCCGCCGACGTCTCATCATTCTCAGCGCGCTTGAGCCAAGCTTCCTTCCAGAATATCAAGCATCCGGCCTGGCAGCCGCCATGCGCCTCTCCATCACAACGTACGCCTTCAAGATGGACGGAGTCTTTCATCCGGCGAATACTCCAGCCAATGATGTTGTCGCAGGTTTTGTCTGCACGCTTGAAAACACGGAACTTCTTCCCGCAGGAATGAATCATCTCAGGCATGAACGGCAGATTGTCCAGCCGACCGAATTCGTCCAGCGTGCTCAAAATCTCCTCTTGGCTCCGGACCTCGACATACTCTCCGACTTTGAGGTTCAAAGCACAAAAGCGGCTCGCCTTGCTTTGCACAGGTTCTCCTTGTGTTTTCGTTCCGAACAACTGACGGCAAACTTTCACCGTCTCTTCAGATAAGGTTTTCGCAATGCCAACCGTGGAACGCCGGCCAACTCGAAGTCAACGGTCCTAACCGATCATGATGGTGATCCCTTCACTGCGGACTCGGCACGGTATCATTTAACTCAGCATCACGCGTTTAATCTCTGCCATTCTATCCTCGATATCAAACATCTCACGTGCTCTATGGCGCGCCGACCTGGACATTTGCTCACATTCCTGCGGGTGCGCCACGAGGTACGAAATGGCGACAGCCACATCCTCCACCGATCCCGGAGGAACCACCATCCCATGAATGGTGTGGAGAACGGCTTCAGCATTGCCGCCCACGTTTGTTACTACACATGGCAGCCCACAAGCCATGGCTTCGATGATCGAAAGCGGCAGCCCTTCTACGTGTGATGTGAGTACAAATGCGTCTGCGGCCTGTAAGTACGGCCGCACGTCTTCCTGAAAGCCTACAAAAAAAACGTGGCCCCCCAGGCCAAGCGCCTGCGCTTGGTCCGACAACTGCGTTCTGAGCGGCCCGTCACCCACAATGATGCATTTACAACCCACACCGTCGCGTAACACCCGAGCCATTGCCAACAGTAAGATGTCGATTCCTTTGACCGCGGTTAGTCTGGCGACACATACAAGGACGAATTCCTTTGGCCCGAGGCCGAGCCTGGTTCTTAATGCGGGCCGGTTGCTTTCACAGGGGACAAACTCCGATGCGGAGATACCATTGTGAATAGTGATGGTTTTCTCTGCTTGAAACCGATATCTGTTTACCAAGGACTCCCGGACCGCGTTGCTCACGCAGATGGTTCTGTCAAAGAGAGATGACGATATCCTAAAGCGAACGAGACAAGGAGTCCACCCGCCGAGCAACGCTCGAAGCACGCTGCGCATTGATATTCCTTGATCCTTGGCCAGCCTTGCGGGCGCGGCAAGATGCTGGATCGCAAAACGCTTCCGGACGCCGGCCACCCATGCAACGCCAGACACGTACCACGGAAAGGACCAGATCCAGCCATGCACAAAAACCACAACATCGGGCTGCGCCTCTCGAAGAACTTGAAGCCACCCCCAAAAAGATTTCGGCTCCCTCTCGCACCTGATGCTGACGTACACGTTCTTATCCCGATTGAGGCGTTCAGTATAAAAGTCGGGGCCTAGGCAGAGTATCGAAAGCCGAATTTCGGGGTCCCGAATCCTACGGATGAGTTCGATAAGGTGTTTTTCGAGTCCTCCGTTTTCGGTGGTGTTCACAACAAATAGAATTTTTCTCGTGGTCTCGGCGGCAAGCAGCTTCTTCTCTACGCTCTGCGGCTGCGCCCGCATTTTCCAGGCCATACTCCTTTCAGACTCACACATCGCCTCTCCGCCTTGGGTCTCCTCACCTTCGCATTTTGTCTGGATCGTCATGAGATTTCGACCACATTCAATTGAGTATAATGCGCATTACATCCGCCATTCTGGCTTCGATGTCGAATAACTCACGCGCCCTCGCCTGCGCCATTCTGGACATTCTTGCGCACTCCAATGGGTGAGTGAGCAGGTACGACACGGCGTCGACCACCTCTTGGACGGACCCAGAATTGACAACTAGTCCCTCGACCGTATGATTTACAACCTCAACGTTACCTCCGACGTTCGTCACAACGCACGGCAACCCGCAGGCCATTGCTTCCAGGACCGCGACCGGCAATCCTTCCTGGTAGGAAGTCAGCACAAAGGCATTGGCAGCGAGTAGATACGGTCTTACATCCTCTTGAAAACCTTCCATGAAAACGTCGCGCGTCATGCCCAACATTCGTACTTGTTCCAGCAGCTCTCCGCGGAGATGACCATCACCCAATATAATGCACTTGCAATGCATGCCTTTGCGTAACAACCAACTCATTGCCATGAGCAGAATATCGACCCCTTTTTCCTTGCTTAATCTGGCGGAACAGACCAGGACGAAGTCTTCGGCACGAAGTCCCAGCTTGGTTCTCACCCATGTCCCATTGCCATGCGACGGATCAAACTCCGCCAGGGATACGCCGTTGTAAATCGTCAGCGTCTTGTTCGCCGGGAATCGATAATCTTCCACCAGGGAGTTTCGGACCGCGTTGCTTACGCATATCGTCGCGTTGCAGAGGGAAGGCGGCACTCTTGAGCTCAACAGAAAACGGGCCCGCCTGCCGATCAGCCGATGCACGATGCTACGCATTGACCTGCCATCCTCCCGCGGCGGTAATGGCGGGGGGGTGGCATGCTGGATTGCATAGAGCCGCCGGATACCTGCCATCCTTCCGGCGACGGATGCGTACCAGGGGAAGGCCCTAAGCACGCCATGGACAAACACCACAACGTCAGGCCGAATTCTCCGGAAGACTCGGTACCAGTCCCACCACGACTTCAAGGCCTCCTCGCGCTTGATAGCGACCTGAACGACCCGGTTCCGCTTCAAGCGTTCTGTATACGGATCCGCTTTTGTGCAAAGGATCAACGGACGGATCTCGGATCCGGGGAGACGTCGGACGAGTTCGATAAGATGCTTCTCGCTTCCGCCGTAGCCATCGGTGGTCGTAACAAAAAGTATCGTCCGCGGCTTCCCACAGCGCGCGATGGGTGCGCGAGTTGGCTGCTCGCAACCTCCCTGGCCCCTGCGGGTCTGTACGGTTTTCTCGGTGGTCACATGGGCATCAAGAGGTGAGCTCGGAATCATGTCCTCAATCATCTCCTCTTGCATGAGCTGCCCCGGGACAGACCTACAATACGGCCGACCAGAGGCTGCTCGCCGGCATCGGCCTTGGAATAGCTCACCACGTTCCCTCTCACTGCTCGCGGGAGTATTTTGTTCCCCATCTCGACCCTCCCGATCCACCGGACAGTTGTCTTATCCTGAGTCCGGCACCACCCAGCCGCAGCAAAAGGTACTTTGCCCATGTCTTCATGCGCCATGACCGGAGACTCAGCGCAAGCTGGTACGATCGCGCTGCTTTGGCGAATCTGCCGTCCCAGTATTGGCGGTCTGCAAGGCTTGTATAAACACGTGCTTGAATCTCCTTAATGTCGTCAGGCGTCTTAATAAGAGATTGAAGTATCGCCGCTAATTCGTCATCCCTTAGGCGCGGACTCGTCCCCTCAGACGCTTCAGCGTCCAGGGCTCGGATTGCCCGCTCGACAAGCGCCGCTTCACAAGCGCCGCGAAGACCACGGACACCTGCGATCTCCGCCTGCTGGCCAACACGCCAGAGGATAGCAAGTTCATCGACAATACAGGGGCGGCCACCTTCCCGGCCGAATGAACTCGTCATGCTTTCTTCGTGAAACCTCACGCACGCCATCGGTTCCGAACAGTAAGCGACGTCGTAATACAAAGAGAGAGTACACCACAGATACCAGTCGCACGCAAAAGGCAGGTCGAGCGCATACATGTTGACGCGACGATGACACTCCTTCCTCACCATGCCAGAGGGGTGAGCGACACAATTGTATCTGATCAGCCGACGCAAAAAAGTTCTGCCGTTCCAGATGCAATCCGCATCTCCGCAATCGGCCCATGCGGCGACGTTCCCTTGCCGCCCCGGGTGCAGTTCGATGGCGCGGCAAAACACGAACCCCACACGGGGATTCCGTTCCATCACGTCCACAAACCGCTCGAGCACCTGAGTGCTCAGCAGGAAGTCGTCTGCCGAAATCAACCACACGTACTTGCCACCTGACAACGTAATACCTTTGTTAAAGTTGGGAACATGACCAATGTTGGCCTCGTTGCGGATGTGCTTTACCCTCGGATCGCGGAACGACCGGGCGACTTCCGGTGTGTTGTCCGGCGAGCAGTTATCCATAATGAGGATTTCGAAATCCTCAAAAGTCTGCGCGAGAATCGAGTTGATGCACTGGGGCAAGAAATGTCCATGCTTATAACAGGGAACAACAAAACTGACCAGCGGATTCATCCGTTTTTCCTCACGATACGCGGACCGACAAAGGACAGCCGAGTTCGGCTGCAACGGACGCCGCGCGTGAACTTAACCAGTGACTGGTGCTGCCTTAGGTTAGATTGCGCTCTGTGCCAAGCTCTCTGCCGATTTCAATCACAGTCGCAGTGGGATTTCCCCTCCACCTGCTCATCGTAGCGCCCGCGATTCATCTCGGTTCGTTAAGCTGTCCGCAGCACGTGCGCCGGGACCATCCATGCCTGCCAGGTTCCATGTTTGGGGAAAGAATACGATGCCGCAGCGGCTGTCAATGACCTTGCCCGACTGGTAGATGTTCGCGGTTTCCACTTCGAAGGTCACCCCATGTTCGATGTTGTCATACACCATTATTCCTTCATTATCAGTCACCCACAGAGAGAGTGTGTATTTCGCAGGTAACAAGTTCAAGCTGGCGATTTCCAGGTCCAAATATCCCTCACCCGCCCCCAGCAGGGGGATGCCAATGCCGTGATGTGAGGTGCTGGTGTCGGTGATCAACGTGCCCATTTCAGTGTACATCCGAAAACCGATGCTTGGGTACGGAATCGGCTCGGCAGCGGAATAGTGAAAGCGCATCACAACAGGGTCGCCGGCACGAATGACTTTTTGCACGACCCCTTCAGGCGAGAGAAACTCAAACTTGCGAAATCGAACCTTCCCGTTACCCCTCCGCTCCGCCACCTCGTCGAAGTCCGGCGAACTGGATTGGGCGCCGGCCATACTCCTCATGTAGCTCTCGATCACGCGGCGGGTCTCGCCGTCCATACAAACTTTCCCAGCGTCGATCCAGATGCAGCGCCTACAAAGATTCTCGACCGCTGCCAGGTTATGCGACACAAAAAGCACAGTGCGGGCGCCCAGGCGCATGTCTTCCATGGCACTCAGACACTTCTTTTGGAAGGCGGCATCGCCCACCGCCAACACTTCGTCTACGAGCAGAATGTCAGGATCAAGATGCGCGGCAACCGCAAAGCCCAAACGCAGCCGCATGCCGGAGGAATAGTGCTTGATCGGCGTGTCGAGAAACTTCTCAACCCCGGAGAACTCAATGATCGCCTCCAATTTGCGATCCACCTCCTTCTTGCGCATGCCTAGAATCGAGCCGTTCATATAGATATTCTCTCGCCCAGTTAATTCCTGATGAAAACCCGTACCCACCTCCAAGAGGGCCGCAAGCCTTCCGCCCACTGTCATTCCGCCGGATGTGGGATTCGTGATCTTGGACAGAATCTTCAGCAGCGTACTCTTCCCCGCCCCGTTTCGCCCGATAATGCCTACGCTTTCGCCGTTTTCGATCGATAACGAAACGTCCCGCAGCGCCCATATTGTCTCCTTCTGCGATCGGTTGCGGAGCAAAGCGAGGGTCATCAGATTCGTCAGCGATTCGCGCAGCGTCGCGGTCCGTTTGGCGCCACCGATCTCATATTGCTTCGAAAGTCTTTCTACAGTGATTATAGCGCTCATGGGTAAGCGGCCATTCTCCCCTCAGATGACATCCGCAAAGCTTCTCTCCGCGTGGTAAAAGTAATATGCACTGGCGAGGGACATCACCACGGCCACACCTATCGAAGTCCCGATGAGCTTGAGATCGAACGGCAAACCTGGGAACACGCAAGCGCGGAATGCGTGCACAATTCCCCAGCACGGGTTTAGGGCCAGAATCGGCCGGAATCGCGCCGGAATCATCGAGATCGGATATATGATGGGGGTGGCAAACATCCACATCTGAATGACAAATGGAATCGCATGCTTTACATCGCGGTAACGCACATTCGCCGCCGCCAGCCCCATGCTGACTCCCGCAGTCAAAAGAACCAAGCCAAGAATGACGAGCGGGCTGAACAGCAGCGCCCAACTCGCCCGCACGTGATAATAGACCATCAGTCCCACGAGCAGGAGAGAACCGATCACAAAGTCAAGCAGACCGGCTAGCGCCGTCCCGGCGGGCAGTAGCACACGCGGGAAATAAACCTTCGTGAGCAGCGAGCTGTTATTAATCAGGCTATTGCTCCCCATCCCCAAGACGCTGGAAAAATAGGTCCAGGGCACCAATGCGCAGTAGCAAAAAATCGGATAAGGGATGCCGTCGCTGGGCACATGCGCCAGCTTTCCGAAAAGCAAAGTGAAGATGACCATGCTGGACAGTGGCTGAATCACCGCCCAAGCTGCCCCGAGGGCTGCCTGTCGGTAACGCACCTTGATCTCTCGCCAAGCAAAAAAGTATAACAGCTCGCGGTATCGCCAGAGTTCGGTTATAGAATCCCGCATCATCGGGTCTCCCTTGATTCACAGGACCAGTTTGCGGCAGTAGAAAGCTTCCGCGTACCCGCTGGGGCCATTGCATTCCATCCCCCGCAACCTCATGAGGGAGAGAAATGTCTCCTGCTGAAACCAGCGCTTGTTGTGTTGGGACAGGAAGACTTCCATGAGGTAGCGAACCTTCTTCTGGCTTACCTCCTGATCGAGGGGTACAAACACGCTCGGCTGTCCCAAGTCGCCGTCGTATTTCGGAATCTCGTATTCGAGGATCAAATGGTCCCGAAACGTGTTCCAGGTGAGCTCTGCCAGCAGCCGGTGGTCCTGATGTGCATCTCTGCGCCAGGGGGTGAAGATCAAATCCGGGTTCAATTGACCCTTTATCTGCTCGAAAAAATCCTTCAGCTCTCCCCCGCTGAAGGGCAAGAACCCATCGCGGTAGTTCTTGACAACGACATTCTTGTAACACCCGGCGGTAAACAACTCGGCAGCCTTCAATGCTTCATGGCGACGCGGTCCCAGCGCGCTAAAAACCATCCAATGAAACATAGACCCTGGATACTTATCCGCCAGCCAGAGAATTGTGCCCCCGCATCCGATTTCGATGTCATCGGAGTGCGCCCCCAGGCATAAAACCGTTAATCTTCCCGTCGGCCCTTCGTTCAGGCTCAGGTGAATCATCTTGAAACCTTTACGAGCTCGCGGGGTTTCGAGTTTGAATCAGCTACGTGGTTCCAAACTTTCCACGGCGCTGTGGTTCGCTCAAGTTCCTCAAGGCGTTGCTTGTCCTTGAACGTGTCCATGCTGACCCAGAAGCCATCGTAAGGGTACCCAATCAATTGCTTTTCTTCAGCTAACCTCTGGAAAGGCTCGCATACAAGGTCCTCTTTCTCACCGATGTATTCGAAAATTCGTCTATTGAAAATGAAGAACCCCCCGTTTATCCGCACCGTGCCGCTATTGATAGCGTGAATCCCTGAGACGAGACTGCCATTACTTTCCTGCATAGAAACGATGTGGTAGCTGAGGTTGGGTCGGACACACAGAAAGCTAGCAATCTTGCCCTGTTGGTGAAAATGCTCCAACTGTTTCGGAAGAGGCATGTCCGTCAGGCCATCGCTATAATTGGCCAGGAATTCTTCTTCCTGTTCAAGGTACTTCTCCACTGCTTTCAGGCGCTGGCCTACGCTAGAATTGAGTCCAGTATCCACGAAAGTGATCCGCCAGTCATCGACGTCACTATTCAGAAGCTCGAGCTTCTTGCCGCCGCAGGATAGGACAAAGTCATTGGAAACACATTCGTCGTAATTGAGGAAGTAGTTTTTGATCAGATCCCCTCGGTATCCCAGACAAAGAATAAAGTCCGTGTGCCCATAGTAGGCGTAGTACTTCATCACGTGCCAGAGGATAGGCCGATACCCGATATGCACCATAGGTTTGGGAGTATCTTCTGCATCACGGATTCGTAAACCCAATCCACCACAAAACAGAACGACTTTCATGACCCACCTCCGTCTTCAATAAACTCTAAGCTCCGGAATCGGTACGACGAAGCGGCCACCCCAATCCCGGATGAACTCCATTTGTCCCATGATTTCGTCTTTCAGATTCCAGGGCAGGATCATGATATAGTCGGGCTTGGCCTCGCGAATCCGGTCCGGGTGGTAAATCGGAATGTGGCTGCCCGGCAAGAATCGCCCTTGCTTGTACGGGCTGCGGTCCACCGTGAATTGAATCAAATCTTTTCCAATCCCACAGTAATGAAGCAAGGTCGCGCTTTTCCCCGGTGCTCCGTACCCCGCCACCGACTTGCCCTGCCGCGCCGCCGTGATCAGGAATTCCACCAATGCGAGTTTGGTCTCTTTCACCTGCTGCGCAAAACTCTCATAACCCGATGGCGAATCCAATCCTGCCTTTTTCTCCTGCGCAATCAGGTCTCCGACTCTGCGCTGGGTGCCGTGCGCCACATCCTCTGCCCGGCAAGCATAGACGCGAAGGGAGCCGCCATGCGTCGACAATTCCTCCACGTCGATCATCTTCAGCCCGTGAGCCTCTAGGATGCGGGCGGTTGTCAGCATCGAAAAATATGAGAAGTGTTCATGGTAAATCGTGTCAAATTCGTTGCGCTCCATCAGGCGCAGTAAGTGAGGGAACTCCAAGGTCAGCACGCCATGGGGCTTCAACAAGATCTTGAGCCCTTCCACAAAATCGTTTATGTCCGGGACCTGCGCCAGGATGTTGTTCCCCAGCACGAGGTCGGCACACCGCCCTTCAGCGGCAAGCTCCGCCGCCAGCTTTGCGCCGAAGAACCGCACCAGCGTGGGAATCCCCTTTTCGACCGCCACCTTGGCCACGTTCGCTGCTGGTTCAATCCCTAAGACGGGCACGTTGCCCCGGACAAAATACTGCAACAAGTATCCATCGTTGCTGGCTACCTCGACCACAAAGCTATCCTCGCCGAGGCCAAGCCCTTTCATCATTTTGTCGCAGTAACTCTCACAATGTTTCAGCCAAGAGTCGGAGTAGGAGGAGAAATACGGGTAATCGCTAAAGATGTTTTCACGGCTTTCATATTCGTCTAATTGTACCAGGAAGCACTGGTCGCAGACATAAACGTGCAGCGGATAGTAGACCTCCCCACGGTTAAAGTCGGCGGCTGACGGATACGTTTCGCATAGTGGAGACATCCCCAGATCGACGAATGTGCGGTGCAGGTCCGCCCGGCAGAAGCGGCACACCTTGGTCGCGATTTGTTGCCGACTATCGATAGGCACTTTCATGGTTCCTTTGGGCTATGGCTAGCGCCGGGAAAATTGGCAATCAAGCAAGCACTGGCCGCCCTTCCCTCTCGCGTGCCGGCAGCGCAGTGTCAACTATCATACGAATCCCTCCTATGAAATTTGACCAATCTGCCCGTCCTAGGAGTCCACGCCTACCGGCCTCATTTGATCCAGACTCATTCTCTGCTTGAGCTCTGACTCCTGTTCGGCCAGTCGTCTCCAAGCTCGGTCCTTTTCCGACATAACCGTTATTGGAAACGGCCAGCGCAGATCCAACCGAGGATCGTCATATGGGAGCCCGCCATAGGACCCGGGCGTGTAGAACTCTCCCATCTGATAGCTCGTTTCCGTATTGTCTCGCAGTGCTTGGTACCCGTGCGCAAAGCGCTCGGGCACATAAAGGGCCCGGTAGTTATCCTCGCTCAGCTCGACAGCAATGTTTTGCAGGTAGGTCGGACTTTCCGGACGCAGGTCCACGATGATATCCAGGATGGCACCGCGAGTGCAGCGCACGAGTTTTGTCTCAGCAGCCGGCGGGAATTGGAAATGCATGCCCCGCAACGTTCCTTTGCGGTGGTTGAAGGCGATATTGGCCTGTGCGATGACCGGCTTCAGGCCGTGGTCTCGGAATTCACGTTGACAGAAGGCGCGCGCGAAGAAGCCACGCGAGTCTTCGCGCCGCTCGATATCGATCACAAATGCACTTTCCAACTTTGTTTCCGTAAATATCATGTCAGTGAATTTGCTTATCTTACCTTGCGTCCCTATGGCTTCAGCGCCCTAGGGCCAGTGTCGGACTTTGCCTGCCGAAGCGGTGACGTTCCAGCGCAGGGAAGCATCCAGTTGCCCGGTTTTCAAGAGCCGCTGGACGTGCTTGAGGCGAATGTAGCGGCCGGAGTCCACATCCTCGCGGGTGAGCCCGGCAGCGCGATAGGCCTCGTAAAGCTCCTCGGCGCCTTTGCGGGCGTTCCACTGCGGTTGAAAGCCGGGTACCAGGCGGCGGATTTTATCGCAATTGATGCGGTAGCAGCGGCGGTCCGGGCCTCCCTCGGGAGCATATTCGACGTGGGAACCTGGAACGGTCTCAGCAACGATAGTCGCCAGCTCCCGAATGCGGTAATTCTCTTCGGTCCGGCCAACATTGAAGGTCTGATTATGGACGGCTTCGCGCGGCGCTTCCAGTACGGCGAGAGCGGCGCCCACAATGTCCCGGATGTGTATGATGGGCCGCCAGGGTGTGCCGTCGCTCTTGATGTACACCCGGCCCGTGGTGTACGCCGAAGCCACCAGGTCGTTCAACACGATATCCAGCCGCAGTCGCGGAGAAACGCCATACGCGGTTGCGTTTCGCATGTAGGTGGGGGTGAAGTCTTGGTCCGCCAGGCGCGCGATGTCACGCTCGGCCAAAACCTTAGACTCACCGTAGGGGGTCACTGGATTGAGGGGAGCGGTTTCGTCGTGGAAATCATCCCCGGCTGCGCCGTAAGTGCTGCAAGAAGAGGAAAAGACAAACCGCTTCACGCCGGCCTCTTTGGCCAATTCTGCGAGACGGACGGAGGCCAGGTGGTCGATGTCATAGGTGAGCCTCGCATCAAGGTCGCCCAGCGGATCGTTTGAAAGCGCGGCAAAATGCAGCACGGCCTCGAAGCCCTCAAGATCCACCTTTGTCAGATCGCGCATGTCTTTGCGGATCTCCGGAATCGCCGGGGCCGCTTCTCCGAACTCGCAGCCCGCGAAAAGATCGCTATCCAGCCCGACAACTTCATGGCCGGCAGATTGCAGAATAGGTCCGGCTACCGCTCCAATGTAGCCCTTATGCCCTGTCAACAGTATTCTCATTGCCCTCTATCTCCGCCTGCAAACAGACCTGACCGCGCGATTGAGCGGAGAAAAGGCCTGTTATAAACCTGGAAAGCTGTTCTCGTGCGCAGCTTAGGCTTGGCACGTCCCCTCGCCGGCATGGCTGGCGGCAACCGAAAGCAGCCCCTTCTGGCAAAGCACATCCGCACCCTCGCTGATCATCGCAAAGGAGATTCCGGAGCGCTCTGCTATTTCCAATAGAGAATGCTCTCCGTCAGAGAGATTGAGCACCCAGAGGCGCGCCATCATCTCTTCTCCGGTCGCCTGGCCGCCCACCTCCCCACCGGTGGATCGGAAGAGGCCGCGCCGTCCCAGTTGGGGCTCGCAGTAAGGGCTCTCGTTGCGGCAGACTCGATTATTTTCGAGCACGTCGAGAATGGCCGCGCAAACACGCAACGATCCGGCGAGTTGGAGGGGTCGAATAAAATCGAGGTTGTCGGCCGAAGTGTGATACTCGGGGAAGGTTTCCCAAACACTCCGCATCAAGCAGCCGACAGGCAGGTTGAAGCCTGGAGAGCAGTACTGCCGCTCGTCATTACCATAGGGAGAGAACTCCAGAATCTCAGAAGATTCGCCGCAGTGGTGGAGAACATGAGCCGCAGCCCGGTCGATTTCGGCGGTTCCCCGGCGGCTCTTCTTGTAATGGAATCCGCCCGCGTCTCCGAGGCACGTCAGCACCAAACCATGCCGGATGCGCCCCACTGTGTCACGGTTTCGCGCCAGCCAAGTGATGGCCCCTATCGTTGCGGGGATAAAGAGGAATCTGTACGAGTATCGAAGTTTAAGTCCGCACAAAAGCTTCGCCAGGAAGGTCGCGACCGTCAGCCCGGAGACATTGTCATTCGCCAGTGAGGGATGACAGGCATGAGATGAAATCAAGACCTCATCGGTTGAGCGACCCGGCAAATAGCACTCGCCGTAGGTCAAGTGGCCGTTTTCGAGGCTGGAATCAATGCACACCTCGTATTCACCGTCCTCGAGCGCCAGCTTCTGGTTATGGGAAAGACAAAACCCCCAGTCTTCTTTGTAGTAGGACGTCCGGTTGGGAATCCAATCGGGATGGTCAGGAATTGTGAAGAGGCGCGGCTCGAGTTCTTCGAGAGGCATGGTCGCATGCACAGGTGTGCTGTAACTCATGACGTGTAGGTTACACTTCTGGAAATCCACGACTCGCTTACCATCCGGCGCCTTGATGTAAGCGTCCCGGATATTCCACTCTTTAGGTACGGTCCAATCGAAGACAGGAGTCCCCGTGGGCACCTCGGAAATGCGCAGCGGAACCTTTTCCTGGATAAGGGCCAATGTCCGCCGGACCCCGTCGCCAGTAATGCTCCGGCAGATGGGGTAAAGTTCCCCGGCAAATTGGTACAATTCTTGGCCGATCTCCGCCGCGTCCCGTTGACCTAATTCTTTCAGCAAGCCCATGCCTTAGAAGAGAGCACTACCTCGTTCAAGCGGATATCCCGAATCACTACACTCTCATTTTGGGTGAGATCCTTCTGGCAAAACTGGGAGCAAAGTACGTCAGCGCCCACTTGATTGCCAGTTTTGATGTGAGTTCGTACTTTATAGCCTTGGAAACTGCCTCCCGCGCCTCTTTGTATTGCTCATGTTCCAGATACCAGTTTGCCCAGGCACTGTGGACGTGTCGCAAGTTCCGTACAAGGGTTCTCCGCACATCCTGCGGGAGCTTTGAATCCAGCGTCAACCACTTCTCGAGCATCGACCGCGAACCCTGGAGGCGCACCTCAACCTCGTCCCATGGGCGGCAAAGCGAGCCTTGGGAGGACCTGCTCCGGTCAAGCAGGGCCAACGGCTTATTAACATAGCAGAAGGAGGTGGCAAGAGAGAGGCGAAAAAGGAAATCGTGGTCCTCCGCATACTCGATATCAGCGTCAAACGATCCAACCTGCTTAACTACATCGGTGCGAGCGAGGAGGGTGGAAACCCAGAAGGGGTCGCGGCACCTCACGAGATTTTCGGATGCTTCGAGGTACATTCCCAGCGTATTTTCGTAACCTCTTCCGCTCTCGCGGAAGGCTGTGGTGTCCTTGCCGAGGTTGTCCACTAGCCTTGCGTCCGTTATACAGGCGCAACATTTGTCCTTGAACTGCTCGACGGCGCGGACTTGCCATTCGAGCTTTTCGGGAAGCCAGGCGTCATCCGAGTCCAGGAACGCGATCCAGTCTCCGCAGCCTTCTGCAATCCCCTTGTTCCGAGCGGCGCTTGGACCCTGATTGGGCTCGAAGAAATAGCGGATTTGCTTGCCATCACCCCGATGCTGGCTGATGAGCCGCTGAATGGCCTCCCCCGTTCCGTCCGTCGAGCCATCATCGACGACGATGGCCTCGAACTCCGGATATGTCTGCGCCAAAACGCTTTCCAAGGCAGCGCTGACCTGTTGGGCTCGGTTGTAAGTTGGGATGACAACAGATACGAAAAGTCTGTAACCCATAAGAACTGGCTGGGCAGCTTGGCGGTACAACCCGCCTCACCACTTTGCGGTAGCCGGCAGGTGGGTTCTGATCGGGTGATTGCGACCGTCTCCCTCGTTTGGACGGGTAACCGAGGCGGCGCACCGCCATCCCCGCATCTGGCCACCCTCCTGAAATCCTGCCGGCGCCTCAAACCTAAGCGCAGGGCGAGTTGTTCAATGCTCCGGTTCCACAGGTCCTCACTCTAATTATGGGGACGATTGCGACGCTTGTGTGGCATTAATAATGGTAGTAGTAAAGGTTCCGCACTTGCTACTGGTGGGGGCAATAGCACCACCTGCAATGCTGCCATTTAAACCTAGGAAGTAAACCTGGGAAGCGCCTGTCGTGGTGGTATCGGAGTTGTCGATCACAATCCCACCCGTCGCCCAACAGCCTCCGTCACTGCTACCACTAGCATTTGTAACGTTCAAACCGCTGCCGGACTGGCTGATTGACGATGGAGTGGTGATATTATACGATAAAACGCATCCGTTTGTACTAGAGGCAGTACAACCTGTCTTATTCCCCTGGTTGACGCTGAAGAGAAGATAGTCTGTGCCGCTGCTGGTGCACGTAACGCCGTCAGGGCAGGGCTCCCCCGTTGTGACTTCGCACTCTCTCCCACCGTTGTTGCAGAACTCGGTAAGGGGAGATGGCCACGGACTTGTGGCGCCAGTGACGGTAGTGACTCCAGTGGCGCTCCCCATGGAATTGTTAGTGATGGGTATCTGGTATAGCGTCCCTCCGCTCGTCGCGCCGGTGTTTCCCACTACGTAAAGGTTCCCTGTGTGATCCGACGACTGGTAGTACACGTTGTCGAAGTCACCGGCGTAAAGGTAATATCCAGCGCCGCCAGCGCCTACTTCTATGCCGTTAGGGCCATTGTTGCCGCTGCTCCCGGAGGTGAAGGTACCTATAGTGGTACCGGTCGTGGTATAGAACTGAAACACGGCGTTGCTGGGGGTAGTGGTATCGTTATTTGTGGTGACAAAGACGTAGGCCATCCCCGCAGAGGAATCGACCAAGGGAGCGTCGATAATAACATCCCCCAACTTGGCCGACTTGGTAACGTCCCCGGTTGTTGAGTTCACGGCATAAAAGTAACCTCCCGTGTCGCCAACAAAAATGTTCCCCGAGACGGGGTCGTAGACAGGAGACGTGAGTTTCGCAGTACTAATGGTGAGCGTCTCGCTTGGTTCAGGGGTCGGGGCAGTAGTCGTCAGATTCGCCGTGGTGTACGGTGCCCCGCCCACTAAGCTGGCGATGGTATACCCCCCCCCCGGTATCACTGTTCCCCAGATCGTGGCCCCCACGTCCGCTAGGGTGAAGGTTCCTGACGTAAGGGTTACGGTGCTGCCGCTCAGGCTTCCAGTGACGGTGCGCCCCGCGAGAAGCACGGGCCAAAGGTCCTCATCCCAGGTTGGAGTTCCATAAAAGACTCCTGTGAACTTGTGGAGATAGCCGGCGTCGTCGCCTACATAAATTGCATCATCGCTGGCGTAATCGTAGAACGGGGCTGAGAACGTGTCGCTTTCGAACTCATAGGCGCCAACGGCGGGGGTGCCAACCAGGGTAAAGCAGGGTAGTTGATCGTAACTGCGGTACCCGCCATTTGTTTCGAATATTGCCGTTTCCGGAGCTGCCACCGTCCCCCCCGGCCCCATTCTCATGAGAACTAAGCTTGAGACAGCGCCATTGGACTGAATGAACGCCACCTGTGAACCGTCTAAGGAGATTATTGGAGAAGTTGAAACTATGGCGGCCCCGGACCCGCCCTCGTAATCGGGGTAGAAGGTGCCGTAAGTGAAATCGGCCCAGTAGACGCTGGGCACAGTGACACCGATAGTGGCCCCGCAGCCCGTGCCTGCTGTTTGCTCGTCTGGCCCGGTAGTGCCGTAAAGCTCGTTGTAGGCGACGATTGGCGCGCCCCCCGTTAACGCGCCCGCCGTGCCTGTCGGGTAAACAACAAAATCGGAGCAACTGGCGCTGGTGAGGCTCGCCCCCCACTTGGCAGGGTAGGCGTTCGGTTGGACCATGCCGGTCGTGCCGGTTAACAACAGCGGCTCGCCCCAATCCATCTTAAAGGGCACGTGCTTCGGCTTCGGCTTGGGCTTCGGCTTGGGCTGCGGCTTGGGCTTCGGCCCCCACTGAGCGATCGCTTCTCCAGGGAGCTGCCGGAGTAGGCCGATTGTAAGATATGCAGGTTGCACCACGCCGGATGGAGGAAAGGCTCCCTTGCCTCCAGTCGTCATCTCGGGCGAGAACCCCTCGGCGTGCCGCTTCATTTGCTGGAGAATGAAACGGGTATGGTAACGGATCGTAAGCCACTTGGCGTACGACGCACTGGTCTTTGCCGCTTGCTCGTAGGTGCCGGGGTTGGAGAAAACCAGGTGGTGGTGACTCCAATCGTCAGGCACCCCGATGCGATGGGACGACGCGGGCTGCAGGCTAAGCTTCGAGGTGGGTTGCCCGGTAATCAAAACAGTAATACCGACGATCGTGGCGAAAGCCGCGCCGAGGATTACCAACTTGGAAGCAGTATGTTGCATAGTAAGTACCTCCCCTCTATTGTTGCGAGATACACTCGCGTATCCTGCTCCATGTTTGCATAGAATTCAACTGAATTCTTTCCTGGGGCTGAAAACAACGAAGCAATGGCCCCCAGCAGACTGGCGCTAAGCTGCCAGGAGCTCATGGAGAAGAACACGTCGTAACCCTGCCCGCTATTCCGACGCTCGCCAAAGCCACTCTAGCATCATTACCGAACGGGGGCCGTGCCCGGCTTCTTCTACTCGGAGGTTTCTGGCGCTTGTGTAGAACGGACGGATCCAATTACCCATTTGTTCTTCACCGGGTCGAATCGTCTTATGACCCCGGCTGGATTTCCTATGATTACGGAGTACGCCGGAAAGCTTCTGGTGACAAGTGCATTAGCCGCTACGACGCAATTGCGGCCCAGGACCAGCTCGCCGCGGGTGCATATAATTGCCGCTCCGTGGCCTATCCAAGAACCTTGGCCGATGCGAACCATGCCCCCCTTGGCCACACCCTGTTCACAGTTTGGTAGTCTGCCATCTTCAAAGGCGCATCTGTGATCGCTTATCAGCACTGACTGTGCCACTATGATATCCCGCTCGATGTGAACACAGTTTCTAGCAGATATCTGACAACACGGACCTAGGCCAACGTTGTCATCAATCACGACAATGGGCTCGCCGTTCTGCTCCGGAGGAGCAACGACATCGACCAGTACATCTTTCAGGATTCGGACCGAATTGCCAAGCTTGATTCGATGCGCTTTGAGCCTGGAAAGATCACAGGAGTAATGGATCGACAAGTTGTGGCCTCTGGAGGCGAACGGATAGGTTAGGCTCACCCAAATGCTATAGAGTTTGGTGAGGATTCTGTGAAGGAACCCCAACGGGTCTTGCATTGGGGACGGTTGGTCGGGAGGCTGCCCCACCGTATTCCCAGTTGTTTTCGTCGTCATTCGGCCTTCCTGTGAGGAGGCATCGTGCGGCTCGCCTCCGCCTACGCGGACTGCTTGATCCTCAGGAAGGCTGGGACGCACAGGGCATAGGCAATAACACAGGCTCCGACCGCCAGCCCGATGTTGGCTAGCGGCCTAGTTGCCATGCCGAGAAAGCGAGCCCCAAGCCCGACGCCAAGTATCCCCCCGGACACCAGCGCCGCCGGCACAAAGGCCTTTCCATAGCGAAGCAGATCCAAGCCCGTGAGGCTACGCATGCGCATAACCTGAAGTAGATAGCTAACAAGAATCGCAACCAGTGCGGCGACTTGGCCTCCCACCACTCCCAACAGCTTGCAGGCAGGATAGATGGCGATCATCATGACCACCGCAGAAGCAGCGACGGCGCGGCGATGCAGCCCCGGGCGGCCCATCCCGGTAAAGACGCACGTGATTGTGGCGTTCAGAACATTGAAGAACACCACGATGGCAGCAACGGCCAGCGGTCCGGCGGCGGCGACATATCGAACCCCGTACAGCACCCTAAGAAGGGAGTGCCCGCACAAGTAAATGACCACGACGCCGGGAAGCCCCAACAGGATGAGCCAGGAAGTCATCTCCCTAAGGATGCGGTTGACACGCTCCTTATTCTCCTGGACGTGGGCAAAGGCGGGGAAAAGGGTTTGACCCAATATGGTTGTGATGAAACTTGAGGGAGTCAGGACCAGGGCTACCCCCATGGTATACAGTCCCAATGCGGTTGTGGAATAAAGCTTACCCAATACGAAGATGTCCGTGCGTGAGGAAGATAAGGTTTAGAAACGATAACCCGAATGCTTCCTTCGAGAACTTATAGAGATCCCGCGCCGCGTGACGGTCCCAGCGCGAGTGAAGGTAAGCCGGGATACAAAATATAGGACAAGAGACAACGGAAGGCGTTCTCGCTGCCAAAGCCAATGGCCAGGGCCCACACATCACGAAGAACAAAACTGAGGATCACCGTAAGGATGACACCACAAATGGCGCCTCCGTTGCTGATCGCCATCCAACGCCCGAACTTCATCTCTTTCTGCGCAAGAATGGAACGGGGACTCATGGCGCCATCGAACAGACAGCTCAGCAGCGTCACTCGAAGCAACGCCAGACAAGTTCTGCGATCCCATAGAAATGGGCGACCCAAGGGGCCATGGCAAAAATAACAAGGTACGTCGTGATCGCCCGGCCCACGCCCATCCACCAACCTGCGTTGAGGTACGCCTTCTCCCCTCCCCTCGGGTTTTGAATGACCGCCTGCTTCACTCCCACTTCGGTCAAAGCTCCAACGATGGCGGAAGAGGACATGACAATCGCCATGTCCCCAAAGGCTGCTTGGCGCCAACAGTCGTGTCAGGATCATGTTGCGGGCAAACCGGCTTGCCTGCTCCGCAACGCTTCCGCCACCCACCCATACTCCGCCCCGCGTGGCCTTGGCCCTGAGGCCCTCTCCAAGTAGCAATCGGTCAACGGCTACCCTGAGGCGGTCGTAAGTTCCAGCGAAATCCATTCCTCTCCTCAAGCAGGCACTCGAATGGCCTTCACTGGCTCAAGCCTTTCGATGACTCTGGCCGGATTCCCCGATATTACGGAATAGGGTGGAGCGCTCGCCGTGACCAGAGAGTTAGGGACCACAACGCAATTTTGACCCAAAACCAATTCGGCCCGAGGACAGACGATCGCCGCTCCGCTGCCGATCCGACATCCTTGCCCGATCGTGATCCTGCCTCCCGGCGAAGCAGGCTGCTCCCTGATCGGCCGCCCGATGTCCTCGTAATAATGGCCGTGGTCCATGATCAGCACCGATGAGTCGAGAGTGACATCGCGCTCCAGGTGAATAGAGTTCTTGGCGGATATTATCGTCCGGGCGCCTATCCAGCAGTTGTCATCAATGATGATTTTCGGCTCACCCGTGGCCTCCACTATCACGTTGAGCCACACATCCTTCTTCATGATCACCGAACTGCCGAGCTTGACCTGCGGGGCCTTTGCCCTGTTCAACACGCAGGTGTGATGGATAGACAAGTTGCGGCCTATGGACGCGAACGGGTAGGTCAGACCTAACCACAGCGTGTACAGCTTCGTCAGGGCCCAAGGGAGAAGCCGCATTGGGTCTTCAAAATGGGCGCGAGATCTTTTAGAAACGTCAACCATGGTTCAATCGCAGTCCTTTCCGTAAAACGCGTGGATAGATTCTCCGCCCCCCGCAAGAGGAGCCAAAGCCAAGAGAAACTTCAGAAAGGTCAAGCGCACAAGCTTGCGAGCTGCCTTCCAGGGCAGGCTCGCCTCCCCTCTGTACGCCACCGGCGTTCGCTGGATTCCTACGGCGCGGAAAACATCATCCCACATGTAGCGTAGGCTCGTCCCCACAGCGGGATTCCGCCGTGTTTCGAGCGACACCTCGCGGAGTCCCGCCGACCCGGCCAAGAACTTAAGAGATGCCGGCGAGTAGTGGAAGAGGTGCCGCGGCAGCTCGAGGCCATGCCAGTAGGTTCCGAAGACGCGCGCTTCCGCCGAGTCAATATTGGGCACCAGGACGTAGAAAATTCCACCGGGCTTCAGCCACTCTCCCACCTTTTCCATGACTCGCCGTGGCTCGTACACGTGCTCCAGCACGTCGAAGCAAGTGATCACGTCGAACGATTCCGGGGCAAACGGTGCCTCGGGAATGTCTCCCACAAACACCTGCGCTCCACTCCTCGCTTCCGCCGTCCGCGCCCCCTCGGCCGACATCTCGATTCCATGCAGTTTCCACGGTTCTCCCTTGAGAGATTCCAGGAACGACCCCGAGCTACAGCCGAGGTCAAGAAGAGATCCGGTCTGCTTGTATTGGGTCAAGGCCTTCTTACGCTCCCGCCATCGTACGGGTGAATTCTCGCCCCCAGCCGAAATCATTTTGTGATAGGCATCGGTATAAGACAGGTGCATTTCTTCGGGCTTTGGGGGATGGCTGAGCCAGACGAGCGAACAGTCCGGACACCGCACCAGCGTGTATATCTCCTCCCGGCCGTGAAGCCTGTCGGGGGCTTGGAGCCACGCCCGGGCACCGGTGTGTGCGCATACGGGGCACGGCGCGATCCCGTGACTGCCCGCGCAGGCGGTCCCGCGCAAGTGGGTGGCCTGCTCCCGCCCTGAATTTGACTGCGAATGCAAACTCATTTCGAGATTTTCACAACCGTCGCCTGTGGGGAATTGGACTTTCGTGCTCCTGCTCCGCCCGTATTCACCACCCTCATTGCCTCAACTCCGGCAAGTTCTGCCTTAGACGCTGAGGACTCGCACGTCCAACTGGCGGCCCGCGGGGGGGATTCCGACGCCCGAATATAAAAACCCGTGCGAGGATACTTCTTCGCGGGTAAACACGTTTCGCCCGTCAATGATAAGCGGGTGGTCCACTGCCGCTAGCAACCGAGGCCATTCAACGGTTCGAAACTCATCCCACTCCGTAAGGATGAGGATGGCGGCCGCTCACTGCGCCGCTTCGTAGATGTCTTCGCAGTACGTCACTTCCGGAAATTGCTTCCGCGCGTTCGGCATCGCCTGGGGATCGTAGGCCCGCACCTTACATCCCGCGACGAGAAGATGTTGAATGATTCCCAGCGAGGGGGCGAAGCGAATGTCATCCGTGTCAGTGTTGAAAGCGCTACCCCATAGAGCAATCGTCTTGCCTCGCAACACTCACTACTCCTTCTTGGCCTTTTCCGCAAACAGATCAATCCGGCGTTGGTTGATCCTTTCGACTTCTGCAAGCAAGGAAAAATCGCAACCGAATTTCTCCGCAATCCTGACGAAGGCCTGAAGGTCCTTGGGGAAACAAAACCCGCCAAAGCCTATTTGCGGGCGAAGGGAAGCGGGACCAATGCGCCGATCCAGCCCGATTTCCTCCGCGACTCTCCTGATGTCACCGTCAGCGGCCTCACACAAATCGGCGGCAACATTGATAAAGGAAATCTTCATGGCCAGGAAGGAGTTGGAAGCGTGTTTAATCAGTTCCGCGCTATTGATGTCCGTCAACACAAATGGGACCGCTCCACGACGCGTGCAGACAGGCTGGTGGACGGGGCAGACAACGGACTGGTCAAGTATGGGGACATAGATTCGCTTGAGAGATTCGGCCGCTTGACTGGTTTCTGCGCCAACAACGACCCGGTCCGGATGAAAAAATCTTCCACCGCGCAACCTTCGCGCAGGAATTCGGGGTTCGAGACGACGTCGTATTGGAAGTTGTTGGCACTATAGAAACCTAAGTGTCCTTGTAACTGGCAACCCGTTTGGACAGGAACCGTGCTCTTTTCAACAACTAGCCGGTAACCGCGAGACCGCTCCGCGATGACACGAGCCAAGTGCTCGATGGACGACAGATCAGCCTCACCACTCTCCAAGGGCGGGGTCCCCACGCAGACAAAAAGGACTTCGCATCCATCAATGGCTTCCGCGGTGGAGGTGAATTCCAGCCGCCCCGCTTCGTGGTTCCTTGTGACAATTTCCGTAAGGTGCGGCTCATAAAACGGCACGCCACCCTTTTTAAGCAGTTCGAGCTTTTCCGTGTCCCGGTCAGCACATAGAACCTTATGACCTAACTCCGCGAGACAAGCGGCCGCCGTCAGACCGACATAACCGGCTCCGATAACTGAGATCTCCATTGCAACTGTTCTTCCGCGTCCGCAGCATTGAAGTACAGCAGCGTTGCCAACCAGAGACGCAGTGCCGGCTCATGTTTGAGGGGCATGGCTCCAGTCCTGACACGATGGCCGGCCATTCGCGGAAGTCGTGTGAGGCACCTTCGCAAATCCGTAGAAAATGGGCAAGGCCATGAGTCTAACATTTCGCTCAGGAGGGCCAATACGCTAACTCTCATGATTTGAACGAAGCCTTTCTGGAGCACAGCATTGCCGCATCCATTTCCACGCGGTAGACACGATGTCGTGCAACGGATATAAGGCCTTCCATTGAAGTAATTGCTGGGCACGGGACGGATCAGCGATCAGCGCAGGGGGGTCACCAGGCCGGCGCGGCGCCTTACGCCAAGGGACTGCATTCCCCGTCACTTCATGCACCGTGGCCAGCACTTGCCGAATGGAATAGCCCTCACCGGTACCGAGATTCAAGGCTAAGGGCTCTCCCCCGTTCATCAGATGCTGCAAGGCAAGCACGTGCGCTTCGGCCAAGTCGTTGACGTGGACGTAATCTCGAACGCAGGTGCCGTCCGGCGTGGAATAATCCGTGCCAAACACCTTCAGCTCGGGGCCTGTCCCAGCGGCTGCTGCCAGCGCTAGAGGAATCAGGTGAGTTTCAGGATCGTGTAATTCCCCCACCTCCCCGCTCTCGTCAGCGCCGGCAGCATTGAAGTATCGCAGCCTGACGGAGCGTAAACCATATGCGCGTTCGTAGGCTTCCAGAGCGTTCTCAAAGAAGAGCTTGGAGACCCCATACGGGTTGACAGGTTGGCGAGGTACGTCCTCCCCAATTGGGATCTTCGACGGCACGCCATAAACTGCACAGCTCGAGGAGAACACAAAAGTGCGAACCCCGGCATCTATCGCTGCGTTAAGTAGCGTGAGCGCCGCGTCCACGTTGTTGCGAAAATACTTGCGCGGGTTCTCGACGGATTCACCGACGTAAGCGTGAGCGGCGAAATGCATGACCGCCGCACTTCGGCTCAGCGCGCGCGCCAGTCTTGCTTCATCACCAATGTCCCCCACAATCAGCTCAAAACCATCCGCCAGGGAATTGTGCCCCGTGGAGAGATTGTCGTAGATGATGACGTCATGCCCATGCCGTCGCAAGGCTCGTGCCGCGTGGCTCCCAATGTATCCCGCACCACCGACGACCAAAATCGGCATCGAACGCATGCTAGTTGTATGCCCTCTAGAGGAAACTATCATATAACTGGATATCGATCCTTCTTTATCGCCTGGCGGTTCCGAACAGTTCGGAGAGCCAGTTGCGGACTCACCCAAGTGAGCAACCATTTCGCCGCGACGTTGAATGTCAGGTCCAATCGTACCGCTCTCGTCATGGCTTCTCGCGCCTCGCCGCACTGTCCGGTCTCCAGATGCCAATTGGCCAAACCGCTATACACGGTGCTCAAATGTTCCCGAATGACCTTACGGACTTTCGGAGGCACGCTGTCCTTCAAGCGCAAGAATCCCTCCAGCCGGACCTTACTCTCCTGAAGTATGAATTCCAACTTGTCCCAATCTTTGCTCGCTCCCAAATGACGATCTTCCTCGGGCGATCGGTCGAACCAAACGAGTGGACGGTTGACGTAACAGAAGCCCGTGAGCAGAGCCAACCGGAACATGAATTCACTGTCTGCGTAAAACCCCAAGTGGAGAGCATATCCCCCCGTTCTCCTTACCAAATCGGCGCGAGCCATGAGAGAGGAGATGCAGACCACCATACCTGCGCCGCCGGGCCTCACGAGCAGTTTCAGCACGTCCGTGTTGACGCCCATCGTTCCTTCATGGCGATAGCCCCCTTCCGCCATTTGGAATAGGGCCCGTGTTTCCGGGTGGTTCAGTAATCGGGTGTCCGTATAACACGCCCCGCACTGGGGGCCGAATCGCTCCAGGGCTTTGAACTGCCATTCGAGCTTTTCCCTTTCCCATTGATCGTCGGAGTCTAGAAAAGCGATCCACTCCCCCCGCGCTTCCGTGATTCCCTTGTTCCGCGCCGCGCTGACGCCCTGATTGGCCTGCGCGAAGTAGCGGATCCGATCGCCAAAAGCCGCCCCAAGGATCTTCCCAGTGTCATCCGACGAACCATCATCCACCACGATGACTTCGAGGTCGGATAATGTCTGAGCCAGGACGCTTTCGATGGCAGTCCGGACTTTGACTGCCCGGTTATAGGTCGGGATAACGACGGATACCTTAGGATTCATGAAACCCGCTGCCCCTGACGAATTCTGACGAAAATAAGCTTATGATTTGACGCAGACGGCCTCTGGAGTACGGCCGGTCTCGCGGGGCGCTGCTGCCGCGTGGGCCGCAATCGTTCCCCGGTAAACCTGAAGGAGTATTCTCCCGGCCGAAGTCCACGTGACCTCGGGGGCAACCTTCAGAGACGCAGCGCTCAGCGTCTCCAGGAGGGCTCGGTCCTCGTGGAGCATAGTGATGTGCTCGCTTAGCGCCTCGACGTCCCCCACTTTGTGCATCAGCCCAGTTTCCATATGCTTGCAGATTTCCGTACAAGCTTCTGACGCGAGCGGGACGCATCCGCACCCCATGGCTTCCGTAATGACAAGACCGAAGCCTTCCTCGATGCTGGGAAGAACCAGGATGTCGCTTTTCCGCATTAGCTCTGGCACGTCAGTGCGATGCCCGAGGACGTGGACACTAGGATGCGAAAGCATGGGCGCGAGCTTCTCCTCGTAGGCCGGCAGGAATTCTCCGGCGATGAGAAAAGTCCCGTCTTTAGAGGCTGGGGACCGGAGCCATGCCTCGAGCGCATAATGTACGCCCTTGCGCACCGCGCAGACCCCTACAAACAACATCGTTAGTCCGCGCTGGGGGTTCCGTGGCGCGGTGCTGGGGTAGTACACTTTCTCGTCATATCCGTAGATGTGCCGCACTAGTTGCTCGCGGGCATATCCTTTATCCAGGAAGGTTTTCACCACAAACTCCGAAGGACACAAGAGGCGCGTGGCCAGCCTGTATTCCTCCTCCTCCTTGCGCAACTTCTCCTCATTGTAGGCGTGCTCGTGGCGGGGTGGCAGGGCCACTCCGAGGCGCTCGCATTCCTTCTGCACAACTTCCATGGCATACCCCGTATGGGCGTTGCATCTTTCCAAAACGGTGGGGATTCCGAGCCTGGCCGCCGTCTTTAGGGTCTCGAGCGCCCCCAGGGGCCAGGTGTGAATGATGTCGATTTGTCCCGCCAGCTTCTCGAGTCTGCGCGCCACAATCCAGTCGTGCAGCGCCACAGTGCGAAAACTGCCCAGGAGACGGTAGGGCAGGCGCAACTTCCCTCTTGCCAGCGTCGGGCGAACGCTAACGCCGGGCGGAAGCGGCCGCGATAGGGCGCCGGGAAAAACCAGGAGGTCCGCTCCCGCGGCCGCCAAGCCATTCACCTGCTGCCAAGCGGTATAACAGATCCGGTCCGCGCCCAGCTTGTTGGGAAAGCTGTACAGAACCCGGACATGTCCGCTGCTGTCATCCATTGGTTCTCCTTGTTTGGCCGGTTTCAAGCTAAGCTCCGACCAGGTTGGGAACTGAAGCGAGGTGAGAGTTATCAAGGGTCTCGACCTTTACCTCTGCCAGCCGCTTTGCCTCAAAGGTTGCCACGGAAACACAGACCAGTAAGGAGAAAAAAATCATCGTGAGGTGAACCATATAGTTAATTCCAAAAGACGCGACCACATAGGTAAACAGGGCTGAACCCAAGCACCAGAGGAGCCATTCCTGATGGCGGTCCCCCTCCACCTGTTTCCTTGCCGTCCCGATCGCCCCGAAGCCCCGGCTGTAAATCATGATGAACAGGATCAGGGTTACCAGACCCCCCGTCAAAGCGGCGACAACAAACTGGTTGCAGAGATCCCACATGTCAAATCCCCAAGAGCCATAGTACCTATAACCGATAAGCCACCAATCGCCGAAATGCCGGATGCAATTATCCACCAGCATGTAACGATGATAGTTGGAGGAGCCGCCGGTGAGGTCGATTTTTTCAATCAGGGACCACACGGGCCCATGCATGACCAGGTGTAATCCCACCAGGGTAGCGACAAGCCCAAAGCGAACAAGCCGCATCTGTTTGCGTAGGGGCCATAAGCCCAGCCCCAGGAGGGCCGCGCCGTATGCCATCCATGACGTGCTGGCATGGGATGCGAAAACCATGGCTGTGGCGCCTGCGATCCCCGCGCCGACCGCCATCCTTGACTTTGCTTCCGTCCACAACCAGAGAAACAAGGGAATCAAAGCTCCGGCCATCGTTCCGCCGTAAAGAGTGCCCATCGCTCCCTCCGAACGAATGTGGCCCTCTCTCATCTGGGGCCAAGCCCCTGCGGCGAAGCCAAACACATTTTGCTGAGTGAACTGTTCGCTAACCATGCACACGCCCTGGATGAGGCAAATCACGGCCAGCACCTTGACCGTCCGCCGGAGTGCCTCGCGGTCGGGAATCAGAAATCTCACCGCCAAGTAGCCGCCCAGATCAATCACCAGATCCCCCAGGCATCTGATGACTGTCGGCATCTCCATCCACTGGACACAAGGGATGATGAAGGACGACAGCGCCCAGAGCACCGCCACCCTGTCCAGGGCGTTGAATCCCCCCGCGAACCTTCGTTCCGCCCCGCGGAAGCCAGCCATCCGAGCTAGTACGGTGAAGATCAGGATTTGATGCATCGTAAAATGGATGCCTGCCAGCACCAGCACTTGTCCGACTGGGATTGTGAAATACGCCAGGAAAAAGGGGGTAATCGCCTTATGGCGCGGAAGGGTGAGGATCATCACGATGGCGATCAGCATCCCCACAGCTACCAGTGGGTGCAGCACCGTTACTGGCGAGGCACGTCCGAATCCAAAGTGTTGAGGCACGTTAGGTTACGACGACCTTCCGTAATGCTTGAAGAACGGACCCCTTGGCGGCCGGAACTTAGCTCAATGGCTAGATGCTATCAACCGCCCCCCGCAGCGTAGCATTTTTGCGCTTCCCGAGAAAGCACCTAGCCACCGTCACAGGGAAACGATTGAGATCCCCCGGGCCTGCCAGCAAACCGGCCCCCCCGTTTGAGGACCTTGAGGGCAGGACCGCCAGGTATGCTCCCCGTGGGAGTCCGCCCGAGTCTGAGTGGGTGTTCGGGCTTCCCCTGTCAGTGGCCTAACCGCGTTTGCGGTGAACCAGATCCAGGCCTCCGCATCGCAGGTCGTCTTCCCCGCACTTCTGATAGGCCGCTGCAACTTTCAGGCCTGACAAATCTTCCATCTCAACCTCTTCTTCAACTAGCGCAAAACCGGCGTTCCTGAAAAGGCCGAGCCATTCCGAGCGCTGTAGCCTGTTGATGTACTGAACATCGTTCTCAAAGCAGAGGCTCCAGACCCAATGAGGATAGTGGAGATACTGTTTTCTTGAGACTGACCTGTCGTATTGGTATAGATGATCCCTTATGTTAATACTATGTATCGAGTAACCGCCGGGCCTCAGCAATCTTGCAACCCCGTGCACGAAGTCGGACGCGTCCTCTGCGCGAATGTGCTCCATCACTCCGGCGCTGACCGCTACGTCGAATGACCCATCCTCGAATAAGTTTAGACGTCCACTGGGATCTAAGACATACTCGAAGCCGAGAAGGTTGTAAAGATCCTGATAATCGTCTACTTCCCTAATCTCGGAAATCAACTTGTGTGCACGATCCCGCTGAGCACCGTCAACGTCTAGCTTGTCAAGAGACTTATCAAGCTGTTCTATGTAGTTCTTCAGTCCGTTAATTTGCCGGTTGTCCCAAACGTCGAAAAGGACACCGCCAACATCAAAAAATAACCTGGCTGTGACAGCCTCCCAATGGAGCCAACCTGTGCCGAGTTCTATCAACCTGTGGCCATTTTTCGGAATCCCGTAGCTCCTGGCAATGCGCAGCGTACGATTGACGCGGTCTAGATAGAAAGTTGGCATCTGGCCAGCCGCACGCTTCTTGCTTCCCACCGTATTGCCCAATCGGCGGTACATTCTCTTAGTCAAATGCGAACAGGAGAAAGCCTTGAGTGCCATTGCCGATAGGCAGTACCTGAGCATCCTGCGAGCCTCCTTGCGGCGCCGTTATCCGTGACAGCGTACGGTACTCAAGCCGCGCCTCTGCTGGTTGGGCTGATCTGACCCCGCAACTGGCCCACGTGAGCGTACAAGATCAGTGCAGGCGCGCCGATAAGACCGCTCACCCTCTCGGGATCAACGAGGGGGACCGGGTACAGGGGTGCCATCACGTACTTGCGGCGGATGTAGAGAATCAGAACCGTGCCGGGCGCCGCTGCCACCTGCCACAAGGGGACGCTACAACGGGGGAGGGCAGCCTCCGAATCGAAGGCTCTCAGATTGCAACGGTTATAGATCTCCGCACGATGCGCCGTCCCCCAATTCGGGGAATCGCCAGTGCCGAAGCTGAATCGGGTAAGCGGGCGCGGCGGCAAATGGCAGGAGTCAATGCGCTATAGACTGCAAATTGTTCGGTGGTAGCAACGACGATTCGGACTGGTAGGCCCCAATGTCCCACGCTGCGCTCCCAGGCCGCGCATTCCCCGTCCGGTCTGGGCATGTTACCGTATGGTTGCTCGTGTTATAAGAACACGCATAGCCGGTATCGGACTGACAGGCCGTTCCCGCCGCCGCGTTCAGACCTGCGATGGTCGAGCAAAGCGACTGTTTGTTTGTCCCTGCGCCCACCGTGGAACCGCCGCTGCTCGTAGGGGAGAATGCGAAAGATCCTGTCGTCTCGTTGTACCCCTGGCTGTGGGCAGTTGTCAGCGTCTGGGTTAGTTGCCCGGTGAACGTACATGTTGAATAAGTGCATGAAAGTGGGGCGGTCGTGTCCCCTTTTATGAAGTGATTGTTCATCGCATACAGAACGAAGGTCATACCAGCCGTGCCGCCGGAATCATTCCCGCAAGTGCCAACTCCGGTGGAGGGGGCTGCGTCGGTCCCGCACTCCATCGTGTTATTGAAGAAGTACCACGTCCCGTAATTCACGGCATTGTGTCCAGCGAGGTCGAGGCTGAATCCTGAGACGTTGCCATAAAGAACGTTATTAAAGGCATAGCCAGTCGCAGAGTTTGCATTGTTCCCACTAAGCCACAGTCCTCCGCCAGACCCACCCGTTCCCTGCACCCAGAGATTGCTGATGACGTTGTTGTAAATGAACATCGAGGTTGCAGAGTTGTCTGGCCCGAAATTGAAGACGCCGTTCTGGTGGCACCCCGAATAACAGGGCAGAACGTAACTTACCCAGTTATCATGCCAGTTGCTCCCTGTGCCTTGGATTCCGTTCGTCACGTATCGAATGATGTTGTTGTAGGCCGACGGGATGGTGCCCTGGAGTCCTCCCACCATGTCTCGACTCGTATCGGAGCCGTCAATCACGGTATCATGGACACAACTTCCTGTGGTGACATCTCCCCCACCCCCACTTATCGCAAAGGCGTTGTCCTGGTCTCCGCTGACGGCGTGTGACCATCCGTGGAAGTAGGAACGCTCCACCTGAGAGTGATCGTTGGCGATCTGGACAATGCTTCCACCACTTCCGCCCGAGGTGGCGAAACCGGTAAGTTCAATATCGTCAAAAAGCACGTAACTACCCCAAATGAGGACTTGGGTACTCGGATGAAGAACAGTCCCCTCGTCGGTGAAAATAGGGCGGCACCATGAACTGCCGCACTGAGTTGAGTTATACCAAGTCAGGTCTACCCCGATGTAAATTGGATTGGTGGAGGTTCCGCTTGGGTTAAAGGTATTCATAGGAAAATCGGACGCCACCCACGTATCTCCGCCACGGAGAATGAACCCAGTTCCAGCATGGCTGGTTCCCGGATTGTTAGGGACCACCGACGCACAATTTGCGGTGCAACTTGGCATGGAGGGCAGGTGCGCCCACGGACCGATGCTACCGTTAGTAGTTTCTGCCGTGCCTGAATTTGAATCCGAGCCGGTGGCCTTGCTGATGTAATAGCAGTTCGTGATCCCCAAACTCGAAAGAGTCACGAGCGCACCGGACGGACCGAGATAGCTCGCTCCAGACGGGCAGGTTCCGCCACACAATCCGGCTAGAGGAACAGCCAGAACAAACGCGATGGATAAGACAAGACGCTTCACGGCACTGCCTTGAATGAACCGAAAACTATATAATTGCCGCAACATTGCAAGCTGAATCATCCTATTTCGCATTGAGCACCAAGTACATCGAGTAGCAGTCCCTCGTAACATTTGCGCCCGCAGCAAACCACTGGCTGTCATAAAATAAAGGATGGCCCTGGGCACCCACAGATTATCTTTCCACATGCTTGCCTCCCGACGAGTGCTCATGAAATCACCCTCCATAAGCATTCGCCAGAGCGGAGTTTAGCATTCAGTCGGCCGATATTCAACAGTACTTTGGTACTTTAGTATACTGCGCATTGGCTCCCTTTTTGTCCCAGCACACGATGGTGCGGCCAAAAATCGTTAACTTTCTGGCCAAGCCCAGGCGGCGAAACGGTGTTTTTGTCAGGGATGATAACTGCGGTTGGTTCCACTCTGCGGCTTCAATAAACGCACGACCGGCCCCCTCGGCTGCCAGGCTGCGGAGGATATGGGTGACCAGGAAGGGATTCATTCCCTGACCGCGATATTGGGGGAACACGTGAAAATCGAAAAGATGAAAATCATCCTTTCCCAGGGAGAAGTAATGGGGTTCGACGGTACGCCCTTGCAAGGTCCAGCCGTAACCCGCTAGCTTACCCTCGGACTTGATCAACCACAACGATGCCCCCTTGCCGAACCGCTCCTGCATGTTCTTTTGGACCAGCTTGGGATTCCAGAAGCTGGTTATTGCTTCAATGTCCTCCAGGCTGAGTTCGGCAGAGCTTGCCTTCCGCTCCACTTTCAGAAAGCTCGGGAGGTCCGCCGGAGGCGCAGTCAGCCTGGTGAGATCACAATAAAACAGGACGCTACGACTCGAGAAAAGGGCCCGTTTGACTGCCACCCCCGCGCGTCGAAGGGTTGCTGCGAAGCCATGGCGCCGGTAATAATCCGTGAAGCGCGAAATTGCCGTGGAAATTGCCATGCTGACGGGTACCAAGCCGCCGCTAAGTCACCCGATGAACCCATGACCCGCTGCCTTCTGCCTTCTGCCTTCTGCTTTCCGTCCACTGCCTACTACCTTCTCATACTGGCCTGTCAGTGCTCGCCAGCGGAGAACCACCAGGTCCAGGGTCATGAGCAGAGAATCCCGCAAATAATGCACCTTTGTGGCAGGGCTGTGATTCCAGCGCACCGGGACCTCCACCACCTTGCCCCCCTGGCACTCGATCAGGAACAGGATCTCCGGGTCGAACCCGAATCGATCTACGCGCTGGAGTTCAAAGGCGCGGCGAGTGGTTTCGCGCCGGAAAAGTTTGAACCCGCACTGCGTGTCGTAGATTCTGACGCCGGTGAAAATCCGGGCCAGCAGGTTGAAGAAACGACCGCCCCATTGACGCCACAGCGATTGGTGAGTGCCGATCAGATCGCGTCCGAGCGCCCGTGAACACACCACGGCGTCGGCATGGGAAGACTCCATGGCTGCAATCAGTTTGTCAGCTTCATCAATGGGAGCGGAAAGGTCTGCATCGGTAAATAGGACCAGCTCACCGCGCGCTCCCAGGACTCCGCGCCGGACCGAGAATCCCTTGCCACGATTGCGGATGTTGCGCAGCACGCAGATCCCAGCCCGCCCGGAGGCGAGTTCCGCCCTACTGTCCGTCGAGCTGTCATCCACCACGATGGTCTCGATCTGGAAGCCTTTCCGCTGCACGTACTCCTGAAGTGCGATCAGCGAACTGGCGATGCGGCCAGCCTCATTGTAGGCGGGAATCACGATGCTGAGAAATGGTTCGGGCATGTGGCAATTGTCCTCAATCACCATAGCGGGTTCAGGTCCACGGTCCTGAGAGTCGTCGGCACCGTTAAGCCACGCGTCCTTTCTTAGGCTTACCGAATTATCATTGCTGATTCTAAACGCCCGTTGTCTATTCATCTGACTCGTGAAATGAAATGATACATTGCGTCCCGTTGACGTAAAGGGATAGACGACGCTGACCCAACGGATAAAGCCGCCCTCCCAATCTATTTGCTTGTCGACTGGGCCAGTAAATGCACGTAGTAATGTGTATTTCCAAGTCTTTGCCAGTCCGCGAACTCGCCAGAGGGCGGTGTCTCTTCCGCCACGACTGCCTTTGCTCCGGCTCTCGCAAAAGCATCATAAACTTCTGCCTTCACGCGAGGGTCTGATACCCGCCAAAAGTCGTCCACATCTTCGCGAAGTATCTGGGCAACAATTCGAACCCGCGCCATGCGCGCCCAGCGGCACCCGTCCGAACTATCTCCGATGAGGGCCACCTCCTCTCCAGGTCGCACACCCGCCCTATTCAGGGATTCGCCCACCTGAACAAACAGTCCATGACTTGGTTCCCTACGAGGAAAACCTGCCAAGTGGTAAACAACGAGCAGCGCAGTAAGAACCATCACAGAGGTGGCAATAACCACCGTCCAGATGGCAGCTGGCTTGGCAGCGTCCTTTGGGTTCTGGACAAGTATTCCCGGGAATAACCCGAGTAACACCAACACAAGAAAAGGGGCAACGTAACGCGGTTCAACCGACACAAGCAAATACAAACATGGAGCAGCAACTCCAGGGACAACCAATGGCCAACTTCTTAGGATGTTCTTAAAGCGCCGAGGCGCGCTTGGGCTTACGAGTAAAAGGAGGAGTCCCCCCGCAATGAGGCCCGACATCGGCAGGATGTGGGTGTCTCTAAAAAGAACAGTCAAGTTCTTGGCGATCGCTCGAAGTTGATCTCGCGGATTGAGTACTGCTTCAGTGCCAGCGTCCCAGTATTCCATATCGTCCCGCGGCGGATATGTGAAGGCGACCGGCTCTCTGAAACCATAGGCATCAGGGCGCTTGTGAAGGAGAGTCATAGGCCGTTTCAAATAAGGAGGCGGACCGGAAGCTGAAGGGAAGAACGCATGCCCGGCCGCCTTACCTCCACTGATGTGATTAACGTGCCAAGCGTAATTCAGCTTTCCGGCCTCGCTATAGCTGGGCCGGCCCACCCGCCTGGACATCGCGATGAACAACGGTGCGGAGACCGTGCAAAAAACAATGAAAGTTATGGCGAGTGGAGGTATCGCTTTTTTCCATTCGCCAATCACGAAAAATCCGACGCCCATAAACACGAAAGCCAGGGGGAACAAGATAGCCTTCGCCAGGTAGCCCAACCCGAGCGTGAGTCCAAGCAACAGACAAGTCCGTGACCTCTTGGTGCCGGCGCGGAGACTAAGCAGAAGTCCGGCGTCAAGGTAGACGAAGATCGCCACACATAGATCGGGAGTAATGTAGCGAGGTGCCCAAATCATTCCAAAAGTGCTCCAGGCAAAAAGGCTATAACCTAGCAGTTGCCATGTCCAGACCGGTAGGGGCGCTGCTGAATCTGCATCTTCCCGCCCATTTTCTCGTCTGAGAACGCAGATCACCCGGCGCAAGAGGAACTCGAAGGATGCCAATGCTCCGAGAAAAATGACAAGGTTCAACACGTGCACGACCGGGACTTCCCATTGCGCCGACGGGCGCGTGAGCCAGGTTGCCACGCCGATCAAAAGCGGGTAGAGCGGGCTCCAAATTGGATTAACCAGTAAGTGCCAATTGTGTCGCAAGAGCGCATCGCTCATGTCGAGGTAGGAGATTCCATCCTCGTTGATGAATTGTCGCTGGGACCAAGCCTCAATCAGCGCAAATCCAACACAGACAATCCAGCAGACGAGCCTCGTTAATTTGTACCTTTGGTCTTCTCCAAGGGTCTGGACAGCTTTCTCTTGGTTGTCAGAAAACTCGGCTATCATTACTCTCTCCGACACGGCGAAGGTTCAATGATCTCCCTTTCTCATCCCTATCGCGCCAATTCCTCACTTAGCACCGTGAGGAGGCTGCAAAGCGCCTCTCTAGGTGTGGAGCGATCGACGCATGGCCAGACCCGCCTTGACGATTGTAGAAGAAACCATGCTATCGCATGCCACTAAGGGATTTATCTGAGTAACAGTGAACCCCTCAAGCCTTCTGGGGAGCGCTCCCGAAGAGGAGTTCCCGCAGGCAGGCGCCACTGACCTGTTTTCGCACGTCACTTTGCTCCACGCCCTGGGAGTGCGCTAAGCCCGAGAGAACCGCCAGCGTGTAGCGCATGAGGTGATGGAAGAACATGATGCTTCGGATTCCCAGTCGACCGAAAATGCCGTGATATTTGGACCAGTAATATAGAACTGAGCGCTGTTGCGCGAGAGCGAAGCGAACAGGATAGGGGGCCGTGGTCTTGCCCCGGTCATGGATCGCCTGTGCCCCAGGGAAGAAAACCACCTCCCATCCCGCTTTCCAAGCGCGCCGGCACCAATCCACATCATCGCCGTACATGAACAAGCCTTCATCCAGCAGGCCCACCGTCGTCAAAGGCTTCGCGACGGATGAAGGAGAAACAACCCACCAGGACATCCACGTTCATCGTCCGGTCATGGGGAAAGTAGAACATGTGCTCGCCGGCAAAGAAGCGGGAATTCTTGAATCTCGTCGCCAAACCGGTTGCCGAACAGAAATTGTTCCACAGAGTCGGAAAACGCCGGCACGAGCTCTGGAGAGTCATGTCAGGGTTCAAGACGCGCGGACCCACGTTCCCCACCTTGGGGTTTTGATCAAGGAAGTCTGCCAAGGCATCCAGGCAGCCCGGAAAAACAATCACGTCGGGGTTCACCAGGGCGATATAGCGCCCTTGGCACCGCCGGATCGCCACGTTGTTGCCCTTCGCAAAGCCTAGATTCTCAGCGCTTCTAATGAGCTTAACCCAGGGAAACCGCGTCTCGACCATCTCCGCGGTGCCGTCAGTCGAGGCATTGTCAACTACCAGAATCTCCATACTGCGTTGCGGAGGCGCTTTTTCCAAGCTCTCAAGGCAGAGCTCTAGATAGCTTTTGGCGTTCCACGCGACGACGACCACCGAGATATCCATAAAAACAGACTAGACAGGCCGAGCTTAAGTGCCGGTTGCCGGCTGCTTGAAAGGCCACGTGAGGCGCAATGCGGCCTTGGAGCGACGAATCGCTCCTTGCATGGCTAGGCTAGTCCTGACCATGGCCGAAGACACCACGCTGTCGCACACCACCAAGGGGTTTATCTGCGTTAGGTCGGCGCCGGAAAATCCCCTCTTGAAAGAATAAACCCCAGGATTCCGTTCGGGATCGATGCCTCCCAGATCGTACCACCTGAAGCCGTTCTCCTTGAGCCACTTAATCATGGTCCATTGCAACAGGTAGGCGCTTTGCGATTTCAGCCCCTCATCGCTGGTCGCGCCGAGCAAATAAATCGCGGAATCCCCCATCGCCGAGGTAACAAGTCCCGCCACCGGGACGTCCCCCACTTGGCAGAGCAGGATGCGCATGCGATGCGACTCTGGCAAGCTCTCTTGGATCCGCCCAAACTCCTCAACGTCCACGGTGGTTTCGAACGTCTTGCGTTTTCGCATCTGATGGTAGACCTGACAGAAAATCCGGTATTCGTTGCTCCCAGTTCCCGCAACGACGTTAAGGCCGTTCTTTTCGGAGCGCTTGAGATGGTTTCGCCATTTCGCGTCGAGATTCTTGCGCAGTTCCTCAACTGCTGGTGCGAGATCCAGGACAAAAGTTCGGTACGTATTGTCAGCGACGAGAGCTTCCGGCGTGAACGTGGAAAAGCCGGACTGAATTACTGCCGCGCGTGGCGACCCTACAAAAGCATTCGGAAGGACCCGGAGGAAGAGCCTCCTCTTGTCGATGTACTCCTCCTTGAGGGCTCGGGCCATGGACACTGCAACCTCGGGATCAAGTGGCCTCCCGCGCCGCTCGAACAATGGGCCCCAGCGCAGATACGCCATTCCGAACTTGAATCTTGTCGGGCGAACAATTCTGAGTTGGGCCATCCCCAAGACCTCGCCACCTCGTTTCAAAACCATGTGGCTGAGGTTCTTCTCCCCCCAACGCACACCGCCATACGACCAGGTCTGATAGAGGTTGGCATCGTCGAACAGATCAAGCATCTGTGACCATTCAGTAGGTGTTGAACGATCCACCTCGACCTGCCAAACAGAATCCAGCATGAAGTTTAATCCCGTTTCTCGACCCGCGACCATACTCTCAAGCCTACTGCAACATTTCCCGTGAACGGAGTTGCCGTGCAACCGAGGTGTTCTTGCTAGACACAATACAGGTGGTTTTAATGCCCATTCCCTGATAGGGGTTCGCCGGCTATTTCGGGTCGCGATCGAGCAATTCCATCAACAAGCGGTTCTTGGAGTAAATCCATGCTATCCGGCGGCCACCGAACGCCACGGCGGGTTTTGGAGCAGAGACCATCGCGAAACCTGCACGTCGCGCTTCCCTTAGGCCTGATTCCAAGTCGTCGATTTCGTAACAGACGTGGTGCAATCCCCCCCCCTTCTTGAGGAAATTGTTCACCGGCGAATCAGCGCTGGCTGGCTCCACCAGTTCGAAAACTGGATTCCGTGCGTCGAGAGGCTTAAAGAAGGCCACTCGAACTCGCTGCAAGGGATCGTGGATAATCTGGCCGTCCCAACTCGCTGACATGGACGCAGCAAATGCATCGGCAACGGCCGAAATCACTGGCACTACACAACCCAAATGGTGCAGAACGGCTTTCCCGCTGAGCAATGGTCCTACAGACAACATATAAGTTTGATGGACGAGGGTTGCAGCAGGCCCTCAGGTGTTCACACTCGCGGGGAGCGCCTTCGCGCTCCTGCGGATGTACCGCGCTTTCGCGGAATAGGCTTGCGGCACGTCGTACTGCCACAGTTCACGGTCCCCGGAGGCGCCGTCCACGCGCGTGAAACCAAGGCTGCCATAGTGCTCGGCGACTATGCCATTCTTCTTCGACGGGATATAGACCCCCAGGATCTTCCGAATGTCCCGGGCCCGGCACTCCTCGACGAGGGCATCAAACATGGCGAATTCCATCTCGCGCTTTAACACGCGGCAGCTCATTAACCAAAGGTCCAATTCGACTGTCTCGTGAGATACCCGCCCGATCAGGACCGACACCAAACCGTTGTCGCCGAATTTGTCGGCCAGCCGTCCGTAAAGGGTGACAAAGGCCGGATCCCGACTAATGGCCTCGACCTCGGCGCTTGTGTACCGTCTGGTAGTGAGATTGAACTGGTTGGTCTTATTGATCAACTGTGTGATTCGCTCCAGGTAGACTGGAAGAAATGGGCCGATCTCTGCGGTCATTTCGAGCGAAGCGAGGAACTCTCCGTAATCACGGAAGTCGGCTTGATAAGCACTTCGCTGCGCATTTGAGCTGTAGAAGCTGGAGCGGCTGAGATCGTCCTGAACCACTTTGACCACTTCGAAGTATCGCTCGTGCTCGAGCACTTCTGCAAATCGGGAAACATCCGAGCCCACATCGGGTACTGCCACCTCGGGCAGTTGCCCCGCGACGAGAGCTCTTTCGGTCGGGTTATCATCGACCAAAACCATGCTATCAAGACCGATGTTGAGGTCTAAGGCGGTGGCGCGGATGTTGTCAGGTTTCGGGTCCCAATTGGCCTTGAATACGCTGAAATCCTCGACTCTTAAGACGCTGTCCGGGTGCGAGAAGCCCTCCTTGGCGTTCTCGGGATCGTTCTTTGAGCACACGGCAAGAATCACGCCCCGCCGCTTTAGATCTTTCACATATCGTTGGAAATCTACGAAGGCCTCGCCGACCGCGTGGTCCCGACCGAGAATCAGGTTCTGCACGCCATCATCGCCGATTACTCCACCCCAAAGCGTGTTGTCCAAATCCAGAATGAGGCACTTCTTGGTTTTCCCGTAAACTGACTTAACAATCGCGGCAACGTTTTGAGCCAGAACTACTGTGGCCTTTGGGCTCAAGGCCATATGAAAGTTATACCAATATTTGTGGTCGTGCCACGCTGAAAGGCCCACTTGCGCGGAGAGGTAGTGGATGTCGTTAATTAGGAATCGGGAATGGTTGCGGGCATAGGCCGCAAACGCAGCATTCAGCCTCAGCAAGAAGTTCACACGGCAGTACGGCTCGGACGCCTCCAGATTCCCGAATGGCCTGAGCTGCGGGAGGTCGAAGTTGTTCTGGATGATGAGCGCGCCAAGCTCCTTGTGAACCTTCTCCCAAAGAGACTCAAACCGCGCCATTTCACGGTTGAGGCGCTTTTCAACCTCCGCCTCGGCTTCCAGTAATTCCGGGAATTGCGATACATTGTGCCAAGTAGTGTGGATAAAGACGACGTCGGGCTTGAAATTCCACAAATCCGGATTCTCGAACAGCACGTCCTCACAGTAACGGTTGTATTCTGATTCGTAGAAGGTTGGCTGGATTCCTTGCGCTAGGAGAAATAGCTCGAGCATGCTCATAACTTCCGTTGTCGTGGAACCGCCAAGAATGGCAATGCGCGTTGAGGCGAGATTCGCTTGCTTGAGCAGTTCCTTTTTCAGTGTCTGGCGCTTCACGAGGACATCAGCGGCCACAACGGGGAATCGCAGGGCTTTCGGAACCTCCCATTGCAATGTCTTAGTCTCTGATGCCATTAGAAACCTCTAGTACACAACAGCCGCAGCCGGTGGCACGGGTAGCGCGATATAGCGGTCTAGCGGCAATTCCACGCGATGCTACTCCCACTAGGACAGTGGCATGCGTCACGCCAATTCGGTTGAGCCGGCCTGGGAAACAGGGGCGTTATCTTCCACCCCGGCCAGCCGCAGAAGATCAGCAACCGTAGAGCAGGTTACGACCTGGTCGGGGGTGATTGATGCGTTGTTATGAGTCTCCGCTAGGACAATCAAATTGACGAGGGCAATGGAGTCCCAGGTCTCGAGCTCCTCCAGTTTTTCGTGGCCTCGAAGAGTGCCAGCCGGTAGGCCCAGAATTTCGTCCATCTCCAAAAGGAATCTATCGCGAGTCATTTGAATTTCTCCCCGAAGGCTTTATCGCACAGAGCGAAGAAAGACAGGGGAGTTTCCTCCTCTAGTCCTAACTTTCAATTTTATCTCTTAAGCTTGAATGATCATGCGCGCGGCTGGATTTGGTCAAGCTTTTCGCCCCCATCCTCCCCGTGGGGGCCACAAGGGGCTGCGCAAAGGGTGGTTCCGGGCCATCCGAACGCACCCGAAGCCGCTTAAGCCGGTTCCTGACGGCGCGAATGCGCGGCAAGACCTCGAGCTCGAAAAAGAAAGCGTCGTCCTTGTTGGCGCGGACGCTTACTCGGTCAAAGCAGACCCGATCGGTCCTTCGCGGGTTGGCAACGCTCTCGCTAAGAAAGACCGCTTCATGCCCGGAAAGTCGAAGATTCCGCAGCAGGTCGCTCGAAAGGTCCGCCGAGGACCCGTAGGGCAGGCTGAACGACCGCACTTTCTTCCCTGAAAGGGCCTCCAACTCCGCCTTATTCCTATCGATTTCCTGGCCAAAATCCGCCGCTGTCAACGCCCTGCAGCGCACATGGGTGTAAGTGTGGTTCCCTATTTCGAAATCCGAAGCCGCCAACTCGCTAACCTGCTTGCGCGTCAGGTACAAGCCCGCCTCCTCTGCCAACTGCCGCCCATTGAATCCACCCAAATGAGCCAAGGCGTCAAGAAAGACTTGCCTCTCGGACAGCGAGATCGAAGGGAAGAAACGCGAGAAGACCTCAGCCAAAGATTCCAGCTTGGGGATGCCGTCGCCGCCAACGGCGCGCACGGCAGCATTTATGGCCTCTATTCCCAGGACGTTGGCCGCATAGCAAAAAATATTGTCCGGCGCTAATCCCTCGTTATCGAGAAACGCGGCATTGAGGAAAAGGGTGGCAGGAACGCCATACTTGCTGCAAAGCGGCGCTGCCCACTCCATAATCGACGCATAGCCGTCGTCGAAGGTCACGAGCACCGGCCGCGGCGGAAGACTTCGGCCCCCAGAAGCATCCAGAACGTCCTGTAAGCGGACAGGAGTGTAGTATCGGGTAAGGAATTTCAGCGCAGCCTCGAAGTCATTCGGCGTGATGCTTACGCGCATTCCCTTAGTGAATGGCGACTCCGTCGCTGAAATATTATGGAAGAGCACGCACCGCAATGAGTAAGAGGGACCGAAGAGACGTGCAATCCCGAAACGGCCCGGCATCCGCCAGAGCGTTCCGGCAGCTAAATTGAGCGCGGCATGTCGACCGTTGCCATTATCTTTGTTATAGGACAAGCTGTTTCCGCTCTCTGTGTTTTTGTTCCAGGAACGTCCTATGCCACAACTCAAACGTGACCAGCGAGAAGATCTCCTTGGAATATCCACCGCTAGCCTCATCGCGGACCAACAAGTCGCGGATAGCCGGGGCAGCGAAATAGCCCCGGCTCGTTGCCGCCTGGTCCAACAGAATATCATGAACCCATTCCCGCAGGTCCTTCCGGAGCCAGGACTCGTAAGGAACCGGGAAGCCAGCCTTGCGGCGATCAAGGATTGATTTGGGCACACGACGACCCAGAGCCCTCTTGGCCAAGTACTTAGTGGTGAAGCCTCGGACCTTGAGGTCGGTAGGCAAGGCAGCGGCAAACTCAAGGACTTTGTGATCGAGTAGCGGAACGCGGAGCTCAAGGGAATTGGCCATGGTCATTTTGTCGGCTTTGATGAGCAGGTCGTCGGGCAACCAGGATTTGGTGTCAATATAGAGCATCGCATCGAGCGTGTTCTGGCCCCGCACATGCGCCTGCAACCGGCGCAATGGTTCAACAGTGTACTCTTCGTCAATCGAGCGGGCAAAATCAGCGGAGTACAAGTTGCCCAACCCGTTTCGGATGCAGCGGTAAGGATTCGATGTCCGGCTGTAGTAGTAGTCAGGGAAAAGCGCCTTCATCAAGGGCGCGTATTTGGCTGCTCGCGGCAAGTGGAAAACTGAGCCGGCGAGAGAAAGTCCCCCAGCGAGGACGCCTTCGAGCGGTGAGAGGGCGCGTTTAACCCGCTCCAGCCAAAGAAGGTTGCGATAATTGCTGTACCCGGCAAAAGCCTCATCCCCGCCTTCACCGGAGAGAAGCACCTTGACGTAGTTCCTTGCCATCTTCGAAACATAATACAGGGCGATGGCAGGCGGTTCACAGACCGGCTCTTCCATGTGCCAGACATATTGCGGCATGAAGGCGGCAAAGTCCGCCGCCGATATGGTCATGTCATGGTGCTGGGTACGGAAAGTCTCTGCCGCCAACTTGGCATAGGGTCTCTCGTCAGCGAACCCCGGGTCAGAAAAGCCCACGGTATAGCTGCTGACCTCCTTATCCGTCCTCTCGACAGCGAAGCTGAGCACTGCCGTGGAGTCCACTCCGCCGCTCAGTAGGACGCCGACTGGGACGTCGGCAATCATGTGCTGCTGAACGGTTTCGCCCAACAAGTCAATCAACTGCCTCTCGGCTTCTTTTTGACTCGGCTTTTCACCTGACTTCGAGAAGCTAAGGTCCCAGTATTGACGGATTTCCGGATGGCCACCTTTCACAATCAGATAGGATCCCGGGGCGAGCTTCGAGATCCCCTTGAAAAGAGTCTCTTCCCCAGGCAAGTAATAGAAGGTGAGAAACCTGTCGATGAGCTCCGGGGCGATGGCTCGATCCACAGCAGGATCCGCCAGGATTGCCTTGATCTCGGACGCGAAGACCAGAGACTTCCCAGTCCGGCAATAGTAAAGAGGCTTTATTCCCACACGGTCTCTGGCCAGGAATAGCGTGCGGGATTTTTCATCCCAGATGGCGAAGGCAAACATGCCGCGCAGTTTCTCCAAACACCCGGGTCCGAGCTCCTCGTACAAATGGATGATGACCTCAGTGTCAGTCTGCGTTTTGAAGGTGTGACCCTTGGTCAAGAGAAAAGGACGCAATTCCTGGTAATTGTAGATCTCCCCGTTGAAAACGATCCAAACGGTACCATCTTCATTCGACAGGGGCTGATGTCCAGTGTTCAGGTCAATGATCGAGAGCCTGCGGTGACCCAGACCTACCTGTGCCGCCGAGTAAATCCCTTCGTCGTCTGGACCTCGATGGCGAATGGTATCCAGCATCACCCGAATCAGCGCGGGGTCGACGCTGGAGTTCTGATCGAAATTGAGCTTTCCACAGATTCCGCACATAAACGGTCCGCCGGAGGCCTAGGCGCCCCCTTGTCACTTCCAAACGGTTCTTAGTCCAAAGAGGCGTCTCAGTTGCTGTGCCCGCAGGTAACGGATCAGCCGTTCGTCGTTCACCTGGGGCGTGTGGATAAAATAACCTCTCAGAAAGCCAAACAGCATCGCGAGGGAGCCAATCACGTAGGGCTTTCGAACCAGCCTGTATACGCAACGAGCGAGAACAAAGAGAGGATGGTATCCACAGGTAAAGCAAACCGAACCGTGCTTCAAGCGGTCGCGCAAGAGTCCGTCTGCCGATCCCGTGAGGCGATGGTGAATGAGCCGGAGATCCTCAAAGCTGCGGGTCTTCCAGCCCAACATGTTCGCTTTCACTTCATCGATCGTGTCCCATCCGGCTGCAGGCCATAATCCACCTATTGCCTCCCAGCAAGCCTTCCTGTAGATCTTAGTGGCCCCCCGTACATGGAACCTGGGATTCACCTCGAGTTTTAGCTTGCCACCCAAGTCGTGGCAGATTTCTCCGCCGCCAATCCCCAAATCAGGCTGCTTCCGAAATTGCTCGAAGCACCTTTGAAAGTAATCCGGGGAAAAGCTGAGGTCCCCATCGAGTTTCACTATGAAATCCCAGTCGTTGCAGCGGAGGGAGCGGTATCCCTCATTGAAAGCATCCACCACTCCGCCACCGGGCTTGCGAAAACCTCGGTCCGGTCTGTGGATGACGCGGAGCCAGGGAATCTGAGCGGCATAGCGATCGAGGATGACGCCCGTTCGGTCGGTTGAGCCGTCGTCAACGATCACCCACTCCGCCGGGCGTACGGTTTGGCCACTGACCGATTCGATGGTTGCTTCGACATGCTGCTCTTCGTCGCGCACCGGCGTGATGACGACGTATTGTGTCATCTTGTGATCGCCGCCTCCCGCGACTGGGAAATACCGAGGTAGTCGCGCAGGCCCTCTTGCCACGGCCGGAAGGTATTCAAGCCCAGGAGCTTGAGGCCGCGGTTTTCCAGCACCGAGTACTTCGGCCTGGGCACCTTGGCGGGAAATTCGTTCGGTCCCGCAACCTTCAGGTTAACTTTGGTACCGGTCAAGGCGAAGATCTCCTGGGCGAACTCAAACCAGGAGCAAGCGCCCTCGGCAGTGGCGTGGTATAAGCCGTAACTCTGGCAGCGGCTCAGCGCCACCATTTGCCGCGCTAAATCGGGGGTCGCGGTCGGGGTGACAAACTCGCTGTCGACCACGCGGACTTCGCCCCGCTCTTTCGCCAGTTTGAGCATCAGTTGGATAAAGTTGAGTCCGCTCTTGGCGCGGCAGGGGCTCTTCCCATAGATCGCCGAAGTGCGCAGCACGAAATGCTTATCAAGTGTCGAGCGTACGAAGTACTCCCCGGCCAGTTTCGTAGTTTCCGTAAACGCTCAAGGGCCTGGGTGGAGTCCTCCTCTTCGTAGGGGCTGGCCTTGCTACCGTCAAAGACGTAGTCCGTACTGATATGGATCAGCACCGCGCCGATATCCCGCGCCACCAGGGCGAGGTTTCTCGCGCCTAAGGCATTGACGGCGAAAGCCCTGTCAGGCTGCAATTCACAGTTCTCCACGTGGTGCATCGCCGCGGTATTCACCACGATGCCGGGTTCGAACTCACGCGTTTTATTGGCGACCAACTCCGCGTCTGCGATTTCGATCTCCGCGTGCGTCAGCGGCAACACTTCGTCCCCATTATCCGCGAAGGCGCGAACCACGTCGCTCCCCAGTTGGCCATTACCGCCCACGACCATGACCTTCATCGCGCTGGCACCTTCCCCATGACGTAGGTTTCGATTCCACTTTCCAGTTGCCTGAATGACGCAATGTTGGAATAGAGAGGGTTGTCCCAGTCTTTGCACTTTTCCAGGTTGTCGATCAGATGGCCGACGATGGATTTCACGTCGCCAGCGGGATGGAAACTGAGCACATTCTTGGCCTTTTCGACACTGACTTTGTAGTTGCGGAAATCCTGGATATGCTTGATGCAAAGGTTCAGGCGCTCCCCGAGACGTTCCTCGATCGTGGCTTTCACCAAGTCGCCGACTTCTCCCACAGTGTAATTGCCGGACGCAATATTGAAAATGCCGGAGATTTTCTGATCCGCTTCAATGGCACGGGTGTAGGCGGTTGCGGCGTCGTCGATGCTGAGAATGGGCCGCCAAATGGAAGGATTGTTGATGGTGATGGTGTGATCTCTCATGGCGCACTTGAACATCGTGTTGATGATGAGGTCGAAGCGCATGCGGGGGCTGTATCCCGAAACCGTGCCTTTGCGCAGTGAGATGACCGAAAAATCATCGTCGGCCAACTGCATCGCCGCCTGCTCTCCTTGTAGTTTGGAAATTCCATACGGGTAGGTCGAGGAAACAGGGCGAGTCTCGTCGTAGAGTTCGTTTTCCGTATAGCCGTAAACCGAGCAGGAGGAGGCGTAAATGTACCTTTTCACTTTGGCATTCTTGGCCGTGTAGGCCAAATAGGCCGGAGCAGCGGCGTTGAAGATGAAATTCTTGCTCGGCGAAAACTCCGCCATAGGATCGTTCGAAAGGCCGGCCAGGAAGATCACTTGATCGTAGGGCTCCAGGTCTTCCACCGAGAGCTGGAAGATGTCCTTGTGGAGTATCCCCACATCTCGAGGCAGGTGGTTGCCAAACCAAAACAGGTCCACCACGTCCACCTTGTAGCCTCGATCGAGCAGCTTCGGTATCAGCACCGAGCCTACGTACCCGGCGCCACCGGCAATAAGCAGTTTCATAATTTCCCCCTGCAAGATGGCCCGAGATCGAAATAGGTGGTTTCTTTCAAAACCTTCCCCGCGGATGCCATTTTGAGCCCTCGTCGACGAGAGGTCCCGTCAGTTGTCGGCGGCTGGGCTGGCAGATCCATTGCGCACTTCATCCCGCGCGGTCCACCCCAAGGGTTTAGAATGATATGCCCCTGGGGTTTCCCGACGAGCAGTCCCTTTGGTTATATATGGAAATTACGGGATTCCGGCTTGGCAAGCCACTGTTCCAAGGTCTGCGCTTTCTGGTCCTTCTCGGACAGGCAAGGCTCGCTGACCGGCCATTCGACGCCGATTTGCGGATCATTCCAGCGAATTCCAGACTCACCCTTGCTGTTGTAGAGGCCCGTGCATTTGTACTGGATCTCGGCAACCTCCGAGAGAACACAGAAACCGCGGGCAAAGCCCGCGGGAGCCCACACCTGACGACGGTTCTCGGCCGAGACTTCGACGCCAAACCACTTCCCCAGAGTGGGCGAACCGGTTCTGATATCCACCGCAACCAGGAAGGCGCTACCCAGTGGAACGCGCATCAACTTGCCCATCGGCGGGTCCCACTGGAAGTGTAATCCACGCAGAACCCCCTTGACGGAACGCGAATGGTTGTCCTGAACAAAGTGAGAAGGCAGGCCCAGGGCCTTGAATTGGTCCTCGCGGAACGTCTCCATGAAGAAGCCACGGCTATCCTGAAAAACCTCCGGCACAAGAACCACAATTTCTCCCAAGTGCCGCGATTCAGCTCTAATCTCCACCGCTGCCTCCCAATCTCCAACAGTAAGTCTATCGCAGAACCTAAGCGGTGACGTGTACGCTTGCGCAATGTTTCGTTCGCAGCAAGCGGACCAAGAAGCGCCCCTCAGGGCATCGGGCCCCACGCGGGTGCGTTTCCCTCATCTGAGCACCCCTGCATCCTGGCTCTCCAGGGGGGGAGGCAGCGGCTGCCTGTCGTCCTGGCGATTCGGCAGCCCGGTGGGAACTGCCTGCGGTCTGTTGGAACGAATTCTTCCCCTGCGGATCACGCGCAGCCCCCAACCTCCGCATCCACACGCCAAGATCAATGCGAAGGCGCCGATAATCACTAGGCCGGGTGGTTGCGTAGAGTAGTAAAGACGAGTGATCGCTCGCCCAGCGGCGTATCTCGACATTGTTATGTCCCGGAAATCCGAAGCCTTGCGGAGAAGGGTAACGCGAAGAGAATGCTTCGAGACGCTGGCTGGGATCAACCCCAAGTCGTTTTCATATAGCACCACGACGTTACGAGTCCCGCCCGCAGGGACATCCATGCTGAGCTCCAGATAGCCATGGCGTAGTCGATAGTTGCAGGGCTGGCCGTCCACACTGACTGAGCTTATAACCGGCGAGCTGGTCTCCTGCTTCCGAACATAGAAGATAGAGTCGTGGCCGGAAGTATTATCCAGAGAGATGCTGCTTGAAAAAGCCAGCACATCGTAGTTGGAGTCGTCCCTAAGCCTGACGACATAGAGGTGCCTTGCTATGTCAGCCAAGCTGCGCCAGCAGGTATCCGGATCAAATTTGTTCACTCGATCTGCCATGGCGTCGAAGGCACTGATGCCGTTCTCAAAAAGGTCATGGTGGCCGTACAAGAGCAAGGGGTTGTCGAGGAACTTGTTGATCGCTATCAAGACTGCCGGGTCTTGCGCTGCCGCCGGGTAACGGGAGATGCTCGGGAAGTCTCCCCACGAAAGTAAAACGGACCGCAGCGCTAATGAAAGAACCGGGGGCTGCAAAACGTCCAAAGGAACATTCGACGCGTTGACAGTTGCCAGGAAGTTATAACTTTTGAGCGCCTCCAATATTCTTTCCGACCCTATGCTGTGAGGAAACACCATCACTTTGTCGTAGGAAATCCCTGTGAGTACCTGGAACCTGTCCATCCTGCTCAAGGCTTCGCGAAGCGCGGCAATTTGAACAGGCAGCGGCTTGCCCTGAAAGTCCGAAAACTCCTTATGATCGTGATTATCTCCGTGAATGCAGATTGAGAATCTCCCCGGATGGCCGCGAACCAGCGAGGCAACCTCCGGTTCGCTCCGGTCGTAATTCCAAGGGATGAAAGCGATGGTGGTGTGAAAGTTATGCTTCTCCATCTCCTCAAGAAGACCTGTATAGTCAAGATGCCCGTAAGGCTCCCGCAGCCAGGGATCATCAATAGTGAGGTTTGCGTAATGATGGAGAGCGTGCCATCCTCGTTCGCCGGCGCAATACTTGATAAACATCATGGCTGGGGCGATGGTCGCGAACGCGTTCATCACACCTTCTGCTCTTTCCTCGCCCCCGCTGTCGTTGAGGGAAGGCGCTTGGCTGCCCAGGAATACTTTGTGCTGGCCGAGGGCGGCCGCGATGAACACCGGAAAAATTTGGTTATCGACTCGTAGCTCGGTGATTATCTGACCCTTGCCGTTTTCACCCAAAACAAAGTAGGAGCTATCCTTGCCCGGGAATGGTAATTCCTGGTCGGCTAGTTGCCTGGTGAGGCCCGCGATGCGATGCACAACGTAGAGCGGACCACGCGGACTCTGTAAATGCCGGCAGCCAACCGCTGCGCCGCCAGACCAAGCTCTCAGGAGACCTGGGTCGGTCTCCGGTGTCACTCCCAGAATCAGCAACGGCACGCTGGCTCCAGACTTCCGAGATAGGGCGCGCGTCAGCGCCTTTTCATCAACCAGAGCAAGAGCATTCGCCGCGACTGCTACCGCCAGGGTATCGTTCCGCTCGGCCGCCCTTTCAAGTACATGAACGTCGTTATGGGCGGTGGCCGTGACCACCTGGAGGTCCAATCCATAAAAGCTGGCAGCTATTTCCAGCTCTCGTTGCTGGGTGGGCGGGCCGCCGGCTGAACGAACAAAAAGGATGTCAGCCGAATCGCATCTCAGGGATGACAGCAGCATTGAGAACAGGACGGCGCAGGCAATACGCAGAAAGCGAATCGCGACTCGCTCCGTCCGAGCTGATCCCGCCTTCTTCACCCCACCATCATAGACATGCAGCCGGAGAGGGAACTCCGCGCGGGCGTTGTAGGGCAACGATCGAATGTGGAAGTTAAGGATCTTCATCCTCGATGTCACGAAGCATGGGCAGGCTGCAATGCTGCACGATAGGCGCGAAGGAGCGTCTGCTTCTCGGTTTCCCAGTTCAAACCCTCTTCAACCCGTGCGCGGCCATATTCCCCCAGCCGCCGGCGAAGTTCCGGACTGTCGAGCAATTTATTGATCTGGTTGGCGAAATCGATAGGATCGTTGGGCAGCGCGTACAGGGCAGCAGCGCCCGCTATTCGTCTTCCCTCTTTCAGATCGAAAAGCACTACCGGCAACCCGAACGCCATGTATTCAAGAATCTTGATCATGGTCGAGTTGTCGTTCAAGGGGTTTTTCGGGTCGGGCGCCACCCCCACGTCTGCATTGGAGAGATAAGCGGCCACTTCCTCGTGGGGAACCTGACCCGTAAAGGTTATATAGGGTTCCAACTTCTTCGCGGCGGCCATAAGTCGCAGTTCAGGAAGCTCACTCCCTCCCCCGACAAGTACGAAATGTGTGTCCTGTCGATTCTGGTTTTTGACCATGTGCTCGATTGATTCAACCAGGAGGGGCAGGCCGTCCTGCTTTGCCATGAAACCCACGTAGACCACCAGGAACAACTTCTGGGGCTTGATCTCCGGCCGAGCCGGTCCGCGGTGGAGTTTCGTCAGGTCAGGACAGTTGCGCACAACAAATACTTGTTCTGGACTCTTCCCGCCTCGCGTGAGGGCGACGTCCCGGAAGGACTCGTTGCTGGCGATGGAGACTTCAGCAACTTTGAATGACCACTGCTCGGCGAGTCTGGTAAGCGCACGGAGCAAACCCTTTTTCTCGCCAAACTTGACATCAAATAATTCCGGGCTCAAATCGTGATGGTCGAAGATAAACCTGACTCCAAAAAGCTTGAAGAAGAAAGCAATCAGGAAAATGGTGTCGGGAGGATTGCAACCCTGTAGAATGCGGAACCTCGTAAGGGCGAAGACTTTCAGGCTGAGATAAAACTCAGCCACGAGCGCCAGAGCATATTCCAGCAGATACCCAATGGCACTCGAGGGTTCCCACATGCGATGACGATAGATGTGGATTCCCTCAAGAATCTCGTGACTCGCGGTGAAAGAATCCTTCCCTTTAGGGCAGATGACGGAAACCAGGTATCCGGCATCGCGAAGCGCGCCTGCTTCCCGCCACACACGTCGATCGACAGGCACCGGCAGGTTTTCGACGATGATACAAACTGCCGTCGATCCCATTTCCGTCATGCCCGGAAGCTTGCGTTGCTCGTTGGAGAAATTAGTCTTGGAGATTCCCAGTAGTTCCGGGTCGCCCTGGCGCGTGAGTCCGGCCGCCCAAATCCGAAAGGTCGCCGTGGATGCATGCCAATCATTATGGTCCAGTTCGTGTTGATTGTTATTGAACTCTTTCAAACGCGAGCGAGTCAGGGATCATTATGCGGTCTGGGTGGCCACTTTGGACGCACGCACTGAAGCAGAGGTCGCAGGGTTGGTTCCCGCGCCAACGAAGTCCAGCACCTGCCGGGCAATGTGACCCTGCTCCTCGCGCCCGAGGCCCGGGTACATGGGCAACGAGAGGATGTCCGCAGCAGCGCCTTCACACACTGGGAAATCCCCCTTCCTGTAGCCGAGGTCCGCGTAGGCTTTTTGCAGGTGGAGGGGGACGGGATAGTGGATTCCCGTGCCAATGCCGGCCTCAGCGAGATGTTTCTGAAGTGCATCGCGGTTCTGAACGCGGACTACGTAAAGATGGTAAACTGCCTTTGCCCAGGAAGGCTGGTAGGGGAGGCATATTTCCGGATCTGCTGAGCCCAAAAGCTCCTGATATCGACGGGCGCATTCCCGACGTTCCTCGTTCCACGCCGTGAGATGGCCCAGCTTGATTCGCAGGAAACCAGCTTGAATAGCATCCAGCCGGCCGTTGTACCCCTCCAGTTCGTGATAATACTTTTGAGCCTGGCCGTGGTCACGGAGCATTCGAATCTGGCGAGCAATCTCATCATCGTTGGTCGTCACTGCTCCGCCTTCACCGCAGGCCCCCAGGTTCTTCCCTGGATAAAAGCTGAAGGCCGCCGCTTTGCCCATCGATCCCGCCTTCTGCCAGGCGCTCTCTTTCTTTGAAAAATACTCCGCGCCGTGGGCCTGGCAAGCATCTTCTACCACGCGCAGGCCGAAGCGCTCGGCAAGGTCTAAGATAGGATCCATATCCGCGGGTTGCCCGAAAAGGTGAACCGGGACGACAGCGGTTACCGGCCTGCCTAGCCTCTTGTTGTACACCCGACCCGTGCTCCCGTCCACCCCGCACCGAACCTGAAGGTACTTGCGAAGCTGTTCGGGGTCCATGTTGTAAGTACGCTCGTCGACGTCCACAAAATCGGGCGTGGCCCCAGCCTGAGTAATGGCTTCCGCTGTGGCGATAAAGGTGTTCGGGACGGTGACCACCACGTCGCCCGGCTCAACGCCCCCCGCCATGAGAGCGAAACGCACGGCATCTGTTCCGCTCCCAACCCCAACACAGTGTCGAGTGCCGCAAAATTGGCTGAAATCCTGTTCAAACCCCGCCACCAGGGGACCACCGACAAAGCCCGCCCGTCTCCAGGACCTGCTCGAATACCGCTGTCAGTTCGTTCTTCAACTCCCGATGGGGAGCGACGAGGTCGAGAAAAGGGATCGTTAGGAGCCTGCATGAATCAACACCTCCGATATCCTCTGGTCCAGCGAGCGCAAGAATCCTGGCCGGCGATCCCGCCACGATCGTGTTAGCAGGAACATCTTTCGTAACCACGCTGCCTGCTCCCACGATGGCATTTTCTCCGATGGTCACCCTTGAAAGGATCGTGGACCCTGATCCGATCGAGGCGCCCTTCTTGACCAGCGTAGGCTCAACTTTCCAGTCTTCATCGGTCTGTAGCCGCCCGTCCGGATTGGTGGCCCGGGGATAGGGATCGTTGATGAACGTTACATTGTGCCCGATGAATACATTCTCCTCCAGCGTCACGCCCTCGCAGATAAACGTATGGCTCGAGATCTTGCATCTTTTCCCGATCCTGACGTTCTTCTGGACTTCCACAAACGCGCCGATCTTTGTCTCGTCGCCTATTTCACAGCCATACAGGTTGATAAATTTCGAGAGCTTGACGTTTCGCCCCAGCCTGACATCCGGCGAAATGCATTGGTGGTTGTTCATACGAGAACGGTCTCTCCTCTCAACTTCAAAGATTCTCCCGCCGCTTCCAGCATTTTGACGACTCGCAACCCAGCCTCCCCGTCATTAAAGGGCGTCTCGTTCTTCTCGATACAGCCCAAAAAGTATCCCAATTCCACCTTCAGCGCTTCTGTCTGCTCGATCTTGGGCACCCACATGTCTCCGGAGCGGTAGCTGACCAGCAATTCGTAAACACCTTCTGGGCTGGCTATTTGCACTCCCTTGTCGTAGACCTTGAGTTTTTCGTCGGCTTCCAAGTCGTTCCACACAACCATCTTCTTCTCTCCTCCGATCAGCGTGGTTCGGATCTTCACCGGAGATAACCAGTTCACGTTGATGTGAGCAATCGTATTGTGCGGGAAATAGACGGTGATAAACGCCACGTCGGCATGGCCATTCAAGTGTTTCTCACCGGTGGCGACGATCGCCTCGGGTTCCTCTTGGATGAGATAGTCCATGATGGACAGATCATGCGGGGCCAGATCCCAAATCACGTCGATGTCGTGTTGGAAAAGGCCTAGATTGACCCTCATGGAATCGTAATAGTAGAGATCGCCAAGTTCACCTTGATCGACGAGCTGGCGGATCTTCTTCACTGCTCCGGTGAAGAGGAAGGTGTGGTCCACCATGATCTTGAGGTTCCTCTTCTGGGCCAACTCGATCAGCGTCTCCGCCTGGTCGGAGTTGGCGGTAAAGGGCTTTTCCACGAAGACGTGCTTGCCGTTTTCGAGCGCCGCCTTGGCAAGGTCGAAATGCGTCCAGACAGGGGTGACGATGGCCACAGCATCAATGTCTGGAGAACGCAAGATATCAGTTGCGTCGGCGGTAACCTCCCCACACGGATATGCACGTTGGGCGCGTTTTTGAGCCTCTGGGCTTCGGTCGCATATGGCAACAACTTGAGCCGAATCGAGGCTGTGCAGGTTTCTAACTACGTTTGGACCCCAGTAACCGTAGCCTATGACGCCAACTCGAATCATATTTCACCTCCAGAAGCACTCCTCGTTGAGTTAGGGCTTTGGGGAGCGCGCAGCGCGGGGGATCTCTCCTCAATACGCGCCGCTCCCCCGCAAGACAGCCTTGGGGGTTCGCAAAAGAATCTTGATGTCCAGCCAAGGAGACCATGTCCTGGCATACTTGAGGTCCAACCGAACCATTTCATCAAACCTAGTCCTGCTTCGACCCTCGACTTGCCATAAGCCTGTTATCCCGGGCTTTACCTCTAGGAAGCGCCGTCGGTGCCATATCTCGTACCTCTCGACCTCATACGGAATCGGAGGCCGCGGCCCGACCAGAGACATCTCGCCCCCCAGCACATTGAGAAGTTGAGGCAGCTCGTCCAGACTGGTCTTCCGCAGGAATCGCCCCACCGGCGTCACGCGGGGATCGTCCTTGATCTTATAAACGCCGCCGTGGCCGGCCGGCTGCACCTTATCCTGCTTCCCCGAGATAAAGCGCCTGATGTAATCCTGGTGAATCCTTGCGTCATTCTGGAAGTACATTGATCTGAACTTCAGGAAAGTAAACCGCACTCCATACTGTCCCATTCTCTGCTGTTTGAAGAGGATTGGTCCTTTCGAAGTTAGCTTGATCACAACTGCAACGACGACGAAAAGTGGAGAAAGCAAGATGAGAGCAGAGAGACCCCCAATAATATCTATGCTTCTCTTGATCCATCGCGAGGCTTTAGCTGCGGTGTCCTGTGGCGATAGGTCGGGATAAAGCTTCACATCTGCGGGACGACCGCCGTTCTCGGGGTCCAAATCATCCGGGAACACGTGGTAGGTAACGTGGATCACATTAACCTGTTCCAGATTGAGGTTATTTCGTAAGGCGGAGGACACTCTCGAGTGCAGGGCGCTGAGGATGGAGGTCATGGTCCCCGAACCAATCTCTGTGCAGATGACGCCCACTACCATGTCCTCCTTGTACCAGCCGCGTAAATCCGTTTCCCTGGTTGACACCGAAAGCGCCCCTGTTATGGCGTCGCGAATTGCCTCCTCCGGGTCAGCCTGGAGAAGCGCGCTGGCATGCACGAGCATAAGCACGAAACGTTGGCCAGAACGCTCACTCCTTTTTCTCTCGAGAGACAATACTTTCCTAAACATGTGCTCCGACAGGAGCGTGAGACCGCTCTCATCTGCACGGCCTGTGTCTCTTTGGGTGGGCATCAACTTTGACCTTTGATCTGGGCTTGTTTTCTGAAACCTTGCTAAAGCGAGAAGTCCCGTAATCATCACATTTGTCCTGTCTCGCCGCTTTGGCGAAGCAACGTGGCTCGGGCTAGTGATCTGCTTGTTTTGTAGGATTACTGGCCTAAGGGTAAGGCTTTGAATTGGTAGTCGATACCTATTGACACTTGCTCACGGTCAAGGTTCGCCAGGATAGGCAGAGTGCCCTTGTTCACCTGGTGCGCTGTCTCATAGGCAATGTGAAACGAGGAGCCTCGCATTAAGGGGCGACTGACTTTGACTCCTCCCATAATGGTCTCCGTCTTCCCATTGCCGGACTGAAAGAGCGAAGCGTCCGATTGACCGGCGCTGGCGCTCAAGCCTGCCTCCCAACGTCCAACCAACCGCCGGCGGAGGCCCAAAGTTGCATTGGTGTATATCGCGGATGCGTACAGCCCCCCGCCGTCGGAGATGGACCTCTGGACCGTCAAATCGAAAGCTGTCTTTTGAACTTCTTTGGTAATACTCCCCCCCCCGGAGCCCTGAAAGTGCCCTGAGAGAACGGCTCCCGGTGCGACCTGACCTATTGTGCGGATGTATTGCGGCCCGCCGAAAACAATTACGCTGACAGTCGGAGACAGGCGGGATCCTAGGGAAATAAAGGTGCTTTCGGTTTGGGTGCGCAGCCGGTTGCCAAAAACTTGCCCTCCCTGGAACGTGGTGTCTTGATGGCCCAAGAGAATACCGATGCTCGTATGCTCAGTCACACTGTATTGATACGTCAGGCTGCCACCCAATCCAATGTTGTCATATAAGGGCTGTCCCGCTGTTTGCTGTCCGAACTTGCGCTGGGAGTAATTTCCGGACAAGGTAAGCGAAGTCCGCCGGCTCTTCTCAAACGTCAGATCCAGTCCGGCCACGTTTGCTAGGGTCCGGGTCGTGTACGGGATAACCATCTGATTTAGGCCAGCAGGGGAGGCGAGTCCGGACAGAATCTGTTGTCCAGTGAGAGTTGGATACATCCCGTTCTCATAACTGATGGTGTCGTGCAATCCCAGAATGGTTCGCGAGGTCAGCCGGCCGCTCACGTTCACATCCCCGCTGTGGTTAAGCCGGTCATACTGATCAAATTGCCGGTACACAAGGAAAAAGGGGGTGTAGTCGAAACTGGCCGCCAAGTGCTCAGACCGCCTGGTAATGCCGAGATGGGAATTAAGAGAAACTGCTTCGTCGCCGGCCCGTGAGGAGCTTGTTGACAAGACGTTACCGTCGTAAAAAGCCGCGGCGCCCATGCTGAGCGTGACCTCGTTGGCTGGCTGCGACTCTCCCGCGAATTGCAGGGGCGCCTGCACTCCGCCGCCGTAAACAGACGCTGGAATGCCGGCCGGCGCCATCGCCGATGTACCTTGTGCTTCTAGACTGACGGGGAACAAAGCGATGAGAGTCAGGGAGAAGATCAAGGCCCACAAGGGCTCAATCCAAGATCGACCGTCGCTCTCCCTATTTTTGCTCCCTCGTTCTGAGTCGAAGTTTTTGTTTAGCATGTGGCGGCGAGTTTGCCTCGCCACGTGGCGGCCATAATACCTTAAATTGATATGGGGAGTCACCTTATATCTTTTGCTGTAGCGGCGCTCTGCGAGCGTCGAAACTTGAGAATACCAGACCGGCATGTCGAGGCACGCCATGGCATGCCCCAACTCGCTACCGTTCATTCAGCCCCAGGCCCACGACGGACTTGGATTTGGAGGGTCTTGAACGACCGACATATCCTCCGTATCCATAATATTTGGCGTAGGCACGATTGAGCCCCTCTACTCCATTGAGAATGATTCCGACTATGTGATCGGGCCCCAGATTCCTGACCGATTCCTCTATGGCCTCTCGCGGTGTCTCCCCTGCCCGGGCTACAAGCAAAGTGGCGTCGGCTCGTGCCTTGAGTAAGAGGATGTCGGCAACCGGAATGGCAGGAGGTGAATCGATCAAAATCCAACTAAAGAAACTCAAAGCACGATCTTGGAACAATCCCGTGCAGAAGTTCGACTGTAAAAGATTGTCGCTGCCCTCAGCCGGCCCCCCTGCCGGCAACAGATAGAAGCCCAGGGGATTGATTCGCCGGATCGCCTCTATCGGCTGGTGGCCACGCTTATAACACTCGGTCAGACCAGGCCAATCCTTCAGACCCAGTTTCTTGACAAGCGTGGGCCGATACAAGTCGGCCTCGAGCAAGAGCACGGGGACTTTTCCGTTTTCGGAGAGTGCCGTGGCTAAATTCAAAGCGACCGTGGACTTACCATCACCCGGCAGAGGGCTGGTAATAAGGAGGCTTTTCAAATTCCTCTCAGCCTGAAGCCTCTTGAGGCGTATCTGCGCCAGCCGGAACCTGTCCGCCCCGGCACTCGCTGGGTCGGAATACACTACCGCGCGGCTCTCCATGGGAACAGGGCTGACCTCTACTCTGGGAGGAGGATAATCGTCAGCCCTCGCCCATTCCTCGAGAAAATCCCTCGGGGATACGGTGGCGATGTCACCCATGCTTTCTGCCTCTGGCTTCAGGACGCGGTCAGCCATAACGGTAATCAATTCCCCTGCGCGGCCCCATTTTCAGAGCGCCTGTGGGGGTTGATCGCGCTATTCTAACTCCGCCGGTAAACATAGAATTCGGCTGCGGTTACAAGCAGGCACAACGCAACTCCCCCGAACCATTCGAGCACTGCTATGCGCGTCCGCTTCCGTCTTTCAATCTTACTCAGCAACAGCGGCACTCCAAGCATCAAGGGATAAGCAAAAATCCGCCTCAGCTCCTTTTCATCGTGGAGCGAGTGGTTTCTGCTCTCCAGGAAGAATACCAAGGCCAACCCCGCCGCGAGTCCCGCCGCGAGTCCACCCAGGCTGACTTTTACACGAGCCGGGCTGGTGGGCTTCGACGGCAAGCTTGGCGCGTCAATGATGCGGAATCGCGCACCCTGTTGGCGCTTTATCAAGCTCGTTGCCAACTCGGATTGCGTCTTCTTGTTCAGCAAGTCTTCATAGTGCTGTTTGGACTGGTTGTAGCCGCGAAGCAACTCCGCGAGTTGTTGCTCACGCACCGGGGTCAGGTTCAGACGGTGCCGATACTCCGTAATGCTGGCTTCAATGCGTTTCTGGTCGGCCATGTCGTTCTGCATCTCGATACGGTTTGATTCGAGTTGGCTCTTGATTTGCGCCGTGGCAGAATCTCTTTCGGGTTTGGCCGGCTTGGAATTTGTTCCATCCTTGGCGGGCTTCGGGGCTTCGGTTGCCGCTGCCAGCAATGCCTGCGTCTCCTTGATTTGCTCGTCGATTTTCACCACGTCCGGATACTTCGGCGTGTACCGCGACAAGAGATTGACTTTCTCATTTTGCAGCCTGGCCAGCTCTGCCTTTATCGCTTCGGCCGGACTGGCGACCGCCGCCCCAGCGACCGGGACGCCGGCAGAAGCAAAGTCCTGGTACTGTGAAAGTAAGGACTGCAAGTAGGCTTCCTGTTGGTGCGCCCGGCCGAGTGCTGCCATGGTGCTCTGAAGTTGTGCTTGCAACCCGCCTAGAACGGCCAGGTTTCCCTGTTGCTCCTCCGGAAGTTCACCAAGATAAGTCATCTTGAAGTCCCGAACACGGCTCTCCTGTTGCTTCAAATCTGCTTCAGCAACCTGAAGTTGCTCCGCCAGAAACTTAGTCGTCCCTGTTGACTGCTCTTCACGGGACTCATTGTTTTCGTTGATGAAGATGCTCGTAAGCTCTTTCGTTACCTCCTGCGCCGAGAGAGGGTCACCGCTGGTGAACGAAATGTTGAAGGTGTTCAGTTCCCTGGACCCAGGGACATTTTGCGATGGCTCGATCTTGATGTTGGCCCGCATCAGGTCGACTAACTGCTCGGGAACCATGTGCTTCCGTTCCTTCGCATAGAGTGAGAACTTGTCTACAATCTGGAGCAGTTGAGTGCGGGAAAGAATCGCGTCCGCCATGACCAGAAGCACTTCCCTGAGATCGGCGGTCGTATTGGCAGTGACAAAGCGCTCAGGCACCTGCTGGCTTTCCACGAGGATTGTGGCCTGGGACTCGTAACAGTTGGGAATCAGGAAAGAAGCCAAGGCGCCACCGAGGGCAATGACCGCAAATGGGATGAGCATCCACCAGCGCCGTCTGATGGCGATGCGCAGCAGCTTGCTTAGCATGACATCAAGATTTTCGTCTTGTTCGGGCAAAAAACTTCACCTCGTCGCGCGGGTTTTGCTCAACTTGCCGCTCAAGGAACGACTATCGTGTCCCCATTCTTGAGCTGCACATTCTGCTCAGGATTCTTGCCTTTAATCACCTTCTTGTAATTAAAATGGAGTGTCTCAGAAGGACCACCGGCCTGCCGCCTCATAATGTAAACCTTGCTGGACTTGGCAAAATCGAGAAAACCGCCGGCAATGGCGATGGCCTCCAGCACGGTCGTGGGCTTGCCCAATTCATAGGACCCCGGCTTTGCGACTTTGCCGACCAGCACGTACGTCTGGCTCTTCACTTCCTGAACGATCACCGTGACTTGCGGCGAGGAGATGTAGTCAGTTAGCCGCTGCACTATCAGGCGTTGCACGGTGAGCGCCGTCAAACCGCTCACCTCCAACTCCCCGACCAGCGGGAGGGAAATCTTGCCATCGGGACGTACGGTGACCGTCCGCGTGAGCTCGGCATCCTTCCAGACATTGATCCCCAGGACGTCAGAAGGGCCGATGATGTAGTCATCGCTCTTGCGCTTCGTGTCAGGCGTGTTGGACTGACCGGCCGTTCCAGCGCGAGCTTGCCCCGCCCAACCGGCCATCGTGGCCTCAGATTTTAGGGCAGATATTGCGGAATTCGATCCCCAAGCATTGATGACGGCAAATGGAAGGCAGGCCACCAGAATAAATCTGGCACACCGACAACTCAGGTTGTTAGTCCACATCGCAAGTACATCGCTTTCTCTTGAGCACGTTTATCCTATCAGAAGCACAGCTCGATAATCACGGGCAATCGGCGTCGAGCGTGGCAGGTCGAGCCAAACGCAAGCTATCCGACAACGAAAGCGTAAGGGCGACGCGGCGCAAGATGAGGAAGCGCTCGGGCATTCTGTGGCGCCCACCGGCGACACTGCGGATCTTCCCATGAGCGGATATGCCGCAGCCTCCGAACGTCAGTGCGGAACGCGCCCTGCTTTCACCGCGGGATCAGAGTTCTCCGGCATTCCCAAAGGGCCTCCCCTGAACACGTTCCGGCGAACAATCCTGTAATCCCTGATCTTCACCGCAAGAGCGATCGGGGTTCCCGGCACATTCCTTTGCTCGATGCGGACCACCGCGCCCTTACAGCGAATCTCCGCGCCGCGGGTCTGTTTGGTTCCGCCCGCGAGCTGTAGCCTCAGCTCGAGTGAGGTTTCCGGGGCCAAGACATAAGATGAACGGACCAGCACGCCCGTGTAACTAATATTCTCCGTCGTCCCCTCCAACCATTTGGGACTCTGCGGTTGGCGAAAATAGACTGGAAGATGAAGGGGGAAACGCTGGGCGCGGTAAGTACTCTGATGCGATATTTTAGTGCCCATGATGTTGGCAGAAACGGAAGTCGCCGGCCATACTCGTTGCGTCCTTCAGCGCAAATCCCTTGCCCACCCGGTGCGGTGAGCGTTAAGGGTTAAACCGGTGGGCCGAATCTTTGAAGCCGGGTAAGATACTGGTAAGAGAATATCCAGAGAACATCCGGGGGGCTAATGAATGCCTTTTTGCGGAAGCTAAAGCAGTCGCATGGGAGAGAGCAAATAACGATACAGCTCCGCTCTGTGACTTACAGACTTGCCTTTCTGTAAGCCCTGCTTCACATTTTCGAGGACGAAATCCGCAAAGTCGCCCGAACCCGCGTCGTGCCAACCCGCATGCCGTGTTCACCGGCTGCAACCCTCGGCAGGTCTCCGCACCTACACGTTACGCATCCGAGCAACGGGTTCGAGCGTACTAATCATGCTTACTGAAATGAGGGTGGGCGCTATGGCGCGCCCGTCGCCTATCCTACGGTCGAACAAGCCGGTAATGAGAGATCTTGATCGCGATGAGAGGACCACCTCCATCGCTTCCCCCCCAGTTAGATCGCATAACCGTGCCTTTGCAAACCACCTCGGCAGCACCCTCCACGCCCATCTCGCTAGGGAGCAGCAAAGTCATTTCAAAAGGGGTACGAGGCTCCGCCCAACCCTCCCCTTGGAACAGCACACCCGAACGACTGATGTTTCTGGTGGTACCGTTATGCCATTCGCCTTCGCCGTTGACCCGATAACGCAATGGAATTTGCAGCTCGAAGCGCCGGGCCCGCGCCTTATCAGCTACAGCAACACTGGCTTCTGCATCCATCATGAGTTGTCTCAATCCTGGTTGATCTGTTTCTGCCTCACCAAAGATCCCTAATCGTCTGGTCGCTGGTCCATTAATATTCGTGGCTTGAAAGACTCAGTCTATCCGACCCAGATACGCTGACAATGGCCCGATGGTATTATCGCAATGGCACTCCTGATTGCCATGTGGCTGGCACCAGTCGGTGCTACGTAACAAATGAATTAACAGTGAGGTGTTAGCCTGGAAGAAGGCTGGTAATTAGGCAGGCCTAAGCGCCGCCCGCAAGTCCATGATGAACGGCGTAAAGAACGAGCTCCAGACGGTTGGAAACACCCAGCTTATCAAATATGTTGGTCAAGTGATGCTTGGCAGTATTCTCACTGATGCCCAGCTTCTGCGCCAGATCCTTGTTCGTGTAGCCAGCCACAATCAGTGCTATGACCTCCATCTCACGGGAACTGAGACCGAAGTTTCGCCTGGCCTCGGAAGCGTTGTGAGAAGAGTTCATCCGACGAAGAGCATGGATAAGATCTGAAACGCCTTCCTGGCCGACCCAATACTGCCCTTCGTTCACGCAACGAATACTCTTAAGAAGAAGCTGAAGCGCCGAATGCTTCAATACGATTCCGCGAACCCCCAATTGCAGCGCCTCAACGACCTGTTCCCTTTCGATTGCGCCAGTCAGCAAAATAGCGCGTGTTCGGAACCCCTGTTTGCTCAGTTCTGTAAGAACCTCGAGGCCACTCAATTTGGGCAAGGAGAGATCCAGGAGGAGGATATGCGGTTTGAGTTGACCAACCAATCTTACTGTTTCTTCGCCGTCAACGGCTTCACCGACAATGCGCATTCCCGGTTCAACTTCCAGCAACTTCCGCAATCCCTCCCGGAATAACACGTGATCGTCCGAAATGATAATCTCAATTGTCGCTGCAGATTCTTCCATGCGCGGCCAACGGTACTAGAATCAGTAATTGTACACTCGAACCCGGAACTGATTCTATCACGGGTTCGCCACAGCACATCCGTATATATTCCACAGTGACAAAAGGTCAGTATGAAGAAATCTAAAGTCTCGCGGGCAACAAACGCCCAGTGGACTTCAATTCGCGGCCTCCATCCTTCCTTTGCGCATAGCTTCTCGCACCCACTCCCGCCGGAATGGGCACGAGCACCTTGTGCGCTCCGCTGAGTCTGCGAATATTCGCCATCGCCTCTTGTACTACACGCACCAGTTCAGTTTAGCACCTGCTGACCGGGGTTCCCCATCCAGCCCGAGCCCCGAGGGAGGAGCCGCAACTCTCGATCTGTAGCGATGGGAAATCGAAAGGCCTCTCCCGCACCCGGATAGCCGAATGCATCAAAATCCTAAAGTTGTCAGTTTTGGGGTTAGGGGGTTGCTCCAGTTTCGTTCGAGGGCGCGCTCTGCACGCCGCTCGAGCCTACGGTTGTAACCACATAGTAGTAGGTCGCCCCAGCCGTCACATTCGCGTCCACGTAGCTGGTACCGTTGATCGGCGTGGAATTCAGTGGGGTCGAACTCTCCCCTCCCGAGGCGGTCCCCCGGTAGACGTTATAGCCTACGACCCCGGAGCTCGGGCTGCCGACCCAGGACAGAATCACGTCGGAGCTTCCCGTCCCGGACAGGCTCACGGCTTGCGGGCTGCCGCTGGCATTGTCCGTGATGCTGAGTGTGGCCGTGCGCTGCCCGGCGGCGGAAGGCTTGAACGTGACCCCGATCGTACAGTTGCCGCCCGCCGCCACCGAACTGCCGCAGGTGTTTGCTATCTCGGCAAAGTCGCCGATGTTGGTGCCCGCAATCGTCAAGCTGGTGATGCTCAACGCAACATTGCCACCATTAGTCAAGGTGACCGTCTGAGCCGCACTGGTCGTGGAGACGGGTTGGTTCCCATAGGAAAGGCTGGTAGGAGAAACGCTGACCGTCGCTGCGCTGCCCGTCCCGGAAAGGCTCGCCGCCTGTGGGCTGCTGCTTGCATTATCGGTGATGGTAACAGAAGCTGTTTCGCTTCCGGCCACTGAAGGTTTGAAGCTGACGCTGATCGTGCAGTTCCCTCCCGCTGCCACCGAACTCCCGCAAGTGTTGGTCTGAGCAAAGTCACTGGCATTGGTGCCCGTGACCGTCAGGCTGGTGATAGTCAACGCGGCGTTGCCCCCATTCGTTAGAGTGACCGTTTGCGTTGCACTGGTCGTGCCCACGGATTGGTTCCCAAAGGAAAGACTGCCAGGAGAAAGGCTGACGCCCGTGGCTGTGCCTGTCCCGGAAAGGCCAATTGCCTGAGGACTGCCGCTGCCATTGTCGGCAATACTGACCGAGGCCGTGCGGCTGCCGCTGGCCGACGGCTTGAAGGTTACGCTGATCGCACACGTCCCTCCCGCCGCCAGCGAACTGCCGCAAGTGTTGGTCTGGGCGAAGTCACTGGCGCTCGTGCTCGTCACCGCCAGGCTGCTGATGGTCAATGTGGCATTGCCGCTGTTAGTCAGAGTAACGGTCTGAGCCGCACTCGTCGTCCCCACGGATTGGTTCCCAAAGGAGAGACTGCCAGCAGAAAGGCTGACCGCCGGTACAGCGCCCGTCCCGGAAAGGCTGGTCGCCAGGGGACTGGTACTGGCATTGTCGGTAATGCTGACCGAGGCCGCACGGCTGCCGCCGGCCGAGGGCGTGAAGGTCACGCTGATCGTGCACTTGCCGCTGCCCGCTATCGAACTCCCGCAATTGTTCGTCTGGGCAAAGTCGCGGGCATTGGCGCCTGTCATTGCCAGGCTGGTGATGCTCAACGTGGCGTTGCCACTATTAGTTAGGGTGACCGTCTGAGCCGCACTAGTCGTGCCCACGGACTGGCTCCCAAAGGAAAGGCTGGCAGGAGAAAGGCTGACCGCTGGTACAGTGCCCGTCCCGGAAAGGCCGACCGCTTGGGGACTGCCACTGGCGTTGTCCGTAATGCTGACCGAGGCCGTGCGGCTGCCGCTGGCCGAGGGCGTGAAGGTCACGCTGATTGTGCAGTTCCCTCCCGCCGCCACCGAATTGCCGCAAGTGTTGGTCTGAGCGAAATCGCCGGCATTAGTGCCCGTGATCGCGAAGCTGGTAATGTTCAGGACCCCACTGCCGGTGTTCCTCAGAGTTACGCTCTGCCCCCCACTTGTCGTGCCGACAGAGCGGCTCGAAAAGGAGACGTGGGTAGAAGAAAGGCTGGCCGCCGGTACAGTGCCAGTCCCGGAAAGGCCCACATTCTGGTGACGGCCAGCAGCGTTGTCGGAGATGGTGAGAGTTCCACTGCGTGTTCCAGTCGCAGTGGGTTTGAAGGTCACACGGATCGTGCAGCTCGCTCCGGCCGCCACCGACCTGCCGCAATTATTGGTCTGAGTAAAATTGGTGGCGTTGAGGCCCGAGATCATGAAGTTGGTAATGCTCAAGGACGCGTTGCCATTGTTGCTCAGGGTCACAGTAATCGCCGCGCTGGTCGTGCCGACATTTTGCTTCCCAAAGGAAAGGCTGGTAGGAGAAAGGCTGGCCGCCGGTGCGGCGCTCGTCACGGAAAAGCCCACCGTACAGGGAGCGAGGAAAATGGCCAGCGCGCTCATGGCCGCCAGAAGGATCGCTGCCTTCACCCCCGCTGATTGCAGCGCCCTGGTTTGCCAGCAACGTGCCTCCCTGCTCTCCGTGCCGCCGGTTTGAGGTGAAGGGTTGGCGTGAAAACCAATTCGAAATGTTTTACAAGTGGGAATCATGTTATGTATAACCTTTACCATCTGAAGCATCATGCAGAGTGAGGATGCCCCCCTGCCATTTCCTCCCTATAACCCTAAGCGGCCCATTCTTGGCCGCCCAGCCGTCAGCCTCCCCAGCACCTCCACTTTTTCCTGCGCCGCCCCCCCTGGGTCGGCCTTCGATCCCGTCCGAGAAGCTGCCGCGGGACTTGCAGTCGCAGGGGTTTCCCACCAGAGGCAGCGCGCGGCTGCTGATGGAGGTCGCCTTGTTCTTTGCGGCCACCCGAAGACAGTTCTCACAGCCCTAACCAACCGCATAGGGGACAGATTTACCACGCTGCTTTTCAGGGTTAAAGCTTAGACACGTTTCAGACTTCATGTCATTGTTGTCGGTGAACTGATTTGCTACAGGTCCTTCACCAGAAGCTGATTGGATGACATAACAAGGATAGCCCCCGGCAGGAAACGGAGAGCCATATTAACCCTTCGAGTGCTTCCTCGCCCTCTTACTCGTGCCAAGAGTATGTACACTGGTTCGTCTAACCACCTAGCTACTACCACACAGCAAATAAGTCTCCACTCTCAATTTCTACTTGACCTTTCATATGCATTAAAGTACATGCATTTGTGGTCATTGGAGCTTTTCGCGAGGAGTGTAGAAATTCCCCAAGCGTGAACTTTCTGCATCCTGCGTTATTTTACTCAGGCGTTAACCCTTGCCTGTGCGTAGAGACACTTAGACACCTTGACGGTTATTCACTTTGTTGTATTCGGGCCACGGAATGTGCTTGCCCAGAGGTTCTGAATGGACAAAATGTCTCCAGGGTCACGGTGCTGGTGCTGCCGAATAGGATCGACGGTCGGTCCTTGACCAGCCTACAGCAGCGATTGGTGAAGACGGGCGGCCGCTTGGTCAAGCACGCACGGTACTGTTGGTTGCTCCTGGCAGAAAGTCATCTGACGCGGCGGCTGTGTGGCAGCATGGCGCAGCGAATCTCGGAGCTGCCGCTGCCTGCTGGATAACAGAAACCGCCCGGCAGGTAGAAGAATTCATCATCAACGAGGCAAGGGAGGGAGAGGCGTCCGAGAAATCGCTTCCAGCAGCGGCAGTGGCGGGTGGCAAGGGGCAGTGAGAGCCGTTTCGGGGACCTTTGGGGGCCAGTTGGATGGAACCCGAAACAAAGCGCTCCAAAACAAGGCAGTGTGTGGTATATTCTGGCGGTCAGAAATGCCAAAACGGAAATTCCGGTTAAAACGCTCGCCGAGGCTATTGCCGGAGGAAGTCGGCAAACAGCCTTCGCCTCCCTTGGACTGAACGGCAGGAGATAAGTGGAAAACAGGTGCTCCTGGGAGACCTTAGGCAAAGGCTATGAACGGATTCTATTCGATGTCCTTCACTCGCTCCCCGTTCGTGCCCAAGGGATTCCACGGTCGCTGTAAACGGAAGGGGACCTCACGATTTACCGACGGTCGCCAATACCATCGCGACCTGACCGTCCACCTCGCTTGCCCGTCGGTGCGGGTCGCAGTTGATTTCTTAGCTCCATTGTGTGCTTCCTGGTCATTAGAGCCAAAATCGTCTTTGCAGGGTCGAACCTTCGTCATCTTGTGTACTAACACACCCAGCCGCAAGGGGGCACGCTAGTGGCGCCCTCGATCAGTGTCTTCGGTCTCGGGTATGTGGGCTCGGTAACCGCCGCATGCCTCGCCCATAAGGGCCTTCGCGTCGTGGGAGTCGACGTAAACCCCACTAAAGTGGAGGCACTCGGCGCGGGACGAAGCCCCATCGTCGAGGCTCGTATGGATGAGCTCGTCGCTGAAGGCTATCAGTCCGGCCGGCTACGCGCCAGCAGCGATGCGGTACTTGCCGTCCGCGAGTCGGACCTCTCCTTTATCTGTGTCGGTACGCCCAGCCAGCGAAACGGCAAGCTTGATCTGAGCCACGTCGAAAATGTGTGCCGCGAGATCGGCGTGGCACTGGCGGAGAAGGCGTCTCCTCACGTGGTCGCCCTAAGAAGCACCGTGCTCCCTGGCACCACGAAAAGCGTGGTGATCCCAGCCCTCGAGGCCGCCAGCGGCAAGCGCGCCGGGGTGGATTTTCATGTCTGCTACAACCCGGAATTCATGCGAGAAGGCAGCGCTGTCGCCGACTTCTTTGAGCCACCTTACACTATTCTCGGCGCCTCGTGCGCCGAGCACATTGCCACACTTCGGGGGGTTTACAGTTGGACGCCAAGTTGCGTCTTCACCACCTCTCTGGCAGTCGCCGAGATGGCCAAGTACGTGTCGAATGCCTTCCATGCTGTCAAGGTAGCTTTTGCTAACGAAGTCGGAACTCTGGCGAAGCAGTTGGGTGTGGACGCCGAAGCGCTCACCGAAATCTTTACTTCCGACACGCGCTTGAACATCTCGCCAGCCTATCTCGCACCGGGATTCGCCTTCGGCGGCTCGTGCCTGCCGAAGGATCTGCGGGCGCTCAGTTACCGCGCCAAGCAGCTTGATCTCCATTTGCCACTTCTCGACTCGATCGTTGCGAGTAATCAGGCCCATCTCGAGCGGGCCGTCGAGCAGGTGCTGCGTGCCCGCAAACGCAAGGTGGGGCTGGTCGGCCTAAGCTTCAAAGCCGGAACCGATGATCTGCGGGAGAGCCCGCACGTTCAACTCAGCAAGCGGCTGCTCGGTGAAGGCTGCCAAGTCCGCATCTGGGACCCGACAGTGTCGCTGGGCCGCCTGGTGGGCTCAAACCGCCAGTTCATCGAAGAGGTCATTCCCCACTTGGGCTCGCTGCTCTCGAGCAGCCTCGAAGAACTTGTGGGGGCCGCGGAGGTCGTTGTGATCGGCACACGCTCCGTCGACCACCAGGCACTCGCCCGGCTTCTGCGGCCTGACCAGTTGGTGATCGACTTGGTGAACCTTGAGAAGTCCCGCCGGCCGACGACCGTTGCGGCTTACGAGGGGCTCTGCTGGTAACTGACCCCTACCTAGGCCATGAGACGCACCCGGAAAAGGACACCAATTTCCATGGGGATCTTCCACCTCGGAGCGGGAGACGCAGGAATCCTTCTCTCGGCGTTCGTCGCCGCTATTTTCCGCAAACGCTGATAATGGTGGCCTTTCTCGGTGCCCCTTTCCCTTTATATTGTCAGCGTAGCTGCTTTCAGCGGCACGCGGCAATGTGCGGCGGCTCGAAGTGTGAGACGGCAGAAGCAAGTGCGAGAGCCCGATCCGTCCGAAGACAAGCGGTGCTGGGTCCTGATTGGGGCGCTCAGGCTCTTCATTAGGAAAACGTGACTGAGGTAACGTATCCTCCCCAGTCGGGGGCGCCGCGACCCACGCGCGCGGAGGCGCAAGACGGGCAACGTTCCGCTGCACCCCCGCGCGGCTTGATGGAGGACGCAAGTTGAAATCCCAGGGCGCATCAAAATCCCAAAGTGAGCAGCATTGGGATTAGGGCGTTGGTACGCTGGCTTGAGTTTCCCCCGAGGGCGCGCTCTGGACGCCACCCGAGCCTACAGTCGTAACCACATAGTAGTAGTTCGTCCCTGCCGTCACATTCGCGTCCGCATAGCTGGTGCCGTTAATCGGCGTGGAATTCAGCGGGGTCGAACTCTCCCCTCCCGAGGCGCTCCCCCGGTAGACGTTATAGCCTACGACTCCGGAGCTCTGGCTGGCGCCCCAGGACAGAATTACGGTGTGGGTTCCCGTGCCGGAGAGGCTCACGCCCTGTGGGCTGCCGCTGGCATTGTCCGTGATGCTGAGTGTGGCCGTGCGCTGCCCGACGGCGGAAGGCGTGAAAGCGACGCCGATCGTACAGCTTCCGCCCGCCGCCACCGAACTGCCGCAGGTGTCTGCTACCTCAGCAAAGTCGCCAGCATTGGCACCCGTGATCGCCAGGCTGGCGATGGTCAATATGCTGTTGCCGCCATTGGTTAGGGTGACCGTCTGAGCCGAACTGGTTATACTCACGGACTGGCTCGCAAAGACAAGGCTGGTCGGTGAAACAACGGCTACGGGGCTGCTCGCGCCCGTTCCCCCGCCGCTGCTCGTCCCCGTTCCCGTGAGGGTAATCGATTGTGGGCTGTCGGCGGCGTTGTCGGTGAGGGTGAGGGACGCGGTGAAAGAGCCACTTGCGGCAGGCGTGAATGTCACGCTGATAGTGCAATTGGCTCCTACCGCAACGCTTGAACCACAATTATTGGTTTGCGCGAAGTCGCTGGGATTCGTACCCGTGATGGCAATATTGGTGATGCTCAAGGCCGCGCCACCGGTGTTGCTCAGAGTGACTGACTGGGGCGAACTGGCGGTGCCCACGGTTTGGCTGGCGAAGGTTAGGCTGGCCGGGGAAAGGTTAGCGACAGGGGGTGGGTCCGAAGCCGTGGCCGAAGCTGGTTTGAGCGCCACCATCTGCATCGTCCAGCCGTTGGTCGCCGACCCGGTGGCTGCATAGCTGCCCGCGCTGCCCGCCACCATGTCCTCAAGGAGATTGCCGTTGAGCGTCGAGCGTGCCGTGAAGCCGGAACCCACCGTACAGGCCGCGTCCCCCAAGCAGTAGCCGTAGATTATGTCACCCGCCACGCTGGTCGTGGCAGTGCCGCTCGAGACCGCACCCGCGCTGCCCGAGGCGCCCACCTGAGCGTCGATGGGGTTCGTCGGATCGATGCCCGAGTATTCGCTAAGGTAAACTTCAAGGTAGCTGGAGTTGGCCGAGAGGGTGACCGTCACCGTATCCGCGCCGCCCTTGATGTTCGTCGCATAGTAGACCCGACTGAGGGCTCCACCCGGAGAGCTCAATTGGTTTCCCACCTCAGTGAACGCGTTTCCTTGGGAGTCGCTGACGGAGGAGGGCGTGGCGTTGGTATCGTGATTGAAGGCAACTAGAAGGAAGTCGCCCGCCTGGGTGTTCGCAGGGAAGGCAAGTGACAAAGTTTTGGGGGCCGCTTGAGATGCACTCGCAGCAGCTTGCACAAAGGATGCTGGAATGGCGGCGGCAATCGTCAGCGTCAAGGTGGCGTTGCCGGTCCCGCCCGGGTTGGTCGCGCTCAAGTTCACCTTCGAGGTTCCCGCCGACGTCGGCGTCCCGGAGATCAATCCTGTCCCGGTGTTCACCGACAGCCCCGCCGGCAATCCCGTGGCCCCGTAAGTGGTCGGCGTGTTCGTCGCGGTGATCTGATAGGAGAAGGCGGCGCCGGCTGTCCCGCTCGCCGTCGTTGCGCTGGTGATCACGGGAGGCGCGACTACGGCGGACTGATCTGGTTTAAGCGCCACCATCTGCATCGTCCAGCCCTTGGTCGCCGATCCGGTGGCTGCGTAACTGCCCGCGCTGCCCGCCACCTTGTCCTCAAGGAGATTGCCGTTGAGCGTCGAGCGGGCCGTGAACCCAGAACCCACCGTGCAGGCCGCGTCCCCCAAGCAGTAGCCGTAGATGATGTCACCCGCCACGCTGGTCGTGGCAGTGCCGCTCGAGACCGCACCCGCGCTGCCCGAGGCCCCCGCCTGAGCGTCGATGGGGTTCGTCGGATCGACGCCCGAGTATTCGCTAAGATACAGTTCAAGGAAGCTGGAGCTCGCCGACAGGGTGACCGTAACCGTATCCGCGCCGCCCTTGATGTTCTTCGCATAGTACACCCCGGTGAGCGCCCCGCCCGGAGAGGTCAATTGGTCTCCCACCTCAGTGAATACGTTTCCTCGCGAGTCGCTGACGGAGGAGGACGTGACGTTGCTGCTGTAATCGAAGGCGACGAGAATGAGGTCGCCCGCAGTAGTGTTCGCAGGGAAAGAGAGGGACAAAGTGCTGGGGGTCCCAGATGCTGCACTCGCTGCAGCTTGCACAAAGGATGCTGGAATGGAGCCCCCTGCCGTGGTGCCCGTCCCGGAAAGGCCGATCGTCTGCGGACTGCCGCTGGCGTTGTCCGCTATGCTCACTGAGGCCGCACGACTCCCGCTGCCCGAGGGTGTGAACGTCACGCTGATCGTGCACTTCCCTCCTGCCGCTACCGAACTCCCGCAAGTGTTGGTCTGAGCGAAGTCGCCGGCATTCGTGCCCGTGATCGTCAGGCTGGTGATATTCAAGGCCCCGTTGCCGGTGTTGCTTAGGGTGGCGGTCTGAGCCGTGCTGGTCGCGCCGACCGACTGGTTCCCAAAGGAAAGGCTGCTAGGAGAGAGGCCGTCCACCGGCGCGGTGCCCGTCCCGGAAAGGCCGACCGTCTGCGGACTGCCACTGGCGTTGTCCGTAATGCTCACTGAGGCCGCACGACTCCCGCTGCCCGAGGGTGTGAACGTCACGCTGATCGTGCACTTCCCTCCTGCCGCTACCGAACTCCCGCAAGTGTTGGTCTGAGCGAAGTCGCCGGCATTCGTGCCCGTGATCGTCAGGCTGGTGATATTCAAGGCCCCGTTGCCGGTGTTGCTTAGGGTGGCGGTCTGAGCCGTGCTGGTCGCGCCGACCGACTGGTTCCCAAAGGAAAGGCTGCTAGGAGAGAGGCCGTCCACCGGCGCGGTGGCCGTCCCGGAAAGGCCGACCGTCTGCGGACTGCCACTGGCGTTGTCGGTAATGCTCACCGAGGCCACACGGCTGCCGCTGGCCGAGGGTGTGAACGTCACGCTGATCGTGCACTTCCCTCCTGCCGCTACCGAGCTGCCGCAATTATTGGTCTGAGTAAAATTGGTGGCGTTGAGGCCCGTGATCGCCAAGCTGGTGATATTCAAGGCCCCGTTGCCGGTGTTGCTTAGGGTGGCGGTCTGAGCCGTGCTGGTCGCGCCCACAGACTGGTTCCCAAAGGAAACGCTGGTAGGAGAAAGCTTGGCCGCCGGAACAGCGCCCGTCCCGGTAAGGCTCACCGTCTGGCGACTGCCCGCGGCATTGTCCGAGATGTTGAGAGTTCCTTTGCGTGTTCCCGCCGCAGTGGGTCTGAAGGTCACGCTGATCGTGCAGTTCCCTCCTGCCGCCACCGAGCTGCCGCAATTATTGGTCTGAGTAAAATTGGTGGCGTTGAGGCCCGTGATCGCCAAGCTGGTGATACTCAACGTGGCGCTGCCACTATTAGTCAGGGTGACCGGCTGAGCCGTGCTGGAGGCGCCCACGGACTGGTTCCCTAAGGAAACGCTGGTAGGAGAAAGCTTGACCGCCGGCATGGCACCCGTCCCAGTAAGGCTCACTGTCTGGCACCTGGTCGCGGCGTTGTCCGAGATGCTGAGAGTTCCTTTGCGTGTTCCCGCCGCCGTGGGTTTGAAGGTCACACTGATCGTGCAACTCGTTCCGACCGCAAGCGACCTCCCGCAATTGTTCCTCTGAGCAAAATTGCTGGCGTTGGTGCCCGTGATCGCGACGCTGGTAATGCTCAAGGCCGCGTTGCCGATGTTGCTCAGGGTGACGGCCTGCGCTGCACTTGTCGTGCCGACGGCTTGGTTGCCAAAGGAAACGCCGGTGGAAGAAACGCTGGCTGACGCTGAGGCCGACGTCGCGGAAAAGGCTACCGAACAGGGAGCGGAGAAAATGGCCAGCGCGCTCATGGCTGCCAGAAGGATCGCCGCCTTCACACCTGCCGGTTGCAGTGCCCTGGCTCGCAAGCGGGATGCCTTCACGCCACGCACCCTGCGAATTTGAGGTGAAGAGTCTGTTGGAAAGCTAGAGCGAACTATTTCATAAGTGGGAATCATGTTATATATTACCTGTATTACTAAGAATATTATGTACAACGACGAGGCCCGCCTGCGATTTCTGCCTCATACCGCCCGCCGGCCTGTATGTGGCCGCCCAGCCTTCACCCAGCCGGGAGGCGCAAGCTATTGGAAGAGGTGGTATGACCGGGCGGGAGTGCTCTGAAATCCCGACAAAAGCGCTTGAAAAGGGTCCACAGAGCCACCGCGGGGGCACTTCCGCCGGCTGCCAAAGCGCCCCGCAAGCGCTTGACTCCAGCCGAGCTTTCTGTGCAGGCCCGCTTTTCAGCACCCTGTTACACCACCCACGGAGAAAGAGAGCAGGCAAGGTCGCCAGCCTTCTCCAGCCACGCCTCCCGCTCACGCAATCTAATCGGCCAGGGAGCCTGCTGGGATAAGTGGCCTCAAGCAAAGCAGGGCTGAAACGGTTCACTCCTGGCGCGATTCCTGCGGGGAATGCTCCATAGGGGTGTACGGCCTTCCACCGGTTGTTGAGGGGGAGAGTGATAAAACCCGGGCATGCGTCGAATATGGATGCGTCTTCCATTTTGCCCATCCCACCAGCCGCTTGCGACCAACGGGGACAGCACACCAGCCGACGATTGAAGGTACCAGTACCCCAGGCAGGGGTCTATAGTACTAGGGTACTACCTAATCGAGTATCTTCCGTCTTGACACCACATGGATGCGTCTTCCATTTTGCCCATCCCACGGGCCGCTTGCGACCAACGGGGGCAGCACACCAGCCGACGATTGAGGGTACCCATACCCCAAGCAGGGGCCTATAGTACTAGGGTACTACCTAATCGAGTATCTTCCGTCTTCACACCACAAGGTTTATAAGTGATTTGCGGATCCGGGTATCGGTCGCAGGCGCCCCCGATTAGGGCGTGACAAGCTTCCTATCGCAAGCTATAGCGCTGTTTACTGGAAGGTCCGGCGTGGTGGCCGGCCTGGGTTCAGGGCAAGGCTTTGGTTTCGTTCGAGGGCGCGCTCTGCGTGCCGTTTGAGCCCACGGCCGTAACCACATAGTAGTAAGCCGTGCCTGGCGTCACATTCGCGTCCACATAGGTGGTGCCGTTAAGGGGCGTGGAATTCAGCGGCGTCGAACTCTCGCCTCCTGAGGCGGTCCCCCGGTAGACGTAGTAGCCCACGACGCCCGAGCTCTGGCTGGCGGCCCAGGACAGAATCACGTCGTGGCTGGCGTCGCCCGTCAAAGTCGAGGATTGCGCACTGCCGGAGGCGCCGTTGCTGTTGTCCGTGACCGTGAGCGACGCGCTGCGGCTCCCGCTGGCGGCGGGCGTGAAAAACACGGCGATGGTGCAGATTGAATTCGCCGCCAGCGTCGTACCGCACGTTGTGGTCTGACTGAAGTCGCCAGCGTTAGCGCCGGCAAACCCGATACCGGCGATATCCAAGGTGGCGTTGCCCGTATTGGAGAGGGTAAAGGTTTGAGCCGAACTGGACGTGGCGGCCGGTTGGCTCGCAAACGCGAAGCTACCGGGTGAGAGACTGGCAACGGGAGCCGTGCCCGTGCCCGTCAGGCTCGCCGCCTGGGGACTGCCGCTGGCATTGTCGTTGACGCTCAAGGTTGCGGTGCGGCTGCCGGGGGCAGTCGGTGCGAAGGTCACGTTAATGCTGCAGCTTCCGCTCGCCGCCACCGAGCTGCCACAATTGTTCGACTGTCCAAAGTCACCGGAATTGGCGCCCGTCACCTGGATGCTGCTAATCGTCACTGCCGAGTTGCCCCCGTTGGTCAGCGTGAGGACCTGAGCGGTGCTGGTTGTACTCACAGCCTGATTCCCGAAAGTGAGAGCTGTGGCTGAAAGTCCTACGGTGCCGCTTGTACCGGTGCCGGTAAGGCTTACGGTTTGCGGGCTGCCCGTCGCACTATCCGCAATGGTTACCGCCGCCGTGCGTGCGCCCGTGGCGCCAGGCGTAAAGGTCACATTAATCGCGCAACTGCCGCTCGCCGCTACTGAGCTGCCGCAGGTGTTGGTCTCGGCGAAGTCACTCGCATTGGTGCCTGTCACCGAAATGCTTGTTAGGGTCAAACTCGCGTTCCCCGTGTTCGTGAGGATGACGGCCTGGGCGGCACTCGTCGTGCCCACGGCTTGACTCGCGAAGGTCAAGGAGCTGGGCGAAAGCCCCTCGGCGGAAGTGGTGCCCGTCCCCGTCAAGCTCACAGCCTGCGGGCTACCGTTGGCGTTGTCGGCGATGGCTAACGTGGCGCTACGGCTCCCGGGGGCCGTGGGCGTGAACGTGACACTAATCGTGCAACTGCCTCCCGCCGCCACCGAACTGCCGCAGGTAGTTGTCTCAGGAAAATCTCCGGCATTACCTCCGCTCACTACCAAGCTGGTGATGCTCAACGCTGAGTTCCCATTATTCGTCAGAGTGAGCGACTGAGCCGGACTACTCGTCCCAACTAACTGGCTTCCGAATGGCATGGTTGTGGCGGAAAGGCCTACCCCAGGTGCCGTGCCCGTGCCGGCCAAGTTGAGCGTCTGGGGGCTGCCGGTGGCATTATCCGTGAACGACACCGAGGCCGTACGGGTGCCGACAGCGCTGGGCGTAAACGTAACGGCGAGCGTGCATCGCGCTGACTCGGCAAGGGAGGAGCCGCAATTGTGGGTCATGGCGAAATCGCCGGCATTAGGGCCTGTCACCTGAATGCTGGAAAAGGTCAAAGTCGCGTTGCCAATATTTGTCACCGTGGCGGTTAGTGGGGTACTAGTACTATTTGCACCCTGGTTGGCAAAACTAATGGCCGCGGAACTTAACGAGAAGCCTGCGGTGGGGACAGGGGTAACTTCCGTGCTTCCCGCGCCCCCGCAGGACGCGGACCATAAGGCGATGGCGAGGCAAACTGCGGCGAGAACCACTTTGTTCCCGCAGCCACGTTGGAGCACCCGCGCTTCCATACCGAATGACTCCCCAGCTCGGGTCAATGCACGCCAATAGCCAACATACCCGCTTCAGGATATTCCGTTGCCCTGGTGCATGAATCCCTCAAGTCCCACCGCGTCTAACCACCACACGAAGTTAGGAGAGTACTGGCACCTGCTCACCACATTAGAGGCATTCCTCGCCCCTGTCAATTACGAATCCGAAGCGGTACTAGTACAGTTTGATTTTGTAGCCGCGGGTTTATCGACGGACCAATGGGTCGGTAGCTTGACGGACAAAGCCGCCTCTACATCAGACTGCAATACAAGACCGTAATTTGTCGTTTTTCTGCCAAACTTTTCTGCAAACTCGGGTCTTGAATTTTGAATCTGGAATTTGCCTTGCAGCTCCGCCGCGCTGTACCACTTCCTCCGAAGCTCCCCACCTTGTTGGTTCATAGGATTGCTGGTAAACTTGAAATTCGGCGCGTAATCGCAAGATTCGGCCAAGGTTCTTGGCCCGCAAGGCCCGCGCAGGGAGGTGCTCAATGCTCAAGGAGGAAGGCAGCTCATCGGGGTTCAAGGTGGTTGACCGCCGGCCATTTGCCGCCGACGGCTCAAGAAAAGAAGATATCCCTGCTGAGGAACAGAAAGCGGAGGCTCCGCCGGCGCCAGATCGAAGCACGCCAAGCGAGCCACAAAGCGAGCCCGGCGGCGCATACGACGAAGAATCTCCTGGGTTTGAAACGCTGGTTTCTTATCTGAGCACCACGGCCATGTTCCAGCTTGGATTGATCCCCGGGCCGTCAGGAGAGCACATTCCTGCCGACATGCCCAACGCCAAGCGCACCGTCGATCTGCTGGAAGTATTGCAGGAGAAGACCAAAGGCAATCTCACCGCCGGCGAATCCCGACTTCTTGATGATGTCCTCTACGAACTGCGCATGAGCTTTGTCGAGATGCAAAAGCGCCAGGCCCGAAAGAGCAAATGAGAGTAACTTTTTTGGGTACGGGGACTTCCACCGGGGTTCCCACCCTGGCCTGCCATTGCAGGGTTTGCACCTCTCCCGATCCGCGCGATAAGCGGACGCGGCCTTCACTGCTGGTTCGCTTCCAGGGCCGCGCCCTGGTGATTGATACGACGCCGGATTTCCGCGCCCAAGCTCTGCGGGAAAGCTTGGATCGCCTGGACGCCGTGCTCTTTACGCACGCCCACGCTGACCACATTTTGGGGCTTGATGACGTGCGTGTCTTTTACTTCCGGCAGCAGAAGCCGATCCCGATTTATGCTGACAACCAGTGCATGAGAGACATCCAGCGCACCTTTAAGTACATCTTTGACAGCAACTATCCATACGGCGGGGTCGCCCGGCTCGACCCCCACGTCATTGATGGACCTTTCGAAGTGGAAGGTCTGAAGGTCATTCCCGTCCCGGTGATGCACGGCAATCTGCCTATCCTGGGATTCCGTATCAACGGAGTGGCTTACCTGACCGATGTGAGCGAGATTCCTGAATCGAGTTATCCGTTGCTGCAAGGCCTCGAGGTCTTGATCCTTGATACCTTGCGGCCCCGTCCCCACCCCACTCACCTGACGGTGGAGCAGGCGCTCAGCGTGATGGAACGGTTAGGGGTCCGAAAAGGCTACTGCACGCACATCGCGCACGATTTGGGACACGAGGAAACCAACGCCCAGCTTCCGCCGCACGTGCGGCTGGCGTACGACGGGTTGCAATTGGAGTTTTAGAGGAGTTGAGAGTCGAGAGTCGAAAGTCGAGAGTTTCGCTTCGCTCAGAATGACAGCGCCCGCTGAAGTTCTTAACTCCTCGACTCTCGACTCGAGTGGCTTACGATGGGTTGCAACTGGACTGTGTCATTCCGAGCGAAGCGAGGAATCTCGCTCTGCTTGCAAGTTGAGGAGTCGAGCAGTCGAGAGTCGAGGAGTTAAGAGGTCGAAGACTTAAGAACTTCTCGACTTCTCGACTCTTTGACTCCTCGACTTTCGACTCTCAACTATCGATGCGCGTGATTCACCATCTCGGCGAACTGAGGCCGGCGCCTTCCGCCTGCGTACTGACGATCGGCAACTTCGACGGAGTCCATCTGGCGCACCACAAGCTCCTGGACAGAGTCGTGGAAGTTGCACGTCCTCGAGGCGCGGTAGCTACCGCCATCACCTTCGAGCCCCATCCCATCAAGTTTCTTTCCCCTGCCCACGCTCCAAAAATCCTCACGCCGTTTTCCAGGAAAGCCAGCCTCATCGCTGGCAGCGGCATCGATCTGCTGGTGGTTCTTCCTTTCAACCGCGAACTGGCACACCTTTCCCCCCTCGAGTTCGTACGCAACATTCTCGTAAGGCCCTTGCACACCGTGGCCATCCATGTGGGACCGAATTTCCGCTTTGGATATCGTCAAGCGGGGGACGTGGAAATACTCGAGGAGCTGGGCCGGCAAGAGGGTTTCAAAGTGGAAGTGCTGCCCCTGCTCGAAGTGCGCGGGCAGCGGGTTTCCAGCACGCGCATTCGAGAATTGCTCGTCGAAGGCAGAGTGCATGTGGCCAACCGGCTGCTCGGGAGGCCCTTCTCCGCTTATGGGCCGATTGTGGCAGGCATGGGGGCGGGACACAAACACACCGTCCCGACTCTCAATCTCGCTCCCGTCGAGGAACAACTGCCCAAGATCGGCGTGTACGTCACGCGCACCAAAGTGGGCGAGAAGCTCTACGACGCCGTCACCAACGTCGGACATAAACCCACGTTTGGTGATAATCAGAGACTGACCGTCGAGACCTTTCTCCTCAACTTTCCGGGGGATGAGATCCGCGAACCCGATATGGAAATCGAGTTCCTTTACCGCCTGCGCGACGAAATCAAATTCCAAAACCCCGCTATCCTCAAGCTCCAAATCCAAGAAGACGCCCGCCGCTCCCTGAAGTTTTTCCGGCTCTTGCGGGCCTTCGCCCCAGGCCGAATCAGCAAAGCCATCCCGGAACGCTTAGCCCCTGAGGAAGCCTGACGCAGACCCGTCCGCTCACACGCCCGAACGTGCGCCAGCTCGTGATCTCCGATCACATTCGCCTGGTCAGGCGAAAACGCGGAAGATGTGAATTTTGAAGACTACCATTAGGGAGGAAACGATGGATCGCAAGAACGGATTGCCACCCGTACATCCGGGCGAGATTCTCAGGGAAGATATTCTTCCCGAGGTCGGCCTGTCGGTCACGGCCGCCGCGAAGGCGCTCGGCGTGTCGCGCCAAATGGTTCATGACATCTTGGCCGAGCGCAAGCCTCTGTCTGCGATCATGTGCCTGAAGGTTTCCCGCCTGCTGGGTAGCACTCCCGAATTCTGGATGCGCCTGCAAGCAGAGTACGACCTGAAGAAGGCGGCCCAAAACAAGAAGGTCATGGAACGCGTCGCGCAGATCGTGCCGGTGAAGTCAGCGGCTCCGCGTGCATTCAGCCCCAACGGGGCGCCCTAGCACAGCCCAGGCCAACGGCCCATAAGCGTTAACCTAAGCAAAACCGTATCGGTGCCGCTCTCGGGGCGGTTCTGCCAATACATGGGTGATGGCTCGCCATTGCCGCAGAACCGTGGTGAGGCTTTGGGGGAGCAGAAGCGCGGCGCCTACCTGACGGTACATGAATTCAACCTCACGCCACCTGCTGCGTCGGGCCTGCCAAGGCATAGCCCCAGGGGGAAAAGGATTCGGCGGTACGCACCATCCGTTCGATCAAGAGTCCCGTGAACAGTTTGCCTTCCAGCCAGGCTTGGGCGCTGCGAGGGTCCTTCTTGGGCAAGTGACCCAAACCGAGAATCGATTTCATGCGCTTAAACACCAATTCAATCTGCCAACGCAGCCGGTACAGATCGAGAATCGCGGCGGCGGGGAAAGCCGCACTCAAGGTGGTCCAGACCATGAAGTAGGCGGCGAATTCCAACGCCTCTGCCGATGCCGTGCCTTGTCCTTGCTGCGCCCGCCGATAAAGATGGCGCTGCGCCCGGCGTGTCGCCTCCGCGCTCTGGCGCAAGGCCAGCAACTGCCCGGCGATCCACCCGCCCTGCGGATCGCGCACCTCCGTCGCGCGCACGTGCGGGGTTTTTCCTTTCAGCCCCCGCAAGAAGGGCAGCAATTCCATCCGCCGGCCGCGTTCAAACAGTGGCAGCGCTTGGCGATTCAGCCGGACAATCACGTCGCCCTGGGCCCTCACCACGTGCGCCACCCCGGGCGGCGCTGCGTAAACACGATCCCCCAGCAGAATATCGCCCGCCACGACGGGTATGCGCCGAAAGGTTTCCCCGCCTTCCTGGACGGGGGTCAGTTGGAAAAAATCGCATTGCAGGTCGGCCAAATTCACCGCCCAATGAACTTTCCAGTCCGTCCCCGTGCTGCCCGGCTCGGAGACGCAGGTGGCATCAATCGCCCGTACCCGCCGCCCCGCCACCGCCATCGGTAACTCGGCGGCGCCCCGCATCTGCTGCGCCAGCCAGCGTACCCAAGGTTCGGCAACGCGCAGCCTCTTGAAAACTCCTACCGCACTGATCTGTGCCAATCCGGAGGCCGAAGCCCGTGCCGCCGTCTCCGCCAAAGAGCAGCCCGTGGCCAGATGCAGGAGCAACACGCGCAGCACCGTTTCCGGATCAGAGATGTAACGAGCCCGCCGCATCGCCCCGAGACGACGCGCCTGCTCGGCCCATTCCGGTGGCAAAAACGTGCGTAGGATTTCCCAATTCTCCAACTCCCCAACCTCCGGGTTCGAAGCCTCCATGCCCACAGCATACCCCAATTCGTTCGAAAGGGGCAACCGCTTAGGTTAACGCTTATGGGCCAACGGCCTGGGTCCAGCAAGTTTACCCCCCTCGCGGTTTTCGAGCCCTGAAGGGGCGTGGTAGACCACCGAACCAGGGTAGACGACCATCCGGGTCCATTCCCTGACGCTATTTCGCCCCTTCAGGGCTTGCGGCTAAGCGGGAATGCGCTGTCGGACCCAGGCCGTTGGCCTGGGCTGTGGTAGTTCGCCCCTTCGGGGCTCGTTTTCAGGTGTTCCGCAACTCGGCGGCAGTGAACGAAGCGAGCAAGCGCGGACCTGTTTCTTAGGTCCTCACTTCCTACGACATGCCCTGCCAAAAGGCCGCGGACCTAAGAAGCAGGTCCGCGCTACCTTGCTCATATACGAGCCTGACATCAATGTTGCTGAGCCGTCGGGAGGTCCGTCCTGATGACGGACTTGACCCTGAACAGCCGATAATCCGAATACGTGTGACGATTGGCGAACTCGTACTCGCCCAAGCCCACCTTGACCTCCACTCCTTTGGGAAGCCATAAAGTCGTGGGGCTTGCTTCAAACTGCGTTCTTGCGTAGAGCACAAGCGTCGTCACCCGCTTGACTGGCGGCACGGGTGCAAGCAGGTCCGTCCGCATCTTGAGGATCTGGTAATCGCTGCTGCGAATCCAGGCCACACCCTGGAGAAGGATCGGGATGGACGCTTCGCCAAGGGCGAAACGGCCCATAACCGCCGTTGGTTCAATGTGCTCGGCGAAGGCCACCACCTCGGTGCGAGTGCCGCCGATCGTCTGCTGACCCAGGTGACGAAAGTCAGACCAACGCTGTTGCAGGGGCCCAAAGAAAAGGGGCATCGAGGCAAAGCCTGTCGTCTTGATGAAGTTCTTAGCTCGTTTCTGAGGATGTTCTTCCCGCCCTTGTAGATCGGTGCGGTGCTCGACAAGAGTGAACGCGCTGCCCTCCCGCCGAGCCAGCATCAAATAGCGAAACTTCTGCGTGATGCGACGCACGGGGGGAACTGTCGGCGCAGCGACCCCCCCATCCCCCACATATATCCGATCCGCGTCAGGGGGGAGCATTTCGGTCTGCTTGATGGTCTCCAGCGAAGTGGTATCGACGAAGTCCACGACGAATTTCTGGAGATTCGCACTGACGCGGCGCAAAATCTCGGGAAGCTGAGACTCGTCCGGGGCGGGTTCGAGTCCCTTGAGTTCCCGGATCTGATGCAGCGTTTTTTTCAGAGGCCATTTGGTGATAGGGTCGCTGCGGCGATAGGCATCGAAGATTTGTGCATCCGTCGACCAAAGAGGAGTCCACTGCGCCGCCGGCAGCGGGGCAGCCCACAGGAGCCACAACACGCATGCGAGACAGGCGAACTTGCTCCTGCACACACTCAGCATGGCGGCCGTATAGCACAATCTTCGTGCCCGGTCCACGAAAAACTGCCCGCTGCGTAGAGCACGAGCCAAGGCCTTGAGGACAAACAGGTGGAGTGTTGCAGAAGGGCTCGCAGCGTGGTGCATCAGCGTGCCTCCTTGTATACATTGACTATGCTATTATCTAAAAGGTTTCATCAGCGCGACCATATTTCAATCTACACCAACATTTATCTTCGGACTTTCCGACACCTCGTACCTATTCGTATCTCAGCGCCACCATGGCATCGACCTTCATTGCCCGGCGAGCGGGGATATAGGTGGCCAGCAGTGCTACGGCGGCTAGCAGCACGGAGACAGCAGCAAAGGTCGCTGTGTCGGTCGGCTTCACTTCAAACAGGAAGCTCTGAAGCACACGGGTGACCGCGACCGCGCCGCACAATCCGAGCCCCACTCCAAAGAAGATAATAGGCAAGTTACTTTGAAGGATCATCCGCAAGATGTCGGCTCGCTCCGCCCCGAGGGTCAAACGAATTCCAATCTCGTGCGTACGCTGGCTTACAGAAAATGCCGTGACGCCGTATATCCCAACGACCGCGATCAACAGCGCGGTGGCAGAGAAGGCGCCTAAGAGTCTCGAGTAGAAGCGAGGCTGGGCTACTGAGCCGCTGATTAAGTCCTGCAAGGTCTCGACCGCGTAAGCCGGCTGGTTCTTATCCACGTCAGGCAGCCGTCCTCGCATGAGCGCGGCAATGCTGGTAGGGTTGGCCGTGCTGCGAACGAGGTAGACCATGTTGGACAGATAAATGGGGTCCGAAACCTGCAAGTAGGGCTGGTAAACGGCCAGCGGCGGCGATTCCGCAAGGCTCTGCTGCCTCACGTTTTCCACCACCCCAACAACGGTCAGCCAGTCCTGTGGCCCCGGGTAAGGCTTGAAGTACACTCGTTTGCCGAGTGGGTTCTGATCCGGCCAGACGCGGTTGGCGGTCGCTGCGCTCACGATCACGACCGGCAAAGCCTTCTCGTTATCCCAGACGTTGAAATAGCGGCCACGCAATAGACGAATCCCCATTGTCTGGAAGTAATCGTGGCTCACGCCCACCCCGCAGGCGACAGTCTGGTCGAAGATATCCTGGCCCTCAGCACCGACGCTGGCGCTGACAAGGGCATGGCCGAGGGGCAGCCAATTCACTGCGGCGGCAGAACCGATTTCCGGCAGAGTCTCAAGTTTTTCTAGCACCTGCTGGTGAAAACTCTTCAGTTGCTCCAGCGACCGGTTCTGAGGGGGGAAGACAGTCATAGTGAGCACATTTTCCGGAATAAATCCGGGGTCCACCATGCGAAGTCGGATGAAGCTCTTGATCAGCAAGCCGGCACCGATGAGCAGTACCAGCGCGAGCGCCAGTTCCGAAACTACCAGCGCATTCTTCAGACGCTGACCGCTTCCCGTAACCCGTTGCGACCCTGCCTGCTGTAACGATTCGCTCAACGGTACGCCGGAGAGGTGAACGGCGGGAGCAACGCCAAACATAAGGCCAGTCAGCAAGGAAACCAGTAGAGTAAATGCCAGTACCCACCCATCCAGATGGATCTCCCGGATGCGAGGCAAATCCCCGGGCGGAACCAACGAGAGAAAAACACGGACTCCCCACGCCGCCAGAAGCAGCCCTAGCGCACCGCCGAAGAGCGACAGTGTTATGCTTTCGCTGAGCATTTGGCGGACAAGCCTCAGCCGCCCGGCGCCCAATGAGGCTCGGATTGCCATCTCCTGTCGGCGAGCGAGGCCCCTCGCCAGGAGCAAGTTGCCAACATTGGCGCACGCAATCAGCAGGATCAATCCCACGGCGCCAAGAAGCACAAGCAGAGAGCGCCCCACATCACCCACTACGTATTCGTGCAGGGGAAAAAGGCGCAGGTTTTGCCCGCGCTCCTTAATCGGAAAAAGTTGGGGGGAAATGACATCCATCTCGGCCTGGGCTCGCCGCGTGCTGATGCCGGGCTTCAAACGCCCGATGACTGCCTGCCGCGCGAGTTTGAACTTCAGCGGATCGAGAGATGCCAGCGACCATACGCCTTGCTCAGAGGGAAAGGCAAAGCCGGCAGGCATGACTCCCACTACGGTGTGAGCGATCCCATCCAGGGTGAGGTTTTTCCCGATGATTCCCGGATCGGCATGAAACTGCGCACGCCAAACTCTGTCGCTTAGCACCAAACTGCCGCGGCCAGGGCCCTTCTCATCTCCAGGCAGAAAGGTTCGTCCGAGCGCAGGAGCGATGCCCATGGTCTGCCAGAACCCCGACGTGACCTCGCAACGGCGCACCACCACGGGCTCGCCGGCTCCGCTGAGATTGGCGATGGCCGCACTAAACGCGGCCAGATGCTCGAACGCTCGGCTCTGCTTCTCGTACTCCCCAAACTCGACGTCGGTGAGCGGGCCAAAGCCCCTCTCAAACGTGCCCGATTGGATCGAGAAAAGCTGCTCAGGATGAGGATAAGGCAGAGGCTGGAGCAACACAGAATTGACCACTGTGAAGATGGCGGTGTTCGCGCCGATGCCCAACGCCAGCGTGATCACAGCGACCGCCGTGAAGCCGGGGCTGCGCCGCAACTGGCGCAGGCCGTAGCGGAGGTCCTCTACGAGTTCGGTGATAAGCTGTACACCCCAACTATCCCTGCACTCTTCTTTGACCTGTTCAATGCCGCCGAATTCGCGTCGCGCGGCATAACGGGCTTCTTCGGGCGAGAGGCCCCGGGCGATGTAGTCGGCCGTTCTTCGCTCCAGGTGGTCGCGGATTTCGTCATCCAAATCCTGATTCACCTGGGGGCGGCGGAAGAGCGATCGGAGGCGCAGCGGGAGCGTGTAAATCCAGTGTTCTGGGCGCATGATGTTCTCTTCCCGAGCATTCGCCGTGCTCAGGCTTCCTTCAGCTTCACCACGTTCGAAATCGCTACCGACAGCCGATGCCAGTCACTTGCCTCTTTCTCCAGTTGCTTTCGGCCGAGCCGCGTCAGCGCGTAATACTTCGCACGGCGGTTGTTTTCGCTGGGTCTCCACTCGGCCGCAATCCAGCCTTCCTGCTCGAGCTTGTGCAAAGCCGGGTAGAGCGAGCCGTCGCTGACGTGCAGGACGTCACCCGATACTTGTTTCAGCCGCTGGCTGACGGAGTAGCCGTTGAGCGGCTCCAGCGCCAGCACCTTCAGGATAAGTAAGTCCAGGGTGCCCTGGACCAAATCAGATGGTTTGCTCATCTTCCTCCTCGGTTACCGAGGGCACAATACAACAACTCCCCTCGGTAAGCAAGGGAAAAGTGGAAGCGAAGAATTCAGGTAATTGGAGAACCATATCTCGTTGGCCCCGATCAGCGCCGCAGCGCGAGCAGCCTGCTTCGCATCGTCGCGCACCAGAAAGCGATCCAGAAAGTTACTAGCAACCGCCTTACGAATTCGGGTTTAAACCGACCGCTCCGCACGCACTGCATCAACGTAGCGCGAATCCCGCCGGGGCGGGACCAGCGGGCGTGCGTGCCGTCCCGGGTCGGACCGAGACAGACTTCCTGCCAAACAGACTTCCTGTCTCTTGACAAGCGGAAAAACATAGGCTAGAATGCTACGTTGAAGCTGCGCAGGAGGTCACGGCCTCCTGGGAACACTATGCTGGCCTGGTACCGCCCGGCCCGACCCACTCCCGAGAATGTGCCAAGCGGGACAACATGTCCGCACATTGGCCCGCCGCGCGATGGACAGAAAGTATCCAATCTGGCGGGAAGCAAGAAGGAATTCTTCAAAATTGAACGAGCGACCCGCGAATGTCTATGAAAACAAATCATCTCCGTGGAAGACTTGGGGGGAAAGCGGGAATGTTATAGAAAACAAAGGTACTTACTCGTCAAATGCGGGAATGTTATTGAAAACACATGAGTTATTAAACAAGCGCACAAGCTTGAGTTATAATCTCGGATCAAAGGGGAATGGTCTCGAGCGTGGTCGTGCGCCTGGCTTGCCTGGCGAGCTTTCGGTCGAAGGTGGCGAACCGTCTGGCGTTCCCAGCGCTCGCCAAATGCAGCGCGTCCGCAAAGTCAAGACCTTCCTTGAGCCACTCCAACGCCTTCGCTACCGCGAGCTCATCCTCCAGGAATACCGATCTGATCCCTGCCAGGGCCCTCAGAGCCCCCGCCAGACTCTCCGGCGAGAAGCCGTAGAGGCTGCGGAGAACCCATTCGGTCTCCAAGAGCACGGTCTTGCAGACCCAAATCTCATTGGCCTGAATCAGCGCCGCAGCACGAGCAGCCTGCTTCGCATCGTCGCGCACCAGGAACCGAACCAGAACGTTAGTATCGACCGCGATCATGCCGCGCCCTCACGCCTCGGGCAATAGCCTTCTCCATCTGACGGAGAGTCTTCGCCCGCCCGGTGTACTTCAGGCAGCCAAAAACCTCGGTGATGCTGGTGGATGGGAAGGATCGCAATGGCCGCAGCAGAATCCCCTCCGATACTTCTTCCACTCCAAATTCCGTGCCCGGCTCCCAACTCCGCGCATCTCGTACCGACTTGGGCAAGACTACCTGACCTTTTGACGAGAGTTTAGTCGTTTCCATGCCCGGCCTCGCATCCACACTGAGTAAGATTCAAGTAAGACATTATACGCTCACGGGGCTGCCGTTGCAACTGGAGTTGGTCTGTGAAAGATGAACCGGCTGTTACTTCAGGATCGGAAAGGAAGAGACAGTGGTGGGAGCAGGTTGAGGGGTGATCTCCTTGGGCGAGGTATCAGTCCCGGCGGCTTTGTCGGCCACGAATCGCTCGATCTCTTCCAGCAGGGCAGGAACGATCTCCGCTTCGCTGACGCGCCGAATGGCCTTCCCTTCCCTGTAGATCATGCCATTGCCGCGCCCCGCCGCCACGCCCAGGTCCGCTTCGCGCGCCTCGCCCGGACCGTTCACTGCGCAACCCATGACGGCCAGGCTCAAGGGCATCTTGATGTGGGCCGTGGCCTGCTCGATTTCGGCAGCGATCTTGAAAAGGTCAACTTCCAAGCGCCCGCAAGTGGGACAGGCAATCACCACCGGCCCGCGGCTGCGCAACTCGAGCGCCTTGAGCATCTCGTAGGCGACGCGAACTTCCTCGACGGGATCGGTGGCCAGCGAGACGCGAATCGTATCGCCAATACCTTCGGCCAGCAGCATCCCCATGCCCACACACGACTTGACGGTCCCGGTGAACTGAGTGCCGGCCTCGGTAATCCCCAGGTGAAAGGGATAATCAACCTGTTTCGCGAGCAAGCGATAGGCTGAAACACAGAGCTTCACATTGGAAGCCTTCAAGGAAATGATGGTGTCCGTGAATCCCAGTTCTTCGAGAATGCGGATGTGATAGAGGGCGCTCTCCACCATGGCCTCGGGCGTCGGATAGCCATACTTCTCCAGCAGCCGCCGCTCCAGCGACCCCGCATTCACCCCGATGCGGATGGGAACTTTCTGCTCTTGCGCGCGGCGCACCACCAGGCGAACTTTCTCGGCGTCGCCGATGTTTCCGGGATTGATGCGGAGCTTGTCCACTCCGGCATCAAGAGCCATCAGGGCGAACTTGTATTGAAAGTGGATATCCGAGACGAGGATCGAATCGGGGCAGCGTTTACGAATCTCGGGCAGCGCTTTTGCCGCTTCCAGATCGGGGACCGCCAAGCGCACGATCTCGCAGCCCGCCGCCTCCATCTGTTGGATTTGCTCGACCGTCTTCCCAACCTCGCGCGTGTCCGTCTTGGTCATCGACTGCACCACAATGGCGGCATCGCCACCAATGATGAGCCGGCCGACCCGGACGGGGCGCGTCTTGCGCCGCGGAGGAAAATACTCGGTATCGCTGAAATTCACGAAAGCCTCTTAAAATCGGTCAGTAGTCCCGCCGCGGCGGGTCCGTGATCCGTTGCCAGCTTTCCGCCGTCAGCTCTCAGCCTCGTGTAGAACGGGCCGGACGACGGTCGGGTTCAAGATCCGAGATTCAAGATTCGAGATCCAGGATTCAAGAATCAATCTCTCTCAAAACGGGGTACGACGACGGTCGGATTCAAGATTCGAGATTCAAGATTCGAGATCCAAGATTCAAGATTCGGGATTCGAGATTCAAGATCCGGGATTCAAGAATCAATCTCTCTCAATACGGGGCACTCGGCGATTCGCAATTCACCATTCACTATTCATAATTCAGAATTGCCACAACCCCTAGTCCCCAGCCCCAGTTCCCAGTTTCTAGCCCCAAGCCCCAGCCCTTAGGCCTAAGCCCCTTTCAGTACGGCCGGAGCGTCTTCAGGATGTCGTTGCACACCAGGAACACCACCAGCAACAACAAGAAGACGAAACCGACCTGCAAAAACCTCTCTTTTACCTGCAAGCTCAGGTCGCGGCGAATCAGACCTTCGATGAGCAGCAGCAGGATCACTCCCCCGTCCAAAACCGGAATGGGCAACAAATTGAAGAGACCCAGATTGAGACTGATAAAACAGACCAGCATCACGAGCTGAGGCATTCCGGCCCGGTACGCCTCACCTGAAAGTTGCGCTATGCCGATAGGTCCGGCGAGAGAACGGGGAGAGAGGCGATGGGTCAATATCTTCTTGACCGCGTCTCCCCACGCGAGGCAGTCCCGCAAGTTATCCTCGAACGAAGCCTGGATGGCCGTGCCCCAGGGCAGCCGCTTTACGACTATGTCACTGTGAAAAGAGACTCCAATACGCCAGCGTTTTTCCCCCATCACGTCCGTAAGAACCGGCGTCAACGTGACTCGGAATTCCCGCCCCCCACGAAGGACCGAAAGTTGAACCGGTTTCCCCTTGGTGGATTGCAGCGCGTAAGCGACACGGGGCCAATACAGAACCTTCCGCCCTTCAACGCCCACAATCTGGTCCCCAGGCACGAGTCCTGCCTGATTCGCCGGCAGTCCCGGCTCAACCTTATCTATAACCCCGGGCGCATAAGGGTACCAGCCGGCATACCCTTCCCGGTCCGGCCCCTCGGCGCGCGGCGTGAGCGCCAGGCTCAAAACCTTGCCATCACGCTCGATTTCGAGCGGCATAGCCTCGCCCACTGTGGTCAGGATTTTGATTTGCACGTCTTGCCAGCGGGGGTGTTGCAGGCCGTCGAGGCGGACCACCAGATCGCCCGCCATCAGGCCGATCTGGCTGGCCGGTGAGTCTGCTTCCACATCGCCCAACCTAGCGGGCTGTTCATCATAAGCGGGCTTCGGGAAATGGAACTTGTAGAGACCCGCCAGGAGGAGAACGGCCAGCAGAATGTTCATAATCGGCCCCATCATCACCACCACGAACCTCTGCCAACGAGGCTTGGCCAGAAACTCCCCGGGATCGCCCTGGCGAGCCGCGGAGGGGTCGTCCCCGGCCATCTTCACATATCCACCAAAAGGCAGGGCGCTGATGCGGTAATCGGTATCCCCTCTAGTCAAATGCAGCAGTCGTTTGCCGAAGCCCAAGGAAAAGACCAACACCCGGACCCCGAAGTACTTAGCCGCCAGGAAGTGGCCAAGTTCATGAATAAAGATCATGAAGCCCAGGACCAGAACTACAACCGCCGCATCTGTAATGAAACTTACAGCCATAATGACGTTCACTCTTCCTGCTGAAACACTTGGGAAAAACCGCCTAGCCTGTCATTCCGATCCGTCAGCCGACGGAGAGGAATCTCGCCTTGGCTTTGTTTCCAGAGCGAGATTCCTCTCCGTCGGCTGACGGATCGGAATGACACCGTTCACGAAGATCTGCCGCCACCCTGCGGGCGCTTAATCGTTGTCACAACCTCTCGGGCGCGACCTCGAGCTTCCTGGTCACAATCCAAGACCTCTTCCAGGGAGCTACATGACGCTGTGTGAGTCGTCTGTTCCAATACCCTCTCGATCACTCGCGGAATGTCCGAAAAGCGCAGTCGCTGGGCCAGAAAAGCTTCCACGGCCACCTCGTCGGCGGCATTCAAGGCGCAGGGCAACGCGCCCCCCCTACGCAAAGCCTCCCGAGCCAAATCCAGGCACGGGAAGCGCCGCGTGTCAGGCGGCGCGAAACGCAGTTTGCTGCGAGTAATCAGGTCCAACCCCTGCGAATCACCCTTCATGGCCACTCGGTCCGGATAATTCAGCGCATACTGAATCGGCAGACGCATATCCGGGACCGACATCTGGGCCATCACCGATCCATCCCTGAATTCTACCATGGAATGAACCACGGATTCGGGATGAATGAGGACGTCGATCTGCTCCGACGGAAAACCAAACAGCCAGCGGGCCTCGATGATTTCCAGACCCTTATTCATCAAGGTGGCAGAGTCGATAGTGATGCGCCCACCCATCCTCCAAATTGGATGCTGCAAGGCCTCGGCAGGGGTTATGCGATCGAGGTATTTCCGAGGAGTTTTCAGAAAAGGCCCACCGGAAGCGGTCAATATGAGACGGCGGACTTCCCTTTGGTTACCCGACCGAAGACATTGATGGAGGGCGCAATGCTCGCTGTCCACCGGCAGGATTTCGGCTCCCCGCTCCTTCGCCGCGCGTGTCACGAGTTCGCCCGCCGCGACAAGAACCTCCTTGCTGGCCAGCCCAATTCGTTTTCCAGCCTGGACCGCCCTATAGGTCGCAACCAGCCCCGTCGTGCCATGGGAAGCGGACAGCACAATGTCAACCTCAGGATGCGTCGCAGCCTCGATTTGCCCGCTCACCCCACAGGCAATCTGCACGGCTGGGGAAGCTCCGAGACTTCGAAGCCGCTCGCGCAGGGGCTCAATACCTTCCGAATTTCCCACGCACACCAGCTTTGGTGCGAAATCACGGACTTGCTGGGCAAGCAGCTCCAGGTTCTTTCCGGCACAAAGCGCCACCACGTGAAATCGGTCCGGCGAATTTTTGACGACATCCAGACTCTGCCGCCCAATCGAACCCGTCGAGCCCAAAATGCACAATCCCTTACTCATTGCCAAAAATCCATAATCACCAGACTGAGCCACAGAACCGGTGCGCCGAACAACAAGCTATCCACTCGGTCGAGCAAACCACCGTGGCCCGGCAACACCGAACCCGAGTCCTTTAGGTTGGCGCCGCGCTTCAGCGCCGATTCCGCCAGATCCCCGATCTGCCCAAACAGTGCTATCAAACCTGCCAACAGGATAACTTTTTTTAAGCTGGCTGTCTGCCAGAATAAGCGGGCAAATCCCCAAGCGACGAGAAGGCTCCCCACCAGCCCCGCCACCGATCCCTCCAGCGTCTTTTTGGGAGAGATTGAGGGAAAAAGCATTTTCCGGCCCATCGTGCGGCCCACTAGATATGCAAAAGTATCATCGGCCCAAACCACCAGGAATAATAGGAGCATCAGATTGCGGCCCGTTGAGCTGCCTGCCGTTCCGGCCAGGTCGAGGCTGCTGGCGCCCAACTGCGAAAACCTCAGGGGGAGCAGGCAGGAGAGCGTCAGGCCAATGTAGAGCACGCCGAAGATGGTTGTGGCAATGGCGCCCAGGTAGGTCCTCAGATCACTTGTGGACGCCAGGGCGACAATGAGCGTCGCAAGAACCAACGTAACAAGCAGGACCATTAAATACATTTCTGATCTGCTGCTATCCATAGCTCGGGCCACACAAATCGCCGCTCCGGCCAGATACCCTAGCCCCGAGAAGGGTTTGAAACCCGCGTGTTGGCACAGTTTAAAGAATTCCTGGAGACACAGCTCCACCACCGCAATCACGGCGGCAAGCAGGAGCCATTTCGGCGACCAGCCGATCAGGTAAATTACCGGGGGAATCAACAATAGCGCGGTGAGGATTCGGAGTTTCATTAAGAAATTCTATCCCAGCCCGATGCCTCCGTAGCGGCGTTCCCGCTTCTGATAATCGATGATGGCCTGGAACAAATCGGCCTGGGTAAAGTCCGGCCAAAGGGTGTCCGTCACCCAGAGTTCCGAGTAGGCGACCTGCCAGAGGAGGAAGTTGCTCAAGCGCAATTCGCCGCTGGTGCGAATGAGCAAGTCCGGATCAGGCAAATCACGAGTGTAAAGATGGCTGCTGAGCGCGGCTTCATCGATGGTCACATCCCCATTCTGCTTGGCCGTCGAGCAGAGTTCGCGCACCGCGTCCACGAGTTCCGCGCGGGCGCCATAGTTGAGCGCCAGAGTCAAACGCAGCCCGGTGTTCCGCCTTGTGCTCTCGAGCGCGCTCTCGAGGTCGCGCTGCACCGGCTTCGACAGTTCGTGGATTCTTCCGATGACGGCAAGGCGAATATTCTGCCGATTGAGCTCTGAAATCTCTTTCTTCAGATACTCGCGCAGCAAGCTCATGAGAAGCGTGATCTCGGTGTGAGGCCGTTTCCAGTTTTCAGCCGAAAAGGCGTACAAGGTCAGATAAGGCACACCCAGGCGCGCGCACGCCTCGACCGACTGCCGGACGGCCCGGATCCCCGCTCGGTGCCCCGCAATCCGCGGCAGGCGGCGCTTCTTCGCCCACCGGCCGTTCCCGTCCATGATGACGGCAATGTGGCCGGGCAGGCGTTCGAGATCGATTTGTGCCAGAAGGCGCGATTCAGGAGTTTCTATCTTCACAGGGGCCTGAAAGCGTGAGTCCACGCTCGAAACTCACAAAACGTAACACAGCAGAGGCGTAACTGCAAGAGCAGGTGTCGGGTTTCAGGTGCCAGGCGTTAGGTGTTAGGTGTCAGGCGCTGCGAGTTCTTTGCCCTCTCCCCCGGGGAGAGGGTGGCCCGCTGCCGGCGTTTTCCTCAGCCCGTCAGCCGCCGGGGCCGGGTGAGGGGTCGGTTCGCACTAAGGAGGCGGCTAGCGAGTAGCTACGGTCAGTGCTTTCCTGACCGTACGCTCTTCTTGGGGAGCCGGACGTGATATATTTCGTCGGGTTCGAGAATGGCAGCACTTCCCCTTGGAGTCCTTGCCAAATGCGGGTGTACAAGAAATTCGGTTGGGTCCTGCTCACGGCCCTGGGCGCCCTGGCGCTCGGGGTGATAGCCGTTTCGCGAGGAGAGCCGATCAATGCCGTTTGGCTCATGGTCGCCGCAGGCTGCGTTTTTGCTTTAGGCTACCGCTTCTACGGTCGCTATCTGGCTTATCGAGTGGTGGAGCTGAATGACCAGCGCGCCACCCCCGCTGAAAGGCTCGAGGATGGCCGAGACTTCGTCCTCACAAACAAATGGGTGGTTTTAGGACAGCACTTTGCGGCCATCGCCGGGCCCGGCCCACTGGTGGGGCCAATCCTGGCGGCGCAGTTCGGATACCTGCCGGGAACCCTCTGGATAGTGATCGGAGGCGTGCTGGGTGGGGCGGTACACGATTTCGTCACCTTGTTCTGCTCGATCCGCCGCGATGGCCAATCGCTGGGTGAGATGGCGAAGAATGAGCTCGGCCCGTTGGGGGGCTATTGCGCCATGTTTGGCGTGCTCGGCATCATGGTGATTCTTCTGGCTGCGGCGGGGCTGGTGGTGGTCAACGCCCTGAAAGGCAGTCCCTGGGGGCTCTCGACCATTGCCATGACCGTCCCGATCGCTCTCCTCATAGGAGTCTACCTGCGCTATTGGCGCCCCGACCGGGTACTGGAAGCCTCAATTTGGGGATTCATTCTGATCGTCGCAGCGGTGGTGGGCGGTCGTTACGTAGCGGCCTCGCCCCTGCTGGCTCCGCTTTTCACCTACAATGCTCCGACCTTGGCCTTGATTGTAATCGGCTTCGGTTTTGTGGCCTCTGTACTGCCAGTCTGGCTGCTGCTCGCGCCGCGCAATTACTTGAGCACTTTCGTGAAACTGGGGACGATTCTGGCGTTGACTCTGGGCATTCTGGCGGCGCGTCCCACGTTGCTCCTCCCGCCCTTGACTCGCTTCACCGACGGAACCGGACCTATCTTCGCGGGCAAGGTATTCCCTTTCTGCTTCATTACCATTGCCTGCGGCGCCATTTCGGGATTTCATTCGCTCATCTCCTCAGGGACAACGCCCAAGTTGATCGCCAAGGAGAGCCATGCGCGCATGGTGGGTTATGGCAGCATGCTGCCTCGAGTCGCTGGTGGCGGTGACCGCCATCGTGGCGGCCGCCGCACTCGAGCCGGGTGTCTACTTTGCGATCAACAGTCCTGCGGGTGTAGTGGGCAGCGCCCCCGAACACGCGGCGGCGATTATCTCCTCTTGGGGTTTCCCGGTCACCGCTCAGCACATGGCAGACCTGGCATTGAGAATTGGTGAAAAGACCCTCTTCAATCGCACCGGCGGCGCGCCTTCCCTAGCGGTTGGCATGGCCCACATTTTCTCCCGCATCTTGGGAGGGTCCCGGTTGATGGCCCTCTGGTACCACTATGCCATCATGTTCGAAGCTTTATTCATCTTGGCCCTTCTCGACGCCGGGACGCGCGTGGGACGCTTTATGGTGCAGGAGGTTTGTGGGCATTTCTGGAAACCTCTGCGGAGGACGGGGTGGTATCCGGGAGTTATCTTGACCAGCGCCGCCATCGTAGGAGCCTGGGGTTACTTCCTTTACGAGGGCGTGGTGGATCCGCTGGGAGGCATCAACAGCCTGTGGCCGCTGTTTGGAATCTCCAATCAGCTCCTGGCCACCATCGCCCTTTGCGTGTGCACCACCGTGCTCATCAAGATGGGAAAATGGGAGCACGTGTGGGTGACGCTGCTCCCTCTCACTTGGCTGGCGACCGTCACCCTGACGGCGAGCGCGCAGAAAGTGTTCCACCCCAACCCGAGCATTGGGTTCCTGTCCCACGCTCGCCAGCTTGGAAGACAGCTCGCGGAAGGGAAAATCCCCGCCGCGCACATTGCTGAATCGCAGCGGCAAATCTTCAATGACCGGTTGGACGCCGTGGTCACCGGCCTATTCGCGAGCGTGGTACTACTGATCCTTGCCGATGCCGGCCGTCAATGGTGGCTCTATGCACGGCGGCGAAGGAAGCCGGTTTTGAACGAGGCGCCCATAGTGGCTTCGAGAATTACAGCTTAGCGGAGTAGAAACTCCAGGCCCTCTTCCTCTGGGGAGAGAGGGTGGCTCGCTGCCGGCGCTTTCATCAGTCCGTCAGCCGACGGAGCCGGGTGAGCCACATGAAGATTAAGAAATCCAACCCCTCTCCCCCTTGGGGGAGAGGGTGGCCCGCTGCCGGCGCTTTCATCAGCCGGAGTGGGCCGGGTGAGGGGGTTGTGCCAGTGAGCAAAGTCCGAAACAAATTACGCACGCTCTGGGAGTACCTCCGTGAAGCGGCTGGAGAATATGATTACCTGCGCTACCGGAACCACACCGTCGCGAGGGGTGAAGAGCCGCTGTCGCCACAAGAATTTTACTTGCAACAGCTCCAACGCAAGTACTCCCGGGTCAGTCACTGTTGTTGATCGCGTGATGGCGGAAGTGAGTAGCCACGGTGTCGGCAAAGTGACACCGTGGCTACCCATTCGCATCGAGGGCCGAAAGATATCATGCTATACTCGGAAATAGCTCGAAGGCGAAATTGTTGACGGTGCATAGAGGGGAGTACTCGTTCTTATTTTGTGAGCTCGCTTTCTAAGACGCAAGTGGACCAACTCGGTGACCGCCTTCGAAAGGGAAAGATAGCCGAGGGCGATTTTCCCCAACTTGATGCGCATCGCCGGTCGTTTTCAGAGGCCTATGAAGAAGTTGTGGCCACCATCCGGGAAACGACGCAGTTGGAACCAACAGGACGACCAGCGAAGTCCACGACCTCGATAATAGAAAAGCTTCGCCGGGAGACAATCCGGCTGAGCCAAATGCAGGATGTCGCAGGCTGTCGCGTGGTTGTGCCGAATATGCTCGTACAAGATCAAGTTGTGGAACGGCTGAAGAACGCGCTCCCGAAAGCCGTCGTCGTCGATAGGCGGAAAAAACCTAGTTTCGGCTACCGAGCCGTTCACATCATTGCCACGGCGCGGAACTTGCCCATCGAGATCCAAGTTCGGACAGAGTTCCAGCATCTATGGGCTCAGTTATCGGAAAAACTATCCGACGTCCTAGATCCTGCGATAAAGTACGGCGGTGGCGACTCCGACACTCAGAACATGTTGTCGCGTCTTTCCAGCCTCATTGCCTCATTTGAGGACCGGGAGTTGCGACCTTTGCCAGCAGAGCTGACTGAGAAGGTGTCTCAGGTAAGGCGAGACCTCCGCCAATTCCTCGAAGAGGCGATCACGATGTGGGGAGGCAGCCCAAAGTCGGAGGGAGGCGACTGACATGTTTTTCTTGATTGAATATGATCGTCCACGAGGATCGATTGTTCAGTTGCGCGAATTTGACGCCGCTTCGCGACAGCTTGCAGAGGATGCACGGCTCAAACTTGAATTGGATCTGAACCGCCAAGGCGTCGAGCACGAAGTTGTGCTTCTGGATGCTCCCAGCGAAGAGGCGCTCCGACACACCCATAGTCGCTACTTCGAAACCGTGGCTGAACTGCTGCGTGGTTCAGCCCAAATCCAAGCCTTGCCCGCGGGCACGGCGAACTCGGCGCGTGAATCTGGAAAGTAATCGAAAATGCACCTCGTGAGTGGCGCACACAATGCATTCCATTTGTGCGCCTCCCTTCTGGGCTCCTGCAGTTCAATTCCCCATGAGCCGGGAAATCGCGGACCCGAAGCGGCCGGCTGTGCGCCCCCCGCGGGGTAGTGGGCTACTTTGAATCTAGGCTCGAACCGACTGGCAACAGACTTGCCTTGACATCTATGGGCAGGAAGATCAAAGGATAAAAATATGATGCGATTTCCAAATGGCCAAATGATGGTTGCTGCTTTAACAACCCTCTGGGGTATTGGATCGATTGTTGTCCATGCACAGAGTGTTTGTGTTGTTGATGTTTCAAAACCAGGGGCAGTTGTCGCCGCTATTTGCAGAGGGCAGCAACTTGAAGAATTCAACCACCAGTTCGAAGGAGGGCTCTACGCACAGATAATTAACAATCCTTCATTTGAGGAGCTAAAAAAACCCATAGCTGAGTGGTATTTGGTGAAGACAGGATCCTCCAATGCTAATTTGTACGCACAAACATCTTCCGACACCGGGATGCTAAATAGTCATCAAACGCATTGTATTAAACTTGCTGTTACTTCCGTGGATTCAGGAAGTGTAGGTTTGGCAAATGGAGGTTACTGGGGAATTGGGTTGAAAAACAATACAACTTACAAAGTCTCTTTCTGGGCTAAGAAAGGCCGAACTTTTACTGGTACTTTAAAAGCAAAACTGGAAAGCAATGGCGGCGCTGTCTATGCAGAATCAAAAGATTTTAAACCGACAGCGAGCTGGCAGCATTTTACCTGCAACCTCACCACCAGAGGTGTATCAAAAGTTTCCGGAGACAACCGTTTCGTATTGTATGCCTCAACAACCGGCGATGTATATTTTGACGTGGTTACAGTAATGCCGCCTACCTGGAAGAATCGGCCCAACGGCCTGCGGCCGGATTTGGCGGAAAAGTTGGCCGCTCTGAAACTCAAATATATACAGTTTCCGGGAGGTTGCACTGCTGAGTCTGCCAGTGTGGATGTCAGTTGGAATTGGAAGAATTCAATCGGCCCTGTTGAACAAAGGCCCGGTTCCACAAGAAATAGATGGTGATATAAGAACGACCTGTATTTTGGTTTGGATGAGTATCTTCAATTGTGCGAAGACTTGGGAGCTGAGCCGGTTTATGTCACCTCGGCTGGAATTAGTGAAAACGCAGGGGACAAAGAGTGGTTTGGTATTTGTCCGCTGGATAAAATGCAACCAATCATCACCGACATTTTGGATTTATTAGAGTACTGCAAGGGGCCGACTTCCACCGCCTGGGGAGCTAAGCGCGCGGCCAACGGCCATCCGGCGCCGTATAATCTCAAATATATTGAAATCGGCAATGAAAATGGGTGGAAAACCGTGGATGAGTATCGCCCACGATATGCCATGATCCATGACGCCTTATTGGCGCATTATCCTGATTTAAAGATCATGTACAACGGCTTTCTGCAGGAAAACGTACCTACGCACACTTATGGCAATTCTCTTGATTTCGTTGATGAACATTTTTATTTGAAAGATCTCTCGGTTTTATACCACAAGTACGACAGCATCGATCCGGCCTGCAAAAAGATATGTGTAGCGGAGTATGCATCCTCCGTCTCCGGAAACGGAGGGAATGTAATTGGCAATTTTGGAGATGCCCTTGGAGACGCGGCATTTATGCTGGGATGCGAAAGAAATTCTGAGAGAATGTGGTGGACGGGATATGGCAATTATGCCGGCTTTGTGGGTCACGGTAATTTTGGACCCTGTATTGTCTGGAATGATGCGGTATCCAACTTTGCATCCCCTTCGTACTATATGCAGAAAATGCTATTTTCCGATAATCAGGGAACCCGTATTTTACCTTTCACTCAAAATACAGCCCATTGTTTCTGGTCTGCATCTGTAGACACTGCATCCGGCAAAAAGGATATTCTCCTTAAAGTAGCCAACAAATCAGACACGTCCGAAGAAGTGAATATAACTCTCAAAGGTGCTGATAAGGTTAATCCTGCAGGTCATTCCACTACCCTGACAGGTGCGCCTGAGGACGAAAATTCACTTGCGAATCCAACTAAAGTAATTCCATCAATAGGTACATTTACTGCCGGCGCCACTTTCAAGTACCGTTTCCCGGCTTATTCGGTTACCGTGCTAAGGATTGGATTTTCAAAATAGGATGGAAGCCATGTTGACCACCTCCCCGCCTCCGCTGGCAATAATTGCGGGGATGGCGAATTTGCACCGCGGAAACACCCCCCTTCAGGTTTAACGAGTGAACCCTGTCCGACACCTCTTCTGTGGTATCCACGAGCTGTCCCATGAGCGCAATCGCTGCATTTTTCACGTCGCTATGTCCTTTCCGGCTGAACCTCAATGCACGCCTTCGAGATATTCCTTGGGAATCGGACTGTCGGAAGTCTCGCCTTGCCAGAAGATGGTGACAATCCACCAGCGATGGCCGTCGTTCATCAACTGAAAGCTGTTGATCCCGCGCTCGAAGGGCTTCGGGTCGGCGGCGCCGTGGCGCGATTCGTAAGTGCTGAACACCTGTGCCATGCTTCCGTAGCGTTCGGTGCGGCGCGCCACCTCGCGCTCGAAAAAGCCGTTCTTCTGGAAGTAGGGGTCGCCGTGCTTAGCGTATTCGTCCGCACTGAACACCATGGTGCGGAACCCGCCCTCGGGGTTTGAAACCACGGGAATCAGACGGGCTCCGGAGACAAATAGGGAGCGGAAGCGGTTCCAGTCGCGCTGCTGGCCAGCGGGGCCGGAGATCGTGTCGTAGGCGGCATGTAGGATGGCGTCGATGGAGCCTACGTCGGCCGGATTCGCTGCGGGTGCAGCAGCCGCGGGCACAGAAACGGGAGGGGCTTGCGGTGGAGGCGAAGATTGCCGTTCGGTCGCACCGACTCCCGCACCAGTCATGCCGGTCATAAGCACCGCAGCCACCGTGGCAGCAATAGTTGTTGATTTTTGCTTCCTGATTCTCATGCGGCACCTCCCAGCGCTTGGCTCGTAGCGCTGGCCCTTGGGTCAGCGGTCAGAACGTACGAAAGCAGGTAGCGCGGACCGCCCGTCGGCTGACGGGTCCGCGTCTTTTCCGTAGCTATGACCGCCACCGTGCCGTATTCTATCGTCCGTCAGCCGACGGATCGAAACTCCGGCGTCCTTTTCTTCCCGATCGTTATTTCTTTGTCGTCGTGCGCCTGCCTAGCGGGTAGCGCACAGGTATCCGTCAGCCGACGGATTCCTGTGCGGCTTTTCATCTGCCGTTCGTTATAAGAAACATCGTAACGTCGCTCGAATTTGGCAAGAGCCGCAGACCGCAAACCCGGTGGTCTGCGCTACGGGTGCTGGCCCGTGCCACTTGCTTAACCCGGTAGGCCGGTTTGGTCAGCCGCCCGGAAGATTGGCGATGGTCACGTTGCAACGAATACGCCGGCCTGAGTGCCGAGGAATCCGTCAGCCGACGGACGGTTTGATCGTGGACCGCGTGAGAATGCCCTCCGATGTGCGCGCGCGAATTTGATCGCTCCATCAGGGGGCCGAAAAGACGCGGACCACAAAAGCGGTGGTCCGCGCTACCGGCTTCCCTGGGCGAAGGGAAAAAGCCAATTAACATAATGATAACCTTCCTGGACGATCCGTGCCGTTAGTAGTAAACTCCCGCACCGTCGGCCCCAGGTGGCGTCCGTGGGCCAGTGTGACGATTCCTGAATACGGCATAATAAAGAGCGAGGGAGACGATGAATCGACGAAGCTTCATGAAGCTTGGCGCCGCCGCGGGCGGAGTCTTGATCGGGACGGCGCCAAGCGGCGCTGCGCCGGCCGGATTTGACGGTTGAAAACAAGCACTTTTCCTTATCGCTTGATCCTGCCGCTGGGTCGCTCTCCTCACTGGTCGTAAAGCGCAACCAGAGCGAGCTGATTGGCGAGAAGCGTCTGCTGGCGAGCTTCAGGATCTGCCTGCCGTTGCCCGATTATCAATGCAATTACATCGAGGGCGCGAAACACAAGCCGGTAGCGGTCAATAACACCGGCTCGGGCTTCAGCGTCCGTTTTTCCGGCATGCGGTCGGAAAAGGGCGAATATCCGCTCGACCTTTCTTACACCATCACCCTGGCCGATGACGAAGTGCGGTTCCGGGCACAGCTCACCAACAAGAGCGAATACCCTGTGTCGGAATTCTGGTTTCCCCGGATCGGCGGCTGGACCCAGTTCGGCGGCCGCGAGGCTCGCCTGGCCGTGCCGGGATATGTTTCCTGCGCACACAACATCTCCCTTTTCAGAGAGTTTCCTGGCGGCCGCGGCCTCGGCGCGGAAGCGGCGGAGTTCAGCGACGACTATCCCGGCATGCCGATGCCGTGGTGGGAGATCTATGATGCCAGGCACGACACCGGGCTCTACCTCGGCTACCACGACAAGACGCTTCGGTACAGCACGTTTCACACCTACCTGTATCCCAACGTCACCGGGGAGACAGATAGCTGGCTGACACCGGAGCAGGCGGCAGGCGCTCCATTAGGGCTGGTGTTTTCGCATGTGCGTTACCCGTTTATCAACTCAGGAGAGACCTTCGACACGGGCGAATTCATCATCCGCGTCCACCAAGGGAATTGGCATCAAGGCTCGCTCTATTACCGCAAATGGTTCCTCGAGCACTTTCCCTTTGACAAGTCGGGCAGTTGGCTGCGGGCGCAAAGATCCTGGTTTTCCTCGATCATTTACCAGCCGGAGGACCGGATCATCGCCGACTACAAGACCTACGACCGTTGGGCGCACGACGCCGAACAGTACGGCATCAAGTGCCATGAGCTGATTGGCTGGGACAAGGGCGGCCTGGAGCGAGATTATCCCGAATATTTCCCCGAACCTAAGTTGGGTGGGTGGGCCGCCTACGAGGCTCTGCTCAAGTCCATCAAATCGCGCGGCGCCCGATGTTTGACATTCGTGAACTACAACATCCTCGACAGCGATGGCGATGAATACCCCGCTTTGAAGCAGTACACGCGCCAGGACCAGTTTGGCAGCACCCCCAACTGGATGGCCTGGGGCGAGAGCACGCTGATCGCCCGGAAGGGAATCAGCGTTCGCCGCCACCTGCTGGCTTCCGTCGTTCCCGGTTTTCAGGACCTTTTGGAAAAGCGTTTTCTGCGGCTCATCGAGGCGGGCGCGGACGGTTTCCAGATCGACAAGACCTGCGTCGGCTGCACCCTGGACTGGAACCCGCTCAACACCCGAAAGCCGGACGTGGCACTGTGCGAGGGGCTGGTCGAGGCCATCGAGAGCCTGGTCACCAAGGGGCGGAAGGTGAATCCGCAGTTCTGCCTCGCCTCGGAATCCGGCTTGGACCGCATGGTTCCGTACATCGACGTGTATTACCGCGCCACCTCAGGATGCACCATCTCACCTCTGAGATACGTTTTCCCGGAATGGACGGCGGTGCAGCACGTCTCCAATCCTCGCGACTTTCGCGGAATCAATGGCGCCGTTCTGACAGGCGCGGTGATCTGCATCGAACCTTCCTCCTACCAAGGATCGATTGCCGATCCCCTTTACAACGATCTTGCCAATTACTTCCGCGAGGTCGACAGAATCCGGCAGGAGCTGATTTCGATTATTTTCCTCGGCAAATATTACGACAACCAGGGCGCCACCATAACCGCAGCCGAGGGCACCACAGGTAAGGCGCTCGCTCCCGACGTGGTGTTTGCGGTCCATGGCGATTCCGCCGACAAGCAGCGGGCTATTGTCGTGGTCAACAATTCGGACGCTTCAAGGAAGTACGTGTGGAAGTTTACTCATCGCCAGGTTCAAGCGGCGAAGTTGTACGTGCCGTTTGAGCCGGTGAAGGACGTGGCGAGCGGAAGTCCGCTCGCGATCAAAGGATCAGGACTGCACATTTTGCTGGAAGCAGAATCTTAGGCGCTACCCCGCTTCCTCGGTGGCCCTCTTTAGGGACGCCTTCATGTAAGCAGGTAGCGCGGACCGCCGGTTTTGCGGTCCGCGTCTCTTCCATGCCAGGGGTCATCCCCTGCCCTCGAATAACCCTCGTCAACGAAGAGCCGCAGACCCGTCAGCCGACGGGCGGTCTGCGCTACGGGCGGTGGTCCGTGCTACCTGCTCCATCAATTTGGCGTATGTGGGGCGAGCATAGCAATTGGCCTCTGTGTGTGAGACACTTGCGTCAAGCTCTCATGAATGAGAGGCCCTCAATAGAATGGAACGTACTAGCACGGCAACCTTCCGCGACAGCTACTCGGGCATGACAGACGGCGAACTGCTCTCGATCGCAGCCGACCGAGAGGCGCTCGTCGACGAGGCGAAGCTTGCGCTGGACGATGAGTTGCGGAGACGCCAGCTTGGTGAGGCTGACTCAGTGCAGCATCGGGCGCGTCTGGATTCTATTCGCCGACATGATGAGCGCGAGCGCAAACTTCGAACGCTACGTCGCAGGCGTTGGATTCAAGACTGGTTCACCGACCGGCCGTTGCTCCTCGGTCTTGTGGCGGGCTGGGCAGCCAGATACGTCGCCCTACACGTTTTTTCGGCCTCGCGCTTCACTGCTAATGCAGTAGCTGGGGCTATTGGGCTGGGGACGATGATAATCTCGCCCATCGCAGGGCTCGTCATTCTGAGAAGTAGGTCCAAGTGGAGGAAACGACCTTCCGGAAGCATGTGAAACATGATCTGCCTTCCTATCATCTTTCCGTTCGGCGCCCAGGATGGAGCGTACGCAAGCAGGTAGGCGGTGTCGAAACTCCGGCGCCCTTTTCTTTCCGATTTCTTTATCGTCGTGCGCCTGCTCCGCCGGTAGCGCAGAGTCTCGTTCTCCAGAGACTCTGCGGCTTGTGCGTATGGAATCAGGCGTATAATGCCGGGTCATGTCGCGCTTGCGTCGCTTGGTATTATCGGACCGATTCTTCTTCATCACCTGCCGGTTGCTTCCGCACCGGGCAAGGCTAGAAGAACCTGAATTCGAGTCTTTGGCCCGCGTGGTACGGGAGCGGCGAGAGAAGCACCACTTCCTCCTTACGGCCTGGGTCTTCCTGCCGGATCACGTGGTCCGTCAGCCGATGGATTCCCGCGCTTTCCGCTGACCATCTCGCGGCTAATGGAGTCGATCAAGGTGGGCTCAACACTGCGCCTCGACGCCGGCCGAAAAGAGTCGGGTCTCCTCTGGCAGCCCCGGTTCTTCGACCGGGTGGTGCGGACGGTTAAGGAATATTACGAAAAGGTGGAATACATTCACCTGAACCCGGTGCGCGCGGGGCTGGTTGAACGGGCGGAGGACTGACCATGGTCGAGCGTGAGGGACTACACGGGGAGCCTGAGCGGGACGGTGAGCGCGCATGGGGCTCTGCCCATCGATCAGATCCTCTTGCCAGCCGATGAACGAACGCGGATATGAAGACGGTAGCGCAGAGTTTGTGCCTTTCAAACTCTGCGGTTCGTCATTTGAAGAACATCCACAACTTGTTATTACGTCAGGGCCGCGCTCAGTGTTTGACTCGTGGAAGAACCACAGAGGGAAGGGCCGCAGAGTCTCTGAGAAACGAGACTCTGCGCTACCGGCTGCTACTGCGCCAACGGATGAAGGGACGCGGATATGAGGACGGTAGCGCAGAGTTTGCGCCTTTCAAACTCTGCGGTTCGCTATTTGAAGAACATCCACAACTTGTTATTACGTCAGGGCCGCGCGCCGTGTTTGACTCGTGGAAGAACCGCAGGAAGGGCCGCAGCGTCTCTGAGAAACGAGACTCTGCGCTACCGGCTCTTGCCAACGGATGAAGGGACGCGGATATGAAGACGGTAGCGTAGACTTTGCGCCTTTCAAACTCTGCGGTTCGTCATTTGAAGAACATCCACAACTTGTTATTACGTCAGGGCCGCGCTCCGTGTTTGACTCGTGGAAGAACCGCAGGAAGGGCCGCAGAGTCTCTGAGAAGCGAGACTCTGCGCTACACACGGTTCTGAGTGGAAGTTCGGCGAAGAGAGGGGATTTCGATTGGCTGGTCGAAAGGAGTGGGAAATGGGAAGCAAGCTGGCGCAGCTTCGGACCTATGGTTTTTGTTGGCTGTTAATGTGCTCTGCCCTGGGGAGTGTCAGGGCACAGCAAGGAGCAGAGCGAGCCACCCAAACAAAGGGCTCAGTCCAGGCTCTTGGTGGCGCAGAGGTTCGTTATGCGGGCCCGAGATGGAGCCTGCTGTACGGTTCCTACGAAGGCGTCGAGGAGTTTGCGGTGAATGAGCTGCAACGCATGGTGCAACGCCAGATTCCTTACGTTCTGGAAGTTCTGCCGGGGAGCCAGACTCCCATGGCCAAGCGGAGTCTGATTCTTGTCGGCAAGCCGGCAACGAATCCCAAAATCGCGGAACTTGCTCGCAGAGGACTGGTCAAGTTGCCCCTGCGGGCACAGGGCTACACTCTGGCCTGCTTGAAATCTCCGTGGGAGCCGGAGACAAAGGTGATCGTGGTGGCTGGGGCCGACCCACTTGGCGTGCTGTATGGAGTCGTGGAGTTCAACAAGCGACTGGCCACGGCCTCCGCTCAGGAAAGGAATCTTCAGCAAACTCTCGATGCCATGCCGGACTTCAGTGTCGCAGAAGCGCCTACCATCGAGAATCGGGGCCTTTGGACATGGGGCTACGTTCTCTACAATTACAGGCGATACTTCGACAACATGGCCCGCCTGAAGTTGAACAGGTTGATTGTCTGGAATGACGTTCCGCCGTTGAACTGCCGGCAATTTATCGAATATGCGCATTCCCGCGGGGTCAAAGTCATCCTTGGATTTCAATGGGGGTGGGGCCTGAGCAAACTCGATCCCACAAATCCGGAGCACCTGCGGTTGGTAAAGGAGGATGTTCTGAGGAAGTACGAGGAGTCCTATCGGAATTTGGGCATGGATGGCATCTACTTTCAGACTTTTACAGAGCAGTGGAACACCCGAATCCAAGGGCGAACCATTGCCAGCCTGGCTTGTGATTGGGTCAACGACATCGCTCGCGCGCTGCTGGACAAGCACCCCGACCTCCGCATTCAATGGGGTCTCCATGCAACCTCCATTATGGAGAACTACGCGGACTTGAAGCCCCTCGACCCTCGACTCACGATTGTGTGGGAGGATGCAGGCACCTTGCCCTATAGCTATGAACCCGAGGTGGCGCTCCCTGAAAGCAAGCTGCCCCGTGGACTGGACGCGCTGGATGCGACAATCGACTATTCCAAGAAGCTGGCAACATTTCGTCCGGGTAGCGAATTTGCGATGTGCGCCAAAGGGTGGACCACTTTGCGCTGGGAGAGTGAGTTCGAACATCACGGCCCGTTCATCATCGGTGAGCGCGCGCACGAGTTTATCCACGATCGGCTCGAGGAGCGGCAGCCGCGCTGGGATTACGTCAACGCCAGGTGGGTGAAGAACTATCCGGCCGCGTCGCGATTCTTCCGTGAGATTCGCGATACCACATCGGCGCCCATGACTGTGGTCGGCTTGATCGAAGATGGACTGTTTGAAGAAGAGATCCAGGCGAGCGCCGCTCTGCTGGGAGAAATGCTATGGAATCCAAGCCGCGATCAGAAAGACATTCTTGATGCCGCCCTGAGTCCCTACTACAGAATTACGCAATAGAGACTGCCCACCCCCATAGAGCAGTCGCTGGCTGGCGCGGAGCGAAGCTCTGCGGTCCGCGCCGTCCCCCCTTAGCCAGGCTAGCGCATACGTTCCCTCTGTTTTTCAGGATTCGCCGCGGGAAATGCTCCAGACTTCGAAAAGCACGAGGCCAATGCTACTGCTCTCGACTTAACGGTGCGCCCGAGATGGTCCGCTGCTGTAGGCCGACGGGTCACGGCCAACTGGGACGACGATGCGGCCATGCCGGCGGCCGCCTCAAGCCGCCTGGCGAGCGGGGCAACCGGGACAACAGGCCCGCAAGGCGGGCTATGGAAGTCGGACAAAACGTCCCTGTCGGTCGCGAACCATAAGCGCATTCGTTCGGGCGGAACGACCCAAGCCGGAATTCCTGCTTTAACAAAGGTCACCGGGTGTCGCATTGATTACCTTTTATTTATGCGCCACCCCAATTCCTCCAATCAATTAGTCACAATGACTCAATGAATCAAGTCCCGTGCTTCAACATGGCGCTGGCGTGTTTCAGCGCGGCGTCGGTGATCTGGCTACCGGAGAGCATGCGCGCCAATTCCTTTACTCGTTCTTTCTCGGTGGCAAGCTGTGTCACTGCGGTCAGGGTGCGACCGGCGCGCTCGAACTTTTCCACGTAATAGTGCTGGTCGGCGAAGCAGGCGATTTGCGCGAGATGCGTAACGCACAGCACTTGCCCATCGCGGGCCAAGCGCTTCAGCCGCTGCCCGACGGATTCCGCCACCCGCCCGCCGATCCCGGAATCAACTTCGTCGAAGATGAAGGTGCGAGCGGCCCGCCGCGAGGCTCCAGCTCCGGGCCGATTCATCCCCACGACGGTTTTGAGCGCCAGCATGAGGCGCGAGATTTCCCCCCCTGAGGCAATCTTCTCAAGCGGGCGCAATTCTTCTCCCGGGTTGGGAGAAATTCGAAACTCCACCTCATCAACGCCTCGCGGTCCGGCCCGCCCCTCGAGGCAAGCTCTCGAAGTGGACCTCGAGGCGGGTTTTTTCCATGCCCAGTTGCGCCAGCTCCTCGCGCACCAGCCGCACGAGTTTGCGCGCCGCCTCGCGCCGTTTTGCGGAGAGCGCTTCCGCCGCTTTGCGGAAATCCCCCGCCACTTTTTCAAGCTCCCGCTGGAGCGCTTCGCGGCGCTCGTCGGCATGTTCCATCTTGGCCAATTCCTGCCGCGTTTTCTCCCCGTAGGCGAGAATTTCCTCGAGCGTCTGCCCGTACTTGCGCTTCAGCCGGTCGAGCAAGGCCAGCCGGTCCTCGATTTCCTCCAAGCGCTGCGGGTTGGCCTCGAGCTTTCCCAGGTAGGTGCGCAGGAAATCGGCAGCGTCCTCGAGCGTGGCCCGGGCGCCCGCCAGCGGCTCGAGATAAGGTTCGATGGCTGCGTCGTAGCGCCGCAGGTCCTCGAGTTGCCGCAGGGCGGCCGCCAGACGCGCGCAGGCGGCGCCCTCTTCTTCGTAGAGCTCGGAAAAGGCCCCCCCCGCGGCGGCGCGGATGCGCTCAAGGTTCGCCAGGATGCGCTTCTCTTCCTCGAGGCGCGCGTCCTCGCCGGGCTCGACCCTGGCGCGCTCGAGTTCCTGCGCCTGAAAGCTCAGCAAGTCAATGGTGCGCAGGCGCTCCTGCTCGTTTTGGCTCAGGCTCTCGAACTCTGACTCGAGTTCCCGGCGCCGCGCGTAGAGTGTGCGCACCTGTTCCAGATCCTCTTCAACCCCTGCGAACTGGTCCAGCAAGTCGAGCTGGGCCTCGGGCGCAAACAGGGCCACGTGTTCGTTCTGACCATGCATCTCCACCAGCAACCTGGCGAGCGACTTCACCGCCGCCAAAGTGACGGGTTGGTCGTTCACCAGCATGCGGCTCTTTCCACCCGCCTGGATTTCCCGCCGCAGAATGACTTCCGGCTCGTCCGCCTGCGCCAAGCCGTATTCTTCCAACCAGCCTGACCAGGGCGGCCGCCCCTCGCTGCGGAATACCGCCGTCACCTGCGCCCGTTCCTGGCCGGTGCGGATCACCTCCGGGGAAGCTCTTCCCCCCAGCGCCAGGCCCAGTGCGTCTACGAGGATGGATTTTCCGGAGCCCGTTTCACCTGAAAGCAAGTTCAGTCCCGGCGCGAATTCAACCTCGAGCGTGTCAATTACTGCGTAATTCTGAATGTGGATTTCGTGGAGCATGGTTTGGTCCGTAGTCAGTTGTCAGTAGTCGGTAGTCACTGGCGCCTTGTCCGCTGCGCTTGCTTCGCGCTTGGGCGATTATACGACAGATAGAAGTCGAGGAGTCGAGGGTCGAGAAGTTCTTAACCCCTCGACCTTCGACTCTCGACTATAAATCCCCCTCACCCGGCCCGGCATTGCTCCTATCGGATAGCAGACGTATAATCTCGCATGACCTGAAGCTTGCCTCATCCGCAGCGCAGGCCAGTTCAGGCGTTTTGCGCAGATTGAGAGGTGGAAATCATGCTGGTTCATTTTTGGAGTAAAGCCGCAAAGCGGTGGAGCGGTCACAGCCGGCGGGAATTTTTCCGACGCGGAGCGCTGGCCACCGCCGCTCTGTCTTTGGGCGGACGCATCCGGCAGGTCCTCGCGGCCCCGCTTGAATACGGCGCCAATCTGTATCGCTCGATCGGGGTAAAACCGCTGATCAACGCCAAAGGCACGTTCACCATCATCACCGGCTCGCAAACACTAGCCGGAAGTCAAGCGGGCCATGGACGACGCCTCGCGCGCTTACGTTCAGATGGATGAGTTGATGGATGGCGTCGGCCGGCGTTTAGCCGAGTTGACCGGGGCCGAGTGGGGGATCGTGACCGCCGGATGCGCCGCCGCGCTGACGCACTGCACGTCAGCCTCCCTCGCGGGCACGAATCCCGAGCGCATGCAGCGTCTGCCCAACCTCGAAGGGTTGAAGAGCGAGGTGGTGATCCCGGCCTATTCGCGCAACGTCTACGACCACGCAATCCGCATGTTGGGTGTGAAGATCGTCACCGTGCACGACGCTTCCCAGCTCGAATCAGCATTCAACGAGCGCACCGCTATGGCCTACATCCTGGGCGGGCCGCAGGATGACGGCCCACTTGGAACCAGGGTCGTCGCGGAGACCGCCAAGCGCCACAACGTGCCCGTGATCGTGGACGCGGCGGCCGAGGTCCTCACCATCCCCAACGTTCACCTCCAGCGCGGCGCCACGGCCGTCGCCTACAGCGGCGGGAAGTGCATCCGCGGCCCTCAGGCGGCGGGCCTCCTGCTGGGCGAAAAGAACCTGCTCCAAGCGGCGTGGGCCAACAGCGCGCCGCACCACGCTTTCGGCCGCTCCCTGAAAGTCGGCAAAGAAGAGATCATGGGCATGCTGGCGGCGGTCGAGATGTGGGTGAAACGCGATCACCAGGCCGAATGGAAAATGTGGGAGAGTTGGCTGGAGACCATCTCGGGCTGGGTGAAGCAAATCGACGGGGTGACCACGAGCATCCACCAGCCGTCGGCGGACCTTTCGAACCGCACGCCGAGCCTTTCCATTCAGTGGGACGGCGAGCGCTTGGGCATCACCGGGCAGGAAGTGAGCCGGCTGCTGCTCGATACCGAGCCGCGCGTGGTGCTGGCTGGGGCCCGCGGCAGCAGGCCGGACAACATGGCCAGCTCGGTCTCCATCGTTCCCTACATGCTGGTTCCCGGTGACGAGAAGACGGTTGGAGAGCGTCTCTGCGCGGTGCTCTCCGCTCCGCCGAAATTCCAGAATCCCACCCCGCCGCAAGGCGAACCCGCGACCGTCGGCGGGCAGTGGGAACTCCGGATCGAGTTCGATCGAGGCTCGGCGATCCACTCCCTCTTCCTCGAGCAGCAGGGCGCCAAGCTGTCCGGCACGCACCGTGGGGAATTCTACAGCGGCGATCTCAACGGTACGGTGGCCGCCAACACGGTCCACTTTCGGAGTTCCGCTCCAGCCGAAGGCACCCGCCTCTTCTATGACTTCACGGGGACGGCGGATGGCGACACGATGGCGGGCAAGGTCAACTTGGACGAGTATGGCGAGGCGCTCTGGAAAGCGCAGAAGCATCAATATGGTACCGGCGGACGCCGCGGCGGGTAAAACGTGTCAGGTCATCGTTTGTTGTTGTTGTCTGCCGCGCAGGCAGCAGACCATGGCAGTGCTCCCCGTAGAGCGAGTTTCCAGTGGGCGGCAGCATGCTGCCGCTGGAGTAGTTAATTTGAGCGATGCAACAAAAGGAGGCTCATACGAAAAACACGAATCGACGACGTTTCTTGCGGGTTGGAGTCGCGGCGGGGGCCGCGGCGGCCGCGGCGGTGCCAGCCGCCGCCAAGAAGAAAGAGGTCAAGGAGGTCAAGAAAGTGCTCAGTGGCGGCTCGCTGAGCGGTCGCACGCCTTTGTTCAACAGCGTGATCGCGTACGGCAACCTGGTCTTCATAGCGGGCGTGGGGTACCACCAAGCGGGGGACATCAAGGTACACACCAAAGGGGTCCTCGATCAGATCCAGCAGGAACTCGAGAAAGCCGGCTCCTCGATGGACAAGGTCCTCAAGTGCAATGTTTATCTGGCGGACCTGAAGGACTACGCAGCTATGAATGAGGTCTTTCAGGGGCGTTTCGGATCAGAGCCCCCGGTGCGCACAACCATCGCCGCCGCCGGACTTCCGGGCAACTCGCTGGTCGAAATTGACGTGATCGCGTACCTCTGACGGGGCGCTGAGCGGACGAACGGAACTCACTTACGGCTCAGGGCCGAGAAGTGTGGGACTTGGAAAAGCCCTCCACGCTTTCATTCCGAGTGTACATGGGCCTGCGGCCCACCCATGGTAATGAAAGTCACGCGTGCGAACATTGCAACGAAAAATGCGCTACTTCACGGAAAATAGGGCACTTATGTCTAGACCCTCAACGTGACTTTCGAGAGAGCGGAGCGAGGAATCTCGCCCTGATTGTGGAGGAGGAAGCACAGAGCGAGATTCCTCGCTCCGCTCGGAATGACACGGGGGCGGAGGGCGAGATTCAAGTCGAACACTACTTGGCCGGCGGCTTGGCAATCTTCTTTGGCGCCGGGCTCACGGCGTCCCAGCGCGAGTCGCCGGTAAACGTGTAGTTTTTCGGCAGCGTGTCCCAATCCGGACGCGTGATGCCGTTCAGGTCGTAGACCACCTTGCCGTTGCGCAGCGTCAGTTCGCAAACTAGCTTCTTTGTACTCCGCAGCCGTGCGCCGTACAAGTCGGTGTAGCCAAATTCCCCGTTCTCCAGCCGCAGCACGGCCACATCGGCGGGCGCGCCCACGGAGAGGTTGCCCAACTCCTCGCGCTGGATTTCGTGGGCGGGATTCCAGGTGGAACGTAGGATCACGTCGTCCAGCGAGACACCCATCGCCAGGAACTTGCTCATCACGTTCAACATGTCCTTCATGCCGGCGTTCATGCTGCCGACGTGCAGGTCGGTCGAGATCGAATCCGGAAGGAAACCTTCTTGGATCGCCGGGATGGCGACGCGCCACGCGAAACTGACGCCGCCATGCCCCACGTCGAAAATGACTCCCCGCTTGCGTCCCGCCCACATGGCGGGATTGACGTGTCCGGAGTCGTCCAGTTCGTTGCGCAGCCCGGAAAAGCAGTGGGTGTAGATATCGCCCGGCCGCAGTTTCTTGGTCCAAAGCTCGCTCGAGGGGCGTTCCGGACGACTGGTCCCGAAATCAACCATCACCGGAATCCCGGCCTTGACGCCGACCTCCACCGCGCGCTCCACGGGAGTCCATTCCGGCCCGGCGTAGTGCGCGGTCTTGATTCCCACAATCAGATCCTTATGGCGCAAGCACATCTCAGCGGTTGGCGCAACTTCCATGTCGGCGAGGTTGTCTTCGAACGTGCCCCCGCGCATGCCCGCGCCGACGATGTTCAGAAACACCAGCACGCGCGTCTGCGAGCGGCTGATTACGTGCTCCCTGAAATCCTCGAAATTGCGCCAGCCCGCGCAGCCCGCGTCGGCTACGGTGGTCACGCCCACCCGGAAAGTGAAGCCGTCCGGATACACGCTGTTGTCTCCGGCGTAGGAATTGCGCTCGCCCGTGCCCGTGAAAACGTGCACGTGGATATCCACCAGTCCCGGGCTCACGTACAGTCCCGAAACGTCGACCGTCTTCACTGCGGCGGACGGATCCAGATGTTCGGCCACGGCCGCTATGCGGCCATTCAGGATCGCGACGTCCCGAACGGCGCTGATGTGGTTCTTGGGGTCGATCACGTGCCCGCCCTGGAGCAGCAAATCATACTGCGTCTGGCCGAACCCGAGCGGCGTGATTAACACAAACATAAGTTGTACGGCTGAGTTATAAAGAGAGGTGCGCTTTTTCATAGGGGGTGAAGTCTACCCCCGGCCTTTGCCCGCGTCAAGCGCGGCAAGGCCCTCATCCTGAACAAAGGCGAGTTATGGGTTCCGAAACCAGCGTTGTGAGATGCTTGTAAGCTATTGCCTTAGCGCAACTTAGCAACTATTATCGCGATAGGATCAACACGTTGACTTTATATGTCAAGGGGCGTAAGTTGGGTACATGCAGACGATTTCTCCAGATGACATTATTCAGAGGATCCGGACGGAAAATCCTTGGTGGGATGGTGACCACACCGTCAGCGAACTCCATCAAGGAATGAAGCCTCGTCCTTACTTCGAGCTGTTCTTTCCTCTGGTCAAGGCACATTCGGTGCGTCGGGCCGTGGTTTTGATGGGTCCCCGGCGCGTCGGCAAGACCGTGATGATTCATCACGCTGTGCAAGCTCTTCTGGATGAAGGCGTGCCGCCCCAATCAATTTGTTATCTTTCCGTCGACCATCCGCTTTATAACGGCCTCAGCCTGGAAAACCTACTCGAATATTATGGCCAGTCCAGCGGCGTAAACTACAAATCAGAACCGATTCTCGTATTCTTTGACGAGATACAATACTTGCGCAATTGGGAGGTGCATCTTAAGTCGCTCGTAGATGCATATCCGAATATCAAATCCATTGCGTCGGGTTCAGCCGGTGCCGCGTTGCGACTGAAAAGCACTGAATCCGGGGCCGGCCGCTTTACTGATTTTCTACTCCCGCCTCTGACCTTTTACGAGTACTTGTATCTATTGAATAAGACAACCCTCTTGGAGGAGGCACTTAAGGAAAAGGTTCGGATAGGTCAAGAGGGCTGTGTCGTGTCTAAGAACGCCGAACACTTAAACGAGCAATTTCTCTCCTACCTGAATTTTGGAGGCTATCCGGAAGTAATTTTCTCGCCTCAAATTCAAGCCGATCCGGCCCGCTTCATTAAGAGCGATATTATCGACAAGGTGCTATTGAGAGATCTCCCGAGCCTCTATGGAATCGGCGATATTCAGGAACTTAACTACCTGTTCACGACTCTGGCTTTCAATACGGCGAATGAGATTTCGCTCGGGGAACTCTCCCAAAACTCTGGCGTGGCAAAGAATACCCTTAAACGGCACATCGAGTATCTTGAGGCCGCCTTCTTGATAAAGATGGTCCACCGCGTGGACCGCAATGCGAAGAGGTTTCGTAGGGCCAACTTCTTCAAAGTTTATCTCACAAATCCATCCATGCGTGCGGCGTTGTTCTCGCCCTTGAAGGCAGACGACAGCGCTGTGGCATCACTCGCCGAGACCTCGATTTTTTCCCAGTGGTTTCATAGCGATACTCCCCTTTACTACGCTAGATGGCATGATGGGGAAGTTGACATAGTGCACCTTGACAGTAAACAAAAAGTGGCATGGGCGGTTGAGGTGAAATGGTCGGATCGCTATTGTGACAACCCTGGCGAATTGAAGAGCCTTCTAAGTTTTTGCCAGGCGAATCGGTTGGAGAGAGTTTTGGTTACGTCCAAGACGAAGGAATTAAGCTGCGAAGTAGGAGGCATTCAAATAGAATTCCTCCCCGCAAGCATTTATTGCCTCCAGGTCGGATACCACCTCATCCGTTGGAAGAAAGGTCTGCCGCCAGCAGAGCAAACAAAACTACCGCTCTAAGGCATGTATAGGACGACCCGTTCATAGCCATCCCAAGAATCGCGATTGACGGGGGCGGAAAACCACAGAAAAGACGCTCACCCTCACGGGATGTGTGTTATAGAGATTTTGTGAGAAATCCTAGACCCACACCCGGAGGGTGAACGATGGAAGCAAGCCTACCGCAATTGATTCTGCCTATCAAGATGGAAAGAAGTTCGGAGCGGCTGACCAGTCTGGGCGGGCTGGTGGTGTTGGAGGAACTGGCGCGAGCGGTGAAGCTGTGGGAGGAAGTAGACCGAGCGCTGGAGGGTCCGAAGTCGGGACGAGGATATAAGCCGCGGGAGTTTGTGCAGGCGCTGGTGTGGATGCTGCATGCGGGAGGAAGGCGGCTGGAGGACTTGCGGGAGTTGCGGGCCGAGCAGGAGGTGCTGGGGGAGTTGGGCTTGGAAGCGGTGCCGGACGCCGGGACGGTGGGGGACTGGCTGCGTCGGCAAGGACGGGGCGGGGCGGAAGCGATCCAGCAGGTCAGCCGGAAACTGGTGGCGTCTTGTTTCGAGCAAGAGGAAGTGATTCTGGATGTGGATGCCACAGAGATCGAGGCGGAGAAGCAGGAAGCCGCGTGGACCTATAACCACGTGCAGGGCTACATGCCTTTGCTGGGGTACGTGAACGGGGTGTGCGTGGGTCACCAGTTTCGGGAAGGCAATCAGAGTCCCAGTGCCGGGATCTTGGAGTTTGCACAGAGCTGCGAAGCGGCGCTGCCGCCGGGGAAGCGAATCTATTTCCGCAGCGACAGTGCGGCCTACCAAGCGGCCGTGATTAACCATTACAGCCAGCCAGGGCGCAGTTTCACGATCACGGCGGACCTGGACGCCGCCGTGAAGCGAGAAATTCAGAACCTGCCGGCAGGGGCTTGGCAACCCTACCGGACGCAAGCGGGCATCGCCACCGACCGCGAGATTGCCGAGACGGTGCACACCCTGAACGGGACCAAGCAAGCTTTCCGGTTGATCGTATTGCGCTGGCCGAATCCGCAGCCGAATTTGTTCGAGGCGGAGCGCTATTGCTATCACGCGGTGGCCAGCAACCGGGAGGAGCCGGCGAGCGAGGTCGTCTGGAAGCACAACCAGCGAGGGGAGAGCGAGAACTGGCATAAGGAACTGAAGGTGGGTTTTGGCATGGAGGTCGCCGCGGCGACCCGTGCGGGCAGTTGGAGGCCAATGCCCTGTATTTTGCCATTGGGGTGTTAGCCTACAATTTGGGGCAAGTGTTGAAAGGGCGGGTGCTGCCGGCGTCCTATCGCACGGTGACGGTGGCCACGCTGCGCTGGAAGGTGTATCGGCTGGCGGGGAAGCTGGTGCGCCACGCGCGCGGCTGGATGCTGCAGATCAAGGCCGACCTGGAGAAATGGCTCTTATTGCAATCCGCTCGGGTCTGTTGCGCGACGCTGCGGACCTGAAGCAGGGAGGCAAAAAACGGCTAGCCGTGGAACTACCGCGCGGCGGTGTCCGCGGGGGGTGGGAAAAAATTATCCGGAGGACGCATGGGCCCCTGAATCATGAGCTGAATTGACTCGCGACTTCCCTTCGGTTAACCGAAGGTCGCGCCCGTCACCCTTTCCACCTCCTCACAACCGCCTCACCCCGCCAATCGCGATTCTTGGGGCCATCCCTTTCATTGACTGACCCTAGGTGCTGTGTTACGTTGAAAGGTTGAGGGGGAGTTCATGGTTTGCAAAGGAGGCTAATTGCTGGTTGCACTGTTGGCGCTACTACAGAACTTTTACCAAGGAGAAGTCTGGCAATTACTTGCGGACACAGGGCTGGTAGCCAGGATAGTTTTGTTGTTACTGGTGGGCTTTTCCGTCTTATCCTGGGCAATTATTATTCACAAATATAAGACCTTTAAGGCGGCCCGCCGGGAGTCTCAGGAGTTTTTGAAAGTGTTCCGGCAGAGCAAGCGCCTGTCCGAGATCCGCACGTTCAGCCGCAGTCTGAAGTTCAGCCCGCTGTCGGAGGTTTTCCAGGCCGGATACCGTGAAATCGAAAGCCAGGCGGTCGTCAACGAGAACCCTGGCAAGCCCCACATCCGAAGTCTGGAGCCGGTGCAGAGGGCTTTGCAGATTGCCTCGTCCAGCGAGTTGACGCGGATGGAGCAATGGCTCACTTGGCTGGCCACGACCGGGGCGGTCACACCTTTCGTGGGGCTATTCGGAACTGTCTGGGGAATCATCGACGCGTTTCATGGAATGGGCACGGCGGGCACAGCTTCTCTGCGTAGCGTCGCGCCCGGAATTTCAGAAGCTCTGATCACCACTGCCGCCGGCCTGTTTGCGGCCATTCCAGCCGTCATCGCGTACAACCAGTACATTCAGCGCATCAAAGAATTTGGCTCCATGATGGACGATTTCGCGCTCGAATTCCTTAATCTGACGGAGCGATTTTTTACCTAGAAACGGAACATCTCTGCCGCAAGGAGAGGTCGTTCGTAGTCCGTGGTCCGTGGTCTGTTGCAACGGACCACGGACTACGGACAAAGCGAGGCAACTCATGGCATTCACTACTCTGAAAGGCCGAACGCATACTTCGCTGGCTGAGATCAATGTCACGCCTTTCGTGGATGTGGTCCTGGTACTCCTCATTATCTTCATGTTGACGGCGCCCATTCTCGAGTCAGGCATTGAAGTGGACCTGCCTAAGACCCACACGGTCAAAGCTATTTCGGATGAGAAAGTGGTGATCACGATCGACAAACGTCAGACTATTTATGTGGGCAACGATCCGGTGAATATTCACAGACTCGGCTCCTTTGTTCTGGACCATCTGAGAGGCGCTGGTCAGACCCCGGTCTTCGTCCGCTGCGACCAGAAGGCGCCCTTCGGCGCTTTTGCCACCGTGGTGGACGCTTTGAAGCAGGCCAACCTCACCAACATAAACGTGGTGACGGAACCACTGGAAACGAAGTGACGATGAACGCTCAGGCCATCTCCATTGTTGTGGATCCCCGGCGCGAAAAGCTGGGCGGCACTTTAGCTGCCTCCATGGTGATGCACGTTCTTCTATTCCTGCTCTTGGTCGGGTACACGAGTTTCGGCTCGTCCTTTGGAGGCGGCTGGGGTAAGAGCTGGGGAAGCGGCAGATCCACGCGCATTGGGGCGGTCGCATCCCTGCCTGGCGTGCCGCTGCCCGCCCCCATGCTTACCACGCATAATACCCTGGCCAGCGATAACCCCGGACTGCATCAGACGGAACCTCCCCCCAAGCCCGAGCCGGAACCCAAGGCTGCCCAGATTCCCAAGTTCAAAGAGTCCGTAAAGCCGGAGAGAGCCGAGCGCGTCAATACCCATATCCAAAAGGAAAAGCCTATTAATGAGGACAACGCCGTCCCCTACGGCTTGGGGGGCCAGCCTTCCATGAGCTACACCCAGATCGTCAGCGGGGCAGGCGAAGGTGGCCTCAGCTTCGGGGAAGGCGGAGATTTTGGCGAACGCTATGGGTGGTACGTAGCTTCCGTCCGCACTCGCATCAGCGGTAATTGGCTGCTCTCGACGATCAGCCCAAGCATCCTGAAGGCGCCCCGCCTCTATATGACTTTTACTATTTTGCGTGACGGCACGGTCAGCGATCCGGAGATTACACAGTCGAGCGGTATGCCGGAAGTTGACCGCTCTGCTCTGCGGGCCGTCCTGGCTTCAAACCCGCTGCCTCCGCTTCCTCCCGACTATGCCGGAAACCGGGTCAAGGTGAATCTCTATTTTGATTTTCGGCGGTAGCGGGGGCACCTCGAGGGGCGGTGTATAGATCACAATAATGCCGCGTGGTGGTACAGTTTGATGCAGAGGCGGCTTTGCGCCGCCAATTGGCGAGGTAAACTCGCCGCTAGGTGATCAAACTGTACCACCACCTAATGCCGTCAGGAATTGCAAACTTAGGCACGCCCTGATATACTCCCTCGTGTTGTGAGGCGCGAAATATGTCACACCGCGAGACATCTGTGCAGGAGCGGGCGCGCATCTAATAACTTTGGAGCTCATGTACCCCATGCGCTTTTCTTTCAAGCGGTTTCGATTTTGCCTTCTGCTCTTTGTGACCACTCTCCCGCTGCTTTTGATCGCCTTACACACCAGCCAGAGTCAGGACTGGTTCAGCATCGGAATTAACCTCGGCGCCCCCAAAATCAAGATGGCCGTATCGGACTTTCCCGCCAGCTCAGCGGAGCAAAACCTCGTCAACCTCACCCAGGGGTTCAACCAGACCTTATGGAACGACCTCGAGCAGTCCGGCATCTTCGATCTGGTCAGCAAGAGTTACTACCCTTTGCCTCCTCCCCGTGAGCCACAGGAAGTGGACTTTAAAGCCTGGAGCTCGGCCCCGGTTTCTGCCCAGATGCTGGCTTTCGGAAAGACCGAAGTCATTAATTCCAATTTGGTCATTACCGCGCGCCTGTTTGACATGGGCAACGCGGCCAATCCCAGCGTCATAGCCAAGCGCTACGTCGCCACTTTGAACGAGATCTCGACGCGCGAGGCTGCGCACCGCTTTGCCAACGAGATTATTCAGGCCCTGGGGGGCGGAGTCCCCGGCATCTATCTCACCAAAATTGCGTTTGTAAAGGGAGGCGCCGGGCATTCTGAGATCTGGGTAATGGATTACGACGGCTTCAACCAGCATCCCATTACCAGTTACGGTTCCCTTTCCACTACTCCGCGCTGGGCGCCGGACAATACCAAACTTGCGTTCACGAGCTACGCTTCCGGCAACCCGGAGATCTATATATTTTCTTTGGAGACCAATCGCCGCATCACCTTCCCCAGTTACAAAGGGCTGAACACCACGCCCGCCTGGTCGCCCGATGGGAAAAGGATTGCCTTTTGTTCCAGCATGAGCGGCGACCCGGAGATTTACGTCTCGGACGTCAATGGCTCCAACCTCCAGCGGCTGACGTTTTCTCGAGGGGTGGATATTTCTCCGGCATGGAATCCCAAGACAGGAAGCGAAATGGCCTTTGTTTCCGACCGAAGCGGCACGCCCCAGGTTTACATCATGTCCGCAGACGGTACCAACCTGCGGCGCGTAACCACCGCGGGAGGGGGCGGCGATGCCAGCGCCCCCTCCTGGTCTCCCAACGGTTTGTTTCTGGCTTTTCATTGGAGGCTGTCAGAGACCGGGACCTACGACATCTACGTCATGGAAATCGCCACTGGCAGAATCATCCAGTTGACTCACGACACGCGGCGCAACGAGCATCCCACCTGGTCGCCTGACGGGCGCCACCTAGCCTTCGAGTCCACACGCTCCGGCACACGGCAAGTTTGGACGATGCTGGCCAATGGCAGCAACCCTCAGCAACTGACCAAGGATGGACAGAACTGGAACCCGAATTGGTCGAATTAGTTCTTTCGGAGAGTAAGAGAAGGTGCCATCTTAGTGGGGACAATCACCTCAACTTTGTTGATTCCCGGAAGAGATCGGCATCCCAGCAAAACGACGAAGACTAGCCCTTTTCGTAATTAACTGGTTGTTTTTCTTTTTGACTTGATGTTAGTATCTACGCTCTGCAAAGGTATTACCCAGTCTGAGGCGGGGCAAGCCGATTGCTTCCGACCCTGCCGGCAGAAGGGTAACCCAGGTAATTCGATTCACACACAGCAGCACGAGAATTCTTTTTACCGCTCAAGGAGGATTTAGCATGCAACAGCAGAAACGCAGTCTTGCGCTTCTCGTCGGTTTATTGGGAGTTGTTCTTCTGGCGGGCGCATGCCACAAGAAACAGGTGGCGCCACCGCCTCTGCCCCCACCGCCCCCACCGCCGGCGCCAACCGTCACCTTAACGGCCGAGCCTAGCACGGTTGAAAAAGGCCAGTCCGTCACGCTGAGTTGGACTTCCCAAAACGCCACCGACCTGACCCTCGATCCCGGCGTGGGGAAAGTTCAAGCGCAAGGGTCAACGACGGCCACCCCACAGGACTCCACCACTTACACGTTGACAGCTACCGGTCCGGGTGGCTCTCAAACCGCCACGGCCAGGGTTACCGTGACCGTTCCGCCGCCACCGCCGCCGCCGCCACCGCCGGAAGCTAAGGTCAGCGAGGACGACCTCTTCGGGCAAAATATGAAGGACGCCTACTTCGATTTCGACAAGTCCGACATCCGCCCGGACGCCCAGCAGGCCTTGACCTCCGATGCAGACTTCCTGAAGGCACACACGGATATCAAGTTCACCATCGAAGGCCACTGCGACGAACGCGGAAGCGAAGAGTACAACCTCGGTCTGGGTGACCGACGCGCCACCGCCGCCAAGAGCTTCCTGGTCAATCTGGGAATCGGCGCCGATCTGATGAACACCATCTCCTACGGCAAGGATCGGCCGGTTTGCAGTGACCACGATGAGGATTGCTGGCAGAAGAACCGTCGGGCTCACTTCCACTTCGGTACTGAGTCAAGGTAAGACGGCCGGGCCGGGAACCCTTGGGTCTCCCGGCCTGCTTCTCCTTGCACGTTCGCGTGGCTCATTGACACGGGCAGCCGGCGCAGAAAAAGGGGGGATTGTGTCCGCATCCGCCCGGCGCGACGCAAGCTATCGCTGGCCTTTTCGGCTTTCCTGCATCCCTGCCAGTTGACCCGGACGCCATCGAGAGAGTACACTGGCCTGAGTTTACATTAAACAGCGAGGGTGACGTCCCTTGAAAAAGTATGCCCTACTGATTCTGCTTCGTCTTCAGTCTTCTGGGAGCTGGAGCACGGCCCGGCTACGCGATCAGCAAAGAGATGCTGCAAATGATGCAGCAAATGGACACCCTGCAACAGGCTGTGCAAAACCTGCAAAAGACCGTCGACACTCAGGCCGCGGTGTTGAAGACGTTGGTCGAACAGGCCAGCGACAATGTCAACAAGATAAAGTCCAACATGGACGATCTGCGCGACTCGACGCAGAAGAATCTGGCTACTTCCAACGCTCGCCTCGATTCCATGACTACTCAAATCCAGGCCCTCAGCGAAAGCCTCGATGAAGCCAAGTCGCGCATCGGCAAGCTGGGCGAGCAATTGGCGCAGACTCAGAACATTATCCAGACTCTGAGCGCCCAGCCCCAAGCTGCGGCGCCACGCCGGGTGGGAGCGCTCCCGGGCCGGGCGGCGATGTCGAAACCGCAGCCAACCGTTCCCGATCCGGATAGCCTGTACAAGTCAGGTTTGAGTTACTACAACGGCGGGCAGTACGACCTCGCTATTCAGGCGTTTCAGGATTATCTCCAGCATTACGGTGAGACGGACAGGGCTTCGAACGCCCAGTTCTTTATCGGAGACAGCTATTACATCGAGAAGAACTACAAAAAGGCGATCACCGAATACGATAAGTGCATCGAAAGGTATCCTCAGGGCGACAAAGCCGCGACAGCGCAGCTAAGGAAGGGATATGCGCTGCTCGAACTCGGCGAAAAGGCTCAGGGCATGCGGGAATTGCGCTCCCTGATTGAGCAGTATCCCCGCTCCCTCGAGGCCGATTTAGCCCGCCAAAAGCTTAAGAGCCCGACCGCGCCGCGGCGACGCTAGGACTGACTCCAGACTGACGCTTTTCTTGCCCTGCCCGGCAATCACAACCTGCGGACGTACAGCTTAAACGCGGGTCGCGCCAGGGAGGTTTCCATGTCTGGCTCTGTCAATAAAGTGATCCTGATTGGCCGCCTCGGGAAGGACCCGGCAGTGACGTACACACCCAGCGGCGCACCCGTAGCCAAATTCAGCCTGGCCACTGATGAAGTTTTCAAAGACCGTAGCGGCGAGCAGCAGAAGCGCACTGAATGGCATAACATCGTCGCCTGGGACAAGCTGGCCGAGATCTGCGGGCAATACCTTACCAAAGGCAAGCTGGTCTATATCGAGGGAAGCATCCGAAGCCGGCAATGGGAAGACCAGGCGGGAAACAAGCGCACATCCTATGACATTATCGCGCGGACGATGCAGATGCTGGGCTCGAAGGCAGATAGCGAGCGAGCTGCGGTGCCTGCCGCCGCCCCGCCGCCATCGGTCGAGCGCCTCCCCGTGGAAAGGCCGCCCGCCGCAGAACCGCCTGCCGAACCCGAAATTACGGACGAAGATGTACCGTTTTGAGTGAAAGGCGTCTGCCGGCGTAACGCCAGTTCTCGCCCTCTAGCCTACGTGCCACTGTTTCAGTGAGAGACCCGCCGCCTCCGCTCATCCCAGCGGCGAACCAGCTCATCGAATTTCTGGGTTTGCTCGGGCGACAGAATTTGCCGAATTCCGGCCCGCGCCTCCTGGCGGATGGCATTGAGCTGGGCATCGGCTTGTTGCTGGGCGCTGTGAAATTTCTTGGTCGTGCCGTCGAGGATCTGCTCCAGTTGAGTGAGTTGACTATCGGAAAGGTTCAACTCGGCCTTGAGGCGGCGGACATAGTTTTGCCGGTTGAAAGGACGGCGCCAGTGCCCGGTGTTCCAGGCATAATAATAAACGCTGGTTCCCCCTACAATCGCACCCAGCAGAAATGTTAAGGCAAAATAGAGGTAAGCTCTTCGGCTCATTGATCTCCTTGGCCGACTTTCCTTAGTCGGACGGCCCTCCCGGAATCAAGTCGTGAGAATCACCCAAGTCACCACCCAGGACGTCGGGCTGCGTCGCTTGACTGGCGCTTTGCAGGCCCAGAAAATCAGCCCCGGCAACTCCCCGCACCGGTCCCGTGGTCGGCAGGGCCAAACTAAGAAGCAACGCCAGCGCCAGGGCCAGCGTAGCATAAACGAATCGCCGGCCTATGGTCTCGAAAAATTCGCTCCGCGCCCCAGTCTCTTCCCATTCCTGCAGCCGCCGCACCAAGCGGGAAGCAAAACCGAGCGAAGCTTCCGGCGCCGCCTCCTCCGCCAACGCGCCAAAGCCGGCCTGCACCAGGTGGGAGTCACGCCAAAACACCTCGCAACCTGCGCACTTGCTCAGGTGCTCTCGCGCCTCCGCTGGCAAGTCACCGCCCCACAGCTCAATGACCAGATCCTGAAACTTTTTGCAATCCATGGCCTATTTTCCTTCTTGCCGCCAACGCTCCAGGTCTCCAAGCATTCTCTTCCTGGCGCGGTGCAGGCGCACCTTGACCGTGCTCGTTTTCAATTTCAACAGGTCGGCAATTTCCTCCACGGAATGGTCCTCCAGCTCCTTGAGGGTTAGAATGAGGCGGTCATCCTCCGGCGCTCGCTCGAGGAGCCGGCCCACGAAGTCCCTCAGAGCCACCTTCTCTCCGTGATCCAAACCTCGCGACTGAGGGCTTTCTGCCTTGCGCTCCAGTTCGCGCGCGCCTTCTTCCGTCATCTCCGAGTAGTAGCTGAGGCGCGAGGCGCGAACTTTACGCAGATAGTCATAGCAATGGTTCACCGCAATTCGGGACACCCACGTGGCAAAGGAAGATTGAAAGTTGTAACTTCGAATAGCGCGAAAGGCCTTGAAAAATATCTCCTGAGCGAGGTCTTCGACTTCGTCACGGCGGCGGACCAGATGAAATACGATGGAAAAGACGCGCTGTTGGTGCCTCTCCACCAGCGGACCAAATGCTTCACTCTCCCCTTGTTGAACACGTCGGATGCATTCGACTTCGTGGGTGACCTCAGACTCCGAGCGTGCCATTCAGGTTCCATCTCTGGGCCTCCCTCAGTAGCAGGGACGAGGGAGGTTGCCGATAGGTTACAGGCCGCGGTCCAAGCCTGTCTGCATTCTCCTGAAAATCAGCCTGTACCGGTCATTCCCGTCAGCCGACGGGAATCCAGCTTTTTCCTGACTGACGTGGACCCCCGCTTACGCGGGGGTGACGACACCGATTGTCATCTCCTCAGGTGGGCCGCGGGCCCATGAATACTCCGTCGCAATCCCGGTGCGGGGGGCGACGTGGGGGCAGGTCTGTCAGTCGATCGGTCGACCGACGGACCCGCCCCTGACGGGAGGCAGAAGGGGCGCCCCTGCGCCTGTTGGCGCGCCCGGGACCGAGGGATTGCACCCCACAAATATAAAGGGTTGACATAGTTAATACTTCGTGGAAGAATGTGCCCATGGTTATTGGAACACGTCTTAAAAAGTTAAGAGAAGATAAATCACTATCCCAGGGCGACGTTGAGAAGCGCACTGGACTCTTGCGTTGTTATATCTCCCGGGTTGAGAACGGCCACACCGTGCCGTCTCTCGAAACCTTGGAGCGGCTTGCGGCAGCACTGGAAATCCCCCTCCACCAGCTCTTCTACGAAGGGGACGGAGAACCGATCCTGCCCAACCTGAGCAAGCGTCAAAGCACGGAAGAGTTGATTCTCGATGCCGAACAGGAGAAGGAATTGCGTTTCTTTGAGAAAGTAAAACGGCTTCTCACGAAGATTGATGAGAAGGACCGGCAACTCCTGCTCTATATGGCTCAGAAACTGGCGAGCCGGTAGCCCTGTGAACGTGTAGTGTCTTGAGCTGCCCTCGAGGCGGCGGGGGTGATTTATTCCCATTCGATGGTCCCCGGCGGCTTTGAGGTGATGTCGAAGACTACCCGATTTACCCCCTTCACTTCATTGACAATTCTGGTGGCCATCCTCTGCAAAAGCGCCTGTGAGAGGTTCGCCCAGTCAGCCGTCATCCCGTCTTCGGACTCGACGGCTCGAATGGCGATGGTCGAGGCATAAGTCCTCGCGTCGCCCATAACCCCAACGCTCGAGACCGGCAGCAGAACCGCGAACGCCTGCCACAAGCGCGTGGCCAGCCCGGCGGCTTCCACCTCTTCCCTAACGATGGCGTCCGCATTGCGGACCATTTCCAGGCGCTCTTCCGTGACCACGCCCACGATCCGCACAGCTAGCCCCGGGCCAGGGAAGGGCTGCCGGTTCACCAACCGTTCATCCAACCCCAGTTCCCTGCCCACTACGCGCACCTCGTCCTTGAAAAGCTCTCGCAACGGTTCGATGAGCCGGAACTTCAAGTCCCGCGGCAGCCCTCCCACATTGTGATGGCTCTTGATAGTGGCGGCAGGGCCCTTTACGGAAACCGATTCGATCACGTCCGGATACAGTGTTCCCTGCACAAGGAATGGTATATCTCCAAGCCGGCGGCCTTCGGCTTCAAACACCCGGATGAATTCCTCCCCGATGATCTTGCGCTTCTGCTCCGGGTCGGTGACTCCTTCCAGCCGGGTCAGGAAGCGGGATGAAGCATCCACGGCGCGGACCTTCAAGTGGGCCTGCGCCCGTAGCAGTGCCGTCACCTGCCCGAACTCGTTTTTGCGAAGCAGGCCGTTATCGACGAACAAACAGGTGAGGCGGTCGCCGATGGCTCGCCCCACCAGCGTGGCGGCAACGGCGGAATCCACTCCTCCCGAAAGCGCGCACAAGGCGCGCTCCCCATTCACTTCCCGGCTGACCCGGTCCACCGTCTCCTCGATGAAAGACCGGGGGAACCAGTTGGGCTGAATCCCGGCCACATCCTGCACGAAGCGTTTCAGGATTTCCGTGCCGTGCGCGGTGTGGCGAACTTCCGGGTGAAACTCCAGCGCGTAGATTCCCGCCTCCGGGTTCTCAATCACTGAAACAGCGTTCTCCGTCCGCCCGGTAATGCTGAACCCGGGCGGGACTTCCGCCACATGGTCGCCGTGGCTGTTCCAAACACGCAGCGGCGACTCGAGGCCTTTCAGGAGCTTGGTGGAGGGGTAAATCTCGAGTTGGGCGAACCCGTATTCCCGCCGCTGGGCGGGCTCAACCCGTCCGCCGAGCGTCCGAGAAATCCACTGCAACCCATAGCAAACACCCAGTACTGGGATGTTCAGTTTCAAGACCCGCTCGTCACACACCGGCGCGGCAGGGTCGTAAACCGACGACGGGCCGCCGGAAAGCACCAGGGCCTGCGGCTTCATCGCCACAAGCTCGTCAAAAGGTATATGGCAAGGGACGATGAGCGCGTAGACCTGCATCTCGCGAATGCGGCGCGCGATCAGTTGCGTATACTGAGAACCGAAATCCAGAACGACTACCGGACGGGCATGTTCCATTATTTGGCCACAATATTAATCAGCTTTTGGGGCACGACAACGATCTTGAGAATCTCTTTCCCGGCCAGGTGCTGGACCACCTTTTCTTCCGCCTGCGCTTTGGCCAGAATTTCTTCTTCGCCGGCGCCGACCGCCACCCGAATTCGCGCCCGCAGTTTGCCATTCACCTGGACGGGCATCTCGATCTCATCCTCGGCAGCAAGTTCGCGGTTAAAGGCAGGCCAGGGGACTCGAAGCAAGGGCTCGGCATGACCAAGCGCTTCCCAGAGCTCGTCGGCAATGTGCGGCGCAAAGAGCGAAAGCATCATCACCAGAATTTCCAGAACGGCCTTATGCGCTTCCGGCCGGACCTTGCCCGCTTCCACCGCGCCTTGCCGCTCCGTCAGCTCGTTGATCAGTTCCATGCACAGGGCCACGTCCGTGTTGAAATGCCAGCGGCCTTCCATGTCCTCCGTGACGTGCCGAAGGGTCTGGTGCGCCTTGCGCAGTAAACTCCGCTCCTCGGGCGAAAACTCAGGCTGCGCGTCTCCGCCGCTAGAAAGCGCCTGCACGCTCCGGAGATTGTCCGCATGCTTTGAAATCAGCCGGTAGACCTTGGCCAGAAAGCGCGAGGCTCCTTCAATTCCGGCGTCGCTCCACTCCAGGTCTTTCTCCGGAGGCGCGGCGAAAAGCATATAGAGCCGCACCGTATCCGCGCCGTACTTGGCGCACATTTCCACCGGGTCCACCACATTGCCCTTCGACTTGGACATCTTCGACCCGTCTTTAATCACCATGCCCTGCGTGAAGAGCCGCGCCACCGGCTCCGCGAACTCCACCAGGCCGATATCCCGCATCACCTTGGTGAAAAAGCGCATGTAGATCAGGTGCAGGATGGCGTGCTCGATTCCGCCAATGTACTGGTCCACCGGAAACCAGTACTTGACCACCTCTTTATCCACCGGCGCGGTGTCCAGCCGGGGCGCGGTGTAACGGTAAAAGTACCAGGAGGAGTCCACGAACGTATCCATGGTATCCGTCTCGCGGCGGGCGCTCCCCGAGCACTTTGGACACGTCGTGTTGACGAACTCGTCAACATCGGCGAGCGGCGAGTGCCCTCGGCCGGTTAACTTGACGTTCGACGGCAACGCCACCGGCAAGTCCTTCTCCGGCACCGGGACGACCCCGCACTGGTCGCAATAAATGACGGGAATGGGCGTCCCCCAATAGCGCTGGCGCGAGATGCCCCAATCCTTCAGGCGGTATTGGACGGTAATTCTTCCAAAGCCCTTCTCCTCCGCGTCCTGACTCATGCGCAGGATGGCCTGAGTCGAGGAGAAGTGGGTGTAATCGCCCGAATTCACCAGTTTGCCGTACTCGACGAAGGCCTCCTTGGGTGCGGACGTAGGAGCGTGCCCGCTGGCACCTTCGGGGACGATGACCGTGCGAATCGGCAGCCCGTATTCGGAGCAAAACTCGAAGTCACGCTGGTCGTGCGCCGGCACCGCCATCACCGCCCCCGTCCCGTATTCCATCAAGACGAAGTTGGCAATCCAGATGGGAACTGTCTCGCCGTTATAGGGGTTCCGCGCCCTGAACCCGGTATCAACCCCGACTTTTTCCAGATTCACTTCGACGCGCGCCCGCACTGCGGAAGCCTTGATCCGCTCTACCTCCTGCCGCAACTTCTGCGGCGAATTCGCGCGGGCGACGAGCTTCCCGACCAGGGGATGCTCAGAGGCCAGGAAAACCGCCGTGCAGCCGAAAATGGTGTCCACCCGCGTGGTAAAGACGGGCAGAGCCTCTCCCAGTTCTACAACCCCGAAGTCCACTTCCGTCCCCAGCGACTTCCCAATCCAGTTCTGCTGCATGGCCAGCACGCGTTCGGGCCAGCGCACCAGTTCCTTCATGTCCTCGAGGAGTTGCTCGGCGTAGGCGGTTATTTTCCAGAACCATTGCTCGAGCTCCCGCTCGACCACCGGCGTCTCCTCATGCCGCCAGCAACAGCCGTCCACTACTTGCTCGTTCGCCAGCACCGTTTCGCAACGTGGACACCAATTCACCCGGCTCTTCTTGCGGTACGCCAGGCCTCGCTCGTACATCTTGAGGAAGAACCACTGGTTCCAACGGTAATATTCCGGCAGGCAGGTGGCGATCTCTCGCCGCCAGTCGTAACTCACACCCAGCCGTTTCAATTGGCCGCGCATCCGGTCGATGTAGCTGAAGGTGAATTCCGAAGGATGACGCTGCTGCTGGATGGCGGCGTTTTCGGCAGGCAGCCCGAAGGCGTCCCAGCCGATGGGATGAATCACGTTGTAGCCCTTCATCCACATGTAGCGGGCCAGCGCGTCGCCGATCGAGTAATTGCGCACGTGCCCCATGTGGATGTCGCCGGAAGGGTAAGGCAGCATCTCGAGCACGTAGTACTTCTTTCGCGCCGCGTCCACCTCGGCGTTAAAGACCTGAGCGTCAGCCCAGCGCTTTTGCCATTTAGCTTCGATTTGTTGAGGGTCGTAGTTGGGATCCATAAGAGCAGTCTAAGAGTCGAGAAGTCGAGAGTCGAAAGTTCAAAAGTCTAAGGTCTAATGTGTAAAGTCAACAAGGTACCGCCACAGACAATGTCATTCCGAGCGCAGCGAGGAATCCCGCTCTGATTCGCAGCTATCAGCGAGCAGGCACCACGAAACCGCCCGTGTCGTCACCCCCGCGAAAGCGGGGGTCCACGTCAGCCCGCAAGAAAGTGGATTCCCGCTTTCGCGGGAATGACTGCCACCCGTCGCTTGCTGAAAGCTAACCGCTGACTGCTGATAGCTTTTATTCCCGCCAGCGTCCTCATCATGCGGAGGTTTCGCCGGTCGTCTCCGGGCTTGTCAACGGGCGTCTCACAAATGAAGGGAATCGCCCTGAGCTTGGGATGACAAACAATGCGGCGGAAACCCTCCTTGCCGATCTGGCCTTTCCCAATGTGCTCGTGCCGGTCGGCATGGGAGCCAAAGGCCGTCTTCGAGTCGTTGGCGTGAATCACCCGCACGTTCTTGAGGCCAAGCGAGGAGTCAAGCGCTTTCACCGTCTGGGCTAGGCCGGCCTGAGTGTGAATGGCATAGCCTGCTTCGAAACTGTGCGCTGTATCGATGCAGACGCCCATCGGCAAGTCCTTTTCGGTCCCTGCCAGGATTTCGGCTACCTCTTCAAAGGTGCGTCCGATCGCCGAGCCTTGCCCGGCAGTGTTCTCAATCAGAATGCACAACCCGTCGAGCTTCAGGCCGTTCGCCGCCTGCCGCACGGAATCAATGCACGTTTTGATTCCCTGCCCTGCCGTGCTGTCTTTGGCGCTTCCGGGATGAGTCACCAGATAATCCGCGCCCAGGGCCACCGCCCGCTCGAGCTCTTTGCGAAACGCCGCAATCGATCTTTCCCGGATGAAGGAGTTCGCCGACGCCAGGTTGATCAAGTAGTTGTCATGAATCACCAGCGGCGTCAGGCCGTAAGCCGCGCAGACTTCGCGGAATCGCTCGCACTCCTCCGGCCTGAGGTCTTGCGCTCTCCAGCCACGCGGGTTGGCGGAAAACATCTGGAACGTGTCGCAACCGATTTTCTTCGCGTGATGCGCCGCGTTCTCGAGCCCCCCTGCAATCGAAGTGTGAACACCCACTCTCACGCAAATTTCTCCAAGGAGTTGATCCCTCATGTTAGCAGAGCCGTTCCAGGAGGGTCAAACGTCAGCAGCGGCCGGTAGCGGCGGGCCCTACCTGAATTTTGTGTTGGCTCAATTCTACTTGGAAAGGAGGCGGTCCCGCGACCTCTGTGTTAGCATTTCCTCGCACCTATGTTTGGCCGGAAAGGGGGAATCACCTGTGGACATTTGGACGCCGATTTATGCAATCGCCACGATCTATCTTATGTACAGACAAAACCAGATTCTTGAGCGGCAAAATCAGATCATGCTAAGTCAGGGAGGTAAACCAAAGGCAGACAATGCCAAGCCTTTATTGCCTGTATTAGCGAGAGTCGGGCGGTATTGGCCCATGCTGACCATGTTGGTTCTTGCGGTCACAACTTGGCTGCCGCACTTCATCCCCTCGCTTCCGCAGACCTTTCAGTCGAAAGAAAAAGGGCAACTCACGGTCACCGTTTCTTCGGTCATACCAGGAAGGGTGGCGCTTCAGGAACTTGATAACAAGACGTTTGAGGATGCGGATGTGCCACTCGACGGCTATTTCTTCAAAAACTGCTCATTTATCAATTGCTGCTTAACCTACGAGGGAGGTGGTTACATCCTCGAAAACGCCACATTCAAGAAGCACTGGCATATATGCGTCAGGGACGGTTCCGATCTGGGCAACTACGCCTCTTTATTGACAGCCTTGAACATCGCACCGGCTCAAGCGGGACGGACCATCGTTCCGCCTCGCAAATAGGTGATCAAGTCTCGCCTACACCAAGCACGACGAGACGAACAGCTCAGACCGCGGCTTGGCGCACCGCCGCGAAATGTTCTTCGGGGTCGAGTGTCACCAGCGTGAGTCGCTCACGGATGTTTTCGAGAAAAAGCAGAACTTGCTCTCCGGCTAGACGGTGTCTGCCAGGTAAACGGGTAAGGGTAGCGTAGACTTCGGCCAAGCTGTGCGCTCCGCAGCAGGCCGACCTATTATCGGCCTTGAGAAACGCTTTCAGGCTGGATTCGTGGTGCTCGTGGTCCTCGAGGAATGTAGGGATGAGGACGCATGTATCGAAGAACCATTTCATCTCCCCAAGTTCTCCTTGTCGCGCTCGCGCCGCACCTGGCGCAGGGTTTCCTGCACAAGGGCGTTCGAAAGGGGTTCACCGGCCCGATAGACCCAGATGCCGTGTTTCTTGCGCAGGGGCGCATTGCCACGGACTGGGCGCAGCGTGATTTGGTCGCCCGAAGTTTCGGCTTCGAGGGTATCTCCGGGTGCAAGCTCCAACTCCTGGCGCAAAGGCTTCGGGAGGACGATCCGGCCCGTCTTGTCGAGGGTGAGTCTTACCGTCATATTGCCATTATACAATGGTATTTCCCATTCACAAATACCATTTCAAGCTTTGCTTGGCACACCCGGCTGGCGCAGAGCGCGCCTCTGCGGTTTTGCCGCTTTTGTTCTTGACACACCGCTGCAAGAATGCTAGCCTATCTTGTTTGACCTATGTCGAGCGCCCGCAGAGAACGCCAGAAGGAGATTCAAAAGCCGCCCGCAGGGAAGCCAAAACGATCGGAAAATACAAAAAAGATACTAAATAGAGGGAACGAACTCAAGGATGTATTGAAAATACAGCACTTAGCTAGTTTTGGAGCGAAAAACGAACTCAAAACGAACTCAATTTTGGGTGCAAAAAGCGCAAATTAGAGCGAAAAAACCGGGGGTTGCGTGCATTGCTGTTCACTAAATTGTCGCCTCGGGCTGCGGAGTCTGACTGCGGGCGAAGCCCACCTTGGAGTGCGGTAGCAGCAGCTACCGCCCTTCCTTGTCTGACTCTTACGCCTTTGTCGTATTGACCAAAGTCAGATGGCGGTAGCTTCTGCTACCGCACTCCAAGGCGCTTCGCGCAGGTTCGGATGATGACATGTCCTATCCCCCACTTGACAGTCACGATGTGGCCTCCTAGACTGAGCACCCTGGACGGGTTGGAATGCCGTCTCGTCCGGGACGTTGTCCAGCTCGCTGGAGGCCATGCCGTGGGCGCTACGAGGGGCTCAGTGTTTTCATGAGGGAGGATGACTGATGAAGAGAATTTCTTTGACCTTATTACTGCTTCTGTCCGTTTTCGTGGTGGGTCTGTGGGGCCAGACGGCGGACGTGCGGGAAGAAAAGCAGGCGATCAAGACGTATCCTTTCTCGGGCCCGGATCCCGTGCCGGTCCGCGCCTATGGAGGCCAGCGTCAGCAGTTCTATCCATATTTTACATTTGACGACCTCGCCTATGAGGGTGCGGACCAACCCTGGAACGTGATCCACCTCGACAACCCTTACATCGAAGCCTTCGTGCTGCCGGCCACCGGCGGAAAGCTGATCGGCGCAGTCGAGAAGAGCACCCAAAAAGACTTCATCTATTACAACCACGTGCAGAAGTTCCGGAGTATCTCGATGCGCGGTCCCTGGACCTCAGGAGGAATCGAGGCCAACTTTGGGATTATCGGCCACGCGCCCTCGACTGCCACGCCGGTGGACTATCTGGTCCGCAAGAATGCGGACGGCAGCGTGAGCTGCATAGTGGGGACCATGGATCTGCCGTCACGCACGGAGTGGAGAGTGGAATACACCATCCATCCCGACAAGGCCTACGTCGAGGTGCATTCCCTCTGGTACAATCCGCAACCCCTGAACCAGTCTTACTACGTTTGGATGAACGTCGCTCAGAAGCTGCGCGACGACCTCGAATTCGTCCTGCCGGGAGTGAGCTACATCGGGCACAACTACGCGGTCCCGTCCCAGCCGTGGCCGCTGACCAAGGACGGGCGAAACCTGGCCCTTAACCGCACCCATAAGGACAATGACGATGACAGCTTATTCGTTCACGGCATGCTTCAGGAATTCAGCGGAGGCTACTGGCACGATTGGCAATTCGGATATGGTCATTGGGCACGGCATGAGGAAGTGCCGGGCCAGAAGCTTTTTCTCTGGTCGATGTCCCGCGCCGGGGCCATCTGGCAAGACCTGCTGACCGACCACGATGGTCCTTACTTCGAGTCTCAAACCGGCCGACTGCTTGACCAGAGCGACCAGGAATTCCTGGCCCCGGATTCGGCCGACCGTTGGGGGGAATTGTATTTCCCGTATAAGAAAACCGGTCCTATGGTGAAGGCGAACCCCTACGGAGCCCTCAACGTTCACAAGAATGGCAATACCCTGGTGGTGAGTTTCTGCGCTCTTCAGAACGTTGACGAAGATCTGACCGTTTCCTCCGAGGGCAAGCAGGTGGCCAGTGACCGAATCGTCCTCAAACCGATGGAAGTTTACCAAAAGACTTTTCCGGTCTCCGTCAGAGAGGGCCAGCTTCGCGTGGATGTGGGCGATAAGCTCTCCTACACCGACGATCCCAAGGCCGACCTTTTGAAGCGCCCCTTCCACTTTCACAATGTCGACGAGAGCAGTGCCGAGGGGCTCTTCCAGTCCGCCCAGCGCGACGAGAAGGGCCGGAGTTTCGATTCAGCCTTGCGCAAGTATCAGTCTCTGGTTGAACGCGAGCCGCTACACGTTCCCGCCTTGACGCGCCTCGCCGAACTCTATTGCCGAAGGGCTGAATACGAGCGGGCGCTTGAATACGCGCGCAGAGCTTTGGATATCGCTATGTACGACGCGGATGCCAATTACATCTACGGCATCATCGCCCGGCGGATGGACGACCTGGTGGACGCCAAGGAGACGATGGGATGGGCGGCGCGCTCGATGAAATATCGCTCGGCGGCATTCGGCGAACTGGGCAGCATCTATCTCACGGAGCGCAATTTCGATCGCGCGCAGGATTATCTGAACCGCTCCCTCTCTTACGATGCTTATAACATCAGGACCTACCAGCTTCTGGCCACTGCTTGCCGGCTGCAAAAGCAAACCGATAAGGCGCGCGAGGCTTTGAACAAGATTCTCGATATCGATCCCTTGAACCATTTTGCGCGCTTCGAGCAGTATCTGCTCGAGCCGGGACCTGACACGTTGAACAATTTCAAATCCATGATCCACAACGAATTCCCGCACGAGGTCTATCTCGAGATCGCCGCGTTTTACGCCAACCTGCGGCTGGACGATGATGCGCTGCGGGTGCTCGAAGCCGCTCCGGATCAGGCCACGGTGCGCTATTGGCAGGCGTACCTGCTGCGGAAAAAATCCCCCGAGCGGAGCCGCGAGGCGCTCGAACACGCCGCCGCCCTTTCGCCCTATCTGGTTTTCCCTTTCCGCGAGGAGTCGGTTCCGGTGTTCCGGTGGGCCGCGACCGCGCAGCCGAATGATTGGAAGCCCAAGTACTACCTGGGCTTGATCTATTGGGGAATGCAGCGGAACGAAGACGCCTTGCGCATGTGGGGCGAGTGCGGCGACCAGCCGGACTACGCGCCGGCCTATATCTCTCGAGCGATTCTCGAAACAAAAACCAATTCTCAGAAGGCCCAGGCGGACTACCAGAGAGCTTACTCGATCGACAAGAAAGACTGGAGGACCTCATACCACCTGGCAAATTATTACCTCGAGGCTGGGATGAACGACAAGGCCTTGAAGGTGGCCATCGAGGCTTCCCAGCAATTCCCCAAGGAAGACGCGGTGAGAATTCTGCTGGCCAGGACATACTTGAATAGCGGCAAGTTTCAGGACTGTTACAACGTGCTGGCGAATGCCTCCATCCTGCCCTATGAAGGCCAGAGCGATGTGCACCAATTGTGGGTGCAGAGTCTGGTGGCCCAGGCGCTGGCGGAGATGAAGAAGAACCAGTATCAAGAGGCGATCAAGCGGCTGGAAACCTCGCGCGAATACCCGGAGCGCCTGGGAACGGGCAAGCCGGGCGATCCTGATTATAGAATTCAAGATTACCTGGGGAGTTTATGTTATGAAAAGTTAAACATGACCGCCAAGGCCGAGGAAGCGCGAGGAAGGATCAAGGCTTGGGCCTCCCGCCATGGGGGAGGCAACACCGAGGCGCAGAGCCAGCGCGTCGAGGAGTGGTACCGCACCACGTTCCCGGCGCAGTCGGAACTGGAAGCGCTGCAATCACTCACCGGAGCGGTCTATGGCGGCTCCCGAAGGAGGAGGGCGCACTAGCTCAGCATGGATAACTCCACCCGTCGCCACTTTCTCAAGGACCTGGGTCTGGGAACGGCAGCCTTTTCGGCGGCGGCCCAAGGCGCCCAAACCAGCCAAATGCCAGGGCAGCCCCCCTCTGGAGACGCACAAGCGCAAGCTTCCGGCCACTCCAATGTCATGGCGATCGCCGCGCACCCCGGCGACGTATTCTTCGCCATGGGCGCCCCGGTAGCTCTCCAAGTTCATCTCGGAGGCCAAGGCGTTTTCTTGAGTCTTTCGCTGGGCGAGAAGGGCTCGGCGCGGATTGCTCCCGCACAATACGGTCTCCTCCAGCGGGAAGCTTCAGAGCGCGCGGCGCACGCGCTGGGAGCGCGGACCGAGTTTCTCGCTTATGGGGATGGACAAATTCCGGTAAGCGAGGAGGCAAAGTTTGCGGTGTGCGATTTGATCCGGGAGCACCAACCCAGCACCATCGTGACGCATTGGTGCGGGAGTTGGCACAAGGATCACGAAGCGTGCTACAAGATCGTGAACGACGCTGTGTTCTATGCCGGGCTGCCCGCAATCGCCCGCAAACAACCGCCCCACCAAGTCCGGAAACTTTTCTTCGCCGATAACTGGGAAGATGCGAAGGGCTTTACGCCGGATACTTTTCTCGATATCGGTCCGGTCTTCGACCGCTGGATGGAGGCCTGCGCCGCATTCCCCATGTGGCGCGGGGAAAACGGCTTCCGCTATAACGACTACTACAGGAGCCTGGCCGTTGAACGCGGCTGCCTGAGCGGCTGCAAATACGCCGTGGCCCTGATGTCGCCTCCCGAACAGCTCACCCGGCGAGTGCAGGCGCTCTAAGAGGAGAATAGACTTTGTCGATCTCGTTGTGAGACCTGCAAGGGTGAGTCTCCATACCCTCAAGAACGGCGTTGCGTCTATAGTGGCAGGCCTAATAGAATGCAGAGGTTTAAGTTGCGAGGTGCAACCGGTTGCAATTCTTCAAGTCGCTCTCCTCCAGACTCGCACATCTGCTGGCCCTCTACAGCGGGGGGCTATTCCTCATGTCGTTCCTGGATTCTTCCTTCATCCCATTCCCGGGCATCAACGATCTGGCGCTTATCGTTCTGGCCAGCCAGCATCCGGCGCACGCGCCCTTCTATGCCTTGTTGAGCACCCTTGGCTCACTTTTGGGGTGCTACATTATCTATGCTATCGCGCGCGGAGGAGGAAGGTTGGCCGGTGTCCGACACGCCTCGACTAAAGGGCACCGCGCGCGTCGCTGGCTGGAGCGCAATGACTTTGTGGCGATGCTAGTAACGGCCTTGCTACCTCCGCCGGCTCCCCTGAAGATCTTTGTTATCGCCGCTGGGGCTTTGCGCATGAATGCGCTGCGCTTCGGCGCTGCCTTGCTGGTAGGGCGCAGCTTGAGGTTTCTGGCCGAGGCTTGGCTGGGAGCGCACTACGGCGCCCAGGCGGAAGCTTTTGTGAAGAAAAACGTCACCTGGGTCTCGCTGGTGACTATCCTCCTCGTTATCGGCTTGGCATTCCTTTTCCGCTGGTGGAAGGGTCGCCAGCCCGCTGGTCCCGATGATTCGGTTTAGTCCCCGATCTCATTTCTCCGGCGCCGCATGGGCGGGGACGCCGAAGCTGAAAGATTCCGAGCACACCTGCAAGGCCTTGTCCATTTCGATTTCCGCAAGGAAGCCGCGGCCGCCATAGTTCGTGTAGAAGCGCAGGTCGTGGATCTGCACCTCAAAACCTTGTTCGTTTTCTTCCGCCTGGGCCCAGGGGAACCTGGCGAAATCCATGAAGATACGTCCGGTGCGCGTCTGCAGCGCTGCGTCGAGAGCCGGCGAGCCTTCGGGTTTATGGAATTGCAGCGCGGAGCGGGGGTCCACATCGCCCTCGAGGGCATTAGCAGGCATGACGGCATAGGTGGCGCCGGTGTCGACCACCCCCGTCCACGCAAAGGGGTTGAGTGGGGAAGGAAAGGCTCCTACATGAAGCGGGTCTTGTTCAAAGTAAGTGTGAGCTTCAAGCAGCCCCAGGACGCGACGGTGGGCGACATCGCGCAGCCCCCAAAGCATCAGCAGTACGCAGAGCGAGAAGACCGCACCCCACGCGGGGCGGGATTTGCGCGCTCCGACCTCCTCTGAGACCAGCCGCAGCAGCGTGGGCAGGCCGAGGCCAAGGCAAAGGAAGAGGAGCAACAGAGGATCGAAGATAAACATGATGTCCCAGGCGTACCAGCGCGCGCTAAAGGGTAGGAAGGGCCTTACGCCGTAGGAGTTCGTGAAGTCCATGAGAAGGTGGCTGGCCGTTCCAATCCACGCCAGGATCAGAGAGCCAGCCCAAGCTGGGCGGCGGTCCGGATTTGGGCTTGGCTTTGCGGCCAAGAAAGTAAATGGTCCATGCCAGCAAGAAAGCAAGCAGGCTGACTCCCAGAATCGAATGAGTGAAACCACGGTGGTACTTGAGATAGGTGGCGCTTCCCCAGAAGCGAGAGAGGACGTCGATATCCGGCAGGTTTGCGGCTGCGATCAGAGTCAGGGTGGCGAAGCGGGTTTTGCGATGCAGCCCGGCGTGGCTCAAGGCAACGGCGGTGAGGGTATGAGTGAGGTTGTCCATGCAGCTTTGAGAATTTCAAATTTGAAATTTGAAAATCAAAAATCGAAAATGGAAAAACGAAACTAGAAAATGGAAACTGGCGATTATAATTGAAGGTTGATTCATTATACTCGAATTTCGGCCTTCGAGCTTCTATTCTCTAGTTTCCAGCTTCCACATTGCACTTCCCAGTTTCCGCTTTCCATTTTCCGCGTTCCATTTTCGATTTCGACTTTCGATTTTCCAGTTTCGATTTTCCACATTCCATCTGCCCGTCACGGGACCAGCAGGATAAGTGCATCGGGTACGATTTCAAATGTTGCCGGGAGTGTCCCCACCAACTCGCCATCCAGCTCGAAGCGGATGGTTTCGCCGGCAACTTGGGCGGCGCAACAGAGCTTGTGCCCTTTCACAAGTTCAACATCGCCGAGAAGAAAGTGTTGGCGCGCCAGGACGAGTGCTGCGTAAAGGAAGTAACGGGCGCGGCTATGGCTTCTGAAAAGGCACAGATTGAACTGGTCGTCAAAGAATCGCGCGTCAGGTGTGAGGTGAAGCCATCCTCCGTAATTGCCGGCTCGCTGGGCGGCGGCGAAGGTGGCAATTCGGCCCGGTCCATCGTCCATGCGGCAGGAAAAGCCTTGGAAGGGATAGCGGAAGGCCTGCCGCAAGGCTTCCACGACGTATCCCGCGACGCCCCACGACGACTTCATCTGAAGTGAAAGCTTGTAGACGACGTGAGCATCATAGCCGATACCTGCCACCGTCACGAAGTAGCGAGTAGCTTGCTCCTTTTGAGCTGGAGCTCCGTTTGTCGAAGCCGCCTCCGGCCACCAAGTGGCTTTCCCCAGGGGAACCCGGCGGGGTGACCAACGCGTCAGCTCAGCGGCGGCGCGAACAGGGTCGAGCGGAAGGCCTATTTCCCTCGCCAGAATGTTGGCTGTCCCTCCCGGCAACAAACCGAGCGAAACTTGGCTACCGGCGAGACCGTTAATCACTTCGTTGATGGTGCCGTCCCCCCCGCACACTAGGCACACGTCCTTGCCTTGTCTTGCCGCTTCTTTTGCGAGTCCCGACGCTGACCCCGGCTTCTTGGTCGGAGAAACCTCAAGTTCCATTCCCGCCTTGCGGAGGATTTCAGCTATGCGCCGAATCTCCTCGGCGCGCTGGGCAGGGCGCCGTCCAGCTATCGGGTTATAGATCAGAGTGGAGGTTTTCAAACCTGTGGACTCGGTTCGCGCAAGATGGGTATTGGACTTGGTTACTTATTCCACGGGCACCACAATGCCCGAAATTACCCGCTTGGCATAAAGGTCGCCGGTTTTCTTATCCTTGTGGACATCCACGTAGACCTGTTCGCCGACCTTCAGATCCTCCCGCGAACTTGGTTTATTATCGTGAATGAACTTGGTCTTGGGCTGGAATTTAAGAGTTTGGTCGATGCCGACCTTGGTCTTTTCCAACACCATTCCCTGCGCGTCAAGGGTCTTAATAACGCCGTAGAGAAAGTTCTGATACTTGCGCGCGGTGCCGGTTGGGTCTCCGAAACGCGCCGTTCCCGCTTTGACAGTTTTCTCCTGCGCCGTGGCGGGCATTGCCATAACCAGGCAAAGAGTAGCTGGGATGCCTATTGTTCGCAGATTCATAGCTCAATCCTCCCCTCCCTCTAATGGCTCCCCGTAGCGACACTAGCAGCGGGTTCAGTCGCCTGTCAAGATAGGCTTTCAACGGGTGGTGGTGTAATTTGCGCGATATGGTACTCCAGGCCGCAGTCATTCCTGCGAAAGCGGGAATCCACTCCGCAAACCTTCGCAAATGCGCTGGCCACAAACTGGATTCCCGCTTTCGCAGGAATGACTGGTGTGATGTGCGTCCCACCAGTGGGTTATAATTCCGCTGGGAAACCAAAACCTGTGGGGGGCGCCGAAAGCTTTGCCTGCCCGCGCCGAGTTGGGGGAATAGAGTGGCTAAAGCCATTGAAAAGGAAATTGAAAAGCTCCGAAATGAGATCCGCTACCACGAGCATCGGTACTACGTCCTGGATAACCCTGAAATTTCCGACTTCGAGTTTGACAAGCTGATGCGCCGCCTTCAGGAGCTGGAGGTCCAGAATCCGGAGCTTGTTACACCGGATTCTCCTACCCAGCGTGTGGGGGGTCAACCAGCGGAGGAGTTCCCCAAGGTGCGGCACTCCCTGCCCATGCTGAGCCTGGACAATACTTACTCGATCGATGAGCTGAAGGACTTCGATCGGCGGGTGCGCGAACTTTCGGGTCGCTCGACCGTCGAGTACGTGGGGGAATTGAAGCTGGATGGCCTTTCCATGGCGTTGACCTATGAAGACGGCGTGCTGAGGCACGGCGTGACCCGTGGCGATGGCGTGGAAGGCGAGGACGTCACGACCAACGTGAAGACCATCCGCTCCGTGCCCCTCCGGGTTGACTCCAAGAGGGCGGAGGTGATCGGCAATCCCAGGTGTTGGGAAGTCCGGGGAGAAGTCATCCTGCCACGCCAAGCCTTCGAGCAGACGAATGCGCAACGCGAGGCCGCGGGCGAACCACGCTTCGCCAACCCACGCAACGCCGCCGCCGGCTCCATGCGCCAGCTTGACTCCCGCATCGTGGCCCAGCGCAAGCTCGACATCTTCCTCTATTACCTCCTGGTGGACAACCGCGAGCCGCTTCGCGAACACTGGCAAAACCTCGAAGCCCTGGCCAAGATGGGCTTCAAGGTGAACCCCCACAGGCGTCTGTGCAAGTCTTTCGACGAATTGATGGCCTATATCCAGGAATGGGAATCGAAGCGAGACAGCCTCGAGTACGAAATTGACGGTGTGGTCGTGAAGGTGAACGACATTCGCCTGTGGGAGGAACTCGGCACGACGGCCAAGTCCCCGCGCTGGGCCATCGCTTACAAATATGCCGCGCGCCAAGCCAAAACGCGAGTCATCGCGATTCGTCCGCAGGTCGGTCGGACCGGAACCCTCACGCCCGTTGCGGACCTGGAGCCAGTGGATGTGGGCGGAGTCACTGTGAGCCACGCCACGCTCCACAACATGGATGAAATCGATCGGCTGGATGTGAAGGTCGGCGACACGGTTGCTCATCCAGCGCGCCGGAGAGGTCATTCCCCAGGTTGTGAGCGTGGCTGTGCACGGGCCGCACGGCCTCCCATTCGAGATGCCCGAAAGGTGTCCGGTATGCGGGGGCGAAGTCCATCAGGCCGAAGGCGAGGTGGCCTACCGCTGTGTCAATGCAGCCTGCCCGGCCAGGCTCAAGGAGTCGTTGCTTCACTTTGCCGGCCGCCACGCCATGAATATCGAGGGACTGGGTGAGGCGTTGGCGGACCAACTTGTAGATAAAGGCCTGGTTCACGATGTGGCTGACCTTTACACGCTCCCAAAATCCGACTTGGTGAACTTGCGACGGGAAGCGGAAAACGCGGTCGAGTATTTAGGTCGGGTTCTTGTGGCAAATGAGATTCCATCCGTTGGCGAAAAGACAGCTAAATTACTGGCAGAGCACTTCAGGTCTATCGAGACAATGCGAAATGCCTCGTTCCTGGAATTGCGAATGGTTCCAGGAATTACGGAGCGATCGGCGCGCGCGGTTGCCGACTTCTTTGCCAGCTCGGCCAATGAGAGTCTCGATTGGTTTGTGCGGAAGGCTGATAAATGGGCTGAGAATGTACTGGAAGAGATTAGAAAGAGCAGGAACGCGAGCCTCCCGCGCCTCATCTTTGCGCTGGGGATTCGCTTCGTGGGCGAGCGCACCGGGCAGTTGCTAGCTGACCACTTCGGCTCGCTTGATAAGCTTGCCCAGGCGACGCAGGAAGAATTGGTCGGAGCGGAAGAGGTGGGCCCGCGTGTAGCGGAGGCCATCCAGGAATTCTTCCATGAAAAACGCAATCGAGAAGTGATCGAAAAACTCCGCTCAGCCGGCTTGCAGTTCGAGCAGGCGAAAGTCCACAAACCGGAAGGCCAATTGGCCGGAAAGCAGTTCGTGCTCACCGGCACGCTACCTCGCTATTCCCGCGACGAAGCCAAGAAGATGATTGAAGAAGCCGGGGGGCGCGTCACCGGCTCCGTCAGCAAGAAGACGGATTACGTGGTGGTGGGCGCCGATCCCGGGTCGAAGTTCGAAAAGGCCAGGTCGCTGGGCGTCAAGACGATTGAGGAGGATGAACTGCTCAAGCTGTTGGGTGGCTAGACGGAGTATTGCGCGCCGAGGCAGTCAGGTATATAGTGCCGTTCGCACTGGAAATCACCATAATAAGCGCGAGTAAGACTTCGACCGGGAGCACAAAATATGCACAAGCGTCATCCACGCTTCGCCATCTTTAATTGGCTGGGAATTCTTGGGATCACAGCCGCAGTCCTAAGCATGGCCCTTTCGGCCGTTTTCGCACAGAGTTCAAATCAAGCCTCCAACCAGGCATTAAAAGGCCCCTGGCTGGACAAGAGTTTACCGCCGGACAAGCGCGCCGACCTGCTCATCGAACAGATGACACTCGATGAGAAAATTGCGCTCGTCCATGGCACCGACGTCTGGAGCCTTAACCCTGGCCCTGCGAAGTGGCTGGGCGGGGCGGGCTTCGTGCCCGGAGTCCCTCGACTGGGAATCCCCGATCTTCAGATGACGGATGGGAGGTCCGGCGTGGCCAACACTGGCAAGCGCGGCCGTTACGCCACCGCTTTGCCTTGCGCGCTGGCGTGCGCGGCGAGCTGGGACCCGAAGGTAGCATACGAATACGGAGCGCTGCTGGGCAAGGAAGTCCGTGACCTCGGCTTCAACGTGTCGCTCGGTGGAACGGCCAACATCATACGGGAGCCGCGCAACGGTCGGAACTTCGAGTGTTTCGGCGAGGACCCTCTCCTGATCGGAAAGATGCTGGGCCGAGAGCTGAAGGCCACGCAGGACCAGCAGGTGGTCGGCAACATCAACCGCTATGCAGTGAACGACCAGGAAATGGCGCGCTTCACCATCAACGCAGTAATCGATAAACGCTCGATGCAGGAAAGCGACCTGCTGGCTTTCGAGATCGCCATCAAGGAATCGAGCGTCGGGACAGTGATGTGCGCTTACAACCGAGTCAACGGCGACTACGCCTGCGAGAACAGTTACCTGCTGACCGATGTCCTGAAGAAGGCCTGGGACTACAAGGGGTGGGTCATGTCCGACTGGGGGGCTGACCACAGCACCGTAAAAGCGGCCCTGGCCGGATTCGACCAGGAAGAGCCTGGGGGCGTGTATTTCGGTGATCCTCTCAAGGCGGCGGTGGAGAAGGGTGAGGTGCCGACGGCGCGCCTCGACGATATGGTGCATCGCATCCTGCGGACGGAGTTTGTGTGCGGAATCTTCGACTACCCGCCCGCCCCCAGGCCGGTTAATCCCTTTACCGGCGCCGAGGTGGCGCAGCGGATCGCGGAGCGCGCTATCGTGCTTCTTAAGAACAGTGGCAGCCAGTTGCCGCTGAAAGCATCCCGGCTCAAGACGATTGCGGTCATCGGCTCGCACGCCGATGTGGGCGTGCCGTCCGGGGGCGGCTCGGACCAGGTCGACGCCGGCGGCGGCAACGCCGTTCCTCCCCCAGACACCGGGAAAACCGGTGCGGGCAGCAACTCGCGACCTCCGACTGGCATCTGGCATCCCTCTTCGCCGCTGAGGGCGATTCGCGCCCAGGCGCCAAAGGCCAAAGTGGAGTACGACTCAGGGACAGACATCGCAGCGGCGGCAAAGCTGGCCGGCGCATCAGACGTGGCAATTGTGTTCGTCCATCAAAACACCTCGGAAGGCCATGACGTGCCGAATCTTTCCCTGCCCGGCAACCAGGACCAGTTGGTCAGCCAGGTAGCCGCTGCCAATCCGCACACGATCGTCGTACTGGAGACCGGAGGCCCCGTGCTTATGCCCTGGCTTGAAAACGTGAGTGCGGCCCTCGAGGCGTGGTATCCGGGCATACGAGGCGGCGAGGCCATCGCAAACATTCTCTTCGGCGAGGTGAACCCCTCGGCCAAGCTGCCCGTCACTTTCCCGAAGAGTGAAGCCGACCTGCCGCATCCTGCGATGCCGCAGACCTCCTCTTCAGCCGGCGAGATCAATTACACCGAGGGGCTCAAGGTCGGCTACAAGTGGTTCGACGCGGAGGGCAAGGAGCCGCTCTTTCCGTTCGGCTTCGGTCTTTCCTACACCACTTTTGCCTACTCCGGACTCAGGACCACGCCAGGAAAGGAAGTGCAGGTGAGCTGCAAGGTCACCAACACGGGAGCGCGCGCTGGGGCGGAGATTGTCCAGGTCTATGTGTCGTTGCCGCCCAGCGCCGGTGAACCGCCCAAGCGCCTGGTAGCTTGGGACAAGATTCAGTTGGGGCCGGGCGAAACCAAGGCCGTCACCTTGCGGCTCGATCCCCATTACTTGTCCATCTTTAACGTCGCCAAGGACGACTGGGAACTGGCGCCTGGAGAATACAAAGTCTACGTGGGCGGGTCCTCGCGGAGCACGCCCCTCACCGGCACAGTTCGTATCGACAGTGAATGAAGGACTCAATCCTGACCCCGTGTCATTCCGAGCGTAGCGAAGAATCTCGCCGTGCTTTGCGGGTGAAAAACCAGAGCGAGATTCCTCGCCACGCTCGGAATGACACGGATACCTAGCGTGAGTTCAGCCACTTCAACAGGGCGTCGGATTGCGCGGTGGGGACGCCTTCCGCCCAGAGGCATTCGTCGCCTTTGTGGAGAAGAATGACCTGCCCGCTCGCTGCCGTGCCGATGAAAAGATCGGTGGTGGAGCGCTGGTCGGGCGCGAGTTCAGAATACTTGTGAACAAGAATGGAATGGTAGTCGCGGAAAAAGGCGAGGGCCGACTCGGGGCTCGCCCAACGAGTTCGCGAAACCAGGATGTACTGCTTGTCTCGACGTGTCAGTCCAAAAGCCGATCCGGCGGCAGCCTTTTCATAAAGTAAATAGCGGTCGGCGAGCCAGCCCGTGGCCACCGACTTCGCCTCGTCCTCGGAAATCAGTTGGCCGAGCAGCGAGTAGTAACCCAGCTCGCCCATGGCGTTTTCGGTCAGGAAACTCAGCCCGCGTATTGAGGCGAGAGGCTCCGGATGGGGCAAGGAAACCTTGGGCAGTGGCTGCTTTTCAAAGTAGGCCTGCGGGTCGAAAATTTCCTTGGTGGTGCTGGGCGGATCGTTGAAGAGCGAGTTCAGCTTTTTCCAACCGCCCGCCTCGAGCCCACGTTGCATGAAGCCCATGCCCTCGATATAGGGAAAGAGAGACTGGAAGCGGAAGAAGAAAGGGGCGCGCGTGAAGGCCGGAAACTCTTCGTACTGCTGGTGGATCACCTGCGCCATCAGCGGCTCGAGCGAGGGCATATCTTCGAGTTTCATGGGCGCAATCATTTGCTGAATCATGGCGGCGGTGGCGAAACCTTCCACCATGGCCTGACGAGCGTCGGAAGCATCGTCATCCGGGCGCGCGGCCTTAAGGAATCTCTCGAGGTCGAAGTTTTGGTCCTGAAGCGCGTGGGTCAGCTCGTGAGCCAAGACAAGGCGCTGCATGTCCGGCTCGACCCAGTCGGCGATATACATGGTCTTGCGGTGCGGATCGTAAAATCCCGCAGCCTGCTCGGTGTAGAAGCGGATCAGGAACTCTTCGAGATTGAAGTCCGGCGGGACAAGGCCGAAAGCCTGGAGCGTCGCTTCCTGGATGTGGATCTCCTGCGGCGTCATTTCCGCGTGAAGGGTCTCCGAAAGGTACTTCGCAACTTCCGCCCGGCTGATGATTTGCTTGTTGAGCGTCGACTTGATGGGCAGGCCGGTGAGTTCGCTCATCTGCTGAAGAACCTCGTCGGCCTGCCCGAGCAGTTGCTGAGCGGATGACTGCGGCGCGGCAGAAACCTCGAGCAGCGAACCCAGTAAGAGGAAAATTGCCCCCAAAACAAGCCAGAGCCTCTTAAGCGGACGGGAGTTTTTCACGGTTCACGACCTTGGACGAGTAAACGAACAGTTTGACCTGCCTCCAACAGCAGACTATCATAAAAACTGCGCGAGCAAGCCGGGTGATCGCTGCCTCGCCCTAGCGTCCGCTTCGGCGGGCAGGCAGGGGCGAGGGAGAGGAAAGTCCGAACTCCGCAGGGCAGTGTGCTCGCTAACGGCGAGGGTTGGAGGGGGATCCCCGATTCATCGGGGCGTACGCCTTCAACACGGAAAGTGCCACAGAAAATATACCGCCCGTCAACCGACGGGTAAGGGTGAAAAGGTGCGGTCCGCCACGGCGGAATTAAAGTAAGAGCGCACCGCTCCGGTGGTGACACCGGGGGCATGGCAAACCCCACACGGAGCAAGACCAAATAGGGGAGGAGGAACTGCCCGTTCCGCGACAACTCCCGGGTAGGTCGCTTGACCCCGCCAGTAATGCCGGGGCTAGAGGAATGATCGCCGTTCCGCCATGCGGCGGAAAACAGAATTCGGCTTACAGGCTTGCTCGCGATTTTCTTCTTTGTTTTATGTTAAATCACTGAACAGTGCCCTTCGATCGTGACGTAGGTGTGACAATAAAACGGTCGCTCCCCCGCTCAGGGCCGACATTGCCGCTTTCCAATCCGCCCTCGGATTCCAGGATAGTGCGGACCCGCTCGCGAAGCTCTCGGACCGTTGCGTTTCAGTGCTACCCGTGATAAGAAGGGAGTCGCTATATGCGAAACGGAAGGGGCAACAAAGGGCGTTGCTCATCCGACGATTTCTTGGCAAAACAGGGACGGTTCGAGGTGAAAATGGAAAAGGCGATACTAATACCCGCGAATCCGAGTCGAAGGTATAAGGGCGGAGGAGATGAAGGCAGCATTATAGCCCACGCGGTCAGAATAGAGGAGAAAGGGGCCGATTTTTGGCGCCTCGTTGTTCCTGGCAGTGGGGAGGCAAGCGCCTTCCCCCATCCCGACATACGCGCTGGCTATCTCTACGATGTCCGCGAAAAGAGAGTTACGCATGTTTGCGAAATCGAATGGATAAAGCCTCTGTCGGACGCTGGTCTTAAGGAAGCGCGTAAGTATACGGCAGAGAGATTCAAAACCCGCAGACATTTCGAACAGCGCGCGAAATGGTTCTACGCCGTGAAGATAACGAATATATTCGCGCTCAAACTGGTCCACCGACCTGAGGATTTCTTGAAACGCAGGGATCGAAAGCCAGTTGAGCGTGTTAGGAATTACTGCATCGTTCAAGACCCGCGCTTTGCCCACCATGGGAAGCATGTGACGAGGGGCGAAATAATGAGCGACCACATGGCGGACTTATTGTTGCGCGGACGAGTGACGGAAAAGGATATCGAAGATCTGTTCTATTACAGGTTAATGAAGAACGCGAGAATTGTAGATCGGCAAGGTACGTTCAGAAACGCAGGCCGTCTTGATCTCTTGGTGGAAGACAGCCGTGGCAACTTTGTCGTTTACGAACTCAAAAAGGGAGTCGCACGTCTGGCTGCGCTTAAACAGGTTAAAAGGTATATGAAAGCATGTGCGAAAGGACACGACGTCAGTACAAAGAGGATAAGCGGTGTTATTCTGGCGCGAGATGCCGAACCGGATCTCCTCGATGCGCTGGAGAAAGAACCAAAGGTCAAATTCAAGAAATATTACTTCAGTATAGATATGAAATGAGGTAAGCTGCACGAGCCGAGGCAGCGCTCGCATCCTCGAATTAGGACAGTACCCTTTGTCAGAGCAATTGTATTTGCAAACCCCAAGGCCCCAAATTGAAACCAGGACACTACCAGGCTTGCTGGTTTAGGTTCTGTGATAGTCGTGCTTCAGTGTTGAGATGAACTTTTGGCGCGCGGAAAGCGCGGCACACCCTTAGAGTAGTCTCGGCTCTTCTCAAGGGCCTCTTCCTTGCGCCGCTTTTGCTGCCCACGGCTCCGCCTTAAGTCCTTCTTGGTCTCGTGCTTTTTTGCCATGTGCAAAACCTCCGTCACTGGAGTGTAGCACGCCCACATCGTAGTTCGTCAACGTCCGCGAGTGCCAATGATCGGTGGGCGCATCACGCACTCCGCGTTCCATTCTTGCAAAAACTCTTTTCAACCACTACCTGCACTATGCTTTTTTAGTCATGTTATGGCGCATGGGAATTAAAATCTGCCAATGAAGGAAAATGACATCCTCCGAAGCGACGCATTCCGACACAGCCAAAACTGACTTCATTGACAACCAGCGCCGATTGGTTTTCAATAATTTGTGCGCTTTCGACATGGGCTGGAAAATTCGGCTTACAGGCTCGCTCGCGAAAATTTCCGTCGAAAGTCGAGAGTCCAGAGTCAAGAGTAGGGCCGAACGGCGTTCGGCCCTGCGGTAGCAGCTTGGATCGAAGCGCGCACGACAGCGGGCAAGATTCTGCTGACGGTGCTTGAAGGGCGCCTGGAATGGGGTTGTTTGGTTCCAACACGAAGAAGATCAAGCCTGCCAAGAGCCTTGGGGGCACGGTTCAATTTCCCGGGGACAAGTCCATCTCGCACCGCTATGCCATGCTGGGGGCGATTGCAGAAGGAGTGAGTGAGATTCACTTTTTCGCGACCAGCGCCGATTGTCAATCCACGCTTTCCTGTCTGAAGCAGCTTGCAGTGAAGATCGAGCGCAAAGACAACGTGGTGACAATTCAAGGGGCAGGCCTTGGCGGACTGAAGCCCGCTGCCGACGCTCTGGACGCGGGCAATTCAGGTTCGACCATGCGGATGCTGGCTGGTGTTCTGGCTGGCCAGCCGTTCCGCTCCGTGATGGTGGGCGATGCTTCGCTCTCCCGGCGGCCCATGAAGCGCGTCGCCGACCCCCTTTCGCGGATGGGCGCGCGCATCAAGTCCCAAGAGGGTGGGCTGCCGCCGCTTGAGATCGAAGGCGGCACGCTCAAGCCTATTCGCTACGAAATGCCGGTGGCCAGCGCGCAGGTCAAGTCGGCGGTTCTCCTGGCGGGGTTGTTCGCCGAAGGTGAAACCGAAGTCATCGAAAAGGTGCGGACACGGGACCATACGGAGATCGCGCTCGAGCAAATGGGCGCCGACATCGGACGGCATCAGCGCACCATCGCCGTGCGCGGCAAGGCGCGCCTGGAGGGCAAGAAGCTCTACGTGCCGGGCGATTTCTCTTCGGCGGCGTTTTTCATCGTGGCGGGATTGGTTACGCCGGACTCCAACCTGATGCTCCACAACGTCGGGCTGAACCCGACACGCACGGGCATCCTCGACGCCCTGGTTTCCATGGGCGGGCGGGTGACGGTGGTCAATCTGGAGATGATGAACGGCGAGCTGATCGGCGACCTCCACGTGGAGGCCAGCCCGTTGCGAGGCGGCGAAATCCCGGAGAGCGCGGTTCCCGGGCTCATTGATGAATTGCCCGTCCTGGCCGTTCTGGGGACACAGACGGAGCAGGGATTGACGTTCCGGGGGGCGGCGGAGCTGCGCGTAAAGGAGAGTGACCGGCTGGCGGCAGTGGCGGAGAATTTGAGGCGGATGGGCGCCGAGGTGGAAGAATTTCCGGATGGGCTGCGCGTTGCCGGGCGGCAAACCCTGCATGGGGCTGAGATCGATCCCCATGACGACCATCGCATTGCCATGGCCTTTGCCGTCGCGGGACTGGTTGCGCAGGGCCACACGCTCATCAAGAACAGCGGTTGCGTTGATATTTCCTTCCCTGATTTCTTCGATACGCTGGCGAGGGTGGCGGAGTAAGCAAGAAAGATCTGTTACGTAGGGGCGAGCGGCGCTCGCCCTAGGGCCGAATCCGTCAGTTGATGGATTCGGCCCTTCAATAAAGGCTGTCACCGCAGGTCCGCCGGTGTGAAGGCTTCGAATAAATCTTCAATCCTGGTCCGCTCCAGGCACCTGAATCGCTCAATCCATCGCGCTAACGGGATAAAACTAACCGCGTGGCCCGCTGCTCCGGGCAAGGGGCGATGATGCGGAGGTGGGTTCCACGCTCGCTTCTCGTCTCCGGCGGGGGGATGGGGCGGAGCTGGAGGGGCCGGTGGGTGGGCTCCCAAGTGCAGCAACCGGATCGTCCCATATTCCGTTTCGAGTCGGATGGGAGGCCCGCCTTTGCCAACGCTTCCGCTGATGGTTGGGTTGTCGCCTTCCTTCATGATCTTCAAACCCGACCCGGAAAAGTCGCTTTCCACTTCACCGTGACGGGAGGCCGCGTCGATCTGGAAACTGCTCGAGGAGGGCAGGCTCAGTTCGATCTGTCCCTTTTTCAAGTCGACCTCGATGGGGTGGGTGGGAGGAGTGGAGGTACGAAGTTGCACATCCCCATTGGTGTCAGTGATTTTCACGCTGTGCTTGAAGTCCGTGAGCGTAATGTCCTTTTGACGGGTCGAGATTTCGACGGGGCCGTCGACGCCGTTCAGCTCGAGCGAACCGACTTCCATGTTGAGCCGCCCGGTGAGCTTCTGGGCTGTCATGTCAGTGCGCGAGGACTTGAAGTGCAGGGTCTGGCTGATGCCGCGGAAATGCATGTCTCCGCTGAACTCCCCGTCGATGCTGGCCGTGCCGGTGACGCCGGAAATATCCACGTCGCTTCCCCGCCCCTCGACTTCCAAGCTTCCTTTCAGATCGCGCACTTCCGTGATCCCGCCGCCTCGGGTCACCCGCACCAGGCCTTCCACATTGGTAATGTGAGCGTCCCCATGGCGCGCCGTGACGTCTTGCTCGGCCTTCAGTCCATCCAGGATAGCGTCCCCGTGCTCGACGGTAACTTCCGTGCTGGTGGCGTAGGGAACGCGCAGGGTGTAGTCCAGGCGCACGTTGTGCCCGCCGCCGGGAAGCGAATCCAGATTGGTTTGAACCAGGTATCGGCCTGCTTCCTCGACAAGATCAATTTTGAGCTGCTCCGAGAGCTTCCGCGCCTCTTCTTCGTTGGGGGCCCAGATGGTCTTCTTCACTACCGCGTCAACCGTCGCCTGGTCGGCGGCACGCACCTCCACGTCACCACGACGGTCCACCAACAGGATGTGAGGCTGGGGATGGGCTGGGTGAGAGAAAGTCTGCGTGTAGCTGTAGGAGTTCATGAACAAGCCGGCAAAGCCCTCGTTGTCCACATCCACGCCCATGGACGCCGGCCACTGCTGCCACGGCCTCAAAACGATATGTGAAACCAGGGTTCCTAGAGCCAGTATCAACACCAGCAGGATGACCTCGCTGGCCGAAAAGAGCGGCGGCGGCACGGTCTCGGGATGGGCTCGGGCCTGGACGTAATCTATCAGCTTCGAAAGGCCCCAAAAGATGATGAGAATTGGCCAGAACTTGGCGATGACGTGCCAAGGATGAACCGCAGGGTTGAAGTTCTGCCAGAGGAAGATGGCGCCCACACCTATCAGTGTCAGCGCCCAGAAGATTGATCCCCGACGATATCCATATGTGCTCATGGTTTCCTGCCTTCTTTCTGTCCTCCCGGTGTCATTCCGAGCGAGGCGAGGAATCTCGCTCTGATTGTTTCTTCAACCCACGATCTGCCCAGGCCGACTTGAGTTCGGGCCACCACATCGCAGAGCGAGATTCCTCGCTTCGCTCGGAATGACATCCGTCCCAGCCTTTCTGCTGCCTTTCCCGCCCTGCGCCCTAAGGTCTGGGTCCTTCCGGGGGCCGTGGCGGCAATGCGGAATCGACAAGCTTCAGAACGCCAATGACGATCAACAAAACAGGCCAAGTCCTGCTAATGCCCCAATCGGGAACGAACTCTCCCATGAGGAAAATGAGCCCCATGGCGATTAGAAAGACCGGCCCCGTCAAGCTGGGCCTACGCGAAATCATAGTGCTTGGTGGGTAACCCATAGTCTGTTGTGGTCCTCCCTTCTCGCGCGCCGTTCACCTGCCCCGTCCTCAACCCATCCGGTTAAGGCCCTTGCTTCACTTGTTCCAATTCCCGGTCCAGTTCGCGCATTTTTTGCTGGTGCTCCATCTCTTCCAGGTGCAATCGCTGGTGGACCTCCATCTCCCTCTCGCGAATCTTCGCCAGTTCCACAATGGCAATAATGACGACCACCAACGCGAAGCCCGCCAGGGGAATGATGAGTGGCGAATCCATGCTCCTTTTACCTCCGCAGCTTGTAGCGCGGGCATCCTGCCCGCGCCCACTTGCGGGAGGGGGACGCCCGCGCGACATCAGGCCATGCGCTCGTGGACCTGGGCGGCCTTTGCCTTCTCGCGTTCTACGTCCAGCTCCCTCATTTTCTGCTGGTGCTCCATCTCACGGATGCGTATTTCCCGTTGAACCTGGAGCTCCTTGTCACGCGCCTTGTACCACAACCTTATGGCAACGACACAAACAATACTCAAACACATTACGCACACGCCTAAGACCGGAGCCATTACGTCAGGGAAATTCCACACTGAAAACCTCCCTTAAATCCTGCTTGCTAATCCCTCGCCAGCGAACGGATTTGCGAGATTCATCCCGACCCGCCGGCACAGCGTCTCAGACACCCCAAGTCACATTTCTTCCTGCCCCGGCTCACCGCCGCTCGAGTTCAGGGCGTCTTATCAGCGGCCTTGCGGTTCTTCTCTTTTTCCAGCTCCAACTCCAATTCCTTCATCTTGCGCTGGTGTTCCATTTCACGGACACGCATGTCCTGGTGGAATTGCAGCTCTTTCTCGCGCGACTTATACCAGAAGACGATCCCCACGATGGCCACCACCATCAACAAACCGCCGATGTGCGAGAAGAAAAAGAACGGAAACATAATCATCTTTCCTCCACCCTCAGGGGCTGACATGGAACAGGCATTGCCCGCTCCCTCATGCGCTTTTGCTCGCCTTGGTCTTCTCCAGTTCCAGCTTGGCTTTCTCGATTTCCAGTTCTTTCAGTTTTCGCTCGTGCTCCATCTCCCGAATTCGCAGGTCCAGGTGGGCTTGGAGCTCCCGCTCTCTCATTTTTTTCATGGCGCCCATGGCCACGATAATGATGACCATCAAGAATGCTCCGAGCGGAACGATCAAGCCGTTGTGCAGGATGGACTCCATACAGAACCTCCAGACGATTGGTTTGAGTGGCACGGGCACTCTTGCCTGTGTCACAGCCATGAGTGGCTGTGCCACCTTACAGTTCTCTTGGTCCCGTGATCCCGCCGGGTCCTCCCTTTGCTATGCTGCGGGCGTCCGTGGGGGGGGTCGAGGGGCCATGCCCACGCCCCAGGCGACGTTGCAGCAAGAGCACTCCGATCACGATGAGCAGCACCGGCCAGTACCTGCCGATATGGCGAAAAACGGGTATGCCAAGGTTATCCAGCAGGAACAACGCTCCCAGGCCGATGAGCAGCGCGGCCCCGATAGGCGCATTCATCTTCATGTCGCCGAGTCCAAACCATTCCGGCGGGCGTTGGCCCAGTTGCTTCGCTTTGGCAGTCTGGTAAGAATCAATCACCATGTAAAAGTAAAACGCCGCCGCGCCCAGGCCGAAAATGGTGTCCATGGGGCTCCCCACGCGATCACCCAGGGCGATCAGCGAGCCAAAAATCAGCACCTGGATCATGGCCTTAACGACCTGGCCGTTATAAATAGCGCCCACCCCGGGGATGAAGCCCAAAGCCAAGCCGACGCCAGGGCTGGGGCCGGTTTGCGGGCCGAATATAGGAGATTGCAGGCGGGTCGCCAGACAGGTCTCGCAATAGAGCATGCCGTGCACGTCGCGCTTGCATTCCGCGCACAGAGCACGTCCGCAGAGGCCGCAATAAGCAACGGAATCAACGTCAGGATGGTTTGCGCATTTCATGGGTTTTGGCTCCTCACTGGCTCGAGGCTTAGGGGTTTCAGCACGATTCCATTCAGCAGGGTCGCGGCAGGCTCGGCCATTCCCCCAACCCTGGCCTGATTTGTTGCCAGCACGGGCAGAGTCGGCGGCGCGCCGCTCGTGGATCCGCCCGCCGGCGATTCTTGCTTGGGAGCTCCCTGCTCCCCCTCCGGATGGGCGCGGAGCTGGCGAAGTCGAGACTCGATTTCGTAGACCACGCGCAGGTCGTAGTAGAACTTTTCCGCCCGGGCGTAGAGCAAGTGCCCGGCGCGATTCGCCCTGAACAACCAGGTGCGGGGGTTCAGGTCCTCGAATCTCATGTGACTCAGATTGATCCCCGCCGCGTTGATGATAATGGAGAATGAAAACACCGCCATCGCTACTCCATAAGCGAATCGCGGTTGAAAGGCAGGCCGGAAGAAAGCCGCCAAGCGCTCTCCCCAGCCGGGTTTGCGCTCGCCCACCGTGGCCAACATGATCTTGCGGACCAGCCAGGGAGCAGGCTCGAGCTCCGGGGCGGCGTGGCACAGCTCCATGGCCCGGCGCACCTCGCCTACCATCTCAAGGCAGGAGGGGCAGAGGCTCAAATGGGCCTCGACTTCCCTCTTCAGCCCCGGCTCGAGCAGCCCTTCCAAGTAATCGCTCGTCAGATTTTCCAGCTCCAGGTGCGTCATAGCTCGCTTCCCGCCTTTGCGGGGCCTCTCATTCCTTCCATACGTTTAAGGACCCGCCCTAGTTCCAATCTTCCGCGGTTAATTCTCGATTTCACGGTTCCCTGGGGAACCCTCAAGACCTGGGCAATCTCCTCGTAATCGAGGTCGTGCAGGTCGCGCAGGATCACGGCTTCGCGCAGGTCGGGGGAAAGCTTGTCCAGGGCCAACTGCAAAATCTCCCTGCGCTCCCGCGATTCCACCTGATCAGTAGGCTCGACATGTTGGGTTGCTTTTTGCTCCGCGGCCGGCAAGTCATCCTCGAGCGAGGAAGTCAGGTGGTCTTTCCGAGTGCGCCGGTAGTGGTCCACCAGGTGGTTGCGCGCCACGCGATTGAGCCAGGTCGAAAAGCTGCCCTGAGCGGCATCGTAACTCTTGAGAGTCTGGAAGACTTTGATGAAAACTTCCTGGGTTACATCTTCGGCTTCCTCCACCCGGCCCGTGAAGCGGTAGCAAAGATTATAGATTTTTCGGGTGTGAACGCCTAGGAGTGCCTCCCAAGCGGAGTCCTCACCGGCGAGGCAACGGTTCAGTAATTCCTGATCCTCTTCCACTCCGGCTCACCTTCGCAATTTCCCGCCGGCGACGAACGGGTGTTCCCTCCCCCGCCTTGCCTGCGGCTCATCGGCTTGCCGGGCATTGTACCAGAATGCAGTCAATCATGGCAGGAGGAATGCAACCGCTGAAGGACTGAGGGCCTGCTCGACGGTTAGGACGCCGTTCTTGATTGCCATACAAGCGCGCAGAAGGTGGAGTTCGTACATCATCTCATGGCGAGGGAATTCCCTCTTGATTAAATGGCGGAGCTCCTCGAGCTTTTGAGACGGAATACGCGCCTCCCGGGCGACTTCCTCGTAGTCAAAGTAGGTCAAGGTTCGCGCATCCCCAAACAACCCCTCACCCGGCTCCGTCAGCTGACGGACTGGTGAAAGCGCCGGCAGCGGGCCACCCTCTCCCCTCGGGAGAGGGCAGTGTACCGGACTTTACCGCATACAAGAATGACGGGCACTTCCTGCCTTCTGCTTTCTGCCTTTTGCCTACCGCCCACCGCTTTCCGCCGCACCCACCTTCTCGAGCTCCGCTCCCGTCGCGGCTGCAACGTCCTCGTGCAGCGAATTCCCGTGCGAGTCCATGGTGACGATGGCAGGAAAATCGTTGGCCTCGAAGACCCACATGGCTTCGGGGACGCCGAGTTCTTCGAGCAGGTAGACGCGGGTGGACCTTGGGCAGGCAGCGCGCGTAGAACTGCGCCGCGCCGCCGATGGCGTGGAGATAGACGGCGCCGAACTCCTTGAGCGCGGCCAGGGTTTTCTTGCCCATGCCGCCCTTGCCCATCACGGCGCGGATGCCGAAGCGCTTGATGATGTCGGCCTCGTAAGGTTCTTCGCGGATGCTGGTGGTGGGCCCGGCGGCTCGGTGCGCCAGCGTGTGTTGGGCGGCGTTCCCTCTTTCAGCATGACCGGGCCGCAGTGGTAGAGAATGGCGCCGTCGCAGATCGCAGGGCGAGTCGTGGTGCAGCAGGTATTGGTGCGCGGCGTCGCGGCCGGTGACCATCGGCCCGTTGATCAGCACCACGTCGCCGACCTTGAGCGCTCGGACCTTCTCCTCGCTCAGCGGCGTTTCCAGGCGAATTTCTCGGCCGGTCACCTGGAACCCGGCGCCCTGACACCAGCCGCTCGACCGGGCGCTCGGGATCGCGATAGAGCCACTGCTTGATGGCGCCGGACTCCGCATCGAGCAACACGCCCAGCCGCCGGAAGGCCCAGCAATCGTAGGCGACGGAAACAAAGAAGCTGGCGGGCAGGCGATTGGCGGCGGCGATCTTGCAGCCAATCAGGGAGACCTTGCCGCCGAAGCCCATCGTGCCCACGCCGAGCTTGTTGGCCTCCTCCATGATTTCCTGCTCGAGCTTGGCCAGCGTGGGGTCGGGGTTCACGTCATCGAGCGCGCGGAAGAGTTGCAGCTTGGCGAGGTGGTAGCCCGCGGCGCGGTCGCTGCCGATGCAGACGCCGATGGCGCCCGGCGCGCAGCCCTGTCCTTGCGCCTGCCACACGGCGTGCAGGATGCATTTCTTCACGCCCTCCAGGTCGCGGTCGGCGCGGCCCAGATGTTCGAGCATGCAGGGCACCGAGTACTGGATGTTCATGTTCTCGCAGCCGCCGCCCTTCAGGATCAGGCGCACTTCGATCTCCGGCTCTTCCCACTGCTCGAAGTGGATGACGGGCGTGCCGGGACCGAGGTTGTTGCCGCTGTTCTTGCCGGTGATCGAATCCACGGAATTGGGCCGCAGCTTGCCGCGCTTGGTGGCTTCCGCCATGGCCTCGTGGATTTGCTTCTTCATCACGATCTGGTTCACGCCCACGGGAGTCTTGATTTCGAATGTGGGCATGCCCGTGTCCTGGCAGATGGCGCCTTCGTCCTCGTAGGCCATGTCAATGTTCTGGCCGATGATGGCCAGCGCCTGCCCGGCCTGCGTTTTCGGTTCCTCGCTCTTGAGCGCCTCCCCCATCGCCTGGCGCACGTCCGGCGGCAGGTTGGTGGAAGTCTGGATGATCAGTTCCAGCATGCTTTCTTTGAAGAATTGCATCGAGCCCTCCGTTGCGAATTATAACGCTGAATGAGAGGCAGGATTCAGGATTCAGGATTCAGGATTCAGGCGTCAGGAGTCAGAAGTCTCCCCACTGTCATTCCGATCCGTCAGCTGACGGATCGGAATGACAGTGGGGCACCGAATAAGGGCGGCATTGACTGGCAACGGACAACTGACGACGGACCACCGATGTGCCCCAATCCAAAATCCAAAATCGAAAATCCAAAATTAAACGAATGGATGCTTGAGCACCGGCCGGACGTGAAGTATGCGCGTCAGGTCTTCCTTAATTACGGCGAAGGCCTCCTGGGGAGTATCGGCAAAGCGGATGAGTTTCAGATCCTCTTCTGAAATTGTTCCTGCCTCGAGGAAAAAGTCGAAGTTGATGGCGCGCTTCCAGAAGTCAGAGCCGTAGAGCACGATCATAAGGCGGTGGCCCATTTTGTGAGTCTGAAGCAGGGTGAGCATTTCGAAGAGTTCGTCCATAGTGCCAAAGCCGCCCGGAAAGGCGATGAGGGCTCTGGCGGGCTGGGCAAACCACAGCTTGCGCATGAAGAAATATCGGAACAGGAAGCCCAGCTCGGGCGAAATGAACGGGTTAGGCCGCTGTTCGGCGGGGAGCTTGATGTTCAACCCAATGGACTTGCCCCCGGCTTGGGAAGCGCCGCGGTTGGCGGCTTCCATGATCCCCGGCCCCCCGCCCGAACAAACCACGAGGAAACGGGAGTCGTGCTGGAGAGAAAGCGCCCATGCCGTTACAAGGCGCGAAAGCTCGCGCGCGTCTTCGTAGTACTGGGACATTTGCAAGTCCATGCGCGCTCTCTTCAGCGCCGCAGCGCCCCCCGTGCCGCCCTCTTCCCCCCTGCTTTCCAGTTCCTGAAGTCTCTCGAGTGCTTCCTCGCGCGACCGGATTCGGGCGGAACCGAAAAAAACAACGGTATGATTGATGCCGGCCCGTCGCAGCCTGGCCTGCGGCTCCAGGTATTCGCTGAGGATACGCAACGTGCGGGCGTCACCGCTTTCCAGGAATCGGTGGTTCTGATATGCCACCAGGGGCATCTGCCCGGTTTCATGCTTCGCAATCGCCATGCTCCCCCCAAAAAAAGTCCGCTACATCAGAGAGAATATCAAACGGAGGCGAATTTGGGTTGGCAAATTGAATGTGGTGATCGGGTGATCGGGCCATCGGGTGATCGGGTGAATGGCGTGTTCCTCTGGTCGCCCGATCTCGGTATCCCCCACCCCGTTAAGGACTGCTCTTCCGATCTCCCGATCGCCAGATCACCCGATCTCCCGATCTGGGGTTGCCCTGCGGCGGGTCGCAAGATAATATACCGGAGAATGTCATTGGCACATGAACGGAGGAGTATAAAATGTCTTCTTTTACACGACGTGAATTCATCCGGCAAAGCGCGACCAGTGCCGCCAGCCTGGGATTGTTTCTCAACGGCAAACGTGTTCCGTTGGAGGCTGCGCCATTGCCCTTGCCCGCAAGCCCGAATGATCGGGTCAATGTAGGTTTCATTGGATACGGTATTCGCGGCTGCTTCTTGATGGAAGCGGTGAAGCAAACCGAGCAGGCTAATCTGATTGCCGTAGCCGACTGTTACCAGGGCCATCTCGAGCGCGCCAAAGAACGTACCGACGGCAAAATCGAAACCTATTTTGCCGAGTACAAGAGGTTACTTGAAAAAAAGGATCTGGACGCGGTGGTTATCGCCACCCCGGACCATTGGCATACTCCCATGGTGTTGGACGCTCTTTCTGCTGGGAAGGACGTGTACATCGAAAAGCCGATGACCTACCGCATCGAGGAAGGGCCAAAGGTCATTGAGGCGGCAAAGCGCCAAAAACGGATTGTCCAGGCAGGAAGCCAGTGGGTGTCCTCTCCAATGCACAAGAAGGCAAAGGAAATTGTGCAATCCGGAAGGATTGGCAAGGTGACGAAGATTATCGCTTCCTACAACCGCAATAGCTCGACCGGCGCATGGAATTATCCCATCCCGCCAGATTTGAAAAATGGCGAGAACTTCAATTGGGAGGAATGGCTGGGGCCTGCCCCGAAGCGCCCCTTCGATCCGGCGCGCGTATTCCAGTATCGTAAATACTGGGACTACTCCGGCGGCATTTCCACCGACCTCTTCGTCCACCTGATCAATACGATTCACTTTGTAACGGACGCCAAGATGCCGGACACTGTCGCCGCCATTGGTTGCATCCTGGTCCGGCACGATGGCCGCGAGGTGCCTGACACGCTCGACGCGCTGTTTGATTATCCGGGCTTCCACGTGAATATGGGCTCGACCATGAACAACTCGAGCGCCTCCCAGCAGGGCATTCAATACCTCGGCACTGAGGGGACGCTGATGGTGACTCTAGGCGCGGACATGACTTTAACCAACGAGACCCCAAGGGAGGGTTACCAATCTCAAATCGAGCCCTGGCCCCTGAAGCTCCAGGAACAATTCTGGCAGGAAGGCAAGCACCGCGAGGAATCAAGCCCCTACGTGCGAGCGGAAGGCTCCTTGACCTTCAAGCCGAGCGGCCCGGATGCGACCGTCTTCCATCTAGCCGAGTTCTTCGATTCCGTCCGAAGCCGGCGAGAACCTGTGGAAGACGCCGAGATGGGACACCGCTCCGCAGCCACCGGGCACATGGTGAACATCTCGGTGCGCAGTGGAAAGAAGGTTGTTTGGGACGCGGCAGGCGGCACGGCCAGAGAAGCCTAGAATCGGTGCGTCTCGTGGTAGCGCGGACCTCCGCTTTTGAGGTCCGCCGCTCTTACCATCTGACCAGTGACCGCGTAAGAATGGCGTCGGATTCCGGAAGCCGAATTTCACGCATCGCCCCCAACATACACCGCCCACGAATGTGCGGTCCGGAGTCAAGCTTCAGAGCCGCGGACCTCAACACCGGAGGTCCGCGCTACCCGCTCACCCACGGGCGTGAGGTCTTGTAGTCAGCTACCCGTTCCGGGAGCCAATCTCTCAGCTCAGGCGTCAAGTAGAAATGGGGCAACAGCAGATCGTCGTCGGCGCTTAGGACTCCTTCCGCGAGAGCAGTTCTGGCCAGAGGAGTTTGGGGATAGATGCGCAGGCCGATCGTAATCTTCAAGGCCTCGAGATTCAGGGAATCGGCAAATGAAAGGCTTTCCTCGACGCTGTCTTTGGTTTCCCCAGGGCCTCCCAGCAGCAAAAATCCCATCCGTTTGATTCCTGCCTCCGCAAACATCTTCGAGACCGCGCTGACTTCACTCTTATCGAATTGCTTGTTCAGGCTGCGCAGCATCCGGTCAGAACCGCTCTCGAAGCCAAAGCTGACCTGGCTGCATCCTGCTCGCCTCATGAGTTCCACTAGTTCCGCATCTATCCACTTTGGATAAATGATGCACCAAAGATTGAGATCGAGTTCCGCTTGGATCACTTGCCGGCAAAGGTCCTTTGCATAATTGGGCGGAAGGTTGAAGGTGTTATCGACGAAGTTAACGTTTCGGCAGCCAGTCTCTCTCAGCTCCGCCAGCCATTTCACGACTCGGGCGGGCGAACGCGTCCGCAGCGGTTTTCCCTCGATCATGCTGGTCGAACAAAAGGTGCAGTCCAAAGAACAACCTCGCCGGCTCTGGACCGGCACCCAAAGGTTGCGCGGGTCAGCGCCGTGAGGAATCCAAAGGCTGGGCTCAGGGAGGGGCAGGGCGTCCAGGTTGTTTTCAAAGATCCTCCCCTGAGCGGCTTGGCTGGGCAAGTAAATGCCGGGAAGATCCGAAACTTGCCCACCCTCGCCTATTCGTTCCACCAGGAGAGGGAAAACAACCTCTCCTTCGCCTTGAATTCCCATGTCGGCGCCGAGATAACCCAGCGCGCTCTGAGGGAAGATACTGTAACCCGCTCCGCCGAGGATAATGGGAGCGTCTGACAAGCTATGGCAACTCGCTATGACCTCCCTCACCGCAGCAAGCATAAACCGCGGCTGGAGTAGGTTTTGGTTATCGATGTTCCGCACTGAAATGCCGATGAGGTTGGGGCGGTAGTCCTCGATCGAAGTCCCGATGCCTGACTTCGGGTCTCCCTCAAACATCAGGTTCAGCAGGGCCACCTCGTTGCCGGCATTGCGGGTTGCGGCCGCCACACAGGCGAGTCCCAAAGGAAGAGTAGGCATGCTTATCGTTTCGGTGTTGGCTGAAATCAACAGAACCCTCACGAACTCACCTCACCCGCCCGTCGTGCAGAGTGCAGCTTAGGATTCCCATCTTGGCATCTCTCCTGACTGCGAGTGTACACCGCAGGCGCTTGTCTTGAAAGACGGGGGCAGAAGCTGGCTTCCGGCTACTTCAATCTCGACAACGGACCCGGCAGGATTTGCGGCGTGTATCCGCAGGAGAACGCCCAGGTGCGGGCCGTCTTCGAGAAGCGGAAGCGCTTGGACGAGGAAGCGGCTGCGACTACTTCTTTTCAAGCGCGGGTAAGAGCCACTGAGTTATGTAGGCTTCGTATTCTTTTCGGACCTCGTCCGTGATGGGGGCAGTGGCGAGGGGGCCATCCGGGGTGGCTTGAAGATAAAGGTCCCCAGTCCTGCCGAAGGGGCCGGGGTCAGTCTTCGCGAATTTCTCCACGTCCTCGTTGCCAAATTCGTAGATTTTCTGAAGCGTGTAATCCTTCAATTGGCCGGGAGTGAGCTTGTCAACGCTGCGCACGTAGAGCCCGAATTTGCCAAAGCCTCTTGCCTTGTCGTATTCGGCTTTGAAGATGTGCTGGAGCTCCTTATCGGGAGTCTTTGGGTCTTTGTAAACGTCGCCGAGGAGGTAAAAGTCCGACAGCTTCCCGCCGTAAGAAGTATCGAGAAGCTGGTAGAGGCGCAGGGTCAAGTCGTTCGGACTTACCGCTGGGGTCTTTTCTTTGGCAAGGTGGAGAACCGGAAAACCCACAGTCGTTAGAAGAGCGCAGAGTGCAATCAACCAGAATGCAGGTCGGCAAGTTCGCATGATCCCTCTCCTGTTACCGCTCCAGCATCTTAAGTATGCGGAGGTCAGTCTCATAAGACTCGTATTCGGACTATTGCTGTGCGGATACTACTCCCCCACGGCAACGAAAACAATAGCCTAAAAGTGTAAAGAGTGAAGGGTAAAGGCTGAATAATAGCCGGGGGATTAGGGAACAGGGAGTAGTGCCTCCAACCCCCAGTCCCTAGTCCCTAGCCCACAGCCCCTACGGGTACAGCAAGTACTTCGAGCGTAGGATTCGGAATTGTTCCAGCGTGCCTTGCCACTCGAAAACGATCTGGCTGGGATCCTCGCCAGCCTCGATGGCCTTCAGGACCCAGCGGGCGCCGATCAGGGGGAGAGTTTTGTCAAGGTGGAAATCGCGCGGAAACAACTTCCAGAGGGCGGCGGCGAGTTCGACCCCGAGCTCAGCGGGAGCAAGCGCCTGACGGTCAAGCAAAACGATCTGGACGCCGTGACAGAGTTGGTTCGCAAAGGAACTGCTCGAGGGTTTGAAATCCACGGGCAGGAAACGCACTCCCTGGATTTCTCGCGCATTCAAGTACGTCGAGAGCTTACGCGAGTCCATCCAAGGCGCGCCAAGTACTTCAAACGGGGTATCAGTGCCGCGGCCCACGCTGACGTTCGCCCCTTCCACCATGGCGACGCCGGGATAGAGAGCCTCCTCGGAGGGATTGCGAAGGTTGGGCGAAGGGTTCACCCAAGCGAGGCCCGTCTCGTCATACCAGTCCGTCCGCCGCCAGCCCTTCATCTTAATAACGTGCAGCTTGGCGCCGAGGTGGTTTTCGCTGTTGAACATCTCGGCCAACTCTCCCACCGTCATGCCGTGGCGGATGGGCAAGGGATAGTAAGCCACGAAGCTGCGCAAATCGTTGTCGAGGACGGGACCTTCCACTTCGTGCCCATTGATGGGGTTGGGGCGGTCCAACACGTAGAACTCGATTCCCTTCTTGGCGGCAGCCTCGAGACAATAACCCAGCGTGGTGACGTAGGTGTAAAACCGCACTCCGGCGTCCTGGATATCAAATACCAACGCATCCAGCCCGTCCAGCATCTGCTCCGTCGGCCGATCCACGTCTCCATAAAGGCTGTACACCGGCAAGCCGGTGGCTGCGTCTGTGGTTGAGAGGACTCGGGTGTCCGCCTGGGCCTCGAGCCCATGCTCCGGGCTGAACAAGGCCAGGAGCTTTACGCCCGGCGCATGATAAAGGAGGTCGATGGTCCGCTTGCCGGCCGCGTCCACACCGGTCGAATTGGTGATTAAACCCACCCGCCGCCCTTGCAGGGACGCGAAGTTTTCAGCTTCCAGGACGTCGATGCCCGTCTGCGCCTGGCCGTTGCGAAAGCCTTGCATCCGATAACTTTTCATCAATTCGAAATAACCCGTGAGCGAATGATTGCTGGCCAGCACCTGCTGGGCGGACGCAGGTCCCAGGGCAGCAGCCACCAGGGTTGCAATGTCCGCGCGCATCGGCACGACATTGCCTTTTCCGTCAGGGTGCACGCTATTGGTCAGAATGATGATGTAGGTTTTGCTAACCGGGTCAATCCAGATATCTGTTCCCGTAAATCCGGTATGCCCAAAAGACCCGACCTCGAACAGCTCGCCCCGGTTGGAAGCGAAAGGCGAATCCAGGTCCCAACCCAGCCCGCGCACCACCATCTTGTTAGGAGGAGTCTGGGGCGAGGTCATCTTCTCCACGGTCAGCGGGCTCAGGATGCGCGCGCGCTTATAGCTGCCCCCATTGAGAAGCATTTGGGCGAAAATTGCGAGGTCATCCGCGCTGGAGAAAAGTCCCGCATGACCCGCCACTCCGCCCATGTTGTACGCGGTGGGATCATGCACTTCCCCCCACAACATTTTCCCCTTGTTGCCGTTCTGATATTGAGTGGGCGCAATGCGGCGGCGCCAGGCGGCAGGAGGCTTGAAGCGCGTATCCTTCATTCCCAGCGGCTTAAAGGCGTGTTCCGAGCAATAGACGTCCAGAGGCTGGCCGGAGACGCGGCGCACCAATTCCCCCAGCGTCTCAAAGTTAATATCACTGTAGATGAAGCGGGTACCAGGGGAGACAATCGGCTGGACAGCCACGATCATCTTCATGGCAGTCTCATACCCCGACCATTCAGGCTTAAGCTCGAGGTCAGGAGGCAACCCTGAAAAATGGGTCATGAGTTCCCGCACGCTGATCGCTGCCTTCCCATTAGCTTTGAACTCCGGCCAATAGTCGGAAACGTGCGCGCTCAAGTCTATCTTCCCCTGCTCGACGAGCTGCATGATGGCCGTGGTGGTGGCCACAACCTTGGTCAGCGAGGCCAGGTCGAAGATCGTGTGGACATTCATCGGCAGCTCTTGCGGGACCACGGCGCGATGCCCGAAGGCCTTGCGGTAGATGACTTTTCCGTTTTGCCCCACCACCACCACGGCGCCAGGACATTTTCCTATGCGCATCGCTTCCTTAACAAGAGGAGCGATACCCGCCAGCTTTTGTGCGCTTAAACCCACCTCCGGCTTCTTGGTTTTTTGGACCGGGAAAGCTCGAACGCCTGACGTTCCAGCGAGCACCCAGGCCGCCAACATGAGACTCATCATCCGCAAACCACTCACCCTCTCTCACCTCCGTTGATGTTGCTATCCAATTCAAGAACGTTTTGCTATATACTCTCCGCTCCCTTCTGTCAACAGGTAGTTGGGAGAATCTTTTAGAGGTCGGGATATTTATGAAAATCACCTTCGTTGATTGGTTAGTGGTCGCTGCGTATTTCGCGTTGAATTTGCTGATTGGCCTCTACTATCGCAAGAAGGCAAGCGCCAGCACGGGCGACTTTTTTGTTTCCGGCCGAAAGGTCACCTGGTGGCTGGCGGGCACGTCCATGGTGGCCGCGACCTTTGCGGCTGATACTCCCCTGGCGGTCACGGGCTTTGTGGCTCGACAGGGAATTGCCGGCAACTGGTTCTGGTGGAGCTTTCTTCTCAGCGGCATGATGACCGTCTTTTTCTTCGCGCGTTTGTGGCGGCGTGCGGAAATCATTACCGATGCGGAGTTCGTCGAATTGCGTTATGCAGGCAAGCCTGCCGCTTTTCTACGTGGCTTCCGGGCATTGTACTTCGGCGTCCTCATGAACTGCCTGATCGTCGGCTGGGTCATTCTCGCTATGCAGAAGATTCTCATGACCGCCCTGGGCATTCCCCAGAGCCTGGCGATCCTCATCATCTTCGTCATCATCGCCTTCACCGGCTTCTACACCTCCATCTCGGGGTTGTGGGGCGTGCTTTGGACGAATGCTGTTCAGTTTGTTCTCAAGATGACGATGGTGACTGTGCTCGCCTATTACGGCATTAAAGCTGTCGGCGGACTGGCATCATTAAAGCAGAAACTGGCTTTCATTGACGCCGAACGCCACGCCGCCACGGGCGGCACCGGTTCTATTCTCTCCTTCATCCCCGATCTGAATTCAGCCTGGATGCCGCTCCTAATGTTCTGTGTGTACCTGGGAATGAATTGGTGGGCCAATTGGTATCCGGGCGCGGAACCGGGAGGCGGCAGCTACGTGGCCCAGACCATCTTCTCGGCCAAGGACGAAAAGAACTCTCTCTGGGCCACCATGTGGTTCAACATCGCGCACTACGCGCTACGAACGTGGCCCTGGGTACTGACCGCCCTGGCCTCCGTAGTTCTCTACCCAAAGCTCAAAGACCCCGAGATCGGCTTTATCAAGGTATGGGTGGATTACCTGCCGGGAGCGTTCCGTGGCTTCATGCTGGCCGCCTTCGCTGCTGCCTTCATGTCCACCATTGCCACCCAGCTCAATTGGGGCTCCTCGTACATCGTCAACGACTTCTACCGGCGCTTCATTGTGCGCGAGAAAAAGGAGCGGCACTACGTAATCACGGCCAAATTTGTGACCGCGTTTCTGGCCGTCCTGGGCGCCGCGGTTTCACTGGTAATGACCAGTGTTGCCGGAGCATGGCAACTCCTGCTCGGCGTCGGTGCAGGCACGGGCGCGGTATACCTGCTCCGCTGGTACTGGTGGCGCATCAACGCCTGGTCGGAAGTCTCCGCCATGAGCGCCGCCGCGATTACAACTGTGCTTCTTCACACCGTGATTCACATTCAAGGCACAGAGGCAACGGTTTTTGCGAAGTCTATCCTGCTCACGGTTGCGATGACTAGCTTGGTTTGGCTTGCCGTCACTTTTCTCACAGCACCGGAACCCGAATCCAAGCTCCTTCAATTCTACCGGCGCGTCCGACCCGGAGTGGGCGGCTGGAAGCACATTGCGGCTCTGGCCCCCGAAGTCCCGGCCACCCGTGATGGCTGGTATAATTTCATGGATTGGCTGCTCGGATGCCTCATGGTGTACATGACGCTGTTCGGGGTTGGTAAGCTGCTGCTGGGCTCGGCCAGTTTGGGAATCCTCTTCTTGGTCATAGCCGCAATCTCCGGCTACGCAATCTACTGGGACTTCTCAAAGCGCGGCTGGGAAACGCTTGCAAAATAGTGACAAGTGACGAGCAGAAGTCAGAAGTCAGGAGAGCAGGGGCTGGGGACTGGGGGCTAGGGGCTAGAGAGGAAATAACCAGGCAAAACACCCCTCACCCGACTCGCTACGCTCGCCACCCTCTCCCCAGGGAGAGGGCCAGTATCCACCGTGTTTGCACCATCAGCCCTCTCCCGAGGGGAGAGGGTGGACCGCGACCGGCGCTTTCACCAGTCCGTCAGCTGACGGAGCCGGGTGAGGGGTTACTTGGCACATTCTAAGTACACCAAGCGAAGCTTTCTTGCGGCTCACAGTTCCGTTCTTCCAAACGGGCTGAGTGGCCAGCCCTTAACCCCTAGTCGCCACTCCCCTCTCCGCACGACAGAACGAGAGAATCCGGCCTCGGTGGCGCTGGATACAAAACCCACCGCAGAGATCCTTCGCCTCATCAACGGGGAGGATCAGCGCGTCGCCCCGGCCGTGGCGAAGACCGTGCCGCAGATAGCGCGCGCGGTGGAGATGGCCGTTCGTGCCATCCGCAGCGGCGGGCGAATCATTTACCTGGGCGCCGGAACCAGTGGGAGGCTGGGAGTGGCTGGACGCTTCCGAGTGCATGCCCACCTTCGGAAGCGACCGCGTGCAGGCGATCATCGCGGGCGGTCGCAGGGCGATGTTTAAATCGAAGGAAGCGGCGGAGGACAATCCCCACGAGGCCGAGCGTGACTTGCGCCGCGCCACGCTCAGCGCCAAGGACGTTTTGGTGGGAATCTCCGCCAGCGGGCAGGCGCCTTACGTGCTCGGGGGGATGCGCTATGCACGGCGGCTCGGCGCCAAAACGGTGGGCTTGACGGTAAACCCCGCGGCTCCTATGAAGGCGCTTGCGGACATTTTCATCGCTCCCGTGGTAGGACCGGAGGTCATTGCTGGCTCGAGCAGAATGAAAGCCGGGACAGCCCAAAAACTCGTGCTCAATATGCTTTCTACAACCACCATGGTGCGCTTGGGGCGAGTCTTCTCCAATTTGATGATCAACGTGCAGTTAACCAATCAAAAGCTGCGCAAGCGTGGCCAACAAATATTGACCAGGGTCACCGGCGCTAGCCCAACCCGGGCAGCCCGAACCTTGAAGGCCGCCCGGGGGAGTTTGCCGTTGGCGCTCCTGATGCTTCACCACGGCATCAAACGCGACGAAGCCCAAAAGCTTCTGTCGAGGGGGGAGAGCATTGCATCAATTCTTCGCGCGTCCCTAAGAGAACGCGCTCCGGCGCGCAGTCATTCCCGCGAAAGCGGGAATCCACTCCGCGACCCTCCGTAAATGAGCTGCCTAGGGACTGGATTCCCGCTTTCGCGGGAATGACTGCGCTTTGTACGTGACACTACTCCAAATGACACCACTAGCCAGATGCGGGCAGCTTGAGCTAGAGCTTTGACGCCGCCCATCCAGGCCAAACAGGGAAGGAATTGAACTCATGACCAAAGTCAATCGACGCAATGCCCTTCAAGGAGCGCTGGCGACGCTCGCCGCAGGAAGCCTGGCGCGCACCGCAAGCCAATCAACGACAGGCGTCCGCAGACCTGTGTCAAACAAACCTGCCGGGATAAAACTGGCTCTCATCCAGGAGGCGCATCCGAACTCGAGATTCAAACTTGCCCGCCAGATGGGTGTCAATCACGCTATCGCAGGTGTGGCGGGAGAGCTGAGCAAAGTGCCACGCGAGCAATATCTGGACACCCTGGCAAGAATCAAGGCCGATTTCACCGCCGCGGGCTTGACCATCGCGGGCGTCGAAAGTTACCCCGTGCCCGCTGAGAAGATCAAGCTAGGCCTGCCCGGTCGTGACGAAGAAATTGAGAACTGCTGCGCCGCCCTCGAGGCCCTCGGAAAGCTCGGCATCCCCATGGTCTGCTACAACTTCATGGCGGGCCTGGGATGGTATCGCACTAACGTTGCCGTCCCCGCGCGGGGTGGGGCACTGACCTCCGAATTCGACCTGCGAGTTGCCGAGAAGCAGGGGCTGACCGAATGGGGCGTGATCAGCGAGGAGAAGCTCTGGCAAAACCTCGAGTACTTCCTGAAAGCGGTGATTCCGGTGGCGGAGAAGGCCAACGTGAAGATGGCCCTGCATCCCGACGACCCCCCCGTTCCCATGCTGCGTGGAATCGCGCGCATCATTATCAGTCCGGCGAACTACCGCCGGGTGCTCAACCTCGTCCCCAGCCCCGTCAACGGCATCACCTTCTGCCAGGCCAACTTCAAGCTGATGGGAGAGGATATCGAAGCCCTGGCGCGCGAATGGTGCGCCCAAAAGAAGATTTTCTTCGTCCACTTTCGCGATGTGGAGGGCAATCGCGAACATTTCGTCGAGACCTTCCACGACAACGGCCCGACGGACATGGCCCGCATGCTCAAGGTCTACCATGAGAGCGGCTTCGACGGCCCGATGCGCCCCGATCATGCCCCCACCATGGAAGGCGAGTCCAATGATCACCCCGGATACGCCATCCTGGGCAAGGTGCTGGCCTTCGGCTACATGAAGGGCATCATGGACGGACTTCGGATTCCTTTCGCGTAGAGATCAGGGGACGGCAAGCCGTCCCCCTGCAATTTGTAAGGGTAGGGCTTGCCCTACCGTCGACCATGGACAGCCCAACTACCCTTCCCCTGGCTCGTGGGTGGCTAATTTTGTAGCATCGAGTTTACCTCGCCACATTGGCGCGCACCCCACCGCGACGCAGGGGCGGGTCCACCTCGCCAAATGGCGGCATAAAGCCGCCTCTAAACTTAAACTGAAAAAATCGTGGGAACTTTCGTGGCTCTCGCTACGTTCCTACGCTTAGAGTGAGGAGGTAGTTTCCGATGATGAAAAAAACGCTTGGTGTGATGATCTTCATGTTCGCCTTTGCCGCGCTGGCGATGCCGGCTGACCGTTGGATACACGTCCGGGTAACAGAGTCAGGTCCAGATGGAGAACGGGTACGCATCAACATTCCCCTGAGCCTGGCTGAGGCCGTTCTTCCCACGATCAAGGCTGCCAATTTAAGCGAAGGCAAAGTCAAGGTGGAGGGGAACGCTTTCGACCAGGTGGACGTGCGCGCCATCCTGGAGGCAGTCCGCAAGGCAGGGGATAACCAGTTCGTCACCGTCGAGTCGAAAAAAGAGAATGTGGAAGTGGCAAAATCCGGGGAGTTTCTGCTCATCAAGGTTCACGAGAACCGCGAGGGAGCCGGGAAGACCGCCGGGGCTCGGAAGGCGACGAATACGGTGGAAATCAAGGTCCCAATTAAAGTTGCCGATGCGCTGCTCTCCGGCAAAAACGACGAGCTCAATGTGCTGGCGGCAATTCGAGCCCTCGGCGAGTACGCGAGCCTCGACCTGGTCACCGTGCAGGACGAACACGATAACGTCCGCATTTGGGTTGACTCGAGGCAATAGCGCGGATTGAAGGGCACGACAGGGCGTGCCCGTACGCTAGCCAGAAAGGCGGTGGGTATGACTGTAGGCATGACTTTCCTCGGAGGAGCTCTTGGGATGGTCGTTGTGGGCGGAGCGTTCGTTTATAACGAGGGAGCAGTGCGGGTGGACGTGCGGGAAAAGACTCGCGACGGCAGTCACATCTACTTGGTAGTGCCGGCAGCCGTCCTCCCTGTGGCTGCCCGGCTGATTCCCAAGGACAAACTCAAAGACGCTCCACGCGAAATTGGGCCATGGCTCCCCACCATCAAGGCGGCGAGCAAGGAACTGGCGCGCTGCGCCGACGGCCCGCTGGTCGAAGTGGACAGCAATCGCGAGCACGTGAAAATTCACAAGCAGGGCAAGTCACTGTATATCGACGTGGACTCGGAAGAGGAAACGGTTCACGTGTCTTTCCCGCTCGAAGCGGCGGCCGACACGGTGAGCCAATTGGCAAGGTAGGGCAGTTCACCGTGAAAGGGGAACTCGACACGAAAAGCCACAGTGGGCGGAAGCTGACATTAATCGTGCAGGGACCAACAGACGGCAGGCAATATTGCTTGCGTCCAGCCGCTCGAGATCGTCAGACGTTAGCACGACTTCGAGGAAATTGAACGAACGACGCGCGAATGTCTATGAAAACAAAGGGCCGCTGTAGAACACTCGGAGGCAAAGCGGGAATGTCTATGAAAACACATATAGTTAGCCGCTTAATGCCGGAATGTTGTTGAAAACAAACTGGTAATGAGCAACGAGCGCGGGCGGGACGCCCGCACTACATCCTTCACGGTCCAACAACAGGATTGGTGAGGGTTCCAATGCCCTCCACCGTCACGCTGACCGTGTCACCCGGCTTGAGGTAAATCGACGGCTTGCGGTGATGGCCCACGCCCCCCGGCGTACCCGTCGAAAACAGGTCGCCCACTTCCAAGGTCAGTGACTGGGACAGGTAGCTGATCAGAAACGGGATTTTGAAGATCAGGTCCTTTGTGTTCGCGTCCTGCATGGTCCGCCCGTTGAGCTCGAGTGAGATTCGCAGGCTTGCGGGTCGGGGATTTCGTCAGTGGTGACAATCCAGGGGCCGCTGGGCGCAAAGGTATCACAACTCTTTCCCCGGAACCACTGCCCATCGCCAATTTGAAGATCGCGCGCGCTCACATCGTTAAGGATCGGTATAGCCGGCGATGTGCTCGAAGACCTTCGCTTCCGGGATGCTCTTCCCCCGCTTTCCAATGACCACTGCGAACTCCGCTTCATAGTCCACCTGGGTTGAGTTGGGCGGCAGGACAATGGGGTCGCCAGGGCCGCAGATGGTGTTGTCGGACTTCAGGAAGAATATCGGCCTCTCCGGTGCTTTCTTAGCCTGCTCACCTAGATGGGATTGATAGTTGAGCCCCACACAAATAATCTTTCCAGGCCGCAAAAGGGGAGCCCGCAGCCGCACTTGCTCGAGTGGCATGAACACTTCTCGAGGAAGGTGCGAGGGTTCTTGACAGGCCACCACGGCATCGACAATCTCCTCCAACGCCCGACGCCACGCTTCCCCGCGTTCAAGCAAATCGATCATGTGGCGAACACTTGCTCCTCCGGCCAACACCGTGTTGACAGCCTTTTGCAACTCAGGCCGCTGCTCGACGCCCAGCGTGCCGCTTCGCAGCGAATCGAGAGCGAGTCCAATATCGACCACGAAATTGCCCTCCAGGGCGCCCACGCGGTTTTCACCGTTGCTCTCAAACGTTACCAGTTTCATTTCAGAACAAGTCTCCTTAACATCGTATGCGGTCGGTGGCAGGTAGCACGTGGAGATTAACGACCCCACACACCCACCTGCCCCTTACGAAGTAGGCAGTGGGCAGTAAGCAGTAAGCAGAACCCCAAGTCCCTTCGACGATTGGCGTGAGACGGTATGTGGCATCTGGTAATTACCGCTTACTGCCTACTGCCCACTGCCTTCTGCCAGAACTCGCACCGTCTCGCGCGCCACCACGATCTCCTCGTTGGTGTAAACAACCAGCACCGCCACGCCGGAATCAGGGTTCGAAATAATGCGGTCGGTCCGGACAGGCTGGTGGTTGGCCTGGTTATCAAGATGAATTCCGAGGAACTCCATGTCCCGGCACACTTCCTGGCGAACCCGCCAGGAGTTTTCGCCGATGCCACCGGCAAAGGCCACGGCGTTCAGTCCTCCCATGGCGGCAGCGAAAGCTCCTATGTATTTCTTGACCTCGTAGACCAACACCTCCACAGCCAAGGCGCTACGCCTGTGGCCTTTTGACGCCGCCTCTTCCAAATCCCGCAGGTCGCTGCTGAGCCCCGAGATGCCCAACAAGCCTCCCTTCTTGCACAGGACCTCCCCGACCTGCGCGGGCGTCAGTTTCTCCTTCTCCATCACATGCAGAATCACGAAGGGGTCAAGATCGCCGCAACGCGTGGCGTGCTCGATTCCGGACTGGGCTGAAAAGCCGAAGCTCGTGTCCACGGATTTCCCCTCCCGCATCGCGCAAATCGAAGAACTTCCACCCAGGTGGCAGGAAACAAGCCGCAGCTCGGATGCAGGCCGTCCGAGGATCTCGCGGGACCCGCCGCGCCACATAGCGATGAGAAGAGCCGTGAAAACCGTAGCGGCGAACGCCGTGCTTTTCCTGCCACTCATGGGGGACGCCGTAAGTGTAAGCCCTCTCCGGCATGCTGGCGTGGAAGCCCGTTTCAAAAACCGCCACCATCGGAACGCCGGGCAAAACCTCCCGAAAGATCTGCATGGCCTGGATGTAAACCGGGTTGTGGACAGGCGCGACCGGGACAAACTCCTCCATCGCGGCGAGCAAATCATCATCAATCAGGAAACTTCCGCAGTAGCGCGGCCCGCCATGCACGGCTTTGAAACCCACGGCTGAAATCGCGTCCTTCTCCTCGGTCCGCGTGCCGAGATGAGCGAGCATATCAAGCAGGATTTTGATTGCCGCCCGATGGTCGGGGACCCGCACCACCTCCTTCACTTCCCTTTCGCGAGCGGCATCCCACGTGGTGATCGGAGACTCGGCGCTTCCGATGCGCTCGATCTTTCCTCGCGCCAGAACCTTTTCGCCTTCGGTTTCAATCAGTTGATATTTCAGCGACGTGGAGCCGAGGTTTGGAACCAGAATCCTCAAGGTGACTCTCCTTGTTGGAGTGCGGCAGCTTGCTGCCGCTTGCTTCAGGCCAGCTTGCGGCCCTGCCGCGCTAGTCGTACTCTGCCCAGGACGCGGCGAGCAAGCTCGCCCGACCAAAGCGGCAGTCCGCCCTCGGACTGCACTCCAAATCTGCTTAGGACGGCTGGCGCTGATGGTGCATCACGAGGAGCGCCAAAGAAATGGAATGAATCTTGGTCTCCGGCGGTTCCGCCCGCGAAAGCAGCACCAGCGGCACACGCGCCCCAACGATGATGCCGCCGGACTGCCCCCCGGCAAAATAGGTAATCGCCCGGTACAGAATATTGGCCGCCTCGATGTCCGGAGCAATGAACACGTCCGTGGCCTCGACCACCGGGCTCGAAATGGATTTGCGGTCTGCGGCAAAGCGGCTGAGGGGAACATCCAGAGCCAAGCGGACCTTCCAGGTAAGCGCCGGTGATCTGCCCGCGCCGGTTCATCTGCACCAGCGCCGCAGCGTCCACGGTGGCCGGCATGGCCGGATTGACGAATTCCAGCGCCGCCAGCAGGACCACCTTGGGCTCTGCGATGCCCAGCGCGTGCGCCACCTCGATGGCGTTGCGGCAGATGTCCGCCTTGTTCTCGAGCGTGGGAGCGATGTTGATGGCGCCGTCGGTCATGACCATCAGCCGCGGGATTCGAGGCGTCTGGAAAACGATGACCTGGCTCAACTGTCTTCCGGTTCGCAAGCCACGTTCCTTGTCCAGAACGCCTCGTATCAGGTTGGCCGTCGTCACCTTGCCTTTCATGAGCAGGTCGGCCTTGCCTTCCCTTACCAGGTCGATCGCCTGGCGGATGGAGGCATCTTCCCCGGCGGTCGGAATCAGCGACTCGGGGCGCAAGTTATAGCCTACTTTGCGAGCTGCCGCTTCGATCTTGGCGGGTTTCCCCAGCAGAGTCGGCTGCGCCAATCCCAGCGGTTCCGCCTGCGCCAGACTTTCCAGCACGTCAGGGTCGTGCCCCTCGATCACCGCGATTTTCGCCGGACCGAGCTGCCGCGCCCGCTCGATTAATTCCTCAAGGCTACGGATCATTTTGTGTCCCATCGCCTCCGAACATCGTGCCGAAATTCAGCTCGGCACCCTCATTGCGCGAAGCGCCTGGAGTGCGGTATCCGTCAGCCACGGAAGCTCCGCGTTCTGCCGAGGGGAAGGCGGCAGCCGCTCCGCTTCGCTGCCGCACTCCAAGGCGCTCGGAAGAGGGGCAGGGGCCGACAAGTCAGGTTGTCAATAATCTAGCGTAACAGGACACTAGCTCGCGGCTGCGGCCCGATTTTGCACTTGGCCGACGATGGCCGTGAATTCGTCCTGGGTGAGCAGGTCCTTCTTCTCGAAGGACTTCTCTTTCACCAGACGCACCATCTCCATCATTTCCTCTTCACTGGCTTTCACGTTCAGCTTCTCGCACCATTCCTGAATGGAAGGCAGGCCGCTGTTCTTGCCCAGTACGATAGTCACCGGCGCCTGGCCCACAAGCTCGGGAGCAAAAGGAACGTATTCCATCGGGCTCTTCTCCCGCGCTTTCCGCACAAACCCCGCCACAATTCCGGACTCCACCTGATAGAGCATGTCGCCCACGATGGGGCGGTTCCCCGGTATCTTGACTTTCGCCAGGTCCAGCACAAACCGGGATACCTCGCACATCTTTTCCGTGCGAATGCCCAGCTTGACCCCATACTGGCACAGCAGAGAGAGCACCACATCTTCCATGGGAACGTTGCCGGCCCGCTCGCCCAGGCCGGTCACGGTGGTGTGCGCCACCGACGCTCCTGCCGCAAGGCCATAAATCGTGTTGGCCACTCCCAGGCCGAAGTCCTGATGGCAGTGAATCTCCATCGGCTTCTTGAGCCGCTTGATCGCTTTCCTGACCACCATGTAAATGGCTTGCGGCGTGCACCCGCCGAAACTGTCGGCGATCGTGAAGGAGTCCATGTGGCCTTCCTCCGCCACGTGCTGCACCAAGTCCAGCAACTTCTCCACTTCCGTGCGCGTCGAGTCAATGGTGAAGAAGACGGTATAAAGCCCAGCCTCTTTAGCGGCCAGGGTGGCCTCGATGGAGGACTTCACCGCCCGCTCCAGGGGCCATCCATAAGCATTCTTGATGATATGTTCGCTGGAAGGAATTTCGACAATGACACCCTTGCAACCACAGGCCTTGGCTGCCGTCACGTCACTGACCAGACAGCGCGCGAAGGTAAAGATCTCCGCCTTCAAGCCGAGGTTGGCGATATCACTCACCGCGGCCTGATCCTGCGGTGAGACCGCCGGCATTCCCGCCTCGATGCGGTGAACACCCATCGCGTCCAGCCGCTTGGCGATTTCCACCTTCTCTTCACGACGGAAAACCACGCCCGTCTGCTGTTCGCCATCGCGCAAGGTCACATCATGGATCTTGATCTTGGGCGCAAATTTGAAGCCCTTCGTCACTTCGGGCAGGTAACACCAGGGGCTGACAAACCATTTCTTTGTTTTCCAGGGTTGTGCCATAGCACCTCCATTTGTTATGGGGAAATGTCTCCCGTCTTGCCGCTCCGGCTCCCCTTGACAGGGAGTCAATTGCCGCACTGTCCCGCTCAATGCAATTCACCTTCTACCGGGGACCCGACAGTTTACCGCAACTTATCAATATCTTCCATCCTTTGAGAAAGCTTTGAGAAAGCTTGTTACTGGCCTCATTTGCGCGACATGAACGCTCCAAACCGCCGTCATTCCCGCGAAAGCGGGAATCCAGTCCGTGGACTGCGCGTTTCTGAAGGTTTACGAAGTGGATTTCCGCTTTCGCGGGAATGACGGCAATCGTTGGGAATGTCGTTTCAAATGAAATCACCACCAGAAAGCTGTTGCGCGCCTACGGGATTAGGCGCAGAATAAAGGGTGCCGTCGTGATCGGCGGAGACGGCCCGGTTTGCCGAGGATGCCAATCGTGGGGGCTGCGAATTCAGGCTGGCGTACTGAAAGCCGAAAGGCTGTGGGGACCGGGTTTCGGATCGAACGCATTGACTCAAGAAGTTAACGACCGCTAAAGTAATCCAAGGCTTATCCTTCCTGATCTGGAGGAAAATTTTTGGAGCCAGCGTCTCATCTCTTCCCAGTGTTTTCTCTCCCTGAAGACAAGTTTCATGACCACTGTGGGGTCTTCGCGGTTTATGGTCACCCTGAGGCAGCTAAATTGGCGTACCTGGGCCTTTACGCCCTCCAGCACCGGGGGCAGGAGAGCGCCGGCATCGCTGTTTCCGATGGCGAGACTGTGACCTGCAAGAAGGGCATGGGCCACGTGGACGAGGTCTTTCCCTCCGATGTCATTGAAGGCTTACCTGGACATCTGGCCATTGGGCATACGCGCTACTCCACCGCCGGAGACACGGACCTGAAGAACGCCCAGCCCCTCAAGGTAAGTTGCAACAAAGGCCAAGTCGCCTTGGCGCATAACGGGAATTTGGTGAACGCCAGCTCCATCCGGCGCGACTTGGAGAACCGGGGTGACATCTTTCAAACCACCAGTGACACGGAAGTGATCCTGCATTTCTTTGCCCGGTCGCGCCAGAGCGGAATTCCGGAGGCCGTGGCGGAAGCCCTCGACAAGGTGTTGGGGGCTTATTCACTGGTCATGCTCTTCAAGGATAGCGTTTACGGCATCCGCGATCCGCGCGGCTTCCGCCCCCTCAGCCTGGGACAACTTGACGATGCTTACATCCTGGCCTCGGAAAGCTGCGCCTTTGACTTGATCAATGCCAAGTTCATCCGCGACGTCGAGCCGGGCGAGATGGTCATCCTGGACCGCCGCGGCGTAACCTCGCTGCATTTCGCGCCTCCTGCGTCGCCTGCCCATTGCATCTTCGAGCACGTGTATTTTTCCCGTCCCGATAGCATGGTGTTTGGGCGTTCAGTGCAGGCCAGCCGCGAAATGCTGGGACGCATTCTGGCCCGCGAGCATCCGGTGGAGGCCGACCTCGTGGTTCCGGTTCCGGATTCCGGCGTGCCGGCGGCCACCGGCTTTGCCGAGGAATCAGGCATCCCGCTGAAGATTGCCTTGATCCGCAACCATTACGTGGGCCGCACCTTTATTGAACCCAGCCAGGCCATCCGGGATTTCGGCGTCAAGCTGAAGCTTAATCCCGTGCGCAGTCTGCTGGAGGGGAAGCGAGTGGTTCTGGTGGACGACTCGATTGTGCGCGGCACCACCAGCCGCATGATCGTGCGCATTGTCAGAGAAGCCGGGGCAAAGGAAATCCACATGCGCATTAGTTGCCCGCCCACAACCTCACCTTGCTTTTACGGCATCGACACGCCAACGAAAAAGGAATTGATCGCATCTACACACAGTGTCGAGGAAATACGGCAATACCTGGGGGCTGACTCCTTGGGCTACCAATCGCTCGAGGGTCTGCGCCGGGCGGTGGGCGATACGCCGGGACGATTTTGCCTGGCCTGTTACACAGGAAATTATCCCACCACCGTTCAAGAGCCCCTCATTGCGATTAGGAACCGGGACTGAGAGATATGGAACCGCTCGAGAACCAAGCGGCAGGAGAACCTGTTTCAGAACAGCCTGAGCCGGCAAGCGAAAGCCCGGGCACGAAGGCAGGGCACCGGGAAAGCGTGTGGGAGACCGTTCGTTCCTTGCTGGTCGTCCTGCTGGGCGTGTTCTGCATTCGGACCTTCATTGCGGAAGCCACGGTAATTCCCACCGGCTCCATGGAACAAACGATCTTGATCGGCGATCATGTGTTCCTGAACAAGCTGCTCTACGGACCGCGGCTTCCTTACACTTCCCTGCGGATTCCTCCGCTGCGCAGTGTGCACCGGCAGGATATCGTTGCCTTTCGCTATCCGCGAAATCCGTCCGTGATGTTTGTCAAGCGGGTGATCGCGGTGGGGGGCGACGTGCTGAGGATCAAAGACCGAAAGGTCTTCGTCAACGACCGGGCGCTCAAAGAGCCTTATATACAATTCCAGTACTCCTCCACCTTGCCGTTGCGGGACAACTTTCCTCCTCCCCTCAATCTTCTGGATACGCTGCCTGCCGCCTGGGGGCTGGACCCGGCGTGGTCGCGGGAAATGCCCAATTTTATCCGGGAAGATGGTTTGCACGTGCCCCAGGGATTCCTGTTCTGCATGGGGGACAACCGGGACAACTCTTTGGACAGCAGGTTCTGGGGATTCGTTCCGGAAGAAAACGTGGTGGGCGAGCCACTCTTCGTTTATTGGTCCTACGATGCCCCCAGCCGGGATTGGACGAGCGATGAGTTGATGTCGCGACTGAGGTTTGACGCATCCATCGTTTGGAACTTCTTCGCCAAGACTCGTTGGTCGCGGACAGGAAAAACCTTTTGACCATTGGTGATTTGTGATTGGTGATTTGTGATTGAGATTGGTGATTAGTCCAATCGCCAATCACAAATCACCAATCACAAATCACCAATCACAAATCCCTATGCTCTACCGTGACGCTGGTGTCGACATTGACGCTGCCACCCGGGCCAAAGCGTCGATCAAACAATTAGCGCGCAAAACCTTCAACGCGCGCGTGCTGAAGGAAGTTGGGGCGTTTGGAGGATTTTTCTCAATCCAGGGCCTTCCCCGCGACGCCGTCCTTATCTCGAGCATCGACGGCGTAGGAACCAAGCTCAAGATTGCCTTCGCTTTGAATCGCCATTCCACCGTGGGAGCCGATCTGGTGAACCACTGTGTGAACGACATCTCCGTTCATGGCGCGGCCCCCTTGTTCTTGCTCGACTACCTGGCCTCGGGGAAGATGCATCCGAAAGTCGTCACCGAAGTCGTGCAAGGCTTGGCCTTGGCATGTCGCAGCGTGGGATGCGCTCTGATCGGCGGCGAAACCGCGGAGATGCCGGGATTCTATCCGCCCAATGAATATGACCTTGCCGCGTGCATCGTGGGCTGGGTGCGACGGCGCGAGATCGTCGATGGCAGCCGGATTTGCCCGGGAGACGTCATCATGGGGCTTCCTTCCATGGGACTGCACACGAATGGTTACTCCCTGGCACGTAAGGTGCTGCTCGAAAAGGAAGGAATCAAGCTCACCCAGCAGGTGCCGGGACTTGGCTGGACCCTGGGCGAGGAACTGCTCGCGCCCCACCGCTGCTACTGGAAAGTCGTCAAGCCCCTGCTGGCGGAGCGCTTGCTCAAGGGACTGGTCCATGTCACCGGGGGCGGGATCACTGATAACACGCCGCGCATTCTTCCGGCAGGAACCCGGGCGGTGGTGCGTCTGGGAAGCTGGCCGGTGCTCCCGATTTTCGAATTGATCGCCCGGCTGGGACGCGTCCCAGAGCCTGACATGCTCCGCACTTTCAATATGGGAATCGGCATGATGCTGATAGTGGCCAAGCGAAAGCTCGCTCGCGCCACGACTCTGCTCGCCCGAGCGCGTGAAAAGTTTTGGATCATCGGCGATATCCAACGCGGCAAGCCAAGCGTCCAATACATTGGTGATTTGTGATTGGTGATTGGTGATTTTTGCCTGTCATTCCGAGCGGAGCGAGGAATCTCGCTCTGCCCGACCACAAATCAACCGTCACAAATCACCAATCGCCAATTCCCGACGGAAGAATTTTATGAAAACCCTTGGCATCCTGCTCTCCGGGCGCGGCTCGAACTTCGAGGCCATCGCCCGCAACGTTCAGGCGGGGAAGATCCCCGCTAAAATAGCCGTGGTGATCAGCAACAAGGAGGACGCTGCCGGCCTTGCCACAGCCAGGAAGATGGGCCTCGAAACCCGCTTCATACCCTCCCAAGGAAAAGAACGCGAAGCCTTCGACCGTGAGGTCGTTTCGGTCCTGAAGGACTTTCAGGTAGATGTAGTGTGCCTGGCAGGTTTCATGCGTATACTCAGTGCTTATTTTGTGCGCGAGTTTCGCGGTCGCATCCTGAATATTCATCCCGCCTTGCTGCCTGCTTTTCCGGGAACCGAAGCGCAGAGACAGGCGCTCGATTACGGGGTGAAATTCACTGGCTGCACAGTTCACATCGTAGATGAAGGCGTGGATTCCGGCCCCATTGTCTGCCAGGCCGTCGTACCCATCTTGGATGAAGACACCCCCGAATCCCTCTCCGCGCGCATCTTGAAGGAGGAACACCGCATCTATTCTGAAGCCGTCTGCCTGCTGGTGGAGGATAAGATCCGACTCGAGGGCCGGCGGGCTCTGAGGAAAGATTAGTACATGAGAACAACCATCGCGCCGGATGACGATAACTACAAGGCTGCCCAGCATTTGTCGCGAGTCTCGGGCGAGCGGTTAGGAAAGGTCATCTCGAAACTTGCGCGCCGCGGGTTGGAGCGAAATGGGCCTCGTGCCCACAAGGAGGCTGAGCGTTTCCCAACCTTCGAAGTTCCTGCCGGCGCGCCGATCATTTCAGCTTCCCGTATCGAGCGAGTCCTTCATGAAGAGAGTCTCCTCCTGACTTCTGCCCTGCCGTGTCACTTCCGGGTGGGCGCGTTTCCCTTCCAGGCGGCGGTTTGGCTGCGCGCGTTCTTTACCAGGCCCAGGAACCTTTGCGCCAGTTCACGGACCCATCCCGCCCTCCGCTGTTGGATAGCCCCACTGGGGATCAACTCCCGTCCGACGCCCAGCGCGGCGGCTCCTGCCAGAATCAAATTCCCAGCCGTCAGTTGATTCACGCCTCCTGCGGCTACCAGCGGCACCTGAGGCAAAGCCGCCTTCAGAGCACGGATGTAACTTTCGCCGCCGAGCTGCGCGCAAGGAAAGACCTTGACGAAGTCCGCAGCGGCCTTCCACGCCGTGATCACCTCCGTCGGGGTCAAGGCGCCGGGCATGACCACCACGCCTTCCTTGACCGCGAATTCCACCACCTCCACATCGAATCCCTCGCTCGTCAGGAATTTTGCCCCCGCATCCACACAGAGGCGAGCCATCTCCGTGTCCAAGACGGAGCCCGCACCCACGATCACCTCTGGAGCGCTCCGTACCAGTTGGGAAATCACTTCACTCGCCCCAGGCACGGTCATGGCCATCTCCACGATGGGGATGCCGCCGCTGGCCACCGCCTCGGCGGCGAAGCGCGCCTCCTCTGCGGAGGAGACACGAACCACCGGGATGATGCCGATTTCCTCGAGGCGAGCGCGAACTTCTTCCCGTGTCATCGGTCCGACTCCTTCCTGCTCGAAGCTCGAAACTCGAAAATGGAAAAACGAAACTCGCCCCCCATTTTCGAATTTCGTTGTTCTATTTTCGATTTTCGCATTTCGAGTTTCGAGTTTTGATTTTCGAGGCGCCAGCCTTTACACTTTAACCTTTCTCGCCTCATTCTGTCTTCAACCCTGCGGCGCGCGCCAACTTGGCTTGGCGCTCGTCAAAGGTCCAGAAGCGTTCCGCCTTTAGCTCCAGCGCGCTCGCCACATGCAGGGTATCGAGCATTCGATTCCCCAAGCGGGCCGCGTGACGCCGCGCCAATTCCCCGCAGACGTCATATGCCGACTCCGGGAGGGCAACCTCAGCCCACACTCCCATCGCCCGGTCCCTCTCGAAGTCCAAATAGATTTGCTGGGCCTCGCCACGTGCCAGTTGCTTTTGGAAAACGTGCCGCTCAATCGCGTGGATCCACTCCGCACGGTGCAACGGGGTCAGCCACAGGTGCGGCCTTAAGGCCATGCGACGCTCTGCCTCGGCGGAGTAGCGGTCCGGCAGATAGAGGGAGACGACAAAACTCGTATCGGCGTAAATGCTCAATAGCGCCCACGCTCCCCGATGACGAGATCGGCCCCAGGCATCATCCGGTCGCCGAAGAGCTGCTTGCGCCGGGCCGCGAAGTCCGGCCATTCGCCCGGCTCGCAAGGCCGCCCCGCTGGAACGATGCGGGCGATCACCCGGTCCCGCTCCCGGAGTTCCACGGTCTTGCCGGCTCGCAACCAAGCCTTTAGCCGTCGAGTGTCCCTGAGCTGACGAATGTTCACGCTAGCCATACAGTGATCGTGACACGAAGCGTGGCACGAAGTCAATAGCGAATAGGGGACAGGCAGGCGGGGCCAAGCTCGCGGACCCCCTCACCCGGCCGCGTCGGCTGACGGGCTGGTGAAAACGCCGCTGGCGGGCCACCCTCTCCCCCAAGGGGGAGAGGGCCGTTAGCCTTCTACCCCTTTTGCCCTGACCTTTAACCTTTGGCCTTCAAACTTTAGCCCTTAAGCTGTTCCCTGTTCCCTGTTCCCCGTTCCCTGTTCCCTGTTCCCTGTTCCCTCTACTCGTACACGCTCCTCGCTTCCTCAGGGCTGGGCAAGTAGTCGGTAGGCCGAGCCCACCAGACATACAAGGTGGGCAAGAGAAAAACGCTCATCACAAGACCAACCGTGAGCCCGCCCACAATAACAATGGCAAAGGGTCGCTGCGAATCCGAGCCAATTTCGTGCGACATGGCAGCCGGCAATAAGCCCAGGGTGGCCACCAACATGGTCATCATGATCGGCCTGAGCCGGCGGACGGCTCCGTCGATGGTGGCCTCGGTAATGGAAAGTCCCCTGGCGCGCAATTGATTGATGTACATCACCATGATCACGCCGATTTGAACCGAAACCCCGAACAAGGCCAGAAATCCGACGCCTGAAGAAACACTGAAATGAGTACCCGTGATGAGCAGCGCGAGGACGCCGCCGATCGGAGCTATCACCAGGTTGATGAGGATCAGGCACGCCCATTTTAGTGAACCAAAGGCAATGTAAAGCAGAATGAGAATGACCAGAATGGTGACAGGCACGATAACCGACAGCCGCTTGTTGGCCCGCTGCTGGCTCTCGTACTCACCCGCCCAATCCATATGATACCCGCGGGGCAGTTGAATTTGCGCGTTGACCTTCCTAATCGCTTCCTGGACGGCGCCGCCCAGGTCACGGCCGCGCACGCTGTATTTGATAGCGACATAGCGCTGGTTTCCCTCCCGATAAATTTCGGAAGCGCCGTCCCGCTCTTCGATCTTGCAGAGTTGGGCGAGCGAAACTCGTTCGCCCGCCGGTGACAGCAAGCGAATGTTCTCCAATGCTTCCCTGGTGTTACGGTATTGGGGGAGATAGCGCAACACCAGGTCGTAGCGCTGCTCGCCCTGGAGGACTTGGGTGAGAGCATTGCCGCCCGCGGCAGTCTGAATGGCATCCTGCACATCAGCTACGTTGATCTGATAGCGGGCGGCCTGCGCGCGGTCCACCGCGAAGTTCAGGTTGGGCTGGCCCATGACACGAAAAACTCCAAGGTCCTCGATTCCTTTCACCCCGCGCATAATATTGACAATCTGGTCGGCTTTTTCCTCGAGGACCTTCAAGTCGTCGCCATAGACTTTCGTCGCAAGTTCCCCCTTTACTCCGCTGACGGCTTCCTCCATATTGTCCTCAATCGGCTGAGAGAACCCCCAGACGACGCCGGGGATCTTCTCCAGCTCTCGATTCATCGCCGCGATGAGTTCTTCTTTATCCTTGCGAAAGACAGGGCGCCATTGATCCTTCGGCTTCAGATCGACACAGTATTCCGTGTTGAAGAAACCCGTTGTGTCCGTCCCGTCGTCCGGCCGTCCGACCTGGCTGGTCACCAGCGTGGCCTCCGGAAACGACGCCAGCACGATTCGCGCCTGATTCGCTACGCGCACGCCTTCGCTGGGTCCGGTGCTGGGCGCCAGAGTGCCACGCACCCAAATCGCGCCTTCATCAAGGTGGGGCAGGAATTCCGATCCGATCACGTCGCCCAATACCAGATAGGCGCAGCCGGCCAGAGCCATCAGCGCAATGCCCACCGTCGCCCAGCGGTGGCAGATGGACCAGCGCAGAGCGCGCTGATAGCGTTCCGTAAGCCAAGCGAGCACGGGATTGCGCCAGTCCCGGACCTCAGTGCGGAACAGAAAGCTTGCCAGCACTGGCGCGAGCGTCATCGAGAACAGCACTGCGCCCAGCAGTGCAAACGCCACGGTCCAGGCCATGGGCCGGAAAAGCCGCCCCTCGACCCGCTGGAGCGTAAAGATCGGCAGATAGGCGGTGATGATAATGATGATGGCGTAGAAAACGGGCCTTTGCACTTCGTGCGCTGCCGCCCGAATTCTATCCGCCAAAGACTTCACCACCTCTTCCCTTTGGCCGATGTGGCGAATAATGTTTTCCACCATGACCACCGCGCCGTCCACAACCATCCCGAAATCCAACGCTCCCAGTGAAAGAAGATTCGCAGGAATGTGGCGCAGGTCGAGACAAATGGACGCGAACAACAGCGAAAACGGAATCGTCAAAGCGACGATGAGCGCGCCCCGCACATTGCCAAGAAAGAGCAACAGGATGATGGTTACCAGAATGAAGCCCGCAGTGAGGTTGTGCAGTACCGTATGAGTCGTGAAGTGAACGAGATCACTACGGTCAACGAACGGAACGATCTTTACGCCAACAGGCAGGATACGGTCGTTCAGCTCCTTCACTTTCTTGTGCAGCCCCTCCAGGGCGGCTTCGGCCTCGGCCCCCTTTCGCATGGGCACCCAGGCGGAAACTACATCATCGTTGTCGATGATTTTCCCGTCCTCTCGGTGAATGGCCCGGCCGAATTGGCCGAGCCGGATCTTCGGACCCTGCGCCACCACTGCGATGTCCCTCACGCGGAGCGGCGTGCCGCTCTTCGTCACAATCACTGTATTTTCGATATCGCGCACGTTCCTGACGAGACCCACCTCCCGAACGTTGATCTGCTGCAAGCCGGCTTCGATGAAACTGCCACCCGCATTGACGTTGTTGTTGGCGAGTTGTTGTTCAACCTGGCCGATGCTGAGTCCGTAGGCGATCAGCTTGTTGGGGTCAACGCGAACCTGATATTCGCGCGTGGGCCCACCGAAGCTGGCAACGTCAACGATGTCCGGCGCCGCTTTGAGATTCTTCTCGACCACCCAGTCTTCGAGCGACTTCAACTCCATGACGTCGTAGGGCGGGATTGGTGCTTTGGAGCGTGAAGAAGTAGATTTGGCCGACCGGGCTCCAGTCCGTGCCCATCTGGGGCACGACGCCCGGCGGCAAACTAACTTGCGAAAGGCGCTCGAGAACCCTTTCCCGATTCCAGGCGTTCTCCGATTCATCGCTGAAAATCAGCTTCAGGTCGGAGAGGCCAAAGAGCGAGAAGGAGCGCAGGTGCACGATTTCCGGGACACCGTTCATCACGTTTTCAAGCGGAATCGTAACCTGTTGCTCGATTTGTTCCGCCGAGATGCCCGGCCACTGCGTAATGATTTCAACGTAATTGTCCGCCACATCGGGGTAGGCTTCGACGGGGAGCTTGTGGAACGAAATGATGCCCCAGCCGAATAGCAAAAGGGCACCCGCCAGCACCAGCAGGCGCTTGTTCAAGGCGAAGTCAACAACCGCGCGAATCATTTCTTTTGCTCCGCAACAAGTCGAAAAGTCGAAAGTCGAGGAGTCGAAAAGTGACTTCTCGACTCTTCGACTCTCAACTCCTCGACTTCCGTGTTACTGCTCGGCCGTAGCTTGCAGGTCCAACGCATTCGCGACCACCTGTTGCCCGGGTCGGATGCCCGACGTAATTTCCTGCATCTCCCCAGGGCCTTGTAGGGGCGCGGCTTGTGCCTGCGCCGGGGCGCCCACGGGGAAGACCCTGCGCGAGCAGTGCCCGCAAGCATCTTGCCGGCGACCACCTCGACGCGCTGGAAGCGCCCGCCCTCGATGGGCACGTAGACCCAGTCGCGGTCGTGCAAGTGCAAGACCGCGCTGGCCGGAACAGTTGCGTGAACTTCCCTTTTCAGTCCATAGAAGGTCGCGGTAACAAACATCCCGAGCCGCAACATGCCCGGATTCTGAACTTCCAGCCGGACCTTCGCCGTGCGAAGGTTGGGGTCGAGGATGGGGCCAATATTGCCGATCCTGCCCTTGAGAAGCAGGTCCGGGTAAGCATTCAAGTGAATGTCTGCATATTCACCGAGGCGGACGAAAGGAAGATCGTTTTCGTAAACGTCGCACAGTACCCAGACGTGCGAGAGGTCGGAAATGGTGAACGGGTTCGGCCCCGCGAGGCCTTGCACGCCCGCCGCATTCGTCACTTGCTGGTCCGTAATCACGCCCGAGGCGGGGGCGTGGATATCGACGATGGCGGCGGGATGATCGATGTCGGCGCCCAGCACCCGGAGGTGCTCGATAGTAGTTTCGACAGTGACCTTGGCTTTGGCTTCGGCGTCCCGGCGACTTGCAGGTCGTTCTAGCGATACGGCGCCATTGTCGTAGAGCAGTTTCGAGCGGTCAAGTTGCGCGCGCGCCAAAGTCTCATCCGCAACCGCCTGCCGGTAATCGGAGAAAGCCTGCGCAATATCCGCGCTTTGAATGCGCATCAAGACTTGCCCTTTGGTCACGCTGTCGCCCAGGCGGGCGCGAATGTCCACCACCCGCCCCGATGCAATGGAAATCACCGGGATGTTTCGTGACACGTCGGGACTGACGGCGCCGGTCACGTTTAGTTCGGGAGCGGCCTCGCGCTCACCCGCCAGGGCAAGGGAAAATTGTTCCGGATGGTCCACCTTGAAGGCGCCGCCGTCTTGTTCACGCTCGACCTGCTCCGGCGGCGGGGCCTCCGCCGAGGCGTCGACCTTCCTCCCGCTGCAACTCAATAAAACACAAGAAGCGAGGAAGACGAGGAGAATGGAAACTGGAAAATGGAAAATGGGAACCGGAAAGTGGGAACGAGAAGATTTCTTCTTCTCCGTGTTCTCTGTGGCCGAGAAAAGACTAAACACAGAGGTCACTGAGACCCTCCGCGCTCTCTGTGTTGAGGCTTCAAAGACACAGAGGACACGGAGATGTTCGTTTTGGTTGGGGCTTAGAAGCGTTGCTTCGCCTGCCGCGGATGGGTCGATTTTCCAGTTTTGATTTTCCATTTTCTTCATCCTAGGGGCTGAGTTTTCCGGTTCCCACTATCTCCTTCAGTTGCTCGACGGCGAGCAGGTAGGCGCCCGGCGCCTGGAGAAAGGGAAGCTGGCGAGCCATGCCCGAAGGCAAACTCGCTGGCGCCGCGGGAGTCCCCCGCTCGGTAGAGTTGATCTCCCGTCAGCGGACACACCCACTGCCCCAGCGATTGCCACATGGCCAGCTTTAGTGCTTGCCAGCTACCCTGGTTGTCGATAGATGGGAAGAGGCGGGCCTCTCGTCTGCGGCCGGCGTGCGGCGCCACTCGGGGGGCTGACGGCGGCCAACAGAAAAGTCAGGCGTTTGATGATGAGTTCGCTGCAAAAACGACGCTCTTCAAAGGAGCCAGGCCAGTTCCGGGAAGACTCCGGGACAGTGGCCTGAAGTGGACTATGTGGGGCTTCCGAATGGATCAGAGGACATTGATTCCATATAGATTGCGGATAGGCAGTTGGATTACCTCGGATGAACCCACCATGGCCATCGTTGATCCAAACCCCGACTGGGGTAAACGTCCAGGCGCTCGTGATGATGAGGTCCGGGTCCCAGTCACCATCCACGTCGCGGGGGGTGATAAGCAGTCCGCCTCTCTGGGCGAAAACGCTGAAGGAGCTCAGACCGGCGCGTGTCGTAAGATCAAGATCAACTCTGTACTGAAAGCCGCTCGGACCCCAACCCTCTGCCCTGGCGATGGCAAGGTCAGGACGGCCATCACCGTCCAGGTCAGCAATCGTACAGCCTTGGTCACAAAAGGAAGGCGTGAAGGACGGTTGCACCGCTGAAGGAGTTGATGCTTCCGAGGCCCAGCAGGCAGCCGAAAATGTCCACAGCGCCCACAGGATCAGCGCAGGCCCGCGAAGAATCAAAGGGGAGCGGGCGGCTGAGCAAGGCCTACAACCAGACCCCAAATTGAACATCAGCTTCACAACCGATATGTAGTATTCCTCCTGATAAAGATTATACAGGCTTTAGAGGCCAAGCTGTCAAGACCGGGGGAGGGTTGCAGGGGTAGGGCTTGCCCTACCCTCGACAGCGGACAACAAAACGATCGGGGGACGGCAAGCCGTCCCCCTACAACCTTGAGCCCGATGGATATGCGGGCCAAAGCGCAGCTTTCATGATATGGTGAAATTTGTGTTCCGTTTTCCTGTAAACAAGAGAGTTTGCTGGCGAACCCGATGATTCAAAAGAAACAAGTTGACACCACATCTGGCTGGCCGCGTATTACCTCCGAAGTTCAAAAGAAGATCGGCCAGACTACCTGGGAAGTGATAAGCCCGAAGCTCCTCCGCGCGGCTTGCGGATTGGTCTTAGGGGGCCTTTTGGTGGCAGGGTTCTGGCCCTTTCACTCTCCCAGGAATCAGGTGACATGGTTCGCGGGCGGCAAGGGCCTGCGCTTTGGTCGTCATGGCACGATACTGAGTTCCGGCAAGTTCAAGGCGGTGAATGTGCCAGCGGACGCCCCATGCAGCCTGGAGATCTGGTTCGAGCCCGGTCAAACTGCGGGCGGAGGCGCTCTCTTCACTTTCTATGCTCCAGAGAACCCCCGGCAGTTTTCCCTCCGCCAATCCATTACCGACCTTGTTTTGATAAGTGACATTCGCGAGGGGCGCTATCGAACCCTAACCACTAGACTCTATGTTGGAGACATTTTTCGAGGGGGAAAGCCGTTGTTCGTAACGATTACGTCAAAGAGCGGGCAGACGTCAGTCTATATTGATGGCGCGCTAGCCCAAACATCCCCCAAGTTTCCGCTCTCCAGGCAGGATTTTGACGGCGAACTCGTAATCGGGACCTTGCCCAAAATAGATGATAGCTGGTCAGGTCTCTTGCGGGGGCTTGCCTTTTATGACCAAGAGATTTCTCCGGCGCAGGTCCTTCACCACTATGAGACATGGATAGAAAAGGGACGACCAGACGTTTCCGAAAATGAGCGTGCCGTGGCGCTTTATCTGTTTGATGAACGAGCGGGTCGTGTCATTCATAACCAAGTGCCCTCGGGAACCGACTTGTATATTCCGGACCGTTACTTGGTTTTGGATCAGGCCCTCCTGCTCCCCTTTTGGGAGGAATTCCATCCAACGTGGGGCTATTGGGATGACGTGCTGGTCAACATTGCGGGTTTCATTCCTTTCGGGTTCCTTTTCTGCGCCTACTTTTCGCTGGCCGGACGGATCAAAAGGCCGGCACTGGTCACAATCCTTCTAGGGTTCACAGTCAGCTTTACGATCGAATCTCTTCAGGCATTCCTGCCGACGCGGGATTCCGGCACCACAGATCTCACCACCAATACCTTGGGCACTTGTTTCGGGGTTTGGCTGTATAGATGGAACCTCTGGCGAGTACTATTTGCGAGAATCTGGACACGCCTAGTGGGGACTATCTCTATTCAAGCTTGAAGCGGGTTGAAGCCAAGCTGTAGAGCCGTCGCCAGACCAGCCGATTGATAGTAACGACCATGGCCGCCAAGAAAATGGTGGCGGCCAGAAGCAAACGGGAGTTCCCACTGTCTGTCGCCCGGCTGATCACCGCGCCGAGTCCTATAGTGGAAAACGTTTGCCCACGAAAATGAAAGTATTCCGCGACGATGCTGGCGTTCCAAGCTCCCCCGGAGGCAGTGACCAGGCCGGTGATCAAGTAGGGAAAGATTCCGGGCAAAAACAAGGCACGCCAGCGCTCCAGTCTGCTCAAGCGGAACACACCGCACACTTCTTTAAGGTCCGTCGGAATGGCGCTGGCCCCGGCGATGACATTGAAGAGGATGTACCACTGCGTGCCCAGCAGCAGGAGAACAATCGAGCCGATTCCCAGCCCGCCGCCAAGCCGGATCAGCAGAAGCAGAACGATGGGGAACAAAGCGGTGGCGGGAATGGAGGCGGCAATTTGAGCAATCGGCTGGGCGAAGGCGGAGAGCTTGGGCCTTAACCCAATGTACAGCCCGACCGGGATCGTCCACAAGGACGCCAGCAAGAGAGTCGCCTCGACGCGAAGAAAGGTGGCTCCGGCCCCCCACAGAATCTCTCGTATTTCCGGCCCAGAGATTGTCGCCAGCAGGCTGCTCATCTTCCCGGTGGCGTACGCAACGCCAAGCAGGCCGCCAGCCAGCAGCGTACGTAGTATCCATTTCCCTGCCCTGCGCCCCAATTGACGCCGGGAAGGGGATGCTTGCGCTCGGGCAAAGTAGAGACTCAAAGCCTCACGCAGCGGCAGGACAGACACGCGGGCGGCAAGGGGAAGGACCTTCGAGCGGCGTAGCAAATCGAGCACGGGTGAGCGCGGCGCGATCGCAGCTTCCACCTGCTCGAATTTGAATTTTTCGGCCCACGCGATGGTGGGACGCCAGATGACCTGGTCAACCAGAACGACCACTGCCACCATGGCGGCCAGCCCCCAGAGAATGGCGCGCGTATCTCCCGCATTGGCGGCGGTCTGGAGGTAGGAACCGAGGCCGGGAAGACGTAGGTCGCGATTTCCCAGGACGAACATCTCGCACGCCATCAGAAAGAACCAAGCGCCCGCCACTGACATCATGGAATTCCAAATCAGTCCGATGGCCGCGTAAGGCAGTTCCATTTGTGTGAACCTCTGCCACCAACTCAACCGGTAGATCTTCGCCGCCTCACGCATCTCATTGGGGATGCTCTTGAGCGATGAGTAGAAGCTGAAGGTCATGTTCCACATCTGCCCGGTGAGGATCAGGACGATGCACCCCAGTTCCACTCCCAATTGCCGGGTGGGAAATAAGGCAACCATCGAAACCATCACTGCGGGGAGAAAGCTGAGAACAGGGATTGACTGGAGAATGTCCAGCAGCGGAATCAGGAACCGTTCTGCTTTAGCGTTGTACGCGGCGACATACCCGTAGATGAAGGTGAAGATCAGGCTGAGGAGGTAGGCCGTGGCAATGCGAATGAGCGAGAACACGGCATACTTGGGCAAAGCTCCGGGATGGAGTTGAATCTCAGCGGGAGTGTTGACAGCGCCGATCCCGTAGCGACTGAACGCGAGCAGGCCATAGAAGATGGCCAGCCCTGCAAGGAAGATAGGTAGATCTCTCAGGAAAGGGGAGACCGTGGCAGGAATGATCCCCCAGGGTGAAGGCGCAGAGGCGGCTTTTTTATTTCGCGGTGTCATAAGAAATAGGGAACAGGCAGTTGGCAGTAGGCAGTAGGCAGTGGGCAGTGGGAAGCGGTGCCCACACTCCGTCCAAATCCCGACTCCAAGTCTCTGCTCCAGCTTCCCCCAAGTCTGCCCTGCCGGTGGGCGATCTGCGAAGAGCCGCAGACCTTGAAAAGCAGGTCTGCGCTGCCAGTAATTCATCATTCATAATTTACTATTTACTATTCACTATTTACTATTCTTAACGCTTTTCCCTATTCCCTATTCCCTGTTCCCTCGTGCAACACGAGCCTGTCGTTTTCAGAATCGTAGGTGAAAATCTCGCCGTATCGGCCCCAATTCAGGGCAGTCTCGATCTGCTTCTGGGCCTCATCTTCGGAGAAGTGTTCCTCCAGGAGGTCACGAAAGAATTCCAGCGGCATGGCGCGGTCCGATTTCCTCGTCAGACCGTTGTTAATCTGCTGGAGCAGGGTGACATGGGCCAGTACGGCCTCGCGGAAGAGGAGTTTCCGCGTGGAAATGTCGGCTTGGGCGAAGGCCTTTCCCTCGGGGGTAATCTCCACATCGCCCTTCGCGGATGTGGCAAAGGCCAGCAGCGCCGCCGCCTCAACGATGGGCAGCAAGTCAGCGACATCCATCAAGAGCTCATCCGCCAAGTGGTACAGGTCCTCCTTGCCGCCGCGGTCATCAAGGATTTCAAGCAGACCCGCGATTCCTCCAGGCCGGGCGTGGGGCAGCATCGGGGAGGGCCTTTTCGCAGGCCGGTCCGCAGCGGAGAGCGGCGCGGGTTCGAGCTGCGGCTGGGTCATTAGTTTATAAATGTAGTCCACATAGACGAGGAACTCAGCGGAAGTGTGTTCCCTGGGTTGCCGCAACGGAACACGGAAGTCGGCGCGGATTCTTGCCGGGTTACGCCCCAGGACGATGATGCGGTCGGCGAGCAGAACCGCTTCCTCGATATTATGGGTAACCAGGAAAATGCTTTGCGTTGGGATCTTCTTCCCCAGCCACAGTTCCATCAGTTCGCCGCGCAGGTTCTCGGCCGTGAGGACATCAAGGGCGGAGAAGGGCTCGTCCATGAACAGGATTTCGGGCTCGACCGCTAAGGCGCGCGCGAAGCCGACACGCTGCTTCATGCCTCCGGAGAGTTCCTTGGGGTAGGCGGTCTCAAAACCCTTGAGCCCGACTTTATCCAGGGCTCGCAGGGCGCGATGGTGCCGTTCGAAGTGTGCCATGCCGCGCGCCAGGAGCGGAACCTCGACGTTATCCAGAACCGTAAGCCAGGGGAACAACGCGAAGCTTTGGAACACTATGGCCAAGCTCGGGCTGCTCTCACTCAGCGGCTCATCATGCCAGAGGATTTTGCCGCCGGAGGGTGGCGTGAGCCCCGTGAGGATTCGCAAAAGAGTGGATTTGCCGCATCCCGAAGGGCCGAGAAGCGCCACAATCGAGCCGGGTTCAACAGACAAGTTGAGGGGAGCAATGACCTGAATCTCTCTGCCATCCGGCTGGAGAAAACTCTTCTCAATTTCCAGAGCCGCGATTATGGGCTTGACTGCCCTGGGGGGCCGGCCGATGGCCGCCCCCAATTCTTCAACCCGTGCTTCTCCCGGCTGCTCTCCCGAGAGTTCGTCCATCAAATGCTGCCAGGCCTCCTCCGGCAGCTCGTCAAAGAACTCATGACGCTCCTCGGGCTTGGTCTTAGCGATAATGGCGCGCAGTTCTTCGACCGACCGGGAGTGGAGCAGGACATAGGAATGGTAATAGGGAAAATGGCTGATTAAGGTCGCCGCAAAATCCACCGGCAAGGCACGAAATACGATCTGCTGCTCCTCGAAGGGGATGCGCATCATCGAGTCGGCGGCAACATCGGGATCGAGACGCTGGAGCAGCGTGACGGCGTGCTCGGCGCGCCCTTGGGACAAGAACTCTCGGAGTTTTTCGGCAGTCGGTGCGTTCATCGAGTGCACCCCATCACCCAGGGTGGAACCGCAACAGCTTCGCTGGCTCCGGGAGAAGTCATTCTTGGGCGACCCTCATGTTACCAGAAGTCAGAAGGCAGGGGTGAAACGACAGGAGAGGTGACCGTGCGCAAAGGAAAGAATTGGCGGTACGCCCCACCCGGTAGGTGGATGAAGACTTCTATTCAATCAGTCGCTGGAGAAGGAGGTTAAACCCAGGGAATAGAGGCGAAGAAAGCGAATCTCCGGCCCCCAGCTCAGCGGCAAGGTCAAGCCCCTTTGCCCGCCGCCGATAAACCTCGGCGGACGGCCCCTCCGGGTCGATGATCCAATATTCCTGTACGCCATAGCGCGCGTAGAGCTTTAGCTTGAATGTGCGGTCCGCTTCCAGGGTGCCTGGCGAAAGGACCTCGACGACCAAGTCCGGAGCCCCCTGGATATTCTTCTCAGTCAGCACCTCGGCGTGGGCCCTAGAAACGTAAAGAATGTCAGGCTCAACCACGCTGGCCTGCGAGAAAACCACATCGAAAGGAGCTGCGTAAACCCAGCCCAGATCGGCTTTCTTGACGAAATCAACCAAGTAATACGTCAGGTTCGTCACAACGTGTTGGTGCGGGCGGAAGGGTGAAGGCGTCACAAAGAGCTCTCCGTCGATGATCTCATAGCGCTTTCCATCGTTGGGCAGCAGGCAGTAATCTTCGTAGGTCAAGCGTGTATCAACAGGCATGGGAAGATTATATCACTTTGGGACGGCTTCCGTTTTGCGACTTTCTCGCCGATAATAGATTCTGGAAGGTCATCCACTCGCCGTCATTGAGAGGAACATGTCTACCGACCGCCGTCCAGATCCCGAGCAATTGTTGCGCCAACTTCAGGCAGAGGAGCAATTCTACCGGCGCGGGCGGCTCAAGATCTTTCTCGGATACGCGGGAGGCGTGGGCAAATCCTTCCGCATGCTGGATGAGGCGCGGCGCCGGCGGGCGCGAGGAGAGGACGTGGTGGTAGGTGCGATCCAACCCAAGGTCTCAGCCGAAGTCGATGCCCTGCTGCAACGCATGCAAGTCATCCCTCCCTGCATCATGGGTGGCGTGCCCACGATGGACGTGGAGACCATCCTGCGCCGCCACCCCCAAGTCTGCGTGGTTGATGGTCTGGCATACGACAACCCGCCGGGCTGCCCGCACGCCAAGCGTTGGCAGGATGTCGAGCACCTGCTTTCGTCGGGCATCTCGGTCATTACCACGGTCAACCTCCAGCACATCGAGGAGCGGCGCGAGCAGGTGGAGAGAATCACGGGCAAGCACGTGACGGAGACGGTCCCCGAAAGCTTCTTGCGCAACGCGGACGAAATCGAAATTGTGGACGCGCCGCCCGATTTTTGTCTCCAGCGCGGCCCCGGCCCTCTGCTTGCCCAGGGGACTGGCTCAGCGACCATCCTGCCCCAACAGCTTTCCGAATTGCGAGAGATTGCGCTTCTGCTGGCGGCGGATGTGGTCGACTACCAACTCGAGGCCTACCTGGCGCGGCATGGCATCGAGCAGCTTTGGGGCGCCCATGAGCGCATTCTCGTCGGTGTTTCCCCTTACGCCGACGCCGCCGAGATGATCGCCAGCGGAAGACGCAACGCCGACCGATTCCATGGGGAATTGTTTGTCGCCTACGTTAATCGGCCGGAGATCACGCCGGAGGAAAAGACTGTGCTGGAGAAAAACCTCGCGCAGGCGCGCGCCGCCAAGGCGCGCATCGAGGCCCTGGATGGAGAAGACGCAGCGGATACCATCATGCAGTTTGCCCAGGCCCACGGCATTACCCAGATCTTTATGGGGAACAAAATGAGCAACAGTTGGTGGGATCGCATCTTTGGCAGGCCGGTGGAACACCTCATCCGGGCAGCCGGGAACATCGACGTTCGAGTGTTCCCAGCATAGGATACCGCACATGTCCGAGTCCTCCCGTCGAGGCACACTTAAGATCTTCTTGGGTTACGCTGCGGGCGTCGGCAAGACTTATCAGATGCTGGACGAAGCCCATAAGTTGAAGAACGAGGGTGTGGACGTCATTGTGGGTTATTTCGAGCCGCACGGGCGCAAGGACACCATCATCAAGGCCGAGGGCCTGGAGATCGTTGCGCGGCGCAAGGTCGAGTACCGAGGAGCGGTGTTCGGGGAGACGGACGTCGAGGCCATCCTGCGTCGCCGCCCCCAAGTCTGCGTCATCGACGAGTTTGCCCACACCAATGTCCCGGGCTCGCAGCACGCCAAACGCTGGGAAGACGTGCAGGTATTGCTCGAGGCGGGCATCAACGTCTTGACCACCATGAACGTGCAACATCTGGAGAGCCTCAACGACCAGGTGTGGCAGTTCACGGGCATCCGGGTACGCGAGACCATCCCGGATTGGGTGGTCAAGCAGGCCGACGAGGTGGTCATGGTGGACTTACCTCCTCAGGCCCTGCTCAACCGCTTGATGCGCGGCGTCGTCTACGCGCCCGAGAAGGCCCGCCAGGCGATGGAGAATTTCTTCAAAGAGTCGACTCTGGTCGCACTGCGCGAGTTGGCCATTCGCCAGACCGCCCATGAGGTTGACGTTCGCCAGTCGGTTCAGGACGAATCGGAGACCGTGGGGCTGCCCGGCGGTGACCTTGACTCCCTTCCCTTTTCTCGGGCTCGGGCCTCCGACCGCATCCTCATTCTGGTCACAGAAGACCCCTCTTCCGCGGCTCTAATCCGCCGCGGCAGGCGCGTGGCCGATTATCTCGAGGCGGAGTGTTTCGCGGTCTGCGTCCTCGGCGACGGCAGCCTGCGCCAAATTCCCGTCGGCCAGCGCGAGGCCGTCGAAAAGCACATGAACTTTGCCCGCAACTTGCATATCGAGGTCCGCCTCTTGCAGGGCGAAGATGTGGCCCGGACTTTGGTCGACTTCGCCCGCCTCCACAGAGTCACCCAGATCTTCCTTGCCCGGCCCCAGCAGAAGGAATGGCCGATGGTCTTTGGCCGGGGCTTGGTGGAACGAGTCGTGCGCCTAGCCCACGACATCCAGGTCACCATCGTGGCCGAGCGTCGCCGGTAGCAGGCTGCCCAGTCCTATGTACCTCGTTGCCCGAGCATCTCCTCGAGCGCTTTGGCGTCAAGGTACTCCTCGTCGTGGTTCTTGTACAGCGCGTCGAACACCACGGGCGCTTCCGGCGCAATGGCCAGAATCTCCATCAACCTGTGGTGGTTCTGGTATCCCCGCACCGGACCGTTGGCGTTCCAAACCCTTCCCGCAATGTCTACTTGGGGTGTACTCGCTAACCACAGCCCAACCCGGCCTGTGAGCAATGTGGTGGCTTCATTTAGGTCCATTTTCTTGGCCAGCAGGAACGCCGTGCTGGGCGCTAGGCGCAGATTCGGGGCGCCCACTCGCGCTACAAAGTCCACCGCTTTCTTTAGGTCTTCAGGAGGCTTGTTGACGCTCAGCCGGAGATGTACGGTCACCTCCCGCCTCCTGGCGCGTTCACACAGACGGCGAAGCGTGGTCTCGAACGACTGCCAAGACTGTTCTTCGCTGAAGTTATTCTCCGGGTACCGATGCAGGGAAAGGATGAGATCGTGTGCAGGGAAAATTTCCATCTTCCCCATCACCTCTTCGATGGCCGCCAGGCTGGCGGCATAATCACGTCTGAGGTTGTCAAGCAAGCGCAGGTCAGGAAAGAGGTTGATGCCCGAGGTCAAATCAATGATCAGCTTCAACCCCTGCAAGCCGAGCCATGAAGCTTCCCGTTCGAGTTCTTCCCTATCGCGCTCGCGCAGGTATCGCCAGTCAACCAACACGCCGTCAAAGTGCGCAAAGAAGCTCGGCCGTGCCAGCACTTCTTCCTTGATTGAGCGCGCCTCGCGCAGGGGTAAGACCCGCCCACGGGGACGCGCGGGAGGAACCACATGCGCAATCTCTTCCACACTTTCTTCCCTGACCCGCAGCGCAAAAATACGAATGTCGCCCCCCGCAATATTCTCCTGGTCGCTCACGCCCAGGCTCGTCTTCTCCAAGCCCTCCGGCAGGTAGCCTACCGCCCCTTTCTCCGACTGGTCGAGCGCGAGCTCCCGCAGCGACACGATGCGGCCACAGTGCGACACGATCTTGAGCGGCTGTTGACGCCAGCTATTATTCGCAACGCCCAAGGTATACTCGCCCGGGCCCTTGCGACAAGTAATCAAACTGAGGCCTTCGCCCACCTCGAAAAGCCTCTGGGTGCGCAACGCCTCATCCAGGATACGATGCACGTGCTTGAGCAGCGGATAGGGCTTGGCCAGCGGCTTGTCGATCTCGTTCTGAACCTCCTCCGTGAGTGCAAGTCCCACGCCACTCGCTGCTTTTGCGCCCACCCCAAACGGGCTGGCAAAAACCGTGATTCGGCCCTCACCGTAAGGCATTTCCAAAGCGACAGGCGTCCCGGAACCTTCCGCCCGCACGCGCGCGGCCTTTGGAAAAGCCAGCAGATGGACATCAAAGGAACTCTCTTCCACCAGTCTCGTTTCGCCCACTTGAACGCTTGAGCCGGCTTCGAAATGCTTCAAGCTTCCCGCCGTCTGGATTCCGGCCAACCCGCCGGGAAGCTTCGCCAAGTTGCCCGCCGTGATGAGCAGGTGTCCGCCACCCTTCGCATAGGCCTCGAACCGATCGCGGATTTCCGCCCCACTCTCGAGTTCGCCCGCCACCACGAGCATCGGGTAGCGCTCGACCAGCCACCCCGGCGCGTCGCTCAGAAGGTAATCGGCCGCATCCCCGTAAGGCGTCGCAGTCAGAAACCCGGATTCATCGTGGAAGTAAGAAGAGTCCTGGTAGCCGGGATAAAGAATGTCGAGCACGCCATCGGTGAGGTAATCACCGGGCCCGTACGGCAGGTTGCCCCAAACTCTGTACACCTCGGAGGTGTAGAGGTGCCTGGGAAATGTCCATCCCGCAAAGAAGTCCAGCATCAGGGCAATGGGGGTAACCATGGCCCCTGGCGCGCCAACTTCGCCAATCCATCTTCCCGCCGCGCGCTGCATGAGACCAACGGGCGAAAGTTCGTCTTCTTCCACCGCTGCCCCTGCGGCGCCCACCACCGGCCGGGCGTAAAACCATGAGCTCTCGAATCCCACCAACATGCTGTTGTACAGGATGTGGCTATACATCAGCCGTTTCAAGAGACTCAGACTGGTCCCTTTGCTGGGACCGCCCGTGACGCCACCCTCATGCTGCTCCGGACCGTACTCCTTCCAGCCCCAGCGATTCCAGACCGAGGCATTCCCGAACCAGGGCACGCCGTACTGCTTCCCCGCCCCGCGAATAAACGCGTAATAGACCTGTCCGTTGGGCAGAGCTTGGCCCGTCTCCGCCCCAATCAACGTGTAGACGCCTTCCTTCAAGAAATAGTGGCCGAAGTTGAGCGAAACCAGGGTTGACATCTTGTTGCCAAGCTCCAGGGTAAGCCGCTCGAAGTGCCGTCGAAAGTTCAAGTATTGCTCGAAGTGATCTGCCGAAGAGGGATAGAATTGCGAGGCATAGCCCCCAATGTACCGCCCGTCCTGCTCTCCATTGTCCATGCCCAGCCAACGCTCCCCCAGTTTCGACTCGAGCAGCTCGAATACCCCCGCGGGCGGCTGGAACTGCTGCCATACGCCCCCTGGACCCGAGCCGGGCACATAAGCCCAGATGTCAAACAAAAACAGCTTTCGCCGCTTGATCTCGTCCGCAAGGTCGCCCAGGTTCTCTGCGTAAAGGATGGGGTACATCGGCCACAGCACGTCCCCCAACTCGCACTTCCGGGTGTACTTCTCAATCTCCTCCACATAGTGGACGATCCGGCTGTCCTCGATCTTGAAACCCCGCAGAGTGGCAAGGTGCGTGCGCCCCTCGAAGGTGTCCCAACTCGGCGGGCGAACGTGACGGCGGGTATAGTCAGGGTGCTCGCGGGGGTCGAGAAGATGCGCATAGACACGATGCTTGCCCGCAGACTCTTGTGCCAAAGCGGGGAGTCCTCGGCTATCACCCCCCAGATAGCGCGGACTCAAAAGCACATTGCCACCCGCGAGCCCGCTCAGGCTCGTCACCAGCGAGTCCTTTACAAACTGCCGTCTGTTCATCACGTTCTCCAATCGAGGGTTTGCGGCGTCTCGTGCGAGATGAGCTGGAGGATCGGCTCGGCCTTACATGAGACCTCTTGTCCTAACAGGGTTGCCGTGGGGTCGCCAGGCCAACATTAACTGCCTTGTTTTCATATACATTCCCGCTTTTAGCGCATAACTACCTGTCTTTTCATAGACATTCGCGCTTCGTCCCCACTTTTTCCACAGTGGTCCTTTTTTTTCATAGACATTCGCGCGTCGTTCGTGCAAAAAAAGGATTGTTTCTTTTCGCAGTGCGGTCCCCGGTGGACGGTCGGCCCGCCGCGGCGTGACAGTTTACAACGGATGGTAAGGGCCTGCGCAGCGACCGTTCTCCCAGTTCGGGCGGACTCATCGCCACCCCCGCCTATGGTAGGCCGGGGCATGAGGCGCTGCACCGCCCGCCGAATTACTGGACGCAACACTAGTGTCGTGTCTCATAAGTTCGTTCACAAAGTCATCCTCCTGCAGGCGGCCTTTTTGCAGTCCGTCAGCCGACGGACGGAAGTTTGTAGCCCAGGGCGCAAGCCGTGGGACGGGGTTGGGCGTTAGCATTCCCAGCCCTGGAAGGGGCGACAGACTACGAGCGGGAGCCTCTGCCGCCCCTCCGGGGCTGAGCGACCCCGGGTTTGGCCCTCGATCCCACGGCTTACGCCATGGGCTACTCTCTGTCGGCCCTCCGGGCCTGTACAAGCGGCCACTCGGACCCACATTGGGGAGGTAGTCCACTAGGTTAACCTGAATCCGGCGTGATTCACGTTTTGCATATGCTTAGAAACCTTGTCAACATTGGCTCCGAAGGGTATTTTGGCCTTTGTACGAAAACCTCACTAAAAGTGTGGTTTTGGAACAATGCACCGTGTGCTGCAAAAGCTGCATTTTTAGACGCTGGAAGCCGGCTTCTGGCGATTTTTCACGCCGGATTCAGGTTAACGCTTATGCGGCTTGCGCCGTGGGCTACACTCTTTCGTTCGTCAGTTGACGAACTGACTTATTCAACGAACTTTTCATTCAGGACACTGCCCACCCATCCGGCTCTCGTCCCTGCCCATCTTCCACGCTTTGCCATACGCTACCAGTGTAGCCTGTAGTAGGAAGTTTGTCAAGTGGGAAATGTAGAGCGCCGTCCGCCACCGCATCGTTCATGTCGATTTGTGGTATGCTCACTGGCAATGGACTGGAAAAACCAACTCTACTTTGGCGACAATCTTGACATCCTGCGCCGCCAGGCGCCGGACTCGAGCGTTGACCTGATCTACCTCGACCCGCCCTTCAACTCCAACGCCACTTACAACGTCCTCTTCAAGGAAAAGAGCGGGGAAGAATCCGCCGCGCAGATCACGGCCTTCGAGGACATCCGTCAACTGACGGACAGTGGAGCGTGGAAGCCGAGGCGGTGTACAAGGAAATCGTCACCAGCGGCCCGCGCAAGCTCGCCGACCTTATGCAAGCCCTGCTCGCCTTCCTTGGCCGCAAAGACATGATGGCCTACCTGGTGATGATGGCTATTCGGTTGGTTAAACTCCATAGTGTGATCGGGCCGACAGACAGCATATACGCGCACTGCGACCCGACGGGGAAAGCTAGCGTAAGCGTCTAGCGGGAGCATCACATGCATCGCCCCGAACTCCTCTGCTACCACCCAAATCGATTCACCAATTCGCGTGATTACTTCAGAACCTTGTACAACTATTTTCGAAATCTCGCGCCCCCGGGCGGGATTATGTCCGGGGATGGGTACCGGGACGTGCTTGACAGATTTGTGAGAGGTTATTGGATGCCGCATCTCGCAGAGCTACCCGTGAGCGAGCGACCCCGGAATAGTAAACAAGTGGGCGACGAGTTTGATCTATTCTGTCACGTCGCAAGGTTCTTCCTTTGCGGCAGAAACATTTTTCACTTCTCACCGCCCCTGACTAGCTTGCTCAGGCTTACAGACGTTGAAGACGTTCGCTGGCAGTCGATAAGACTCCCATATTCATGCTTTCATATATATCTGGGACCTCAGAAGGAATGGCCTCTGCAAGACTCTGAACATACAGTTGATGGGGCGTACTTGGACGAGGTACTGACCCCAAAGTTCAGGGGCGTAAGCGTCTTGCTTACCACGCATTACCCGGTCACCGCTGATTCGTCTTCATGGGATTACGTCCTGACGCAGGAACCGTATTACTACTTTCCGTTTAAGATCGAAGGGTCCGAAGCGACCGCAGGCGACACCTTTCGACACACCATCAAGACTGACGCTGACTTCGACGAGGGTTGGGTTCCACCTGAGGTTCCCGACGAGGCCAAGCAAATGGCCGGGGAGCGCGGCATAAGCCTTAACAGCTTGCCAGAGGGGGCCGCGGCACAGGCACAAAACGTGCGGGAAAACGTGAAGGGACTACCGGTCTTCCGCGAGGCCCTCAAGCTGGTTGTCAATTGCCTCTGTTACCTCTCCTCGCCGAGCCGCGAAGTTACCGCGAGGTACCCGACTTCGGACATAGCACAAGCCATCGAACAGGCGGGGACACGACTCGAACGTGCACGCGCGGAGAAACCAGCGGTTCGCGAGGGGTATACCCTCATACATTTCTGCGGTGATTCTTTTGAGCGCGATATTGAGGCCGTCCCGACGGGCCGCGAGCTATCAGCTCATTGGCGAAGGGGGCACTGGAGGAATCAGGCTATCGGGATTGGCCGGTCCGAGCACAAGCTGGTCTGGATTCGGCCAACTCTGGTCAGGAGGGACAAAGCGGATCTGGGCGTTCCGGGGCACCTGTACGATGTCGATCAATCTACCTGATGACCGGCACTGAGCACGATCCGGAAAGCGAACTCTCGGTTGATTCTGGCGGTGAAACGACGATTGCGAACCCAGGGCCGATTCGAGAGGATGAATTGGCCCCGGCTCGCGCTAATGCGATATTGGAGTTTGCGTCGCTTGCCAGCCTACGACGGGGCTTCGGTTGTGGCAGCAGGAGCAGGTTCCAAAATCCCAAACGACTCCCCTCCGGGCAGTGACACGAGCAGGAGGCACTGCACTCGGGATTCATGGGGGAACTCTGTATAGACGAAGGTAGCCCATTCAAGGTTCAACTGGAGTTTAAGTCCTGTCTCCGCTGGCCCGGTGATAGAAACCCAACTCCCGGATATCCCCCCTACGACACCTCTAAACGCCAGTCTAAAGCTCTTGAAGTCCCTTGGCGTGCCCTTCGGGCGACGGCGTGGCCGATACGCACTTGAGGTAGAGATGGAGAGGCACGATTGATCTGCTCTCCATTTGCTGAAAAGGTTGATCGCTTCCTCTAACGTGTATGCGCGGAGACGTGGAGGCATCGCCGCGCATAATGGCAGAAATCCCCCAACTACGCAAGCTGTTAGCTACTCCTGTGGGGCGCGCGGGCCCTGGGAAATTAGCCCGAGCCAGTTCGAGTGGCAGGCGGCGGACCTGGCGAATGCACCCCACGCGGGTGGCGCTAGAGTAGGAGGAAGCGTAGCGCCTGTTATGCAGGTCCGCGGCTTTCATCTTCAAATCCTCGGGTTCTCATTCGGCTGGCCAGAGCACACCATGCGGAAGTAAAGCGAGCGGAGGCAAGCTGCGTAGCGGCGGTGCCGCTGAAGCGGGATGGCCCATGGCGGTAGCCATGGGAAAAAGAGGCGGTACAAGAGACGAGCCCCGCCAGGGGCGACATAAATAATTGGCGGCGGTAAGCGACTCTGTCGCCCGCTGACGCGGGCTGGACTGTTAACCACTGCCGCTTCCCCACGGCTGCCGCCGTGGGCCACAATCTGTCGGCCCTGACGGGCCTGGGCAAGCGCGGGTGGCGCACACATTCACTTGTATGCATGCGCCCGGCCTTTGGCATCGCCAGCCCGAGGGTTGTCTTGACGCAGGAGCGTATATTATTGTAATATACATGTTTGATGGCAGAATTCCCTGAAGAACTTGCGCACTGCTCTGGCTTCGATTGGGATGCCGGTAACACGACCAAGAACTGGGATCTGCACCAGGTCACCCAAGCTGAATGCGAGCAGGCCTTCTTCAATCGGCCAATTCTGGTGGCGGTCGACGAGAGACACTCTGCCGAGGAGCGGCGGTACGCGGCGCTGGGGCAGACGAAAGCTGGAAGGCGGCTAGCGATCGTGTTTACGATTCGCGGGACGCTCGTTCGGGTAATCTCGGCCCGCAATATGAGCCGCCGTGAAAGGAGATTCTATGAGCGTGTCCAGAAAACCGAGTAGAAAGGCAATCCCCCGTTTCGCAAACGAAGACGAGGAGCGGGAGTTTTGGGCAAGCCATGACACGGTCGACTACTTTGACTGGAGCAAAGCCGTCCGCGCGACCTTCCCGCAGCTCAAGCCGTCGACGACGACCATCTCCTTGCGCGTGCCAGCATCGATGATCGAGGAGCTCAAGACACTGGCGAACGAAAAGGACGTCCCGTACCAGTCGCTCATGAAAGTCTTCCTGGCAGAACGAATCGCTCGCGAGCGCGGCTCGCGGCGCAAGATGCGAGCTTGATTTCTACGTTGCGCTCCAGCGGCCGCCGGTGACCACATCCGCCCGTGGCGCACACATTCACTTGTATGTTTGCGCCCCGCTTTTGGCATCGGCAGCAAGCATAGCGCGGACCTCTTACGCAGGTCCGCGGCTTTCATCTTCAAATCCTCGCGTTCTCATTCGGCTGGCCAAAGCACACCATGCGGAAGTAAAGCGAGCGGAGGCAAGCCGCGTAGCGGCGGGAGAATGTGGCCCATGGCGGAAGCCATGGGAGGAAGAGGCGGTACAAGAGACGAGCCCCGGCAGGGGCGATATAAATAATCGGCGGCGGTAAGCGACTCTGTCGCCCGCTGACGCGGGCTGGACTGCTAACAACTGCCGCTTCCCCACGGCTGCCGCCGTGGGCCACAATCTGTCGGCCCTGACGGGCCTGAGCAAGCGCGGGTGGCGGTAGAGTAGGGGAGGGACCATGCCGAAGCACAATTGCTTCCCCCCTCTGCGAACCGGACGTGAGGATTTCCCTCATCCGGCTCTCACGCAAACTCTCGCTGCCCAGCAGTACGTCGACCGAAACCGGCTTAGCTCAGCAGCCCAGCCTCGATCTAAGATGAGAACTGTTCCCCAACCTTGCGGCTGGGGCTCCGTAGGGGGACTTTCGTCCAAGCGGAATTCCCACCCTCTGACTCAGCGTGTTTGCGTCCCGGCCCCTTCGCTCCACGGCCGTTACCCGCTTCGTAGCTACTATGAGCCGGTCCGACTCCCGACCGAGCCGCCTCAGGGTTATGCATTCCCCTCAGGCGTTGGCCCGCTTCCGCAGGCCACTCCGCCGGGTCTCCCAGGTTCCTCGACTGATCTGTCCCCACGCGCCGTCCCCAACCACCCCGGAGAGCCCGGTGGCTGCTCTCGCCCCTTACTTCACCACCGGTGGCAGGCTTCCTCACGTATGGCAGCTTGGCCGCTCTCGATTCACATAACGAGGCCGAATCGGGTTCGCTTGCGCTACGGCTCATGGGTTCGCTTCGCCCGGCTTCGTGTCACGGATCACTCCATCCCACGCGGGCTCCGCTACCTGTTGAATGGGCAATTACAGGGTAAGCTCCTTTCAGCTTACAAGATCAGCCAGACTTTTCCTGGCACTCCATACATCGTCGTGTATGTATGCGCCCGGCCTTTGGCATCGCCGGTGGCGCAGGCATCGTCCTGTATGTCTGCGCCCCGTTTTTGGTATGGGCAGTGGAACACCCTTCGAGTCGGCGACATGGGAAAGCAATGTCGCCCCCACATTTGTAGCACTCGTCGCTAGTGTCCCGTAACTGAAGTTCATAGCATAAGTCAGCCCCGACTTGTCGGGGCGACATAATCTAGCCCACGGCGACAGCCGTGGGTTCTGAGTTCGGCCCCCTCCCCCGTCCCCCTCCCCCGCCAAGCGGGGGAGGGGGAACAAAAGGGGGTGGGGGCTATTCTTCCCAGGGCTTTCGCCCTGGGCTAAGTTATTCCGCCCCTACCGGGGCTGAGCACCGCGGACCTCAAGAACCTGACTCAATGAATGGACTTATGTTACAGGACACTAGCAAGCTGTCGCGCCGCGAAGGTCTTTTCCCTCCTTGCGTACGGTCTCTGCGTCGTCTGTACTCAGAAAAGCTTGAACACAGAGGCCGCAGAGACGGTCCGTGTGCTCTGTGTTAAGGCCTCGAGGGCACTGAGAAAAACGAGAAATGTGGAAAAGACGGAAATCTCCCCCCTCCTGTACGCGTGCGCCCCGTTTACCGAAGATGAATCAGTACGCCCAGTACCCGTTAGGCGCGCTGACGCCGTTTGGAACAGTCGTGCCAGCAATTCCCGTAAACACGTTGCGGCCGAAAAAGAAGGGTACTCCGAAATCAACGTAGTCCGACGAGGGTCCCGTTCCGCTGTCACCCCCCAGATCGTTGAACGCTGCGTTGCCAGTGCTGAACAGAACGTCAGCGTTGGCGATGCTGAAAGTGACCGGGCCCGAAGTGCCGTTGGCCCCGGTGTTGGTGACCGTGAAACTGAGGGTCGCGAATGGTGGGCAGTAAAAGCCCGGGGCGTCCAAGCACTCGATATTGCCGAGTGTGGCGGAATCGAGGAAATAGAGGGTATTCGAACCGCTGTCGATATAGCTGTTGCTGTACGTGACGCCATTGTAGGTGGTGGTGAAATCATCAAAGGCGTCGACGGCATAAATCTGCGCGCTGCCAAGCGCATTGTTGGATTGGGTGCCGATACCGAAGATGAGCGAACCGGTGGCCGTGGCCGCCCCGCTCGGAGGCACGCCGGGCAGAGAGATCAGCACGCCGTTGTTGTCCTGGGCAAAGAGCGCAACGGGGTTGGGAAGCTGGTCCGCGAGGGGCACGGAAGCAATCTGGCAGGCGCCGCTGGGGCAGATATAGTAATTGGGGACGCCGTTGGCGGCGGAAGTGCAAGCCGAGCCGCAATCCTGAAGAAAGTTGCCGACACCCAGAATGCCGTTGGCGCCGAGTGCCTGCACAGTGTTGAGGTCGACTGCGCCACTCGAGCCAAGGCTGAGACAACTCGAAGGCACGGTGTAGGTCGGCGAGGCACTGATAAGCTGGATCGGGACCGACGAAGCTGTCTCTTCGGCCATATGGATGTCAGCTTGCGCAACCGGTCCCCAAACATACGAGAGGTCGACAAACTGGATGCACTCCTGAAGTGCATTGCCGCTCTCGGTGACGGAGGGCAGCGAGAGGCCGGGCACTGCGTCGGACAGCAGGCGCAACCCGGATGAACCCGTATCCACGAGGACGTCCGGAACCGAGGCACAGTTTGAGGTGCTGCCAGGGGCGCAGACTTCGACGGTGGTAAAGAGCCCGTTGGCATAGTTGTTGGTAGGCCCCAAATTGACTTGGACGGTTGCCACGTTGCTCCCCGAAGGCACTGGATTCATGTTCATTCCGTTGCCACCCGCGCCGCCACAGCCTGCCAGGACGATCAAGCCCGCCACAACGCCCAGCAAACGGCCCAGTGGAGCTATAGAACTGTTCTTATAGGTCATCGCACCACCTCCGCGGAGACGTTCTTGGGTAGAAGACTGGGAACGTAGGCGCTCCCATGGAAAGACCGCATGTGACCGCCGCTCGCAAAAACGAAATCGCTCGTCCGCACCACGAAGGGGCCGCCGCGTCGCCGCGTCTGAGATTGCGCGGCTTGCTGGACTTGCGTAAAGTAGGATCCCAACAATTGCTGCAAGTTGGGTATGAACGGCGACTGCCATGCAATCCCGAACACCTTGCCCTCTGGCGAAACATATTCCCTCACCATCGCGCCGTTGGGAGCGATGATTTGGTGAAATTTGTAGCTCTGAGCGGTCGTGACGCGAATCTCACCGCGCATGTACTGCTGGTCCAAACTCACTGACGATTCGTACTCACCCAGGACAGCCCGCGCTGGGGCCGCCCCCAGAGCCAGAATCAGCAAAACTCCTGACATGGTTTTCATGTATCTGCACCCGTGCCTTTCTTCCCGAATTTTCCCTGAACCCTAAGGATATGGACGGCCTCCCTGGGTAAAAGGTTGCAAGTAGCGCGTTGACTCAAGGCAAAGAGTTGGCAAATTAGACCGTGAATCAAGCAGGACAGGAGGCTAGTGTCGCATTACCGAAGAAAGCGAAACAGTCGATGGTCTGTCACCCTGAGCGCAGCGAAGGGTCTCTGCAGTTGTTTTCTTCGGCAAAATGCGCGATGCTCCGCTTCGCTTAGCATGACAGCTTGTGCTTGGGGTGTTTCACCTGTTTGCTTAACGCGGCACTAGGCTGCGCCGGGGCCGACCCGCACCAGTTCGATGCCCTCTCGCCTGCCCAGATTTCTGCTGTATTGCTTTTCCCGTGTTCCAGTGCTCGTGGACTCCAAGGCTTGCCAGGCGAGTCGTGCTGGTAGCGTGGTCGGGATCGTAGAACGTTCCCGAGGGTGGATTATCCGCCAAAGCCGCTTCGTGCAGGTAGTCGTCGGCTCCCGACATGTGCGGGTAATCCTTCCATTCAGCCCACAGGAAATCAAGGGCCACGGAATCGATAGCCACTGGATCCTGGGAGGCAAGAAGGCTCGAAGCCCATTGCCCGTTGAAAGGCGGGGTGGAGAACTTGCGGGGAACTTGTTCGCTCGGATGCACTCCCGGGTACAGACCGTCGATTAAATAGAGCAGGGTCTTGCCGCCGGTGTGCGCGTGCCCCATCAGGTCCACAAGGGCCCGGTAATGGCCGGAGCCCCGCACTCTGCATCGGCAGGCTGGTGTGTATGTCGTAGTAGCCCTTGTCGGGCGGCTTCCTGAACAGCGAGCCGTAATGATTTTTGGCGCAGAGCGTGACGCCCGCGCCGGTGTGGCTCTTCAGGTTGGCCATGTTGATAAGGTACTTCGCTTCGACGTAGGGAACTGGCACGTAGTCCTGGATCGTCCCGGTCGGACGCGAACTCCAATGGAAGGGGACGGAGGAGTATTGCACGAGGGTCCGGGGATAGGTTGCGTTGCCTCCGTCGTGGTCCAAATAGTGCACGTCGGGGAACTCACTGTGAAGAGGTCCGTAAAACTGATTGGGGAACAGGCTAAGCGGATCGCCCACGGAAATATCTTGCTGGCGTACGCCGACCGCATGGACGAGCTGGCGCAACAGGGCCAGGATCATCTGGGGCGAGGTGTTCATGTAATCCACCCAGCGCACCAGATCGTAAGACTTGGTATCGACCCCTAAGCCGATGATGCAGCCCACGATGTTCACTTTGATGGTGACCTTCTCCCCCTTTGTATATCCAGCGTTCCCGTTGCCGTGGGTTTGGTTGAAGTGCTTGATGAGGGCATCCCAGGCTTTCGCATCGCTGGCCTTGCCAGCGAGCGGTTGGATCACGTCAGACATCATTCTGTCGACCACCGCCTGGTTGGTGTGATTGCTCTCCCACCAGTGTCCATGCCCTGGCCCCGCCCAGTCAGTCGCTTTCGGGTCGTGCGCCCAAACGACGCGCCCGGGGAGAAGGCCTTTGGCGACGCCGACCGGCTGGTTCGGGATCGGTTCGCTGCCCAGCACCAGCTTTTCGCGGGGTGGCCCACAGGCACTGCTGATTCCTAAGGTCACCGCGCCCGCAGCCCGCAGCATGCAAGGCGCCACGATCGCGCCACCGAAGGTTTTGATGAATTCACGACGATCGCTTCGTTTTCTCATGAGCGCCTCATCACGGAGTCTGGCGGAAAGTTCCGCAACCCCGTCACGCTAGAACGGCAAGGCACAGGAGTCAAGCGAATTCGTCGAAGTCTTAAAAAGCCGCAGGACCTAATAAGTAGGTTCGCGCTACCCGGCTTTTCGACTCCTTGGCCCCAGTCGAGAAGTCGAGGAGTCGAGAAGTCGAAAGCCGCAATTTTCGACTTCTCGACTCCTCAACTCTATTCAGACCTCGCTGAAAGCGGAATCGAGAAAGGAAGCCATGTAGAAGGCGTCCAGGAACTTGAAGGGCGTCTCTCCCGAGGTGTAGTGGCCGCAGGGCAACACGGCCACCTTAGGGTCGAGTTGAAGGCGAAGCGATTCGGCGATGATCTGGCGGGAGAACTCAGGCAAGAAGGTCAAGTCGTAGCAGGCATAGATGAAAAGCGATTTTTTGGGCCAGCGCGCCAACTTTTCCGCATAGGCAATGGGACTGATGGCCATCCAGGCGCGGCGCAGGCGTTCCAGGCTTAAACCAGCCTCGAGGCCGAGGCGCACGTGACGCGTGGCTTGGCCCGTCCAGACCACCTCAGCGAATGTCGTGGAACAATGGTTGAACACGTTGACCTCCAACCGCTCGTCGTGGGCGCTGGCCAGGTAGGCGTAGCAGGAGCCCAGGCTGGTCCCCACAATGCCAAGCTTCGAGTACCCCTGGCTTTCTAACCAGTCCAGGCACGACCGCGTGTCGGCCACCGCCTGCCGGGCGGCATCAAGTGTGCGGCCTAAATTCGATGAAACAGCATAATCGGCTCGTTCAATCCCCGGAGGCTTACGAAGGTCGTGATAGGGCAGGCTTAAGCGCAGCGCCGAAATCCCAAGTATGTTGAAGATGCGGCAGAGCGCGTTGTGGCTTTCCGGGTCCGCATTCCACTGTGGCAGTACCACCACAGCCCCGCGTCGCCCGGCTGGAAACCAACGAGCACGCACCCGGTTGTTGTTTGGGACTGGAGTCCTGACAGGAGATGTGAAGAACAGGAAGTCCCCTTCCAGATGAAAGTGTGAAGGTGCCTCGTAAGCGTAAAAGGCGTCACTTTGGGCGAGGATTGCTTCGTTCAGCTTCCCAAGGTATTCTTCGCACTCCCGGTCCGAAGTGGGAATACTCGGGATCGCCGACGGCCAGCCAGCCGTCCACTCCAGTCCCCATTCTAACGGGCGCAACACTCGATTCTTATCCCGCTCTGTCAAACGGGTTTCCCAAGCGTAAATCCACTCCTTGTAACGTTCGAACATGGCTCTCGCGCTGAACAAATCAAAAGCGGCAATTATAACCTGAGCGGGGAAAACAGGAGTCAGAAGCCAGGAGAAGATGCAGTAGGCAGTACGCTGAAAGCGGTCGGTAAGAGGGAAAGGGCAACCCAAAATCCAAGATTTAAAATCCGAAGTCGCCCCGGCCCCCAACCCAGTTCTTCCAACTGACGACTGACAACTGGTTACTTCACTACCGACCTGCTAAGGAACAAACTAGGCCAAATCCAGCGCCGCGAGCAATTCCTCCACGTTGGTTTCGTCCACCACCAGATTCAGGGTCTCCTCGCGAAGGTTCCCGAGCTCATCGAAGGCGCGGAAGAGCCTCATCTTGGCCAGGGCGTACTGCTCGCTGGGGTCGAGTTCCCTCGCGTGGGCCGCGCGCCAGGCAGCGAGCGCCCGTTGTGAAACGAAGACTCGCAATGCGAAGGGCGGCCCTTGGTCCGCTGTCGATACAAAGACGTAGTCGCTCCCCGGTCCGAGTCCGCCGGGGCGGACAACGCTCCGCCGCGACTCAAAGAAATACCGGTAGGCGATCCCCGTTTCTGCCGCATACGATTTGGTGCGATGAGACACTGTAGCCTCAGTGACGAGTGACAAGTGACGAGTGACGAGCGGAAGTGAGGAGTCAGGAGTCAGCAGTCAGAATACAGAAGTGTCCGCGCGCGTTTCTGATGTCAGGAGGAAGCAAGCCCGAGGGCAGTGGATTCTGACTCCCGTCTTCTCCCTTCTGACTTCTGACTCCTGTCTTCTGAGTTCTGTTTTCTGGGTCTTTGCTCGTCACCCGTCACCCGTCACTGTTCTCGGGCGCGTGAAACCTCGGCATGAGAAACCGGGGCCAGCTTGTCCAGAGACCCGGAAAAATCAAGCTGGGGGGGTGATGCCTCCGCGTCAGACTCATCGGCCCGGCTTAGCCATCGGCGGCGAAGACGTTGCAGGTCGGCGGCGACGTGCAAATTCACGAGCCCATCGAATGTCTGGCTGCCAGACAGGCTTAATCGGGCGCCCGACAGTTCCAGTGTAGTTTTCTTCAGGACCACGCGGTGGTCGTGAACCTGAAGATTCAGAGTCACGGGACGAAACGCCACCGACCCGCGAAGCGGTTCCAGTGCGCCCTCGCCGGCAAGCCGCACAAACGCTCCCATAGGATCAAAACCAGCCAAGGAGAGATCCCTGGCTACGACCGTCGCGTGCCCCTCCAGATTCTCGCGCATTTCTTGCTCGCTCAGCCCCGTGGTCTCGAAGCGCCAGTTGATGGACATTGACCCATGCGCTCCGCGAAGTACGGGAGGCAGATGCGCCACGATCGATTGCACTCCAATCCCGGACAACGAAACATCCGCAGCGAGGTGAGCTGGCTTGCCCGTAAGGTCCACCCGTCCGATTAAACGGCCCTGCCCGCCCCCAGTTTGGAAGGAGGCGTTCGAGAGTCGGATCACCCGGCCAACAACCTCCAAGTTGGTCTGGAAGTTGTCGAGTCGGGTTTTCCGAAAGGTGACTTTGGAAGCCGAGAATCGCCCGCGGGCGTTCAACGAAGAAAATAATCTGGAGGCTACTTCCCGCTCCACATCGAAAGAACCAAGGCCGGGCAATCGCCGGAATAGCGGAACCGGATTATGGTGCGCGAATGCCACAAACCACGAGGCCCCCTGCTGGAGGTCAAGAGTGTCGCCATGCAAGTCGAAGGTCCAGGGGTTATGCCAGTCGCCTTGGTGTTCAAGCCGCCCAGAGAAGACGCTGGTGCCGAGGACAGCCTGGAGGTGGTCAACGATGATTTCATCGCCATTGACCTGGAGGCTGGCCTGAGGGACGTTAATTGGCTCAGTGAAACCAGGAATCACCAAGCGGGCAGCTCGAAGCTCGGCTCGGCCCTTGAGGGCGGGTCGAGCGGGCGAGGGGAGCGAACCCGTGAGATGAAACGATGCCGTACCAGAACCTAGGGCGTTCCACCCCTGGAGCGTCCCTATCCCGAGGGCCCGGCCGAAGTTCAGGACATCTCGGAGGGGCACGGCTTTGCTGGCAAGAGTCAACTCGTAACGGAATGGCTTGGCGCTTCGATCGAGTGAACCTTCGGCTTCCAACGCCACACGCGGCGCAAGTGTAATACGCACCGGAGCGAGCCGTGCCCCGCGGTTGTCGATTCTTACCGCGACTTCGGAAAGCGGGAAAGTTGCGGTGCGAGTGCTGAGCACGACATCGCGTGCCCCCACAAACCCTCCAAAGCGTGGCTTTGCCCAAGGTCCCTGGATGGTAAGCATTCCGTCGACTCGACCTCTGATTCCAAACCCTCCCTTCAACGTCCAAAGCCTCCCCGCCAGAGCCGTCAGGTCCTCCAAGCGGGAACGTTCGAGCGCCAGGACCAAATCCAGCCCGGGCGAGCCCGAGAGGAAATCTATGCTTCCGGAAATGTGAACATGCGAATCTGCGAACGAGGCCTCCGCAGTTTCCAGCAGAATGCGGCCCTGATCCCGATCCAGTTGTCCCCGGAAGGTTATCGTCCACGGCATGGGATCGGAAGGCGGAATTTGGTCCCAGCGATGCAGCTCACTGAGCCGGCCCCGGCCTTCGAAATTGAGGGATCGAATCGACCCTGTGACGCGCAGTTCGGCATCCATGATGCCGTACAATCCCGTATTGCGGCCACTCACTAGAGGAGCCCAGTCATACACGAGCGCCTCACGCGCGCGAACCTCAGCATTCAGTGGTCCTCGTAAATCTCTCCCCAGAGTCCACTCTCCAGTCACCTCCACAGCCCCGGGGGTGGGCAAAGAAAGGTCCGTGCGCACGGGGTAGCCCAGCAGCCGGAATCGCAAATAACTATGGGCTGGATCAAAACTCAGTTGAGCGTGCAAATCGGTAATGGCAAGGGGCTTCTTGTTTTCTCCCAACTTGAAATTGACGCGGCCGTCCTCCACTTCTAAATCCGGTGGACCGGCGGACGCCTGAGATGAAGATGACCCCACCCCCGGTGCTCCGGAAGGCGCTGAGATCAGGAGGAGGAGCGGTTCGAGGTTCCAGCCTCCTCCTACTTTGCGCACCAAGTTAATGTTGGGGTGTTGAAGTCGAAAATGGGAAAAAGCCAGCCGCGCGCCCAACAAAGTCTGCCAGCGGATGTCGCATTGGATACGATCCACGCGCACGAAGGGCTCGGACCCGAATGCGGGGTCCTCCTGGATAGCGGCGTTTTCAATCACGAAGCCGGGCCGCGGCAGCACTCGAACCGACACCCCGCCGAAAGTGACCTGGCGGTGCAGCGTGCGCTCCAGCCCTGCCTCGAGACGGCGGCGGTACCTTTCCGCGCTGAAATAAGAGGGAATGAGCCAGGCTGCGACCCCGCTCAGGAGAAGAGCCAGCAAGGCGATCCGAGCGCGTCGGTGGACCCGAGGGCTCATCAGTGTGCCATCTTCAAAGTACGTCGCCAGCGCGTCCTGGTGGGGAAGTGAATTAGCAGGCTAAAGGTCTGAGAGAGCCAGTCGGTCCATGATGTGTGCATGTACTCGTCACGAGGGGTCTCGTACGACCAGTAAATCAGCAAGGGGCGGCCCGAGATCAGCTCCCGCGGGACGAACCCCCAGAACCGGCTGTCCCAACTCTGCTCGCGGTTATCTCCCATGACGAAATACTTCCCCGCAGGGACCACGAGCTCTCCCTCTTTGACATAGCCGGGCATTTCCCCGCTCCAGAGCGCCGTCGCTCCCTGGAGATACTCCGAGTCAGGAGGAGGGAAATCATCTCCCGAGCGCAGCATATCCGGCCAGGCATGGTAAACATAAGGCTCGGACTGGCGCTGCCCGTTCACATAGACTTCCCGGTGGAAAATGCGAACCCGATCACCGGGCAAACCGATGACCCGTTTCACGAAGTGCTCACCGGGCTCAGATTGCTCTTCCGATGATCCGGGGAACTTGAAGACGAGTATGTCGTCACGGTGGACGTCCCGATAGGGCAGAAAGCGAGCCAGCGTCCCGGAATGGAAAGCAAAGGCAAACTTGTTCACCAGCAGGTGGTCGCCGATCAACAAGGTGTTCTCCATCGAGCCGGTGGGGATCTTGAACGCTTGAACGACAAAGGTAGTTCCGAAAATGGCCAGGATGACCGTCACTACCAAGGATTCAAAGGTGTCCCGCGTCGAAGATTTCTTGTAAGGTTCAGCCATTTCCTACAGTCTTCTCGCGCAAGCGTTCGAGAACGAGGCGTGCCGCTTCCTGCTCGGCGGCCTTCTTGCTCGTGCCACGCCCACGCGCCGTTACCATTCTCACTCGCCAGCACTTCCACGGTGAAGGTTTTCTTGTGCTCGGGCCCCGTCTCCTCCACGACCTGGTACTCTGCCGGCGACTTGTGAACCGCCTGAAGGTATTCCTGAAGGGCGGACTTATAATCGACTGAAAACAATTCCTCCCCGGACGCAGTCAAATCCGCCGGAAGAATAAAACGCGCGACAAACCCCTCTGCGGCCTCCACTCCCCCATCTCGGAAGAGCGCGGCCACGAGCGCTTCCAAAGCGTTCACAAAGAGCGCAGACTTGTTTCGCCCGCCAGTCTTCTCTTCTCCCCGACCCAACCGCAGATAGGATCCGAGCTCCAGACGCATTCCGACTCTGCTGAGATACGCCGCCGCCACCAGGCGTGCCCGTGCCCGAGTCAGTTTTCCCTCCTCCCACTCGGGAAAAGCCTTTACCAGGGCAACACTCACCAGAAAGTTCAAGACCGCATCACCCAGGAATTCAAGTTGTTCGTTGTCTCGACAAGTCCCGGGAGTTTCCCGCGCGTAAGAAGAGTGAGTGAGTGCTTCCCAGAGAAGCTGGGGATTTTGGAACTGGTAACCTATTAAGTCTTGCAAGTGATGAAAAGAATTCTCAGTCATGCCTTCAAGGCGTTGCGCGATCGGGAGGGAACGGGCCAGTCCGTGATCTGCCGACAACTCGCCTCTTCCCAGCCAATCCCGCGCGCCATTCAGGGTTCCTGGAGGCTGCCGCAACCTGCCTAGGACTTGGGGGCGGGCGACCCCTGGGCCTTTTTCTTCTTCATTTCACTGATCTGCTGATCGGCGTAAGTCTTAATCAACGTACCCTGCCCGAGCTCGCTCGCCTTCGTAAAAGCTTCCAGGGCATTGTCCCATTTGCCATCCAACGCATAGGCCTCGCCCAGACGATAATAATAACGGGGATCGGGATGGCTGGACGTGGTCACTGCGGTGTTGAATTCCTGCTCAGCCTTCGCCAGTTCAGCGGTGTCCGGCCCCGACAATGCTTCGGACGCCAGGACAAGGTGGATCATGCCGAGCGGTCCGTGAACTTCACTGGCAAGCTCGGCTTGGCGCTTCTGGTAATCCGCATCAGTCTCATTGGGTTGCTTGGCAACCGTTGGGATAACCTCCAGCGCACGTTTGGCCTCGCTCGCTGCTTCCTGCAAAATCTTGCCTCGGTCAGCCGGGTGGGCGTTGAGGTATTGCGGCTCGGGCAGCATGCCAACGCTCAAAATCAAGCTCATGAGGTTGTCAGGTTTCAATTTCAGGCTTTTGCCACTATACTCCACCACCTTCTCCACATCGCCCTTTTGCTGATAAGCACTGGCTCCAAAGGAATAAACGTAGCTGAGCAAGACACTGTTGGGATATTTCTTGGTGAAGTCATCGACCAGCGCAATAGCTTTATCAGGGTCCAATTCGACCTTGATGGCGTCGAATCCCTGAGCTTCCTCTTTAGGGATCGACTGAACGCCCCCGCTTGGTCCTAAGTTCAGCTTCGCCATTTGCGCGCGCACTGTCGGCCCCGCCTGCCGCACCGCCTCGACAACTTGGTCGGTGGCCTTTGCCTTGCGCAGCTTTTTCTCGATGGCCGGAGTCATGTCAAAATCCACTCCCAGATCCATCACATCTTTGATCACTTTATCCTCAGGAAGACTCTTAATTTCCTTCGTCAGTTCCTTCTCGGAAAGCGGGTGAGGCCCCTGAGGCGTCTGGGCCTTGGCCCTTGCCTTGTTCTGAAGCTCCTCTATCTGGCTCTGGGTCAATCCGGGCCTCTGTATCTGCTGCTGCTGCTGCTGTTGTTGCTGTGTCTGTGGCTGCTGAGTCGTTGTCGACCCGGGCATTCCCCCCCTTTGCGCGTATAGAACACTGGTAAAAACGAATACTGCTAATACCCAAGAGATTTGCTTGATTTTCATAATGGCTCTCGATCCTCCAAATTCACCTTGCGCGATTTCACCTCCACTCCAATTCGTTGAGCGTACAAGAACGACGCCCTTATGTCAATCCACGTTGCACAACTCTTCGCACTTAGGAGTTTGGCGCGAGAAGACAGTGCTCTCTCTGGTCACCGAAAGCGGTCGTCACAAGCATTCGGATTCGGCGGAAGCGGGCTCTATGCGCGAGATGGCGGGTACCTTGGACGGCGGTTTGCCGGGAACGGGAGCCAAATTGTAGTCGCAACTGGTGCGGCTCGTGGTGCCGAAGTGGTGCGCTATACCCCACGCCGAATCAGGCCGTAGGTTCGAAGGCATCATAATATGCTCGTCGGGAAGGGCAAAGCCCCGTTACTATTGTGTCTCTCAAGAGCCTTTACAATCCCGCAGCAAGCCGATGCCCTCCTGGTACCGGTCCCGCGTCTGCAGGGCCGGCATGCCGCCCTCAAGGGCGGCGCTGCTTCTGTAAACCTATTTGAGAGCCACAGCACCAGGACTTGAGGCGACCGATTCCTGGCCCTTCCTCTTTTTCATTTGTGCGATCTGCTCATCAGCGTAAGTCTTAATCAATGTACCTTGCCCAAGCCCGCCGGCCTTCTTGAACGCTTGAATGGCTTCGTCCCACTTACCATCCAACCCATAAGCCTCGCCCATACGATAGTAATCACGGGGATCGGGATGGCTGGACGTGGTCACGGCGGTGGTGAATTCCTGCTCAGCCTTCGCCAGCTCAGCTTTATCGGGGCCGGCGGGGGCGCCGGTCGCCAGTTCAAGATAGACCGTGCCGAGAGGTCCGTGGACTTCACTGGCAATCTCCGCCAAACGCTTCTGATAAACCGCATCTACCTCATTGGGTTGTTTGGGAATCTGCGGGATAATCTGCAGCGCGCGATTGGCGTCGCTCAATGCTTCCCGGAGAATCTTGTCTCGGTCAGCCGCGTGGTTGCGGAGGTATTGTGGCATGGGCAGCATCCCAAGCCTCAGAATCAAGGACGTAAGGTTGTCAGGTTTCAACTTCAAGCTCTTGCCCGTGTAGTCGACGACTTTCTCCACATCGCCCTTTTGTTGATAAGCATTGGCTCCTAAGGAATAAACGGAGCTGAGCAAAAGACTGTTGGGATACTTCCTGGCGAAGTCATCGACTAGCGCAATGGCCTTATCAGGGTCCAACTCGCTCGTAATCGCCGAGAAGACCCGGGCTTGATCTCTAGGGATATCCTGGACCCCGGCCGGGCTTGGTCCTAAGATCATCTTCGCAATTTGCGCGCGGACTTGCGGCCCCGCCTGCCGGGCCGCCTCGATTACCTCGTCGCTCGCATTTGCCTTGCGCAGCTTCTTCTCGATGCCCGGAGTCATGTCAAAATCTACCCCGCGCCCCTTCACCTCTTTAATCACTGCCTCCGCCGGGGCACTCCTGATTTCCCTCGTCAACTCCTTCTCGGTCATCAGAACAGGCCCCTGCCCTTGGTCTTCAAGCTGCCGCCGCATCGCGGCTTGGTCCCGTATCTGGACCTGCGTCTGGGTCACGGGGGCCGCGTAATCGGTTCGATCCGTCGGGCAATACGTATGAGGGTGTGCCGGGTCATCGGATTGTGTCTGCCCGGCCTGTGTCAGCCCGCCCGGTGTCTGCCCCGTTTGTGCGTATAGTACGCCGGCGAAAACGAATGCTGCCCCTACCAAAAAGATTCGCTTGAATCTCATAATCCCTCCAGATTTTTCAAATCAGCCCTGTGCCGACCCACATCGGATACTAGATCTGGAGTGTACGAAAACAATGACCATTTGTCAATCCCTTTAGCAAAGTGGGTAGTGTCCTGTTTTGAGGGTGGCGCCGACCTTCAGGTCGGCAAGTGCTGGCCTAAAGGCCAACGCTACGAGCCAAATTAGGGCACTACCGCAAAGTGCTTCTTACTTATGAGTTTGTTCCTTGGAGCCGAACTGCAGTGCCTCGCCGGCCTGCACGGCCAGCAGGGCCATAGGATAGCCGGCGGCGGTTAACGACGCAGCTCGGTATTGGGCCAGCGCGTCATTTCGCTTCCCCCGCAGGTCGTACAGCCGGCCTAGATAAATGTGTGACCAAGTCACGAGACGAAGGTCGCGGGCCGTTTCCAGGGTCTTCTGGAAATACTCTTCGGCGAGGTCCGGCTTACGCATGTTGCTTGCTACGATGGCCAGCCCGAAGAGAGCACGCTCGCTCTTGGTATCGACCTTCTCAAGCACGCCCTGGTAGGCCAGCTTCGCCTCGCTGTATTTACCCTGGTAAAAAAGGTTGTCAGCCTGGTCGAGCGACTTTTCTTCCTCTGTTTTTGCCGCGGGCACGGGGGCTTGGGCGGGAGGAGTGGGCGCCGGGGCAAACTTAACCTTCGCCAGCATCCGCTCCTCTGCAGCCGGGTCAATCGCATGGATCATTTGCTTATAAAAGGCGGTCATGGACGCCTCTTGCTTCTCGAATACCGCCAGTGACTCGTAGAAATAACGGACCAGGATCAGGCCTGAGGCCGTCATCTCCCCCAGACTTTTCTCAGCTTCCGCCGGCGGGCGCTTGTCCAGCCGCAACTCCGCCGCACGGATCAGGCATTCGGTGACCAGCAGAGGAAAATCCCCCTTGAAAGAAGAAGCCAGGGCGGGCGCACGGAAGGCGGGGCCGCGCAAGCGGGCCTTTTCATTGATCTCCGGGGCGTATTTGGCGGCGAGCGGATCCAGGACAAAGTGGAGATACTGGTGCCGGATTTCGTCGATCTTCGGCTGCCTGGAAGCCGTGACCACCAGATAGTAGTTCAACCCGTAAATCCGCGCCTGCGCCTGCTCCGGCGGGCCTAACAGGTCCAGGTCGATCCAGAGGGTCCGCCCCAAGTACGCACCCACGGGAAGGCGGAAATACACGTCCGTCATGAGAGTGACTTGGCGCACCGCAGGGGAGTAGCGAAGCTGCGCGGCGTGGTATTGCCCCTGCAATCCGGACCAAAGCTCATGGAGTTTTGCTTGTACGTAAAACGTTCTTAAGAGTGGGACCAGCCCGGAGACGGCCTTGGCGTCCGGAGGAAGGTCCGCCTGAGGAACCGCTAATTTGAAGTCCGGAGGCGGGCCCAGCAGGAGGGCCAAAGAAACGTATTGGCCAAGGTCTGCTCCAGGGTCGCCCTCCACCCGGTGCTCCGAATAAAAGGTCCCCAGCCTTTTCGCCACCGGCGCATGGGATTGGTCCAGATACTTCCTCGCCGTCTCGCGAGTATTGTCGCCGGTTGAAAGGCCCAAACCGGCATCATATCCGGCGGCGTTGAGGGCCGCCATGACGCAAAAGACCTGCTCGCTCGGCTCCAGAATGACGCTGCCCTCCTGCTGTTGAGCGTGCCCCGAAAGTCCGGCCAGCAGCAGGGCGAGCACACCCACCCCGGGGCAGACACACGTCCGAATCAACCGCCTGAGTGAGACGTATGTAGCGCGGACCTCCCTTTTTGAGGTCCGCGACTCTCCCCCACGGCGGGCCACGGGATGTAGGGAAATTGAAGGGGCAGCCCCCAAGATGCTCGCCGCCAAAAAAACTAGCCTCGGACCGTGATTCTCCGCAAAGAAAGGACAACCTGCCCGCCTGTGGGCCTGCCAAACCAAGTGGCGGGCTGGAAATCACTGAAGTAAATAACCCGGTCAAGTTGGTGGATGAGTTCCGGCGAACTCTTGCCCGATAATACGCGATACCCCATCGCGCGGCCACCCGCGTTGATAGGGACCACCACCACCACCGGCGCGTCTCCGGTGTTGAAATCAAAGGGCGGCACATCGCGAACTCGGGGCGGCGTAAAGAAAGCCGGGGGCACATCCGGTGTAGTGGTAACCGGGACAACCAGTGAACCCATAATCAGGCAAAAGCAAACGATCGCCGCCAGTACCCCGCCCGAAGCCGGCAAGAGCATCGGTTGAAGCACATTATCCATCCACACCCGAAGGTGCTCGAGCATTCTTCTATGCAGGCCCTGGGAGACTTCAACCCGTAATCGCAAAGCCAGTTCAGCAGGTACTTGAAGACGCGTCAGGCCGCGCAGGTCCGCCTGCATGGTCTCCCACGCCTCGAGCTCCCGCCGGCAGGATCCGCAGTAGCTCAGATGAAAGCGAATCGATTTCATCGCCTGGGGATCACAACGACCATCCAGGTAGTCCGAATAGTGATTCCGAATTTCAACGCATCCTTCAAACATTGGCTTTGCCCATACAACCCGCAAGTTTCCTGCGGAGCAATTCCCGGCCCCGCATCAGGCGCGATTTTACCGTTCCCTCCGCCATCCCCGTCACTTGCGCAATCTCGTCGTAGGCCAACCCCTCGATTTCCCGCAAAACCACCACAGTGCGATAAGGCTGAGCCAAGCTGGCGAGGGCCCGCCTCAGCAGTTCTTGCCGCTCCGCCTGCTCGAGGAGCCGATAGGGAGTTTCACCGCTGGCCCGAACTTCTGCCGCCGACAATGCCACCTCGGCGCCCGAGTCGTCGATGGACAGAGGCTCGTGCCAATGACGCCGTCTCCAGCCTCGCCGGTGATTCGAAGCCTCGTGGACGGCTATCCTGTAAATCCAGGTCTTCAGACTGCTGTCACCGTGAAACTGCCGAATCCCCTTGAATACCTTGATGAACACATCCTGCAAAACGTCCGCCGCCTCCGTCGGGTTCTCGAGAATATGCGCGACGAGGTTGAAGACCGGATTCTGGTAGACCCCCAGCAGGTAGGTGAAGGCCTCCTCGGAACCTGCTTGCAGTTCCGCGACCAAGGGCGCCTCTTCATTGGCCGCAGGAAGCGCCCGCTCGAGCGTCATCCCTACGGTTCGCGCGGTGTCCATCACGCCCATACGATACCACCCCTCGGCACCAACTGCAAGACCGCGCTTGCCTTCCTGGTCATCTATACTGACACCGGGGAGAGAAGATTTGTTCCCGAAACAATCGGCAATTCAACCACCCGAAGGTCGGTGTCGCGATCCCGCAAGACCTCCAGCACCGTTCCGGATGCATCTGCCACAACACTGGCGCCGCCGTAGGTTCGGCCCCTCCAGGGACCGTGCGAGATCTCTCCCACTAAGTCCGTGCCAATCGTAGGACACTTCCACATCTTTGCCCGGCTGGCTACCAGCCGCTCGAGTGCCTCCTCGTGCGCTGGCCACTTTTCGTTTTGCTCAGCCCACCCGTAGGGGACGAGCACCAAATCGGGCTTTAGGTCCGCCATCCTTTGGGCGTACGCGTCGATAAACGAGTCCGCACAAATCATAAGGCCGATGCGGCCAAACTCCGTGTCCACGGCCCCGATGTCCCCGGCGCCGCCTGCCGAGTAAGGAGGATCCATCAACTCGGGCAGTACATTCAGCTTGCGATGTTTCCAGAGGAGCTTCCCAGTCTTGTCAACCAGGATGGCCGAGTCATAAAGTTGCTCTCCTTCTTTCTCGTCGAGCCCGATCGCGATCATCAGGCCGTACTTGCGCGCCAAGGCCGCGATGCGCTCGCTGTCCGCGCCGGGTATCGGCGCCGCCAGGTTGTGTGCGTCAGGATTTTCCCAACCGAGGACGCATGATTCTGGAAATGTCGCGATGTCAGCATGGCCGGCACACGCGCTCTGAAGCGCATATTCAATACGGCGGAAGTTCCCTTCCCGATCACCGTCAATGACCAGGATCTGGCAAACGGCGATCCTCACCTTGGCTTGACGCTGGGATGCTAGCAGCAACGGAGCCCCGAAGGCGAAAACGGCTCTCAAAAAATTGCCACAATCCATGCCCCTGCACAGAACTGCGCTTGTCGCCAACCAAGTCACCAACATGTTTCTTTCCCCCTTCCCCGACTCAAAAAGCCGGGCTGCGGCCTTGCCGGTTAATGAACCGCATCAGGGCTGAGGTGTGCCTGCGGGCGTTGCCCCGATCACCGGAGCCAGAAACGCTAAAACCCTTTTGAGTTCTGGATCCCAAACCACCCAATCATGTCCGCCAGGAAGCTCCCTGTAATGACAAGGAATTGTCATGGGGTTTTATCACCTTGGAGATTACTTATGGGCTGGCAATCTCTCAGGACATACCGTTGGCCATCCTCGCTGGCGATTGCGAGTATACGCCCCCGAATTCGGCAACGCAACACTGAGACACTTGGCAGAAGAACCGGCTTTACCAGCACCCCTCGAGTAGTGTACGATGTGAAGAATCATTGGCGTGGGCCTGTGGCGCAGTTGGGAGCGCGCATGACTGGCAGTCATGAGGTCGAGAGTTCGAACCTCTCCAGGTCCACCAATCTAATCCATTGAAAACATTAGAGCACGTCAGTCCTACCCTGTTTGAAAATCACCTCTTCGGGTCAAAAAACATGCGCTGTGAATGAAGTGTGAACACCAAGCAGGCTTTCATCACCTGATTCACCTTGCTTTTCCCGACGAAAACAAACTTCCATATACCAAAACTGAGGGTAGCGTCTACTTCCTCAGGCAGCCCTTGACACCCAAGACTGCCGAGGGTCATGTTCTACAGATGTAAGTCGGCGCTTGTCCCGGTCCTACTGACGCTGTCTCGAGGATTCTGGCGGTAGGAAGGCAAGACAGGCGTACACATGGTGTACGCCTTTTTCTTCGGGTAACGCAATCCCCACGACCGACCCAAGAATCGCGATTGACGGGGGCGGAAAACCACAGAAAAGACGCTCACCCTCACGGGATGTGTGTTATAGAGATTTTGTGAGAAATCCTAGACCCACACCCGGAGGGTGAACGATGGAAGCAAGCCTACCGCAATTGATTCTGCCTATCAAGATGGAAAGAAGTTCGGAGCGGCTGACCAGTCTGGGCGGGCTGGTGGTGTTGGAGGAACTGGCGCGAGCGGTGAAGCTGTGGGAGGAAGTAGACCGAGCGCTGGAGGGTCCGAAGTCGGGACGAGGATATAAGCCGCGGGAGTTTGTGCAGGCGCTGGTGTGGATGCTGCATGCGGGAGGAAGGCGGCTGGAGGACTTGCGGGAGTTGCGGGCCGAGCAGGAGGTGCTGGGGGAGTTGGGCTTGGAAGCGGTGCCGGACGCCGGGACGGTGGGGGACTGGCTGCGTCGGCAAGGACGGGGCGGGGCGGAAGCGATCCAGCAGGTCAGCCGGAAACTGGTGGCGTCTTGTTTCGAGCAAGAGGAAGTGATTCTGGATGTGGATGCCACAGAGATCGAGGCGGAGAAGCAGGAAGCCGCGTGGACCTATAACCACGTGCAGGGCTACATGCCTTTGCTGGGGTACGTGAACGGGGTGTGCGTGGGTCACCAGTTTCGGGAAGGCAATCAGAGTCCCAGTGCCGGGATCTTGGAGTTTGCACAGAGCTGCGAAGCGGCGCTGCCGCCGGGGAAGCGAATCTATTTCCGCAGCGACAGTGCGGCCTACCAAGCGGCCGTGATTAACCATTACAGCCAGCCAGGGCGCAGTTTCACGATCACGGCGGACCTGGACGCCGCCGTGAAGCGAGAAATTCAGAACCTGCCGGCAGGGGCTTGGCAACCCTACCGGACGCAAGCGGGCATCGCCACCGACCGCGAGATTGCCGAGACGGTGCACACCCTGAACGGGACCAAGCAAGCTTTCCGGTTGATCGTATTGCGCTGGCCGAATCCGCAGCCGAATTTGTTCGAGGCGGAGCGCTATTGCTATCACGCGGTGGCCAGCAACCGGGAGGAGCCGGCGAGCGAGGTCGTCTGGAAGCACAACCAGCGAGGGGAGAGCGAGAACTGGCATAAGGAACTGAAGGTGGGTTTTGGCATGGAGGTCGCCGCGGCGACCCGTGCGGGCAGTTGGAGGCCAATGCCCTGTATTTTGCCATTGGGGTGTTAGCCTACAATTTGGGGCAAGTGTTGAAAGGGCGGGTGCTGCCGGCGTCCTATCGCACGGTGACGGTGGCCACGCTGCGCTGGAAGGTGTATCGGCTGGCGGGGAAGCTGGTGCGCCACGCGCGCGGCTGGATGCTGCAGATCAAGGCCGACCTGGAGAAATGGCTCTTATTGCAATCCGCTCGGGTCTGTTGCGCGACGCTGCGGACCTGAAGCAGGGAGGCAAAAAACGGCTAGCCGTGGAACTACCGCGCGGCGGTGTCCGCGGGGGGTGGGAAAAAATTATCCGGAGGACGCATGGGCCCCTGAATCATGAGCTGAATTGACTCGCGACTTCCCTTCGGTTAACCGAAGGTCGCGCCCGTCACCCTTTCCACCTCCTCACAACCGCCTCACCCCGCCAATCGCGATTCTTGGGACCGACATCCCCCTTGTTTCTTGCACCTAATCAGTGTTAAGAATCTACAGTTCTTTCTTTTGACAGACGAGTAGATACCGTCGATTACTCCGCGACGAGGAAAGCGTTCTAACGAAATGGTCCCCTCCAAGAAAAACGGTCACCACTTTAACTTCCCCGAGTTGGTGATTAATGGTCCCGCAACGGACGAACTCCTCTTCGTTCTTCAGCATGTGATAGAGGATGGAACTGATGGCCCCATCATCCTTAATTTCGAAAAGTGCCGCTGGTTTGGGATCCTCCCTGTAGTTCAAATCCTGGCGATTGTTTGCAGGCGGGCTGGTTTGGGTCGCCACGCACACGTAATCGGACCTTGTTGCGTTAATTAAGGAGCGCGCATCATGATTATTGGTTCGTTCAAACGAATTTCGCCTCGCAAGTTCCTGCGCAGGGCTGTCGCCGCCGCGCTCGGCTTTGTCCCGGTGTTCTGCGGCACTCTTTTCCAGGTTCAGGCGCAAACGGCTCCGCAGGCGGCCACGGTCCATGTTGACGTGACCCCGGAGCACATCCTGAATACGGTCAATCCCGACACGGCCACCGGGGCGTGGATGGACGACTTGTCAAAGGCGCAGGTGGACAATCTCAGCAAACCCGAAACGATTCAAGGGATCAAAAACCTGGGTTGGGGTTCCATCACCATGCGCAACAATAGCGAGTTGCGCCTGTCCGCATGGCACTGGAACGAAAACGGTACATGGAGCGATCCGGCCAGCAAGAGCGGATATTACACAGGCAGCGCTGACCTGGGCGAACCGATCCACTACGGCTATTCCTATTCGCTGCCCCATCGTGATTTCATGACCAGCGGCGATAGTCCTTTGGTGGCCGGTTTTCAAGGCTATTGGAAGAGCAATCCTTACCTGACCAGCCATTTCACGGGCGAAAGCGACGTACTGCACCCGCAATGGGTGGTGATCGATATGGGCATGGCCCGGCCCGTCGATGCTATTCACATCCAATGGGTCAATCCCTATGCCGTCACTTATGTGGTGCAATACTGGATCGGCGATAACAACGCGCTGGACTGGGACATGGGTCCCAATGGCGTGTGGAAGGCTTTCCCATCGGGCACGGTGAACAACGGCACGGGTGGGGACGTGCATCTTAAACTTTGCGATGAGCCGATTACCGCCCGATTCGTCCGCGTTTTGATGACGAAATCCTCCAATACTCCTGACACGCATGGCGCGCAGGACATTCGGAACTGCGTGGGTTATGCGCTCCAGACGCTGTCAGTCGGGACGATGGATGCTGGAGGGACCTATTCGATCGTCTATCCGGCGAATGGTGTGGAACCGGGACCTTCGATGGGACCCCCGAGCCGGGGTGGCGGCGGTGGAGCGGGCGGGGCCTTTCCCGGGTCGGCGGGAGATACCGCCGGGTCCTTCTGCGCTTCTTCGATCGACCCCTGGCACGAAGCCGGTAATCTGATCACCGGCGGCGGCGACGAATACAACGGCATGGACAATTTCTTTACCAGTGGATTGACCATGGGTCACCCGGCGCTGGTTGCATGCGCGGCGATTTATGACACGCCCGAGGATTGCGCCAATGAGGTTGCGTATATCTACAAGCGCGGTTACCCAGTGGTGGGAATTGAGATAGGGGAGGAGTGCGACGGCAAGCACACCATGCCGGAAGACTACGGCGCGCTCTACTGCCAATGGGCGGAGGCCATCCACAAGCTGACTCCCAGCGCTAAGCTGGGTGGTCCGGTTTTCGAAGGCGTCGATAAAGACATCACCCTTTGGGCGGACAACCAGGGCCGGACTTCCTGGCTGGGCCGATTCGTCGATTACCTGAAGACCCACGGACATCTTCAGGACCTCCTGTTCATGTCCTTCGAACACTACCCGTTCATGGTCAACGGCATCAGTCCGCCGAATGATTGGGACACGCTTTACATGGAACCGGGAATCATGAAGCACGTCCTGCAAATGTGGCGTGACGATGGCGTCCCCAGGGACGTGCCGCTGATTATCTCCGAGAGCGGCATCACGGCCGGTCGAAGCGGGAGGGGTTACCTGGGCGTGACGGGCCGTTCCATCTGGGAATGCGACGCGTTCGGCACGTTCTTTGAACAGGGAGGCACGGCATTTTACCGACCGGCGATCAATAATGGCGCCAGTGGTCGCCGTGGCGGTGGTGGCGGCGCTCCCGGCGGCGGGGCCTACGGCACGCCGCAATACACTCCGTTCACTTCCGCGCACATTATCAACTTGGAGTGGTTGCAACACGGCGCGGGAGCGAATCAGATTTTCCCCGCCTCGACCGACCTTCTGGACGCCGCCGGGCGCAATGTGATTACCTCCTACGCGGTGCATCGCCCGGATGGAAACTGGTCGTTAATGCTGATCAATCACGACCTGAATGCGGCTCACCAGATTCGCCTTGTCATCGACGATGCGAATCACGCGCAGCATTCTTTCGCGGGGCCTGTCACCCTCGTGCAATACTGCAACACCCCCAGCGAGAACAAGAACACCACGATGACCCCAAGCCCCGACGGCATGTATACCCTGCCGATCGGCTCGATCACCGTGATTCGTGGAAAGTTGCAGTGAATTCAATGGATTGAAAACAGGCGAGGGATCGCGAGGTAGTTGGCCGCTCCGCGCCCGTGGGTCACACAACCCGCCCCCAGCGCGAAGCATTCTTTCCGAGTGGACGACGATCTGACCAGAACTGCCCCCAGGATATCTCCGAATGACCAGCGAGACCTCGTGGCCACTTCTACGGGTAGGCCGTAATAAGTTCGAGTGGCGCCCACTTGACGCGAAGCCGACTTTTCAGGCCGTATTCCTAACAGTGCCGGACATGTCTGTGCGATCGTAACTCGCCTTGAGGCGAGCGATAAACTTCCTCCGCGACCAACCGGATGGTAACTTTCGAGTGCGACTATGCGCCCTCATTCATCCTCCTGACTGCTGGGAGGTCGCGTCTCCCAGTTCAAGGTGCGCGCAAGTGAGGCCCACGAACTGCCCCGTCCTCTTCGGAGGAACCTGCTTGCGGACAGGGGTTCTTCAAGGGCCCAATCGGCTCCTTCAAAAACGCGGCCGGTCACGAGCACATAGTAATTATCCCCCGGCAAAGCCGGGGGCTTTAGTTTGTGAGCCGCTCAAAGCGGCTAGGTGGGGTCGCTAACGCGGCCCCACAAGGTTTGAGCCACCTTACGGTGGCTGCTCATCGCCACAGATTCATCTGGTCCAATCGCTTGTCTTCTTGCTCCTGCTTCCGGATGTACTCGCGAATCACGCTCTCGTCGCGGCCCACCGTGGACACACAGAACCCTCGTGCCCAAAAGTGCTGACCCACAAAATTCCGCTTCCTCTCTCCGTACACCCGCGCCAGATGGATCGCGCTCTTCCCTTTGATATATCCAATCACTTGCGATACCGCATACTTGGGCGGAATCGCGATCATCATGTGCACATGATCCGACCGCAGATGCCCTTCTTCAATCTGACTCTCCTTCTGCTCTGCCAGCCGACGGAATACTTCCCCCAAATACCGCCGCAGTTCCTGGTACAAAGTCTTCCGGCGGCATTTCGGGATGAAAACTACATGGTATTTGCACTCCCACTTCGTATGGTTTAGGCTTTCTTGTTCGTCCATCGTGGATCTCCTTTTCGTGTGCTTTGGCGGCTCACGTTAAGGAGTTTCCGCGATGGACTCCGGTATTTGTCAAACTTCTACTGCCTCCCCGGCAGAGCCGGGGGGTCTCCCAACAGACTAGTGAAAGCGAGTAGCGCCCTGTCTTGGAGGTCTGCCGTTCGTCCCCAATCGACAACAGAAGGCGGCGGACGTTCGGAACAGGTTCGCGCTGCGCCGGCTATCAGTCTTCGATGCCTTTCGCAAGTTCCCGCAAAAGAGTTCGTAGCACATCGAAACGATTTTCGCCCTCGAGACGGAAGTTCACTTTCACATGATGTTCATTATAAATGAACGACAGCGAAAAAATGAATAGAAGCTTTTAGAAGCTTAAACCCGAGGGGGCAATCCGAAGTTCTGGGGGGGAGTGAGCTCACACTCGGAAACTAGCTTATGAGGGCGCTTCGCCGAATTTAGAACGAAAAGGCTTTTACCACAGAGGACACGGAGAACACAGAGAGAAGAGGAAGGACCTAAGCGAACGAAAGGGAACGATTGAACAGGATTACGGAGGCAATTGTGGCATGAGTAACCCAGTTTATACACCAGAGATGGACTGTCTCCGTGATCTCCGTGTTCTCTGTGGTTAAACGCCTATCTATGAAAGTGGGGGACTGCACGATCGCCTGGGCCACTTGGACGTATTGCCGGCAAACCGTACATGTGGTCCGCCCTGTTGCCTGGGACGGTTGTGCCTGGGTCACGGCGTCCTCGGAAAGTACCCGGAGGAGTTTCCCAGCCCCCCGCAACCCGACACCTGACCCCTGACACCTGGAACCTGCCTTTTTGTCCCCACGAATTTCCTCTTGACACGAGGGCCGAGTTGTGGTAGCCTATGCGAGTTGTCGCAAGAGAGCGCTCGCAAGCGGGCGCGGCGAAGGAAGGCGAAATGGACCCGGCAAGGGGGAAAAAGCGGGGAAATGGAAAAAAGATACTAAAATAGAGGGAACGAACTCAGTCATCTATGGCAAACACAGGACTTAGCGTTTTTTAGTGCACAAAACGAACTGGTTTTTGCGTGCAAAAAAGCGAAATTAAACCCAAAAAAGATGCCAAAAACCCACCTTTTGTGCAGTCTCGAACCGGAATTTGCGTGTCGAAAGGGGCCGGCAAATGGGCGGGCGCGGGGGGGGCTACATGAGCTTCGAATTTAGAACGGCACCCTCTGGCTGCTTTTGAGTGGAGCGGAAGAACGACTCTCGGTCAGGTGGAAGATCCGTTCGCGTTCGCGTTAAGTTTTAGCTGTCATGCCACAAAAATAGGGGGAAGCATGCTCAGTGGAGCACAAGTTGAAATTCTGGCAGAAAAGGTTTATCGGATTCTTGCCGACGTCGGATTCCTGGTGGAGAACGAAACACTGACGGGGATTATGCTGCAAAAGGGATGCACTCCCGCCAGCGACCGCCGGGTGAAGATTCCGCGATCACTCGTCGACGAAATGGTCTCGTTCCAGAAGCAGACGCAGGCCCAGAACGGCCGCGACATGGAACTGGTGCCACTCTGCGGGCCGGACTGGACCCACCACATCATCTGGAATCGGCAGCAGGACCAGATGCGCGCGCGCCTGAAGCGAGAATTCCTTATGCCGGCGTTCGATTGCGGACCCACCGTGTATTACGACTACGTAAACGGCGGCCCCAAGCCGGTGGACACCGAAATCTTTGATCTGATGATGAAGTTCGCCGAGGCGACTCCGGAAATCGGCTACACCAGCACCTGGTACCGGCAGGATGTACCGCCGATGATCGAGCGGATTGACTCGCTGGCGCGGGGCATGCGGCTGACGCGGAAGCTCGACGGCATCGAAGCCATCTACCCGGAAGTCGTCAAGTACCTGCAAGAGGCGAGCGAAATCATCACCGGGCGGCAAGGCGACTCGAGCTTCCTGGCGGGATCTGAGTGCATCAACATGCCGCTGATTCTGGAAAGACGTTCGGCGGAAGATATTTTGGCGCGCAAGGAGGCGGGGGTCCACCGCTACCACATTGCCAGCATGCCCACGATGGGCATAAACACGCCCGTGACGGTGGCGGGCTCCATCGTGATGGGGGCGGCGGAGATTCTGGGCGGCATGGCGGCGTGCTGGTGCGCCGACCCGGAATCCGACCTGAGCGGCCGCATGATCACGTTGTTGGTGGATATGCGCAACGCTAACTCGACCCCGACCGGCCCGGAGGCCTGTCTTTACGAGCTGGGCGTGAAGCAGCTTTTTGACGACATTTGGGGCGGTCATTGCATGGTCGAGGTCTTCTTCAGCCCGGGGGCAAGCAAGCCCGGCTTGCAGGCGGTCTTCGAGAATTTCTTCGGCTCCTACAATCGCGCCCTGTGGGAGGGCCGACCAGACATTCCCTATGCCGGCATGGGTACGCTCCATAACGGCGGGCTCGGTTCCCCCACCCAGTTCATGCTTGACCTTGAAATCCGCAAGGCCCAGTGGTTCGACCGGACCATTGCGGTGAACGACGACTCGATCGATTTCGAAGAGATTTGCGAACGCATTCGGACGCGGACTGACTTCCTCGCCAGCGATCACACCCTCCACCACTTTCGGAAACTGTGGGCATCGAAAATCTTCTTGAGCGAAAGTCCGCAGGGGGGCGGGGCGTGGGACGGAACTGAAAAGGCCATCCTCGATAAGTGCGAAGAAATGTGGCGCGCGAACCTCGCCCAATGGAAACCACCCGAGTGGCCGGAGGAAATTCTCCGGGCCATGGATGCGCTGGTCCTCCGGGCCAAGAAGGAATTTGGAATCAGTTAAGAAACGTCCGCGTGAAGACTCGTCCTTGCAGTTGGGGAGCTATCCGAATCCACGGCGGTTACGAACGGCAGGATTATCGCTAAGGATGGCGGCTCGCCGGTTACAGCCCAAAGTGCTCCATGGCCGCGGCAATGGCCTGATCCAGCAGGGCCAGCGCGGTATCTGCTTCTTCCTTGGTGATTGTGAGCGCCGGCGCCATCACCAGAATTTCACCATTGTTCCGCAGGATCACTCCCTGCTCGAAGCACCAGTCGCCTATCCACCGGCCCACGCCCAATTGCGGGTCAAACTTCTTCTTGGTCTTCGGATCCCGCATCAATTCGATAGCCAGCAACATGCCAATGCCCCGCACGTCGGCCACGATGGGGTATTTCCGCAGCTTGTTTAACTCGCCTTTCAGATACTCACCCATGCGCGCGGCTCTTTCGACCAGGCACTCCTTCTCAATGACGGCAATGTTCGCCAAAGCGGCCGCGCAGGCGATCGAGTGACCTCCGTAGGTGCTCCCCGTGCGAAGTTCCTGTCCCGGCGTCTTGGTGAAATAGTCAGCCACTTTGGGAGTCGTGACGGCCGCCCCCAGCGGGACGTAACCTGCCGAAAAGCCCTTACCGACCGCCATGATGTCGGGAACCACGTTCCAGTGTTCGCAGGCGAACCACTTGCCCGTCTTGCCGAAACCCGTTTGGACTTCGTCGAAAATGAGGAGAATGCCGTGCTTGTCGCAGAGGGCGCGCACGCCTTCAAGGTACCCCTTCGGCGGCAACGGGAAGCCGGTGTTCGAGCCGGGCACGGGATCCATGATGACGGCGGCCACTGTCTTTGGATCTTCCCATTCAATCATCCGTTCCATCGCGGCAAGCGGATCGAAGTCAGCCGCAGGAGGCTCTCCCGCGACTTGAATGCCATCATAAGCGGGGGGCGCGAACAGAAAGCCGGGGAGGAGCGGCTCAAAGTGGGCTCGGAACCACGGCAGGCCGGTCGCCGAAATGCCGCCCAGCGTGGTGCCATGATAAGAGTTCCGGCGCGCGATCACCTTGTGGCGGTGGGGCTCCCCGCGCGCTGCGTGGTATTGCCGCGCCATCTTGAGAGCTGTCTCGTTCGCCTCTGAGCCGCTGTTGACGAAGAAACTGACCGAAAGATCACCGGGCATAATCTGCGCCAGCTTCTTGGCCAGCTTGATCAGCGGGACGGTAAACGCATCTTCGAAATTAGGCCAGAATTCAAGGAGTCGTAGTTGTTCTCCGATCGCTTCGATAATTTCTGCGCGCCCGTGGCCGCAGACCGTCGTCAGGAGCGAGGCAAAGGTATCCAGATATCGTTTGCCATCGATGTCCCACACGTAGCAGCCTTCGCCGCGCAGGTAAATCCGGGGTAGCTTGGCCAACGAGGCGTTGTTGGCGAAATGCGGAATGACATACCTCACCGCATCCTTCCTCAAGGCGATCTTCTCTTGTTCGGTCAGAATAATCTCTGACATGATCCCTCCATGGTTTCGTCAATATCTCGATCCCGCCCTGCTCTGTTCTTGGGATCCTACGAAACGAAAAGCTACAAACCTCAACGTGGTGGTACAGTTTGATGTAGAGGCGGCTTTGCGCCGCCAATTGGTCCGTCGGCTGACGGATAAACTCGCCGCTACGTAATCAAACTGTACCACCACCAACCTCGAGCATTCTTGGGCGTCCACAGCTTTTCGCGCGAAACAACGACCCCGCAGGCGCCATCAGGAGTTCACGTCGATCGGATATCTCCCGAACGTCCTTCCCGTTTCGAGCATGGCCATGAAGTTCTCGCCGCGAACTGAAGAGGAAATGGAATTGCCTGAAGACAGGATGTGTCCACCCAAAGGAGACACTCTCCGCAAGAGCTCCTTGGTGGCCTCCTGCACCTCTTCTACCGACCCCAAGGAAAGGAGGCTTACATCCACGTTACCCAAGACCCCGACTTTGGCCCCGGAGCATCTGCGTACTTCATCGAGGGGCATATACGCCGGCTCGAGTGGCCCCAGCATGTCGACCCCTGTGGAAAGCGGCATGCCCATGATTTCCCAAATGTTCCCGTCGGTGTGCTTGATGCAGAAACCACCCGCCTCTTTGACAGCCTGAACAACTGTTTTCAGCCCCGGCAGGATGAATCGTTCGAAATGCACCGGCGACATGAAAGTGCCGTTCTTGCCGGCGCAGTCATCCCCCAAAAGGATGATCTCCACCCCCTCGCCAATCAGCCTGCGGTAGAGCTCGACATGGTAATCCACGCCGACGCGCACCAATTTATGGACCAACCCCGGCTGGAGGATGTAGTCCATCATCAGATTGGCAAGGCCGGCTCGCAAGTATTGGGCGTGGGCGAAACAATCCTCGCCGACAGCCACAATCGCCTTTTTCCCCTTGAAGCGCTTGACCAGCCGCCGGGCGTATTCCAACACCGGCGCCTGGGCCGGATCCGGCGGCTCGTAAGCCTGCAAATCCGCCTCCGTTTCGATCCGCGGCGGAGGCGTCGTGATGGAAATGATCTCTTCGGTGAGCTGCTGGAGCGCACCCCACTTGTCCCGCCACAGCCCCTTTGGACGATCCACCCAGTTGATATTCTCCGGGGAATCAGCCATCGTGAGGCACGTCACCGCGTCCATCTCCGCGTAATCGATAAAATCCTCGTAAGACATCCCAGGGGCGATGGCGTCAATGACTTTCGGGTCGATAAAAAGCTCCATCGCCGGCACGCGGTCGGGAATCCGGCCTTCAAGTGCGGCCAGAATCCTTTCGCGAGAGGTCATGCGCGCCATTGGGTTCTTCCCTCGCCAGCGTGGAAGCCCGTTGCTAAACAGTTCTAACGTGGCTTCCGCTGCCCGGCCTCTTCCTGGATTCGTTCCTATTCCAGCCTCAGCCCTTGCTCTCTACGAACGGAGCGACCCATGAGGACGCAGTAACTTCTTCAGGTCACCAACCCCGCGGGCCAGCGCGTAGACGGATAACCCGATGAAGCTCGACAGGGCGATAATCGAAACCCACACCCACACATTCAACCAGACACCGTAGCCCGTTGCCCACCGCCAACAAAAGTACGCTCCTGCCGGGACTACGGGCGATAGGACGAGCCAGACGGCTCTTTTCTTTACCCACTGCAAGTGGGTACCGACCAGCGAGCCGAGGTACATTCCCAGGAAGGAGAGGATGAAGCTCGCAAATCCGAGCCGCCCCGCCCACTTATCGGGATTGGGAACAAAGAAATAGATGAGCGATGAACCAGCTCCCAGCAGCAACGAGCAATAAGCGCCCGCTTTGTGCGCCTTCTCCCAGTACAGTCCACCGACGACAAGCCAGAACGTCCCGGCCACAAAGATGTTGACGGTCATATAAAGATAAAAATAGGTCGCGCCCGTAATCTTATAGAACAGCCCCCACAACACCACGAAGACGGCGAGACACAGAATGGTGATCTGGTTCACCCGGACGCGCGCTTTCTCACTTAACGGCCGCCTCGCTAAAGGACCGATGATGTCTTCGGCTATTACTGAACTCCAGGCGATCAAGTATCCCCCATATACTGACATCGTTCCGGCCAGCAGACCCACAACCACCAACCCCGTGATCCCGGCGGGAAGAATGTTACGCATCATGGTCGGCCAAGCTTCAATCGGGACCGCGGCCGTGCCTCCGAAATACGCCAACGCGGCAATGCCCCAGAGAATCGGCATAACACCGCGTCCCACGTTGAGAATACCCGTCCAGACGAATATCTTCTTGCCCATCTCGGAACTCTGTGACGTGAAGGCGCGGATGGTCATGGGGGCAAACCCGGTCAAGCTGGCGAGCCACGACAGAGCCTGCCAGAAGATGAAACTCCAGCCGAAAGCCGGGTGAAGGAACGGGTTAAAGCCAGCTTCGCCCATGCGGCTCCGCACCGTGCTCACCATCGAGCCTGTGCTCACCGCGCGGAAGCAATAACAAGTGACGATAATCATGGCCAGGAAGAGAAACGAGTACTGGACGTAACTAGTTGCAATGACGGACACCATCCCGCCTAATACCGTGTAAAGCAGCACGATCACAACGAGGGTGATAATTGTCCAGAGAATGTAACGTCGCGGGATTCCCGTGAGGATGTTCAGGAACGTGCTGTCGAGGACGGGCATGACCCCGAAATTCAACGCCCCGCCCACCACCATCAGGGTCCCAGCCAGAATGCGAGCGTTGCGCCCGTATTTGTCCTGGAAATACTCAGAGATGGTGACAAGTTCCAATTCGCGGAAGGCCTTGATTACGAAGCCGGTCTTGCCCAGGAAAACGAATGTGAACATGGGAATGACGGCTGCGATCAGGGCCGCGAACCCATAAGCGTAGCCCATCTCGGCAAAGTAGAGAAAGGTCAGGATGCCTGTATCGGTGCTCAGCAAAGAGAGGGCGCCAATATAAAGACCGACGTTCCGCCCCGCCACAAGGAAGTCATTTGTATCAACCACGAATCGCTTCGCCAAAACTCCCAGGGCGAGAATTCCGGAAAGGGTGACCAATACAATCACCCAATCAACCATTGTGAAATGCATAATCCACTCAACCCATCGTGACCCTCGTCGTCACCCCCGCGAAGGCCGGGGTCCACGGTGGATTCCCGCTTTCACGGGAATGATGCGTTGGCTCCATCAAGTTCTAGCTGCTTGCAGGATTCCACGCACAATATCCTCGACCTGAGGAATACAGGCGTTTTCAAGTGGCTTTGAAAAAGGAATGGGCAGGTCAGCACCGCCTAGGACCTTGGGAGCAGCCTTGAGAGCGCGAAACTCCCTCTCCACTACCTGCTTGACGATGTCAGCCCCAACCCCACAGCGGGAAGGAGATTCGTGCGCGACCAGCAAGCGTCCCGTTTTTCGTACAGACGCAAGCACGCTCTCCAAATCCAGCGGATTGAGCGTGCGCAGATCGATCACCTCCACGCTCACTCGGTCAGATACTCTTGCCGCGGCCTCGAGCGCGCGTCGCGCCATCAAGGAATAGGCAACAAGTGTCAGGTCAGTTCCCTCTCGCCGCACCGCCGCCTGGCCCAGCGGTGTTATCCATTCGCCCTCCGGCACTTCCTCTTCAAGATCGTACAGCACCTTGTGCCACATGAAGATCACCGGGTTGTCATCGCGTATCGCCGATTTGAGAAGTCCCTTAAAGTCATAAACCGTCGAAGGCATAACCACTTTGAATCCCGGCGCATTGAGGAACCACGCTTCCAGCGAATTCGAGTGATGCGCAGCTTCGCTCGTGCCCGCGCCGCAGGAAGCGACTAGGGTCATGGGCACCTTAATCTGCCCACCCGACATGAAGTGCAGCTTCGAGCCTTGGTTGACCAAGGGGTCCATGCACTCGGTGACAAAGTCAATGTACTGAAGTTCTGCAACAGGCCGCATTCCAGCCATTGCCGCCCCCACAGCAGTCCCGATGATCGCGGATTCGGCCAACGGTGTGTCAAAGACGCGGCGGGCGCCGTATTTTTTCTGCAAGCCCACGGACAAGCCCCACACGCCGCCATACGCACCCAGGTCTTCGCCGAAGAGGCAGACCTTGTCGTCTCTGGCCATCTCCTCGTTCAGGGCCTCATTCAACGCTTTCATCAACTTCAGTTTTCGCATAGGGTCACTCTCTCGTAGCAACTCGCCGTTCCTCACAGCCGTCAGCCCAAAGGCTGCCACCCAACGCCGCGGCGTCTGGCAAGGGGCTCTCGCGCATGAAGCGAACTGCTTCGTCCAGTAACTCGACTTCGCGTTGTTCGACCTCACTCAACTCCGATTCCGTCACCACGCCGCTGGCCACTACTTCTTGAGCAAAAGCCGGAATGGGGTCCCGTTCCTTCCATTGCCTCATCTCAGTCCGAGGACGATGCTCAGGGATAACCATGCAATGCGGGCGGTGTCGGTAGGTCCTGCACTCGATCAAGGTCGGCCCCTCGCCGCGCCGCGCCCGACGAACGGCTACCTCAGCCTTCTCCCGCACCGCCAAGACATCGTTTCCGTCCACCACGACACCGGGGATCCCGTACGCTTTTGCCCGATCGGCGACATTCTCCAACGGACAATTAACGGAGATATAAGTAGTCGCCGCATATAGGTTGTTCTCGCAGACGTAAAGGAGCGGCAACTTCATGATGGCCGCCATGTTCATCGATTCATGGAACGACCCTTGGGATTGTGCCCCGTCCCCAAAGAACGCGACCGTGACCCGGTCACGACCTTGCGCCAGCGAGGCGTAAGCCGTCCCGAGACACAAAGGCAGGCCCCCGCCGACGATGCCCGTGGTCCCCATAAACCCGACGGAGGGATCATAGAGGTGCATCGAGCCGCCAAACCCGCGGGAAACGCCTGTCGCCTTCCCGTTTAGCTCAGCCATGGCCTTCTTCAAGTCAACGCCCTTTGCCAGCGCGTGCCCGTGTCCTCGGTGGGTGCTGAAAACGTAGTCATCGTCCCTGAGAACGCTGCAGATTCCTGCTGCCACTGCTTCTTCGCCGTCATAGGTGTGTAGCGCGCCGGGGAAGTCGCCCGCTTTCATCCGGGCCGCAAATATTTCCAGCAGCTTCAGCTCGAAATGGCGAATCCGCACCATCTTGGCATAAATATCCAAGACTGTATGGCGATCCAAATTCACAGTCATACAGCTCCCCCAAAATAACAAATTGTCATGTCATTCAACTTCCATAATAGGCTGGCCGACCTTGATCACCTCTCCCGGCGTAACCAACAGACGTGTGACCTGCCCGTCTACCGTCGCCTCTACGTCCACCGTCACCTTATCCGTCTCAACCGCAACCACAGACGCGCCTTCGTGGACACAGTCACCAACTGCCACAAGCCAGTTCGCCACCGTGACGTCGCTCTCCCGTTCGTCCAGCTTCGGCATCAGCATCTGTCTGGGCATCTGGTCGAGTCCTCAGTTTCCTCAAATCAAGCAAATTGAACAATACTGAAACTCTATGGTTCCCGCAACGGCCCGTCACCAGCAAGTCGCCCCTGCAATGGCTTAAGCCACAGCTTTCCTTTCATAGGAATTCCTCGCACCTCTCAGATACTTCAGCGTGCTATCCTGACCTGAATAGAGGTTGACGGAAAAGAACGGCCATATAGATACAGTAGGGTTCTCCGATTGTCAAGCTGGCGGGCACCTAGCTGGCGGGCACGCGGGTGCTCCAGCAATCGTTGTTCAGGCTCGGTCCACGCGACGCCGTAACCATGATCGCGGCGGTGGTGGTGCTATCGATCGTCGCTCTGATCGCCGGTTACCTCGTACCCAGAGGGGATGGCCGTCTACTACGCTCGACTGTTGTCGCTGCGCGCCGGCCAGATCACTCCCGCCCAGTTTCTGCAAGACCTGAACACGACCGCGGGGCGTTATTACACCAACGCTCTCATTGCGACACCGAATGCCGAAATTCCCGCGCCCTTCTGGGCCGATACACGAGTTCGAGTATTACCCTACGACAGGGGCTCCATGTACTTCGCAGTCGTGGACGGGGGAATGCGCGCCGCCTCTGGTGGAAAGCGCACGCTCGACGATTTGCTGCTCGCCATGCTTGAACGCTGGCAGCAGAAATCATCCCTCGATGAAGCTGCCTGGATCGGTTTGGTAACGAAGGAGTTGGGAGAAAAAGGAAGAAAGGAATTCGAGGAAATGCTGTCGGGCGCAACCATGCTTCCCGCGCCTGGCGGCTTTGGGCCATGCTTTACCCGCACCACGAAGATGCTGCGACGCTATCAGCTTGGTTTCGAACCGGAAGTACTGGTCGAGCCCAAGCGGATCATCCGGGGCCTGATTCCTGGTTCAGCGGCGGAGCGGGCCGGCATTAGAGATGGAGATGAAATTACTCGTCCTGTTGCCCAGGACGCACTTCATGGTGAGCAAGATGGGGTTCTGACACTCAATTTGCTGCGGGATGGCAAGCCGCTTGAGATCAGTTATGTGCCGCGCGGGGAAACTGTCCAAGCCTACCAGTGGATGAGAACCGGCGGGAATTTCGCGGTGTCCAGCGAATTCAAGGAATTAGCGTTATTTCGCTTGTATATAATTCCTTTGGACCTTCGAAGGGGGAATTGCTCGGGTGACCACCCTCGGTGACCAGTTCTTGAGAAGCTCGCTCCATCTCACGCTCGCAACGCTGCGCCTCGGCACGCAGCGCCGCCCCCGCATTGTGCAGGCGAAGTGCCGCCGGAAAATCTGTTGACACTGCTTACCACGCTCGAATATAAGGGGGCGTGGTAACTTCCCCGGCACGCCAAAATCCCGTCAAGCCCAGAACCCTTGAAGTCATGCCGGGGTCGAAGTCGGGAGAGATTGTGCTCTACACGGAGGTGACGACCTCCTGCTCCCACCGCTGCGATTTCTGCCCCATTAACTTGGTTGAAAGGCGAGGCGCCATTCACCCCGACGTTCAGCGCGGCGTGCTCGACTTGATTGCGTCCTCGCCCAGCCGGAAGTTTGTGGTCTATCCTCATCTCGTCGGTGAGCCGCTCCTGTTCCCAGGGCTCATGGAGTATCTCCGCGCTCTCACGTCTTTGCCCAACGTGGAACTGTGGTTATGCACGAACGGCGTGTTCCTCGATGGGTTTCGGCTGCACGAGCTCGAGGAGTCAGGACTGAGAAACATCTGGTTCTCCATGTTCTACGCCACGCCTGCTGACTATCGAAAACACACCCGTTCGGACCACTTCGAGGCGGCAAGGCACAACCTCCACCTTCTTCTGGCGCAAAGTTCAACGTTCGACAAAATCCATATCATTCTCTTTTCCAAGGGGACAGCGGAGCTTGAAGCACTGATTCGGGACAAGCCCAACGTGACACTGCAAATCGGGCGAGACGTTCATCCCTGGAAGGGTGAGGGCCGCTTGTACAGCCGCAGGGTCTTTCGCGCTCTTTTCTCGAGAATGGGAAAGCTCCGGACGAAATACATTTGCGTGTCCATCGACGGCAAAGTCAGTTTTGATTGGAGGGACTACAATTTCAGGAACTGCATGGGAAACATCCGGGACCTGGATCCCCCAAGGATCATGCGCCGGATGGACGCTGGCGTCATTGATGTTTTCAAGCGCAGGATTCATGATCTACGGCATCGCCTCAGCGCAACCCGTGGAGATCACGATTCCTTGTCGAAGGATTAGTCGATGCCAAAGCCGACCATGTCGATTCCCTGGTTCCGAATCGCCCGCGAAGTCCTTCGCTCCAATCTCGCTGCCCTCCACCCAGGTGTCCTTCGCCAGATTGGAATCCGGCCGCTCTATGCGAATTTCTGGGTGACGACCCAATGTTCCGGACGGTGTCAGACATGTACCCAGTGGCGGGAGGAAGCCGATGACGAAATGGATATGCAAGAGACTAAAGACGCCATGCTCCGCCTTAGGAGAGCGGGGATTGTGTTCATCTATTTTGTCGGCGGCGACGTATTCCTAAGAGATGACATTTTCGAGCTCGTCCGCTTCGCTGAGCAACTTGGGCTGCGGAGCCATCTCACCATCAACGCCTTCACCGTGACCGAGGACATCGCCAAAGCCTTGCTCGCCTCGAAGATCGCCTCCCTTCACCTTTCTCTCGACACGCTCACCAGGGACTTCGACCACATCCGTGGGATCAAAGACGCTTCGGGAAAGGTGCTGCATACCCTGAACATCCTCCAACAGGGAGGCAATTCCCCAATCCGCCTGGGGATCACGACCACGATCATGAAGCGCACGATCCCGGCCGTTCCCGACGTCGTCCGCTTCGCTCTCGCCAACAACCTCACCGTCTTTTTCAACCTCATCAACTTCACCCACCATTTCTTCGCCACAGACTTTTCCAGGGAGGAGTATGAGCTCAGTTCTGAAGACCGAAGGTCGCTGGCCGCTTTGGTTTCGTGGTTGAAACAGAAACGCATCGAATATCCCCAACTGATGCCCAGACTCGATCACCTCGACTGGATCAGCGCTTACTTCGAGGACTGCCAGCAGAGGAAGCCTCCTTGTTTCCAGACACTCTTGAAAGTTTGCGTCCGCCCGAACGGGGATGTCCGCCCTTGCTGCTCCATGGAAACCGCCGGAAACCTGCGAGCGCAGGCGATTGAGGATATCCTAAGGTCCGAGCCTTACCTCGCCCTGATCCGCAAGGCGCTGTTGAAAGACTGCCCTGGTTGCAGTTGCCGCTACGCGCTCAATCTGGACGTCAGCCCCAGGTCGTGGATTCGGGAAATTGGGCTGCGCACCAAAATGCTCAGGCAGACCTGAAGAGGCTTGGAGAGCGGACGCATCATGGGGACAGGAAAAAGATAATGCGCGGCTGGTCTTCCCATATCTATCACGATGGCGCGTATTTACAGAATAATCCGACGTGGCACGCCGAAGATGCGAGCTACAAGGCCAAGGACATCATGGCTTTTCTCGCAAAGCACAACCTCCGGCCGACGACGATCTGCGAAGTGGGTTGTGGCTCAGGGGAAATCCTGGAGCAGTTGTCTCGCGGGTTGGGCACTTCCGCAAGATTCACCGGCTATGAGATTTCCGAGCAGGCCCTAGCCCTGTGCCGGCCAAAGGAGGGAGAAAGGCTTCGTTTTATTCTCGGCAGCCTCCCGGAAGAAGGAGCGCGCTACGATCTCCTGCTGGCCATTGACGTTTTCGAGCACGTAGAAGATTATATTGGCTTTCTGAGAGAGCTGCGGTCCAAGGGAACCCACAAGATCTTCCGCATCCCGTTGAACATCTCGATTCAATCAGTGCTCTTCAAGAGCCGCCCCATCCTCCAGGCCCGGGAATCTTACGGCCATCTGCATTACTTCACTCGAGAGACGGCTCTGGCCACGCTCCGCGACACAGGCTATCGCATCCTCCACTCCTTTCACACGTTTGCCCCGATCTCAGTGGAAAGATTTGGATGGAGAAGGGCACTGCTGAAATCCCTAAAAAAAGGCTGCTTTTCCATGCACCCGGAATGGATTGCCCGGCTGCTGGATGGGTTTTCCCTGATGGTCCTGGCGGAATGAAGAACCCATGAATGTAGTCCACCGGCCGCTCCGGTTCTGCATCATCACGACGTACTACCCACCCTATCACTTCGGCGGGGATGCGGTCTTCGTGCACCGGCTGTCAAATGAACTGGCGCGGCGCGGCCACCACGTGGAGGTCATTCACTGCCTCGATTCCTACTACGCGGCGGGGGGCAGGCAGCCGACGCAGCCCTCTGAAAATCACTCCAATGTCACTGTTCACGGCCTGAGGAGCAGGTGGGGAGTCCTTTCCCCGCTGAGCACCCTGGAAACAGGAATCCCCTTTTTTAAGCGAAGCCGCATCCGGCAGATCCTTTCCGCAGGCTTCGACGTTATTCATTACCACAATATTTCTCTCATTGGCGGCCCGAAGATCTTAGAATACGGCCAGGCCATCAAACTCTACACTCCTCATGAGTATTGGCTGGTATGTCCAACACACGCACTTTTCCGCTTCAACCGCGCGCCCTGTCTGCGGAGGACCTGCCTTGCGTGCACCCTGTTCCATCGCCGGCCGCCCCAGTGGTGGCGTTACTCGGGGATGCTGAGCCGGGCGGTGAAACATGTCGATGCCTTCCTCGGCTTGACGAAATTCGCAACGACGATTCATCAGCAGCAGGGACTCTCCCTTCCCTTCGTCCGTCTCCCTCCCTTTCTGCCTCCCCAGGAGGTGGAAGCAGCCGCCGGCGAGGAACGCCGGGGCAGCGCCACTGACCCGGCCTACTTCCTCTATGTCGGCCGGCTGGAGAAATTGAAAGGCGTACAAACACTCATCCCCTTCTTCCGCGGCTACTCGAAGGCGCAGCTCCGGATCGCCGGCGCCGGCAACTACGAACCCCGATTGCGGCAGATGGCGAAGGGTTCCGTCAACATTCGTTTTCTGGGCCATCAGCCATACTCTAAACTGCGTTCTCTCTACACCAACGCCGTGGCGGTAATCGTTCCTTCCTTGTGGTACGAGATCTCTCCCCTCGTGATCCTCGAAGCTGCCTGGCACAAGACGCCCGTCGTCGCCCGGAATCTGGGGGGAACTGGCGAACTCGTGACCGAGCTCGGCGCGGGAATCGTCTATGATACGGAAGGAGAAATGGCCGCCGCCGTGGATCGGTTGTATTCTGATCCATCTTTAAGGGACGAGCTGGGCCGGCGCGGCTTTGCCGCCTACCAGGAAAAGTGGAGCCCCGAGGCCCACGTGAGCCGTTATCTCAATCTGATCGTCGAAATTGCGACGAAACGTGGGATCGCCTTTTGATCAGTGCCAGCGGGCGCGGGGGTAAGAACATGGCATACCTCGAGGTCGTGAAGCGGATCAAGGAGAGTTTCGCGGCATCTGGCTTGTCACCATCCCGACGGATTGAGATTCTCAATCTCCTCCTGGAACTCGGACAATGGCTGAAAGCCAACCCCTTTCCCGTGCATTTCCAGTCTCGCCATGATCTGTACCGGTACCTCAACGACGAGATTGCCGGCAACGGCCCCATCGATTACCTGGAATTCGGCGTCTATCGAGGAGACGCCACCAGAGCCTGGATGGCCCTGAATCGCCATCCCGAATCGCGTTTCTTCGGCTTCGACACTTTCGAGGGACTTCCTGAAGATTGGAAGTTCTTTAATGAGATTGTTCCTCGGGGAACCTGGCAGACCGGAGGGAGGCCTCCGGATATCCACGGCCCGAGGGTCAAGTTCACCAAAGGGCTTTTCCAAGAAACCTTGCCGGACTTCCTGAAGACGTTCACGCCGAGGAACCGCCTGGTCATCAACTGTGATGCCGATCTGTACACCTCCACGCTCTATCTCCTGTCCACTCTGAGCCCTCTCCTTGGTCCCGGACAGATCGTTATCTTCGACGAGTTTTCGACGGTTTATGAATTCAAGGCATTCCGGGACTTCACCGGTTCCTTCCTCAGGAAGTACAAACTGCTCGCCTCCGCCGAGCGTTTCTGCGAGCGGGCCGCGATGGAATTCGTTTGAATCGGTATCCTCACTTTGTCTTGCTCCCATGGTTGTGCTTTGATGTAGGATTATCGGGCTCAGGCCGCAGTCACAACTTCAGGGAGTTTGCGGCAACCGGCAGGGCAGAACCGGGATGGCAACGATGCGCGAGAATGGGTTCAAGCTGAAAGCTCCGAAGCGCGAGGACAGGCGCGTCATCATCATCGGAGGCGGTCCTGCGGGTTTGACCTCCGCCTACGAACTTTCCAAGCACGCCGTGCCGGCCGTCGTGCTGGAAGCCGACTCGGTGGTGGGGGGAATCGCACGCACCGTAAACTATCTAGGGTACCTGTTTGACATCGGCGGCCACCGCTTCTACACCAAATGGGAGGAAGTGCGGGAATTATGGCAGGAAGTACTCGGTGACAAGTTCCTTCTGCGTCCGCGGCTTTCACGGATCTACTATCGCAAGAAGTTCTTTTCTTACCCCCTGGTGGCGAAAGACGCCCTCTTCGGCCTTGGACTGGTTGAAGCCATCCGCATCATGGCGAGCTATCTGCGCGCTCGTGTCTTCCCCTCCCGCAAAGAAGAGAACTTGGAGCAGTGGTTTTGCAATCGCTTTGGCAGGCGGCTATACGAGAATTTCTTCAAAAGCTACACGGAGAAGGTCTGGGGTCTCCCCTGCGCCGAGATTCACGCGGAGTGGGCGGCCCGGCGCATTCGCGGACTCTCGCTGACCACGGCTTTGCGCAGCGCGCTGTGGAAGAACACAAGGCCGGAAGCAAAGACGCTCATCCATCAATTTCATTACCCCGAACGCGGACCCGGCCAATTGTGGGAAGCTCTCACAGAACGACTGCAAGCGCGGAATTATCCCGTCTTGACCGAGCATCCCGTAGTCAAAATTCATCACCGCGGCGGGAAGGTGACTGGGTTGGTAACCGCCGGGCCTGGGGGCGAGAAATACTTTGCTGGAACCGACTTCATCAGTTCAATGCCGATGCGGGACCTGATCAACGCCTTAGAAGAGCCGGCGCCGGAGGAAGTTCGGCGGGCCGCCAATCGCCTCCGTTATCGAGACTTCTTGATTGTCAGCCTCGTCACCAAGCGCAAGGAAGTGGTTCCTGACAATTGGATCTATGTGCACGACCCGAGCGTGAAGGTGGGGCGCATTCAGAACTTCAAGAACTGGTCCCCGGCCATGGTCCCGGACCGGAACAAGACTTGTCTGGGAATGGAGTATTTCGTCTTTGAGGATGGCGGACTGTGGTCAAGCCCGGATGACCAGCTCATCGAACTGGCGGGCAAGGAAATCGCGCAACTGGGTCTGGTGCGGCCCGAGGAAATCGAGGACGGCACGGTGGTCCGCATGCCGAAGGCCTATCCCATCTACCAGGATGGTTTTGCCGAGCAGGTGAATGTGATCCGACGCTACGTCGAGCAGAACCTCACCAATTTACAGTTGGTAGGGCGGAACGGCATGCACAAATACAACAATCAGGACCATTCGATGATGACCGCGCTGGGGGCGGCGCGCAACATTTTGGGCGCTCATTATGACCTGTGGGCGATCAACACCGAGCCCGACTACTACGAACAGCAGTGAGTGGCAACTTCCGATTGCCCAACCGGCGAGGCGCAACAGCCGCATGGCAAGGTTCCGGGTCAAATTACATGACGCCGGAGCCCGTCAAAACCGTGACGGATGAGAGCCACCATGAACGCCACTCCGCTGTATACGAAGTACAGCAAATGGAACGGAAGGGCGGCCAGGGCAAACAGTGTGCCCCTGGTGCTGGCCAGGAACACGTAGAACTGATCGTTGAGCGCCACCAGCGTCAGCAAAAGACCAAGAAACACGAACTGCAACCGAAGCCAGAGAAGATGGAAGCTGATACCTGCGATGACCAAAAGACAGTAGCCGCCTCATGCTTATCCGGTTGTTTCAGCAAGGCACCATATGTAGTGGTTCACAGAGTGGTTAACAAAAACAGAAAAGGAGAAGAACATGATTATACTAAAGTTCGACACTGCGGCGAAAGCTCATAGGCTCTCAAAGAGATTACTGAGTACCAGATATCTCCTTTAAGAGACTGTCAAGAAGCTGGCCTCCGGGAGTCGTGGCCAACATCTCACGAATCTCCCTCTGTAATTCGGCCACCTCGCTAGGGCTTGTGATTTCGTGCCTGTACAGAATAACTCTGATGGCCTTAATTGCTATGGTCAGCTCGTGAATCGCTTTGTTGATGAGTACAAGATTTTCATTGATCTGATCCATGCGATTCCTCCAGTGAAATAGGACGGTAAGTTTATGGCGGTTCGGCATGGTAGGTCAAGAAAAGAAAACCCCAGATGCGGATACCGGATTTGTTAACCAATATAGAAGCACAACCTGTTGTGGCTTGCTGAAACAACCGGATAAGCATGAGACGCCTACCAGCATCACCGCCCATCCCCGCGTTTTCTTAAGTGAGTAGGCATAGCGACGGCGGGCCCACAAAGCGACCCAGGCGCCAAGAAGCGCGACAATGATCGGCCGCATTTGGAAGTGATAGGAGAAGACGACAATCAGCCCCATGACGGTAAACATCAACGTGACTCTGAGAGGAGAACGGCGCCACGAGCCTTCCATCCAGTAGGACGATAGCAATAGGAAGAAGATCGCGCACAAAGTCGTAAGAAAGTACACGTGCCAGCGTACCGTCTGGTAAACAGCGAGAAAGACCAACATGAAAGCTAGCACCACGCTGAGCCGCTGGCTAATGCGCAGGTTCAAATCGTTTGGCATCCACCCCCGGCGAAGGATCAGTTCGGACCAGGGTATGGCGCGCCGGAAAAAGTCGGTCTCGATGACGCTGCGAAGGTTCCAACGCTTCAGATGCTTCACTTGGATATCCGCATTCAGAGCCAACTTTCGGTTCGCCTGAAACAGCCGATAACCCAACTCGACATCTTCGATGGCCGGGGCAGGGTACCGGTCCTCATCGAAGCCGCCGGAATCGAGAAAGACCTGCCGTCGAATGGCCCCACAGGCAGTCCAGAATGTCACTGCTTCGCGGTTCGAGTGGTGGTGCACGTAGCTGTGCATCAGATTGCGCAACTGGGACATGAAGTTCTGGGCGGCCGGCGAATCGTCATAGGACCCCATGACTGCGTCGAGTTCCGGATCCTGCGTAAACTCAGCTATGATCTTGGATATGGTATCAGGACAGACGCAGACGTCGGCGTCAAGGAATAACACAATTTCGCCGCTCGCCGCCTTCGCCCCAATGTTCCGGGCCCGCGCCGGACCATACCGGCCCCCAGTAGACAGGACTTTGGCCCCGTGCTGGGCCGCTATTTTTGGCGAATCGTCGCCCGACCCGTCGTCCACCACGATACATTCCAGAGGTGCAACGGTCGAGTGGCTCAAGCTCGCCAGGCATTGATGTAGGTCGCTTGCAGCATTGTATGCGGGGATCACTACCGACACACGCGCAGTCATTGATCTCTCACCAGCCCCCTCGCCGGAGCACCGAGTTAATCTCATGGTCCGCCCGAGGAGGCGTGCAGGGACCCGGCCTACGATACACACATACACCGTCCCAGCATCCTGCTAATTCGAACTTGTGGCTGGTGTCAGAGAGAGTTCCGGGGACGACAACAACATTGAAACTCGCCGACTCCTCCTCAAATTCGGATACTTGCCCAAGGAGAACGATAGGAACATTTTGATGCAGATGCGCATAACCGGCGAGCTTCCACCACGCGATCCGGTAGACTCCCACCCCGCAAAGCGTCGAATCGCGGCTGAGTCGGTCGAAAGCGACCAAGTTGCCGGACCATCGGGACCAATCCAATTGCGGCACGAGCAAGCAGGAAATGACCGCCAAGAACGCCAAGCCGCCGGCTACGATCGTCCTTGGCGACAGCGGCGATTTCCGCCGGTTGTTCAAGGCCGGGGTGAGTTCCATAATGCCGAGCGCGGCGAGGGTGATTTCAAGGGGCATCAGAGGATAAAGATAGCGAACGTCCCCAAAGCGGAACAAACTATGAAAGACGAGATGGATCAGCGCTACCCAACCCAAGAATGGACTGCGGCGAATTCCCATCAGAACCAGAAACGCCACCGGACCCAGGTGCGCGCACAACATCATCGGATACCCATACCAAGGCTCGACAAGGTGTGCTTGCCCCGTAGCATTGCCACTGGGGAGCGCCGGAGTGGAGAACTCTCGGGCATGCACACGGAAATAGACAAGAATTGATTGGAAAGGATGTGACCAGGTAATCGCATCCACCAAGCCGAAACCAAGCACCGGCAAGAGCAGCCCCAGCGCCACAGGGAGCAGCCTCTTCCGCCAGTTCGGGTAGCAAAAGTAAAGGGCCGCGGAGCCCACCACCAGAGCGAGCTGGATTCGCAGGGAAATGGCGAGCCCAAGGAAGATTCCCGCCAGCAACATGCGCTTTTTCTCCCCCAACCTTTCGCCATATTTGCCCAGGTATAAGCCTGGTAGGAGGGCGTGGGTGGCCACCACTTCGGTCAAGGTCTTTGGGGCAAAATAGACCAGTTCGTACCAGGTGGCACAAGCTCCTGCGGCGAGAATGGCTGCCTCCATCCCGCTGGCGCGCTTGCTCCAGGCAAAGCCGAACCAGATGGTGGTCAGGGAGAGCAGCGAGAGCACGATGACCATCCCGCACTGATATCCCTGTGACCCGGAGTACAGCCAATCAGTGGTTCGCATCACGCCCGCCAAGAAGGCGGGAAATACCCAGGAGCGAGCTCCCTGTCTCCACTCCCAAGCGACCACCCCATAACCGTAGGCCAAGCGATGCGCGGGTTCTTGGAACTCGAGGAGTTCGTCAGTGTGAGCCGCGTTCGGGAATCTTAGGGCCGCGCCGACACGAAGGAACAGGCCAATGAGCATGAAGAGAAGCAAGAGATGTCGGGCCGAGAGAGATGATTTCATTTCACTCCAAGCATGGCCACTTCGGAAGCGCCTTTGGTTGCTTTGTGAAACTCCAGCTACATTCCAAACCCTCAGGGGATCAGTTTCGGGAATGCCATGCCGTAACCTCCCTGTTGAATCGTCAGGTGGGCGGCGGGGCAAACCGGGGCTGCGGTGGGCCCGTGGGCTAGGTCGGTGTTCTTGTCCACGGCGAGCCATGAGGCCGAGGAAAAAGTCCCCAGGGCCGAGAGGTCAATCCCCACCACGCGGGGATCATACTCCTTGTTGTAGTCCGTGCTCGCGTGTACGGCGTGATTGGCGATCACCACCACTACGCTGCCATCGCCGTTTCTCGCCGCCAGGATTTCTTCGCTGTGCGTTCCTTCAAAACGGCCAACTGAGCCGGGAGTCTACAAAACGGGCAGCGAAAGATGGGTGCAGGCAACGGCGGGGGTTTTTGAGGCACTCATATCGGTGTGGGACCTTTGCTGCTCGCCTTGTGGCCTCTGCTGCACGCTTTTACCATCGGGCCACGGCGGCGCGAGCCTTGTGAGGCGCTGGGAAGGCTGTCTTCCACCCTCACGAAGCCTAGGCCAGACCACCACCGGCAATTCTCATTCGACCCCCCGCAGACGCACCTCTTGTCGCTCACCTGGGATTCACCTCTTTGATTCCCAGCCCGCGCGTTAACATACACTTGAACGCGTCCGAATGCAATGTGTGTCGGATTTTCGGCAACCCGCCCTTACCGTGAGTGCCCAGCCAGCGGCCCGCAACGCCCAGTACACGCCCCGAGCTTTGGGATACCTACGACTAAGACGCCGGGAGGAGGGGCATTCTAAGTGTGAACAAATGTGAACGCAAAATTGGCTGGTAACACCAAGGATTACGCTGGTTTATGGTGAGCTACCCTCGATCACAAACTCCTTAAGGTTCAGCAGTATGTAGCACAGGGTAGACAGTCAAAGCACTCATTTCTTTGACTCGCAGTCATGAGGCCAGGGGTTCGAACCCCTCCAGGTCCATCATGACTCACGCCGCATCAAACATTTACTAGCAAAGAAAATCTATCGTGCGGAAGGCATCAATTGACTCTGGCCACCATCTCTGACCAGTTTTTGACTCCCTGCGATTCTGGCGAAGGCTTGCTCAATGGCCTCATCTTGCGGGTGAATGTAACGCTCTGTCGTGGAAATGCGACTGTGGCTCATGATGCGCGCCAGAGTGAACACGTCGCATTTCGGGGCCATCCGCGTACTGAAGGTGTGTCTCAGGCAGTACGGCTCAAAGGGCTTGATCTCAGGGAGATTAGAACGGAAGAGGCACGCATTTGATATTTTAGGCCTGTCACTCTTCGATGAATAGCGGCGACAGGAGTTTTTTGGCTTGTTCGATTTCGTCTTGATTGATGGTGTGCGGCAGACCTGGGTAACGCCGCAGCGTCACAACTCCGCCGAGCGTGGATAATACAGAAGCTGACTGCTTCACCCTTTCCCACGGCACGTGTGGATCGGGGTCGCCAGCGCCGAAGAAGCAGGGGGTGCCCGAAAGGTCACCCGGGTACTTGAAGCCCGTTCCGGGCGGGCCGATGAGCCCGCCGGTGAACGCAATGAGGGCGCCATAGCGGGCGGCATTTCTTGCCACGAATTCTGTGGCGAGACACGCGCCTTGCGAGAATCCAAGGATAGCAACCTTATGCTGCGGGATTCCAACCGCCACGGCGCGTTTAACGACTTCTCCTAATAGACTCAACGCCGAGTTCAGCCACGGTTGATTCCGCCCGATAGGGGCCAGGAAGGAATGCGGGTACCAGGCGTGCCCGGTAGCCTCCGGAGCAAGATAGGCAAATTCCGGGTGGTCCAACTCCTCAGCCAGGCTGAGGATGTCTCGGGCGGAGGCCCCGCGGCCGTGAACCAGAACCACTGCCGCCTTGGCTGAATCTAGGGGTTGTCCGCTCTCCAGCACGGGTTGATTGCGATGGGGATCTTCCACCATCATCTACCTCTAAGCAGGGGCGATGCCATTCCGAGAGGAGCGAGTAATCTCGCTCTGCATCGACGCCGACAAGGGGTTAGGCAAAAGCGAACAGAGCAAGATTCCTCGCTCCTCTCGGAATGACACGCCTGCCTTAAGTTTCGGGGGAGCGGGAACGGCGGAGTCGCCCAATACCCTCGCACGAACTGCTAATTTGTACAGCCGCGGCCTAAAATCGCCGCTATGCATCAGCGGTTTTGTGAAGTTGAATCGGCGGCAGAGCGTATTCGATTTCTTTCCGATGCGGCTCGAGCCAGGGAGGTAGTTTGAGGCTCTCACCGAGCGTTTCCGCCGGCTCGTCGATGGCGAATCCCGGCGGATCGGTGGCCAGCTCGAACAACACGCCTCCGGGCTCACGGAAGTACACGGAGTGAAAATAGCAACGGTCGATGACCGGCGTTACATTCAGATGTTCTTCCACCAGCCGCTTGCGCCATGCCCGCTGCGATTCATCATCGGCCACTCGCCAAGCGACGTGGTGCACCGTGCCGGCGGAGACCCTGCCGTGTCGAGCCTCGGCCATGCACAGCACATCTACCCGCGCTGCGGCGTCCCTCTCCCCGACCTCGAAGCGGAACCGATTGCCCTGCTCCGCCACGGCGCGAAAACCCATCGTGCGCAACACTTCTGCGGTTGTTTCAAATCCCTGTTCGCAAAGGGTGACGCCGTAGAACCCACGAATGGCGTGCCCCTCCGGAACCACGGCGTTCCTCCGCACCTGGGGTTCTTTAGCGGAGGCGCGCCCCACCATTTCGAGTCTAAGGCCATCCGGATCGGCGAAGGTGAGGACCTCATCGCCAAAGCGTTTTCCCGAACGCACTACGGAGGCTCTTGCCGAATTCAGCCGCTGTTCCCAATAACCCAACGACTGTTCCGGGACACTAAACGAAGTTACGGTGACTTGCCCCACGCCCGGGCTGCCGCGAGCTGCCATCGGCCACGGGAAGAAGGTTAGAATGGTGCCTGGAGATCCGACGTCATCCCCAAAGTAGAGGTGATAGGTCCCCGGGTCATCGAAGTTGACCGTTCTCTTGACCAGTCGCAGTCCGAGCAGCTCCGTGTAGAAGTCCAAATTGCGCTGCGGGTCCGAAGCGATCGCCGTGACATGATGAATTCCCAAAATCGGCTTCTCCATGAATGACACTCCGCCTGGACATCCAAACATTTGAACCCGGCCCCGAGAACCTACTCATTGAGATGACCGCGTGGGTGCGTTTGTTTCAAGAACTTGTCCGCGTGCGGCCTGTGACACAAGCCGTCAATTTCTTCGTGGGCCGATAAGAAAAGTCCACCAAAGACCGCACGGAGACTACAGAGATAGATACTCGCGCTTTTCTCTGCGAACTCTGTGGCCTCTGTGGTGGGTCTCCTTTGTCGCTTGTGGCTTGTCGCAGCTTAATTGTGTCTGATAAGCTTTTACCTATCCGCTGCCATGGGGGCCGCTATGCAAATTAGACGAGCCAGTGTCAATGTCGGAGATCAAGCTTGACAACAGGAGGAAGCATGGAAAGACGGGGATTCCTCAAGGGCACGTTAGCGGGCGCAAGCGCTATCATGGGGGGCAAGGGTGCGTCCGGTTCAGGCTTGTCCACGGCTGTCCAGCTCAGTAAGACCTCGACGCAGGGACGGCCACCGGCGGCGCTCGTCGAGTTGCCGGGAATTCAGTTCCAGACTAAGGATGCGCTGACAGGAGTTGAGGTCACGGTCGCGCTCGACCGCTTCCTGATGTCTCCGACTGAAGTTACGCAACGCGAGTTCGAGGAGGTCATGGGTTACAACCCATCCTTCCACAGGGGCGCGGACCTGCCCGTCGAGAGCGTGAGTTGGTGGGAGGCGATTCGATACTGCAACCTGCGCAGCCTCAATGAGAACTTCGAACCCTGCTACAACCTCACAAGCGGTTCCTGTGACTTGGGGAAAAACGGGTACCGCCTTCCCACAGAGGCGGAGTGGTCCCACGCGGCAGACGCCGAACTTACACCAGCGTCCTCGAGTGCCCACACCCCAGCCAACCTGGGATCTTCAAACACAAAGAGCGTCGACCGCTTGCTTCAGGACCTCAAGACGGCGGGCACGAAGCCGGTCAGCACTTATCCGCCGAACCGATACGGTCTCTACGACATGTTCGGGAATGTTTGGGAATGGTGTACCGACTTCTTCAATCCGGTGCATAGTCCGCAAGCATCCTTGAATCCGGCCGGCGCGATTCGAGGTCTGGCTCGCATCATCCGGGGCGGCTCGTTCATGAGCACAACTTCTAATTGGTCGCGAGGGTACCGGTCGTCAATGGAACCGGAATACAAAAGTCGCTTCACAGGATTCCGGGTCTGTCGCAGGGCGACAGGTGGGGCTACAGTTCCCGCGCCACAGGAAGATCCCCGATGGTTCGAACGCTATAACCAGCCTCCCACCGGGTATGAAAGTTCCATAGGGAATTTGTCGTCTCTCGTCGCCGGAGTGAAAACCGTTCCCGAGTGGCAATCGCGACGCGTGGCCATCGAGGAGAAATGGCTGAAACTGTTAGGCACCCCGGATACCGGGCCACCCGTTCCCGCAACCAAGCTGGTCGAGACTGTAAGCGACCAGAATTACATCGGAAAGCTCATGTACCTCCAGGTCGAGCCGGACTGGTGGGAGAAGATATTCATTATGATGCCCTGCGACGAGTTCGAGCGGCCTCTTCCCGTCGTCATTGTTCCCTTCTATGACGTGGACATCCCGGCGGGCCGCAACTTATCAGGGCGCACTTTTACGTCCATCGGCGTGGATTCCTTCGCGTACATGGCGGTGCAGAAGGGATACATTGCCGTGGCCATCCGCTGGTTCGGTGAGAGCTACGGCGAAGGTTACAGTGAAGCGGTGGCCAACCTTAAACTGCGCAATCCCCATTGTAGCGGCCTCGGGAAGTGGGTCTGGGACGCTCACCGTCTTCTCGACTATATCTCTCAACAACCCCAGGTGGATGCTCGCCGTATTGGAATCATCGGGCACTCACTGGGGGCGAAAATGGCCATCTACGCGGCGGCTTTCGAGCCCCGCATCACTGCCGTGGTCGCTAACGAGGGAGGCATTGGCCTGAGCTTTTCAAATTACGAGGACTATTGGTATTTCGGCGATTTCATTCAAAAAGTGGAGAAGTCTACCGACCAGCACGAATTGCTTGCACTCATCGCGCCCAGGCCGTTTCTGTTGATCGGCGGCGACAAGTACGACACGGCCGAAAGCTGGCACTATATCAACGCCGCGCGGCAAGTGTACGGACTCTACGGAAAGCCCCTTAACATCGGCTACTTCAACCATCACCAAGGGCACACGCCGACTCCCGAGTCGGTGTGGCGCTCGATGGAGTGGCTCGCCCACTTCCTGGGTTCTGGGGGCCATCGTGATTCGGCCGATCTATAAGGAGCACGACCCGCCGCATTTCCATCCGGGGCACCAAGGTCAACCTCGGCACCCGTCACTTGTCACTGTTTTTCGGGGGTGCGCGACAAAACTGTGACGGTTAGGCGCACCTGCGGTTCTCCCAATAGTCTTCAAATTTGCCACTCAAGCGATTGCAGCGAAGGGCGAGGATGGCGTTGGCGCCGCGCACCGTCCAGAACATGCCCGAGCGTTTGAGCCTCGACCCGATCACGGTTTTGCACCCCGCCTCGATCACGCCTGAGCCCACAAACAACTCTTGTCGCCGAAATTCGGGATAGCGCATGCGCGGGGCGTTGCGGGCGAAGTAATCGGCTTCGAGCCGGAGGAACTCCGCCGCCTGGGGGGTGGATGGGGGCAAGAACCGCAACTCCTTGACTAAGGACTCGATCTTGCCGCCCTCGAGTTTCTGTTCCAGCTTCTTCGTCCATCGTTGGCGCTGGCGCTCCTCGGTAGCCCACAACTTTCCCGACAGGTCCCACAAGTGCTGCCGAGCGTGGTAGAGGTCCACGATCTGAACCGAACCTGGAAAGTGCTCGTCCGCCAAGTTCCAGATCCACACGGCACCGTCCCCTAGCACTACCTTCTTCTTCGCCCCGCTCCAGCCCCGCTGCCCGGCTTCGCTGTACATCCTTCGGCCAAAGGCCTCTGCCGTTTCGATCCCTCCACTATAGGTCGTGGAAGCCTCGTCGCGTAGCGGTCGGCCCTTCGCATCCACCCTCGTCTGCGTAAACACACAGCCCAACTTCGCCTCCCGCGTGCCGGCCTGTTCTCCCTCTTTACCAGTTCGTCCCTCCGTCTCGGAGGCCACCGTCGGCACCCCCGTTCCATCCATCTCGATGTACAGCACCGGGATTTCCGGTCCCTTTTGCGGCAACTCCAGTTCCAGGGCCTGCTCAATTTCCACCTGCTCCTGCGCCGCGATTTCCATCCCCAAGGCTTCTGCCTGCCGTTCCACCGCCTTGGTGGTGACCTCCAGCGCCGCCAGCAGTTCCAGTTGCTCCCGTCCCTGCTCAAACGACGACTCGCTACCCACCCAGCCCATCATGCGCCGTACCCCGGGGGAATACTCGCTGCCCACCCCATCCAGTTCTTGATCGCGCGGACTCTGGCCTCGCTGACAGTGCGCACACACGTAGTAGGGACGCTCGGTCTCGACTCGCCCCAGCACGGTCAACAATCGCTTGGGACGCATCTGGTGATATCGAGCGGCCTGGCCGCAGAGGCAGGGAACTTGGCGGGAAAACTCCTCCTCTGGGGTGAGTAGTTCCTCCAGCATTCCGGCCCCCGCGCGGTGCAGGGCGGCGCGGGTCGCCATCTCCACGGCTTCCAAGTCCAGCCTTCCCGACTTGCGCCGTCCGGCAAAAATCACCGCCAGGAAGGACTCTACTTCTTCCGCCACTTCCCGCTGAATGGCTTCCGCCGTTTTTTTTCCTGCTCCTTCCTTCCCGCCTCCTCCGGGATCGGACGCTGACGGCAGATCTTATCGTTCAGCTCTACAAAAGCGCGGCTCAGTTGCTGATACTTGCGGAACTCGGCAATCTCGCGCTCCGCCTTGCCTTGCGCCTCCGGACTGGAGAAGCTCTCGGTCACCGTCTTGCCTCGCATCTTGTAGGTGAGACGGAGCGTGGGGCCATGGCCCGCCTCCCCAGGCTGATGACAGTGACAGCGGGGGTTCCCGCAGCGCCCCTGGGTGGCGGTGATCGATCCCGGCCGAAAGTCACCCAGTTCGGAGATCTGATGCAAAATCGACCGACGTTCTGCTTCCAAGGCAGAAAGAGAATCCGGCATAAGGTGCCTCCTTATGCCTAGCGTATCATTACGCACGGTTTACGTCCTCGCAAAAGCCAAGCCCATCACCCCCCACACTTATGTCGCGCACCCGTTTTTCGGGCTAGATTTGACCGGACATCCGAGTTGAGATAAAGTAGGTTCAATGAGGAAAGCACACTACCATTTCAACGTTGTCCTCCGGCCCGAACCCGAGGGTGGATTTACCGCCCTGGTGCCCGCGCTGCCCGGCTGCGTCACCTATGGGCGCACACTGGCCGAAGCCAGAGAAATGGCCAAGGACGCTGTATCCGGCTATATCGAGAGCCTCAGGAAGCACGGGGAGCCAATCCCAACCGACAACGAAACGCTGGTCACCACCTTGGACCTCGAGTATGCCCAAGCTGCCTCCCGTTAAACCACGCGTCATCATCCAGTTCTTGGAACGAAACGGTTTCGCGCTGGACCACACCTCCGGCAGCCATTTCATTTTCTATCAGCCGGTTTCACGACGCCGGGCTGTCGTGCCCCGGCACAATCGCGACATGCCAAAAGGAACCTTGATCGCACTATTGAGGGAAGCAGGGTTTACGCGCGACGAGTTGGTGCGCTTTCTGGAAGGAGTATAGCAAACGAGTTGGTGCGAGCTCGCAGTTCAGCCGCGCCCCCTTCCCTGCACATGTCCCTCCTTACTTGGCCCCAGCATCAAGCCATGAACCTGCCTTCTTCGCTCGTCACTTGTCCCCGTCAGCGTTCTTTTTGGCGGTAGTGGGCCAGTTTGGAGTCGTAGCGGAGACCCTACCTTGCCACGTGGCGGCGTAAAGCCGCCCCTACATCAAACTGACCCACTACCTTCTTTGTTGCGCCTATCGGGCAAAGCAAATTGCCATGTTATAATGAAGCATAAATTGGGAGGCGACTAGTCAGAAACCCCGTGTCAAGCCCCCGTTTCCACATGGGAAAAGGTGAGCTGAGCCTGGAGGGTAGCAATGAAGTTCTACTCATTTCAGATCATCATTGAGAAGGAACCGGAAGACGAAGGTTACTTTGCCTACAGTCCGACCGTCCCCGGGTGTTTCTCGAACGGCAAGACCATCGAGGAGACCAAGTCAAACATCCGCCAAGCCATCGAGCAGCATCTCGCCTCCATGCTCATGCACGCTCAGCCCGTGCCACAGAACGACCGCTTGGTCCATGTCGAGGAACTGACAGTGGCGGTTCCCGAATGAGCCGCATGCCCCAAGTTACGGCGCGCGAGCTATTGCGGTTCCTCAAATCACAGGGTTTCGTTGAAGACCGGTAGTCAGGAAGCCATCTCACCTTGTGGCACGCGGAGCGTAACGTGTCTGTCACCATCCCCGTTCACACAGGTTGCGACATTGGCCGTGGCCTGTCCGTGCGCGTCCTCAAAGACGCAGGATTCACCGTTGAGGACTACCTCCGACTGCGCTGAATAGTGTCGTGGGTCGCGGGGGCGGCGCCGACGCAAGAAGCAATGCCGGCGCCACCCGCGGACATTCGAGCTTGCCGTCGAAGCCCACGAACACATAGCGTTCAGTTGCTCCTCGCGGGGAGAGATCCAGCCAGCTCGCACCTTCACTTCGATTCACGAGAGTAAGTGAATTGAATTGTGGACGTAACAGGAAGGGGCGAGGCGGACCTCACGGCTATCCGTTCAGGGTTCAAGTCGAAAGAGGTATGCACTCCATTGGCCAGGAGTGTAACCGTGTGGCTCCCAGGCCTCACTCCTGACAGGTCGAGCGTGTGCTTGGTCCCCCGGATAGCTCGAGCGGCTGTGTGACCATCGAGCTGGACGTCGTAGCTCTTGGGGGCCTCCCCGACGGTCTCCCAGGTCAATGCAAGGCGATTCTGCTTTACCACTTCAGTCCGGAAGGGCGCAGAGAGAGCCATCACGGTGATCCCCGGCGTTTCGTGGCGATAGAGTGAAATCAGCGCTTTGGTGAGATTCATATAGTAATAACCCCAGCCACCACATCCGCGGTAGGCGCACTCACGGAGCCGTGTTGGTTCAATGTCGTCGCTGGACTCGAGATTGTACTCATCAACATAATCGTGATGATTGGGCCCGAAGCCTTCACCGTCCTTTTGCCCGGCAAACTCATTCCACTGGTGGATCTGAATGAATTTTGGCCTGTTTTCAAAAGCAACTTTCCAGCTCTCGATATAAGGAGCCCCGTGGTCCCGGCCCGTGGCCGTGGGGGCGAGCCAACCTCCCGCCGCAAAACACGAAGGTGTGACCACGGTCTCCTCTGCCGAACCATCATGGTCGGTCACCAACTGCCGGATAGTCCCATCCATCCAGGACCACATTCCGCAACTCTCGGCATGATTGATCTGAAGTTGCGATGCCATCCAACGCACGGTCCACTGCGGAGCCTCCAAGGGGCCAGGCCTCTCGTAGTCTTTGAGTTCTTTGCAGGGATCGGCGGGGTTGAAGAGAACCGTAATCAGGGGTTTCCCGTTGTAGTACAGCCACAAGTTCTTATACTCGGGCTTGGACAGGTAGTTCTTGGTTAGCCAAGCGAAAATTCCGTTAAGCCTTTTCATCGGATTCGAAACGGGAACTCCGTTGTAAAGGCCGAGCAGAAGGACGATCTTCGGGGTCGGTCGGCCCTCCTTGTTGAGTTGACCGTAGGTTTTAAGCAACAGTTCCGTAGTTTCCTCCAACTCGTGTGTGGCCCCAATATGCTTCTCCCAATCCGGTTTCATCCACAGCATGTTGCTCCAATCGAGCAACAGCCAATTAATGCCCAGCGCGTTGAACCACTCCGCGTGCTTCCTGATAATGCCTGCATCGTAGGAGCTGTATTTCCCCAAAACCGGGACAGCCTCGGCCGTATCCCAAGTTGCATTGCGGCGCGTGAACCACGTCTCATACTGCATGCCCATCAGGCTGCCGTGGAATTTGGTAGCCTCCAGCAAGCCGAGCGGCTGGGAAGTGTCCTGCTCTTGAGAAACGTCCTTTGCCGCCTGTCCGGCTTCCAGGCTGAAGCTACCTTGGACAAGTAACACACCTAACGCCACCATGACTGCAAGAAGATATCTATTCATTTCTGCCCCCCTCCCGCAGACAGGTGGCGCGCAAATTCCAAGGCATTTCGCCATGACCCAACCATCGCGTACCAGACGAGCGCCTTCGACGCGATCCGTCCAAGGACTCCTCCGACTCGAGGTGGAAATTCCTGTTTCGCCACATGTAATCGCTGTTGAATCCACCCCCCACCTTGCTGTGAGGGAAATTACTGCTGGGCATGGCCACCGCCAAGCCAACCTCCCGGCTCTCGCCTTTGTACCATCCGCCCGCCACATACTTTGTCGCGGAAGGCTCGCAAGGGCAGTTTTCAGGACTAATGGCGCGCACGTTGAAATCCCACGGTTCGTAGTCGGCAAAATCGTAACCGAACGGTCCCACCTTCTCATCCGTAACGTGAGTGAATCGTTCATCCAACCGCAAATAGTATTGTGGCTCCCCGGCAGGATTACTCACCCACTGCGCCCGCGTCTCGAGCGTATAGGGACTGGAATAACTGAGTGGGGTAAAGTCATTGACCCGCCCGTTCCAAACGGCAAGCAGCGGCTTATCGTAAAAGCCATTGTTGTGGTTAAAGTCCAGCATCACGGTCATGAGATCAATGGATTCGGTGCCATGGCATGCTACCCCCGTCACGAGAGACATGGCCGAACCGTCCCCGGCCTGCGTGGGGTTGTAATCACCCGTGAAATTTCCCACTTTGATGCCGTGGTGGAATGCCATTTGGAGCAGGCCTCCGCCGTTGTAACTCCAGATGTGCTCGACCCCATGGTATTTCAGGGAGACAATAGCGCCGCCCTCGGTAATGTCAAACAAGACTGTCTGTTCTCCCGCCGGGTCCTTGATTACGACGGCCTGGTCCACCTGCCCCGGCTGCATAGTGAAATCCATCACCTGGCAGGCTGCCCGTACCGCTTCCTTGTCGACGGGCGTCGCCGCTTGCTGGGAGTGCAGATTCGAGGTGAGCAAAAGAATCACAGAACAAAAGAGAAAAATACGTAGCCCTTTGCTTTGCATAATCGGTCCTCTCATTTGCAGGCCGCCAATTCCCTACCCTTTCAGCGTCCCGAGGCCCTTCGCCGACGGGCCTTTGAAATCCTACGGCGTGCCGGACGTGGTTCTCTCCGCAAAGCTCTTAGCTTGTTCCCAGCTTCCGGCACAAACAGTCCAACTGAAATGGAACCCTTCGAGGCCTCGCAGATCGTGCTCAAGGACAGTCGCAAAAACGCGCCGTGGCGCCGCCCACACGGCCCCGTAGCTCAGCACAACATACTCGGCATTTTCCCGGACGAAGGCCCGGCTCGTTTTCCAATCCGAGGTCGGAACGACCGTAGCGAAGCCCATGCTTCGACCCGGGTCTTGATAGCGCCCTGTGGCGATGGCAGGGGCATCCGTGCTGGCACAAGGAGTTTTCTCCGTGCACTTTTCCGGATAGGACGCCGCGTATTCGGAATCCCAAGGCGCCACACCTTCCAGAGACCATTCGATGGGTTGGGAAGACGAGGGGCGGACGTTGACTACAACCTGCTCGAGGCGCAAGTAATAACTGGGCGAGCCTCCCGGATTCCTCACCCACTTGGCGTCGGTTTCAATCGCGAAAGGGGTCGAGTACCCGGGCGGAAACTCGCCGCTGAGGTGTCCGCCCCACACTCCCAACAGCGGCTCGCCCACGAACGAATTATCGACGCCGGCGTCAACCATCATCGCCAGTGCCCGCATTGACTTCTCGCCGCTGCATGCGACACCCGCAACTGAGGAAGGCACCCCCATACTTGAACCGCCCTGGTCGGGATGGAATGCCGACCAATAAGGGCTCACCCCCTTCAGTTCCGGCTCCGCCCCATGACGGAAGATGTACATGGTTACATTCGCACCCGCCGTCTTTCCAAACATGAGCTCTTTTTCGTGATATCGAAGGGAGATCAAGGTGCCGCCACGCGTCAGGTCGAATCGCGCTTGCTGTTCTCCCGCCGGGTCTTTCAAGACAACCACCTGGACGGACTTCAGCACCTTTGGCGACTGCCAGTAGGTCACCACATTGACCGGATAATCCTCGACGCGACAACGCACGTCAGGAATCTGCTGACCCAAGGCCCGCCATCCCGGCGCCAAGGGTGCAAGCAGCAATAACATTTGCCCAACCGCCACGCCGAACCTACCCCGTCCTCCGCGTCGACATACGCTCATAATCAAGCCCCCTAGTCCACTCCCGTCGTTGCGTACTTTATATTCGTCCCGCAAAGCGTTGTCAATGTTCTCGGATGGGCACAAGCGAATCGACTTGGAATGGCAGGAGTCAGGCGTTCCGACGAAGAACTGCTTTCCAGCGTCTGCGTTCCGCCTTATGCTTTCTGCTATTTCGCGACTGCGCCTTAGGAGATAGAATAGAGTGATGGAGCCGGTAGTCGCCAAGTTTCGAACTTTCCGCGAGGCTGAAGCGGCCACGCGAGCCTATTACCAGCGGCTTTCACCGGCGGAACGGCTGGAGATTCTGTTCCAGCTTCGGGCCATGGCACACAAGGAGAGCGATGCCACTTCCGAAAGACTGGCGCCGATTTATCGAATCGCTCAACTCAAACGGGGTTGAGTATCCCAAGTAAACTTCATCGGCCGTGAAGCCCTGATTCGAAACAAGAGGCTGACCGGGCGGGCGCAAGACAAAGCCGACCTTGAAGCCTTGGGCGCGGGCGAAGAGCGGTAGCGCCCCTTTACCCACGGCAACGATTTCAACGACTCAGCCGGTTCGGCTATCCGTTGGAAATGCCGCCGGGCGGTCTAGTTTCCCGCGCCACTTCATCAAAATCCCCCGGCCAGTTGGCGAAGGCGCCCTGTTTGTCAAGGTCGGCGCTGAGAATTTCCGTCGAGCCATCCAGCGGATTTCGGCTAAACCAGTGGAGTTTGACAAGCTCAGGGGGTAACTTGCCCGAGGCGACCAAAGTCCGGATGCTCCGCAAAAGGATCGAGCCATGGGTCTCAGCAATGACCCTCACCCCTCTGACCGCGGCCTCTGCCAGTATTCCTGCCATTTGGCTTTGAGCCCTGGGATGCAAGTGAATTTCCGGCTCCTCCAGGTACACAGCCTGGCCCGGGTCGGCGACCAGGAGCGCCACGAGAACCGGCAAGGTCTGCGAGACCCCGGAACCCGCATCGGCGATGCTCACCAGGTCGTTTTCACCTTCGCTCGTGCCCCGCGTCAACCGGCCAACCCTCAATTCAACTCGTGTCTCACCGACCGGGGTTGCAACTATCCTGCACGCCACCCCCAGGCTATCAAGCCCCCGGCTCAGCGCCTCGAGCTTGTTTTTGTCCTCCGCCTGCCATTTGGCAATCACACTGCCGGCATACTTTTCAAATGTGCCAGGGAATGTTCCATCTACTCCAGTTACAGGATAGGCTCTTTCCGGGTTTCCTCGTATCCCCGGAACGTGTATCAACCTGCGGATCTCACGCCCTGCCCGCGCCATGGGAAACCCGGTAGCAAATTCACCCGCGGGTTCATACTTCACAATAAACTCCAGAAAACAGCGGTTGCGTTGAAGCCGGAGCGTGACCGAGTCCTCGGGCCGTCGCATAGCTGTTGGATCGCCAGACTGCCAATCCCTAAGAGCCTCAATCCACTTCTTGGTTATAGATGGGAAAGATGATTCTAGTTCTGCTGATGTCATTTCCGGACGCAGCTTGCGCCTTACGCTCCCCTGTGCAAAACTCATCTCGTGGATTTGAATTCCCCCCTTGGGGTCGCGTTTGAAAGCCAGGGCCAGCCGCATGTCGGAGCCGATGCCCATCCCGGCTACGAACGTCTCAGCAAACTGGCGGTTCCCTAAACAAGAGAAGAACTGGCTTGCCGATGTAAACGTGACGTTGGGGCCCTCCAGCATGAGGGGGCCCGGATCATAGCTTGCCTCCAGAGTCTGCTTTAACAAGAGAAGGGGCTGAATGATATTGGATTTGCCCGAGCCATTAGCGCCGGCCAGGATAGTCAGAGGCCGGATTTCAATCGAGTGAAACCCGACGATCGACTTGTACCCACTGGCAGCGAGTTCGGTTATGCCCGAGGAGGCCGAGGCGGCGAGGGCGCGCCTCCGCGTCTCACGCCGCCGCTTGGCACCCAGTTCACCTGCGCCAGAGGGGGTTGGCTTCGCTTCCGGGTCTTCACTCATTCTGTAATACCTTTCAACCTGCAAATGGCCGCGAAGTTCATCAACATATTGCGGACCTCCCCATGAGAAGTTAGCACAAACGCTATTGCCTGTGCTACTATCCCGCGCTGCGATGACTTGAGACGAATGCCAGCCCCGCGATGCGGGGGAAGCGCGACAATGCGGCAGCCCGTCGGCTGATGGGTCGCACTCCAGAACGATAGAGAGAGGTAATTATGACACTGGAAAAGTTTTGCCGAAGAGACCTTCTTAAGGTTGCGGGAGGGGCAGTTGCCGGCCCTTCGTTGGCGGCAGCAGCTTCGGCCGCCGGGGCTTCTCCGGCCCCCGAAGCGTCCGCGCTCGGTGAATATAATGTTCTCGAATTCGGCGCCGTCGGAGATGGCAAAACGGATAACACTCGGGCCTTCCAGCGAGCGCTCGCAGCGGCGGAAGGAATTGGCGGCGTCGTGCGCATCCCGCCTGGCCAATTCCGATTCGACGGAACGATTGCCATCCCGAACGGGACAACGCTGGAAGGCTCCTGGCGTGGCCCCCATTATCCTGACCCGCACAAAGGCGCCATGCTGCTCGTCTGCAGTGGGCGCGATCAAGAAGGCGCCGATCCGTTTGTGACCCTGGCCTCGAACAGTACGATTAAGGGTGTGTCGTTCTACTACCCGGAACAGAGGCCAAGCGACATACGACCCTACCCGTGGACCATTTCAGTGCGCGGGGACCGGTCCAGCGTCATCGACGTCGCCATGGCCAACTCCTATAACGCGCTCGATTGCGGAACTCACAACAACGCTGCCCACTACCTGCGCAACTTGAACATCACGGCATTGCGCCGCGGCGTGTTCGTGGATCGCGTTTACGACATCGGGCGCATGGAGAATATCCACATCCACCCGAGTGAGTGGTTCTCGCTGGGCACGTTTTCCCCGAGCGACCAGGAGGCTTTCAAGAAATTCGTGTTGGACAACCTGGAAGGCTTCATCATCGGCAAGTGCGACTGGTCGTACATGTTCGACTGTTTTGTGATTTGGGCCAAGGTGGGCTTCCGTTTCATCCCCTTGCAGCTCGAGCCGGGCAAAGACCTCGGCCAGGCCCCCCAGGGCAACATCCTAATCACCCAGAGCGGGTCGGACCTGAGCCCCCTGGCGGTGATGGTGGAAGCGGTTCAGGACCACTCCGGCATCGCTTTCGAAAATTGCCAGTTCATGAACTCCATCGAAATTAATGAGACCAACACCGGCCCGGTCAAACTCACCAACTGCGGCTTCTGGGGCCAGTGCCGTTCGGGTTCGGTAATCCTGAACAAAGGCAAGGGAGAGGTTTTCCTGACCAACTGCCATTTCAGCGCCTGGGAGGATCGCAACAACCCTTACCAGTGGGATCCGCGGCACCCCTTCATCAACTGCGAGAACGGCTCGCTGCTCATGACCGCTTGCGTGTTCAAGGACTACGGCCACACGCTGAATCACCACGTCCGCCTCGGGCCCAACGTCACCTCAGCCGTCCTCACCGGCAACCTGGTGCATGGTGGCGGCAAGGTGAAGCTGCAAAACCAGGCTTCGGGCGACGTGCAGATATTTGGAAATGTCGTTCAGTGCTAAGGGCCTTCTTGCGTGAGCTGGCGGTTTGGATCAACCAGCAACCAGACCAACGCACCTGTCCCACACAAGAACGCTGCCACTCCGAACGAAGCGCCCCAGCCAAAGCGCGAGGCGATCGCTGGTGTGAGCGTGGCAGTAACCGTGCCTCCGAGCTGTGCTCCCATGTTCATGACTCCGGACACAGAACCAGCAGACTCGCCCGCGATGTCGGCGGTAAACGACCAGAACGTGCTCTGTGACAAAGAAAGCGCCGCTGCTCCGCCGGCCAGAACAACACCCGCCAGCCGTGGGCTGCTGACGCTGGACACAGACGCAACAAACGCTGTGGCGAGACCTATTCCAAAAACCGCGACGCCGCATCTCCCCCAACGCTTGCCATAGCGGCGTGTGAGAAAATCGCTTAGAACTCCCCCCGCCGAACAACAAAGGGCCATAGTGATGAAGGGCAGCGCTGCAAAATACGAGCTCTCACGCAAGTTCAATCCCCGCACAGTCGAGAGGTAGATGAAGAACCAAGTGTAGAAAATCCAGGCAATGTAGCCGTAACAGAAATAACTGTAAGTAACTAACAGGAAGTCTTTGCTCGCCAGAATTCTTCCCCACGAAAGTATTCCCTTGGCCCTGTCGTCAGAATTGGGCAAACCGGAACGAACGACTTCCAATTCTCGGGCACTCATCCAGGGGTGCTCCTCGGGATTGTCTCTCGCCAGCCAGAACCAGGCAAATCCGACGACTAACCCCAAAAGCGCGCTCACCCAAAAAGAAAGCCGCCAGCCGCCGTGCAGTATGATGAAGGCAATGAGCGGAGGTGCGATTGCTGCTCCCACACCGCCCCCGGCAAATATGAGTCCATTGGCCGTGCCGCGCTCGTGGGTCGGAATCCATTTGGCAACCACTCGATTCGAGGCCGGGAAGATTACGGACTCACCTACGCCAAGCAGAAATCTCACACAAACAAAAGCCGCCACCACGCCTGCAGTACTCCGTGGAATTGCAGTCGTTAGGATGGTGAACACTCCCCACCAGATTGTGGCAATAGTGATAACCCGTCGCGGCCCATATCGGTCACTGACACGCCCGGCGGGTGCTTGACAGAGCGCGTAGCCCAGCACAAAGGCGCTGAAAATGTACCCGAGCTGAATATTTGTGAGGTGGTATTCTTCCACAATGTACTGGCTCGCAATGGAAATGTTGATGCGGTCGAGAAAGGCGACCGAACTTAAAACAAAGATCCCAATTACCAGGATCCAGCGAACTCGTCCTTGCATGCCTGCAATCATTTCTGATCCGCCTAAAGCGGCTGGCGCCGTTTTCGAAGTGGGTCCCGCATCATTCCGTACGCCGAAAGCCTATACTGATCCGCCAGACCTGGCAACCGTTCGTACAAGGAGTTGTAAAGCAGGGAGGAAACTCAAGCTCGCTGCACATAAATCTCCCGTGGGGCCCGATAGGTGATCGCCAGCTCCGGTGTCTCAATACGCTTCTTCCAAACGCGGGACTCAAAGAGAATTGAAAGCGTACACGTCGTTAGGAGTGTCCGTTCAACTGGATATTGCGGCTTCCCTGTCACGAGCATCTCCTCGATACAGTACACCAGACCGTCGAAGTGCGGATATTCCCGGATCCCTTGGACGCCAACTGCCTCGAAACACGTAGCTACCGGTTCGGCTGAGCCTTTCAGTTTTCCCGCGAACGTCCACCAACTCGCGTGGCCGTCCAACATGTAAGCCGCCGCGCGCAGTCCGTCCCGGTATTCGAGCAAGAAAAGAACCGGATTCTTGACATTGTCCTCTGCGCGGCCCGGTTTCGTGTGAGGGTCGCACGAAAGTGCGGCCTCAAGAAGCGGTATGCTCCATCGGCCGACCCCGTCTCGCCATTTCCAAACAGCTTCCCCTTCGAGCCATTCAACCGATCGGATTCCAGTTTCTCCGCCCTTGCGCCGCTCCACCATGCACTGGAGCGCCTCGAGCGTATGGAAGCCGTAGGCATCGAGGTCGCCATAGCCAATCGCCACCGCGTTCTCGACCTCCGCTTCATAGGGAATTTCCCGAAAAGGTGTGCGAATGCAAACCGGAATGGATGAGCCCGCCATTAAGGGAAACTTCAGTTCCCGCGACCAGCCGTAAATCTGTTTGGCCTTCGACCACGAATACGAAAAATGCTTATCAGAAAATACCGGAACTGATTTCCCTGTACGGCGGAAGACCTCGACGATACGTTCCATCAGCTCGTATCGCGGATAGAGCTTCTGCCCCCGGTCATTGGAAGGATACTCGCCGTGTTCGCCGACAAAGCAGACAGCGTCCACAGCCAAGTCATCACCGCCGAGCGTCAGCGCGTCTTTAATTGCGGAGTAGACTTTGAAACCGAATTTTGGCGCATCAACGCGGCTAAGATCATCAAACGGTACTTGATCCGTGTACATGGAAACCAGACGCGTGCGCGGCTCGGTGAATACTCCATTCGGCCAGTAACCTTTAAGCATTTTGCCGAAGATCAGGGCGGCGTGGGAAAGGCCGCTTCCTGGGGAAGAGCCCTTGCCGTCTGTAGTTGCGATCGCAGCTACAGTCTTCTTGGACGGCTGCGACTTCGCGAGCGGGGCTACGGCTAGTCCGATGCCCGTTGCCATGGCTTGGCGGCGGTTCATTCGCATGTCGATTATGTGCATGGGGGCTCTCCATTTCCTTCTGGTTTTTCTCGCTCCGCTTTGCTTGGGTTTTCGTTCTGTTTCGGGTAAGCCGGGATTTCCATTTTCGTCCAATCAGTATACACGCAGGTTTCCGCGTGTCGATCGATACTACGGCGGCCTGTGCGCGGCGACCAGGGCTTGGCCCAGGCTGAGGCCACCATCGCCGCAAGGCACTTCGGAGTGGGTGAAAACGTTCAGGCTGTCGGATTCGAGCCTTCGCCTGAGGTGCTCGAGCAGAAAAACATTTTGGAAGGAGCCGCCGCTCAGACAAATGTTGTTGACTCCGGTCTTTGCATGAATCAGATTTGCCACTCTCGCCAACACATCCACGAACCCCTCATGGAAGCGCCGGCTGATGATGCCCGCCGGCACGCCGCGCTTCAGGTCGTTCACGAGGGCCTCAAACAGAGGCCGGGTATCAATGATCCAACCCCTTCCCTCGGCTCGAAGTTCAAACGGGTAGCCGGCGCTTTCACTCTCGCCCGCGATGGCCGCTTCGAGTTCGATGGCCGCCTGCGCCTCGTAATTGACCCGCTTGCGAATCCCTGTCAGCGCCGACACCGCATCGAACAAGCGGCCGCAGCTTGATGTGAGTGGTGAGTTGACGCCGCGCTCGGCCATGCGGACGAGCACGGCCACCTGCCGCCGCTCGAGTTCCCGTACAAAGGGAATTTCCAAGTCCCAAAGAGCTTCACCAAAATGTTTGTGCAGATAACTCACCGCCATGCGCCAAGGCTCGGTGATGGCCGCCGCGCCGCCCGGCATGGGGACGTAATCGAGATGCGTAATGCGCTCGAAGTCAGCATAAGTTGCAAGCAGGACTTCCCCGCCCCAGACCGCGCCGTCAGTCCCGTATCCCGTGCCATCCAAGGCAATGCCGATCACCTTCCCCTCGAGGTGGTTCTCGGCCATGCAACTAGCGATGTGAGCGTGGTGGTGTTGGATGCCCACGCGCTCAATATCAGTTCGGGCGAGCGCCCAGCGCGTCGAGAAGTAATCCGGATGCAAGTCGTAAGCGAGGAGTTGCGGCTCAACTTCGAGGATTCGCTTGAAACAGGAAATCGTGGTCTCAAAGAAGCCGTAGCTCTCCAGGTTCTCGAGGTCACCGACGTGCTGGCTTAGAAAAGCATGCCGGCCTTTGGTCAAGCACACGGTGTTCTTGAGCTCTCCCCCCACTGCCAGGATGGGTGGCAGGTCCTGGTTGAGAAACACCGGCACGGGCACGTATCCGCGCGAGCGGCGAATAAGCTGTAGCGCCGGTCTATGACCGGCGAGTCGCCGCTCACAGAGCGGCGCTACAGCCTGGCTGACGCGAACCACGGAATCATCGCAGCGCAAGAGGATGTCGCGGTTATGGACCAGAAAGAAGTCTGCAATTCCGCGCAGCCGCGCCACGGCTTCGGCATTTTCAATAGCGATTGGCTCCTCTGAGATATTCCCGCTGGTCATGACCAAGGCCTGAAATCGGCCGGCAGCAAAGAGCAGATAGTGGAGAGGCGTATAAGGCAGGAAAACGCCATACTCGAGGTTGAAAGGCGCCACCAACTCAGCAAGGGGACTCGCAGGCTTCTTGCGGAGCAGCACAATGGGCCGCTCGGGACTCTCGAGCAAGGCGCGCGAGGCGTCATCGAGCAAGCAAAAATTCCCAACGGTCTTGAGGTCGGCTGCCATAATTGCAAACGGCTTTTCGACGCGCCGCTTCCCTTCCCGCAGGCGGCTGACCGCGGCGGGATTCGTTGCGTCTACCGCCAAGTGGAATCCCCCCAAGCCCTTTACGGCCACCACGCAACCAGCTTGCAAGCGCGCGGCTGCTTCCGCGATGGGATCTGCAGGGACGCCCCTTGTGGGCGCCCGGGAACGGGCAGGCACAAGGCCTGCCCCTACGGCATCCCAAAGCTCAACTTGCGGCCCGCACTTCCAGCAGGCGTTGGGCTGGGCATGAAAGCGCCGGTCGAGCGGGTCGTCGTACTCGCGCTGGCAGTCGGCGCACATGGGGAAAACCGCCATCGAGGTGCGCGCGCGATCGTAAGGGATGTCGCGCACGATAGTGTGGCGCGGCCCGCAATTCGTGCAGTTGATGAAAGGGTAATGAAAGCGGCGGTCGGAAGGGTCGAAGAGCTCGCGCAGGCAATCGTCACAGATGGCCACGTCGGGGGAAATCAGGACGCGGCGGTTTTCGCCCGGACGGCTGGGCAGGATGTGGAACTCGCCTTCAGCGCGCACGGGGGTGTCATGGGCCGCCACCTGCGTGATGAGCGCCAGTGGTGGCGCCTCCGCAGGCAACCGCGAAACGAAATCCTCAACCGACTCGGCAGGCCCTTCGACTTCAATGGAAACCCCCGCCGCCGTGTTGGTGATGAAACCGGCGAGGTGGCTCTCGCAGGCCAAGCGATAGACGTAGGGACGGAATCCCACGCCCTGCACGATCCCGGAAACTTCGATGGCTTTGCGAACTCGCGCGCTCATGCTGGGCCCGGCGCCCGGCGGTGCAGCGCGGGCGTCTCGCCCGCTGTGGCGTCATCTTGCCCGCCACCTCCTGCGGGAGCGGGACGCTCCCCCGACAGCGGGCGAGACGCCCGCGCTACGTCTTTGGCCGACTCGCGGCGCCGCGTCAACCAATTCATCCAATCGTCCAGGCCCGCGCCGGTTTTGCAGGACACTTCTACGATTTCCATTCCGGGATGCACTTGCAGGGCGTAGGCTCGCGCCTTTTGGATGTCGAAAGACACGTAAGGAAGCAAATCGGTCTTATTCAAAATCAGCAGCTCGGCTTTGAAGAAGATGGCGGGGTATTTGAGAGGTTTGTCCTCGCCTTCCGCCGCGCTGAACACCACCACCTTTGCCGCTTCGCCAAGATCGTAGCTCGAGGGGCAGACGAGGTTGCCGACGTTTTCAATCAGCAGGGTATCGAGAGACTCCAGTGGCCAATCCTCGAGCGCCCGCTCGATCATGCGCGCATCCAGGTGGCAGGTGCCGCCGGTGGTGATTTGTTTCACCGGAAAGCCAAAGCGGGCGAGCCTTTTCGCGTCGTTATCCGTCTGGATATCACCCGTCAGAAGGGCCACGCGCGCGCTTGGACCGAGTCGTTCGAGCGTGCGTTCGAGCAACGAGGTCTTCCCCGCTCCCGGCGAGCTGATGAAGTTCAAGCAAAACACCTGGCGCTCGAGGAAACGCTCTCGCAGCCGGCCGGCGATGCGGTCGTTCTCGCTAAGGACTTTCTTCTCGAGCGGCAAGCGGCTCATGATTCTTCCACCTCCAGGTAAGCCAACTCCAGTTCATCGCCGCCAATGCAGCGAGTTTCCTTCGCACCGCAGGCGGGACAATCCACCTGGTATTCGACCACAGTGAATACGTGCTTGCAATGCGGGCACTCATGGCGGCGCGAAGTGGATTCGATTGCGAGCGCCAGCGGCTCGAGGTCGGTGTCTTTGACCAAGACCTCAAAACCGAAGCTCAGGGCCTCGGGATCAACGCCCGCTAATTCCCCGATGCGCACCCCCACTTTGGTGACGCGCGCGCCGTTCAGCCGTTCGCGCTCCTTGCGTACGGCCTCCAGAATCGAGTTGGCAATGCTCAGCTCGTGCATGGCGAAATGCAGGGAACAGGGAACAGGTTACAGGGAACAGGTCGCGCGTTGGAGGCGACAGCAAACGCGAGGCCAACGGCTTTTGTTCATCTCTGTTCTCTGCTCCCGGTCAACCATTCCCCATTCCCTGCGCCCTGTCCGCTGTCACCTATCATCTATTCCCTGTTCCCTGTTCCCTGTTCCCTGTTCCCTGTTCCCTAGCAAATGCGTGGCAACTGGTCGCCGGCGAGCATGTCCACAATACGGGAAGTGCCCAAGTAGGTTCGCATCGTGACTACTCCGGGATGGGCTTCCACGACTTTGCCGATGATGCGAGCGTTCGCACCCAGCGGATGGCCACGCATTGCCGCCAGGAGTTGCTCCGCCTCTGTAGCCGCGACGATGGCCACGAGCTTCCCTTCGTTCGCCACGTAAAGCGGGTCCAAACCAAGCAACTCGCAAGCGCCCTTCACCTCCTCGCGGATGGGAAGGGCGGACTCCTCGATGACCATGCCCACACTGGACCGAGCTGCGATTTCGTTCAAGGTGCTCGAAAGGCCGCCGCGAGTAGGGTCGCGGAGACAGCGAATTGAATGCGCCGCTTCGAGCATCGCCGCAACCAGTGCGTGCAACGGAGCCGCATCACTCTCGATGGGCGTTTCGAACTCGAGCCCTTCGCGCTGAGAAAGGATGGCAATGCCATGATCGCCCAGCGTGCCGCTGAGAAGAATGCAGTCGCCGGGACGCGCCTGGTCAGCGGACAGGATCACGCCTTCCGGAACGCGCCCGATTCCCGACGTATTGATAAAGAGGCCATCCCCCTTTCCCTTCTCCACCACTTTGGTGTCACCGGTCACCAATTCCGCGCCGACCCTTTCCGCAGCCTGGCGGAACGACGACACAACCCGCCGCAGCGTTTCCACCGGCAGGCCCTCTTCAATAATGAAGCCGGCGCTCAAGAAGAGCGGCTGGGCACCCCCCATGGCAAGGTCGTTCACTGTCCCATAAACGGCCAACGACCCGATGTCGCCCCCGGGAAAAAACAAGGGGTTGACGACGAACGAATCCGTGGTGAACGCGAGACGAACACCATCAACATTTACCACCGCCTGGTCGTTGAGCTGTGCCAGGACCGGATTGCGAAACGCCGGCAGGAAGATTTCCCGCAAGAGGTCGGCGCTCAAGCGTCCCCCGCTGCCATGGCCAAGCAGTATCTTGTCTTTGGCAGGAAGCGGCGCAGGACAGGTGAGTTCTTCGAGTGGATTGCGGTGGTCTGGCACGCTAAACCTTTCTGGAGTGCGGTCCGTCAACTGACGGACCGCACTCCAGAGCCTACGGCTGCACCGGCCTGCGATACTGATAGTAAGCGGCACAGGCGCCCTCGCCTGAAACCATGGGCGCGCCCAGGGGCGTCTCGGGGGTACAACGCACCGCGAAAGCCGGGCAGTCAACCGGCTTCTTCAGGCCTTGCAGCACTTGAGCGCTGAGGCACTCCGCAGGTTCTTCCGCTGTGGTATCCGCAACGCCGAAGACTTTCTCCGCGTCATACGAGGCAAATTCCTCGCGCAGGCGCAAACCGCTTCGAGGAATCACCCCAATGCCCCGCCATTTACGGTCGCAAACCTCGAACACCTTCTCCATGAGTTCCTGAGCAGGGCGGTTTCCCTCGCGGCCCACCGAGCGGACGTATTGGTTTTCAACTTCCGCCCGGCCCTCCTCGAGTTGGGCCACGAGCATCGAAATCGCCTCGAGCAGGTCCACCGGCTCAAACCCGCCCACCACAATCGGGACGTGATATTTACGGCTCAGCTCATCGTACTGCCGGTAGCCCATGACCGTGCAGACGTGCCCTGGGGCAATAAAGCCCTGGACGCGGTTCTGCGGCGACTCGAGCAACATGCGGATGGCGGGCGGCACAAGGAAATGCGAAGCCAGCATGGAAAAGTTCCCCAAGCCGTCGCGCGCAGCCTGCCAAACCGCCATGGCATTGGCCGGAGCAGTCGTCTCGAAGCCGATTCCCAGGAACACGATCCGGCGGTGGGGATTGGCGCGGGCGACTTTCAGCGCCTCCATGGGAGAGTAAGCTACCCGGACGTCGCCCCCAGCGGCCTTGACATGAAGAAGATCGGAATGCGAACCCGGCACCCGGAGCATGTCTCCGTATGAAACCAGGGTGACGGCGGGGAGTGAAGCGATGTGGATGGCCTTGTCGATGGTTTCGAGGGCGGTCACGCAGACCGGACAGCCGGGACCGTGGACCAACTCGATTTGAGAAGGGATCAGCTCGTCAATCCCGTAGCGCATCAGGGTGTGGGTCTGGCCACCGCAGATTTCCATGAGCACCCAAGGCCGGGTGACCCGCATGGCGAGCTCGGCGATCAAAGCGCGGGCAAGGCGCGCGTCACGATATTCGTCAAGGTATTTCATGCCGTTCAGAAGGATTCAGGATTCGGGCTTCAGGGAGAACGGAGCCGAATCCTAGCCTGAATCCTGACCTCTGAGTCCTGAATCCTGAGTTTCCTCACCCTCGAGCATTCCTATTTCCTCAAGCAATTGATAAGTGCGTTCCGCTTCCTCCGCGTCCACTTTGCTCAGCGCAAAGCCGACGTGGACGATTACGTAGTCGCCAACTCCGGCCTCCGGCACGAAGTCCAGTTGAACCAGCCGGGTGACGCCTCCAAACTGCACTCGGCCCAACCGGCTGCCATTCTCTTCTTTGGTCTCAAGAATCTTCCCGGGGACTGCCAAACACATGCTTAAGCCTCTTTTCGAGTTCGATACCGCGCAAGGGGTGGTTCTTTGGCCACTTTTTTGAGTTCGTTTGGCCTTTTTTGCGTGCAAAAACCAGTTCGTTTTTAGCGCGGAAAAAGGCTAACTCCTTTGCTTTCAACACATCCTTTAGTTCGTTCCCTCTATTTTAGTATCTTTTTTCTGTTCTCGAACCATTTCCCCGACCACCGAGCCGATCCGCAACGCCCTTCCCGAGCCCGCTTGCAAGCGCTCTATTTGGACAACTCGCATAGGCTACCGCGCCTCTGTTGTCCTGTCAAGAGCAAAGTGCAGGAGCAAAATGCTCTCCCAGGACTAAATGTAGCAATTTCCTGGCCAAGCTAAGTGCGCCAAATAGCCCGTTTCATTGTAGCGGGAGACGGAGGCAGACTCAAGCTGAGGATTCAGGATTCGGGATTCAGGATTCAGGGGGTGCCGGTGCGGGGGGAGCCTGAATATTGAGTCCCCACTCCTGGAAAGGACCGATCACTGGGCTGGGAGCTCCGGGGCGAAATAACTTCAGAGGTCAGGAGCAAGAGCCTCAGATCGGAAATCCTATCGACGACTAGTGCCACAGCCTGCTCGACGACAGGCGAACGTGGAGCGCCCTGAGTTACTGTGCCCGCCTCGATCCCCAAGAGGAAGAGCCGAGGGATAGCGCGCCCCAGGGCTTGGGCCAACTTCAGAACTTCGGCAAGGCCCCACCCATGACTCGATAAAGAGCCCAGCGCTCTCGGCTCGAGTTCCTTCGAGGGGAACGAAGTCAGGTAGAGAGTGCCCGGAGCCCCGCCGCTAGTTACTGCATCTACAAAAAGAACAACATCAGCGAGGGGGAAGACGTCCAACAGTTCAACACCTGGCGCGGTTTCAGCGCGCAGGTCGCACCCGCAGTCGCCACGCTCGCTCAGTCTGCGGACAATCTCAACGCCTGCACTGTCATCGCCAGCGGCAGGGTTACCACAACCGACAATCAGTATTCTGTTATCCACGTTCCAGCCGGAGTTTCAGAAAATGCGTCGAACACGATATACAGGGGTCGTAAGTGCGAATCAGCTTTTCGCAGACCTGGGCAATCTCGGCTTCGGACTGGTCGAGCACCCCGGGCAGAATAGCCTTAAGGTCATCTTCCATGCGATGGTAGTTTTGGGCCGTGGGCGGGATGATTCTGGCGAACTCAACCAGCCCCTGCTCATTGATGCGGTAACGATGATAAAGCAAGCCGCGGGGGGCTTCAGTGGCTGCGCACCCTTCCCCGGCACGAACCTTGAACTCCACCCGGCTGGAGGCGGGCTCACGGTAAGTCTCAATGATCGCCAGGGCCTCTTCGCAGGCATGGATCAACTCGACGGCGCGAGCCACGATGCCCATGTAGGGGTTGCGGCAGGGCCAGGAAACGCCGCAGGAGCGCGCGGCCGCCAGCGCTTGGGGCATGAGCTTATCGATATTCAAGTTAATCCTGGCCAGCGGACCGACAAAGTAGCTCGAACCATTATCCGCACGCGACGAATGGAGGGCGGTCGAGTGCTCCACGTGCTCTTCGAGATAGACGCGCTCGAAATCCGCCGGATCGATATCGATTCCCTTCGAAGAGACGATCCGCCGCTCATTCATGGGGTATTCGCTAGGATGGGAGACTGAAACGAATTCGTAGTCGGGCGTGAAGTTCGGAAACGGAAGGGTTATGACAAGCGCCAGGGTTTCCTTCGACGCCTCAAGAGCCCAGCTCAAGTCGGCCTTAAGGGCCTCCAGCTCCTTGCGCCGGGGGGCCTTGTAGAAGCCGCCCACACATACCGAAACCGGATGAGTGGCGCGCCCGCCCAGGATCTCGAGAAGGCGATTGCCTATCTTCTTCAGGCGGAGAGCCCGCTCAACTTCCTTGGGGTAGTCAGCCGCCATGGCGATGACGCTCTCGTACCCAAGAAAATCCGGGGCGTTCAGCATGTAGATGTGCAGTGCATGGCTCTCAATCCATTCGCCGCAATAGAGCAGGCGGCGCAAGGCGCGAATCTCGGGAGGAGGAGTGACTTCCAAAGCGGCCTCGAGCGCGTGCACCGCGCTCATCTGGTAGGCCACCGGGCATATGCCGCAGATGCGAGCTGTAATATCCGGGACTTCTTGAAAGTAGCGGCCACGCAGGAAGGCTTCGAAGAAGCGTGGGGGCTCGAAAATGTTTATCTTCACATCTCGCAGTTCCCCGCCCTCCGATCGGACGTACACCCCGCCCTCGCCTTCCACGCGGGTCAGATATTCAACCTTGACCGTCTTTTCGCGGTCCCTATTTTCACTCGCCATGGAGCTTAACCTCTCTCCTCGCATGTTGTAGGGCCGAACGGCGTTCGGCCCAGGGGCCAGCGCCGCTGGCCCCTACGCGCTCGGCTGCGGCACCGGGCCAATGCGATCCCGATACTCGCTACGCCGGCTTTTCCCACTTGTCGCTCGCCGACCGGAAGGCCTCCGCAAACCCCGTGAACCCGCGAAGCAGGCGCACCATGTCGGCGCGTTGCGTGCCGTCTTTCAGCACCTGGGCGCCCCAGGAATCCGCGTTGGGGGCCTCCAACGGGCCAAAACAACCGTAGCAGCCGCGATTGTAGGCAGGACAGATGGCGCCGCAACCTGTCTGAGTCAGTGGGCCCAGGCAGGGCACGCCGCGCGCCACCATCACGCACACCGTGCCGCGTTTCTTACACTCGACACACACTGAATGCCCAGGCAAATGAGGTGGGCGTCCTACCAGCAAGGCGGTGATTACTTCCAGAATCTGGTACTTGTTGATCGGGCACCCATTCACCTCGAAGTCCACCGCCACGTGGGAAGAGATGGGGGTGGATTGCTGGAGGGTATGGATGTAGGCGGGGGTGGCGTACACAGCTCGAGTGAATTCCCGCACATCCTGCCAATTCCGCAGGGCCTGAATTCCGCCCGCCGTGGCGCAAGCCCCGATGGTGATCAGGAATTTCGAATCCTTGCGCACCGCCTGGATGCGCTTTTCATCCTCGGCGGTAGTAATCGATCCTTCCACCAGCGTCACATCGTACGGGCCGGGCAAAATCTGCGACCTAGCCTCCAGGAAGTATGCGATCTCCACCTCACCCACGAGGCTCAGCAACTCATCTTCAAGATTCAAGAGCGCCAGTTGACAGCCATCGCAGGAGGAGAATTTATAAACAGCCAGCTTGGGACGAGCACTGGGAGGCATATCAGAAGTCCTCCTTGCCAAAGAATGGTTCGATAGCCGCGAAATTCAGCACGGGGCCATCCTTGCAAATAAATGTGGGGCCGAACTGGCAGTGGCCGCAGAACCCCACGGCGCATTTCATATTCCGTTCCATGGAGAGGAAGATGGATTCCTTGGGAATGCGGCGGGCCAGCGCCTCATAGATCACGAAGCGCATCATAATTTCCGGCCCGCAGGTCATCACCATGGTCTGCTTGGGATCGACCCGAATGCGATAGAACAAGGCGGGAACCACGCCTACTTGTCCAGTCCATTTCTCGTCCGCAAGGTCCACGGTGGTATGCAGCTCGATGCCGCCGGCCTGCCAGTGTGCGAATGCGGCGGTGTAAAGAAGATCGGCCGGCGTGCGCGCGCCATAGAGCAGCACCACGCGGCCGAAATCCTCGCGGCGGTGCAAAATCGAAAATAGCGCCGGGCGGAGCGGGGCCAAGCCGATCCCACCCGTGACGATGACCAAATTCTTACCCAGAGCTTTCTCCAGTGGCCAGGCGCTGCCATAAGGCCCCCGGACCCCGACCACATCACCGACTTTGAGACGCCCGAGGGCACGCGTGACGCTGCCCGCATAACGAATGGTGTGGCCCACCACCCGGGGCCGACTGGGGTCGGAACTAATCGAGATGGCCACTTCTCCAAAACCGGGCAGGTAAAGCATGTTGAATTGCCCGGGTTGAAAGCGAAAGGCCGAAGCCTGGGCCGGATCCATGAAGACCAAGGAAAAGGTCGAGATGCCGTAGGCCTCAGGCTGGATTTCTTCGATCACCGCCGGATGAGGTAACATCGGATCCGGTATCATGCGCAAATCTACAGAGGTTGGGGCTAAGCTCATCGTTGAACCTTCTCGCGAATGGCTTTAATTTCTTCGGTCAAATCAATTCCTACGGGACACCAGGTGATGCAGCGGCCGCATCCCACGCACCCTGAAGTCCCAAATTGGTCGATCCAGGATGCCACTTTGTGGGTCAACCATTGACGGTAACGCGCCCGAATGGTGGGCCGGATGTTGCCGCCATGCACGTGCGAAAACTCCCGCACAAAACACGAATCCCAGACGCGTGTCCGCTCCGCGGCGGTGGCTTTCAGGTTGCAGGTGTCTTCAACGTTGACGCAAAAGCAGGTGGGGCAAACTTGCGTACAATTGCCACAGCTCAAGCAACGCGCTGCCACATCATCCCAACGGGGATGCTCGAGGTTGTCATAAAGCAACTTGGGCAAGTCATCGGTCCTGAGCTGGCGCTCGATTTCGCGTTCGGCGTTCTGCACGCTCTGCGCCGCGCGGCCTAATTCGAAGGCCGTGGCGGGCTCCCAAGCGGTGTCACGAAGCATCTCCGAACCCATTTCGGAACCCACTTCCAAGACCAAGGCGTTAGAAAGCTCGGTCAAGGAGAGGTCAAAACCTTGCGTTACTTTGGGACCGGTCTTCATCGAGCTGCAAAAACAAGTCGAATAGGCGCGTCCGCAGTTGGCCGCCAGGATGAAAACCCGTTCTCGCTGGCGCATGTAATGGGGATCATGGAATTCGCCGCCAAAAAAAACCCGATCCTGAATTCCAATCGCGCTTAGCTCGCAGGCACGAACCCCAATGAAAGCGCGTTGAGGTATCGTTTCCTGGGCGGGCTTGAACACCCATTTCCCGTCGGTCTTCTCGAGCGAGAAGAGGTTGAGCTGCGGCAGGTGGAGAAACCTTTTCCAACTCTGGGGCGCTACGCCGTACCCAAAGTATTCCTGCTGGTCCGACTGCTTCAGGCGGTAACGGCCTGGCGCTTGTTCCGCCGTCCAGCCCAGCGGAAGGTCTTCAAGCCCCGAAATCTCATCGAGTACCACCGCGCCGTCACGCACCGTCGGACCTATGAGAGTGAAGCCGGAAGCCCGCAGGTTGTCGAAGACTTTCTGTAACGAAGGCTTGGGTATGACGACGTTCGCCGAAACTCGGGGAAGGTCTTGTGCCATGTGAATCGTGCCTCCTAGCGGCGAAGATTTCTCCTCGTGGGGTTAGCGCCTCCGTGTCCTCGGCGGCCAGCAGAACTTCAACACAGTGCTCACTGAGATACTCCGCGACCTCCGTGTTGAAGCTTTAGAGGCACGGAGAACGCCGAGAACCCCGTTTTGGTTACGGCCAAGCGCCGCTCTCCGATACATTACGGTTAGTCACAAGTGAGGGAAAAACCCTGCCAGGAAACCTCCGTACGGGGATATTTACTCGGCCATTGGGTTTTGCACCAAACGCACCACTGGTATGCTCCAGCAACCTGTAGGCCAAATACATTCATCAGACCGGGAGCGTGTGTTGAGAATTGCAATAGTCTCTAGCTGGTAGCTCGGGCATACCTGCCGCAAAATGGGCGGTCTGTTAGCATTTGATTTTATGGTCTATTTGTCATGGCTTGAATTGCGCACCCAGCGGCGAGTGCGTTGTCTTTTTCCCCCGCTTCAGCGCATGCGAACGGGCATCTCAAGCGGGAGGAGATTATCCCCCGAACTGGGTCAACACGCGCAGGGGTAGTTTGATTCTCCAGCGGGTAGTGGCGTCATTTGGAACGGGAACCTTTTCAACACGCAGGTCATTCCCGCGAAAGCGGGAATCCATTGCGTAAACCGTCGGAAATGCGCTATCTACGGACTAGATTCCCGCTTTCGCGGGAATGACCTGCGACCCACGACCCCTCCCATGACAAATGACACCACTACCCTCCAGCGAGCAAAGCGAGCAAAGGTGGAACATCGCTCGCTTGCATGTTATCCTCCTGTTCCCCATCCTGTACCGCCGGGGATAACGATGCGGTATGGGTGACCAGCGTATAACATGATTGTAACCGTCACATTGAATCCGGCCATTGACAAGAGCCTCACGGTTCCCCGCTTCGAGGTCGGCAAGACCAACCGGGGAACAGTGGGGCGGACAGATGCCGGCGGCAAAGGAATCAATGTAGCTAAGGCAGTGAAGCAATTCGGCGCAGAAGTTTGCGCTCTGGGGTTTGTGGCGGGGAGCCACGGCAAATTCATTCTCGAGACGCTGGCTGCCAGCGGCATTCCCGCGGACTTCAGCACCGTCCCGGGCGAGACGCGCGTAAACCTGAAAATCCACGACTCCGTGTGCGGGACGGAAACCGAACTTAACGAACCCGGCTTTCAGGTGTTTCCCGAACACCTGCAAGCAATTAAAGAAAAAATCAAAGCTTACGCTCCTCGTTGTGACGTGATGATTTTTTCCGGAAGCCTGCCTCCCGGCGCCCCGGCCCAGACATTTGCAGAACTCATGACTATTGCAAGCGCCTCGGGGGTAAAGTGCATGCTGGACACAGCAGGGCCGGCGCTGAGGTACGGGCTGGAAGCCAAGCCTCTCTTGCTCAAGCCCAACAGGGCGGAAGTTGAAGAACTACTTCAAGTACGGTTGAGCACCCGCCGCGAGCTGGCCGAGGCCGCCCGCAAATTGCTTGCAATGGGCGCCGAAGAAGCAGTGATCTCGATGGGGGCAGATGGAGCGGTCGCGGCTACCAAGCAGGATTGGCTGTGGGCTCGCCCCCCAGCAGTGGTCGCGCGGAGCAGCGTCGGAGCCGGCGATGCCATGGTGGCCGCTTTGGCCTATGGGGAGGTAAGTCACCTTTCTTTTCGCGACTCATTCCGCTTCGCCATCGCCGCCAGTGCCGCCGCGGTGACGATGGAAGGCAGCAAAGTGGCCGATCTGGCGCTGATCCGTGGCTTGCTTCCCCAGGTTCAGATCGAGGATATTCGTTGAAGGGGAGGCCGGTAAATGGTAAGTGTCTAGTGGAGAAGACATCCCCCATGAAGAATACGCCAGATGAACGATTGTGAGCGGAAGGAGAACTCCCAAGAAATCAATCCCCAGGACTTGCGCCAGCCGTTGCGACGCCGCTCCGGGAACCAGCGGCTGAATGACAGATAGAGCAGCGGTCCCGATGAGCATCCAGCGCGTAAATCGGTTGGCCTTCTGGTCCGTCAACACAATTCCCGTGTACAGGATCGGCCAGAGCAAGGTCACGAACGCGGCCCGCCCCACATTGGGCTGGATGATCAGGAGCGAGCAAAAAAAGATCGAGTGCGCAGCGCCGTCACTCGCACATCGGTAGGCCCAGACCAAGGCCAACAGCCCCAAAATAATCGCGAGTATCAGCCAGAACTGCCGCACTTCCCAGGAGGGCAGCGAAACTAGATTCACATGCCGATAGTTCTGATCGGGAAGGCCGGAGTAGTCCATCCGGGTCAGATACCTGAGCATAACGCCACGCAGGGACTGGCTGGGGTACCATCGGTCGCCGAGAAGGGCGTTGATTTGCCGTTCCTGGAGGAACCACTGCCTCAGCAGGTGAAACAGGTTGTTCCAACCGAGCCAGACGCCCGGCAAGACGGTAAAGACTCCCGCTGCCGCCAACGATTGCACGCCGATACGCCAGCGTCCACGTCCACGCACCGCCAAGAAAGGAAGGATAAACCCCGGCCAGACTTTGATGGCAGTCGCGAGGCCCAGCAACAGGCTGGCGACGGAGGGATGCTCATCACAAAGCAATAGGGCTAGGCACACCATTTCGACGAGAAAAAACTGAACGTTCCCTACTTGAAGTTCATAGAGCAAGTACGGCAACAGCAAAAGTGCGGAAATCCCCAGAGCCGGACCCATTCGTGTAGGTGAATATCGGTGATACCACACCCAAAGCAATGGCCCCAGGACCAGGGTCTCCAGCGCGACCCATATCCCTTCGGCAAGGCTGAGCGAAAGAGATGCGAAGGGCCGGAAGAGGCACAGAAACAGGGGTGGGTAACGGTAAATCATCGGCCATCCGAATTCTCGGTTTGGACCGTACATGGGGCCTGACAGAAGAAAGTAACTTCTGGCGGCGGCGTGATAAGCGTGCAGATCAATAGCCTTCTGGGAGCGCAGCGCGCAAGCCGCGCCAGCAGCGAGAGCGAACAGGAGCGACAGGGTGATTGTCCGACGCATCGGAAACCTCTCCAATCCCTACCTGAACGTCATGCCGATTCGGATGCTGGCGACATTGTTGGGCGCCGTGTAGAAACTGCCGTAAGGTTCAAAATCTGTGCTTATACTTCGGCCGCCGATGCTATCCCGCGATCGCGCTCTTGTCGATTCCGCTTGCCGTGAACCAGTCAGAAGTTAAGAGCGGGGGCAGAGTCTCGTTCTCGAGAGACTCTGCCCCCGCTGCTGCGAGCCGCCCGTCCCTACCTGAAGGTTACGCCAAAGCGGAATTCGAGGAAATTTGGATATTCGGGATAGGCGGCGCCTCCCCGGAAACCCTTGACATCCGAGCGTAGTGCCAGGTGCCTTAACACCCAGAAGTTGACGCCGCCTCCGAAGTTGGCGGAGGCGTAGCCTCTTTCTACGTGTATCCCGTAATTCATGACCGTGACGCCCGCCTGCACAAAGGGCTCGACCTTCCGGTGCGCGAAGCTGGGAAAGTGATAGGACACGTACACCGAAGGCGTCCGCAGCCATATCGAGCTTCGCAGCAACTTCGTCCATCCCATCTCGAATCCCAACCCCAGTCCCACTTTCAAGATTCCTTCTCCCCCGAAGGCCACCTGCTTAGAGTCAGAATGAAGGGTCCCGTAGCCCCCGGGGTATATCGGGTATATTTCCGGGGGGTCGGTCCCCACCCCAAAGACGGAGTAGGCCTGCAACGGATAATGATGGTCCGCGCTCTGCGCCGGCGCGAAGATGGGAATGACGAGTAGTAAAGTTGTTGTTGCAATGAGTCTCTTCATATTTCACCTCTGTGTGTGCCTTCCTTCAGAACCGCAGACCTCTAAACCGGAGGCCCGCGCTACCTGAGCGCCAAGCCGATACGAAGCGCCGGATAGTGAGTTGTCACCATGTAACCGTGATCGACATAGTCCCGAAAATCCAGGCGCAGGCCCACTCTTTTGAAAGGCCAGTAGTGAATGCCCCCGCCGAAGTTGAAGAGGTTGTCGGAATAGGTGAAGCCATTATTGCCGAAGGTACGCGTATACCCGCCGTCAACAAAGGGGACAAGCTTCGATTTGCCACGGGCATGAAGGAAGTGGTAGGACGGGTCGATGGAGAACACGCCCACCCCCTCGCCGGCCCATCCCATGGCCCCAAGTTCGCTGCCTACGCCGAGCCCCTTAAAGAGGAGAACTTCCCCGCCCCCGCCTACGTGGCTGATGCCGTAGCGGGCATGATCTTCCGAGTAGACTCCTTCGCCGATAAATACGTAACCCTGGCGTCGATACTGATGGTCTACGTCCTGTGCCGAAGCCAACGCGGGCGCCATAAACAACAAAGCTACTGTCGCGATGAGTTTTTTCATGTTTCACCTCCCCGGCTGGAGAAGCCATCAGCTTTCAGCGGGTAGCGCATCAGACTTCGTGCTTCTCGAAGTCTGCGGCTTTTCCGCCATGCATCTTGAAAAGCCGCAGACCTGCAAACAGGGCAGGTCTGCGCCCAGTCTTGCTGACTGCTGATGGCTGACGGCTGAATGCTTCTAAAGCGCACACACGTACCCTCGGTCGTCGTAGCCGCGTCTCTGGCTACCAACTAAAGGTCATGGCACCCGAGGATGATTCTGAAGTCCGCCGGACGACGGACGACCCCGGAGGTGTCGCAGAAGAATGAGAACCAGACCGATCACACCCAGCAGGGTTACTCCGGTCCAGAAATACATCGGAAGGTTCGGTGTCAGGTAACTGCCCGGTCCGATGCCGGGCAGCACCCGAGTGGCCATTAGAAAGTCGCTGAGGTCGCGAGTCTGGCTCCTGTCGCCGTTCAAGATGGCGCGCTCGAAAATATACCAATAGGGGCGATAGGTTAGATAGATTGTGGCGGAGGAGAGCAACAGGCCCATGGCGCTGGTCAAGGCAGCTAGAGTCGCCACGGGTCTCGAGCGCAGAGCACCGGGTTGCCCGCCCTGACGGCCGCCGACGATCAACATCAGCGCGGCGACCACCATGAGCCCGGAGAAGATGACCATCATCAGGCTCGAAATCTGCAGCACGGCGGCGTTGCGCCTCGAGACGTACTGCCCAAACACCCTTTGCTCGCCCAACTCCCAGTGCCTTTCCCATGCGGACTCCTTGAATCTTCCCGCGAGGTAATTGAAAAGCGCGGCCTCGTTAGCGTTCCCTCCTTCCTCGGAAAGTCTCTGGAGCCGCTTGTAGGCGCCAGCTTGAAGGCCCAAGCCGAGATTGTGCTCAGCATCGGTGTGTCCTTGGGAATCGATGGTTTGGCCGAAGCGCGCCACGCTCCAGTATTTTTCGGCCGCTCCTTTACGGTCGCCCTTGGCCTCGAGGTCCTGCCCTGACTGGAGAATCGATTTTGCGAACCTTTGGCAATCCCAGAAGGCAAAGCTGGGCAGGTCCCTCTCCTCGCCTGACAGCAATTCATCGGGGTCGTTGAAGCCGTACCGGCGCGCCACCCTTCGGTCGAGTTCCTTCAGACGGTCGAGATAATCGTCGAGCTTGGGAGAGGCGAACGCGGCTCCCAGGGCACTTCGCCAAGCTGGATCTTTTTCAAATTCGGTTCGCAAGTCCCAATATGGTAGATTGAAGTGCTTGCCGGCGCGAGCGAGGTCGCACGACTCCGCGTTGATAAAGTGAAAGAGCGCATTCTTTGGGTCCCAGCGCTCGAGTTTCGGGGCCCACTCGCGGATCTTGGCAAGCAGGGGGTGGCGCACCGCCACAACTGCGTATACCCAAATGAGGTTAGGGTCTAATCGGACCGCCTCTTCCGCCAGCCGCGCGCTCTCGCTGTCATCCGACAGTCTGGCCGCCGCGAACACCAACCCCTCGGGGTCGCGCCGTTTCTCCGCCTGTTTTGCGAGGGTCCGAAGCCGCGGCTGGGCATTCTGCGCGGTAACATGGAACAGCTCGTTCCAGCCCGCCAGCGAAATGCGGAGAGCCTGCCGGAAGGGCGGGGCAGCGAAAAACAGCAGTGAGGCCAGTATGAAACCCGCGGCGGTCACCAGTACCGCCTTGCGCAAGGAAACACTCTTGGCGAAAAGCCCTCCGTCAGGTGTAATGACCTGCCCGTGGCGGCCTGGAATAAAGAGGGATATCAGCGCGTGTTTGGCCATAACGCTTGCACCGCCAAGCGCCCACATCAGCGCCGCCCAATGGCCCTCCACATAGCTCAATTCCCCGCGCATCGCTTCGCCCCACTCGCGCGAGGCCGGCGGCGCGATGCGAATCGCGGATTCTAAGAGCCCTGTCGCGGCTTGACGGAGATGCGTTTCCAGCATCATCACTTACCCACTGCAAAAAGCGGGCTGCCGTACCATGGCGCGCGGGCGCGCCTCGGCCAATTGGTTCCTGGCCAATTCCAATCCATTCGGAGTCAGCCGGTAAGTGTGGCGCGGCGGTACGCCGTCTTGCGTCGCCACCCATTGAGCCTCCAGCAACCCGTACTTTTCCAAGCGCATGAGAATGGGGTAGAGCGTTCCAGATTTGAGTTTGGTCCCACGGCTCAGCTCGTAACCGTAGTGCCAGTCGGTGGGACGCTGGAGGAAGCTTTCCAGCACGCGCAGAGTCTCAGGGGAAATGCGAGGAGTTTTCACAGGAAAAGTCTACATATATAGATCATCGCCTGTCAAGCACTTTTTGCAGCCGTCAGCTCTCAGCCATCAGCTTTCAGCTACGATACTGTTTTTAGTCATTCCCGCGAAAGCGGGAATCCATCGTTTTGCTGGCGTGGCCCCCTGCTTCCGCGGGGGTGACAAGGGGGTGCTTGCTGATAGCTGAGGGCTGACGGCTGAGAGCTTATTTCACCTGAATCAGCACCACTCCATGTCCGGGAACATTCGCCGTGTACTTTTCGTGAAAGTCTCCCAAGTCTTTCCCGGCCCACAAGTCACGCACACGGGCATCCTCCCCGGCGCCGATATCCCGGAAGTAGGCTGTCAATGCTGTGGTGCCAAGGTCGCGATTGAATAACCCCACGGCCCTGCTGCCACCTGCGAGCGGTTTCATCCACACTTCGAGAGAGCCTTCCTTGGCAACACGACGACCCTGGATGCCCAGAAGGTCCTGGTCCACGGCGACGACTTCGGGATTGGTCAGAATGGACAAGTCCGAAGGCTTCAGACGGCTAAGGTCAGCCCCTACGACCAGGGGCGCCGCCAGAAGGCACCAGAGGCTCATATGCGTGCGATACTCATCCTCCGTCATTCCCTTCCGGTAGATAGGAGCCTGGACGAGCGTCGCATCTGCGACGGTATTATCCCTCCCGTTGTTACCAACTTCCAACATGTCAGGATCGTTCCAATGTCCCGGGGCGGCGAAACGCTCCAGACCGTCTTCGCCGAAGCCGTTGTTGGACATGCGATCCCAATTATCTTTGATGTCAATGGAAGTTCTCCACAGGTTGGCGCCCACGGAAGCTCCCCATCTCCACGCTGGCCCCGGAGCAGAAACGCTGTAGACCATGGGCCTGCCGGCCTTGCGCAATGCCTCACCCATTTTCGCGAAGCGCGCACGCGCCACTCGATCATCTCCGTGGAACCAGTCGTAGCCTTCCTCGCACCAGTCGACCTTGACATAGTCCGCTTCCCATTGGGCGTAGGTCTCAGCATCCTGCTCTTCATGGCCCAGGCTGCCCTCCAGCCCCACGCACGTTTTGGCGCTAGCCGCTGTGTAAATGCCGAACCTCAAGCCGAGGCTGTGAATGTAATCCGCCAGGCGCTTCATGTCCGGGAACTTCGCGTTGGGATGGATGAACCCCTGGGCATCGCGCTGGCCGGCCCAGCCGTCGTCGATGTTGACGTAGACATAACCTGCAGCCTTCATGCCGTTCTTGACCATAGCGTCGGCTTGGGCGCGAACCACGCCCTCGCTGACCTTTTCGCCAAAGTGGTTCCAGCTATTCCACCCCATCGGAGGCATTGCCGCGAGGGGGACCTTTTGCTGAGCCAGCGCCATGCCCGCAAACACGCACTCGAAGAAGACCACAAGAAATAATTCGGCGATGCTACGACGTGCGTGAAGCTGTTTCATCATTCCTCCTTGGGCCCGCACTGGGTGTTTGCCCTCTCCCTTGGGGAGAGGGCAGAAGTCCCGACTTCGGAAGAAGGCTGACTTTCTGATTTCTGAATTCTAGCTTCTGCTTTCTGAATTCTGCTACCGCTCGATTCTCTTCGTCAGATTGTCCAGAACGTTGCGGTCGATTTCGTACCCGAGTCCGGGCTTGGTGGGCGCAGGCACGTATCCATCTTTGTCGATGCGGATCCGATCCATGAAATAGGGCCGGTCGGTAATGCCCTGAGGTTGGGTCATTTCGAACCAGACACAGTTTGGCATGGCCAGCTCACAATGGAAATGGACGGCGTGATCCAGCGTCGTGCCCCAGTTATGCGGCTGGCACTCCATGCCGAAGCATTCCGCCAACCGGGCCACCTTCATTCCGCCGGTGATCCCGCCGACATTGTCGACGATAAACCGCACCACGTCGCAGGCTCCCCGGCGTATGTATTCGGCATAATTATACGGCGAATAGATGAATTCCCCGATGGTGATCGGCACGTCCAAAGCTTGCGCCAATTGCGCCAGGCCCTCGATATCGGTGGTCGGTATCGCGTCTTCGTAGGAAACAAAGTTCAATTGATCCAGGAGACGGCCCACCTTCATTGCCTCGTCGCGCGTATAGACGCCCACGGGGTCGTACAGAAGTGGGAAATTGTCCCCAGCGTGCTTTCGGACGGCCTTCGCCACTTCCATATCAAGGTTGTAATCGCAGGTACCGCCCGGCGACTCAGGCGGATGAATTTTGTAGGCAGTGAAGCCTTCCTGCTTCGCATGCTGGAGATCGGCAACAAAATCATCCACTGTTCTGAGGTGCTGAGAACTTGCATACGCCCTGACGCGGTTCCTGTAGGCGCCGAGGAGCTGATATACCGGCAGGTTGACGGCTTTGCCGAGTATGTCCCATAGGCAGTTGTCGATGGCCGACGCGTAGGAGGATTGCCCCACCCTGCGTTTGCCTGGGTCCCACTGCGAAGTAAGCGCAGGAAGCTCGACGACGCTCCTGCCTGGCAGGACACCTCTGGCATACTCGAGCCATCCCAGGTTGCTCCAGTTGGGGTGCCAATAGCGCTCCCCCAGCGTATAGTTACCTTCGATGCTGCCCTTCGTCACAACCGCCGCAATCTTCTCATCGCCGCCGTTGTCCGCTCCGCCGGCTTTGCCGGAGCCCACGACATAGACCTTGACTTCCTTGATCGTGAGGTCGGGCAGGTCTCCCCGCCTGATCCCCACTGCCTGGGCAGCGGCGCCGGCCGGGTCAGCCAAGGCCAACGCTCCGGCGCCCGCCAAGGCACTCCCTGCGGAGGCGCTTAAGAAATCACGACGCGAAACATTGTTGCTTGACATACACTCTCCTTTCTTCCCGCCCTATGACCGTGTCATTCCGACCTATGCCTTGAGGTACGGCTTCAGATATTCCAGCGTCTCTCGAAGCGCCTGCTTGCCTCCCTCATCGAGAAACGTTTCATTCCGATCGCCCCCGGCGGCCACTTTGGCGGCCGAAGGAAAGCCCGGCGATTGCCGCGTGCGCAGCCTATAATTCTGGAAGACGCCGCGCAGATACAGGATATATTTCACCGATTCGGGGCCATGGCTCAGCATTTCGGTGAGGATGAGCAGAGTCCTCGCATGCATCGCCATGGCTTCAGCGTGCTTGCCCTCGTGCCAGAGATTCCACGTCTGGGCGTAAAGGTCGGCGAACGGCGCTGCCGGCATGCTGCCGGAGAACCCTCGCCGCATCTCGTCGATCAAGTCGCGTCCGTGGCTACCAGAGAATATGTTGAGCTGGTCCGAACTTCTCTGGCGAAGCGGCACCGACGGTCATCAAAGGATTTCCGGCCTCGTCCTTGGCGTAGCGAAAAGTGGGGATGGCCTTATACATCTCAATAAGCAAATCAACCGTCATGTTCCCCACCGCCTGCACAAACAGCGGAAGCCGGGTCGCGCCGCCAACCGCTTTGTAGTACTCGAGATCGGTTTTCGCATCGCTGCTCTCGGAAGGCGGAAGCGATATGATGGCGTCGGCGCCCACCTTTTCCGCATGTTTCGCATATTTAATTGCGCTGGCCAGGTCCGGACCCTGCACGCCAATCACGATCGCGGGGCGCAATTTCTTGCCGGTGGAAGCGATGGCCTCGTTTCCCTCCAGGCGTTCCGCCTCGGTCAAGGTCATCCACTCGCTTGCCATCTGCGGCCAGACGAACCCGTGTACTCCGCCGCGGTCGATGAATCGCACTTCTTCCACGAGGGCGTGCAGGTCCAGCTTGTTCGACTCAGTGAACGGGGTCTGCGCAATAGGGAAAATTCCGCGCAAGGGTTTCGAGCCGGCCCTTTCGGCCGCCAGAATCTTCCAGCCCGGCACTGCCAAGCCGAGCGCGCTGACGCCCAAGAGTTGCAGAAATGCCCGCCTGTCCCAGTCTTCGGGGAGTTTCCTTTCGCGCATGGGTGCGTTCTCCTTCCTCATCAATGTGAATGGGGGCATGATACACATTCCGATTGCAGAACTGCAATACACTTCTGCCGCGTCAAAAGCAAACGCTGCGCAAGCGCCGCCTGTGCCTGCGGTTCTTCAAGAACAGGTGACACTAGACAGCGGGCAGAAAAGGAGAAACGCTCTGACCGAGGAAATCACACTCCGAGAGGTCTCACGTGCAAAATACTGGCAACGCAACAAGTTGAAAAGGACAACAGTTTGCTAGTATGAACACAAATATGTTACTTGATAACCGGCAAAATACTGCCTATAGTTATGCAATGGGCGCGACACGCGCATCCAAAACTCGGAGGACAAAAAACGAGCACCTCCAGCAAGGAGGAAAAACACTTTGACGCTGCAAGGTTTGAACATCCCGAAGATTGACCCCAATGTCAGGCATGTTGGTGTCAGCAAGCTGCGGAAACTAAATTCCGATGATCTGCGAAAGATCGAGGAGACCCTTGTGCTGCAAGAAAACGACACGCCGCTGGCCGTGTTGGTGAAGTACGAAAAGTATCTGATCCTCCAAAACGAACTCGAATCACTGATGGCTGCTGTTGAACTGTTGACAAACAGGGAGGAAACGGCTGCACTTCTGGCCGGACTGAAGGACTTCGAGGCGGGACGAACGAAACCGCTTTCGGAGATCAAGGCCTCGCTGGGCAAGAAGAAGTGAGATCTGGAGCACACCCGTGTCTTCTGCTGAATTTGAGGTTGAATTAACCCAGACCGCTGAAAGGGTATACAGAAAGCTCTACGAGGATGCCCAAGTATGTCTGGATGCGGGGGACGATTCGAACGCGAAGGTGAAGCTTTTTAACATGGTCGATGAGGCCGTCACCAGAATCATCCCCCATGATCCTTTAAACCCAAGCAAGTCTTTGTCGGGTCATCTTTCCAACATATTCCGCATCAAGAAGGGCAGAACGCGGATCTGCTACGTAGCTTCCTCAAAGCACCGCAAGATAGTAATTCTCTATATTTCAGAGAGCCCCAGGAAAGCTGGGGACGTTCACGACCCCTACGAGATATTTACACAGATGGTTCTTTCTGGGACTTTCGACAAGACCTTCGCAAATCTGGGCATTAAGCTTCCAGACAGGAAGACTTGAGGACTGTCGTTTACTGTCCAATAACCGCGCAGGCTAGCGCAGAGCGCAGGTCTACGGCCCTCAGACGGGGCTGAAATCAGGCGAGGCGATTTATACTCAGAACCGCCGCATCATTGCCAGTCCTGAACCCGGCCGTCGCGCGCCCAGGCTCGGCGTCAGTGGGCCTGACTCTTACCCACCCAAAGGAGCTCGATGGGCTCTCGTTTGGAGAGTTGCCACAGTTCGGGATCGCCGGTCACCAAGCTGGCGTTTTGCTCCCGGGCCGTTTCCACGGCAAACGCATCCGCGTAAGAAATCGGGTTGCGGCTCTTCAAGCGAGCCGCGCCCAGGATCAATCTTCGGTCGGGGAGGAGGGCCTGAATCGGCATCATGGCGAGGTCGGCAAGGAAGCGCTCGGCTGGCGCGGCCCCGTGGCGCTTCGCGATCAGGTAGAAGACTTCGCCGGCGTTGAGCAGCGAGATGCTGACCTTGGCCTCACGCCGCGATGCCTCCTCCAGAAGTTCGCGCACTTTGGCGCGAGCCGGCTCTTCGCCCTGGAGCCAGCCGATCATCGCCGACGAACCTACGATCAATTTGCATAGTGAATTCACCGTAGCCACCTACCATCCCCTTCCCCGAAAAAGACGGCTTGGTCCCGCGACATGGACTTCCTGTCTCTTGACAGGCGAAACGAGATAGGCTAGAATAATAGGTTGAAGCTGTGCAGGAGGTCAGGGGCTCCCGGGAGCACTATGCGGCAATGATACTGCCCACCACAACCGACTCTCGAGAATCTGCTCAGGAGGACAAAAAGCTCACAATTTGGCCCAGCGTACCTCGGACAATGGGTCAGTTTCTGCGGCGCTGGCGGAAAAGAATTCTTCAAATCTGAGCGAACAATGCGCGAATGTCCATGAAAACAAAGGATCGCTTTGGAATGCTGCCGGGCAAAGCTGGAATGTTATAGAAAACAAAGGCACTTAAGGCCTAAAAGCGGGAATGTTGTTGAATACGAAGGAGTTAGTTTATAGACCGTATCTCGATCGCAAGGCCTTTCTCTGATCTCGTGCGCCGTGTCGCTACGACATTCCCGGCAGGTAGCGGGCAAGAAGCTTGCCATTAGGGGCAAGGCCGGATAATCTTTGCTTCCGTCAAATTGCTTCCAGGAGGGTTTATCCATGCCCAACTCGCGCGCAAAAATGTTGCTCGCCGGATTGGCTTTCTGCGTTGCAGCTCTTTGCATTCTTATAACTGCAATCGTGGCGCAACCGGCGGCGGGGAAGATCATCTTTCACGACAACTTCTCTTCCGGCAAGCTCGATCGTTATGAACTTCCTTACCCCGAGGACTGGGCAGTCCAACAAGAGGGCCCGCTGCATTACCTGCACATGCTGCGGGAACGCGACGCTGAGGAGCCTCGCCACCCCATTCAGTTCGCTCGGCTGAAGGGCATCACGGTGGGAAGCTTCACTCTCGAGACGCGGGTGCGGCGCGAGGGCAGCTCGATGGCGATCGCTTTCAACTACGTCGACCCAGTGCACTTCTACTACACCCACCTATCGGTTGACACCGGCGCCCAGCAAGCAGTCCACAACGGAATCTTCCTGGTGGATGGCGCTCCGCGCCGTCGCATCGCGGGCCTGGAAGCGCCGTCGGCGCTTCCCGACAAGAATTGGCACAAGGTCCGCGTGGAGCGGGATGTAAATTCAGGTTCGATAAAAGTCTTTGTCGACGACGAGGCCCAGCCGCATTTTTCGCTGGTCAACAAGACCTTCAAGTGCGGCCAGATCGGTCTCGGATCGTTCGATGAGACCGGCGACTACACGGACGTCAAACTTTCATCAAATGATGCCGGTTGCCGCCCCTGACAGGCTGCTGAAGAACCCCTCCAGGCTGTCATTCCGAGCGAAGCGAGGAATCTCGCTCTGAGCATTTTCAACGCAGTGCGCGATTCCTCGCTTCGCTCGGAATGACAGCGTTCAAAAATGTTTTTCGGCGTCCTGCCAAGGGGTATAATGATCTGGGGCTAGCAGAAACTGATCGCAAGACATCCACCTTCGCCAAACTTTTGTTGAGGAGTCGCTATGAGCAACGATGTTTCGAGAAGGAAATTCCTGGAAAGCATCGCCCTGGGGGGAGCGGCGAGCGCCAGCCTTCCCTTGTGGACGAATCTCGCCACGGCAAAAGAACATGCCATACCGCATCGCACCTTGGGCCACACGGGCGCCAAAGTTTCCATTCTGGCTTTTGGCTGCGGCAGCCGTTTCCTGATGTACAAGGACGAGGACAAAGCTGTCGAAGTGCTTAACCACGCTCTTGATCTGGGCATCACCTACGTCGATACCGCCTATGCTTACGGCGACGGCAAGAGCGAAACATGGGTTGGCAAGGTCATGGCCACGCGCCGCAAGGAAGTGTGGCTGGCGACCAAGATTTCCGACCGTACACGCGACGGCTTCATGAGCCGCCTGGAGGGCAGCCTGAAGCGCCTCCAGACCGACCACGTGGACCTGGTGCACATTCACGACCTGCGCCACGCCAATGACTTGGAAAAGCTCGAAGCCCCCGACGGCGCCCTCAAGGGATTGCTGGAAGCGAAAGAACAGAAGATGGCGCGCTTTATCGGCATGACCAGCCACACCGAAGGCGCGGTTCTGGCGCAGGCCATCGAACGCCATCCGCTCGACTGCACCCAGATGGCGCTGAACCCCACCGGCACCGGCGAGTTTGAGAAGACCGCCCTGGTGGCCGCCAACAAGAAGGGCCTGGGCGTTATCGCCATGAAAGTTTTTGGCCAGGAGTTCCTGATCGGCACGGAAGGCGGCAAGATGGATGCGGATACGCTCCTGCATTTTGCCATGAGCTTGCCGGTCACGGTCGCGGTAGCAGGCATGCCGCGAGTGGAGATGCTCGAGCACAATGTGGAGCTGGCCCGCACCTTCACACCCTTCAGCGCTGAGAAGATGAATCAGTTGCGCCGCGACATGTCGGTCCTCCATGACGACATGCAGCATCACCTCGTCGGGCACATTGATGGCCCCACGGCTCACCCAGAAATGTTATGGGCTTGAAGCGGTGCAGCGCATTTGGGGACGATTGCCGATTGCTGATTGCCGATTGTCGATTGAAAAACCGTCGTGTCGGATTGGTCCACTGCCAATCGACAATCGACGATCGACAATCGGCAATTCTTACGGAGGCAGGATGGCCTGCGTGTCGGGCATAGCGACCGCGCCGACAGAGCCGTCCGGCTCGAGCTCGAGCGTGGGCGCGTAAAGGCCGAGGAGCTCGCGCCTCCACCACAAACCCTCTGCCCGTTTGACCTTCAAATCCGTGAACCAGCACTGCCACACCACGGCGCGCACCTCACGCGGGGCTTGCCAGGAAGAAGATTGCCCGCAAACAGCGAATTGAGGCGAAGCATCATGCCCTGGCTAATCTACCTTAAAGAGCGATGGCATTGAAAGCCTGTTACAATAGGCGGCGCCATGAAGGACATCTTCAATTGCGAAAAAGGGGAACGACCTATGAGCGAGCAAATCAATCGACGAGATTTCATCAAGCGGGCGGCGGTGAGCACCGCAGGCATCAGCCTGGCGATGTCCGGCGCCGGCGTGCGTAACGTCCTGGGGGCCAACGACAGAATCCGGCTGGGGCTGATCGGCTGCGGACGCCAGGGCGTGGACAACATGGGGCATTTCATAAAGCAGGGTGTGGAAGTCGCCGCCGTGTGCGACGTCTACGAACCCAATTTGCAGAACGGGCTCAAGGCGGCGGGCGGAAAGGCGAAAGCCCTGAAGGACTTTCGGCAAGTCCTCGACGACAAAGATATTGACGCGGTCATCGTCGCCACCCCCGACCATTGGCACGCCCTGCCTACCGTCATGGCCTGCCAGGCGGGGAAGGACGTATACGTTGAAAAACCCATCTGCGTTGCCGTCGAGGAAGGTAAGAAGATGGTGGGGGCGGCAAGGAAGTACAAACGGGTTGTGCAAGTGGGGCTTTGGCAGCGCTCCAACCTGCACTTCCAGAAAGCCGCGCAACTCGTCCAGGATGGGCTGATCGGGAAGGTCAGCTATGCGCGCACCTGGAACTATTCCAACATCTACCCGGACGGCATCGGCAATCCGCCGGATTCCGACCCGCCCGCGGGACTCGACTGGGACATGTGGCTAGGGCCCGCGCCGAAAGTGCCCTATAACTGGAACCGCTTCGGGGTGGGCGACCGCTGGTCAACCTTCCGCTACTTCTACGATTATGCCAACGGCTGGCCCGGTGACTGGATGGTGCATCTGATGGACATTGTACAGTGGGGAATGCGCGTCGACGGCCCGCACGCTGTCACGGCTTTGGGCAGGAAGTTCTACCTCAAAGACAATAGCGACACCCCCGATACGCTCCAGATCACGCTCGAATACCCCGAGTTCGTGGCCACGTACGAAAACCGGCTGTGCAACGGCTACGGAATGGACAAGCACGGTTACGGAATCGAGTTCCATGGCACGGACGGAATGATGTTTGTGGACCGCGAGGGCTTTGAAGTCTTTCCGGAAACGGGCCTTCAAGTCGTGAAAGGCGAATATACCGACGGAAAACAAACAGCAAAAACCGCCGAAATGAAAATGGAAAGGGTGGACGACGGGCTGGCCAACCACGTGGCCAACATGCTGGAGTGCATGAAGACCCGCAAGCTATCGCAAACCGATATTGAATATGGCTACCATTCGACCAGCGCCTGCCTGCTGGGGAACGTTGCCCTGCGGAGCAAGGAGCGGTTGGAATGGGACGTGGCGGGCCAACGGCTAACCAAGGGCGGCCCGGCGGCACAAAAGCTTTTGAGCCGTGAATATCGGGCTCCCTGGAAGCTGGCGGTGTGAGAACAGTCGAGGAGTCGAGAGTCGAGAGTCGAAAGTCGGAAGGTCAAGAGTCGAGGAGACAAGAAGTCGAGAACTCGGCAGCCAACAGTCATAGTCGCGAACGCGAAGCTGAGGGTCGGAAGATTGTGTGACGGCCGTGCTTCCGGCCTTCGACTCTTCGACTCCTTGACTACCGACTGCCTTGACTCTTGGACTCTTAGACTCTTCAAGTCTTCGGCTGTTCGACTTTCGACTCTCGACTCTCGACCCTCGACTGTTCTTACGGAATGGACGTGACGTAGATGGCCAACCCGCCCTCGGGGGCGCCCGGCGCGATGAAGACTTCGGTTTGTTGGGAATCGCCCACCAAAGAAAGGATCGGCTTGCCCGGCGCCGTTTGAATAACGGGTGAGAACTCCTCCGTTGAGGTCAGGCGTGAGACTTGACCTTCGCAGAAGCAGTAGAGCCCCACATCATCGGGCGAATCGAGGGGTGTGGCGGCAAAGATGATGTTTCCCCGCGCGGAAGTGGTCTGACCCTCGATCTGCCCGAGGGGCTTGACCTCAGGGGCGCCCGCAGTATGCCTTGCCATCACCGGCTGGGAAGGGTCCCCCGGCAAGAGCGCCGTCTGCACGTTCTCACCCTCCATGACCACCAGAACCAATTGAACCGCCGCCTGGCCCGCCCGCGGAGCAAGAATCTGAACTGTTTCTGCCGGCTCGGGTGGGGGCTTGAGCTCCTGAAAACTGCGAATCGCGACCGCGCGGAAGAACTGCTCGATGGCCGCCTCCGCAGGAGTGCCGCGGACGACCAGCGCCGCCTCATCGTGGCTGAAGAAGATGGGTTCGAACAAGTCTTTAGGCGCCGGGGAAACGCCCGCCGGAAATTCCAACCTTCGAAGCTCGCGTGGCGTCCACAGGAACAAGCCCGTACCCGGATTTTTTCCGCCCCAGCGCGCCCCGAACACGATGTTTCCTTGCGAGTTGATCAGAGGCGCTGAGAATTCCAGGAAGGTGGCGTCCGGAATTCCCGGCAGGCTGTCTGTGCCTGTCACCAGGGACCGGGCGCCCGTTCCGTCCACGCGGATAATGGCGCTGCTGAGGTTTCCCTCCGGGTCCTTCAAGCCAGCCGCAAAGCAAATCACCCCTGCGTCATTAAGGCTAGGCGCGCTAAAGGAATCGTAGGACGTCTTGGGGACCGGCGCCTGAAGGCCCTGAAAGGCCACCACAGAAAAACTTACGCCGCTGGACCTGACCACCGCGCGCAACTCATTCCGCGGACTGCGCAAGGAGGAAAGGAAGGCGATCTCCCGGTTGTCATTCATCGCCAAGCCGGAGAACGGCCCGAAGGAGAAGCCCGTGTGCCCCGGCACACCGGACCCCGCAGCCAACAGCAGGCGTGTGTTCGATTGGGCAGACAGCTGTGGCAAGGCGGCAAACAGAAGATTCAGGACGACAACCGAGAAGACCAGAATTCGTTCCACTCGGCTTTGGAGTGCGGCCATCTCAGGATTCCGCCGGGTTGAGGGATCGTTTTTTCCCTTTGGGGCTCTTGGTTGGATCCAAGGGAAGGTCCGAGGCGAGCGGGTCTGCTTCATTCACCTTGGCCATGGCCGCCGCCTCGTCCGGCGCAATGACGAAGAATTGCGAGAGCTTAACGTCATCCAGGATCTTCTGAACGTGGGTATTAACATTCGCCAAGACCAATCGCGTGCCGGCATTCTGAGCCGTCACTCGAGCCCCCGCAAGAAAACCCAAACCCGTGGAATCAATGTAAGGGACCTCGGAAAAATCCACGATGAGTTTTCTCGTCCCCGCGTCGATGAAGTCTTTCACCTTTTGCCGCAGGTAGGGCCCGTCACTTCCCGCCAGGAATCTTCCGCTCAAGCTCACGATCGCAACATCGTCGGCGAAACGGGCCGAAATTCTCACGGTTACACCTCGCTCCAGAGCCGCTCAAAAACCCACACACTCATGTGGCTGCCGCCGATTCTCTTTTTCCGGCAGGGCTACGTAACAATTCGCGTTCCGGAATAGAAAGACGAAACTTGAAAGGCTATGCTACGGGAGGGGAAGAAGGGTTGTCAAGTCGAGCAGGTTTCGGGAAGTGGGTCAGTTCGATGTAGAGGCGGCTTGGTGCCGCCACGTGGCGATCCCGCAGACGCGGGATCGCCGCTACGACTCCAAACTGACCCGCTACCGAGTTTCGTAGGGCAAGTTTCTTACAAACCTGCCAAGATCGCGGAGGCTCCTCATTAGGCCTTGGAACTGCCGAAGGGGCAGCGCGTTGGCGCCGTCCGACAGGGCCTGCTCAGGACGGTTGTGGACTTCCACGAACAGGCCATCTACTCCCGCCGCCACTCCCGCCCGCGCCATGGTACTGATGAACTGCGGTTGTCCACCGCTCTTGTGGCCTTCACCCCCCGGCAATTGCAAGGCGTGGGTCACGTCAAGGACCACCGGGAATCCGAAACCTTTCATGACGGCGAGGCCTCGAATGTCCACCACGAGGTTGTTATAGCCGAACGCGCTCCCTCGCTCGGTCACGAGGATGCGCTGGTTCCCTTGGCTCTTGACCTTTTCGAGAGCATGGCGAATATCCCAGGGCGAAAGGAATTGTCCCTTCTTGATATTCACCACCGCGCCCGACCGGCCTGCCTCGAGCAGCAGATCGGTCTGACGGCAGAGGAACGCGGGAATTTGGATGACATCGCAGACTTCCGCAGCCGGCCCAACCTGTGCCGGTTCGTGCACGTCAGTCAAGACGGCCACGCCCAACTCCCTTTTGACACGTGCCAGGATCTGAAGCCCTCGCACCAGACCGGGGCCGCGATAGGAATCGAGCGAGGTGCGGTTAGCCTTGTCGAAGGAAGCCTTGAAGAGGTAGGGAATCCGGAGGGCGTGGGTAATGGCGGCCAAGCGCTCGGCGATCATCAAGGTATGTCGCTCGTTCTCGATGACGCACGGCCCGGCAATTACAAAGAGTGGGTGGCCGGCTCCCAGCCTCAGTTTGCCAACAGGAACCACATGAATCATTGCTCACTCACGATTACTGGCTTGTCATTCTGAGCGAAGCGAAGAATCTCGGCAGTTCCGGAACTTACCAACTGCAGAGATTCTTCGCTTCGCTCAGAATGACAGAAATTAAAACCAAACCTGCGAGTTTCCATTTCCCGGTTTCGACTACGGAACCAAGGCTGCGACCAATTTCCATTTTCCAGTTTCCGCTAGGTGCCCACCGGTTCGGAGGCGGCCACCTTAGCCTCTTCCGCCAATAAAGCGCTTGGAAATGCGCCCAACCTTTTTCGGCGATATTGATAGGCTGCGCCGATGAAGGCTTTGAATAGGGGGTGAGGCTCAAGGGGACGCGACTTGAATTCGGGATGAAACTGGCAGCCCAGAAACCACGGGTGGTCGCGGATTTCGACAATTTCCACGTAGGTCCCGTCCGGGGTCACCCCCACCAGGTCCAGCCCTTTGGCAACGAGGGTTTCCTCGTATTCACGGTTGAATTCGTAGCGATGGCGGTGGCGCTCGGAAATCTCTAGCTGCCCGTAGGCCTGATGAGCAAAAGAGCCGGGTTTGAGCCGGGCGGCCCAGGCACCCAAGCGCATAGTTCCCCCAAGCTCATCAACGCCTCGCAATTCACGCAGTTTGTAGATGACGCGGTGGGGCGTGTGAGGGTCAAATTCTGAACTATCAGCGCCGGTCAAACCGCAGACATGGCGCGCGAACTCGATGACCGCGCACTGCATGCCCAGGCAAATGCCAAAATAGGGCACCTTGCGCTGGCGGGCGAATTGGATGCCCCGCACCATACCCTGGATTCCGCGTTTTCCGAAGCCTCCTGGGACCAAGATGCCGTCCAGCTCTTGCAGTTGCCCTTCCCAGTCTTCACCCTCCAGCCCCTCCGCTTCCACCCAGACCTTGTTAAGCTTCAAGTCATGGGCAATGCTGCCGTGGACCAGGGCTTCGTTCAAACTTTTGTAGGAGTCCTGGTAGCCGACGTACTTTCCCACAATACCGATAGTTACCTCATCCTGGGGATGCCGGATGCGGTCCACAAGGTCAATCCAGGGTTGGACGTCGCGCTCCCCGGTCTTCAGGTTCAGGCAGCGCAGAATCTGGGAATCCAATCCTTCCTGCCCCAGAATCAACGGCACTTCGTAGATGTTGTCCACATCCTTGGCGGTGATGACGGCATCTTCAGGGACACTGCAGAATAGGGCAATCTTGGATTTTATCTCGGCAGAAAGAAAGCGGTCCGTACGGCACAGCAGGATATCAGGCTGAATGCCGATCTCGCGCAGTTCCTTCACAGAATGTTGCGTGGGCTTGGTCTTTTGTTCACCGGAAGTTTGTATGTAGGGGACGAGCGTCAAATGCACGAAGAGCACGTTTTCCCGACCCAGCTCCTGCCGCATCTGGCGAATCGCCTCGAGGAAGGGAAGCGATTCGATGTCTCCCACGGTGCCGCCCACTTCCACGATCACTACATCGACGTCATTCGAGACCTTTTTGATGGCCGCCTTGATTTCGTTGGTAACATGGGGAATGACTTGGACGGTTTTCCCCAGGTAATCGCCACGCCGTTCCTTGGTGATGATGATCTCGTAGATACGTCCGGCGGTGCAATTATTGTCATGCCGCATCCGGGCATGGCTAAAACGCTCGTAGTGGCCGAGGTCCAGGTCGGTTTCCGCGCCGTCATCGGTGACGAAGACTTCGCCATGCTGAAACGGGCTCATGGTTCCCGGATCAACGTTTAAGTAAGGGTCCAATTTCAGGAAGGAGACCTTGAGTCCCCGCGCCTCGAGCAAACACCCCATCGAGGCGGAGGCCAGACCTTTACCCAGCGAACTGACTACACCGCCGGTGACGAAGATGTATTTGGCGTCCATGAGCCTCCTTGAGATGGTCTAACAGGTTGGCGTTTTTCCACCCAGCACTTGTTATACTGCGCCCCTAATGGCCCTTGGAGCCTCGGGCCACCCGGTCAGGTCCTTAGTACCGAAGTGAACATTCTCGGAAGGAATCGGTACGGGCAATTATCCAGTCGGCGGCAGGGTTTGTCAACGACAAATCTTTCTCATCCAAACCTTCCGCCTCCAGCATCTAAACAATGAGAAACAAGAACTATGTTAAAATAAAAAGCTGGGTTGACCAGGCAGGGTCGCAAGGGCAGGATAAGTCCGGGGGCGGGCGCCCCTTTGTGGGGAGGGGACCGCGAGGATGAAAGCGCATTCAATTCGCCACGTTTCCCGACTCTGGATGCTGAGTCTCGCGGCAGGAAGTATTTTGGGACTTGCCGCCACCCCTCGAGCGGCGGATGAGCACAGCGCACAGCAACCGCCTGCCGACGCCCAATCTCCGCGCGTCACGATCAGCAAACCCGATATCCATGTGGCGCCCTTTCAGGTGGACGTCAACCTGGTGGTGGTCAATGTGACAGTCACCGATCCGTTCGACCGGATTGTAACGGGCCTTGAGCAGAGCAATTTTCAGGTGTTCGATGAAAGAGTCGAACAGAAGATCGAAGCTTTTTCCACCGAAGATGCGCCCATTTCGGTCGGGCTGATTTTTGATAGCAGCGGCTCGATGAGCGACAAGATCCAGAAATCCAAGGAAGCAGCCTTGCAGTTTTTCAAGACATCTAACCCCCAGGATGAATTTATGCTCATCAACTTCAGTGACCGGCCCAACCTGATCGCGGGCTTCACGGCGAAGTTCGAGAACATTCAGGACCGGTTGCTGTTTGTGAAGGCGGGGGGAAGAACGGCCTTGCTGGATGCCATCTACCTGGGGTTGCACGAAATGAAGAAAGCCACGACCAATCGGAGAGCCTTGCTGGTCATCTCCGACGGGGGCGACAACCACAGCCGGTACACGGAGAACGACATCAAGCGGGCGGTCAGGGAGTCCGACGTGCAAATTTATGCTGTGGGGATATTTGAACCGCTTTCCTCCCGCGGGCGGACGCCGGAGGAAGCAGGTGGACCTAGCCTGCTGGCAGACTTGGCGGAGGTCTCCGGGGGCCGAATGTTCAGTGTCGAGGATGCCAACGAACTGCCCGACATCGCCGAAAAGATTTCCATCGAGCTGAGGAACCAGTACGTCCTCGGGTATCGCCCCTCGAACCTGGTCCGCGATGGTCACTGGAGGCGTATTAAGGTAAAACTCAATCCCCCCCGCGGGCTGCCCCCGCTTCAGGTATATTCACGCACTGGATACTATGCTCCCGACACAATAGCATGAGTTTCCCGATTCGAATTACACTTTGGAGTTGCGCCGTACTCTTGGCGGTCTCCACTGCCCCGAACTGCCTTTTCTCCCAGGCGCCCCGGCCTGCAAATCCGCACCCTTCCCCGGAAGAGAAGAAAGGCAAAGAGTACACCATCAACGTTGACGTGAACCTTGTGGTCCTGCACGCCACCGTAGTCGACAAGCGGGGTCGAATCGTCAACGATCTCAAGGGGGAAGACTTCCGGGTCTACGAAGACGGGGCGCTGCAAAAGCTTTCGGTATTCAGCCATGCCGACATCCCGGTGACCATGGGCATTGTGATCGACGACAGCGGCAGCATGCGCGAGAAGCGGCAGGCCGTGAATGCCGCAGCTCTGACCTTTGTGAAGACCTCCAATCCCCAGGACCAGGTTTTCGTGGTCAATTTCAATGACGTCTATTACCTCGACACCCCGGGAGAGTTTGCCAGCAATATCGAAGATCTGAAGAGCGCTCTGGATAAGATCGATTCCAGGGGTGGGACAGCGCTCTACGACGCCGTCTATGCCTCACTGGACCATGTCAAGCTCGGCAACCGGGATAAGAAGGTCATACTTGCCGTTACCGACGGAGAAGATAACGCCAGCCGTTACACCTTCGAGGAACTGCTTGGCTACGCGCAGAAATCCAATGCCGTCATCTACACGATTGGCTTGCTGGGCTCGGAAGAACCCGGCGGGCTGTTCAAAATACATGGCGCCAGCGCTCGCCGGGCTGCCAAGATCCTCGAGAAACTCGCGGAGGTCAGCGGCGGTGAGGCCTACCTTCCAAAATCTCTCGATGAAGTTCAGAGCACCTGCGAGCAGATCGCTCACGACATTCGGAACCAATACACACTCGCCTACTATCCCAGCAATGCAAGAAAAGACGGAACCTTCCGCAATGTTCGTGTGGACGCCTTTGCATCGGGTAGTCACACGAAACTCGCCGTCCGCACCCGTCCCGGATACTATGCCCCAAAGGCTAATACTACGACTGCCGCCGCGAGTGGCCAGTAACCTGGGGGCTAGGAGCTGGGGACTGGGGGCTGGCGACTAGGGACCAGGCTTGCCGCGCCCCTAATCTTTGAGGCCTCGTCCCAGCCCCTAGTCCCCAGCCAGTCCACACTACCCCCCTCGCGCCTAAGCCTGACGACCAACCCGTGATGTCGCTGGGATTATACGTTAGGAGGCGGCCCAAGCTGCCAAGTTGAGGTACATTCCCAGGCTAGCCAATGTCCAGCTTGGTGACCTTTGATTCTCTTGCTTTGCTCGTGTTCTTGAGAACTGCAAGAATAGCTGCGCCTGCAAAAAGTCCACCCACGATCACGATAATAACCATGATTACACTAATCCTCCGATAATTTCTCCACTAACTCAGACACTCATCTTTGGAAAATTGTTCCAAAATTTCTTCGAACTACTTCGCTTTGAAACTCGCTGTCAACTTCATGTCGCCCCACTGAATGGCAATGACTCCGCCGCCCCCCTGCTTTGTGAGGCTAATCGTGACCATCTCCGCAGAGTTGGCAGCCTTGCTCTCCTTCAGGGGAACAGAAGCAAGATCTTGTGAAGCATCGTGTGTTGTCCCCCACTGCCCGTGCTGCTTGTTAAACACCAGCTTCCAGGAATTGTCCTCTCCCCGCTGTGCCCAAAGGCTGTACTCGCCACTCGGGACTGTCACATCACCGAATTGCAGATCCGCGGCGGTGGAAAAAGTGGCGGATTTGTCAGCCCCCAGCCGCCAGAAGTCACCCGGCTTCAACTGGTCGAGTAATTCGGCCACCGAGCGGCCCTTCAAAGAAGGGCGTCCGTATTCCACTGAGACCGCCTTGCCACCCAGGCTTATCTTCGACGTTTCGCGAGGGTTGCGTTGAGCAAGTGCGCTCTCTGCCACTACAATCAGCAATCCCACTGCCAGAACCGCGATGAGAAGTCGTTTCATTGTTTCCCTCCTTTGCAATTGCCAGCCACCCAAGAGCTGCTTAATTGGAATGCCGAACCGCAATTATACAGCGAGAGGCCGCGCGTCGCCAAATTTCTTCCTCGCTCTTCCTCGCTCCTTGTCCTCGCTCCTTGTTGGCCTCATTCGGGTTGGGCTCCCTTCCGGGACCTCGTCATTCCCCGCTTTGCCGAGCTGATGACCAAATCCCCCGGCCATCGCATGCGCGCTTTCGCTCAGGCGTGCCGCTCACGTTCGTCCTGAAAGCGAGGCGAGGAACTCCGCCAGCTCGGGAGGAAGAGGGGCCGAGAAGCTGACTGCGCGGCGCAGGCGCGGGTGTTGAAACTCCAAAACGCCTGCGTGGAGAAAGGTCCGCGACAGCGTCGCCACTTCCCTGCCCTCGATACGGAGCTTGCCCCGCGCGCCGTAAGTTGTGTCGCCGACAATGGGGTGGCCGAGGGCCGCGAAGTGAACCCGTATCTGGTGCGTTCGGCCGGTTTCGGGGTGGGCCTCGATCAGTGTGAAATCGCGAAACCGGCGGATGACCTCGTAACGGGTGAGCGCCTCCCGCGGGCGCAGCCCCCCGACTTTCATGCGGGTGCGCCTCACTGGATCGCGCCCCACAGGCTTCGAGATTTCACCCCGCGCGCTGCTTACCCGCCCGTGGACCAGAAGAATATAAGTCTTGCGCACCACGCGCGATTTGAACTGCTCGGCCAGTTGCCGGTGCGCGGCATCGTTTTTCGCCACCACCACCAACCCTGAAGTCATCTTATCCAGACGATGCACAATCCCAGGACGGCTCGCGTCGCCGGCGGAGGAAAGGCTCTTGACGTGGTGCAGGAGGGCATTAACAAGCGTACCTGATTTCAAGCCCGCTCCCAGGTGCACCGCCATCCCCGCCGGCTTATTCACCACCAACAGATCCTCATCCTCGTACAGGATGGAAAGAGGCAACGCTTCCGGCGTGGCCGCCAACTCTTCTCGTTCCGCGCGCGCCGAGATGATGTCGCCGGCTTGCACCTCTTCTCCTCCCTTGCGGGCCAAGCGCTCGCCGACACTGACCAGTCCCGAGCGAATCAGGCGTTGTACCTGGCTGCGGCTCCAATCCGGCATCTGCCGGGTCAGGAAGACGTCGAGCCGCTCTCCGGCATCTTCTGCCCCGGCATGGTAATTGCGCACTTCGGACATTGAGACTCGAAAATCGAAAATGGAAACCCGAAACTCGGGAATCGTGGTCGTTCTGCTCTTAGTTCAAGCCGGGGGCGTGCAATCAGCAGTTATTGCGCGCCCGCCCTGTAGCACTAGTCGCTAGGACGTTGTTGCCCCACGAAGATTTTAGGCGTTTCGTAGGGGCGAGCGGCGCTCGCCCGAGGGCCGAACGCCGTTCGGCCCTACGTGTTTGGTTGCGGCTCTACCAGGCTGTGCATCCAGGTCTCTCAGAATTTCGTTTCTCGGCTTCCCATTCTCGAGTTTCCATTTTCGAACTTCCAGTTTCGAGTTTCCATTTTCCAGTTTCCTCTTCCCCGTCACTCCAAGAAAAGCAACTGGAACATCAGCAACCCCGCTCCCACTACAATGGCGCTGTCGGCAAGATTGAAAGTGGGCCAGTGATAGCTGCGGAAGTAAACGTCAACGAAGTCCACGACTCGACCCAGCCGGATACGATCGAAGAGATTGGAAAGCGCGCCGCCAAGGATCAGGGCGAGCCCCACGCCCGTCACCCAGCGGAGCTGCCGGTTCCGCCACATAACGGCGATCACCATAGCCAGCAACAAGCTCGAGACAACGATGAGCAGTAGGGTTTTCCAAGGCGCCGGCGAGTCAGAGAACAGACCAAAAGCGGCGCCCGTGTTCTTGGTATGAATGAGGTTGAGAAAGTGCGGCAGGACGGGAACCGTCGTGTGCTCCGGGATCGCCTCCTCCACCACCGCCTTTGTCACTTGGTCCCCGGCGAACACTACGACCGCAATGACCGCCCAGACAATACGCTGAAAGCTGTTGACGCGGATTGCGCGCGTTTGCGACATAGCTTAGTAGTTCGTTGTCCGTCGTCAGTTGTCCGTTGCCAGTTGTCAGTGGCCAGTCGTCAGTGGTCAGTTGCTGCGGACGACGGACAACGGACTACGGACCACTGACGACTGAGAACAGAAAACTGACAACTGATTACTGATGACTGATTTCTTCCAGCGCTTCCGAGCACCTCTCGCACACGGTCGGATAGTGGCTGTCGTTACCCACCTGCTGGGAATAATTCCAGCAGCGTTCGCATTTGCTGCCCAGGGCCTTTTCAATCCGGACCCTAAAACCGGGAATATCCGTATCCGGCGCTCCCGCCAAGGGGCTGGTGGCAAACTCGACCTGCGAAACAATGAAGATCGAGGGAAGCGCCCTCTGGTATTCCTGGAGCAGATTCTTCAGGTCGCCACTCGCCTCCAGACAAATCCTGGCCTCCAGCGAGCCGCCGATGAACTTCTCTTGTCGAGCTACCTCGAGCGCCTTCAGGACCGCATTGCGAACCCCGATCAATCGGGGCCACTTCTCCAGGCGCGGGAAATACTCGAGCGGGATTCTTTGACGAAGTTCTTCCGGCCGCAGGAAATTGGTGAGATGCACGCTCTTCTCGCGCCCCTGCGGCCCCGGCAGATTTGCCCACACTTCCTCGGCCGTGAAAGGCAGCAGAGGAGCCACGGCTCGAACCAACGCCTCCGCGATGTAGTAAATCGCCGTTTGCGCCGAACGTCTCCTCGTCGAACGGGCCGGGGCAGTATAGAGGCGGTCTTTCAGAATATCGAAGTAAAACGCGCTTAGGTCGACGGTGGCAAAATCGTAGATGGCCCTGTAGACCTTGTGGAAGGCGTACTCCTCGTAGGCGGCGCGGACTCGCTCCAGCAATTCCGCCGTCCGCGCCAGCGCCCAGGCATCCAGATCCTCGAGCTGCGAACCCTCCACCGAATCCTTTTGCGGGTCGAAGTCGTAAAGGTTCCCCAGACAATATCGAAACGTATTGCGAAGTTTGCGGTACGCCTCGGAGAGCCGGGCCAACATATCGGCCGAGATGGTCACGTCCTCACCGAACTCAACCGAGGCTACCCAGAGGCGCAGGATTTCAGCCCCATGGGTCTTGATGACTTCGTTGGGGTCAATCACGTTTCCGAGGGATTTGGACATGGCCCGGCGGTCGGCGTCGAGGACCCAACCGTGGGTGAGGACCGAGCGGTAGGGCGCCGCGCCGTGCGTGCCCAGCGCGACCAGAAGCGAACTATGAAACCATCCTCGGTACTGATCCCCTGCTTCCAGATATACGTCGGCAGGCCAGGGAATGTCCGGTCGGCGCCCCAGCACCACGAAATGGCTCGAGCCGGAATCAAACCAGACGTCGAGGATGTCCGTCTCCTTCCGCAGCCGCGCGCCGCCGCACTGCGCGCACTTTGCCCCCGCCGGCAGAAGTTCTTCGACAGAGTGCGCGTACCAGGCGTCCGCGCCTTCCTTCCGGAAAAGCTCCAGCGCCCGCTGCGCCAGCGTCGCGTCCAACAAGGGCTTCTTGCAGGTCTCACAGTGGAAGACCGTGATGGGGACTCCCCAAGACCGCTGCCGCGAGATGCACCAGTCGGGGCGCTCCGCAATCATGTTGGCGATGCGCTCTTCTCCCCAGGCTGGCAACCAGTGCACCTTCTTGATCTCCTCCAGCGCCTGCAGGCGTAATCCACGATGGTCAATGTTAATGAACCACTGCTCGTTGGCGCGGAAGATCACGGGGTTGTGACAGCGCCAGCAGTGCGGATAAGAGTGTGTCAGCCACCCCGCCGGTCCCACCAGCGCACCCCGTCTCTTCAGCAACTCGACTATAGGCTCATTTGCCTCAAAGACCTTTTTCCCTAGGAATTCGGGAAGACCCTCGGTGAATTTTCCCGCATCCCCAACCGGGCAGTAGATTTCCAGCCCGTACTGTACACCCGTAAGGAAGTCCTCTCGCCCATGGCCGGGGGCGGTGTGGACACAACCCGTGCCGTCCTCAGCCGTCACGTAGTTCGCCAGCACACCCAGAATCTTGCGATCCAGAAAGGGGTGCTGCATTTCGAGGCGCTCCAGATTCCGGCCGGGAATTCTGGCCAAGACCTTCGAGGTCTTGAGGCCCGTTTCATGCAGCACCGGATCATGCCGCCGGCTTTCAACCAGGTACACATCCCCGCCATTCTCCGCCACCGCGACGTACTCGAACTCGGGATGAAACGCCACGGCCATGCTGGCCGGAAGCGTCCAGGGCGTGGTGGTCCAGATGATGACGTAGAGTTTACGCCCCTCGAGGGCGGGGTCCAAAGTCGCCGGATCAGCCAGCACAGGGTAGCGCACGTAAATCGAGCGGCTGCGGTGATCTTCATATTCGACCTCAGCCTCCGCCAGGGCGGTCTTGCAAGAGATGCACCAGTAAACCGGCTTGCGGCCACGGTAGACATAACCGCCCGCCAGAAACTTCAAAAAGACCTCCGCGATTTCCGCCTCGTACTCAAATCCCATGGTGAGGTAGGGTTTTCCCCACTCGCCAAAGACTCCCAGGCGCATGAAGTCTTGCCGCTGGATATTCACATATTTTTCCGCATAGCGCCGGCAGGCCTGCCGGATTTCCACCACGCTCATCTGCGCTTTCCGTTCCCCTAGTTCTTTGTCCACGTTGATTTCGATTGGTAACCCGTGGCAATCCCAACCCGGCAGATAGGGAGCATTGAACCCCTCCTGGGTCCTCGACTTGACGATGAAGTCTTTCAGAATCTTGTTGAGCGCTGTTCCCAGGTGAATGCGGCCGTTGGCATAAGGCGGGCCATCGTGCAGGGTGAAAATTGGGGCGTCCTTCCGCGCGGCGCGAATCTGGCCGTAGAGATCTCCCTTCGCCCAATTGGCCAGCCACCGGGGCTCATTCTGGGGAAGGTTGGCCTTCATCGAAAAATGAGTCCGAGGAAGATTGAGAGTGTGCTTCAGGTCTAGCGTCTTCTGCATTCGTCCTCCGCTGAGTGCGTCAGCCAAGTATTATAGAGAACGTGCAAAGACAGTGTCTAGCTCGGATACAACTTCGGATGAAACTTCAGGCGGGGTTGCTACGTCAATTGACTTGGCGAGGGCAGTTGGCCGCTGGCAGGCCGCGGGAAAACGCTTCCAAGCTGTCATTCCGATCCGCCAGCCGACGGAGAGGAATCTCGCCCGGAGTATTACAAGGCACTGCGAGATTCCTCGTCGCCTGCGGCTCCTCGGAATGCCAGGGTAGATGGGTTTTTGAGCCCCCTGCTTGCCTGAAGGAGTGGGCGATTACCGAAACCGCAAGGGCATCGATTGTGGTAGAATATGAAAAGTGCCTCAGCGATGGAAAACAAAAGAACATTTACACCGGGAAGCAACTTTGGAGGGCTTGCGGCCATCATTTAACTAAGGCGCAGGAGGACTGTGCGCAAGCATTCAAAAAGGCCCGAGGGACAGGACATGAGCGTAATGGCAACCCGTGAATCCCAGGTCGAGATCAAGGCGGACGCCACGCCGAGCGGAAGTCCCCGTGAACCCGAGCCCGAGTACCGCCTCACCTTCGTTGATTCCGCCCTCCCACCCGTTTCCCTTTTCCGGCAGATTTGGCAAATGCTCCACGAACCGAAGGTCACGGTTCCCAAGGAGTACTACAGGGGAAAGGTCGCTCTGCCCGCCACGGACATGCGTCCCTGGATTCTGGATATTCCAAACCAGCTCAGCGCGCTCTTTGAAAAACCGAAGATCACGGCTTCAACAAAAGAGTATTACCGGGGAAGGGCCACTCTGCCCGCCACGGACATGCGTCCCTGGATTCTGGATCTTCCCAACCAACTCAGGGCGCTGTTTGAGAAACCGAAGCCTCCCTCGATTCCGATTACCTCAAAGCCCGTCGATGTCCCGGAGATTTGGCAGGATTACCAGCCGCAGTCGGGCTCGTGGCTGAACTCCCTGCTCGTTCATGCAGTGGGAGTTGCGATCATTTTATTGCCATTTTTCGTGGCGCACATCAACCAGCCGGTCAAGGCGTCGTCGAAATATGCCGTGGTTGATATATCGCCCTACGTGGCGGAACTCGAGGCCGCGGGCAAGAAGGCAGGGGGTGGTGGAGGAGGAGGCGACCGCTCGCCGACGCCAGCCTCGAAAGGCGCGGCTCCCAGATTTGCGAAGCAACAACTCGCTCCCCCGCTGGCCGTCATTAGGAACCCTCACCCCATCTTGCAGGTGGAGCCCACCTTGCTGGGTGCGCCGCAGTTGAAGCTCCCCCAAATGGCTATGAACAGCCCGGTCTGGGGCGATCCGCTAGGCGTTGCGGGTCCGCCCTCCAACGGGCCGGGGACTGGCGGCGGGATCGGCTCCGGTGAGGGGACCGGTATCGGCTCAGGCAAAGGTGGCGGTTTGGGCCCCGGAGAAGGCGGCGGATTTGGCGGCGGGGCTTACAGCGTGGGTGGCGGCGTCAGTGCCCCGATCCCGATATTCCAACCCGAACCCGCTTACTCGGAGGAAGCCCGCAAGGCGAAGTATCAGGGCACTGTGGTGCTTTGGATTGTGGTGGACACCAACGGGACTGTTACCGATGCTCGCGTGGTAAGGCCTCTCGGCCTAGGGCTCGACGAAAAGGCTTTGGAAACCGTGCGGACTTGGAAATTCCAGCCTGGTAAGCGCAACGGGGTTCCCGTTCCTGTGCGCTGCATAGTCGAAGTTACTTTCCGCTTGTTCTGACCAAAAGTTAACAGTCTACAGTTGACAGTCGACACTCAGAAGCGTTTCGGCCGTCGTTCAGAGTGCTTTGGGTGTCATTTCCAGCCGACATGGGCCTTCAGCCCACCCAACAGCGATGCCGGGTGGCGGCAGGGTTCATGGTGGGGGCAATGATCGCCCTCGCGGCGGGATAAGCCGATTGTAGCGGCGGTCTATGACCGCGGTGAACGCATCACGCAGGGGCCGCGAGTTCAATCTCCGTCTACCTGCTTGACTACCGCGTGGTGCGGCGCGGGTATCGGCAGGCTTCCCCTGGAATCTCGCCACAGTATTGCGTTCAGCTTCACTGTATCCGCGGAGTCGGGCTTCGAGAAGTCGAGCTCGAATGACTCCTTGGCTCCAGCCGCCTGGGGCGGATTCGTCTGATAGAGGAGGCCGTTGTCACGATTGCGAGTATCGGCGGTGAACGCCGGCTGATTGCCGGGACCGGAGAAAAGCATAGCCATGACGGGCGCCTGGGCATCATTATTGTTCATGGGCGGCAGGCCGAGCAAGACCTCCATCGTGCGGATCATGTTGACCGTGGTGTAGAAGTTACTGTCCACGACAGGCCGTTGGGGAGAACTCGGAGAATACTTGCTGATGACGAACGCCGGGCTGCGATGCGCGTCAACGTGGTCGGGGCCGTCCTGCGCGTCGTCCTCGAGGATGAAGATCGCAGTGTCGTCCCAGTAGGGGCTGTGAGAGATGGCGTCAACGAGACGCCCCACCGCCAGATCGTTGTCGGCGACCATCGCCGTCGGCCGCGGCCCTCCGGGTCTTGTGCCCATGGTGTGATCGTTGGGCAGGTACACCAGTACGAACTGGGGCAGCAGCCCGTCTTTTCCCTCTTTGCGAGCCTTCACGAATTCCTCAAATTCGTTCAGGAACTCGTCAACACGTAGCTGATCGGGATAGTCAAGGTTCCAGTCGGCATAGAAGGGATCAAAGTGACCCTCGAGTTCGGGCTTGGTCGCCACGTTCGCGGCGATCATGGGAATCCGCCAAGGCCAAGGACTGGGTGAGCCATGAGGGTCGCCCACGTTCGAGGGCAGCGACTCACCCTGGCGGACGAAATCCTGTGCGCAAGGCGCCTCGCCTGGTTTTAGCACCGCACCCAGCTTGGGAGGCTTCACTCCATCCAGTTCATTGCACCAGAGGGTTGCCACGAATTCGCCATAGTTCCGGTGACTGAGTCCCGCGCGAGCCACATTCGTCCAGATGTAGCCGGTACCAGGATCGTCCACATCCGGCTGCCCTTCGAGCAACGGAAAGCCATTCGCCACTTCGCCCAGATAGTCGTAGGTGCGTTCCGACCCGCGATAAGCGATCTCCCAGGTCTTCTCTACATAGTCGGTGGTGATTGCGGCGGTGGACCACACGTGCCCGTCACCCGATACCTCGCCGCTTACATAGAAGTTGTCGAGGATGCCGAATTGCTTGGCGAGCTTGTGCAGGTTCGGCGTGATGTCCTCGCCATACATGACAAGTGAGGGGTCACCGTTCCCCTCCTTCAAGTCGCCGAACACCTGATCGTAGCTGCGATTCTCCTTGATAATATAAATGATGTGCTCGATCGGATTGTGCCCGGCCCGGAACCTGATCTGCTGCGCTTGGCTGCGCATTCGGTTGCACACTTCGACAATCTGGGTGAGCTTTTGAAGATCCTTCTCCGCCTGGCGATAACTGAGGCGGGCGATGGAACCATGAATCAAGGTTGCGATGTAGGGGTAATCGTGGCCCGGCTTCGACCCTTCACTCAGCGCCGACCCTTTGAATAGCTTCGAATTCGGGCCCGTTCCCTTCCCCTTGCCCGTGGCAATCAGGAGGTCACCGCCGGCGACTGCGAGCGCGGTGGGATACCATTCCGTGGGAATAAAGCCGAGGGCACTTTGAGTGCCCGAGGGAGCAGTGCGGGCGCGTTGATCTAAGAGCGTTGTCGAATCGAAGACGGCCACCGCGTCCGCAGAGGCGTCAGCTACAAAAAGACGCGTTCCGTCTGCGTTTTGGGCAAGTGCGTTCGGGAAACTTCCCCCGTATCGCTGCCCAGGCAGCCCAGTGACGAGCAGGCCCGAAACCTCACCCGCTGCTGTGTCGATGACAGCTACACGGTCTGCGTTCGAAAGCGTGACGTAAAGACGCTTCTCATCCGGGCTCAGTAGCATGGCCGTAGGATGCGAACCTGGAGCAACCGATGAGTTGGGAGACAGGAGCGGAATCATTCTTACGACGCGCCCGCTTTCAAGATCCAGTTCCGCCACCCGCGAAGCATTCCAAAGGCTGCAGTAACCCTGCTTGCCATCTCTGGTGGCCACCACGGCGTACGGGTACGAAGCAGGTACAATCAGGTGGGTACTCAAATCGAAGCGGTGGATGACGTCTCCCGTCGTGGCATCGAGAAGAAGTGCGTCATCGGAGAGATTGTCCGCCACGAGGAGTTTCTCTCGGCTTCCAGCGACCACAACTAGTCCCGCGGGATAGGGCACAGCCTTGCCCAGTGGTACTTCGTTTCCCACCCGCGCCGCCGGATGGCCTGGCCCGAGGGGTTGCAAGGGAATGGCGATGAACCGCTCCGGCGTAACGCGCCCATCCTCGAAGCGATAGACCGCGATGCCGTTGCCCGTGTTCCCCGGTCGTTTCCCCTCAGGATCGGTTAAGGAGGATATCGAGGCGTAGAGGGATTTCCCGTCCGCACTGAAGGCTAAACCCAGAAAGTAGGTTTGGTGCGCGTTCTTACCGAGCCGAGAGTCGGGGAAGTCCGATATCTGGTTGCTATTGAGGTCGAGGACTGCGATTGATTCCTGATAATCGGACTCGGCTGTTCCGTAGCCGTTATTCAAGAGCGCGGCGTATCGGCCATCAGGATTCAAAGCAATGGTCACCGGAAGGCTGTTCGTCCGTTGTGGCATCCCAGATACATTCAGCGGAAGAAGCTTGCTCGATGGAAGCGAGATAGTGTCCTTCGTAGACTCTCCCTGCGGATTCCCAATGACGGGAACCATTGCCAAGCTTGAGCTAAGCACAACGAAGAGCAACATCCGCCATCTCACCATGAATTCACCTCACGCTAAGGAAACGACTGACGCATATGGCGAGCGATCAGGCGCACCGGCCCCATCAGGCCCGCAGGCAGGGGCTCCAGATGCTCGATATCCTGCACAGAGAACCTCTTGCCGTAGCGGGCTTCAAGTTCCTTGTAATTTGGCTGCGGCCGTCCAGACATCTGATTGATGGCCAGGTTTCCAACTACAATCCGCAACTCGTTCTGCCCACCCCGAAGGAAGGATGTCACATCTAATCGGTAGGGAGGATACCAAACTGTCCCAGCGCGCTGCTCATTCACGTACACCTCAGCTTCTTCTCTCACTGGACTCTCAATCCACGCCTGAAAGCCGGTCACGCGGCGGGAGGGAACGGCCACAGGCTCGCCGAAGTCCAGCTCGACGGACGTGTCGCGATTAAGAAACTCAGCGGGCACTAAAATAGTCTTCCTATAGGTGGCGCGCCCGGAGAAAAAACGCGTCTCGGGTTCGTCGGTCCAGGAGCACAGGCTCTCCATGAACATTTTCTTGCCGAGACCTTCGAATGTGACTTCCCAACCGTGGCTGAGGTCGAGTGGCCCAGGCAAGGGCGACTCAGGGGATACGACAGCACCTGAAGGTTCCTTGCGGTCCCTGAACACTAACAACCGCGAGCCGTAGGGTTCCAAATCAAGCTGGACCACCGTGCCGCCCACCGTGCGTCTGAACACACGTCCCTCGCTCACTTGTGCCGTAAAGGGGTCCCACCATTCCGGTTCCTTTCCCGTGATGCGAAATGTGGCCTCAGTGCGGACGTGCTGGTTGTTGGTGTTGGCAATGAAGTAAATCTCGCCCAGCTTGGTGCTGCGGTGAATGAAGCCGATCGCCGATTCCGGAGGAGAAAGCCTCACGTCCGGAGGGTAGAGGCGCGGCAACTCGAATTCCAGTTCTCGATTTTCATCGGCAACGAAATGGGCCGGCGGAGACTTCCCCGCGAAGAGCTCTTTGGTCAAAGCCACGACCTTCGCCGTCGATTCTTCATACTTCAGGAAACCGGGTGCGGCGCTGGGAAGGAGTCGTGTGGCGACCAGAATGCCGCCTTGGTGGGCGAACTCGCTTAATTTGCTGAGCGTGGCTGGGGGAATCCGCTCTATGCCCGGTAGAACGACAATGGCGAAATGTTGATCGCCGACCGCGAACTTCCTGTTCTCAATGTGACCTAATCTGGTAATTGCATCGTCGTCCACCATGTCAAAATTGTATCCGGACGCGAGCAACCGTGGAATGATCGTCGGTCCCAGTCGCTGCGAAGTCTCCACCCACAGGTTCACATGATCGCCATAGGAAACCGAATCCTCGTTGGCGCCGGAGCCGCTATCCGGGCGCGCCATGAATTGCGCCCAGGCGTCGTGCTCCGGGAGATAGAGCGCAACGTTGTTGGCGGGACGGCCCTGGCGCAGCACGAAGCTCACACGTTGCAAATAGCGGGCGAGATCCGGCATGGCCGGCCACCAAGGGTTGTGTTGGTTGAGCGCTCCTGCGGCATAAAAGTACCAGCCCGGCACTTCGACATTCTCCGGCGAATACGGCCAGCCGTGGCCAACCAGTTGTGTGATTCCTTCCAGGAATTCCTGGTCCGCGCCGGCCTTCAGGTCGAGCGGCGTGGCGCGAAACACGGGTGAGTGGACCCAGGTCCAGCTTTCTTCCGAGGGGACCGGGAGCCCATAGATGTGTGCGGCCGAAGAAGCCCAGCGCGCAGGGGTGAACTCATTCCAGCCGCCGCCTTCACCCTGCTCGCCTTCCGGGAGGTCCACGAACCTGTAACTCGAGAGCCGCGCGGGCGGGATGCCGTACGCTTGAGCTCGAAGCAAGACATGATGACGATGGCACCATTCCTGAAGCGGCGACATGACTCGTTCATCGAATAGCTCGCTCAGGGTCTGTCCCCAGTCGTGACGAATGGCGGCAGTGTGGGGTCCGATCGAACCCACCAGCGCAGGTAGGTACGCTTCAAGGTCGTAGCCGCGCCGTCGCTGGAATTCCTGAAGCAGGTCCGTAGTCCAATCTGAGCCGTAGGCCTCCAGACTGTCGCAAAACATTGCCCGGATACCATTTGGGCCCGCCGCATCGGCCAGGGGATCACCTACCGCAGACAGATGTTTCTCGATGGCGGCGCGGTCATAATGGTCGAGAACCGGGCCCTCCGCTCCGACCGCGGGCCGCTTGACCATCATTCCTGTCTTACTCGCGATGAATACAAGCACCTGTCGCGGCCCTGATGGGTAGGACGGCAAGTACATCTCACCGTCCTTCCCAGTGGCGACGCTGGCGAAACTCTCCCCTCCTTTCGGTGCCACGAAGGCCGCGAGGAATTCTTCTCCTTCATCGATTTTGGGCAGCGGAATGTGTCTTGTCCCCTTCGCGATCGCCAAACGTGTGACGCGGAGCCGGGCGGCAGCCAACCCACCTGAGATGTGTGGCCCCCCGTAGGGCCACCCGCTCCCCATCGTCATGTCCATGCGCAGGCCGAGCTGACGAGCTGTATTGGCCGTGAAGCGGACTGCATCAAGAAACCCCGGCGACAAATAGCGCAAGTTCACTAATCCCTTGGCAGGGTTGTCAATGGTAAGGGGATATACTGGCTGGACCTCAAAGCCGCCGATTCCAGCGTCTTTCATCAGCCGCATTTCGCGCTCGAGTTCGGCGTGGGTAACAGCCGGTCCAAACCACCACCAACGCATCATGATCTTGCAGTCCTCTGGCGGAGCTTGAAACGCCCGTTCAAGCGCTTCGAGTGTTGCGAAACGCTCGTCCTCCGATGTAGCCCCATTTGTTTGCGCGCACAGTCCCGTGGCAAACAGGAAGAGCACCAAGCCGGCGGTGATCGACGCTAGCTTGTTATGCAAAAACACCATGTCATCCGGACCTTTGCCTGCCTTGGCGCCTCTCGGCACTTGGGCCGAGCGAGGGCTGGCTGTAAGCCAGCAGCCAGGTGAGAAGGTGCGGGTCGCCGACCCATCCCCAAATGCGGGGCCGGGGGCTACATTCTCTCACCCGTAGGCTGACGGGCTGAATTCTTCACCGAACTTCCATCTCGGGACATTAGGCTCTCTTAAATTGGCGGTAAAGCGAGGCCATTTGGTCGGGCCGCACAGGCACGTACTCTCTTCCGAGACCTCGGACAATATTCTCCAGCATTTCCATGTTGGTCAGCCAGTTCGCGAGGAACACATAGAGGAAGGCCGGCCGATGCGGTGGGGTCCAGCCCGTGATTTCCTTGATTGTGAACTGCTCTGCGTCTCTGCGAGCCGAGGGCGTATACGTCAGGATATAGGGTGGACGATTGACGGCGCGAAAAACCGGGACACCGTTGACCTCCGAGGCAAGATTGTCCAGGGTGGTCTGGTCGGTCCTGCCATAATTGGAAAAAACGCCCCGAACACCGGGCGTGCCGGAGACCAGCCGCAGGAGGCCCGGCGGCATCTCTTGATAGGTGCACATGACGCTCGTATCGAGGCGCGCCAGGTATATGCCGGAGAGCCGCAAGTACTCCTTCCAAATCTGCGCACGCTGGTCAGCCGGATAATTATGCGCGTATCGCGTCTCGTGGATGTAACCGATTCCCGTCAACGCGTTTACGAAGCAGTCACCCGCTCGTGCATGTTTGTAGTAGTAATCAAGAATGTCAGGTTGCCCGTCAATCGCCGTCGAACCAAGCTGCCACCCGGCAGGGACGGTTCCGTGCTTAGGGTCATCAAAAAGCTTGCGATAGTAGTGGCGCTGGAAGTTCCAGCCATCACCATCGGAGCGGATGAAAGCAAGATAGACCTTGTCGCGCTCCAGATTGACGGGCGGCACCGTCTGGCGCAAGGTGGCCGTGGTGCCGGAATGGACCGAAAGATTTCCTACCGTGGGCGAATAAGCATCGAACGCCGTGCAAGGGTTGAACTTGGCGCACTCGCTCGTCAGATCGATTCCCGCACCCTCGCCGATGCCACCTTCCTTGTTCCCGCTGGTCGGCCAGCCAAGGCAGGGAATGTTCGGTGGCCACTTCATCAGGATCTCGCGGGCGAATTGCACTTCTTCCTCAGAGGACGCCTTGGGGTTGTCCTTAACGTCCCTGGGCCCTGAAACCCACAGGATGGGGATTTTGAATTCAACCAGGTAATCGCGAAGAGCGACTTCGTGTGGGTCTAAAATGCAAACCGCCCGCTGGGAGAGATTGCTTTCCAAGTGTGCAAAGGCCCAGCGGTAAGCGTCGGCGTCTTTCTTCCAGCCCAGAGATCGAAGGTCAAGCCCTGCTGCCGGGGCAGTGGCATCTGTTCCGAGTTTGAACTTGAAAAGACCGAGGGTGTTGGGTGTTGCGACCAGACCCCCGTAAACGGAGGCCAACATTGTGGCGACGTTGACGCTGGCGGGCACGCCCGGGTCCGTCACGTAAAGGGATACGACATCAGGAAGAAAACGTTCAAACGTCCGGCCAACCTCCAACCACTCAATTGTGTCTATGTCGCCGCGCTCGCGCAGCCACTCAAGCCACAATTCATCGTACCGATCGTGGAGGAGATAAAGCCGGGGCTGGCGACGGTTGGCGATGCCCTGCAAGCAACTCAGGGTTAGCCGCATGTCCCAGGCAAAGGACGTCAACTCTTCCAATCGCAGTGCCGCCAGGGTGCGGGCAGGAGGCCGGGACTTGGGGCAGAGGTGGATTTCCAGCTCATCAGTTGCAACGCCGACACGGGGCAACAGGACACTGCCCAACGCGGCTGTGGAAGATTGCAGAAACGCCCTGCGACTCACCGACATGGTTAAGGTGCCTTCTCTCCAGGTCGTAAAAAGGTAATGGTCTTGCGGGAGACTCCTGCCAGGAAAAAGCGCGCTGTCTGGGCAACCATGGCGTGGGTCCCGCCTTTGGTGACCATCTTAGGCTGCGCTTGCAGCTTAGTCAACGCATTAAAAGGACACCTTCAGTGCCTTGCTATCCTCTTCTTTCCCGTAGTATGAAGAACCTGCTCTGTGTTGTCCCGGGGGGCGGGATTCAAATGCAAGAGGCTCCCTCTGCACGACGGAGACTGTCTCTGCTTTGGCACTGTGTATTGGCTTGGACTGAGGTTCGTTTGGCAAAGGTCCTTGCCCTAGCCTAATTCTCAAACCGCCTCAGACTGCGGGACATCGTGCCAGCCCGCATTAGCCCTCCATGGCGAGAAAATGAGGATGGAAGATTCATCATGACCTTTCTGATTGCTTTTCTCATTGTTTTTCTCTTGACAGGTACTTTCGAGGCGAGGACAATTCTGTCAGTCGGCCAAGCTTGTTAGCGAAGCTAAGAGGGAGAGCGCAATGCTGCCGCGTGTTTATTCCCGCATTGCTTTGCACACGCTCCTCAAGTTGCGAACGTGCGCCGAGGCGTGGGTTGCCCGCGAATGGACCTGCCGGAAGCCTCGTAGTAAAACCCACGACGGTCCATTAACTAAGCATAAAATCACGGCAACATTTCTAAGGGGGCTTGACGGGGAAGGAAAAGACCCCCTGTCAAGCCTAAATTCCACCTGTATAGCTTGCCCGCGACGGCCGAGAGGTGGGCAAGACCGGGGGAGCACTCAACGCCGCGTGCCCAGCCATGGCTCTGTACCTCGTTTGGGAACGGCTCGCGAATGCTTGCCAGAGGCGAAGGCAGTGCTCGCCAGTAATTCACAATTGTGCGGAGCCGCGGACAGCAGCCGGCAAGCAGGGCGTCTGGCCCTGAATCAATGAATGAAAAAGGAGGAGGAATCATGTCGAGCAAGTACCGGAGAAGGGCCTCCAGATACGAGCTTCCGATACTCTTGATGGGAGCCCTGCTGGTGGCATTCATAACGTGTTTTGTTCAACCCATCGCCGCGCAGGAATCTCGCGCCACGGTCCGTGGTGTGGTAACCGACCCCACCCAGGCCGTGGTACCCGGCGCTAAAGTCACCTTACACAACGTGGGCACCAATGTGGACCGGGTGAAGGATGCGGATTCCAGCGGTTTCTACGTATTCGACCAAGTGATTTCTGGAAATTACAGCTTGAGCGTAGAGGCCGCGGGCTTCCGGAAGTTCGTGCAATCAAACATTGTCGTGCAAGCGACCGGTGACATTACGGTGAACGCCGTGCTGGCGCTCGGCTCGACGACCCAGACCGTGGAAGTGACGGCGGCGGTGGGCCAAGTCGAGTTCAACACTTCGAACATGAGCGTCACCGTGCAGCAGTCCTTCCTGAAAGACCTCCCGATCCTGGCACGCAATCCCTTCACGCTGGCCTTGATGGACGCGGGGGTGGTGAACACGTATTGGGACATTGCCCACCGCCTGCCGTTCTACATGTGGTCGGACGGCGGTTTGGAGATCGGCGGCCCCACGTCAAGCAGGATCGAAGATATCATTGACGGCGTTAGGACGGATATCGGGGGCGGGCGGGGCACCTACAACCTCCCCATGGACGCGGTGCAGGAAGTGGTCGTACAGCAGCAGATTCCCGACGCCGAGCACGGGTTCAGCGGGGGCGGCGCGGTGAACATTACCTCGAAATCGGGTACCAACCAAATCCACGGCTCGGCTTACCTCATGACGCGCCAACCGCCCTGGAACGCTTTGGCCAACCGCGTCACGCGGGCGCCCAACATCGTAAAGCAGAACATTTACGGGTTCACGGTGGGCAACCCGGTGATCAAGAACAAGCTTTTCAACTTTTTCGCTTACGAGCACTGGTACGCCACGCAGCCCAGTTCCAAGTACCAGACCATGCCCACCGCCGCCGAGAGGGCCGGCGACTTCAGGGGCGCCATGACAAACGGCACTTCCACCACGCCCCCCGTGATGCGCATCATCTACGACCCGGCCACCACGCAGTTTAACCCTATCACTAACGTGGTAACTCGCACCCCGATCAGTTGCAACGGGGTGGCGAACGTGATTTGCCCGGATAAGATCGATCCCACTGCCAAGTTGCTCATGCCCTATATGTGGTATCCGAACACTAACCCTGACAGCCCCAACGGAGCGAACAACTTCAAGGTAACTTACCCGTGGTGGACCAAGTACCGCAACTACTCCGATCGGGTGGATTACAACCTGAGCGACAAGTGGCGCATGTACGCCCACTATGGCTCGTTCCGCACCCGGCTAGACAACGTCAACTGGAGCCAAGGCTTCATGAACGGGGCGGCGCCCTCGATTGCTACCCCTTCGGACAACGGCGGCATCATGGACGCCGTGTTTGGCGCGATGGATGTGCTTTATATGCCCAACCCCCGGACTACCGTGGACATCCGCTTGGGGGTGAATTACGAGGATGACGACTACGCCTCGACTTGGGCCCAGGTGCCGATTAGCCTTTGGGCGAGTTTGTGGCCCAACGCCTCCTATCCTTGGTACGAGCCCGTCAACAACCCTTCCGTGGGCATTTACTTCCCCAATTTCAACTGGTCCGGCATTGGTGGCGGCAGCTATACCGGCTTCCCGTTATGGTGGTACGACCATCAGCGCGAGTATGAGCCGTCCATTACCGTCACGCGCGAAGTCGGCAAACACCACATGAAGTTCGGCTGGTGGCATCGCTACGAATGGGCCCAGAACTTCGAGCTCGCGGGGCCAGGACCTTCGACGTGGGCCTCAATGATAAGCTTTAACTCCGTGGACACCGCCGCCTCCTGGCTGGGCTACACTCCTGATGCCAGCGGCGACATGTGGGCCTCCTCGCTGTTAGGTGTTGTAAACTCCGGCGCCGCCGAGATTCACCCCACTGTAGATCAAATTCACTTACAGATGGACTCGTTCTTTATCCAGGACGACTTCCGCCTCAATCCTCGCACCACCCTGAACCTCGGCTTGCGTTGGGAGCGCGAGACGGGTCCGGGCGACAACAACCACTGGTTAATCAGAACCATGGATACGACCAAAGCGATCCCCAACTGGCCTTCGGACTTTACCCTCTGGACGCCGGACGTGATAACCGCCGCGAAATTGCCCGCCAGTGCGTCGAACATTCCAACTCTCGTGGCCCCTCTTTACTATGGCGGGGCGGTCCGCACTACCGCCAGTAATCCGCGCATGTATGACGTGGGGTGGTTCACCTTCCTCCCGCGTGTGGGTATCGCCTATCGCTTGAACGACAAGACGGCGCTGCGTTTCGGCTATTCGCGGTTTGCGGAGGCGCAGGTATCACTTCGGAGCGAGGAGACCTATGACGCCTCGAACGGCTACGACCAAGCCACCAACATGCTGGGCCCGCTGGAAGGCATCCCGCGCTCCTACCTCCAGAATCCGTTTCCTGCCGGAGGCGCCTACCCCAACCATCTTATACCTACTGTCGGGACCGCGTTAGGGCCTTACCAGGACTTGGGCAACCCCTGGAGTTATTGGAGTGGGCTCAAGATACCAATCGACGACCGCTTCAACTTCAACATCCAGCGGCAGTTGCCGGGCAATTTCCGTCTGGACGCCACAGAGTTCCTGGATTTCGGACGGAACGCCCAGCAGTACGGCGCCAATTATGGCTTAACCTATAACATCAACCGGATGAACCCGATGTATACGTACCAGTATAAGGGCTTGCTGGACACGCAGGTTCCTAATCCCTTCTACGGCGTCTTCCCAACCAGCCTCGCCCAGGCGGGGGTATCCTCCGTCACCTCGGGCTACACGGGCCTTCCCATCATGCCCGGCACGCTTGGCACTTCGTCGACTGTCGCGTTGAGCCAGTTGCTGCGACCATTCCCGCAGTACGGAGACTTGAACGTTTATGGTTGGCCGGGCCAATCAATACACTACTACAGCACCGGAATCTCGATCACACGGCCCATGTCGCACGGCATAGCGTTTCTCGGAACATACAACTACAGCCGCCAGAACTTCAACGGCTTCTACGACGACATCGCCACCTACAACCGCAAATGGCAGATGTTTGATCGTGGATTGCCGCGGCACAATATCCGCCTCTCCGGTACCTACCAACTGCCCTTCGGCAGAGGCCGCCAGTTCCTGGGCAATGCGCCCAGGTGGGTGGACCAAATCGTGGGCGGGTGGGCCACCAGCAACATCTTCTACTGGGCTAGCGGCCCCCTGCTTGACTTCAGTGGCCACATGTATGGGGGCACGATCTGCGATCCGACGCTAAATGTACCCAATGGCATGTGGTTCAACGCCAATTGCCTCATCCCCGGGCCCGCCTATACGCAGGCTAATTCGCCACGCTACTACCAGGGTCTGCGCGGACCGCACTTCTGGGATCTTGACACCACCGCCGTGAAGAGCTTCAAGATCTCAGAGCGCGTCGGTCTGGAGTTGCGCTTGGAGATGTACAACATGCCGAACATCTTCATTCCCAGCAGTCCCAATGTTTGCGGACCGAGCGAATGCGGTAACACCGCCGGCATTCCGACCTCGGTAGCCAGCAGTGCGCAAGGCGCTAGCTACGGTCGAGAATTGCAGGCCCAGGCACGCATACAATTCTAATGTGAGTCCGCTTTTTCTCTGCCTTTTACCCCCTCGGCTCACGCCCTATCGGGCGGGCCGAGGGGGTTTTTATTTCACAAACCTGAGCGGCGGCTCTGCCGCCTGACTTGCGGAAAGGCTTCGCCTTTCCGCACCGCCGTCGTGTTACTATACTCCATCCTAGCCGAGGCTACGCCTCGGCGGAGCTTCCGCCATGCCAATAATCAGTAAGGACAACCCCTGCTTTTTTGTCAGTACCGTAGCCTACAATCGCCTTCCAGTGTTCCGCACGGACGCTCTGAAAGTGGTAGCCTGCCGCGCACTGGACGAAGCCCGCCGTTCCGGTGGCTTCGCCCTTTTCGCCTACGTCATCATGCCTGAACACCTTCATGTTCTTGCCGATGGAACACTCAAGGCCTCTGACACGCTGCGCTATCTCAACGGGATTCTCAGCCACCGCGTGATTGAGTTCTTGAAGGAAGGCGGCTTCACCGGCTCTCTGGAGAAACTGCGTGGTGGCCGGAAGGGCCGCGGGCACGAGTATTCACTGGTGGACCATCACTCCAACGGAGTGCCGGTGTTCAGCGAAGAGTTCTTTATGCAGAAGCTGAATTACATTCACTTGAATCCTGTTAGGGAAGGACTGGCGGAGCGGGCGCAGGACTACCGCTGGTCGAGTGCCCGGCAGTGGTGGGGGCAGGTGGCGAAGGATGAACCGCTGCTCATGGACCTGGAGAAGATTGATTGGCGCAGGCCACCACAAAGGGGAGGCGCAGCCTCCCTTAAAGGGAAATAGGATAAGGTGGCCTGCCTTCGGAAAGGCGAAGCCTTTCCGAAAGTCAGGCGGCAGAGCCGCTGCCAGAGACGGCGTTTAGGTATAATGCTCGATTTGGGATTTTCACTCGTCGTTGCTCGTTGAGGGATTGTCTTGGATTTCGACGGCCACGGTTGTGCCGCCCCGGCAAGGGAGGGGACTTTCAGCAGGCGGGAGATGTTGGCGCTTCTGGGCGCATCGCTCCTGCCGTGTGCAGGCAGCCGCGCCGCTGCTGGAGCAATCACGGGCTCTTCTCCGCGCATCCGGTTTTCGCTGCAATCCCTGCCTTTCCGCCTTGAACCTGACGAGACCCCTCGTACCCCTCACGCTCCGGCCTCGATGGCCGGCGGAGTTGCCGTTTTCGACTACAACCGAGATGGGCGGCCCGACATCTTCTTCACCAACGGGGCAAACATCGCCACACTGAAAAAGGATTCGCCGAAGTACTCAAACCGGCTCTTTCGCAATGAGGGCCATGGCGTGTTCACCGACGTCACCAAAGAGGCGGGCTTGGCGGGCACTGGATTCGATAACGGCGTAGCGGTCGGTGATTATGACAATGATGGGTACCCCGACCTCTTTGTGGCGGGTGTGCACCATAACACCCTCTATCACAATAACGGTGACGGAACCTTCACCGACGTCACGGCCAAGGCGGGCCTGGAGCATTCGAACGACCCCCAATACGGCCCTCTTTGGAGCATCACCGGTGCCTGGGTGGACGTCAACAATGATGGGCTTCTCGATCTGTTCATCGCCAACTACCTCCATTGGAATTACAAGACAGAACCCCTCTGCGGCATTGGTGATACGTACGATTACTGCGCCCCGGAGCTTTATACGGGCCAGCCCAATCAGTTATTCCTAAACCGTGGCGATGGAACCTTCGAGGATGTGTCGGCGCAATGGGGCCTTCGCTCCCACGTGGGGAAGGCTATGGGCGTGGGCGTGGCGGACTACGACTTGGACGGGCGGCCCGACCTTTTCGTGACCAACGACCGGTTCTACAATTTCCTGTTTCACAACACGGGCCGGAAGTTCGAGGAGGTCGCGCTCCAGGCGGGCGTCGCCTTAGTCGAGGATGGGGAATTCATCGCGGGCATGGGAGTGGATTTTCGGGATTTTGATAATGACGGTTATCCCGACATTGTGACCGTGGCCTTGAACAATGACACCTTCCCGGTTTTTCGGAACCTGGGTGGGGGCGGGTTTGAGGAGATCACGTATCCGAGCGGGATGCGAACGATGAGTCTCTCCATGGCAGGCTACGGCCCGGCCCTCTACGACTTTGACAACGATGGCTGGAAGGACCTTTTCGTGACGCGCGGCAATGTCGAACGGGTGCCGAAACCGGGAGTGCCGGTCGAACAGCATAATACGGTTTTTCGCAACCTGGGCGCCAGCGGCAAATGGCAAGCACTCACCGAGGAGGCGGGACTCGACGCTTCTCCTCCAGCACGTCACCGAGGCTGTGCTTTCGCTGATCTGGACGGAGACGGCCGTGTGGATGTAGTGGCGACAGCGCTGGGAAGGGAGGCGGAGATCTGGATGAATCGCAGTGAAGGCGCCGGGCACTGGCTGGACATCGCGCTGGAGGGGACCAAGAGCAACCGCGACGGCATCGGGGCGCGGATCAAAGTCGTCACCGCGGCGGGCGTCCAGTACAATCACATGACCACCAGCGTCGGCTACGCCTCATCCAGCCACGGCCCGGTGCATTTCGGACTGGGTGCTGAGGACAGGGCCGAACAAGTCGAAATCCACTGGCCCTCCGGCATCGTCCAGACGCTGCGGAACGTGGCCGGCGATCGCGTGCTCAATGTCCGGGAGACCGCGGACTGAGGCTCCGCGCCTTGGACAGGCGCTGCTGATCTTCCTCGGCCAGCCGTTCGACGATCTGCTTTTCTCTCGCGCTATCCTCCGCCCGCTTGAGGCTGTAATACAGCGCCGCCAGTTCAACGTGCGGCTTAATCCACTCTGGCTTGGCCTGCACCGCCCTCTCGAGATCCTTAAGAGCAGCCTCGCTCTCTCCTTGCGCATGTTTGACGCGCGCTAAGTCATAGAGGGCCAGCGGCGAGCTAGGGGCGATTTCGAGCGCGCGTTCCAGATGCGCCCGTGCAGCGTCCAACTTCCGTTGCGTGTACAGAACTTCGCCCAAGTGTAATTGGGCCTGAAAGTCATCAGGGTTGGCTTCGAGCTCCTTCTGGAAGGCCGCGGCCGCCCCCTCATAATCTCCTAAGCGGGACTCGATCATGCCGCTGAGGGTTTGAACGCCGGGCAGATGGGGGTTTAGACGTATGGCCTCACCAACGTTGCGGCGCGCCTGTTCAAAAGCTTCGACGCTCAGGTCTGCGGCCGCGGCCCCCTTATAAACCTCGGCACTATGTGCGCGCTGCGCGGCTTTATCAATTCGTTCCAGACCTTCCTTGCCGCGGCCGGCGTTAACCAGCGCCCATCCAAGGGTCAACTGGAGATTGACATCATCAGGGTGGGCCTCCCCCAGCGGAGAGAGAACCGAGATAGCCTCATCGGTGCGGCCCAGGCGCACGTAGCAGTTGGCGAGCCGCGTTGCAATCTCAATACTGTCGGGCTTCGCTTTGAGAACCGAACTGAACTCGTCCGCTGCTTTCGGCAGGTCTCCCTTGGCGTAGTACGCCATTGCCAGTTTGGCACGAAGACCTGGATCAGAAGGCGCCTGCGCGAGCCCGGTATGATACTGTTCAATGGCTTCATCAAGTCGGCCAAGCGAGGCGAGCGCCAGGCCCAGGTTGGCCCGCGCCGCAAGGTTGTCCGGCTGAAGCCGGAGGAGTTCTTGGTAGTCGCGCACTGCCAGCTCCGCATCCCCGCGCTGCTGGGCGTCGACCGCCTCCTGGAAGAGCTTTTGCGGATCGGGGCCCTGCGCAAAAGTGGGGCAGGCAAGGCTCAAGAGGAAGAGAGCCACGGCGTAACCGAGCACCTTCAAAGAGGGCACTCGGGGAGAACACGAGGCCAGTGCGTGCTTGAGGGCCCGCGTGCGCGGGGGACGACAGCCCGGAAGCGCTTTCGATTGCTTTCGAGGCGCTATCACAGCATCGCTGAGTGTACGCTCCCCCTTGGTTCATGTCAAGCGGATCGGACAACGCGATTTGTGCAAAGCACGGGAAGACGCGGAGATTAAGTCCCGCTGGGCTGGGGAACCGGCCGATGCTTCAGAGGACGGGAGCCTCGCGCATGGCCAGGCGGGTGGGGCCTCGTTTCATCAAGGTCATAGGGAGGATGACTTCGGGAAGGCGTTTCCCCGGGAAGCGGAGCTTCTCCACTGCCATGCGCGCCAACTGCCGGCCGACGGCGGCCTTATCGACCCGCTTGGTGGTCAGCGCCGGAAGTCCTGGGATATCCTTAATTACAAACTGCAACTCGGGTAAACCCGAGCCCGGCTGCTAGGATTGAGCGAGTCGGCGTACGGCGGCGGCGATAGCGGGTGGCAGCAGCTCGGGGTGATGGGTGGCCAGAATCTCGCTCGCCTTGGCAGCCGCCCGGGCGACCACCGAGACACGCCCGGCCTGGTCCCAAGCCCCAAAATCCTCGTAGGCAAATGCCCAGGGTTTCCAGATCTCACCCCGCAGGTGGCGCACGGTATGCGGATGGGAAGCGAACTTGAATTGGGCATATTGCGGGTCTGTCATCACTTCTTCCGCCGCTTCGATGGCCAGCGTCTCGGCCGAAACCACGGGTCGCCGGCACCCTGCCAGCACATAGCCCACAATGTCGTTGTCGATCACGGCCTGCACAAAACTGGACAACATCATCCGGTCCATGTGTGACGTCGGGCCCTGGAGAAGGTGAGCGCCCGCCTCAATCCCGATCTGCAGTTGCACCGCCCGTTCGCAGGCCGCGTGAGGGTCGGGCGCACGAGCATCGGTGAGAGCCACGCTGTAAACCGGGAGCCCATAAAAGCGGCCCATCTCGATTCCCAGCCGCAACAACTGCAGGGCGCGGGGGGTTGAAGTATTTACCTCCAGGGTCCGCAGATCCGCGTCGCCGCAGAAAGAGGTGTAACAGATCGGAGTCCCGCGTCGCACGGCTTGGGCGAGGATGATGGCTACCATCTGCACCGCGTTCAACTGAGCCACCGTCCCGGCCACGGTCACGGGAGCTGTGACCCCCATCATGGAATAGTGGCCCAAGCTGACGGGTAATCCCGCTGCGCAGGCCGTCAGCAGAGCTTCAGCAACATTCTCCGAAATGTGCATCGGCGGTTCGGCGTTCAATCCAATGAGGAACAGGGGCTGCTCCACGAGGGCGGCACGCGACCCGCGAATGGCAACGCCCATCTCGATCATGGCATGCACATCGTCGGCGGAGGCCGCCTGGAAGCACAGCGGCTTCGTACAGCCGGTGAGCATCTCCGCGGCCAGGCGGCGATAGAAACCAGGACCACCCTGATCCACGGGATCCACCTGGTTGATGTGCATATGAATGTTCGGCAGGGCATCGAGCAGAACGTTAAACTGGCGCAAGTGCTCCCAGGAAGACGGTTCATACTGGCCGTCGGGAGTGAGGACCCGCAGGGATCCGCCTCCGGACATCACACTCACTTGATCACTGCCCAAGGTCACCGGCCGGTCACAGCCGGGCCGCCGTCCCTGGATGGTCATGCAGCGTGGGACTGTGGTCAGGGCCTCCTCCACATGCTGCGTCTCCGGGTAGACGCGCCGCTTGGCGCGGTCTACGCTGACGCCCACCCGGGCAAGATAGTCGAGCGCCCGGGGAGAAGCCACCTTGACTCCCGTCTGCCTCAACAGCGTCTGGGTGGCTTCATGCAATGTCCGCAGGTCGCCTTCGGTGCAGTGGTTCATAGGGTTCGTCAATCGTCCGCGGCCGGGTAAACCCCATAGCGCCGCCCCGCCTCCACGAACGCGTGGATGTTCTCGAACGGAGTGTCGAGCACGGTGCTGTCTGCCGTGCCTAGGATGTAACCGCCGCCCCGGGCCGCGGCCCGGATGCAGCGCCGGACCTCCGCCTCAACCTCGCGGGGAGACTGGCGAAGCAGCACCGCGATCGGGTCCACATGCCCCTTTAGTGCGATGCGGGCTCCAAAACGCCGCTTGAGTTCCGCGAGATCCGTCACGTCGCCTTGGGGTGGGGGAAGCAACGGACACACCATATCCACACCCGCATCAATCAGGTCCGGCATGAGCATGACGGTGTAGCCGTGCTGGTGGAGGTGGAGCGGCACGTTGTGTTGGTGGCATACCGCCGAGACCGCGGCGAGGACGGGTTTGTCCCACTCCCGGTACAAGGCCGGACTCACAATGGGTGGCCCAGAGTAGTTGCTGTTGACGAAGATTGCCTGTGCCCCTGTGCGCGCCAGGATAACGCGGGTCAACTCAGCGAGGTGCTCGACGTACCGGTCCCGTAGGCGTCGCGCGTAGTCAGGATGGTCGAACAGGTCCAGCAGCGTTTGAGCGACGCCGCCCTCCCGGACTGCTCCCAGAAAACTGGTGAACAGTTCCCCCACCATTGGAGTCACCAGGCCCTTTTCGCCTACTCCCTCAAGGCTATTCAGGATCTCGGACAGGTCATAGCTCGAAGGGTCGTCGAAGAAGTACTCCTCGTAAGCCTGCATGTCTTGCGGGAACTTCTCCACGGGGTGGACCAGGAGCCAGTCCGCGTAAGCTTCCGTCGTGCGGGCGACGCCGTGAAGTGTTCCCCGGCCGGTGCAATAGGTGAGACGGCTTTCGACGGTGCTCTTGTCCCGGTCCACAAAATACGACTCCACCCTACGGAGGGCCTGTTGTCGCTCCGTAGGGCCGGGGGCCGGAACGATCCAGGCGTCGGCGCGAAAGTATTCAAAGCACTCCAGGTGTGTCTTCCACCAGGGCCGCTCTGCAAATGGGCCCATCAAGTGGTAGAAGGGGGCACCATTGACGGCAATAGCCGTGGCATCCCACAATTCCGGAGAGACCGGAACGGCATCCGGCTGACCTCCCCGGTAAGCCGTCAGCATCCGGGCGCGGGGCGTCATGGGATTGACAGGAATCTCTCGGTTCGCCGACGGTTTCACCGCTCACTCCTCGTAACAAAACTCCACGCCCATTAGCCCGCACCATGACCGCAGGAGTTGCGTCACGCTGCCGTGCACAATCGCGAAGTGCTGGGTCATGCCCCGCTGCGCCAGCCGGGCCAAGAGAGCGACGACATCGAGGCGCGGCCGTATGACCGCGTGTGCCCAGCCGTCGAGCCGGCGCGGTGGCCCCAGCGACTGACCCTCAAACACTGTCATGCGGTAACCCGATCCGGTGTCGTACAAACTCGCGCACGTCACCGCCCCCGGTGCGAGGATGAATTCCATCCACGCTCCTTCGACGGCATCCGCCCGGCGGTACTCGAGATCGGGCCCAATCGTGATGCCGTCTCCAGCTAGCCGCGGGTCATGAACGCCCGCGTGGCCCATCAGCAGGACGTTCTCACGGGAGTCAAATGTGAAGATTTCCGAATACATGGCGGGCGCTCTCGCCGCGCGGGAAGCTGCCAGCAGGCCCAGTGCCGTATTCAGATCGGCCTCCGCACTGAACACGACTCCGCGCGCGAGGCTCCGCGGTGGGTAGAGGCAGGGGCGGGTGCCGATCCGGCGGTGCAATTCCTCGTCCAGATCCTGGATGGCCACCACGCCGAGTCGCTCCTGCTCCACGAGATCATCCAAGGCCAGGGTGTTGCGAGCCGCAACCTGCAAGCTTTTTTCGGAGACATCGCGAACTTCGAACCGCTCCCGGAGTTCGGCGCAATACCGGTCGACACGACCAGGATCCACGGCGTCGCACGTAGCCTCATATTCGGCGGCGGTCACCCCCACGCGGGTCACGCCCAGGGTTCGACCAAGGGCGTCATCGTCGACGAAAGTGCCCGTCATTGCCTCACACCGGCCGGCTATCTGGCCCGCGCGTAGGCCGCGGAACACTTTGCGGATACGAAGGGCCGCGTTGCGCTCCCTCAAATCCCGCCGGAGTGCCGCGTCGTTAGGAGAGCCGCTGAACACGTCCGGACGCAGCCCGCGCTTCTGCAGCGGGGCGCTACCCTGGAGCATGCCCACCGTGCCGCTGAAGCGGAAGAGGTCGTCCACGGTCAGTCGCGGGGGGAGGCTGCCAGTGGGATGGTAGTTCCACAACCAGATGGGAATATCCCGGCAGCGATCGAGCAAGTTCAGCAGGACGGGGTCTTCGCTCCAGACAAGATGGACGAGAACGACCGCGTCGGCCTGGTCCTGGACAAATTTCTCCGTGGCGTGCGCCACATCGTCAGGGGAAGAGAGAATACCCGGGGCAATGACTTCGTCGAAACAGTTGCCGAGAAACTCCACCATCCGGCCGTAGTCCTGCTGGAGCGCCTTAGTCAGGCTACTGTCTGGCTCACGCATGCCAATCTGCTTGAACCAGGCAGCGCATAACGCGGCGAGACCGATCTTGATACGGGGTTCTGGAACTTGAGAGAGGTCGGTCATCGTGGGGTGTTCCCCCCTTGTTTTTGCGGAGGCGGTTCCGCGAATGGCCCCGTGTCCGCGGCCTCGTGAAGGCGCAGTGCTTCGGCCAATTGCAGCTTCGACGGCTTCAGGTCGTACCAGTCAATGGAACCGGCCATGGGCAACGGGTAGTCAGTAAACGGGCAGCGCCCGCCATGAAATGGTGCACGGGGGAATTTATACGGCCTTTTTGCGAAAGTCAACGGTCCTTCGGGAAACCGCCGACCGGGGCCCCACATTAGAGATTGAACTACATTTCGCAGAAAACCGCTGGAAAATATGCCGAAATAACTGGGATTTTTGTGTTTGACCCTTTTTTTCGTATTCTCTTGACTGGATTGCTGACGCAGCTCCAACGTCAGCCACAAGGGAGGGTTCATCACTTCGCGGGCATGAATTGGCTAGAGGCGCTTCCAAGGCATGTTCGTCCTGGCCTGGAAGCTTCATCCGCTTCATACTATCGCTTTGTCGGGGGAGTGGGTCAATGTGGAGTTGTAGCTGTGAGTTTGCTTCGCCACATGGCGATGTGAAGCTGTCTCTACATCTTGATTTGCGTTCCCAGACAGCCTAAGATGCCTCTCAGCAAGGATGCCGCCCTTGTGCTGCAACGGGTTTCTATTGGCGACCTAAACTGACCTCGCGTCCTTGCCGAAACGGGCTCGGACCATGCCGCACGCCTCACCTCGACCAGTAAGCCTTCGGGATAATGATTGCGTTGCCATCGTCGGCGGTGGGCCCGCCGGCTCGTTCTTCGCCATCCATCTTCTTCAGGAAGCCAAGCGCCTCAATCAACGCCTCGACGTGGTCATCGTCGAGAAGCGTGGTCTAACGGACCTGGGCGCCGATGGCTTTCAGTGCCGGGGATGCAACTTCTGCGCGGGCGGCATCTCGCCGAGGTTGCATGAGATCCTCGCGGAGCACGGTCTGGTCGTGCCGGAGGAGGTCATCCAGGGGCGCATCGACTACGTGTGGATACAGGGCCAGTGGAAGAACTTCCGGCTTCGAGTTCCCAAAGGCATGCAGATGTACTCGGTATTCCGGGGCTCGTTACCCAGCCGAAGGAGCGGCGGATCCGGAGGGTTCGATGCCTTTCTGCTCGGTGAGGCGGTCAAAAAAGGCGCGCGCATCTTGTATGGCAAAGTTGAGGCCATTACTTATGCCGCATCGGGGATGCCCCGCTTGATGGTGCGAACCAAATCCGAGGAGCGGGTCTCACTCGAGGCCGGTTTCGTGGCCATCGCTACCGGAATCAATTCGCATGGCGGCCTCGACTATCGCTGACGATGCTCTGGTCGCCTCGCTCCAGCGTTTGAATCCGGAGTTCGTTCCCGGCAAGTCCCGCAAGGCCTTCATCTTCGAGCTCGAGGTAGGCGAGGAGTACCTGGCGCGCCAAATGCACCGAGAGCTATACTTCATCGAGTACGCTTCAAAGCACCTCGCCCTCGAGCATACTGCGCTCGTTCCCAAGGGCAGGTTCTTGACCGTCGCCATGATCGGCAAGTGTATTGACGAGGCGTCGTTGCCAGCGAGACAGCTCGCAGCTCGTGCACGATTTTCTCACCCTGCCCCAGATCGAGCGCATCTTACCAGGCCTCGAGGCGGCCCCCATCGCCTGTGCCTGTGCTCCCCGAATGACCGTGACCACCGCCAAGTGCCCCTTCGGCGACCGATTTGCCATCATCGGCGACGCGGTCGGGTCGCGGTTGAACAAAGACGGCCTGTTCTCGGCCCACGTGACGGCGAGCCGGCTGGCGCAGACCGTGCTCCATGACGGAATCGACAAGCAGGCTCTCGCCAAAGGATACGGGAAGGCCATCAAGTGGCTGGCCGCAGACAACCGCTTCGGACGGATGGTGTTTGGCGCGAGCCGGGTGGCGTTCACCACGGCCGGTGCTCAGCCGCATCACCTACCAGGCGTTTGCCACGGAGTGCAAGGTGCGAGACGAGCGCAGCCGGCCTTTGAGCGTGGTGCTGTGGAAGATCGCCAGCGGCACGGCCGACTATCGGGAAGTGTTACGGGAGATGTGCGGCTACGGCGTGCTGCGATCCGTTCTCGCCGGTGCGGCGGTCACGCTGAGGAACGTGGCGTTCGAGGCACTCTTGGGTCTGAAATGGGGGGAGTACGGGCGCTACCCGACAGTGGTGCTGAAGGAGAAGCGGGAAGCGCTCAAGGAAGTCCTGGCTTCGAGCCTGGGAATGGAGCTTGGCGAGTCGCCTGACTTCGAACGGATGTATGCGATCAAGATCCGTGGCTCCGAGGAAGAGATCATGCAGGAGATGGCCAAGTTCGGCCACCCCAACGCGAGGTTCCTCAAGCTGCGATTGGTCGAAGTTCGACAGATCCAGGGGGCGCCGAACCAGGTCGGATCGGTGATTCGATACAGGATACCGCTCCTCGGATTGGGCGCGGAACTGCGGCTGACCAAAAGAGTCGGCTGCGAGACCTTGCTCTATCAGGTCGACGAGCGGCTTGTCGGAGCACGGGAAACTCATCTTCAACGTGGCGCCGACCAAGCACGGAAACAGCCGGCTCTCCATTTATGCGGCCTTCGACTACAAGCGAGGCAAGGGCTTCGCGAGTCGGGTTCTATGGAAGGGAATCAGAGCACTGTTTCCAGAATTCGTGCACGATGTGGTGTGGAACCATGCTCTGTGCAGCATTAAAGAGGGAGTCGAGCGGAAGTACGACTACAGTCCCACCCTACCCTGTGTCACGTGAGCAGCTCGAGTACTCCGTTTTTCAATGTTCCAGAATTCAGGGTTGGGCGCCGTGGTCGGCTGACTGCTCCGGGTTGACGACCTCGAAGGAGTAGTTGCCAGCGAGAAACTGCTCCGTGTACCACTTCATGGTGTCATGGCTGCTCATGTACATGTCGAGTTGCGAGCTGCACGCCATCAGTCGCCCGAGGATATCGAGATTCAATTCCGTCTCGTCGGCAGGAGCTCTCTTGCACCAGGCATTGACCAAGTCGCCCCGACGGTCGACGATGAAGTCATAGTGTGAGAGGCACGCCTCCAGAAAGCAGGCGCGCAAGCTTCTCCGCTCCCGTGTCGAGCCTCCTCCCGTGAAGCGGAAAGAGATGTAATTGTTCGAAGGGTTATCGGAAAGGCAGGCGTCCACCAAGGAAAAGTGATAAGCCAGGCGCGAGTTCAAGTTCATGTATTCGTCCGCCACGAGCAGGTAGCTCCGCTCGCCGAGGGCGCGGACAACACTGTTCTGCGAGGCCAGCGAACCCGTGATGATGGAAGCAAGATCGCCCAAGCTGGCGGGCATTTGCCGCCTCCAACTGACGGCCGGGTGGGTGATTCCCTTCCAGAGCGCTTGAAATGGCCTGGAGGTGATCTGTGCCGGGGTGACTTCGTCGGCCTCGGCAGCACTCTTGTCCAACCCGCCACCCAGATCCAAGACAAGCAGGTTGACTGGGACGGAGGCAAGGAGCTTCTTTGAGCGGTGCGGGTGATGCTCTAATTCTCGGTCCTGGAGCGCGAACATTACCTCGACGGCCCTCTCGTGGCAATACCGGAGCACATCGTGGGCTGATTTGCATCCGCCGGGCCGGAAACTGAATGCGCCGGCGTCGAGTAGGTGCAGTGTGAGCAATCTCCGGCTGATGGTGTCGCCGCTTTTCTCGCGGTAGCGCTCGGCCAGAGTGATTTGAACGGGCGGCGCTGGCCAGAGGTTTCCTTTGTAAACTACTGACTGAGAGGCGTCGAGGCTGATTGCCTCTCCGGGCTTGATCCGATCAAAGGCGGACGCCATCTGCAAAACTGACGGCACCTTGAATTCCCTCAGCAGCGTGGCAGCGTGGCCGGCAAGGTTTCCGCGCTCCGCAACCAGGCCCGCGATACGCGGAAAAACCTCGACAATCTCCGGGGAGGCGCGCCGAATGAAGGCGATGGCGCCCTCGGGGGTCTTGAGCAGGGCCTGCCGGTCCTCGGCCAAGTAAGCCCGCCCGGAAACCTGTCCTGGATACACAGTGGCCCCACCCGAAATCAGAACCTCTCCTCGTGGCCGTGTTTTTGACCGGGCGCGCTCGGCCACGACCAGAGGGCGAGCCTGTAGAATCCACATTGCCCCGTTTTGGTCAAGGACCCACTCGATATCTTGGGGTGCGCGGAAGTACTCTTCAATCCGGCAGCCGTATTCAGCAAGCGTGCGCAGATGGCCGGGCTCGAGGCTCGGCACGGCGGATTGGCCGGAAGTCAGCGGGGCGTGGCTCACGCCTCCGCCATCTTGAAGAACAATCTCTTCCTCTTTTTGCGCTATTTGCGATTCGACAATAGAGTGGGGCCGCCGGCAGGAGACAACAAACAGGTCTGGCGTTACCCGCCCGCTGGCAATGTCTAACCCCAAACCCCGTGTGGAGGTCACCCACAGTACTTCACGCTTGGCGTCCTTGGGGTCGCGCGTATATAGAATACCTGCTGCGCGAGCGCTTATGACAGGTAGGATTAACACAGCCATAGGGCTTTCAGCTTCCGGCAGCCCTGTCGAGAGCCGATAAGAAAGAGCCCTTTCACTGAATCGCCCAGCCACCACGCGCTTGTAAGCCTCGATCGTCTGGTGGGGAGGCACGTTAATCAGGCTGAGGAACTGGCCGGCAAACGACCTTGCGCCTCCCTCGCCGACGGCGCTGGAGCGCACCGCAAGACCGGGCGCTTCCTGTCCCAGAATCCGCGCGCGCTCAATAATTGCAACTTCCACCGCCCGCGGGAGCGGGCAGGCCATCACCAATTCTGTCAGGTGGACAGAGATTGCCTGGAGGGCCTCCAAGTCACCGAGTTCGGCTCGACGCAGCACGTCCCGAATGGCCGTCCACAAGGGGATGCCGCAAAATTGGCGATAGGCTTCCGTGGTCAGAACGCAGCCGTTCGGTACCGGTAAACCGAGCTTGTTTTTGATTTCCCCCAGCGCCGCCGCCTTGCCGCCCACTTCCCCGGCCGCCTCCGAACCAATCTCCGAGAGCCCAACAGCCAGCCGAGGCGACAACGATTCCTGTCGCAGGCTGATATCATTTTCCACTTCCCGCAGTTGCTCTTTCAGAGCTTGGGTCAACACCGGGTAGGTAGTCCCGCTCATTTTTTCCAGTGCGTCGACGATCCCCCGGGCCTTATCAAAAATGGAAACCACACGTCCACCCAGCACGTCGCGGAGCGGAGGAACATAATGAAGGTCTTCCTGTAACCCCGCCATCAGTTCCAGACATTCGCTGTTCAGCGCCAGGAGTCTGCGGAAACTAATGTACTTGTCCCGCAGCCTGACCTCAGCGGCGGCTGCGCTAGTGTCTGAAACTTTTTCTCGACGCCAAAACATTAGGATTTTGGATTTTCGATCTTGGATTAGTCATCCGCAGATTACGCAGATTTCTCAGATTGGGGAGGCTAAAGAAAAACAAAAGCCAAGCATCACGTAAGAACTGCAAGGTGGGGTGGGCGCGTGCTGCTACGCCCGAGGGATCCCGTAGCGTCTGCGAGACGGAGTGGACTGCCCGCCTCACCTGCCATCCTCCCTGTTTCTAATCTGTGTAATCTGCGTAATCTGCGGATTCATTTCAGTGTCCCACCATTCTTCTCTTGAACAAACGCGCCGCTACAAAATCGATACCGAATCCCGCGAAGAGGGCGACCACCACGGATAGGATCCCATAAGACGATGGATGCTGCGCCGCCAGCCAAACCACCAGGGCAGGGAACCCGACTTCAACAACCTTAAGGGGGACGTCCGAACTGTCGACCACCTCTCCATTCCGGCATTCGAGCACGTTGATTTCATATTGCCCGGCAGGGGCACACTTCGGCAGGACAAACTCGAGAGTGTAAGGCACGCCGTCCTTGTCCGGTTGATTCATCCGGATGCCGCCATTCGCCAACCGGTAGCTACCTTGCTTCGCTTTATAGAGGAAGTAGTCGTCGGCAACGCGCCCGTAGTCCCGCGTCTTGGATTCGATGCGCATCTGCTTCTTAAGGGCCGGGGGGTCGAGTCCGTACTTGTCGATGGCGGCGCGCGTCAAGCAGGCGTTAACCGGCTCGGAACTGAATATCAGCAGCAGCGAGGGCACCCCAGAGATAGTCACCTTGCCGGTATTGACCCAGATGGGGCCGACGCGGCCGGCCTTGTTAAAGACCTCCGTCACCTTCTCGCCCCGCACCACGATGACGACTTTTTCATCCGGCCCCGTGAAACCCCCCACCCGCACGGGCGCGCCGCCGTAGAAGGCGCCCATGCGCACAGTTTCGGGAGTGACCTTCAGTCTCGATTCCTGAGGTAGTGCCGCCGCGGGCGCCAGCCACAGGGCGGAGATGGTTGAGATGGCAGTGAGCGCGATTTGCATGTTTCGGTGTATCAAGGTCAGTGTCCCTTTACAGGCGTAAGATGAATTTCCGGAGCTAACAGAAGCCCGGCCGCCATCTTGAGCATAACCAGCAGCACCACGGAGGCCAATAGGATCTTGATTTGATCCCCACGCAAGCGTCGCCCCACACGTGCGCCGACCTGCGCGCCAATGGTGGACCCCGCTGCCAGCAGCAGTGCAAGCACGAGGTCCACGGTGTGGTTGGTAGTCGCCTGCATGTACGTGACTCCCGCGCACGTGAACAGGATTTGGAACAGGTCCGTACCCACCGCTACGTGCATAGGCATGCGCAGCAAGTAAACCATCATGGGAACCATGATGAAACCACCACCAACTCCCATGATCGCCGCCAGAATGCCGACCGTTCCGCACAAGAAAAAAGGAAGGAGGACCGAATGCCGGACCTGCGAGCGGGGGAAGTCCATTTGAAATGGCAGCTTACTGAGAAAACTTTGGCCCCGGGTCGAGCGGTGCGACTTGGGCACCAGGGCGCCGCGCCGCAAGCTTCGGAGGCTCTCGGTAAACATGTAGCTACCGATCAAACCTAACATCACGACATAGGTGATGGTGATGGCAAAATCGGCGGAGCCGAGTGCCCGGAGAATCTTGATGACATGAACTCCGACCCAGGCTCCCGTCAGGCCCCCCAGCAGGAGCACCGTGCCCAGCTTGACATCTACATTCCCCAGTCGGAAGTGGGCGGCAGTCCCCGAAGAGGACCCGGCAACGATTTGGCAGGAATCCGAGGCGGCCGCCACGGTGGGCGGGATCCCAATCATCATCAAAATGGGAGTCAGCAGGAATCCGCCGCTGACCCCGAAGAGCCCGGACATGAAACCCACAATGGCCCCGACGCCCACCAACACAGGAAGCATGTTACTAATTCCCGCTACGGGAAGAAGGACCCACATATAGACCTTTTTCGACTGAAGTTGCGATTCTCCACAACGGCGTGGACCCTGGCGCTTTCCGAGCCATTCGCGACGGTTCCACAGAACCGTGGGCGCTGCTTGGGTGGATAAGGGTGGCAGGCTTAAGAATCAGGCCTGTAAGCATCTCTCCCATCACCAGCAAAACCATGAGGGCGAGGAGGATTCTGAGCTGTTCGCCGCGCAGAAACCGACTGAGGTTTGCCCCAGCCTGCGCCCCGATGGCCGAGCCGATAGCTAAAGGCACGGCGAGAATGAGATCGACTGTCTGGTTCGTTGTGGCTTGCATGTACGTGACCCCTGCGCACGTGAACAGAATCTGGAACAAATCCGTACCGACGGCCGCATGCATGGGCATGCCCAACAGGTAAACCATCATGGGGACCATGAGGAAACCGCCGCCCACCCCCATGATCGCCGCCAGAATACCCACCACTGCACCCAGGAAGAGCGGCAGGAGAATCGAGTGACGCACCTGCGAGCGCGGAAAATCCATCTGGAACGGCAGCCTGCTTAGATAGATTTCTCCCGTGGGCAAAACCAGCGGACGGGTGATCAGGACCCCTCGACGCAAGGTTTGCAGGCTTTCGATAAACATGTAGCCTCCCACCAGGCCGAGGACCACAACGTAGGTGATAGTGATGACGAGGCCAGCTTCTCCCAGCCGACGCAAGACTTTGATGATTTGGACACCTATCGCCGCGCCAGAAAGCCCCCCCGTCAGCAGTACCGTTCCCAGTTTCAGGTCGACGTTCCCCAGCCGGAAGTGGGCAGCGAGTCCGGAGGAAGAGGTGGCCACCATCTGGCAGGACCCGGAAGCCGCGGCGACCGTGGTGGGAACGCCAATCATCATCAGGAGAGGGGTAATCAGGAAGCCGCCGCCCACGCCGAACATCCCAGAGAGAAAACCGACGAGGGCGCCCACCCCGAATAACAGGGGCAGAGGGATGCTGATTCCTGCTACAGGTAGAACTACCCACATACTATTGTCGCGCCTTCCAGCGTCAGAGGTCGCCGGCCGTCGGCCTAGGGCGAGGGGAGACCGGGACCGATTGCGAGGCTTCCTGATGGCTATGGGACTCTACCAAGTTAAGCATAGTCGAAGGGGTTAGTATGACTCCTGAAACCATCTTAATAGTCGTCAATAAGACCACGGAGGCCAATAGGATGATCAGTTGCTCGCCCCGGAAAAGGCGGCTCAACCGCGCGCCAATTTGCGCCCCGACAGCAGAGGCGAGAGCCAGCGCCAGCGCCAGAATAAGATCCACAGTTTGGTTCGTCGTGGCTTGCATGTAGGTAATGCCCACGCACAGGAAAAGGATCTGAAAGAGGCTGGTGCCCACCGCCACGTGAGTAGGCATACCCAGAAGATAAACCATCATCGGTAACATTATGAAACCGCCGCCCACTCCCATGATCGTCGCCAACAAGCCGACAAGAGCGGAGAGCGCCAAGGGTAGGAGCAGGGAGTGGCGCACTTCCGAGCGAGGAAAATCTGCCTGCCACGGCAATCGGTCCAGCCAGCCCTGGGTTCTTCTGGCCTTCCCCGATTTATGAACAAGCGCGCCACCGCGCAGCCTTCGCAGGCTTTCGACAAACATGTAGGTCCCTAGCGTCCCCAGCATCACAATGTAAGTCAGCGTGATGACCAAATCAGCCTCTCCCGAGGCCCGCAGAAGCTTGATTGCGCGCACGCCAAAGGCCGCCCCGACAAGGCCTCCGGCAAGCAACACCCCGCCCATTTTGGCGTCCACATTGCCCAAACGGAAGTGGGCCGCAACGCCCGAAGAGGACGTGGCGACCATCTGGCAGGAGCCGGATGCCGCCGCCACGATGGGGGGGACACCAATCATCATGAGAGCGGGCGTCACGAGAAATCCCCCACCCACACCGACTAGACCGGAGAGCAGGCCAACCGAGCTACCGATGCCGATCAAGTAAAAAATGCTGAGGCTAACTCCGGCTACCGGCAGGAAAATGGGCATCCTATGCTTTCCTCCCTCATTCGAAACACCTCTCCGGGGCACGCCCCCGGCGAAGCGGGATTCTACACCTTTGCCCCTCCGCGCAACAACAGGTTTTAGTTACACTCGCGTGCCCGGGATCAGTTGATCAAGGTTTAGCGTTGTTACCCCCGGCACTGCCAAGGCCACCCGCTCCACTTCTTTCCGTTCATCGGTTTCGGTGACCTTGCCCCTAATGGCAACGTGGCCCCCTTTTGCTTCCACCTCGATTTCGAGGTGCGAGGTGGGCGGGTTGAGGGCAACATTGGCGCGTACACGGCTGGCTATCGCCAGGTCTTCTAATTCCGCTTGGCACTCGGGGGTAAATTGAAAGCACTGGCAGCCCCGGATGAGCGTGTTTATGCTTTCGCAGACTTGGTCAATATTGATATTCTCCAGGTTGTACACCACGTCGTAAAGAACCGGGTCTTCCCAGCTCACCCCGTACAGGTAGCGGGTCCACTTCCTTCTTTCCTCATCAACCCTTTGAATGTGTTCGAGCGCCTCGCTGCCGCTGAGATTCAGCCTCTCCTCCAGCATGGCCAATCGCTTTTCGATGGGGGCGACGACCCTCACTCTTAGTACTGCGCGCGCCCCTTTCAACATCAGATGTCCGGCATTGCCGTGGTAAACGACGTTGTCACTTTTCACCTCTTCGGCCAAGGCGGCTTGAAACAGCGCCAGATATTGATATCGCGTATGCTTGAAACGATCCAGAAAACCCGGGGGCTTCAATAAAGCGTCCAGCAAATCTTGATGCGAAACGCCACTGGCAGCGGCTCGCTCCACAATGGCTTCACGCCCCACGCACCGGTAATCCAACCGGGCAGCAAGACACTCGGCCAAGTCTTTCCCGCCGCTAAAAGAGCCTCTTGAAACCGTAATCACCGGCATAATCCCTCCCTCACCGACGCAAAAACGCCCACTATCCTATCACAGACCCAATGTTGTGATACGATACTTTGTGGGCGCAGGGTCCGACATGAATTTCCCCCAGACGGACCCGGGCAAATGGGTTGCTTCTTGGCAGTGACTCCAAGCTCGCAAATCTCCAGGAATTACCAGGGCAAGGTGTACCTTGTAGGCGCGGGGCCAGGTCCGGCGGAATTGCTTACCCTGAAAGCGGCTGAACTCCTTCGGAGCGCGGACGTGGTTGTCTACGATCGTCTCATTCAAGACGGCGTGTTAGCGCTCGCTTCTCCTTCCGCCGAGCGGATCTATATGGGCAAGCCGGTGGGCCGGCATGATTCCCGGCAGGACGAAGTCAACGAAATCCTGGTGAGAAAGGCGTGCGAGGGGAAGCAGGTGGTGCGTTTGAAGGGAGGCGACCCCTTCGTCCTGGGGCGTGGCGGCGAAGAGGCTGAGTATCTTGCCCAGCGAGGGGTGCCTTTCGAGGTTATTCCCGGCGTCTCATCAGCCATTGCGGCGCCTCTGCGCGCCGGTATTCCCGTGACGCACCGGGATGTGGCTTCCTGCGTTGTTATTGCCACCGGGCATGAAGCGCACAGAGACACGGACCGTTTAGACTGGGCGGCACTGAGCAAGCTTGACACATTAGTGTTCCTCATGGGCGTCCACAATGTTGGCCGGATTGCTTCCCGCTTGATTGAACATGGCCGTGACCCCGCCACGCCTGCCGCCTTGATCCAGATGGCGTACTGGGGCAACGAGCGGGTGTTGGTGGCGACGCTCGCGAATATCGCGGTGGAGGCTGAGCGCGCGGAAGTGCAGCCGCCCGCCACCCTGGTCATAGGCGAGGTGGTCCGCCTGCGGGAAAAGCTGAAAAGCTCCGAGCGCGACCTCTATCCCTCGGAGACTAACCGACGCTTCGAAGCCGCACCCATGCCTGATCAGCTCTTGCGGATGGCAGTGGCGGGACTGGGGAGCCAGGTTTTGGGATTTGCCCTCTCGCTGTCGTTGTTTGACCAAATGGAAGAATGGCAATCGGCCGCAGCCCTTGCGCACCGATTTGATCTGCACCTTGGCGCTGCAACGGAGGTTCTGGATAGCCTGGTAGCACTGGGTTTGCTCGAGTGCACCTCAGGGAGTTATAGAAACCTCGAGCTGGCGTCGGTCTATTTGAGAAGCGGTCCACCCCAGAGTTTGAAGCCAGTGCTCCTTCATCAACTGGCTCAGTTCAGTCGCTGGGAAGCAGTGGCGGCCTATGCTCGCAGCGGTCAACGGAGCCAGGTGCCGTCCGGGCAAGAAGCTTCCGACTTCGACTGCTGCGAATGTCTGGCCAGCTTTTCCGCTCCCGCAGTCGTGAAGAGACTCGGTCTGGCTGAAAAAAGCCCAGTGCTCCTGCTCGGTTGGGGAGGAGAAGCTTACCGCGTAGCTCTGACCCGGAGCTGGCCTGACCTTGTTTTGGAAGTCAGGAATCCGCTGTTGGGCTCCGACCCGCTACCTCCCCCTCAGGCCAATAGCTATGGAGCCGTCATTCTGTCAGGCCTGGTGGCGCGCTCGGCCCAGGAAGAAGATCTGATTCTGGGGGCCTCCGCCGCGGCCTTGCAGGACGACGGCGTGCTGGTCCTTCACGACGCTTTTTTGCCCACTGGCCTGCTGCCTCCCGAGGTGGTACTCGGGGTGTTGGGGAGACACCTCACGTGCCGGCCCGGCGATGTCAGGTCCATCGAGCGGTTGCGTGCCGCGCTCGAGACCCTCGGGCTCCGCGACATGCGCGCAGAGTACCTCCCCACTGGCACGGTGATCGTAACGGCGCGAAAAATACCCAATGGCCCGGCTGAACGGAATTCAGAGGTGAAGCAAGTTTGAATGGTCCTAGCCAACCTCGTAAACGTTCACCAACTGCAGGCGCGTCGCGTTCAGGCGACCCGCAATCACTTCCGTAAGCGCGCGGTAGAGCTCGAATCCCAGTTCATAGTCCTTATGGCACTCGTCCATCAGCACCCCGCCCTTGATGCCAAAGGCCTCCGTGTCTTCCATCGCTCGCACCGCGGCCGTTGCCACGCGCGGCTCCACCAATGCCGACCAGCTAAACATGTCACCCGCGCCCCCGGTGCGGATCATACAGCGTCCCTTGGGTGGCACGTTCATCTCCACGGCCACACGGCCGCTCTTGACAATATAGAGATACAGGCTGGAGTCACCCTCGCCGATAATGTCGTGCCCGGCTTTGAATTGAAAAGGCTCGGCAAGAGCCATCAGCTTCTCCTGCACCCGCGGTGAGAACTTATCCAGAAAACTCCCGGACCACCATGTTCGCTCAGACATACTCGTTCCTCCGATTCCAGTTGACTCCAGTCGAGCAATCCTTGAGCCAAATTGCTGCCTCCAACCGCCTCAGGGACTCGAAGAAAATAAACGCGCTAAGCTGAACAAGGAGAGGACAGGGGACGAGCTAAAGCCAACAATCAGGCATTGCGTCACTGGCTCTGCTTAGTGCTGTGACAAATGACCCAGTTATTAATCCCACCTCTGAGGCAGGTTTCCCTTTCCTGGCCAAATTGTCGGATTTTCAAAAATTATTCGGACATTAAGAGTCAAAGTGGATAAAAACCTCTTGCATTAAAAATTAACAAGATTAATACTCCACTTGGTTACGAGTCTGACTCTGGCAGGTTTTGATTTAGAGGCGGCTTACGCCGCTAGGTGGCGCGGTAAACTCGCCGCCACAATTCCCAATCGCACGCTGCTTAGAAAATGGAGAGATGGAATGGGCGAAATCGCAATCGAAACTCTGGCAGAAGAGATGTATCAAATGGTCGCTGAATGCGCTGGGAAAAAGAATCTGAAAGCAACGGATCTGACCAAAGCCGTGATTGCCAAGCATGGCGAAGGGGCTTGTGACAAAGAGGACTGTAAGAAAGCCATCCGTCTGCTCATCGATTCGGGCCGGTGCGTTTATAGCTACCTCGGCGGATCCTACATTCAGTTGCCTCCCAAGGAGGATGCCGCGCCCTAACCGTGTTTGCGGCGCCCCAAAGCCAACGTGACCGCGCCCAGCACATTGCCGCGCCTCGTCGTCGCCGGACTTTCCGGCGGGTCAGGCAAGACGATCGTTTCTCTAGGTTTGCTCCTGGCGGCTCGGCGTCGGGGGCTACCCGTCCAGGCATTCAAGAAAGGGCCGGACTACATCGACGCGGCCTGGCTAGGTTGGGCTACGGGTGGCCCCGTGCACAATCTGGACACGTTCTTGATGGGGTTTGAGAACGCAGTTGCCTCATTCACTTCGAACGCAGTACCGGGTGGCTTCAACCTCATTGAAGGGAACCGTGGCCTCTACGATGGCTTTGATGCCAGAGGCACACACAGTACTGCCGAATTGGCCAAGGCGTTGCGAGCGCCGGTGGTTTTGGTGCTGGACGCCAGCACGGTCACCCGCACTTCGGCAGCCATGGTCCTCGGATGCCAGCGACTCGACCCTGGCGTTAATATCGTCGGGGTGATCCTCAACCAAGTCAGCGGGCCGCGTCACGAGCAAGTGGTGCGCGAAGCGGTGGAAGCCACCTGTGGAATTCCTGTGCTCGGCGTCATTCCCAGAATTCCAAAAGACAGCTTGCTTCCGGAACGACATCTAGGCCTTGTGGTTCCGGAAGAGTATTCTGGCAAGAAGTTGTTGCGCGGGAACCTTGAGGCGCTTTGCGAAGGGCGATTGGAGTTTGAAAGACTTTGGAAGTTGTCCTGTGGGGCCCCTAACCTTGAAGCTGTGAGAAATACTGGCCCGGACCTGCCTGAGGGGAAGGGGCTGAAGGTCGGCTACCTGCGAGACTCTGCCTTCACGTTTTATTACCCTGAGAATCTGGAGCACCTGAGGGCTGCCGGCGCAGAACTGCTTATTATCTCCGCGCTCTCGGCGACCGCCTTGCCGGAAGATATCGACGCGCTCTACATGGGGGGTGGTTTCCCGGAGACGCACGGTGAAGCCCTTTCCGCCAATAAGCCATTCCTGGGATCCCTTTGGAGCGAGGTGAATGGTGGCCTGCCGGTTTACGCGGAATGCGGGGGGTTGATGCTGCTCTCCCGCGCGATTGTCTGGCAGGGACGGAAGCATCGCATGGCCGGGATCCTTCCCTTTGAAGTGGAGGTTTGCGCGAAGCCCCAGGGTCACGGCTATACCGAATTGTCCGTGGACGCACCCAACCCTTTTTTCCCTCAGGGGCTAATCCTCAGGGGTCACGAGTTCCATTACTCGATGATTCTCCCGGGAACTGACCTGCCCAACACCGCCTGCGCGGTTCGTCGGGGCGTTGGCTGCTACCATGGCCGCGACGGCGTGATCGTAGGAAACTTATGGGCCAGCTACACCCATTTGCATGCGCTGGCCACGCCCGAGTGGGCGCGGGGATTGCTGAACGCCGCACGGCGCTTTGCCTTGACAAAAGTGGTTCATGCATGAGCCGGGCCACGCTTCGATCTATTTTGAGATATGACAACAGTTTCAAAGTCTACTATGATTGCTTCCGCCTATGCCTTAACGTATGACGCAGAATAATACAATTATCACAGGAGGTTTTTGATGAGTAATCTGATCTTTCCCCATGGAAGTCCCGAGCTCAAGCCCCTCCTCTTAGGGGGCTCGCTGCTTGAGGAAGAGAGCAAACGGGCGCAAGGCCTAAAAAAGCTCCCAATGACCAGTCGTGAAACGAGCGATCTCATCATGATGGGGATCGGCGCTTTCACGCCGCTGGATGGGTTTATGGGCAAGGACGACTGGCAAGGCTGTTGTGAAACTTACAGCATGCCCAGCAAGAAAGGCCTCTTCTGGCCCATACCCATTACTCTCTCGGCCGATCAAGACTTGGCCGGATCCATCGCGGTCGGCGAGGAAGTGGCGCTGTGGGACACCGAAACCGAGTCCATTATGGGCACCATGAAGGTTACCGAGAAATATGCGATCGACAAGGAGTTCGAGTGCAAACAAGTTTTCCGCACTACCGACCCCGCTCACCCCGGCGTGCAGAAGGTGATGGAACAGGGCGCAGTGAATTTGGCGGGCCCCGTCAAAGTTGTCTCGGAATCCTACTACCCGGAGATGTTCAAGGGAATTTATCAGCGACCCGCGGAAGCCCGCAAGGCTTTCGCAGAGCGCGGATGGAACACCGTGGCCGCTCTGCAACTCCGCAACCCCATGCACAACTCCCATGCCTACCTGGCTTGGATCGCCATCGAGGTTTGCGACGGAGTCTACATTCACCAGCTTGTGGGCAAGCTCAAACCTGGCGACATCCCGGCCGAAGTGCGTGTGAAGGCCATCGACGCGCTGGTCAACAAGTATTTCCGCAAAGACCGCGTAATCCAGGGTGGCTACCCCATGGAAATGCGCTACGCCGGGCCGCGCGAAGCCCTTCTCCACGCCGTTTTCCGGCAGAATTACGGCTGCACCCACCTGATCGTGGGGCGCGACCATGCCGGCGTGGGCGACTATTACGGCCCCTTCGATGCCCAGAAGATCTTTAATGAGATTCCGCCCGACGCCCTGCTTTTGCGGCCTTTGTGCATGGATTGGACCTTCTATTGCTACGAATGTGGGAGTATGGCGTCAATGAAGACCTGTCCCCACGAGAGCAAGGCCGTCATTGATGCAGAAGGCAATTATAAGGGGGGTGCCCGTCTGCTTCTTTCTGGAACGTTGTTGCGGAAGCTGATGAGCGAGGGGAAACCCGTTCCGTCTGAATTCTCCCGGCCTGAAGTGATTGCCATTTTGAAAGAGTACTACGACAGCCTCGAGGAGAAAGTGGAGGTGAAGCTCCACGGCTTCGCCACCGGGCAAACAAAGCAATAGACTTCTCCTGCTTGCGGGGCTGACTTCCAAGCTCTCGATGGCGGGTCGGCCCCGGCGGTGGCGCAGGCAGGAGGAAGTGTTGGCTGCCGGAGGTGATGTTGGAGACAGCGCCGATTGAAAAGAAAATTGAGCGGACCGTGCTGCGACTTCAGCAGAGCGATCTGACCGCTCTGCCCGTGGATGCTTTCGTTTACTACGCGCGGGAAGATCTGGCGCTCGGGTCCGGTTACGGCACGGCCATCCAGCTACGTGGCGGCGACGCGATCAAGAAAGAACTGGAAGCCCTTGGCGCTATTCGTATGGGCGAAGCTGTGGTCACTACGGCGGGAAGACTGAAGGCTAAGAAGATCATCCATGCGTGCGGCCCGAAATTTCACGAACCCGGCGTGAAGGAGAAGCTCAGCGATTGTATGTTCTCGGCGTTGGCCGTGGCCGACCAGAATGGGTTTAAGACGCTCGCGTTCCCTGCCATGGGGGCGGGCTTTTACGGGGTCCCGCTGCCCCTTTGCGCCAGCGTGATGCTGGAAGCGTTGCGGGATTTTGTTCAGAAGGTGACCTCCCTGGAAGAAATCATTATTTGTGTGGTCGACCGCCGGGAATTCGTCGTCTTTCAGGATAAGATCGAGAAGTTGCAGAATTCAACATAAGGGGGCCCATGGGGGTAGATAGCTTGCTGTACTTTGCGGAAAACGAGCTCCAGATTGGTGCCCTTATCTTCATGGCGGTAGTGTATGGACTCAAGATCAGGTGGATTCTTAGGTTTCCGGCGGTCCGCGACCGGCAGGCGCCCACTGGCAACCCCGACAGGAGCGGCCCAAAGGGAGCGCGCCTGTCACTGTTGCAAATCGCCATGCCCTGGGCCATGGGCAGTACGCGCCAGCACCCACTACTTTACGCGCAGTTCGCCTTTTTCCACATCGGCGTTGCCGCCTCGATTGCAATGTCGTTCCTTATCCCTTACGTCCCTGGAACGATCGCCAGCCGGCCGGCAGTGATCGCCTTGCGAGTGATCTTCGCAGCCGCGTTTTTCATAGGCATTGCGCGACTGTTTCGGCGAGTCAAAGACCCCTACATGCGAGCCATCAGCACGCCAGACGACTATTTCTCGCTGGCCTTGCTGATCGTCTGGCTGGCTTTCAGTTTTCTGGCCGCGCCCAACCGGCCACAAGCCAGCGAATGGTCGCTGTTGACGTATTTTTCCCTGACAGCCTTTTTCCTGGTCTATGTGCCCTTCAGCAAGATCTCGCATTATCTCTACTACCCGTTCGCCCGGTGGTATCTGGGCAGAACGCTCGGGTACCGGGGTGTTTATCCCCTTCAGAAGGGCGTCGAGATCCACCCTTGAATTTGGAGTGCCGCGATGCCGCCGAAGAGATCGAACAAGGCGCAAGAGTTAATCCAAAGGTTACCCGTCAAGATCAACCGCCAAGCGATGCTCTCGCTGGAGGCTTGCGTGCACTGCGGTTTGTGTACCGACCAATGCCATTATGTGCTGGCCAACCCCGGCGATCCTACCTACGCGCCGGCTTACAAAGGCGATAAGCTTCGAAAGCTCTTCAAGGCGCACCTCGACTGGACCGGCAGAGTCGTTCCCTGGTGGGTGGGGGCCAAGAGTGTTTATACGGACGAGGAGCTCGAGGAAATCAAGGATATCGTCTTCGGAAAGTGCACCAACTGCCGGCGCTGCTCGCTCAACTGCCCGATGGGCGTGGATATGGCGTCCTTCAACCGCATAGCGCGCGGCTTGCTGGTGCATGTTGGAGTCATGCCTGACGGCGTGGCGGTAGTGGCCAAGGACCAGTGGGAAGTCGGTAACCAAATGGGGGTGCTGCCCGAAGATTACCGCGACACCCTCGAGTGGATGGAAGAAGAACTCCGCGAAGAGTACAACGATCCCAGCATCCGCATCCCCGTGGACAAGATGGATGCCGAGGTGGTTTACACCATCAACCCGCGCGAGGTGAAGTACGACCCCAGGACCATCGCCGAGGCAGCAGCGATCTTCCATTTCGCCGGCGAGAATTGGACCATGACCTCCGAAGGCTGGGACATGACCAACTTTGGACTGTTCAACGGTGACGACGAGCTCGGGGCCGCCGTGGCCGGGCGCGTCTACGACTCTGTGCTGAGCCTGCGTGGCAAGAAATTGGTTATCTCCGAGTGCGGCCACGGATTTCGCTCGACCCGCTGCGAGGGGCCAAACTGGGCCAAGAGGGACGTACCCTTTGAAATGGAGAGCTCCGTTATCACCATGCTCCGGTACATCAAGGAGGGCCGGATCAAAGTGGACAAGAGCAAGAACTCCGAGCCGGTCACCTATCACGACTCGTGCAACAATGCGCGGAGCTGCGGAATGACGGAGGAGCCTCGTGAGCTGCTCAACTTGGTGTGCAGCGACTTCCGGGAGATGTACCCCAACCGGGCGGAGAACTACTGTTGCACGGGCGGCGGCGGCGCGATGTCGATGACGGAGTATGCGCCGCGGCGGCTGAAATCCGCCAAGATTAAAGCCGACCAACTCCGCGCCACGGGCGCAAAGATCGTCGTCACCTCCTGCCACAATTGCATCGACGGCCTGTTCGACTTGATTCGCTTTTACAAGCTCGACATGCAAGTGAAGCTCCTGGTGAACCTCGTCTCAAGCGCCCTGGTCGTGCCCTTGCGCCCGCTGCGCAGAAGGTTGCTGGAGGGATTCAGAATCCTGGTGCTGGACGACGAGCCGGATGTCAGGGTCTACCTGGGCAAGATCTTCAAGGAGCAGGGGGCGGAAGTCGTCGAGGCGCCCGATGCCAGCCAAGCCTTGCGCCTCATTCGTGCACAGAAGCCGGATCTGCTGACGCTCGACCTGGTTCTCCCCAAGAGAACCGGGGAGAAGCTCTATTGGGATCTCAAGAAGGAGGAACGCTTCGCCTCTATCCCGGTAATCGTTGTCTCCGGCTACGCCCATATTGACTCCCCAAAGATTGATTTTCATGGGTTCATTGCCGAAAAGAATCTCCCGGAACCGGAAGGCTTCATCGAGAAGCCGGTCGACGTGGAGAAGTTGATCGAGACCGTAAGCAGCGTGTTGGCGGTCGCCAAGGTGAAGAACTGATACCGGGGACCCTTTGGAAGTGAGGGACACCGTGCCAAACAGTGGGACTGCTGGTCCGACAGAAAAGAAACTCGATGGGCTTGAGATGGCCTGCTCGAGGTTGTTCGACGAGGTCCCCTGCTACATTTCCATTCAGGACTCTGAGCTACAGGTGATCGAAGCCAACCGCAAAGTGGTCGAAGACTTTGGCGATCCTATTTCTGCCCACTGCTACACCCTTTACAAGGGCCGGACGGAACGTTGCCCGGAGTGCCCTGTTGCCCGAACGTTTCAAGACGGTCTAGACCATGCCAGCGAGGAGAAAATCTTCGACCGACGCGGACTCCCTCATGACGTGATTGTCAATACCCGGCCGCTTCGAAACCACACTGGGGCCATCGCCGCAGTCATGGAGCTTTTCACCGACATCACGCTACAGAAGCATCTCGAGCACCGTCTGCACGACAGCCTCAACCGGTTTCATAACCTCTTTGACGCGGTTCCCTGTTACGTTTCGGTGCAGGATCGGAACTTCCGGATTCTTGAGGCCAACCGCCAGTTCAACCAAAGCTTCGGCGGGCGGTTGGGCTCATACTGCTACGAGATTTACAAGAAACGGCCCAGCCGCTGCCCCGTATGCCCCGTGGCCCAGACCTTCGAGGACGGCAAGACGCATAGCACGGAGGAAGTGCTCATCGACAACGACGGGAAACAGGTGCATGTCGTGGTTCATACGGCGCCCGTTCGCGACTCTCAAGGGAATATCACTGCGGTCATGGAAGTGTCCGATGACATCACCGAGGTCCGGGCTCTCCAGGACAAGCTGGCCTCATTGGGGGGGCTGGTGGGCGGGATCGCCCACAGCATCAAGAACATCCTGGAGGGACTCCGAGGCGGCATTTACATCGTGAACCTCGGATTCCGCGATAACAACCAGCAGGATATCCGCACGGGGTGGGAAATGGTGGAGCGAAATGTGGGGCGGCTTTCCCCCATGATTCTGGATATGCTCTACTGCGCAAAGGACCGCTCGCCGCGGCCTCTGCCCGTTTCCCTGCCCGCCGTGGCCCGGGATGTTCTGGAGCTCTTTTCTCCCCGTTGCCGCGAGTTGTCCATCAAGATCGAGGCCGACGTCGCCCAGAATGTGGGAGCGATATTCGGCGAACCGAAGGACATCCACGCCCTGCTCTCGAACCTGATTGGCAATGCTCTTGACGCTTGCCTCTCCGATCAAGACGAGGAGAAGGTTTACTGCGTTAGGGTCAAAGTCTTCCAGGAAGCCGATCAGGCAGTCATTCAGGTGGAAGACAACGGGGCAGGGATGGATGAGGAGACCCGCAGCAAACTCTTTACCATGCTGTATTCCTCGAAGGGAACCTTTGGCACAGGCCTGGGATTGCTGGTTTCTCACAAGGTAGCTACGGAACATGGTGGCACGATTTCGGTGAAATCGGCGCCTGGGGAAGGCTCTACATTCACTGTCCGGATTCCGCTGGCGGTGCAAGAAGAAAGGAGGCCTTCATGACTGCCGCGAACAGCAGGCAAAAGAAGATACTCGTGGTGGATGATGAGCAGGATGTTTGTGTGTATCTGGCAAGGCTCTTCCAGGAACACGGCTATGCGGTGACCTGCGCCTTCAATGGCAACGAGGCTTCGCAGTCGGTCGAAAAGGAAAAGCCTGACCTCATCACACTTGACCTGTCCATGCCCGACAAATCCGGCGTCAGATTTTACCGGGAAATCAAGTCCAATGCTGTGCTAAGCCGCATCCCAGTGGTGTTTGTCACCGGCGTCACGGGACCGGGCGGCAATCCCAAAGATACGGAGCGCTTTTACAGCACCCGCCGCCACGTGCCACCGCCAGATGGTTTCATCGCCAAGCCGATCGATCAGCAAGAAATCATAGACTTGGTCACCCGGCTGGTTGCAGCACCGCGATCATGACAATGACTATCCTTCTTTACGGCTTCATTTACACGGCGGCGCTGGTCTTTCTCATCGCCTGTGTCGTTCGGGCGGTTCGCTATGCGCGCTTGCCTCTGCACCTGCGGTGGGAACTGTACCCTGTGCCCCACGAAGAACCGGCACGGGCCAAACACGGAGGGTCCTACTTCGAGGAAACGGATTGGTGGAAGAAACCCACACCGTTCAATCTGATCGGTGAATTGAAGTCCATGCTCCCGGAGATGCTCTTTCAGAAAGGTCTTTGGGAATTCAATCGCACGATGTGGTATCTTTCCTTCCCGTTCCATTTTGGATTGTATTTGATCATTGGCTCCACGGCGCTTCTAATGGCGACTGCGCTTTTCTCTCTGCTGGCGCCGCAGGTCGCCTCTGGGGGTATCGGCTTAATCCTCCACTACGTCTGTGCCGTGGGTTGGCTGGCGGGTGTGGCGCTGGCCGTGGCGGGAGCCGCGAGTCTGCTGGTTCGCCGCCTTACCAATGAGAATCTCAAAACGTATACTACCGCGGGTGATATTTTCAACCTGCTGTTCTTCATCGTAACCCTCGGCTGCCTGCTCGCGGGATACCTGCTTCAGCCGCTGGGAGCACCGAAAGCGCTGGCGCTCGCGCAAGGTATCCTCACTTTCGACACGAAGCTGCGTATCCCGGTTCTCCTCGCCACGGGACTGGTTTTGGGCGCCTTACTGGTGGCCTATATACCTTTGACTCACATGTCCCACTTCATTGCGAAATACTTCACCTACCACGCCGTGCGTTGGGACGATCGCCCCAGCCGACAAGGAAGTGTGTTGGAGAAGCGGATGGCCGAGTATCTGACTTACCGGCCGCGCTGGGCGGCTCCTCATGTGGGCGCGGACGGCGCCAGGACTTGGGCTGAGATTGCCTTGGCCAACCCGGCTCAAGGGAGCAAGAAATGAAGAGAGAGAAACTCAACCTCTCGGATATGTCGAAACCAGAGAAGAAGCCTCTGGTCCACCTCGAGAATGAAGACCTGATGCCCTTGCCGGCGCCCCTTGACGAACCCGCCAAGGACCATAACTGGACCCCGCTTTCTGTGCAGGTACAGCAAAAGTACGAATGCTTCCTCGATGATACCTGCGCGGTCAGTGTCCCCCAGCCGAAGAGCCAGGAAGAGGAGGAAGAGCTGGTCCGGAAATTCCTTTCGGGGCTCGAGAAGCTGTTCAGCAGAGAGAATAACTGGACCTTCCTCCAGCCGCTCCTGCTCACCATGGAGCACTGCGTCAAGTGCCAGACCTGTTCCGAAGCTTGTCACATTTTTGAGGCCAGCGGCCGGAACGAACTCTATCGTCCGACATATCGCTCTGAGATCATGCGTCGGCTTTATTTTAAATACGTCAAGGGAGGCGGCTTGGTCTCGGCCTGGCAGCACGGGGACGTCAAACTAAACTGGCCGCTAGTGGCAAGGCTCATTGAACTCTCCTACCGCTGCAACCTGTGCCGCCGCTGCGCGCAGACCTGCCCCATCGGAGCGGACAACGGGCTGGTGGCGCACGAACTGCGCAAACTGTTCAGCCAAGAGATGGGGATCGCCGCCAAGGAACTTCACGACAGCGGCTCGATGCTCCAGCTCAAAGTGGGCTCCTCCACAGGCATGAATAAGGAAGCCGTCAAGGACAACATCGCGTTCATCGACGAAGACATCAGCGAGAAGACCGGGGTTGAAGTGAAAACTCCCTGGGATGTCGAGGGCGCGGATGTCCTTCTGATCCACAACGCCGGCGAAATTCTCGCCTGGCCGGAGAACCCCGGCGCCTTCGCTTTAGTGCTCAACGCAGCCGGGATTTCCTGGACCATGTCCTCAGAAGTGGCTGGCTATGATTCCATCAACTACGGGGTGTGGTACGACGACGCCCAGTTCGCGCGCGTGGCGCTCAAGCACGCGGAGGCGGCTCGAAAACTCAAGGTCAAGAAGATCGTCTTGGGCGAGTGTGGTCATGCGCACAAGGCCCTCTCCGTGATCGCTGACCGCCTTCTTGCCGGGGACTTGAACATCCCGAGGGAAAGCTCGATGACGCTCCTGCGCGATATCGTCATGGGGGGGCGGCTCAAGCTGGATCCCAGCCGCAATGATTTTCCGGTGACGCTCCATGACCCCTGCAACTTGGTGCGCCTCATGGGGGTGGTCGAGCCCCAGCGGGAGGTCGTCCGCAAACTCTGTCCCCAGTTTAGAGAAATGGAGCCCCACGGCGTTGACAACTACTGCTGCGGCGGCGGCAGCGGCTTCGCCATCATGAGCGGCAACAATTTTCAGGATTGGCGCTTCCACGTGTCAGGCCGCAAGAAGCTTGAACAGATCCTCAATGCCTTCCAGGATTGCCTGGAACCCTCCATTCCCAAATACATCTGCACGCCTTGCAGCAATTGCAAAGGGCAGTTTCGAGACATGCTGGCTTACTACGACCTCTGGAATAGAAACCGCATCCTCTATGGCGGCCTAGTGGAGTTAATCGTCAACGCCATGACCGATGTGAAACCTGGCTTCATAGAATGGGAGTGGCGGTAAGGGTTTCGCTGTCAATAGGAATGCGTTCCCAACACAACCTCGACGCCGAGATTCTTCTCCAGCAACAAGCTGCGCTGGCTTCCGGGTCCGTTCTCCTGAGGGTACGGAGGGAACCAACAAGGAACGCTCCAGAGAAAAGCCAAGATACTCCACATGAAGACAAAATGAAGGTTCTAACTTATAGACGGCACAAGAGAAAGATTGCTGACTCTCAAAACAGTAAGCTTTCAAGACTTTCGAAAACGCCCTCTGAGTGGCTGGTGGGTCGAGGGAGCGCCGCTCGGTGGAAATGGAACAGGGATCGATCGGGCGTGGAATTTTCGGATATTTGCGACCCGGGTGGGCAAAATTGTCCGTTTTCAAAAAAATATATCGGACATTAAGTGCTAACTCGCTACAAAAGTTCTTGCGTTAATAATTAACCGAGCTAAGATTATCGCGAGTTAGCAAACTAATCGCGGCTTCGACGCGAGGAGTTGATAGCCGTTGGCGAGTGTGAGGCGATGCGGTACGAAACGACGTCGGAATTAAGCAACGAGTTTCTCAGCAGTGCTCGCGTTTTTGCCTGGTCAGTCCGCGAGGTCATAGAGCGAACCGTATTGCGCAAGGTAGCGGGAAACAGCCTGACCTTTGCGCAACTCAAACTCCTCTACCTCGTGGCCCACACGGACGTTCTCAACATCAGCGATGCGGCGGCCTTTCTCGGAGTCAGTTCGGCCGCGGCCAGTAAGTCGGTCGACAAGCTGGTACGGCGCAGGCTGTTGCGGCGCGTCGAGACCCAGCAGGACCGGCGCATCAGCCATCTCTCATTGACCGAGACCAGCCGCAAGCTGATGGAAGCGTACAAGGCTGCCAGGGATGAGATGGCCAACACGGTCTTCGCGCAATTCTCCGAGGACGAACTGAGAAGGACTTCAGAAGTCTTGGACCGTCTCGCGGGCGCGATCGTCAGCAATAGCACTGACCCGAGCGCGGTCTGCTTGCAGTGTGAAATCTACTTTCGCGAGCCCTGCCGCTTCCGCGAGTTCGGCCAGCGCAATTGTTTTTATCAACGTCATCAAACCGAGGAACAGGACCGTGCCCTCACGCGCACGGATGTTCAAAGTAAAGGAAGGGGGAATAATGCCGAGCTACGTTAATCCTGAAAAGTGCGACGGGTGCAAAGCCCTGGACAAAACCGCGTGCCAGTACATTTGCCCCAACGACTTGATGGTTTTAGACAAGGAGAAGATGAAGGCGTACAACCGCGATGTGTCGATGTGCTGGGAGTGTTACAACTGCGTCAAGATCTGTCCCACGCAAGCCATCGAAATTCGCGGTTATGCCGACTTCGTCCCGCTGGGGGCTTCCGCTACACCCCTGCGCTCCACCGATTCCATCCTCTGGACGGTGAAGTTTCGTAACGGAACGATCAAGCGCTTCAAATTCCCAATCCGCAGCACCGAGGAAGGGAAAGCGGTGCCGGATGGCGGCTTTGAGACCAAGGGGGGCCTTGACTCGCCCGATTTGTTTACAGAACCTGCGTCATCGGGCCTGCCCGAAATTTTCACCCTGAAGCGACAGGAAGGGGGAAATACCAATGCCTAATTTTGAAACAGTAACTGTAGAAACCGACCTACTTATTTTGGGGGGCGGCATGGCCGCCTGTGGAGCGGCAGTGGAGGCGGCCTACTGGGCCAAGCAGCATGGCCTGAAGGTCACCCTCGTTGACAAAGCTGCGGTGGACCGGTCCGGCGCCGTGGCTATGGGGCTCTCTGCCATCAACCAGTACGTGGGCCTGAAAGACGGCGCGAACACCGTGAAAGACTATGTGGACTATGTGCGCAACGATTTGATGGGCGTTACGCGCGAAGACCTGGTGGCCAACATCGCCCGCCACGTGGATTCCACCGTACACTTGTTCGAGAAGTGGGGCTTGCCTATCTGGAAAGATGAAAAAGGCAACTATGTGCACGAGGGCCGCTGGCAGCTCATGATCAACGGCGAATCCTACAAAGTGGTGGTGGCAGAGGCTGCCAAGAACGCCTTGCTGCAAAGTGGCGTGGGCGAGATCCTCGAGCGCGTGTTCATCGTCGGGCCAATCATGGATGGCGAGCGCTGCGCCGGGGCCGTGGGCTTTTCGGTACGCGAGAACAAGTTTTACGTCTTCAAGGCCAAGGCCACGCTGGTGGCCATGGGCGGCGCGGTGCACGTCTTCAAGCCCAGGAGTTCCGGTGAAGGCATGGGCCGCGCCTGGTATCCACCCTGGAACTCGGGCTCGTCAGCCTACTTCACCATCCGTGCCGGGGCCGAGATGACTTGCCAGGAAGTGCGCTTCATTCCAGTGCGTTTCAAGGACGCTTACGGTCCGGTAGGCGCATGGTTCCTGCTTTTCAAGTCCCGCGCCACCAATTCCGAGGGTGGCGACTACATGGTGGAGCGCCGGCCGGAGCTGGAAAAGTGGGGGCCTTACGGCAGGGTCAAACCCGTTCCCGCCAACCTGCGCAACTACCTCGGCATGCTGGATGTGATGGACGGCAAGGGGCCCATCTACATGCGGACCGAGGAAGCCCTCAAGAAGATCGCGGACACCTACAAGGACGATCCCAAAGCCTACAAGAAAAAGATGAAGGAACTCGAATCCGAGGCCTGGGAAGATTTCCTGGACATGACCATCTCGCAGGCTATCCTTTGGGCCTCCACCAACCTTCAGCCCGAGGATAAGAGTTCGGAGATCGCCGCTGCGGAGCCCTACTTCATCGGCTCGCACTCCGGCGCCTCAGGTGCGTGGGTGAGCGGTCCCGCGGACTTGCAGACGAGTGAGACTTCGCAGGACTATTTCTGGGGTTACGCGAACATGTCCACGGTGAAGGGCCTCTTCTGCGCCGGTGATGCTTCCGGGGCCTCCAGTCACAAATTCTCTTCGGGCTCTCATGCCGAAGGCCGCATTGCCGCCAAGTCAGCGATCAAGTTCATTGTGGAAAATAACGCACTTCCGGCGGTGGATTCGGCCACGCTCGAGAATCTGAAAGCTGAAATCCTGCGGCCCCTGGACACTTTCGAGCAGAACAAGAACGCGACCACTGATACCGAGATCAACCCGAACTACATCAAGCCTCGCATGTTCATGTTCCGTCTACAGAAGATCATGGACGAGTACGCTGGCGGTATCACATCGCAATTCAAAACCAATGGGCCCTCGCTGAGCAAGGCACTCGAATTGCTTGCCTGGCTTAGGGAGGATTCGCAGAAGCTGGCTGCTGCCGACTTGCACGAACTGATGCGTTGCTGGGAGAACACTCACCGCATGTGGCAGGCGGAAGCGCACGTCCGGACGATGCTGTTCCGCGAGGAGACGCGTTGGCCCGGTTACTATTTCCGTGCTGACAAGCCTGCTCTGGATGAAGAGAACTGGCACGTCTTCGCCAACTGCCGGTTCGATCCCCAGAAGGACTCGTGGGAGATGCGGACTCGGCCAATCATGCACGTTTTTCCGCAGCCCAAAGAGCACGAATTGCTGGGTGGTTAAGGCTGCGCATCTCGGGTGGGGGATCTGTCTCCCCTGTTCGACAGAGGGGCGCATGGCCATGCGCCCCTACGCCACCTTGAGGTTTTAACTCGTGAGGCAAGACTTCAACAAGGATTGCCCCCATTGCCAGCGGCCTCTGGTTCGTTGGGCCAATCCCCAGGGGAGCAGTTGGAGCGGAGAATTCCAGTATGCCTGCTTCAACGATGACTGTCCCTATTTCGCGGGCGGCTGGGCATGGATGCGGGAGCACTTTAACGTTACGGCCTCCTATCGCTTCCGATTCGACCCGGTGACGGGCGAGAACGGTCCGCTCCCCGTCTGGTCCAAAGACGCACTCAGGTCCAGCATTCTGCCCGAAGGGTAGTGGTTCAGTTTCGTGTTGAAGCGACGGTCTCTGATCGTCGGTCTGGAGTTCTCGAGGAAGTTCGGCGCTCAGCGAGCGCCGCTACAGCAAGTCAGAAGACGAAATGGTTTTTTATGCCTGACGAAGTTCGCAGCGCGGAAAGTATCCTCAAGGACTATCAACGGATGAAGCTGGATGATACGTTCACTTTTCGCTGTGGACGGGATTTGGAGTGCTTCACCAAGTGCTGTTCTGACGTTTCTATCGTGCTGACGCCCTACGACGTGCTCCGGTTGAAGAGAGCGCTCCGGATGGATTCGACGGAATTCCTGGAAAAGCACACACTCCCACTTGTCACCTCAGACCAGAAGTTCCCGCTGGTGATCCTGAGGATGGAGCCCGAAAGCAAGAAGTGTCCTTTCCTTACTGAGCGAGGTTGCGAAGTTTACGCCGCTCGTCCTTGGGCCTGTCGCATGTATCCGCTTGGAGTAGCCAAACCCAAGAATCCCACGCCGGCCGAGCAGCCATTCCATTTTGTGTTGCACGAGGAACTTTGCCACGGGCACGGCCAGGGAGAAGCGCGTTCGGTGCGCGAGTGGATCACGGATCAGGGAATCGAAGAGTACGAGATGATGGGCGCATCTTTTCAAGAGCTGGCCCTGCACGATTTTTGGAGCCACGGGCCGGCCCTCACGCCGCAACAAGTGGAAATGTTCTACATGGCTTGCTACGACCTGGACCGCTTTCGGCGCTTCGTCTTCGAGTCGCGCTTCCTGGAATTGTTTGAAGTCGACGAGGCCAGGGTGGAGGCGCTCCGCCGCGATGACGAGGAGTTATTGGAGTTTGCCTTACAGTGGCTCCGCTTCAGTCTCTTCCAAGAGAAAACCATGAAGATCCGGAGAGAGGTCTTGGAAGCAAGGCGGCAGGGCGAGATTCCTTGCTCCGATCGGAATGACAGCATGGTTGGGAATGACAGCGAGCAGAGTGGGACGCCGGAGAGTCAGGGGAGTGTCGCGTGACGGATGCATTGGCGCACTCACGATACGACGGCGGAAAACCGATCCTGGTGATTGGAGGCGGTATCGCCGGCTTGACCGCCGCCCTCGAAGCGGCAGAGGCTGGCTGCCAGGTGATCCTGGTGGAGAGGGCTCCATATCTGGGCGGAAGAGTAGCAAGGATGCACCAGTATTTCCCGAAACTCTGCCCGCCCGCGTGCGGTTTGGAGATCAATTTTCGTCGCCTGCGCGAGAACCCGCGCGTCAGCCTGCTGACTCTGGCGGAGGTGGAAGAAATTCACGGATCGCCGGGAGACTACGAAGCCACGGTCCGGATTTCCCCGCGTTTCGTCACCGAGGCCTGCACGCTTTGCGGCGCGTGCGCCAACGCCTGTCCAGCAGAAAGACCGGACGAATTCAACTACGGCCTTTCCAAAACGAAGGCTGCTTACCTCCCTTACGGCACGGCCCTCCCTGCCTGTTACGTGATTGACCGTGCGGCATGCCGGGAGGGCTGCAAGGCTTGTAAGGAGGCCTGCGTTTACGGGGCCATCGACCTCGATCAGAAGGCTGAGCGTAGGACTTTCCGGGTTGCGGCCGTGGTGGCGGCCACCGGCTGGGCGCCCTATGACGTGACGAAGGTCGCCAACCTGGGCTTCGGTAAATATGCGAATGTCGTAACCAACTTTATCATGGAGCGCCTGGCGGCCGCAGATGGCCCCAGCGGCGGCCGCATTTTACGTCCGTCTGACGGCAGAGAACCGGAGACGATTGCTTTCGTCCAATGCGCCGGCTCGAGGGACGAGAACCACCTTCCTTACTGCTCTGCCGTGTGCTGTGCCGCTTCAATCAAGCAAGCGACATATATCCGGGCTCTCTATCCGCGAGCTGAGGTAACCATCTTTTACATCGACGTGCGAACCCCAGGCCGCCTCGAGGAGTTTTACGCTTCCGTAGCCGCGGACGAAAAGATCACGGTGGCCAAGGGAAAGGTTGCCAAGGTAGAAGAGGAACCCGGGACTGCTGATCTGCTGGTGACCGCTGAGGACGTACTCAGTGGGAAGAAAAGAACCCGGAAGTTTGATCTGGTAGTTCTGGCTGCCGGTATCGTGCCCCAAACGGATAAGTTGCCTGCAGGCTTCTCGTTGGATGAGTTCAAGTTTCTGAGTGTTTCCGACGGCAAAGCGGGGTTCTATGGCGCCGGTTGCGCGCGCCGGCCGGAGGATGTCTCGGCCAGCGTGCAGGAGGCCACTGGGGCAGCGCTGAAAGCGCTTCAGTGCGTGGCCAGAAGTTTTCAAAATGGATAAGAAACTCGGCGTTTACATTTGCGGTGGATGCGGAATCAGCGAGTCGCTAGACACGACGAAACTCGCTGCTGTGGCAACGCGCGAGTTCAAGTCAGCCGTATGTCGTGTCCATCCCTTTCTCTGTGGCAGCGAAGGAGTAGGCATGATCCGGCAGGACGTCGCTGCCGGCGCGGCGAACGCCTTGGTCATCGCCGCCTGTTCGCCACGCGTGAAGACGGACGCGTTTGCTCTGGACAACGGCTCGGCGCCCGAGCGCGTGAACATCCGCGAGCAGGTCGCTTGGTGCCACAAGCCCAAGGATGAAGACACGCAGATGCGTGCCGAGGACTGCTTGCGCATGGGCATCACGAAAGCGCAGAAGACCGAGCCGCTCGAGCCCTTGTCCGAGGCAATCTCCAGAAAACTCCTGGTAGTGGGCGGCGGTATCACGGGGATCACGGCAGCCCTGGAAGCGGCTGAGGCAGGCTACGAAGTGGTGCTGGCGGAGAAACAAGCACGCCTGGGAGGTTTCGTCGAAACTGTCAAGCGACGCTTCCCGACCGCTCCCCCATACACTGAACTGATGACGGACGGAGTCACCAGCACGATTGAGGCAGCAACTTACCATCCACGCATTCAAGCCCTTACCTCCACTACCATCGTTCGGATCGAAGGCCAACCCGGGATGTTTGACGTCACCCTGGGGAACGAGAGGGGTGAGTCCGTGGTTCGCGTGGGCGCCATCGTCATGGCCACCGGCTGGAAACCCTACGATCCCACGCGCCTTGCGCATCTCGGTTACGGGCTAAGCCCCAATGTGGTCACGAACGTGGATTTGGAGCGGATGGCCGCACAGGGATCGATCACCCGTCCCTCCGACGGCAGTCAGGTGGAAAGCGTGCTGTTCGTGCAGTGCGCCGGCTCGCGTGACAAGGGCCATCTGCCTTATTGCTCTTCCGTCTGCTGCATGGCCACGCTCAAGCATGCTGTGTATATTCACGAACAAAATCCCGACGCCCAGGTTTATATCGTCTACAAGGACATGCGGACTCCCGGGCAGTACGAGCGCTTCTACGCGGCGGTCCAGAGCCAGCCGCTGAACTTCCTCACCCAAGGTGAGGTGACGAGAGTAGAAAAAACATCCGGCGGGAAACTGGCGGTCACGGTGAACAGCACCCTGCTGGGGCAGACGATTATTCTCCACGTGGATCTGGTGGTGTTGGCAACAGGAATGGTGCCAAACTCCGCCGACGGCGAGGCGATCCGGGCGCTCGAGGACGCCGAATTGAAAGTGGCCAGAGGGGAGTCGGAAGGCCAGCGAGCCGAGGCCGGTCGAAAGGTCGAGGAACTCCGCAAGCACAAGGGCACAGAAATTCTGAACTTGACCTATCGTCAAGGGCCGGACTTGCCCGTGCTTCGGCACGGATTCGCGGATTCCCACTTCATCTGCTTCCCATACGAGACACGTCGTACGGGCATCTACATGGCAGGGGCCGTGCGCGCACCCATGGATTCAGCCCATGCGCGGGAAGATGCTCTGGGCGCGGCAATGAAAGCTATTCAGTCCATCGAACTGGCTTCCCGGGGCCAAGCGGTGCATCCTCGGACGGGAGACCTCTCTGTACCTAGTTTCCTCCTTCAGCGCTGCACGCAATGCAAGCGTTGCACGGAGGAATGCCCCTTCGGGGCCCTGGACGAGGACGCCAAGGGGACACCGAAGCCCAACCTTTACCGTTGCCGGAGATGCGGTATATGCATGGGTGCATGCCCGGAACGCATTGTCTCCTTCCAGAATTACTCCGTCAGCATGATCGCCTCGATGATCAAAGTGATCGAGGTTCCCGGGGAAGAGGAAGAGAAGCCGCGCGTGCTTGTTTTGGCTTGCGAGAACGATGCTTACCCGGCCCTGGATATCGCGGGACTGAAGCGGCTTCAGTACGATCCCAGCGTCCGCGTAATCCCTTTGCGCTGCCTGGGCTCGCTGAACATCGTGTGGATTGCTGACGCGCTCTCACGCGGCATCGATGGCGTGATGTTGATAGGCTGCAAATCCGGCGACAATTACCAATGTCACTTCATCCGCGGCAGCGAACTGGCCGAGCGTCGGATCGAGAACGTGAAGGAGACGTTGCAGCGGCTCCAGCTCGAGCCGGAGAGACTCCAGTTGGTGCAGTTGTCCATCAACGAGAGCGATAAGCTGCCGGCGTTGATTAACGGGTTTGTGGACCGGATCCGGGAACTGGGTCCCAATCCGTACAAGGGGTTTTAACTGGCTGATGAAAAAGCCTGTCATTCTGAGCGGCAGCGAAGAATCTCGGCAGTTCATAAAGGTGACTACTGAGATCCTTCGTCGCCTGCGGCTCCTCAGGATGACATGTCGATGGCGTTTTCATCAGCCTCTTAGGGGAGTAAGCAGTGGGTGAAGCGGTTCTGATCCAACCCGACACGGCTTTCATCCGGAATGTGATGGCCTCGGGAGGCGGCGACCTGAAGAAGTGCTACCAATGTGCCACCTGCTCGGTGGTTTGTGAGTTGTCTCCGGAGGAAGCACCCTTCCCGCGAAAGCAAATGATCGAGGCGCAGTGGGGGCTTAAAGCGCAGCTCCTGGGGGATCCGGCGCTCTGGCTGTGCCACAACTGCGGCACTTGCACCACTCAGTGCCCGCGCGGCGCCCGCCCGGGTGATGTGCTGGGGGCGTTACGGAATCAAGCGATCCGGCAATTCGCTTTCCCTGGTTTTTTGGGCCGGCTAGTAGCTACCCCCAGGGCTTGGCCGATTCTGTTTCTGCTACCCGTGCTGGTCTTCATGTCAATCGCCTTGTGGGCGCCAAAGGGCGCGCCCACGCCTCGCTTGGAATTTGCCAACGTCTTCCCTGTTCCGGTGCTCGAGGCGCTTTTCTTCAGTGTTTCCGGCTTCGTAGTGCTGGCGTTCGGCGTGGGGCTTAGCCGTTGCGTTCGCGCCACTAAGGCCTGGGGCGCAACCGGCAACATCCCGCGAAGACTGCTTCCGTCCCTTCGGGAGATCATGACCCACGAGCGCTTCTGGACCTGCGACAAGAGGAACTGGTCCTTGGGCCACCTGCTGACCATGTGGGGATTCGTGGGTTTGGCTGTGGTAGGGACGGCGACCGGCATCGGAACTATGGTGGGCCTCCTGCGCACGCCTTTAGCTTTCGCGAGCCCCTTAAAGATCCTGGCCAACTCGAGCGCCTTGGTGATCCTGGTCGGCAGCCTGATTCTACTGTGGGATAGGGTTCGCGGTCCGATCAAGCAGGCGGCGAGCACTTACTTCGACTGGTTTTTTCTGCTGACGCTGGTGGGCGTGGCGCTGACGGGAATTCTCTCAGAAATTATGCGGCTGGCCCAATTTGCTCTATTGATGTACCCCATCTATTTCGTGCACCTTGTATTGATCTTTGCGCTCTTTCTGTACGCGCCTTACTCCAAGTTTGCGCACCTGGCTTATCGAACCGTGGCCTTGGCCGGCGCCAAACCATGGAGGCCGAAGGCTCTGATTACCCGGCGGGCAAATGAATCTGCGAGGCAAGAGCCCGCTACCACAACTCATTAGGAGCAACGCATTCATTAACAGGAGATTACCGATATGGCCGATGATACGAAATCAAAAACCCAATTGTTAGACGAGCTCGAAAAGGGGCCTTGGCCGAGCTTCGTAAAAGAGATCAAGAAAACGAACAACCCCACGTGCGAGGATCTTCTCGGCCAGCTCGAGCTTTCCTACGAGGAGAAAAAAGGGCACTGGAAGCACGGTGGCCTCGTCGGCGTCATGGGATACGGAGGGGGCGTCATTGGACGTTACAGCGACGTGCCCGAGAAGTTCCCGAAGGTGGCGCACTTCCATACTCTGCGAGTCAATCAGCCCTCCGGCTGGTTTTACACCAGTGACGCTTTGCGAACCCTATGTAACATCTGGGAGCGGCACGGTTCCGGCCTAACCAACATGCACGGGTCCACCGGCGACATCGTGTTTCTGGGTACCAAGACCGACGAATTAGAGCCTACCTTCAAAGAACTTACCGAAGCCGGCTTTGACCTGGGAGGGTCTGGTTCATGCGTGCGCACGCCCTCCGCCTGCGTGGGGCAGGCTCGCTGTGAGTGGGCTTGCTACGACACTATGAAACTGTGCAACGACCTGACCCAGGCCTACCAAGACGAACTGCACCGCCCTCCTTTCCCATACAAGTTCAAGTTCAAGTGCGCCGGATGTCCCAATGACTGCGTGGCTTCCATCGCCCGGGCCGACTTGTCCATCATCGGCACCTGGAAGGATGAAATTCAGCAGGACGACGACGCCGTGGCCGAGTACGCCGCCAGCGGACTCGATATTCAAAAAGATGTGTGCGATCGCTGCCCCACGCGGTGCATGCAGTGGGACGGCAAGAAGCTGACCATCAACAACGGCGAGTGCGTGCGTTGTATGCACTGCATCAATGTGATGCCCAAGGCGCTACGCCCTGGCAAGGAAAGGGGTGCTACCATCCTCATCGGTTCCAAGGCCCCCATCGTTCAGGGCGCGTTGCTTTCTTCCGTCCTGATCCCCTTCGTTCCTGCCGCCGAACTATTCGACACCATCAAAGAGTTGGTCAGCCGCGTGTGGGAATTCTGGGAAGAGTATGGAAAGAACCGCGAGCGGGTGGGCGAACTCATTCAGCGCGTGGGCATGGCTAACTTTCTGGACGCCATCGGTCTGGATCCAGACCCCGCGATGATCAGCGCCCCCCGTGACAACCCGTACATCTTCTTCCAAGCCAAGGAAGAAAAGACGTAGCGGCGGCTTGACGCCGCCATGTGGCGACCCCGCAGACGCGGGATCGCCGCTACAGCTCCAAGGAGATGAAATTATGACAGCCCCAGCAAAACGTATCACAGATATTGGACCTCCACACTATGAGAAGTTCCTTCCCCCGATCATCAAGAGGAACTACGGCCAGTGGAAGTATCACGAGTCCCTCGCTCCCGGCGTGCTCTGCCACGTATCGGAAACGGGCGAGAAACTCTACTCAGTCAGAGTAGGATCACCGCGCCTGCTGAGCATTAATACCATTCGCTTTTTCGCCGACCTGGCGGACAAATACTGTGGCGGCTACCTGCGTTTCACCAGCCGCAATAACGTGGAATTCCTGCTCGATGATCCCAGCAAGATCGAACCGCTTAAGAAAGAACTGCGCGAGGCGGGATACCCCGTGGGCGGCACCAACAATGCCATCAGCAACATAGTCCACACTCAGGGCTGGGTGCACTGCCACTCCTCCGCCACAGATGCTTCGGGCATCGTGAAGAGCGTCATGGACGCACTGTACGACCAATTCACGGAGCAAAAGCTCCCCGCGAAGCTTCGCATTGCGGTGGCTTGCTGCCTGAACATGTGCGGCGCCGTGCATTGCTCCGACATCGCCATCCTGGGCATCCACCGCAAGCCGCCCAAGATTCAGCACAACGTGCTGCCCAGGGTCTGCGAGGTCCCCACGCTCATCGCTTCCTGTCCCACTGGGGCCATCCGGCCGGCGACGGTGGACGGCAAGCCGTCGGTAGAGGTGGTGGAAGAGCAGTGCATGTTCTGCGGCAACTGCTACACGGTGTGCCCGGCGATGCCCCTCAACGATCCGGAAAACGACGGCATCTCGATTTGGGTTGGCGGAAAAGTGAGCAACGCCCGAACCGCTCCCAAATTCACCAAGCTGGCTATACCATTCCTGCCCAACAACCCGCCGCGCTGGCCCGAGGTGGTGGACGCGGTGGTGAACATCGTGAACGTGTACGCCCAGCACGCCAGGAAATTCGAGCGAATGGGCGAGTGGATCGAAAGGATTGGTTGGCCGCGATTCTTCCAGTTGACCGGCATCGAGTTCACCCGCTACCACATCGATGACTTCAAGAACGCCGGACAAACCTTTGCGCGCTCCACGCATATCCGATTCTGAAGAAAGTGATCCTTGTAGCGCGGGCGACTGGCCCGCGCTCTCTGCGGGAGCGGGACGCTCCCGCGACAGCGGGCGAGACGCCCGCGCTACGGGACCAGAAAGCGAGGCGGAGGGACATGAAGGAAAAAGAGGTTGAGAATTTGGAAGAACTGACGGCAACGCTTCGGCGCTGGCAGGAGATCGAGGAGGCCACCGTCACGCATACCACAGAGGTCATGGGGCGCACGCAGAACCCACTGATCCGTCTGGTGATGGAGATCATCCGGCAGGACTGCGTGATGCACAAGAAGGTCCAGCAGGTGATCCTCGACAGTCTCGAGAAGCAGGCGTTCACCCTCACGCCAGAGGAACTGGGCGAAATCTGGGGGATGCTTGAGAAGCACCTCGAGATGGAGAAGGAAACCATTGCCTTGGCGGAGAAGGGCCGACGCAACTGCCGGTTGTTCGTGCAGCGAAATCTGCTGACCTATCTCGCCGAGGACGAGCAGAAGCACCTCCGGCTGCTGGGACAACTGGAGGAGTTCAAGCGCAGCCTCTATCCGTACGCCTAGGACTGTTACTATGGCCCTTTTTAAAGCAGTCAAGAAGCCGGTCATCAAGGCGGCGACCTCGGCAGGAGCGGAGGTCAGCCCCTTACGGCCACAGTATGTCCCGAAGACGCCGCCCTGCATGGGCCACTGTCCGAGTGGCGCCGACATCCGGGGGTGGCTGACAGTCATCGCCCAGGCAGAAGCTTACGGCCGCACGCCTGAACAGGCCTACCAGATTGCCTGGGAGAAGATCGTCGACCGGAATCCTTTTCCGGCAGTGTGTGGCAGGGTTTGCCCGCACCCTTGCGAGGACGGATGCAATCGCAAAGACAAAGATGGTCCGGTCGCTATCAACGGGATGGAACGTTTTGTGGGGGATTTTGGCATTGCCAAGCGCTTGCAGCTCTCGAGGCTTGGGGAAGAGCACTATCCCGAAAAAGTCGCGGTGGTGGGCGCGGGTCCCGCGGGTCTCTCATGCGCGTACCAGCTTGCCCGGCGGGGTTATGCGGTGACCGTGTTTGAGGCCTTCAGCCAGCCGGGCGGTATGCTGCGCTACGGCATTCCGCGCTATCGTCTGCCCCGAGAGGTTCTGGACGCGGAAATTCAGCGGATCCTGGACCTCGGTGTGGAGTTGAAGTGCAACTTCACCATCGGCAAAGATGTGTCACTCGAGCAACTCCGGCAGGAGTACCGGGCGGTATTTGTGGGCCTCGGCGCCCACAAAGGCCTGAAACTGCGGGTGCCCGGTGAGGACGCGCCCAACGTTTTCACCGGAACGGAGTTTCTCAACCAGGCAAACAGCGGCGAGGAAGTACACATCGGCGGCAAAGTCCTGGTGATCGGCGGGGGAGACACGGCCATCGACGCCGCGCGCGTCAGCCGACGATTGGGAGCGGAGGTCACGCTCCTGTACCGCCGCACTCGCGCCGAGATGCCGGCCATCAAACCGGAGATCGAAGGCGCGCTGGAAGAGGGGGTGCGCATTGAATTCCTGGCCGCGCCGGTGGAGATCCTGCTGAAGGACGGAACAGCGGTTGGGGCTCGCTGCATCCGCATGGAGCTTGGCCCGCCGGACGCTTCCGGGCGACCGCGACCGGTACCCAAGCCTGGCTCGGAATTTGAGGTGGAGGCTACGGCGATTATTGCGGCCATTAGCCAGGAGCCGGAGTTCGATGGGTTTGTCAGCCTGCGGTCGGGCCAGGACTGGATCAAGATCGATGAATGGGGAGCTACAGGCGCAGAGGGAGTGTACGCCGGGGGCGATGATGTCGAGCTGGGTCTTGTGACGGTTGCGATTTCTCAAGGCCGCTTTGCCGCGGAGGCCATCGACGCTTATTTCCGTGGCAAGCAACTCGCACGGCCTGTGCTTCCTCCGACTGTTACGGCGGAGCGCCTGAAACTCGATTGGTACAAGGGGGCGTCGCGTCACGAGCGCCAGCACATTCCGGTCGAACAGCGCACCATGGAGGCGGAGATCGAATCGGGCTTGTCTGAGACGGAGGCGCTCGAGGAAGCTAAGCGATGCATGTCCTGCGGCTTGTGCATGGACTGCGAGAGTTGCTGGATGTACTGCACGAATAGCTGTTTTGTGAAACTGCCCAAAGGGGAGCACTACCGGGTGAAGCTCGATTTGTGCAACGGGTGCAAGAAATGTGCCGAAGCATGCCCCTGCGGGTACATTGAGATGATTTAGCACCAGAGGAGGTTCGAACCATGCCTGTCTTTGAGGTAGGCGAAAAGAAATACGATGTGGATGAAGACGGATTCTTGCAGAATCCTGAAATCTGGAACCAGACGGTGGCCTGCGACTTCGCCACCAGCGAAGGCGTCAATGAACTGACGGAGAATCACTGGAAGGTGATCAATTATCTCCGCAACTATTATCTGCAATTCGGCATCGCCCCGATGATCCGGAAACTGTGCAAGGAGACGGGCTTCAAGCTGAACGAGATTTACCAGATGTTTCCCTCGGGACCTGCCAAGGGCGCTTGCAAGCTTGCAGGTCTGCCTAAACCCACGGGTTGCGTGTAGCGGCGACTTCACGTCGCATTCGAGTTCTACATTCTCCCCTCGCCCCCTTGGGGGAGAGGGGCCGGGGGGTGAGGGGGTCGATGCCGCCAAACCAGAAACGAAACAACGCGGCCCGGCTCGCAACCCCCTCACCCGGCCCGCGCCGGCTGGTGAAAGCGCCGGTCGCGGTCCACCCTCTCCCCCAAGGGGGAGAGGGCGGCGTCGTTACGTCGCCGGTACTAGGGAAAAAGTGATGGAAGACCTGGCAGGAAAGCGAGGCGCCATTCTCAAGAAGTGGCTGGAGCAGACACTTGCCAGCTATCCCGGCCAGACCACTGGGTTTCTGCGCAACGAGAAGGACCGATTCCGCAACCCTGTAGGTCACACTTTGAAGGAAGGACTCGCGACGCTCCTGGACGAGATCGTCGGGGAGATGGACGCCGCCAAGATCAGGCCCGCCCTGGAAAGTATCGTAAGGTTGCGCGCCGTCCAGGATTTTACTCCCACTCAGGCCACAGGCTTTGTTTTCGCGCTGCGGCAGATCCTCTCCGGCAACCTGGAGGGAGGCGGCCCGACCACTTGGCAGAAGAGGATCGACGAGATGGCTTTGCTCGCCTTCGATCTGTACATGAAATGTCGGGAAGAGATTTATGAGATCAAGGCCCGGGAGCGTCAACGGGAGGTATATGTTTGGCAAAGGATGAGCCATCGGGTCCAAGGTGAAAGCAGATGAAAGCGCTTGGCTCGTTCACGACAGTCTGGGTACTGGCCGCGGCAGTCTTTTTCCTGGGGCGAGTGGAGCAATTACGCCTGCTGCTGGGGGTGGTCGTCCCTTACGCGGCCGTAGTGACGTTCCTGGTCGGGGTGTCCTATCGTGTGGTCCGCTGGTCGCTTGCGCCGGTTCCATTCCGCATTCCCACCACTTGCGGGCAGCAGAAGTCCCTTCCCTGGATTAAGGCGGGCTGGCTAGAGAGCCCTTCGAGGACTGCGGGCGTGGTTGCGAGAATGGCGCTGGAAATCCTTTTCTTCCGGTCCTTATTCCGGAACACCAAAGCAGAACTCCGGCAAGGTCCCCGGCTTACCTACGGTGAGAGCAAATTCCTTTGGCTTGGCGCGCTGGCATTTCACTGGTCTTTCCTTTTCATCTTTTTGCGGCATCTGCGCTTTTTCATGGAGCCCGTTCCGCGCGCGGTGCTAGCGCTCGAAAGGGTGGATAGCTTTTTCCAGGTCGGCGCTCCGATCCTCTATGTTACCGACGTGATCATTGTGGCGGCGCTCCTCTACCTGCTGCTCAGGAGGCTGGCCGATCCTCAAGTTCGTTACATTTCCTTGTTGGCTGATTATTTCGCCCTTTTCTTGATTCTGGGGTTGGCGGTTTCGGGAATCTGGATGCGGTACTTCACCCGGGTGGATATCGTTGCCATCAAGCAGCTTGCCATTGGCCTGGTGACTTTCTCCCCCATCGTGCCCAAGGAGGTCGGGCCACTGTTTTTTGTGCACCTGTTTTTGCTGAGCACACTGGCCGCTTATTTCCCTTTTAGCAAACTGATGCATATGGGCGGGGTGTTTCTGAGTCCCACGCGGAACCTCGCCAACAACAATCGCATGAAGAGACACATCAATCCCTGGGACTACCCGGTGAAGGTCCACACCTACGAAGAATGGGAGGCGGAGTTCCGCGACAAGATGGTCGCCGCCGGCTTGCCGCTCGATAAGTGAGCGAAAATGGCTAACCCCAAACCTGAACAACTGACGCAGATTGACTATCGGCCTCCCCGTAAAGATTGGATGGATCCGCAGGTGGAGTTCCGCAAGGGCGTCATCTGTTACAGCGCGGCGCCCAAGAACCTGCGATATCTTAGCCTTCCCAATCCCAGGGAATGGCAGCCCTTCGATAAGGATTGGAAGCTGCCGCCGGACTGGAAACGAATCATCCTGGACGGCATGCGGGAGAGGCTCCAGAGGTTCCGGTCCTTCCGCCTCTTTATGGACATCTGTGTTCGCTGCGGAGCATGCGCCGACAAATGCCATTTCTACATCGGCTCGGGAGATCCGAAGAACATGCCGGTGCTGCGGGCGGAGTTGATCCGTTCGGTTTACCGCCGTTACTTCACCAGCGCGGGGAAGCTGCTGGGCAAGCTGGCGGGTGCGCGAGAACTGACCGAAGACGTCCTCAAAGAATGGTTCTATTACTTCTACCAGTGTACCGAGTGCCGTCGCTGCTCGGTTTTTTGTCCCTATGGCATCGACACGGCGGAAGTGACCATGATCGGGCGGGAGTTGCTCAATCTCGTGGGGTGTAATATCAATTGGGTACTGGAGCCGGCGGCCAACTGCTTTCGCACGGGCAACCACCTGGGGGTCCAGCCGCACGGGTTTAAGGACAGCGTCGATTTCGCGGTGGACGAACTCGAGGAAATCACCGGGGTTCGCGTTGAGGCGCCGATCAACCGCAAGGGCGCAGAAATCCTGTTCATCGTACCCTCCGCGGATTACTTCGGTACGCCCCATTATTATACGTTCCTTGGTTATCTCATGCTGCTGCACGAGGTGGGGCTGGACTACACCTTCAGCGCCTATGCCTCAGAAGGCGGAAACTTCGGCCTATTTCAGTCGCACGAAATGATCAAGCGTTTGAACGCGAAGATCTACGCGGAGGCGAAGCGTCTGGGCGTGAAGTGGGTTCTGGGCGGCGAGTGCGGCCACATGTGGAGGGTGATCCACCAGTACATGGACACGCTCAACGGTCCGGCGGATTTCCTCGAGGCGCCGGTTTCCCCCATCACCGGCACCCGCTTCGAGAATGCGCGTTCGACCAAGATGGTTCACATCTGCGAGTTCACCGCCGATCTGATCCACCACGGCAAACTCAACCTTGACCCCCGCCGCAACGATCGTTGGAATGTAACTTTCCACGATTCCTGTAACCCCTCGCGGGCCATGGGACTCCTCGAGGAACCACGTTACATTCTGCGCCAGGTATGCCGCCAGTTCCACGAGATGCCTGAGAACACCATCCGGGAACAAACCTTCTGCTGCGGAAGCGGGGCCGGTCTGGGGACTGACGAGAACCTTGAGATGCGCCTGCGCGGGGGACTTCCGCGCGCCAACGCCGTCAAATACGTGCGGGACACCTTCGGCGTGAATCTTCTCACCTGCATCTGCGCTATCGACAAGGCCACGCTGCCTCCCTTGCTTGAATACTGGGTGCCGGGAATGGAGGTGGCAGGCGTGCACGAACTGGTCGGCAACGCCCTGCTCATGAAGGGTGAAAGGGAGAGAACCACTGACCTGCGGGGCGAACCTCTTCAGGGCAAGGAGGCACCGGCCCATGCGTGACCGCGGCGTGATTTATTCCGGCCTCTTGATCTTTCTAGGCTTGATTACGTTCCCAGTCTGGCACGACCTGGCGGCGGGGACGACATCCCGTGGCCCCGAGCCGATTCTACCGGCTCAGGAAAAACAGTGCGTGGCGCCCCTCAGCTTTATGCGGACCTCCCACATGCAATTGCTGATGGACTGGCGCGATTCTGTGGTGAGGCAAGGCGTACATTCCTATAAGGCTTTCAACGGCAAGACCTACAGCATGAGCATGACTGGGACCTGTCTCTCCTCCGGCTGCCATGCGAACAAAGCCGACTTTTGCGACCGCTGCCACAACTATGCGGCAGTTTCAGTCTACTGTTGGGACTGCCACGTGGACCCGAAGTTGGTTGGCAGGAGTGCGAAATGAAGATTTCGAGGAAAAGATTTCTGGAGGTTAGCGGGCTGGCGCTGGTGGCGGTGGGCGCCAAGAGGGCGATTGGCGCCTTGACGGGCGCCGAAGGAGGACAGGCAACGACTCCCAGGGTGGCCACGCGCTGGGCCATGGTGGTCGATACTGGCAAGTGCCTTAAGAAAGAGGGGTGCACCGACTGCATCCTCGCCTGCCACAAGGCCCACAATGTGCCCGTCATTAACGACGCTCTGCACGAGGTCAAGTGGATTTGGAAGGAGCCCTTCGAGAACGCTTTCCCCTCGCAGGAAAGCGCCTACACCGAAGCAGCATTTCAGAACAACCCGGTGATGGTTTTCTGCAACCATTGCGACAATCCTCCCTGCGTGCGGGTGTGCCCAACCCAGGCCACTTGGAAAAGGGAGGATGGGATCGTTATGATGGATTGGCATCGCTGCATCGGCTGCCGGTACTGCGTGGCCGCTTGCCCTTATGGTTCTCGCAGCTTCAACTGGTTCGACCCGCGCCCCTACATCCCGGCACTGAACGCGGACTTTCCCACCCGAACCAAGGGAGTGGTGGAGAAGTGCAACTTCTGCGAGGAACGCCTCGCCCTGGGCCAACCGCCTGCGTGCGTGGCGGCTTGCCCGGAAAAGGCGCTGGTGTTCGGCAACCTGGCTGACCCCAAATCGGAGCTGCGGCAGCTCCTCCAGTTCCGATATACCATCCGGCGGCGGCCTGAGCTGGGAACGAAGCCTGATGTTTTCTACATCGTGTGAGAATTGGCCATGTTCATGATCGAAAAAGCGCTGGTCGGCGGCAGGCGTTACTGGACCTGGACGGTTGCCTTGTTTGCGGTTGTCGCCGTTGGCTTGCTGTGCTACTTCCGACAACTGAGCTACGGATTGGGCATCACGGGTATGAGCCGCAACGTCACCTGGGGGCTCTACATCGGACAGTTCACTTTTCTGGTGGGTGTCGCCGCCTCGGCGGTCATGGTCGTCCTGCCCTATTACCTGCACAATCATAAGGAATTCGCGAAGATGGCCCTCCTGGGTGAGTTCCTGGCAATTTCCGCGGTGAGCATGTGCGTGCTGTTTATTCTTGTGGATATGGGGCAGCCGTCACGGGTCTTGAATATCCTGCTCTATCCTACTCCACGTTCCATGATGTTCTGGGACATGGTTTCGCTGGGCGGATATCTGGTGCTGAACGCCGTGATCGCTCTGGTTACGCTCGGTGCGGAGCGGAAAGGCGTCGCGCCGCCGGGATGGATCAAGCCTATTATCCTACTTTCGATTCCGTGGGCCATCAGCATCCATACGGTGACGGCTTTCCTTTATTCCGGCTTGCCAGGGCGCTCGTTTTGGCTTACTGCGATCTTGGCGCCGCGTTTCCTGGCCTCGGCCTTTGCCTCGGGGCCGGCCCTTCTGATCCTTCTCTGCATGCTGCTGCGCAAGCTGACAGGCTATGACGTGGGCAGTAAAGCCATCAGCACTCTGGCCGTGATTGTGACCTACGCGATGCTTGCCAATGTGTTCTTTCTGCTGATGGAACTCTTCACATCCTTTTACAGCCAGATCCCCTCGTCCGTCGAACACTTTCAAATGATGTACACGGGGATGCAAAGCCCTGCATCGCTGCTGCTCTTCTTGGGGAGGCTTTCCTTAGCTCTGATGGCCGTGGCGCTCTTCCTGCTTCTCATTCCCGGCGCCCGAAGAAATGAACGAACGCTCGTCGCGGCTTGCGCGGTAACTTTTCTCTCGCTTTGGATCGATAAGGGCATTTGCCTTGTGGTGTGCGGATTTATGCCGTCGCCGCTGGGCGCTATGACGCGGTATGTCCCCACTTTGCCCGAGATCCTGATTAGCGTCGGAGTGTGGGCTGTCGGCGCCCTGATGATCACCGTGTTTTACAAGATTGCCCTTTCGGTTCGGCAGAGCGCGCTGGGACTGCCTGTAGCACATGGAACGACTCCTCTGCCGGTGGCCAAATAAGGCCTGCACCTGCCTGCGTTTGCATCGAGGAGATTCCCAGTTGGGCCTGTTTCCTGTCTTCCTGAAACTCAAAGGCCGGCGGTGCTTGGTGGTTGGAGCGGGCACGGTCGGCGAAGCAAAGGTCCGCAGTCTCCTCGAAGGCGGCGCGGACGTTTATGTGGTAGGGCCGAGAGCAACAGAAACACTCCAGCAGTGGGCGGGGGAAGGGAAACTTGTTTGGCATTCCCGTTCCTTCGAGCCCTCCGACCTCGAAGGGATGTTCCTGGCGGTTGTCGCAACCTCTTCGCGGCAGTTGAATGAACGCGTATGCCAAGAAGCTGCTCGGCGGCGCGTTTTGTGCAACGCGGTCGATGATCCCGCACACTGCGATTTCTACTATGGCGCTGTCGCGCGCAGCGGCCCCCTTCAGATTGCTGTCTCCACTTCCGGTTGTAGTCCCGCCCTGGCGCAGCGGCTGAAAGGCGAGTTCGAGAAGCAATTCGGGCCGGAATATGGCGCATGGGTGGAACAGTTGGGCAAGACGAGACGAAGACTGCTCGCGCGGAGCATGGGCTCAAAACGCCGCCAGCAACTACTTCACGACCTGGCCAGCAGGGAAGGGTATGCGGCCTTCGTAAGAAATAAAGCAGCCAAGAAAAGCGTGGAATTGGTTTCAGGCACTCCCGAAGAACACCAATGAGCAAGGGGTCTTTCCCCAGAGACGAGTGGATCCGCCAGCAGGCGCTAAGATGCGGGGGCCAATCGCTTCCCACCCCGCCTGTGGTGTTGGATGACACCACAGACTTCATGTCGATCGACCGGGACCATATCATCGATCTCCAAGGAGTTCTCTACCTGGTCCGGTGCAACGAGCGGGAGGGGCGCTTTGGGATGGAGGATCAACCCAAGTTTTGGGTCAAGCGCGCTCTCGATCTGACCAATGGACAGACGCACATTCTGAAGCTGGTTTTTCAGGAGGAGTTTAAGATTCGAGTCGGCAGCTTGCAAATCAAGTGCGTTCGGAGCGCGGAGAAGGAAGGACGCGTATTGGAACTCGTGCGTGGAGACAGAAGGTTCATGCAGGGCTGCACGGCACGGGATTCCCGCGGCAACCTGGTGCGAGTCATTGATTTTATCTCCGGCGTGGATCTACTTAGCTACCTCCACTCGATTCGACTGCGCCACGAAGAGTACGCCGCTACTTTGCTTCCTGAAATCCTGGCGCGCGTTGGGGAGAGTTGCGGCGGCATCCAGCGCCTGCACGATGCTGGACTGTGTCATGGTGACATCCGCAATGACCATCTGCTCATCGAGCGCGACACAGGCTGCTACAAATGGATCGATTTCGACCTCAACCAGGATTTCTCTGACTTCGACGTCTGGAGCGTCGGTAACATCTTGCACTGTGTGGTGGCGAAGGGATTCGTAAGTTTTTCCGACGCTTTGCAGGTCCGCCCCGAACTTTCTGGCCAGCTTAAGGAAGACGATGCCTCTGTGTTTTTTCCGCACCGCGTGATGAACCTGCGCAGGGTATATCCGTATTTGCCCGCCAAGCTCAACGCGGTGCTCCTCCGGTTTTCGTTTGGTGCCCCGGTCTGCTACGACCGGGTCTCGCAGATCATGAACGACCTGTCGGATTGCGCCGAATCCATGGGTTGGAAATGGAACGGAATCTGAACCATCGGCGACGATGGACCACGACCTGAACAGGGGGAGCCATGTGGCACAGAAGCGCGACCTTCCAGGTGACTTTGATAGCTGTGCTCGTTATGGCGGCCGCGCTGATGTCCCTGACTTGGTTGTCTCTTCGGTGGCAGCGGGCGTGGCTGCTGGAAGAGGTTGAGCGTGGCCTTCTCCTCACCAGCGATACTCTACAGAGCAGCCTTCGACAGGGCATGATGCAAAACCAAAGAGAGGAGATCCGGGGCGCCATCGAACGTATCACTCAGCAGACTCGCATCGACCGGATCCGGCTGATCGAGCATCGCGGCAGGATCACCATGTCCACGCGCCGGGAAGATTTGGGCGGCCGCCTGGACCGCAACGCAGCGGACTGCACGATCTGCCATAAGGGTGTTGATGGGAATATTACGGTAGTTCCCCCCAGCGGCCAGGCCCGCACAGCCCTGGAGGGTAACCGCATGCGCGCCTTTACCCCGGTGGTGGCTGAGGCCCGGTGCTTCAATGAGGCCTGTCACCAGCAGGAAAAAAAATCGCAAGTGCTCGGCGTCATTGAAGTCAGCCTTTCGCTCGAAGACGCGGAGAAAGACTTCGCCCGCAGGCAGGCAACGCTGGCGGGCTTGTCATTGGGCACCATCCTGGCGGGAGGAGGCTTGCTCGGCTTCGCCTTGATGCGCCGTTTCCGTCGCCCCATGCGTGACTTGCTGCGCGGCATCCGGCGCGTAGCTGCCGGGGACCTGGAACACCGAATCCCGGAGCGCGCCCGTGACGAATTTGGTGAGTTGGCTCAATCCTTCAACATCATGAGCCAGAGACTATCCAATATCCAGCAAAGCCTGGTACGTTCGGAACGGCTAATCTCGATGGGGAAACTCGCGGCCGGTGTTGCCCACGAAATCAACAACCCGTTGACGGGAATCCTCTCCTACGCCGAGGGCCTGCTCAGGGAGGCGGAAGCGGACGATCCCCGGCGCGAGGACTACGCGGTAATTGTCCATGAGGCCTTGCGGTGCCGGCAGATCGTTCGCAGTCTCTTGGACTTCGCCCGGCAGGCTGCCCCCGCTTTTGCCCGTGTCTCCCCACAGGACGTTATCGAAAAAGCAATAAACGTGGTTGCGCGGTTGCCCGTTTTTCACGATATCATCTTCGAGCGCCAGATAGAAGCGGGGTTACCGACCATCCTTGCAGATCCGGTACAGATTGAGCAGGTATTGATCAATTTGATTGTGAACGCTCAAGAGGCCATGCCGAATGGGGGAACGATCGTTTTGGGTGCGGGGCGCAGCAGCGGCGGGGATCAAATTCAATTCACGGTCCGGGACGAAGGGACCGGCATACCGGTGGAGATCGACTCCCGTATCTTCGATCCTTTCTTTTCCACTAAAGGGGGAAAAACGGACGGACTCGGCCTGGCCGTCTGCCTGGGCATCGTCCAGCAGCATGGGGGGACCATCGACTTCCAAAGCGAACCTGCACAAGGAACCGTTTTTCACGTGACGCTCCCGGTTTCGAAGGCGGATGGACAGGAGAAGGAGGACGGCAAGACCGATGGGTAAGCGTGTCCTCGTAATCGACGACGAGAAGGTGGTTCTGGACGCGATTCGGAGGATACTGCGGCAGAGCGATCTCGAGATTGACACCGCCCAGAGCGCCGCGGCAGCGTTAGAACTTCTGGCGATCTCGTCCTACAAACTAATAATCACCGACCTGATGATGCCGGAGATGGACGGGCTGCAATTGCTGCGACACCTCCGCGATATGGGTCTGAAAACGGCAGCCATTATGATTACCGGCTACCCGAGCATCCAAACTGCCCTGTATGCCAAGCGACTTGGGGCCTTTGAATATGTCACCAAGCCTTTCACCCGTCAGGAGCTGCACAGTGTCGTAATCCGCGCCATCCGGGCGGAAGCTGTTGGTGGACCTCAAGTCGAGCCTCTGGCTCCCCGAGCGGCCGAAGTACCCGTGTTTTATCTCCCGGCGCACAGTTGGGCCAAAATCGAACGAGATGGGACGGCGCGAGTTGGCATGGCACGGACCTTCGCCCTCACGGTCGGAGAGATAGCGGGACTCCAGCTTCCAGGCAAGGGCGATGTGGTCGGGCAGGGGAGAGTTTGCGCAGTGGTGCGGGCGGCTGACGGGGTGGATCACTCGCTCCATTCCCCGTTGAGCGGCACAGTTTTGGAAATCAACACCGAGGTCCTGGACAACCCGTCTTTGGCCAGCAAGGATCCCGAGCATGCGGGCTGGCTGCTGCAGTTGATGCCAAAGGACCTCGACGCAGAGCTTCCCAATCTCTCACCAGCGTGACCAGCTCTATGGAGATGATCATATGAAGAGAACGCTTGGTTTCAACTCCAGATTCGCATTCTTATCAAGTATGATTGCTGTCGTTCTTGCTGAAAGTTTGGCCTCAGGGAGAGCGGCCGGCTCTACCCCGACAACGAATAGCCGAGGCACAGCGATAACGGACACCGGGAGTACACCCGGTACCGTGATGGCGCCCCGGCAGCGAGCCGTCCAAACCAGGGCATCATCGTCCACCGCCCCTGCGAGCGGGCAGCGTACCCCGCGATCCAGAATCGCTGCACGGGGTCAGTACAACCATGATGAAATTGCGGCCTTGCGGGAACGGCTCGATCACCAAGAGCAATTGCTCGCAGCTCAACAGCAACAGATCGCTAAGTTGATTGCTACAGTGGATGAGCTGAAGAAAACGCCAAACCGGTCTTTGCTGGTTTCTTATGAGCCTGACCCAGCCCCCAAAAAGGACGAGGTCGCAGCGATTTTAGATCACCACGATCCGCTTCCAGCCGTAAAAGGCGGAGGGTCGCCCACCAGCCCAACGACCGTGACACCAGTTGCCGGCGACCTTTCTCACCTCCCGCCTTTCACCAGTCTTCAGCCACTCATACCTATAGACAGCGCCAGTCTTACTCGAGCCACCGTCCCCGTCCCCCAGGCATCGTCGTCCACGCCGTCCACCCAGGCAACTCAGGACCAGATCCAACCCTATCCGACGAGGTTGGACCGGCTTACAAATCAGGTGGAGGGGATCTCGAAAGGCATTGCCGGTTTCAGATTCAGCGGCAGTCTGCGCTTGCGCTCCGATAATATTTTCAGGTCGTCAGACAATGTGGCGGGCCCGGTGCAGAGGTCTCGGGGGCAATACCGAGCCCGTCTGAACCTCGATAAAGGAATTAATAGACAGATGGACGTTCATTTTCAACTCGGCTCTGGAAGGTTTGACAATCCCCTTACGGACGACACGGACTTTGCGGGAGGAGCCATCCGTGGACCCCTTTTTCTTCACGAGGCCTGGGTCGACTACCATCCCAATTCCAGTCTGAACCTTCGGGGCGGGAAAATGCCGGAAGCTTTTCAGGATTACACCCGCTTCATTTGGGATGAAGATGTGCGATTCAACGGCTTTCAAGAATCCATCGGAACCTCGCCGGGAGATAATCCCCTTGGTATAACCCGCATCGACTTTAGGGCTGGCCAGTATCCTCTCACCGATCCAAATATTCAGGTCTTGCCCACAGCCAAGCAATGCACGGCGTCCACCCAGACGATAACTTCCTTGCCAGCGACCATTGCCACGCCGGCGACTCTGCCGGCCGCTTGCGCTTATCTTCAGGCGGGATACAAGCCAGGCGAAAAGGTTCGGGCTGCCGACCTGTTCGACCAGGGCCTTTTTGTGAAGGGCAGGATCAAGCCTGGATGGTCTCACTACTTCTTTTCGAACTTCATGGTGTTTCGCAATCCTAACCAGATTGCCCTTGCTTCGACCTCGTCGGGCCTTCCCTTGCTCGTCAATCCTGTCGAGGGGGTGACCTTGGCCGGCCCCCTGCCTGGAACCGGCACGGCCACGACGATTCCGGGCGGCGGCATATTCACAGCGAGCCATTTTCAGATCGGTCGTGTGGCTTACCGAATCACCAAAGAAGGTTGGAAGTTTCGCAGTGAGGACTTCCCTGTCTTCGTCGATTTCCAAGCCAGTCGCAACTTTGGCACGAGTTTCCTGCGAAACGCCTGGATGAGCACCTTCAATGCTGGCGAAATCAGGAAGGCCGGAGACATTCGGTTCCTTTACTTTTACGCGGTGAAAGACGCTAATTCCATGATTTCCCAGTTTACAGATGACCATGTGGGGACATTAACAGGAGTCAACATCCGCACGCACGCTACCAGGTTCGACTTGGGTCTGACACGCTTCATCCAGTGGCAGAACATTTTCTACATACAAAACGAAATCAGCCGCAACGACCCAGCCCGCCACTTCTACGTTCCTGTACAGGAGGGAGCTGCGACCCAATACCGATTCGAGAGCAGCCTGTTCTTTATTTTCTAATCTGCGCCTCGGAGGACGTTAACAAGCCAAAGGGGTAGGGACGGGATGACAAGCCATACCGACTGAGAATGGCCTCTGGGCCTTGATGCCCTCTAAACCGAAGCTTCATCTAGGTGCGGCAGGGAGTCTATAATGGAAACGAAACCTTGAAGTCGACGGCTACGCCCGGCGAAGCGGCCGAGGCGGGAGAGGGTGGATCGATGCCTACTTTCGAGTTTGCAAACAAAACGTACCCGATCGATAACGACGAATTCCTTGCGGACTTCAATGCTTGGGATGAGGATTTTGCGCGCGGCATGGCGCCCAAAGTCGGAATCATCAGTGGGCTGAGCGAAGACCACTGGAGAGAAATCCACTTCATTCGCGACTACTACAAGAAAACGGGAAAGTGCCCGCTGGTCTACGAGACCACGCGCATGAACCGTCTGCACCTAGACGAACTCAAGAAGCTGTTCCCCGCGGGATACCTGCGTGGCGCCTGCAAGCTTGCGGGCATCACTTACCGGGAAGGCTACCTGGAACAGTCCTGGGTAGAGGGTTTTGCCGAAGAGATTAGCATGGGCGGGGAAGGCAAAACGTACGAGATCAACGTCCGCGGTTTTCTGGTCAATCCTTCCCAATGGGACAAGCGGTATGCCTTGCACAGGGCTTGGGAGATGAAGATGCCCAAGCTCACCGAGAAGCATTGGCAGATTCTCGAATTCCTTCGCCAGCGCTTTGCCGCAAACAATATTGTGCCCACCGTGTATGAAACCTGCGAGGCGAACCACATCGACCTGGAAGAGCTTCAGAGATTGTTTCCTGACGGGTATCATCGCGGCGCGGTCAAGCTTGCCGGGCTGAGGGTGAGATAACCAACACTCGTGGTCGTGGCCGCCGGAGCAGCCCTTACTCCGCTCGATCAGTCCCCAGGCAGATCTCCTCACAGCGTCGAGCGAGGCTCCGCTATGAGGTCCCCAGAGGGACCGCCAGGGCTATAGACCGGAGCTTCTCCATAGCATTTACGTAACGCTTGAAGAATATCTGGGAGATCATCCGTTGGACGTCGTAGCCTATGACAGGGTTCTCATCTAGGATACGACGCAGGGTCTGGCTCTCCACCTTGAGCACTTCCGAGTCCTCCACGCACTGGGCGTTCAACAGGTATCGCTCCCCTCCCGTGAGGGAGGAGACCCCGAAGACACCTCCCTCGCCGACCTCGTCCACCAGCAAGCAAAGTTCCCCCTTCGCGGGTCTGCTCAGTTCCACTTTCCCCTTGAGGACTACGAACAGGTGACTTGCCGGAATCCCCTCTGAGTAGACTCTTTCGCCCTTTCGGAGTTTCACGACCCCCGAGACGTTGCTGAGCCTTTCCACTTCCTTCGGGGTCAGCAGCCCGAACAGCTCGTGATGTTGCAGCATTTCACCGACCATGGCACATCCTCCTTTGCCGACGATGGTCCTGGTAGCTCCAGAACGAAAACCAAACTTCTTCTGCGCACCAGACCCTCAAATCTTGCCAAGGTGCTCTCCCGGGCCCCGCCGCTCGAATCTCCTTTCCTCCTCGCTAATTTTACAGTATAAAGGCCGAGTTGGAGACAGGGTTCCTTCCTCGTGGCTATAGTTTAGCATGAGGTCTTTTGCCTTGAACGAACTCTTCTTCATTTGAGTTGTGGGATCTTACGCGGTCACAGTTTCGAAGCTTCACGACTCGGCGTTTCATGCCGCGCGACGTTGTGAGGGATGCTCTTCAGCCTGTGCTATCTCACCGTTGCCAGAGGGCAAGCCGTCCGGGTACCACGCCTCCCAAGTCTTGTAGCCCCCGGACAGATTGCGGGCGGCAAAGCCATACTGTTGCAAGACTCGCACTGCGTAGTAGGATCGCTGGCCAACACCGCAGTTGACCCAGATGGGACGATCCCGAGGAAGGTCACAGAGCCTTTGACGGAGTTGACCAAGCGGGATGTTGATGGCGCCGTCAATCGAGCCGCGCCTGAACTCTTCTTCCTCGCGAACGTCGACCAGAAAAGCGCCACAACCCGGCAGATCGCTCCACTTCGCCAAGCTAACGTCGCCCCGGAGGACGTTTGCCGCCACCATACCGGCCAAGTTCACAGGGTCTTTAGCCGTGCCAAACTGGGGCGCATAACACAATTCGGCTTCTTCGAGATCGAAGACTGTGGCGCCCTTTTGGATTGCGAAGGATATGACGTCGATCCGGCGTTCCACCCCCTGTTCGCCGACTGCCTGAGCGCCTAGGACCAAGCCGTCAGAGCGGCGGAAAATCAACTTCAGGTGCATTGCCTTTGCGCCTGGATAGTAACTGGCGTGGTCGGTGGGATGCAGGTAAACTGCCTCGTAATTGGTATTCTTCGCCTGCAGCAGGCGTTTTTCGCCGACTCCGGTAGTCGCGACGGTCAACCCGAAGACGCCGCAGACAGCGGTCGCTTGCACCCCTCGGAATCGTGCGGGTCTACCACAGATGGCGTCGGCCGCGATTCGTGCTTGCCGGTTGGCTGGTCCCGCCAGCGGCACGAGGCAGAACTCGCCCGTGACGGTGTCCCGGACCTCCACCGCATCACCGACGGCCCAGATACAAGGGTCGCTGGTCTTCATGGATTCGTCTACACGAATACCTCCTCGCGAGCCGAGCTCCAGTCCCGCGTCCTTTGCGAGTCTGGTCTCGGGTTTGACACCGACGGATAGGATGACCAAATCAGCCTGGAGTCTCGCACCACTCTGTGTCTCGACCGCAGTCACGCGCCCGTCGCTTCCATCAAGGCGCGCCACAGCATCTGCGAGGTGAACGGAGACGTGGTTATCCAGAAGGTGAACGTAGACATATTCAGCCATTTCGCGGTCGAGCGGAGGCATGACTTGGTCGCACATCTCTACGATCGTGACCTGCAGGCCGCGGCGCGCCAGATTCTCGGCCATTTCGAGTCCGATGAACCCGCCGCCGACAATGACCGCTCTCTTTGCGTTGTTTCCTTGGATCCACGCTCGTATGGCCCGGCTGTCGGGAATGGTTCGAAGCGTGAAAACGCCCGCAAGGTCGACGCCGGGAAGAACCGGCCGTATCGGCACTGCCCCGGGCGACAGAACGAGCGCGTCGTAAGCCTCCTGATAGACAGAACCCCTCCGCAGGTCTTTGACCTCAATTTTTCTCTCCTCGCGATTGATGCCAAGAACCTCCTGTTCTGCGCGAACCTCGATGTTGAAACGAGTGCGAAACAGATCCGGCGTGGCTACCAGAAGCTTTGCTTCGTCTGAAATCGCATCGCCGACGTAGTAGGGTAAGCCGCAGTTCGCAAAGGAGGGGTATGGCCCTTTTTCAAATACGACGATCTCTGCTTGTTCGTCGAGCCGCCGCAGCCTTGCGGCACAGGAAGCTCCGCCTGCCACACCACCTATAATCAACACTCTCTTGGGTCTCATCGCACAGTTCTCCTCCCAATAATACCCATGCACGTCTTTTGCCATTAGACCCTGTCACCGCCATCGTCACCCCCGAAAAAAGTGGGGGGCCACGTCGTCTACGAATTGGATCCCGGCTTGCACAGGGATGACCGGCGGGAGCCGCGCAGCTACTGGCCCTTCTCAACCGGAAACCCCTTGTTGACCCAGTCTTGGCATTTCCCCCACGACATTCCCTCCGGCGCCTTTCCTGCGATTAACGCCTTCGTCCATCACGGACAATGTACCTCACAAGTCAAATTGAGCTACAGAGGGGTACTGGTGTCATTTCAAATCCTTGGAAAGTCGAGGGTGAGAAGTGACCTCCCTGACCACATGTTATTCGCCGCGCCAGGCGTTCAAAAGTCCGCCTCGGCGAAGCTAGAAAAATAACCTGGAATCAGGTAGACTTGGAAAGGCATCAAATTCGGCTCGAAGGCGATCAAACCAAGAATGAAGAGCCGAAGGTCGTTCCGCTGCCTGCCGCTCTCATCAGGATGCTGGCCGAGGCACCGAAGAAAAGTGGACGGGTGTTCTACACGGACGCGTTCCGCCGATCCTGGGCAAGCGCTTGTGTGAAGACAGAACTGGGCCGCTGGATCGAGTATGCCGACGGACGGCCCCGCAAATACCAGGGGCTGATCGTGCACGATCTGCGGCGGAGCGCGGTCAAGAATCTGCGCGACGCCGGCGTGCCAGAAACCGTGATCAAGTTTAATGGCAAATGACGATGGCAACCTCGATCACGCTTAATCACAAGGTTTATTTGCAGTATCTTGGGAGGTCGTCTAACGGTAGGACTGCAGACTCTGGATCTGCGTATCGGGGTTCGAATCCCTGCCTCCCAGCCAAGCTTTAGGAATGAATCGCAGGAATTCGTCGCCAGGAACAGAGAAGGGTGCAACTTGCGTTAATGGGGAGCAGAAAACCTACCTACCTCTCCCCTTCCTTCCAGGCGCCATCAGACTTTTTTTGCGTGAAAGAAAGGACGCATGCAGTTGCCAGTTCTCCGGTGGGCAGTACTTGCGATAGCGATCTTGCCAGTTGTTTACTATCTGACAGCCACCTTCTGCGCCTGGGACTTTTTCCGGCGGCGACGCGAGCCAAGCGCGGACTTCACGCCCCCCGTCAGTATCCTAAAACCCCTGAAGGGTTTAGAGCGTGACGCTTACGAAAACCTGGCGAGTTTCTGCCGGCAGGATTACCCGGAATACGAAATCCTCTTTGCAGTGGACGACGAGCATGAGCCTGCAATTCCCGTCGTCGAGAGGCTTATCCGCGATTTTCGCAGATTGCCGATCCGCCTCTTGGTAGGCTCGGCAATCCCCGGCTCGAACAACAAAGTGGCCAAGCTTGGCCGCCTGCTGCCTGCGGCACGCCACGAATTGCTGGTCATGAGCGACAGCGATATCCGCGTCGAGCCCGACTACTTGCGGCGCGTGGTCTCGCCCTTTCGCGACGCCTCGGTGGGAGCCGTCACGTGTTTGTACCGGGGCATGACGGACCCCAACCTTTGGTCCGAACTCGAGGATCTGAACCTGACCACAGATTGGCTGGTCAGCACTCTCGTGGCGCGGAAGTTGGAAGGAGTGAACTTTGCCTTAGGCGCCACCATAGCGGTCACTCGATCTCGGCTGGCCGAGATTGGCGGTTTTGAGGCCTTGGCCGACTACGCCGCCGACGACCACGAACTGGGCAGGCGCATTGCCGCTCTTGGTTACCGTGTGGAAGTAGCCCCTTGTGCGATCCAGACGCTTTGCGCTTCAGGCACGGCCCGCCAGTTTTTTTTGCATCACCTGCGCTGGGGTGTGGTCATACGCCACTGCCGCCCCTGGGGATATGCAGGGCTGTTGTTTACGAAAGGCTTGCCCTGGTCGATCGCGGCAGCCCTGCTGGCCCCTTCGCGCCTCCTCGCCATCGGTTATCTAGCCATTCCCTTGGCAGCTCGCCTGGCCATGGCTTTCAGCTTCGGCGCCTACGGGATGAAAGACCCGCTCCTGCCCAAGAGATGGTGGCTGATCCCCTTGCGCGACGCCCTGGAGTTCTGCATCTGGGTGGCGGCGCTATTTTCGAATCGTGTCTCTTGGCGTGAATCGAAGTTCTATGTCCGGCAGGGCCGCTTGATCCCCGTGACCCCACGCGCAGTGCCAGAGCTCGAGTAGCCGGAAGAAATACTCTGATTCGGTGAATATGCGATGACTTACTCCATCGCCAAGGTCATTGAAAGGCGGCAAGGCGAACAATACGCCTTGCACAAGCAATACATCAACCCAAGCCTGGCTCGCGCTCAGGCGATCATCGGCTTCGACAAGATATATACCCGAGGGGAAGGCGCCTATTTGTGGGATGCCGAGGGCAACCGCTACCTGGATTTGTTGTCCGGCTTCAGCGTGTTTAACCTGGGGCGTGGCCACCCGGTTGTGCAGCAGGCCATGCAAGAGATGCTAGCGCTCGCCCGCCCCAACCTGGTGAAAATGGATTGTCCCCTGCTGGCGGGCTTGCTGGCCGAGGAATTGGTCAAGCGCCTGCCGGCCGGGCTGGAGGCGATTTTTTTCGCCAATTCGGGCGCCGACGCTGTAGACACCGCGCTCAAGTTCGCCCGCGCCGCGACCAAACGCCCCCGCACGCTTTACTTGGACCACGCGTTTCATGGGTTGACTTTAGGCACCCTCGCACTCAATGGCGGAGACCATTTCCGTAAAGGGTTTGAACCGCTGATTCCCGGCTTCGTGGCGCTAGCCATGAACGATCTTGCAGGCCTGGAAGAAGAACTCCGCAAAAAAGACGTGGCTGCATTCATCGTTGAACCAATACAGGGCAAAGGAGTGTGCATCCCCGCTGACAACTATCTGCCGGAGGCGCAGCGTTTGTGCCGGAAGTACGGCACACTCTTCATCTGCGACGAAGTTCAGGTGGGGATGGGCCGTACCGGACGTTTTCTCTGCGGCGAGCATTGGCGTCTCGAGCCTGACATCGTGACGCTCTCCAAGTCGCTGGGCGGCGGTTACATCCCGGTCAGCGCCACCATCACCCGTCGCAGCATCCACGACGCAATCTTCAGCCGCTTGGAGCGCTGCCAAGTGCATTCGACCACCTTCGGGCAGAACGAGTTGGCCATGGCGGCCGGCCTGGCCACGCTGCATGTCCTCGACGAAGAACGGCTGATTGAGCGCGCCGCAACCGTCGGCGAAAAGCTCTTGAAGAGACTGGCAGCTTTGCAGGACCGCTACGAGATGATCGCGGAGGTGCGCGGCAAGGGCCTGATGATCGGGATCGAGTTCAAAGCACCGCGCTCGCTCGGACTGCGTGCCGCCTGGACGGCCGCCGAGACCGCTCATCGAGGCTTGTTCGCCGAGTTGGTAGTGATGGCCCTAATGCGCGATCACCGTATTCTGACTCAGGTGGGCGGCCCTGACATCAACATCATCAAGCTGTTGCCGCCGCTTATCATTGGCGACGAAGAAGTGGAGATGATTGCCTCATCTTTTGATGCGGTGATGGCTGAGGCGGCGGACATTAAGGGGCGCGTGTGGGCGCAGAGCTTGCAACTGATCAAGCATGCCGTGGCTGGGTAGATCGGAGGAACGATGCGGACATTTGTCACCGGAGGCACAGGGTTTATCGGCGGTGCCGTGGTGAGGCGGCTGCTTGAGGCAGGGCATGAGGTAAGGACCCTGGTGCGTCCTGGGGCGGACACCCGGCAACTCGACAGCCTGCCCGTCGAGCGCGTGGAGGGTGACTTGCTCGACCGCGACAGCCTGCGCCGGGGGATGTCTGGCTGCGGCTGGGTCTTCCACGTCGCCGCCCTCTACAGCTACTGGGGGCACTCTTGGAACGACTTCAACCAAACCAATGTGGAAGGGACGCGTCAGGTACTGGAAGTTGCCCGCCAGGAAGGCATCGAACGCATCGTTTACACAAGTTCCATCTCCGCTCTGGGAGTCCGCAATGGCGGCTCCCTCGCCACCGAAGATACACCCAGCACGCTAGCCGATCGGATCGGTCCGTATCAACGCTCCAAGTTCCTGGCTGAGGAGGTGGCGCGCGAATTTGCGCGTCAAGGCCTGCCGGTGGTCATCGTCAATCCCACCTCGCCGGTGGGGATCGGCGATTACAAACCCACGCCCACCGGCCAGATCATCGTGGACTTCCTGAACGGGCGCATGTTCGGTTATGTGGATACCGGCCTGAACATCATCGATGTGGAGGACGTGGCGGCAGGTCACCTGCTAGCCGCCGAGCGGGGGCAGGTGGGGCAGCGATACATTCTGGGTGGAGAAAACCTCACACTCAAGCAAATCCTCGACCTGCTCGCCGCAATTTCCGGAAGGCCCCAGGTGCGCCTCCACATTCCACACTGGGTGGCGCAGTGCTGGGCCTACGTAGACGTAGCAATGGCCAAGTTGAACCCGCACCACACGCCCGCGGCCACCCCGGATAAGGTGCGCTTATCACGTCGATACGAGTTCTTTGATCCAGGGAAGGCCGTGCGAGAACTTGGACTTCCACAAGCGCCGGCCCGCGTGGCCCTGCGCAAAGCAACCGAGTGGTACCGCGCCAACGGCTACGCTGCATGAGCATGCTCAAAGGAGGAGGCGATGAGACGAAGTAACTTTTCCTTGAGGTTGGCGCCCTCACTGCTCGAAGAGGCGCGCAAAGCCGCAAATGGAGAGGGCGTGGCCCTCAATCAACTCATCAATGTCGCGGTGGCCGAAAAGGTCTCAGCCTTGCGCACTGAAGCATACTTTCAGGAACGCGCCCGTCGTGCAGATGTGCCAGAAGCGCTCCGCATCCTCAAGCGCGCCGGCATCGCTAGTCCGCCTGTCGAGGGAGACGAACTTCCAAGAGGTAAACGGCGCCGAAAGGCCGAAACCCTTCCCCCGCCCAATAGCAGGGCAGGCTCAGGATGACATGGGAAACTCAGGTTTATGCCCTCTCCCTTGGAGAGAGGGTGGCCCGCGTCCGGCGTTTTCACCAGCCGGCGCGGGTCGGGTGAGGGGTTCCCTCCGTCGGCAGGCAGGGCGCTGCTCAGGATGACAGTTAGCTCGAGGCCAGCGCTGCTTGTAACATGGCCCTGGTGTAACCCACGTTGTACACAAAGCTGGCATAAGAGCCGCCACCCGGATAGTAGGATCGAAAGTCCGCTCGCTCGCGATCCGCGTCCAGTCCGCGGGGATGCTCCGGATAGATCAGCCGCGGATACTTTTGCCGTACCAGTTCCTTCATCACAGCAAACATGTTGATCTGGCCATCGTCCAAGAAGACTTCGGTGTATTTCTCGTACGCCACCCGCACCTGAACGTTTCGGAAATGCACGTGATTGATGCGGTCCCTCTCCCCGAAATAGCGGCACACTTCCACCGGATCGTGGCCCATTTCCCGCGTCACGCCGCAGTCGAAGGTGATCCCGTTTGACTTGCTCGGCACGATCTCGATCAGGTGTTTCCATCCCTCCACGCTGCCCATGATCTGCTCCGATCCGCGGCTGAGCGGGGCGGGCGGGTCGTTGGGATGCAGAGCCAGCCGCACGCCCGACTCCTCCGCCACGGGCACCACGGCTTTGAGGAAGTACGTAATGTTGCGCCACATTTCGTCCAGGGTGTGAGCGCCTTCCTCGGCAAGCGGAGCCAGACCCTTCATCCGGTCGTAATCGAACGCCGTCAGCCCCGCCCCGGCCCTTCCACTTTCTTCGTAATATCCCTCAATAGCGCGGTGCGCATAGAAGTTGTACTCAACCACCGGCAACCCGGCCCGCCCAGCCGCGCGGATCGACTGCCGGACTTTCTCGATCTCCTCATCGCGGCCCGGCCTTCCATAGAGGGTGTTAGGAAAACCGCTGATCATCATGTTCCCAAGCGTCAGACCCCCGGAGTTGAGGGTGTCCATCACAGAGCGGATTTGGCTTTCCTCCCAGGGAATCGGCGGCCCTCCGGCGAGGACATGGTTGACGCCGATTTGCTTGATCCGGCGCATGGCGGCTTCGTCCACCCGGGCCGCCGAGAGCTCTAAACAGATCTTGGGCGTGTCAGGGCCTTCGGGACGCCACCCTGCCGCCGCGGCCTCAGGGACTACTGGACGTGGGAAGGCGACGGGAATCACTGAATGCGACAAGGCCACCGTTCCCATAGCCTGTAAGATCGTTCTCCGAGAAAAGACGCTTTTCATAAAGGAAACCTCCTCCCGCTCTGCGGACTCTAGCTCTCTCTTGGACAAGAGATTATAGAGTAGTTGCTTCCTCTCTGGGATTTCATTCCTAGCACAGATTTCGTGAGCCTTGCGGCTCACTCCGGCGGATGAAAATACGCGCAGCGCCTTGGCGTGCGGCAGCGTAGCTGCCGCCTTGCACTCCAAACGAAAAGTCCGTCGGCTGACGGATACCGCACTCCAAGGTGCCTTCGGCACAGGCATTCTCACGGCAGCAAGGAATCTCGCTCCGGTCAGGGGCGGCGCGCACCACCCCTTGGCCCCCTCCTCAAAGAGGATGGGGATTGGTGGGCCGACTCCCCTCCTTTTTTAAGGAGGGGGCAGGGGGTGGCTGTTGTAAAGAATTCGCCGAGAGAAGACTTGTTGCCAGTTGCGCGCGTCTCCGCTATTCTTGTTGGTCAATCCAATTGGAGAATGAAGGAGGAAAGATATGGCGTCAGTGAAAGTTGGGTTCTATGGCCACGTCCGGCAGTATCACGGCATAAAGAATGAGATTGACGCGGCCATTCACGATGTCCTGGAAAGCGGAAGTTTTGTAATGGGCCCGAAGCTCAAGCAGTTCGAGAAGGAGCTTGCCACGTATTGCAACACCAAGGAAGCGGTGGGGGTGAACTCCGGCACAGACGCGCTCTGGCTGGCGTTCATGGCCCTCGGCATCGGACCGGGCGATGAAGTCATCACCACCACCAACACCTTTTTCGCCACCGCCGAGGCCATTTGGATCGCCGGAGCCACGGCGGTTTTCGTGGACTGCGAGCCGAAGACCTGCAACATCGATACGAATCTCATCGAGGCGGCCATCACGCCCACAACCAAGGCCATCGTGCCGGTACACCTTTATGGCCAGCCCGCCAACATGCGTGCCGTGGCGGAAATCGCCCGGCGACACAATTTGTTGGTCATCGAGGACAACGCGCAGGCGCTGGGGGCGCGCGGGGCGGACTTCGCCCTGGGCGAGCTTTCCGACGCGATGTGCGCCAGCTTCATCATCCAGAAGAACCTGGGCTGCTTCGGTGATGGCGGGGCCGTAGTCACGAACCGGCCGGAAGTCGCCGAACACATTCGCAAGCTGCGCAACCATGGCTCGCTCAAGCGCTCCCATCACAGCATGGGCTATAACAGCCGTCTGGATGATCTGCAAGCTGCCGTCCTCAGCGTCAAGCTGAAGCAGCTTGACCGTTGGAACGATCAGCGCCGCGCTTTCGCCGCGCAGTACGATGAGGGCCTGAAGAACACCTCGCTCAAGCTGCCCTATGCCCTTCCCGGCTACCGGCACATCTATCATCTGTATGTGGTCGAGACCGAGAAGCGCGACAACCTGCAAGAATATCTGAATGCGCGGGGCATCACCGCGCTCACCCACTACCCCATCGCCATTCATCAGCAGGAAGGGTATCCCTGGGGGAAATGCGCGCGCATCGTGGGCTCGCTGAAACACGCGGAGACATCGGCGGCGCGCGTGCTTTCGCTGCCCATGTTCCCGGAGCTGACTCAGGAGGAAGTGCAGGCCGTGATCGACGGCGTCGTCGCCTGGGACAAAGAAGTGAATCATTAGTTCATTGGGTCATTGATTCATTGTTCCAAGGATTCAGGATTCAGGATTCGGGATTCAGGGAAGCCCGAAACCTGACTCCTGAGTCCGGAAATAACCCTTGTCGTCACCCCCGCGAAAGCGGGGGTCCACCTCAGTTCCGAAGTGATTGGATTCCCGCTTCCGCGGGAATGACCAGCGTCACTTCATTTGCCAAGTGGACCTGAATCCTGAATCCCGAATCCTGGGGGTTGCCATGAGTTCGAATCTTGTGTACACCGTCGTAGTCGCCGGCATGGGCAAGCGCGGCACGCATCATGCCACAGCGTTCCAGAAGAACGGCCGCTTCCGTCTGGTCGGCCTGTGTGACATTGATGCGGGCCGGCTGGAAGCGGCAGCGAAGAAGTTCGGCGTCAGCGAAGTCAGCGCGGACGCTGCGGCGCTGGTCAAGAAAACGCATCCCGACATTTTCTGCTTCTGCACGCTGCCCGACCTGCGCTTGCCGCTGATCCGCGCGGGCGTCGAGGCGGGGGTGAAACTCATCGCCTATGAAAAGCCCACGGCCCTCTCCACCAATGAGGCGCTCGAGATGATGAAGCTGGTGCGGTCGGCGGGAGTCAAAACCGTGGTCAGCCACCAGCACCGCTACGGCGAGCATTATAAGAAGGTCAAGGAGATCATCAGCAGCGGCGCGCTGGGCCGCGTGCACACCGTTTACGGCCACGCCACCGGCTGGATGATGCACATGATGACCCACCTCATTGACTACGCCCGCTGGTACAACGACTACGCGGAGGCGGAATGGGTGGCCGGCCAGGCGCACGGCAAGGGGAAGTTTGCGGATAACCACCCTTCCCCGGACTACATCGGCGGATTCGTTCAGTTCGCCAACGGGGTGCGCGGCGTCATCGAGTGCGGCGAGGGCGCGCCGGACGTTCCCGAAGTCGATTATTGGTGGCGCAAGTGCCGCATCGGAGCGCAAGGCAGCGAGGGCTTTGCCGAAGCGCTGACCGGCGGCGGTTGGCGCGCCGTCACCCGCCAGGGCTCGACATCCGGCCCCGGCTGCATGGACTACGAACACGACATGGGGCCCTACGTGCAGGAGATGGTCGATTGGCTCGACGATGACAACAAGCCTCACCCCTGCAACGGCGAGAGCGCCTACAAAGATTTCGAGATTATGATGGGCATCTGCCGCTCGGTGGTGCAGCGCGGCAAAGTGATGCTGCCCCTCGGCCCCGGCGAACCCGAGCTGGAAGCCCTCAAGAGGGTTCTCCCCTGAAGAGTAGCGCGGATCTGCGTCCTTCAGGTCCGCGGCTCTTTTCAAGCAAGGACAGGGCAAGGCCTGTTTCTGGCTCTGTGGCTCGCCACGTCTGCCTCTCTTCACACGCCGCAGACCCTGACAACCAATCCTCCTAATTCCACTTTCAAAGAACGCAGACCTAGAAAGCAGGTCTGTGCTACTCCACTGCCTTGTAGAGAAACGACGACTCTCCGGAAACCAGCCCGAGGTTATAGCGCATCGAGGAACTCAGGCTGCGCATCGAAATGCGGGTGAGGAAGTATGCGCCCACGGCGACGATGACCGTTGCGGTCACTGCGCGGAACGGGGAATGGAATAGGAAGATGTACTGCAAGGCTACTACCAACGCGGCGCCCATGCCCCCAAGAAGCATGATGGGCATCATCATAGCGCCCTGTGACACCTGGGGCTGCTTGCTGAACGGCACGCCTTCAGTCAGCCTCAATTCCAAACCAAGATAGAACGAGGCGACGGCCAGGCTGTAGGCGATGAACAGGGCCGCGTTCTGAATTCCCCAAAACCAGCTGAGAAGCGCAAGAAGAAACAGGTGCGGAACCATGATGAACCTAATCCACAGTACCGCAAAGACCCCGCGCGCAAATCGCTCCCACGCGCCCGCAGGGACGAGCTGAAAAACCCACGCGCCTTTGTAATCGTTGCCGTAGGCGAGGACGTTGCAAATCAAGAAGAGCATGAGCCCGAAGGCATGGGGGAGGACGTGCAAGCTCGTGAAGCGGCCGGAGAACGGTAGAACGCGCAAGCCCCGGGCCATCGCCACCGCGCCGATGATAAGCATGGGTACCAACGGTACGACTTGCCGCAAAAATTGCCAGTCACGCGTCATCATTTGCGAAACAAACTCGAAGCCGGCGCGGCCCAGTTGGCCTCCCAACCATCCGGAGATAGCACTGCTCCTACGCCCTCGGCGGCCCTGACCCTTGGCGCTCGAACCTCCATGCACGATGCTCGATACGCGAAGCATGTAATCAACCGACAGGGAGCGAAGGCCAAACACCACGCTGCCCACGATTAGCACACCCGCCGCAGCGGCGAGGGCCAGGCGCGGGACGCCGGGCGGCGGCAACCAATTAGAAAAATGGACACGGATGAGGAAAAGCGAAGCTTGCGGAAAACAAATGTAAGCCATCCAGGCGATCAACTCTGTCCAATTTCCGACGGCTTTCAATCTCGATGCGGGCACAAACCGGATAAGCCATCCAAACACCGCGCAGCAGGACAAGGCGATCACCAAACCCAGTGCAAATGCCGCGAGCATGTGGAGAAACGGATAGAACCAGGGAGCTCGCCGCAGCGCCAGACCGGCAAGCGCCGGAACGCCATTTAACGCCGGAACTACGTAAAGAAGAATGCGCCCCAGATGCGCGAGCTTGGCCGCAGTATACGTGGCGCCATCAATGGGCTGGTGCGCCAGCACCAGGCCCTCCACAGGGTTCACCAGGCTGTTGTCGGTCTCAGAAATAAGGAGGCCCAGCAGAAGCACAGCCGTCATCGCCAGGCAGATGGAAAGGTATTGAGCCACAGGCGGTTGGGCAACGAATAGAAACAAGATGGCGAAAAGTGAGGAGAATGCGAGGTACCACCAAGCGATCGATTTCAGTGCGTACCCGGAGCGGCCCAACTGGGTCATGAACTCGTGGCGTTCGCTGAGCTGCCCGAACAGGTCCACCAACAGCCAGTAATGCCGCGGATTGACTCCACAAGCCTTTAGAAGTCTGGCCACCCGAGCCCCGCGCAAGATTTCGGTTAGCATAATCTTCACGACGGCAAATAAGCTCTTCGCCCTCTCCCTTGGGGAGAGGGTGTCCCGCCACCGGCGTTTTCGCCAGCCGGAGCGGGACGGGTGAGGGGTCGGTTCCGCGCTAATGAGGAACTATCTCGCAAGCATGACGAAGCAACCCTCACCTGGCTCGCTCCGCTCGCCACCCTCTCCCCAGGGGTGAGGGCTGAATTTCCGCCTTCGGCACCATTTGTCGAAATACGAGGCGGCCGTGTTCACAGCATTCAGCCGCGTAAGGCCTTAATGATGCGTGCCACCGCAGGGTCCGCATCGGCGGAATCGGTGAGCTTCCGGAAGGCGTCTTCCAATGTGGACTGGTTCGTTGCGGCCTTCAAGTTCTCTGCGGAAGCGTCAGCGATGAGATTTCCCCGGTGGATGACCAACACGCGGTGGCAAACTTTTTCCACCACGTCCAACACGTGGGAGCTGTAAATGATGGTCTTGCCCTGGGCCGCCAAGGCCGCGATCAAATCTTTGATCATGATGGCGGCATTCACGTCGAGCCCCGAAAGCGGTTCGTCTAGCAGAATCAGTTCGGGGTTATGCAGCAGCGCGGCGGCAATCAAAATTTTCTGCCGCATGCCCTTCGAATAGCCATCCAGGCGTCTCAACCGGTTCGATGAAAGGTCGAAGGTTTCAAGGAGGTCGCGGATTCTCGCCTGAAGCGTGTCTTCATCGACGTCGTGCAGGCGGCCCGAGAGTTCCAGAAATTCCTGCCCGTTGAGGCTCTCGAACAGGAGCGCTGCCTCGGGCACATAACCGATGCGTCCTTTCACATCAATGGCTCTTTCCGGCAAGGGGAGACCGGCGACGGAAACCGCTCCCTCACCCGGTGCCAGGAGGCCGGCGATGATTTTGAGGGTGGTGGTCTTCCCCGCCCCGTTGGGACCGAGCAACCCGATCACTTCGCCCCGGTTGAGTTGGAAGGAAATCTCGTGCAGGACTTCGCTGCGGTCGTAGCTAAAAACGACCTTGCTGAACTCGACGATGCGCTCCGACACCGACATGCGCCCTCAGCCAGGAATTCCTGGCACGCTGAGTCGTATACGTTCCGACGTTCTTTGTCGAGACGTAGTCACCTCTCGGTGATGCATTCCATGACCAAGACCGAGGTTCAAAACACCGCGCAACGCAGACCTATGAAAGCGGGTCTGCGTTACCCCTGGAAGTCAATTCAGGGCTTCGGTGATGCGCTTAAAGGCAACCATGCCAGGATCGTCTTTTCCGACGCTCTTATCCGCAAAGATGCGTGCCCGTCCCTGGCGAGATGGCTGGTCACGAAATCGGTCAAGGGTGGCAGCGATGGCCTGATCCGCGGCCGCGACCAGAGCCGCCGGATCCTGAAGACCCTCGGTGGCTGCACGCACCGATTCGAGAGCGTCGAGCACAGTCTTGTCGCCGAGTTTCCCGCCGCCGCGTTGAGACATCGCACCGATCGCATTAGCGAGTAGCGATGATATTTCCAGCCACGGAACTTCGCGCCGTCCTTTGGTTGCCTTGGCGGCGCTCATCAACCCAGTCGCCAGCAAAGTCCCGTAGGTAGACCCTGAGAGGCGCGTAAGAGCCTGGGCGCATCTAAGCAGCGCCATGCCGACGTCGTCCGGCAAGTCCGGCAACTCGGCGAGCACGCTGCGCCCGCCGCGCACCATGGTCACGCCCAAATCGCCGTCGCCCAGGGCGGCATCGAGCGCGTTCAATTCATCCGCGCACGCCTCCAATTTCGCTCCGATGCGCTCGATCGCATGGCACAGTACGGGTGTGGTGAGTCCTGCCGACATCTCAGACCCTCAAAAAGGGACAGTCACAAGGAGCTTTGAGCAGAGATTCCAGTTCCATATCTAGCCTACATAAGGTGACTGACATCCCGGCCATCTCCATCGAGGTGGCGTACCGGCCCACCCAGGGCATCACAATCTCCACCCCCAACTCCTTGAGTCGCTTGGCGACGTGGCGGTAAACGATGTAAAGCTCTTCGTGCGGGGTGGCGCCAAGACTGTTGGCCAAAACCGAAATCCGATCTCCAGTCTTCAGGGGCATATCGCTCAACAAGCGAGAAACCATCTCGTCGGCGATCGTGTCCGCCGGCCTCAGCGGTCCGCGCTCGACGCCGGGCTCGCCGTGAATCCCCATGCCGATTTCCATCTCATCGTCGCCGATTTGGAATGTCGGCCGTCCGACGCTGGGAACCGTGCAGGGCGTTAGAGCTACCCCAATGGACCGGCAGGCGTCAACGGCCCTCTGGGCAACCGCCGTGACCTGATCGAGAGTTGCAAGGCTTTCGGCCTTCGCCCCTGCGATCTTATAGGCATAGACCAACCCGGCGACACCTCGCCGCTTCCCGCGCTCTTCCGTAGTGGCGCTCGCCACGTCATCCGCCACGCGAACCGTGGTGGCCTGGATTCCCTCCATTTCGACCATCTCGCCCGCCATGTCGAAATTCATGTTGTCCCCGCCATAGTTCCCATACAAGCGCAGGATTCCCGCTCCGCCATTCGCAGCACGCATCGCCTCGGCCATCTGATCCGCTGAAGGGGAGGAGAAGACGTCGCCAATGGCGCAGGCGTCCAGCAAGCCTTTGCCGACGTAGCCTGTGAATACCGGCAAGTGGCCGGAGCCTCCTCCTGACACAATACCGACCTTTCCTTTCACCGGACCACTTGCCCGGGCAATAACCCGGCCCTCTGGCCCAAGTCGTCGGTAGTATTGGGGATGTGCGAGGCACAATCCTTCCAGCATTTCGTCAACATACGCAAAAGGATCATTGAGAATTTTTTTCATCGGCTACTCCGCGATAAGAAGAATGCATGCGCCTTTTAGCAGTGTGTCACGGCGCTGAGATCAGGAGCGTCCTGCGCCGGAGGCGTTTTCGGCAAGCGGGCATGGGTGCACCCTGTTCTTCCGTTCGCCAGGCGCAATAAGGCAGCGCGTGGCAAGAAAACCCACTTGCCGCCTGCCCGCGAGTCCCCGGCCGCTAGCCCCTGGCCCCCCGCCCCAGTCACCTGAAACTTCGCGCTTAAAGCCAGTTTTTTCGCTCCGATTCGCACTTTTTGCGCTCAAAATTGAGTTCGTTTTGAGTTCGTTTTTGGCTCGGAAGATCGCTAACTCCTGTCCTTTCAACAAAACTTTGAGTTCGTTCCCTCTATTTTAGTATCTTTTCTCGTTTTTGCACTTTTCCCCCTGGCTAACCCCCTTTCGCCTTCTCCGCCGCAGCCCTTCGCCGGCGGTCATTTTCGACAACTCTGATAGGCTACCACAATCCGGGGGCCGTGTCAAGAAAAAAGTGCAGGTGACAAAAGGTCAGTTACCAGAGGTCAAGGGTCGGATTACGGGGCCTGGGAAGCTAAGCGCATCTATAACGCGGCGGACAAGCCTGGTCGGGACAACGCATGGCCGCGACCTCGACGACCAAACCTATTATTTTGCCCTCTCATCAGCCCGACGTATCAACTGGCGCGCGAACCTTCATCTTCCTCAGCCCGCTGGCGGCGATCGCCCGGTCGCGCAGCCTTTCCAGGATCTTGAGCTTTTCGGAGAACGGAAGCGACGCCAGCCGCTTCCGCCTTTCCTTACCCCCATCCATTCCCACTCCTTCAGTAGGATGCTGAAAAACGAATGTGAATGTTGTCATTCCGAGCGAAGCGAGGAATCTGGCTCTGGAAATAAGCAATAGGCTGGTCCATCCGGCGCAGATGGCTCCGCCCTGTTCCGTCCAAACAATGCGCTTAGCCGTTACGGCGCCGGAGTATTTCCGGGGCAGGTTCCTCGCACATCCTTTCCCAGACGTCCGGGGTCAAGCCAAAATCCGCCAGAATTTCCTCATGCGCGATGGGCGGGTGGTGCTTGAGCCATTCGTCCGCCTCTGCGATAGCCTTACTTTCGGCATTGCCCAGGGTATCGCGATCCTCGTCGGGCGGAACCACGGTTTCCATCAGACGGACCACAGCGGCAAGTTGAGCAGGCGCGGGTTGGTCGAGGAAGCGATCGGCGTGTTCTCGATCCATGTGCACACTTTGTTAAGTATAGACAGCCATGAACACAATCGAGCACTGCCGGTTTTTGCTTCCGCATGGTATGCTTGTATGGTCGCACGGTTGGTTCTTTCGTAACGGATGCGCAAGTGAAGTTCGAAAGCCGGGAGACGGCCATGAGTTTCTGGGGAAAAGTCTCGAAGGGAACGGTGGTTCTGCCACCGGAAGCCAATCTGCCGGACGGCGCGGAGGTTCGCGTCGAGCCCGTACCTCAGAGAACCCTGGCGGAACGTCTCAAGGACGTCATCGGAACCGTGCGGGGCGGACCTCCCAACTGGGCGGAGAATCACGATCACTACATTCACGGGACTCCCAAGAAGTGAAGCCGGTATTTGCCGACGCGTACTATTTTCTTGCTCTCTTACACCTGGATGACGCCGCCCACGTCCGAGCCTTGGCTGTCTCTCAGACGCGGACCGATCCCCTTCTCACCACGGCATGGGTTCTGACCAAAGTAGCTGATGCCTTGGCGGTACCTGGCATGCGGGAAAGCTTCGCTCGCTTGCTGGCCGCTTTGCGTGCAGACCCGGCCTGTACGATCGTGCCACCCACTCAAAACCTTTTTGACGAGGGGGTGGTTCTCTGCGCCCAGCGTCCTGACAAGGAATGGTCGCTGACCGACTGCATTTCCTTTGTCGTTATGCAACAACAAGGCGTCACGCAGGCTCTCACCGGAGACCATCACTTCGAACAAGCGGGTTTTGAGGCTTTGCTCAAATAGCGCCACAACGCGCGGGTGCTGTCATGCTGAGCGCAGCGAAGCATCTCTGCAGTTCGTCGTGGGCTGGTAAGCGCGAATGATAACTGCCGATACCCTTCGCCCCGACATGTCGGGGCTCAGGATGACAGACGATTCGAAGGTCACGAGCTGATCCGCCGGCGAACTGCGGTGCGCAGGCGGACCGGGCCCACAAGGCCGGAGACCAAGAGCGGCGAGTCCTTACTATAATGCTTCCAAGTTGCGAAGGTGGAGCGCCCCCCTGGAGGCTTGGGCTTGCCTTGGGTATACCACTCAGGGATGGCTTTAATGGCACCGTCGGGCGCGTAATCATTCTCGGGCGGCAACAGTTCATCGCCAATCAAGCGATTGACCCACTGGTTGGTGACCAGGACCTCGAGCTTGTTCTCGCCGCGCCGGGCGGCGCTGGTGATGTCCACGCGGTAAGGCGGTTTCCACAACGAGCCGAGATCCTTGCCATTCAAGCGCACCTGCGCCAGCACGTGCACCCAGCCCAAGTCCAGGTATAGCCGCCGCTCCCCCGACGCTGCGCCGGGCGAGAGCCTGACCTGCTTGCTGTAAGTCGCCGTGCCGGAGAAGTATTTCACCCCCGCGTCGGAGTGACGATGCAGCGAAATCAATTCCGGCAGCGTTATTTCAGGCGGCGCGCCGAAGTTAGGTGGGAAGCTGACTTGCCACGGTCCGGGAATCTCCACGGGCTTGCCAATTCCCGAAACCTTGAGCGTTGTTTTGCCCGCGGCCCCCTCGCAAGGTGTAACTGCCATCTTGCCAAAAGAGCAGCCCGGAGCCTGCACTGGCGGCCCATTCGACCTCCGGAGGCTCGAGGGGGCCGGGGCTTGAAGCCGCCGCCAGCGTGCGGATGCGCTCCTCGCTCAACGCTTCTTTGAAGAGTTCCGGATCGCTCATATCTCCGTCGAAGTATTCCGCCCCGTCGCGCTCGCGGGCATCGTTCACGCCGGGATGAACAACCGCGCCGGAAGCCTCCGCTTGCCCTGCCAACTTGCCATCAACATACAGTGATGGAGCGCCCGCCTTATAGACCAGCGCCACGTGCACCCAGCCCGAAATCGGCATGGGCGTCGAAATCAGGGTGTGCCAACTCGAGTGATCACGCTCGAGCACCGCCACGAGGTTGCGCCCCGCCAGCAGCCCGCAGGACACATGCCCGGGGCCATACACCGTGTCGCCCTCGGGCGGGGAGATCACGAGGCTTCGGTCGGGCACGTCATGCCTCTTATCGCCTTTTGCCGTCAAGTAAGTATCCAGGTCGGGCTTGATCCAAACACTAATGGTGAAATCGTTCGTGACGTCACGTTGACGCCCGGCTTGAAACACGGCGAATGGGTCTGTCGCCGCGACCGGCTTGCCGCCTTTCGAGATGGCGCGGAGATGCCGCGCCGTGGCGGGAGACCGAAACACCACAAACACCGATCCCGCCGGGTCGAGTTGCAGCGGCACGCGAATTCCAGCCTCAGACTTGTCGTAGATATCGAGACGCGTGATCTCGCCGGTCTCGGGATTCCAGAGTTCGGGTTGCTTGTCCTTGACCCGGAAGGTGCAGACTACGTCTTCGGCGCGCCGGCGGCGATTGGCCACGAAGTAAATCTCGGCGTCATCCGCGCGGCGATGGATGAAATTAATGGGAGCGTCGCCCGAGCGCGAAGTGATGGCGCAATCAGGTTTGATGCCCAGCTTGTCGAGCACTGTCGCCAGGGGCAGTCCCCAAAACACTCGGCCCTTGCCGTAGCCGTGGTCCGTGACGGTGGTGCCGTTGAGATCGCCCCAAACTTCATCCGCGATCTGGCGTAATTCCGCATCGCTCGCGGGGTATTCAGTAAGCCCGGGATTCGCTACAGGCTTGGGTCCAACCAGCGCGACGCCTTCTTTGACCATGTCGCGCACTTTGCGCAGCACCTCGACGTTGAGGCGTTTATCCTCGGGAAGAATCAGCACGCGATAGCTCAGGCCGTCCGGCAGGACGATCGCCCCGTTCTGGCCTTTCATGCGGGTCAGGATGGCTTCCTCGTTGGCGACATCGTAGTAATAGCCCTCCGGAGGAGTAGGCTTCAACTGTTCCGGATAGACCGGCGTATCGACGGGGACTTCCACGCCGATGTAGTAAATCAGGTCCGCGACCAGCGTTCCCTGGCGCAGCATATTTTGGCTGCGGGCCGCATAATCCAGCCAGCCCGTCAGCCCATCATGAAGGGTGTTGGTCCGATCACATTCCCATCCCCAGGGGCCCATCGTCATGCCGGGGAGGGCCGTCGGGTGAGGCTGCATGGCGTTGCGATGGAAGATGTACTGATTGAGCCCCTGCGTGTACATCAAATCGCCTTGCCCTTTCATTTGGGAGGGGTAGTTCTGCCACTTGGCGAAGACCTCGTCCCCGGTGAAGGATTCGGCGCCAACCACGGGTTTACCGAACACGTGTCCGATTGAACCGGCAAGCTTCACGCTGTAATTGTTATTTCCCTGCCCTACCCAAAACTCGCCCATCGGCACGTCGAGGTGCGAGCCGCTTTGCAGTTCTTCGAAAGGCCCGCTGCTGTAAGGCTCGGCATAGGCTTTCAGCTTGTTCTCGCGGCAACGCTCCGCGAAGCGGCCATAGTAATGGTCCCCCATGAGGTCGGCGCAGCTGCGGCGAATGTCCCACAGGAAGCGCTCGGAAACCTCCGCGCTTTCCACCACGCGGCCGGTCATGGCGGGCAGGTACTTGAGCACTTCGTAGCCGCGCCGCTTGGCGAACTCCTGCGGAAATTCGCGGGTCCAGTTCTGCATTCCCGTTTCGTAGCTGTCGATGAGTCCACCGGCCAATCCCTGTGCCGCCAGCGGGCCCAGCGCCTGCAATAGTTCCCCGAAGAAATGGTCGAAATGAAAGTCGTAGGCCTCGCGGCTGAACTTGTCGCACTCGAGTCCCCAGCCGCCATCCGGAGCGGGATGGTTCTGGACGCCCGTGGTGGTTTGTCCGATGCGCAGTACCGTCCAAGTTCCTTCCGGCGCGTCCCAGCTCAGTCGGCTCTCGGTGTCCATGTAGCGGGTAAGATCGACGACTTTAGAAGGATCGATGATCGAGCCTTGGGGCACTTCTACAGCATCTGCCCCGAATCCGGAGTTGCGCGTGAAGTTGGCCTTGCGCGTCCAATGAGGGATTCGCGCCGCGCCGCTCATGCGGAAGTCGGTGATGCGCCGCGCATGCCAGGTTACGATGCGGTAGAACTTCGCGCGCACCGCGGGGAAACTTGCCGTAAAGGGAAACTCCACCGATTCCTCCCCGCTATCGCCCCAGTCAAGGTCGCAGACCTTGCGGAATTCGACTCCATCGTCGGAAGCCTCGAGCCAGAAGGGCGTTTGCTCGTGCTCGCGGGAAGGGCCTGGCGCGCCAGACACAGGAACGGCGTAAGCCGCCAGCGAGCGCGCCTCGAACGGCTCGGAAAATTCAAGACGGAGGAACGCCGGCTGGTCCGCAGTGGGGCGAAGCTCGACGCCAATCCGCGGATCGGCGTAGATCAATACCCCTCTGTCTACCGCGCCAGCGTTGGTGCTGGCTCTTTGCAGGTTCTGTTCCCACGGCTGGCTCTCGCCTTCGAGCGCGGGGAACGCCAGCACAAACGCATCGCGATAGTAACCCAGCTTGGTGTAGCGGTTGCTTCAGCGTGGCAACGACTCGTTGCCCGCCTCGCACCAGCGTTTCGCTCCAGGTAAATTGCTTCATCGAAAATTCGGGAGTGATCCACGGACCGCCGCTGGATGACCATCCGGGGCAGTTCATGATGTCGAACTCCACTCCCAGCCGCTCGGCCTCCTTGGCCGCGTGGTGGAGCAGCCGCGTGTGTTCGGAGCTGCTGTAGTCCACCGGGCCTTTGGGAATGCCTGTGCCCACCTGGAAAATCTGGAAGCCGCGAATGCCGGCGCGCTTCATGGCCTCAATGTCGAGGGTGATCCCCTCGGCGGTGATGTTGCCGTTCATCCAATGCCACCACGTTTTGGCATAGGCGCCTGGAGGCGGTTGGCGGAACGCCGTCTCGAGCGTGCCTGCCGTCTCCGCGCCGAAATTGATCTGCGGTTTGAAGCCGATCAGAGTTACCGCTCCCGCCGCAAAGCTCTGAATGAATGTGCGTCGTTTCATGTGAATCCTCTCTTTCAATGATCGCTCTCAGCAGCCTGTTCCCAAACCGCCTGCGAAAGAAGAGACTGAATTGTGTGGGAGAAAAACTACCTCCCTTGCAGAGGAAAGTAAAGTGATTTTGCCGGAGCGGAGCTTCGGAACGTCGTGGAGTTGTTAACCTTAGGGGGTCCTGATCATCGCCCATTTTCGGCCGACACAAGGGACTGAAGTCAGGATGTTAGCCCTCTCCCCTCGGGAGAGGGTAAGACCCAATTGCGATGTACTCCGTTTCTGACATCAGGGATGGCGTTTTTCGGCTGTCCACGCCCAGGATGGCAGGCATGGGGAGACAAGTCGGGGCTCAGAACGACAGGCGTGGGGAGATTCGGCCAACTCACATTGCGGAGACCATCCAAATTTCAAATGCCGCACTGCCGCAATGGAATATAATCATGCGTCATCAATTCCAGTGAGAGACATGAAGCGAAACACAATTGACTTGAGAGATAGAATCTTACCTACCCTGGCTTTCTTCCTGGCCACCCTTACCCTGCTGGGTCCATGTCAAGGGTTGTCATTCGGGCAGGAGGGGGCGACGAGGGAATCGAAGCCTGCCGCCGGGCCATCGGATAAAAGCACCGCGAAGGATCAGAATCCCGCAGAACGGGAAGCCGCCTCGGAATCGAAGTCGAGCGGTGGCGAGCGCTTGTCGAAACAAGAAGTATCGACGTTGCCGCTCAACAAGCGTGACTTCAGCCAGTTGCTCCTGCTGGCCGCTGGCACCATGACGGACACCAACGGCGCCGCAAATTTCAGCCAGCAGTTCGCGGTCAACGGCCAACGCGGTGTGACCACGGTTTTCGCCATGGACGGGATCGACACCAGCGACCCGGAAATGGGCGGGTCGACTTTTTCCAATTTCAACGTCGACGCCATTCAGGAAGTCCACTCCTATTCCGGCGTCATGCCGGCGGAAATCGGCCATGGCGCCGCGGGTTTTACTGAGATCATCACCCGCACGGGAACCGACGATCTTCACGGCTCCGTCTTCGAGTTCCTGCGCAACTCGGTCTTCGACGCACGCAACTTCTTTGACAAGCGCACCCCTCTCAGTCCCGGCCGCCTTCCGCACTTTGTGCGCAACGAATTTGGCTTCACCCTGGGAGGGCCCTTCGTGATCCCCGGAGTCTACAACGGCCGCAAGCGGACCTATTTCTTCGGGCAGTACCAGGGATTCCGCCAGGTGCTGGGGACCACGCAGGTGCTTCCGGTTCCTTCCGTACTGGAACGCCGCGGTATAGACACCACCGCCTTCCCGGGTGACACCTTGCTGGTCCCCGTCAACCCGCAGATCAGCGCCGTGCTGGCTCGTTATCCGTTGCCCGATGATCCCCAGGGGCCGTTTGGCGACCGCACTTACGCGGCCTCCGCCCCCGTCTCGACGGTGACCGATCAGTTCTCCTTCCGCATCGACCATCGTATCTCCGAGGCGTCGCAATTCTTTGCCCGCTTCAGCTTGAACCAGGTCAATGGCCCTTTGACCAACCCGGACCAGACGGCGATTGACCCCAGTTTCGCCGTACGCTTTTTCGACCACCAACGCAATGGCGGTTTTCATTACTCACGCGCGGTGAGCCCGCAATTGATCGCCGAGACCACGGTTGGGGTGGAACGCAGCACGCCGTTTTTCCCCACCATCAACACCACGCAGCCGGGCCTGGCGTTTGGCGATGGGCTGTTCGAAGCGTTCAACAACGCGGCTGGGAGCAACATCGGTGCATTTACATCATTGATCCAAGCCAGGCAATCGTTCTCCTTCGTTCACGGACCCCATTCCATGAAGTGGGGGGTTGAAACTCGCTTCAATCGCGACACCACGGTCTATGACGTTAACCCGAACGGTCTTTACACCTTCGGCGGAGGAACGGCGTATGCGCAAGCCGCTATTCCTTCCGTGAGTGGACAGCACAATATCCAAGCCGGCGACCCGCTCCCGGATACCCTCAGCGCCTTTCTCACGGGGACACCTTTCAGTTATACCGTTTCCCGCGCGCCTGTGTATTTTCCGCAAGGGAACAAGCTGGGTGAGGCGGCGGCACGGCGTGCTGCTTACAATTTCTATTTTCAGGACGCGTGGAAGGTTTCTCCACGATTGAGCCTTAATTATGGATTGCGTTACGAGGTCAACTCGCGCATCAGCGAAGCTCACCACCTCACCGCGGAAGGTCATATCGTAAATCCCCGGGGTGCGCCGACAGTCCCTTGGGCGACGGGGGCCACGGTAAAATACTTGCTCAATCCCCAGCCGCCCTACGGCTTCGACTGGCGAGGCTGGGGGCCGCGGCTGAGTCTCGATTGGCAGGTTACCGACCACACGGTCTGGCATGCGGGCGGTGCCATTGTCACGATCCTGACCAATTTGTGGCAGGACGATTTCCTGACCGGTCTTAACCCCTATACTGTGGAGCCGTTAGTGACCGCTCAGCCGAACGTCACCTTGCCCTTTGCCAATTCCGTCACCGGCCTCGCGCTGCCACCCATTTACACGGTGGATGGTCAGCAACCTTACGCGCAGGGCCCAAGCACTGCCGTCCCGCCCAACACCCAGTTCGATATCTTGCGATTCCAGCGTGATCTGACGGCGCTCACGCCCGGGCACGAACTTCAGTTGTTGGGATTCTCAGGGATTACCCCGGATTTCCGCAACGGGTACATCGGGACCTATACCGCAGGCCTCGAACATGCTTTCGGGGATGTGAAGTTGAGTGCATCCTATGTGGCCACGGTGGGGATTCATTTGGCAGCCATGCAGGTGGTCAACGGATACGCGGGCGCCAGCCCCGCCTTTGCCCCCTTCTTGCAAACCGATTCCAGCGGCAACGTGATCGGCGGGTACGGGCCTTCCTACTTTATTACCACACGCTCGCATTCCACTTATCACGCTTTGCAGACCGGACTCGAGAAGACTTCGACGCGCCTGGGTTTGGGTTTTGAAGCCGCCTACACCTACAGCAAGTCGCTCGACGATACCAGTGCCGTGCTGGGCGGCTTTTTCGGTAGTCCGGATCCGGTTTTGCAGGCCCTGCCGCAAGACCCGCGCCGTCCCGGACTCGAAAAAGGCCCCTCCACTTTTGACACCACGCATGTCTTCACCCTAAGCATCATTCAATCCCTGCCCTTCGACCGCGCCGGCTTCCTGCGCCCCGTGGGCAAGAAGCTCACCTCGGGCTGGCAAATCCTGAATATCACCACGCTCACATCCGGCCCTCCCTTCAGTGTATACTCCGGCATTCAGCAGACCGGCATGGGACTCGGAGGGGCTGACCGTCCCAACCAGATCGGCACGCCGGTATTTTCCACCACCCGTGCGGTGCGGGAGGATTACTTCGGAGAAGGTAGCCACAACGCGGACTTCTTCCACATTCCCATCGGCGTTCCCGGCGGTACCGGCCCCAACCAGGGCGTCTTCGGAACCCTCGGGCGAGACACCTTCCGAGCCCCGGGCCTTCACGATTTGGATTTCTCCTTGATCAAAGACACCGCCTTCGGTCACCGCGGGAACACCGAAGCCATGATCCTCCAGTTTCGCGCCGAGTTTTTCAACGCTTTTAATTTCGTTAATTTTGGCCTTCCCCTGAACATCATTCGAGGAAGCGGCTTCGGGATTATCAATAAAACCGCCGGCCCCTCCCGCCAAGTCCAGTTCTCGCTCCGGCTGATTTTCTAGCGTCCTAAGCTTTCGGGACCGGCAGGCCTCCTGAGCCAAAGCTCTACCTGTTCCTGCCCACGGGTGCCAGCGTGAGAAGTCACTGGACAAATATTACAAATGTGTTACAAAACGATCAAGATTGCGTTACATTATTCCTTGGTAGGGGGCCGGCTGCAACGCCTCGTTGAGGCCCCTGACCCGGAAAGGAGTCACTCGAGAGGCTCCGCCAGCAGCCCGATGCGTGGGGGTTTGAGTGCCTGGCGGAAAAGGAAAACGACGGTACCTGGCAGTTGGAGGTGAGACCTATGTTTCGACATGGTTTTACGCTCGTAACTTTCGGAGCCCTTCTGTGCGGAGGACTACTCGGCTCATGCCTTCGCGCGCAGGCCGCCGACAACAAAGCCGGCGTTGTCATCGACGACCCCAGCAGTTTAAAGATGCAAGTCGAAGATCTACATCCCTTCACTCATTTCGCCCTCATTCCAGCGAGCTCTGATGTGAGCACAATCAGATTTGAACACGCAAAGACGGTCAAAGTCCCGACTAAAATCATATACACAACGGATACGGACTACTGCGCGGAACTTGCTTTCAGGGATCCGGGAGGGTCCATGAACTGTCCGCGCGTGCAGACCGAGTCACCCACCACGGCTTATGAAATCACCTATTCCTTCCGTGCACAACCGCTGGCATCCGATGAGTACGGAAACACGTATTTCACGTTTCATGTCTATTTTCGGCCGGGCGAGTTGGCTCCCGACGTTCGAAACGCACTCTCCACAAAGAACCTAGGCCGGGCGGACGCGGCCGGCTATTTTAAGGTGACAACTTCTCGGGAGCCCGTACAACGAGTGGTGATTGACGAAACGCGATCCACCTTCTGCGATACTATCCTTCGGGATGGCAGTTGGACTCACACCGACCCGGACTGCCAACACAGGATCCACTACAAAACTATCACCACCGCATCGGACCAAGTCAGGGTCAGAGTCGATCCCGTCATGCCGCGTTAAGACGGCGCGGGATTTGGCCGCGCATGTCCGTCTGATGCCGGGGGGCAGCAAGCGTAGCGCGGACCTCTGCTGTGTGAGCGCAGAGTCACACGTGGAACGCGCGGCTGGCGCAGAGCGAAGCTCTGCGGTCTCCAGACATTAGAAATCCGCAGACCTAAAAAGCAGGTCTGCGCTTAGTTTCGAGTGGTGTAGGGCCGACCCCGCGCCTGCGGGATCGGCTTGGCTGGGGCAAGCCCCGGCCCTAGAGCGCACTCTGCCTCGCCACACTGCGCGTACTGACTGTCGTGTTGCCGTTCTGGAAAATACGCCAAAAGCGCGCCTAGCTTTTCGAGTCCGCACAGAGTAGGGCCGCAGACCTTGAAAAGAGAGGTATGCGCTACGCCTGCTTCTCGCTTCTCCCCCCTATGCCGGCGTGAATTTGCAGAGCGAGCGGGCGCCCGATCCCCCTACGCTGATCGTCTGCCATCCTCCTTGCAAGCGAAAAACCTTTAGCGGCGATTTCCTGTCGCCAGCAAGGGACTCCGAATGCCTGAGGTGAGGCCTTTTCCTGCGTTGCGTCAGAATGTTTGTCTGATTGTGACATAAGTCAAAGAGTAAAATATTTACTAAAAAAGTGTTGACAAACATAACCACTGCGCATCTAATGGTCGTGTTCAGGGACAACTTGTCCGCAATTGCAACTGATTTGAGTAACGAATAGAGATGCCCTGCGCCTACTTCACGAGGGCAGGACACCGGGTTGATTACACGACATACTCATGTTCCGGCCCAGGCCGTCTGGCCCGCGCAGGAGCACTAATCATGAGGGAAATCGCACCATCGCAAGGGTCCCCGGCAGACCACATGAGCAGCGCTTCGCCGCTGCGGGAGCGGAGAACTGCTGAAGGTGCCGGAAGATAAATTCCAGTTATCGATAACAGATCTACGAACATAAACAACGACATTGAAAAGGAGTCAGTATGCCTTCCCATACCAAAAGCCCAGTTCCATCCGGTCACGTACTTCAACCTGGGGCCGTGCACGCGCGCCATACGTCGAAGAATTCCCAGGCGCATCCAGGCGTCAGCCCGCTAATTCCGGTTGCCCATCGTAACACCAGCTTCCAACCGCTGCCGCGCCCGCTCGGTTTGCCGCCCTACCACTATTCGCTGACCGATAACTTTCCGGCGATTGAAAGTAATATTGAGGCCGCGAAAAAGATGGTGTTCCATGTATTGGGCGATTCAGGAGGCGTTCAGGACGCGGAGTTCCAGAACAACGTTGCCGAGCAAATGATTCGGCAACTGTCCGCCGGGGGGCCGACGGCTCCTCAGTTCTGCTACCACGTGGGCGACGTGGTCTATTTTACCGGGATGAACGCCGACTACTATGCGCAGTTCTACGAGCCTTACTCCCATTACACGCCACCAATCTTCGCCATTCCCGGCAATCACGACGGCGAAGTCGATGATCCCACCGCGCAGACCTCCCTGGATGGATGGGTGGATTATTTCATGCAAGCCAAGCCCGATGTCGATCCCATTTCGAAGGACGCGCCCCGCGTCGGCCTGAACCTTCCCAATGTCTATTGGACTCTGGTGACGCCCTTGGCAACATTCATGGGCATGTACACAAACGTGCCGGAGGGCGGATCAGTCGATTCAATTCAACAGCAGTGGGTCACCAACGAGTTTGCCACGGCACCCACGGACCGAGCGCTTATTCTGGCGCTTCACCATCCGATTTATTCGTTCGATGTCTTTCACAGTGGCAGCTCAAGGATGGCGGACGTGTTGGAAAATGCCGTTCGGGACACCGGGCGCGTGCCGAACCTCGTGCTGTCAGGCCATGTTCACGACTATCAACGCATCGAAAAAACGATCGCACCGGGCGCACCGACACCATTTGTCGTTTGCGGAAATGGCGGCTACCACAATTTGCATAAGATTCATTCGAATCCGGGAGATGTCGCCCCCGATACAGGCGCGGTTTTGAAATACGGCGTTGACGATGCTTGGGGTTTTGTGACCCTGACCATCGATGGAAAAACGATCAGCGGCAGCACGATCGAGATCGACAAGACGGGTAAGGTAAAAAAGGGTGATTCGTTCAAGTACTCAGCCACGCCCGTGGTCTTGAAAAACCGAGCAAGCGTTCCAACACTCTGAGTTTGGATGATTAGCGAATTCGCCTAAGTCGAGAGCGGCTGCACCCACATGCGGTAGTCGAGGCGCGCTGGTTGCGCGCGGTCACAAGCTGCGCGTGGCGGGCCGTGGTCTCTGGGGTCGAACGCGGGCGTCATTGTCAATGAAAAGAACGGAGCCTGAGCGGCGGCGCCGATTGTCTCTGCCATCCTGCCCGCCAGCGAAAAACCTATAGCGGCGATTCCCCGTCGCCAGCAAGGGACTTCGTATGCCTGAGGTGAGGCGTTTTCCCGCGATGCGTGAAACTTTTTGTCTAATTGTGACATAAGTCAAAGAGTAAAATATTTACTAAAAAAGTGTTGACAAAAGTAATTACTGCGCATCTAATTTTCGTGTTCAGGGAAAACTTGTTCGCAATTAGAACTGATTTGTGTAACGAATAGAGAAGCCCTCCGCCTATTTCACAAGGGCAAGACCCCGGTTCATTACACGACAGACTAACATTCCAGCCCAGACCGTTTGGCCTGAGTGGGAGCACAAATGTTGAAGGGAATCGCACACCCGGAAACTCGTCAATGGTTGCAGCCGCTTGGCGGATTTCGCGGGCGGGATCCAGGACGGCGAGGGTTTAATCCAGGCTGACGTCTAAGTGCAGACGCTTTAGAACAATCATTTACCGCACCGCCTTGATTTTCAAGGCCCGAGGAGGCAGAACCGTGAATTCATCAGAATTGAGTGGTGGGCGCAAGATCATCCAAATGGCTGTAGTGCCGCTCTTCGCGGTCTGTTGCGCGATAAACACACGCGCGGCGGCTTGCACCGCTTCAGAACCTCGGGCAAATTTCGTTTCATCCCCCAGCAGGGGTGTCCGCGGAAACCCATATGATCTAACCGTCCAGGACACTAATTGCGAGCTGTCTAATTTCAAGCTGCTGCCCCCTCTGGGCAGTGGAATTACGGCGGTGATCGACCCTAAAAGCAACAGCAACATTCTGATTTTCCATCTCACGATTGAAAAAGAAGCACCGGCCGGTTCCGTCTTACTAAGTTTATTGGACCCAAACAGCAAGCCAATTATCACAATTCCTTTCGAGGTAGCCGCAGTCACGCCAGGAGCCATTCCGCCGGGTCTCACACCTCAGGTCGATATGACCTGGTTTGTCGTTGATCCTGACGTCACCGAAGACAACTTCGGTCACCGAGTCCGCAACAAATTCTACTGTATCCAACTGACTATCGGGAATAACTCCGGCTTCGATCTTCAAATCGCAAGTGTGGGATTTACGCTCAATCGGGAGGACGGCAATGGGACAGGCAACACGGACTACTCGATGGTGCGGGGCAGCTTAGACTGGGGACAGAAGACGAACTTATGGAGCCTTGCAAATCTGACGTTAGTAGCAGCAGGCCCTGTTCTCACTGCTACTTTGCCCCTTGTTAGTAATGCTACCAAACGCGCGCAGAGGGCAGAGCTCATCAACATTTTCAACCCTCTCGCAACAGCGTTTGCCTTTATTTTTCCTTTCCAGGGCGGTTTCAGCGCGCAATTCAAGCATCTGGACGATTCCACCCTGCGACAGGGTTTCGTGATTCACAATAACCAGCCAGCGCCGCCGGTGTTTGTGTTCGTGGCCAAGAAAAACGTGCCGGGGCTGACAACCAAATCCGGAGGGTGTTTAAAGTCTAGCTTTTTGCTTGTTCGACCTGTTGCACATCAGGAGGATGATCCGGCTTGTGTAAAAGGTAAGCTCGGCAAGCTGGTGCTAGTAGGAGAATCGATCCAATATCTCAACCGTGTGACCGTGGTGGAGCCGTCGCAGCCTAAGGGCGCTCCAGTAGTGGCGCTTAGCGCTACTAACCTGCCTCTCTCCTCGACAGCCGTGGGAACAAAAAGCTTACCGCAGACGGTAACGCTGACTAACATTGGAAATGCGCCGCTGACCATCAATAAGATTGAGCCAACGACGATCGACGCTAACGGCTTCGCCCAGGCGACCACCTGCGGAGCAAGCCCTGTAACTTCGACCGCAGCCTTGGCGCCAAACGGGACTTGCACGATCTCGGTCACCTTTACGCCCACAGCAAAGGCAGCAGTCACCGGGACGCTCAGCATCACAGATGACGCCGCCGGCTCGCCGCAGAAAGTAAGCCTCAGTGGGACGGTCACGCCCTAGGAGCCAGCCACGGCCAGCGTTTTTCTGGCTGCGGGCTTTTCGCCTGGATTTACGAACCCACGGTCAGTTCCAAATGCGAATTGACCATGGCTACCACTGTGTGATTCTTCCGACAAAACTTTGTGAAAGCGTTTATTCCGTTGTTACCGCGGGCCGGGGCTAGGGCCCGCGGCAGCGAGATTCTCCCACGAACTTACAAAAGCTGCATATCATCCTTGCTTTACAACAGCTTCATCGCCTCCGGGTCCCAACGGGCTGGCTTGCCGCTTTCGTAGCTGACGTTGCTGAGCAGGGCGGCGCCGGCGGCGCGGAAGCCGAAGACGGGGTCTTCCACGATCGGTTGCCGGCTGCGAATGGCGTCGATCCAATTCCTTAAGTGATCGTAGTGCTCGCTGTAACCGCGGGGCGCAACGTATTTTTCTTCACCCATCAGGGTTTCCCCGGTCGGATGGGTGATGGGATATTTCTCGCGATAGATTTCCAACATGCGCGTTTGAATGGGCTCCGAGAACGGGTCGACGCGATAGCCCGGCTCCTTTTCTCGCGGCACACGGGTGACGCTGACGGCCTCGCCACTTATGGTCATCGAGCCTTCTGAGCCGGTAAAGACGAACCCCATCGCTTTCCGAGCCACCATCCACGAAATTCGTGCGCACGCTGAGGTTGAAGCCCTTCTCGTAATCATAAAGGGCCATCATCACATCCGGCGCATCCCGGCCGTCTTTCCAAAAGCGCAGGCCGCCGGTGGCCAAAGCGCGAGTAGGACCATGTGTATCCGTGATCAGGTGCACGCCACTGAATAGATGGACAAACAAATCGCCCGCCACTCCGCTTCCGTAGGCCTTCCACTTGCGCCACTGGAAGAAGTGTTCGGGGTTGAAGGGAATCTTCGGCGCCGTGCCCAGCCAGCGCGGCCAATCGCAAGTGGTGGGCGAGGCATCGTAGGGAACCGTATATTGCCACGCCCCTTGCGCCGAATTGCGGTCGTACCACACCGTCACCATGTTGAGCGTGCCGATGGCGCCCGCGGCGAGCAGTTCTTTTGCCTTCGCGTAAACGATCGAACTCACCCGCTGGCTGCCCACCTGCATAATCCGGTTCGTCTTGCGCCAGGCCTCAATGATTTTTGGCCCATCGGAATAGAGGTGGATCATGGGCTTTTCGCAATAAACGTCTTTGCCCGCGTTCATGGCATCTACCGACGCCTGCATGTGCCAATGATCAGGAGTGCCGATAATGACCGCGTCAATATCCTTCCGCGCCAGGATCTCGTTGTAGTCGCGGGTGGTTAAGATATCCTTCCCCCACAATTCCTTGGCATGATCCAGACACCCGTCGTAACAGTCTGCCGCCGCCACCACTTTGACGCCCGGAACTTGCGCTGCCGTCTTCGTATCACCCTGCCCTTGCCCACCCGCCCCAATCAGTGCGATTTGAATATGGTCGTTCGCGGCGATGGGCTTTGCCGGCTCTGCCGTCGGCGCCGCCATCAAATGCATCTTCGTCGACCCGGCAAAATAGGTTCCCACAGTTGCAATACTTCCTGTCTTAAGAAAGTCCCTGCGATCCATGCTGGCCAATGTATCCTCCTCTATTAAGAAAGTTTCACTCTCGGCTCTCTCTGGCCGTCTTCTGCGCCACCGACGGCTGACGCCACGAGTTCAGCGGCGGCTCGCAGCTTCGTGGTATCAGCCTCTGTCATGCGGCCGATGTCGCCGTACTTGAAGGCACCACCGCTTGCCCATTCTACCACTTCGCCGATGGTTTGCTTCTTGGATGTGGCAACGCGGCGTGCCGCCGTCAGGAACTCGTTGCGAAGCTAGTTGAACCTGGAACTTGCCGCCGAGCCGTTACCATCTTGTGCTCAGGAGGCGAGGCCGCCCCGTCGACAGGTGGCTTGGTAGATCCATTCCCGCCAGTCGGGGCAGTGCTGTCCTCAGGGGGGAAAAGGCTTCGTCGTCTCTTTTGCCGACACGAGCCACCTTCGCCATCTCGGTTTCAAGCTGCTGGTTGCGGCCTAGGAAGCTTGTAGGAAGGCACCTAACCCTTTGATTCTAAAGGTATGGCGGAGGGAGAGGGATTCGAACCCCCGAGCCCCTTTCGAGGCTAACGGTTTTCAAGACCGCCGGTTTCAACCGCTCACCCATCCCTCCTCAATGACTTACAGGCAGCCTTTCATTCACTGTAGCAGATATTGTAGCGGGTTGCTGTTGGTTTTGCACTTTTTCAAATGCCAACCTAACCGCTTCTTCGCTGGGGTGAATATACCTCTCGCTGACCTTGACAGTGCTATGACCCTGGAACAATTCGAATCCTAATAAAGCCGCCGGGCCAGCCAGCCAAGAAGTTTTCGCATGTCCCTTTCACATTTCATAAACCCTTCTACGAACTCCCGCCTGAACTTACTGTCCCTTCTCGCCATGGTCATAAAGAATGGCACCAGGAAGGTGTCGTAGCAGACCAGTTGTTGTTCCTTGGAAAAGTTCCGAAACGCAGGGATACTCCCGAGTCCAAAAAAATATGGTGAATCCGGTTTGATGCTGCAATCCTCCGAACTAACGACCCAACCCAAGTTTTGCTCTGCCATCTTCACCCACCACCCGAACTCGCCCTCGAAAAACTCTCTTACGTTCGGGTCTGCTGAAGCAATGCCTTCGAGTGTAGGTACAAGGAAGCTGGTGTAGCAAGTCAGTTTCTTTCGTTCGTTGAATTTTCGTAGCGTGGTGAACACGCCCCCGTGAGTGAGTACCCAACCGAAAACGATTACGAGGATGATTACTGAACCAAATAGTATCCCCATATGGTATTTGGGTAGCCCCTCCACACTCAACAGCGATCTGCTCGCCCTGACACACCATCCCTTCCCGTAAATCTTTGTAGAGGATCGTCTGTAGAAGTATCGTCAGCATGATAATAGAAATATCATGTGCCGAAAGCAACTCGATTCTCGCGCAACACCTTCGGGCGCACGGTCAGGCTGCAAAGGGAAAAACTCGGCTTGTCTCAGGAGGAATTTGCCGACAGCGCGGGAGTACACCGCACCTATATCAGTTCGATTGAATTGGGCAAAGTGAACGTGGGAATTGAGGTTGCAAACGAGCTATCGACTGCGCTGGGAAAGAGGCTGAGCGAGCTTGTTAAAGAAGCGGAATGACGGACTCAAATTCAACTGACGGAGCGTCTTGGCCTAGATCGGAGTTACCTCGCTGACATCGAACGGGGAAAGAGGAATGTCTCGCTGGTCAACTTGGAATTAATCGCCGCAGGGTTCGGACGGACCATATCCCAGCTATTTTCGCAACTGTGACCTTTTGGTAGGCTCGCATAGCGTCCTTCTGGGGCGCATTCTCAGGCCAAAATCAAGAAATCACAGAATCGGGTAGTGGCTGAAATTGCGTTGCCGAGAAATCAGGCTGGTTCGGCGCTAGCTCCTTCCAGACGCGCGAATCGTCGCCAAAACCATTTTAGGCTTCACAAAGTTACACGGCGGGGATAGAATTGCTTACAGTGCGGCAGAGCTGTGTCGATAATGTTCCTTAAAAAGCAACAGACTGTCCATCCCCCTTCGCCCGATGAGATTATTCTGTCTCCCTTGCCACTGCCCTTCCGCTCCGCGCTGCTCTCCATGTACAACGGAGAGTCGCAACTCGGATCGGACGGCGAACGGCACAGCTTAGACGGGATAACTCTTATCGGCCCAGAACAGGGCATGTGGTTGTACAGCCTGTGCCGTGAAGCGAAGCCGAAAAACACGCTTGAGATCGGCCTAGCTTACGGCTACTCGGCGGTGTATTTCCTGGCTGCGATTCGTGAGAACGGCGTCGGCCTTCATACTGCGGTCGAGCCGTTCCAGAGTCACTGGCATGGTATCGGATGGCGTCAACCACGGAGCCTCGGCATGAGCGATAGCTTCCGCCTCATTGAAGAGAAGTCCGTATCAGCCTTGGTGCACTTCGCCGACCGCGGGGAGATGTTCGAGGTGATCTTCATCGACGGGAATCACCGCTTTGACGACGTTTTCGTGGATTTCACGCTCTCGGCCGAATTGTGCCCAATGGGAGGCTGCATCATCCTGGACGATATGTGGATGCCCTCGATACGCCGGGCCGTGGCCTTCATCCGCTCGAACCGGAAGGATTTTGAAGAGCTCAAAACCCCAGTGTCAAACATCGCCGCGTTTCGGAGAATCGGAGAGGATGAGCGGGAGTGGAACCACTACGTGCCCTTCTTCGATATTGATATGCGGCGCGCAATTCGACGTCTCACTCCAGCCTTTCTTCGCCGAGGAGCAAAAGCAATCGTGCGATTCGTGAGAGCGTAACGCGACTCAGCACGAAGAAGCCCACCGACCAGGCGTAATTCTCTCCGGGCGCAACCCGACAGAGACGGTCCTTCTTCAGCCCACAGACTTGCTTGCCACATGAGGCCGCGCATCCTCATCGCTCCACGCGAGCCTGTCATCAGCACCTCGGCCACCAGCCGGCGCTCGCTGATCTTAATTAGCTTGTTTTTTGCGCTTCCCCGAAACCCAGTAGTTCCTCGACAGACCAAATGTGATCTGTGATTTCAGCTTCCATCACGGGAGTAACGCGCAAGGTTTCCCTCGGGCAGGCTCGACTTTTCGACTCCGCGGTTCCCTACCAGATTAGCGCAATCTCGCCCGCCAGGATGCGTTATACTCTGGTGCGATTTCCCGAGGAGGCCACTCGATGCAGCGTTGGCAGTTTACTGTTCTCGTATTGCTTTCGACCCTTGCGCTTTCCGCCGCGCCGGCTGAAGAACCAGCTTCGTTGCAAGGTTTCTCTGCGAGCGCGACGCGGACGGAACGCGATTGGGAGGGAAAGTTCCGCTCCATACCCTCTCCCGACAACCTACGTGATTACATGAAGCGCCTTGCGGCGCGCCCGCACCATGTTGGCTCGCCGTACGATAAAGCCAACGCGGAATGGATTCTCTCCCTATTCAAACAGTGGGGCTGGGATGCGCACATGGAGAACTTCGATGTTCTCTTCCCCACGCCTAAAGAGCGGCTGGTTGAGATGGTCGAGCCCGTGCCGTTCAGGGCCAAGCTCGAGGAGCCGACCGTCGCCGAGGACCCAACCTCCAATCAACATGACGAGCAGCTCCCCACCTACAATGCCTATTCTGGGGACGGCGACGTCACGGGCCCCCTGGTTTACGTCAATTACGGCGTGCCCGCGGATTACGAGCAACTGGAGCGGCTGGGAATTTCCGTAAAAGGCGCCATTGTCATCGCGCGCTACGGGGCATCGTGGCGGGGAATCAAGCCTAAAGTAGGCGCGGAGCATGGCGCGGTGGGCTGCCTGATCTACTCCGATCCGCACGAAGACGGCTATTTCGAGGGCGACGCCTTTCCTTCGGGAGCCTATCGTCCTCGCGACGGGGTGCAGCGCGGCAGCGTCATGGATGACGTCCTCTACACTGGCGACCCGCTCACGCCCGGCGTGGGGGCCACCAAAGACGCCAAACGCCTCCCGCTCAAAGACGTTCAGACCATCACCAAGATTCCCGTCCTCCCCCTCTCTTACAGCGACGCGCAACCCTTGCTCGCCGCTCTGAAGGGCCCGGTGGCGCCGGCGCACTGGCGCGGCTCGCTTCCCTTCCCTTACCACATCGGCCCCGGCCCCGCCAAGGTGCACCTGAAGGTCAAGTCCAACTGGGACATCAAAACGCTCTACGACGTGATTGCGCGGATTGACGGCGCCAAGTATCCCGACGAATGGGTGGTGCGGGGCAATCACCACGACGCCTGGGTGAACGGGGCCGAGGACCCCACTTCCGCCATGGTCGCTGAACTCGAAGAAGCACGCGCCTTCGACGAACTCTTAAAGCAAGGCTGGAAGCCCCAGCGCACGCTCATCTACTGCGCCTGGGATGGTGAAGAACAAGGGCTTCTCGGCTCGACGGAGTGGGGGGAGGAGCACGCGGATGAACTGGGCCGAAAGGCGGTGGCTTACCTCAATTCCGACTCGAACGGGCGCGGCTATCTCTCTGTGGGGGGATCGCACACCCTCGAGAAATTCATCAACGGGGTGGCGCGCGACATCGAGGACCCCGAGAAGAAGATCAGCGTGTGGAAGCGCAGCCAGCTCCGACGCATCCAGGATGCCTCTTCACCGGAAGAGCGCCAGGAAGCGCGGGAGCGTCCCGACCTGCGGATAAGCCCTCTAGGCTCAGGCTCCGACTATGGCGTGTTTGTCGATCATCTCGGCATCGCCGCGCTCGACATCGGCTACAGCGGCGAAGACGGCGGGGGAATCTACCACTCGATTTACGATGACTTCTATTGGTATACGCACTTTGACGATACTTCTTTTGTCTATGGGCGCGCCCTGGCCCAGACCATGGGGACGGCGGTCCTGCGCCTGGCGGATGCCCAGCTTCTGCCCTTCGACTTCTCGAACTTTTCCGACACCATTCGCAAATACGTGGACGACTTGAAGAAGCTTCTGAAAACCAAGCAGGATGAAGCTCGAGAGCTCAACCAAAAGATCGAGGAGGGAGTTTTCACGGCCACCGCCGACCCGCAAAAGACCTTCGTTCCTCCCAAACCGGAGGAGGTTCCGCCTTATCTGAGCTTCGCGCCGCTCGAGAACGCGACGGAAGCGCTCAATCAAGCCTCCCAGCGCTACCGGAAGGCGGTCGAAAAAGCCAATGCCAATGGCGGCGCAGTGCTGGACAGCGCTTCGTTAAGCTCCCTCAATGCGCTGCTCGTGCAAAGCGAGCGAAAGTTGACCAGCCCTGAGGGCCTGCCGGGACGCCCCTGGTACCGGCACGAAATCTATGCGCCCGGCGTTTACACCGGCTACGCAGTTAAAACCATGCCGGCCATTCGCGAATCGATCGAGCAGAAAAAATGGAAACAGGCGGACGAGGGCATCGTCGAGGTGGGCAAGATTCTCGCCTCCGAGGCCGCACTCATCAACTCGGCGGCAGCGGAGCTGGAGAAGCTGATAAAGTGACCCGGCCACTCCATCGCCTAACTTGATCGGCGGGGAGGCACGGGGTTTGGTCCGAGTAAAGTTAGCGTAGGGCGGGGCAATTGGTTCGGCTGGCTGCTCAGCAAACCTCCGAGAACCACCTCCAGGGCGTCGAGCAGCCGTCGATCTCCACTCTGAATGAGATAGCCGGCCAGCCGAAGCAGCCGCAGATGACGCGCCGTGTACCTTTCGGTCCCGGGCGCGGCTGGTTTTCCATGACTGGCGCGAATCATGTCCATAACGCAATTGCCGGAGGACGTAACCACGCACCGGATGCCCTCGAGGTTCTCCTGGTGGCTCTGGAAGAAGTCAGCCATGGGTACGCCGAGGGCCGCCGCTATCTTGCGCAGGGTCTTGGGCCGTGGCTCGAGGTGGCGATTTTCAATCCTGGAAAGGTACGACCCGGCGAGGCCGGAGCGTCGGCCTAATTCCCCCTGGCTGATGCCCTTCTGATTCCGAATCTGCATGACTCGCGTTCCGATGCTCATGGGTAGCCGGCTCCAATGCTTTTTCTACTTCGATCTTAACACAAATGTAATAAAGTTCAAGCACTTTACCAATTCTGTTGACATTTGTGTGAAATGATTTATGTTAAGTATGCGACAGAGGGATTACAAAGCGGAGGTGATGCAAAGCACTTACGGCGCGCGGGAGACGTGCCGGGCTGAGTGAGTGTTTGGCTTCCGAGGGAGTCCCAGCGTAGGCGAGGGAACGCGCGAAAGCCCAGCCGTCGCCGCAGTCGAGAAGGAAAGCACGAGGGCGTTAGGGAATTAGATGAGGTGAGTGGAATCCCGCGATGGTGGGTACGAAGTGATGTTTGTTCCGACCATGAGAAAGGGGTTCCGGCGCCCAAAAAGTTTTGTAGCGCTTGGCCGCTACTAGCGAGCCCACCGACCCGTCCGGGATTATATAGCAACCCCACAATCCTGCCTGATAAGCCCTGAGCCGGACGGGTCTACCCTTTTTCAGGAGTCGAGAAGCTGGGGAGCCCTGGAATTGCCGATTGACGATTGCCGATCGAAGAAGCATTGTGGGGAATTGTTCGGCTGTCTATCGGCAATCGGCAATCGACAATAACTCGACTCCTCGACTCTCGACTTCTCGACTAAGAGGGTCACGATGAGCCCCAGTGAAATTCGCTTTGCTGTCGACAGGATGCTCGGGCGGCTGGCGAAAATGCTGCGCCTGCTCGGATACGACGCTCTCTACGCCAACGATATGACGGCTGCGCAGTTGCTCGCTATGGGACAGAGTGGCGAGCGCCTGGTCCTGACTCGAGGCGAAACGACACGGCGGTTTCCGCACCTCGATAAGGTGCTCAGCCTCAAGAGCGAAAACCCCCAGGAACAACTCCGCGAGGTGGTGGAACGACTTGGTCTGGACACCCGCTCAGGACTGTGGACACGTTGCACCTTGTGCAACGCGCTCATTGAGCGCGTGGAGAAGCCCGCTGTGGAAGCGCTTGTCGAGGCTAAGATTTTCCGACTCTATGAGGATTTCTACCGCTGCGCCGGCTGCCGACACGTTTACTGGCGTGGCTCGCACGTCGATCGAATCCTCAGAAAGTTGGAGTCCCTCCTGGGCGGCACTCGGTAGTGTGTCATTTGGAACCGGATCCCTTTCGACACGCAGGTCATTCCCGCAAAACACTCGTCGTTCCCGCGAAAGCGGAAACCCATTCCGCAATCCTTTGGAAATGCGCTGTCTAGGGGCTGGATTCCCGTCGGCTGACGGGAATGACCTGTGACCCACAACCCCCCTCCTGGCAAATGACACCACTACCCGGTACTCCAGAAACTTGAGACCATCAACATTTGCCTGACACCTGACACTTGGCACCTGAAACCTGCTTAGAGATACCCGAGCTCGCGCGCTAAAGCCAGGAATTGTTCACCGCCCAGGAAAAGCTCCGTCTCTGTAGCCTCGTATCCCTGCTCGAGCGTTCGACGCAGAATCAGGGCGGCAATCTCCGCGAGTTGTTGATCGGTAAGTTCCTTGCCCTCGCGTCCTCGCAAATCGGCGAGAGTCGCGCAGGAAATGGCCACGGTGGCTTTCCGGCCATTCAGCAAGAAAACTGCATCGATACTGTCACTGTGGCGCGTAGCGATGGCTGAGTAGAGGTGAACAAAATGAACTTTGACCGGAGATGGTAAGCCTTTCGAACTGACTTCAAACGGCGTTACAATGTAGCTCATCGTTCGTCAGCCTCACCCTTGCTGCGGTTTGCCATGCTGGCCCTTACATCTTTATGAATTTCTCGCATTTTGCCCCGCAAATTGGGCACGCGTCGGGCGCCTTGCCGATCTCAATATTCCCGCACACCGGACACAGGTAGAATTCCACCCCCGCAAGGTCGTGTCCCTGTTGTAAAGCTTCCAGAGCCATCTGGTAGAGCTTGGCGTGAACCGCCTCTGCCTTCAGAGCATAGGAGAACATCCGCCCGGCTCGGTGGTTATCCGTCGTCGCTTGCTCCAGCATGGGTGGGTACATTTCAGTGCATTCATAGGTTTCCCCCGCCATCGCCGCGCGCACGTTGTCTAAGGTCGCACCGATGCCGTCCAGGGCGGCCAAGTGCCCCAGAGCGTGGATGGTCTCGGCTTCCGCGGCGGTTCGGAACAGTCGTGCTACATTGCGGAAACCCTCTTGCTCAGCCTTCTTCGCGAACGCCAAATACTTCCGGTTCGCTTGGCTCTCACCTGCAAACGCGGTTTTGAGATTATTTTCAGTCGTAGCCATGATGGCCCCCTTTATTTATGTGATGTGCGCGGACATCGCGTCCCTGCCACGGGCGCGATCTGAGATGAATCGTATCGAGCCCTGCGCAAATAAATCTGCTTCCCATATTTGTATACACTGGATAGGGGAGATGGGCAAGGGACATAAAGTCAGTGGCGAGTGGCTGGCACTTTTTGCATCCCTCAAGTAAGAACTTCTCCTGGGAAGGAGCGATTCAATCTTATCTCCAAGTTAAAATATTTATTTTCAATATGATAGGGTCATCATGGATTGGCACGTAGCGTGCTCTTCCTAGCGCGGGGACGAATTGGGCAGGCGGTGCGGACGAAACGGCGGCAACCCCAGAAGGAGAAAACCAAATGGCTATTGACCAAGTTCCAGAAAAGGAAGTCCTCGACATGGAGCCGGAAAGCTCCGGCTCACGTGGCCAGTTTCTATTGATCCTCCCGGTGCTTGCGGCGTTGATCGTAGGTGAAATTTACGGCATCCACAAAATCAACTCGACTCGCGACGCGCTGGAAGCGCAGCAAACTCAGACCCGTAAGCAACTGGCGGCGGAATTCCAGGACCAACTCACCAGCCGCTTGAGCGCCATCGAAAATGCTAATGCGCAGCAATTCGATGCCCTGAAGGACGAATTGGACACGGCGGCGAAGCGCCTGGGTGCGACGGGCGGTGAGTTGAAGCGCGCCCGCGCCACGGTGGCTCAACTTCAGAAAGAACAACACCAACAGGCCGAACAACTTCAAGAACGAATTGGCCCAAAAGGCCGACCAACAGCAAGTGGGCGCGCTGAACCAGGACGTTTCAGCGCAACGCTCCGACCTCGATAACACCAAGAAGGTGCTCGACACTGTCCGCTCCGACCTCGGCATGGCTCGCAGCGAAATGGGCACCCTGATCGCCCGCAACCACGATGACATCGAGCAACTCCGCAAAATCGGCGAACGCGATTACTTCGAGTTCACGGCGAACCGCAAGACTCTGGCGCGCGTGGCCGGGGTCGGCTTGACCCTGACCAAGACCAACGTGAAGCGACACCGGTTCAACATGGATTTGGTGGTCGAAGACGTTCAGGTGGAAAAGAAAGATCGCACCATCAATGAACCGATCTTCTTCTACGTAAACGGTTCAAAGAGGCCCTACGAATTAGTCGTAAATGAAGTCAAATCGAATCAGGTGAAGGGTTACGTCAGCACTCCCAAAGGCGCCAAGGAAGTCGCGGCGCGTTCTAGGGTAGGGCTCTGAGCGAATCTGAAGGGAGGCCCGGTCACCGAACGGAACCGGGTCTCCCGGCCCTGGCCGGTTCGATCACACTCAATCTCCAACCAAGCTGGACAACGCGCTAGGTCCATTCATTCTCCGGAAAATCGTTCATCTGCTTGCTGCTGTCTGCCGATGGTCAATTGTGCAGAGCGTTGTGTCGATGAAAGATAAAACCCAACGACCGGCCGAAACGTTGACAGCGCGAGAGAAAATGATCATAGCTCGCGTTGCACTGGGTCTGTCGAATGCTGAAATTGCCCACGATTTGAAAATTTCAACGCAGACCGTTAAAAATCATCTCGGTTTCATATTCGAGAAAGTGGGCGTGTGGTCTCGCCTTGAACTGGCAGCTTGGCTCTTCAATCATGATTGCAGATTGTGCCCTCTGCGTACGCCAGACCTTCCACAGGCTCGAAGAGAATCTCGGGCGATCTGATCCCTTCGATTCCAGGGGATGTCTGTTAACTTCTCACCATGACACAGGGGGCGGCGCTCGAAGCCGGTCAGGCAGTATCGAGCTGCGGCTGATTTGGCTGGCGTTTGACCCAGCGGTAGGCAGCAATGGAATTCTTCCAGAAGAACTTCTCCGCCGCGGCCTTGCCTTTGCTCGTGAAGTATTCGCGGACGATGTTCAATACCTGTGGGTACGTGCCCCAATGATCGCTGTTCGGCCAGTCGCTGCCGAAGATCAGCCGGTCCTCCCCGAAAATCTCCCACAGCTCATCCAGTCGCGGCTTATAGAATTTCAGGTCATCCGGCACTCGACCGTCCATCCGCCGCAGCACTTCGGAGACCTTGACGTACACTTGCGGCCGTTTCCCCAACTCGCGCAAATTGGACTCGTACACGCCTAGAGCCTGTGATTCCGTGGGAATTTCAAGCTGCGCCAAGTGATCGATCACGACCCGCAGGCTGGGAACGTGATCCGTGAACCGCACCAAGTCCTCGATCAACGCCGGGTCAGGCTGTGCGCTATCCAATTCCAAACCGGCATCCGCAAGCGCTTTGAGGTCGGAGATGAAGACCGAACTGGACAACTGTTCCCGGAAATTCCTATTCCACAGATTTCCGTATCGGATGCCGCGAAACAGCGGGTTGCGGTGAAACCGTTCCAGATGCTTGCGGAAGTCCCGCTTGCCTGGCTCGAGGTCCCCAACGGTCCCGACGACAATCGGGTCCTTCGCGGCAACATCCAGCACCCACTGGTTGTCCTCAAGCCAGGGACTGCATTCCACCTCGATGGCGCCGACGATGCCCAGGGCCTTGGTGAGCCTTCGATAGCGGTCGGGCAAAGCAGGCTTGTACAGGACAGTGTCAACTTTATCAGGCCACGGCACACCCTGAGGGCGCGTGGGGTCGTACAGGTGTATGTGCGCATCAATGATTGGCGTGGAGGGGGCTGCTGCATCGGCATGCAGACTGGCCATCCCCGCCGCGGCGGCTAACAGAAATGTTCTGCGATTCATGGCGCTATTCTACCATTGATGGCATGTCATTCTGAGCGAAGCGAAGAATCTCAGTGGTTAAGAACTCGAGCAACTGCATAGATCCTTCGCTTCGCTCAGGATGACAGGGGTGGGAGAGCTGACCGCTGAAGGCTGATTTTGCTGGCGCTTGACCCAACGATACGCGGCGAGTGAATTCTTCCAGAAAAACTTCGACTTCCGCCGCTTTGCCCTTACCTGCGAAATACTGGCGGACGACTTTCAGCAACTGTGGATATGGCCCCTTGAGATCGCTGACCGGCCAATTGCTGGCGAAGATCAGCCGGTCCTGGCCAAAGATCTCCCAGAACTCATCGAGGCGCGGCTTGTACAGATTCAGGTCATCACGGACTTCGCCGCCAATCCGCTGGAGGACTTCGGAAATCTTGGCGTAGACTTGCGGCCGTGGCCCCAACTCGCGCAGATTAGACTCGTAGGCGCTACGAGCCTGCGGGTCTGCGGGAGGCTCAACGTTTGGCAGGTGGTCGATCACCACCCGCAAATTGGGAATCCGGTCCGTGAGCCGTACCAAGTCCGCCATCAAAACTGGGTCGGGCTGTGGGGAATCGAGCTCCAGGCCGGCATCCGCAAGAGCTTTGAGGCCGGAAACGACATCGGGTGTTGACACTTGTCCTCGGAAGTCGTATCGGATGCCGCGAAACAGCGGGTTGCGATGAAACCGTTCCAACTGTTTGCGAAAGTCCGGCTTGCCTGGATCGAGGTGTCCGACCGTGCCAACAATTATCCGGTCCTTAGCGGCAATATCCAGCACCCACTGGTTGTCCTTGAGCCAGGGGCTGCATTCAACCTCGATCACGCCGGCGATGCCCAGCCCTTTCGTGACGCTCCGGAACCGGTCGGGCAACGTAGGCTTGTAAAGAGTCTTATCGTTCTTGTCGGGCCAAGGTACGCCTTGGGGGCGTGTTGGGTCGTAGAGATGGATGTGGGTGTCGATGATGGGCGTGGAAGAAGCCGCTTCGACGTCAGTGTGCAGAGCGGCGATCCCCGCCGCGGCAAACAAGAATGCTCGTCTATTCATGCGCGGAATTCTACCACCGGCTGTGTCAGTTAAACAATTGGACAAGTCAGGTGTGTACTGGCTCTTTGCCCTCTCCCAAGGGAGAGGCCTACGCCGCCCGCTACCGCAGTTGCGTTTCGCCCATCAAATACTTGTCCACGCTGCACGCCGCCTTGCGGCCCTCGGAAATGGCCCACACAACCAGCGATTGGCCGCGGCGCATATCGCCGGCGGTGAAGACGCCGGGAACCGAGGTCATGTAACTCGAGTCAGCTTCGACATTGCCCCGGGCATCGAGCTTCACGCCCAGCGCTTCGAGCATTCCATTTCTGACGGGGCCAGTGAAGCCCATGGCGATCAGCACCAGGTCCGCCTCGAGCGTGAAATCTGTTCCGGGAATCGGCTCAAACTTGGGAGGCGGGCCAACGCGAATCGCGTGCAATTGTTTCACGTGGCCATTCTCGCCGCGGCTAAACCTGGTGGTGGCCACGGCCCATTCCCGAACGCCGCCTTCCTCGTGGGCGCTTTCGGTGCGTAACTGAAGCGGCCACAGCGGCCAGGGGGTGTTGGGGGAGCGCTCAAGGGGCGGCATGGGCATGATCTCGAACTGATGAACCGACGCCGGCTTCTGCCGGTGGGCGGTGCCGAGGCAGTCAGCGCCGGTATCCCCGCCGCCGATAATCACCACGCGCTTGCCCGTGGCCAGGATTTGTCCGGCCACGGCATCTCCGGCCAGGCGGCGGTTCTGTTGCGGGAGATACTCCATGGCGAAGTGAATGCCTTCGAGCTCGCGGCCTGGCACATTGAGATCACGCGGACTCTCGGCGCCTCCGGCCAGCAGAATAGCGTCGAACTCCGGGCGCAACTCTTCCACTGGAAGGCTCCGACCGACGTGCGTGCGAGTCTTGAAAACCACCCCTTCCCGCGTCATCTGCTCGACCCGCCGGTCAAGGATGCGCTTTTCCAGCTTGAAGTCCGGAATGCCATAGCGCAGCAGGCCGCCGATGCGGTCGGCCTTCTCGAACACCGTCACCCAATGTCCCGCGCGGTTCAGTTGCTGCGCGGCAGCGAGGCCGGCAGGTCCCGAGCCGACAATGCCCACGCGCTTGCCGGTGCGGTGGGGAGGGGGCTCGGGATGGACCCAACCCTCGCGGAAAGCATGCTCGATGATTGCCTGCTCAATATTTTTGATGGTTACAGGAGGGCTGTTAATACCCAGAACGCAAGCAGCCTCGCAGGGCGCCGGGCATACGCGTCCGGTGAACTCCGGGAAGTTATTGGTGGCGTGGAGGGCGCGAACAGCTTCCTTCCAGCGATCGCGATAAACGAGGTCATTCCAATCCGGGATGACGTTGTTCAGCGGGCAGCCGGTGTGGCAGAAGGGCACGCCGCAATCCATGCAGCGCGCCCCCTGAAGACGCAGCTTCTGCTCGGGGAATTCCTGGTACACTTCCTGGAAATCGTTGACGCGCTCGACGACGGGCCGGCGCGCCGGGACTTCGCGCGTGTACTCCATGAATCCTGTCGCCTTACCCATGGAGCACCTCTCGGGTCGCGTGCTGAGCAGAGGGAGGAACTGGCGCCAGGGTTGCCGAGGCGCGTGGGACGCCCAGGACTCGCTTGTACTCGTGCGGGAAGACCTTGACGAACTTGGGCAGCATCGTCTCCCAGTTATCCAGAATCCACTTGGCGCGCGGGCTGCCGGTCAGCTCGGCATGACGAGCGGTCAAGGATTGAATGAGTTCAGCATCCTTAGGATCGGTGACCGGCTCGAGGTCCACGCTCGAGCGGTTGCAGCGCACCTGAGGGAAATCTCCGGTTTCATCCAGGACATAAGCAACTCCGCCCGTCATGCCGGCGGCGAAATTACGCCCTGTCTTCCCCAGCACGACCACGGTCCCCCTGGTCATGTATTCACAACCATGGTCACCGACGGCTTCCACCACCGCCGTGGCTCCGGAATTACGCACCGCGAAGCGTTCGCCGGCCATGCCATTGAAAAAAGCTTCGCCGCTCGTGGCGCCGTACAGAACCACGTTCCCCACCAAAATATTTTCCTCGGGCTGGAACGACGAAGTCCGGGGAGGATAAACAATAAGCCTGCCTCCTGAAAGCCCCTTGCCGACGTAATCGTTGGCTTCGCCGTCGAGCACCATGGTGACGCCTTTGGCCAGAAAAGCGCCGAAGCTCTGCCCTGCCGAACCGGTGAACTCGAAGCGAATCGTGTCATCGGGCAAGCCCTCGGACCCATAGCGACGGGCAATCTCGCCGCTCAACATCGCGCCCACCGTCCGATGGGTGTTGCGGATGGGGAGGCTGATGGAGACCGGCTTGCCACCCTCCAGCGCTTGCCGCGCGTGGTCGATCAACTGATAATCGAGCGATTTCTCGAGCCCATGGTCCTGCTGGATCAGGCAGCGCCGCCCCACCCGCGCGGGCGCCTGGGGATGGTAGAGAACTGAGGACAAATCCAGGCCGCGGGCTTTCCAGTGGTCCACGTCCCGGCGCTGCACGAGGCAATCGACGCGCCCCACCATCTCATCGACAGTGCGGAAACCGAGAGAGGCCATAATCTGCCGCAGGTCCTCGGCAATGTAGAAAAGGAAATTGATCACGTGTTCGGGCTGGCCTTTGAATCGCTTGCGCAGTTCGGGATCCTGCGTCGCCACGCCCACCGGGCAGGTGTTCAGATGGCACTTGCGCATCATGATGCAACCCATGGAGATGAGCGGCATGGTGGCGAACCCGAACTCCTCGGCCCCGAGCAGGGCGGCGATGGCCACGTCGCGCCCGGATTGCAATTTCCCGTCGACTTGCAGGCGCACGCGGCTGCGCAGGTCGTTCATCACCAGCACTTGCTGGGTCTCGGAGAGGCCTAGCTCCCAGGGGATGCCGGCGTGCCGGATGGAGGAAATCGGAGAGGCGCCGGTTCCCCCGTCGTAACCGCAGATGAGGATCACATCCGCATGCGCTTTGGCCACTCCCGCGGCCACAGTTCCCACGCCGGATTCAGCCACCAGCTTCACTGAAATCCTCGCCTGCGGGTTCACGTTCTTGAGGTCGTAGATAAGCTGCGCCAGATCCTCAATCGAGTAGATGTCGTGATGGGGCGGGGGTGAAATCAGGGCGACGCCGGGAATGGCGTGGCGCACGCGCGCCACCACCTCGTCAACCTTGTGACCGGGAAGCTGGCCGCCCTCGCCGGGCTTGGCGCCTTGCGCAATCTTGATTTGCAAGTCGTCAGCGTTCACCAGGTAGTTCGTCGTCACGCCGAAGCGCGCCGAGGCCACTTGCTTCACCGCGCTGCGGCGCGAGTCGCCGTTGGCGTCGGGGCGGAAGCGCGCTTCGTCTTCCCCGCCCTCGCCCGTGTTGGAGCGGCCGCCAATACGGTTCATGGCGATGGCCAGAGTCTCGTGCGCTTCCTTGCTGATGGACCCGAAAGACATGGCGCCGGTGGCGAACCGCTTGACGATGGCGGACGCCGGCTCCACCTCTTCCAGCCCTACCGGCGGCCCTCCCGGCCGGAAATCCAGCAAGCCGCGCAGCGTATAGAAATTCTGGCTCTGTTCGTTGACCATGCTTCGCGTACTCCTGAAACGTCGCAAAACTCGACTGCCTCACCGCCTGCTGAAGTTTGCTGATGGTGAGAGGATTCAGCAGGTGCCGCTCGCCTCGCTCCCGATATTGGTAGCTGCCGCCGATCTCGAGCTCGGTCTCGGATTCCGCCGGCCGCTGCATGGCAAACTTGTGCTTCAGGAGGGCTTCGCGGGCCAGAACGTCCAGGCCCACACCCTCGATCCGCGAAGCTGTGCCCGTGAAATACCGCTCCACGACTGCCCGGTTGAGCCCGATGGCCTCGAAGATTTGGGCGCCGCAATAGCTCTGGAGAGTTGAAATTCCCATCTTCGAGAGGACCTTGAGCAGCCCCTTATCCACGGCCTTAATGTAATTCTTCAGCAGCTTTTGAAATGTGTAGGAGGGTGGGAAGTACCCTCGCACGTGCAGGTCTTCCAGCGTTTCGATCGCCAGGTAGGGATTGATGGCGCTGGCCCCGTAGCCGAGCAGGAGCGCGAAATGCATGACCTCGCGCGGCTCGCCCGTCTCGATGATGAGGGCGACCTGGTTGCGCGTCTTCTCGCGCACCAGGTGATTGTGCACGGCGGAGAGCGCCAAAAGACTCGGAATCGGCGCATACTCTTCATCCACGCCGCGGTCCGAGAGAATCAGCAGCGTATAACCGGACCTGATGGCCAGCGAAGCGCCGCGACAAAGGCTCTCCACGGCCTCCTCGAGGCGCTTCTCGCCTCCCTCCGCGCGGAATAGCATGGGAAGCGTGGTGGCCAGAAAATCCCCTTGGCTCACACGGCGAAGTTTTTCCAGGTTCCAATTGGTCACTATGGGATGGCGCTTCTTGAGCGTGTGGCAGAGCTGGGGCGTCTCCTCCAAGATGTTGCCCTCCCGCCCGATGAAGTCGTAGAGCGACATGACCAAGTCTTCGCGAATCGGGTCAATGGCCGGGTTAGTGACCTGGGCGAACATCTGCTTGAAGTAATTGAACAGCAACTGGGGCTTGTCCGAAAGGCAAGCCACCGGCGTATCGGTCCCCATCGACCCCACCGGCTCTTCGCCGTTCTGCGCCATGGGGATCATGATGATGCGCAGGTCCTCGTCCGTGTATCCGAAAGCGCGTTGCCGCCACAGGATGGTAGCGTGGTCGGTGGGTTGGACGCGCGGCGGGTCGGCCAACTGCTTGAGCGAAATCTGATTTTGATCGAGCCACTTGGCGTAAGGCCGCCGCGCCGCCAATCCCTTTTTGATTTCTTCGTCGGGAATAAGACGTCCCTTTTCCGTATCCACCAGGAGCATGCGGCCCGGCTCGAGCCTGCCCTTAAAGCGAATCTCCGCAGGGTCCACCGGCAACACGCCCGCCTCGGAAGCCATGATCACGAGGCCGCCCTGGGTCACGAGAAAGCGGCCTGGCCTTAATCCATTGCGGTCGAGCTTGGCGCCGATCACCCGGCCGTCGGTGAAAGCCACGGCCGCCGGCCCGTCCCACGGCTCCATCAGCGAGGCGTGGTACTCATAGAACGCCCTGACGTCCTCCGGCATGGAGGGATCGCTCGCCCAAGCTGCCGGAATCAGCATCTCCATGACGTGCGGAAGGTGGCGTCCGGCGAGTGTCAAGAGCTCGACGGCATTGTCCAGGTTGGCCGAATCGCTGCCGCCCGGAGCGATGATGGGCTCGAGTTTCTTGATGTCCTCGCCGAAAAGCCGGGAGGCCAGCACCGAGGTCCGCGCGTGCATCCAGTTCACGTTGCCGCGCAGGGTGTTGATTTCTCCGTTGTGGCAGATATAGCGGAACGGATGCGCCAGATGCCAGGTGGGGAAGGTATTGGTGGAGAAGCGCTGGTGAACCAGGCAAAGCGCGCTTCTGACTTCCGAGTTCGACAGCTCGATGTAGAAGTTGGCGATCTGAGGAGCCAGGAGCAGGCCCTTGTAAACAATCGTCCGCGAAGAGAGCGAGGGAATGTAAAAGAAGCTCTTCTCCCGCAGCTCGGTTTTAGCCACTTCGCTTTCCGCGCGCTTGCGGATGACGTAGAGCTTCCGCTCCAGGGCATCCTGGTCCATCCCGTAGGCTCGCCGGATGAAGACTTGCTCGATGTAAGGCTGGGTGCTGCGGGCCAAGCGTCCAATGGTGTTGGCGTTCACCGGAGTGTCCCGCCAACCAAGCACGGAGAGGCCTTCGTCACGCACGATCTCTTCGAGAAGAGCCTCGCAGCGCATGCGCTCGTGAGGTTCCACAGGAAGAAATACCATGCCCACGCCGTACTCGCCCGGCGAGGGCAGCGCGAAGCCCCACCGCGTACACTCCGCTTCAAAAAAGGCGTGAGGGATTTGGATCAAGACTCCCGCGCCGTCGCCGGTCTCCGGATCGCAGCCGCAGGCGCCCCGGTGCGTGAGATTGATGAGAATCTCGATCCCTTTGAGGATGATGTCGTGGCTTTTCTTGCCCGAAATGTTCGCCACGAATCCAATGCCGCAAGCATCGTGCTCGTTGCCAGGGTCGTATAGGCCCTGAGGCTTTGGTAAACCTCGGGAGATCATACTATTGCTCATGATTTGCTATCTCGGAGGATTCGGCGGGCTTAACTACCTAATTGGAACTACATTCCCACTCCACCACGCATAAGGGTGTAAACCCGTGCTTCCCTCACGGACACTTCACCCCTTCACCCCATGACCTAGTGTACTCGATCGCGTACGGTGGTGTTAAATCAAAACTTTTTATGGAAGCGATAAGATGGAGGTGTCAGGTTTCGGGTGTCAGGTGTCGGGTGTCAGAAGTCAGGAGTCAGAAGCTCGGAGGTTGGCAGTGCGTCTCCCATGGCGTGTTCCCTTCCCCAAGCCTTCTACCCCCTCCGTGGCCAAAAAAAGGCTTAACCTAGCGCGGTCTTGAGCTGTAACCCAAGAGAAGCTCACCACAGAGGCCACAGAGCTAGCAGAGAAGAGGGGAGGTATTTTTCTCTGTGGTCTCTGTGTCCTCCGTGGTGAATCTTTTCTTCGCGGCACGGAAAGAAGTTGGCGATTAGCAGTTCGGAGGCTACTGAGAATGCCTCGTGTGCTCTGCCTTCTGCTTTCTGCTTTCTGCCTTCCGCTACGCCAGCCCCGCCGCCGCGAGTCCCGTAGCAGGAAGGGTGACCACCTGGTCCGGCTCTCCTCCCTGAACGAGGATTTCGTTCATGCCCAGACGGATGTCGCGAACTTCCCTAAATCCTTCCGGCAAGTGAGTCAGGAACGCGACATACGAAATCGTCAATCGACCGCGAGCGGGCACGGTGGAGAAAGTAGGCGTGCCAAAAATCGGACCTCGGGCAAACGCCTCCCGGCGCGTTACCGGCAAAGGCGCGGAGCCAAACTCCAAACCCCGTGTCTCGGCGCGGCCATTCCATGGAGGATTTTCTCGAGTGCAATTTTCCTCCCAAATTGTGACCCAGGGATAATCGGCGCGGTGGAAGCAGTAAGCATACAGAAGGCGGTGGGGGGTATTCAGAGCCCCAACAAACTGCACGTCCCGCGCCGGATCCAAAATCAGAGAAGCAACAATTCCCAATCCCTTCTGGATTAAGCAGCGGGACAGGTCAACTTCGCCTCCGGAATTGGCGGGTGCCTTGGGCCATTGAAACTCCTTCCCGGGTGCAAGCAGCGTTTGCGCGCCATAAGCATCGGGGCTCGTAATCCCTTTTGTGGCGGACATGAACACGTGGCCATCTTCGGGGGCGACGAAAGGAGGAGCCAGGGTAGCATGCTGGGTCCAATGAAAGAAGTGATCGAGTTTGCGTTCGTTGCTGACGGTCTCCTTGAGGTAGACCACTGACTCCCCTGCCCGCATTCCAATTTCGCGGCTGAATTGCAGGCCGGCCTCGGGCAAGCGAACGGAAAGCGTCAAGGTTAATTGGCCTGCCCGCAGGCGCGCGCTCGATTTCCGCCATTTCAGGCTCGGCGCCTCGCCATGGGTCGAGAGGCCCTGTGCTGCCTCGTCTTCCGAGGGCGGCCCGAAGTAATCCAGACAGATGTTGTGGCCGGCAATTCCCGAAAGCAATTTCCCTTCTGTCAGCGGCCCGTAGCGTTTGGCGTGAGCCTTCGCGCGGTACTGATATGGCTCGAGGCCCTTCCAGTTGGGAATCCAGAGAGGATTCAGGGTAGGAAGACCACTGCCGTCCGCAAAACGAATTTCTGCGATGTGGCCGCCGCCCGTCAAATTCACCATTTGGAGCAGACCATTGCTGAGCGTATATGCTTCCCGCCCCTGCCACTGAGTTTTCGCGCAAACGAGATCTTGAGCTTTTGCCATGGTGCGTTCACCGCCCTTCTTTCAACGATTGGTACTCCATGGTAGGATGACCTGCGGCGCGCTTGTAGTCAATACAAAGTCGAGGAGTCGAGAAGTTGAGGAGTCAAGGAGTCAGGAAGTCGAGACATGAACCTTCCGGCTTCGTTCGTTCATTCTTAAGTTGAGAGTCGAGGAGTCGAAAGTCGAGCGGCAGCCGAAGGTCGGGCCGTTAACTCCTTGACCCTCGACCCCCGACTCCTCGACTTCTCGACTCTCAACTCCTCGACTCCTTGAGAGGTGCCTCGTGAATTCATACCAGAGAATTATGACTGCGTTGGAACGTGGAGAACCCGACCGGGTGCCCACTGTGGAATGGGCTATCAGTCGCAAGGTCATAAAGGCATTGTGCTCCACGGCTCGAGATCAAACGGATATCGAGGAGATGCTGGACTTGGACGGAGTTTCTACGGTAGCGCAGTACAACAAGGTCTCCGAGAATCCGGATGGTACCTATGTCGACGAATGGGGGGTGCTATACAAACCGACTCCGGAGGAACTCGATCATCCCATAAGAGGCCCCATCTGGACGATGGACGATCTGAAGAAATACGTTCCCCCTGACCCCGACGCGCCGCAGCGCTTGGGAAAACTCCCCCAATTGGTGGCGCGATTCAAGGGAAAGAAGGCCATTTTCTTTCGGCACCGCGCCGCTTTCATGTGGTCAGTATTCCTGACCGGGTTCGAGAACCTGCTGGCGGATTTCCTCCTCGATCCTGAATTTGCGCACCGGTTGATGGATACTGTCCTGGAGGTTACCATCCGCATCGCCAGGAACGCCGTCCGGGCTGGAGCCGATGCCATCGTCGTCGCCGATGACTTTGCCGGCAATGACAGTCCTTTCTTTTCCCAGGCCGTGTTTAGAGAATTCGTTCTCCCCAGGCTGCAACGGATGGTTGACGCAATCCATGAGGAAGGCGCGAAGGCGATAAAGCACTCAGATGGAAATCTCTGGCCGATCTTGGACGCGATTGTGGATACCGGCATAGACGGCCTGAACCCCATGGAGCCTATTGCCGGAATGGATATAGGAAAAATCAAGCAGAAATACGGGAAGAGGGTGTGTTTGATCGGCAACATCGACTGCGCGTATATTCTCTCAGAGGCTTCCAGGGAGGAAGTTGAGGCCGCGGTAAAGGAATGCATCCGCACGGCCTCTCCGGGTGGAGGGCATATTATTAGTTCTTCCAATTCCATCCATTCTTCAGTGAAGCCGGAAAACTACCGCACGATGATCGAGGCGACGAAAAAATACGGCAGGTATCCACTTGTGTAGAGGGAGTCGACAGTCAACAGTCGATAGTTCACAGTAACCGTGCTCGACCTCGAACTGTCGACTGTTGACTGTCGACTGTCAACTATTGAAGGGAGACAAGCATGGAAAGCAGAGAAATTGTTCGCAGGGCGATCGAGTTTGGGCGGCCGCCACGGCTTCCGTTTTTTGTGGATGGTTATTGGAGCAAGCAAATGTCTGCCGTCATAAGGAATTTCCCGGACGACGTCTGTTCCTGCTGGGAAATGGATCGACAGGAAAGCGGGTGGTTCTTCGACAACCCCGCTCGGGATGATTGGGGATGTGAATGGAAAAGAACGGAGGTCAAAAGCATGGGACAGGTGGTTGGCCATCCGCTCGAAGACTGGAGCAAGCTATCGAGCTACAGGCCGCCGAACCCGCGCAACCCCTACTATTTCGCCAGGATTGAAGATGGGATCAAGGAGGCAGGCCAAAGATATGTGGTCATTACCAGCCACTTTAATCTCTTCGAGCGGCTCCACATGCTTCACGGTTTTGCGGCAACCCTGGAGGATTTCTACCTCGAGCCGGAGAAGATACACCGGCTGCTCGATCTGATCCTCGAGTACAAGATCAATCATCTGGACGAAGCTGCCAAACGTTTCGGCGACCGCGTTCATGGCATCTTTCTCACCGACGACTGGGGCACCCAGAACGGCACTATTGTTTCCCGCGCCATATTCAACGAGTTTTTCTCCAAGCGATACAAACAGCTTTTCGAGGCGGTTCACGGCCACGGGTGGCACGTCATTCTGCACAGTTGCGGAAGGGTGAACGATTTCGTGCCCTTATTTATCGAGGCCGGGGCGGATGTGCTCAACATGCAACAGCCGCGCGCCTACGGGATCAAAGAACTGGGGGCAGCGTTTGCCGGCAAGGTTTGCTTTCTAACCACGGTCGATATTCAAGCTACCTTGCCCCTAGGAAATCCGGAGGCGGTCCGCGCTGAAGCGAGAGAACTTGTAGAACACTGGTCAACGCCTGACGGTGGCCTTATCGTCTTCAATTACGGTGATTCCGAGAGCATCGGAGCGACGGACTCCATGGCCCAAGTCATGTTCAAGGAATTCTACGACCTTTCAGATTTCTGGAAGGGACGATCGGCGGCGTGACGGAACAGCGTTGTAGCGGCGAGTTTATCCGTCAACTGACGGACCACGTGGCGGCGTCCCAATCGGGTCGGGACAGGTTCCGCCGCCTCTGGGTCAAACTGAGAAGCCAAGACTCTTGGAGAAGTGGGCTAAGTACCCCATCGTGACAAGGTGACAAATTGTCAGTTAAAGAGCATCTAAGACTAACATGCCTGTTTTCAATAATATTCCCGATTTCAACGCGTAACTGTATTTTTTTCTATGATATTCCCGCTTTGTGAGGGGTTGCTGAAGACCGGTCCTTTGTTTTCATAGACATTCGCGCGTCGTTCGTTCATTTTTAAAGAATTCTTTCTCTCTTCGTCTTCCAAACCCAGACTCCTTGTCCACCTATAACCAGAAACTTCTCCGGGATTCTTGCCCCGTATTGGACATCTTCGAGAGTGCACTGCCGATCGGCGTAGCATCGCAGCCAAGTGATCCTAGGAAGTCATTAACGCCTTCCTGACTTCAAGTTACTATGCTAGCCTATCGTCGTTCTGTTGTCAAGAGACAGGGTGTCCGCTTCCGCCTGTCGTGGGTGGCGCATTTGCTCCCCCAAGGGGAGCGCCTTGAATAGTCCGTCATCTGACGGATGAAACCCACGGATGGGAAGTCATCGAGCGACATCTAACCCTGAAGGGTCTGCCTTGGGCAGCCCGTCAGCCGACGGGCGAAAGAGGGTAGCCCACTGGCGTCAGCCGTGGGTAGACGTACCCTCCCTCTCCCCCCGTCCCCTCTCCCGCCCGCGCGGGAGAGGGGTGCCGAAAGTGGGGTGAGGACTTCCTCCCCCAGGGCTTGCGCCCTGGGCTACAATCTTCCGCCCCTAACGGGGCTGCGGAGAGTCCGCCAGGTGGTGAGTTCTGCCGATTGGCCCTGGCCCCGCCGCGGCGGATACGCGCCACCAGCGGAAGGTATGGCCCTGTCAGGTCTCAGATCCAGAGCGCAGTCACATGCATGCATCGTCTGCATACCGTTCTTGTGACCCGGAGTTCAGCGACGATGAGTCAAAAGCACGGTTAGGCCGTTTTTCATTCCCAGTCCGGCTAAGTGTCGACTCAGCATAGTTTTCGAGTCCGTCATCAGGCTAGCACGTTGTGCACCGCACCTGGGGCAAGACTCCATAGAAGTCAGTTGTGATTGGAAATCCGAGCATCCAGCAGCTCCCTGGCCCGATTCAAGCCCGACAGGGCGCGTTGTCGAAGGTGTACGTTGTCACCATCACAAAGCACATCAAACGCGCGCTGATATGCCGCGACGGCCTCCTCTAATCTCCCTTTTCCACCTACGCGCTCTCCCAACACCGCGAGCGTGTTTCCAAGATTGATCTGCGTCACCGCCCATTGCAGAGGCACGCGCTCGCGCGTGTACTCCTGCAGTGCCTGACGAAAGGCGGTAACTGCCTCCTCTAATTTCTCCTTTCCACCTACTCGCCCTCCCAACACCGCAAGCGCGCTCCCAAGGTTGCTCTGCGTCCGCGCCCATTCCAGGGGCACGCGCTCGCGCGTCCCTTCCTTCAGCGCCTCACAATAGGCCTCAACCGCCAACTCCAATCGCCTCGTTCCGCTCTCTCGTTCTCCCAGCCTGAGTAGCGCACTCCCAAGATTGTTCAGCGTCATCGCCCAGCGCAGGGGTAGCTGCTCCGGCGTGTACTCCTTCAGAGCCTCACCATAGGCCGCAACCGCCTCCACCAATCGCGCCGTCCCATTCTCTCGTTCTCCCAGGATGCTTAGCGCGTTTCCCAGGCTGGTCTGCGTCACCGCCCAGTCCAGGGGCACGCGCTCGCGCGTCCGTTCATTCAGCGCCTCACGAAAGGCGGCAGCCGCCTCCTCCAATCGTGCCGTTCCACTCTCTCGCTCCCCCAGCGTCAATAGCACACTCCCAAGGTTGTTCTGTGTCGCTGCCCAGTCCAGGGGCACGCGCTCCCGCGTCCATTCCTTCAGTGCCTCACGAAAGGCGGCGGCCGCCTCCTCCAACCGTGCCGTTCCACTCTCTCGCGCCCCCAGCGTCAATAGGGCACTCCCAAGGTTGTTCTGTGTCGCTGCCCAGTCCAGGGGCACGCGCTCCCGCGTCCGCTCCTTCAGCGCCTCACGAAACGCGGCAACCGCCTCCTCCAATCGCGCCGTCCCACTCTCTCGCTCTCCCAGCCTCAATAGCGCACTCCCAAGGTTGTTCTGTGTCGCTGCCCAGTCCAGGGGGACGCGCTCCCGCGTCCGCTCCTTCAGCGCCTCACGAAACGCGGCAACCGCCTCCTCCAATCGCGCCGTTCGACTCTCTCGCTCCCCAAGCCTCGCTAGCGCGCTTCCGAGGTTGTTCTGCGTCGCCGCCCAGCGGAGCGGCACCAGGGCGCGCGTGTACTCCTTCAGTGCGTCGCGATAGGCTGCGACCGCCTCCTCCAACCGCGCCGTCCCACTCTCCCGCTCTCCGAGAACCCTCAGTGCGATTCCTAGGTTGGTCTGCGTCCCTGCCCAGTCCAGGGGCACGCGTTCGCGCGTGTACTCCTTCAGCGCCTCGCGATAGGCAGCGACCGCCTCCTCCAATCGCGCCGTCCCAGTCTCCCGCTCTCCGAGAATCCTTAGTGTGTTTCCGAGGTTGGTCTGCGTCGCTGCCCAGTCTAGGGGCACCCGATCGCGCCTCAGTTCCTCCAGCGCCTCACCGAAGGCGGCAGCCGCCTCCTCCAATCGCGCCGTCCCATTCTCTCGTTCTCCCAGGGTGTTTAGCGCATTTCCCAGGCCGGTCTGCGCCCCCGCCCATTCTAGGGGCACACGATCGCGCGTCCGTTCCTCCAGCGCCTCACGGAATGCGGCAACCGCCTCCTCTAATCGCGCCGTCCCACTCTCTCGCCCTCCCAGAACCCTTAGTGCGTCTCCGAGGTTGGTTTGCGTCCTCGCCCAGTCGAGGGGAACCCGATCGCGCGTCTGCTCCTTCAACGCCTCGCGAAAGACAGCGACTGCTTCCTCCAAGCGCGCCGTCCCACTCTCTCGCGCTCCCAACCCCGCGAGCGCGTTCCCAAGGTTGTTCTGTGTCATCGCCCATTCACCTGGAACCTTGTGGCGCGTGTACTCCTTCAGCGCCTCGTCAAAAGCCGCAACCGCTTCCTCCAATCGCGCCGTCCCGCTTTCTCGCTGCCCCATCCTCGCTAGCACGTTCCCAAGGTTGTTCTGCGTCGCTGCCCAGTACATAGGCACCCGGTCGCGCGTGTATTCCTTCAGTGCCCCGCCATAGGCTGCGGCCGCTTCCTCCAATCGCGCCGTCCCGCTCCCTTTTTCTCCCAGCCTGAATAGGACGTTCCCAAGGTTGTTCTGCGCCGCCGCCCAGGACATAGGCACCCGATCCGCGCGTGCACTCTTCCAGTACCTCGCCATAGGCCGCAAGCGCCTCCTCCAGGCACCCTGATTCACCCGATTGTTCTCCAATCACAAGTTGTATCAACCCGTAGGATGAGAGCACAGCTACGCGATCATTCCGGCGCATGGATATGGGGAGATTGCGAGCTATCGGTGCGAGTCGACTGGCGACGGGCTTCAGGGTTTGCACAAGATAGTTGCCAGTCGCTTTGGCGGCTGGCCCGGCCAGAGCGCTGGCAACGGCCGCCAGCGCAGTTCCCATCTCAGGGCCAAAGTCGGCATCGAGCGTCAACTTGTCTGTGAAGCCGAAGCGCAGTGCGTGGGAACCACCCTGACCCGCAGAGACGAATCGAAGCTCAACGATCGTTCGCTCCGATGGAATACTCTGGACGTACCCCCAGATCAGTAAGTCGCCGCGTTTTCTCTCGAGGAGTGAACGTGCTCTACGCGTCGCGTCCTCCGGTGCTCCATCTAGACTTAAACCTTCGGTCAAAGTGAGTCGAACGCCGGCGGGAAGCACCTCAACGCATCCTGGGCCAAGCTCTCGGAGAATCGAGTCCATCACACTATTCCGGACGGTCTTACTTACCTCGTCATCGCCGAAGCGGGCAACATAAATGGAGAGCTTGTCTCCTTTGGGGCGCGCGGTTCTGCGGCCGAACAAGGTCACGACCAGTAAGACCAAGCCTGTCAAAATCCAAAATGTCGCAATCCCCAGAACCGGAATGACGGATGGGAGAATACCCTTCGCCCAAGCTGGGGGTTCAGTGCGAAAGAGACGATTCCAGAAGTACCCGAGGGCGTACAGGCAGACGCTACACAGAACGGCAGCGATTAGACTCTGGAAAACGCCAGAGAGGTGTTTCCCAATCCTTCCGCCAACTCGTGGGCGTTCCACCGGTAGTGACATCCTTTCGGCTGAGGTTTGTGCTGATCAATTTTAGCATTCGTCTGGAAATACGCAATTATTTCGGGATCGTATCACTGGCCAGTCACTCCAATTCTAAGGAGACGCGAGCTGGCGCAGAGCGCAGCTCTGCGACCCTCAAACAAGACTGATATCAGGCGAGCCGATCACTCTCAAAAGACTTGGCTGGGCGATAGGTGCCGCTGGTCAGGGGTTGGAGCGTGCGCGCGCAAAATGGCGTGTGTGGTTGTGCATGAGCAGCGCCAATTTAGCACGCTAAAGCGCCCCGATGCATCGGAGCGCCAGCCAGGCAAATCTGCCCCCCTAAGGTGCCCGTCGTTTCCGTGGGTTGCACCCACGGCTAATGACATTGGATCCCTTCGAGGTCCCCATTGACAGCCACTTCACCAAACTACACCACTGCCGGAAGCGGGCACTATCCTAATTTGACTCGTGGCGCCCCGATTCGTCGGGGCACATGCCGACCTTAAGGTCGGCGCTACACGCAAGATAGGACACCACCCGAAAGCGCAGAAAACTTGACTGGACCTTGCATTCAGGGGCGCTCAGGCATATGCTATGGGCCGGGCCAAAATTGAAAAAGGAAATTCCGGGCAAGTCCTTTATGGAGATTTCTACGGTTCCTTTAGCGATCCAAGATAGGATAGTCCAACCGCAGAAGTTTGAGCTCGCATGGGGGGGCTTTGGGATGTTTGTACCCCAGCGAATTTATGAGTGAACTGAGTGTACCTACCGTGGCGCTCGCGGTGGAGGTCGCGTGCACCGACGGGCGCACGCTCGCCGGCCGCATCTTCGTCCCCGCCGCCGCCTCGCATCACAGCGGTCCCATGAGGCCGGAGGATTGGATCAACGAGCCCCTGCCCTTTTTCCCCTTCCTTCCCGATGACGCGGCGGCGCCCGTCATACTGAACAAACAGACCGTGATCATGGTCACGCTCCAGGGCGCCGAAGGCACGGAGGACGAGGTCCCGATCGGCCTGGAGCGCCGCGTGGCCATCGAGTGCGGAGAGAGGCGGATCGAGGGTTTGCTGCACATTGACATGCCGGAGAATCTTCAGCGCCTCCAGGACTACTTGAACCGTAACGAGCTGTTCGTGACGCTGACGGACGGGCCGCGCCACCACCTCGTGCAGAAGCACCACATCACGCGCGTGATCGAGATTCGGGAGGAGTAGAAGTGTCACTGGACCGCATACTGCTAGCCAGCGTTAAGGCGGGGGGACGGAAAGTGCGCTTGGCGCCCGGCCGCCGCATCGTGATCCTGACTCCCACGGGAGAGCGGGAGATGCAGGGCTCCGAGCAGACCCCGTCGACGATCGACCAGCTTCTCGCCCCGATCCTCACTGCCGATGCACATCAGGCCCTGGCCGCGGCGGGCCTCGCCGAGTGGGGCCTCGAGGTTGCAGGAGTGGGGCTGGTGCGGGCGCGGGCCGAACGACGGCCGGACGGGACCTTCGCCACCTTCGCCGTCGACGGGGTGCCAGGACCCGTGCCTGCGCCGACTCGAGCCGCGGCACCTTCTCCCGCGCCCGGCGCCCCCGGCTCCGCGGCGGAGATCGAAGAGCTGTTCCGCTTGACGGTGGCGATGCAGGCTTCCGACCTCCACATCTCGGTTGACTCGCCGCCCATGGTACGCCACGAGGGCGACGTGAAGGCGCTGCCGGGCCGGGCGGTCCTGGCGCCGGCGGACACCGAGCGCATGCTGTGGCCCATCGCGCCCGAGCGCAACCGCGAGGAGTTCAAGCGGCGCCACGACACCGACTTCGCCTACAACATGCCCGGCCTCGCCCGCTTCCGCTGCAACTTCTTTATGGACCGGAAGGGCATGGGCGGCGTTTTCCGGGTGATTCCCAGCCGCATCATCACTGCCGAGGAGATGGGGCTCTCCAAGGAGATCCTACAGTTGTGCCACCTATCGAAGGGCCTGGTGCTCGTGACCGGTCCCACCGGATGCGGGAAGTCGACGACGCTGTCCGCACTCGTCGACTACATTAACCGCAACCGCACCGACCACATCATCACCATCGAGGACCCGCTGGAGTTCGTGCACGAGAATAAGAAGTGCCTCATCAACCAGCGTCAGGTCGGAGAGCACACCGACTCGTTCAAGGACGCGTTGCGCGCGGCATTCCGCGAGGACCCCGACATCGTGCTCGTCGGGGAGATGCGCGACCTGGAGACGGTGGCCATCGCTATCGAGACCGCGGAGACCGGCCATCTCGTCCTGGGCACGCTGCACACGTCGTCGGCCCCTTCCACCGTGGACCGAATCATCGACCAGTTCCCGGCCGACCAGCAGAGCCAGATCCGAGTCATGCTCTCCGAGAGCTTGAAGGGCGTCATCTCCCAGATGCTCTGCAAGAAGATCGGAGGCGGACGCGTGCCAGTCTTCGAGGTCCTGATCGTGACGCCTTCGGTGTCGAACCTCATCCGCGAGGCAAAGACCTTCCAGGTCCCGTCCGTCATGCAGACGGGGAAGAAATACGGGATGTGCCTGATGAACGAGAGCTTCACCGACCTGGTGAAGAAGAAAATCATCGAGCCGCAAGAGGCCCACGCCAAGGCGGTGGACAAGGCCGGACTGCTCGCCACATTCAAGAGGGCGGGCATCGACACGTCCTGGGCCCCCTCCGATGCGACACTCGGCCCGCCCGGTCACGCCAGCGCGTAATGGCCGAGGCTGAGGCTCGCCAAAACCGGATCTGTTTTGGAAAACATTTTGGCGGACAACGGGTAGCCACAGTCAGTGGTTTGCTGACTGTGGGCCTTTCTTATCCCAGACGCCGACCCCGGTGGCGACTGTACCCCGCTATGCTTCCGCAATAAAGGGGAGAACCCACGGTCAAGACAGCATTGACCGTGGCTGCCTCACATAAGTCCCCACCGTGGGTCCGGTGGAGCTTGAGAGAAACTGCTGCAATCTACTGGGAATAAGTGGTAGCGGGGGGGAGGATCGAACTCCCGACCTAGGGATTATGAGACCCTCGCTCTGCCACTGAGCTACCCCGCCACAGCACTACCTGGGACAATGGCACTGTTCACAATAGTAGGGTATGTGCGCGCATGCGGTCAAGGTTACTCGAGCGCCATATAAGTTTGCATGACCGAAGACAAGCCCCCCTAGCACGCGATTGAGTGTAGCGCGGGCGTCTCGCCCGCTGTCGCGGGAGCGTCCCGCTCCCGCATCCGGGAAATCCTAACCAACCCTATTGAAAACAAGTCGGCCGAGAGCCAAAACGAACTACGAGAGGGCGCGGGCAGGATGCCCGCGCAACAGCGGGCGAGACGCCCGCGCTACGTCGCGTGCTCGGTTGCACGGTAAAAGCCGAGCTGTGCGTCGCCGTGGCGAATCAGGCGATCTCGGCGCAGGTTTCCGTACTCTTCTTCGAGCAGACAGTGGCGCGAGTGTTCGGCAATCACCCGGGAATTGGAATCCAACAGATGTAAACGCCCGAGAAGGCGCAGGACGTGGTGGTATTCACGTATTTCACTATAGGGCGGGTCCAGGAAGACGAAATTAAACCGCGAGCCTTCCTGCTCGAGTCTCTCGAGACCCTTTGCGACCGTGGACCGGATCAGGTAATAGCCTGACTCGATTCCCAAGGTCTCGAGATTCTTGCGAATGAGTTGTTGGGCCGCGCGATGATGTTCGATAAATACGACCTCGCTTGCCCCCCGGCTCAGCGCCTCGATCCCCACCGCGCCGCTTCCGGCATAGGCATCCAGGAAGGTCGCGCCCTCCACTCCTGGACCGAGCACATCAAACAGCGTCTCGCGCATTTGGTCGGAGGTGGGGCGGAGATTGCCGCCCTTTAATGTCCCCAGGTGAAGCCCGCGGTATGTGCCGGAAATCACTCTCATTGGTGATCGGCGATTGGCGATTGGTGATTGGCGATTGAAAGTCAGGGACCTCAGTCACCAATCAGAAATCACAAATGGTTACGCCACGCTGGCCAGGCTGTAACGTCTCGGCCATTCGGCGCGCAAGTAGTTTACAAACACTTCCCATTCCTGGCGCGAGGCGGGCTGCTCGACAAAGCTCGATGCTTCCCGTTTGGCCCACTCGAGAATCTCCTGATCGCGGATCAGGTTGCCAATTCGGAAAGCGGGAATGCCCCATTGCCGGGTGCCGAAGAATTCGCCGGGGCCGCGCAATTTCAAATCGATTTCAGCAATCTTGAACCCATCATTGGTCTCGACCATGGTCTGGAGGCGTTGCGCGGCCAACTCGTTCCGGTTCTCGGAAGCGACCAGAAGGCAGTACGACTTCTTGCTGCTCCCGTCCGATGCGGCCGCGCAGTTGGTGCAACTGGGAAAGCCCGAAACGCTCCGCCTGCTCGATGAGCATCACCGTGGCGTTGGGGACGTCCACGCCGACTTCCACCACCGTGGTCGAAACCAGGATTTGAACCTCGCCCAGCTTGAAGCGGCGCATCACCTCTTCCTTTTCCTCGCTGGGCAACCGCCCGTGCAACAGCCCCACGCGAAACTCGGGAAAGACGTTCTGCGAAAGCTGCTCGAACAGTGCGCACGGCAGGCTTGAGATCGAGTTTCCCTCCCTCCTCGATCACCGGACAAACCACGTAAGCCTGCCCGCCTCGCCGCACCTTCTCGCGAATGAACTCGAAGGCCCGCATCGCGCTCGCTTTCTTCCACCAGTCGTGTTTCGATAGGCGTGCGATTGGGCGGCAATTCGTCGATGACGGAGAAATCCAAGTCGCCGTAGAGCGTCAGGGCGAGGGTGCGGGGAATGGGAGTGGCGGTCATGACCAGGACGTGGGGGTTAATCGCTTTGCGTATTAGCCCGAATCGTTGCAGCACTCCAAAGCGGTGCTGCTCATCCACCACCACCAGGCCGAGCTTGGAGAATGCTACGTCCTCCTCCAGCAAGGCGTGGGTGCCCACCACGAGGTTGATTTCTCCCTTCCCCATGCGCTCTTTCAGCTCCGCCTTATCTGCCGCCTTGCGCGCGCTGATCAACAGGTCGATCTGGTAAGGCAGGGACTGCAACAGCGCACGAGTGTAAAGGTAATGCTGCGTGGCCAGGATTTCGGTGGGGGCCATCAGGGCCACCTGGTAGCCGTTTTCGATGGCCAGGATGGCCGCCTGAACGGCGACTATGGTCTTCCCCGATCCCACATCGCCCTGCAAGAGACGATTCATGGGGTGGGGAGAGCACATGTCATCCACCATTTCCTTCAACACACGTTTTTGCGCGGCCGTGGGATGGAAAGGCAAGATACTGCGAATGGCGGCGCGGGCGCTGGCCTTTGGCTCAAACTCAATTCCCTGTGCAGCTTTGGCCTTGCGCCGCCTCAAGGCAAGACCGGCGCCGACGTTGAAGAACTCTTCGAAGATCAGGCGCACCTGCGGCGGGGTGCGGAAGTTGCACAACTGTTCGAGCGGCTGGTCAGAAGCGGGGAAATGCGTCTGGCGCAAAGCCGCGGCGCGGTCTACGAGCCGGTTCTTCTCGCGTACTGACGAGGGAAGCCGATCAGGTAGGTTATCGCCCAAGGAATCCAGGGCGGTCCAAATCAGCCGCCGGATAGCCCGCGTGCCAAGATTGCCCATGCCTTCGTAGATAGGCACAACGCGCCCCACCTCGATGGAATCGCCGCCTTCCGATTCCTTCTCCGGCAGAATTTCAAACTGAGGCTGAAGGATTTCCAAATTGCTCGTACCGTAGAAATCTCGCTCCACCTTCCCGTAGAAGAAAACGCGCTGCCCTTGCCGAAAGACCTTGCCCTTTTCCAGGTAAACTGCGTTGAACCATTTGCAGCGAATCATTCCGCTGTCGTCTCTGGCCGCAAGGTCGTAAATGTAGACACCCTTTCGAGTCCTCATGAGGCCGCAGGTCAGCACCTGCGCAAAGACAGTCGCTGTCTGGCCGGGTACGAGGTCGCGAATGCGGGTTATGCGCGTGCGGTCCTCGTAGCGAAAAGGAGTATAGTAAAGAAGGTCTTCGACGGTGCGGATGCCTCGCGCGGCCAGAATCTCAGCTCGCGCTGGACCCACACCCTTCAGGTATTTCACTTCCGAGGCGAGGGTGAGGTTCGGGGTTGCCATGGCGTTTCAGAATTTCCTATTATAGAAGAAGATGAAACCTATAACAGTGAAATGGTTCAAATACTTGGTTGCCATTTTGCTTGGCAATGGTTTGTATTTCGCCCTCAATCCCTATTTGCCCCCCGCCGCCCAGCATCACCCATTCAAGCTCGATCTCGGAACTTTGGTCGATTTCTGGCTTTGTCTGATGGTCTACGGCCTCCTGGAACTGGGAGCTTTTCTGCACAAGCAGCGCGAACGCTGAGGAATGAAATCTCTACGGCGAGGCCTGTTGAGTTTTTCCACAGTCATCCCCATCCCCTTGTGGAGTATCTGAATATTTATCACCGTGATAGTAATTTTTTGCTTCCCTAGCGGGAGCACTTCAGATATACTTCTGTTGGCATTTCGGTTTGGAGGGAGCCGTGCTTGACTTAATTTCAGGCGCAGGCTCACTGTCGGCAAGCACCCGAGAAGCTTTTCGTAGCGAGCTAGTATTCCTGTTTCGGGGCGCAGCATAACAACCGATAGATCGAACGCCTTCTACGGGCAGAAGGCGCAAGCAAGCGTCTGAGTCTCGTGAAGCCTCAGGCGGCAAAGGTACAGAAGCATATTAAAATTCTAAATTGAAACCAGCAGGAGGATGCAAGAAATGGAAATTAATGGACAAGTCGGTGAAACGGCAGGGAGAGTCTGGCAGGTACTTAACGATGAGGGCCCTCAAACATTTCCGCAACTTAAGAAGAAGCTCAACGGATCCGGTGAACTCCTCAGTTTTGCCCTGGGCTGGCTAGCTCGTGAAGACAAAGTGGACATTACCCAGGAAAAGAAAATCGTTAAAGTAGCGCTTAAATAGTTCCGCCCGAGGTCGTCCGTGGCGGCGCCTAGCAACTCCGAACCAACACTCTTGTTCCCGGTTAGAGATCTCCGATGCGAGGAAAAGTCTCGGCCCTGGTCATTTTTCACCAGGCAAAGCCTTACAATGACGTAGAGGCTGCCCTGGAGAAGCTTGGTATCGCCACAAGGCGGGCGCACACTCTGGCCGAAGCATGCCATGTTTTGTCCTGGGCCGATCCACCTTTGTTGGTCTTCACGGAGAGCGAATTGCCAGACGGGAACTGGGCTGATGCCGTGTCCTATTCGGCGCGAGCGTCTTCACCTGTTAGTGTGATTGTCGTGGGGCGAGAAATTGATACCAACCTTTACGCCTCATCCATCGAACTGGGAGCTTTCGATTTCATCGCCCCTCCATTCGATGACCTGGATTTGGCGCACGTAGTTCGCTGCGCGGCAGACAACGCCTTGCGGCGGCGCCAAGCGGCGACGAATTCACGACCCACCGCCCGCCCGTCGCTTCCTATTGCTGTTAAGAGCCGGCGGAGTGCCTGAGTCAAGAACTCCAGAAAGCCTCGCCTGATCGAATATTGAAAACACAGACCCTGTGTTTTCAATGGTTTGGAGCACCCCAAGGCCCTAAATGGCCTAGACCTCTGCCTTATTCTTGACTATATTGCACTACTTTTGTTATAGATAGAGTTGTGGCCCAGGGTGTGGAAACTCCCAGGGCCTCCGGTCTTTGGTTTCAACATACTGAAATGAAAAGCCTTATCCGGCAACAGAAATCGCTAATCCGGACTTCCAGAAAACGGCGGATTCGCCTTGCACGCTCGCTCGACCATTCTGGTCGCGCTCGGTCCGCCAGAGCCGCTCATGCGCGAGTGGGTTCAAGGTCATCCGCTCAATCGATAGCCAGTGCCACAAGCCCGTCAGGCAATTCACAAACCCCTGAACGTCGGCGTTCTGAGGTTCTGTTTCAGGCGGCAGTCAAGAATTTCGAGCTCGGCGCACGCGCTTTCCAAAAACAGAATTACGAAAAAGCCAAGGAGATATTCGAAAAGCTGGCATTCAGCGGAGTGGCAGGAGTAGCGGAAAGAGCGCGTGTCCACCTGCGACTGTGCGAGCAGAAACTCAGTCGCCCCGGTCCGCCACCGAAGAAGGCAGAGGACTTATACGCCCTGGGGGTGGGAGCCTTGAACTCCCGGCGTCTTGATGATGCCATCGCGTACCTGAACAAAGCTCAGAAATCAGCGCCGAAACTCGATCATGTTAGTTACACCTTGGCCGCTGCTTACGCGCTTCGTGGAGATGCTGGAGCCGCTCTCCAGCATCTAAGGGAGGCCATCTCTCTCCGGCCTCAGAATCGCATTCAGGCCAAGCGCGACGAAGACTTCCAGGCGCTGGCAACCGATTCCCGCTTTAAAGAATTGGTTCTCAACTCGCACCATTAGCTTCGTCGTTTTTCAAGACGGAGCGGCGACCTTCCGTCGCCAATTGTCGGGATGTAACGGCGATTTCGCATCGGCACAACCTCAAAGCAGGGTCCGTCAGCCGACGGATGAACTCGCCGTTACCCGGGAGTCCCATGAAAGTCGTTGCCATTGGTGGCGGTACAGGTTTGTCCACCGTCTTACGAGGTCTGAAGCTTTACCTCCGAGGAATCGCCTACCCTTCCGGGCCCCGCGCCAAAATCTCCAGACTGACAGCCGTCGTCACCGTTACTGACGAGGGTGGAAGCTCCGGGCGCCTGCGACGTGAGTTCCGCATCCTCCCACCAGGCGACATTCGCAACTGCATGGTCGCGTTGGCCGAGGACGAAAAGCTCCTCACGCAACTTTTCAATTACCGCTTTTCGACCGGCCACGGCTTGCGCGGCCACAGCTTCGGCAACCTGTTTCTGGCTGCCCTTACCCACCTGACACGCGACTTTGCGAAAGCAGTTCGAGTCTCGAGCGAAGTCCTGGCCATTCGGGGCGAGATTTTCCCCTCCACCCTTTCCGATGTCCGTTTGCAAGCAGAACAACTGAACGGCAACATGATCTACGGAGAGTCGCGCATCACGAAGACCCGAATCCCCATCAAACGCTTGCACATTGTCCCCAGCCGTTGCCGTCCGCTACGGGAAACGCTCACCGCGATCGAGCACGCCGACCTCATCACGGTCGGTCCGGGCTCCCTTTACACCTCGCTGATACCAAACTTGCTGGTGCACGGGATTCCTGAACAGATCGCACGCTCCAGGGCTCTGAAGGTTTATGTGTGCAATCTCATGACTCAGCCCGGCGAATCCCGCAGCTATTCCGCCGCCGACCACCTGCGCGCCCTGCACGAACATGCCGGTCGGAAGCTCTTTGATGCCGTGATCCTCAATTCCCGCCCCGTCTCGTCCTCGCTGCGCAGGCGATACGCCGCGGACGGAGCCGCACCCGTGGTGAATGACCTGGCGGAAGTTCGCGCGCTGGGTGTTCCTGCCCGTGCTCGCGGACGTGCTCGTCGAAGACCGCGTTGCGCGTCATGATTCTCATCGCTTGGCAAAGCTGCTGCTGAAACTAGTCGAGAGTCGAGAGTCAAGAGTTGAGGGGTCGAGAAGTCGAGGAGTCAAGGAGTCGAGAGGTCAAGGAGTCGAGAGGTCAAAGAGTTGAGGAGTTGAGAAGTCGAGGAGTCTAGGAGTCGAAGAGTCAAGAAATCAAAGAGTCGAACACACTAGTCATTCCCGCGAAAGCGGGAATCCACCTCCGTCTGGGTCGACCTGGACCTCGGATTACGCGAGGGTGACTACAACAGCGAAGCGTTGAGGGGTTGGGAGTTGAGGAGCCAAGCCTGGATTTTCGACTCCTCAACTCCTCGACTCCTCGACTCCTTGACTCCTACGGATGGTGATGCTTCGGGGCGATGAGGACGATTGCCACGAAGACAGCCGCGAGCACGGCCAGGAAAACCCAGGCCCCCGGGTGGCCGAAGTTGAGTGTGAAGCCGATCCCGAAGCGTTTCTCCACGAACAGCGCCGGATCGTTGCGGTTGATGTAGAAGAGGCCAAGCTTCCAGTATTTGTCTGGCGTGCGGTCGCCCACCGGAGCCACGACCCCGGAGCCGGCGCCCGCAGCGCCGGCCAAGCGCGTGCCACCCTGGCCAAGCCGCACCATGAGCACCACGATCACCACCGTGAAGGCCAGCGAGAAGACGAGCACGGGGATAAGACCCGGCGGGCCGGCCTGCTTGTGTGACAAGGGCAAGAGCGCCGTCCACATAAACAGCAGTGCCAGGAAATACTCAGTGCCCACGATGATCGACACGACCAGATGCCGGAAGCGGCGCTCGCCCGCGCCCGCCGCTCCGCCCACTCGGATGGGACGCGACCAGCGGAGCATAGCATAAGCCATGAACCCCATCAGGGCGCAGAGCCCAATCCCGATCATTAGCGGCCCATAGACTCCGGCAAGACTGCGCGTGGCCCAATTGTTCGGCTGGCCGTTCGCTCCCCAGTGGATGGGGAAGACCTCAGGAATCTGGCCCCAGTGCAGTCGCAACCAGATTGCGGCCCCGGCCAATAGGGCGAAGGGAGGAAACTGGAGCAGCCATCCACCCGGCAAGCGCGTCTCGCGGGGCACAAGCGCCGCTTCCCGGATGGTTGCCGGCGCTGCGGCGTGCGGCAGCACGCGCCTCCGCGCCCGATAATAAGCGTGGAAGACGCCCGCGCCCTGCAAAAATAGCCCGGCCAGTGTCACCACCATCATGTAGTTGGGCTCGGGAATCCGGACGGCAGCCAGAACGATAAGCAGAGCAAGGACGCCGAAAATCGTCACTTCCACCCGGTAGCTCTTGAGGATGGACCAGCCCTCCGCCGAGTCGCGGAACTCGGGCGGAACGGTCACCGCAAAGTAGACGTCCGGGCGGGTGAGCCTCGGCATCAAGTAAAAGAGGACCAGACAGAGCCCAATCACAAAGGCCATGACCAGGCTCGGTCCCAGGACCCATTGCGAATTCATCTTAGTTCTCCATGCTGGGCATCGACCCAGCTCACGATGTCTTCAAGCACGCCCCCGGCAACGTGGCCGGGCTTGTCGTAATCCGCCGGCGAGGGCGGGTTGCCCGCCGGCGTGAAGAGGTGGCAGAGGCCGGGATAGCTTTTCATAGTGACGTTGTTATGGCCGGTCAGGGCTTTTTCCCAACCCTCGAAGTCCTTTCTTGTGACTTGATAGTCGCTCTCCGCCCGAAGCACCAGGATCGGTATCTTCAACCGGGCCGCCGTGGCGGCGGGGTCGTAATTTCGCAAGTCGAGGACGTAAGAGGCTGGGAGCGGTATGCCCAGCATGCTCACCGTCTCGCCCGGCTTGAGCGTGGGGCTGTTGTAATCCTGCGCAAATTTCTCGGCCGCCTCAATCTGCTTCTTGGCTCCCTCGCCCACCGGGCCGCTCAGCGTGGAAAGATACTTGAACTGGTCGACGACTATCTGCCCCAGTTGTCGCGTGCTGCCCGCCATGATGATAATGCCGACGATCTGCTGGTCACCTTCGGCGATGCGGGGTGCCAGCATGCCGCCGAGACTGTGGCCGAGAACGTAGATGCGCTTCCTATCCACTTTCGGATGCGTCGAGAGGAGGGCCACCGCCGAGCGCGCATCGTCGGTCACTTCCTCTTTGACGGTGAAGTTCGCCGAGTCCCGCGCAGCGTACTTGTGAGTCCGCTTCTCATAACGCAGCACCGCAATACCGTGGCTGGCGAGCCCCCAGGCCAGGTCCTTGAACGGCTTGTTGGCGCCAATACTTTCGTCTTCGTCGTGCGGACCCGACCCCTGCACAAGCACCACGGCGGGGAAGGACCCCGCGACGTTTGGCTCGGTCAGCGTGCCAGGCAGTTGCCAAGAGCCGGTGATTATGGAGACGCTCTGTTCGTGGAAGGTGCTGGGTTTCGCGTAATCGGGCGCATTCCAGGGGGCTGCGGCCGGGGCGAGGAAGAACCCGGCAATCTTGCTCTCCTTGTCGAAAACCAGCCTCAGGTTTAGAGGGCCTTTCTCAAACGCGCAGGTCAGCACGACTATGTGATAGCCCTGCTGCTCTGACGGGGCCACTTTGGTGATTGCTTTTAATGCGCCCACTTGGCCGAGCGTGGCGTCCCAAAAAGACTGGAGCTTCTCGAGTGGCATGGCGGAGGCCATCCTCGAGTCGAACCGACCCTCCACCTTCTCGTACTGCCGGGCCGCCAACTCCTGAGTTACATCTTTAGCCAGAGCTTCAAAGTCCTGGGCGGAAAGCTGCGGGGCCAGTGTCGAAAGCAGGGCCAGCGAGACCGCTGCCAGAAGCAGAATTCGATTCATCGTCTTTCTCCTTCCTCGAGCTTGGTTAACAGGGTAGTGAGCTCGCGGCTCACCGCGCCAAGCGGCACACCTTCCGCCAGCGCCTTGACCACTACCTCCTCCAGTGCCTTCCGGAACTCTGCTTCGGCGCGCGGGGTGGGGGCGGGCGCGGGCCGCTCGATCACCGTCGCGCCACGCCCGCGCCGCAGGTCGAGCCACCCTTCCTCAGCCAGTTGGCGATAAGCCCCGGCTACTGTGTTGTGATGGACATCAAGATCCACAGCGAGCTGCCGGACTGAGGGGAGCTGATCGCCAGGGCGGAATTGACCCGCGAGGAGCGTGGCACGCAGGCCTCTCACGATTTGCTCGGAGGCAGGCACGGGTGAGGCCAGGTCGATCTGAAGCACAGGAATCTGTTCGCGCATAGTATAATGTACATGTACAATGTACAATGGCGCACAGCGCCTGTCAAGCCTTTTTGCGTGCCCAAGCACCTCCCGCCAAATGACACCACTACCAGCGCGGGAGAAATCGCTCGCCATGGGCAGCAGTTCGAGGCTCCTGGACTCTCGGGAGGGGATAACTACCCCCTGCCCCGGCCGCCGGAAAGACAAAAGACCGATTCGGGCCATTGCATAGGGAGTAGATCATGTGTACATTAGCAATGGATCAAATGGGAGTCAGGGGCCAGGTGCTCGGCCGGAAAGTGCCGAGCACTCTCCAGGCTTTTGAACTCCCGACGCGCAACCCGTTACCTTATAGGTGAGATATGTGGCAGCGAATCATACGCCAAGTGCAAGAAGTGAACAAAGAGCTTTGGCTTTTGTTGATGATGTTCATCATCCTTGCCAGCTTGAATTACTTGGTTGCCTCGGACCGAATGATGCTGGGCTTATACGTCTTACCCACCGTGTATGCCGCTTACTTCCGGGGGCGCCGTCACGCGACGTTAACGGCCTTGGCGAGCGCCTTGATGGTGATCCTGGTCGTGTATTTGAATCCCCGTTTGTTCGCGGAGCAGGGCACGTTCAGGCTAATCTCTCAGAAGTGGTGGGACATCGCCATCTGGGGTGGAACCTTGATCGTTACCGCCTACGCCATGGGCACGCTCTATGAAAAGAAGGAATCCCGCATCCGCGAGTTACGTGAGACCTACAAGGGCATCCTGGTTATCCTGCGCCAACTGACCGCGCACGACAAATACACGCATGACCACTCTTTCCGCGTGGCAGCCTACGCCGCCACGATTGCGGGACATATGGGTTTCGACCCGGAGCGAAGTGAAATCGTGCGGGCTGGCGCTTTGTTGCACGACCTCGGCAAAATGGAAACCTCCCGAGAACTTCTCCACAAGGCCGCGACGTTCACCGAAAGCGAATACGACGAGATGAAGAAGCACGTGCAGAAAGGGGTTGAACAGATTCAGCCCGTGGGAGGGTTACTACGCCAGATCATCCCCATTATTCTGGCCCATCATGATCGGTTTGACGGCACGGGATACCATCCCACCCAGGGGGAGGAGATTCCTCTCGAAGCGCGGATCATCTCGGTTTCGGATGTGTACGACGCGATGACGAGCGACCGTCCACACGCCAGGGCGATGTCACCGTTGGACGCCAAAGACGTCATCACCCGAGGCTCGGGGACGGACTTCGACCCGCTCGTAGTCAAAGCTTTCCTCAAGGCGTTTCAAGCCGGAGAACTGGAAATCGATTTCACAGCCTTGGATATGCGCCGCCCCTGACTTTTAAGCCCAGTCTTCCCCAGGCGGTGTGTGCTTGCGCATGAAATCCGGGTCGAACTCGAGGCCGAGGCCCGGCCCCTGGGGAAGGCTGAACATCGAGTGCTTGATCAGTTGCGACTTATCCGCCGGCATCTGCTCGACCACGCGCCCGGCGTGCCCCAGGCGGCTTTCGCAGCGGTAGAAATTCGGAATCGAAGCGGCGAGGTGAACCGAGGCAAACGTCCGCACCAACGACCCGACGTTGTGCAGGGCCATGGGCACGCGGCCGAGCGCCGCGTAGTCGGCGATCTTCCGGCAGCCGGTGAGGCCGCCCGCGTAGGAGACGTCGGGATGAATGTAGTCCACCGCCTGATTGTCGATGAAAGGCTTGAACTGCCGGACCATTTCCACCTTTTCTCCGGTCAGAATCGGCGTCCGCGTGCCCCGCTTGACGGCCATCCACGCTTCGCAATACTCCACGTTATCCAACGGATCCTCAATGAACAGAGGGTTGATGGCTTCGGTGGCCCTCGAGACGGCAATCGCGCTGGGAACGTCGTACTGGTTGTGACAGTGGACGGCGATGTCGATGCTCTCTCCCACGGCCTCGCGCACGTTGGCGAATCCCCGCGCGATCTTCCGCAGTTGCGCGCTGCTCACTTCAGGCCCCGCGCTTTCGCCGGGAAGAGCCTGAAGCGGCTCGATCTTATAGGTCGTGAAGCCCTCGGGCTGCTCGCGGATCAACTGCGCCCACTCGCGGCAGGAGGCCGGGCTGCTCATATCCTTTAGAAAATCCCCGTGCGAATACATTTGCACCGCGTCTCGCAGCGGCCCTCCCATCAACTTGTAGACGGGAAGATCGAGGATCTTGCCGGCCACGTCCCACAGCGCGATGTCGATGCCGCTGACGAAGGGGATGCTCGGCCGGTAGGGATGAATGACCCCGGTCATAGCCTGAAAATGGCGCTCGATGGCCAGCGGGTCGGCGCCGATCAGGCGCAATTGCGGGATCAGCGCGCGCGCCTTCTTGATATCCACGCCGGTTTCTCCGTACCCGGTAATTCCAGCGTCGGTCTCAATTCTGACCAGACAACCGTCGAATTGAAAATCCAGTTGCAGCGCTTTGATGGCGGTGATCTTCACCGCGCCGCGCAAGGGCGCAGCCAATGCCTGGAATCTTTCGAGATACACGCCTGCCGGCAGCAAGAGCGCCGCCTTGAAGAAATCTCGTCGGGTCGGATTCATAATCGTCCCTCGTTTCTCGTTGCTTCTCTAAACCAGAACTCGCTCCTGAACCAAGAATCCCGATTTCGGCTTTGCGAGTCCGCATAGTTATACTGCGCCTGCGCTGCCAGTGCAAGTGCGGATCGCGACGACCTCTTGTGGGCGCCAAGGTGTTGTTTCGACTCAGCGTCGGCTATAATACTCACCTTCTGGGCTGAGCGACGCAACTGGTGCACGCGCTCACGGACCGACGTTGCAGCCAAGTGCGAAAACACGGAAGAGGGGCATTTATGTTGCGGGTGAGGAAGGCGGTCATCACAGCGGCGGGAGCGAATCAGCGGGCGCTTCCGCTGCAGACTCTCATCGACGACGGAGTGGAGAAATCCGTTCTCGGCATCCTGATCGAGCAGGCCCTCACGGCGAATATCGGGGAGATCTGCGTCGTGGTGTGGCCCGGTGACGAGACGCGCTACGCCCAGGCCGCCGGCAACCTCGCGGGCGCGGTGCGGTTCGTTCCGCAGCACCAGCCCGCGGGGATACGGCCACGCCATCTACTGCGCGCGCGAGTTCGTTGGCAACGAGCCCTTCCTGCACATGGTCGGCGATCACCTCTACGTGAGCGCCGCGAAGCCCGGCGTGCAGCGGCTGGTGGAACTGGCCGAGATCGAGTCGTGTTCCGCCTCCGGGGTCCAGCCCACGCGCGAAAGCCTGCTGCCCCGGTTTGGCGCCGTGGCGGGACGCCGCATGTCCGGCCGCCCCGGCGTCTATCGCGTCGAGACGGTGATCGAAAAGCCTACGCCCACGGAAGCCGAACAGCGCCTCATGGTGCCGGGAATCCGCGCCGGCTACTACCTCTGTTTCTTCGGCATTCACGTTTTCACTCCCACCGTGATGGACCTGCTGGGACGCATGCTGAGCGAGGAGCCAAGCGGCTCCGTCACGCTTTCCGCTGCTCTCGCCGAACTCGCTCGGCAGGAGCAGTACCTGGCGCTTGAAGACACCGGCCGGCGTTATGATCTCGGCGCCCGCTACGGATTGCTCACCGCGCAACTGGCCCTGGCGCTGAACGGCCGGGACCGCGACGAGGTGCTGTACGCACCTGCTGGAACTGCTCGCGGAGCGCGAGATGGCCACACCTCTGCCGGGAGCGAGCGAGGAGCCTCATGAGCCTGCTTACCGACGTCATTACCGCCCGCGATCCGGAGACTCGCAATCGCTCGCTGGATGCGCTCTGCCGCGCGGCGACACTCGAAGAACTGCTGGTCGAATGCGAGGCGCTCGACCGTTTCCGGCGCACCAGCGACAATCTCTACGAGCGCGTGCGAGCCCTGTTCTTCCTGTACGCCATCCATCGCTTTCACATCTCCCGCCCGGCAGGGCGCCAGCGTCCCGCGCGCTGATTCCTTTCGCGGGTTACACCAACCTTCTGAAGCGCCGGTTCGAAGAAGCTCTTGATATCTTCCTCGCTGCCCAGGCCGCCGCCGGACCGAGCGCCGCCCTCTCCAGCGCGCTCGCCGCCGGCTACCGCGTCGCTGGGCTTTCAGACTCTCGCCGACCAGGTGCGGCGCAGCGTGCGCTCCGTGCGCGGCAATCAGTGGATGTTCCGCGCCGCTCATCCTGAAGACGCGCCGCTGCGCATTCGCCCCGAGCTCCTGGCAGCGCGAGACCCCCGATCATCTCTTCCCCATCCTGCGCGAGGCCACGCCGGTCCGCATGGACCTGAGCCACAGCGGCTGGAGCGACATCTTCTTTCTGGGGATGGATTTCCCCGAAGGCGCCCGCGTGCTCAACATTTCCATCGACCTGAGCGTGCGCGGCTCGGGCGCCCCGAAGCCTCCCGTGGAAGCATGGTTCCGCGTCATCGATCAGCCGGTGCTCCGCCTGGTCAGCGTCGACCTGCAGAGCAGCGCCGAACTCAGCTCGATTGCTGAAGTTTTCGATTTCGCGCACGACTACCTGGGCCTGCTCAAGGCCGCGGTGATTGCCTCCGGCATCGTGCCGCCGGGAATGGAGGGCGCCACTCAGCCGCTCACCGACGTTCTGGCCCATCTGACCGGCCGGCCCGGCCACGGCATCGAAATCGTCAGCAAGGTGAACGATATTCCCCGCGGCTCGCGCCTGGCGGTGTCCACCAGCCTTCTGGCTTGCCTCATCTCCGTGTGCATGCGCGCCACCAACCAGATCCGCACGCTCACCGGCGGCCTGGCAGAGGACGACCGCCGCCTGGTGGCCGCGCGCGCCATTCTGGGCGAATGGCTGGGCGGCTCGGGAGGCGGCTGGCAGGATTCCGGCGGCGTGTGGCCGGGAATCAAGCTGATTCACGGGGTCCTGGCCCAGGAGGGCGATCCGGAATTCGGCATCAGCCGCGGCCGGCTGCTGCCCGAACCACCAGATTCTTCGGCCCCCAGGAGGTGTCGCCGGAAACGCGCCAGCAACTTCAGCAGAGCCTGGTGCTCGTCCACGGCGGCATGGCGCAGGATGTGGGTCCCATCCTGGAGATGGTGACGGAGAAATACCTGCTTCGTTCGGAGAGCGAGTGGCACGGCCGGGGCGAAGCCATGCACATCCTCGATGACCTCATGGCGCGCTTGAAGGCGGGGACATTCGCGGCCATCGGCGCCTCGACCGAGCGCAATTTCGACGGCCCCATTCAAACCATTATTCCCTGGGCCGGCAATCTCTACACCGACACGCTCATTCGCCGCGTGCGCGCGGAAATGGGCGACGACTTCTGGGGCTTCTGGATGCTCGGGGGAATGTCGGGCGGAGGCATGGGTTTTCTCTTCGCTCCGCATGCGCAAAGCGCGTGGCACAGGAGCGCCTGCAGGCCATCATGAGCGACACCAAGCGGCAGATGGAGCACTGCCGTGCCCTTCGCCATGGAGCCCGTGGTCTACGATTTCGCGATCAACGAACAGGGCACGCAGGCCACTGCTTCTGCGAAGGCGACTCCGCGCTGATGCCGGCGGGCTACTACCAGCTGGCCGTGCCCTCGCTCCTGCGCATGGAATCCCGCCTGCTTTCGCCCGTGCGCCGCGCTCGAACTGGAGCGCTTCACCGCCGCCTGCCACACCGTGCCGGAATTCCAGGGCATGGTGCAGCACGTCTTCGAGCACCTGATCCCGCAGAGCCCGCAGAAAGCCGACCGCGCCCAAAGCCTCGACGCGCTGCTCGAAGCCCACGGGTTCGATCGCGTGGAGCATGAGCAGATCCAGGCGGACTTGCGCAGCGGCCGCGTGGGCCTGGCGCAGAATCGTCTTCCCGCCAGCAGCCGGATCACCGACGTTAGCCCGGACGATCTCTTTGATGCCACCGAGGGATGCCGCGCCGAAGTACCACGAAATCGGCAAGGATGCGCTGGCGGCAGGAATGGTGGCGGTGGTTTCGTTTGCCGGCGGCGCGGGCAGCCGTTGGACGAAAGGCGCGGGCGTGGTCAAGGCTCTCAATCCCTTCTGCCGACTGGGCGGCAAGCACCGCAGCTTCATCGAAGTGCACCTGGCCCAGCAGCCGCCGCACGAGCCGCCTCTGCGGCACGGCGTTGCCGCACGTCATCACCACCAGTTACCTGACGCACGACGCGATCGAGGCGCATCTCCGCGCCGAGCACAACTACGACTACCCCGGCCCCTTGCTGCTTTCGCCCGGACGCTCCATCGGGCTGCGCTTGGTGCCCATGGAAAGGGACTTGCGATTTGCCTGGGAAGAGTTGCCGCAGCAGATGCTCGACGAGCAGGCGCAGAAGGTTCGCGACAGCCTGCGCGCCACGCTGATCGCCTGGGCCCGGCAGATGGGCGAAGGCACGAGCTACACCGATAACGTGCCGATGCAATGCCTGCACCCGGTCGGCCACTGGTACGAAGTGCCCAACCTGATCCGCAACGGCACGCTGCTGCGACTTGTTCGCAGGAAAGGCCCCGCTTGAAATACCTGATGGTTCACAACATCGATACCACGGGCGCCGACGTCGACCCGGGTTGCTCGGTTACCACATCGCGGAGGGCGCGGCGCTCACCACCGAGGTGATTGCCCGGCAGGTGGAAGACCGCGGCGGCGGCCTGGCCCGCGTCGACGGCCGCTTGCGCCTGATCGAAGGTCTCGCGCTTCCCAGCGAAGAGATCGAATCACTCCTCTCCTGGTACAACAGCGCGACCTATTGGATCGATATCGACCAACTCCTCGCCGTGTTCGGACTGACTCGCAGCGATCTCACCAAGCCGGAACGCGTGAACAACGCGGTCCGCAACTCTGGCCGCCCGCATGCCCACCTACATCACGCTGAAGGACGTCAAGAAGCGCTGGGGAAAAGGCCAGGAAGACGTATTGCCCGTGGCGCAGTTTGAAAAGCTCTGGGGCGACATGACCGCCTTGCCGGAATTGCCCTGCCGCTTTGTGGCCGTGCCCCGCCGGCGCGGACAGCAACTCAAAGAACCGGCGCAGCTTGACGGCTGGCTGCGCGATGGCTCGGCGGCGTACGTCGAGTCGTTATGTGCCTTTGACCCGCCCGAGTTTTTGCACCGTTGGAAGTGAGCGGAGCCTATCTCGTTCATCCGGACGCCGCCAATTGCTCCGTCAGCCGACGGGTAATATTACCGCTAGCTTGATGGGAACGCAGGGAACGGAGAGTGAAATGTCTGAGCAAAACTTTTCCATACTGATCCTTGCCGCCGGCAAGGCGACACGCTTCAAATCCGAGCACTCGAAGATGCTGCACCGGCTGGCAGGGCGGCTTTTGGGCGAGTACATTGTGCAAGCCGCGCAGGCAGCCGAACCCGACTGCCTCTACATGATAATCGGGCACGAGGGCGAAGCGGTGCGCAAAGCCTTTGCCCGCCCCGGCCTCGTTTTCGTCCAGCAGACCGAGCAACTGGGCACTGGCCACGCGGTGATGATGGCGCGCGCGGAGCTCGAGAAGTGCGCCAGCCCCACGGTGGTGGCGCTGGTGGGCGATGCTCCCCTGCTGCGCCCGGAAACGCTCCTCCAACTGGTGGAAATCAATCGCAAGGCGCGTGCGGCAGCCACGATTTTGACCACGCGCCTCGAGTACCCTACCGGTTACGGACGCATCGTTCGCGCCGGCAGCCGCGTGCGCCGCATTGTGGAAGAGAAAGTCGCCACACCGACGCAGAAGCGAATCCGCGAAATCAACTCCGGCATAATTTGCTTCTCGCGAACGCACTTGCTAAAGCATCTCGAGGAACTGTCGGCGAAGAACGCTCAGAAGGAGTTCTTGCTGACCGACCTCGTCGAAATCTTCAACCGGCATCGCCTGAAGGTGGCCGCCTTCCCCGTAGCAGATTCACGGCAGGTGCTGGGTGTGAACGATCGCCTCGAGCTGGCGCAGATCGAAAAGCTGCTGCGGCTGCGCAAGGCGGAGGCGCTCATGCGCGAGGGTGTTACCGTGGTGAATCCCGAGGCCACCTACATCGACCCGGAGGTGGAGGTAGGCCCGGACACGGTAATCGAGCCGGGCGCGAGTTTGCTGGGGCGGACGCGCCTGGGCAGCGACTGCCACATCCAAAGCTATTGCACCATCACCGATTCAGCGCTCGCCGACCGCGTCACCGTGCAGCCTTGTTCGGTGATTGCCAACTCCGAGATTGCTTCCGGCGCCACCCTCGGCCCCTTCGCGCGCCTGCGGGAAGACGCGGTGATCGAGGAGAACGCCCGCATCGGCAACTTTGTGGAAGTGAAGAAATCGCGCGTAGGCCGGGGCAGCAAGGCGCAGCACCTGACGTACCTCGGCGACGCCACGGTGGGCCAGCACGTCAACGTCGGCGCAGGAACAGTCACCTGCAATTACGACGGGGTGAAGAAAAAACCCACCGTTATTGAAGATCGCGTTTTCATCGGAAGCGGCAACATGCTCGTGGCCCCGGTGCGGATCGGCCAAGGAGCGTACACCGCTGCGGGATCGACCATCACCGAAGACGTGCCACCCGGTTCGCTCGCCATCGCGCGCAGCCCTCAAGTCACAAAACAGGGATGGGTGAAGGAGCGCGGCCCGGCGAAGCCTCGGAATTGACGATTGTCGATTGCGGATGGCCGATGGTCGATTGCCGATTTACAGCGGCGCAATTTCCCACAACGCTTTTTCAATCGACCATCGGCAATCGACAATCGTCAATCAGTCGAAGGCGCCGGCGGCAAACAAGGCATTCACCTGCTGAAGGTCAGCCTCGGTGTCGACGCCGATGGTGTCATGAGGCGTCTCGGCCACCATGATGGGCACGCCATTCTGGAGGAAGCGCAGTTGGTCCAGCTTCTCTGCGAGCTCGAGCGAGGATTGCGGCAGGGAATGAAACAGCGACAGCGTCGCCCGCGTGTAAGCGTAAATGCCCAGGTGCTTGTAGTACTGAATCCCGCCTTGGCCATCACGGTCGTAAGGGATGGGGTAGCGTGAAAAGTAAAGTGCGCGGCCGGAGCGGTCGGTAACCACTTTGACATTGTTCGGGTCCTGCGCCGCCACCGCGTCCATAGCGACCTTCAGGGTTGTGACCTGAACGTCGCCGCGCGCAAAGGGGGCGAGGAGCAATTCGAAATGCGCCGGGCGCAGCATCGGCTCGTCTCCCTGAATGTTCGCATAGACCTCCGCCTCCGTCCGCGTCAGGACTTCATGCACGCGGTCCGTAGGAGAGGGGTGACGCGCGGTCAGAGTGACGGGAATGCCCTGCGATTCACAGAACTGCTTCACTTCCTCATCTTCCGTTGCCACGATGAGATCGGCCAACAGCGGCGAACGCCGGGCATGGTGATAAACCCAATAAAGCATCGGCTTGCCCGCGATCTCTCGCAGCACCTTTCCCGGCAGCCGGGTCGAGCCCAGCCTTGCCGGAATGACCCCCATTATCTTTGGACGGGCGCTCATGATCTGTCCTCAGCTCACTTCACGAGAGTATGCTCCAGCGCCCGTTTCTTGACACCCCTGAAACGGGCATGTTACATTTTTGAGTCTTCGATAGTAGCAGACATTGCTCTCTGTGAGGGTGCCCTTTAATAATGGGCGGGATTCTAAGCCAGCTCGCGCAACTTTTTATCCAAACCATTCCGACAGTTATCTTTGTTTTCGTGGTTTATGCTATCCTCAGCCGCTTCTTATTTGCGCCCCTGACCGCCGTATTGAAGAAACGCGAGGAAGCGACCACCGGCGCGATGGCGCGCGCCCGCGAGCAGGCCGCCGCGGTGGAGGAGAAAGCGCGTCAATACGAAAATGCTTTCCAGGCTGCGCGGCAGGAAGTGTACCGCCAGCGGGAGGTTGATCGGCGGGCCATCCTTAAAGACCGGGAAGCAACCCTAGAACAGGCGCAGCAGCAGTCGGAAGCATTGCTGGGCGAAGCGCAGGCCAGCTTGGCGGCGGAGGTGGCCCGGAGCAAAGAGGAATTATGGACCACCTGCCAATCTCTAGGCCAGGAGATAGCCGAGACGATCCTGGGGAGCCCCCCGAGGGGCGGCGAGGGAGGAGTCCAGCCTTGAGAGTTTCTTTGCGCCGCGCGTTGGCTCGAGGGCTTTTCGCCGCCTGCCTGCTGGGGCTGGCGGGCTCGCAGGCTTCCGCTCGGCCCTTCACTGTGAACCGCAGTCTTGCCTCCGCCCGCGCGCCCGAGGCTGAAGCGGAAGGCAAAAAAGAGGGCCGCGAGTTACTTTACAAGTTTATTAACGTCTCGCTGCTCGTGGGCGCCCTCGCTTACCTCCTGCGCAAGCCCCTGGCCGATTTCTTCGCCCAACGCTCGGCTGCAATCCGAAAAGGGCTGGAAGAAGGACGGAAAGCACTGGAAGCATCCCAAGCCCAGCTCAAGACCGTGGAGGAGAAGTTGCAGCATCTCGAGGAAGAAATTGCGTCCTTTAAGGCTTCCGCCGAGCGGGAAATGGAGGCGGAACACCAGCGTTGGAAACTGGCGGCGTCCGAAGAGGCGGAGAAAGTCCTCCAGGCCGCGCGCGCGCGGACCGAAGTCGCGGTGCGGGCCGCTAAGCTGGAACTCAAGAGCTACGCGGCCGAGCAGGCGGTCCAGTTGGCCGAGGAGATTATTCGCCGGCAACTTGACGAAGCGGGGCGGAAGAAATTGGTGAGTGATTTTCTGGCAGAAGTCGAGAGTCGAAAGTAAGAACCAACGTCCAAACTAGGTAGGCGGCAGGAAGAAATGCAGCGCTTTACGGAGTCGAGAAGTCGAGAGTCCAGAGTCGAAAGCAGAGGAATGTGATGCAACGCTTCACGGAACTCAAGGTTTGGCAGCGAAGTCATGAGCTGACGCTTGAGATTTATCGTGTTACGGTCAGTTTTCCTTCCGCGGAGCGCTTCGGTTTAATATCGCAATTGCGACGGGCGGCGGCATCCGTGCCTACGAACATCGCGGAGGGATCGAAGCGTCAAAGCAACCAGGAGTACGCGCGATTTCTGAACATTGCTGAAGCTTCGCTTGTGGAGACAGAGTATCTTCTAATGCTTAGCCGCGATTTGGGATTCCTGGCGGGTGATTCCTCGGAGACGTTGCTGAAGGAGGTTACGGAAATCGCGCGGATGCTGTCTGGACTCAGAAAGAAGGTCGAACTTGGTGCGGCTGCCTAGGAAGTCGAGAAGTCGAGAGTCGAAAGTATAAGACCGACTGCCTGGGAAGTCGAGGGTTGAAAGTCGAAAGTACGCGGCTCATCTAACATTTCGGCCCTGTTCTCGATTCTTGATTCTTGACTCTCGACTCTAGACTCTGGACTCTCGACTTTCGACTCTCGACTACGGTGTTCCCCATGTCCATGGTGGTTGCAAATCGATATGCCCGCGCGCTCGCCGATGTGGTGGCGGCAAGCGGCGATTACCGCAAGGTGCTCGACGAGCTTCAGGACTTCGCGCGCGTTTACCGCGAAGGCCCGGAGCTGAAGGAAGTGTTCACTTCGCCCGCCGTGGCGTTGCCGCAGAAGATGAAAGTGCTCGCAGCGATCGGGCAAAGACTGGGCCATTCCCCGCTAACCCTGAATTTCTTGCGCGTGCTTCTGGCCAATTACCGGATGCCTTTGCTTGAAGAAGCGATTGAGGCTTACCGGAAGATAGCCAACGACCGATTGGGAATAGTGCAAGTTATCATCAGTTCAGCTTCGGACCTCTCGCCAGCGGAGCGGGAAAGCGTGGCCGCGCAATTCCGGGAGTTGACGGGCAAGCAGGTCGAGCCCGAGTTCCGAATCGAGGGCCAATTGCTGGGCGGAATCCTGGCGCAGATTGGAAGCACGGTTTACGACGGGTCGGTACGGGGCAACCTGGCGCGCATCCGGGAGCAGTTGACGGCGCGATAGGCAGCAGCAGGCAGGGAGAAGCAAGAACATGCCACAGATCAGAGCAGACGAAATCACCAAGATCATTCGCGAGCAAATTGAACACTTCGACCGCGGCGTCTCGGTCACCGAAGTGGGCACGGTCATTTCCGTCGGGGACGGTGTAGCGCGCATCCATGGCCTGGACAACGTCATGGCGGGTGAACTGGTCGAATTGCCCCACGAGGTGGCCGGCTTGGCGTTGAACCTCGAGGAAGACCGGGTGAGCGCCGTGCTCTTCGGTGACTACGTCAAGATTCAGGAAGGCGACACGGTCAAGCGGACCAAGCGCATCATGTCGGTGCCCGTGGGCGAAGCGTTGGTGGGGCGGGTGGTGGATGCGCTGGGGCGGCCCACCGACGACAAAGGTCCCATCCTGACTGACAAGTACATTCCCATTGAGAGACAGGCTCCCGGCGTAATTGACCGGCAAAAGGTACGCGAGGCGTTACAGACCGGAGTCAAAGCCATTGACGCCATGATCCCCATCGGCCGCGGCCAGCGCGAATTGATCATCGGTGACCGCCAAACCGGCAAGACCGCCATCATGCTCGACACCATTCTCAACCAGCGCGGCGGAGACGTGATATGCATCTACGTGGCCATCGGCCAGAAGCGTTCGACCATTGCGCAGGTCATTAAGACCCTAGAAGAATATGACGCAATGAAGTATAGCATCGTTGTGGAAGCGAGTTCATCGGACCCGGCGCCCATGCAGTACATTGCCCCTTATGCGGGATGCGCCATGGGCGAGTACTTTCGGGACAGCGGCCGGCACGCGCTGTGTCTTTACGACGACCTTTCCAAGCATGCGGTGGCCTATCGTGAAATCTCGCTGCTGCTGCGCCGGCCTCCCGGCCGCGAGGCTTACCCCGGTGACGTTTTCTATTTGCACTCGCGCTTGCTGGAGCGCGCCGCGAAGCTGAGCGACGCCCTGGGCGGCGGATCGCTTACGGCGCTCCCCATCATTGAAACGCAGGCGGGCGACATCTCCGCCTATATTCCCACCAACGTGATTTCGATTACCGACGGCCAGATCTATCTGCTGACCGACTTGTTTAACAGCGGCATCCGACCCGCCGTTGACGCGGGCCTTTCGGTCTCGAGAGTGGGCGGCAACGCGCAGATCAAGGCCATGAGGCAAGTGGCCGGCACGTTGCGCCTGGACTTGGCCCAGTACCGTGATGTGGCGGCCTTCGCCCAGTTCGGGAGTGACCTGGACAAAGCCACCCAGGCCCAGCTCAACCGCGGGCAGCGCTTGACAGAAATCCTCAAGCAGGGGCAGTACAACCCGCTGGCGGTGGAAAAACAGATCCTCATCATCTTCGCGGGCACCAACGGCTACCTCGATGATCTGGGGGTCGAGGATTGCCAGCCCTTCGAGCAGGGGCTCTACGAGTTCATGGACGCCTCCTACCCTTCCCTGGGGAGCCAGCTCATCCAGAAGAAACAGATCGACGAAACCTTGCGTGGCGAGATTCGCAAGATGTTGGATGAGTACAAAGCCAAATTCCTGGCGGAGCGGAAGGCCAAGGTGGCTTGAAGGAAGCCCGTCGGCTGACGGGCGTGGTCATTTAGCCCACGGCGAAGCCGCATAAGCGTTAACCTAAGGTCCGTGGTCGCCAGCAAGCCCGCGAAGCGGGCGCGGTCATTTAGCCCACGGCGAAGCCGTGGGGGGAAGGAGCATCCGACATAAGTTTTCGAGCCCCGCTAGCGGCGACATCCGGCTCTGTTGGAACGAGATTCCCCATGGCCCACACCTACACCAACATCTTGATTCACGCGCTTTTCAGCACGAAGGACCGCCAACCGTGGCTCACACCCCAAATCCGCGAAGAGGTCTTTTGCTACTTGGGGGGCACACTCAATCAGTTGCGAGGTCAATCGTTGTTGGTGAATGGCCCATCTGATCATGTCCACATGCTGTTTGATCAACCCCGAACGCTCTCGATCGCCACCGTCATGGAAAAGGTTAAAGCCAATTCTTCGGGCTGGGTGAAGGAGCGCTGGCCGGAGCGGCGCTATTTCGGCTGGCAGACCGGCTATGCAGCGTTTAGCGTGAGCAAGTCGCACGTGGAGCGGGTGAAGCGCTACATCTCGAATCAGGAGGAGCATCACCGCAAGGTGACCTTTCAAGAGGAATTGCTTGCTTTTCTGAAGAAACACGGAGTCGAGTACGACCCTCGGTATGTTTTTGCTTAAAGAGATCCCCGATGCCGCCCCTGTTGGGGCTGGGGAGGTTCCCAGGGGGTCTACTCCATTCCCACGGCTTGCGCCGTGGGCTAAAAGACGGCGCCGCTACCGCGGCTTGATCTGGTTCAGTAGTCAGATTTACTGCTTGAAGCACGAGCATGGCAACTTTACTTGATATTCGACGCCGCATTCGCTCCGTCAAGAGCACGCAACAGATTACGCGGGCGATGAAGATGGTTGCGGCGGCCCGCTTGCGACGCGCCCAGGACAGCATCTTCAAGGCGCGGCCCTACGCCAACCAGATGCTGACCTTGCTGGAGAGCCTGGCGGCGCGCACCGAGCAGCGCGCCCACCCCTTGCTCGCCGAGCGGCCTATCGAGAAGGTTCTGCTGGTTCTCATCACCGCAGACCGAGGTCTTTGCGGGGCGTTCAACGCCAATCTCATCCGCGCCGCCCAGGATTTTGTGGAGAAACCGGGCGGCAAGGAAGTCTCGATTATTGCCGTGGGCCGCAAGGGTCGGGATGCCTTCCGCAAACGGCCTCTCGAAATGGTATCGGAGCACATCAACCTGTTTGGGCATCTGGATTTTTCGCATGCCCAGCAGGTTGCCAAGGAGATCATCGACCTCTACACGCTGCAAAAAGTGGACGCGGTCGACTTCCTTTACAACGAGTTCAAGTCCATTATGACGCAACGGGTGAGGGTGGAGCGGTATTTGCCCGTCAAACCGGTGCAGCCGACGGCAGGCGAGGTGCTGATCGACTACATCTACGAGCAGCCCGCGCCGGAAATTTTGAACGCCTTGCTTCCACGCTATGTCGAGATCGAAGTTTACCGCGCCCTGCTCGAATCGCGGGCGGCGGAATTGGCCGCCCAAATGACCGCCATGGACGCGGCCACGAACAATGCCTCCGAATTGATCGACTCGCTCACACTCCATATGAATCGCGTGCGCCAAGCGGCCATCACGCGCGAGATCATCGAAGTGGTGAGCGGAGCGGCGGCGACGTAAGAGTCGAGGAGTTAAGAGTCGAAAGTCAAAAGCGAAAGACGGGGCTTTCGACTTTCTCGCAGTATGCCGACCACAGTCGAAACCTGGAGGACGTGGTCTTTCACACCTCGACTTTCGACTCTTGACTCTCGACTTTCGACTTTTGTTTCAACGAAGGAATTCTCATGACCACAGAGCAGCACATTGGCAAAGTGGTGGAAATCACCGGCCCGGTAGTGGTGGCGGCGTTTGAGGGCGATCATCGTCCACCTATCTATAATGCGGTGCGCATCATTTCCGAGGGCTTTGATGTTCCGCAGCCCATTAATGTTATCGTGGAGGTCGAACAGCACCTGGGCGAAGGGCGCGTGAAATGCGTCGCCATGGAGCCCACGGAGGGCATGGTTCGGGGCATGAAGGCCATCGACCTGGGCGAGCCGATTACCATTCCGGTGGGCAAGGCGACACTCGGGCGCGTGATGAACGTCATCGGCGAACCTGTGGACAAGCTGGGGCCGATTTCGGGGGAAGCCCGATATCCAATCCACCGGCATGCGCCTAGCCTCGAAGAGCAGAATACCAACCTGGAAATGTTCGAGACCGGCCTCAAGGTGGTGGACCTGCTCGAGCCCTATTTGAAAGGCGGCAAGACGGGGTTGTTCGGCGGCGCGGGAGTGGGCAAGACCGTCATCATCATGGAGCTGATCAATAACGTCGCCCTCAAGCACGGCGGCGTTTCGGTCTTTTCCGGCGTGGGCGAGCGCACCCGCGAGGGTAATGACCTGTGGCTGGAAATGCAGGAGTCCGGTGTTATAGTGCCCGGCGACTCGAACAAATCCAAGGCCGCCTTGATCTATGGACAGATGACCGAGCCCCCCGGAGCGCGGCTGCGCGTGGGCTTGACCGGCCTCACCGTGGCGGAATACTTCCGCGACGAGGCGGGCCAGGACGTGCTCCTGTTTATCGATAACATTTTCCGTTTCACCCAGGCGGGTTCGGAAGTGTCGGCCTTGCTGGGACGCATGCCTTCCGCCGTCGGCTACCAGCCGAATCTCTCCACGGAAATGGGCGAACTCCAGGAGCGCATCACTTCCACCAAGAAAGGCTCCATCACCTCCGTGCAGGCCATTTACGTGCCCGCTGATGACCTGACGGACCCCGCTCCGGCCACCACTTTCTCACACCTCGACGCGACCACCGTGCTCTCCAGGCAACTGGTCGAAATCGGGATTTATCCGGCCGTAGACCCCTTGGCCTCAACTTCGCGCATCCTCGATCCCCGCATCGTGGGCCAGGAGCATTACCAGGTGGCCAGGGCCGTCAAAGCGATTCTCCAAAAATACAAGGACCTCCAGGACATCATCGCCATCCTGGGCATCGACGAGCTTTCCGAGGAAGATAAGTTGACCGTGGCGCGGGCGCGCAAAATCCAGCGCTTCCTTTCCCAACCCTTCTATGTGGCGCAACAGTTCACCGGCCTCGAGGGCCGCTACGTGAAGCTCGAGGATACAATCCGCGGCTTCAAAGAGCTGGTGGAAGGCAAGTACGACGACGTTCCCGAGCAGGCGTTTTACATGATGGGCACCATCGAAGAGGCGCTCGAGAGGGCGGAAAGACTTAAGGGGGCAGCGTGAGAACAGTCGAGGAGTCAAGAGTCGAGAGTCGAGAAGTGAAAGACCTTGCTGCCGAGAGAATTCAGAAGATCGGGTGAAGGAAGGGGTCGGCACTCTTCGACTCTTGCCTCTCGACTCCTCGACGGTATTCGCTGAGGCAGAGGTGAGAAGCCGAAGGTCAAGGCTCAAGTTGTGAAATACCTTGCTGTGGAGGGAGATCGGGTGAAGGAAGGGGCCGGCACTCTTCGACTCTTGACTCTCGACTCCTCGACTGTACTATGAGCGACCTTCTTCCCACTGAACTGGAACTCAACATCGTGAGCCCGGACCGGCTGGTGGTGCGCGACTCCGTAAGCGCGGTGACCGTGCCCGGCAAGAATGGATATATCGGCGTGTTGCCCGGCCACGCCCCCCTGCTCACTGAACTCGTCCCCGGCGAGCTCACCTTCACGCGGGAAGGCGTGAAGCACTATCTTTGCGTCAATTGGGGCTTCGCCGAGGTGCTCCCCAATCGCGTCATCGTCCTGGTCCAGAGCGCCGAGCGCGCCGAAGAGATTGACATCGAGCGCGCCCAAAAAGCCAGGCAACGCGCCGAGGAACGCCTGAAAAGGTTCCTGGATCCCGAGATTGACATGGAGCGCGCCCGCGAAGCCCTGCGCCGGGCCATCGCCAGGCTGGAGACGGCACAAAACCGTTAAATTTGATGAGTTTCCATTGCCGACGGTTAATTGATGATTGACGATTGCCGATTGATGATTACCGATTGACGATTGAAAAACCGGCGTGGCAACCTTCGGCGTCGCTGAACAATCGACCCTCGACAATCGAAAATCGTCAATTCTATGAACATCCGCCTCTACACCACGAGTTGGTGTTGGGACTGCCGCCAAGCCAAACGGTTTCTGGAAGAACACCAGTTGCCCTACGAGGAGATTGATATCGACGCGGACCTTCGGGCGGCCAAGTTCGTCAAACAAGCCAACAACGGCAAGAGGAAAGTTCCGACCTTCGACGTCGATGGCCGAATCTTCTCCTGCTCACCCTTTGATGCCCAAAGCCTGAAGCAAGAGCTGGGATTGTAGTTCCTTGTGGCATGCAGGTCACTGCAAGCTGTCAGCCGTCAGCCATCAGCCTTCAGCTATCAGCAAACGGCTACGGAGCGATTTGTCGCTGACCGCTGAGAGCTTCGTGCACGCTGTCAGCCGTCAGCTCTCAGCAAACGGCTATACAGGCTGCAGGAAACACCCTTGAAATTGTCATCCTGAGAGACAAGGCTCAAGAACCAACACCCGCCCTGCCTGGCACCTGAAATCCGTCAGTTGACGGACACCTGAAACCTGTGCTTCCCCCCGGTGCGAGTCTTGGCGCAAGCTTCGCCGTGCCGATGGCGGGTTGCTTAGGATTGTCACCTGTCGGGCAGGCAGGACTTTATCTGCCCACGGGTGGTGGGGTCATAATTCCGTGGTAGAACCAGAACCCGACTATCACCAACGCCACTATAACCCAGGCTGCCCCCAGAGCGTGGATGGGAAAGTCCAACTTGTGGATCTTCATCTCGCTAACCTTCTGTGCCTCAATGGCTTTCTCTTCCCTCGCGTCATTGCTCAAGGGGATCCAATCTGTTTCTCTCCTGCTAATGCGGGAACGATAGAATACTAGACCCAAGAAAAGGATCGTCACCAGACCCCATACCACAAAGAGAACAACCAAAATGTCCATAATTACCCCCTACGGACAGTCAGGCATTGTGTCCCTGCGTAAAAGCCTGGCTCCATTAGGCGCGTCATGCTTATCCGGTTGTTTCAGCAAGCCACAACAGGTTGTGCTTCTATATTGGTTAACAAATCCGGTATCCGCATCTGGGGTTTTCTTTTCTTGACCTACCATGCCGAACCGCCATAAACTTACCGTCCTATTTCACTGGAGGAATCGCATGGATCAGATCAATGAAAATCTTGTACTCATCAACAAAGCGATTCACGAGCTGACCATAGCAATTAAGGCCATCAGAGTTATTCTGTACAGGCACGAAATCACAAGCCCTAGCGAGGTGGCCGAATTACAGAGGGAGATTCGTGAGATGTTGGCCACGACTCCCGGAGGCCAGCTTCTTGACAGTCTCTTAAAGGAGATATCTGGTACTCAGTAATCTCTTTGAGAGCCTATGAGCTTTCGCCGCAGTGTCGAACTTTAGTATAATCATGTTCTTCTCCTTTTCTGTTTTTGTTAACCACTCTGTGAACCACTACATATGGTGCCTTGCTGAAACAACCGGATAAGCATGAGGCGCGTAGCAACCAGCGTTCCAACGTTGGTCAATTCAGCCGTCAGCACTCAGCCATCAACTATCAGCAGACGGCCACCGCGAGCGAATGATTGCTGACCGCTGGCGGCGGGGTTGCCTCCGCTGACCGAGCCTGACATCAATGTGGCTGAGCCGCCGGCAGGTCAGTCTTGATGACGGACTTGACCCTAAAGAGCTGATAATCCGAATACCGGTGACGAATGGAGAACACGGAGTCGCCCTGGGCCACCCAGACAATAACTTTCTGGGGGAGCCAGAAAACTGTGGGGATGCCTTGAAACTGGTTTTCTGCAAAGAGCACCTCGGTCCTCACCCCTCGCAGCTCCGCACTTGGCAATGGCGCAAGGAGGTGCGTTTGCATTTTGAGGATCTGGTAATCGCTGCCGCGAATCCAGGCCACACCCTGGAGGAGAATCGGTACGGATGTGTCGCCGATGCTGAGACGGCCCATCACCGCTACGGGATCAATGTGCTCGGCGAAGGCCATAACCTCGGTGCGATCGCGTCCGATCGTTTGCTGGCCCAGGTAACGAAAGTCGGACCAGGGCTGTTGCAGCGGCCCGAAGAAAAGAGGCATCGCGGCAAAGCCGGTTGTCTTGACGAATTTCTTCGATAATTTTGGGGGGGGTTCTCCCCGCCCGCGCAGATCGGTGCGGTACTCGACAAGAGTGAAAGCACTGCCCTCCCGTCGAGCCAGCATCAAATAGCGATACTTCTGCTCAATCTCGCCCACCCTGTGCATCGCCGCATAGATACACAACGGATCCCCACAATTTTCTTGCCCAGTGCGAAGCCTTTCGGTCTCATCCACGGTCTCCAGCGCAGCGATGTTGACGAAGTTTGTGACAAATTTCTGAACATTCTCGCTGACACCACGCAAGATCCCGGGAAGCTGGGACTGGTCCGTGGCAGGTTTGATTCCGTTCAGTTCTGGGATCAAAATCTTGATTTTTTTCAAAGGCCATTTGGTCATAGGGTCGGCGAGCCAATAGGCCGCGAAGAATGGTTCATCCGCAGGAACGACCAGTTCGGGCGGCGGGACAGTCCGTGAGGAAATCTCTGTTGTCTTGCCCAAGGCGGCCACTTCCCCACCTTTGGAGCCGCTCCCCACGGGTGGCCCTGAGGTGGCAACCGGCGGCGCCGCGGGAGAGACAGTCGGCGTGGGAACTTCTACTGCCTTGTTCGACGCTGCCGTCTTGCCGCCTTGCGTGTCACTCACCGGCCCTGGTCCAGAAGGGACAACCTGCTGCGTCGCGGGCGGGGCTGTCTGCTGTGTCACGGGCGGGGCAGTCGGCGAGGGAGCCTCTACCGCCTTGCTCGACGCGGCCATCATCCCGCCCTGCGAGTCGCGTACAACTACACGCACCGTATAGGCGCCAGCCTTCGCTGGAACATGTGTCTTTAAGTTGAGCCCGCGCTTCTCCATCTCCGCCCGAGTGGTGTCCTTCAGAGATAATGCGTAGGTCTGCTGGCTTCCCGTAACGTACTTGCCATCGTGGTCGAACAACCCGACGGCGAACGCAACTTTGTCAATATTGAGATCGCCCTGTTTCTCGAACGCCAGGTTGCGGACATCGAGGACCGCCTGCACCTCGATCTCTTCGTTTTGGCCCTCCGCCTTACGGACCTGCGTCTCGAAGGTCAAAGGTAGATCCTGAATCGGGTAGGAACCGTAGACAGCTTCGCGGATCTCGGTCTTGGCGAGTTCTTCGGGACTGACCAGCTTCGGTGCGAAATAGCCTTTGCGAGCCTGAATCGTGAGACCGTGGCCGTTCGCCAAGGTGACCTTCAGGTCGTGAAACGCTCCATCGGCTTTGAGTTCCGCGGGTGAAAAAGTCAGCACATAGCTGACCTCCGGCGGCAGGAGTATTTTCCGCATGCCGGCCAAGAGATCGTTGTTGTCGTGGAAGAACTGCCCGCCCGTGCCCTCGGCGATTTCCGCCAGGGTTCCCTGATGGGCGGCTCGGCGAGCAAAGTTGTAGGCGTTAGCCTCAACACCCAAATCGCCTTCGGGCATGTACCCCCGGCTTGCGTCTACTTCGAGCAAGTCCACGCGCAGTCCTCCAGCATCGAGCGCGCTGATCGTGACGTGCGCGCGCAAGGCGCGATCGACCACGCTCTCCACGCGATTATTCATTTCCAAATCCATGAACCCGTCTGAGACGAGCATCACCTGCCGTTCTCCCGGCATCCTGGCGACACGGTCGATGACACTCTCGAGATTCTTGAGCACAGCGCGCGACTGAAACCGATAAGCTTCGTAAGCCTTCTGCGCCAGACTGCGCCAATACTCGGGTTTAATCTTCTCCACCATGCTCGGAGGCATGTGGCAATGGTTGATGGCTTCGTCGATTATCAAGCGAGTATCTGGTAAAACGGCGAGATAGTCGTCGATCTCCGGACAGTCATTTTTTGGATTGACGCGCGGATTGGCCCGCAGTTTCAGCAGCGCTTCGTGGATCTTCTGCCGGTCGTCCGTAAAGTCCAGAGTCTGGAATCCCGAGGAGGTGAAGATTGCCACCCGCTCGCTGGCGGGCAGACCGGCGATGAATTTCTCCGCTGCCTGGCCGGAACGATACAGGCTGTCCTGAGCCGAATACAGATCGTCAAAGTAGAAGGCCAGGTAGCTGAGCTGCGCCAAGCGAGTGGCAGCGGCCTCTGACGCCGGCTTGGTCGCAGGAGCGGCGGCCGAGGGTTGTGCCGGCGCCGGCCGCAGCCTCTGAAGTTTCCACTGAGAAGCTGCCGACCTCCTGCGGCTTTTTGTTATCCGTAATCCTGAAGTCCTCCTGCCGCAGTCCGCCTACCGCCCGGCCTTTCGAGTCGCGGACGACTACGCGAACCACCACTACGTTCTTCTGTACGCGCAGCTTGAACTCGGGTTCGCTGGTTTGGGCGGCGGGCGCCGCGGCGGGAAGCTGAGACTCTTGGGCTTGCTGGGGCGGCGAAGCGAACGTCACCACCGAAAGGAGCGCAACGCCCCCCAGAATCAACAGCCTAAAGCGCCAGAACTCGAAAGAACCGTTTCGCATGTGATTCCTCCCAACCTGCAATAAATCTCTGTCGCTTACCCCCTGCGATGGCCGTAACGCAGACTCTCGTTTTGCAGAGAGTCCGTGGCTTAACCTTTTCAAGCAACCGCTGTCATTCCGAGCGAAGCGAGGAATCTCGCCCTGCTTTCTCGGAGGAGGGCCAGAGCGAGATTCCTCGCTTCGCTCGGAATGACAGGTGGCACGGTTGGCGATTTCATTTCCTTGCAGTTCCCTGCCCCGGGCCTGGGCCTGGAGGATCAAAAGTGGGCGTGTTGAAGGAGGGCTTGCAGCGTGCTGCATCAGCGTGCCTCCTTGCATACATTGACCATGCTATTATCTAAAAGGTTTCATCAGCGCGGCCGTATTTCAATCTCTACCAACATTTATCTTCGGACTTTCTGGCACCTGAGACATGGCACCCGACACCTGCACTTACCACCCCCTCACCCGACCCGCGCCGGCTGGTGAAAACGCCGTCGCAGGCCACCCTCTCCCCCAAGGGGTAGAGGGCTGAGTTTCACACAGGCCCCGCTCGTCACTCGCCACTCATCGCTCGTCACTGCCCTACTCGTACCGCAGCGCCACCATGGGATCAACCTTCGTTGCCCGGCGCGCGGGGATGTAGCACGCGAGCCAAGCCACAACGAGAAGAACCAGCGAGACGGCAACGAAGGTCACCGGGTCGCTAGGCTTGACGCCGAAGAGCATGGATTGCAGCAACCGCGTGAGGGCCAGCGACGCGACCATACCGATTCCGGTGCCTACTAATGCCGAGCCGAGCCCTTGGCCGACCACGATCTTCAGCACATCGCCGCGCTCGGCGCCCAACGCCATGCGGATGCCAATTTCATGCCTACGCTGGCTCACGGAATAGGACACCACTCCATAAATGCCGACCGATGCCAATGTCAGGCCCAGCGTTGCGAATGCGGCGACCAGAAGCATGTTGACCCGTCGTGGCGTGAAGGAACTTGCTCGGAGTTCCTCCAAGCTCGCGAGGTCGTGGGGCGGCTGGTCTTTGTCCACACTCGCCACCTGCCTGCGCACAGCCCCCGCCCAAAGCATTGGGTTCCCCGCCGTGTGCACGAGCACAGTCATGTAAGGTTCGCCAGCCTGCAAGTAAGGGAGATAAATCTCCGGATTGGGCTTTCCCTCTACCCAATCACGAACATCACCCACGACACCCACGATGGTTAGCCAATCGTTCTTGTGAACCCAACTTTCGACCCTTCGGCCCAGGCAAATCTCACCGGGAAAATAGCGGCGCGCAAAAGACTCATTAACGAGGGCAACGCTCGGCGAGCCTTCGCGGTCTCTATTGTCAAAAATGCGTCCCATCTTAAGGGGAATCCCCAACGTACGAAAATAATCCGGACTGATGTTGGCGTTGAAGGCTATGGGTACCTTTTCGGATCGTCCTTCGACTGCTAAGGGACTGATGGAATCCAATCGGCCTCCCAGCGGCGGGCAGCCGTTCCCGCCTACCGACTCCACTCCCTTGATGCCCTTGATCCCCTCGATCACTTGCTCGAAGTACCTCGCCTGGTCTTTCGGCGTCGGATACTTGGAGAGTGTCAGGTCTATGGTGAGGCTCAGGATGCGCTCGGGTTTGAATCCTTGGTCGATCCCGCGGACCCGCAGGAAGCTTCTAAAGAGCAAGCCGGCGCCCACCAGAAGCACCACGGCCAAGGCAGTCTCGGAGATGAGGAGCACGTTGCGGAAAAGCATGTCGGATCGGGATTCGGAAGCGCTACGGCCCGCCTCCTTGAGAACTTCATTTAGCGAAACCCTGGAGGCCTGGAGAGCAGGAGCCAAGCCGAAGGCCAGTCCGGTGACCACGGCCAAAGCCAGAGAGAATCCCAGGACCCGATAATCGAGGCCGATAGGTTCCAGCGACGGAAGGTTCGGAGAAATGAAAACAACCAGAAGGTCCTTCCCCCAGCGCGCCAAAGCTAGGCCGATGAGTCCCCCAAGCAAAGCCAGCAGCACGCTCTCCGTCAGAAGCTGGCGGACGATCCGAGCCCTCGCGGCGCCCACGGTCAGCCGCACCGCAATCTCTTTTTGACGGCTGGCCGCGCGGGCGAGAAGCAGATTCGCGACGTTGACGCAGGCGATGAGGAGCAGAAAGCCCACCGCGCCCAGGAAGAGCAGCAACGAAAGCCTGGATTTCTGCGTGATCTGCTCCTGCCAAGGCGAGAGCACGACGCTCTTTTTCAGCACTTTCGGCAAAGTCGGCTGTAAGATCGTGTCCAGTTCCGTACGCGCCGTTGCGACGCTCCCTCCGGACTTGAGCCGGCCGATGACTCGCAAGAGGCGAAATGGCCCCGTTCCCGTTTCGCTCTCGGCAACTGGCACCCAAAGGGCATGCTCGATCTTGAACTGGTCGGGAAGAACGAACCGGGCGGGAAGCACCCCTACCACCGTATATGCCTTGCCGTCCAAGGTGACACTCTTACCAACGACAGACGGATCGCCTCCGTAACGGCGCCTCCACAAAGCTTCACTCAGCATCACTACCGGCGGACCGCCAGGACGGTCCTCTTCGGGAAGAAAGAGCCGTCCGACAACGGGGTGAACGCCAAGGATGGAGAAGAAAGTAGTAGTAGCCATGCCGCAGATGATTCGCTCTGGCTCGCCCCCTCCGGTGAGGTTGGCCGTAAAATCCATGTAGGCAGCAATCGGGCTGAGCGTTCGGCTCTGATTCCTCCAAGCCGCAAACTCCCTGTTCGCCACAAATGGACTCACCCGTGCGCCTCCAAAAATATCGGAATTATAAGTCTCCTGGACATAAACCAGTTCCTCGGGATGCGGGTAGGGCAAGGGACGAAGCAGCACAGCGTTGACAACTGTGAAGATGGCCGTGGTAGCGCCAATGCCTAGCGCCAGTGTCAGTACCGCCACCGCCGTGAACCCCCGATTCCTACGAAAGGTCCTGACTGCATACAACAGATCTTGCCGGAGTTCGTCCAGCCAGCGTAAGCCGTTTGCTTCGCGACACTGCTCCTTGTATGTCTCGCGAGTCCCGAGTTCGATGCGAGCTTGGCGCTCAGCCTCCTCTCGGGTCAGGCCGGCGCGCATCAGGTCCTCGGTGCGGCATTCAACATGCGAACGCAGTTCTTCATTGAGGCCCTGTTCCCAGGCAGTGCGGCGGGTAACTGCCCGCCACATGGAACGTATGCGGGCGAACATGTCACACCTCCTCTGGACGCGCCGAAAGCACGCTGGTCACGGCAGCCACGAGTTTCTGCCAGCCTGCTGCCTCGTCGCGGAGGCGCTTGCGGCCGGCAGGAGTGAGCCGGTAGAATTTGGCCCGGCGGTTATTTTCCGAAGTGCCCCATCCGCTCCGCAGCACGCCTTGATGCTCCAGGCGGTAGAGCGCCGGATAGAGTGCCCCTTGTTCGATTTGAAATCGGCCGCCGGAGACTTGCCCGATGCGCAACAACACGCCGTAGCCGTGCTGTGGCCCCAAGGAGACGGCCTTCAAAATGAGCAGGTCAAGGGTACCGGGAAGAAGCTCAGCAAGGTGGTCCATGTGCTCTCCTAAGTCGGCTAGGTCTAACACCTATATACGCCCGCTCTCCTAAGCTGTCAAGGAGAGAATTCTGCCTTGGCGGGAGGGTGACAAAGTGTGCATTTGGAAGTCTGGATTGTCGGGCTGGCCGCCATAAAGGTCAATCTACGACCCGTCGGCGGCGGGAGGTCCGCGGAGCGGGCTGCATGTTGTCGTGCTTGTCGAGATTACGCTGCATCTGGTCGGCGACAACCTGCGGCTCCGCCGCCTGACGTGCGGAAAGGCTTCGCCTTTCCGAAGGAAGTACGTCGTGAACAACTTCCTCCGCGCAGGCTGGAAGGCTCAGCCTTCCAGCCTGCGCGGAGGAGGACGAAAGGTACGGCATTGGCCGGAAAGCCGGAGGCTTTCCGCAAGTCGGGGCGGCAGAGCCGCTCTGAGTTCGCCTCAGATGGGCACCCACAAGGGGCGCCCCTACACCTGAAACCTAGCACCTGAAACCTGCTTTCCCGTTTCTGCTTTCCCGTTTCTTGACTGGCGGCGGCAGTCGCCCTTATACTCTCTGCTGCATGCGAACGGCGAAGTTGACGTGTTAAGCCGTCGTGATTGCTCCGGGTGAAACATGAATGAGTTTGCAAAACTCGTGAAGCCCCGCGTTGTCCCGCCGCTTCACGAGAGTTTTTCTCCAGCGGTACTAGCCAATCGCGCCTACCTGAAGGCGGTGCGGGATAGCGGTAAGGGAGTCCCACTGACCATTGCGCTCGAACGTCATGAGGGCTTCGTTTCAATTTACAAGACCATGTGCTTCGACGACAGCCACGAGTCCTGGCAATTCAACGTCCCCTATGCCGAGAGGCTGGTGAAGTTTCTTCTCTGGATGCACGGCGGATGGAGGGTGGTAGTGGGAGGGCCGCGCCGCGTGGGCGAGCATATCCGTCAGACCTATTCATCGCAAGGCGCGCGCGCTTGGGACGCGGAATTCATGGGCGGCGTGTACCAGAAGCCGTTCACGGTCGAGATTACCAGCCCCGAAAAAACCCCTGCGCCCTCGGAGGGCACCATGGCGCTGGGGCGGCATCTCGAGGGCTGCCGCATCGGCTTCGACCTGGGCGCTACGGACCGTAAAGTGGCCGCCGTGGTCGACGGAGAACCTGTTTTCACGGAAGAAGTGGTTTGGGATCCCCGCAATGCCGCTGACCCCAGCTATCACTACAACGAGATCATGACAGGGCTGAAATCCGCCGTCGGTCACCTGCCGCGCGTGGACGCGATTGGCGGCAGCTCAGCGGGAATTTACATCAACAATCGACCGCGGGTGGCTTCGCTCTTTCGCGCTGTGCCGCGAGATCTCTTTGAGACCAAGATCGGAAACCTCTTTATTGACATGAAGCGCTCCTGGGAGGGGATTCCCTTCGAGGTGGTCAACGACGGCGAAGTGACCGCGCTGGCCGGCTCCATGTCGCTTCAAGATAACGCCGTGCTGGGGATTGCTCTCGGCTCAAGCGAAGCGGGAGGTTACGTCACCGAAAGCGGCGAGCTTACCACCTGGTTGAACGAACTGGCCTTCTGCCCTGTGGACTATGACGCCGAGGCTCCCATCGATGAGTGGTCGGGCGACCGAGGTTGTGGCGCGCTGTATTTCTCACAGCAGGCGGTGTTCAGGCTGGCTGCCGAGGCTGGGATCAAGTTGGACGCGCGCCTCGGTCCTGCCCAGCAACTCAAGCTCGTCCAGGAAATGGCGCAATCCGGGGAGGCGCGCGCGCGGCAGATTTTCGAGACCATAGGCTGTTACGTGGGATATGGTATCGCGCACTACGCGGACTTCTACGTGCTTCGCAACGTCCTGATTCTCGGTCGGGTGACCTCAGGCGAAGGTGGAAATATTATTTTGAACCGGGCGCAAGATGTGCTTCAGAAGGAGTTCCCCGACCTGGCGCAAAAAATCAGGCTGCGGCTGCCAGATGAAGCGACGCGGCGGGTCGGCCAGGCGGTGGCCGCGGCCAGCCTGCCGGCCCTGCGTTAGGGAATAGGGAACAGGGAAGAGGGAACAGGGAAGAGGGAAGAGGAAATAGGAGAACACGGAAATAATATAATATTACGATAGGGAATATTGAAATATGCAATATAAAGCAGGGAATGCTTCGTTCCCAGTTCCTAATCGCTGCTCCCCTGTTCCCTGTTCCCTATTCCCTGTTCCCTCTTCGCTATGATTAAGGAGGAAATAGGATGCAATTACAGAATTCTGGAGCGGAAGTTTACGTCCCTGACGGCTCTGCCGCGGATGCGGCACTCGCCCGGACTACTCACCTTGCCGTATCGGCCCATCAAGATGACATCGAGATCATGGCCTACCACGGCATTCTGGAGTGCTTCGGCAAGCCGGACAAGGGTTTCGCCGGGGTGACCGTCACCAACGGCAGCGGCAGCCCCCGCGACGGTCTCTACGCAAATTACACGGACGCGGAGATGCAAGTTGTGCGGCGCAAAGAACAGAAGAAAGCGGCTTTCGTCGGCGAGTACACGGCCCACGTCTTCCTTGATTATTCGAGCAGCGCAATCAAGGATGGCGCCAACACTCAGGTGGTGGAAGACCTCAAGAAAATCATCGCGGCGTCGAAGCCCCAGGTGATTTACACCCACAACCTCGCCGACAAGCACGATACGCACGTCGCCACGACCCTGCGAACTATCCGCGCCCTGCGGGAGTTGCCACGCGAGGCGAGACCGCAGCATCTTTACGGCTGTGAAGTCTGGCGTAACCTCGATTGGCTGATTGACGATGACAAGGTCGTCTTCAACGTGGAGGCTCACGAGAACCTTGCCATGTCGCTGGTGGGCGTGTTCGATTCCCAGGTGTGCGGTGGGAAGCGATACGATCTTGCGACCATGGGCCGCAGGCGCGCCAACGCCACCTATCTCGCTTCCCACGGCGTTGATGAGTCCACCTCGCTGATTTTCGGCACCGACTTGACCCCCCTGATGGAGGACAAGCAACTCGACCCGTGGGAATATACCCGGGGGTTCATCAATCGCTTTGCCCAGGAAGTCTCGAGCCGAATCGCCAAGCTGTCCTGATTAGGGCTGCTCCGGTGGGACGTAGCGGCGGGTTTACCCCGCCATATCTCCAATGAATTCAACGAGCGATGGCGGCGTAAAGCCGCCTCTACGCCCTGTCTCCTCAGCCTCCTAAAAGATGCGCTCCGAGTCGAGCAACAGGGTCACCGGCCCGTCGTTAACGAGTTCCACCTCCATCATGGCCTGAAACTGTCCGGTCTCGACAGTGATTCCCTTGGCCCGCGCCGCGCCCACGAAAGCCTCATAGAGCCGGCACGCCATATCCGGCCGAGCCGCCCGGTCGTAGCTGGGGCGACGGCCCTTGCGGCAGTCGCCGTAAAGCGTGAACTGGGAAACACACAGCAGGGCTCCCTTGGCTTCCAATAGGGACCGGTTCATGCGGCCTTGCGGGTCGTCGAAGATGCGCAGGTTGGCGATCTTATCCGCCAGTGATTCCGCGGCTTCCAGCGTGTCCTCTTTGCCGATGCCCAGCAGCACGAGCAATCCCGCGCCCACGGCCCCCACGGCGTGGCCGCTAACTCGCACTTCCGCCCTTCTAACTCTTTGGATGACTGCCCGCATTACGGTGTTCTCCTCTCCTGAACATATGCAGATTTTCCCATGTGTGTATCAAAATGCGCCAGTAGTGGGGGTCATTTTCACAATGTGAGAGAGGCTTGCGCCGCTATCACCTTCAGGCTCAGGCAGATAAAAAAATCTTTTACATCTTTTCCACCTTTTCCCACCGTACCATTTCCACGTGCTAGGCTACACATATGAATCGAGCAGTGCAAGGCGCGAGGCAGCAGGACGCGGTGAGCGCGAGGATGATATTTGCCAGCACAGGGCCGCGCCAGGAGGCGCCCATGGCTCTTCCCCCAAGGGGCGTTTCGCCGAGCGGCGCCCTTCATCCAAAAGCAGCAACTCGCACTGAGGCTGAACGCAGGTTGGTTCAGAAAGTATTTACCCGTTGCGACGAATTCATCCAGGAGGCCTGCCACTCGTCCTCAGTCCCTGCCGAGTTCCTGGGCGCGTTGACCGCCAACGAATCCGGCGGAAACTCCGCGGCAGTCCGTTTTGAGCCTTCCGTGTATCGCCACCTGAAGGCGGTAGCGGCGGGCGAGCGTCCCCGTTACGGTGGGATTGACGCTGAGGCGCTTTGCAAGGAACTCGCGGAAGTCCTCCATCCCAAGACTGGCGAGTTTCACGCACTGTTCCTCAACTCCCTCTTCGCACCCGGCCAAGCCGGCGAACTTTCCCGTCTGGCGGACGAGGCCCTGCGCGAGCTGGCTTCTTCGTGGGGTTACGTGCAGATCATGGGTTTCCACGTGCTTGGGTGGCGCAGGACGGTCCGAGACCTGGTCGAGCCGCGATTTCATTATCACTTTGCGAATCAACTGCTGGCGGAGTTCGCCGTAAGTTACAAGCTCAGCCTCTCGCGCGAGTTTGAAAAGATGTTCCGCTGCTGGAACACCGGCCGACCCGACGGCAGGACCGCGGATCCTAACTACGTTGAAAACGGCCTGATGCGCATGGAAATCTATCGAGCGTTAATCATAGAAAGGAAGGAAGGTCGTTGAAACAAGCCATGAAAAAGTTTCTTCAGCAACTCTTTTCCGAATCGGGCGAGGCCAGCTTCAGCCGCCTGGGCGCATTTATCGCCCTGGGTTTCGCGTGTGGTTGGATCACCTACCTTGTGTTCCACACACATGTCCTTCCCAGCCTGGAGGGCCTTACGCTGTTCATTGCGGCGCTCTACGGGTTAGGCAAGGCCAACGAAACGCTGCAACGCCTATTGGGGAGCAAGTAATGGTGAACACCCCAGCACCGTCGCCGACAACGTACTTAGGCAAGATTGTCGCCGCAGGCCGCAAACTGGCGGGCCTCAGCCTGGTGCAGGGGCTCTTGCGGATGTTTCCCGGTCTGCCTGCCGCCGCTCTGGCGGGTGTGGTCATCATGTTTTTTGCCTGGTCCTGCGAGCACCAAGCCCGGCAGCGCGACATCGAGGGGACCAAGCAAGTGAAGAAGCAAGCCGACGAGCAAATCTCCCAGTTGCAACAGCAGGCGGCCGGCGCGCTGCGGGATGCCAAGCAGAGCACCCAGGCCGCCCTGGAGCTTGAAGCTCAGCGGCAAAAGCTCGTGCGCGAGGCTGAAGGACTGCGTCAAAGTCTCGGGTCACTCCGCCAAAAGGAGCTCGCGCACACCAACGAGGTGGCCACCCTTCCCACAGCGGATGTGGTGAGCCGGGTGGCCTCTCGCCTCCAAGAACAGGTGACAGGCCTACGCCTGCCGAAGGGCTTCGGCCCGCAGGCAGGGAATAGGGAACAGGGAACGGGGCAGCAACCCCTCGACCCCCTCACCCGGCCCGCGCTGACTGATGAAAACGTCAGCGCGGTCCACCCTCTCCCCCAAGGGGGAGAGGGCCGGAGTAATTCAGGGGGAGAGGGCCGGAGTAACCCAGCGGAAGCGGGCCAGACACGGCCGGTCCCTGGCACTCAGCCTCTGGCGCCCGACGCCTCGAGCGCCTCCACTCCCGCGCTGGTGCTCTCCGACCAGGGGGTGCGGAAAGTTGAAACCGCCTTAATTGAGCTCGATTCCTGCCGTCAGCAAGCCGAGGTTATGGGGCAACAGGTCTCGAACTGCGAGCAGGAGGCGAAGCTCGACTCCGCTCTCCAGCAGCAACAGTCGGCGACGATTGCCAAGCTCAACACGGCTCTGGCGGACAAGGATCAGATCCTGGCCCGCACTGAGGAGGCGCATCGGGCGGAGCTCAAAGCCGCTCGCGGCACCTGGCGCTCGCGCTTTTTCCGAGCCGTGGAAATCTTTGCGGGCGGATTCATCGCGGGGGTGCTGGTCCGATGAGCCCTCTGGACATTCAACGCATCGCGCTCTGGTGGGGCCCCGGCATTCTGGTCCTCATCATTTTCGGCTACGGTGTTCTCCGTTTGGCGCACTACTGGATTGAGAAGTCCATGGAAGTGAAGCGCCAGCAGATGGACGGCGCTTACAGCCTGGTGCGGCAATACATCGAGCAGTTCCTGGGCGCGCAGAGCGGGCAAGCCGATGCGCTCTCTCGTCTGGCCAATTCGGTCGAACATCGCGAGAGCCAGGAGAGCTTCGAGCACCAGGAAATCCTTATCGCCCTGAAAGCCCTGCATCGAGATATGAACCGCCTGCGCTGCCGCAGCGGCGAGGATTTCTGCGCGCTGCGTGCCAAGTCGGGATTTCCAGGGCGATGCAGCTCCTCTTCCGACTTAACGCAGGTACTGGAATCCCGCTCGCCGGGGCTCGATTCGTCGCGTGGGCCGCTGGAATCGGCCGCACTCGATGCGGCAGGAGTGGAATCGGAGAGAGCGCGCTTTCCGGGCCGGAGCGCGGAGACTCTGCAAGGCTCCGCGTCCGTCAAGACGCCCAGGCCTGATTCCACTCTCGATACTTTGTTTTGAGGAGTTAATCAATTATGGCCGCTACTGTTCGTCATAAGGAAATCATCCGCGGCAAGATCCTCTACTACCTGGGGCTCATTTACCCCCAGGCGGCCACCCTGCCGCTTCTTCAGGGTGAGCTGGACATCTTTGGCTACCCCGTGCCCTTGGAAGAATTGAATTTCCACATCGCCTATCTCATGGAAAAGAGGCTCGTGGCGGTGGAGCGGGTGCGCGGGCCGCGCTCGCGGACTGAAATTCCTCTGGTGAAAATCACGGCCCAGGGCATCGACTATTTCGACGGCCGCCTTCCGGCCGACGAAGGCATCTACGTGGAGCCCCGGTAATGAGCAGACGTCTGTCCAGACAAAACCCTCAGGACGGTAAGGCCGCGATTCAAGCGGCGCCGGGCAAGCCGCCGACGCCAAGCGACTCGATGACATGCCGTGCCCGCTCTTCCCCAACGCCACCGCTTACAGATGGCGCTGTGGGAACGGAAGAAACCAAGACGGCACATGGCACTGAGACAGTGAACCACGTCCTGGGATCGGACTCGAATCTGAAAGCCCTGGTGGACAAGATGCTCACGGAGGGCGTGACCTTCGAGGACGTGGTGGAGGCGGTGAACGCGCGGGGTGGGAAACGCATCACGCTCAACGCCGTCAAGACCTATTTTCAGGGCAACCGGGATCTGCAAACCCAACGCGCGCTCCGCCAGGTCGAAGACGCTGAAGCTCTCCTAGCATCCTTGGACAAGAACCCCAAATCCGCCGAGGCCCGGCTGGCCAGGGCCACGTTCCTGACCGGCTACTCGAGAGTCAATCGGGATGCCTCGGTGGTGAACCCCAGGGAAGCGGCGCGCTACCGCATGGAGTGCGAGAACCTGAACCTCAAGCGCCAGATACTCGTGATGCAGAGGAAAAAGGCGAAGCAGGAGTTGGAGTATTCCCGTGCCAGGACGAATTTGATCCTGATCACGCAAGCAAAGATGCAAGGCGACATTCTGAGGCTGGAGGGCGAGCTCAGGGCGCACCATGCCGGCGATCCCATCGGGCCGGAAGTGCTGGAAAAGATCCAGCAGCTCTACGGGCTTTGCTCTCAACCGCTGCTTTACGAGGAGACTGTTGATGCCCTTGCGAAAGCGTAACAATCCGCGAGGTAGCCGAGAGTCGACGCAGGGGAATCGACAGTCAACAGTCGACAGTCGACAGTTGGGGCAGGAAACTTGCGAGAGCACAGAGGCTCCGCGTGGCTCTGCCGCCCCAATGTCGGTATGCGATGTGTCGGATGGCCAACCACGCATGAAGATCCAGGAATCCTGCGGCAACGCACCCAAACCGGACGGATGTCATTCCGATCCGTCAGCCGACGGAGAGGAATCTCGCTCTGCCCCGAGGTGCGACGGCGGTCAAGGCAAACCAAGAAGTCTTGATGGAAAAGACAATCAGAGCGAGATTCCTCTCCGTCGGCTGACGGATCGGAATGACAGTGGGGGGACACCGCGAGCGCCCCTCCTCGAACCTTTAGGTCCTGCTTTGCAATTACTTCCCTACCAGTGCCGCTGGGTGGAGGATGACTCACCCCTCAAGATCGTGGTGAAAGCTCGCCAGATTGGTTATTCCTTTGCCGCTTCCATCCGCGCCCTGCTCGAGTGCCTGAAAAAGAAGACCACATGGATTTTCCTTTCCAAGGGCGAGCGGCAGTCGCGTCTGCTGATGGAGAAAGTCCAGGAACACGTTCAGTCCTGCGGGATTCTGGCTCGGGCCTGCGAGTCCACCTTTTTCGAAGGCACACTGATCAAGCAATTGGAAGTCCGGTTCGCCAACGGGTCGGTCATCTACGGCCTTCCAGCCAATCCCGACACCGCCCGCGGTTATACGGGCAACGTCACCCTGGACGAATTCGCTTTCCACGCCGATGCCGACAAAATTTATGCCGCCCTCTTCCCTACCATCACGCGCGGCTATTGCCTCGAGGTGATCTCGACCCCCAACGGGCAGCAAGGGAAGTTCTATGAGATTGCGAAAGCGGCGGGGCTGGTGGAATCGGGTGATCGGGTGATCGGGCGATCGGGTGAACTGCGGAAAACCGAAAATCAAAAAACGAAACTCAAAAGTCGGGGTGATTTGCGAATTTCGGATTTGGAGTTTCCCGCTCACCCGATCACCCGATCTCCCGATCTCCCGATCTGGAGTGGCCATTGCGTGGACATTTATGAGGCCATCCGCCAGGGGCTCAGCATTGACCTGCAACTCCTCCGCGCGGGTTGTGACGACGAAACCTCCTGGCAGCAGGAGTATTGTTGCCAGTTCATGTCCACCGCGGAGAATTTCATCCCGCCCGCACTCGTCGCCCAGTGCGCCAGCGCCGAGGCCTCAAAGGACTGCCCTCCCCAGTTCCTGGCCTCGGCGCCCCACCCTGGTTTGGAGCCCGTAGGGGCGGTTCGCGAACCGCCCCTACCTGATGGGGAGTTCTACTTGGGCATCGATATCGGGCGTCACCACGACCGCACGGTGTTTTGGCTCGACCGTGTAACTGTGACGGCGGCCCTCGCGGGGGCCCAGGATGCCGTAGGGGCGGTTCGCGAACCGCCCCTACGGCCCGGCAGGGTCGCCGTGGCCCGCATGGTTCGAACCTTGTCGAACACCCCCTTCGCCGAGCAACTCGCCTTCGCCCGCGAACTGCTTTCCTTGCCCGGCCCGGACGGGCGTCCTTTGGTGCGCCGCGCCTGCATTGACTCAACGGGCATGGGGGCCCCGCTGGCCGAATCCTTGCAACAGGAGTTCGGGCCGCGCGTCGAGCCGGTGACTTTTACCGGGGCGGTGAAGGAAGACATGGCTTACCGGGTCAAGCGACGCATGGAACAGCGGCTGGATCTTATTCCTGACGCCCCCGAAATCGCCCGCGCCTTTGGCGCGGTGAAGAAACTCACTACCGCGGCGGGCAATACCCGCTTCGATGCCGAACGCACCGACCTCGGCCACGCGGATGAGTTCTGGGCGAAAGCCCTTGCCGACCTTGCGGCGGAGCAGCCCACCTCACACCTGAGCGACGGGGTGATTGTGGGAACGCCTCGAGCGGCGCTGTGGATGCCGGCCCCGCTGCCGGCAGAATTTTGAATTTGCGATTGGTGATTTGCGATTTGTGATTGGGTAATCGGAAATCACCGATCGCCGACCGGAAACGAAATGAGTTGGCTTGAAACAATTCGACAGGTGGTGACGCCAGCCATTACTTACCCGATGGTGACCTTGTTCCCCGGCGGCCCCATTGGTAATGAAGTGGGCCTGAACACTTCGCCCGGCCAGGACGCCGTGCCCGAGCCTCAGGTAGCGCAGGGCCCGCGGTCCGGCCCTGCGGTTCTTCCTGCCCCCACACAAGGGCCGCAGGACCGGAAAGCGGGTCCTGCGCTACCCAGCGGTGGCGTGGATACTTCTTTGCGTGGCGCAGTAGGCACAGCGAACTTTGCGGGATTCATCCGCGACCTGGGCGAGTACAACCCCGTCCTCGAGGGCCGCAACGCCTTCCTGATTTACGAAAAAATGCGGCGCTCGGATGCGGATGTGAAGGCGGCCTTGCTGGCTTGCAAATTGCCCATCCGGGCGGCTGATTATCAGATCGTGCCCGGCCTCAAGCAAAACGAGCCGGGCTTCGCGCTGGCCAAGCAGATCGCCGACGAGGTGCGCGAAAACCTCTTGGGCGGCCTCGAATCGCCCACCAGCACGGGCTGCTGGGTAACACAGAACTTCGAGACGGTAAAGGAGAATGCGCTTCTCTGCCTGGATTTCGGCTGCGCCGCGCACGAGGACTTGTGGCATATCGACGGCGAGAAGGTTCGGCTGCGCAAGCTCGCCCCGCGCCTGCCCTACACCTTCTATCGTTATCACGTGGATGAGGACGGCGAATCCCTGCTTTACCTCGAGCAGTACGGCTACCGCGGCAACAACTTCGTTAATGTGCTGGTGCCGGCCGAAAAGATTGCCTTCTTCGTGAACGACATGGAAGGGGCGTATTTCTACGGACGCTCCGTGTTGCGGGCGGCCTATCAGCACTGGTACATGAAGAGCCAGATTTACCGCATTGACGCCATCTCGATCGAGCGCAATGGCCTGGGCGTGCCGACCATCAAGCAAGGCCCCAACGTTTCCACCGAGGACCGCAAGGCAGCGCAGAATTGGGTGCAGATGCTCGCCGCGCATGAAAACACCGGGCTTTCGTTGCCTAACGGCTGGGAGTTTGCCTTGACCGGAATCTCCGGCCGGGTCCGCGACCCGCAGACTTCCATCCAGCACCACAGCGAAATGATCATGCGCTCGGTGTTGGCCAACTTCCTTACCCTCGGAACCACGCAGACCGGCTCGCGCGCTCTGGGCGGCTCGATGCGCGATTTCTTCTACCTCTCGCTCGAGGCACTCTCGCGCAAGATTGACGAAACGATCACAAACACCTCGATCCGGCGGCTGGTGGACTATAACTATGGCGGAGTCGAGAAGTCGAGCAATCGAGGAGCCGAGGAGCCGGCAGATCGGCAGGTCGGCAGTGAGCAGGCGGCCCAAGCTGATTTCAAATCTCAAATTTCAAATTTCAAATTACCTTACCCGCGCCTGGTGACCTCGAACATCATCGTGATCAATCCTCTCGAGCTGCTCGAGGTGGCGAAGGAGGTGGGCAAATTCGAGGTGGACCTGCTCCAGCCGGACGATGACACGGAGAATTGGATCCGCAAGAAGTGCGGCATGCCGCTCAAGTCGAAAACGCCGCGCGCCCGCTACGCCCCCGTGCAGCGGCGACTCGAGGAAACCGTGCCAAGTGATGCGCCGGTCGAGCCGGAGACCACGGCGGCGGAATTTTGAGTAGTGAATGGAGAAACGCCAGGTGAGAACGCGGGGTCGGAAGTGAGGAAATGACAGTCGAGGAGTCGAGGGTCGAGAAGTCAAACTTCTTGACCTTCGACTTCTGGACTTTCGACTCCTCGACTAAGGAGGACGTGAATGATAGAGAAAAAAATTACCATAACGCGATGGGTATTGCTGGTTCTTTGTTTCGGGATGGTGGCAGGCTCGATCGTGGCGCACCACGAGATGTCCCGGTTCCTGGCCAATGGCGATCCCACCCAGTTGACGCATCCCGCCCTGCCGAGGCGAGCGAATGCCATCCCGGTCAAGATTACCACCCCGCAAGGCACTCACTGGAAGTACGTGAACTTCCAGGGTGGGCTGTCCCTCGCCGAGTTCCTCAATAACATGGGCGAGGAGTTGTTCGGCAAGGCCGCGTATGCGCAGGTAGCGCAGGGCTCGTCCGCCGCGGCGGACCCTGCGGCTCTTCTCGCGGCGCCGCACAAAAAGCCGCAGGGCCGGAAAGCGGGCCCTGCGCTACGCGACTCCTTGACTCCTCGGGCGCCCAACATGGTCCACCTGGTGGCGCGGCACGCGGACGGCACGATCTTCTACGACAAGACGGTGCACAATCTGCGCACCAACGCCGGGATCAACTGGCAGTACAACCAGATGGCGGGAACCACGGCGGCGGTGTGCACCTACATCGCGCTCTCGAACGATGCCGGGGCGCCGGGCGCCGCGGATACGGCGGTGGCTTCGGAAATCACCGCCAACGGCCTCTCGAGGGCTGCGGGCGCGGCCTCGCACGCCTCGAATGCCACGAGCTACACCCTGGCGTATACCTTTACGGCCACCGGGGCGCAGAGCGCGCAAAAAGCCGGCATCCTGAACAACACGAGCGGCGGCACGCTCTGCTTCGAGAACACTTTCTCAGCGGTCTCGCTGGCGAACAACGACACCCTGGCGGTGACGTGGACGGTCACGTTCTAAAGGAAGTCGTCAGTTATCAGTTGTCAGTTTTCAGTGACTGCTCTTACTGACTACTGACGACTGATGACTGAGAACTGCATATGCGACGCTTTCTCCAACTCGCGCTGGTTTTGCTGCTCGGAGTGACGCTGCCCACGCCGGCGCTTGGCCAAAGCCACGCCGCCATCGTCAACACGGGCGGAACAACCGTGCTTAATTACGACATTCCAAACAGTTATGCTTATTGCACCCCCTTCACACCGAGTGTAAATAGCACAGTGGATTCCGCGCATGTGTGGTGGGACGCGCCGGGCGCAGGTACCTGGGGCACGGCCTTCTACACAGATGCTTCGGGAGTTCCGGGTTCGCTCATGTCGGGAGCAACTTCAGGCAGCACACCCAGTTCACATTGGAACACTTTGACTCCCACCGGAGTAGGAACTTTGAGCGCGGGGACTCAATATTGGATTTGCGCGGCTGCGGCCTCTGCCACCATGCACATCGGAATGAATGGCTACGACGGAGGTGGACATGCCCAGGCTTGCGCAAATGGAAAGTCTACAGTTTACAGCGCCGCCCCCTTGGGTTCTCCTTTCTCGACGTGGCCAAGCACTTTTCCCTCCATAGGTGGTGATACTGGAAACTGTTACGCTTTCTATGCAGCCCTCTCTTACACAAGCACATCCCCGATTGATCTCGTTTCCGTCAGCACTGGAGCATGCCTGACCGTCGGGGCAAGTTGTACCTACACGATTGCCCCAACCGGCTCCAACCATTCGCTGCTGGTGTATGTTTCCTACGGCGGGGGAACCTACACGCCCACGAGCGTCACAGACAGCGCCTCAGATTCGATCGCGATTCGCGGCACCTGTCCAGCGGGCGTGGGCAGCGATACGCTCGCAGAGTGCTTTGCCTCCATTGATCGGGTCACCACTGGAGTGACGACCGTGACGGTCAACTTCGCTGCGGGCCTCCATTACGGTTTCGCCGTGGCAGAAGTGGCTGGTACTGCGGCCTCATCATCCTTCGATCAGGTGGAATACGACACGGCAGAGACCAGCACTCCGTTTACCAGCGGGGCCACGGGCACCACAGCGCAAGCCACCGAGTTTTTGTTCGGAGGCGCCACGACTCACGCGCCGGGAATGGGAACCTTCGCCGGAACAAACGGTTGGACGGTTCTGTACAACAGCGCTCAGAACGGAGTCTCGGATTATGGATTTGCGATATTCTCCAGGGTAGTCACTAATGGGCCATCCACCTACACGCTTCAGGGCACGCAGTCGAACTCCGGGCCTTATAACCTCTTGGGACTAGCGGCCTTCAAGGCCGGCAGTCAATCTTACACCGCACCGATCTCCGAGACGCAGTCAACTTCGGATGCGCTGGCACGCAGCGCAGCCTTTGGCCGGGGAGACACGGAGAGCAATAGCACGAGCGACGCCCTGGCGCGCATGGCGAACTACGGGCGCGGGCCTTCGGAGACAAACAGCTCGAGTGATAACCTGGCGCGGCTGGGCGCCTTCGGGCGCGGTGATACCGAGAGCAACGCGGCGAGCGATGCCCTGGCGCGCCTGGGAACTTTCGCCAGGACTGCTGATGAGAGCAGCCTGCTCGCCGATCTCCTCTCCGCCGTCGCGCCGACCGGGTACTTGGCGGTGATGAGCGATGCCCTGAGCCTCAGCGACGCTCTGGGCCGCGTGGGAACCTTTACCCGCGTCAGCTTGCAAACCAGCACGGCGGCCGACGCGCTAACGTCGCTGGCGGCGCAGCCGGCTAAATGGGTAAAGAAACAGACAAAGTATGGTGTGCTCAGCTCGACCACGAGCATTTCTGTAACTTTCGACAGTGCGCTAAGCAATCCCAGCCTGATCGTGGCGGGGATTTATGTGCTCGGAAGCGGCTCACTCGGAACACCCACCGACACGGCGAACAATACTTACATCGACTGCGGAGTGGGCGCAGTTCCCTGGCGTAGCAGCAACTACCGGCTGGAGCTTTTCTATGCGCTGAACACCTCCACAACCTCGAGTAACACGATTACAGAGACGTACGGCGGCAGCAACACACAAATGAGAATCTATAGCGCCGAGCTTACCGGGCGGGCGACTTCCAGCCCTTTAGACGCCTGTTCAAGCACTGCCAACGGCACAACGCCTGGTGACGGCAGCATCCCCAATATGTCTACCCCTGAAGTCACACCCAGCTTGAACGGGGAACTGATCGTCGGCTTCGCCGGTACATATAATAACAACCCATCTTCCGGGCCGGGATTCGCCAGCCTCCTGTACGGCCTGCTGGAATACCAGGTGCAGCCCTTGGCGGGGTCAATTGCGGCTACCTGGACCAGAAACGCCACTGACTGGTACGCCGGAATCGTGGCCACCTTCAAACCTGCGCTGCAAAGCTACACGGCAAAACCGGCTCAGACGCAAACGGCAAGCGATAGTCTGGCGCGCGCGGCTTCCTTTGTGCGGGGCGACACGGAGACAAACACTGCCAGCGACACGCTGGCTCGAGTGGCGGCGTTTGGGCGTGGGGTCGGCGAGGCAAACACGGCCTCGGACAACCTCGCGAGCCAGGGCGGGCATTTCGCAAACTTGGCGGAGACGAACACGGCCGCCGATGCCCTTGCTCGTCTCGGGGCGTTCGCTCGCACTGCGGCGGAGATAAATACTGCCAGCGACACGCTGGCGGAGAATGCCGGCTACCTGCGCGCGCTGATCGAGAGGGATACCACCAGCGACACGCTGGTAAGGACCCTGGCGGCGATTCGGGGCGTGGCAGAGAATCTCGTGCTGGATGATTCGTTGAAGGCGGATGTGGTGATCCTGGTGCAGGGCAGGCACCAGTTCACTCTGCCAGGGAAGAGCAAGGCGGGCAGCGTGCCGGGGAAGGCCAAGACCGGAGAAGCGCCGGTGCATTAAGAAAGCGGCGGGAGGACTGACGACTGATGACCATTTACAAATCTCCCTTCGAGCAATTCGCACTCTCGCTCGATTTCAGCTCCGACCTTGGCGCGGGGAACACCATCGCCAGCATCACTGCGGTCACAGCGGTGAACGACCTGACCGGGCGGGACTCGACTGACGAGGTCATTGCGGCCGCGCCGTCACCCACGATTTCGACCTCCGGCACGGCGGTGGCCTTCAAGGTGACGGGCGGAGTAGCGGGGGAGACGCACACCATCTCCGTGCAGATCGTTTCTTCGATCGGTGAAAAGTACCAAGGGGACATAACGTTGCGGATTACGGAATAGGGATCGGTGATTGGTGATTGGTGATTGGTGAATGGTGATTGAAAATCGCAAATCACCAATCGCAAATCGGAAATGGAGGAAGGATGAAACGCCATGGATTATTCGTAGCCTCGATTATTGCGGCGGCGTTGGGTTTGGCGGCGCTGGCGTGGCCAAGCGGACCGAGCGTGCAGCCGCGGCCGGTGGGCGTGGTGACGGACACGCCCGCGATTACGATAGCCGGCGCCACCGCCGACACCACTGCAACGCCCACAACCTCCGCGCACGAGGCCCAAATTCAGTGGACGTTCGGTACGGTGACGGGCAGCTATTCGACTTGCACGGTGCAGGCCAAGACCAGCTACGATGGCACAAACTACCTCAGCCTTGGCACGGCGGCCTCCGTGAGTGTTTCGAGCAATGCGGTAAATGCCTGGACGGTCATCGAGGAGCTCGGCACGACGTCCGTAACCACCTCCTCGATATCCAGCACGGCTGCGCTGGGCTTCGGGCAGTTGACCAAGTATACATTTGCCTGCTCGGGTGGATACGGAACGTCCGCGCCGGTGGCGGTAAGCGTGATCTACAGGTAGCGGGTAGCGCAGGGCTCGCTTTCCAGCCCTGCGGTCCTTGCGCCCGATAAAGAAAAGCCGCAGGGCCGGAATGCGGGCCCTGCGCTACAAGAGGTTTGCGATGACGAAGAAAGAGGCGGACGGCGAGCATCCCAGCTCGCACTATCTCGTGGTCGAGGACGCGGCGAAGCCGACGACCTGGCATTTGCGGGTGCGGGGCAGCGAGGGCAAGCCCGACCATCGTTTGATGGGGGCGGCATGGGCGGCACTGCACGGCGGCTATCGCGGGAACAAGTACGAAGGGCCGGGGAAGGAAGAAGCCATCGCCAAGCTCAAGAAGCTCTATAGGTCCGAGGGAATTGAACTGCCAGACGACCCGCAGCGGGTCGATGCGGACCGGCTGGATTCAGAGGCAATCGCAAATCACAAATCTCAAATCGCCAATGCCGAAGGGCCGCGGTTTGTGATGATGCTGGCGGAGCCGCCGGCCATTGGCCTGATTCGGATTCCGATCGCGGTCACTGGTAAGTGGAAAGGCGCAGAAAAGGAATTCTCGATCGGCTTGGAAGACCTGAATGAAATCCGGGAGAACTTCGTCAGGAAACCGACCCGAGAAATCAACGTCGACTACGAGCACGCTTCGGAAGTGCCCTTCGGCACGGGCAGGCCGGTGCTCTCGGCGGGGCGCATTGTCAAACTAGACGAGCCGGAGGAATTTCAAAACGGGACAGGCAATCACCAATCACCAATCGTCAATGACAAATTCATTCTCTGGGGTTGGTATGAGCCGACCGAGCGGGCCCGGGAGCTGATCCGAAATAGAGAATATCGCTACGTGAGCCCGGCGATCCGCTGGGGGGCAAAGGATAAAGTCTCCGGTAAGACCCAGGGGACAACCCTGACGAGCCTGGCGCTGGTCAACAAACCTTTCCTCGAGGAGCTGCCGCAAATACAAGCGGCAGATGGGCAGATGGGCAGTGGGCAGATGGCGCAAGCTGCCTGCTTTGCGGAAGAGGCAGGCGGTCAGAAAGTTTTCGTGAGCCTGGGACAATTGCATGTTCCCAGCCCAGTCAATCAGATTTCGGTTGCCTACGGGCAGCCACAAGAGCAGTCGAGGAGTCGAGAGTTGAGAAGTCGAGAACTTCTTAACTCTTCGACTCTCGACTCCTCGACTAGGAAGGAGGAGAAGGAAATGGCAAAAACTCTGAAGTTGAAGTGCCTCACCGAGGAGCATCTCGAGAAGCACCGCCTCGAGCCGGAGCAGAGGGGCAAGATTGGAGTGTTCGACGGTGAGGAACTGATCGGCGTTGCCGATGGTCCCGAGGGTTGGGAGCCCAAGGACGATAACGGCGACGACGGCGCAGGAAGGGACAACAAAACGCTGGCGGAACTTTTCGCAACTGAAATCGGGCTGCCAGGGAAGTCGTTCGGCGAGATTGCGGCCATGGTGAAGCGCGCCACAGAGGTCCCGCAGGATCAATTCGCCGCCCTCTCCGAGAGCATTCACGATGGCAGGCTGAACCTGCTGGAAGCAGGCAAGCTGGCAGACGGGGGCCGCGTAAGATTTTCCACCATCCTGAAAGCCCAGGAAGCGGAGCGCAAAGTGGAGGCAGCGGTGAAAGCAGGTAAGGTGCTGCCGAGGAATCGCGCCCACGCCCTGAAGCTGGCGCTCTCCGATGCCGGGGCTTTCGCCGCGCTGGTCGAGCAGGCCCGGCCGGTGGTGGATCTGCGCAGCCACGGGCACGCCGGGGGCGGCGAGCAGCCCACGGCGCAGCAAGCGCTGATGGCGGAGGTGAACGCCTACGCCAAAGAGAACAAGTGCTCGATCGGCGTGGCGCTCTCCGAAGTCACCAAACACAAGCCGGACCTGTGGCAAGCGTACTCGGAGGAGATCGTTACCGCCGTGGAAGCAGCGCAGGAAGAAGAATAACTGGATCGGGAGATCGGGTGATCAGGAGATCGGGTGAACAGGTCCGCTGGTCCGTCGGATTCTCACGATCACAAGGTCAAGGCAAAAGGATCGCGAGATCGGTTGATCGGCTAAAGATCGGTTAGTGGGTTGTTCTCCCGATCACCCGATCACGCGATCAAATCAGGGGTCCGCGCCTCTTACGCGCGGAGAAGGAGAAGAAACCATGTCGGATGGAACCGTAAATACGCCGTCTTCGCCGCCCGAGGCGTGCCTCGGAGGAGCTTGGCCGGCAAACACCAAATTGATGTTCGATACGGCCCTGGCAGCGCAAACCAAGATCCTGACTGACGCGCAGAACGCCGCGAACCTTGCTCTTCTCAACGCGGTGGGGGTAGCTCATGCCGCCGCGCAGCAGGGTCTTCGCCATGCCGAACTGGCCGCGGCCGACCAATGGCAAGAGCAGGCCGCCAGCACAGTGATCGGCGATGATGACCTGGCCAAAATCACCCAGGCCGTGACCGCCGCAATCAGCGCCGTGCTGGCCAACATGGCCACCGGCAGGCCCGCGGTAGATCAATCCGGTACCACGGGGACCCCGGTAGCAAAGCCCTAGAAAGTCGAGGAGTCGAAAATGCAGTTGAGGAGTCGAGGAGTCGAGAAGTCGAGGAGTAAAAGCCCTTTTCACTTTTCGGCTTCTTCACTCCTCGACTCCTGGACTTCTCGGCTTGTTCGAACTACCGAGATTCTTCGCTGCGCTCAGAATGACAGCGGGGCCATTTGCGATTTGTGATTTGTGCCGCCATTATGATCGGCGGCCCGCCGAGGCGGGATTTCTGATTGGTGAGGCTGGTTGGTGATGGGGTTCTTCAATCGCCAATCACCAATCGCCAATCACCAATGAGGAGACGAAATGAGTGATATCACTGCGATCGACCAAAGCTACCATTTGAATTACAACATCGAAATCAGCAAGTTCACTTGCCTGGCGGCCGGATAGCTCGGTATACGCCGACGGATGCAACGTGCCGAGCGGGGCGAACGGGCAATTCCTCGGGGTGGCCCAGGAATCGATTCTGCCGGACGCCATGGCCGACTATTCCGGCGGCCAGTACACCCTGGCGAGCGGCGCTGCCTGGCCGAGCAACTCGATTCCCTCGAGCGGGCTGGGGCGCAACGTGCGCACGCGCTTGTTTGGCATTTCGCGTGTGGTGGCCTCCGGGGCGATCTCGCGGGGCGCTTATGTGAACATCGCCAACGCGCAGGGGCAGGTCAAGGCGGTCAGCGAGGCTGTCGGCACCTACATTAACGTCGTCGGAATCGCGATCGACGCTGCGGTGAACGCCGGCGATGTGATCCGCGTGCTGGTGATGCCGTTCACGTATAAGACCTAGGGAACAGGGAACAGGCACTGTTCCCTCTTCCCTATTCCCTATTCCCTTGTTCTCGGGCGACCGCTAGCGCGCTCGTCCGCCGATTAACCGAGGTCCGCCGTGTTGCGCTAGATAACGCTGGGCCAGAAAAGCAGTGCCTAGTGGTTAGTGGTCAGTGGCTAGCTTCTAGCCACTAACCACTAGCCACTAGCCACTTTGGAGGAACCAATGCCAAGTCTCAACCAACTGCACGTCGACGAGGCGCTCACCCAGATCAGCATTGCCTACCGCAACCAGGCGTTCGTGGCGGAGGAGGTGCTTCCGGTGGTGCCCGTCATGAAGAAGAACGACGTGTTCTTTAGATTCTCGAAGCAGCATTTCCGCGCCTATAAGGACGGCTACGCCGCCGGTCAGCGGGCGCAGCAGATCGAAGTCGATTTGGACGCGCGTGGATTCTACATGTGCGATGGACACGCCCTCGAGGATTCGATCACCGACGATGAACGGGAACAGGCGGACCCCAGCGCGCAGATCGAAATCGAGAAGACCGAGAAGCTCACCAACATCATCGCCCTGGTCCAGGAAATCAACTTCTTCAACAACGTAGTGAACACCTCGGTCATCAGCCAGAATTCGACGCTTTCCGGCACAAACCAGTGGTCGGATTACGTGAATTCGGATCCCGTGGTCGAAGTGCTGAAGCAGCGCCGCACCGTGCAGCAGCAAATCGGCGACTTCCCCAACTACTTGCTCCTCTCGCAGCCCGTGCTCGATGTGCTGGCCAACCACCCGCGCATCCTGGACCGCGTGAAGTACACCGCCAACGGCGCCCGCAATCAACTCGACGAGCAGGATCTGGCCCGTGTCTTCAAGGTCGAGAAGGTGCTGGTCTCGGCGGCTCTTTACGAAACCTCGAACGAAGGCGCGGCGGACAACTTGGGCTACATCATGGGCAAGAACGCCCTGCTCTTCTACCGCCCGCCTCGGCCCGGCATCCGCGTCCCCACCTTCGGCTACACCTTCTTCTGGGCCAAACGTTCGGGAGTTCTGAGATGGCGCGAACTCTCGCTCGAGTCCGATTTCATCCGCGTGAAGAAGTACTACTCTCAGCAGGTAGTGGCCGCGAACGCCGCGTACTTGTGGGTCAACGCAATCGCGTAAAGAAGTGCTCAGTTGTCGGTCGTCAGTTTTCAGTTTGAACTGATGACTGATAACTGACGACTGAATGCTCTTTCGGAGGAACCATGGCAATTTCTGTTTCATCTTCGAATTCCGACATCCTGATGGACAATCGCGGAATCATGCCGGACCTCGTTACTCTGACGATCACCGGCCTGACCGCTAATGCTGCGAACACCGTTGCCCACGGATTGCCGCGCACGCCCAAGCGGGTCTGGTTTACGGCGGTTGGCAGTGGCGTAAATGCGCCCAGTTGCAGCCTCGACACTTCCACTGCGGCTGCCGGCTGCGATGGCACGAACCTTTACATCTGTACGCCCGCTGGCGTCACCAGTATGCTGGCGCACGTCGAATACTGAAAGGAAGGGAACAGGGAATAGGGAACAGGGAATAGGACCTGTTCCCTGTCACCTGTTCCCTGTTCCCTACTATGAGCTACTGCACCGTTGACGATGTATGCACCGCGTTTCCGCGTTTCGTGCGGAACGCGCCCAATTCGATTCTGGATATGCAGATCCAGGATTGGATCGATGACCGCAAGGCGCGCATCCGTTCCGCGCTCTACGCTCGGGCCATCGATCCCGACGCCCTGGAGCTGACGCCCGACCAGGCGAATTTCCTCCGGGCGCTCAACCGCGACGGCGCCATTGCGGACCTGGGCGACGCGCTGCAAGGGAACGTTTCCCTCCAGCCGGGTGAGCATTCGCAGGCCGCCGAGCGCCGGAAATCCTTCGAGCGGCAGATCGAGGAAATCAAGCAGGGCTTGTACGACAAGTTCTTTAGCCTGCTGGCGAAGACCGTGGAAATCGAGCCGACCTTGGGTGGCACGGCGGGCGGCGAGACGGACCGGTCCACAGCGCAAGATCGTAACGAAAATAAAGCTTTTAGCAAGGATGAGGTGTTCTGAGAACAATGAGATCAGGAGATCAAGAGAACTATTTGTGATTGGCGATTGGTGATTGGTGATTGACAAACCCAATCACAAATCAGAAATCACAAATCGCAAATTAGTCACCCGATCCCCAGATCACCCGATCAAATATTCAGAAGAAGATGTGGACTTCCTACTATAACGCGGGCCTATCGAAGCAGGTGGTCAGGCAACTACTCGCGGTGATAAAGCGCGACATTCAGGCGGCGCTGGATTTCGTCTCCGGCGTGCCCGGCTCTTACGCGCCCTTCGCCGAATACGATTTGGCGTTGCTGCCGGTGGAGCAGTTCCCGGCGATTCTGTTGACACCCGATTCGGTGAGCTTCGACGAGGAAGCAAACGCGACTCTGCACCAGACGATGCGGCTCACTTGCGCCATTGCCCTCACGCATCAGGAGCGCAATGTCCTGGCCGAAATGACCCAGGATTACGTGCGCGCCGTGCGAGCGGTGCTCGATACGCTTTGGGAATCGTCACCGGGCGATTTCCTGCTCACCACTCTTCCACTGCCTTCGCCGCCCTTCCCGAACGGCGCGCTTTCGCCGGGACTGGCGAGCGGAAAGCTCATGAAGCTCTTTACTGACAGCCACACCTTTGAAGAAATTCGCCGCGGCGCCCAGAGCGGCTTTGTCATGGCCGCGACGATGAGTGTGATTGTGGAGATCGAGGAGACGTAACGAATTGGTGATTGGTGATTAGTGATTTGCGATTGTCAATCACCAATCACAAATCGCAAATAGGAGGGAGCGACAATGGCTCCAGCACTATCGCCAACCTCAATTCACCAAGGTCCGGGCCGCTTGTGGCTTTATGTGCCCGCGCCTGCGCACGGAAACCGGCTGGTCATCGGGCCGGACGGCTCGCCGGCGCAGACGGCCGGGCTCGGGGCGTGGGCGGGGACGACCGCCTACACGGTCGGCCAGATGATCAAAGACGTAAACAACAATACGGAACTGTGCCTGGCCGCGGGGACCTCCGGCGCGGCGCCGCCGTCCTGGCCCACTGCCCCTGGCCCGCCCATCACGGATGGAACCGCCGCTTGGCTGTTTGTGGGCGCCTACGGAGCCTATTTTGCCGGGGCCACAGAAGGCGCGATCACTTCCACCTTGACTCCTAAGTACCAGGAGATTGGAGCCGACCAAGTCGCCTCTCCCATCGATGTGGTGATGACTGCCGACGCCTACGAGATCGAGGTCACCATCAAGCAGTCGAACCTGGCCAACTTGACCAGCTTCTTTCCCCCGGGCACCTTCTCCACCGGTACAGACACCAATCAGCCCTCCGGCGCGCAGTCATATGAGCAGATCACCTTCGGAGGCATTATTCCTGTGCCCAAGATTGGCGTCGCAGCCATCTCTCCGCGTCGCGACGTGACGGGAAAGTTCGTGGTCTCACATCTCTACCAGGCGTACCAGGCGGAGGCGATCAAGCTGCCCTTCCAGCGCGGCAAGGAAACAACCTATGGCGTCAAGTTCAAGGGCGTCGCGGATTCCACGCGCCCCAGTGGGGACCAGGTGGGGATGGTTTGGAGGCAAGTGTGAGCTCGAAATTCGAAAACCGAAATTCGAAATTCAAAATCCGATTTGAGCGTCGAGTTAGTGATCAGAAAGAGAGCGATCAAGATGGCGGTTGATGACTTGAGTATCATCGTCGGCCTGGACGGGCTGGTGCTGGTACAGCACCCCCGAGGGGTTGTGCTGGAGCAGCTTGTCACCTCGAGCAAGGCGGACGTAATTTTGCGCGAGCTGGAAGCGGAGTCGAGAGCCGAAAGGGTGCAGTTCGATCGGCGGTAGCGTCTCAGTTTTACGTAGTGGCGGCTTTACGCCGCCACTTACACATGAATCGTGAATAGTGAATGGTGAACCAAGAAATGAATGGAAATGGAATAGCTACTGCGGCGGATTTCCGGCACCTGGCGGAGGCGGGAGCGTTCGAGGAGCCGCAGCGCGTGGTCCTTCCAAAAAGCGGCTTGGGCGTGCTGCTGCGGCGGCCGACGAAATTCTATTGGGCGCTGCGGCGCAGTGCGTGGCCTCGCGAGTTGCGGGAAAAACTGGATCTGGTCGGCTTGGGCGTGAGAGCGGAGCTGACGGCTGAGGAAAAGCTCCTGCTTGTCCGCGAAGACCGGCAGATGCTCAAGGAAGCCTTAGTCGAGCCCAAGCCATCCTCGGCTCCGGGTCCCACGCAGTTCGATCCGGATTGGCTCCCGAAAGAGGACGTTGAATTTATTCTCAGGTACCTGCGAGGCCAGGTTCTGGCAAACGGCCAGGACCTGGAAACCTTTCCTGGAGGCGAACCGGGGCATCCTGAGGGAAGCGGCGGAGATGGCGCGCTTGTACGCGAAAACTCCGAGCGAGATGTTATGCCGCGCGGTGGCTCTCTGGCGGGTTGACGAGGCCGCCACGCAAACGCTGTTATCCGCCCGCCAAGAAGAGTGGCGGGACACAGATTGCACAGATGAGAGCGCGGCAAAACACGTGTACTGGTGAAAGAAGTTGTCAGTCGTCAGTTGTCAGTTTTCAGCAAGAACTGATGACTGAAAACTGAGACGGAGTGATTTTCGCGATGGCCACAGACACCTCCAAAGGCAGGCGCGCGACGACGGCAAACGCCGGGGCAGCTCCGAGCATAATGGGCGACCTGAACCGGGAACTCGTCACTCCGCTCCGGGAGTTCGACACCCTGGCGCGGCTGGTGTCCTCAGATATGGTTAATGAGCTGACACCTAGCATCCAGACCTGGGCGCGAGACACGACCCAGTCGATCAGCGCAGTCCAAAGCGCCATGCAGACCTTCAAGGCAGTAGCCAGCGACGCCTTCATGGGGACTGGCGACGCCATGACTGCGGCCGGGATTGCGGCAGCGATCTACGGCGAGAATGTCAGTAAAGCGATGGAAAGGGCCGCCAAGGCCGCGCTGGCATCAATTGCAGAACAGGCGGGTGTCAACGCACTGAACGCTCTGGCCCAGGGCCTCTGGTTTCTAGCGCAAGCAATATTTTTTGGAGACCCGGGGGCGGCGGCCGCTGCGGCATCAGATTTTGAGGCGGCGGCGGAATGGGGCGCCGTTGCCGGGGTGGCGGGCGCCGCTGGGGCTGCGATTCCCGGTGGCAAAGGTTCGAGCTACAGTCGCGAAGGAGCCGGCCGATATGAAGCCGGCACATCTGCTGGTGGCGCTGCTCCCCAAACCGGCGGCTACGGCCTTGCCCCTGGCGCGGCGGGCGCGTTGAATCCCCCCGGCGGCAACCTCACAGTGATGGTGGTGGGCGAGGCACAAGCCGGGCAATGGCTCGCCACGACGCTCAACACTGCGGTGCAGCGTGGCGTGCCGCTGAATGCGACGACGGTACAGAAGGCGCCTTACGCGGCGGGGTAATGATGAATTATGAATTATGAATTCCAAGCAATTCAGCATTCATAATTCAGAATTCAGAATTTCGAGCCGGAAACAATGAGTTATCCCCAAATCGTTTACGATCCTGGCACGGGACCGACAGTTCTGGCCTTTGCGCGCCCGCCACGCAAGGTGCCGGCTTACGAGTACAACGCCATCCGGCACGATAACATTTCGAGCGCCGGAGTGCGCGAGGCGGTGCTCGAGCGCCTCGAAACTTTCCTTACGCTCGAGATGGGGTGGGTGGGCATCGGCGCGGATGTGCAGGCTTGGAACCAGTTCATGGCGTTTGCGCTGGCGGGGGGTCAGTTCGGCTATTACCCGGATGCCTCGCAGCAGGCGTTTACCAACTACTGGCTTGAAGACACGAACTGGACCGCGGCCTATAAAGCGCCGGGACAGTACACGTTCAAGTTGAAGTTCAGGCAGGTGGTCAGTTGAATCGGGTGATCGGGAGATCGGGTGAACAAGGGACTCGAAAAGCGTAACTCGAAAATCGAAAGGCCATGTGCACGAATTTCGAGTTTCGAATTTGGATTCTCGGCGGTTCACCCGATCTCCCGATCATCCGCTCACCCGATCTTCGGATGAGGTTATGATTCAAGGTAACCAGACTTGGACGCAGGCGCTGGCGCAACCGCAGAAGCAGGCGTACTACACGGTGGAAATCCCGGACTTTGCCATCGCCATTGCGAGCTTCCCCCCGTCCAGCCAAGTGGCCACGACCCTAGCCGGGTACGGCATAACACTTTATGGGGTGGGGGGATATGGAACCTAAAAATGGTGAATAGTAAATGGTGAATAGTAAATGTGTCATTCCGAGCGAAGCGAGGAATCCCGCCTTGGACTTGGGTGACCAACAAAAGATCAGAGCGAGATTCCTCGCTTCGCTCGGAATGACAAGGCACAGGCGTGATTTGAAACCTTGCCACCGTGGATTCACAATTTACTATTCACTATTTACTATTTTGTGAATTTATGCCCACAGTTTCGCAATACTATCCCGGTGATTTCTATGGCGACGTGGGCCAGTCGCTGGCCTGGCTCTATGCGCGGCAGGAGAAGTTGGTGCAGGGTTGGGAAGCCAACGCCCGCGAGACCGGCTTCCCGGTAACCTCCTGGCCCGGCGCTCCCTGCGTTCCCACCACGCCACCCTTCATCGAATGCGGCATCGTTTCGCAAAATGACCTGAGCCAGTTTGCACAGACTGTTTGCGAGAGCATCGCCATGATCCCGCCCGGCATTTTAATGCTGGGGATGGACGACCAGCTTGGTCCGGACGGCTGCCCCATCGACCTCTCACCCATCAGCCTTCCTTATGGCAACTTTTTCCCGCCGGTCCTACCCGTCACCGCTGCCCAGATCAGCGCCTACTACCAGGAGATGTACAATGCCAACCCCAATGGCTCTGTGATCAATGGCGTTAACTACCCTGTTCTGCCTGGCCTGACGATTTACGGTTACCTCTTCAATCCTCAGCAGGCGATGACGCACTATCGCATCGACCTCTTCGTCAAGACGGATCTCTTCTACTACCAGGGGTCGGCGGTGGGCACAGGGGCTTACACCTCGGGGCCGATGATCGGGCAATATCCCGCGCCGTCGCAGTTTCAGTCGCTTCTGGTTCAGCAGGGACTCTACGGGTACTGGGGCGCGCAGGTGCCCAACCCGGGACTGGTGATCGCGGTGCTCTACCCTACCAGCGTCCCGAAGCCCTCTGCGAGTTGGTCCGGCATGTATCTGCCCGGCGGGTGGCTGTGCCACTCGAACACCGGGGTGGGCTACAGACTCACCCATTACTTTGCGCGGATCTATGCCAAAACCGATGTCGAGTACCTCCAGGAAGATAACATCCCGATCATCGTCCAAGACGATTTCCACGCGCGCTGCGGCTCGAGTCATCCGCTTTATCCCGGCGCGCCGACCGTGCATGTGATGTACAACGATCCGGTGAAAGGCCCTACGCAGGTTTGCACTTCTCTGGCGGTTGCCTGGGCTTTCCCATCCTTGCCTCTCAGCTTCGTCATTCCCACTTCCGACCCGCTCTACTTCCCTGACCCCACTATGACGAACGGGGCGGCATTGCAAAACCGCAGCTACGTTTACGATTGCGCCCTGGCCATTATTGCCTTTGCGGCCTCGGGGAACTTCGTGGCCGCGGCGCGCATCATCAAACAGCTTGACGAAATCTTGGACAATCCAGGCTATCTGGCAGCCATCATTTTCGAGAACGGCGAAGACGGGGAATCAGCGACGCGATGGACGAAGAGCCACCCTGCGGATTCGGTGGCCAACCTAAACGATCCGACCCAGCCACCTTACGGTGAGGGTCTGGTCGTGCATCTCCATGCCGTCGCCGCCAATGACACCTTCACCTACAGCGGCAGCGGACTCCCGGTTACCAAGGACGCGCAGGTACAGTTCCAGCACAAAGAAGCCGCAGCCGTCACGTTCAATTTCGCCATCGGCATCACCACGGCTGCCGGCAAGGTGACGAGCGTACAGGTGACCTCGGGCGTTCCGGCAGCCGCAGTTCTTAACGGCACCGTGATCACCATCGCCGTAGGTCCCGGGAACGGGCTTTACCGCTTCGAGCTAGTGAACGTGGCCGGTCTGGTTTCGGCGCTGGCGGGTGACACGCTCACCTCGATCCACAGTTTCGTGGTTACGCTGACGGCCGCCGGCGACCTGTACTTCGATAACTTCTCCGCCGGGAACGTCCAACCGGCAAATTCCCTGGCTTTCAGCTACGACACCTACAACGGCCTGGTGGATCAGGCGTACATCCGTGCCGGAGCCATGGCCTGGGTGTGTTACGCCTACTGCATCTACATGCAGCTCACCCAGGATTACAGCCCGGCGCTCTACCTCCAGCGCATGCTCACATTCCTTCTGACCCTCCAATCCACCACCGGGGGCGGTTACGGAGCCGGCATGTACGGGGTCGCTCCTTACGGGACCGGGGACCTCACCGATGGCCTCTTCTACCTTGGCTATGGCTCTTATGCGAATCCCGGCTACCAGTTCGTGCCTGGCATCCAATACCGGGTTTCCACCGAACACCAGATCGACCTCTATTTCGCTTTCATGCGCAGCGCCGCCACCCTTCCCACCGCGGCGATCCAGCTTAAGAAAACCAAATCGATCACCGCTGCTCAAGCGGCTTCGCTGAATGCCACGGCAGCACAGCTCTCAATCGCTGCGGATACGATCGCCACGCAGGTCATTGATAACCTCTATATCCCTCCCAGCGGCGGCGTTCCCGGCCACTTCGCTCAGGGCGCCGGATCGACCGCCACTCCACCCGCTGGACTTGATACGAGCCAGGCTTGCGATGCCGCGGGCGCCTGGGCGGCGCTATTCTGTCACGCCCTCGGGCGCGACGACCTGGCTTTGCAATGTCTCGAATTTGTCGACCAGAATTTCCTGCTTCAGAATCAGCAGATTTTGGAGTCCGAGGCCGCAAATTCTTATAATGAAACTTACCAGGAGTCCACTCCTTTCAGCGGGTTTAAGTTCTTCAACGATTCACCGGGGGGCTATTCAAGTTCTCCGCTGAGCGTCTCACAAGAACAGAGCTGGAGTATGATTCTGGCCTTGCTGGACCTCTGCAACATCTCAGGGGCCGCCAGTTATTTTGCCGGCGCACATGGCAGCCTCGATGCCTATCTCACCACGCTCATCACCAGCCAGCGCACGGTGCGGTCTACCACCGGCGATGGCTCGCTGCTCATGTATTCCCTGGCCTCGCGGGATTTGCCTTACGAATTTGAAGTCTGGCCGGGCTTCACCCCGACCGCCTGGTTCTATCTGGTCTCGGCGCACCCAGGCCTACTGCTTTCCCTTGGCAACACCCCGACGATTATCCCTTACTTGCAAATCCCCCAGGGAGCAAGCCAGCGCGCGAACGAGCTCGAGGGGCAATCCTCGCTGGGCACCATGACGGTCACTTGCATCGACCCGAATGGCACGCTCAAGGGTCTGGCGGCTCAGGATGTGCTGATTGGCAGAGTGGTGCAGCTCAAGCAAGGGTTTCCGGGAATGACTTTGGGCGACTTCACCACCCTGCAAACCATGCAGATCACCCAGGTTGGCCAGGACACGGAGGGCCGCATCACCATTGAATGCGCGGATGTCCAGCGATTTATCCAGGGGATGCAGATTTGGCTGCGCGGCGGCCCGCTCTGGTGGTCGCCAGGCGGTCCCCAAGCAGAGCAGCCGGTGGGCGCTTCCTGGCTCGAGAACGGCTACGCCGTGAGCGACCAGAATCCACGCTATGTGGCCGGCAATCCCATCGACATAATTCTTGCCGTGCTCCAGAACGAGCTCGGAGTGGGCCAGGACCCGGCCCTCCTGACCTCGAATTACGTGATGCAGAGCCTCGCGCCTGTCTACGAGTCGCAACAGAACTATGACCCCTTGCCGCCACCGGAAGGTTGGGCGATTTACGAACCCGGCCAGAACTCAACGCTGATCAACCCTAACCCGTACATAGATGTTCCCGGCCTGCTCGCCTTCCGGGACAACGAGTTTTCCGGTGTTTGGTTTGATTTCGTGATCACGCGACCCATCGATGGCAAGCAGTTCATCGAGGAGCAGATCTTGAAGCCCCTGGGCCTTTACTGGATCGTGCGCGCCGATGGCCGACTCTCGCTCAAGACCATGAAGCCGCCTGTCGAGCAGACGCCCGTATTTGCCTTCAGCGCCAGGAACATTATGGGAATCCCCCAGACCCAGCGGCAGAACATCATTAACCTGGTAGCCTTTCAAATGGACGTGCAGCAAGGGGGGATCACCACGGCGGCGCGCAGTTACGGTTACCAGGTGAGCTACCAACAACAAACCTCGCTCAAAACCTATCGGCAGGTCTTCGAGCAGCAAATCCAGTCCACCGGCCTGCGCGTGGCGCGCGGTGGCATGATGCTCTCCCGTCTGCTCGCCGACCGCATCTTCCGCCGCCATGCCTTCGAGCCGCCCGTATATAAGTTCACTGCGCAGCTCGCCACCTTGCCGGTGGAGTTGGGTGATTACGTGTGGCTCAGCCACCCGAAGATTCTCGATCTGAAGACGGGCAAGGTGGGGCTAAGTAATGTGGTCTGCGAAGTGCTCGACAGACAGCCAAACTACAGCCGGGCTACAGTCGATTTCAGCCTGCTCGATACCCGCTTCATCAACATCGCGCCGCCCTGCCAGATCGCCGCAGCAGCCGATAATATTTCCCTTTGGAACGAGGCCACGCCCCAGGAGCGGGCGCAATACATGTACGTTTCCTCCTCGGCCATGGGCGGTGAGAACGGCGATGGGACGGCGGGGGATACGATCTTCTGAGAAGAATGGTGAATTGTAAATGGTAAATAGTAAATTAAAAGCACGAAAACCATTTCGACCCCGCAATTTACTATTTACTATTCATAATTTTTTGACGGGTGCGTTATGTCTCAACTAACTTTAAATGTGATCCCTGGGTTTTTCGATCTCGCCGACAGCGCCATCGCCGCCGGCCAGCCGCTCACTGACGACAGCCTGCTGAAAATCTCTCACAATGCCAAGTTTGGCACGGTGCGCGGCAAAGTGATTTTCATGGGGTTCTATGCCAACGGCAACACGGTCCCCACGCCGATCGATCCTGACGATGGCTACGCTTATTCGCGCGCCGAATGCCAGTTCGTCTGGATGATTTACAGTAACCGAGCGCCAGCGCCAGGATTCGTTCCTGGCCAGGCAGCTCCGCCAGCTCAGGCTAATTCGCAGCCGGGCCAGCTTTATAACTTTCCAGGGGGCTGGGACGTCAACGACGCCACTGGGCTGGTGACTTTTCGGACAAGCTACTGGCAGAATGGAAACGAGATTGTGAACAACGACGGTATTATTAAGGTTTATGCCGCCTGCTTGCGCTTGAGCCTGAATAGCGCGAATTGAGAAATGAAGCTATCAGCCGTCAGCTATCAGCCATCAGCTTGCAGCAGAGCGTTTGCTGAGAGCCTAGAGCTGAAAGCTGAGAGCCGAGAGCTAAGGAGCTAATATGGCGGTAACAAGAACAGTTCTCCCGCGCAAGGGTCTAATTCAGTCCCAACACGGCCTGACCAGTTATGAAGCTGACCAGGACCAAAACTGGGCGCTGCTGGATGCGAATGTGGCGTTCCTTAGCGATCTCCCACTTTCCCTACTTCAACCGCTCGGATGCAATGGATTGGTTTCGGGCTTCGTCCTCTCCACATCCAGCACTTTAGTCCCTGGCATCACCTCGGGTGTCCTTTTCGCGCAAGGAGTGGGCTATACGCCTGCGACTGCACCCACGCTGGGGCCGGCGCCGGCCAGCCAAACCAGTTACCTCTTTTACAACTCGACAAGCGGCTTCTACTACCAATTGGGTGCGGTGGGCGCGCAGAGCGGCGACGCCTTGGTCGGTGTCGTCACCACAAGCGCTTCCGCAGTTGTTGCCGTTCAACAGGCGACCCCGATCTTCGGGGCGGTGAGCGTGGCTCCCAGCGCCTCCGGCAATTTCAGGGTTCCCCATCTGCTCGGCCGTGTGCCGGTCTGCGCGATCCTGCGTATGACCAGCCCTGGCTCAATCTGGTTTCAAACCGCCACCCGCTACGATGGGAGCTTTCTCTACCTCGTGGCTAGCGACAGTGGCATCACAGGGGAGGTCGTTATATGGTAAGACGCTTACTTCTTGCACTCTTGCTTCTCTTCGCTCCTGCAGCGCTTGCACAGGTTCCCCCTACAAACACGTTTTACGTCTCGACCTATGGCAATGACTCCTATGGCGGGATCTCCTGGAGCACCGCGAAGGCAACAATTGCGGCTGCGATTGCAGCCTGTCCAAGTGATGGTTGCATGATCCATGTGGCAGCCGGGACCTACAGCATCACCTCGAAGCTGCTAATCCAAAAGAACCATCTCACGCTCTTTGCCTATGGAGCGAGTATAAACTGCAACCTCGCTAGCCCCGATGACTGCGTGATGATCGGCTCGACCAGCAATCCCACCTTGACGAGCGGCGTGACGATCTACGGCCTGCACCTCGCTCCGGGGCCCAATAGCGCGGCGAACAGCGCCTTCCGCGACAACGCGCAGAATACCCACTTTATTGATATCGGCGGCACGGGGCAGTGGAACTACGGCAGCAGTTCATGGTACGCGTTCTATCATTTCCTGGAGAACGACGACGACCAGGCTGAAGTGGTTGACCATCTCTATGACCTGAATCCGCAGGCGACCATCCTGGGCTGTACCGCCAGCGCCTGCGGCTCGGCGCTGTGGGCACCGGGTCCGTTTAGTACCAACGCAGGTATAACCTGGATTAAAAATAGCAACCTTTCGGTGGGCTGTACGGGCAACGGTATCGACTGGCAATCGGGCAATCACTTCAAGGCAGCGGACTCGATCTTCCAAGGTTACAGCCAATTTGCTATAAGGGTTTCTGGGGGCTCGTCTGGGCAACTCGACCATCTGCATCTTGAGCGCGGCAACTGCGTGAACCCGCTGAACGACGGCAACGGCCACGCGCTGGGCGGCGCTGGCCTTCTGATGGTGGGCGCGGGAAATGTGGAAGTGCATGGAGGCGCTCCGTTCGGCGGGACGACGATCTTCCAAACCAATTCCGCTGAAAGCACGACTTACGAGTATTACATTGTGGCGCACAAGGCAAGTCCTTGGGTGACGGCTCCCCTGCCCATCGGCTACCTCACAAACGGTCCGGCAACAATCGGGTCCAGTGCTAACGTCTTTACGCTATGGCCTGCCTTGCCCACTGCGGTCAGTTACGATCTTTTGCGCGAGACGAATGGCGGTCAAGCGCCCTATGGAACGGGCGCATATGCCGTCGCCACCGGGCTCTTGCCCGCCAATATTTGCAATTCTAACGGTGTCTGCTCCTTCACGGACAACGTGACAACGCTTAGCTCTTACACGACTCCGATAGGGAACAGCTCCGTGGCGATCTATGCTCCATCCGCACCCTTCTGGCCGGGCGATCTGGTCCTGATGAATCAGAGCAGTGAAGCGGGTTTCGTCGGCGTAGGCAATTATCAGGGTCCATCGGCAGCAGGATTCACTGTGGTAAACACTGCTGCCACGGACATGGCCAACGTTCACGTCGCGTACAACGCCGGGACAGATGGGAAATATAGCGGGGACGTTCGCCCCGTTATGCCAGGCCTTGCTTACGCGCCGGGTGCTTATGACACTGCCGGCGGCAACATCTGGCCGCTGCTGCTGCCAAAGTACCCTGCCAACGTCAGTAGCAGCTACCAACAGATAAAAGGCGTGATAAATATCGGTTCTCTAGCCACGGGAGGCCCGACTGACCTCTTGACCACTTACGACAGCAACTATGGCAAGACACTTTCCACCAATGCCTTTCGTCCAAGCTGGGACGCGGGAGATTCTGCCCTCTGTGAGGACAACCTGCCTGGGACAGCATTCTGTGTCCGAGCCGCTTCCGCCTGGTCAACCTATATCAACAGCTTGCCCGACGGGATGAGCTGGGCGAGCAGGACCTACCCCACAGGGATTGCAGAGTCTGTTCCTCACTATGGCTTGAAAACCACCGGTGTCGGCACGCCCGTGGCGGTCAGCGTGTCGGATGTTACGAGCGCCACGGTGTGGCAGGCTTCGCATGTGTACGGATATTACAGTAGCTTCCCGGTGGCACGCCCGATTATCTACGACGGCACAAACTGGCAGGAAGTGGTGTGGCCCGGCACCAGCGGGTCGGTCGCTCCAACCTGGGCCGCCACGCCGGGACAGCAAACGGTGGACGGGACGGTAACTTGGGTTTGCCTGGGCAGCAGTTCGATCGCGGCGAACACCACCTACAAGCTCAAGGTGGCAGCCGGCACTCCTGCCGGCTACAGTATACCAACAAGCGAGATGAGCGTAACGACCGCGAACGACAGTTATCAGCATTTGCTTTTGGTAACAGAGGGCATCAACAACCCAACCAAAGGGGCAACGGGCTATCAGGTGGGCTGCTCGACCACAAGCGGCTCTGAAGCTCCCATTTCGCCACCCTATACTGGAGCTTACAACACCGGTCCGTATGCCCACTTCCCCATCATGAACTGCTCGGGGTCGGGGAGCTTCAACTCGAGCGACACTACGGGTTATGCGAGTTTTCCCGGTATGTTCCTCGGCGGGGGCACGGCCGTCAATGCAATGAATCTTTATAGCACCGCCAGCGTTACTCCCACCGCAGTCAGCGGCGCATCCTGTTCAGATCAGACTTTCACGGTGACAGGGCTGCTTGCGACTGACAGGATTTCAAACATTACCCCACCTTCGGCGCTGGGGAATGTTTCACTGAATGGTTACGCCAGCGCAACGGGCACAGTTCTGCTTCATTTCTGCAATCCCAGCTCGTCGTCAGTGACGCCGCCCGCAGGGGTCTACTCCTTCTTGGCAGTTCATTGACGGAGTGCGCGACAGATGCGGCATATCCCTTGGCAAGACCATATCCTGCCAAAGTCAACCTGGCTACGTGGTCGTCTTGTTCCCTTCTACGACCAACGCGCGGCAGTGTCGCTTGCGGTATACTTGTATGCGAGGACAAAACCATGTTTCGTTGGCGCACTCCCTCCTTCTACGTGCCTGCGGTGATATTTCTGGCAAGCTGTGCTTGGAACTCCTGCACTGAGGCGCGAGTCGCCAAGACTTTGAGCGCCGGCCAGGAAACGAACTTCACTGTGGAAGGCAAGATCAATACTCTCGGCCAGAATAAACTCACCCTGAACAGTGAAGAAAACATCATTTTCCACGTGCGCTACGATGAGAAGACAGAGCTCAAGAGTGACGACGGCAGCCCCGCCAGCAGCAAAGACTTGCGCGTAGGTTTAAGGATCAGGGTGGAGGGCGATCTTACCGAGAGCGGCGAAATTGTGGCGAAAAAGATCGAACTCCAGAAGACGCCGCCCAAGAAGTAAGCTTTCCCGCGACATTGCTGGAAGAGGATCCAGGATTCGGAATTCAGGAGTCAGTGTGGGAGGGCGAGCATTTCGGCGTGGTGGTCGAGGGCTTGGTTGATTTCGTGCAGAAAATCCTTGCGCAGGCGTGCGGCCCTGGCGGCCTCCGCAGAGAGATTAGAAGAAAGAAAGGCGATGCGGGTGTGATGGCGCAACAGCCAAGCGTAGCGCCACAGGTAGAGGGCCGAGAGAGGAAGGGTGGGGACGTAATACCCCGCCGCGCGACGACCCCAAAAGTGGGTGACCAGGAAAACCTCGACTCCATAACACCCCAACACCACCAAACCGCGCTCCAGCCATGCCGTAATCTTATCCCGCCCGCTTTCCTTCTTAAGTAATCCCGTCAAATGAAGGAGCGCGATGGCCGGAAGATGATTGACCAAGCCGTAAAAGCCCAGGGCAAAGCCCGCCAGACTTTCCAGCAAGACGACGCCCCGGCCCAGCGGCCCCTTCAGCCAGGCGCCGGCCCCTTCCACCTCGAGGCGATGGAGCGCGCCCAACCGGCGAGCCTCGAGCCATGCCCCGAGTAGCTCCCGCAACGAAACTAGCAGGCCCGGATGCAGGTAATTCAATTGCTCCGCCCATTGGACTACGAACCGGCTCAGTTCAAACCCCTCCAGCTTCTGTTTCCGCGCCGGATGCAACCTTAATTCTTCCTCGAGGTCATCGCGCAATGCTTGTTCGAGGTCGTCCAAAAATTCCGCCAGATCTGCGGGTTGGAGCCGGAAAGAGTTCTCCTGACATCTTTTTTCAAGTTGCCGGGCAAGTTCTTGTTCCAGATCGTGCCCACCGTTGTCAGTGCGAGAAATGTAATCTTGCGCAATCTCCGGTTGATCGATGTCGATGAGCAGCTCTCTCGTGTGTGTGTGTCCCACCGGCAGGAAGAGATGGACGGGGAACACGCTGAGTCCCAAGCTGCTGGCCTGCCGACGCTGCGCTCCCACGGCTATGGAGGCGGCAGCGGTGGCGAGGCCGCTCCCCCCGGCAGCATTCGCCGGGCCGGGGTCGACGAAGGTCACGAGGGCGGCCTTCTCCGCCAGGAGGGCACAGCCCTTTTCAAGGGCCACTTGGCGGTTTTCGGGGAGAAAGCTAATCATGCCCAACCCTCGCGCCAGGAGAGTCTGGAACAGTCCTTGAATCAGTCCTGCGGGGATAAGGCATCGCACAAGACGCTCGAACCCCACCACCAGAATGAGGGCCTCAAGAAAGCTTTCCGGGCGGCTAACCACCAGGAGGGCGGGATCCGGCCCCTTCAACCGCTCCTCGTGGAGGACGCGGATTTTCCGGAAGGTGAGGGCAAACCATAGCCGGATTACTCCTCGCCAGAACCTGTAAAATACAGGATTGGCTGGAGCCGGAACTCGAGGAGGAGTGTCTGGTGACGCAAAACCTTCCATCCGAAGTGCTCTCCGACAATCTTGTTTTGCAGTCCACTAACGGCGGCGCCGCCCACGACGCGAGGGAGGCTGAGTCGGCATCGCATTGCTCTCCCATCCCTCGACGATTCCCAGCGGGCGAGTGATGGTACTAAACAAACCGTACACCTTCTGAATCTTATTCCCATCCTCATCCACCAGGTTGAGGCGGAAATACGGGACATTACCTGTCTGCGCTGCGCGAATGGGAAAGTACCCTTGCAGGCCGCTTTCGGCGTAGGCCGTAACATATCGGTGATTCTTCACCCACCACGTGAAAACACGAATGTGGGTGAAATCGGCCTCCGGGTTGCCCGCACGGTCGGCAGCAAGATATTGCGGAACTTGGCGGCCCTCGTCAGACACGGTGTTTAGCACTATCCAAGCCACGATGTTGGATCCCTGGGCATAAGCGCCAAGAGACTCCGGTATGTCGAGTGAAACAAAGCGGCCCAGAACCCAGCCCGCGCGCCTGTCCGCCCGCACGAGATACCACGCTTCCTTGACCGGAGGTGAGGAAGGCTGATCAAGTTGCGAGGGCCTTGCCACAATCTTCCGCCCAAACACCTCCAGTTTCTGGTTATTGGGAAGTTGAGCCAAAGGTGCTGAGTCGCGGGAGGGCTCGGACCTCAAATTGATCGATTGGGGCGCGTGCCCCTCAGCCTGCACGGGAAAGCTCTCCAGATCCTTCAGCAGCTTTTGCGAGGCTTCGTAAGTCTGCTGGTCCACTAAATCCTTACCTTCCACCCAACCGGTGCGACCGTCCGCCAGCTTGACTTTTGCCCAGTTGCGCGCCCGCAGAAGCACCTGCACTTGGTCACCCGCCTTCACCGATTCGACCGCGAGACGGATGTCTGCCGGGGTGTCCACCACCTCCAGCGAGACGGGCAACACGTACGCCATCTCCGCAGGGGGAGCTTGCTTACGCCGGGAACCACAAAAATGGTATGCAATGACCCCGGCGGCAATGAGCAGAAGGAAGGCAAGAAACTTGAATCGGATACGGACTCTCCCTGAAATCAGGATTCAGTTATTCTACACTATTATGGAGGTGAATTACGAAAGTCGAACGTCTTCTCATCCCCAGCCCCGAGGGGGTACTGGAAGCCCTTCTTGAATGGGATCCTCGGGGAAAGCCAGGCTTCGCGGCGCTGGTGTGCCATCCTCACCCGCTGTACGGCGGGACGATGCACAACAAGGTGGTTTTCCGAGCCGCCAAGGCCGCCCGGCAGGCAGGTCTCCCGGCGCTGCGCTTCAATTTTCGGGGAGTTGGGAAGAGCACCGGAAGTTTCAGCCAGGGCATCGGCGAACGTGAAGACGTCAGAGCGGCCCTGGATTATCTTGGCACTCGCTTCCCTGCTGTTCCGGTTTGTCTCATGGGATTCTCTTTTGGCGCGAGCGTTGCGTTTCGCGTCGGCGCGAACGATCCGCGCGTGGCCGCGCTCGTGGGGCTGGGCGTTCCCGTCACCTCCTCGAACCTGGACTTCCTACGCGGCGTGCTGAAACCCAAGCTCATCATCCAGGGAACGCGCGACGAATTTGGGCCGCGCGCCGAGTTGGAATCGTTCTATGGTTTGTTGGCTGAGCCCAAACAAATCCGTTGGGTCCAGAATGCGGATCATTTCTTCACGGGGAAGCTCGAGGAAGTTCAGCGCGCCATCCGCGAGTTTCTGAGGTCGGAGCTGGTTCTGCCGGGTGGAGAATAGATCGCCAGTCATTCCGGAGAATAGAACCCCCTGTCATTCCGAGCGAAGCGAGGAATCTCGCTCTGGTTTGTCGAGGAAGGACTCAGAGCGAGATTCCTCGCTTCGCTCGGAATGACAGGGCGGGGGAAGAGGCGAGCAAATGGACAAAGACGAAGACCAGGAAAGCCAGCCGCTCTACTGCCCCCTATGCGGCGAAGATGTTCCCGAGCCGCTCGTATGCGGCGACTGCGGCGCGGTAATATGCCGCAAGTGCGGAACGCCGCTCGAGAAAGTAGATGAATTGGGGATTGGATAGCCACGCCGCGAACTGATGCGAACTAGGGTAGCGGTGACCTCCGTTCTTGAAGTCCGCGGTTCGTTCAGGACAACGAGAGAAACCCCTCACCCGACCCGCGCCGGCTGATGAGAACGCCGGTCGTGGGCCACCCTCTCCCCGAGGGAGAGGGATAACCCCTGGGGAAATCCGAATGGCAAACGGCAAATGGCAGAATTCCGTTCGCCGGTTGAAATTGCTTTTGGCTTTAGTAGGCGGCAAGCGCTCTTGCCGCGCGCACGATATCCGCAGGCTGGGGCAGCACCGCGTCCTCGAGCACGGGGTGATAAGGAATGAAGACGTCCTTGCCTGCCAGCCGCCGCACCGGAGCGTCAAGAAACTCAAAAAGCTCGTCCGCGATGCGGGCGGCGATCTCCGCTCCATACCCCCAGGAGACGTTATCTTCGTGCAGGACCAAAACGCGGTTGGTCTTCTTCACTGAGGCCGCGATCAATTCCCAGTCGTAAGGATCGAGCGAGCGCAGGTCGAGTATCTCGGGTTGGATCCCTTCCTGTTCGAGGGTCTTTAACGCCTGCACGGCGCGGTGAACGAGCGAGCCATAGGTCACAATCGTCAGCGTGGTCCCCTCCTGGACCAGCTTGGCCTTGCCAAAGGGAATCATGTAATCGCGTCCGGGATATGGAGCGCGGTTATGGGTCTGGCGGTAGAGATGCTTCGGCTCGAGAAACAGCACAGGGTCGTCACAACGTATGGCGGTGCGGAGCAGGCCGTTGGCATCCAGCGCGGTCGCGGGCATCACCACCCGCAGGCCCGGCAGGTGAGTGAAGATCGATTCTCCGGACTGGCTGTGGTAGATCGCGCCTCCCGCCAGGTAGCCTCCGATAGGGACGCGGATGACGATCGGGCAGGAGAACCCGTTGTTGGAACGCCAGCGCAGGGTCGTGAGTTCGTCGCGAATCTGCATCATCGCCGGCCAGATGTAATCGAAGAACTGGATTTCGACCACCGGCTTCAGGCCCGCGCATGGCCATGCCCGTGGCGCGGCCTACAATGCTCGCCTCGGCTATAGGAGAATTGTAACAGCGCGCGCTGCCGAAGTGCCGCTGCAATCCGTGCGTCACCTTGAAGACGCCGCCTTTGCCCTTCACCTTGGGCAGTTCGTCTTCGTGGCTGCAATCCGCCACGTCTTGGCCAAAGACCACCACGCGCGGGTCGCGGGCCATCTCGTCGCGCAGGGCAGGCATTGATAAGATCGACCATGGTCTTGGGCTCGCCATGGAATTTGGGCGGCTGGTCGAAATGCTCGGAAGTGGGGTCCACGGTGGGCGAGTAAAGGTAGCGCAAGACCGTGTCGGGTGAAGGGGGCTCAGCGGCCAGCGCTTGGTCCACCGCTTCCCGGATTTCCCTGTCCACTTCGGCCTCGATTTCTTTCAACTCCTTCTCGCTGGCCAGCCGTTCCTGCCGCAGCAGGTCTGCCAAGCCGCAGCAGAGGATCTCGCCGCGCTTCCTGTTGACGCACCTCTTCCGACTTGTAAAGCCGCTCGTCGTCCGAGAGCGAGTGGGAGTAAGGCCTCACCACGTGGGCGTGAATCAGGGCAGGCCCCTTCCGCTGGCGGATATACTCGACCGCTTTTCCGGCCGCCTCGTAGCTCTCGGGAAAATCCGTGCCGTCACATTCGAGCACCAGCAGGTGAGGGAAGCTTTTCACCAAACGCGAAATGCTGCCGCCGGCGGTTTGCACATCCACCGGCACAGAAATCGCGTACCCGTTGTCTTCCACCACATAAAGGACCGGCAACTTGCGGCCACAAGCCGAGTTGAGCGATTCCCAGAACTCGCCCTCGCTCGAGGCGCCGTCGCCCAGCGAGACGAACACGACTTCATCGGAATGAAAGCTCGTGGCAAGTTCCGCGGCTTCTTTCACCAGGGTGAAATACCGGCTGGCTTCAGCGGCACCTACGCCATGGAGGATTCGCGTGCCCGTGGGGCTGGACATGGAAACAATGTGGAGTTTCTTGGAACTCCAATGCGAAGGCATCTGGCGGCCGCCCGAGCATGGATCATCCTCGGCGCCGACTGAACCCAAGAACATCTCGTAGGGTGTCACGCCCAATTGCAGGCAAAGCGCGCGGTCGCGGTAGTAAGGAAAAAACCAGTCGTAGCCGGGTCTCAGATGCAGGGCCGTCGCAACATTAATGGTCTCGTGACCGACGCCACTGATCTGGAAGAAGGCCCGGTTCTGGCGCTTGAGCTGAATCTCCTTGTCGTCCACGCGCCGCGACATGTAAACCGTCCGGTAGGCGCCGACGAGCACTTCCCTGGCGAGCTTTGCAGCTTTCACGACATGGTTGGTTGCAGTGGACATGTGCCCTCATCATGCAGGTGTCAGGTCTCAGGTGACAGGTTGCAGATGTAAGCGATCTGGCACCTGAGTTGTAATTCCATCGTCCATCCTCGACGGGGGAGCTACACCGCACTCCCTCGCGACCTTATTTCCGCAGAGCTGATCGTACTCCAGCCACATAGGAATTATCAGATTGCGAAATGCCAAAGTCAACCGGCAGGTGCCAGGTGTCGGGTGTCAGGTGTCGGGCGGCAGGCGTCAGGGGTCAGGCGACCTTCTTGAGAGCAAGTCAGTAAGACGGACCAAGCCCGTCCAACTTCTCGGTTCACCCCTGGCACCTGAGGCAACGCGCGGCGCAGGACAAATTGTCGTTGTATGCCCTCACCTCAACTTCTGTTGAGCTCTAACCTACCTTCTTTTCAATGACATTCCCAGATCAAAGGGATAAGTACTTGTGTTTTCATAGACATTCCTGCTTCGGTGCCAAGTTTTCTTAACAGGTCCTTTGTTTTCAATAACATCCGCGCATCGTTCGTTCAAAATTAAGAATTCTTTTTGGGTTCTTCCGTCCGCTGTCAATAGGCGATGGGTATGAGAAGAAGCCTCGCCATAAATCGTCTTCCGTGAATGCGAGGCCTTTTTGTCTCCAGGAGAGGTGAAGGCGCGGAGGCGGGTATGGTTCCTGCGGGTGTTGCCCGGGCAAAACATACGCTAGCATTGTAGCTCACAGTTGAAAATTTGTCAAGCGCTAATTGTTGCGCCAAGGGCAGAAGGCGAAAGCGCAGACGCCGGGCGCCAGGTGTTAGGTTCCAGGGGCCGGGTGCTGGGTTTGCTCCCCGAAGGGGAGCACCTTGAATAGTCCGTCATCTGACGGATGAAACCCACGGATGGAAAGTCATCAAGCGACATCCGGCCCTGAAGGGGCCGAACTGCCTTGGCCAACCCCTTCGGGGTTGGGCAGCATTTCAGGGATTACCGACCCGTCGGCCGACGGGCTACTCACGGTCCGCCGCTCCGCGGCGAGAACATGCTCGTCGGGCTGGGGCGAAGCCCCGTTAGTCCCGTGAGTCAGAAGTTCGTTGAAGAAGGCAGTTCGTCAACTGACGAACGAAAGAATGTAGCACACGGGTTAAGCCGCATAAGCGTTAACCCAACGGCCAAGCGCGCCCGAAAGCCCGCCTGGGCGGGCGGAATAATGTGGCCCATGGCGAAAGCCGTGGGAAAAGAGGGAGCTGCAATAACCTCTCAAGCCCCGCCAGGGGCGACATAATCTTGACGGGCCGAGCGGGATTCTTATGTCGCCCGCCGCGGCGGGCTCACGCTCTACTCTGCGCTGCGCGCTCCCACGGCTTGCGCCATGGGCCACATTATTGCGCCGCTAACGCGGCTTCGGAACGATGCCGAAGCCCTTAAGTTAACGCCTATAGGGCTTTCGCCCGCGCACGGCGGGTGAAAAGAGACCCTGGGCCACAATCTTCCGTCCGTCAACTGACGGACTGCGAAAAGTCCGCCCGCATGAGGGGGACTTTGTCAACGAAGTTTTGACTCAGTGGCGGCAGGCGTCGTCAATCGCGTCCAGGAAAAGCCGCGGGCTCTCTCAAGAATGAGGGCGTGTGCTACTCACTTAGGCAACCCGTGACCTCAGTTTCCGATGAGCCGACTTTTCATTCCCAATCCACTCTGTGTGCCTAGCACCCATGATGCGCACAGGAGCCCCTAGGGAAGTCCTGGTCTGCTGCCGGGACCACTTCGCACCTGATCCAGCACCGTGAGATTTTGCTGCACAGCACTCCTGGGAACTGTTCCGCTGCTTGAACTGTCCCGGATAGTCCTATTGCGACAGTCCTATTGCGTTGACGGGGTAAGCGTATACGATGGGGAAAACTGCTACACCTGCACAATTTTGGTGCAACCGGCACGACGGGCTAGCCCGGACCTGGTTCTCGTGGTGAGTTGCGCGCGTGGGGCGCAACGCCGGTGGGGTTGGGGGGATCGGGGGGGCGGCGTGGGCGACGGCGCGCGGGCGCGTTCTGGTAAGGGGCGTGATCGGGGGGACGCAGCGCGAGTGCGCGTGTGCGAACATGGCGCGGCGCGTGGTTCCGCTACCACATGAGGAGCGCGCGTGTGCGATGTGGTTGGGAAGGGGATTGGTGGGGCGTTCAGGCAGCTCGTCCCGCCGGCTTCTCCGGTTACTTGTGGTCTGTTCGGCACGAAGCTGAGGAACCACATGACCGGAGAGCGCCCGGCGAGGCAGTCCTTGCGCCGTTGTGCACAATCGGCTTGGGAGGGCCGGAACTCCCGAGGCGTGGTTAACCTTCTGGTAAACAAAGTGTGCCGATTGCAGTAACCCTACCGTTTTTCACTTGCGACCATTCTAAGCAATCTCCTAATCTTGTATTTGCACTTTGAACTCCACCTACGAATCTTCAGGGGTTGTATCGTCGGGGCCTTTCTGAGTTCTCAGTGTTGATATTCTGGGAGTTGGAATCACGGGTGTGTAGTCTCAAGCGACAACCATTAAGGCCATGGACAAAATAACCCAATGAAGCGCATTCTTGTGAGGCTATGGCAAGAAGAGGAAGGGCAGGACCTGACGGAATACGGTCTGCTCCTGGCTTTGGTTTCCCTAGCTGCAATTGCAGGGATGCAGGGCCTGGCGAGCGCCATCAGTGGTGTGTTCTCCAACGCGTCCAACAGCATGAGCTAGAGCTCAGGAGACTTCGGCCACGGGATTTGGCAGGCGCATTCGTTTACGATTCCCTGGCCGCGGGGATGGTTTAATTCCCATTGCGCGGCCAGCGAACCAACAGGTTGCAGGCGCGCAGGGGGGCGTAGCTCCGGGCCTCGGCCCAGTGCACACGCCGCGAAGGACATGTACAACGAGGCAGGCTTCGGAGGCGTCACCGCGCAGCCCATCCCCATGAGCCCCCACACCGTGGTCATGGGACGCGCCTAAGCGAGGCGGTGCAATCGCCTTAAGCGTAAGTTTCAATGTCATTGGCCCTACTGCAGACTCTGAGCGATCTAGGCACTTTCACATTTAATTAGTAACTGTCTTGGGTATTGACAATGCTCGGGTGCGCCGTCAAAATATATTAGCAGACGCAAAAAGATAACCACGGTGCCCGCGCCGACCCGGCGCGCGGGGGCCGAGGAGGTGCCGAGCGGTTAGACGCAGAGGCGACCCAGGTCATATTGTCGGGGCCAGTGCAATGCCCATTCTGCTGGCGTTCCTGGGGCCTGGCACTGACATGAGACATCTGTCGCACAGCAAAAGTAGCTGAAGGGAGGCAAGCACTCAAATGTCACCTCGAGACGAGCAAGGCCAAATACTGCCACTTGCCGCCTTGGCGATGATTGTTCTGCTCGGGTTTGCCGGGTTGGGGATTGATATGGGCGTGATGCGCTACGACAGGCGCATCCAGCAAACTGCGGCCGATGCTGCCGCTATCGCCGGCGCCAGCGATCTCGCTCCCTATTCAGGCGTTTCGGCAGCCGCGCAAGCCGCATTGGCAACCAACGGTTTCCCGGGCGCCAGCACGCTTCTCACAAACCAGGCGTGCCCGACGAGTGTGACCGGCCTTACGGTGACGGTGAACAATCCGCCGCAATCGGGCCCGCACACTAATGACACCAACTATGTTGAGGTCTGCGTCGCCCAGTTGCAGTCCCTCTTTTTCATGAAGGTGCTGGGTTTTAATAATGCAACGGTGTCTGCCCGCGCCGTGGCAGGAAAGGGAGCAAGCGGGGCGTGCCTCTATACATTGGACCCCAATACCGTCGGCATCGAGGGAATCAATATCAATGGAAACGCCACGCTCAATGCTCCCAATTGCGGGATCATTGACAACGGCAACTTCGACACCAAAGGAGGCGCCTACAGTGTTACTGCCTCCACGGTCAGCGTTTCCGGAGTCGAGACCGGGAAGGACAACGTAACCTGCACCTCCCAGCCAACGGACTGCCCTGCAGCCGGGGCGCCGGCTGCCTCCGACCCCTTCACCCTTCTGACGCCACCCGCGGTGGGCACGCCGGGCGCTTTCAACTCCGCCAACATTGTTCCGGGAACCTATAGCAGCATCTCATTCAGCGGCAACGGCACTTATACCTTCCCGTCCGGAATCTACGTGCTCGACGGCGGCAGCTTTACATGCAACGGGACTCCGACCATTCAAGGCACCGGAGTGATGTTTTACTTCACGAACGGCGCCACCTATAACTGCGCGGGCAACGACACCGTCAATTTTTCGGCGCCTACTTCCGGACCGTACGCCGGGATTCTGTTTTATCAGGACCCCGCCTGCAATACCTCGAGTTGTGGCCCGACGATCGGGGGCAATGTCGGCAGTTCGTTCCAGGGGGCCTTGTACTTTCCGAAGTCCCAGGTGACGTTCTACGGCAACGCCGGAACCAGCTTCACTGTGGCGCTCGTGGTCGCCGGTTCGGTTGCGCTGAGCGGCAACCCTAACGTAACCCTGACAGGTCTGGGAGGACTGCCCCCGGGTGTGAACCTGCCCATCTACAACAGCATTCTGGTGGAATGAGTATGAAAGCGCGCCGGGCAAGCAGGAACGACTCAGCAAGGGAATGTCCGGGTTCGGCTGCCGCGCCTGAGGCGGCACTTCTACTCACGCATTCCGGCCAGAGCCTTTTAGAAATGGCTCTCCTGACCCCGTTGCTGCTGACCCTTCTGATCGGAATAATTGAGCTGGGAAGGTACGCGTACCTCTCCATATTGGTGGGGAATGCGGCTCGGGCCGGCGCCGCGTACGGGGCGCAAAGCCTGGCACAATCGTCGGACACGGCCGGCATTCACACTGCCGCGGACAACGATTTGAAGAGTAACGGACAGAACTCCAGCAACCTCATCGTCACCTCGTGCACAGCGTGCGGGTGCGACAGTGGGGGAACCGTCGCAGTGGGCAGTTGCGGCAGCCCCGGCTCCGGTTGCGCGGGAGCCGGGGCGGGCATTTGCGCCGCCGGTCACTGGGTCGTGACGGTCTCGGTGACCGCCAGCGATACATTCAATTCTCTATTTACTTATTTGCGGTTTCTTAACTCATTTACAGTATCGAATACCTGCACACTGCGGGTGACCCAATAATGCACCGACAACGCGAATCGATGTTGCATACTCTCGCTTCCCCTTTGTCCATCAGACGCATAGCAGAGTATTTGGAGTGGCTGAAGGGGCAACACGGGAGCAGCCTCGTCGAATTTGCTTTGGTCCTGATCTTGTTCTGCATGATGCTGTTCGGGGTTGCGGGTTTCGGCCACGCGCTCTATGTCTATCATTTCGTATCGCACGCGTCCAAATCGGCGACGCGGTGGGCTGCGGTGAACGGCTCGACCTGCGCGCAGGACGGCAGTTGTAACGGCGTAAACGGCATGAGCAACGGTCCTGCCGACGCGAACGCCGTACTGACTTACGTGAAAAATCTGGCGCCGCCGTGGATTGACACCACTAAAATCACGACGCCAGTCATCTGCGGGGTTGCGGGAGTATCCAATTGTGCGGACAGCACCCCCGCCACCTGCGCTGCCACGCCGAACTCCCCCGGCTGTACTGTCGAGGTTCAGGTCAGCTACAACTACAGCTTTGTCTTTCCACTTGTCATCAACAAATCGATGACGCTGTCAAGCACTTCCGAAATGATCATCACCCACTAAGGACGGTATTAGCGCGCAGCATTGGACAAGCTGGCCACGCTGCAGATGCTGGATTGCTCGGGGCTGTGTGAGCCGAAAACTCACTCTGAAAGTGGTACAAAAACCCCAGACCACTCAGTGATATAGACTCTCTCACATCCGCTGGTACAAAATCTCGGGCAGGTCAGGTACTCTCACGGATTTGGCCTGGGAAACCTTATCGGAAACTGACATGGCTCCGGATAACCGCCCTGCGCGGCCCTTCCCGCCAAGCGGAGACTAACCCCACGTAGCGCCCGTAACGGCTGCCCAAGAGAAACTTACGCCGGAATGATGAAGGCAGTGTGCTGTCCCGCGTTATTGTTGACAACGAGCGGCCTGGCAGGAACCCCCTCACCCGGCCCGCGCCGACTGGTGAAAGCGCCGGTCGCGGTCCACCCTCTCCCCCGAGGGGGCGAGGGCTGACGAATCCAGGCGGCCAGGTCTACGGCTAGGCCGTGATTCGGCCAAGTGCCGTGGGCTGGCGCTGAGCGAAGCTCTGCGATCTGGGAAAGCGCAGCGCGGAATCAGGGGAACTGGTCCCGGCTCATGACGAATGTGTGTGCAAGGAAAGGCAATCGTCCGGGATTGAAATGCCGCCTTTAAGCAGGCATGATCGGTGTTAACACACCATTTGCGAGGAGGCGCAGACTGCTGAGGCGTAGACTTGTGCTCTGCCCCAACCCGTGGCGGGAGATTCTAGGCGAAACGGCGCGGCGACTCTGGTCTCCGCAGTTGAAGACGTAAGGCGTGATCCCACGCGGGCGTTCATTGCAACCGAATGTGAGTAGGGTATCGGGGCGCGCGAGACAGAAGCAATTCGACTTCGCGGGTCTCCTGCGGACGAAGCTCGACTTGCTGCTTGCCGAACTCCATCCGGGGACCCATCATCTCCACTTTGTAGGCGCCGGGGGCCAACGTTAAAAGCAACGGTGTTAGCCCAACCGTCTTCCCGTCAATACGCACCGACGCTTTCGCCGGCACAGACTTCAGGGTGAGCTTCGCGGCATCTTTTCCCGCAAGTTTCTCCAGCGAGCGCCGGTTAGCGGCATCGCGGGCCTCAGCCGTGGGCGGTGCAGGTCCCGATACCTTGTCCGGCACGAGCGTGGAACCAGGCATCTTGGCTGGGGACAGGGCGGAATTTATCCCCTTGGCGAGGCCAGCCACGTTAGTTGCCGCTCCCGCGACGGCGTTACCATATTCGGCCGCCGCCTGAGCTAAAGCGGGACGTGCGCTCAGAAATATCAGGAAAACCAGAAGCACCATTGCGAGCGGCCCATTCAGCACCGCGCGCTTGACTTCGAGTAACACGGTCTGAACAACTACGGGGGGTTGTGATGTTTTGGACATTAGCCTGTACCTGCAGGCGTGTAGTATAGCAGACACACGCGGAAATGGCTGATCATTTCTCGCTCAAAAGTCAATCAATGCTAGCCACCTGCGAACGACTACGGGTTCATTGGGTCGGGCTGAGAAGATAGAGGTCGGCTTGCTCGTTGGGGCGGGCGTAGACGATGGTGGAGAGGTCGCGGGAAAAAGCATAGGCGTTGCCTTGAAGGAAAAGAGGAAAGGCAAAGGGGAGCTTGAGCGCGACCTCGGGTTTGCCAATTACCTTGCCGTCGCGCCAGGCTTGGCGGTAGAACGTTACTTCCCCGCGCGTCGCAAGCGGGTAAAGGAACGACTTGTTGTCGCGGGCAAAACGAGGTTGAATGGTTTCAACGCCGGGTAACAATGGGGTACACTTCCGGTCGGCCATGGAGATTTCGTAAATTCCCACCTCGTCCCCGAAGTGAATGCACGCAAGCAGATACTTGCCATCTGGGGCAGCATCCCACGCGACACAGCCATCCGCGAATCTTTCCACATTCGAGCCGTCGGCGTTCGCCTTCCAAACAGTCGGCCTGGCCCCAGCTTCAGGCCTCACGCTGCTGATGTAGAGTGATTTCCCATCACTCGACCAGGTTATGGCGCCGATCTCCCCCTCTACCCGCCCGATTTTGCGCAGACCGCGACCGTCTGCCCCGATTATATAGCCCTTGCTTTCACCGCCCGTGTCATCCGTAAAGATCAGTTGAGAGCTGTCAGGTGACCAGTCCCCAGTGCTCAGCGATACGGAGGAGGCAAGTCTAATTTTGTTCCCGCCACCAAGGTCTGAAACCCAGAGCTCGGTTTGGTTGGGCCCAAGGTATTTGATGTACATTACGCGTCTTCCGTCGGGCGCGATGATGGGTTGCGAAGTGGCTTCCGCCGCAATGTCTACGGATTCTTTGCTGCGAACATGGTAGGCGGTCAGATACCCGGACGACCTGCCGTTGATGTAGTAGATCCCTCGCCCCGCGGGGTCGGGCATGGGCCAAGAATCTCGGCCGGGGCCATACGTGACTTGGGTGAAGCTTCTGTCGGCTAAGTTGTATCTCCACAAGTTGGTAAGTCCATTGAAATTGCGACTCAAGAGCACGGTCCTTGCGGGCTCCTCCCACACCATGTCCAGATTCGGGAGAGGCCTGTTCACGGATACGGTTCCTAAATCCACTGCCGAGTGGCTGGCCACGCTCACCTTGTGCAAGTGGAACTGTTGGTCGCCATATTGAGCCACCGATGCGACGAGCAGGTCGCTGCCGCTGGGGAAACGTAGAATCGAGATGGGGACAAGAGGGGGGTTATCGAAGGTGTAGATCGTTTCTGCGTTGAGGCCGGATCTGTCGGCCCGGAAGACCGCCCGGTCGAGCGACTTCAGGTAGAAGAATGAGCTGCCGTCGGGAGAAGGCACAAGGTGAAAACCGGATGCCACCCGGCGCGGCGTCCCTCCGAGTGTGGGCACAGCCCATTCCTCGTCGCGGCCGAATGTCCGTCCGTAATAGATTTCGGTGCCGTCGAGGGAAAAGCCGTCCGCGAATTTGTCGCCTTCGTCGCGCGTCAATTGAAGCGGCTCTCCGCCCGAGGCGAGCATCACGAACACCTGACCGACGCCGTCCACCAGAGAGCCGAAAGCTACTGTACGCCCGTCCGGGGACAGCGTCGCCGAATACATTGGCTTGTTCCAATGGCTGATTTGCGTGATTTTCCCCGGGCCGCTCGGGGCCTTGGCCGGCCGGTGGTGGTAAGCCAGGAAAGCCCCGACAAGGAGAAGGACGACAACCGCCGGGATAATGTATTTCGCGCGCAGCACGCCGCCCGCTGGCCTTTCGGCAACCGCCTTCGCGACCGGCCCGACTGTCGCCTCGACAGACGCCGTCCCGACCTGAGCCGCTCGCCTTGAATCCGTATCGCGCTTGAGGCGCTTCAGGTCGGCGCGCATCTCCGAGGCGACCTGGTAGCGGACATCGCGATCTTTCTCCAGCGCCTTGTTGATGATGCGTTCCAGTTCGGCGGGGCATTCCGGATTCAAACGCACCGGGGCGGTCGGCGCACGGTGCAAAATGCCATCAAAGATGGCCGCCGAAGTGGTGCCCGAGAAAGCCTGGCGCCCCGTTGCCATTTCGTACAGCACCACGCCGAAGCTGAACAAGTCCGTGCGCGCATCGAGCGCTTGCCCCAGTGCCTGCTCCGGCGACATGTACGCTACAGTCCCGAGCGCCGTGCCCGGGCTGGTTAGATGCTCCGGTTCTATCGAGACGGTGGCTGCTTCTGGTAGCGGCGGCTTTATGCCGCCACTTTCGGCTTGGCGGGGTGAACCCGCCGCTACGCCTGGCGCCGCCACTTTCGCCAGTCCGAAGTCGAGGATCTTTGCCTGCCCACGGCCGGTCAGAAAGATATTCGCCGGCTTGATGTCCCGGTGAATGATCCCCTCGGCGTGGGCGGCGTCTAGCGCATCGGCAATTTGAATGGCGACTTCCAGAAGCTCATCCGTGCTCAGCGGCTTTCCGGCAATTCGGTGCTTGAGGGTCTCGCCTTTCAGCAATTCCATGGCGATGAAGGGGTGGCCTTCATGCTCATCGATCTCGTAAATGGTGCAGATGTTGGCGTGATTCAGCGCTGAGGCGGCGCGGGCTTCGCGCTCGAAACGCTCCAGCGCCTGCCGGTCTTTAGAAAGCTCCTCGGGCAGGAACTTGAGTGCCACAAAGCGACCTAACCTGGTGTCCTCGGCCTTGTACACCACGCCCATGCCGCCGCCGCCTAACTTCTCGAGGATGCGATAGTGGGAAACCGTTTTCCCGATCATGGCGAGGCAGTCTCCGAATGGTAGGTACTAGACCTTCTCGGGCCGACATTATAGGTCGTGACCTAAGGCGAGTCAACGATTGCCCATGCGAATGTCGCAGCAATATGCCCATGCGATTCCCCATGCGCAATTGCGGTTGCGGACCAGCCGCTGGGGTGTATACTGCCGGAGCTTAGGATGCCAAAATGAAAATCTTCGACAACGTCGACCGGTAGTGGGTCAGTTTGCTGTAGCGGCGCTCTATGAGCGCCGGAATTCCCTGAGGATACAAGACCGGCGGTCACAGACCGCCGCTACAAGAATCAAACTGACCCACTACCCGTCCCATTGACCTTGTACTTTCAGGCGCCGGGGGAGTTGCATATGAAAATAAAACGCAGCCACTGGGCGGTTTGCTCGGGTTTGGCCCTCATGATTTTTCCTCTGCTGGGCGGGACCTTATTCGCTCAAGGAACTCAGCTTGCTCGCACGCCGCCGATGGGCTGGAACAGTTGGTACGCCTATGGCTGCAAGGTGACTGAGGCCATCGTGCAGGCGCAGGCAGAGGCCATCGCAGCGAACGGCATGAAAGCGGCCGGCTATGAATTTGTAAATGTCGATGATTGTTGGTCTGGGAAGCGCGACGAGGCTGGCTGCATTCACCCGAACGAACGTTTCTCGGACATGAAAGCTTTGGGCGATTACATTCACAGCAAGGGCTTGAAGTTTGGTCTGTATTCTTCCCCCGAGGCCAAGACGTGTGGCGGTTTCGAAGGCAGCTTGGGACACGAGGAGCAGGATGCCCGCAGTTACGCCGAATGGGGAGCCGATCTTTTGAAATACGATAACTGCCGCGCAACACAAGATAAGATCATCGCCTACGAGAGAATGCACCAGGCGATCAAGAAAACCGGACGGCCGATGGTATACCTTCTATGTCTCTCGACGGACATGGATCGAGTTTGGCGGTGGGGTACGACCGTGGGAGGAAATCTGTGGCGAACGACCACCGACATCCAGGATAAATGGGAGTCCATGGCGCTGGTGGGTTTTGGACAGAACGGCCTGGAGCGATTCGCCGGACCGGGCCATTGGAACGATCCCGACATGCTCCAGGTCGGAAACGGCGGCATGAAACTCGAGGAGTATCGCACTCAGATGAGCCTGTGGTGTCTCCTGGCCGCACCCTTGATCTCAAGCACCGACCTCACCAAATTGACTCCGGCTTTGCTTGCCATCTTGACCAACCGCGAAGCGATCGCCGTCGATCAGGACCCGGTGGGCATCCAAGGACGTCGCGTTGCCCAGGAAGGGCCGCTGGAAGTTTGGATGAAACCTCTCGCGGACGGCAGTAAAGCCGTGGGCCTTTTCAATCGGGGACACTATTCCGCCAATCCCGTCACAGTGCATTTCAGTGATATCGACATGGGCGAGAAGGTGTCGGTGCGGGACCTTTGGACGCATAAGGAGTTGGGTGTGTTCACGGACCACTTTGAGGCGACGGTCCCCAACCACGGCGTGGTCATGATTAAAGTTAAGAACACTTTCTAAGTTGCCTGCCGGCGAATTGTGGTATATTGAGCGAAGAAAAGGCGAAGAGAGTGGAAGAGAAAACACAAGCACTGGCGAACCTGAGGACGGCCGCGGAGGAGGGCCTTGCGCCCATTCCGAGCGCCCTGGAAGAAATCCGGGAGAAGTTTAAGGGCTCACCTGCCTGTGGCGGAGTGACGGCCCTTAAGCACTTTCCGGCGCGCGAGGCGCGGAGCGCGCCGATTCCGGAATTTCTGCCAACTCGGCTTCTGGAGGCGATCAAGGCGCGTGGTATTGCTTCCCTTTACACGCATCAGGCGCGCGCCTGTGAGCTGGCGCGTGAAGGCAAAAACGTGGTTGTGGTCACGCCCACCGCCTCCGGGAAAACTCTCTGTTACAACCTGCCGATTTTGGGCGAGTTGGTACAAAACCCCGAAGCCCGCGCCATGTACCTGTTTCCCACCAAAGCGCTTTCGCAAGACCAGTTGGTGGAACTGAATCGCTGGACGGAGAAGTTGGGGGAGGAAATCCGCACCTTCACTTACGACGGAGACACGCCGCAGGATGCCCGCAAAGCCATCCGCGCCCGGGGCAACCTGGTCATCACCAATCCCGACATGCTTCACGCCGGCATTCTCCCTCACCACACCAAATGGCAGCGGCTGTTCGAGAACCTGCGCTACGTGGTGATTGACGAACTGCATTACTACCGGGGAGTTTTCGGCAGTCATCTGGCCAACGTGCTGCGCCGCTTGAAGCGCATCGCGCAGTTTTACGGCAGCCGGCCTCAGTTCATCTGCACCTCAGCCACCATCGCCAATCCGGCGGAATTAGCCACGCGTATCCTCGAGGAAGACGTTGTTCTGGTGGATGAAAACGGCGCGCCATCGGCGGAGAAGTATCTGGTGTTTTACAACCCGCCGGTGGTGAACCCGCAACTCGGCATCCGGCGGTCGTACCTGAACGAAACCCGGCGCATCGCCCGCACCTTTCTGGCGCGCGGGCTTCAGACCATCGTCTTCGCCAACAGCCGCCTGGCCACGGAGATCCTGGTGACCTACCTGAAGGAGGATTTCTCGCGCGCCCCGTTGGCGCCGGAAGCGGTCCGCGGCTACCGCGGCGGTTATCTGCCGCTGCGAGCGCCGCGAGATTGAGCGCGACCTGCGCAACGGCCGCCTGCTGGGCGTGGTGGCGACCAATGCGCTCGAGTTGGGCATCGACATCGGAAGCCTGGACGTGGCCGTGCTGGCGGCGTACCCCGGAACCATCGCCTCCACCTGGCAACGCGTGGGCAGGGCGGGCCGCCGGCAGGGGACTTCCGCCGCGGTGCTGGTGGCCTCCAGCGCCCCGCTCGACCAATTCATGGTGCAGAACTCCGATTACTTTTTTGGCCGCTCGCCGGAACATGGCTACGTCAATCCTGACAACCTCTTTATCCTGCTCAATCACCTGAAGTGCGCCGCCTTTGAGCTGCCCTTGCGGGAGGAGGAGAAATTCGGCTCGCTCGACTTGCGCCGTCTCTGCCAGCATCTCGAGGAAGTCGGCTTCCTGCATCACACCACCGACGGCTGGCATTGGGTTTCGGAGAGCTACCCCGCCGACGCCATCAGCTTGCGCTCCGTCTCTTCGGACAACTTCGTGATCGTGGACACAACCGGGGAATCCAAAGTGATCGGCGAGGTGGATTTCTCCAGCGCTCTGACCACGCTGCATGAAAAGGCCATTTACATTCAGGATGGCCAACAGTACCACGTCGAGCGCCTCGACTATGACGACCGGAAAGCCTACGTTCACAAGGTCTCGAGCGAGTATTTCACCGACGCCATCTCCTATACGAAAATCAAGGCCCTCGAGCGGTTCGACTCGGCGCCCATCGGCCCGGCCAGCAAGAATCACGGCGAGGTGCAAGTGAATACCCAGGTGGTGGGGTTCAAGAAGATTAAGTTCCACACCATGGAGAATGTCGGCTCGGGAGAGTTGACGCTGCCCGAGCAGGAGATGCATACCACCGCCTTCTGGCTGACCCTGCCAAGCGAGTTCATGGCAGGCCTGCCTTGCAGTTCGACGGAGCGCCTGGATGGGGTGAATGGCCTGGCCAACGCCCTCGAAGCTGTTGCCACGCTCCTGGTGATGTGCGACGCTCGAGACTTGGGTCGGGCGGTGGGGGAGAACGAAGAAAGCAGAAGGCAGAAAGCAGAAGGCAGAAGGCAGGAGTCAGATGACAGGATTCAGGATTCAGGATTCAGGATTCAGGGTGAAGAGCGAGACCTTCCATCGTTGGCGGGCGATGAGGACGAATCCAAAATCCAAAATCTAAAATCCAAAATCTTTGAGCCCAACATTTACCTCTACGATAAGTATCCTGGCGGCGTTGGGCTCAGCGAACCGCTCTTCCGCCTCAGCGATTCCCTGCTCGAGAAAACGCTGCGGTTGATCTCGAGCTGTCCGTGCCCGAATGGCTGCCCCTCCTGCGTGGGGCCGATCGGAGAGGTGGGAGAAAAGGGCAAAGAAGTGGCTTTGGAGATTTTGCGAAGGTTGAAATGACCCTCGAAGAAGAACTCCGCCAGCTTAAGCGGGCTTCCGGAAGCCGCGACCGCGACAAGGAACTCGAGCAGACCCTCGAGTACCTTCGTCGCCTCGAGAATCCGCCCGCCGCGCGCAAACTGCCGGCCCAGAGGTTTGCCAAAGGGATCGAGGAATACGTGGAGGGCGAGGTGGTGAAGAACTCGAGGGGCGAGTTCTTCCTGGCGCGCCAGGCATTTCCCTTCGGGCGGCCTTATGGAAAGCTCCGCCTCGGCGATATTCCTTGCGCGGACCTGAGCCCGCTGAACCTGGTGCTGAAGGACGCGGCGATGCCGGATGCCTCGCGGCTGGTTTTCCTGGATACGGAAACCACGGGCCTTGCTGGTGGAACCGGAACCTGCGCGTTCCTCATCGGCATAGGCAATGTAGAAGGGATGAAGTTTGTAGTTCGGCAGTTCTTCCTGCGGGACTATCCCGAGGAAAAGGCGGTGCTCGAGGCGCTGGCTGAGAGGCTGGCGACTTGCGAGGGAATCGTCACGTTCAATGGAAAGACCTTTGACGTGCCGCTGCTCGAGACCCGGTATGCGCTGGCGCGGATGAAATCACCCCTCGACCGCTTGGTCCACTTTGACGCGCTCCACCCCGCGCGCCGCCTGTGGAAGTTGCGCCTGGAGAGCTGCAAGCTCACCGACCTGGAAGAAGCGATTTTAGGAATCAACCGGGAAGGCGATGTGCCAGGCTCGGAGATTCCGGCAATCTACTTCGACTACTTGCGCACCGGCGATGCGCGAGGTTTGCAGCCGGTTTTCTACCACAATGCCCTGGATGTCGTGTCGCTCGCCGCGCTTACGGTGGAGTTGGCGCGCGCGCTGGGCGATGGTGGAGCCGACGCGCTGGAGTCATCTCTCGACCTCTTCAGTCTTAGCCGGATTTTGGGGACGGCAGGCTCGAAGGAGAAATCCATCAGCGCCTGCCGTCAAGCACTGGCGGGCGGGCTTCCCCAGCAGGTGGAAAGCCTGGCCCTGAAGCAGCTCGCCGCGGAGTTCAAGCGCCAACGCCGGCACGAGTCCGCCGTCGAGTTATGGCTGGAGCTTTCCCGGCGCGAGGCGCCCCTTGCTGTGGAGGCGCTCGAGGAGCTAGCCATCCATTCTGAACATCACCTTCGCGACCTCCCGGAGGCACTCGAATTCACTCTTGCGGCTCTCGCCCGGCTCGAGCAACAGTTTCCTTCGGCCGCTCACAGCAAGCGTTTTGCCAAGCGCTTGGAACGGCTTCAGAGGAAACAAGCAAAGGCGCCAGGCACGCCACTCCTTCCTTAGCGCGTTGGTTTGAGGTCGTGAGGGGGTAGTAGAGCATCAGACTTCATGTCTCCTGGCAAGCGAAACAAGAATCGGGGATTTCCACCCACCGGCGTGTGTTCTGGCCCGTGGGTTGCTCGGCTTAACATGCGCCACTCCAATTGCCCTTACAATCCCTTGTAAATAAATGACTTATTAGGTGGTTTCGAGGTTGACTCTTGGCCCTACTGTTGCTCCACCTAAACCTGGATTGTTAGGGATGTCACACAGGCTTAGCTCCGGAAATCGAATGGTAGCGGAAGGCGCGCTTGCTGCGGGTTGCCGTTTTTTTGCCGGCTATCCCATAACGCCCGCCTCGGAAATCTATGAAGTCATGATGCAGGAACTGGTTGCGCGGGGTGGCTTGGCGCTCTCGGCGCCGGACGAAATATCCTCATTATGTTACTGCGTAGGAGCGAGTCTTCGAGGCCTCAAGGCGATGACGGCGACCTCCGGCCCCGGCTGGGCGTTAATGGTCGAGACCGTCCAGTACGCCCTAATGACCGAAACGCCCGTCGTGATCGCACTGGTTCAAAGGCTTGGCCCAAGCACGGGAGGGGCAACCCAGGGGGGGCAGGGAGATATTTTCCTGGCCGAATTCTCCACTTCGGGGGGCTACACCATACCGGTCTTCGCACCCAGCAACGCCGCTGAATGTTACGAACTTACTCAGCAGGCGTTCAATTGGTCTGAGCGCCTGCGTTCCCCCGTCGTGCTGCTTACCGATAAGGAAGTGGGAATGACCACCGAGGTGGTGGACGAAACCGCTCTGCCCAGGCTGGCCCCTGTCGAGCGAACTGGGGTTGACGCCAAAGCCCCCTTCGCGGCGTATGAAATCGATAGCGCTGAGTGCGCGCCGGGCTTTGCCCCGGTGGGCGGTGCAGTCAAGGTAACGGTAACGGGTTCGGCTCATGATCGCCGGGGACGACTGAGGAAGGTTTCTCCCGAGGTCGTCGAGATGCTTGTTCACTTGCAGCGCAAGATCGAAGCGCATGCCGCAGAAATGGCTTTGGTCCGGCCCGACCTGGACCCCGATGCTTCCTCTCTGCTGGTCAGTTATGGAATCACGGCGCGCGCCGCTCGTGAAGCCGTCGGCACCCTGCGCAATGAAGGATTCCCAATCTCCTTCTTGCAGATTCAAACCCTCTTCCCAGTTCCCGCCGAAGCGCTCCAACAGGCGGCGGCTGGAGTACGCACCGTCTTCGTCGCCGAGGAAAATCTTACCGGTCAGTACCGCACCGTTCTGGCGCCTTTCCTGATGGGCAAGCGCCTCTTGGGGATCAACAAGGTCGGCAGCATGATCTCACCAGGCGAGATTGTTCGCGCCATCCGCAGGGCAGGGGGCACTATCCCACGAGGGGACTGGCCTTGCGAGCACGCGCCGGATGAGCTTGTTCGCCCCATCCGGAAGGCGGGGGTGTGATGGGAAACCCCACTTACCTCGCCAGCGACGCAAAGCTCCCCTACTGCCGGGGATGTGGGCACGCGCTGGTGGTCCGTCAACTGAGCCATGCGCTCGAAGGGCTCAGCCTCCCGCCTCACTCGGTGGTGCTCACCACCGACATCGGTTGCGTGGGACTGGCTGACTTCCTCTTCCCTTACCTGCACACTGTCCACACCACTCACGGCCGTTCGACCGCCATGGCCATAGGCATGGCCTTGGCTGAAGCCGTGCTCCCTGACACGGGCCTCAAGCCCATCGTCATGATTGGCGATGGCGGGGCCATGATCGGCTTGTTGCATTTGGTTCACGCGGCACAGTTGAATGTGGACATCACCGTGCTGGTTCATAACAACTTCCTGTTTGGGATGACGGGAGGCCAGCATTCGGCTTTCACACCGCTTGACTGGATTACATCCACTACCCCGGATGGAAACTTCATACCGCCCCTCGATCTTCTCAAGCTCCTCCAGACCGCGCACGCCGGGTTCCTGGCCCGCCAGTTTGCCACGGACAGCAACTTGGGTACAGTTATTGCACAGGCGATCGATTTTCCAGGATTTTCGCTGGTCGAGATTTTGGAGACTTGCACGGGCTACGGGACGCTCCGAAACAAGGCTACGGGAAATGCGCTCCGCGAAGCCGCCGACCGCCAGGGCTATTTGATCGGGCGGATGGAAGCGGAGCGCGAGCGCCCCGTATTTCACCAACTTTATCGTCAAGCAATCGAGTCCCGCCCACCGCGCAAGGCTTCTCCGCAAATTCCAAAGCCTGAAGAAATCGCCGAAAGGCAAAAGCATCCTCTCCTATGTCATTCCGAGCGCAGCGAGGAATCTCGCTCTGATTCTGCGCCGGATCAGCAGGGCAAGATTCAAGATTCAAGATTCCAGATTCAAGATTCCAGATTCAAGATTCAAGATTCCAAGAAGCTGCACATCGTGATTGCAGGCACGGCGGGCGAAAGAGTGCAATCGTCGGCGGCTCTGCTGTGCCGGGCGGCGTTGTCTGTGGGACTTTATAGCACCCAGAAAAACGATAATCCCGTGACGCAGGGTTCCGGATTTTCGCTTTCCGAGATTTGCTTAAGCCCACAGCCCGTCGCCTACACCGGAATGGAAAGTGTCGATGTGGTCATCGGGGTAAGTCAGGAAGGCTGGAACGAGCTCCAGGCTAACGGGACATTGGCCAAATCCACCCCAAAGACGCTTGTGCTGCTCGATGCGGACCTTGAGATTACCCCGCCCACGGGCCGAGTCCTTCGGCAACCCTTGCGGCGTGAAGCGACACCCAAGCGCGCCGCCCTGGCGGCAATTGCCTTCTGGCTGCGCATGGAACCCGTCGTCCCCAACGCGGCGTGGGACGCTGTGCTCGCCTCACTTCCCGTCGAGCGCCGCGAGGATGTTACAACGGCATTGCGGGTTGGGACGAACCTCGCCAGTCAGGGAGGTGTGTGCGCGGCGTAGTAGGATGCTGAAAAGCCCCTCCCAGCTGTCATTCCGAGCGAAGCGAGGAATCTTGCTCTGTCTTCGAGTCGAGGAGTCAAGGGGCGAGGAGCCGAACTTTGCGAATTGGACTTTCGACTTAAAGGCCAGGGCGAGATTCCTCGCTTCGCTCGGAATGACAAGTCGTTGGAGCTAAGTTTGAAAACAATCACATGTTCTTTTCAGAACTGAATGGAGCGATGAAATGATTAGAAGCAAGGTAACCATAGATGGCAACGAAGCAGCGGCCTACGTGGCCTTTCGAGTCAACGAGGTCATTGCCATCTACCCCATCACACCCTCCTCCCCCATGGGTGAGTGGGCGGACCAATGGTCGGCAGAAAACAAGACAAACCTCTGGGGCACTATACCTCGCGTGGTCGAGATGCAAAGCGAGGGTGGGGCCGCGGGGGCTCTGCACGGGGCGCTGCAAGCCGGGTCGCTGGCCACTACCTTTACGGCCTCGCAAGGCCTGCTTCTGATGATCCCCAACATGTACAAAATCGCCGGGGAGCTTACTCCCACCGTGTTCCATGTCTCGGCCAGGACCCTGGCCACCCACGCGCTCTCCATCTTTGGAGACCACGGCGACGTGATGGCGACCCGGCAGACGGGCTTCGCCCTGATCGCCTCGAACTCCGTGCAGGAGGTGATGGATTTCGCGCTTATCGCGAGCGCCGCCACCCTGCGGGCGCGCGTGCCTTTCCTGCATTTCTTCGACGGATTTCGCACTTCGCACGAAGTGGGCAAGGTGGAGCAACTGACCAACGAAGACATGCTGGCCATGATCGACGAAGAGCTTATCCAGGCGCATCGCAAACGCGCCTTGTCGCCGGATCATCCCTTCATTCGCGGCACCGCCCAGAACCCAGACGTTTTCTTCCAGGCGCGCGAGACCGTGAACCCCTTCTATCAGGCCTGCCCGGCCATCGTGCAGGAAGAGATGGATAAGTTCGCGCGCCTAGTGGGACGCTCCTATCACCTCTTCGACTACGTGGGCGCTGCGGATGCCGAGCGGGTGGTTATCCTGATGGGATCGGGCGCCGAAGCCGCTCAGGAAACCGTCGAGCACCTTACTGCGCGCGGGGAGAAGGTGGGTGTCCTGAAAGTGCGATTGTATCGTCCTTTCTCCCTCGATCATTTCGTCAACTCGCTCCCCGCCACCGTGAAAACCCTCGCCACGCTGGACCGCACCAAAGAACCCGGTAGCCCCGGCGAGCCGCTTTACACCGATGTCACCACGGCAGTGAGCGAAGGCATCGCCAGCGGCGAGACCCCCTTCAAGGCCTTTCCGCGGATCATGGGCGGGCGCTACGGGCTCTCCTCGAAGGAGTTCACGCCGGCGATGGTCAAGGCGGTTTTCGACGAGATGCTCAAGGAGCATCCACGCAACCACTTCACCGTCGGCATCCAGGACGACGTCACTCACACCAGCCTCGAATGTGACCCGGCTTTTTCGACTGAAGATCCGAAGACGGTTCGGGCGGTCTTCTACGGCCTGGGGGCGGATGGCACGGTGGGCGCCAATAAGAACTCCATCAAGATCATTGGCGAGGATACGGATAACTACGCCCAAGGTTATTTCGTATATGACTCGAAGAAATCCGGCTCGGTCACCATCTCTCACCTGCGCTTTGGCCCCAACCCCATTCATTCCACTTACCTGATTTCCAAGGCCAACTTCGTGGCCTGTCACCAATTCAGCTTCCTCGAGCGGCTGGATATGCTAAAGGTTGCGCAACCTGGTTCCACGTTCTTGCTTAACAGCCCCTTCGGCCCGGAGGAGGTCTGGGACAACCTGCCTCGAACCGCTCAGGAAGAAATCATCAAGAAGCAGCTCCGCTTTTTTGTGATCGACGCCGTCAAGGTGGCCCACGCCGCCGGTATGGGGGGGCGCATCAACACCGTGATGCAAACCTGTTTCTTCGCCATCAGCGGGATTCTTCCCCGCGAGGAGGCGATTCAAGCCATCAAGCACGCCATCGAGAAAACTTACGGAAAGCGCGGCGAAGCCATCGTGCAGAAGAATTTCGCCGCCGTGGACCAGGCCCTCAGCAACTTGTACGAGGTCAAGGTTCCGGATCGCGTCTCCAGCGCCTTCGATCTGCGCCGTCCCGTGCCGGAAGCAGCCCCGGAATTTGTCCAGAAGGTGCTGGCCAAGATCATCTCGGGCGAAGGCGACGACCTGCCGGTGAGCGCCATGCCGGTCGATGGCACTTTCCCCAGCGCCACCGCCCAGTGGGAGAAACGGAATATCGCGCTCGAGATTCCGGTATGGGATGAAGAGATCTGCATCCAGTGCGGCAAGTGCATCCTGGTCTGCCCCCATGCCGTCATTCGTTCCAAGGTCTACGATTCCGCGCTTCTGAAAGATGCGCCCCCGACGTTCAAGTCTGCCGCGGCGCGCTGGAAGGAATTCAAGGAATTGAAGTACACGCTCCAGGTGGCCCCGGAAGACTGCACGGGCTGCACTCTGTGCGTGCAAGTCTGCCCGGTGAAAAGCAAGAGCGAGGCCAAGCACAAGGCCATCAACATGGCGTCTCAACCGCCGCTCCGGGAAGCTGAACGTGACAATTGGAACTTCTTCCTCCGCCTGGTGGAAGTTGACCGGCGCACGCTCAGCCTGGGGCAGGTGAAGGACGTACAGTTGTTACAACCATTGTTTGAATTCTCCGGGGCCTGCGCGGGCTGTGGCGAGACGCCCTACATCAAGTTGATGAGCCAACTCTTCGGCGACCGCGCCCTCATCACCAACGCCACCGGCTGCTCGTCCATCTACGGCGGCAACCTGCCCACCACCCCCTACACACAGAATCCAGACGGGCGTGGCCCGGCGTGGACGAACTCCCTGTTCGAAGACAACGCCGAGTTCGGATTGGGGCTGCGGCTGGCCGTCGATAAGCAAACCGAATACGCGCGCGAATTGCTAACTCGGCTCTCCTCCAACCTTGGAGACGAGCTAGTCCATGCCCTGCTGGCCGCCGACCAGACCACTGAGTCCGGCATCCTGGAGCAGCGTGAGCGCGTCAAGGCGCTCAAGGCCAAACTCGCCGGCCTCGAGAGCGCGGAAGCCCGCGACCTTTCGAGCCTGGCGGACGCCCTGGTCAAGAAGAGCGTCTGGATTGTGGGCGGGGACGGCTGGGCCTACGACATCGGCTACGGCGGCCTCGACCACGTCCTGGCTTCCGGCCGCAACGTGAACGTCCTGGTGCTCGACACCGAGGTCTACTCGAATACGGGTGGCCAGATGTCCAAGGCCACGCCGCGCGGCGCGGTGGCCAAGTTCGCGGCGGGCGGAAAACCCAGGCCCAAGAAAGACCTGGGCATGATGGCCATGAGCTACGGCAACGTCTACGTCGCGGCGGTCGCCATGGGCTCGAGCGACATGCAAACGCTCAAGGCCTTCCTCGAGGCGGAGGCTTATGATGGTCCTTCACTCCTCATCGCTTACTCGCATTGCATCGCTCATGGCTACGACTTGGCTTATGGCCTGGACCAGCAGAAGGCTGCCGTCCTGTCGGGTTACTGGCCTCTCTACCGCTACAATCCGGACTTGGCCAGGCTGGGCAAGAACCCCTTCCAGCTTGATTCCAAGCCCCCCGCACTGCCGCTCGAGAAATACATCTATAACGAAACGCGCTACACCATGTTGAAGCACAGCGATCCCCAGGCTGCCAAGCTCTTGCTGCAATTTGCGGAGGAAGACGTTCGCAATCGCTGGCGAGTTTACCAGAATATGGCCGCCATGCCGACCAATGGCGCGGCGAAGGAGGTGAAGTAATGATTGACCTTTCCACTACCTATCACGGACTTAACTTGAAGAATCCCCTGGTCGTTTCGGCATCCCCACTCGCCGAGGAGCTCAGGAATCTCCGCCGCATGGAGGATAGCGGCGCGGCGGCAATCGTCCTCCCCTCGCTCTTCGAGGAACAAATCAATGTCGAAAGCTCTGAGCTCAACCACTTTCTGCAACAAGGCACGGAAAGCTTCGCCGAATCACTGACCTATTACCCCGATTTGACGGGATACAACCTCGGCCCGGAAGGTTATTGTGAGCACGTCCGGCGCGCCAAGGCGGCGGTCGCTATCCCCATCATCGCCAGCCTCAATGGTTCGTCCATCGGCGGCTGGACGCAATATGCGAAGAAGATTCAGGATGCCGGCGCCGATGCCCTCGAGCTCAACATTTACTACATTCCCACCAGTACCGACCAGACGAGCGAGGAAGTCGAAAAGCTCTATTGCGACCTGGTGGCCATGGTGAAATCCAGCCTGCGCATCCCGGTGGCCGTCAAAATCAGCGCTTACTTCAGCTCGCTCGCCCATATGGCCAAGCGCCTGGACCAGGCCGGCGCCGACGCCCTGGTCCTCTTCAATCGTTTTTACCAACCCGACTTCGATCTCGAGAACCTCGAGGTGGTGCCCAACCTTCTGCTCAGCACCTCCCACGAACTGCTGCTGCGATTGAATTGGGTCGCCATCCTGTTCGGGCACATCAAGGCCGATCTCGCCGTCACCGGCGGCGTGCATACCGCGGCCGACGTCTTGAAATCCATGATGGCCGGGGCGCGCGTGGTAGCTATAACCTCGGCATTGCTTCACAACGGCATCGGACATCTCGCCACCTTGCGCAACGATATGCTCGCCTGGATGGAAGAACACGAGTACCAGTCCATCCGCCAGATGCAAGGCAGCATGAGCCAGCGCGCCGTGGCCGACCCCGCCGCCTTCCAGCGCGCCAACTACGTCCGCGTCCTCAGCTCCTATTCGATGAAACGTGTTCCCCTGTGACTGAGGTGGTAGCGCAGACCTGCGTTTTTTGCAGGCTTGCCGCTTTCATAGAGAGTGGCTAGCGCGACCGGATTCGGTAGCTTGAAATACCCAAGCATTCTCGGCAGACGAATGTTAGACTAATGTTGTCAAATGAGGGAGACGATGCCTGAGAAGACACAATCAGAGATCACGTATTCGCTCTTGGAGTACACTTCGGCATTTAAAAGGCCCATCTTTGGGGCGCCGTCGCCGTCCGGCGAGCTAATTGCCTCGATCTTGGATGAACTTGGACCATCTGGTTACACCTTTGACGGAGTGGAGTTCAGTCTGCAAGCACCGAAGTTGGACGAGTTCGCCATCGTGTTTCGGCGGACGACCCCAGCCGTTCCAGCGCGCAGTTTTGCCCTGGGGTTTGCCAAGGTGCATATTCGAGCTGAAAACCTGGACTGGACAGAAGCAGACCGATTCATCTCCTCGCACAGGGCGGCCATTGATGCTGTCCGCAAGAACGGTGGAGCGGAAATCCAGTCGCAGCAGCTCGTGGTTGGAATGCACGTCCAACTCAAGGATAGGCCAAGAAAAGACGTAACCGCACCACTGCTGAGTCCTGTTGCGGCTGGGCTCCTCGACGGGGAGGCCGATTTTTCCGGCGTCATTCTATTGCGCGGAAAGGCGATCTTTCTAATCGACGCATCTGTCGGGATCGCTAACGGGCTTTACTTAAGAATTAGTCGGGAACATAAGCCGGATGCCTCATTTGGAGAACTGGCTGAGGTGCTTCGGAACGACGAGAAACGCATATTTGACGTTCTCGGGTTGGAAGGAACTTTATGAGCGTGCTGCAGCAGTTCACCAACTACAGCGAGCGGCCAGTACCACCTCCGCCTCCCCCACCTGTGCCGGCAGCAACCTCATTATGTCAACAGCCTATTGAGCATGTAGGCGAGGCGGCTCATAGTGGGCCGCTTTGGCACAGCCAGTGGCGTGTGTTTACTCAGCATGTGCTTATCGACCTCCCGCATTGGCCTCCTGAGGGGCCTCGCGTCTTTTGCTACGACCGCGCCGCCGCACCCTTCCTTGATGAGCAGACCCCAATTTTCGAAGGCCTAAGCACGCCAGGGCACATTGTTCAGTTTCGCCACACCACATGGGACATTTCCTATCAGCAAGCTAGGCAAGACCCCGCACTGAGGGCTTTGGAGCAGGCATACGTGGTCGAGGAGCGCTCCGCCATCCCTGAGTTCATAAAACGGAACCGACTTCTAGAACCCTTACTGGAGGCACGGGGGCCGCTGGCCTCTGCTTTTGGCGAAGAGGCAGTGAAGAAACTTACACTTGTAGAGGATGATGAGGGATCTGTCACTCTGTTTTGCCTCATCCTGGTTCCTGGTGGCTTGGAAGAAGCCATGTGGGCCCTGAATTCATTTGACGAGGGCTGGTGGCTGGCGCGTTCCCATGGAGCCGGTGGCAAACTGAACTTCGACTTTGAGCTCATCTGATGGCGTTTGACTGGAACGAGTTCCTATCTCTTGCCCAACAACTCGCTAGAAGCACCGACGAGGCGTCCAAACGCACCGCGATCAGCCGTGCGTACTACTGCGTATTCAACGTCGCGAACGCTCGCGCTGAATTAACGGTTGGGCCACGACCCTGGGGTGAACAGAGTTCCCACCAATGGTGCTGGCACCAGTACAGGGAGACACCAAACCGAGCCTGCGCGAGGCTTGGGAACACCGGGGAACGACTCAAGCGAATGCGCGTTGAGGCAGACTACAACCCTATAGTCAGGCCCCGACTGGATGACGAGGTCCGAAGGATTTTGGCGGAGGCACACCAGTTTCTGGCAGACCTTGGCAGACTCGATTCAAGATACCCACGACCCCAGGCCGGCGGGCGGCGCTGACCGTCGCGAGCGAGCCTCTGTATTCTGCCTTTTGCCTCCCGGCTCGCGAAATATAACTTCTCAAAGCGGTTGCGCAGAGTCTCGCCCTCCGGAGACTCTGCGGGTTTCCTTCAGGAAGGGCCGCGGAGTCTCAAAACCCGAGACTGCGCGCTGCCCAATACCATTTCCGTGGCGCCCCCTCACAGGTAGCTCAACCACCAGTCGCGGCGCCGCTGCTTCAGTTGCGGGTACCAGCGGCAGATCGGATAGAGCATTACAATCACCGCGACCCAGACAGCGTACACCACCCACAGGCCGTAGCCGTAGTCCGGTGGAAACATCTGCGGCGGACCACCCATGGACGGCGCGGGCGTGAACAGGAAGCTCGTGTTTCCGTAGCGAAGAAAGTTCATCGCAATGGCCACAGCGTGGATCACGGCCAAGTGAAGCAGAAAGCAAGCGTAGCGCGGACCTGGTCCGCCAGGGAAAGCCTGGCTGATCTTGTAAGCTGAAAGGAGCTTACCCTGTAATTGCTCATTCAACAGGTAGCCGTCCAGACGCGGGGAGGAGCAATCCGACCGGCAAAGCTCTGGGGGGTGAACCCGCGAGCCGTAGCGACAGCGAACCCGATTCGGCCCCGTTAGCGCGAAGGGAAAGTGGCCAATCTTCCAGGTAGGAGGAAGCCTGCTACCCAAGGTGAAGTAATGAGCGACCGCAGCCTTGGGGCTTTCCGGGGTGAAAGGGGACCAGCGCGTGGGGACAGATCAGTCGAGGAGCCTGGGAGACCCGGCGGGGCAGAGGGGAAAGCCCTCGACGCTGCAGGGGAAGACATAACCCTGGGGTGGCCCGGTCGGGAGTCGGATCGGCCCATAGTGGCGAAGAAGCGAGTAACGATCGTGGAGCGAAGGGGCCGTAGCCGAGACACGCAACCGTAAGAGGAGGGGAAAACCGCTTGGATGAAAATCCCACTACGGAGAAACTGCCAGCGGGAGGAGCGTCGCCGGAAACGGAGCGCGAAAGCTTGCTGGGGGAGAAACTTTCTCAACTGAGACGGAAGCTGGGCCAGAAAGCGAAGCAGGAGCCGAAGTTCCGGTTCTATGTGTTGTATGACCGGATCTATCGGCGCGACACGCTGGAGGCGGCGTGGGAACGGGTGCGCGCCAATCGGGGAGCACCCGGCGTGGATGGCGTGACGATCTCACAGATCGGCGCCAGTCGCGAGAGCGTGGCACGGTTTCTCGACGAAATCGAGGAGTCGCTGCGCGCCAAGACCTACCGCCCGCAAGCGGTACGACGCGTCTACATCCCGAAGGCGAATGGGAAGCTGCGACCGTTGGGGATACCGACGGTGCGGGACCGGGTGGTGCAGATGGCGACCCTGTTGATCCTGGAGCCGATCTTTGAAGCGGACTTCGAGGATTGTTCTTATGGGTTCCGTCCGGGCCGCTCGGCACACCAGGCGCTGGAGGAGATACGCGGGCATCTGAAAGCTGGGTGTCAGGCGGTGTATGACGCGGACCTGAAGGGCTACTTCGATTCGATACCGCACGACAAGCTGCAAGCCTGCTTGCGCCTGCGGATTGCCGACCGTCAGGTACTGAAACTGATTCGTCTTTGGTTGCAGACGCCCGTGGTGGAGGCCCCAGAGACGAAGGGCGGGACGCCGAAGGTGAGCCGGTCGAAGCAGGGAACGCCGCAAGGAGGAGTGATTTCTCCGCTGCTGGCCAACCTGTATCTGCACTGGTTCGACAAGGTGTTCTACCGCCTGGGAGGGCCAGCCCACTGGGCGAAGGCCAAGCTGGTGCGTTACGCCGATGATTTTGTGGTGTTGGCGCGCGAGCCCAGCCCCAAACTGGTGGGATGGATCGAGTCGAAGCTGGAAACCTGGATGGGCTTGACGATCAATCGGGAGAAGACGCGGGTAATGAACCTAGGAGGGAAGGGAGCCAGTCTGGATTTTCTGGGGTACACGTTTCGGTACGACCTGGACCGCTTTGGTCACGGGCATCGTTACCTGAACGTGGTGCCGTCGAAGAAATCCCTGGCGCGAGAACGGGAAAAGCTGCGAGCGCTGACGGATCGTCGTTGGGGCTGGAAGCCCATCCCGACTCTGATCAGAGAGGTGAATCGACACCTGAAAAGCTGGGCGAGCTACTTTCAATACGGGTATCCCAGTCGCGCTTTCGAGAAGATCAACGAGTACGTGGAGATGCGCCTGCGCTTGCATCTCCGTCGTCGTAGCCAGCGGCCCTTTCGCTCCCCGAAAGGGATACGGGAGGGGGCGGGCGCATCTCCAGCGTTTGGGCTGGCTGCCGCTCCGCCGTACCGTTGCGCACCCTGCGCAGGCTTGAGGCGAGAGTCTCGGCGTGAGCCGGATGCGGGAAATCTGCACGTCCGGTTCGACGAGGGGAGAGGGGATCGTGCCCCGCATCGCCTCCTCTCCTACTCTACTCTTGAAGGTCTGCGGTTGGTCCCATGTTGACAATAAAAAGGCGCGGACCTATAAAACAGGTCCGCGCTACGTCGGCTCGGCCGGCCATTGCCTCCGCATCCAGCGGGAGATAATCCCCATGGCGAAAGCAACTCAGCCCGCGATAACTTCGGCCAAAAACGGAGACCTCGCTGGCCCCTACAGCGCGGTGCAGCCGCAGCCAACTGAGATCGAAGTGGCATTGTTCACGGGAGGTTTTGATAGGCATTACACGTTTGGCTTGACGATGGCATTAATCTCCAAAGGCTTGCGCCTAGACGTCATCGGCAGCAATAGGGTGGACAGGCCCGAGATGCACACTACTCCCGGATTGAACTTCCTCAATCTACAAGGGAACAACTCACCGGGCGCAAGGATTAGGTGGAAGGTATTCAGGGTGTTGGCCTATTATGCCCGGCTCTTCCGGTATGCCCTGGCCGCCCGGCCGAAGATATTCCACATCCTGTGGAATAGCCACCTCAAGTACTTTGATCGAACGCTGCTCATGCTCTATTACAAACTGCTTGGCAAGAAGATCGTTCTCACCGCACACGACGTCAATGCAGCCAGAAGGGACGGGCACGACTCGGCACTGAACCGGCTTTCTTTGAGAACCCAATATCAGCTTGCGGATCACATCTTCGTTCACACTGAGAAGATGAAGAATGAGTTGCTCGAGGACTTTGGCGTTCGCGGAAGAGCAGTGACCGTCATTCCTTATGGCATCAACAACGCCGTTCCGAACACAGACCTTACCCCTGCCCAGGCCAAGCAGCGGTTGGGCATCGGAAGTGGTGACAGGACGATTCTATTCTTCGGTGGCCTCCGACCGTACAAGGGTCTGGAGCATTTGGTAGCGGCATTTCAGCTCATCGCGCCCAAGAACCAGGGCTACAGGCTGATCATCGCTGGTCAGCGCAAGAGGGGATTCGAGCGCTACCTGCGCGACATACAGGAGGCAATCGCGGCCGACTGTAGCCGCGATAGAGTGGTCCAGAGAATCGAACACGTCCCCGACAGGGAGATGGAGTTGTACTTTAAGGCCGCCGACGTATTGGTGTTGCCTTATAAGGACATTTTCCAGAGCGGCGTGCTTTTCCTGGGATACAGTTTCGGCTTGCCTGTGATCGCCTCGGAGGTGGGTTCTCTCAGGGAAGATGTCATCGAGGAGAAGACAGGCTTTGTGTGCAGGCCGCGCGATCCGGTTGACCTGGCAAGGACGATTGAGAAGTATTTTGACAGCAGCCTTTTCAAGAGCCTGGACATTCGCCGCCAGGAGGTGCGCGATCACGCTAGCCGTACGCATTCCTGGGATGCAATCGGAGAGACGACCCGCGAGGTGTACCTACGCCTGCTGCACGGTCCTGGTCCCTCCCTACCGAACGATCAACGAGCAAGGTAGGGCAGACCTGTGTCTTTTGTAGGTCTGCGGCCATCCAAGATTGAGGACGGGAAAGGCCGCAGTGTTCGAAAAGCACCAAGTCTGCGCTCCCGGCAATCAAAGAGGACCTATCCGCTCCGGTAACCACGCGACAGTGGAAACTCTCGGTCAACCCAAGCGTCTAGTTCGCGCACAATTGCGTCCAAGTCCGGACGTGAACTTCGGGCAACCTCAATTTGGTGAAGCGTTTCTTCCAAATACACTCGATGCGCGCGGTTCAAAATCTGGGGAAATACGAACGACAATTGGGCCTTGATCTGAGGTATTCTGTCGGGACGGGAAGCGGCTTCGTAAAGGCCAGCTAATAAACTATCGGTCGGGCTGTGTGGCGTCCGCTTTGCCATTTTCGAGCCCTCCTAATTGCAAGGTTACGGCCTCAAGTGCAAGAACTCGACCCCTGAGTAACGACGAAAATCAGCGTCAAAGGCGACCAAGCGGGCGCCACTGGCAGTGGCAAAGGCCGCAAGATACGCGTCGGTCCACATGCCGGCGCGCAAGTCAAGCTGGCCGGCCCATTGGCCAAGTAATTCGTCCAAGCCAGCCGGCTCAGCGAGCAACCTGACCTGCGGGAGCGAAAGCCAAGTTTGGAGCGCGCGCCACGCGGCATCGCCATCCAAGGCTGCTTCGCCAAGAATCCGGGGGTTCGTCAGGTGGCGTAGCAGGGCCAGTGCAGTTACGCGGCAAAACGCCAGCTCGTCGGCTGCCTCGTCATCCCAGTACCGACGCGCTCGCGGGTAATGGACATGGTCGGGTGCACTCAAGGGAAGCCAAACACTGGCGTCAAGCAAGTCGCGCATAGTTCGCTTCGTCCTCTTCCTCTTCCATGCGCATCAGTTCCGCCCGCGACACGGCGGGAATGGGCACTCCGCGAGGGCGAATAATGACCGGCGGGGGACCGTGCCGCCTTGCCAGACCGGCCTCGTCAGTCGGCGAATGCAAGCCTTGCTCGATCAGCCGTCGAACCAACTGGCGGAGTGTGACGCCATTTAGCCCAGCGCGGGCCTTGAGGGCTCGATAGAGGTCATCCGGCAGATCGACTGTGGTGCGCATAAGATCATTTTGATGCGTTTGTGCTTCAGTGTCAATCCCCTTTCTGCGGCGCCGTATTGTCTACGGAGGCAGGCAGATGTATAGTGCCGATTCGGCAGGTAAATCAACTTCGAAATCCTCATTCTGACTGGACGAAAGGACGGTTGCGGTGAACGGCGCGGAATTACTAGTTCAAGAGCTTCTTCATCGGGGAGTGAAATTTGTCTCCACGTTGTGTGGCCATGGGTTGAATCCATTTTACGTTGCCTGCCGGTCGCAGGGGCTGAGACTGGTTGATACTCGCAACGAACAAGCGGCGGCATATCTGGCGGAAGCCTACGGCCGTTTGAGCCGCAGTGTAGGGGTGTGCGCGGTCAGCAGCGGCGTGGCGCACGTGAACGCCCTGACAGGTGTTGCCAACGCGCACTTCGATGGCTCTCCCTTGCTTCTGCTCACCGGCAGTGGCGCAGTCGAGACGATGGGCCTGGGTCACTTCCAGGATCTCGACCAAGTGGCGCTCGCCGCCCCTCTCTCGAAATTTGCCCACACGGTGACTGTGCCCGAGCGCATTCCTCAACTCGTCGAGCAGGCATTTGCAGCGGCGACCTCGGGCCGGCCTGGGCCCGTTCACCTCACTCTTCCCGTGGATGTGCAAACGGCAGAAGTGAATCTGGAAGCTGTGGTCGAGTCACCAACTCGCACCGCCAAGGTGTGCCAGAGCGCATGCGGTGATCCGCAGTCGATCGCCGAGGCGGTAAAGTGGCTGGGTGAAGCGGAGAGACCCGTCCTGGTCGCCGGCAGTGGCGTTTCTTATGCCGACGGAGGACAGGCCCTGGCCTCCTTCACAAAGGCCTGCGCGGTTCCTGTAGTCGTGCCCATTTGGGACCGAGGCTCAGTGGATAAACCCTGGCAAGAATTCATGGGGGTTATAGGGGCAGCGACCGGCGGACCGAACCTGCTCGCTGATGCCGACCTGATCATTCTGGCGGGCGTGCATTTTGATTACAGAATTGGCTACCTCCAACCGCCCGCGGTCCGGCGCAATGCCAGGGTCATTCGAATTGATATCGATCCTGCCGAGCTTTGCCGGGGAGTGAAGGCTCCGCTGACCATCCAGGGTGACGCGCGCTCCGCCTTGTCGCAACTCCTGGTGGAAGCAAAACAGCGGGATACGGTACCGCACTCGTCTTGGCTGAAAGAAGCCGAGGCTCGGCGGCGGGAATTTCAGGCGCGTTGCCGGGCGGCGCGCGAACGGGCGCCTCGGGGCCTGCACGCCTTGGACATTCTGCGCGCGCTGGAAGGCGTCTTGACCGACGAAACCGTCCTCCTGCTCGATGGCGGCAACATCGGCCAGTGGGCGCACCAGGTTTTGTTCGATCGCTACCCCGGCCATTGGCTCACTTGTGGGGCCAGCGCGGTCGTGGGATACGGTTTGCCGGCCGCCATGGCGGCTCGCCTGCTGTATCCTGAGCGTCCGATTATTCTGTTGTCAGGCGACGGAGCCCTTACTTTCACCATTGCGGAATTTGAAACCGCTGCTCGGCAGGGGCTGAGTTTTGTGGTAGTGGTTGCGGATGACTCGGCGTGGGGTATCACGCTCAGCGAACATTTACGAGCTTTCGGCCACGGTATGGCCAGTGAACTCGGGCCCATCCGCTTCGACCAAGTGGCTGAGGGCCTCGGGGCATGCGGCATGCGCGTTTCAACTGCGGAAGAGATCCAACCCGCCATTGCGAAGGGCTTGTCTCGAAAGCAACCGACACTCATTCATGTGCCGATCGTAAGGAGCAATCCGGCGGACTGATCGGCCCCCGAAGGCAGTAGGCAGTAGGCAGTAGGCAGTAGGCAGTGGGCAGCAAAAGCGCTTCTTGAGGACGATCACCTTCTTCTTCCATGCGCGTCAGTTCCGCACGTCGACGCTATCGATCCTCCTGTTGCTATCACGAGACACGCCGACGATCATGAATTCCAAAGGCTGGCTGCCGGTATTCTCGAAGGAATGCACGTCGTTTAACTGAATCGGGATTGCATCGCCCGCCTGGATCGGGGCAGTTTCGGAAGGGCTGCCCTCCGCCGACACCGTGACGGCGCCCCGGCCACTCATCACGTAGTAGAATTCGGCCACCTCGTGGTGCAGGTGGGGGCCGGTCGAAGTGTTCGGCGGAAGCAGCAAGTGGTCCACATAGGCCCACGCACTGGTGAAGACCGATGGTTCGAGCGCGCGCCGATACTCGACCGTGCCGTGGCCACCGCTCATGCCGTTCACGGGGCGAAGCAGCGCGCGATCCAGCCGCATGGTCATGAACACCGGTATCGGATCGAGTGGCACGTCCCGGCGGTCGTCGCCGAGGTCGAACGAGTCGTAGGCGCCCTTCATCGCCGACACGTTGATGTTCATCCACTGAACCGGCTTGTCGGTGGCGTTGTAGATCGCGTGGGAATGCCCCATCCGGCAAAGGGCCCCCGCCGGCCCTCTCAACACGGAGGTGCGGCCATCAATGGTAAACTGCGCTTCGCCGTCAAGGATGACAAACATCTCCTCGCATTGGTTGTGAAAGTGATGACCAATCCCGCTTTTCGGTTCGAGGACGCCCCGGTGCAGGAAGCGCAGGTTGGTGTCCAGCGAGTGCTCGTCTAGCAGGACCATGTACTCCATTTGGCCGGCTCCACCGTGGACGGCCTTGGCCGGCGTTGTACTTGGCCGGATCGGTGTGGGCGATACGTTGCGCCAAAGGCTCGCGCGCTGCCAGTGGAAGAACCAAAACCAGCATCAGCCAGAGCGTCTTCATCTTCATTTTCCGCCTTCCTTTCTCATCGAATGGGGACCGTCGGCTGGCAACGCGGCGTGGACCGCCGCTAATAACACTTCACGGTGAGACCGCCGTCGATCACCATCGTACTTCCCGTCACAAACGAGGACTCGTCCGAAGCCAAAAACACAGCGAGTTGAGCCACCTCCCGCGGGCTGGCGATGCGCCGCAAGGCGTACTTGGAAGAGACCTCTTGCCGCAGCCGGTTGGGATTAGGGTCCTTGTTGAAGTAATCCTGTACCAATGGGGTCTCGACGTCTCCCGGGCAGATGCAGTTCATGCGCACACCCTGCGGACCGTAAGTCAAGGCGCCAGCCTTAGTGAGAGCAATTATGCCTCCCTTCGCCGCGCAATAAGCCGCTAAGTCGGGGTCGCCCACAAATCCCAGCACCGACGCCATGTTAATGATCGAGCCGCCACCGCTGCGTATCATGGCGGGAATAGCGTATTTGCATCCTAAGAACACGCCCTTCAGGTTGATGCTATGAATTCGATCCCAAACGTCCTCAGCCGTTTCCACCAGCTTCGCCATGATCTGGATGGCGGCGTTGTCGAGAAGCGCGTTCAGCCGCCCATACTTTTGCACGGTAGTATTGACCATGTTTTCGACGTCGTGGGAGTTTGAGACATCCGCGTAACAATAGAACGCTTCTCCGCCCCCCTCCCGAATCGATTCCGTAGCCTGTGCGCCGCTCTCCCGGTTCCAATCCACTACGACGACCGACGCTCCTTCTTGCGCAAAAAGTTCCGCGCTGGCTTTGCCGATACCCGAACCTGCTCCGGTCACAATAGCTGCTTTCCCTTTCAGTCTCATCAATCACCGCCTCAATGCAGAGTTTCGCTCATCATGGACGGCGCCACCCTCAAGCCTGACGTAGTCCTTACTTCGAGGTCGGCCACATGCCGTTGATCACTTCCACCGTGCGATCCACCAGGATCTCTCCGCCTTCCGGGCCTACCATATTGCTTTGGATGACGGCACTGTAGCTGCCGCCCCGGAGGGCCTTCTCGGTCGGCAGATAGGGGCCGTCTCCGACAAGCTGGATTACAAACGTCTGGAGGGCCTTGCTGCGGGCCTGGATGCGAATCCCGTAGTCGGTGAAAAACTCGAAGGGGTTGGTACACAGAGCCACATCTCCGATGCGGAGCACGTGTAGCTCCATCTCGTATTTCGGTCGCGGGTCGGTTCTCTGCTTCTCGAACCGCTTTACGACGTTTTCATTCCACTTCATCCGCATGTAGACGCGGTCGGCCGCCTTCGGGTCTGCGGCAATCTGCGCCGCGCATTTGTCGACCTCCGCCTTCGCTTTGGCGTATTCCAGCTCGGTGACCAACAGCATCGGCAACGTGAGCGTCTCCACCTTGTGGACCAACGGCGCGTCGGCGTGGCGATCATTCTTCACGACCTCGTAGGCCTCCTCCACGGCCGGCACGATACGCCGGGCTATTTCGTCCAGACGGCTCAAATTCCGAAGTTTGCGCATCCGTTCCTCGGCCGCCTTGCGGTACATCAGGTGCGGCGACTGGTCGCCTGCTGCGCCGACCATGCCCAGCACGCACAGGTCCGCGCCAAAGCGTTGCCGCAGTGCCATGCGCACCGGATGCCAGAAGTCGGCGTTCACCGTAGTGTCATTCTCAACCTCTTGTGCCGGGCAGGGCACCTCGATGATCGTGGCGATGAGCTTCCCGTCCTGATTCCAGAAGAAGAGTATATTGACGTCGTGATCTTCGTAGCCCTCCAGACCCCAGAACTCCGGTACGCTGGTATCACCGTACATCTTCGACGAGCCATCGGCGTAAGCAGCTCGCCGGTTGTAGCCCACGACGGCATGACTGAGCCCCCACGCAACGCTGCCGGAGCGGCGGCCGTTCCAGGCTTGTGTGATCGCTTCGGCCACGCGTTGGACGAAGAAAGCTCGGTAGGCATCGACCTGCGTGACGCCTTCCTTGGGAATCAGATATTCGCCATTCTCCACGACGGGCGCTGTGTGCGTATGAATTGCGTTCAAGAAGATCTTATTCACATCCAACTGGGGTAGACGTCGGTGTACCTCATCGCGGACCAGGACGAGCAAGTCGTTCGGGACCCCGACAAGATCGCAGGAGACCAAAATCGCCGTGCCGAGCGATCGGTCGCCCTCGCTTGATTCCAAGGCCACGACGTTAGCCGTGAGAGGTGTCGCAGCCGCGTGGGCGATCCGTAGGTCGAACTGCCCCGACAAGGCCACGGGCAACGAGGGCGTGATGTCGACGGTCACCGTGCCAATGCGCAATTCGACGGCATACAGGTGCGCCGCCCACAACTGAGTAAGGAAAAAAAGGCTGACTCCGATTTGTTTGAGCTGTCGCATAAGATCCTCCTTCTGCTGATTGACCGCGTGTGTTGCAAAATCCGTATTGGAATTTCCTTCTATGTCGAGTCCTGAGGAGGTGTCTCGCCAGAGTGAATGCGCGGACCCTCAACTGCCGCATCTGCCGGGATGCGCACGGGCGTGCCGATCTTGGAGCGGAGCACGCGCTTGCCAACGCGCACCGTGAATTCCTTCCCAGCCACGGAAACGTCAATGCTTAACCCTCTCAGCCTCAACCCCGTCAACGACGCGTCCGGAGCCCAGCGCGGCAGTCTGGGATTAATCGTAAGGGTTCCATCCAGCTCCAAATCGACCCCGAACATCCCGAAAATGATGCACTGGGCGCCCGCAGGCGCGGCTATCGAGTTCTGGAGAGGAGTGTCTTTCCGATACTCAATTTGGTTGGCTGATAGCGAGTCTCCCCAGTAGGGCATCCGCTCCCCCCACCACAATGTGCGCCGCAAGATTTCTTCGGCTTCTGTCGTATACCCGGCTCGGTACAAGAACTCGGCAATGCGGGGCGTAAAGGAAACGTAGTCGCCGCCCCCGCCGCAATCGATGTCGGCTTGGTCGTAAGCCGGATCCTGCTTCGACATGCTGTGCAGACCGTAAGCAGAGAGGAATTCATCATCGTTCAGGTGACTCACCAGCCCTTCCTCTTCCTCCTTATCGAGCACCGTGCTGCCAATCATCTTGAACATTTGGTTCGTGTATCTCAGTTCCTTCACGCCATTGGCGTACATGAACAGGAACCACTTGTCTTTGGAGCTCCACAATGCCTCTTTCAAAAGCACACGAAGCGCCTCGGCGCGCTCGAGCAGGCAGTCCCAGTTTTGCCCGGCCAGCTTGGCGAGTTTCCACGCCAGCCGGTAGCTTTCGTACCTTCGCCCGTTGAGATCGGGCATGAAGTTGTCATAGCGATACTTTCCTCTCAGTTCCAAATGGTTGTTGCCAGCGCCGTAGTCCATCAAACTAACAGGATCATTGTAGATGGCCCAGTTGAATGCCGGCGCCCTCCAGTCCAACTTCCGGCGCGGGGTAAGAGGCAAGAGCGGTTGACGGTCCGCTAGGGTGGCGTGAAAGAGCACCCAATCCAGGATGGACTTCCCCCTGACCGTTTCGCGAAGAAATCCTGCGTCCCCCGTGGCTTGGATGTAGTGGTAAACCAACAGAATGATCTTTTCTTGATTGACTGGATACCATGGCCCCCAAGCCTCGCCGTCCATCGGGTTGAAGAGAAAGTGCTCCGTAATGTCTATGGCAAGAAACCGCTTGATGTGTTCCTTGGTGGCGACCGGATCGTAAACCGCATGAAGTTCGGGCGCGGAGCCATAGTCCCACAAATAACAGGCCACGCACCCCCCCTTGATGCTCCCCGTGGCATAAAACGGGTTTAGCACGAACTCTGGAACCTTCCATTTGTTCAAGATGAAACTCACAAGCGACCGATTGTAGTATTCGACCAAACTGCGGTTGGAAGCCTCGAGTTTCGGCAATTTGGCGAATAGATCCTCTGCCTCGTTGCGAGAGGCCTGACGCGCGTCTTCAATCGTCTTGACGGGATTCTTCAGGAGCTCATCACAGACTCTTCTGCTCTCAGCTTTCCCGCCCATGCCCACCGCCACATATTGGGTCCTGCCTTGACCAGGCAACAAAACAATCAGTCCCTCCCAATGCGAAGACCAGGGTTCCCATCGCATGTTCTCGAGATCGGTGGCTACCGCAATGGCGCCGGCTTCGTTCTCCCGAACGACTCGTTTGGCTTCAGCAACGGCCATGGTCGCCATCTTTTCGGTCTGCGGCTGACCGAAGCCCCAGAACTTAACGTACTCCAGGCTGCCGAGCAAATTCAGTTGAATGGGTACCGTTCTCTTTTCGCGGGTCGTGTTCCGCAGCGTCAGTTCAAGCAGGCCGCCACGCACCCCGGAGGCGAGGCAGGACGCAGTCGATACGGAGATACCATACACTTCGCCCTGTCGGCGAACCTCGGCAGGACGCCAGTCATACTTCTTCGTCAGAACCTTCTCGCCGAAGAGCCGCACCTCCAGCAGGAAATCGGAACTGGCATAAGGGGGAGCGTAGAGGCCGCTGAGGCTGCCGGCGTCCCTGATAATTCACTCCCGTGGTTATCAACCCATTGATGATTCCGAAACTGACTTCGTCCCTGATATTCCGGTCGCCTGGGAACAGGAACGGCTGAGCAGGCTCAGACTGCCAGCGAGCTTCCGTTGGAACGACTGGCGTCCCGGCGGTGGCTTGACTCGCTCCAAGCCCCTTGAGACCTGGGACGAAGGCAACGCTTCCCACGGCTTTCAGTAAACCGCGGCGTGTGTGTTTCATGATCCCTGCCTCCTCGAATAGGAAATCGGGTCCGGCTCAAGGACAGGCGCGAAGGCCTTCGGAGTGTGTGTGAAAACTCCAGACTGGGCACTTTCGAAGCTGGGGATTAATCGTCTGCAAGCTGGAATAGGCCTGAAAAACCAAGTTTTCACGCAGTCGCTCATGTCGCTCTGCCTGGGTAGCGTGCATCTGCAAGTCCTGGAGTATATCAGGAGCCGCGAGCAGGTTATACGGGGTGGGTACAATAAAGAAGTTGGCCGAGCTTCTGAGATCCGGCATCACGTGCCGAAGAGCGCCAAGGTTATTGACCTGAGCCTTTTTGACACTCCTCGGGCAGTATGGTAAATTGAGGGAGGTTCAGGGAAACACACACTATTCAGCGGAGGATTGCACTATGCAGACCAGTGCCCAGAACTCCAGTTTGCTGCGTGGAGTGTTGTTATTGTTCATGACGCTTACGCTGGGCGTTGCCGCTTTTGGCCAGCAGCCCAAACATGTATTGACCAATGAAGCGATCACCAAGATGGTGAAGGGCGGCTTCACTGAAGACGTGATTGTCGCGCTCATTGAGTCGAGTGACTGCGATTTTGACGTCTCCATCGAGGGCCTGACAGCCTTGAAGGAAGCCGGTGTCAGCGGCAAAGTCATGGAAGCCATGCTAAAAGCCGAAGCCAGGAAGCGGCAGCCTTCCACCGCGCCTGCGCCGGCTGCTGCGCCAGCCGCTCAGCCGGCCGCCCCTGCCCAGCCGAGTGCGCCCCCTTCCGCCATGGCAACGAACCCAGGAATGGCGGCCATGCGTGGCAATGCTTTCATACAACAGATGATGAGTATGGCCATGGGTGGAGGAGCGACGGGCGGGACCCTGGATATGAGCCAGTTGCCGCCGGTGAGCTTGATCGACGGCGATGCGCGGCAGGCTGTGCGGCCATCCATTGCGCAGATTGCGAACACCCGTTCCAAGGGGGACGGTATGCCGGGTCCGGGATCTGCCGCCTTGGGCATGTTGAAGGGCCTTGGCATGCAGTCATTAAGCTTCGCGGCGATTAGTGGCGGGGGAATGATGGCAGGTCCGGCAGCCGGTATGGCCATGGGCATGATGGGCGGATTGGGCGGGAGACACCACGGGCCGCCAAAGGTCACCTCGGTCTGGGCCTTGCCTGGAGCCCAAGCAGCCTTCGCCATACCTGGTAACACCCCACGCTTTGAGATGCAATATGGGAATCTGCTGGGCATTGATCCGGACGCTTATGAGCCCCTCATCGTGAAGCTGGTTAACAGCAAGGACAACTGGAGGCTGGTGGGAGCAACTAAGACCATCATGGGCCAGATGGACAACGAGGCTTACGAGAAGGTGACCGAGGTGCGCCTGCCGGTCAAGATCCAGCACTTGGCGCGCGGCCAGACGGAGTTTGCGCCCTCACAGCCGCTCGAACCCGGAGAGTACGGGATTGTTCTCCGCGCTATTCATCCTGGGAAGCGGTCCAAGGGCAGCCTCGGGGGCCCTGCTGAAAAGACGGTTTTCTTTTCCGTTTGGGATTTTTCCATCGGTTCTGAAGCTGCATCATTGAAGAAGTAGGGTACCACGTGCCTCGCAATCGGCTATCTCGTTTTCTAAACTCGGTCTGCCTGATGTCGGCGCTTTGCGGACTGGCGCCGCTCGGCGCCTTCGCCCAGCAAGGCACGAGCAACGCCCCCTGTGACTGCGCCGATCTCGAGTCATTGCAGCACCGTCTGGAAGAAGTCACAGCTCTGAAGTCTTTCCTCCAGGGTAAGCTGCAGGCTGCGAGCAGCAGCGAAATCGCCTCCCGACTACGTTGGCAAAACCTCGAAGCTGAACTCAAGAGCTATCTGCAAACTTTGACATACCAGCATCCGGCGACCCCCGCGAACCTTGCCATGCTGAGTAACACCCTCGATCCTTCCTGCGGCAGCCAAATCGGGTCCTTCGGCGCCTGCCTGGACCAGGACTGGGCCGCGCATCAGCAAGCACACAAACAATCTTGCCAGGCCGGGCGCTGGGGCTGGCAGAACATGTGGACCATCAAGGACCTGCTTCAGGAAGAGATCAACGCCGATCAAGCGGAGGTTGACTTCCTCCAAAATGCAATCGCGCCGCTCGCCTGCCAATGCCCTCACTTCATGATTATGGTGCAGGTAGTGACGACCACATCGGCCTCCGTCGGCCCCCTCACCGAAAGGTCCGGACGTTCACTGAACGGGATGAACGGCATCCCCATCCCCATAATCCTGCACGATGACGGTACTTTCGAAGGCTTCGGTTCCGGTTCGGATGCGGGGAGGGCCAATGCCCAGGCAGGTCCGGCGCGCGCCAACAGTCAATTCGGCAATCAGGTGTCTATAAGGGCGACAGGAAAAATTCTGCCAGGAGACTGCACCACCAGACCCTGCAAGCCTGACATGATGCACCTTGTGCTTGCCGGAGTGACATCTCAACAAGCCGAGCAGCTTCATGCCACCGGCCCAGGCGTAAATATGACAATTCGTGACAGGACCCCGGGGGGCGCAGGCGTGGTGGAGCTTGATTTACCGGCGTATGTCGGCGAATCGGCCCAGAAGATCTTTCTCGCGAACAGCATGATCAACTCGAAGATGACCGTCATGATTGTCCCCGCAACAGCTACGCAGCCTGGGACCCCTCAGGCGAGCGCTGGAGGTTCTCTTCTTTATTCGGTGTTGGAATGCCGGTTGGCCCAGGTCCTTCCCCCGGGGGAGAAGCCGGGAGATCATCCGGGGCAGCGACCATTGCCCCTACAAATCAAGTAGCTAAAGCAAACCCACCTTGCATACGCCGCCCTGACTGCGCCGGCTGGCGCAGAGCGATGCTCTTCGACTGTGCGATCAGCAGAGAACCCGTGCTGGCGATTGCGCGGTGTCTCAGTTCGGAGTCGTTGCGGCGAGTTTATCCGTCAGCCGACGGACCACGTGGCGGCGCAAAGCCGCCTCTACGTCCAACTGAGACACTACCGCCGATTGCGTTCAGTGGCGGCCAAGTGTATATTGTCGGTCGGGCCGGAGTCCAAAATGGAAATTCCAGTTTAAGATGGCAAGGTGGCTCCCTCGCTGGCCCACACGTCAGGAGCCGACTATCGGAAATTCCCGCGTCAGGGGCACGACGCTACCTTGGTCAACTATCATCAACAACTTAAACCGCGCGTGGGGAAAGGACGTGGGGGCCGATGAGCAGAGCGTTCGATCCATCACGGAGGTGCCAAGTCATGAGGACCGTCTTCGTCATTTTCGGTATGTTATGTTTCCTCCCTGCCGCGTTTCCCGAGGAAGCTCAATTTCTGAATGACCGTCACGTCTACATCCGCGGCGAGAAAGCAGCGGTTCGGATCCAGACGGGCGGTGAAAAGGTACGGTGCGACGTGAGTGGCTGGTTGCCGCAAACGATGCGAGTAGAGAGTGGGAAAGCAGAATATGCTGTCGATACTGCGTTGCTGCATCCAGGCGATTATGAGATTCGCGCCGTGGCCCTTCGCTCCGGCCGGGAAGCCGGAGGTTTAACGGTCTTCCCAATCAGCATCGTGGCCCCGCCAAACCCCCAGCGTTTCCCTCTGCGGTCCTGGCGAGTGATTCCGCCGGATCGGATGTCGTGGTGGGCTGACCACGGAATCACCGGCTTTTCCCTTGACACCATCGAGGATCCCCTGCCACCCGGCGAGGCGCGCAGCTTCGCCCATGTTTTGGATGAGGCCGCGCGTTACGGGTTCGATGTCAGCATGGACCTTTACCCATTGCTTTCTCAGCATTGGAAGGGGACGGCGGAAGCGCGTTGCTTGCTTCCTGATGGGACTCGCGATCCAAGCCGACCTTACCCCCTGGATCCCACTGTGATGGCGTATGCCCGGCGCACGGCTGGAAGCGCGATTGGACCCCTGGCCGATTACCCCTCTCTGCGCGGCGCGTTTCTCCAAACCGAATTCGAAACACCCTTCAGCATAAATGAGGTGGCCAGAAAGCTTGCGAAGCAGGAAATTGGCGTCGATTTAAGCGCTGTGCTTTCCCCACAATGGATTCGCAACGGCCAGATGGATCCAACGAAATTCCCGCCCGCTTTCCAGCCCCGGCAGGGTCTCATCTCTGACGACAACCCGATGTATCGCTTCCTCCAGTGGTGGTGGGAGCGGGGGCATGGAACGAATTACAATAATTTAGCCATGGCGCAAGTCATCCGTGCAAAATCCCCCAACGTCCTTACTTGGCACGACCCCTACCGGTTAGCGCCAGTTTTCAAGTCGCATCTGGGACTGGATTGCATCTCCACCTGGACGTACGGCTATCCGGACATCAAAAGGCTCGCTTACACCACCGCGATGCAAGGCACCGCCAGACGCGAGCGGCAGAAAGTGATGCAGACCATCACGCTTTATGTTTACGGAGAATTTGCGGTCCCGATCGGCAAATCCACGTCTAACATTTCATCGGATCAGGCGGGACAAGAGGTGAGCTTCGACAACGGCCCGGATTACACGCGCGAAGCGACGTGGCTGGTGATGTCGCAACGCCCCGATATTCTCACCCTATATTACGAATGGCACGGGGATCCTGTACCGCCGGAGGATGCGGCGGCCGACCTCTTTAAGACCTCGCCAGAGTCGTTCGACGCGATGGCCGAAATCAACCGCACCCTCATTGAGCCCTTTGGTCCGGTGATCCTCCGCAGCCAACGGCTGAAACCCAATGTGGCAGTCTTGATGAGCGCGACGGCAGTTTGGTTTCACGCCTCGCCCTTATGGCCCGGCTATCCCAACGAACAAATCCTGCCCTTTTGTGAATTGCTGATGATGAACCATGTCCCCTTCGACGTTCTGCTCGACGACGACATCCGGGATGGGAAGCTTAAAGATTTTGACCTCCTGGTCATCCCGCGCGGAGACACTCTCGCCCAGAGCGTCTACGAGCGCATCAACGAGTTCATTCATTCCGGCAAGAAGGTCATCGCCGACGGCACGCTACGCGCCAGCATGCCGGGAGCGGTGATTACAAATTGTGATTTTGCTTTCGAGCGAAACCTGGACGGACACGCGCTGGCCGAGGGCCACGCCATCACGGCCGAAGAGGACCGGGCGCGGATGGAAACCTACGCGGACCAATTGAAATCATTGCTGAAGGGCGCAGACCGGCCGGCGACGGCAGACAGCAAGCGCGCGCTGATCAACACACTCCAAAGCGGCGAGATACGGTACGTTTTCGTGGTGAATGACGAGCGCACTTATGGGCCGCGCTTTGGTCAATACAAGCTGATGTTCGAGACGGGTCTGCCGCAGCGGACCGAGGTTGGGATCAAAGTGCAAGGGCAGGCGGCCCTTTATGATGCGCTTCGCCGCAAGCCGATTACTTACACACGGAACCACGATGAAGCCGAATTCCCTCTCACGCTCGATCCTGCGCGCGGCAAGCTGATCGCAGTCCTTCCACACCCGATTGGCCAAGTGCGCCTGGAAGCGCCGAGCGAGGCGAGCCGAGGCACAGCTTACGAGATCAGCGTGCGAGTCCTGGACACTTCTGGCAGGGTTTTGCGTGGGGCCCTGCCCTTGCGCATCGAACTGTCCGACCCGCTGGGACACATAGACCCTTACAGCCGCTACGCGGCTACCGACCTCGATGGAAACTACCGGATCACCGTGCTGCCGGCGTTGAATGACGCATCCGGCAAATGGAGCGTTCGCGTGACTGACCTCGTCGCCGGCACGCGAGCGGAGCAAACCATCAACCTGCAATAGAAGACCGAAGGAGGATACCTCCTATCTTCCTTATGCGCCGCCCCACGGCTTCGCCCAGGCCAAATGGCCGCGCCCGTCAGCCGACGGGCTTCCTGACACCTTCCGCGTGCACTTTCCGCTTGACAATGCCCGCGACCAGTGCTAGCCTATTGCAGTCGGCTGAAGCGGACGCCGGAAAGAGAGTCCAGACTCCATGATCCTTCAGCTCTCCGCTGTGCCTGAGAATGCTCACCTGATTTCCCTCCTTGCCAAGGAGGGGTTGGGGGTGGTTGCCCGGGGCCCTGACGCTGAGACCCACCACCCCTCCACCCTCCTCAGCCGAGGAGGGGAATCGCGTTCATGGAGGGAACGAGACTGGAGAGCGGCCCGCAAAGGACGGAAAATTAGTGAAGGCGCAAAAAGATGTTAAATTTAACGGAACGAACTATGTTAAGTCTTTTAGAATCAACAAAAGTGTCAAAAAACGAACTCAAAACGAACTGGTTTTTGAATGCAAAGAGCGCCAATTAAGGTCCAAAAAGTGGCGAAAATCGCAGGCAGAAGTGAAGGACTCTTAAAAGTCGCGGGCCTCAAGGGTGGAAGTCTGCCATACCCGAAGATTCCCAGGCACCGTCCTTGAGCCGGCAACCTCCGACGGCGAATGGTGATCCGAGAGAACAATTCTGTGCGAGCCAAGCGGGAATGTTATTGAAAACAAAGGATCGCTGTGAAAAACATACAAAAGAAGCCGGAATGTGCATGAAAACAAATGTACTTAGCGCTTAAAAGCCAGAATGTTGTTGAAAACACAGGTAGTTATACTGACGTGGTGCCAGCATCGTCCAGCGCGCAAGGATTCTGGAGTGGCGATGAACCGAAAGTGGGAGGGATAATGCGAAATCATTTCTTGAAGTTTGGTTTGCTGCCCGTCCTGCTGCTGGTGCTTCATCTAACCTCGTGCGGGCGCCGCATAGCTCCCTCAGGATACAGCGACTGGAAGGTCTATGGTGGAAGCCCCGATAACATCCACTATTCCAGCCTGCGCCAAATCAATCGCGACAACGTGCAGAATCTGGCTGTCGCCTGGACTTACGATTCGGGCGACGCGTTCCCTGACTCGGAGATGGAGTGCAACCCCATCGTGGCGCATGGCACCTTGTTTGCCACCACACCCAAGTTGCGCCTGATCGCTCTCGATGCTGCCAGCGGCAAATTGCGCTGGAGTTTCGACCCCAATCAGGGAGAGAAGGTCTCAGGCAAGCGCCGCAACCGCGGCGTCACTTACTGGGAAGAGGGGAACGATCACAGGATCTTCATCGTGGCCCGGCAATATCTTTACGCCATCGACGCGACCACCGGGAAGCCTATCGCCAGCTTCGGCGAATCCGGGCGAGTGGACCTGCGCCAAGGACTTGGCCGCAACCCCGAGCAGCAGTCTATTTCCGCCACCACCCCCGGCGTGGTTTACAAAGACCTGCTCATTCTGGGCAGCATCGTCAGCGAAGACTTGCCGGCATCTCCCGGCGACATTCGCGCCTTTGACGTTCGCACGGGAAAAATTCGCTGGACGTTTCACACCATTCCTCACCCCGGTGAGTACGGGTACGAGACCTGGCCGAAGGATGCCTGGACCTACATCGGCGGCGTAAATGACTGGGCGGGAATGAGCCTGGACGAAAAGCGCGGCCTGGTGTTCTGTGCCACGGGTTCGGCCGCCTTCGATTTCTATGGCGCCAACCGCATCGGTGACGATCTCTTTGCCAACTGCGTGATCGCTCTCAAAGCGGACACCGGTGAGCGTGTCTGGCACTTTCAAGGCGTCAAGCACGATTTGTGGGACCGCGACTTCCCCGCCGCGCCGACCCTTGTCACCGTGAGAAGAGGTGGACGGGCAATTGATGCCGTGGCCCAAATCACCAAGTCCGGCTTTGTCTTCGTCTTCGAGCGGGAGACCGGCCGGCCTCTCTTCCCCATCGAATACCGGAAGGTGCCCGCATCGGATGTGGATGGCGAAGTGACAGCGGACACACAACCACTTCCGGCGAAACCGCCGCCCTTCGCGCGCCAAATGGTGACGTCGGGCATCCTTACCAACCGAACCCCGGAGGCGCACCAAGCCGTTCTCGAGCAACTGCAAAAACTTCGCAGCGGCGGCCAGTTCACGCCCCCGAGCTTGCAAGGCACGGTGGTTTTCCCCGGCTTTGACGGCGGTGGCGAATGGGGCGGGCCCGCCTTTGATCCTGAAACTAGCGTGCTGTACGTGAACTCGAACGAAATGGCCTGGATCTCGAGGCTCGTCCTGCGTCCGGGCTCGAAGGGTCTGGCGAATACCCGCGAGGTTTATGCCGCCAATTGCGCGAGCTGCCATCGTGCGGATATGCGGGGGACCCCGCCTGAATTCCCAGCCCTCATCGGCATCGGAAAGAAGTACAAGCAAGACGAGATTGCCAAGATCATCCGCGAGGGCCGCGGCCGGATGCCGAGTTTCGCTTACTTCGGGAAAGAAGTAATCGAGGCGGTGGCCCACTTGCTGGCCACCGGTAAAGACACTGAGTTCGGATTACCCTTGAAGGAGCAGTTACCTCAACCGCTTAAGTATACGCACGATGGCTATAACAAATTCCTCGACCCGGAAGGTTACCCTGCGGTCGAACCTCCTTGGGGAACGCTGAACGCGATTGACCTCGACACGGGCTCATACGTCTGGAAGATTTCCTTCGGCGAGTTCCCGGAACTGGTCGCAAAAGGGATGCGCGATACGGGCAGCGAGAACTATGGCGGGCCGCTAGTGACGGCGGGAGGGCTTCTTTTCATCGCGGCCACGAATCGCGACAGGAAATTTCACGCCTACGACAAAGCTACGGGGAAGCTCCTGTGGGAAACCGTGCTGCCCGCCGCTGGCAACGCCACGCCCGCCACCTACGCAGTCGAGGGAAAGCAGTTCGTAGTGATCGGCGCCGGGGGTGGCAAGTGGGGTTCGCCTTCAAGTGGGACGTACGTCGCTTTCGCACTTTCCGGCAAGTGACCGCCTGGCGCTAATTGCGCCGTCGGCTTCCATGCGCATCCACTGGGCGATCTTGGAAACGGTCGTCCAGTTCCGGTTCACTGTGGCGTGGCCCACGTTGATCGCACGCAGGAAAGCGACGTACCTGTTCATGCCCAATTCTAGGCCTTGGATCGAATTTCGAGGCTGTGCAGAAGGATCTCCTCTTTGCCCTCGCGGTTGGCTTTGGCGAGGACCTCACCATTGCTCGAGTAAACCACGCAGCCTCCCATACACTTGTGCATCCAGGAATAGCCGACACGGTTGGTAACGAGCATCGGCGCGCCAATCGTCTTGGCGCGCTGGCCAAAGAGATCGAATTCGGGAAGGGTGGCGCGGTTATTGGGGTAAAACACGACTTGCGGGTTTAGTTGAGCGGTACGTTCAACGCAGCGCCTGGCTTCACCATCCGCACAGATGAAACAGGTGGCGCGGATACCATCAAACTGAAAAACCTCCGGGCCCGTGCCCGGGTCGTAGCGGACCCATTCGTCCCGGTAGCCCTTGTCTTCAAGGTCGTGCCAGATCCAGGTCTTGCGATACCGATAAAGAAAACCTTGGGGGCCCACGAAGACCTGACTGATGTGGAATCTGTCCGCGCGAGTTTCAGAAAGACCGAATGAAATGAAGCAATTCCACCGGGACGCCAGCTTTGTTGCCCATTGCGTGCTCTTGCCCTCCGGCACCTGCTCCGCCAATTCGCGCAGGCGCGGCGTGTAATCACAGACTGTCCCTTCGTGAAAGATCACCCAACGGGCGCCTGATTTGGCCGCTTGTTCGGTCAGGCGTTCGATCTCCCGGAGATTGCGGTCAACTTGCTCCGGCACGGAGTCGAACTGAACCAAAGCTACGGGAATCGTTCGGGTCGTGAGTTGCTCCTGTTTCTGAAGGGGGGTTGCATCCGGGGCCGATGGCAATAACCCTGCCGTCGTCGCGGCGAACGCCGATTTGATGAACTTTCTTCGATTCTCCACTGCAACTCAAGCCACGAGGGCCGCCCCAAGGGCGGCCCTCCATTGGAATTGGCCTACTGTACAGTCACTGGGATGTTCAGAGAGTGCGAGAGGGTGCCGCTGGTAGCCGTTACAGTGGCCGTGTAGTTCCCCGCGGGCGTACCAGGGTTGGACGGGGGAGGGGTACTGCCTCCTCCGCCACAGGCGACCAAGGCTGCGGCCAGCAAAGCAAAGACGAGCAAGCCGAAGGCCAGCTTCGCCCGGCGTTTCTTTCCCGGCATAAGCAGCAAAAGGATGCAGGCAAATAGGGCCCCTGCGCTAGGGATAAACCAGCTTGGATGGTTAAACCGGCGTAATGCAGCCGATGGAGCGGTGGTGGCCACCGTAAGTATGGTGGAACCACCCGGGACCGAAAAGGAGTTTAAACTAAATGAGCAAGTGCTATAAGTCATCGTCGATTGGAGCGAACAGGAGACGTTGACTGTGCCGCTGAAGCTGCCGATGGCGCTTGCCGAGACCGTCGTACTCCCGGACTGGCCCGGCGACGTGATAGTGATGCCGTTTGGGAGGGCGGATGCACTCAAGCTGAAATCAGGTGTGCCGTTCGAGATGGTGATCGGGACGGTCGCGGAAATTGCCGAAATCTGGTAATTTCCGTCGCCGCTGTACCTCGCCGTGATACTGGCGTTGGCCGTGAATGATGTAGTGAGGGCTGCCGTATACGAGGCGTAGGGATTGGTCGCACTGGTCGGAGCGTTGGCCGACTTGTAGGTCGGCGTACCATTGATCAGATTACTTCCGTTGTAGAATGCCACAGTGCCGGAGGGCGGGGGGCCAATGCTCGAGGTGCCCACGGTTGCTGTCAGGGTCACACTGGCGCCGGAGCTAGGGTTCGCATTGCTCACGGAGACGCTTGTAGTGGTGGCAGCTTGAGTGACAGTAATCGAATCAGCGGCGGATGCGCTCCCGTTGTAGCTATTGTTGGGTGCGATGGGATGAGGGGTATAGGTGGCGACCAGGCTCGTGTACGTTCCCACGGGAAGTTGGACGAATTGATCCTCAGCATACCCTTGGCTGTTCAAGGTGTATGTCCCTTGCGTGTTCTCGGGCGCACCCACGTCAGTTGCGGCTGGTAGCGCAGCTCCATTGTTGGTCACCGTCACCTGTCCGGTAGGACATTGATAGGTGGGGATGTCGGAACTGCTAACGCAAGAATGACCTGAACTATTCGTCACATCGATGCGCAACCAGTATTTTAGGTAAACAACGCCGGAACACACGATGTTGTCCCCGTAAGGGACCGATACTGAGGTGCTGTAAGTAATATTCCCACTGCAATCCTCAGTAGCCACCCAGAGGAACGTCTGGCTGGGTTCCGCGCTCACCGTAACCGGGAACCCTGGTGAGTCGCTTGCCCCACGCATCCCGTCACCGGCATAATGCGCGATCACGCTGTAGCTCCCGCCGGGGAGCATGGTGGTCGTGCCGGAAGCCGTCCCGCCGCTCACATTAAAGGGACCGATGCCAAGGGTGCCTCCGCTTGGCCCCCCGCTCAGCGAGACGTCCCCCGTGGCAGATGCCGAATTGATGGTGACGGTGAAGTTGGCCTGCTGGCCATGAACAATGTTGCTAGGTGTAATGTTGAGAGTGGTCGTCGTGGGTGTGAAGCTGACCGAAGTCCAGTTGTTCACCAGATTCGCCACGTTGACCGTCCCCAGCCCGGCGGCAAGGTCATAGCCGGCTGGAGCGGGCGCTGAAGTGGGCCAGGCTGGCGTAGTTGCCGCGTAAGGTGGTATGTAGCTGGACGGGGAAGGAACCACCAGGATGCCATAGTTGCCTGACGCGCTGTTCGTGTTGCTGCAGTTGGGCGAACCGCCTACGCAGGCCACCGAGTTGTTCACTGTGACACCAGGTCCCGCCAATGGGTCAATGTCGTAAAAAATGCAAGAGGTATTGGTGACGGCCGCGGCGTTTGAAACACAGGTATTCCCGGCTTGTGCAGCGAGTGGATATAAGACATAGTTGGCATTACCCTGGCGCTGGTGGGTCTTCTGGTTGACCAGTGCCATGATGCCGCCGAAGGCTTGCGCCGACACGGACGTTCCCCCGGCGCCCTGGAAGTCCAAGTTAGGATAAGCAGACGTCAAATCGCAAGAGGAAGAGCTGCCCCCGTTGGCGGCGTTTGCATCCCTTTGGCAGAAAACGTAGAAGCTGCCGTTCATACCGTCGCCGGCGAAGAGAGAAACATCCGGTGTGTCGCGCACGCTGTCGGCTGGCACGCCGGTTCCGGTCTGCCAGGGAGGCTTGGGGTACCCATAGATGGTTGTGGGGGATGTGGAGGTTGGGTTGCAGCCTACAAAGCTGCCGTCTGGTAGAAATATGGGACTGATGCAATTGCTGGGGCCACCGCCGCCGGCGACAAGATCAATGCCGCTACTGAAGTATGGGTCTGATGACGCACTGGCGCAGCCGGTGAGTGATCCGGAAGCCGCGCACGAGTCATTCCACGTCATTTCGGGAATGTAGGATTTGGCGGAGGATTGGGAGGGAGAACTGTTCGCGGTGTTCCAGTACGTTTGCCAGTTGGTGCTGTCAAAGTCCGTCCCACCGACCGCAACGTTAAAGGGTGTTGAACCGAGGCCGTCCACTGCCAACCCCTGTGTCGCCGCAGTCTCGGTGCTCGAGTTATCACATCCGGCGGAGCCGCTGTCACCTGATAGCTTGAAGTATAGTAATACCCTGAGCTGCCCCCTGCTCCCACAGAGTGCTGTAGAAGGCATTGCCGCCATTCCCGAGGTAAGCCTCGCAGGCCCCGTAGCTCTCACTCATGACCGGCGCGAGGTTGTTGTCAATGATGTAGAGGGCGGAGAGATCGACCCCAGAGGTGACCTCGGTTCCCTCCGAGACCACGAGGTCAATGGTGGCTTCTTGGCGCTACCGCGCCGGCCCACTCGACATCGGTGTCCGACTTCACCCTCGTCTCCCGTGGCCGACAGTATCCCAGGGTCGGGGCCGTTCAGGCATATGTTGACTGGGACCGCGGGTGTGGTTTGAGGAGCTTGGCACAGCGGGTTGCTCTGCGGGGATTGTGCTGGCAAGCTGAACATGCTGCGGAAGTCCACCACGTCCTGGATATCGATGTTCGTCTGGGCGACGATGGCAATGGTCTGCCCGGTGCCGTCTATGCCTGCATTCCAAAGTGGGGAAAGGTTGTAAATGGTGGCAAAATCCCCCGGGCCGACGCCAAGGAAATACTGGTTGGTCCCGACGGGGAAGGTGAAGAGCGGCCTCACCACGCCTGTGGCTTTCGACTTGGAAAACGTCCCCAGGCGGTGGACCCTGGGCCGCTTGGGGAAATTGTTCAGCGAGGCGAAGCCGGCCACCACCGGCTTGAGCGCCGCAGGAATCTGCGGATCGCTGGCGTTGGCCCAGTGCTCCTCGCCGTTGACCGCAAACTTGTGGATCTGCGTATGGAAGGCCTGGCGAACTTGTCCCGCGGTGCCGGAAAACTCGATGACCGTGCGGCCCGCCGCCACATGTTTCACCTGAAAGCCCTGGGACGTAAGCCAATCGGTCACGGCCTGAATATCCGCATCGGCGGGGCCGAATTGCTGTCCGAACTGCTCAGGGGTGAGCCACATGTGATAATTGGGCGAAGCTTTGATTTGCTGCTCGTCCAGCAATTTCCGCAGCGCGGTTTCCTGCGCCGGCGAACGCTGCAAGACGAGCAGCATGCGTTCCGCGGGCAAGCTATCGGGCGCACCGCCCTGGTCGAATTCAGGGCGTGCCAGCGGATGAGTAGTCCCTCGCAGTGTGACGAGGTTCCCCATGTCCACAGGCTGCGTAATGCGCGCAGGGACAACCGCTGCTTGCTGCCCTGTAGCCATCAGAGAGAAAAAGAAGACGAACGCGAATGCCAGACCCGTTTGCGTCAACTGTAATCGTGCATTTTTCATGCTTCCTCCAACTACCCACCCCATGCGTGCCATATTGTAAGGGGTTTTTACCAGATACGCTACCCCATTGGTGACGTCCCGTCCAATATTACCTTCGTACCATCGAAAAGTTCCACAAACTGTTTCGATTTCGGGTAGTGGTACAGTTTGATTTTTTAGCGGCGAGTTTATCCGTCAGCTGACGGACCAATTGGCGGCGTAAAGCCGCCTCTACATCAAACTGTACCACTACCCGATTTCGGGAACCCTGTCGTCACTATATTGATGCATAATGCTCCATCCGGGATTCCCGTAAGGCAGATAGGCAGTGGGCAGTACGCAGTAGGCAGTAGGCAGTGGGCGGTGGGCCGTAAGCGCAACCTGTGAAGTCAAGGCAGCTTCCGGTCACCCGATTTCCCGATTAGGTATCCTATTTCTTAGCGCCATCTGCCTACTGCCCACTGCCTTCTGCCTTCATGTTATGATCTGATTCGAATGAGCGAACCTAGCTATCCTCGCGTGGCAAGCTTTCGCACCGCGGCTGACTTGGCGGCTCATCTTAAGCGGCTGGGATGGAAGCTTCCTTTTGACGAGACCATCCTCACCGCTCCGGACTCGCCGCTTGCCAAGCCTTTTCAAATTCCCTGGCACATGGGATGGCGGCAAGTTGGAAACCGCTTTGCCGTGCAACCCATGGAGGGTTGGGACGCCCAGCAGGACGGGACGCCCTCAGACTTGACCCACCGGCGTTGGATGCGCTTCGCCCGCAGCGGGGCGAAGCTGATCTGGGGAGGAGAAGCAGTGGCGGTGCTCCCGGAGGCGCGCGCGAACCCGCATCAGTTGCTCTTGAACGAGCGGACTGCCCCCGCGCTGGCCGAGCTGCGTCGCCAAGTGGTCGAAGCTCACCGTGCGCGCTTCGGCGAGAGCGGGGACCTTGTCATCGGCCTTCAACTTACTCACTCGGGACGCTTCTGCCGCCCCCGTGAGGAAACGCGCCTGGAGCCGATAATTGCCTACCATCATCCGATTCTGGACGCAAGATACCCGGCGTCCGCCAACGCGCTGCCGGTGTCGGATGCCGAGGTTGGCCGGATCGTCGAGGCTTTTGGCCAGGCCGCGCGCCTTGCTCAAGCGAGCGGCTTTGACTTTGTGGACTTGAAGCATTGTCACGGCTACCTTGGGCACGAGTTCTTGAGCGCGTATCATCGTCCCGGCCCCTATGGGGGCTCATTTGAAAATCGCACCCGCTTCTTGCGCGAGCTGGTGGGCATTGTCCGGGCTTCGGCGCCTGCGCTCGAGATCGGCGTGCGGCTGAGCGCTTATGACTCGATTCCGTTCGTCCCCGACCCGCAAACCGGCCGGGGAGTCCCGGTTGAAGCGGTCAACCAACTTCCCTACACTTGGGGGTTCGGTGTGGATGTCCAAAGTCCGACCCGACCAGACCTGGCGGAGGCGAAACACCTGCTCGCTCTTCTTCGCTCCCTGAATGTGCGCCTGATAAACATCAGCGCCGGCAGCCCCTATTACTCCGCGCACTTGCAACGCCCGGCAATGTTTCCGCCCTGCGATGCTTATCTGCCGCCTGAAGACCCGCTCGCCGGGGCCGCTCGCATGTGGGTGGCGGCGGCAGAATTGAAGAAGTCTGCGCCAGACTTGGTCATCGTTTCTACGGGTGGGACGTATTTTCAGGACTATCTCCCGCACTTCGCGCAAGCGGTGTTGCGTGCAGGATGGATGGATTTCGTGGGCCTCGGCCGAATGATGCTGGCCTATCCGGAATTACCGGCTGACGTGCTTGAAAAAGGCGCGCTGGACCGGAAGAAAATCTGCCGCACCTTCAGCGACTGCACTAACGCCCCGCGCCAGGGCTTGGTCTCGGGATGTTATCCACTCGACTCTTTCTACAAGGGACGCGAGGAGGCGAGGCAGTTGCAAGCCAAGAAAGCTGAGCTTAGAAAACCACCCCCCAACCCCCTTCTCAGATGAGGAGGGGGCCTGGAGTTTCTATATTTCTGCTGTTGCCTTCCCCGCACCGCACCCCTAGCAATGACAGCGCAAACCAAACGTATGGTTTGCCGGCTAACCGGCAAGTGATTGCATGCTGCGGACAATGGTTTCCGAGCGATACACGAGTTGAGCGACTTCGCTCTACCCTACGGCCTTCGGTTGAACACGGGCAGAAGACACGACTGTCGCCCACTTAGAAAGTAATCCGACCGCAACAGGAGCAGCGCCAGACGGCAACAAACTGAATCTGCCCAAGACGATCTTGGGCTCGCCTGAACTGGGGCGCCATCGGCTTCCCGCAGCAGGTCAGACTCCCATCGGAGTCAGGGTGGATTTCCGGCGCCGAAGGAATTGGCTTGGTTCCACCCTGACCCGTTTCTGCCCGCTTCGGTTTTGTTCCCCACATATTCAAGGCGCTTTTCCAGTCCCGTGAAACCAGGACAGGTGAGTTCGACTGATTAGCGGCCATGGTCGAGCTTCTGGTTCTACTATTTCAATGATTCGTCCGTCTTGAGGATGGCCTTGACCCTGAAGAGCCGATAATCCGAGTACCGGTGACGATTGGCGAAGATGTAGTCGCCCAGCTTCACTGTGACGTTCACCTCTTGGGGAAGCCAGAAAGCCGTGGGGCCGCCTTGAAACTGGTTCCTTGCATAGAGCACAAGCGTCGTCACCCGCGCGAGTGGCGGGAGGGGTGCAAGGAGGTCCGTCCGCATTTTGAGGATCTGGTAATCGCTGGTACGAATCCAGGCCACACCCTGGAGAAGAATCGGTATGGATGTTTCGCCAATGACGAAGCGGCCCATAACCGCCGCTGGCTCAATGTGCTCGGCGAAGGCCACCGCCTCGGTGCGACAGCCGCCGATCGTCTGCTGGCCCAGGTGACGAAAGTCAGACCAGGGCTGTTGCAGAGGCCCGAAGAAAAGGGGAATCGAGGCAAAGCCTGTCGTCTTGATGAAGCTCTTAATTAGTTTCTGAGGATGTTCTTCCCGCCCATGTAGATCGGTGCGGTACTCGATAAGAGCTAGTGCGGCGCGTCGAGGGTGTCCCGATCCCTGAGAAGGTGTGAAAAAATCGGATTGGCCATTTGTAGCGGCGCTCTATGAGCGCCGAAATCAGTGATTCTAGAATACGGCGGTCATAGACCGCCGCTACAGCGTGATTTATTCACAGCTTCTGACGCCTGGTATCTGCCATTTTGTCCCCTGCACTTTTCTCTTGACACGCCCACCAGTCGATGGTAGCCTATCCTAGTTGTCGCAAGAGAGCGCTCGAAAGCGGCCGCAGCAAGGGAAGGCGAAAGGGACGCGGCAAGGGGAAAGAGGCGCGGAAATGGAAAAAAGATACTAAAATAGAGGGAACGAACTCAGTCATCTATGGCAACCAAAGGACTTAGTATTTTTGGAGTGCTCAAAACGAACTGGTTTTTGAGTGCAAAAAGGGCAAAACAAACTCGAAAAAGTGGCCAAAAACCCACCTTTTGTGCGGCTTTGAAGTCAAATTTGCGGCTCGAAAGGCGCCGGCGGGCAGGCGAATGCAAGGGGGGCTACACGAGCTTCGAGTTCCGTTCTTTCCGATGAATCGGTATTGGCCATGGCCATGAATTCACAAGTTGCTCTTGTCACCGGCGCTTCGCGCGGAATCGGGCGCGGCATCGCGATCGAGCTGGCGCGACTCGGTTTCAGTATCGCCATCAACTTTGCCCGAAGCCAGGAAGCGGCGCTGGAATGCAAAAGGCTGTGCGAGCAGGCTGCGCCTCCCGGCGGACATGGCGCCCTAAAGAGCGGCGCTACGCCTTCCTTTGAAGTATTCCAAGCGGACATCTCGAAGGCGCAGGATCGCGCCGGCCTGTTGAAGGCTGTGCAAGAACGCTTCGGTTGGATCGACCTGTTGGTGAACAACGCCGGCGTGGCCCCCACGCTGCGCGTTGATTTGTTGGAAGCCGGCGAAGAGAGTTTCGATCGCCTGATGAATATTAACGTGCGCGGCCCTTTCTTCCTGACCCAGGCAGTGGCGAATTTCTGGATTGGCGGGCTGAAGCAAAGGCCGGAGAATAGCGGCAAGCCTAAGATCGTTAACATCTCCTCAGTCTCCGCTTATGCTCCGAGCGTTAACCGGGGCGACTACTGCATGAGCAAAGCTGCGCTCTCCATGATGACGCAGCTCTACGCCGTGCGACTGGCTGAGTACGGGATTAAGGTCTACGAGATTCGGCCCGGCATAGTGCTGACGGATATGACGGGTCCGGTGAAAGAGAAGTATGATGGCATGATTTCTGGCGGCCTCACCCCTCTCGCGCGCTGGGGCACGCCCGAGGACGTGGGCTGCGCCGTGGCGGCCATCGCCGAGGACCGCTTCCCTTTTTCCACCGGCGAGGTCATCAACGTGGACGGGGGATTCCACATCCGACGGCTTTAAAGACCATGATACGCATCGACCCAGAACTCACGCCGGAAAAACTGAGACCTCGAATCGAACGTGTTTTCGAGATCTCCGCCGGGAAGATCCGGGCGATCGAAAAAACCTTTGACGCTTCGCGCGGCTCGCCGGTCTCTACGGTCGAGGGCGTCTACGCGGCGCGTGAATGGACGGATTGGACACAGGGCTTCATGTACGGCTCGGCGCTCCTCCAGTACGACGCCACGGGCGACGGGTGGTTCCTGGAGTACGGACGGCGTAACACCCTCGAGCGCATGACCCCGCACCTCACGCACACGGGAGTGCACGACCACGGATTCAACAGCGTCAGCACGTATGGGAACCTGCTGCGTCTGGCCAACGAAGGGAAGATTGTGGCGAGCGCGGCTGAACAGTGCGTCTATACGCTGGCGCTGAAGGTGAGCGGGGCGGTACAGGCGGCGCGCTGGTCGCGTATCCGTGACGGCCGTGGCTACATCTACTCCTTCAATGGTCCCCACTCGCTCTTTGCGGATACCATCCGGTCGCTGCGTTCGCTGGCCCTCGCGCATCGCCTGGGGCACGTACTGATGGGGGAAAACGACCGGCGCATTTCACTCTTGGAGAGGCTTGTCCATCACGCTTCCGTGACGGCGGAGTTTTCCGTCTATTACGGTGAGGGGCGGGACGTGTACGACGTGCTCGGGCGTGTCGCGCACGAATCTATCTTCAACGTGAACGACGGCGGTTACCGCTGCCCCTCAACCCAGCAGGGATATTCACCCTTCACCACCTGGACGCGCGCCCTGGCCTGGATCATGTGCGGCTACGCGGAAGAACTGGAATACCTCCAGACCCTTTCCGAGCAGGAATTAGGCCCGTACGGCGGGCGCGAGAAAGTGGAAAGCATGATGCGCCGGGCCGCCCAGGCAAGCTGTGACTTCTACCTCGAGCAAGCGGCACAGGACGGCGTTCCCTATTGGGATACAGGCGCGCCGCAACTGGCGAAGCTGGGAGACTGGGGCAACAAGCCGAGCGATCCATTCAACGACTTCGAGCCGGTGGATAGTTCAGCGGCGGCAATTGCCGGGCAGGGACTCTGGCGATTGGGGACTTATCTTCAAGGACAGTCCGAGAATCCTGAGCTTGGGAGACGCTATCGACAGGCTGCAATCACCATTGCGAATACGCTGTTTGATGAGCCTTATCTTTCCACTCATCCGCAACACCAGGGATTGATCCTTCACTCCGTGTATCATCGCCCGCGAGGCTGGGACCACGTTCCACCCGGCCGGCAGATACCCTGCGGAGAATCTTCCATGTGGGGCGACTATCATGCGCGGGAATTGGCGCTGCTGCTTCTGCGCGCAGCCAAGCGGGAGCCCTACCTGGCGTTCTTCAATATCGGCAGATTATCTAGCCCAGACAAGTAGGCGCACACGTCAGCGGTCCGTCCCTCGGTCCCTCCTAACGGATACCTAGGTAGGCATCAGATTCAAGCTGTGCGTCGAAACTACCTGGGAAAGAAGTACATCAGCCAACCCAGCACCAGAGCAGTGCCCACGAACGCGCCAAAAACCTTCGCGCCGTAAACAAATCGCTCGCTGGGCGTTTCCTTGGCCAGAACTCCGAACACCACAGAGACCAAGAAGGAGAATATGACGAGAGCGGGAAAGTGTGTCAGAGCCATTAGCCTTTTCGTCCCATGGCAATGTCGTAGCAGTCCAGCACCGCAAGGACGTTGAGCATGCCCGCGGCCACCAGATAGGCGGTTCCGAAGTCGGAGCTGACGAAGAACGGATCACCGCCCGAGTAACCGAAAAACCTGGCCCCCGGCATCGCCAGGCCTACGCACAATTCGCCGTAGTAACCCAGGGTTTGGAGGTAAGAGCCGGAACTGGTCGAGAAGAATTGCCCCTGCATCGCCAGGCCCAGAGCAAACATGGTCACGATCGAGGCAAAGAGGATCAGCGCCCGCCATTTCCTTCCCAGCCACAGGTGACCCAACCCCGGGACAAGCCAGCCCGCAACACAGAGCCGCACCAAAGTGATGATGGGCGGGTGAGTGGCGGCAGCCTTGGTCTTGGCCGCAGCTTCTTCCTCGATAACCTTTCCAGCCATAGCTCTATGTCACGCGCCGCACGAGGAGCCTAAAAGCCTCTGAGCGCAATCCCCTTCTTAGTGAAGTTAACACACCTCAGCAGGCGGCGGCAAGGATGGGGACAATGGCCGGTTGAATTTCACCTGTCACTCGCGCACCCGATTCCTCGACGAACACGTTCACCTCGCTGCGCACGCCAAACTCCGGGAGATAAATGCCCGGCTCGATCGAGAAACAGATTCGAGGGATTATCTGGCGCGTGTCGCGTGTCTCGAAGTTGTCGATGTTCGCCCCGTTGCCGTGCACATCCTCACCGATGGAGTGCCCGGTGCGATGAATGAAGTATGGTCCGTAGCCCCGGCGGGTGATAATCCCGCGGGCCACATCATCCACTTCATATCCGTGAATCGTCCGCCCGCTCTGCATGGCGGCCTGGACAAAGTCCACTGCGGCATCCCGCGCTTCCCGCACTATCTCGAAAACTTCCTCGTAGCGCCGCGGAACCTCCGCGCCCACGAAGCCTGTCCAGGTGATGTCGAAATAAACCGCGCCAGGCTCGTTCAGTTTGCCCCACACATCCAGCAGCACGAAATCATCGACCCCTATGGGCAACGAACCCTCACGCTGCGGCATGTAGTGGGGATTGGCAGTGTTTCTGTTGACCGCCGCCACAGGCCCCTCGTCCGTGACCACGCCCGCCACATCAAAGACGCGCAACATTTCCTGCTGGACGTCGTACTCGCTGATGCCCTTTCCAGAGCGCACGGCCTCGCGGATTGCGGCGAAACCTGCCCGCACGGCTGCGTGCACCACCGTGCCTGCCTCCAGGTGTGAGGCCAGCGCATCCTCCGACCATCGCGCCTCAAACAACTGGACCAAGTCTGCCGACGAAACCACTTCCACGCCGAGGCTCTTCACCAACTCAATCGTCCCGGCGTCCACCAGTCCCACATAAGGAATGTCGTTCAGGGCCGAATACTGCATGGCGACACGGCGCTTGCCTTCCAGCAGCTTCTTCAGACCCTCGTGTTGTTCCTTCCAGGAGGAGTACTGGAGCTCCGCCCCAGGCAACGCGGCCAGGTTCTGTCTCTCCACACGATGAATGAGCTTGCTCGGCGCTCCCTGGGCGGGAATCAGGTAATACCACCGCCGCGTACAAATGGGCGGATCGATCTTGAGTACCCGATAGGCAATGGGGTCACGACGATGGTGGTCGTAAAACAACCAACCATCAAGCCCATTTTCCCGAAGCGTCGATTGAATGAGCTCGAATTCCATACTCGTCACTCGTCACTGCTCTTTGAAAAATGGGCGCCACTGCTCCGCGCGCGGCGGGGCGGTGAGCAAGCTCACGCCGATCAGGCAAAGCAGCGAAGCCGCCAGCGCAGGAAAAATCATGGGAGCGCGGGCCTCCAGCCCAAGCACTTTCCACAGCACCGCCACAACCGTACCCGCGCCAATCGAGCTCAGCCCGCCGGCGGTCGTAGTACGCTTCCAGAAGAAAGCGGCCACGATGGCAGGGGTTAGGCCTGCCCCATATACGTCGTAAGCATAAACCGCCGTGGCCAGAACCGAGGGCTGGAAGCTTTGCGCCAGTGCGATGACCCCAAGGACCACCACGGTGATCCGTGAAAAAAGCAGCAAGGTGCGATCGCCCGCACTCTTGCGAAACAAGCGTTGGAAAACGTCGTGAACAACGTTCGTCGCCGGCGAAAACAGGTAGTTGTTTCCGGTGGACAGCACCTTGGCAAACACGGCGCCAAGAAAGATCGCCCCCACCATCGGCGCCACCCCGTGGCGCGCCGTGTAGGGCACGATCCCCCACGCCGGAAGCGCGCCGGACTCGATTTCATGGTGAAACAGCACTCCCCCCACCATGGCCAAAAGCACGATGATCGTTTCCAGGAACAACGTCCCAACGATCCAGCCCACCACTGAAAGCCGGGCGTCGCGCTCGCTGCGGGCTGAGAAGAACTTCTGGTAAGAACTCTGATTTCCCACCATCAGCGTGAAAGTCGGAAAGAAGTAGCCGAGCACTTCACCCCACGTCATGCCGCCCCGAAACGTGAAGTGACTCGGAGGCAGCGCAGTGTGTAGGGCGCTCCATCCGCCGGCGCGCAGTAGCATCGCCGGCAAAGCGATGATGCATCCCGCCGTAACGAGCAGCCCAATCGCCACGTCCGTGTAAGCAACCGACGACATTCCCGCCAGCGCGGTAAACAGGATGACGAACCCTGCCAGGATGAACGTCCCCGTCCTCTCGCTGACCCCGAAGGCGAGATTCAGGATTCGCCCACCGCCTCGGAACTGGTAGCTAACGATAGCTGTGTAGGAGACGATGATGCAGAGTGTGCCAAAAACCCGCGCAATCGGACTGTATCTGACCTCCAATAGGTCGGGGACAGTGTACTGCGCGAAAGCCCGCGCGCGCCCCGCAATGAAATACACCACCAGCAAACCCGCCCAACCACCCGCCGGCAACCATAAAGATGCCAGCCCCCGGCGATAAGCGAACTCCGCGCCGCCAAAAAGGCTTCCCGCCCCTATCCACGAACACAGCAGCGTGAAGACCAGCACCGCTGCCGAGAGCCTGCGGTCCGCCACCATGAAATCCGCATGGCTCTTGAGCTTCACCATGCGCGTCACGCTTACCGTGAGCAGCACAAGAACGATCAGGATGAGGACCGTAGCGTAGAGCATTGTCAGTTGGTCAGTGGTCAGTCGTCAGTTGTCCGTTGTTAGCCATCCGTGGGCCGTGGCTCATGACTCCGTGCCGTTGCCACCTGTGAGTACGCCCTTGCCTGCAACCTCGACCGCGACTTGGGCGCCACTCGTTCGTTCCTATTCGCCTCGCCAAACGCTCGTGAAGTTCGTCATAGATGTCCTTAATAATAGGAACAGGCTGGCGCGTGTTTCACTCCCGATGCTCCGTGCGGCCTCGCAGAAGATCTAAGGCGTGGGGCAGGAGCTCGATAATGCTCTCGAGCGACTCGCAGGCGCCGCGCGGGCTGCCCGGCAGGTTCACAATAAGCTTATCCTTCCTTGCGCCCACAATCCCCCGCGAGAGCGCCGCCAGAGGAGTCTTCTTTACTCCTTCAGCGCGCATTAGTTGGGAAAGACCTGGGATGTCCTTATCGACGACGGAGCGAGTGGCCTCCGGGGTGACGTCGCGCGGCCCAAGTCCAGTGCCTCCCGAGGTGAAAACGGCATCACAATCATCCGCGTCGGTCCAGGCCAGAAGCGTGCCCCGGATGCGGTCCGCATCGTCAGGCAGAACCTCGAGCGCCTTAACCGCCCAGCCGCGCTTTTGCAGCAACTCGCGAACTGCCGGGCCCGAGCGGTCCTCCCGCCCGCCACCCGCCGCGGCATCACTCAATACGAGAATCTTCGCGCGAAGAGGAAACGACACGAAAGCTCTCAGCCGTCAGCGTTCAGCAATCAGCAAGAACAGCACGCTTGCATGCCAATTGTTGATAGCTGACGGCATCCTCCTGACTGAAACTGTCAGCCATCTGCTGAAAGCTGTTTGCTGATAGCCGACGGCTGATAGCTAGCTGGCGCGGTAGGTACCGCTCTTCCCCCCGCTCTTCTCCAGCAGCTTGACGTTTGTGATCTCGATTCCCCGGTCGATGGCCTTGCACATGTCATAAACCGTGAGCGCCGCGACGGCCACCGCCGTGAGCGCTTCCATTTCGACCCCGGTTGTTCCCGTCGAGCTCACCTTCGAAGAAAGCATCACGCCATTCTTACAAAAACCCGCCTGCACATCAATATGGCTCAACCAAAGCGGGTGACATAGCGGGATCAGTTCTGAAGTCCGCTTGGCGGCGCTGATGCCGGCGATACGCGCGATTTCAAGCGGGTTACCCTTGGCATTTCGTTTTGCGGCGCGAAGAGCAGCAGGACTCATCTTTACCAGCGCGCTCGCAGAAGCTTGTCGCACGGTAGCAGGTTTAGCCGAGACATCCACCATGCGGATGCGCCCGGCTGAATCGTAATGGGTGAAATTCTTGCGCATGCTGTCAACCCCCCCGAGCAGTGACAAGTGACGAGTGACGAGCAAGAAAAACAGGCGGCGGGTGTCAGTGAAGCGCAGGCGGGGACTTTGCAAAAACCAGCGCCCCGGTTCTGAATTCTGATTTCCCGCTTTTGTTTTTCTGCTCGTCACTCGTCACTTGTCACTGTCCTTTGGGCATGATGTCAACCCAATCGCCCGCCGCGAGTTCAGTCTGGTCGGGATGGATCACCAGAAAGCAATTGGCAGCGGCAATGCCGACCAGATCTCCAGAGCCCTGCCAGCCGACGAGTTCCACAACCGGGTCGCGGTTCTCGACCCAAACGCGCGCGGGCATAAACATGGTCAGGCCGGTCTTTTGGCGGCAGGGCTTGGCCAAGCGGGCGCGAAGGAAAACCGGCGGCTCGAATACCGCCCCTCCCAACAAGGCGAGAGCCGGGCGAACAAATAACTCGAAGGTGACGAAAGTGGAGACCGGATTACCGGGAAGACCAAAGAAAAACCGGTCGCGAACCCGGCCAAAGACCAATGGCTTGCCGGGACGGATCGCCGTTCCCTGGAAGAAAAACTCCGCTCCCAACTCGGCCAAGGCTTCTTCCACCAGATCAAACTTACCCATTGACACCCCGCCGCTCAAGAGGAGCAGGCCTGACTCCAACCCCTGTTCGATCATCTCGCCCAGGACGTCCTTGCGGTCGGGAGCGATGCCAAACTGCACAGGCGCACCGCCCGCTGCGGTGACTTGGGCGGCCAGGGTCACGGCGTTGCTGTTGCGAATCTGAAACCATTGCGGGCGCTGCTCGACGGGCACGACTTCATCGCCCGTAGGCAAAATCGCCACGCTGGGCTGCCGGTAAACCTTGACGCTTGCCTTCCCCACTGTGGCCAGCAACCCTATCTCCGCCGCTTGTAGCCGCCTTCCACACGGCAGGACGCGCGCGCCCAATGCGGCTTCGCTGCCCTGGAGGACGACATTCTCCCATTGTCGCACCTGGCGCTGAATTTCGATTTCACCGTCCAAGCGCCGCGTGTGCTCGACCATCACCACGGCGTCCGCGCCGGCCGGCAAAGGGGCGCCGGTCATGATTGACACGCACTGGCCTTGGGTCACCTCCTCTTGAAAAGATCGGCCGGCAGGAACTTCGCCCACGCATTGAAGCACCACAGGCGGTGCAGTCAGGTCGGCAGCGCGCAAGGCAAAACCATCGCGAATGGCCCGGTGAAAGGGGGGCAGGTCGCGGTCCGCCGAAACCTCTTCGGCCAACACTCGTCCTCGGGCTTGGTCCAAGCGCACAGTTTCCATCGAAGGCCTGGGATTTGCCCGGCTGATTTTCTGCTGGACAATTGATAGGGCCTGCTCGTAAGTGACTACCATTGCCAATGCTTCAGTAAATGGAGGCTTTGAAACGGCTTTCTTCAAGCCAGATAACCTGGTCGCGCTCAGGCCCCGTCGAAACCATGGCAATCTCCACGCCCACCTGGCCGGAAAGGAAGCGCAAATAGTCCTTGGCCTTCTGCGGGAGCTTGGAGAAATCCTGGAGGCCGAAGGTGGACTCGAGCCAGCCCGGCAAGATTTGGTAGTGGACTTGCACCTTATCCAGGATGTCAACGTCAGGCGGGAAGTCCGTGAATCGCTTGCCCTGGTACTCGTACGCCAAACCCACCGGAATCTCGGAAAGGCAATCCAGGATGTCAAGTTTGGTGATGATGAGCGCGTTGAGATGATTCAGGCGAGCGCTGTAGCGTGCTGCCGGCACGTCAAACCAACCGCAGCGGCGCGGTCGCCCGGTGACCGCGCCATACTCTCCCCCGCGTTCTCGGATCTTTTCACCCTCGGGGCCCTTGGCCTCGGTGGGGAAGGGGCCGCTCCCCACCCGCGTGGCATAAGCCTTTGAAACGCCCACAACAGACTGGATGCGCGTCGGCCCCACGCCCGTGCCGGTGCAAGCGCCGCCTGCTGAGGCGCTGGATGAGGTCACGAAAGGATAAGTTCCGTGATCCAAGTCCAGCAGCGTTCCTTGCGCGCCTTCGAAGAGCACCCGCTTTCCCCGGTCCATCTCGGCATTTAAATACGCTGAGACGTCCGCAAGGAACGGCACGATCTGCGGGGCGAATTCCAGGCACTGGTCGGCTAGTTTCGCCGGGTCAAGAGCAGCGCCCCCAAACAGTGCCGAGGCAATACGATTCTTCTCCGCAACCACCTCGCTGCACCGGCGGCGGAACACTTCCGGGTGGCGAAGGTCGCCCGCCCGGAGCCCGCGGCGACCGGCCTTGTCCTCATAAGTGGGACCGATCCCTTTAGCCGTAGTACCGATCTTTCCAACCCCGCGCGCCTCTTCGGCGGCCACTTCGTGAGCTCGGTGGTAAGGCAGAATCAGGTGCGCACGATCGCTGATGAGCAGTCGCCCATCCACTGGCACCCCGTTCCCTTCCACTGCTTTGATCTCGCGTAACAAGGCCTCGGGGTCGACCACAACCCCGTTTCCGATGACGGCGGTCTTATCCGGCCTCACGATGCCTGTCGGGAGAAGCTGGAGAATAAACTTCTTGCCGTTGACGTAAACGGTGTGGCCGGCGTTGGCGCCTCCCTGGTAACGGGCCACGATGTCGAACCGCTCCGCCAAAGCATCGACGACCTTCCCCTTGCCTTCGTCGCCCCATTGGGCGCCCACCACGACCACATTTGCTGGCATATTGATCCTGTCCACCTCGTCCCGGAGGCCACGCAAGGACTCGATCTTACCGCAATATGACCTAGTCCTTCACCCAAAGGCTGGAGTGACTTCCTCTTATCTTCGGAGAATCTCCTATACGGAATCCCAACGTTTGCGCCGTTGCCAACGTACCTGCGAAGTCTTCTCTTGAGACGTGGCCTTATGACCTAGTCCTTCACCCAAAGGCTGGAGTGACTTCCTCTTATCTTCGGAGAATCTCCTATACGGAATCCCAACGTTTGCGCCGTTGCCAACGTACCTGCGAAGTCTTCTCTTGAGACGTGGCCTGCGGGTTCCGTAAACAAGAGTAACCCACCTTTTCTTAACGACCTTTGGATTTCCAAGAGAAATTGTCTTGCATCCGGAACCTCATGCACAACCGCAAAGACCAATGCAAAATCGACCTTCTCCACTAGATCATCAATGCCGACAGATGCGGAGGTATTGACGCGCAATTCAATTCTGGCGATCAATCCTGCCTTGGTGGCGCGTTTCCTGACTGCCCTTATCATCTTCTCTTGCAGGTCGACACAAACCACTTGGCCGGCTTCCCCAACGAGCCGCGCCAGGGGCAAAGTAAAGAACCCCATCCCACTTCCAACCTCCAGTACCATCATCTTTTCACGAACGTAGGGCTTCAGGATATTCTCCGGGTTGTAATAGAGCTTCCTGATGGGGCTTGCTAACAGGTATCCTAGCCACCAGGGACATACTCTCTTGCTCATGATTCCAACCACACACACAACAGTGACGAGTGACAACTGTCGCGTGATGAGCAGATAAGAAGAAACCCACTCAGAAATCGGTGCTTCGAAGTTCCCTGCCCTTCACTCGAAAACTAGCGTCTACCCTTCCGCTCCCATACCCGATACAAGGGCGCGAGTGACAACCAACAAGCCTAAAAGCTGACTCTGCTTCGGCTCGTCACTCGCCACTCGTCACTGTAGTTCAGAGGTGCTTGTCGAGCAGCTTGCTGATGGCCTCTTTGGACGCGGCCCCCGCGATCTGCTCCTGGATTTGACCGCTTTTGAAAAGTAGAAGGGTGGGAACGCCTCGGATTCTGTACTGGCTGGTGAGCGTGAGGTTTTCGTCCACGTTAAGTTTTCCAACCTTGGCACGGCCGGCGTACTCCTCTGCAATGGCATCGACGGCAGGCGCCATCATCCGGCAGGGCGCGCACCACGTTGCCCAGAAATCGACTAGAACCGGCTTGTCGGATTTCAAGACTTCATCTTCAAAATTCTGCTCAGAAAACTCCAGGGTATGACCGCCCGCCATCGTTTCAGAACCTCCACAGATGAGTGATCCCCGGCCAGCTATCCGTTCGAGGTCTCCGCCTCGGAATCAGGAGTGGCCTTTCGCTTCTGCAATGCTTGATAGGTCTCCAAATACTGCTTTGCCGACCTTCCCCAGGAGAAGTCTGCTCGCATTCCGTTGGAAACCAGCCGCTGCCAAACTTGAGGCTGGTGATAGGCGGCGATAGCTTGCTCGATTGCACGGAGCAGCGCCACGCCGGTGTACTCGCTGAACTTAAAGCCCGTCCCCGACTGGCCGTCAAAAGCTTCGATGGTATCATCCAGGCCGCCGGTGGCTCTGACGATGGGCACCGTCCCATATTTCAGGCTATAAATCTGGTTCAGCCCACAGGGTTCGTAACGCGAGGGCATCAAGAACATGTCTGACCCTGCCTCAATCTGGTGCGCCAGCGTGTTGTCGTAAGCCACAGCCACCAGGAACTTATCCGGATACGTGGCGGCCATGGACCGGAAAAGTTCTTCGTAGACAGGGTCGCCCGTTCCCAGCGCGACCATGTAAATGTCCAAGGCCGCAAGCTGCTCGGCGATTTCCGCGAAGAGGTCGAAGCCCTTCTGGGGCGCAAAACGGGAAACGATGCCCACAACCGGCCGGTCGAGCACTGGCCGTCTCACGCCCATCCTTTCCAGCAGAGCCTTCTTGCACGCTATCTTTCCCGTCATATCCTTCGCACTGTACGTGGCCGGAATCAGCTTATCGGTGGCCGGATTCCAGGCGTCGTAGTCCACGCCGTTCAGGATCCCCAGGAGACGGTCCCTTCGCGACCGGAAGACCCCTTGCAGGCCACAACCGAACTCCGCCGTTTGGATCTCCTCGGCATACTTCCGGCTGACCGTGGTGATGAAATCGGAAAAGACGATTCCCCCTTTCAGGAGGTTGACCTTTCCGTAATATTCCAGCAAATCCACCGTGAATAAACCTGCGTGCAGAGAAATCTGCGGCAGGATGTGTGGCGGAAATAGCCCCTGGTACCCCACGTTGTGGATGGTGAAGACCACGGAAGTGTTGCGGAAGAATTCGTCGTTCTGGTAAAGATTCCGCAGATAGATGGGAACCAGCGCCGTCTGCCAGTCGTGGCAGTGGATGATATCCGGCGGGGTCGCCGACCGCTTGATCAGTTCCAGAGCAGCGAAACTAAACGCTGCAAAACGCATGGCATTGTCAGGATAATCCTCACCCGCCTCCTGGTACAGCCCCGCGCGGTCGAAGAAAAAGGGAGATTCGACCAAAAACGTGCGCACCCCGCCCGCCACACCCGCGTTCTGAATGGAGGCAAACTTGAAACCGGCGCCCAGCGGGAGGGTCAGACTTTGCATCTTGGCCTCAGGCTTGCCGGGCTTGGTCATCCGGTAGCGTGGCAGCACCACCTCGAGTTTATGGCCCAGCCTTGCCAGGGCTTTTGGCAGCGCCCCCACCACGTCAGCCAGCCCGCCGGTCTTCGAGAAGGGCACACCTTCAGGAGCTACAAAGACGATACGCACGAAATTACCTCGTTTGATGGCTTGAGGATTCCAGGTCTTGCAGTGCCTCCCTAAGCTACGTTAGAGGATGCTCAGTAAGCTTGTCAAGCGCTGGAAGGTCCGCGTGGTGGTGTCATTTAGAATGTGGTACCTTTCGAAACGCAGGAATTCCGGTCAGCCGACGGGAATCCAGTCCGTCGACAGCGCCTTTCCGAAGGTTTGCGGAGTGGATTCGCGGGAATGACTACAACTCGCAATTCCCCTCCCTCGCAAATGATGGCAATACCAATTTTGCGCTAAGATGGCGCATTCGATGATGAACGGGGCATACTCGTTCTGCCCCGCGAGGGACAATCCCAGGGCTGATCGCGCGCGCCGCGGCGGAATCGTCTACGGTCTTCTCTGGCCGGAACCTGACGGAGGAATAATGGAACCATCACCCAAAGAAAGACTTCACGCCTTCAAACCCCGGCACTCATTTTTTGTGGGCATAGATTCGGATGGTTGTGTTTTCGACAGCATGGAAATCAAGCAGAAGGAGTGCTTCATTCCCAACATCATTAAGTACTGGAAACTTCAAGCCATCTCGAAATACGCGCGCGCCGCGGCCGAGTTCGTCAACCTCTATTCCAAGTGGCGGGGCGTCAACCGCTTCCCTGCCCTGACCAAGACTTTCGAACTTTTGCGCGACTGGCCCGAGGCGATGCGGCGCGGCGCCCCCATGCCCGATGTCGCCAGTCTTCAGGCCTGGATCAATTCCGGCGCAACGCTCGGCAACCCTGCCCTTGAAGCGGAAGTTGCTAATACTGGCGACCCGGTGCTAAAGCAGACCCTGGAATGGAGCAAGGCGGTCAACCAGTCGATCGCTGATTTGGTCGAGGGAGTGCCACCCTTTCCTTGGTTCCGCGCGTGCGCAGAGAAACTTGTGCCACAAGCTGATATCATCTGCGTGTCGGCTACCTCTGGCGAGGCTTTGGAGCGCGAATGGCAGGAACACGATATCGCCAAGTACGCCGCCGTCATAGCGGGCCAGGAAATGGGAAGCAAGAGAGAACACCTGCAAATCGCCGCAGGAGGCAAGTACCCGAAGGATTGCACCCTGATGATAGGCGACGCACCTGGCGACTTGGCCGCCGCGCGCGCCAATGGCGCCCTGTTCTTCCCCATCAACCCTGGGCACGAAGAGCAATCCTGGGAGAGGTTCTATCGCGAGGGTATCGAGCGCTTCTTCAATCAAACCTACACGGGCGGCTACGAAGCCTCCCTGATCGAGGAGTTCGAGAAGTTGCTGCCCGAAAAGCCACCGTGGAAAAGCGGGGGCCAGGGAAGGACAGAAGGCGGTAGGCAGTTGGCAGTTGGCAGTTGGCAATCGGCAGTCGTCTGTCGATAGAGCCCTAGCCCCGGTCCCCAGGCCCTAGCCACTCACTGCGGCAGGGTCCATCCCCAGCCCCCGGCGTTAAAACTCACTATCTTGGAAGTAGGCGTTCGAAATGTATTGCGACACCATCCTCTGAGTGTTGAAGAACGAACCATTGACGGCAATTGCGGAACGCATGACTGCGGCATAGGCCTTGGGCCGGCCATAAAACATGGGGAGAATGATCATTTCGAACTTGGCGTACAAGGAAGCGGCCTCGGTCTCCTCGTTGTCCATAGTTTCGGCGCCATAGCCAATCGACCAACCGGTAAAGCCCTCCAGACAGCCCTCCACCCACCAGCCGTCCAGGATGCTGAAACTAGGAACGCCATTAAGCGCGGCTTTCATGCCGCTCGTGCCCGAGGCCTCCTGCGGGCGTTTGGGGGTGTTCAACCAAAGATCAACGCCGCTACAAAGCAAGGTCGCCCAGGTCCAGTCGTAATTGGGAACATAAACGATCTTAATGGTATCTTTCAGTGACTCGCCCGCCTGGCAGATCCGGCGGATCAGATCCTTTCCCCCGCCATCGTTTGGATGAGCCTTTCCGCCATAGATCACCTGGAAGGGGCCGACATTGCGTGCAATCCACTTCAATTGCTCGGGCTTCCAGAACAGGAGGTCCGCCCGCTTATAGGTTGCCGCCCGCCGGGCAAATCCGATGGTCATAACCTTTTCATCAAGCTGGACATCCGTGCGCTTGTGGACTTCGTCCAAAAGCGCGCGCTTAGCCTGCCCGTGGGCGGCGAGAATCTCCTCGAGAGGAATGCCAATGGCATAGCGCAGGTACAGATTATCCCGCCGCCACTCCGGCATGTGCAGGTCGTAAAGCTCGCGGAAAGGCGGCGCAGTCCAGGTAAGTCCGTGGACGCCGTTGGTGATGGCTCGCACCGAATAGCTCGGAAACATGTGGCGCGATACTTCGCCATGCTGCATCGCTACGCCGTTCACGTAGCGGGAACCTGCCAGGGCCAGATACGTCATGTTCAGATGCCCATCCAGGCAGACGTTTAAGGACTGAAGAGCGGCCGCCCGATCTTCGCCCAACACTTGGCGGACCATGTCGAAGGGGAACTGGTCATGGCCGGCGGGCACCGGGGTGTGGGTTGTGAACACGCACTTATGCCGAACCGCAATGAGGTCATCCGGCTTGGCCTCACGCACATTGCGGCCCGCCATACGCTGGTCCACCAAGGCCAGCACCAGCAAGGCAGCGTGCCCTTCATTCAGGTGATAACTGGAGATATGGTGATGCCCCAGTTTGGGGAGAATAGCTACGCCTCCCATCCCCAGCACCGCTTCCTGGCAAAGGCGATAATGAAGGTCGCCGCCATAGAGGTGATCCGTCAAAGCTTGGTCCCAAGGCGAGTTCTGCGGCAGGTTGGTATCGAGCAAATAAACCGGAACGACATCCCCTCCGATCCCTTCCACCAGGAAACGCCAGGCGCGCACCTTGACCTCGCGCCCTTCGATTGGGACGGACACCACGGGCTTCATCAGTTCCAGCTTGTCCTCCGGATTCCAGGCGGCCGGAGACTCCGTTTGGTTGCCCTGCTCGTCCAGGTGCTGCGCAAAATAACCCTTGCGGTGAAGAAGACTCACCGCCACCATGCGCACGCCCAGATCCGCGGCAGAACGCAGCGTGTCACCGGCAAGCACTCCCAGGCCGCCGCTGTACGTCGGCATGGCCGGATCAAGGGCTACTTCCATCGAGAAATAGGCAACCCGCGAGGGTGTGGAAGGGGGAACCATGGGAACCTCTCTCAACAAACCTGTTCCCTAAAGTTATCGGCTCAAGATTGAGCCGGGTTAAATCCGCCGGGCACTTCAGACACCAGCGGCCCATTATAGCGTCATCTGCGTACAAGGGGCTTAAGGACGGCGCCCAGATTCCAGCTTCACTTCGGCGTTCCACCACGGCGGGCGCGCCGCAGCGCCGACTGAATCATCAGGAATTCTCCCACATTCTCGGTAGTGAGCATGCCAACCAGTTGGCCATCATGGATTACCGGTAAGGAGCGACATTTGCAGTCGTGCAGAACCACAAGGGCGGTCTCCAGCATGTCGTGTGAGTCAACCGCTGTGAACTCGCGGTTCATGGCGTCGCGGACATGGACATCAGATCCATGTTGGGCGATGGTGCGGAGCACATCTTCCCGAGTGAGCACACCCAGAACATGGTCACCAAATACGACGGGAAAGTCCTGTTGCCACCCGCCGAGGGTATGGTCGATGGCGGTCTGGAGCGGATCGTCGGGGTTGAGGGTGTGAAATTCCGTAAGCATCGCTCGCTGCACCGGGATGCCCCCGAGAGAGGTGTGCACCTGAACCATGGCGGCTTCCTGCTCAGCGCCCATCCAGACAAACAAGGCGATGAAAAGGAGGAAAGGGTCGGTAAATAGGCCCACAAAGCCAAAAGCAAAGGCGATGGCCTGGCCAGTACGCGAGGCAAGCACTGTGGCCTTCGTATACTCCATGCGCGTGGCCAGAATGGCGCGCAGCACACGCCCGCCATCCATGGGGAATGCCGGAATAAGATTAAAACCGAGCAGCCAGAGGTTGACCACCATCAGCCGGTTCAAGAAGCTCCCCCCCGCCCAATGGAAAGGCTGAACCTGGGGGGAAATGCCGGCGATAAAGGCCACCACAAACAACACGCCGGCAATCACCGCATTCACAGCCGGCCCCGCCAGCGCCACCCAAAGCTCCTGGATAGGGACATCGGGCATGCGCTCAAGGCGCGCCAACCCGCCGATGGGCAGCAACGTAATATCGCGGGTCTTGATACCATACTTGCGTGCGGTCAGCGCGTGACCCAGCTCATGGAGCACGATGCAACCAAAGATAACCACGATAAACAATGTGCCCGCCAGCGCTCCCGCCAGCGTGCGCCCCTGATGCAAATACAGACCCAGGATGAAAAGGATCAGCAGGAGGAATGTGGCGTGCATGTACACGCCAATGCCGGCGATTGTTCCAACTCTCCAGGACCAGCGCATAATTCAGTCTCCAAAGCAGGGCACGCCATGGCGTGCCCGTACTGCGTCGGATCGAGAGGCGCTTGCCGCCGCTACATGCGAAGTTAACACCGCTCGCCTGGCCTCTGCAAGCGCATGATATACTTCGGCCGACTCTGCGTTCGGGTTGGCGCAGCGCGAAGCTCTGCGCTTGGCGGATTTCCGGTCCCTTAGGATCACAGAGCTTCGCTCTGCGCCAGCCAGCAAAGATAGTAGCGGTAAGGAGAATGCGATGGATTACACCTACGAAGATATTGCCAAGATGATTGACCACTCTTTGTTGAACCCCAGCCTTACCGACAAAGAACTCGAGCAGGGATGCCGTCAGGGCGTGGATTACAACTGCGCCAGCGTCTGCATTATGCCGTATTACTTGAAGCGGTGTGCGGAGGTTTTGCGCGGCAGCACGGTCAGGCCCGGCACCACCATAGCCTTCCCGCACGGTGGGCATACCACGGCAATCAAACTCGCGGAGGCGAAACAGGCTCTCGACGACGGCGGCGAGGAATTGGATATGGTCGTCAACATCAGCAAGGTTCTGAGCGGCGACTGGGCTTACGTGCGCCAGGACCTCAAAGCGGTCATTGACCTCACCCACGCCCGTGGCCGGCAAATCAAGGTCATCTTTGAGAACTGCTACCTGAAGGACGAGCACAAGATCCGTCTTTGCGAAATCTGCGGCGAGTTACGGGCCGATTGGGTGAAAACCTCGACGGGCTACGGCAGCGGGGGCGCGACCCTTGAGGACCTGAAACTGATGAGGGCGCATTCGCCGGCGCACGTCCAGGTGAAGGCGGCGGGCGGCGTGCGCGATCTCGACAGGCTGCTCGAGGTCCGAGCCCTTGGAGTCACACGCGTTGGCGCTAGCCGAACTGCCGCCATCCTCGAGGAATGCAAGCGCCGGCTCGAAGAATAGGTGTCAAGTGTCAGGGGTGTGAAGCACGGTGTCAAGTGCCAGGTGCAAGTCTTGAAGGCGGAGGAAACGAGCAGCCGCTGCATACTGTTCCCTGAAACCTGACACCTGGTGCCTGACACCTACTTTCTTACAGCCTTCAGCCTTTTGCGCATTTCATCCAGAGCCTCTGGAGCGCGCGTGCCCATCCACTGCTCGTATTTGTGCGCCAGCGTCTCGAGGTTTTTCCAGGCAAGAGGATTCTTGCGGGCTTCCCGCAGGCCGGGCGCCAGGTGCCTTACCTTTTCCCAGATCAGCCAGAATTCCGCCGTATTCTCAAAAAACAGATCCTCTTTGACCAGGCCGTGGTTCACAAGTGAAGCAGCCATGTCCCAATAACTTACGGCCATGCGAAAGAACGCGTTCTCTTCAGACCCCGGGGGAAGTTGCCTTCCAAAGCTTTCCACCGAATCAATCTGGAACTCCCCGATCATCCACTCGCGCGCCCGGCGTAATTTCTCCTCGCGGCGCAGTTCATAAAGACGCAACAACAGTTCGGCATCGTAATTATCAGGACTTTCTCGCACGCAGACCTCCCTAGTTGGCTTCGGGGCAAGCCCCCGTTCTCAACCCGGCCATCCCTCTCCGAGGGTCGCCGGGCTCGTTAACTGGCAGACAATCATGATACCACGGGTCGCCCGCAACCCCGCCGCTCGCTGCAGCATCGCCGCCAAGCCTTTCCTGACGGCCCTGACCATATCCCCTGCTTCGACCTAACATGTCAGGTTATGTTTTCTCACATGTCAAGTAACATGGCACAGAGGGGCAATAATGAAGCGACAATGAAGCCAAGCCCTTCCAATTCCGAACAAGCCATGGCTCGTCAGTCGGAGGCGATGCTTCGCTACGGTTGCGGTTCTAGGTAACTGCCCCTTTGGATGACGTCTCGTGGCAATCTCCGCGAGAACTCCCGCAGACATTGGATCAGGTGCGGAACTTCCGAAGGGTCCACCGCGTAGATCGAAACCGTATCTCCGCCCAGCACGACGTTGTCCGGGATCGTCCACCGGCCAACACGGACCCAATCCGAAGGCAAACCGCCGACCTCCCCTGCGAACCAGTGATCATAGACGATCGCGATTCTGGCGCCGGCTTGTTTTGAAAGGCCGGCAATGTTCCCGGTGCGGAAGGTATGAGTTCGCTTCGCTAAAGTTATATCGCGGTCGGCCAACCCCCAGAGATCAAGGCAATGGATATCCGCCAGGAAGTTGACCGCCCCGACGTCATTCAGCGCCACGGTTGAACCCTGATAATACTGATTGATGAAGACCCCCATTTGGTATTGTTGTTCATAAATATTCGTCGTGCATTGTGGGAGGAGCCAGAGCAGCCGCGAACCTTTCACCGTCAAGGGGAAGAGAAGCAGCAGCGCCAGTGCGCTCGTGGCAAGAAACTGGGGAACAAGCCGCCTGCTGAAGGAGGTCCAGGTCGGCAGGCCGGCCGTCAGGACGGGGAGTGTGGAGGCAATGAAGACAACGCCCAGAGGGAAAAGATAGGCATCGTAGCGGAACAGCGGACCGACCTGCACGAATTCCACGTGCGGGACAGCCGTCAGAAGCAGAATTGCGCCCATCAGTTGCCGGCTATCAAAAAGGCCACGTCCCTTGCCACAAGCCAAGATATAAAACAGAAGCACCCCAATCAAAAGCACGAACACATGCAGGCCCTTGTAAAGATTGGCAAAAGCGTTGATCGACAGGGAGAGGAATAGGCCGCTCAGGGAGCTCAGGTCCGGCATCACGCCCTTCAGGAGGACAGAACTTGGAAACCAGAACCAGCCGTGCCTCACCGAGACGATCCCATAAATGACCACGGGAAGAAATCCGCAAACCGCGAAGGCGAGTGCGTAAGTCCATCGCTTCCGGAGAAGGAGAAGGACGCCAATGGCAAAGATCAGGAACATCCCCTCGAAACGCACAGCCGTGACCAAAGGCGCCAGCACGAGAAGCAAGGTTGAATCGCGCGCGGTGGAACTCGGCGCTTCGCCGGAAAGCATCCGCGCGCCGAGAAAAGTCGCCAGCAGGACGAGAAGCGCCTGAAGGTTTTGTTCCAAACCCGAGAGGATCAAGGTGGGAAGCGGGACGTAGAAGATAATGACCAGCAGCGCGGCAAACTTCAGCGGCGGCGGCAGTTTGTACCAGGTTAGGATGGCGTAGGCCATCGACAAGACAAGAACGGCGAAGAGCAGATTCCACACCAGAGGAGCAACTTGGCTTACCCCGAACAAGTAATAGGTGAGACTTAGAAGAAGTGTCCACAGTATTGAGGAGGAAGAAGAGGTGAATCCGTAGCGAGTGACGCCCCAGACGCCGTATTGGGAGAAATTCCTGGCCATGGCCATGTGAATGTAAGCGTCATCAAGCGCATAAACCAGATGCCCCTGGTTCTGGTAATAGGAAGTGGCCAAAAGCAGCCCAAAAAGAAGAGAGAGGATTAGAATGGAGGCGTAAAGCGGCCAGTGTTGAAGCGGGTTTCTTCTCAATCGGCACTCCCCTCCTTACTCGGAGGGATTATACGGAAATTCGAAAACCGAAACGCGAAATTCGAAAACCGCCAACGAACCACAGGGATGATTGGTAAGCGATCGGAACGTAGCTGCCGCTCTCAATATCGGAGTTCGGGCTAATTAGGGCTCGCCCTCCGTCGGCTCAAGATCCACAACCTGGCTCCTCGCGTCGTGCGCAGGAGCTTGACGGTTTTCGATTTTCGATTTTCCAGTTTCCATTTTCTCGTGTCCAGAATCTCCGACCAAGTCGGCAAGCAACCGGCGGACCTCACTCTCGATCAAGTCCCGCACATCTCGAAAATAGCCGCGGTCAAGCAAGTAAGGATCAGGGATGTGCCACTGAATCAGCCGACCTTTGAAATCCGCCGGGAGACGAAATTTCACCCCGAACCCCATCTCTACCACAACGTCCATTTCGGAGATCGGCACGTCGCGCAGCCCTTTCGACCAGTGCCCCACGAGCCTGATCCCCTTTTCGTTCAGGACTACACGTGTGTCCAGGCTAATCACACCCAGCGGGTGCGTTCCGGCGCTGAAAGCCCGAACTTTTCCGTCGCCGAGCTGATTGGCCAGCGCCTCCGCCATCTGGCTGCGACAGGAGTTACCGTAACAGACGAAAAGAACCTTAACCATTGTGAGATTGAATCATTTGTTTATTGAGTCATTGAGTCATTTAAAGAACCAAACTCACCACCGACCGCTAAGCTAACAATCTCCTGCGATGCGTCACTGATCCAATGGATCAATGGCTAAATGACTCAATGACTCAATTTCTTGATGAAGTAGCGATGGACCGCCTCATCCTCGGTCAATTCCGGATGAAAAGTTGCGGCAAGGATGTTGTCCTGCTCGACCAGCACCGCCAAGCCGTCGCAGCGACCTAGCACGTGCACCCCGTCACCCACCCGGCGGATGATCGGGGCGCGGATAAAGACCATCTCCACCGGGCGGGACGAGAGCTCGGGACATGCACCCTGACGCACCGAACTGTCAACCTGCCGGCCGTAGGCGTTGCGTTCGATGGTGATGTCCAGAAGGCCCAAACGCTCCTGCGCGGGATTCAAAACTTCCTTTGCTAGCAGGATGGCGCCCGCGCACGTCCCGAACACAGGCTTACCCGCCGCCACAAAATCCTTGATAGCCTCGCCCATGCCTTCACCCGTGAAAAACTTCAGCATGGTGGTGCTCTCGCCCCCCGGCATGATCAAGCCGCCAACCTCCGCCAGCTCGGAAGCGTGTTTCACCAGCATATAAGGCGCGCCAATCCGCTCCAGCATTTTGGCGTGCATCGCAAAATCGCCTTGAATGGCGAGTACTCCAATCGGTTTGTGTCCGTTGTTCATCATCAGTGGTCAGTGGTCAGTCGTCAGTTTTCAGTTGTCTTTGACTGCGCCGCAGGCGCCTTGGAGTGCTGTAGCGGAGCTACAGCCTTGAATTTGGCTCTGAAGGCGGCAGCTTTGCTGCCGCACTCCAAGGCGCTTCGCGCAGCGGTCTCGACTTTCGACTCTCGACTGCCTACCATCCCCGCGTCTGCAGCAGCTCCTTGGGGTCGAGTTTAGCGACGTCGAGGCCGCGCATGGCTTCGCCGACTTCCGCCGAGCACTCGGCCACGACTTCCGGCTCGTTGTAATGCGTGGTGGCGCGGACAATCGCTTTGGCGCGCTTATCAGGGTCGGACGACTTGAAGATGCCCGAACCGACGAACACTGCCTCGGCGCCCAGTTGCATCACCAGTGAGGCATCGGCAGGAGTGGCGATTCCGCCCGCGCTGAAATTGGGCACGGGCAACTTGCCGTGCTCGCCCACCCACTTCACCAGATCGTAAGGCGCGCCGAGTTCTTTCGACTTGGCCATCAACTCTTCTTCCCGCAGCGTGGTGAGTAGCCGGATTTCGCTGGTGATGGCGCGCAGGTGGCGGACCGCCTCGACGATGTTGCCGGAGCCCGCCTCGCCCTTGGTGCGGATCATGGCCGCGCCCTCGCCGATGCGCCGCAGCGCCTCGCCCAGATTGCGCGCGCCGCAGACGAACGGCACCTTGTACGGCCACTTGTTAATGTGGTGTTCCTCGTCGGCGGGCGTCAGCACTTCGCTTTCGTCGATATAATCTACCCCCACAGCTTCGAGCACCTGGGCCTCCGCGAAGTGGCCGATGCGCGCTTTGGCCATCACCGGAATCGTCACCCCGTCCATAATTTCCTTGATGATCTTGATCGACGCCATGCGCGCCACGCCGCCTTCCTTGCGGATGTCCGCCGGCACGCGTTCGAGCGCCATCACCGCCACCGCGCCCGCATCCTCGGCAATCTTGGCCTGCTCGGTATTGGTGACGTCCATGATGACCCCACCCTTGAGCATCTCCGCCAAACCGACTTTCAGTTTCATTTGTTGATCGTATTCCCACATAGTTGTTCTCCTCTTAGTCGAAAGTCGAGAGTCGAGGGTCGAAAAGTGAAAAACCCTGCTTTTCGACTTTCGACTTTTGACTCTCGACTTCTCAACTGTTCTTCACACCAACGCCACCCCGGCCCCCTCCGTCGAGCGCTTCCGGCCTGTCTTTGCCTTACGGATTTCCGCCTTCATCAGCTCGCCCAGGATAGTAATTCCCTTTTCAATTTGCGCGTCGGTGGGGCCGGTGAAACACAAACGCAATGCATTGTGCTTCGGGTTTTGAAAATAGAAATACCTGGAGGGCGCAAAGATCACGCCCCGCTCCCGCGCTTTCACCAAAAGCTCTGCGGTGTCGAGCAGCGCCGGCAATTCCGCCCAGACGGACATTCCACCTTCCGGATAGACCACTCGGACAGCTTCCGGAAAGTGGAGCTGGGCGGCGTGGCGCAGAACCTCCAGCTTATGCTCGTAGACTTTACAAATGCGCCGAATCCACTTATCGAGCCAGCCGCGCCTGCCCAACTCCTCCAGCACCGCTTGTCCCAGCAGGTTGGTGTGAAGGTCGGCGCGCTGCTTGGCCCGGCGCAAGCGGTCGATCACGCGGCGTGGAGCTGCGATCCAACCCACGCGCAGTCCCGGGAACCCGACTTTTGAGAAACTGTTCAGATGAATCACCAAGCCGCTGGCATCGAGAGCTTTCAAGGGAGGCAATTGCCGCCCGCTGTAACGCAAGGCCCCGTAGATATCATCCTCCACCACGGGAACCTGGAAGCGCGCGGCAAGCTCCAGCAGCCTCTTGCGGGCCGCCAGCGGCATGGAGTGGCCCGTCGGGTTCTGAAAATTGGGGCTGGTCAGAATCAGCCTCACCTTGGTTTGCTCGAGCACCGCGGCTAGGAAATCCAGGTCCATCCCGTCAGACGTGACCGGAATGCCGATCAAGCGGGCGCTGGGCGACTCGAAGATATTCCAAAGTCCCGTGTAGGTGGGGTTCTCCGAAACCACGGCGTCACCAGGAGCAACCAGGGTGCGCCGAAGGAGATCAATGGACTGCTGGCACCCGTTCGTGATCACCAGTTCGTCCAACTCCGCCGGGATTCCGTCACGCCGCAAGCGCGCCTGCAAGTAAATCTTGAGCGGCAGGTAGCCATCGCTCGAACCGTATTGGAGCACCCTGCCGCCCTCGCGCCGCAGCACGGCGTCCGTGGCGCGGCGCACGAGGTCGTGGGGCGTCATCTCGTCGGCGCCGTGCGCGGCCGCAAAGGAGATGACTCCTGACTCATAGGCGCTGGCCATCAACCGCCCCAGGGAGTCGTCGCGCGGGTCCTCGGGAAAATAACTCTCCCAGAACACGTCGTTCCCCGCCGGCCGAGGGGCGCGCACAGTGGAACGCAGCGTTTCCGCCAAAGTTGTGACATACGTTCCCCGGCCAACCGTCCCCTGGATAAGTCCCTCGGCTTCCAGTTCGGCGTAGGCGTTGCCCACGGTGGTGCGATGCACCTCCAGACGCTTCGCCAACTCACGGCTGGGCTCCAGCCGGTCTCCCGGCTTCAATGCCCCGGTAACAATCCGCTGGCGCAATTGCTCGCGGATCTGAATATAGAGCGGCTTCGGTAAACTGGAATCGAGAGTCACAAGCACGGCGGCACAATCTCCCGTCTGACCTTACCGGACCAGGGTAGGCCATTATCGTTTAGTTGTAAAGAGCCAATTGGGCCAATTTGCAAGCAGGCCAAACCGGGAGGGGCTGGGGACTGGGGCAATTTTGGATTTTAGATTTTGGATTTTGGATTGAACCTGTCTACACTCGACAGCCTACGTTCTTCCCCAGTCCCTAGTCCCCAGCCCCTGGTCCCTAGTATCCAGACCCGGCTCTTGCAGTGGCGGCGTGAATCCAAAATCTAAAATCTAAAATCCAAAATTCCCCTAGCCCCCCTGCAAAAAGGGGTTTGTTTCCCGCTCCTCGCCAATCGTTGTGGGCAAACCATGCCCGGGGAAGACTGCCGTTTCATCGGGGAAAACCAGCAGCCGGTCGTGAATAGACCGCAAAATTTCCTCGTAAGACCCCCCCCACAGGTCCGTTCGTCCGATGCTTCCCTGGAACAGGGTATCACCGCTGAAAACCTTCTGTTGCAGGCCAGGAAGGTGGAGGGAGAGGCTGCCGGGAGAATGTCCGGGGGTGTGCAAGACCTCCAGGGAATGCGAACCAAAACGCAGAGCCTCGCCCTCTTTCAGGAATTGATCCACATCCACCACCCCCGGAGGAGGGATCCCCAACCATTTCGCTTGCATGGCCAGGTTCTGGTAGAGCGGCAAGTCGCCCGCATGCATCAGGACGGCGGCCCCCGTAGCGCGTTTCAATTGCTCGAGGCCACCCACGTGGTCGATATGCGCGTGCGTAGCCACGATGTACTTGGCCCGCAGCTTGTGCCGGGCCAGCACTTCCTGGACACGTTCAATCTCGTCCCCCGGGTCAATGACTACGGCCTCGCCAGTCTCTTCGTCACCCACGATGGAACAGTTACAGGCCAGCATCCCCACGGGAAGAATCTCGTGAATCATCCTTAGTAATCCTCCCTCTCGCCCCTGACCATTGTACTCGATTCCACCGCGGCACGTAGCGCGGGCGTCTCGCCCGCTTGGGCGTGGGCACCTCAGCGCTCAGACGCAGCGGCGAAACGCCGCCGCACTGAAAGCGTGGGACCCTTCGGAGAAATCCGGCTGGCTTGACGAGAAGGTTTTCAGCGAAAAAATCCAGCCTCACCTTGCCATGATCCCGGTTTCGGCCATATCATCGGTGCTCGGCATCTCAGTGCCCTACGCTACGAAAAAAGACCATTTCACGATTCCACAAGCCGCGTTGGTCTTGGAGACCTGGGGGTTTGACACGGCTGCGACCACAGCCGCATCTGCCTGAGCCTTCAATCGACCAGCGTGCCCTATTGCAAAAAGACTTTTTGGCGCAAGCCTCCCTCGCAATTCCAATGAAATCTTTGTTATGCGTCCGCCCCGGCTCGCGATTATTAGACTGAAGCAGAATCTCATACGGTGTGGCTACGTTCTGAGGGAATTCATACCGCCATTCAAAGCTGAGTGACCGGCAGACGCACTCGGTTCGCTTGGAAATAGCATACCCTCCTATAGAAGAGAAGCAAGCACGTGCGGCTATCACTCAATCCCCAAGCTGAAGCACTTCAGGCGCCTGATTGCTTTACGTAGTCCTTTTCACCAATTAATGCTCGTTGAAATACCAGAGACATGTTGGGGTGAATTAGAGAAGCATATTAAGGGTTCGCAGATTTTGCTGGGCGAATCCTCTCAAGGCGAGTACCAGTTACGCAGCCCGGGGTTTAGGAAACTTACGCCATTTTCCTTTTCCGCTGAAATGACGAGAAAGCAAGTAGCTGCCCCACGCCCTTAAGTGCCAAACGGGGCAGAAGGCCAAGCTTTCTTCGTGCGCCGTCCGCTGAAACCCCACGCCCTGCGTAGACTGCGCGGAATCCCCGGGAAGCAAACACAAAGATAAACTTCCATGTCCACGAGCAAGAGAGTTGTACCGCCCTCTTCCAGATTTCTCTGAATGAATAGAAATCGTTCCAACAACCTTGATTGGCGTGGAGAAGCTCTTGTTCGGTCATGTGAGGATGCTTCACTATCACGCGCGGACACCGATTGTGCAGCCAATATTTCTCATACAGAAGCTCGGTCGCATGCCTCGGGGCCAGAGAGAGCGGATCGCTCGTGCTCCGCCTTTTGCGATCGGCCACCATCTCCCGGAAGTCAACCGTGCCGGGGAACGGCCGATACAGCGGGAACTGAGCGAAGAGCATCGTTGAGGACTTCGCGAATTCCCGCATGGCTACGATTGTTTCCAGAGAATCTGTCTCGAGCCCGCAAATGATGGATCCTAAGACATAGATCCCATGGGATTGGATTGCCCGAATCACGTCTGCCATCCGATCGCCCACGGGGTTCCACATTTTGCGCGTTGCCTTGAGGCCTTCGAAGGTGAACGATTCGATGCCGATCAGGGCACCGCGTACCCCCATGTCGTCGTGCATGGCGGCAAGATATTCATCGTCTCCCACCACTTCTGATGTCATTTGGGTAAACGAGGGGATGATGCGGTGAACGCGCCGTGCGTACTCCCCGAAGAATTCCATCCGTCGTTCGCGAATTATTTCTAACTCTTTTCTCTTTGACGGACTCTCTTCTCGAGCAATCCGTCCGAGAGTCGCCGGGTTAAAATTATCATCCGCAAACATGATGGTTTGAAAACCCATCGCGTTCAGTTCGTTGACTTCCTGCACGATCGCGTCAGTCGACCGAAGCCGCAGATCCCGCCCTTCGGTCACCCAGACGGAACAGAAGGTGCAGTTCTCCGGACATCCTACAACCGTTTGCACCGTCGGAAACAAATAACAATTCCGAAGGCGCTGCTTCGTGAGCAGATCCCAGCGCGCGGGAAGCAGCTTATCGCCGCTTTCCCTGCCTCCATCGTAACGACGCAGCAAACGCTTGTCGAGCGCGTCACGCACGGCATCACCCCAGGCCACATCACCATTCCCGGTCACGACTGCATCTGCCCCCATGCTGAGCGGTTCTTCGGGAAAGATGGTTGCATGGATGCCGCCCACGACCACGGTTGCGCCTTGCAGCTTTGCAGCACGAAGCACGCGATAACCGGGTAAACAGTTATCAGTCGTGATCCCGATTCCAACAATGTCTCCCTTGCCAACCCTCGATGGATCGAACTTCGCGATCGACTCATCGACAAGTATCGGATCGCGAAGATCACGTGGTGTTGCCGCAGCGACGACGAAGAGCCATCGCGGCGTAAGAAAGCTTATGCCAACCGTGGCATGAGCGGGATTCACAAGAAAAATCTGCGGCTCTCGCATATCCCTCCTCTATATTGAATTGATTCCACCTCCCAGAATATCAATCCTGAGAACTGCTGAGAGGGGGAGACTCGCTCACGGTGATTGCGTCTCCCCCTCCACTTTGGGCGTAGGAAATGCCCTCCAACTCCGAAGGGGGGGAGGCAGAAAGCAGGCGCGGAGCGCACATGCGAAAGGATTTCCACCGGCTCTGCATCTTCCCACCACGACCGCGGCGGTCACCACGGACTTCAGATTCGCTCTGCACCGTTCCGTGGGGATGCGGACTTCGTCGGGAAAAAGATCCTCCTTCGACTAAAGTTTGCCGAATCATGCCACCAATTCACCTCGCTTACAACTCCAATGTCAAGCGGACCCCACGTCGCATCGTTGACTAGCCTGCGATCGCTCTTCTATACTCGTTTCCAAGGCGGGCAGGGTGCGCGGCAACAAATGAAACTGGTGGTGGTGGGCGGGCAGGCGCGGAAGGTCGGCAAGACCTCGGTTGTTGCTGGTTTAATTCGGGGGCTGAACACGTTTGCCTGGACGGCAGTGAAGATCAGCCATCACGATGACGATATCGGCTCGCAGGATACGCCATCGGGGGATGACCTTCCGGGAAGTGCCCTAATTTGGGATGTAGGGCCGGGGCTTGCCCCGGCCCAGGCCGCCCCAAGGGGTGGCCCTACAATCGATTTGGGGCACAGCCACCTCCCGGCGCATCTTGATTTCTTATTGAGCGAAGAAAGGGATCGCGAAGGACACGGCGACACGTCTCTATACCTCGCGGCAGGGGCGCGGCGCGCGCTGTGGTTGCGGGCCCGAGGAGGAAGCCTGGCTCGAGCCCTGCCTGGCTTGCTCGAAGCGCTGGAGGGCGACGAGCACGTGATTGTGGAAAGCAACAGCGTACTGGGCTTCCTCAAGCCCGCCCTTTACCTACTAGTCCTTGATGAATCGCGGGGCGACTTCAAGGCCTCAGCCCGGCAATTCCTCGAGCGTGCAGATGCGCTTGTCACCCTGAGGCCTGATCTCAAGCCGCGGGCTTGGTCGGGAATATCTCCCCAACTGCCTGAAGACAAACCAGTTTTCCCGGTGCCGGTGGTCGAGCGGTCGAATTCGGCACTCTGCCGCTTCGTGCGCGAACGGCTTGCCTCGGTAGGGGTACAGGAGAGACCCTAGGCCCGTCACGCGTAGCGCCGACCTTTAGGTCGGCACGTCGTGCTGACCTAAAGGTCAGCGCTACCCCCAACGCGAGAATAGGAGATACCATGGCAGCACTGAGCGAAACGGACGTTCGGGACGGATTGAAGCAAAGGCCGGGATGGTCGCTCGCCGGCAACGCGATCCACAGAAAGTTCACTTTCAAATCGTTCCTGCCGGCTATCGCCTTTGTGAACAAGATCGCCGACGCCGCCGAACAGGCCAACCACCATCCCGACATCACCATCAATTACAACCAAGTTGGCATCAGCCTGTCGACGCACAGCGAGGGCGGAATCACGCCAAAGGACTTCCAACTGGCAGAGGCGATCGACAAGATCTACGCTTCTGGGAGTTAAGAAGTCGAGGAGTCGAGAAGTCAAGGAGTTGCAATCCACTCCTCAACTTCTCGACTTCTCGACTCCTCAACTTCTCGCCTCCTCGACTCCTCGACTCCCTCTTGCCCTTTGGGACCGAATGCGCATAGAATCGCCCGCATACTTTGGTCAGGAAAGAGGTTATGTCCACATTCCTGCAATGGATTCACGTAACTGCTGCGGTCGTCGGGGTGGGAGGGATGGCTTTCCTGCTTCTCATCCTGATACCTTCCCTGGAAGCCTTGCAGCCTGAGCACCGTGATTTGCTCACCAAACAAGTCATGGACCGGTTTAGATGGGTTATTTGGTCGGCGATTATGGTGTCGCTTCTTTCAGGGCTTTACGGCGTTCGCCAGTACTACTGGGAAGTAGCCTGGGGCAAGTCCTGGAGGCTTTTGACCGTAAAGATTGTACTCGCTTTCGTTGTCTTCCTCATTGCGCTGGCCCTGACCTTGCCTTTCAAGCTTTTCGACCGGGTCCGGGCACGAGGGCAAATCTGGCTCTCCATCGCCGTCGGCCTTGCCGTCGCGGTCATCTTCATTTCCGCCTATCTACGTCGTTAGGTGGAGGACGGCCTCTTTGAAGGTTCCTCGCTGCTGCATAATTTTCTTTTGCAGCAGGATGATGGCCTGGAGGAGCATTTCAGGCCGCGGCGGGCATCCCGGAACGTACACATCGACAGGAATGAACTGGTTCACGCCCTGGACGATCGCATAATTGTTGAAGACCCCACCCGAGGTCGCGCAAGCACCCATCGAGATCACCCATTTGGGCTCCGGCATCTGCTCGTAGAGTTTCTTGATCACAGGAACCATCTTTTGCGCGACGCGGCCGGCCACAATCATCAAGTCCGATTGGCGCGGCGAGCCACGGAAGACCTCCGCGCCGAAGCGGGCAATATCGAAGCGCGAGGCCCCGGTAGACATCATCTCGATGGCGCAGCAGGCCAGGCCGAAGCTCATGGGCCAGATCGAAGACTTGCGCGCCCAATTCACCGCCTGGTCCAGCTTGGTGAAGATTAAACCTTCAAACCCTGAGGTTCCGGTGGTTGGCATGAATCGTAAGCCCCTTCAGATATTATTATGCCATCTCAGGATTGCGGATGCAATTCAGCCGCAAGCCGGGGTGGTGGTGTCATTTGCTAGACATGGACGCTCCAAGGCGTCGTCATTCCCGCGAAGCTTGTCCTCCGCGGAAGCGGGGGAGCGGGAATCCAAGGTTTTCGCCCCATCGCCACAACACGTCATTCCCGCGAAAGCGGGAATCCAGCTCGTTCTGGTGACGTGGACCCCCGCTTGCGCGGGGGTGACGAAGGCTTGACTCTCATTTCGATGGGTGGGCCGCACCGTCGAAAGTCACGTCATTCCCGCGAAGCTTGTCCTCCGCGGAAGCGGGGGAGCGGGAATCCAAGGCTTTCCCCATAGCGCCGCAGCACGTCATTCCCGCGAAAGCGGGAATCCACGGTTATTCGCGTGCAAGGTGGGCGCACCGCCTGGATGCCGGATTATGGCACGTCCATTACCGTTTCATACAGGTCCTTCCATTCAGGGTTTGTCGATTCGATAAGCTGGATTTTCCAGGCCCGATTCCACTTCTTGAGACGTTTTTCTCTCTGAATGGCCTCTTGTGGTCGCGCAAACGATTCGCAATACACGAGCCTGTGCACGCCGTACTTCTTGGTGAAGCCCTCGACCAGCCCCTGCTTGTGCTCCCACACCCGGCGGGCGATATTGTTGGTTACCCCGATGTACAAGGTCCCATTCGGCCTGCTGGCGAGGATGTAGACATAACATTGGTGGTGCATGATCTGGTCATTGTAATGGGTTTCCGCTTTCGCGGGAATGACGATGACCCGCGGCTCCGCCGCCTGACGTGCGGAAGGGCTCCGCCCTTCCGAGGGACGGATTCATTGAACAACCTCCTGCGCGCAGGCGTTCCCGAGGGAAGGCCGACGTCCAGTCACGGCGCCGGTCGATGCTGGCGATTCCGTCCCGTGTGGTCGGCCACCCTTCACAATGGCAAAACGGTCGCGACAATCATTAGTTCGTCGGTTCGATCCCGATGCGATCGTCCACGGCATTCGGGTCTGTGTGAGAACTCGGTTTGCATGTCATTCCGAGGAGTCCGTCAGTATGTCGGCTGACGGAGACGACGAGGAATCTCGCAGTGCGTTGAAAGTGCTCAGAGCGAGCTTCCTCGCTTCGCTTTCTCGAAAGTCACGTCATTCCCGCGAAAGCGGGAATCCACCTTTTTGCGGGCTGACGTGGACCCCCGCCTGCGCGGGGGTGACAACACTGGCGATTTTCACCCCTTTGGGTGGGCCGCAGGCCCATGGCCACTCGGAGTCAAAAATACGCGCTTTGCGATAGATGTTGGCAGTAAGATAGTGGAGATGGTTCTGACCGTAGAAATGCCGCGGGCGTGGCACCGGCGCAGTTTACGTCACCTTCCCGAAGGACGCATACATAAAAACCAATGTATGCACCCGCGGAAGCCGGCGCATGAGGAGCGGCGTACGGGCCATCTGCTCTACCTCCCCCGACCGTTTGGTCGACGTTCCGCCGCCATTTTCAGGAACGCGGTTGAGAATTTCAAGCAGGTCAAGGCCCTTCTGGCCTCGTGATTCCTGAACGGCCCTTGTCAGCGCTAGTTCGCTTTTTTCTGTGCCCGCAAGGATTTCCTCCCTCGCAAGGTAAGCCGCTGCCATACCACGGTAGTTCGATAGTCCTTTTCGTTTGGCGTGGTCCATCGCCTCCAAGTACAGATGTCGCCCAGCTTCGATCAACCCCTTACGGAAGCAGATCAGACCCTTTGTTGCCGTAAGGGTAATGGCGGACAAATCCGTGATCTGTGACTCGTCAACGTCGGAGATGGCTTCCTCCGCCTCATCGATCCTCCCCAAACTTGCTAATGCAAAGGCCAGATTGTTGATCAAAGCCGGTTCATGCGGATTGGCAGCGACGCTGTTCTTGATTATGGCGATGGATTCCTCATACTTCTCCAGGGTGCCCGAGCTAACGTACGAAGCCAGTATCGCGGGGCGGGAAGAGAACGGCTCGTCCCAATGCCACCGACGACACCGCTCGACGGACTCCGCCCATCTGCCTGTCTGGAAGGACTCGTATGCTTGCGCCTCGAACGGCCTCGCGACTTCAAATTCCTCCACGTTCACTTCTAGTCCGGCGAGCTTTGTCGACGCCCATTCAGCCTGCGCGACGCTGTTCTCCGTAGGACTTACTAACGAACGGCGGAAGTACTTCTTTGCCTTCTTCCCGCTGCCCGCCTGCATTTCGAGCGTAGCGAGGGAGCTTGCGAGCTCCGAGATTGAGGAATCCGGTAGCGCCCCCCTCTCGATTAAGGCGAATCCCAGCTTGGCAAAGCGCGAGGTAACTCCGGCAACTGATGCAATCCCAACCTCGGCGGCCAACACCCACGGGTCCACCCTTACGGACTCAGCACTGCGGAGTATCGTGAGCGCCGACGCTGCCTCGCGGTGGTGGGCGAAGAGTCGAGCCGCCCCGCGAAGTACGTATCTATTGGATGGGCTGAGCGCACAAGCAATTCGCATCGCCCGTTTCGCTTGTTCCCTCTGCCCCAGGATTGTGTATAGCCGTGCAAGCTCAACCCATTTTATCGAGTTCCTGGGCTCGTCAAGTAAGCGCATTTTTACGGTGTGCGTCCGGTGGCGCAAAAGCCCCTGATCGCTTTCCTCGACATTTGGAACCACCCATCCTTCAGATGCGGGATTCAAAGTTCTCTCAGCGAGCCATACTGACGCGGGAGGACACCTCGCTTGGTTTTGGATGATGAATTTCGCGGCTTCCACCGCTTGCTCCCGCCTACCCACGACGAGCGCTGCGCTCACGAGATCTGATGCGACCCACGGCGTCGGGTTCAGCTTGAAGTCCTGAATTCTCTCGGCAATTGAGTGATACTCAAAACTCATCGGCCGTTTCGCGGGGGGGAAATCCAGTTGGCCGAGAGCAGCGGTCGTCTGAAAGTTCCGCCACCTGGGAATGATGTTCCTATCCGTAAGTTCAAGAAACATTTGTTCTCTAGACTCGCCCGAGTATCCCGATCTCCGCGCGCCTCGCCAACAGGTTGAACCAACTTACGTATCTCTCAAGCGAGAAACGGTCGCCCGCCTGAGCCCTAGCAAGCGGATGCCCCCTGAGCTTCGGGTCTGGACTGCAGAGTTGGCGAACTATCTCCTGGAGGTCGCTCCGGGGCTTGAGATCCGTGACGTGGTGGCCTAGGGTATCCACAGCACGCCCGAATGCGTCAACAACGTACGGCAAGACATCCGCAAAGGTGCCGGTCCAGTTGTCCGGCCGCAGGCTGGCGGGAAGTTCTCCGAGAATAAGGCCGTTCATCGTTGACCCCGTGAATAGGAAGACCACCATGCTGCCCAGGTGCCAGAGGTCGCATCCCTGGCGACGGACAGTCCACTCGGGGTCACGATAGCCGTACAGGGCTTCTATAGGCGCATAGGCGGGGTCCCCAGCAAAGGCGCGACCGTCGCGCGGACAGTCACGTCCCCTAATTGAAGCGCTGCCCAAATCCCCAATCTTCGATACCTTCCCGTCAAAAACCAGAACATTAGAAGGTTTGACGTTCCTGGTGCGCGACCTGCTGGCCGTGAAGTTGATGAAGGCCCGTGGCAATATGGTGCAGGGACCTCAGCTTCCAGGCCAGCTCCAGCCGGCCCAACAAGTGAAGACGGGCCCGTATATCGCCATCGGCACATTCCAGTATGAGGTATTGGACTCTGCCGATCGCGGATTGATCCACTTCGACGGCTCCGTCTTCTATCGCTTGGACAACCCTGTCCATTCGTCGCGCCTTGCATTGCTCCAACAGACCTCTTTCGAAGTTATAGGCCTCAGTTAGCTTTTGAAGTTCGCGTGCTGGATCCCTTTCCCTCAGGGCCCTAGAAAAGTCCAGCGCCTTAAGAAAGCCACGTGTTCCGTCAGATCTTCTGACATGATAGCCGCACGAAAAGTTGCCTCCCGTTACACCTGGGGGGGGCTCAACTCGATCCTCTACCCGCCACCCGCCATCGAGAAGGATTCCTTTTAATCTGTAAGCTGGAGGTTCCACCATCCACCCATCGAAGCTCGGGAAAGCTCAGATCCGCGCAAACAGCTTAATGATAGCACTTTTCTGCGCTCGCGGAGGGCCCCCGCCTAGCGGGGCGGCCGACCCCTATGGAGACGCATAAGTGATTCGGTGTTCCTTGTGCCGCGGCCGTTGCCCCCACATCACGGGGGCACCGGTGCACTTGGACGTACGGCCTTGGGGGAAGTGTAGCCCCGCGCGAAAAGAGGTACATGAGGTTGCCATGTGCAACTCGCCGCGAGACCGCAGCGTTTACGAACCGCCCAGCTCCCGGATTGTCCGCGACTCGGAAACAGTCTCAAACCGGCTGCCGCCGTGCTTCCCACCTCATGAGCTTAGCAAGTCACCAGAAACGGATGTGAGTTCGCGCCCTGTTTCCGAGGCCGGAGAAGGCCATAGTATATTGACTCTGGAAGATTACTGCGGAGGGGAGGGAGGCGGGCATCGCGGACCATGTCTGGACGATCAGAGGGACTGTTGACCTTCTGAGATCAAATTAGGAGACTACCCGCGAGCACGGATCGTATCGTCTTCGTTCTCATAGCGAAGTGGATTCCCGCCTTCGCGGGAATGACGTGTAATCTCGCAGCCCCGTGTCGTACAAACGGCACCATCGCGAAGATACCACCGGCACGTTCGTGCCACAGGCGGGCGAGACGCCCGCGCTACGTCGCCGGTTCCGTGAGAGGACCGTACATCTCAGGGCGGCGGGCGGCGATGCGGTCGAATTCCCACTGCCCCGGCACGCGAACCACCCGGTTGCGGTCCGCCCCCAACAAGTCAAGATCGGCAAACAGGATTGTCTCCTCGGTTTCACCCGCTTCCGCATGGACCTTTCCCATGTAATCTACTATCTGCGAGTGGCCCGCGAAGCGGAATCCTCGCTCTTCGCCCACCCGGTCGGCCACCACCACGTGGAAATGGTTCTCCGTAGCGCGTACCTTGGGGGTATGCTGCCAGGAATCCGAGCCAATGGGCCAATTCGTGGCGATGGCGAGGAGTTGCACGCCCTTGAGTTTCAATACCCTACCCGCCTCCGGGAAGCTGCAATCAAAGCAGATGTTGATCCCGATCTTTCCCTGCGACGTGGCGAAGACAGGGAATGGCTTGTCGCCAGGGACGACAAATCGATCGATCCCCAGATACGGAAGATGAAGCTTGCGAAAAGTCCCTGCGATTCCCTGTGGAGTCACCACCGCCGCCGCATTGAAGATCCGGTCGCCGTCGCGTTCCAGCATGCCGACGATTGCGGTGCAACCGAGCACCTTGGCCGCCGCCCATAGCTTCTCCGTGGACGGGCCGGGAACAGGCTCGGCGACGGGATCAGCCTCCTCCCGGCTCGAGAAGCAATAACCGGTTAGCGCGCATTCTGGGAACACTGCAATCCCCGCGCCAGCACGCGCGGCGGATTCAAGGCCGGAAACGATCTTCTCCAAGTTCCTTTGTTTCTCCAGGATCTTGACGTCCATCTGCACCGCAGCAACTTTCATGAATCCTCCCTGAGCCCTAGAGGGCGAGAATATTTTAGCAGCAATTGGCTCTTGACGGTCAAACCCCGACACCCACCTTCGAAAAAAAAGGAACTCCCTTCGAACCTCGCCGCGGAGTATGTCAGTTCCGGAATCGGCCCAACGATCTTCGCCGAGGAGCCCAATGATGGGCCTGTCCGGCCTTGGATAGTCACCCATTTCAGCAATTACCCGTGCAAATGCCACTGACTTGTGCTTAAATCTTGCGTAGGGCTAAGTCACGTTGAGGAATGCTTCCTTACGCGACGATTGCTGTACACACAAAATCTCAATGCATGGAGGAGATATGAAACGAACACTAATCTCGTGCGCGGTAGGAGTAGGGTTACTGGCCGCTACCTTATTACCGGTAGCTTTTCACGCACAACCTGGATCTCCGCGGCCTGGCGCTCCCCCTGCGCCTCCCCGCGCAGCCGCGGCCAGCCCGGCGCCTCAGCGTCATCCACGGATCGAGGCGGCCATCCATCATTTGGAGGAAGCCAGGCGGGAACTCGAGGCTGCCCCAAATGAATTCCATGGGCACCGGGCTAAGGCCATAGGACACGTGAACCAAGCCATCGCGGAATGCAACCGGGCGCTTGAGTCGGCAAGATAGATCATATTGCGAAGGCTAGCGCCTTACCCGAGAGCCAGTTAGCTTCAGTTGTTCCAGATCGGTCCTCCGCGCGAAAAGGGGATGGGGGAGACGCGAAGGCGTCCCCTCCTACCTTCCCCGGTTCGTCTCAATCAACCTCAAAACACAATATTTCACGAATGGGCAGTCCAGCCTGACGGCTAATCTCATTTTTGTGCTTGACAATAGGCGAAGAAAAAGCGAATATCTCTTTACCCTCGTTCTGGAGCTTTGCAATGGCGTCAATGGCTATACTTCCCTCTCCACCCACCCCAGCGGCCCGATTCGTGGGCATCGCGCGCTTGGCGGCCGAGAGTCCCCTCATCCGCGAGCGCGCCGAGGTAGAGTACTTCGCCCTCCCCTGCCGCTCCGCGCTGAACCGCGAATCGAGCGGCCGGATGCCCTTTGCCTGGACCGTCAACCCCTATCGGGGATGCGAGTTCGGCTGCAAGTATTGCTATGCCCGCTATACGCATGAGTTCATGGAGATGCGGGATGGAAGAGACTTTGAGCGGAAGATCTATGCCAAAGTCGAGGCGCCGGAACTGTTGCGTGCGGAACTTCGCCAAGCCAAGGATAAGGGCTTGCCCATCGCGCTCGGTACGGCTACCGATCCGTATCAGCCCGCGGAAATGCAGTTCGAGATTACCAGGAGGACGCTGGAAGTCTTCCTCGAATTCGAGGGGTTGGAATTCTCCATTACCACGAAGTCCGCGCTGATTCTCCGCGACCTCGAGTTGATCAGGCGGGTTTCCTCCCGGCACCGCTTCAGCGTCCATATGACGGTGACTACGCACGACGAACACCTGGCGCGCCTGCTCGAGCCCAAGGCCCCGCCACCCGCCAGACGACTGGAAGCGGTGAAGCAGTTGTCGGGAGCCGGCATCCGCGTGGGCGTCAATGCCATGCCGATCCTGCCTGGGCTGAACGATTCGGACAAGTGTCTTGATGCCCTGGCGCGTGCCGCGTCACAGGCCGGCGCAAGGTTTCTTTACGGGAACATCCTTTTCTTGACGCCATCTGCCATGAAGCAGTTCATGCCTTTTATGGAAAAAGAGTTTCCACGACTGGTGAAGAACTATCGCAAGCTCTACGCTCACTCGGCCTACCTGAACGGGGAGTACAAAAACCACATAACAGCGTTGCTGGCGAAACTGCGCACCCGCTACGGCCTGGAAGGGAATCAGGGAGAGCCCCCGCCAGCCGCCAAACACCCCCAACTAGCCTTGCCGTTCGAGACGCTGGAGGAGGGCCCCACCTCCCACAGGCTGCTTACTGCCTGCGGCTAGGCGCCGCGGACAGGCTAGGCTCCTGACCCCCTCACCCGGCTCCGTCAGCTGACGGACTGGTGAAAACGCCGGCGGCAGGCCACCCTCTCCCCCAAGGGGGAGAGGGCTAGCCGTTCCCCCAAGCAGAGCGGGCGACCCCCGGTCATTCCCGCGAAAGCGGGAATCCAGCTTCATGTGGACTGACCTGGGGTGCCGCATGCGCGAGAGTGACGACACCGGGGATTTTGGTAGTGGCTCAGTTTGCAGTTGTAGCGGCGAGTTTATCCGTCAGCCGACGGACCACGTGGCGGCGTAAAGCCGCCTCTACGTCAAACTGAGCCACGACCGAGGTTTTCACTCGCTTGTGTAGGCCCACGGGACCGTGTAAACTCGGACCGGAGGAATGGGCCATGAGCACAAGTTGTGAACAACGCGGTCCCCGGCTGGGCGTGGACAAGCTACGCCGCGCCGCCGCCGAGATGCGCGCTATGGACATAATAGACATTTTTGCCGCGGGATCGGGCCACCCCGGCGGCACACTGTCCATCATGGACATTGCCGTCGCGCTGTACCTTCGGGTGGTGAATCATGACCCGAGAGATCCTGCCTGGCCGGACCGCGACCGGGTTTTCTGGTCAACCGGCCACAAGGCGCCGGCGCTTTACATAGCCCTCGGCAAAGCCGGCTATTTCCCTCTCGAAGACACGGTCCTGCTGCGCCAGCTTGGCTCAGGGTTCGAGGGCCATCCCAACTGGCTTGAACTCCCCGGAGTGGAAATCTCCAGCGGCTCGCTCGGGCAGGGGCTGGGAGTCGCCGTGGGCAATGCGCTGGCGGGAAGGCTGCTGGGCAGGCCGTACCGGGTGTACTGCGTTATGGGAGACGGGGAGCAGCAGGAAGGCAGCATCTGGGAAGCGGCGATGGCTGCCGGCCATTATAAACTGGATAATCTCTGCGGTATTATTGACAAGAACGGTCTCCAGATCGACGGCTGGGTGCGCGACGTGATGAACATAGACCCGCTGGCGGAGAAATACAGGGCTTTCAATTGGAACGTGCTGGAAATCGACGGGCACGATATGGAAAAGATTCTCGAGGCCTTCGAGGGCGCGCAGGCGAACCACGAGCTGCCGACTCTCATCATTGCCCACACCGTGAAAGGCAAGGGCGTCTCCTTCATGGAGAACGTGGCGGGCTGGCACGGCGTGGCGCCCAACCGCGAGCAGTTTGAAAAGGCCATGGTGGACCTCGCCACGCCTTCGGTTCCACGCGCGCGCGTCGAAGCGTTGCTTGCCCGGGCCGCTGCATATGGCGCGCAGGTCACACGCAAGACAAGAGACACCCTGCCGGCCTTCCGCCGCGATTACTGGTGGAATGCAGGCTCGACGATGAAAGTGGATATGGACCCGACGCGGATGGGCTTCGGGCGCGGCCTCGAGAAAGCCGGCGCCGATGAGCGCGTGGTGACGTTGCATGCCGATATTTCGGGCTCCATCCGCATCACGGATTTCGAGGCCAAACACCCGGAGCGGAAGCATCGTGTCTTCAGCGTCGGGATCGCCGAACAGAATATGATGGAGGTGGCCGCAGGGCTGGCGAAGGAAGGTTTGATCCCGGTAACCGGGACGTACGGCGTGTTCGCTTCCGGCCGCTGCTGGGACCAAATCCGCACCACCATCTGCTACTCGAACCTGAACGTGAAAATCGCCGGGGCGCACGGCGGCATTTCCGTGGGGGCGGACGGGGCGACCCACCAGGCGCTGGAAGAATTTTCGCTGATGAGTATCCTTCCCAATATGCACGTTCTGGCCCCCTGCGATTCTCTGGAGACCGAGCGCGCCACGCTCTTCAGCCTGCTCGACCTGATTGGCCCGGCTTACATTCGCTTTGCGCGGGAGGCCACGCCGGTCGTCACCACTCCGGCCACTCCCTTCCGGTACGGCGTGGCGAACATCATTCGCTATCGAGGTGAGAAACCGCGCTTCCTGGACGCCTTCGAGACCTTCCTCTCTACTGATTACGCGGGCGAAGATGAGGAGGTGTCCATCATCGCTTGTGGGCCCATGGTGCCCGAGGCCATGCGAGCCGCCTGGCTACTGAAGGAGGAATACGGGCTGGAAACACGTGCAGTGAACATGCACACGGTGAAGCCGCTGGACGCGGAGGCGCTAGTGCAGGCTGCCGAGCAGACGCGCCTGATCGTCACCGCCGAAGAGCACCAAGTGGGAGGGTTCGGAAACATCGTGGCGGGCGCCATCCTTCGACATCGCCGAAATTACACGCACCCTCTGTTATTCGATATGGTCGGCGTCAACGACCGTTTCGGCCTCTCCGGCAAGCCCTGGGAACTAGTCCAGGAGTTCGGGCTGAGCGCGGAGCACATCGCACAGCGCGTTATGCAGCTTCGGCAGCGGTGCCAAGGTCGCGAGGAGCGGGCGTCCGCAGCGTAACTTGCGCAGACGCGCCGACTTCGCTGCGGCTGTCATTCCGAATGCAGCGAAGAATCCCGCTCTTTCGAACTCCCCTCCGAGACACCACGCCTCAGCAGTTGGCGCACCGCTTCTTCCAAGACTTCGTCCCTGCCGGCGCGAATCCCTTCGATTGTGGGTTTCACTTCCACATCAGGAATGATGCCAACATGCTGCGTTGGCCGCTTGTCCGGGCAAAACACGCCAATGCCGCTGATCATCGTATTCAGCCCTCCCGGCAAAGCGAACTCGGAAACATTGCCGTCGGCCCCGGCGGTCGTGCTGCCCACCACAAGCGCACCGGGCGCGGCTCGAAAGGCCATCGCGGTGTATTCGCCCTGACTCAGAGTCGTTTCATCCACGAGGATCACAATCTTGCCCGCGTAGTGCGGCTTCAGAGGGCTAAGCGACACGGCCTGCGTCCAGTGAAACGCACCGGGATTGGACGGGTCACCGTTGGTGAATCGGGCGAAAGGCACCTGACGGTCCACCACGTGCGATCCCAACGCGAAGACCACAAACTCCGAAGGGTAGTTGCGGATATCAATGATCAGCCCCCTCGTCCCCGCCGCCCGCTCGATGTACTCTGCTGCCTGGGAGGCTTTCACAGAGGACAGCTTCAGATAGGCGACTTGGTCAGGAAGCATCTGGAAAGTCTCCCCGGGCATGTCGTGCCAGAGATAGTCCATGTCCCTGGCGCGCAGCGGCACCCGCTCGACCTTCAAATCCATGTCATGGCCACCGCGTCGGATGCTCACCTCGGATTCGCCACATTCGCCGCGTGTCATAAACCTCCCGATGTCACGCAGCCGGGCGGCTTCGTTGGACCCCGAATAGAAGGGCTCCCACTTCTCCACTAGCGCAGCCACAGGCACTCCATCCAGCTTGGTGATGACGTCGCCGACCTTCAAACCCTGGGCGCTTTCACCTTCACCAGGCACGTACTGGTAAAGAACCGGCAGACCCTCTACGAAGCGCAATCGCACCGGCAGATGGCAAGTGCCGACCGGCGGCCTCGCCTGAACGGAGCTCCACAGGCCGGCGTGACCGTCATGAGCTTTGGCGATGAACATCATGAGTTGGCGTTGGTAATCGTCACGGTCTTTCGCCAATGCGATCTTCGGTATGAAATCGGACAGCACCCTGTCCCAGTCCTCCCCCAACACATCCCGGTAGGGCGACCAGTATTCGATAATGTTCCAAAACCGATAGAGAGCTAGGAGTTGAAAGCCGGCATCAGGAAGTTTTATGTCGCCAAATGCCAGTTCGTGCTCGAAGACGGGATTGAATACCCCAGGGGCAAGCGAGACGTAGAATTGTTTGCGGACGAGCCGGTTTTCAAGAGCCCAGGTCAAGATCCCGCTGAGGTCCTTGCCAAGGCCTGCCTCGTCCCATATCCAGCCCAAGGCAGGGGTGATCTGAAGATTGGTTTCATCCAAGCTCGCACAAGTATCACAGCGAGCAACCGGGCCGAGTTGCTCGATCCATTTAGCCATTGCCGCGTTCGCCCCCGCGCGATCTGGCGTGCTGAGGATCGCGGGCAGCACCCGAAAGAGGTCGTAGTCCCAATGGCGGTGGCCCAATGTAATTTGTGGATGATGATACTTGAGGAAACCCCAGACTTTGCCCAACGTCACCAGATTGGCGATCTGGGTTGGAGTGAGCTTATCAACCCTCACCCCCGAGCCGTTGTCAAACTCATGGTCTGAATCGAATACAGTCTTAGCACGGTCAGTTGACTGCAATCCGCCCGTGGTCTGGGCTAACAGAGGCGCGGAGATGGCTACACACACCAACGCCAGTAGGAACCGTGCTACCTGGGCGTAACAGCGCATGCCAGATTTGAAGCAAAGCCCATGCCCACTCTCTTGCCCGCGAGAGTCATTCATGGCACCGCTCCCCGTGCGTGGCGCAGCTTGCTTAGTGATTAATGGTCATGTTCTCGAAAAGGAACAGGCCGGACTTCCCTGCCACGATGATGTCCAAGTCCGCGTCGCCGTCGATATCGACTACAGGGATTTGCATGCCCCCGCCCGTGCGCGTGCTGTAATCGATGACGTGCCGGCGCCACTGGAGTTCATTCCCCACTTTGATCGGTTCGTACCAGTAGATTCCCAGCGGTTCGTGGTCGCCCGGATCGTGGCCATTGTGGGCAAAGTAGCGCTTGCCCGTCACGATATCCATGTGGCCGTCGCCCTTCAGGTCCACCAGGGTCACGGCGTGGGCCTGGGACCAGCTATTGTCAATGAGATGCTTGATCCAAGTGGGATTGCCCCCCACGTCTCTCTTCTGCTCGTACCAGAAGATTCCGTAATCGTGGCCCAAGGAAGTGACGATGTCCGGCAACCCGTCGCCATTCACGTCCAGGGTGTATATGAACCCCGTGGCTCCCAGATCGAACTCGGGATGGAAGACCCACTCGCCATTGCGGGGATCGGCAGGCCCTTCGAACCATCCCTTAGGAGTGATGATATCGGTGCGCCCATCACCGTTGACATCTCCCGCGCCAATGCCGTGGCCGTAGCTCTTCGGACTCACGACATGCGGGATCCAGGCGGAATCGCCCCCTTTGCCGGATAGCTCGTACCAGGTCAGCGGAAAATTCGGATCACCATACTGAGGCAAGAGTTGTTGCGGTTTGCCCGTGTTGAGAATGTCCACCAGGAAAGCGAATTCCACCGGAGAGCGCGACTCGATCACCCGCTTCTTCCAAGGCTTATCCTGCGCACCAGGGTTTTCCCACCAAGTCAGCGGGTCAGACCAGTACGAGCAGCTCACAATATCCGGATAGCCGTCGCCGTTGATGTCAATCACCAGATCGCTGAGGTCTTCCAAATAGAAATCCCTGTAAGGCAGGCTGCGAAACTTGTGTTTGATCCAACGCGGTCCCTCGCCAGGGGCCGCTGGCGGCGCCTGCTCGAACCAGTTCTCCCCGGAGACTATGTCCAACTTACCATCCCGGTTCATATCCACAATGGCCACGGTTTCGCTCGGGCCCAAATCAATCGTGTGTTTGCGAAAGGGAATCTCATCCGAACCTTGGGCCTGAGTCCGGGAAATGAACCATAGGGCTGACGCCGCCATGGCGAGAAACGCAAAGAACACGAGAAGCTTGGCCCCTGTCCTTCTGTAAACCCAACACACCTCAGCAGAGTTTACACTCATAGAAACCCCCAATTGCTCGCGGGAAGACGCAGTTGTCAGTTCTCAACGGTCAGTAAAACTTCAACCCTAAAGCACGAAGGATCTCCGCCCGAAATCAGAGCGAGATTCCTCTCCGTCGGCTGACGGATCGGAATGACACATGAGCAAGGCGGCAGAGGAGAACCTGACACCTGAAACCTGGCACCTGACACCTGTCTTCACTTGACCCCCAGCCCCCCGGCCAACCTTCGAATGAAGTGCAATCCCTGTTGCGCCAACTCATCGCCGGAAGGAGCAATGTCCCGCCAGATGGCAGCCGCAGCAGCAAGTTCCGGCTCCGGTTGTGCGAACGATTCAATGGTCATCCAGCCTTTATACCTGATAACCTTCAATGCCTTTAACACTCCTGGCCAATCAACGTGTCCTGTCCCCGGGATGCCGCGGTCGTTTTCAGAGATATGGACATGTCCCAGCTCCTTGGCGACCGACCGCAGCGCTTCTGCCGGATGCCGCTCTTCGATGTTGGCGTGGAAAGTATCAAAGTGGATTTTGACGTTGGGCGCGGCAACATCCTGAACCAAGCGGGCCGCGTCCTCCAGGGTGTTGAGGAAATAAGTCTCGAAGCGGTTGAGCGGTTCCAAGCAGAGCATCACCTGGCACTTCTGAGCATGTTGGGCCACCGCCTGCAATCCCTCTACGGCCCAACTCCACTCTTCGGGAGTGCGGCGACGGCCAGTCATCACACCCAGGCCGGCGTACATTGGACCGCAGACCAGGCGTGCCCCAAGCTCGGCGGTGCGGTCCACGCACGTCTTCAGAAAATCCACTCCCCTGGCCCGCACTTCAGGCTGGGGGCTCACCAGATGGCACTCGCGGGGTAAAACGCTGCAGGCGGTGCATTCCAGGTGATTGTTCTCCAACATCTTTCGAATCGCAGGTATGTCCGCAGGCTCCTGCGGGGAGAGAAACAGTTCGACCCCGTCAAAGCCCCACTTCCGGATGCTGGAGAACAACCCCGAGTGGCTTTCGTTCACGCGCGTCGTCCAAACCATCGTATTGACGCCATATTTCATAACCCACTCTCCTCAGGGTTCAAGCCACTTTCCACGGTTTTCGATATTCCTTGGTGAGCAACTTGTTGGCTTCCGCGTCGCCCAGAAACTGTTCCTTGTCCCGGTCCCAATGCAACTTCCGCCCCAACTTGTAAGAGATATTTCCAACAATGCAAGCACTGGTCGCCCGGTGGGTGGTCTCGATATCGGAGTTGGGCTTCCGGCGTGAGCGAACGCACTCCAGGAAGTTCTCCACGTGCGGCTGATGTTGAGGCGTCCCGTCGCCCGTAGTCAGCGCGGTGGGGCCAAAGGTTTCCCAGCCGTCGTGGACCAAATCCATCGGCCAAATCGTGTAGCCCTCGCGATTCACAAAGAGCGTTCCCTCCGTGCCGTAGAACTCCATGCCATATTGATGGTTATCGGGGCCGCGTCCGGCGCGATTGTAAAACTTCACCAGGAAACCATTCTCATTTACGGCCGAACCGGGATATTCGTAAGCTGCCTCAATCGTGTCGGGAATCTCAAAAACTCCGGAAGAAATAAGCTGCCCCCCGGAAGCCACCACCGTCCGCGGGGCGTCGACCGCGAGTCCCCAATGAACGATATCGATCAGGTGAGGCGCCCAATTCGTCAGTTCGCCGCCTCCCGTTTCCCAGAAGCCGCCCCATCCCATGTGGCGATTGCGGTTGTAATGGTGGTAGGGCGCCGGACCCAGCCACATGTCCCAATCCAGGCCCTCCAGCGGGTCGGTGTCAGGGTAAGGCGTTTGCATCCTCGACTGCACCGAGGTGCCGCGCAATACCCAGGTGTCGGCCTCCGTCACCCGGCCGATCCTCCCGTTGCGGAGAAGTTCGGCGACTTTCTGAAAGTGTTCGCCCGACCGTTGCTGAGTGCCACACTGAACCACCCGGTTGTTCTTGTTCGCCGTCTCCACCATCCTGCGGCCTTCCAGAATCGTGTGCGAGGTCGGCTTCTCCACGTACACGTCTTTGCCGGCCTCACACGCCGCGATCATGGGAATGGCGTGCCAGTGTTCCGGCGTGGCCACGATAACCGCGTCGATATCCTTATGCTCCAGAAGCTTGCGAAAGTCCTTGTACGTTTTCACCTTTTCCGATGAGAGGTTGAGGCCCACCAGCGTCTCGCTCAGACGCAAGTCCCACACGTCGCAGAGCGCAACCACATCAACTTGTTTCGTCTTGATGAAGGAGCCCAGGTCGTAACGACCTTGATTCCCCGAACCAATCAGCCCCACCCCGATGCGACCGTTGGCTCCCACGACGTTTCGCACCGCAGGGCCGGCGGAAAAAGCCAGACTTGCCGTTCCTAGTACTGCGGATTTATTAAAATCGCGACGCGATATTTTCAAGCCTTCCATCATGACCTCCTCCAGAGTGTTCCTCGAGCGCTCCTTTGCCCACAATCTCTTCCGCTCCAAACTGCACTTGCCAAGCCTTCGATTACAGTCTCTTCTTCGCCCAGTCTCCTATCCAATCCAGCGCCTTTTGGATATTTTCCACGGAGTTTGCGAAGGAGAACCGCAAGTAACCCTCACCCCACTTTCCAAAAGCGGTGCCGGCCAGGCACGCTACGCCGGCTTCCTTCAGGATGGCGTCCGCCAGGCTGCCGGAACTCCACTTTGTTCCTTTGATATTAGGAAACACATAAAAAGCTCCGTGTGGTTGCCGGCAACTGAAACCCGGAATGCGGTTCAAACCTTCCACGATTACGCTCCGGCGCCGCCGGAATTCCTCCCGCATGACACCGACGGAGCTTTGATCGCCTCGCAATGCCTCGATCCCCGCAATCTGACTGAAGCTGGCGGTGCAAGAGTTGCAATTGGTCATCAACTGCGCAATGTACCGCGCCAGGTCCGCCCGCATCACTCCCCAACCCATGCGCCAGCCGGTCATGGCATAGGTCTTCGAGAAACCGTTCAGAATGATCGTCCAGTCCTTCATGCCTGGAAATTGGGCCATGCTCGAGTGCTCGCCCTCGTAGATCAATTGGTGATAGATTTCGTCGGAAAGCACCGGAATTTCACGCCCCGCAAGTTTGTCCGCAAGAGCTTTCAGGCCCTCACGGCTGATCATGCCGCCGGTCGGATTCTGCGGGCTGTTGAGGATGAGCAGCCGCGTACGGTCTGTAATCTTGTCGATGATTTCTTGCACATCCACATCGAAGTTCCGGTCTTCACGCAATCCATAAGGAACCGCCTGTGCCCCGACGAAGTTGATCATGGATTCATAAATGGGGAAGCCGGGATTGGGGTAAAGAACCTCATCGCCCCGCTGAACGAGCGCTAAAATGACAAAGAACATGATGGGCTTGCCGCCCGGCGTGATGACCACTTCACTTGGGTCAACCGGAATCCCCGAATGCCTTTCGGTGTACTCGGCCACAGCTTCCCGGAGCTGAGGCAAGCCGGCAGAAGGCCCGTAATGCGTCCAACCGTCGCGCAGGGCGCGGGCGGCGGCCTCCACGATATTGGCGGGAGTCGAGAAATCAGGCTCTCCAATCTCCAAGTGAATAATCTCTTTGCCCTCTGCCTCGAGGGCGCGGGCGCGTACCAGGACTTCGAAAGCAGTCTCAGTGCCCAGCCGGGACATGCGTTCGGCCAGGCGAATCGCTTTTTGCGTGATTGTACTCACTGTGACCCCTCATCCGCCTCCAGAAGTGAGTCCCCCATTGCAAGCTTTTAAGCGTAGCTAGGATAATCTCGGAGTAGGCCAAAGTCCAGAGCAAGCGGGGCGGGGCGGTGAGAAGGGAAAATCGAAAATTGAAACTGGAAAATGGAAACTGGAAAGTGGAAACTGGAAAATCGAAAATAGAAACCAAGAAAAGAGGGTGGAGAGTGTCCAGCGTGCAATTTCCAGTTTCTATCTTCGAGTTTCGTTTTTCGAGTTTCTATTTTCCAGTTTCCAGTTTCTATTTTCCAGTTTCTAATTTCTGCTTTCTGCTTTTCCTACGGGTGGAGCAGGATTTTACCGAAAAACTCCCGGCTTTCCATTTTCCTTTGGGCGGCTGCGGCCTCCTGAAGCGGGAAGGCGGAGTCAATCACGGCTCGGAGCTTGCCCCGGGCGACGAACTTGAGGGCTTCGAGCAGTTCCGCCTTTCCGCCCATAAAGGAACCCATGATGGTCCGCTGCCGGCCGAAGAGGCTCTGCACATTCAGTTTCACTTGTCCGCCGCTGGTCACACCGCAAGTCACCAAGCGGCCATAGGTGGCGAGGGAGTTGAAGCATTCTTCCCAGACCGCCGCGCCCACGTGCTCGACAATCACATCCACGCCCCGCTTTCCCGTAAAGCGCCGGACTTCCCCGGAAAGCGATTGCCGGCTGTGGTTAATGGCTTCGTCAGCGCCAAGGGCCTTCGCCTTCTCGAGCTTCCAATCCGCTCCGGCAGTGGCAATCACGCGCGCGCCCACCGACTTCGCGATCTGGATGGCAGCGCTGCCCACGCCGGAGCCGGCCCCGATCACCAGCACATCCTCACCCGGCTTGAGTTGGGCGCGTGTGAACAACATGTGCCAGGCAGTGAGAAAAACCAGCGGGACCGCGGCAGCTTCGTCAAAGCTCTGATCGCCCGGGATGGGTATAACATTGACCTCCGGCGACTTTACATACTCCGCATAGCCGCCGTCCACGAAGACCCCGAAGACCGTATAGCTTCGGCAGGCGCTATCCAAACCTTTGCAGCACATCTCGCACTGCCCGCAACTGATCCCCGGGCAAAGCAGAACACGCTCACCGGCCTTCACTCGCTTGACGAGCGAGCCCACCTCCGCCACTTCCCCGGAAATGTCGCTGCCCGCAATGTGAGGGAGCGGAATCTTCCAATCGCTGACCCCTTGCCGAAGCCATAGGTCCAGGTGATTCAAGGCGCAAGCCTTCACCTTCACCAGCACTTCGTTGGCCTCGATTTTCGGCTCCGGCGCCTCTTCGTACTTGAGCACGTCAATGCCGCCGTGCTCGTGGAATCGGACTGCGCGCATGGGTTCACCTCCGCTTACAAAAGTACCATTTCTCAACGTCTCAAACCATGTAAGATACAGTAATGTAATTCAGATTCCCGTGGTTCGCGAGGTGGACACAAACCTGCCTCGCATGGAAGGGAGGGCGGCGTTACACGCGCGGACATGAATGATTGCAAAGGCCGGCGGCGTCTCGATGCCCATTCTGTAGCACAAGCCGTCAATTTCTTCGTGGGCCGCGAAGCAAAAAGCCACCACAGAGCGCACAGAGACCACAGAGAAAAATACGTGCGCTTTTTTCTGCGAACTCTGTGGCCTCTGTGGTAAATCACTCACAATCACATGTGTCCCTGCGTGTAGCGTCCACAATTCCGAGTGCCCATGCATCTCGACTCGTCACTCAATGCCGACGCCAAGGTGGATCCAGCCTCCGACTCCTCCGTGAAAGTCGGCCCCCCGCTTGACCGCGTTGATTTGGCGCTCGCCGCCATCCTCGCGCTAGGCGCGCTGGCGATGCTCTGGAAGGTCATCTTCACTCCTTCCATGCTTTTCATCCGTGACGTTTTCAATTACACCTATCCCTCGACTCGCATCATCCAGGAAATCTGCCGCCATGGCGCTTTGCCGTATTGGAACCCTTACTTGAACTACGGGCAGCCCCTGCTCGAGAACCCCAACCTCCTGTTTTTCTATCCTTACACGCTTTTCATGATCCTCCTTCCTTTGGATTTGGCATACCCGCTGTTTTACGTCGTACACTTTGCGGTCGCCGGCATCGGCACATTTCTCCTGGCTCGGCGTTGGGGACAGAGCCGCCAAGCCGCTTTCTTCGCCGGATTCGTCTTCGCCTTCAGCGGCCCCCTGCTGTCGCTGGGCAACCTGTACAATCATGCGGCCTGCGCGGCCTGGATGCCTTGGGCGCTGCTCGCCACCGACCGCGCCGTTCAGGGTTGGGGCGTAGCGCGGGCGTCTCGCCCGCTGTGGCGGGAGCGTCTCGCTCTCGCGCGCGGGCAGGATGCCCGCGCCACAGCAGGCGAGACGCCCGCGCTACCGGCAGCGGTTCGCCCCTGGATTCTTCTCACGCTGGTATTTTCGTTACAATTCCTCGCTGCCGAGCCTTTCACTCTCCTCGCGACTTTTGGCCTCTGTCTCGCCTATGCGCTTTACTTGCGAGGAACTCGCCGCCCTCTCACCTCGGCTTCCAATCTGCGCATCTTAACCGGATTCGTGCTGGCCGGAGGCCTGATGGTGGCCTTGTGCGCGGTCCAATTCCTGCCTTCGGCGGAACTCCTGAGCCATTCGCGCCGGGGAGCGCAAGGCCTGCGCTACGGCGAGACATCGAACTGGTCTTTCCACCCCCTTCTGTTGATGGAAATGGTGGTGCCGGATTTCTACGGGCCTGCCCTGACCTCGCCCACCAAGTGGAATGCCATGATGGAAGACGGGAACAGTCCTTATTTCCTTTCGGTGTTTACAGGCTTCGTTCCTCTCTTCTTTGCGCTGGCCGGGTGGGCGCTCGGCCAGGATCGGCGGCGGAATTTCATCGGCAGGCTCGGCGCTCTTTTTCCTCGTGCTTTGTTTCGGGCACTTCACCCCGGTCTTTTCCCTCGCCTACTTGCTCGTTCCCTTGCTGACCCTGGTGCGATTTCCTGTCAAATTGCTGGTCCCGGTGATTATGCTGGTCGCGATTCTAGCCGGCTGGGGCCTGGACGCGCTCCGCGGGGAACCTGACCGGTGGAAGGCGCGGCGCAATCGGGCGCTTTATCCACTGGCGATATCTGCTGGCTTGTTCTTTGGCCACATGGGCTGCCGCATGGATGGCGCCGAAGCTCATTACTCTTCCCACCCAGTGGGCACTCATCCGCCAAGGACTTGCAAGCGCGGAAGCCGGGTCGATGGCGCAATTTCTCACTGCTCTGTCTCCGCATTTATGTCCCCGGAGTTGCCGGCTTTGCTCTCTTTGGATTCCTGCTCGTGCTCGGTCTTGGCCAAAACAAGGTCTGGGCACGCAAGGGTGCGCCGATTTTCGCTCTCGTCGGGCTGGCCCAGCTCGTCCAGGTGAGTTACGAAGCAAATCCCAGCGTGCCCAAACGTTTCTTCACGTATGAGCCCCCAGTGCTTTCTCACTTCCAAGGTTCAACCGGGACTTACCGTGTTGCTTCCATGGCCAGGCTCCCCACCGGGCAGCCCTCTTCAGGCGAACTTCAGGGATATGTCAATTTTCAATCGATATTCGGAGGGACCGACCTACCAGCGCTCGCTCAGGGGACATTTCAAGAAAAGCTCCTTTTGGGAATAGGGTCGATGCTCGCGCAAGTCGAAGGAAGCCTCAACTTGGATGTCGAGCGCTCCCTGCCGCCATTTCTCTACGACGTCTGGATCTACATGCTTCGGCAGGCCCCCGACACACTTCCATATCGATTGCTTCCTGGGACGCACTAACGTCAAATACATCATTCGCCCGACTCGACATGATTCGGTGGCCACGAGGGTTGCCGGCGAAATCTTCAACGGTTCCCCGAAACCTAGCTATTTGTACGAGGACCATTACTTTGTACCACGCGCTTACGTGGCCGGGACATCCATTTTCACAACCAGCCCGCTCGCCACCCTGAGTCGAATGGCCTCGCCAGACTTCGATGCTCTGGGGAACGTAATCTTGGCCGCAGACCCCGGCGACTCTCCTGCCGTCCGTGGCTCAGGCCCGGCAGGTCAGGTTGAAATCACCGAACGACAATCCAACTCCGTGACGTTGCGAGCCGATCTATCGCGACCAGGCTACGTCGTCCTGCTCGATCGCTACGATTCGAATTGGCACGCCAGGATTGATGGCCGTGAAGTGCCTGTGCTGCGAGCCAATCAAATCTTCCGGGCCGTGTACGCAGGCGCAGGCCAGCATCAGATCCGCTTCGACTACCACCAGCAAGGCCTGCTGCCGGGTCTGACCATTTCGCTTCTTAGTCTGGCAGCGCTGATCGCGCTTTGGTTCAGCCGGTGGGCAAGGCATCCAGATTTTGGTTGATTATCGACCACCCGCTGGTTGATAATCAGCCATGATTCGCCGCCATATTACCGAACGCGTGTTGGAAGCTCTTGCGGACACTCCGGTGGCCTTGGTCAGCGGCGCCCGACAGACAGGCAAAAGCACCTTGGTGCAATCGCCGGAATTCAGCGGGCAAGGCCGTCAATATTTTACGTTCGACGACCCCGGCGTTTTGGCGGCAGCCCAACATGACCCGAACGGCTTCATCGCCGGCCTCAACACCCCGGTCACGCTTGACGAGGTTCAACGCGTTCCCCAGCTTTTTCCCGCAATCAAGATAGCTGTTGACCAAAAACGGGACGCGGGAAGATTTCTACTTACCGGTTCGGCCAACGTGATGCTTCTGCCGAAACTCTCCGAATCGCTGGCAGGCCGCATGGAAGTCTTGACCCTTTGGCCCTTCTCGCAGGGCGAAATAGAAGGCGGTTCGGAAGAGTTTATTGACTTATTATTTTCCCAACGGAGTGTCTGGACTGTACGGAAATCCGAAAAACAAAAGGAGCTGTGGGGAAGAGTTCTCGCGGGCGGTTATCCGCCGGCGATTGCCCGTGACGCGGGGGCGCGCCGCAAAGCCTGGTTCCGATCCTATCTGATGACCATTCTTCAGCGGGACATTCGCGATTTGGCCAACATTGCCGATCTTGCCGCGGTCCCCCGCCTCCTCTCGGTTGTGGCGGCTCGCGCCGGGGGTCTGCTGAATTTCGCGGACCTTTCCCGAACCCTCGCTTTGCCACAAACCACCTTGAAACGGTATTTCGCCTTGTTGGAAGCCACTTTCCTGGTGCAAATGCTCCGCCCTTGGTCAGGTAATTTAGGCCAACGCGCCATCCAAACGCCGAAAGTTTATTTGAACGACACCGGCTTGCTCGCGCATTTATTGGGGTTGACGCGGGAGCGGTTAGAAACGGATGCAGGCCTAGCCGGAGGCGTGCTCGAAAACTTCGTATTAATGGAATTGCTCAAACAATCAAGCTGGAGCGAGGACCCGCCCCAGCTTTTTTACTGGCGAACTGCTGCTGGACAGGAAGTAGACTTTGTGCTCGAAGACAGCGCCGGGCGTCTGGCCGGCGTGGAAGTGAAAGCCAGCGCCACATTGGGCGCAAACGACGTGCGCGGCTTGCAAGCTTTGGCCCACGCCGTGGGTAAACGTTGGGCCCGCGGGGTCGTGCTGTATACCGGCACGGTGGTCGTTCCTTTTGCTGAAAACCTTCACGGACTGCCACTGCCCTTACTTTGGTCTGCACCGCTGTAACGCCGGGCCAGAGAGGACGGGAGCGAGGAGACGTAAACCCCGGCGACTCTCCCGCCGTGCACGGCTCAGGCCCGGCAGCTCAGGTTGAAATCACCGACCACCAGCTCAATAGGATGACACTAACGGCCGATCTTTCCCAACCGGGATACGTTGTCCTGCTCGACCGGTACGATTCGAATTGGCACGCCAGGGTTGATGGCCGTGAAGTGCCTGTGCTGCGAGCCAATCAACTTTTCCGTGCGGTATACACCCCAGCGGGTGCGCACACATTGCGCTTCTACTACCATCAAAGTGGACTCCTGCCTGGGGCAATAATCTCCGTGTTGACATGTGTACTGCTGGCAGGGCTTTACTTTTTCGAGCCATTGAGAATCCTCGACTCCAACTAGGCATCCTGAATTAAGCAGCTTCTACGGAGCGGCGTCGCTTTCTACAACAGAGCGCGGTCGACTTCGGAGCATCTAAGCACGCACAGGGTAGCGCTCTGGCGGCACGGAATCAGGATGACGCGACGCTTTTCCCGCGAACTGCCCAGAGATAGCTGGCAAGGGCCACCGTGTAGCAGGCGAAACCCGTCCAGAACGCCGCCGATACTCCCGATCCCAGCACAATCAAGAAAGCGACCACGGAAGCCATCACGGAGGCCGCTCCGTTCAGGCCCCAAAGCCACGGTGTCAGGGCATCGGATCGAGCCGAGGCAGCTTTCATTCCCAACGGAAATGCCATTCCCATGAAAAATCCGAGAGGAAACAGGATGCCCGCGGCGACCACAATCCGCGCCGGCGTGCTGGAGGACGCGAGCGCGGTGACCGCGTGGGGTGTCAGAAGCCCAAAAAGTGCGAGCGCAATGAGAAGCCCCAGCAGGCGTGCGATTGCCCAGAGTTTCGAATCGGCTTGATGCGAAGACGAAGTGGAATAGCTACCCAGGCCACTGGAGAGCAGCAGCGTGAAGAGCACCGTGGAGAGCGAGTAGGTGGGATGGCCCAGAAAAATCATGAGCCTCTGCAATTGTGACACTTCCACCAGCATAAAACCGAGCCCAATTGCCGCAAAGAAGAGAAACAGAGGTGCAGCGCCAGCAGCCCAGGATTTTCGGGCCGTCAAGAACCACGGGGCGACGATGCAAAGAACCGTCAGCAGGGTTACGGCGATGAACATCGCGCCCAAGGTCTCTTCAAACGGTTGGCGGTGGACACCTGGCAAATGCCGCCCCAGGAGGGAATGAAAAACATCTCGAACCTCAAAATTGCATAGGAAAAACGGGCTGTCATCGGTGGGGGCTTCAATTCTGCCCGGCAACGTTTTCACGAACTCCTCCAGGTCCTTCCCGGAGGCCAGCCTGGCGAAAGTGGCGTCGGCTGCTTGCCGGGGGCTTAACATGATTCGGAATCTCATCTGGTCTGTCAGTTTCTGAAGTAGGTCGAGATCGTCGGGTGAAAAAGGTTCCCTGCTGACCAGGATGGTCGCGACCCCCACGGGCCCGTTCGAGGGCATCGGCCGGGCAGCGCACTCGACGACAATGATGTGGCTCCGAGGATTCGCCACTCCGATTTGGTTCAAGGCCGTGCTCGCCAAAGAAACCAGCCGGTAGGTCTCCGCGGGGTACTGCACATCATGCCAGCGTGTGAAGGTCAAGAGACCCCGGGGCGTCAGGCGGTCGAGGAACAAGCGCCAAGCTTCTGTGGTGTAAATGGAATTTTCCGCCAGCGCGAAGGCGCCGGCGGTCGTGGCCGCCCAGGTGTCGACCAAAGAAGCCTGGATGATGTCCACGTGCCCTGGCATGCGCGCGATGTAGCTTCGCGCTTCATCGTTGACGAATCTCACGCGAGGATCTCTGTCCAAATGTCCGGTGTAGTCTCCAAACGTGTGGTTCAGGGCTTGGAGGATACCGTTATTCATTTCGATAGCGGTCACGGACCTCTGACCGAAAGCAAGGGCCGAGAGAACATCCCTTCCCCCTCCCGCGCCAATCACCACCACCTTGGAATCCGGCCGGAAGTAATGCGCGAAATTGGTAATGTCGTACCGCAGGTAATCCAGGTTCCGGAAATCACCCCCGTAGCGCGTCATTGCCGTGAAGGCGCCGGAATCGATCAGGACGGCAAGTTGCCTGACCAAAGCATGAATGCGGTAAGTGGGACTCAGTCCCCAGGTCAATGGCATTTGGGAGACCTCCGGATCGCCTTTTACGACAACCCGGGAGAACGAGTTCCACTTCTCGTAGATCGGGGATTCCGCCATCTCACCGCGCATCCACGCCAGTTCCAGCATAGACTTGTGCTGGTTCGCCAGGAGCAGGTTCGTCGTGCCAAACGCGGCAATCAAAACGGTGCAAAGCAGCGACCGTCCACGCAGCCAGGGGTCTCGTTTTCCGCGAGAAAACAGGAGCGCACCAAGCCCCGCCAGCGCCGCGGAGAAAATCACCGCGGTGGGGGCGTCGATGAAACGTAAAGCGTAAACAATCAGGACGCATCCCGCCGCAGCTCCCGAAAGGTCGGCAGCGTACAGTTGACTTACCTGCCGGGGGAACTTCGTCAAAGCCAAGCAGACCGCGACCCCGCTGAAGATAAAGGGCACCGAGATCACCCCCAGGATCGTCACCAGGCTCAGGACGCCCGTTACCGTCAAATCGAAAACCGGAGGAATCGCGAGGTACACCAGAAAACTGACGACCGTCGTTACCGCAAACCCCAGCGCAGCGGCGGAGAGATGATTCTCCACCTCTTCGGAATTGAAGAACTGCGGCGCTAGGTACACTACCAGACCACCTACGGCCAGCCCAAATACCGCAACCGATAATGCCGCGTAAAACAGGCGATATCGCAGGTATAGCGCAAAGATGACCAACGTCATCCCCGCAAATATCCGCGCGCCGGCGGAAAGGTGTTTCTTCACCTGAATGCCCGTTAAATATCGCGGCGCGAGGTAAACCAGCAAGCCACCCACTGTCAGCCCGAACATCGCCACGGATATGGCCAGAAAGACGAAGTGATACCACATCGTCACGCTGAAGATACGAGTCAGGAGTATCTCCTCCATCAGAGTTGCAAGCGTGACCATGAACAACCCTGCATAGGTGCGTGCCCCAGCAGTGTTTTCTAGTTCCAACGGAACCTCCCCTGGACAAATATTCCGGCTGCTGTCAAGCAAACGGCTATAACTACCGAGCGTCCTCAGTCAGAGGTCAACCGGAAATTCCATTATCGACCACCGGCCCGACCGATAACGTACACTTGACCGCCGACCTCACCAAGCCGGGGTACGTTGTCCTGCTCGATCGCTACGATTCGAATTGGCACGCCGAATTGGATGGCCGGACAACCCAGGTTCTCAGTGCCGATCAGGTCTTCAGAGCCATCTACCCCGAACCAGGCCATCACCACGTCGTCCTCTATTTCCATCAAGCGGGCCTCTTAGCTGGAATGTTAGTCCCGTCTGCCACGCTGCTGGCCTCAATCCGCCTCTGTTTGGTGAACCCGAAAGAGCCGTTTTTTCGGCGAGAATGACTGGGACACTAGTGCAGCCATCGCAGACGCAAGACTTGTACTTGCCACCGCCCGTTGCTCGCCGAAGTTCGCCTTTTTTACTGGAACCTTTGCGCGAAGTCCTGAAGATGCCGAGGCTGAAGGCTGAATTGCGCAGGCGGTAAGGTGGCCAATCTGATGACATAGCTCTCGCGACTCCGGAGGGAGAACGTTGTCGGTTCTGAAGGCCGGCAAAATGATGCGGAGCTCTCCCGCCTGCAAGGGCGTACCAATTACATCAGCCGCCCGGCACGGGCCAATCAACCTCGGATTCGGTGTGTACATCGTATTCGTGCGAAGCCCATACCGTGAGGCGAGCAAGAGAACCTGAAGATATTGAGGGTCCCAAACGACACCTCCCCGACACTCGTATCGTGGCCACACAGTCAGGCGATCGGAGTGCTGCATGAGCGTACCAAGGGCGACTCGATCGATGTACCACTTTTCTGTGCGGCGCAGATGGTCATGAACCTTGTTGCGAAGTGCGGTCGCGTCGAAAAATTGCAGAGCCGCGGCGGTGAGCAGGATAGTTGCACTAACCTGGGTTGGCAGTCGCCGGACCAGTGTAACGATGGAGCCGATAACGAGCAGGTATGCAACGGGCCAGAAGAAACGGCCGCTGCCGCGAAAGGAGCTGAAGATCCGTGGAACGTTCTCGTAGTGGAAGACGAGAAACGTCCCGTTGTACACAGAATTCGAGAGCGCAAAGAGGATAAGCCCCATAGAAACAATCAGCAGCCCCGAATGGCGGGCACACACTCGCTTCGGCGCACGGCCACAAATACTGACAGCGGCCATTGAACAAAGCAGCAGGACTCCGACGCCTAGATACTGATAGCCTTCGTACTGCCCTCCCGTGGCGTCCATCAACGTCGGGAAAAACGGAACCAACGTTGATCCGGCCGGATCAATCGGCGAGAGAAGGTTCATGGAATAGTACTCGTACGCCCCACCAACACCAGCCTCTTCGGCATAGCCCAATAACAGAGCCAAGCCCCCGGAAATCGCGATAGCGCTTATGAGCGCAGCCGAAACCGACAGGCGCAAGGCGTCGCGGCGGATCAGCAGCGAGATCAGAGCGGCCACTAATACGGCTGCGACCATCGCCATCAAATATGGATGGATCAGAAGACTCGAGACCAAGAGCGCGGGAGGCCCGAGCCAGGTCGCGATCGTCGAGCCCCGCGAGATCCGGAAATACAGGCCGATGGCCAGAAGAATGAGGAAATGACCGCATAGCGCCTCGTGTGGCCTAAGGCTGCGGCAGAGCAGTGTCGGCATGCTGAGCGCGATCACCGCCGCGGCGAGCGATGGCAGTACGCGTTTCTCCCCGGCACTGCGCAGTGCGAACACAGCAGAAACAGGCTGCAAGCACCAAGCGATTGCAAGGAACCAAAAGATCGCGTGAAATCCAGGCGGAAGAATCCGCCTCAGCAGTTTTGCCGGGATCGCCAGCAAGGGTATGCTGTCGGTCAGTCCGATGTTGGTTCCTTTTGGCCAACGCAGTAGCTGGGCTTGGAGAGGGGGCATGTGCCACTGCTCAAGAAGGAAGTATCGCTGCCCGATGATGGCATGCGCCGTGTCATCTTCTGCCGCCACATCGTAATAGTTGGCAGGAAACAGCAACTGGCGCGGGAACAGCCAAACTGTGAAAGCTAGGCCGACGAGAAGCGCGAGCATGTATCCAGCCCATCGGTGACGCACTGTTGCCAACCCTTATTGAAACACGATTCTTTCGTAGACGACAAAAGTGTCAAAATCGGCGACCGGCTTGTAGTCTTTCGTGATGAAGGAATCAAATTCCGGAAAAGTCTTGAGATACTTCTCAGAATCCAGATTCACATACGTCAGAACAGGTAGCTGGTCACCGCGCGCCACAACGATAAAACGCGGCTGGGACCTCCTCAGGTCCCGCATCAACTCTCCCCGCCAGCGAGGTGGAGACCACAGAGATATTATTCCCAAGTTCGACACAAACCGCGTCGGCGGCTGATGACCTGTCAGGTAGTAGATCTGACAGTTAAAGCTCCAGACGTAAACGCCGTCGGTCGGCTTGGCGTTGCTATTGAGGTAGTCAATGACCTGGAACTCGCCGTGAGAATGCTCGAATGGCATTTGTCGTGGGTAGTCCGAGTAGAAGGATTTTCGGTCAGCCCGCCATTCGCGCAGTTCTTCGTACCGCATCGTTAGCTTGCTAAATTCCTCTGGAAGCGGCCAGAAGACGGCCTGGGCGAAGACAATCCAAACCAGCCCAGCCGCCAGCCGCCAGCCGCGTTGCCTGAAATTCCTTACTAATGCGCGAGAGCCTTCAAAGACGCTAACCGCAAGGTACGCCCATAGGGCGGCGAAGAAAGGGTAGCAGGTCTGAAAGTAGTAATCATGAAAACGGACCTGCATCGCCACGGCGCCATAGGCAATAAGGGCAGCAAGGAAGACCGGCACGAAACGCTTGAAATCCCGGCGCAGCCACGCCACTAGAAGTCCCGCCAGAGTGGCCAATAGATTCCACTCGCCCAGCGAATAATTTGTTCGAGCAAAGGCCGAGAGCAAGTAATGCGGACGACGCTGAACGGCTATGGCTGCGTAGCGCGGCAAAACCTCAAATTGCGCCTCTTTCATAGCGGGCCAAGCGCCCTTGAGAACGATCCACGCCAGCACAATCCCAATCATAGCCGCGAGTCCCGCCAGCAGAATACCAGCCTTCGCAAGCCAACTCCGCCAGGAGATTGAGAGGGAGAGCCGAGGCGGCTTCCTCTCAAGACTACCCGTGTCGAGATAAGGCAGGAAGAGGAGAAGGGGCAGGAATGCCACGGCATTGTATTTGAGCCAGCACGAGTATCCAAGCAGGATACCCGCTGCAAAACAGCTTGCCTCCCACCCGCGTCCGCGGCGCGACATGAGCAAGTAACCGGCCAAGATGCAGGCCACCTGGAGCGTCTCGGGTTGCACAATCCAAAAATACGTCATTTCTCCATGCATGGAAGCATGAACCATCACCGCGAGCGTAGCGCCCGCGCAGCCCAGATAGGGCTCAGTAAAGCGAAAAAGAAGGTAGGAGATGACAAGCAACAAGAGGATATCGACCGCCGGGACCGACCACGGTGCCCGGCCAAACAGCTTGGCAATTCCAGCGTAGATAATGAAAATGCCCGGGGGTTTGTTGTCCCAGAGATCGCGGTACAGTTGCTTGCCCTCAAGCAGGCCCTGCCCGATCGTCAAATACGTTCCATGGTCGCACCCCATTGGAAAACTCAGGATGGGGAGCGCTCGCACGAGCACAAACAGGATGGCTGTGGCAAGCAAGGCTCGGTTAAAAAGCGAGTTCCATTTGGCTCCGGGCGCGGGTGCGGCCTCGCCGGACTCAACCGGCTTTGGGGGCGAAATGGTTTCGAGATTCATGAGGTCGGCGCGTCCAAGAGAACAAGCGGTTTCCTGGGTTATGGTGTACCAGTTACGAATTATAATCTCTAGCACCAAAGTACTCAGGAAACAACACGGATCGCGGCGGGCTGTGCTTCGGGCAGGTGGAGCAGATGCGGCAGAGTTGCGAGATTGTCATCCTTACTGGTTCCGCGCCGCCCTGCACCGGACGGCACGGGGCACCGGCTGGTGAAAATGCCGGTCGCGGGCCACCCTCTGCGCTAGAGAAAGGGACGAAGACCCACGCTGAAAAACAGACTTCCTGTCTCTTGACAAGCCGAATATCATAGGCTAGAGTTGTAAGTTGAGGCCAGGGCAGGAGCCCACGGTCTGCCGGGACGACGATACTCCCATGCTGCTGCCCTTCCCCCACCCGGTTCGGAGATGGCCCTGTGGCGGGGCGAAAAATCCTCCTAATTTGTCCGCCGCGCCAGGGACAAGAGGCCTTTCGTTCTGCGCGCCTTCGTTCGCAAAATGTGGCTGGCCCGAACCGTTTTGAGTGCGGTAGCTTGGAGGCAGTCTCAGAACTGGCAAAATCACAGTTTTTGGAACGAATAATCAATGACTTGCGCTGTGAAAAAGCCAAAAATACCTAGTTTTGAGACAGCCTCCTTGCTGCCGCTTTTGTGTTTCGAACTTGCTCGAAGTGCCGGCATAGGGCTGACCCCGCATCGCGGGGTCAGCACGACCCCAATGCCGACCTAAAAGTCGGCGCTACAATGGCGCCACAAAGCGGCAGTCCGTCAGTTGACGGACCGCACTTCAAGGCACAACGAAAAGAAGAAGAGACTCTTATTTTGAAGGAGCAATGCAGGAATGTTGTTGAAAACAAAGGGTCGCCATTGGAAACCCTGGGCCTAAGCAGGAATGTCTATGAAAACAAAGGGACTTAGCTCTGTTAAGCGGGAATGTAACTGAAAACACAGGTAGTTAGCTTGATCCTCAGAATATACCTGGCTGCTTGCTTCCGTTGCCCCCTGCTCTCGTCCCACAACCCTAGTGTGGTGTCCACCAATTAAGTGGACAATGTAGCGCTGCCGTCCCGGCGGCATCTGCCGGCAGGATGCCGGCGCTACGGCAAGGCGCGTTGTCCAGCTATTTCCTGGACACTACACTGGCGAGCTGTTCGGCTGAATAGCGCACCTGCTCATCGGTCATTTCAGGAAAGAACGGCATACTCAAGGCTCGCTCGCAGGCGCGCTCGGCGTGAGGGAAACTGCCGGGTCCAAACCGCAGCGCCGCGAAGGCGGGCTGCAAATGCACGGGGCGGGGATAGTGGATGGCGGTGTGGACACCGCGCGCTTCGAGAGCCGCCCGCACCTGATCGCGTCGCTCGACGTAAACCACGAAGAGGAGGTACACCCGATCATCGCGCGGATCATCGGGAGGAATCTCCACCTTGGCGCCCTGCAAAACACTGCGGTAGAGCGCGGCGATTTCCTTTCGACGCGCGTTCCATTGCTCCAGCCGCTTCAGCTTGACCCGTAAGACAGCGCCTTGGAATCCCTCCATACGGTAGTTGTAGCCGATTCTGGCATGGGTGTAGGGACCGCTCTGGCCGTGGTTGCGCAGCGTGCGCCCCAGTTCGGCGATTCCTGCATCATTCGTCGTGAGCGCTCCACCTTCTCCATAGGCGCTCAGATTCTTGCTCGGATAAAAACTGAAGGCCGCAGCATGGCCGATGCTTCCTACTCGCCTGCCCCGGTAACGAGCGCCGTGCGCCTGGCAGGCGTCTTCGATAACCGCCAAGCTGCGCTTTCGCGCGATTTCCAAGATTCGAGTCCATGTCGACAGGGCGGCCGTACAAATGAACCGGAAGGATCGCCTTGGTCCGTTCCGTAATGGCCGGTTCGATCAGGGCGGAATCCAGATTCGCCGTCTTCGGGTCGATGTCCACAAACACCGGCTTGGCGCCCGCGTAGCAAATGGCCTCGGCGGTGGCGATGAACGTGTTCGGGGTGGTAATCACCTCGTCTCCCGGCTTCACTCCCAAAGCCAGCAAAGCCAGGTGCAAGGCGCTGGTGCCGGAGTTCAGAGCGACACAATATTTCACTTCGCAATAGGCGGCAAATTCCTTCTCAAACTCATTGACCTCCTCGCCCAGGACAAATGACGTGCTGCTGCACACTCGGTCCAGAGCCTCCCTGATCTCATCGCGAAGGCTCGAGAATTGTTTCTTCAAATCAAAATAGGGAACAAGCATGCGGTTTCTCCGGAAGACAGTCGAGGAGTCGAGAGTCGAAGGTCGAAATAGTAAATTCTGAATAGTGAAATTGAAGAACCGCGGCTGTCAGGTGCCTTGGCCACTCCGAAAAGGCGATCCCTCTGTCCAAAGCACCATTTACTATTCATAGCCCTGCTCGTCACTCATCACTCGTCACTGTTCTAGGGACGGGGGACATAGATATGACACTCGGGAGCCTTGAGCCCCTCGACGTAGTAGCGATCTATGGCGTCAAGCACTTCGTCCGGGAATCGCGGGCTTGGCTTCTGAGTGACAGGAGTGTCGGTTTGGATAGCTCCATATTTTTTCTCGGCGATCTGTTTCACGAGCTCGTCGTTCCGTACCCCACGTCTCGCGCGGACGTGAAGGTTAAACGGACTGAGAGTATACGGCTTGCCCGCGTCGTAGCACAGCATCAACTTCTCACAGATGGCAGGTCCCGGTTGCGCGACCAGGAATGATACCTCCTGGTCAAACAGCCTCTGCCGCAAGGGCAAGTCGGAAAGCATTTTCGGCATGGTGAGGCCACGGGGTACATATGCCATAATCACCATCGAATAGAGCAGGACAGGCACCAGAAATCTCCAACCACCGCCTTTCCCCAAACTGGGGATGGGCGCTTTCCACAACGAATCCAGGCTAGCACCCATAATGATCGACATAGCAAAAAAGTTGTCGAAGAACGTGTTGACGTTGACCCCCGCGCCTCCCGCAAATGCCACGCCGATTAGCAGCGAGGAGAAGAAATAGAAGGAAATCACCCGAGTCTGCGGGTTTTTAAGCTGCCATATCGACCAAAAGGCGGAAACTGCCAGAGGCAACCCCTGGGGGGAATAAAACGAGAAAAACGCTCCGCGAGCGCTCTCAAGTGAATAAGGCCTTGGAGCCAACATGCTTGAAATGAAGGAAGGGCCCCCCACCAGCATGTTGACCGTAATCGACAAGGCCAAGAAAAGGACTCCAAAAACCATGAATCGCACGGCTTTGCCCAAGGAGGTTGTGAAAAGGTCGGAGAGTACCGAAACGGGAGCCGGAAGGAGATTGTGCTTAATGTTGCCTCCCAAAACAAATAGAGAGGTGATCCCTGCAATCCGTCGCGTGCTCGGAGAATCTCCCAAATAGAGCCACAAGCCGAAAAGGACAAATGGATGGGCGAGCATTTGCGGATCATCCACGCCCACGTAAAGTGGCGTTCGTGAGCAAACGAGGCCAAGGCAAAACGCGCCTCCAAAAACGGCGGCCCCCCAACCACCCGTCAACCTCTTGACAATCAACCCTACCAGAACGCACGAGACAAGCAGCGCGAGGAGAGAAAGCAAACGGCCCGTCAATAGGTAATTGCCGTTGAAATGCGACAAATATCCAACTAAGTAAAACGAGAGGAAGGGATAACCGGCCCCACCACGCTTCGCAGGGTACAAGTCGCGATGCTGCATCGCCGCCTGGGTTACGTAAACGTTCCACCCTTCGTTGTAGTTGATTTCGTAACGATAGAAAGCTCGGACCACCGGATAGTAGAGGGCCACGAGAGAAAAAGCCAAAAGCATTGCCAATGTGATCCACACCAAGGCTTGGGCTATGGAGAAGGTTTCTTTCGAGGACAGAGTCTCTGCTCCTTCAGGCGGGCGATCGGCTTTGGGAACTACGGCTGAGTTTCTGTGCTTATGGCCGCGTGCCATGTGCTTTAACCGCCCCTCAAGGTGGAAGCGACCCCTCAAAGCTTTACGCGCCAAAAACGGTGTCCCGGAGCGACTTCTCAGGCCTGGCGATTATACTACCGACCGCCTCGACTTGCGATCACAGGGCTTGCGCTTGCTATTCGGACCGTGCGGAACGGGGAATGATTCAAAGCACATGGTTGTCCCCGGCGTGGGCTCGCTTCTGAATGGATTTTGGTGGTTAGTGTGATAAACTCCCGCACCATGATCTCGATCGTGCTTCCTACTTACAATGAAGCCCGGAGCATTCAGGAAGTCCTGCGCCGGGCTTCCGAAGCCTTACGGAAGGCCGGGGAAGAGCACGAGTTAATTGTGGTGGACGACTCCAGCCCGGACCGCACCGCAGGCTTGGCGGAAACTTTGGCGAGCGAGATTCCCGTAAGAGTTTTGCGGCGGCCAGGGCGGCAGGGGCTGGCCACCGCCGTCGTGGCCGGTTGGAGCATCGCCAAGGGAGACGTGCTGGGCGTGATGGATGCCGACCTCCAGCATCCGCCCGAGGTTCTGACGCACCTCGCGGGCGCGCTCCGCAGCCACAACGCGGATGTGGCGATTGCCACCCGTTCGGGTCCGGGCGGAGGCTCGGCGGAAGACTGGTCGTGGATGCGGCGGCTGAATTCGTGGGCCGCGAGACACCTGGCGGCGTGCGTGCTCCCCCGGACGCTCGCCGACATCAGCGATCCCATGTCCGGAATGTTCCTCGTCTGCGCCCGGTCGCTCGAGGGAGTGCGTCTTGAACCCACGGGTTATAAGATCCTGCTCGAGGTCTTGGGCAAGGCTCATTACCGCGACCTCGTGGAAGTCCCTTTTGTCTTTCAGGCCCGGAGCCTGGGAAGGTCCAAGCTTGGCATGCGCGAGTCGCTGCAATATCTGGCCCACTTGGGACGGCTGGCCCGCTCCACGGGTCAACTGCGGAGCTGGATGCGTTATGGGGCGGTGGGCTTGACCGGCGCAGTGGTGAACGTTGCGGTTTTGACGTTCCTGGCCGAGCGCCACGCTTGGCCGGTCGGTTGGGCACTGGCGGTCGCGATCCTGCTCGCCTTGCTGAACAACTTCTTCTGGAACTGGCTTTTCACCTTTCGTACTTCGCATGCGCTCCGCGTGGAGCCTCGAGCCGGAGTCCTCGGACGGCTGGTTCATTACGGGAAAGTCTGCACGACGGGAGTGGCTCTTAACGCATCGCTGACCCTCTTGCTGAATTGGCGAGGAGTGCCGCTTCCCTTGGCGTCCGCCGCCGGCGTGACGCTGGGGGGCGCCTGGAACATCTTCTTCAACGTGCCGGCCATCTGGCGCAGTTGGGATTCGCCCTCTCCGCATAGCCACGGCCCAGTGTGGGACGGCTCCGGTAACCGTGAGCTGGTTTCGGCCGGGCAAACTCCCTCCCCGCGCCGAAAGGGTGATGGCGGCGGCGAGCGGTGATGTGTGAGCACAACGTGGTTCGAGATTGCTATGAGTAGGCAGGATGGTCCCATGTCCATAGCGTGCTCGATGGGAATTATGGCGTTCAACGAAGAGGCCAACATCGGGCGGATGCTCGAGGCCGTGGTTTCGCAGCGGTTGACAAAGGTAACCTTGACCGAGATCGTCGTCGTCGCCAGTGGCTGTACTGACGGCACCGAGTCTATCGTGCAAGATTGGGCGAAACGGGAGCCGCGGATTCGCCTCATCGTGCAGCCGCAGCGCGAGGGTAAGGCCTCCGCAACCAATAGCTTTCTGACGCAAGCGCGGGAGAAAATAGTAGTGCTTTGCTGCGCCGACCTGCTGCCCACAGCGGACGCCATTGAAGAACTGGTCGCCCCTTTAGCCGACCCAGCGGTGGGAATGACCGCTGGGCGACCGGTGCCCGTTAACGACCCCGGGACCTTTATGGGGTTTGCCGCACATCTGCTGTGGGAATTGCATCACCAGGTCAACCTGCGCAGCTTCAAGGCCGGGGAGATGATCGCTTTTCGCAATATCTTCGAGCGCATTCCTTACTACACGTCGGTGGACGAGGCGAGCATGGAGCCGGTAATTCGCGGCCAGGGTTATGAGGCACGCTACGTACCGACGGCCATCGTCTACAACAAGGGTCCACTCACGGTCGCCGATTTTCTGCGCCAGCGCCGGCGCATTTTTGCCGGGCATCTGGCGGTGCGCCATGCGCTCGGGTATACCGTAAGCACCATGAGCGGCTGGAAGATACTGCGGGTCTTACTGCCAAGACTTGATTGGCGACCCCGTCCCTTCCTTTGGACATGGGGAGTGGCGTCACTGGAGGTGTGCGGGCGGTTGCTTGGCAGGCGCGACTACAAGAAACGTCGTCACCACCCCGTCTGGGAAATCGCCAAGACAACGAAAGATCTTAAAGCAGGGACATAGCGGCGACATGAATTCGATGGCCGGCGTTTTGCTGCGGGTTCCGCTCTTCAAGCTCTACCGCCAGTTTGGCTGGCCTCGCATGCTGCCGCTCAACCTGACCCTCTCCCCTTCTCCCAAGTGCAATTCGCGTTGCCTCACCTGCAATATCTGGATGAAGCGCGAGCAGGAACTGACTCTGGAAGAATGGGATAAGGTGCTGGCTTCCCTGGGCCAAACCCCGTATTGGTTCACGATCAGTGGCGGGGAACCCATGATGTACCCGCAGGTAGTGGAGCTCGCCCAGTCGGCCTACGAACATTGCCAGCCAGGTGTCATTAACATCCCTACCAACGGAATTCTGCCCACCATCCCTGAGAAAGTGGAGCGCATCGCCCGATCGTGTCCCAAGAGCCGGGTGATTATCAACCTATCATTGGACGGAGTGGAGGAGAAACATGACTTCATTCGCGGCGTCCCGGGCAACTTCAAGAAATTCGAGCAGCGCCTGGAGCAACTGCTATCCCTGCGCCGTCAATTGAACAACCTGACGATAGGAATCCACTCGGTGGTGTCGGTCTTCAATGTCGACAACCTGGACGAAATCATCGCCTACGCCGACCAAACGGGGGCCGACCAGTTCATCACTGAGATAGCGGAACATCGAGTGGAACTGGACACCGTGGGGTTGCCGATAACGCCGAGCGCGGAGAGCTACGCAAAGGCCATAGATCGCCTCATCGCGTACGTGGAGAGCAAACGTTTCACGGGCATAGCCAGGATCACGGAAGCTCTCCGGGTTGAGTACTATAAGCTGGTCAAGCGTATCTTGGAGGAAGAAGACCAAGTGATCGCGTGCTACGCCGGCTGGGTGAGCGCCCACATCTATGCCGACGGCACGGTCTGGCCCTGTTGCGTGCGCGCCGATAACCTGGGCAATCTACGCGATCACAATTATGATTTCAAGGAAATCTGGTTTGGCGAGAAGATCCAAAATGCGCGCCGAAGTATCGCGGCGAAGCAATGCCATTGCCCGCTCGCCAACGCTTCTTACACCAACATGTTGCATGACATTGCGACGCTGGCGCGGGTGGCCGCCAACGTGTTGCGTCCCGGGAGCAGGCGCCGGCAGGTTGCCGTCGGTGATCCGCGCCCACCGACACCCAGGCCAGCGACGGCTCGGCAGGGCTCCGGGGAGTAAGGACGATCAAGTAATAACGGATCCATTCTCGAGAGGAGCCCTAAGATCACAGCGCCGCCTTTCGCCGCAACGAGATGGGCATCTTCTGTGTCCTCCGTGCCTCTCAAGCCTCAACACAGAGCACACGGAGCATCTCAGTGACCTCGGTGTTGAAGCTTTTCTGGACACAGAGGACACGGAGGCGCTAACAACAGAAGGAGAAATCTTCGCGGCGCAACAACGTCCTACAAACTAGTGCTACAGAGGGAAATCCATGGCGTTCGATTGGTTGAACAGATTCCAGCACCACGTGGAGAAGGAGCCGGACTACGCCGTGAAAACTCTGGCGGCCTACCGTCTGGGCATGAAAGCCAAGGGTTCCATCGTGGGCGTGGTGGTTCAACCGGCGCCAAATTGTTGCGATGCGGCGCAGAAGTTGCCCGCCGGCAAGGTTTACCATCCTGACCAGGCTCCACTTCTGCCCTTGCCAGACTGTCCCCAAGGCCGGCGCTGCGGATGCCTTTACCGTCCCGTGATGACTTATCAGGAAGCTGACGTATAAGAGATATGCCGATAAAACCGCTCATCGCCGTGGTGGGTGCGGAAGGGTTCGTAGGCGGCCACTTGGCCGAAGCCCTTCAGGCCGAACGGGTAGTCTACGCCCCTTGCCGAAATGGGGACGTATATGTCAGCCAAGCAGAAGGGCTTCTCAGGAGAGCCGACGTGGTTATCAACGCCGGCGGTTATCGAGTGCGGCCCGGTCTTGGCTATGCCGATTATCAGCGCTCACACCAAGGAGCGACCTCTGCTTTTGTGCCATGGATTCAAAAGGGAGCCCTGTTAATTCATATCTCGAGTCCTTCTGTGCTGGGCAAATCGAAAGATCAAAAGTTAAGAAACCAGACGGCGCCGAACCCAAGAACGTTCCCCTGCCCAGCCTACGCCCTCGCAAAGCTTGAAAATGATCAATTCCTCCAAAGAACCGCTACGGAAGGGGGCTTTCGGGTAATATTCCTGCGCCCTTCCGTCGTTTATGCTCCCCGGGGCGAGGGTATGGTAGCTACTCTCCTCAGCTTGGCAAAGCGTGGTGTTATCCTGCGCCTCTATCCGCGGAACGCTCGTCATCACCTGTGTGACATGAGAGTGCTCATAGAGGTGGCCCGTCGCGTGATCCAACACGAACATCTACCTCAACTGAGTTGCCTTGTGGTCGCTGATCCTTATACGGTCACCAGTCGGGAATTGGAGACGATGATTCATCGGTATCAGACGAAAAAAAGTCTAACTCTGCCTATTCCCGTTCCCTTGATGAGCAGGCTCTTTCGCCTCTCCTTCCGTTCAAAGAATCCAAAGCTCGATATTCCGACCTGGGGGGAAATCCTCGGCGTGCTGAATCTCGATACGGTATATGACCCGTTTGAGACCTTCCGCCTTCTTGGGATTGACCCGGCGGAGTATTCGCTGGAAAGGACCTTACTGCCTATGATCCAAGAGGCGCTTCAGGGATGAAACAGATTTTGCTAGTGGGCGGCGGTGGGGGCTTGGGTGGCGCGCTGGTCAAGAGGTTGCTTGAACGGGAGTACAAGCTCTTGGTCGCCGGCCGAACCAAGCCGGACGACTCACGGGTTCAGAAGTTCTATCCGATCGACGCCAGAAGCGTTGACTGGCGGTCATTTTACCTGACCATTGAGAAGGACGCTGCTACGCCCATCAACGCGGTGATTTTCGCGGCAGGCGCTGCCGTTTTTGGAAAGACACTTCTGGTTCCGTTGGAGCGCGCCCGCCAGACCTTCGAACTGAATTTTTGGGGATGCACGACAGCGGCGCGCGCTGCCGCCGAATACTGGGACAAGAAGAATCAGGAGGGGAAATTCGTTGCCATTCTCTCCCTTGTCGCGCGTCGGGCTGTTCCTTTCGAAGCGTACTATTCCGCAAGCAAAGCAGCAACGGCGCGTTTTCTGGAGTGTTTGCAACTTGAATACGGTCACAAGAGGATCCAGTTCGTGTGCGCCTTTCCGGGGCTGCTCAGAACGCCGTTTCGCCGTCGTGCCGAGTGGTACGGAATTGAACCCGCCTTCGTTGACGAGGGTGCAGACATTCAAAAGACGGCAGAGGCAATAGTCAACCTGCTTGAGGGCAAACGAAGAACGAGGGTAATCGGGTGGCGTGAGCGCAGCATTGATCTTATAGACCGCCTGATGCCGGGACTCTACGATCGCGCAGTTCTACGACCACGAGTCAAGAGAATGCTGAAGTAGGGAGGAAGTGAAATTACCATACAGCCATTGGTCGTCGTGGTGGGAGCAGACGGGTTTGTGGGCAGCCATTTGGCTGAAGCTCTGCAAGCCAAGAGGGTAGTGTACGCCCACGGCCAAAATGGCGACGTCCACATCAGCCAATCAGAAGGGCTTCTCAAGAAGGCGGATGTAATTATCAACGCGGGCGGCTTTCGAGTGCGACGCGGTCTGACTTATGCCGACTATCAGCGCTCGCACCAAGGGGCGACCTCTGCTTTCGTGCCTTGGATTCGAAAAGGAGCATTATTACTTCATATTTCGAGCGCGCATGTGCTCGGCAAATCGAAGCATGAAAAGCTGGGGAACCAGACGCCGCCGAACCCCACAACTTACCCCTCCGCCGAATACGCCCTGGCCAAGCTCGAGGCCGATCGCTTTGTCGAAAGAGCGGCCATGGAGCAGGGGTTTCGGGCGATTTTCCTGCGCCCAACCATCCTCTACGCTCGGCCAGGAGACGCCAGTCTACCCGATAATTTGTGCCAAATGGCGAAGCGTGGGATCACCTTGCGTCTGTATCCGCGAGACGCTCGTCATCATTTGTGCCATTTGAACATCCTCGTGGACGCAGTCCGACGCATCCTGGAGCGAGATGACCTCCCCAACCTGAGTCCTCTTGTCGTTGCCGATCCCTATACGATCACCAGTCGCGAGTTGGAGCGGATGATCGTCCGCTACCTTCGCCACAAGAGTCGGACCGTCCCCATTTCTGCCCCCCTGATGAGCGCCCTCTTGCGGCACACCTTTCATTCGAAGCTTCCAAAGTATGATCTGAGAACCTGGGGGGATATATTTGGAGTGTTCCATCTCGATACGGTTTACGATCCGTTCGAGACGTTCCGTATTCTTGACATCGACCCTTCGCAATACTCGCTCGACAGAACCCTTGAGCCTTTGATTCGACAGGCTCTCCAGGACTGCTAACCGTATGCGCGTTTTTATCACTGGCGCCACTGGTCTCCTCGGGGCAGGGCTGGCGCGAGCCTTGGCGCAGGGGGGTGCTGAAATTCATGCCCTGGCGCGGCCAACCTCCGACCGCAGCTCTCTGGATGACATACCTATCAATTGGCACGAAGGAGACGTGACAGCGCCAACCAACCTGAGCGGTGCCATGGTTGGGACTTCGTGGATCATTCATGCTGCCGGCCGGCTAGGCGAGGTCGGCGTTTCGGAGCAGGTATATAACAGGCTTCACGTGGAGGGCACCCGCAACGTGATGGCGGCGGCCCTGGCGACGGGGAGTCAACCGCGCGTGCTGCATGTGAGCAGCGCCGGGGTTCTGGGACCGAATAGGGGAGGCCCAGCGGCGGAAGATGCGCCGTATGCGCCTACCAACCCATACGAGCGGAGCAAGGCTGCTGCCGAACACGTAGCCCTGGAATTTACCTCGCAAGGTTTACCCGTTGTCATCTGCCGGCCCGGATTCGTTTATGGGCCGGGTGACCGGCATGTTCTCGGGCTTTTTCAGGCGGTCCATCGCGGTCGGTTCTTCTCCATCGATGGTGGCCGGCATTATTGCCATCCCACCTTCATTGCCGACGCGGTCGCCGGGATGCTGTTGTGTCTGCGCCGCGGGCGTCCCGGCTCAATCTACCACATTACCGGCTTGCGTCCGGTGACCTTTCGGGAGTTGGGCGAGACCGTTGCCTCTGTCCTTGGCGTGCGACCGCCCTGGATCAGTGTGCCCCGCTGGTCCGCCATGCTGGGTGCGATAGGGTTCGAGGTGCTGAGGCGGGTGAGCGGCTGGAAACCTCCCCTGAGCCGGACGGGGGTAGCCTTCTTCAGTGAAGATCACATATATTCCTGGCAGAGAGCCCATGACGAATTGGGCTACACGCCTGCATACGATCTGGCCACGGGCGTGGCCCGCACCATCGCTTGGTATCGCCAGCAAGGGTGGTTGTAACAGGCTCATGAATGAACACGCTGCGTCCGGACCGGCAAGACCAGCCGTCACGGTGGTGATTCCCACCTTCAACCGCGCCGCGATAGTTGGCCGGGCAATTCGGAGCGTCCTGGGTCAGACCTGCCAGGATTGGGAACTTATCGTGGTCGATGACTGCTCTACGGACGGGACTGAGCAAGCGGTCAGGTGCTTTTCAGATAACCGGATCAAGTACATCCGCCACGACCGAAACCGCCGCGTCAGCGCGGCAAGAAATACGGGCATTCGCTGCGCTCAAGGAGAATACGTCGCATTCCTGGATGATGATGATGAATGGCTGCCGGAAAAGCTCCAAAAAGACGTGGAAGCCTTTCGCAACTCTGACCCTGAGGTCGGGCTTGTTTACGCGGGCAAGATGATCCTTGACGAGCGGGGCAGAGTCCTGAAGTTGCGTATGGAAACGAAATCCGGATGGGTCTATGATGCGCTGCTGGATGGTAATTTCATCGGGTCGCCCTCACGCATAACTGTGAAGAAGCAAGTTCTGGACAGGGTAGTCGGGTTCGATGAAACGTTTTTCAACGCCGAGGACTATGACCTCTGTCTGAGAGTGGCGCGAGTTTCTAAGATAGCTTGTGTTCCCTGCTGTTTGGTCAAGCGACACTTGGTATCCGACTGGAAGACCGCGAGCCTGCGGAACCTCTGCGATGGCCTGGAGCGATTCTTAAGGAAGTTTCGCGGCGACATGAAGCCTCGCACCCTGGCAAAACGCCTTTCTCGCGTAGCCATCTTGCTCTTCAACTACGAGCCTCGCCGGGCGCGCGCCCTGGCTTGGGAAAGCCTCCGGCTTCGGCCGCTCCAGCCCTCGCTTGTAGCTGCTTTGGCGCTTTCGACTCTTGGGTTGGGGTGCTACCGCTGGGTGTTTAGGAAGATGGCCAAGGTGCGCGATAAAGTCCATGTAGGCCGAGCGAAAATATAGAATCAATCTCCAGGATTTATTTTTCCGTCGAAAGGTTGAATTCGACGCGAAGATGATCATGAGGATTTTGCACGCGGAACGCTGCTTGGATGGCAAACTAAGGAACGACGCTTGTGGAAGCGAGCGCATGAATGAACACCCTGCGTCCGGACCGGAAAGACCAGCCGCCACGGTGGTGATTCCCACCTTCAACCGCGCCCCGATAGTGGGCCGGGCAATTCGAAGCGTCCTGGGTCAGACCTGCCAGGATTGGGAACTCATCGTGGTCGATGACGGCTCTGCCGATGGGACTGAGCAAGCGGTGAGGGGCATTTCGGATAACCGGATCAAGTACATCCGCCACGACAGGAAACATGGCGGAGGTGCGGCGCGTAACACCGGCATTCGCTGTGCTCGAGGAGAATACGTCGCATTTCTGGATTCGGATGATGAATGGCTGCCGGAAAAGCTCCAAAAAGAGCTGGAAGTCTTTCGCAACTCTGATCCCGCGGTGGGGCTTGTTTACACAGGCAAGGTGATGCTGGACGATACAGGCAGAGTTCTGGAGATACGTATGCCAACGAAGTCCGGATGGGTATATGAGGCGCTGTTGGAGGCGAACTTTATCGGGTCTTGCTCGCGGGTAACCGTAAGAAAGCAAGCTCTGGAGAGAGTGGCAGGGTTCGATGAAACGCTTGTGTCCCACCAGGACTGGGACCTTTGGCTGAGAGTGGCAAGAGTCTCTCGAATAGCCCCTGTTCCCCACTGTCTGGTCAAGCGGCACATGGGATCCGATCAGATGTCAAGGAGCCTGCGGGGAATCTGCGAGGGCCGGGAGCGAATCTTCCTAAAGTACCGCCGTGAGATGAAGCCGCGCACAGTGGCATTGCACCTTTCCCGCATCGCCCTCTTGCTCTTCAACTACGATCCTCGCCGGGCGCGCGCACTGGCTTTGGAAGGACTCCGGCTTCAGCCGCTCCAGCCTTTGCTTGTTGGGGGTTTGGTCGCTTCTATTCTTGGGATGGACTTTTATCGCCGGCTGTTTATGAAGATGACCAAGTGGCAACGAGAATCCTCCCTGGGCCAAGCGAGGATATGAATCGGAAAGCAGATGAACGGCAGCCATGATCAGGAAAGTTGCAGAAAAAGCTTACAAAGCACTCCTTGACACCCTCCCAGACTTCGCGGCCGTTAACCTGACGTATCTTCGCACCTTTGGAGGGCTGCCCAACCTAAGGCATCCAAAGACCTTTAATGAAAAAATTGCCTGGCGAAAACTTTACCAGCATAACCTTCAATTCCCCATCTTTGCCGATAAAATTGCGGTTAAAGCAGAAATCGCAAAACTCATTGGCGCGCAGCACGTCATAGAAACCTTATGGGTGGGGAGCAATCCGGAAGATATTCCCTGGGATAGTCTCCAGCCGCCCTACGTGGTCAAGGTCAATCACAGTTGGGCTGGAAATGTATTCATCCGCACGGCACAAGACTTCAAGAGGGATGAAATTGTAACGTTGATGCGCGAGCAGCTTGCAATCTCGCATGGCCGTCGGACTCGAGAGTGGGGCTATTTAGATATTCCCCATAAGGTGATAGTGGAACGCATGATCCAAATACCAGACGGTGACTTTCCGGAAGACTACAGATTCTTTACCTATCACGGACGTGTCCATTTCATTCAGCTTGATCACGGTCAAACGAGGGAGCGGAAACGAAACGTTTATGATCGTGAATGGAATTTGCTTCCCGTGAAGATAAAATATCCTCCAATACCAGAGCCTGCTTCCAAGCCAGTAAACCTGGGTGAAATGATCAGTCTGGCGGAGAAAATCGGCGCCCAATTTGACTTTGTTCGGGTGGATTTATACTCGCCGCCTCAAGGCATCTTATTTGGAGAAACTACCTTCTACCCTGGCGCAGGATTCCAGCCGTTTATTCCGAACGAATGGGATAATACATTTGGAGAGCCTTGGAAGATTTGACTGCGCCTCAGCATGAGCTCTCAGCTCTCAGCTTTCAGCCGTCAGCTCTCAGGCATCAGCCCGTTTCCAGAGAGCCAATAACTGACGGCAGACTGAAAATCGAAATTCGAAGCTCGGGATTTGAGTTTCGATTTTCGGTCTTCGAGTTTCGAATTCGGAGTTTCGGTTCTGGTAAAATATCGTACTATGCGAAAACCTTTATTGCTGGCACTCCCCTTACTTGGACTTTTCGATTCCATGTATCTTCTCTGGGTTTATACCTCGCCGTCGCGGCCCATGGTCTGCCTGGGAGGGGGTTGCGACGCGGTGCGCGCAAGTTCCTACGCGCACCTTTTTGGCCTGCCTCTTCCGCTGTTCGGAGTAGCGTGTTACGCAGTTCTCGGGCTGCTGATCCTTGCAGAGGATTTGGTTTCAGCGGACCGGGGGCGAGCCCTCCAATACGCCGTGGCCGGCATCTCGGGCGCGGGCTTCCTGTTTTCCCTCTACCTCACCTCGCTGGAGGCGTTTGTCATCCATGCTTGGTGCACCTGGTGCGTGGTCTCGGCGCTCGTGGTAACGGGCATTTTCCTCTTGTCGCTCTTTGAAGTACGTCGGCCGGCTCGCCCCGCCCGATCCTGCGGCAGCGATCGCAAGCGTCAGGACAAACTTTACCCTTTGCGTGCTGGCGTTGCTGGTCGGCGTCCCGGCGTTTATCTTGCTCTCCCGGCACGGCGGGCTCCCGCCGGTCGCGCAGGCATCATCCCAGGCACTCGCCGAGCGCCTGGTCCGCCCGGACAGCCACATGACCGGAAATCTGCAAGCGCCTCTGACGGTCGTCGAATTCGGAGATTTCGAGTGCCCTGCCTGCGGACTATCGGAAGAAGCCGCGCGCCAAATCCGCGCTCAATACGGGGACCGGATTCGTTTCGTGTTCCGCCAATTCCCCCTCAGCAAGCTTCATCCCCAGGCCGAGAAAGCGGCGGAAGCTTCGGAATGCGCCGCAGAACAAGGCATGTTCTGGGAGGCCATCGAAAGGCTCTATGCCGAACAAGCTGATTTGAGCGTGGACGCCCTCAAGCGCTACGCTCGAGAACTTGGCCTGGACCAGAGCCGATTCAACCAATGCCTCGACAGTGGAGAAGCGGTTTCTCGCATCAAACAGGACTTGGCCGACGGTCGCGCGCTAAAGGTGCCCGGGACGCCAACCTACTTCATCGGCCGGAGAATGATCGTTCAACCTTTGGACTTCGCCACGTTTTCACAGTTGGTGGAGCAGGAGTTGGCTGGCGCCGGTGCGCCGATGGCCAGCAACACGAACTCTTCACCGAGTGCCGCGGTCCAGCCGTCGCCCCCACCTTCCAAATCCCCTGCACCGGCGCACCCCAGGGGAAAAGCGCCGGAGGCCAATGCAGGATCTGGTTCTTTGTTTGGTTCGAACCCAGGAGGATTTCTCACCACCGCCCAAACAGCTCTTGGCGGCTGTAGCGAGGCCGAGGCAAACAAGAAGCAGCCGGCGTTGATAGGGACAGCCGAGGTCCGCCAGCTTCTCGAAGCTACGTCGAAACCTCTCGTTGTGGACGTCAGGTCAGCCAAGGACTACGCCGGCGGGCGAATTCCCGGCGCTATTAATATGCCGGTGGAGAACTTTGCACGAGATTCGAGCCAACTGCCCAAAGACAAGACCATCGTGCTTTACGAGAGCGGACGCTCCTCCGGCGACATCTGTGCTGCCGGCCGCGCCGCAGGGCGTGCCTTGCTCGAGCAGGGATTTTCGTTTGAAAAAGTGAAGGTCTATCAGGATGGGCTTGCGGGGTGGGAGAAAGCGGGCCAGCCGGTCCAGCATTAGTACGGGCTAAGGGTCAGTTGTCCGTTGTCCGTGGTCAGATGCCTGCGGTTCCTGGTCGCAGGCCTCAGCCACTTGTCGAACGGAATCCTAGCGTCTGGCCATTGACGACGGACAACTGACCACGGACGACAGACAACAGCGACAAAGGAGTTTCCCATGGCATATTCTTCACTCCGCACGGGTCTCTTGACGTGCAGCGTTTGCCTGCTTCTCACCAGCGCTAACACGCTGCACGGAGAAACAGGACGCCCGCAGGCTGCCCGCGCCCCCGCGGCCAACGGACTGGCTAGTCCCGAAAAAGTCGCTCAATATGTGCGCGACCGCTTCGCTGTGTCGGAAGGCACTAAAGTGACGGCCGCGCCGCTGGGTAATTCGCCGTTTCCGGGTTTCTTCGCGACAACCGTTACCACAGATGACGGCAAGGGAAAACGGTCTAGCAATGTTTTCCTCACCAAGGACGGCCGTTGTTTTGTGATGGGCAACGTCTTTGCCTTACGCGAAGGCTCTACTGCCGAGATCATCCGTTGCGTTCGCGAGGTTACTAAGCTCCCACCCCAAGTGGAATTGAAGATCGGCGCCTTCAATAAAACGCCTTATCCGCAGTTCCTCAAGTCGGTCATCACGGCAAGCGACGGAAAAAGCACGCAGACAGCAGAGGTCTTCATTACGAAAGACCGGCGAACCGGCATCCTGGGTATCGTCCTGCCCTTCCGAGAAGATTTTGTTCGGAGCCTGATCAAAACCAAAGATGTGCCGAGCCAGGGACCAAGCAACGCTCCCGTGACGGTGGTCGAGTATGCCGACCTCCAGTGCCCAACGTGTGCCCGCCTCCACGACTTTTTCGAGGAGGAACTCCTGCCCAAGTACGGCGATAAGGTTCGCGTTATTTTCAAGGAGTTCCCTATCCCCGGGCATGAGTGGTCCACTACCGCCGCGGTGGCCAACGAATGCGCGTATCAGATCAACCCAGAGGCGTTCCCCGGCTTCCGAACCCTCATTTTCGCCAATCAAAGCGCAATCAATGCCTCGAATGTCCGCGAGCGCCTATTAAGTCTGGGGGATGAGGCCGGAGTTGAGGCCTCGAAACTCGCCGCCTGCGTCGACTCCAAAGCCTCCGTCTCGCGAGTCGAGGCAGCACGTCAGGAAGGGCACGACCTGGGGGTTGACCGAACTCCTACGTCGTTCGTCAACGGCAGGATCGTAGTAGGATTTCCGTCCGAAGCAACCTGGGAAAAAATAGTGGACGAGGCGCTGTTGGCTAGGACAAATTGAAACGTCGGCCCGCTGTTGTCGCGGAATCTCCCGTCATTCCCGCGTAAGCGAGAATCCAGCGGGCAGCCATGGACCCCCACTTGCGCGGGGGTGACAACACCGGATTGCTGGTCAATGAGCCGACCCGACGAGGGGTAACCTTTAAAGACGACAATTGCGAGTAATTGCCTCGGGTAAAATAACCCACGCGCTATTAGACAGTCAGTAATCAGCCCCATGCTAAAATTAATTACCCCTGTATTGACTTTTCGAATGCTGTCTCATAGAATGCCCCCCTCACGCCCAACTTCGTTGAGCACTGCGCCTGGATGACCTGCTGAAGGCGCGCGATGAAATTGTGCTACAGGTGGGAAGGTATTTGTCGGTTGCCTCAAAAGGTATTTACAGTTTCTGAGAGTGACAAAATTTTGATATCCCGTGAAGATAACTTCGGCAGAACACGATGGTTTTGCCCATTCCCAACCTCCAATATCTGACCAGCCTGGCAAGGTCCGTTCTGGCTACGGTTACCGGGGGGACGCTCCTGTTAGCCGTGGGAGCCATGGTCCAGCGCTCGCGCAGCGATCGGTTTGACCGCCGGGTCAAGAGCCTCTGCGTGCATTATGGACTCACTCCCACGGCGTTGTTGCAGCGCAAGTATTCCGCGCAATGTCTGGCAAGGTTACGCGCCCTGCCTTGGTGCAATCTCGAACTCCTCCTGGAGCCCTTGCTTCTTAAATGCGCCTCTGCTCCCCCACTTGCCACCGTCTTGGAAGAGCTCTGCCTGGAACTTGGATTGATCGATATGTGGCAGCGGCGGATTCTCGGCCAATTCCTTCCCCTTTCCTTCCGCCAAGCTCTCTCATACCCCGACGGGCTTCTCCATTTTTTCCCGCGCCTGCACTTTCTGCTTCGTGCTCGTAGCGCCAGAAACCTGGGCCTGCTGCGCCACCAAGCGAGCTGGCCCATTATTGCCAAGGCCCTCGACGATCCGCATCCTGATGTTCAGCAGGTAGCTCTTCGGTCGCTGGCTGCCCTTCGCCAACCTCAGAGTTTTCCGACCCTCCTTGATCGGATGGACAAAGTAGTCACTGCGAATCATTCGCGCCTTTCTCTTCATTCTCTGAAGGCAGCCATGGCCAGGTTTCCGCTTTCCCAAGCTCTACAACTCCTGCCTGCGCTGCGCCACCCACATCCACGGGTCCGCTCGGCGGCGGCCGAGATTCTGCGTGAAATGGCGAAGCGCGAGCCGGCGGGGACACAGGCCCTTTTCCAATACAAGAACGTGTTCGACCGGGAGTTGGCCACGCTCGCTCACGATGCTGATCCAGAGGTCCGCGTTGTTGCCGCCGGACTGATTGCTCATCTCAGTCTTGTGGCCGCCAGCCCGGCTGCGCGCCGGGGGCTTCAAGATAAGGCGTCCTACGGCCACTCCGATTTGGCCGTCTGAAAGGATTTCCCCCATGAGTATGTGGGGACCGTTTTTCGAGCCTGTCCTGGTTTTCTTCAACCTGCTGATCCTCTCCTACTTCGTAGTGGGAAACGGGGTCTATACGGCTCTGATGGTCATGTCTCTAAGGGCCATATGGCTTCATTCCCGACGATCGGCCTACCAAGGATTAGCCGACCTGCGCGGCTCTTCCCTCACACCCGCGGTAACGATCATTGTGCCGGCTTGGAACGAAGAACGCATCATTGTGGAAACGGTTCGTTCCGCCCTGGGGGTGGATTACCCGCAGCTCTCCGTCATCATAGTTGATGACGGATCCACCGATTCGACTCTGAAGCGCTTGGCGACGGCCTTCAAACTGGTCCCCACGCATCAGGATTACCACCCGGCTCTTCCCAGTTCCCCCGTGCGAAGCTTTTACTCCAATCCTCGCATTCCAAACTTCCTGGTTGTCCACAAGCAAAGGGGCGGCAAGCCCGACGCGCTGAATACAGGAATCAACCTCTGCCGCACCCCTTATTTCTGTTGCTTGGACGCGGATTGCATCCTGGAGCGCGATTCGATCTTGCGACTGATGGATCCCGTCCTCAGCTCGTCCAAGGAAACTATTGTCAGTGGAGGGATCGTCCGCATCATTAATGGATGCACGGGAAGGAATGGCCAGGTAGTGAAACTAGGGCTGCCACGGACTTCCTTGGAGCGCTTTCAGGTCGTGGAATACCTGCGCAGCTTCCTCACCGGGCGGAGCGGCTGGTCGCTGCTGGGGGGCACGGTGATCGTCTCAGGAGCTCTTGCCCTATTTCAGCAGAAGGCGGTGATGGAGGTGGGCGGGTTCAGCGCGGATACCGTCACCGAGGACATGGATCTCATCATCACCTTGCGTCGCTGGGCGGCGGATAACCAACGTGACGTTGAATTGGCTTTCGCCTCCGATCCTGTTTGCTGGACTGAATGCCCCTCCTCTCGAGCCATGTTGACCCGCCAAAGGCGTCGTTGGCAATTGGGGCTCTGCCAGAGCCTGTGGAAGCATCGCGGCATGCTCTTCCGCCGCCGCTACGGAATGGTCGGGTTGTTCAGCCTGCCCTTCCACCTCTATGTGGAAGGTCTGGGCACTCTCGTCGAATTCCTCGGATATCTTCTGGTGCCTCTATCTTTCTTCGGTGGGCTCATATCCCCGGCGCTGCTGATCTTATTCATTCTGCTGGGGCTGGCTTACGGCGGCTTTCTGTCGGTAGGGGCCATACTGCTCGAGGAAATGACCTACCGACGCTACCCCAGGGCTCGGGACCTGTTGACTTTGCTCGCTTACGGAATGCTCGAAAACGTCGGCTACCGCCAACTCATTCTTTATTTCCGTGTCCAAGGCATATTGAAATTCCTGGTGGGATCGCGCCGGTGGGAGAAGGTCATGCACGAAGGTCAATCGCTCTCGCCGAGTCCCTCGGACTTGACTCCTGCCGCCGCTCGCCTGAGCACGGAAAAAGCAGCTTGATCCGTAGCGGCGACTTTATCCGTCAGCCGACGGACCATGTGGTGGCGATATAGAATCGCCGCTACAAAGCTACGCCGGCTCGAGGCGAAATCATGGCGTCTCTCCACTCCAGGTTGCAATTACCTCGCCCTGCCCAGATACTGTCGCCGCCCGTTCTTTTCTTAGTAATATTGCTGCTTCAAGGGGGCTCCCTCGGACTCCGAGGACAAACCGCGCCACAGGTAGGGCCGAGCGGCGCTCGGCCTGAGATTTCGCAAAGCTCCCGCGACCTCGATGGACAAACCCCCGAGTCAGTGAAAGAGCCGGGGCTGGCCACGAGAGAGTCCTCGAGCCAGGCTGGCCATCCGTCCGCCGCCAAATCCGGCCCCCGGCTGCCTGCAAGCGCCCCGCCCCCCCAACAATCTGCGCTTGCCTGCCTGAGGCGCGGAGACAACGCTGGGGCAATCCAAGCCTACCAGGAAGCCTTGAAGCTTGACCCCAATGATGCTGACCTCAAGCTCGGTCTCGCGCGGGCGCTCAGCCTGGGCGGACACAACGAGGAATCGAAGAGCTTATACCAGGAGTTGCTGTCAAAATCCCCGGATGACGCCGACGCGCTGGAGGGTCTGGGGCATGCCTTTCTCCGCTCGGATCATCCCCTCGAGGCGCGCGCGGTTTTCGAGCGTCTCTCGGCGCGGCAGCCTGCCAATCCTGAATTTCAGACCGACTTGGCTCAGGTCGAGGCCCGCTTGGGCCACTATAAGCACGCCCGGGAGATCCTCTCCGCGGTCCTCACTTTCCACCCTGGCCAGCGCGAGGCGCGATTGCAGCTCGCCTACGTCAACCTGTATCAAGGCAGGTATGCCCCTGCGCTCGCCGCTTTCGCCCGGCTGCTGAAAGCTGACCCCACCGACTTCGAAGCCTTGCTCGGCAACGCGCGCGCCTTTTATTTTCGCGGGAAAATTAGCTATTCCTACGCCCTCGTCAGCAAGTTGGTGGGTGAGCATCCCAACGACTTCGACGCAGTCTTCCTGCTCGCCAATTTGGAGCGCGCCCGCCAGCACCCGCAGCAGGCCATTGAACTCCTTGCCCGAGCAAACCAACTGAGCCCCGGCAACCCCGAATGCATCCAGCTCGAGAGGAATCTTCGCCGGGAACAAGCGGCCACCTTTCACGCTGCCGCCTCCTACGCCCGTGAAGTCAGCGCCAGCAACGGTTCCCCTGACCTGATCGGGTTCTCCGGCCAGGACCTGAGGCGATTTGGATATGAGACGAGGTTCGACTTTTCGGCGTTGCCCCGCACGAGGTCCTCGTTTTCCTTTGACTCCATGCCGGCCTCAAGCCCCAGCGCCTTGGGCGGAGCCGTCGTCCCATCCCAGTTTATCTACAGCCAAACCACGCCGATTCTATCCAATCTTATTCTGCGCGGGGGCGCCGGCTTGGCGCGATTCGGACCAGGCGGGCTGCAAGACATTCCGGGCCAGTCCCAGCTTGTCTCCGTGGCCACCTACCGTCCACTGGGATTCGTGGGCGCGAGCTACGCCCTGAAGTCAAACCTCAGCTTCGATCTCACCGTGGCTCGCGACGCCATTCCCTACACTCCCCTTTCCGTGCGCATGGGCGTCATGGAAAGTCGCTTGGAAGGGGGATTGAAATACTCCTTCGCTCCCCACACGGAACTTCAGGCTGATCTCTTTCTCGCTCGCTTCTCCTCCATCCGATTCCAGCAGCTTGAACTCTTGAGTGGAACTCCCCGCCTGGTCCAAGGCGCCACGCTCCGCGAGCCGGCCCACGGCGGTTCCGTGACCCTGGTGCGCAACATCCTTCGCTTTGAGCATTCGTCGCTAGACCTGGGATACGCAGGGCGAATGTACGGTTTTACCGGCTCTCAGCAGAAGGATTACATGGGATTCTTTAACCCCACGTTTTATCAAGTGCACCAACTCACAGCACGGGTTCATGGCATTCTCCGGGGGCCCGTCGGCTACGATTTCTCAGGCGGGTTGGGGGTACAACAAGTTGACAGGCACCAACCTCTTACCCAGGCTCTGAATTTGAATCCTGCCCTTTCTTTCAAATTCAACGACCGCACTTCCCTCAAGCTGGGATATATGCATTACAACTACGCGCAGAGCCTGGGAGTGATTCGGGGGAACGGAGTTGCCCTCTCAACGGATTCACGGTTTTGACGCATTGCCACTAAAGCTGGAATTCGTAAACGGCTGGGGACCGTTGTAATGGCAGGGCTTGCCTACCCCGCACGGGGACGGCAAGCCGTCCCCCTACCTGCTGCCAAGACACACTCAACTCGGCTCGCTAAAAGCTGATGGCTGAGAGCTGACAGCTTCAAACCGGATTCACACTACGACCTTATCCCCGATTCCCTGGGCCAAAAATCCTCCGTCCACGGCGAGGATTTCACCGGTTACGAAGCTGGCGCTGTCGGAGGCCAGGAAAATAGCCGCTCCCTGAATTTCTTCCAGATTCCCGAACCGCCTCATTGGCGTGCGAGTGAGAATGGCGGCTTTGCGCTGTGGCTCATTGACGATGGCGCGATTGAGCGGCGTCTCGAATACTCCCGGGGCCAGGGCGTTCACCGTGATGTTGTACCTTGCCCATTCGGCAGCCAGGCAGCGAGTCAACAGCACCACGCCGCCTTTGCTGGCGCAATACGCTGTAGCTTCGTAGTTGCCCACCAGTCCGCCCAAAGAAGAGATATTGATGATGCGCCCCTTCCCTTGCTCCTTCATCACCCGGCCCACCATCTGGCACGCGAACCAAGTGCCTTTCAGGTTGGTGTCGAGAACGCGGTTCCAATCCTCGTCCGCCATTTCCAGCGAGGGAACTCGCTTGGTGGTACCGGCAGAATTTACGAGGATATCGATTCGGCCCAGTTGTCCCACCATCAAGTCAATAACGCGCTGGACGTCACTACGACTCGTAACGTCGGCCGTGGCTTCCAACGTCTGCCGGCCCAGGGCACGAATTTCCGCGGCTGTCTTCTCGACTTCCCCGCCACGACGGCTCACCGCCACCACATCGGCGCCGGCTTGCGCAAACCCTATGGCGATCGAGTGGCCCAATCCGCTGGTGCCGCCAAACACCAGCGCCCGTTTTCCGTTCAGGTTTAATCCTTCGTAGTGACTCACAGTTGTTGACCTCGGTTTGAAGATACACAGCACGGCTGCCGGCCGCAACCAAAAAGAGGGGGCAGTGGGCAAGTAGGCAGTGGGCAGTGGGCAGTGGGCAGCAGGCAGTGGAACTCCGAACTTCGACCCACCACCACAAAAGTCCTCGACGTGCTTGGCCAACCTGATTGAAAATAAGGGGTTAATGGTAGCGCAAATCTGCTTATCAAGGTCTGCAGCTTTTATGTGGCATAGGCGCGAGAAGCGCGGCGCGAGCTCGCGCGAGTAGTGATAGGATTGTTGCGACGAACGTGGCGAACTTTACGGGAGGTCATGCTTGAATGGACTCGTCCGAATTGACCCGTCTTTATGATTTCAGTGGGCAGACTGTGGTGATCACTGGTGGGACAGGAACCCTGGGCGGCGAAATTGCCTGCGCACTGGTGGGATGCGGAGCCAATGTGGCCATCTTGGACCGCAATATGGATCCCGCCCAGCACATTCTGGAACTCATGGAACCGCGCGCCAATCACGCAGTGGCGGTCCGCGCCGATGTCCTGGACGTAGAAAGCTTGCGCCAAGCCGCTCAGGTCATCCTGGACAAGTTCGGCGCCGTTCACAGCCTGGTGAACGCGGCGGGGGGCAACAGTCCTCGAGCGACCACCACACCTAACCTCTCCTTTTTTGATCTGCCACCGGAGGCCTTGCGCTGGGTGTTCGATCTAAACATCCTGGGAACGATGCTTCCCTGTCAGGTGTTCGGCAAAATCATGGCGGAGAAAGGCGAAGGCGTCATCCTCAATGTTTCTTCCATGAACGCCTTCCGTCCCTTGACCCGAATCCCCGCTTACTCAGCCGCTAAAGCTGGTGTCAGCAACTTTACGCAGTGGCTCGCCGTACACATGGCTCAGGTCTATTCGCCGAGGATTCGTGTCAATGCCATTGCGCCGGGTTTTTTCTTGACCCAGCAAAACAGGTTTCTGTTGACCGATGAGAAGAGCGGCGAGCTGACCGCGCGTGGCAAGTCTATCATTGACCACACGCCCATGGGGCGTTTTGGCCAAGCAGAAGATTTGTTTGGAGCTATCCTGTGGCTCCTTTCACCGGCTTCGGCTTTTGTCACGGGAGTCATCGTGCCCATTGATGGCGGATTCTCAGCCTTTAGCGGGGTCTGATCGAGAAGCCGCGCTAAGGGTGAAGAGATCGGCGAAGAGGAAAACTCAAGACATCGCCGCGTGGAGGAAGGAGGCCAATGGTGGTTGGAAAAGGATTCGCGGACCGTTACTTAACGCCCGAGGAAGTCAGCCAGATCACGCAGCAGGGCCTGAGCACGCTGGCCGTGGATGGCAAGCGCGTTCTCATCATCATTCCTGACGGCACACGCACCATGCCCATGCCGCTGATGTTCACACTATTCGAGTCGCAACTCGCTCCGCGGGTGGCGGCCTTGGATTATCTGGTGGCGCTCGGCACCCACCCCCTGATGAGCGACGAGCAATTGGGCAAGCTGGTGGGGCGGCCGGTGCGGAACGGGCAAGCCGGCAAGAGCCACATCTTCAATCACCACTGGGAGAACCCCGCGAACTTCGTGACGCTGGGCGTGATCCCTGCCTCTGAGATCGGGGAGATGACCGGCGGGCTGCTGGCCCAGAAAGTGCCCGTTCGGCTCAACAAGCTGATTCTGGATTACGACCAGCTCATCGTCTGCGGGCCAGTCTTCCCGCATGAAGTTGTCGGCTTCTCCGGCGGGAGCAAGTATTTCTTCCCTGGCATCGGCGGTTCGGAAATCATCAACCTGACGCACTGGTTCGGCGCATTGATGACCAATTACAAGATCATCGGCGCCGGTTATACGCCAGTGCGTGCCATCATCGACCGGGCTGCTGGTCTCATCGAGCGGCCCACCGTCTGCTTCGCCTTAGTAGTTACGCACGAAGGCCTGGCAGGACTTTTTTTCGGCTCACCACAAGAGGCTTGGAAGGCAGCCTCCGCTCTCTCTGCCAAGAAGCATATCATTTACGTGAAGAAACCCTTCCGGCGCGTGCTCTCCGTTATGCCCCGACTCTACGACGATCTTTGGACCGGGGGCAAGGGCATGTATAAAATGGAACCGGCGGTCGCCGACGGAGGCGAGGTGGTAATTTTCGCCCCGCACATCAACGAAGTCAGCTACACGCACGGCATGCTGATCGACGAAATTGGTTATCACTGCCGCGATTATTTTCTGGCGCAGTGGGACAAGTTCAAAGGCTACCCGGGTGGAGTGTTGGCGCACTCGACCCACGTCAAAGGGTTGGGCCAGTTCGACGAGCCCAGTGGCAAGGAGACTCCACGCATTCAAGTGACGCTCGCCACCGGCATCCCGCCGGAGCGCTGCCGGCGCATCAACCTGGGTTACCTCGATCCCGCGACCATCCATCCCCAAGAATGGGAGGGACGCGAGGATGAGGGCGTTCTGGTGGTGCCTCGCGCCGGTGAGATGCTCTATCGTGTCCAGGCATAGCCGGCACAACGATGGACGGAACCCCTCACCCGATCCGCGCCGACCGGTGAAAACGCCGGCCGCGGGCCACCCTCTCCCCAAGGGAGAGGGGCTATGATTTCGACGAAAGCGTGAACCTCAGGGCTAAATCCATTCGAATGCGCCGCGGTGCCAGAGCCAGATATAACCCACAACCAGAATTCCCAGAAACACCAGCATCTCGACCAGGCCAAACAGTCCCAGAACCTGGAATTGCACCGCCCAGGGATAAAGGAACACCGTCTCAACATCAAAGACCACGAACAATATAGCGACCACGTAAAAGCGTACGGTATAGCGCCCGCGGGCGTCGGATTCCGGCGTGATGCCGCATTCGTAAGGCAGAACCTTCTCCGGGGTTGGCTTGAAGGAAGGTCGGAAGAACTTGGCAATCCAGAGCAGGGCAGGAGGGAAGATTGCCGCGATGGCAAAGAAGATCAGAATAGGCCCGTATTGTTCGAGCATCCTCGTCGCACCTCTTTCCGACATCCCCCATCATAACACATGAATCGGCCCGGAGTTCCGGGAGGTTGGGAAAAAAGCCGCCTTGGTGTGCCGGTTTGAGAGAAGCTGTCAGTGGTGGGGAGGTAACAAGGAGCAGGTTGTAGACCACATGCGCAAGACGCGCTAGTAGAACCCCTACTCCGTGACTACGACGAAGTGAACCGGAATGGAGCCAACCCAGATTCCACGTCCGCGGATCATAGAGTTGCGCCCTGGACCACCCCCGCTTTTGCACTGCTGACGCGGCGCTGCTGACGCGGATTGACTTCGAAGAGGGGGCGCGCCTATCCTTGCGGGGTGAAGGTTCGGGAGATCGTTCGGATGCTTAAAGACGACGGTTGGCTTTTGGTTAGGACACGGTGAAGTCACCACCAGTACAAGATGAGCGCTCAGCTACGCCAGGTAGTCAGAAGCGACTGAAGGCTTTTTGAGCAATCTTCTCGACTGCAGCTTCCGCCTTTGCGCTATTACCGATTCCGTAAACCGACACCACAAGAGAATCGCCGCCCCGGTACACGCTTAGTATTGTGCCGCCCTTAGCATCCGTGACCAAAAGTGCCTTCTCTCCGAGCCCGGGCAACTCTCGAACTTTCGCCTGCGGCAGAGCCTTTTGGGCCTCGACGACCAAGGTGCTGAGATCGCGTTTGCCTCGGGATCGAGAAATGACAATCTCGACCTTGCTGCCCTTCGGGTTCTCATAGGCGCAGCCATCAGCCTGGGCGGCCGTCTGCGGCATCCCTTTGCCTAAAGTTGTCCCGATAGCTTACTCGATTTCAGCTTTGGTGACGATAGCGCATGCGCTTCGCGGTTTCGCAGTTGGGTTGGGTTTGGCCTGTTGGGCGGCATTAATGGCACCCCCAAGGACGCCTAGCGTCAAGAATAAAATAAGTGGTTTCTTATGCATGATGGCAATCTTCTCACCGCATAATATCCCTGTCAAACGATTCCACTCGAAGTTGCAATGAGAAAGAGTAAATCCTTTGCTTTCTGTAACATTCCCGGATCATGCGGACAAGCGCCTTTGTTTTCTACGACATTCCAGCTTTCCCCTCAAGTCTTCGACAGCGGCCCTTTGTTTTCAACGACATTCCCGTATCGTTCCGTTAATTCTTAAGGACTCTTTCGAGCTACCTCTGGGGCAGCAGACTTTTCCCGCCTGCCACGCTCTCGGGGTCGGGGCAGGCATTCGCATTGCAGCACGGTTTTCCCAGGAGGCCGTGGCCTCCTGCACAGCTTGACCGTAGAATTCTAGCCTATCTTCTTCCGCCTGTCAAGAGACAGGAAGTCTCCCAAGAATCGCGATTGGCGGGGTGAGGCGGTTGTGAGGAGGTGGAAAGGGTGACGGGCGCGACCTTCGGTTAACCGAAGGGAAGTCGCGAGTCAATTCAGCTCATGATTCAGGGGCCCATGCGTCCTCCGGATAATTTTTTCCCACCCCCCGCGGACACCGCCGCGCGGTAGTTCCACGGCTAGCCGTTTTTTGCCTCCCTGCTTCAGGTCCGCAGCGTCGCGCAACAGACCCGAGCGGATTGCAATAAGAGCCATTTCTCCAGGTCGGCCTTGATCTGCAGCATCCAGCCGCGCGCGTGGCGCACCAGCTTCCCCGCCAGCCGATACACCTTCCAGCGCAGCGTGGCCACCGTCACCGTGCGATAGGACGCCGGCAGCACCCGCCCTTTCAACACTTGCCCCAAATTGTAGGCTAACACCCCAATGGCAAAATACAGGGCATTGGCCTCCAACTGCCCGCACGGGTCGCCGCGGCGACCTCCATGCCAAAACCCACCTTCAGTTCCTTATGCCAGTTCTCGCTCTCCCCTCGCTGGTTGTGCTTCCAGACGACCTCGCTCGCCGGCTCCTCCCGGTTGCTGGCCACCGCGTGATAGCAATAGCGCTCCGCCTCGAACAAATTCGGCTGCGGATTCGGCCAGCGCAATACGATCAACCGGAAAGCTTGCTTGGTCCCGTTCAGGGTGTGCACCGTCTCGGCAATCTCGCGGTCGGTGGCGATGCCCGCTTGCGTCCGGTAGGGTTGCCAAGCCCCTGCCGGCAGGTTCTGAATTTCTCGCTTCACGGCGGCGTCCAGGTCCGCCGTGATCGTGAAACTGCGCCCTGGCTGGCTGTAATGGTTAATCACGGCCGCTTGGTAGGCCGCACTGTCGCTGCGGAAATAGATTCGCTTCCCCGGCGGCAGCGCCGCTTCGCAGCTCTGTGCAAACTCCAAGATCCCGGCACTGGGACTCTGATTGCCTTCCCGAAACTGGTGACCCACGCACACCCCGTTCACGTACCCCAGCAAAGGCATGTAGCCCTGCACGTGGTTATAGGTCCACGCGGCTTCCTGCTTCTCCGCCTCGATCTCTGTGGCATCCACATCCAGAATCACTTCCTCTTGCTCGAAACAAGACGCCACCAGTTTCCGGCTGACCTGCTGGATCGCTTCCGCCCCGCCCCGTCCTTGCCGACGCAGCCAGTCCCCCACCGTCCCGGCGTCCGGCACCGCTTCCAAGCCCAACTCCCCCAGCACCTCCTGCTCGGCCCGCAACTCCCGCAAGTCCTCCAGCCGCCTTCCTCCCGCATGCAGCATCCACACCAGCGCCTGCACAAACTCCCGCGGCTTATATCCTCGTCCCGACTTCGGACCCTCCAGCGCTCGGTCTACTTCCTCCCACAGCTTCACCGCTCGCGCCAGTTCCTCCAACACCACCAGCCCGCCCAGACTGGTCAGCCGCTCCGAACTTCTTTCCATCTTGATAGGCAGAATCAATTGCGGTAGGCTTGCTTCCATCGTTCACCCTCCGGGTGTGGGTCTAGGATTTCTCACAAAATCTCTATAACACACATCCCGTGAGGGTGAGCGTCTTTTCTGTGGTTTTCCGCCCCCGTCAATCGCGATTCTTGGGAAGTCTGTTTCGGCCGGCTGCGGGGCGGCACCCGCACCGGCCGGTCTCGGGCCTGCCGAAGCAGGAAGCGGGCAGCCCGCTTGGGCAGGTTTCGCGCTCGCTTGATGCAAAGACCGGAGACCTGTGAGGGGCGAGGCAAGCGCGGAGTCGGGCTCCCCGGAGACTTTGCGGCTCGCGCGCATTCAATCGGGCGTATAATCCGGTTTCGTGTCCGAAGTCGGAGGAATAACTATGAAACGGTTTGCTATTGCTTGTGTTCTAATTCTAACGTGCGGCCTCTTAGTGTCACTGGGGCGGCCTGCCGGCAGCGCGACGCCGGGCTTGAAGATCGGCGTTGCCTGCGCAACGATCACTCCGTTCTTGGACGTTCCGTTGGAGGGCTATTATTACCCTCGCATGCCGGATGGCGTTCATGATGATCTCCACGCTAAAGCGCTGGTAATTGATGATGGGCACGATCAGGCGGTGTTGGTAGCATGCGACCTTGTGGAGGTCCCCAGGGAAGCGGTGGAAGACGCGCGCCGGCAGATCAGCGCCCGCTGTGGAATCCCAGCAGACCATATTCTGATTAGCGCCACGCACACGCATACCGGTCCGCAGGCAGTTCCAAGTTACGTCACAAGCCTGGGACATTGGATTGCGGACAGCGTCCTCACCGCCGAAGGGAAAAAGCAGCCAGCGCTTCTTTGGGCCGCCATCGAGCAGGAACCCGCTCTAGCCCACAATCGCCGCTATCTGATGAAAGACGGCACCGTCCAGACGAATCCTGGGTTTCTGAATCCCAATGTTGTGCGGCCAGTCGGTCCTATCGATCCCAGGGTTGGCGTGCTCGTCGCGGAGGACGAGAAGCACGATCCGATAATGACCTGGGTGAATTACGCGATGCACCTGGATACAGTCGGTGGCACCTGGATATCTGCGGACTATGCGTATTACCTGGCCCGGACTCTGGCAGCGGTGAAAGGGAACGACATGCTCACGACTTTCACGATTGGCGCGGCAGGGGACATCAATCACTGGGACGTGCAGCGGCCCGGTCCGCAACGAGGGTTCGAAACCGCAAAGGGTTTGGGGGAAACCCTGGCGGGTGATGTCGTCAAAGCCTACACGCACCTCGAAGCGCTGGATTCAGTTCGTATCAAAGCAGTCTCTGAAACGATCGAACTGCCCATCCAGAAGGTTACAGCCCAAGAAATAGCAGAGGCAGAAAAAATTGTTGCTCAACCTCCTCCGATGGGCGTGGACTTCACTTTGGACCGAGTTAAGGCGGAGAAGGTCCTTCACGTTAATAAGCGGAAGGGGGAAAATCTTCGGGCGGAGGTACAGGTTTTGGCCGTTGGACCGGTCGCCTTCGTGGCCATCCCCGGTGAGTATTTCGTCGAGCTCGGGATGAGGATTAAGAAAGAATCCCCGTTCCCCTATACCTTCATAGTCGAGCTGGCGAATGGCGACCTGGGATACATTCCCACGCGGAGGGGCTTCGAGGAAGGTGGCTACGAACCCACTTCGACCCCCCTTGCCCCCGGGGGCGGTGAAAAGATTGCGGACAAAGCAATCGAGCTCTTGAACCGCTGCAAGTAGAAATTCATTCAGCGGAGGTCCGTGCAATTCACTCGGCACGGAAGAGCTTGAGTCACAAGGAGAGCAGCCACGTCTGGGCAGCAAATTTGGAGAAGAGGCGCCGATGAAGCTACCCAAAGGAGAGCGAGCGGTCGTTGAGCTGGCTAAACTCAGCGATTACTGCTTGAACGAACAGCACGCCCGTGGCCGGCACAAGGCGCGTGTCTTCGCGTCTGCTCTGGGCATAACCAGCAAGGACGTGGAGGTTCTCCGACAAAGGCTTTTGGATGCCGCGGCTGAGGAGAATGTAACTCTCGGAGAGCAAGATAACCACGGGCAAAGATACGTGCTAGACTTTCTAATGACGGGGCCGAGAGGCTCAGCTACGGTTCGGAGCGTCTGGATAGTATTGGCAAACCAAAACGTGCCTCGGCTGCTAACGTGCTATGTGTTGTGAGGAAAAAACAATGGAGAATATCAGGCCTTATGCGGTGGTGGCGCTACTGGAGGATCTCCCCTCTCGCAGTCTGCAGCGTGGCCAAGTAGGTACCGTAGTGGAAACTCTCGCGCCGGGCGTGTTCGAAGTTGAGTTCAGCGACAACGACGGCCGCGCTTACGCGACGTGCCCCCTCCGGTCCAGCCAGTTGATGGTCCTCCATCATGAAGTCGTCAGCACTTCCTAGGCTGCACCTCTGAGAAACTTGCCTGTCATTCCGAGCGTAGCGAGGAATCTCGCCCTGGTTGGTGGAGGAAGGAATCAGAGCGAGATTCCTCGCTACGCTCGGAATGACAGGCCCACGCGGAATGACAGTGCCTGACCAATCTGCAGGCGGCCTTGGTCGCAAGTAATAATTGGCGTACAATCATTCCGGTGGTCAGATCCGCCAACTTACAGCCACCCATTATTTCCTCAACTCGGAGGAACCTATGCCGACCCGCCATTCATTTGCTGAGATTCATCTCGAGGCGACTGCGGATCGAGAGCAGCCGCAGGTCAGGCCGGATCCAGAGACCCCTTTTCGAATTGCTATGCTTGGGGACTTCAGCGGCCGAGCGAATCGTGGCTTGTCTGAAAGCGGGGATGCCCTTGCCAGCCGCCGTCCCCTCCTGATCGATCGCGACAACTTTGATTCCGTGCTCGCCAAGGTTGCACCTCGGCTTGAACTTGCTTCTGGGGGGAGGACGGCTTCCGCATCTCATTGCGGTTTGCTGATCTGGACGATTTTCATCCGGACAGGCTGTTTGAGAAGGTGCAGATTTTCCAGAAACTGCGGGAGACGCGGCAAAAACTCAACGATCCGGCGACCTTCGCAAACACGGCTGCGGAGCTGGGCCTGACAGGGAAGCAATCCCCAGGGCAGAAGACCCCGCAGGCGGCTGCGCAGCACGTTTCTCCAACGGATATACAGCGGGCGGTTTCGGGCAGTCTTCTGGATGAGATGGTCGAGGCAACCGAAGGGAGGGCAGGAGACGAGTACACATCTAAGCGTCCCGACGAATGGACCACTTTGATGAATAAGATTGTTACCCCCCACGTGGTGGCCAAAGCGGACCCTCGCCAGGCAGAGCTGGTCGGTCTGATTGATAAAGCCACGAGCGCCCAGATGTCGGCTCTATTGCACGCTCCCGACTTCCAAGCTCTTGAAGCTGCGTGGCGGGCCGTGTTCTTCCTGGTCCGAAATATCGAGACGGATACTCACCTCAAGTTGTTTCTGATTGATGTCTCGAAACAAGAACTTGCCAAGGATCTGCTGGCATCCGGCGATTTGAGCTCGACGGGATTCTACAAATCGCTCGTGGGAAAGACGGTCGGCACGCCCGGCGCGGAACCTTGGGCGGTGATTGGAGGAAACTTCACTTTCGGGCCTACAGTGGAAGATGCCAAATTGCTGGCTCGAATCGCCCAAGTGGCGGCCGGGGCCGGCGCTCCTTTCATTGCCGTCGCGAGTCCGCGCCTTTTGGGTTGCGACTCTGCCCTCGATCTGCCCGATTCGCGGCAATGGAAGAGTCCGACGACAAATGAGGCCGCCACTTCCTGGCAATCATTGAGGCGCTCGCCCCAGGCTCGCTTCGTGGGCTTAGCGCTTCCACGCTTTCTCTTGCGGCTGCCCTATGGGAAGGATACCGAACCCGCTGAGCTCTTTCATTTCGAAGAGATGCCCGACCCTGCCGCCCATGAGAATTACCTATGGGGCAATCCCGCCTTTGCCTGTGCTTTTTTGCTGGCGGAGTCTTTCGCGAAGCAGGGGTGGGAACTACGGCCCGGTACGATTTCAGAAATAAGCGGACTGCCCGTTTATATCCACACGGTGGAAGGCGAGCCCAGAACCCTGCCTTGCGCCGAGGTTTTGTTGACGCAGACGGCGGCGGAGAGAATAATGGAAAGGGGTTTCATGCCGCTTGCCTCTTTGAAAGATCAGCCGGTGGTCCGGTTGGTGCGATTCCAGGCAATTGCCGAGCCTCTCAGTGCTCTGGCCGGACGTTGGAACGCTTGATCTACTGCTCGGGAGTCGTTACGAAATAACCGTTCCACTGGTGGCCGCAAACAGAACCTGACTCTCCATGTCCTCCATGCCTCCCAAGCTTCAACACGGAGCACACGGGGCGTCTCGGTGGCCTCTGTGCTGGGTCCTTTTTCGACACGGAGGACGCAGAGGCAGTGCAGACATGCGGAGAAATCCTCGCCGCGGGAGTGGAGGATGGCGATTGGTGATACACGACCGGTGTTGACCCCCTACGATGAAATTGCCTACCCGACGCTTCCCATTTCATACACACATCCGGATCGCCTGGCGACTGTAGGGACACACTTCGGGATGCGGCCTGCGCCGGTGGAGCGTTGCCGGGTGCTGGAACTGGGTTGTTCCAATGGGGCCAACCTGTTATCTATGGCAATCACTCTGCCGGATAGTGAATTTGTGGGAGTCGATTTGGCAGGGAAACCCATCGTCCACGGAAAGGCCATGGCAGAGGCTCTGGGACTGAAGAATCTTACGCTGCGGCACCTTGATTTGCTGGAGATGGCCCCCGACTATGGCAAGTTCGATTACATCATCGCGCATGGTCTTTACGCGTGGGTTCCCTCCGCGGTTCGTGACCAGATTCTGGCCATCTGCAAGGGGGGCCTGCAACCCCAGGGAATTGCTTACGTCAGTTACAACACATTTCCAGGATGTTATTCCCGGGTAATGGTTCGGGAGATGATGTTGTTCCACAATTGGGATTTTCATGACCCGCAGCAGCAAACCCAGCAGGCCATGACCTTGCTCAAGCTGCTCGCCAATTCCCGCACGGAGCCCGATATCCACACGAAGGTGCTCCAGGACGAGTTTGAGCGACTCTGCAAGCGGTCGAAGGAAGGTCTTTACCATGACGAACTGGGGGAAGTTTTCCAGCCCCTCTATTTTTACCAATTCATGGAGCACGCTCAACGCCATGAACTCCAGTTCCTGGGGGAAGCCAACTTTTCCGAGATGCACACCGGCGGCCTCACGCAGCAGGCCAAAGAAGTGCTCGATAAGACTTCCGAGGACGTCATTTTGAGGGAACAGTACCTGGACTTCATGCGCGGCCGGACCTTCCGCAGAACGCTCTTGTGCCACCAAGAGGTGCCGCTCGACCGCACCGGGAAATCCGTCCCAGTCAGGTCATATTACGTTTCGTCTCAAGCCCGGCCGAGCTCACCCGCTGCGAATTGTTCACCAGGCGCAAAAGAGACTTTCACGAGCGGCATTGGAACGGAACTTGCCACAGCCGATCCCTTGGCGCGCGCGCTGCTATGGTACCTGATCGATTCACAACCAGAGCGAATTCCTTTCGAGAAGCTGCGGACCGAAGTCGAGCGCAGGGCCCGCCAGGAGCTAGGTTTTGTTCCGACACCCGATCAGGATTTGGCCTCGGAGCTTACGGATTTTGTATGGCGCATCTACTCGGCAGGATTGCTCGATCTGCACGTGTACGTTCCGCCTTTCGCGACGCAGGTCAGCGAAAGGCCGGAGGCAAGCCCCCTGGCTCGACTGGAGGCTCGAGACGGTGATGTCATAACGACCCTGCACCACCGGAGCTTGCATTTAGGTGATTCGCTTCAAAGAGGATTGGTTATGCTCATGGACGGCACCCGCGATCACGATGCGCTCAGAAGGGATCTTCTCGGGCTGTTCGAGTCGGGCACTCTAACCTTGCTGGAAGATGGCAAGCTCATTGATGACATGCAGGCCGTCGAAAAAAGGATTGCCGCCGAGACCGAGAACGTGTTGGAAGGCTTGGCGCGCACGGCGGTCCTGATAAAGAGCAGTGACGAGGGACGAGTGACAAGTAGGTCACTCGTCCCTCGTCACTGCTCTTGGTGACACGACAGGAGGCCGGTTTGGGGATACGACACGAAGAGCCAACGGGCGGTTCGGCATTGCGATTACGGCTCGAACCGTCGCCTTCCTTCACTTTCTTGCGCGATTTTCTGCGCAGTTCAGAATTTAGCGAGCAATCAATTTGCCGCCGGATGGGCATGGCGGGGCTCAATGAATTTCTTTCCAATGACCGATCGCGGGCAACTCTCTCGGATGAATCGGATGGGCTGGGCTTCTTGATCCGCCTTTTGCTGCTGGGAGAGCCCCTCGGGACAAAGGACTTGGAGCCCGTGATCCCGGCAAGCGCCTTGGTGGCCATGAAAGATCTGGGCTTGCTGATTGAAGACCCTGCGGACAACACGCGAAGGTGTGCCAGTGTGGCGCTCTACCCGGTTGGGAGGTTATTCATTGTTTCTGATCGGTGGACTACTCCGGAGGGCAAGGTCCCTGACCTGCCAGAGGATTTTGTTTTTCCGGCGGTTACCGCAAACACCGCGCAGTTCATCGCGACCTTGCCACTCGGGCCTTGCGAGAATTTCCTCGAACTGTGTTCGGGGACCGGCGCGGCCGCGCTCGAGGCCGCTCGCAACGCGAACCACGTATGGGCAGTGGACATCACCGAGCGATCCACGCAGATGGCGGAGTTCAACCGCCTGCTCAACGGACTTAACAATGTCACGAACATCAAAGGAGACCTTTATGAGTGCCTGGGCGACCTGATGTTTGACCGTATCGTTGCCCATCCACCTTATATGCCGGTGTTGAACCGTGCCCAGGTCTTTTATGATGGGGGAGCGGATGGAGAACAGGTGACACGCCGCATAGTGATGGGCTTGCCTCGGTATCTGCGCCCGGGAGGGCGCTTTTATTGTCTGGCTCAATGCTCGGACCGCGCTGGCGTGCCGTTCGAGCAGCGTTTAAGGACTTGGCTGGGCGAAGAACAGTCCGAATTTGATGTTATGGTAATTGTCAGGGCCACGCAAAGCTCTGCGGACGCGGCGATGCATTATGCCGTGAAATCAAAGGCGGGCGGCCAAGCAGCTCATCAAATGAGAGAAGCGTTGAGGGGCCTCGGTGTCCAAAGCATGGTCTACGGATGGATCATCATCCAGAGGAGGGAAGAGACCCGTCCGGTCTTCACCACTCGGAGATCCGTTGGCCCGAATTCGGGGCGGAATGAGATCGCCTGGCTCCTGAAGTGGGAAACCGCTGCTGTAAAGCCTGAGTTCATTGAAATATTTGCCGAAGCGCACCCGATCGCCGCCCCCTCCCTTGAACTCCACACTATCCACCGGATGAAGGAGGGAGACTTGTTGCCCGAGCAGTTCTCGTTGCACACCGAGTATCCTTTCAGTGTTGACTGCCGAGTGCAGCCCTGGGTGAGTTTTCTTTTTCCACAATGCGACGGGAAGTTGACAGTGCGGCAACTTCTCGAGTTTTGCAAGCAGAACAATTTTGTCCACCCTGAGACGCCGCTCGCGGAGTTTATCAAGCTGCTGATGGTCTTTATATCGGGAGGGTTCTTTGAAGTGGAAGAGTTCAAACTGCCTGTGAGCGCAGTCGGCGGTTAGTGCGACCTCCACTTTTGAGGTCTGTGGGTTTTGTTGCGTGCGAACCCGCCTTTGGCGCACATCTCATGTATTTCCAATGAGTTGTAAAACTTCCCGAACGAGATGTTCTCTCTTTTTCCAAAGCGTGGCCATTTCGCCTCGAGGGCAATCGGGACTTCCAGAGGGAGTTGCAGGCTTCCTCCCCAGTTTTGTACGTAGCAGGAGCACCCCTTGTGCACGCTTTGGACAGACCCGTCGCTTGGAGGATCAACTGAAGGGCCGCCCCTGCGCCGCCCGGATAACTGCTTATCCAGTTTTCATTTGACAAAAGCTCGCTGATTTGTTAATAGATAGCAGGGTTCAGCAGTTTACTCAGCGACAAATTGAATCTTCACTAAAGGGGTGCCCCATGGCACAAAGCGTCCAAAAGAAGCTTGAAAGGGTACGTCCGCCGCGTGTCCACGTGACCTACGACGTGGAAACCGGAGGCGCCATAGAAATCAAAGAGCTCCCATTTGTCATGGGGGTTCTGGGTGATTTTTCAGGTCAGCCCGTAGAAGCTCTACCCCGGTTGAAAGACCGGAGGTTCGTCGAAATAAACCCGGATAATTTTGACGGTGTGCTGGAGAGCATGAAGCCTCACTTGGCTTACTCGGTGGAAAATAAGCTCAGCGAGGATCCCGATGCAGGGCAATTGAAGGTCAGTCTCGATTTCAAGAATATGGATGACTTCGCGCCGGAGAACGTGGCCAAGCAGGTCAAACCTCTGCGCGAGCTTCTGGAGCTGCGCACCCGCCTCAACGATCTGAAAGGCACGTTGCAGACGAACGAAAAGCTCGATCAAATCTTGCTCGAGGCCGTCAGCAACACCGACAAGTTGAATAAGTTGAAGGCGGAACTGGGCGGTAAGAAGGAAGGGGAGGGAAAGGAGGGATCAAATGGCTAAACAAGAAATGGCCAAGGCGCCTGCGCCGGTGACGGAACAGGTGGCGGAGAAGGGATTGCTGGATCAGATTGTCGAAGAGGGCAGAGTAGGAATAGACGCGGCCACTCGTGAACGCGGCAAGAGCCTGGTGAAGGAATTCATTAACCAGGTGCTCGAAGGGCAGGTCACCATTTCGAAAGATACGGAGGCGATGATTAATGCCCGAGTCGCGCAAATTGACCACCTGGTTTCCATCCAACTCAATGAGGTCTTGCACCATCCCCAGTTTCAAAAACTCGAAGGGAGCTGGCGCGGTCTAAAGTACCTCATCGGCCAAAGCGAAACCAGCGCCATGCTGAAGATACGCGTTATGAACGTTTCCAAGAAGGAACTTCTGCGCGATCTCCAGCGGGCTCCCGAATTCGATCAGAGCGCCTTGTTCAAAAAGATATATGAAGAAGAGTTCGGAGTATTCGGCGGAGAACCCTTTGCCGCGATGATCGGGGACTACGAGTTCAGTAAGCACCCGGAGGACCTGGAACTGCTGGAGAAGATCTCTAACGTTGCGGGGGCGGCGCACGCGCCATTCCTGACGGCTGCCTCATCGCAACTGCTGAACATGGAGAGTTTTACGCAATTGGATCAGCCGCGGGACATCGGGAAGATTTTTGACACCACCGAATTCGCCAAGTGGAAGAGTTTCCGCCAGAGTGACGACTCCCGTTATGTCGGGCTTTGCGTACCGCACGTCCTGATGCGTCTTCCTTACGGTAGGGACACGGCGCCCGTGGATGCGTTCAGTTACGAAGAGGGCGTGGATGGCACCGATCACACCAAGTACCTGTGGGGCAATGCCGCGTATGCCATGGCAACGCGCTTGACGAACGCCTTCGCCTTGTATGGCTGGTGCGCGGCCATCCGGGGAGTGGAAGGCGGAGGTCTGGTGGAGGGACTGCCCGCACATACTTTCCGAACGGACGAAGGGGACGTGGCGCTGAAGTGCCCCACGGAAATTGCCATTACGGACCGCCGTGAGAAGGAACTGGCGGACCAGGGGTTGGTCCCCTTGGTGCATTGCAAGGGTACGGACAAGGCGGCGTTCTTCAGCGTGCAATCTGCAAATAAGCCCAAATTGTACGACACCGACGCGGCCAACGCCAATGCTCGCCTCTCCGCACAATTGCCCTACATCATGGCCACCTGCAGGTTCGCCCACTACTTGAAGGCCATGATGCGGGATAAGATCGGCAGCTTCACTTCCCGCGACGAAATTCAGAAGTTCCTCAACCGCTGGATTGCGCAATACGTGACCAGTGACGACACGGCAACCCAGGCGACCAAGGCCAAATACCCATTACGGGAAGCGCGCATCGATGTGGAAGAGGTAAAGGGCAAGCCCGGCGCGTACCGCGCCGTGGCCTTCCTTCGCCCGCATTTCCAACTCGACGAGCTTACGGTTTCGCTGCGGTTGGTAGCGTCGTTGCCGCAGTCCGCCAAAGGCTAGTCACTAAGCGGCTCAGGGCGGACTCCGAGCACGAGTCCGCCTCGTGTTCAATAGAAAACCTAAATCCTACGAGGAGAAGAGATATGGCCATTGAATACCATCTGAAATTTGGCAGCATCAAGGGTGAGAGTGCCGCAACGAAACACAAGGAAGAAATTGAACTGCTGTCCTGGAGTTGGGGGGCAAGCAACCCTACTACTATCGTCGGCTCTGGTATGAGCGCGGGAAAGGTCTCGATGTCCGATCTCAGCATTACCAAGAGAGTGGACAAGTCCAGCCCCAAGCTCCTGGAGCTTTGCATCACGGGTAAACACGTGGACGAGGCAACACTTTACTGTAGCAAGCAAACAGGCCAGAAGACTCCTGAGGACTTCCTTACCCTCAAATTCTCGGAAGTCTACGTTTCGAGCCAGCAATGCGGCGGTTCGGCGGGTGAAGATGTGGGCACGGAATCCCTCTCGTTCACTTACGGTAAGATCAACTACGACTACAAGCAGCAGGATAAGTCTGGAACGCTGACCTCGGCTGGGAACGTTGAATACGACCTCAGGAAGAGGGAGCAAACAGCATAGTCCAGTGTCTTAGCACCCTTAATTGTTGACGACCCAATCTCGTCGGACCTTTCACCCCTGGCCCCTCTCCCCTCAGGGGGAGGGGGGAGAACGGGTCTGGTAGATTAGTAGGCTCGGACAAGTGGAGTATTGCCGGCGAACGAATATGGAAAACGCGAATCAACTCTTTCAGGCTGGAAAACTCAAAGAGGCTGTGCAGGCATTGAGTGCTGAAGTGCGAAGCCACCCTTCGGACACGAAGCGCCGCACCTTCCTCTTTGAGCTGCTTTGCTTCTCGGGAGAGTACGAACGAGCCGAGAAACAGCTGGACATGCTGGCGGAAGCCGGCCCAAACAGCGAAATGGGAGCGCTGCTTTACCGCAGTGCCCTTCAGGCTGAAAGGACGCGCCAGGATCTCTTCCAAAGGAAGGAATACCCGAAGCCCTCTGGGGGGGCATCCTCTGCCGTGGAAACGGTCACCGGTACACTGAACGGCAAGGCCTTCCAGACGATTGCGGACGGCGACCCCCGGATTGGACCTCGCCTGGAGGTTTATGCCGGTGGGAACTATCTCTGGATCAGTTTTGAACATTTGGCTTCAATCAAGATCCAACCACCACGCCGGCTGCGCGACCTGCTCTGGACTCCTGCCGTAGTTCGGGCGGGGCCTGCTTTGAAAGGTACCGAGCTTGGGGAGGTTTTGTTGCCGGTCTTGTCCCCATTCACCTGGCAACATTCGGATGAGGCCGTTCGCCTTGGCCGGATGACGGTTTGGGAGGAAGACGAGTCGGGTGCGGCGGTGCCTATCGGCCAGAAGATGTTGCTGGTGGATGGCGAGGAATTTCCACTTCTCGAGGTCCGACAACTGGAATTCAATTTACCTCAAGCTACGGTTTAGCTCAAAATGCCTCTTCCAGATAACCTACTCAATCCGATTCCAGGAAATAACGCCAGCGGAGAAGACCTCCGCTACACTCCCATCTACGATCAAATCAAGGAAGCCCGCCGGGAAGAGGAAGAATCTGAACAGGGCGAATGGAAAATCGAGATCAAGAAGGCGGACTACCCTCTGGTGGTAAAGCTGGCTGTTGAAGCTATCGCCAACAAGAGTAAAGACCTGCAGATAGCCGCGTGGCTTACGGACGCTTTGCTGCGGACGGAGGGATTCGCTGGCCTGAAGCAGGGATTGGAACTCCTGCGCGGGCTTGCCGGGACCTTCTGGGAAACCTTGTACCCCCAACTCGAGGATGGCGATGCAGAGCTGAGGGCGGCACCGCTCGACTGGGTCGGCTCAAACCTGATTCTTCCCCTCCAAATGGCTCCCCTCAACAAGGCGAAACATGGTTGGCTTGACTACACCGAGTCCAGAAAAATCAGCTATGAAGAACAGGCCGACACCGAGGTGAAGAAAGAGGCCCGGACAAAAGCTCTTGAGCAGGGGAAAGTGGCACCGGAGGCCTTCGATAAGTCCTTCAGCGAAACCCCCAAGGCTTTTTACGTCAGTGCTGAAGCTACGCTCGACAATTGTACGGCCACGCTCCAAACCTTGGATACTCTCTGCCAGGAGAAGTTCGGTGATGCTGGGCCAAGTTTCAGGGAACTGAAGAAATGGCTGGAAACTATCCGGCATACCGTTCATCTGCTCCTCCAGAAAAAGAGGGAGACGGAGCCGGATCCGGTTGAAGTTCAAGCCGAGCAGGGCGCGGCGGGTGAAGCCGGGGAGGGTGCCCCCGCCGGGGGAACGCTTGGGCGAGCCGCTGCCGGGGTGGCAGGAATTGTAATACCTCTGGCAGATAAAGAACCTCCCGGACGCCGGGAGGCGATTGTCGGTGTGTCACGTGCCGCCGCGGCTCTTCGGAAGCTGGACCCTTACAGCCCGGCTCCTTACCTGATGATGAGGGGCTTAAGGTGGGGTGAGCTTCGGGCCGCTTTCCAGACCTCCGATATGACCTTGCTGGATGGTCCACCCACAGTGCTTCGACAGCATATCAAGAGACTGGCGATTGAGGGAAAGTGGGAGGAACTCCTGGAGGCGGCTGAAAACGCCATGTCGCTTCCATGCAGCCGTGGCTGGCTTGATCTGCAACGTTTCGTCGTGGATGCCTGTGTAGGGTTGGGAAGAAAGTATGAGGGGATTGCCATTGCCATCCGGTCAGAGCTGAAAGCGCTCCTGCGCGACCTGCCGCAGCTCTTGGAGACCAACTTGCTCGATGACACGCCGGCTGTGAATAGCGAGACCCAGACGTGGCTGAAAGAACTGGCGGCCGAATCTACGACGCCGTCACCGGATGCCACTTCTCCTGAAACGCCTGTCCTGGAGAATCACTCTGCCCCGGGATGGCACCGGAAGTTTGTTGACAGCTACGACTTGGCCCGAGAGTCACTGCGCGCCGGGCAGGCAGAAAAGGCCATTGAATTGATGCAGCTCGAGGTGCAAAGACAGCTTTCGGGAAGAGGCCAGTTTTTGCGCAAGATGCAACTTGTCGAGGTCTGCATTTCTGCCGGAAAGAGCCAGATTGCCCAACCCATTATCGAGGATTTGGCGGCCGTTATTGAGAACAATCACCTGGAAGTCTGGGAGGATCGGGAAGTTGTAGCCAAGGCGTTGGTCATGATTCTGAAGAACAGCCGAAGGGTACAGGCGGATGAATCGGAAAAGGCCAGGCTTTTTGAGAAGGTGGTCCGTCTTGATCCGGTCCAGGCTATTTCCTGTCTTGAATCCTGATGCCGACAACACAAAGGGAAGGTCCAGTTACGTTGTCGGTGCTTGATCGGCTCATCGATCGGGAGCCCGAGCGCAAGCTGGAGCCCCCCCCTACGAGAGCTCAATCCTTGCGTGAGTTGAAGGCCGCGCTGCGACGCGACTTGGAATGGCTGCTCAATACCCGGCGGACGATCGATGCATCCCCGGCGTCTCTTAAGGAGTTGGAACGCTCCCTATACAACTACGGACTGCCGGACGTCTCGAGCCTGTATCTGCGATCCTCCAATGACCAGGCGCTCCTGCTCGAGTCCATCAAGACGGCGATTGACGTCTTTGAGCCGAGGCTTCTGAACATCAAGGTGACTCTGGAGCCCGCAACCGACGATACGCGCGTCATTCGCTTCGCCATCGACGGTTTACTGCGCATGGATCCTGCCCCCGAGCACGTTTACTTCGATACCGTGCTGGAACCGATGAGCGGCCAATACGAAGTCAAGGGTTCGTAGAATGCGTGATGAGCTTTTGGAATATTACGAGAGCGAACTGAGCTTCCTCCGGCAGATGGGAGCGGAGTTCGCCGAGAAGCATCCCAAAATTGCGGCGCGCCTGCAATTGGAAGCCAACCGTTGTGACGACCCGCATGTTGAGAGGCTGTTGGAAGGGTTTGCCTTCCTCGCGGCGCGCGTTCACCTGAAGATTGACGACGAGTTTCCTCAGATCACGGAGGGGCTGCTCAGCGTTCTCTATCCTCATTTTCTCAGGCCGATCCCTTCGACGACGGTGGCGGAGTTCCATCTGGATCCGGCGCAGGGTAAGCTGACTACAGGCCTGAGAATTCCCCGTGGCTCGGTGCTCTATTCACGGCCCATCGAGGGAGTGCCCTGCAAATTCCGCACCTGCTACGATGTGACCCTGTGGCCTTTTGAGGTTGCCGATGCGAAGTGGTTGACCCCGGATAAGCTGAATCCTCCCCTGCGCGCCCCGGAGGCGGTCGCGGCCCTGCGGCTGGAACTTCGCTGCCTTTCCGATGTAAGCTTCGACAAGCTCCAGCTTCCGTCGCTGCGCTTCTTCCTGCATGGTGAAGGAGACATCGTCCACACGCTCTACGAGTTGCTCTGTAACAATTGCACTCAAGTCGTGCTTCGAGACCCTGCGAACAGCCGCAAACCTCCGGTCACCCTGCCCCCGAACCCTTTACGGCCCATGGGGTTCTCCGAAGAAGAATCCATGCTGCCGTACCCCCGAAGGTCCTTTGTGGGCTACCGGCTTCTTCAGGAGTACTTTTCGCTGCCGGAGAAGTTTTTCTTTTTTGAACTCCAGGGGCTGGAGGAGCTGGCGCGAGCGGGCCTGGGTGGCCGCGCCGAACTGATATTTTTGATCACACCTTTTGAAGTCGGCCACCGGCAACAGCGATTGGATGTTGGGGTCAATGCCAAGACGATTCGTCTGGGATGCTCCCCGGTGATCAATCTGTTTCCGCAAACGGCTGAGCCCATTCTGCTGACCCAAAGCCGCGCGGAATATCCGATCGTGCCGGACGCGCGGCGAAGGAATGCCACGGAGATTTTTTCCGTCGACGAAGTCCTGAGTTCGAATCCCCAGACGCACGAGATTACTTATTACGAGCCTTTTTACGCTTACCGGCACAGAACTTTGAGGGACAAGAGTCAAACCTTTTGGCACACTACGCGCCGGCCCTCGAGGCGGAAAGGGGATGAAGGCACGGAAGTCTACCTGCACTTGGTTAACCTCTCCTCGCGTGCTTCCCTGCCTGAGGCCGAGACCATCACGATTCGCTGCACGTGCACCAATCGTGACATCCTGGCCCGCTTGCCCTTCGGGAACGAAAGTGGCGATTTCGAGATCGAGGGAATTGGATCGATCAAGGGCGGGGTGGCCCTGCGCAAGCCCACCGCAACCCTTCGCCCTCCCCTGGGGAGGGGCGCGTTCTGGCGCCTTATTTCCCATTTGGCCTTGAATTACCTTTCCATCGTGGAGGAGGGCAAGGAGGCATTCCAGGAAATTCTCCGCCTCTACAACTTTTCCGATTCTGTCGACCTTGAAAAACAAGTAGCGGGAATCGTGAGCTTGGATAGCCGGCGTCACTTCGCGCGGATCATTTCGGAAAATGGTATTACGTTCGCCAGGGGGACGCGGGTCCAGATGGAGTTCGACGAGGACGAGTATGTGGGCGGAGGAGTGTTCCTGTTTGCTGCCGTGATAGAACGTTTTCTGGCGTTGTACGCTTCGCTCAATAGCTTCAGCCAGCTTGTTGTCAAGACGCGCCAGCGGAGGGAGGTGTTGAAAGAATGGCCACCGCGAGCCGGCCAGGCGATCCTGATGTAGCCAAGTCGGCCCTGGAAGAGCGGCTGCGTACCGAGCCTTACCTCTTCGAGTTTTTCCAAGCCGTGCGCCTGCTCGAGCGCTTCCTCCCCGACAAGGTTGAGGTGGGCAAGTTTTCTCCGCCCTCGGCGGAAGTGGCCCGCTTCCGGGCTAATTCGACGCTGGTCTTTCCGGCCAGCGAGATTCAAGCTCTGGCCTGGCCAGCGCGGGGCCCCGTCGAGATGAAGGTCAACTTCATGGGGTTGACTGGCCCGGAAGGTGTGCTGCCGCTCACTTATACGGTTTTCCTGGCCGATCGAGCTCGGACGGGCGATTCCTCGCCGACCGATTTTTTCGACGCTTTCAACCACCGCATCATCTCCCTTTTCTTTCAGGCCTGGCAAAAATATCGCTTCTGGATCGCTTATGAGCGCGGTGAACGCGACCAGTTCTCGCATCATGTGCTGGATTTGATAGGGCTCGGCACCGCTGGCCTCCAGGACAGGCAGGCTGTCCCCGATGACTCTCTGCTTTACTATTCGGGCCTGCTGGCGCAACATCCGCGGTCGGCGGTGGCGCTGGAACAGATTCTGAGCGATTACTTCGAAGTCCCGGTCGAGGTAGAACAATTCGCGGGCGGTTGGTACAGGCTTGATAGGAGTGACCAGTGCAGCTTCGAAGGCAGAAACAGTTATTCCGAGCAACTGGGAGTTGGCGCGGTGGTGGGCGACGAAATCTGGGACCAGACTGCTCGGGTGCGCATAAGAATCGGGCCCTTGTCGCTCGATCAGTACATGGAATTCTTGCCCACAGGTTCGGCTTTCGAGCCGTTACGGGTACTGACGCGTTTCTTTTCGAATGACGAGTTCGACTTTGAAGTTCAGCTTGTCTTGCACCGCCACGAAGTCCCGCGTTGTGAACTTGGCGCCGAGGCGGAAGCTGGCCCGAGACTGGGCTGGACTACCTGGGGCCGAACCAAAGAGATGACCAGAGACGTGGCAGACACTATACTGCAACTTTGGGAGGGAAACGCACATGGCAATAAACCTTAAATCATTGATCGGGAAGCTTAATGACTCAACCCGTAACGCGCTTGAATCGGCCGCTGGCTTGTGCTTGTCCCGGACGCACTACGATATCGAGGTCGAGCATTATCTGCTCAAGCTCCTGGACCAGGCGGAGGGTGACTTTGCCGGCATCGCCAGCCACTTCGGCGTGGACAAGTCGCGGTTCTCGGCTGAATTGACCCGCAGCCTGGACAAAATCAAGACCGGCAATGCTCGGACGCCGGCTCTCAGCCCCTCCGTGGTGAAAATGATGACCGAGGCGTGGACCATCGGGTCTATTGATTACAACGCCGGGCAGGTCCGGACGGGTTTCACTATCCTTGCCCTGACCAGCAACGATGAGCTGCGCAGGCTGAGCCGGGAAATAAGCAGGGAGTTTCAGAAGGTTGACGGGGACGTTCTACGCAAAGATTTCCTCTCGATTGTGGAAGCCTCGACAGAAGAAATGGCGACAAGCGTGGCGGCGCCTGCGGGCGCTCCCGGCGCACCCCGGCCCGCCGGCGCCGGCAAGACGGCCAATCTCGACCAGTTTACGATCAATCTTACCGAGAATGCCAAGGCCGGCAAGATCGATCCGGTGCTCGGAAGAGATATGGAAATTCGCCAGATCATCGACATCCTGATGCGCCGTCGGCAGAACAATCCCATTCTCACCGGCGAGGCTGGGGTGGGAAAGACCGCGGTGGTGGAAGGTTTCGCCCTGCGGGTAGCCCAAGGGGATGTACCGCCCCCGCTTCGGAATGTCACGGTGCGCTCCCTCGATCTGGCCTTATTGCAGGCGGGAGCCGGAATCAAAGGTGAATTCGAGAACCGGTTGAAAAGCCTGATCGAGGAAGTCAAGTCATCGCCGATTCCGATCATCCTCTTCATTGATGAGGCGCACACCATGATTGGGGCAGGTGGCCAGGCCGGCCAGAACGACGCGGCAAACCTGCTTAAACCTGCTTTGGCCCGGGGCGAATTGAGAACCATCGCCGCCACAACTTGGTCCGAGTACAAGAAGTTTTTTGAGAAGGACGCGGCGCTGGCGCGGCGCTTCCAGGTGGTCAAGGTGGAAGAGCCCATCGAAACGCAATGTGCAGTCATGTTGCGGGGAATAATTCCCGCCCTGGAGAAACACCACAAGGTCCGCATTCTTGATGAGGGCTTGGTGGCCGCGGTGAAGTTCTCGCATCGCTACCTGGCCGGGCGTCAGCTTCCCGATAAGGCGGTGAGCGTAATGGATACCGCTTGTGCACGCCTGGCGCTCGGCCAAAGTGCTACGCCTCCCGCCATCGAGGATGCCATTCGCCAAATGGACGACTTGGAAGTTCAGCAGCGAATTCTCGAACGCGAGAGTGCGCTGGGCGCCGACCACAAGGAACGCCTGGAACAGATCGCAAAACAGAAAGCGGAGGTAGAGGCCGGCCTGAAGACACTTCGAGAACGGTGGAGCAAAGAGCACGAATTGGTCTCGAAGATCCGGGAGTTGCGTGCCCAGGTCGAGGCGGCGGTTTCCGGTGACGGCCACGGCGCGGCGTCGGCGGCCCAAGCTGTGCCGGAGGGCGCAGCTCCAGCCTCCCCAGCCGCTGTGGCTAATCCTGCGGGTGGGGCTGCTGCCGCTCCCGCGGCCACTGCCGCCGCCACTACCACTGCCACTGCACCTGCCCCGGTTCGCGATCCCGAGGCTATGCGAGCGGAGCTGACGAAACTGGACGCGGAACTGGCAGCCTTGCAGGGCGAAACGCCAATGATGAGGGTAGCAGTCGACGGCCAGATTGTAAGTGAGGTGATCTCCGCGTGGACAGGGATTCCGGTAGGCAAAATGCTTAAAGACGAGATTTCGACCGTCCTGACGCTCAGTTCTCACCTCGGAAAACGGGTGATTGGCCAGACCCATGCCCTGGATATCATCGGCCAGCGGATTCAGACGTCGCGGGCCAGTTTGGATGATCCCAATCGGCCGATCGGGGTCTTCATGCTGATTGGGCCGAGCGGTGTGGGCAAGACGGAAACCGCGCTGGCCCTTGCAGATCTACTTTACGGTGGAGAACATAACCTGATCACCATTAACATGTCCGAGTTTCAGGAGCCGCACACCGTTTCGACTCTGAAAGGCTCCCCTCCCGGATACGTCGGCTATGGTGAAGGTGGAGTGTTGACGGAGGCTGTCCGCCGCCGCCCCTATTCCGTGGTTCTGCTGGATGAAGTCGAGAAGGCTCACCCCGATGTTCTCGAGCTCTTCTACCAGGTGTTCGACAAAGGCATGATGGAAGATGGCGAGGGCCGCGAAATCGACTTCAAGAATGCCATTATCATACTGACCACCAATGCTCTAACGGACCGCATGATGAAGCTCTGTGCTGATCCGGAAACCATGCCGGATTCTGAGGGCCTCGTGAAGGCGCTGAAGCCGGAACTGAACAAGATCTTCAAACCGGCATTTCTGGGCCGCATGGTGGTGATCCCCTACTACCCGATCCGCGATGAATCGCTGAAACAGATCGTGGTCTTGAAGTTGGGGAAGATACAGCGGCGTATGCAGGAAAACCATAAGATCCAGCTTAGCTATGAACCCTGCCTGGTGGATGCGGTGGCTAGCCGCTGCACGGAAGTTGAAAGCGGAGCTCGCAACGTGGACAATATTCTTACTAACACGTTGCTCCCGGATATTTCACGGCAATTGTTGGGACGGATGTCGGAAGGCGAGAAGATAAGCGCCCTTCACGTGGGTGTGGGCCCGGATGGCGCTTTTGTGTACAACTGAACCCAGAACAGTCAAGAAGTTGAGAGTCGAGAGTCGAGGAGTGGAGGGCGTGGCTCCTGCGGGTGATTCGCCGTCACTCTTCGATCTTTGACTCTCGACTTTCGACTGGACCAACGAGGGTCCAACCATGAGCACTTTCACTCAAGAAGGTGGGCTGTTTAAGATTGACACTCCCCTGGGAAAGGATGTTTTGCTGCTCCAGGGTTTCAGGGGCACAGAGGGCATCTCACGCCTTTTCAGGTTTGAGCTCGACCTCCTATCCGAAAAGTCGTCGATTTCATTTTCAGATATCGTCGGGAAGAACGTGACCATCTCTTTGAAACAACCCGACAAATCCTACCGGTACCTCAACGGCGTCATCAGCCGCTTTGCGCAGCATGCGACGGAAGAACAGTTTACGTCGTACAGTGCTGAAATGGTGCCCTGGCTTTGGTTTCTGACCCGAAATGCGGATTGCCGCATTTTCCTAAACAAGAGCATTCCGGATATCCTCACCAAGGTGTTCAGCGATCTTGGTTTCAACGACTACACGAACTCACTGCAAAGTTCTTACGATCCGCGAGAGTATTGTGCGCAATACCGGGAGTCGGATTTTAACTTTGTTTCCCGCTTGATGGAACAATACGGAATTTTCTACTTTTTCAAGCACCAGCAGGGGAAACACACACTGGTGCTGGCGGACTCTCCAACCACCCACAGCTCCTGTCCCGGGCAAAGCAGTGTCCGCTATGTCACGGTTGCGGGGGGCCCCCAGAAAGATGTCATAACCGGGTGGCACATCGAACAGGAACTGCGCACTGGGAAATACTCTCACACGGACTACAATTTTAAAACGCCAAGTACCAGTTTAATGGCCAGCGAGCCCACCGTTTATGAGGTCGGAGGAAACAGCAAATTCGAGACTTACCATTACTTCGCAGAGCATTTGACCAAGGGCGCTGGACAGTCTCTGAGCAAAATTCGCATGGAAGAGGAAGAAGCCGGACACCTTGTCGCTCATGGAACGAGCAGATGCCGTATGTTTGTCAGCGGTTATAAGTTCACCCTGGAAGAGCATCCGCGCAAGGACATGAATACCGATTACGTCCTGACGGAGATACATCACACCGCAGTGACTGACGCCTACCCTACATCGACATCCCCAGCAGGGGAGTCTTACTCGAATACCTTTACGTGCATTCCTCTTTCAGTTCCTTTCCGCCCTTTGCGTGTGACCGGACGGCCCAAGATCAACAGCCTCCAGTCCGCAATTGTCATTGGTCCGAGCGGTGAAGAGATCCACACGGATCAATATGGCCGGATTCAGGTTATGTTCCCCTGGGACCGTCTCGGAACCGGCACGGCCTGGTGCCGCGTCTCACAGGTTTGGGCCGGCAATCACTGGGGAGCGATGTTTATTCCCCGGATTGGCCAGGAGGTCCTCGTCGACTTCCTGGAAGGCAATCCCGACCACCCTGTTATTGTCGGTCAGGTGTACAACGCTGAACAAATGCCGCCCGGTACCCTGCCAGGCGACCAAAACACTAGTGGCTTCCGGTCCCATAGCACCAAGGGAGGAGGAGAGCACGACGCCAACGTTCTGAGTTTCACCGATACGAAGGGGTCTGAGTATTTCTATATGCGCGCCCAAAAGGACATGGTTGTGCATGTAGAAAACGATGACACCCTCAACGTGCGTAATAATCAGACCATAACGATTCACAACGATCGTACGGAGGTTGTGGAAGAAGGCAACGAGAAGATCACCATCCAGCAAGGCAATCGGGACGTAACCGTCAGCATGGGTAACGATTCCCTGACGATCAGCATGGGAAGCCATACCACAGAGGCCATGCAGTCCATCGAACTGAAGGTTGGCCAGAGCAGCGTCAAGCTTGACCAGATGGGCGTGACCATCAAAGGCCCGATGATCACGATCGAAGCTACCGGGTTCCTGACGTTGAAGGGTTTACTTACATACATCAACTAGCGTGTCATGAGGCACGGCAGAAGCCCTTACTCCGGCGATAGAACCGAGAGGCACCAATTTGGCCAGTTGTTAAGTAAAGTCAACGAGGAAAGGAAGTTGGCATCATGGACAACGCGGAGCCGGCCACAAAATCGGGGACAACTTTAAGAGACCTCTGTGAGCGGGCCAAGCTCAAGGAGGATGCCAAAGCGTTGCTGAAAGATGAATTTACGCCGCGGCAGTTTCTCGAGCTTCTTATTGGGAAGGAGCTTTTCCTGGATGCCATCCGATTCCTTGCCTATGTCCTTCCAAAAAGAGAGGCTGTGGGGTGGGGATGCCTTTGTGTGCGCCAAATCCTCGGAACACAGGATGCGTCAAAGATCTCGGAAGCCCATATGGCGGTGGAGAGATGGGTATCCAATCCCGATGAGGCGAATCGCCGGGCTGCTAAGGTTGCGGCTGATAAAGAGGGATTGGAGAGCCCTTCAGCTTGTCTGGCACTGGCGGCATTCTTTAGCGGGGGTAGCATCGCACCGGCGAATCTTGCGCCCGTCGCTCCCACGGACCATATAACACCGCAGATTGTGGCTGGGGCGATAATTGTCTCTGCGGTCAAAGACCAGCGGGAGAAAGCGCCTGAAAAATATCGCGCCTTTCTGCAAAAGGGCATGGCGTTGATGGCCAGGATGCAGTCCGGTCCGAAGCCTGCATGAGACCCCAGGAATGTCATCCTGAACCTGCCACGGCGGGACGCCATTCTTAATCGCGGACGACGAAGGATCTCCGCAGTTCGCAGGGAATATTCATCCGTCACCTGACGGACTGGCCGTTCAAAGGAACTGCCGGGATTCTTCGTCCCGACAAGTCGGGACTCAGAACGACAGGGGGCGGCTTTTTCATCTTGAACTGGGAGGCGAACAATGGGACAGCCTGCTGCCAGGGTAACTGACATGCACGTGTGCCCTATGGTGACCGTACTTGTACCTCATGTGGGTGGCCCTATTCTCCCTCCGTGTTGCCCAACCGTCCTCACTGGGAGCATGCCTCAAGCCCGCGTGGGTGACATGGCGGTATGCGTTGGCCCGCCGGATGTAATTGCAATGGGATCATTCACGGTCCTGGTGGGTGGACAGCCTGCTGCCCGAATTGGTGACTTGACGGCCCACGGCGGCACCATTGTGGTCGGCCTTCCCACCGTCCTGATTGGATAGGTGTCAACGTCTGGCTCTCCCCCGCAACCTTCACCTCTGTTTTTCTCCAATTTTCCCGCAGCATCCTTGTTCCCGACTCCGAAAGGTGCTAGCATTTCGGAATTGAGTTGGGATAACAAGAGAGAGTGGACAGGTGTAGTCCCCTGCATCTCCATGGCAAGGCGAAGAACGCCCGATCTCAAGAGTTCGAATTCACCTTGCGGCGGACAGAAAAAGCGGGAATAGGGGAGCACTTTCCCGGTCGTGAGGCTCGGGAATGCGTGGCCGAACCCCTACAAATCTCCGATCCTCAGGAGGCTAGAAAATGAAAAAGGTTCTTGGAATCACTTTTCTAATGTTCGCGCTAGTGCCGGCCGGCTGGGCGCAAAACAAGAAGCGCGTGGCGGTTATGGATTTTGATTACGCGACGGTTCACAGCAGTGTGGCCGCTCTGTTCGGGAGCGACGTTGACGTGGGCAGGGGCATCGCGGACCTGATGGTCACGCGTCTCGTGAATGATGGGGTGTATTCCGTCATCGAACGCAAAGCTCTGGACAAGATCCTCCACGAACAGAACTTCTCGAACAGCGATCGCGCCAATCCAGATACCGCCGCGAAGATTGGGCGCGTTTTGGGGGTGGAGGCAATTATTGTGGGCAGCATCACCCAATTTGGGCGGGACGATAAGTCACTCGGTGTAGGAGGCGGAGCGATAGGAGGTTTGACTGGCCGGTTTGGGCTCGGGGGAGTGGGGAAGCGCCAAGCGAAAGCGGTGGTAGGGATCAATGCTCGAATGGTGAATACCGACACGGGTGAAATTCTCGCGGTGGCCGAGGGGAAAGGGGAGTCGAAACGCTCCGGGATCTCGCTGCTGGGGGCGGGGGGCGGTGGGGGCGGGGCGGGGGGCGGCGCTGTCGACATGTCCAGCCATAACTTTGCCGACACCATTCTGGGCGAAGCCGTGGGACAGGCCGTGACCGACGTGGCAAAACAATTGGACGGCAAGGCCTCTAGCCTTCCCACGGTGGCCCTGCAAATTTCGGGTCTGGTGGCGGATGTGTCTGGCAATACCCTCATTTTGAACGTCGGAAGCAAAGCAGGCGTGAAAGTGGGCGACCACCTGAGCGTTTTCAGGCAAGGGCGTCAAATCAAGGACCCGGCGACAGGGAAGGTGCTGAAGACCGTTGTGACCAAGGTTGGAGATGTGACCATTTCCGAAGTGGATGAAACTTCTTCGACGGGGACATATTCGGGACAACCGCCCAAGGTGGGCGACGCCGTGAGGAATTCTCAATAACGGAATTTGTTCTCAATACCTGTCATGCTGAGCGCAGCGAAGAATCTCCGCAGTTGTTCTTCTTCTCCGCCGCTCATCAGCAAACTGCCGAGATGCTTCGCTGCGCTCAGCATGACAGTAGCCAGACAGCGGATCTTCGTCGCGGGGGATGAGCCATGAGCTTTCAGATTGGGGACCAGATTGGGGATTATCAGATCATTGGGGTACTAGGCGCGGGGGGCATGGGCAGGGTGTACAAGGTCAAGAACTTGATCTCTGACCGCCTCGACGCGATGAAAGTCCTGCTGCCGGACCTTGCCAACGAGCCGGACCTCGCCGACCGCTTTGTTCGCGAAATCAAGGTGCTGGCAAGCCTGAATCATCCCAACATCGCCGGGCTGCACACTGCTTTCCGCCTGGAAAACCAACTTCTGATGATTATGGAGTTCGTGCAAGGCATAACGCTGGAGGAGAAACTGAAGGCGGGGCCGTTTCCGGTCAAGGATGCGATCGACTATGCCTCCCAGGTGCTCTCCGCTCTCGGCTATGCACACTCGCAGGGGGTGATTCATCGCGACATCAAACCCGCCAATATGATGCTGACACCGGAAAACGTGGTCAAGTTGATGGACTTCGGGATCGCGAAATCTAAGACAGATCGCAAGCTGACCATGACCGGCACCACCATGGGTTCGCTTTACTACATGCCTCCCGAGCAGGTTCAGGGCACTGGCCTCGACGCCCGGTCGGATCTCTATTCGTTTGGCGTGTCGCTCTATGAGATGGTGACTGGCGCTCGCCCCTTCCGAGGCCAAAGTGATTACGACCTGATGGTGGCTCAGTTGCAGAAGGCTCCTCTGCCGCCCATCGACATTCAACCCGAGTTGCCCAAAGCGCTGAATGACATCATCATGATATCGCTCGAGAAGGACCCGGCAAGACGCTTCCAATCGGCGGAGGCCTTCCGCTTCTCCTTGCAGAGCGTGCAGGGTGGGCTTACGAGCTTGCCGGTTGCCTCTGCGCGGGCAGTTGTTCCAGACTTGGCTGGACAGCCTGTCGCGCCGGCGGCGTTTTCCGCAACCGCGGTCTTAGCCGCGCCACCTGCCCAACCGGCGGGCGTGCAACACGAGCCGACGGTGCCATTCCCAGCTTCTGTGCCGCCGGCTCAACCTCCAGTGATTCCGCCTCCGCCAACCTCCAGGAGCTATCGCGGCCTTTATATGACCCTGGGGGCGCTGGTGGCGATTGTCGTGATCGTGCTGGGGGCAATGCAGTTGCCGCGCCTGTTCAGAACCAAGGCTGGAGGAGCCGGGCAAGCTCCGCCGCAAGCAGCATCTACGGCAACGAGTATGCCCACTTCTCCTACCCAGCCGGCGAATGTTGGCGAGAACCAGCAACAGCCCTCTCCGGCCACCTCTGCGCCGGCACTTTCATCTCCGACTACGGCAGCACAGGGAGGGACGGCGGCGGGCCAGCCGACTGAAACATCCGAACCAACGCAAGGATCAAGCAACCCCATGGCGCAACCACTGGCTACGGGTGGTCCTAAGAAGCGGGTGGCGCGGGGTTCACAAGGCCAAAGAACGGCTGCTAACGAACAGACCAATTTGGCGGGTGGACCAGCAGCGCAGGCGCCTGGGGAAGCGGCGGCTCCTCCCAGCCAGGCCACCCAGGCTACGCAAGCGCCGGCGGAGAATGCTGCGGCCGCCAAGCAGCTCGAGGAACTGGAAGACCGTATGACTCCTCTTGCCGGGCGTGCCAGTGCTGTGAAGGACAGCGTTGAACATCTTCGTCAACAACAGGAACGCGCCGGTTTTTCAATTCGTCAGGACATCTCAGCCTCATTAAGCAGTATGGACCAATATATGGGGAAGGCTGATGCAGCGCTTAACTCTCGAAACCCCGAGGCCGCCAAGAAGTATATGGATCTGGCGGAGCGAGAAATCGAGAAGCTGGAGAAGTTTTTTGGTAGATAGGGGCTTTGGTGTAGCGCTGACCTTCAGGTCAGCAGGGTGGGAAGACATGAAGGTGCCGACCTAACGGTCGGCGCTACTATGGCTCGTGGGCGGGGTAACGTGAAATGGACACACCAACGATAGTTAAAGGGCGATATCAGATCAAGGAGGTCCTGGGCCGAGGCGGAATGGGAGTGGTCTACAAGGCCTTCGATTCCGTCTTACGGCGCGACGTCGCCATCAAGACTTTGCTGGATGTCTCCGATCCGGCGGCGATGGAACTCTTCCACCGTGAATACGAAGTCCTGGCCCACATCAACCATCCAAACATCGTCGAGATAATTGACATCGGCCAGTTCGAGATAGAAGGCGCTGCGAAACCGTACTTTATCATGCCCTTGCTGCCGGGGCAGTCATTGGGCCAGTTGATCAAGACGGCCAGCCATCGCTTGACTGTCGAGCGTGCGGTTGACATTATCTCTCAAACTTGCCGGGGACTGCACGCCGCGCATGAAAAGGGCCTCGTGCACCGCGACATCAAGCCCACCAATATCATCGTATTGGAAGATGATTCGGTGAAGATTATTGATTTTGGAATGGCCCATGTGGCGGACATTCAATCGCGTACCGGCCTGAAGGGCACCTTGCTTTACATGGCTCCGGAACAGGTCGAGATGAAGCCTGCTTCCTCGCTTTCCGACATCTTCGCGCTGGGGGTTGTGGCCTTCGAGACCCTGACCCGGCGGCGGCCCTTCGAAGGCGCAACTGAGCGGGACATTGTCCAGGCCATTGTGCATTACATTCCCCCACCCGCTTCCGATCTCAACCCCATGGTCAGCCCGACCGTAGCCAGGGTCATCCATAAGGCCATGGCGAAACAGCCTTACCACCGTTTCCCCACCGCGCGCGATTTTGCCGACACCTTGCAGCGGGCTATGCGCAATGAACCCATCGAGATTTTTGACTCCTCAAAAATCCGGCCACGGCTGCAACGCGCCACGAAGGCTTTCGAGCAGGCAGACTACCAATTTGCCGCTGAAATTCTGGGAGAGCTCGAGGCGGAAGGTCATATCGACCATGACATGACCGTGCTTCGTCTCAAAGTCGATCAAGCCTTGCGCCAAAAGCGAATTCAGCAACTTCTGGAGAGCGCCAAGACGCGCATGGAGGGTCAGGAGTACCCGCTGGCCTTGCAGAAGGTGCAGGAAGCCTTGGAGCTCGATGCCACCAACGCCGGCGCTCTGAGCCTCAAGAATGAAATCGAGGAAAAGAGGAGCGCGGGCAAGATCGAGGATTGGCTAAGTCTTGCCCGCCAACACTTGGCTAACCATGCCTATGGTCATGCTCGGGAAGCGCTGAAAAATGCTTTGCATCTGAAACCCAAGGACAGCCGTGTGGGACAACTCCTGAATGAAGTGGACTGGCAGGAGCAGGAGTACCAGAGCATCCACGCCGAAAAACAGCAGCTTTACCAGGGGGCCGTCGAGGCCTGGAGCCGCGGGGAAGTGAGTGCGGCGCTCAGCAAACTGCAACACGTGCTGGAATTGGACGAACGTGCTCCGGATTCCTCCGCACCCGAAAGGGCGGCGTCTTACCGCTCGCTTTACAACCAAGTGAGGTCCGAACATGACGCCATGAACAGCGCTTACGCAGAGGCCCGAAGACTGCTTGCGGAAGACAAGTTTTCTGCCGCTCTCTCGGTTTGTGACCAGTATCTCGCCAAGTACCCGGGGCATGCGCTGTTTCAGGCAGTGAAGTTTGACCTCGAGGAGAAGCAACGACAGGAACTCTCGGCGCGTATTGCCGAAATTGACCGCCGCGTCGAGGCTGAACCGAACCTCGACAAGCGAGTGGACATCCTCAAAGAAGCCCTCGAACTCAATCCCCAAGAACCCCACTTCGAGCGAGCGCTCCGCCTCACGCGTGAAAAGCGCGATCTGGTCAACTCGATTGTTGCCAAGGCGCGTCTGCACGAGGAGCGCGGGCAGTTCACTGACGCGCTGGCACAGTGGGAGATATTGCGGACCATTTACAGCCAGTACCCGGGATTGAGCTTCGAGATCGACCGCCTGGGTAAGAGGCGCGAACAACAAGCTCAAGTCGAGGCCAAGACACGTTGGGTGAAGCAGATTGACCAGCAGATGGCCGCCGGTGGGGACTACGACCGGGCGCTTAGCTTGTTGCGCCAGGCAGGGGAAGAATTCCCCGGCGATACCGAGTTGGCTGAATTGGAGAAGTCGGTCCAGCAGGGCAAAGACAGAATGGCAGAGGCCATGCGCTCGCTTGCGGAAGGCCAGGAGATGTTGGCCGCTGGGCGCTTACAGGAAGGGTTGGAGGCGTTGCGCAAGGCCCTTCGCCAGGATGAGCGCAATTCGGCCGTACAACAAGCGCTTTTGGATGCGCTTGTGAAACGTGCTCAAACCGTTTTGGAGACTGACTGGCGTGCCGCAGAGCCCCTGCTTCAGGAGGCTCTCGAACTCGATCCCGGCCACAGTCTTGCCAAGAGTCTGCGCACACTCGCCCAGGACCGCAAGAGAGAAGAGTTTATTCAACTGTGCGTGGCCCAGGCGCGGCGCTCCCAGGCTCAAGGGGACATCGGCGGAGCCCTCGCGCAGGTCCAGGAAGGGTTGACTTCCTCTCCCACGGATCCCCGCCTCTCGCAGCTTTACACGACCTTGAGCAAGGATTTCGAGCAAACGCGCCACCGCCAAGCCCGCCACCGCGACCTTGAAGAACTGCGCCGCCTCGATACTGAAGCGCAATCGGCTTCCGATCCTGCTTCCCTGAGATCTCTGGCAGGAAAAATTCAGTCGGTCTCTGCCCCATACCAGGGGGATACTGAGGTCGAATCAGCAGTGGCGAGTGCTTATCGCCGTGTTTCCGCTCGGATCGAGGCCCTCGAGTCAATGAAGCCCGTAACCGCCGCCCCGGCTGAAAGCGCTCCCCCGACTGCGGGTGCTGCGGGCGGGCAAATCCCAAGCGCGCTGCCTTCTCGTGCTCCCAGGCCCCCGAGTGAGCCGGCGCCTCCCAAGGGACGTGCTAAAGCAATTCCGCAGAAACCTGCGCCTGCAAGTCCCGAATCCGGCGCCGGCCTTCGTGGTTCGGCAGTTGCCGCGGGGGCCTCTGCCGGGGGTGCGGTCCCCAAAGCACCAACTGCAAGCGTGCCCTCGCCACCTACCCCCGTCGTGCCCCCAAGGCGGCCTGCGCCGCAGCAACCTACGCCTCCGCCCCTGGACTTCGCACCTGCGGAGGAGGTGGCAGCCCAACCACCATCAGGGAAGAAGATTCTCTGGATTGCCACTGGAGCAGCCGTGTTGGTGGTTGTGGCGCTTGCGGCTCTTTTTGTGCCTCGCCTGCTCAAGAAACGGGCAGCCAACGAAGAGGCGGCGAGTAGCAGTACGCCAATTCAGTCACCGACTTCGACGCCGGCGCCGCAACTGGCGGGATTAAGGGTTTCCACAGATCTGGAAAACGCGAAAGTTACGCTCGATGGCAACGAAGTGGGCGCGCTGGAGGGAGGCCAATTCAGTCTGGATAACCTTTCCGAGGGGCAACATTCGCTCGAGATTAGTGACGGGACCTCTCAGGCGAAGGTTTCTATGGTGAGCGCGCACGATTCTATGCCACTCATCCAGGGGCCCATTGAAACGAAAAACCTGAAGGCGATCGTGGTTACCAATGGTCCTCAACAAGGCCAGGTTTTGTCGAGCTACGGCCCCCTGCCGGCTTTGATGGACGGTAAGGAGATCGGCGCCATCAGTTCCGCCCCGCTGGAGCTTTCTAATCTCCAGCCAGGAATTCACGATCTTGTGGTGGGCACAGGGAAGGATGAGAGAAAAGTGAGTTTTCAGGTGAGCACTGCGCCAGCCCTGACGGTTTTCCTGAGCGCCGATCGCAACGTCGGCAATCTGCTGATTGTGACTGGTGAGGACGGCGCCACTGTGCTCTTGAATGGCAAGAAATACCAGCGCACGACGAAGCACGGCCAGCTTGTGATTGCCAACCTGACACCGAAGAAATACACGGTATCAGTGGTCAAGGATGGGTTTCAGGCGGTGGCTTCCCAGGACGTCGCTATTCAGAAAGGGCAAGGGGCGAAGTTGGTCTTTGCGCTCCAGCCTGCGCCCACAGTGGCCTCCTTGGTTATCGCCGGGGCCACACCTTCGGCGGAAGTCATGCTGGATGGGAGACCCCTGGGCAAGATTGAACAGGACGGCAGTTTTAGCGCGTCCAATATCAAACCGGGGCCGCACACCATTCGACTTAGGACGGCCCAGTTCAAGCCCAAAGAGCTGCAAAGGGAATTCGTAGCTGGCGAAAGCGTGCGCTTGAATGCGAATGAAGTTGCCCTGGAGAGTGCCGCCCCGGCAGCCCCCGCTTTGGCGCCTCCTAAGCTTGTTGTGCAGAGTGTTGCAGGGGCACAGGTCGTCATTGACGGCCGGCCCGTTGGCCAGACGGATTCCAATGGGCGTCTGGAAATCAGCCGGGCGCCTGCCGGTGAGCATACCGTCGAGGTCGTAGCGAATAAGCCTTATAACAATTTCAAGCAGAAGGTCAAGCTTTCCCCCGGTAGTGTTACCACTATCGCGGCCAAACTGCAGGCTTCCATGCCCGTCGAGCACAAACACGCCTTTGGAAGTTGCAATGGCACTCTCATCGTTGATGAAAGCAGGGTCCATTACCAGGCGAGCAACGGCAACGACTCGTTTGATGCCCCCCTAACGTCGGTTAAGAAGGCAGGCCCAGCGGATTCTGGGAAGGGATTTTATCTCGAGATCGCCGGCGCCAAGCGCTATGTCTTCCACGCTCCCGCCGCAGCAGAAGACTTGCAGATTATTCAGACCGCGATTGCGCGCAAGCAGTGACGAGGGAGATTTCCGACGCTGGGGTCGTCATTCATCTTGAAGTCCAACTTGTCAGGATGGAAATTTCTGCATCGTTTGTCGACGTCTGTCATTCTGAGTTCCGAATTGTGGGGGCGAAGAACCTCCCCAGTCTATTTGATACACTTTAGGGCTCGCCTGCTTAAGAGCGCGCTATATATGTAGCCTCTCTAACTAACCGCAAGAAACAACTGCGTAGATTCTTCGTCCGTCAGCCGGCGGGCCGCACTCCAGAGGCCTACGCCGAGGGGTCGAAGGCGAGGCCCAGGCCGGGGCCTTCGGGCACAAGGGCGTAACCATCCCGGTACTGTATGGGCGTAGGTGTGAAGTGGCGATCGTAATAGAGGGGGCCGATGGTGTCGTGGTCCACCAAAGTGGCCAGCGCCGGCGCCGCCACCGCCAGGTGCAGCATGGCCGCGGTTCCCAAGTCCATTTCCAGATTGCTACCGATGGTGCAGCGCAAACCGGCAGCGGCGACAAATTGGGCGATCTCCAGTGATCGCAGAATGCCACCGTTCTTGCCGGGGTAGATGCTGATCAGGTCACAAGCATCGTGTCGAATCGCCTCCAGCGCATCCTGGCGGGTGAAGATCGATTCGTCGAGCATGATCGGGATTGCGGTGCGTTTCCGGAGCCGGGCGCAGCCGCGAAAGTCGCCGCGCGGAAGCGGCTGCTCGAGCATGTTTACCCCGAGCCGCTCGAGATGGGGGATGGCAGCCAAGACGTCGCTTTCGGCCCACCCTGCATTGGCATCGACCCCCAACCGAAACCCATCCCCTACTGCCGATCGGACGGCCTCGACCCGAGCGATGTCGCTCGATACGTCTAAACCGACTTTGACCTTCGCCGCACGCAAACCCTTCTCGGCGGCAGCCAGGGCAACAGTGGCCGCCTGTGCGGGCGAGAACGCGCCGATCGAAAACTTGATGGCGATTTCAGGTTTCCTTCTCGGCCCTCCCAGCAGGGTGTGGACCGGGACCCGCAGGATCTTGCCCGCCAAGTCGAGCAGCGCGATTTCCACCGCAGCCTTCGTAAACGGGTTACCAATCAAGAAGCGATCCATGGTGTCGGCCAGCGCATTGACGTGAAGCGGGTCTTTGCCCGTCAGGAGCGGAGATAACAGGTTGCGAACCGCGTGCAAGGCGCTCTGCTGGCTCTCCCCGCTCCAGACTGGAACCACGGTCGCCTCGCCGAAACCGACCTGGCCTTCGTCGGTTCGGATCGTCACGATAACGTAGCGCGATTCCCGCTGCGCACCCGCGGCGCTGATAATCGCCACATCGCGCCGCACGACCTGCGAAACAGGACTCGCTTCCACCGCGATGATCTTCATGAGCGTACCCCCTGTTAGCCTTCCGTCTTTTGCAGCGTTTCCTTCAGACCCTCGACTAGGGCGAGGCCGGAATCACCCGTGAACGGGAATTGCGCGGTGAACTTCGGGCTGGTGATCGCCGCGTAAGTGCGGCGCGCAATATCATATTCGTCCGGCATATATCCAATTCCGTCATTCGAGTAACCGAGTATGAACAAGTCATCGTGCGGCCAGGAGCGCCGCAGGCTGAGGCCCAAGGTAGAAAACAGCTCGGAGCCGTGAGCGGCGAGGTACACGTCGCCAATACGGATGGCTTGAACGTCCGCGTCGATTCTCTCCGGCCGCGCATCGAGATCGGGCAGAACCTGGTCGGTCCATTCAACCACAAAGCGTGAAACTGCCGCCACGGCTCGCTCCACGCTTCCGTCATATCGTATGGGCAGGCGTTTGGGTTCGCCAACGCAAACGCGCGCCACGCCGTCCAACCAGCCGGTGGTGTCGCCGGTCCGAAGACGATACAAGCCTTCTTCCCGCTCCGGCATGATCTCTTCACGTGTCCATCGCCGGGTGGGCAACGAAACGGTGCGGGTGACCACCTTCACGCCCGGAGCTTCGATTGGCCGCGCGCAGGCCAGCGCCTCGAGAGCCGCCCCGGTCAAAGCCCGAGCGGGCTCGAAGCGTCGATCGGTCGAGCGGTATTCCCGGCGAAAATTCACGTCGCCGCAGTTGCCTTGCAGATACAGTGCCGTGACCCCTGGGATGGCCGCCTCGAGCTGATCGACAACCTCGCCTGGAACGTCCCGCGACACGGCGCGGAAATCCACCTCCATATGCGCGCAGGGATGGGCATGAAAATTCACCGCCACCGCCAGGGGCTGGCCGCCACGCGCATCGGCTCGAAGCACGCTCACCCGCGTGTCCACCGGCCCGTTTTCACGCGTGCGGTTTTCGGTGATTCCCCGCAACTCCGCCGAGCCCGCGTAAAGTCGAGCCGGTTGGCGATCGCGCCAGGCCATAATTATCGCGGTAGCGATCTCCCGCGCCACAAAGCGTACATATTCCTCATCTTGAACCCCCGCCCCGCGGATAAACCCGACCGTGGGCGCATTGTGACAGTGCGAGAAGTTAACGCACACTGAGTCCGGGGGAATGTCCGTACTGGCCGCCACCTGTTCGCGGATACTGCCCGTGAATTTCCTGTCGTTATACATCAGGTCGGCGGAAGCAATTGCCGCCGCATGACCATTCTCATCGCACACCACCAGAGCCGTGGCAGTGAGGTCATCACGAACTCTCTGCCACGTCCGTTGCAAGTAGTAACCCAGCCCCGCTAACTCCACCCCCCAGGGTGGCGTGATCACACGACGTGCCGCTCCGACTGTGAAGGGCATTGTCTTCTCTCCTCCCATTGCGCTTCCTCGTCACTTGGCGTGACTTGCGTCTGGACATTTGCGGGCGGAGCCCGCCTTGGAGTGCGGCAGCGGAGCTGCCGCCTTACTTGGCGTGGGATGCCCTGCGCGCTAGAAAGGCGGCAGCTCCGCTGCCGCACTCCAAGGCGCGGCCCTCCGGCCCGCGCGCTGTTAGGCTATTGCCCAATCCTTTCAACAGCCACTTATCCGATAGCCCCGACCACCGAGGGGAGTTGGTGGCCAGCCACCAGCCCGCCGTCCACCACAATCACACTGCCGTTGACAAACCCTGCTTGATCGGAGCACAGGTAGAGGGCACACTCCGCGATGTCGGCAGGCGTGCCGAACTTCCCCGCCGGGTACAAGGCACGTAACTCGGCTTCCATTTCAGGATTCTTTTCGTGGTACAGGCGCGTGCTTTCGGTGAGAATGGTGCCCGGGCAAATGGCATTGGTCCGAATTCCAAACCGTCCATATTGAGAAGCCATAAGCCGAGTGAGCGAAAGCATTCCGCCCTTAGCCGCAGTGTACGCCGCCAAGTGAACACCCGTGATGGCATTTACCGAACACATATTGATAATGACCCCAGACCGCCGCTCCATCATTGCCGGGAGCGCCTGGCGGCAACAGAGGAATACTCCCTTCAGGCAAACATCCACCACGTGGTCCCAATCTTTTTCGGTAACCTTGTGCAAGAACCCGTCCCCGGAAATGTTCATGGCATTGTTCACCAGGATCTCGACTTTTCCGGCGACGCGGAAGGCCCGCGCGGTGTCCGCGGCCACCGAAACATCACCCGGCACGGGATCACACCTGCCGCCCTGCTCTCGAACCAGAGACGCCGTGCGCGCATTGCCCGCTTCGTCCGTATCCAAGGAAACTACCTGCGCTCCTTCCGCCGCAAAACGAAGGACAATCTCGCGCCCGATCCCGTTTCCACCGCCTGTGACCAGTGCCGTCTTTCCCGCGAGTCGCTGAGTCATGCGTTCCCCCACATTTTTGGTTCGGATGTCACAGCCTATAACTTCCGGGGCGAGCGCGCAAGCTCGATCCACCCCCGCTAGTTCAATCCCCGGGTAGCGCATAGCTGCCTGGCTTGACGCGGCACCTCGTTCAACTTGCGAATTCGGGTACATGGCTCGACGCCATTGTGCCGAAAACGCCAGGGGAATGGGAAGGGGGTAGCTCTGCACTACAACCTCCTTCCACGAGCACAGATTGATCGGCGTAAACTTATCCGGCAGGAAGGTCCCAATTCACGCCAAATTCGTTCCTAGCTGCAAAAGTGGGGTTAGCGGCCCAGCCAAACTTTCAGTAGTCCGATGCCGTTTCGCCACGCAATGCCGGGAACGCGCGTGGGTTTGTAAACGGCGGAGCGCCCGCTCGCCCGGGGCCTGTGGTTCAATCCGAGCTCGCCGATCTTGAGACCCGCCTTGGTGGCGCGCGCCACGAATTCCCACTGAAAGCCCTCGACCAGCCGGCCCATTTTGGGAACCAAGGATTCGACCACCGCTCGTTTCATCAGCATGACATTGCAACTGGGGTCATGGAGGCGAGTTCCGAAGAGCACCCTATGATAGAGCTTGAAGGATCTGGACATGATCTTGCGGCTGAGCGGATCAGCTCGCCTCACTCGCCAACCGACGATCAAGTCATAATCCTCTCGCATCTCCCACATGCGCCAGAAATCCTTCGGATCGCTTTGTGCATCGGAGTCCGAAGTCAGCACGTAACGGGTAGCGGTAGCCGACAGGGCCGCCATCATCCCGCCAGCGTATCCGCGCCGATGTTCCCCCATGTCCAAGTGCATGGGAAGCTCTTTCTCGAGCTTCCTCAGGACCTCTTTGGTGTTATCTCGGCTGCCGTCTTCGGCGATGACGAAACGAAGATCGACCGCCGGAGATAATTCCGCATACCACTCGCGCAGGGTGCGCTCAATCGCTCCGCCCTCGTTATGAACGGGCATCGCAAGGTCCAGTTTGGGACGAACCGGCTCACCCGTCATCTCCCAACCCTCCCGGAATGCGATTAGAACCTCTGCAAAGTGGCGTCGCGGCGTCGTGTCCGAAACTCTCACTTGGGCAAATCCTTCGGCTGATAAACGAAGGTCGCGTCTTGGCAACCAAAGACTTGCACTAGCCGGTAATTCTGTTGAGTTGCATCCAGCACCGAGTTCGGCCATCGTCCCTGGAAGGTTTGCCTCCTCGCGGGCGACCCCAAGACGATCAGATCGATCTGACGAGAGCGGATGAGATTGACGATCTCGGTATCAGGCCAACCTTTATCCACCACCTCGCGCGTCCAATCGAAAGGCTCGAAAACCGGTGAGAACTTTCCCGCCGTGACCACCGCTCCAGGGTTTTCGGAGAGGATGCGCCCACCTGGGTAATCTCTTACGTACTCGTAAGCCTGCCGGCACGCGGAGTCAAGAGTTGGGTCCGGGTTCGGTGTGCTAAGACAAACCACCACCATCGCGGCCAGCGTCGCGGGCAGAAGCGCGTAAACCAGGCTCCGGGAATCAGACTGTGCGCGCAAGAAGTGATAAGCCACTCCCGCGCACAGACACAACGCAGCCTGCCACTCCAGGAAGTAGTTGGAATTCGCCCCCATCTTTCCCCTGGCGAGGCAAGTGAGGAAAGAGACCCCGAGATAAGTCAGCGGAAGCGAGACTTCAGGGTGGGAACGCAGGAAATAAGCAAGCGCCAGCGCCAGCACCACCAGGAAATAGTCCCCGGTCAGTTGGCCCTGGATTTGATTCACGGCGTCAGACCAACTGAAAGGATGCCCTGCGTTTGCCCAGAGCGTATGGAACACAAACCACCCCCTGGTTGTGCGCTGAGCCCAAAGGAATGCGAGAGCCCCCAAAGTGATATTGCCTGCGGCGAACCACCCGGCTTTCCGAATCTCTTTTCTGAACACGGCATACAGAAAGCACGCCAGCGGCCCAGACACCAGTAAGAACTTACAGAACAGAGCAGCCACGAAGAAAGGCGCCGAGAGGTACCAGCGGCGGGATCTTGCAAAGAAATAAAGGCCTGTCAGGGAGAGCGCGAGTCCGACTAAGTCCACGCGAAACAGGGGTAACCAGAACTCAACCACCGGTCGTGACAAGTAGAGGAGGCCGAATCCCAGGCTGACCAGCCGCGTCCCGCCCCAGTAGCGCACCAGAAGTGCGATGATTGCCGCACACCAGATGCCTGAGGCAACAACGAGGAGCCTGGGGGCGGTGAAGCTCACACCGAAAAGCTTCACACACAGACCGGCAAGATAGTAGGGCAGCGGGCCGTAAGGGCTGATAACGTAAGGGAGCTGGGTCGCCGGCGGATAGGCGCCCAGACCCTGCGCCACTCGGACGGCTACACCCAATAAAGGTCCTTCTCCAAAGTCCAGCTCGTAGGGAAGTGGCACCACCAGGGCAACGTGAAGGAGGGTTACCACGCATCCCAAGACCGCCGCCAACAAAAACAGGATTTCGACTTTTTCAAAGAGAGTGCGTTTTTCGGGATAACTACGTTCCGGGGTCAGCTCCCTACGGCTAGGTCGGAGAGATTGACGGGTGTCCCTTCTAGGCATCGAGACCCACGCTCCTGCGCAACTGAGGGCGCGCGGCGGAGTCTCTTGCGATGCCGGCGTCCCGCTCACCACCGAACTGCGGTACGAACCGCAATTTCTATTTTGGCCCTCCGCTACCCATACTTATACCACAGTTTGTCTCCAACCGAGGCCTTCCGGCCCAAGAATCGCGATTGGCGGGGTGAGGCGGTTGTGAGGAGGTGGAAAGGGTGACGGGCGCGACCTTCGGTTAACCGAAGGGAAGTCGCGAGTCAATTCAGCTCATGATTCAGGGGCCCATGCGTCCTCCGGATAATTTTTTCCCACCCCCCGCGGACACCGCTGCGCGGTAGTTCCACGGCTAGCCGTTTTTTGCCTCCCTGCTTCAGGTCCGCAGCGTCGCGCAACAGACCCGAGCGGATTGCAATAAGAGCCATTTCTCCAGGTCGGCCTTGATCTGCAGCATCCAGCCGCGCGCGTGGCGCACCAGCTTCCCCGCCAGCCGATACACCTTCCAGCGCAGCGTGGCCACCGTCACCGTGCGATAGGACGCCGGCAGCACCCGCCCTTTCAACACTTGCCCCAAATTGTAGGCTAACACCCCAATGGCAAAATACAGGGCATTGGCCTCCAACTGCCCGCACGGGTCGCCGCGGCGACCTCCATGCCAAAACCCACCTTCAGTTCCTTATGCCAGTTCTCGCTCTCCCCTCGCTGGTTGTGCTTCCAGACGACCTCGCTCGCCGGCTCCTCCCGGTTGCTGGCCACCGCGTGATAGCAATAGCGCTCCGCCTCGAACAAATTCGGCTGCGGATTCGGCCAGCGCAATACGATCAACCGGAAAGCTTGCTTGGTCCCGTTCAGGGTGTGCACCGTCTCGGCAATCTCGCGGTCGGTGGCGATGCCCGCTTGCGTCCGGTAGGGTTGCCAAGCCCCTGCCGGCAGGTTCTGAATTTCTCGCTTCACGGCGGCGTCCAGGTCCGCCGTGATCGTGAAACTGCGCCCTGGCTGGCTGTAATGGTTAATCACGGCCGCTTGGTAGGCCGCACTGTCGCTGCGGAAATAGATTCGCTTCCCCGGCGGCAGCGCCGCTTCGCAGCTCTGTGCAAACTCCAAGATCCCGGCACTGGGACTCTGATTGCCTTCCCGAAACTGGTGACCCACGCACACCCCGTTCACGTACCCCAGCAAAGGCATGTAGCCCTGCACGTGGTTATAGGTCCACGCGGCTTCCTGCTTCTCCGCCTCGATCTCTGTGGCATCCACATCCAGAATCACTTCCTCTTGCTCGAAACAAGACGCCACCAGTTTCCGGCTGACCTGCTGGATCGCTTCCGCCCCGCCCCGTCCTTGCCGACGCAGCCAGTCCCCCACCGTCCCGGCGTCCGGCACCACTTCCAAGCCCAACTCCCCCAGCACCTCCTGCTCGGCCCGCAACTCCCGCAAGTCCTCCAGCCGCCTTCCTCCCGCATGCAGCATCCACACCAGCGCCTGCACAAACTCCCGCGGCTTATATCCTCGTCCCGACTTCGGACCCTCCAGCGCTCGGTCTACTTCCTCCCACAGCTTCACCGCTCGCGCCAGTTCCTCCAACACCACCAGCCCGCCCAGACTGGTCAGCCGCTCCGAACTTCTTTCCATCTTGATAGGCAGAATCAATTGCGGTAGGCTTGCTTCCATCGTTCACCCTCCGGGTGTGGGTCTAGGATTTCTCACAAAATCTCTATAACACACATCCCGTGAGGGTGAGCGTCTTTTCTGTGGTTTTCCGCCCCCGTCAATCGCGATTCTTGGGTTCCGGAGTATCTTTGCTGGCGAGGATGATTCGCACGACTCTCTCCCGCCTCCGCGAGTCCGGAATGCCTGCAATGGTCGCCTTTTCAATCGCGGGTTGGCGCATACCTGCCCGGTTAGACGCAGAGCGACGCGGGTAGCGCAGCCTTCGTGCTTTTCGAAGTCTGCGGCTTATCCCGCCGTGAATCTTTAAGAGCCGCAGACCTGCTAAGGACGCAGGTCTGCGCTGCCCACTGAAACGCCCCGACCTATTGGGGCGCTACCCGGCGTTATAATGCTTTAGCCTGGACACCCGAAGATTACATCCTTACCTGGGTCACATACATTCTGACAAGAACCGTTGGGCCGTATGCTCCACCCGCCGCACCTTCCAGAATGGAGATATCCCCTTAGAGCTGCGGCACTCCCGAAAAAGTACACCGCATTTCTTCTCTCATTCCCAAATCTACACACACAAGAGAAGTTACGCCGCTGCCTTAAATCCCAAATGCTCGCAGTAATAATCCCCCCGGAGGATCAGTTTACCGAGGTCTTTTTCAGGCAACATCTTGCCCTGGTGCTGCATGCCGGTCACCTCAGCGCCTTTACAAAGGTACTGTTTCGTAAATGCCTGGCGCAGGAGATGCGCGGGCGTCATCTTGAAGATGTAGTCGTATTTCTCCTCGGTGGCGGCGTGGACCGAACCCCCACACTGGGCCTTGTACAGGACTGCACTTACGAAGTGGGAACAGACTACGGGTCGCGCGAGTGTGTGCGCATCAGCACTGGAGAGCGTCTGGTTTTCCTTAAAGAGATCATTTAATGCGTCCGGTGGGATCCACCCTCCGGTGAGACGCAGCGTACGTTGTTTTTGGTCATCGGGAACCTCCCTCTGCGCCTCCTTTTGATGGGGGATTTTAAATAGCTTTCTGTTCATGAGGCCTCCCTCCTCCGTCTTCCCCTTTACAACCTTTACGCCTTCCCTCTTGGCCGGATACCACAAAGCTTTAATTGTGCAAGTGTTTCTGAACAGACCCTTCACTAAATTGGCGGTCGAACAGATTCTCGCGGCAACCTCCGATGGAAAACGAACCACTATGTCGTAGTGTGGGCGCGAGGCGACGGGATTCTGCAGCACACCCTCAGGCCCAATTTCGATGACGTGGTCATCTAGATAGATGCCGACGTGAAAAACGCACTTATCCACGTTCTGGTCTTTGCACCAGTCATAGCCCAGGTCGTGCCAGGCGTCCTGGCTCATCTGGCATTCAATGATCCTCTGGTAAAGTTCCGTTCCCTCCTTATCGAGCCCAAGTCCGGTATCACTCAACAAATATGCCACTTCCATCCTGGTGGAGTCCTTGGAATGCAAATACCTAAATAAAAGGTCGCCGTTATAGAGGAAGGCGGACGAGACCCCCCTCGGGGGCAGCGGGGGTGGCTTTTTCCCGCCGACCATATAAACTTCCGGGTCAGTATTTAGCGGCTTGTCAGGCATATCAGGCCTCCTCTCGACCACGATGCTTCATCTGAATCCCCGAGTCATGGATGATCCTGTCTTCGCGTAGCAGGCAATCGTACCCCTCAACGGTTCACGCAGACGCGCCACGTAGGTCACAGGCGCAACGGCTGGGCAGATCCCAACACCCGCTTGCCCATACACGTTTCCTGCTGGGCCTGTCAAGCAAGGTATGAACACATTGAAATAAACGACAGGAGGCGAGCATGGGGCGCCAGCCAGGATTCCCATTGTGCTTTCCGACTCACCGAGAACATACACTTGGCTGCCTCTGAATGCAATGGCCCGAAAGTTACATTCTTAAATGGCTTGACGCGTGGTCTATTAGCTTCTTAGCGCGAGCGGACAATGCGTCCTATTCCAAACGCGCGCTCATTTTTGCGCGGTTCAACCTTTTGCGGAATTTCGGGACGGTGAAACGCCGCGCTATGTTGGAAACTGGAAAATCGGGACCGGAAAATCGCCGGCTGGCGCAGAGCGAAGCTCGGCGACCCTACGACCAGCAGCGGGGAGCGCAGACTTCGTGCTCTTCGAGGTCTGCGGCTTTTCCTGCCGTGAATCTTTAAAAGCCGCAGACCTGCAAAGAGCGCAGGTTTGCGCTACCCACTCCCATTACTTAGCCACGCTGGAGACGCATTGCAAACTTGAGAGGTAACCCTTCTGGAGGATGGGTGGCGCGCCGAGCGTGTCGAGGTCAAACTGGACGGTTACCGGTTTGCCGCTGGGGGCCGTAACGGGCCTGCCGCCCGCCACGCGCAGGACCCACTCGATGTTGTAAGTGGACCCGGTCTGCTGCCACCTGTCGGCATCGTCAAAGAAGTGGAAGACTCCCCAGGTTCCGTCGTAGCTCGGGAATCCCAATTCCGATCCGCCCGAAATCTTTACCGTCAGCCTGACGCCCTGTGCGGTAGTGCCCGGCCACGTAAACTGTTTGAAGGGCGCGTTTCCACCGCTGTATATCAGGGTCTGGCCATCGATGTTCATGCTGAGGCTGCCCACGCTCTCTGTGGGATGGGGGCGAAGCGCATACTTGTATTGGAGCTGTCCTGGCGCGCCCGTATACAGAGCGCGCTGGAGGTTCATCGCCCGGCTAAAGAAGCTGAGGAAGGCGGGATTTACCTGCTGAGTGCTGGAGGGGTTGGGAATATATTCGGCTCCCTGAGGGAGCAGAAGATTTTTCAGCGAAGCGTTGTAGAACTGCGAGAGCGCGCCACTCGAGGAATCAAAGAACGCGGTAAGTTCCTGCGGCGAGGCATCCAACGTGGCCCGAGGATTGAAGGGGAACTTGGCCGTCAGGGGACTCATTTGCGCGCACAACCCTGCGCCACTCACCGGCCCGGGACGCAAGACCGCTGAGACCCAGGCGATGGGAGCAAGGAGCAGGTTCTGGACGGTCCCATCCACATGAGCTTCCTGATCGATTTTGAATCCCTGGCCGATCTGCCGGGCGGCCTGCTGAGCCGTCATCGAGGGGCTCATGCATTGGGCTTTGGCGGCCTCCTTCTGCTCGGCAGGGCTATTGTTGACCTGATCCAAACAAGCCTGGATTCCGCCCAGGCCGTTCACGTAGTTGGCGTTCGGGGCGCCGATATATTGCTCCTGGCAATTAGGCGGGACCACCACCTGGACGGGTTGAAAAGCTCGGGCGATGTCCGGCTGGTCAAGGGCGGTATTCTGGGCTGCCAGGCAGAACAGAGCGAGAAGGGGAGACTGATTGCTCGAGGTCTTAGCCAGCTTTTGCGCGGCGTCGGAGACGCTGTTGTAACGGACCACGTTCGCGCTTTTCAAAAATGCGCGCCATTGATTGATATAGTCCTGTTGATATCGAACTTGGAGGTCCTGGGCCGCCTTGGCGGTGTCCACATTCTGGGCGGTCTTCGGACCTAGCACCCATTCTTCTCCGCTGAAATACTTGGGCAGATTCTTGAAGGCGTCCTGCATAAAGGCATAGCCGGCTTTCGTAAAGGCGCCCTCCACTTCCTTTCCGTCAAAAACGACTTCCGCCGAGCCGGGGAATTTGCGGTTAAAGTTGATCGAGGGGTTGGCTTTCGAGGCTTCCGCCAGCATGAAGCGATAAACCCGCTCGACGCCCGAAAACTGGGAGAGGTAATTGCGGGCGCGCGCCACCGCAAGCGTGTCGTTTTCGGATGAATAGGGGTTCTCGAGCTTGAGCAGCTCGCTGTAAAAATCGAACTGCTTCTGCGCCAACTGCGCCCGGTCCGGGTCAATGTCGCGTCCCGCAGCCCAGGCCTTCGAGAGCACGGGGGAAAGGAACAGGCGAGTGCTTTTGTCGTGATTCGACGTAGTAATCAGGTAAGCCTTCAGAGTGTCGTAGGCCGGGCCGTACTGATCGTTTGGGCCAGGCGTGCCGGGAAGGGCGGAGAGCGTTTGCAGAAGGGCGGCTTGCGTCTGTGCAAAGAGAAGCTTGTGGAAGTGTTGAAAATAGATTTTTCGGACGTCCGGGTAGAGCGCATCTCCAACATACAATCCCCAGCGCATCCCGAAGGGCGCGCCATCCTGCTCGTACTGGGCCAGAGTCTCAACCGACTGGCGGAGGGTCTCGAGGCGGGTGAGGGCATCGAGGGAGGGGAGTTGTTGGGGCGTCAGTTGCACACCCGAAATCCCCTGCGCGGCGTTCACCACCTGAGATTCCAGGTTCTTGTTCTTAACGAAGGAAACAATAAAACCAATAATGAAGATGAGCAGGAGCCCCATTGAGGAAGCCAGCAGCACTCTTCTCCACAAGCTCGTCTTGGTGCTGGCAGCGCTGGCGGTAAGGGCGGAGTTATCCTTCAGGAGGACGTCGTTAAAAAGGTGGGGAAGGAAAGTCCACTGCGGCACTCGGCGGCTCTCGCCTGCTTCCACAGCCACGGGCGGGCGGGGGACCTGGGCCGCGATCTTCCCCATATCGAAGATGCCTGTGGCGCCGAGCGCCCCCTTGCCGGCAGCGGGATGGGTGAGCGGCTCCTCTTTCAGCAGGGTGGGCGCCGGCGCACTAATGACAATGGGGCGAACTCCGCTGAAATAGAAGCCGCGAAGGAACGGCCCGGTTCTCAACTGGCTCGGCCGACAGAGGTCCACGAGCCACTGGACAAGCATCGGTCGGAGTTTCCGGAATTCGCGTGGGAACTCGTACAGGGGTGGGCGCTTGCTGACGTCATATTCTCTGGGAAGGTAGGCGAGACGCTTCTCGGCCAGGGAATAGGCGAGATTGTCGAAGGCAGCAGAAACTCGAGCCGTTTCCTGCTCGGCGTAGACCTCCCCGGCGAAGGAGACCATGGGCAGGGTCGCGCCCAGAACCTGCGTTGCCTCGTCGTTGGTCAGATTGCGAACGTAATCCTGGAAGAATTGCAGGCGGTCGGCTCGAGTGAAAAGCACGTAAACCGGAAGGCTGATTCCCAGATACTGAGAAATCTCGCGCAGCCGCGTGCGCAGCCGCTCGCCGCTGGAGCCCAGAGCTTCCGCCGCACCTGGCTTCATGAAGCTTTCACAGTCAACGCAAACCAAGGCGGCGCGCGGCGCTTGCATCCCCTTGCCAAACACCGAATGTAGCCTGCCGGGAGCAAGCTTCTTCACGAACTTTGCCCATTTTGCAGGTTCAGACACAAGTGGGCCGCCCGCCTCTGCGAGGATGAACTGGCGCGCGAACCAAATGTTCGCAGCGCGGGTGGGAACCGGGACCTTCTCCTGCCCGGTATGCCCGGCGAGCAACTCAGGCTCGAGGCCTGAGTGTTGCACCACGCTGGTTTTTGCCGAGCCGCTTTCACCCACCACCAAGAGCGCCGGCAGATTGCCGAGGGTGGCATTGCGGCCAAGTTTGGAGGCTTGGAGGCGGGCCACGGCTTCGCGAATCAGGATGTCGATTTCCCCGGCCGCGCCGCCCGCCCCTTGGGGCATTCCCGCTGCCCGTTCTTTGTCCCGCACGCGGAACCACCACACGAGGGTGATGAACGCCGCAATGCCAATCAGGGCCAGGACGATGCGCAACGCCCAAAGGCTGCTCCCCTGCAAGTGCAGCCAGGAGCCGATAAACCAGGATAAGACCAGCCAGATTATGAGGGCCAGTGCAGCAAGCCAGTACTTTAAGGTCTTATTCACGGTAACCCCTTAGTGCGTGGTGATGGAGGCTGTGGAGTGCAAGCCGGATGCGCCTGACATCAAACTGAGCTTGAAGCCGACAAACAGTATCAGAGCCAGAGCGAGACACCCGATCGCTCCGAAGGTCAGCCGCCGCACCCAGGCGTCGTAAGCCTTTGCCCGCACCGCCTCCTGTGGGGCTGACCAGTTCGGCGACAGCGGACGGGCAGGGCCGCGAATGCGCTGCATCTTATCCGAGATTGCCTCCAGGACCGTGCGGATGCCCTCTTGGCCACTCAGGCTGTAACGGCCCCGATACCCCAACAGGAGGCACAGGGCAAAGACCTCCAACACATCGGCGAGCTGAGGGGAATCGCTGCGGGAAAGAAGGCGGTCGATGCACTGAAAGAAAATCTCTCCCGCTGTGTGCCCGCCGAATAGTTCCTCCTGCAAAGGCATACGGGCCCAATCGGCGAAGACAGGATTATTCGAGTTGAGAATAGACTCGTCCAGGAAGGCGACCATGGCGAAGGTGGCCAGGCGCGTGTCTTCTGCGGGATAACCGCTCGCTGTGGCCGCCGACTCGGCCGCGTGAATGGCCGCCTTCATCTGATTCCGGAAGACACCTGCATCCGTGGGCGTCTGACGGTTTGTGCGGAAGCGCGTAATGGCCGTCAGAACTTCCTGGTAAATCAGGGCCAGGTTCTCACGGCCTGGCAGGGGCGCAGGCCGGGAGCTTTGCGGAATTGCTGCTTGGGACGGATATCCACCCATTTTTGCAACCTCATTGGTTTTCCAAGACAACCAGGAGTTCGACCTGCGGTTTGGGGATTTCTCCTGGAATGTAAATCCCCACGTGGCGGGTTTGCACAATATGATCCCAGCAAGGCCCCGTCCTGCTGATGGCGAAATATTGACTTTCGACTCGGGGAGACACTGCCGAGGGGGGGACGGACATGTGTGTGAGCTCCATGCCGGGCAGAGCTCTTTTGACCAGTTGTGGCACGAACTGAGCCGAACAGACTTTCACGAGTTGTACCGTCCTGGTAATCAGTTCTGCGTCGCCGATGGCCGAGTGAACGGCCAGGATCCAGCGGGCGCGGTCTAAGCACCGTTGGTCGGTGACCTCCCCTTCGTAGAAGTAGTTGACGGGGGAGTGGAGCGGAATGGGAATACAATTTGACGGCGCCAGCAGCTCGAGGTGCGTCCGGATGTGCCGCTCGATTTCGGCAAAGCACTTGTCGAGCGAAAGGTGCTGGTAGAGGGGAAGATTCTGGGGATGGGAGTCCAGGGCGAAAGTGCACAGCGCTCCCCCCAGCCGGAGGAGCTCGGAAAAGAGCTCCGCCGGGTGCGCGCATTGTGAAGCGAACATATGACGCAGCGGGCCCAGACTGGAGTTGATGGCGTGCAGGAACCAGAAGCGGCTGACCTCTTGAGCCGAAAGCCCCGTCTGGAATTTCCCCCGCCCCCGGCCATCAAGGGAAACGTTGACGCTCTTCTCCTGAAGAATTTCTATCATGCGGCGGGTCATCAGCATCAGCGTTTGACTGGCGCTGATCTGGAGGCAAGGCGGGATGAAGCTCTCATCGTAAATGTAGTTGCCCGATCCGTCTCTCTTGACCCGTCCGATCGGCAAGGTCTGCATCTCCCCCGCATCTTCCGTATCCAGGAGCAACCGAATATTCTTTCGTCCGAGTTTCAGCGGCTTCTCATCGAGGCCGGTATTCTCATCCGGGAGGATTTTCTCTTCGGCAGTATACCGCGTGCCCCCCTTATCTTGCTCCTCGGTAAGAGCGCAGTTCGCTGCCCCAAGCCTGTGGGGCGGGACCGCCAGGAATACCGTCAGGCTCTCCTGGGTGGGCGGGAAAAGGTCGCTAATGTTGCGCGCTGCCGGAACGGGGTCGCTCTCCGGAATATTGAAGGTGAGCCCATCCTGAAAAATGCCGCGCCCATGCACCAGTGTGACCGTGCCGTTCCGCAGAGCTTCCGCATCGAGTTCGAGCCCGACCAATCCATAAGGCTCAAACCATAAGTTCGAAATCTGGAAATGTGTGACCTCTTCGAAAAAGCGGCCTTGCACTTGAAAGTGGTGCGGTCCGAGATACATGCCCTCTGACCACACGACTTTGGACAGTTGCTTCATGGATTTGATCCGATACCTGGCTGCAACGTCAATCTACCACCTACCTCTTTACCTTTTCAACAGAATTCCGGCTATCCGGTAGCGCGGCCTGGCGCCACAAACAAACGCGTCTCGTAGGGCCGAACGGCGTTCGGCCCTTGGGCGAGAGGCGCTGGCTCCTGGCCGAATCCGTCAGTTGACGGATTCGGCCCTACGAGATGTGCAAAATGCTTGCTAAGAAAACAAGCATTTGCGGCCCTGCAATACAGGGATATCCTGCCACAGCGGGCGAGACGCCCGCGCTACTTGCGTCCCGATCCAGCCGAGGTAGCAAGCCTATACAAGCGATTTCGTGTTAGAATGCACATTAAACGCGGATGGTGGTTCAACCATGGACTTTCAAGGGCGGTACCAGATTCTGGAAATGCTTAATGACGGCGAAGCCAGAACCTTCAAAGCACTTCAGACTTCGTCCGGCCGCACCGTGCTTCTGCACCAACTCTGGGTGGAGCGGACCCCTCCCAATCAGCCTGATTTGGCCTCGCTGGTTTTCGGGTTTCTTCGGCACGCAACTGCCGATGAAATGAAGATTTTGGTCGACATGGGCGAAGAGGGCGACCGCGTTTATGTGGTGACCGAGGATATGCCTGTTTTTCAGGACCTTCGGAAATGGCTGCAATCACGGGCAGGAACGCCGGAAGCAGCAGGGAAGGCAACTGGGCTTAAGCCTGCTCCAAGAGCTGATTCCGGGGCCGGTGGAGCGTCCGGTGGGTCGCCGACGCAGGCCAAGCAAGAGAGTTTGACTTCGCCTGACGGCACAACGCAGCTTTTCACCCCCACGAACGTTGCGAAGCCCCCAGTTGCGGCGCCCGCGCCCTCGAAGGCAAAGGGTGAGATCAGTGAGTTCACAAGGGCTTTCTTCGGCAATGAAGTGCCCAAGCCACAGTCGGCTCGACCTGTTTCATCCCCTCCTGACAAGCCGAGCGCGCCTTCGACCTCGAAGGCTGAAAAGCCTCCCGAAAGCCAGCCTTCGGCAGGCTTCGAAGTGGCTTTCTGGCCCCCCAAACAGCAGCCTCGCGGCCCCACCCCGCCGGCAGTCGAGAAACCCTTGCCGCCTTCTCCCCCTGCGCCGAGTCCTCAAGGCGGGGCGTCGGGAGAATTTACGCGCATCTTCTTTAGTCCGGAGGAGTCGAAGGCGATGCCGTCCGGCCCTGCCCCCGCCGCCGGGACAACGCGCCAGACTCCCTTCGCGCCTGCGCAACCCCCTCAACCCGAGGGGCCTGGGGAATTCACGAGGCTCTTCCGGGGTCCGCAGATACAAGAGAAGCCACCTGCTGCTCCCTCGGTTGAGGCCAGGCCGAGTCAACCGATGGCGCCGCCGGCACAGCCTACCGAGCAAGCGGGCTCCGGCGAGTTCACTCAACTGTTCCGCGCCAGCCCAGGGGCGGCCCGCCCGGCCGGGTCTCCGCTCGCCCCCAGTTCGCCCAAACCGCCAATTCCATTGTCCAGTTCCCCGGCCCAGCAAAGTCCTGGGGAATTGACGCAGTTGATGCAGGGGTACCAAGTAGGCAAAAGCGCGGAAAAACCTGCACTCTTCGAGGAGCCCGGACCAGTGGTTCCGCCTCCTCCTACGAAGGTCCGAGAAGCAGGACCCGGCGCATTCACCCAGATTTTCCAGCGACCCTCTGACTTGGCCACACCGCCCCCCGCTGCGCCGGCGCCGCCGGTGGCTAAAACTCCACCGACCGCCCCTCAACCACCCGAGCAGGATGAGTACATGCGCATGTTCGAGCTTCCCGGCGGAGGCGCCGGCGCAGCGCCGCAGAGTGCTCCGCAGGCGCCTCCTGCGGCTGCAACACCACCGAGCGCAGGGCGTGCCATGCCGGCGATCCCTGGCGTGTATGTCTCGCCTCCAGTGGCTCCCAGCATGCCCTATGTTCAACCGCCGGTGGTGTCCCCACCGGTGGTGCCCCAGCCACAACCGTTCCAGATGGCTTCCCCGCAGTTTCAACCGCCCGCTGTGCAGTCCCCTTACGTGACGGTTCCCCAGCCGGTCATGCCACAGATGCCGCAGATGCAGCCGATAACAGTCCCGGTGCCCGCGGCGCCACAGGCAGGTCCCCCCAAAGCCGGCAAGGGCAAGTTCCTTGTCCCACTCCTCATTCTGGGAGGACTGTTCGTTGTCGCGGTAGTAGTGGTTCTTATCTTTGCGTTGAAACACTAGTCGAGGGTCGGGTAGCGCAGACCTGCGTATTGTGCAGGTCTGCGGCTCGTCCAACCTTCACGACGCAAAAGCCGCAGACTTCGAAAAGCACGAAGTCTGGGCTACCCGCTGCAACGGGACCTCCGCATCTCCCAGACATCAGTGCGACGTCTGGGCTGCCAGCGCTTACTTGACTTGAAGCTCTACCCCTCTTCGTGAAGCGGTGGGAAGACTGGCCGTACCAGGGAGAAATCCACCGGTTCATGGTGAAGCTGTAGCGGCGCTCTATGAGCGCCGTTGGAGCGCGCATCGCGCTGGCTGGCGCAGAGTGCGGCCCTGCGCCTCAGCAGGCTACATTAGCGCTGGTCACGCCGAGCCCCAAACGTCATTTTGCCCCCGGACAACTGCCATTCCTCAGCCGCAGCACTTATCGCCTCGCCAAACTTTTTAAGAGTGAGCGGTTCTGGGTAGCGTCTCAGTTTGACGTAGAGGCGGCATTACGCCGCCAGGTGGCGAGGTAAACTCAGGGCTGTCCTAATTAGGGCAATAATATACATGACAACTCCAAGTGCCTAAGGCAGGATAGAGCCTGCTAGTAGTTGATTCAGGTGGGATTCTTGGTACTTGGTAGTTTTGAATCTAAACGCGATGCTTGCACTCGAATTCGCTCGTTTGGCCTAATGAGATTCCTGATATGCGAACCTATGATTTCCTTGCCGGATTTGAGCGGTTGGGGGCCATCAAAAACATTCTCGCCCGACAGCCTACTTATCGAAAAGTTCAGGCTATCTTCTCCCTCAGCTCCAAGCAATTCAGCTACCTCTTCAGGGACACTAAAATGTCCCTTGCTTTGGGCAGTGATTTCATAGGTAACAGACAATACCTTCCACTCCGGCCTGCTTTTTGTCATATTGGCTCCTTGAGAGATCAGGAATCAAAAGGAATCCACTGCATGCTTCTTGGCCCGTTTCCTCTGGTTTAGGCGCTTCAGCTTAGCTTCCTCTTTCAACAGCGCTTCTTTCGGTACGGTGATGATGTTCCGAAAAGCGCGGTCAAGCCGTGCCCACGCAGCTTCTTCTCGTAATGGCAGTGTTGGTCCTGGTTTCATCTCGACATCGCCCTCTGCTGGCCGTTACGTCGCTTCTTTTGCCAAGCCGACCGAAAACCTGCTCGCCCGGGAACCGGTTCAATCAACTTCCTGTCCCGAAGTCTCAAGAACACATTCTTCATTGAGTTTTCCGATCTAATACCGGTTAGCTCCCTGGCAACTCGATTTGTAATAAATTTATTATCCGTATTGTCGAGGTATTCCATGATGGTGTCTTCCGCTGAAGCCAATTTCTCGTGCTTGATCTGGACGATCACCGAATGCTCCGGCTCCAGAAACACCGGGGCCTTAAGGTGGAGGCTTCTCATGGCTTCGAAGGCGGTATTCAGTCCCTCGCCAACGTCTTTGTTGGGCGGGTCCGGGAACTTATTGATAACCCGCACAAGATTGCCGTTACGCGCAAATCGTTCGTTTAGAATGTTTTTCGTTGTGATGTGGGCAGGCAGACGCCCTGGGCTCTCAACTTCAACCCTGTTGTCGAAAATCCTAACATGCACATCATCGGCAAGGGAGTAGTCACGATGTAAAACAGCATTCGTAATTACCTCATGCAAGGTCTCGGTCGGATAGGTAACCGGTTCCAAGCCTTTTGTCCCAAGAATCTGAATGTTGCTGATGATCTCTTTGGTTTTATCCACAGCCTTTTTGATGAGGTCATAGGCGCAGCCTTCGATGCTAGTAGGATCACCGACCAACGTATCCCGAGTTCCCTCTTCCCCGCTGGTCTTATACCGATAAACCTTGATACCGGTTCGCTTCGGCAGGATAGCCTGCGGCAAATCTGCAAACAGGAGTACACCCGCAACTGTAGGTTTTCCGTCTTTGATGAGTTCCTGCTTTTTGAGCCAAGGTTCTGGTTCTGAGGTAGGAACCACCTCCAAAATGAACTTGATAACAGTCTCAGAATTGCAAATATTGCTGAGATCCAGGGACACCGGTTCGTTCTCAAAAGACGTAATTCCCTTGTTGCGCTCTAAAAGGGTTAGTTTGGCAGGTGTATCTATCGGTAAGTTCTGTGCTCCCCTGCGGATATACGGGATATGGTCGCTGGCTTTAATGATCCCTTTTGTTTTTCTGACAATCACTTGCAGAATCAAACCGGTTTGCTTCGGATGTCCTAGAAACGTATAGAGATAGTCTTCTCCGAGTGGGAATAAAGATTCAAACACCTGAAGATGGGCGTTAGCCTCTTCGGGATTAGAGAAACCGTGCCATTTGTGCGGGAACGGCAGGGTAATGTTCTCCGCAATTCCGATATAGACTTCTCCTCCATCCGCATTTGCAAATGCTGATATGGTTCTTGTGAGTTTGGACGGCTTTATCTCCTTGGCTTTAACGTCCAAGAAGTGCCCTTCGGTGTACGAGAGCACATCTTGGAGCTGCTTGTCGGTGATTTCGTTAACATCTACTGGCATTTGGGCGCTTCCCGCGTGGCAATCGTCCTGAAACCTTCAGTTTGGAACGGTTGTAAGTTATCCACCTGTGTCTTACCGGTGAGTTCTCTATACATTAGCCGCTTGCCAACAATCTGGCGCACAGCAAGGTCGAAGCGATCACCGTCATTCATATCATTCCGGTAATTGAACCGGAAGGCTTGCTCGTCCAGGTAGCGGTCTCGTGCTTATCCGGTTGTTTCAGCAAGCCACAAGCTGTAGTATGTGGGCGTGCCGCGCCCCGTGTTTCCGAAAACCTTGCACGAGTTCCAGTCGATGTTCGCTACCGAAGCGGCTTGCCAGAAGTATCTGGCGGAGTGCCGCTGGCCAGACGGCTTCATCTGCCCAAGGTGCGGGAACCAGAGTTCTTATGAAATCGTGAAAGCGCGGCGATGGCAGTGCACTCGTTGTCGGTATCAAGTCTCCCTCACGGCGGGGACGATTCTGCATAACACGAAAACGTCGCTGACGGTTTGGTTCTGGGCGGCTTACCTCATGACCACGGATAAACGTGGCGTCTCGGCGCTTCTCTTGCAGCGCCAGCTGGGTCTGCGCCGTTATGAGACGGCGTGGATGATGCTGCACAAGTTGCGGCAAGCCATGGTCAACATGGCCCGAGAGCCACTGCGTGGGGAAGTGGAAGTGGACGAGGCCTGGATTGGGGGTACCCAAGCGGGTTTGCGGGGAAGCCGACAACTGCGGGGCCGGAAGGCGGCCCTCATCGTGGTAGCGGTGGAGAAGCGTGGCCGCGCGACCGGGCGTGCTCGCATGGCGGTCATTCCGGATTTCCGAGGCGGCACCCTCATATCGTTCCTGCGACAGAATGTGGCACCGGGCTCTCTCGTGTATACCGACGCCCTCAACAGCTTCGCCGGATTGAAGGAGGCGGGGTTTCACCATGTGTCCCGCACTCAACCCTCGCGAGCCGACCTCCATAGAGGCGCGAAGTCCGCCGTGCCTTTGGCCGACCGCGCCATCGGCAACCTGAAGCAATGGTTGCTCGGAACCCATCACGGCGTAGGCCGCAATCAGCTCCAGGCGTATCTTGATGAATTCGTCTTTCGCCATAACCGGCGGAAGCAACCTATGGCTGCGTTCCAAACCTTGCTCGGTCTCGGGACCGGGCACAAGTCCACGACCTATAAGGAGATGCGGGGCAGGCGGAGCTTCCCAATCCGCCAAGCCAAGACTGACCCCAACATATTGGGGCTTGCTGAAACAACCGGATAAGCATGAGCGGTCTCGTGCTTATCCGGTTGTTTCAGCAAGCCACAAGCTGTAGTATGTGGGCGTGCCGCGCCCCGTGTTTCCGAAAACCTTGCACGAGTTCCAGTCGATGTTCGCTACCGAAGCGGCTTGCCAGAAGTATCTGGCGGAGTGCCGCTGGCCAGACGGCTTCATCTGCCCAAGGTGCGGGAACCAGAGTTCTTATGAAATCGTGAAAGCGCGGCGATGGCAGTGCACTCGTTGTCGGTATCAAGTCTCCCTCACGGCGGGGACGATTCTGCATAACACGAAAACGTCGCTGACGGTTTGGTTCTGGGCGGCTTACCTCATGACCACGGATAAACGTGGCGTCTCGGCGCTTCTCTTGCAGCGCCAGCTGGGTCTGCGCCGTTATGAGACGGCGTGGATGATGCTGCACAAGTTGCGGCAAGCCATGGTCAACATGGCCCGAGAGCCACTGCGTGGGGAAGTGGAAGTGGACGAGGCCTGGATTGGGGGTACCCAAGCGGGTTTGCGGGGAAGCCGACAACTGCGGGGCCGGAAGGCGGCCCTCATCGTGGTAGCGGTGGAGAAGCGTGGCCGCGCGACCGGGCGTGCTCGCATGGCGGTCATTCCGGATTTCCGAGGCGGCACCCTCATATCGTTCCTGCGACAGAATGTGGCACCGGGCTCTCTCGTGTATACCGACGCCCTCAACAGCTTCGCCGGATTGAAGGAGGCGGGGTTTCACCATGTGTCCCGCACTCAACCCTCGCGAGCCGACCTCCATAGAGGCGCGAAGTCCGCCGTGCCTTTGGCCGACCGCGCCATCGGCAACCTGAAGCAATGGTTGCTCGGAACCCATCACGGCGTAGGCCGCAATCAGCTCCAGGCGTATCTTGATGAATTCGTCTTTCGCCATAACCGGCGGAAGCAACCTATGGCTGCGTTCCAAACCTTGCTCGGTCTCGGGACCGGGCACAAGTCCACGACCTATAAGGAGATGCGGGGCAGGCGGAGCTTCCCAATCCGCCAAGCCAAGACTGACCCCAACATATTGGGGCTTGCTGAAACAACCGGATAAGCATGAGCGGTCTAGGTGGAACGGCTCAACCGAAACATACGTTCCTTTGATTCCACGCTTCAACAGGCTCCAGAAATTCTCAAGCCCGTTAGTATGAACCCGCCCTCTAACATATTCAATGGCGTGATTAACAACTTGGTGCCGGTAGGAGGCTTCCAAACCTTCATAGGAATCCAGGTCATCGGTGTATAGGGCGGAGCCGTCGGCCACTTGGCCCCGGACTATTCCATGAAGGGTTTTCTTTTTCCGATTTGGAACTACCTCGGCTCGGACTTGCCCGCCGCGCTCCAAGAATCCCATGACCGGAGTTTTGTCTTTTCCGCCAGTGCCAGTGACGCGGTGCTCGCGTTTCTCCTTGTGCATGTTCCGAGCAAGTCCACCGATGAAGGTTTCGTCGGCCTCAACTTCGCCGCTCAGTTTTTCAAACGAACCCATCCGCAATGCAAGCCGTATGCGATGATCCATGAACCATGCGGTCTTCTGAGTTACGCCGATAGCCCGGTGAACTTCGTAAGAACTGACACCGTTCTTGCAGTTCACCACCTGCCACATTGCGCAAAGCCACTTGTCCAAGGCGAGCGGTGAATCCTCAAAGATTGTCCCGGTCTTTACGGTAAACTGGCGTTTATCGTGATGGCTACTGCACTGCCAGCGGTTGTGCTTCTCCGAAAACTTTACCTTAGTGCTTCCGCATGTTGGGCAGGCTACACCGTTAGGCCAGCGCCGCACTACTACGTATTCACGGCAGTTGACGGGATTCGAGAAGTAGGCGATTGCCTCTTGAAGTGTGTTGAGTTCTTGTTCCATGATTAAACCTTAGCAGAATGAAGTGGAGTTGTCAAGTATATTTTTGCCCTAATTAGGGCTCAGTGCATTGCTCAGCGCGGCTCTGCCGCCCCGACTTGCGGGAAGCCTCTGGCTTCCCGGCCAATGCTGTAGCCGTGTCCCTCCTCCACGCAGGCTGGGAGGCTCAGCCTTCCAGCCTGCGTGGAGGAGGTTACTCAGAATGCACGTCCTTCGGAAAACCGAGCGTTGCCTACTTCGGGTAAACTTTTTGGCATCAATTGAAGCCAAATGCAACGCTACCAAAGCACCTAAAGCGAACATTAGGCGAAGGTTAGTAACGTCCAATGTGGGTTCCGAATCAAATCAAAGTAAGCGAATCATTAGGTGGGAGAGCGACCAACGGAAATGATTGCGATTGGTAGTAAACTTCGCCAACTCCGCGAAAAGAAAAAAGTGTCTCTGTATGAGATGTCACGGAGAACACGCCTGCAACGCGGCTTCATTCGGCGTGTGGAAAAGAACCTTGTCAGCCCATCTTTAGAAACCCTGGAACGGTTTGCCAATGTTCTAGACATTCAGGTGTGGCAGCTTTTTTACACTGGCAATGACTGGCAGTCCCCACAATTTTTGACGGACCTACACGGAGTTGCCCAAGAAAGAGGCAAGGCCGGACTAGAAGCTCGCTTTTTCCTGAAGCTGAGACCGTTTCTGGGGAGAATCCCTGCGGATGACAGGCTAACGTTCCTATCTTTCGCCAAAGCCCTGGCGACTCACCGTCCAAAAAGAAAACTGCCAAAGAGTTCATCAACACACGTTTAGGGCACTACCCAGACTTTCTGTCTCTTGACAAACGCAGCAATATAGGCTAGGATGGTGAGTTGAGGTTGTGTTCGAGGTCAGGACCTGCTGAGAACGCCGTGCAACAATGCTTCTGCCCGCCCCAGCCCACTCTTGCCCAAGCGGGGATCCACCGTCGCAGGGGCGGTTCGCGAACCGCCCCTACAAGTCACCCCCGAGGAAGTGCTAGGCGGGACGAAAAGCCCGCAACCTGGCTCTCGCCTCCACAGACAAGAAGTCATTTGCAGCCGGGGAAAGCAAAAAGACATTTACTAAAATTTAGGGAACAGTGCGCGAATGTTATTGAAAACAAAGGACCTCCGTTGACAACTCGCAGCCAAGGCGGGAATGTGTATGAAAACACAGGTAGTTATCCTCATAAAGCGGGAATGTTATTGAAAATAAAGGAGGTTATTAGCAGTCAGTTGGTCAGTGAAAACAAGCTGGCAGGCCAGACCTCCGTCTCGCATTGGCGGGGGTTGTGCCGTTCCGAAGGGCGCAAGTTGGCGCTACCTGCTCGTCCAACATTCACGACGCAGAAGCCGCAGACTCTCGACTCTTGACTCTCGACTCTCGACTTGTTGAAATCACTCTGCTTGCGGCAAGAGTATGATGAGCTCGAGTTGCGGGTTCGGAATGTCACCGGGTACGTAGGCCGCGAAGTTTCGAGCTCGCTGCACGGCTTCCCAGCAAGCCCCGGACTGATTCAGGCTGAAATAATGATAGTTCAGCTTAATGGGGATGGAGCCCGGAGGAGAAGGGACGTGAATCAATTGTAGTGCGGGAAGGGCTTGGCGAATGAGCGTTTCAATGTGCGTGGCGGAACATACCTTGACGAGTTGTGGCACCCGCTTGAGCAGGTCCGCCTCGCTTATGTCCGCACTGATGGCCAGGTACATTCGCGTGTTCACCAGGTATTTGTCGTTGGCAAGCGCGGTGGAATAAATTGAAGGCCGGGCGAGTTTCAAGGGCAAGGAAACGAAGTTGCTGGGCACCACCGTTTCGAGGAGCGCCCGCAGTTTCTCATCCAGGTCGGAAAAGCAGACGCCCAAGTTATCATGGTCGTAAACGGGGAGATCGCGAGGCTGTAACGTGGACGAAAAGGTTGTGAGCGATGCCGCCAGGGCGAGCATCGTGGTGTATAGACCTTCCGGGTGGCCTTTCTTGGATTCAAAAATGTGGCGCATGATGGGGAAATAGCTGTTGGCCGTGTAGAGCAGCCAGAAGTTGGCAATGTCCGACGCCGTAAAATCCGCCAGGCTCTGGTTCTTCTGCCGGCGCGTTCCCGAAAGGGTGCTGCTCTTGGCGGCGAGGATCTCAACCAGTCGGCGTAGAATCGCCACCAAGTGCTCGCTGGCCGAGATATCGAGCAGGGGTGGAATGAATTGCGGGTCTAGCTGGTAGGTGCCCGCCGCGGTCTTATTCACACGAGCCATGCGCATACATGTGCTGCCCTGCTGGGGTTCTCCCTCGACCAGCAGACGCAGGTTCTTGCGGGCGATTTGAACTGGTTTTTCCGCCAGGCCGGTGTTCTCGTCGCGAGACAGGGTGATTTCGGCTTGGTAGCGAGTATCGCCGCTTTTCTGCCCTACGGAGACATTGAAGCCGCGATCGCGGTGCTGAGGCACAGCAAGAAAGACCTCGAGGGTACTCTGATCGGGACCAAAAAGCTGCTCGATCTGCCTTTCTCCCGGGGCGGCATCGGAGTCAGGAATTTCGAATCCCAAGCCATCGGGAAACAGCCCCACCGCGCGCGAAAGCGATAAGCTGCCGGCGGAAAGAGCCTCATGGTCGATCTGCAACTCGGCAAAGCCCCAGGGGCAGTACTTCAACGCGTTGAGCTTGAACTCCAACACACTTTCGAAGAACCGGTCCTGGAGTTGCAGATGCTGGGGCGTGAGAAAGGTGCCCTTGGCCCATATTACCGGTTGGAGTTGCCGCATAGGTTATCAAGCTAGCAAGAGTATCGGATCAAAGTCAATTGTTAAAGAGCCTCGAAGGCCCTGGCAATTCCGGCGTGGCCGAAGGGCTTGCGGACGCCGCCCGGGAGTTCCACTTCGGTCTTTGTTGAATAGAACAAAAGCCGCGCAATCAGACGGCCCTCGAAGACCAGGTCAGCCGACGCTTCGATCACCGCCTTCATGTCCTCCGGTGCAGCTTGCTTCCCCGTCTTACGCGTATTCAGCATTAACCTGCCGGTGGGAAGCCGGGCCGCGCCAGTCCAGCGGAAGTCAGGTTTCTTCTCAATTTCCAACAAGCCGCCCCGATCTTCGATTGCCTCCTCGATCAAATGAATAGCCTCATCCATCCGCTCCTGGAGCTCACTGTCCGTCATCGGAACACCTCAGCCCTTTGGTCCTTTTCGGCTCTTCAATGGCCGGAAGATCAGTTTCGCGGAGAGTGGCCTACCGCAGCCTCCCCGGAGAACCAATTGCGGATGTCCTCCCCGCAGATCGTTCCTTATAGAATCGAGCAAGTGGAGTGACAAAATCAATAACAATTTTTAGATCGTTGTGCACCGCTTTGGGCTCATAGCGCCGGGATCAAAGGGCGCTCGCCGGCAATGAATTGAGACACGATCAAAGCAAGAATCTCTGTGTCCTCCGTGCCTCTCGAGCTTAAGCATAGAGCATCTCTGTGACCTCCGTGTTGAGGATTTTCAGGGTACGGAGGACACGGAGGTGCTAGCGACGCGAGCGGAAATCTTCGCGGCGCGAGACGGAGGTGCGCGTATGCGCTACAGGACATTAGAATTTGACCAGTATGTCGAGGTCGATAAGGTTCTCATCTTTGCGTAGATCGGGAGACCAAAGGCCGCCGTTTCCAGCGCAGCCTGATATGGCTGAGGACGGGCTGCCGTTCATACAGGCGTATTCGCTGGGGAAGCCGTTATTGCCGCCCGTAGGCGTAATTCCCCCTCGCCCGGACCAGTACGGCACACTCGCGTGGCGATGGGTAAACTCCCAGCGGAAAGTGATGTGCTGCTTGGGCATCCAATCAAAAGTCAGCGAGCCATCCCAGGCTTTGAAGGGGTCACCCGGGTTTTCCGTGAAGTAGGGCGAACTGGTAGCTGCGGAGATTGCGCCCATTCCGTTGATGGGCGGCAGCAGCACCAGATAGCGTCCTGGGTTATTGATTCGTCCGCCGCCCACCGTCAATCCGTAGAGGTCCTTTTTGAACCAGAAGCGGTTGTAAACCATGTAGCCTAAAAAGCTCTGCTTGGGACCGCCCTTGGTGTTGCCGTGGCAGCTCACCCCGCCGCCGAATTCGCAACCCATATCGCCGGTCAAGGAGAACGCCATTTTATCGAGAGCCTCCAGGGGTCTATCGTAATACTTGATCTCGATGCTGTCGTCGGTATGGATGCGGCTGCGGTTGGGGACGAAGAGGTCGTCGTGGCCCAGCCCGTAATTGTTGGAAATGATGTTCATCCAGGGTTTCGGGGTCCACTTGATCTGCCCTCCCAGGCCCGGGCGGTGGTTGGCCGAGGCGTACGACTGCCACCCGTTGATGAACCACGGCTCAATCTTCAGATGGGCGGTAGGGAAAATCTGTACTCGCACGCCGTTGAAAAACCAAGGCGTGTTCGAGGAAACGTAGGAGGGTTGGTAAGCCCAGTTATCGAAGTTGTAATAGCTGAAAAGGCCGATGTACGACATGAAAATTCCGGCGTCGAAGTTGATCCCGTGCAGCACGTTGAAGTGGTAGCCGCCGTACGCTTCGGAGACGTAGCGGTAAGCCGTGTCGAGATTCCATTGGCCGTTTCCGGGGCTGGCGTCATTGCGCGGTGTGGTCGCTGAATACATGCCAAACTGCGTCATCAGCCTGGCGCGGACGTTGTCGTAATGGAAGTCGCCGCCCACACCAAGCTGCTCCACCTGCACTTCTTCTGACCGAAAGATTTCACTCGAGCCGCCCATCGAGTGGTCCGCGGGATGGTTAAAGTCGTGGGTATAGGTAATGTCAGCTCGGATTTCCGGTGTAAAGAATTCCGTGTCCCAATATATATTCTTTGTGCGCGGGTAGCCGTTGAGCCAAGTCCAGTCCGCGTCAGAGAAAGGCTCAATCTTGGCCGGTTTTTGGGGGACTGCCTCTTCCTGCGTGCTGGGTAAGGCTGAAATAACCGCGGGCTTTTCCGCTGGCTTCAAGCCTGTCGCCCCCTTCAGTGAAGCTACCAGTACGGGCGTCGTTGGGGCGTCAGCCTTGGTGGCCCTCTGGTCAGGTGAGGCCGGCACGGGCCGAATCGTGGCGACAGTCTGGCTGGCAACGCTCTCGGGGCGAGTTGCTTCGGGCTGAGTCGCGGTGACAATCGGGGCGGCCGCCTTAGCCTCCTTGGCTTCCAAGGCCGCCAGACGCTGTTCCAACCGATCAATGCGCTCGAGCAATTGCCTCTCTCGCTCGGTGAGAGGTGGGTTGTCCGGGTCGACGGCTGCTGAGGGCCTGTGCAGGTCAGCCACGCCGACGGGATCACTCGTTCCCTTCGAACCGCTCGGAGAGGCGAGGGTCATCTCAACCCGAAGACTTTGTGCTGGCGCCAGTTCTACGGTGTCCACTGATGAGCCGGCGAACCCCGCTTTGTTCGCCGTCAATTGGTAGCGCCCTGGTTTGAGATTCTCGACTAGGAAGGCTCCCTGGCCGTCGCTAACGATGCTCCGGTCAGTGCTTTCCTCCAAGCTGTGTACAACGACCTGGACGCCGCTCAGGGGCACTCCCTGGGCGCTCCGGGTAACTCCGCGAAGAATGCCGAGTGTCGCTCCTCCGCAGGCGCAGGGCGACAGAAGCAGTACCAGCAGCACTACTGAGGCAATTCGAATTCGCAACATTTGAACGAACCTCCCCTTAAAAGTACAGAGTTCGGCATAAAGAAGGCATGAAAAAGCCATAAGGAATCTCTAAACAGGCCGCCGGGAGCGGTGTCATTTGGAGTGGCGTCCCCTATAAAAGGCCAGCCAATCCCGCGAAAGCGGGAATCCACTCTGTATAGCCAGTTCATTTCCGAAGGTTTCCGATTCCCGCCTTCGCGGGAATGACTGCGCTGGGGAATGCTCATGTCGCGCGAATCGCATCACTGCCAGCCGGCTAAAAGGCTTGACATCGGCGGCGTTCGCGGAGGAGTATGAAACGGCACGCGCATTTTGGTTTATGGAACGCTCTTCTCTTGAGATTTAACCGCGGTCCCATTAGCCACATTCGCGAAGCCCGAATCCAGACGCTCGCGCATGTCCGACGACGCGCATGCAAGAAAATCTCACAGAAGGTTGGTCATCAGAGGGTCGGCCTCTCTAGGGGTAACTGATATGACAAGATACGCCCGTTCTGCTCAAATGTTGGACGAATCGAAGCGCTTCCTCGCCGGCGGGGTCAGCAGCATGCTGCGAGCCGCCAGTAAGCCGCTGCCCCTCTTCTTTGAATCCGCTTCAGGGGCGCGAATCGTTGATGTGGACGGCAACAGCTACTTGGATTATGGACTTGCCTGGGGCCCGCTCATTCTTGGACACGGCCATCCCGCAGTAGTCACCGCCGTCCGTCGCCAACTCGAGAAGTTCTGCTTGATCGGCGCGCAGCATCGCTTGGAAACAAGCGTGGCGCGAAAGATATGCGAAATAGTCCCTTGCGCGGACCTCGTTGCCTTCAACAGCACAGGTTCGGAAGCCGTTCACCTGGCCTTGCGCCTGGCAAAGGCGCATACGGGGAGACCGAAGGTCATTAAGTTCGAGGGGCATTATCACGGTTGGTTCGACAACATTCTCATAAATTATCACCCGAAAGTGGCAGAAGGCGGAAGCAACGCAAAGCAGTTGGGTTCTGAGGGGCAGAGCGAGCGTGTGCTCGAGGACGTTTACATCCTGCCGTGGAATGATTTTGGTGAACTTGAAAATACTCTTCGCGAACATCATCAGGAAATTGCCGCAATTATTACCGAGCCAATCCTTTGTAATAGCAGTTGCCTGATGCCCTCCCCCGGCTTTCTCGAAGGCGCGCGGGAGCTGGCGACACGATACGGAATCGTTCTAATTTTCGACGAGGTCATAACAGGATTTCGCGTGCATCCGAAAGGAGCACAGGGACTCTTCAACATCACACCTGATCTTGCCACCTTCGGAAAGGCCGTCGCCGCCGGTTACCCGTTAAGCGTGGTGGCAGGAAAACGGGAGATTATGGAGCTGATTCCCAAAGGCCGCGTGGTGCAGGCAGGTAGTTTCAACGGCAACCCGCTTGCCCTTGCCGCCGCCGAGGCAGCGCTGGAGGTTCTGTCTGCCGATGGCGGCTCCATTCTGAAACGCACTCAACAAAGGGGTGATTACCTCAAGAGGGGCATTGAAGATTCTCTGGCGGAAGCGGGGATTCCTGCTTTGATCAACGGAGTCGGGGCGGCGTTTCACATCAGCTTCACGACCGCGAAAGAAATGAGCAATTATCGCGAGACCCTGAACCGTGACGATCGAGTGCGAGACCAATTCATCGAAGCATTGCTCGGCGAAGGAATTTATTTGTTGCCCGACGGCCGATGGTATGTCTCAGCCGTGCTTACTGAAGCTGACGTTGAGTTTACTCTGGCAGCAGTGCGTAGGGCGTGTGACGCGCTCAAACGATCAAGTTAGGCATTCGTCTGAAAACCATTCCGGCGGTCGCAATCAAAATGCAATTCTCCGTGTTCTCCGTGCCTCTAAAGCCTCGACACAGAGAGCACGGAGTGCCTCAGTGACCTCCGTGTTAGATCCCTCTGGCCACGGAGAACACGGGGACTGATATCTAGTGGTACAAGGGAGTGTCACCCGTGAAAAGAGTAGGCCTGGTTTCATTCAGCCACGAATCGAACAGCTTTAATCCCCATCCCACCACCCGCCAAATGTTCCATGAGGGGGGCGTGCTCTTTGGGAAAGACATCATTCATGAATGGGCGGGAGCCCAGCACGAAATCGGGGGAATGATCGAGCAGTTGGAAATCTCGGGAGCGAAAATCGTGCCCTTGGTCAGCGCATGGGCCATGCCCGCGGGACCGCTTGAGCAGGAGGCATATGACGAGATCCTGAGGGAAATACTTACGCACCTCGCAGGCGAGTCACTTGACGGATTGCTGCTTGCTCTGCACGGGGCCATGGTTGCCCAACACATCCGAGACGCCGACGGAAACACTGTGGAAAGGATCCGCGCTGCCGTTGGTCCCAACTTGCCTGTTGTCATGACTCTCGACCTGCACGCCAATGTCTCTCCCCGCATGATCGCGGGTGTTACGGCAACCACGATCTATCGGACCAATCCGCACATTGACCAGCGTGAGCGCGGAAGAGAGGCGGCCAGGATGCTGCAAGATATAATGGCTGGGAACATCCGCCCCATCCAGGCGCTCGCCACACCTCCCGTATTGATAACCATTCTCGCGCAAAGAACCCAGGCCGAACCGATAGCGTCGTTGTATCGGGAATTGGAGAGCTTGCTCAAACGGCCAGGAATAATCTCGGCCAGCATCGCTTTGGGGTTCCCTTACGCGGATGTTGAAGAAATGGGACCGGCGTTCTTAGTGGTGGCAGACGGAGATGAAGAACTTGCGCGCAGGGAAGCGCAGGCGCTGGCCCAAAGCGCCTGGCGCCGGCGTGAGGAATGGAACGTGATCGGCACGCCGGTGCCCGAAGCCGTAGAAGAGATAAGGCGAACGCAGCGGACGCCGACGACTTTGCTCGAGGTGGGCGATAACGTGGGCGGAGGCAGCCCCGGCGACGGCACGATAATTCTCGACGCCCTTCAAAAGGCTGGCATACACAACTTCCTGGTGGTCCTGTATGATCCAAAGGCTGTTCAGGCTTGCCTCGCTACCGGAGTTGGGCAGAACATCTCAGTGGAGGTCGGCGGAAAGACTGACAACTTACACGGCCGCCCGGTGCCCATGTCGGGGCGGGTTCGTTTGCTGCACGACGGATACTTTGAGGAGCACGAAGTGCGCCATGGGGGGAAGCTTCGGAATAATCAAGGTTTGACAGCCGTCGTCGAGAGCCCTGAGGGCGACACCGTTGTTCTCACTTCTTTGCGAATGGCCCCCTTTAGCCTTGCACAGGTTCGAAGCCTTGGTATCAAGCCGGAATCAAAACGCGTGCTGGTGGCTAAGGGAGCGGTTGCCCCTCGCGCGGCCTACGAAGAAGTTTCCGCGCAGGTCATCACGGTGGATACGCCAGGAATCACGGCGGCAAATCCCGCCAACTTTGTCTATCGCCACAGACGGAAGCCTATGTTTCCCTTCGAACGAGACGCGGTTGGCTCCCCTCCTTGGTAAGGAGGGGCAGGAGGTGGTTGTCGACTGGCTGGCGCAGAGCGAAGCTCTGCGGCCTCCAGGGTAAGCGCAGAGGTTCGCTCTACGCCAGCTGAAATAGAGGAATCTCGCAGGTCCTTCGTTCCCAGAGCGAGATTCCTCGCTTCGCTCGGAATGACACTGGTCGCACGGGTTTTTGGCATCCCACTAGAATATTCCGCCGAGATTCAGAATAGCGACGGTCGCCAGGAGTACGGCCACAGCGGTAAGTAAGAGCCTACGTGTGTATGTCGAAGTGCCTCGCCACTCCCCCATGATCAGGCCTGCTACGTTAGAAGCCACGACCGTGGCGGCAACGAAGAGCGCCCAGCCCACTGAGGTGCCATACCTGCCCATGACGATCGCGCCCCTCCCGTAGCCGATGAAGGCGCCGAGCGAAAGTACCGCCATGCCGATTGCCAACCCTGCTTCTTTCCCCCAACCCTGCGCCAGAAACCGCGCCCAGCCGCGATCGCGGAATAGAAGGTAGGAGCAATATGCGAGATTGGGAATGAAGCTGGCTCCGAACACGAGAGTCCAGACCGCAAAGGTTGAGGTCGTGGCGTTGCCGCCTAATGCGAGGCTCTTGCGAATGATTTCACCACTGAAAGCGAATCCGAGATTGATGCTTGAACCGAAAACGCCGGTGAAAATGCAGAGAGCGAGCCCTGTGCCGAAGCCCCAAGGATAGACATGAGCTCCAGAAGCGAGCCCTGACTGCTCGTGTTCTCTTCGCCGCCCTGCCATGCCATAAAGAACCACGCCTGCAAGAAGGATGGGCAAGCTCACCAAAAGCAGAATTCCCCTGGGGCGAAGCAGATCCGAAGGTTGCAAGACCAGCAGCGGGACGAGAGCCCCGGTAACACAACTGACTCCGGAAACCACCGAAACCGCGATGGAAATCCCCGCCGAGACTATACCCAGGCCGTAGGCCACCTGCGCGAATCCCAAGATGAAGCCGAAACCCAAGGGAAGCAAAAGAAAGCGGCTTGGAGTGCCAGAGAAGAGGGCCCAGAGCTGAGGGACGAATCCAATCGCTAGCACCCAGGGCAGAATCACCATCGAGAGAAGGCAAAAAAGCAGCCAGGTGTTTTCCCATCGCCAACGCCGTGAATACTTGAGCGGAATGGCAAAGACTCCATAAGCGATGCCGCTCAAAAATATTATCGCCATCCCCGCCCAGAATGCTTTGGACACCTTTTTATTCCTTTAGGTCAGTCAACAAAAACAGAGGCTCTCCGGGCTCGACCACCGGGAATGCTTTGATCATGGCAAGCACGCCGTCGGTTGGGGCGAGGTAAGTTTCAATTGTATTACCGAGCAAGTCACAAAGATTGCCCAGGGTTTCCCCGGCGCGGACTTTTTGGAATAACTTGGCCGACGTTACCAGAAAGCCGCGCTGCCTGGCCTCCAAACCTCGATCAATGTCCCCGTCACCGTAGAGGTGCCATTCTACCGGAACAGTCCGAGGCGGGCCGGATAAGATGTTCAGATGACGCAGCAGATTAAGCACGCCCCGCACAAATGTCTCGAGATCTTCTGGGTCGATGCGGCCCCCACCGTGCGCCTCGGTGTACAGCCACGGGATGCCGCGTTGGTCCGCGAACGTTATGGTACGGCCCGGCGCCATTCCGGGATGTCCCCAGAGAACCTTCGCGCCGAAAGCGAGCGCCGCGTCCCGGGAACGCGCATCCCCGGCGTCATAACCGATCAGGGTAGGCATCAGCCATTTGATGCCCGCGCTATGCAAATCCAGGAACAAGTCAGCGTGGGCAATGATCGTGGGCGCCATATGATAGGCAATCGCCGAGGTGGGGCCGGCTTCCAAGCTGCCGGGAAAAACACGCGCCAGATTGCCGTTGTCGAGCGGACTCGACCGCGTGCCATTCCAGAATGCGGGTGGGTTCGACACGGGCACGGCAAGGAAGTCTCCACTCAGGCTCGCGGGGTCGAGTGCATGGTAGACATCAAATACAGCTCGGACGCCTTCATACTCGTCGCCGTGCACGGCCGCCGAAACCACCAGCCTTTTTCCCGGCCGGCTTCCACGCACCAGCAAAACCGGCAGTGCGATGTTGTTTGCGGCCGGCCCGAGTTCAAGGTAAAGGGTGTATTTCGCGCCGCGTTCGAAATTATCCGGATGAAAGTCCGCAGGTTTCATGATGCCATCTCCAAGGAATCAGAGGTCATCGAGCCGCACTGGCGTGCATCATTAACTCATAAATGAACAACTGTGCGATTCCGGAGGGAGGCAGAATCCGTACGTCGTATCCCGGGACTGCAACCGCACAGTCGCCGACGCGCCAATGTTGGTCTATGACCACATCCCCAAATTGTTTAAAGTCGACTTCATTGGGCAGAGGGGCGACGATCCAAACCGCCTTTGCTCCGGCGCGCCTCGCAGCGCGCCATAAATCGAGCGGCACAGCGACATAGCCGAGGAAAACAAAATATCCGTCTCGCCCCAGAGTGCTCTCGAGGGTTTTGCGCCCCGTTTCGATCTCCAGGTAGCGGTAGGGTTCAGTTTTTCCTGCGGCCATGTAGGACATCATATGGCCAATTCCCATAAGAACGGTCGGCTGCCCTGCGGCCGCGCGGCGAGCCATTTCCTGTCCCGTATTCACCAGTTTTCCCATTTCGCTAACACTAATTTCATCGAGCATTTTCTTAATATAATCAAGGTATGAACTGGAAAGGACCCCCGCCGGAACGGGCGCCATGCTGGGCACCCCGTCGTGAAACACGATTCCCTCATAAAGATGATTACGTTCCCTGGCTCCCTCAATGGAATCGCTTTGGTAAAAAGCGAACGTGCGGCCTTGGCGGGAGGCGGAGGCCGCAACCTCTGCCGTGAGGCCCCAGAGAGAAAGAATGTTACCCATCAAAGTGAGATTCTCATTATCCTGCCAGGGCGAAAAGCTCTCGATCCAATGCGTAAAGCTGTTAGGGTTGTCCGGCGGACGAGGACCAAACGCAAAGACCAGGCATCCCTTGTTCTCCAGCGTCTTTGCCACAGACAGTTGCCCAGTGTAATCTCCCGAAGAGTAGCTTAGCCAGACAACATCGCCCTTGCGGGCGAGATCTACCGAGGCGAGCGTACGGGTACCCATCGGCCCTCCGGCTCGCCCGTCCCCTTCTTCGATCCAGGCGCGATTCTGGCCGCCAAGAAATAAGCGCCCGCCACTTATAATCGCCTTGAATGTCAGCTCGGCTGGTGCAGATAGCCGTTGCGTTTCCTGGCGATGCTTTCCCACCAACTGCATGACGTTCGCTACATATGAGTTGATTGACGTTCCTGTTTGGGCAAAGGCTGGAATGGCGGCAAAGAAAAATACGCCGAGGCATATCAGGGTTAGAGGTAGGCGCTCCAGATTCGAGCGCAAGACCGTTTTCAGGTGTCTAATTCGTTCGAGTTTTACGATGGTGTTTTCCTTCCTCTCGCGAAAGCGTAGAGAGCCGTTGATTTGGGGGAATGCACAAACGTTTCGAGCCTTTTTGTCCTGATCCAACCTGGCAGCGTTTTGGATTGCAAAACAGTGCGCTCCACCAAGCTGGAGCGGGTAACTCTAGCCGCGCACTGTCTGGGCTGTCAAGTTCCCTCTCGCGTTTTCCGGCAATCCCTCCTAATCGGTGAAAAATCCGGGTGTTTTTCGCTTTTATTTGCACTTTTTGCGCTCAAAATTGAGTTCGTTTCGAGTTCGTTTTTAGCTCGAAAAACTGTTAAGTGCTGTATTTGCAATAAATCTTTGAGTTCGTTCCCTCTATTTAGTATCTTTTTTGTATTTTCTGCTGCTCTCCGCCGTCTGAGAACCCAGAACTTCGCTCTTTGCCTGCCGTTCGAAGATGGGTGGCCTCGTTGCGCCGGTCCGGCGCGTGCGGGACAGGTATGCCGCCACTTCTCCCGCCACTGCGAAATCACGGCAGGAGCTAAGGGGTGGCGCTGCATTTGCTACCCTATTTGAGAGACACAACTTGCCCCTCCATTCCGCTGCCCCTAGCCCCTGGCTCCGGGCTACTATCACCTGAAACACCGCGCAAACAACCTGTTTTTTAGCTTCGTTTTGCACTTTTTGCGCTCAAAATTGAGTTCGTTTTGAGTTCGTTTTTGGCTCGAAAAACGGCTAAGTGCCCTGTTTGCAATAAATCTCTGAGTTCGTTCCCTCTATTTAGTATCTTTTTTGCATTTTCTGCTGTCTCGTTGCCCCTGCAGGCCGCTTTCGAACCTCCTTTCCGCGCTCTCTGCCGGCGCTTTGATATAGGTCATCATAGGTAGGCTACCATACCACGACCCAATTGTCAAGAGCAAAAGCAGCCAAAGCGGGAAAAAGGGGGAGCCTCGCTCTGCGTCAGGCGACCGGTGTTGTCATCCCCGCGTAAGCGGGGGTCCAAGGCTGGGCGGCTGGATTCCCGCTTGCGCGGGAATGACGTGTCGTGGCCAAGCGTCGATAACAATGGATTCGCGGGAATGACTGGGGCGGACTGATTGTCAGTGGAGCCGTGCGGGAGCATTCCGGCAGCGGGGCATTTACGACGCCGGCTTCAGCACAGTGCAGACGGAAGCGCAGATGGGGCCGCCGATGTTAAAGGTTGCAGCGACCCTGGCGTTCTTGACTTGCAGTTCGGCAGGCGCCTTGCCGAGCAATTGCCAGGCGGACCAGCCCAGCATCGCGATGCCTGTGGCGCCCACGGGATGACCCTTGGCGATGAGTCCTCCGGAAGTATTGATGCCGCAATCGCCATCCACCCGCGCCTTCCCCTCGACCCAGTATTGCGCGCCTTTCGAGTAGGGGGCCTTGCCCAGCACCTCCGTGCCGATGGCTCCCATGACGGTGAAGCAGTCGTGGATCTCGGCCACATTCACGTCCTCCGGCCTCACGCCCGCCATGTCGTAGGCCTGCTTCATGGCCTTGTAAGCGCCGGCCGGCCGGAGCACATCGCGGCCTTCCTTCTTCAGCGGGTCAGTGGCCTGTCCGTAGCCCGCCACCTCGACGCAGTCCGCTTTAGCGACCCCCAGCTTGTTCAAGCCTTCTTCCGTGGCGAGGATCAGGGCTGCGTACCCGTCTGAAATCTGGGAGCAGTCGTAGGTTTTTAGCGGCAGGCCTTCCACGATGTAGCGGTTGATGCCCTCGATCTTCACCGCCTGATCCAGGGTGAGTTGGACATTGCGCATCTGCGCGTAGGGGTTGTGGTGAGCGTTGTCATATTCGTTTACGGCAATCTGCGCCAAGTCGCGTTCGCTGGCGTGGTGGACCTTCATGTAACAGTCCATCACTTCGGCGAACAGGTGGGGAAAGATGTATACCTTGCCAAGGCGTTCGTCCGGATGGGAGAAGTAGCCGAGCGCCTTTCCGATCAGCTTGCCGTCCATCTTGCCTTCCGCATCGCGCATCTTCTCGTAGCCGACGGCAATGCCCACGTCGCCCCAGCCGGTCTGGAGTTTCTGAATCACGGACAGCACGGCCTGGCCGCCGGAGGCGCAGGCGTTTTCGACCGCTTCGAGCGGTTTGCCCTCGAGACCGGGCACCATGGCCATCAGGCCGGCGAGCAAGCCCTGCTCGTTGAGCGAAAAATGGCAGGTGGCGCCGATGGACCCCACGTCCAACGCCGAGGGTTCCACGTGAATTTCCTGGCAGGCCCCCGTGATTGCGTTCTTCACGATCTCCGGCACCGGCATGGCCATGAGCTTGCCGAACTTCGACTGATGATAGGCGGCGATATAAATGCGTTTCACGGCAGCGTCTCTCCTTTACTCATATTAGCTCCGTGACGGGGCATCTGGATACTCCTCGCGCAACCTGGTAGTGGTGTCAATTGCGAGTCATGGACGCTCCACAGTGTCGTCATTCCCGCGAAAGCGGGAATCCACTCCGCAAACCTTCGGAAGTGCGCTGCCTGCAAACTGGATTCCCGCTTTCGCGGGAATGGCGGGACGTTCGAAAGGGATGCCATTCCAGATGACACTGCTACCCGCAACCTGGAGGTTCGGCAGGCTCGGCGCGTCAAGTGCCCGGCGACAGCCCCCTGTCCACGGAGAGCACCGCGCCGTGAACGTACGCGGCGGCATCCGAGGCCAGCCAGACGTAAGCGGCGGCAACGTCTTCCGGCCGTCCCAGGCGGCTGAGCGGTGTGCGGGCGGTCATAGTTTCAAGCACCTTGGACGGGATGGTTTTCAGCATATCGGTAGCGATGAGACCAGGCGCGACCGCGTTCACCCGAATCTTGTAACGCCCCAGCTCGCGAGCCCAGGTGCGCGTCATTCCGATCACTCCGGCCTTGGTGGCCACATAGTTGGTCTGCCCGAAATTACCGTAGAGGCCCACCACCGAAGACGCGTTCAGGATAACACCTCCGCCCCCCGAAATCATGTGCGGCACTGCCGCTCGCGTCGTGAGGAAAACGCCTTTGAGGTTTACGGAAACCACGTTGTCGAACTCCCTGTCGGACATGGTCGAGACCAAGCAACCGTCCTTCCATTTCACCAACTGGGCGTCACGCACGATCCCGGCATTGTTGACTAAAACGTCGATGCGGCCCCAGCGGGAAAGCACCTCCTCAATCCCGCTCTGGATCGTGCCGGCCTCCGTGACGCTGACGTCTCGGAAAAGCCCTTCCCCCCCTGCGGCACGTAGCTCTTGGGAGATTTGCTCCGCTTCGGAATCGTGTATGTCCCACGCCGCCACGCGCGCACCCTCTTCAGCAAAGCAGCGCGCCGTGGCCCGGCCGATCCCACCCGCCGCGCCGGTCACAATCACCACTTTTCCTCGAAGTCCTGTTTCCATCGCTTACCCCCTACCCGACCACGCCCCGGGGTTCTGTGTTGCGCGACCGGAAGGGCGCGGTTTCAACCCCGCCCATCAGCATCCGTGGCGAGCAATTCCGGTTGACGCCCTGTGGAGGGAGCCTGTCAGTACGACGTCCGATTTCTCCCTCCTGCCTCCTCGATTCCTGCTTCTTCCTTCTGACTTCT
>CAVWDS010000003.1:0-6251 GCA_963753795.1 uncultured Acidobacteriota bacterium
TACATCTACTTGGGGCACCAACTCGTATTGCTGCTTAACGTGAGCCTGTATGTAATCCACCGCGTCTTTCACGGTTTGAATCTTCTCGGCGTCCTCATCCGGAATCTCAATCTCGAACGACTCTTCAAAAGCCATTACCAGTTCCACGATGTCGAGGGAATCCGCTCCCAGGTCATCCACGAAATGCGCCGTGGGGGTAATCTCAGATTCATCCACACCAAGCTGTTCGACGATAATTTGCTTAACCTTCTCTTCGGGCGATGCCATCGCTTTCTCCTCCTCCGATTACTTGCGGGCGGTCATTCTAACAGTGACAAGCGGCGCGTGACAAGCCTGCATCACGCCATAAACATCCCGCCGTTAATATTGAGGACGTGCCCGGTAATATAGCGGGCTTCCTCCGAAACCAAAAATCGCACTCCGGTGGCGATCTCAGCGTCCGTCCCCATGCGTCCCACGGGGATCAGGCTCAACATCTTCTCCTTGACCTCGGCAGGCAGATTCTCCGTCATGGAAGTGGCAATAAAGCCAGGGGCCACCGCATTGACAGTGATGTTGCGGCGCGCCACCTCAGCCGCCACGCCTTTCGTCAAGCCGATCATTCCCGCCTTCGAGGAAATATAGTTGGCCTGCCCGACATTTCCCGCCTGAGCCACTACCGAGGCAATGTTGACGATGCGCCCGTAACGCTGGCGGACCATGCTGGGCAAAACCGACCGGATACAGTAGAAGGCTCCGTCCAAGTTGGTCTTCAGCACGGCTTGCCAATCCTCGGCCTTCATTCGCATGACCAGACTATCTCGGGTGATGCCGGCATTGTTCACCAGGATATCAACCTTTCCCAAGGCTTCCAGGGTCTGGTCCACCATCTTCTGCACGGCCTCGAGGTCAGTCACGTCCACGCAGAATCGAATCGCCTTCCCACCTTGCGCCTCGATCTCTTTGACGACCTCTTCAAGCTTGGGGGCGCGCATGTCCGTCAGGACAATACTGGCGCCGCCTTCTGCGAGGTTGAGGGCAATGGCCCTTCCAATACCCTGCGCGCTCCCCGTCACTATCGCCACTTTTCCTTCGAGGTTAAACATAACGTCTCCCTCTTCTGTCGCCCCGAACTGGGTAGCGCGGACCCCCGGTTTTGGGGTCCGCGGCTTTTTCTCGGGCCCGTGGACAAGCCGCGGACCCCAAAACCGGGGGTCCGCGCTACCTGGTTAAAACACTACCCAGCGCCCAGCCGCGCCAGCACTTCGTTTAGTGTGGCCCTGTCCTCAACTCGCAGGCACTCAGCTCGAGGATCGATTTGCCGCAGCAAACCCGAAAGTACTTTCCCGGGTCCTGCCTCGATAAAGCATCCCACGTTCTCGCTGCGCAAAACCCGCATCGCCTGATCCCACCGGACCGGCGAGGTGACCTGGCGTTTCAGACCCCCACGAACTCGAGCCGCTGAACTGACCAACTCCGCGTCCACATTATTGGCCAGGGGAATCTGCGGGTCGGCGATTTCCACCTGGTCAAGCTCGATCTCCAGCCGTTCCTGGGCAGGCTTCATCAGTGCACAATGAAACGGCGCGCTGACGTTCAGCACGACGGCACGCTTGGCCCCATACCCTCGAGCCAAGGCAACGGCCCGTTCCACGGCCCCCCTGTGCCCCGAGATCACGACTTGTCCCGGGGAGTTAAAATTGGCTGGAGAAACCACCTCTCCTTGCGCCGCCTCTCGGCAGACCTCCTCAACTGCTGTAACCTCCATCCCCAGCAGCGCCGCCATTGTGCCCTGGCCAACCGGCACAGCCTCTTGCATGTACTGGCCCCGCTTGCGCACCAAACAGACCGCCGCCTCGATCGAAAGACTGCCGGCAACCACCAGGGCGGAATATTCTCCCAGGCTGTGACCCGCCACAAAATCCGCGCCAATACCCTTCTCGCGCAAGACCTCCGCCGCCGCCACAGAAACGGCCAGAATCGCGGGCTGGGCGTTTGTCGTAAGCTGCAAATCTTCTGCGGGCCCTTCGAAGCAGAGCTTGGAAAGGGGAAAACTCAGCACTTTGTCGGCCGCCTCGAAGACTCGCCGTGCACTCGGAAACTCTTCCGCCAGCTCGCGGCCCATGCCGGGATACTGGGAACCCTGACCGGGGAAAATGAAAGCAATTCTTGGCACGGCTCAAACCCAAGGAGTCAGGAGTCAGAAGTCAGGAGTCTGATTATGCGTCCGTGTCGATTACTGCGATCCCGCCGGATCCATTTCCTTCTTGCTTCTTACTTCTTGCTTCTTGATTCTGACTTCTGACTCCTGCTCTTCACCAGCGCATCAGAACGGCGCCCCAAGTGACGCCGGCTCCAAAGGCAGCCATCAGAATCAAGTCCCCTCGCTTGAGCCGTCCGGAGTGCACACACTCATCAATACAAATCGGGATTGAAGCCGAGGAAGTGTTACCGATGCGCTGGATGTTCGTGTAAACCTTTTCCGGGGCCACTCCCAGCCTCTCACGGACTGCCTCAGTGATGCGTTGGTTGGCTTGGTGCGGGACAAAAAGATCGATCTCGTTCGCACAAACCTGCGCCTTCGCCAAGACCCGCCGGGACACCTCCTCCATGTTGCGAACCGCCACCTTGAATAACTCATTCCCGCGCATCTTAATGTAATGCCCGCGCCTCGCTACCGTCTCGTGCGAAGCGGGAGACGCGGTACCCCCGGCGGGAATGTACAAGTGGTCCGCATACAGGCCTTCAGTGTGCAGGTCAGAGGCCAGAATATCGGAGGGAGGGGTAACCGGCCCGAACACGGCCGCCGCCACGCCATCTCCGAAAATCACGCAGGTTTCGCGGTCTTTGTAGTCCACGTAGCGAGAAAGTAACTCGGCCCCAATGACCAGGACATGTTTGCACGTGCCATTACGGATGAATTGTTCGGCCACGGTCATGCCAAACAGGAAGCCGGAGCAAGCCGCCGCGAGATCGAAGGCACAGCAAGACCGAGCGCCAAGGTCGCGCTGGATTAAGGCCGCAGTGGCGGGAAGCGGCATATCGGGAGAGATGGTCGAGCAAATGATCAGGTCCACGTCCTTTGGGGTTATTCCCGCCATCTCCAGGGCCTTTCTTGATGCCACTACCGAAAGGGTCGAAGTAGTCTCCTGGGGAGCAGCCTGACGGCGTTCTTTGATGCCGGTTCGCTCCGTGATCCATCGGTCCGATGTCTCAACCATCTTCTCGAGATCGAAATTGGTGAGCACTTTTTCCGGCAGCGCAGAACCGGTCCCCAAAATTCCAACCCCAGGTTCCATAGAAACTCCCAAATCAAGCTTAGCTGTCCGCTGACGGTGTCTTCGTAGGGGCGGTTCGCGAACCGCCCCTACCACGGTATCCCCGGGCGCTTTCTGCACGCCCGAGCTCGGTGGCGGCCAGGTGATCTTCAATCTTCTCGTTCACCTGGCCCTCCGCAAACTCCGCGGCAACGCGAATGGCATTCTTGATGGCGTTCGCGTTGGAGCCGCCATGGCAAATGATGCACACGCCCCGGACCCCCAGCAGAGGGGCCCCGCCGTACTCTGAATAGTCCACACGCTTCTTGAACTTCTGGAAGGCCCGGCGGGACAGGACGTAACCTACCTTGGCGGGCACGGTGCTCGAAAGCGCCTCTTTCAAGAGGCTCGAAACCGTCTCCACCAAGCCCTCACTGATTTTCAACGCGACGTTGCCGATGAAGCCATCGCATACGATAACTTCCACCCGCCCGTTGTAAAGGTCCCGCCCTTCCACGTTGCCGACAAAGTTGAAAGGAAGCTGCTTGAGTAATCCGAAGGCTTCGCGGGTCAGGTCGTTCCCTTTGTGTTCTTCCTGACCAATCGAGAGCAATCCGATACGCGGCCGCCCGACACCAAAGATCACGCGGTAGTAGACCTCTCCCATCACGGCAAATTGCTGCAAGTGGTGAGGCTTGCAGTCCACGTTTGCGCCTACGTCCAGCAACACCGCCGCCCTCCCCTGGGAGGTTGGAAAGACAGCGGCCAGGGCCGGCCGGTCCACGCCGGCGAGGGTTCCCAGCACGATTTTGGCAGTGGTCATCACCGCGCCAGTATTGCCGGCGCTGATCAATCCGTCCGCTTTATGCTCGCGGACCAAGCGGGCCGCCACTCGAATGGACGAGTCCCGCTTGCGACGGAAGGCTTTGGCTGCGGCGTCCTCCATGGTTACGGCCTCGCTGGCATGAACCAACTCGACAGGAAGGCCGCGGGCGTCCCGGCGGGCCAATTCGCGCTTCAGGAGGTCCTGCGGGCCGACGAGCAAGACCTCCGCGAATCCCTCGCGCGCTGCCTGGACCGCCCCCTCGACTTCCGGCCCGGGCGCGGAGTCTGTACCCATGGCGTCAATGGCGATGCGTCGCATGAAGCTCAATTCAATCCGTGGATTGCCGCTGCGGGATAGGCAATGCGCGCCGCTCCTGTGCCCCGAAGATCGCCGCGCCCCAACTTAGGCTGATTCCTTAACCAGAATAACTTCCCTGCCGCGATAATAACCGCAGGAGGGACAGGCTTGGTGAGGCATTTTCTTTTCGTGGCAGTGCGGGCATTCCGCCAGCGCGTGCGCATCCAGGAAGTCATGAGCGCGCCGGCGGTCTCGCCGTGCCTTGGAATGTCGTCGTTTGGGGTTCGGCATATAATCTCAACTCTCTTCAGAAAAGTCCTCTAACGGGAGAATGAAAACTGCCTGACAAATCTCCCGGCCCGGCCGTGAATCCCGAACTGACCCGGCATTGCGTCAGTTACCCAACTGAGTATCTCACCCGCCTAGTCTTTCTTCAGGAAAGAAAAGGGAGAGTTCTCGGGAGTGGGCAGGCAGCCGCATTTTTCAAAGTTCAAATTTGCCCCACAAACAGGGCAAAGACCACGGCAATCCGTTTGACAGACAACCTTCATAGGCACAGACAGGATCACTTGCTCTGCCACCACGTCGGCTAGTTCGATTCCGTTTCCGGAAAAGAAGCCGACCTCCAACTCGTCCTCGGGAAGTTCGACTTCCTCCGCCCAGGCAATGGTCGACACAGGTCGATAGAAGAGGTCGAAATCCCGCTCAACCGGCAGGGCCACAGAAACCAGGCAACGGTCGCAGCAAGCCTCCAAGCTCGTTCCCAGGCGCCCGCGAATGTGGATCTCCGCCCCCACTAGTTCAGCCACCGCATCCACTTTGAGGGGAGCGACTTGGCGGAAGCTGGTTCCGTGGCAGTCAAGTGTCCCCGCGGTGTAGGTATGGGAGATTACAATCGGGTGAAGCTCCAACTCCTCCACAGTAATCCGCACCGCGACCTCCAAGAGGCGGAACGTTTATTATAGCCAGACGCTGGAAGTTGTCAAGAAAGCTCAGAAGGTCAAGTACTTACATTCAACGTTTCGAGCAATCGGTCGGTCTGCCCGGCAAAATGCTCGAAATGCTTGTAATCATTGGCGCTGCGATCCAGCCGGTAGCGTCACGCTGATTATGAAACCCTGTACTAAATTAGCGAGCAGGCCTTAAGCCAATTCTCAAACATGCTCCTGGCGTAGGAGTGCAAAACATCTTGCTCTCGGCCGACGTCACCGACCACCTTTGTCGCCGCGCCCACCCCACACACTCGCTCGAGCGCCGCCTTGTAGGCGGGCACTTGGGACCATTGCTTCGCCAAGTCAGCCGAGATCTCCACATGGAATTGGACTCCATAAGCCTTTTCCTTCCAGCGGAAGGCTTGGTTTGGATAAGCCGGCGAGGTTGCCAGAAGGACCGCGCCTTCGGGCAAGTCAAAAGTTTCCCCGTGCCACTGAAAGGTGAGAAGCTCAGGGGGAAGGCCGGAAAAGACGGCATCGTCTCGGGCGGAGGACGTCAAAAAGACCGGCATGATTCCCACTTCAGGCTTCGGTCCCTTGTAGACACGCGCCCCGAGGCTCGCGGCAAGCAGTTGAACTCCAAGGCACACACCCCAGTAGGGGCGCCCGGCGAGCACGGCTTCCCTCACCCAGGCCTTTTCGGCCGTCAGCCAGGGGAGCGTGTCGCCATCGTTCACACTCATGGGGCCCCCCATCGCAATGATGCCATCGAAGTCCCGCCAAGCGGGGAGTTGCTGCCCTTCGTCGATTTCAACCCGGTGAAGGGAAGCGCCTTTCTCCACCAGAATGTCTTCGTAGATCCCGGGGGGTTCGCAGGAGATATGTTGCAAAATTAAGATCCTCATAGGAGGTGCTCCTATCAACAAGATTACCCTAGAAAAATGAAAGAAGAAATACCAG
>CAVWDS010000004.1:0-21468 GCA_963753795.1 uncultured Acidobacteriota bacterium
TGCACTTTACTCAAGTAACCCCAACTGGTAGTAGTTGGGCGCATGGCCGAAGCCTACCCGCGCAATCTGATGGAGTTGGAACGACAATTCTCGAATGACGCGGCCTGTGCCGAGTATTTGGCCCGGTTACGCTGGCCCGAGGGATTTCGCTGTCCAGGATGCGGCTCGTCGCGGGCATGGCGGAGCGCCCGAGCCCTTTGGGTTTGCTGTGACTGCCAACGGCAGACCTCCGTGACCGCTGGCACCATCTTTGGCGATAGCAATCTCCCGTTGATGCTTTGGTTCCGCGCGATCTGGCATGTTGTCACTCAGAAGGACGGGGCCAGTGCGCTGGGACTCCAGCGGGTACTGGGCTTGGGCAGCTACCGCACCGCTTGGAGCCTGTTGCACAAGCTGCGCCGAGCGATGGTGCGACCGGGACGGGAACCATTGCAGGGCTTGGTCGAAGTGGATGAAAGCTATCTGGGAGCGCCGGAGCCGGGCAAACATGGGCGGCAGCTTGGAGCCAAGACCCTGATTGTTGCAGCCGTTGAATGTGTGGGGCCACGCAAGCTCGGTCGCATTCGTCTGAGGCAAGTGCGTGCCGCTTCGGCTCGGGAACTGGAAACCTTTATCAGGGAGAGCATCGAACCCGGCGCCACGGTCCGAACGGATGACTGGTTGGGCTATCGGGGTCTCAAAGCTCAGGGCTATACCCACGAACCGATACCGATGCAGGTGCCGCCGACGGTCGAGGAAGCCGTGCTGCCGCGGGTGCATTTGGTGTTTTCTTTGCTCAAACGCTGGTTGATGAGCACTCACCAGGGAGCCGTGCGGCACAGCCATCTCGATTACTACCTCGACGAGTTCACCTTTCGCTTCAACCGGCGCACGTCCGCGTCGCGTGGCAAGCTTTTCTACCGGTTGATCGAACAGGCTGCCGCTATCCCCCCGCACCCGTATCGCGTTCTTCACGGCCCCGCCACCGCTATCACACCACTACAGGATGGGTGCGCTTGAGTAAGGTGCATACCCATATCCGCGCTTTCACGGGGGGACTCGCACTTTCTTCTGTCGTGACGAAGCAGGGAAAGTCCCGGCTCTCGAACGACCACAAATGCGTGGCAAGGTTCGTCGAGGTACATGGGACGCTTGTGGTGTCCCAAGATTCGTCCAACGACAGACGCGACCTGAAGCGCAAAACCCGGGGCAAAAACGGAGCGCGCCCGGCTGAAAGATCAACTCGTGCGAAAATGATACGCTGTGAAAGACCTTTTCCACTACGAGTGAAGACCGACGTTCGCGGATTGGAAAGGCTCGAAACGAGGGGAGTCTGTGCGATTCCTTGACCTATTTGCTGGTCTTGGCGGCTTCCATCTTGCGTTAGCGCAGTTGGGGCACAATTGCGTTTTCGCCAGTGAGTCGAATTCCGAACTGCAAGACATCTACGCAGACAACTTTGGCTTCAGGCCGAATGGAGATATTCGGCAAGTTCCCGTTGCGACGATTCCAGTCCATGAGATTTTGTGTGCTGGATTCCCTTGTCAGCCGTTCTCAAAAGCCGGTGAACAAGACGGCTTTGACTGCCCGAGTTGGGGCGACCTCTTTGACCGAGCTGTGCGGATTCTAAAGCACCACGAGCCGGAATACGTGTTGTTGGAAAACGTTCCCAATCTGCTGATGCATGATTTGGGCAGGACATGGAGTAGAGTGGTTCGATTGCTCAGGAGGGCTGGCTACGAGAGCGACGCACGGATTCTCTCACCTCATCAATTTGGCGTGCCGCAGATCCGAGAACGCGTTTACATCGTGGCCCGTCGCGGCGGGCTTCGGGGTTTTGCTTGGCCGGAGCCTCAGTCTCAGCCGCAATTGCACGTGAGTTCTGTCCTCGAAAAGAATCCGACTGACGCAAAGCCACTCACAAAGCAGGTGTTAGGCTGTTTGAAAATGTGGCAGCGGTTCATCCGGCGTTTTCCGAAGGGCGAACACCTTCCAACGTTTCCAATTTGGGGAATGGAGTTTGGGGCAAACTACCCGTACGAGGAATTCACTCCGGCTTCGATGAAGCCGTCTGAGTTGCGAAGGTATCGAGGAGCATACGGAAAATCATTGGCCAAAGTGCCGGATGATGAATTGCTGGCCGCCCTACCACCTTACGCGCGGGCCGGCAAAAGAACGTTCCCAGATTGGAAGATTGATTTCATCCGCAAGAACCGCAACCTCTACCACAAGAACAAGAAGTGGATTGACGCTTGGAAAGACGAAATGCTTGCTTTTCCCCCCGAGCCTCCAAAAGCTGGAATGGAACTGCAAGGGCGGCGAGCGGGACATCTGGAAATATGTGATTCAGTTTCGGGCGTCCGGTGTCAGGGTGAAAAAGCCGAGCACCGCTCCGTCCCTCATTGCGATGACGGTAACGCAAGTGCCCATCATCGCGTGGGAGAAGCGCTACATGACTCCGCGTGAGTGCGCGAAATTGCAGAGCATGGAGTCATTGAAGTTCTTGCCTGAGGCTTCCACCAATGCTTACCAGGCCCTCGGCAACGCGGTCAATGTTCACGTCATTCGGTTAGTTGCTCAGGCGCTCGTGGGGAAGGGCCGGAACGGGAAACTGGCAAAGCCGATTGAACTTAATCAAAGGAGAGCACGTGTTAAAGCCGCAGACTCTGCATAAAGTCAACATTCGTCCGAGTGTAAGCGTGCTGTCTGTACTGAAGCATCTGAACTACAAGCCGTGGTTTGCGCTCGCCGAGTTCGTGGACAACGCCATCCAGAGCTATCTGGACGCGGAGCGGCAACTCCGCACTGTTTCAGGGAAGAATTACAAGCTTCGCATCGAGATTGAAATCAATCCTGATGACGGCGGACAGATCACCGTGCGCGACAATGCTGGGGGCATTGCCCTACCTGATTTCCCTCGCGCTTTTCGGCCAGCCGAGATTCCGCCGGACCGTTCCGGCCTTTGTGAGTTCGGCATGGGAATGAAGAGCGCGGCTTTCTGGTTCGCATCCAAGTGGTCAGTTAGAACATCGGCGCTGGGCGAAGCCGTCGAGCGCCAGGTGGACTTGGATCTCAATTCGATTCTTGCGCAAAAGCTGGAAGACTTGGGAGTTGTGGAGCGGTCGGCCAAAGCCGACGAGCATTTCACAGAACTCGTGCTGACCGATCTTCACCAAATTCCACAAGGCAGAACACTGGGGAAAATCCAAGAGCACCTTTGCAGCATTTACCGCGTTTACCTCCGGGACGGAACGCTTGAACTAACCCTGAACGGGGTGCCGCTGTCATATCCAACGCCCCCGGTTCTCAAAGCTCCGTATTTCAAGAATCCGTCTGGCAAGGCGGCAACCTGGCGAAAAGCAATTGATTTTGACTTCGGTGATGGACTGCGAGCCCACGGTTTTGCGGCGCTATTTGAGGTCGCGAGCACAGCGCGTGCGGGCTTTGCCCTGTTTCGACGCAACCGCCTCATCCAAGGCAGCGCTGACGAGGGTTACCGCCCGTATGCAATTTTCGGGAATCCGAACGACTACACGTTTCAGCGTTTGTTTGGAGAACTACACTTGGAAGGCTTTGAAGTCAGTCACACAAAGGATGGATTTCGATGGGACGATAACGAGGAGGCGTTTCTCCAACTGTTGCACGATGAACTTGATGCAGACCCACTCCCGCTTTTGAAGCAGGCAGAAGGGCATCGCGTCAGGCCAAAGGCGGAGGATTTTATCAAGGGGGCGGAGAAGGCCAATCAGCGAACGACGGAAACCATCCAGAAGTGCGCGCCACCGCTGATCCAGAAGCAGCACGAGCTTGGGCCAGAAACTAAGCCCGTGCCCGCTGCTCTGCCACACGCGCAAGGGGCGGCATCAACCCGGGAAATAGAGGTGGAAGTCAGCGGCGTGAAGTGGCTCATCCGCATTGAGCTTTCCACTGATCCCGGCGTTGGTGATTGGCTTTCAATCAGCGATGCCGCGAACAAACCGCCCGCGCCCAAAGGCTATCGCCTTTTGTGTCTGCGGCTTTCCCTCACCCATCCGTTCATGGAGCAATATTGCGGAACAACTGCTGATAAGATCGAACCGATCTTGCGCATTGCCGCTGCACTCGCTCTTGGCGGAAACTATCGCACGTGACAGCGGAGAAAAATACGCCGGGACAGTCCGCAGAAATCTTAACGACCTGTTGCGCCATGCGTTTTCAGAACCGTAGATCTCATGCCTAATCTAAATGGAATTGTCGAAAACGTGAGCGCCTTGGGCGAGGAGTTGCCGCCTGGAAGGCTCTGGAATCCTGTTGTCGGTGAGCAGTTGCGGGGAACGCTTCAACACCAGACAAAGCTATCGAACGCGGAACGCGCGACTATTCAGGAGCAGACTGTTTCGATTCTCGGGAAAACCGTTCCGCCGCAGCATTACGCAGAAGGCTCGGAAACCGGGTTGGCACTTGGCTATGTCCAGAGCGGAAAAACCCTATCGTTTACTTGTGTCGCCGCGTTGGCGAGCGACAATCACTTTCCGCTGGTCATTGTGATTACCGGAATATCAAGACCCCTGTTTCTCCAATCAGTTCGTCGTTTGCGCAATGATTTGAGCATTGACAATCCGGAAAGCCATGCTTGGCGCTGGCAGTTCTTCCAGAATCCGCACGTTGCGCCAAAACCACCTGACACGCATCCGAGACGTGCTGGCCGAGTGGCAAGAGCCTCGAGTCGCCGGACAAGCGGACTTGCTTGATCGCGGTGATGAAGAACCACCGGCACTTAAACAATCTGGTTGAGTTGCTTCAAGGGTTGGATTTGAGAAGCGTGCCGTCGCTCGTGATTGATGACGAGGCGGACCAGGCAGGGTTGAACACGCTGGTTAATCAGAATGAGGAAAGCCGAACGTATCAGCGATTGCTGAGTCTGCGGGGCGCACTTCCGCACCACACCTACGTGCAATACACGGCAACACCGCAGGCGCCATTACTAATCAACATTATTGACGTTCTTTCGCCGAGGTTCGTCGAGGTTCTTGATCCCGGCCGGGAATATGTCGGTGTGATTGACTTCTTCCAGAACAGGCGCGCACTGGTGCGAACGATCCCGGATGACGAAATCCCATCTCCGGACAATCAACTGAACGGTGCTCCTGAGAGCCTGCGGGAAGCACTGCGGCTTGTTCATCGTCGGCGTCGCCGCTGGACTCATTTTGCGGAGCCCCGAGAGGAATCGTTCAATGCTCGTTCATCCATCCCGACTGCAGGAGCGGCACGCGAATTATTCTCATTGGGTTTCCGTTGTCCGTTCGGAATGGCTGCGTTTGCTGCGAGACGAAAACGACCCTGACCGCGCCGCGTTGCTTGACTGATTTCCGCGACCGCGCACTCGAATCTGGCCGCGACTTATCCGGAGTCTTCCCCCGTTCGATGAGATTGAGCGGATATTGTGGCAAACCATTGAATCGAACGCAAGTCTGGGAAGTGAACGCGCGACTTGGGAGAACGCCGGAGATCGTCTGGCAGTCCGACTACGCTCATATCCTCGTCGGGGGCCAGGCGATGGACCGTGGATTCACTGTAGAAGGTTTGACGGTGACTTACATGCCGCGCGGAAAGGGCATCGGCAATGCGGACACCATCCAACAGAGGGCAAGATTCCTCGGCTATAAGCGCCCTTATTTGGGATTGTGCCGCGTGTTCTTGGAAAGCGAAGTTCAACACGCCTACACCGTTTACGTGGATCACGAGGAGAGGTTGCGCGAGCAACTCCGTCAACACGCGCTGGCTGGACGCTCGCTCGCTGAATGGCGCAGGGCGTTTTTCCTGGACCGCACACTCAAACCGACTCGGCGATGCGTGCTTGATCTCAATTATCAGAACGTGAACTTCGCATCGGAGTGGTTTTATCCACGCGCGCCTCACTTCACATCAGCATCGGTAGAACACAATCGCGCTCTCCTTCAGAGGTTGAACCAATCGCTCCAGTTTTCTGCAACCGCGGGCCACCTCGAGAGGACGGAAGCCAACCAGCACGGCTACGCGCACGTGGCCTTGGCAGGACTCTATGAGTCATTTCTGACCCAGGTTCAATTGGCGAATCCGACCGACAGCCAACGCTACACAGGGTTGCTGCTTCAAGTACGAGAATACCTCGACCGAAATCCAGATGCCGCCGCGAGCATTTTCCTTATGTCTTGGTCCTCGGAACACGGGCAAATTGCAAGGGAGCGTTCTTTGGACGAAAATGCAGAAATCCAGTCATCTGGTGCATTCTTTCAGGGCGCAAGTCTTGGTCGCGGCAGCCTGGTGCAGGGAGAAGTCTATGCTGGCGACCGGGAAATGAGGGTAGCAGACGAACTCACAGTTCAAATTCATCTCTTGAACCTCAAGAACGGTGGAACACCAAACCATGTGGTGGCAGAGAGCGTTCCTGCGGTCGCGATATGGATGCCTGCCGATATCGGCGTGGACACGCTCGTGCAGGACCCGCCCGCATGAAGGAATTTGACACAGCGAAAATCTTTGAATCGCTGCCTCTTCCGCAGCCAAGTTTGGCTTCTTCATGTTCCTTCTCGGCTGTGCCGTTGACGACGGATAACGCTCGCAAACTCGCCAAAGATGAAGGGGGCTGCCCTTGTCTCTTGATTGCGACTGGGCCGGCAGCGAAAACGCAGACGCGCGTTCCGCTCGTTCTGGAGAACCTCGCAGTTCTTTTCGATCTGCGTTGCCAAGTTTCGTCGCCCGGCGCGCCCACGCAGACTGGCACGTTTACCGTGTTGAAGTGCGTGGCGCCTGACCTACTGGTGCGCTCTTACTTTCTCTCGCTCCTGAAGGGCATATCCGCCGCAATCGGACGGGCTAGCGACCGAGCCAAGGTCGCGGGGGTAATTGAAGATTTGGTCGAGTTGTTCCGCTCACTGGGAAACACGCCGAAGAAGGAAATCCAAGGACTATGGGGCGAACTGCTTATCATCCACCAAGCCAAAGACTCGATCACGCTTGCCAGTGCATGGCGCTCCCAAACCGGGGATTGCTACGACTTCAACAAAGGCGATGAGCGCATCGAAGTCAAAACGACTTCCATGCGTTTGCGGCAGCACGCTTTCTCACTTGAACAATTGCACCCGCCCAACAGAGCGCGATTGATCGTGGCCTCCATCGTAGTCCAGAGTTCGGGCGCCGGCATGAACGTGTTTGACCTTCTTGAGGATATCCGCGTTAAGATCGCACAGCAGCCGCAACTTCATCTGCGAATGACGAGGCAACTCCATGAGACTCTGGGGAACACTTGGCAGAGCGCGAAGAACGTCAGATTTGATCTCGAAGCGGCAGTGGAATCGCTTCGCTACTTTGATGGCACCCAGATTCCGAAAATCCCCTTGCCGCTGCCGGATGGTATCTCGGGAGTGAGGTTTACAGCCGACCTGAACGGGGTCATGCCGCTGTCGGCGAAATCCCTTCGGGGCTCCGGCACTCTCTTTCGGGGCCTTTCGTGCGGCAAAACGCCAGCCTGATCACTTGGGCATCTGCTTGCGGCGAAGTTGTTCAGCAAGCCTAGTAATTCTCTTGGTCAGAACGCGCAACTGTTCTGTCTCGCACTCCCATATGGCGACAACGCGCCACCCCAATTTCCGAAGGGCACGCCGATGCTCCGCGTTGCTTCGGCAACGATGCGTGCCGGGGTGGCGGTTGGCGCGGTAATGTTGCCGCCAGATTATGGCAGCAAAACATGCGACGAGGGCGGGGTCCTCTCTGGAAATCGCTTTGGCGCGGGTGCAACCGGCCCTGGCGGCTTGGCGGCAACAGCGGCGGCATCGCGAGGCGATACCCGACACGCTGTGGCGGTTGATTGTTCCGTTGGCTCAGGCACATGGCGTCAGTCCGGTCGCCCAAGGACTCCGTCTTAATTACACGGCGCTCAAGCAGCGCACCTGCGCCGGGGATCTCCAGCCGCCGGTGAGTGACACGCTCGGCGGCTTCGTCGAGGTGCCCTTGGTCTCGTCGCCGGGAACTGCGCCCTGGGTTATCGAGTTGGAGGACGGCCGCGGCGCCAAACTCACCCTGCGTATAGCTCACGGTGAGAGCGCCACCGCGTTGACTCTGGCCCAAGGGCTCTGGAGGCAGCGGCGGTGATCCAATTGACTCCGCAAATGCGATTACTGCTGGCGGTGGAGCCGGTGGATTTTCGCAAGGGCATCGACGGGCTGGTAGCCGTCTGCCGCCAAAGGCTCGCGGCGGATCCTTTAAGCGGTGGTCTGTTCGTCTTCTCGAATCGACGGCGCCAAGCTCTTAAACTGCTGGTGTATGACGGCCAGGGGTTTTGGCTCGCGCAAAAGCGGCTTTCGACGGGGCGCTTTAATTGGTGGCCCAGCCCGGGGGAGCAACCGACGTTGGTTCTGGATGTGCATCAACTGCAGTTACTGCTCTGGAACGGGAACCCCGCCAGCGCGCAAGCCGCGCCGATGTGGCGGCCCATTACCCCAGCGGGTGGCGGCGGCCAGGCGCGGTGAAAAAAACTTCAACCCAACCGCCTCGGGCACTTGCGTTCCTTTTTTTGATCGCCTATCCTGGCCCCCATGCAGAGCGAGTTCGTTTATCGCGGGCGCAAGGTCAGTGCCGCCGAGATGGAGGGCATCCGGCAGTTGATCGCCGCCCACCCGGAGATGAGCCGATGGCGGCTGTCCTTCAAACTGTGCGAGGCCTGGAACTGGGTGCAACCCAACGGCCAACCGCGTGCCATGCTCGCCCGCAGCCTGATGCTCCAACTGCACCGGGCGGGTCATATTCAACTGCCGGCCCAGCGGTTTTGCCCGCCCAACAACGCCGCCCGGCACCGGGCGCCGCGGGTGGAAGCCGAGTTGCCGCTGGAGGTCGGGCCGGTGGAAGGTTCGTTGGCGGCGTTGGGCCCTTTAGAGATCCGGCAGGTGCGCCGCACGTCGGAGGAGGCGTGCTTCGGGCGCCTGCTCCAAAGCCACCATTACCTGCGTTATACGCAGCCGGTGGGCGAGCACCTGAAGCACCTGGTTTATGCCCGGGGCCGGCCGGTGGCTTGCCTGGCTTGGTCCTCGGCGCCGCGCCACCTGGGACCACGGGACCGGTTTATCGGCTGGTCGCCAGCGCAACGGCAAGCCAACCTGCACCTGGTCGCTTACAACTCCCGGTTCCTGCTCTTGCCTTTTGTCAAAGTGCCTCACTTGGCCAGCCATTTACTGGCCCAGGCAGTGCGGCAACTTAGTGCCGATTGGGAGCGGCTCTATGCCCATCCGATTTATTTGGTGGAGACCTTTATCGATCCGGAACGGTTCCGCGGCACCTGTTATCGGGCGGCCAACTGGATTTACCTGGGGTTGACCACCGGGCGGGGAAAGAACGATCAGACTAATCGGCCCAATCGCTCGCTCAAAGAGCTGTGGGTTTACCCATTGCGAGCGGACTTTCGCCGCCGACTGGGCGCCTCGGACCATGGCTAAAAGCACCGCCCCCGAGATCGTCAGTTTGAGCTCGGCCCAAGTGGAAGAGTTGCTCGTGAAGTTGGCGCCGCTGTTACCGGCCGAGACCTATCGGTTACTCGAAAAAGTATTGCAGACCCTCCAATGGCTCATGGGCGCCATCGAAGCCAAGGACACCACCATCGGTCGTTTGGCACGGATGATCTTCGGAGCCAAGACCGAGAAAACCGGCCAGCTTTTTCCCCAGCCGCCGCCCACGGGCTCCCAGGAGGCCGCGGCGGCAGCGCCTCCGCCCAAGCGTAAAGGTCATGGCCGCAGGGCCGCCGCCGACTACCCCGGGGCCAAACGGGTCAAAGTGCCCCACCCGCAACTCCATCCGGGCGATCCGTGTCCGGACTGCCAGCAAGGCAAACTTTACCTCCTCAAGCGACCCGCCCAGATCGTGCGCATTACCGCCCAGTCCCTGTTTGCCGCGACCCGCTTCGAGTTGGAGAAGCTGCGCTGCAAACTCTGCGGCAAAACCTTCACCGCTCCGGCACCCCCGGAGGCGGGCCTGGAAAAGTATGATCCGAACGTCGGCCCCATGCTGGGCTATTTGCGTTTTGGCGGCGGCCTGCCGCATTACCGGTTGGACAGGATGCAGAGCGACCTGGGCGTGCGTTTGCCTGCCTCCACGCAATGGGAACTTATGGCCAAAGCCGGCCCGGCCCTCGAACCGGTACAGGAGGCCCTCTTCACCCTGGCGGCTCAGGGCCACTTGATCCACAACGACGACACCACCATGCGGGTGCAGAGTCTGGCCCATCCCGCCCTGCGGGACGGCACCACCACGGAGGGTAAAGAACGCACCGGCATCTTCACCACCAGCCTGCTCGCGGAGGTCGAGGGCCATCGCATCGCCCTGTTCGTTACCGGCCATCATCACGCCGGCGAGAACCTGGACCAGTTGCTGGCCCGTCGCACCAAAGAAGCACCGCCCATCCAGATGTGCGACGCGCTCTCGCGCAATCCCTCCAAGGAGTTCAAAACCATTTTGGCCAATTGCCTGGCCCACGGAAGAAGGCAGTTCGTGGACCTCGCCCAGGACTTCCCTGCCGAGTGCCAGCATGTGCTGGAAAGTCTGGGAGAAATCTACAAACACGACGCCCAAGCCAAGGCGGCCGGACTCTCGCCTGAAACCCGGCTCCGATTCCACCAGGAGCACAGTCAGAAAGTCATGGACGACCTCCGGCAGTGGCTGGGCCAGCAGTTGGAACAGAAACGGGTGGAACCTAACTCCGGGCTGGGCCAGGCCATCAACTACATGCTCAACCACTGGACGGCCTTGACCCTGTTCCTGCGCCAGGCCGGCGCGCCCCTGGATAACAATATCGCTTATGCCGCTCGCGGCATAACAGATATTATGCCGCGTCCGATCCTATGCCGCGTTGCGGCTTAGAACCCTCAAGTTTCTTCGAAAACTGCAGGATCCGATGATTGCCGACGCGGCATAATTCGGGTGATCTCACTTCCCCGGCAGCTGTTGCCGGAGAAAGAAAGATCACCTGATGAAAGTCCAAAGCACTGAAAACACTGGCACCATTCATCCTGCTTCCCACGATATCATCCAAGGCCACATTGCCGCCTTCGTTGCCGATCTCAGGGCAGCAGGTTACGCCCGGAATACACTCTCCGCCAAACGAGTCACTCTTGAGCGGTTCATAAGCTGGCGCGGTCGTCGAAAGCGCACCTCCCATGAGCCTACTGAATCGGAGATCAGCGAGTTCCTGACAAAGGCACCCCAGGGCGACAGAAGCAGGCGTAGCGTTGCGTCTCGCGCCCTGTTCGGTTTCCTGGACTACTTGCGCCGTCGGAACGTGGTCACGACCTGTGCTCCCCAGCCTCCGGAGACCGTCAGCTCTGCTCTTGTCAAGCGTTACGCCGATTTCCTGCGCAATGAAAAGGGCTTGGCAGAGCTGTCGCTCAAGGTCTATTTGCCGGTGGCTGAGGACCTACTCCACTATTTGGAAGAGGAACACGGCATCAGGTCGGTTCGGCGGTTGGATGCTTCTTTACTCCGCGCCTTTCTGTTTGAACGTGCGCAGGCTCGCTCCAGCGAGTGTGTCCGGCTACTGGCCACGAGCTTACGTTCGTTTTTGCGCTTTCTCCACGCTCAAGATGAGATCCCTAAAGATCTGACGGCGGCGATTCCAACGGTGCGCCGGTGGACCCAGCCGGATATCCCCAAGAAGCTGACGCCTGCGGAAGTCAAACAGGTGCTCGAGGCGCCCGATCCAGACACTCCCACAGGTCGCCGTGACTTTGCCATCCTGCTCCTGCTGGCGAGGCTTGGACTACGGTCGAGTGAAATCCTCTCGATCGAACTTGGCGACCTCCACTGGAGGACGGGTGAGATTGTGATCCGCGGCAAAGGAAACCGACAGGATCTGCTGCCGCTGCCACGTGACGTCGGTGCCGCTATTGCGAGTTATCTGCGGCGCGACCGCGGTGCTCGGCCCACGCGGCGAGTTTTCTTGCGCACGATTGCCCCGCGCGTGCCTCTGACCGGTCCGGCCAGCATCGGCCATATCGTCCGCCGGGCGATGACCAAGGCAGGAGTTGAGCGGCCGATGCAAATCGCTGCCCATCTGTTTCGCCACACTCTGGCCAGCAGCATGCTGCAACACGGAGCCAACCTTCGGGACATCTCGGAAGTCCTTCGTCACCGGGCGCTCGTCAGCACCGAGATTTACGCGAAGATCGACCTGGGTGCGCTCCAGGAAGTAGCCCGTCCCTGGCCTGCACAAGGGGGTGTGCGATGAAATCTTTGCAGGACCATTTGCGGCAATACGTAGCCGCACGACGGGCGCTGGGCACTCAACTCCGGGAACCCGCCAAAACGTTGAGCGGATTTATCCGGTTTTTGAGCCGAAAAAAGTCTAAGTTCATTACGATACCACTGGCGTTGGAGTGGTCTCAGCAATCCAAAAACGTTCAGCGTGCAACCTGGGCTCGAAAGCTTTCGATGGTTCGTCAGTTTGCGCGCTGGCTGAGCGTCATCGAGCCTCGTCATCAGGTCCCGCCTCCACGACTTCTGAATGTGCGACACCGCCGCAACAAACCACATATCTACAGTGACCAGGAAATCGCTCGGTTGATGGCAGCGGCGGCTGCCCTCAAATCCCCCCGAGGGATGAAGGGGCTGACCCTTGGCACCTTGATTGGTCTGCTGGCGGCTACTGGATTGCGTCCCGGCGAAGCCGCGGGCGTTGGAAAATCAGGATGTCGATTTCGAAGCTGGAGTTCTGGTCATTCGAGAGTCGAAGTTCGGCAAGTCTCGACTCGTGCCTGTTGACAAGTCGGTCGTTACGGCGCTGGGCAAATACGCCCGAGAGCGCAATCGCACCTTCCCCCTTCCGTGCTGTTCAGCCTTTTTTGTCTCAGATCGCGGCACGCCGCTGGACCTCGGTGCCGTCCGAAGGTGGTTCTGCAAAGTCTCCAGATCTTGCGGCTTGAGGAAAGGTCCCGAAGGGAAGCGATACGGCCGAGGTCCGCGACTTCAGGACATGCGTCACACCTTCGCGACCAAGCGCCTGATGGAGTGGTATCGCACCGGAAGCAATGTCCCGCTTCAAATGCCCAAGTTAACCACCTATTTGGGACATTCGTCGGTGGCCTGCACTTACTGGTACATCGAAGCCGTTCCGGAACTCCTTGAACTGGCCACAGAGTTCCAGTTAACCGCAACGCAAGGAGGCCGACGATGAGTGTCGCCAACCTCGCCAAGCACCTCCAACAGTTCTTCACCGGCCGCTTGCAGGGTCAACTGGGTGCCAGCCACCACACGGTGGCCAGTTACCGGGACACCTTCCGACTTCTGTTGAAGTTTGCTGCCAAGCAGTACCGCCGACAAGCCAGCGACCTTCGGGTGGAGGATCTGGATGCCAAGCTCGTGTCCGCATTCCTCAAGCACCTTGAGCACGATCGCCACAACAGCGCTCGCACTCGCAATAACCGCCTGAGCGCAATACATGCCTTCTTCGGGTACGTTTCCGTTAACGAACCCGCCCTCGCCAATCACTGCCAGCGTGTTTTGGCCATCCCGCCCAAGCGCTTCGAACGAGGGGCAGTGCAGTTCCTGAGCGAAGTGGAAACGGCCGCGCTTTTGAAAGCCCCGGATACCAGGACCTGGCTGGGGAGGCGTGATCACCTGCTGCTCCAAGTTGCGCTGCAAACTGGGTTGCGCAACTCGGAGCTGATCAGACTGTGCCGACAGGACGTCGAGTTGGGCACCGGGGCGCATGTCAGGTGTCTTGGGAAAGGACGGAAGGCAAGATGCACTCCCTTACGGGCAGATCTCGCCGCACGGTTATCGGAATGGATCGCCGAACAACCATCCGGGCCAACCACCCCGATCTTTCCTGTAGCGTTCCGCGCTTTTCACGGGAACTTTCCCCAGACCGATTCGTGTGGAACCGGGGAGTAGTGGCGAGCTGTGAGGTGAGAACTTCATCAAACTGGGCTGTGGAGAGTTTACCAAACGGCGTCGTGGGGATGTTTTCACCATAAGGCCGTGGAGTTTTATCGCAGTGCGGCCTTGATTTGACGCAAGCACTGCAAGGCACGCTGGCGACCTTGTTGCTGCTGATCTGGAGTGGCAAGGCTGGGCGTGGTGTTGGAGCGGGTTGGGGTGGGTTGGGCGGGACGCAAGCGCACCCGACTGATCTGGAGGTCTTCCTCGAAGCGGTCGGGTTGGAGGAGGTTGGAGAGTTTGAGGGCGCCGACGTTGCGGCGCTGAGCGCGGATCTCCCGCTGGAGATAGGTGATGACGGTGCGCAGATCCTGGAGCGAGTAGCCCAGGCGCAGCAGTTCATACCACATCCGTTCCCGGTCAAAGGCCAGGCGCAAGCTCTGGCCGGTCAGTTGGCAATAGAGCTGGTGGGCTTGGCCGATAGCGAGCGGCATCGACCGGGAAGGCAGAGGGCGGGGCCGGCTCGGACATAACCCTCGGCTCAGGCGGTGGTCTGAGCGGTGGGAGGCGGAACCAGTCCCGCCGCGCCGGGTACGCGTTCAATGGCCGCTTGCACGTGGGGTGGTTCGATGGTCTGAGCGCCGGCGCTGGCCGCTTCGATCCAGGCCGCCCGGCAAAGCAAACACAGGCTGCGGGCCAGCCCGCTGCTGGCGCTGGTCAACAGGTTAAGGGCGGCCGGTTCGATGGCCTGGCGGGTAATGCCCACCGCCGCCAGGCTCTGCTGGACGTATTGACTGACCAGGGGCGCCGTCCAAGGACCCAGGCTCCAGTGGCAGGCGATGCGCGAGAAGAGCGAGCGGTGTTGCCGCAAGCGCAAGGTGCCCAGGAGGTATTCGTCGCCGATGAGCACCAGAGCGAAAGCCGGCGGGTCGGCCAGGTTGAGGCCCAGGAGCAAGCGCACTTCTTCGAGGCTGCCGTAACCAAAGCTTTGGGCTTCATCCAGGACGATGAGCGGCACGACTTTGCCCAGTTCGGCCAAGGCCGCTTCGATCAGGGCCAGGTTGGCTTCGCGGCGGAAGGCCGCCCGTTTGCCGAGCTTGGCGGCCAGGGCCGAGAGCAGGCCGCAGCCGCTCAGGCTGGCGTGAGTCACCAGCAGCGGGCAAAACAAGCGACGGTCCAGACGCTGGAGCCAGCGGCCAATCAAGGCGGATTTGCCCACGCCGTTGGGACCGGCCAGGAGCATGACGCTGCGCAGCGTGGCCGTTTGGTCCAGCAAGGCCAGGGCGCGCTGGTTTTGCGGGGTCTCCAGCCAGGCTTGGGTGGAGAGTTCGCCAAAGGGCACGGCGGTGGCGCCCCACTGGCGAGCCAGGAGCGAGAGTTCCAGATTAGGCGCGTTTTTCATAAGCGTCGCCTCCCTGGATTTGGCTGTTGAGTTGCGCGTTGACCGGCTTGGCCAAGCCGAAGGCGGTGCCCCGATAGGAGACTTCGATGCGGTCGAGTTTGAAGGGATCAAAGCGCAGTTGCACCGTCAGGGTGCGCAGGCTCAGGTCCACTTCGTAGAGTTGGTTGCCCAACCGGACCGTGCCGTCGCGCCGGACGGTGCGGGTCAGTTGATGATAAAAGAGTTGGTCCAGATCCAAATGCGGGTCCAGCGCTTTGACCAGGTGGGCGCCGCGCTGGTAGCGCTCGGCGGGCGTCATGCCGGTGCTGGAGTGGACGCGGGTGTGATAGACACTCTGCAGCCAGAGGGAGAACTTGGCGTTGAGTTCTTCGAGGCTGCCGGCCCCTTGGCCGGGCAGGCGCAAGCCGGCTTCGAAATCTTGCTGGATGGTGAAAAGTACCCGCTCGGCTTTTCCCTTCGACCAGGCATGGTAGGGCTTGGCGTGGAGGAGTCGGATGCCCAGGTTGGCGCACACGACCCGGGTATGGTCGTTGGTGAAAGGGCCGCCCTGGTCGGTGTAGAGTTTGGCGGGCAGGCCGCGGCGGCGCAGCGCTTCCTTGAGGGTTTGATGGAAGGCTTGGGTGTCGGCCCGCAGGAAATACGCCGCATAGGGAATGAGCCGCGAGTGGTCGTCGATGATGACACACAGGAAAGTGGGGACGGCTTTGCTGCCCTCGGCGGGGTGCAGATAAGGGCCGGGGGAAAAGTCGGTCATCCACAGGTCGTTGACAAAAGGCGCCTCGAAGCACTTGGTGGCCCCGCCCAGAGGTTGGCGCAGTTGCTGACCGACGGGCCTTGGTGTGCAGTTCATGCTCGCGCAGGAACCGGTAGATGCGAGTTGAGCGAGGGCAATTGGGGATCCTGTTCGCGCCAGCGCCGGTAGAGCACTTTGACCGGCACGGCCAGATGAGCCTGGGCCTGTTCGAGGATCCACTTTTGCTGTTGGCGGCGTCAGGGTGCGGGGTTGGCCTTTGTCGGCGCGCACCTTGGGCGTCAGCGCGGCGAAGCCGCCTTGTTGGTAAGCATACCACCAGTCTTCGAGGGTGCGGCGGGCGTAGAGCCGCTGGCGTGCCGTCGGGCAAGTTCAGCGGACGAAGACTCACCTGTTCCAGGGCCACCGAAAGGGGAAAACCCTGGCGCAAGAAGTCTTGAATTTGGGTGATGAAGGCAAAACGCTCCAGTGCGAGCGCCTGCGACTGCGGAATTTGCGGTTCGTTTTTCATGCGGACTGGTTTAGCGCGCCCAAACGTGCCGGAGAAGAAAACCCTTTTGTGGGATCATACCCCTCCGGGCGCTGCCCGCCGCCCACCACGAACCAAACCGCTCGGTGCAGGCCGCTACGGGGCCGGTCGCAAACAGGCGTAATCGCCCAAGAGCGAGCGCTTGCAGTGCCGGGCCAGAAACCGCAACATGCTCTCCGCCGAACCCACGCCACGCCGCAACTCTTTCCAGAGTTGCTGAGCGGTGTGAAGCTCGGCCGGTAGTATCTGACCAAAGGCGTCTTTGAGGACTTTGACTCTGGTCAGAAAGCGGTTCCAGGCTCGCTGCAAGCAGCCGGCCTCGATCGGCTCAGGCGGGGGATCGAGCCCCGTGCCGACCTCCGCCTGGGCATCGAAGCCGCCTTGCAGCCGCTCCACTTCCAGGGGCCGATACGGCAGACGATTGGCGGGCAGCACCGAAACGGTGTGACCACAAGGCAGACACAAATAACGTTGCATCGGGAACTTCTCCCCTCCCTTGGGCTTCTGGTATCGCCCATAGGAGCCGTGACGGTGCATCCGTCCCGAGCAGCCTCGCGGGCAGCTCGGGCGATCCCCTTTGAAACTGTCAGCGCGAACTTGGATGCCCTCTCAAGAGCCGATCTCCCCCGGGCAGATCAAGCCAGAATCCTCCCGTGAACCGCAGACCTCCTCACGCCTTCAGCAAACTAACGTCAACCTCCAAGCCCCACCGAAAAGCGAGGAGAGGTACATCTAACCAACCACCCGAACCCGAGTGTTGCCGACGGGAAGGACAGGCATCCGCCGCCCAAGAGGGCGGCGGAGCCGAACGACCCGTTGGAGGCGTACACAGGGAGATTCGTGAGCCGCAAGCGGGAGTCGCACCCCGCTTAAGCAATTCAGCCTCGAAACCATCAGACGCAGGCGGGGACGACGTTCTGCTCGTCGGAACCCAACAATGCCGGATGCCGTCAAAGGTGAGGCATCGAGCGAGCCTGCCGGGGTCTAAGAGCGTGGCACGCGAAGAAGGGACCGTTCGGAACCAAGGAGACCCGGAGATCTCCCGCCGCACTAACTACGAGGGCCAAGCGGGAAGGGAGGTCCAACGACAAGGAGGACCGACTGAGGGAACGCCGGGAGTCGGATCGCTTCATAGTAGCTCAGGGCAAGGCGCAACGGCCCCGACTTGAGCGAAGGGGGCGACAGGACAACGCAGTCCGCACAGGCAACCAGCGCGGTAAGAACGACCGAACAAAGCTGGCCAACCTTCCTGCGGGCCATAGCCGACAAGGCTCGAAGAGAACCGGAACCACCGGTTTGGGGACTTGTATCGGCATCTCAATCAGGAATCGCTGCGGGCCAGCTTCTACCTGCTTGAGGAAGGACGCGGCCAGCGGCGTGGACGGAGTGACCTTCCAGGAGTATGAAAAGAACCTGGAAGCCAATCTGGCCGACCTGGTGGAGCGGCTGAAACGCAAGAGCTACCATGCCCGGCTGGTTCGCCGGAAGTACATACCCAAGGGCAACGGGAAACTGAGGCCCTTGGGTATCCCGGTGCTGGAGGACAAGCTGCTGCAATGTGCGGTGACGCAAATCCTCATGGCAATCTACGAGGCGGACTTTCTGCCGTGCAGCTACGGCTATCGGCCGGAGCGCGGGCCGCATGATGCGGTGCGCGAGCTGACCGACGAGCTGCACTGGGGGAAGCACAACTTCGTGGTAGAGGCCGACATCAAAGGCTTTTTCGATCATCTGCAGCACGACCCCTTGTTGGAGATGCTGGCGCGGAGAGTCCAAGATGGGGCGCTGCTGCGATTAATCCGCAAATGGTTGAAGGCAGGCATACTGGAAGAAGATGGGCGAGTCGTGCATCCGGAACTGGGCACGCCGCAAGGGGGAGTGATTTCGCCGGTGCTGGCCAACGTGTATCTGCACTATGTGCTGGACCAGTGGTTCGAGCAGCGAGTGCGGAAAAGGAATCGAGGCCAAAGCAGGTTGTTCCGCTTTGCGGACGACTTTGTGGCGTGCTTCGAGTATCGGCACGAAGCGGCGGCATTTGAGCGGGCACTCACGGAGCGGTTGGCGCAGTACGGGTTGGAAGTAGCCCCGGACAAGACGAAGACGATTCGTTTTGGCCGGAACGGCGGGCCGTATAATGGGCGGTTTGACTTCCTGGGATTTGAATATCGCTGGGAACCGGACCGGAAGGGACGCCCGACGGTGAAACGACGAACCGCGCGCAAGAAGCTGCAAGGCGCGGTTCAACGGATGGGGGAATGGCTGCGAACCCATCGCCATCGGAAGCTGCCGGAGTTGATGAAAACGCTGGCGGCCAAACTGCGCGGGCACTGGAACTATTATGGAGTCATCGGCAATAGTCAGAGCCTTAGCCAGTATGAGTACCAGGTGCGACGGGCTGCTGTACAAGTGGCTCAATCGGCGCAGTCAGAAGCGCAGTTACACGTGGCGAGCGCTCTACACGGCTGCTGGAGCGGTTCGAAGTGCCACGACCTAGAATCGTAGAAACGGGCCGGAAACGGTTCATCGAGTCTTGCCAACTGGTGTGGAAGCTGGGCCAGGTCCTTGCGCAAGACCTGTACGGCAACCACTACCGGAGGGCGAGTGCATGAGGCGAGTTGTTCTGAAGAGCCCGGTGCTGGAAAACTGCACGCCGGGATCTGTGAGGGGGGCGCCGGGCAACCGGCGTCCCTACCTCGCCATCATACGCATTGGCTCAAGCTTCTCCTCTCTTTGCATGATTCTGCCCGGCCATGATTCTGTCTTTAAACTCTACTGCGGCCCCGCCAATTTCCTCGCAGCCTGCGAACAACTTTGACTATTGCAGAGGCAGGCCAGTTCCAACGGCCTGAATACTTGTCACTGAACGGTGACCAGTTCGAGGGTTGTCTGCCTGGCAGTTTTCTCCGCTTTTGCGTCTCTGCGGTTCCTGAACGCGTGCTTCGACTGCGTAGACGCGGCTCAGCGCTGCGGGCCCTTGGATCTTGTGCGACTCAGCAACAGGACAACCAGCAGCAAGCAGAGAAGCCCCAGCCACGAGGTCCAGCCAGGTGCGCCCGTGCCTGAGGACGCTGGACCAGGCGTGAAGTCAAAGGGGAGCGCCCCCTGTGACTCGCCTGGGCGAAGTCCTCGGGCACTGTCCAGGTGACGACCGGTCCGTCGGCAGGACCCAAACCGTCCAGTTCCGCCCGGGCCGTCAAGGCTACCTCGCCTTTGAGATTGGCAGGTACTCGCCACGAGTACGCGCAGTTGCCGCCTCAGCCAAACTCGAACTGGCCTTGGCCTACCACCGCGTCCGCCTGCCGGATGGCCACTTCGCGGGGCCTTCTCATTGTGAACGGCCAGGTGGAAGCCAATGTTCGCGGCATTTGCGAGCCGGTACTGCAGCGAGACGATGCCGCCGGAGGCTCGTCCAATCTCCACCATGTTTCGCAAAGGCCCGCCCGCGTCCAGACGGGCCTCGTTGGTTGCCGTCACCGCCAGCCGGTTGGTGCCCAGGCCGACGGCGACGTTGGTGCCTCCCGCGCGTTGCAGCAGCACGAGCTGCCGCGCATAGATCCCCACCGGCACTTCCACATCGGCGGCCGGCGCATCGAGCACGGCGGTAATGCCATCCGGCGAGCCGCCGCTGTCGAGCACGATTCGGTGGATGAAGTCGCCGCCGAGATGGAGCTTGCCGAGCGGGGCCTGGAATTGCTGGAAGCTCAACGCCAGGCCGGCTTGGGCGCCGGTGCGCTCGACCTGGCAATCCAGTCGATAAGCCCGGCCTTCGAGGAAGAGGTTGGCGGGGAGGTTAAAGGCGTCGAAGACTTCCGCGTTGCCGGCATAGCGATAGGGGAAGGTGACCAGTTTCACATGACTGAGGTCGTGCATGTACGGCAGGGTGGCGTGCCACCACAGGAACGGTTTATCCCGCTCTGCCCAGGGCCGAAGCACCATCCGGTCGCTGATCTCCTTGGCCCCAAGCGCGGGTCCGAGCCGCCCGTCCGGCCGGTCGATTACCGCCACATACCATTTCTTGCCGTTCAGTTCGACGGCCCCGTCCCACAGCGAGCGAACATACAGGAAGACACGGACCTTCCCGCCCGGTCCGCCCTGCCCGAAGACATGCGCGTCCACCCTGACCTGGTAGGGACCCTGTTTCGAGGGGAACTCCAGGAGAATGTCTCGAAAGAGCTGCAGATCCCGGCCTGTGGCAGTGAATACCCCGGCGGGATCATCCGTGAGGTCCCGATTGCGATTGAGGTCAAGGTAGAGCCGCCGCTGGCGCTCATCCCATGCGAAGGGCATGAACGCGTTGGTGTCGTTCCCCAGCCGCAGCAGGCCCCGAAACACGCCCGGCCCGGAAAACACGGGCTCTTTGCTGAAGACTGCGCCGCTCTCGACGCCAACCTCCCAGGCCAGCGGCGCGAAGTCCACCTCGTGGTATTGCAGGTGAGCGACAGAAGCCGGCAACGGCTCGGAGCCCGCCGGGGTTTCTCCTTTGACGCTGAGGGCCGACAGCAGCAGGAACAGGGCGAGCAACTTGCCAAACGGCGACGAGGAAGCCCACCAGGGCAAATGGATTGCCCTGCCGCCCGTGATTGCTTATGGCCGTTCCACTCATTGGCTATTGGCTACGCACTCTGCGTGGTCCGCTCTCGGCTGGACGTTCGTTTCGCATTCCGATACCGCATTCGCGCCTCACGAGGACAGTAGACTACGCGGCGAAGGAAATGTCACGCACAATAACAAATAATTGGCATCCAGGAAAAAACGGGCTAGAATCTTGAAGCGCGCAAGCGGAAACGAGACAGCAACCAACAGTCTGAAAGGACACACTTATGGCATTTACTGCAACCAAAGACCTGATGCTCCCAGCCACCGTAACCGGTTCGTGGCCGCGGCCACGTTGGTATAACGTGAACATGTGGGGCCGCCCCCTCGACACCGCCA
>CAVWDS010000005.1:0-9204 GCA_963753795.1 uncultured Acidobacteriota bacterium
CGTCAACGCGGATTGGTCCACCTCAACCGGATCACCCTCTAGCGACTTCGCGTCCGCCGGCACAATGTCTCCCAGCCGCAAGCGCACCAGGTCACCGTGCACCAGTTCCCGCGCCGGCACCTCACTCCACGCGCCGTCCCGCCGACGCGGGCTTTGAGCGCCAGGTTCGCCTTGAGCGCGGCAATGGCATTGCCGGCCTGGAATTCCTCCCAGAAACCGACGATGGCATTGGCCAGCAGCAGCACCAGAATGATTGTTAGGTCAGCCCAGTGCTGTGCCAAGGCTGACAGAATGGCCGCGGCTTCGATCATCCACGGAATGGGTCCCCAGAAGTGAGAGAAGAATTCAAGTAATGGGTTACGTTTCTTCTCCGGCAGCTCGTTGAAGCCGGACTCCCCTCAGCCGACGCTCTGCCTCCGCTTGCGTGAGACCGTTAGCGGAACCGGCAGGCGGGGTCTGCGATTGTGCGTTCGTTGCCTCAGGTCGGGGGGCTTTTGCACCCGAGACCACCTGCGTCTGCGATCGTGATTCGATCATAAGGTAGCGTCAGAGATAGGGGCAATGAAGGCTGATGGTCTCGTAAAGCGCGTGCGGCACCGGCACGATGATGAGCAACAGCAGTGCAAAAGTGAAATAGCCCAGTGCCTTCCGTGGCGGCCCCACGGGCGTCAGATCATTGGCGGCGGGTGCATCGCGCGTGCCCGCGATGAAGAAGACGATGAACGCCCAAAACATCAGCCCCGGCCAGACGAACAATGCCAATAGGAACAACGACGCCATCGCCACCATGCTGATACCGCGCGCATTGCGGGAGCCGAACAAAGCGTGCGACATGTGGCCGCCGTCAAGCTGGCCGATGGGCAGCAAGTTCAGCGCCGTAACGATGAATCCCAGCCAGCCGGCAAAGGCCAGCGGATGCAGCAGCAGATGGTTGCCCTCCAGAACCGAAGCCCCCAGGGACAGTTTGGCCAGACACGCCAGAAGGACGGATGAACCAATGTTAACCCCTGGCTGGCCGATGCCGGAAGGCGCATTCCCGGGTATTACCTGCGAAAACCGCAGCCCAATCCACAATGCGGGAATCGCAAAGACCAGCCCGGCCAGCGGTCCCGCCACGGCCACGTCGAACAGCGCCCGGCGATTGGGTGTCAGCGATTTGATTTTGATGAACGCACCGAACGTCCCGAGCGCAAACGGCACCGGTATGAAATACGGTGGAGTGACCCGGATGCCGTGTGCTTTGGCCGTGAAGTAGTGTCCCAACTCGTGTGACCCAAGAATGAGCAGCAGACCCAGGCTGTAAGGCAGTCCCACGGCGAACTGCTCCGGTTGCTGCAGCAGGTTCACTCCGGCCTGCAGCGCGCCAGCCCACGTAGTGGTTGCCACCGTGGCGATGAACAGCAGCCAGTGAAGCGCCCAGTTTGGCCGTTCGACCCCTGCGGACTTTGCGGGGTCCGCTGGGAGCAGCAGCACGCGGGCTTGTTGCTCTTCACCCTCCAGGAGCATCGGGGAGACGGGCTCGCCGGCAAAAGTCTCCTTGATCTTTTGGAAGACTTCATCGGCTTTCCCTCTTAACCGGCCCTCGAATTCGAGAATCTCGCCCAGCACTCGGTGCCCCGTGATTACCATCAGAGGGGCGAGCCGGGCTTCGCAGGCAGCGAGCTTTTCGGTCGGGATGACGGGGGGCGCTTCCGGCGCCATCGCCGCTGCGCGCCGGGCCCCGCGCTGGGTGCCCAGGACGTACACGGCGTAGAATGCGAATATCAGCAGCAACCAGACGAGCAACGAATTCATCACAAATCCTCCCGTGTGTTCAGCGCTGCAGGGCTCAGCCCTGTTCCAGCCAAGCCCGAGCCTCGGCGATGGCGGCACGGTCGAAGTAGCGAATCTGCGCGGTCGTGAACGGTTTGCAGAACACGCTCATGCCTTTCTCCCATTGCTTGTCGCCGACCATGGCCAGGCGTTCGATGTCCGCGAAGTGCTTCAGGTCGAACTTGATGTCGTCCCACAGCGCGCCTCCCTCCCAGCCGTGAAAGTCGGCCATCTCGAACAGCACGCGGATCTTGCCGTTCGCCTTGACGAGCCGCTCAAACTCCGGCACGAAATGTTTGTAATCCTCGTGGACCAGCTTGCCGCTGACCTGAACTTCGAGCACCTTTCCACCATTCTTCTCTGTTAGTTGAATTGCCATACTCTTTCTCCTGGTTTATTTGGTTTCGATTATCTTTCCATTGACTATCTGTTCCCTTGCCTTTGGGGTTTCACCTTCCAGCTTGCTGTTCACTGCGGAGCTTCCCGCCACCTGGCTTGCTTCATCGCCCGACTGCGGTGCTTCCAGTTGGAGCAGGCGCTGGAACGCTTTTCCATCGAGCGTTTCGCGTTCGAGCAGTTCGCCGGCAATGAGTTCCAACTTGCGGCGATGTTCGCGCAGGATGGCTTTGGCCTCAGCGTAGGCCTGGTCCAGCAGCTTCTTGACTTCCTGGTCGATCTCGCGGGCGGTTTGCTCGCTGCAATCCCTTTGCAGGAAGCCGTCGGGCATGCCCCCCGCAAACGGGTGCTGGCGTTGCGCGCAATGGGCCAGCCCCACGACGTCGCTCATGCCGTACATGGCCACCATCTGGCGCGCCAGAGCGGTGGCGTGCTCCAAATCGTTCTCCGCGCCGGTGCTCACTTCCCCAAAGACGACTTCTTCGGCGGCTCGCCCGCCTAGCAGACCCCGGAGCTTATCCAGCAAGGCCGAACGGCTCATGAGGTAATGATCCTCGGTCGGCAGTTGCATCGTGTAGCCCAGCGCCGCATGGCCGTGTGGAATGATGGTGATCTTATGCACCGGGTCAGCCTGTTTGCTGTACGCCGCCACCAAGGCGTGGCCCACTTCGTGATAAGCCACTTGCCGCTTTTCCAGCTCGCCCAGCCTCCGGCTCTTCCGTTCAGGACCGGTCACCACCTTGTCCACGGCGTCCTCCAGGTCCTTCTGGCCGACTTGAGTCGCCTGATGCCGGGCGGCCAGGAGTGCCGCCTCATTGACCACATTGGCCAAATCGGCACCGGAAAATCCAGGCGTCTGCTGAGCGATTCTGCGCAACTCCACCTCTGCAGCCAGCGGCTTGTTCCGGACGTGCAGCTTCAGGATCGCCAGCCGGCCTTCCAAATCCGGCGCGTCCACCACTACTTGACGGTCGAAACGGCCGGGCCGCAACAACGCGCGATCCAGCACCTCCGGCCGGTTGGTCGCCGCCAGGACAATGACGCCCAGATTCGCCTCGAAGCCGTCCATGCCGACGAGCAACTGGTTCAGGGTCTGTTCGCGCTCATCATTGACCGGTCCCATGTGAACGCCGCGCTGGCGGCCCACCGCGTCCAACTCGTCAATGAACACAATGCATGGCGCTTGACCCTTGGCCTTCTCGAACAAGTCGCGGACGCGAGCGGCGCCTACGCCCACAAACATCTCCACAAAATCACTGCCGCTAATCAGAAAGAACGGCACCTTCGCCTCCCCGGCTACGGCTCGGGCGAGGAGGGTCTTGCCGGTTCCGGGCGGGCCGACCAGCAGGATCCCTTTGGGAATCGCTGCTCCCAGCGCTTTGTAGCGGTCCGGGTTCTTCAGGAACGTGACCACTTCCTGCAGCTCGAACTTCGCCTCTTCGCAGCCCGCCACGTCGTTGAAGGTCACCCCCGTATCCTTGTCCGCCACCACCTTGGCTTTGCTCGAGCCGAAACTCATAATCCCTTGCCCAATGCTGCCGAGCCGGCGCGACAAGAAGCGCCACAGCAATACCATTACGGCAATTGGTATCACCCAGGCCCAGAGGAACTGCGACATGAAACCCGGGCGAACGCCGGTGTATTCCACCCCCGCCTTCTGGAGGTCGCGAACCAGGTCCGGGTCCTCCACCCGAACGGTGCGAAACAGGTAAGCTTCGGCCTTGGCGGTCGTTGTTTTTTCTTTCCCGGCTTTCGGCATGGCCTTGGCGACATTCGTCCCGGACGGAGCCTTGGTCAGTGACGCGGCGTTCGTCTCTTTAGCCGTCTTCGACTCGCTCTTGGCCAAGGCGTTCGTTGTTTCAGTCGCGGCTGGTGAATTGGTCTTCCCTTCTCCCGCCGGTTTGGGCAGGACTTCGCCGGTTATGTCCGTCTCATTGATCGTCAAGTTCGCGACCCGGCGCTGAGCGGCCAGATCCTTGAATTGGCTGTAGGGAATCGTTCGGGTCGTTAGCTGGTGAGAGGCCTCCTGCCAAAACCACAACATGCCCAGCATGATCAGGAAATACCACAGCATCGGCCCCCACTGGTGAGGGGACCAGCCCGGGAGGTTGCGGTCGAGCTTGGGGGGGAGCGATGGCGGATTCTTTCGCGGCCCAAGGGGCGGCTTGAAACCACTTAGCTTTCTGGTCTCCATTTTGCTTCGGTGCGCTCATGCACTTATCGGGTTAACAGGCTCTCAACTCGTTCAACCTCGGGCGGTTTGGCCGCCATTCTTTCTCGCTGCAACCAACGCCACGGGCCAAACTTTGGCTCGCGATCAATTCTCCGAAGAAACCTATGCAAGAATGCCGAGCCCCTTGCCCGCAGGTTCCGGGCTTGGCAAATTTGCAACCGCTTCTCGTTTGAAATATAGTCCGCCTCACCGTCCGCGCAAACTGGGGTGCGGCTGACCGCTCGAACTGAATCGGTCGGTTGGGTGGTTGGCGGGTTCGACGGGAGTGTCTCAGGGGACTTGGCGGACGCAGTCCCGGCGGCGGTAAGGATTGGGCGCCAGCATCGTGCAATCAGGATCGTCGCCGCGTTGGCCGTCCACGACGAAACTATAAAGATGCGTGCCGGGCGGCAATTCCACAGTTACGAACCACACCCCCATCTCCCGGTCTGTCCGACCTTATATCTGGTCGGGCCGAGCTCCCCGCCAGTTCTTCCCGGCGGACGGCAAAGCTCCCTAGCCTGAATTTCCACGGAACAGGATTTCCCTAACAGGGGTGACATTTCCGGCCTGCTGCATCTGGGGGGTGCTACCCTATCGGCCGGTGTAAGTCGTCAGACGCAGTCGCCGCTTGGGCCACCAGGGAACGGTGACCGGCTTGTCGCACAGGCCAGAGGCCAGCACAATGGGCAGGTGAGCGCGGCGGTGGAACTCGACGCGCACTTCCTGCTCAGTAATTTCGACCTGGGCCGGGAGATCCAACAAGTCCCGGAAGATTTGGCGGGCTTGGGCCTCGGCATAACCCCGCATTTGGCGCGCCAATAGGCGGTAGAGTCCGCTGGCGATAACCAGCAAGGCCATGTCGAAGTCCACCTTCAAGCCCACCGCCGAACTGAGCGCGTCCATATGAAAGAAACGCACCGCGTCGCTCAGGCTGTTTTCGATAAGCATTCGGCGAGCATAGCGGGTGATGAGTTTGGGGGCCGAAGCGCTTTGGTTGGTGAGCAGGATCGTGGGCTTGTCGTGTCCCAAGTCCAGGACGAAGAGTTGGCGAAAGCGCCGTCCGCACAGGGTGACCGGCTGCTCATAGACCCGCGGCGTCTGGTATTGGCGGCTGGGCACATCCAGCTCGATGGTTCGCCAAGCCGAGCGCGGCAAGCCATAGACCTCGCACAACAGGGCGGGCGAGCGTCGCCGCAAGGTGATGAAATCGATCTTCAGGCGGTCCAACCGTGCCAGGTTGGCCTGGGTGGTCAGCTTTGAATCAAAGACCAGATGGCGGGGGATCTGCCCATGGGCCTTTTCCCAAAAGCGAATGAACCGGAAGATTTCTTCGGATTCCTCCCCTTTGCGCAAGTCGGCGTTGGCATAGCAAAAGGTCTGGCTGTGCTCATCCTGGGCCAGAAACACCAACATCCCCGGCTGACTGCGGCTGCGGGCCGAGACGTAGTGCTTTTCGATAATCGGATCCTGCCCATAATAAGGCACCGAATGGAAATCCAGATTGAAGGACGAACCGTCCAGCAACTGGCAGCCCGCCAATTGATCATGCCAGGCGGCCAATAAACGATCGGTTTGCCGCGGGGTGATGCGCGAGGAGTATTCGCTCAGATAGCTCTTCTTGGGCGTGGCGTTGAGGCCGGAGAACAAGGCCAACCCCTCATCGGCCACCAGCGCCATGACATGGCTTTTGCGTTCGATGGACCAGAGCTTGAGCGCCAGACAAGCGCGTAAGGCGTGAGCCGGGGGGATCATATTGGAACCGGGCAATCGCGCCGCCAAGGCCAGTTGCCCTGGGTCCAGGCGAGCCAGTTCGGGGAGAAACAGAAACAGGCCGCCGCAGCGGGTGAAGAACTTGCGCGGCGCCAGGGAAAAAGCGCGCACATCCGCTACCGGTTCGACGGTGGGCTGCGGTCGCTCGGGCCGTTCTTCATCCAAGCGGCGCGGCAGGGCGGCAAACCCTTCGGCTTTGAGAACCTCGCGCACCGCGGTGGGGCTCAAGGGAAGCTGGCGTTCTTTGAGGGTCTGACTGATTTCATAAACGGAGTGGTTTTGTTTACGCAGCGCGATGACCAGGGAACGGGCGGCTGACTTTTTGGGCTGGGAGCGGGGTCCGGTGCGCGAGCAGACAAAGAAACAGGGATGGGGGTCGCGGAGGAAGGCGTGGCAGAGGACCCGGAAAGCGCCGGGGGAATAACCGAAGGCGTGGGCGGCTTCGTGGGAGGAGCGTCCTTCGACGTAGTAGGCGCGGAGGGCTTCGTATTGGCGCTGTTTGGGGTGGCGGGGCTGCCGGAAAAAAGCAGGTGGGTCCGTTAGAGTAACTGGTGCTCTGAAAGACATTACAATACGATATTACATACCATAAGCGGTGTCAACAGGTGAAATGGGACACTACAGATTGTGTTCTGAGTATCAGCCACAAATACGGGTCATTATGCTGTTATGCCGAGCGCCATCAAGAGCTTGGCCTTCACCCAGAATCGATTAATAGTATTTTATAATAGATATTTAGAATCACCATTTATCTAACGCAATTGCCGCAAGTCCAAGGTCGGCAATGCAAGGCGGCATTAGCAGGAGCGCATGGGAGCGGCGAATCCCAGGACGAGCGAAGACAGAAAAGTCAGCGGTATTGTTAGGGAAACCGTGTTCCGTGGAAATTCAGGCTAGGATATTATCTGCAAGCACACCAGTTGTATCAATCCGGCAAGGAGAGAGAATCCCTCGATGCCTTTAGGAAGGGGGCAGCGTGCCCCGAACTGCGCCTTTACGGGTCCACCACCACCGGTGCGTTGTTCAAGGCGCTGGACGCTTTGAGGCTCACTGGGCGCGACCGGCTGGCCGCCTTGAGTTGGATGTCGATGCGGCTGCACAACTTTTACATCATCGACCTACAGTACCAGAGGACTGACCTGTCGGAGTTGGCCCGAAAGGCCGACCTCGCAACGCGCAAGGAGATCTCCGAGCTGTTGCTGGTCCTGGGTGGGCACCTCTTTGCCACCAATTTCCAAAACCGCCAGTTCGCGGAGTGGGCGGTTCACGCCGCGTTCCGGCTCAAAGCTGAGATCGCCGCCGCTGAAAAGTCTCCCACAATGAACGGCTACGTGGCCGTCGTCCGGGCGCTCGTAAGCGTAAAACGGAGCTGGCCCGACATCGAGCAAAGGAAAGAAACACCTCTTGAAGTGGCGCAATGGCTTCCAAGCAGAATCGCTTCCTGCCATGAAACTGTGGATGGATTCCGGTGTCAGGGGTCGGAATGTTGTTCCCGGTGGGGGAGCGAAATTGATGGGGCCATCGTGCCTGTTTTCTCGGATGCCACTGCAATCCATGGTCCAAGCGAAAGACTCGTCGTGCTTATCGAGCGAAGCGAGCTGATCGGGTCTTGGCCTGGAAGGCCAGCGGAGCCGGGGCACGAAATGGATTTCCCCCGGACCCGAGGTGGTCCCCTTCGACCGACCCCTGACACCCGAAGAACGTAAAATACTGAAGGACTGGTCAACCCAAGCGGGCTGTGGAACCAGTCCCTCATGTATTCTATTACACTCAAATCTATACTCAACGATGTGCAACCGATCAAGGGGTTCGTTTACGAATCGGTGAGCTACTCTACCGCCATGGTCGGCACGATCGAAGTGGTGGTGGTGCCGCGACAGGGTTCCCAACCTCGGTGCAGTGGCTGTGGACGAGCCGGTCCCACCTATGACCATGCGGCGCAGGCCCGGGTTTGGATCCTGCCGCCTTTGTTCAAATTTGCGCTGGTCTTGCTTTACACGATGCGCCGGGTCAAATGCCCCAACTGTGGCGTGCGGGTCGAGAAGGTCCCCTGGGCCACGGGTAAACACAGTCTGTGTGACGGCTTTCGGTTGCTCCTGGCCCGTTGGGCACGCAAACTTTCCTGGGACGAAACCGCCGACAGCTTCCAGGTCTCCTGGGCCGACGTGTATGCCTCGGTTCAGTGGGTCGTCGAGTATGGCCTCCACCACCGGAAGCTGGAAAACATCCAGGCCATTGGTATCGACGAAATCTGCGTGCGCGTGGGCCGAGTGTTTTGGACCCTGATTTACCAGATTGATGAACACCTGACCCGCTTGCTGTGGGTCGGCCACGACCGGAGCGAGCCAACGCTGCTGCGGGGTCTCAACAGTTTGGGAACCGAGGTCTGCGCCGGCATCCGCTACGTCTGCTCGGATATGTGGGCCCCCTACCTGGCGGCCGTCAAGAGCCGGCTCAACGCGCTGCACGTCCTCGACCGCTTTCACATTCGCCAGCAGCTTAATAAGGCCATCGATGAGGTCCGCCGGAACGAAGCCCGGGCGCTGGCCCAGGCCGGACTGGTGCCGCGCTTGAAGAAACTCCGCTGGGCGCTGCTCAAGAACCGGAGGAATTGGACGGCCAGCGAGCGCCGGCGCATGGGCGAGTTGGCACATTCGGGCCTGGCGGCCATCCGAGCCTTTTGGTTGGTGGCGGCCTTTGAACACTTCTGGGGCTATGTCTCGCCGACTTGGGCGGGTAAGTTCCTCGACGGCTGGTGCCAGCGAGTCCGGCGCTCCCGCCTCCAGCCGCTCAAGACCGTCGCCGCCAGCCTGGCCGAACATCGGGAGGTACTGCTCAATTACTTCCGAGCCAAAAAGGCGATTTCCGGTGGCGTGATCGAAGGCCTCAACAACAAGGTCAAAGTGACGTTCAGAAAATCGTACGGTTTCCGCACCGACAAAGCTCGCGAAATCGCGCTCTTTCATGTGCTGGGTAAGCTACCCGAGCCGGAAGTTATCCACGGTTTTGTT
>CAVWDS010000006.1:0-557500 GCA_963753795.1 uncultured Acidobacteriota bacterium
TTGGGGCTAGCGAATACGCTTTACGGCACGGGTGATCTGAAAGCAGCCATTACAGAATTCCGGGAGTTGCTCCAACTCGCTCCGAACTTTGCGGACGCTCATAACAATCTCGGCAGTGCCGTTTATGACAACGGTGATGTAGAGGCCGCGATACGAGAGTACAGGGAAGCGATCCGGTTGAAGCCGGGATCGAATAGCGCCAACATCGCCAGAGAGAATTTGGAAAGGGCAGCGCTGAAGCGTGAAATCGAACAGTTGAGGGCAATCGGACGGCTCGTCACCGACATTCGCACTAACCATAGGGTGAAAGGCCAATACGTGTCACTTGGTAAGACAAGTCCGTTCACGGAACTTGAGGGCGTTGCCCAGTTGATGGACAGTTGTGCGAACGCGTTGGAGCGCGGAAGGGATGCAGAAGGAAATCCGACTAGACGGTCGGATATGGCGGGCTTCTTACAAAAATCGAGCTACCTCACAGCCGACGGACAGCCGAAGTGGCTTTCGTATGTGCATGTCGCGCTGATCTCGGATGGCGGCAAGCTTCTTAAGGACGCCCTGGACGGGTTATCCGCCGTTGTGAAAAGTTTGCAGATGCCCTTGGATAAAGCATCCGAGGTCGAGTTAAACCTTGCTCGGAGGTTTGGAACGACGCCTGCCGCGAGCCAAAAACCGCAGGGTAGACAATTCGATGATCCACGAATCGCGCCGCAAACCGGCACCGATCCCACTGAGGCAGAGTTCGTCCGAAAATGCCTTGAGCCGCAGTACCGCGAAGAAAGAGAGGACCGGAAGTGGGATATTCCCGGAGCCAAGGAAGTGAACACTCTCCTGAACTCAGGTAAATACGAGGAGTGCGCCCGAGCGGCCGAGGCTAAGGCGGCAGAAAGCAGCGATCTGGACCTCTACTATGACTGGGGCGGATCGGCCTGCCTAAAGATGAACGACTACGACCGCGCGCGCAAGATCTTGCTGCAAGGTATTGCCAAGGGCAAAAGGAAGAGTCTGAACTGCACCATGATGGGTGAGGTCGAGTGGAAGGCGAGGAATGCCAAGGAAGCACTCTACTGGTGGGCTCAGGCCGTGCATTGCCGCGAGTCGATCAAGGATTACGCGGATGAGAGCCCCTATCTCTACTTGCATTATGTCGCTGATGGGCTGGGGCTCTCTGATGTTGCCGCAGCTCTGATTGAGCGGGTGGACCGCATCCGAAACAGTATCCGCTTGAACGCCACACCGGCGGCAGATCTGCGCGACTTGGTCCGTCAACAGACGACTCCCGGCATGCGAAATGTTCTTGTCGGCTTGCGCGAACGATACCTGAAACCTAGCCCTCCGCCCAAAGATTTGTCAGAAGCGGAAGTGGGGCTCGAGCGCGCCCTCCACCAGATTGAAAGCGAATTGAAGAATCGTCCCAATCCCGCGTTCTCGATGGTCAGCTTGGGTCTGCAGACAACGCAGTATGGCAAGAAGATTGTGTGGCGCTTCAAAACCGGCGGTTACGATGCGCCGGGCACTATGGACAGCTGGGCCGCCGCTAACTTCCTCAATCAGGAACTGAGGCCGATCGGAGTCACCGTTTCGAGATCGGACCTAAGTTGATTCGGCGAGGGGAAATCAATTCTTTGAGTATGATTTCCGGACTACGAGAACGCAACCACCGGTGGATACGCGCGAGATAGGGCGTTTCATAGATCACGCGGATAGTGTGGTTGCAGCGGTCTTCATCTCGGACGGGAAGCGAGCAGTCTCCTTTGGAGGGGAAGGCTCGGTAAGGGCTTGGGACCTTAAGACCTTTGCCGAATCACGCGTGATCTCGGACCGCCATCTTGAGGGCGTGCTCGGTATTAGGCCAGGTGCCAACCACGTGCTGCTTGTTTACCAGGAGCTATTCGCCAAGCCGAGCGTAGTGCGTCAGTGGGATTTGGACAGCGGCAACTTGTCGGATGTTTGTCAATTGAACACCCAGACCATTGGCGGTTTGCGCAACGCGGTCTTCTCAGCGGATTGCCGAGTCATGCTGGTTTTGGGTTCTAAGACGATTGTTCTTTGGAGCCTCAGCGGATCAACGCTGATGTCCCAGTTCGAAGTTACTAAACGCGTAGATGCAATGGCACTTTCAGTCAATGCCCAGACTATCCTTTGTGCCGAAGGCGACAATTTAATTCACCTCGTGAACGCAACTTCGGGGCAAAGGACCGCCACACTCGTGGGCCACGAGGGCAAAGTCAACGAAGTTAGTTTCACGCCTTCTGGTGATCTGGCGCTGTCCTGTAGCGATGATCAGACTGTGCGCGTTTGGGACCTCCAGAGCGGAAAAGAGATCCGATGTCTTCGCGGACATACTTCTCGGATCTGGTGTCTTGATGTTTCAGCTGATGGCAAGTACGCGGCGAGTGCAGGTTCGGGATATCCCGAAAATGAGAAAGACTGCACCATTAGAATTTGGGACATAAACACAGGAAGTGAAGCAGCCAGATACGTTGGACACAGCAAAGGAATCAGGAGCGTGCGATTCAATCGAAGCGGGGACCTATTGATGTCCGCGTCAGTAGATAAGACAGTTCGTCTATGGAAGCTCCAATAGCCAACGAGGGTGAGCTGGGCCACCTAACGCTTGGTCGTCCGCGGGCTCTCGTGGTTGGCGATGTGCTGCGCGGCTTCAAGTGTGCCGTTGTTCTTCAGGTACGCGGTGATGCCGGTGGCGCGGAAGGTGTGGTTTCCGATCCGCGTCTTGATACCAGCGGCTTGGGGCGCGGCGAAGGAAAGCAAAACGGATGCCGTAGTAAAAGGGAGGACCCGATATGAGTTTTTGGGATCGAGTGTTCGGAAAAAAACTGCCGCTCCCGTGCAGCAGGAGCGGGCGAAGCCGCCTATTCCTGCCCAGCCAGCGAGAGTATCTCCATCTGCTCCAACACAGCGTTCAAGCGACTCCGCTGCGACGGACTACCCCCCCGCAGTAAAGGCGCTTATCACGGAAGCCCTGCAAATCATTGAGCCAAGTGTCGCGGTAGGCTCGCAAGTTACCGTAGTTAAGAGCGCAGGGGCAGAGGGGCAGGTGATAGAGGGCGCACGCAAGCTGGAACAGGCACATGAGCTGATGCCGAATGATCCTCTGCTTCACTACGCTTGGGCATCGGCCCTTCACTTAGCGATGCAGAACAAAACTGCGGAAGAGGAGATGAGACGCCTCGTTGAAGCCAATCCGCAGTTTCTCCTCGGAAGGTGCGCGATTCAAGGCTGGGAGCGATGGCAGTCCCATTTCAAGCTCCCACCCTGGGGCGCGTCAACCACGGCTGTACACCCTGCGATCTCAGCGAAGGTGAAACAGCTTGTTCTTCTAGGAGTGCGAGATGGCTTGATGCCTCGGGCGACTCTGTTTGTGCGAGTTGGTGCGGGGGAAATTCAGAATCCTAGGGTTCTTTTGACCGCAAAGATAGACATCACAAGCATGATAAGTCCAGTCACAAAACCGCAGCTCATGGCGATCTGCGCGCGAATCTGGGAGAACCCCAAGGTCCCTTGGGAAATCGAAGACCTTGACGCGCCATTGTGGCCGCGTGGCGACTACAACCGACGTAAGTACGAGTATCTCTGTGCTCAACGGGACATCGACCTAGCCATTATCGACAGTCGTGACAGCATCGTTATGAATAGAAGACTGCTCATGCCGAACCGCATGCAGCAGGTCAATGCGGAATTAGTGAGGCTACTTGATGCCTCGGAAGGTTCGGATATTTCCACGGCCGACACCATCACTGCCATCAAAGCCCACCAAAGCCGTGTTGCACCTTCTGACGTGCGGTATTCCTAAGAAACTATGCTGTACAGTTGATGGAAAGGGAAACAATGAGCCTTTTCAAAAAGCTATTCGGCGACAAGAAACCCGAGGCACCCAGCACATCTCCGCACCCAAAGGCGACAGCAGCGGCACCTCGGGGTCCGCAAGCGGTCGTATTTTCAGCACGCTCTAAGCCGGATGAGCCTTGGATGATTTGGAACGCAAGGGTAATGTATGCGTTTGGAGCGGCGGCGGAGCTTCGAGCGCAGTTGGGGCAGCATAATTCCCCTCCGGCAGAGCTGGCTTCCGGAATGTTGGCATTCCTGTGTGGGGATGCGTCCCAGCTTGTGAAGGACCCTGATGGATTGTTTCGCTTGGCTCCAGCGACTAGAGTTGAGATAGTGCGGCTTTGTGTATACAGCGGAGACAAAGAACTCGTCATGTTCAGGGACCAGCCGCTTGCGAAGGATGCGCCGTACAAGTTTGAAGGCAAGGCCGATGTCGCGGCCTATGCGACCATGCTCAGTCTGAAAGTGGGAGTTGGTCCCTACAAGCTTATAGCGCCTTCGGTGGTGGAACACCTTCCTCCGCCGTCCCAATTCTGGAGGTGCCCAAATTGCCGCGCGGTTCTGAAGAAGGGTTTGAATTTGAACGACCTTGGATATAACCCAGAGGTTATGATTGACGGTACTGCCACGTGCACCAAGTGTAACGGCACGTTTGCACAGAGCGATGTGTATGGCGCACGATACGATTTGCCCGAAGTGAAGATGAGTTGTCCAAATTGCAGAACGCTACTTCAGTACGCGGCGGAGGAGTTGCTGGGAAAGCCGTGCCCCAAATGCCATGTCAATCTTCCCTTTGAGTAAAGAACCAGTTAATGGCCATGATGAATAAGTGTCTTCAAGCCGGTAGCGCAGAGTCTCGTTCTTCAGAGACTCTGCGGCTTGTGCGTGTGGAATGGGGCTTATAATTGCGCTTCACGTCCCGCTTGCGCCGCCAGGTGTCATCCAACCGACTCTCCTACCTGCTTTCTGCCTTTTGTCCCGCCTGGTTCGCCCTGCCCGGTCAAAAGCCGCAGAGTCTCTGAAGAACGAGACTCTGCGCTACCGTCTGCCGCTCAATTCGTGGACCATTTCCACCAAGGCCACCACGTTCTCGAAGGGGGTATCGGGGAGCAGGCCGTGGCCGAGGTTAAAGATGTGTCCCGGCCTGCCGGCGGCCTGATCCAAAACCCGCTCGACGCGCGCGCGGATGTAAGCCTGGTCGGCGTAAAGAACGACGGGGTCGAGATTGCCCTGCACGCCCACCGCGTAGCCCAAGCGCGCCCAGGCCTCGTCCAGTTCGACGCGTGAGTCAAGCCCCAGGATGTGGCCACCGGCTTCCCGCATGTCCTCGAGGAACATGCCGGTGCCAGTTCCAAAATGGATAATAGGTGTTCCGGTAATAATCCTCTCAATCATCATCCGTGTGTAGGGAAGCGCAAACTCGCGGTAGTCAGCGGGGCCCAGGCAGCCGACCCAGGTGTCAAAAATCTGCACAGCCTGAACGCCGGCGGCGATCTGGGCGTTGATATATTTGGCCAGGTTGCGCGCCAGATGCTCCATCAAGGCCCGCCAAGCTCCCGGGTCGCGATACATCAGCCCCTTGGTGTGCCGGTAGTTTCTCGATCCGCTGCCTTCGATGAGGTAGGAAGCGAGTGTGAACGGACACGCCGGCGAACCCGAGGAGCGGCAATGTAGGGTCGAGGTCAGCGCGGGTCTGGCGTATAGCGTCGTAAAGATAGGCCAGCGATTGCCGGGGGTCAACTTCCCGAAGCCGGTCCACCTCGCCGGGCAAGCGCAGCGCGGGCTTGATGATCGGCCCCTCGCCCTGGTCGTAGGCGAGGTCGAATCCCAGCGGCTCGACGATCAGCAGCAGGTCGGCAAAGATGATGGCCGCGTCCACGCCCAGCTTCCTGGCTGCGGTCACCGTGACTTCCGAGGCCAAGCGCGGATTCTTGCAGAGCTCCAGGAAAGGCACCTTGGCGCGGAGTTCGCGGTATTCCTTCATGTAGCGGCCCGCTTGGCGCATCAGCCAAACCGGCGTCGCATCCACGGACTCCCTGCGGCAGGCTTTCATAAAGCGAGAATCATCCCACGGGGCTGCGCCAGGACTCTTCCGCAGCCTGGCACCAGCAGTTTGAGGATTCGACGGCTTGATCGGCATATTCTTGCTTCCCGAAGCCCGCGGAGCGGGCGAAGTCATGTAGCCCACGGCGACAGCCGCATAAGCGTTAACCTAGTGAACTACCTCCCCAATGTGGGTCCGAGTGGCCGCTTGTACAGGCCCGGAGGGCCGACAGAGAGTAGCCCACGGCGTAAGCCGTGGGATCGAGGGCCAAACCCGGGGTCGCTCAGCCCCGGAGGGGCGGCAGAGGCTCCCGCTCGTAGTCTGTCGCCCCTTCCGGGGCTGGGAATGCTAACGCCCAACCCTGTCCCACGGCTCACGCCGTGGGCTACTCTCTGCCGCCGCTCTGCGGCTCTCGTGGTCTTGCAACCCTTAGGTCAAGGCCTATGCAGCTTAGCCGTGGGCTACATGACCCCGCCCGCTCCGCGGCGTGCTGACCTGAAGGTCAGCGCTACGGCGCAGGCTCGACCACCCGATGGTATACCTCGCGCACACGTTGCCGCGTTTCTTGCAGACTCTGTGCCAGGGTTTCCGAGCCCGCGATCAAACGCCAGCGGCGAGCCAAGTTTTCGACCATCTCGGCATGACCCGCCCGGTCCGGCAAGCCCTGGGCAGCCCTCCCTGTCACCAACCGGATGGCATGGTCCACCGAGCGGAGGAAGTTCGCCCCGCCCGATAAGACGTTGCTGTCCTCGTTATTCATCACCCCGGCGGCACGCAGGGCAGCAATCTGCTCCGCCACGTTCGCGCCGGGGTGAGCGGCTATCCGCCCTCGCAAGCGGAGGAGAGACACGGCAAAATCGATGTCGTAATATCCTCCTGGAGCGGTTTTGGTGTTGGTGGGTGGAACAGGCACCTCTCTCTCGAGCCGACGCCGCATTTGGCGAAGTTCGCTGGCCAGGGCAGGGTGGGCAGCGAAGCGGTCGAAGATCGCGTTCACGAGCCGGGAAACAGTCTCTCGTCCCAGTTCGGCATTGCCCGCCACGTGGCAGGTTTTGAGATAGGTTAATCCCTCCCACACCTGGGCATGTTCCCGCACATAGCTGAGCAATTCCTCCTGTGTCACCACCAGTTCGCCCTCCTGGCCACGAGGTCGAAGCCGCGTGTCGACGGCGAACACGGTGCCTTCGTGCGTGTAGCTGGAGAGGACCTCGATCATTTTCGCCGCCAGTCGTTTCCAGAAATCCAGTTCGTCACGTCCCACTTCGGGGCCTGTCACGAAGACCAGGTCGGCATCCGAGGCGAGGTCAAACTCGTTCAAGGCCAGCCGGCCCAGCGCCAGCACCGCAAAGGGCCACGGACGGTTGTCTGGCACGAGGTCTTTCGTTTCGAGGACGGAGCCGGCAATCTGCAAGGCGCTGGAAACACAGCGAGCGGCCACGGCGGACCAGCGTCTTAGAACCGCAAAGCTTGATTCGAGCGCGGCCAGATCCGCCGCGCCGAGTTCCAGGACGCGAGCCAGGAAATGCCTGCGCAGCACCGCCATCTTCTGGCGCATGGCCAGCACAGGTTCCAGCGCCCAGGGATGAGGTCCGGCGTCTTCCGACCCGTTTAGTGCGATTTCCATCTGTGCAGCGGCGAGCGGAGTTGGCGAGGAGTCGAAAACGACCATGTCCTCGGGATGACGAATAAGAAGTTCGCCGAGGTATTCGCTTTCGCTCACCACCTCCAGCGCGTGGCGCAGGAGTTCAGGTTTTTCGCGCACTAAGCCAAAGCGCTCCGGCGACTCCAGCAAGGCGGTGAGGAATCTTGCCGCACCCTTTCGAGATCGCTCGGGAATTTCAGCCTCGCGCACGCGGACCGCGACGTCCGGCGCCTGGGCGTTCAGGAAACTCAAGGTGGAATCGTAGGAGGCGTGCCCAAGGTCGGGAGTAAATGAAGGAAGCGGCTTGAGCTCGAATCCCTTGCCCCCGGCAGGCGGGGTGCGAGGATGGATCACTCGCTGGTAGATCTCATCCACTTTCTCAAACCCATCTTGCAGTTTCTGGAGGAGCGCCTCGCCGGGCGATTCGCCCGCGCCGCCGGCAACCGCCACGCGGCGGGCGAGGCGATCGAGGGCGCGGGCGGAGGCCGGCAAGCGGTGCGTTTGCTGGCCGAGCTCGAGTTGGACGCAATGCTCGACCTTGCGCAGGAACACATAAGAGTTTGTTAGGCGGGCATATTCGTGGTCGCTGAGCCACCCCTTGTCGTTCAGCTTGCGCAGGGCGAAGAGAGTCCCGCCGGAGCGCACCCAGGCGTCCTGGCCTCCGTACAGCCGCTGTAAGCACTGAGCCAGAAACTCGATGTCCCGGATGCCGCCCTGGTGCTGTTTGACGTCCACCACCTGGCCGCCACTCTCCTGCATTCTTCTGGAGATCCGCTCGCGCGACCAGAGAACGCTTTCCACGGCCTCAAAATCGCCCGGCGAACCATAGATCTCCGGCTCGACGCCGCGCAGGAAATCGCGAGTCAGCCGGGCGTCGCCTGCCGAGTGGCGAGCCTTGATCAACATCTGCAACTCCCAATCCCGCGCTCGGTGCTCGTAATACTCGAGGGACGATTTGAGCGAGATGGCCAGGTCGCCTTGTTCCCCTTCCGGACGCAAACGCAAGTCCACACGGAAGACTTCGCCCTGCGGTGTGGACTGCGTAATGGTGCGGGTAATGGCATTGGCCAGTCGGACAAAGTACTCTTTGTTGGTGATGATGGACTCGTTCCCTCCGGCGGTTTCACCGTCGTGGAAATAGAGAAACAGCAGGTCGATGTCGGAGCTGTAATTCAACTCGTTGCCACCCAGCTTGCCCAGCGAGATGATGCTGAACCCGCTGCGCGCGATGCGGCCCTGCGGGTCGTAGTACTGGGGCTGCCCATACCGCTTTTCGAGTTCGCCGTCGCAGTAGAGGAATGTGTTGGTCAAAATCACGTCCGCCAGGGTGGCCAGTTCCAGGGTTGTCTCGCCCAGAGTCGAAAGGCCCAGCACATCTTTCATCGCGATGCGCAAGTAATTGCGGCGCTTGAAGAGCGCCAACTGGGCTGCCAGCCAGGGGTTAGGGTTGGTGGTGGCGAAGCGCGCGTAATCCTGCATCAAGTCTTCTTTGGACTTCAGTTTGGTGAAGTTACGGTCGTGGGCAAACTGGATGACGAGGTCCGGCTCGGACAGCAGAGTCTCCGCCAGAAACCCGCTGTGGCCGAAGATCGCCACCAGGTAGGACAAGGCCGCCGGATAGCGCGCGATTTCGCCCAGCACTTCTGCCGGGGCTTCCTGCGCGTACCGTTCCAGAAGGTTCAGCGCGCCGTCCGCATCCGGCGAATGCGCCAGCAGGGATGCCAGCGGCGCCATCAGCGTGGGCGCCAGTTGCTGTTCGAGCCGGACCAAGTTGAGTTCTGCTCTCTCGATGTCCTCAAAGGGTACAGCCTGGAACTCGGGGCGCATGGGAGCGATTATACCGCAGTGGCAAGTAAGGCAGTGGCTAGTGGTTAGTTAAGGGCCGGTCACCGCTTCGGACAAGGCGCGGACGAGTTCGGCGCCAAATTCGCTTCGATCAGACGCCGTCGGCACATGTCCGAGCTTCGAGTCATACTCAATCATTTGCTCCATCAGCATGGCCGGCAGCTTGCGATCGTGAAACAGCCCTTGATCGACGGTCATGCGCCCAGGTTTGCCGGGTGTGGTGGTGGCGCCCGGGTCGCGCAGGGGCGCGGTGGGATTGAAGGAGGACTTCGCCACCAGCTCGTGAAATGCCCGCTCGCCCAGCGCCTTGAAATCCGCCGGCGCCTCAAGGTATTCGTCGGTTTCGTTGTTGTGCAGGGATAGGAACATGTCCAAGCGATGTCCGGAATCGACCCAATCAAGAATGGTCTTCCGCTGCGCCCAGATTTCCGGCATCTTTCGAGGGTCAGGTGTATCCCAGTTCCGATTGAGATCGTACCCATTCAGGTTGAAGCGGACACCCCCGTGCGTCACGCCGTCCGGATCAGCCAGGGGGAAGATTTTGTAGATGACGTGATCGCGAAGGCGCGCCGCGCGCTCATCGTTCGAAAGCAGGAAACGCACCGCGCCATCGCCGGCCCAGGAAGAGCCGGTCTCCCACGCATGCTGCCGGAACATGAGCCAGATTACCATTTTGCCGTGTTCCGGAATCTTGCGGTTGGTGATGGTTAGAAGCGGCATCTCCCGGCCTTCCACCGTGCGCCCTGCGGACTGCTCCTCGAGGTAGGGACTGTTCCGGAAGGACTCGAGCAGGTTGTCGAGATCCTTGTTGGTATAGGGTGTGACGTGCGCGATCCAAACGCGGTCACGCTCGGGAGTGAATTGCAAGGCCAGGTGCGGCTCGCGCGCGTCCCAGGACACCTGGTTATCGGTGAAGTTCTTCCAGTGCACATCATCATAGCTGTACACGGGCCGCACGCCCGCCGCGACCGCGTAAGTGGGGCCCTTATAGTTATACTCGCCGGCCAAGTCAACCAAGTCGATCGTGATCGGCTCGCGCGGAAGGTTCGTGAGCTCGAAATAATACCAATTCGCCTGGCGGTTTCGGTGATCCTGGTCGGTTTGCCCCTTCACCGCGCAACGCAGGTGCGCAGGAGACACCTGTTCCACCTTGCCGATGGAACCACCTTCGAAGTCGGTAAGGACTTCAATGGTCGCGGTCTCCGCAAAAAGCGTCACCACAAAGACACAAAGGCACCAAGAAATCAGGAGATAGGTTGCAGGAAACAAGTCACAGGTAATGCGGGCGTCTGTCCTCTTTGACCTGTGACCTGTAACCTGCATGTCGGGAAGGGTGGGGCTTTACAGCCTGCGGAAAAACCCCTACAAGCTGTCACTCCGAGCGGAGCGAGGAATCTCGCTCTGAGCGTGGCGCAGACTTCGCGCTCTTCGAAGTCTGCGGCTTTTCCCGTGCTTGAAAGCCCCAGACCTGCAAAAGGCGCAGGTCCGCGCTACTCCTGACACCTGATACCTGGCACCTGACACCTAGCTTAAATGTCGTAATACAGCGCGAACTCGTACGGGTGCGGCCGCATATTCACGGCCTGCACTTCGTTTTTCATCTTGTAATCGATCCAGGTCTCCAGAAGCTCCTCGCTGAAAACATCGCCCTTGAGCAGGAAATCGTGATCTTTCTCGAGAGCGCGGAGGGACTCCTCGAGCGAACCTGGGAGCGTAGGAACCTTCTTCAACTCTTCAGGCCCCAAATCGTAGATGTCCTTGTCCAGAGGTTCGCCTGGATCGATCTTGTTTTCGACTCCATCGAGACCGGCCAACAACATGGCGGCGAAGGCCATGTAGGGGTTGCAAGATGGATCGGGCGGACGGTACTCGACCCGTTTGGCTTTCGGGTTGGGCGAGTACATGGGGATGCGACAACAGGCGCTGCGATTGCGGCGCGAGTAAGCCAGGTTCACGGGCGCCTCGAAGCCCGGCACGAGGCGTTTGTAGGAGTTCGTGGTGGGCGCGATCAGCCCCGCCAGCGCGGGCGAGTGCTTCAGCAGCCCGCCGATGTACCATAACCCGAGTTGGCTGAATCCCGCGTACTTGTCGCCGGCAAAAAGCGGCTTGCCGTCTTTCCAGAGGCTCTGGTGAGTGTGCATGCCTGAGCCATTGTCCTGGAAAATCGGCTTGGGCATGAAGGTCACCGTTTTCCCGTACTGGTAGGCCACATTGCGGATAATGTATTTGTACACCATCATTCCGTCGGCCGATTTCAGCAGGGAGTTGAATCTCTGGTCAATCTCGGCTTGGCCGCCGGTCGCGACCTCGTGGTGGTGACACTCGATTTCAAGCCCGGCCTTCTCCATCGCCAAAACCATCTCACTGCGCAGGTCCTGGTAATGGTCGGTGGGCGGGACGGGGAAATAGCCTTCTTTGTAGCGCGGCCGGTAACCCAGGTTATCCTTCTCCCGGCCGGAGTTCCAGCGTCCCTCTTCCGCGTCAATATAGTAGAAACCGTGCTGTTGGGCCTGATCGAACCGGATATTGTCGAAAATGAAGAATTCGGCCTCCGCGCCGAAGTACGCCGTGTCGGCGATTCCGGTATAGACGAGGTAATTCTCCGCCTTCTTGGCGATATGGCGGGGGTCCTTCACATAGTGTTGCCGGGTGACGGGGTCGATGATATCACCGATCATCGCCAAGGTGGGCGTCTCGGTGAACGGGTCGAGCATGTACCAGCTCGGGTCGGGAACCAGGAGCATATCGCTCTCGTGAATGGCCGCCCAGCCGCGGATGCTCGAGCCGTCCATGCCAAAGCCATCCTCAAATGAACTCTCATCGAGTTCGTGAATCGGGAATGAGACGTGTTGCCACAAACCCGGAAGGTCGGTGAAACGAATATCTACAATCTTCACGTTGTTGGCAGCAGCAAACTCCAAGACTGCCTTCGGATTCATAGATCCTCCCCTAAAGTAGTTTTCTGCCCGCGATGAAGGTCTCGAATGCAGGTAGTTTTTTGCTTAGTTATGCAATATATCCCGGGGGGAGAATTTAGTCAAGGGTTGTCAGCATGAATATTTTTAATAATCCACATCTAAACCTTGAAAACGCGCTCCCCGACGCTCAAAAATGCATTGACATTTTTCTTGGCCTTTTGTTAGCTTACAACATTCCTGGCCATATCCCGAAATGGAGTCTTCCAGGTCCGTCATCGTCAGCGCCGCCACCCGGCGGGCGGGAAGGGCAGCGCCTGCGAGAAGGTAGGGAGTCAAATGTTCGTAGCCAAGCGAATGTTTTTCACCAAAGGGGTGGGGAAACACCGCGAAAAGCTGACCAGCTTCGAATTGGCATTGAGGTCCGCCGGGATCGCTGCCTGTAACCTGGTGCGAGTCTCGAGTATTTTCCCGCCTCGCTGCAAGCTCGTTTCCCGGACCGAGGGGGTGAAGGAACTCCGGCCCGGACAGGTGACTTTTGTGGTGATGAGCGAGAATTCCACACGGGAGCCGCATCGTTTGATTGCCGCCTCGGTGGGCGTCGCGATTCCCTCTGACCGGAACGCTTTTGGCTACCTCTCGGAGCACCATTCCTTCGGTGAAACGGAAGAGGTGGCCGGCGAATACGCAGAAGAACTGGCGGCGGAAATGCTCGCCACCACGCTGGGCGTGGAGTTTGACCCTGACCGGAGTTGGGACGAGAAGAAAGAGATTTATCGAATCTCCAACAAGATTGTCCGCACGATGAATATCACCCAATCCGCCATCGGCGATAAAAGAGGTCTCTGGACCACCGTGCTGACTGCGGCGGTCTTGCTTGGAGTCGACGAATAGCAGGATTCAGGGTTCAGGAGCGGATTGCCGCAGGAATAAGGAAGCAAGAATCAAGAAGCAAGAAGTAAGAATCAGCGATCGCGGAACAAAGGGCAGAAGCAGTGAACAGCAATGCTCGAACGACAAACTGCTAAGACATTTCAAGATCTGCTGGTCTGGCAGAGAGCGCATGCCTTCGTCCTGGCGGTCTACAAACGGACCGCAGCCTTCCCAGGCCGCGAGATTTACGGCCTGACGAGCCAAATTGAGGAGGGCGGCTATCTCAATTCCCGCCAACATCGCGGAGGGGTTTGCGAAACGCGGCAAGGCGGACAAGGCACGGTTTTTGAATATTGCGGAAGGCTCCCTCGAAGAGAGCCGTTACTACCTGATCTTGTCACAGGATCTCGGTTACGGAAACGCGGGAGAGCTAATGGAGCTGCTCAACGAGGCCGGACGCTTGCTCAAAGGTTATTCGCGAGCCATTCTTGCTTCTTGATTCTTCCTTCTTGATTCTTGCTTCTTGATTCTTGATTCTTTGCCCTGAATCCTGGCACACCATGCGCAAAACACAGATACTTTCCAGGCCCACCCATCCTCTGGCCGTTGACGGCCGCAAGAGCGTTGCGGCTTTGCTCGAGAAAATGCAGGGGATTTCCTTTCAGGGGCGTGCCCTGGCCACTGCTTACCAGATTTGGAAGAAGATGCTGGGCGACCGGGTCATGATCATGATGGGGATGTCCGGCGCGATGGTCCCCGCGGGCATGCGACGGCTGGTCGTCTATATGCTCAAGAACCGCCTGACTGATTGCCTGGTTTCGACGGGCGCCAACTTTTTCCACGATATCCATGAAACCCTCGGCCGCTGCCACTACCAGTCCTCCCCCCTCATCGACGACGTTCTTTTGCAAAAGAACCTCATTGACCGCATTTACGATACGCTTGCGGATGAAGAAGAATTTCGCGAGGCGGACGAGATGATTGGCAGGTTCGCCGCCTCCCTGGACTCGTCGCGGGCGTACTCCACTCGCGAGTTCCTGTATCTGCTGGGCCGGGAGTTGGCGAAAAAGGCGAAGGAAGACGGCATCGTCACGGCGGCGGCGAAAGCCCGAGTCCCGCTGTATTGTCCTGCCATTGGAGATTCCTCGATCGGCATCGGCATCGCGGAGAACCGTTTCCTGGGCCGGAATCAGTTTACCTTTGACGTGATCGGCGATGTGCTCGAGACCGCGCACCTGGCGGCTGATTCCCCCGCCAGCGGCGTGATCTATTTTGGCGGGGGCACTCCCAAGAACTTCGTCAATCAGACCGAGGTGACGGCCACCTTCATGCGCCGGTCGCATAACGGTCATAAGTATGCCGTGCAGGTCATCACCGACGCCGCCCACTGGGGCGGCCTTTCCGGCTGCACGTTCGAAGAAGCCCAGAGTTGGGGAAAGATCGCCCACGACGCCAGCATGGTGGACGTCCACTGCGACTCCACCATCGCCTTGCCAATGCTGGTGACGGCGCTCTCCGAGCATAAGGGCTTGATTCGAAAACGGAAGAAGCCCGCGTTCGAAATGGGCCGCGACCTCAAGTTCACTTTCCCCAAGTGAGCGCCGACGGCCAGCCCTTGACATAACCAACCTCCAATACCGATAATCCATGTCGGTTCGCGGTGGGCTTATCCTCTGTGGATTCCCACCCGCGACCCTCGACTCTTGGTTGGCCATTTAGTTTTCTTCAGAGGAGAATCCTCTTGCGCCTAATCCTTTTGATGTTGCTACAAGCTTCGGTCCTGCTGGGCGGCGACCTGCCGGTGGCCTTTGTCAGGCATGGTAACCAGGTCGACGTGAGCATCGGAGGGAAGCCTTTCACGAGTTACTATTTCAGCGCCGGAACCCCCAAGCCCTATCTCTACCCGTTGCGTTCGCCGGAGGGCATCATCGTCACGCGCGGGTTTCCCATGGTGACGAGCATCCCGGGGGAGAGCAAGGACCATCCTCATCACCGCGCCATGTTTTTCGCCCACGGCGATATCAACGGGGTTGATTTCTGGGGCGAAGCGCAGTTCGAAGAGAAAGCGCCCGTGCACGTGAGGGGGAAGACCTACACCTCGGAGGATCTTCCCAAGGGCCGCACGGTATTCACCCGGCTTGAAGAGACCAAGGGCGGGCCCGATTCCGGGACGCTACGGGCGGTCTTCAGCCTGCTCGGCCTGAATGGCCGGGTGCTCGGCCGCGAGACACAGGAATATACTTTTCGGGGAGATGAAAAGACCCGCGCCATCGACTGCGCGTTTACCATCACCGCAGACCACGGAACGCCCCTGAAAATGGGGGATACCAAGGAGGGAACCTTCGCCATTCGGGTGGTCAAGAACCTGCAAGAACCCGCCGTGAAGATGCTCAACTCTGCAGGGGCCGTGGGTGAAAAAAACATCTGGGGGAAGCGAGCTGATTGGGTGGATTACTCCGGTGTGGTAGGAGGTGAAAGGGTCGGAATTGCCATCTTCGATAATCCCGGCAACATCAAGCATCCCACTTACTGGCACGCCCGTGGCTACGGTTTGTTCGCCGTGAATCCGTTCGGCGAACATGACTTCTATAACGACCCCAAGCGCGACGGAAGCGTGACCATTGCAACCGGCGACTCGCTGACCTTGCGATATCGGGTGCTGATTCATGACGGCGATGCCGACGAAGCTAAAATCGCTGAGGCCTACCAGCGGTATGCCGAAAGGAAATGAACCAATGGAACGACTGATCAAAGCTCGAGCGGGAAGGGGGTTTCAGCAGATCGTCCCGCCCGGAGTTTTGCGTTTTCTCGATTTTGGCCGGTTGAGCTTGGTGAAGGGCCAGCAGCATTCGGCAAAGGCCCCGGGACGGGAACTCGCCCTGGATATATTCTCCGGTACAGCGACTGTCGCCGTCGAGACTTCCAACGGGCAGAGGCAGGTTTTCTCGAAGGTGGGCGCGCGGGGCGATGTCTTTTCCGGACCGCCCGTCATGGTCTACTTGCCGCCGCAATCTTCCTACGAGATTACGGCTACATCGGAAATCTTCGAGGCGGGCATCTTTTCGGCGCCCTCGACCGCTACGGCGCCTCCTGCGCTTTTGGAAGGAGCGGCGGTGGTCGCCAAGCAAGTAGGCCGCGATAACTGGCAACGCACAGTTTACTCGGCGCTGGCCGAAAACGTTCCGGCGCAGCGCTTGTTGGCAGGCGAAACGCTCAGCCCGCCGGGCAACTGGTCCAGCTATCCGCCCCACAAGCACGACCACGCGAACCCGCCGCACGAGGCCGTCCTCGAGGAGGTTTATTTTTTCCGCATCAAACCCGCCCAAGGTTTTGGCTTGATGTGGACCTACACCGCTGCTGACGACCCCCATGGGTTCTCGACAGCCTTGGTAGTAGAGGACGGGGACACAGTCCTCCTGCCTAAAGGTTATCATCCGGTGGTGGCGGCGCCCGGCTACCAGCTTCACTACACCTGGGTCCTCGCCGGCGAGGAACGCCGTTACGGCGCCTGGGCGGACGACCCGCGGCACGCTTGGGCGAAGGGCAGTGGCTAGTGGCTAGATAAGAGCAGTGGCAGCCAACCACTCGCCACTAATCACTAACCACTAGCCACTGCTTTGAAGCTATGCCGAGACCTTTCCACGCTCCGACCCAAGCTGCTCATCCAGGTTCCGGGCTCACCATTCCTCACTTTCGCTGGACCATCTGCGCGCTGTTGTTCCTTGCCTCCACGATCAACTACCTCGACCGGCAGACGCTCTCCGTCCTGAAGCCTCACCTGCAAAGCGTCCTGCATTGGTCGGAGAGCGATTACGGCTGGATTGTGTTCGCGTTTCAATTCGCCTATGCCCTCATGCTCACCGTCGCCGGGCTGGTCATGGATTGGCTGGGGACGAGGCTGGGTTACGCGCTCTCCATCACTTGGTGGTCCATTGCCGCCATGGCTCACGCGCTGGCGCGCGGGGCGCTTTCTTTCGGCGTGGCGCGCTTCTTTCTGGGGGCCGGTGAAGCGGGGAACTTCCCCGCCGCCATCAAAGCCGTTGCCGAATGGTTTCCAAAGAAGGAACGCGCACTGGCCACGGGCTACTTCAACGCCGGGCCGACCATCGGCGCTGTTATCGCGCCTCCGCTGGTCGTCTGGCTGACGCTCCGCTGGGGCTGGCGGGTGGCATTTATTTTCACCGGCGCTGTGGGATTCATCTGGGTACTTTTCTGGGCGGCTCTTTACCGCCTCCCGCGCCAGCATCCCTGGATTACCCCCGGCGAGTTGGAGTTCATCGAGGGCACGGAGGGTGAGGAAGAACCCGCGGCGGCCGCTCGAATCCCCTGGCGGAAGATCATCGCCTACCGGCAGGCGTGGGGTCTCATCCTGGCAAGGTTCATGACCGACCCCATTTGGTGGTTCTACATCTTCTGGCTGCCTTCCTACCTCAAGCAGGGCCGCGGCTTCACCCTCGAAGAAATCGGCCTTTTCGCGTGGATTCCATTTCTCGTTTCGGGGGTCGGGAGCGTTGCGGGCGGGTGGCTTTCGGGATTCTTCCTCAAGCGCGGTTGGCCCGTGGGCCGGGCGCGCAAGGCGGCGATGGCCCTATGCGCGTTTTGCATGCCCTCCGGGATCGTGGCCGTCTTCGCGCACAATATCTGGTTGGCGCTGGCCCTCATTTCCCTTTCCCTCGCCGCGCACCAGGGGTGGTCGGCAAATATTTTTACCCTGGCCTCCGATATGTTTCCCAAACGCGATGTGGGGTCGATTACAGGCCTTTCCGGGACAGGCGGGGCCACGGGCGGCATGATCCTGGCGCTGGTCGCGGGTTACACCCTCCAGTGGTTCCATACTTACGTGCCGCTCTTCATCATCGCCGGCATCATGCACCCTATGGCCATAGGGCTGCTGCATTGGATGGTTCCCCGCGTCGAACCAGTTCCAGCATCCTCGTAACGCGACCCATGGCTATAACCGTACACACCTGTAGGGCCGGGGCAAGCCCCGCCCCTACGAGGTGAAATGCAATCATTATCAATAACAGAGAGTTACGCTACTGCCGGAATGGGCTCATTGTGTGCGGCAAGGTTTTCAAGATGGAGTCGGATTGCCTCCCGGACGTTTGCCGTCACCTCTTCGATAGTCCCCCCGTAAGAGATGCAGCCCGGAAGCAGAGGGACTACCGCCGTATATCCCCCTTCTTCATTGGGAATCGAATTGATCTGGTAGGAGTATTCCTTCTTTCTTTTTCTCATAGGCAAATTATCTCCGATAGCTGAAAAATAGCAAGTGGGAGGGCCGCCAACACCAGCCCTCCACCCATTCCCGGCCACGCTCGAAGTGCGTCAGGACATGGTATATTTGTTAATTGGTAGGGAAGACTGACGGGCAAAATGATGAATAGTGAATAGTAATTGTGAATTGCGAGGGAGCATCTTCGAAGCGCGTCCAAACCCTTCAGCCGCCTTATCTAATTCACCATTTATAATTTACCATTTACTATTCACTATTGAGCATTATGGCAACCGCATTTGCGAAAGAGGGTGGTGGGGTGTGGGGAGTGCTCCTGCTCGCGCACGGCGCGCCGGATCGGCTCGAGGAGATCCCCGCGTTCCTGCTCAATGTACGCGAGGGGCGGAAGCTGCCCGATGCTGTGGTCAATGAAATCGTTCGTCGCTACGGGCTGATCGGCGGCTCGCCGTTGTTGCGCCTGTCGACATTGCAGGCGGAGGGCTTGGCGACGCTCCTCGGCCGCCCGGTCTACCTGGGGATGCGTAACTGGAAGCCATTCATCTCCGAAGCGGTTCGGCGGATCAACACCGACGGTGTCGAACGGGTGGTAGCGCTTTGCCTGGCGCCCCAGAATTCCCGCACCAGCATCGGCCTCTACAAGAAGTATTTGTTCGCAGATGTCGAACGGCTCGCACCCAACCTGAAGGTGGACTTCATCGAAAACTGGCACGATCATCAAGGGCTGGTGGAGGCATTTCGCGAGAGAGTCGCGACGGCGCTGGCCCGCGTGCAGGCTGAGGCCGGCGGCCCGGTTCCGGTAATTTTCACGGCGCACAGCGTTCCCGAAAAGACCATTCAGGGCGGCGATCCTTACGAGCGGCAGGTGAAGGAGACGGCTGCGTTGGTGGCCAAAGCGCTGGGCCTCGAGGAATACTGCGTGGCTTTTCAAAGCCAGGGAATGACCAACGAACCGTGGATCGGCCCGACGGTGGAATCGCTCATCGACCAGTTGGCCGCGCAGGGCCATGGTAGCGCAGGTCACGCTCTCCAGACCTGCGGCTCTTCACACGTGTTGCTGGCGCCGGTGGGCTTTGTCTGCGACCACGTTGAGATTCTTTACGATATTGACGTGGTCTTCCGCGAATACGGAAAGGCCAGGGGCGTGACCGTGCACCGGTCCGAGTCGCTGAACGACAGCCCGCTGTTCATCCAGGCACTGGCATCCATCGTCAAGGAACGAGCGGAGTAGCGCAGGTCCCGCTTTTCGGACCTGCGGCATTTCAAGCGGCGATAAGTACTTTTGAAAAGCCGCAGGTCCGGAGGGCGGGACCTGCGTTACCTGAAATATGTTGATCTGCTTATGGCGGTTTGAAAAGCCGCAGGTCCGAAAAGCGGGACCTGCGCTACCCGGAATACGTTGATGGCGAATACGTTCCGAAAGCGCGTGGCCGTTTTGGGCGGAGGCATTGCAGGTCTTGCTGCGACTTACACTCTAGCCCGTGCGCGCCAGGCGGGCGTGCCGGTGGAAGAACTGCTCATCGAGGCAAGAGACCGTCTGGGCGGAGTGATTCGCACGGAGCACTTCGAGGGTTTCGTGATCGAAGGCGGGCCGGACAGTTTCCTTGCCGAAAAGCCCGAGGCGGCGGCCCTGGCGCGCGAATTGGGCCTTGGTGATTCGCTCATCGGGTCGAACGACCGCCAGCGACGCACCTACATCCTCCACCGAGGCCGTCTGGTCCCCCTTCCTGACGGGTTGATGTTCTTGGTTCCGACTCGCTTGTGGCCCATGGTGACCACTTCCTTGCTGCCGCTCAGCAGCAAGCTGGCGATGGCCGCCGAGTTGTTTGCCTCTCGGCCATCCTCGAGTTCAAAGCAGGACTCAGACGAATCCGTGGCGAACTTCGTGCGCAGGCACTTCGGAGAGGCCATGCTCGAGAACGTCGCCGACCCTTTGCTCGCCGGAGTCTATGGCGGGGACTCTGGGGCCTTAAGCGTCCGCTCGGTGCTCCCGCGCTTCTGGGAGATGGAGCGGAAGCACGGCAGCCTGACGCGCGCCACGTTGCGAGCCATGCGCCAGCGCCGCAAAGCCGCCGCCATTGCGAATGGGACTGCGCAGCCTGACTCCGCGGGCACGGGCGCCGCGCCCCGCAGCACCTTGCCACTCTTCATGACACTGAGGGACGGACTCGAGCAGCTCACAGAAAAGCTGGCGGAACACCTGGACAGGAGTCGCGTGCATCTCGGCCAGCGCATCGCCGGCATCGAACTCGCGCCCGGCGGTCCTGGCAGGATGGCTGACCGGTGCAGCCGCCGGTATCAGATCTTTTGCGACGGAGGCGTGACGTTCGACGCGGACGCAATCGTCTTGGCGATGCCCGCCCATGAATGCAGTCGGCTGCTTTCTTCCCTTCATCCCACGTTGGGCGGCTTGCTCGGCGAAATTCCGTACACTTCCTCGATGACGGTCTCGCTGGGGTACGCCGAGGGAACGCCAGAGCACCTGCCCCCGGGCTTTGGATACCTGGTCCCACGCAAGGAAAACCGCAGGATGCTGGCTTGCACCTTCGTGCATCGCAAGTTCGACCATCGCGCTCCGGAAGGAAAGGCGCTGCTGCGCTGTTTCCTGGGAGGCTCGCGAGATCCGGAAGTCCTGAACCTTTCCGACGAAGAAGCGATTTCACTGGTTCGGCAGGAGTTGAAGGAAATCCTGAATTTCTCATTCGAACCACGGTTTTGCCGGGTTCACCGCTGGCCCGCCTCAATGGCGCAATACCCGGTGGGGCATGCCGAGCGCGTAGTGAGAATTCAAAGTCAGCTCACGGACCTGCCGGGCATTTATCTTGCCGGGAACGCCTATTCGGGCATAGGAATTTCAGATTGTATCCGTACGGGCAAGGCCGCTGCGCAGCGGGCGATCGTTTCAGAATTTTCTTAGCGAGTTTTCTTGCCGGGGTTATCATAGAAGCAGGGCTTTGGAGGATGAAGCGTGACAGAGAAGAGTAGGCAGGACGCCTTTGGGGCGCGTGCGGTGCTCGACACGGGCAACGGCCGCGCCGTCATATACCGCCTGGAAGTCCTGGAGAAGGCGGGGCTGGGCGGTATTTCGCGTCTGCCATTTTCAATCAAGGTATTGCTCGAGTCGGTGCTTCGGAACTGCGACGGCGCGCTCATTACGGAGCAGGACGTGGCTGCTCTGGCTGGATGGAATGCGAAGATCCCGGCGGCGCGCGAGGTGCCATTCAAGCCGGCGCGCGTCATTCTACAGGATTTCACTGGCGTGCCCGCCATCGTGGACTTGGCCGCGCTACGCTCTGCCATGAAGCGCCTGGGCGGCAACCCGGCGAAGATCAACCCGCTGGTCCCCGTGGATTTGGTGATTGACCACTCCGTGCAAGTGGACTTCTTTGGCAACCCTCAGGCCCTGGAGCGCAACGCCGAAATCGAATTCGAGCGCAACCGCGAGCGCTATGAATTCCTGCGCTGGGGCCAGAAGGCCTTCGCCAACTTCCGAGTCGTTCCTCCGGCCACAGGAATCGTGCATCAGGTGAATTTGGAATTCCTGGCGAAGGTTGTTCTGGAGCACAAGCAAGGAGCCGAAGTGGTCTGGCTCCCCGACACCTTGGTGGGCACCGACTCTCACACCACCATGATCAACGGGCTCGGGGTGCTGGGGTGGGGAGTAGGCGGCATCGAGGCCGAGGCGGCGATGCTGGGCCAGCCTTACTATTTCCTTACGCCCAAGGTGGTCGGTTTCAAATTGCAAGGCAGGCTGCGAGAGGGCGTCACGGCTACCGACCTCGTGCTCACCGTCACCGAGATGCTGCGGAAGAAAGGCGTGGTGGACAAGTTTGTTGAGTTCTACGGCAGCGGCCTTTCCCAGATGACCCTTGCGGACCGCGCCACCGTGGCCAATATGGCGCCCGAGTACGGCGCGACGATGGGATTCTTCCCAGTGGATGCGGAAACATTGCATTACCTGCGGCAGACGGGCCGCAGCGAAGATGAAGTGCAACGGGTCGAGCGCTACAGCAAGGAGCAGGGAATCTTCCGGACCGACCAGAGCCCGGACCCTGAGTACAGCGAAACGCTCGAGCTCGATCTCGAGGCAGTGATGCCGAGTCTCGCTGGGCCGAAGCGCCCCCAGGACCGCGTGCCGCTTGCGGCCATGAAGAGCGCCTTCCGGTTGGCGCTCGCCGCGCCGGTGAAAGATCGTGGATTCGGCCTTTCCGCGGAAGAAACGGGGCGTGTGGCGACCGTTGCCCTTAACGGAGAGCGCGCCAGCCTCCAGCATGGCTCCGTGGTAATCGCCGCCATCACATCCTGCACCAACACCTCGAACCCCTCCGTTATGCTGGCCGCGGGGTTGCTGGCCAAGAAAGCCGCCGAGCGGGGGCTTCGAGTGCCGCCTTATGTGAAGACCAGCTTGGCGCCAGGCTCGAAGGTCGTGACCGAGTACTTGAAGGCAGCAGGATTGATCGAGCCACTGGCCGCGCTCCATTTCGATTTGGTGGGCTACGGATGCACGACCTGCATCGGGAACAGCGGCCCGCTTCCGCCCGCGGTGGCCAAGGCTGTCACGGAGAATCAGCTTGTGGCGGCAGCAGTTCTTTCCGGGAACCGCAACTTCGAAGGGCGGGTCCACCCGCAGGTGCGGGCCAACTACCTGGCTTCGCCGCCCCTGGTCGTCGCTTATGCTCTGGCGGGCACCGTGGATATCGACTTCGACATCGAGCCGCTCGGAAAGGACCGCAGCGGCCGGCGGGTTTATCTTCGCGACATCTGGCCCTCGCAGGCGGAAGTCGGGCAAGCGATGGACCGGGCCATTCGCCCGGAGATGTTTCGCGAGTCGTATGCGAACGTCTGGGACGGCAACCCCGCCTGGAACGCCATTCCGGTGGCGGGCGACGCGCTTTACGAGTGGCGGCCGGATTCCACCTACATTCAGGAGCCGCCCTTCTTCACCGAGCTCAGCCGTGAATTGCAACCCATCTCCGAGCTCCGCGGCGCGCGCGTCCTCGCGCTGCTCGGCGATTCCATCACCACCGACCACATTTCGCCCGCCGGCAGCATTGCGGAGGAGAGCCCTGCGGGACGCTATCTGATCGAGCAAGGTGTGACGAAGAAGGACTTTAACTCCTATGGCTCGCGCCGGGGCAATGACCGCGTGATGGTGCGCGGGACCTTCGCCAATATCCGGTTGAAGAACCAGCTTGTGGCGGGCGTTGAGGGCGGCGTAACAGTTCACTTCCCGAGTGGCGAGCGCTTGTGGATTTACGATGCGGCTATGCGCTATAAGCAGGAAGGCGTGCCGCTGCTGGTCATTGCCGGAAAGGAATACGGTTCCGGCTCTTCCCGCGACTGGGCGGCCAAGGGAGCTTTGCTGCTCGGAATCAGGGCGGTGCTGGCGGAGAACTTCGAGCGCATTCACCGCAGCAACCTGGTGGGCATGGGCGTGCTGCCGCTTCAGTTCAAGGAGGGTGAGAATGCGGCTTCGCTGGCTCTGACGGGGCGAGAGGTATTCGAAATCACCGGCCTCGCGGACGAGATCCGCCCGCGCTCGGAGCTCACGCTTACAGCCACCAGTCCCGATGGGGCGCGGCGCAGCTTCCAGGCTGTCGCGCGGCTGGATTCCGTGATCGAGCTTAACTACTATCGCAACGGCGGTATTCTGCCCGCCGTCCTGCGAAGCCTTTTAACGAAATAGTGAATAGTAAATGGTAAATTCTGAAATTCACAATTTCCTATTCACAATTCACTATTTATAATTCTGAAAGGGGCTCTTACCTAATGAGTTCGTACAACGGCGTGCCCGTCCCGACGGATGGGGCGCGGATTGACTTTGCCAACGACAAGTTTGTAGTTCCCGACAACCCGATTATTCCTTACATCGAGGGTGATGGCACGGGCCGCGACATCTGGAAGGCGTCGCGGCGGGTATTTGACGCGGCCGTCGAGAAAGCCTCTGGGGGCCAACGGCGGGTTGTGTGGTATGAGGTGTTTGCGGGTGAAAAGGCCTTCAAGCAATTTGGTGAATGGCTGCCCCAGGGAACACTTGATGCCATTAAGGAATTTCGTATTGCCATTAAAGGCCCGCTGACCACGCCGGTGGGTGGCGGCATCCGCAGCTTGAACGTGGCCCTGCGGCAACTCCTGGACCTCTACGCCTGCTGGCGGCCGGTGAAATACATTCCGGGTGTTCCGTCTCCGGTCAGGCATCCCGAGCGCATGAACATCATCATCTTCCGCGAGAACACAGAAGACGTTTACGCGGGGATCGAGTGGCGCGAGGGGTCGGACCATGCGAAATTTGTTATCGAGTTTGTGAACACGCTGCTTCGCGAGGAGGGAGCAAAGAAGCAGATTCGCCTGGACTCCGGGGTGGGCATCAAACCCATTTCGATTACCGGCACCCAGCGGCTGGTGCGGCGCGGCATCCGGTATGCCCTTGAGCACGGCCAGAAGACCGTGACCCTGGTCCATAAGGGCAACATCATGAAGTTCACCGAAGGGGCGTTCCGCGACTGGGGCTACGAGCTGGCCAAACAGGAGTTCCGCCAGCACATCGTTACGGAGCGCGAACGCTGGGCGCTCGAGGGCAAGGACAAGAATCCCCATGCCTCGGTCGAAACGCTGGCAGGCTTGGTCGAGCCTGGACTCGAAATGGCAACTGAGAGTTTTAAGCAACAGATTGGCGCGGAAGTGAAGGACTGCCTGGATTCCATCTATTCCACTCATGGCCGGGGTCAGTGGAAGAACAAGGTGCTGGTGAACGACCGCATCGCCGATTCGATGCTCCAGCAGATTCTGACGCGCGCGGATGAATACCAGGTGGTCTGCACACCTAACCTGAACGGCGATTACCTTTCCGACGCCTGCGCGGCGCAGGTCGGCGGGCTGGGCCTAGCCCCCGGCGCGAACATCGGCGATGGCTTCGGAGTGTTTGAAGCCACGCACGGCACCGCGCCCAAATACGCGGACAAGGACGTGATCAATCCCGGGGCCGTCCTTCGCTCCGGGGCGCTGATGGTTGAATTCATCGGCTGGCCCGAGGTCGGGAAGTTGATCGAGGACGCCTTGGCGGCGACCATCGCGCAGCGCCGCGTTACCTACGACCTGGAGCGCCTGATGACCATGGACGGCATCACTGGCGTGCAAAAGCTCAGCACCAGCGCGTTCGCGAGCGCGATTATTGAGAACATGCAGCGATTTTAGATTTTGGATTTTAGATTTTGGATTGAGGCGGGCTACTGTTGCCTCCCCCAGCGTGCTGAGGCCCGCTAGGACAGGGCGTAGGAACAGGCCAGAGCGGCAGGCAGAAGAGGTAGTAGGACGCCCCAATCCAAAATCTAAAATGTTTCTTGAGGAGGACTCATGATACGCAAAAAAGTGACGGTGGTTGGTGCAGGTAATGTTGGCGCGGAGGTGGCTCAGCGCCTGGTGGACAAGCAAATGGCGGACGTGGTTCTGATTGACATCATCGAAGGCGTCCCGCAGGGGAAGGCTTTGGATATGCTCGAATCCGGGCCCGTCGAGGGTTACGACGTTAAGATCAGGGGAACCAACGATTACACGGACACGGCGAACTCCAACCTGGTTGTGATTACGGCGGGCTTCGCGCGCAAGCCTGGCATGAGCCGCGATGACTTGCTGAAAAAGAACTATGAGGTTGTCAAGGGAGTCACCGAGAAGGTCGCGAAGTACTCGCCGGAGGCCATCCTGATTGTGGTGACCAACCCGCTGGACGCCATGGTGCAGACGGCGTTCAAAGTGAGCGGATTTCCAAAGAACCGCGTGATCGGGATGGCGGGCGTTCTGGATACGGCCCGCTACCGGACCTTCATCGCGGAAGCCCTGGGCGTCTCGGTTCGGGACGTGCAGGGGTTCGTTCTGGGCGGCCACGGAGACACTATGGTTCCCGTGCCGCGTTTTACCACGGTGACGGGAATTCCGGTGGAGGATCTAATGCCCCGAGAACAGCTCGAGGCCATCATTAAGCGCACCCGCAACGGCGGAGCCGAGGTTGTGAATCTCCTCAAAACCGGCAGCGCTTTTTACGCGCCTTCCTCGGCCGTGGTCGAGATGATTGACGCCATCTTCGCGGATCGCAAAAGAATTCTGCCTTGCACCGCTTACCTGGAAGGCGAGTACGGCATCCACGGCGTGTTCGTGGGAGTGCTGGTGAAACTGGGCGTGCACGGCATCGAGCAGATTGTGGAGATCAAACTGACGCCGGAAGAACAAGCGGCGCTTCAAAAATCCGCCGCCGCAGTGAAGGAGTTGGTGGAGATTATCGGGGTATGAAGCGGGTGAAGTCAGGAGCCAGGAGTCAGAATGGAAAGGCTCTACCGGCAGCATGCACACCCGCCAGGTGAAGAACGTTTCGGAAGGCTGTCATTTCGAGCGAAGCGAGGAATCTCGCTCTCGAAGTCAACTTGACTTTCGCAAAAGGACTTGGTACTTGTGAATTCATGGCTTCTCACGTGTGGGGTCGCGGTCGCTGAAGAAGGGGGGAACCCTAGGCGCACAAGGGGGAATTAAGAGGTGGAACCAAATGTTGAAGCTAAAGGAACGCTACGTAGTGGACGACCAGGGAAACCGCATCAGCGTTATCCTGGACGTTGCTGATTACCAAGAACTACTCGAAGATTTGGAAGAGCTTGAATCCATCCGCGCCTACGACGCCGCTAAGGCATCCGGAGATCAAGCCATTCCCTTCGAACAGGCGGTCGCTGAGATCGAATCGGATCGCAAGTGATTTACACCGTTCTCATCCTGCCCCGAGCGCAGAAAGAACTGGCGCAGGTTCCCACTCAATCCTACGAGCGCGTCCGAGACGCAATTCGTGCTCTGGCTGAGGATCAGCGGCCTCATGGATGCCTTAAGCTGACCGCCAGGGAAGGATGGCGCGTCCGCGTCGGAGACTACCGGGTGGTGTACGAAGTCGACGACCAGCAACGCGCCGTAACCGTCCTTCATGTCGGCCATCGTCGCGAGGTCTACCGGTGAACACTTGGGCGCATGCTTTCTAAGGCGGCGCGTGCAATACGGGAATAATCAGAAAGGTGAGTTTGGAGGTTTCCATGGAGATCTTATTTGCACCCTGGCTGCCTCCTTGTTTGTTTGCCTTAGGTATATGCTGCTTAGAGCGGTTTCGATTTAAGTGCTTACATATCCGCAAGAGGCGAAGAAGTTTGTGCATTCGCTTGGGGAGACCGTATTGAGCAATTCCCCGATTTCCTTCCAGAGGGCATCGATATCTCGTTTGGCGGCTTTGCGGAGCCGCGCCTTGAGTTTGGAAAAGAACTTTTCTATCGGGTTCAGATCCGGAGAGTAGGGTGGCAGAAAGAGTACGATTGCTCCGATCGCGGTGATCGCTTCCTCGACTCCCGCCACCTTGTGACTGCTGAGGTTGTCGAGGATCACGGTGTCTCCCGGTTGGAGCGTTGGGCACAGGAATTGACGCACATAAGCCAGAAACATCTCGCCGTCCATCGGCCCGTCGGTGACCATCGGCGCGGTCAATCGGCGGCGGCGCAGAGCGCCCACAAAGGTCGTCGTCTCCCAATGCCCGTGCGGCGCCGAGTCGAGGCAACGCTTACCTCTGGGCGCACGCCCGTAGCGGCGCGTCATGCTGGTCGATGTCCACGTTTCATCGATAAACACGAGCTTTTCGACTTCCATCGTGGGCAGCGCTTGCCGCCACGCTCTTCGCGCCCGCTGCACGTCCTCGCGTTCTTGCTCGCTGGCGTGCAGGGTTTTTTTTGAAGGTAAGATTCCATTTGTTCAACTGATGCCACAAGGCGCCGATCTTGATCGATATGCCCTGCTCGACGAGACGTTCACATAACTCGGCCAAGCTCAGACCCGGCTCTTGTTCGATCCAGGCGCGCAGCACGGGCTCCATCTCCGCTACCCGCGAACGGCGATGGCCACCGATCTGAAAACTGGTGCGTCGGCCCGTCTTCTGCTCCCGTCCCCGCACCTGGTAAACCCAGACGCGACTGACTTCCAGCCGCCGCGCAATCGCCGTCGGACGTTCTCCGCGATCCAATGCCCATAACACCCGATCCCGCAAATCCTGTGAATAGGATTGCATCCTTGCCTCCCCTCTACCGGCAGAGGCATTATCGCATATAATGTATACACTTAAATTAAAAATGCTCTAGTACAAAAGGGTGTAGCCCCGAAGGTCGTCGGAGGACTTTTGGTGTTCGTAGGCGGACTCCTCACCGTTTTCGAGATCTGGATGTACAGCAAGCATTACCATCGCTAACTGCGTTCGACCCAATGTGCCCAGTTACCTCCGTCGGCCCTTCATTCTCCTACGGCACATCTACAATCTTCACCGCATTTATCACCACGGGGGTTTTGGGCCGGTCGTTGCGGTCGCGCGCCACGGCGGCGATTCTTTCCACGATGTCCTGCCCTTTCACCACTTGACCGAAGATGGTGTGACGATTATTCAGCCAACTTGTGGCCGCAAGCGTAATGAAAAATTGGCTGCCGTTCGTCGCCGGCCCGGAATTGGCCATGGCCAGCTTGCCCGGCTTGTCGAACACCACGCCTTTAGCGAATTCGTCTTGGAACTGATAGCCGGGCCCGCCGGTGCCGGTCCCGAGCGGGCAGCCGCCCTGGATCATGAATTCAGGTATGACGCGATGGAAGATCAGTCCATCGTAAAAGGGCCGCTGGGCGGGCTTGCGCGTCTTGGGATCAGTGAACTCTTTCGTTGCTGTGGCGAGACCAACAAAATTCGCTACCGTTTGCGGAGCGTGTTGCGGGAATAACTCGCAGGTAATTTCCCCCTGGTTAGTGTCGAAGATTGCGTACTTGCCGGGCTTGAGATCGGTCATGGGCGGCTCCTTGTCGATGCGAGGGTCGAAAATCGAAAATAGAAACTCGAAATTCGAAAACAGAATGGGCGTTGCCGCGCCCCGGCTCCTAATTGCCTTTGGTGTGCAACGGCTGGCCACGGCCAACTTAAAACTGACTACTGACCACTGACGACTGACCACTGACAACTGACGACTGATTACTTAACGATCTCGGCCGTCTTGATGCTATCCAGCAGCGGAAAGCTTTTATCGAGATAAGCTTTTCCTTCGTTTGTAATTCGGCCCTGGTCGGGACCGTTGCCGCCCGGCGCGCCCTCGCCATAACCGCTATAGAACTGTTGGACCACCTCCATGCCCGCGAGGACTTTGCCGAAGGGTGCGAAACCCATGCGGTCGAGGGTCTGGTTATCGGCGAGGTTGATGAAAAGCTGGGTGGTGCGGGTGTTGGGGCCGGCGGTGGCGAAGGTCAGGAAGCCTTGCAGGTTGCTTTGGGTGACGGGATCGTCCTTGACGGTGGCGGAAGCCCAGATGCGAGAGACCTCAGGCTTGGCGCTGAGGCCAAATTGCGCCACGAAGCCCGGCAGCACGCGGAAGAAGGCGGCGCCGTCAAAGAAATGGTTCTTCACGAGGTTGTAGAAACGGTCCGCGCCCAGCGGCGCCCAGGCGCGCGTGACTTCCACTACAAAGTCTCCTTTGGTGGTCGTGAACTTTGCTTTGAAAGTGGCGGGAGCTTTTTCATTAAAAGAGGAAGGATTCAGCAACGAAGGCCTTGCCGCAGAGCGCTGCGACGCGGGCCGGGCTTGGCCCCAGAGAATTCCAGTGATTAGCATCATCGCGGAAGATATACCCAGCAGTTTTTTCATCATCTCTATGTCTCCGAAATTGGAGTAAACATAATTCAACTACTTTCCAGAAGCTCGGTAGGTAAGCCCTACCCCTGCAACTTGTAGGGGGACGGCTTGCCGTCCCCTGGTCACCGTGATGTCGGCCCGTCCGATCCCTCGTCGCCATGCAACTGACCCCTCACCCGGCCCGCGTCCCGATGAAGTGCATCGGGATCGCGGTCCACCCTCTTCCCTCGGGAGAGGGCAAGAGCCATTTGCGAATCAGCGCGGCAAGGCGGCAGCTTCGCAGGCTTCGCTGCCGCGCTCCAAGCTATTTTGGGGATCGCATTTCGCGCCCCACACGCTCGACTTGTCGCATGACGCGAAGCAGGTTGCCGCCCAAAATCTTCTTCAAGTCCTGTTCGCTATATCCCCGGCGGGCCAGTTCGCGCACCAAGTCAGGAAGTTTTGAGACATCCTCCATGCCCTTGGGGGCCGAATTAATGCCATCGAAATCGGAGCCCAAGCCTACATGCTCGATGCCGCCGACTTGCACGGCGTGGTCAATGTGGTCGGCGATGACGGTGTAACTCGGCACAGGCAAATCTTTGAGCAGAGCCTGCTCGATTTTCACTTCTTCCAGGTAGGATAGCCGCTTGCCCTGACTGGCGTAACGCGCGCGCGCCGCGGCAACTTCCGTCTCCACCTGCTTTTCGATTTTCTTGTCGGCGTCGGCATACCCTTGGCCCAGGAAGCCGGAATAGAAGTTGATGTCCATGACGCCGCCGTTCTTGGCCAGGGCGCGGATCATATCGTCCGTCATATTGCGGGGAACATCGCAAAGAGCGCGGCAGGAAGAGTGAGAGGCGATGACCGGCGCTTTGGTGATGGCTAGCGTATCGTAAAAGGTCTTGTCAGAAACATGGGAGATATCCACCATCATTCCCAGGCGGTTCATGCGCTCGACCACCTGCTTCCCAAAATCCGTTAGCCCGTTCCATTTGGGCTGGTCGCCGGAGGAATCGGCCCAGTCGGTATTGGCGGTGTGGGTCAGCGTCATATAACGAATGCCTAGGCGATAGTAGATGTCCAGCGCGCGGAGATCGTCCTGAATGATGTGGCCACCCTCGACTCCCATCAGGATAGCGATCTTTCCTTGCAGACGAAGGCGCACGATTTCGTCTGCCGTCGTGGCCGTGCCGAGGACGTCGGAGTGGCGCCCCACCTGCTCGTACACGGCGTCAATCAAATCGAGCGCGCGATGTATCAGGTCCTGCTTCGGCCAATTTACGTCCACCCAAATGGAAAAGAATTCGGCGCCAAGATGCCCCTGCCGCATCTTCGGAATACTAACCATGAAAGGGCTGTCTTGCCGGGCGAGATCATAGCCCTCATCGAGCAGCATCTGCGGCGTGTCCGCGTGGGTGTCGATGATAATGGCTTGCTGGAGAACTTTTTCAGCCGTCTTCTCGGCCTCTGCCGGCGGGCGCTGGGATGAAAATAAGGGGACCGCCCCCAGGCTACAAACCAACAAGACTTCGAGCGTACGCCACGACTTTTGCATAGTGGATGCCTTTGCCGGTAGTGTCTCAGTTTGACGTAGAGGCGGTTTTACGCCGCCACGTGGCGAGGTAAACTCGCCGCTACAACTCCAAACTGAGACACTACCCCTTTGCCACACCAGAGCCTGCGATTATCAGAAGTCGGGATGGGGTTTGTCAAACCCATTCTGGTAGGGGGCAGTGCTATAATCATTCGCACTCTGTTCCGGCAGGCGGCACTTATGGCGAATACTCTCCCACGTCTCATCGTTCGTGACGCGCTTGGAAACCAGCGCGAAGTCGAGATCGTTCGCACACCTTTTACGATGGGCAGGCAGAGCGACAGCGACCTGGTCTTGCTGGACAGCAGAATTTCGCGCCGTCACGCTCGAATTGTCCAGACAGAGAAGGGTTACCAGATTGAGGATTTGGGGAGCCGGCACGGGACTGCCGTGAACAACGAAGCAATCACTTCTTGCCTGCTGAAATCAGGTGATCGCATCAATCTGGGTGTGGCGGATTCCTACACGCTTTCGTTCGTGGAGGACCAAGCAGTGCTGCCGGAACTGCTCGAAAAGCTGGAGAAGGCTGCGGCAGGTCCGGCCCCCCAACTTCAGCACCTCGGGTTGCTCCTGCGCATGGCGCAGATGATGCACCGGGCCCCGGCGCTCGAGGAAGTCCTGGTGGCTCTGGTGGATTCGGCATTACAACTGACCAACGCGGAGCGGGGGTTGCTTTTCCTCCTCGAGGCGGATGGAAACCTTAGCCTGAAGCTGGCGCGGGGAGCAGGCGGCGTTTACCTGGGGCGCGACGTCACCGATTACTCCCGGAATGTGGTGGAGCGAGTGGCAGCCTCGGGCCAGGAAGAGGTGATCCTGGAAGACCAGATGACCGGCCGTACCGCTCTGGAAACCAAGATCATCCGTGCCGAAGTGCGCGGCATTGTTGCAGTCCCTTTACAGAAGCTGCCGGTTTCCGAGGCAAGGGGTGAAACTATCCAAATCACCGCCCCCGAACTGCTCGGCGTCCTTTACCTCGATACGCGCTCACACCCCACCGCGGTCACGGGACTCGACCGGCAGGTGCTCGAGACGCTCGCCGTGGAAGGCGCCACCGTCATCGAGAACGCCCGCCTGCTGCGCATTGCCCAGGAGCAAGAGCGTAGCCAGCACGAGATGTTCCTGGCCCGCAACATCCAGCAGGGGCTTTTGCCGCGCCGCTTCCCGCAGTCCGACTACTTCCAGGTTTGCGCCACCACCATGCCGATGGAACAGGTGGGCGGAGACTACTATGACATGGTGCACCTGCCCGGCGAGCGTTACGGATTCATCGTGGCGGACGTCTCAGGCAAAGGCCTTCCCGCCGCCATGCTGGCGACCAACTTGCAAGGAGCCTTCGGCGGCGTGGCGGCCGGCGATCCGGACCTTGCTGTCCTGTTTCGACGCGTGAACGATTTCCTTTGCGAGCGCACACCTACGGAAATGTTCGCCACCATACTCTACGGCGTCCTGGACCGTTTGGGCAGATTTCAGTTCGTCAACGCCGGGCACGTCCCTCCCCTGATCATCCGCGCCAGTGGAGAGGTTGACCGTTTGACGTCCTCGAATTTCCCTTTAGGATTGTTTCCCGGTACGACCTTTGAAGTCGCCAGCGCCCAACTGCAATGCGGCGACGTTTTGTTGATTTGCTCGGATGGCGTCACCGAGGCCCACGCCGTGGAAGAGGACCTCTTCGGAGAAAGCAGATTGCGGAGTTCTCTCGCAGGTTGTTCAGGCTTGACGCCGGACGAAATCTGCCGCCGCGTAGTGGGCGCGGTGCACGAATTTGTGGGTAATTCTCCGCAAGCGGATGACCTCACCCTCACCGTGGTGCGGTTCGGCCCCCAACCCGAAGGCAGAAATTAGAAACTGGAAATTAGAAACTGGAAATCAGAGTCCGAAACATGCCCGCTTTCCTGAAAACCACTCCATCCCGGTCATTCCCGCGAAACACCCGTCATTCCCGCGAAAGCGGGAATCCAGCCCTATGTGGGCGGTTCTGGACCCCCGCTTGCGCGAGCGTGACAACAACGGCGATTTTCATCTCCTGGTTGAGCCCCAAGCCCATGACCACTCATGATAGTAGATTGGCTGGTCAGGCTTCGACGGAGGCCCTACCGAAGAGTTCCCGCAGCTTTTGAAGGTTGAGCGCTTCGAGAGTTTGGATCACGAGGTCGGCCTGGGTGTGGGCGCGCAGCTCTGGCGCGGGAAAAGTGGAAGCAACGGCCACACATTTCATGCCCGCGCGCTTGGCTGACTCAATCCCCGCGAACGAGTCTTCGATGACGACGCAGTCCGCGGGCGGGAGACCAAGCTTATGGGCGGTTTTCGCGAAGATTTCCGGATGAGGTTTACCTTGCGCGACCTCGTCACAGGTCAAGATAACATGGAAATAGGGGCGTAGCTTGAGGGCGTCGAGAATGAAATCCACGTTCTTGCTCATGGCCGATGATGCCAGTGCTACTAACACCCCATGGTCATGACACTCGGCGATCAGCCTCTCAACTCCCGGTAGGGGCTTGGCGTGCGGAGCGAAGGCTTTTCGGAATCTCGCTTCAAGCTCTTCGCTGAGCCGTCGCCTGTCCTCTGCAGTGATGAGTTCACCGAAGAAATGGCGGAGGGTGAGATCATTGCCGGGTCCGAGCACCTGCTTGGGAAGCAATTTCCGGTCAAACGCAATGCCGTGTTCCCTCAAAAGAGCTTCCCACTTCTGAACGTGAAAGGGGTTGGTGTCCACAAGGACTCCGTCCATATCGAAGATCACGGCGGCGGGAAGCAATGAGTTCGGGTCCATGTCTCTCCGGAAGGCAGTTGTCAGTAGTCAGTCGTCAGTGGTCAGTTGTCGCTCTTCACAGCTCTCCTGGCACCTGACATCTGCTCTTCTGACTCCTGTCATCTGACTTCCGCTTTCTCGCTCAGCACTAGTCGCTGGTCTTCTGACACCTGACACCTGGCACCTGACACCTGCGCTTACGGCCGCAGGCTTTCGAGAAGCTTTTCCGGCGGCAGGGTATTCAGGACGTCTTCCTTGCGCAACCAGCCGCGCCGCGCTGTCACCACTCCGTAGCGCATCAGTTTGAAGTGGTCGGGGCTGTGCGCGTCAGTAGAAATGATGACTTTCATTCCCCGATCTCGCGCCAGCTTCAGGTGCCGGTCGCAGAGGTCGAGGCGTTCCGGATGGGCGTTCAATTCCAGGATGACGCCGTATTCCTTGGCTGCCGCAAAAACTTTCTCGAGGTCAAAAACGAACGGGTCGCGCTTCAGAAGCTGGCGGCCCGTGGGGTGTCCGAGGATCCTTACATACGGATTGGCTAGAGCTTTCAGGAGGCGGGTGGTCATCTCCGGGCCGGGCATGTTCATGCGGGAATGGACGCTCACCAAAACGATGTCAAATTGCTTCAGGATGTCATCCGGGTAATCGAGACTGCCATCACCCAGGATATCGACCTCTGCGCCTGCCCAGATTTTGATTCCCCTGACTTTCTGGCGCGCCGCTTTGACGCGCTGGATGTTCTCCACGGCGCGTTTCTCATCCAGGCCGTTGGCGATGGTTACGGCCTTTGAATGATCGGTGATGAGGATGTATTCATAGCCGAGCCGTTTGGCGGCTTGCGCCATCTCCTCCACGCTGGCCTTGCCATCCGAGGCGGTCGTATGCATCTGCAAATCACCCTTGATGTCCTCAAGCTCCACTAGCTTGGGGAGCTCACCCTTTTCCGCCGCTTCGATCTCGCCCAGGTTTTCGCGCAGCTCCGGGGGAATCCACGGCAGGTCCAGCTTGGAGTAGATTTCTTCCTCGCTTCGGCGGGCCAGCGCTTCTTCCCCTTGGAAGAGGCCATATTCGCTTAGCTTCCATCCTCGTTTTTTGGCGCGCTCGCGCAACGCCACGTTGTGTTCCTTAGAGCCGGTGAAGTATTGCAGGGCGGCGCCGTAAGATTCGCGGTCGAGCAGGCGGACGTCCACCTGGAGGTCATTCTGGAGCTTCACGCTCACCTTGTCTTCACCTTTGGCCAGCAACTGAGCGACTTCCGGGAATCTGGCAAAGTGGTCCGCGATGCCGGCGTGGTCATGGCCTGTGACGAGGAGGTCAAGGTCCCCGACGGTTTCACGCCCGCGCCGGAGTGAGCCGGCGGGTGTCACTTCCTCCACTCCTCTAAACTCTTTAAGGTACTGGGTGAGCTGTTGCGCGGTTTCATAGGCCGTGTCCAGGCGGAATCTTCCGGCGGCTCGCCGGTAGACTTCGAGGGCCTTCAGGATGTTCTCTTCCGACTTGACGCTCATGCCGGGCAGGCTGCGCAAGCGCCCCGCCTTGGCGGCCGCTTCCAAGTCGTCAACGCTCTTGATGCCAGCTTCCTTATAAAACAAACGCACTTTCTGCGGACCGACAGTCTGCAATTGCAGAAGTGCGAGTAGGCTTGCCGGGACTTTTGCCAGTTGCTCCTGGTGGTACTTGCTTTTCCCGGTCTCAACCAGCTCGACGATTTTCTTGGCCAGGTCTTCGCCAATCCCGGGGATGTCGGTCAGTTTCCGGTTGGGGTTGCGGGCGATGTCTTCGAGTCGTTCCGGAAGACCTTCGATGGCGCGCTTGGCGCGATCATAGGCGGCGGCCTTGAAGGTCCATTTGGGGTCGTCCTGGTTAATCTTCATCAAGTTCGAGATTTCTTCAAAGACGGCTGCAATGTCGCGATTCTCCATGGACGCCTCCGGAGATTTCAGATAACCATATTAGAATGAATCAGTTGCTCGCCTTGAACGACTGTTCCTTTTTGCAACATGCGGTGTTAGAATCAAAGCTTAGCGGAACTCCCATGACTCAATCGCGTTTTGGCCTCCGAACTAAGATTATCATTATATTCGCCCTCGCGGTTGTCTCTGTCATTGGAGTTTCAACTTACATTGCCATGCTCTTAACCCGGCCACTGGTCGAAGAGGAGGTGTACAGCAAGGCTTGGGCCCAGGCAAGAGCCACAGCTCACCAGTTGGTCAACGAAGACGCCCTCCAGGACACTGCCAAACTTCAACGAGTCTTAAAGCAAATGCAACGCGACCTGCCGGGGGTGCGGCAGGCGGACGTTTACCTGCATGGCTCTCCGCACCGTCTCGAGGCAACCACCTCACCCCAAGGGGACCACCTCGAGCTCGACAATATCCCCGGCATCGAGCATTACGACGAGTTCGAACGCCCGGACGATGAGTCAATCACGATTGAAACGAACCACGGCAAGTTCTGGGTTATAGGCGTGACGATCCGCTCCCAGGGGCAGCCGGTGGGATGTTTGAATCTGAAGGTCTCCAAATCGCAAACTAGCATTGTGACCCGCCAGTTGGTGATCCGCAACCTGCTGCTGATGTTGGCGAGCCTGGTGGTGGTCATTCTGGTGGTTCATATCTTCTTCTTGCGGGCGGTAAGGGCTCCGGTAAAGGATATGATTAGCGTCATGGAAGGCGCTGAAAAGGGGCAGCTCAACGTCCGGGCTAGGCTGCGAAGCTTGGATGAGATTGGCATGCTCGCGGCGCACCTGAACCGCATGCTGCGGCGGATTGAGAATTTCAATACCGAGTTAGAGCGCAAGGTTCAGGAATCCACAGCAGGGCTGGCCGAGGCCAATGAAGAGCTGCGGCGCATCAACGAGGAGCTTTTCGAGACCCAGAAGAAGCTGGCGCGCTCGGAGCGCCTGGCCGTCGCCGGCCAGCTTGCCGCCAGCTTGGCCCACGAAATCGGCACGCCGCTTAACTCCATCTCCGGACACGTGCAATTGCTCGCCCGCCGTAACGATGCGGACGAATCCACCCGGCGCCGGCTCCAAATCATCGAGAAGCAAATTGACAACATTGTGCGCACCGTCAATCAACTCCTTTCCTGGAGCCGCAAGTTTGAACTGAAAATCGAACTGGTAGACCTGCGGCGCGTCGTCGAGGAGGTCGTGCTCCTCTCCTCTCCTGCCCTGCAACTTAGGAAGATCCAGGTGAAATTGAGCCTGGCAAAGGATTGTCCCAAGATTTACGGGGATGCCGGGTATTTACAGCAAGTTTTCTTGAATCTCATCAACAACAGTATGGATGCCATGCCGCGAGGAGGCGAACTGCGGATTGAAACGCGGTTGGCGGATGAGGGTGCGCGGCAAGTTGCCATTCGTGTGGCGGACAATGGCGCGGGCATGTCACCGGATACCATGGCCCACGTCTTCGACCCCATGTTCACGACTAAAAGGATGGGGACAGGAACCGGCTTGGGCCTGGCGATTTGCGAACAGATCATTCACCAGCACGGCGGCACGATTCACGTGGAAAGCGAGCCGCAGCGAGGAACCACGTTTACGTTGCTCTTGCCCCTCGATTGCCGCGAGAAAGCCGGCGCTGCGGCAGAGGTGGCGCTGGAAAAGGTGGCGCAGTCCTGAAAAAAGAGTTGTCAGTCGTCAGTTGTCAGCGGTCAGTTGAAGCTGGACCCCCGCTTTCGCGGGGGTGACATTCCCTCGATTTCCATCCGTCCAGCGGTGGAAGATTCGCGGGAGCGTTGGGGCCAAGGGCAGTGTCATTCCCGCGTAAGCGGGAATCCACCTTCACGATCGCCAAGAAATCCCGGTTGAAAGGTAGGAAATTTGGAGACTGCAAAGATTGAAAAAACCGGCGAGGCTGGGAAGCCGCCGCGCGCCAATATCCTGGTTGTGGATGATGACGCCGAGACACTGGAACTATTGCGGGAGATCCTGGGCGAGGAGGGCTATCGCGTGGTCACCTCCTCCAGCGGCGAAGAGGCCCTCGAGGTTGGCAAGCAGGAGCTGTTCGACGTCATTATCAGCGACATGAGGCTGGGGACGAGCCTGAACGGACTTGACGTTTTACGCAGCTACAAGACCATCCAACCAGAGTCCGAAGTCATTCTGATCACCGCTTTCGGAAGCATGGAAACCGCTATCGAAGCTGTCAAGGCGGGGGCCTTCGACTATATTTCCAAGCCCTTCAAGATTGATGAAGTCTTGTTGCAAGTCGAGCGCGCGCTGGGCAACCGGAGGCTGGTCCGTGAAAACCGCAACCTGAAGCGGCAGCTCGAGAGCCAGGGGCAACTCTCCAGCCTTGTGGGCCGAAGCCCGAAGATGCTGGAAGTCTACAAGAAGATTGCCATGGTGGCGGACTCGCGTTCCACGGTTCTGATTTGCGGAGAGAGTGGGACGGGAAAAGAACTTGTGGCACGGGCAATTCACTGTAATGGGCCCAGGGCTGCGGAACGGTTCTATGCCGTCAACTGTGGCGGGCTGACCGAATCGCTGCTGGAGACGGAGCTTTTCGGGCATGTCCGCGGCTCGTTTACGGGGGCCATTGAGAACAAGCGGGGTATCTTCGAGGAAGCCAGCGGCGGAACCGTCTTCCTGGACGAGGTCAGCGAGATGAGTCCCGCCCTCCAGGTGAATGTTCTGAGAACCCTGGAGGAGCAGGAGGTGCGCCGGATCGGCAGCAACCAGGTGATCAAGGTGGACGTCCGCATCATCGCCGCCAGTAACCGCAACTTGGCCGGACTGGTCGAGGAAGGCAAATTCCGCCAGGACCTTTATTACAGATTGCGGGTCATCGAAATTGACCTTCCACCCCTGCGCGAACGCCTGGAAGACATCCCCTTGCTAGTGGAGCATTTCCTGAAGAAGTTTGCAGGCGAACGGGGAAGACAATTCTCGATTTCTCCCTATTCGCTTTCTGCTTTGATGAGCTATGAATGGCCGGGGAATGTTCGCGAGCTTGAGAATGCCCTGGAGTCGGCAGCGGCGCTGACGCGCACCGGCTTCATTTCACCGGAAAACCTGCCCCCCAAATTGTACCGGGAGTCGCGTGAGGACAACCGCTTGGAGGGCTTCTTCGCAGAGTTGCCATCGCTCGGGGAGATGGAAAGGCGCTATCTGACGCATGTTCTGCAAGTAACCGGCGGCAACAAGGTTAAAACCGCTTCCATTCTGGGCATCAATCGGGGAACCCTGTACAGGAAGCTTGAAGAGTACAAGATCAGGATATAACCTAGCGCGGCCTTTGGCCGCAACCAAAGCGGCCGAGAGTGACAAGCAAGAAAAAATCTTCGCGCGGCGCGAAGAAGTTCAGGGTTAGTAGTACAGGGAACAGGGAATAGGGAACAGAGGGGACACGGGGGACATTAGGCGAAAAGCTGTTCTCTGTTCCTTTGCCCTGCAACCTGTTCCCTGTAACCTTTTCCCTGTTCCCTGGAATTGCGGTATCCTGAGTGAGGGCTTAATCGACGCTGGTTGGCAGCAGCAGCGTAAACGTTTGTCGCTGCCCGCAACTCAGGGCGGACCATGAAATATTCCTACATCGCCAAATGCGCCTTGAAGCACCTCGGGTCGGGTTTCAAACTCCCTTACATGGTGATGTTCGAAACCACGCTGATGTGCAATATGTTCTGCGAGTATTGCGTTTTCGGCGAAGAGGGAAAGTTCAACGACCTGCAAAGCCGGGCGGTGCGCGAGCGCATCTTCCGGCGCATTGACGAATTTTGCGGGATGGGCGTCTTTGCGCTCAGCTTCTCGGGTGGCGAGCCGCTGCTGAACCCTCACACCTGCGATTACATCGCCTACGCCGAGGACAAGGGTATGTGGACCTCCATGCCCACCAACGGCCTGCTCATCCGCAAGTACGCCGAGGGTGTGGCGCGGCTCGGCATGCTGGAAGTCTCCATCGATTCGCTCAACGCGCAGCGCTTCGCCAAGCGTCGGGGCATCGACGCGCTACCCAAGATCATTGCCAACCTGGAATTCGTTTTAAGCAAGCGAAAGCCGTTCAGCACCCAGATTAACGCCGCCGTGAACCTCGAGAACCTCGAAGACCTTCCCGAGCTGGCAGAATTCTGCAAGCAACGGCAACTGGTGCTACACCCGGAAGCCATCCACAACGTGATGCGGGACGGAGAGATGCTTCCCGACGCGGAATTGCACGGGAAGGAAATCGATAAGGTGGAATTGTTCCTGCGTGAGTTACGCGCCGCCTATCCCAAAAATGTGCGCTTCTATTCCCATTACTATACCTTCTATCGCATGGGTGGATTCGGCCCCAGCTTCCCCTGCCGACATCCTTCCAAGTTGATTTCCATGAAGCCGGATGGTTCCATTCACCTACCTTGTGCGTTTAAGACTCTCCACCAGTCGCTGGCTCCTCTGAAAGAAATCTTCGCTTCGGAAGCCGCCCGACAGATCATCGCCCAAGAGTCCACGCTTTGGGACTTTTGCAAGGGTTGCAAGATCGGTTGCCCTTACGAAGTCAGCGCTTTTACAAACAGCCCTATGCTGGCCCTCGAGTCTGGACTCAATTTCCTGCGCCTGATCTGAACCGAACAGTGCATTGATCCTGCGCCCGCAGTCGATCTCATGTGGGGAAGATCGGGAATGTCCGCAATGTGGCCGCCGTTTTCCTCGCTGTAGAAAATGTTGAGGTGGCGATCTTTCATTCCTCACCACCTGGAGGCAGATTGTACCCTTCGACAAGGGTAAGCAAATATCTGACTTGGTGAGCTATAATGGTACGGATTCCTGGTATCGTGGGGATGACAAGATAAGGAGAGAAGGATGGCTGAAGTCCCGTTGGAGGATGCGAGGTTGAAAGCGCTTTTCAAGACAGCCCTAACGGAGGTGCTGGAGGAACGCAAGAACCTGCTGCGCGATGTGATCGAGGAGACCCTGGAGGATATTGCTCTTGCCCGCGCCATCGAAGCGGGGCAGCACACGGAAGAAGTCAGCCGCCGCGAGGTCTACCGCTACTTTCCATAGATTGAAGAAGCGCCCCTTCCGAATTCGATCACGCCGTACCCGATCAATAGATAATGCAAAAACCGCCCCGCGGGTCCGCAAAGGCTGCCACCAGACCCCAAACCGGTACCCCCGGCTCGCTTCCCTTGACCCCGGAAGGCCTTCCCTGTTTGTCGAAAACCTGCCAGGCGAGTGACCCGCCCCGTTTCCAGGCCGTGCCTTCCGTCCAAGCAAGGAGAATATCACCACGCGAGTTGCTGACCGCAGCGGGAAATTTCCGATCGTTTCCTGGACCCGGCGCAGCGACGGCGTCCGAGAGTTTGTGGGTCGCGCGGAAAACCGTGGCATAGTAAACTTGTTCCTGCGTTTGCCAAGCAATCAAGACATCTGACGCAGCCTGGCTGAGGTAGTCCGTGGTCATGGGACATGCGTTGAGTTCCCATTGCGATACGAGGTCCTCTTTGAAAGTCCTTCCCCGGTCCGAAGAAGTCAGCAGGTACATGTCCCGGTGAATTCCTTCCCGGGCGGCACGATAAAGGATGTAGAGCGTGCCATGGTCGTCAGCGAAGGCGCGCAATCCACAGCACCCGCAAGCTCCCGTGGGATCCCTGTTGGCGAGCACCTCTCGCTCGAAGGTCTTCCCGTCGTCGTGGGAGCGCGCGACCCACACGCGCCGGTTAGCCTCGCCGTTCTTGTCCGGATTACCATGCCAGACGACGTAGACATTGCCGAAATCGTCGGCGGCCACCGAGCCGCCTCCGTCAAGGCCGAGCGCAAATTGCATCACGTTTCGCTGCGGCTCGAAGGCCGTCCCGGCATCGTTCAAGCGTGTGTAAAGCATGGGAGTTGCATTTCCCGGACCTCTGGGCTGCGCTTTGCCAGAACCTAACCACGCTACATGAACTCGGCCCCTACGGCCCAGGGCAATTTGCGCTCCTCGAATACTCCCGGCCGCCACCGCGCTGCCGGGGACGCTGTTCACCCGTAGGGGCTTGGAAAATTCGGTGTCACGCGGAGCTTTCCGAACATAGTAAACGTCGCCCGCCGTCTCCTCACCCTTGAAGTAGACCAGGTGAACCACCCCTTCCCGATCTACGGCGACCTGGGGCTGGATGCCGCCATCCGGCGTTCGGATAACTTCCACACTTGTCCGGCCTCCACGGGGCAGTGGGATTCCCGCCACCGATATCAGCACCGGCACTCCAATAACGATCAACGACAACCCAAATGCTTTGAATTTCATTTGTAGCCCTCTCATGCCTGGTAGCAACCGATCACTTACATCTTACCTCTTTATCAATGGAGGGTGAAAACCCGGGTTTCCATGTTGACAGCTCCGGCAAAATCCACTTTCACGTGCCAGAGGGTTGTTTGGTAGTCCCAGAACCAGCCGGCAGGCACGGCCCTCAAGCGGTCCAAACTGCTCACTTCCTCGAGCTTGGCTTCCCCTACTTCCACTCCCCTCGGGCGCCGGGGTGCAAAGCCAACCGTCACCGGGTTCCAATCCTGATTCGAGATCACCCCTACCCGTACGCCCTCCCGCGCCGCTTCCACCGAGGCGATCCGCATATCCGCCATGGTCACAAATTTCTCCACATCCCCCATCACGGCCATCCCATTCTCGAGTAGGGGGGCGACAACAAAATATTCATGCTTGGCTTCGCGCTCGAGAGGTATCGGAGAAGAGGTGTCCTTAATGGACACTACCCGTGTATCGAGATTGTACACGGCCCATCGGCCGGCCCCTCCCAAATCCGCAGGGCAAAATTCCGGCAGGTATGCCGCCGAAGGAAGGCTCAAAACGTAATACCACGATCTGCCATTCTTATTGGACTCGGTATAACCGACGGTCCCGCCCTCGATGTAGCAGCGATCAAGCGGAGCGATCGGCCGGTCAGGTTTCAAAATCAACCCGTCGCCTTCGCGGTACGTTTTCCGCAATAGTTCAAAATTGCACTCGCCAATCCTGTGTCCTAATTGGATTTCTCCTCCCAGAAGGTTGGCCAGCAGAACGTCTTCATAAGCATTAGGATCGGCCATTGTCTGGATATTATCCCGGGAAGGCCAGATTCCGACTGCGCCGTAAAACGCGGTGCTGAATATCAGGTGCTTCCACACGTAGGGATCATCATCCTTGTGTTGTTTTCCCGGCTCCGCCGTTTCGACATGGTGATCCCAGGAACCCTGAAGAGACACCATGATCGGATTTTCGGTCGATTCCATGATATTACGCGGCATTTGCATACAATACTGCATGGTCATGCCCTTCGCGTGCAGCGCTTTGGCCATGTTCTTGAAGTAGCTATTCATGCGGTTTATATCGCTCATCATGACCGGGTCACCCTCGTAGACGCTCTGGAAGTCCTGCTGAAGCAAGGTGGCCCCCCATGCCGCTAATTTATCCGCTGTATCATTCCAGAACGTTTCCGAGTAGAAAACATCTCCCATGGAGTTCCCGGGAACATACCCTTTGGGAGTCTCAATAAACGGGTACTTCTTCCGGTAGGGACCGTTGGGGTCGATCCAACACAAGTACGCCTCCAGCGGAGCGCCCAGTTTCTCGCTCAACCATTTCAGCCCATGCGGAAATAGATCCTGTCTGGGCTCGAACAGTCCTTCATGAAGACGCATCTGGTCTTCGTCCTGCACTTGGTAACCTCCTATGCGCAACCCGTGCTTCCTGGCATCCTCCGCGACTCCGATGATGACATCCTCGTAAGAGCGATAACCCTCCTCTTTGAAGCCATGCTCGCGATAGTAGGAGCCGTAGTCATCCCAATACGTCGGGTACTTCATGTTGTCGCCGGAGTACTTCGAGGGAACCTTCTTTCCACTTCGGGCAAGGAGCGCCTTACCCCACAATTCAAACGTATTGTGTATTCCCTGGCCCGCCACCAGGAGGTGGTAGTGTTCAAAGCCGTCCGGAAGGTCTGTGACCAGCCCCTCGATACCGCAATTAATGGCCAGCTTAGATGGATTCGTCTCGTCTTCGGACGCTACCGGGGCGCATTGTTGGGTGGCTACAAGGTAGTTGGCATAGGGCGATAGAATTATGGCGCGGCGGTCCTGATCCGCCAGGAGCAGTAAGTCAACAGTCCCTCCCAAGCTGGCCGAGTTCCCATAGCCGAAACGGTGGGTAAACATTCCTCCGCTTGTCCATGAATAAAGGTCATTGCGTTCGTCAAATTCCGAAAGGAATTGGGGAAAGACCACGGAAGGAACGATCCAATTTCCGCTAGCGTAGTTCTTGAAGCCGTGGGGGAATTTCTGAACAAAGACCAGGCAGGGGGCGTCCGAGTATAATCTGAAGGCGGTGGCGAAGGCCGTTGTGGAATCCGGCGCCTGCCATGCCAACTCGATGGACTGATAGCTCCCCAGGAAGTCTGAGCTCTGCCCGGTTTTCACGCCGCTAAGAACGAGTCTTTTCTGCGGCCGCTCATAGGCAGCAACCTCGCGGTATTTGACCTCGGCGCTCCGACTCCACCGTTTGTTCTCCAGCACGCTGACCAAGCCCATTCCTAACCAGCGCTCGCCTCCCAATCGGGTTGTATAGAAGCCCTCTTTCGGGTCAACAGTTAACGAGATGCCGAACCTGTTTTCCAACGAATACTCTCGTTGTGGAGCGGGAGATGGGGCTTGTTGGGAAGGGAATGCAGTGTTCATAGGAGCTGAAAGTGCGCCAATCCCGAAGGCAACCGTCTTTCCAAACTGTCTACGTGTCAGGCTTTTCATTGAATTTCACCTCGGGTCAAATCACGTGCGGCACTAAAGTTTAGCAGAATCTTGAAGAATGTTTCAGAGCGGCGCCATTTTGGTAGTGGGTCAGTTTGATGTAGAGGCGATTTTACATCGCCATTTGGGGAAGTAAACTGGCCGCTACAAGACCAGACCGACCCACTGTCCAGACTTCGCTGGTGGTACAGTTTGGATTTCTTGGTAGCGGGTCAGTCTCAGGTAAGCCGACTTTTCAGGCCAAATCCGCCCCTTGGATCCCAACCGTCCCGCTTGTAGGGGTATGGCTGCGAATTTAGCCAGGCGACGAGGTTCGGCCAGAATCGGGATCACGCCGCAGCGAATGTTGCAGAAACCGAAGCGTCGGCGCTCTGTGTATGCGCAAAACTTCCCGGCTCACTCGGGTCAGCCGACCACGCAACCAAGTGGATTGTTTCCGAGTGGCCGACATAACTGGCCAATCATGATGCCCGCTTGGATCTAACTCGATCAGAATGTTGAGATTGCAAGCGCGTGCACAGATTGGACCAGTTATGTCGAAATTAACCGGCCAAACTGCTTGATTATAAAGCGCTTACGCTGAAATTTCGGTCCAAGCAGATTTGGACCGGTTAATTTTAACCATCTGTCCAGAACCCATTCAGCGCGAGAGGAGCGGCGGCTTTTGAATCCCGGTCGTCACTTCTACGGTTTGCGTTACGTGTCCGAGTGGAGCCCCATCACACTCCAGGCAAAATTCTCCGAGCGCTATCTCGGGAATGATTGAATAATCCCATGTAGGAAGGTTGTTCTCGCCGTCTTTAGGAAAGCCGCATATCAGGGCTGCAGGGTTTCTCGATTAAGTCTACATCGCCACCCTGTCCTTTCAGCGCTCACTTTTGGTGTTGGCTCTCGCTGCGGCTTGTTACAAAGCTGACACGCACTGCATTGCACCGAGAATTTCGTCCGCCTCCTCTCTGTCAACGTCCATCACGTACGTGATTCCACTGATTTCCGACGCTTCACGGGTCAGAGCCGCGAGATCGTCGCGGCTAATGTGCTCAACGCTGAACTTCCGGCTTCCTGCCATGAGCTGGCGCAGGCCCTGGGCCAGCCGCTCGTAGTAGGTATACAGGCCGAGCGCGCCGGGTGGCAGTGTTTCGAAGGCTTCCGCACCCAGTTGCCGGCGCAGCTCCGTCGCCGTGACAAAGATCTCGTCCCGCGATCTGCCGAAGCGCTCGATATAGACCGGCAATTGCCCTTCTTCGATCGCCCGCCCAATCGTCTTTCCGACCATGGCCGCGGCGATGGGGGAACGCGCCATACCGACTAGCTTCACAAACGGGGCACCCAGTGCCAGCCCTTTGAAGATCTGGTCCTCAAAGGTGAACCCGCCTGCCACCGCCAAGGCCGGCACGTATTGCCCTTGCTCCGCAAGCCGCTTGGCGTAGACATACAAGAGAGAGTGGAGTTCTACGGGAGGAACGCCCCACTCATTCATCATCCGCCAAGGACTCATGCCCGTCCCGCCACCCGCCCCATCCACGGTAAGAAGGTCCAGCTTGTACTTTGAGGCAAAGGAAATGGCGCGCGCCAGGTCGGCGGGCCGGTATGCGCCGGTCTTGAGGAAGACGTGCTTGGCGCCGGCCACGCGCAACTCCTCCACTCGTCGAGCAAAAGATTCTTCCGTGACCATGCCGACGCGCGAATGACGCTCGAATTCCTTAAATGCGCCGTGCTCAAACGCGCGAATGACCACCGGATCTGTAGGATCGGGAAGCACGATGTACCCGCGCTCGTGGAGCATCTGGGCCTTGGTGAGCGAGTTGATCTTCACTTCGCCGCCGATATCCTTCGCTCCTTGACCCCACTTCAGTTCAACGCACTCCACCTCGAGTTTCTCAATTGCGTACTCCTGGACGGCCAGGCGCGTGTCTTCGATGTTCGCCTGGACGATAATGGCGCCGTACCCATCACGCTGATAGCTTTTGTAAAGCTGCACGCGCCGCTTCAAATCCACCGTGTTCACAACTCGTCCGCTCTTGATGACTGCTTCGGCATCCATGCCGGCGACATTCTCACCGATCGTCAGGCCGGTGCCCGCCAGCGCCGACCCGATAGCCAGTCCTTCCCAATTATTCTTGGCGATGTTGGTCGATCCGAGCCCGGGAATGATCCACGGGTAACGGAACTTCAGCTTGTGCTCGTGACCGAACACCACTTCCAGCTTGACGGCGGGAAAGATGGCTTTGTCGCTGTCGGTTTCGATCCCGCGCGCACCGGCAGCGGTGCCCATGATGTTGAAGTGGGAATAATCCACCGGATAGGCTTTTTCGCCCGCCGTGGTGATCACCCCAAACGGTTGCGGATAGATCACCTCGTGACCCCGATAGGCGGACTTGCCGATCTCACACATGCCGATGCAGCCGTCCACGCACGTCACACACATGCCGGAAGCGGGAACGACCGAGCCTTCGGTCCGGTTCTTGGTCAGAGTTGCAGCCGAGGAATTGACTCTTGAGAATGACATTGCGGTGCCTCCCTTGAATGACTCTCCAATCGTTCGCCGCCCAATCCGGACGAAACCCCCACTGCCTGGCCATGTCCAAGCGGCTTAGTCTTTTCTGATTTCACACGCTACGCACGGCGCCATGTAGCACATCATGTCATCGAACAGCTTCTTCTCAAGGCACGGCGGGCTCAAGTTTGCGCAACTGCCGCAAATCGCTTTGCTCGGCTCGTTGTAAGTGCAGCGGAGTTGGCAGGCGGGGCAAACATACATGCAAGCGCCGCACAGCCGGCAGGCTTCCGAGCGTACGTCGAAGGGCGTGCCGACACTCCGCCGCTCGCCGCGCCCGCGAAAACCGATGGCATTGGCCATCATCTGCTCCGCGCACATCCGCACGCACAATCCGCACAGGATGCAGTCCTCGTACTCCTGACGGAAGCGTTGCTGGCGCACCTCGTAAGCCGAAGCGAGGTCCTGGATTACTTTCGACTGCGGGCAGGATGCCAGCAGCAGTTCCAGAATCATTTTGCGCGCTCGGACTACGCGCGAGGAGGCCGTTCGGACTGCGAGCCCCTCTTCGGCCGGGTAAGTGCAAGCCGTAACCAGCTTCGCCCTCGTACCCTGCCCGATCTCGACTACGCAGAGGCGACAGGCGCCGTAGGGCGTCAGACCATCCAGATGGCAGAGGGTCGGGATGGGGAAACCGAGAAAACGAGCCGCCTCCAGCAGCGTCGTTCGTTCTTCGACCGTCACCGGCAGCCCATTCATGTTTAGGGTAAGCATGAGTTCCCCTCTACGTTCGCTTATCTCGGCGGTACGGCGATGATTGCATCGCCTGCAATTGCATCGAACTTGCAGACCTCAAAGCAGGCCCGGCACTTGATGCATTTGGACTGGTCCAGGTTGTGACCTTTTCCCCTCGGTCCGGTGATGGCGCCCGTTGGACAAACCTTTACGCATAACCCGCAGCCGGTGCACTTCTCCGCGATCACGCGATATACAAACAGGTCCCGGCATACCGTGGCAGGGCAAAACTTACGTTCGATGTGCGTAACGTATTCGTCCCGAAAATAGCGCAGCGTGCTCAGGACGGGATTGGAGGCGGTCTGTCCCAGCCCGCACATCGAAGTGTCTTTCACGACCTGTGCCAGCTCCTCCAAGAGATCGAGCTGCTCCAGCGTGCCTTTTCCCGTAGTGATGTCGTCCAGGATCTCCCACATCCGCTGCGTGCCCTTGCGGCAGATGAAGCACTTGCCGCAGGATTCGTCCTTCAGGAATTTCATGAAATACTTGGCGACATCCACCATGCAGGTGTTTTCGTCCATCACGATCATGCCGCCCGACCCCATGATGGAGCCCGCCGCGGTCAGGCTTTCGTAATTGATGGGCAGGTCGAACATCGAAGCGGGAAGGCACCCGCCACTCGGCCCGCCCGTCTGTACGGCTTTAATCTCTGCCCTCCCGGAGGGTCCGCCGCCTGCGCCTTGGACAATCTCCCCGATGGTGGTGCCCATGGGCACTTCGACCAACCCAGTGTTCTTGACCTTTCCAACCAAGCTGAAGATTTTTGTCCCGGTATTCTGAGGAGAGCCAACCTTGGCGAACTCTGCCGCCCCCTCGTTGATCATGATGGGAATGTTCGCCCATGTTTCGACATTGTTGATGGCGGTAGGCTTTCCGCGGATGCCTTTTTCGATGGGATAAGGTGGCCGCTGCCGAGGTTCGCCTCTTTCGCCTTCCACCGAGCGGATGAGCGCCGTTTCCTCGCCGCACACAAAGGCGCCCGCCCCTTTCACAATCTGGATGTCAAACGAGAAGCCGGTGCCCAGAATGTTCTCGCCCAGAAGCCCCATTTCACGAGCTTGCCGCAGGGCGATGACCAGGTGTTTGATCGCCAGCGGGTACTCGGTCCGCACATAGATTATCCCCTGCGTAGCGCCGGTGCCGTAGGCCCCGATCAGCATTCCTTCAATGATGCTTTGCGGATTCCCTTCCAGAACGCTGCGATCCATGTAGGCGCCTGGATCACCCTCGTCCGCGTTGCACACCAGAAATTTGCCGTGACCATCCCGCGCGTTCGCCAGCAACTCCCACTTGAGGCCTGTGGGGAATCCCGCTCCGCCGCGACCGCGGAGACCGGAGGCTTTTACTTCCTCCACTACCCAGCGCGGGTTCCCTTGCTCGAGAACTCTTACGAGGGCCGAATACCCGCCGTTTTCGATATAGTCATAGATGCGGATCGGATCGATCTTTTCGTTGCGCGCCAGAAGCTTGCGTGTCTGGCCTTGGAAGAAAGGAATATCACTCTGCTTCTGAACCCTCTTGTAAGTTCTGGAATCACGCCAGAGCAGGTCTTCGATGACCTGCCCCTGGCTCACCGCCTCGACAATCCGAGTCATTTGCTTGATCCCGAGCCTTGGGTAGAAGGTGCCCTCGGGCTCGACAAGCACGCTCGGCTCCGCCTGGCAGAAGCCGTGGCAGCCGGTGATGCGGATCCGAATCTTCTCCGCCAGTCCCCTGCGCAGGACTTCGCGTTTGGCGATGCGGATCAAATCATTGGCGCCACTCGCCTGGCCGCAAGTTCCGGCCGGGATGACGATGACCGGGATCCGCGGGTCCCGATCGACGAAGATCCGCTCCTGGAGCGCCTTGAAATCCTCAAGCGATCTGAGTCTCTCCATAGTTGTCTCGCGTGGCCGGGTCGCACCCCACACGGCATCCGCCGCAACCCTATTACTCGCTCAAAGTGTTGGCCCGTTCAAATCGAGAATGTGACCTTTGCAGCCCCTCCGCGAACAAATCTGGACGACACCGCCCCCACGTACAATCATCGGCACCATCGGCGCTCCGCACTCCGGGCAACTGGAACCGCCGATCAGGTGGGCATGACAATGAGGGCAGAAGAAATCCACCATTACGTCCTTCGGAATCTCCCCGTCCGATTCCTGGTTGTAACTTCCGTACAGGCACGACAATCGGAGCGAGAAGTGTTCACGTGCAAAGGACACTGTCACCCGAATAGAGGGGTGACCATCGACCGGATGGTCGGGGTCCATCAGGCTATGATTGCACCGCGGACAACTGACCTCGACAGGGAAAATGCGCTGGTCGGTCGTCACGTCCACTTTGTCCAGACCGTTTCGGGCCTGTTCCAGAATCTCCTTGACCTTCACGGGGGTCACATTCGAAAAGTAGTGGCCATCCACTACCACGATTGGCCCCAGGGCGCAGGCACCCAGACAATTCACTGTTTCCAGCGTAAACTCGCGGTCAGGAGTCGTTTCTCCCGGACTAACGCCCAGGGCTCGTGTGAATTCTTCCGCGATCACGGGGCCTCCCCGGACGTGGCACGCGGTGCCCAGGCACACCGAGCAAACGTGCTTGCCTCGCGGCTGCAAACTGAAAGAACGAAAGAAAGTGGCCACCCCGTAGACATCCGTGAGTGACCGTCCGGTCTTGTCTGCCACGAGGGCGAGGGCTTCAGGGGGAAGATAGCCGTACCTCGCCTGGATCTGCTGAAGGATGCCGATAAGTCCGCCAAACTTTCCGGCGTATTCCTCGACAATCCGTGAGACGTTTTCCGGACTCATATAAGGCCCTCTGGGCACGTCGCGAGCGCGCCCACTACCCGAGACTACCGATACTCCTCACAATGCCAGACGCCCTCCGCGGGCTTGGGATAGATGCAGGTGTGCCGGTCCTCGCAATTACTGCACAAACCCTTGAACTCCTTGCCGGGTTCGTCCCGGGAAGACTTCTTTCCACATCTCCTCGAGTTCCATCCGACCCTTGTCGGGCGGCCGTGAGGGCATCGGCGGGCACGGTTCAAATTGCCCGCAGTTGAGGACGATTTGCCCCCCATTCCTCGCATAGATACAACCTTCCTCATGCTTACAAGCCGAGCAGATACCCCGATTTGTCACAACGGCGTGGCTTAGCGTTGCCATTTCTCTCCTCCTCGCGGACGGCACAAAGTTGACCGCGCCCCTCAGAACAAGTGAAGGCAAGTTAGAGGCCAGGATGAAAGTGCCAGGCGCAGCCATCGTTAACGTGGCGCAAATCAACGAGAATGAGGGAGATTCAGCACTTGGGATTTGCCAGGGTGAGGCAGGATATTCTGTTAGTAAAATCGGGGAAATTTGAACCGGTGGGGAGCAATTCCCCGGTGGGACCCATTCAGGACGAAGGCGCCACCGAGGCCTTGAGCTTTTCTCGCAGCGTCTTGCGGTCAATTCCCAGGATCTCCGCCGCCCGGGTCCGGTTGCCGTTCACGCTGGCCAAGACGTTGCGAATGTACTCGGCTTCGACCTCGGCCAACGTCCGGTCAAACGAGGCGTTGCGCAATCCGGAGAACCGCATCAAGGAGGGCAGGTCGGGAACCTCGACGACGCCACCCTCATTCATCACCACCAGGCGTTGCACAACATTCTCAAGTTCACGGACATTTCCCGGCCAGTGATAGTTGCGGAAAACCTGTAGCACCTGGTCAGAGAAACAGGGCACGGCCTTTCCCATTTCCCGCGCGAATCTGGCCGCGAAATGCCGGGTCAGAGTAAAGACATCTTCCCCTCGTTCCCGCAAAGGCGGCACGTCGATGGTAAGTACGTTCAGGCGAAAGTACAGGTCTTCCCGAAAAACCTCTTTTTTCACCAGGCTCAGCAGATCCTTGTTGGTCGCCGCCAGAATTCTGATGTCCACATGCCGCCCGCGCGTCGATCCCACCATACACACTTCCTTCTCCTGCAACACGCGCAGAAGTTTGACTTGCGTGGAGAGTGTGGTGGAGCTGATCTCGTCCAGAAAGATCGTGCCGCCTTCAGCCGTCTGCAAGAATCCCGCACGCGTTTCGGAAGCACCGGTGAACGCGCCCTTCACGTGTCCGAAGAGTTCACTCTCGAGCAGCCCTTCGGGAATCGCGGCGCAGCTCACGGGCACGAAGGGGGCCGAGGCGCGCGGGCTGCTGTAGTGAATCGCTCTGGCCACGAGTTCCTTGCCCGTGCCGCTTTCGCCGGTGATGAGCACCGTGGCCTGCGTGACCGCAACCTTGGCAATGGCGCTGAAAACCTGCTGCATCGCCGCCGATTCGCCCACCAGGCCGAACGGCGATGCCGGCGTCCGGTATGCGGGGTCTTGCACCGCGCGGCGGCTCCGCAATTTCTCGAGCGCCCGCCCCACTGCCGAAAACAACTCTTCGTCCGTGAAAGGCTTGGCCAGGTATTCCTCAGCGCCTGTCTTGACGGCATCCACGGCGCCGCCGATGGAGGGATAGCCGGTGATCATCATCACTTCCGTGTTCTTCAGGTTTTCCCGGACATGCCGGACCAGATCGAGACCGCTAAGTTTGGGCATCTTCAGGTCCGTGATGACCAAGTCCACCGCCGTCTGCTCCAGAATCCTCACAGCACTTTCCACGCCCGAAGCCGTCAAGACCTGATACCCCTTTGACTGCAAGTTTCGCTGCAGAACCTCCAGCGTATCCGCGGAGTCGTCAACCACCAGGATCCGTTCTTGATGCGCCGTAGGGGACATCTCAGCCGCTCTTTTCTGCTTTTCCGGAATTGTTCACCGGCAATCGCACCTCGAATCGTGAACCGCGCCCAGCTTCGCTTTCGACGTGAATGACGCCCCGATGTGAGGTCACGATCCCGTGTACCACCGCCAGCCCCAGACCTGTTCCTTCGTCCACATCTTTCGTCGTAAAGAAAGGCGTGAAGATCTTGCTTTTGACTTCCTCGCTCATGCCGGTACCTGTGTCGATTACGGCCAGAGAGACGTAGTCTGGACCGCCATGGGTTTCGATCGTCAACTTGCCCCCGCTCGGGGACGCCTGAATCGCATTGACAACAAGGTTCACCAGGACCTGCTGCAACTGCGATGGGTCGGCGCTGATCTCCGGTAAATCCGGCTCCAGCGAGCGCACCAACTCGATTCCTGCCTTCGTGCAACGGGATTCGAGAAAGTGCAGCCCCTCCTCGACCACCTGATTCAGCTTCACCGGCATCTTCTGCAAAGGCATTTGGCGGGCGAAAACCAGCAGCTTATGGATGATTTCTCGGGCCTGCAACGAAGTCTTGATGATCTTTCCCAGGTCACCCGCTGCTGTCGTGGGCATTCCCGGCTGCTTGTTGGCCAACTGCGCAAAGCCCAGGATGTTTGCCAGGGGCTCATTCAATTCGTGCGCCACGCCTGCGGCAAGCTGTCCGATGGTGGCCAAGCGATCGGCATGCCTGAGCTGGTCCTGCAATTTCGATTTGGAGATCTCGGCTTCCCGACGCTCGACCACCAGCGATATTTCCCTTGCCACCGTGTCGATGAGGCTCTGCTCTTCCTTCAGGAATGGCCCTTCCACAAACCCTGCCTTGTCACGCGTGTAGAACACCTCTACACTACCGCGCCGCGCCCCGCCCACCAGGATGTCTGCCGCCTGGCGATGCGGCCCTTCCTCAAAATCTGCCGTATTGTGCGCCCGCCCATCCAACAAGATGCGTGCGGTGGCGATTTCGGGATGCTGCCAGGCAGGAGGCAGGAGCTCCACAATGGCCTGTAGGGTCTCATCCAACGGAATGTCTCGCCTCTGCGCCACTTGCGCGATACCATAAAGGCAGGTCAATTCTTTGACCCGTTCCCGCAACGCCCATTGGCCGCGTCGGTTGGCGATGGCCAGCCCCAGAGTTTGTGCGAACCCTTCGTACGACTCAACCTCTTCCCGGGTAAAATAATCCGGCTGAAGGCTCTTCAATTGGAGGATCCCCACTGTCCGGTCGTCCACCGCGAAACGCATCACCGCGAGGGATCGATACAATCCTCCCAAGGCAGCCCTGGTTGTACCACCGAGCCGCATCGCCTTGTGCGTATCACCCGTCCAGAAATTCCTCTGACGTGTCGAGAATTGCGAACTGGGTTTCAAGCGGGAGTGCAGGACATCCTGGTACAAGCGTTCGAGGCCCGTCGGGTTGCTGGTTGTGGGCAAGCTCGCTACCCTTCGCCCCGCGGTGCCATGATTTCCCAGAATGGTGAAGCGAAACGACCCCTTCAATTGCTTGGAGGCTTCCCAACTGTAATGCAGGTCAGGATCTTTTAGCCGCAGTTCCACCGCATCGCATCCAGAGAAATTTATGACCATTTTCGAGACTCTGCGCAGGAAATCGACGCGCGGCAACCCGCGGTTGGCATAGCGTAAGACTCGACGCGCCACTTCCGACAACCCGTAGAGTTGCCTCATCCCACGAGCAACGGTGGTCTTTCGCTTTGAGCGCATACGATCCAGCTTGGCTGCCATCCGTATTGTCAGCTGCTGATTGCCGTAGGTCAAGTGGTTGAACTGCAGACTCCAGCCCTGCTCCGTTGCGTACATTCGCGGAAAGAGCGGATGGGAGAAGAGGGCCGGCGGTCAACATTTGACGTTTGTGCCGGACCTCCAACGAAACCTGACATGGCGGTCGGTCGGATCCGGAGAGCCTCGTCGCCAACCGACCGCGAACGACACGCTAGCTACGTTACAGCGGGCTGAATGCCAAGAACCCAACAGGCAGGAAGGTGTGGCGACGACCTGAGGTGCAGGCTGGGCGAGTGCTGGCCACTCGTTGTCCGGCGAGTCGGAAATTTCTGCTCGGTCTCTGTCCTTAGCCACGTAGGCCCCGTGAGTGCCAGGCGGAAACGAGCTACCGAACCACCGATCTTCACATGTATCTTTATGCGTTCGGGGTCTTCAGGATTGCAATCCGCAACGCGATCAAACAGTTGTCGGTAAACCGTAGATGTGGCACGTCCTGGCACCTTTGGCGTTTGTACACTGAGCACGGCGTACTCGGAAATCATTTGCTGATCCCGGCGCGCTTGAGCCTTCAGGATTCCGCCCGAGAAACGCCCATACTGGATATTGGCCAAACCGACCTGCCACCCAGACTTCCTGTATCTTGACAAATCGAAGAAGATAGGCTAGAATGGTGTGTTGAAGATCGGCAGGAGGCCGCGGTCTGCCAGGATCGCTAAGTGAAGCCTTTCGGAATTAGGCTGAGGTTTTCGGAGTGGAGCCGTGCGGATCCTCTTAACCCCGGCCCCTCTAGTCGTCGGTTGCCGGACCGAGGGAAGAGTGAATTCAGGAGCTTCCGACAATGTGCCAGACAGGACGAAAAGCCCGCAAATTTGGCTCACGGCGCTACGGACGAGAAGTCTGTCGTTGCAGGCAAGGCTAAAGAAGAATTCTTCAAAATTGAGGGAAAGATGCGGGAATGTTCTTGAAAACAAAGGGTCGCCGTGGAAATCTCAAGGCCGAAGCGGGAATGTCTATGAAAACAAAGGTTGTTATCCGGTTTAAGCGGGAATGTTGTTGAAAATAAATGTGGTTAATAGGCGGCAGGTGATGCATACAGAGCTTCTACCGCCGCAATCACGTCCCTTACGGCAATGCTATTACCAAGCTCCATGCTCGAAACTGACGGATCACCGCTCGAGCGCGGAATCATCTGTTGCTTTTTGACACACCAGAAGTTGACGATCAAGAGGCCTAGAGTCTACTAACCTACGCTAATTCTTTCGGTTACAAGAGACGCAAAGTTTAGCATGGAAGCAAGAACAGTCGCCCCGACCACCGTCAGGCAGAATGTCGCTAAACTGTTGCATTTTCGTACAGTGCGCTCGGCACTTGCAGACCATATTATGCCTCAAGACGTCACCAGCATCGAACAACACCAATCCTACCAATGGGTTAGAAAGTTGATCAGCCATTGGCAATGACATTGCCACAACTTCTAGTCGGTAAAGCGTTTGGAGCTTACACTCAGTGGGTAGAATCCTAGTTGTTGACGATGACCCGGCGAGTCGCGACCTATTGTCTGAGGTCTTGCAAGCCAACGGATATGCGCAGGTGGAGGCGGTAGCTGACGGGTTGGCGGCGCGAGAGGCGTTGGCGCGGGATGGCGATTGCCCGATCATCATCGCTGATCTGCACATGCCCAACGAGTCGGGCTTAGACCTGCTTCGAAACCTCCGAAAGCAAAATGCCAAGCACGAATTCGTTCTCATGTCCTCCTTCATTAATGCAACAGAGAGGAAATTAGCCAAGGACTTGGGCGCCTATGCGCTGCTCGATAAACCCTTTCGCCTTTCCGAATTGCTTCAGGTCGTTTCCCAACTGGCGGAAAGGAATCCCATTGGCATTTCCACTTAGGAGCGCTGGAGAGAGCACACGTCTGGATTACGAGGAGCATAAATGGATACAACCCAGAAAGTAATTGAGATTATTGCCCGCGAACAGCACCTGGACGCGGGCAAGATCACCCTGGACTCGAAGTTTGCGGAACTGGGTATCGATTCTTTGGACGGAGTCAATATCCTCTTCGCCCTGGAAGAGGAATTCAAGATTGACATTCCGGACTCGGTTGCGCAGAACATGAAGTCGGTCCGCCAAGTGGTAGATAGTCTGACCCGAGTGCTGGAGGGTAAGGACATCTCCGATCTTGTGGCGATGGCCAAGGGCGAGGCCCCGGTCGCTACGGCCAGGTGATCCGATCACAAGGAAGAAACGTGCGAAGAGTCGTTATTACCGGCGTTGGGGTCTTTGCTTCGGCAGGAAAGGATGCGGAAACCTTCTTCAAGAATCTGCTCGAAGCACGGTCGGCGGTTCGCCGCATTTGCCAATTTGATCCCTCCTCCCTGACCGTGCAGATTGCTGCCGAAGTCCCGGATTACAATCCTTTGGATTACTTTCCCGCCAAGCGGCTCGATTTGCTGGATCGCTTCAGCCAATTTGGTTTGCTGGCCGCACAAGAAGCCGTGAAATCGAGCGGGATTGAGGTGCGCGAGGAGGAGGGTCCCCGCTTCGGCGTGGTGAGCGGCAGCGGCATGGCCGGCGCAAACACCCTGGATAGCGGCTATTTCAACCTCTATGCCAATCAGGCGACGCGGCTTCATCCCTTTACCATTCCCCGCATGATGCACAACGCGGCTACTTCCCAGATCTGCATGGAGTTTGGGGCGCAAGGGCCTTCGTTCACAACCGCCACGGCATGTTCGTCCTCGGGCCATGCGATTGGCGAGGCTTTCCACCTTATTAAGTACGGGATCGCGGATATTATGCTGACCGGAGGCTGCGAGGCGCCGATCACCTATGGCATGATCCGCTCCTGGGAGTCAGTCCGCGTGTTGGCAACCGGGAATGGCGATCCCAGCCGGGCCTGCCGGCCCTTTTCGGCGGACCGGGAAGGCTTTGTCATGGGCGAAGGGGCAGCCATGTTCCTTCTTGAAAACCTGGAACATGCGAAAAAACGTAGGGCCAAGATTCTCGCCGAAATCTCCGGTTATGGCCTGAGTGCAGACGCCGGTCACATCATCCAGCCTTCCATCGAGGGGCCTGCCCGCGCGGTGCGCATGGCCCTCGAGGAAGCCGGGGTTGCTCCGCACGAAGTGGATTACATCAACGCCCATGGCACCGGGACGCGCCTGAACGACGTGACCGAAACGCAGGTGATCAAGAAGGTGTTCGGTGAGCACGCTCGCAAGCTGGCGATCAGTTCCACAAAATCCATGCATGGTCACACCATGGGGGCCACGGGAGCCATCGAACTGGCGGCGACGACGATGGCCACGGAGCGCAACCTCATTCCTCCCACGGCGAATTACACTACGCCGGATCCAGAGTGCGACCTGGATTATGTCCCCAACCAGGCGAGAGAGAGACCCGTACGCGTGGCCGTCTCCAATTCCTTTGCCTTCGGCGGGCTCAATGCGGTGCTGCTGATTCGAAAATTCGAGTAAAGACCAGAGATTGGAAACTGGAAATTGGAAATTGGAAAATAGAACCATGAGGGCGGAGGTGCTGGAGTTAGAAAGTACGACACCGAGACAGACCGGCGACTGGGACCTCATGGTTGACCACTGACCGTATAATCCCAATTTCCAGTTTCTAGTTTCCAGTTTCCAGTTTCCCAGGTCCCTAGTGAATTCAAAACGCATTTTCATATTGACGCTGAGTGTCGGCACGGGGCATGTTCGCGCCGCGGAAGTTCTCCAGCGCGCGCTCTACGATTGCATCGATCCTGTCGAAGTCCGTCTGCTGGACGCCCTGAAGGTGGCGCGCGCCTGGTTCCTCACGCTGTACGTTCGCCCTTACTGGTGGTTGCTGCGCCGCGCCCCGGGTCTTTGGCGGTGGCTCTTCGAGCGCCGGCAGAAAAAACTCCACCACGCCACAGCTCCGCGCTGGGTATTTCGCCGCGGCTGCCGGGAAGTCCTCGAGCAGCTCAAAGCGTATGCTCCTCATCTGGTTATCGCCAACGAAATCGGCGCGCTCGAGATCGCTGCCCTGGGAAAGCGCGAAGGGTGGTTTCACGCCCCCATTCTGGCTGTCCAAACCGATTTTCAGGCTGAGCCTCCCTGGGTGCAGGCGGAAGTCGATGTCTATTGCGTAGGCAGCGAGGAGGCGCGGTCTCAGCTCGTAAACTGGGGAACCTCGCCCAACCGAATTCTGGTTTGTGGCATCCCCGTTGATCCGGTTTTTGCCCTCCCCATTGACAAGGGTGAACTCCGCCGGGCCCTGGGTCTGGACACCCAGCGGCCTGTCGTGCTGGTGATGGGTGGAGGAATGGGCCCGGCCCCGTTGGACGCCATTGTCGGAAGCCTGGAGTCGTGCCGGTTTCCTCTCCAGGTACTGGTAGTGGCCGGTCACGACCGCATTTTAAGGCAAGACCTGGAGCAGTTGCGGCGCAAGGTCGCGCTCGACCTGCACGTCTTTGGCTGGACCAATGACATTCCGGAGTTGATGGCCGCGGCAGACTTGCTGATCACCAAGCCGGGTGGGCTGAGCACCGCAGAGGCGCTCTCCGCCGGTCTGCCCATGATTGTGACCCATCCTATTCCAGGACCGGAGGAGCGGCACGTCCGTTACCTTGTACAACAAGGCGTGGCAGTCGAGGCAAGAAATCTGGAGGAAATTCCCCAGCTCGTAACGCGAATGCTCAGCCAGCCGGAGAACCTGGCCGAGTTGAGTCGCCGGCAGAAGGATATGTCCCGGCCAGATGCCGCCCATGCCATCGCGCAGGTTGGCCAGGCGCTGCTCGAAAAGGGCACTTACATCGACCTGCTGGCTACGCCACCCTCGCGTTCCGGCGAGTCGACGTACCTCATGTAAGACGTCCGTTGTCCGTTGTTAGTCGTCAGTTGCTTCCGCTTGATTGGGTTCTGTGCAACGGACAACTGACCACGGACAACGGACAAAACGAAAGCTTCCAAATGCTGAGTGGTATCCGCAAATTCGTTGAACGCGCCGTGATCGGCGAATCCGTCCCCAGCTTGGTTCGCTGGGGAAAGCACGTCCCGCGTGCCCTGATTCAGGGCCTACAACTTGATTCGTTTCGCGAATTGGTGTGCTACGCGGCACAGCGCCAAGAGTTTTTCAAGCGCCAATTGCACGAATACGGTATCGACCCGGAGGGTGTCCGCCGCCCGGAAGACCTGGGGAACATCTTCACCACCCCCGAGGACTTGCGCAACCTGCCGGCGGAGGATTTCCTCTGCCAGGAACCGCAACTGGTGTTTGAAACCACCGGCACCTCCGGGGGCCCCAAGCGCGTTTATTTCACTTACGACGAGTTGGAGTTTTCGGCCCGTTACGAAGCTGCGGCCCTGTGGGAAAACGGCGTACGGCCGGGCGACCGTGTAGTCTGCACTTTCGACGCCGGGTATTGGATCAGCAGTTGGGTTACGTTTTTCGCGTGCAAGCGCATGGGAGTTTTCTGTTCGGCAATCGGCAAGCCGCACCCGCGGGAACTCTATTCGCGCCTGCCTCTCTACAAATATAACGTCATCGCCGCCGACCCGACCTGGTTAGTGAGTCTGAGCGAAATCGCGGAAAAGGAAGGCCCCTTTCCCCTCAAGTTGATTTTTGCCGGCGGAGACCGCATGACAGAGGTTTATCGGAGCTACGTCGAGCGCCTCTGGAATTGTCCCGTGATCCTCGGCTACGGATCCACCGAGCAGGGCGGAGGCGCGGGAGCGGAGTGCCTGCGGCGCGATGGCTATCACTTGGACGAGTTCAACTTTCTTTTCGAAATTGCGGATCCCGACCCTGCAGGTTATGGCGAACTCGTGGTGACCACGCTTTCGCGGCGCACTATGCCGCTCATTCGTTACCGGGTGCGCGATGTGACGCGATTCATTGAGGAACCCTGCCTATGCGGGGCCACGCTGCGCCGCATGGCCAGAATCCAAGGCCGGCGTGACGAGATGGTGGTGATGGGGGCGGGGAACATGTACCCCGAAATCTTCGAGCGGGTGCTCCACGATGTGGAGGGGATTCGCGAGAATTGGCAGGTAGCGGTCCGGCAGGAGGGCATCCACGACATCCTGGAATTCCGGCTCGAGTTGACGAACGGCATTAACCCCGCGACAGTTGAAAGCGCCGTCCGCAGGAACCTCGAATCTCGCTTTCCGGATGTTTGGGCGAACTACCTCTGCGGAATGTACCGGCTTGCCTTCCGCATCTTCCCAGCGGGAGGCTTGGAGCAAGGAAGGAAGCCCCGCCGGTTGGTGGATGAGCGAAGGGCGTAAATAGGAAGAAAGGATTTCAAATGGCAAATGTTAAACAATTTGAATTTTGCCTTTTGCTATTTGAAATCCCCTTATTGGTATGACTGCACTTACGATGGTCAATCGAATGCCAAGAAAAGCCAACACGCCACCGGCCCCGATTGTCTTTACAGACTTTGACGGGACGATCACTCAACTCGATGTGACGGACGAAATCCTGGCGCAACTGGCGCATCCTTCCTGGCGGGAGGTCGAGCAGGAGTGGACACGCGGATTGATCGGTTCGCGCGAGTGCCTGGAGCGGCAGATCGCGCTCGTGGACGCCTCGGCAGAGGAACTGCACGCGCTGATTGATGCGGTTCCCATTGACCCCGCCTTTACCGCCTTCTACCGCTTCACTCGGGAGCGAGGCGTTCCGCTCTACGTGCTAAGTGAGGGGTTCGACTATGTGATCGCGCGAATCCTGAAGCGGGCCGGCATGGGCGGACCGGTTCGCAACGGCCTGCAAATTTTCTCGAGCGCGCTGCGGCTCGAGGGCCGCCGCCTGATACCCTCCTTCCCTCATTCGGCACAGCCCTGCGAGCACGGGTGCGGCACTTGCAAAGCGGCGCTGCTTCGGCGCTTCGGCAAGGGAAAGTATCCCGTCATCTTCGTGGGTGACGGGCTCTCCGACCGGTTCGCCGTGGATGAGGCGGACGTGGTCTTTGCCAAACGGCAGTTGCTCGCATATTGCCTGGAGCACGGCAAGGCGTGCCGCCCGTTCGATACCTTCGCCGAAGTTGAACAGGCCGTCGCGCGGCTGCTGCCCGCAATCAAAACGAGAGTCTCCGCGTCCTCCGTGCCTCTAAAGCCTTAACACAGAGACCACGGAGGATCCCAGTGACCCCTGTGTTTTGCTTTTCCTGACCACAGAGGACACGGAGAGGCTGACGACAGAAGGAGAAATCATCACGGCGCGACAAAAATATGAAAACTACGGCGACAGAGCTGTTGGAACTCGAAAAAAAGTATTGCTCCTTCGGCGATACGGTCCACTACCTGGACCCTCCGAAGGTCTTTGTTGATTGTGAAGGCAGCTACCTTTACGACGAGCGCGGCACGCCCTATCTCGATCTCCAAATGTGGTATTCAGCGGCGAGCTTCGGCTACAAGAATCGCAGGCTGGGCGAGGCCCTGAAGCGCCAGGTGGACCGGCTCCCCCAGCTTGCCTGCCAGTACCTGCACGCGGAGAAGGTGGAAGTGGCCGCGCGCCTGGCTCAATACTGCGAGAAACGGTTCGGAGTGAAAGGGCGGGTCCAGTTCAACGTCGGCGGTTCACAAGCCATCGAGGACTCGCTGAAGATTGTGCGGAATTATACCGGTAAGAACTTGATGTTCGCTTTTATGGGCGGCTATCACGGACGGACTCTCGGCGCCTCCGCCATCACCTCGAGCTACCGCTACCGCCGCCGCTACGGCCACTTCGGCGACCGGGCCCAGTTTGTCTTTTATCCCTACTGCTTTCGCTGCATTTATGGGCTGAAGCCCGAGAGCTGCAACCTGTATTGCCACGACCAGTTCTCCCGACTTTTCGACAATGAGTATCACGGGGTGTGGGACGCGAAGGCGCAGAGCGCCGAATATGGAGCCTTTTATATCGAAGCCGTGCAGGGGACCGGCGGCTATGTGATTCCGCCGCGCGCGTACTTCCAGCGCCTCAAGGAAACCTGCGACCAGCGCAAAATCCTGATCGTCGATGACGAAATCCAGATGGGCTTCTACCGCACCGGCAAATTCTGGGCCATCGAGAATTTTGGCATCACGCCGGACATTATCGTCTTTGGCAAGGCGCTCACCAACGGCCTGAATCCGATCTCCGGCATCTGGGCGCGCGAAGAATTGATTACGCCGGAGCTCTTTCCGCCCGGCTCCACCCACTCGACGTTCTCTTCCAATACCTTGGGCACGGCAGTGGCCCTCGAGACGCTCAAGATGCTCGAGGAAGAAGACTACGAAAAGTTAGTGAAGGAAAAAGGGGCGTACTTCCTCGCCGGACTTAAAGAGTTGCAAAGCCATTTCCCCGGCATCATCGGAGACGTGGAGGGTCTCGGGTTGGCGCTGCGCATCGAAGTTTGCAAAGAGGACGGTGTGACACCGGATCGCGATCTCACTGACCGCATTTTTGCGGAGGGCCTGAAGGGCGACCTCGAGATTGCCGGGCGCAAGTATGGCCTGGTGCTGGACGTGGGAGGCTACTACAAGAACGTTTTCACACTTGCCCCCTCATTCACCATCACGCGCGAAGAGTCAGACCTGGCTCTGGAGTTGCTCGGCCAGCTCTTCCGCCGCTGCCATCAATAAGCGCGTACCGATAGGAGAAAAGACACATGGATATGTACGATCCCCCGCACCCCGGCGAGATAGTCCGGGAGGACTGCCTTAAGGCGCTCGATCTGAGCGTGACCGAAGCGGCGAAGGGCTTGGGCGTCACGCGCAAGACTCTCTCGTCGATTCTCAACGGCCGCTCCGGCGTCACGGCGGAAATGGCGCTGCGGCTGTCCCAGGCGTTCCGGAGCACGCCGGAGCACTGGTTGCAGATGCAGCTTGCCTACGATCTGTGGCAAGCGAAGCGCCGCGCCAAGAAGCTGCACGTCAAGCAGTTCTTCGCCACGGCGCCAGGCTAACGGTTGTTACGCGCGGGTGGCGCGGACCCGCCGCGGCGGGTCTGCGAATTATGCTTCCCCTCTCGCGGTGGCCTCATCACCGTCAGCCAGACGTGGCTTCTATCGAAGACATGCAAACTGCCGCATGTCTGCGCCACCCGGCCATGAGCCATCACCAATCACTAATCGCCAATGACCAATAGGCAATCACCCATTATCAACCGGCCGTGAAAACCTAGTCTTGAGTTGCCTCTGAAGCTCGCGCGGTCGTTGCTATCCCCGCAAGGACGGCAAACCAGGCCGCGTTGGCGGGGATGTGCAAGTTGAAATCCCCCAAGCTGTGCACCAGCATGCCACAGCATCCAATGGCGGCGCCCAAGCGAATCCAGCCGGCGTGAGATCGAAAGGGGTGTCCCCAATCGCGAAATGCCAGGCGAAGAAATAGCGCCAGAGCAGAGAGAATGAGCAGGGCGCCCACCAGTCCGGTCTCCGCGGCGGCCTCGACATAATCGTTATGCGCGTGATCGATCCACAAGTCGCTCGGAAAACTTTGATAGCGGGGGTAAGCGGTCTCAAAATCTCCCAAGCCCACACCCAAAAGGGGATGGTCACGCCACATGCGGAGCGCATCGGAGGCCATGTTCTTGCGGTCACCGGCCCAATCCGACCAAGTCTTATCAACATAGGCTACTGACCCCAGCTTCTTGGCGACCCAGCCCGGATCGACATAGGCAAACAGCGCCACGCCCGCCACGAGAGTGAGGGCGGCAGCCATGGCCAAACGCCGTCCCTGCCCTGTCTTTGCACCCGCCCTGCCGAGGGCAGCGGCGGCGACCACGATCTCCACTGACATGGCCAGCAGGCCGCCCCGCGAACCGGATAAGAGCAGGGCGGCGAAGGCCAGCGCCACCGCAGAAAGACGCCATACCGAGGCCTCCGGCGAAAACTTTCCATGCCGCCCGGCAATGTAGAGGACCGCAACCGGGAGGAGCATTTCCATGAGTCCGGCGAAGTGGTCGCGATTGACGTAGGGGCCGAAGAAGCCGCCACCAGGAGTATCGATGATGCCATAGACCCGATGCATCCCCGAAGCGGATTGCAGAATGGCGAACAGGCCCATGCCCCCGGCAAGAACCAGAACCGCAAGCCCAAAGGGGCGCAAAGTCGCGCTACGGGCTGCGCCGAAGAGTTGCACGGCCAGGAAAAAAAACGCCAAATCCGTCACCAGCAGAACCAGAGCCTGGCGGGTTTCCGAGCTATCGAGGGTGAGCCGGGCCGCATACTGCGCCACTCCCAAAAGAAAGAACATCGCCAGCGGTATGTACAGCGGCGACCAGATCAATCGCACCGCGCCCTGCTGAACGCTTCCCAGGGCCCACAAGAAAAGCCCCAGCCCGGCTGCAATGCCCAGGGCCGCCCAGGCCCAGGGAACGACGGCGCCAAGGGCCAGGGGGGCGCCGAGCAAAGTAGCCACGAGCAGGATGCGAGCGAGCGAGAAGGCCCAAGGCTCCGCGGATTGGTCATTGTCGATTCGCGATGGCCGATTGTCGCTCGGCAAATTGCCGTCTTTCGGTTCTCGATTCTTAGTTACGGTCGGCATGGGGATTGACCCCGGACGATTCGCCGGGCTTCTGCGTTCTTGGGGTATTCGACACTACCGCGGAATCCGTCCTGCGGAGGGAAACCGCGTCCAACCAGCAAGTCCCGGATATTTCCGTAGGGAAAACCCGACTGCGAGGCCGCCAGAACGAAAGCCGCACAGCCCGGGTTTGCAGTCCAGTGGAAAAAGAGAGGCGCACGGGATGCCAGGGCGTCGTTCCCACCGTGGTGTCGCTGACCGCGTCAGGAAAGCCTCCTGGCTGAGTATCACTTACGCGCAAGCAGGGGCCGGTGTCGGAGGCGATGTCTTGTGAGCGGACGAAAGCCTCGAGACTATAGGCATGGTGGGGAAGGACCGGCACGATTTGATAGACGGGCTCATACTCATCGTTGCGGCTGACCGTGAAGTCTACACGGAGGCAATGGGCGCCATGGTAAGCTTCGGGAGCGGAGAAATCGACGGCAAGATAAGTCGTGGGGCCGGTCCTCCAGTCAAACCCCCCGTTCAAAGGGGCTTGTTCGAAATCACCATTGAAAACCAGGTCGCCTTTTTCTTTCGCCTCCAACTTTTTGACAATTCCCAGGCGTTCAAGATCCTGCCAGACGCTCACCGCCTCTTCGATTCTGCCCAGGCCGAGCAGATGTTCGAGGTAAGGCGCGGCAGAAAAGAAGGGAAAAGGACGAGGGTCCGCCGCCGCAAGTCTCCAAATACGATAGGCGGTGTCGTCATCCCCTTGATCGCTCAAGAAGCCTACGAAGCCAACTTTGAGCTTGGCATTCGGATTATCAGCTAGTATCTCTTGGAAGATAGTCTCGGGCTTCTGCACAGCTAGAAGAGAGCCCCAAGTCGCTGTGGCATAGGTCGGGTCAAGTTGCAACAAGCGCCGAAAATGCACCAGGGCTATATCGAGTTGATTCCTCCGCAGAAGGGAATCAGCCACCAGCCAATGGTAAGCAGGCACCATGGGACAGAGCTGCACCAGGCGCTCCGCGGCTTGGTCGACGCATTGCGTATCATTCCTGGATTCACAGGCTGACTCAAGGTCTTCCCAGTAGAGTCGGCTAGCGGGGCTTAGCTGAGTGGCTCGGCGCAGGTGGCGGAGGCTTTCGGTTGGATCGGTAGCTTTATAAGCTTCCCCGAGCCGGTGCTGAAGCCGCGGATCGTCTGCGTCCAAAGCCAGGAGCCAGCGACCCACCCCAGGCGTCTCGAAAGAGGATACGATCCCCACCCACGAAGCTTCAGCAGCCACAAACAGGCTCGCGCTGCCGAGCACCAGCAAGAAGGATATTGCGCGGGAATGCGCCCGCAGTGAGATTTCGCTGCGGGCGACCCCCAAATGTGGTCGAATCATTTGACCCCGCAGCCATCCAGACGCTGCATTCTGCATGCGGGAGAAGTCCCGCCCTGTGACTCGGATATCTTATACCGGTCTACAACCAGTGCTAGAGGACGGCCTCGTCGCCACGCACCTGTTATTGCAGCAATAATGGCCTTTCGGGCAACATGCGCCGCCGCAGCAGATCGCGCCAGCCGCGCAACACGTCCCGCTGCAACACTTCCGACCAGCCGCGCAGCAGGTCGTGCCGCAGCAGGTCGCACCAGCCCCGCAACATGTTCCGTTGCAGCAGGCCCGGCCGGGCGCGCAACACGACGTGCCGCAGCAGGTTTGCGCCCTCGAGCAGCAGTGGTTCGTGCAGCACCGCTGGGTGCCCCTCCTGCAAAGCGCGGTGCCGCAGCAATCATAGAGCGCACTTGTAACGAATCCATAGCAAGTCCCACCGCAGCACAGACGGTTGTTGGCACAGCATCCCGTGCCGCACATTCTGGTGCCGCGGGGGCACGTCACTGGTGCTGCCAAGCCGCGGGAAGCCCTTCCCAAGCCCAAGGAAGCTAATATCCCCCCACTCACAACTCCGCCCAGCAGTCGGAAAGCTTGGCGACGTGGGATGGGGCTGGCAATAATGCGCGATATTTCGTCTATCATTTCACTCCCCCTTATGACTACCCCGACCGTCGCGGAGGAGCGCCAATATCGCGTCTCTCCCGACTGCCGGATCCCTGGCAATAACGCCGTCTTCCCCAATCAGAAAAGCTACCGGGGTGGCGAGAGTTCCGTACTCTTTAGAAACCTTCCACTTCCTGTCCTGGAGCAGCACTGGAAATTCAAAGCCGTGCTGCACCGCCTTTCGGCGATTCTCCTCCGCATTGCCGCGCCCGACGACTATCACGCCCATGCCGTTACTGGCATATTCTCGATGGAAGCGGACCAAGTGGGGGGCCAGTTCATCGCAAGGTCCGCATTGAGGATCACCGAAAACCAGGAGGGTGCGCCGGCCCTGGTGTTCCTGGAGCGAAACCGTGCGCCCTTGGAGGTCGGGCAAGCTAAAAACAGGCGCGGGGGTGCCGGCCTTGAGTCCGCTTCCCCCGACACCGGAAAAAACCATCCATCGGTTAAGCACGGCGGCGCGCCGCTCGCATCCAACGCAGGTTTTGATTCCCAATGCGGAGGTAAAACGCTTGATGAGGTCCCCCAGCCCGATCTCGTATTTTACGAGAAATCGGGGCAGGCTCACGCGGTGGGGCTTGGGCGATTCGGCGAGTGGAGGCTCGCTGGCAAGCCCGCCCCTCTGAGGCATGCTTAGGCCGGCCTCGTGAACGCCGGGCTCTGGGTTGGCCACCTCCAGGGCCAGCGCCAGGACCCCGTCTGCTCCTCGCGCCAGGGGCGCCGCCACTCGCCCTTCTTCATCCAGCAGATAGGCTACCGGGGTACCTTCGTGCTCGAAGGGCTGCGCACTTTCCTCATCCTTTATCAGCAGGATGGGGCACTTCAGGCCATGCTCGGCCGCCCCCTCCTGGTTTGATGAGACCGCTCCCTGAGCCAAGAGCAACAATTGAACGTTATGCTGCGCGAAACTGGCTTCCAGACGGGCTAACTCGGCTGCGATCGAATCGCAAAATCCGCACTCGAAATTCCAATTCACCAGCAAAACGCGCCGGCCGCGAAAGTCCTCGAGAGCGACGGCCCTTCCTGCAAGGTCGGGGAATGTAAAGCCGGGGAAATGACTTTGAAGCGGCAGCCCGCTCGGTTCAGCCTGCTCATCCTGGTTTTCTAGCCTAGCTGAGGCCGCTTGCCCATTCCGCTCGAGCTGGTCCAAGCGCAGCAGTATTCGACCCTGCTGCTTGAATATCTGGTAAAAGCCTATCCAAACGCTGACGAGGATCAACAACAGGAGTACTGTGGCCATCATGTCAGATGCAGCCCCTCCCCATGATTACACCGTTGCGGGCGCCAAAACGGGAAGTTCTAACTGCTCGCCTCAAGCTCCCTGAAACCCAGGCCTTCAGGAGGATGCCAAGGGCTAATTTCTTCAATGGGTTAGCGCCAGAGCGTTGGTAACCAGAGGAAATCAGGCGCCCTCACCCTCAGTCAAGTTAGCCCACAAAAGTCGGCTACCCTTCCCACTGCAAAGTCCGACAAGCTCCCCGGCGCGGTCAATTGAATTTGGGCCAAGCCACTAGCGGCTGCTGCAGGAGCGGGCTTGCATCACTCGCTCGGATGATCCGCGCGCCCAGGTTCAGGCATAGATAAACACCCTTTCCTAACTTCTGTCAAGTGGTTTTTCCTGCATGTTATTTTGACTGTATCAGTTAACTGTCTATTAGATTATTATATATCCATCTCGTCTGTATTGTGTCAACGTAAACTTGACAGCCACCCATCGCAGTGGTACGTTGACATTGCGTCGGCCAGAATGCGGTAAGTGAAGCGACGGAAAAGGACTCTAGCTTACCTGCCGGAGGCGGCCCCGAGAGCGGAAAGGTGTGCGTTTGGGAATGCGGCCTGCCGGCAGGCTGCGGGCGCATGCGGGAGCCCGGTACTTTACCGGAGGGGGGATCCGCTACGCCCTACTAATACGAGAAAGACGGCGCGTCAACAATACTTCTTCTGGTCGCTGGATCGCTCAGGTGCCTGGGGTAAAGTGGGAAAGATTTTCTCCCTGTTGCGCACCGTGTGTGGCGCCTTCCGTTTGTGGTGGCAAGCGACGCTTTTTCGAGGCGAAGTCGCGGAAAGGCCGTCGACTCTTGCGGCTGGGATGTCCTGCGCCTCGACATCCTCCTCCAATGCTAGTCTGGCCAAGCCAATTACACTCCCGGTCTGAGCCTTATTGCCAGGATTGGCCGTGCGCCCTCGCGTCACAAGAGCTTCGGACGCGGGAAGGTCATAATGCCGTGCTGGGCATATTGCTCTGGGAAGCGCAGCCAGCGGGGGCAGGTCGGTCGAAGCTATAATCCTCTCGCGCCCCCTCTGACTCGCCCGGATCGGACTTTGACCGGTTCCGGCAGTGTGAAGAACGAACGCCCCGTACACGAGGGAAGGTTCGTCAGGACTCGAACGTGTGGAAACGGCAAGAAGAATGTGCTGCGCTTGGGGTTGGATGCCAGGGGTCAAAAGGTCTGCAACCTGGTACCATTACCATTGTACCCTTGTAGAGTGCGGTGATATAGGTCATAAACTATTGCCGATAAGGGCAGTGATCGTTGGCGGTTGCAGGACTGCAAGGTGTTCTCCTGTGAGTCACAGAGCGGAGCTACGCATTGCTACCGACGTACGACCCCGCGCTCGACATCCGCGTGCGGAGCGGTTAAGAGTGAAACCTTCAACTCTTGATAATCGGCAAGGAAACCCTAATACTTTAGCCGAAAGCTGGCGGCGGATGGCTTCCTTACCGCTCTACAGAATTGGACAACGAGTAAGCAGGTGAGTAGCACGGACCTCCGCTATTGAAGTCCGCGGCTCTTATCTGGCGAAAAGGAGTGATGAGATGGCATGGGGAGTGAGAAGATCATCGGCGGGCGCGATATCGAAAAGGCGCGTCGGCGACAGGGCGCTTGGACGCTTCCGTTTTACGATGCTGGGGTTGCTGCTGATGGGCCTGGCTGGTTTCGTTTGGGCTCCCGGAGCTTCGCCCGCAGCTTCGGAAAAGGAGAACGCCCGCGGCAGCAAGGCTGACACCAAAAGCGGGGTTGACCAGCAGGCTTTGAGGGCTGAGGAGACGCGCATCTCTCCCGGCGACCTCTTGTTCATTCAGGTGTTCGATGTGGACCAGATGACGCGCGAATACCGGGTGAGTGGGACGGGAGCAGTGGATTTTCCTCTTCTCAGCGAGCCGGTTGGGGTTGCAGGTTTGACGCCGCAGCAGGCGGCTCAAGCCATTTCGCAAAAGTGCATAGAAGCGGGAGTACTCAGCCATCCCCAGATCAGCGTTACGGTGCGAGAGTCGCGGCTTCACTCGGTGGCCATCTCGGGGGCCGTGAAGTCCCCGCAAATTTATCCGGTGTTTGGTCACATCACGCTGCTGGATCTTCTTACTCAAGCCGGGGGAGCGGCGGATGATGCGGGCTCCTTGGTAAGCATCACGCGCGGCGAAGTCTCCCGCCAGGTGTTGGCCGCGGAGGCAGGAGGGGTGGCGGAAGCAGGAAAATCGTCATCCCTTCCACCCACAGTGACCATCAATCTCCAGCGGCTGCTGGAGACTGGCGACCCGAGCTTGAACGTCAACGTTTACCCGGGCGATCGCGTGACGGTGCAGCGCGCGGGAATTGTTTACGTGCTGGGAGCAGTGAACAAGGCGGGCGGCTACGTGTTGAGCGAAGCACGGCAGGACATGACGGTGCTGAAAGCGCTTGCCCTGGCTGGGGACCTTAAATCCACCGCCAAGGCGAAGAAAACCATGATCCTTCGTCCCAACCCCTCTGCTCCCAGCGGTCGGCAGGAGATTCTCATTGACCTGCACGCCATGCTGAAGGGTCATGCTTCGGACCGGCCCTTGCTAGAGAACGACATTCTGTTTGTGCCCGACAGCACCGCCTTGAAGGCGTTGCACAAGGGAGCGGATGTTGCGGCGGCGACCGCAGGATTGGCGGTCCTTTATCGTTGATGCTCTTTTTGGCCAAGGATATAGAGTCGGCTTTATCCGTCAACTGACGGACCACATGGCGATCCAGAATCGCCGCTACCAGGTTTCTGCTGATTTTTGCAAAGGTGGTTTCACGATATGGCTGAACACGAAGAGTTAGTTCCTGCCGAGCGCAGACCCCCAGAAAGGGTCCACCGCCGGCCGGGTTCCGTTGTCGACTCAGGGCCGGAAGGCTCCGAAGGCTATTCCTATATACGAGCCTACTGGCTGATTCTATTGAAACGCCGCTGGACGGTGCTGACGGTTGTGTTCGTGCTGGCAACGCTGGTGGCGATTGTTTCCTTCAGGACGCAGCCGGTTTATGAGGCGACGGCGCGTGTCGAGGTAGAAGCCGACACGCCGCAGATCCAGTCCCTCAATGATCTCTACCGGGGTGAGCCTGGCTATAGTGACGAGACTTTCCTGCAAACGCAGGTCAACGTGCTGAAAAGTGAAAACCTGGCTTGGCGAACTGTTCAGCAACTCGGCCTGGGAGAAAACGCGGAATTTGCTCCCGGGGGCGGTGAGCGGAAGCCGGCGGCTTCTCCCACCGCGGCGCAGAACGGGATCATCCAGGCATTTCGAGGACACCTCCGCGTGCAGTTGATGCGAGACAGCCGCATGGTCGAAGTCACTTTTGACAGCACCGACCCCCAGCTCGCAGCGCGGGCGGCCAACACCCTGGTGAATAACTACACCGAATACAATTTTCATCAGAAATATGACGCGACCCGGCAAGCTTCCGGATTCATGGAGCAGCAACTCGACGAGTTGAAAGCCAAAGTGGAGAAGTCGCAGCAGGCCATGGTCGATTACGAGCGCAAGAATCTGATCGTGGATATCGGCGACAAACAATCGGTGGTCGAGCAGAGACTGGCGGCGATGAGCACGGACCTGACCAACGCCCAAAGCGACCGCATGCAAAAGCAATCGCTTTACGAGCTGGTGTCCTCCAACCAACCCGAAGCCGCCCTCACGGCGCAGGATACCTTACTGCAAAGCCTGGACGAGAAGTACGCCAGCTTGAGAGAAGACTACGTGGACGCCGTGGGGCAGTACGGACCCAACTTTCCCAAAGTCAAAAGGCTCCGAGACCAGATGAACGAAGTCCAGTCCATGATGGAGCGCGAGCGCAAGCGCCTGGTAACGCGAATTCGCAACGAGTACATGGCGGCCCTTGGGCGGGAAAGGCTTTTGTCCGCCGCGGTGGCCCATGAGAAGGAGGAGGTGGGAAAGCTCAATCAACTCTCGATCGAGCACAACCTCTTGAAACGCGAGTTTGAGACCAACCAGCAGCTTTATGCGAGCCTGCTCCAGCACCTGAAAGACGCGACGGTCTCGGCGGGTTTGAGGGCGACCAACATCCATCTGGTGGATTCGGCGTTGGTCCCCACGGCTCCGGTGCGGCCCAGAATAATGTATAACATCGCGGTCAGTATTTTGGTGGGACTGGTCCTGGGCGTTTCGCTCGCCATCATCGAAGAGAGCCTGGACACTTCCATCAAAAGCGCGGAGGATCTGGAACGCGTCCTGGGCGCCCCGACCTTGGCCGTGATCCCGCTGGCGCGCTCGTCCTGGCTGAAGATGGTCGGGGACAGGGGCCAGCCGCAGAATGGCTCGGTGGAATCGATCGTTTTGAAACAACCCACCTCATCCCTGGCGGAGTCTTACCACACCCTGCGCACCGCGATTCTGCTCTCGACTGCTCCGCGCCCACCACAGGCATTGCTCGTGACCAGCGCTCAGCCCGGCGAGGGCAAGACTTGCACCTCGCTCAACCTGGCCATGGGGCTCGCCCAGCGCGGCGTGCCCGTGGTGCTGGTGGATGCCGACATGCGCCGCCCCGGCATCTCGCGCGCGCTGGCTCTCTCGGAGAATGGCGTGGGTCTCTCGAGTGTTCTATCCGGCGCGCACAGCGTGGATGAGTCCCTGCGTCAGTTTGAAGCGGTGCCTAATCTCTGGGTGCTTCCGTCGGGCCCGCAGGCGCCCAACCCGGCCGACTTGCTCTCCTCACCCGCCATGCAGAAACTCTTGCAGGAGTTGCGCGGGCGCTTCGAGCATGTGGTGTTGGACTCCGCCCCGTTGCTGCTGGTGACGGACGCCACGATTCTCTCCGGGCTGGTAGACGGAGTGATACTGGTGGTGGAAAGCGGAGTCATGGCGCGCCGCGGCCTGTTGCGCGCGCAAAAGATTCTGGCCAGCAGCGGGGGAAGAGTTCTGGGCGCGGTCCTCAATAAGTGGGATGCGCGAAGCGAGGGCTACTACGCCTATTACGGCTCATACTATCGCGGTTATTACCGCTCCTATTATGATAGCTATCACACCTACGATAGGAATACGAAGCAATGAAGCCGCGACCAATTCTCCTCTGCGCGGTCCGTTCCTGGAGATTGCTTCCGAGGCGGTCAAGGGGCGGGATTTTCTAACTTTTCCATCTTTTCCATCTTTCCCACCTTTCCCATTTTTCTTGCAGTGTTCCGCCCCAGCGGAAATCTACCCAATTGTTTCTAAAGGGTTTATATCTAGAACGGCTGAATATGCAGAAAAGTGCATATGTGTCTCATTTTGCGACAGTAGCTAGGCGAAAGCAGCCGCATTCCTGGGTCTTGGCAGGCCATGTGTACTAAGTAGTACTTATCCTGCAACGAGGTGGAAGTTTGAGTTCAGGGGGTTGTCGACGGGCGGCCTGAGATGATCAAGGGACTCAATGTTGGCTGCGGGTTGAATGTTTGCGAGCTGCCGGGCTGGGAGAATATCGATAACTCGCCAAGCGCAAGACTTTCAAAGCACCCCCATATCAAGCGAGTGCTCGTCCGGAACCATCTCATTTCTAAGGGCATGGCTTCCGTGCCTTGGCCGCGGTGTGTCCGCGTACTCGACGCGGCTGGGCGTCTCCCCTACCCAGATTCCTCGCTGCTTTATGTTTACACCTCTCACTTCCTCGAGCATTTGCCCGCAGGCAAGGCCAGGCGGTTCCTGCGCGAATGTTACAGCGTGTTGGCAGCGGGAGGGATTTTGCGCGTAGTCGTGCCCGACTTGCGCGCCATCTGCGAGGAGTATCTTAAGGGCGGCGGAGAGGGCGAAAGCGCCCGAGAACTCGCCGCAGACCGGTTCATTGAGCGCACCGGGCTTCGTTCTCTGGACTCCGACGCCGGGGGCTGGCTCGCCCTTCTCCGCCGCGCCTGGGGGCGGGATGGACACTGCTGGATGTATGATGAGCATTCATTGGCCGCAAGGCTCAAAGACTCAGGCTTCACGAATGTTGCCCGCCGGCGCTTTCGAGAAAGCTTGATCCCGGATATTGAGTTGCTGGACATCCCCGCGCGCGCCTCCGAGAGTCTTTACGTTGAAGGTCAGAAATAGAAGCGGGGGGCGCAGACCTCCGCCCTGCGGCCCATAGCCTTCGGGCGGCGGGCCGTTTCTGAGGTATGCGGTTTTTTCTTCAAATGAGTCAGCTCACCGTGAACACCCTCGACAGGACGCCCACGAGCACGGTACAGGCGCCAATGCCGCTGGCGGACATCCCTGTCATTGACATTACCCCCCCCAGGGGGTGGCTCGACCTGAATCTTCGCGAGCTTTGGCAGTTCCGTGAGCTGTTGTATTTCTTCGTCTGGCGCGACATCAAGGTTCGTTACAAGCAGACCGCGATTGGGGTCGCCTGGGCGGTTCTTCAACCCCTCATGACGATGCTGGTTTTCAGCCTGTTTTTCGGCCGCCTGGCCAAGATCCCCTCAGGCGGGCTCCCCTATCCCATCTTCTACTTCAGCGCCCTGCTGCCCTGGATCTACTTCGCGGGGGCGCTCCTGAACGCGACCAACAGCGTCATCGAGCACCAAAGGGTCATCACCAAGGTGTATTTCCCGCGACTCGTTCTGCCGCTTTCGGCCGTAGGTCCGGGGCTCCTCGACTTCGCCGTGGGTCTAGTTGTCTTCCTGGTTATGATGGCTCTCTATCATACGGCACCCGGATGGCCCGTTCTGCTGTTCCCAGCCTTCCTGCTATTGGCCGTGGCGACCGCGCTGGGCGTGGGCTTGTGGCTTTCGGCGCTTAATGCCATCTACCGCGACGTTCGCTACGTGGTGCCCTTCCTCATCCAGTTCTGGATGTTTGCCTCCCCTGTCGCCTATCCCAGCAGCTTGGTGCCCGAAAGGTGGCGCTGGCTCTACGGGCTCAACCCCATGGCCGGAGTCATCGAAGGGTTTCGCTGGGCTCTGACCGGAAAGGGTCAACCCCCGACTTTGATGCTGGCAGTATCCACCGGCGCCGTGATCGTGGTGCTGATCGGCGGCATGGTTTTCTTCCGCAAGATGGAAGCCACCATCGCCGACGTTGTCTAAATTGTGAATAGCAAATAGTGAATTGGGAATTGGTAAGGTCTAAAGTGTAAAGGATAAAGGGTGAATTCACGCTTTACACTTTACACTTTACCCTTCAACCTTCGCTATTCAACTGACGACTGACAACTGACCACTGACCACTGACCACTAGCCACTAACCACTGATGTCCGACATCGTCATCTGCGCCGAAAATCTGGGCAAGCGCTACCGCATCGGCGAGCGGGAGCCCTACCTCGCCCTGCGCGACGTGCTGACCCGCGCCCTTTCCGCCCCAGCCCGCCTCTTTAGACCGCGAAAGTCCTCCTCACCCAACGGCGATCCCACCCACATCTGGGCTCTCAAGGATGTCTCCTTCGAGGTCCGCCAGGGCGAGGTTCTGGGCATTATCGGTCGCAATGGCGCGGGTAAGAGTACGCTTCTGAAGATTCTGGCTCGGATTACCAAGCCAACCTGCGGACACGCCCGGGTCTGCGGCCGCGTGGGCTCTCTGCTCGAAGTCGGCACTGGCTTCCATCCGGAGCTCACCGGTCGTGAGAACACCTACCTGAACGGGGCGATCCTGGGCATGAGCAAGAAGGAAATCGCCCGGAGGTTCGATGAGATTGTGGCCTTCGCCGGGGTGGAGAGGTTCCTGGAGACACCGGTCAAATATTATTCCAGCGGCATGTACGTCCGGCTGGCATTCGCCGTGGCAGCGCACCTGACGACGGAAATCCTCGTGGTCGACGAAGTTCTGGCGGTAGGCGACGCTGAGTTTCAGCGAAAGTGCCTTGCCAAGATGCAGCAGGTCGCCGTTGGCGGTCGAACAATTTTGTTTGTCAGCCATAATATGGCCGCGATTCGCCAGATCTGTCGGTCGGGTATTGTACTGGACCAAGGCGGTGTCTCCAAGGAAGGGGAGATTAATGACGCCGTCAACACTTATTTGGCCCGTATCGAGGCCGACGATGTAGCCCACACAAGTATCGAGACCCCCACTTTCGTCGTAGAGAATGTTCAAATCGCATCTGCCGACGGCGGCCTCCTTAAGACGTTCGATGAAATTGAGATCCGCGTTCGCGTTCGCGCCAAGTCTACGGTTCGCGACCCGGGCCTCTACGTTAGCGTTTTGACACTCGATAACGAGCGTATTACAGCCCTCGACCTGAAAGACTTCCTTACCGCGCCGGTGATCGAGGCGGGTGAAACCATGGACCTCGGGTTCAGGGTAAAAGACTTCCCGATCCTGCCAGGGTCCTACTATCTACAGATCTACGTAAAGGACATGGCCCATTCTAAGATAGAGCTTGTCCCACGAACTTACCCGTTCGATGTGGTCGAGACTCCAGTTTATGGTGGTCGCAAAATCGACCACTGGTACGGCAAGGTCGCCCTCCGTGCGGGTGGCTTTTCGGAAGCGACGGCGGACGATTTAGCGAGAATAACAGAGTCACCCTAGTGTTAGGTGTCAACACAGTCCGGTTTCTCTGCCGCCGGATGATGATGCGGAGATATCGGTCTGGCGCGAACATCTTTTCGTTTGATGGCGTTAAGATCGCGCTGGATTTTGCTTATCCAAATCACCGCTGCATCTACTTGCGAGGAAACTACGAGCCGGAATTGACGCATGTTCTGCAACGGGCGGTGCGTCCGGGCGACGTCTTTGTGGACATCGGCGCTAACTTCGGCTGGTACACCAACTGGCTGCTGGTAAAAGTACCTGAACTCCGCGCCGTATACGCCTTCGAGCCACTGGCGGCTATCTTCGGACTGCTCGAGCGTTCCTTGCGCGCCAACCGATGCGAGGGCCGGTGTGTGGCGCAGCAGATTGCCGTGGGCGCCAAACCCGGCACGCTTTCGATCAAGAAGTTCGCCGGGCTGGACCCCATGCACGCCTCCTTCTATCCCCTGGCGGATTTGCCCTTCGAGGAAGAAGAGGTCTGCGTGGAGCCTCTTGACGCACTGGCCCGGGAAATGGTCGCCGTCCCTGCGGTGATTAAATGCGATGTCGAAGGTGCCGAGCGCGACGTGCTACTGGGCTCCGCCAAGTTGATGGCGGGAGCTTTCGGGCCGCCTCCCTTGTGGTTTCTCGAAGCGAACTATGAAACCGCAGCCATGGCGGGGTATTTTCCCTGGGAACTCACAGAGATTGCCGCGCAGTATGGTTACAGAGGTTATACCATTCGCGAATCTCATGCTGTCGAGCTGCGCTCGAGTAGGGGTCTGCGTCACGGCGATGTACTAATTCTAGCGATCCCGGCCAGCCACCAGGACCGGCTACTGTAGCGGTGCTCTGTGAGCGCCGGAAGATGTTAAGAATTCAAGACCGGCGGTCATAGACCGCCGCTACAAACTACCCTATTGAGGAGCACCATGCGAATTCTTGTTACGGGTGGGCTAGGTACTGTTGGAGCGGGTCTCGCGGCCGAGCTGCGCAATCGAGGCCATCACACGGCTTGCTGCGATCTCCAACATCAACCCGATGAAATCGGGTTCAGCCTGCGCACCGACGTCAAAGTGCCGCTTTACGCTCGCTGTGATGTGGGTGAGTTTCGACAGATCGAAAGAGTTTTTGAGCACTGCGGGCCGTTCGATTACGTTTACCACTGCGCGGCGGAATTCGGCCGCTGGAATGGAGAAGACTTCTACGAGCAGTTGTGGCGCACCAATGTCGTGGGCACCAAAAACATCATCCGGTTGCAAGAAAGGCTGAAGTTCCGGCTGATCCACTTCTCGTCCTCGGAGGTCTATGGCGACTGGCCTGAACTGATGGTCGAGACCGTAATGGATGAGTATGAGGTAAAGCAGCTTAACGACTATGCCATGACCAAGTGGGTGAATGAAATGCAGATCCGGAACTCGGCGGCGCATCGCAAAACTGAGACTGCCGTCGTCCGGCTTTTCAACACCTACGGACCCGGGGAGTACTACAGTCCCTACCGCTCCGTAAACTGCCGGTTCTTATATTGTGCCTTGCACAACCTCCCGTGGGTGGTCTTTCGCGGCCACCTGCGGACATCAACCTACCTGGCCGACACGGTGCGAACTCTCGCCAACATCGCGGACTCTTTCCGGCCTGGGGAAACGTACAACATCGGCGGGGACCGCTTACATACGATCGAGGATCTCTCCGATGCTGTGCTGAAGGTCACGGGGGCTGATCCGCACCTGGTGCAATATCGCGAATCCGAAATATTAACCACCAAGATAAAGAGAGTGGACACAAGTAAGTCTTGCGAGCACCTTGGCCACACCAACTCCTATAGCCTTGAAGAAGGCATACGACTGACGGCCGAATGGATGCGGAAGGTTTACGCGATTCCCGTCACCCCCGCGTAAGCGGGGGTCCACGTCGGGGCGGGCAAGATGGATTCCCGCTTGCGCGGGAATGACTGGTGTTTCGCGGGAATCACGGGAGTTGGCTGATTTTCAGAAGATTGCAGGGGCAAGCCTGATTCAAACGGTGACTCAAATGGGCACGTCATTGGCAACGAGCGAACTGCCGCGCTTAGCGTACGTCGGCGACGTGCCGGTGGAATCGAGCACCCACGGCTCAGGGCTGCTGTTTCGACTTCTTCAGGACTATCCCGCGGGCAAATTGCTGATCGTTGAGGGATGGCCGGCCATATCCGATCCGGCGCGGCGCTTGCCCGGAGTTGCTTATCGGCAGTTCGCCCTCTGGCCGAAGCGTGGGCGGAGCAGGTTCAGGCGTCTGGCTGCCACTTGGCTGGCCATGAGGGCAGCAGCCAATGCAGATGGTCTTCGGCGCGCTATGAGTGGCTTTGGCCCTGAGGCGATTTTGACGGTTGCCCAGGGGTACTTGTGGCTGGCGGCCGCCCAGCTTGCGGAGGACGCCGGGTTGCCCCTCCACCTCATCATCCATGATCATTGGCTATCGCTGCTCGAGGCCTATCCGGGAATTAAGCCCTGGTTTGACCGGCGGTTCGGTAGGCTGTATCGCCGCGCGGCTTCCAGGCTGTGCGTCTCACCATTTATGGAAGAGGAGTATCGCCACAACTACGGCGTTGGGGGCGAAGTGCTCTATCCGTCAAGACCCAAGGATTGCCCTTCGTTCGATGGGGCGCCACAAAGCTACAATAAGAACGGTGGCCCGATGGTCGGCGCCTACGCCGGCAGGATCCTCATCGCCGGCTACGCCCGGCTGATTGCAGACTTGGCGAAGTGCTTGGAAAAGCGCGGGGGGAGTTTGCTGCTCTACGGACCTCACTCGAGCGACGATTTGAGGCGCTGGGGGTTGGACCGGCAAAATGTTTCCTCCCAGGGCTTGGCCGGTCCCGCTGAGTTGATTTCGAGCCTTCGCGAGCGGGCGGATTTTGTTTTTGTGCCCATGGCGTTCGACGCGGAGGGAGCGGACTACAACATGCGGGTTGGCTTCCCGAGCAAGATCGTGGAATATACCGCAACGGGCTTGCCCCTTCTGGTGTGGGGCCCCGAGGACTGCTCGGCGGTGCGCTGGGCGGAACTCCACGAGCCGGTCGCCGAGGTAGTGACGTCTAAAGAGGTCGGGGAGATTGATGCCGCGTTGCAACGGCTCGGGCAGGCGCAACACCGCGAGGCTCTGGGCCGGGCCGCTGCCGAGCTTGGAGAGAGGTTGTTCGGTCATCGTGCTTGCGTGGAGACTCTTTTTCGGGCTTTGGTTGTGAAAGAGTTATGAATCAGGCTTCTCGCCGCAGAGCACATAAAAACATTCACCACAGAGCACACAGAGGACTACAGAGGCACTGATAATTCAAAGAACGCCCTTCCTGAATCCTGAGTCCTGTTTTTCAGGGCCTCTGTGATCTCTGTGGTGAAGCCGTGGTGAAGCCCTCGACCAATGACAGAGAGAGAGCGGCTGAATGGCATTACGGAAGGGATTATCGGGGCGGCTATTCAGGTTCACCGGGTGCTTGGTCCTGGTTTGCTTGAGTCCGCTTATGAAGCCTGCCTGGAATTCGAGTTGAAGAAGCGGGGACTGAGGATAGAACAACAAAGGCCCCTACCACTTGTCTACGATCAGGTCAAGCTGGATTGCGGCTATCGCATCGATCTTCTGGTGGAAGGGGAAGTGGTGGTCGAGGTGAAATCGATAGATGCTGTGGCTCCAATTCACGAGGCTCAAGTAATCTCATATCTCAAGCTGTCGGGATGCAAAGTGGGGCTGCTAATCAACTTTAACGTGCTTCAACTGAAAGATGGCATTCGCCGGTTTGTCAATGGCAGGTTTTAAAAGCATTCACCACAGAGGTCACAGAGACCACAGAGAAAGATACTTCGGCTCTTCTCTGTGATCTCTGTGACCTCTGCGGTGAGTTTCCAGTTTGGAATCTCCGCACATGAAAACACCGCTGGTCTCGGTAGCCATGGTTGCATGCAACGTCGAGCGCTTCCTGGTGGAAGCGATCGAGAGCATCCTCAACCAGACGTTCCGAGACTTCGAATTCATCATTGTCGACTTTGGCTCGACCGACGCGTCGCAGGCGATCGTCAGGAGCTATCAGGCAAAGGACGACCGCATACAGTTTCATGTCATACCCCACTGCAACCTGTCGGAAGCCCGAAACGCCTGCTGCTTTCGGGCGCGGGGCAAATACCTGGCCTTGCTGGACGCGGACGACGTTGCCTTGCCGGACCGCTTGAGGCGTCAAGTGGAGTACCTCGAGAGCCATCCCGAGATCGGAATCCTGGGTGGGGCAAACGATTTAATCGACGAGTCGGGCCGCTGCCTGGGGACCGTGGCCTGGCCGGAAAACGATCGAGAGCTCAGAAGAACCCTCCAGAACAGCAGCCCCTTTTGTACAAGCACGGTCACCATGCGCGTAGACGCCTTCCGGGCCGTGGGGGGGTATCGAAGAGCCTTTGCCGACACGCATGAAGACTACGACCTCTGGCAGAGAATCATGGAGCGCTGCCAGGGAGCGAAGCTCGGCGAGGTTTTTTCGCGTTACAGGCTCCACTCCGGTCAGATCGGCGCGCGGAGGCTCAGGCAGCTCAGCCTGGGGCGGTGCGTGGCACGGGCGTCGGGAATGCTCAGGAGTCAAGGTAAGGCCGACCCGGTGGATTCGGCCGACTCCATCACCCCCGAACTATTAACCGAATTAGGGGTCACTGAGGAAGAAGTGGAGAATACGCTTCTCGCGAGCTACTCGACCCGTGTGCTCAATACAATGCGCGCAAGCAATGGCAACTCAGCACTTCCACTGGTCAATGAGATGCTCGAAACGCTGGCGCAATCGAAGCACGTGCGAGACTCCGTCGCGGCTGAGACATGGTTCACCGCCGCCCGCGCCTATTATCGGCGGGGGAACGTCGCGAGCGCGTGCGTGGCGATGACGAGGGCTGTCATAACCTACCCGGCATTCGCGATACGGCTCCCCTGGCGAGGAATTCGCCGGGTGGCGCGAACGGGGGTATAAGCGGACTCATTGCTTGGCATGGCAAATATGATGCAACGTCCCGATCTCTTGCCGGAGGGTCTGGAACGTGTCGCCTGTAATTTGTGCGGCGAGGACAGAACTGAAAAAATCTTCCAGGTGGAAGGGTATTGGCTGGTGCGATGCTTAGGCTGTGGCCTTGCCTATATCAATCCCCGCCTCTCCCCAGGCGCGCGGGGCGAAGTCTACGATGACGACTACATTCGGGGACACACGGGCGGGGAAGAGCTTGACGGAGATTTCGTTTGGACGGTCGACCCAACCTCCTGGGAAGCAACGCGGCTCCGATATGCTACTCAAGGGATTACGAACGGGCGATTGCTCGAGATCGGCTGTGCGACGGGGAAATTTCTGTCGGCAGTCCAGCAGAACGGCTGGGAGATTTGGGGAGTGGAGTTCAACCGCCACGCTGCATATGCCGCAGCGAAGCGACTTGGCTCTACGGTCCTGGCCGGAGGTTTCGAAGAGGCGGAGTTGCCCGAGGGGCACTTCGACGTAATCTGCCTGTTCCACGTGATTGAGCATATGCCCGACCCCTTTGCAGCAGTCCGCAAGATCCGAGCTCTGCTTAGGCAGAATGGGAGAGTGCTTCTGGAGTGCCCCGACTTCGGATCGGGGAACGCGCGCAAGCTGGGACCGAGATGGCCGCTCGTGCAACCCAAGGAGCACCTTTACTATTTCGACGAATGCTCGCTGCGGAGGCTGCTTGAGGGAGCAGGGTTTCGCATTGAGAAAGTGCGGCGGTGTGGGGGGCTGGGTGCCCTGAAACGTGGCACGCAATCCGCCGTCCCCGAGCGCCTCAAAGGCAAGACTTTCGAGCTTCGACAGTGGCTAGCCCCAACTCCTTGGCTACGAAACTTGGCTCGTAGGTTCTTCTGGGACCTCTTGAGGCAAAACGACAACATCCTGGTGCTTGCCTCGCGGTGTTCGTGATGTTGGCTATGTCGGCTTCTCGAATCGCGGCAGAAGGTCTGGACCCTGTCAATGACGTGTCAATGACACGGCGTAAATACTGGCTGGTCGTGGCATCGTTGCTGCTGGCGACGGGTCTTCTTTACTCCGTGTTTTTATTGCCCTATGCGCGAACGTACCACGTAAACGGAGATGATCTTGCTCCGATCCTCAACAGCGCCCGCCAGTATCACCCGGACCCGACTTTGTGGATTACAAGTGGTTTCACCTATTACTCCTTTAGTTTCCCGGATTTGCCCCAGCACCGGACAGATTTCTGTCGGCCCGTGGTGAATGCGACAGTCTGGCTCGAAAGCCTGCTTTCCCCAGGAACCGGGCCCCTCAATTTAACCACGAACTTTCTGGGCTTTGCGATTGTCCTCATCCTCTTCGTGTTGTTCTTGCGTCGCGAGACGAGTGGCAGCATTTTGTCTCTCTCGGCGATGTTAATCGTGTACGCCTTCTCAGCCATGTGGTATGACGCGCTCCTGCGATCAGCCTATCGCGCCAGTCTTCTGATGGTGCTTTTCGCGTTGGCCGCTTTTCTTCTGCTGCCCCTAGAGAATAGCCGTCACCAGCGATTGCGATTGACCCTTTCAATTCTTTGTCAGCTCGCTTCGTTGCTCAGTCATGAGACCGGTGTAGTAACGCCTCTAATCGCAGCTCTCCTCTTCGCTCTCAGGCGTGATGGGAGAATAGTTCGAAGGCGCTTAAGACTCTTGCCGCTCTTCCTGCTGCCGTTGCTCTTCTTTGCAGCGTTGCGCTTGGTGTTTTACGGTGGTGTAAGCCATGCCTACGTTCTGGAGCCTGAAAATGGCTGGCTGAGAAAGGCGATTGTCAGCGCGCTAGAGCTCCTTGCCAAACCTTTCTTCCCGTGGGAGACGGCGCAGGTAACGAGCGGCGAGTGGTCCTTGCGGGTTGCGACCGGCATAGTGATGAATTTAGCCGGCTACGCCCTTCTAGGCTACGCGTTGCTGCGGCCGGGGAAGGCAGGGCGCAGGCCTCTCTTGCGGGTCCTCTTGTGTCTTGCAATTGCACTCGGCGTTCTATCGATAGCACCCACGGCCCGGTTTATGCCGCTCGCCGCAGTTTTCGGCGCGCTGGCAGCCATTGTTGCTGTCGAGCAAATCAGCCAGGGCACGGACCGCCTGTGGATTCGGAGGGGACTGGCACTGGGGCTCGTCGGTTTGGCCGTCGGCCAGTTGTTGATCTTTCTGAGCAGCTTCCCACGGATGGCGGCCACATGGGAGGGCCAGAGTCGCGTGGCCCGCGTAGAATTCGAGGGGCTCCGTAAGGCTATCGCCACCGCGAGCGTGCCCACGTTGCTCCTCGTTAACGATCAGGCAGGCTGGTCGGGAAGTCAGGCCATGCTCCAGATGGCGGCGTGGCCTAACAGAGGGTGCGTACGGAGGCTTGTTCTGGTCGACTCCCTCAGCGGGAGAACTGGACCACAATCAAGGCTGAGCATCTCACGCGACGATCAAGCTGTCCGCATGGAGATCGTCGCTGGAGCGGACCAACTATTCGACTTCGGCAATGTCGATGACAGGCATTTAGGGAGCAAATTCCTCAACCAGGATCTGTTCTATGAGACGGAGACTGTCCGTTCGTACTCGCTAGTCGCACGATTACTCCGTCACCTGGGGGAAAAGGTCGAACCGGACAAGGTTAGAATCGGTCACCGGATAGTGGTCACGGTGCCGCCGGAGATCGTCCGTAGTGGCCTACTCATCGTCGGCTTCGATCCCAGAAACATGTCATCGTTTTCGAACGACCTGACCAGATGACTCCGCCGCATATGCGCGGTTTTCGAAACGCGAAACACGTCCATAGAGGACACCAGACGGGCCGGGCCGACTGGGACCTTCCTCAACGGATCAGTCATTGAGCCTTAGGATAGGAATAGATGCAACTTTTCTTGGAAGTAAGGGCAAAGGTGCGTCGAGGTACGTCCACAGCCTCCTCACTCATCTCGCCCCGCTCGACCATCTCACCCAATATCACGTCTTTGTCGACAGGACGCTTGCCACATCCGGGCTTCCACAGCAAGACAACTTTCACTATCATCCGGTTCACTTTCGTAAGAACCTCTACTGGAGGCTGCTTCAATTCCCATCCATTCTAAGAAATGAGCACTTCGATCTCGTGCACCTGCCCTCCGAGAGCCGCAGCCTGGAGACACCAACCCCGTGCGTTGTGACAGTCCACGAGATCGCCCAAACCAAATGGCGGCTGGAAGGGCAGAACCGCCGCGGACCCTATCAATGGCTCGGCCACATACTAAACGAAGAGATTTTCCGGCGGACGATCCCGAAAGCGCGAGCCATCATCACCGTGTCCGCAGCAACAAAAGACGAACTCCTGAGACTTTACCCGGTGGACACACAGCGAGTAACCGTCATCCACGAAGCGCCTGATCCCATTTTTTTCGAGGAAAGCGCCAAAACGGAACGCGAAAAAGTTAGGGAATATCTGGGAGCCAAGGAAGGCTACATCCTGAGCTTCGCGACCGGGGACAGCCGGGAGAAGGTCGAGGTTGTCCTGGAGGCGTACGCCCGAGTTCGATCCCGCTTGCGGCAGAAGCTCGTCTTTTGCGGCGCCAACCCGAATGTCCGGAAGGAGCTAAAAGAGCGCTGCCGGCGGCTTGGGATCGAGGAGCGAGTTGTGGTTCTCGACTACCTCAGCGATGACGTGCTCACCGGCCTCTACGGCGCAGCGGATCTCTATGTGGACATTTCGTGTTACGAGGGCTTTGGACTCCAGGCATGCGAGGCCATGGCGTGCGGCATACCCGTGATCGCTTCGAACATTCCGGCTTTTATCGAAGTCCTCGGCTCAGCGGCCAAACTTGTTCCGGTAGAGGACGCCGGGGCGCTGGCTGCCGCCATGACAGACATCCTGGAGAATCAGCAAGAGTGGCAGGAACGCTCGCGACGCTCCCGCGAGCGCGCTCGGCAATTTAGCTGGCAACGCGCGGCTGAGCAGACCTTGACGATTTACCACGCTGTCATTAACGAGAACAAATCCGGAGAGAAATCCATTGCCACGATCAAATGCAATTAGTTTGAGGGCTTGGTCCGGCGACAATCTCAAGCTGCTGGGTCCCCTCCCTTCTGCGGGTTCTGTTTTGGTCCTGCTGGCGCTGGCAGTTCTGCTGGCGCGAGGGGATTGGAGGCTGGCCGCAGGGATTGTACTTGTCGCGCTCATCCTTTTCTGCTCTCTAGCTGCCCCCCACTACCTCGGCCTGTTTGCCATGCTGGCTTTCCTGGGCACCGCGATGCCGATCGTGAACCGGGGGGGAGCCCTGAATCAGTACCGTTGGATTATGCTTGTTACAATGGCGCTGGGGTTGCTTCTGCGGAACAGTATGCAAGCGAGCAGTTCCCGCTGGCATCCTGTGCACTTCAGTCTTGCTCTCTTCGTGTTTTGCGCGGCAGTTTCAAGCTCCTATTCGGTGAACGGCCTGATGACGCTCCTGAAGGCAGGAACTTTTGGCTGCTTGCTTTTGGGCGTTCTGCTGTATGGGAGACTCGAGACTCGGCATGAATCCGAAAGTTCCTGCAAGCTTCTCGGGCAGCTTTATTGGTGCGCCTTGCTGGCGGGGCTGGGTTGCATCATGGCAGAGTTACATCTTCTGCCTCAGACGCGAGGATATTTTGCGGGGCCTTTCGGAAACGCCAACTCGCTGGGGGCGTTCATTCCCTTCATCGTACCTGTCGTGCTGCTCAAGCTGTCAGAATCGTTCGAGAAGGCGCCGGCCATACGCGCTTTGAATGTTGCGCTCACAATCGCCTTTTTGGTGTTCTTAATCATGTCGAGATCGAGGGGGGGGATCGTCGCCACAATTGTGGGCTGCGCCTGGTGGCTGTACTTCTCCTACCGCAAGATTTTCGCACAGTTCGTTGTGGGCGTGCTCCTCGCTGGAGTCATTCTTTTTGCGTATTTCCCTGCCTATGTGGATAGCCTGAATCGAGTCTACGTCCAAAAGGGTGGTACTTACGTTCTTCAATCCAGGGGAAAGTTACTCCAAGATACCTGGGACGCAGCCATGGAAAGTCCCGTGATCGGGGTGGGGTTTGGGGTCGCGAAAGGCTACAGCGAAGATTGGGAGTTTGGATTCGGAAGCGGCGGCATGGGGCGCGAGAAGATGAACAGCATCTTGGCATCGGTCGAGGAGGTGGGCATAGTGGGTTCTGTCTTTCTGGTGTTCCCCCTAGCCTGGGTTTTCGTGACCGCGGCTCGCCGCTTATTGCTCATCCGCAGGTTCCATCCCTCAGCCGGGGAGTTCTGGACAGTCCTCACGCTTTCAGCTTGCTTGATTGGAGGCCTCACAAACTCATTATCCGAGGCATGGCTCACTGCCGCGGGGTTCTTCTCCGCCATAATGTTTTGGCTCATCTTCGGCGTCTTGGCCGCCCGCCTCACAATTCCCTTTCAAGCTCCGCAATGAAGAAACGTGTTGCGATTCTGGTCAGCGTACCCACACCTTACAGGGATCCTCTTTTTGAACGCCTGGCAAGGTCGGCCGACTACGACATTCAAGTGTTGTACTGTCGCGACCACCAGCCAAATCAGGGATGGCGTCTTGATGCGCCGCACTACCCGGCGCGCTGCCTCAGGAACCTTGCGCCGGCGGGATGGCACGGACGGCTTTTGATCGGAGGCATCAACCCCGGCTTAGGGAGAGAACTTCGAGCCTTCCGCCCGGATGCCGTCATCGTGTACGGCTATAACACCGCAACCACGTTGCTGGCCGTCCTATGGGCCGGCAAGCACCGCATTCCCGTGCTCATTCGCAGTGACTCGAACCTGCTTGAGGAGGAGGGCAAGCCGCCTCTGGTGCTTGCCTTCAAGCGCTTGTTCCTGCGCTGGCTGACAAGCCGCGTCTACGGCTTCCTGTCCGTGGGGACTTCGAATTCCCAGTACTGGCTTCGGTATGGGGCAAAGCCGGAGAAGATCTTCCTGGCGCGCTATGCGGTGGATAACGACTATTTTCGCAGCCAGGCGGCGCGCTACCGGACCTGTCGCGAGCAAATAAGGGAGGAGAACGGCTGGAGGCAGCGTTTTCTGCTGCTTTACGTGGGCCGGTTGGCCAAGCAGAAAGGTATTGACGTCCTGATTGAGGCATTCCGCCGAATCTCCGAAGTACGGGCCGACATAGGACTGCTCGTCGTGGGGGAAGGGCCGGAAAGAACGGCGCTCGAAAAACGGGCACAAAACTTGCCCCAAGTTTATTTTCTGGGATTCCACGATTGGAACCAGTTGCCCAAGTTTTACGCTGCGGCCGACCTGTTTGTTCTGCCCTCGGTGCGCGAGCCCTGGGGCCTTGTGGTCAATGAGGCCATGGCGAGCGGGCTGCCGGTGATCGCCACGCAAAAGATCGGGTCGGCGCAGGATCTGATCATCGAGGGCCAGAGCGGATACCTGGTGCCTGCGAGTGACGCCGAAGCGATGGCCTCCGCCATCGACCGCGCCTGCGAGAGCGAGGAGCGATTGCGCGCCATGGGTGAAGGAGCTCAACGGGTGATTGCAAGCTGGAATTACGATGCCACGCTGAGCGGCTTTCACCAGGCGCTCGCTTCCTGCCTGGGGCAATAGACTTTCACCACCAAGACACCAAGATACAAGGTATTCTTAGTGCCTTCGTGCCTCGGTGGTGAACAACTCTTCTAATGTGCGGAATCTTTGGACTAATCGGCAAACGCTCCCCCGAGCTTGACCGCGCCCTCAGCCTCGGCACACGAGCCCTGGCGCATCGCGGCCCGGACGACGAAGGGAACGAGCTGCTTGCGCTGGCTTCTGACCCCAACATATGCGTGGGGTTGGGCTCGCGGCGGCTCGCTATCCTCGACCTCTCCCCGGCCGGCCACCAACCCATGTACCATGCGGCCACGGGGAACTGGCTGATCTTTAACGGCGAGATTTACAACTTTCGGGAAATCCGACTCGAACTCCAGAAACTTGGCCATTGCTTCGCCTCCACCGGCGATACGGAAGTGTTGCTTAGAGCCTACGGGCAATGGGGCGAGGCATGCTTGCAACGCTTGGTCGGCATGTTCGCCTTCGCCGTCTGGGATTCCCGCAACGAGCGGCTTTTCCTCGCCCGCGACCGCCTGGGAGAAAAACCGCTGTACTACTACGCAGATCCTGGGTCTTTCATCTTCGGGTCTGAAGTTCGCTCCCTGCTCGCCAGTGGCCTGGTGACTCGCCGACTGGACACGGCGGGTTTGGCTTCCTATCTGGCCTTCGGGGCCGTGCAGGACCCTGTCACCATCATTGAGGGTGTTCGTTCGCTGCCCCCCGGCCACTCGCTGACCTGGGAAAAGGGCCAGTGCCGTACCCAAAGATACTGGAGCCTTGCCGAGGTGGCCTCCCGGTCGCCTGCTACAGGTTCTCCCGAAGAGGCCGCCAAGGGCATCCGCCAACATCTTCTCGAGGCGGTTTCGCAACGCTTGGTCAGCGATGTTCCGCTGGGCATCTTCCTGAGCGGTGGTGTGGACTCGAGTTCCGTGGTGGCCACGGCCTGCGAGGTGTCTACGAAGCCGGTTGAGGCTTTTTCCGTCGTATTCGGGGACAGTTCGTTCTGTGAGGTTACTTACTCTGACCATGTAGCTCGCAAGTTCGGTTGCCATCACCATAAGATCGAGTTGACCGAAACCCAGCTTCTGGAAGAAATCCCCGACGGCTTGAGCTCGATGGATCAACCTACCGTTGATGGGGTCAACACCTACGTTGTTTCCCAAGCCACTAAAAAGGCAGGGATCACCGTGGCCTTGAGCGGGCTGGGTGGAGATGAACTGTTTGCGGGGTACTCGAGCTTTGTTTCCGTTCCCAGGATGGTACGATTCCGCCGCTATGGAGGATGGCTCGAACCCCTCGGCAAAGGAGTTAACGCCCTGCTCGACCGGAGGCAGACGAACCGGCCGGCAAAGATCCGCGCCCTGGCGGCGGGCGATTATTATGCTGACCAGCCTTATTTCCTCTCCCGCGCCCTTTTCCTGCCGGAAAGCGTCCGCGCGCTCCTGCCCTCTCTCACCCTTCAGAATGGCAATCTCGCGGCGGCCTGGAATCTACACGACGTGGCGGAAAGCGTGCGAGGGCTCGATCCCATCAACCAGGTGGCAGTGCTGGAAAGCGCAACGTACATGGCCAACACGCTCCTTCGCGACACCGATTGCATGAGCATGGCCCACGCTCTCGAGGTGCGCACCCCCTTACTGCACCACCCGCTCTGGGAATACGTCCTCCCCCTGGCCGGTAGGCTGAAACTCGATCCCTACCTCCCCAAGCCTCTTCTTTTGCACGCCGTTGGCCAACGGTTGCCCGAGGAGATCTACCTGCGGCCCAAAATGGGTTTCACCCTTCCCTTCGAGCTTTGGATGCAAAACGGATTGCGATCGGTAGTGGAGCGGGAACTCCTTGACCCCAGCTCCTACGAGCAAATTCCCCTAAACGCTGGCCAAGTGGCAAACATCTGGAAAGCTTTCCTGGCCGGCAAGACCAGTTGGTCACGGCCTTGGGCCCTTTTCGTCCTCAAGCACTGGATCCGTCGAAACATTGGGGACTGACATGAAGATCGCCATTAACGCAGTCTCGGCCAAGATGGGCGGCGCAATGAGCTACCTCACAAACCTTCTCCATTATCTCCCGCCCCCTGAGAGCGGCTATCGGTTCTTTGTCTTCCTCCCGGATGAAACGGCAAAGCAGTTGCGGGATGTACGTGGGGACATCAAACTCTGCGCCCTACCCAGCAAAGACACAGGTGGTTGGAGACGCCTCTGGTGGGAGCAAGTCACACTCCGAGGCTTTTTGCGGAGAGAAGAAGTCGACCTATTGTTCTCGACCGCGAACTTCGCGATGCTCGGCTGCCCCGTGAAGCAGGTCCTGCTGGTCCGAAACGCTCTCTACTTCTCGAAGATCTACCGGCAGAAGTTCTTGGGGAAGCATGGGTTGCGCTACAGGGTGGCTTTTGCCTTGCGGCGCTTGATGATCCTTCAGTCTGTGCGCAGCGCGGACGTGGTGATGACGCCGACACAAGCCATGCTTGACGAACTGGCTCAGTTCGTGAAGCTGGACCGGCGAAAGGCTTTGGTGAATTATTACGGGGCGGGCCCCCCGGATGGCGTAGGGCCCCTCTCTCTCGCCCACCCCTCTCCCCCTTGGGGGAGAGGGTGGACCGCAACCGGCGTTTTCCCCAGCCAGGGCGGGCCGGGAGAGGGGGTCACTCCCAGTATCAACAGCAACGGGGGCCAGGACACTGGCGATGCCCCCCCGGAACCTCCAGTGATCCGGCTGATCTACGTCTCCCTTTACTCCGAGCATAAGAATCTGGGCACGCTCCTGAAAGCGATGCCGCTCCTCAATAGGAATGGCACCGGGAAGTACCTTCTGACAACCACGGTGGACCCAGCGTGGAAGGGAGCGGCTTGGACGGTCACCCACAAAGACGACTTAGCACTGGCACGCCAGTCGGACGTGGCCCCGTGGGTGGAGTTCTTGGGCCCGCTCGGGAGGAAAGAAATCCAGGACCTGTACCGGGAAGCAAACCTCTTTGTATTCCCCTCGCTCTGCGAATCGTTCGGCCAGCCGATGGTGGAAGCAATGGTAAGTGGCCTGCCCATTCTTGCGGCAGATACGCCGGTCAATCGCGAGATCTGCGGGGATGCGGCTGTCTACTTCAGCCCGCTGGACTCCGAGGATCTGGCTCGGCAGATTCGCCGCGTCGCATCGGACGCGGCCCTACAACAACGCTTGCGTATCAGGGTGCAAGAACAAGGGCGCGCCAAATTCCGTTGGGATGCGCACGTTCGGAACATTCTAGACACTGTCTGCGTAACGGAGACGTCCGGTAAAACCGGCGCGGAAACCTCGGCAGGCGAGGCTTCGCGCTAGATCCAAGAAATGCCCATAATTGCGGGTAAGGTTCTTCTAGGTATCGCCTGTACAGTCCTGGGCATCCTTCTGGCCGCCCATCCCCGCTTGTCTGCCCTCTCGGAGTGGCGCTTTCGGCTAGTAGTTGTTGCGTTCTGGATACTTACGCGCCTCGGACTGTTCGCGGCGGTCTTTCTCATACTGCGGTTGGAGCCCCAGTCAGACGTCGTTGGGGCCTACATGCCGCAGGCCCGTCTCGCCATGAGCGGCTCATTGGTCTATCGCGATTTTGTTTCGAGCTATGCGCCGCTCTTTCCTTATGCTCTGGCGGAGGCATTAAAATACGTCTGGGCCTCGTCGAAAATGGTCGTTGTGCTCGCGATGCTAGCAGACCTCGCCTCGCTGCCGTTCTGGATGGAGGCCCTCAGGAAGCTCCTGGCTCCAATCGCCGCTCGCCAAGCGTGCATGCTCTACCTGGCCAGCGCCTCACCATTGGTCAACGTTGCTCTGAACGGGCACAATCAAGTGTGGGTGTCGCTATTTGTTGGTGTGGCGCTGTGGCTCTACACGCGGCGGTCCGTGGCGGCTTCAGGGTTCGTCCTGAGCGTACCCTTTGTCCTGGTGAAATTCCTAGCGCTGGTGACCATCCCACCCTTCTTCCCCAGGAATAGCCGGGCGTATCGGTTCGTTGCCGCGTTTGCGGCCGCGCCGGCGGTGATCTACGGGTTTCTCGTGCTTCACCACGTTGACGTACTGGTTCCAGTTCGGAATGAAAGCGATGCCCGCACGTCTGGCAACATCCCTTTTCTAATCACCGCAGCGCTGCGGCACTTACGGTGGGAAGTGCCCACGCGCGTGATCGACGGTGTGGCCCTGTTGCCTCTGGCTGCTCTCGCCCTGTGGCTTGTGAGCCGCCAACCGGCCATGCCCACTCCGGCGGTGTTGTGGGCGCTAAACCTGCTGATGTTGACGCTCCTGCTGCTTAGCCGAAAGTCGTACACCACTTATCTAATCATGTGTTTCTTTCCCCTCTGCGCCATTGCCGTGCGCGAGGGTCTCACCCGCTTTCGGGCCGGTGTTTTTGGGGTATTCGGCTTCGTAGCCATGATTGAGTCCACGCTATGGTTCCGGTGGCTCAACGGCCAACAGCTCCTGAATTTGGTGCCGTCTGTGGGCGTGAGCGTTGCGCTTTGGAAGGTCACGGTGTTCCTCCTCATTGACTTGGTGTTGCTTACCTTTTATGCGTATTACTGGCGGGAGAGCTGGCGTGCATTTCAATGTACAACGAGGGCTAGCTTCGCCAACTCCCCCGCTCCTTGTTGAAGTCCCTCGCCGGCACGCGCCTGCTTCCGCTGCCCGCGATGCAACCTCATCCCTCAATACGGGGGAATATGGACGAAGACGTTGAGGGCAACGTTCGAGTCAGCGCCCTTGTTCTGACATTCAACGAAGAGGCCAATATTGCTGCCTGCCTGGAAAGCCTGCGGTGGGCAAGCGAAATCTTCGTGGTGGACTCCTTCAGCACCGACGCTACGGTGGCGATAGCGGAAAGCATGGGAGCACGGATCCACCGGCACACATTCGAAAACTGCGCATCGCAGTGGAATTGGGCGCTGGACAATCTACCCTTCGCTAACGAGTGGGTTCTGGTACTGGACGCTGATGAGCGTGCTCCTCAATACTTACGGGAAGAGATCGTCCGAACTCTAGCCGACCCCACGCAGGAATACTCAGGATACTACCTGAAGTTCAGGCATTGGTTTATGGGACGCTGGCTCAGGCACGGAGGGCTATATCCAACCTGGGTCATTCGGCTTTTCAAGCGAAACGCTGGCCGCTTCGGACGGCACGGGATCAGTGAACACTTGATTCTAAACGGGCGGGCGGGGTATCTTCAGTGTCCCTTTGAACACTGCGACAATAAACCGTTGAGCGATTGGGTTCAAAAGCACAATCGGTATGCAGATCTAGAAGCTGAAGAGTACCTGCGCGAGAAGTTGGCGGCAAGTCATGAGGGCGCGTCAATTTCCGCGCGCGTTCGGGGAACGCAAGCCCAACGGAAGCATTGGGTCAAGCTCAAGGTCTGGAACCGGCTACCGCTACTGATTCGACCATTCCTATTTTTCTTCCGAAACTACTTTATTAAGGGGGGATTTCTCGACGGGCCGGAAGGCTTTATCTATCACGTGTTGTGGAGTTTCTGGGTAAGGTTTCTGATCGACGTGAAAATCCTGGAGCGACAACGGCGGCGAGGCAGCGTGGGCTTGGGCGCAGGATGCCCTACGTCAGAGGCCCAGCACCCCCCGGAGCCGCTCACGCGAGAGCTTGGCGAGCAAAAGATCCATGGTCGCGCCGACAGGTGAGGATGTTCGGACACTGTTCAACCTTAAGGCTGGCTCCTGGCAAAGCAAGTATGGCCGGAGCGGGAAACTTAATTCTCGCCTGGAGCGATTTACGGCACGCCTTGCGGAGTTGTCCCCTCCCCCAGCTACGATCCTTGACTTCGGCTGCGGAACGGGCGACATGGCCGCAGCCATAGATGGCATGGGGTATTGGGTAGCTGCCTGTGACATCGCGGAAAGGATGATTGAAGTCGCCCGTGGCACTCATACCGGAACTGGCGTCGAGTGGACTTGTCTGAAGGCAGATTGGAAAGTTCTTCCCTTCACCGATGGCAGTTTCGACGGCATTCTAGCCTCAAGTGTATTTGAATATCTTGTTGACGTCCAACACGTGGCGACAGAGCTTTCACGAGTGCTGCGACCTGGGGGTATTTTGCTCCTGACCGTTCCCAACCCCTTCAGTTATGTACGCGAACTCGAGGCTTGGTTTCGACGGATCGTTTCTAATCACCACCTTTCATCATTGGTCAGCAATGTTCGGTATATTGACTCCTATGCCGCGTATCTCCAGCTTTCGCGGAACCGCTTCAGTGGGGATGGGTGGCGCTCTGTGTTGAGTTCAGCGCACTTCGCGGCTTTGGACGAAAGCGATTTTTCGAGGGACGCCTGGCGCCGCCAGGCCAAGGCGCCCCTAATTCTCCTGGCTGTGAAGAGGGCCGCAACGGGCTGAGAGCAGCCAACTTGAGCCGTAGTTTTCCTTCCAAGCATGGCGCCGCCAATACCTGGAGTCGAAGCCCAGTCCGCAGTCACCCGTGAGGGCGTAGTTTGTCTACCAGAGTTCGCACGACCTGTGACTCGGCCTACTCTGGGGACCTACTGGCGAACCGTATGGCACTTGCGCGGGGCGCAGCTTGCTGCTCTGGCCCAGCGGCGTATGCTGCGGCCAAATACGTTCCGAAGGTGGAAGCCCGCCCCGGTAGCTCTGCGGAAAGTTTTGCCGGCGACGGCATTCCCGGAGTGGCAGCCGGTTCGAGCGCTGCGGATGCTTGAAATGGGCGAGTTCTGTTTTCTAAACGTTGCCCATCCTCCATCAGAGACCATTCCCTGGTCGTCGCAGGGCTTGAGCAAGCTCTGGCTTTACAACCTCAACTACTTTGACTTTCTCAACACCGATTTGGGCGCCCCGCAGCATCGCTTTCATCTACGCCGGGCGGTGGAGGTGGCACGAGATTGGTGCGCGCGGAACACAACAGGCAGGGAAGTTGGTTGGGGGCCATTTCCCCTCTCCCTGCGGATAGTCAATTGGCTGAAATTCCTAATCCGAAACGCGGGGGCGGCAGAAGCTCTGGGGGAAGGTACGACGCTCCAGGCCCTGCTTGCCAGCCTACGAATCCAGGCGCTTGCACTGGAAGCGCGGCTGGAGACGCACCTTTTGGCCAATCATCTCCTGAAGAATATCAAGGCATTGATGTTTGCCGGAACTCTGCTCGATGCGCCCGAAAGCTCACGCTGGTGGGGCATGGGAGAAAAGCTGCTGCGGCGTGAGCTGGCAGAGCAAATTCTTCCCGATGGCGGACACTTCGAACGATCTCCTATGTACCACGCGGAGGTGCTGGAGGATCTTCTGGACCTCATGGCCCTGGCAGTGGCGTGTGGGAGAACAGGTAATGGTGCGGAGAAGCTATTGCCATGCGTGACCCGCATGGCAAATTTCCTGCGCTGCGTGCTCCATCCCGACGTCGAGATCCCCCTTTTCAACGATTCGGCTTTGGGCGTGGCGCCTTCGACGCGAGGGCTCCTCACACGGGCAGGGGTGTCAGTCGAAGCATCATCAAATAACCGCCCCGAGGTAACAGTTCTTCCCGAAACCGGCTATGGCGTGGTTCGTGACCCGTGTTCTCGAAGCTGCTTGATTTTCGACTGTGGCCCTTTGGGGCCCGACTACCAGCCCGGCCACGGCCATTGCGACGTGCTTAGCTACGAACTTTCCTTGCACGGCCAGCGGGTAGTGGTTGACACCGGCGTGAGCACTTACGAGCCTTGCACTGAGCGGCACTACGAGCGTTCCACGGCGGCGCATAACACCCTGCGCGTCGATGGCGAAGAGCAGGCGGAAATCTGGGCCAGCTTTCGCGTCGGGCGTCGTCCAAGAGTGGGACAACTCGGAGGAGGGGAAATCAGGGAGTTCCACTTCGTGCGGGGAGTGCATTATGCCTACCAGCATCGCGGCGTCATTCACTCCCGCATGATCGTCCTGACACCCGGAAAGTGTTGGGTGGTCATCGACCTACTAAGAGGCAAGGAGAACCACCTCGTTGAGTCCTTTGTCCACTTCCACCCGGCAATCGGAATCGAGATTTTGAACAATCCAACCAGTAGTAACCTCGACCGAGAGGGCACGAGCTGGGCGGTACGGTTCGGTGAAGAGCGGTACTTCTTGACAACCCTCGGGGGTGGAGAAGTCGAGGCGCAACAGAGCTGGTATGCGCCTGAATTCGGTTTACGGCAGCGCCGAACTACGCTCCATTGGTCCTGGAAAGGGGATTTGCCTGTAAACCTTATTTACGCGTTGACGCCGGCTGGGGAAAAGCTACCAGCCATTAAGCAATGCCCAGGCCAAGGAGCCGTTGAAATCGATCGCATTTTGATTCCCTTGTAGCGGCGAGTTTATCCGTCAGCCGACGGACCACATGGCGGCGTAAAGCCGCCTCTACACATGAACATTCTTTATATATCCCAATATTTTCCGCCCGAGGCCTGTGCCCCTGCGGCGCGTGTAGACAGTTTTAGCCGTGAGTGGGCTCGGGCCGGCGCGGAAGTCACGGTCCTAACCGGTTTCCCCAATCATCCCGAAGGGATCTTGCACTCGGAATACCGAAAGCTCTGGCGGCGTGGGTTTGTCCGCGAGGAGCGCGAGGGAGTCAAAGTTTACCGGACATGGCTTTACCCTTCGGCCAATCGCGGGCTGTGGGGTCGTGGAGCAAATTTCGCTTCTTTCGGGGTATCCGCCGCTATGGTGGGAAGCTGCGTGGCCCCGAGCAAAGGAGTGGTGATCGCCACCTCGCCTCAGATTTTGGTTGGGGTGTCGGGCTGGGTGGTGGCAGCGGCGAGGTCCCTGCCCTGGGTGTTCGAAGTGAGGGACCTGTGGCCGGAGTCGCTGGTGGGGGTGGGACAAGCTGCCGCTGGCACCTTGCTCTACCGGAGCGTGGGGCACGTTGCCAATTTCCTCTATCGCCGCGCCACGCATATTGTCGTGGATGGCGAATGGAAGCGCCGGCACCTGATCCAACAGGGCCTGGAGGAGAGCAGAATCTCGGTGATGCGGAACGCCATTGAGGAGGATTACTGCTTGGATCCGTACTCTGACAGCGCCCAAGAAGCGCGCCAGGCGCTGCGCCAGGAGCTCGGCCTGCGAGAGGAATTTGTGCTTCTTTACGCTGGGACGCTGGGCATGGCGCATGGGCTGGAGACGGTTTTGCTCGCCGCTGCGCGGCTGCGCGACCGGGGTGAGGTGGCCTTTCTTGTGATTGGCGAGGGGGCGGAGCGCGAGCAGTTGCTGGCGCGGAGTCGAGAGCTGCGCCTGACGAACGTGCGTTATCTCGGCAAGCAGCCGCGGGAAAAAGTCCCTGCCTACCTGCTCGCGGCGGATGCGTGCTTGGTGCCCCTGCGCCGGAGCGAGGTCTTCAAAACCGCTATCCCTTCCAAGATGTTTGAGGCCATGGCTGCGGGCAGGCCGGTGCTGCTGGGCGTGGAGGGAGAGGCGAAAGAAATATTGCTCGATGCTGGGGCTGGGATCGCGGTCCCTCCAGACGACTCGGAGGCACTGGCCAATGCAGTCCTCAGGCTTTGCCAACACCCGGAGCTCGCTCGTGCGCTGGGCGCAAACGGCCGGCGTGCGGTGCGCGAGAAATATTCTTGCCGGCAGCAAGCGAGGGCCTATTTGGAGCTTTTGGGGCGGCTGGGCAGTACTGGGCGACGCCGCCCGGTGTCAGAACGGTTGCAGTCGCCGGAGCCCGCTCCAGTAGACAACCCTGAGGTGCTGACCGGGAGGGGACTATGAAAACTTATCTTGTACTGTTTATTCTTGCAGTGCTGTTCACCTTGCTGGTGACGCCGAGGGTGGGGGCGCTTGGTCGGCGAGTGCGCGCCTACGGGAAAGGGCACGATGGCCGGGAGCATCCGCAAATTCCGCGCTTGGGCGGTCTTGCGATCTTCCTGGCAACGCTTGCGGCCTGGGGGGCGTTGCTGCTAATTCCGAATGCGGTGCGAGAGCGCTTCCTGTTGGAGTGGCGGACACTGCTGACCCTATTGCTTCCCGGGACGTTGGTGCTGATCGCCGGGGCGTACGACGATGTGGTAGGCTCAAGCCCCCGGGAAAAGCTGATAATTGAGGCGGTGGCGGCAGGCATGGTCTGGTGGGCGGGCTTTCGCATCGTTAGCGTGCCCATAGTGGGGTATCGTGTCCACAATCCGCTCTTCAGCTTGATGCTCACCGTGTTCTGGATCATCGCGGTGACCAACGCTCTTAACTTGATTGACGGGCTGGATGGGCTGGCTGCGGGTATCGCATTCTTCGTCACAGTTTCCGTCTTTGTGGTTTCGCTAATCCAAGGCAACTATTTCGTGTGCATTCTGGCCATCACGCTGGCGGGGGCATTGCTGGGATTCTTGCGCTTCAATTTTGCCCCGGCCACGATATTCCTGGGTGATAGTGGCAGCCTTTTCTTGGGATTTTTCCTGGCCTCCTTGGCCATTCATACCTCGCAGAAGAGTTCGACGTTGCTGGCCATCGTGGTCCCTTTTGTGGCCTTTGGCCTCCCCTTGATGGACACTTCGCTTACCGTGATACGCCGTTTTCTGAGCGGGCGCCCGTTGTCTCTTCCCGACCACGATCACATCCATCACCGACTGCTGCAAAACAGGCTCACGCTAAAGGTGGTAGTCCTGGGGCTTTACGCGCTGGCCGCGCTGTTCTCGCTCGGGTCGCTGCTTATTATTCAGACCACGGGAAGCTTGGTCGCGTTGGTGGCGGTTTTGGCAGGCGCCTCAGCTTGGTTTTTGACCGGCGGGCTTCGCTACGAGGAGTTGTCGGAGTTGAACGTGTACGTGGCGCGAGCCATGCAATCACAGCGGCGGGTGCTGGCCAACCAAATCCTGATACGCAAGGCATCGAGGCAATTGGAAGAGGCCACATCTCTGGAGGGGAGTTGGCAGGTTCTGGCTAGTACTCTCGAGGCCCTGGACTTTGACGGGGTTACGTGTCAGCTTTCACAGTGGCCGCATGGCCGTGCGCCATCCCTATCGGGGTGGTCGCGCTGCGGAGAGGAGAGCTCGAACGAGTTCTGGAGCGTCTCCATCCCACTGCGCGCCGGCGAAAAGGCCCTGGGTGAGCTGCAGCTTTGGCGCGCGCTCAGTAGAGACCGCCTGCTCTTCCAATTTTCCTCCATTCTGGACACCCTGATACCGCCGTTTGAGCAGCAACTCAAGCGGTGCTACGAGGCGCAGGAAACAAAGCTGGTGGAGGGACGTAGCCCGCGGCCAAGCCCTAGCTTGCAACCCAGCCTCCTGGCAAACGGAAGGAAAGGATGAAACAAGTTCTGCAAGACCTTCGCTCACACCAGGTGCAGGTGGAAGAAGTGCCGCCACCCTGCTGCCTGCCCGGGGGAGTACTGGTCAAGACTGCGGCTTCGCTGATCAGCAGCGGGACTGAACGTGCGACGATAGCCCTGGGAGGGAAGACGCTGCTGGGCAAGGCGCTGGAGCGGCCAGACCTTGTACGGCAGCTCTTTCGTCGGCTTAAGTCGAGTGGTGTCGCGGACGTGGTCGCTACGGTGCGTGCCCGGCTGGGTACGGCCGTAGCCCTGGGCTACAGCTCCGCGGGGGCAGTTCTGAAGGTGGGCGCGGGAGCGGAGGAGTTCGCCGTGGGCGACCGCGTGGCCTGCGCAGGAGCGGGACACGCCGGACACGCCGAGGTGAATTGGATTCCTAAGAACCTGTGTGTCAAGATTCCGCCCGACGTCAGCTTCGAGTCAGCAGCCTCGGTCGCGGTGGGCGCTATTGCCTTGCAGGGAGTACGGGTGGCGGAGGCGAAGCTGGGGGAGCGAGTGGCCGTAATCGGATTGGGGCTGGTCGGGCAGCTTGTAGCACAGATTCTGCGTGCCAACGGTTGTGTGGTATGGGGCCTGGACCCGGATCTGGGGCGGGTGAGGTTGGCGGAAGAACTTGGCATCGATTTCGCTTGCGAGAACCGGGCTTGGGAGCAAAGCCTGGTGAGCGCCTTGTGCCGGCGTGGCGAAGGAGCCGACGCCGTGATCCTCACCGCGGCGACCCGCTCGAGCGAACCTATCGAACTGGCGGGAGAGCTGGCGCGTGACCGAGGTGTTGTGGTCGTGGTAGGCGATGTCCGCGTGGATGTTCCGCGCGAGCATTATTACAAGAAGGAACTCCAGGTGCGCTATTCACGCTCCTACGGGCCGGGACGTTACGACCCTGAGTTCGAGGAGCGAGGAGCCGACTACCCGTATGGCTTTGTGCGTTGGACGGAAAAGAGAAATATGGAAGCTTTTCTGGGGCTGGTGGCACAGCAGAAAGTGCGTGTCGAGCCGCTGTTGACACATCGCTTCAGCATCGACGAAGCCTTGGAAGCTTTTAAGCTTCTTTCTGGCGAAAGAAAAGAGAGTTACCTGGGCATTCTTCTTGCTTATCCTCCCGCCGCGGCGCTGTCGAACCGGGTAACACTTCAAGCGACTCCGACGTCCGCGGGTCGAGCAAGAGGCAGCCGTGCGACCGTCGGTGTAGGGTGGATAGGGGCCGGAAGTTTCAGCCGTGCGAAACTGCTGCCCAGCCTGCGGAAAATCGGCGGCCTCGAGTTGTTGGGCTTGGCCAACGCCACGGGTAATTCGGCGCGCAGGGTCGCCAAGAATTTCGGCTTTCGCTATTGCTCGACTGATCCTCAGGAGATTCTGAACGACCCGGACGTTCACGCCGTCTTTATTGGCACTCGGCATCACCTACACGCCCCTTTGGTCAACGCCGCCCTTGAACACGGTAAAGACGTTTTTGTAGAGAAGCCCTTGTGCGTCAACGAGGCGGAACTAAATCAAATCGCGGAGAAGTTTGCGACCTCGGGGCGAATACTCAGCGTGGGCTTTAATCGCCGCTTCTCTCCTTTCGCCCGCGAATGTAAGAACTTCTTCGAGGGGCGTCATGAGCCACTGTCAATTCTGTACCGGGTGAACGCAGGACGTTTGCCGCCCACCCATTGGATTTATGATCCGGCTCAAGGGCACGGCCGCGTGATCGGCGAGGTCTGCCACTTCATTGACCTAGTGGCGTTCTTGGCCTCCTCGCTCCCCACCGTGGTCCAGGCTTGGCCGGTGAAGGGCGCCAGCGGCGGCGCTGAGGATGACCTCCACATGCAGATTCTCCTTGCCGACGGCTCGCGGGCGGAGATCCTATATCTCTCTTCGGGCGACGCCACCGTTCCTAAAGAGCGCATAGAAATCCATGGTGAAAGTCGAACTGCAATTTCCGAGGACTTTCGGAAAGCGTGGTTTTATTCCGATAACCATTGCCGGTCGAGGTCGCTCTTCTCTCAGGACAAAGGGCATGGAGAGGAATTGCGTGCTTTCATCCAGGCCGTGGCAGGCGGCGGGGAAGCGCCCATCCCCTTTGAAAGTCTCCGCGCGACGACCCTAGCCACCTTCCGCCTCCGCGAGTCGCTCCGATGCGGCAATGCCGTGCCGGTGTGTCCTCCGGGGTAGGGCAAGGCCTACCCCTACAACTTGTAGGGGGATCCGTCAGCCGACGGGCCGTCCCCTGATCGCCGTGAGGCGGCATCCGTCCTTGCCGTGCAACTGACTTCTCGCCTAGCCATACGGATCACCAAACGATGAAAATCCTGAGCGTTGTCGGGGCCCGGCCGAATTTTGTCAAGATCGCAGCGTTGATGGCAGAAATGCGGAAGCATCCGGGCATTCGGCCTTTGCTCGTGCACACCGGCCAGCATTACGATCCAGAAATGTCCGATTCCTTCTTCCAGGAACTCGGCATTCCTCAACCCGATATTAACCTGGAGGTCGGGTCCGCCTCTGCGCCTTGCCAAATAGCGCAAATCATCGAGCGGCTGGAACCCGTGCTGGTGAGCGAACGGCCTAAGGTCGTCATGCTGGTGGGCGACGTCAACTCAACCCTGGCAGGGGCGCTGACCGCCGTCAAGCTGGGCATTCGGGTGGCCCACGTCGAGGCCGGGTTGCGGAGCTTCGACCGGACCATGCCGGAGGAGATCAACCGCGTGGTGACGGACGCGATCTCTGATTTCCTTTTCGCTAGCGAGCCGAGCGGCGTGGAGAATCTCTTGAAAGAAGGAAGGCCAGCCAGCCAGATCTTCCTGGTCGGAAACGTAATGATCGACACTTTGAAGAGTTGCCTGGCAAGGGCCGGGCAATTGGGGCCGTTCGCAGATCCGGAAATGTGGGGTGAAGACAGCTCGGATCGCCCAGCAAGATTTGCTCTGGTGACTCTTCACCGGCCCTCGACGGTCGACAACGCGAGTGTGCTTCGCATCGTCTGGCAGGCTCTCGAGGAGATCGGCAAAGAAATTTCCATAGTCTTTCCCGTCCATCCCCGCACCCGCAGACGACTGCGAGACCTGGGGCTTGACTCGCCAGCAATGGCGCCGCCTTTGGCTCATCCCAATGGAATTCGATTGATTCCTCCCTTGAGTTACCTGCGATTCCTGCATCTCCAAAGCCTCGCCACCTTCGTGATTACCGACTCGGGCGGCATCCAGGAAGAAACCACCGTGCTAGGTGTCCCTTGCCTGACGGTGCGGGAGAACACCGAGCGCCCCATCACGGCAACCGAAGGAACGAATACGCTCGTAGGTCTTAATCCCGACCGCCTCAAGGAAGAAGCTCATCAGATCCTGGGCGGGAAAGGGAAACAAGGCCGAGTTCCCGTCCTGTGGGACGGTCAGGCGGCCCAGCGCATCGTGGAAATTCTTGAGCAACAATTGCTACCAGGCTCCCAATGCCAGTAGCCTCCCGCGTGGGAATTCCCTTCCCCGCCGCAGCGTAAAGTATTCCGGCCTTCGCTCTAAGGGCTTCTCTGACCTGCGTCCCTGAACTGGGAGCGGCCTCCCTCCTGACTCTCTGCTCTCCACGCAGCTTGCCATCCTCTTCGCCCTTCCACGCCTTTCCCCCCTTGAACTCCCGGCCATCCTCTTGGCCCGCTCGGCATAGCAGCGCCCGCGGAGTCGCGGTGGGCCGCAAGAATTGGATCTTCCTGGGCAGCGACAACGGCGGGCGGACAGCCGCCGTGCTGAGCAGCCCCATCGCTACCTCGAAGAGGTTGGGCGTCGACCCCTTCGCCTACCTGCGCGACGTATTCATGCACATTAGCGCACATTCCAAGCATAGGCTCGAGGAATTGCTTCCCGACAAGTGGAAAACGGCGCAGAGAAATATCCCCTCCTGATCCGCTGCCCTACAGAAAGGCGCCTGCATGGACTGGCAGCTCCCACATTTTGCGAAAGCGTGATGGCCACAATTTTGCAACGAGCGCGCAGGAGACACGCATACATTGTCTTCGTGGACGAGGCGGGCTTCATGCTCGCTCCGGTACTGCGACGGACCTGGGCGCCGCGCGGTTGTACCCCCGTAATCAAAATTTCCGAGCCCCACGGACGGATCTCGGTAATCGGTGCAATCACGATCAGTCCAGGCCGGAGACACTTTGGTTTCCACTTTCAACTCTCTGAGGATAACGTCAACATGCGGGGAGACTCTGTGGTGCAATTTATCGAAGATGTACGCCGGAAGATTCGCGGCCCCATCACGCTCCTGTGGGATCAAATCCCGATTCACCGTGGAAAGCCTGTGACGGCTTACCTTGCCAGACACCGGAGATTAGTTGTGGAGCCATTTCCACCATCTGCCCCGGAATTGAACCCGGTTGACAACGTGTGGTCTTACGTCAAATACAATCGGTTGCCCAACTACACGCCTCAACAGCTGGGCGAACTGCGCAAGCGAATCACGATGGAATTCTGTCGGCTACAGAAACGCCCGTGTCTGCTACGGTCTTTCTTCGATCATACCGAACTTAGCCTTGACCCTATTTGTCCTGAAGAAACCAATACGCGCTGAAACCAGCTGTTCACTCCTGCCCGACTCTTACGCCTCGCCAAACAGTTCCATGGGTACACCGGACGCTTACCGCGGAAGCGGAAAGGACCAACGGAGTCTTGCTCGCCGAATCAGGCGCAACCTTCGCAGGCTAATGTCTCAGGAAGAAGTACGCGGACATGGAAATGCCCACGGCGATGACGAAGCGGCGGACGATTTGAGGGTCGAGTTTCTGTGCGAAGTACGCCCCGCCGTAGCCCCCCAGGACGGCGCCCAAGAGCATCACCAGGGCCTGTGGCCACAGCACCGCGCCCGCGGCGATGAAGGTGACGACGGCAGCGCCATTGATGGCGGCATTGAGGAGCGTTTTCAAGGCGTTCATGGCGTGAATATCTTCCATGCGCAACACGGTCAGCAAGGCGAGCATCATGATTCCAATGCCGGCGCCAAAGAAGCCTCCGTAAAGGGCAATCAAGAACTGGAAGAAATTTGACGCCACCACCACGAGCCAGCGCGGCTGTTTAGAGGCCTTGAATGTCGCCTCCACCCAGGTCGCGAGCTTCTTGCCGAAGATGAGCAGCAGCGTGGCCAGCAGAAACAGATAGGGCACAAAGCGCATGAAAGTGTTCTGCGGGGTTCGAAGCAGGACCAGGGCACCCAGGGTTCCCCCGGTCACGCTGGTGAGGATCATTTCCAGGAGAATTCGAGAGTCCTTGGGAAAGCGCTTCCGATATGCACCTGCGCTGGCGACGGTGCCCGGCCATAGCGCCACCGTTGATGTGGCATTGGCCGGAATGGGAAGCACGTGCGTAAAAATCAGAGCGGGGAACGATATGAAGCTGCCGCCGCCGGCAACCGAATTCATCGTGCCTGCGACTCCCGCAGCTACAAAAAGCAATGCGGCATTCGGTAGGGTCATGGAAAGCAGTCGACAGTCAACAGGCTAAGTCCGCAGGATGGAGCGATATTTTATGGGCGCGCGCCCGGGCCACTCGTCTGCGAAGGCCTTGATGCGGTTCACGATTCCGTCGACGTCCAGCCCATACTTGGCATGCAGCAGGTTGGTCGCTCCGTGCGGAACAATGCGGTCAGGCACCGCGATGCGCAAGAGGCTGGCTGCAACCCTGCGGTCTTGAAGCAGGGCGGCAACCTGAGTGCCAAAGCCTCCGGCTTCCGTAGCTTCTTCGGCCGTCACCAGGAATTGCTTTTCAGCCGCCAAGCAGCAGATCAAGTCGGCATCGAGCGGCTTCACAAAACGCGCGTTGATAACGGTGGCGCTGATGCCCATCGCCTCCAGGCGGGTGGCGGCTTCAAGGCAGGGATAGACCATGCTGCCCAGGGCGAGAATGCCGATATCTCCTCCTTCGCGGAGGATCTCACCCTTGCCGATCTCCAGCTTCTTGAACTCCGGATCGATCGCAACGCCGATGCCATTGCCTCGCGGGTAGCGCAGCGCGGCGGGGCCGGCGACCGTGAGCGCGGTGTAGAGCATGTGGCGCAGTTCGTTTTCGTCCTTGGGAGCCATTACCACGATACCGGGCAGCGCAGAGAGAAAGGCCAGATCGTAGAGCCCGTGATGGGTTGGTCCGTCGGCGCCGACAATACCGCCGCGGTCGAGCGCGAAGGCGACGGGAGCTCGCATCAGGCAAGCATCATGCATCACCTGATCGAAAGCGCGCTGGAGGAAGGTGGAATAAATGGCTACGACAGGCCGCATCCCTTCGCAGGCCAGGCCGGTGGCGAAAGTCACCGCGTGCTGTTCCGCGATGCCCACATCGAAGAAGCGCTCGGGAAAGCGCTTGGAGAATTCATCCAGGCCTGTGCCTTCGCTCATGGCGGCGGTAATGCCGACGATGCGGGAGTCCTCTTCCGCCAGCTCGCACAGGGCCTTGCCAAAGACCGAGGTGTAAGAAGGAGCCGAGGCGGGGGCCTTGTGGAAAGCGCCGGTGGAGACATCAAATTGCGTCACCCCATGGTATTTCACCGGCAGCTTTTCGGCGATATGATAACCCTTGCCTTTCTGGGTAACGATGTGAACCAGCGTGGGCTTGCAATGGTTCTTGACCCTGGCGAGCACGGCCAGAAGTTCAGACATGTCGTGACCGTTGATGGGCCCGAGGTACTCGAAGCCGAGCTCTTCGAACACCAAGCCGGGAATCAGCATGGTTTTCGCAGACTCCACGATGTCCTTGGACACCCTCAAAAGCCGCGGTCCCAGGCGGGGAACCGACAGCATCAACTTCTCCAACTCTTCCCTCAGCCGGTGATAGGCCTGGCCGTGGACGATGCGGTTCAGATACCCGGCCAGCGCGCCGACGTTGGGCGAAATCGACATCTTATTGTCATTGAGAATAACCAGGACTTTCTTCTGTAGGGTGCCCAGGTTGTTGATTCCCTCGAGCTCTTCGCCTACGGTTAGACCTCCGTCCCCCACCACCGCCACCACATGGTAGTCCTCACCCTTCAGGTCGCGCGCCACAGCCATACCCAGCGCGCCGGAGATGGCCGTGCCGGCGTGCGCCACGTTAAAGGTGTCGTAAGGACTCTCCTCGCGCGAGGGGAAGCCGGAGATTCCTCCGTACTGGCGGATGGTGGGGAAGCGGTCGCGCCGTCCAGTCAGAATTTTGTGTCCGTAAGCTTGGTGGCCAACGTCCCAGACGATTTTGTCTTTGGGCGTGTCGAAGATGTAGTGGAGCGCCACCGTCAGCTCGGCGGCGCCGAGGCTGGAGGCGAGGTGGCCGCCGATTTTCGAGATCACGCTGACCATGTAATCCCGCAGTTCATCCACCACCAGGGGTAGTTCTTCGCGCGGGATCTTCCTCAGGTCGGCGGGTGAATCAATGTGGAGAAGGTACTTGTATTCCATCAGTTCTTCCTCACCGTCAGGTATTGAGCGATGCCTTGCAGGGTGTGGGCGCGGTCACTATAGGGTTCGAGAACTTCGCAGGCTTCGTCCACCAACCGGGAAGCCATGCGCTGGGACTCCTCGATTCCGTGGATGGCCGGATAAGTGGCCTTGTGTTGTTGGTCGTCCTTGCCCACGCTCTTGCCCAACGATTCCCGGGTGCCCAGCACGTCCAGCAGGTCATCGACAATTTGGAAAGCCAGTCCCGCTTTCTCACCGTAGGTGGTAAGGCGGGCCAAGTCTTCTTCCCCGCCCTGCGCGTAAAGCGCTCCACACCTTACCGCAGCGCGGATAAAAGCACCCGTCTTGGCAGAATGAATATATTCCAGGGTGCGGCTGTCCGCCTTCTGCCCGGCCATACGCAGGTCAATCACCTGGCCGCCAATCATGCCTCCTTCTGTCCCGAGGGCGTGGGCCAGCTCGTGGATCACCCGCAGCTTGCACGCTTCGGGGGGCGGACCCGGAGAGGAAAGAACTTCGAAAGCCAGGGTCAGAAGTGCGTCCCCGGCCAGGATGGCAATCGACTCGCCGAAGGCCCGATGGGAAGTCGGCTTGCCCCGTCGCAAATCATCGTTATCGAGAGCCGGCAAGTCGTCGTGGATCAGGGAGTACGTGTGGATCAACTCCAGCGCGCTCCCCAGGCGCACCAGCGCCCGCTCCTCACCACCCAACAAGCGTCCGGCTTCCAGGCAGAGGATCGGCCGCAGTCGCTTTCCCCCCGCCAGCACTGAGTAGCGCATCGCCGCATGGATACTCGGCGGGAAGTTGTCGGCAGGGGGGAGCAGCCGGTCCAGTTCCTTATCGATCTGGCTGCCCGCCGTCTCGAGATACTGTTGGATGGTTTCTGTAGTAACTGTGTTCAAGGTCCTGTGTTGGGCGACAGATGCCCGCTCGCGCTCACCGCCAGTCAACCCTCATTGTGACCTGAATTTGCTCGAAGGGGAAGTACTAAAAGTATGTGACGTTACTCTTGCAGGAGAAATATTGAAATATTTGGAAGCAGGCTGTAAACTGGCTATGAACCAATTTTGTGCAAGGTTTTTTCTGGCCTGGGTCATCTGAGGACGGGGCTTAAAGAGAACCTCTGGCAGGATGTTGAAAAGCCTTTGTGAACCCGTCAACTGACGGGTCATTCCGGTCCCGCAGTCAGGGCGGAAGAATGTCTTTCTGGAACCAGAAGACTTGCGAGATTCGTTGCCGTCCCGCAGTCGCGGGACATCTGGGAGTGACAGGCGAAGCAGGTTTCTCTTTATCCTGTTAGAGGCTAAGACAAGAGAATTGCCATGACCGCTGAAGGAAACGACATTCCCGCTTACGATCAAGCAACTCTCCTGCTGATGCAGCCGCGAGGATTCTGTGCCGGCGTGATTCGGGCGATCGAGATTGTGGAGCTGGCATTGCAGAAGTTGGGCCGGCCCGTGTATGTGCGCAAGGAGATCGTCCACAATCGCCACGTGGTTGAAGACCTTGCAGTGCGGGGAGCTGTCTTTGTGGAGTCGCTTAAAGATGTACCCACAGGCGCGGTGGTTATTTTCAGCGCGCACGGGGTTTCTCCGTCCGTCCGCAAAGCGGCAAACGAACGAGGACTCCAGGTGATTGACGCCACGTGTCCTTTGGTCACCAAGGTTCATCTGGAAGTCATCCGTTACGCTCGTGAGAATTACACTATCGTGCTCATCGGCCACCGGAACCACGATGAAGTCATCGGCACCTTGGGAGAGGCTCCGAATGTAATCCACGTAGTTTCCTCAATCGAGGATGTGGCCTCCCTCGAGGTGAAAGACCCGCAGCGAGTGGCCTATCTTACTCAAACGACTTTAAGCATCGACGACACGACCGATATTGTGACGAAACTGAAAGAACGGTTCCCGGCTATTGAGGGACCACCCGCGCAAGACATTTGTTACGCCACGCAAAATCGCCAAGCCGCCGTCAAGCTGGTGGCTGGGCAGACAGATGCAATTCTGGTCGTGGGCGCCGAGAACAGTTCCAACTCCAACCGTTTGGTAGAAGTAGCGCACCGGGCCGGGACGGACGCGTACCTGATCACCTGCGCTGACGACATCGAACCTCGGTGGCTCGAGGGTCGACGGCAACTGGGAATTACCGCGGGGGCCTCTACGCCGGATCACCTCGTCGAGGAAGTGGTCGACTGCCTGAAGAGGTGGGGGTTCAGCAGTGTCCGGGAAGTGGAATGGACCCAAGAAAACGTCCGATTTGCCCTGCCGGGGGAGTTAGCAAGCTAAAAATCCGCTCACAGGGAGATCCAGAGCACTTCATGACACCACGAGGCCAGGCCGAATCGGATACGCAAAGGGGAGAGCGGAGGCTCCCTTATGCTGAAGGCCGCTTCGACGAAAACCTCCAGGTGGCCATCCAGCGAGCCGTGGGTCATCTACTCTCCTTGCAGACCCCGGAGGGATACTGGGTGGGAGAACTCGAAGCCGACACAACCCTGGAATCGGATTACATCTTCTTTCTGTATGTCATGGGGAAGCTGGACAATCGCCGGTGCACCAAGCTGGCAAATTATATTCGTCGCCGGCAGCTCCCTGATGGGGGATGGAATATCTACGCCGGCGGCCCGTCGGAGCTCAACGCCACGGTCAAGGCGTACGTTGCCCTCAAGCTGGCAGGGGACTCCTCCGGAGATCCCCACATGGCGCGCGCCCGCAGCCGGATTCACGATCTAGGCGGAGTCGAAGCAACCAATTCTTATGCACGCCTCTATTTGGCCTTGGGTGGAGTGCTGCCTTGGTCTTACGTTCCGGCTATGCCGCCGGAGCTGATTCTTATACCGTCTTGGTTCTTTCTCAGTATTTACTCGATGTCATCCTGGACGCGAGCCCTTCTCGTGCCCTTGATGCTGGTTTACGCGCACAGACCGCACTGGGATTTGCCCCCAGATGCCGGGGTGGAGGAACTTTTTCGCGACGCTTCCGGACGCATTCCGGCTTTCAAATGGGATCGCCGGCTGGTGAGCTGGCGCAATTTCTTCCTGCTGCTGGACCGGCTCTTCAAAATGCACGAGAAACTCCCGTGGAAGCCGCTCCGCAAGCGGGCGCTTCGCCGCGCCCGGCAGTGGCTCTTCGAACACCTGGAGCGCACCGAGGGGCTCGGCGCGATTTATCCCGCCATGGTCAACTCGATCTTTGCCCTGCGGGTCTTGGGTTACTCTGCCGATGACCCCCTCACGGCACGGGAAATCGGGCATCTGGCGCGATATGAAATCGAAGAAGGCGACACTCTGCGCGTGCAACCGTGTGTATCTCCGGTTTGGGATACCGCGGTGACGATGTTTTCCCTTCAGGAAGCCGGATTGCCCCCTGACCACCCCGCCTTGGTCAAAGCTGCCAGTTGGCTGCTCGACCGCCAGGTGTTGGGAGGTGGCGATTGGCAAGTCAAGAATCCGAATGTCGACCCGGGGGGATGGGCATTTGAGTTTCGAAATGATTTCTATCCGGACGTGGATGACACCTGCTTTGTCCTGATGGCGCTTCAACGCGTCGCCTATCCGGATCCGACCCGGCTGGAACAAGCTTTGCGCCGCGGCACTGCCTGGGTGCTCAGTATGCAGAACCGCGATGGCGGGTGGGGGGCGTTTGACCGCGACAACGACTCCACCTTCCTGACGCGCGTTCCCTTCGCCGATCACAACGCCATGATCGACCCTTCGACGGGCGATCTGACGGCCCGTGTTTTGGAATACTTGGGTCGGCTCAAATGGCCTGCTTCCGATCCCAGAATTCAGCGCGCGGTGAGTTTCCTCCACCGGGATCAAACCGCTGAAGGCTCCTGGTACGGCCGGTGGGGAGTCAATTACCTCTACGGCACGAGCGGAGCATTGCGAGCGCTAGAGACATTGGGCCTGCAAAAGGAGGCGGAAAGCCAGCGGGCCGTCGCCTGGCTCCGCGCCGTGCAGAATCCGGATGGCGGCTTTGGCGAATCCTGCGCGTCCTACTATGATCCGGAGTTGAAGGGGCGCGGCCAAAGCACGGCCTCGCAAACTGCGTGGGCGCTGATCGGCTTGCTGGCAGCCGGGGAAACCTCCGAAGCCGCCGTCAAGCGGGGGGTGGGCTACCTTTTGGATCAACAGCGTGAGAACGGAACCTGGGCGGAAGCAGCCTTTACGGGAACCGGGTTCCCGCGGGTCTTCTATCTTAAGTACCACCTTTACCGGGATATCTTCCCGCTTTACGCCTTGGCGCGCTACTGGAATTTATTGTACGGCCCGTCTGAATTTGAAGTCCTGCGTTTCCCACCGGAAGAGTTCCCACCGCGGAACGGGGACAGGAGGAGCCGATGAGGTTTCCGCTAGGCATGACCGTGAAGTTAAGCAAGTATGTCGCCGGAAAGCGCATGCGGCAGGTTGAGAAGTTTCCCCTCGTGATGATGCTCGAGCCGCTGCATGCCTGCAACCTGACGTGCACGGGTTGCGGGCGCATCCGCGAATACAAGGAAACTATCACGGAACAGCTCACGGTGGAACAGTGCTTGAAGGCAGTGGATGAATGCGGTTCTCCTATTGTCTCCATCTGCGGGGGCGAGCCCATGATCTACCGCGGGTTGGGGCGTCTGGTGGCCGAAATCCTGGAGCGCGACAAACATATCTACCTATGCACCAACGGCATGTTTATTCAAAGGCGCTTGAAAGAGTTCAAACCCAGCCCGCAGTTTTTCTTTAACGTGCACCTGGACGGCATGGAGACGACCCACGATCTGTGCGTGGAGCGCAAAGGGGTGTTCCGGCAAGCCATCGAAGGCATCCGTGCGGCCAAGGCTGCCGGGTTTATGGTTTGCACCAACACCACCATTTACAAGCAGACCGATCTGACGGAAATTGCAGAGCTCTTCGAGTATCTAAGGGAATTTGGAGTGGATGGCCACACCATCGCTCCCAGTTACTCCTATGCGGCCGTTCAAAACAAAGAGATTTTCATGTCGCGTCAGGAGATTCAGGAAAAGTTTCGCTTGGCCACGAAGCTCCTGGAGAAATACTCCCTGATGACCTCTCCGATTTACTTGGACTTCCTGCGCGGCGAACGCGAAGACTTGATGTGCACCGCTTGGGGAAATCCGACTTACAACCCCCGGGGTTGGAAAGCGCCGTGTTATCTGATTACCGACGGCCATCACGCCACGTTCAAGGACTTCCTGGAAAAAACGAACTGGGATAAGTATGGCCGGGGGCGCGACCCTCGCTGCGAACACTGCATGGTGCACGTGGGATATGAGCCCTCTGCGGTGCTGGGTGCGAATCGGAGATTTAGCGATACCTGGAGACTGCTCAAGTGGCAACTTTCCCCGGGAAACGGCGGTCGGCGTCGGGCCAAAGACGATGAGACGAAAGAATGTTCTCCCTTAATACCCGCGCAAACGGATTCGTCGGAAGCCACCTGACCCACTTTTTAATCGAGCGCGGTGAAAGGGCTCGGGTTCCGGTTCGCCCGCAGGGTACTTGTGCTCGTAGGGGAGGCTTCCAGTCGAGCCCCCGCGGCGCAGCGCATGAACTTGCCACCTGAATCACAATGAGAAAAGTCTTGGTTGCCTTCGCCCTCAAGGAGGAATTTGCTCCCTGGCGGCGCAGGCATCGCTTTCGCCCAATTTCAGTTTCACAGTGCGCCGTTTCAGTGACCTCCTTCGGTCCCACCGAGGTGTATGTGGCGCTCACTGGGGCGGGCGGGCTGGACGCTCACCGCTTCGATGATTTGATGGCGCGATTCACGCCCTCACTTGGAATCGTGACGGGAGTCGCCGCCGGCCTTAAACCAGCGTGGCGGCCGGGAGACCTGCTGGCTGCGCAATCGGTGTGCGCCCCGGACGCCAAGGAAAGAATCCCCGGCGACCCTACTCTTATCGATCTCGCCGTGCAATGCGGAGCGAAGCCGGCGTCCGCGCTGGTCACGCTGCCGCACATTGCCCGCACGATGGTGGAAAAGGTGCGTTTGGCAAGCTTGGGCGACGCGGCAGATATGGAAAGCTTTCCCTCGATGAAGGAATGGTCAGCCCGCGGCATTCCCTGCCTCGCCCTGCGCGTGATTCTCGACCCAGTGGAAATGCCCATGAGCTGCGATTTTGAAGCGGCCTTTGATGTGCACGGGCAGGTGCAGATCACCAAAATCCTGGCCCAGTTGGCCCGCCGGCCCCGACTCCTGCCAGACTTCCTCCATCTCGCGCGGCAAAGCCGCCGCGTGTTGATGATGTTAGCCCACTTCCTGGATCGATTCTTGGTAGCCCTTGACTGAGGAACAATCAAAATCCGGTGACACTTGCCATCAGTGCCTACCCTCTCAGCCGACATGAAGACTTAACGGTGTCATTCCGATCCGTCAGCCGACGGAGAGGAATCTCGCTCTGCGCGAAGGCAGATCAGTAGCCTCAAGGCGTACTGGAGATTATGCGGAAGAAAGACTCAGAGCAAGATTCCTCGCTCCGCTCGGAATGACACCGTTGCGTGGAGTTTCTGGAGAGCAGGCGGCAGAGCCGCCAGCTCAAACCGCCGCCACAGCGCGATCTTTCACACCCTTTCACTTATTACCGCCTAGGCGGGCTCCGATTCGCCTGGCTCGAAGGGTTCAGCGACCACCTTGCCCCCGGCCTTCTTTGTGAGGATCTCCACTTTCCCTTCAGCTTCTTCCAGTTGCTTGTGGCAGGTCTCGGAGAGTTTCATTCCTTCCTCATAAAGCTGCAAGGCCTTCTCGAGCGGCAGGTCTGCGTCCTCGAGCTCGCGCACGATTCCGTCCAAGCGCTCAAGGTTCTTTTCAAAAGAGTCGGATTTGGCGGGTTTTGGTGTTTGGGTCATTTTAAAGCCTTCAGCGTTCAGCTATCAGCCGTCAGTTGTCTTTGCGCTCGCTGAGAGCTGACTGCTGACGGCCCGCGTAGTTGCGGTGCGTTCCCCAAGGACTTGCGCCACATCGACTGCCATGGCGTAGCGGCCGAAGGGCGCGGCGATTTGCACACCCTGAACCAAGTTACGGATTGAGAGCAGGGTCTCCTGAGCGATTCTAACACCTTCCGCCCGCGCTGCGTCTCCCGTATCCGCTTTTCTCATCCGATCCATGATGGCCTGTGGAACAGAGATTCCAGGCACTTCATTGTTCATGAATTCGGCGTTGCGGTAACTCGTGAGCGGGCAAATCCCTGCAACTACCGGAATACAGCCCGCCGCGGACTCTATTCGCTTCAAGAACCTCGCCAATTGCTCCACATCGAAAACCGGTGGGGTGACGGCGAAATTGGCGCCCGCTTTCAATTTGAGTTGGAAGCGGTGCAGTTCTTCCTCAGGGTTCACGGCGCAGGGATTCAACCCCACGCCGATCAGGAATCCCGTTTGCTTGCTCAAGGGATTGCCCCCCACATCCAGCCCTTGGTTCAGATTGTTGAGGATGTTGACCAGCCCAATGGAATCAACCTCGAAGACGGCGGTTTCCTGGAGCGTAGAGAACTGGGCAGTGTCCCGAGTGATGGCGAGGATGTTCCGCAGGCCCAGCGCATGCGCACCCAGCGCGTCGGCTTGAATGCTTAGCAGGTTACGATCGCGGGCGCTGTAGTGCAGCAAGACTTCGATGCCCACTTGCCGCTCGAGGAGGGCGGCGAGCGTGAGCGGGCTCATGCGGCCCATGACCCCCGTCCCGTCGGGAATGTTGATGGCGTCCACTCCCTTCGCCAGGAGGTACTGCGCGCCTTCCGCCTCTTTGGTGGCATCGCAGCCCTTGGGAGGAACAACCTCCGCCAGGATTGGAAACCTAGCGCGCGCCAGCTTTTCAGCCAGCCGCGAGCGCTTCTCGACTGGTATGGGTTCGAGCGTGCGCCCGGGGCGCTCCACGACCTCGATGGCCACGCGCGAGCGTTGCGGGCTCAGTGAACGGACGGCCGCTTTGATCGCCTTGATGTGCTCCGGCGTCGTCCCGCAGCAGCCCCCCACCAGCCGCGCTCCGCACTGAATGTAACGGCGCACGTAACTGGCCATGTACTCCGGCGAGCTAAGGTAGATATTCCGACCCTGAACCGTGCGGGGCATTCCCGCATTGGGTTGCGCGGAGAGCTTCCTGTCCGTCACTGCCGCCATAATCTCCAAAGCTTCCAGGATGGCCGCCGGACCTACGCTGCAATTGAGGCCGATGATGTCTGCGCCCCATTCGTCCAGTTTGCGGGCAAAGTCCTCGGGCAATGCCCCGATGGGCGTGCTGCCGTCATCCTGTACCGTCATCTGCACTACCACAGGCAAAGAACAGACATCGCGGACGGCCAGCAGGGCTTGGTGGGCTTCGTTCGGGATCGCTCATGGTTTCGACCATGAGCAAATCTACGCCGCCCTCCGCCAGCGCTGCGATTTGCTCCCCAAACGCTTCCCTGGCTTCCTGGAGTGAGGTCGGCCCCAAAGGTTCCAGGCGGACTCCCAACGGTCCCACAGAGCCCGCCACATAGAGATCTTCTCCCGCCACTTCGCGAGCCAGGCGCGCGCCGGCCAGGTTGATTTCGCGAACCTTGGAGCCCTGATTGTATTTTTCCAGGCGCCGTCGCGTGGCCCCGAAGGTGTTGGTTTCAAGGATTTCCGCCCCGACCTTCACGTAGGCGAGGTGGACCTCCTTCACGAGTTGCGGCGAGCTCAAATTCAACTCCTCGAAGCAGCGGCTTAGGGAGATGCCTTTCGAGTAGAGCATCGTCCCCATCGCTCCGTCGCAAACCATGGTCCGGTTTTCGATTTTCTCCAGAAAAGGTTCCCGCATTCTTCGTTTAGTTTAACACGCCAAACCGTGGGGAACGAAACCCCTGAAAAGTATCCCCAAGGCGGCGACATTCGTGCATAATTCCATAACCAGTGATTGAATCGATTTTCCAAACACTGACGGACTTCTTCGCCCGGTACGGCTACTGGGTAGTCTTCTTCGGCGTGATGCTGGAAAACGGCGGTCTGCCCTTGCCCGGTGAAACCGTTCTGCTGTTCGCAGGGTTTCTGGCTTACCAAGGCGAGATTCGACTCGTTTGGGCGATCGGGGTTGCAATTGCCGGGGCGACGCTCGGCGACAGCCTCGGCTACACGCTGGGTCGTTACGGAGGGAACGCCTTCTTCGATCGCTACGTCAAGCGCTTCAAGTTCCTGGCGCGCCGGTTTGAGAATTCCAGGGCGCTCTTTCTGAAGCACGGTCACTGGGCCGTGTTCACCGGCCGCTTCATCACCGGGCTGCGGGTGTTCGCGGGGCCGCTGGCCGGGCTTTTCAAGATGCCGTATACGAGGTTTCTCCTCTTCAATTTCACGGGGGCGGTAGTTTGGGCCACGGCGATCGGTTGTGTGGGTTTTCTTTTCGGAGACAATTGGTACAACCTGGTTCACGTCGTCAAGGATATCCACCGCGTCACGCTGGGCCTGGTTGCCGTGCTGGCCCTGGTGGGATTGATCGTCTACTTGCGACGGCGTACAAAAGGCGGCTAGCTCGGATCTCTTGCCGCGAATGGGGAGGGCCGACGTTAAAACCATGCCCTCCCCCGTCTGTGGCAAGAAATCCCGGCCGAGTAAAAATTAACTACTTTGTTTTCAAGTATATTCCCGCTTACGGCGTGTAACTACCTGTGTTTTCATAGACATTACCGCTTTCCCCTCACTCCTTCCACGACAATCCTTTGTTTTCATAGACATACGCGCATCGTTCTCGCAAAAAAGAATCTTGTTCTCCGGCGCGCTGGCCGGGGAGAACCGACCCGCTGCGGCGGGACGGGCCAAAACTGTCCGCCCAATTACCGGATGCCATGGCGGCCGTCCCGCCGGTTCTCGTCCCCGCCGCTCTTCCCCACGTTAACATACGCTATCGTTATAGCCTATAAGCGGGAATTTGTCAAGCACAATCTCGCCCCCTGCCAGTCATTCCCGCGGAAGTCGAAAGTCGCCCTTTACTCTCTTCAGATCGTCTTTCGCGGCTTTGAAGCGGGGATTCATCTGAACCGCCGTCTCGAGCTCGGAAATAGCCTCCGCGCTTCGCCCCCGCTTTTCCAGGATCAGCCCCAGCACCCGGTGAGCATGAGCCGCGTCCGGCTCTTCTCCCTCCGGTTCCTGTGTAAGGTATTTTCGCAAATAGGCTTCGCCTCGCTGGAGCTCGACACCTGATTCCAGCAGAGCGTCTGCCGCCTCAAAGTAAGGGGCAAGGTCGTCGGGGACGGCTTTTTCGGAAGCAGAGAGAACGGCTTCAAGTTCACTCCATCTCCGCTCAAGGGCGAGAACTTTCGCCAGGATTGAATAGCCCCTCGCCCGCGCGGGATCGAGCTCGATGGCTTCGCGCGCATGCTTCCCTGCCCCCTCGGTGTTCCTGTGAGAGGGCTGTGTGTAAAAGCTTGCGAGGGCCGTCTGCGCCTCGTAGTTCTTCGGATCAGCTTGGACGGCTTTGAGAAGACACTCTTCCACTTTGGCAAAGTCTTTTGCTTCTTTGGCCAGCTCAGCCTGCGCCAGGTATCCATGCACCGGGCTGAGTTGGACGAGTTCCTCAGCAATGGCGCGGGCCTTTCCCTTGTCACCGCCCATCATTCCCGGGGCCTGAAAGCTGTACTCCATCAAGGCCTCCAACGTATCCAGGTTCTTGGGGTCACGGGCGAGGGAAGCCTCCAACTCACCCTTAAACTTTCCCGCAAGACTCGCCGCGGCAAAAATGCTGGCTCTTTCCGCCATCTCCCCGTAAACTTCCGCAAGTTGGAAGTGATTGTTCGAGTTTGCGTCTTCGAGCGCCACCGCCTGCTGGGCGGATTTCAGCGCGCCATCCAAATCGCCAAGAGCGAGTTTTGCGCGGGAGAGCAGGCAAGCCGCCTGCGCATCGCGCGGGTTGGCGGCGAGGCGCGGCTCCAGAATTGCCCGCGCCCGCTTCCAATGGCCGGCTTCTATCAACGCTTCGGCAGAGCCCAGGCCGGGAGCGGCGGCCTCCATGGAAGAAAGTGGAAAGCAGAAAGTAGCAAGCAGAAAAAAGAAACTGGAAACTCGAAAATGGAAACTCGCACCCTTCCCTTCTAGTTTCTGATTTCTCGTTTTTGGTTTCTGAGTTGCCAGTTTCATATTTGGTTCTTTGGGGTCTCCGTGTGCTCTGTGTTGGAGCATTCGCTGTGGCACCTAATCCAAAATCTAAAATTCATTTCCCCTTGAGCCAGCGCTCGCGAATCGCGGTCTGCTGGGGCGTGACGCCGGGCAGTTCCTGAATTGTGTAGGAACTCGGCGCCGGCGGGTCGAGAGTCAGATAGATGATTTCCCGTCGGCCGTGGCGTTCGACCGTGAAGGGGACGCGTGCTCCCGGCGGATAGGCTCTCAGGCGTTGATCCAAATCCTCGGTGGCCAGAGGCTGGTCATCGACCGCAATCAGGAGGTCATCGCGGCCGAGCCCGGCGCGGTCGGCGGCCCCACCCGGCCGCACAGCGGCGACCTTGACACCGCGGTTGTCAGGGAGTGAAGCTATGCCGATACTAGGCGGGGAGCCTTCGGGAACACCGGTCCGCAGAGCCAATCCGGCCGCAGCGAGCACCGTTGCGCACGGCAGTGGGGCCGTCCCGCGCACGTAGCTGTCAAAGAAGGCGGTGAAGTCGCTCCCCGTCACCTCATTCACTGCTTCGAGGATGTCCTGCTCCTCGTAGCCCCGCCCCGGGCCGTAATAATTTGCTGGCGGTGCTTCGTAGAACTTGTGGTACAGCGACGAAAGGACATCCAGAAGGGATTTTGCGCCCTGTGTCCGGGCCTGAATCTCCAAGTCCAGGAGCATGCCGAGAAGCGCGCCCTTGTTGTAATAGGAGATGGTGGAATTGGCGAAGTTGGTCTCCTGCATTTGCGGAGCCCGGTCGTAGAACCAGGCGTGGAAGCTCGAGCTCTCGGCGGACATCAGCATCCGTCCCGGTGCGTCTTCCAGAGCACGAATCTCATCGGACAGGCGGCCGAGAAATTGCTGCCGCGTCCACAGGCCTGAGCGCAACAGGCTGAGATAACTGGCATAGGTGGTCACTCCCTCGGCAAGCCACAGGGAGGGCGTGTAAACTTCGCGCGTGTAATCGAAAGGTCCGAGTTCGGCCGGCCGCAGGCGCTTGACGTTCCAGAGATGAAAGAACTCGTGCGCCGCGTTCTCTAATGCCTCATCAAGGGTGCCGCTCAGGCTTCCTCGCAGGATGATCTGGGTGGAGTTCAGGTGCTCCATCCCGTCGCCCATCGAAATGTCGGGCGCGAAGTGGAAAATAAAAGTGTAATGCTCGAAATCCGGGGCGGGCATCAACGCCATTTCGGTGTGGACAATCTTCTGGAGGCCCTCGAGGAGCTTCGTCGTATCGGTGTTCTCGTCGTCATACGAGTGCACCGCGACGCGAATGGTCTTGCCCCGCTCCTGGAAGCGGGCCAGCTTGGTTTCGGCGCAAACCTCGAGGGGAGTGTCAACCAAGCGGTCGTAATTAGCCACTTGAAAGGTCCGCCCGCTTGTGGAGTCGGATGAACCGCTGATCAACTGCCAGTCTTTCGGTGCGTCCACGGCCAGCGTGAGCGGATTGGGTTTGTGTCCCGCCACATACATGAAGATCGAGGGGCCATTCAAATTCGCGTGCGTGGGGTCAAACTGGGAGAAGGAACCGTTGAGGTCGTTGGCGAAAACCCGGTAGCGCACCTTGACAACTCCACCTCCCTGGCGCAGGTCCACGCGCCAGGTTTGCTTGTCGAGGCTCCTCCAGGGCAGCGCCTGCCCTTGCCCGCCCCAGGCCGTGAATTCCTGCACGTTCTTGGCGAAGTCGTAAATGGCGTAGCGGCCGGGCGACCAGGCCGGCATGACAAAGTCGAGGGAATCGCCCGAGACCTGGCGGGCGGTGATCTCGACGTTCACAAGGTGCAGGTTGGGATGAGTCAGGGTGAGGCGATACTCCAGTTGCAGTGCCGAGGAAGCAGGTTCTTCTGCCGCCCGCAGCAGGCCAACCACCGGGGCCAGCAGGAAGATGGTGAGTAGGGCCGCGCGGCGCAATCCGGGCTTACTCTCAGTTGCTCTCTTGGATGAGTTTAGTATCAGTGTTTTCTCCGATGACGCCAGTCGGGTGGTTTCGGTCACTAATCAGAATAGCAAAAAAAACATGCGGATTATTTCTTCTCAGGCCCTAGCACCAGTTTGTGAACGGTGGCCTGTTCAACCGCCGCATCACTCACCCCCGGCACCCCATCCCCCCCATTTCTTCCCAGTACCCAAGACCAGTTTGTGAACGGTGGCCTGCTCGACCGCTGCATCGCTGAAGGACATGGGAAAACTGCGGCCGTTGTACCAGGCGTCGAACTGGTCCTTGTAGTAAGCGCTGAACACTTGGCCGGATTCGCCCAGAGTAATGTTCTGGACCGAATGGTCGAGGTCCGAGAGATCGACAACCATGCGCATGGAAGGACCGTGCCGGCTGGTTGTCGCTTTTACCGTGGTAGCAGTTCCTGCCTGCGGAAATGCGCCCACATTCAGCAGCCTCCCCAAAAGAGGAAAACCTTGGCCCAGCGGGTGGTAGAAAGTCAGAAGAATGGTATTGCCCCATTTCCAGGCGTCGTGACTCCCACCGCCTGCCCGGCCGGGGATTTGCTTTACGCCCTCTTCGAGACTCTTCATCAGGGTATCTGCGAAAGAGGAATCGCTGGGCGGGAGCCAGCGCGTCCATTTGTTCTCCAACACGTTCTGGAGGAAGATGGTGCTCATCCCCCAGTGGTAGCTCGAGAGGTCGTCGCCCAGTTTGGGTTTGAGGATGCGCTCGAGCAGGGCCTTGCGGGTGACTTCGCACACCAACGTGGCGGCAGAATCCATCCTGGCCTCGCCATCCCAAGGGTTCAGGAGGCTGAGAGCATACTGGGCGTCAGGGTCTTGCGGTAGATGGTGAGAGCTGGCTTGCAGAAGTTGTTCGGCGAGCCACTTGTCTTCCAGCGTGACAATGTCAGTCTGAATGCGCAGCATGTCGGCGACGGTGAAAGCCTTCCCGGCGCGAAGTAGTTGAAAGATGCGCGCGGTGCGAAACGGAGGATCCCAGTGGCTGGTGATGAAATAGGGGTAAGCGTCAGGCACCACGCGGCCATTCGCCGTGGCGATTATGCCGCTTGCAGGGTTGTAGGCATGCGGAAGATCCTCGAACGGAACGTAGTTGACCCAGTCGTAGTCGTCGGTATCGCCGGGCACGGGCACTGCCCCGGTGCCCTGTTTGCGGATGGGCACCCATGCCGCCGCGTAGTAGCCGATATTTCCGTCCCTGTCGGCATACACAAAGTTTTGCATCGGTCCCGTAAAGTTGCGCAAGGCGGCCGTAAACTGTTCCCAATTCTCCGCCAAGCCGATTTTGGGTAGGGCGTTGAATAAAGAGGAGAGGGCGTGCGGTTCGAGCACCGTCCATCGCAGGGCAAGGTCGCGATTGCCCGCATTCGAAATGATGGGGCCATGGCGCGTTACCTTCACCGTGAGTCGATAATCCTGCTTCCGGCGAACCTTGATAACCTCGTCGCGGACTTCAGCATCAACCAGCGCGCCGTTGTGAAGGTACCTGTGGGGGGCAACAGGGTCGAACCTTTCCGCATATAAGTCCTGGACATCGGGGCCGGTATTGGTCATACCCCAGGCAATCTTTTCATTGTGGCCGATAATCACCATTGGCGCGCCAGGCAAGCTTACTCCGCTCACGTTCAGGCCCGGGGCCTTCAAGTGGATCATGTACCACACGCTGGGAACACTGTGATCGAGGTGAGGGTCATTGGCGAGTAACGGCTTGCCGGACCGAGTGTGAGCGCCGTTGACCACCCAGTTGTTGCTTCCCCGCCCCGGATTGCCTGCGTCACCGGCGAGAAGGAGCGTAGCCAGGGTGGGGTCAAGATCACCAGGGTCCGTTGTCATTCCGAGCCGTACGTCTTCTGTCATTCCGAGCGAAGCGAGGAATCTCGCTCTGAAAGTAACGGACGTGCGAGATTCCTCGTCGTCGCGCGCCTGAGGGAATCCTCGGAATGATCCGTCGGCTGACGGACTTAAGGGTTTTTTCGGCGCCCCGCCAGGAGCGGCGGCGACCTCCGCCACCGGCTCATCCAGCGGCGAGTGGTCCGGAAAGAGATCGGCGGAAAGCTCCAGGCCGAGCTTTGCCCGGATACGTTCGCGCATCAAATCTGTCCGCCAAGTTGTGCTGAGCGTCTTGGCCATATTCAGCGCCACGGCCAGGGAATCGGCCTCTGTCCATGGTCGAGGCCGGTACTTGAGCAAGTAGAATTCTATGGGCAGGTGGTCCTTGTGGCTGGCAATGAAAGCGTTGACCCCGTTGGCGTACGCGGCGAGTGGAGCGCGCGCCTTCGGGCTGAGCTCCGCCAGGGCGCGCTCAGAAACTTGCCGGAATCCCAAGGTGCGGTTTTCGACGTCAAGCCGCAGCGTCCTTTCGCCGAAAACTTCTGAGAGTTCCCCTTCCGCCAATCGCCGGCTCAAGTCCATCTGCCACAGGCGGTCTTGAGCCGTCACGTAACCTTGCGCGAAGAACAGGTCCGGGAGCGAGGAGGCGCGAAGGTGAGGAACGCCGCGCGCGTCGCGCAAGACCTCGACCGGCGCTGAAAGCCCGTCAACTTGAATCACTCCCTCGACTTGCGGAAGGCTTGAGCGAGCATGCCAGTACAGCCACCCACCGCCGCTCACGATGATGAGCAGAAGAAGGATCACAAGAGATATGAGCTTGCGCTTGATAAACTGCCTCACAACTTGCAAACCTCCACCCGGGATGTCATAAACCGATCTGCGGATCGATCGACGACGCAGGTCACTCGAGAAAGAAAACTATTCGGTTTTAGCCGGACCATGGTACTTAAAATCCTCTTGGGTAGCAATGCTGAGGGATCAACATGCCGAACGATCAACGGCCGAGGGACCAAGCGTAGTCACGCAATCAGCCCTCCCCCGCGGGGAGAGGGCTGATCTTCCGGTTTCGGCGCCCCTGTCCAACCAAAGATATGTCTCTCGACTTCTCGACTCTCGACTCTCAACTGCACTACCTGTAAGATGGCACCTTTGGACTCTTTCTTGGGGGTTTGACCTTTGACTTTCGACTTTCGACTGTTGACCGCAATTCGAAAGCGGCTTAATCGACTCCTTGTCATTATCGTGCTCGCCCTTTTGAGCACGGCCTTGACCGCGCCGTTCCTCTCTGCTGCCAATCGACAATCGAAGCCGCACGCTTCTCCGGCGCTTAACGCTCGCCTTGACGCAATCCTTCGCTCGAGCGCTGCCGCACGCGGCTTTTGGGGCATCGAGGTGGCAGAGCTTCCCAGCGGAACAATCCTCTTCAGCCGTGACGCGCAACACCTTTTCCACCCCGCTTCAAACATGAAGTTGTTTACTACAGCGGCGGGGTTCGAAAAGCTCGGACCGGATTTCGTCTTCCGCACCACGGTGGAAAGCGAGTCCGGACCGGATGCGCAGGGGCACGCGCAGAAACTTTACCTGGTTGGGAAAGGAGACCCCAGTTTTTGTGACGACGTTTTTCCGCCGCTTCGGAATCCGGGTGAGGCCAAGAATCATCTTTGCCCGACTCTCCAAGAACTGGCGGAGCAGATCAGGGCGCGTGGAGTGCTGGAAGTCTCCGGCCCTCTGGTAGCGGACGACAGTTATTTCCTTTGGGAACCGTACACCCACGGCTGGACCGCTGAGGATCTGATATGGGGCTATGGGGCGGCCGTCTCAGCTCTGGCCTTGAATTCTAATGCTTTGCTGCTCCGAATCAAGCCGGCATTGAAGCTCGGCGATCCCGCCCAGGTTTGGCTTGAGCCCCTGGCGGACTATTACCAGCTCAACAACAGACTCGAAACCAGCGGAGCGGGAACCGAAGAGCGTTGGTCCGTAAAACGAGAGCTGGATTCCATGCGTCTGGACATTTGGGGGCAAATCCCCCTCGACGCCCGAGAGACTAGCGAACGGGTGGCCATCGCTCATCCGGCGCAGTTGGTCGGTGAACTTTTCCGCCAGGCGCTCGAGGGCGCCGGCGTTGTCGTCAAAGGCGGTGTCGAGGTGAATCATCTAACACCGCTGGAGGCAGCGACAGCCAGTCAAACTCCTCTCCCACTTTCTCCGCGCGTGGTCCTGGCCGAGCATGACTCCCAGCCGCTGCGGGAGATGGTGAAGGGGACCAACAAGGAAAGCCGGAACTTTTATGCGGAAATGTTTTTGCGCACTCTCGGTCGCGAGGTGAAGCATCGTGGCGGCCTCGAGGACGGCTTGGAGGTACTCAATGAATTCGCGCAGCAAATCGGCGCCGAGCCGGGCGAGACGGTGTTCGCCGATGGCTCGGGCCTCTCGCGAGATGATTTGGTGACACCAGACACACTCGTAAAGCTGTTGATCCACATGGCGAGTGACCCGGCTTTCGAGGTATTCCTTAATACGCTGCCTGTGGCCGGCGTGGACGGGACATTGGTTGCCCGCTTCAAGGGGACACGTGCGGAAGGAAAAATCCACGCCAAGACGGGCACCCTCGAGCAGGTGAATGCCCTTTCCGGCTATATGGATCTGCCTTCAGGCAAGAGGCTTGTCTTCTCCATCATCGGAAATAGCCACCCCCTCAAGGAGCGGCAGGGCGCAGTTACCATCGACCAAATTGCCTTGGCCGTTTATGATTGGTACTCCCGGCACAAGAAAAGCAGGCAGTAGGCAGAAAGCAGTAGGCAGTGGGTGCGGCTAATCATTATGAAAGTCATAACAGTCTTCGGAAGTTCACTGCCCGGGGAGGCGAGCCGTGCTTACGCGGAAGCACGGCAACTGGGAAGACTGTTGGCAGAAGCCGGGTTCGCCATCTGCAATGGCGGATACAGGGGATTAATGGAAGCCTCAGCGCGAGGCGCTCGCGAGGCAGGCGGCCACACCATCGGCGTCACGTGCGAGGTCTGGCCTGGCAAGGCGAATCAGTGGATTGCAGATGAGGTACGCACAAAGTCGTTTTCCGAACGCCTCATGACGCTGCTGGAGCGCGGCGACGCTTACGTCGTTCTCCCGGGTGGAACCGGCACGCTGGCGGAATTGGCGCTGGCCTGGGAGATGATGAACAAGGCCAGCCTATCGAAGACGGTGGGCGGGAGCAAGCCCCTCCTGGTGATGTCGCCTTACTGGCAGCCGGTCATCGCTTGCCTGGAACAGGAAGGGCAGCTCAACTCCACCCAGAAGGAATGGAAGTCGCCGGCGATGGAAATCGTCACCCTGGTGACCGGCCCCGAGCAGGTAGTCGAGTACTTGAAGAAGAGCCGCAAACGCGTGTCATTCCAAGGATAGCCGAAGAACGTTAAATGGGTCTTGCCCTCTCCCCCGGGGAGAGGGTGGACCGCGACGGCGCTTTCACCAGCCGGCGCGGGCCGGGTGAGGGGTCAGTTCCACGGCGAGGAGGGAGAGGGTTCGGCTGAACACAATGCTTGACAAAAACACAACCCCAGCCGTCGTGCCCATGAGCGCGCGCCTCTGGCACGCCGTACGGAAAGCCGCGCTATCAGTACTGTTCGCGAGCATCCTCATAATTCCCAAAGTCAGAGCCCTGCGCAGAAAGATTTGGGAATGGTCGGCGGTTCGAGTCCTGATGGCGTCGCTGGGGTGCTTGCTGGGCTGGCGATACAAGCACGCCAAGGGCGGAGTGGTGGATTTGGTTGTGGGTGTCGCGTTAATGGCTTTCGGCCTGCTGGTTCGCGCCAAGCCGCAAGCCAAGTCGGTGGACGCTCAGGCCCGCCAGCTCGAGGCACTCGTGGTTCTGAACGGCGGGGCGTTCATCCCGGCAGGAAAAGAACGGCCCTTAACCATGGCGCGCATTTTCGTGAATCCCGACCGGTTATTCGTGGTTGATGAACGCGAGCACACTTTGGAGGAGATTCCGCTGGTCCGGGTGCGCGAGCTGGCAGCGCAGTCCGTCAGCCGACGGATCCCCGTCTCAGACGAGCCTGAAGCAGAAGCACAAACCTGGGACCTCGAGATTACCTGGGAAGCAAAGGAGATGCGCACAGCCCGGTTCCGCTATGACGGCGTGTTTGCCGAGCATCTGGCGCGCGTCGCGGAAACCACGGTGCGAAATCTCTTGCGGAGAGAATTAACGGTCCTTAGGGAATAGGGAATAGGTAACCGGGAACAGGAGAAGGGCGAATAGGGAGTAGGGAATCGGGAACAGCGCGCAGGAGAAGAGCAGCCGTCGACACCTGTTCCCTATTCCCTGTTCCCTGTTCCCTGCCCCCTGTTCCCTACGTCAGCGGATGGTGTCGCCGGCCAGTCCCCAGAAGTCCTTCGCGTAGTAGGACGAAAGCACATTCCCAAACAGATGGCAGATGCCGTGGCAGTCGGGAATGTCCCCGTAGAGTTTACGGCCTCGCGCGAAGACCTTCTTGAACGATCCTTCGCGCAACAGGTTCCCACCGATCTTTTTGAGTGGCTCGCAGGGATAAAACACATCGCCGTTGGGGTAGACGCGCGGAAACATGGTCGGGAAGCACTGGAAATCGCCGAACTCGAGCAGGGTGCGAATGAGCTTGGGCGTGCCATTGATGGGCTGAGCGCGCTCGCGCCGGCGCTGCACGATCTTCTCAACCAGGGCTTGGTAGCGCGGGTTCTGCCGCAGGCGAAGGTTGGGCAACTTCTCGTTCAGCGCCGTCTGCGTGGCGAAGACAAATCCCTGCTCGCCGCAGAAGTCCATGATGCTCTCGATATCAGCGATATTCCATTCTTCGATGACCGTGCTGATGGTGATGTCCGTTGGCTTCGAGAAGCGCGACTTGGCCAGTTGCAGGTTCTCGAGCACCCTGGCGAGGACAGCGGGCTTGGACATGGGCTTGGTCGAATCCGCCTCGAGCGAATCCAGGCTGACGATGAGGCTGTGCAAGGAGTCAAACAACCCCTGCCGTTTATGCAGGAGCGTGCCATTGGTGATGAGCAGCACCGAGCGAAACTTCAAATCATGCCGCGCCGCGCGGGCCAGTTCCTCGATATCGTCGCGCAAGGTCGGCTCCCCGCCCGTGAAGAGGATCGAATCAGTTCCCTTGCGCACGATTCGAAGCAACTTGACGGTCTCGGCGGTGGGCAGTTCCTGGCTGAAGACGTCCGGCTCCTTTTGGGTGCAGTACGTGCAGGCCAGATTGCATTTATGGGTGACGTAAAGTATCGCCGCATAGGGCGCCACAACGTTGGTGCGTCGAATCTCACGCCGATAAAGGTTCTGGAAATAATGTTTGAAGTTCTTCAGGACAAAGGGATAGTGTCGCAGCAATCCCTTCAGGAGGGCCAGCCCCTTTTGTTCTGAACGCCCCTCGCCCATTAACCAGAAGCGTATACGAAGACGCGGAGTCCCGGCAAGGCTTTTGAGGCCAATGAGGTGGAAGTGGGGCCTAAATGCTTCCTATCAGTGCTCCCCGGGGGGCATCGGCAGCGAAAGTTCGAATCACGGGTGGCGGCGACATTGCTTTCTATGTCGCCGACCCCTGGGTTCCACCCCACACCCATGGTCCGATAGCCCCGCCCGTTGTGCGCAGACATACAAGACAATGTCTGCGCCACCCTCGCTACCCCGCACCAGCTGCTCGTGTCACTCGGGAGATCGCAGGGTCGAAAATACGATTTTCATCAAGTTTCGCGGGCCGAAGGCACTAAGGGACAGGCCCCAAACAACTTGGGTCAGCGCCAGCCATTGCCATTTTCTATTTTCCATTTTCCAGTTTCCAGGTATATGTTGTAGGTCGGGTCGGAGATCAACGATGGAAATTCACGAAGATGTGGTGATGAAATGAAGGGCGCCGCTGAAACCGCTCTGTTGCTGGTTACATTCTCTTGCATGGCTTTCGCGCAGAAGGCGGACACCTCGCAGCCGCCGCCCATCCTCAGCGATGCGGGGCGATATCCAGCCGCGCGCCACGGCGGGCCGTACATGTGGAATTACTATATCCCGCCGGCGCCGGGAACCACCCCCTGGGCGCCTTGCTGGTCGCCGGACGGCAAGCGGATCGCGGTGGCGATGCAAGGTTCGATTTGGATTGTGGACCCCGAGACAGGCAAAGCCGCCGAGATCACGAAAACCAGCGGCTACGCCTCTTTGCCAACCTGGTCGCCTGACGGAAAGTGGATCGTCTACACCTCCGACTACGACCACCGGCGCATTCAACTGGAAGCAGTAGAGCTATCCAGCGGCGATTTCCACGCGCTCACGAGCGACGACGCGATCTACCTGGACCCGGCCTTTTCACCGGACGGCACGCAACTCACCTACGTATCGACCCTGCCTAACGGTTATTTCAATATCTACGTGCGCGCCATACACGATGGCCGGTGGAGCGGCGAGCCCGTTGCGGTTACCGCGGACGCCGCCTATCCGCGCGACCGACTCTATTTTGGCGAATGGGATATGCACACCCAGCCCGCCTGGACGCCGGACGGCAAGGAGCTGGTCTTCATCTGGAATCGCGACGTGCCTCTCGGCTCGGGCGATCTTTGGCGGGCGCCGGCCATAGCTGGCGGCATGCGCCATGCGACGCGCATCCTGCACGAACAGACGCTCTACCGCACGCGCCCGCACGTCTCGCCCGATGGGAATCGCATTGTGTACGCTTCCACAGGCGGGGCGGCCGACCAGTACAACAATCTCTACCTTCTCCCGATCGGGGGCGGTGATCCGTACAAAATCACCATCGGAGCCTACGACCACTTTCATCCCCGCTGGTCTCCCGACGGCGAGTGGATCGCCTTCATCTCGAATGAAGCCGGGCTGCCGCAGTTATGCCTGCTGGAGACCTGGGGCGGCGCCGTCAAGAAGGTTCGCATCACGGCGCGCGCCTGGAAGCGCCCCATGGGCAGGCTTCACGCGCGCGTCATCGATGCGGCGACAGGGCTGCCGACCTCGGCGCGCATTCAGGGGACTGGGGCAGACGGCCGAGCTTATGCGCCGGTTGACACCTATGCGCGGCTGAGCAGCTCCGGACCGCCTTACTTCCATACAACCGGTGAGTTCACCGCCGAATTTCCACCCGGGCGGATGACCCTCGAAGCGATAAAAGGATTCGAGTACCAGCCTGATAAACAGCAATTCGAGATCGTGCCCGGCCGCACCACGTCCGCCACTTTCACTCTGCGCCGCATCGCGAATCTCCCCGCCCAAGGCTGGTACAGCGGCTCGACGCACGTCCACATGAACTACGGCGGCAACCTGCATGACACGCCGCAGAACCTGGCCATGATGGCCAGCGCGGAAGACCTGCACATGGTGAATGCCATGGCAGCCAATAAGGACAACCGCGTGCTCGACTGGCATTATTTCCGCCCCGGCAGGCAGGAGTACCCGCTGAAGAAAGCCGTTCCCGGCATCAGGATCATGTTCGGTGAAGAGTACCGTCCCGCGTTCTGGGGACACACCTTCCTGCTCGGCATGCGCGACCACCTCTACTCGCCCTTCGCCGAGAACTATGAAGGGACTGCCATTGCCAGCCTCTATCCGACGAACACAGATGTCTTCCGCGAGGTGAAGGCGCAGGGCGGAGTCACCGGCTACGTGCATCCGTTCGGCGATGCGGACCCGGTTGTGTCGGGGTACGGAGCCAAGGGATTTCCGGTGGACGCAGCCCTGGGCACGCTCGATGCGCTGGAGTGGTCCGGCGCCGTGCGGGCGGAAATGGGTGTGTGGCATCGCCTCCTCAACAACGACATCGCGCTCGTGCCGGTGGGCGGCGAGGATTCGGAAAACGACCTCCATGCGCTCAGAACGCTGGGCGCTATTCGAACTTACGTGCACCTCGATGGCCCGCTCAGCGGCGATGCATGGCTCGAGGCCCTGCGCAAGGGCCGGACGTTCCTAAGCACTGCCCCGCTGCTCGACTTGAAGATTGATGGGCAGTTGCCCGGCAGCACCTTGCGGCTTCCGGCGGGCGGAGGTACGGTTCTCATTGAAGCGAGCTTGAAGTCGGTTGTCCCGGTGACGAAACTCGTGCTGTACCACCGGCGCGGGGTGTTGCGCGAGATTCCCGTCAACCCGGACGGCAAGTCGGCCCACTTTCGCGAGCAGGTCCGGCTGCCCGAGAGCGACTGGATTTCGCTCGAGGCCGAAGGGCCGCCTGATTCGCGGTTCGATTCGGCCTTCGCTCTGGCGATAACCAATGCCGTGCGCGTCTATGTCGGAGACGGAAAGATCCGCGACCGCGCTTCGGCGGAATACTATGTCCGCTGGATCGATAAGCTCCGCCCCCAGGTCGAGCAGTGGCCGTGGTGGAACTCGGAGGCCGAGAAGAAGCATGTGCTGGCGCAGCTCGAGGAAGCGCAGCGGGTCTACCGGCAGTTGGCGGACGAGGCGGAAAGTGGAAAATAGAAACTGGAAAATGCAAAACCCGAAATCCGACATTCGTAAGCCGAAACTCGACAAGCGAAATCCGAAACTCGAAAATCGAATTGCGAAACCCGAAATCGGTAACTAGAAAATTGAAACCGCCGCCCGGACCAAAAGGGGCCTTACTCTCTCCCTGGGGAGAGGGTGGCCCGCGACCGACGCTTTCACCAGTCGGCGCGGGTCAGGTGAGGGGTCTTTTCCATGAAGGTTCTTGAACGAGCCGCGGACCCACAAATGAGGTCCGCGCCACGCCGCTCGCTTTCGGCAATCCTGCGCAAATGAGGGCACGTGAGTGCAGGTGTTAAGGGGATGTCGCCAGGAATCGGCGGCGGACAGTGTCGACAAACACAATGCCTTTAGTCGCGGGTTGTGGCCAGCGCCAGGTTCTTCTGCCGTGACCCCGCACAGATCCAAGTCACTTCCGCCGGCGGGCCTTTATCACGGCCAATATAGGCGCCCACGCCTTCCGCATAAGGGTCGTCCCAAATCGGCCGCCCAAACGGCCATAAGGCTGGTCCGTGGTGAGGTATGTCCAGGTAGCACCACGTTGAGAAGGGTCGAAACCGTTGGTTTTGGCTTCGGCCAATCGCCTTGGAATTTCCTCAGTAATTTTCGTCTGCAAGTTTTCGAAGAGCTGGTGCACGGCTTTGAGGTACTCGAAGAGAGGTTCACCTCCTCCATAGGAGACCCATTGCGTCCCCTCCTGGAGCTCCTTGACTGCCGCGAGGTGCTCTGACCAGAGATCGTCAATCGTGTTCAACGACACTAGCCTTTCGAGTTCCGAAGAGCATGGGGTCGCACCCACGAGGATGGCTTGGCGTCGCTCCTGAATTGCCTGTCGTTGACCTTCAATGACGCTTTCATACTTGTGAAGGAATTGCCGATTGTCGAGGTTTTGGCCTTCTACCAGCCGCTGGATGCTTTCCGCGTCATAGCGGAGCCTGGGATTATCGACGCCGTATTTGATCAGCAAGTCGTCTTCGAGCGAAATGAAGAAGCGGGAGCTCCCCGGGTCACCTTGACGTCCGGCGCGGCCACGAAGTTGGTTGTCGATCCGGCGGCTTTCGTGCCGGTTGGTTCCGATCACGTACAGTCCCCCCAATTCGGCCACCCCCTCCCCAAGAGGAATGTCTGTCCCGCGTCCCGCCATGTTTGTCGAAATGGTCACCGCTCCGCGTTCTCCGGCACTGGCGATGATTGCCGCTTCCTTTTCCTCATTACGGGCATTCAGAACTTGGTGCGGAATGTCCCGAAGGCTGGCGCTCAGCCGTTCGGATTCTTCCACGCTCACCGTGCCTACCAGAATGGGGCGACCGGTTTGATGCACGTGAAGAATCTCCTGGATAGCCGCCCGTTCTTTCTCGTGCTTCGTCCGGAAGGTCACGTCCGGATGGTCAACGCGAATCACCGGGCGGTTAGTTGGTATCACTTCCACTTCCAGTCCGTAAATTTCGCGGAACTCTTCCGCCTGCGTGGCGGCGGTGCCCGTCATGCCACTGACCCGGGGATAGAGCGCGATCAGATTTTGCATGGTGATCGACCCCAGAATCCTGCCCTGCGTTTTGGGAACGACGCCTTCCTTTACTTCGATGGCGGTGTGAAGAGCGGCAGGCCAGCGCCTTTCCCGCACAATTCGGCCTTTGAACTCATCTATGGATTTGATTTCCCCTTCCTTCACGAGGTAATCAACGTCTCGGCGAAGCAGCGCATGGGCGTGCAAAGAGTTCTGGACAGCCGCCAGCAAGGGCAGATTCTCCTCGGTAAAGAGATTGCCGCAAGCAAACGAGCTTTCCACATCCTGGATTCCATTTTCGGTCAACGCGATGTTTCTCCCATATTCGTCCACGGAATAGTGAACGTTCCGCCGGAAGTGTCGCACCAAGCGATCCGCCCGATGAATCCACGGCGCTTGCTCCGATTCCCCGCCGGCAATTACCAACGGCACCCGTGCTTCGTCGATGAGCAGTGAGTCAGCTTCGTCAATCAATGCCACGGCAAAGGGCCGGTGCACTTGATTCCTTGGATATAAAGCGAGCTGGTCTCGAAGATAATCGAACCCAACCTCGTTCGCGGTGGCGTAGGTGAGGTCGCAGGCATAGGCGCGTTGGCGCTCCTCGGCGCCCATACCCTGCTGGATGCAGCCCACCGAGAGGCCGAAAAACTCGTAGATGGCACCCATCCATCTGGCATCCCGCCGGGCCAGATAGTCGTTTACTGTCATCACGTGGACCCCGTGCCCCTCTTTGGCATAACTAATGATCGCCGGAACAGCTGCGAGGGTCTTACCCTCGCCCGTTTGCATTTCAACAATCTTTCCGCGCGCCAGTGCCAGGGCGCCGCAGATCTGAACGTCGAACATCACCAAACCCAGCACGCGTGCTCCCACCACGGCGGCAACCGCGACTATTTCCAGCAAATCGCGGGCGCGCTCACCGGCAGCTCTCAATTCACTGTCCTGGAATTTGACAAGTTGTTCGCGCCGTTGGTTTATCCAGTCGATCTCCGACTTATGTGAAGCTGAACCGCGAAACAAAGAAGTCAGAAAGTGGAGCACAACGCCCTCCTCTTCTACCAGAATTCAATTGTCCGGAAATGCCATCAGGCAATAGAGGAGAGTGGCGGAGCTCGCAAAAGTTGAGCGCTCCAAAAATCGTGGATGACTATGAGGGGATCGTTGCTCCAGAAAAACCCGCAGGCCTGGGTAGCGTACGCTCGGGCCACGCGCCCGCGGCGGAGGTGCTGGCGTCGGCGCACCTTGACAACCTGCGCGATGGCGGAAGTCTCACGACGCCCCACAAAGCTCGAAAGCGGCACGGCTTGCCCTGACCCAAGGGCAACAAGCACGGCCAAGAGCCAAGTTGCTCGGTGCTTCTTCATTGACCATGAGTATGACACAGAAAGACAGGCAAAGCCAGCCTGCGGCAATGGGCCAACGAATTCGGGCCGCAAGTAATCCGTGTCGTCCCCGGAAAGTACTCGGGGCAGTTGACCTTTGGGGACCCTGATCCTGGAAGTGCCCCTTCACCCGGCGCGCGACAACCGGTGAAAGCGCTGTCGCGGGCCAGGCGGGGAGGCTCTTCGTCCAAGACACAGACATGCTGTAATCCGCACGTCCGCGCCACCCCGGCTCGGCCCTACAGGCGTGGCGATTCACACCATGGCCGAGCGCTGTTCGACCCTACATTGCACGCCGTCCCACCAACGAGGCGCGAGTCAAGCGGCACCGCAGGTGGACTGGAACAGACCGAAACTGACCCTTTGTCTCTTGACAAGCGGAACACAATAGGCTAGCATTCTAGATGGCAGGTGTCGGGTGTCAGGTGTCGGAGACAAAGAACAGGGAACAGGGAAGAGGAGACAGATGAATGGTGGATTGGTCGAGTTCCTCTTTTGCTCCATGCTCGCGCGGTCAGTGCGAGGAGATCCACAACTGGCAGGGTGCCTTGCGGGCACGATGGGCTTGGACAGGATGTCGCTCGGGATGGGTGCAGAATGAACTTGAAAAATCGAAAATTGAACGAACGAACCGCGAATATCTATGAAAACAAAGGAAGGCCACCGTCTGACCATGTGAGCGAAGGACGTAGTGCTGACCTTTAGGTCAGCACCGAAGGAAAACGCTTGGGACGAATGCCAACCCCGCGATCTGGTGTCGGCGCTACAAAAGTCAACGAACGAACCGGGAATGTCTATGAAAAAAAGGTTCGCCATGGAGAACTCAACTGCGAAGCGGGAATGTCTATGAAAACACAGGTTGTTATCCGCTTGTTGCTCGCATGTTATTGAAAACAAAGGATGTAAATATCGTCGGGGTTCTTTGGGCGGGTCATGGGAGCTGGCGCGAAGTCAGACTGACCGCTGGGGCGAGGGGATGGCTGACTAGTGCCCCCTCACCCGGCCCGCGACGGCTAGTGAAAGCGCCGTCGCGGGCCACCCTCTCCCCCGGGAGAGGGAAACACCCCCTTACGACGCCGTCCGTTTCTGACATGGCCGGTAGAGGTCTCCGGCTACCCCTATGGGAATGACAATCGAGAGGGCTGCCAATTTCTGGTTCCTAAAGTTTCGATTTTTCCAGTTTCTATTTTCCATTTTCTGGTTTCTAATTCCTGCTTTCTATGAATTCCCCGATTGAAGGCCGCGATACCGAGGATCGTTTCTCGCGTGAAGTATTGGAGTTTCCCGCAATCATGGAATTATTGCGCGGCTACCTTTCCGGGGCGCTGAGCGCGCCGTTTCTTGATACAGTCGAGCCTCACACGCGCATCGATCTAATCCGTCGCCAACTGGAACAGGCAAAGGAGGCGCGCGAATATCTGCGCGAAAGCCCGAGACCGAGCTTTGGGAGCCTGCGCGACCCTCGACCGCTGCTCGAGAAACTTCGCATCGAGGGCGCCACCCTGGGGGCGCTCGAGATTTTCGCGCTTACGGGCTTGGCGCGCGCGGCGCTTGAGATTCACCGGCTGTTTGCCAAGTGCCCGTTGCTCCGGCTGGAGGAGTTGGCGCGCAGTCTCGCAGACTTCCGCGACCTGGTCACGGAGCTGGAGGGAAAGATCCACCCGGACGGCTCAGTGGATTCTTCCGCCAGTCCGGAACTGGCGCGGATTCGGCGAGCCATCGAGCGCTTGCGCGTGGAAGTGCAGGCCATGCTGGAGCGCTTGCTGCGCCGCTTCGGCCAGGAGGGAGTGCTCCAGGATGCCGTGGTGACGCTTCGGAACGACCGGTTCGTGATTCCCGTGCGCGTGGAGGAGAAGCGGCGCGTGCAAGGCGTCATCCACGGCGCAAGCTCGTCCGGGGCAACCGTCTATCTCGAGCCCATGGAGACCCTGCCCTTGAACAATGAACTGGTAGAACTCCAGGACAGGGAACTTGCCGAAATACAACGCATCCTGGGTGAATTCAGCCGCAAGCTCCGGGAACGGCGCGAAGACTTGCTTCAGGCCACCGAGATTCTGAGTGAGCTGGACCTTGCCTTCGCCAAAGCGGAATTCTCCCGCCAGTACGATGGCTGCATCCCTGAGTTCAGCTTGGACCGCACGCTTTCGCTCAAAGACGCCCGGCATCCTTTACTCGAGAAGACGCTGCGCGCCCAGGGAAGAAGTCCCGTCCCGCTGAGCATCGAGCTCACCCCGCCCAAGATCATAATGATCGTCAGCGGGCCAAACACAGGTGGGAAAACCGTAGCCCTCAAGACACTCGGAAGCGCCGTACTCATGGCGCAAGCCGGCATCCCCGTGCCGGCGAGCGAGTTCAAACTGCCGCTGTTCCGGCGGGTGCTGGCGGATATCGGCGATCAGCAGTCCATCGAAGCAAACCTGAGCACGTTTTCAGCCCACGTCACGAACATCCAGAGGATGGCGGAGGTGGCGGGAGAGAAGGATATGGTGCTGCTGGATGAGCTCGGAACCAGCACGGAGCCAAATGAAGGGGCGGCGCTGGCGGTGGCCATCCTCGAGCACTTCCGGCAGCGCGGCGCCATGACGCTGGTGACCACGCACCACTCGCGTTTGAAGGCCTATGCCGCCGAGACTCCGGAAGCCCTCAACGCAGCCATGGAATTTGACGAATTGACTCTCCAGCCCACTTACAGGCTATTGAGCGGGCTGCCGGGAAAATCGAGCGCGCTCGATATCGCGCAACGCCTGGGCCTCGAGCCGAGCATCGTGGAAAAGGCGCGCACCTTGCTGCATCCGGCGGATGCGGAAGCGGCAGCGCTGATTGCCGGGCTGCACCAGCAGAAAGCGGAACTGGAAACGGAGGCCGGGCGGCTCGTTCAGCAAGGGAAGGAACAGGAGGCCCGGCAGCTCGAACTGGAGAATAGAATCGAAAGGGAACACCGCGCCAGGCTGAAAGATCTGGACTCGCGCCTGGAACAGACCTTGCGCGCCAACGAGAAGCGTTGGGAGGGTGTGATCGAGCAGCTTCAAGGTCAACTCGAAGCCACCAAAGCCCCCAAACCCTCGAAAGGCCTGGAGCGCAGGATGGCCTCGCTCAAGCGCGAAGTCCGGGAAGAGTGGAACACGCAGGTTCTGGAGGCAATCGGCGGCGGCGCCATAGCCGAGGCAGAACCTTCTCCAGACAGGCCACTCGCCGTCGGCGACCAAGTGCAAGTGGCCAATCTATCATCCCCCGGCACGGTCATGGCTTTGCCTGAGGATGACCAGGTTGACATCGCGGTCGGCCACTTGCACCTGCGCTTGGCGAGAAACGAGGTGCGGCGAATTGTTCATGGCGGGACGGGCGCTCCCAGGCCAGCGGTTGCCGCCAGGCGCACGGATGAGGCCCCGGCGGAGATCAACGTTATTGGCGAGACCGCCGAGTTGGCCCGCGAGCGTGTAGATAAGTTCCTCGACGAAGCTTACATGGCCGGACGCTTTCGGTTGCGCGTGATCCACGGCCACGGCAAAGGCATCCTGCGCAAGAATCTCCATGAGATGTTTGCTTCCCACCCGCATGTTGAGAAGTTCTATCTCGCTCCGCCCAACGAAGGTGGCGCCGGCGCTACGATCGTGGAGTTAAAAGCCTAGTGGAGCAGGCGTCGGGTGTCAGGGGCTAGTACTACTACGTTAAGTTATTGACCTCCCACAGGAGAGGTGCTAAGCTCCGGTCCATGACCGAGAGCGAAATCGAGAAATGTCGAAAGCGCTTGGAACAATTCTTGGCCGACCTGCTGGAGCCGCTGGGGCGGCGCGAGCGACGCCATTGGGGCTCGGTGTACGTGCGCGGCCTGTTGCTGGACGGCGAACGCAAATCGATCGAGCCGATGGCGGCGCGTCTGCCCGAGGGAAACGTACAGGCCATGCAGCAGTTGATCGGACAGAGTCCCTGGCCTTGGGCGCCGGTTTGGCAACGGTTGGCGCAACGCATGACGGCGGAGTTGACGCCCGATCCGGTGTGGGTCATCGACGACACGGGGTTCCCCAAGCAGGGTCACCACTCGGTGGGAGTGGCGCGGCAATATTCGGGCACGCTGGGCAAGACGGCCAATTGCCAGGTGGCGGTGAGCCTGCATCAGGCGGGAGCAGAAGAAAGTACCATCCTGGACTGGCGGCTGTACTTGCCGGAAAGCTGGACGCAGGATCCCGAGCGGCGCGCCGCAGCCGGCATCCCCGCCGAGGTGAAGTTCCAGACCAAGTGGCAACTGGCGCTGGAATTGATCGACGAGGCGCGGGCGTGGGGCTTGCGGTGCGGGGTGGTGTTGGCGGACGCCGGCTACGGGGAAGTCACGGAATTTCGCCAGGGGCTGGAGACTCGCCAACTTCCTTATGCGCTGGGCATTCCTTCCACCGTGAGGGTGTGGAGGAAACCGCCCCGCCTGCGGAAAGCGCGGGGGCGAGGACGTCGGCCGACGGTTTACCATTACGGCGAGCAGCGGCCGTGCGCGGTGCAGGAAGTGGCGGAAAAGGCCCGTGGGTGGAAGCAGGTGCGCTGGCGAGAAGGCACCAAAGGCTGGCTGGAGTCCCGCTTCTACGCTTGTCGCGTCCAGCCCGCGCACGGATTCGACGAAGGCGACCCGCCCCACCCGGAGGTCTGGCTGCTGGTGGAATGGCCGCCCGGCGAGAAGGAGCCCACGAAATATTTTCTCTGCGACCTGCCCGGGACACTACACCCTGCGACGGCTGGTGCGCATCGTCAAAAGCCGCTGGAAGATCGAACAGGATTATCAGCAGCTCAAGGAGGAACTGGGGCTGGACCATTACGAAGGCCGCAATTGGACGGGCTGGCACCATCACGTCACCTTGGTTATGTTGGCGCATGCCTTCCTGACCTTGGAGATGTTGCGCAACAAAAAAAACTTCTGGGTGGACCCTGCCACAGACGCGCCGTGAGATCCAACGCCTGTTGTTTACCTGGACCGGAGAGTGTGCGTATTGTGGCAGCATAATTCGCAAACGAAATCGTCCACCTTAACTTAACGTAGTAGTACTAGGGGCTGGGGGCTGGGGCATTTTTGGATTTTAGATTTTGGATTTTGGATCAGGCGCTGGGGCGTGGTGGCCTGGACCACGGGCCACCTCACTCCCCCTCCTCCCCCTCTGGGGGAAAAGGGTGGCCCGCCGTCCGGATGCACTTCATCGGGAGGCGGTTCGGGCAAGGGGGGGGCCTGCCTCGGGTGCCAGGTGTCACGTGCTATGGGCTGGGGAACGACGGAAGCCCTAATCCAAAATCATCAGACGTGATTGGGGGAGGCGGTATGGCGGCGATTGGCGCGCGCGCGCAGGCAGGAGCGGACGATTCTCAATAATTCCTCGGAGTGAATAGGCTTGTTCAAATACTCAGTCACCCCAGCGTTCATAGCTGCCAAGTACGTATCAACTTCACCGTACGCTGTGAGGATGATAACAGGGACATTGTTCCCGTCGCGCCGCAGAGCCTCCAGGAAGTTCAGGCCGTCGCACTCAGGCATGCGCAGGTCAGAGATAACCAAGTCGAACTGTGCGCTCTTTATTAGTTCTAATGCGTCGCATGCCCCTCCCGCTGAGGTGACAAGGAAATTTTCACCCGAAAGGATGCGTGCCAGCACCCGCAGGAAGTGCGGGTCGTCATCTACGATCAGTATTCGACCGGTGAGTTCCATACCGGCAGTATCCTGCCCATCCCGTGCAACCTGATTCCAATCCCGACCATTTACCTGTTCCAACATCTCAACCTGCATTCCACAGGCGGTCCGAAACCACGAACTGAACGCGTTTGCGGCTTGGAATTCATCTAAGCACGTAGCGCGCCAATCTCCGCCCCGTTTGCAGGATGATGAAAACTGAGTGCTTGAAGGACAGCCTGTCGCTAACTTTGCACCTCTGTCGCCCAGACGCGGGGTACCCCGAGGCAGCTCACGCCGAGCGCGATAGAGCGCCTCCTCCCCAACTCGGCTGTTGGCTGCAAACCGAATGGGACTCTCTGCGCCCTAGTCCCTTTCATGCTTTGACACTAAGAGTGCTGAGCCTCTCAGTGGTCCCACGCCTGCCGGACTTTTCTGACTAAGGAGCGCAGTACTGGCAAGACTTACCCCGGACAGGCCGCCCCAAAGGGCGGCCCTACATGAGGTCGTAGAAATCTTCACGGCGCGAGAAGAGGCTGACTGCGAGTGATACGGGGGGAGGATCGCCAGCCGAGACTTGGAAGAGTGCTATGCGGCGCGTGTCACGGTGCCGACAGCTTCCTTCTTGCCCAGACGACGACGGATGGTTCGAGGGTTGATGTGAAGGAGCTGAGCTGCGCGCAGCCTGTTACCCCGCGTATGCTGGAGGACGGTACGGATGATTGTGTCGTGCAAATCGCGCATGCGAGTGCCGAGCGTGAAGGCGAGGGTAAAGGTCGGTTGCACTTCCATGGGCGTCGCCTCTTTTGGAACCACAACGGGCTTGGGGGTAGGCGTGAGCTCTTTAACAGGAATGTCGTTTGAAGTGCGAGTAATCGGGAACGTCTTCATTAAGGCCTCCTCAGAAATTGACACCACTAAGATGGCTGCCCTTTTGTCTGCATTTTTGATTCCCTCAGGGCGGATTCTGAAGTTGTTGAGGAATTTAGGTGTTGTATCGTTCGTATCCTCCCAAAAAGCGACAAATTGAGTTTGTTCGCGCATTCTCGTGCGACTTTTGCCCCAAGTTTCTAGTGCGATAAGTGACAGAAGCCCCCAGACTCTATGACCGCAAAGGAGGTCCAAGCGTATTTTCAAGGGATTGAGAATTTAGGACATTTTCGTCCTCCCTGGCCCACCAAATGCGCATCCTTATGGCCGCAGGGTCGGCGAATCCAGGAATTCTTCAGGCTTGTGCTGGGAGCGAATAGTGGCAAAGCAGCAAACGGCAGTGGACAGGTTTTTGAGGTTTCTCAGCTCCTTGAAATGCGGTTTGATTCTTCTCGGCTCACTAGGGACCGCAGTAATCATCGGGACAATGATCCTCCAGCGTCCCATGGCGCGGGAAGGGCAAATCGAGCAGCTTTACGCTCCGCAAGTCGCCCGGATCTTGAACGCCCTGGGCTTGTTCGATGTCTTCCATGCCTGGTGGTTCGTTCTGCTTTTGGGTTTGCTGGGAGCCAACATCACCCTGGCATCTTTGGAGCGTTTTCCCCAAGTTTGGAGATTGTTTGCCCGGCCGCACATGACGGCGGACGAGTGGTTCGTGCACCAACTGCCCTTCCGGAAGGAGATACCACTGGGATTCCACACGCCCGCTGAGGCGCTTTCCATCGCGAGCCGGAAACTCAGCGACCTGGGCTACCCGCCAAAGCCGAAAGCCTTGGAGAGGGGAACCCTATATGTGGAAAAGCACCGCACAGCGCGTTTGGCGCCTTACGTCGTGCACGCGAGTCTGCTGATCATTTTCGCGGGCGCCATCCTTGATGGCCTGTGGGGTTTCAAGGGATTCGTGAGCTTGACCCCGGGGGCGCGGACCCAGTCCGTTGAACCCATGACGGCGCCGGGCGCAGCGCATCGGCTGGGTTTTGCTGTGCGGTGCGACGGTGTGGGCATAGAGAAGTACCCCGACGGTTCGCCAAAGCAGTACTGGAGCCAATTGGCTGTGGAGGAGAACGGGCGCGAGGTCACCCGCAAGACAATCTATGTGAACGACCCCCTCACCTATAAGGGGATAAGGTTTTTCCAGGCGAGTTACGGCCCCACCGGCACGCCTCACAAGCTGGTCTTCGAGGCCAGTTGGGCGGAGCAGGGCGGAAGCAAACACCCTGCGCAGACGTTCACTTTGCGGCCCGGGGAACCGGCTCGTCTCGACGATCAGGGTACGAAAGTCGAGTTGGCTGATTTCGTCCCGGATTTCGTTTTGGAAGGGAACCGGATCTCCTCTCGTTCGGATGAGCCTCGCAACCCGGCGGTCCAGTTGGCGGTGACGGCGCCAGGAGGGAAGCAGGCGGGTGTGTGGATTTTTCCCAAGGCTCCGGACATGGCGCCGCCTAATGAGTCAGGGATCAACTTTCAGCTTCGAGACCTGGAAATGGAGTATATGACCGGGCTGCAAGTGGCGCACGAACCCGGCCAGAACCTGATCTGGGGTGGGTGCCTGCTGCTGACCGCAGGCCTGATGATGGCCCTCTATATGTCGCACGTGCGAATGTGGGGTGTAGTCGGACGCGACCGCAAGGGGCGGCCGGCGCTCTTGCTGGGGGGACAGCCCAGCAAGTATCGTGAGAGTTTTGAAAGACGTTTCAATGAACTGGCGGGTGAATTGGAAACTGCACTCAGCGCTGCGCAACCTGATATTGCGCAAGCAATTCCTGCCTAGAGCACGCTGAAAAAGTGGTCAGTGGTCCGTTGTCAGTTGTCCGTCGTTTGTTGTCCGTTGAGCGCTGCAAACTAATCAGGGCGGGTTCCCGCACGGACTCGGTGTTGTTCGGATGGTGGCACAACCAACCACGGACAACGGACCACGGACAACGGACGAAGGAGATGAAGTATGGCGAAAGTTCTCACGGCGCATGTCCATGAACACCGGATCAGCAGCGGTGGGACTGGGATCCTTCTCGCCGTCAGCGTGGCAGTGCTTGTCGTGATGGCCGTTTCCGTTCCGCATCTGATTGGGAGTTCCGGGTGGGCTAGCGGTGACAAGTTCCTTTATCTCGCACTTCTTGGATACTTGGGAGCCTCGGTTCTCCATATTTCCTCATTGGCGGTTCGGCAGTCCAACCTGCTGGCGGGCGCTGAGGCGCTGACGCGTGGCGGCCTCTTGTTGCACACCGGGGCCATCGTGACGCGGTGGGTTACCGCAGGGCACGCCCCGCTTTCGAGCATCTACGAGATGGTGCTGGTTTTCTCTTGGGCCGTCGTGGTCTTGCACGAGGTGGCGGAGTGGAAACTCGAAATCCCCTTCCTGGGCGCGATAACCCTGCCCATCGCCACCCTGGCGATAATTCTGTTGCAGGTGCTGCCGGGTGAGATAAGGCCGCTCGTTCCCGCGCTCCAGAGCACGTGGCTGCAAATTCACGTTACGCTGGCCATGCTGAGCTACGCGGGCTTTACAATCTCTTTTGCCTTGGCCTTGTTGTTCCTCATAAAGGATGGGGTCAGCGCGCGCACTTTCCTTAGCTGGACATCCGGACTAGTGGGGGCGATTTACGCGGCGATAGTCATCAGTTCGGTGGATAGTAACTTGGCTTTCCTGCTCCCTGCCTGGGATGCGGAGGCTCAGGAGAAGGTGATGCTGGCTCCCAAGGAACCGCTGCTGGTTTCCATTTCGGTTCTGGGGTGGCCATTTGTTATCGTGCTAGGGCTGGCGGCGGCGACACTGGTAATTAATCTCCTCAATTCGTATGGTGAGAAGGCCGGCCAGTGGGAGAACTGGGCCAAGCGGCTTTTCCTGGCATCGGTCTTTGGGCAGGCGCTGGCTTTTGCGCTGCTCCTGCTGAAGGTCCACGCCGGGCCGTATTTTGTGCCGCAAACGGGGCAGAACTTTGGCGTTCATCTGGCGGCAAGCCCGTTCCTGCTGGCGGGGATTGTCTGCGCGCTGTTTGCTTCGCTGGCGTGGGAAGTGCTGAGCGGGAAATACGGCACGATCGCCAATTTCTTGCCCCAGCGGGACACTCTTGACGGGTTGATCTATAAGACCGTGGCCATCTCTTTCCCTTTGCTAACCCTCATGATTATCACCGGAGCCTACTGGGCCAACAGGACCTGGGGTTCCTATTGGAGCTGGGACCCAAAAGAAGATTGGGCGCTCATCACCTGGCTGACCTACGCGGCTTATTTACACATGCGGCTGACGCGCGGATGGCGGGGACGCCGCTCCGCCTACTTCGCGATCATCGGGTTCGGCATTGTGATGTTCACTTTCTTTGGCGTCACCTACCTGCTGCCGGGACTTCACGCCTACGCATAACCGGCAGCGCACCTGGAGGACCGCCCCCGAGTGGCGGTGGGGGAATGAAATAGTGAATGGCAAGTTGCGAATGGAGTTGCGGCGGGTTTCCTGACTGTCGCACTCTCAGTATAATCTCCTTTATTTTCGATGCGATGAGGAGCCCGAAGCCAGCTTCAGACATGGCCCTTTGTGAAACTGGTATTCTGATCTCGTATGAGCACACTTCAAAGAATCCCGCCAAAGCAAAATCAGTTGGATGAGATGTTCCGCAAACACCTGAGCTTTGAGATCAACAGATTTCGAACTGCTGCTTCGATGTGGGGCAAGCCAAAGTACGGTAGCGTGGCTGATGCGATGATCCGCGAATCGTGCTTGATCCATATGCGCCTGTTACTCGATTTCTTTTACCCGCGCATTGACCCGACGAAGAAGAGGAAATTTAAAGATGTGTTTGTAACCGACTACCTGCCGGAGAAGACGCAATTACGTAAGGAATTCCAGAACCTCCTTGCGAAACCGTCATGGCTTCAAGATTATCGTGACCAGTTGGACTGGCGGCTTGCGCACTTGACTCTGAAGAGGATGGATTTTGAAAAGAACCCTGGGTGGCAGCCGGAAAAACAGTTCGGGCATCTGGAGCGTCTAATCTCCGAGTTCATATCCGCCCTGCCAGAGAAGACCCGTGCACTGTTCAATCCACACTAACAATGAGACCTCGATCTACAGAAAATGAGCACTTCTGTTCAACGCGGTCAAGGCCGACGGCGTTGTGCAAAGGACCCTTTGTGAAACGCAGTTGCGCGCCAACGCCGGACACGGCTGATGAGGCAGATAGGTTGTCATTCCGATCCCGAACTTCGGACCTCGCGTTGATTCGGAGACCTGTAAAGGCAGGCGGCAGGCTTTTGGCTATGCGCCGAGTTGTAGCCGCACCTCACTTTTTGTCCTTCAAGGGCAATGTCACGGTCTCTACCCGGAACTTCTTATAATCGCTGAATCTCGAGGTGTAGTCACCGAGGGCACTGGCGAAGAGCAGCAGGCGCGCGGAGAAGTGACCTTCGACGTAGGAGGGAAGCCAGACCTCGTCATTCGTTTTGGCCTGCTCGATCACCAGCGAGGCTCCCTTGCGGACTGAGGCCAAGAGGCCGCCCCCGAGCTTAAGTGTGTCACTCAGGTGAGCTTCCAGGCGCACCACCTGGCGAGCTTGGTCGTCCACCCACATGGTTCCCCCCAGCTTGTGGAGCAGATCTTCCGCTTTGTTCCGCGGCCTGTAATCCGGATTGGGCACAAAATCGAAGACAACCACGTCGTGCCGGCGAAACTCCTCCCAGCGGGGACGGATAAACTGCGACACGCGAAGGAATGTCGAGATGTCCGTTTGTTCCTTCTTATTCCTCGCGGTGCCTTCCCCCTCCTCGCCGTGTTTCTTCTCATACTCGCGGATGTGCTTCTCCACGCGGTCATCTTCCTTCTTTTGCTCGCCGGGACTTAAGGGCCGCCCATCCTTCTTGACCTGCCGCCTTACACCCTCCCCGCCCAGGTAGAAAACCTGGTATTCCTTGACGACAGATCTCTTCACTTGGCCGTTCCTGTCGAGCTTGTGTACTTCCTCGATTTCCGTGCAACTGTACTGGTCCACCAGCCTTTCTATCTGCTTCTGATTTTCCGGGACGTCGCTGAGTAACTGCTTGATATCAGGCAAGGGCCAGCGGATGGTACCATCCTGCCCGCCGGCGAGGCCCGTGGTCAGCGCCAGGAACGCGCCGAGAAAGGCCGATATCGTGCGGACTGCGCGACAATCAACGCGGCGTCGGGCCATCGAGCAAGTCCCCTGGACAGTATACACAACCCCCTCGATCCCGAGCCGGAAGTTCAGGGCCCAGTCACTCGCAGAGCTTGGAATACCTGCTAGCATGATAGTGTGCTATCATTCTTGAGAAGGAGGTGGTTTGCATGCGGAGTTACGCCGGCAGGATCCTTATCCGGGTTCCACCCGAAGTCCATCAGGAACTGGCCCGCGAAGCCTTTGAAAGCGGTCGTTCCATCAACGAACTCTGCTTGGAAGCGATTGTCGCCCGAAGGGCCCTCAAGAGTTACGATCCCTGGAAAGCGGTCGAGGAAATATGGGATAAGAACCGCAAAGTCCGGCCAAAGCGATTGCAGGCAGATATTTTAGGGGCTGTTACTGAGGTCCGGCATGGCCGCTAAGCTTCGGGTCGTGCTGGACACCAATGTATTCGTCTCCGGCCTGATCAGTCCCCAAGGCTTTCCCGCCGCCATACTCAAGGCTCTCCGGTCAGGGCAGTTCACCCTGCTGTCCAGCCCGCCTGTCAACGAGGAGATCATCGGAGTCCTAAACCGCCCCCGCATTCGTGACCGCTATGGCATAGGTGATCGCATCTTTGACGTGTCCTTTATATTATGGGAGGTTGCAGAACTGGTGGTTCATCTGCCCGAGGTGAAGGTGTGCAGCGATCCCGATGATGACAAATTTCTAGCCACAGCCGTTGGCGGGAAAGCCGATTACCTTGTAACGGGCGATGTCAGTGACCTACTCCACCTGCGTGAGTACAAAGGCATCGCCATTGTTTCTCCCCGGGACTTCATCTCACTCTTGAAGACGTAGGTTGCACGGTAGAATGATGTGAGCCCATCTTTCACAGGGAATTCGAATAATTTGGCGAAGGAGGCATGGTTCTATGGACCTGCAATACCCGATCGGAAAGTTCCAATGGGGAGGAGTCATCACGGAGGCAGAGAGAGAGCAATTAATAGCTCAGATCGAGCAGGCGCCTGCGCAGCTCCGCCGGGCCGTGGCAGGGTTAACGACGGAGCAGCTCGATACTCCGTATCGGCCGGGGGGCTGGACAGTGAGGCAAGTGGTCCACCACCTCTCCGACAGTCACATGAATATCTACGTCCGTTTCAGGCTTGCCCTAACGGAGGATGAGCCGACTATCAAGCCGTTTGCCCAGGAACGCTGGGCCACACTTGAGGATGCGCGCACGGCGCCAACGGAACTTTCGCTTTCGTTGCTGGAATCCTTGCACCGGCGCTGTGTACTCCTGTTGAGGTCGCTGCGCGCTGCGGATTTTGCGCGCACCTTCCGGCACCCCGAACTCGGAGTGGTGACATTGGACAAATACCTTGGCATGGCCGCCTGGCACGGCCGGCACCACATCGCGCACATCACCTCTCTCCGCGACTGAATGGGATGGAAGTGAGCGGAGAGTTTCGTCTCTTCAAAAATGTTTCGGGCTTTCTGGCCACTCTCCTCACCGTATGCTAAAATTGTAGCGGTAGGTCAGCAGGAGGGAAAGACCAAAGCATTGAATTGGGCTCCCCTAAAACGCGCATTTGGGTTCCCCCCGACTTTTGGGCAGAACTTGGTGGTCTTAATCTCTGCCATGGTGGGAATCATCCTGCTCACAGGGCTGGAATGGCTCCGCAATGGGTTGAGTGTCCGGCTTGAGGTGGCCATTGCGTTGCTCGCCGCGCTGTCCGCCGCTACGGGCATGCTGATTTACCAAGAACGGCGGTCCTGGGCTTTGCTCACGGAGCTTCGCACGGCCATCCAAAGAATTGCCCCCAATTACTTTACTCTTACCATGCCGGTGAAGTTCGAAGGTGGCACGACTGGCCTGGAAGGGGAGATTCGAACGCTGGCCAACCGGTGGAAGGATTTCTGCGATAACTGCCAGGGGGCTCACGATACGGAAATGCTCCACGCGGAGCATCTGGCGACGATGGGGGAACTTGCGGCAGGAGTAGCTCATGAGATTCGCAACCCCTTGGCTGGAATTGCGGGCGCCATCGAGATTATTACTAAAGATTTTCCCAAAGACCACCCAGACCGCGAAGTCATGGAGGATTTGCGTCAGGAGGTGCGGCGAATCGAGAAGGTGCTGAACGACCTGCTCGCCTATGCCAAGCCCAAGCCGCCGCAGTTCGGCCGGGCTGACCTGAAGGAGACCTTTGCCCGCACCTTGCACCTCGCCCGGCAGCAAACGGGATTAAAACAGGTGGAGTTTTCCGTTCAGGTTCCACCGGACCTCCCTGCCTTTCGCATGGATTCGGAACAGCTTCACCAAGTGCTCTTGAACCTGGTTTTGAACGGTGTCCAGGCCATCGAGCGGGAAGGTAAGGTCACGATCGCTGCCAAATTCCAGGCTCCCGGCGGCCCAGGCCAAGCGAACCTGGTGGAAATCTCGGTGAGCGATACCGGCGCAGGCATCCCTCCCGAATCCCTGGAGCGTATCTTCCGTCCTTTTTACACTACCAAGCGGGGAGGCACAGGGCTGGGTCTGTCACTCTGCCGGCGGATCATTCGCCAGCATGGGGGCATGTTGAACGTGGAAAGCAAGCTCGGAAAAGGAAGCCGGTTTATCATCCGCTTGCCCCTGCGCGAGGTGGTCGAGGAATCCAGAGAAGTCTATGCCCAATGAGAAGGTCCTGATTGTCGACGACGAGAAGCTGATTCGCTGGTCCGTCCGCCGACAACTCGAGGAGTGGGGCTATACGGCGCTGGAGGCGGAAAGCGGCACGGGCGCACTGGCGCAGATCCGCGCCGAGTCGCCCGACCTGATCCTCCTGGACGTGCGCTTGCCCGACCTCAGCGGAATTGAAGTCCTGCGCGAGATCAAACAGAACAATCTCTCCATCCCGGTTATTATGATTACCGGTGATCCCCAGCTTGACGATATCAAAACTGCTATCAAATTGGGCGCCCTGGATTTTATCAAGAAGCCCCTGGACTTCGACGAGCTTCAAATCACCATCGCCAATGCCATCGACCGTTCCATGTTGCGCTCCGAGCGCGATGGCCTGCGGGAAGAGGTGCGGAAGCGTTCCGGCTACCACGAGGTGGTGGGCAAATCCCCGCGCATGATGGAACTGATGAACTTTGTGCGCAAGGTGGCGGCCAGCGAGGCGTCTACGGTGCTGATTCAGGGAGAGAGCGGCACGGGAAAGGACCTGGTCGCCAAAGCCATCCATTACGACAGCGTGCGCGCCGATAAGCCTTTTGTGCCCATCAACTGCTCGGCCATTCCGGAGACCTTGATGGAAGCCGAACTGTTCGGGCACGAGCGCGGAGCGTTTACCGACGCCAAGGCGCAGAAGAAAGGCCTCTTCGAGGTTGCCGATGGCGGGACCCTGTTCCTCGACGAAATCGGTGAGATGTCAACTTATCTCCAGGCGAAGCTCCTGCGGGTTCTGGAAGACCAAACCATCCGGCGCATTGGCGGGATCAAGGACATCGGGGTGGATGTGCGGGTCATCGCGGCCTCGAACCGCGATCTCGAGCAAGGCGTCCGCGAGGGCGCCTTCCGCCAGGACCTTTTCTATCGTCTCAGCATCATCCCGATTTTCATTCCTCCTCTGCGGCACCGCAAGGAAGACATTCTTCCCCTCGTGGACTTTTTCATCGAGCGTTACAATTTCCGGTTTCGCAAGGGCATCCGGGGCATCGCGCAGGAGGCTCGCAACCTACTGCTGGCCTACGACTGGCCGGGAAACGTGCGCGAATTGAAAAACGCTGTCGAGCGCGCCATGATTCTCGAGGAGGCCGACTACATCCGGCCCACCTATCTTCCGATTCAGGTAACGGGCCAGTCGCAGAGTTTTGAGAACCTCGCGCCGGTGGCGATTCCCGACTGCGCATCAGTGGATTCGCCTCCCCTCGTGACCCCCGCCACCACCTCCTGGCGTCCGCTGGCCTCGGGGCGGATGATTCCTGTCCTGGAGTTGCCCAAGCAGGGGACCTCGCTCGAAGAAGTGGAGAGGGAGTTGGTAGGGCTGGCCCTAAAGCAGACGGGCGGAAACCAAACCCACGCTGCCAAACTTCTGGATATTTCCCGCGACGCGCTTCGCTACAAGATGAAGAAGTTTGGCTTTGACTCGGAAAGCGAACTCTAGCCCGCACCTCGAGCTGAAGCCCCGCAACTAACCCTGCCTTGAAGCATCAAATAAGCATGGGACTGATCCGCGACGAAGATGCCGTCCAAATCCGCGAAAGACTGCAACAGATGGTGAACCCGGTGAAGCTGGTCCACTTCACCCAGGAGTTGAATCTGGAACTGGGCGCCGAAACCTTACAACTTGTGAAGGAGCTCGCCGCCCTTTCAGACAAGCTCTCACTCCAGGTGTTCAACTTCCTGCTCGACACGGAGAAAGCGGCGGAGTACGCTGTGGATAAAGTTCCTGCCACCGTCATCCGCAACGAGAAGGACTACGGCATTCGCTTTTACGGCTTGCCCGCCGGATACGAGTTTTCCACTTTACTCGATGCCATCATGGCGGTTTCAAAGGGAGATTCAGGCCTCCAGGCCAACAGTCGAAACAAACTCGCCCAACTGAGTAAGCCGCTTCACCTCGAAGTGTTCGTCACTCCCACCTGCCCTCACTGTCCACGGGCCGTGCGCCTGGCATATCAGTTCGCCATGGAGAATGACAACATCCGCGCCGACGGCATCGAGGCCACGGAGTTCCCCGATTGCACGGCCAAGTATGGCGTCCACGCAGTTCCGAAAACCATTGTCAATGAGATTCTTTCTATCGAAGGATCTTTGCCCGAGGAGCACTTCCTGAATGAGATCTTGAGAGCCCTCGAACCTCCGGACGCCGCTGAGGGTGAAGTTGGCTCGCAGGGGGGGTAGCTAGTATTCCAGGACAGAATGCAGGTCGTACTTGCTGAGTTTGGCGCGACCCCTGAGGAACCCCAGCTCAATCAGGAATCCCAGCCCGGCAACTCTTCCACCCAGTGATTCGATGAGCCCTGCCACAGCCACCGCCGTCCCGCCTGTGGCCAGCAGGTCATCAATAATCAATACATCTTGTCCTTGGCTTACGGCGTCGCGATGAATTTCGAGCGAGTCGGTGCCGTACTCGAGGTTGTAAGCGGCACGCGCCGTGGCGGCAGGAAGCTTGTTGGGTTTCCGCACAGGAACGAATCCGGCGTTAAGCCGGTAGGCCACCATGGGCGCAAAGATAAAGCCGCGAGCCTCAATCCCCACCACGCAGTCGATCTTGCGCCCAACAAAACAGTTGGCCAGCGCATCGACGGCGCTATGAAGTCCAACGGGGTCTTTGAGCAGAGTGGTAATGTCGTAGAAAACAATGCCGGGCTTGGGGAAGTCCGGAACTTCGCGAATCAGGCTCTTAAGATCCACCACGCTTCCTCCGTGAATTTGAGTTTCTCTCGCTGCCTTCTTATTCATTGCCGATTGGCGATTGACGATTGAAAACGCCCTGTGCCAAATTCCTCGTTTTCAATCCGCAATCGGCAATCGGCAATTCCAGCCTTACTGCCTGCTGCCCACTGATCTCTACCATCCGCCTTCGATCATAAAGCGGAGGTAGTGCTTGTCCACCTCTGCGTCGGATTCACTGACGCCGGTCACCCGACCCATGCGCGGCCCCTCCGCCAGACGAAGCTTGAATTGCTCCAGAGACGCCCCGTCGCCAATGGCATAAACCTCGACGGTGCCGTCCCAGAGGTTCTTAACGTAACCGGCGATGCCAAGTTGCTCTGCCCATCGCTCGGCAAAGAACCGATAGCCGACTCCTTGAACTCGTCCGGAGATCACAAACTTCTTGGCGGTTTTCTTCCTTGCTTCGCTCATACAAAGTAAGTAGGTGGCAGGGTGAGCGTTATCACGTCATTACCGTTCCATTCTCGAGCGCGAACCGCCTCACCCCCGGCCCCCCCCCAAGGGGGCGAGGGGAGAACTGATCCAATTCCTACTCCCCTCTCCCCCTTGGGGGAGAGGGGCCGGGGATGAGGGGGTTGGTCGGAGACGAATGCAATGGTCGTTTCGCGACGACTCCTAAGAATCTCACGGCCCGCCAACAGCCCACCTCCTGTCTCCTGACTTCTGACTCCTGAATTCTGGCTCCTGAATTCTGAGTCGCCTAAGGACTTCCGCAAGCCTGGCCGGGTAGTTGGTGATGATTCCATCCACACCGTCGGCGATCTTGCGCTCCATCCGCGCGGGCTGGTCTACAGTCCATGAAAAAACGCGAATCGAATACTTGTGCGCGCGGCGGATGAATCCCCGTGAGGCAACGGCCCAATGTGGAAGGACGGCTTTGCCTGCCAGCGACCTTACCCGCCGGAGGGCGAGCAGAGACCGGGAAACGTCCAGCCCCAGCGAGATGCGAGAATCGAGCCCGCGGACCCGGCGCAGGGTTGCGAGGTCAAAGGAAATTACGGTCGCAAGCCCCCACGCTCCGGCGCGTTCGACCTCATCCAACACCTTGGCTTCGATGCCCGGATATGCGTTCCTTCCCCCCTTGATCTCCACAAAGGCAAGTATCTTGTGCTGGCGGACCCAGGCAAGCACTTCGGAGAGGAGCGGGATTTTCGCGCCCACATAACGCTGCCGCGCCTTTTCGGGAAAACGCCGGTTGAACCATGATCCGGCGTCCAATCGGCGAAGCGCATTTGCTCGATGCTCACTGACCCAACCGCTGCCCGAGGTGGTGCGGCTCAGGCGCTGGTCGTGCATGACCATGGGCATGCCGTCGGAAGAAAGGTGAACGTCCAACTCAATTCCTCCCGCGCCCTGCCGGCGGGCCAGTTCGAAAGCTGCCAAGGTATTTTCCGGAGCTTCTCCACCTGCCCCCCGGTGAGCGATGTTCAGCGGCGGCCAGACTAAACGCTCACCGGCCTCAACCCAACCCCAGGTCCGACTTGTGAGCTCGTACCTGTCTCTTCGCATAGATTAAGTCGACCCCAAGAATGTAACACACATTGGAAAGGCAGGCGTCCGATCTGGGGACGGCAAGCCGTCCCCCTACAAGTCGTAGGGGTAGGGCTTGCCCAGGGCTGTCCAAATTAGTAGCTCAGAGCATTGCTCAGCGCGGCTCTGCCGCCCTGACTTGCGGAAAGCCTCTGGCTTTCCGCCCAATGCTGAAGCCATGCTCCTCCTCCACGCAGGCTGGAAGGCTGAGCCTTCCAGCCTGCGCGGAGGAGGTTGCTCAGAATGCCCGTCCTTCGGAAAGGCGAAGCCTTTCCGCACGACAGGCGGCGGAGCCGCGGGTCATGGCCGATTGGATCGAGGGTAATTTGGACAAGCCAGGGGCTTGCCCTACCCTCGACAGGTGGACAGCCCACCGCGCCCCCCTCGCAGACCGGAAAGGCCATCAGCTCCCTACCGTGGCATGTTTTGGTAATGAGCGCGACTTAACTTCTGGACTTCTCGACTTTCGACTCCTCGACTATCTCTTCCTAATGAGCGCGACAGCGTCTGCCCGCACCGCTTCACCGCGGCCGAGGGCGTCCATCCCCTCGCCGGTTTTGGCTTTCACGCTGACCTGGGCGGCGTCCAGGCCGAGCGCCTGAGCCAGCTTTTCTTGCATGCGAGGGATATGGGGGGAGAGTCTGGGGTGTTCAAGGCCTACTGTCGCGTCAACGTTTACAATCGTATAGCCGGCGTCCTGCAACAGCTTGCGGACATGACGAAGGAAGAGGAGGCTCGAGACGGCGCGCCATTTGGGAGAAGTGTTGGGGAAATGCCGGCCGATGTCGCCCAGCGCGGCAGCGCCGAGCAGCGCATCGCACACGGCATGCGCCAGCGCATCGCCGTCTGAGTGGCCTGCCGGCCCTTTGTCGAAGGGGATTCGAACTCCGCCCAGAACGAACTTGCGACCGGGAATAAGGCGGTGCAAGTCGTTCCCGATGCCCGCACGAATAGAAGTCAGAACTTGTGAAGGCGGTGGTTGCGGCGCGCGTGAAGGAGACTTCTCCCCGCGCGAGCGCAGGTGAGAGCCGCGGACCTCAAAACCGGAGGTCCGCGCTACCACTGTTTCGCGCTTCACCGGACGCTTGGAGGCCTTCATCCTGCTGCTTCCTGCTGTTCGCGTTCCTGCGCGAGGTAAAGGCGGGCGAGAGGCAAGTCAGAGGGCTTGGTGATCTTGATGTTGCGGTCGGAACCCATAATCACGGTGACGCTGTAGCCAAGCCGCTCTGCAAGGCTGGAGTCATCCGTTCCCTGAAAGCCATCCGTCGTGGCCCGGGCATAAGCTTCACGGATAATTTCATATCGGAAAGCCTGAGGCGTCTGCGCCAGCACGATCCGTTCCCGCGGGATGGACCCCAGGATCATGTGACGCTGCACTTGCTTTACGGTATCCACACTGGGAATGCCGAGGATGGCTGCGCCCTCCTTGCGTGCGGCGGCAACCATGCGCGGGATCATTTCCAGGTCGATAAACGGCCGCACGGCGTCGTGGACCAGCACCACTTCCGTATCCGCCGCCGTCTGCTCCAGGCATCGGGCCACGGTCTCCTGGCGCGAAGGCCCCCCTTCTACCAGCCGCACGGGCCTCGCGAAATGCTCGCGCTCGATCTCTTTTTGAGCGCGTTCCGTGTCTTCCGCCCGCAGGCCAAGAAGGATTTCGTCAATCGCCTCGCAGGCGACGAATTTGCGCAGCGTGTGGACGAAAATCGGAACGCCCTCGAGCGACAGGAATTGCTTGGGCGTTGCGCTTCCCATCCGCACCCCCCATCCTGCCGCGGGAATGATAGCCAGCACACTCATAAGAGCAGGTCCCCGATGTCCGGTGTCAGGGGCCGAATCCTCGTCCCCTCGTCGCGCTTGCCCGCAGGGACGACAAGCATCCCGCACCGCCTCGTGAATCGCGAAGCCACCCGCGCCCGGCCTACTGATGAACGGGTTCGGGGACGGCTTTTCGTTCCTCGAACTTCCCGAAGATCATCTTGCCTGCGGTGGTTTGCAGAACACTGGTCACGGCGATGTCGATGGTCTTGGAAATCATCTTCTTGGCATTATCCACCACCACCATAGTGCCGTCGTCAAGGTAGGCGACGCCCTGGTTGTATTCCTTGCCTTCCTTGAGGATAAACACGCGCATCGCCTCACCTGGAAGCACCACAGGCTTCAAGGCGTTGGCCAGTTCGTTGACGTTCAGCACCGGCACGCCCTGGAGTTGGGCCACTTTGTTGAGGTTGAAATCGTTGGTGACGATCTTGGCCTCGAACTGTTTGGCCAGTTCGATGAGTTTCATATCCACTTCCCGCATCTGTGGGAAGTCTTCCTCGACAATCTGCACCTGGACGGTGCCCATCTTCTGCACCCGCTGGAGGATGTCCAGGCCCCTTCGGCCACGATTGCGCTTGAGCTGGTCGGAGGAGTCAGCCACCAATTGCAGTTCGCGGAGGACGAACTGCGGGACGATCAGCGTCCCGTCAATGAAGCCCGTTTCGCACACGTCGGCCACGCGGCCATCAATGATGACGCTTGTATCCAGTACCTTGAAGTTCCTCTTCGGCTTCGACTCAGCGCTGAACAACCCTCCCAGGGCGGAGAGATTCAGTAGATCGCCCTTGTTGGCTCCCAGCACCAATCCCACGTAGGCCATGAGAAGGAGCAACGTCACCTGAAGAAAAGAAAGAGAAGCCTTCTCCAGCGCCGTTAAGCTCAGCAGGTGGCTGATCATTAGCGCCCCAAGAATTCCAAAAATCGATCCTGCGCCAGCTCCAATCAGGCGTTTCAGGCTGGCTTTTTCCAGGCGCATCTCAAAGAAAATGAAAAACAGTCCCAGGGAAGCACCCAAAAAGGCTGCAAAGAATCTGGTAAGGCCGAATGGATGCAGTTGGAACGATGCCGCGATAATGATGAGTAAAAAGATTATGCGAACTCCTGCCATCTCCCAGGTCATTGCCTATAACTCCCTTTCGGGACCCAATAAGGTCGATATACATAAAAAAGTTGGCTCCCATAAAATCACTCAATCCGGGTTAGTATAGCATTCTGGCTAAAACCCTCCAAATGGAACAAAAGTTAGGTAGTGTCTAAGTTTGGAGTTATAGCGGCGAGTTTACCTCGCCACGTGGCGGCGTAAAGCCGCCTCTACGGCAAACTGAGACACTACCAAAAGTTAACGGCTCTCGTGGGGTTTGATGACGATAGGGGTCCCCAAGAAGCCGAACCTCTCGCGGATGCGGTTCTCGAGAAACCTCTCAAAAGAGAAGTGGAGTTTGCCCGCGCGATTGGTAAAGGCAACGAACACCGGTGGAGCGACTCCGCCCTGGGTAAGGTAATAAATCCGCGTGGGCTTCCCGGCCGGGGTTGTAGCGCGCTCGAAATCCACCTCTTTGAGGAACTGGTTCATTTCCGAGGTGGAAACGCGCAGGCTGCGAGCTGCCGCAACCTGGGCAATGGTCTTGAGCAAATCCCCCAGCTTCTGGCCACGTAAGGCGGAGATGAAAACGACGGGGGCGTAGGCGAGAAACTTCATCCGCTGCCTTATCATCTGGAGGTAATCGCGCGTGGTGGTCGGCCCTTTCTTGACCGCGTCCCATTTGTTCACCACGATGATGACCGAGCGCCGGCTTTCGTGCGCGTAGCCCCCGATGTGGGTGTCGAGGGCCGTGACGCCCTCCGGGCCATCCAGCAGGAGCAGCGCCACATCGGCGCGCTCCAAGTGTTTCCGCGCCTGAATCACGCTGAGCTTCTCCGCCAGCAACTTGGTCTTGCCTTTGCGGCGAATTCCGGCGGTGTCGACGAGCCGGAAGCGAAGGCCGTCGCGCTCGAATTCCGCGTCCACGGCGTCGCGCGTGGTGCCGGGCAGCGGCGAGACGATCGAGCGCTCCTCTTCGAGAAGGCTGTTCAGAAGTGTTGATTTGCCCACGTTGGGCCGCCCAATGATGCCCACCTTGATCGGCTGATCTCGGGGAGGGGTCTGCGTAGCCGCGGCTGTTCCGCCAGCGGCTTCTCCGCGCGCATCTTCAGATGCCTCGAGGGGGACCGTAAATTCCTTTGTGACGTGTTCGAGCAGGTCGTCCACGCCCAGCCCGTGCTCGGCGGAAAGGGGGAAGATGTCGGGAATCCCCAGGCGGTGAAACTCCGCCGCCAAGGGCGAATGCTGCGCGGCGTCAACCTTGTTCACGGCCAGAGAGAGCGGCTTTGCCGTGCGGCGCAGCAATTGCACGAGTTCTTCGTCGAGCGGCACGATCCCCTGGCGGGCGTCCACCACCAATATGAGCTGAGCGGCTTCGTCGATCGCCACCTGGGCTTGACGGATGATCTCAGTGGGGATTAGATCCTTTTCGAAGGGAATCATTCCACCTGTATCCACCACCTCGAACGACCTGCCGAGCCACGTGGCAGGAGCGTAAAGGCGGTCGCGCGTCATCCCCGGCTCGTCACCCACCAGCGCCCGCCGCCGCCCGCAAATGCGGTTGAACAACGTGGATTTGCCTACGTTGGGACGGCCGAGTATCACCACGCGAGGAAGTTGAGCCACGGAACAAGTCCAAAGTTAAAGGTCGAAAGTCCAGTCGTCCGGCTGGACTTACAGCGACCCCAGCCACTTTACGGGTAGAGTTGCTGCAAGCGCCCGGGCCAATCGCTCATCGGCGGTGAGCAATTGCGCCTTCGAACTGACCGCCAGGGCGACATAGAGACTGTCGTAAACGGTTCGCTGAAACGCGTTGGCGATGGCGAACGCTGCTTCCAGCAATGCCAATGATGACACGGTTGGCAGGTTCCGATCCTTCATGGCCGCGATAGCTGTATCCGCCGCGTCTTTCGTCCACCTGCCCTGGCGCACGGCTTTCCACAAGATGTTTGCAAACTCGGCCCAAAACAGGTCCGGTACGATTAATCGGATTTGGCCGGTCGTGTAGCGGTACAGCCACTCGAGGGCTTCATCCGTCAGTGTTTCTCCTTCCGCCGGAAGAAACCACTTTGCCGCCACGCTGGCATCGACCACAAAAAGACTCACCGTAAGCGGTCCTCGCGCTGCATCTCCTCGCTCGAGGGAAAAGGCCCGGCCGAACGGGGCCGGCGGGATTGGAAGCGCTGTACTTGGCGGAAGAACTCCTGCCGGGCTCTTAGTTCCTGCGCCGTAGGAATATTCTCCCCGAGGAGTGACAGGACCTCCGCAGCAATGGACCTTCGATGCTGACGCGCCCGTTCCCGAAGGGCCTCGTATAAGTCGTTTGGGACGTTTTCCACGTATAGCGTCGCCATAGGGGTCTCCTAGGAAAAGCCTAGCATAGCCTTGGACCCTGTGCAAGCTTATGTTTTCGGGCAAATCACTCTTGAGGAGTCGAGTCCCCTCGCCGGAGATAGCAGGATTTTACCCTGGGCCAGGCCACCCCACTGAAAGGCTCAGTAGACAGGATACAATCGCGGCAACCAGCGCTCGACGATATCGAGGGGAAATCCCAGGCGCACCGGAGCTTTGGGACTGTCTGACATCAGTAGGCTGCGCTTGAGCAACATCGAGAGGACGGTGCGCCCCATGCGCTCCTGATAACCGGTCAATTCACGCGCTTGGCCGCGTTCGAGTTCGCCGGCAAAAAAGGCTTCTCGGAGAATTGGAAAAGCTCCCTTAGGCAGACGCCCCGCCCGCGTCTCGTCTTCCACAAACAACTGGATTCGTCGAAGGAGTTCGGATGGCTCCAGAAGTGATGCCATGAATTCAATCTGGTCTACAGACGCCTCGAGGAAGAATTCACAGAAGTCAATAAGCGCGGCTTCCGAGAGACTTCCCCGTCCATCGAGATCGCTACGGCGCGGTTCATCGGCAGCCATCAGAAGCTCTTTGTAGCGGTTCACATTGCGGGCAAGGCCACGCGCAACCGACCACAGACTGCTTCCGATCTCGAGGCGGCGCAGCATGGCGTGGGACATCAGCCTGGCAACTCGGCCGTTCCCATCATAGAAAGGGTGAATCCAAACTAGACGATGGTGGGCGGCTGCCACTGCAATGATGTGCCTCAGCTTTGAAAGGTGAGGTGAACTGTAAGCCTCGTCGAAACGCGCCATGAAAACCGGCAATGAACCGGCTGAAGGTGGAACATGCCTTCCCACCGCTACGTCACCATCTCGTATGACCCCGGGTCTTACTCGAATCCGTTTGTGCGTGTCCGGGTTCTCAACCCAGAGCAGTTCCTCGGGAAGCCGTTCGCAGAATTCCCGGTGGAGCCAGAGAACGTACTTCGTCGAGGCGGCCTCCCCCTTCTCGTCTTTGCCCTCATCAATGCGCCGCTGAAGCTCGATGTGGGCGACCGCTTCAAGCTGCAGCGCTCGGCGCCCTGGTTCCGTCGAGTAATCCCTGGCCAGCGCACGATCAATCTCGCGAGGATGGGTATCATGGCCCTCGATGAGATTCGAATAGTAGCAGTTCATCGAGCGGACAAGTTCACCCATGGACCGCTGCACGGCGGGATTCAGATTTCCAGCCAGCGCACTGGCTCTTGAAACGAGTTCGACGGCCAAGTCCTCAAGTCGCCGGTCACCCTCACGGGGCAGCATCGGTTCCATATGAACGGGGTTTTCAATTGCCGTATTTGTTGCCGGTTTATTTGCCATAATCTACACCTTATATTTCAATAGATTAGTCAAGGATAGTGTAGCATATTGTGCCGGATTCCTCGCCGGTTATTTTCCCGCACATCTGGGCAGGTGGATCTGCACAAGTCCGAGCTTGCCCCCCCCGCCTAATTGCTGACGGTACTCCTTCACTCACCTGCCCCTCTCCCCCTTGGAGGCAGTCTCAGAACTGGCAAAATCACGGTTTTTAGAACGAATAATCAATGACTTATGCTGTGCAAAAGTCTAAAATACCTAGTTTTGAGACAGCCTCCTTGGGGGAGAGGGTGGGTCGCGACCGGCGCTTTCACCAGCCGGAGCGGCCCGGGTGAGGGGGGTTGCCGTGCGCGCCTCCGCGGGGTTGCGATTTGTGATATAACCTCTGCTGTAAGAGGTGGCGATGGTGGCGGAGGGTTCTCGGCGGCCGGCGGACGACCTCGTGGCTTTGGCGCAGGCCCGCTTCGGCGCGTTGAGCCAAGCCGAACTCAAGCTTTTGCGCGCGGCGCCCAAGGGAGAAGTGGCGTGGTGCGGGCCGAACGCCCTCGACGATGACCCAGCCAATGACCCCGCCAACGCTGATCAATGGGGTCACGAACGCGAGATTCGCGCCGACCTGATCCGCTGGCTGTGTAAAGACCGCGATGCGGCGAGCGCTGTCGATCCCAGGGGAATCCAGATCCACGCTGCTAAGGTTACCGCCGGCTTGGATCTCTCGTTCGTCTGTGTACCCTTTCCCCTCGGCCTGTGCCGCTGCCGCTTCACCGACGACGCCAATCTGATTTCAACCGACCTTCCCGCGCTGATCCTTGCAGGCAGTCGTGTGCTGTCAGTAACTGCCGAGGGCGCCAAGGTGAGGGGTGGCGTTTTTCTCAACAATGCCTTCAACGCCGAGGGCGAGGTGCGACTGGTCGGTGCCCAAATCGGCGGCGACCTCACCTGCATCGGCGGCACGTTCAAAAACCCGGGCAAGGGCGCGCTGACCTTCCACAACGCGAAAGTGGAAGGCGGCGTTTATCTCCGCGGTGACTTCAGCGCGGAGGGCGAGGTGCGGCTGCTCGGCGCCCAAATCGGAAGCAACCTCGACTGTAGGAGCGGCACGTTCAAGAATCCGGGCGGGAACGCGCTGAGCGCCGACGGGGCGAACGTGAAGGGTGGCGTCTTTCTCAGTGACGGCTTCACCGCTGAGGGCGAGGTGCGGCTGCTGGGCGCCCAAATCGGAAGCAACCTCGACTGTAGCGGCGGCGCGTTCAAGAACCCGGGCGGGAACGCGCTGAGCGCCGACGGGGCGAGCGTGAAGGGTGGCGTCTTTCTCAGAGATCGCTTCAGCACTGAGGGCGAGGTGCGGCTGGTCGGCGCCCAAATCGGCGGCGACCTCTCCTGCCGCCGTGGCACGTTCAAGAATCCGGGCGGGAACGCGCTGAGCGCCGACGGCGCCAACGTAAAGGGCGGCGTTTTCCTCCGCGAAGGCTTCAGCGCCGAGGGCGAGGTGCGGGTGCCCGGCGCCCAAATCGGCGGCGACCTCGATTGTAGCGGCGGCAAGTTCGGTGAGATGAACCTTGAAACTGCCGCGATTGCCGGTCCCCTGTTTTGGCGCGGAGTGGAAGCGACGGAGGCGACGTGGCTTAACCTTACAAACGCTTCGGCTGGCTCTCTTGTCGACGACGAGAAGAGCTGGCCCGCCAGGGGGAATCTCTTTCTCGATGGCTTCGTCTACGGGCACATTTCGGGGAACAGCCCCACGGATGCGAAAACGCGCCTCAGGTGGCTTGCGCTCCAGCCGGAATTCAAGCCCCAGCCGTACAACCAGCTTGCCAACGTGCTGCGCGAGGCTGGACACGCGAGAGGTGCGCGCCGTGTGTTATATGAAATGGAGAGCCGGAGGAGAAAGGCAGAGGACCAGGGATTGTTTTCGCGCCTCATGAGTCGGGCGTTCAAAACCACTCTGGGATACGGCTACTACCCCCACCGGATAGGTGTCGGAGGCCTCCTCTTCCTGATTACAATGGGATGGTGGTTTTTCCGGCAGGGATACTTCGCTGGAGCAGTTGTACCCACCGACAGGGATGCCTACTATTGCCTCCGCACCCACGGCCGACCACCTGACCATTACCAGCGTTTCACCGCTTTCATCTATTCGCTTGAGAATTCGGTGCCGCTGTTCAATCTTGGCCAAAAGGACCTTTGGACTGCAGACCCAAGCCCACGCGGTTCGCGTAGGTGGGCGGATTTTCTACGAGCTTTCCGCTGGTGCCAGATTGTTTTTGGCTGGCTCTTTTCCACGCTGCTCGTGGCCGGTGTCACCGGCGTGGTGCGCAAAGAATAGGCGCGCTTTGCTACCCGCCGGCGGCCTTGCGGTAGCGGGCCATGTGCTCTTGCAGCTCAGGGTCTTGCGGGTCGAGCTGCAAGGCCAGCAACTGGATCCTGACGGCTTCCTGGTAACTTCCGCTGGCGTAATTAGCCTCCGCCAGCGTATCGATGAATACCGCCTCTTTCCATTGGGTCAGCTCGACCGCACGGCGGGCGTGCTCGAGCGCGGCGGGCGGGTCGCGCCATTTGGAGTCTTCGCAGGTGGCGTAAAGCCACGCCAGGTTATTGTGCGACTCGGCGCTTTGAGGCTCGATCTGCAAGGCTTGATTGTAATGCTGGACGGCTTCCGCAAAGAGCTTCTGCTCGGCATAGAGGTCAGCGAGCAACCGCTGTCCCTCCGTCGTGGTGGGGTTTTTGCCCAGGGCGGACTCGAAGGCCTGCTGCGCCTTGCCCAAGTCGCCCTTCATGCGGTAAGCCACGCCCAGCGCAAGCTGCGCCTCCGGAGCGCCCGGGCTTAAGCGCACCGCCTCACTGTATTCCTGGATGGCTTTGTCGAACTGTTGCTCGCGCAGATACAGCGCGCCCATCATCACATGGGGACGCTCGTCACGCGGCAACCGCCGGGCAGCGGCCTGGAAACGTTCCAGCGCCTTGGCATCCTGGCGGGCAGACCGGAACCGCTCGCCCTGCTGGAGTAACCGGACAACCTCGCGTGAAATCACGTAATGCTGCGCGGTCAAGGCCATTGCCAGGGCCACTACGACGACCGGCAGAACGATGGCCGCTTGCGAAGGCCGCGCGTCGCCGAACTGCGGAGCCAGGTCATGCGCGGGCGGTGGGATAAGAGCCGCCAACACCATGCCACTCAGCAGTCCGCCCAAATGCCCCCACTTGTCGATGCCTCTGACCCAAAAGCCGAGGATCAGCGTGAGCACAATGAAAGGAATAACTCCTCTGCCGAACGCGCGTCCCCAACGGCGCGGGACGAGGTCACGGTGCAAGTAGCCAGCCACCAGCATGGCCCCGGCGATTCCGAAAATGGCTCCGGAGGCGCCCGCTGCGATGTTCCTCGAGAGGCTCATGGACAGGGCCGAGCTGCCCATACCGGCGGCAACGTACAGCAGCGCAAAACGCCCGTAACCGTAAACTCGCTCCAGGATGGGGCCGAGGATGAAGAGGGCGTAACTGTTGACGATCAGGTGCTGCCAACCGATGTGAAGAAACATCGGCATGACCAGCCGCCAGTATTCCCCACGTCGAAAGTAGGGACTAAACGATGCCCCGAAATCCAAAAGCACGTCAGTGCTGGTCGAGCCCCCAGCGAAGGTCATAATGAGAAAAACAGCAACATTGATCCCTAGGATCACGAGGGTAACCACGGGCCAATATCGCCGCGGGACGGGGAGCATTGGCGGCCGGTCGTCAGGAATCGGGATGGGGCTTCCAGACATAAAAAAGCAGGTGCTAGGTGTCGGGTGTCGGGTGTCAGGTTCCAGGGGCTGGGTGCTGGGGACTGGGGGCTAGGGAAAAGCAAATCCCTAACATCCGCTCTCGGACCCCTCCCTTTCCCCTGAATCCTGAATCCTGACTTCTGAATCCTGGGCGTCACTCGTCACTAGTTCGTAGTACTTTTCTCCCGCGCAACTCCGGCACAGGATGCGGTCCGCCAGGCGGCGCTCTCGCCCGTCGTTAACGCCTTCGCCGCATTGCGCGCAGGTGACGCGGGAGCGCGGGCGTCCGGGCAGGTCCTCTGGCTTCAGTTTCACGCGAACCGCCTGGAGGTCAAAAAGGTCAGCGGTCTCCATCACCTTGTAGGCTTCAAGTTGTGCCTGCGAGGCGTCGGCCGTAGCGGGGAACATGGCCCTAGCTTTGACGCGCGCGTCGTCACGCGCCGCCACTCGCACCGCCCGGCCCGTCTCGAGGTCCACGAAAGTCGCCGCCACCTTGCCATAGTCGAGGAACTTGAGTGAGCGCTTCCCCAACCGGCATCCGGTGACCAGGCTGACGGCGTCCGTGGCGCAACGGTCGATCTCCACAAAGGTTAAAAGGCGCTTGCGCGCCTTGACCGGATCAGCAATACCAATTGACTTCAGCCCCAGCATCGCCATGCGGATGCCCAGAATCTGGCCGGGGCACATGTGACCGTGGCTCTGCCCGGCCAAGACCGCATACTCTTCCAGGGTTTTCATCTGCGCTGCCATTTCAGCAGAGATTCGAGCCCGAACCTGCGCGTGGCCTTCAAATCCCACGCCACCTCTTTCTCCACCTAGGGCTCATTATACCATCCCAAGTGCGCGGCACCTTCAGCAGGCCTTTGCTCGGTAGCGGGTTAGCTTGGTGTTGTAGCGGCGAGTTTACCTCGCCAAGCGCTCGATCGGGGTAGGTGGTGAGCCCGTTGTTCCGGTGGGGGATGTCATTCCGAGCGCAGACATCATGGGCCTTCGGCCCACCACCTTGCATGAAAATGCGCGAAGCGCCTTGGACTGCGGCTGCGAAGCTGCCGCCTTGAATTCCCAGCGAACAGGCGGTAGCTGACGCTACCGCACTCCAAGGTGCCTTCGGCACAACCATTTTCATGGCGAGGAATCTCGCTCTGGTCTGCGGCGGCTCGCGCCGCGCGTGGCCAGAAAAAGCTGGGGAATTTGGACAGACGCAAGGTGTGACAAGCAAGTGCTTCTTGTGCTCCAAGTACTATTGCTTCGGAACTCGTCTCTGCCGTCCGTTTACCTGCATCCATGTTTGCTTCCACTCCGTCGTCTCGATTGACGAGCTCCCAGCTTATTCTTTGGGCGTAGGCGAAGAAGGAATCAGAGCGAGATTCCGCGCTCCGCTCGGAATGACATTGGACCGTGCAGTTCTACCAGGTATTAAGCAACGTACCCCTTCAGGCTAGCGGGTACCGCCCGCACTCGCGCACGGCCTCATACATCGCCAGCACATTTTGGATGGGAACGCGCACCTGCACGTTGTGAATGGTATTAAAGACATAGCCTCCGCCGGGGCCAAAGGCTTTCAAGCGCTCACACACTTCCTTTCGCACCTGGTCGGGAGTCCCAAAAGGCAGGGTGTGTTGGGTATCCACGCCGCCGCCCCAAAAGGTGAGGCGCGCTCCGAATTCCTGTTTGAGTTCGCAAGCCGCCATGCCCGCCGCCGAGCATTGCACCGGGTTCAGGATGTCGAAACCGGCTTCGACGAAGTCCGGGAGCAGCGCCCTGACCGACCCGCAGGAGTGGATGAAGGACTTCCACGTGGTGTGCTGGTGAATCCAGTTGTTGACCTGGATATGGAAGGGTTTGTACAGGTCGCGGTAGGCCTTGGGGGAAATGAAGGAGCCATGCTGAGATCCAAAGTCGGTCCCGGTCACGAAAACCGCTGCGACCTTGTTGCCCACGACCCGGCGAATCCTTTCCAGGTTCTGGAGACCGATCTCGCACTGGCGTTCAAAGATCTTGTATACGTAATCGCGGCGGGTCGCCGTGCTGATGTACCACTCTTCGACGTCGCGGATTCCTTTGGGGTGTTTCAGCCAGGGACCAGGGACCAAGGCAATGTCTCCGAACGCTGTGCCGCCGAAGTTCGCCAGGATGGCTTTGTCCGTCTGGGTGTAAAGCCTCTCTGCCTCACGCTGGAGGTATTGCAGATCCGCCTGTGAGATGGGCCCGAACTCCTCGAGGTTATCTTCCACCTTCAGGCTTGCATCGTCGATGGGCGGCTGGCGAACTGTGCTGTCGAAATAGAACCCGCCCTTGGGCAGCCGGCCACTGGCTGGGACAGACTTGTCACCCTCCGGGTACATCAGGATGTCGCCGTTCGGTTCGGGTTCAGTATTGAAACCCTCGGGAACCAGGACCGGCGTGCCCGCAAAGGTGGTCCACGATTTCCAGCCCTCATTCCTGAATCCGAACATATTGGCGAGCTTGCCCAAGCCCACCACATCCACTCCCAGCGCCCCTCGGAGGTCCGGCCCGATCTCTCCCAGCATCTGGTAGGGCTCGACCACCTTGACCGGCGTGCCGGGTTTGTCCAAGCCCAGCGCCTGGCGCAGGCCGTAAACCGTGTCCACCTGCATCCCGGTCACGGCACTGGCGCCCAGATCGAGTGGAACTCGGTCGGCCTCCTTGTGCTGAAGAGCAAGACTTACTCGTTCTCGTGAAGTCATCACAGTCCAACCCCTCCTTCTGCCCTTCCGCCAAGCAGGCGCGCCTCTGGTGTGGGGCCCGCCGTAGCGGGCTCCCATTTTGTAGCGCCGACTCCCCACCTGCAGGGTCGGCTTTTCCTTGCATTCTCATCGTGGCCAAGTGTCATTCCGAGCGCAGCGAGGAATCTGGCCCTGGTTTGTCGAGGAAGGAAACAGAGCGAGATTCCTCGCTACGCTCGGAATGACACGAGGCGGGCGGCGACTCGAGCAATCTCGAGAGGCAAAGCGGTCCCGCAAGAGGGGACCGCATTCCAAAGCATGCTTCAGACGGAAGCGATAACCAGCCTGCGGGCCAACTCGACGGCGCCGGGAGCGTCTTTACCATAGCCATCGGCCCCGATCGAATGCGCCCAAGCATCGGTGAGAGGAGCTCCACCCACAAGGACTTTCACCTTGTCCCGAAGGCCGGCCGCCCCGAGGGCTTCAATAATGGCCTTCATGTTAACCATGGTTGTGGTAAGGAGGGCCGACAAGGCCACGAAGTTTGCCGAGTGCTGCTTCACGGCGTCCACGATCTTTTCCGGTGAAACATCCACTCCCAAGTCCACAATCCGGAACCCCGCGCTCTCCAGCATCATGGCCACAATGTTTTTGCCGATATCGTGCAGGTCACCCTTAACCGTTCCAATGACCACCGTACCCGCGGGTTTGATAGCTTCGTCACCCGACAGTAGCGGCCGAAGGAGGTCCGTGGCGCCTCTGGCGGCGCGGGCGGCGATCAGAACTTCCGGAATGAAGAATTCGCAATCCCTCATGCGACGCCCAACTTCATCCATGGCAGGAATGATGGCCTTGGGGAAGAACTCGTGGGGCTTGATTCCCTCCTTCAACCCTCTCTCGGTCAATTCCTTGGCCGCTGGGGCCTTTCCGTCGATTATTGCTTGTTGCAGCTCCTCAAAGATGCTCATTTCGGTCTCCTTAGTTTGTCAGTGTCTGTCTTGCCGTTTTACTGTCCTCATTTGACTCGTAGCGCTGGTCTTCAGGCCAGCACTTGCCGACCTAAAGGTCGGCGCTACGCGGTGGAAATGCCAGTTCCTCCACAAAAACATCCTGGAAATTTGGATCGGCGTTGAGCGCCACGTGCTCGACGCGGCGGCGAACGCCGGCATACGAACCTTGCTCGGAATCGAGGCTGAACAGGGCCAGCTTGGCTCCCAGAAGCGCTGTGTTCCCTGCGGCTTCGACTCTTTCGGGTGGAAAATCGATCAGGCCAATTCGCTGCGCGCTGGCGCGATCGATGTAATTACCAAAAGCCCCCGCCAGATAGAGGCGAGCAAGCTCCTTCGAGCCTCTCTTCTGCATCAGGAGCTTTATTCCCGCAGCCACGGCCGCCTTGGCAAGCTGAAGTTCGCGAATGTCATTCTGGGTGAGGGCGACGGGCGAGGCCAGCATCCAACTGGCTTCGCCGTTCGAGAATCGCCCAGAATCCGCAATCACCCCAAGGTCCAGTCCCGCTGCCACCGCGTCCACGAGTCCGCTCCCGCACAAGCCGCGGGGAGCGCCGTCCCCAATGACGCGGCAGTCCAGCGCCCTATCGCGGTTCACCTTCACTTGCGAAATTGCCCCGGTGGAAGCGCGCATGCCCATAGAAATCTTGGCTCCTTCAAAAGCCGGGCCCGCGGCCGTAGACGCGCAAAGCAATCCTTCCTTATTCCCAATCACAATCTCACCGTTGGTTCCCAAATCAACAAGTCCGACCAAGTCATCGTGCTCGGTGAGCTTTGCGGCCAGAATGCCGGCCAGCACATCGCTCCCCACAAATCCGCCCAGGCAGGGCAGGAAGCGCACCAGAGGGTCGCCCGCGAGCTTCCAACCCAGGGCGCTGGAGCGGAAAGTTTGCAGGCCCCCTTCCGCCGGCTCGAACGGATAATGAGTGAGTGGCTCGGCATCGATCCCGCAGAAGAAGTGGTGCATGACGGTGTTTCCCACCACTACGATGTCCGCGATTTCGGCTGCCTGCCTTCCCGCCGAAAAAAGCAACTGCTCAACCAGCGAGCCAATTTGCTGGCGGATCAATGTCTCGAGTTGGTGTTGTCCACCCCCCAACACCGCGAAGGTCAACCGGCTCATCACGTCGGCGCCGTAACGCGCCTGGGCATTCAACGCCGTGCTTACCGCCAGCACTTGTCCCCTCGCCAAGTCCAGCAATTGGGCCACAAGCGTTGTAGTGCCCAAATCCACCGCCACCCCCAGACCCTGGCGGGGATGGAAGGCGAAGGCCGTATCATCTACCAGGATGGCGGCGTCCCACTGCCGCAGTTCAATCTCCAGCTCGCCCTCGACCGCACACTGGCAGGCAAGACGCCACCCCTGGGCAATCTCCTCCGGCGAAAGCCGCTCCTCTTGTGCCTGGTTAACTTCCGCCTTGCCCTTCAACACACGGACGCGGCAGCCCCGGCACCTGCCCTGACCGCCACAGGGAAATTCCACTCCCTGTTCGAATAACAAATCGCGCAACGGCGTTCCGGCCGGCGCGCTCAGCTCGACGCGGGTGGGCCAGAGAATAATCCGATGGGATGGGTTCAGAGTCAAGAGCCTTTCTATAACCTTCCAAACCTATCGTCGCAGGGGCAACCCGTCGGCTGATCCGTCAGCTGACGGATTGCCCTGGGCGGCCACAAGGGCCGCCCCTACGAGCCAGCCGCGGTGTGCTCACGCGCGTAACGCACCAGGGCCTGGAGGTTGGCGGGTGGCGTCTCCCGCGGAACCTCGCAACCCGGTCCGACAATGAAGCGCTCTCCCGCCTGCCGATGACACTCGCCTACCGCTTCGTAAACGGATTCGAGCGTCCCGTCCTTCAGAACTCTCACGGGGTCGAGGTTACCGAGGAGGACCTGTCCAGGTCCCATCTTTTCGCGCCCCTCGGACAGCGGCGAAAGCGAATCCAGGTCAACCATGGAACAGTTCAGCCTGCCCATCCCCTCGAGGATGCGCCGCGTATTCCCGCAGATGTGCAAACGGGTCTTTATCCCCTCCGCATGCAGCGCGCCGACCAGCTTCTGTTCATAAGGCCAAACAAACTCGTCGTAAAACTTCGGCCCCACCAGCGAGGCTGCGGCGTCTCCTACCCCCACGAGATCCGCTCCCGACTCCACCTGAAACCTGGCGAAACGCAATTCCACCTCGACGATAAATTCAAACAGGTCGCGCACGAAAGCCGGATCATCGTAGAAGTCCAGCATCAGAGTGTTAATGCCTCGCAGGTCGGCCCCCTCCGCGCAAGGACCCTCGATCCAGCCCTCCACTACTTTATCATTCCCCACGCGTTCCTTCAGCAGCTTTACGCCCTCGGCCCGGTTGCGCATCCTTCCAGGCCGGGCGGGGTCGGGGACCTCGAGGCTGGCAAGCTTGACCTTATCTTTCAGCAGCGCGTTCTCTTCGTCGATAGCGGGAGGCTGGTCGGGGAAGAATTTCAAGGTGGCGCCCAGAGCCGACGCTTCACAACCAGGGTCCGAAATGACACTGACGTAGTCAAAGTCAAATCGCTCTGCCACACACACCTGAGCTTCGGCCAGGACGCGAAAGTCCGTGGCGTAGTTGAAGTATTTCGCCCCAATCTGGTCGGCGGCAAACATCATGGTGATGGGCATGGCGGGAAGAAAATCTACGGGACGGCCTTCCAACATCGCGAAGACGCGTTCGCGACTATTCATACACTCCCTCCTCGCGCGCCGTGGCGATCAAGGCACGAATATTCTCTTCCGGCGTATTCGCAGGGATGGCGCATCCCGCGTTGAGCACGAAGAGCCCCCCGGGCTTCCACAAGGCAAACAACTGGCGGGTCTTTTCCCTCACCATCGCCGGTGTCCCGCGGGCGATCACTCCGCTCGGGTCGATGTTCCCAAACAGCACGTGCCCCGCCCCCACGCTGGACTTGGCTCGCACCGCGTCCGTCTTGTAATCCAGTTCGAATCCGCAGAAGTCATATTTCGATAGAGAACTCAGAATCCGCGACGTGTCACCGCAGATGTGAATCACCGTGAAAATCCCCTCCCCCGCCAGCTCCTTGACCAGCCTTTCCTCATGGGGCCGCGCCCAGCGGGCAAACATTCCCGGAGATACTACATCCGGCCCCGCCAAGCTGTCGCCCATTGAAGTGAAGTGCGCGCCCGCTCGAGCGAGTGCGCGGTGCACGGCCAAATGGCTTTGATAGCAAATCTCCAGCAAGCGCCCGATGGCAGGGTTTTCAGAATCGCTGGCCAACTCCATCAGGAACTCTTCGATTCCACGAACCATGCAGGCCAGATCAAAAGCGGCCTGGTCGGCGTTGCCGCGGATGGCCACCTCCTTGCCTACCTGCTTCGCAATTAACCTCACCGCTTCAAGCAGCGCGGGAATGCGCCCGTCGCGTTCCGGATTGACCACCTCGAGGCGGTCGACCTCGCCCAAGCTGCGGATGGCAGGGGCCACGATGCGACCGGGTTCATTCGGGGCGCATTCGGAAGTTGCTCCCATGGCTTCGGCCAACATGGTGGTGTCCAAGTCAATAAGGATGCAATCGTGACCGTACTTGTCGACCGCGTCCAAGTGGGCGCGCGCGATGGCTTCCGGATCGGTGCGGTACTTTTCCATGGGAATCCCCGCCTCGCGCGCCGCCAGCATGAAGTTGTGCAGGCACACTGGAACGCGGTCCGGGATCTGGCCCGCCAGGACGGCCTTCACGCGCTCCAAGGAATTCATCATTCAGCACTGTCCTAGTTTGATTTGTAGCGCCGGCCTTTAGGCCGGAACCTGCCCGACCTCAAGGTCGGCGCTACGACTATTCATCACTCCACACCTTTAATCGAGATAAGCCCGCCACCGTAATCCGCCACAATCTGCTTTCCCGGCGGGACCACCAGAAATTCCTTCTCGTCCCAGACTCCGTCCACCAGCCGCTGGAACATGCCGAGGTCTCCGGCAAGTTTCTCGAACTTCCATCCACGCTGCGCAGCTTCTTCTCGAGCCTGGCGCTCGAAGCTTGCGTCTGGCCCCATCCCCATATCAATGTAAGTGAACTTGCTGTAATTCTTCTTTAAGTCGCCCAACTCGCTCCAGAGATACTTGGCATTGTCTTCGCCGTAGCGCGCCACAAGGTCCTCGTAGTTTTGCCCCACGCCCAGCACTTTCCCCACCGAAAGCTGGCTGAGCTCGCCGTCCGCTTTGCCGCGCTCCATCCATCCGGTCGTCTGGAAGTAGACCCCGGGGTGGCTGTTGAAGTAATCCAGGTAACGCTCGGAGCTGCCGAGGAAGAGCGTGATGCAATCGTGGGCGCGAGGGATAACCAGCGGGTATTTGCCGGCAGTCAACCCGACTATGCCGTTGTTGCAGAGGGCGTACCCGAGCAGCACGGCCTGGTAGCGTGGGTCATCCACACGCTCGAGCGCGGCCTGGAGGCGCTCGCGCATGCCCTCGCTGCCGATGTCGTGCAGGCCCTTGGGAAGGAACTCCACATCCACGGTGTTCGGCGAATGCGCCACGACCGCGCAGAATTCCCGGAAAAAGATTTCGCAAGTGATCAGTTTCAGCCGCATAAAACTTCTCCCCGCCGGACCCCTTTATACTTTATCAAACCCTCACGCTCAGGCAAGAACCTAACCTCAAGCTGACAGGCGACTATTTCCTTCACCAGCTTATTGTCATCCTCGGGCAGGGACTCTGTCTCTCCTTCACGTCCCGGCCACAAGAAAGGGACAAGGGCGTTGGCCCATAGAAAAAGTCATTGATTTTGGACCTGGAAGTCGGTTTATCATAGGATGGTCGACGCCAAGAAGAGCAAGATACCACGCCCGGGTCTGGATTGCATCAATCTTCGGGCCAGAAGAGTCACCCCTCGGGGAAAGTCCAATGACATTGTGTCCTCAAGGGCTGTGCTTATAGTTCGCATAAATTCAAATATTAGCGCGAATGAGAACAACCGTGTATATTCGTTTTTCCTGTGCATTCTGAAAGAAGGAAATCAATTCTATGAGCCTCAGTCAACTTGCGCGAACAATCAAAGAATCAGTGACTTTGAAACTGAATGAGACCGCGGCGCTGCTCCGGGAGAAGGGCGAGCCAGTGATCCACCTGGGGGGCGGCGAGCCCAAGAGCAAGGCGCCCATCGACGCCGTAATCAACTGCACCTCCGTGTTGCATACCGGTGAAATCCGTTATACGCCACCGGATGGCATTCCCGCGCTCAAGAAGGCCATCATTCGATACACCGAGGAGCGCTACAAGAAAATCATCACGGCGGATAATGTGATCGCCTCGGGTGGAGCCAAGCAGGCCATCATGGTCTTGCTCCACGTCATCCTCGACCCCAAGGATGAAGTCATTTTCCCGGCCCCCTATTGGGTGAGTTACCCGGAGATGGTGAAGCTGGCGGGCGGCGTCCCGGTGGTCATCACCCCCGAGGATGGCAGCTTCCACCCCACCGTCCGAGAGATTGCCGATGCTGTAGGCTCTTATACCAAGGCGATCATTATTAATAGCCCGAATAATCCTTCAGGTGTAATGTTTTCGAAAGATTTTATTGCTGAAATAGTCGAGTTCTGCGAAAAGAAGAGCCTCTACTTGATTATGGATGATATTTACAACCGGCTGGTCTTTGAGGGCAAGAGCGCGCCCGTCTGCTACGACTACATGGACGTGCCCTTCGAGCAGTCCAAGCTCGTGGTCATCAACGGTGTGTCGAAGATGTACGCCATGACCGGCTTCCGCATCGGCTGGGCGGTTGCCAACAAGGAATTGGTGGAAGCGATGGCGACCGTGCAATCGCAGCAAACCTCCGGCCCCTCGGCCCCTTCACAATGGGCTGCGGTGGGAGCCTTGAATGGCGTGCAGTCCTCTGTGGAAAATTTGCGCATGACCCTGGAAAACAACCGCAACGTGATGGTCGAGCGCCTGCGCGCCATCGACGGCGTCCAGGTGACCAATCCGGATGGCACTTTCTATTGCTTCCCCGACTTCAGCGCCTACATGAAAGATTCGCAGAAACTGGCGAATTTCCTTCTCGAAAAGGTCCGGGTGGTTACCGTTCCCGGCAAGGAATTCGGCTTCGAAGGCCATCTGCGGCTGAGCTACTGCGGGGCCATCCGCGAGATCAGGGAAGGCCTGGAGCGCATCCAGTGGGCGCTTGACCCGACCTCCGCAAATGAACTCTATCTTGGCGACCGCAAGCTGGTGAGGGACTGGCTATGAATATCTACCTCGACGTGCAATCTCCGGCGGTGCAGGAAGCTGGCAAGCTCGCCAGCGACTACGGCCTGCAGAATCACGGCCTCACGAACCTGCGCCGCGTCTACTGGAACCTGCCCACCCCGGCGCTCTACGAAGAGAGTGTGTTCCGGTCGGAAGGCCGGCTCACCCACCTCGGTCCGTTGGCGGTGAGCACCGGCAAGCACACGGCGCGAGCCGCTCCGGACAAGTTCGTGGTCCGCGAACAGACCACCGAGGACAGGATCTGGTGGGGGCAATACAACCGCCCCTTCACCGGCGAGAACTTCAGCGCCCTGCTGTCTCGCTTGCAGGGCTATTTGCAAGGCAGGGACGTATTCGTGCAGGATTGCCACGCCGGCGCTGACCCCGAGTACAGCCTGCCCATCCGCATCATCACGCAAAAAGCCTGGCACAGCCTCTTCGCGCGCGCCATGTTCCTGAAGATTCGCAACCAGGATGCGCTGAAGAAACACATCCCGGAGTTCACCGTTATCGCCGTGCCCGGCTTTCTTGCCTCGCCGATGATTGACGGCACGCGCACCGAGACGTTCATCGTGCTCAATTTCCGTGAGCGCATTGCGGTGATCGGCGGCACGAGCTACGCCGGTGAAATCAAGAAGACCATCTTCACCGTGCTCAATTTCCTCTTGCCGCTGGAGGGCGTTCTCTCCATGCACTGCTCGGCCAACGTCGGCCCGGAAGGCGACGTGGCCATCTTCTTCGGTTTGTCGGGCACCGGCAAGACCACCCTTTCCGCCGACCCCAAGCGCCACCTGATCGGCGACGACGAGCACGGCTGGAGCGATAACGGCGTGTTCAACTTCGAAGACGGCTGCTACGCCAAGGTCATCCGCCTCTCACCCGAAGCCGAGCCGCAGATCTACGCCTGCACGCGCCGCTTTGGCACCATCCTCGAGAACGTCACCTTCGACCCCGTGTCGCGACACCTCGACTTGGACGATTACCGCGTGACCGAGAACACCCGCGCCGCCTATCCTCTCGAATACATCGAGAATTCCCTGCCCCAGAAGCGAGCCGGCCATCCCAAGAACGTCATCTTCCTCACCTGCGACGCCTCCGGCGTGATGCCGCCCATCGCTCGCCTCAGCCCCGACCAGGCCATCTACCATTTCATCTCCGGGTACACCAGCAAGATTGCGGGCACGGAAATCGGCCTCGGCACCGAGCCGGAGATCACCTTCAGCACCTGCTTTGGCGGGCCGTTCATGGTGCATCACCCCTATGCTTATGCGGAGCTGCTGAAGAGAAAAGTCCTCAAGCACGGGGCCAACGTCTGGCTGGTGAACACCGGCTGGACGGGCGGGTCTTTCGGGGTCGGCAAACGCATCAGCATCCATCACACCCGCGCTTTGCTGAACGCCGCCCTGAACGGAAAACTCAACCGCGTCGAGTACAAGAAAGATCCGGTCTTCGGCTTCGAGGTCCCCACCACCTGCGAAGGCGTGCCCTCCGACATCCTCGATCCGGCCGGCACCTGGCCCAGCCGCGACGAGTATTTCAAGAAGTACGACGCCCTGGCCGCGCGCTTCATCGAGAACTTCAAGCTGATGATGGCGGAGTGCCCGGAACACATCCTGGAAGCCGGACCCAAGCGCCTCACCCTTGTCCCTGCGCGGTAGTGTAGGGGCGAGCGGCGCTCGCCCGGCTGCGGGCCGAACGCCGTTCGGCCCTACACAAGCCCACTAATCAACCCTCAGACGGTGTTCGGTGGATGTGGACCTATCTCCTTGGCCCGTTCCTTTCGCTCTTGCCGGAAAGGTGGCGAGCCGATCTGCCTTGGGCGGGGTCGATCCGCTGGCGGAGCGCTACCTTCGTGTCGGGTGTCTTGGAGGCCTGCGTCTCACTCTGCGCCTTGCTGGTTTGATATTCCTATTCCGTCACCCGCCACACCCGGGTCCAGATCGCCTTGGCCCTGCGTGCCCATCCCAACATACACCCGAGGCCCGACCTAATGGGGTTGATAGGCTTCATTTTCGTGGCCCTCAATGTGGTGACCTGGATCATCTGCCGGTTTTGGTTCGAAGGCGTTGTCCGCGCCTTGGGCGCCGCATTCACGGGCGAAATCGTGGGACTCTCCCGCTGTGGATCATCGACCAGTCCTATCGTGTTCTCCGCAGGTGGAACCAGAATCGCCGGCGCCCGCCGCTGGTGCCGGATGAGGTTACTTGGTGCAGGGACGGGCAGGTCGAGGTTCAAAGGCTCATGTCCTGCCGGCCAAAGCCCACCTGCAAGAACCGCCCGACTATCCGCATCAAAGGGGAATTCTTCCAAGTCGAGAAGTCAATTCCCGGCTCGGGCCAACGGCCTTATGTCTACCACCTCCGGCGATTGCGGCCGGGAGAGATTATTCGTGGGCCGGAGAATTACGATCCACAGGCTGTTCCCCTCGAACCCCGCGAGGAGAACATATTGGTTTCAATTTACCGCGCCCTGAGGAAGAGGTAAATTGTTGATACTGTTCTCGTAATGCGATACAATGTATCTCAGTGAGGTTCTAAGGTTATGGCGACAACGATGGTTCACATTCGCGTGGACGAGAAGGTAAAGAAGAGAGCCGCAAAAACACTGGGCGCAATGGGTATGTCCGTGTCCGATGCGGTCCGCATTTTGCTTGTCCGAGTGGCCGCAGAGAAGGCCCTGCCGTTCCACGTGAAGGTCCCCAATACGACCACGGTCAAGGCGATGCAAGCAGCGGACCGAGGCGAGGGGAAGCGCTTCAAGTCTGCGCGCGCGCTTTTTAAGGACTTAGAAATTTGAACGTGCGAAACCTGATTAGCGGCGTACAGTTTCGACGGGATGTTAAGCTGGGCAAGCGGCGCGGCAAGGACATGTCCAAGCTGCGTGAGCTAATCATGCTGCTGGCCGAAGGCAGCCCCCTTCCACCCTGCTACAAAGACCATCCACTCAGCGGCGAATGGAAGCGCCACCGCGACTGTCACGTAGAACCTGATTGGTTGCTGATTTACAAGATTGATGGTGACGACCTGTACCTTGTCCGAACGGGCACGCACTCGGACTTGTTTTAGTCGTTTTGTGATGTCTGCGCTTTACTGACACGGGGCGGAGTCTTACCGCGCTGGGCTTCCGAATCAGAGACTACCCTCAAGGCGGCATTCAGCTAGAAAGCCAAGAGCCAAGCCGGACACTGCAACACTTTCTTACAGCAACCCGCCTTGGCCGCGCCGGGGCCAAACAGGTGCTACTCCCTCCGGAATAGTTACCGGAAGCGGACTCTATGTCTCTTGACATGCAAGAGTAGATAGGCTAGAATGGTACATGGGGTTGCGCAAGAATCAGGAGTCAGGAAGCAGAAGAGCAGGCGGCCGAAAACGGGGGTATTCCCGAATTCAGAATGATGAATATGAATTACGCATCTGGTCGCGGGTACGATCTGCTCGTTTGAAGGGAATTGGAGTGGGCGGGACCCTTCGCCCGCACGACGGGCTGGGACATGATGTCTTCTCCGCTAGGGGAAAAAGAGGCTGTAGTAACTTTAAGAATTGAAGCAACGACGCGCGAATGTCATTGAAAACAAAGGGCCGCTTCCTAAAACTCGTGCGCAAAGCGGGAATGTTATTGATAACAAACGACATACATGCAAATAACAGGAATGTCTATGAAGGCAAAGGACTTACTAGGCTAGCAGGTGACCTAACGTGAGCTGGCCGCGACCGATTTACCCAGAGCCTCGCGTACCTTCTTCTCCACAGTTTCCACGAAGCTCGATACGACCAAGCCTTCCTGGCGAAGGACCACGTGGCCGCTGCGATCGAAAATCACCAGGGTGGGGAGCGATATCACACCCAGGAGCCGCTCCAGTCCCTGTGAGTAGGCGACCGGCGTAGTCCACTGCTCTTCCTTGAGGAATGGCGGCACGCTTGCCCGGTTCTCGTCCACGTTCACGGCCAGGAACACGGCGGCGGGCTCGTTGCGGAAGTTCTGGGTGACGCGCTCCAGCAGCTTCCCCTCCAGGCGGCAAGGGCCGCACCAGGTGGCCCAGAACTCCAGCACCAGGACTTTGCCCCGGTAATCGGCAAGGGGAAGTGGCGAGCCGTCGGTGCGCTTCAGCACAAAAGCGAAAGGGTCGCGAAGATTGGCGTTGGGCTGGCCCGAGTCTTGGAATCGTGGAGCGAGCATGCGCACAAGCTCGTCGTAGCGGGCGAGGATCAAATCACCCAAGCCTTTTTCGGAAGGGTGCAGCGCCAGATAGCAACTGCCCAGTTTGCGGCGGACTTCCTCCCGCTGCGTCGGGTCGGGGCCGGGGAAGGCGAAGGCCGTGGCATACTCATCGACGGCCCGTTTAAGGTCGTTCTTCTTTGCCGCCAGGTCACCCAACCGCTCCGCAAGCTGTCGCGAGGGATAGGCGGCGTAGCTCTTTTCGTAATCCGCCTCGGCGTTGCCCAAGTTGCCGGACTCGGAGTAGAGCTTCCCCCGCGTCAGGTAGGCCTGGGCCAGGACGATGGCAATCGAGTCGGGGGCCTGGTCCTTGGACGCCGCAGACGGCGCTGATTCCTTTAGTTCCTTTTCCGCGCGGTCGACGAGCCTGGTGGCGTATTGAAGGGCTTTGGCGCGGCTGAGAGCGTCGTCCTGCCGGTCGAGCAGATCCACCAGCGAAGAAAGAAGCGCGACATCGTTCGACTTCGATCCCAGCAGTTTTTCGCCATACTCGATAGCGGTTTGAGGATCGTTGGCGCGCAGGGCGGAGTTGTAAATGACCTCGATCACCTGCTCGCGTCGCGCACTCGCGGGAAAGCGCTCAAGAAACCTTTCCAGGTTCTTGATCAGCGCCTGGGGATTGTCCTCGGCGGAACGGACCGCTTCCTGGAGCGCCTGCGATTCCTGCATCTCGAGCGAGGGCTTGGCGGCAGCCTGCGGCGGCACAGCGGGGTGGGTTGCGGGATCTTGAGCCGCTGGCGCGCCCCGCAGAGAAACAGCACTCAGCAACAACAAGAAAAGGCAGTGACAAGTGACGGAAAAGCAGTGACGAGTGACGAGTGACGAGTGACAAGCCGAAAGGCGCCAAAAGTGGGAACGGGCGACTGACCACGGACGGCTGACAACCGCACTTAGAATGACCTGTTTCTTCCCCATGCTGCTAAATCTAAAGAGAAGCGGCCAGCCGGTCAAGGCAAATAGACGAGAACTGGCATTTTGGGCAATGCCGGTTGCGGCATGAGTTGAAGCCGGTGAGACGATGACCACACTGATCACACTGTTCGACGTGTCCACCGAGGGCTGCAGTACGGCAGGAGCCGATGTCGTGAAGAGCCTTGCGCTGTTGGGGAGAGACGCAGCCTTAACCCGTTTCAATGCTTACCACAAAGAAACTGGTTTGTGTCTGGGCTAAGTTGGCGGTGTTCGCCTAAATTCCGAACTTGGCGCCAAAGTCTCGCCCCTTTCGACTGAAACAAAGTCGGTTCGACACCGGTGCGGGAGGAACAAATCGGGAAAACCCAGTTCACTCTGCGCGCAAGGCCTCAACGGGGTCCACCCCTGCCACGCGCCGGGACGGCAGGTAGCTGGCGAGTACCGCCGTTGCAATAAGGCCGAGGGACGCTGCGGCATAAGTGACAGGGTCGGCCGGGCTCACCTTGAACAGCAGCGACGACATCAGGCGCATCAGGGCAAAAGCTGTGCTCAGCCCGCACACTACCCCCACACCTGTCAGCAACAATCCGTGGCCAACGAACATAGCGGTGAGTTCGCGCTGCTGAGCCCCCAGCGCCATGCGAATGCCGATCTCCCGCGTCCGCTGCGAAACCGAATAAGCAATGACGCCGTAGAGCCCCACGATGCCGAGCAGCAATGCCATCGCTCCTGCGACCCCCAACATCACCAGCGTGAACGAGGTCCGCGCCATCGACTTCTCATAGAAGTATTTAAGGCTCTGGACATCCGCCAGCGGCAGGTTGGGATTCACCGACCAGACGGCCCGGCGCAGTTCTTTCATGAAGCTTTCCGAGCCGGCGCGCGGGCTGCGGATGGAGAAAGCCAGGTTGCGGCGCACCAAAGGCGCCTCATCAAAGAAATGCTTCATCATGATGGGCCAATTCACGGTGCTGGGCGGTTCCTGATTCACCCCGTCGTCGTGAACGTCCGCCACAACGCCCACGACCTCGCTCCAGTCGTCTTTGGAGCTTGTCCGGATGCGATTCCCAAGCGCCTTGCCCGGGCCGCCCCAGTACTCGCGCGCCATGTTCTCGGAAATGAGGACCACCGGCCGCATGTTGTAGATGTCAGTCCAGTTGAGGTCGCGCCCCGCAACAAGCGGAATACCCAGGGTTGCGAAGTACCCGGGCGACACGAAGCGGAAGTGCCGCAACGGCGCCATCTCTCCCTCGGCGTAGGTCCGGTCCTCCGCGTAGACTGGATTGACGCTGGCATTCCCATCCATGGGGATGCCTGTGCCGAGACCTACCGAGGATACACCGGGAATCGCCTCGATTTTTCTGAGAATCTCCTCCTGCATGCGGACTACCCGCTCGGGAGCGGAGACCTCCGCGTCGGGGATGGCGAGCCAGAAGGTCTGGACCTCGGCAGGCCGGGAGAATCCGGTCTGGACGTGCGTCAAAGCCCGGAAGGTCCGAATCATGAGGCCCGACGAAATCAGCAGAACAAGCGCCAGCGCTACCTGGACGACCACGAGCGTACTCCGCGCGCGATGCCGCTCACGGCTTTCGCTTAGCCAACGTCCTGCCTCGCGGAGACCCGTTCCCAGGTCTATACCTGCGTACTTCAAGACTGGCAGGCAACCAAACAGCAGGGCCGCGAGGAGCGCCACGCCCAGGGTGAACAGCAACACGGGCATATCAATGCCGATCTCGCCGAGGCGCGGCAGACCCGCCGGCGCCGTCGCTACCAGGACGCGCAAGGCGCCGTAAGCCAGGCCCAGCCCAAGCGCGCTGCCCGCTAGCCCGAGCATGAGGCTCTCGAGCAGCAGTTCAGCGGCAATGCGGCTTCGCGTGGCGCCCATTGCGGCGCGGACGGCCAGTTCCTGCTGGCGTCCTTTGGCTCTCACCAGGAGCAGATTGGCCACGTTGGCGCAGGCGATCAGCAGCACCAGGCCAATGCTTCCCATGAGGACCCACAGGAGCTTGCCCACGTCGCCCACCACGTCACGCTTCAAAGGCCGCACGTCGGGGCCGATTCGCGCCTGCTCGAACACCTTCATGCTGAAACCTGGCGGCGGCGGGAAGCTGCTGCTGACGATAGGGAGCATGCGCGCCACGTCGGCATTCGACTGGGCGATGGTGGCCCCGGGCTTGAGTCTGGCCAGCGCCGGGAAGCTGAAATTCCCAACATATGCCTTGCTGCGATCGGCCTTGAATGGCAGGATCAGCGCCGGTTCTTCCTGATCCAGAAACTGGAAGCCCTCTGGCATCACGCCGATAATCTCGCGCATCTGCCCGTCCACCCTGAGACTCCGGCCAATAATCGAGCGATCACCGCCGCACTTACGTCGCCAGTATCCATACGACAACATTACCGTGTCAGGGCTACCCGGCGAATCGTCCACACGATTGAACCACCGCCCCAGCATAGGCGTTATGCCCAGAGCCGGAAGTGTGTCATCCGTGACCAGCAGCACCCCCACTTTTTCCGGCTCTGCCACGCCCGTTACGGTGGCGGAGCGGCCCCAATAAATGCCGAAATTCTGGAAGGTGCGGTTTTGCTCGCGAAAGACAAAGTAGTTTGACTCACCCAACGGCACATCCTTGAGGTTGAGGCCAGGGGCCGTGAGCCACACGCCTACCAATCCCTCGGGGTGAGGATACGGCAGAGGCTTCAACAGGACGCCCTCGAGCACGCTGAAAACCGCCGTGTTCGCCCCCACGCCCACTGCGATCGTGACCAGCGTGACGACAGTGAACATCGGCGCACGACGCAGCCTGCGCAAAACCTGTCTGAGCTGATTGGTGAACGATCCCATGAAACTGCCTCCTGCGGGGCCTGCCTTCTCGAGCACCGCTAGCCTGTTTGACCGCTTAATGGTCCATACGTTAGCGTGCCGGGAGAAGTTCCGGGAGTTGCCGCCTGGAGTTCGCGCCTCGCCGCCCCCCACTTCCAATCGGTCGCACGGCACGGGGCTGTCTACCCTCATTTTTTCCATGTATCGGTCTTTCTCCATGAATCGATGACGTAGGGCAGAGCATCGGTCCCGCCCGTAGTACGAATGCTCAGATTGAGTTCCTCCTCCATCCGCTTGCTTTTGAGCGAGAGAAACGAACAGTGCGCGGCGATATCCAAGAAGACCTTCATCCCGATCATCGCTTGTCCGACATCGTTGAAGGAGAGCTGAAAAGGCTGATTTTCTATCTCACCTATTGGGTACCGACCTCCGGAGCGTCTTCATCGCGTTCACGCCCGCATAAATATTGATGATGGCGACGATCCGAAGATTCAGAGATATGATTCAAATTGGAAATGTGGGATAGAATATAATGTTTGTCTCCCAAGGAGCTGAGATGAGACCCAAACGGATACGCGCCGTCTTCCTGGATGCTGGCTACACGCTGATGTTCCCGCGACTCGAGGTCGTCATCGCGGATTTGAAGGAACGTGGCTATTCGGCCGCGCCGGAGGACTTTCACGCTGCGGAGCGTTTGGCCAAACAAAAGCTGGATGCTTGGCTGTGGCCCCAGATCCGAGCCGGCGCAGTCCCCAAGCAGATTGACTATTACTATTGGTCGGAGTATTTGCGCGAGCTCACGCGCCGGCTGGGCGCCCTCGAGAGCGAGCGGGACGAGCTCACCCAGCGCCTGATCGAAAGCTTCCAGAACATCCAGCTCTGGTCTCGCGTGATGCCCGATACGCCTGCCTTTCTCGAGCGGCTGCTCGCCCAAGGCTACTTGCTGGGAGTGATTTCAAACTCCACTGGAACCCTGGAAGACCAACTCGTCCGTTTGGATCTGGCACGCTATTTCCAGACCATTTTGGATTCAGCTATCGTGGGCATTCAGAAACCGCACCCGGGGATCTTCAAGCTGGCGCTCGAGCGCGCGGCCGTGGAAGGTTCGGAAACCGTATTTGTGGGCGACTCTTATGCGACCGACGTGGGCGGCGCTCAGCTCGCGGGGTTGACGGGCGTGCTTATGGACAGTGTGGGAGCCTACCCCGACGCCACCTGCGCGAAAATCGCATCGCTGCCGGAGCTGGAGAAAATCCTGGAAGGCTTGTAAGCAAAGAACGTCAGGACACGCTTGGCTTCGCGGAATTCCTCTGGTATATTGAAATCTGCTGTCAGGGTTCATATTCGTCACACAACTCATTCGTGGCTCCGGGGAGAGAATTGCTCTGTCTGGAGGCGAATTACTCTCAGGTGGGGGGAGAAGACAATGGAAATCGATCAGGCGAAACTCGAGAAATTCATGGGACAAGCGGTGGGGGAAATGGGAGGAGCAATGAATGCCGCTCTGGTGATTCTGGGGGAGCGGCTTGGTTTATACAAAGCGATGGCAGGCGCGGGAGCGATGACGTCAGCGGAACTTGCCCGGAAAACCGGAACAGCCGAGCGCTATGTGCGTGAGTGGCTGGCCGCGCAAGCGGCGGGCGGATACGTGGCCTACGACGCTGCCGCAGGCCGATACACTCTGCCCAATGAACAGGCATTTGCGTTGGCCGTGGAGGATGGCCCGGCGTATTTGCCGGGGGCTTTCCAGATCATCTCGGCGGTATTCAAGGATCAAGCGCGTATCGCGGAAGCATTCCGAACAGGCGCGGGAGTGGGATGGCACGAGCACGATCCTGACTTGTTCGAAGGCACCGAGCGCTTTTTCCGGCCGAACTACGCGGCCAACCTCGTTAGTTCCTGGATCCCCGCGCTGGATGGGGTCGAGGGAAAACTGCGAGCCGGAGGCAAGGTTGCCGACGTAGGCTGTGGACATGGCGCGTCCACTGTGCTCATGGCACAAGCCTACCCAAAGTCACAGTTCGTCGGCTTCGACTATCATGCGCCCTCCATCGAACATGCGTGGAAATCTGCGACCAGGGCTGGGGTGGGGGATCGGGTGGGCTTCCAAGTCGCTTGGGCCAAGGGATATCCAGGAAAGGGATATGACTTGGTGGCGTTCTTCGATTGCCTTCACGACATGGGAGACCCCGCCGGCGCTGCGGCGCACGTCCGCGAAACTCTGGCCCCAGGCGGGACCTGGATGATTGTGGAGCCCTACGCCAACGATCGCCTGGAAGATAATCTGAATCCTGTGGGCCGGGTGTTTTACTGCGCCTCGACAATGATCTGCACACCGGCTTCGCGCGCCCAGGAAGTCGGGCTCGCACTGGGAGCACAAGCTGGGGAAGCCCGCCTGCGCGATGTAGTGACCGGCGGCGGCTTCACCCACTTCCGCCGCGCCACTCAGACGCCCTTCAACTTGGTGTTTGAAGCTCGGCCGTAACGCCCTGATATCGCGGTAGGGGCAGGCCTTGTGCCTGCCCTGGGCGACCATCCGTCAGCCGACGGATTGCCCCGACGACGCACGGCACGAAAAAGGACAACAAGATTCTCATTTCAACCCCAACAGCCGTTTAGAGTAAGTCGTAACGTGTGAGCCGCCCCACAACCAGCCCCCGGATCTGCCGTACTTCCGTGCCCCATTAGGCATTCCTTCCTGCCCGTTGGCGTGCTACCATTTTCACGATGTGAAAGGACACGTTCGGAGGGGTGTGCTATGGAAGTTCGGAAACATCATCGCAAGAAAGAGGACTACAGGCTGCGTACCCACATGATCCACGGGAGCTTTGACAGCAAGAAGTGGGACTACGACCACCACGTCGTCCCGCCGGTCTCCCATTCCACGGCTTTCCGCCTGACTTCTCTCGAGCGGGGCGCCAAGGGGTTCGTGCAATTTGCCTCCGCCGACGAAGCGTTGAGCGGCCACATGCCGATCTACATTTACGATCGGCTGGATGAACCCACGCGGGCGATGCTCGAGGAAAACCTGGCTTACGCCGAGGGCGGCGACATCTGTGTGACCTTTGCCAGCGGCATGGCGGCGATCAGCGCGGCTTTAGGTTCGGCGCTTCGCCAGGGGCAGGAAGTTCTGGCCCACCACACTCTTTACGGCTGCACGTACAGCCTGATGACCAACTGGCTGCCCAGGTTCGGCATGCAAGCCCGGTTCACCGACTTCCTGAAGATCGAATCTCTTGCGGAGCAGATAACCCCCGCCACCCGCGTCCTCTACTTTGAGACCCCCACCAATCCTACCATGGAGTTGATTGACATTGGCACAGTACGGCGCCTCGCCGACCAAGTGAATGCCGGCCGCGAGGAGCGCCAGCGAGTCCTGGTGATCGTGGACAACACCTTCGCCACGCCGCACTGCCAGCGGCCTTTGAAACTCGGGGCCGACATCGTGGTGGAAAGCCTGACCAAGGGGCTGGGAGGTTTCGGAACGGACATGGGCGGAGCCGTGACCGCCCCGGCGGACTGGTACAACAACCTCATGCTCTTCCGCAAGGATTTCGGAGGAGTGCTTTCTCCCCGCGCCGCCTGGGGTATCCTGGTTTACGGCCTGCCCACGCTGGCCGCGCGCATGTCCAATATGCAGAAGACGGCGCAGCGTGTGGCGGAGTTCCTAAGCAAACATCCTAAAGTGGCGTGCGTTAAGTATCCCGGCGCGGAGTGCTTTCCGCAGAAGGAGTTGGCTCATCGGCAAATGATCTGCCCGGATGGAAAGTTTGCTCCCGGCAGCATGATCTATTTCGTTCTCAAGGGGAGTGACGCCAAGCAAAGCCGGGCTGAGAAGCTGGTGGATTACCTTGCCGAGCATGCTTATTCCATCACCCTGGCCGTCAGCCTCGGCCAAATCAAGACTTTGATCGAGCATCCCTTCTCGATGACGCATTCAGCGCTCCCCGAGGAGCAAAAGCGCGCTTTCGGCATGCATCCCGAGGGCATCCGCATTTCCCTTGGCCTCGAGGACTGGCACGACATCATTCGCGATTTGGAGATTGCTTTGGAGAAGATGTGAGGCGGCGGGCAGTGGGCAATTGTTGCGCCGACCTTTGAATGCCAATGGTCGGGAACTGTAGGGGTAGGGCTTGCCCTGCCCTGGTCGAACGGACAACCAGGGGACGGCAAGCCGTCCCCCTACGACACGGTTCAATTATTTTTGGGACGACACACTAGCTTGCGTGGCGATGTGATCTTTGCGCAGGACTTCACGGTAGAAGCGCCCGGCAATTTCTGCGGCGTGGGGACCGAACATCATGCGTCCACCGCGGAGGAGGACGACGGCCACATACTTCGGTTGTTGCTCCCCGGCGTAGGAAACGAACCAGCCCAGGCGCGCTCCATCTTCGCTGCACGTTCCGGTTTTTCCGTAGATCTGCATTTCGGGGTCGTAAGCCGAGCGGGCAGTTCCGTAAAGGACTGCGCCCTCGAGGCCTGCCTTAATCTGGGACAAGTATTGGACCAGATCATCCAAGCGGCGCCGGACTTTGGGCTCGAATTGGGAAAGTTCATCGGCGGTGCGCGGATACTGCAATTCGTACAGGGTGCCCCCGTTGGCGATGGCGGAGATCACGGCGGCCCATTGAAGCGGGGTGACTTCCATGTCCCGCCCGTAATAAGCCAGATAACCCACGCCGCCTTCTTTGGGCGCGGCGGTGGGAAATCGCCCAGGTGATTCACCGGGGATTGTGTCGCTGGTCTTCTCGCCCAGGCTGAATTCATGAGCGTACTGAGCCAGGCGCTGAAATCCCAACATTTCACCCAGATTGTGGAAAAACACATTGTTGGACCGGGCCAGCGCCTCGGTGACGTCCATCCGCTGGCGTTTCCCGACGTAGAGCTTCGTCTTTGGGGTGATGATGCCCTCCCGCAAGGCGGCCAACGCCACCACAGGCTTGAAGGTCGAGCAAGGTGTAAAGCCGCTGGAGAGCGCCAGCTTTTGATTCACGATGGAGAGAACCCGTCCATTATTCGGGTCCACCACCACCATGCTGCCGTTCCAGTTTCCCAGTGCCGTCAAGGCAGCTTGGCGGACGGCGGGATCGTCGCCGACGGGGTCATCCTGCGCCGCAGGGTCACCGAACGAGCTGATTCCGTAAGGCCCGTTGCCGCGCATCCGCCGCCGGCTACGTCTCCGGCTGGCAGATGCTATCTGCGGGGGGCTTTTCTTTTTCGCGGCATGCGGCTTTGAAGTTGAAGAGTTTTTGGGGGAGGAAGGAGCAGTGGAGGGCGCCGTCGATCGTTGCGTGCTGGAGTCCTGCGCGCTTCCCCAGTAAGTGCCCCTTCCGAGTAAACAACAAGCGGCCATGGCCAGAATGGCTAGTCTCTTAAACAAGGTTGTAATCAAGACCTCCTTGGTTTGTGTCGAGGTGGCTTCCGCTCCCACGTCGGAGCTGGCGACTGCCAACGGGGAGAGACTTCGAGGTTCCCGTTAGTCGATCCTGCGGGGGCTTCTGATAAGAACCATCCCAACCAAAATCACTGGGACAGTTCAAACCACCTTCGCCCCGGTCTTGCCTGCGCACTGCACTCACTTCTTCCCCTTTGCGGCGGCGCTTTCTGCCGCTACCATCGAATCGTGTGGGGCCGGCAGGTTGAGCGCCTTGCGCACTTCTATGTCGAGTTTCTTACGCATGTCAGGGTTCTCTCGCAAGAATTGCTTGGCGTTTTCGCGGCCCTGCCCGATGCGCTCACCCGCGTATGAAAACCAAGCTCCACTCTTTTCCAAGATATTACGCTCGGCGGCCACATCGATCAGGTCGCCTTCCCTGGAGATCCCCTCACCATATAGAATATCAAATTCTGCCTCCCGGAAGGGAGCGGCAATTTTGTTTTTTACGATTTTTACCTTAGTCCGATTTCCGACCACGCGGTCGCCATCTTTGATGGAGGCAATACGGCGGATGTCCACGCGAATTGTAGCATAGAACTTCAGCGCCCGGCCACCGCTGGTCGTCTCCGGGTTCCCGAACATGACCCCGATCTTTTCCCGGATCTGGTTAATAAAAATCATGCAGGTCTTGGATTTCGATATGACGCCGGCAAGCTTTCTGAGGGCTTGCGACATCAAGCGCGCCTGAAGGCCGGGCAGGGAGTCGCCCATGTCGCCATCCAGTTCGGCCTTGGGAACCAGCGCGGCCACGGAATCAATCACCAGAACGTCAATCGCATTGGAGCGCACCAGCGCTTCGGCAATCTCCAGAGCCTGCTCGCCGTAGTCCGGCTGCGAGACCAGCAGGTTGTCCACGTCCACGCCCAGCCTCTTGGCATAGGGTGCATCCAGGGCATGCTCGGCGTCCACAAACGCCGCCATTCCGCCCCGTTGTTGTGCCTGCGCCACCACGTGCAGCGCGATGGTCGTCTTGCCGCTCGACTCCGGCCCGAAGATCTCGACCACCCTCCCCCGCGGCATCCCACCCACTCCCAGCGCCGCATCAAAGGAGATCGACCCGGTGGGGATTACTTCCACGGGAACCAGGGCGTCTTTGGTTCCCAGGCGCATGATCGAACCTCTGCCGAATTGCTTCTCAATCTGAGTCAGCGCCAATTCGATCGCTTTGTTCTTTTCCGTACGGTCTTCCGGCATATCGGCATCCTTCTTTCCGGGAGGGTTTTTCTGATCAAAACCCGCGCTCAAGGACCAGGCGTTCACCCTGCCAACCTCCAACCACGCTTTTAAAGAATCCGGTGGACCAAGGGGGCTCCTCGGTGCGGCCAGGATCGGACTGACTGGCCGGCTGGAGAATCACTATACCTTACACATCGCCTTCTACCAAGTTCGACTTTCGTCGCATTCACACGCTGCGCCGTCATCATGCTTTTACCTGAGTGTACTCATAGAACCCTCGTCCTGTCTTGCGGCCCAGCCGTCCGGCGTTCACCATTTTTTCCAGCAATGGGCAGGGGCGGTATTTGGAGTCGCGGAAACTCTCGTAGAGGACTTTCATGATGTCCAGGCAGACGTCCAAGCCGATCAAGTCGGCGAGCTCGAGCGGCCCCATGGGGTGGTTCATTCCCAGCTTCATCACATCATCAATTCCCTTCGCCTCCGCGACACTTTCCATCAGGCAGTAAACGGCTTCGTTGATCATCGGCATCAGGAGCCGATTGGACACAAACCCTGGCCCGTCGTTCACGCGGACCGGCGTCTTGCCTGCCGACTCGACAAGCCTCACTGCTTTATCGGCAGTTTCGGGCGACGTCTGGAGACCCGGCACGACTTCCACCAACTTCATCACCGGCACAGGGTTGAAAAAGTGCAACCCGATGAAGCGGTCCGGGCGCTGCGTGGTGGCCGCGAGGCGGGTAATGGAAATGGAAGAGGTGTTCGAGGCAAAGATAACTCCCGGCCCGCAATGAGGCTCGATCGCCCGGAACGCTCCTGCCTTCACCTCAAAACTCTCCGTCACCGCCTCCACGATGATATCCGCCCCTTCCAGGTCCGAGACTTGCATGGTGGTCTTCAATCGGCTGAGCGCCTTCTCGCCCTCTTCGCCTGTCAGACGATTTTTCTCGACGTCACGGCTTAGGCCCTTGGCGATTCTCCCCACGCCCGCGTCGAGGAACTGCTGGGAAAGATCGTGAAGGAATACCGTGTAACCGCCTCGGATCAGTACATGGGCGATCCCATGGCCCATGGTTCCGGCACCCAATACACCCACAGTCTTGGTTTCCAATTTATGCTCCGAGTCTTAGCTCGTTCGATCTCCCCCTGAGTCAGTCACCCAAGCGCTCAACTGCCAGCGCCTCGGCCTTCGAACCCGACCCGCAGCCCTTGTTGATAGTTGTAGCGGCCAAGCGCGGGTGAAGCCCGCCCTTCAGTCCCGCCTGTCGCGCCGGATTCTGGCCCAAGCCGGCGGAGAGGACATTGCGCATGATGAGTCACTTCTCCAGCAAAAGTCAAGGTTGCGAAAGTACTAGGCTCAAATGGCTTGACACGGGTTGCGGGCTGAGGAGAAATAGTCGAAACTACTCTGCATGGGAGGTGGCATGGTCGCCTGGATTCTGGTATTTCACCTGGTAGGACTGGTTTTCTGGCTCGGCAGCTTACTGGTCGTAACGCACGTCCTGGCCATTCATTCGGAAGAGCCCTCCACGGAAGCTCGAGCCACGCTGGGACGATTGGAGATGAAGCTTCTCAATGGTCTGGCTCATCCCGGCGCCGCGTTGATGGTGATTACTGGAACCATGTTGATCGGCCAACACCCCCATTACTTGCACGAGCATTGGCTGCACGCAAAGTTGCTGCTGGTGGCTCTCCTGTTCGTTCTGGATATAAGGGTCTATTTTCGTACCACGGCATCCCTGGCGGGAAGAGCGCAATTGCGCCGCCGCGAATGCATGGCTCTGCACGGTGTAATTTCCTTGGTGTTTTTCGGCATTCTGATTCTCGTTTTGCTCAAGCCGTTTGGCGTGAAGGGAGGAACTCTTGGCGAAGATCACGGTAAACAAGAACGGATCACTGCGGGTTGAAGGGGAATTCACAATCTACGACGCGGAGGGCAACGCATTCGACTTAGCTGGGCGAACGTCGATCGGGCTTTGCCGTTGTGGCCATTCGGGGAGTAAACCTTTCTGCGACGGGACGCACAGAAAAATCGAATTCCAATCGGAGGTCAAGGCCCATGCCCTTCCCGCCCCCGCCCCGAAGCCTCCGGCAGCTTAAGGGTGCCGGAACAGTGATGGCCCCCGGGGATGTTGGAATTGCCGATTCTCGATTGTCGATTGCCGATTGACAGTGCAGAAGTTCACCACAACGCTTTTTCAATCGACAATCGGCAATCAGCAATCGGCAATCCCCTAAGGAGGATTCCATGAAGGTAACTAAGTGGCTTTTGGCCATACTCTTCTTGAGCGGTGGCGGACTTCAGGGGCAGGTTTCCTCGTACCGTCACCCGGAACTCCTGATTGAGACGCAGAAGCTCGCGCAATTGCTTTCAAGCCCCCAATTGTGTCTTCTGGATGCTCGCCCTCCGGAGGAGTACCGGGCGGAACACCTGCCAAGGGCGGTGAACTTTCCTGCTCTCGCAACGGACGATCTGGACGCGAACCGGCGCGGCTTCCCATTGCCTCCGCAATGGGCTGAGCGCCTCTTTCGCGGGGCGGGGATCAGCTCAAACTCTCAGGTTGTGATCTATGACGACCAAGGCAATCGCTTCGCCGCGCGGGTGTTCTACGTCTTGGAGTTTTTCGGGCATTCGCATGTGCAAGTTTTGAACGGTGGCTTTAAGAAGTGGCAAAGCGAAGGACTTCCTCTCAGCACAGATTCTCCCGGTATCGCCCCTGGCGATTTTAAGCCACAGGCGAACTCAGCCCTCATCGCCACCTCCGAGTGGGTGAAGGGACACCTGAATGATCCGCAGGTCAAGCTGCTGGATGCCCGATCCCCGTCGGAATTCAAGGGAGAGAGAATCCAAGGGCCGCGCGGGGGCCATATTCCGGGGGCTATCAACCTCGAATGGACGCAGGTTCTTAATTCCGGCGAGATCAAAACCTTTCTGGAGGCGCCTTCGCTCGCAAAGCTCTTCTCAGATGCCAAAATCTCGCCCGGCCAAGAGGTGGTCACTTACTGCCAAAGCGGTATTCGCGCCGCCAATCTCTATTTTGCGTTGCGCCTGCTCGGATACGAGCGGCCCCGCATGTACGATGGCTCCTGGCAGGAGTGGAGCGCCCTTGCTGATCTGCCTGTGGAAAAATGAGAAAAGGTTGGAGGAGAACTGCGTGACGTAGCGCGGGCGTCTCGCCTCCCGCACGTGCGGGACGGGCATCCCCTCGCTCCGCTCAGGGCAGGCTCTGCCCGCGCTGTCTTGCCGCTCGCCTTCGGTCTCGATCGACTTCTTTTCCAAAGGGCGGGTTAGGGCATCCTCGGTGCGGGAGCGGGACGTCCCGCCACGGCGGGCGAGACGCCCGCGCTACACAACCTCAGTTCGTTGACTAGAATTGGGGCGTGTGTTACGGTAACCCCGTGGTGTGGAATTGGTGCTGGAACGCGGAGCGTACAAATGGCTTTTAACAAAGCCAAAGTGCTGCACGAGGCGGAGAACCTGGTCATCCAGGGCAAGATCAGTCAGGCGATCAAGCGATACTTCGACATCCTCGATAAGGACCCCTCCGAGATAATCCTGCTGAACACCATTGGCGACCTTTACATTCGCGATAAGAATGTTTCAGAAGGTCTAAAGCAGTTTTACAGGCTCGCCGAAGCGTACCTTCGGGACGGATTCACCCTCAAAGCGATCGCCATTTACAAGAAGGTCGTCAAACTAGAGCCGGACTCGGTTGACCCTTTGCTGAAACTTGCCGAGCTTTACCAGACCCAGAGGCTGGTCCGCGAGGCCCGCGAGGTCTATTACCAAGTCGTCGATTGCTACAAGAAGAGCAAGAAGAGAAAGCAGAACGACAAGGCGCTTGAAACCCTGCACACGGTTGTACAGCTTGATGTCGAGAACCCAACGGCGAGGGCCCGTCTGGCGGCGTTTTGCGAGGAGATAGGGCATAAGGATGAAGCCCTGCAAGTCTACCTGGAGACCGCGCAACTTGCGCATCGCCGGGGAGACACGGAGGTTGCCCAGATCGCTCTGGAGAAGGCACAAGAATTAGATCCGAACGATCCGCAGATACAATTGCTCAGGGCCCGCACCGCATTGGCCCTCAAGCACCCTGAGGAAGTCGAGACGATCCTGAGCGCCACTCCAGGATTGAAGGATGATCCTGCCGGGCGATCGCTCCTGATCGATTCTTATTTTGCGATGCAGCAGCCGGAGAAAGCGGAAGCGCTGGTGCTGGGCCTCTTTCGCGCCACTCCGGGGGATTTCTCGCCGCTTGCCTCCTTCTTGTCCGTATGCGTGAATGGGGGGCAGCTCGACGCGGCCTCGAAAGCCTTATCCGCAGTGGCAGACGAGCTTATTGAGCAAGGGAACACAAGCTCTTTGATGGAGTCGCTGCGCCTGATCTGGAGTAAGTATCCCCAGCACCTCCCCGCCCTCGAGTTGATTCTTCGGATTTGCGATGAGAGCGGTGACAAGGACGAGCTTGCGGAAATTTTGGGGGCACTGGGCCACGCCTATATGCAGTGCGGGCAATTCGAGAAGGCCGAGCAGTCATTCCAGAGGCTCGTAAGCCACGAACCTGGCAACGAACATTACAGGGCCCTGCTGAAAGAGGTTCTCCAGAAGCAGGGTAAGGAATTCCGCACAGCGGACGTTACCCGTCCGGGGTCCGCCGCCACCGCGCTTGCTCAAGAGAAGTCGGTAGCTGCCCCGGCAGCCTCGGCTTTGCGCGCTGTCGACCGAGAAGCGATAGTTAAGGAGGCGCTTGAGAACAGCGAGCTTCTTGCACGCTACCACTTAGTGAGCAAAGCAGTTGCGGAGCTCGAGAGGATTCTGGAGATTTATCCTGACGAAACCGAGATCCACAGACGGTTGGTCGGGATGTGCTGGAAGGATATGCCTGAACGAGCTGAGCAGGCGGCCCAGGCGCTGGCGAGGATTTATGCGCAACGGGGTGATGCCGAAGGCGCCAGGCGATTTGCCCAAATGGCAGGCGGACGAGCGGCTGCGCCCGCAGTGGCGGTCTCCCCCCCGTTGGTCGGCGTCCCGGCGGTGAGTCCGAAACCATTACCGCCCCTTCCGGCACAACCTGCGGCCACCGCTGCGGGGGACAACGGCCTCGCCTCAGAAATCTCGGTCGCGCCGATGCAAGGGCCGGGAACTGCGCCAGCGCCTCACGTCTCCTCGGCGGCACCGGCTGTGGATTCGCTAGCCACGACCCCTGCGGGAATATCCTTAGATCTTTCAATCCCGCTCGCCCGCCATGCACCTCCGGCAGCTTCCGTGGAATTGCCACTCGATTTTGAGACGCTGCCGCCATCCGCTTTGCCTGCTTCATCCTCTGACATCCAGGAGATTGACCTTTCGGAAGATTGGGAGTCCTTTCTAGCTCAGCCAGCCGCCCCTTTGCCAGCCCCGGAAGGTCCTCCCGAGGCTGCCTCATTCAGCTATGATGACAGCCGCATTGAGGTCACCTTCTATCTCGACAATGGCTTCTTTGAAGAGGCCATACAGGCCGTCGGGGAACTGGAGAAAACACTACCGGGTGATCCTAGAGTCGCTGAACTGCGGGCTCTCGTTGAGGCACGTACGAGTGCGCTGGAGGAGGAAGCCCCTGAGAAGCAGCCAGTGGAGCGCCTGAAACCTACACCCCTGGAGGCGGTTGCTCCGCCTGCCGAGGAAGCAGTTGAGCGGCGGGAACTGGTAAGCAGTTTTGCTGCGCCGGAGCCTGAAGCGCAACCCGCCGCCGCGCCCACGATCCCTCCTCGCGAGGAAGAGATTCCCACGGAGCCAGCCCCCGCCATGAGTGTCGAGGCGCCGGCCAACCTGTTCGGCGACCTGGCGGAGGCGTTTGAGTCTGCGAGGGCAGGGTTGGAAGCGCCAATTCCTCTGCCTGAGCCTCCTTCTCCACCCACGCAGGAGCCCGCCCCTAGCCGCCAGGAAGAGATTCCCACGGAGCCAGCCCCCGCCGTGAGTGTCGAGGCGCCGGCCAACCTGTTCGGCGACCGGGCGGAGGCGTTTGAGCCTGCGAGCGTAGGGTCGGAGGCGCCAACTCCTCTGCCTGGGCCTCCTTCTCCACCCACGGAGGAGCCCGCCCCTAGCCGCGAGGAAGAGATTCCCACCGAGCCGACCCCCGCCGTGAGTGTCGAGGCACCGGCCGACCTGCTCGGCGAGCTGGCGGAGGCGTTTGAGCCTGCGAGGGTGGGGTCGGAAGAATCCGCTCCCCTTCCTGTGCCCCCTTCTGCACCCACGGAGGAGCCCGCCCCTAGCCGCAAGGAGGAGATTCCCACGGAGCCAGCCCCCGCCGTGAGTGTCGAGGCGCCGGCCAACCTGCTCGGCGAGCTGGCGGAGGCGTTTGAGTCTGCGAGGGCAGGGTTGGAAGCGCCAACTCCTCTGCCTGAGCCTCCTTCTCCACCCACGCAGGAGCCCGCCGCTGGATTTGCAGCGTCCGCTTCGGCAGCGGTTTCTCCGCAGAGGGGGCCGCTGGACGAAATGTTTGAAGCTCCCGCCACGGAACCTGTCGAGGATGATCCGGAAACCCATTACTACCTGGGAGTGGCTTTTTGGGAGATGAACCTCCTGGACGAGGCGATCGGAGAATTTCAAAAGGTCGTGAGGGGCGAGGGAAAGAGACCTCACCCGCCAAACTATTTGCAGGCGTGCACGATGCTAGCCACTTGCTTCATGGACAAAGGCATGGCCCCCATTGCGGTCAAGTGGTATGGCCGGGCGCTGGAGACGCCCGATCTAGACGAAGAGGCTTGGCTGGCTCTCCAGTATGACCTTGGAGTCGCCTACGAGCAGGCAGGTGATCTCCCCCACGCGTTGGAGAGGTTCTCCGAGGTTTACGGCCAGAACATCGATTTTCGCGATGTCGCTGAGAAAATCCGCACCCTTCAGCAGAAAGGCTCGTAAGGCTTCCGTTACGGACTCTCGCGGCGGCTCTCCCAAGGTCCAGCCCGAGGTTAACATCCCTGAAAAGACATGCGCAGATTGTTGACCATAATCTACATCGTATTTTGTTTGGAACTGGGGATTTTCCTCTTCATCCTCCCCTGGACATCCTTGTGGAGTAAGAACTATTTCATTGACCACTATCCGCTGGTTTCGGGTATCTCGCGCAACTATTTCCTCCGGGGGGCGGTTTCGGGCCTCGGACTGGCTGATATCTGGTTGGCGGTTTATGAAATCTGGCGGCTCCTCCACCCGGCCCCAACTTCTGATTCACGCTCAACCAAATGAAGAATTTCCTGCTCTGCTACATCACTGACCGGCGACAGTTGAGGTCCATGTCCCTCGCGGCTGTGATCCGAGAAACGCTACGCGCAGGGGTCGATATGGTGCAGATTCGCGAAAAAGATCTTGCGAGCCGGGAGCTGATTACCCTTGTGGAAGAGGCTTTGAGGCTCAACGTAGGGGCCAGCGGCGCTGGCCCTGGGCCGAACGCCGTTCGGCCCTACCTCGTAGGCAAGGAGCATGGGGAGGGAGGCGCAAGCGTGGTCGTTAACGACCGCCTGGACGTAGCCTTGGCAACGGGAGCAGAGGGAGTGCATCTGGGGGCTCTCTCGATGCCCGTACAAGTCGTGCGCCAGGTCGCGCCCCGCCCTTTTGTTATCGGAGTCTCCTGCCATTCGCTGGATGAGGCCCTGGCCGCCGAATCAGGTGGAGCGGATTACCTTGTGCTGGGACCGGTCTTCGAAACGCCTTCCAAACTTGGGTACGGGCCACCGCTGGGTTTGGAGAAGCTGCGGAACATAACCTCGCGACTGAGAATACCGGTCCTGGCCCTGGGGGGAATCACCGTGGAGCGCGTTCGGCCTTGCCTGGAAGCGGGGGCCTCCGGCATTGCCGGAATCCGCATCTTTCAGGATTGCGAGTCCGTCCGAGAGCGTGCGCGCGAATTGCGCGCGCAATGGTAGTCGAGGAGTCGGGGAGTCTAGGAGTCGAGCAGTCAAGAGTTGAGGAGTCGCGAGATCGAAAACTCATTGACCCTCGACTCTCGACTTTAGACTTCTCGACTTCTAGACTCCTCGACTCCTCGACTGCTGTTATCCTTCCCCCATCCATGCCCCAAAGGGCTTCAGCCTGTCAACATTGTCGCAAACGGCTTTGATGGCTGCGGTGATCGGCACTGCGAGGACCAGCCCAAATCCACCCCACAACCACGCCCAGAACATCATGGCGATGGTGACCGCCAGGGCATTCAGGTTCAGGCGGTGTCCCACAAGTTTCGGAGTCAGGATATTGACCGCAATGAAATGTGCGGCGCCGACGGTGGCCGCCAGAAGGAGAAAAGGATTAACCGAGTCGTATTGCAGGAGAGCGACCATCAAGGGGGGGACAAGCGCTAGCGCCACCCCAATGTAAGGAATGAGGCTCAAAAGCGCCGCCAGAAGCCCCAACACCAGGGCGTATTGAAGGTGGAGGATGGCAAAGACCAGGCAGATCGGAACCGCCGTGATTAGAGCCACCAGCAGGTTTCCCAGCGCGAATTGGCGAAGCATGATGCCGATGGAGTGGATAACGCTCCTGGCCTGCTGCCGCTTCTCGCAGGGGAAGAGGTTCAGGGTGGCTGCCCACAACTGGTCCTTGGAGTTCAGCATGAAGAAAACCAGGAAGGGCACGAACATGACGGTGACAATGAAGGCGTAAACCGATCCCATGCCGCGCAGGAAAAACTGCTCCCAGGGGGATTCCTGCTGGAGCCGCACGGCAGGCAGGTTGCTGTCGGCGCTGGGAGGAATGATAGTGCGTGTGCTCTGCTGAAAGTTCTGGGCGGTCACCTGCAAATGGGCGGTGAGTTGCCTGAGCTTGGCCGTGAGCTTGGGGGCGTTATTGACAAAGTCCAGCGCTCGGTCATAGATCCCGTAGACCACCAGATAGCTCACCGTGAGCATGAGCAGCACCATGATCAACGAGCTCAACCAGCGCGGCAGGCGCAGCCGTTCCAAGAACTCCGCGCCCGGCTCGAGCACCGCGGCGATGAGGATGGAGAAAATCAGGGTGATGACAACCGAACTGGCGTAGTAGATGCACCCGCCAAGCACCGCGAGGGCTACGATCTTGGCGCTGATGGCGCCGCCCGAGCTCTCGCGTGTAATCTCTGGTCTGGTCTCCGGCATGAATGGCGCTCCCACACGCGATTCTAGCCTGTCGGGCGATGAAATGCCAGCGGGAGCGCTCGCTGGTGTGGTGTCGTTTGGAACGGGATCCCTTTCGACTCCCAGGTCAATCCCGTCAGCCGACGGGAATCCACTCCGCAAGCCCTCGGAAATGCACTGTCTGGGGACTGGGTTCCCGTCGGCTGACGGGATTGACCTGGGACCCACAGCCGGCATGGGGTTGGCCGTGCCGCAGACGCGAGAGGCGAGACGCCCGCGCTATTTCCCCACGACCACGATCTCAGAAGACTGGACGTGCCGAACCCGAACCACAAAATCTCCACCCGGGAGCGACTCGACCGTGTATCCCTTGCCCCCCAAGTCGCTACGTTCCGCTAAATTTTGGTCGCCAGCGGTGACCCGTGTCGGCCGGTAGGTCAGCCGCAGAACCTCCGTGGCATCCTTGTCGAAAGTCCGATAGCGCAGGCTGCGATCACCATACTGCACCCGCTGCACCACTGTCGAGGCTCGCAGTAAGTGGTCTTGTCCGACGGGTGCGAACTCCGGGATGGCGCCCATGGCCCAGTTGAAGTGACGAAGATAATCCGAGTAGCCGTCGCTGAACCAATACTGGCCGCCAAATCCTTCACCACAGCAGGAAATCCTCCCGTCCGCGGCGGCAAAGTAGGTCGCGTAATTGAGCGAGCGAAAGGCGCTTTCGCGCGCTTGGCCGTCCCGCGTCTTCTCATAATACAGCGCGTTGATCGCCGCCCAGCGAGAAGTATCACTGCCCAGCCCGGCGCTTGAGCAGCAGCCCTGATAGGTCGGCGGCTCGCCCTGTTCATCAATTCCCCAGGCGCCGAAGAACGGCCCTCTTCCCAGGGAGCGCTGGACCCAATCGATCAGGTGGCCGACGTGGTTGACCCACTCAGGATCGATCGCGTGCGGGTCCGGGCGGCTCAGGAGGTAATAAGCCGTGTAAGTCGGTGCTGCCTGGTTCATGTTATTTTGGTTCTTCGAAACGTCCTCAAAATAGCCGCTCCACTTGTCGTACGCTTTGCTTCTCGGGCTGAGGGGATGATCGCGAAGCCACATCCAAGCCGTGCCGCGAGCCTTCCGGTAGTTCTCGGTATCACCTTCGTTCAATCGGGTCAACTCGTCGAACAAACGCAGCGAGGAGGCGACGATGCCGCCGTATTCTTCCCCCGCCAGGACTTCTCCGGTTTTCCCGTACACACGGAAGGGCCAGGGAGTGTGATCGTCATCCCCGGGCCGAACGTGCTTGGCCAGAGCATCCGCGCAGTGAATAGCCGCCTCCAGGTATTTGCGCTCACCCGTCATTTCGTAAAAGAGCGCATAGCCGATTCCCAATTCACCCACCTTGTCGGTCTCGATTCCACCATAAAAGTCCCTTGGCATGTCCTGGATGCAATGACCGTAGTCGGGTTGGTCGTCGCAGTTGGTGGGAAACGGCACGCTCGCCCAATTCCAGTCAACGGGGGTTGTGCCATGTGCCAGCATATGATCAAGCATGGCGCGCACGGTTTGGATGGCCTCTTCGTCGCCTGAATAGGGATACCAAGCTGCCAAAGAATCCACGAAAGAACCGAAAACCATGGCCGGGTCGTGCTGCCAGTTCATTCCCTGCAACGTCTTGCCGTCGAAGACCGCGTTGATGAGATAAATCTTCAGCCCCGTGCCGGTGCGCTGGTCGTTGGGAACCTTGTGCTCAATGAAGTCCCAGCCAAGGTGAAGCACCTTGTCGTAGCCGAGATTTCTATCAGGGTGGTACCAGGCCAGTAGTTTGCCTGAGGAGTCGACCACCCGATCGTGCCAGGGCAACTGGGCATTCACATAGTTCTGCGCGTTAACGACGGAGGCCATCGGCAGGAGGAGCGTTAAACCATATCCAATTCCCAGCAGAAAACGAAGGGTTCTTGTCATGTTGCGGCTCCTTGCAGCGCACTGCTTTATATCATCTCAGCAGGTAGACAACATCTAAAACCAATCCCCCATGGGCGTCAAGCGGCTTTTGACGGTGGTTTTGAAGTGTGATATTTTGTGAACTTAGAATACACGATTTGAGGACGTTAGAAGCCCTGCGATGCAAGATTTGTAGCCCTCGATGACAACGTGAATTTGCCAACGATTCCTCAAGCCCGAGGAGAGCATGACCGACCAGATGCTTAGAGGCATAATCCCCGTTATTCCCACACCGTTCACGGAACACGAAGAGTTGGATCTTGAAGCTCTGGAGCGGCTCGTGGATTTCGCTGCGCTCTCGGGTGCAGCCGGTATTTGTCTGCCGGCTTATGCTAGCGAATTCTACAAGCTAACCGATCCGGAACGAGTTGCCGTCATCAGCACGGCCATCAAATCGTCTAAAGGCCGAGTGCCCGTATTGGCCCAGTCTAACGACCCCTGCGCCCGATCGGCGGCCGAAATCGCCCGACGCAACGCGAGTTTGGGCGCCGACGTCATTGCCTTTGCCATCCCCCGCCAGTTCGCTTTACCGGAGGATGAAGTCTTGCGATATTGCGAGACCGTTGCTAGAGGGGTAACCACTCCTGTCTTCGTTCAAGACTTCAATCCCGGGGGAGCAACTGTAGGGGCTGACTTTACAGTGCGCTTGCTGGAAGTGGCGGATAACTTCCGCTATCTAAAGTTGGAAGAACCTATGATGGGCCCGAAAGTCAGGGCGATCCGGACGGCCACGCGTGACCAGGTGGGAGTATTTGAGGGATGGGGTGGTATGTATCTTCTGGAGCTGATTTCTGAGGGAATCAGCGGTGCCGTGCCGGGCCTGGCCATGTGTGATTTGTTCGCGCGAGTGTTTGACTTGGCAGCAAAAGGAGACCTCGCGGCTGCCATGACCATTTACCGCTGCATGCTGCCGCAGATCGTGTTTTGTTTGCAGAACATGGAACTCTACCACCACTGCGAGAAGCGCTTGCTTCGCGCCCGAGGTCTTTTGTCCTCCACAGTGGTTCGGAACCCCACTTTTCACCTCGATGCTGGCACAGAAGCGCACATAGATTTTCTGAATCACACGGTGTTAGCGGAAATCGACCGCCTGAAGTAGGATTACCGAATGATGCGACTGAGTTGCATTCCGGTGTCTTTCTTCGGAGCCATCTCGCAGGGGCGGATGACGCTGGCCGAGTGGGTGGACTTCGCGGTCGAGTTGGGTTTGGAGGGCGTCGAGTGCGGCCCGCTCCTCGTGAAGCCATTGGGGCCCGCCACGCCCACTGAATTTCGGCGGCTTGCCGAAACACGCGGTTTGGCCGTCAGCAACTATACCGGCTACTCGGATTTCGCGCACCCTGATCCGGAGGTGCGCAAACGTGAGCTAGCGGCCTTGCTCAATAACCTCGAGGTCGCCCTTGAGTTAGGGGCCCCCTCGGTACGCGCGCTCACGGGCCAGCGGTGGCCGGGCGTGAATGAAGACGAAGGGATTCAATGGGTCGTGGAGGGGATCCGGCAGGGGGCTGAAGAGGCGGACCGGATGGGGCTGCGGCTGAATGTGGAGAACCATACCAAGGCAGCCACTTGGACGAACTTCGACTTCTCTATGCGGGGCGAGGTCTTCCTCCGCGTCATGGAGGGACTTCGCGAAGTCGCGGTGGGCGTACAATTCGACATCGCCAACCCCATGGTGGCCGGCGAAGACACTCTAGCGCTGTTTGAACAAGTGCGTTCACGAGTTGGTTACGTGCACGTCAACGACGTGCGGCAGTCGGGAGTATTTGAGTTCGTGCCGGCGGGCACGGGACTTGCACCGATCCGCGAGGTGCTCTCGCGGCTGCGCGAACAAGGCTACGCCGGTTGGGTCGGCATCGAAGAGGCCAGTCGGACCGGCAAACAGGGGTTCCGCCAAGCAGTGGAATATACCCGGCAAGCGCTTCAAGGATCAGCATAAGTAAGACCCGAGGTCATTCCGAGTGGTCATGGGCCTGTGGCCCACCCAAGGAGATGAAAACCACCGTCCTCGTCACCCCCGCGTAAGCAGGGGTCCACGTCAGTCCACGCCCTCGGCAGAAGAGCCTAAGACGTTCAACTTTTGCGTCGTGCGCCCAACTGCGAGAACACCCAAGAATCGCGATTGACGGGGGCGGAAAACCACAGAAAAGACGCTCACCCTCACGGGATGTGTGTTATAGAGATTTTGTGAGAAATCCTAGACCCACACCCGGAGGGTGAACGATGGAAGCAAGCCTACCGCAATTGATTCTGCCTATCAAGATGGAAAGAAGTTCGGAGCGGCTGACCAGTCTGGGCGGGCTGGTGGTGTTGGAGGAACTGGCGCGAGCGGTGAAGCTGTGGGAGGAAGTAGACCGAGCGCTGGAGGGTCCGAAGTCGGGACGAGGATATAAGCCGCGGGAGTTTGTGCAGGCGCTGGTGTGGATGCTGCATGCGGGAGGAAGGCGGCTGGAGGACTTGCGGGAGTTGCGGGCCGAGCAGGAGGTGCTGGGGGAGTTGGGCTTGGAAGCGGTGCCGGACGCCGGGACGGTGGGGGACTGGCTGCGTCGGCAAGGACGGGGCGGGGCGGAAGCGATCCAGCAGGTCAGCCGGAAACTGGTGGCGTCTTGTTTCGAGCAAGAGGAAGTGATTCTGGATGTGGATGCCACAGAGATCGAGGCGGAGAAGCAGGAAGCCGCGTGGACCTATAACCACGTGCAGGGCTACATGCCTTTGCTGGGGTACGTGAACGGGGTGTGCGTGGGTCACCAGTTTCGGGAAGGCAATCAGAGTCCCAGTGCCGGGATCTTGGAGTTTGCACAGAGCTGCGAAGCGGCGCTGCCGCCGGGGAAGCGAATCTATTTCCGCAGCGACAGTGCGGCCTACCAAGCGGCCGTGATTAACCATTACAGCCAGCCAGGGCGCAGTTTCACGATCACGGCGGACCTGGACGCCGCCGTGAAGCGAGAAATTCAGAACCTGCCGGCAGGGGCTTGGCAACCCTACCGGACGCAAGCGGGCATCGCCACCGACCGCGAGATTGCCGAGACGGTGCACACCCTGAACGGGACCAAGCAAGCTTTCCGGTTGATCGTATTGCGCTGGCCGAATCCGCAGCCGAATTTGTTCGAGGCGGAGCGCTATTGCTATCACGCGGTGGCCAGCAACCGGGAGGAGCCGGCGAGCGAGGTCGTCTGGAAGCACAACCAGCGAGGGGAGAGCGAGAACTGGCATAAGGAACTGAAGGTGGGTTTTGGCATGGAGGTCGCCGCGGCGACCCGTGCGGGCAGTTGGAGGCCAATGCCCTGTATTTTGCCATTGGGGTGTTAGCCTACAATTTGGGGCAAGTGTTGAAAGGGCGGGTGCTGCCGGCGTCCTATCGCACGGTGACGGTGGCCACGCTGCGCTGGAAGGTGTATCGGCTGGCGGGGAAGCTGGTGCGCCACGCGCGCGGCTGGATGCTGCAGATCAAGGCCGACCTGGAGAAATGGCTCTTATTGCAATCCGCTCGGGTCTGTTGCGCGACGCTGCGGACCTGAAGCAGGGAGGCAAAAAACGGCTAGCCGTGGAACTACCGCGCGGCGGTGTCCGCGGGGGGTGGGAAAAAATTATCCGGAGGACGCATGGGCCCCTGAATCATGAGCTGAATTGACTCGCGACTTCCCTTCGGTTAACCGAAGGTCGCGCCCGTCACCCTTTCCACCTCCTCACAACCGCCTCACCCCGCCAATCGCGATTCTTGGGAGAACAGGCTTTCCTTGACATGTTTAAGAAGGTAGAATAGAAGTCTAACCTTGCGGGGAAAGGTTTGCTTGGGTTGTGGGTGGGGGACGCCACTTCAGCCCAGCCGTGTTTGGAAGTCACACATGTTTGACGCATTACAAGGCCGTTTCGAGAAGGTTTTCAAGTCCTTGCGCGTGCAGGGAGTTCTGAGCGAGGAGGTGGTGGACGAAGCTCTGCGCGAGGTGCGACTCGCTCTGCTCGAGGCGGACGTCAACCTGAACGTGGTCAAAGCCCTGCTCGAGCGGGTCCGCGTGAAGGCACTGGGCGAGGAGATTCGATATAGCCTATCGCCGGGGCAGGAAGTGGTTCGCATCGTCCGCGATGAGCTCATCGAGATTCTAGGGCACGAGGCCTCGCTGCTTACGTTTTCCAAGGAATACCCCACGGTTTTCCTCCTGGTGGGCTTGCAAGGTTCGGGCAAGACGACCTCGGCAGGCAAATTGGCGCTTTGGCTTTCCAGCCGCAAGCGGCGGCCCTTGCTGGTCTCGACGGACGTTTACCGCCCCGCGGCGCGCGAACAACTCGCCGTGATTGCCAAGGCCATCCAGCTTCCCTGTTTTGCCGGGCTGGGAATCAATTCGCCCATTGATTTGGCGCTGGCGGCGCGCAAGGACGCGGCGGACCGCGGCCATGATGTGCTGATCGTGGACACTGCCGGGCGCCTGCACATTGATGAGGAGATGATGCAGGAAGTCAGCGATCTGCGCACGCGTCTTCGCCCCAGCGAAGTGCTCCTGGTGGCCGATGCCATGGTCGGCCAGGACGCCGTGCGCAGCGCCCAGGACTTCCACGAGCGTCTGGGAACCTCCGGGGTGATCCTGACCAAGCTTGACGGGGACGCGCGCGGCGGCGCGGCGCTCTCCATCCATCACGTCACCGGCCAGCCCATCAAGTTTATCGGAGTGGGCGAGAAATACGACGCGCTGGAGGTCTTCTACCCGGACCGGATTGTGTCGCGCATCCTGGGCATGGGCGACATCCTTTCCCTGATCGAAAAGGCGGAAGAGAAGATCGACAAGCAAAAAGCGCTGGAAGTTCATCGCAAACTTCAGACGGATACTTTCAGCTTGGAGGACCTTCGCGATCAGCTTCGCCAGGTGCGCAGCCTGGGACCGATGGACCAGATGCTGGGCATGCTCCCCAAAGTGGGCATTTTCAAGGACGCCGGTAAGGCCAACGTGGACGAGAAGGAATTAACCCACATCGAGGCGATCATCAACTCCATGACTCCCCAGGAGCGCCGCAATCACGAGATCATCAATGGGCGGCGCCGCAAGAGGATTGCGAAGGGGAGCGGCACGAGCGTCCAGCAAGTGAATCAGGTCTTGAAACAATACTTCCAAATGCGCAAAATGATGAAATCGTTCAGCCAGAACTTTCTGGGCCGGCAACTCAGCCGGCTGAAGGTGCCAGCGGGGGAAGGCGGCGTGAACGTCTGAAGGATGCTTTTGAGAACGCTGCGATTTGTGAAGTCTGTCATTCCGAGCGAAGCGAGGAATCTCGCTTTGTTCCCAGAGGGGGATTCCTCGCTTCGCTCGGAATGACAGGTTAGGCGGCCGGTGGAAAATACTGCGGGGTTTCTCAACCTGCAAAACTTGGAATTCAAGGGGGACGATTGTTAAGGATACGTTTGGCTCGAACAGGAGCCAAGAAGAAGGCCAGTTACAGAATTGTGGTCATCGATGGCGAGAAGGCACGCAATGGGCGTTTCTTGGAGATACTAGGTCACTACAATCCGCGCCGGCATCCTCCGGCGGTGGTCTTTGATAAAGAACGTGCAAATTATTGGATTAGCCGGGGCGCCCAGCCTTCCGAGACGGTTCAGAGCCTGCTCAAGAAGGCGCCGGAAGTCCCGACCCAGAGTTGACGACGCATGGGCGACCACCGGGTCAGGCCGGTGCGAGTTGCACTCATTTGTTCTGACACAGCCTTTCTATTTGGAGATTCAAGTATGAATCGCGTGCCAGGGAGGGCCACATGAAGGAACTGATCGAAGCAATCGCTAAGGCGCTGGTGGACAATCCTGACCAAGTGTCGGTGCGGGCCGTAGAGGGCGAGCAGGTGACGGTGTTGGAACTTCGCGTACACCCTTCTGACTTAGGGAAGGTCATCGGCAAGCAAGGCCGAACCGCACGCTCCATCCGCACAATTCTCAATGCCGCGGGGATGAAGCTGAAGAAGCGATTCACCCTGGAGATTCTCGAGTAGGAGGTCTCGCGGCGTCGCGACCGTAGCGCGGGCGTCCCGCCCGCATCCAGCAGCTCGCGCCACGGCGGGCGAGACGCCCGCGCTACGAGAGGCGGGTAGGGATGGGGCAAACATGGCCGAGGACGTGCCAGATCGCTTCCTTGCCGTCGCTCGCCTCGTTCGTCCACAGGGGCGGCGGGGGGAAGTCCTGGCCGAACCCCTGACGGATTTTGCCTTACGCTTCCAGGCATTGCGGCAGGTGTTCCTGGAGAATCCTGGAAACGTTCCTCAACCCATCCAGGTCGAGAATGTCTGGTCCCACAAGGGCCGGGTGGTCATCAAGTTTTCGGATGTCGATTCCATCGACAGCGCTTCTCGCTTGAGGGGCCGTCATGTGCTGATTCCGGCGGAAGAGAGAATGCCGCTTCCTCCGAATCACTATTATCTCTGGGAGCTCCAAGGCTGCCGGGTGGTCACGGAACGCCAAGGAAAGCAAGCGGAGGTGGGTACGGTAACCGAGGTCGAGCCTACGGGCGGTGTGGATGTGCTTCACGTGGCGACATCGCGTGGGGAGGTTTTGATTCCCCTGGCTCAGGCCATCTGTACGAGGATCGACACGCAAGCGAGAACGATCCTGATTGACCCGCCCGAAGATTTGTTGGATTTGAATGCCTGAGCGTAGCGCGGGCGTCTGGCCCGCGCGAAGCAGCGGTCGGGATTCCCATGCCCTAGCGGGCGGGACGCCCGCGTTGCGAGAGCCGCATGACGTTTGACATTATCACCATCTTTCCGGACTTCTTCAGCAGCGTGCTGGAATATGGCGTGCTGAAGCGCGCCCTCGCTGGCGGCCAAGCCAACATCCGCTTGCATGACTTGCGCGATTTCACCGACGACCGCCACCGCACCGTGGACGACCGGCCGTTTGGGGGCGGGCCTGGGATGGTTTTCAAACCCGAACCTGTTTTCAAAGCCGTCGCCGCGCTGCAAGCTGAATCGCCGGGCGGGTGCTTCCCGGTGATCCTCCTTTCGCCCCAAGGAAGGCTCTTTACCCAAGCGCTGGCGGAGGAGTTGACGAGCCAGGAGCGCTTGGTGCTGATTTGTGGCAGGTACGAGGGGGTGGATGAACGCATCGCCGAACACCTGGCCACCGACGAGATTTCGATCGGGGACTTTGTGCTGAGCGGTGGGGAACTTCCCGCTGCGTTAATCATGGAATCAGTGATCCGTCTCCTGCCGGGAGTTCTCGGGAATGAGGAATCCGCGTGGCAGGAATCTTTCGCCGCTCCGCAAGCAGGACCCGGTCAACTCCGCCACGGCCTGCTCGATTGCCCGCATTATACAAGGCCGGCAGAGTTCCGGGGTTGGAGAGTCCCGGAAGTCCTGCTTTCCGGAAATCACCAAGAGATTGGCCGCTGGCGCCGCCAGCGCGCGCTCGAGAAAACGTGGCGGAGGCGGCCCGATTTATTGGCCGGCTTTCCACTGAGCGAAGAAGATCGCCGCTGGCTGGAGGCGCTCCAGGGCGAGGAGCGCCAACCGGCCGTTATTCCAAGTTCGGGAGAATAGGAATTATGAATGCGCTCGAAAAGGTTGAACAATCACAGATGAAGAAAGACTTGCCCGCCTTCGGGTCCGGAGACACGGTGCGCGTGCATGTCAAAATCAAGGAAGGCGACAAGGAACGGATTCAAGTCTTCGAAGGTACGGTCATCGGCCAAAGGCGGGCCCGGAATCACTCCACTTTCACGGTTCGCAAAATCTCGTTTGGCCAGGGGGTGGAACGTATCTTCCCCTTGCATTCACCCGTGATCGATAAGATAGAAGTGGTTCGCTCCAGCCGGGTGCGCCGCGCCAAGCTTTATTACCTGCGCAAGCTGCGCGGCAAGGCGGCGCGCTTGCGCGAGGTGCGCACGGAACAGGCAACCTGACGGAATCACCACCCCCCGGCCCCCTCCTCAGAGAGGAGGAGAATTCGTGCCCTGGCTCCCCTCCTTGGTAAGATAGGGGATCGGTGAGGTGGCTCCCCTTCTTGGTAAGGGGGGTAGGGGGGTAGTTGACAGCACACGACGTCAAGGGTTATGGTTCGCACCATGCCGCCCCTACGTAACTCCGCTGAATTCAAATGCACGCGGGAACTGGAGGAGCAGGCCCTCCGCGCGGGCTGGCGTTTGGTGGCGGGATGCGACGAAGCAGGACGCGGGGCGCTCCTGGGCCCACTCTATGCCGCTGCCGTCATTCTCGATCCCTCCAAACCCATCCTGGGCGTGGATGACTCCAAGAAGCTCACTCCCTGCCGGCGAGAATCGCTGGCCGGGGAAATCACTGAGAAGGCTCTGGCTTTCAAGGTCGTCTCCCTCGTGGCGGCGGAGGTTGACGCCCTCAACGTGTACGAGGCATCAAGGCAGGGTATGATCCGCGCCCTGTTGGCTCTCGATCCGGCTCCCGAATTCATCCTTACGGATGCCATGCCTCTCGAGGGCTGTGCCAAGGCCATCGGCTTTCGGATTCCGCACCGCGCGGTTATTCACGGCGACGCGCTCTCGGTCTCCATTGCCGCCGCCTCCATCCTGGCCAAGGTGGCCCGCGACGCGCATCTCCGGGAACTCGATCGTCTGTACCCACAGTATGGCTTGGCAAGAAATAAGGGCTACGGGACACGAGAACACCTCGAGGCTCTCGCCCTCCACGGCCCTTGTCCGGAGCACCGGAAAACCTATCAGCCTGTGAAGGATTGCCTGCTTCCCCTTTTCCCGTTTTCGGGTGCGCTGTAGAGGACTCCGATGTCATCGTTACTCATCAAAGGCGGGCACGTAATATCACCCGAGGACCAACTGGACGGCGAGCTCGACGTGCTCGTCGAAGATGGCGTGATTCGCCAGATCGCGCCCCAAATCAGCGTAGCGGCTGACGAAATCCTGGAGGCCTCCGGCAAAGTCGTCTCACCGGGCTTCGTCGACATCCATGTTCATTTGCGCGAGCCCGGCGGTGAAGTCTCCGAGACGCTCGAGACAGGTTTGGCCGCCGCGGTGGCCGGAGGCTTTACCGCCCTCTGTCCCATGCCTAACACCAAGCCGGTCATCGACCGCCCGGAACTTGTGCGCGCCATGATCGAGAAAGCCCAGCGAATCGGCTTGGCCCGCGTGCTTCCCATCGCCGCCGTTTCCATGGGAAGCCAGGGGGAGTCGCTTACGGATTTTCGTGCGCTGGCGGCGGCCGGAGCGGTGGCCTTTTCCGACGATGGACGGCCGGTGAAGACCGCCGGCTTATTGAAGCGCGCTTTGGAACTGGCTCGTGAGACCAATGCCCCTTTGATGGACCACTGCGAAGACCCCAGCCTGAGCGCCTCGGGAGTGATCAACGAAGGCCAGGTCTCGAGGCAGCTAAAGGTCAGGGGCATCCCCAGCGCCTCCGAGGACGCTTGCGTGGCCCGCGATCTGATCGTGGCGGAGTCTGTGGGCGCGCGCCTGCACATCTGTCATGTGTCCACCGCTCGCTCCATCGAATTGGTGCGCGTCGGCAAACGCCGGGGCATCCGCCTGACCTGTGAGGCTACGCCGCACCATTTCACGCTCACCGACCAGGCTGTGCTGGAACACGGTACGAATGCCAAAGTGAATCCGCCGCTGCGCAGCGCGCAGGATGTCGAAGCCGTTGTGGCAGGACTTCAGGACGGAACGGTGGACGCCATCGCCAGCGACCACGCTCCGCACGCGCCCGAACTCAAGGCCAAGCCGCTGGGCAGCGACGCCCCTTTCGGCCTCATCGGTCTCGAGACGGCGCTGGGCCTGGCGCTTACTCGACTGGTTCACACCGGCAAGATCTCGATGTGGCACCTCGTCTCGCTGCTGAGCACCAACCCGGCGCGCATCGTCAACCAACCCTATGGCCGCCTTAGCGTGGGCGCGCCAGCCGATATCACCATCTTTGATCCCCAGCTCGAGTGGACCTACCAGACCGCCGCAGGCCGCTCCAAAAGCCGCAATTCGCCCTTCGACGGATGGAAGTTGAAGGGCGCTGTCATCGCCACTGTGGTTGGTGGAAGGGTCGTTTACCGCCGCACTTAGCCTTGGAGTGCGCTAGCAAAGCGTGCGAGGCTGCCGCTTTGAATCGCTGGAGTGCCAGAGGAGTGTGGACCTTGGACCACACTAGGGCCGATTGCCGATGGGTTGCCTGAAGCAAAAAACAAGGACGACTTTGGATTCGACCCGTGTGCCGTTCAGGGTGGCGGGTATGAACCTCCAATCCTCAATTGCCTGGATGGCCGTGGTCGTGAAGGGCGGAGCGTCGCGGAGCGTCTTCGTGCTTTGCACCTTACCCGCTTCGTTGATGCTCGGTTCAAGGATGACTGTCCCAGGCCATACAGGGTACCCTAGCGCGGTGACCGGGTACGTCGGGAATGTAGCACGAGTCACTTCGGAGGGCTGAAAACTTGATTGGATTCGGGCCTCGTCGTCCTGGTGGATCAATGGAGGAAGAGGAATGTTTTCTGAGAGGGGTGGCGCCGGATTGAAAGTGACGGCTACGGTCATCCTTGACCTGACCGCTTTCCCATTAAGCTTGGCGGGCTCGAATTTCCATGTCTTTACGGAACGGACCACCTCCTCCGTTTCGGACGCAATATCGCGCCGCACTTGCACGTTTCTTACTTCTCCTTCTTCAGAGATCATGACGTCCAAAACTACTGTTCCATTGGCTACGCTACGGTATGGAATCGTAACGTCGCTAACGGATACGGCTTCAGGTGGTTGGAAATGAGACTCTTCGGTAACTCGCGTCCACGGCGCCAGTGGTTGGGCACTCAACCATGCCAAGGCGAATGCGGCAGCGAATAGTCTTCCCATGGGTAGGACCTCGCTAAGCCACATTATACTCCCTACGCGATGCTGCCGCTTTCGACTTTCGACTCTCGACTCCTCGACTCGTTAGATTTCGCGGCGGCCTTCGATGGCCTTGAGCATGGTGATTTCGTCGGCGAACTCGAGTTCGGAGCCGACTGGAAGGCCCATGCCGATTCGCGTTACCTTCACGCCCAGAGGTTTGAGGAGTTTGGAAAGATAAACAGCGGTGGCTTCGCCTTCCACCGTGGGGCTGGTGGCGATGATAAGCTCCTTGACCTTGCCGGATTTCAGCCGCTCGATCAGGTTCTTGAGCTTCAACTGCTCGGGACCGATGCTCTGGAGAGGCGAAAGCACCCCATGAAGGACGTGATATTGCCCGTGAAATTCCCGCGTCTTCTCGACCGAAACTACGTTGTAAGGCGTCTCGACCACGCAAATCACTTCGGGATCGCGGCGTGAATCGGAGCAATATTCGCAGGGATCGGCTTCGGTGAGGTTATTGCACACGCTGCAAAGCTTGATTTTGTCTTTGACATCGAGTATGGCGCCCGCCAGCCGCTCGGCATCCTCCCGCGGCACGCGCTCCAGGTGGAACGCAATGCGCTGCGCCGACTTCTGCCCGATGGCGGGAAGCCGTTTCAACTCATCAATCAAGCGAGCCAAAGGCTCGGCGTAGTCCTTCATGGGAATGCGTCTGGAAAGTGGAAAATGGAAACTGGAAAATGGAAACTGGAAAATGGAAACTGGAAAATCGAAATTGGAAAATGGAAATTGCAAGCTGGAATATACAAAATCGCGCCTCCGGAACTGGCGCTTGATCGGGTGGCATCGGGCCAGTTTCTATTTTCCAATTTCCAGTTTCCCAAGCCCAACGTTGGAACTGAAAAAGTGCCCCCGGGGAACCGGTGGGCTCACACCAGTTCTTATTTTCCATTTTCCAGTTTCCAATTTCCAATTTCTGCTGCCGTCAGGTCAGGCCGGGGATGTTGAGCCCACCCGCCAGGTTTCCCATTTGGCTGGAGAGTTGTTCATCCACCTTCCGGGTTGCGTCGTTCACGGCCACCAGGATGAGGTCCTGCAACATTTCCAGGTCGTGGGAGGCAAGAAGTTCCGCTTCGATGTGGACTTCACTGAGTTGCTTCTGGCCGTTCATTTTGACTGTCACCATCCCGCCGCCCGCCGAGCCTTGCACTTCCAGTTCGTCCAATTGCTTCTGGAGCTGTTCCTGGAATTGTTGAACTTGCTTCAGCATTTGTTGCATCTGTTGCAGGTTTTTCATCGCTCACTCCTGGCTGAGGTCTTGGACATCCACCAGTGCGCCATCAAACTTCTTCTTGAAAGCCTCAACTCCTGGGTCACGCTCTGCGCGCTCGCGTGCGCTGAGCCGGCGCGCCTGAGCCTCGGCTCGCTGCTCTTCAAGTGTAACATAAATCCTGACGGGCTGGCCGAGCACCTGGGCGCACGCCGCCCGCAACGACTCCTGTTGTTCGCGGGCTTTCAAAAGGTCCGCATACAAGGAGTCTTTGTGGTGGAAGGCAAAGTGGGCTTCGCCGTTCGCGACGCGGAAGCCGGCCAAATGATCCAGGCAACTGCTCAGAAATCGCTTGGATTGGTCGAATAAAACGGCCTTGATGGAGGAGAGTCGCGCATCTTCCGCGGGCGTCGAAACGGGGGCGGCGGGTTGGACCGTTTCTGGTTCGGCTACAGGCGAGGCAACCGGCGCGCGCTCTCCTGTAGGGGCGACCCTTGTGGTCGCCCGAGTTTCCGCCGGGGCGCTGATTGGCGTGCTCGGCGCAGGAACCACCGGCGACTCAACCCTTTCCCGGGACGGTGCAACCGCTGGAGTCTTGAGCGGGGCGGGGCGGACGGGAGATGAGCCCAGGTTTTTGGGCGCTGCTCCCATCGTCCTCTCAGCCGGGCCAGGCTGCCCAAGCTGCGCCAGCAACCCCTCGAGTGAGGCCAGGCGCCGGGCATACACCAGCTTCATCAACCCGAGTTCCAAGTGAAAGCGCGGTTGCAGCGAGTAGCGCATTTCGCTTTCGGTGCGCAGCAGAAGGTTGAAGAAGCGAGCCAGGTCTTCCTCACCGAAAAGCTTGGCCAGCTCCGCCAGCCGCCCCCGCTCCTCGCTCGCCACCTGCACCAGGGGACTTTCCGCGCCGCAACTCTTGGCCACCATCACGTTGCGCACGGTGCGGGTGAGTTCTGCGCAGAAATGCGCCAGCTCATAACCTTCCGTCGCCAGTTCTCCCAGCAGCTTGAGAACCCGCCGCGCGTCCCCCGCGTGAATGGCCTCCAGCACGCTATTCAGCAACTGGGTGGGGACCACACCCAGCACCTGGCGGACGCGCGTTTCTTCGAGCTGGTTTCCGCAGGAGGCGATGACCTGATCGAGCAAAGAAAGGCCGTCGCGCATGCTTCCTTCGGCAGCCTGGGTGACGGCGCTGAGGGCGGCTTCGTCCGCCTTGATGTTTTCCTGCTCGCAGACCCATTTCAAGCGCGAGAAGATCTCCTGGTAGTCGAGCAGCCGGAAGGAGAAGTGCTGGCAGCGCGACTGGATGGTGGAGGGAAGTTTGTGGGGCTCGGTGGTGGCGAGGATGAAGAGGGAACGGGGCGGAGGCTCCTCGAGGGTTTTCAGCAGCGCATTGAATGCTTCCGTGGTTAGCATGTGCGCTTCGTCGATGATGAAGATCTTGTACCGGTCGCGCGCCGGAAGGTAGCGCACGGTTTCGCGCAGCTCGCGGATTTCGTCGATTCCGCGGTTGGAGGCCGCGTCAATTTCCAATACGTCAATGGAATTCCCCGCCGCAATTTCCTGGCAGGAGGGGCACTTCCCGCAGGGTGTCGCCGTGGGGCCTTGGGCGCAGTTGAGAGCTTTGGCAAGAACGCGGGCGGTGGTGGTTTTGCCCACCCCGCGCGCGCCCGAGAATATATACCCGTGCGCAACGCGCTCGCTGAGGATGGCATTCTTCAGCGTGTCGGTGATCAGACGCTGGCCCACTACGTCCTCAAAAAGCTGAGGCCGATACTTGCGGGCTATAACCTGGTAGGACATGGGCAATTTTAGATTTTGGATTTTTGATTTCGGATTGGGGCCGGCTGGTTGAGCTCGGCGTGAGCCTTAATCGTAAATCCAAAATCTAAAATCCAAAATAGGTTGGGTCAGACTTCGGGTTGATCTGCGGCACACGGAGAGGCTCGTTACCGTTGCTTCCTTCCGGACCTGGCGGGGTTCGCGAACATCCGTCGCACAGAGCCCGAAGTCTGACAAGTTCGATGCGCTGTTTCCTTCCCGAACAGATTCACCGAACCATGAAATGGTAGCATGCGCAGCGATAAACCGTCGATTTTTTTCCGCAACCGGAAGCCCGAATTCCGTAGTACCAACGAGAAGCACGGGGGTTAACTGCGCTGTTGCGTGAGCTTCCTAATTGTTCCCACGTCTCGTGCCTGCGCAGCTTGTGGGAACAAGCTGCTCGGGGCGCGGGACGAAAGGTGCGAGATGAGCAGCTTGACGCACTGGTAATAATGATCTACCTTGGAGCTCAGCCCGTCAATGAAAACCCAGGTTAAAGGACCCGATACTGCCTCGGGAGGGGGGATTCAACCCTCGGGCGCATGGGGTTCGTCGCTCAAGGACAGAGTCATCTCAGGGAGGTGGTTGCTATGCAAAGACAATCCATATTCAGAGGCGTGGCTGTATGCCTCTTTGCGCTGTTAATGGCCGGTTGTCAGTCTGGAACTCAACAAACAGCAACACAGGAACCGGGTACCGCTCAATCCGGCACGCAGAAGGAAGCGAAGCGCAAGCCAACCGGTGCTAAGAAATCAGAAACTGCGGCGCCGCGGGAGGTTAACGTCACCGCGCCGGCTGGGACAGAGTTGATTGTTCGCCTAAACGACACGATAGACACGGGGAAGACTTCGCAGGGAACCAACTTCGAGGGCAGCCTTGCCGCCGCCCTGGTTGTGGATGGCAATTTGGTGGCGCCGGTCGGCAGCAAGGTCAGCGGCACAGTGACGAACGTAGTCAGTTCAGGGCGGCTTAATCGGCCCGCAGAACTCGGACTCGCCTTGTCTTCGTTGGCACCGACGGGAGCTGAACCTGTTCAAATCTCTACGGCCCCGTGGGGGGTGAAGGGGGAGTCCCATAAGAAGCGTAATCTTGAGATGGGCGGCGGCGGCGCTGGTGCGGGCGCGCTGATAGGGGCGCTTGCAGGAGGTAAGAAAGGCGCTCTGATTGGCGGCCTTGCCGGTGCGGCCGCAGGCACTGGAGCCGCCGCTTACACGGGGAAGAAGGAAATTGTGCTGGCTCCTGAGACCAGCCTCACCTTCAAGCTTGCCTCCCCGGCAACGTTCACGGTCAAGGCGAAGTCGATGTGAAGGCAATTCTCTTCATGCCTCAAGGTCGTTCAGCTTGGCCAGCCAGCATGGTTGGGAAGGCTTTCATGGCTTCAATTCGCCCCCAGCGCGGTCTCTGCCTGTCTTGTTCTTCAGTTCCTCGAGTTCTTTGCGCAGATGGACCTGACGCCGGGAGAGACTCCATGCGTAAAGAAAGAAGATCGCCCAGAGAGCAGAGAAAGCCAGGAACAGGTATTTGTTGATCATGTTAGTCCTCAGGCGATCGAATCGCCAGCGCTCGCCGCAGAGCGCCCAATTCCCGCCGGGCCACGGCCAGCCACAAACGCTGCCGCAACAAGTAGGCAAAGAGGCACAAGAATGCTCCCCAGGTGATCAGCAGCGTAACCCACATGCGCGGGTCGAGGCCCGAACCCTCCCCACCCGCGATGACGGGTTGCGGGTGCTGAGTCCTCCACCAGCGGATCGCCAAATAATCGATCGGGACATCCACAAATCCCATAATACCCACAACGGCCGCAAGGGTTTCAGCCCGCCCCGGACTCGAAACGTAGTGGCGCAACATCAGGTAGGAGACAAAGAGCAGCCACAGCACGAAGGTCAAAGTGAGCCGCGCATCCCACGTCCACCAAATACCCCACACGGGTTTAGCCCACAGCGGGCCCGTCACCAGCACCGCGGAGCAGAAAACAAACCCGACCTCGCCCGCCGCTTGCGCGAGAAGGTCCGCCCCAGGGGAGTGTTCCCAGAGATAGCCGACGCTGCCTAGAAAGACGAGAAAATAGGCGAGGAAAGCCGTCCAGGCCGACGAAACATGGATGTAGAAAATCCGCTGCACTTCGCCCATGGTGGCTTCCTGCGGCGCGTAAACAAAAATCATCCAGAAGGCTACGATCATCCAGGCCAGCGTTACGAAAAGATGGGCTGTGGGAGAAAGAATTTTGTTCATAAGATGTCAGTTGTCCGTCGTCCGTTGTCCGTCGTCCGTTGTTCTTTGTCATTTGTCCTGGGTCCGTTCCCAATCGCCCGATGAGTGGAGGGCGACGCGTTCGCGTCCCCTGTTGGGCGCCAGCGGAGAATCTGGTTCAACGGACCCGCCGCGGCGGGACAACGGACAACGGACCTACTCCTCGAGAACATACTCGAACAACAGATACGACAGCACGGTGAAAATCACCGCGAAGCCCGCCTCGAGCTTGATCCAGCCCGCGTAACTCGAGGGCGGGTCGCCTTTGAGCGCTCCCGTGGAGGCTTCGATGCCGGCAATCAAAACCGGGATGGCAACAGGAAACTGCAACACCGGCAACATCACCTCGCGCATGTGAGTGTTGGCGGCGATAGCTCCGAACGTTGTGCCCACCGCGACGTAGCCCGCTGTACCCAAAAAGGTAATCAGCGCAAACCACCTGAGCGAAGGCACAAAGGAGAAGTTATACCAGAGGGCGGCGGCGAAAACGATCACGCACTCGGCGATGCCCAGGAAGAGCAAGTTGGCAAGCATCTTCCCCAGATAAATCAAGCCGGGATCGACCGGCGCAACCGCCATCCCTTCCAGGCAGGCATTCTCGCGTTCCACTGCATACGACCGGTTGAAGCAAAGCACGCCGGCAAAGGCAAACGAAATCCACAACAGGCCGGGAAGCAGGCGCAGCGATTCTTCCCGTCCCGGCTCGAAAGCAAAGTTAAACAGGAAGACTACCAGGATGCCAAAGACGCACATGGAAGCCAGCGCCTCGCGGTTGCGCCACTCCACGCGCAGGTCCTTGACGAAAATGGCCGAGATGATCTTGAGACTTTGCACGGGTGCTGGAGCCAGGATTCAGGATTCAGGAGTCAGGATTCAAAAGTCAGAAGGTGGCGGAAGGCAGAGTCCTAGCCCTCTCCCTTGGGGAGAGGGTGGCGAGAGGAGCGAGCCAGGTGAGGGGTCGCTTGTCCGTGTTTGCCCATCTGATCCCTCCTCGCGTGCAACTAACCCCTCACTCGGCCCGCGCCGGCTGGTGAAAGTGCCGGTCGCGGTCCACCCTCTCCCGTAGGGAGAGAGCGAGGACCCAATTGCGATGCACCTGACTCCTGCCTTCTGTCTTCTGTCTTCTGTCTTCTGTCTTCTGCTTTCTGCCTTCCGCTTACTGCTTACTGCCTTCTGCTTTCTGCCTACTGCTTTCTGCTTTCCGCCTTCTCCGCTTTTACTGGCACCAAGCTCTTGGGCACGAGAGTCATGGGGCCGTCGTAGCGAATCGTTCCGGCTTCCAGGGCTACGAGCCTTCGTGCCAGGGCGGCGCCGCGCTCGAAATCGTGAGTGGAAAACACCACCGCTTTCCCCTGAGCCGGAAGTTGACGCAGGAGACTCTCCAAGGTATCCACGGTGGCGGCGTCGAGGCCCGTGAAAGGCTCATCCAACAGCAAGAACTGCGGCTCATGAAGGAAGGCGCGAGCCAGCGAGACGCGCTGTTGCAATCCTCGGGAGAGTTTCCGGACCGGTGTGCCCGCCCGGTCACTTAGACGGAAAAGCTCCAGTGCGACAGCGATCTTCTTTTCCAGCGACGGCAGGGCGAACAACCTGCCGAAAAGCTTCAGGTTCTCGCGCACCGTAAGGTCGCCGTAAAGGAAAGTCGGGTGAGAAACAAATCCGATTGCTGCCCTCGCCGCGGCCGCGTGCCGGTGAACGTCTTTGCCGTCGAACAGGACCTCGCCCTCGCTCGGCCGGGCAACTGTCGCCAGAAGGCGCAGCAGGGTAGTCTTGCCGGCGCCGTTGGGACCGTAAAGCAGAATTGCGTCTCCCGGGCCAACGCGCAGTTGAGCGCCGGAAAGCGCCGAGAGGTCGCCAAAATACTTGGAGACGTTCCGAAGCTCGAGCCCGGTCCTAGCGGGAGGAGGTGTGTCGGGTGGCATAAGACTCAAGCAGCAAAGGCGAAGCCTTCCTCAGGGTCGCCGTCAATCGCGCCTTCAGGTCCAGTCGTTCTTTCCAATATTGCTTTTCCGCTACCTTTCCGGCAGCAAAGAGCTCATCGAGATCGGCAAGGGAATTAAACAACGCCTCAGCCGTGGCTTGAAGCTCTTTTTGCGCCGAGCTCGCCTTCTGCTGCTCCTTAAATCGCGGCCATTCCTTGGCCAAGCGGACGCCGAGCGCCCACAGGAGCAGCAACAAGAAGCAGGCCAGCAAGGGGACGTCAAGCCGCGTGAGGGGGTTGGGAAGAATCTTGACTTGCGCCTCCCCCTGCCCCGACTCTGCCGCTTCCCCGCCCTGCGCTTCCCCGCTCAAGCGAGCTTCAAGCTTCGTTCCGTTCCTCAAGCCAGCCGCAACATACCTCTGGCTGCCTGTATCGGCATCGGTTCCTGCGGGTTTGAAGAGGGGAGAATCCACCTTGAGGCTAGGAGGCGAGACCAGGAGTTCCGCGCTAGCGATGGGATAAGGATACGAGTCTCCCAAGGCGAGCTGGTTCGAGTTGTAATCCACATCGTAACTAACCATCACGACGGTCTGCCCGGGCTTGAGAGGATACTGGAGGAAATATTCTCCCGGGCCTTTCCCGGGGTTCGCCGGCTGCGGCAACGGCATGTTCATCAGACCTGTCACCGCCGCGGTGGGTTGCGCGGCCTCGGGCGACAGCCGGAAACGGAATGTGCCGTCCGGGTTGGCATAACTGCGTGGAGGGTCGCTCGCATTCCTGATTGCAAACATCTCCTGCACATGCGCCTTGTTGCCTTGGGCATGAACCACCACCCGCGCCGACTGGATGCTGAGCGGCGGCGCCGATGCGCTGGCGTCGTAGACGGTGATGCTGACGTCAGCGGTTCCCTGCGGGTCGAATTGCGCCGGCGCGTTGTAATCTACTCCCTGATACGCTGCTTGCACCAGGTAAAACGACGATGGATCGACATTGGCGGAGGGGAATACAAAGCGTCCGCTTGCGTCGGTAGTCGCCGTTGCCACCCGTTGCATCCCACCTCGCGGGAGCAGCAACTGCACGGCCTGGTTCGCAACCGGCTGGCCGGTGGCGCCGTTGGCAACCGTCCCTTGAATCCTCCCCTGCGCTTGCAAGACTTCCGGGAGAGAAACAAGTAATAGAATTGACGTCAGGAAGATCAATCCGCCACGCATGGTGCTCAAGCCCTCTACCTTGATACTTAAAGTATTCTGAATCCCCCTAAAAAATACAAGTCCTTTGTGCCGCGGGGTAGTCGATCAGTTTGACGTAGAGGCGGCTTTATGCCGCCACGTGGCGAGGTAAACTCGCCGCTACGACTCCAAACTAACCCACTACCGTGTCGTGGGCCCGACATCGAAGCGCTGTTATGAACCAGTGGGCCTTCTCCCTTTCGGCTTCAGGTGGATTCATCAACAGTGGCCGAAAGGCTGCCCGCAATGTGCGGCAGACTGACGTTCACCACCGAAGTGTCCCGCACCTCCATCACCGCGCTGGACATGACCGCCACTGCCACCAACCAACGTCCCGCCGAAGAGTGGGTGACCACTACGCTACCTTGCTATGCGCCTCTTACGCACGGCTTAAGCCCCATTCGAACCTTTTTAGCTTTATGCGGTCGGCGTGGACATGTGCAAGGTCGTACTGAGCCTGTTGCACAAGCCAGCTTTCGGCGCTGCCGCCGAAAACCTTGGAGAGCCGGACAGCCATCTCGGGGGAAACTCCGCGCTTTCCGTTCACCAGTTCCGACAAGGTGGTGCGCGTGACTCCAAGGGCGGCGGCGGCGTCCGTGATGGTCAAGCCTAAAGGCTCGATACACTGGCGCAGCACAAGGCCCCCGGGGTGGGGTGGATTCTTCATCGGCATGGTTCAGTCTCCATTCAGTGGTAATCGAGATAGTCAACATCCAGCACGTCGCCGTCGGCAAAGCGAAAAATCACCCGCCAGTTGGCGCGGACCGTCATGGCCCAAAAGCCTCTGAAGTCGCCCTTTAGCGGGTGCAGCCGAAAACCCGGCAAGTCCATATCCGCAACCGCACTGGCGGCATCCAGCCGGGCGAGAATGTCGCGCAGCTTTACCGCGTGTTCGGCAATGACGCCGCGCGGATCGTCGTCTTCGTAAAGGCGTTTCAGTCCCTTGTGGCGAGTCGAGCGGATCACTCTAAACCGTAACGCGTTACGCGACGCATGTCAAGACGAACCGGAATGCCGAATTCCTCTATAACGAGTGCGGTGTCCACCAATGATCTTGGACACCGCCGCGCTCGCCGCCGTTTTTTTCGGGAAATTTGTGATGGACCCGCGGTCAATTTGAATGGCAAATTATCTGTGGCTACCTGCTACATCATTCACCCGCTATAACGACACCGCGCCTGACAGGGACTTCCTGTCGCTTGACAGGCCCAAAAAGATAGGCTAGAGTGCCAGTTTGAGGCTGTGCAGGAGGTCACGACCTGCCGTGAGCACTATGCGCAATGATACTGCCCGCGCCCGAGAGCGCGCCAAGCGGGACGAAGAGCCCGCAAGTTGGCTCGCCGCATCACAGACAAAAACTCCGTCCTTGCAGAGAAAGCGAGAAAAGAATTCTTCAAAATCGAACGAACGATGCGCGAATGTTATTGAAAACAAAAGGCCGCTCTGGAAGGTTCGCTCACGAAGCAGGAATGTTGTTGATAATAAAAGTAGTTAGGAACAGAAAGCGGGAATGTTATTGAAAACACAAGTAGTTATTTTTCAGGCCAAGGCAAGCGATCGGCCCGACGATGACAATATGTCGCTATTCCATCCTACCCACCAACCAGCCGCCGGTAGCTCTCCGGGTCGTCCACATCCATGACTACTCCCTCATCCTCCACCTCGACGAACTGCGTTGCCGGGCGGTATCTCCGGACCACGGAATTGGCGCCGGCGTCGCCGGCCAGCACCAACAGCTCTTCGAAGACTTGGCGTCCGATGAGCACCGGATGTCCGCGGCGACCCTGATACGCGGGGATCACGACCGGAGCGCCGCACTGCCGGAAGGTTGCCACAATTCTTCTCACTGTTTCTGCGCAGACTGCGGGATGATCCACCAAACAGAGGATGACTGCATCCAGGTCATCCGCGATCAGCGCTCGCAAACCCGCTTGCAATGACGATGTCTGGCCGGATCGATAATCAGGATTGATGACCACCTGCGCAGTCTCGATCTTGACCTGTCGTTGAATGTCGTCTGCTTGATGGCCGAGCACCACAACTATGCGCTCCAGCCCACCCTCCCGGAGCGTCTGCACAATCAGCTCGAGAAATGTGCGGCCACGGTAGGCAAGCGTAGCCTTGGGAGTTCCCATACGGGAGGATTCACCCGCCGCGAGGATCAAACCGGCAATCATGCGCCTTCGGTGGCTTTGGGTTTATACGCAAGAGAGGGATGGGAGGGCGCGGCCTGGCGGCGGACCGCGATCATCTCCGCCACGATGGAGACCGCAATCTCCTCCGGAGTCAGCGCGCCGATATCGAGACCGATAGGTGAATGGACGCGTTCGAGCTTCTCTGCGGCCACGCCTTCCTGCTCCAAGACCTTCGAGATTTCGATGAACTTCCGCTTGCTGCCAATCATGCCAATGTAGCGCGCCGGCGTGGAGAGCGCCCAGCGCAGGCAATCCAAGTCACCCTTGTGCCCACGCGTGACCAGCACCAGGTAAGATAATTCGCTGATTTTGACCTTCGGGAAAATCTCTTCCCAGGGTCCGGCGTGGGTTTCAATGGCTTCCGGGAAACGGTCCGGGTTGGAGAACGCCGGCCGGTCGTCCGAAACCACCACGTCGAATCCCGCCAGCCTTGCCATCTTCGAAACATAAAGCGAAACGTGCCCGCCGCCGAAGAGATACACGGTGGGAGTGGCCAGGATGGGCTCAACGAAAATATCGAGCGACCCGCCGCACACCAGCCCGTTGTCGTATTCCGGATGAGCGTTCAAGTTGAAGTGCAAGCGGCGCGGCTTTTCTTCGCGCATCACCTCCTGCGCCACGGACCATACGTCCGCCTCGACGCACCCTCCACCCACCGTGCCCACAATGGAGCCGTCATCGCGGATCAGAATCTTCGCGCTCTCGTAACTTGGAATCGAGCCCTGCACCTGAATGATTGTGGCCAGCGCCGCCTTGCGCCCTTCCTTCCTGAGTCTGGCGATTTCAGCGAAGATATCCATAGCCCCTCTTCAGCTAGGTTAATCATCAGTTGAAACTGTGTCAACGAGGCTGTGCCGTCTAAGAACAGGTCAAATGGCAAATCGTAAAAGGCAAATGGCAAAATTGGGGTTTCGAAAGCGATTTTTGCCATTTGACTTTTGCCATTTGAATTCTGACCTGCTCGTCTTTGGCAGCAGCAGGAGCGAGACGCTCCCGAGACAGCGGGCGAGACGCCCGCGCTACGTTCGCAACCTCTTGAAGATCGCTTCCGGGATTGACTCGACAATGAGCATGATGAATCGCCAAAACCAGGGCAAGTAAACGACGTCTTTCCCCCCGACCACAGCTCTGAAAATGCCCTTCGCCACCCTCTCCGGTGAGGCCACCAAAAACAGCCCGGGACGCCCGTACGTCATGCGGGTGTCCACAAAACCCGGCTTTACGGTGATCACCTTGACCTGCGCATGGAATAAGCGATTGCGCAGGCCTTGAAGATAGACACTCAAACCCGCCTTCGCGGCCCCGTAGAGATAGTTGCTTTGCCGGCCGCGGTCTCCGGCCACGGAGGAAATGGCGCAGATAAAACCTGCGCGCTTGAGCTCGAAATGGTTGGCGAGAATATTGAGGGCGGAAACGCAGCCAGTGAAGTTGGTCTCGAGGATGAGGCGGGCTTCCTCCCAATCGCTTTGGCCCTTGGCCTGATCGCCCAGGTACCCCATGCAAACCACGGCTCCCTCCAGAGCGCCGCCTGCTTCCGAGAGGAAAGGTCGCAGGCTTGCTGCATGGGTCTGTGTGTCAAGGGCATCAAAGGGTAGGACGCCGGCTCGAACCCCGTAGCGCAGGCTGAGATCGGAGGCCAGCGCGCTCAATTCTTCCCGGTCGCGGCCCCCCAGAACGAGGTCGAACTTATGAGCCGCAAACTCTCTTGCCAGGGTGGAAGCAATGGCCGAAGTCGCGCCCAGAATCAGTACACTTGGCACGCCCATACCTCCTCAGTTGACGATGGCCACGATTGGAGCGAGATTGTCTTCTTAGCACAAGTCGTCAGTTTTTTCGCGGGCGGCGAAGAGAAGATCCACCACAGAGGGCACGGAGACCACAGAGCAAAATAGTTCGGCGTCCCTCTGCGGACTCTGTGGCCTCTGTGGTGAGGCGCTGCCTCACTTTTCGACAAGGGAAAGCCTCCGCGCCTGGGATGAAGAAAGGAGACCTTGTGGATCGAGCCGGCTCTTGATGGCTCGGAATTGCTCAAGCTTCGGGTACATCGCGGCAAAGCTTTGTGATGTCAATACTGCATCTTTCGCCAAGTAAATTCTGCCGCCATAATTCAGAACCACCCGGTCTAACTCGTGCAGCAGAGGAATCAGCCCGCGGGCGACGGGAAGGTCCAGGGCCAGGGTGTAACCTTGAATCGGAAAAGAAAGCAGGCCGGGGTTCGACTTCCCAAAACGCTTCAGCACGGCGAGGAAGGATGCGCGGCGCGATCGGGCCAGCCGCGTCAGGACTTCTTTGAGACCCTCGAGCCCTCCCTCCAGAGGCAGGGCTACCTGGTATTGAACAAAGCCCCTGCGTCCGTACAAGCGATTCCAATGCTGAATCGCGTCGAGGGGATAAAAAAACTTCTCGAGGTCCACGAGCTGACGGGCGGCATTCCGATGCATGCCGTAATAGAAAGAGTTGAACGCGCGTACCGTAAGACTGTTCAGAGCCAGTGACGGAAAATCGAAAGGAAGCGTCCAGTGGCGCAAGGACGGCTGGGCTAGAGGATCCCGGATACTCGCTGGCAGCTCATTTGCCGAGGCGTGGTTTCCGCGCATCAAAACGGCTCTTCCCATGCGCCGGCCCGTCGCCAAGCTGTCAATCCAGGCCACCGAGTACTGGTAACGGACGTCGGATTCAGTCATTCTCCCCAGGGCGTCTTCCAGGTTTGTCGCTTTCTGGTAATCCACCAGCACCCACGCTGACTCGACGGGGCGCAACGTGATCCTGGCGCTGAGAATTACACCTGTCAGTCCCATGCCCCCAAGCGTTGCCCAGAAGACCTCGAAGTTGCTATTCGGTGAACAGGAAAGTTTCTCGCCGTTTGGTGTGAGCAGCTTGAAATCCAAAACAAAATTCCCGAAGGTGCCATCTTGATGGTGGTTCTTGCCGTGCACGTCGGCAGCGATTGCTCCCCCGACAGTAACGAACTTGGTCCCCGGCGTCACCGGCAGGAAGAAGCCGCGGGGCAAAAAATACTGAAGGGTTTCGGCGAAGCTGACCCCCGCTTCACACTCCAGCACGCCGGTCTGCGCATCGAAGGCGAGAAACCGGTTAAGCCGTGTCTGACAGACCACCCCACCTTGACTGTTTAGGGGCGCATCGCCGTAGCTGCGCCCCAGCCCGTACGAAATGAAGGATGGCTGGCCGCCGGACTCCAGGATGGCCGCCAGTTGGCGCTGGCTTTCGGGGCGATACACATTGCAACGCTCGACCGGAAAACGCCCCCAGCCGGAGATTGCCTGAGTTACATAACCTTCTGTCATAATTGGTAGCGCGGACCTCCGGTTTTGAGCTCCGCGGCTCTTATCTGATGATCACGTTCCCGCGCCCAGCTCGTACAGCGCTCCTCCACAAGCTTCAAAGCCGCGGACCTCAAAACCGGAGGTCCGCGCTACCTGCTACAGGTAGATTATGAAAATGACACTGGCCGCCCAGAACAGCACGACCGAAAGCAAGACTAAGTCCGTGAAAAGCAACCGCGTGGGGTTTCCTCCCTCTTCATTCTGGTGCACGAGATAGAGATAGCGAAAAATTCCGAAAAGGACAAAAGGAATTGTGAAGTCGAGCCGCTTGCCGGGAAATTTTACCTGCACGTCGCTCGAAAGTGTATAGAGCGCGTAGGACATTACCGTGGAAGCGGTAACAATCCCAATAAGCTGGTCTAGAAAGTAGGGCGAATAGTGAGCCAGGATCGAGCGGTGGTTGCTCGCGTCTTTTCCCAGGACAACTAGCTCGTGCCGGCGCTTGCTGAGAGCGAGGAACAGAGCGAGCAGCGTGGCACACACGACCAGCCAGGGAGATATCTCCACATGGATGATCACTCCCCCGCTTATCACCCGCAAGACGAAGCCGGCGCTGATGACAAAAACGTCGAGTAAGACGACACGCTTCAGCGCCCATGAGTACAGCACGTTGATGAGGCCATACGCCGCCACGATGATAAAGAACGTGTGGTCGAGAAACCAGGCGCCGCCCAAAGAGATAAGCGCGAGTATTATCGCCGCTAGAGAGGCGGTTCCCACTCCCAGCCTGCCTGAGGCCAGCGGCCGCAGTCTCTTTAGGGGATGCTTGCGGTCCTCCGACGCGTCAAGGATGTCGTTCAAAAGGTAAACGGCGCTGGAGATGAGGCAGAATAGAAACGCCCCCGCCGCCACACGCGCGTTGCGATGCCAATCGGTGATGCTGCGGGAGAAAATCAGCGCGGCAAATACGAACCCGTTCTTCACCCACTGCTGAGGACGGAGGCTCGCGACGAACCCGCCCATAGCGAAGATAGGCGCACGGGTTGTGGCTGGTGGATAAGTAATTGTTTCCGGCGGCTCCATTCCTCGTCTCCGTAAGAACCCGCGACGGCGAGTCTCACCTGCTTAGTGCCGAAGTCTGCCGCGATTAGCCTAACTTATCATCGAGGAATTTTCAAACCTTTCATTCCGTGAAGAAGTCAGTAATGTGTGGTAATGTGCACACACGATGCGAAACTGGCTTCAGCGATTCTGGCCCATTCTGACGGCAACCTTGCTTCTTTGGGGGACTGTTGCCACGCTCCTTCTTCAATCCCTCAAATTGAACCAGGGGCATCTCGTGTACGCGCTGGATGACCCTTACATCCATATGGCGATCGCAAAGAACTTCGCCCGACACGGCGTGTGGGGAGTAACGCCCTATCAGTTCACATCGACCTCTTCCTCCCCGCTCTGGACCTTCCTTCTTTCGGCAATCTACTTCGTGTTTGGGGTCAACAGTGTTGCTCCGCTGGTCTTAAACATCCTCTTCGCCACCCTGCTGGTAGTCGCTCTGGGATGGATCTTTGAGTTCTTTGCGAAAGAGCTTCCGAGGCTTTATATTCTGGGCGTCGTTCTCTCGGTTCTTTTCTTTGCCCCGATTCCAAGCCTGATTTTTGCCGGTTTGGAGCACGTTTTCCAGACTGTGGCGACACTCACCTTTGTCTGTTATGCAAGCTGGTTGCTGGCCGGACGGGCTGCGAACTCCCGGTTCTCCGGGGTGACGCTTGCTCTACTTGGCTGTCTTGTGTCGACAACGCGCTATGAGGGATTGTTCGCGGTTGGCGTTGTGGCCCTCCTTCTCTGCCTTCGTCGGCGAGGATGGCTTGCTTTCCAGCTTCTATTCTGGTCGGTCCTCCCCTTGTTTGTGATCGGGTTGGTTTCAGTGCGTCACGGCTGGTTCTGGTTACCGAATTCGGTTGTGCTCAAGGGCAACTTGCCGCTCGGCCCTGCGCATCGGCTCGCGAGCTTTGCGGCGCACGCCGTAACAAACTTTACTTTTTCGGGTTTGCGGGTGGGAAGACTCATGGCAGTTTCCCTCCTTCTTATGCTCTACCGTTTCACAAAAGGCAAAGGAGGGGAAGACCCTCTGCAATGGCTTATGGGGATCTTCGTGGCGACGGGTTTTCTCCACTTGGTGCTAGCGGGGACTGGCTGGCTGTATCGTTATGAGGCCTACCTGGTGGCGATGGGGATTGTTGCGGTAGCGGCGCCTCTGTTTGAATTCGCGAGTTGCTTTCCCAGGACCTTCCGCATGCCCGCGGGAGAATGGGCAGGCGTCGCAGCCCTGGCGCTCACAATTCTGACCACCAACCTCCTCTGGAGCGCGGGCTACGATTCGCTCCAGGCCACCGCGCCGGCCACAAACGACATTTACAGATGCCATTACTACATGGGGCAATTTATACGGCGGTATTATCAGGGAAGCGGTGTGGCAGTGAATGATCTTGGCGTCGCCAACTTCATGGCAGACATTCAATGTACGGATTTTCATGGTCTTGCGGATTTGGAGGTTGCACAGGCCCTGCTCCGCAAAAGCTTTGGTCCGCCATTCATGGATGATCTAGCCAGATCAAGAAAATCCTTCGTTGCAATTATCGATGATAACTGGTTGGGGCTGTACGGTGGCACCCCACGCCAGTGGGCGTTGGCAGGGCGGTGGAAGTTTGATAACCGCGTGGTGCTCACGCCTCCTGCAATTTCCTTTTATGCCCTCACGGAGCCCGCGAGACTGAAGCTCGTGGAAAACCTTCGCGATTTCTCCTCCAAGTTACCGCCCGGAGTCGAACCCTTGGGCCCTTACATGGAAACCGCGCGCCCACGTCCTGGCGCGCCAACGGACGTAACGGGTGTGAATGACAGAGATCCGTCGAGGACGAATCGACCGCTCCCTTGACCTCTCGCGTCCTCAGGGATCCCTCATTGAGCCTTTTCATCGGAGAAGAAAAAATCCGTCTCGACGTCCGGTCTGTACTCTCGTGGTCGGCGGTTCTTCCAGTCCCATAGCCCCAAATAGAGATAACGCGTATTCAGATCGACCGTGGCAATAGCTGCCGTCCCACGGCGCGGCGCTTCCGCCAGTCGTTTCCCTGTCGGGTCCATGATGTAAGTGGGGTGATCGTAGCCCGAGGCAACGAGAAATATCTGATTCTCGATGGCGCGCGCGGTGGCCAGCGTCTGATCTCCACCCCAAATCGGCAGAAGGACGATTTCCGCCCCCCGCAAAGCGAGTTGGCGGGCCGGTTCCGGGAAAAATACGTCGTAACAGATCATCATGCCGACAGTTCCAAAATCCGTGCGGAAGACGGGGAAATCGTTCCCGGGAGTCAGTTGCTCCATTTCGCTCCGCGGAAGGTACACCTTGCGGTACCTGCCCATGAGATTGCCTTGGCGGTCAATGAGCACCGCAGTGTTGTACACGGCTCCGCGCTCACGTTCATAAAGGCCGGCGACAAGGTATGAGTGCTTCGCGCGGGCCAGTTCACCCAGCCGCGCAGTCGTAGGACCTGGTATCGGCTCGGCAACCTCCGCATAGGATTTGCCGGTTCCAACCACGGTGATGCCCTCCGGCAGCAGAATGAGGTCTGTGTTAGCGGGAGTCAGGCGCTCCGCGGCCACCATAAACTCTCCCACGCTCGCCGCTACGGACCCTGTGTTAGTGGGCATGAGATTAATAGTGGTGATCGTCACCTTTCTCGGTCCGGGGGCGGGGATCTCATCGAACGCAATATCGTCCCACCAAACGATTCCCGTCGGCGCGTGGGCCAGGTAGAGTTCGAGAACTACACTCGTTGCCCCGAGCGGCGCCTCGGTATCAAGACTCACCTCTGTCCACGATCCTTTACGCACGGACCGGGAGGCATAATCCACTTGCTCGTAACTGCCGGCACGGGTGCCGTCAGCCTTTCGCCAGTCCAAGCGCGGAAGGACCTGCCAGTTCTCGCTGGTGAGGCCTACTGCCCGATAGTGCACAACAAACCTGTAGCACGCACCCTCTTTGACACCGGCGATGGTCCGCTGCCAGCCGCCGTAGGCTGCGATGTTTCCGTCCCCGGATACTCCCAAGGAGCCATGCTTCCCGCGAGAGATCATCGGCTCGACAAATGTTCTGGGAGCGGTCTCGGCGCGGTCGCTCCAAGCGGTCCAACCCTCACCGTTAGCTCCGACGCCCGACTGGCGAAAATGGATCTCAGCCGCCATCGCGTAACTTGCGATAAGCATTAGGCACAGGAGCTTTGTCATTGAAGAACCTCCCAAGAACTGTCGTCAATCCGGGCGAGTCACCGCCCTTCAAAACCTTCGGACGCCAGGATGGCAGTAAGAAGTGGCACTGTCAATGGTCGAACCTGTATATTCTATTTATTCCAACGTGGCTCATTGTGCCGCCAATTCCGGTGATGGCGGCATAGCCCACAGGAGAGGAAATGAACAGCGGACTTTTGTTTTGCTTTCTGGGGGCGCTCTCCTTCGGCCTGCTCGGCTGCGCTTCGAAGTTTGCGGAGCGCAGGAATTGCCAGGCCTCGTTATTGGTGGTTTACGTTTTTGCCTGGGCTACACTGGTCATGTTGGTCCGGTCAGCGGGTTTGCCCTCACCCCTTTCCTTGCGGTTCAAAGCGGCCATGGTTGCCATTGTCTGTGGAGTCTGCGCCGCCGTCGCTTACTACGCCTTCCAATTGTCGATCGAGGTTGGAAAGGTATCGGTAGCCTGGCTGATGATGAATATCTCGAGCGCGATTCCAGCGGTGGTTTCCGTGTTCGCCTACAAGGAAAGACTCTCGGCGATCAAGGTCCTGGCCCTGGTGCTGGTGTTGATCGCTTTGTTCTTGATCTACCAAGGTCGCCAGACCGAGAACCAATTGGAAGCGCAGTCGGTGAAAGGTGAAGAGCAGGCGAAATGGTTCCTGCTCATGATCGTCGTATTGCTCACCAACGGCATGAGTGCTTTCGGCCTGAAGGTAATTGCCGCCTGGGGCTTGCCGGAAACAAGCAAGTATCCTTATTTGACGGTCTGGTATGCCGCCGGTTTGCTGAGCATCGGCATACCCATATTGATCAAAGGCGCCCGGTTCGGCGCGCGGGAGGTGGGTTGGGGAGGCGTGCTGGCGACGTTGAGTATGGGAGGCCAGGTCTCCATGGCTGTGGCTCTGAATCGTGGCGCCCCCGGGCACATGGTTTTTCCTGTTGCGATAGGAGGTTCCGTGTTCGTTGTGATTTTGGGCGGGCGTTTGCTGTTTGGCGAGCATATGAATAAATTAACCGCCAGCGGGGTCTTCTTCGGATTGGCTGCCGTGGTGCTCCTGAGCGCCAGCTAACCGAAGGTTGAGTACCCGCAAGATGCTGAAGAACATGCATGAGGGCTGTCATTCCGAGCGAAGCGAGGAATCTCGCCCGGATAAGATCGGGTTTCCAGAGCCGGATTCCTCGCTTCGCTCGGAACGACAGGCTAGCGTCTTTGGGCATCCTGCTAGAACCATAAACCGATATAATTCACTCGAAGGAGAAGCTGAGGCAAAGCATGATAAACGAAAACAAGGAAATCATTTTGATCACCCGGGCCGATGATATGGGCTATACCCACACGGGAAACCTCGCTATCTGGGAATGTATGCGCAACGGCATTATCCGGTCCGCGGCTATATTGGTCGTTTCGCCGTGGTTTGAAGAGGCGGCGAAGATCGCGCGGGAGAATCCCGACCTGTGTTTTGGCGTACACCTGGGCATCGTCGGGGAGTGGCGGGGCTACCGCTGGCGACCCGTTTTGCCCTATTCCGAGGTTCGGACACTTGTTGACGAAGACGGTTTTCTCTGGCAGTCCCCGGCGGAGTTCTGGGCGCATGGTCCCGACATGGCGGAACTTGAAAAGGAGTTTAACGCCCAGATTGCGCTGGCGATGAAGAAAGGTGTGCCCCTCCGCTACCTCGACACCCACTATGTTATGCCTTATGACACGCGTTACCGGCCCATCGTGGAGCGCCTGGGTGAGAAATACAAGCTTCCGGTTTCCTGCCTCCTGGGCGAGCACGAATTGGATGACTTCGGGATCTATTCCGCCCCGCCGGAAGAGAAGGAAAAGGCGCTGGAGCGGGTTCTGAGGAGCTTGCAGCCGGGTGTCCACCTGCTGATCGGGCACCCTGGGCTTGCCTCCCTCGAGAATGACGCGCTCGTGCATTCAGAACCGAAAGACGTTCAAGTCCTGGGCACTGGCCGACTGCGCGCCGCCGAAACGCTGGCGTACACTTCCCCGCGCATCAAACGCCTGGTCGCCGAGTTGGGTATCAAGCTCATGAGCTACGCGGAGTTTTGTAAGCAGTAGGTGGCACGCATGCGTCGCTCTTCACCTGTGCGTGAATCCTCTTACGGGCACGCGATGGCGTGCCCCTACCTGGATTCCCAATAAGTTACATTAGCGGAAATCCGGTGTTGTCAGATTCTTTATAGCTTCCCTATGACGTCTGCGAATCCTCGCGGGCCCACGCGGGGCTGCGTACGGATGCGCAAGCCCGGTGGCGCTGATGGCAGTTTACGTTCAGCCGCGGGCGGGACGAACGGGCTTGGGCTTCTTGGCGCGGCGCCGGGCGCGGTTCGCTGGCTCCATCGTCTGGTCGGACTGGATGTCGGAAGGAAGGTTCGTTCGGGCAAGCTGCAAGAGTAAGCGCAAGACTTGATTGACCGACGTTGAATCGGCAAATGCTTTCGCCACATCGGGATCGAGAAACACAACATTCGTGCCGGCGCGGTAAGACTCGTAATGCTTTCCGCGAACGCCGTGTGAGAAATCGTACTCGGGACGCATTTCGTCGTTAGCCTTTTCGTAAACCTGTCGATTCATACTGTTTCCGTTCTCTCGGAGTCGCTTCACGGGCATTAATGATCCGAACCCGGCCTCGGCGTTCAGTATATGCGACCACCAGCAGGCGCCCTGTTGCCGATAGACCCATGCTCAGGAACCGGGATTCGTCCTCCGAATGGTGCGGATCGGCAATCAAGAGCTCCAGCGGGTCGCCGAACACCGTCATCGCTTCGGCGAATGTGACGCCGTGCTTCGCGAGGTTCGATGCTGCTTTCTGGGCATCCCATTCAAATTCCATGACTCCATTCGTAACCTCGTTTTGAAGGAACCTTGTGAATTCCTAGTTTACCGCAAGTGCAAGCCGGACGCTCTGAGAAAGCAAGCGTCGCGGTTTGGAAAACAGCGGCTTGCCGCAAACCCTGCCCGCACCAGTGCGAAATCCGTGGGCCGGCTGTTTGGTGTGGCAGAAAGTATCCGCGACTTCTTCGCCCTCGAAGCAGCTTTGTCTTGGTCGTGGAGCGGTTATTGCCGATCAGCGTGCTGGTTGGTATAAAGATCGGACGGCCAGCAGTGCGCACCGCCGGTAGTTGAAGATGGAGTCAAGGGTGCAGTCCGCCTGCGCCCGCCGCCGCGAAAACCACCACGTGCGTACCCCCCGCTTAGGCGGAGCAGACGTCGTTCCGTGATGTCTGGGAATTGTCGCAGGCCCACGAGGGACTGCGCATGGATACGCAGTCCCGAAGGTGTTGACGGCTAAAGTGCAGTCAAGCCAGAGTTCGCCACGTCTAACCTTATAGATGCGCCACCTTCCAGCCCGGCCGAGGACTCGGCTCTCTGGGTTAGGGCACAGCGGCTTCCTCCAAGCGGGCCCGCTCATGGTCTTGCTGAAAGCGGAATCTTATCGTGAACATCAAGAGCAGTGAGGCGGCAACGCACAGCAGCGCGCCCAAGGTCATCATGTTGGGTATTCCGACCGTGGATTTCCATTTCCCTTCCCCGAGCGAGGCAAACCCGGAGGTCATGGACCCCAGCAAATTCAAGCAGCCGCAGGCCGAAGCGCGCGTCTGTGAGGGGACCACGTCGAAGGCCGCCACAACCATGTTGGCCAGAAACAGTCCCCCGAACAAGCCAAATCCCACTATGGCAACTTTGGTCATGAAGAGGGACCGGCTGTGTCCGATGCAAAGCAGACACGGGCCAGCAAACAGGAATCCCACCGCGGCAACCCAAAAGCGCGCGGCTCGGGTTCGCCGGCATAACCAATCCGCCAGGGCAGCGCCACCCAAGGAGCCAACCAGGTTGCCGCTTTGATAGAAGACGGCGGCCGTGAAGCCAGCCTCCGCCAAGCGCAGGGAAAACTTTTCGTAAAGAAACAAGGGCAACCACGTGTAGAGCAGCCAGACCACGCTGGCGCACACGGGGAAGGCGGCGCAGAGAGCCCGATAGCTCGGCACCTTCGCCAGGACCGCCACCGAAAGCCGGCTCTCTCGGGCCGGGGCGGGCGCCGCAACTTCTTCCTTGACTCCTCGCAAGAAGCTCCAGTAGGGCGTCGCGTAAAGCAGTCCCAAGCCGCCCAGGGTGAGGAAGGTCAGCCGCCAATTAAATTCCTGCGCCACCCAACTACCGAGCCACCCGCCCAGGGCCACGCCGAAATACTCACCCACCCCAAACACACTAACCGCCAGCGAGCGCGTCCGGGGACCGTGCGCACTCGCCAGCAGAGCCACGGCGGCAGGCATGAAAAGCGATTCGCTTATGCCCAGCAAGGCGCGGCACGCGAGCAGCATCCCCGCGGAAGTGGACAGGCCGGTCAGGGCCATAATGCTGCTCCACACCACCAAACTGAGCGCCACGAGGTTCTTCTTCGAGTAGCGGTCGCCGATCTGACCCGCAATCGGATTCATGAGTGCATAAACCCACAGGAAAAGCGAGCCGGTCAGCCCCAGTTGAAGGTCGGTAAATTTCAGGGTGGATTTCAAAAGCGGGAAAATGGCGAAGACAGCGTGGCGATCGGCGTTGTTGAGAAAGAGCGCCACCGCCAAAAAAATCACCAATAGCCAAGCTTGCGTGCGCGTCATGTTTGCTGACGTCCCTTTGTTGTGGGCTGGCTTCACTTGCCGATTGCCAGCGCGAGCCCGGCGTGGCCTGCCGCCACAAACACCTCAGGGTACCAGGTATCTTACCTGATATTTGGTAGTGTCTCAATTTGACGTAGAGGCGGCTTTACGCCGCCACGTGGTCCGTCAGTTGACGGATAAACTCGCCGCTACAACTCCAAACTGAGACACTACCTGATATTCGGACGTGTGGCGCGCTTTGGCGTCCTAAACGTATAATCGTTGGTCGGCCACTTCTAAAGAGGCGCGATAAGGTGGGCCATGAAATCCCAATATCGTCAAGAGCCGCTACACGGGTTATTGAGGCGAGGCAGTCGTACACCACAAGAGGATCGCTATGCTGGTTTCTAAACGAGGTCAACAGATTCTCTACCTTTCTCGAGCGCAGATCGAGGCCTTGGATGTCTCCCTGGATGAGGTGATCGGAGCGGTCGAGGCTGGATTTCGTGAAAAGAGCGCCGGCAGGGTTGAAATGCCACCCAAGCCCGGTATCCACACGCGCCCGAATGCGTTCATCCACGCGATGCCCGCTTATCTTTCCGGCCTGGGGGCGGCGGGTGTCAAATGGGTAAGCGGCTACCCGGAGAATCGCCGCCTCGGGCTGCCTTATGTTACGGGCCTTTTGATCCTGAACTGTCCTGAAACAGGGGTGCCTTTGGTGGTGATGGACTGCGCGTGGATCACGGAGAAGCGGACTGCGGGCGCCACGGCCGTTGCCGTCCGAAGGTTGGCCTTGCCGGGCGCGCGGCGATTGGCCATCATCGGCGCGGGCGTTCAAGGCCGGGCCAATACGGATGCGCTGCGCAGAGTCTGCGCGGGCATTACAACCGTTGCAGTCTTTGACCCTTCGGGGCAGGCTCGTGAGATTTTCGAGCGGGAGGTTTCGGCCTGGAGCCTCGAGGTCGAGCAAGCCGAGTCACCGGAAAGCGCGGTGGTCAGCGCAGACATCGTAGTTACCTGCGCACCCATCGTGAAGAATCCCCAACCCGTCATTCCGCCGGAATGGCTGAAACCGGGGAGTGTGGCGGTTTCGCTGGATTTTGACGCGACCATTAAGTCAGGCACGGCCCATGCGGTCGACGGAATGTGGGTAGACGATACAGAACAATTTGAGTACTACCGCCACCACGGACACTTCGCCGACATGCCAACCCGCTACGAGGAACTCACTGAGCTGGTTTCCGGGAAGACAGGCCGCCGAAGCGAGGCGGACCGATACCTGGTTGTCAACTTGGGCTTGGCCTTGGAGGATATGGCGACCGCTATACTCATTTATCGGCGCGCGCTCGAACGGGAAGTGGGAACGTGGCTTCCTTGCTGAGCTTTGTAAGAGATGTCTGTGCGGTAAAACGAAAGCCTTTGATTCATTGCCCGGATCCTCGGCAATGTTCATACTTATCTCCTCATAAGGGTTCGAAGAGGGGCTTGACATTTGCCCGCGCCTGATTAATCTGGCAGATGCCGAAGCGCGGTACGCGTCTTCAGGTTAGGATGCTGAAGGGCATCCAAACCCGCCGGGAAGCAAAGGAGTATGAAATGAGCGACGCTCTTGTGCAATTACGTAATGCGATCATCGACGGCCGCGTGAAGGAGGTCGAGGGCCTGACCTCGGCAGCTCTTTCCGCCGGACTGACGGCGCAGGACATTCTCAACCAAGGCCTCACCCAGGGAATGCAGGTCGTGGGCAGCGAATTCAAGGAAGGGAAGAAATTTATCCCGGAAGTGTTGTTTTCCGCGCGCGCCATGCAGACTTCCCTGAATATCCTCAAACCCCTGCTGGCCCAGGCGGGAACGAAAATGGTGGGCAAGGTGGTGATTGGCACGGTCAAGGGCGACCTGCATGACATCGGGAAGAACCTGGTGGGGATGCTGATGGAAGGGGCCGGCTTTGAGCTGGTGGACGTGGGTAGAGACGTGTCGCCGGAGAAATTCTTAGAAGTGGTAAGGCGGGAGAAACCCGATATCCTCGCGCTTTCGGCCTTGTTGACAACCACCATGCGCGCCATGCGTCAGACCATTACCGCGCTCAAAGAAGCCGGCCTGCGCGATAGCGTGAAAGTCATCGTGGGCGGCGCTCCCGTGACTGCCGATTTCGCCCAAGAGATTGGCGCCGATTCGTATGGCGCGACAGCGGCGGATGCGGCGGAGATCGCAAAGAGACTGGTCCATGCAACCTGATAAACCTCGGGTGATTATTGCCTGCAAGGTGCTCCAAGGCCTGATCGAGACTTGCATGGTCGAGAGAGCGATTCCGGCTGTGTTTATGGAGTATGGTCTCCACCGCACACCAACCTTAATGGTTGCAGCGCTCCAAGAAAAAGTTGACCAAATCCTGAATCCGTCGGTGATCGTTTTCGGTTACGGCCTGTGTGGGAACGGTCTGGTGGGCTTGAAGGCGCGCGCGCACACACTGATCGTGCCGCGAGTGCACGATTGCATCACGATGTTTCTCGGATCGCACAGACGTTACATGGAGGATTTCTCCTCCGAGCCGGGGACTTACTATCTGACTAAAGGCTGGCTGGAGAGTGGCAGTAATCCCCTGGATGAGTACCAGGCGCTCGCAGAGAAGTATGGCCGGGAGACAGCCGATTGGATCATTGCCGCACAATACAAGAATTATAAGCGATTGGTCTTGGTTGCACCGACGCGCGCCGAACTCGAACTCTGCCGGGGTCGGGCGTCCGAAGTCGCGGAATTTTGCGCGGCCCGCTGGGGTTTTCGTTGCGAGGAACTCCTTGGCTCGGATGAGTTCGTCCAACAACTGGTTACAAGCGCGCCGCAACTCCGGGAATCAACGGACGATTTTCTCGTGATCCCACCCCGAAGTGAGATCAAGCAGGAGATGTTTTGGCGCGAGTAAAGCGGCTAGTTTATCCTTTGATGAAGAGAGGCACTCATGCGAGTCAACTACCAGATGAATGTAACGCCCCGCCTAACGATCTTATCCGAAGATCAAATTGAACAGATCGTTTATGAAGCCATGGACGTCTTGCAGCAAACGGGCACGCGCGTCTACGAAGAGAACGCACTGAGTCTTTTGCGGGGGGCGGGGTGCGTGGTCGAGGGTGAGAATCTCGTGCACATGCCTGCGTGGCTCGTTGAGGCCAGCCTCCAGTCCGCGCCATCGCGTGTGGTCCTTGGGGGCCGTGACCGGGAAAAGCGTATCGCCCTGGAGAAGAACCAGATCTACTTCGGAACCGGTTCCGACTGCCCTTTCCTAACCGATCCTTACACCTCTGAGCGTCGCCGCTACACCAAGCAAGATATTTACCGTGCCGCGAAAATCACGGAGGCCCTCCCCCAGATTGACTTTCACATGTCCGTGGGATTGACCTCTGACGTGCCGGTGGGTACTTACGACCGCCATCAATTGCTGGCCATGCTGCGCGGAACAACCAAGCCGTTGGTCCTTACGGCCGTGGACAGGGAGGGACTGGCCGATCAACTGGAGATGGCCTGCGCTGTGATTGGCGGAAGGGACGAATGGCGCAAACTCCCGCTCTTCGCGGTTTACGTCGAACCCAGTTCGCCGCTCGACAATTCCCGCGAGGCCGTCGAGAAACTCCTCTTTGCCGCCGAGAACGACATTCCCGTGATCTACACTCCCTGTCCAATCTGCGGCGCGACGGGCCCCGCCACCATGGCGGGGACCCTTGTCCAAGGCCTGGCAGAGTGCCTGGCGGGTTTGGTGATCGCACAGCTCAAACGCAAAGGAGCGGCAGTAATAATTGGCGGGGTCATGTCTATTCTTGATATGACGACGACCGTGCTCAGTTATGGTGCGCCCGAATTAGCTCTGCTTAGCGCGGCCATGACCAACATCGCTCAGCACCTTGGGTTACCCGTGTTTTCAACCGCCGGGTGCTCGGACGCAAAGACCCTCGATCAGCAGGCGGCCATTGAGTCCGCGCTGTCAATTGCGTTCGCGGCGCTTTCCGGGGCCAACTTGATCCATGATGTGGGATATCTCGAGTCCGGTTTAAACGGCTCTTACGACATGCTGGTCATGTCAAATGAGATCATCTCTGCTGTCAAACGGATTTTGCGCGGCGTGCCGGTGGACGCAGAGCATCTGGCAATGGAGGCAATCCGTCGGGTCGGCCCTGGGGGCCACTACCTGATGGACGAGCATACGATGAAGCACTTCCGCAATGAATTCTGGGTTCCCGAGTTGCTCGATCGCTCCAATTGGGACACCTGGCAATCAAGGGGAGGGAAGGCGCTCACGGCGCGCATCCACGACAAAGTCTTGGACCTGATTGAGCGCTACGACCCGCCACCGATCCCAGCGAGGATCGAGAGAGAACTGGAGAGAATAGTCTCCCGCGCGGATGAGGCGCATAAGGGGGAGGAAGTGCAGCAGACGTGATCGCACTGATCAGATTGGAGCAGACCGTTTGAGGGGTTTTCTAATTCGTTGAAAATGGAGCGGGGGACGGGGATCGAACCCGCGACGTCCAGCTTGGGAAGCTGGCATTCTACCGCTGAATTACCCCCGCTTTATGTAAGCTGTTCACGACAATGCGCTTATGTATGTTTCGCTAGAAGCTTTGCAAGAAGCGCGCAACAAAACCAACCTTCTCCTGCCCGAAAGGGTAGCCTCAACCGAAGCTGCCTTAGATGCCCTCGAAAACTGAAATCAGGCCATGCACGGTTGAGACTCTACCTCGTTTGGCCGCCGTTTGCAAGTGATAGGATTCAGGATTCAAAAAAACCCACCGGCAGGATTCAGGACCCTGGAATTGCCGATTTTCGATTTCCGATTGCTGATTGGCGGTGGAGCTTCGCGTGGACATGTGTGCGACTGTAGCGCTGACCTTCAGGTCAGCACGTTGGTCTTACTCGCACCTGACACCCGACACCTGACACCTCTGGGGGTGACAGGCAAAGTTTCGCCTGCCGGGGCATTTCGCGGCGATAATTTTTTGCTGGCAATTCTTCCCGTCTTGTTGTATCAAGTTGATGCACCGCTCGGAGAGCGTGAGCTTGGCGAGCAGTACGGCCAACAAGGCGAGGCTTAGGGGCGGGCAGTCCCCGCCATCCCTAGCCCACCTGCGACGCCATATCGAACCTCAGATATTGCCTTGGACTGGAGGTTTCCATGCGCAAGGTATCTATATTTTTGGTTGGTTTGGGCTTGCTGATTTTTGCCTGTCCTCTGCAAGCCCAGCAAGTCTGCCCTGGTCTGCCCTATGTGGCGAATACGCCGGAAGACGAGCTGATGCAGGCCGTCAACGGCGCCGACAAGCCGGAAGAGCAGATCACGGCCCTGGACAAGTACGCCCAGGCGCACGCCGATTCCAAGTTCATGCCCTGCGTCGACGAATATTATACGATGACTTACCTGAAGCTCAACAACTACGACAAAGTTGTTGAATACGGTGAAAAAGGCCTGGCCGCAAATTACAAAGACGTGATGCTGATGATCAACCTTCTGAAAGGCTACGTGGGATCCGGCAAGGTCGCCGATCCTGCCTTCGACGTCATCAATCAGGCCCCGGACGTGATCAAGGCAGAAAGCAACCCTACCAAGCCTCCCACCGTCACCGATGCAGAATGGAAAAAAGCGCTGGAAGATAACGCGGTGCAGGCCAAGGACGAGATGGCTTATGTGGTCTATGCGTTTCTCCAGCTCGTGCCACGAGTGAGCGATCCCAACAAACGGATCGAGCAGTTGGACAAGTTTGCGAAAACCTTCCCCGAGGATGCGACCAAGAACGCGGCACAGATCAATTTCGACTACTTCATGGCCTACCGGATGGCGAATAAGGCTGATAAGGCCATCGAGTACGCTGAGAAGACTATCGCCGTGGATCCCAACAATCTGGAGGCTTTTAATTTTCTCGCGTACGCCTACGCTCTCGGCCGCACCAACCCCGACAAGGCCACTGATTACGCGCAAAAGGCTATCACCTTGGCGCAGCAAATGAAGAAGCCCGAGGGCGTATCCGATGCGCAGTTCAAGCAGGTGCAGGATAACGAACTCGGCATGGCTCACCTCTCGCTGGGATACGTAAATTTCACGCGGGCGGCTGCGTCCAAGACAAAGAAGCTACAGCCCGCGATCGATGAGCTCAAGACGGCGGCGGACCTGCTGGCGGCCAATCCGGAATTGCAGGGACAGGCCTTGTTCTACTTGGCGTACGCGTACGAATCCGGATACCCAGCCAACCACAAGGCGGCCGCGGAAGCTCTCACCAAGGCATCGAGCCTGCAAAGCTCCTGGAAAACACAAGCCGATGATCTGCTCGCCAAGGTGAAGAATGCTCAAAAGAAGGCCAGCGAGGAGCAGTGAGCCACATGTAGCGCGGGCGTCTCGCCCGCTGTCCCGGGAGCGCATCGTTCTCGCTCCAGCGCGGGGAGGATGCCCACGCGACAGCGGGCGAGACGCCCGCGCTACACATGCGGCAGTAGATCAGGCCGCCCTCGAGCGCTGCTTCCAAACCAGGTAGGCGGGAATTCCCAGCGCCACGATGCCGCTCCCGATGCCCGCCTCGAGTGGGCGGGCGAGAAGCGTGTTCAGGATGAAACCGGCGGCGGCAATTACGAAAAGCGCCGGAACAAGAGGATAGCCGGAGACTCGATAAGGGCGCGGCAGGCCCGGCTTGGTGCGGCGCAGGATAATCACCCCCAGCGCCGTCAGGGCGTAGAAGATCCAGCCCGCGAAGATGACGAAGGTAAAGAGCTGCTCATAAGTCCCCAGAAGCACCAGGAGAATCGCCCACGCAGCCTGGAAGAGCAGGGAAAGATGCGGGGTTCGGAACTTCGGATGAACATGGCCACACCAGCGGAAGAAGAGGCCATCTCGAGCCATAGCATAGTAGACTCTCGCACCTGCCAGAATCATTCCGTTCACACAGCCTAACATGGCCACGATAATGGCGAGCGTCACCCAATGGGCGCCGCCCCGTCCGAAAAGGCGCATTCCGGCCTCTGCGGCGACGCGCGGTGATTGAGCCACCGTCAACAGCGGCAGCACGTGATAGTAGACGAGGTTCAAGAGAATGTAGATCACCACGACCGCGGCCGTCCCCAGGATAAGACCCAAGGGAAGGTTGCGTTCGGGGTTCTTGACTTCATCAGCGGCAAACGTGCCATTGTTCCAGCCATCATAAGCCCAGAGCGCTGCGACCATAGCCACGCCAAAAGATGAGAGAAAGCCCCACCCCGCCGGCGCAGGCAGTTTCACCGTGGCGTTCACAGGCCCGTGCACCAGCGCGAAGCCCAGTGCGACAAGGGCGACCATCGCACCGACCTTGGCCCCAGTCAGGACGGACTGCACCCAGCCGGCCTCGCGCACACCGCGATAGTTTATGGCTGTCAGAACGACAATGGCCAGGCTGGCTGCGAGCTTCTGCTGCCCGGGATGGATGGGGAAAAAATCGGCCAGATATTGTGCGAAGCCCACGGCGACGGTTGATATACCGCCTGACTGCACCGCCAGAAAAAACGTCCAGCCGCACAGGAAGCTCACCAGATGGCCGTAAGCCTCGCGGAGATATACGTACTGGCCACCGGCCTGGGGAAACATGGCCGCCAGCTCGGCGAACGACAGTGCCCCAAACAAGCTAAGCAATCCGGAAATTATCCAGACGCAAAGGGCGGCTCGTTCGCTGCCCACTTCGCGAGTGACTTCCGCCGGAACGATAAAGATGGCGGAGCCAATCATGATTCCCATGACAATGGCCGTGGTTTCCCATAGCCCCAGGGCCCGAAGCAGTTGGGGCTGCTGCGAGACGGCGGGGGAGGCCGCTGTGCCGGGTTTGACCAGATCCATGATCTAGATACCTGATATTCCAGCCTGCGACACAATAGAGGAATCGCGTGGTCCGGTCAACAGCGATCTAACCACCGCTGGGAGTTTGGCAATGGTGTCATGTGCGCGGCACGCGAGTCCCAGGCTGCAGTCATTCCCGCGAAAGCGGGGTCCACTCCGCATGCCTTCTGAAACGCGCATTCTACGGACTGGATTCCCGTCGGCTGACGGGAATGACCAGTGCGCCGGAAGTCGTTTTACTCCCCAATGACACCAACAGCGGGAATTTGACAAAGCGACGACATCAACTCAGAATGGATATAAAGGGGCATTCGAGTTTTAGGGAGCAGAGATGGGCGACAGACTTAGTCCGCAAGATGTGTTGAATGCTTTGAAGGCGGTAAAAGATTCTCACCTGCAAAAGGATATTGTTTCGCTCGGATGCGTCAAGGATATCGAAGTGGGGAATCGCCGGGTGAGCATCCTGATGCAGACCGCCAGCCCTGCCAGGAACCAACTGGTGGCGAGTATAAAACAAATCGTGCATGGACTGGGCGTCGATGATGTTGAAGTGCGCATCACCGATCCGGCTCCGCCCATCCAGCAGGGGAAGCAGAACCTGATACCCCTGGTCAAAAGCACCGTGGCCGTGGCGAGTGGCAAAGGCGGCGTAGGTAAATCGACGGTAGCCGCCAACTTGGCCATCGCGCTCCAGCGCACCGGGGCTCGCGTGGGCCTGATGGACACGGACGTTTACGGCCCGAGCGTCCCCGCGCTGATGGGCGGAGGCAAGCCGCCGATTGTCGTGGAGGGCAAAATTGAGCCGCCCCTCGCCTACGGGGTCAAACTCATCTCGATGGCATACTTTCTGCCCAAGGACGAAGCTGTCATCTGGCGCGGCCCCATGCTCCATAAGACCATTCAGCAATTTCTGGGGGACGTGCGCTGGGGAGAGCTGGACTATCTCATCATCGACCTGCCGCCAGGGACGGGAGACATACAGTTGAGTCTGTCGCAAACCATTCCGCTGACCGGGGCCGCAATCGTTTCCACCCCACAGGATCTGGCTCTGACGGTGGCGTCGAAAGCCATCACCATGTTCCAAAAGCTCAATGTCCCTGTGCTCGGGATAATTGAGAACATGAGCTATTACGCCTGCCCCCATTGCGGGCATCGAGAGGATATTTTTGGACATGGCGGCGCTCGCGAAGCGGCCCGGAGGCTTGGCTTACCATTTCTGGGTGAGATCCCGCTCGACTCCGTCATTCGGGTGCAAAGCGACGCGGGCAAACCTGTGGCCCTCGACGGGGAATCAGTGAACGGGAAAGCCTTCCAGCAGGTAGCCAAGGCCCTGGCAGAACAGGTGAGCGCGGCGAACCAGCAAGCGATTAGTATTGAGTAGACAGTTGTCCGTGGTCCGTCGTCAGTTGCCCGCTTGAGGATTCATCGCGAGTGGGTGGCAGGTGGCGCGACGGACAACGGACCACTGAGGACGGACGTCCTTCTTATGCATCCCGTCCCAAGCAAAATCAAACTCGCAGCCGGGAACGACACGTTATCCATCCTCTGGGCGGATGGCCACGCCAGCGTTTATTCGTACCGCCAGCTTCGCGACCGCTGCCCGTGCGCCACTTGCAATGAGGGTGGCGGGGCGCATCGACAACCACCGAATCTTCTCCCCATGCTCGGCGTCAAGCCGTTGAAGCCTGAGCGCGCAGAGCTGGTAGGACGATATGCCCTACAGGTCTTTTGGAACGATGGTCATTCCTCTGGTATCTACTCCTTCGATTACTTGCGCAGCCTCTGCCCGTGTCCTCAGTGCGAGATTTCTCGACAAGCTGCACGGACGCCCGATGGATGAGGCCATTTACATTTTGACGTAGTGTTGTAGCGGCGAGTTTACCTCTGGCTTGTCCAAATTACCCTCGATCCAATCGGCGTGTGTCCTGAGCAACCTCCTTTGCGCAGGCTGGAAGGCTCAGCCTTCCAGCCTGCGCGGAGGAGGACAGAGGCCGCGGTCCTGGCCGGAAAGCCGAAGGCTTTCCGCAAGACAGGGCGGCAGAGCCGCACTGCGCACTCGATTGGGTCTCCAATTTGGACAGGCGTGAGTTCACCTCGCCCAATGGCGGCGTAAAGCCGCCTCTACGCCAAACTGGGCCACTGCCAAATGGCAAAGCGCAAAAGGCGAATAGCAAAACTATGTTAGGATAGGGGCAGGTGTTACCGAAGGGGGCTGCAAAGAATCCGAAAAACCTGGAGGATACAGTGGAATGGCCTATTTTGAGGACGCTTGCCTTAGTCTGCCTCAGTCTCCTCGTACCGTTGTTGGCGGCCGCGCAAACCGAACCATCGCCCTCTAATGGCCTGCTGCTGGTGGCCAACAAGGGCAACCAAACACTGGGGATTGTCGATCCTGTGGCAGGCCGGGAAGTGGCGGAGATTCCTGAGGGGGGGATCACCGGGCATGAAGTCGCCGCCTCACCCGAGGGGCAGACGGCTTATGTCCCGATTTACGGGAACTCGGGCGTGGGCAGACCCGGCACGGACGGCCGCACCATGGCGGTGATTGACCTGGCGAGTCGTCGAGTGCTTAGGACACTGGATTTCGACAAACCCCTGCGTCCTCACTGCGCGGTCTTCGGGCCTAGGAACGGCCTGCTCTACGTGACCACGGAGCTTGCCGACTCCATAACCGTGATCGACCCGAAGAGCTTGAGAATCATCTCTTCCATTCCCACTGGCCAGCGCGAATCGCACATGCTGGCCATCACTCGCGACGGTGAACGCGGCTACACCGCCAACGTGGGTCCGGGAACCGTCTCCGCCATTGACTTGGTCGCGCAGAAAACCCTGGCCGTTATTTCCATCTCGGGCCAGACGCAACGGATTGCACTTTCCGTGGATGACCGCTGGGCTTTTACCGCCGACCAGACGGCGCCCCGCCTGGCGGTGATTGACACCTCAACCAATAAGGTGCAAACCTGGGTCAAGCTCCCCACCGTGGCTTACGGTACAGCCCCCACCCTCGACGGGCGGTGGCTGTTGATCACACTTCCAGCCGCAGACAAAATCGGGGTGCTTGACCTCCAGTCCATGAAAATCGCCAGGCTGGTCGAGGTTGATAAGCTGCCCCAGGAAATCCTGGTGCGTCCCGACGGGGAAGTGGCTTACGTTTCCTGCATGGCCAGCGGCAAGATTGCGGCCCTCAACCTCAAGACCTGGAAAGTGGATCAGTTGATCGGTGTGGGGCCGCAAGCCGACGGACTCGCCTGGGCGCCACAGAACCCGTGAGGTTCGGCGGGAGCGGCGCAAAGGACCTTTTTACAATGCCACGACCCCCTCACCCCCAGCCCCCATAGGCGCTAGAATAAGGAATTGACATTTGTTGCGATTGATGTATGCTTCTGGCATGGACAAGAGCCTAATCGAGAAGGATTGGAAGTATCTATGCCAGTATTTGCCGGATAATTTGAGCGAATTGGCCAAAACGAGCGGGGCCGTCGAGCGCTGGCGCAATATTAAGAACGGCGAGGAGTTGTTGAGAATTATTCTAGCATATGCCATGGAAGATCTCTCTTTGCGAAGCACCGCAGCTTGGTCCACGCAGGCGGCGCTGGAGCTGAAAGACACTTCTGTCCTCCACCGCTTGCGCAACGCTCCACCTCTGCTGGAAAGGGTATTGGCGCATCTGCTGACGCACCGACTCCGAGCCGAACCTGCCCCCGGGCCAGAGTTTCGGATCAACGACGCTACCGTGTTGAGCATGCCGGGCAGTAAAGGAACCGATTGGCGTTTGCATGCCCGTCTATGATCCGGCCCGCTGTTGTCTTCGACGGGTTGAAATTACCGACCACCAGGGGGGTGAGCGATTGGATCGAGATCAGCCGCGGCCGGGAGACATTGTCTGTGGGGACCGCGGATTGGCGCGGGCCCGAAGCATCCATGCGGCAACCGAAGCCGGAGCTTATGTTCTGCTGCGCATGCATTGGCGGAACATTCGACTGCACAACGCGCAGGGGCAGCTTTTGGATTTGGGCCAGACCTTGAAAAGAGCCGAGGCCGGAGACACGGAGACGACCGTATACGTCCCCCTGCCCGGCAAAGTCCCTGTGCGGGCCCGGCTTTTGGTTCGTCCTCTGCCTAGCGAAGCCGCCAACCGCAGCCGCCAGCACTTGCGCCGCAATGCCGCCAAAAAAGGCCGAACCCCTTCGGCCACGGCGCTGCGCCTGGCAGGCTACTTCTGTGCGCTGACGAGCTTGCCGGAAGCCCTCGCCAGCGACGATGTGGTGTTGGAACTCTACCGCATTCGCTGGCAGATTGAGCTGTTCTTTAAACGCTGCAAAGGGCTTTTGCATTTTGATCAGTTGCGGGCCTTCGACCCGAGCTTGGTGCGCACCTACTGTCTGGCCAAGTTGATCGAGGTGGCTTTGATTCAGTGTCTGCATGAGGAGGCGATTTCATTTTCCCCCTGGGGAGTTCCCCGCTGCCGGAGCCTTGCGGTTTAGTCTCTGGCGACTGGTCCAGTTGCGCCGTCTCGACTTGACTCTGGCCATTTATGGGACCTTGTCCTTGTGGGCGAAGCAGCGGCTGTGGCCCAAGGCACACCAGGCTCTAACGGAGGCACCACGGACACGAACCTACGCCATGGAAAAATTCCAGCAACCGCTCGCGCACTTGATGAACCGCCTCCGCATTGCACAACGAGTTCGCCAAGGAGCATCGAATGACTTATTCTAGCGCCTATGCCCCCAGCCCCTCTCCCCCAAGGGGGCGAGGGGAGTAGTTTTGGAAAATAGGTAGGTTCTGATGACTCTCCCCTCTCCCCCTTGGGGGAGAGGGGCTGGGGGAGGGGGTCCGACAGGATCGGAATGATCCGTCATCTGACGGATTGGCAAACGTTTTTCAGCTTCTTGCTAAATGATCTCGACCTGGCAGTTCTTCACCAGAGATTTGAATAACTGCGCGTCGGAGTCGCTGCCCACAATCGCCGCATAATGCATGGGCACGACGATTTTCGGCTTAATCGCCTCGGCAGCTTCCACCGCTTCTTCCACCGTCATGACATAGGTGCCGGAAACGGGTAGAAGCGCAATATCACACTGGATGGATTTCATTTCCGGGATCAAGTCTGTATCGCCGGCGAAGTAGACGCGCGTCCCGTCCATCTGAATCACGTACCCCAAGTTCTTATCAACCTTGGGGTGGAACACCTGCCCTGGCTGGCGAAACTTGTTCACGTTGTAAGCGGGGATCGCCTCGATGTCAACCTTCCCGATACTGCACTTGCCCCCGGGCTCGAGAAATTTCGTTTCCTTCGTCTTCACCCGCTTGAGCCCGTTTTTGCAGGTCAGACTTGCCACAATCGTGGTCCTGGGGGAGATCACCTTTTGAAGGTCTTCTAGGCTGAGGTGATCGAAATGCTCGTGGCTAATCAAAACGATGTCAGCCTCATCCGCCTTCGTCACCTTGAAGGGGTCAGTGTAAACAACCTTCGAGCCTTGGATGCGGAAGGTGTCGTGCGCAATGCGGCTGAACTCCAGGTTCATTAGTTTCATCGCGAGGCCTCCAATCGCTGAAGCAAGTTATTCAAGGCGGCTGCCGCTGGCGCGGCACATCCCTATTAAGAATATCATTAACCGGCGCTGCAGCGAGGTGCAGCGAACTTAGCGTGACTCGTAGACCGAGGGCTTAGGCTGGAACCTCGGGCAACTGATAAATGACTGGCTCAAAGGAAGGCGGAGGAACTGGCTTGCCTTCGGCTTTAGCAGCCTCCATCCAAACGGCTTTGGCTTTGAGAACTTCCGCGAGAGCCTCTTCCGGACCCTCGCCGAAAGCGGCGCAATGGGGAAGATCAGGAATGTCCGCAATGTAGCCGCCGTCTTCTTCGCTGTAGAAAATGTTGATGTGGTAGTCTTTCATTCCTCACCTCTGGGATAGGATCCCATTCGAAACGCCGGTTCGTCACGCGCGCCGTGCCAGACGTGAAGAATTTCGACGCTGCGGGACTGCTCGCTGACGTCGTAGAAGATGCGGTAAGAACGAAAGACGATGACTATCTTGAAGTCCATGCTGTGGCCCAAGACTCGAGCAAATGTTCTGCTTCCTCCTGAGTTTTGGTGCGGCCTGCGGCAATGTCCGCCCGTCCGCGCCGGATGGACGCCATGATGCGCAACTCCTCGCTGATTTCCTCGAGCGAGGCGTCCTCCGGAAGTCTCTGGAGAGCGTCTATTACAGCCTGCTTGTCTGTCATGCCTGGATACTATCGGTTCGCAGGGGCCCAGTTCAAGAGGTGCGCTCATCCCCCGCGTTTATCCAACGTCGGGCCGTACCGGGCCGAGAGATCGGCACTGCATTGCAAGGTCGTAATTGCTTGTTTTCTTAGCAAACATTTTGGGCCTTGTGTAGGGGCACCCCTTGGGGTGCCCACGGGCAGGGCAAGCCCTGCCCCTACGAGACAGGTTTGGCTGCGGCTCCGCCTCGCTGCACTACCTGCGGCGACCTCGCGGGGCCTTATGTGGTAGAATAAACAATGGCTTGTAGATATGCCGGTCTGCTTGCAGGCGTGAGCGGATTTGGCGAGGGCGAGCCACAATCTACGACTAAGGAGAATAAGCAATATGCTCAGATCAGGGTGGGAGTTTGCTCGGGTAGGGCCGGCTTTCGTTCTCGGCGTGATACTGGTGGTTCATCCTAACTTGTTGGCCCAGACGCACGTCGTCACCCCTGACGAATTGCAGAAAGAGGCCGTGGCGGCAACCCGGGCGCGTCAGCATAATGTCGAGACCGTGACTCAATTCTTGTCTTCGCCCAGCGCGAAGCAGGCGCTACGGTCCGCTCACTTGAATGCGACGCAGGTGAAGACGGCCGTGTCGAGCCTGAGCGATGAGGAACTCGCGCAATTGGCCTCGCGTGCCGAGAAGGCCCAAGCCGACTTTGCCGCCGGCGTAATCTCGAATCACGACCTGATCTTGATCGTCCTTGGCTTAGTGGCTCTGATCCTGATCATCATCGCAGTCCGTTAGAACCTGCATGGCTCGTTCTGCCAGGCGGCTTATCGTGTGCTTTCTTCTCAGCGGCGTGCTGCTTGCTGCTGAGCGGCCTGGTGTGTGGCTGGACGTCCCTTTCGTGAAGCAGGGGAAGAACGGCTGTGGGGCAGCCAGCATCGCCATGGTGATGCAATACTGGAATCGCCAGGAAGGAAACGTGGCGGGCGTTGACGCGGAGCGGATACAGCGCGCGCTCTATTCCCACCAAGCGCACGGGGTCTATGCTTCCGCCATGGAGCGCTACTTCGAGCAGCACGGGTTCCGCACTTTTGCATTCCGCGGCGAGTGGAAGGACCTGAGAGAGCATCTGGAGAAGGGGCGCCCGCTCATCGTTGCTCTGAACACGGGGCACGGCAACCTGCACTACGTGGTTGTGACGGGACTGGATTGGCAACAGGGTGTAGTGATCAAGAACGATCCGGCCGAGCGTAAGCTGCTCAAGCAGGAACGTTCCAACTTTGAAAAAGAATGGATTGCCACCGGCTCCTGGACCTTGCTGGCAGTGCCGCAGCAAGGAGAACGATCATCTTCTCAGTAGTCCTGCTCCTCTTGCTTGGCTGTGCTTCTTGGCAGGGCTTCGCGCAAACCCCACCTCAGACCGACCGTATCGCTAAGATCGAAAAGCTATTCGAAGCAGAGCGTTGGGATAACCTGGTGAGGGAGGTCGAGTCAACCCCTGCGCGTGGGCCCGAGATTGATTTCTATTACGGCAGCGCGCTCGCGCACCTGGGACGTTGGGACGAGGCGCGCGCCGCTTTTCTGGCGGGGCAGCGCCTGCGCCCGCGCGACGAGCGATTCCCGATTGAATTAGGCGGGGTCGCCTTCAAGCAGAAGCGCTACTCCGAGGCCGCGCGCTGGTTGCGGAAGGGTTTGCAACTCGATCCGCAAGACTCTTACGCCAATAACTTCCTGGCGACGATCTATTTCCTGGAAGGCAATATCGAGGCGGCGTTGAAATATTGGAATCGAGTTGGCAAGCCCCAGGTTGAAAGCGTGCGGATCGAGCCGGGGCTGCGGGTTGACTCGGCGTTACTGGATCGCGCCTTCGCATTTGCGCCCGCTAGCGTGCTGCGCCGCGAGGATTTTCTCACCACCCAAGCGCGAGTTGAGGCGCTCGGAATCTTTCCTACCTATAGGTTCCGCTTGGATGCCCTGGACGACGGAAGATTTGATGTCAGCTTCCAGGCCCAGGAGCGAAATGGCTGGGGAAGCGGCAAGTGGGATGCCCTGCTCTCAACCTTCCGAGGCGCTTTTTACCAGACGATCTATCCGGAATACCTCAACCTTGGACGCTTGGGGACCAACCTGACCTCTCTGGCGCGGTGGGACATCGAGAAGCGCCGGCTGGCAGCTTCCTTGTCAGGGCCGCTTCAGCTCAACCCCAAATACCGCTACCAGGTTGGCCTCGATCTGCGCAACGAAAACTGGGTTCTTCGGCAATCGTCCGTAGGGCTGGCGCCGGCGTTGGGGGCGCTCAACCTTCGCAGGTATGCCGTAAACGGCGCGATTACTTCCTTGAACAGCGGGCGTTGGAGCTGGCTCACCGGGGCCGAGCTTTCCGATCGCGACTATCGAAACGTCCTGGCGGGGTCGGGGTTGCCGCCGCAGGTGCTGTCGAGTGGCTACCAGCTTAAGCAATTCGGACGAATGAATTACCAATGGTTGAGAATGCCTGAAAGACGATTCGAGAGCCAGGCGAGCGTCGCCTCCGAGACCGGAACGATCTGGTCAGCCCCGGCACATTCCTTTGAGAAGCTGCAAGGGGCGGTTACCGCTCACTGGTACCCACAAATGAGCGGCGACGACTACGCGATGCGGGCACAGATCCGCTCCGGGAAAACGCTGGGAAGCGTTCCCTTTGACGAACTCTTCATGCTGGGCCTGGAACGCGACAACGACCTCTGGATGCGTGCCCATATTGGCACACGCGCCGGCCAGAAAGGAAGCGCTCCATTGGGCCGTGACTATTTCCTCCTTAACTCCGAGATCGACAAAAGCATTTATAGAAACGGCTTCCTCAGCGTGAAGCTCAGCCCCTTTCTTGACCTCGGCAAGAGCACTGACCCTTTGCTGGGGCTGGGCTCGAGAGGCTGGCTCACGGATACGGGAGTGCAGGCGAAATTGCGCGTCCTCGGGGTCGGAGTCATATTCATTTACGGCAGGGACTTGCGCTTCGGCAAAAATACGTTTTACGTCACACCTGCGATTGACAGATAAGCGAACACACCCCTATAATGAAGGTTTTGGAACAGCCGAAGAGAGGAAGTATCATGTACGCAATTTTGCGCACAGGTGGGAAACAGTACAAAGTTTCGCCGGGTGATGTGATCCGGATCGAGCAAGTGGCGGCCGAGTCGGGTTCAACCATCGAATTCAATCATGTCTTTGCGGTGCGAAAAGAGAGTCTGGTGGTAGGCTCGCCTTTGGTCGAAAACGCGAAAGTCAGGGGGACCATCCTGAGGAATGCCCGCGCACCCAAAATCCGGGTATTGAAGTACAAGCGGAAGAAGCAATACCGCCGCACCATTGGCCACCGGCAAGGTTTCAGCGAGGTGCTCATCAAGGATATTTTAAGTAACTGAATAGTCATAGCACTCGTCACCCCCGCGCAAGCGGAGGTCCACATCGTGACGAGGCGTGGATTCCCGCTTTCGCGGGAATGACTGGCGTGGGACACTTCGGGGACAGGATTTCAATATGGCACACAAGAAGGGACAAGGAACTTCGCGCAACGGGCGCGACTCGAATGCGCAGCGGCTAGGTGTGAAGCGCTTTGACGGCCAATTTGTTACGGGCGGGTCAATACTTGTTCGCCAGCGTGGAACTCCGTTGAAGCCTGGGGACAACGTGGGCATCGGCAAGGACGACACCCTCTTTGCCAAGGTTTCCGGCGTAGTGCGATTTGAGGATAAGGGCCATGCCGGCCGGTTTGTGAGTATTCTGGTTCCCTCAACCAATTGAGCGAGGAAGCTCAGCACCCTGCTAGACCTTCCGAGGTCTCTTGCGGAAGCTAACGAGCACCCATTTCCCCACAAAACGGCCAACCCACCTTGGGATGGGGCCAACGCGTTTGGCCTGTATATTTATCCAGTCGACCGTGACTCAACGTGTTCATTGACGAAGCCAAGATCCATGTTGCCGGCGGGCAGGGCGGAAATGGTTGTGTAGCCTTCCGCCGGGAAAAGTTCGTTCCGCGCGGCGGACCCAGCGGGGGGGACGGCGGCCGGGGCGGCGATGTCACCCTGGAAAGCTCCGAAGGGATGAATACCCTGCTCAAGTTCCGTTACAACCGCCTATTTCGCGCGGGCCGAGGCGGGCACGGGGAAGGCTCAAACCGTCACGGTAAGGATGGAGATGACCTCACCGTAGTGGTGCCCGTCGGCACCGTGGTCTACGACGGCGGCAGTGGGGAAAAGCTCTGGGATTTCGATACTCCCGGCCTGCGCTTCCTGGTGGCAAAAGGAGGGCGGGGCGGCCGGGGAAACGCCCAATTTGCCACCTCCACGCATCAGGCCCCACGCAAGGCCGAGCCTGGCAGAGCGGGTGAGGAGCGGGAACTAAAGCTCGAGCTCAAGCTGCTGGCGGATGTTGGACTGGTGGGCTTCCCCAACGTGGGCAAATCCACCTTGATCTCCAGGCTCAGCGCCGCCAGGCCGCGAATTGCTGATTATCCCTTCACCACTCTGGAGCCGTGCCTCGGAGTGGTGGCTGTAGATGAAGAACGCTCCTTCGTCATGGCAGACATTCCCGGCCTGATCGCAGGCGCCCATCTGGGACGCGGGCTAGGTATACGGTTCCTCAGGCATGTGGAGCGAACCCGCTTGTTGCTTCACCTGATCGACGCCGCTGAGCAATCCGGCCGCGCCCCCGTCGAAGATTACGGCGTGATCATGGAAGAGTTGAAGAGTTTCAGCCCGGTGGTTGCCGGCAAGCCGATGTTGCTGGTAGCATCGCGGATCGATGCCGCCGGCTCAGGCGAACGGCTGGCCGCGCTGCGGGAGTTTTGCCGAGCCCGCGGCATGGCGCTGCTTGAAATCTCCAGTGTAACTGGCGTAGGGTTGGAAGAACTGAAGCGACAAACCTGGGCGATGCTGGAGTCGATCGGGCGATCGGGTGATCGGGAGATCGGGTGAACATAGCTCTTTTCGGCGGAACCTTCGATCCTGTTCATTCCGGACACGTGCAGGCGGCTCGCGCGGCGGCACGCAAGTTCAGGTTGGACCGGGTCCTCTTTATTCCCACAGGAAAGCCCCCCCACAAGCACGGCGATCGCCTGACCTCGTTCGGGCAGCGCTTTGGCATGGTGGTCCTGGCGTGCGCCGGGGACCCGCGGTTGATCCCATCTCTATTGGAAGCACCGACTCCGGAAGGGAAACCTTGCTACTCGATAGATACCGTCCGCAAGGTGCGCCGCTCGCTTCATAAAGGTGACCGGCTTTTCTTCCTGATCGGGGTCGATGCTTTTTTGGAGCTGCCCTATTGGAAAGACTACCGCCGCCTGCTTGATATGGTTGATTTCATCGTCGTCTCGCGGCCGGGTTTTGATGCCAATGAGATTCGGAAGGTGGTGGAGGCGGTGACTCCATCTGGCGGGGTGTCGAATGAACCGGATACCATTCGATTGCGACGCAGCACCCTTCATGTCCTTCGGGGCGTCCACATGCCCGTCGCCTCTCACGCCATACGAAAGGCCATCGGCTCGGGCCGGAGTGTGACTGGCCTTGTTCCCCCGCTTGTGGAAGAATACATTCTGAAGGAGGGCCTTTACCGTCCCCGCCGTGGCGGGAAGCAGCCAGGATGATGACCCCGCAATTGCAGGAAGCGGTCCACGCCGCTCAAGATCGGAAAGCTTTGGACCTGAGCGTCCTGGACCTGGAGCGAACTTGCTCGTTTACGAGCTATTTTCTGATCTGCACGGGCACCTCCGCGCGGCATACCCAGGCCATCTGCGACGCGATTGCGGAAAAGCTCGAGAAGAATGGATTGACTCCGACGCACGTCGAAGGTTATTCGCAGGCGGAGTGGATACTGATGGATTACTTGAACTTTGTCATCCACATCTTCCTGGAGCGTGCTCGGCACTTTTATGACCTTGAACGCCTGTGGAAGAACGCCCCACGGCTACCCATTCCGGAAGGCTGACGTGGACATGCGAATTCGCATCCTCTGGGAAGGAAAAACGAAAGACGCTCACTTGCGAGCTCTTCAGTCTGACCTGGTCAGCCGCATCGAACACTTCACTGGCTTGACGGTGGAGGAAATGCCGCCCGTTCGTAAGGCCGCCCGGCGCAACAAGGCCGGGCTCTCTCCCAGCGAACGGAGCCTGCTTGAAAAAACCCGCGGGTGCACCAAGGTTTTTTTGGACGAACGCGGCCGCGAGTGGAGTTCCGCAGAATTCGCCGAATGGCTTGGGCAACAGGCATTGCGAGGCACCCGAGAACTTGTGTTCCTGATTGGAGGGCCGGAAGGTTTCTCCGCAGCCTTCCGAAAGGAAGCAGATGTGCTTCTGGCGCTTTCGCGGATGACCTTGACACACGATTGGGCGCGGGCGCTTTTGCTCGAGCAAATCTATCGGGGATTCACTGTCCTGCGCGGATACCCATACCCGCGCTAGCGCGAGTGAGGTGCGCTTGCCGGAAACGCGAAAGGGATTGATTATCGTCTATACCGGCCCCGGAAAGGGAAAGACCACTGCGGCCCTGGGGACTGCTCTACGCAGTGTAGGGCAGGGACTGAAGGTATTGATGGTACAATTCATCAAGGGCTCCTGGCACTATGGGGAGCTCGAGGCGGCCCGCTTGCTGGGCGAGGAGCATTTCAAGATCTTGCCTATGGGTCGCGGCTTTGTGAAGCTGGGTGAGGAAAAGCCCCACCCCGAAGATATCCGATTGGCGCAAGAGGCATGGGAATTCGCCCGCGAAAACATCATGGGTGGTCAATATGATTTGGTCATCCTCGACGAAATTAATTACGTCATCAGCTACAAAATGCTAGATCCTGGGGAGGTAGTGGAAGCGTTGAAGAAGAAACCTGAGATGGTCCATGTCATCCTGACTGGGCGCAACGCGCATCCTTCGCTCGTGGAACTGGCTGACATAGTCACCGAGATGCGGGAAGTGAAGCACCCGTACCAGAAGGGGATCTCGGCCCAAAGGGGAATCGAGTACTAAGAATTTATTCATCGAGCCATTGAGTCATTGAGCCATTTCTGCGCTGACCAGTATTCCGGCGTCTTTCAATGAATCAATGACCCAATGAACCAATGGATCAATCCCATCATGGTTTGGTTTCGCAAAGAAAAGCAGCCGATTGAACCGCCCAAGGAGAAGCGCATCCAGACCGAAGGCCTCTGGGTGAAGTGTGACGACTGCAAGCAGATTCTCTGGAAGAAGGATTTGGAGAGCAGCCTACTCTGCTGCCCCAAATGCAACCACCATTTCAAAATGGGTTCACGCGCCCGCCTGGAAATGCTCTTCGACGACGGCCACTACAAGGAGCACGATGCCGGGCTGGCCAGCACGGACCCTCTTCAATTCAAGGACAGCAAGAGATACAGCGACCGGCTGAGGCAAGCGGAAATAAGCACGGGACTCAAAGATGCCCTCATCACCGGTGAGGGCCAACTGGAGGGCAAGCCAGCCATCATCTGCGCCATGGAATTTCAGTTCATCGGCGGGAGCATGGGCGCGGTGGTGGGCGAGAAGGTGACGCGAGCCATAGACCGGTGCATCGCGAAGAAACTGCCTCTGGCGGTGGTTTCGTGTTCCGGGGGCGCCCGGATGATGGAAGGGGCCATCAGCCTGATGCAGATGTCGAAGATCAGCGCGGCGCTGGCTCGGCTGGATGAAGTGCGGAAACCCTACATCTCAGTTCTGACGGACCCCACCACCGGTGGGGTGACCGCCAGTTTCGCCATGCTGGGCGACCTGAACATTGCGGAACCGGGCGCCCTCATCGGGTTCGCCGGCCCGCGAGTTATCGAGCAGACCATCCGGCAGAAATTGCCGGAGGGATTCCAGCGCGCCGAGTTCCTGCTCGCCCACGGCATGTTGGACGCTATCGTTCCTCGCAAGGAGTTGAAAGGCTTCCTGGCGCGAGCCTTCCGCCTCCTACGGGCGTGGGACTAGCAGGATTCAGGAGTCAGAAGTCAGAATGAAGTGCGAAGGCTAAAGTGTAAAGGGTAAAGGATGAAGGTTGCCTCTGTCCTTTATACTTTATCCTTTACCCTTCACACTTCATTCTGACTCCTGACTTCTGACTCCTGACCCCTGAGATGCTGGGATGAATTACGCCGACTGCCTGAAATATCTGGAAAGCCTGGGCCAGGAAGTGCACGGCCTGCAATGGGGCCTGGAAACGATCACGAAGGTTCTTGCCCGCCTGGGGAATCCCCACCTAAAGTATCCCACCGCCATTGTCGCGGGTACGAATGGGAAAGGGTCCACAGCGGCCATGCTGTCCAGCATCATGAGCCAGGCCGGTTACCGCACCGGTCTTTACACTTCTCCCCACCTGGTCAGGGTGAACGAACGGATGCGGGTGGACGGAGCGGAGGTCAGCGAAGAGGATTTCGCTCGGGCCTTCACTGATGTCCGCCAAGTTGTTGAAGCCTTGCTGGAGGAGAAGGCGTTGGCGCAATTGCCGAGCTTCTTCGAGTTCCTGACGGCCACCGGTTTTCATCATTTTGCCCAGGCGGGAGCAGGTTTCGTGGTGCTGGAGGTGGGCATGGGGGGCCGCTTGGACGCCACCAATGTTACCCAGCCCCGCGTGGCGGTGATCACCAATATCGGGCTCGACCACGTGGAGTTCCTCGGCTCCACCCTCGCCGCTATCGCGCGCGAGAAGGCGGGGGTCATCAAGCCTGGGACCCCCGTGGTGTGCGGTTGTGAAGAAGAAGGAGAAGCCGCCGAGGTGATCCGGCAGCGGTGCGCGGAACTAGGGGCGGAATTGTTCGAAACGGGCAAGTTCGGCTCGCTTTGGGGATTGCAAAGTTTGCAGGGGCATTATTTGTTCAATCTTTCTCTGGAGGCGGACAACTTCGCCAGCCTCAGTTCTCCCTTGTTGGGAAGGTTTCAGGTGAAAAATGCGGTGGCGGCGGTGACGGCGGCGTGGCGGCTGAGCCGGGATGGTTTCCGCATAACCCGCGCGGCTATCGTCAAGGGTTTGCTAAACACTTCTTGGCCGGGGCGGCTGGAGCGGGTCCTGCAAAATCCGCTGGTCTTACTCGATGGGGCGCATAATTCCGCGGCGGCCCGCGAGTTGGCGGAGTTCATCCAGGAAGAGTTGGGGGGGCGGCGCTTGCGACTCGTCTATGGATCCATGCGGGACAAGGCAATGGGTGAAATCTGCGAAATCCTGTTTCCCTTGGCCGAAGAAGTCTATTTGACACGTCCCCCCCTTGCCCGAGCGGCCACGCCGGAAGAGATATTAGCGGTGGCGCGGTTTCGTCCCAAGCGGCTGGTGATCGAGCCCGAGCCCTCTGAGGCGGTGGCGCGTGCCTACCAGGCAAGCTCCCACGCAGATGCGGTGATGATTGTCGGTTCGCTCTTTTTGGTGGGCGCGGTCAAGAAAGCGCTCCTGGAGGGTCGCCTTCAGCTTGCGAGCCACCTCCGGCCGGCCACTGCCGAAAGGCCCGTGTGATACTGACATGGGGACTGCTCAAACCGCCCCAAGCGGAAAGCCCCGCAAGGCGCAGCGTATCCCGTATTACCTCAGCTACCTGCGCTCTCTCCTATTCACCAATCTCCTGATCTACTTCTACACGGCGGTCTGTGGAACGCTCTCCCTTTTCGCCTCGCTGTTCGATAGCCGCGGGCGATGGCAGCATGCCTTCGCGCGGCTCTGGTCCTGGCTGATTTTGACCACCAGCGGCATCCGGACTCGGGTGGAGGGGGCCGAGAACCTGGTTCCCCAAAAGACCGCCATCTATTGCGCGAATCACCAGAGCGCCATGGACATCCCCATCCTCTTCGTGAATTTGCCTGTCCAGTTCCGCTTTGTGGCCAAGCGATCGTTGTTCAAAATGCCTTTCCTCGGCTGGCACTTGAAGCGCTCGGGGCACATCCCCGTAGACAGAGAACGCCCCCGCGAGGCGATGAGGAGCCTGGACGAGGCAGCAGAAAAGATCCGTGCTGGGAGCTCTGTCATGCTGTTTCCTGAAGGCCACCGGAGCCGTGACGGAAAGATTGGTCCCTTCAAGTCCGGCAGCTTTTACCTCGCCATTCAGTCCGGCGTTCCCGTCGTGCCTATAACTTTGAACGGCACGCGGGCCGTGTTGAAACCGGACACTTACCACGTCAGGCCCGGCCAAACGGAGATGATCGTTCATCCTGCGATTCCAACCCATATGCTGACACGCGAGGATGTTGAGGCTCTCTCCGAAAAGGTGCGAGCTCAGATAGTCTCCCGCTTCGTACCCTCTGACGCATAAGCCTGCGATAGCGCCGCACGTGGGCGCTGTCATGAAAATGCCTGCGCCGAAGGCGCCTTGGCGTGCGGTAGCAGCAGCTACCGCCTTGCTTGGCGTGGGACGCCCTGCCTGCTGGAAAGGCGGTAGCTGCTGCTACCGCACGCCAAGGCGCTTAGCGCATCTTCATGCAAGGCTGCTTGACCGATTTCACCTTGACATTCTACCTGAGGCAGAGTAGCTTCCCCTAGTATGTCTACCAAAGAACAACGCGAACGCATCGAACTGCTTCAGGGGACGTTGGACCTGTTGATTCTCCGCACGCTGCTGCTGGGGCCGGCGCACGGCCACGCCATCGCCAAGGCGATTGAAATGAGATCCGACGACGTGTTGCAGGTCGAGCAGGGGTCGCTGTACCCCGCGCTGCACCGGCTCATCAAGCGGGGCTGGATTTCCGTCCAAGAAGGCACCTCGGAGAATAACCGCCGGGCCAAATACTATCGTCTGACGGCCAGAGGAAGGCGGCAATTGGCAGTGGAGACCAGCAAATGGGGCAAGCTGGCGGGAGCGATCGCACGGATTCTCATGCCCGCCGAACAGGAGGGCGAATCATGAGCCGCCGCAAGCGCATGATGGAGGCTCTCGACCAGGACATCCGCGACTACGTCGAGCGGGAGACTCAGGACAATATCGAACGTGGCATGTCGCCGGAGGAAACGCATTATGCGGCCTTGCGCAAGTTTGGTAACGTGACGCGGCTCAAGGAAGAGACGTGGGAGGTGTGGACTTTCGTTTGGCTTGAGCAACTCTGGCAGGACATTTGCTACGGCCTTCGACAACTCCGACGGAGTCCCGGCTTCACGGCGGTAGCGGTTGTCACGCTGGCGTTGGGCATCGGCGTGAACACGGCGATCTTTAGTCTTGTCGACCAACTCTTGCTCTGGTCCGTTCCGGCCCGCGACCCGAGCCGCCTCGTTAGAATCGAAGGTTTTTACAGCAGCAGCTATCCCTTTTTCTGCGCCTACCGCGACCTCAACAAGGTTTTCGACGGAGTGATCGCCAGCAGCGACAATCTTGATGCTGGCATCCGAACCGCTGGCGAGCCCGGCGTAGAGGTCGGCCATGTCGAATTCGTAAGCGGTGGATACTTCCAAATCCTGGGAGTTGGGTCCGCTGTCGGGCGGGTCATCACTCCCTCTGACGATGCCTCGGGAAGGCCGCCTGTCGCTGTCCTCTCTTATCGCTACTGGCAACGGCGCTTCGCGGGCGACTTGCGGGTGATCGGCCAAAAGATTGATGTGAACACGTACCCGTTCGTCATTGTGGGCGTGGCGGAAGAAGGGTTTGGCGGGCTGTTCAACGGCGACCAACCCGATGCTTTCATCCCCTTGGCAATGTACCCGGTGACGAACCCCGGTGCCGCCAATGCCCTGAACACCGTCTACATGAACTGGCTCTCCCTGGTGGCGCGATTGAAGCCGGGTCTTACCCTCCAGCAGGCCCAGGCAGGCATGCCGGTTTTGTGGACGCAGGCGATCGAGAGGGTCAATGACCCAAGCGTCAAAGCCGTCACCAAGGCTCATCTGCTTCAAAAGGATGAATTCCGGCTGACGCCCGCGGCTCGAGCCCCCAGCTTTATTCGCAATCAGCGATTTCTGGATCCGCTCAAAGCCTTGGCAGTGGCGACCGTCCTGGTGCTGCTGATCGCCTGCGCCAATGTGGCCAGTCTGCTGCTCGCGCGGGCCTCCCAGCAGTGGCGGGAGACCGCCGTGCGCCTGGCAGTCGGCGCGACCCCCGGGCGTTTGATTCGCCAGTTTCTTACCGAAAGTCTCGTGCTAGCCGCGACGGGGAGCGCGGTTGGATTGGGTGTGGCCGCTGCCGGGGTACGAGCTCTCGCCAACCTCGATATCCTCGATCCGGATTTTCGGTTTCATCTCAGCCTCTTTGTTTTGGCATCCTGCGCCGGCCTCACCCTGCTCACCACCGTGTTATGCGGCCTGGTTCCGGCCCTCCGAGCCGCCCGGATGACGCTTGCCGAAAGCATGAAGGAGGGCGGCTCGGCTACCCAAGCCGTCTCCCGGTCGCGGACTTCGAAGCTACTCGTTACAAACCAAGTAGCCCTATCGTTGATCCTGCTCATCGCTGCGAACCTATTTGTGCGCACGCTGCGCAATTTCCAAAACGTGAACCTCGGGTTCCAACGAGAGAATGTTGCGGTTTTTGACATAGACCCGACCAAGCTTGGCTACACCGGCGAACGACTGCGCACCTTTTATGACCAATTGCTTGCACACGTGCGACTCGTTCACGGTGTGCGCTCAGCCGCTTTAGCGGCGATGACGCCGATCAGCGGCTATTTGAGCAGCATCATGGCGACAGCGCAGGATCTGTCCGAGCCCGCTTTCGGCGTGTTTTTCAACCCAGTCAGCTCGGGGTATTTCACGACACTCGAAATTCCCCTGCTGTTCGGGCGTGACTTCCGACCGGAAGATGAACCCGTTGGCACAACGACAGGCGCTCAGTCCGCAGGGTTGTCCCGTTCGAGCGGCGGCAGGAAATGGGTGGATGCTTCCCGCGTCTGCATCGTTGACGAATTGCTGGCACGCCAGCAGTTTGGAGCTGCCAACGTCGTAGGCCGTCAATTCTGTTATCGACCAACCGGTTGCTCCGGCCAACCCGGCATCGAAATCGTCGGTGTGGTGAAGAGTGCACACTACTCCCAAATCGCCGCCTCTGACCAGTCAGGCCTGCTCTACGAGCCCAGTTGGTCGAACGGCCCCGCAGTGCGCTGGCTTTTGGTGCGATTTGCGGGAAGCGTCGCGCCGGTGATCGCGGGGGTCCGCCGCGCGCTCCAAGACGAGGACCCCAATGTGCCCTTATTGCACGTTCGCATGATGCGGGAGTACGTTAACACGCGCTTGGCGCACGAGCGCCTGATCGCGTACCTCTCCGGCTTCTTTGCCATTCTCGCACTCGCACTCGCCACGGTCGGCATCTACGGCGTTTTGGCTTATGCGGTGACGCGCCGTATCCGGGAGATTGGCATTCGCATAGCGATGGGGGCACAGCAGGCTGACGTGTTCGGCCTGATCTTTCGCGAGTCTGTCGTGCCGGTTGCCGCCGGGGTGGTGATTGGGTTAGCCGCCGCATTTTCCTGGAGTCTCCTCCTCGGGAGCCTCCTATACGGTGTGGACTCTTTCGATCTTCCGTCGGTGTCGCTTTCGGTTGCAGTTATGATAACGGCGGCTGCGCTGGCTGTAGCCATTCCCGCCAGGCGTGCGACCAAGGTCGATCCCGTGGTCGCGCTGCGGAACGAATAAGGAAGTCATCAGTCATCAGTTTTCAGGCGTCAGTTAGAGAAAAATCGCCGCGAAGTGCTGAGAACTGAGAACTGACGACTGACAACTGAGGACTTAACGCATGATTACATTGCTTCGGGATTTGCGTTTTGGCTGGCGGATGCTGGCAAAGAGCTCCGGTTTCACGGTGCTCGTCACGAGCCTCCTGGCCCTCGGCATCGGGGCCACCACGGTGATTTTCAGCTTGTTTGATGCAGTGTTTTTACGACCGCTTCCTGTTCGCCATCCCGCGGAGTTGGTCAGGATGGTGCAGCGGCACCTTCCCAAAATCCGACCCCAGAGCAACTTCCGATACGTGTACTACGAGGCCTTGCGCGATCATGCCACAACTCTTGCGGCCACATTCGGGGAGACAGGCAGGGACCTCCACTTCGCGATGAGCGACCCTCAGCCGGCAGAAGAGATCACCGTACGGGGAGTGACCCCTAATTTCTTCGAGGCATTGGGCGTTCCGGCTCTCCACGGCCGTGTGCTCCTGCCTGACGACGCGGATGAGAAGCCTGGCATGCCCCCCCCCCGCTGTCTTGAGCTACGCCTTCTGGCAGCGGCGTTTTGGCGGCAACCCAGGTGTGGTGAACGGGCGCACCATCCAGGTAAATGGGCATCGGTTTGTGGTCGTCGGGGTGATGCCACGCAACTTCAACGGGCTCACGGTTGATACCGCCCCGGACATACGCATCCCTCTGCGTGCATACTCTCTCTTGGGAAAATTCACCAGGGAGCGACTGTGGTTTGAGCTGGCGGGCCGCCTCAAACCGGGGGTCTCGTGCTCCCAAGCGGAGGCTGAATGCCTGACACTCTGGCGGTCCACGATGGAGAATTGTTTCCGGGACGTTGACAATTTTCCACCGCAAGTGGTGTCGAGACTCGTCGCCGAGGGTATGGAACTTGAGCCTGCGGCTCGCGGTGTTTCCCTCCTTCGCGACCGTTATGGTGACGTCTTCACGGTCCTGATGGCCTCCGTCGCACTTCTTCTTCTCATTGTCTGCACCAATGTTGCCGGGCTACTGCTGGAGCGAGCCGCGGCAAGACAGCAGGAGACTACGGTCCGGCTGGCGGTCGGGGCAACACGCTTCCGGCTGGTACGGCAAATGCTGGCGGAAAATCTACTGCTCGCGGCCTTGGGGGCTGCGGCCGGATTGGTGGTCGCAGTTGCGGGAATGCCGCTGGCGATACGAGCATTGCCGCCGATCCGCGCATATCCGAGCCCCTCACTCGTGCCACTCTCGGTCGACGTGGGGATCAACTGGAGGGTATTCCTGTTTTTGCTGGTTCTGTCCTTGGTCGCGATGCTTCTATTTAGTGTGAGCCCGGCATTCGCCGTTTCCCGCTCGAATCTTGACAGCCTGCTCCGCGCTACGCGCTCGAGCCCCGGCGTGCGCGGGCGGCAGGCGTTAATTGCTCTACAAATCGCACTGTGCACGTTTCTGCTCGCGATCGCGAGTCTGTTCGTCCGCACGTTCCAGCAATTGCAGCGAGTGGATCCGGGGTTCGATCGCGACCACATTGCCACCTTCACTCTCAACCTCAATGGCTACGCCGGCAAGACTACCGCGTTTCTGAAGACATTCACAGAGCGAGTGCGCGCTATACCCGGAGTGCTGTCAGTCGGGACCTCTTCCATTGGCGTGATGCGCGGGACTGGAGTTGCAATGACCGTCGCACCAGCGGGGCAACGAATAACGCCCGCTGATTTCTTGGACACAAGTACTAATTCTGTTTCTCCCGAGTACTTTAACACGATGGGAATGCGCATTCTCGTTGGGCGCAACTTCATCGCCAGTGATGTCCCAGAACCAAAGCAGGTAGGCCCTATGATGGTTGTGGTGAATCAAGCCTTCCTACAGCGGTTTTTTCCAAATACCCAACCGGTGGGTAAGCTGTTCGGTCGGGGCCAAGCCGGAGAGGTGGCGAGTGAGATGTACGAGATTATTGGTGTAGTGAGCGACTCCAAGTACCGCTCGCTTCGGGCGCCGGTCGTTCCAACCTTTTACACATGCGAGACCGACTTTGACCAGTTTGTGCTAAACGTGCGCACCGGCACGCGGCCCGAGGCAATCATTGCACCGGTTCGGAAGACTTTGGCATCCCTTGATCCTGGCTTGCCTTTCCTCGAAGTCCACACCCTGGCTGAAGAGGCCGAAATCAGCATGACCGGCGAGCGGGTCACAGCGGCGCTTGCCTCCCTGTTTGGCGGCATTGCGGCGCTTCTCGTCGGCGTGGGGATCTATGGACTGCTCGCGTACGTTGTGACGCAAAGGCGGCGCGAGATCGGAATTCGCATGGCGCTAGGGGCGCAGCCCACGCATATTGGGAAGTTGGTTGCAGTTCAGACTCTGGCCATGATGACAGCCGGGATCATCTCAGGCCTAGGCGGCGCATTTGCTGCTGGACATGCAATTCACTCGCTGCTATACGGCATTCTCACCGCAAGATCCAAAATCGCTCATTGTCGCGGTGATATTAGTAGCTTTGACGGCGGCAACCGGAACGATACTCCCTGCTGTCTGCGCTACGCGCGTCGATCCCATGGTGGCGCTGCGGTATGAATAGCTCATGCCGCTTTCAGCGGCACAACGAAGCACGAAAGTAGGAATTGCGCTTTCTTTGTTTTTCAATAACTTACAGACCTTCTTTCGAAGGAATCAAGCCTTTGAAGCTTGGGCGTCCTTGGGCAGTCATGGGAGAGCGAACCGCGCTGACAGGAAGCTGAATCAAATCGAATTCAGTTCGCATGTAGAAACTTCCGCTTTACGGCCTCCCCGCCCATGAGAGTCCCAAAACCCGGTTCCCCTTAGACTGATGAAATTGGCTCCCTTTTACACCTGTGCTGACAGGGATTATTGGACGGCATCGCAGACAGGGGGAGAGAGGTTGCGAAGGAACTGCTTTTGGCCCACCCTGGCCCGCTTGCGCTGGCATTTCGGACACACCAGGATGATGCTGGCCACGCGTTCGCCTTCCACGGACTGCACATCCCACCCCGCTTGGATGGCTTCTTCCGTAGGGGGCAGCTTCCGGTCGCAATGCCAGCAGCGGCCTCGACCCGTGGAGCAGATCGCGTATAGGGCGGCATTGACGTCAAGGTTAGAAAACCTATTCGCTTTGACCAGGCTCATGCTTGCCTCCTGTTTTGAAGCTCCGCCCCGCAGGGGCACAATATAGCAGTCGGGGGCAACGCTCCCGGCTACTATATGAATCCCCTTCAGGGATTTGCGGGCGACTGCCGACTGCTTTCTGCCTACTGCCTACTTTCCTCCTACGAGCAGCCGCTGGTTGCGCCGCAATTCGTGCAGCGGTAGCAGGAGCCGTTGCGGACCATGATGGCGCCGCAATCGGAGCAGCTTGGCGCGTCGTCACTGTGCGCAACACCCGCGGGGCCCGGTTGGGCTGACCCCGCGGGGTAGCCTGCAATTCCACCCGCCGCCTGGGTGAACTGCGTGGCCAGGCCGGCGGCCTTCTCGACTTCCGTGCCGTTCAGGGAAGCGACGCTGGCGTCCTCCTGGGGCCGCGCATCCTTGGGCAGGAATTTGTTGGCCAGCCAGCGGAAGATGTAGTCCATGATGGACTTGGCAAAGCGGATCTCGGAGTTATTGGTCCAGCCGCTGGGCTCGAAGCGCATGTGGCTGAACTTGTCGCAAAGCACCTTGAGCGGCACGCCGTATTGGAGGGCCAGTGAGACGGCGGTAGCGAAGGAATCCATCAGGCCGGAGACGGTCGAGCCTTCCTTGGCCATGGTGATAAAAATCTCGCCCGGCTGGCCCTCCTCGTAAAGGCCCACGGTCAGGTAACCTTCATGCGCGCCCACGGAGAACTTGTGAGTGACGGCGGCGCGCTCGTCAGGTAACTTGCGGCGGTAGGGCTTGGGCGTGGGCGCCGCGGGCTCGGGGCTGGGGGGCTGGGGACCAGGGGCTGGGGCCTGGGGACCAGAGACCTTTTCCTGATCGCCTCCCGCTTTCTTACTCCTGACTCCTTTCTCCTGCCCTTTCGAGGTGTTGAGCGGCTGCACACGTTTCGATCCGTCACGATAGATGGCGATGGACTTCAGGCCCAGGCGCCAACCTTCGATGTAGACATTGGCGATATCGTCGGCCGTCGCTTCCTCCGGCATGTTAACCGTTTTTGAAATAGCCCCGGAGAGGAACGGCTGCACCGCCGCCATCATGCGCACGTGCCCCATGAAGTGGATGGAACGTTTGCCGTTGGCCGGCTTGAGGGAGCAGTCGAAAACCGGCAGGTGCTCCGCCTTCAGGCCCGGGGCGCCCTCGATGGTGCCGTGCTGGTCGATGTAACTCAGGATGTCGGCGGCCTGCTGGTCCGTGTAGGCGAGTTTCAACAGCGCCGTGCGAACCACGTTGTTCACGATCTTGATAAGCCCGCCACCCACCAGCTTCTTGTACTTGACCAGCGCCAGGTCGGGCTCGATGCCCGTGGTGTCGCAGTCCATCATGAACCCGATGGTCCCGGTGGGCGCCAGCACCGTCACCTGGGCGTTGCGGTAACCGTACTTCATGCCGCTCGCCCGGCAATCGTCCCAGGTCTTCTTTGCGCTTTCCCACAAGTCCTCGGGAACGTTGTGGGAGTTGATCTTCCCCAGCGCCTGGCGGTGCATCTCGATCACGCTCAGGAAGGGATCGTGGTTCAGAGGGTAGCCGGCGCAGGGACCGAGCTCGGCCGCCAGGCGCGAGGATTGCAGATACGCCTCGCCGTGCATCAAGGCCGTAATAGCAGCGGCAAAGTCGCGCCCCGGCTCCGAATCATAAGGCAGGCCGTTGGCCATAAGCAGCGCGCCCAGGTTGGCGTAACCCAGCCCCAGGGGACGGAAGTTATGAGAATTGAGGGTAATCTTCTCCGTGGGATAGCTGGCGTTGTCGACGATGATTTCCTGCGCGGTGATCATTACGTCCACGGCATGGCGGAAGGCCTCCACGTCGAACTCGCCGTCGGGGGTTAGGAACTTCATCACGTTCAGCGAGGAGAGGTTGCAGGCCGAGTCGTCCAGAAACATGTATTCGCTGCAGGGGTTGGAGGCGTTGATGGACGCCGTGGCCTTTGAGGTATGCCACTTGTTGATGGTGGTGTGGAACTGCATCCCCGGATCGCCGCATTGCCAGGCCGCTTCCGCAATCTTCTTCATCAGGTCGCGGGCGCGGTAGCTCTTCGCCGCCTCCCCCGTCGAGATCTTGCGGGTGGTCCATTCCTTGTCCTCCGCCACCGCCTTCATGAACTCATCGGTCACTCGCACGCTGTTGTTGGCGTTCTGGAAAAAGATGGAACTGTAAGCTTCGCCGTCGATGGCGTTGTCGTAACCGGCGTCGACGAGCGCCCAAGCCTTTTGCTCTTCCTTGGCCTTGCACTTGATGAAGTCTATAATATCCGGATGGTCTATATTCAGAATCACCATCTTGGCGGCTCGGCGCGTCTTGCCGCCCGATTTGATGACCCCTGCAAACGCGTCGTAGCCCTTCATGAACGATAGGGGACCGGAGGCCACACCGCCGCCCGACAGCGGCTCCACTGAGGACCGTAGTGGCGAGAGGTTCGTCCCCGTGCCCGAACCCCATTTGAAGAGCATCCCTTCGGTTCTGGCCAGGGTCAGGATGCTATCGAGGTTATCCTGGACGGAGTTAATAAAGCAGGCGGAGCATTGAGGGTGACGATAGGCCTCGGTCTCCTTCTTGACGCCGCCTGCGCCCGCATCCCAGTACCAGCCGCTGGCCGGTGAATTCCGGTGGTACTTGTGCCACAGGCCGCAGTTAAACCACACGGGGGAATTGAATGAAGCTTTTTGACAAACCAGGAGGTGAACCAACTCGTCGTGGAAGTTCTTGGCGTCCTCCTCAGTGCGGAAGTAACCGTCCTCCACTCCCCACTGAGCGATGGTATCCGCCACGCGGCTAATGAGCTGCCGCACGCTCGACTCCCGCTCCGGCGTGCCCAGCTTTCCGTGGAAATACTTCGAGGCCACAATGTTGGCGGCGGTCTGTGACCAGCCGCTTGGCACTTCCACGTTGCGTTGCTCGAAGATCACTTGCCCCTTCTCGTTTCGAATGGAGGCCGTCCGCAGCTCCCACTCGAGGTCATCGAAGGGATGAATGCCGGGCTTGGTAAAAAGGCGTTTCAGAGTAATGCCACGTCTGCTTGCGCTCTCCTCGGTTGAAGTCACAGCTTTTGTTGCCACTGTGACGGCATCTCTCTCCGCCATGGTTGGTCTCCTCAAATAAGAACTGGCACCTAGTCTCTGAATTGCGGTCAGTCGTAATCCCGATGAGCACCGGAATCGCCAGGTTCCGCTGGCCGCGCCCTTCTCCGAGCGCCACGATCCCCCCGCAGCCGACTCGAACGAATCTAACCTAGTGCGCCGGGTTTGTCAAGGCCAAAAAACACAAGATATGGTGGTTTTGTCCTCAGTGCATGCTAAGTATTGTAGGAGGCGCCTTGCCTACACAGGGACTTAATGTCGTATTAAGCCCTGCCGTATCTTTCGCTTCGGAGTGAAAACTCGCTGGAACCGCAGAAATAACTTGGCTGGTCGGGGCACGAATCTCTGAAAATACTGTGCCGAGATGACCTATCCAGACCTGTCCCGATGGTCTTGACGGGGGTGTCTTTGATTCGGAAGCCCGTTGCGCCAAGCTCGGCGCCTGGGCCAAGCCAGGATCCAACTGCCGATTAACCCGGGCCCGCTGGGTAGGCGGGTAAATCAGCAGGGCGCGGAGGCAGCTTCCTGGGGTGTTCCTGGATTTCTTTTATCACCAACTCGATGGCTTTTTCCAGTTGCGGATCGCGCCCTTGCATGACCAAATCCGGGCGGTTATCGACCTCGACATCCGGAGCAACGCCGCGATTCTCGATCAGCCACTCGCTCTTCAACCCGTAAAGGGAAAATTCCGGCCGCGTGATGTAGCCGCCATCCATCAAAGGCATGGAACCACGAATGCCTCTTACACCGCCCCAGGTGCGCATGCCGATGAGCGGCCCCAGCTTGTATTTCTTGAAGAAATAGCTGAAGAAGTCGCCGTCCGAAGCGGCATACTCATTGGTGACGCAGGCCATGTAACCATGAAAGACCACATCCGGAATGGTGCTGCTCTCGAAGTTGCGCGCTGACTCCATTCCCGCCAGCATGCGGCGCAAGCGTTCAAAGATCAATTGATCCACGAAGCCGCCGCCGTTGTAACGCACGTCGATGATCAGGCCCTCTTTGCGGACCTGGGGGAAGAATTGCTTCACGAATTCGTTCAACCCGGCAGCGCTCATGTCGGGAATGTAGACGTATCCCACCCGCCCGCCGCTGGCCTCTTCCACTTTCTTGCGGTTGGTGTTAATCATGTCGAGTTGACGCAGGGGATACTCAGTTCCCAGGGGTTTCACCACCACTTTCCGCGCGCCTTCCTCGCTGGGTTTCGAATTTACCGTCAGCGTGACGTTCTCATTCGCCGTGTTGACGAACAATTGGTAAGGGTTCTTGGGAGCCCGCAAGGACTTTCCGTTAACGGCAAGCAAATAGTCGCCCGGCTTCACATCCACTCCGGGCTCGGTAAGCGGCGAGCGGAGCGCGGCATCCCAATTCTCCCCGGAATAAATCTTCTTGAAGCGGTAGAGCCCGTGGGCGGCATCAGTTTCAAAATCGGCGCCCAGCACGCCCACGTTAAGGGGTTTCAAATCCGGGTAGTCACCACCCCCCACATAGGTGTGGGAGTTGGAAAGTTCCCCGATCATTTCGCCCAGGAGGTAGGTCAAGTCGTACCGGTCGGCGACGTAAGGTACGAGCGGGGCATAGCGCTGGCGCTCTTTTTCCCAGCCCACGCCGTTCATTGAGGCTTCAAAGAAATAATCACGCTCTTGCCGCCACACCTCGTTGAAGATCTGGTTCCACTCGGCCGGCGGATCGATCTCCAGGCGCATCGAAGCCAGGTTCAGCGCGCCTTCGCCGGCTTTATGGGGTTCTTTCTCAGGCTTGGCGTCGATAATACCGAAGGTCTGCGGCCCCGGCATGCCTTCGTCGTCAGCCGCGCTACCGCCGGCTCCTCTGGGCGCGGCATAGAGGATCTTCTTGCCGTCAAAGGAGAGCGCGTAGTTGGTGGCCGAGGTAATCAAAATACTGTCCTTCCGTTCCTTCATGTCGTAGGCGTGGATGGCCGGCGATTCACCCGGCAAGGGTCCGGAGAGGCCGGCGACGGGCATGGTCACGTAATAGACAAAGCCGTCCGCGGCGTTCAGCGCCCGGCTGTTTTCCGCCGGGGTGGGCAAAGCCACGACGCGCTCGCCGACGCCTGCCAGGTCGATACGAAAATCCTTGGGGACTTCCCTGCCTGCGGGTGCTTCCTCAGTCCTCTTCTCCCCTTTTTTCTCCGCCGCAGGGCTCTCGGATTTCTTCCCGCCGGCCTCATCACTCTGGGGAGCGAAAGGCGAGGCCAGGTCGGAGCGCAACGTCACCACATACACGCGCGTGGCCTTGGGATTGGCAAACTCGAAGTCATAAACGCCCAGTACCTCGTTAAAGTCGCGGTTGGAGAGGAAATAGAGATATTTACCGCCGGGGTCGAACACGGGGTTCCAACTGCTCGTAAAGCTCGTGGTGAGGGGTGTGATTTTCTTGTCGGCCAGCGAGAAAAAGTAAATCACCTGGTTCAGATTTTCAGCGGCTTTGGCGTAAACGACCCACTTGCTATCGGGAGCCCAATTGTAATCGGTCAGGTCCGCGTACTTGCCCTTATCGATTTGCACGGGCTTCTTCTCCTCGATATCCACGTAAAAGAGCCGCGTGTCCTTATCCGCGTAGAGCAATTTTTTGCTATCGGGCGACCAGACGGGAGGCAATCTGAACATCTTGCCATCGCTCGTGATGCGGGATTCCTTCCCCATGCCGTCCTGCGGGACGAGGTAAAGCTCGTCTTCACCGCTGCGGTCGGAAAAGTAGGCAATCCATTTTCCGTCGGGAGACCACGCCGCGTATTTCTCGCGGATGCCGGGGGTCTGGGTCAGGTTGCGGATGCTGCCTTCCTTGGCGGGCACTGTAAAGATGTCTCCGCGGGCGGTGAAGACGGCGCGCTTGCCCTCGGGAGAGATGTCGTAGTCCGTAATCAAACTGCCCACGTCTGCCCAATGCTTTCGCGCCAGGGGCCGGTCGCCGGCCACGTTGACCGTGAGCTTGCGCGCCTTCGCCGTCTTCAGGTCGAAGAGGTAAAGGAACCCGCCGTTCTCAAAAACAATCGAGCCGGGCCCCAAGCTGGGCCAGTTGACGTATAATCCGTAAAATTGGTGAGCTGGCGAGTCTGTTTGCTCTTCAGGCTGTAGCTATAAAGGTTCATGCGGTGTTCCGGGCCCCGGTCGGAACCGAAATAAATCGTGTCGCCATGCCACATCGGGTAAGTATCGGTGCCCGGATAATCCGTCAGGCGCTCGTAGCTGTTGTTCTTGAAGTCGTAGATTGCAATGTCTTGGGCCATGCCGCCCGTGTAACGCTTCCAAGTGCGGAAGTTGCGGAAGATGCGGTTATAAGCGATCTTGGTGCCGTCCGGCGAAAAGGAGGTGAGCCCGCCTTTGTCAATAGGGAGCCGCTCCGGCAGGCCGCCCTCGATGCTTACGCTGAAGAGCCGCCCGAACCAGTCGTTAAAAGTGTCGCGCCGGGAGAGGAACAGGATGCGCTTGCTGTCCGGAAACCAGGTGATGACCATGTTGTTCGGACCCATGCGTTCGGGCATGCTTACGGAATCCGGCAGGAACGTCAGTTGCTTTGGCTCGCCACCTTCCGACGGAATAACGTAGACGTTGAAATTGCCGTCGTACTGGCCCGTGAACGCGATCCATTTGCCGTCGGGCGAAAACTTGGGGAACAATTCCAGGCCAGGATGAGAGGTGATCCGCCGCGCCACGCCCCCGGAAGCTGAGGCCAACCACAAATCCCCACCATAAGTGAAAACAATCCTGTCCTTGTAAACGTCCGGAAAGCGCATCAGGCGGCCTTCGGTCATCTCCTCAGCGACGGCAAAAGAGACGGAACAGAGCAAAGCGATCGCAAGCCACTTCACGAGTTGAAACATGCCTTTCCCCCGGCAGGCCGCAATGAGCGGCGACCCCGATTGAACTGAAATTACCGGGCGTCATTCTACACCTCTTCCCGGCAAGCGGGATGGCTGGTTTGGTTCCAAGTAGGCAGCAGGCACAAGGCAGTAGGCAGAAGGCAGTTGCAGGTAGCGCATACCTCCCGAAGTTTTTGCCAAGATATATGTGTGTCCCGCCGAGATAGCGGTGATAGGTCAATCTCAAAAGGGCCGCGAACCTTCAAAAACGGAGCCCCGCTCCCGCTCGTTTTTTGGTACGGAGGTCAATCTCGGCTGGTCAAACGCAGGATGATTGCGATGGCCACGCCGGTAGGCAGGCTCATGGCCAGGAACCATCGGGCCTCTGGAAGCGCGAGCAGAGTCATGGCAAGCACGCCAATTGTAAAGACCAGCCCCATTGACCCTTTAACGGGGATCTTGTGCATCGTTATGCCGGGATGCAACATTGTCCCTCCTTCCTGTAAGTATCCCACTTTCGCCCAGGGCCAGTCAAGCGAACCTTGCACCGTTGATTGTTAATTCGACTGTGGAGTATACTCCACAGTATGGAAACCATACAAGTCGTATTGGATTCGGCCCTGCTCCGCTCCACAGACGGAGCTGCCAGACGGGCGCGAATGAATCGTTCGGCGCTGGTTCGGGACGCGCTTCGCGAGCATCTGAAGCGTCTTCAGGCACGGGAACTTGAGGCCCGCGACCGCAGGGGCTACCAGGAACATCCTGATGCCTCCAGCGGGCTTGCAGACTGGGAACGGGTGGCAGCATGGCCGGACCGATAACACGCGGAGAAGTCCGGCTCTATCAATTCCCTCGCCCCGACAAGCAAAGGCCAGTGGTCGTGCTCACCCGGGAGAGCGCCATCGGCTACCTATCCGCCGTCACCGTGGCGCCCATCACCTCCACAGTGCGTGGTGTGCCGTCGGAGGTCCGCCTGAACGAGGCGGACGGAATGAAGAGCGAGTGCGTCGTTAATTTACACAATCTCGTCACCGTATCGAAGGCCCATCTGGGTCGGCGAGTGGCGGTGCTCAAGGACGAGCGATTAAGGGAGATTTGCGCGGCGCTAGGCTTCGCCCTCGGCTGTTCATCGTGACGGGCGACGGTGGCGCCATGATCGGGGGCTTTGAACGGACGGAGCTATGCGCACCCTCATCGCTCTATCCCACATTCCAGTGTCCCGGAAACCCGCAATTGCCTTCAGGAGGAACCCCACAATGAAAAACGCATGGAAACTGGTTGGTGCACTCATGGTTCTCGTGTCGCTCGATGCCGCAGCGCCTGTCCTGAGCGGAGCGGATAGCCCGGCGAGCGGAGCCGGCGCTACTGGTGGCAGGCAAGCTCAGATGAGGGCCGGCACAGGAAGCTACGGTTGTTCCGCGAAGGACATTGCCCACTATGTCTGCCGCAGAGCGGCGGGCCCGATTGTGGTTGACGGCCGGCTGGACGAACCCTCCTGGCAGAAGGCGGAAAAGTCCCCGCATTTTGTGGACATGGTTACGGGAGCGCCCGGCTTCTACGACACGCGAGCCGCCGTATTGTGGGATGACGAATATCTCTACATTGGCTTGTGGCTTGAAGAGCCCTACGTGGAAGCCCACCTGACCAAGACAGGTTCGCTGATTTTCCAGGAAAATGATGCCGAGGTGTTCATCGACGGCGGTGATGCCTATTCTGAGTTTGAGATCAATGCCCTCGGCACAACTTACCAGGTCTTCTTCATCTGGCAAGACGCTTACAAAAAGGGCGGAATGTATGACGTCCCCGAATTTGACGTCTTCAAAAATAAGGCCCTGACTTTCGGAGGTGACTTCGATCGCGAGCCGATGTCTTTCTGGAAAGGGACGCATCCCCGAGGCACCCGCTGGGCATTCCTGGACTGGGAGTTTCCAGGCCTCCTCAAAGCCGTGCATGTTGATGGCAAAATCAACGACAACTCCGTGGCTGACAAAGGCTGGACGGTTGAATTGGCTTTCCCCTGGAAGGGAATGAAATGGCTGGCTGCGGGGCGCTCTCTGCCGCCCAAGGACGGAGACGTCTGGAGGATTTTCTTTGGACGCTTCGAGCTCCTGAAACCCGGCGGCGTCGAACTCAACCCCCATCCCGCCTGGGTCTGGAGCCGCCACGCCGTCTACGACACCCACATCCCCGAGTGCTTCCCTTATATTCAGATTTCGAATCGAACCGTCGGGGAGTAGGTAGCGTGTTCCAAACTGTCATTCTGAGCGAAGCGAAGAATCTCGCTCTGGGTATTTTCAGGACAATGCGAGATTCCTCTGCGTCGGCTGGCGGATCGGAATGACCATGTCAAATCCGGAGGTTGGCGCTACAAATCCCCTCGCGTAAAATGATAGACTCGAATGGCTGGCAAACAACTTCTGCAAGACTCGGGAGAATCACCGAATGGGCGCGACAAGTGACAGCCTCTTTCCACACTTGAACACGGAGCAAGTCTCCCCCCGCACCACGGGAATCCTGCCTGCTCAGACCATTCGAGAGTTCATTGCCAGCGGGCGCATCGAGGCCGGCGAAGAGGTCACGGACGAGCAGATTCAACCCGCCAGCATTGACCTGCGGTTGGGTGAGGTTGCGTATCGAGTCCGCGCCAGCTTCCTGCCTGGCCAAGATTGCACTGTCCAAGATAAGGTCTCCGCTCTGCTGATCACCAAGGTTGATTTGAGCGAGGGCGCCGTGTTCGAGCCGGGCTGTGTTTATATTGTGCCATTGATGGAGGAGTTGCGCCTGCCGAAGAACGTTGAGGCCAGAGCCAATCCTAAGAGCACGACGGGAAGGCTGGACATTTTCACCCGGCTGATCACCGACTACGGCGCCGAGTTCGAACGTGTTCGCCCCGGTTATCGTGGCAGGCTTTTTGCCGAAATCGTTTCACGCACCTTTACCCTCCACGTGCGTAAGGGAATGAAACTGAATCAACTGCGTTTTATCCGCGGCAACCCGCCTTCCCACGACGGCCCCTTGGCGGAGTTGGACGAAAAGGAAAACCTGGTGTACGAGGATCAGGAGGGTCCCGTAAAAGCCAAGATTGACAAGGGGCTGCGCATTTCCGTGCGACTCAATGCGGAAGGCGAAACTGACCTCGTCGCTTTCCGAGCCAAAAAACATGCCCCGGTGATTGACCTTGGCGCGCGGGACTTCTACGACCCAAGAGAGTACTGGGACGCCGTTTATTCAGTGCCAGGACGCGGCATAATCCTGGACCCAGGTGATTTTTATTTGTTGGCTTCCAAAGAAAAGGTTCGTGTGCCGCCCGACTACGCGGCGGAAATGGTCCCCTACGACCAGTCTATCGGAGAGTTCCGTGTCCACTACGCAGGCTTCTTCGATCCGGGGTTCGGCTACGGACTAAGCGACGTCCTGGGAACACTGGCCGTGCTGGAAGTGAGGGCGCATGAGGTGCCCATCCTGATCGAGCACGGGCAAATCGTGGGCAGGCTGGTCTATAGTCCCATGGTCGCGCGGCCTGATAAAATCTACGGCGTCCAAATCGGTTCTTCCTACCAGATGCAAGGGTTGGCGCTCAGCAAGCAGTTCAAGAGATGGCCCTGAGAATTGCCGATTTGCGATTGACGATTGCCGATTGACAGCGGACCAATTCGCCGTACCGCTTTTTCAATCGAAAATCGACAATCGTCAATCGACAATCATCATGCGGCAACATGCACGATGGCTTTGACCACGCCGTCGCGATAGTCGGCGACCAGGTCGAAAGCCTGCTTGGTTTCGGCAAGGGGGAAGTGGTGGGTCACAAGTTGATCGAGGTTGATGGCGCCATTTGACACCAGCTCGATCGCGGGAGCCATGCACTGGTTCTGCCTGCGGACGCTCTGAAGTTGTATTTCCTTGCGCCGCAGGTTGTGGATGCTGAAGCTGACGCGGTCAACCTCCGGAATGCCGATCATCAGCACGGTTCCCCCCGGCTTGAGCAGCTCAATCGCTTGATCGAGGGTTTCCTGCTGCCCGGCGCACTCGAAAACGAAATCCACTCCCAGCGGTTCGAGCTCGCGGATGGCCGGGACCACGTCGGTTCGCTTCGGGTTCCCGGTCCACGTCGCCCCGCAGCGCCGGGCCACCTCGAGGCGCTCGTCGAGCAGGTCGGTGGCATAGGCCGTGACTTCACAGGCGGCGCGGCTCGCCAGCAGCACACACAGTCCAATGGGGCCTGAACCCAAGATGGCGATCTTTGCTCCCGGCTGCATCTGCGCAAGGCGTTGAGCGTAGATCCCAATCGAGAGCGGCTCGACCGCTGCGGCTTGCACCAGGGTCATGCCATCCGGAATCGCATAACAGGACCTTTCGGGCATGACGAGGTATTCCGCCAGCGCCCCCGGCCCCTGCCCCGGGCAGGCCAGGAATTTTTGGTTGCGGCAAGTGTGTTCCCGGCCTGACAAACATTGATCGCAATACCCGCAGGTAATCAGCGGGTCCACGGCCACGCGCTGGCCAACCCTTGCCTTCTTCACTTGATCCCCCACGGCCTCCACCGTCCCCGCACATTCGTGACCTGTCCATTCCGGATACTTGACCACCAAGGTCCCGATCCGCCCTGTCGTGTAGTAATGCACATCCGATCCGCAAACCCCCACCACCCCCACGCGCAAGAGAACACCGTGCGGGTCGCTGATCTTCGGTGGCGACGTCTCGCGAATCTCCAATTGTCTTATGCCGGTCAAGAAAGCTGCTTTCATTAAAACTCCTCTTCACCTGTAATACACCGTTGTATCAGGTGAGTGGAGGGGAGCAACTCTTTACGCCCTCCCCACAATGCACAGGCGGCGGATATGCTTCCGGGTGCGGGTCCGGATGGCGTTGGTGGGCATGACCTGGATTCCCGTAATCTCATAAATCCTTTTGACTTTCTTCATCCAAGGCGGCGATTTCCGCCTCGCTCAGCCGCCAGCCTAAAGCGGCGGCGTTGTCCTGTGCCTGCCGAGCATTCTTGGCCCCGGGGATGGGGACAGCCCCCTTGCAGATCACCCAGTTCAACGCCACCTGGGCCGGGGACTTACCGTCGTGGGCTTCCCCAATCGCGCGCAGGAGCTGAATCAGGGGCTGGATTTTGTCCAGTCGCGCCCGCCTGAAGAGGTAACTGCGTACCCCCGGCGGGCGAGCCTGCGGCGTATATTTGCCCGTCAACATCCCCTTGGCGAGAGGACTGTAAGCAATCAGGGTGACACCCAACTCGCGGCAGAGTTTCAACAAACCCTTGTGCTCGACGCGCCGGTTGAGCAAATGAAACTCCACTTGGTTGGACGCCAGCGGAACACCGCGTTTCGCCAGAGTGGAGTGGGCGCGCAACATCTGGGCGGAGTCGTAATTCGACACGCCCACCGCGCGCGTCAAGCCCGCCTCGACGGCGTCCGCCAGCGCATTGGCCCAGAGTTCGATCGGAACGGGCCGGAAGGGCCAGTGCATCTGGTAAAGGTCTACCCGTTCCAACCTCAAGCGGGTGAGGCTGGCACGCAGCGCCGAGAGCAAGGAGCCCTTCCACAGCCGCCAGGGGTAGGGCATGAACTTCGTCGCCACCACCAGTGGCGCCATTTGTGGGGACTGCCCAGCTTCCTCGAGGTAGGCGCCTAACAATTCCTCCGAGCGCCCCCTTCCATACACTTCGGCGGTGTCGAAGAAGTAGACGCCGGATTGCAGGCTGGCATGGAAAGCGTCATGAATGTCGCTGTCGGTGTAGGTCTTACCGTAACCCCACATCATGCGGTCACCCCATTGCCAGGTGCCTAGGCCTAGACTGGAAATGCGAATGTCGGTCCTACCGAGGGGAATGAGATCTTCCATGCCGCACTCCGTTTCTTGCGGTGAGATACCGTCCCAAGAGGAAGCTCACCACAGAGGCCACAGAGTTCGCAGAGAAAAGCCGAAGTATTTTTCTCTGTGGTCTCAGTGCCCTCCGTGGTGCATCTCTTCTTCGCGACCCTCAAGGGAGTTGATGGCCACCAGAAATCCTCTGCGGGTCTAAGCCTCCGCTGCCTTGTTGCCGTACAACTTCTTGATCAAATGGGCCACATTGAGCGCGAAGTGCCGGGCCGTCTCTATTCCTTCTTTGTCCTGCCAGATCTCGCCCGGAAGCCGGCCAAACACCATGTTCCAGTAGGTCGAGCCCGGCACAATCATGTCGTTAATCAGGAAGAACATGAGCATTTCTTGGAGCGTAAAGGTGTGGCCGCCACGCCGCGCCACCGCCACAGGGCCGCCCACCATGCCGGCGAGGAACTGGTCCGACTTCTTGGATATCTGGCCGATGCGTTGCAGCGCTGACATCACGTCCCCGCGCGCCGTGCCGAAGTAAACGGGCGAGCCCACAATGAAGCCCTGCGAGGCTCGGAGCTTCTGGATAATGTCGTTCAAGCCGTCTTCGAGACTGCACTCCTTGGATTCACTGCACTGGCCGCAAGCTGTACACGACTCGATCTTCATTCCGGAAAACGAGATGACTTCTGCTTCAACTCCTTGCTCGCGAATCACGCACGCGCATTCGTTCATGAGTTGCGCGGTGTTGCCATCCGCTTTGGGACTCCCACTTATTAAGAGCACTCTGGCCATTGTTCATCTCCTATTAGTTTCAAGGCCGCACTTACGACGCGATTTTTTCACACCTTCTCAGTTGGCACCGAAAAAGGCGTACTTCTATCATACCGGAGAGCCACCCGCCGCGGCAGGAGAAACGAAAGGGGCGACCTCAGCTCTCGCTCAATGCTCTCTTCTGGAATCGCTCCTGTGTCCTTATTAGCCCGCGAAGCGGGCGGTCCCGCAGAGCGGGATAGCCCACGGCGTGAGCCGCGGGAACCGGTCCCATCGCATTTGGTTAAGCCCCGCAAGGGGCGACATAAGGCGTGTGCAGATTCACTGCCAATGCTTCCTGGGGACGAATGTCGCCCTTGCCGGGGCTCCAGAAATCTTATTGGATGTATTCTCCCCCCACGGCTGTCGCCGTGGGCCACATTATTTCGGCCCTGACGGGCCTACATCCCGATCGAAAAACCGGCTTGGATCGTTGTACGCAGCGGCGGACACGTGTATATTACCGGTCAGCCGGGAAGTCAAAGGGGAAATTCCGGCTGAAATGAGCAGGAGTGGCGAGGACCGGCGAGGCAGCGCGAGATTCCTCGCTGCGCCCTGGACCGTCCGGTCCAGGGCTTCGCTCGGAATGACAAACGTTACTTGCTGCGGTCAGAATGACAAGCAGATGCATTGGCCCACGGGGTTTACTCTTATGGACAAGAAATATTTCGACAAATTATGGATTGGGGTATTCATTGCACTCTGGGCGGCGAGCATGGCTTGGGGCGCCACGCCGGAGACAGCCAAGAACCCGGTGGCTGTTCCCTTTCAACTGCGGACTCCCACCCATGGAGTCAAGCTTACCGGCGGGGTGTTGAAGCGAACTTTCGACAACAACCTCGAGTATCTGCTCAATAACTTTTCCGTGGATGATCTTCTTTACGTGTTTCGTGAGCGCGCCGGGAAGCAGAATCCTCCGGGAAAGCCCTTCACTTGGGACAAAGGTGGGCCGAGGGTGAGCGGCTCGGTGGCCGGTCTCTTTCTTATGGGCAGCGGCAATGCGCTGCGTTGGGATGAAGACAAGCGGCTGAGGGAGAAGATCGACGCGGTGGTCGCAGGGATCGCTGCATCGAAGCAGGCCGATGGATTCATCATGGGTTACCCGGAAGACAGAACCGATTTTCGTGAGAATGCCAACTACGTGCGCTCCTGGATTACTCACGGGCTCATCGACGCCTCCCTGGCCGGCAATCCTCAGGCTTTGCCGCTGATCCGCGGTTATCTGGACTGGTTCAATCATTCTGAGTACCCGCCAAGAGTGGCGGACAAGATTCATGGCTACATCCCCGACCACTACATCCCTTATCAGGGCATGATTTCCTCCACGCTCATGTACCTTTCGCCTCTCGGCAAGCGGGATGATCTGGATGTAATCCTGAAGTATTACCAGGAAGATTGGTGGCTCGATCAGCTCTTGGCCAATGACGACCGGGCCATCTATGACCGCCCGGAATCCCATTGCTACGAGATAACGGCTTTTGAAGCGTATCTGGACCTTTATCGCATCACCGGCGATATGCGATACCTTCAAGCCGTGTTAAATGCCTGGAAGATGCTTCGCGACGAATGGGAAATGCCCGGCGGTTCCTGGGCCTTGTGCGAGGCGCGGCGATATCCGCCGAAATCCTATCTGCTGGGGGCTCAGAGCCGGTCGGGCGAAGAGTGCTGCGCGGTTTTCTGGATCAAGCTCAACCAGCGGCTCCATTTGCTATTTCCGGACCAGGAAGTCTATGTGAATGAAATCGAGAAGTCGATTTACAACGCCGGAATCGGAAACCAACTGGGCGGCTCCATGATTAGTTACTCCACGGTTCTGGAAGGCAAAAAGGAAGCGCCCCAGTGTCCTCCCTTCGGGACCTGCTGCGAAGGCCAGGGAACACGGCTCTATGGTTCATTGCCTGAATACCTCTATTCCTTGTCTCCGCGCGGAATCTATGTGGACCTCTATGCTCCCTCCGAAATCTCATGGAAGCAGGGGAATACTGAATTAAGGCTGATCACCACCACGGCTTTCCCTGAAGCGGGAGATGTGATAATTAAGGTGGACACTCCACAGCGTGCTTCGTTTACGCTAAGCCTGCGCATTCCCTCCTGGGCGGTTAAAGCGGTGGAAATCTCCGTGAATGGGAAATCCGTGTCGGCGGGGATTCCTGGCAGCTACCGCCATCTCGACCGGGAATGGCAAGCAGGGGACCAAGTTTCTTTCACTCTGCCTATGGGGTTTCGGATGAGCCGGTATGAGGGTTATGACCAGATTGCGGGATTTTCACGCTACTATCTCGAGTATGGACCCCTTTTGATGGCTCTGACGGGCAAGTCGAATCTCGAGCATTCCATTCGTATCTTAAATGATCCAAGTCAACCCTCGGCCTGGTTGAAACCGGTTGCCGCAAAACCCTTGCACTATCAAATCTCGACTGATAAAGGATATTGGGTGCTCCGCGAAGACGAAGCTTGGGCGGACAAATCGTTTGAGTACATGCCCTATTACGACGTCCCACAAGACCAGGGATTTACGGCATTTCCGGTGATCCAGAATCGTCCGTGAGCAAGCCTCTTACCAATCGAGCCGCTGCAATCCCTCAATCAAATCGAAATGCCGGTCGCGGCTCAATAGGGGGAGGGCGTGTTGGCGGCACAAGGCGCCAATCCAAGCATCATTACTCGGGATGGGGGTGCCGGCCTCTTTGAGTTGGCCGCGAAGGACGGCATACCATACGGCGGTTTCCTCATCGATCTCAAGCACGCGGGAGATAGAAATCATCTCCTCGAGCCAGCGCTCACACTCACGCTTGCGGCGCGAGCGGGCGATTCCGAAACGATATTCACCCAAAGCAATCACTGGAATGGCAACCAGGCGAGCACGCGCAAAGATGTTAGCTGCGCCCTGTTCTCCCTCGGCAATAGCGAAGAGGGCGTTGGTGTCGAGGATCAAGCCCGTTCCTCTGGGTCGATTTTCTCAAACTCCTGCTCAATTAAGCTGCTGATGCGAGCGGTCTCCTTGCGCAAGTGCCGCAGCTTCCCCGCCAGGGCCATTCTCGCCTTGGCCCCCGCCGGAGATTTCGCCCCCAACTTCTCAGCCACAGCTTCGCTAACAAATTGGCGCAGCGGGATACAATGTTCAGCAGCCTTCGCCTTGGCGCGACGGAATATGGCGTCCGGGATCTCAAGCGTAGTTTTCACGTTCTAATGCTCCCATATTTATGGGACGAGATCAAGCGGGACAATAATATCTGGTTCTCGGGGTTTCTGGTTTCGCCCACGCTGGTGACCCGCACCGCCGCTGGCCCTTTGACGGGGCATTTGGTTTCGCAAATTCCACACCCGATACATAGATCAGGGTCCACGCGGGGTTGCTTCACCGTCAATTTCTCACCCTGAATATTCCGCACTTCAACTTCTTCAACCCAGATGGCCTTCTTGGGGGTGGGACAATGCTCTTCGCAGACGATACAGGTCTTCGAGTAAGCCCAGGGGAGGCAGAGATTCTTGTCAATGTACGCCAAGCCGATCTTGATCTTCTGCTTTTCCGGAACTTCAATCTGGCGGATGGCGTGCGTCGGGCAAACTTGCGAGCACAGATTGCACTCGTAATCGCAGTAGCCGAGCGACATGTTCAGCAGGGGCGTCCAAAGGCCTTCGGCTCCGCCTTCCAAGGAAGCAGGATGAACGGCGTTGGTGGGACACACCTTCATACACTCACCACAGCGAATGCACCGGGCGAGAAATTCGTCTTCTGGAAGCGCCCCTGGGGGACGGATCAGGGCAGGATTGAAAGCCCGTTTCGAAGCTTGCGGGGCGATGCTAAAGAGGAGCTTGGCGCCTAAACCAGCCAAGCCTGCCGCTAAGACCCCTCTCCGCCCCAGATCAAGCCGAGCTTCTTTGGGGGGATGAAGGAAATCACCGAGCCACTTGCGCCAGGGATTCATGGTACTTTTTCTCCGGTAGGGGCGCATGGCCACGCGCCCCTACGACTAGTTATGTCATTCCGAGCGTAGCGAGGAATCTCGCTCTGACGTGCGGAGGAGGGAATCAGAGCGAGATTCCTCGCTACGCTCGGAATGACAGGCGGCAGCGATAAACGACGTAAGGGAGATAGCCTGGGCGGGGCAATCCGACTGGCAATTCCAGCAATAGAAGCACTCGGAAGCTTTCCACTCGAGGGGATTGTCAGGAGTGGCTCCGCCCTGGCAATCAACCAGGCACAACCGGCAGCTATCGCACTTCTCCGCATCCTTCTTCAGGCGGACGAGCGGGTTCTTCCCTACCACTCCCAGCAGCGCGCCTAAAGGGCAAACATAACGGCACCAAAAGCGTGCGCGCCAGAAGTTGAGCGCCACGACCGCGATAAACAACGTCCCGATCAGCAGGCTGCCCCAGTAGTACGGTTGTTCCGCGGCCAGGAAGTGTTTGCGCAAGAACCCGTAGATGGGCTCCGTCACAAGCGTGAGCCGGACAGGACCGACCCCGGGATTGGCGTCGTAGATCCAGGTGAACACCGCCACGAGGACCTTGTTTATGGCCGGATAAATGGAAGTGGAGAGCGAACGGAAGAAGAAAGAAAAGGGGTCCAGCCAGCCGACGACGTCAGCGCCCAGCAGGGCCGCCACCAGAAACGCCAGCAGCGCGTAATACTTCGCTTTCTGCCACTGATTGTAGCCCCCGGCCTCGAGCTTCTGCTTGGCGCGCCCGCCGCGCAGGCTTGTGAAGAAGTTGTGCAGAGCTCCGAAAGGGCAAATCCAACCGCAAAACCACCGCCCGCAAATAAAAGTCACCGCCAGGGTAACGAGCGATAGCAGCATCGCCCCCACCAAGGCGTGCGAGGCCAGGCAGGAACTCAAAGCGACCAGCGGGTCCAAGTTGAAGAAGAAGGTGACGCCCCGACCGGTCTTGTTGATGGGGTGATAAACCGTCTGCAAGAAAAGATAACAGAAAAGCAGAAAGAAACCGGTTTGGGTAAGCCGGCGCAGCCAGACGATCCACGAGGTTTTCATCTTCTTGGCCATGGGATTCACACTTCGATTTGTTTGGGCGCAAGCGAATTGAAATCGATAACGCCCAGACCCCGCGCATTCCCTTCCGCGATGTAGCCAATCGAAGCGGGCTTGTAACCAAGCAATGTCGCGCCCAAGGCGTCCACGGCAACCTGGTCGACGCCCGCCACCAGGGTGTCTTTGCGCTTTACATCGGCAAGGTTGCCGCCCACCGGCCCGTTGGCCGTGAGCACGCGAATTGCATCCAGCACCACCAGCCGGGGCTTGAGAAAGGCTGCAAGATCCGCCAGCGTCCCGCCCAAGTCCTGGTGCAGCCGGTTACGCGGTCCGCCAAGCACGCCCATCAGATTCTTCATGCCCAGTGTCGCCAGGCACAAGTTATGGTTCTTCGCGATGGGGACGTTGATCAGCCGGTCCGCTTCCACAACGTCCTGGTAGACCTGCCACTCTTTTAAGACTTTGCCGTTAATGGACATCTTCTTGAATTTTCTTTCATCCAGGAATATCACTTCCGCTCCCGCCTTTTCGGCCGCCTGCTGAATCCCGCTGCGGGGAAAAGAAAGCCGGGCCGGATTGCAAGGGTTGTCGCTCACCAGCACTTTCTTCGCCCCCGCCTGGTAGCTCATCTCCACCAGAGTGGCGACCACATCGGGGTTGGTTGTTGCGGCCTGCTCCGGGCGACGGTCCCAACCTATGTCGGGCTTGACCCAAACCACGTTCCCTTTCGATACAAAGCGGCTCATCCCACCCAGCGCCTCGAGGGCCTGGCGCGTGAGCCGCTTTGCTTCCTCGGCAATGCCGTCAGGCTCCGTCGGGGAATTCTTGTAGTGAGCAATGCTCAGGGCGGGAGTCAGCGCTGCGGGGAGGGAATGCGAGCTGAGCAAACCCGCCCCCAACCCTGCTCCGGCCAGCACGCTTGTTTTTAAGAAATCGCGTCGATCAACCTGCGCCATGAATCAACTCCCCAACGGAAAGCCCGTCCCTTCTGGAGAGTAGGGCAAGCCCTGCCCCTACGACTTGTAGGGGGACGGCTTGCCGTCCCCTCGACCTCGTGCGAGTGACCCCTCACCGGGCTCCGTCAGCTGACGGACTGGTGAAAGCGCCGTCGCGGGCCACCCCCTCCCCTTGGGAGAGGGCAGACCCACGTTTATCAAAACGACAGTTTATCCCCCTTTTCTGCAATTCGCTCCATAACCGTTTTCAAGAATAATTCAGGGTTAGGCGGTGGGTTCAGGCAAAGGACCGCATAGGACCCCGAAGCGAAAAACACGGCTTCGCCCTCGATCTGGTTTGATCCCAGGAAAGCTCCGGGGGGCGGTCCTGGTCGAGGAACCACCTTGCCCGAGCGCCCAAAGTAATCCCGCAACTTCCCAACCCTCTGCGCCGCCCCTTTTGCGTCCGGCGCCTTCGAGATGACCAGGGAAGTCTGTTTCTCGCCGAAAGCGTAGGAGGCCATGATGGCAGGCGCGAGAAAATCATGCCCCAGGGGGGACTTTTTCACGAACTTGCAGGAGTGACTCACCAAATGCTGCGCCGGGAAAAGAGAAAGAAACTCGGGCATCGCTCGAGATGGGCCGATCCTGCGCGATACCACTTGGGCAAAGCGTTCGAGCAGCGGCCCGGTCTTCTCCTTGTCGCTGAAGGCGGACAGCTTCACGTAGAACTCATCCTGAAAGAAGTTCAGGATTTCGTTGGTGCCGTAGCCTTCCGCGCCGATGGGCAGGAACTGGTAATCCGGCGAGCTTTCGGCAGCATAAATCCCGAAGGCATTCGACGGCGCTCCCAGGTTGTAGATGTCGAGTGTGAGGTCGGTGCTTGGGGTCTTGTATTCCTGGTGAACCATCGCCACCAAGCCGTAATCCAGGTAAACATCGGCCCCGCCATCGGTGTACTGGTAAAGGTCGGAGCTGAAGAACTTCTGTTCGCCGGTCCGTGCTGCCCCCACTTCCGAAGCTTCCGGCAAAAGCCGCGCCAGCCTCTCTTTGGCTGCGGCAGGAATCACCGGGGGCGCCGAATCTTGTCCGCCCTTACCATGCCCGATTAACAACCCGGGCAAGGCCAGAATCAGCAGCAGAGGAAGAGCAATATTGCCCATGAGGCGACACTTCATGGCAGGGTTGTAGTTGAAGATTCTTGGGGTTGAGAGCGACGAAATGTCACTTTCAGAAGCCCCCGTCCTCATCCACGCCGACTCCATAGCCATAGCAGCCCGAATTCGTTGCGAGAAAAAGACTTGTCGGCGATCCATCACAGCCGCCCTGTCCTCCTTAACGTTGGGCTTTCCGGGGAGGCCGATGCGCAATCTAACGCCTCAGCAGAAACAGAGCTATTTTGAGGCCAAATTGACGCCCCACAGGGTGGCAGTCCTGCTAGGGTCTGATGGATGCTATTCACTGTGCTCCTTTCCGGGGAGCACGCGCAATTAGACCACATCCGGTCTCATGGGGGGTCCGGTGACGCATGTCAGTTCCGGCTGTAGGGCGCGCCAGCCAAAGCGCCAAGTGGGTGTAATTCAGGGCAGTCTTGCCGCTAGGATCGCACACGCGGCGGTGGCGGTTGCGCCGTCGGGCATATTCGCGTACCCGCCGAGGTACTTTCCCTTGCGGAAAAAGCAGACCCCGCTCAGGTACTTGTCCTGCAACTGGAGGGCTTCGTCCGCGACCTGCGCAGCCTGGGCGCTCGGAAAGCGCTGGCGAAGTTTGGTCATGACCGCGGCGGCGGACTGGGGGGATGTTTCGAGCACCAGAAAAGCCTTCCCCTGGTCATACTGTGCTACGTAGCCGCGCTTGAGCAGGCGGATGCCGAGGACGCTTTCTGGAATCATGCGAGCACTCACCTGCTTTTCCGGCAAAAACCAAGCGATTGCGTCCGGAGGCGTGGTCCGCCCCTTCAGGTGCCTCTCCATGGCCGTAATGAAGGCGGTTAAGGCGGGAGTGTGATCGATATCGGGAGTGGCGGCGATCTCGACGTAGTAATTCCCTTTCGTGAAGGTGCCCCGGCGCGGCAGGACCTGTCCCCCCATGCCGATCTTCTCAATGGGATGGCCGGGGTCGCGATTGCCACTGAAGATGCCGTAGGCGGCATCAGCATCAACCATTTCCGAGATGTCGATTACGAGGGTATTCTCGCCGGATTTGCACGTCACCCCCTGCATTTGGACGAATCCGTAAGCCAAGTAGCTTTCCGCGTTGCCGTCCATGTATTCGTAAAGGTTGTCGGCAGTGAAGTGACGCAATGAGCCTTCTTGTCGCCAGCCAGGGACAAGCGAACAGTCGGCAACCTCTTTAGCCGGGGCGAGAGGCGTTCCAACCACCGCGCAAACAAGCAAAAGGAATGTGAACTGTAGAGCACGCAAAGGAATACTTTCTACGCGAACATCTCCTGCGCGCGGCTGAGGCGCTGTGGAACCTTCACGCCAAAACGGCACTTCACCGTGCAGGTCGGGCAGTCGCCACAGCGTACGGAGGCCAATTCCGCCGGCAATTGCTTGAAGTGGTCGCGGCCCAATTCGAACTGGCCATAGCCGTCGGCGTACATCACGTAGCGGAGCACGTCCGCCACGGGCAATCCCTTAGCGCAATGGCCATCGCACTCCCCGCACATGCGGCAATAGAGCGGCGTGATGAAATCCAAGTGCCGGGCCAGGAGCCGTTCTTCCCGGGGCGAGTAGGGCTCGGTCATCGCCTTCAGGTTCTCCTCGAGCTGATCCATGTCGGTGATGCCCGGAATAGTGGTGTGCACGTAGGGATCTTTCAGCACCCACTTGAGCGCCGCCAGCATGGCGCCCTCGCGCTTCAGCTTGGCCACGGTCGGATCGTCTGGCCTCATCCGCCGGAACCCGCCCGCCATTACCTTCATGGCTACCACACCCATGCCCGCCGCGTGGGCCTGCGCCATGGCATCAGCAACGCCTTTTTCCATGGTGAAGTTGAAAGTCGACCAGCACCACATCCGTCGCGCCCTTCTTCACCAGGTAAGGAACCAATTCCTTGGCGTTGTGGGTGCTCACACCCGTAAAGCGAATCTTGCCTTGCTGCCGGGCGATCTGCTGCGCCTCAAAAAGTTCGTCGGGCAATCACTGGGACTGTTCTTCTCGTGCAGATACCAAATGTCCAGATGGTCGGTCGCCAGTTCTCGCAGCGAGGTGTCAAGCTCTGCCAGCGCAGCTTGTTTGGTTTCGCCATCGGTTTTACTGGAAAGATAAATATTCTGCCGCTTCCCTTTAAGGCCTGCGGCCACCAGCCGTTCGTTGTTCCCATGCTGGTACCCACGGTGAGGTGTCGAAATAATTGATGCCGAGGTCCGCTGCACGCTCGATCACGCTGGCGTCGGAGGTAACCATGCATCCAAAACCTACGCTAGTCACTTTAAAACCGGTTTTCCCCAATACGCGATAGCTGAGTCCCTTGGCGGAGTGCGGTTCCGCCTGCGCCCAGGCGCTGGGAGCAGCAGCGAAACCCGCCACGGAGGTAAGAAGCCCTGCGGATAAGAAATCTCGCCGAGTAGTCATTTTGTCTCTGCCTCCCCTTCTTAGCCTTGACGATTGCTAAACCTTAAAAGGGGTCTTATCATAGTGCCCGCGGAGGTATTAATCCAGTGATTTTTTCACGGCGCAGATTCTTGCAAGCGACCGGAACCACTCTCCTCGTCTCACGCGCCCCCCTGCTCAGTTCGCAGGCTCCGCCCGCCCTTCCCGTCGCGCCGATGGTGAAGGAATTCCCCGGGATTTCGCAAGTCTCCCTCGTGCAGGGTGACGACCGCCGCAAGAATGTTTGGGCGGCGCTGACGGCCATCGATGACCAGATCCTGCCAAAATTGCGGCAGAAGAAGTACGTGGTCATCAAACCGAACAACGTGAACACGGTGAATCAGCTCGCCTCCACGCATGCCGACGCCTTGCGGGGAATCGTTGAATACCTAGCGCCGCGCTTTCGCGGGCCCATCGTTATTGCCGAGTCCTCAGCGGGGGATACGCTGGAGGCTTTCGAGAACTTCCATTACACGCGCTTGCCGGGCGAGTATCGCGATCAGAAGATCAGTCTCGTGGACCTGAACCGCGAGGGAAAGTCCGAAGCCATTCCTCTGATCGATTTTGACCTGCACGTGACGCCGGTGCGCTTGGCGGCGCGTTTGCTCGATCCTGATGCCTTTGTCATTTGCTCGGCTGTCATGAAAACGCATAACGCCGTGGTGGCGACGCTTTCCGTGAAGAACCTCACGCTGGGCGCGCCGCTGCACAATCCGCCGGGGGAGAAATCCTGGAGCGACAAGCGGAAGTTTCACGTGGGGGTGCGCCAGAACCACTACAACATGCTGCTAACCGCGCAAAAGCTTCAACCCAACTGGGGCGCCACGGTGATTGACGGGTATGAAGGCATGGAAGGTGACGGTCCCAATTCCGGCACTCCCGTGCCTTCCCGTATCGCCATTGCCTCAACGGATTACATTGCGGCGGATCGCGTGGGGGTCGAGGCCATGAGCATCGACCCATCGTGGCTGGGCTACTTGGTGTATTGCGGGCAGGTGGGCCTGGGAAACTACGACCTGAAGAAGATAAGGATTCAGGGCGCAGCGCTCGAGGCAGTGCGCAAAAAGTATCGCCTGCACGCCGACATTGACCGCGAGTTGCAATGGATGGGGCCGATGGAAGACCTCCCACCGAAGTTGGGCTTGCGCCGCGACGGCGAGAGCAGAGTTCTTGGCTGAAGGGCACCGGGGGCGGCAGGTCGAGATTCCCTCGTTTCACTCTCATGAAAACACCCCATCCCCCCTCATTCCCGTCAGCCGACGGGAATCCACTCTTTCCGGACTGATATGGACGCCGTTTGGTCAGGGGTGACAATGTACCGCGCCCTTATCCCCGGTTCGTGAGAAAGACGCTCGTAGTACTCTGAACGCCATCCGCCCACAGGCGGCAAGTGTACAGGCCGGAAGGTCGCTGCTGAGTGATCCAATCCACTGCGTGCACGCCACGGGGGATTAAGCCCTCGGCCAGCACTCCCACCCGTTCGCCAAACGCATTGTACATTTCCAGTTGCGCGCCCGTGCCTCGCGGCAGGTTGAATTCCAGCGCGAGCGATGCGGCCCGGTTCCCAGGTTGTGATTGGCCCAACACTCGCAGCCCTGGCGACTCGCCGCCTCCAAGGCAGGCGGCCTGCGGTTCGGACGGGTAGGCGTAAGGTTCATTGCAGAGGTGATAGAGCGGTTCGCCTTCTCTCGGTAAGTATGGAGTCGCAAGCGGCGTGCGCGCCAGCTTATCGAGAGGGACAAGCTTGGGCCCGGCGTCTTCCCAGCGATAAAGCGGAATGTTGTGAGGATTGAGAGCAGTGGAGACGCCTCGTTCTCTGCCGATGTGAAAGAGGCCGAAATTGCCGGGCTCGTGCCCTCCCAGCCAATGCCCGATGATATCGACTCGGAAAGCATCTTTGCCAAAAATCAGAACATTGGTCATGAAAATTTCCGGCACTCCGCCCTGTCCGGGTCCGCGGGCGAACCCGTCGCCGTTCTGGCCATAGACGCCCTCGATAATATTCAGCAGGATGGAGCAGCGCACAAGCGTGTAGGAATCGATGGCGCGCTGAATCCACATTTCCATATAACCGGCCTTGGGCGTGTCCCAGCGCGGAATCCCCGCCCGCTGGTGCTGGTCCTGAAGGTCGTCGACGTGACCTTGAGCGCCAGGCTGGAAGTCCTGCCCAATCGCCTTCTGAAGACCACCGCAAAACCGGATATAGGGCTGGATATTGGTGCCTTGCAGGTTTTTGACGCAGAGCGTTAGGCCCATCCCGTGGCTCTTCAGTTTCGCGACACTAATGAGGTGAGTGTCCTGGTAGTTGAACGGACCGAGGTATTTCGTGCGGCGGAACACCACCCCATCCGGGCACTCCTTGACCACCGGCGAGCGGCAATCATCGTCGTTGTAGTGCACGCCGGAGCGCTGGGACATTTCACGATAGCCAATGCCGGGTTGGTCCACGTACAGACCATCGCGAGCATAGATGTTCCCGGCCCCGACGCCCGTCTGGCGCAGGCCATCAATGAGGCCTTCCACAACATAGGGATCAGTAACGACAGCAAAATCGAGCCCTCTGCCCTGAGTCGCGGTGAGGTTGGGCTTAATGGCAAATTTATCGGTGAAACTCTGGCCGGGTGAATCGCGACGGCAAAAGATTCGCTGAGCCAATTCGAATGCTTCTCGCCGCTTGGCCTCCGAATCGCTTCGTGCGGAGACATGGGTCTGGCGGATGAAGACCGCCTCCGGGTGCGCCTCAATGAATGGATGAAGCCCGAAATAAGCGGGAGCGGCGCCGCCAGGCCCAAACAGGCCAAGGCCGGGCCAAGCGTTGGACGCAAGGCCCGCACCCGCCACACTTTTCAGAAATGTTCTGCGGTTCATGATCTGCTTCCTCTTGACGGTGCCTCCAGGTGAAGGACTACTTCGCTTGGGTGCGTCAACACAAATAATAGTTGTATAAGAGAAAGGCTCTGAGCACAAGTCTCGCGACGTTTTGCCGCAGCAACATGAGAAGTTCCCATCTGGGACGCGCGTCCAAGAGTTTCGGAGAATACGGCATGTCGGGCGCCGATCCGAAAAAGGGCCTACGGTTTTTCAGCATCCTGCTGAGATTTCGTTCCTGAACTCCTCGACCTTCGACTCTCCACTTTTCGGCCTCAAGGATAAGCACCTGTATTTTCAATAATATAACGGCACTGTATGGTTAAGTACCTGTGTTTTCATAGACATTTAAGCTTCGATCCGGAGTCTTCCACGGAGATCCTTTTTTTTCATAGACATTTAAGCTTCGATCCGCTAAAAAAACTGTCATTCCGAGCGAAGCGAGGAATCCAGCTCTGAAAACAAGGCGAGATTCCTCGCTTCGCTCGGAATGACATGCCAGCTATGAAGAATGACTTCTTGTCTGTGATGGCGGTGTCGGTGTCGTTTGGGATCGGGTTCCTTCCGTGACCCCTGCCATTCCCGTCCCTCGACCTGAAACCCGCCACCCGGCACCTGTTTCTTCTGTTTTCCGGGCCTTTACCCCACCCCCGTGCCGACCTCTAAATCCCTTCCCGCCCTTTGTCGCACCCCTCTTCATAGGTCAACACGATAGCCTATCACATATCTAGCCTCGCGTCAAGGGAGAAATGCAGGATGTGAAGAGCAGGATTCAGGGGTCAGGCTCAACCCCATCAATGGGTGAACTCTGCCAGCCGCACGCCTGGAATGTCGAGTTCGCGGCGAACGTTGGCCAGCGGCTGCATGGTGTTGATGACAATTGATGTGGCGCCCGGTTGGTTCGGCAACTGCCAACGTGGGAGCGACATCGGGCTGATGCTAAACTCAGCGGGGTAGGGGGAGTACGAATACGATCCCGGCATTTCCACAGGCCGACCGTTATCGAATTGGGGGACGGTGCGGGCGGGCAGGCGGAAAGGGGTCAAGCAGCCTATGAATGTAAGCTTCTGGGGCTCAAATGGCTCGACGCCACACAGTCCGACACCCGGCACGCGATGCACACCTTTTTCGAGCGGCATACGCTCGGTGCGAAGGTCGCCGAACAGAGTCAGCAGGACCGTCACGTGCAATCGTAGCGGCGCGTTCTTTACCCGGTCGAACAGCTTGCGGTCCACGAACATCTCATGCCACGGCGTATCCGTCTCTGATCCTTCCATCCGCAGTTCCGATAGCTTGCCGTTCGGCAGCGTGAGTTCTGCCACCATTCCGTCGATCTTGGCGACAGTTTGGGCAGGAACGCCGGCAATCTGGATGGGCAGGCTCACGCGGACGCTATCCGGCGGCCCCTGTGTGGTTGTCGCCGGAGGAGAGCCTCCCGGTTCGAACTGGGCTGAGACAGATGAAGTCTCGATCTGAGATCTTACAAGGCGTGACTGTAGGCCATAGGCGACATTCCACGGCAGGCACCTCACTCCAACAAACACGAGTATGACGGCCACCCCGCAGACGATGCGAGAAACCACTGTGCGCCGGGTCCGGTACTGCAAGACCATTATGACCAACCCAACCGCGGCAATTACCGAGACTACCAGCGAATTTCGAACCCAATCCAAGTAGCCGAACCAAAGGCTGTGTGGACCCAGGCCAAATATAGATATTACGGCGATGAAAGCAATAAGACCCAGGACAGCCAAGACCACCTGCGACATGCTTGCCGTAATGCAGGCCAGCGCCGTCATGGGAAGAATGAGTATGGCGGCAATCAGCACTTGGCGCCAGGCGAGCGCCCCAGGATGGGCAAACGGATGAAGCCCCTGCAAGGCCAAGATGGAACAATCCGAAACCAGGAGCGGGAGGTTGACGAAGACGGCGATGAAGAGAAGCTTGGCGCTGAGCAGGCTTTGCCAGCGGTAGGGCCTGGTGACCCAAAATTGACAATCGCCGGGCAGCGGCTCTCCGAAAACAGCCTGGGCGGCCAGATACCACCAGCCGAGCGGTAACAACCCCTCAAGCAGATAGGCAACCATGGTTCGCTTATCAACAAAGAACGGAACGCGGTGGCCTTCGCACCAGGCGAAGGTCGCCGTCAGGACCAGGACGACGAGGATGTCATACCGCAGCCGTCGAACGTCTTTGACAAAAATATGCAGGGCCTGTTGCATGGTGACTCTCCCAATCAGGCAGCCTTGCGGGCGGCCTTCGCCAACGAAACGAAGATGGCCCGAAGGGGCATCGGATTAATGGAGACGCCGCGCGCCGACGGGAAGGCTCGATGGATTTCCGCGGGAGTCGAGTCCGGATTGAACCGCGTATCGACGAAGCGGAGCACGGCTGCGGTCGAGTTGGGCTCGAGCCATCCCTCGGGCCAGGGCGAGGGCAGCGAGGGCGGGCCGTCAAAGGTGAGCTCGACCTCCCGGAAACGCGCGGCCAGCGAGGTCATCTCTTCCGAGAAGCGCAGACGCCCGGCCTCGAGATAGCCGATGTGGCTGGAGAAGGTTTCGATTTCCGCCAAGTCGTGGGAAGAGATCAAGACCGTTGCTCCGGCGCAGCGCTCCAGCAGCGCTTCGATAAGCTCATCGCGGACGAGTGGATCGACGCCGCCGAAGGGCTCGTCCAAGATAATCAGCTTGGGGTGATAGGCGAGCGAGGAAGCCATGGCCGCCTTGATGCGCATGCCGCGCGAAAGCGCTCGCAGGCGCCGGGCGCGCGGCAGCTCGAGTTGCCGGAGCAGCTCCTCGGCCCAGGCATCATCCCAGTCCGGATAGAAGGGCTTGAGCCAGCGCATGAAGTAATCTACGGTCATCCAGCCTGGCAGTTCCTGGTTCTCCGAGACGTAGCCGATGTGGGCAAACTCCTGCGGGCCAAGGCGGCGGGAATCAGTACCGAGGACCTCCGCGGCTCCGGAACTGGGGCGTAGGATGTTCATGAGGGTCTTGATCGTTGTCGTCTTGCCCGCCCCGTTGGGCCCGACGAGAGCGAAAATGGCGCCCTCGGGAATCTCCATGTTCAGGTTCTGGAGCGCGTGAGTACGCCCAAACGATTTCGAGAGATCGCGGGTACGCAACACACTCATGGCTTGCTCCCTTCCCCGGTCGCGTCCAACCTCTTCCAGTGCTCGGCCAGCGCCTCCGTGACCTCGTCCAGGCGCATGCCGAGCCGCTTGGCTTCGACTACTAGCTCTTCGACTTCCTTCTGCACCAGACGGCTGCGCCCGTCCGCCGTGGCCGGCGCCGGCGCCACGACCACGGTCCCGATGCCTAGCCTGACCTCCAGGAGCCCCTCGGACACCAGTTGCGTGACGACTTTGTGCGCAGTGTTGGGGTTGATCTTCAGCTCCTTGCTCAAGGTGCGCACGGAGGGGAACGAGTCGCCGGGCCGCATTTGACCACATACCATCGCCTTCTTGGCGGCGTAGACCACCTGCTCGTAAAGCGAGATACCGGGCTGGAAGGAGACGCGGAATGGAATCATGTGTGTACTATTACACCTGATACAGCAATCATGTCAAGTGAAAAATGATCCGGACATGAGTGTGCGTCCTCCGCTCTGCAAATTGCGAGGGTCTCTTTTTGGCAAACATTTCGCGCCCGATGTAGGGCCGAACGGCGTTCGGCCTGGGGCCAGCGCCACCGGCCTTTTCCATTTGGCCCAGGCATGGCCAGCACGGTCGGCATGATACAGAAACATGACAACACCGACACACACGGGGCCGCTAAAGCCACGCAAGGGTTCCGGCGTACCGCTCACCAGATAACCCGAGGAAAAGATCTTCCAGCGTACGGAATTCCTGACCGTCAACGGCGATGGGCTGGTCGGAGGCAAAAGCGCTGATGTCGCCTTCCCAGATGAGCTTGCCGGGGGTCTTGATAATCGCCACCCGGTCGCAGAGGCGCTCGACGGTTTCCAGCACATGAGTCGTCATGAAAACCGTACGCCCCTCCGAAACCAGGTGACGCAGCCACTGCTTCAGCATCGCTACGCCGGCCGGGTCAATGGACTCAAAGGGTTCGTCGAGGAAAAGGATTTCAGGCGTGTGGACCACCGCTGCGGCAAATGCCACCCGCTTGCGCATCCCGGCACTGAATTCCGCCAGCGGCTTCTTGCCTTGGCCCGTAAGTTCCAGCGCCTCGAGAAGTTCGGTAACGCGCCGGCGGGTGGTGGGCTCGTCGAGGCCATACATGCGGGCTTGAAAGGCCAGGAATTCGTGCGCGTAGAGCGCCTCAAACAATCCGAGGTTTTCGGGCATCACCCCGATCCTGCGTTTTAGAGCGGTGCAATCGCCGTTGAAAGCCTCTCCCAGCAGGCGAACCTCGCCGCGCGTCGGCTCGAGCAGGCCGGTGAGGCAGCCGATGGTCGTGCTCTTGCCCGCGCCGTTGGGCCCGAGAAAGCCAAAAAAGCAGCCGGAAGGCACCCGGAGCGACAGGTCCTCCACGGCGACGACGTTGCCATATTGCTTGCGCAGATGCGAGATTTCAATAGCGTTCGGCATCTTCATAAGCCCCTTTCGATCATGGAGAGCATCCGCTCGCGGCGCGAGCCAAACACGCGGGCGCCCCCGCGTAGCGTGAGAAGATAAAACCCGAGAGCCGCTAGCAGGATGAGAGGCGCCACCCACCAGTGCCCGAGCACAACCTTCGACCCAAGCGCCGGCAGCCCTGCGACAAGACCAAACATTACCCCCATTCCGCTCATCATCAGTGCAGTGGTAGCCAAGGGCTGCTTGGCGCCAAATTTGACTTTGAACTCCATGGCCTGCGGGGCGAGCAGTGAGGTCCAAAGCCCCAACGCCTGGAAAAGGAACATCCCGCCAAAGCCGCTGGAGAGCAACATCACTGCCATTCGCCCGTCGAGGTGACCCGGCCAGATAACAAGCCAAAGCCCCATGCAAACAAGAATCAATGGCGCGCCCAGCAATAGTGGAACGAACGCCACGGCCCGCAGAACCAACCCAGGTGGAGCGGGCAAAAGAAAGTAGCGGCGGAACCCGGAGCCGTCGAATCCAAAGACGTTCATCGGCATGATTCCCATGCTCAGGAATCCGAGGATGCTGATGAGAGCCAGGATGGTGAGGAAGCCGGCCAGGGGATCGGGTCGGCCGCGAGCGAACGTAAACGCAATAAAAAGCACCATCGGCACGATGAGCGGATAATTCATCTTTAGCTGTGGGCTGCGGACGTAATAGCGCAGAGTCTTACCGACCAAGGGCGCAAGGACCGGTCCGAAGGCAGCGGCAATGCGGTCGCAGGAGCTATCCCAATGTGCCTCGGCCCCGGCGACGGTGCGGGAAGGAAGCGGCTGCCGTTCCACCCAGGCGAGGGCCGCGATCAGGCCGGCGCACCAGCCAACCAGCAACAGCATCGAAGCGATAGTGACAAAGGCCGGAGCTCCGGCCACAACTCTCGCGGCAGTAAACGGTGGGAGAAACCGTAATACGATCCACGCGTTTCCCGATAGCGCTCGGTTGTGAGCTAGCGCCGGCGCGAGCAAGCCGGGGAGCTGAAACAGCAACACAACCAGCCCCATCAGCAGGAGCGGCCCGTTTCGAGTGGCCATGATGTGCTCGACCACCCTCAACAGCAAACGGACTGCCAGATAATTGGTTGAGAGAAGCAGCAGCGCTGCGGGGAGTGCAACCCAGCATGAAGAAACCCCGAGTGCAGCGAAGCCGATCGCAAGGCCGAGATCCAGAGCGAGAACGAAGATCCACAATGGCTCGAGTGGCCCCACCAGGTGGCGGGCGCCGAGGCGCTCGAAAGAGGAGAGGGGGTAACGGCGCAGGGCCGCATCAGAGAACGTCGGGTTAATCCCCGCGCCCAGAATTAGAGCGCCGAAAAGCGCGAACACAAAGAACGTGCTCAGCACAATAGCGGCAACCAACTCTCCCTTCCCTAGTCGAACTGCCTCCACTGCGGCCCCCAACCCTCCCAGCGCCAGCATGGCAGCGACCAGGCAGACGAGCAAAACTCCCACGACAACGAGGGCGACCCTGCCGGCCTGTAATCTCGCCTGTGCCCACATCAGCCGGTATCGCAAGCCAAGAAGGCAAACTAAGAGACGTATGCGCATGGTTGTTTACTCACATCGCAGCGCTGCTATGGGATCAATCTTGGTCGCATGCCGGGCAGGAATGTAGCTGGCAACGAGTGTGACGACCAAAAGCAGCATCGATACACCAAGATACGTCGAGATTTGTCCAATGGTCACACCCCGAAGAAAGAACGCCAGGACGCGACCGACTCCGAGCCCAATGAGCAGCCCGATCAATATGCCGAGGAAACTCAGCAGCATGCCGCGGCGCATAACAAAGAAGAGCACCTGACTGCGCTGGGCTCCCAGTGCCATGCGAACCCCAATCTCGTGGGTTCGCTGGGCAACAGAGTAAGCGGTCACGGCGTAGACTCCTATCGTTGCCAGCAAGAGGGCGATGATCGCCATAGCACTCAGTATGACGGCGATATAGCGAATAGGACCGGCGGTTTGCGCGAGGTTCTCCTCCATCGTCATCATGGAAGACACCCGAGCGTCTTTGTCCAGCCTCCTGATCAGGTTACGGATAGGCGTCATCAAGCCTTTTGGATCCCCCACTGTCCGAACCAGCAGGTCCACCCGGTTGGAGAATTTCGGAAGGTAGGCCTCGGGGATATCTATGGCCCCACCGAAAATACGGCGGTCTGCCGCTATGCCCACGACTTCATACCATTCGGGAGGATAGGTGGTCGTTATACGTTTGCCAAGCGCATCCTGGTTCGGCCAAAGGTTACGGGCCAGCGTCGAGTTGATGATCGCCACCGAGGGCTTTTCGAGGTAGTCAGCCGAACTGAACGGCCGCCCTCGCAGAAGTGGAAGTTGCATAGTCCGGAAGTAATCCGGGGTCACCATGCTGATTTGTAGGAACGGACCCTCCCTGAACGAGGACGGGGTGAGTGACTTGTTGGTAGTGGCAAGATGGCCGGCTGAACTGCCTTCCAGCGCCGAAGATTTTACGCCGGGGAGCGCGTTGACTTGTTCGATCAGCTCACGACGCAAGGCATCGCGGGCCCCAAAAGTGGGATATTTCGAATCCGCGAAGGTCAACCCTGTCGTGAGCATATTCCGGGCATTGAACCCCGGCTTTGCGAGGAGAATCCCCGCCAATGCTCGGATCATAAGGCCGCAAACGATCAGCAGGCAAAGTGCCAGCGCCACCTCGGAGGCAACCAGAACGTTCCGTAACCGAAGGGTCCTCACCCCGGTGTCTGCTGCGTGCGCCCCTTCTTGGAGCCACTCTTGGAGATTCACCCTGGAAAGTTGCAGGGCTGGAAGGAGACCAAAGAGGATCCCCGTCGCACCCGAGACGACAAGCGCAAATACCAGAACCTGCCAGTTGATTGTGATGGGATTTGTTTGGGGAATCAGATGCGACGGAAAGAGAGAGACCATCGCGTCCTTGAACCAGAACGCCAGCAGAACGCCTACCGCGCCCCCAGCGAGTGCAAGGAGGATGCTTTCCGTGAGAAGTTGCATGACGATCCGCGCACGGCTCGCGCCGACAGCCTGGCGAATAGCTATTTCGTGCTGCCGCCGAGCGCCTCGCCCGAACAGCAAGACCGCCACATTAGCGCAAGCGAGGAGCAACAAGAAACCCACCGCGCAGAGAAGGAAGCTGAATAAGATCCCAAATACACTCCTCACCTGAGCCTGCAAGGTCACAACGCTTACGCCAATGCCCGCATTGGAATCGGGATATTGTTGCGCGAGACGAGAGGCAATCGTCGTCATTTGCGCCTGAGCCTGCCGGATCGTGATCCCGGGCTTGAGCCTTCCAATCACCCAAAACGAAGCTTCTTGGCGGTCTTTGCGGAGCCGCTCGACGGGCATTGGCACATAGACGTCGGGTTCAGCGCCCGTCACAAAAAAAATCGGTGGAAAACGAAACGAGCCCGGCACGCTCCCGATCACCGCGAATTCTTCGCCGTCTAGCCTGAGCGTTTGCCCGACTGCCGCCAGGGCCCTCCCGGGTCTCCGGGCCTGGAACCCGGAGCCAAGAACTACCACATGGTCGCGTCCCGCTTGATCATCCCCCGCCGCAAACAGGCGACCCTTCGCTGGCTGCACCTTCAGCGCCTTGAAGAAGTCGGGCGTGACATGGTATCCATGCAGAGGCTCATTACCACCGGCGTCCGTAAGCGTTGGGCCATAACTCCAAGCAGCCGCCAGCGCTGAGAAGACGTTGCTTTGCTTCTCCCAATCGAGAAAGTCAGGACCAGAAGTCGGCCACGCGGGCAATCGGCGGTCAGTTCGCCAGAGCGCCACGAGCTGGTCGGGATCTTGATAGGGAAGCGGGCGAATGGCCGTGGCATAGAGAATGCTAAAGATAGCGGCGCTCGCGCCAATACCCAGCGCCAGAATGATCACAACCACGGCTGTAAACCCTGGACTGCGGCGGAGCTGACGCACCCCGTAGCGGAGGCCCTTCCAGAACGTTTCCAGTGTCGCTTCCCAGCCGACACTTCGACCCTCTTCCTTCACTGCGTCCATGCTACCCATCTCGACGCGGGCCGCTCGCTGCGCTTGCTCCTGGCTCATTGCGGAGCGCATCTTCTCTTTCACCACAGCGTCGGGGTGGCCGCTCAGTTCTTTGTCCATCTCCTGTTCCACTTGCTCCTTACGGAACAGCGTCCGTAGACCCTCAACGATGCTTTGCAACAGCAACATCGAAATCTCCTTCACCGCGCTGCTGTCGCCCTATTCGTTCACTTCGAACTCCTCGATGCAAACCGTCCCCAACCCTGACACCTAACACCTGAAACCTGCAACCTGCCTCTACGACATGGGTGTAAATCCTCCTGTGGCGATTACCGCTGGCAGAACGCGATCAGCAGAAACAAGCCACCGAACCAAGCGCCGAACAACCAAGGTGAGATGCCGGGCTGGAATGAGACGCGGAATGGAATCACATGTGTACTACTACACCTAGTACTGTGACGATGTCAAGCGGTTTTCTTCACACTCTCCGGGATAGGTCTAACCCATTGAAAATATTGGAATAACCTTCAGCGCAGGCGGGATACTACACGGAAAAATGAGGAAAATGGGAAAGATAGAAATCTCGCTCCCGGCGGCTGTTCCAGGCGGCTCACCGGTGGAGTTATGCGGAGGCAAGTTCCGCCGCCGGGTATTGATCGCTCAGTCCCCAATTCTCCAACACGTAATCATGCCCATGGACAGTGCCTTTGCCATTGGCGATAGTCAGTTTGCGCGCGCGCACATCTTCACGCCAGGTTGGCTGCGCGGCGTCAGCCACCGCGCTCGCGACGATAACTCGCAACTCAGCTTCTGAAGTCGTGCCAGTTCGTTTTTGGCTGATTTCATTCATGGCATCCGACGTGATACTGCCATTCTGGACGCAGATATCAAAACAAAGGGCCAAGCCAAGCTCGCTCGAGAATCCAAGCCTGTTCGCAATTTGAATCGCGTGACTCAGGTAATCGGTCTGCACATGCTTCACCTGTTCCTGCTGCACTTCCGCATAGGCACCGAAAGCAGCAAACATCGACTTCCAAGGCTCAGCGAGTCCGCCGTTCGAGAGCGTATGTTGTTGGGCCCAAGATTCCTGATCCGCAGTTGGGGCGCGCATCAAGTTCAACAATTCCGCACTGTAAGGTCCGAAAGCTTGTTGGACGATTTGCGGGGACGATTGGTTCACAGCCAAGACGATACTCTGCACCTCGCCCGAATGGAGGGTGAACCCAATGATGCCCCAGGTCAGAAGCGTCCCATCGAAGTTCCCAACTGCCAAGCCGAATCCATGGCCCTCCAAGCTTGCCGTCAATTGCAGGCTGCGGTCACTTGCGCTTGGAAGGGGGCCTTGCATTAGCGCCTGCCAACTGACGTCGTCCATGACGCCCGTTGGAGAGATCGCCTTGGCCCTTTGGAACGCACCGACTGCATTGCTTGTGTTCCCACCGTAAAGTCCATCTGTCCCTTTGGTATCAAACCCGGCCCGCGTAAGGGCCCCCTGTATATTCTTGATGATATCCCCAAAAGCGCCCACTCCGAATAAGGTTCGCATGGCAATCCTTCATTCGCTCCCTTGCGGGAAGCGTCACGGCAGAATTGATAAACCTAGGGCTGCAATCCGAATTCAAATCGATTACGTTTCCCCAACATTTCCCACTGCCTTTTTTGTTAAGTACGCGCCATGCCCGAGACCGAACGTCGCAAGAATGGTGGTATCCACATCGGGGAGATACACGATCGAGCGGGCTTCGAGTGAGCCCATGAAATGGAGGATGAGCGCCAGGAACGTGCCCACTGCCAGTAAGGTCATGACCAGCATCTGGAAATCACCCAGGTCGAATTCGCCTGAGTCATTGTGCGTCAGGTCGAACCAGAATTGGCGTTGACTTGCGAGCGTTTTGGCGAGCGTAACACCACTCGCCTTGGCGCTCTGGATTTTGCTCACCGTGATACCCTTGGCTGCCGTAAACGTGAGGGCGCTCATCCCCGACAGCAAGAAGAGGTTCTGAGGTATGTTCACTCCGCCCAGCATGTCCGTTCCGAGTTCCCAGGCCCGAAGCCAGAATGTGGCCAAGTACGTAATCACCAAGGTGCCGAACCAGAACGCTGTCTGGAACTTCGAGTTGCTGTACCGTCCGTCTTCTCCAACGATGAAGCACTGGGGATGAAAACCCGATAACAGAAAGCATAGCAGCCAGAAGGCAAATGCCGAACCGGCCAGAACGACAATTCGGTGTCCCATCCCCACCGAGACAACCTTCACCGACATTGTTTGCAGGGCGTTTTGGCTATTGGCGTCAGTCATCACCACCACTGCAAGGTGGTCACCCCGGCGGAGTTGCTTAAGGGCTTCCTGCAACGCAGTGTCGCGCACCAGGAGATGGAGGCGCGCCATCTGGGGCTGGGTCACCACATCGACGGACAACAGGTCGCTGCCAATGCTCTCCACTCGAACGTCGTTGAGGATTGTCGTCCCTTGAGCCTGGTCGGCCCGCGCCGAGGGGGCAAGTGTCAGGACTAAGGTCAGGAGGAAGGTGCCCGAACGCAGAGGTTTGTTTAACATACTAGTTTCTCTCCTCTCAAGGATTGCCCTGAGCGGCCGTGAACAGCGAAATAACCTTTCCCAAGCTCGCGGGAAACTGCGCGCCGAGCAGAGCCAGAAGTGGGACCCCCAGATAGAGAAAAGTCCTCAGCACCAGCTCACGGCTAAAATTGATTTGGCCGGGGTTGGTACCGTTTAAGAGGCTCAAGACAGTGTCCCGATCCATCTGCACGAAGATCCAAGAGAGCGTCCCGATAAAGGACAAAATCACGACCCAATTGAAGAACAAGAATTCATTTCTTGGCTGGAAAGGGTAAGAAGTGACGGCCAGGAGCATCAGCAACAGACCGACGAGAACGAAATATCCAAGATTTTGCAGCGAAGGAAAGACGACCGCCAGGAAGTTAACAATCCGGGTGACGATGAAATCCTCCACTTGTTCGAAGAACTCCGTTGCAACCGGAGCTTCGCCTTCCGCGTGGCCGGAATACCAATGCTGTTCCGTTGGTTTTATCAGTGATTGCATGAGTTGGAACAGGGCGTGGTGGGCGCGGCAACGGGACGCGAGGGACTGCCGCCAATCTCCTCTCAGGCGGCTTGCATGTTTCTTACGGAATGGCTCGAGGCTCGAATGACCTTCGACTTGCGATGGGTCGGTCCATTGCAGTCTCAGAGCGTCGCCAAGCTGGGCCTCCGCGGCCTGCACCTGAGCTTCCCATTCGGGAATCGACTGGCGGCAGAGTTCGCGCAGGTTCGGATCTGTGTCGGCCGCCTGAATCAGAGTCCTGGCGGTCCGCAGCAGGCGGCCAGCCTGCTCCGCCGACGACTCGAGCGCCGCAAAGCTGGACGGGGGATGGGTCAGATTTATTTTCACGAGGTTCGGAAAGCGTCCGCGATAGCGCTTGAAAGCAGCCAGCAGCGGATGCCAGGAAAGCCGTTGCAGAAGAAGGTGCAGACTCCGCCAGGCAAAAACCAGGCGCATAAACTCCATGAGTAAGGCCCAATAAACAATGAAAAAAGCTGCTTCAAAGATCCAGTAGAAAGGCCGCGCTTCCAGGGCGTGGACCAAGCGCGTATTAAAGAAGTAGTGTCCCAGCACCAGCGCGACGGCCAACAGCGTCGTGTACCCCTCCACCGAAATCACGGACGAGCTTTCCAGAGTGTGCTTAATGTTGTTCTCGAGTTCCCGGACGCCGTTGAACGAGCATCCTTCCAGCGACAAGAAACTCAGCCAGGATTCGGTCTTCTCGACTGTTCCCGACGCCCGCAGGATGTCGAGCAGCCGGAGCCGTCGGAAGGAACACAACGCCCACAGGCACGCTGCGGTGGCGACACAGGAAAGCGGCAAGAGAGGCGAAAGCCCGCCTCGCAGGTCGAAGGACCGTAGAAAACTGAAGAGGCCGCTGGCGGGGTATTGCTTCACCGTTTCATACCACGAGCCCACCAGAAGCCAAGCGAGAATGAAAACGAGCGTGCAGCCTAGGAGCGCGAAAAGCGTCACCTCGGTGGCCGCCCCCCTCTGGTCGGCGGGCGCCGCGCGGAAAGCTGCGAGAAGCACATGCGTGGCCAACAGCAACAGGAGAATTGTTACCACTGACATGACGATCGCAACTTTAGGGGTCAAGGTCGTCCCTACGCTGCTGCCCAACTCTCTCCCCGCCATGAGAGGCAGGCAAAAGTCCACCACGACCACAATGTAAAAGGTCAGCAAGCTCGCACAACAGCAAAGCAGGAATAGTCGGCCCTCGCACCAATACGCTGGCGAAACGGTGTCACCCAGGTAGAAGGAAATGTCATCCGCTCCCTTTCTCTTCCTGGATCGCCGGTATTGGCTGACCATCAGCACCGAAAAGGTGGAAAGCAGCAGGCTGAGCACAATAACCATGACTACGGTATTTTCGCTGTAGATTCCACGGCCCACATTGGGCTTTCGATCATTTTCTTCAAGCTGATCGGTCGTCCCCCCCGCTGGAACCGGCGAGTACGTATAGCCTTTGGGGTCCTTCCACGGCAATAAGCTGACCGGAAGGGTTTCTCCGTTCCCGATCGCCGTCACCCAGAGCGACGGTTTGAGGACTTCGGGCTGCGCGCCTGCGGGCCTCGGCAGAGGTCGGCTGTAATCGACCATCTTGCCCTCTTGATGTAAAAGAGCCAAAGTCGCGTTGTAGACGCCCTCCGCGGCCTGACTCGAGAACTGGAGACGAGTTTCGCCACCGCGGTAAGAGTAGGTCCAAAGCTGCTCAAGATTGAAGAGCGGATAAGGAGTAATGACAAGCATCCCGCGCGTGACATCGTTTACGTCTGGATCAGCGTAGAGAAGGTCCGAGTTGAGGGTGAACAGCACCGTGGCAGGACAGTGCTGCCTGACTTCACGAGCCAGAAACGTAGCGTCACGAACGTCGGTGGCAACAATTCCGACGTAGCTGTACTGTTCGCGGGCAATCGTGGAGAGAAGGTTGGAGAGTGTCAACTTGGCAGACTGAACAGTCAAATCCGAAAAGGAGGGAAGGACCTCTCGTGGCTCATTGGTGTCCTCTGGCGCGAGCGGGGCGGAGGTGGACTTCCCGCTTCCAATTCCGGACCCCATCTGGTCCTGCATATTTGTTCTTTGGGCCGATGCCTTGCGCAAGTTCGAAATGTGCAAGGGAAATGGAAGGCTCAGTATCTCCGGGACGTTGCGTGTATTCGGGCAAGCCATTTGGGGCGGACTACCTCCTTTTCCACCCGTTACGTTTCCGCCCGTTCCCTCCTGGCCCGTATCCTTCCCGCCCGCGGTGAATTCATGCGCCAGGTTCTGCCCGTACGCCGTGTTCCCCTCAGAAAGAATCGCGATCCGAGGATAGCCAAGCTGCTGAATGTAACAGGCAACGGCTTGAAGCGTCTCATCATCCGGCGGTACGGTGGCCTGAAAGGTCGCCTGCTGATGGCCCGCACGGGAAAGCGAACTGGCGTCGATGGCAGTGGCAGTCCCGGAGACGATCTGAAATCGCAAGTTGGGAACGTTTCCACGCGACTCAAGCCAACTGTCCAGCACCAGGCGCAGTGAAACCGCTGAGCCCGAAAATGCCGGCCCCATTACGCGCAGGGTGTTGGGGGAACCCAGACTCTTGACCTGAGGGAACCCTGCCGGCAGCTTCGCGTGCAGAGGGTCCCAGGGATAGAACTGCGCCATCTGATCCAGAGCGGAAAACAGGGCCTGCTTGTGAATTCCCGTGGTGGGCGTTTCTCCGACCAGGAAAACCAGCAGGAGCTTCTGGTCTTTGGGGTTACGAAATAGAATCAGACCGGGTACAGAATCAAAGAGGGTTTGCCGCCAAAGCGGAGGATTTTTTTGCGCTCTCTCACCTTCCTCCACCCAAGGCAAGGCAAAACGGTCCAAAGTATAACCTGCGGCCTCTGCCGCGCTTTCGATGGATTCCGCAAAGGTGTCGAAAAAATTGGGCAGGCGGGAATTGACCGGGTCAGGTAAGGTGGCAATGAGAAAATCGATGCTGTATGCCTCGTTGGCGGCCTTTTCCGAGGGGTTCGCCCGCTCGTCCGCGTGGCTGAAGAGAAACCGGGCGACAAGATCTTTTGCACCAGGAAATTCCTGCTTTGCGGGCTTCCCCTGCGGAGTCTCCGATCTGCCGATGGAGGTCTTTGTGGGGATTGAGGGGTTGTTTGCAGGGGTTCGGACTCCCAAAACCGGGTAAAGGACTAGGAGTAGGGCGAACAGAGTAACGGGAAGTGGCGCACGATTTCGAGTTTCCATGGTTTACGTCATACGCCAAGCAGACCCCTGAAGAAACCATTCAGCAGCCGGTTGTCAGGGTCATAGGTTTTCCGCGTCTTTCCGAAGAGCTTCAACCGCTCTCCCAGGCCTTTCTGGGCTTGCCCCGCCGTAACTCTGGCCGTCTGATTCAATAGCGGAATCGCGCCTTGATTGCTGCAAAGTTCATTGTAGGCGTCCAAAAATGCTTCCCACCCCGGATTCGCCGTGGAAACCGGATCCACCGTCATGGCATTGCCGTCAAAGGAATAGGACAACAAGGATTTTTGATCCTGGGCCACGCGGTATCCGACGCTGAGCATGTTCGTGCGATAGCCCTTCTGCTGGTAATAGTCGCGGGAAAATTTGAAATATCCGGCGATAGCGTCAGCAAAGCGGGCTTCGGGAAACGCCCAGAAGCTGAAGGTGTAACTGCTGTTATTAGCGGGTACGGGATAGCGAATCATCTGGTCACTGGCAATCGTGTAATCGCCACGAATCAGGTTCGTAAGCTTGAAACGCCACATGGCGCAGAAACCATCGATCACACCGTAGCGAATGGCCGGATCGGAAATCTCCGCTGCCACCTGGCGGCAGAAAGCCGGTCCCGTCGTTCCCCACAGATAGTTGCGCAGCGGCCAGATGACGCGATTGGGAGACCCCGAAGCGCCGGGGTTGTATTTCCGAAATTCCACCGTGATTTGATTGTCGAAGGGAAAAACGTAATACATCATGGACTCGTTGCGGGCGATCAGATCCGGAAGTTTTTGCACGAATTCTTCCAAGGTAAAAGTTTCGTGGTAAACCGCCATGGGGAGAATGGGGCGCACGCGGAAGGTGGCAGCGGTCACAATCCCCAACAACCCGTAACTGGACCGAATCTGTTGCAGCAGATCCGGCTGGCTTTCGTCAACTTCCAGAATGTCACCGGAAGGAAGAACCATCTCGACCTCAGTCAAATACGAGCCTACCTGGCCATATTCACCCGGCATCGAGCCATCTTTTGTTCCCGAGCACGCCGCGCTCCCCATGGAAAGATTGCCGATCTCGGTGTTCACGTAAAACTGCAAATTCTTCTTCTCCAGTTCCTGGGTGACGTCGATGTAAATTGCCCCAGCCTGGGCCGTGACCGTGTCCGCCGTAATCTGCCGGATCTGGTTCATTTTGGACATCTGGACAAGCGTTCCGCCCTCCACCACGCCACAAGGCGCCGTGGAATGGTTGGACCCAATGGCGCGTACCGGTGAGGGATACTTCACCGGGTCCTTCAGAATCGCGACGATGTCCTCGGCGGAGTGGGCTTCTACGACTACCTGAGGGTGTGAGACCAAGTCTCCAAACCAGTTTGTGACCGTGAGCGTTGACATGGAATTTCCTCCCCGGTGTTAGTCGTTATCGCGCGTCCGATTAACCCAAGCTTCCAATAGGCAGAGCCAGCGGGTCGTACTCGAGTTGGACGAACTGCGCGGTGAAGGCCAGGAAGCGCATCCGAGCCTGAATCTGGAGAAGGGGATCGCTGGTGCCTGTCACTTGGAACGAGGATAGGAACCCTACCAGGTTCCCCACCGCGGCGAGATCCTCAAAGGTCCGAAACTTTAAGTAGCCCAGGCCCACTTGCGTATCGGGTTGACCATCCTTGCGCTCGTAGATGTGAGAGTAGAGCGTGGTGTAATCCTCCAGGACTTCCTGCATGCCACGCAAATTCCCTCCGCTGTCCTTCTGCATGTACTTTCTTCCTTCGAGGTAAAAACGCCGGCCATCCGGAGTGGAAAACTCCAGGTGATACCTCATTTCGGCTTCGCCCGTCACGGGGTTGACCTCCAGGTAATTGAACCGGCTGTTTTGTGAATCGACGGGGTAGTTCACCTGGTTTGCGCCCAGGAATTTGCCGAAAGAGATTGTGCCTTCCATTCCGGCCTCGTGTTCCGGTCCGTCAATGAACTCGTTGACATTGCGGGCCGTCATATGCACGTCAAACTTGCAATCCACACCGCCCGCGGGTGTTCCGGTCGCGGGGATGCGCTGCGCAATCGTCAGGTCACCCGCGCGGTCTGCGGTTGGAGTGGTGGCGCCCTCGAAGTACCAACCAACCATTTCTTCGCTGAACGTCAAGCCCAGCCCGTCCGGCAGAAAGACGTCGAGGAAGGGGCTGAGAAGGCTTTCCGTGGGGAGTGCTTTCTTATCCGTCTTGGTCAACATGTAGTAGAAGCCGAAATTGCCGACGGAATCGGAGTGAATAATTCCAAGCGATAGGTTATTCGTGAGAGCCGCCGCGGCCGCCGGAATATTCGTGATATATTTGCCCACTAGAAAGTCACTCGTGACCTTGCGAATCTCGTCGTGGAAGGGTGTGAAATCCTTCAACTGAAAATGGTCCTTGAGAAAACTGGGCATGACCAACCCCTCCATCAAGCCCATCAGGAGGTAACGGGATTCCAGGCGGCCGTCGGGCTTTAAATCAAAGCTCAGGTATGCGGTCCCGGTGGCATGGTTGGCATTCGAGATGACATCCATCCTCCACACGCCTTGGAGATCCTGGGCGGCGGGTACGGCGCCCGCGGCATAAAGCGCGGCATGGTCGTTCACCGTCATCTGTTCGAAGCTGTATTTCCGGGTCATGGGAAAAGTGAACTGCCGGGCGCCGTTCGGGTACTCACCCAGGTAGACGCGCCCAATCAGGAGGTCCGGGTTGATGACCTTGAAGATGTCGTAGAACCCTTGCCACGGTGGGTCCAGATATTTGAGCAGAATGTACTTTCCCGCCTCGAGAGTTCCCTTGGGCTTGGCGAGGTTGATTTCTTCCAGACTGTTCCGCGCATGAATGCGATTGTCGGTGTCACTGGTGATGCCAGTGTATTGGCCACCTTGCTTGTGGAATTCTTTCTTGAACCCCGTAAAGAGCGCTGATGACATCGCGTTCAGGATGTGGTCGTGGGGGAAAAAGCCCTTCCAGAATTGGTCGTTGCGGATGGTGCGGCTGGATACGTCGATCTGAGGCGCGCCGCCCTGGTTGATGAGCGTGTCGATCCCGAGCGAAGTGCAACGACGGAAGAGCGGCTCCAACTGACCCTCGCTGTAGGTCGAGACAGTAATCGGGTCGAGCGTAGACAGACTCACGGATTTGTTGGGTTGGGGGTAGGCATTTCCCTGCTGAGCTTGAATCTTCCTTTCCACAATCCGCTCTGCCAGCGCTGAGATGGTCAGGAAAGGATTCACATTCAGCGCGGAGGGGATGAGCGAGCCATCGCAAACAAAGAGGCCCTCGTGGACGCTGCCGTCGCCCGAAAAAAGTCTTCCGAACTCGTCCGCAGCTCCGTGCAGGTAATCTTCTCCCAGAGGGCACCCACCCAGAGGATGAGCGGTGACCAGATGCCGGGTGTTGAAGATATCCCAGAGAGGATTGGCGATAAAGTTGGCCTGCAAGGCGCGCGCGTGCCGGCGCAACTCTTCATTGATCCGCGTGAAAATGATCTCTCTACCTGCTCCGTCCCACTGAATGTTCATCCGCCCGTCGGGTTCGTACCAGGGGGCGTCGAAAACCATGGTGCCGCGGGCGTCGTCGTGGGCCATCACCAGGTAAAACATGGTGTGATTCAAAGCGCCGTCAATTCGGTACGGGTGCAGGAGGTCGCTGTCGTTGAGCGTGCGCTGCTGCTGGGCTTTCTCGTTCCCGGCATATGTCGGATCGCCATGCAGAAGAGCAAAGGCAGCCTTTGCGCCCAGGACGTAGGCGCTGGGGAAAGAAAGGTCTTCAACCGTGATACGGTCTTCGATCGGCACATTTCCGTCGTAGGAAATCGCGCTGACGATGGTAGGACCGGGCGGCAATGCCCCTCCGGCCACCGGGGTTTTCAAACCGTACCCCAGCACATTGGTGACGTACGATCCGTTGTAGGCGAGTCCGAAGAAATCGCCATTGCCGCTGAACCCCGTCCCCAGAACCGGTGACACGGAAAGGCCGTGCATTTCCGACCGCAGAAGGATCTCCGGGGAATTGATAGCCCCGGCGGAAAGCACCACGTTTCTTGCGTCCAAAGTGAATGATTTGCTCGAATGATCGTCCGCAACGTGAGAACCGTGAACCCGCCACCCTCCTGTCGGGAGTTTCTCAATCCATTCGACCTTCGTCTGCGTATAAATCTCCGCTCCCGCCCCGCGAGCTAAAGGCAAATAGTTCATATAAAGGGTATTCTTCGCACCCACGTTGCAGCCCGTGACGCAGTCGCCACAGTTCGTGCAAGGTTTCTGCTCGACCCCATAAGGGTTCTTTCCATCGATGCCGAAATTCACCACGATGTTGAGCGGGTAGGCATGTTGTCCGATTTCTACGGCGCGGCGGTCCATAGCTTGCACTTTGGCTAAATCCATTGCGTGAGGATGTGGGTTGGCAGCCAGGACTTGGCGCGGCCGCTGGTAATAGGGCATTAGGACGTCGCGCGTGACGGTTCGAGGCCAACTCGATTGCTCGAAGACCTCCGCGTCCGGGATGATCGCAACGTTGGCGTTGACCAGCGACGTTCCGCCCAAGCCCGACCCCTTGATCACAGAGATGTCCTGGTAGTTCAGAAACTCATAGAGCCCCAAGGGGTTGGCATCATTTCGCTGGGCAGCCAAAACGCTGGCGGTTTGGTCAGGGAAAGTTCCCACCGGCCATTCGCGGCCCCGTTCCAATAAACAAATGGAAGGCTTGGGGTTGAGATTCGCGGAGGCCAAGCGCGCGGCGAAAATCGCGCCCCCGTACCCGGAACCGACAATAATGTAGTCGTAAGTGTTTTTCCTGTTTGCAAAATCAAGTCCCAACATGCTTGACCTCCGACGGCGAAGTCAGAATTAATAGTCGCAACAGCCGGCAGACCGCCGGCCAACAAAATGTCAAAAGACAATGATTCAGCCCTTATGGAAAGCCGCGTGAGCCAACAAGCCCCGAACCAGAAATCCACCACCCCTGCGAGAGTCGACATCACGCTTTCTCAAGATCGCTAATTTGTGGATTCGCCTGTGCCTTCGACAACGAGGGGAAACTGCATGGTACATATTCATCTAATAAAAGTCAAGCGAAAAAGATTGACAATATGTCATATATCATACTAGAGTTCTACTGGTAGCATTTTTCCCTCGGACACGAGTCAATTTGCCCGGGAGCGCGAAGGTGCCAACTATTCAAATTGTTGATGGCTTTGGGCTTGATCTTCAGACTGCTTTGAATCCGGGTTCGGCATTTGCAAAGTACTTCTGGCAACTCCCAAGCCTTTCAGTCGTCAAACAAGACCTTGCTTCGCTCCAGAGTGTCTCTCTCACCGCGTTTCCGCTGAAATCCGCGCAAATTGGCTTATCATTTCAACAACCTTCCTCTAGCATGTCGACAAGCCCTCAGTTTGCGCTCGGCGCCGCAATTTCTGGCACGTTGTGCGTGATTCCGTCCGGGAAGCTTTTTGACCCCGACCCCTTCGAGAATCCCATTGACATACCTAGTGGGCGTGCCTATTTAGGCTTGGGCGTAGAGGCTTCCATTTCACCTGGGATACGTCTCCCCACCGGCGAGTTGGCGTCTGGTTTCACTGTCGGGTCCACGGTGTGCCTTACGCACTACAAGTGTTTTGAAGCCACTGCTACCACTCCTACCTTCAATGCCGCGCTCGCGGCGTCCCTTCAGAATTACGTTATTCCCTTAGGAGTGGACGACCTTGCCGCCTTGAACGTGGGTGACGTTGTCACCGTGGAAGGAACAGGATCCCTACAGCTTTCTGGAACTGTCAATTTGTTGACCTCCGTCAATCCCCTGGCAAGTCTCTCCTCTCCCGCGCTGCCGGGCGGAATCCAGGCAACCGCAGGGGGCGCGATCGACATCGCGGCTTCATACAAAATCGAAGGCGATTTCCAGGTGCGGATTCAGAAGGTCGGCGACGCGACGGTCCGGATGGGTTTTTACAGGAAGCGGGGGTCTGACTTCACCGTGCAAGTCAGCCCCTCTGTAGGCGTCGCGGCGGGGACAACGAACGTGGATTTCATTTCAACGGTGCTCAGAGCCCTCAGCCCCAACCCCTTCCCTACCGCTGACCAGCTTGAAGAGGCAGGGCTCACACAAGAGAAACAGGATGTCATCGTGAACGCCTTGCGGACGGCGGTGCAACGTCAACTCGAACTTGCTGTCCAAGCCGAACTCCACGCGCTATCTTCTCACGAGGCAGCATTCCTTTATGAAATCAGTTTGCATAACCTAGGGCCGGAGGGCCGCGCCGCCATCCAGGATGCCTTGCGATTGAACCTTTCCACCCTGCTGGGGCCCCAAGGGACCCTGCCCCGTGGCATCTCCGAGATTCAGAGCCTTCTTACCACCACCCGGACCAAAGGCCACACCCTCAAGATCAACGTCCTGGGCATCTACAATTACGCTTCTATCAACGACCTGACCCTTAAAGGAACGATATTAACTGACGCGGTGAGTGGCGCGGTCTTAATCACGGATGAGGCCACTGCAACACGCGTGAGTGGAACAGTTAACTTCCTTGCCGACCCAGACAAACTGCGCAAGTTGCTGGCGCAATCTTTCCTCATAACCGCGGCTTACCGATGCAGTGGCTTGATCGCGCACGGGCCGAGCTTGAAGGCTTCCTATTGGCATTTTGCAGCTCATGCAAAAACCAATCGTCAGACCATGGCAGCCTATATCGACGCCCTGCAAGCATTAGGTCTGGTTTCAGAGACTCAAAAAGCAGAAAGCCTTTCGAACCTGAGCGATTTTGGAGGCTCCACCTTTTATATAGGCACTGATTACGATGATGCTCTCAGCCAAAGTCTCTACCTTCGCTCCGATGACCAGCCGCGCCTGATCGAAGAGTACGAACAGATCGGCCGCCAGGCGCTTCGGCAACTTCTGCATGCGGGTGACGACGACTATCGGCTGCGCAGCCTGCAAAACGACGCAATCTGGCAGCAGGTCAAGGTTACGGGTGGCACGTTGGTCAATCTTGCCCCACTCTTTCCTGATTTGCGGCCCAATACGCAGATACCCATCATCGCCGGGGACTACCTACTCATCGCGTGGTGGGCAAATACCATGTCGCGCCTGGCTGTAACGCTGAGTGCTGCCAAGCGTTTCTTTTCTCAGAAACCCGCACCGGCGTCGGACAGCCCGGCATTCCAAAAAGCTCAGGCCGATTTGTGGCATCGAATGGCCGAGGTTGCAAGCAAGACCCACGACAGGTTCGCCGATCCTTGGGGTCTAGTTGCCATGGACCTCGCCTCGGGACAACAGTCGTTGGCCAGCGCCCGGATTATATCCCCGGGCCTGACCCTGAGAGTCGAGAGGGCGCAGTGATCGTTCAGGGCATATAAACAAAAAGGCAAGGCGAGGTATGGGGATGAAGGCACACCGCCCCAGTCTGAAGAAATTCGTGATTGCTCGTTCCACCCAGAACGAGATGGAAGGGCAGAAGGGTGCGCCGGAGCGAATTTCGGTCATTGTGTCGCTAAAGGAGTCCGACTCTCACCCCGAGTTAGGAGTGCAAGAAGCAAAGGAGAAAGTCAAAGAGTTTCTGCACGACAAAACCGACCGGTTGAGCGAAAGCGATTTTTATGTGTTCGCCTCTCTGTTCCCCGAGGACATCCGGAAGCTTGCCGAGCTTCGCCAATGGGTGTATCAGATTTGGAAAGACGAGATCACTTACGGTCATTTGCTCAGCTCCGTCGACACGGTCAAGGCGACGTCCTGCTGGCGAACCTTTGAGGCGCGCGGCAAGGGGATCACTTGGGCGGTGATGGACACCGGCATCAACGCCGCGCACCCTCACTTTGCCGCGCTGAACACCGTGGACAGCATTCTCAGCAAGAACTTCTCGAGCTCCGACACGCTCGAAGATCGCGAAGGCCACGGCACGCATGTGGCGGGTATTATCGCGGGCGCGGCCCCTGCCTGGGCGGAAGGCAAGCCCTACCATGCCGCGAAGTTTGTAGAAGAACAGGGAGAGACTCCGCAGGTGATCGAGCTCGCGGCGTGTCCGTCCGGCCTGGCGCCGCTTGCCAAGCTCCTGAACATAAAAGTTCTGAATGACGATGGCACCGGATCGGCCTCGGCCGCGATTCGCGCGCTCGAATACCTGCGCAAGCTGAACGATGCCAGCCTCACCATCCGCGTGGATGGTGCCAACATGAGCCTGGGATACCCTTTCGACCCGCAGAGCTATGGTTGCGGTTACAGCCCGCTGTGCCAGGAAGTGACGCGGGCGGTTGAATCAGGGCTAATCGTGGTGATTTCCTGCGGCAATTGGGGCTACGGAAAGACGACGATGGCTAGCGGAGAACAAGCGCCGGTGACGGTGGTCTCCTCGATCACCGATCCCGCCAACACCGAAGCGGCCATCACCGTCGGCTCCGTCCACAAGCGCGCGCCGCATCGTTATGGAGTTTCTTACTTTTCGTCGAAGGGACCCACGGCGGACGGGCGCATGAAGCCCGACCTGGTGGCGCCCGGCGAGAAGATCATCTCTTGCCACGCTCACCCCGAGCAGGGGTATGAATACAGGGAAGCGAGCGGCACCAGCGCCGCCGCCCCGCACGTTTCCGGCGCCATTGCGGCTTTTCTGTCGGGACACCAGGAGTTTCGCGGCGACCCCGAGAGCGTGAAACGAATCTTCGCCAAGACCGCCACGGACCTGGGGCGCGACCGCGCCTACCAGGGCGCTGGCATGGTCGATTTGCTGCGGGCAATGATGTCGGTTTAACAAAGGAGTCACCTTATGGCGCGTTTCAAGCAGTTTCATGATCCCGAACTTTCGATTTGGCAGGCCGCGGTCGGGGAGGTAGAAGCGAAGGCTGCTGCCGGCACGCAGGTCGAGGACGTGGGCGCTCCGCAAGTCATCGCGGGCCGCCCCGACGATCTCGACGCCATGTCCTCCGAAGCCATCTCCTACTGCACGCAAGTTGACACGGGCACGCCCATCACGGCCACCGCCTTTCACCCGGCCACCGAGGGGCTGGTCCAAACCGCAGGCTTCTGTTCCCTCACGGCGCTCAAACTGGCCAAGGCGACAATTCTGGGGAACGAAGCCGACAAGCAACGATACAAGGAAGAGCTTGCCAAGTTCGGCGACTGCGACCCGCGATATGCGGAAGCAGCCGCCAAATACGCCGAGTATTTTGTCGCCCAACAAAAACAGATTCCTTACGTTGTTTATAAGAACTTGAGCGACTTCGTCATCGAGGACAAGCTCCCCGCCAAGGCCAAGGTGGCGATCGTCGGCGACTGGGGAACAGGTCAGGACGCCGCCAAACTGGTGCTGCGGCAGATCGCCAACAAGAAACCTGACGTGGTCATCCACGTCGGCGACATCTACTACGCCGGGACCGAGTTCGAGATGACCAACTACTTTTTGAAGATATGGCAACAAACTCTGAACCTCGGTGATAAGCTCGATCGCATTCCCACCTTCACACTTGCCGGCAATCACGATATGTACTCCGGCGGCGTCCCTTACTATCAGGTGCTTCAGCAGCTCGGCCAGCCCGCCAGCTACTTTTGCTTGCGAAACGCCAACTGGCAATTCGTGGCCATGGACACCGGCTATAACGACCACAATCCGGCAGGCGGGGGAGCCGGCGCCACATATTTGCGGGATACCGAGGTCGCGTGGCTCGCCGACAAGGTGAACAACGCCGGCGACTGCCGTACGGTGCTGCTCTCGCACCATCAGCTTTTTACCGCCTACGACAGCATCGACGGACAGGAGGTTAATATGCGCCTCGCGTCGCAAGTAGGCCCTCTGTTGCCGAAGGTGGCGCTTTGGATTTGGGGACATGAGCACGACTTCGTGCCTTACGACGCCTACATGAACTTGGCGCGGAGTTGCTGCCTCGGCCACGGGGCATTCCCGGTGGGGATCGACGAACTGGCCAAAGTTCCCAAGCACCCTGACGTCCCTCTGATCAAGGGTGACGACGGCAATCCCATCCGCCTGGGAACCACCGGCGGACTTTACAACCACGGTTACGCCATCATTGATCTCGACGGCGCAGCGGGCGAGGTGTCGTACTACCAGGACAGCGATGAGGACAACCCGATGTTCCAGCAGGCGCTGGTTTAAGAAGTCGAGGAGTCGAGAAGTCAAGAGTCGAGAAGTTTAAAGGTTCTATCCTCTCTCCACGTAGGGGCGCAAGGCCAAGTGCCCTTGCGCCGCGCGACTGCGGTAAGGAACTCCCTCGACTCTCAACTTCTCGACTTTTGACTTCTCGACTTCTCAACTTTCTCGACTTCTCGACTCTCCGGAGGCTGCATGAGGCGACTGGCTTCACCCATTGAAACTCTCAAAGAGCACTACGCGGTGGTCGTGATCGGGTCTGGTTATGGCGCTGCCATTGCTGCCTCGCGGCTGGCCCGTGCCGGAAAACAGGTTTGCGTGCTCGAGCGCGGGAGAGAGTTCCAGCCCGGCGAATACCCGAACCGCTCCACCGAGGCCCTCGCCGAAATGCAGGCTCACTCGCCGCAGGTCCCGCAACTCGGATCGCGAACGGGACTGTACGACTTTCACATCCACCCGGACATCAACGTGTTTGTGGGTTGCGGTTTGGGCGGCACTTCTCTGGTCAACGCCAATGTGGCTCTGCGCGCGGAGCCTCGCGTCTTCGACGATCCGCGCTGGCCGCGCGAGCTTCGCAACCCGAAGCCTGTGGACCGCACGCTCGAAATGGATCACGCCACGCCGCTCGAGGAGGGTTACGCGCGCGCCGAGGAAATGCTCAAGCCCAATCCTTATCCTCAAAACGGGCCGGAACTTCCCAAGCTGCGCGCCCTGGAGGAGTCCGCCAAGCATTTGGGTCAGAAGTTTTACCGCACACCCATCAACGTCAACTTCACGCTCGAAGGCCCAAACCACGTGGGCGTGGAGCAGCACAAATGCGCGAATTGCGGAGATTGCGTAACGGGGTGCAACTATGCGGCCAAGAACACCCTCATCATGAACTACCTGCCCGACGCCGCAAATCATGACGCAGAAATCTTTACCGAGGTTTCAGTCCGTTGGATCGAGCGCAAGGACAACCAGTGGCTGGTGCAATGCGAGTTACTGGGAGTGGGGCGCGAAAAGTTCAAGGCGCCGACTGTCGCCGTCACCGCTGACCTGGTGGTTTTGGGCGCGGGGACGCTCGGCTCCAGCGAGATTCTGCTCCGCTCCGCGCAACACGGTCTGTCGCTTTCAAATCAGCTCGGGGAGCGCTTTACCGGAAACGGAGACGTGCTGGCCTTCGGATACAACACCGGGCAAGTGATTAACAGCGTCGGCTGGGGGCATCACACGGCGGGGCAGATTCCTCCCGTGGGACCCTGCATTACGGGGATCATCGACATGCGCCACCAACCAGCCCTCACAGACGGTATGGTTGCTGAAGAGGGCTCGCCGCCCGGAGCGCTCGGCGTGTTTCTGCCGGCCGCATTCGAGGCCGCCGCCTCGGTCGCCGGCACCGCCGAACCGGTCGCGGGCCCGGAACTCGTTCGGGAACGGGAGCGGGAACTTCTGACTGCCTTCGAGGGACCTTATCACGGGGCGGTGAATCGCTCGCAGACTTACTTGGTGATGACCCACGACAACGCTCGCGGCCGCATGTCGCTCGACGCCAAAGGCAACCTCGAGCTGAGCTGGCCCGGCGTAGGCAGCCAGCCCATCTTCGACCAAGTGAATGCTCGCCTGAAACAAGCCACGGAGGCGCTGGGCGGGGTGTTCATCCACAATCCGCTTTGGAGCAAGCTGCTCCACCGCAATCTGACTACCGTGCATCCGCTGGGAGGATGCGTGATGGCGGACGATGCCGCGGGCGGCGTGGTGAACCATAAGGGGCAAGTGTTTTCGGGGACCAAGGGCGCGGGTGTCTACGACAGTCTTTACGTGGCGGACGGGTCGGTGATTCCCACCCCGCTGGGCGTCAACCCGCTGCTTACTATTTCGGCTGTCGCGGAGCGCTCCATGGCCCTGCTGGCGCAGGACCGCGGTTGGCAGATCGACTACCGGCTGCCTTCCGCGCCGAAGGTCACCGCGCCTGCCAAGGCCGGCGTCGAGTTCACTGAGACGATGAAGGGTTATTTCTCTACGCAGGCAAAGACGCCCACGCCGGCGCTCCAACTCGACCCCATTTATCAGCGTGGGTTTGACCAGGGCCAAACCGACAACTCGCCTCTCGAGTTCACACTCACCATTGCGAGTGAGGATCTGGACGACATGATCTCCAATCCCTCGCACGAGGCTCGCATGGTAGGGACAGTCCTGGCGCCGGCGATTTCACCTCAACCCCTCACCGTTGCGGAGGGGCGCTTCAACCTCTTCACCGTCGACCCGAATAACGTTGACACCCACAATATGCGCTACCGGATGAAGATGGTGACCGCGGAAGGCCGCACTTATTATTTCGAGGGCTTCAAGGTGACGCACCCCGATTCCGTCTTTCAAGTTTGGCCCGCCACCTCGACTCTCTACGTTACGATTTACGACGGCGAGAGCGCGACCAGCCCGATTTTGGGTAAGGGGATTCTCCACATCGCTCCGGAGGATTTCGCGCGCCAACTGACCACCATGAAGGTGATCAATGCCGACAGCCTCAGCGAGCGCCTCACCGCCGGGGCCCGCTTCGCACGCTTCTTTCTCGGTCCGTTGTTCGACACTTATGCGGAGGTGTTCGTGCGTCCCAGCGTGTTAAATGCCGATGCCCCGCCCCGCCAGAAGCGTCCGCTGCGGGTGCGCGCGCCGCAAGTCGCGTTCTTCAAGACCGTCGGACGGCGCGGGACTTCGCCTTACACGCTACCAGGGAGGCGCCAAGGGCCCGGTCATCCTCTCGCATGGGCTGGGCGTCTCGAGCCTGATCTTCTCCATCGACACCATTGAGACCAATCTACTGGAGTACTTATTCGCACACGGCTACGACGTGTGGCTGCTCGATTACCGCTCGAGCATCGAACTGCCAGCCGCCACACTTCAGGCCAGCGGAGACGACGTAGCCACCAAGGACTACCCCGCCGCGGTCGCCAAAGTCCTGGAGCTTACGGGCGCGAAGAGTGTGCAGATGGTGGTGCATTGCTGGGGCTCCACCACGTTCTTCATGGCCATGCTGGCCGGGCTTAAAGGCGTGCGCTCCGCCGTGGCCTCGCAGATCGCCACCCAGATCCGCGCCCCCCTTGCCACCCACATCAAGACCGGCCTGCACCTGCCTTCCTTCCTCAAGGGCGTGGGCATCGAATCCCTGACAGCCTATGTGGACAACCATGAGGGTTTGTTGGCCAAGGTCTACGACGCGGGCCTGAAGCTCTATCCAATCGAGCTCAAGAATCGCTGTACCAGCGCCACGTGCCATCGCATTACTTTCATGTATGCCCCGCTTTACGAACATGCCAATCTGAACGAAGCGACACACGATGCCCTGCACGAAATGTTCGGCGTGGCCAACATGAAAGCTTTCATGCACCTCGCCCGCCTTACGAACACCGGCCACCTGGTGGACTTTGACGGCAACAACGTTTACCTGCCCCACTTGGATCGGCTGGCCATCCCCATCACATTCATTCATGGGGCGCAGAACGAATGCTTCCTGCCGATAAGCACCGAACTCACCCTTGATGACCTCTCCAAGGCGAATGGAAGCAACCTCTACAAGCGACGCGTGATCCCTGGCTATGGGCACATCGACTGCATCTATGGCAAGAACGCGGTGAAGGATGTTTATCCATTCGTTCTGGAACACCTGGAAGCAACACAGTAGCCACCTTCGCGACAAGATTCAGGGAGGGAACTTTCAACTTTCGGGGATCATTTATGGCGATCGACAAACATCAAGTGGCGGATGCGAACATCCGCGCGAAACTGAAGCTTGAAAGAAGCTCCAAGTGGCCGGAAGTGGAAAAGGCTTTTCGAGCCAAGAACCCCAGGTGCGTGGCCTGCGGCGAGATCGAACAATTGAACGTCCACCACACGTTTCCATTTCATTACGTGGTCCTCTGTGGTCGTCCCGATTTGGAGTTGGATCCCCACAACCTGCTCACCCTTTGCACACGTGAAGACCTGGAACACCACCTTTTGCTTGGGCATTTGGACGACTACGAAAGCTACAACCCGGAAGTTGAGCAATTCGTTCAAACTTACAAAGACCAATCGGCTACACAGATTCGTAATAGCACCGCTTGGCAAACCGCGCGCGATGGGAAGCCCAAGCATGTCGACCAGATGTCTCAGCAAGAGAAGGATGAATTCAAGAAGATGCTGGACGGAAAGTTTCCGCCCAACCCGGCCATCGTCAAAGAGGCTAACGAGGCTCGGGAAGGTGCCTAATGGGCACGCGAGTGGTAGTTCTTGGCGGTGGCGTCGGAGGCCTGAGCGCGGCGCAGGAGCTTGCCGAGCGGGGCTTTGAGGTTGCAGTTTACGAGCGCAGGCCGGGCTTCGGCGGGAAGGCGCGCAGTATTCCGGTCCCGGACTCCGCCACGCTCGGCCGAAAACCTTTACCGGGTGAACACGGGTTTCGTTTCTTTCCGAGTTTCTACAAGCACCTGCCGGATTCCATGAAGCGCATTCCGTTGGCAGGCAAATCCGTCTTTGACAATCTTGTTTTTTCTACGCGGGTGCAAATCGCTCGCACGGGGAAACTTGCCTTCCTTGAGCCCACGCGATTCCCCCAAACTCTCGATGACTGGACAACCGCTTTCAAGTCTCTCTTCGCCAACCTGGGCATACCGGATGACGAACTCCTCTTCTTTATAGACCGGTTGCTGGTGCTTCTGACCACTTGTCAAGAGCGCCGGCTCGCCGAATACGAAAACATCGCCTGGTGGGATTTCATCGCTGCGAAGAACAAATCCTTGAGTTATCAAAGGTATCTTGGCGAGGGCCTAACCCGGTCGCTGGTCGCGATGAAAGCGGAAATCAGTAGCACCCGGACCGTTGGCTACATCGATCTGCAACTGATGCTGGGGCTGATGTGCAGCCCGGGGGGATTCGACCGGCTTCTGAACGGTCCCACCAATGAGGCTTGGATCGATCCCTGGATCAATCACCTCAAAACACTGGGAGTCAATTTGCAGGGAAATTCCGCGGTGCGCTCCCTCGAGCTTGATGGCCGCCGCGTCGCATGGGTAATCATCGATCAAGGTGGAAAACCTTTTCCTATAACCGCCGACTTCTATGTCAGCGCGCTGCCCGTCGAAATCATGGCGGGGTTAGTGACCGATGAGATCAAGAGCGCCGCACCCTCTCTCGCCCATCTCGACATGCTTCAGACTCGGTGGATGAATGGGATTCAATTCTATTTGAAGAGCGACGTTCCTCTGGTGCATGGTCACTCGAACTATCTTGACTCCCCTTGGGCGCTCACCTCGGTTTCTCAAAGGCAATTCTGGCCGGAAATTGATTTCGCCAGCCTGGGTGACGGCAAGGTGGGAGGCATCCTCTCCGTCGTCATTTCCGATTGGGACGCGCCCGGCATCGTTTACGGCAAACCCGCCACGAGCTGCACTGCCGAAGAGATCAAAACCGAAGTGTGGGCCCAGCTCAAGGCCCACTTGAATACTGGTGCGGCTGAGACGCTCAGCGATGGCAACCTGTTATCCTGGTTTCTCGACCCTGACATCCAATTTCCGAATCCCAGCGCCGTCACCAACGCGGAGCCGCTCCTGATCAACCCGGCGGGTTCACTCCAATACCGTCCCGAGGCTTCGACGGAAATTCCTAACCTTTTCTTGGCCTCGGACTACGTGCGGACTTCTACTGACCTGGCGACTATGGAAGGAGCCAACGAGGCGGCCCGCCGATCCGTGAACGCCATCATTGATGCTTCGGGGTCGAGCGCCGCGAAGGCTCAAATCTGGCCGTTTCAGGAGCCTGAGATCTTCAAGCCGATGCGGGAGTACGACCTATTCCGTTTCAAGCTGGGATTGCCGCACGGCAAGGTGTTTTGATCAGACCGTAGGGGAGGAATCATGGCCTCTACTCACACCTTGATTGTCGAACCTGATGACGGACGGTCCCTGGTGCTCGAAGCTTTGAACGCGGCGACGATCGGAATCGCCACCACCGTACCGGCAGAGGCGGCGGAGGTCGACGCCGTGTTCCAGGCCGATTGGTCCGGCAACGCGGTCACGTCCAAGGCGACCTTGCTGGTATGGAGTCCGGACAACTCGCGCGCCAAGTTAACCTCGCTGATCGCGGGCATTCAAAAGACTCTCGACATCTATTGCAAAGCGGCCGAAGACCCCGGGACGCTGGAGGCGATGGTGGCGGCGGCCAAATGAGGCGTGAAGGTGCGCTTCATTTAGAGTGACTGCTTTCTCACGCAGGACGCCGGTTCTACGCTAGAATCTACCCATGCAAAAATCAGGAGACCGCCGGGTCTGGTCTAAGGTTGTCGCGCTGATGGTGGCCCTCAGCGCCATGAGTTACATCAACCGAACAGTCATTTCCGTTGCCGCTCCCACCTTGATAAAGCATTTCCATCTTTCGGAAACACAAATGGGCAGCATTTTTTCCGCCTTCATCCTGAGCTATGCGATCGTGATGGCTCCAGGGGGATGGCTGGCGGACCGGTTCGGACCTCGATGGATCTTGGCGCTGGTGGGCGGAGGCTCGGCCATCTTTACAGCTCTAACGGCGGTCGTCGGAGCTGCTAGCCTCGCAAGCTACGTGAGTGTTTTTTGGTGTTTTCTGCTGGTTCGTCTTGCGCTGGGCGCCTGCTCGGCTCCCCTTTATCCAGCATGCGCGCGCATGAACGCCAACTGGGTTCCCCTGCTTGACCGGGCCCAGGTGCAAGGCTTAATCATCGGCGGCGCGCCGCTGGGGGCCGCCCTAACGCCCGTGCTGTTTGCCTGGCTCATCGCTCGCTACGGTTGGCAACGATCGTTTTTACTTGCGGCCGCCGCTACGGCGGTGCTAACGGTTCTCTGGTTACGATACGTGCAGGATCGTCCGATCGGCAGTTCGGCCCCTCAAACCGTGGCACCACTAACGCACCGCAGGGACACCGGCGCATGGTCCCTTCTCAGAAACAAGAATATTCTTCTCCTAACTGCCGGATATATCGCTCTTAACTACTTTGAGTACATATTCTTCTACTGGATTTACTACTACTTCGGCGAGATCCGTAAAGTGGGGGCAAGTCAAAGCGCCATTTACACCACCGTTATGCTCCTGGTCATGATGGTCATGCTGCCCCTGGGCGGATGGGTCTCCGATCGGCTAATTCCTCGTCTCGGGTCTATTCCAGCCTGCCGCACAGTAGCTGTTGCCGGCATGGTGTTGAGTGCCGTGCTGCTCTATGTGGGGACCAACCTCGTGGCCGGACTCCCGATGGTGGCGCTGCTATCCCTGGCACTCGGTCTCGCGGCGCTCACTGAGGGTCCTTTTTGGGCAGCACTGATTGAGGCGGGGGGCAGCCACGTGGGCGCGGCGGGCGGCATTATGAACGGCGTCGGAAACCTCGGCGGCGTGCTGGCGCCCGTACTCACTCCCTACATCGCCGCGTGGGCCGGCTGGTCATGGGGTCTTTATTTTGGGAGCTTCATAGTTCTGGCAGGGGCCGTAACCTGGTTCTTCCTGCGGCCACCGCCTGAAACTGCTGTGCCGGTTGCGGACCAGGGGCGGCTGTAGATTTTACATCGCCACGATGTGTGTCATTCCGATCCGTCAGCCGACGGAGAGGAATCTCGCTCTGCTCAGCAGAGAACAACTCAGAGCGAGATTCCTCTCCGTCGGCTGACGGATCGGAATGACAGCATCGCCGCTAAATGAAAGCATAAGAGGGGAGATCTCCAACATGAAAGACATTTTACAGGTCGTTCTGGCAGCCGTTTTCTTCACAGCTCTGGCCTCAGCCCAAACGCATCCGAGGATTGCCGTCGGCGGTCTCAGCGCTGAATCCAATTCTCTTTACCCGGCAAGGTTGGTGATGACCGGAGGGAAGTTGACGCGGCAGGAGTGGCTCGATGAGAACGCCCAGGCGAGTACCGTTGCCAGCGGCGTGATTGAAGCCTCAGGAAAGTTGGGCTTGGATGTCTATCCCATCGTAACAGCCCATGCCGGTTCCCTTGGCGAGGTCGAAGATGCATCCTTCAATGCCAAGTTGAACGAATTAGTGGGGCAACTCAAGGACGCGAATCCCCCGTTTGACGGAGCGATTCTGATTCTCCACGGCGCCATGGTGGTGGAGAGCTATCCGAGTGGTGATGCGGAAGTGGTGCGGCGGGTGCGGGAGGCCATGGGTAAGAAATTTCCAATTGTCGTCACCAACGATTTCCACGCCAACGTCGATCCCGCCATCGTCAAGGAATCCAGCGCTCTCATTACGTTTAAGGAAGATCCGCATTTAGACACTAAGGAGCGCGGTATCCAGGCGGCGACGATTATGGCTGGGATGCTGAGCGGGAAGATGAAGCCGGTTCAGTACGTGGCCAAACCGCCGATGGTGTGGAACATCATCTTTCAAGATACATTTCATGGGTACCTGAAACCCATTGTGGATGAGGAACGCCGCTTGGAAAAGACCAATCCCAAGATCCTGGCGGTAAGCGTGCCCGCCGGCTATCAGTATGCTGACGTGCCTTGGATGGGCCCGAGTGTGATCGTGGTGACGAACAACGATCCAGATCTCGCCAAGCGAGAAGCCGAGCGATTAGGCAACATGCTTTGGGCGCAGCGCGATAAACTTGTATTCAAGCGGCCCGATGCGGCCGGCGCTGTGACGGATGCGATGAAGAGCGCCAAGTTCCCGGTTGTGCTGATGGACACTGGGGATAACATAGGCGGCGGTTCACCCGGGGACAGCACCTTCATCCTCCGTGAATTGTTGCGCCAAAAAGCTCAAGGTTGGGTGGTGGTGATTTCTGACCGCTCGGCAACGGAAGCAGCATTCCGGGAGGGCGTCGGCCAGTCCTTCGATCAGGAGGTAGGTGGGAAGACCGATAAAATGCACGGTGAACCGGTTCGCGTGCGCGGCCACGTCAAGGCGCTCACGGACGGTAAATACGTCGAGACGGAGGTCAGACACGGCGGCGGGCGGTATCAGGATATGGGGCCAACAGCCGTGATCGAAGTAGAGGGTTCGACTCGGGATCTGCCGAACCTGTTGCTCCTGACCACACACCCCACGAGCCCCGATAGCCTGAATCAGCTCATCAGCAACGGCGTCTATCCCCGGCGAGAAAGGATTCTGGTAGCCAAAGGAACTATCGCGCCCCGCGCCGCATATGAACCGATCGCGGCGCGCATTATTGAGGTCAACACGCCCGGAGCCACGGACGTAAATCCGGCGCATTTTACCTACCAGCACGTGCGCCGCAATTTGTTCGGCCTTGAGTAAACAAAGTCGACTTGAAAACATCAGCTCGCTTCCTCATAGGCCGAAGGCCCAAGGTAAGGCATCAATGAGTTTGAAAAAGTGATACCCAACTTGCGCCCGAAGGACAGAAGCGAATCGAGGTTCGCATGGGGATGAATGGTGTGAGGGGAAGTGACAGTGTAGGCAGCCAGAAGCACGCCGAAATCGAAGGCGCTCTCGAGTGGACGATCGGAAAGAGAGGCTCGAGTTGTGCCTGGCCTGATGAAGGGCATTCCCACAGCGAGTGCGGAAAGTACCCCTGCCAGCAAAGCATCGCCGGCTCCCGCCGTACTGGCCACTGGAACATTTGCCGCCGGACAGTAGTCCCAAGTTCCTTCGGCAAAGGCGAAGGCTCCCTGTTTCCCGGCAGTGATGATGATCTGAATATGCTCCTGGCAGGCCCGGAGGGTGCCAGCACAGCAATCAAGGAAGGGCTGCGGGTTGGTTGACTCGAAGGTCTCACCGATCAGCATTCCAGCCTCATCCTCGTTCATGGCCAGCAGGTCAACGTGCGAAAAGAACCCTTCCCTGCGGGCCGTCTCGATCTCGGCCGAGGTAAGAGCGGCGGCACGAAAGGCGTGATAGGCGGTGGCAAGCTGCAACAGGTGGTGGCGCGCTTCCAGCGGCGCTTCCGGAGCCGCCAGAACCATACAACGAGGGGCATCAGAGGCGAGAAGCCCGGCACAACGATCGACATCATCGCAGGTCAATGCCGAGGCAGCGGATTCGCTCGTGGTGATATTTCCACCCGAACCGTCGGGGTACTGGAAGCACACGCTGAAAAGGGTCGGCTGGTCTTGGAGGGTTTCAACGTATTGGGTGTCCATGCCGGCAGAAGCCATTTCTTTAATCATCCGACGGCCGGCGTCGTCGGCGCCCACTCTCCCGATGGGAATAACATGAAAAGGGGAACCGTCCGGCGCCGCACCCAGCAGGACGGCAATGTAATGGCCGATGATGTGGAGTTTGCAGTAATCGCGAATGTTCAGTAATCGTGCCGGACGGCTTTCGTTCCGGCCCAGCGTATGTTCGCCATCCAGGGCAAAGAAAAGGCCGGTCCCAATACCACCCACTCCAACCAGCCGGCGGTAGGGAGAATGAGCATTGAATTGCAGGGTTCGTGGAGACATTTCGAGCTCCTGAAAGCCGGCCTCAGAGGAGTTCCCATTCGGGGTGCTCGCTGATCGGGTGACGGGCGGTCTCGAGTGTTGCGGTGACGATGGCGTCGGGGTGTCGCTGAAGCAGAGTCATGGGATACTCCGGTGTGGGTTCAGAAAACAATGCCACTCTCAAGGCAGTCTGCTTCCAGGCGCCCGTATCGCTGAACACCCGGACGCGTTGTGCGGATAAGCACTCGCGAACGCCGAGCGTCACGGACATGGGCGGGACGAACTGGTAGGCAGCCCCAAAGGTTCGTTGGGCCAGCGCCAGAATCGTATCCAGATTGTTCTCCTGAATGCGGATGGTGGAGTTGGCTACGTCTTCAAGGGTAACGTGGCTGAAGGGGTGGCGGCGCGCCTGATTGTAAGCGATGTGACCATCCTGGCCCCAGCCTCCAATCGTAATGTCGATGGGCGCCTCCTCGAGAGCCGCGCGCACGCGCTCGATGGTCGAGGGCAGCAGCCAAAGCCTCTGAGTTTCCGGAACCTCCAAACCAGGCGTGATACCACCATAGAAGTGCCTTTCCATGAAGGTACGAAAATTGAACGGATGATTCGTGGGCAGCGGACGTCCCTGCCAATCCAGACATTCATCCATGTGGAAGACAGTCAAATGCCGAAGTGAAATCTGGCGGGAATTCGCCATTTTGGTGAAGGGTCTGTACCAGCAAAACGGCCCGCAGGGAACGATAGCGCGGGTGGGGCGCTCGAGCGCGTTGTTGGCCTGGATCAATTCGAGGAACTCCCTGGCCATCAATTGGCCCATTTCGGCGGAATCCCGCACCGCTCGGAAACGGACGCGCAAATCGGAACGCTTGGGTAGCTCTTCAGCAGGTATGCTGCACCAACGATACAGGTCTCGCAGGTCGACGTGACTCATGCCTTTCCTCCCGGCAAAAGATCTTGTGCGAGCTCGCAGACTAGAGCTCAAGGACTTCATTGTACATTTCTCCGCAAGAATTCAAAGATATAAAGGCCTTTTCCCATATGTGCATCATTTTGCGACACTCGGAGGCTCCCTCGATTGACGATACGCTATCTATCTAGCCTCTCATCGATGCCCCTCCACTACCTGGCGCCGCTTTCCGCTGCTTCTGATTGCGGGCGCCGGGGAGCAGGGGCCGGCGGCGCCAGCCCCGGGCCGAGCGCCGCTCGGCCCTACATTGTTCTAAGGCGCGATTTCGGCTGATGCAACCCGTCCAGAAGTCAGGTAGGGGCACGCCATGCGTGCCCGTGCGGGGATTCTTAGGCAGGTTCGTAGCGACCCCGGGCCTCGTCAACCATTTGTGAATCCGTCAGCCGACGGATCATTCCGGCCCTGATAATGTCAGTCTCCAGGCGTGTTTCCCTCACATAGGCTATTCCGGACTATTGACCTTTGCCGATTTGTTTCATGTATGTCGCATTGTGCCAGAACAGCCATTCTTCTATCATGACGCCGTTTCTTTAATGCCCCACGGTGCACATGGTGATGGAATAGTTCTTGCCCCTGGGCTGAATGGACTTCTCATTCCCATTCGTTTTTGACGCCGACCGTGATGTTGACTATCATGACCTTGTGATCTCCCACAGTTTGGGATCGAGCTGCCGCCACACTTCGTCGGTGGCGTGATTCCACGACCAGCGCATATTCAGGGCAAGCTCCGCCAGGGAATCAAATCCCTCGACTTCCACGGGTAGAAGACTGTACATCGGGTGGCTGACGCGGGTTTGTTGGCTCATGATTTCTCCTTTGGTTCCGGTGCCGCCGCCAAGGCATCGCTGACAATCGTCTGGGCTTCCTCCAGGATGCGGCTCAGATGATCCTCTCCACGGAAGCTCTCCGCATAGATCTTGTAGATATTCTCAGTCCCTGAGGGACGTGCCGCGAACCATCCGCTCTCGGCTACCACTTTCAACCCGCCGATGGGAGCGCCGTTGCCCGGCGCGTAGGTGAGGACAGTCTGGATTCTTTCGCCCGCCAGCTCGGTGAGCTTAACCTGCTGGGCTGAGAGTTTCGCCAACAGTTCCTTTTGATCCGGAGTGGCTGGCGCGTCAACGCGGTTGTAAACAGGCTCACCGAACTCGCGCGTGAGTTCGCGGTAAATCTCGCCGGGATCGCGCTCCATCCGCGCCGTGATCTCCGCCGCAAGCAAAGCCGGGACTATGCCATCTTTGTCCGTCGTCCAGACGCTGCCATCCAGACGAACAAAAGACGCGCCCGCGCTCTCCTCTCCGCCAAAACCAAGCGAGCCGTCGAGCAGGCCATCAACGAACCACTTGAAACCTACCGGCACCTCGTAGAGCTTGCGGCCAAGCTTCGCGGCGACCCGATCAATCATCTGGCTACTCACCACGGTCTTACCAACCGCCGCTTCGTTGCGCCACTGTGGGCGGTGTTGGAAGAGGTAAAAGATGGCGACCGCAAGGTAGTGGTTGGGCGGCAGGAGCCCTGCGCTTTTGGTGACAATTCCGTGCCGGTCATGGTCTGTGTCGCAGGCGAAGGCGATCTCGAAGCGATCCTTCAGGCCGATTAACCGCTGCATCGCATAGGGCGAGGATGGGTCCATGCGGATCTGGCCGTCCCAATCAACCGTCATAAACCGGAAGGTCGGGTCGACGGCCTCGTTCACGACCGTGAGGTTCAACCCGTAGCGCTCGGCAATCGGTCCCCAGTAGTGGACCCCTGCGCCGCCGAGGGGATCTACCCCCAGGCTGATCTTCGCGCCCCGAATAGCATCCATGTCGATCATATTGCCGAGATCCCTGGTGTAGGCGGCGAGGTAGTTGTGCCGGTGCGTCGTGGAGGCGCGAAGAGCTTTCTCGAAAGGAATCCTGTTCAATCCCCGAAGGCCCGTCTCGAGAAACTCGTTCGCCTTCGCCTCGATCCAGCCGGTGACGGTGGATTCCGCCGGCCCGCCGTTGGGGGGGTTGTATTTGAAGCCGCCGTCGTGGGGCGGATTATGGGAGGGCGTGATCACAATACCGTCAGCAAGTCCTGTCGTTCGCCCCCGGTTGTAAGTGAGAATCGCGTGAGAAATAGCAGGGGTCGGGGTGTATTCATCGGCCTCCGCAATCATGACTTCCACCCCATTGGCCGCCAGCACCTCAAGCGCGCTGGCAAGAGCCGGCACGGAGAGCGCATGCGTATCCATGCCAAGAAACAGCGGACCATCGATGTTTTGTTGCGCTCGGTACAGACAAATGGCCTGGCTGATGGCGAGGATATGCCATTCATTGAAGGCCTTGTCGAATGCGCATCCACGATGTCCCGAGGTGCCGAAGGCAACCCGCTGTTCCGGCACTGAAGGTTCAGGGGTCTCCGTGTAATAGGCCGTCACAAGTCTGGGTACGTTCACCAGCATCGAGGGTTCGGCCGGCTTTCCTGCAAAGGGGCTCACTTTCATCGGTCTCTCGTCTCCTGTGGCAAGGATTTTCTCTCTGCCGGTGGTTTCATTTCACGACCATCTGATTCTTCGGGTCATTCCCATCGGCCAGGCGGTGGATTCCTCGGCAATCATCATGGCATCGGGAAATGCGGCGTACACTTGTCCGTTCCTTTGCCGCAGGAATTGAAGCGCGTCAACGTTCTCTTTGCCTCCATACTGATTGGGGATCCACCGTCCTTTGCGGCGTCCGTAATCAAGCAGGAGCCGAGATGGACTTCATAAATGGAGACGGCGCAACCCAGACCGTTTCTCCTGTCGGCAAGAAATCCGGCACGTCAAGGCGTGCCACGCCAATCCGGTTGTTCATTCATTTGGGGTTGCTCCATTTCCAGTTCCGAATTTCCGGCATGTCTTCGCCGTATTTGTCGATGTATTGCTTGTGCTCGATCAGCTTGTCCTTGAGCTGCTGCTTCAGGTAGATGCCCTTGTCGCCGGTCTGCGGCAGGCGGTCGATGGTGTCCATCACGAGGTGGAAGCGGTCCAGATCGTTCAGCACCGTCATGTCGAAGGGCGTGGTGATGGTGCCCTCTTCCTTGTAGCCGCGGACGTGGATGTTGTCGTGGTTGGTGCGGCGGTAGGTCAGCCGGTGGATCAACCACGGGTAGGCATGGAAGGCGAAGATGACCGGCTTGTCCTTGGTGAAGAGCTCGTCGAAATCCATGTCGCTCAACCCGTGCGGGTGCTCGGTTTGCGGCTGCAGCTTCATGAGGTCGACGACGTTGACCACCCGGATTTTCAGTTCGGGCAGATGCTCGCGCATAATGGAGACGGCGGCGAGCGTCTCCAGCGTGGGCACGTCGCCACAGCAGGCCATGACCACGTCGGGTGCAACGCCCTGGTCGTTGCTGGCCCACTGCCAGATGCCGATGCCCTCGGTGCAGTGCTTGACGGCGGCGTCCATCGTCAGCCACTGCGGCGCCGGGTGTTTGCCCGCGATCACGACGTTGACGTAATGGCGGCTGCGCAGGCAGTGGTCCATCACCGACAGCAGGCAGTTGGCATCCGGCGGAAGGTAAACGCGCACGACCTCGGCCTTCTTGTTTACGACGTGGTCGATGAAACCGGGATCCTGGTGCGTGAAGCCGTTGTGATCCTGGCGCCAGACATGCGAGGCCAGCAGGTAGTTCAGCGAGGCGATCTTCCGCCGCCACGGCAGGTGCGACGTGACCTTCAGCCACTTGGCGTGCTGGTTGAACATCGAATCGACGATGTGGATGAACGCCTCGTAGCAATTGAAGAGCCCATGCCGCCCGGTGAGCAGGTAGCCCTCGAGCCAGCCCTCGCATTGGTGCTCGCTGAGCATTTCCATCACGCGCCCGGTGGGCGCGAGAAATTCGTCGTTCGGCACGGTCGCGGCGTCCCATTGGCGTTGGGTCACTTCAAAGAGGGCTTCCAGGCCGTTGGAGAGCGTCTCGTCAGGGCCAAAGACCCGGAAATTCCGCTGCTCACTGTTCAGCTTCGCCACATCGCGCAGGAAACGCCCGAGCACATGCGTGTCGCCGATGCCGCGCACCCCCGGCGAGGGCACGTCCACCGCGTAGTCGCGGAAATCCGGCATCCGCAGGTCGCGGAGCAGAATGCCGCCGTTGGCGTGGGGATTGGCGCCCATGCGTCGTTCGCCCTTGGGCGCAAGTTCGGCCAGTTCCGGTTTCAGGCGGCCCTGCTCATCGAAGAGTTCCTCCGGCCGGTAGCTCTTCAGCCAGTCTTCCAACAGCTTGAGGTGTTCGGGATGGGTGGCCGGGTCGGAGAGCGGCACCTGGTGCGCACGGAAGGTGCCTTCAACCTGCAGACCATCGACGACTTTCGGTCCCGTCCAGCCCTTGGGTGACTTGAGGACGATCATCGGCCAGCGCGGCCGAGTGGCGTCGTTCTTGTTCCGTGCATTGCGTTGGATTTGCCGAATGCCCTCGATGGCCTTGTCCAAAGTACTCGGCCATGAGCTTGATGCATCTCTTCCGGCTCATCACCTTCCACAAAGTGGGGCGTCCAGCCGCAGCCGCGCAGAAATTGCTCCAATTCCTCATGCTCGATGCGGGCCAGGACGGTCGGGTTGGAAATCTTGTAGCCGTTGAGGTGCAGGATCGGCAGCACGGCTCCGTCGGTAATTGGATTGAGAAACTTGTTGGAATGCCATGCGGTGGCCAGCGGTCCGGTTTCCGCCTCGCCATCGCCGACGACGCAGGCGACGATCAGATCGGGATTGTCGAACACCGCCCCGAACGAATGGCTGAGCGAATAGCCCAGCTCGCCGCCCTCGTGGATCGAGCCCGGGCACTCCGGCGATGCGTGGCTGGGAATTCCTCCGGGAAACGAAAACTGAATAAAGAGCTTCCGCAGCCCGGCCTCATCCTGGCTGATATTGGGATAGATCTCGCTGTAAGTGCCCTCGAGATAAGTGTTGCCCACGACGGCCGGGCCGCCGTGCCCGGGGCCGGAGACGTAGATCATGTCGAGGTCGTATTTCTTGATGACCCGGTTCAAGTGCACGTAAATGAAGTTCTGCCCGGGGGTCGTGCCCCAGTGTCCCAGCAGCATGTGCTTCACATCCGCGAGCGTCAGCGGCCGCTTCAGCAGCGGATTGTCGTAAAGATAAATCTGGCCGACCGACAGATAGTTGGCGGCGCGCCAGTAGGCATCCATCTTGTGGAGCAGTTCCGGGGAAAGGGTTCTTGGTTTTCATGGTTCAATTCTCTCCTGTAAGAACGGTACGGCGGTGGTGTGGCCGGCCTAGCCGGCTGCGGTCAGGGTGGGCGAAGCGCGACTGCGGCAGGGTCATCATCCGGATGCCTCCTTGGGCTTGGGGTTGTGCCAGCAGCCGTCCGCCGCGATGATCGCGTCAGCCTCTTTCGGCCCCCAACTGCCGCGCTTGTAGAGGCGAGCCCGGTGGTGGGTCTTAAGGACTGGATCGACCACCGCCCAGGCGGCCTCAACCGCGTCTTCACGGGTGAAGAGCGCTCCGTCGCCGGCCATGGCGTCGCCCAAAAGCCGCTCGTAGGGCGATTCCTCTCCCGGCTGTTCTTCGACCAGGTAGAGTTCTCGCTGGTCGCCGACGAACTCCTTCCCTGCGCGCTTGACGCGAGCGGCGAGGGCGACGGCGGAGCTGGGGGAGAGCCGGAAGCGCAGATAGTTGGCCCGGCCGGTCGCCGGCGCTGAGTCGGCGAAAAGCTTCTGCGGCGGCGGCTTCAACTCCACCAGGACCTCGTGCGCCGTTTCGGCCAGGCATTTGCCGGAGCGCAGGTACCAGGGCACCCCCTCCCAGCGCCACGAGTCGATGAAAAGCCGCAGGGCGCAGAAAGTCTCGACGTCGGAGTTCTTCGCCACGTTCGGCTCCTTGCGGTAGCCGGCGTACTGGCCGCGCACCAGGTCGTCGGGCTTCAGAGGGCGCATGGCCTGGAAGACCTTGGCTTTCTCGCTATGCACGGCTCCAAAGCCCCTATAGGCCGGCGGCTCCATGGCAAGCAGCGCGACGACCTGGAAGAGGTGGTTCTGGATCACGTCGCGCAGACAGCCGGCGGTTTCGTAAAACGCGCCGCGGCCCTCCACGCCGAAATCCTCGGACAGGGTTATCTGGACGCTGGCCACGTAGTTGCGGTTCCAGATCGGCTCCAGGAACGAATTGGCGAAGCGGAAATAGAGGATATTCATGATCGCCTCCTTCCCGAGGAAGTGATCGATGCGGAAGATCGAGTCTTCCGGGAACACCGACCTCGCGACGCGGTTAAGCTCCCGCGCGGAGGCCAGGTCGCGTCCGAACGGCTTTTCGACGATGACGCGCGCATGATCGGCCAAGCTCGCGGCGCCAAGCCCTTTGATCACCGTCTCGAAGAGCGAGGGCGGGATGGCGAGGTAGTGCGCCGGGCGCCGGGCGCTACCCAGCTCCTCTTTTATCTTCGTGAACGTGCCCGGGTCGTTATAGTCCCCGCTCACGTACCTGAGCAGGGAGAGAAGATGGTGGAGGGCGCGCTGGTTATCGATCCCGCCCGATCGCTTTATGCTGTCCGTCACGCGATTGCGCAGACGCGCCAGACTCCACTTCGGGAAGGCGACGCCGATGACCGGGACCTTCAGGGCGCCTCGTTTCGCCATCGCGTAGAGCGCCGGGAAGATCATCTTGTGGGCGAGATCGCCCGTCACACCGAAGAGCACCAGCGCGTCCGAACGAGAGGCGGTCATCAGGCACCTCCCTTCTTGGTGGCGGCCTTTTCCACATGGCCGCCGAACTGGTAACGCATCGCGGACAGCACCTTGTCGGCGAAATCGGCCTCGCCGCGCGAGCTGAAGCGTTCGTACAGCGCGGCACTGAGGACCGGGGCCGGAACCGACTCGTCGATGGCCGCCGCGATCGTCCAGCGCCCCTCGCCCGAGTCCGACACCCGGCCGGCGAACTTCGCCAGGTCCGGGCTATCGAGGAGCGCCATGGCGGCCAGGTCCAGCAGCCATGAAGCGATGACACTGCCACGGCGCCAGACCTCGGCGATGTCGGCCAGATTCAGGTCGTACTGGTAGTGCTCGGGGTGGCGCAACGGCGTGGTTTCGGCATCGACGGTGCGCCGCTGCTTGCCGGCGTTGGCATGGCGAAGGATGTTCAGCCCCTCCGCGTAGGCGGCCATGACGCCGTACTCGATGCCGTTGTGGACCATCTTGACGAAGTGGCCCGCGCCGCTCGGACCGCAGTGCAGGTAGCCGTGTTCGGCGGTGCCGCCTAGCTTCTCCCGGCCGGGCGTGCGAGGCGCCGCCTCGACGCCTGGGGCCAGGGCGGCGAAAACGGGTCGATGCGCCGAACGACCGTTTCGTCACCGCCGATCATCAGGCAGTAGCCTCGCTCCGACCCCCAGACCCCGCCGCTGGTCCCGACGTCCACATAGTGGATGCCCTTCGGTTTCAGTTCGGCAGCGCGGCGGATGTCATCGTGGTAGTAGGAGTTGCCGCCGTCGATGACCACGTCGTCGCGTTCGAGGAGTGGGATGAGGGTCATCGAGCGTCGGATCGACCACCGCCGCCGGCACCATCATCCAAACGGTGCGGGGCAATTTCAGCTTCCTCACGAAGTCTTCGAGCGACGTTGTTCCGACCGCCCCATCTTTGGCGAGCGCCTGTACGGCTTCCGGATGGATGTCGTAAACGACGCACTGGTGGCCGGCCCGCAGAAGACGCCGCACCATGTTGGTTCCCATCCGTCCCAGTCCGATCATGCCCAGTTCCATGCTGTTTTCCCCCTCTTTTCAGTAAAGGCCGAGAACGCTGCAAACCGTCTTGGCTATCATGCGTTCTTCGTCCGTGCGAATGACGCGGACCGCAACCCGGCTTGCCGCCGCGGAAATCACGCCCTCATTCGCTGCGTTTCGCTTTTCTTCAAGTTCGATGCCAAGAAATCCCAGCCCATCGCAAATCCGGGCGCGGACCGTGGGCGCATTCTCCCCGATGCCGCCGGCGAACACCAGCGTGTCCAGTCCGCCGAGCGCCGCCGCGAATGCGCCGATCCATTTCTTGACCTGGCAGCAAAACAGCGCCACGGCTTCCGCAGCCCGCGCGTCCTGCGTTTCGTGCCCCAGCAAGTCACGCATGTCGGGACTGGTCTCCGACACGCCGAGCAGCCCGGACTGGAAATTGACCATCTCATTGAACCGTTTTGCATCGAGACCCTGGGCGCGTGCCACATACCAAACCAGCCCCGGATCGAGGTCGCCAGAGCAACGCAATGCATGCAGTGTCACGGTCCGGGAAAAGTAGTGGTCACAACCGCTGCCGTGAAGCCGCAGAATCCGCATGTCGCGCCGCATTACGGCAAGAAGTCAGATTGCAGCATCTGTCGTCATCGACATAAGGCATCCGAATACTACTGCGCTAACTGCCACACATTCGACTTGGTTGTGCCGTAATGGACGCCTTCTGAAGTTTTACAGAGCGCGCTATTCATGTGGCATGGTAGGGTGAAATGACGGATAGCGTCTCCATCGACGGCCGGATCACTATCAACAACTCAGACGAGGCGCGTCGCAAGCTCCGTTCTCTCCTGCCTACATAGGTAAGCCGCTGAATAACGCTGCCGCCGATGTCCTCGAGAAAGTTCACATGGTGGATGCCTTGGAATTACCGCCAGACCCTTCCGCAGGCCAGTACGAGCAAGCATGCCGGCTAACCATCGCAGCGGAGGGAGTTCGATAGAACGTCGAGTCGACTTCAACGGTGTCGAAGTGTTTCGCATATTCAGAGATGAACTCGGCAGAAGCGGTGCCCGCGGGATAGAAAACCCCAACCCAATCCTGGCTGGACCAACTCGAGGTGCCGAGGCGCAAGTTGTGAATTTGAGGGGAGTCCAAACTACTCTCCGCACAGGCCCCGCTCGCGCGCGCCGCATGTTCGGCAGGGTCCATCGTCGAAAGAAGCGGCGGAGTGTGATCCCTTGGCCACAGCGAATACCGAGAGTAACTTGTCCACATGGGGGCTTTCACACTTCCTGCAAAGCACGTCACTGGACGAGGAAGTGATGATTTTTTCGAACTGCGCCCCGCAGTCCTGGCACTTGTATTCGAAGATCGGCATATCTCTTTTCCCTCCTGCAATATAACGGATGCCAGCCGACATTGCAACGTAGTCGTCGGGAGGGTTGGGGCGAATTCGCTCTCGGGCTAGAGCCGCAGGCGCATTATTTCAGGCTCCACTCGATGTCGAAGGCAGAAAATCACTTGACACGCTCCTGCTTATTGCTTAAAGTGTCCCCCAGCCACCATGGTACGGAACCTAGGAATTTTTCACTAAAGGAGAGGAGCAGCAAATGGCGAAGGTGTTGACTAAATCACAAGTGGTAGCTCATCTGGCAGAAAAAACGGGTATTCAAAAGAAGGCTGCCGCTGCGGTCCTGGAGCATCTCGCTGCTCTGGCGACGAAAGAAGTCAAGGGCGGCGGACAATTCGTGGTTCCTGGACTCGGCAAGGCTGTAAAGGCACACCGCAAGGCACGGGTGGGCCGTAACCCACAGACGGGCGAGCCGATCAACATTCCGGCGAAGACGGTCGTCAAGTTTCGCTTGGCCAAGGCATTTAAGGATGCCGTGGTGCCCCCCAAGAAGAAATAGCGATTCAGCCGCGAGTCACGGCTCTGGCTCGCGGCTGCTCGCGCAGACACTGTGAAAGTTGAACTCCTGCACTCGGTGGACGAAGCTGCATCAGCAGGCTTTGTTCCTGCTACGAGAAGGGTTCACCGACTGGAGCGGCAGGGGCAGTGTAGCCCGACCTCAATAGCCTGGCGCCGCGTTGGCAGAGGCAACTGGCCGACGATTGGTTCGGAGGGCGCTAGAGTGCCTATCGCACGCGTCCCCATGAGTCCGCCATCGGCCCCCGATGGAGGAGTGGCGTGTACGCTGAAGTTCTTTGGACAAGTCAATCCGTTCCCGGAGCGACGAACCGCTGGTAAAGGGTCTGCGTTTAGGTGAAGAATGAAACGCCTACTCTTCATCACGGTTCTGTCGTTGTTCATTCTGTATGTTGGTGACTATCTCTCCGTTCGGTATAGGATCCCGAAGGGCCGCAATCAATTTGGCGTGGTGAAAGTCCAGCGCTATTATGCGGTCGGCCTGAAGAACCGTAAGACCGAGTTTATGTTCCTGGAGCCGAAGAACCAGACGTGCGTTCACTCCTTGTTTCCCCATTTCGGCTACAGTCCGTGCTGGTACCTCAGCCGGAGAAATGTGCAACGGATTGATATTTGACATGAACCAAGAATGTTCATTACAGCCCGAGGCTGCTCCCGTTTTTCCTGCTCTGGGAAAACGAATCAAAACCCTGATGGTCTGGCCCAAAATCCCCGATTCATTTTGGACGTTCACGGGTATGATGCGGCTCCTGCGCGAAAAGGTCGTCATACCACCCTTGGGGCTCATTACGATAGCCGCGTTATGTCCTAAGGAATGGGACATTCGCCTGATTGACCAGGGTGTGGAAGACTTGAGTGATGCCGACATCCTCTGGGCGGACCTCGTCATGGTGAGCGGCATGCGAGTCCAGAGAAAAGGGCTCGAGGAGGTCCTCGCCCGCGCCCGCCGCCTGGGCCGACGTACGATCGTGGGCGGACCCTACGCCGAGCAGCGAACCGGACGAAGTGCTGAAGTTGGCCGATCATGTCGTGGTGGGCGAGCCGGATGAGGTATTTGACCCGATCGCTAAAGACCTTGAAGAAGGGTCGGCCAAAAGGCTCTATACGATCGAAGACAAGCCCGACCTGACGAAGACGCCAGTGGCGCGCTTTGACCTTCTGAAAACTGACTTCTACGCCTCGATGGCCATTCAGTTTTCCCGCGGCTGTCCCTTTCAATGTGAGTTCTGTGACATCATCGTGCTTTACGGACGAAAGCCTCGAACCAAGCGTCCTCAGCAAATCATGGCGGAACTGGACGCGCTCCTGAAACTGGGATGGAAGAAGCAGGTGTTTATTGTTGATGACAATTTCATCGGCAATCACCGGCTTGCTCTCGAGCTGGCTCAGGAGTTGGAAAAGTGGCAGCAAGCTCATGGCTATCCGCTGGCTTTCTATACCGAAGCGTCTATGGACCTGGCGCGGCATCCCGCGCTGATCGAGGCCATGGTCAAGGCGAACTTCTTGCTATGTCTTTGTGGGGATTGAAAGTCCTTCGAAAGAGTCCCTGGTCGGAGGCGAAAAAGTTCCAGAACCTGTCTCTGGATCCAATTGATTCCATCAAGATTCTGCACCGGAGCGGACTCTGGGTTACGGGTGGATTCATCCTCGGGTTCGACTCCGACACCGAAGACATCTTCGAGCAGCAGATTCGCTTTATTGAGCGCGCCGCGATCCCCTGGGCCATGATAAATTTCTTGCACGCGGTGCCGCGAACCGCGCTTCACGACCGAATGAAGAAAGAGGGGCGCTTGATCGAATACGAGCGTGCACAATAGTGATGCCACGCCGCCGAACTTCCGGACCGTTCTTCCGCCTCACGTTCTGCTGAAGGGTTTTCAAAAAACACTCACCTCAATTTATGATCCGACAAAATTCTACGAACGCGCGTGGCGTTCTCTCCAGGCTTGGCAGACCAGGAAATGCCAGCGGCCTGCCCAGCAGCCGGGTTTGGTCGAGATCACCAAAATAATGCTCCGTTCGATCTGGCATCAAGGCTTGAGGTCTTCCTACCGCCGGGCATATTGGAAATACTTGCTTCGACTCGTTACCCGGTGTTCGACAGACCCCGCGAAGATCTGGATAGGCTGTACCATCCTGATCGCCGGCCACCACTTTATTCCCTATGCCAAGGAGGTGGTGCAGCGGGTGGAAGGGGATGTTGCCGAAATCGACAATGAGGCGCTGGGGCAAGCGAAGGACGAGGTTCCTGAAGCCGGGAGCAGACCCATGCCTGTTGGGGCCGAGTTCTGAACACGGATGGCGTGTCCCCGCTCATGGGGAAGGGCCCACGGCGACCTGCCCCGAGCGGCCGGAGGCATGAGCTGGCTGCTCCGAGCCGGATCGCCCATTCCCATCTCAGTTGCGACCGGCAGCCCATGATGGGATGCGAGATAATCTCATGTGGTAATATTCCATAGTAAATTATTCATTAACTTATTATCTTTAAAACCTCTCTGGGCGGAATTATTCCCTTGCGCGGTGTAGCCGCAGCCAAAACCAACCGGCATTAATTGGGGGCGCTACGGCACCATTCCTTTCAACCAGTAGGCCTGGGCGAAGGCCAAGACACTCAGCCCGAGCGCCAGCAGCAGACTATGCCAAAACGTGCGGCGCAGGACTTCACCTTCCTGGCCGATTAAGCCGACGGTGGTAACGCCCACCGCAATATTCTGAGGTGAAATCATTTTTCCGATGACGCCTCCGGAGGAATTGGTGGCGGCCAGCAGTATGGGACTTACGCCGATCTGGCGGCCGACCGCCACTTGCAGATTGCCGAAAAGCAGATTGCTCGCCGTGTCACTTCCGCTCAGAAAGCACGCCACCCAACCGAGATACGCGCTTACCAGGGGAAAGATCTTGCCGAGTCCCGCCAGCGCCGCGCCCAGTGTGTAAGCCATCCCGGAATAGTTGTAGAGGTAGGCCAGCGCGACAATCAAAGCCACCGTCAGCGCGGGCATGCGAAGTTGTTTCAGAGTCTTGAGTCCAGCGCTTAGGACCACGGCTGGTCTATTCCGAAAAACCAGGGCCGTTACGAGAGTAGCTGTCAGGGCGGCTGTGCCCGCTGCCAAGGGCTGAAACTGGTAAACCGCTGCGTAGAGCTTATGGTACAAGGCGATGAACACGGCATTGTGAAGGTATGGAACGGGAACATTGCGTTGGGCAATTTGAAACAGCTTGAAGTAGGACCATGCAATCATCACCCCGGCAAGAATGAGCCAGGGCGCCCAGGCTGCAAACGGTTGCGCTGCTGACTGGGGGTCGGGCTCAGGCGCGCCGGGGTGGGGAGAAAGGTCACCCCCGGCCGGTTCCAGCGTTCTCTTCTGCGCCCCGCGTGAGGGACCAGGGTTGTTTCTGCCTCCTGGTTTCCAGACGCGAAGCAGGAACACGAGACACACGCTGGAGAACAAGGCTGCCACAATATCAGTTGCGTACGGTCCCCAGTAGTTCGATGATAAGAACTGTGCCAGAGCAAAACTAGCGCCGCCAACCAGAGCAGCGGGCCAAGCTTCTTTCAGCCCCTTGCGTCCCCCAATCACCCATACGAGATAGGCGGGCAAAATGAGAGACAGGAAGGGAAGTTGCCGGCCCACCATAGTCGAAAGCTTCATCTGGTCGAGACCCGTCACCGCGGCGAGCGCCACGATGGGTATGCCCAACCCGCCGAAGGCTACCGGGGCCGTATTGGCGATAAGCGATACGGTCACGGCGTTTCGCGCGCTGAAACCGAGGCCGAGCAAAAGGAAGGCGGAGACGGCCACGGGCGCCCCGAACCCTGCGGTGCCCTCGAGCAGCGCCCCAAAGCAAAAGGCCACCAGGATGACCTGTATGTGCGGGTTGCCGGAGGCGTGGCTCGCCATCCAGCGTCGCAGTTGCTCGATGCTGCCGCTTGCGACCGCGAGGTTGTAGAGCCACAATGCGGCAAAGACAATCCACATAATCGGCCACAGCGCATAAAGAAAGCCGAAGCCCATGCTCAGGCAGGCCAATCTCCACGGGAAGTGCCATACGGAGATGGCGACGAGGGAGGCGCTGGCAAGTCCCCAGGCGGCGGATACGGCGCCGCTCTTGCGCAGGCCTCCCATCAGGACCAAGACGACAGCGAGCGGCACAGCGGCGGCCAGGGCGGAGAAAGGAAGACTATTAAGAGGGTTGAGGGGTTGAATCCAAGTGGGCAACGATGATCCTCCTGGAGTCGAGAAGTCAAGGAGTCAAGAAGTTGAGAGTCGAAAGTCGAAGAGTTCAACTTTTCAACTTCTCGACTCCTCGACTTCTTGACTCCTCAACTCTTCGACTCCCTTTCTGAGTTTTCAATTCTCCCACAATGAACCAGTACGCCAGCAGGCCGGTGAGGAGAACCAAAGCGGCCAAGGCGAAGCCAGGCAGGTAGGAGCCCGTCCGGGCGATGAGAAGTCCGGTGGCCGTGGGAGCAATGATTCCGCCCACGTTTCCCGCAAAGTTCTCAAATCCTGTCCAGACTCCTACCTCCTCCGGCGGAGCGCACGATTGGAGCACTGCAAAGACGTTTCCTGTGGCCAACCCGACCAGCGCGGCGCCCGCGATCAGGACGATCGCGGAATGAGCGTTTTGAACGCGTGCGGCAGGAATCAGGAGGAGACCGGAAAGGAATGCCACCGTGATCAAGCCCTTGCGGGAGCGCGTTTCATCCCATCCCCAGCCGATCAGGCGGTCCGCAATCCACCCCCCCAGCGGCTCGCTGATTGCCCAGACGAAGTAAGGAAGGGAAGCGTACAGGCCTGCTTTCAGAATCGTCAAATGCCGCACGGTTACAAGGTAGTCGGGAAGCCAGGTGACCAGTAGGTACCAGTAATAATCAAAACAGAAAAAGGCCAGGCATATACCGATCAGGTCGCGGCTGCGAAGATGCTTGAGAACATCCCAAAAGGCTTCGGACGATCGGCGGCCCGCAGGCTCTTGTCTCCGCTCGGAGAGCCGCGCGGGAAAGACCATCAACCAGGGAATGAGCCAAAGGAGAGCAGAGAAGCCCACCAGGAAGAACATCCTCCGCCAGCCGAAAAGGACAATGAGCCACGCCACCACCGGCGCGCCAAGGGCAAGCCCAACGCGTGTGCCGCTGTCGAAGATTCCGCAGGGGAGGCCTCGCTCGCGAGGCTCGAACAGCACACTGACGATCTTGGTCCCACCCGGAAGGTAGATCGACTCGCCAATCCCCAGCAGCACCCGAAATGCGATCAGGACGCCCAAGCTTCCCGCGAGTCCAGTAAGGCCACAGGCTAACGACCATAAGGCAAACAAGCCGGAGTAAATCCAGCGCAGATTGTACCGATCGACGCACCAGCCGATGGGCACCTGCATCAACGCGTAGGAGCAGAAAAAGGCGGAAAGCAGCAGGCCCTTTCTGGCGGCGGCGAGGTTCAGGCTTACGGAGATAAGCGGAAGGGCCACCGAGAGAGTGGCGCGGTCCAGATAATTAACCAGCGAGGCGGCAAAGAGCAGCACGACGATGCCCCAGCGGCGGCGATTCGAGATCGCCGTGCCGGAGCCCGCTACAGATTCCCCACCTTCAGCTATTGGGTTTCGAGTTCCCATGCTGTGCAATTCAGACGTGGCGCCTCACGGCAGGATAACTCAATTCCCCGCCGTGACAGAAGGAAAATTCTCTCAAATCGGCAACCCCTCGGCTTTCATTATCTCTCGTTTGGCGGTACTCTTTTTGAGCGATGCAAAAGGAGCATCATGACAAGATTCGCCTGGACCACCTGTTGGTTGAGCGCGGGGTGGCCGACACGCGGGCGAAGGCCCAGGCCATGATCCTTGCGGGTCAGGTACTGGTGGACGAGCAGAAGGTGGAGAAATGCGGCGCCTTGACAAGCACGAGCGCCAAGCTTCGGCTGGTGGGCGAGCCACTCAAGTACGTGAGCCGTGGAGGGCTGAAACTGGAAGGCGCGCTGGCGCACTTCCGCCTCAATCCTGAGGCCAAGATCTGCCTGGACATCGGCGCCTCGGCGGGCGGGTTCACGGACTGCCTTTTGCAGCAAGGCGCCGCCCGCGTGTTTGCCGTCGATGTTGGAACCCATCAACTGGATTGGAAGCTGCGTCGCGACTCCCGTGTGGTCTCGCTGGAGAAAATTAACGCGCGCAATCTGAAATTTGACCTGATCGGCGCCCGCGTGGAACTGGTGACCATGGATGTCTCTTTCATCTCGGCAACCCTGATTCTTCCTATGCTGCCGCCCTTACTGGCCACGCCGGCGGACGTGCTGGTGCTGGTTAAGCCGCAATTCGAAGTCGGGAAAGGACAGGTGGGCAAAGGCGGTATCGTGCGCGAGCTGGCGCTTCGCCAGGAAGCGGTGACCAAAGTCTCACGCAAGCTATTGGAGTTGAGCTTCCACGATCTTGCCCAGGCCGAAAGCGTCCTGCCGGGCGCGGAAGGAAACATCGAGTATTTCCTGCATGCAGTTTGGCGAAATTCCGGCTAGAATTAAGGACCCCTACGCTAATGAACATCAAGAAGATTGGGATCGTTTCCAAGCCGAAGAAGGTGGAGCTGCGCGAAATAGTTCCACCTCTCCTCAAGTGGCTGCGCGAGCGCGACATCGAAGTGTGTATCGACAAGGAAACGGGCGCCATTATCAAAACCTCCGAACCCTGCCTGACGCGCAACGAAATGCCCGGCAAGGTGGACTTGCTAATTGTCCTGGGGGGCGACGGAACGCTTCTGGCTACGGCGCGGGCGCTGAATCGCAAGCCCGTGCCTATTCTGGCGGTCAATCTCGGAGGCCTGGGGTTCCTGACGGTGATTACCCAGGAGGAACTTTACCCCACTCTCGAAAGTGTGTTGAGGGGCGAGCACCGCAGCGAGCGGCGCGTGCAGATCGAAGGTTCGTTGATCCGCGCCGACGAAGTGATCACCTCTTTCCTGGCGCTCAACGACGCGGTGTTGAACAAGGGCGCTATCTCCCGCATCCTGGACTTCGAGCTGAAGGTGAACGGCCAGTTCGTTTCCTCCTATAAATCGGACGGGTTGATCGTCTCCACGCCCACCGGCTCAACTGCCTATTCCCTCGCCGCGGGCGGGCCTATCACCATGCCGACCGTGGAGGCCTTTCTCGTAACTCCGATCTGCGCGCACACACTAACCCATCGTCCCCTTGTTATTCCCGACACTGCCCACATTGAAATAGCCGTGACGACCCACCGCGAAGCGGCCTACCTCACCGTGGACGGTCAGGTCGGAATCGCCACTCATAGCGAAGACCGGGTGCGGCTGAAGAAAGCGGACTCCTCGGTGGAACTGATCCAGTCCCCCAACAAGGACTACTTCAGAATTCTCCAGCAAAAGCTTAAGTGGGGAGAGCGGTAAAGGAGGTCTGGCTATGGCGGCGACTGACAGCAAAATCCGTGAGGTGCGCGCGGCCACGCGGCTGGCCGAGGTGCGTTACGCCATCCGCGACCTTGCGGTGCTGGCCGACGAGGTGGCGCGCCAAGGCAAGGAAATCCTGCTGCTCAATATCGGCGACCCGCTTCAATTCGACTTTCGCACGCCGCCCCACCTGATCGAGGCCGTGGTGAAGGCGATGCGCGATGGGCTGGACGGCTACGCGCCCTCGCTGGGAGTGCCGGAAGCGGTGGCTGCGGCGCGCGCCGAGGCCGAGCGCAAAGGTATCCGCAACATCCAGAGCGTCTTCATGACCGCGGGCGTGAGCGAAGCAGTGGATGTTTGCCTCGCCGCACTCCTCGACCCGGGCGAAAACGTTTTGACGCCCAGCCCCGAGTATCCGCTCTATTCCGCCGTGCTGGCAAAGACAGGCGCCCCGCTCAATTCCTACCCGCTGGACGAAGCGAACGGCTGGGAACCCGATCTCGCACAACTCTCCAGCCGCATCTCCTCCGGCACGCGCGCCCTCGTGGTCATCAATCCCAACAACCCTACCGGAGCGGTCTACTCGCGGAAGACCCTGGAGGCGATCGCGGAACTTGCCCGGCAGAACAACCTGCTGATTTTCGCCGACGAGATTTATGACAAGTTAATTCTGGACAGCGACTGCACGCACACCTCCATTGCCTCACTGGCCCCGGACCTTCCGGTGGTAACGTTTAATGGCCTTTCCAAGGCATATCTGGTCCCCGGCTGGCGCGTGGGTTGGACGGTGGTGAGCGGCCCCGGCGCCGCGCTGAAGCCTTATGTCGAGGGGGTGCACAAGTTGTTGCGGGCGCGGCTTTGTTCGAACCATCCGCAACAGTACGCCGTGCGTCCGGCGCTCGAGGGCCCGCAAGACCATCTGGTGGAGGTGCGCGGGAAACTGCGCCTCCGCCGCGACCTCACCCTGCAATGGTGCAACACCACTCCGCGCATAAGCTGCGTGAAACCGCTGGGGGCTTTCTACGCCTTTCCCCGGCTGGAAATTCCGGAGAGCGATGAGGATTTCGTACGCAACCTGCTGCTCGAAAGGCAGATTCTTGTCGTGCACGGCAGCGGGTTTGGGCAGGCACCAGAGACGCGCCATTTCCGCATCGTCTTCCTGCCGGACGTGCCGACGCTCGAGCGCGCTTACGCAAGCATTGCCGACTTCATGCGTGAACGCTATCATTGATTTACTTTTCCTAGAATCCTCTGTAAAATCTTGAGCTTCCTGGCGGCGTTGCAGGGAGGCCAGGTGGCAAGCAGGGCCGTGCTGCACGACGGACCGAGATTCTCCGACTAAGGTAGCGCCGACCTTTAGGTCGGCAGGTGCCGGCCTGAAGGCTGGCGCTAAGTCGATCCGCGAGTGGGACGCGAGTTGCAAAGGGTGGGGATTGTAGGTGTATCTCAAGGAGGCCGATTATGGCGTTGCAAATTGTCGTGATGGAATCCAGCGGGGTTACGGTTCTGGAATTGTCGGGGCGCGTAACGCTGGGCGAAGAGAGCAATCAACTCCGCACAAAGATCAAAGATATCCTGGCCCAGGGGAAGAAGCGCCTGGTGCTGGATCTTGGGAATGTCAGCTACATCGATAGCGCCGGCCTGGGCACACTGGTCGCCGGCTACACTTCCTCGCAGAGCCAGGGAGCCAGTATGAAGCTGGCGAACCTCACGAAGAGGTTTCGCGAGCAGCTAAATATCACTAAACTCGTTACAGTCTTCGATGTGTACGATAGCGTCGAAGGAGCGGTGAAATCCTTCACGGCCTGATAAGGGTCCGTCGCTAGTCCGCGCTCAGCCGCCCAGGAGGGGCATGCTGTGGCGTCCCCTCGCATTTCCAGTCGTGTGGCCGCCATTGTGGAGGAGGTTCTCGACCCCCTCACATCGGTGCTACGCGTCATCGGCGCGGGCCCCCCTCTCGCCCAAGGGGGAGAGGGCAGGGTTTTCGGTACGGTGAGGCTCGTCTTTGAACCCTGACACCAGGCACCTGACACCCGACACGTGCCTTACAGTCCCGCCGGGTTATCCAGCCAGTAGATGGCGAGCCCCGAGAGCAGCTTGGGGTAGAAGTCGGTGGACTTCTGCGGAAGCGTCAGTCCCGTCAAGGCATTGTCGCGCACGGCCTCGACGGGAGTGGGGTTCAGCAGGAGGCAGAGTTGCGCCTCGCCCTTGGCAACCGCCTCAGCCGCGGCGGGGAATTCCCGATGATAGGTCAGGTTTCTTTCCTCCCGCACCGCCTGGCGGTCGATGCCGAGTATCTGCTGGAGAATCAGGCGGTGCAGTAGGATGACGTCGAGCCGGCGCAGGGTTGCGGGAAGGTCGTTCAGAGCGCCGTCCAGGTCAAAGCCGCGGCGCAGACGGAGAAGCGCCAACTTCCCACGTCCGGCGTAGGCGCCGAACGCCGGCCCTTCACGCCCCGCCCGCGCCAGACTTTCTAGGAAGCGGTTTGCCCAATCGTTGTCCTCACCCTGGGCCGCGAACTCTTCCGCCTCGAAGATAGAACGGGCCTGAGACAAGAACTCGGCCCAATCGAAAGCCGGCAGGCTGTGAACCAGGCGGTGAGTCGGCAGGATGGTGAGGCCGTCTGCCTCCATTCGAACGAAGGTCATCATCACGTATTCTGCCCGGTTATCGGAGATTCCGCGGGTGCGGCAATAATCCCGATAGGCCAGCGCCGTCTCGTAGCGGTGATGGCCGTCGGCGATGACCAGTCTTTTGTCCGCCATCGCCGCCACAACGCGCTGGATTGCCTGCGGTTCAGTAATGCGCCAGACGGAATGCAGTGTCTGGTACTCGTCGGCGACTTGCTCCCACGGTTTCTCTCGAGACGCCTCCGCCAGCAGGGATTCGACCAATCCGGTGGGGTCGCCGTACAGCGCGAAAATCTGCCCGAAATGGGCGTGAGTGACCTTTAACAGCTCCAACCGGTCGGTCTTGGGCGCCGAGAGTGTCTCCTCATGCGGGTGGATGATCCTCGCCGAGTAATCCTCCAGTCGACATAGAGCGATAAAGCCGCGGCGCACTTTTTTGCTTCCCGGGCGGCCTGGAACCTCATACTCCTGGTCATAAGGGTAGATCGCGGGTTCCGCCTCCGAGACCAGGATGCGGTCTCCGATCCACTCCCGGAAGTGCCGCGCCGCGCGAACGTAAACGTTGTCCTGGGGATTGTCATCCGCTTGAGGCTGGCCTCGAATCACGCGAACGAGGTTGAAGGGGCTGGAACGGTAGTAGCGCGATTGCATCTCGAGAGAGATTTTATCGTAGGGCTGCGTCACCACATTACGAAGCTCCCCGACCGGTGAGGGATTGTAGTGAAGCGCGCGAAAGGGATGAATTTCAGCCATGAGCCGTCTCCGTATGTAAGACTGTGAAGTTATCACACCGCCCCTGAACCGTCGAGAAATCTGTAATGTAGCTTGCTCGGCAGGGGCTTCGCGGGTGCGCGACAAAACTGTGACGGTTAGGCGCACCTGCGGTTCTCCCAATAGTCTTCAAATTTGCCACTCAAACGATTGCAGCGAAGGGCGAGGATGGCGTTGGCGCCACGCACCGTCCAGAACATGCCCGAGCGTTTGAGCCTCGACCCGATCACGGTTTTGCACCCCGCCTCGATCACGCCTGAGCCCACAAACAACTCTTGTCGCCGAAATTCGGGATAGCGCATGCGCGGGGCGTTGCGGGCGAAGTAATCGGCTTCGAGCCGGAGGAACTCCGCCGCCTGGGGGGTGGATGGGGGCAAGAACCGCAACTCCTTGACTAAGGACTCGATCTTGCCGCCCTCGAGTTTCTGTTCCAGCTTCTTCGTCCATCGTTGGCGCTGGCGCTCCTCGGTAGCCCACAACTTTCCCGACAGGTCCCACAAGTGCTGCCGAGCGTGGTAGAGGTCCACGATCTGAACCGAACCTGGAAAGTGCTCGTCCGCCAAGTTCCAGATCCACACGGCACCGTCCCCTAGCACTACCTTCTTCTTCGCCCCGCTCCAGCCCCGCTGCCCGGCTTCGCTGTACATCCTTCGGCCAAAGGCCTCTGCCGTTTCGATCCCTCCACTATAGGTCGTGGAAGCCTCGTCGCGTAGCGGTCGGCCCTTCGCATCCACCCTCGTCTGCGTAAACACACAGCCCAACTTCGCCTCCCGCGTGCCGGCCTGTTCTCCCTCTTTACCAGTTCGTCCCTCCGTCTCGGAGGCCACCGTCGGCACCCCCGTTCCATCCATCTCGATGTACAGCACCGGGATTTCCGGTCCCTTTTGCGGCAACTCCAGTTCCAGGGCCTGCTCAATTTCCACCTGCTCCTGCGCCGCGATTTCCATCCCCAAGGCTTCTGCCTGCCGTTCCACCGCCTTGGTGGTGACCTCCAGCGCCGCCAGCAGTTCCAGTTGCTCCCGTCCCTGCTCAAACGACGACTCGCTACCCACCCAGCCCATCATGCGCCGTACCCCGGGGGAATACTCGCTGCCCACCCCATCCAGTTCTTGATCGCGCGGACTCTGGCCTCGCTGACAGTGCGTACACACGTAGTAGGGACGCTCGGTCTCGACTCGCCCCAGCACGGTCAACAATCGCTTGGGACGCATCTGGTGATATCGAGCGGCCTGGCCGCAGAGGCAGGGAACTTGGCGGGAAAACTCCTCCTCTGGGGTGAGTAGTTCCTCCAGCATTCCGGCCCCCGCGCGGTGCAGGGCGGCGCGGGTCGCCATCTCCACGGCTTCCAAGTCCAGCCTTCCCGACTTGCGCCGTCCGGCAAAAATCACCGCCAGGAGGGACTCTACTTCTTCCGCCACTTCCCGCTGAATGGCTTCCGCCGTTTTTTTTCCTGCTCCTTCCTTCCCGCCTCCTCCGGGATCGGACGCTGACGGCAGATCTTATCGTTCAGCTCTACAAAAGCGCGGCTCAGTTGCTGATACTTGCGGAACTCGGCAATCTCGCGCTCCGCCTTGCCTTGCGCCTCCGGACTGGAGAAGCTCTCGGTCACCGTCTTGCCTCGCATCTTGTAGGTGAGACGGAGCGTGGGGCCATGGCCCGCCTCCCCAGGCTGATGACAGTGACAGCGGGGGTTCCCGCAGCGCCCCTGGGTGGCGGTGATCGATCCCGGCCGAAAGTCACCCAGTTCGGAGATCTGATGCAAAATCGACCGACGTTCCGCTTCCAAGGCAGAAAGAGAATCCGGCATAAGGTGCCTCCTTATGCCTAGCGTATCATTACGCACGGTTTACGTCCTCGCAAAAGCCAAGCCCATCACCCCCCACACTTATGTCGCGCACCCGGGCTTCGCAACCTCGTTGACAGATTCCAGATGACTGGCTACGATTTCACAACGTGACTCACCGAAATAGCTCTGCGGTGACGCTCGGACGTCTGAGGCGCACCGGGATGGCTCTGATTTTGGCCACCCTGCCAGCGCTCGCTCAGCTTCGGCCGGGAGACCCAGCCTCGGTTGGCATGTCCGGCAGCGCACTCGATCGTGCGGCGCTTCTGGTGGAATCAGCGGTTTGCCAAGGAACCATTGGCGCGGCGTCGATCCTGGTCGCACGACGTGGGACTATCGTACTGCACAAGGGATTCGGTCATCTTTCGTTCCAGGTGGGATCGCCCGCCGTCGAACCTGATTCAGTTTACCTCGTCGCTTCCTTGTCGAAGCCCGTGACCGCCACGGCGCTGATGATTCTCGTCCAGCGCGGTGAGGTTTCGCTTAGCGAGGCGGTCTCCACGTACCTGCCCGAATTCAGGGGAGGTGAAAGGAGCAAGGTGCGAGTGTGGGATTTGCTTAGGCATACTTCCGGGCTGCCGGATCAGTTGCCAGAGAACCCCGAGCTCCGTCACGCCCATGCGCCCCTGAGCGAGTTCGTCAAGCGCACCTATACCACTCCGCTGCTGTTCACTCCTGGCACAGCCTGGCGTTATTCGAGCATGGGGATACTGCTGGCAGCGGAGATTGTCGAGAGGGTCGCGGGAATCCCCATCCGCGATATCGAGTGGAAGGAGATCTTCGAACCGTTAGGAATGAAGCATAGTTCGCTCGGGCTGGGCCGGATGAGGATTGGCGACACGGTCCAGGTCCAGGACCCCGGCAATACTGAGCCTTTGCCAACCACCCCCGAAGACTTGGCAAGCTGGGGAGCAAATAGCGAGTACTGGCGAAGTTTAGGGAGTCCCTGGGGAGGGATGCACACCACCACCATGGATCTGGCCATACTGCTCCAAACCTTTCTGAACGGTGGCAGTTACGCGGGAAGACGTGTCCTCAGCCCGGCGACAGTGAGAGCAATGACTTCCGATCAGACTGCAAGCCTGCAGGGGGCCTGGGGACTGGGCTGGATGCTGGGCCATTCCCAGGATAGGGGTCTCGGTGACCTGTTATCGCCGAGCGGGTTCGGTCACCTCGGTTCGGCCGGGACCATGGACTGGGCCGATCCGGAAACCCAGATAATCTGTGTAATCCTGACGAACCACCCATTAGCCTTGGACAATGGTCTGTTTCTGCGCCGGGTCTCGAACGCCGTTGCGGCTGCGGTGGAGAACTAACCTCGACGGCATGGTTGGTTCTGACCCACACGCCAAGCTGGCCTGCCGGCCGCTCCTCCTTTGGCAAGAGCTCACACCAACCGGTCAACCGCTGCCGCTTGCGGCCCATTCCCCTTTCCGCTGTTTGAGTTGCAGCAACGGGTCGCCGCAACTTCCTGCCCAGCAGGGATGACGCATGGAACATTTGGGACTAAACTAACTGGTTGCGAGCTTCTTGTCCGTACCGTCAGGGGTGCAACTCCAGGGTCGGGGCTGTTTCTGGCCCTCGGGAGGGAGCCTTACAGAGAGGCGACGACAATGGCTGAACTTCGACTCGACCCGGTCGCGCACCGATGGGTAGTGACCGGAAAAAGGCGGGTGATGGCGGATTTCGACGATGCAGAAGCCGTCTGCCCCTTTTGTCCGGGAAATGAGCACTTCACGCCCCGGGCCATCCAGGAACTGAGAGACCACGAGGGCGCATGGAGCGCCAGGGTGTTTCACGATCGCGCTCCCATCTTTCTCGTGGAGGGTGAGGAAGACCGGCGGGCCGTGGGCATGTTCGACCGCATGAGCCCTGTTGGCGCGCATGAGATCGTGGTTGAGACTCCGCGACATGGGGTGACGCTGGCGGAACTTCCGGTCGCTCAGGTGGCGCAAGGCATCGCCCTTTATCGTGATCGCATCCTTGATCTCAAGCGAGACATTCGGCTTCGCTACGTTTCTGTTTTCAAGGACCAAGGACTCGCGGCCCGGAATGAACACGGTCATTGCCACTCCCTAGTGTTGGGTTCGCCGGTTCTGCCGCAATTCCTGGAGATTGAATTCCGGTGGAGCAAATTGCATTTCCAGAGGAGAGAACGCTGCCTTTTTTGTGACTGCATTCAACAGGAGATTCAGGAAGGGAAGCGGGTGGTGGACCAGAATGCGGATTTTATCGCGGTCTGTCCCTTTGCTTCCCGCTCGCCGTACGAATTGTGGGTGCTGCCGATCCAGCACTCCTCTTCCTTTGAAAAGGATTTGGCGGAGCCGGCCCGTGTGAGGTCTCTTGCTTCTTTTTTGAAGCCCTGCCTTCAGAGGATCGAAAAGATTTCCGTGATTTTGCACTTCGTTATCCACACCGAGCCCAACCTCGAGTCGCAAAAGCCGACCAGGGATTGGTGGAAGACGGTGCCAGAGGATTTCCATTGGCACATCGAACTCCATCCCGATGTGGAGGGCGAGCGCCGCTATTTGGGCAGTGAGGGATTCTATTTCAACCCGATTTCAGCAGAGGAAGCGGCGCTCGTGCTTCGCGCGCTGGAGCCGGAGCCAGGGGCGGCTCCGCCCGCTTTGTGAACGGAAGGAATGTTAATGACAACGTATAGGCGCCGCTTGCCGGGAATCCAACTGGTCGTCTTCGACTTGGACGGCACGCTCGCAGACACCAAGAAGGACCTGGCTCTGAGCGTTAATGCCATGCGGGAGCATATGGGATTGGGCCCCCTGTCTCTCGAAGCCGTCACGTCCTATGTGGGCCACGGCGTGACCGTTCTGATGAAGCGGGCGCTGGGAGACCAGGCCCGCGACGGCGAGGTGGAGAAGGGGCTTACGTTCTTTCTGGACTATTATGCCCATCACTTGCTCGATAACACGATCGCCTACCCCGGGGTGCGCGAAGCTCTGGAGGGTCTCGGGAGTCGAAAGCTGGTCATCCTGACGAACAAGCCCACCCGCTTCAGCCGCGAAATAATTGCCGGGCTTGGGCTCGCCTCGTATTTTTTTGAGATCTATGGGGGCGACAGCTTTCCCCTGAAGAAACCCCATCCGATGGGAATTAAGACCTTGATGAGCTGCGTGTCAATCCCCGCAGAGAAGACGCTCATTGTCGGCGATTCCGATACGGATGTGCTCACAGGCCGCAACGCGGGCGTCTGGACGTGTGGCGTAACTTATGGGTTCGGACCGCAGGCGCTGGAAGAGGCTGGTCCAGACATACTCTTGGACAACCTGCGCGATCTGCCTCCGCTCCTGGATGGGCGGGCTGGGTAGTTGCTCCAACTCTTGTGGATCGCATGGCATCCAAAAATCGGCAGATGAAATAATGCGCAGTGTAAAAGGAATCACGAAGGGAGCAGACAGCGGGGGTTCGCTAGGGCGCGCCTCGCAGAGCTTTCTGCTCGCGGTCTGTTGCCTTTTCCTCGCCGCCCCCTGCATTGCGCAGCAGCAGGGGGCGCCCACTCCGCCGGGAAACGTCCCCCAAGCGCAGCAGGCTCCAGAAAATGAGGGCAGCGAAGAAGGTCAAGCACCACTTCCCGGCGACTGGGCGGCAGAACTCTTGGACGCCATTTTGAGCGCCCCGAGCGCGGAGGCGGCGGACTCGCTCTTTCGCGCCACATTCGCGGCAGGGCGGAGCATCATTCCGCAACTGGCCGAGGCCCTCAAGGATGACCGTACCGCCGAGTACGCGGCACAGTCGCTGGCCTTCATAGGGGGAGCACAAGCGATACAAATCCTCTGGAAACTTCAGACGGACAAGCGCGATCTCAACCTGCGCCGCTTCTACTATGGCGCCCTGGCCGAGTACGACACCGACCAAGCCACTCAAGCACTTTTTGAGGTAATCAACAAGTCAGATGCAGAGCCCGACCGCACGGTGACCGAGGCGGCGATTCTAGCCCTCACGGTTCGAACCGACCCCAAGCTGGTGGAACTGATTCGCCAGGCGGAGAAGAAGGTGAACGACGTGGTCGTCCGCGACGACCTGGAAAACGCCCTCGATGTCATTCAGATTCGTTCCAAATATTTGGCCACTCCGGAAGGCAAGAAAGCGGATGGGTCGATCGACGCTGCCGTCCGCACTTATTTCCTTCCTGCGCTTCAGCCTCCTCCTCCCTCGCCGCTCGATGCCGGGGCCCACCGCACGCTGGCGAAGCCGGAAGTTAAGGTAGAGATTCAGAATCTCACCTTCTCGCCAGACCGCCAGCGCGCGCTGGCTGCCGTAACTTTCGAAGACCCCTCTGCCGTCGCTAAATACGACTTGGTTCTGCAAAAGCGTCTGGGGAATTGGGCAGTGGCGAGCGTCTGGCTGGGCGCTGAAACCGAAAAGCCGGGGGCCACTCGACCCAGCAAGCCGTCGCCCGAGAAGTAGGGGCACGCCATGGCGTGCCCCTACAAGCCGCATCAGAGAGGCTTTCCAAAAGTAAACCTCAATCCCGTGGTAAGAACTCCGTCTGTGGTCTTCACTCCTGGGGGCGGATTGCTCAAATAGAGGCTCACGAACGAAATTTGCCAACTCAGGATCTTGGTAAGCTGCGTGTTGATCCCCATATTGAAAACGTAACGGAACTGCCCCGTGTCCGTGAGGTTGGGGAAGAGTTGTAAGTTCTCGGTCAGCGTCGTGATCTTAAAGAACTTGTGGGAAAATGCCTCGCCAAGGAGAACTTCACCAGACGTCCGGTCCGTCCCATTGGTAAAGAACTCTTTGTTCAGTGAGCCGCCCGCAGAGAGGTCAAGTGTAGTGTTCCTGCTTTTGATGGCATGGTAGCCCAGACCGCCGCCGGGCACGACGCGCAGATCCAACTCCTGGAATCGGTCATGCAAAAGATCAAGCTGCCCAAAGCCGAACCATTTGTTGCTGACGTTAAGATCGTATCGGGTTCCGCCCCCAACAAGACTGGCGGTGGTGACGGATTTACCTGCGACGCTGTTGTCGGAGTACAGTGAGAGGAAGTTGACACTTATCTTGTCTTTCTCCGTCGTGCGCGCCGCCTTACCCGACAGGTTAAAAGTGAAGGTTTCGGTATTCCCCCGCGCAATAGCCACGCCCGTGTCGACAGCGGTCCCCCAGAAATCCGTGAGCTTGGGATGACGCAACCTTTCGATTTCGGCCTCGTAGGAGCTCTGCTGCTCTTTCGAGCGCACGCTCTGAACGACGTCTTTGGCCACGCTGACTTCCCCGGAATTTGTGGTCTGAACATGAAACTTCCCGTCGCTCGTTTTGACCTGGCCCACCAGCACCTGACCGTCTTTTCCCGTCAGGTATAGAGGCTGGCTGGAGGTTATTTCCGTAATGGCATCCCATTGAATCTTGACTTCGCCTGCAAACTCGGATTTCAAGGTGAGTGTCTTACCGTCCGAATTCACGATGTTGCCCGTCAAGCGATCACCGTTCTTCAAAACCACTTGGTCGGCGAAAAGCTGCGGGCACAGCAGCGCTATAATGCCGACAACAAACAAAAATCGCTTGTGCATGGTATTCCTCCCGGAACTTTGCGATAGGGGCCCCTGTCAAACCAGTTTACCATTATCGGTTTTTGCGGTCATCCGAATGTTGAAGACCGGCAGGGCTTGCTTGTGCTAGCCGAGCAAGTTCACAGCGATTGCTTCCGGGCCTCCTTTCTCGCATAATCAAACAGGCCATGCGATACCTCATTGTGGGGACGGCAGGTCACATTGATCACGGCAAGTCGGCGTTAGTGCTGGCGCTGACGGGCATTGACCCCGACCGTCTCGAGGAAGAGAAGAGGCGCGGAATAACGATTGACCTCGGCTTCGCCCACCTGGACCTCGGCGGAGGAATACGCGTTGGCTTCGTTGACGTGCCTGGCCACGAGCGTTTCGTGAGAAACATGCTGGCGGGAGTGGGAGGAATCGATCTGGTCATACTTGTGGTGGCGGCCGACGAGTCCATTAAGCCCCAAACTCGCGAGCACTTTGACATCTGCAAACTGCTGGGGATTCGCCAGGGTCTGGTGGCCATCACCAAAACCGATTTGGTAGACGGGGACATCATCGATCTGGTCCAGCTCGAAGCGCAAGAGTTTGTGCGCGGTTCTTTCCTCGAGAGCGCCATGCTGCTGCCGGTGAGCGCCAAGACCGGCGAGGGTCTCGAAGCTCTGAAGGACGAACTGCGACGGCTTGCCTTGGTGGTTACACCCAAGCCTGAAGACCTTCCCTTCCGCCTCCCCATCGACCGCTCTTTTGTAATGAAGGGCTTTGGCACGGTGGTGACTGGAACGCTGATCGCAGGCAGAATCGAGAAGGATGCAGAAGTGGAAATCTACCCCCTGGGCCGGCGGGTGCGGGTGCGCGGCATCGAGGTTCATAACGCTCCCGCACAGGCGGCATTGGCCGGACAGCGGACGGCCGTGAACCTGCCCGGCCTCGAGACCAAGGAAATCTCGCGCGGAATGGTCCTGGCGCCGCCCGGACTCTTCGCGACTACAGCGCGTTTGGATTGCAGGTTGAACTTGTTGCCTGCCGCGCGGCCCTTGAAGAACTGCGCCAGGGTCCATTTCCACTGCCACACCTCCGAAACGATTGCCGAAGTGGTTCTATTAGACAGGAAGGAGTTGCAGCCCGGAAGCAGCGCCTTCGCTCAACTCCGGCTTTCCGAACCCGGCGTGTTTATGCCGGGCGATCGCTTTATCATCCGCCAGTTCTCGCCCGTCACCACCATCGGAGGCGGATCGGTCCTTGATAGCCAGCCCGGTCCGCGCCGCTCTCGAGATCCCAACTGTCGTGCCCCTTCTCGACACTTTAGAGAAGGGTGACCCGCAAGTCAGGCTCGAATGGCTGGTGCGACAAGCCGGCGAAGCTCCTCTCCCCGCACTCGTGTCGCGCACCGGCTGGCTTCCTGGCGAAGTTCTGCGCGTCGGCAGGGCGCTTGCCTCCACGAACCGGCTTTTGCTCCTGGGGCAGCCGCCAGAATTGTTTGTGCATCAGGAGAATTTCCGGGAATTGGCGAAAAGAGTGATCGAACAGCTCGAGAAATTCCACGCCGAAAATCCCCTGGTTGCAGGGCTGCCCAAGGAAGACTTGCGCTCCAGAACCGGCGTCCCAACCTCGCCACACCCCGGGCTGCCTTCAAACCTGCTCTTCAACGCGCTACTTCAAGCACTGGCCGCTCAGGCCAGAATTGATGTGCAGGGCGAAACGGTGCGCCTCGCCGGACGCAGGATTCAACTGACTCCTGAGGAGCAGGCGGCCAAGGATCAGATCGGCGCGGCGTTCGAGAAGACGGGGCTGGAGGTCCCCAGCGCGCCCGAGGTCTTGGCCAAGCTGCGCATCGACCGCCCGCGGGCCGAGAAGCTGCTTCAAATCTTGCTGCGCGAAAACGTGCTCTTCAAAGTGACCGAGGATCTGATTTTCCACCGCTCGGCGTTACAGCAATTAAAGGAGCTGCTGGCGCGGCGCAAGGCTCGAGGCAACCGCATCAATGTTGCGGTCTTCAAGGAGATCACCGGACTGAGCAGGAAGTACGCCATCCCTTTGCTCGAGTACCTTGACCGGGAACGAGTGACAAGGCGGGAAGGCGACGAGCGGATCATTCTTTGACCCGCTCTGCTTTCACGAGTGGCTTAAGGATTTCGTAAAGCAGGGCGACCGGCAAGCCCACCACGTTCGAGTAGCAACCCGAGATGCGGGTGACGAATTTGGATGCGAGCCCTTGAACCGCGTAGGCGCCCGCCTTGTCCAAAGGCTCGCTGCTTTCCACGTAACGGCGAATCTCTTCCTCATCAAGTTCCCGGAAAGTCACGAGGGTTGTCTCGTGCTCGAGCGCCACAATTTCGCCCGGAGCGCGCACGAGGCAAACGCCGGTGTGCACCTGGTGGGTTCGGCCCGACAGAAGGCGGAGCATGCGCGCGGCGTCCTCGAAGTCTGACGGCTTCCCCAGCATCTCCCCGTCGATGACCACCACCGTATCCGCGCCTAAGACCAAACTGCCGGGAGGAGAGACGGCGGCGACGTGCATGGCTTTCTCACGCGCCGCGCGGCGCGCAAATTCCTCGGGCAGTTCACCCTGCTGGATCTCTTCCACGATATGGCTGGGGTGGACCTCGAAATCGAAGCCGGCGTGGCGCAACAATTCCCGGCGCCGCGGCGAACTTGAGGCAAGGACGAGACGCATGCGCAGGAATTATAGGGGACCTGTGAGGGAGGTCACAAGTTTTTCCCTCGACCGGCCCCAATGTGCTAGACTGCCAAGTCTGCTCGCCTCACAAGTCCGGACCATAGGAGCCCAGTGATGGAAGAAATCGGGAACATTCTGCCCAAGGTTCTCCAGCCGCAGTTGTCCCGTCTGGAATCCCCTGTGGTCGAAGTCCTGGCCCCTCTTTGGAGCCGCGTGGCGGGAAAGGCGCTGGCCAAGGAATGCCGGCCAGTGGCCTTCAGCGCGGGAACTTTGACGCTGGCCACGGATGATCACGACTGGGCCGAACCCCTGCGACAGATGGCGGAAGAAATCCGCGCGCATGTGAACAACTTCCTGGGCAGGCCCGTGGTAACACGTCTCAGGATTATAAGCGCTCGCAAACTCGTTCGCGGGGACAGGTCACAGCAGCAGCCGGAAGACCTCTCTGTTTCGGAATCCAACGGGAGGGATTGGCCGCGACGGACCCCCGGCATGGCATCCGTGGCGCCGCAGGCGATCGGGCGGTCCCGCGTCAAATACTTCAGCCGCAAGCGTGAAAAGGTGGCCTGATGGCACTCGAAGAAAAGGACGTGCGATACGTCGCCGAACTCGCCCATCTGGAATTGACTCCCGAAGAGGTAAAGAAATTTCTTCCGCAGCTCGATTCCATTCTCGAGCACATGCAGAAGCTGAATGAACTGGATACCTCGCAAGTGGAGCCAATGGCTCAGGTGACCTATCCCGCACGGGCGAACCCTTCATTGCGGGAAGACCAGCCGCACAAGACGTTCGAGCAGGAGGAGGCTCTCGCCAACGCGCCCGATCAAAGCGCAGGCTGTTTCCGTGTTCCTCGCGTCATCGAAAAGGAAGCATGAACCTCACCGACCTCACCATCGACCCACTCCACGAGCTTTTGGTGAACCGCAAAGCCTCGGCGGTGGAGATAGCCGAAGCTCACTACGAGCACCTCGAGCGGCGTGACAAAGAGGTGCGCGCCTATTTGCAGTTGTGCCCCGAACGCGCCCTCCAGCAAGCCGCCAAGATCGACCGGCAGCTTGCCGCCGGCGAGCCCTTGGGTCCGCTCGGTGGAATCCCCGTGGCGGTGAAGGACGTGATTCTGACCCGAGGCCTGCGCAACACCTGCGCCTCGAAGATTCTGGCGAATTACGTCGCCCCCTATGATGCCCCTGCCGTTGAAAGGCTGGAGGCGGCAGGCGCCGTCATCCTGGGCAAGACGAATTGCGACGAATTCGCCATGGGATCCTCGACGGAAAACTCCGGTTTCTTCCCCACTCATAACCCCCGCGATTTATCCCGAGTGCCTGGCGGCTCGAGCGGCGGTTCAGCCGCGGCGGTGGCGGCCAACATGGCCGTAGCGTCTCTCGGCTCGGATACCGGCGGCTCCATCCGGCAACCGGCGGCCTTTTGTGGAATTGTGGGCATGATGGGGACGTACGGCCGGGTCTCTCGTTACGGACTCGTGGCTTTCGCCTCCTCGCTCGACCACATTGGGCCTTTCGGGCGCTCGGTCCGCGACGTGGCGCGCCTGCTCCAGACCATTGCCGGCCGCGACCCGCACGACTCTACGTCGGCGGACGTGCCGGTCGAGGACTACGTTGCAGGGCTGGATCAAAACGTGCGCGGCCTCAAGGTGGGCGTCCCCAGCGAGTATCTCAAGGGACTCAATCCGGAAACTGGCGATAACATCCAAAAGGGAATTGACCTGCTGGGGAAGCTGGGATGCGAGGTCGTGCCCATCAGCCTTCCTCACACCGATTATGCCATTGCCTGCTACTACATCATCTGCATGGCGGAGGCCAGCTCGAATCTGGCCCGCTACGATGGCGTGCGCTATGGGTTCCGCTCCGCCCAGCACGCGGACTTGCGGGAGATGTACAAGCAGACACGCTACGGAGGATTTGGCGCCGAGGTGAAGCGGCGCATTATGCTTGGCACCTACGTCCTCAGCTCCGGCTACTACGATGCCTATTACCTGAAAGCCCAGAAAGTGCGCACTCTCATCACCCGGGATTTTCTGGAAGCCTTTGACGATGTGGACATCATCGTCACCCCAACCTCACCTATCCCCGCCTTCAAGCTCGGCGAGCGTATGGACGACCCCCTGCAAATGTATCTCGCCGATATCTACACCGTCACCGCCAGCCTTGCCGGCATCCCCGGCATTTGCGTTCCTTGCGGAAAGACCAAAGGGGAACCACACCTTCCGGTGGGCATGCAACTCCTCGCCCGGCACTTCGACGAGGCAAGGCTGCTGCGCGTCGCCGATGCCTTCGAAAAAGCCGGTGGGTTTGAAGTGGCGTGAAGGTCATACGACGATAGAACTTGCATAGTGGCGCAATTCTACGTCGATATGTACTGACCTAATACAACCCTCGCCGACATTCTTAGAGCGAATCGAACTTCTTCTTGGAGTCGTGTGCCAGGGAGTCGGGGCGGGGATCGTATTCAAGATTTCCGATTCCAGATTCAAGAAAAGAGGCGGGTTCATCTCACGTTTTTTCTGTGTCAGGGCCGACTGTCCCTGGGCCGCCTCTCCCGGGCCCACCTGTCTCTGGGCTGCCCGCTTTCCGAATCTGCTCCAATTTCTTCAGAAACTCCTCGCGCTCTTGGCGGGCTCGGGTTGCCCGGCGCGTCTTCTCCGTAACGTAGCGCTGACCCTTCAGGTCGGAATCCCACAGGATGCGAATCCAGGCGCCAAGCTGCCTGGAAATGCTCTCGGTACGGGATTTCAGATTCAAGATTTCGGATTCCAGATTGCCGAAAGCGGGCATGCGTTCGAGCAGGCAAAGCATCGAGCGCACCTCGCCGGCAGAACCGCGTGAAATGTACAGGAAAGTGAGCAATTCCTGGTTCGTGCCCCGCTCGAACCCTTCCGCGATGTTGTTCGAAACAGAGAGCGCGGCACGCTCGAGCTGGTTACAAAGACTGCGTTGGCGCCGGAAGGGCGGCTGCGCGGTCAGGGCATAGGTCGCCAGAGCCAGTTCGATACTGGCTTGCCACACTGGAAGTTCCTCAAAGCGTTTGTAACCCACCGCGCGCCTCTTGAATCCGGAATCTTGAATCCGGAATCAGCTTGAGTCTATCAAACAGACCACATACTGTCATGGTTTCCATGCACATATGTCCCTGCCCATATGTCCCTGCGTGCCTGCCCGCGCACGACCGTGCGAGTCGCTGTGCCTCAACACCGTTCAGATCTTAAACAGCGAGTCAAACCTCTTCTTGGCGTCGTCGGGCGCGGGGGCGGGGAGTTCGGCGCAGGCCAGGAGGGTTGGGTTAGGTCGGAAGTAGGCGCAGTAGTTGGCGGCTCCTTTATCGCGGACCCATTCGGCCTGGGTTTCCGCGCACTGATTATGTTTGGAGGGGTCGTAAAATTGGCAATTGCGGCAGGAATGCAAGTCGGCGTCGCACGCAGGGCAGACGTCGCGCGTTCCCACACGGCTTCCGGAGGGATACTCAATCTTCGCGCCACACTTCCAGCAGTTGAAATACATAGCTATTGCCTGTCTAACCCGAAAAACCGCTCAAAGTTCCGCACCACGATTGCCCCGAACTCTTCTACGTTCAGGTTTCGGAGAGCGGCCAGGGTGCGGGCAACTTCGAGCACAAAGGCCGGCTCGTTGCGCTTGCCGCGGTACGGAACCGGGGCCAGGTAGGGGCAATCGGTTTCTGTCAATAAATTGTCCAGCGGAATCTCACGCGCCACTTCGCGGAGGCCCTCTGCCTTCTTGTAAGTTACGTTCCCTGCAAACGAAACCTGGAATCCCCAATCGAGAAATTTTACGGCATCCTGGCGAGAGCCCGAAAAGCAGTGCAGGATGCCGCCGAGGCCGCTCGACTTCCAGTGGGCCTGGATAATCTCCGTGAGGTCAGGCCACGCGTCACGGCAGTGAATGATGATCGGCAGTCTTGCTTCCCGGGCCAATTCCAACTGCCGGACGAGGGCGAGCATCTGAATCTCGCGCGGCGAGTTCTCGTAATGGTAGTCCAGGCCGATTTCACCCACGCCCACTACCCGGGGATGTTGCGCCAGTTTGCGGATTTGCTCGGCGTGACGTTCCGCGAAATGTTTCGCGTCGTGCGGGTGAACGCCCACTGTGGCGTAAATCCAATCGTGGCGCTCGGCGAGCGCGACGGGCGCCTCCAGGTTATCCGGTCCGGTGCCGCCTCCCACGGTCAGAAGGTAGCGCAGTCCGGCGGCGCGGGCGCGTTCAATCACCGCCGCGCGGTCCGCGTCGAAGTCGGGATCTTCGAGATGGGCGTGGGAATCAACAAGAACTGTCAGTGGTCCGTTGTCCGTTGTCAGTTGCTCTATCCCCGTTTTTGTCAACTCGAATGCTCTCCGGAATGCTCCCTATGGATTGAAGGTACGCGTTTAACTTGGGCGCGAGTTCCTCGCCCAGTTTGTAAACCTGCAGATTCTCAAAGCTGGTCCTCCCCGCCATAGCAGAACACCCTCTCCTCCGGATGCAACGGACAACAGACCACGGACAACTGACGGCCGCCCCTACTTCAGCCTCGCCCCATTCTCTACCTCTTCCTTGAAGGTCACCAGGACAGGCCGGCCGTGATCGCCCACGGAAGCCGCAACGATCATGCCGTTCGATTCCACGCCGCGAAGCTTGCGTGGCTGGAGATTGGTGACCACCACGACTTTCATCCCGACCAGGTTTTCAGGTTGATAGTACTCCGCGAGTCCGGCCACAAGCTGGCGGACTTCCGTGCCGATGTCCACCATCAGCTTCAAAAGTTTTGTAGCGCCAGGAACGTGCTCGGCGGCTTTCACTTCGCCCACTCGCATGTCCACCTTGGCGAAATCCTCGATGGAAATCAAGCTGGGGGGTGGGGGCTGGGGGCTAGGGACTGGGGATTGGGGGCTGGGGGCTGGAGATTCGGACGCGGGCGTGGACGCTGCTTCGGGTGTTCTCTCTGTTTGCACGGGTATGAATGCCTCCTTGGGTTTGTCGCGGACTGGGGACTGGGGACTAGGGGCTAGGGGCTGGGGACTTCGGTCGTCGACCTTCGCCTCATGTTTTTTCTCGGTTTCAAGTGGTGTGACTGCCATCTTCGGTCTGTCGCGTTCGCGGTCAGCTTCAGCGAGCTCGTCAAGCTTAGCGAGCGTGGCGGCCTTGTCGAGGCGAGGGAAGGTCGGTTCGGGTTTGCCGACCTTGGTGGCGGGCTTCAGCCCTCCCCATTTGAGCTGGTCGATCCGCTGATCTTGAATCTTGCCAAGATACGCCTCACAACCGAGTTGCGCCCAGATTTTCTCCGTCGCCGTCGGAACGATTGGATAGGCCAGAATCGCGGCAGCCCTCACCGCCTCGAACGCTATATAGAGCACGCCATCCACAAAATAGCGTCTCTTCGGGTTCTCCGCGTGGGTCCAGGGTTGGTGCGTGGCCAGAAACTCATCTCCATAATGGGAGATGACCCTCCAGATTTTCTCGGCAGCACTGGAAAGGTTAAAGGCGTCGTAGGCGGCAGAAACCTCCCGGGCCAGCGTATCCCATTTTAGGCCCTGGTCCCATCCCGGTACCCTTTCCCTAAATTCCGCGAAGTCTGGTACCTCGCCCCCACAGTACTTAAGGATCATCGCAAGAGTACGGCTGGCTAGGTTGCCCAACCCATTCGCCAAGTCCGAGTTGTAGCGTTGAATCAACCCCTCGTACGAAAAGCTCGTGTCCTGTCCAAACGGCGCTTCGCGCAGCAGGTAGTAGCGCAGCGCGTCGTTGCCGGGCGCGCCGAAGGAATCGAGCGCGTCGACGATGGGCTCGGGGTAAACGACGTTGCCCTTCGACTTCGACATCTTATCTTGCTCGTAATAAATCCATCCGTGAGCAAACACCGTGGTCGGCAGCATCTCCGGCTGGTCGGGATACGCGGCCATGATAAATGCCGGCCAATAGACGGCGTGGAAGCGCAGGATGTCCTTGCCGATCATGTGGACGAGCTCCGACTCGCCTGGTCTGTTGCGCCAGTATTTCTGGAATTCCTGCGTTGCCGTTCTCGCCCTGCGCGTAGCCGATGCCGGTCATGTAGCTGGTGAGCGCGTCGTACCAGACGTAAAACACCTGCTGGGGATCGTCCGGCCAGGGAATGCCCCACTTGAGACGCTTGCGGCTGACGGAAATATCGCGCAGCCCGCTCTTCACGAAGCTCTTGACTTCGTTCCTGCGGTACTCCGGCTGCACGAATTCCGGGACGTTTCTCGTAGAGTTCCAGCAGACGATCTTGGAAGGCGGAAAGCCTAAAGAAGTAATTCTCTTCGCTGATCAGCTCCGCCGGCCTCCCGCAGATGTCGCAGTTCACCGGGTCGGTGCCTGTCGGAGATGTAGCGCTCATCGGAAACGCAGTAGCGGCCCTCGTAGCGGCGCTTATCGACGTAGCCCCGCTCGCGGGCGCGCACGAGCAGGCGCTGCACCGACCTGTCATGATCGGGGTGCGTAGTGTAGATGAAACGCAGCGAATCCGGTTTGCCGTCGGCGTATGGATATTCGCTCACTGGTATGCCAAGCTTCTCCCAAAGCTGCGACGAATAGCTTCCGCTTCTCCGCCACAAACTCGCTGGGCGACTGGCCCGCCGCCGCAGCGGCGCGCTCGAGCTTCTCCCCGTGCTCATCGGTGCCGGTGAGAAAAGCCACGTCGTAACCGCACATGCGCTTGTAGCGCGCCAGCACGTCGCAAACAATCGTGGTGTACGCTGAGCCGACGTGGGGCCGGGCGTTGGGGTAATAAATGGGAGTCGTGAGATAGAATGTGCGCATAAGTCAGGTTTCAGGGCCGCCTGGCGCCTTGGGTCGCCAGGTAAGCGCCTTGCGCAGCAATCATTACCTGCTTGAGTGGAACGCCTTTTTCCGTTGCCAAACGCTGGCAGTCTTCATATTCGGGCGCAACATTCACCACTTTACCGTTGCGCCTGGCCACTTTGACTGTGACTGCGCCATAAGGCGTCTCCACGCTGAGCAGTTCGCGCTCCAGAATCTTGCGCCGCGCCTCGTAGATGCGCACCCCGATCGTGGTGGTTTGCTCGAAGAGCATTTGAGCCAGCGCCTCGCTTTTCTCGGGAGTGCAAAGCACGCTCACCAGGATTCCAGGGCGGTTCTTTTTCATCTGGATGGGAGTGCAGGTCACGTCCAGGGCGCCTGCGGCCAGAGCCTGGTCAATGAAGAAACCGTAAAGCTGCGGGCTCATGTCGTCCACATTGGCCTCAATCACGGAAACCACTTCATCGCCGGGCGTGCCGGGCTGGGCCGCGACAGGCTCCGCGCTTTGCCCCAGCAGCAAGCGCGCCAGATTCGGCTGCCCGGGAATTTCCCTTGCTCCAGCGCCGTAGCCAATGCGCTCCACTTTCATGGCCGGGATGGGTCCAAAGCCGGCGGCCAGCGTGGTGATGAGCGCCGCCCCGGTGGGAGTCACCAGTTCTCCCACGACACCGGAAGAATAGATGGGGACGTCCTTGAGCAATTCGAGCGAGGCGGGAGCCGGGACCGGCAGCGAGCCGTGCGCGGCCTGCACGCTTCCGCTGCCCACATTCACCGGCGAACAGGTGAGCTGCGCAATATCGAGGAGCTCGAGTCCGGCGCAGGTTCCCACGATGTCGAGAATCGCATCCACCGCGCCAACCTCGTGGAAGTGCACCTGCTCGGGCGGCATGTTGTGCAGCTTTCCCTCCGCCTCCGCCAGGCGGCGAAAGACCTTCAGGACCTGTTCCTTGACGCCTGCCGATAGCCCGCTGTGCGCAATCAGTCCCTCGATGTCCGCCAGCTTCCGGTGGGGCTGCTCCGCCGGGATGAGAATCTCGATGCGCGTCCCCGCCAGATGGCCCCGCACCGCGCGCGTGCGCTTGAACTCGTAAAAGCCCAGGGGAATCTTCTTCAGTTCGGCTAACAACCGCTCCAGCGGCAAGCCCAGGTCCAGCAAGGCGCCGACAAACATGTCCCCGCTAATGCCGGAAAAACAATCCAGGTAAGCTTGTCTCATTTTGTTAATCCTGAGCAATTCTGCCCAAAATTGGATACTATGCTCTAGGCTCAGAAGTTGTCAACAAGACAGGATTCAGGAGTCAGGATTCAGGAGGCTGACGGGTGAGAGCAGGTGGTAGATGGACGCAATTCAAATCCAAAACCTAAGATCCGAAGCCGATCCAGACTCCAGGGCTAGAATCATCGCCAGACAACACGGTCCTGAATCCTGAATCCCGAATCCTGAATCCTATTTCACACGAGGTAACCATCAATGCAAACATTTGACCGACGCAATTTTCTGAAAGTTTCCGCCGCCGCGGGGGCCGCAGGGCTGATGTCCGGGCTGCCCGCTGCGCCTGCTCGAAAAGGCATGCGCCTGGGCTTGATTGTAGGCATGGGAAATAATCCCGACGCAGCCTTGCAGAAAGTGCATGACCTGGGAATCCCCTCCTGCCAGGTCTCGACGGAGGATTTCTCTGACGCAATGCTTGGGGGCATTCGAGAGGCAGTCGCGAAGTTCAATCTCGAAGTCACCGCCCTCAATAGCGGCGGCCCCGGGCCGGCGGTGTACGACTTCTACCAAGGGCCACTGACCATTGGGTTGGTGCCCCTGCAATACCGCGCGCAGCGAATCGCGCACTTCAAGCAAGCTTCCGATTTCGCCAAGAAGCTGGGGATTCCCGCTATCCACACGCACTTCGGCTTCATTCCCGAGAATCCCAACGACTCGGTCTACAAGGACCTGCTGCCGGCCCTTCGCGAAGTTGCGACCTATCTCAAAGGGAATGGCCAGATGATGTTGTATGAGACAGGGCAAGAGACTCCGGTAACCTTGCTTCGGGCCATCACCGATGTGGGTGTCGACAACCAGTTCGTCAACCTGGACACTGCCAACCTGATTCTTTACGGCAAAGGTAACCCCGTCGATGCCCTGGACGTAATCGGCAAGCTGGTGCGCGGCACCCACGCCAAAGACGGGCTCTTCCCCACCGACCCGAAAAAGCTCGGCAAGGAAGTCCCGATCGGCCAGGGAAAGGCGAATTTCCCCAAGCTTATTTCGCGCCTGAAGAAACTCGGTTACGACGGGCCGCTTACTATTGAGAGGGAGATCTCCGGTCCTCGTCAACTCGAGGATATTCGGAAGGAGAAGCAGTACCTGGAGAAGTTAATCGCCTGAGGGAAGTAGGGGCGGTTCGCGAACCGCCCCTACTTTCGCGTCACTTCTTGCCGTACACGGGACCCAAGGTTGCGCAGGCGCGATAATCTGCTCCCTGGGGGTCTTGTGCACCGAAGGCCGTCCAGGCGCTGGGGCGGAACACCCGCTCTGCCGGCACGTTGTGCATGCACACAGGGATGCGCAGAATCGAAGCAAGGGAGATCAGCAGGTCGCCGATGTGGCCATAGCTGATGGCGCCGTGATTGGCGCCCCAGTTGTTCATCACGGCGTAGACGTCTTTGAAGGGACCTTCACCGGTAAGGATTGGAGCAAACCAAGTGGTGGGCCAAGTGGCATTGGTCCTCAGGTCGAGTACGTGGTGCACCTCCTTAGGCAACTCCACCGTGTAACCCTCGGCGATCTGGAGCACCGGTCCCAAACCCTGCACCAGGTTGAGGCGCGCCATGGTCACCGGCAATTCGCCCTTGGTCGCAAACGTGGAGGAGAAGCCGCCGCCCCGGAAGTACTCGGTAATTGCCGGGCTCCACTCGGTGGCATCCAGGCATCGCCCCACTTCCTCCGGAGTAATCTCCCAGTATGGCTTCAGTGCCCTGGCGCCGTCCTTCATCTGTTCACCTGTGGCATCGAGGGTGGCCGCGCCGGAGTTGATCAAGTGGATGATGCCTCCGCCGGCCTTTCCGGTCAGGCTTTTTCCGGTGACGCGTTTGACCGCTTCCGGACTCCAGTAGGTCCGCACGTCAGCGAAAATTTGTGCCGTGTCGGTCAGCAAATGTCCGAACAGCATCGTAGCGCCGTTGAGCGAATCGTTCTCGGTGGCGAAGACAATAGCCTCCCGAATGCCGTTCCAATCGAAGGAGGAATTGAGCATTGCTTCCATGAAGTCGCCGTTAGGGAAGTGGTCAGTCCAATGCCGCTGGCCCTGGAACCCGGCCAGAATTGCATTGTGCCCAAGGGCCTCCTCGCCGAATCCCAGCTCCGCCAGCCTGGGATTCCCGACCATGAGGTCGCGCGCGATCAGGGTCATCTTCACCACCGTATGCCAGTCGGCGTACTTCTTAGTCCGCGACATTTTCGGAACGTTGTAATCCTTTCCCTCGGGGCAGTTCGCCTTCACCCATTTATTGGCGCGTAAGTATTCTTTCCGGTCATAGATTTCTTCGTCGATTCGCCGCACGAATTCCGACATGTCCACATACTCATTCCGCATGCCCAGAAAGTTTTGGAAGAACGCCGCGTCGACCATAGAACCGGCAATGCCCATGGAAACGGAGCCGAGGGAAAGATAGGACTTGCCTTTCATTTCAGCCGCGGCCAGCCCGGCTTTGGCGAAGCGCAGGAGCTTTTCCTGCACATCCCTCGGGATGCTCGTATCACCCGCATCTTGCACGTCCTTTCCATAAATGCCGAATGCAGGTAGCCCTTTCTGATTGTGTCCCGCCAACACTGCTGCTAGGTAAACTGCTCCGGGCCGCTCGGTGCCATTGAAACCCCAGACCGCTTTGGGCGTGAGGGGATCCATATCCATGGTCTCGGAGCCGTAGCACCAACAGGGCGAAACGGTAAGAGAAAGTCCTACACCTTGGCGCGCAAACTTGTCCGCAGCCTCCGCAGCCTCCGCCACGCCGCCGATGCAGGTGTCAGAGATCACGCATTCCACAGGGAGTCCGTTGGGGTGCCGCAGGTGCTCTTGAAAAAACCTGGCGGCGGACTTGGCCATTTCCATGGTCTGGTTCTCCAGCGATTCCCGGACCCCCTTGCGCCGTCCATCGATGGCCGGCCGAATCCCGATCTTCGGCAGGGTGCCGCGCAAGCGCTGGGTCGGTTCGTTCACCTTTAGACCTTTAACATTCGCCATGATTCTTCTCCTCTCAAATCAAATAGAGCCCGGATGAATTGTTGGATATTCACAGCTGCTTCCGCCTTTCTTGGCGGCAACCTGGGAGCTAAACAGAGTAACGCACAGGCGGCAATATCTCAAGGACAGTGACGAGTGGCAAGTGACAAGTGGAAGAACAGGAGTCAGAAGCAAAGGCTTCAGGTGGCGGGTACCTTTGGCAGAAGGTTCTTGAGCACCGAGGCAAGTTGTCCTGCCAGACGCCCCGTTCTGGCCACCGATTCCAGTTGCCTGTAAATGTCCTCGGCGTCGCCTTGTTTGCGGACTCCCACTGCGCACACGACTACTACATGATGCTGGGGATAAATCCTGTAGACGATGCGATGATTTCCAAACTCGTGCTTCCAATAGTTCGCCAGCGGACCCCGCAAGGGCAAGCCGTATCCCTCGGGATCAACGGCGAACTTCTTCTCCAAGACCTTGCGAAGCTGCTTTCGGACGCTTCCGTCAAGGCTTCTAATGTCGGTAGCAGCATCCGGCGTATATCTGAGTTCAAAGCAAGGTTTGGACTGCGTCCCTGCTACAACGGGAGGTGGGGGAGAAGGACGTTTTTGCTTCTTCGTCATGCGCCAAAAACGTCTGCCGTCCTGAGCAACCGCCCAGCGGCAACATCATCATCAATGGTTTTAGAAAGATACAGCAAACGGTCGGTAAGATCTCGATCAGTGAGAATCTCCAGTGTCGCAAGGATGGATTCACGCTCTTTAACCAGAGAATCCAGAAATTCTTTGTCCACAAGGTATTTTGCAGGTTGCCGCCGGTTTTCGACCAGCACCACTCGATTGGCTCGCGCCGCTTTCAGGTAGTCCTTAAGCCTATCCCTGAAATCTGTGGCTGTTACCTTTTTGATGTCGAAGCAAACTGCCGCCATGGAAGCCTCGCTAACGTACAATCCACGTTTAATAATGTACAATTTCACTCATACTCTGTCAAGCGAGAAAGATCGCGGCTGCTGCGATTGGTGTTTACGGGTGCGGTCCCACTGGTGTAAGTTGTTAGGAGATGCAGCGCAAGGCCACGCCCTCTGGTGTCCTCTCGTTCTGAATGTCGAGGGAGGCGCAGCATCCTGGCCGCCAGCGGCGGGATGGTTGAGCCACCGACCTTGCGAGCGACCAATGTGGGCCGGTAGCTCAACGGTGGAGCACTGCCCTTTTAAGGCAGGGGTTCTGGGTTCGAGTCCCAGCCGGCTCACCAAGCAAGAAAGCAGTAGGCCCCAAGAATCGCGATTGGCGGGGTGAGGCGGTTGTGAGGAGGTGGAAAGGGTGACGGGCGCGACCTTCGGTTAACCGAAGGGAAGTCGCGAGTCAATTCAGCTCATGATTCAGGGGCCCATGCGTCCTCCGGATGATTTTTTCCCACCCCCCGCGGACACCGCCGCGCGGTAGTTCCACGGCTAGCCGTTTTTTGCCTCCCTGCTTCAGGTCCGCAGCGTCGCGCAACAGACCCGAGCGGATTGCAATAAGAGCCATTTCTCCAGGTCGGCCTTGATCTGCAGCATCCAGCCGCGCGCGTGGCGCACCAGCTTCCCCGCCAGCCGATACACCTTCCAGCGCAGCGTGGCCACCGTCACCGTGCGATAGGACGCCGGCAGCACCCGCCCTTTCAACACTTGCCCCAAATTGTAGGCTAACACCCCAATGGCAAAATACAGGGCATTGGCCTCCAACTGCCCGCACGGGTCGCCGCGGCGACCTCCATGCCAAAACCCACCTTCAGTTCCTTATGCCAGTTCTCGCTCTCCCCTCGCTGGTTGTGCTTCCAGACGACCTCGCTCGCCGGCTCCTCCCGGTTGCTGGCCACCGCGTGATAGCAATAGCGCTCCGCCTCGAACAAATTCGGCTGCGGATTCGGCCAGCGCAATACGATCAACCGGAAAGCTTGCTTGGTCCCGTTCAGGGTGTGCACCGTCTCGGCAATCTCGCGGTCGGTGGCGATGCCCGCTTGCGTCCGGTAGGGTTGCCAAGCCCCTGCCGGCAGGTTCTGAATTTCTCGCTTCACGGCGGCGTCCAGGTCCGCCGTGATCGTGAAACTGCGCCCTGGCTGGCTGTAATGGTTAATCACGGCCGCTTGGTAGGCCGCACTGTCGCTGCGGAAATAGATTCGCTTCCCCGGCGGCAGCGCCGCTTCGCAGCTCTGTGCAAACTCCAAGATCCCGGCACTGGGACTCTGATTGCCTTCCCGAAACTGGTGACCCACGCACACCCCGTTCACGTACCCCAGCAAAGGCATGTAGCCCTGCACGTGGTTATAGGTCCACGCGGCTTCCTGCTTCTCCGCCTCGATCTCTGTGGCATCCACATCCAGAATCACTTCCTCTTGCTCGAAACAAGACGCCACCAGTTTCCGGCTGACCTGCTGGATCGCTTCCGCCCCGCCCCGTCCTTGCCGACGCAGCCAGTCCCCCACCGTCCCGGCGTCCGGCACCACTTCCAAGCCCAACTCCCCCAGCACCTCCTGCTCGGCCCGCAACTCCCGCAAGTCCTCCAGCCGCCTTCCTCCCGCATGCAGCATCCACACCAGCGCCTGCACAAACTCCCGCGGCTTATATCCTCGTCCCGACTTCGGACCCTCCAGCGCGCCCTCTACCTCCTCCCACAGCTTCACCGCTCGCGCCAGTTCCTCCAACACCACCAGCCCGCCCAGACTGGTCAGCCGCTCCGAACTTCTTTCCATCTTGATGGGCAGAATCAATTGCGGTAGGCTTGCTTCCATCGTTCACCCTCCGGGTGTGGGTCTAGGATTTCACATAAAATCTCAGTACTGTCCCAAGAAAATCGGGGCGGTTTCTGTAAGTGCTTGAGGGAGCGAAGATAAAGGTCGAGATGGTTTTTTTCGATTTCAATTTCGGGCGTCATTTTTGGCATGATTCTGCTGTTTTCCACCCTCGTTTGGAGACAGCAGATGAATCTTGGCCGAACCGTTTTTTCTCAACTTTTGGATTTCATCCCGACCTACCAGTTTCAGATTTGCGTCGATCGCTACCAAGGCAATCGCTACGTCAAAGACTTTTCTTGTTGGGATCAATTCCTCTGCCTGGCCTTTGCTCAACTCACTTATCGCCGCAGCTTGCGCGACATCGAAACGTGTCTCCGCTCCCAGCAACCCAAGCTCTATCATATGGGCTTCCGGGGGCAAGTTTCTCGCAATACCCTGGCCCACGCCAACGAAGTTCGAGATTGGCGGATTTATGCCGACTTTGCGCAAGTGTTGATTGGCATGGCCCGCGACCTCTACCGCGACGATTCCTTCGGTGTGGAGTTGTGCGAGAGCGTGTATGCCTTCGACTCGACCACCATCGATTTGTGTCTGTCGCTGTTTCCCTGGGGCCAGTTTCGCCGCCGCAAGAGCGCGGTCAAGCTGCACACCTTGTTGGACCTGCGCGGCAGCATTCCGACCAGTGTTTATGTGACCGGCGGGCAGGTGCACGACGTCAACCTGCTGGACGAACTGCTGCTGGAAGCGGGAGCGTTTTACTTGCTCGACCGCGGTTATCTGGACTTCGCTCGCCTCTACGCCTTTACCCAAAGTTGCGCCTTCTTTGTCACCCGCGCCAAAAAGAATCTGCAGTTCTACCGTCGCTGCTCTCGTCCTGTGCAACGGTCCAGCGGCGTACAGTCCGATCAGACCATCGTGCTCACCGGAGTGCGAACCGCGCTGCGCTATCCCGATCCGTTGCGGCGCATCGGATATTTCGATGCCGAGAAGGATTTGCGACTGACCTTTCTGAGCAACAATTTTCTGCTCCCCGCGTTGATCATCGCTCAACTGTACCGGGCGCGCTGGCAAGTGGAATTGTTCTTTCGCTGGATCAAACAGCACCTGCGCATCAAGGCTTTCTACGGCACCTCCGAGAATGCGGTGAAGACTCAAGTCTGGGTCGCCCTCTCGGTTTATGTTCTGGTGGCCATCGTCAAAAAGCAGTTGGGGCTAAACTTGAGCCTCTATCAAATTCTCGAAATTCTGAGCGTTACGATTTTCGAAAAAACCCCAATTTTAGAGGGTTTTTCCGACTTCAACGATCAATTACTGGCTGCTGAGCCCTGTAACCAATTGAGCCTGTTCGAGTTGTAATGGGACAGCACTGATAAAATCTCTATAACACACATCCCGTGAGGGTGAGCGCCTCTTCTGTGGTTTTGCGCCCCCGTCAATCGCGATTCTTGGGTAGGCAGTAAGCAGTAGGCAGCAGGAAATTATGAATAGTGAATAGTAAATGGTGAATTGAGGGAGCGCAGCGATCGAGGCGCGCAAGACACAACCTGGCTGCTCAATTCACAATTCGCCATTCATGATTCCTGCCTCACCATTCACTATTCACCATTCATAATTTTGCTGGTCACTCGTCACTTGTCATTGCTCTTAAGGCAAGTCGGCAAATGGCATCATGAGCGGCGGGCGGGCCATGAAGGGGAGGCGCGCGATTTCTTTGACGGCTTGCGCCACGTGCTTCTCGCGCCTGGGTTCCAGGGTCATAACAAAGGGCAGATGGCTTTTGGGCATGGCGGGCTCTTGGAGCACGGAGTCGATGTTGATGCGGTGGCGGGCCAGCAGGGCGCAGACGCGCGCCAGGATGCCGGGGCGGTCGCGGACCACCAGGCGAAGGTAAGCGGAGATGATGTTGTCGGCTGCCGGGGCGATTTTCGACGCGTGCCAGGTCTCGTAGCCCAGCGGCGTCGAGCCCGCTCCGCCCGCCGCCAGGGCACGGGCGATTTCAATCACGTCAGAAACCACCGCCACGCCCGTGGGTTCACCTCCTGCGCCGCGCCCGGTGAGGGTGGTGTTTCCGCCCTTGTTCCCCATCAGGAGGATTCCATTGAGCGAGCCCAGCACCTTGGCCAGTTGGCTGCTCGAGGGGATCATCATGGGCCGCACAAAAATCTCCAGGCGGCCCCGATCGCGTCGCCGGGCGGAAGCGATGAGACGAATGGTATGGTTCAAGCGGCGGGCATAAGCGAAGTCCACCTGGTCGATGGCAGTGATCCCCTGCGCGGGAATCTCTTCTACGCGCACCGCCTGGCCGAAACAGAGCATGGCGAGGATGGCAATCTTGTAACGCGCGTCGTAGCCTTCCACATCAAAGGTGGGGTCGGGCTCGGCATAGCCTTTTTGTTGCGCTTCGGCCAAGGCTTCGGCGAAGCTACAGCCGCGGCGCTCCATTTCCGTGAGAATGTAGTTCGTGGTGCCGTTCAGAATGCCGTATACGCCGACGAAGTGCTCACTCGCCAGCCCTTCTCGGATGGCGTGCAGGAGGGGCGTGCCTCCCGCCACGCAAGCTTCGATGCCCAGGCTCACCCCGGCGGCGCGGGCGCGCTCAGCAAGCTCCATTCCGTGTTGCGCCACCAGTTGCTTGTTGGCGGTCACCAAGTGCTTGCCGGCGTCGATGGCGGCAAAGGCAAGGGCGCGGGCCACGGGAAGCACTCCCACCAGTTCCACCACAATGTCAATTTCAGGATCGCGCACCACTTCATGCCAGTCCAGGGTGGTCTTCACTCGCCCGCCGACCCAGGCCACATCTTTCTGGGTTATGCCCAGCGAGCAGATGGTCTTCAGCTCCAGCTTGCAGCCCAGCCGCCGCTGGATTTCACGCTGGTGTTCGACCAGCACCTTGACCGTGCCTGTTCCCACCGTCCCCAGCCCCACGACGGCTAGCCCCACGGTTTTACGCGGCCTTCTCGCCACGGCTTCACGCTTCGCAAACTGAATTCTGGGTTGGCTCATACGCACTCTCGGTGGACATCAGAAATGGAAACCCATTCAATTAACATGTACCGCACCGCGCTGGCAAGAAAAATCTCCTATGTTATCGGTTGACAAACGACACGCCCTTGGCTTCCGGACCAGCCGAGATAATGATTGCGCCGAGGGAGAGCACCACAAGGGCGATGCTTCCCATGGATATCGTGTAGCTGAAATGCTCGCCGATCAAAGCCTCGAGGTAACCGATGGAAGAGGCAATCAGTACTCCGAACTGGTAAGCCAGGCCAGGGAAAAATCCCCGGAGTTGCGGCGGCGACAGCTCATTGATGTGCGCGGGAATGACGCCCCACGCCCCTTGCACCATGAACTGCATGACGAACGCTCCCAAAACGATCAGGGGTTGGTTCGGCGCCAGGATCCACAAAGGGACAGCGGCCACTGCCAGCAGCACTGCCCAGACCATCGACCGGCGCCTTCCCCTCCGGTCGGAGAAGTGGCCGAAGGTAAGGCCACCCAGAATTGCGCCAATCATCGAGAGGAGGGTGATCAGCGCGGTGGCGTTCACACCGAAATGGCGCTGGCGCTGAAGAAAGGTCGGGTAAAGGTCCTGTGTACCATGGGAGATGAAATTCATCGCCGCCATCAAGGCGACCAGGTAGAGAAACAGACGCGAATTTTTGAAGATGGCGCGCCGGTAACTGGACCAGTCGGTGCGCGACTCCTGCCACGCCCGGGGTTCCTTAACCCGAAGGCAAACCAGCATGGTCAGCAGGCCCGGCGCGGCCCCAATAAAGAACATGGCCCGCCAGCCCCAGTGCGGAAAGATTGTGAAGTAGGCGATGGCGGCCAGCACGTTGCCGAGCGCATAGCCCTCCTGGAGCAGACCGGAAAGGATGCCACGCCACTTGGGAGGCGCCGACTCCATGGCGAGCGATGCGCCCACGCCCCAATTGCCCCCCATGCCAATTCCATAAAGCAGCCGGAGAAGGAAAAATTGCGGGTAGCTCTGCGCCAGCCCGGACATGACCTCCATGAGCGAGAAAAAGGCGACGTTGGCCAACAACACTAGGCGGCGGCCGTAATGATCGGCCAACAGGCCAAAGACGAAAGCGCCGACCGGGCGCATGGCCAGCGTGACCGTGATCGTCAAAGCGACAGCGGGAATCGAGCGCCCAAAATCCTTTCCTACCGCGGACAGAACAAACACCAGCACGAAAAAGTCAAACGCGTCCAGCGTCCAGCCGAGAAATCCGGCCAACACGGCGTAGCGGGCGTTCGTTCGTGCCTCGACGGCCAAGGGGGTAGCCCGATTCAAGGTTTTCCACCTGCCCTGGCCCCGAGGTTCGCGGGGCCTGATGCCGGCTCGAGCACGAATGTCTCCTCCGTCACCGACTCTACCTTCGAGCGTGAATAGAAGACCGGGAAATATTTGCCACGCGCCCAGAGTTCGTAGAGATCGCGATAGTGGCGGCCATTCACATCGCCCGACTGCCCCGGATTATTCAGCCCCACCGAATTATCCCAGTTCTCCGTGTCCACAACGATTTTGAACGACCCGCCCGTCGTCTGATTATCCTCGCCGCCGGTCGCCGTGATGGTGTAGCCATCGCCGCCGCGCGGCAGATCACCCACGTCGAACTTTGCCCGCAGCCCAGGCTCGAGCGCACCGCTCATCGGATGATGGATCAGCGCATGGTGAAACGCGCCCAGCCTCCATTTCTCCATGTCCTGCCCGAGCCGCTTGGTCAGCTCGCTCACTGCTTCGTCGAGGCTCTTCTCGAGGAGCCTGTTCCGCCCCTCGAGCGGGTCTCGGCCGAAGCGGCCGTCGGGAGCCTCGAGCCAACTGATAATCTTTGTCATCGGAAGGGGTCCGATGAACGCCCGCGCTTGCTTGGGAACCACCAGCGCTCGCAGGTTTTCTCGCAGCCGGCGTTGCCACATTTCACAGATGCCGGCGGGGACTGAATCCTTGTCGAGGACAAAATTCCAGTGCAACAAACGAGCCTGCGCCTGCTGGGAGGCGGGGTTCGATAACGCGAGTCCTGAGAGCAGTGGCGCCAAGCTGCGGGCCGGAAGCGAGAGGTCGCTGTTCTGAAGCTCAACCATGTCCGAGACGGTAAAGAGCCGGCCTGAACCCAGAAATTCCGCCACGCTAACCCCTCGATACCAATCCGCCCACGTGTAGTGGAGCGCCTCTTTGAAAGGCCAGCCGGGCGGGATCAGGTAGTTGTTCGAGGTGTTAAAGAAGCCCTTCGGCGGATTGAGGACGTGGGGCAGGTCCTTGATGGGCAAGTAGCCGTCCCACTCGTAGCGGCCATCGCCGGGCACGGGAAGGAGGCCGCTCCAGGTGGGCCGCAAAGGCGCGATGCCGACTGCCTGATAGCCGATGTTGCCGTCGATGTCGGCCCAGACCATATTCTCCGAAGGCATGCGGCTATAACTGCACGCCTCGAGGAACTCCGCCCAACTATGAGCCTGATCTATCCGCAGGCTGGCGAGATAGGGCGCCGCTCCGACCTCTCGCCACGCCGCCCGCACGGCGTAGGCCTTGTGATGCGGCTTGTCTTCAAAGACAACCGGCCCGTGCCGCGTGTATTTCAGTTCCACCGCAACCGCTGGCTCGCCTTTGACCGGGATCATATCCCTGATAACTTTCATCGCTTCCCATCCGCCGCCATACTTGTATTGCGACGGTTCGGCCGGATTGGTGTCGTAGACATAGAGGTCTTCCTCATCCGTGCCGAAAATCGTGAGGCCCCACGCGCCGTACTCGTTGTGTCCGATCGAAACACCGGGCAGCGACGGCTCGCCGGCGCCGATCACGTTCCACCCCGGCGCCACCAAGTGCACCCAGTAACGCAGTGACGGCGCCTCCTGGGCGCGGTGCGGGTCGTTCATCAGGAGCGGAAAACCACTCGGGGTGAGCCGGCCGCTCACCACCCAGTTGTTGCTCCCTACATCTTCAGCAACCTCCTCTGCGTGGGCTGGATGTAGCGGCGGCTTTATGCCGTCACATGGCGAGGTAAACTCGCCGCTACGATTGTCGCGATATGCCGCCACTAGCTCATCCGGCGTAAACCTGATGGGCTGCTTGAATGCGGCATACAATTCCAAAATATCCTGGGAGAGCAGGGATAGGTCGATCGCAGGATCTATTTCCAGTTTGGGATTGGCGGGCTGAAAGTAATAGAGGTCTTTGACCCTCTCAGCGCCGAGGGTTCGAATGGCCAGGGCGATGTTCAGTTCCTCATTGATATTGGCCATCAGACCGTTGAAGCGGGCGATGACAACGGCCGGTGTCCACTTGCCTGGCACGATCCCGAGCATCTTGAATTCGGGCGTCAGCAGGTCGGGATGACGCTGCGTCTCCTCGATGTAGGCGTTGATTCCATTTACAAATGCCTGGACAATCGCCGCCCCGTGGGGATGATACCAGCTCAGCTCTTGCCGAAGCTCGCCGCGGAACATGAACAGGCGGTTGCCCACGTCACGCTTCAGCTCCTTGGGTCCAAGGATCTCTGCCAGCGTGCCCGTTGCCTGCCGCCGCCAAAGCTCGAGTTGAAACAGCCGGTCGCGCGCGGCGTTGTAGCCTTGGGCAAAGAAGAGATCAGCTTCGTTTTCGGCGTAGATGTGCGAGATCCCCCAGCGGTCCTTGAGGATCTCAACCGGTTGGCTCAAACCGCGAACAACGAGAGTTTCCGAAGCGCTCGCCGGAAGCGTGGCCCCCAGGGCGAAGACTAACAACCCGAATACCGGGATAGAATGCGAACTCCGATTCGTCATGGACATGCCCTTTCTAACACGAAATCCTTCCCAGCTTAAATGGTTTTTGTGGATTCCGTTTCTGGAGGGCATCTTGGTCGCCAGTGAAAGGAACCTGAGACTAGCCCCAATACTGTTCACTTAACGTGATTCTTGTGCTATTCTGGTTGGGGCGGGAGGTCCCCCAGAATGGCCCGTACCGTCGGAACTCTACCTGCAGGCAGCCGCATTACCGACTACATCAGCCTGGGTGTCATCACCAAGTTTTTCCCCATCGAGAAAGTCCGCGAGGCTTTGAAGCAGACGAACCGCACCAGCCGGCGGGAGCGTGATTTGCCCGCCCATGTGGTGGTTTATTACGTCATCGCGTTGGCGCTCTACATGCGCTCTTCCTATCGCGAGGTGCTGCGCTGCTTGCTGGAGGGAGTGCAGTGGCTGCTGGATCCGTCGGCCACCGTAAAGGTAGCGGGCAAATCGGGGATCTCGCAAGCCCGCAGCCGGCTGGGGACCGAACCGCTGAAGAAGCTGTACGAGACCGTCGTAACCCCGATCGCCGAAAAACGGACGCAGGGAGCCTGGTATCGACAACGGCGGCTGGTGAGCCTGGATGGCAGCACCTTGGATGTGGCAGACACCGCGGCGAACGACCGGGCCTTCGGCCGGCCCGGGGCCAGTCGGGGATCGAGTGCCTACCCCAAGATTCGCTTCGTGGGCTTGCTGGAAAATGGCACCCACGTTCTGTGGGCGGCGCAAGTGGATTCCTATGCGACGGATGAGATCACACTGGCGCAAGCCGTGGTGCCCGCCCTGAAAAAAGGCATGCTGTGCTTGGCCGACCGGTTTTTCCCCGGCTACGAACTGTGGCAGAAAGCCGCGCAGACGGGCGCTGAACTGCTCTGGCGAGTCCGCCAGAATGCGCGTTTGGAGGTGGACCAGCGCTTGGCGGATGGCTCCTACCTCAGTCGCATTTATCGGTCCACCTCGGACCGCCGGAATCAGCGCCACCCCATTACGGTCCGCGTGATCGAATATCGTCTGCAGGATGTGCCAGGAGCGGAGCCGATCTATCGCCTGATCACCACGATTCTGGATCCCCGATCGGCCCCGGCGAAAGAACTGGCGGCGCTCTATCACGAGCGATGGGAAATTGAGACCACGCTGGACGAACTGAAGACCCATCTGCGGGGTGCCCAGATCGTCCTGCGCAGCAAGACTCCGGAACTGGTCCGGCAGGAGTTTTATGGACTCCTTATGGCCCACTTTGCCATTCGCGGCCTGATGCACGAGGCCGCCCTGCAGGCGGATGAAGATCCCGACCACCTTTCCTTCCTCCATGCCGTGCGGGTCATACAACGGCGCCTGGCTCGCTATGTCGCTACTCCCCCCTCGGCAGAAGAGAGCGTTTCATGAGGCCATACTCCAGGAGATTCTGCAGGAACGGGTGAGTTGCAGCCGCCATCGCATCAACCCCCGCGGCGTGAAGCGCAAAATGAGCGACTACCGGCTGCGGCCTCGCAAGCGGGGACCTACTCGCCGCATCAACTTTTCTGCATCCGTGAGGATCGTTAAATGAACAGTATTGAGACTAGCCCAAGTTCGTCACGGGGACACCGATTTTAGGTTTTTTCAGGGCAGATCGACGGGGAAGTGATTTTGTTGCAACGCGGGCTTGGCGAAAAGGCGATGTAGTGCAGACCTACCCTTTTGAAAGACCTCGCCCATCGTGACAGCATTGCCGCAGAATTTTTCTGCGGCGGCACTCCCGATCGAAAGACGGCAAGGCCCACGCCTATTGGTCGCTGGTGGAGACGGTGCGCACTGCGGACGGTCCGCGCCAGCGGAGGCTGTGCTACTTGGGCGAACTGAACGACTCGGCCCAGGCGCGCTGGATGAAGATGATCGAGGTCTTCAACGCCCAGGGCGAGAGCCGGCAACTGAAGTTGTTTCCCTCGGACATCGAACCGCCCGCCCACGACGCGGCGGTGGCTCGCGTGCGGCTCGACCAAGTGCGGCTGGAGCGCTCGCGCCGGTGCGGGGATTGTTTCCTGGGGCTGGAGTTGTGGAAGCGGCTGGAGTTGGATCGTTTCTGGGAAGCGCTGCTGGACAGGCCGGAAGAGGCCGCCCAGGTGCGGTGGTCGCGGATCGCCGCGCTGCTGGCCATCAACCGGCTGTGTGCGCCAGGGAGCGAACTGGCCATCGAAGAATGCTGGTATCCCTCCACGGCACTCGACGACTTGCTGGGAATCCAGGAGGGCAAGGTCAACGACACGCGCCTGTACCGCTGTCTGGACCGTCTGCTACCCCACAAGACGCAACTCGAGCGGCATCTCCACCCGCCGTTACGGCGAGCTGTTCGCGGCCGAGTTCGACGTGCTGCTCTACGATTTGACGAGCAGCTACGTGGAAGGGGCAGGGGAGAAAGATCCGATGATGCGCCGCGGTTATTCGCGTGACCACCGGCCGGACTGCCGGCAAGTGGTGATTGCGCTCATCGTCAACGTGGAAGGCATTCCGCTCAGCTATAAGACCTTCGACGGCAACCGTGCGGATGTGACGACGCTGGAAGCGGTCTTGCGCATGGTGGAACGTAAGTATGGTAAGGCGCGACGGGTCTGGGTCTTCGACCGCGGGATTGTCAGCGAGGAGAACCTGGAGGCTCTGCGCCGGCGTGGCGGTCAGTACTTGGTGGGCACGCCGCGGTCGAAACTGAAACACTTCGAGCAGCAACTACTGGAAGGCGGTTGGGAGCAGGTGCGGCCCGATGTGGAAGTGAAACTCGTGCCCACCCCCCAGGGCGAAGATATCTACATCTTGTGCCGCTCCACGGCGCGGCGGGCGAAAGAGCAGGCCATCCACAGCCGTTTTTCCACGCGGATGGAAAAAGCGCTCCAGGCCCTGGAGAAGCGCGTGGCCACCGGCAAGCTGCAAGACCGCTCCAAAATCGAGCGGAAACTGGGGAGCCTGCTGGCACGTCATCCGCAGGTCGCTGACCTCTACCAAGTGGGTGTGAGCGAAAAGGGTGGGGCGCTGGCCGTGCGATGGAAAATGATCGAGGGCCGGCAGACTTGGCAGCGTGCCCGCGAAGGTGCCTACTTGCTGCGGACCAACCTGCCGCCGGGCGAACCCGCGGAGCTTTGGAAGAACTACATTCAACTCACCGAAGCCGAAGCGGCGTTTCGTGCTTTGAAGAGCGAGTTGTCGATCCGGCCCATCTTCCATCAACTGGAGCGACGCGCCAAGGCTCATATCCTGGTGGCTTTCCTCGGCTATGCGCTGTGGGTCACGCTGAAACATCTGTTGATGCGGAAGGGCTCAGCCCTGTCTCCGAGCAAGGCGCTAGCGCTCTGCCATTAGCAATACTAAGTCATGTGCTTTCAGCAACATTCCCGGATTTAAGAGGTAAGTTCCTTTGTTTTCTATGACATTCCGGTTTCGTATCCGAGTCTTCCACAGCCGTCCTTTGTTTTCATACACATTCCAGCATCGTTCGTTCAATTTTAAAGAACCCTTAATTGATTTTAAAAAGTGAAGGACCGATGCGGGAATGTCTAGTGCGCCCCAACAGCGCGGATCGCCAGTGGGTGGAAGTGCCACCCAGATAGCTGTCGGTAAGTCTGGTAGCTGACAAGCGGCTTGGTCTCGTAAAGGGCTGGGCTGAAGCCTTGTGACAAAGGCCACCTGGGGTGGCTGAGCAAGCCTACAGGCCGTAACACGTGTGAAGCCTGAGCAGGCCTCGAAAGTGAAGTCGTGGACGCCGACCTGTCTAGACATCAGGGAAGGCTGCACCGACCGGGAAGTCACCGACAGGCGCAGCGGTTGGGTCCACCGGGGTAAGGGGCACGGCATGCAGGGAAGGTGGTGCGGGCGAGTGGGGGAACCTCAGTCTGGGGGGTTCCGCTCTCGGTCAGGAGGGCGGCCGGACTGAGACTCGGAGAGGGTCATAGTACCGCTGAAGCCGGGCAACGCCGGGGGAGGGAAGGACCCTCACTTCAGGAGCGCTTTCGAAGAAGCCCAGGTGAGGTGATTGGCGATGAGCCTGGAAACACCCGATAAGATCCGGACGCTTCAGAGGAAGCTGTATCGCAAGGCGAAGGAGGAACAGCGGCCTCATGTACCTACGCGCGGCACACGCATCCTGGCGGACGAGACGATCTTCGGACCGCTGGGCGTGTTGCGGTTGCGCCAGGTGCATCTTGCCGCTCCTCCGTGAGTCTGGCGGTGAACCCTGTCGGAGAGCCGGATGCGGGAAATCCGCACGTCCGGTTCGATGAGCGGGGATGGGAAACGGGGCGACGCCCGAGTCGCCACCGCGCCCACCCTCGACTCTACTGAAAACAAAGGACCGGTGTGGAAAACGAGGGCGTAAATCGGGAATGTCATTGAAAACAAATATACTTAGCTGTAAAAAGCGGGAATGTTGTTGAAAACACAGGTTGTTAGACTAAGGTAGATGGTATGTAGCAGATGGCAGATAGGGGGGATGAAGCGCTGGGTCCGGGCGCCAAGTGTCGGGCAGGCGATAGGTCCTGGGGGGTAGGGCGGGAAGAGCCACGACAAGTGGGTCATGAGGGTGAGCGGCGAAGGAAATTGGTTTGAGGCGGGAGGTTTCGAGGTTAGAATGCGGGCAGGGGCGATGGCCCTCGACGAGGCTACGAAATGGTAACCAGTGAGCAAGTCTACGAAGTTTTGCGCGACTGTTACGACCCGGAAATTCCGGTCAATCTGGTGGATCTGGGACTGATTTATGACGTGCAGGTTGAAGACGACAACGTGAGGGTTGTCATGACTCTGACGGCGAGGGGTTGTCCTGCTCACAGCTTCATCAGCGAGCAGGTGAGGCAGCAGGTGGCAAAGATTTCCGGCGTGAAGTCTGCGAGCGTGCAGGTGGTGTGGGACCCGCCCTGGAACATCAGCCGCCTGAGCGAGGCGGCGAGGAAGCAACTCGGCTTAGGGAACAGGGAATAGGGAACAGGGAATAGGGAAGGCGCATGATGGCCGTTCAGTCTCACCGGGATCTCATCGTATGGCAGAAAGCCATGGATCTTGCCGAGGTCGTTTACGGATTAGCAGCCAGGTTTCCCTCGAGCGAGATGTATCGCCTTGGTTCGCAGATCACTCGATCTGGAGCTTCTGTGCCCGCCAATATTGCGGAAGGAAACGCGCGAGGGACGAAGCGGGATTACGCCAACTTCCTATCAGTGGCGAAAGGCTCCTTGATGGAAACGGAAACATTTCTCATGCTCGCCGTGCGGCTGAAGTACATTACCCAGGCCGAAGCCTCAACAGCTTTTGCTTTGGTGACAGAAGTTAGCAAGATGCTAACCTCGCTCCGGAGCAGGTTGAAAGAGGACGGAGACCAAAGATAACGTGCGCCGACGCCTCTTCCCTGTTCCCTCTTCCCTGTTCCCTATTCCCTAAGCAGATTGCGCAGCAGGAACAAGAGGTTGGCCGGTCTTTCGGCCAGACGCCGCATGAAGTAAGGGTACCATTGACGCCCATAGGGAACGTAAAGGCGCACTCGCTCGCCCTGGCGAAGCAAGTCGCGCTGCAAGTCGCGGCGGATACCGTACAGCATTTGAAATTCGTAGCGCTCGGGGGGGATGCCGTGCTCGCGCGCGTACTGCCGCGTTGCGGCGATAAGGCGCTCGTCGTGCGTGGCGATGGCATGATAGACACCGGAGGAAAGCATCTTCGCCATCAACCGCGCGAAGCTGCGGTCCACCTCCCTCTTGCGCCGATAGGCGATTTCCTCAGGCTCGTCGTAGGCCCCCTTGACCAGCCGGATGCGCGCCCCGCACTTCAACAACTCTTCCACGTCCTTGTCGCTGCGGTAGAGATATGACTGGATGACGATGCCCGCCACATCGCGCGGCGCACCCACGGTTCGGAAAACCCGCAACGTCGCTTCCGTAAAGGCCGAACCCTCCATATCCACGCGCACAAAGTTGTGATGCCGGGCGGCGCACTCACAGATCATACTCAAATGACGGCGCGCCAACCCTTCCTCAATCGCCAGGCCCAGTTGAGTGAGCTTGACGGATACGTGGGAATTCAACCCCTCCGCCGCCAGCCGGTCGAGCAGGTGGACGTAGACCTGGGCGGCAGCTTGCGCTTCCGCGGCTTCCTGCACGCTCTCACCCAGAAGGTCGAGGGTCACCATAAAACCTTCGGCGTTCAGCCGCCGGATCACCTTGAGCGCGTCCTCCACCTCCTCGCCGGCAATAAACCGCGCCGCCATGCGCCGACCTAAGGCATGGCCTGTAAGCAGCTTCTTGGGGGTCTGTTTCTCAACAAGGTAAAGCAGAGTAGAGCGGAGCATGAGTACAGGTTCCAGGGGTCAGGTTTCAGGTGGCAGGTGTCAGTGAAGGAGGAGAACTATGAATAGTGAATTATGAATTATAGATTGTAAATTGCGGGTGCAGAATTGGCTTTGCCGTACCCGGCGGCCTCTAACTGCAACGTCGGCTCATTTCACAATTTATAATTCATAATTCATAATACTATTCATCGCTTCCCTGGCACCTGCCTTTCAGTGTTCCGCTTCCAAAAATCGTTCGGCGTCGATGGCCGCCATGCAGCCGGAGCCGGCCGCGGTGATGGCTTGGCGATAAATGTGGTCCTGGACGTCGCCGGCGGCGAAGACGCCAGGCACGTTGGTCTTGCTTCCCTGGTGCGTAATCAGATAGCCCACTTCGTTCATCTCGAGCTGCCCGCGAAACAAAGAGGTGTTGGGCGTATGGCCGATTCCCATGAACACCCCGTCACAACTCTTGATGGTTTCATCCCCCGTCTTGGTATTCTTGAGCTTGACTCCCGTCACTTCGCCTCGCTTCACGTCCAGGACGTCCGCCACCACCGCATCCCAGACGAACTTGATCTTCTCGTTGCGGAACAGCCGGTCTTGCATGATTTTGGAGGCGCGCAACTGGTCGCGGCGGTGGATAATGCTCACTTGCGTGGCATAGCGCGTGAGGAAAATCGCCTCTTCCGCCGCTGTATCGCCGCCCCCCACCACCACCACTTCTTTCCCTCGATAGAAGTATCCGTCGCAGGTGGCGCAGGTCGAGACACCGTGGCCCAGCAGCTTGCGCTCCGACTCGAGTCCCAGCATTTTTGCCGAAGCGCCGGAAGCGACGATCAGCGTGCGCGTCTCGACCGTCTGGCCCTCTGCTGCAATCACCAAGGGGCGACGGGATAAATCGGCGCGAGTAACGTGGCCGTCGATGAACTCAGCGCCGAATTCGGCAGCCTGGTTCTGCATGCGTTCAATCAGCTCCGGTCCTTGCACGCCTTTGGGAAAGCCGGGGAAATTTTCCACCAAAGTTGTTAAGGTCAATTGTCCGCCGGCCTCCAGCCCGCGGATAACCAGCGGTTTCAAATTGGCGCGCGCGGCATAAATCGCCGCCGTCAATCCCGCGCAGCCTGAACCAATAATCACCACATTTCGCATGGCGTGCGCTCCTCCAATACCGGGTGGCTTGCCCGCAGTCGCCTATCTTACCCCCAGTTTGCGGTTGCCCCCAATACATTTTGATGCTACAAACGTGTGTCCGCTTCGCAGCACAACGTGTGACTTTATTCGAGGTCACCGGTTTCAGAAGAGAGCAGTCTGCAGGAATAATCGCGGGGTGAGCTTCTCAAGGTTCCGCGGGCAGGACGGGCGCACCGATGGATGCAGTGGTTCTCGAGGGAGTTACCAAACGTTTTGACACGCTGACCGCGGTCAGCAATCTGAGCTTGGGGATCAAGGAAGGCGCCGTCTTCGGCTTGCTGGGCCCCAACGGAGCCGGCAAAACCACAACGCTCCGCATGATCATGCGAGTGCTGATTCCCGACGAAGGATCGATCCAGGTACTTGGGGAACCCGTCAGCGAGCGCACCCAGGACCGCATCGGCTACCTCCCCGAGGAACGTGGCCTTTACACCAAAATGAAGGTGCGGGAGATCCTGCGGTTTTTGGGAGCTCTGAAAGGACTTTCTGAGACCGAGGCAGCGCTGCGCGCCCAATCCTGGCTCGAACGCCTGGAACTCGCGGCCTGGTCAGAAAAGAAGGTCCAGGATCTTTCCAAAGGAATGCAGCAAAAAGTTCAGTTTATCGCCACGGTGATTCACAAGCCCCCCTTGCTGATTCTTGATGAGCCTTTCGCCGGCCTCGACCCGGTGAATGCCAGCCTGATCAAAGACATCATGCTGGAGCTGCGCGAACAGGGTTCCACAATCATTCTTTCCACTCACCGCATGGAGCAGGTGGAGATGATGTGTGACGCCATCTGCCTGATCAACAAAGGCCGCAGCGTGCTCGACGGGGACCTCCGCGCCATCAAGCAGTCCTACGGGAAGAACACCCTGCGCATCGAATATTCGGGAGATGCGGACTTTCTGGAAGCTACGGGACTGATCGAAAAAGTGAACCGATTCGGAGCAGTCGTGGAGGCCCGGCTCAGGCCAGGCGCAGACCCCCAGGAAATCCTCAAGAGCGCGATACAGCGCGACGTGCGCATCAGCCGCTTCGAGCTGGTCGAACCGCCTTTGAACGACATCTTCATCGAAAAGGTCGCGGGGGCCGAAGCGTAAACAATCCCACGACTTGACACCGTTGTTCGCGCTACGCCATTCTGATTGGCGATGCGGCTTTCCCCGATTTCCATTTCCTGCCCCCAATGCGGGTCCAAGGATGTCGTTTATTCCTGCCAGCCCACCTGCTGTTTCAACCACGTCTGCAACCACTGCTATACGACCTTCGAACTCGAAACTGCCAAGGTGGGCGAATTGCAGGAAAGCTTTGCGGCGCCGCCCGACCCCGAGCCTTCGAGCCCGACCGCCCCTTGCGCGCGCTGTGGCGAAGCTCGAGTATTTGCCATCGCCGATAGCCAAGACCCGCAATATGTTTGCGTCTCCTGCAAGGCGCTGCTTTCGCTAAGTTTCACGGAAATTTCGCCAGGATGATGAGATTGCCGATTTTCGATTGCCGATTGTTGATTGACAGGAGAGGAAGTTACCACACCGCTTCTTCAATCGGAAATCAGCCATCGGCAATCGACCATCGACGAGCTACTCCCTGTGGCAGCACACGCCCGGGGGGATGGGAGAACCGTGCGGGCAGGTTCGAGGGTGCTTGAGGAAGATGCAGATCTTTTCGGTGACCTGGGGACTGAGAGTGTGCTCGATTCGTAAAGCATGCTCGTCCACTACGTCGGCGCCGATGGCGAAGGTGTCATGGAGCAGGCGCTCGGCCAGCCGGTGACGACGGAGGGCCTGCTTCGCGCGCGGCTCCCCGAGGCTGGTGAAAGAGAGCTCGCCGTCTTCGACACGCACCAGCCCCTCCTGGGCCATGCGGAGGAAGGTGGCCCGGTTAGGCAGGAATTCGGGCACTTCCTCGGCGCTCACCACTTGCTTTCCAGTGTCTTCCTGGGCGTGCCAGATGGCCTTGAGTAGATTGTCAATCAGTTCCTCCTCCACTGCCGGGAGAGGTGAAAACTCCGCCAGGCGGCCGTGGTGCAGCTCGACACGGCGCTCCGCCCTGCGGCCGACCTCCATGTCGTGGGTAACCATGACAATGGTGTGCCCGGCGCGGTGCAACTCGGTGAATAATCCCAAGATCATGGCCTCGTTCACCTCGTCCAGGTTTCCCGTCGGCTCGTCGGCCAGAATAAGATTGGGTTGATTGATAAGCGCCCGGGCCACGCACACGCGCTGCTGTTCGCCCCCTGAAAGCTGGGAAGGAAGATGCTCGAGGCGATCTGCCAGACCGACCTGGCACAGTGCTTCCGCGGCTTCCTTCTCATCGGCGAGGCTGTGGAAATACTGGGCCAGCATCACGTTCTCAATCGCGGTAAGGTAAGGGACGAGATGGAACTGCTGAAAAATGAATCCCACTTTCTCCGCTCGGAAGCGGGCGAGTTCGCCGGCGCGAAGACTCGATAGCTCGCATCCGTCCACCGTAACCTGGCCACTGGTCGGGGAATCGAGACCGCCGAGGACATTGAGCATAGTGCTCTTGCCGGAGCCCGACGGCCCCATCACGGCGATCCACTCGCCCCTCTCCAAACTGAAAGTGATGCCGCGCAGCGCTTCCACGGAGTCGCCATATATCTTCGTCAGGTTTTGCACTTCGACAAACGCCAACCTGCTATTCTCCCTTCAAAACCACGGCGGGCTGAATCGCCCGCACCCGGCGGACCGGGAACACTGAAGCCCCGAGCGTCAGCAGCACGGCGAGGCCGCAGACAAGTGGTAAGGTCCACCAAATCACGTTGAGAGAAACCCCAAAAAGGTGGTGTGCCAGCCCCTGAGCCAAGAAGCTCCCGACGAAGAAGCCCGCGCACCCTCCCACCATGCCGAAAGTGGCGCCCTCAGCTAGAAACAACCGCATCACCTCGAGATCGCTTGCCCCGAGGGCCTTCATCACGCCGATGTCTTTGCGCCGCGCGAGCACGATGGCCGTCATCGTCGCCATGAGGCATATCACGATGATAATAAGAATCAGGGCCGTCACAGATAGCAGAAACCATCGAATGACGCCCAGCACCTTCCCTTCGGAGTAAACAATCTGGCGAATGGGACGCACATCCACGCCCGGCAGCGCTCTCGACAGCTCGCGGATCAAACTTTCGACTTCACCCCTCTCCCCGTCCAGCCGCAGTTGCACCAAGCTGATCTTGCCGGTCATACCCATCACCTTCTGTAACTCCTCGAGGGGAAGAAATACCTGGTCGTCCTCAGACGATCCGGTAGTGAGAACTGAAGCAATGTGGCAGGTTGCGCCAGCCTCCGCGCGTCCCCCGGGAGATGAAGCCAACGGCTCGAGGTAGATCGTGTCGCCCGAACCGACGCGGAGGCGCGAAGCGATGTGCGCGCCGACAGCGCACAGGGGCAGCGGGCCGACGTAATCCATCGCCTTGCTTTGGCGCCAACCTGGGTTCATCCGGATTATGCCAGCTAAGTCTGTTCCGGCAGCCACCACTTGCTCAAATTCCGGCAAGCGAGGATCATGGGAAATTCGTTTCAGGCGGACCACCCCGTAAAGCACAGGCACTGCCATCACACCCCGCCTTTGCCGAGCAAACTCCTCCACCAAGCTCATTACGGACTGATCCATCACGCCCGAAACGGTCGTGCTTTCGGGCCTCCCCCACCCCTGATTCCCCTCCCCAGTTGGGGAGGGGAGCAAGGGGTGGGGGTGCGTGATTGAAGTCGAAGAGCCCGGCGCTAGCACGACGTTCGCGCCATAGGCGCGAAAGTCCTGCGTCATCTTGCGCCGGACGCCCCCATACAGATTAAGCAGCAACGACATCACCGCCGCGCCCACCAGCAGCGAGAGAAGGGCCAGGGCGGCCTGAGGGCGCTGCACAGAAACAGCTCGCCACCATAAACGAAAGAATAACCAGCGGCGCATTGGATCAGGCAATGGGTTCATGGACTCAATCCCTCAACACCACCGCTGGTGAAACTTTCAAGGCCCGGCCCAAGGGGAGCGCGCTGCCGGCGAGTGTGACGACCAATGCCAAGGCGAGACAGACCGGCAGCATCACCAGATGAATGCCGATGGGAACCCCAAAAACCGCCAGCGCTAATCGCCACGCCAACACGCTGCCCAGCAGGTAACCTGCGATTCCTCCCACCAAGCCCAAAACTCCCGCTTCCAGCAGCAGTAGCGCCGCCACTCGCGCATCCGTGGCGCCCAACGACTTGAACAGCCCAATCTCCGCGCGCCTTTCCAGGGCCGTAGCCAGCATCATGGAAGCTACGGCCAGCCCCGAAGTGACCAGCGCCGCCAGAGCCAGGACGCCCATCAGGATTCTTACGCGGTTCAGTATTTTCCCTTCCGTATCGGCTACTTGATAGATGGGTTTGACTCGCGCTTCAGGGATCGCCTCCTGGATCTGATAGGCAATCGAAGTTGCGTAAGGCGTACAATACCAGCGGTCGAATTCCTCCGCGCTGAGCTTGCTCAGGTCAGAGCGCGCAAACGAATCCTCTGGTTTGGTCAGTGCGCTGACTTCCACCCGGCGCACTTTCCCTTCGAGTCCCGCGAGACGTTGCACCGTGGCGAGCGGGGCCAGCACTTGATCGTCTTCTGCCCCGCCTGTCTCGAGCACGCCACGCACGTGAAAAACGTCTGTGGAATGTGTTGTAGGGGCGGGGGGGTCGCCGCGGCAACTGCCCGCCCCTACAGGGCGTCCACAAGGGGCGCCCCTACAAGAATCCCCTACCAATGTGACCGTGATGGTACCGCCGGCGCCCGCGCCAAGCCGGGCCGCGAGCCGGCGCCCCACGAGGACGCCCACGCCGTCTTGATCGTCGGGCCATGCACCTTCAACCCGCCATGAAGGATGCAGCTTCTCAAGGCCGGTGGCGAAACCTTCAGACTTGTCCACCCTCAGCAGCTTGTCAAACCATGTTCCGATCAATACTGCGCGCTGCCCATTCACCTTGGCGGGCACATAGAGGTAGGGAGTGAAGGCCACGATGTTATTGCGCCAGAAAATCTTCTTGAGCTTTAGCAGTTCGTCTTCGGGAATAAACGCCCCGCTCCCTGGGGGCCGGTAGTCCACCCCGCCCACCGTAATGGCAAGACTATCTGCCGCCGGCGTAATCGAAAGGTTGGCTCCGTACGAGCGCAATTCGCGGCCGAGCTTATCTCCGATGTCGAGCGATAGTGTTCCCACCGTCGCCGCCGCAGCGATGCCCAGCGCCACCGCCAGGACACTCAGCAGCTTGCGCCGTCGGCGGCGCGCCAGAGATTCGAGGAGGATTCTGACCAGCATTTCTAGTGGAAATGGCTTGCCGCGTCGGTGAGCGCGGAGGCGGCGATGCGAATCGCGTCGCCTTCCACCTGGTAGTCGATGTGGATGGGATTGCATCCGCCCGCCAAGCCGATGGTGGGTACATAGACCGCTGCGGCACAATTACGGCAAATCACGTTCTTGCCATCCTGGTAGTAGCCTTGGCTGCCGCAAATCGCGCAGGCGTCCAAGGCGGCGCGAACCGTGTCCGAGGCATCGAGGATGGCAATGATCCGCACCTCCGTGCCGCCCGCTGCAATCGAGTAGCGGTGGAGTTTATGGTCTGCGAGCTCGACGCTGGGAATTTGCGCTTCGCCGTTCTCGAGCGAAACCCGCTCAGGAATCGTCATGGCATGAGCCGTCAGCGAATAGATGAACTCGGAGCAGATCAAGACTATGACCAGCAGGCTCACACCAGCTCCCGAAATCTTCCAAAAACGTTCGCGTTGCCTTCGAGCCAAAAACTTCCGCCGCTCCGGCGCAGGCCAAGCGTCAAAGTCCACACCGCGCGGGCGGGCGGAGGGAATTCGCTGCGCGATGATGAGAAACATTGCCAGGGCCACGATCGCCACAAAGAAAAAGGCTTCGTTGTTGACGATGGGCCCAACGAGCGCCATCTCTCGCCGGCTCGAGGGGAGAACTTGCGCCTCCGAGAGCTCGTGCACACCGGACACGAGCAACTGCGCTGCGACAACGAATAGCACCAGGCTGGTGACCGAGAAGAACTTTCTCAGGTCAACTTTCACACTGCCCTTGAAAAAGGCAATCCCCAGCCCCGTGGCCAAACCAAGGCCGATCAAACCGCCCATGAAGTTCAGCAATTCGCTGGTGCGAAGCGAAACTGCCGCCAGAAAAAGCACCGTTTCAATGCCCTCGCGAAATACCATCAGGAAAACAAAGAGGAATAGCCCCGTAGCGGCAGTGCGGGAAGGTTCGGCGCCGAGGTCTCCAAGCTTGGTCTCAATTTCCTGTTTCATCCGCTTGCCGGCGCGCCACATCCAACCCACCATGGAGGCCACGAAGACGGCGCCCAGGAGCATCAGCCAACCTTCATAGGCATCCTCACCCACCTCGAGACGATGCACCAGATAGGCCGCTCCGACGCTCGCCAGGATCGCCGCAAATACACCCCAGGCGACAATCCGGTTCCAGCTCTGGCGGCCGGTCTTCTTGAGCCAGCCAAGAACAATGCCAACGATGAGCGCCGCTTCGACGCCTTCACGGAGTGTAATAACCAGAGATTGAAGCATAAGAGGGAAGGGCGGAAATCCCTGAGCCGCCGCCTTCGCGCAAGTCTAGTGAAAGTAGATGTTAAGGTGGAAAGGGACTAAATGTCAACGTTGCGCGAAAGTTGGTACTTGCGCTGTGGGCCAAAGGACGTCGCCCGTCAGGCAACGGGCTTGAGATGGGCGGAGTAATCTAGGTCAACGCCTTTGCGGCTCTCGCCTTGGGCTTTTCTCTGTCGGCCCTCTGGGCCTGACTTAGTACTTGCGCAGCACCCCAACTACCTTCCCTTGGATTTTGACCTCACGGGCAGGCACGATGATGGGGTCCATTTGGGCATTGGCGGGCTGCAACCGGACTTTGCCATTGGCAGCGCGAAAGAAGCGCTTGAGTGTAGCGTCGGTACCCTCGATCAGAGCCACCACGATCTCGCCGTTCTCCGCCGTCTGCGTTCCTTCCACCAGGATGTAATCCCCATTGCAGATGTGGTCGTCGATCATCGAGTCGCCCTTTACGCGAAGCACGAAAAGGCTGCCTCGGCCGGCAGTGAAATCGCCAAAGGAAAAGGTCTCGGCATTGGGCACGGCTTCCACCGGCTGGCCGGCGGCGATTCGCCCCAAGAGCGGAAATTCCATGTTGCCTAAAATCGTGGCGGGTGTGAGCATGGCGTCCGCTCCGGCCGGCTCAACTCCGTCTTTCGTCTCCGCTGTCACTTTTCTCCGCCCGAAGGGACGAACCGCAGTCTTGGCAAACGGCACTGAGCCCGGCACAGCCACAACCTCGACCGACCGGCTCTGGTTGTAACTGCGGCGGATGAAGCCCTTCTTCTCGAGGGTCTGCATATGCTTGTGCACGGTCGCGAGTGACGACAGCCCGAGTCCTGTGCCGATCTCCTCGAAACTCGGCGAGTACCCATGACGGTTAATGAAATCCACCAGGAAATCAAAGACCTGTTTCTGCCGACGCGTCAAAGCCATGGTTGCACCATTTCAGAAGTAATTCCCCCAGCCTCATTGGTCACGGGGGGCAAACATGCTTGGCATTATAGGCGAATGAAAAGCGAATAGCAAGCAAGAAATGTGCCCTTCCCCGGGGCGAGGCGGTGTGTCATGCCGGCGGCCCCGAAAGGGGCCGAAGGTCATTAGCCGTGGGTGAAACCCACGGGAAGGATCGCCCTCCGGTGTTCGACCCCTGCGGGGTCGAGTGTCTTCTCCGCTGTTTGTCCGTGGGTTCCAACTACGGCTAATGATCTTGTTCCCCTTTAGGGAACTTCGTGGCAGTGTGAGTCCACCACGAGGAAGATTCCCATGTTGTCGCTTGCCCCTGGCGCCAGAGCCGCGCTATATTCGCTTGTTGATGTCGGGTGCAGAACGGACAACACCCAAATAAGAGGGAACGAAATGAAACACGGTTGGTTTATTACCGCGATGCTGGGATTGCTCGCGAACGCATGGGTAGCCAGCGCAGAACAGCTCCCCATTCCCTATCCTACGATTACCGCACCGGTGGTCCACTTCGGACGGTACCATGTTCTCACCTGCGGAAAAACTTCGGTTATCCTTGACGGCGCGCGCGGTATGTCAGTCGCCATGGTCAGGTATTCCGAGGATATTTCGAAGCCGCTCGATACTTCCGATGCGGTGCTCATGGACGCGAGTCTCCGCGCGACCGCGAGAGGCGCGGGTGGCGATGAGGAGCTCGATCAGATTTTCGATCCTGCCGCGCGGCTCATGATCATCGACCAGGGACCGGGGCGAGTCGCCGCACGGGCTTTTTTCATGATGAACTCGAAGGACGGCCTCCCGCGCGGGAGCGGCACGCTCGATGTCTATGTTTACAGTGACCGCGTATTCTTCGTTCCCAGCCTATACATCGATTATGAAACCGGTGGGCTGACCATCTCGGAGGCAGGATTTCGCGCAGCCGTTCCGGGGAAAGGCGCGAAGGTAAGTTTAGGTCGCGGGATGATCACTTTGCAGGGAAAGAGCGCGTTTGTTCCGTTGGGGGGTGACCGCGCCGAGTTCGGGGTTTCGGTAGACAACCCGGGTCGTGCCTCCATGAGAATCGGCTGGCCGCGGAACACGTTTCCTGCCTGGCTCTATCTGAATGAAACCGATAGAAATCCCGAGACCCAAGAAATATTCGAAAAATGGCCCCTCTGGATCGATCAGCGCAACGGTCCGCTCTCGTGGAAACGGAGCGAGCATTCCGGATTCGAGGTGGGATTTGCCCACGGTTCGGCGCAGCGGCTCGATTTCGATTGGCTGAAGGGCGATAGCCTGAAAGTTCCCGATGGCGGGCATGAAGGGTTGAAAGGAATGCTGGGAGTATTCCTAGGGCCGACATCAGCCCGCGCGGATGAGAACTGGAACGCCTACCGGAATCCCGTGAAGCCAGTCGTCAAGGGCGGGCATTTCCGGTACTTCAACGAGATCGAGGGGGTTTACGAAATTGATTCGAAGGGCGGCGATGTGGAAGCAACCTTCGACAACACCTCTCGTGCGTACGACCAGCAGGTATTCGTCCGTTTCTGGAATCTTGCCGGCAAGGGGGGATACGCCTTCAAGGCCAATCGGGAAAAAGTCCCGTTTGGTCTCTACAATGACGGCGACCTGGTCGAGGACCCCTACGAGACCATCTCCATGCTCAAGCAGGCGACCGGCCCGGCGCGGTTCGCGGCGGTTGCGGTTCCTGCCCGCAGGGCATCTGCGACCACGGTTTCTCTCACGCGCGTGCGGGGGATGCAGTTCGCGTACCAAATGTACTCGGACATGGAAACCTACGAGGCGTGGAGCAACGACTGCACCGATCGCCCCCTCTTCCGTTTCCATGTAGCGACGGGCGACCTCTACTCCGTCACGCTTCCAGGCCGGCGTGACTTCGCGATGGCCAGACTTCCACTCTACATGATGCTGAACGGGGTGAACCAAGACACCTACATGAATCAAACCCGCGGATTCCGTGTGCTGGAGAGCAACCCCGGCGAGGTGAAATTCTCTTACACCAGCACGAACCTCCAGGGGACGGGGCTTTCGGTGTTCAATGTGGCCGCCCAATATATTCCGGGAAGAGTCGGCTTCAATTTCCGGGCGGAGTTCACCCCGCTCGATGACGGCAAGCGGTGGACAACCGTGGAATATTGCGACCTCTACCCGTTTGATAACACCTACCGCAGAAACTTCCACTACCGTGATATCGTGTTCCTCAACAAAGGCGGTGTCTTCGACCGGGTGGGGACCGGATGCTGGTCCGACAGGTTCAAGACGGTTCAGGAAACGGACCATCTCGGGTATTACTCCCAGCCCGGGGGGGCTCGTGAAAAGGGGATAGGGAGGACCCCGGAGCAGGATGACGGCACTGTCTGGCTGCTCGGCGACAGCCACGGACGGGGAAACATCCTCTACCGTCGCGGCGAATGGCAGCCCTCCACAGGAGCACGATCAGTCTTATCGATCTGCAACGCTTGGGTGGATGTCCATAACGCCGTGACAGGCAGGGCCGATTTCTCGTCGAAGGAGACTATTTTCTATTCCGTTGATGTTTTCAGCGGGCCCTTACCCTCTCTCGATCAACTGAATGCCATGTATGTGAAAGCCGCGGGAGAGAAAACGGTGAGACAGGTAACCGCGGTGAAGTTCGGCCCTCGGGGAACCATCGAGGGATTTCAGGTCAAGTAATATAGAATAACTGAATGATTGATGTGGAAACCCGCATCCTGACGGAAGGTGATGCAGCGGCCTATTGGAATCTGCGGCTCGAGGCGCTCGAGCAGGAGCCGCAGTCGTTTGCCGAGTCTGCCGAGGAACACCTCGCGACCTCGATCGAGCTGGCTGCTGCGCGCCTGCGCCGGGAGGACAACGCCAGCTTTGTCATGGGCGCGTTCCTCTCGGGAGAACTCGTTGGCCTGGCGGGTTTCTTCCGTCAAAAACATCTTAGGGTCCGGCACAAAGGCCAGATCTGGGGCGTCTACGTGAGGGCAAATTGCAGAGGGCAGGGCGTCGGTCGAGGGTTGTTGTCGGCGCTGCTCGAAAAGATCAAGGCCGCGCCGGGTTTGGAGCAGGTTAACTTAATCGTATCCTCCCGCCAAGTCGCAGCGAAGGCGCTCTATGGCTCGCTGGGTTTCGAAACCTTCGGAGTTGAACGCGCCGCACTCAAGATCGGTGAACAATACTTTGACCAAGAGCACATGGTCCTGCGGCTCAGGTGACAACGATTACAGCTCCTCTGTTGTGACTTGAACTATCGTTTGGCCGGCCATTACTTGTAAGTCCTTTAGATGCGGCGACGGCGGCCCTGGTGATGGAGCGAGGAACTTCGCTGCGGAGGTTTTGAATCGGTTGGCCGCTCCGCGGCACTGGCCATATCGGATGCTGGTCTGGATGCGGGCAGTGAAGGGAGATCTAATGGCACAACTCACGCGCCGCGAATTTCTGGCTACCCACGCTGTTCTGGCTGTGCCCCTGGCGTTTTTCGGCCAGCAGCAGCAAGTCGGGAAGCGCAACCTTCTCACCTCCGCTTGGCCTGCAACCAAATTGACTGATGTGCTGACACCGCGTGGGCGCTTCCGTCCTTTTCCAACTGTGTCCGAGCGGTCGGCGTGGGAAGGGCTGCCTGCCGATACACGCGCGGCACTGGTCGAGGTGGGAGAGCAGCAACTTAGGACGGCTTGGGAAGTTCTACCCGCAACCCTTTTCCTGGAATACCGCCGGACCGGCAACCGCTCCCATTACGAAGCGGCACGCGATCGCCGCAGGAACAAGCTGCAAGACCTGGTGATTGCCGAATGCGTGGGGGTGAGGGCCGCTTCGTGGACGAAATCGCCAACGGAGTATGGCTGACGTGTGAAGAGACCTTCTGGGGCGTGCCGGCGCACCTCGGCATGCAGAGGGCCGGCCCCGGGCTTCCCGACGTGAGCGAGCCGATTGTCGATCTGTTTGCCGCCGAGACTTCCAGCCTGCTGGCATGGACCGACTACCTGGTGGGAGACCGGCTGGCGCGCGTCTCACCCCTCTTGCCGGAGCGCATCCGCTTGGAAATCAATCGCCGGATTTTAACCCCTTGTCTCGTGCGAAACGATTTCTGGTGGATGGGACTCTCTGGGTTGCCCGTGAACAACTGGAACCCTTGGATTTGCTCGAACTGGCTGACTTCGGCCCTTGCTGGTGGAAACTGATGAGGAGCGGCGACGGGCCGCGGTGGCAAAGATTCTCCGCTGCCTGGACGCCTTCCTGAACGGCTATGACGAGGACGGAGGTTGCGACGAGGGGCCCGGATATTGGGGCCGCGCCGCTGCTTCGCTCTTCGACTGCCTGGAATTGTTGTACGCCGCCACCGGCGGCCAGTGGAACGGGTTCAGGATGCCGCTGGTTCACGAGATGGCGCTTTACATCTGCCGGGCGCACATTCACAACGAGTGGTACACCAACTTTGGTGATGCCCCAGCGCGCGTGTTCCCGGATGGCGATCTTGTTTACCGCTTCGGCAAGCGCGTGGGCGACGACCGGATGATGGCTCACGGCGCGTTCTGCGCTTTTGAGAAGAACGAAGAGCCGGTTTTCTGGGACAGTATTGGGCGCCAATTGCCCGCCTTGTTCAACCTGGCCGTATTACGTGGCGCTGCCCGCGCGCAAGCCCTCTTTCGCGATACGTGGCTGCCGGGCATTCAGGTGATGACAGCACGCGTGAGGGAAGGCTCAGCCCAGGGCCTCTACCTGGCCGCTCAGGGTGGCCACAACGGCCAGAGCCACAACCACAACGATGTCGGAAACTTCATGGTCTATGCCGATGGCGTGCCGGCCATCATCGATGTGGGCGTGGAAACCTATACCGCCAAAACCTTCAGCCCGCAGCGATACGACATCTGGACGATGCAGTCGGCCTACCACAACTGCCCCAGCATCGACGGGGTGATGCAATCGGCAGGACGGGAATTCGCCGCCACGGAAGTCAGTCATCAAGCCGATGACCGACAAGCAGAGCTCCGCCTGAATCTGGCAAAGGCCTATCCTCCGGGGGCGCATTTGGCGGCGTGGAATCGCACGCTGCGGCTGGATCGGGTGACCAACGCGATTGAGGTAGTGGACGACTATCGACTGACGCAGGCTGCCACGGTCATCACCCTTACTCTGATGACGCCTTGCGCGGCGCAGGTTTCAAACTGCCGGCGAGATTACGCTGCCGATGCCCTCAGGTCGGGCCGGTGCACGTGGCTTACGATGGGCGCGTTCTCCATGCCAGCGTGGAGGAGATCCCGATCGAGGATTCGCTGCTACGCAACTCCTGGGGCCAGCGCCTGTACCGCATCCTGCTTCAGGCCAATGCACCGCCACTCCAATCGAAGTGGACCCTTCGCATTACTCACTAGGCGGCCGCCAGTTCCGGAGTCGGATACCTGGGGGAAGGCAGCAGGCGATTCCGTTTCGGTTCGCCGTCCATTGCGCCGCGTCAGTGTGTGGGGTCCGCCCGGAAATCCATATCCCACATTTCCATAACGTTGGTTCGAGTCACATCAGCGATGACCGCCGCCGGAGCTCGCGCCGCCGCCGCCGTGGGAGCCACCACCCACGCTGCCGCCCCCGCCACTGGGCGCGACGTGTGTGGAGCCACCACCCACGCTGCCGCCTCCACTACTGGGCGCGGCATGCGTGGAGCCGCCACCCGAGAAACCGCCTCCACTCCGGACTGCGCCACTCGGGGCGCCACTTCCCATGGAGCTGCTGCCAGCTCTTGCCTGGCCGCCCGCCGTTGTTCCTCCACTCCGAGGCGCTGCACCCGAGCCAGAATCAGGCCGAGGGGAAGAACGGTGAAACCAACCCGTCCCATTGCTTTGCGGAGTGGCCGAAGTTCCACCCTTTGGCGAAGCTCCTGGGGCTACGGGCAGCGGCCGGATCGCCAGTTCGCCGGGCGTCTGCGTTGCCCCGGAGGGCAGGCGAGAATTGTTCACAAATCGCCCTGCCGCCGGGTCATAGACCGTTCCGGACTGCGGCCCCGGGGCCGCACGACCGCCCACAAATCCAACCGCCGACCCGCCGTGGGCACGGCTCGAGCCTGCGACCGCGCTCGGCGCAGGGGTTGCCGGCTGCGGAGTACTACGTGCACCTATCACAATCAGCCCAGGATTAGCAACGCGGGCGGGCGGGGCCACAACTCGGCCCGGAAGCATGGCTTGCCGATCAGGCGAAATATCGGGCCGTTCCAACTTCTGGCCAGACTCCGGGTTCACGGAGAGGATGGTTGTTGGCCCCACAGGACGACCGTTGCGAAAAACATTCGTACTTACGGCAGTGCCGCAAGATTGGCCTTGTGGGCAGGGGCTATTATTGACTCCATGCGGACGACCGGTCCGCGGCCTCCACCCAATCCATCCTGGGCCTCCGTACCAAGTCACCAGCCCGGGTGACCAGGCGCCGAAACTCCCCGGGAACCACATCCAGCCTATGCCGGGGATGAAGTTCCATCCGCCAAAATGATAGGGCAGCCAGCCCCAGGGATCGAAAGAAATCCACGTGAATCCAAAACCCGGATACCAACACCAGCGGCCAAACGAGTAGGGGGACCATCCCGCATAGACACTTGGGATCCACCCGTATCCGTAACTTGGCATGAAGGACCAATTCCCGTAATACGACAGATCGGACCAGCCATAGAAAGTGTTACTGTTGCTATTGGAATACGCTCCGGGCGACGGGCCGTTGCTGGCGGCTTCCACCCGACTTTCTCGCTCCTCCACCCAGCGGTCCCAGTCGTCTTGCGTGATCCCTTCCGAGAGCTGGACAGGCTGGTCATTGCTGGGCGTCAGATCGAGCACAGAATTCTTGGCCAGCGTCCACGTGCCAAGAGAACTTGCAACCTCCACCGAGCCTCTGAAGACTTCCACCCGCTCCTCTGAGGAATCGGCATCAACTCGGAACATCGCTTTTCCGCTCACAGTAAACGTGGCATCGGACGTGGCCACCTCGTACACGTCTCCTGCTTCAGGGGTCACATGGAATGTTGCGTAGCCCTTGTTCATGGTGAGTCGGTTGATTTTGCTTCCGTCAGAAGCCAGGGCAAGCTGGGTGAATTCAAGCATGGAAGACTGGCCGAGCCGCGCCGTCGAGCCGTTCTCGAATTCGACTTCGGCAAAGGCGCCTTCCGCCGTCGAAAGCTTGAAGCCTTCCTGGATAGGAGTGTTCATGGGGGCTTCGGCCCAATCCGAAACGTCAGGCCGTTGCATCGTAACCTGGCCCTCGACAAAACTGAGGCGAACGACCCGGGCGTGAGAATACGTCTGGCCCGATGCTGCGGCAATCCCTAAGAAAAACGCCGCACCGAACCCCAGCAGAATTCTTGTCACCGGATGTTTCGTGGGTGTCATGGACCACCTCCCCTAGACGCCGAGAAAGGACTGTCAGGCCACCCTAATCTTACACTAGTCTAGACGAACCAGACAGCCCGAAGGTTACGGGGTGGATGGAATGGCCGATTGCCGATTGTCGATTGCCGATTGCTCATGGACAGCGGAAGGAGTTGCCACACCGCTTTTTCAATCGTCAATCGACAACCAGCAATCGGCAATGGTCAGGGGCCGGGTCGGACGCGTTCGATGATCTGCTGTGCGCGGACTTGCGCCAGATGAAGAAAGCGCGAACCATGAGCAATTTTTTCGAGGGTGGGAATTAGCATCTCCGGATCGACTAGGCTCTTGTTGTTGAGTTCAGTCTGGATCTGCAAAAGCTCCTGGGAGAGACCCAAAGGGTCATACTTCATATCAAATTCGAGCGCCGCAATGTGCTCTTCAACCATGCCCACGGCTTCCAGGAGGTCTACGAGCTCCCGCGCGATTCGGTTCTCAGTGTAGTTGAAAACCACTCGGTTCACGCCGTCGCCCTGCTGGTAGGTGAAGGTCTTCTCGCCCAGGTTTGCCACCTTCTTATGGCTCTCGAGGTCAACAGATTGGAAGTTGTGCAGTTGCCCGGCCAGCGTGAAGATTCTCTCCGTGGTGCCGGGGGAAAGCTGAATGGGCCGAGGGCTCCGTGCTTCGTCCAGTTTGTGCCCTTCGTAAGTCCCCGACCCTTTCGAGTCCACGATGATCGCCAGGTACTCGGGGGTGCTCCCCTTGAACGTCCTTGAATAAGTCAGCTTGGCCGGAACGCTGGCGGCTTGGGGAAAAACCGAGGCAGGGTAGCTACCTGCCACCAGGACGAGACCGAATAGAAGGATGAGAGCCCCGTATCTCCGGGGATGAATCTCCATAGGCTCAACACCTGCAATGGCGCCTCTACGCTCTTGCGGGTTCGAGGGAACAAAGGCTCATCAAACGCTTATTTCGCCTGAGTTAGTGCGTGAAGCTCCGCCTCTTCGATGTCGAAGTTCGCGAAGACGTGCTGGACGTCCTCGTGGTCCTCGAGCTCTTCCATGAGCCGAAGCATCTGATCCGCCTGTTTGCCGGTCAGCTTCACGTAAGACTGGGGGACCATGGAGACTTCCGCGGCCGCGGGGGTGATGTGCGCCGTCTTCAGCCGGTCGACCACCTGGTGCAACCGGGCCGGAGGTGAAAAGACTTCCCAGTTGCTGCCGTCCTCGTTCATGTCATCCGCGCCCGCCTCGGTCACGAGTTCCAGCAGTGTCTCCTCGCTGGCCTTTCCCTTTTCCACCACAATATAGCCTCGCTTGGTAAACATCCAGCCTACGGAACCGTGCTCCCCCAGGTTTCCACCGTGCTTGGAGAAAATGTGACGGATTTCGGACAGGGTCCGGTTCTTGTTATCCGTCGTCACCTCCAGCAGCATCGCCACGCCACCCGGCCCGTAACCTTCGTACACGACTTCCTCGTAAGCGGCGCCGGGAAGTTCGCCCGTTCCCTTCTGAGTGGCGCGCTTGATGTTGTCCGCCGGCATGTTCTCAGCTTTGGCGGCCGCGATGGCCGTACGAAGGCGGGGATTGGCATCCGGGTCTCCGCCTCCGATCCTCGCCGCGATGGTGATTTCCTTGATGATCTTTGTAAAGACCTTCCCCCGCTTGGCGTCTAAAGCGCCTTTCTTGTGTTTAATTGTCGCCCATTTAGAATGCCCTGACATAACAAGACTTTCCTTTCGATTCAATCAGTGCAGGACCCCATAGAGAATGATTCTATTGGGGTTCTCATAACAAGGCACGCAACCTGACACATCGTACCACAATGACGAATGGGAAGCTACAAGCACGTCATTCCCCAAGAATCGCGATTGGCGGGGTGAGGCGGTTGTGAGGAGGTGGAAAGGGTGACGGGCGCGACCTTCGGTTAACCGAAGGGAAGTCGCGAGTCAATTCAGCTCATGATTCAGGGGCCCATGCGTCCTCCGGATAATTTTTTCCCACCCCCCGCGGACACCGCCGCGCGGTAGTTCCACGGCTAGCCGTTTTTTGCCTCCCTGCTTCAGGTCCGCAGCGTCGCGCAACAGACCCGAGCGGATTGCAATAAGAGCCATTTCTCCAGGTCGGCCTTGATCTGCAGCATCCAGCCGCGCGCGTGGCGCACCAGCTTCCCCGCCAGCCGATACACCTTCCAGCGCAGCGTGGCCACCGTCACCGTGCGATAGGACGCCGGCAGCACCCGCCCTTTCAACACTTGCCCCAAATTGTAGGCTAACACCCCAATGGCAAAATACAGGGCATTGGCCTCCAACTGCCCGCACGGGTCGCCGCGGCGACCTCCATGCCAAAACCCACCTTCAGTTCCTTATGCCAGTTCTCGCTCTCCCCTCGCTGGTTGTGCTTCCAGACGACCTCGCTCGCCGGCTCCTCCCGGTTGCTGGCCACCGCGTGATAGCAATAGCGCTCCGCCTCGAACAAATTCGGCTGCGGATTCGGCCAGCGCAATACGATCAACCGGAAAGCTTGCTTGGTCCCGTTCAGGGTGTGCACCGTCTCGGCAATCTCGCGGTCGGTGGCGATGCCCGCTTGCGTCCGGTAGGGTTGCCAAGCCCCTGCCGGCAGGTTCTGAATTTCTCGCTTCACGGCGGCGTCCAGGTCCGCCGTGATCGTGAAACTGCGCCCTGGCTGGCTGTAATGGTTAATCACGGCCGCTTGGTAGGCCGCACTGTCGCTGCGGAAATAGATTCGCTTCCCCGGCGGCAGCGCCGCTTCGCAGCTCTGTGCAAACTCCAAGATCCCGGCACTGGGACTCTGATTGCCTTCCCGAAACTGGTGACCCACGCACACCCCGTTCACGTACCCCAGCAAAGGCATGTAGCCCTGCACGTGGTTATAGGTCCACGCGGCTTCCTGCTTCTCCGCCTCGATCTCTGTGGCATCCACATCCAGAATCACTTCCTCTTGCTCGAAACAAGACGCCACCAGTTTCCGGCTGACCTGCTGGATCGCTTCCGCCCCGCCCCGTCCTTGCCGACGCAGCCAGTCCCCCACCGTCCCGGCGTCCGGCACCGCTTCCAAGCCCAACTCCCCCAGCACCTCCTGCTCGGCCCGCAACTCCCGCAAGTCCTCCAGCCGCCTTCCTCCCGCATGCAGCATCCACACCAGCGCCTGCACAAACTCCCGCGGCTTATATCCTCGTCCCGACTTCGGACCCTCCAGCGCTCGGTCTACTTCCTCCCACAGCTTCACCGCTCGCGCCAGTTCCTCCAACACCACCAGCCCGCCCAGACTGGTCAGCCGCTCCGAACTTCTTTCCATCTTGATAGGCAGAATCAATTGCGGTAGGCTTGCTTCCATCGTTCACCCTCCGGGTGTGGGTCTAGGATTTCTCACAAAATCTCTATAACACACATCCCGTGAGGGTGAGCGTCTTTTCTGTGGTTTTGCGCCCCCGTCAATCGCGATTCTTGGGTCATTCCCATCAGCCGACGGGAATCCAGCCGTTGACAACGCATTTGCGCTGGTTCGCGACATGAATTCACGCTTTCGCGGGAATCACCTACGACCCGCAACGCCCCTCACGGCAAATGGCGCTACTGCCGTCCCTCCCACGACTCGTGCAAGAAAGGTCACGCCAACTTATTGCCGCACTTCCCGCAGTAATCAAACTCTTCCGGTATTCCTTTGGCGCCGCAGTTCTCGCACTTCTTTGTGGGGGCGCCCCAGAGGGATTCGCTGGAAGCGCCGGCGGCCGCGCGACTGCGGATGGATTTGTAATCTGCCGGGCGCTTGTCGATAAAAGCCTGGACGCCCTCGTAAGGCTCCCACGCGGTGGAGTGAACGGTCAACCAATCGCGCGCATGCCCGGCCGTCATGGCCCACGCCAAGTCCTTCCAAAAGCCTATTTGTTGACGAGTGTAGCGCGCGCACTCCGGCAGGTTCTGGATCAGCTTGGCAACCAGCGCATTCACCGCGCGGTCCAGTTGCTTATAGGGCACTACCTCGTTCACCAGGCCCCAACTCAGGGCTTGCTCGGCAGTGACCTCCTCGCCTCTCAGCAGCATTTCGCGCGCCCGGCGCTCGCCCACGACCAAGGGAAGCCACTGAGTTGTCCCCCACGCTTCCACCAGACCCACGCGCGTGCCGACCTGGATAAAGCGCACGTGGTCGGCCGCGATGGCGAGGTCGGCGGCCAGATTCCAGTCGTTGCCCGCGCCGGCCACCACGCCGTTCAGGCGAGCCACGGTAGGCTTACCAACGTTGCGGAAAAGCTCCAGAGCCTCCATCAGCAAGCCTTGGTACTTCCAGAAATTTCGCGGGCGGCGCAGGAATTGCTCGGAAAACTCCTTGGCGTCGCTGCCTGAACAGAACGCCTTGTCGCCGGTCCCGGTCAAGACCACGACCGCCACGGAATCATCCCAGGAGGCGTCGCGCAAGGCTTCGGCCATCTCCCGCAAGGTTTGCGCGGAAAAGGCGTTGTACACCTCCGGGCGGTTCAGAGTGACACGCGCCACCCCGTCTTTCTTTTCATAGACGATCTCCTCAAAATGAAACCGCGAAGCGGGTTGTCTGGCGTAGGGTTCGCTCATGGCCATCACTCCAGGGCGACTTTTGTGTACTATCAGCCCCCCATGACTTGGCGATGCTATCACAGTCCTTCCAGTGGTGGGTAGTCGGTGATTTGTGATTTGTAATTTGTGATTCCCGACTTCCTTTTCCTTCGGCGCCCGTCACGGTTCTTTACTATCCTGCCCACTTCCAGTTTCGGGTATCATTGAGATGAAAGGAGACAGCATGGTTCACATTAAAGATGTTCCCAAACTCCTGCTCCTCGTCCTGCTGGCTTGCATGACCCTGGCCGCTGAGCAGCCGCCTTACGACGAGAAGGCGGACGCGCGTCAGCAGATCGCGGCGGCAATCGCGGAAGCCTCGAAAGCGCAGAAGAATATCATCCTGGTTTTTGGCGCCAACTGGTGTGGGGATTGCCGAGCGCTGGAAGCGCAGATGCACAAGGAAGAGTTGGCCGCTCTGATCGCAGCGAATTATGAAGTCGTGAGAGTTGATGTGGGCCGATTCACCAAGAACCGGGACATCGGAGAGAGGTATCACGCGCCCCTCAGGCACGGGATTCCTGCGCTGGCGGTCCTTGACCCTCGCGGCAACGTCCTGTATGCAATGGACCAGGGCCAGTTCTCGAGCGCCCGCAGCATGAGCTACGAAAGCATTAAGGAGTTCTTCGTGAAGTGGGAACCGAAAAGGTAAGGGCAAGCCATCTCCCGGGCGAATCTGGACGGAGAGGCTAGCGTGGACATCGAAGCTAGCTACTCCATAAACCTGGAGACGCGGCACGGCCATTCAGAACCCATCCACGTGCAGAAGTTGGTCGGTGCCTGCCAGGAGCCTTGGGTCAACAAGACGCTCCGCTGAGTGAATGACTGCGTCGTCGCGAGGGAACCGGCGGGTGTAAGGCCAATCGGAGATTGAACAATAACTCGTTTGTTTTCAAATACATTCCCGTATTCCGCTAGTAAGTCCATTTGTTTTCTATGACATTCCTGCTTCACCCCTGAGTCCTCCACGGTCGTCGTTTGTTTTCAATAACATTCGCGCTTCGTTCGTTCACTTTTTAAATTCGCTACGGCTGTCGTAGCGAAGGGAGGGATGACATACTGTCGACTTGGGAAAATGAATGGGAGGGTTATCCGCAGGGTTCCGACAGTCATGGCAGGAGCGCCTATCATCAGTCACTAGGCTATCATATTAAGCACAGCCTGTCAAGAGCCTTTTATGCGGCCTGGCCGATGTGGCGATCATTCGATCGCCTGGAAGGCCACGCAAAGGGGCGCGGGCACCTCGAGCACCTGGCCGGTGGGGGTCAGGCGACCGTTGTTCGGGTCGATGCGGAAAACTCGGATATTGTCGGAACCCGAGTTGGCAGCGAACAGGTACGAGCCCGTTGGGTCGATGGCAAAGTTGCGCGGCGACTTCCCGCCCGTAGGAACATATTCCACGGGCGTGAGTGTTCCTTTTCGAGCGTCAATGGCGAACACAGCGATCGAGTCGTACCCCCGGTTGGACCCATATAGAAACTTCCCGGAACGGTGCACTTCCACTTCGGCGGGGTAATTCTCACCCTTGAAGTCCGGCGGGAGGGTGGAGATAGTCTGAAGCTCGTGCAAGGTTCCGCTGGCCGGCTCATACGAGAACACCGTGACGGTGGACCCCATTTCGTTGATCACATATCCGAATTTTCCGCTGGGATGAAAGGCGAAGTGCCGTGGCCCTGCGCCGGGGTTGACTTTGGCGAAGGGGGGATCGTTGGGCGTGAGCGTCCCTTTCACCGCATCGAAACGGTAAACGAGCACCTTATCAAGCCCCAAGTCTGCGCTGATGGCGAAACGGTTGTCAGGCGACGTGTAAATCGAGTGCGCGTGGGGCCCTTCCTGACGCTGCGGGTTGACGCTCGAGCCGTGGTGCTGCACAAACGCCGAGGCCTCCCCCAGTCGGCCGTCCTTGAGAATTGGGAACACAGCCAGGCTTCCGCCGAAGTAGTTGGCCACCAGCACGTCTCTCCCGGTTTTATCCACCACGATGTGGGTGGGACCTGCGCCGCCTGACGGCACCTCGTTCAAAAGTGTGAGCATCCCCGTCGCAGGATTAATGGCGAAGGCGCTGACTGCCCCGCTGCTTCGCCCACTGTAGTGCGATGTCTCATTCACGGCATAAAGGAATCGCCGGTCGGGACCTGCCGCCAGAAACGATGGGTTGTCACATTCGGCTACCCGTCCCAGCGAGGTCAACTGGCCTGTGGCTGCATCGAAGCGGTAGGCATAAATCCCTTTACTCTCCTTTTGGGCGCCTGTGCCGACGTAGACAAGATACTTGCTCTTGCTGGCAGCCGTTTCAGCGCCGGGAGCGTAAAGGGTCAATAGGAACGGGGCCGACAGCACCGCAAGACTCAAAGCGAAACGTGTAAGATTTTTCATGCTGCCATATAACCCCACTCGAACCCTGAGCGCAAGTGCTAAATTCGGGGTTAGTGGCAAAGCGCGGCATAGCCGCAACCAAACGCGCCTCGTAGGGCCGAACGGCGTTCGGCCCTTGGGCGAGCGCCGCTCGCCCCTACCTGACGCGCAAAATCTTCGCGGGGCGAGAAGAGGATGACTCCTAGTGCTCCAGAGGCCAGCCGCCCAGGAAACGATGAAGCCTCCTCTCCTTGCGCAACAAGATGACCCGTGCTAGGCTTGCAGGAGAATTGTTCGGTGGCTTGCGTGTCCAAGGCTTCTGATGAGATCTGCGGGCAAGTGCGCCTCTCTCCTCTTTTACATTGTGTGCGGGTCAAGCTCGATTTTGTGGGATCAGGAAGCCTGCAAGCCGCCCGATCTCGACCTGAGCGCGTCCGGACCCAACATCTTTTCCGCACAGCAGGAACAGGAGTTGGGCGAAGTTATGGCGTCGCGGTTGAGCTATCTTCCCTTTAGCGATGATCCCGCGGTGACCGCATACTTGGAACGGATCGGCGGTCAGCTCCTTCGCTATCTTCCCCCCACTGAATTCTGCTTTCGCTATTTCCTAGTGGACTCCGCAGCAGCCGACGCGTTCTCGATCCCGGGGGGCCGCATTTACGTTTATCGTGGTTTGGTCGCCCAGATGCGCAGCCCCGGTGAGGTCGCCGCCATACTCGCCCACGAGATGGGTCACATTGTGACGCATCAAGGCGCGCTCGATGCCACATCCCTGCTAGAGCAGGTACTCGGCGTCACCCAAGTCACCGGCCGCCAGGATATCCAGAAGAAGCTCGACGACCTGGAGACCAACTGGCGCCGCAACCCCTCGGCCTTCCGCCAAGTGGCGCACCGGCGAGAACAGGAGCAATTACTGGCCGACCAAGTAGGGCTATACGCGATGACCGCGGCCGGGTACTCGCCCGACGTCTACCCAGAACTCTTCGACCGCATCGCGAGCACCGGACGCAACACGGGTAGCTGGTTCTCCGACTTGCTGCGCAGTACCACGCCGGACCAACTCCGCTTACGCGAATTGTTAAAGGCTGTCCAGAACGTGCCTCGGGCTTGCATCGCGCGCCAAGCGGGCCCTGACGCCGGCGATTTCCAGCACTGGCGGGAGGAAGCTCTTGATTTCACGGGATGGAACAGACGAGTGGCGGACCTGCACGGCGTGCTCGCCCAGGTGAAACTCGATCCCCTTACGATTGCAGATGTGCGATATCTTCGTTTCAGTCCCGATGGGAAGTTTCTCCTGGCTGCAAAGGAGCAGAGCCTCTTCATCTTCAAGCGTGACCCGTTCGCGTTTTTGTTTCGCATTCATGCTCCCGACGCCCGGCAACCACGCTTCACCGCGGACTCAAAGGCGGTGGCTTTCACCGGCGCCGGCACTCGTCTGGAAGTCTGGGATCTCGCCAGCCAGAAGCGCGTGCGGATTGACGAGCCTAAGCTTGGTTCGACCTGCTCCGATGAACTCGTGTCCCCGGATGTGCGGACTCTCGCCTGCCTTCGAGGCGATGGAACCCTGGACCTCGTTCATTTGCCTTCCGGCGTGCTCATACTCGAGAAGAAGCGTTTCGCCAAGCCGTCCCACAGCAGCTATGGAGTTTTTCTCTCAACCCACCACATGGAATTTTCGCCTGATGGCCATTACTTCGTCGCAGAGGGCGAAGGTGACGTAGTGGCCCTGGACCTAACTAGCGGAAAAGAAATCGGCTTGCGGTGGGGCTTGAAGGACGACCTCGCGAAAGGCTTCGTCTTCCTTGGTAACGATCACTTGCTTGCATGGCCTCCGCCGGGGCTCAGTGCCACTCTGTATGAATTCCCCGCCGCGAAAGCCATCGACAAGATCCCCGTGGCAAGGTGGGAGGATCCGGTCGCGGTCACCCGTGGCAATTATCTGCTGAAGGGACCAATTCATGAATACCCCTTGGGCCGACCAATACAGGAATACGCCCTGGGTATCCTCGACTTAAGTTCGAAAAATATTGTGTGGGGCCTGAAGGAGCGAACAGCCGACGTCTACGACGATGTTTACGCCCATCAACTCGTCGGTGGCGACCTCGGTCTCTACGACATGCACACCGGGAAGCTTCAAACCCGCGCTGCTTTCCCTCCCGCTGAGGACGCACGCGCCTATTGGGGGGCCACAGCATCGCCGAGCTTAAAGTGGCTGGTCGCTTCGGCAGGCGCCATATGGGACCTTGGCAATGGGAAGATGGTCCGGATAAGAAGCTTTCACAGTGGTGGTTTTGATGGCGACGATGCTTTTTACGCCGATTTCCCAGCCTACCGTGACACGCCACGTACCTTGGTGCGGCTCAACCTGGCGCAAGGAGACCTCACACCAGGACCCAAGATCGAGGATCGGTACACCTGGCAGGAAGGGTTGTATCTCGTTACTAAGAAGCCGCAACACCCAGGTGGATTCCAGGCAGCGCTCAATCCTTGCCACTGGAAGTTTCCGGATTTCGATCCATTGGATTGTGACGTGACCTACGAAGTCAAGGACCTGCGAACCGGGCGACTGCTGTGGACCCGGCGTTTTCCGAAGGAGGTTCCATGGTTCCTGGTTGAGCCGGAACAAGCGCGGGTGGTCCTCCGTTGGGTGGCCTCGGACGGCGCAGTTGCGGATGAGATCAAGAAATACGCAGAACTGGCAGAAACTTGGGCCGCCGCCCGAAAACATCCGGGCGCGACATTCGTGGAGATTTTGAATCTGCCCGACGGCTCTGTCTGTTGTGCCAGGCTGCTCGATAGCGGCGCAATCCGGGGCATTCGTACGGCGGGCGAGCGCTTGCTCGTCAGCCACCGAGGTTACATGGAGATTTTCTCTTTGGCCACTGGTGCTAAAGAAGGCGAGATTCCTGGCTCGCCGCGCGCCGTTTCGACCTCCACGAATCTCCTCAGTGTTGGGGGCAATGCCTCGAATGAGTTGGAAATCTATGACCTGCAATCGCGTCAGAGGCTCGACCGCTTCGCCTTTTCTACCCACGTCGACTTCGACCAGTTCAGCTCCGATGGCAAGCGTCTCCTCGTCCTCACCAGCGACCAAACCGCGTATTTCCTCGATATGACGGTTCTCCGCCCTTCCGCTTCGACCACGCAGTAGCCGCGCTCGACGCGCGCCGACATCAGTGATTCTGAAATGCGGCGGTCATAGACCGCCGCCACAAGGGGGAGAAGGTAGGGGGCTACGCGCCGCCGCAAAACGGGCGGAGGCGGAGCTGCTCAGGTTCGTGAACCCTTGATTAATTCACCATACGAGACACACGCGGCGGGAACTTTTCCGTGGCAGTCAGGTGCCGGTCCAAGACGCGCGCCAAGTCCTGGTAGGGACGAGCGCCGACAAGCTCTTCCACGACTTGCCCCTCGCGCAACAGCAGGAGGGTAGGGATCGAGCGGATACCGTACTGGCTCGCCACCTCGGGGAGTTCGTCCACATTGACCTTGGCGAAACTGATTTCGTGACCATAGTTTTCCGCCAGTCGCTCGAAGGTAGGCGCCAGTATGCGGCAGGGGGCGCACCATTCCGCCCAAAAATCCACCAAGACCGGCTTGGCGCTCGACTCCACTTCTTGCCAGTCACCCTGCTGAATGTACTTGATATCTCCCATTTTCCTCTCCTTGAGTTCCCTTGGCAGGCTGCCCGCTTTGACATGCCGTTTGGCCGCGGTCATTCCCGCGAAAGCGGGAATCCAAATTACTCCGCTCACTGGATTCCCGCTTTCGCGGGAATGACGTTGGCACGATTTAACTAGCCGACTCCGGCATCCTGCCAGAAAGAATTAGATGTTGCAGGCGGAAAAGGGATTCGCGGAGGTAGCGCGGGCGTCTCGCCCGCTGTGGCACGGGCATCCCTTCGCTACGTTAATTCCAGGCTCTACCCGCGCCCTCTTGCGCCCGACCTTGGGCATGGATCGACCGCTATTTCCGGTGGTAGAGGAGGGACTCCTGCCAGCGGGAGCGGGACGCGCCCGCCACAGCGGGCGAGACGCCCGCGTTACACCCCTCTCGCTGCCGAAGACGTTGGCCAACGGTGGTAGCTTAAGCTTGGGCCTTCGGATTAAGTTCCTGATTCTCCACTTTCCCGGTCTGATAGGCGCTTGCGAGTTTTTTCAGCGCACGGTCCGCCCCTTTCAGGATATTCTGGCGTGCCGGAGATGGCGCTTCCAGGTGGACAAGCGAGGCGTATCATAGCTCTTCTAATCTTATATTTTGCTTGCATCGGTGCGCCGCGCCCCCTTAGGCTACATCGCGGAACTGCGTTTTTAACAAGGCTGGGAACAAACTGGTGAACTTATGAGATCAAACAAAGTGCGCAATACGTATAGGCAGCTTGAAGCGAGAGAGGCTCGAAGCTTCAGGCCTAGAGGTTTTTCAATCCCGGCTTTCAGGGGTTGGGTCTGGGCAGCGTGCTTCATCTCCTTGGTTCCACTCTCAGGCAAGGGGGAGGTTGCCAACAAGGTGCAGCCCGTTTTTGAGACACCTGCCAATCTCGACTTTGATCTCCAAGGGTTCGTGGGCGACCGCCTGCGTGCCAATCTGAACCAGTGGGAGCTGCGAGCGCCACTTGCCAATCCGGCCATGATCCAGATGTTCCGCGATCGTGATCGGAAGCCCGGGCGCAACCTGCTCCCGTGGTCAGGAGAGTTCGTGGGCAAATATCTATGCGCAGCGATCCTGAGTTATCGGATGCTGAAGGACGTCCGGGAGAAGGAGACGCTGGAACAGATTGTTAGCGCCTTGATCGCAAGCCAGGGGCCGGACGGATATCTTGGCCCCTTTGCTAAAGCCGATCGCCTTACCGGGCAGAACTGGGACATGTGGGGTCACTACTGGGTGATCCGCGGGCTCATTATGTATTACCAGGAATTTGGTTTCAGGCCTGCTTTGGAAACGGCGGAGCGCGCCGCCGACCTGATAGTCAGCACCTTTCTGAACAAGGATGTTCCCTTTACCAACGATGGCAGCTACGGTCAGATGAACTACGCTGTTATCCACGCTTTCACCATGCTGTACCGTATCACAGGAAAGCCTGCGTATCTTGAGATGGCCCGTTGGATCGTAAAACAGTGGGATATGCCAGGAGCGGGCCTCTACATGCGGCTGGCGCAGGAAAGCAAAGAGATGTACGAATTCCCAGGCAACCGATGGGAAAGCCTTCACGATTTCATGGGGATGTACGACATGTATCTATTGACTGGCGATTCCAAGTATCGTCAGGCCTTCACCCACATCTGGTACAGCATTTTGAAAGGGGACCGACATAATACGGGCGGTTTCACATCGGGTGAACACACAACAGGAAATCCCTATGATCCCGCCGCAATAGAGACTTGCTCGACGGTCGCCTGGATTGACATGAGCATAGACATGCTGAAGCTTACGGGCGACCCTCTAGTGGCAGACGAAATTGAGTTATCGACGTTCAACGGGAACATCGGCGGGCAGTCACCTTCAGGGAGTTGGTGGACCTACAACACGCCAATGGATGGCGTCAAAGCGGCGTCGGCCCACGCCATCAACTTTCAGTGCCGGCCGGGAAGCCCGGATTTGAATTGTTGCTCGGTCAATGGCCCACGCGGGCTTGGACTGATCGCGGAGTGGGCGCTCATGGAGTCGCCGGGTGGCGTGGTGCTCAACTATTATGGCCCCGGCGCCCTCAGGGCGCCGACCCCGGGCGGCCAGATCCTGACCCTTAGACAGACGACTGGCTATCCGGTTAACGGCAAAGTGGTCTTGCAGATTGATCTACCGAAGCCGGAGAGGTTCGGGATGAAGCTGCGCGTTCCCTCATGGTCCCGCTCCACGCGCGCGCTGCTGAACGGGCAGGCGGTGCCTGACGTGGCAGCCGGCTCGTATCTGAATTTGGAACGGCAGTGGCAGAAGGGCGATTCAGTGGAGATGGTTTTCGATATGTCGTTTCACTATTGGGCAGGCGAGAGGGAGGATTATGGCAAGGCGTCGATCTACCGGGGTCCTATCCTGCTCGCCTTCGATCCCTCTTACAACACGATGGATCCCTCGGCTGTCCCGGAGATGGATTCGCACCGCCTGAGCTTTGAGTTCGTCGAGACCAGTCTGCCGATCAAGCCCTTGGAGTTGCTGAGAGTGAAGGCGGTGAACGGGATGGAGGTCACGCTGTGCGATTTCCCCACTGCAGGCGCCTATGGAAATGACTATCGAACATGGTTGCCCATCTTAAACGTCGCGCCCATGGGGTTTAATCCCTCGCGGCCGATGTGGGACTATAGGCCGAATTAAATAAGACCTGAGATAAGTTTTCGCTTGAGGAATGAGACGAGGTGCAAATGTGACGGAGGTGGCGCGCCAACTTGAAGTGCTCCAACAACAGGTGATCGCTTGTACGCGCTGTCCGCGGCTGGTGCGCTATTGCCGCAAAGTGGCGAAAGAAAAGCGCTGGATGTATCGGGATTGGGAGTACTGGGGAAAGCCGATTCCGAGCTTCGGCGATCCCAATGCCGAGCTGCTTATCCTGGGCCTTGCCCCTGCCGCTCACGGTGGCAACCGCACGGGAAGGATGTTTACAGGCGACCGCTCGGGGGACTTTCTCTACCGCCGCCTCTACGAGGCCGGCTTCGCCAGCCAACCCCTCTCAGTTTCCAGGGATGACGGTCTCAGGCTCCGGAACTGTTACATCACGGCCTCGTTGCGCTGCGCCCCGCCCAAGAACAAGCCGCTGCCCTCCGAGGCGCGGAATTGCCAGCCATACCTCGAAGCCGAACTGCGGCTGCTCACCCGCGTTCGCGCCGTGCTCGTCCTGGGTAGAATCGCGTTCGAGACTTATCTGCGAGTGCTGGTTTCGCAGCGCGAGGATTTTCCACCGCGCTCGATATTCAAATTCGCCCACGGCGCCCATTTCGGGTTGCCGGACGGTCTGCCTCGACTCTTCTGCTCTTACCATCCCAGCCAGCAGAATACCCAGACCGGACGCCTCACGCCGGAGATGTTTCACAAGGTGCTCGCCGACATCCAAAAGTTCCTCCTGTCGGGTTAAGCGGAGGAAACAGGCTACGAACCCGGCCACGTCATTCTGATCCCGCATGGCGGGAGAAGAATCCCCGCAGTCTTAGAATCGAGCAACTGCCGAGATCCTTCGTCGGCTTCGCCTCCTCAGGATGACAGCTCCACGGGGTTTTCACTTTCGTCGTAAACAGTCGACTGTCGACTGTCAACTGCCCTTCTCAGTCCATCAGCATTCCACCGTTGACTTCGATGGTTTCGCCGGTGATATAGCGCGCGGCGGGTGAGGCTAGAAACACGATGACGTCCGCGATTTCCTCCGACGTGCCCGCGCGACCCAAGGGAATTGATGCAATGAATCTCTGAAAGACTTCGCCGGGGCTGTACCGCTCATGATAAGGCGTGGCAATCACACCCGGAGCGATCCCGTTCACCCGGACGCCGTACGGCGCCAATTCCTTGGCGAGGCCCTTGGTGTAGGTCAAGAGTCCTCCTTTGGCAGCGGCATAGGCGGCGGCGCCGGGACCTCCGCCATTCCTTCCGGCGATAGAGGAAACGTTGATGATGCATCCGCTCTTGCGGGCCGCCATCTCCTCCCACACGGCTTGGACGCACAGGAAGACGCTCTTCAGGTTGAGCGCCATAATCTGGTCCCAGTATTCTTCGGTCATATCGGCAAGCATATGCCGGGCCAGCAGATCTCCGGCGTTGTTCACCAGGATGTCGATTCGCCCCCACGCTTTGCGCACCGCTTCCACCATGGCGAGCACCTCGGCAGCGCGGGTGACGTCCGCGCGAATCACCAGCGCCTCGCTCCCTGCTTTACGGATGGCCACCGCTGCCTGTTCCGCCCCGGCCTGATTCTTGCAATAGTTGACTCCCACGCGCGCGCCCTGCTTTGCCATGGCTTCTGCCGTCGCCCGGCCAATGCCGCTCGAGGCGCCGGTAACCAGCGCCACTTGATCTTTGAAAAGCATGCCAGCCTCCCCTTCTTGGATTCTCACGTTTGGAAATGGTAACCCATCAGCCGCAGAGTGGGAACATAAAACAATCCTCACGGGGCTGACGTAGCGCGGGCGTCTCGCCCGCGCTACTTAGCTACTTGGCAACCTACTTGGCAACCTTGTGCATCTTTCGATATTCGTTATATATTTATAGGCTTCGAGTTGTGCCTTCAGACTATCTGGAGCAGGCTGGCGAGTCAGCGTTTTGCAACGGCGCCGGCCACAACAATTTTCCAGGGGCCAAAGGCAATTGCAGGTGCCCGTGCATCATGAAGGTCAGCATGGGTGAGGCAATCATCTGGTGTGAGTTTGCGGGCGCGCGGGGCCCTGCGAGGAAGGATCTCCTATGATCGAAGTTGAAAACTTGACGAAGCGATACGGGCCGACTCTGGCCGTGTCTGACGTAACTTTCCAGGCCCAAAAGGGTGAAGTTCTCGGCTTTCTCGGCCCCAATGGGGCGGGAAAGACGACGACCATGCGCGTCATCACGGGTTACCTTCCGCCGAGTGAAGGCCGGGTGCGCGTGGCCGGATACGACGTGGTGGAAGAACCCCTGGAGTCCAAGCGCCGCACGGGCTATCTGCCGGAAACACCTCCCGTCTATCCGGATATGACCGTGACCGAGTACCTCGCCTTCGTGGGGCGGATCAAAGGTGTGGCGCGGCGCGAGCTAAAGTCCCGCCTGGACGAAATCGCGGAAAGATGCGCGATCACCGACGTGCGTCATCGGCAGATCGGCAAGCTATCCAAAGGGTATCGGCAGCGCGTGGGCTTGGCCCAGGCGCTGATCCACAACCCCGAAGTCCTGGTTCTTGACGAGCCGACGGCGGGCCTCGATCCCAAACAGATCATCGAAACACGCCAGCTCATCAAGGGCCTGGCGGGTCTGCATACCGTCATTCTCAGCACCCACATTCTTCCCGAGGCCTCGAAGACGTGCCAGCGCGTGGTGGTGATCAATGCGGGCAAGATCGTGGCGGTGGGAACTCCGGACGAGCTCACGCGCCGGCTGCAGGGATTCGAGACTATCCTGCTGACCGTCGAGGGTGCGGCGGCGGAAGTCACGGAAAGGCTGCAACGGGTCGCGGGCGTGAATCAGGTGGAAGCGCACGACGCCGCCGACGGGCGAGCGACCTATGAGGTGCACGCGGAGAAAGGCAAGGACGTGCGCGCTGAGCTCGCGCGCGCCGTGGTGGAATCCCAATGGAAGCTTTATGAGCTCAAGACCAGCGGGCTGAGCTTGGAGGACATCTTCCTGAAGCTGACGACGAAAGACTTGAGCGAAGAAAACTAGAAATCAGAAAGCAGAAATCAGAAGAGGATAATTACACATGCGCAATATATTGGCCGTTGCAGGCAAGGAGCTGCGAGCTTATTTCCACTCCCCGATTGCGTACCTGGTCATGACCGTTTATGCCGTGATCTGCGGCTACGTTTTCTACAGTTCAACGGCATTCTTCGTGGTCCAATCGTTTCGCATGCAGGCGATGGGGGGAATGGGCGCGCCGCCGATGAGCCTGAATGAAAACATCATTCGCCCCATCCTGGCGGGCGTCATGACGGTGGTGCTGCTTTTCCTGATACCGCTCATTACCATGCGGCTCTATGCGGAGGAGAAGCGGTCCGGCACTATCGAATTGCTGCTCACTTCTCCGCTCACCGACCTTGAGATCATCCTGGGGAAGTTCCTTGGGGCGCTGGCCCTCTTCGCCGTGCTGGAAGCCATCACTTTCATTTATTTTGCGGTTCTGTTCATTTATGGCAACCCTAATGCCAAGCCGCTAATCGCAGGCGCTCTGGGGTTTCTGGTTTACGGAGCCGCCTTGCTGGCCCTGGGCATGTGGTTCTCCACCTTCACCAAGAATCAGATCATCGCCGGGGCCGTCGGGTTGGCGGCTTTCCTTCTGCTCTTCTTGCTGGACTGGGTCACGGCCTACTCGAGCGGCCCGGTGGGCCGCGTGATGTCTTACCTGGCGCTGACCACGCATTTTGAAAATTTCTCGAAGGGCGTTATCAATCTGGGCGATCTGGTCTATTACCTTTCCGTTGTGGTTTTCGGAATCTTCATGACGGCACGCTCGGTCGAAGCCCTGAAAGGGAGACCGTAACCATGGCTTTCAAAGATCATTTCGGAGCGCGCGGCGGGCGGCGAGTCTTGGAAGGGGCGAACGTCGCCGTTTATACACTGGTCGTCATCGCCATCCTCGGCCTCGCCAACTGGTATGTGAGCGGTCACGATCACAGTTGGGACCTGACGCCGAACAAGAAATACAGCCTGGCGCCGCAGACCGTGAAGATGCTCAAGAACTTGAGCCAGGATGTAACCATTTACGTGTTCGACCGGGAGCGCAGCTTCGGGCAACAGCGTGACCTGCTGAACATGTTCTCCTCGACCTCGCGGCGCGTCAACGTGAGGTATGTGGACGTTGACCGCCAGCCCGCGCTCGCCAAGCAATACGCCGTGCGCAACTACGGAACCATTGTGTTGGCGGCGGGTGACCGCCACTTCGAGGCCCAGAGCGACACAGAAGAAGCTATCAGCAACGCTTTGATTCGATTATTCAAGGGGCAGCGCACGGCCTGCTTTATCGAGGGCCACGGCGAGCGCGACTTGGAGAGCTCCGAGCGGACCGGTTACTCGAAGATCAAGAAGGAATTCGAGAACGAGAACTACCTGACTAAAACAGTGACCCTATTGCAGAAGCTGGAGATTCCTTCGGACTGTTCGATGGTGATCGTCGCCGGCCCTAAGAATGACTACCTTCCGCAGGAGGTCGATGCTATTCGCAAGTACGTGACCGGAGGCGGCAGGGCCATGTTCATGCTCGACCCGGGTGTCGAGTTGCCCGAGCTTTCGAAGCTTTTGGCCGGCTGGAATGTGACGGCGCGGAACGACCTGGTGATCGATGAGAATCCGGTGGCGCAGATTTTCGGGACGGAGCCCACCATGCCGCTCATCCTCAAGTATGGCTCCAGTCCGATCGTGCAGCCGATCGCCCGCGAGGCATCGCTGTTTCCTTACACCAGGTCATTTAGTGTGGGCAAGGACTACAAAGCGGGCGTGACCACGGATTCGTTCTGTGAGACTTCGGATGCCAGCTTTGGGGTAGCTGATTTCAATCCCAAGATGCGCCAAGTTTCCTTCCGCGCCGGAAAGGACATCAAGGGTCCACTGACGGTGGCGGTTTCGGGCACGCTGAGCGGGGAGGGCGAGAAGAAGGCAGAGGGCCGCTTTATCGCCCTGGGCACCTCCATGCTCCCTGCCAACGCTTTTCTGGGATTCCAGGCCAACCGCGACCTGTTTATGAACATGGTGAACTGGCTTTCGGCGGACGTGGATCTGATTTCCGTTCGGCCCAAGCCACCGGAATCTCAGCACCTGACGATGACCGCCGCGCAGATGAGCAGGCTCCTCTGGCTGGGCGTGATCGGATTGCCCCTGCTGATCGTCGTAGCGGGCACTCTGGTTTGGTGGGAACGTCGATGAAAAAGAGATACTTGAATACGCTGATCGCACTTGCGGTCCTTGCCGGACTCTGGGGAACCATTACCTATTTGGACAAGCGCGCCAGCCGTCAAACATCGAAGCTTGAAACTCCGAAAGAAGAGAAAATCTTCACCCTGGACAGCAAGCACATTACCTCCATCACCTTTCGTCCCCGCGTGGGCGAAGCCGTGACCTGCCGGCACGATGGGGGCGCCTGGGCGATAGCCGAGCCCAGGAAGCTTTCCGCCGACCAGGGCACGCTCTCGACGGTTCTCAACAACCTGACGACGGCCACGGTGGACGAGACTGTTGATGCCCACCCTTCAGACCTGAGACAATTCGGCCTCGATCCCCCCACCTATTCCCTTGAAGTCTCGACAGACTCCACGCCGCCCAAGATCACCCTTCTGCTCGGCGATGACACGCCGACGAGCGGTGGGATTTATGCGCAGGTGACAGGCAATCCGCGCGTGTTCACGCTGGCGAGTTACTTGAAATCAAACTTCGAGAAGACCCTTTTCGACCTCCGCGACCGGCGCGCCCTGACGCTCGAGGCCGACCAGCTTCGGAAGATGGAAGTGAATTCCAAGGGGAAAAAGTGGACGCTGGAGAAGAATCCTGAAGGCGTTTGGGATCTCGTTCTGCCACCCCCCGTGCGCGCCGACCGCTTTGCCGTGGATGGCCTGATCAGCCAGTTGCGCGGCCTCACCATGCAATCCATCGCCGCAGAGGATAAGAAGGGCCAAGCGGCATACGGATTGGGCTCTCCGGAATTGCGGCTCGAGTTGACGGGTCCCGGCGGCACGCAGACGCTCGTGCTCGGCAAGAAGGACAAGGAGGGCGATCGTTACTTTGCCGTGAACTCCGCGCTCCCGCCCGTCTTCACGCTCAATTCGACCTTCCTGACCGATTTCCAGAAAGACCCCGCTGACCTTCGCTCCAAGGATTTGTTTTCTTACTCCAGCTTTGATGCAAAGCGCCTCGAGATTGACTCGCCCAAGGGCCACAGCGTCTTCGAGATCCAAAAAGATAATCAGTGGAAGCAGACAGAAGGAGGGTCCAAGACCGCTACTTCCGCCAAAATGGATACCTTGCTCACCCGCCTCCGGGACCTTCGGGCGTCCACGTTCCCCAAGGGGTCGGACCTTGCACCTTTGGGCCTGACCAAACCCGCATATCGGTTCAAGGTGCAGTTCGGCGAAAAGAAGCAGACAGAGACGGTGGAAGTCTCGAAAGTCGGGGAGCATGTTTACGCCCGGCTTTCCACGGACCCTTCAGCCTGCGAGGTTTCGAAATCAGCCTTTGATGACGTGGAAAAGGCCCTGGGTGATCTTTGATTGTGACTGTGACCCTTCAGAACCTGTAAGAACACAAAAAGCCTCACGCAAAGTCGCCAAGCTCAGAAAGGCGCGGAGCAGTGCCACCTAGCCTTCTGAGCGCCCTTTGCGTCTTTGCCCCTTGGCTTGAACCCGAATTCGGAAGTTGAATCATTTGTCATCCTGAGTCCCGACTTGTCGGGACGAAGGATCTCTGCAGTTGTTATTAGAGCTCACCAGGGCATTACGAACTGCGGAGATTCTTCGCTTCGCTCTGCGCCAGCCAGCTTCGAGGCAAGTTCTCGTGATTGCCGACGGTAAGCGCAACGATTACAATGAGTGCACGGCGAGGTCATCGCCGGCCCCGTTGTCGCGAATAAGGGAAAGGATATGAGGATGGCATTTATCTTCCGCAAGTCATCTTCTTGTAGGATTTCAATCCTGCTTTGGCTCTTGGCGGGTTCCGCTGCACTGTTTCCAGGCAGCCTGCGCGCATTGTTTGCAACAGCAGACGCATCGCCTCCCCAGGGAGTAAGCGAGAAACGGAAGGAGGACGAAAAAACTATCACCCAAATAGCATCTGAGCCAGAAGCGCAAGTCAACGTGCCGGACTTATCGCGATCATCACCGCTCACGGGAAAGCAGAAGCGTAACCTCCTGAAGTCTAATTTCGAAAAGATGAAGCGCGAGGCCGGGGAGCTTGCTGACCTCGCAAAAGCCCTCCAGGAAGAGCTCAACAAGTCGAACGAGAACGTCCTCTCATTGGATATTGTCCAAAAGGCGGACAAGATTGAAAAGCTGGCAAGAAAGATTAAGGGGACCGCGCGGGGGTTTTAGCAAATAGTGAATTTTGAATTGTGAATAGGGGAATAGAGCCCAACAGATAACAGGCACTTAGGGAACAGGGAAACGAAACCAGCCCGCAACCTAATCCCTATTTCTTATTGCGTATCGCCTATTCCTTGCTCCCTGCCGCCTCAGCGGAAGCGGCCCCGCGAATTCGCATTCCATAGAACGATCGGTATACAAAGAAATACGATACCAGGAAGAATGCCGCCGCCAAGATGTGCGCCAGTTGACTGCCGCTGGTGGCGGTCAGCTTGACTGCGAGCTGAACGGCCAGCAATCCGAACAGCGTGGTGAACTTGATGATGGGGTTCAGGGACACGGAAGAAGTGTCTTTGAACGGATCGCCCACCGTATCGCCGACCACGGTTGCGTCGTGCAGGGGAGTGCCCTTCTGCTTCAACTCGACCTCGACGATCTTCTTCGCGTTGTCCCAAGCCGCGCCAGCGTCCGCCATGAAAATGGCCTGGTACAGCCCGAAGATAGCAATCGAAATCAGGTAGCCGATGAAAAAGAACGGGTCAATGAAAGCGAAGGCCAGCGTGGCGAAGAACACTGCGATGAAGATGTTCAACATGCCCTTCTGCGCGTACTGCGTGCAGATGCCCACCACCTTCTTGCTGTCGGCGACCGACGCCTTCTCTGCGCTCTCGAGCTTGATATGCGCTTTGATGAACTCCACCGCGCGGAAGGCGCCAGTGGAGACAGCCTGGGTCGAGGCCCCGGTGAACCAGTAAATAATTGCGCCGCCGGTGACCAAGCCCAGGACGAACGGTGCGTGCAACAGTGAGAGCTTATCCACGTTTGCCGTGAGGCCTAAAGTGAGCGCCATGATAATCGAGAAGATCATGGTGGTGGCTCCGACCACCGCCGTGCCGATCAGCACTGGCTTGGCCGTGGCCTTGAACGTATTGCCAGCCCCATCGCTGGCTTCCAGCATGTCCTTGGCGCGCTCGAAGTTCACATCCACGTTGAACTCCTTCTTAAGCTCCTGGGGCGCGCCGGGATCCTGCTCGATGAGGGAAAGCTCATAGATCGATTGCGCGTTGTCCGCCACGGGGCCGTAGGAATCCACCGCAATGGTCACCGGACCCATGCCCAGAAAACCAAAGGCCACCAGGCCAAAGGCAAAGACCGGCGCTGCCAGCATGAACTGTCCCAGCCCACCCTCCAGACTCACCCAGGAACCGATGGCCATCAGCACCATCATCGTCAGCCCCAAGTAGTAGGCGGAAAAATTACCGGCCACAAAGCCCGACAGGATGTCCAACGAGGCGCCACCTTCCCGCGCCGAGGCCACCACCTCTTTGACGTGCCTCGACTCGGTGGAGGTGAACACTTTCACCAGCTCCGGGATCAGGGCACCGGCCAGCGTGCCGCAGGAAATGATCGTCGAGAGCTTCCACCACATCGAGGCATCGCCGCCCAGACTGGGAATGATCAGCGCCGAGGTCAGGTAAGTCAGCCCGATCGAAACCAGTGAGGTGATCCAGACCAGCGAAGTCAGCGGGGATTCGAAGTTAAACTTCTCCGCCTTGCCGAACCGAGCCTTGGCGATGGCGTGGTTAATGAAGTAGGCCGCGGCAGCAGCCACCAGCATGATGACGCGGATCACGAAGATCCAAACCAAAAGTTGCACCTGCACGTGGGAGGCAACGGTTCTCGCAGCCTCTATCTGCGTCTGGCTGGCGCTCTGCATCGTGAGGCCAGCAGGCAGGAATAGCGAGGGGACCACCGCCAGCAAAATGAAGGTGATGAGCGCCACGCCCGTTACGCCGTAGGTCTCGAACCCGTCGGCGGTCGGTCCCACCGAATCGCCCGCGTTGTCGCCCGTGCAGTCGGCGATAACGCCCGGGTTGCGCGCGTCGTCTTCCTTGATCTTGAAGACGATTTTCATGAGGTCGGAGCCGATGTCGGCAATCTTGGTGAAGATGCCGCCGGCGATGCGCAACGCGGCCGCGCCCAGCGACTCGCCGATGGCGAAGCCGATGAAGCACGGTCCCGCATAGTCTCCCGGAATGTAGAGCAGAATGATCAGCATCATCAGGAGTTCGACTGAGATCAGCATCATGCCCACGCTCATTCCGGATTCAGTAGGGATCTGGTAAACGGGAAACGGCTTGCCGCGCAGGCTGGCGAAGGCCGTGCGGGAGTTGGCCAAGGTGTTGACGCGCATGCCGAACCACGCCACACCGTAACTTCCACAAATCCCGACCACGCTGAATGCCAGGATGATGACGACGCGCAGCGCTTCATATTTCAGCAGCACGCCGAAGTACAGCAGAATGATGACGGCGATGAAAGACCAGAGCAGCAGCAGGAACTTGCCCTGCTGAATAATGTAGGTCTTGCAAGTTTCCCAGATCAACTGCGACATCTCTCCCATCGCGCGATGGACCGGCAGGTTCTTCAAGCGACCGTAGATGACCAGGCCAAACAACAGCCCGAAAATGCAAAACAGGATGCCGACCGTCAGCAAACTGTGACCGCTGACGCCGAGAAATTGCACCTGATGGAGGTCCGGAAGCTTCAGATTGGCTTCCCCGGCGGTTGCTTCTTCAGGAGGCCTGGCCGCAGCTCCGGCTGCCCCCAGCAATGTTACGGCCACACTGGCTACGAATGTCTGTATCTTTCTCATACTCAAGATTGCGGGAAGGTACATCGATTTTCCTCCGGCTGAATCTCCTTTCCTATTTGCCCCCTATCTAGGGTGGGACGGGATTCTCCGATGGTGTTTCTTCGGGAGAACTTCCTTAAGGAGAGCCTAAAGTCTACTTACAAGAGTCACCCATTGTACCATCGGAAAAAAAATGGTCAAGATGAGAAGGAAGTGGGTGCTGTGCTATTTTGCGCGTGGCGCCGGCCTTTAGAGCCTGCCCTGAGCCAAGCGAAGGGTCGGCAAGTGCTGGCACCATACACTAAAGGCCAGCGCTACGAGTCAGATTAGTACATTACCAGGGAGTGGACAATTTGGACTAGTAGCGGCGGTCCCGTGTCTGCGGGATCGCCACGTGGTGGCCTCCCGATTGGATCGGGACAGGTTCCGCCGCCTCTACATCAACCTGAGCCAATGGCGGAGAGAACCACAGCAGGACCCGAAGCTGGTAGCAGCCAAGCCTGCCCGGGGCGGAGTTGATCATCTGTGTCAACTCCACCCCTGGCAAGGACCAAAAACCCGCAAGCCCGGCGCCAAACTGGGCTGTCGGGCGAGGCATTACCCCGCCACGCCTATTTCGGCTTGTGAGGGCTGATGGGACACTTGAGAGCCGCGAGGGGATGCAAAGCACGCCCAATCGTGTCAGCTTTGGCAGTCGCCGCGACAGGCGGGCTGAACGCAAGCAACGCGGTATAGAGTGCCACACCGGACGCATCGGCTTTGGCAGCGCCCTGGTGTGAAAGTCCGCTTGCGGAAGCGCTCGAGCCACTCTCAGCCGGGCCCGCTCCCCATAGGTACGGCGGCGAGGGTTGTGACACTGATTGCAGCGAAGGAAGAGGTGGTTTTGGTACGCCGGGCTCGCTGGCAGCCTTTGGGTCGCCCGCCCTCGCTGCCAGCGCAAGGGTGTCACCGTTGGCCACGATTATCGCCTGGCCGTTGCCCACCACCAGCAGCCTGCCATCTTTTGCCGTCACGGTCACCACGCCATTTCCGGCGGCCACGTCACCCAGGGTCTCAAACGCGGAAACTGGAACCACGGATATGTCGCCGACCTTCACCCGGACGGGCACACTGCTCTCGGCATGAAAAAAACAAACGGCGCCCTGGCCTAGAAGAACGGTCACCTGGCCGGAATCTCGGAGGAAGGAAGCCACGGTGTCACGGTAAAATGTCATGCGGCTCGTGCTGCCGAGCGCAACCACGGCGACGCCATCATTTACCTCGAGGCGGTCTCCACTAAAAAGCGCCGTGTCCGGCAGAAGCGTCTGGCCGCCCACGCTGGCGTTGGTACTGCCCTTCACCAATCCGATAACTGACGAGCCCGAGTAGGCCGGCGTCGCAACAACGAGCGGCAGAAGGAACACGGAAAGGCATAAAGGCGCGAATTGTGACTTGCTTATCATACCTGGTACCTCCTTCGAGTGGGGCGTCGAGCCGGATCTCCAAGCCGTTCATATACTTATTAGACAATGAACAGCTTTATTCGATGATCCGGTTTTCAAACCACTGACAAATCCACCTCACAAATCATGTCTGACTTAACTCTTCATATAATATTACATGAGTGGTAACATCAATGGTACTTGGGTACTAGCAGTGGGACCGCGCCGCGCCACATTCTGTATCGTCCCTCGCAGCCGGTGGACCTGTGGAGCATCCTCCTTCCATTTATATCGGCATAATTTCTGGTGGCTATAAGGCGAAGATTTGGTAGGCAACGTTCAGCATGGAAATGCGGGTATAATTGCCTGCCGACTCGAGGAGTTGGAGAGCGTTTTCAAATTACCACCCGCCGGGGGCTTTTCAGAAGACCTGATTACGGGTACCGCCAACCACTCCGTGACGACACAGCGAATGGAGACGAACAACCCATGAAGCCGAGATGCGAGGTGTTCTGCGCCGGAAATGCCGTGGTGGATGTGCTGGCGCGACCCGTGGACGGAATACCCGCCCCAGGCGCCAGCCAGCGGCTGGAAGAAGTGGCTCTGGGGCCTGGAGGCAACGGCGTCAACACCGCCATGGCGCTGGCGCGGCTGGGGGTTAGGGTGGCCTTGACCGCGCCCGTGGGCGAAGACCGGCTGGGAGAAATTCTTCGCCAGTCAGTGCATGCTGTAGGAGTGGATGACTCCAACGTGATCACGGTCAGCGAGGCCGGGACCTCTGTCAGTATGGTGCTCGTCGATTCGAGCGGGGAGCGGCGCCTGCTGCACTTTCGTGGCGCGAATGCGCATTTTTCCGCCCACCATTTGAACTGGGACTTAGTGAAGGGCGCACGCGTCTTTCACTACGCCAGCGCCTTCTCCCTCCCCAGTTTCGATGGCGCCCCCCTCGCGGAAACTATGGGCCGCGCCCGGGAGCTTGGTTGCCTGACCTCTATGAATCCCTGTTGGGACACGGGGGGCCGCTGGCTGCCCCTGATCGAGCCGGCGTTGGCATATGTGGATTACTTCTATCCCAATCAGGAGGAAGGCCGGCAGCTCACGGGCGAGGGGGATCCCAGGGCCATTGCGGGCTGCCTCCACCAGGCGGGCGTGAAGACGGTTATCGTCAAGCTGGGACGGGCGGGGTGTTACGTTGACGGTCCGGAAGGGGCGTTCTCATCTCCCGGGTTCGCAGTTCGCGCCATCGATACCACGGGAGCCGGCGATTGCTTCGCGGCTGCCTTTCTCGCCGCCCTCTGCCGCGGCAACAACCTCCGACACGCGGTTCGCTTCGCCAACGCTGCGGCTGCGCTCTCGACCTTGGGCATGGGTGGCGGCGATTCCGCTCCCACTCTTCAGCAGGTCGAAGAGTTTCTTAAGAGCAGGGACTAGGGGCTGGGGGCTGGGGCGACTCTGAATTGTAAATTATAGATTACCCTCTGCCATGCATCCCAGGCTGCCGCTTGTCGCACGACTGCCAACTGCCTTCTGCCTACTGCCTACTGTCTTTCCCCCAGCCCCTTGTTTTTCTTGGCCCACTTCCCAATAATGGAGGCATGCTCACACGGAACAATATTCGTTTGACGCTGGAAGGCGCGCGCGCCATCCTGTCCGCTGCTGAAAACCAGGCCCGGGAGATCAAGGTCCCCCAGAATATCGCCATTGTGGATGAAGGTGGTCATCTACTTATCTTCGCTCGCATGGACGGGGCCAAGCTGTCTTCCGTCGAGGTGGCGCTCACCAAGGCCCGTGCCGCCGCCCTGCGCCGTGCGCCCACAGGTCCCTCACCCTTGTCAGGCGAACCCAGCGTCTTTCTTTCGCTGGGGCTGCCGCTGGCGACCGGAGGGAAGCTCACTTGCATTCGAGGCGGCCTGCCGCTGATGGTGGAAGGCCAATGCGTGGGTGGAATCGGAGTGAGCGCAGGCACCGAGGAAGAGGACGTGAAAGTGGCGCAGGCGGGCGTGGAGGCTTTGGCCAAACTCCTATGACCCAGGCTGCCCAATTTGCCACGCTTTCCGGGCTTGATTATTCCCGCGGAAAACAACTGGCCATGCAAATCTTTCTGGACGCCATGGGCGCCTTGGACCTGCGCTCCGCCATGTTGGCCAAGCTGAAGCGTCAGGGTGAACTGCTCAAGGCCGGTGAAATCTCACTTTCCTTGAAGCGTCCCCCCCGCGTTGTGGCCTTCGGAAAAGCCGCCAACCGGATGGCGGTTGTGCTGGACGAAATCCTGGGCGGCAGGTATGAAGCCGGCGTCTGCGTCTCGCCCGGAGAGCCGGCAAAGAAACTTGAGCGTTTCCGCTATTTCTTGGGAGGTCATCCCTACCCGCAAATAGGAACCCTCGAGGGAGCGCGCGCCGCGCTGGAGCTGGTTTCGAATCTGACTCCGGAGGACGCCGTCATCTACCTGGTTTCGGGTGGTGGTTCAGCCATTTTCGAGCAACCTTTTGACTCCGCTGTCTCGCTTTCTGACCTGCAGGAGTTCAACCGCGTGTTGGTCACTTGCGGTCTGCCCATCGAGCAGATCAACGTCCTCCGCAAGCACACCTCGGCCGTGAAAGGCGGGCGCCTCGCCGTTCAGGCCTACCCCGCGCACCAGCTAACGATCTACATTTCTGACGTGCCGGAGCAGCTCGTCTCAATGGTCGCCTCGGGCCCCACCCTTCCCGATGAGTCAACGGCGGAAGAGGCCTACGCGCTGGCGGAGCAAAACGGGCTGGTGTCCCAATTCCCGCCCAGCATCCGCAAACGCTTCCTGGAGCACACCCTCGAAGAGACTCCCAAGCCAGGTGATAAGCGCTTGGCGAATTCCCACAACCTCTGCCTGCTCTCGAACCGCGACGCCGTGGAGGCGGCCAAAGCCGCAGGGGAAAAATTGGGATTTGCGAGCGAGATTGATTCCGGCCCGTGGGACGCGGACTATCAGCAGGTGGCCCAGTCGAACCTCACTTCACTCAAAGCGCTGGCCGTGGCCCACGAGGGACACCCGGTTTGCCTCATTGCGGGTGGGGAAGTCACTTGCCGCGTCACCGGACCTGGAGTGGGGGGGCGGAACCAAGCCTACGTGCTTTACGCTGCCCAGTCCATTGCCGGACAGCCTCGGGTGGTTTTGAGCGCAGGCACGGACGGGCGCGACGGCAACAGCCCCACCAGCGGCGCCGTCGCGGACGGCCAGACGATTTCCCGCGCCCAGATTCTGGGAATGGACGCCGCGCAGTATCTCGCGGAAAGCGACTCCTACTCGTTCTTCCGGACTCTCGGAGATACGGTGGACGTCGGCTATATGGACAACAACCTCCGCGATTTGCGGGTCTGGCTGGACTTCGGGCGTAGGGGCTAGGGAAATGGGCTTGGACCAACTCTCCGGGAAGGTTTCGCTGGTGACTGGGGCCAGCCGCGGCATCGGTCGCGCCATTGCCATAGCGCTTGGGGAGGCAGGGGTTGACGTGGCCGTGAACTACCTCACGCAAGAGAGCGCCGCACAGGAGACCTGTGAGCGGGTCCGGGCCCACGGACGGCGCGCCGTGGCCATCCGCGCGGATGTCTCCCAAGCGGCCGAGGTCGCGCAGTTGGTGAGAACCGTCGAGGAGCAACTGGGGCCGGTGGAGATTCTGGTGAACAATTCCGGGATCACGCGCCCCCAGCCGCTCCACGAGATCACGGAAAAAGACTGGGACGAGCTCCTGGATACGAACCTGAAATCCATGTTCCTGGTGACACAACTAGTCCTCCCTGGTATGCGCGCCCGCCACTGGGGGCGGATCATCAACCTCTCCTCCGTGGCCGCGCAAACGGGCGGAGTGGTAGGCCCGCACTATGCTGCTTCCAAGGCAGGGATCTTGGGTCTCACACACTCCTACGCGGCGCTTCTCTCGAAAGAGGGCATAACGGTGAACGCCGTCGCCCCCGCCCTCGTCTATACTGAGATGGTGGCGGTTAATCCTAAGGCCCGCGCGGACCTCATTCCGGTGGGGCGCTTCGGCGCCGTCGAGGAAGTGGCCGACGTAGCGGTAATGCTGGCGCGCAACGGTTACATCACCGGGCAGACGATTAATGTGAATGGTGGGTGGTACTTTAGCTAGGGGCTGGGGTAATTCTAAATTGTGAATTATGAATAGTGAGTTGCCGTTCTCCTGTCATTCTGAGCGAAGCGAAGAATCCCCGTAGTTCAGGAACTTATCAACTGCGAAGATTCTTCGCTTCGCTCAGAATGACAGGGCCGAACCACACATTTCTTGGAGGAGGTAAGAAATGCCGCACACGATTGGTTTCATAGGGCTCGGAATCATGGGTCAGCCCATGGCGCTGAACCTGCTCAAGGCCGGACACAAGTTAAAGGTCTACAATCGCACCGCTGAGAAAGCGGAACCGCTAAAGCAGGCTGGCGCGCAAGTTGCTCCGACTCCCGCGGCGGCGGCGGAGGGCGCCGATTTCGTCATCCTGATCGTAACTGACAGCGCGGCGGTGGAAGAGGTTGTCCTTGGCGAAGACGGCCTCCTCGAGACCGTCGCTTCCGGCGCCATTGTCATCGACTCGAGTACTATCAGCCCCGCCGTAAGCCGCAAGATGGCCTGCCACATCGCTGGGAAAGGCGCCGGCTGGCTGGATGCCGCAGTAACCGGCAGCAAACACGGCGCGGAAAAAGGCGAGCTGACTTTTATGGTGGGCGGCGACCCCCAAACGTTTGAACGCGCCTTGCCTATCCTCCGGGTGTTGGGAAAGAAGCACATCTACTGTGGCCTAAATGGCATGGGGCTCTCCGCCAAGTTAGCCCAGAACACTATCCAGGCTACGATGCTCGAGGTTTTCAGCGAAGGTCTAGTTCTGGCCACCAAGGCTGGCGTGGCCCCGGAGACTATGCTGGAGATCCTTCAGTCCAGCCTGGCCCGCGCAGCACTCACGGACTTCAAGGCTCCCTTCATCTTCAAGGGCGATTTTACTCCCTACTTTCCGCTCAAGCTGATGCACAAGGACCTCGAACTGGCCATGGAAGCCGGGTTCGCGCTCAACGTGCCCATGCCTACCCTGGCAGCAGTGAAAGAAGTATATAGCGCCGCCAAAGCCCAGGGAAAAGGCGACCTTGACTATGCCGCCATCATCACTTTCCTGGAAGATTTGGCCGGGGTGAAGGTGCGCACGAAGTAGCAGAACCAGGTAGCGCGGACCCCCGGCTTTGGGGTCCGCGGCTTGTCCACTGGCCTGAGAAAATGCCGCGGACCCCAAAACCGGGGGTCCGCGCTACAGCGAGACGACGATACCAGCGTATCCAACCACGGCGTCCCGGTCGCCGCTGGTATCGGCGGAAGTGGCGTACTTGATGAGTTGCGCGCGCTGGGCGCCAAGGTCTTTCGCCGCCGTCAGCATAGCTATGGCAGGACCGTAGCCGCACATCGAGATGTCCTCGCGGCGCAGCACCTCGTAAAGGCCCGGGGGATCGAGGGCCAAGATTTTGTCAATTGCCTTATGGTCCTTCTGGCGGGTCAAGCCGTCCGGCTCATAATGGTTCATGTCGCTGGAAGCGACGACCATGACAGCGGCGGCGCTGGGCCTCACCGCCTGAGCGATGCTGTGGCCGAGAGTTTCCAGCCCGGAATACCCGCCCAACCCGATGGCGATGGGGACGAATTTGAACTCTCCCACGCTGCGCTGAAGGAAGGGGAGTTGGACCTCGAGGGAGTGCTCTTCTTCGTGCGCCTCGGCGTCTTCCATAAGCAAGTGGCAGGCGCGGCGCAGCAGGGTTGCCATGGCGGAATCCACCGGCACCCTTCCTAGGGGGGTTAACCACTCGCCGCTGGACATGATGGCCAGGGGCGCGCCGCGGCCGGTATGGTTCGGGCAGAGGATGATGTAGGTGGAGCGCTTGGGCAGCTTGCCGAAAACCGCTCCGGCCACGTGCCCCGAATACATATAGCCTGCATGGGGTACCACACATCCCAACGCGCCCTCGATCTTCTCCGGTTCGTTGCCGAGGTATTGATCGAGTTGACGCCCCAGAGACTCCGACCGGCCAGGATAAAACCGGCCTGCAACCGCAGGCGGTCGTAAGGCAGGGGAAGGCATGGATGCATCCTATTCCCCGATTTCGGTGGATGTCAAGGGAGTTGCTCGAGGGGGAGGTGGAGCGGTGTCATTTGGAATGCGATCACTTTCGAAACGCAGTCATTCCCGTCAGCCAACGGGAATCCATACGTCGGCAGCTCATTTCCGAAGGTTTGCAGTGTGGTTTCCCGTCGGCTGACGGGAATGACTGCGAGGAAAAAACGGGGCAAGCTGGTCTAGGACGCTCAGGAATCCTCGTTTTCGATGCTGATTCTGAGCGCTCTTAGAAATTGAGCGTCCTGTGTCGTCAGCCGGAAAACGGGTTCCTGACGCAAGTCGGCATCGAGCTTTTGACGGTGGACGAGATTGGCTTCGCCCCTCTTGTTGAATCCGATGGTCACTTCCAGGACGAGGAAAAGATCGTATCCAGAAGCGCGAATGCGCCCCAGAACATCTGAAATCTTATCCGATTCAGACAAGGACTCGTTGATCGCGGCGCCCAGCTCTTTGATCAACCGTTTGAAGTTATCGTCCAGCTCCAAGGGTCACCAGACTTTCCACCTGCCTCATTGTATGATTCGCTGCAAAACCGTGTCAAGGTGCAAAGTTTTGAGTTAGGATAGCCAAGGTGAGATTTGAGCCGCTGATCGAGGTTGCGGGATGACGGAATGAGCAAACTCGGATATTTATTTTCGCAGTTTTTTCGCAATGCTCGACGTTTGTTCCACATGCTGGTGGGACTGGCCTTCCTGGTGCTGGCCGCAGCGGGAGTGACCGTATCCTTCTCGGAGTGGCAATACTACCTCAAGTCTCCCTCGGAGGGTTTGGTCCGTTTCGTTCTCGTCGCAAGTTTCACGGTGCTTTTGGTTATTTTCTGCCTCTATTCCTTTGCCAAGGCCCGAAGCATCCGATGAAGAGTACCTACACGCCCGAAGACCTCGCCGATTGGGACTATGACCGTGAAGCCAGCTATCCAGGTCAGTATCCTTACACGCGCGGAATCTATGCCAGCCTTTACCGCAGCCACCTCTGGACCATGCGCCAGTATGCGGGTTTCGGGACGGCAGCGGAGTCCAACGCGCGCTTCCGTTATCTCCTCGAGCGGGGACAGACAGGCCTCTCGGTGGCTTTCGACCTTCCCACCCAAATCGGTTTGGACTCCGACCATCCTCTCTCCCTTGGCGAAGTGGGCCGGGTGGGCGTGTCCATTGATTCGCTCGAGGATATGGAAGCCCTTTTCAAGGACATTCCCCTGGAACGTGTCTCTACCTCCATGACCATCAACGCCACCGCGGCCATCCTGTTGGCGCTCTACCTCACGGTGGCGGAAAAGCAGGGCGCGGACCTCCGCAAGCTTTCGGGGACTGTCCAGAACGATATCCTGAAGGAATATATCGCGCGCGGGACGTACATCTATCCCCTCGGCCCCGCCATACGGATTGTGACGGATATCTTCGCCTTCTGCCACGATTGTGCGCCGGAATGGAACACTATCTCCATCAGCGGTTACCATATTCGCGAGGCGGGCGCGACGGCGGTGCAGGAAATAGCTTTCACATTGGCCAACGCTGTCGCTTACGTTGAGGCGGCCGTGGCGCGCGGACTGGCCGTGGATGACTTTGCCCCCCGCCTTTCTTTCTTCTTGAATGCCCACAACGATTTGTTGGAGGAAGTCGCAAAATTCCGCGCCGCGCGCCGCCTGTGGGCGCGCTTGATGCGCGAGCGCTTCCAGGCCCAAAATCCCCGCTCCTGGATGTTCCGTTTCCATACCCAGACCGCGGGCTCCACCTTGACCGCGCAGCAGCCGGACGTGAACATCGTGCGCGTGACGCTTCAGGCCCTGGCGGCAGTGCTGGGTGGGACGCAATCCCTGCACACCAACGCCCGCGATGAGGCGCTGGCCTTGCCTACGGAGACTTCGGCGCTCATCGCTCTTCGCACCCAGCAGATCATCGCCGCAGAGAGCGGAGTGACGAATACCGTTGACCCGCTGGCCGGCTCTTACGCCCTCGAGACGCTCACTTCGCAGGTCGAAGAGGGCGCCAAGGAATACCTGCGGAAGATCGAGGCGATGGGCGGCACGCTCCGTGCCATCGAGAATGGCTACATCCAGCGGGAAATCCAGCAGGCGGCCTACGAATATCAGAAGTCCATCGAGAGCGGGGAGCGGGTGGTTGTGGGCGTGAACCGCTACCAGGACGAGCGAGCCTCGCCACTGCCCCTGCTTCACATTGACCCCGAAGTGGAACGCACCCAAGTGGAGCGACTGGGGAAACTTCGCGCGCGCCGCGCCGCCTCGCGCGTTCAGGCGGCGCTGCGCCAAGTGGAAGAGACCGCGCGCTCCCAACAAAACCTGATGCCCGCCATCCTTGACGCCGTCAAGGCTTACGCTACGGTGGGTGAAATCTCCGACGCCCTGCGCAAGGTGTTTGGGGAGTACCAGGAGTCAGTGGTGATTTGATGCCACGCCCCGTATCTGCTATTGTTCTCCTATGGCGAAGTGTAAGCTACTGGCGTTCCTGCTGTGCGACTCCGCGACACAGGACTCGGATGGAAAGGTGACCCTACATGGTCTGTTTGACAGGGTCATTGTGCCGCAGGGGCCTGCGCCCCCTAAGGATTTCTTCGTTTACTATAAGGTTGATGTGAAGGAACCGTGCACCGTTACACTGCGAGTTGTTGACCCGGTGGGCAAAGAAATCGCTGGAAGTTGGCGTGATTCACTCTCGCAGATAGGGCCTATGCAGACCGCATGGGCGCTCGACAGCAGCCGTTTTATGCAGCCGGGACGCTACGTACTTGAACTGGGGCAGGAATCCGATGATTTGACGACGCTCTCCTTGGCCCATATGCTATTGATCGTCGAAAAGGAGGGTGGGTAGCTCCCGATGAGTGCAGAAATTCTTACGAGAGACAGCGCCCCCTTGGTTCGCCCGCTTGGCCATGTAATGGCACAGGCGTCGCGGCTACCCGATGCCTCTTTGCCGGTCGTCAGACCTCTGCTCGGGAACCGCGAGCCGGATTCCGCACAGCTAACCGAGGCTATCTTCGAAGAATTCGTCAGATTGGTCGAGGGCATTCCCAAGGTGTGGGCAGTTTATGTGAGATCTGACAGCCCCGTCGTTCACATCTGGACATATGTTGATTCTACCAATTGGAGAGACCGTTCGCCTGTTTATGAGGCAGAATGGGAAATGCTGAACCGTTACCCCAAAACTCCATTTGACTTTAACGTTGAGTTGGCCGCTGCCGGAAGTGAGGACTTCGAAGGAGAGAAAACGGCCTTCCTTTTCAAACGCTAAGTATGGCAACCGTTCAAGAGCATCGATTGAAGGGGGTCCATAACCGGAATTTTCTCGACTCCCATAGATTATCGGAAGGCGAGTTCGTGGATTGGGCCGTCACTGCCCTCTTTTATTGCGCATTGCACTGGCTTCGTGCCCTGCTGGCCCAGGAAGGTTATCAAGTCCGGAATTATAGAGATGAAGAAGATGCCATCACAGGTACAGGGGTCTTCACGCTGCAAGCACTCGAATGGTACCGCCACTTGAAAGATTCGTCGCGCCTGGCGCGGTACGGGACGACGGAATTCTCCACCTCGGCTTATCGGGATCTGCGTCAGAGTTGCTTCGAGCCATTCAAGACTTTCATCACGTTACAGCTCCGCGCCTGAACGGGCCACATTTCGGATCAATAAGCAACGCTGCACCTCGCTTAAAAGGATGGCCCATGTCATCTCTCACTTTTCTCGGCGCCACCGGCACGGTAACCGGCTCGAAGTATTTGCTCGAAGCCGGGGGCGAGCGCCTGCTGATTGATTGCGGGCTCTTTCAGGGTGAAAAAGAGCTGCGCTTGCGCAATTGGAACCCGCTGCCCATTCCTCCTTCAAGCATTCAATGGCTGGTCCTGACACACGCTCACCTCGATCACACGGGCTATATCCCTCGTCTGGTGAAAGACGGATTCAAAGGGCAAGTCTATGCTTCGCCCGCCACCGTGGATTTGTCGAAGCTCGTGCTCCCGGACTCGGGCCACCTCCAGGAAGAAGACGCGGCGTACGCCAATAAGAAGGGATTCAGCAAACACGATCCCGCCCTGCCTCTCTACACCCACGATGAAGCCGTGAAGATCGCTGGAGTCGTTCCGCGCCATCGACGAATCCAAGCCGCTCGAGCTCTCTGCGCACTTTACGCTGCGTTGCTTCTCCGCCGGGCACATCCTGGGAGCGCGCATGATCGAGGTCACCGTGCGCGAGAACGGGGGCGTAAAGAGAATCCTCTTTTCCGGCGACCTGGGCCGTTTTCCGCAGCTCATTCTGCGGGAGCCCGTGGTGCCGGAGGATGGGTTCGATTACCTGCTTCTCGAGTCCACTTATGGCGACCGCCTGCACCCGCGGGACGATGTCGGCGCGCGCCTTGCCTCCATAGTGGAAGGGACGGCTCAGCGCGGCGGCACGGTGCTGATTCCTTCTTTTGCGGTGGGGCGGACGCAGGAACTGCTTTACCTTTTCCGCGAGCTCATCGAGCGAGCGGAAAATGCATTCTCTTCCCATCCACGTGGACAGCCCCATGGCAATCGATGTGACCGACCTTTACCGGCGCCACCAGGAGGACCATGACCTCGAGACAGAAGCGATGGAAGCGCAGGGCATCAAACCATTCTCTCCGCCCGACCTGCACTTTGACAAAAGTGTGGAAGACTCCAAAGCTTTGAATGATACGCGTTACCCGATGGTCATCATCTCGGCGAGCGGCATGGCCACCGGCGGGCGCGTCGTTCATCACCTCGAGCGCTGCCTCCCGGACCATCGCGACACCATCCTCTTTGTAGGCTTTCAGGCGGCGGGTACGCGCGGCAGATTCATCCAGGCCGGCCAGCCCGTCAAGATGCACGGCCAGTACGTTCACATCCGCGCCCGAATTGAAACTCTTGAACACCTGAGCGGCCACGCGGATTACGGAGAGATTCTGGGCTGGCTGCGCAAGTTCCGCAAACCTCCCGGAAAGACGTTCCTGGTCCACGGAGAACCCAAGGCTGCCGAATCGCTCCGCCAGAAGGTCAGCCAAGAGCTGCAATGGGATGTGTCCGTCGCTTCGTACCTTCAGAAGGCTCAACTCTGAATTCCAAGGGGGACCAATAACCCATGAATCGGCGCGAATTCATATTTCTTGGCGGCGCGGGGTTGGCTGCGTCAGCCTCTAGTACGACCGCAATTATGGGGCGCGGCGGGAACTTAGATCCTGGGGATGACAGCCCCAATGCCCAGGCGCGTGTGGTGAAGATTCCTCCCGTCGGCGCCGGCAACAGGTTCTATCTGGGAAATCGAGCCCCGTTGCTTTCTAGCCCCTTCATGAAACTTCCCATCGGGGCGATTGAACCTCGCGGTTGGGTGCGCCGGCAGTTGTTGCTCATGGCGGATGGGATGACCGGGAACCTTGCCAGGTTGAGCAAGTTTCTCCAGCCGAATAGCGCATGGATGACCTTCAAGGCCACTGATGAAGGATGGGAGGAACTCCCGTACTGGTTGCGCGGCTTTGGTGATCTCGGCTACGTCCTGAAAGACCAGCGCATCGCCTCGGAAGCTCGCCACTGGCTGGACGGTGCACTTGCCAGCCAACAGCCAGATGGCTACTTCGGTCCCCCAGCTAACAAGGCGAAGGACGATCTGTGGCCGAACATGCTCATGCTGAATGCCTTTCAATCGCTTTACGAGGCCACGGGAGATAAGCGCGTCCTGCCCGTGATGACGAAGTATTTCCGATACGAACACGCTTTGCCGAAGAAAGCGCTGCTGCCGGAAAGCTGGCAGAAGATTCGCGGTGGTGACAATCTTGCTTCCGTCTACTGGCTGTACAATCGCACGGGGGAACGCTGGCTCCTCGATCTCGCCACGACACTGCACGAGCAGACCGCCGACTGGACATCCGGGCTTCCCACGCAGCATGGTGTGAATAACACGGAAGGGTTCCGCGAGCCTGCAACCTATTACCAACAGGTTAAAGATCGGAGATTTCTCGAGGCCACGGAAAGCGACTATGCCGCCGTGATAAGAGAATACGGGCAGGTTCCCGGAGGGATGTTCGCAGCCGACGAGAACTTCCGGCCGGGGTACACCGGGCCTTCGCAAGCTGCGGAAACGTGCTCCATGGTTGAGTACATGCACAGTTTCGAGATGCTGCTGAAGATTACGGGAGATCCGGTCTGGGCTGAACGGTGTGAAAACGTGGCCTTCAATTCGTTTCCCGCTGCGATGACGCCGGACCTGAAAGGCTTGCACTATCTAACCGCCCCCAACCTCGTGCAATGCGATCCTTCCAAGGACCACGTTTTTCAAAACAAGGGGTACATGCTGCCTTTCTCTCCGCGGGAGGTCTATCGCTGCTGCCAACACAACGTGGCCATGGGTTGGCCCTACTACGCTGAGCACCTCTGGCTGGCCGCTCCGGGGAATGGATTGGCCGCCGCGCTATACGCGGCGAGCGCGGTCGAGGCAAAAGTAGGCGACGGGGTGAAAGTGCGAATTGAAGAAGATACGGATTATCCTTTTGGGGAGGCCGTTGAGTTGAGGCTTACCACTCCCGGGGCGGCGAAATTTCCTCTCTACCTTCGGATTCCATCCTGGGCAGAGGGGGCCACAGTGGCCGTCAATGGACAGAGCCTGAATGTCGAACCTTCGCCGCAGAGCTACGTCGTGCTCGAGCGCGCCTGGCAAGACGGCGATCGGGTGAGCCTGCAATTTCCGATGAAGTTTGGGGTTTCGGTTTGGAAAACACAGGCGAACGCAGTCTCGGTCAAACTGGGTCCCCTCACCTATTCGCTGAAGATCGGAGAGAAGTGGGAAAAGCTGAGCGGCACGGACGAGTGGCCGGACCTGGCCGTTTATCCCACCTCGTCGTGGAATGTCGGCCTGGAAGTAAATCGCACAAATCCTTCCGCGTCGTTCGAGGTTCGGAAGAAATCAAAGCTGGCCGATCAGCCCTTCACCCAGGATTCCGCGCCGGTGGAACTGACCGCGAAGGGCCGCGTCCTTCCTGACTGGAAGCTCGTCGAAAACTGTGCCGGCCCGCTTCCACAGAGCCCAACAAACTCGGACCAGCCGCAATTGGATGTCACTCTCGTGCCCATGGGCTGCGCAAGATTACGGGTTTCCGTGTTCCCGACGTTGACTTAGGCCAAGTGAAGATGACTCGGAGGGGCGTAAGGAGATACAATAGCGCTTGGTCCTGACCGAGCGGATTTGAAATCATCCGTGACTCCAAGGTTGGTACACCCTGGTTGCTCCGACAATGGCGACTATTTCTGAGCTCGAAGCTCTGTTGAAGGACTTCGAATCCGACCGCGTTGAGCGCAAAGCTTCCCTGGCTAATCCAGAAAGAGTTCGACAAGCCATCTGTGCCTTTGCGAACGATCTCCCCGGTTATGAAACGCCGGGTTACATTTTTTTGGGTGTCAACGATGACGGCACGCCCTCAGGGCTTGCGATAGATGACCAAATGCTGCTTACCCTCTCACAGATGCGCGATAACGGCGACATCCTTCCTATCCCGAGCTTGGTAGTCCGAAAAGAGAGCTTGGCAGGAGTTCCCGTTGCTGTCGTTGAAGTCCACCCTTCGGATCCCCCGCCGGTGCGCTTCAAGGGGCAAGTTTGGATTCGTGTGGGCCCGAGGCGAGCTATCGCCACCATCGAAGAGGAGCGAAGACTAACGGAACGCCAGATTGCGGGGGCGCGTACCTTTGACCAACGCCCCTGCATGGACGCGACCGCCGAAGATCTGCTGATAGAATATTTCCGCAGCGACTACTTGCCCAAACTGGTAGACCGAGCCGTCCTTGCTCAGAACCTCCGTCCGATCGAATACCAGTTGGCCTCCCTGCGTCTGTTTGATCTGCGCAGGGGCGTACCAACGAATGCAGGCATTCTGGTGCTCGGAAGGGACCCGCTGGACTTCATCCCAGGAGCCTTCATACAGTTCGTTCGTTTTGAAGGGGAATCTCTTGCCGACTCCGTGCAAGACGATAAACCTATTTCGGGGAATCTTTTGACGCAACTCTTGCAGCTTGACAATCTTTTGCCCCTCCAAATTCGAACCGCGCGAGTTCCCATTTCGGCCCTTCGCCACGAAGAGTTTCCAGATTATCCCCTAGTGGCAGTGCGCGAATTTGCTTTCAATGCAGTGATGCACCGTGCATACGAAGGGACCAGTGCTCCAGTTCGGATTAATTGGTTCGTCGACCGCGTCGAGATTCAGAATCCCGGTGGCCTTTATGGTCAGGTAACGCCGCAGAACTTCGACCGCGTGAGTGACTACCGAAACCCTGTGATTGCCGAAGCGATGAAGGGGCTTGGTTACGTCGAGCGATTCGGAACGGGAATCACCAGGGCCAAGGCGGCGCTTGAGAAAAACGGTAACCCCCCGCCCGAATTCGTATTCGAACCGACGCACGTTCTGGTCACGATCCGGAGGCGAGCGTGAGGACGATTGCACTTTTCAATAACAAGGGTGGCGTAGGCAAGACAACCCTGGTGTACCATCTGGCCCACATGTTTCCGCGCCTTGGGTACCCGGCGCTCGCCGTTGACCTTGATCCGCAGGCCAATCTCACGTCCGCGTTCTTCGACGAAGATCGATTAGAGAACTTATGGAGCGAGGAAGCGGACACCATACTGGCCTGCGTATCACCAATTCTGGAGGGAACGGGAGACATTAAAGTAGTTCCTCCTATCCAGGCTGCCGAAGATCTCTGGGTGATTGCTGGTGATCTTGGCTTGTCCAGGTTCGAAGATAAACTCTCCGTTAGCTGGGCAGGCGGTTTCAACGAAGAGCCGGCGGCACTTCGCGCCACCTCGTCATTCCACCGCATCACTGTGCAAGCGGCGGCATCTGTTGGGGCGGAGGTCGTCTTGTTCGATGTGGGGCCGAACCTTGGCGCCATAAACCGAGCGGCGCTGCTGGCGGCCGACTTCTTGCTGATTCCTCTTGCCGCCGACCTCTTTTCCCTCCAGGGCCTGAAAAACCTGGGGCCGACTGTCCGCGACTGGAGAAAGAAATGGACGCGCGTGCGGGAGTTTGTTTCAGGCAAGACGGACGTTGACTTGCCACGCGGGGAAATGACCCCTGCCGGTTACGTGGTATTGCAACACGCAGTTCGGCTCGACCGGCCCGTTAAGGCCTACGCCAGGTGGCTGAGGAGAATTCCGGCTGTTTACCGCGAGGCGGTCTTAGGTCAGGAGGGCGCGCGGCCGGATAAGAACCTCGAGGACGAGCATTGCTTGGCTACTTTACGGAACTATCGCAGCCTGATGCCCATGGCCCAGGACGCCCGTAAGCCCATGTTTGACTTGAAACCCGCAGATGGCGCTATTGGCAGTCATGCGCAGCTCGCGAACACCTGCGCTTCAGAATTCGAGCGCCTGGGCACCCGCGTCGCCCAAGTTTGTGGCCTCACCCGGCGCGACTGATAACCCTGTGTTCTAGTGAACCCACAGGGTCCATCCATCATTCCGCGTCCACGACGCAGCGGAAGCCGAGGGTGCCGGAGCGGTCTTTGCTCGGCGCCATCAGCAGATACTTGCCGTGCTCGGTGAGCCGGTAGGCTTGGGGAAAGTACCAGAGCGAGCCCTGCGGCTGATAGAAGCTGCCGCCCTTCAGGATGCCGGCGCGGGTGTGCTCGTCGGTGAATTCATCCGTCCACTGCCAGACGTTTCCCACCAAGTCCATCACGCCGAAGGGGCTGGCGCCCTTGGGGTAGGCATCCACGTCGGTGGGCGCGCGCATCTCGCGCCGCTGGTCGGGCGCGGGGACGGCGGCGGGGTCCCACTTGTTGCCCCAGGGATAAGCGCGGCCGTCGCTCCCCTGCGCCGCATACTGCCATTCCCATTCGTGCGGCAGGCGCTTGCCGGCCCAGGCCGCGTAGGCGCGCGCGTCCTCGAGTGAGACCCACGTCACCGGCTTGTTGCCCCAGCCCTCCGGGTAGCTTCCGTTCTTCCAGTCGCGCAGGAAGTTGTGGTCGTCACGCGGATGATAGTGAGTTGCGTCCAGAAACTTCTTGAACTCGGCATTCGTCACCGGATATTTATCGATATAGAACGACTTGATGTGCATCTTATGCAGATGGTAGCGGCGGGGCGCGTCCTCCCAGGGATATTGCACGTCCACGCCAACATCGTTGCCACCCTCGATCATAATGCCGGCGGAGTGGAACTCGAAATCGGCTTCCGGGATCTTTACCATGCCGGCAGGCGCAGCCTGGGCGCGCCTGGTCGGCGCTATCTCGACGAGTTGCTGCGGCAGGAACTTCCAGTCATGGGAAAGCGCCGCCAGCCGCGTGCGCGCGAGCGCCTGCATTTCGGCGAGCAGCTTCTGCGTGTCGCTGGAGGCCGGGGCTCCCTCCGTGGCCAGCACTGCGCCAAAGCCGTGCGCCTCGAGCTCGAAGCTGAGCGTGGCGGTCGAGCCGCTCACTTCGGGCTGCAGTTCCACGCCGTGCCAGACATCGTAAAAATGCATTCCACTCTTGTAGGCCAGCGTGATCTGGCGGCCCGCCACGTCGTACTGATTGCGGTTGACCATCGTCCAGAGGGTTTGCCCTCGGGCCGGGAAATTTGCTGGCAAATACGCCCTGGCGGAGCGTTGGGGTGTGCGGCTCCCAACCGGGACTGATGAGGAGGCTCGCAAAGGCGCGCTCGATTTTCGCCACGCGGCGCAGCGCCTCGGCGTCGCGCGGGGTGATCTGGTTCCAGATGCCCCAGATGTTCTCCCAGCTTTCATAGCCCACGCCGTTGAAGAAAGCGTACTGAAGATTGTCGGTCTTGTCGCGGTTCCAGCGGTCGCAGACGTTCACCATGTGGCGGGGCTCGAGCCACTTGTAGCGGCTGATCATGGGCACAAAGGGATATTTCCAGTAACCCCAGGTGAGGTTGTTCCACGGCGAGGGCCTCGTCGGCGGGGCCGCCTTCGGGCTCGAGCGCGAGGGGGTGACCGGTCTCGTCGGAGGCAGTGCGGAAGGCGCGCGGCACGCCATCCAGCGTGTCGCCATTGATTCCGTCGGCGCCGATCTCGGCCATAGCCTTGGCGGTCGCTTCCCAATTGGGGATGCCCACATCGCGCGTGCCCTGGTCCCAAAGCATGACGGGGAAAAGGACGCGGACGCCGCGGCGGTGGAAGTCGCTGATCATTTGCTTCAACCCTTGCCACGCCGCCGGGCATGTCGTGGAGCAGATCGTATTGGTTGCGATTGTCGATGCCGATGTTCGGATAAGTGTGCCAAATCAGGACCGAGTCAATGCCGCCGTAGCGCTTCTCGAGGTCGTCAAGGTAACGGTCCACGGTATACCTGCCGGCGACGGGATCGTAGAAGTACCGATCCTCGATCATCATCTGCGGCTGGATGAAGCTGGACTGCGTCCACTTCAACTCAGGCCGCTCGTACTCGGAGCCGTTGTAACCCATCCGAATCAAGCGCTCGCGCCGCCAGTGGCGGACGTCCTCGATCCACGCCTTGAAGGCTGGAGCGGAATCCTTGATCTCGTCACTGCGATAGCAGCATTGGTCAGCGGAGATTGCGGCATAGTCCGGCCCGGGAATCTGCTCGCCTTGAGGCGGGAACTTGGTATCCTGGGCGAACACGGAGCCGACAATCAGGAAGACCAAAATTCCCAGAGTGCAAAAACGGTGCATAGGGGGACCTCCGATTGGATTCCTGAATCGGGCAATCGGAAGATCGGGCGAAAATCGAAAAACGAAAAACGGAAATTGAAACGCGGGGCGATTTTCGAGTTTCGGTTTTCGAATTTCGAGTTTCCGGTTCGCTCGATCACCCGATCTCCCGATTACCCAATCTCCCGTTCTTACCTGTTGTACTTGGGCGTGATCCCTCGTAGCCGTTTCCAGACTGCATCGCAGCGGGCCAAGAGAGATTCATCGAGTGCGCCGCCTTGGGAGGCTCGCAGGTTTTCTTCGAGCTGTTTAAGGTTCGAGGCACCCAGGATGATCGAATCCACGTGCGGCTGGGCAAGCAGCCATTGCAGAGCGAGTTCGATAGGAGTTTTCCCTGCGGCGCGCGCGACGCCTAGCAGTTCCTCCACGGCGGCAAAGTAGTCGTCGTGCCAGTAGCGGTTCAGATAGATCTGGTTTCCGTCGAAGCGTGTTCCGGGAATCGGCCCACGCTGCTTGGACTGCTTGCCCGTCAGCAGTCCCCCGCCCAAAGGATTATACGTCACCACGGCGACGTTGAACCGCTTGCAGAAGGCCAGGTATTCATCTTCGATGGCGCGGGTCAGGACGTTGTACATCGGTTGCGAGATGCAGGGGGGCTTGAACCCGTTCTTCTCCGCGAGCCAGTGGATTTCGCAAATCTGCCAGGCTGCGAAGTTTGACACTGCCGGATAGCGCACCTTCCCAGCCCGGACTGCCTCATCCATGGCGGCTAGCGTCTCCTCAATCGGCACCGTGTAATCCGGCAGGTGGAGGTAGTAGACGTCCAGATAATCGGTTTGCAGCCGCCGTAGGCTTGCCTCGAGCGCTTTGTGAAGGGCGGCGCGTGAAAGCCCGCTTTCATCGCGCCCCTCGCCCACTTTGAGACCTACCTTGCTGGCCACAATCGCCTTCTGGCGTCTGCCGGACAGCGCCTTGCCCAGAATGGTTTCCGCAGCGCCCTTGTTGTAAGCGTTTGCCGTGTCGAAGAAGTTGATTCCCGCATCGAGGCATCGGTCCACGATGCGCAGCGCTTCGGCCTCGTCTGCTTGCAAGCCGAAGGTCAAAGTCCCGATGCAGAGCCGGGAGACTCTTAAACCTGTTGTGGAAAGAACTCGGTATTCCATTGATTTCCCTCTCTATCCCCTAACTATACTAGAATGAAGTGTTATGGCAGAGCCGAGACTTCTTCACCTTGCGCAGGATCTCGAGTGGCTAGGATGCGAGCTTGAATACTTCGGCCACCAGCACGCCCTGGAGGGCTTCCCGGAGGCCGGGCCAACCTGGGACTTGTTTCGCGAGAAACAACGAGGCGTCCTAACCACCGCCGACAAAATCGAGCGTGAGCTGAAGAACTTCGTGCGGTTCGATCCCACCCGCTTGGTAGGAGTGGAATATCCGATCGCCGAAACTCTGGACTCTATCACGGGTCTCCTCGGGACCGTCGAGACCATCAAGCAGGCGGCGGCCTTTGCGGTGCACGACCTTCCGCCCCTTGTCCGCAACTTCACAAAGATGGTGGAACGCTACCTCCAGGTGGCAGCAAGCGCCAGGGGCTGAGAACGATCCAGTCGAACACCCCCACTGGCTGTGCTCAACAACAAGTTGGCCCATGAGGCACTCAGGACATGCAGCGAGTTTCATTTCCGGGGCACCTGTATTGTCGCGGCAGCAGCGATAGCGCCGACGTGGATTTGATCGTAGTCGAGGATGGCCCCGCTGAGCAACTCATTGCTGGCGAAGAAGAAGGCGGCGTTGGCAATGTCCGCGGGTGAAAGCAGGCGGCCGAAGGGGCGGGTCTTAATGGCCTCCGCCAGCCAACCCTCGCCCAGCCCTTCGACCACCGCTCTCATATGGTGCTCGCCCTCGGTCAGAACCCAGCCCGGATTAATCTGATTCACTCGAATCCCGTACTGTTTGAGGTCGTCGGCGAGACTCCTGGTGAAGGTCATCATGCCGCCCTTGGCAGCGGAATAAGCCAGGATGTTGGGGAAGCCAAAATAGGCTAACAAGGACCCGATGTTGATTATGCAGCCGCGGGAGCGCTGCTTCATGTACTTCACGGCCTCCTGGCAAAGGATGAAGGGGGCGCGAAGGTTGGTGGCGAATATATCATCCCACATCGCCACAGAGGTGGTTTCGAGACTCCCGCGGGGATACATTGCGGCATTGTTTACCAAGATGTCGAGTTGGCCGAAGCGCTCCACCGCCCGCCGGATGAGGTCGCGGCAATGGGTCTCCTGTTTCAGGTCGCTGACCACCAGGAGCGCCTCGCCACTGGAGCCCTCGATTTCTTTGACCAGCTTCTCTCCCAAGGGCTGGTGGCTTTCCAGGCCGTGCACGACGACACGAGCCCCTGCTTGCGCAAATCGCCGCGCGATTCCCGCCCCAATTCCCTGCGTCGAACCTGTGACCACAGCTACTTGTCCCGCCAACGCTTGCCTCTTTGAGTCCATTAGGTCTCCTTTCCCCCGGGGTTCATGTAGATCAGATGATAGACCCCATATTTCGGCAATTGCAACACCTGCTCAACCACGTACGGACGGTTTCCTGACCGCAGAATTTGTTTGTCATCAGTAGTTGTTGTCATATATCCTCACCTCGCGCCAGGTGCAGGGCCGCCCCTTGTCCATCAACTGACGGATTCGCGCGGGCCAACCCCGGCGCTACCGGACGTTATTTGTAGTGGGATTCGAGCTGCGAAGCGGGCCTGCGTGTGAGAAACAAATACTGTGCATGAAGCCGAGGTCATAACCATGAATCGACGTCAATTCGGTCGTACTCTTGCTGGCACGGCTTTGGCTGCGCCAGCGCTGGCGGCCTTGCCGGTCCACGCAAAATCTGCGCCGCCGGAGGGGGAGGTCCCTGGAGTGCCGTTCAGAATCTCCGTGATGCTTTGGACTGTATTTCAAAAGCTGCCGTTTGAAGAACGGCTGGAAAAGGTCGCGCAGGCTGGCTACCACGCTGTGGAATTGGTAGGTGAGTATAAGAGCTGGTCGGATGAGGATTTCCGCAGTGCCAACCGCAAGCGCCGTGAACTCGGGATCACGTTTGATGTGACGGCCGGGCTCGCGCACGGCGTGGCTGACCCGAAGGCGCGGGAAGCTTTCCTTTCCGACCTCCGCCAGGCGCTTCCCGCCATGGATAAGATCGAATGCCGAGCTATCATCGTCATGTCGGGGAATGTCGTGCCGGGAATCTCGCGTGCCGACCAGCACCAAAGCTGCATTGAAGGGCTGAAGCGAGCGGCGGATATTGCGGAGGAGAAGGGCATCACACTTCTGCTCGAGAATATCGACCTCGAGGAGAATCCTCGCTATTACCTCTGGTCGGTTGCGGAAGGCTTCGAGATTATCACCCGGGTGGGCCACCCGCGGGTCAAGCTGCTCGACGACTTTTTCCACGAGCAGATTTCCGAAGGTAATCTTATTGAGAAACTGGAAAAGAATATCGATAAGTTGGGATTGGTGCATGTGGCCGACGTTCCCGGGCGGCACCAGCCTGGGACGGGTGAAATCAACTACACCAATATTTATAAGAAACTCGCCATGTTCAAGTACGACCGCTACGTGGCTATGGAATTCATTCCCACCGGTGACCCCGTCGCAAGCTTGCGGCGCGCCCGCGAGGAAGCACTCCGTGCTGGGGCTAGGGACTAGGGGCTGGGGGAAAGCCGTCAGCTCTCAGCCGTCAGCGAACCAACAGCAGGCCAGCGAGCAATCGTCACTCATCAATCATCAATCGGCAATTCCAGCCCCTAGCCGCTAGTCCCTAGCCCCGGTCCTATTCGTTCCACCCTTCGTGTTCCTGCCAATCCAGGATGCGCACGTGTTCTTCCTGGCGGGGCAGCTCCGAGAAGGTTCTCTTCATTCCTTGTGCCAGGTTTCCATCCTGCGACTGGTAAATCCAGCTCATTTCCTGCTTGAGCGCCGAGGCCTCGCCGCTTAGGTAGACAACAGCCTTCTGGTACTTGTAAGGGGCAGGCTTGAAACCGCCGGCCCCGTACGCGAAATCGCCCCAAACGATGGTCTGGGGATCGATTCTCTGCTCGCGCAGCAATTCCTGGCAGGCCTTGATGGCGAACCAATTGGTGGTCCGGTGATCCACGTGGCGCTCGTCCGGATGAGGGAGAGCGATCAGAGAGGGACGAAAGCCGGTAACGATCTGTTCGATTGCGGCGAGGACGGAGTCACGCGCAAAGGGCAAATTGGGTTTCAGGACATGCTCGTAAGGCGCGTGGTCGCTGGCGAGATACACTGACAAGAACGGGTCCAAGGGTTTTATGTGTGGTGACCAGATGGCTCCCGAGCCGCCGTCGGGCAGACCCAGGATATCAACTTTGTCGCGGGTCAGGCCGATGTGTTCCAGGGCTTCGCGGCTCTCCTCCATGCGGACCATGCCGAACTCGCGCGCCTCGTTCGGCCCGCAGTGTTTGTTGTAGTAGCGCTCGCACTCGCCTACATCACCGCCGGTGAGAATCAGCACCCGCACGGGAATGCCCGCCTCGACCGCGGCGCGGATGAGGCCGGCATAGGCGTGCTCGTCGTCTTCGTGCGGGCAAATCACCAGCACTGAGGCCGGCAGCGCGTTGACGGCGATTTCCGTGCCGGTCTCGGCCAGCAATCTGCCACCCGCGCCGACTAACTCCAACTTCACCCGGTAAGTACCGGGCGTCTGATCGGCGGGGATCGCCCAAGCATCCACCGCCCCCCCCAGCGTTTGGCCGGCGCCAAGATTGATCCCAGAAAGAAGTGTTGCCTTCTGGACCTCTTTCCCGGCGGCATCCGGGATGGTGGCCCGAAGTTCGGCGCCATTCCAAGCTTCGCCCTCCGAATTCTTCAGCGCGCCCTCGATTTTGACCTGATCCCCCGGCCGGTAAAGCGTTCGCGAGGGATCCACGGTGATGACGGGAGAGACCTCCCCTGGCGCGTAAAAGTTCCGATACCGTGTGAAGTCAATATCGGAGTTGTAAGGGAGGATGAAGTTCCTGCTGTAGGGTATGGGGAGATCGCTTTGCGAAGACCGCACAATGGCGGGCGGAGTGAAGGCCATATCGTAAAGGATGGTGTGGTCGGCATTCCACACCGCCACCGTGTAGGCATCCACTTCCGGCGGCGGGGTCTTTTCGTGGCGCTCGGGGGCGCCGACGCCCATGACCTCTTTTTCCTTGCCTTGGAGAAAAGAGGCAATGCCCGCGCTCGTCATGGGAATAGTTGCCGTCCCTCGGGCCGCCAAGGTTAAGTGGTCGCGCAGGACTTTCAGGGCGAGGCCCGAATTGCCGTTGGCTTCTCGCGAAAAGAGAGAGATCCAGGGATAGTTGGCATTCGAAAATTCGACGCGCAGGTTCGTGAGCTCGGCGTCCGTCAGGTTTTCCAGCGTCAATTGGCATTGAATCGGCTCGCCGAGGTTGTAGAAGGTCCTGTCCAAGTTCAAGTGCGAGATTAGAATCAGCTTTTTGTAAGCGGCGAAGCCTCGCAAAGGTTGGAGGATCACGGTGCGATGGGTGGTGCGGTCCTGCACTCGGACAGCAACGGTGTAGAGTCCCGTGGGAGCTTCAGCAGGAATAGGCCATCCGATTTCGTATTCAGCCTCGCCCTGCCGAGGCGTCGCGGCCCGATCCATTTGAACGCTGGTTGTGGAAGTAGTGCCGGCATACTGAATCTCCGCAAACACGGTGTAACGGCCCGCGTCACCCGCAATGCCTTTCAACGTGGCGTGGATCGTGGCCACAGAGCCAACGTTGAAACCGCTGTCCACGGGGCCGCCTTCGACAGAGATCTCATCCCCGAGCGCCGTGCTGCCGGCCAAAAGAAATGCTGCCACCAACACCAGCAAGAAGAATTTTCGTGAGAGCATAGTTTCTCCATCCTCCGCAAGAATATCGTCCGCTATTCTAACTCCTGACTTCTGACTCCTTACTTCCGGCTTCTTCTCTCCAGCGCCGCTTCAATCCTTCGCAGCATGAAGACGTCCTCCCGGTTGTAAGTCAGCAGGTCTTTCAGCAAGCCCTCGTTGCGGCTGGCCTGGTATTTCTTCCAGGTGTCGTCGGCCCACTTTCCGTCCTTGCCGGGGAGTTCGCGTTTCAGGCCCAGCATCTCTTCCACGGCCTTCTGGCCTCCCCACAGGCCCGCCCGCCAGCACGCCGGGCAGAGGTCCAGATGCGTAAATGTCTTGTCCAGCACCACGCCCAGTTGCGCGGCGATCACCGGGAAGTCGAACCCTGTATAACCCTTCACATTGTCGGGAATCGAGCGCCCGTTGTACGTGACAATGCGCTCCACTCCGGCGAGCACTGCCATCAGCGCCTCTCGCGTGGCTTCCTCACCTACGAGCTGGACAAAGGCGTCCTTCTCCCCATCCACGATCCTCACCCCGATCACCGTGATCTTGTGGTTCTTGCAGTCCCGGAAAAGGCGCTGGTCGGTAAAACTCCCGACGTAGTTGGTTTCGATATCGAGGTAGGCTGTCTTCACGATTATCCACCCTCCCGCCCCAGGAATTCCCGTCGCTTGCGCGGTTTCGACTGCTTGCCGGGTTCGAGCGAGCGCGCCAACTGGACCGCTTCAAATCCGAACCTTTCGCGCAGCTTATCAGCAGCTTTAAGAATCATATCAAGTTTTTCACGCTGCGGGGCCTCGAGCAAGTTGCGCTGGAACACGGCGCGCTCGAGATTCGAGGCGCGGACGCCCACCAAGCGGACTTTCTTCTTCGTTTCGTAAGCGCTTTCAAAGAGGCGCAGCACGTTTTCGAAAATCACCGAATCGAGGTTGGTAGGCTCGTCGATGGTGAGGTCGCGAGTGAGCGTTTTGAAAGGCGCGAAGCGGAGTTTCAACCCCAGCGTGCGTGCAAACAGGCCGTGGTCGCGCAATCGCCGCGCCACGAGTTGGGCGAGATAAGAAAGCGTGCGCTCCAGTTCCTCGAGGTCGTCGATATCCTGGTCAAAAGTGGTTTCGTGGCTGATGGACTTGGGCTCTTCTGCGTAGGCATAGGCGTCAATGTCCCGGCCGCATGACTTCGCGTAAAGCCATTCGCCGAATTTGCCGAACTGCGCCCGCAACTTCTCCTCGCCCATTTGCCGGAGGTCACCGATGGTCGTAATGCCGAGAGAACGCAGTTCCGGCTCCGTCACCTTTCCGATGCCTGGCATGCGGCGGATTGGCAGTGGGGCAAGAAATGTGGCCTCACAGTCGGGAAAAATGTAAAGCAGGCCGTGTGGCTTGGCCTGGTCGGAAGCGATCTTGGAGACCAGGTGGGAGGTGGAAAGGCCGATCGAGCAGTTGAGGCCGGTACGCTCCTTCACGGTGCGAACCAGCTTATCCGCCGCGCGAAACGCCGAGCCGTGCAGGCGCTCGCAGCCGGTGAGGTCGAGGTAGGCTTCGTCAATGGACACCATCTCGACCAGCGGGGTGAATTCACTAAAGATTTCGTAGAGCTTGTGGGAATAGTCGCTGTACTTCCCGTGCTGGCCGCGCAAAAAGATGGCGTGTGGGCAAAGCTTCTTGGCCGTTCGGATGGGCATGGCAGAGTGGACGCCGAATTTGCGCGCCTCATAGCTGGCCGCTGCCACCACCCCGCGCCCGTCGGGGTCTGCGCCGACAATCACTGCCTTGCCCTTGAGCGACGGGTCCTGGAGCTCCTCCACGGAAACGAAAAAGGCGTCCATGTCCACGTGCAGGATTTGGTGTAGGAGCTGGGGCATTTTAGATTTTGGATTTTAGATTTTGGATCAGTGCTGTCCCATTACAACTCGAACAGGCTCAATTGGTTACAGGGCTCAGCAGCCAGTAATTGATCGTTGAAGTCGGAAAAACCCTCTAAAATTGGGGTTTTTTCGAAAATCGTAACGCTCAGAATTTCGAGAATTTGATAGAGGCTCAAGTTTAGCCCCAACTGCTTTTTGACGATGGCCACCAGAACATAAACCGAGAGGGCGACCCAGACTTGAGTCTTCACCGCATTCTCGGAGGTGCCGTAGAAAGCCTTGATGCGCAGGTGCTGTTTGATCCAGCGAAAGAACAATTCCACTTGCCAGCGCGCCCGGTACAGTTGAGCGATGATCAACGCGGGGAGCAGAAAATTGTTGCTCAGAAAGGTCAGTCGCAAATCCTTCTCGGCATCGAAATATCCGATGCGCCGCAACGGATCGGGATAGCGCAGCGCGGTTCGCACTCCGGTGAGCACGATGGTCTGATCGGACTGTACGCCGCTGGACCGTTGCACAGGACGAGAGCAGCGACGGTAGAACTGCAGATTCTTTTTGGCGCGGGTGACAAAGAAGGCGCAACTTTGGGTAAAGGCGTAGAGGCGAGCGAAGTCCAGATAACCGCGGTCGAGCAAGTAAAACGCTCCCGCTTCCAGCAGCAGTTCGTCCAGCAGGTTGACGTCGTGCACCTGCCCGCCGGTCACATAAACACTGGTCGGAATGCTGCCGCGCAGGTCCAACAAGGTGTGCAGCTTGACCGCGCTCTTGCGGCGGCGAAACTGGCCCCAGGGAAACAGCGACAGACACAAATCGATGGTGGTCGAGTCGAAGGCATACACGCTCTCGCACAACTCCACACCGAAGGAATCGTCGCGGTAGAGGTCGCGGGCCATGCCAATCAACACTTGCGCAAAGTCGGCATAAATCCGCCAATCTCGAACTTCGTTGGCGTGGGCCAGGGTATTGCGAGAAACTTGCCCCCGGAAGCCCATATGATAGAGCTTGGGTTGCTGGGAGCGGAGACACGTTTCGATGTCGCGCAAGCTGCGGCGATAAGTGAGTTGAGCAAAGGCCAGGCAGAGGAATTGATCCCAACAAGAAAAGTCTTTGACGTAGCGATTGCCTTGGTAGCGATCGACGCAAATCTGAAACTGGTAGGTCGGGATGAAATCCAAAAGTTGAGAAAAAACGGTTCGGCCAAGATTCATCTGCTGTCTCCAAACGAGGGTGGAAAACAGCAGAATCATGCCAAAAATGACGCCCGAAATTGAAATCGAAAAAAACCATCTCGACCTTTATCTTCGCTCCCTCAAGCACTTACAGAAACCGCCCCAATTTTCTTGGGACAGTACTGATTTTGGATTTCAGATTGTCGATTGCCGATCTTCAGTCCTCGCATTCCAATTTTCGAATTTCGATTTTCGAGCCCCTAGCCCTCAGCCCCCGCCTTCCGGGCGCTAATCACCCTCGGGATGCCGGCCAAATCGGGCATGACTTCGATTTCCGTCCAATCCTGGCCGAGCAGGGCGAGCACCTGGTCGCGCATATTGTACCCAATCTCCACCACCACGAAGCCGCCGGGCCTCAGCACCTCGAGGGCTTGTGGGAACAGGCGAGCATAGATTTCGTCGCCCCGCTCGAGGTTTCCCCAAGCGATGCGGGGCTCAAATTGCCTTACCTCCCGTTGCACCATTTCGATGTCCCGCTCCCCCACATAGGGTGGGTTAGAAACCACAAAATCCAACGTGCCCAGGAAATCTTTATCGTGAAATCGAGCCAGGAGATCGCTCTCGAGGAATTTGACGCGCTCCGGCATTCCCAAGCGAACCGCGTTTCGCGACGCCACCACCAGAGCCAGCCTGGAGATGTCTGCGGCGAATAGGATGGCGCGGGGGAGCTCGGAGGCGAGCGCCAAGGCAATGCACCCGGAGCCTGTCCCTACGTCCACGATGCGCAGACGAGCGTCCGTTGGCAACCCGCTCCGGCGCGCCAGTTCGAGCACTCGCTCCACGGCGTGCTCGGTTTCAGGGCGGGGAATCAGGACGTCGGGGGTGACCTCGAAATCGAGCCCCCAGAATTCCTGGTGGCCGGTGATGTATTGCGTGGGCTTGCCGGTGCTTCGCTCCTCAATCAGCAGGAAATAGCGCTCGGCTTTCTCTGGCGGCAACTCCATCCCAGCGTTGGAGTGAAGAAAAGCGCGCTCGCAATACAGGACGTGCATCAGCAAAAGTTCGGCAGCGAGTTGTGCGGAAGGGACCTGGTGCTCAAGGAGCGTCTCGAGACCGGTTTTGAGAGCGGCGCGGAGCTGCATGGGAAAAAGGCAGTCGTCAGTTTTCAGTCGTCAGTAGTCAGTCGAATAAATGAGGCGGCCGGAGCAATCTTGAATCTTGAACCTACAATTTCAAGTCTCGTACTAACCGTTTCTCCCCAGCGCCGGCTCAACTCGCGCGCGACAACTGACCATGGAACCGGCAACGGACAACTGACGACTGACAACTGACCACTGACGACTGCTCTTCACGCTGCCACGGTCACCTGTTTCAACTTCTCGGCCTGGTAGAAGGCGATCAGCGCCTCGATGATGTCGTCGAGCTTTCCGTCCATGACGCGGTCAAGCTGGTGAATGGAGAGGCCGATGCGGTGGTCGGTGAGGCGATTCTGAGGGAAGTTATAGGTTCGGATTTTCTCGCTTCGGTCTCCGCTGCCGACCATGGAGCGGCGCTCTTCCGTAATCTGTTTCTGCTGTTCCTGGAGCTTCATTTCGTAGAGCCTTGATCGGAGTACGCGGAGCCCTTTGGCGCGGTTCTTGATCTGCGACTTCTCGTCCTGGCAGGAAACCACCATGCCGGTGGGCAGGTGAGTGAGGCGCACCGCGGAGTAAGTCGTATTCACTGATTGCCCGCCTGGCCCTGACGAGCAGAACGTATCGATGCGGATATCCTTGGGGTCAATCTCGATCTCTACTTCGTCGGCTTCCGGGAGCACCGCGACGGTGATGGCCGAGGTATGGATGCGTCCCTGCTGCTCGGTGGCCGGGACACGCTGCACGCGGTGCACGCCGCTCTCATATTTGAGCTTGCTGTAAACCTTTTGCCCTTCGATCAGAGCTATGACTTCCTTCACACCGCCGATGCCGGAGAGGCTGGTGGAGAGCACTTCCACGTCCCAGCCCTGTGATTCCGCGTAGCGGTTGTACATGCGGAAGATTTCCTGCGCAAAGAGCGTGGCCTCGTCGCCGCCTGTGCCGGCGCGGATTTCCAGCACCACGTTCTTTTCGTCGTTCGGATCTTTGGGAAGCAGCAGGATCCTGAGCTCCTCTTCCACCTTCTCCTGCCGCTTCTCCAGCTCTGCGAGTTCCTCATGCGCCAGAGCTTTCATCTCTGCGTCGATGGAGGCTTCCGCGAGCAGCCCCTTGGTCTCTTCGAGTCCCTTCCGGATGCCTTTCCACTCTCGGTACTTCTCGACAACTTCGCTGCAGCTCCGAGTGCGCCTTGGCGGTCTTCTGGTACAGGGCTTGCTCCGCCAACACGTCAGGGTCGCCGAGCTGTGCCGTCAACTCGTCATACCTTCTTTCGATTTCTGCAAGTTTCTCCGAAAAATGCATAGTTCACCGAACAGCCTGTAGGGGCGGTTCGCGAACCGCCCCTACGGCCGGTTCTAGCTAAGCCACCACCAATTCGCCCCCGCGTGCCTTCTCGAGCTCCATGGCAGTCTCGATGGCCTTGATGGCGGTCTCGAGCTGGCCGTCGTCGGGCTCGCGCGTGGTCACCCGTTGCAACCAGAGTCCAGGCTGAGCCGCCCAGCGCCAGAGCTTTCCCTGCGATTTTGCCGCATAGCGGATGAATTCGTAGGAAACGCCCGCAATCACCGGCAGCAGCGCCAGCCGGCCCACGAACCGCATGGCGAAGGAGCGAAAGGGCAAGAACATGTAAAGCACCATGGCGATGGCCATCACCACCAGCAGGAAGCTGGTCCCGCAACGCGGGTGGAAGCGCGTGCAGGCGCGCGCCGTCTCGAGGTCAATTGCGCTTTGCTTCTCAAACGCCCAAACCACCTTGTGCTCCGCCCCGTGGTATTCGAATATCCGCCGGATTTCCTTCCATTGCGAAATGAAAAAGAGGAACCCAAGGAATAAGAGGATGCGAATCGTTCCGTCCAGCAGATTAAATATCAGCAGGTTGCCCGTGGCGGGGTAATGGCGGCTGATGACTGTGGCCAGAGAAAGCGGCACATACTTGTAGAAAAAAACGAAGAAGCCCAAAGAGAGCGCCAGGTTCGCCCCCAAGACCCAGTTGCTCAACTCGGCCTTCTTTTCGCTTTGGGCGGGCTTCCCCGGTTCCTCGAGCGCTTGTTCTGCGGAGTAGCGCAACGCCCGGATTCCGAGCACCATCGCCTGGCCCAGGCTCCCCAGCCCGCGCAGGAGCGGGTATTTCAGCCAGGGGTGCGTTTCAGATGGCTTTTCAAGGTAGTCCTTTGCCACCGCAATCGCGCCGCTGGGCTGACGCACCGCCACCGCATAGCTGTGCGGGGAGCGCATCATAACCCCTTCAATGACCGCCTGGCCTCCCATCAAGGCCTCTTCCGGCGCCTGGAGCAGCGGCAGCACAACCAGGCGGAACAAGGCGCGAAAACGAGAGCTCATGCCAGTCGAAAACAATTCCATAAACCTTTCGGCTCCTCACCCCCGCCGCGTCTTCCACCAACCAAACCATTGATGTGGAGGCTAGTCCAATCTCCCGAGAAGCGCTCGCGACGCGCAGCGGGCCGTATAAGATTAGATGCGCGCGGGGGGAGCCATTGCTCAGCATAGCCGCAAAGAATAGGGGGTGTCAATTCGGGCACTTCGGGGATGTAGCGCGGGCGTCTCGCCCGCTGTGGCGGGTGCGTCTCGCTCCCGCACCAAGGAAGTCCTAACATCATGGGAAAAAGGCAGATCGAAATTGAAGGCGAAGTCTAAGAGGGCGCGGGCAGGATGCCCGCACCACAGCGGGCGAGACGCCCGCGCTACAAACGATCATTAAGATCATTAAGATTGTATGCCTCGCCGCGAGAAAAGTATTATCATTCAGCGCAGGATACAGCCGTGAGAGCTTTCATCAGCTACAGCCACGACTCGGCGGAGCACCTGGACCGCGTCTGGGACCTCTGCGAACGCCTGCGCAACGACGGCATTGATTGCCGGATTGACCAGCACGAGTTCTCGCCTCCCGAAGGCTGGCCGCGCTGGTGTCGCGATCAGGTTCAGGAATCCCAATTCGTTCTCGTGGTCTGCACCGAGACTTACAAGCAGCGCTACGAGGGCAAGGCGCCGCTCGGTAAAGGCAAAGGCGCCAAGTGGGAAGGCTTTGTAATCACCCAGGAGTTATATGAGGCAGAGGGCAAGAACAATAAGTTTATCCCCGTCGTGTTCGCCCCTGAAGGCGCGGAGCATATTCCCCTCGAACTGCGCGGCGCGACCCGCTACGACCTGAGCATCCCGGAGGCTTACGACAAGCTGTTTCGCCACCTCACCAACCAGCCCGCTCGCAAGAAGTCAGCGGTGGCACCACAGATCAAAGCCATGCCGTCCCTCGCCCGCAAGCAGCAGTTTAGCGGGCCGCTCTGGAACGTGCCGATACCGCGTAACCCGTTTTTCACCGGACGCGAAGAGGTTCTGGCTGACATTGAAAAGGAATTGCACGCCAGCGGGCTCGCGGCGCTCACAGGAATCGGCGGAATGGGCAAAACGCAGATCGCAGCGCACTACGCAGATGAACATCGCGATGAATACAATGCCGTGCTCTGGGCCAGCGCCGCCTCGCAAGAGACGCTGGTCTCCGGCTTCGCGGCCCTCGCTAACGCCAGCCTGTTGAATTTGCCTGAGAAAGATGAGAAGGACCAAGCCCTGGCGGTGGCTGGCGTCAAGCGCTGGCTCGAGGCCAATGGGGGCTGGCTGCTGATCGTAGACAACGCCAGCGATCTGGCCGCCGTGCACGGATTTATCCCTCCGGCAGCCAAAGGGCACGTCCTGCTGACCACTCAGGCCCAGGCCACAGGTGACATCCAGGCCATTGAGGTCCGGGACATGCTGCCGGAGGACGGAGCCCTGCTCCTCCTCAGGCGCGCCAAATTCGTCAAGCCAGATGCCCCGCTCACAGCGGCCCGCGATTCTGACCGCGACATCGCAATGCAAATCTCAACCGTGCTTGGCGGCCTGCCTCTCGCCCTTGACCAGGCGGGAGCGTATATCGAAGGAACCCGCTGCGGCTTGGGGGCCTATCTCGACCGCTACCGTGAGCGCCGGGCGGAGCTACTCAGGACGCGAGGTGGATTCAGCCCACCTCATCCTGAGTCCGTCGTCACGACCTTCGCGCTTTCTTTCGAAAAAGTAGCAGGCGCAAGTCATGCTGCCGCCGATCTGCTCCGCTTCTGCGCCTTCCTCCACCCTGACGCCATTCCGGAAGAAATCTTCACCAAGGGTGCGGCGGCACTTGGACCGAATCTTAGCGCCGTCGCTGCCGATCCCCTGAAGCTAGACGCGGCCTTTGCGGAAATCCTGAAATACTCGCTCCTCCGCCGCGACGCCGATGCGAAGACGCTGGGCGTTCACCGGTTGGCTCAGGCGGTGATTCAAGATGGGATGACGAAGCAGGAGAAGCGCCAGTGGGCGGAGCGCGCCGTGCGGGCAGTGAACGGTGCATTCCCCAGCCCTGAGTTTGCCAACTGGGCTCAGTGCGAGCGCTTGGTTTCCCAAGCCCTAGCTTGCGCGCTGCTCATTGAAGCCCATGGGTTCGAGTTCAAGGGAGCGGCGCGATTGCTTGGCCAAGCAGGCTGCTACTTGGACGACAGGGCGCGCTTTTCTGAGGCGGGGCCGCTCCTCCAGCGGGCGCTAGCCATTACGCAGGAGGCCCTCGGGCCGGACCACCCTGATGCGGCCAGTCCCCTCAGCAACCTGGCGGCGCTGTATTACGCGCAAGCCAAATACACGCAGGCAGAGCCTCTCTACCGGCGGGCCTTGGCCCTTGATGAGAGGGCCCTGGGGCCAAACCACCCAGGCGTTGCCACCGACCTCAACAATCTAGCTGAGTTGTATCGCGTCCAAGGGAAGTACGCGGAGGCAGAGCCCCTCTACCAACGGGCCTTGGCCATTGATGAGAAGGCCCTGGGGCCAAACCACCCAGGCGTTGCCGCCGACCTCAACAACCTAGCGGGGCTCTACTGTGACCAGGGCAAGTACGCGCAGGCCGAGCCGCTTTACCAGCGGGCGCTCGCCATCCGGGATGAAGTTCTTGATGCCGACCACCCTGACGTGGCCCAGAGCCTCAACAGCCTGGCGGCGCTCTACTCCCAGCAAGGCAAGTACGCTGAGGCCGAGCCGCTCTACCAGCGGGCGCTCGCCATCCGGGAGAAAGCCTTGGGCCCCGACCACCCTGCCGTGGCCAACAGCCTCAACAACCTGGCGGCGCTCTACGAGCACCAAGGCAAGCACGCCCAGGCTGAGCCGCTCTACCAGCGGGCGCTGGCAATCGACGAGAACGCCCTAGGACCGGACCATCCGGACTTGGCCACGGACGTCAACAACCTGGCGGCGCTCTACCACAACCAAGGCAAGTACGCGCAGGCTGAGCCGCTCGTTCAGCGGGCGCTCGCCATCTGGGAGAGAGCCCTGGGACCCGAGCACCCCACCGTCGCCACGGCTCTTGAAAACTACGCTCGTCTGCTTCGCGGGATGAAGCGCGGCGCGGAGGCCAGAGAATTGGATGCCCGCGCCCAGGCCATTCGCGCGGCGCATGCCAAGCACAATCCCCCCAAGTAAGGCCTGAGTACGCTCCAAACATTTTGCTGGGCACGGGTGTATAGAAATTCGGAGGTTGGCGCGGACCAGCTAGAAATCCAGAAGTGCGAAACTCGGTGCAAATGAGTCGAGCTTGGCATTCCCGGGTTTGCTCCCCGAAGGGGAGCGCTTTGAGTAGCCGTGGGTGGAACCCACGGATGGGAAAACATCAAGGGAGATCCGGCCCTGAAAGGGCCGAACCGTTTGGACAACCCGTCGGCTGACGGGTTGGAGAGGGTTTCGTGGGATCACCGACCGTGGGCTTGCGCCCACGGCTACTCACGGTGCACCGCTTCGCGGTTAGGGCATTGAGTCAATGAGCCAGTGACTCAATGAAATAATTGGTTCGAGCCTGGGCTACACATGTGGACACCTTGTCTCTTGACAACGCCCCGCCTCTGTGCTAGCCTATAACTGTGTGGCGCGCACCGTATCGGAAGGGGCGCCGGGCTTCCCCGGGGGCGGCGGACATTTGGTCGTCACCGCGAAAAGCTCGCCATGAGCTTGCCGAAAGGCAGGAATCCAATCTCCCGATGGGACGTTTCCGAACTCAGCCGAGTTATGGCGCAGGCCACGAACGCGCACTTGGTGGGGCCGCTCGATCAATAAATGAACGAACAAACCGCGAATGTTATTGAAAACAAAGGACCGGTGTGGGAAACTCGCGTGCAATGCACGAATGTTGTCGAAAAGACAGATAGTTATAATCTAATTGCGGGAATGTATTTGAATACGAAGGACTTAGTACGGGATGCCCCGGCGTAACGTCGCAGGTGACGGTGGGAAGATTGGTCATTCCACGAAAGCGGGAATCCAATCCGCCGACGGGCCGTTTCCGGACCTGGGCGAGTTATGGAGTGCGCCACGAACGGGCCCTTGGTCGGGCCGCTCGATCAAAAAATGAACGAACGATGCGCGAATGTTATTGAAAACAAAGGAACGCTGTGGGAAACTCAAGTGCGAAGCCAGTATGTCTTTGAAAACACGTATAGTTGTCGGCTAAAAACGGGAATATATTTGAAAGCAAAGGACTTACTTAGGCCATGTTTCGCAAAATCCTGATAGCCAACCGTGGCGAGATTGCCGTGCGCGTAATGCGCGCCTGCCGCGAAATGGGAATCGGCACGGTGGCCGTCTATTCCGAGGTGGACCGCAAATCGCTGCACGTGCGCTATGCCGACCAGGCTTTTTGCATCGGGCCGGCTCCCTCGAGCGAAAGTTACCTGCGCATCGACCGCCTTCTTAATGCAGCCAAGCGGAGCGGCGCAGACGCTATTCATCCCGGTTACGGCTTTCTGGCGGAGAACCCGGAGTTTGCCCGCGCCTGCGCGGATGCGGGGGTAGTATTCATCGGACCGCCGGTGGCCGCGATGGAGTTGATGGGGTCGAAGACCAAATCACGGCATACCCTGATCCAAGCCGGCCTGCCCGTGGTGCCCGGGACCGATCGCCACCTCGAGAGCCTCGAGGAGGCGCATCGAGTGGCGGAGGGAATCGGCTATCCCGTGATGCTCAAGGCCTCGGCGGGAGGGGGCGGCAAGGGGTTGCGCCTTGTGCGCTCTGCTGCCGAGCTTGAATCCGCCTATAACACGGCGCGCTCGGAGGCGCAAAACGCCTTCGGCGATCCCTCCCTTTACCTCGAGAAATACCTCGACCGGCCTCGCCACGTTGAAATCCAGATTCTTGGCGACCAGCACGGGCACTTGATTCACCTTGGCGAACGGGAGTGTTCGCTGCAAAGAAGACACCAGAAACTGCTGGAAGAATGCCCCTCACCCTTCGTGCATGAGGAGTTGCGCCGGCGCATGGGGGAAACCGCAGTGCGCATCGGAAAGTTGGCAGGGTACTGGAACGCCGGCACCGTGGAATTCCTCGTAGAGGAAAGCGGCAATTTCTACTTCTTGGAAGTGAACACGCGCCTGCAAGTCGAACACCCGGTTACGGAACTAGTGATGGGAATAGACCTGGTGAAGGAGCAGATTCAGATTGCGGCGGGAGAAAAGCTGGCGTGGCAGCAGGAAGATGTGCGCATGAGAGGCGCCGCGATCGAGTGCCGCATCTACGCGGAAGACCCCGCCAACAATTTCTTCCCTTCTCCAGGCTACATCAGCCGGCTCCAGGTGCCGGCGGGCCCGGGCGTGCGACGGGACAGCGGCGTCTACGAAGGATGGACCGTGCCACTGGAATACGACCCGCTGCTTTCGAAAATCGCCGTATGGGGCACGGGGCGGGCGGAAGCCATCGCGCGCATGAGGCGGGCGCTGGGCGAGTACGAGATTTTCGGCATCAAAACCAACATCCCTTTTTTCCGGCGCTTGCTCGAACACCCGGAATTTGTGGCCGGCCGCCTGGACACCGGATTCATTGACCGCGCGCTGGCCGCCGGATTGATGGAGGAAGCGCCGCCTTCGCCCGAGGAAGAGCGCGTCGCTGCGCTGGCGGCGGCCCTTCACGTGGGAGGACGCAAGGAGAAGAAAACTCCGGCCTCCACAGGCGACAGCGCTTGGAAAAATGCGGGCAGAGACTCGCTGCTTAAGCAGTGGCCTCGAAAGGGGAATTGGAGAAACGGATGAAACTTGAAATCAAAATCCATTCGGGCTCGAAGACGTCGGACCATGAGTGTGAGTCGTCCGCGCCGGCGAACGCCCTACAGGGTAGGACGGGGGCCGCCTCTTCCGCAGTGAAAATGAAACTCGATGGCGAGACGGTTCTTGCGGACGGGGAGGAGATCTCGCCGGGGATTTACTCGATTCTGATCGACGGACGGTCTTATGAAGCCCAGGTCAGCAAGAGGTCGGGCGACGCTGAGGGTTACTTGAGCCCTTACGTGGTTACCGTGGGTCTGCGGCAGTATCTGGTGGAAATCCGTGATCCCCGCCGCTGGCGGCGCGACGGGGCCGGAGTCCGAGAGAAGGGCCCGCAGGAAATCGTGGCCCCCATGCCAGGGAAGATCGTCAAGGTGCTGGTTTCTGAAAACCAGGAGGTGGTCCGGGAGCAGGGACTTCTGGTGATCGAAGCGATGAAAATGCAGAACGAAATCCGCGCTCCCCATGCGGGCCGCGTGGAACGCATCTACGCGCAGGAAGAAACCGGTGTGGAGGCGGGGTTCCGCCTGCTGCGGCTCGTCTAGTAGGGGGGACGGCTTGCCGTCCCCTGCGTGGAGTTACGTCATCCACGAGGGTAGGGCAAGCCCTACCCCTACAGGATTATTTGGCGGAAGAGGGGCTTAGCTGTCCTTTGACGATCTCCTGGGCCAGGTAGTTCTCGACCTTGGTCCGGTCGCGCAGCGTCTCGATATAGGCCGCTTTCAGAAGCTGCTCCCTTTCGTTCTTGAGCGTCTGCCGGATGGCATTCTGAACCCTCAACTCGGAAAGGGTATGCGTTGCGGCCGGTTCCTTGCCGAGCAGCTTGATGATGTGGTAACCGGAACCAGTGCGGATGATCCCCGTGAACTGGTTAACCTGGAGCAAGTCCACGGCCTGCTTGAGCTGGGGGGTGGAGCTCAATGCCGAGACCGGGATGAAGCCCATGTCACCACCACCCGACGCGGTCCGAGGATCTTCCGAGTATTCCTGCGCCACCGTGGCGAATTCATCCCCGGCGCGCAGGCGGGCGTAAAGCGCCTGGATTTTCCGCTCGGCGGCGGCGGGGGTCTTGGCGTCGTCGTTCTTCAGGTTGCGCACCTCGGGGTCGGCGACGGGAGTGACTTCGATCTGTGCCAGGTGGTACGCGGTTTCAGGAACATTGAAGTTGGCCTTGTTGCGTTCGTAGTAAGCAGCAATGTCGGCGTCGGACACCTTTATATTTGAGACGATTTCTTTATTGAGAAGTTTTGTGATGATAATCGTCTGGCGTAACTCTTTGCGCAGGTCCTCCATGTCCAGGCCTTGGTCCCGGATCCGTTTCCGGAACTCCTCCGCCGAATAAGGGCTCTGAAGTTCAGCCACCTTGTTATCTACCTCGGCTTCCGAAACGGTGATGCCGGCGTGGGAGGCGTGCTCGACCAAAATCTGATTGTTGATCAGTTCATCCAGGACATTCAGCTTGAAGCTCATGGCTTCTTCGGGGCTGTTGTTGTCCGGCCCTGCACTCTGGCGGCTTCGATACACCCGCTCGACTTGTTCGCGGAAGACGGGCTGGCCGTCGACCTTCGCCACCACCTCGCGCCCTGACGTGCTTCTGCGCTGGCAGGAGGTGAGGGCCGCCAAGCCTGCAAGCGGCATAAAGATGATTAACGCGGTAAAGGTGCGAAAGAACGGTTGGTTTCTCATGCAGGTATTGTAACTCCGCCCGTGAACAAAGAAGTGGGCAAAGTTAGGGCAGCTCTGGTAAAATAAAGGTATCGTGTGAGAAGTTATCATCCTGATTACGAGGTGATGTTATGGCTCTGGCTTGTGAGATTTGTGGGAAAAGCCCAAGATACGGAAATCGGATAAGCCACGCCCACAACATCACCAAACGCCGGTGGAACCCGAACTTGCGCCGGGTTCACGCCATCGTGCAGGGCGTCCACAAAACCGTGCGCGTCTGCACGGCATGCATTCGTTCGGGCAAAGTTGCGAAAGCGAAGTGAAGAAAGGGTAAGCAGCGCAGCCGTCATTCCCGCGAACCCGATCAATGCATCACCCGTTCAACCTGGTACACCCCTTCGACCTTGCGCAGCGAAGATACGATCTTCTCCAAGTGCTCCAAATCCACGATATCCAGCGTCACATCGATGTTCGCCTGGGTGTCACCCGTGCGCACCTCGATGTCCTGGATATTCGAATGAACGTCGGCGATCGCCCCCGTCACGTCGGCCAATAGGCCCTGGCGGTCGCGAGTGAAGAGGGTGAGCTTGACCGGATATAGGCTGTACTTCGGCCCTACCCACTTGACCTCAATTCGCCGGTCGGCATCATATAAGAGATTCTGAACGTTGGGGCAGCTCTTGGCATGGACCGCGATTCCTTTCCCGCGGGTTATGTAGCCGGTGATTTCCTCCCCCCGAATGGGATTACAACACTTGGCGCGATAGACCATCAAGTCACCGTGGCCGTGTACCTGGATGGCCATATCACCGGCGATACCAAGCGCCCGTTTCACTGTGGTAAGGCGGGAAGGATGGGCCGTCTCGAGCTGAGCTGAGGGAACAAGCCTGGCGAGCACCTGGCGCGCGGAGAACTTTCCATATCCGATGCCCGCGTGCAGGTCATCCACCTGCGTGCAGCCGTTATCGCGCGCTACCCGCAGGTAGTCTTCCTCCCCTATCTTCTTCAGCGTCACGTCGTATTTGCGCGCCTCCTTCTCCAGCAAGCGCTTGCCGATTTCCACGGCCTGCCCCCTTTGCGCCACATTCACCCAGTGCTTGATCTTGTTGCGCGCCCGCGAGGTCTTGACCAGTCCTAGCCAGTCGCGGCTGGGCGTGTGGTGCGCCTGGGTCGCGATTTCCACGATATCCCCGTTCCGTAATTTGTACTTGAGGGGCACGATGCGGCCATTGACCTTCGCTCCCACGCAACGGTGGCCCACCTCGCTATGGATCGCGTAGGCGAAATCGATGGGAGTGGCGTCGCGGGGCAACACGATCACCTTGCCCTTGGGCGTAAAGGTATAGACCTCTTCGGGGTAAAGATCGATCTTCAGCGTGGAAAGGAACTCTCCCGGGTCGCCCATTTCCTGCTGCCATTCCACCAAGTGCCGCAGCCAGGCAAAGCGCTCCTCATCCTGCGGCGCGAGGGCGCTGCCGTCCTTATATTTCCAGTGCGCGGCAATGCCTTCCTCGGCAATCCGGTGCATCTCCTCGGTGCGAATCTGGACTTCGAACGGCTGGCCGTGAGGACCAATGACGGAGGTGTGCAAAGACTGATAAAGATTGGGCCTGGGGATAGCGATGAAATCCTTGATGCGGCCGGGCACGGGCCTCCAAGTGTTGTGAATGACTCCCAGGGCGGCATAGCAGTTCTTCACGCTGTCCGTGACAATGCGCACAGCCAGGAGGTCGTAAACCTGCTCCAGAGGGACATGCTGCCTCAAGAGCTTCTGCCAAATGCTGTACAGGCGCTTGATACGTCCTTCAATGCGCGCCGGGATGGAGTGCTCCTTCATCTTGCCAATCACCAGGTCGCGAACTTCCGCAAGAAAATCCTCGCTCACCTTGCGACGGCTTTCCACGGCCCTCTTGACCTCGAGATAGGACTCGGGCTCGAGAAACTTGAACGCCAGGTCTTCCAGCTCGCCACGGACTTTTCCCATTCCCAAGCGGTGGGCGATGGGCGCATAGATATCGAGCGTTTCCCGCGCCACGCGTTCCTGCTTCTCGGGCGGCAGGTATTCGAGAGTGCGCATGTTGTGCAGCCGGTCGGCGAGCTTCACCAGCACCACCCGGATGTCATCGACCATGGCAAGGACCATCTTGCGGAAGTTCTCGGCCTGCTGCTCCTCCCGGCTCATGAACTTGATGCGGCCGATCTTGGTCACTCCATCCACGATTCGCCCCACTTCAGGGCCGAACTCGCGCTCGATCGCTTCGCTCGTGGCGCCCGTGTCCTCCACGACGTCGTGCAGCATGCCGGCGGTCAGGCACACGAGGTCCAGCTTCATCTCCGCCAGGATCTGGACGACCTCGAGCGGATGGGAGATGAAGGGTTCTCCGGAGAGACGCTTCTGCTCGGAATGGCGGAGGACGCAGAAGTCATAGGCTCTGCGCAGCGGCGTCAGGTCTTCCCCGGGACGATAAGCCTGGACCTTTCCGGCGATGTCCTCAAAGTGAAGCATGTCCCCAATTAGCATTCTAGGGCAGCCGGTGAGTCTGGTTCAAGCGTTTCGACGACTCTTCCCGCTGCTCCAGTTTTGTGGTAGTCTTCATAAAACCTTGCAGGAGAGGTCGAAACAGCTCTGCCGAAAGGCGGTGCGGGTCGTCCGCCAGCGGCGGAGCTAAGGAGAGTATATGAAACAAGCCACATGGAAGCTTTCAGCGATTGCGCTGCTTGCTGCAATTGGAGTTTTCAGCTCGTGTCAAAAGCCTTTTCATGAGGAAACCGAACGCTATATCTTTGTCGCAGCCAATACAAATCTCCCATACTGGCAGGAAGCCAAAGCCGGTTTCATGGATGCGGCTCGTGGACTTGGGGTGAAAGCCGAGTTTACCGGGTCGGACACGTACTCTCCGCAGGAAGAGCTCGCGGCCTTTCAGAAGGCGGTCGACAGGCATCCTGCCGGTATCGCGGTCTCGCCCGCCAGGCCGGAGCTTTTCAAGGACGCTATCGACGCCGCCGTAAAGTCGGGAATACCGGTCATCTGCGTGGATTCTGATGCGCCGGAATCGCACCGCATCTTATTCATCGGCACGGACAATTATCAGGCGGGGCTCATCAGCGGGAAGCGCATGGGCGAATTGATACACGGCAAGGGTCAGGTGGTGGTGATCACCATACCCGGACAGTTCAACCTGGACGAGCGGCTCCGCGGACTCACCGAGGCGCTTAAGAAGTATCCGGGTATCAAGGTCAGCCGCACCCTGGATGACAAAGGGGATCCCCGCTCGGCCAATGACCAGCTTTCCTCCCTTTTGGACGCGAAGGAGCAGATCGATGGCATCGTGTGCTTAGAAGCTTCGGGCGGCCCGGGCGTGGCGGAAGCGCTGCACCGGTTGAACCTCGGGGGCAAGGTCCCCGTTGTGGCCATGGATAAGAGTCCCGAAACGCTCGACTTCATCGCGGACGGCGTGATAGCTGCTACGGTCTCCCAGAAACCCTACACGATGGCTTTCTACGGGCTGCGTTTCCTGGATGACCTGCACCACAACATCGTCCACGAGTTCAAGGATTGGCAGACGGCGCCGGTTCCGCCCCTGCCGGCTCGTGTGGATACCGGGACGGCGGTAATTGATGCAAGTAATCTAGCCGCATTCAAGGCAGCCGAGGCAGAGCGCAGGCAGCAGCTCTGAGGGGGCTAAGCGCCACACCGTTCACATAGGACATGCCATCATCTGAACCTGCGCGAAGCGCCCCAGTCCTAAGTCCGTGACGACAACTAGAGCCTTTGTGATTTAAGTGTATACATTTATGTGCGATAATGCCTCTGCCGGTAGAGGGGAGGCAAAGGGTGCAATCCTATTCACAAGATTTGCGGGATCGGGTGTTATGGGCATTGGATCGCGGCGAACGTCCGACGGCGATCGCGCGGCGGCTGGAAGTCAGTCGCGTCTGGGTTTACCAGGTGCGGGGTCGGGAGCAGAAGACCGGACAACGCACCAGTTTTCAGATTGGCGGCCATCGCCGTTCGCGGATCGCGGAGCTGGAGCCCGTGCTGCGCGCCTGGATCGAACAAGCGCCGGGCTTGAGCTTGGCCGAGTTAGGTGAACGTCTCGCCGAGCAGGGCATATCGATCAAGATCGGTGCCTTGTGGCATCAGTTGGACAAATGGAACCTTACCTTCAAAAAAAACCCTGCACGCCAGCGAGCAAGAACGCGAGGACGTGCAGCGGGCAAGAAAAGCCTGGCAGCAAGCGCTGCCCACGATGGAAGTCGAAAAGCTGGTCTTTATCGATGAAACATGGATATCGACGAGCATGACGCGACGCTACGGACGCGCGCCCCGAGGTCAGCGTTGCCTCGACTCGGCACCGCACGGGCATTGGGAGACGACGACCTTTGTGGGCGCTCTGCGCCGCCGCCGGTTGACCGCACCGATGGTGACCGACGGGCCGATGGACGGCGAGACGTTTCTGGCTTATGTGCATCAATTCCTGTGCCCAACGCTCCAACCGGGAGACACCGTGATCCTCGACAACCTCAGCAGTCACAAGGTGACGGGAGTCGCGAAAGCGATCACCACGACCGGAGCAACCCTACTCTATCTGCCCCCTTACTCTCCGGACCTGAATCCGATCGAAAAGTTCTTTTCCAAACTCAAGGCGCTGCTACGCAAAGCCGCCAGACGCGATATCGATACCCTCTGGAAGGAAATCGGGGAGTTGCTCAATAAGGTCTCCCCAAGCGAATGCACAAACTACTTCGCCTCCTGTGGATATGTAAACACTTAAATCGAAACAGCTCTAAGTGAACAGTACTGGGACCAAGCGGGATTTCCCACCAGGGCCGAAAGGGGGGCGAAACAGGCTGCGAATAAGCCCTCCCAAGCTGTCATTCTGAGGACCCGTAGGCTGGTGCACCCCTCAGGATAACCGTCTCGAGGGGTTTTCACGCCGCCTGTTTAACCCCGCCGCTTGAAGCCCCTCACTGTAATCCCCAAGTCTGGCGGCCTACGTCAGTGCAGAAAGGTATTGGCTTGTTTGTGGTGGGAGAAGGAAGGCCGGCGTCGGCCTCTTTGGGAGGCTGGGCACACACCCCCCGGCCCCTTGCGGGGGCCGGGGTCACTATTCGATATCAATTCAGGAATAGCTCGAGGAGCGGCGCGGGCGCCCTATGCTCCTCCTGCCTTCCTGACGGCCACCGCTTTGCTGACCCAGTCATCAGCCGTTTTCAAGTCAGCTTCGCGGGCAGCCGCCTCCGGCTCCAAATCAGCTTTTTGCCGATACATCAGGTTCAAGTAAGACATCGTATTGAAGTCGTTCGGCCTAAGCTGAATCGCCTTCTCCAGAACCTCCACCCCTTCCTTGACGAGCGCACCGTTTTGTTCTTCTAACTGCGCGCGGGCCTTTTCCGGAAAAGGAGGCAAGCTGCTGGGGTTCTTGGGATCCTTCGGGAACTCGATCTTTAGATCCTTCCTCATCTGCTGCGTATGCGGAAAGACGATCGCCCAATCAAGCATCCCGATCCAATAATAGGGGACAGGATTATTGGGCTCAACCTCTAGCCAATGCCGCTGGTACTCCTTGGCCTTCTCAAACTTCCCCATGTTGTAATACAGCTGACCAACGCTAGCAATGGCGTTAGAGTTATTGGGATCCGTCTTCAGGACGTCTTCAAAAGCATCGATCGCCTGTTGACCGATCTTCACGTTCTCCGGCGATTCTCCGCCAGGGATGTATTGGCTGTTATACGCAGAAGCAAGGTAGAGCCTGGCATTCAACAGGGTGGGGTCCAAGCTCACGGCTTGCTTGAAATGCATGATGGCGGCTTGGAACTGCGCGTTGCGGAAGGCCCCAACGCCCTTGTTGAGCTGGTCCCTCGCCCTGAGTCTCCTGCATCCGCTGCTGAAGGCCAGCAACAGCATCAAAGCCCCCAGCAGGGCAAACCTATATACCTTCATTGGAATTCCTCCCTCGACGTGAGCATAGGTGGGGGACTATTGGCCCTCTTCCAGGGCCTTGGTCACGAGGCCGATCTTGTCAAGACCGGCGCCATGGGCGATGTCGATGACTTCCGCCACGTCTGCAAAAGGCAACGTGGGATCGCCCTTCACGAACATCACCCGGTCGCTACGCGTCTTGAAAATGTCTTCCAAGCGCGAACCGAGCGTACGGATGTCGACGGGGTCCTGATTGATCTTGACCCGACGGGCGGCATCTATTGACACCACAATCGTGTGGGCCAGGACATCCGGATCGACCGTGGCGTTCTTGGGGCTGGGTTGAGGCGCGAGTGCGTCCAGGCCCTTCGGCGTCAAGGGTGTGATCACCATAAAGATGATCAGCAACACCAGCAGGACGTCGATCAGCGGGGTCACATTCATGTCCACCATGGGACCTTTCTTGCTTCCCCCTACGGCCATAGCCATAGTGGTACCCTCCTTCTTCTTTAGCGGACCGAGTCCGCGGTTACTGAGTTTCCGCAGTCGCGGCGGCGGCAGACCCTCGAGTTTGCACCTTTTCGGCCAATAGCCCGATGGTGTCCACCCCTGCCGCCCGCACTGCGTCCACGACCGAGACCACATCACCATACTTGGCCCGGGCATCGCTCTTGATGTAAACGGTCTTATCGAGCTTGTCCGCGACCCGGTCTTTAACGTTGCCCGTAATCTTGTCCATGGTGATGGTGTCCGCGCCCAGGTAGATCTTACCATCCCGGGTGATCGCCAGGACCGTAGCGTCTTCCTTGTCTGCGGCCTGCATCAAGCGTGGATTGTTGACGCGAGCCATGTCGACGCTTACCCCTTTTTGCAGCATGGGGGTGATCACCATAAAGATGATCAACAGCACCAGCATCACGTCGACCAGCGGCGTCACATTGATGTCCGAGACAGCTCCAGGCGCTTGCTTTTTGAGAGCCATTATTTCTTCCCCCGCGACGATCTCTTGATGAAGTAGTCAATCAACTCGGACGAGGAGTTGTCCATTTCCACGTCGAAAGACTCGATTTTTCCGGCGAAGTAATTGTAGGCCCACACCGCAGGCACGGCCACAAACAGACCGACCGCAGTGGTCACCAAGGCTTCGGAAATACCGCCTGCCACCGCAGACAGACCGGTGGATTTTGCGCCGGCAATTCCTTTGAACGCGTTGATGATGCCCAGCACCGTTCCGAACAGCCCGACGAAAGGAGCCGTGGAGCCGGTGGTGGCGAGGGAGGAAACGCCGCGCTTGAGCTCGGCATGCACGATGGCCGAAGCCCGCTCGAGGGCTCGCTTGGAAGACTCGATCGTCTCACCGGATATTTCCGCCGAAACCTGATGAGCCTGGAATTCTTGCAGGCCCGCCGTCACCACCTTGGCCAGGTGGCTCCGCTTGTTTTGCTCCGCAATGGAGATCGCCTCATCAATCTTGCCGTCCTTCAAAGCCCCGGCTACGGCGGGAGCAAAAAGCCGGGATTGCTTGCGAGCCGCGCTGTAGGCGATCCAGCGGTCAATCATGACGCCGATGGACCAGCATGACATGATGAACAGCACGACCGACCACCGCCCGAGCCGGCCAAGCCATCGAACGCCACATGCTCACAATGTCGAATCCCATCGTCGCTTCGCCTTCCTGAAACAACCACAAGCCTAGGGTAAACAGATTCACTCCAAACATAGTGTTTTATATCCTCCTGGAAGATTTTCCTAAACCACCAACTATTCAGCCAAGGTGAAGTTCACGTCCACCTCGGTTACAACCTCGACCGGTTCCCCGTTCAGCAAGGTGGGCTGGTAGCGCCAGCGCGACACAGCCTCTATGGCTGCCTTGATCAGCAACGGGTGCCCGCTAACGGTATGCAAATCCGCAATCGTGCCGTCCTTACTGATAATGGCCTCCAAGCGGACCACTCCCTGGATGCGGGCCATTTTCGCCAACTGGGGATATTCAGGTTTGGGTTGAAAGATGAGTTTCGCGCTTTCCACCTGACCACCCACTCGGATACGTTTCGGTGTGACTGCCTTGGGTGGGGGCGGGGGAGGAGGAGCAGCCGCGCCGGTGAGCACGTTGCCGAGAGCCGCGCCAAGCACACCTCCGAACTGACCCCCTGGCACGCCGCCCGGGATGCCCCCTACGACGCCGACGGCCCCGGCATTGCTTACGGCCTCAGGAGCATCTTTAATAATCTTAACTGTCTTGGGGATGACGGTGGGCGCTTTCATGATGTCCTCCATGGTCACGCGCTTCACGATGCGAGGCGCGGCCGCCGCAGGCGGCGGGGGAGGGGGCGGGGGAGGCGGCGGCGCTGCCAAAAAGGTCATCAACTGAGCCGTGGGCAAAGCCTCCGTGTAGATCAAGGGGACCAGCACCATCAAGCCCACGAGGATACCTTCCACGATGTAGGCGATGGGGATTGTCGCTCGCCTCCAGTTGTCGGTCTTTATCGCAGAGTAGATCAAATAGGCGAGGAAACCAAACAAGTTGAAAAGCAAGACGATGACGAACCAAACGGGCACACTGAGTTTTTGATGCCGCGCATCCGCCGTCACGTAACACAACATGAGCGAGTATCCGGTGATCAGCAGCGCCATGATGCCGGCTTGTGCCTCAACCACTTTGGTCTCGGCTCCGAACGCCAGTACAGGCAAGAGGAAGAACAGAGCTAGAAAGACCACCACACCGATCGCCAAGGAGATCAGCCAATGCTTCCCCTTGAGAACCGACACGCGCGACGGAGAAGAATCAAGTAGAGTCTCGTCAAACATGGCTACCGCCTCCTAAAATTCCTCAGACCGCCAGAGAGAACGACCCTGGCAACAAACTAATGAAAACTAGCGACGAGCAGGTACAGCTTCGCGGGAGTAATTCTTGGACTTCGCCGCCGCACTTCCTGCCAACCTTCGGTGGAAGAAGACCACGATGGGACTGGCGATGAAAATCGAAGAGTAAGTCCCGATAATTACCCCCACGACGAGTGCAAACGAGAAACCGTGGATGACCTCGCCTCCGAACAGGAACAATGAAACAACGGCCAGGAAAGTCAGCCCGGAGGTCAGGATGGTCCGGCTCAGCGTCTGGTTGATGCTGCGGTTGATCAGGTCAACAATGTTCTCCCGCTTGTTGAGCCGAACGTTTTCCCGGATCCGATCGAAGACCACAATCGTGTCGTTCATGGAATAACCAACCAGCGTCAGCAGCGCCGCGATCACCGTCAGAGTGATTTCCTTGTTGAGCAAAGAGAAGAATCCCAGCGTGATGATGACATCGTGAAAAGTAGCGACCACCGCAGCGACGCCGTATGCTAGCTCAAAGCGGAACCAGATGTAAACCAGCATTGCTCCCAGTCCCGCCAGGGTGACGTAGAGAGCTTGCTGGCGAAGGTCCTTCCCAACTTTCGGCCCCACGATCTCGCTGTTCGTGACAGCAAAGCTGGAAAGGTAGAAGTCGTTTCTGAAGGTGGCGATCACTCCCGCGTTGACGCCCGGGACCGAACTCAGTTCCTGGAAGTCCGAAATAAGCCCACTCCGGGGCGGGGTGTTCCTGAAATTGATAACTGCTTCCGCCAAATCCCGATAAGACTTGGTCGCGGAGTCGAAACCTTTCGAGGAAAGTCCCAGGGGATCAGCAGCCACCAAGTGGTCGGAGACGGTTCGGGGACTGGAGTTATTGAAATCCAGCTTGCCCGCCTGCCCCTGCCCGAACAAGCCGGACAATGCGGCCACAATGGCCCGCTTCCCTTGATCCAGGGCTTCGCTGGAGGTGGTGGTCTTCAGATCCAGCCCAATAATCACTTCGTGGTCGCCGGGAGCGCCGATGCGCTGAATGGTAGCGCCCGGCAGGCTCTGGCGGTCAAGCTCCCTGCGGATGGCATCGAGGTTGGGCGCCTTGGCAAACTTTACGGTGACCACGGTTCCGCCCCGGAAGTCAATCCCGTAGGCGAGACCCTTCTTAACCACCATGGAAATCAGCCCGGCCGCAGCCAGGGCGAGAGACAGGGCGATGAAGTACCACTTAATCCCCATCCAGTCGATCTTTGGTTCGTGAAAAAACTCCATGGCCTAATCCCCTACTTCGCCTCTTTCTTTGACACCGAATGGCAGCCCGAAGTTCCCCTAATTTCCGCTAGATGCTGAGTTCCGCGCCTTTCTCCCGTCTGGAAAGGACATAATCAAATATCACACGCGAGACAAAAACGGAAGTGAAAAGGTTAGCAAGTAAACCGATGGTTAACGTGACCGCAAAACCGCGTATAGGGCCGGTTCCGAAGGTGAAGAGAATAGCCGCCGAGCAAACGGTGGTCACGTGCGTATCAATGATGGTGACGAAGGCATGCTCAAAGCCGCCGGCAACCGCCGCCCCCACAGCTTTGCCCAGCCTCAATTCCTCTCGTATTCGCTCGAAAATCAGCACGTTGGAGTCAACTCCCATACCGACTGTCAGGATAACTCCTGCGATGCCTGGCAAGGTTAAGACGGCGCCAAAGTAGCCCAGCGCCGCAATCAGGATAATCAGATTCATAATGAGCGCCAAGTCGGCGTTAACGCCCGCTCCACGATAGTACACAAGCATAAATCCTATCACTGCCACGAAGCCCACAATGCAAGCGATGATCCCGTGGCGAATCGAATCCGCCCCCAACGAAGGACCGACAACCTCCTCAGAAAGGATCTTGATGGACGCCGGCAACGCCCCGGAGCGCAATACCAGAGACAAATCCTGCACCTGTTGCGGGGTAAAGGAACCGGTGATTTCGCCGCGGTCAGTAATCTGGTTGTTGATAACCGGCGCGGTATCAACCCGATTGTCGAGAACGATGGCCAGTTGCTTGCCCACGTTGGCGCCGGTCACCCGCCCAAACCTTGCCGCCCCGTCGCGTGTCAAAGTGAAATTTACGCTGGGACGCCCATTGGTGTCGTGAGAGGGTTCAGCCCCGCTCAAGTCACGCCCCGTAACTGCCGCCACGCGGTTGACCACATACCAAGTCTCGCCGTTCTGTCCGGTGGGTCCAGGTAACAATTGCGTATCTGGAGGAAGTACTCCGCCGTGGGCCGCCAGCGCCGACTCGCGACTCGAGAATGGTCCATCCTGAACCAGTTTCAACTCCAGAAGCGCCTGGGATTGCATAATATCTTTGACACGTGTAGGGTCATCGACCCCGGGAAGTTGGACGACCAGCTCAAAGTCGCTTTGCCCGCCGTACTCGGCAATGGTTGGCTCCGTGACGCCATACTGATCCACCCGGTTGCGGATGGTGTTCATTGATTGGAGTAAAGCCTGGTTTCGAATATTTGCAGCAGCAGTGGTCTTGAGGGCCAGCATCCAACTCGTGGCATCGCCTGGAACACGTGAGAGGTCCCAGTCTGAGAACTGCTCGCTTGCTAAGGTCTGAACATCGGTGGCCTTCTCCTGAGGTACGCCCTTAACGACAATCCGGTGTTTGGGAGGCTGAGCTTGCGTATCATCGGCTTTCTGAACGTCGGCGAAGGGAACGTTCTTGGCCTTTAGCTCGTCTCTCAGCCTCTCCAGCACCTGGTCGGCGGTAATGTTCACAGCATCTTCCACCTGGACCTGCAACACCAAGTGGGTCCCGCCCTTCAGGTCAAGCCCCATGCGAATGCGGCTGCGGACGTTTTCCTTCAGTTCCTGAAAATTCCTTGGAAAGCCAATTATTCCCAGGATGCAAACCACTATCACCACGGCGATAGAAATCGCGCGAGTTCTGATCTTCGTCTCCATACCTTGCCTTCCTACTTCTTCGCCTCTCCGCCCGTTTCTTCCGTCACCATGCCTGTGATCGCTGACCGCGCCACATCAACCTTGACCTGGTTTGCAATCTGGAGTTGAACCGTGCCATTCCTGAAAGAAACAACGGTCCCGTAAATCCCGCCGCTCGTCACCACGCGGTCACCCGTCTTAAGATTGGCGAGCATTGCTTGCGTCTTGCGCCGCTGTTGCTGTTGAGGCCGGATGACCAGGAAATACCAGATGGCGAACAAAGGCGCAAAAAGGAGAAGGAACTGGCTCAGCGCCCCGCCCGCACCCGGGTCTGCCGCCAATAGAAATGAATTCCTAAAAATGCACCCGATCAAGGTCGAGCCGATAAGCAAAGGATTTTAGAATATGGCACCCCGCCCGCGAGGAACGTGATTAGCAGGGTCGGGCTTTCCGGATTCGTCTCAGGGATGGATTGCACGCTTAAGGTTCTGCGCGCACCCTCGAATGAAACTCCGCGAACGCTCCAAACAACAAAGACTGCCTGATTTTGCGCATCCTGTCAATGTAAAAGTGGAGGTTGTGCTGGGTGACTAAAATGGCCCCCAGCATCTCTCCCGCAAGAAACAAGTGACGAATGTAGCTTCGAGAATAACGCCGGCAGACCGGACACTCGCAGGCCGGATCGAGCGGCGATTCATCCCTCGCGTACTTCGCGTTCTTGATGATCACCCTGCCCTGCGAGGTGAACACGCCGCCATTGCGGGCATTCCGAGTTGGCATGACGCAATCGAACATGTCGAATCCTCGCGCCACGCATTCGACCAAGTCCTCGGGTGTCCCGACTCCCATCAAATAGCGCGGACGGTTGCGAGGCAACAGTTGAGCGGTGTATTCGGCAACTTCGTACATTTCTGCCTTGGGTTCACCTACCGAAAGCCCGCCCAGGGCGTAGCCTTCGAAATCCAATTCCAGCAGGCCCTCGACACTTTCGCGACGAAGATCCTTGTCAACGCCACCCTGAACTATACCGAAAAGCGTGGGGGCTAGGGACTGGGGGCTGGGGGCTGGGGGGATTGCCGATTGCCGATTGTCGATTGACGATTGCTGGGGACTGGGGGGCTCTTCGCTCGCTGAGGGCTGAGAGCTGAGGGCTGACAGCTTCTGTTTAGCCCGGCCCGCCCAGCGCCCCGTCAACTTGACGGCGCGATGAAGAGCTTCGCGGCTGGCTGGATACTCGACGCATTCGTCGAGCGTCATGATAATGTCCGCTCCCAGCGCAAGCTGCACCTCGACGGCGCGCTCGGGAGAAAGGAAGTGGGAGGAACCATCCAGGTGGGATTTGAACCAGAATCCGTCTTCGGTAATCCGGCCAAGAGCTTTCAGGCTCATCACCTGGAATCCCCCGCTGTCCGTGAGGATCGGGTGAGGCCAGCTCATGAAGCGGTGCAGTCCTCCCAGTGCGCGGATGATCTCGTGACCTGGACGCAGATAAAGGTGGTAGGTGTTGGCCAGAAGAATCTGTACACCCAACTCTTCCAGTTGCCCCTGCGTCATTCCCTTGACCGTGCCGGCCGTCCCTACCGGCATGAAGACCGGCGTCTCTACGATCCCATGGGGTGTGCGCAGGAGACCTGCCCGCGCTCCCGTGGCCTTGTCCTCCGCAACAATCTCAAATCGCAATCCCATGAACTATCAGTACGGCCTCGGGTGGCGTACGTATAAAGCAATGTATGCGCCACCCGCGGACCTCTAAACCGGAGGTCTGCGCCACGGTGGCTGGAGTGACATTACCCGATCATTGCCAGCCCCATCTTGCCCAGAATCCAAATCGCCCAGAGACCCGTGTACACCAGGAAGATCGACAAGGGTTTGGCCTTGCTTTCTGTGCCCTTCGACAGACCCACCGCTACCAGAATCAGGAGCCAGACGGTGAAGATATCGGCGGAAGAGGCCAGAGCGTAAAGGGGTTTTGAAACCTGGGTGGGGTTGAGAAAAAAGCCGACATTGCTGGGGACGGGATTCTGCGCGTTAAAATGGTCGGGATCGCCGAAGAGAATCACCGCCACCGCCATCAGCGACCCTAAGAGCGAAACGAGGTTCGCATAACAAATCAAGGAAAAGACTGTCTTGAACTTCGTCTTCGCACCAAAAATCAAGTTCACGATGAGAATTCCCAAACCGGCAAGGATTAACAGATAAATCGGCGGGCCCACAATTCCACCGAAGTGCGCAAGGATTCCGCCAATCCGCGCACCTTGGCGCACTGCCTGATCCATTTGCTCGGGACTCATGCTGGATGCCCGGCTACTCTGTTCGATTCCCATGCGCACCATACGCTCCATGCCGATCTTCCAAAGCATGGTCTCTGAGACAGCGACCGCCCCTAGCACGAGGGCTATCAAGGGCGCCACAAATCCCGGTTTGCGCGCCACATCCTCCAAAGTCTCCCCCGGCGAGATAAAGATTCCCATTAGTCGTTCCGGAAAGGATAGTGCCGGAGTATCCGCTTCCGCAGGCCTCGCAACAGCATCACCCATAATTACCTCCACCCTTTAACTGAGATGTTGAACCACCTCGCAATATGATCAGGCAGGCCACACGCACTGCGAGTCCGTCCCGTCCGGCGACAAAGAGAAACACCTCTGTAAGCGACCGAGTCGGACTACCGCAGACGCGTAGCATCATATCAAGTCGCCGTCGAGCAGACAACATGCTACAGCGCGGCCCGTAGCCGCAACCAAACGCGGTCCGTAGGGGCGATCGCTGCGGTTTATCCTGTAAGTGGGAAGCCCTGGCGTCCATGACGGCCGCAGGGAGGTTCAGTGGGCAGCGCAAGCGATCCGCTATGGATCTTATCGCTCGGCGTTTTGTGTCAGGGTGCTAGATAAACTTGAGCACCCATCCGAATAGGTAGCCGGCGACTCCGCCGTATATAAGCAGGGGTTCCAGCCAGGCACGGATCTGCGCCCACGGCGGGTAATCGATCACCGGCCAGGGTCCGTAGCCGCCCCAGTACACTTTGAGCAGCAAACCCAGAGTCACCACCGCAAGGGCCTTATTCCTGAAGGTGTGCGCTTTTTCAGGTCCCACCCAATAGTACTTCGCAGAGAGAGTGGTTGTGGGCCGGCTGACGAAAGGTCCGTCGCACTTTCGACACTGGGTGGCATTGTCGTAATTGGAATATCCGCAATAGGAACAACGTTTCATGGCCGATTTTTGATTGACGATTGCCGATTGGCGGGAGAGGAATTTGAACTTGCAGGCCCTTTTAGTCGCCCATCGACAATCGGCAACGCTTCTGCCGCTTGCTCACACTCCCTTAATTGGCAACCGGCAATCAACAATTAACAATCGACAATCAACCATCGTCAGTCGGCAATTATTCGCGGACTTCGGCGTCCAGGAAGGCCCGCAGTTTGCGGCTGCGCGAGGGATGGCGCAGCTTGCGGAGGGCTTTGGCCTCAATCTGCCGGATGCGCTCCCGGGTCACCGCGAAACTCTGGCCCACTTCCTCCAGGGTGTGCTCGCTGCCATCGTCGAGGCCGAACCGCATCTTGATGACCTTCTCTTCGCGCGGCGTCAGGGTCTTGAGCACCGACTCCGTCTGCTCCTTCAGGTTGATGTTAATGACGGCCTCGGCAGGGGAGATCACGCCCCGGTCCTCGATGAAGTCGCCTAGGTGAGAATCTTCCTCTTCTCCGATGGGGGTCTCGAGCGAGATGGGCTCCTGGGCGATCTTGAGCACCTTGCGCACCTTGATTACGGGAATTTCCATCCGCTTGGCAATCTCTTCCGAGGTCGGCTCGCGCCCGTATTCCTGCACCAGGAGGCGCGAGGTGCGAATCAGCTTGTTGATGGTCTCGATCATGTGCACGGGGATGCGGATGGTGCGCGCCTGGTCGGCGATGGCCCGGGTAATAGCCTGCCGGATCCACCAGGTGGCGTAAGTGGAGAACTTATAGCCGCGGCGGTACTCGAACTTGTCCACTGCCTTCATTAACCCGATATTACCTTCTTGAATGAGATCCAGAAATTGAAGACCGCGATTCGTGTACTTCTTGGCGATGGAAACCACCAGCCGCAAGTTGGCCTCGATCAGATCGCGCTTGGCCGCTTCCGCCAGCTCCTCGCCGCTGATGATGTTCTGGCAGCTCCGGCGGAGTTCCACGCTGGAAGATTGCGTGCGCTGCTCGAAGTCCGCCAGGCGCTGGCGGAGTTGCCGCAGCTCCTTCCTCAGATCCTTGTTGCCATTGGCGCGCGAGCCCTCCACTTTCTTTCCCGTCTTGTTCAGCTCCCGCTCCAGCGGCCGCAGCTCATCGGTGGCCAGCCGGATCTTTTCGATGAGCAGCTTGCGCATGCCGTGGGTGAACAAAATGGACCGGAAGAGCACCGAGATCAAGACGCGGTGGCGGGCTACGGCCCAGTTGTAGCGCCGGAAGTCCCTGGGCCGCCGGGTGCGGGGGATGGCGTCCCGCTTGGCCCGAAGTTGCATCAGTTTTTTGGAAAGCCGCTCGATTTCATCAACGCAGGCGATGACATCCCTGGCCCGCTCGGAAACTTTCTCTTCGGTGAGCTCGTCGTCATCAAAAACCACCACTTCCTTGATGGTCTTGTCGCCGTTCCTCAGTTCTTCGCGCAGCGCGAAAAGCGCCTGGATAACGATGGGCGAGCGCGAAAGCGTTTTCAGCACGTCAAGCTGTCCCCGCTCGATGCGCTTGGCAATTACAACCTCGCCCTCACGGGTGAGGAGCGGGACCGTTCCCATCTCGCGCAGATACATGCGCACCGGGTCGTTCGTCTTGTCCAACGCGCCCGGAGTCAAATCCAGTTCGACATCCTCCGCAATCTCGTCCCCCTTGAGCTCGTCGACCTTTTCCAGTCCCAGGCCTTCGGCCGACTTGACTTTGGGAGAATCCAGCACCTCGATGCCGGCGTTGTCGAACATCGAGAGGAGGTCGTCGAGATCCTCCGCCGAATGGACGTCGGAGGGGAGAAGTTCGTTTACCTCATCATAGAGGAGGTAACCCTTCTCCTTTCCTAATGAAATGAGCTTGCTGACTTGATCGAACTTGTCGTCGAACGCCAAAGCAACGGCCCCCTATGGGAGAAGAAGAATTAATTCGGTACGAAAAAAGGTATGGCGACACCTCACCTTCATCCCGGCGGTGCCGCCTTCAGTACAACTACGTCGTCGTGTATGACAAGCCGTCAAACTTCTCCGGCTCCATCGTATTAGATGTAGTATACACGCTTTCGTTTGTCAGTGGATGGATATTTTTCTGCCTTCCTCGAGCCCCCGCAACTCATTTTCCAGGTCGGCTTTGGATTGCTCAAGTTCGCGAACCCTTGGCCAGTCGGTAAGTTGGATGGCCTCCTGGATCGCTCCTCGCAGTTTGTCGAGTTGCCGTCGCGCCCTGCGAGCCCGCAAGGCCCGAAGGTGTCGGTCAATTCGTCCCCTGTCAGGGGGCTCGACAGCCCAAAACAGGCTCTCGTAAAGCACCCTCCGTGCCTCAGCACTGAGTGGTCCTTCCAAAGCCGCCGGTTCAGCGTTCTCACCCTGGCGCCGCAGCTCGAGGAAGCGTTTGAATATCGGCTCGGTCACCAAACCCTCCAGCATGCCCTGCTCCACCATCTGAGACAGCAGTTCATCCGCAAGCCCCTGGTCTTCTATAAACGCTCGCAGCAATTCCTTCTCCGCCGTGGTCGCCTTAGGGGCAGCCGATTCGGGTTGAATACGCATCTCCGATCGCGCGGACCCCGCCACCCGCCGGAGTTCCCCGCGTAGCAGGTGTTCATCCAGATGCAACCGTTCGGCAAGCCGGCTCGCCAGTTCCGCCCGCAGCATGGGGTTGGGGACCCTCGCAAGGTGGGGCAGGACGGAATTCGCTGCTCCAACTTTCCCTTCCGGCGTATTGATGTTATGTGCGGCTATAGCCCGGTCAGTCAAATAGTCAATGTAGCCCGGCGCCCCCGCCAGAAGCTCGCGGTACCGGGCGGCGCCTTCTTTCCGGATGAAGGAATCAGGATCGAGCCCTCCTGGCAGGGCCAGCACCTTTGCCTCAAAGCCCTCCTCGAGCAGCAGCGCCAAGGAACGTTCCGTGGCCGCCACTCCTGCCGAGTCCGGATCGTAGTTCACGACCACCCGGCGTGAGTAGCGTGCCAGCAAACGAATCTGGCCCTCCGTCAGGCTCGTGCCGCAGGAAGCCACAGCGTTCTCGATGCCGCCCGAGGCCACCGCGATGCAATCCATATAGCCCTCAACCAATATCGTGTAATCGAGCTTGCGGATGGCTTGCGCGGCGCGGTCCAGGTGGTAAAGCACTCTCCCCTTGGTGTAGATGGGAGTTTCCGGCGAATTGAGATACTTGGGCTGCTCGTCCCCCAACGCTCGTCCCGCGAAAGCCACGACTTTTCCGCTATCGTTGGCAATAGGAAAAATGATGCGCCGCCGGAAGCGGTCGTATCGCCGGCTCCTTTCCGCATCGTGCCCCACCAACCCGCTCTTCTCGAGCAACTCGGCCTCGTATCCGGCCCCGGTGAGGTGGCGGGTCAAGGCCTGCCCGTCGGCTGGCGCGTATCCCAACCGGAAACGGCCCACCACTTCGTCGGTCAGTCCCCGGTCTTCAAGGTACGCCTGCGCCAGGCGGCCTTCCGCCGTGCCGCTGAGCTGGCCGGCAAAGAACTTGGCGGCGGCTTCGTGCATTTTGTAAAGGGCTGTGCGCACTCGGGCGTTGGCGTCGTAGGCCGCATCGCCGAAAGTATCCGAAAGCGTGACGCCCACCTTCTCGGCCAGCCGGCGCAGCGCCTCGGGAAACGTGAGGCTGTCGATCATCATTACGAACTTGAAGACGTCGCCACCCACTCCGCAGCCGAAGCAATGGAAAATCTGCTTTGCCGGGTGGACGGCAAACGAGGGGGTCTTCTCCTGATGGAACGGGCAAAGGCCCATGTAGTTCGCCCCCGCCTTGCGCAGCTTGACGTAATCGCCCACCACTTTGACGATATCCGCCGCCGCCCGAACCTCGTCCACTTGGCTCACTACTCAGTCGCCTCTTTCCAGCTTGGCCCCGTAGAAGGCCCTTCCCTTGTCCCTGGCGGGACGCCGCCACATGATGCGGGCGGGAATTTCGCGTTGTTCCGCAGGGTTATCCAGTCCCACCTGCACGTACACGCTCTGCCCGACGTGCATTTCAAGGTCGCAGGCAAAGCACAGAACCGAACTGGAGATGTTCTCCGTCGTGCTGGGCTCCTCGCCCCCCTCCGGAAGCCTGACTCCCAGCGGGAGCTTTACCGCCAGGCGCTTATCTTGCCTTTTCTCGGTTTCGCCCCGCACAGCAGGCCGGGAAGCTGTAGGGGCCGGAAGGCTCGGTACGACTTCTTCAAGTTCAACTTCGACAGACGCGAATTTCCAATCCCTGGTGGCGCCGCATTTCGGACAATGGCGCGGCAAGCACGACTGCGCCACCAGTTCACGATATTGTTCCGCGGTGAGCGCGGCCATCTCCCGCGAAAAGCACTCCTGGCACTCCAGCAAGACATGAATGAGAGGCGCTTGTAAAGGCCCTTCCGTTTTGACCGGAAAGTGAACACCCCAGATATCAACCTCCGGCTCCAGACACTTCACGCCCCACTCGGGAGTACCGCTCAATGACCTCGCGGCACGCATAACGACTTCGAAAGGACAAGAGATTTTGTTTGTTAGGTTCGTAATTTTGATCATCGAGCCCTGCTGCAGCAGATGCGGGACGATGATCAGCCCTCCGGACCGATTTACTACCAGCGTATGTGTCGTCTCATCGAATGCATTACCAAGGGTATCCTTGCCCTCGACCCGTATGGGAATTTTCAGCAGCACGCGTTCGCTTCTTCGGGGTGGTGTGCCAAGACTGTCATTTAGCATCGTTCCTCCTTCCTGGCGCGGGCCATTATACACCCAGCGGGGTGGAAGGTGATTCGAGCATAGCCAAAACAGCCAGCACGAAGCCCAGGGTGTGGGTCATCCCCGCATGCCAGGGAGCCGCACAGCTCATCTGGGGTGTGTGGTCGGGAATGATTACTCCCGTGAAAGCGTTGCGCTTCAGGATCGACAGGACGCGAATCATATCCACGTCGCCTTCGTCGATGAAGGTTTCCCGGTAATGGGGCGCCTTGCCGACCACGTTCCGGAGATGGATATAAGCGATCTTGCCTTGCCTGCTGTATTGCTCGACCGCCTCGTAAACGTTTCCTTCCGTCATCTCCGCCACGGTTCCCACGCAGAATTCCAAGCCGTTACTCTTACTGGGCACGAGATCAATCAGCCTTTGATACAGGTGGGGCTGATAGACAAGGCGAGGCTGGCGGCGCAAGGTCGGCAAAGGGGGATCGTCCGGGTGAGCGGCAAGCTGGACGTCGGCTTGCTCAGCCACAGGAATAATATCCTCCAAGAATCGCTTGAGTCTGCGCCACAGTTCTTCGCCAGCAATGGGTGGGAGTGTGCCGGGAGAAGCCGCCCGATCGTAAATCATGTTCCACACCACTCCGTTCGGCAGGGGCGTCTCGAGCGGCCCATCCATGCCCACCGAGACGGCGCCGCCGCGTCCAACGGGACCGCTGACACGGCCGCAGACCCCAGCCAGACTGAAATTGTATCCCAGGACTGGAATTCCCACTTCCCCCATACGCCGAATGATCGTCTTGACATTCTCAATGTGGTGGGAGCGCTGCGGACCGTCCAGAAGAATGTCGTGCCAGTGGCCCGGATCGAGATTCTCGATGGCGGCAAGAATGAGCCCGGCGTCTTCGATCTCCCGCCGAATTTGCCGCAATTGGTCGACACTCCAGAGCTTCTCAGGATCGCCGGCGAGCCCCCAAGGTTCATGCTTGCCGCCCGTGGGCTGGTTGTTGCGGGGGTTCGCGGAACCCTGGTTGAAGTAGTCCACCAGATGGATCACGACGTCCGTACAACCCGCCTGGCGCGCGAAGTCGTAATTCTCGCGTGTCAACTGATGTCGGTAGAGTCCCAGTCCAAGCTTCATAATTCTGCACCCTGCGCCAGCATGATGCTGAGCCCCCTTTCTGAGAAGCCGGAGGCAAAGAGGAAATTCGAGTGTCCCTTAATTCCAGGGCCAGATTCCTCGCTCCGCTCGGAATGACAGCGATGCAGCAATTGCTTAAGCCTTCCTTGCGCCAGTTCCCGCCTCCTGGGAAGCCATGCCGCCGGCGGGTACGAGCAAGCCGCCGTCCACCGCATAGGCCGCGCCGGTTACGAACGAGGCCAGGTCGCTTGCCAGGAACACAATCACCCGCGCAACCTCCTCCGGGCGTCCCATCTTGCCTCGAATGTGAAGGCGATCGCAGTTGGCCATCACCTTCTCGGGTTGGGGATCGAGGGAGACCGCCCAGCGCAGCAGGGGCGTGTCAATCGCTCCCGGCAGCACGCAGTTAGCTCGAATGTTCTGCTTCCCGTAATCGAGCGCGATCGATCGCGTCAGTCCCAGCATGCCATGCTTACTGACCACGTAGGCCAGGGAGTTGCGTTGCGCCGTCAGCGATTGTACGGAGCCCGTCATGACGATCGCTCCTCCTCCCCGCTTGGTCATTTCCGGGATAGCGTACTTGCACATCAGAAAGGCGCTTTTCAGGTTGATGTTCAATACCTCGTCCCACTCCTCCTCGCTCACCGTGGTTGCGCTCCCGTAACGCTGCGTCCCGGCATTGTTGACCAACACGTCGATGCCCCCCAAACGGGAAACAACTTCGGGAATGAGGCGCTCGACTGCGGCTCGAGAGCTCACATCGGCTTGGAAGGATTCAACCGAAGCGCCTCTTTGCCGAAGTTCCAAGATTGTTTTCTCGCCCCCCCCGGCCTTGCAGTCCACCATGGCCACCGCTGCATTCCGGTTGGCGAATTCTCGTACGCAGGCCTCGCCAATCCCGGAACCCGCCCCTGTTATCACCACCACTTTGCCTTTGAAGTCCATGGTTTCCGTCCCTTCTGAAGTTGTGAAAAGATCACGCGAATCGACCACAGAGACCCCGAGGAAAGCCTTTGTTGCGGGTTCTCTCTGCCTCGGTGTCTCTGTGGTTATGAGTCCTTGTGCTGGGTTTCTGCGAGCGCCCAAGTAATTATAATCTATTCTCGAACGCAAGAGCACACAGTTTGGCGCTCCGCGCGGCTGTTCACCCCCAGGCCCGGAGGACCGACAGAGAATGGCCCACGGCGTGAGCCGTGGGACCGAAGGATAACCACAGCAGTCCCTACCTAGCCCCGGAGGGGCGGCAGAGCCTAGTCCACGAGGCGCGACGGCAAACGCACCTTCGTCTGTCGCCCCTCCGGGGCTCGGAACATCCTGATCGGACTCCTCGCCCCACGGCTCACGCCGTGGGCTACTCTCTGCCGCCGCTCCGCGGCTCTAGCGCGACTCTCGGCCTATTCGAGTGACTTGTGGAAGCGCAGGACGCTGACGCTCAGCATCAGGACGGCAAAAACGGCCATGGCAGCGACGTTGGGCCAGAGCACCTGGAGGCCGACGCCCTTGAGATAGACACTGCGCAGGACCACCATGACGTGGCTCATGGGGTTGATGTAGCTCAGCTTCTGAAAGAAGGGCGGCATGCTGCTGATGGGCGTGCCGAAGCCGGAAAGCGTGATCATCGGCATGTTGAAGAAGAAGGAGGCGATCATCGCCTGCTGCTGGGTGGCGGAAATGGTCGAGAGGAAGAGCCCGAGCCCCAGTGCCGCGACGATAAAAGTCATCAATCCGACCGCCAGCACGGCGACCTTTCCACGGAAGGGCACGCCAAACCATAAGGTGCCCAGGATCGAGATCATGGTGGAGTCGAAGCAGCCGATGAGGAAGAAGGGGAGGGTCTTCCCGAGGACGAACTCCCAGCGGCGGATGGGCGTGACCATAATCTGCTCGAGGGTGCCGATCTCCCGCTCCCGCACTACCGCAAAGGCAGTCAGCATCATAACCATGATCAGCATCAGATTGCCAATGACGCCGGGAACGAAAAACCATTGGCTATCGAGTCCGGCGTTGAACCACGGCCGGGTATCGAGATTCACCTGCGGCAGGAACGACACCAGTTGCGGCGCGGTGCGCCGCAGCCGGTCGGTCTGGTAGTCGCGGGCGAATTGGGCGCCGATCTGGTTGAGATAGCCCAAGGCCACCAGTGCCGTATTCGAGTTGGAACAGTCCACCAGCACCTGCACCGAGGCGCCCTGGCCATTGCGCAGGCGCTCGGCGAAGCCGGAATCAATTTCCAGGGCCACCAGAAAGTCGCCGCGGTCAATGCCTTCGCGGAGCTCATCGCGCTCCAGGGCATATTTCTTCAGATCGAAATAACGGCTGGCGGAAAAATGGGAGACCAACTCGCGGCTCTCCTGCGTGTTGTCCAGATCGAGGACTGCCAGCTCCACGTGCTTCACCTCCAGCGTGGCTGCATAGCCGAAAACCAGCATCTGGATTATGGGCGGGCCAATAAGCAGGAAGCGGGTGTGGGGGTCGCGCAGCGTCTGGATGAACTCCTTCCGCAGCATGTGACCGACGCGCGCGAGTGATTGCAGGAATTTCATTCCAGCCTCTTGTGAAAGGCCCGGGTGGCCAGCGTGATCAGCACCACGGCAATAATCGCCAAAGCGGTGAGTTGTCCCGCCATCAAGCGAATCTCCGTGCCCTTCAGGAAGACATTGCGCAGGATGAAGACGTAATAACGCGCCGGCAGGACGCGCGTGATCCACTGCACGACGACCGGCATCTGCTCGATGGGAAAAACGAAGCCCGACAGAAGAAAGGTTGGCAGGAACGTGGCCAGCAGGGCCAACTGGCTGGCCCCCAGTTGGGACTTGGCAGTCACCGAGATCAGGTAGCCGAGCGACAACACCACCACTAGAAAAAGCATCGAGCAGCCGAACAAGACCGTCCAGCTCCCGCGGAACGGAACGCCGAACCACCACACCGCCACGCCGGCGCAAACCGCCGTATCCGTCATCCCGATTGCGAAATAAGGGGCCAGCTTGCCGATCTGGATTTCCAGTTTGCCAATGGGCGTGGAAATGAGCTGCTCCATGGTGCCGCGCTCCCACTCGCGCGCGATGGTCAGCGAGGTCAGGAACGCGCCCACCACAGCCATCACCATGGCCACCACGCCCGGCACAATGTTCGGCATGCTTTCCAGGTCCTCGTTGAACCAGGTGCGGGGTTGGAAGGTGACGGCGGGGGCAACGCCCGCCAGGCCGTGGCGCTCGCGCCAGTCGATCTGCACTTGCGAGGAATACGCCTGCACGATGCCGAGCGCATAGCCCATGCCGATACTCGCCGTGTTGCTGTCGCTGGCGTCGAGCAGCGCCTGTACGCTGGCCTGGCCGTTCGCGTGAAGTCTTTCGGAGAATTGCGGCGGAACAACCACCGCCACCGTGCACACACCATAGTCAATGTGCCGGACCACGTCGGGGTAGCTGTCCGACACATGAACGATGCTGAAGTAGTCGGTCGCCTGGAAGCGTTTGAGCAGGTCCTGGCTAGTTTGTGTCGCGTCGCGGTCGTACACGCAAAGCGGAATGTGCCTGATATCCAGATTCACGGCGTAGCCGAAGATAAGGAGCTGGATGAGCGGCATAACGATGATGATCATCAGACTCAGGGGATCGCGCCGGATCTGAATCACTTCTTTGCGCGTCATGGCCAGGATGCGGCGCCCGCTCATGAGGCTATCTCCTGTTTCGATTCACGCGATGCGGTGAGCGAGACAAAGACGTCTTCGAGGCTGGGCGGAATTTGCTCCAGCCGTCCCACGCGGATGAGTCCGGCCTCGAGAACTTCCCGGACCTTAGGCAGGGCAGCCTGGGCATCGGCAACGACGGCGTGCAGGCTGTTTCCGAAGACCGCGGCATCGAGTACGCCCGGAGCGCGTCGGAGCGCTTCCAGCCCCGGCCCGAGCGGCTCGCATTCCACTAGCAGGAGCTGGCCTTTCATGTATCGGCTCTTCAGTTCCGTGGGTGTACCCGTCGCCACAATGCGCCCGCGGTCGATCAAGACTAGGCGGTTGCAATATTCCGCTTCGTCCATGTAGTGGGTGGTGACGAACACCGTGATGCCCTCGGCCACCATCTGGTGGATCAACTCCCAGAACTGCCGGCGCGAGACGGGATCGACGCCCGAGGTCGGCTCGTCGAGGAAGACGATGGGCGGACGGTGCAGCACCGCGCAGCCCAGCGCCAGGCGCTGCTTCCAGCCTACGGCGAGGGCGCGCGTGGGAGATTGCTCGCGCCCCTCGAGTCCCGCCATCCGCAGCGCCCACGCCAGGCGTTCCGGAATGTCCCGGGCAGGCACGCTGTATAATCCCGCAAAGAAGCGCAGGTTCTCACCGACTCTCAAGTCGTTATAGAGAGAGAATCTTTGGGACATGTAGCCAATCTGCTGGCGGACCGCCTCGGGCTGGGCGGCGACGTCAATCCCCGCCACCTGCGCGCGGCCGGAGGTGGGCCGCAGCAGGCCGCACAGAATGCGTATCGCCGTCGATTTGCCAGCGCCGTTCGGACCGAGAAAACCGAATATCTCGCCGCGGTGCGCCTGGAAGCTGATGTGGTCCAGCGCGACAAACGACCCAAACCGCTTGGTCAGATTTTCGACCACCACCGATGCATCGTTTCGGGTCATGACGGTCTTGTTTCTCCGGCGTCCGTGCGGTAGGGCCTTAGCCCTCTCCCAAGGGGAGAGGGTGACCCGCGTCCGGCGCTTTCACCAGCCGGCGCGGGTCGGGTGAGGGGTCCTTTTCTGGTGCTCGGTGCCCTCTGACCCATCCTCGCGTCGGTGCCGCACGAACTCGTCAGCGTCTTTCAGTACCAGTTCAGAATTCGCGCACGCTGCTCCTGAAAGTTTCAATCATCCTCTCTCGCAGCACCTTGCCGCATAGGGCTCGACTGCGAATCAACACAGATCCAAGCTCGATCACCGGCCGATGGGCAAAGCAGTAGAGAGTGAAGCGTAGAACAGCGGGCGAAAACTGAGTCGGCCCCCAACAAGTTGGCTGAGCGTCGGAACTAACCCCTCACCCGGCCCGCCCCGGCTGAAAAACGCCGGCGGCGGGCCACCCTCTCCCCTTGGGGGAGGGCTATTCCCCATTGGGACCCGGGAACCCACTCCGTTGACAACGCACCTCCTAAGGATTCCCGCTCTCGCGGGAATGACTTCCAGGCTGGCCCGGAGTTCGACTTCCAGGCTCGCCTTCCACCGCAGAAACGAAAAGGTCCTCAATGCTCGGCGTGACAGACTCAATGGAATCGTAGGAAATTCCTGCGGCCTCGAGACAGGCGCGCAATTCCGGAAGCCGGCGGTCCGCGCTATCCACGAACAGGTGGACGCGGTCACCCACCATCAGCGCGCTGCGCACGGCGGGGGCATTCGAGAGCGTATCCCGCACGCGCGCCGGCTCGGAGGCATGAACGGCGAGAATCTTGCCGGGGAATCTCCTCTTCAACGCTTCCGGCCGATCGCAGAAGAGCATGCGACCCTGGTAGAGGAGTCCGACACGATGGCAACGCTCCGCTTCGTCGAGATAGGAGGTGGAGGTAAGGATAGCCACGCCTTCGGCTAGCAGAGAATACAGGATGCGCCAGAAATCGCGGCGCGACACCGGATCCACGCCGTTGGTCGGCTCGTCGAGAAGGATCACCTTGGGAGTGTGAATCAAGGCGCAGACCAAGCCCAGCTTCTGTTTCATCCCGCCCGAAAGGTTCGCCGCCAGACGGCTGCGGAAATCGCTGAGGCCCGCAGCCGCCAGTAATTGGCTGGCGCGTGGCTCGCGCTTCTTGCGGCCGACTCCAAATAGATCAGCGTAAAACCGGAGGTTTTCCTCCACCGTGAGGTCCTCGTAAAGGCCGAAGCGCTGAGCCATGTAGCTGAAGTGATGCTTGGCCCCCTCCGGGTCGCGCAGCACGTCGCAACCGGCCACCATCGCCGAGCCGGAATCCGCCGCCAGCACACCGGCGAGCATGCGCAGCGTCGTAGTCTTTCCGGCGCCGTCCGGCCCCACCAAGCCAAAGATTTCTCCCGCCTGCACGTCAAAGGTGAGCTGGTCGACGGCGCGCACTTCGCCAAACCGCTTGCAGAGCGCGGAAACTACGATGGCAGGAGGGGAAGTCATGGCAACTTTAGCAACCGTGTCATTCCGATCGCAGCGAGGAATCTTGCTCTGATCTTTCTTCCGCGAAGCGCACCGAAGCAGAGCGAGCTTCCTCGCTGCGATCGGAATGACACCCTTTCGTGACGGAGTTTCTGGCTCACAAATTACTTCACCTTGATATAAGCATCAGCCGGCATTCCGGGCTTCAGCTCATAGTTGGGGTTTTCGACATCCACTTTCACCCGATAAACCAATGTGACGCGCTCCTTCTCGGTCTGTACACTCTTCGGGGTGAATTCCGCCTCCGAGGAAATCAAGGAAATCCGGCCGCGATAAATTTTGGCAGGGTAGGTGTCGGTCCGCACGTCAACGTCCTGGCCCCAGTGCACCTTGCCGAGGTCTGTTTCCGGCACATAGACACGAAGCCAGAGGTGGTCCAGGTCGGCCAGCGTCACGATGGGGGTGCCGGGCGAGACCACTTCACCCAGTTCGGCCTGCCGCACCAGAATCACTCCGTCGAACGGTGCGCGCAGCACCGTATAGGACAGCCGGATGTGGGACAAATGCAGGTTTTGATTCGCCTGGTGAAGGTTGGCGCGGTCCACGGCGAGTTCTTCTTGGCGCGTTCCTTCCACGAGCTCGTTGTAAATCTGTTGCGCGCGGTCACAAGAAGCCTGGGCGCGGGTCACGTTGGTGGCCGCCTGGTCGCGTGTTTGAGCGGGAATCTCGTCCTTTTCATAAAGCGCCTGGTAGCGCGCGTAGTCCTTTTTCCTTTGCGCGAGGTCAGCCTGAGCGTCGAGGATGGCTTGCCGCGCTGCCTCGATCTCCTGCCGGCGGCTGCCCGCCAGACCAAGGGCGAGCTGTCGATCGCGCACGCGGGTTGCGGCTTGGTCCACAGCAACTTGCTGCCGGTAGTCGTCACTGTCGACCCTTGCCAGCAAGTCTCCGGTTTTGACGGTCATGCCCTCATCGACCGGCAAAGCAACGATGCGCCCGGTCACCTTGAAGCTGACTAGGCTTTCGTGCGCTTCGATGTTGCCCGAGAGCTTCAGCAGATTTTGGACGGGGCGTTTCCCGAACCACTGAGGATAGTAACGGACTGCCGCCGCGACCGCAGCCGCCAGCAGCAAGAGTGGAATTATGCGCTTCATGGCCGTTTCACCTCTCTCTGACACCACGAGGTTGATGTGGCGCTGACCTTTAGGTCAGCATGGTGGATGCCGGCCTAAAGGTCGGCGCTACGCCTTCCCATCCGCGGGTTTCATTCACGGCTACTCAAGGTGCCCCTCTTCGGGGAGCGGGGTAGGCGCACGCCACGGCGTGCCCCTACCTCACGGCTCGCCGAGGTACGTCTGGTAAATCTTTTCGGTTGCGCCGAGCGCGCGCGCCAAGGCCATTCCCGCATCGGCGTGGCGCGCCAGGGCCACGATGCGATCATCCTGCACGCTGGCCAGCGTGGCCTGCGCCGTCACGACCTCGATGTTGTCAGTCACGCCATTGCGGAAGCGGTCCTGGGCCAGCGTCAGCTCGCGTTGCGCAAGGTTGAGGGCCGCTTCCGTCACGCTCACCTGGCTTTCGGCGGACTCGAGGTCGAGCATCGCCTTCCGCAGATCCTGCTCGATTCCTCGGGCAAGGTCATCAATCTGCTCGCTTAGGCGGTGCACTCGGCTCTCGATCTCCTTCTGTTCCCCGTTGCGGTCCCGGTCGAACACTGTGAAGGTGAGCGTCCCCTGGATTTCGCCGATCCCAGCCATGGAGCCGAAGGTGCGCCCTAGCGCCCCGTAGTCGCCGTTGATCGACAGCTTGGGCAGATAGCGCACCCGCGACGCCTTTTGCTGCTCGATGAGCGATTCACGCTGGGTGAGAAGCGAGCGGTAGTCGGAGCGCGCCTCGAGCGCGGTGTGGAGCGCCGGGTCGATGTCCGGCGCCTGAACGCGGCGGAATTGCAGCCGCTCGGCCAATTCCAGTGGCGTTCCGGGACTCAATCCGAGAAAGCGCGTCAGGGTGAGCAGCGACGTCTGGTACGCGTTGCGCGCGACCAACAAGTTCTGCTGGTCACGCGCCAGTTGCACTTGGGCGCGGACAACATCCACGGCGGTTGCCAGCCCCTGGTCGTGCTGGTCGCGCGCCAGCTTTTCAAGTGCCTGCGAGGTGGTCAGGCGAGATTCAACCGCTTCGACCTCTGCGGCGCCAGCCTGAGCGTCCAGATAAAGCCCCGCCGCCTCCCGGACCACCAGATCGCGCATGTCCTGGTAACTGAGCTTGGAGGCCTGCGCCTGCTTCTCGCTGGCCTTCAAGTTATGGTAGGCCTCGCGGTCAATCAAGGCCTGGTTCACGGCAAGGCGGAAATCATAACGATTGAAAGGCCCCACGACGGTCGGGATCAAGGGAACAGAAATCCCCATGGCGCCCAGGTTGAGGTTCTGCCGGTTGGCCAGCGCGTCCCCGGATACGTGCGGGAGCAGCAAGGCCAGCCGCCGCTCACGCGTGCCCTCCAGTTCGTCCACTTGCGTGCCCGCGACCCGCACGCTGAGGTTCTTTTTCAGTGCCAGCCCGATCGCCTCTTTCAGCGTCAGCCGCCGCGAAATTGCCTGTTGCGCGCCCGCAGGGTTTCCCCACGCGAGCAACAGCGCCGCCAGCAACGCGGCCCATCCCCGATACAGCCTCATGAATGTTCTCCTCTGCTGCCGGATGTGGCGCGGGCGTCTCGCCCGCTGTCACGTGGGTATCCCTTCGCTCCGCTCAGGGCAGGCTCTGCCCGCGCTGGTGCGGGAGCGAGACGCTCCCGCGACAGCGGGTGAGACGCCCACGCCACATCCGACCTTTCGACCTTCAGACGAGGGGACGGCAAGCCGTCCCCCCCCACTGAATTTCCGCAGGCCGTACAACACGAACTCCTTGTGCGCGCTCATATAGGCATCCAGGTCGAGTTGATGTCGCTCCCCCAGGATCAAGATCCACAAAATGGCCAGAACCCCGGGGGCGATCAGAATCTGCGGAAAATCCCTGGTTTTTGTTCTCCGAAATTCGCCTGATGCCGCACCCTTCTCCAGCACCTGGCGTAAGGCAGTTACGCCCGGGTCGATGATCTCCCGATGGAAAATGTCGGAAAGTTGAGGAAACTTGCCACTCTCGGCAATCAGCAAACGAAGGATGGCCCGAGCCTTTTCGTTTCTCACCACTTGGGAATAGTGCCGTGATAGCAGCTCTCCAAGGAGTTCTTCAGCAGAGCCGGAGAAAGTCCCAACGAAAGCGGCAAGTTTTTCGAAAACAGGATGAATCAAACTGCGGACCACGGCCCGAAAGAGCCCTTCCTTATGCTTGAAATAGAGATAGATCGTTCCCTTGGCTATTCCCCCGCGTTTGGCCACATCCTCGAGGCGGGCTGCCGCATAGCCGTGGGCGGCAAATTCCTCGAAAGCGGCCGCCAGGATCTCTTGCGGGCGTTCCTCCTTGCGTCTCCGCCCTCGCAGCGATCGTTTCTTAGGACTCCGTCGCGTCAGACTCTTTGTACGCATTGGTCCCTTCATTAACTGACTGAACGGTCAGTCATTAAGAACGAAGGGTAAGATTAACCGGCAGGAGTGGCCTTGTCAAGCTTGGAGTGCGGCAACGGAGCTTGCGAAGCTGCCGCCTTAAAGGTTAAAGGGTGAAGTTTGAAGGGTAAAGGTGAAAGGGGAGGGTGAGGTTTTTTTTACCCTTTGTCCTTTAACCTTTACCCTTCGGCCTTCATTTCGGCGCGGCCGGCAGGGAGATGCGGCCTACAGTTTTTACATCAATCTCAACCTCGTTGCCAACGCGAAGGAACAAGGTGCTGGGATTCTTCAGACCCCAATCCACGTAAGGAATCAACAAATGCGTGCTGGCGGTCAACCGATCGCCGCTTCTGCGCACCGTGGTAGCAAGCATGAGGTCATGTTCTTTCCCGTGCAGCTTGAAAATGCCGCTCAGTTGCAGCGGCGACTCTCCTTGCGCCTCGAGGCGGCCAACGACTCGGAGGGGGGTGAAAGTTGCCTCCGGGTATTTCCGGCTCTCCAGAACATCCTTGTGCATTTTCCGGTCGCGCGAGGTGCTGCCGCTCTCCCCGCTCGCGACGTCCACCACCACCAAGCCGCTGGCCTCCCCTGTTGCGGGGTCGAAGCGGATGGTCCCGCTCTTCAGTTTGAATGTCCCATGCACAGGGTGAAGAACTTCAGCTAAGGTGAATTCAATGTGCGTTTGCGCCGGGTCGAGTTCCAACACCACTTCCTGCGCATGTAAGGAGATGGGCACGGCAAACGCAAAAACAGCCACAGCCCGGAGGAGAGTGTTTCGTAATCTCAAATGTGACCCATTACGACCAACGGAGCAATACCAACTCCGAGCAGAAGCCCGGTCCCATCGCCCCCAGCAGGCTGAACGATCCCGGGGCCGGGCGACGGTGATTCATCACTTCTTCGAGCACCAGAAGGACCGATACGGAGGAGATATTGCCCACCCGGCGGAGGCATTCCCAGGAGGCATCGAGGGCCCCATCGGGAAGATTGAGCGTAGCCGCCATGGCTTCGAGCACCTTGGGTCCACCCGAGTGCAGAATCCAACTACTGATATCCTTTCGGGACAAACTCATGTCCCCCAGAAATTCGTCCACGTCGTGCGCCCAGTGGCGCTCCACCATGGCGGGCACCTCGGGCGACAAGACGATGGTGAAGCCCTTTTCAGAAATGTCCCAACCCATCACGTGCTCCGTATTCGGGTAGAAGACCGAGCGGGTGGCCAGGATTTCCGGTCCCTCCGCTTCGCGATCCGAGCCGGTCACCAACACCGCCGCCGCTCCATCTCCAAACAAGGCAGCGGAAATCAGGTTTGCTATGGAAAGGTCATCCCGCTGTATGGTGAGCGAGCACAGTTCGACGGCAAGCAGCGCCGCCACTTGGCCGGGATAGGCGCGCACGTAGTCGGCGGCGCGGGCAATCCCCGCCGCCCCCGCCACGCACCCCAAGCCAAAGATCGGCACGCGCTTGATATTCGGCGAAAGCCCCATGCGATTGACTAACCGGGCGTCCACAGAAGGGCTGGCAATGCCCGTGACCGACACGACAATGAGAGTGCTAATCTCGCCTGCGCTCAACCCAGCACGGGTCAGCGCGCCACAGAGGGATTGCTGGCCCAACACCTGGGCGGTCTCGATAAAGGCGTTGTTCGCCTCGCCCCATGATGCGATCTCGTAGTAAGCGCTGAGGGGTAGAGTGAGATAGCGTCCCTCCACGCCCATGTGGGAATAAATCCGTTCCAGGCGCTGCGGATTGGCGAGCTTCTCGCCAAAATACTTCTGAAGCGCGCCCACCAGAACTTCCTGCGGATAGTGATGCTGGGGAAATGCACTTGCCACGGCCGCGATTCTCATAGTCTCCACCCGAACTCAATTGCCCCCGGCTCCGCTACTTGGACGCCGTCTGGAGCCGATCGAGTTCTCTTTGATAGAGCGTGTTATTGGGAAATTGCCGAGCCAGCCCCGTGAGCAGCTCCCTTGCCTGATTCCGGTTTTTATCCCTCAGGGCAGCGACGGCAAGCATGAGCCTCGCGAAGGGCAGCAGGTAGTGTCCTTTCTCTGCCGTAAGCCGGAGTTTTTCGATTCCCCGGTCCTTATCGGTCTGCGCGCCGTAAATCCTCAACAGCCAGCGTACCGGGGCGGGTTTCAATCCCAGGATGTAGTTCTCCACGCCGATGGCCAGGTAGGCGTCGTAACAAGAGGGGTCCATGGCCAGCAACTTATCGGCAAGAATTCCGGCGTTCTTCATATAGGACAGCGAGGCCAAATATCTCTTTTCGATTAAGGCCAGGTAATCGGAGCGCAGTCCCAGGTCCATGATCTTGGCCAAGAGGGCGTTCCCATCCTGTGGTGACCGCGCCAGAACACTGTCCGCCACCCGCTCGCTCCTCGCCAGCGCCTTATCAAAGGCTTGCCTGGTTGCGGGGTCGGGGGTCAGCTTCCTGCTCCGCTTGAATTTCTCATCGTCCAAGAACAACTCCCATTGCAGGACGCCCAGCCGGTCGAGTTCCGAGAAGAGATAAGCTGCCGCGTCCGAAGCAGGTCCCAAGGGATCATCGGGATGCAATTGCTCCCACCCGTTGAAAGTTCTGTGTGCCTCCTCAAACTGGAGATTATACATTTGATGGAATCCCAAATCGAGCGGAGTTGAGGAGGAAAGCATGGGCACAGTCCGGCAGGGGGATGCAGGCCCGAGTTGAGCGAGCAGAGCTAAGAAAAGGGCGAGTGCTTTGCGCATGTACTATCTACCCCTGTCAATTGTAACCATTTTCGAGGATCGGTGGACGCCCCACGAACGTTCATAGGATGCGGCGTGGGGGCGGGAGGTTGGGTTGCAGTGCGTGGTTTCGGCGGGCTGCTTCGGGTTGTAGCGTGGGCGTCTCGCCCGCTGTGGCGGGAGCGTCCTGCTCCCGCACGCAGGAAGCTTAACCAGCCCTATATAAAAGAGGTCCGTCGCAACTGCAAACAAGGTGCAAGGGGGGCATGGGCAGAGCCTGCCCTGAACGCAGCGAAGGGATGCCCACGCCACAGCGGGCGAGACGCCCGCGCCACATTGACGCCATGCCCCCATTCCGATAGAATGACCAGTTAGAAGAAAGGAAATATTGAGAGACCGGCTTTGAAGTCCGTACGCCTCAACCTCCGGTTCCGCACGAAGCTGGCGCTGGTGATGTTCGTCACCATGGGCTGCAGCAGCGCTATTCTCACCTGGGGCTATTTCAATCATCGTCAACAGATCCTGAAATATGTGGCTGGAGAGACATCACGGTTATTAACCGTCAGCCAGCTAGCTCAGACTCAAATTCCCCCCAAAACCAGCGTGGAGGACGCGCAGAAGATCTACCAAAAGAAGCTCGAGGATCTGGGGCTTTCCAGTGTTTCCATCACCTCCACGGAAGGCAAGGTGGTGGCGAGCACGAATCCGGGGCAGGTGGGGAAGAAGTACCTTTTCAAGAAGAGGCATCTTGAAACCAAGAAGGGCCCGGTCCGTCTGGACGCAGAGTTTTCGGATCTCGATCCGTCCCCCTCGACTGACCAAACCACCTTTGAGATTCGATACCCCTTGGTGCTCGGTGATAATGTGATCGGGTACGCCGTAATAAAAGGTGAAAGCGACCAGGTCACAACCTTATCCCGCCTGTGGTACAAACGGCGCCTGTACTGGATTCTGGGGACCATGCTGGCAGCCTTATGCGCGGTGCTTTACTTGGCCTTCCTTTTCACCAAGCCGATTGATCAATTGGTGGCAGGCGCGCAGCAGGTGGCTATGGGCAACCTTTATGTAGCGCTGCCCTCGAGCGGTTCGGGCGAAATGGGCCGCCTGGCCCAGACGTTCAACCAGATGGTCGAGCGGTTGCGGCAGAACCGGGCGCTCCAGGAACGTTTAAATGAGGCGGAGAAACTCTCCTTGCTGGGTCGGTTCGCGGCTACAGTTGCGCATGAGGTGCGCAACTCCTTGAATTTCATTAACCTCAGCATCGACCAGATCCGCGCCAAGCATGTGAATGGAGACGACCGCCCGGCGCGTGACCTGCAGCGGAATCTTGTCAACATCAAGGACGAAATCAGCCGCCTGAATCACCTCGTGAATGACGTGCTGACAGCCGGGCGACAGGCTCCGCCCACCCTGGTGCCCTGTGAGCTAAAAGCCACCCTGACCGAAGCTCTGGCCTTGGTTGAGCGGCAAGCGCGCAACCAAGGCATCCAGATCAAACTGGACCTGGCGCCGGACTTGCCGACTTTCCGGTTGGATTCGGCTCAGATGAAGACCTGTTTCTTGAACATCCTTACCAATGCGATCCAGGCCATGCCGCGGGGAGGTCGGCTGCGCATTTTTGCGGCTACGGCCAAGGCGCCCAATGCCACTGAGTGCCTCCAGTTACATTTTGCCGACACCGGGCCCGGCATTCCCCCTGGCGAACGAGAGAAGGTTTTTGCGCCTTTTTACTCGACCAAAGCTACTGGCTTCGGCCTGGGATTGGCCATCGCCAAGAAAATCATTGAGGACCACTCGGGGCGGGTCTTCGTCGACAACGGAGATTCGCTTGGCACAGACCTGGTGGTCCAACTTCCATTTCCTCAACCCTCGCAGCCCGCGCACGCAGCCCTTGCTGCTTCCCCGACTGCGTGAGGATAACGCCCGATGCCTTCCGGAAGTATCCTGGTAGTTGACGACGAGCAGCGGCAACGCGAAATCTATCGCGACATCTTGCAGGATGAGGGCTACGCCACCGACACCGCGCCCAGCGGCGAAGTGGCTCTTCGGTTGCTCGCCCACCGCCGCTTCGACCTGGTCATTACCGATTTGAACCTCATCGGCATGACGGGAATTCAATTGCTGAGCGAGATCGTGGCAGGAGACCCGACCGTCGCCGTCATCCTCATCACCGGCTACCCTTCCATCCAGTCGGCAGTGGAAGCAACCCGCCGGGGCGTTTACCAGTATCTCGAGAAACCCGTTGACCGGGCCGAACTGCTGCGAGTGGTGGACGAGGTTTTCGACCGCTTGGCGACCCTCAAGCGCACAATTTTGGGTGACTCCCCCGCCACCAAGGCCATGATGCGCATGATTCTGAAGGTTGCTCCCACGGCCCACACCGTGCTGATCCTGGGGGAGAGCGGTACGGGCAAGGAACTAGTCGCGCGCGAAATTCACAGCAACAGTCCGCGGGCCGACCGCCCGTTCCTGGCCATCAACTGCGCCGCGCTCACCGAAACCCTTTTGGAAAGCGAGCTCTTCGGCCACGAGAAAGGCGCCTTCACCGACGCCCATCAGCAAAAAAAGGGGTTGTTTGAAAGGGCTCACCAGTCCACTTTGTTCCTGGACGAAATCGGAGACACCAGCTTGGCTATGCAGTCCAAGATACTCCGTGTGCTTCAGGAACGTGAGTTCATGCGCGTGGGTGGCACCGAAGCCCTCAAAACGGACGTGCGCATTATCGCCGCCACCAACAAGAACCTTGAACGAGGCGTTCGGGAAGGCAAGTTTCGCGAGGACCTCTACTATCGATTGAACGTCATCCCCATCCTCTGTCCACCCCTGCGGGAACGGGGGGAGGACATCACTACCCTGGCCTACCATTTTATGAGGAAGGCAGCCTTCGTCTCAGGTCGCAGAGTGGAAACGGTCTCGCCGGAAGCCATTCAGGCGCTGAAGAATTATTCCTGGCCCGGAAATATCCGACAGCTTGAATGGGCCATGGAGCGCGCCGTGGTACTGGGGGAAAGGGAATGTGTGGAACTTGGGGACCTTCCGCCGGAAGTCCTTCAGCGTGCCCCGGCTACTGCTGCCGCGCCGCCTCAACCGGCCAGCGACGGTGTCACTCCGATCATCCCCGAGGGCTCCTGGGAAGAACACGAGAAGGCCAAGATTCTGGAGGCCTTGCAGCGCTCGAACTGGAGCATCACCCACGCCGCCCAACTGCTGGGTATGACCTTCCGCACGCTCCAATATCGACTGGAAAAATTCGGCATCCGGCGCCCCAATGCTTAGACCGGTGGTAGGAGCGACCCTTGCGGTCACTCGGGGCAGGTCCGTCGGCTGACGGATCGGCTGACGGGCCTGCCCCCACTGAGATATCAAGGGCGAAGCCTTCGGCTCATCGGTCCCTAGGACTTTTCAAAACTGCCGATGGCCTTGGCCTCGTCATTGTGGATGTCAAAGACGGTGTAGAGCTTGGTAATCTGCAAAAGGTCATGAACCTTTTTGGTGAGATTCAGGAGCTTCAACTGTCCCCCCTGGTTTGAAACCGCCGTGTAGGCGCTGACCAGTTCACCGATGCCGGAGCTATCGATATAGGTGACATCCGCAAGGTTAATCAAAACCCGCTTGTTCCCCTTGGTTAACTGGTCTCGGATAAGCTCGCGCAATTGCGCGCAGCCTTCTCCTAGGGTGATTCTGCCGCTGACGTCAACGACCATCACCGAATCAACTTGTCGAATCGTGGCTTTCATGCTCACGGTCGGTTCCTCCTTGTTTAGGTTGGTGTGCCGGATCAATTCGCTTCACCAAGGTAACTTCGGTCCCCGAGCCCGGAAGGTACTTCACGTGGAATTCGTCCATAAAAGTACGGATCAAGAATATCCCTCGACCGGAAACCTTCAGAAGGTTCTGGGTGGCGCAAGGATCGGGGACTTCGGCGATATTGAAACCGTTGCCCTGGTCGCGAATGCGAATCTCGAGCCGGTCCTTGTAAACTTCAAACCGTAGCCATACGCGCTTACTCGCGTCGTTCTTGTTCCCGTGCCAAATGGCATTGATCATCGACTCGTGCACGGCCATTTCAATCTGGTGTTCGGCCTCCTCGCCGATGCCCGCTGTTCCAGCGACTCTTCGCACGATCTCTTCCGCCACCTCAAGGTTCTTGAGATCACTCTCAAGCGTCACTTCCACAACGCTGGGTTCAGAAGTCATATGCTGCGGGTGGAGCTACTTGTCCCGTCCATGAAATTACCTTAGGGGTGGAGGAAAGTCAATGAAACAGCCAGCCCTTGGAACAGGCCACCCTCCTCCCGGAAATTGACCCATTGGCCCTCCGCCCGATTGGGGCGCCGGATACCGTGCCGCCGATCCCGTTTCAGGATGAAGGAACTAGAGAATAATCAAAGGTTTCACGCCAGTCAACATTAGAAACCAAGAGAACATATTGATACGCGGAACGCCTCCCCCAAAGCCCGAAAAGGGCCATGCCTTGTGGCAAGAAAGAGGTTCTGCCCTCTTCGAGCAGTGGCATGAGGCGGACGTACAACTGCTACATTCCGTGGCCCGCGATCTGATCAGGAAGAGGGTGGCGTCTTCCCCGCCTCACCGGTTGCCAGGACACACAAGAAGAGAACCGCCGCCAGGATCAAGCCGCCGCGGGGCGTAACTCCGAGCTTGTCTTGCAAAATCGGTAGCAGCTTCAACACGACAACGGCCACCAGAGAAACCAGGCCAAGTCCCCAGCACACTTCGAGCAAACTACGGTAAACCTTGGACATCAGACACCTCCTGTTGCAGTAATGTGCCCGGCGGTCAAGCAATCTGGCGCCTCTGATTCAACGCAATTGCAGGCCCTCCTGCGCAATGTTCAAATAGCATTCATAGGCGTGTTTGCCGAAGCACACAAAAACCACCTTCTCGAGGGAGGGATTCTTTTCCAGAAAACTTCTCACTTCGCTCACCGCGATCGCCGTGGCGCGTTCCAAGGGGAAGCCGTACACGCCTGTACTGATGGCGGGAAAAGCGATGGTGCGAACACCCTTTTCAACCGCCAACGCCAACGACGTCCGGTAACAGCTCGCCAGCAACTCGTCTTCACCCCGGCCGCCACCATGCCAAACCGGCCCCACGGTGTGAATCACCCACTTCGCCGGCAAGTTGTAGCCTTTCGTTATCTTGGCCTGGCCGGTGGGGCAGCCTCCCAGCGTCCTGCATTCCTCAACCAGCCGAGGCCCGGCAGCCCGATGGATTGCCCCATCCACTCCCCCGCCCCCCAGCAACGTCGTATTCGCCGCATTCACAATCGCATCCACTTGCTGTTTGGTGATGTCACCCTCGACCACCAAAATCCTCTCGGAAATCATCTGCTCGACTCCGTTCCCGAGGCGCGTATTAGGTGTACGTCCCGTACTCGATGAAAGCTTCGTACATGGCACGAATGTTTTCCAGGGGCACGTCCGGGCCGACCTCGCCGCAGGCAATAATACCGCCGCGGGAGGAGCCGCAAGCCTCGAAGGTTCGGTGGACTTCTTCCTTCACTTCCGTCGTCGAACCCAAAGGCATGACGCGCTGCCGGTCGATATCGGTGCGAATCGCCACACGTCCCCGGACGTTTTTGGCAATCCAGTCGTGGCCCACTACCGGGACCTGGCAGTTGATCACTTGCACGCCGATCTCGATCAAGTCGCCGAAAATGTCTCTTATCTGACCGTCCGTATGATACCAAACATGCATGCCTCGTTCGCGCACCCGCTGGAACATTTGCGCGTAGCGTGGTTTGAAAATCCGCCGCCACGTTTCGGGTTTGATGAGCAGACTGGTCTGGCCGCCCCAGTCGTCGGCGAAGTGCAGGCCGTCATATTCGAGCTTGGTCCAGTTGTCAATCCAGCGCAGGTTGAAATCCAGCAGGTCGTCCAGCAGGCGGTAAAATGCCTTGGACTCGCCGGCAATATCCATCAGGAAGTTTTCCATGCCGCGCAGTTGCTGGAGTTGCTCGAAGTAGGTGATCCACGCGCCGCGAGCGTACCAGCGGTCGTCGTAGCCCATCATGTGTCCGCTGTAGAGCCTTCCTTGCGGAGGCCCGACGCTGAAATCTTGCGGCCACTTGAACTCCTCGTAGCCGCTCAGCTCGCCGAGGGGCCACTCGACGGGAATGCCGCAAACCCCTAGCCACTCCGAAAACCATACCGTGCCAAAGTCGTCGGTGTTTCTTCCTTTCTTATACACCGCGGGGAAATCTCCCAGGGCCATGTTTTGCATATAGTCCCAGCCGAAGTCCTCGCGGAATTTCGTCAAGATTTCGTCCAGCGCTTGGCCGTACTTCAACTGCGCCGCCGGAAGCACGGCATGAGAGATCGGTACCCGATCGGGATTATTAAAGGCTATGGCACGCTTGACGCGTTGTCGGCTGTTCAAATTGGCCGGCTCCTTCTAAACTATCTCCTCTTTGAGGGGGTCCCACCGAACCTTGCGCCCTTGCTTGAAAGCCTCCACGGACATCAGGATCGCCGCAGCTTCTTCGAAGGCCCGGTCGACGCCGCAGCGAGGCACAGCGCGGGAACGTGCGCAGTCCAAGAAATCCTGCATGTGCGAGGTGACCTGGATCTCCTCCGGCCTGAAAGAGTAATCCGGTGGCACAACGGCGTCTTGTGGGTTCAGGCCGAGTTGCCAGGCCGTGGCGCGGGCTCGCTTGGCTTTTTCCTCATACTCGGGTTTCCATTCGGGGCTGTAAGTTCGGCAGAGTGAGTGATTGACCTCCACGGTCATCTCCCGTCCCAGAAGCTGCGTGATCTCGCCCACGTGGGTGTTATGGAAATTGCAGGCGAAGCTCACTCCCATGCTGAGTTTGGAATAATCAAACATCACGGTCCACTGGTCAGGGACTTCGCGGTCGGTGGTCCAGAAATACGTTCCGCCGTGGGTCACTGCGCTCTCGGGGATTCCCATGCCTACGATCATGTTGACCCCGTCCCAGAGATGGCTCAGCAGGTCGCCGGCAATGCCCGTGCCGTAATCCCAATAGCACCGCCAAGTGAAGAACCGTTCCGCGTCAAACGGTCGTTTCGGGGCATTGGCGATGAAGCGATCCCAATCGATGGTGTTGGGCCCTGCGTCACGCGGCATTTCAGTAATAGCGTAATCGGTGTAGAACTTCCACATCGAATGGGTTCCGGCGCGGTCAATGTAGGTTCGAACCAGCGGTAGTCTTCCCAGGGCTCCGGAGCGGAAGAGCTCCCGCGCCTTGTGGTAAGCGGGGGCGCTGTTGTAGTTGTGCCCCAACTGCATCACCACTTTGTTGTCCTTGACCGCTTGGCGCATCCGCTTGGCGTCCGCGAGCTTGGTGCACCAGCCTTTCTCAACGTAGATGTCCTTCTTGGCCTGGGCAGCCGCAACTACCATGGGTGCGTGCCAGAAATCCGGAGTTGCAACGATCACCGCATCAATGTCAGGGTCCTGCACCACCTTTTCCCATTCATGCACGACGCGGACCTTCGGGTTTTTGCAGAGTGTCTGGGCGCGCGCAACATTGCCCGTGTACAGATCGCAAATAATACGGATTTCGGCGTTGGGGACTGCCTGGGCGAGTTGCAAGAGATAATGCCCCTGCGTTCCCACGCCTATGCTGGCTATTCCAATGATATCGTTCGGCGACTTCTGAGCAAGTAGCGCCGGTCCCGTGCGCAGGCCTGAAGCTAAACCGGCTCCGGTTGCTGCCACGCCTTTCAGGAAGGTTCGTCTTGCCATATTCTCGTTTCCGCTCATGAGCTTCCCCTCCTAGTTGCTTGCGGCCAACGGGCCGCGCTCTGTACTATGCGTTTTTCGGGAATACGGTCCGCAAGTACCGTCCGTTGGAACCAATCTCCTCTTCGCTGGCACCACTTTCGATGTGCATCCACCCTCGGTAGTGGATATCATCCATGGCCCGGCGGACTTCGGGGAAATTGATCGTCCCCTTTCCAAACAGGCCGTCATAGTCCTTGGCATGAAACTCCGAGATATGCCGGCCGAGGAAGCGAATCTCCTTGTAAATGTCATAACCCATTTTGTGGGAGTTCCCCAGGTCGTAGTAAACCTGCACGGCGCTCGAGCCCACCTTGTCCAATATCGCCATGTGGTCCGCCGCGCTGAGCCAGCTTTCGACGCCCAAGACCACGCCTGCCTTTTCAGCCTTGGGAGCTATCTCTTTGAGACGCTCGGTGACGGCGTCTGTGCCTTTCTTGTCGTTCTTCAAATCGCCCTTACTGAAGAAAGCAAGTAGCACAACATGTGTCCCAAGGGCGCGCGAGACTTCGATGCTGTCCGCCACCCACTGTTGCGCTCCGGGTTCGCTCTTATAGGGAAGTTGGTTCAGGATACCCAGGGCCAAAGATGCGATCTCCACCTGGAGTTCTTTGGACCTGGCCAGATACTTATTCTGTAATTCGGGTTGAAGAAGCGGGAAACCGCTTCGGGGATCTCCCATGTCCACCATGATGCCGTCGAGACCCAACCGCCTTGCAACTTCCAGCGCCTCCGGGTTGGTCCTCTTTCCCAAAGTCCAATCACACGCGCCGATTTTGAAACGCTGCCCGGAGCGCGGGCTGGGTTTGCCCCAGAGGGAGGAAGAGTTCAGGAATCCCGCGCCCATCGAGAGCCCTGCGAGACCCAGGCGGGCGCTGGACTTCATCATCTCGCGCCGGGTCTGTCTTGTAAGGTTCATTGTTGCTCTACTCCTTCAGACCTTGAAGCTTCGGGTCCAACCTTTCCTTGGATTTCATCAACTCCTCCCAGCTAACCTCGGCGTGTTTATAGGCAGCCATGCGGCCCAGGATGGTGGTCAGGTTGCTCCTCACGCTCGGCGCCGTGGTGGTGTTGGCGAACCGACTCTGCATGACGTCATCATAGAAAGCCGCAATGTTGCGAACCGCCCCCGCCTTGTACAAACCCTCCGAGGTTCCGCCCTCGTAAGGGACTTTTCCTCGGATAGCCACGTTTCCTGAGTAATGCGTGTCAATCGTGCCCTTGGCGCCATACATGCGACAGATGATGTCGTCGTAGCCTTCGCCAAATTGCTTGGAGGCGAAGGTCACAATCACTTCTTCGGGGAAGGTGAAGATGACGGAGAAATGGTCCCAGCAGCTACCCTCGCGGCGCGATTTCAAGCCGCCCGTCCCCGTGGCACGAATAGGATGGTTGTCCATTATCCAGGTGGCGACGTCGATGGCGTGAATGTTCTGCTCAGTAATGATATCGCCTGAAAGAGCCCGGTCTACCCCCCAGGCGCGCAAGCGGCGCTCCGGGTCCGCAGGGTCGATCTGCAATTGCTCGATCAATTTTGTAAACGGGGATCCCGCCCAGTAAGCAGCTTCGCCGCATAAAATCGGGCCAATATCACCGTTGTGCACCCGCTCGATCGCTTCTTGATAAAAAGGGTCGCTGCGGGTTTGAAAATCCACCAGGAAGCATCGGTTCTTGGCCGAAGCCTTGCTGCTGCTTTCCTCGATGCTTCGACACCCTGGCACGTCCACGGCCACCGGCTTGGCGAGATACACGTGCGCCCCCGCGTCCACGGCGGCGGCGGCTTGTTCAGGATGGAAATAGGGCGGGCTTTCGATGGCTACAGCATCAATCTTCCTTTCCAGCATTTTGCGGTATCCCTGAAGGCCGGAATAACAGCGCTCGGACGCCACATTAAACTTCGCGCCAAAGGCGTTCACTTTATCGGGGAAGTAATCCATCGCTGCCACGATTTCATACCCGCCGTGCTGCTGAAAGAGGTCGGCAATCCAAGTTCCTCGGCCGCCACAGCCAATCATGCCGAGGGCGATTTTCGAGTTAGCCTGCGACCCGCGCACATGCTCGGGTCTCGTTATTGAGAAGGAAATGGCTGCCGCTCCGACGCCAGCAATGAACCCTCGACGGTCCAGCGTCCGCCGGCGCGGGGAGGCGTTCGGTTGCTTTGTTTCTTCTGCCATGAGGTTGTACTCCTCCGGGTGGAATCTTGCGGAAATACGAATTACCTGGCGAACCATAGCAGATTGCGCGCCATGACACAACACTGGATCGGCGGGAGCACTAATTCCTTGCGGGCAATGCAGCAGCAGAGGCCGAAAGAACCCATCCTGGCGATGTAGCGGCGATTCTATCCGTCGGTTGACGGACCACCACCCCAATGGTCATCCATGTGGTCATGGCGACATAAAGTCGCCACTACACGTTCTTGAGTACCTGTCTGCCTACCGTTTGCCGGTTGCCACTCGTTCCCAGCTAACTACCTGCATTTTCAGAAACATTCCCGTTCTTGGCGACTAAGTATATTTGTTTTCATGCACATTCCCGCTTTGCATCCGAGTTTTACAAATGGGTCCTTTGTTTTCATAAACATTCCCGCATCATTCCTTGAAATTTGGATTGTTCTTTCGTGCTTCCACGTCCGATAAGCGACTTCTTGTCCGAGATTGTGGATGCCCCTTGGTGGACTTATCGTCCCCCTCGGGGCAATCGTGCTGGTGGGCTGGAGTGGGCATCCGCATTGCCAAACCATGCTCCCGGCAGGGCCCGAGCTCGGGCTCCGGGTCCAATATACCATTCTAGCCTATCTTGTGGCGTTTGTCAAGAGACAGGAAGTCCGTTCCAGCCCGCGGCCGGGCGCGTGCCCGCGGGTACCGGGAGCGCGCCTCCCAGACCGGCAGGATTCACCCTTCGCGGATAATATATGCCGGCGGCGGACCGAACATCTTGGCGGGTGCCTACAAAGCCATGATGTTCAGCCCGAGCGTGGTGTCGGCGGAGGGAGTGGTTTAAGCCAGCAAGCGATGAATCGCGCGGTCTAAGGAGAGAGCCCCGGCGCCCCGGACGATGATAGCAAGGACAATGGCGAGAACCAGCAGGTGGAATTCGTACCCCTCGCCCTTCTGGGTCCCTGACCAGTTCGCGAACAGTCCGAACTGCCAGTGAAACATCGCCACCGCGACAAGCATGTTTACGCCAATGCCCAATGCGGCAATGCGGGTGAGGAACCCGAGAATCAGGCCCAGCCCGCCGAAAAACTCCGCGCAAATCGCCAGGAAGGCGAGCGGGGCGGGGATGCCCAGCGTCTTGGTGAAGAAGCCCATCGTGCCGCTGAAGCCATAGCCGCCAAACCAGCCCAGCATCTTCTGCGCGCCGTGAGCGAAGATGACGACTCCCAATACAATCCTTGCTATGGTGACCACCCAATTCGCGTCGGTCCGGAATAATTTGTCAAGCATCGGTAAAGCCTCCTCAGGAGATTTCTTGATAACCTTGAATGCTCCCGGTTGATTTGCCGCCCGCTCCCCGGGGCCACGGCTCACTCCAGGTCCGTTCGAAGAAAAGCGAATCGAGCGGCTTGCGCGCGCGGCGGGGCTTGTCGTGCTGGCGCGACCCTCCCGCCGTGGACTCGGGATCGCTCAGGTATCCCAGCGCCATCATTGCCGCCGGCTCGTAGCCCTGCGGGATATTGAGCAGTTGGCGCGCCTTCCCCGCATCGAAACCAGCCATCTGGTGGACGTAGAGACCAAGTTCCGTGGCCTGGAGGGTGAGGTAAGCCGCTGCCTGGCCGACATCGTACAAGGCGTGACGGTTGGGCTGGCCATTGTGAGTGAAATCGAGCTTGGCTACGGAAAGCACCAGCACCGGCGCGTGCCGCGCCCACCGGCGGTTCTGCTCCATGAGCGTCTCGAGCAGGCGCTCGAAAGCTTCCGAATCCTCCCGCCTGGCTACCACGAAGCGCCAGGGCTGCTCGTTGTAGCTGGACGGCGCCGAGCGCGCGGCCTGAAACAGCCTGTGCAGCTTTTCCGGCTCGACCGGACGCGAGGAAAAAGCGTAAGGGCTGAAACGCTTCTCCAGCAGTTCGTCGATGCTATTCGGGGTGTTGACGGTCACTTGTTCCAATTCCGTCGTTTGCATGGTTTCCTCCGGGTCTGTCGCGGCTGCCACCGGCCTGCGAATCGGCTTTGCTCAATCGGGCTCGCGGGCGAAGTTGCGGCTTATCACGATATTTGTTACAACACCTATTGGATGCAAAAACTACCCTGAGGTTACGCGGGCGGAATTCAATAGCTTGATCAGCCGCTTGAGAGGCCGTTGCCCGAGGCGGCCCAACTGCCGGCGGTGGCACTCCTCGATGGGCTTATCCAGTTTGGCAAGGATTCGCAAACCCGAGGGCGTGATCCGCACCGTGATGACGCGCCGGTCGGCGCTCGCCCGCGCCCGCGCCACAAGAATCCGCCGCTCCAGCCGGTCCAGCAGGCGGGTGATATCCGGGTCGCGGGTGAGCATGCGTTCCGCCACCTCTCGGCAGCACAGGCCGTCGGGTCCGGCGCCGCGAAGGATCCGCAGAACGTTGTACTGCGTGCCCGAAAGCCCAAAGGGCTTGACCGCCTCCTGCGCGCCGCGCGAGAGGACATCCGCCGTGCGCTGGAGGCTGAGAAACGCTTCCTGCTCCAGACTGCGCGAAGCCTTGCGTGCCTTGACCGTACTTTCCCCTCTGGTCATGTTTCAAGAATACCCGTTATAACGACAATTGTCAAGAGGAATAAAGCGAAGGCCGCCTCGGTCGTCTTTCCTGGGTTCACACGTTGATGAGAAGGATGGAAGGTCTGGCCCCCGATCTGCAAACCGAGAGGGAACGCCTGGATGATCAATTGCCCGACTAGGACCCGGCCTGCCCCGGCTTACCTCGCGCCGGCTTCGCGCCGCAAAGCCTCACGCAACAGCATCTTGATATAGGTCTGATAGCCGATGCCCTTTCGCGCCGCCAATCCGCGCGCCTTGTCCACATCTTCGGTGGCAAGCCGGATGGTAATCGGCCGCGTCCTCGCCCGAGCGGCGGCTTGCCGCATGGTCAGCGTGGAACCGTCCCGGATGCGGTCAGCCACGGCCATCTCAAGCTTTCGCCGGTGCCGGTCATGCCAGCGAGCGTCCTCTGCTTCAGATGCAAACTTCGGAATTATTAGCTTTCCCTTGGCCATCTACACCTCACTCGGTTTTCTGCGGAAATAGGTTTCCCCCAGTTTCTTTCCCGCGTCCCAGCCCGTGATGGGGCGAATGCGCTCTCCGCGATAAGTGAAAACCAGAAACAAGACTCGCAGGCTGTCCGTCGGACCCAGCGCGTACCAGCGTTCTTCCCCGCTCTCGTCACGGAAATCGACGACGACGGGGTCATGGGTCATCGCCTGCTCGAATTCTTCGCGGGTGATTCTGTGCCGCGCCAAGTGTCGAAGGTTCGCCGTGTCCCACTCGAACTCCCCGGTCGGTTCTTCACTCATCTACGCTATTGTACATCCAATGTAAATACCCTCGCAAGGGTCTAGGCCGCTTTTCAGCTTACTAAAGAAGAGGTGCGTGCTTTGAGGTTTCAAATTGAAACCTCAAACAAGGGAGGGTTGTAAACTTCAGGAATAGCTCTTTCTCCTGTGGGCGCAGCGACCACTCATAGAAGCGACTTGCCGAGCCTTCAAATGAGATCCCACGATTAGTTCAGGAAATAGGTGCGGTAGAGCGTGTCGCGCTTGACGGGGCGGAAGCCGGCCTCTTGGATCATGCGGCGGAGCCGCTCCTCGCTGGAGGTGCGGGTGACGCCGGCGGCGCGGACGACGTTCTCCTCGATGAGGATGCTGCCCACGTCGTTGCCACCGAAGCGCAGAGCGATCTGGCAGATTTTGTGGCCGGGGGTGAGCCAGGAGGCTTGGACGTTGAGGATGTTGTCCAAGTAGATGCGGGAGACGGCAAGCGTCTTCAGGTAATCGACGGCCGTGGCCTCTTCTTTCACAAAGTTGCCGAGCGAGGTGTTCTCGCGCTGGAAGAGCCAGGGGATGAAAGCGGTGAAGCCGCCGGTCTCCTCTTGCAATTGGCGGACCCGCTCGAAGTGATTGACACGATGCTCGAGCGTCTCGCCGCAGCCGAACATCATGGTGGCGGTGGTGCGCAGGCCGAGCTGGTGGGCGGTGCGATGCACCAGGAACCACTCCTCCGTGGTGCACTTCAGCCGCGCGATGCGGCGACGCACTTCGTCGTCCAGGATTTCCGCCCCACCGCCGGGGATGGAATCGAGCCCGGCGTCCATGAGGCGCTGAATTGTGTCCCGAACATCCAGGCCGGAGACTTCGGCGATGTTCAGAATTTCCGGGGACGAAAAGCAATGCAAATGGAGGGAGGGGTAACGCCGCTTGATGCTGGAGAGCAGGCTTTCGTAATAATCGATCTCGAGGTCAGGGTGAAGGCCGCCTTGCATGAGGATTCCCGTGCCGCCCAGAGCCAGCGTCTCATCGATCTTCTCGAAGATCGCCTCGAGTGGCTGGATGTAACCTTCCGGCGAGCCCACCGGCCGGTAGAAGGCGCAAAACGAGCAGTACTCCGTACACACGTTGGTGTAGTTAATGTTGCGGTCAACGATGTAGGTGACCACGCCCTCAGGATGGAGGCGCTTGCGCACGGCGTCTGCCTCCAGGCCGAGGCCGAGCAGATCGTCGGACTTCAGCAGGTCGAGCGCTTGGGCTGGGGTTAGAGCCATTGCGAGAGTCCTGACGTTTTGCATCCCGGGGCCGCCGTGTCATTCCGAGCGTAGCGAGGAATCCCACCCTGCCTTGCGGCGAAAGGAATCAGAGCGCGATTCCTCGCTTCGCTCGGAATGACAATGGCGGGGTGTTTCAGCATCCTGCCTAAACGAAGCGCAATTTCTTTTCGACGGGAATAATGCCCGCCTCGCGCGCCAGCTTAAAAAAGAGACGCAAGCCCCTACAGTTCTCCTCATCCAGAGAATAATCGATATTCTCGGTCAAGTAAACCTTCACGTCGGCAGGTTCCATATTGAATTTCAGCGCGTATTCAGCCGCGATGTCATCAACGTGGGCTAGGCCAAACTCCCGCGACTCTTCGAAGTCTTTCCTGCACAGGGAAAGGTTCTTGTCTCGATGGCCCGCCCAGAAGGCGAAGACGAAGGGCAATCCCGTAAACTTTTTCCATTCCGCCGCAAGGTCATAAACCTCCGCCGAGCCGCGATAAGTGAGCGCCGGATCGCCGATCACGAGCGCCGCATCAGCGCCCTTCAACATCTCGTCCGGGCGCGGCGCGGAGGGAATAAAGTTGGCCGTGCGGGAATAAAACTTGCCCAGCAAAATGCGAAGAAACGCTACGGAAGTCCGCGAAGAGGTGTCCACGGCGACGCTCTGGATTTCTTCGATTGGAACCTTGCTCAAAAGAAGCACGCTGCGCACGCGCGATTTCGAAGCGATGGAGATGCCGGAGAGAATCTGGAGGTGGTCGATGCGGTGGTACTCGATGGCGGGGATGATGCCGATATCTGCTTTCCCGTCCCGCACCGCGTCCGCGCAACAGCCGGGAGTGGCGAACTGGAGTTCGTGCTTGCCCTGCTGCCGGCCATGCAGCATGCCCCAAATCAGCGGCACGCTATTAAGGTACTGAACAACGGAGATTCTGAGTGCAGACATAGCGGTCCCAGCCAAATGGAAACCAGAATTCTATCCCAAGGTTCGGTTCTGGCAAAACTTTCTTCTTGCCACTGCATCTCATGTTCTGCGATTTTAGAGGGGCGCTGGCGGGGACGGCGAAGGGTTGGGTGAATGGTCCACAGCCGTGGCGTGTCTCGAGAGAAAGCGCGAGCATGGAAAACAACTCTGCGCTAGGCGGTAAGAAAACTTGAGCGAAGAGGACACTCAATTCTGGCTGGGGCTGACGAAGCTCGAAGGCCTGGGCGTGCGCGGCGCGCACCGGTTGGTGGAGCACTTCGGTTCGCCGCAGGGCGCCTACATGGCTTCGCTGACGGAGCTTGAAAGCTGCGGAATTCCGGCGCGCGTGGCGCAGTCGATTTTTGCTCAAGCGGGATTGAAGGAGGCTGCCCGAGACCTTGAGGCCGTGGCCAAAACCGGTTGCGAAGTGGTGGCGTACTCGAGCGATGATTATCCTCCCCGGCTCAAGCAAATCCCTGACCCGCCATTGGTTCTCTACGTTCTTGGAGATGTCAAGGTGCTTTCGCAGTTTGGGGTGGCCATAGTCGGCACGCGGCGGCCCACGGCTTATGGCAGCCAAGTGGCGCAGCGGCTGGCGCGCGACCTCGCGCAGAGGCAGTTGGTTATCGTGAGCGGGTTGGCTCGGGGGATAGATTCTGCGGCGCATCGCGGGGCACTGGAAGCGGCGGGAAAAACGGTGGCGGTTCTTGGGTCGGGGATTGACGTGATCTATCCCCGCGAAAACAAGCGGCTGGCTGAACAAGTTGCCGGGTCGGGCGCCTTGATTTCGGAATTTCCGCCCGGCACTTCTCCGTCGCCCGAAAATTTTCCCATTCGCAACCGCACCATCAGCGGACTTTCTCTGGGCGTGGTGGTGGTGGAGGCGGCCGAATACAGCGGTTCTCTGATCACCGCGCGCCTGGCCGTCGAGCAGAATCGCGAGGTCTTCGCGGTGCCGGGCAATATAACCTCGGCGCAGAGCTTCGGCCCCAATCATCTGATAAAGCAGGGCGCCAAGCTCGTTGACGAATGGATGGACGTCCTGGAAGAGTTCCCGGCGGAAATTCGCATGCAACTTCTTCCCCCGGCAGAAGCATCGGAAGAAGCTGCGGCTAAGACTCAGACGGGGTCGCTATTTGAACAGTCTCTCACGCCGGACCAGAAAGTGGTGTTTGAGGTGTTGCGAGCCGACGCGCCGTTGTTTGTGGATGCCGTGCTCACTTCCGTGCCGATCCCGCACCCGCGAGTGATGACGGCACTGCTCGAGCTCGAAATGGCGGGAGTGATCCGGCAGTTGCCGGGAAAGAACTTTATCCGTAAGCTGTAAATCTATGGGTAAATCGCTAGTGATTGTCGAATCGCCGGCCAAGGCAAGAACCATCAACAAATACCTTGGATCGGATTACGTGGTAATGGCCTCCATGGGACACGTGTTGGACCTGCCCAAGAAGGACCTGGGGGTGGACCTCGCCCACGATTTCAAACCAACCTACATTACGATTCCGGGCAGGAAAGCTGTCATCTCGGAGTTGAAGTCGGCGGCGGCAAAAGCCGATACCGTTTACCTGGCGGCCGATCCGGACCGGGAAGGTGAAGCCATCTGCGCGCACTTGCGCGAGTTGCTGAACGGCAAGGGGCGAAAATTCCATCGCGTACTCTTCAACGAAATCACGCGCGACGCCATTCGCCAGGCCTTCGAGATGCCGGGCGAGATCGACTCGAAGCTAGTGGACGCGCAACAGGCGCGGCGCATTCTGGACCGTCTGGTGGGCTACCAGGTGAGCCCGCTGCTCTGGGACAAGGTCAAACGAGGAATTTCCGCGGGGCGCGTGCAGACCGTCGCCCTGCGCCTGATCGTCGAGCGGGAACGGGAAATCCAGGCCTTCCAGAAGAAGGAATACTGGACCATCAGCGCCCGTGTCGAGGGCAAGAAGCCTCCGGCATTCGACGCACGCCTGGTGAAGTTCCAGGGCAAGGAACTGGAGATTCCCGACCAGGCGACCGCCGACCGGATCGCCGCCGCGATCAAGGCCGCGAATCTGGTGGTGGAGTCAGTGGCCACCACGGAGAAGCGGAAGTATCCGGTGCCGCCGTTCATCACCAGCAAGCTGCAGCAGGAGGCCGTCCGCAAGCTGCACTTCACGGCAAGAAAAACCATGACGCTGGCGCAGCACCTTTACGAGGGTCTGGAGATTGGCGAGGAAGGTTCGGTGGGCCTCATCACCTACATGCGCACGGACTCGACGCGTGTGGGGGAAGGCGCTTTGACCGCGGTGCGCGACCAGATCCTGAAAACCTTTGGGAAAGATTACCTTCCCCCTGCGCCCATACGCTATAAGAGCAAGAAAGACGCCCAGGACGCCCACGAAGCCATCCGGCCAACCGACGTGACGCGCACCCCCGACTCGATCAGGAAGTACCTCGGCCCGGACGAGTTCAAATTGTATAAGCTCATCTGGCAGCGTTTTGTGGCCTCGCAGATGAACCCGGCGGTCTTCGACCAGACGACCATCGACATCTCTGCCGGCGATTACTTGCTGCGTGCTACCGGCTCGGTGGAGAAGTTCAATGGCTTCCGCGCCGTATACGAAGAAGGCAAGGATGAAAAAGCGGAGGAGGACGATGCGGAAATGAAACTCCGCCTGCCGCAGGTCGAGCAGGGCGAAAGGCTGACATTGCGAAAGATTCTGCCGGAGCAGCACTTCACCGAACCTCCCCCGCGATTCAACGAAGCTACGCTGGTGAAAACGCTGGAGGAAAAAGGCATCGGCAGGCCCTCTACCTACGCCACTATCCTTGGGACCATTCAAAACCGCGAGTACGTGGAGAAGCTTCAGGGCCGCTTTTATCCCACCCAGCTCGGCATGCTGGTGAGCGATCTGTTGGTGAAGAACTTCAGCGACATCTTCGAGGTGGCGTACACGGCCCGCATGGAAGAAGAGTTGGACGAAGTGGAGGAAGGAAAACTCACCTGGACGGAAGCTCTCGATGAGTTTTACAAGAAGTTCAAGAAAGATTTGCGGGTCGCCGAACGGGAGATGGAGGACATTAAAGGGGAAGGCATCCCGACCGAGGTGAAGTGTGAGAAATGTGGCAAGCCCATGGTGATCCGGCTGGGGCGCAATGGCCCATTCCTGTCCTGCACGGGCTATCCGGATTGTGACGGGACCAGCGACCTGCCGCCGGAACTGGCGGCGAAGTACAGCAGCGCGGGGCCACCGGCGCCGGAAGTTCCGGAGCAGACGTGCGAAAAATGCGGCAAGCCCATGGCCGTCAAGCGGGGCCGCTTTGGATTCTTCCTGGCGTGCACCGGTTATCCCGAATGCCGGAACACCAAGAAAATCGTGATGAAGGAAGGAGCCGCAACCGCCGTCAGCGATACGCTGCTCGAGGAGAAGTGCCCCGAGTGCGGCAATAAGCTTGCGCTCAAGCACGGGCGGTACGGGCAGTTCACTGCCTGTAGCAACTATCCGCAATGCAAATACGTGAAACGACAGACGCTCGGCATTCCCTGTCCCGAAAAAGGCTGCACGGGCGAACTGGTGGCTCGCCGCACGCGCAAAGGCAAAACCTTCTACGGCTGCAGCCGCTACCCGGAGTGTAAGTTCACCGCCTGGGACAAGCCTGTCAACGAACCCTGCCCCACCTGCGGCCATCCTCTCCTGCTCGAGAAGTACAAGAAGGACGGCCCGCCCCTCCGCTACTGCCCCAATGAAAGCTGCAAATACGAGCGTGCGGTGGCGTGAAAGTAAGTCGAGAGTCGACAGTCGAAGGTCGAAAGTCCCTGCTATAATCACTCACAGCGCGGCTGTTGGCCGCAATCAAATCGGCGTTCTCCGTGTCCTCCGTATTCTCGAGCTTTAACACTGAGCACACGGAACACCTCGGTGACCTCCGTGTTGAAGCTCTTGTGGCCACGGAGGGCACGAAGACGCAGGCGACACAAAGAGTAATTTACGCGGCGCGCGAAGAAGATAGCGACCAGTGCCACAGAAGGGCCTTTGATGAAAGCGGTTACGATCGCGGGGGGCGGGCTGGCGGGCAGTGAAGCCGCATGGCAACTTGCTGTCCGAGGGATTCCCGTAACGCTGTGCGAGATGCGGCCTGTGCGCTCGACGCCCGCCCACAAGACGGACCGCCTGGCGGAGTTGGTGTGCAGCAACTCGCTGAAGTCAAACACCCCGGGGGCCGCCTCGTGGCTGCTGAAAGAAGAGTTGCGCCGCTCCGGCTCCCTTCTGATGAAGCTCGCAGGCGAGTGCGCGGTTCCAGGGGGCGCGGCGCTGGCGGTGGACCGAGAACGATTTTCGCAGGCCGTCACTCAAGCCCTGGGCGAGCATCCACTCATCACCCTACGCCGGGAGGAAGTCGCGGAAATTCCCCCGGACGGTCTGGTGTTGATTGCCACTGGCCCCCTCACCTCGGACGCCTTGGCTCGCTGCCTCCAGTCGCTCACAGGCTCCGAGAACCTGGCGTTCTACGATGCCATCAGTCCCATTGTGGATGCCGAAACGCTGGACCATGACCGCCTGTTTCCTGCCTCACGCTACGGAAAAGGCACTGGTGATGACTACCTGAACTGCCCGCTCGACGAAGCGGAATACCGCGCCTTCTATCACGCGCTGCGTGGCGCGGCGACAGTGCCAGCGCATGAATTCGAAGACCTGAATTACTTCGAGGCCTGCTTGCCCATCGAAGAACTGGCGCGGCGAGGGTACAACACGCTTCGCTTCGGCCCCATGAAGCCCGTGGGCCTGGCCGACCCGCGGAGCGGCCGGCAGCCCTTCGCCGTAGTGCAGCTCCGGGCCGAAAACCTGCGTTTTTCAAGCTACAACCTGGTGGGGTTCCAGAACCACCTCAAGTTTCCCGAGCAGGAGCGCATCCTGCGCAAGATCCCCGGGCTCGAGCATGCCGAGTTCTTGCGCTTCGGGCAGATGCATCGCAACACTTACCTCAATGCGCCACGGCTGCTCGAGGCCGACCTGCGCCTTCGTGCCGCGCCCAACGTCTTCATCGCCGGCCAGCTTTGCGGTGTCGAGGGATATGTGGAGTGCATCGCTACCGGATTCCTTGCGGGAGTGGCGTTGGCTCAGCAGGCGGCAGGGGCAGGCTTTACGCCGCCCCCGCGCGCCACGGCGCTCGGGTCGTTGATCCACTATGCTTCGCACGCCGACCCCGGCAACTACCAGCCTGCCAACATCTCTTTCGATCTGCTCCCACCCCTGGAGAACTTGCCCAGGGCCGTCGCGCGTGACCGCCACGCCCGGCGCGCGCGACAATGTGAGAGGGCGCTTGCCGGCCTCGAAGGGTGGATTCGAACACTTTGTACTGCAGTTCCACAACTTCCTAGCAGTGCGTGAAGATTTTTCTTGACTGCGCTACAGTGCTGATATCTGGGAGCTCTAATCTGTGCATTTAGCTCTGGCCAAGAGAAAGGTAGGCCAAGAGACAGATCGGTTGGATAGGTTGCACCACCCGCCACACTCCGCTAGACTGAGTTCGGATCTGGCCCAGGAAGCGGCGCGCACCAGCATTGCTCATGACACTAGGCAAGCAACGAATGTCCATGGTTGTGTCACGGTTCAGGCTTTGGAAACGCCGAACCCGTTTCGCTATACTGGTCGCAGTTTCACTGGTCTCCAGTACGGCCCTTTGGCTGGCTCCGCGTGTTCCACTGGGAGCTGAGTATCACAAGTTTGCCGACAAGCGCACCCTGCTGAGAATACCGAACTGCCTCGACGTTCTGTCAAATGTTCCTTTCATTATTGTGGGAGTGTGGGGATTATTCTGGTTGCTGCGAAAATCGACCAAGGCGTCATTTGTTATGCCCGGCGAGAGAGTTCCTTACTTGGGGTTTTTTTCTGGGGTTGCTCTCACTGGTGTTGGATCCGCTTGGTACCACTTGCGCCCGGACAACTGTCGGCTTCCCTGGGACCTTGTGCCCATGGCATGTTGCTTCATGTCAATTGTAGCAATCGTAATCATCGAGCGGGTTAGTGTAAGAGGCGGCCTCTGGCTCTTTGCTCCCCTGCTTGCTCTTGGAAGTGCAAGCGTCGCATACTGGTATTACACAGAAGCGCAAGGACTCGGCGATTATCGTTTTTATCTCTTCGTGCAATTCTTCCCGCCGGTATGGGTGGCCATCGCCATCCTTCTGTTCCCGGCCCGCTACACGCGCACCGATTACCTGGCCATTGCGTTCTCCTTCTTCATAATGGCGAAGCTCTTTGAACGCTTCGACAAGCAAATATACTTGTTTGCGACTGTGAGCGGTCATTCTTTGAAACACATAACCGCGGCTCTTTCATGCTACTGGATTCTGCGAATGCTGCGGCAACGACACGCAGTCGATGATCTCAGTGAAGATGGCGTGAAGCTGCTTTCCCCGGACCACGAGGACCAAACCGTCTGATGGCTCGCATGCTCTTTCGCGAGGAGGAGTTTTGAAACAAACGCTACTTTCATTGATAGTCTGCCCAACATGCCACAAAAGTTTTGAGCCTCACGTGGATCGTAGCGAGGACGCGGAAATCATGGAAGGAACACTCTCCTGTGCCGGCTGTGGTTCCACTTTCCCCATCACCCGGGGTATCCCACGAATCCTGGCGCACGCATTATCAGCCGATAAGAAGGCTACAGCGGACGCGTTCACGTACGAATGGAGGCACTATTCAAGGCTGACAGACGCCGACAAGAAAGAATTTCTTGGTTGGATTTCGCCCTTAACGCCTGCCGACTTTGAGGACCGCGTCGTTCTGGACGGAGGTTGCGGAAAAGGCCGGCATATTTTCCTGGCCTCTCAGTTTCAGGCCCGCGCTGTGGTAGGCATTGATCTGTCGAATGCCGTCGAGGCTGCCTACCAGAACACTCGCAATTTACCCAACGTGCATGTGGTGCAAGCGGACATATTCAGTCTTCCGTTTGCGCGACCGTTTGACCTGGCCTATAGCATCGGCGTACTCCATCATCTTCCCGTTCCCAAAGAAGGTTTTCGCAGGCTGGCAGAGCACGTCAAGCCAGGAGGTCGAATCTCGATCTGGGTATACGGAAAAGAGGGGAATCTTTGGATTGAGAAGCTGGTAAACCCCATTCGCAAAAACGTCACTTCAAAATTGCCAAGATTTGTTACGCATTTTATTTCATTCTTCCCGGCAACTGTGCTCTACCTGGCACTGAAAAGTCTGTACCGTCCCGCGAGAAGCACTCCGTGGCTGAAGCGGCTATTGCCGTACTCTGAGTACCTCTGCTACATCTCCGACTATTCTTTCGCGGAGAATGTCTGGAATGTTTTTGATCAACTGGTAGCGCCGACCGCCTTCTACCACTCCGAGGAAGAAGTTGTCGATTGGTTTGCCTCGGCGAAGATAGTCGGCGCCGCGATTTCGCGGCACAATAAGAATAGCTGGCGAGGCACTGGCTTAATCCCGCTGTAGCACGGATGGAGCGAAAAGAAATCTTCGAGCGCCCACGAGAAGTTCGAAACGCTCCAGGAGTGGATTCAAAAACTCTGGACCTATAATAGAATTCCAACACATGGATGAACTCATCGAGCGCTACGTCAACTACCTCCGGTACGAGCGGAACGCCTCCCCGCACACGGTGCGCAACTACCGCAGCGACCTTCTCCAGTTCCGGGATTACCTGGCGCAGGGCCGCGCCACCCCCGCAGTCGATGTCAGATCGGTGGACGCCTTGCGCATCCGTGGCTTCCTGGGCGTTCTCTTCGAGAAGCAGGAAAAGAAATCCTCTATCGCCCGGAAACTTTCGGCGGTGCGGGCATTCTTTAAGTTCTTGAGGCGCGAGGGAGTGCTGGCCGAGAATCCTTCCACGCTAGTCTCGACCCCCAAGCAGGACAAGACCCTCCCCAGGATCATGACTGAGGAAGAGATGAACACTTTCCTCGACCGGGTGGCCGAAGCCACCAAGACAGGAGAGCCTGCCATGCGGCGGGACCGCGCCATGCTGGAACTGCTCTACGCCTCAGGCCTGCGCGTAAGCGAATTGACGGGCCTGGACCTCCGCAGCGTCAACTTCGGAGACGGCATGCTGCTCGTCCGCGGCAAGGGCCGGAAGGAGAGGATCGTGCCGTTCGGCTCGAAGGCCAAGCAGGCACTCGAGGATTACCTCCCGGTCCGGCAAAGAATTCTCCAGGAAAAGAAGAAGTCCGGCCAGCAGGCCCTGTTCTTGAACGTGCGGGGGGAGCGGCTCACCACTCGCTCCATAGACCGGCTGGTGAAGAAATACGTCCGGGACTACGGGCCGGCTGTAAAGGTCAGCCCACATTCGCTGCGCCACGCGTTTGCCTCTCACCTCCTCACTGAGGGAGCTGACTTGAGGGCTATCCAGGAAATGCTTGGGCATGCCAGCCTCTCAACTACGCAGAAATACACGCAGGTCTCCATCAAACAGCTAATCGACGTGTACGACAAGACCCACCCTAAGGCGTGAGGCTAATTCCCAAGGCAGAAGAGCAAGCATAAGGCGCCAGGCGTCAGATGGCAGGTGCTAGTGCTGTGTCACACTTGATTGTTTACGATGGCGATTCGCCTGGACCTCCCCTGTCCCCTCTGCCCGCTTTGCGTGATCGAGGGCAGGGTCAATTCTAAGTACGCCCCTCCCCCCTTTGGAGGGGGACAAGGGGGGGGCCGGGTCGAACAGTGAACAGCTTCCTCGAAAAATCTTAAGTGAACGGCATCGGGGCTAAAGGCACGATAATTATTCAACAACTGCAATGCGACGGCCGATTAGTGGTGTCCGCCACCGCCACCACCGCCACCGCCGCCAGCACGGCCACCGCTGGAGACACTTCCACCGCCACCGCCAGAGTGTGCCGCGCCACCACCGCCGGAGACGATTCCACCACCTCCACCGGAGCGCCCTCCACCGCTACTCGAGCCGACTCCTCCGCCGCCAGAATAGCCCCCACCGTGCGAGCCGCCTCCACCTTGTCCGTGCGACATGATGACGGTCCCCGACCCGCCCGTTGAGTGCGACACGGTGGGGCCACCCCGGGGACCGTTCTTGCCACTGGCGCCCCCATTCTTTTCCCCGCCTCCGAAAGCATTCCCGCGGAACTCACCCGTTGACCCGCGCGCCGGATAATGTCCCCCCAGGGTTGTGCCTTCAACGGCGCGCAGGGGTTCACGGCTGGAATGGAAATGATGGTCCGCAAGCAGGGCACTCTCCTTTGCCGCATCACCTCCTATCAGGATGGTCGAGGGCGCGGAAGCGTGGCGCGATGCGAAGCCTGGCCTCGGCCCATTGAGCCGCGCGGGTGCGGGCGGCGCCGCTGCGGTCGCCGTATTGCTTTTGGATGTGGTTCCCGCGCTCAGCGCCGACGAGTCCACCGCGCTCGTGGACCGCGGGCCCGGTTCGAAGGGCGGGTGCTCAATCATGTTTGCCACCGTGAGCGGGATGTGGTTCACGGTCTGGGGCGTAATCAACTGCCGATTCTGAACCACGCTGGTCGGAACCGTGACAATTCCCCTTGGGAAATGCCCTAGGACAGGAACAGGCCGTGGATGGCCTCCCCCTGGTGGACGAGGCCTCGGATGAACCGGCCGCCCGGTTCTGGGAGGGTGGGGACTTCCCGTCGGCGCCCAGCCGATCCATCCCGGTCCCGTAAACCAATCGACCAGCGAAGCCCCCCAGAGTCCGCAACCGAACATCGGGTTCATCCAATACCAGCCAAAGCTAGAGTCGAAGTCCCAAAGACCGCAGTGGTACGGCAGCCAGCCCCAGGGTTCGCCGGAAATCCACGTCCAGCCGAGTCCCGAGTACCATTCCCACAGGCCATGGGTGTAGGGAGACCAACCTGCCCGCGCGTAGGGCGACCAACCGAATCTGCCGTCGGAAAGGGCAATCCATTCGCCATAGGTGTCAAGCTCACTCCAGCCATAGCGCGGTCCAGCCGGATGCACGGGCTCGTCTTTTTCCGTAAGCTGCACCTGCCTATCCCGTGCCTCCGTCCACTGGTCCCAAGTGTCCTTGACAATCCCTTTCCGAGGGTTGAAAGCCAACTCAGTGCCGCCAGATTCATATTCCAGGATCTTGCCTTCGCCGAGTTTGGAAGACAGGGTAGAAGTGGCGACATCCACCGAGCCATTGAAAACTTCCACCCTCAAGCAGTCCTGCTCCAGGTCCGTGCGGAATTCGCACTTGCCATCTGCCGTCAGCGTCGCGTCGGCAATCTTGACTCGATAAACATCGCTGTACGTGCGGCGTAAGTGGATAGTGCCATCCCGATTTGCGGAGGGCGGGAGGTTGTGCTCGGGCAGAAAGTGGAAAGTGGCATATCCCTGCTCAAACGTCATGCCGTTCAGCTTGTTGCCGTCAGCGTCCAATGCCAGTTGGTGGAAAAGCAATTTGGAGAGCTCACCTAAGCGTGCCGTGGAGCCGTTTTCAAATTCCACTTCGGCATAACTGCCTTCGGAAGTGGAGAGCTTGAAACCCTCCTGGATGGGCACGTTCACCATCGCCGGTTCCTCTTCCGCCGAACCAGGCCGCTTGACCATCACCCTGCCACTCACGTAGCTCAAGCGCACCACCCGCGCGTGCGATTTCGCCACCGCCTCATCAGACGGCGGCTCATACTCCATGAACTTCCCCTTACCCAGGGTCAGGGAGCCGGAGTGGGCTGAGACTATGATGGAGCCCGCCGACACGCGCGCCTGCATCTTCCCCCCGATGAAGGCCGTTTGGAATTTGGTCTTGCCATTGGGAGTTAAGGTGGTGTCAACAATCTTCACCATGTAGAGAGCCTGCCGTTCAGGGATGAAATAAAAATCGGCATATCCCTGTTCCAACGTGACCACGTTCAGTTTGTTTCCATCCGCATCCGTAGCTAATTGCGTGAAGTTAGCTTTGGTGAGTTCCTTCAGTTGAATCGTGGAGCCGTTCTCGAGCTTCACGGTCGCAAGGCCGTCATCCGATGTCGCCACCTCAGAGCCTTCCTCGATGGGTGTGTTCAGTTGTGCTGGGACCCCTTCGGCTGCGCCTGGGCGCTTCACCGTCACTTTGCCGCTCACAGAAATCAGCCGCACCGAGCGCCCCTGGGCAGGGTTCTGTTGTTGGCTAAAGAGAACTGCAGGTAGGAAGAGCAGCCCCGCGACCACAACCACGAGTACACGTCGTAAATGATCGTATCTCAAGGTAGGCCTCCGGCGGGGATTTTACACCCAGCTTACACATCTTCTGACGAACCATCTTACGATAAAGTTGCCGCTTTGAGGCCCTGTTCAGAAAGATATGTGGATTGGACAGAATGCCACCTGGAATCACGAATCTTTTTGCGATGTTTTGCCGCGACCGCCTGGCCAAGACTTGCTTGGGCTTCGCAGCACAGTTGTTCGGTGAGGTTTAAGGCTACTTTGATGTCTTCCCCGCGCCTGCCGGGCGCACATCGTCACACGAGGAAGCGGGAGCGGACACTTTCCTGCACGGTAGGGTTGAGACGTATAAACCATTCCCCAACCTCAGCAGAGGCTTCTAAAAGGACGTTTAAAATGGCTCTTGTCATCCGTAGGCAGCCCTCCAGGATTTTCATGCCCAGCCAGACCACCAAATGCTGCAGCGACCTTGCCGGGTCTTGAAGTTCGAAGCTGAGGCGGTAGTGTGGTCCGTCCGTACGATACCTCATCAGGACTATCCCCGCATAAAGGGCTACGGCCACGAATGCCAGCCAGCTTAGCAAGTGGCCAAGCACCATGCTCAAGTACGTAACCATGTTATCGATTACCCTTTCCTTTCTTTCACAGCACCTTTACTAACTTAGATTCGAGTTTTGCGAAAAGGATTCATAAACTTATCAGACAATAGCTGATTGGTATCAATATAGTCAGAGCGGCCACGGGCCGAGTGCGTCGGGGCGCTGAATATGACATATTGTCCATTAGCCGGCGGGGGATTAGCTGGTAGACCGGGCCAGCCTGTCACGGCAGCTTGACGAGTGGGCCATTTCAGGGTATATTTGTCCCTACCCCATCTACAACGGGAATCTCAATCGAACAAGGGGAGGACCTATGCTTGGAGAGTTGATTTCTGAGTCGCGCGGAATGCGAACGGACCGGCGAGTGCTTTCAACGAGCCCTACTTTCAGGGTCGAAGTGTCGTTCGAGGACGACGGAAAGCTCCTGGGGATCGATGCCCACACTATCGCAACCTACTGGTCGGAGGGGAGACCGGACGGAAGCCTGTATGGAGAGGGACAAGCGGTCGTCATGACACAGGACGGCCAGACGGCTACCTGGAAGGGCCAGGGCGTGGGGAAGTTCCTGGCCGGCGGGGCTGTCAGTTATCGGGGCGCGCTGTACTTCACCACCGCATCTCCGAAACTGGCGCGCCTGAACAGCGTCGCCACTGTGTTCGAGTTTGAAGTCGATGCCAAGGGAAATACCAGCTCGAAGACGTGGGAGTGGAAGTAGCTGCAACTTAGTGACAAGTGACAGGCGCGAGGGGGCCGGACGGCCGGCGCAGAATTGTTTTCTCTCGCGCCTGCTCCTCCCCCCCCCAAGAATCGCGATTGACGGGGGCGGAAAACCACAGAAAAGACGCTCACCCTCACGGGATGTGTGTTATAGAGATTTTGTGAGAAATCCTAGACCCACACCCGGAGGGTGAACGATGGAAGCAAGCCTACCGCAATTGATTCTGCCTATCAAGATGGAAAGAAGTTCGGAGCGGCTGACCAGTCTGGGCGGGCTGGTGGTGTTGGAGGAACTGGCGCGAGCGGTGAAGCTGTGGGAGGAAGTAGACCGAGCGCTGGAGGGTCCGAAGTCGGGACGAGGATATAAGCCGCGGGAGTTTGTGCAGGCGCTGGTGTGGATGCTGCATGCGGGAGGAAGGCGGCTGGAGGACTTGCGGGAGTTGCGGGCCGAGCAGGAGGTGCTGGGGGAGTTGGGCTTGGAAGTGGTGCCGGACGCCGGGACGGTGGGGGACTGGCTGCGTCGGCAAGGACGGGGCGGGGCGGAAGCGATCCAGCAGGTCAGCCGGAAACTGGTGGCGTCTTGTTTCGAGCAAGAGGAAGTGATTCTGGATGTGGATGCCACAGAGATCGAGGCGGAGAAGCAGGAAGCCGCGTGGACCTATAACCACGTGCAGGGCTACATGCCTTTGCTGGGGTACGTGAACGGGGTGTGCGTGGGTCACCAGTTCCGGGAAGGCAATCAGAGTCCCAGTGCCGGGATCTTGGAGTTTGCACAGAGCTGCGAAGCGGCGCTGCCGCCGGGGAAGCGAATCTATTTCCGCAGCGACAGTGCGGCCTACCAAGCGGCCGTGATTAACCATTACAGCCAGCCAGGGCGCAGTTTCACGATCACGGCGGACCTGGACGCCGCCGTGAAGCGAGAAATTCAGAACCTGCCGGCAGGGGCTTGGCAACCCTACCGGACGCAAGCGGGCATCGCCACCGACCGCGAGATTGCCGAGACGGTGCACACCCTGAACGGGACCAAGCAAGCTTTCCGGTTGATCGTATTGCGCTGGCCGAATCCGCAGCCGAATTTGTTCGAGGCGGAGCGCTATTGCTATCACGCGGTGGCCAGCAACCGGGAGGAGCCGGCGAGCGAGGTCGTCTGGAAGCACAACCAGCGAGGGGAGAGCGAGAACTGGCATAAGGAACTGAAGGTGGGTTTTGGCATGGAGGTCGCCGCGGCGACCCGTGCGGGCAGTTGGAGGCCAATGCCCTGTATTTTGCCATTGGGGTGTTAGCCTACAATTTGGGGCAAGTGTTGAAAGGGCGGGTGCTGCCGGCGTCCTATCGCACGGTGACGGTGGCCACGCTGCGCTGGAAGGTGTATCGGCTGGCGGGGAAGCTGGTGCGCCACGCGCGCGGCTGGATGCTGCAGATCAAGGCCGACCTGGAGAAATGGCTCTTATTGCAATCCGCTCGGGTCTGTTGCGCGACGCTGCGGACCTGAAGCAGGGAGGCAAAAAACGGCTAGCCGTGGAACTACCGCGCGGCGGTGTCCGCGGGGGGTGGGAAAAAATTATCCGGAGGACGCATGGGCCCCTGAATCATGAGCTGAATTGACTCGCGACTTCCCTTCGGTTAACCGAAGGTCGCGCCCGTCACCCTTTCCACCTCCTCACAACCGCCTCACCCCGCCAATCGCGATTCTTGGGCCCCCCAAAGCTCTTGACATGCTGTGCCCAATATGGTAGCCTAGATACTCATGCCGGATTGGCCTGCCAGGAGCGTCGAGGCGTGGAGGATAACCCTTCCATGCGTCTTTGTGAACCGACAGTTTGTCATTGCCAACTCCCTGCCAGTTAATCGTGGTATCTCTTGAAATGAAGGAACGACGCAGGAATGTTATTGAAAACAAAGGACAGCTTTGGAAAACCTGCCAGCGAATCTGGAATGTTTTAGAAAACAAAGGCCTTACAGGTGTATTGCGGTAATGTAATTGAAAACAAATGAGTTACACCATAGATCGAGTGCGCCAGCTATTCCCCCAAGAGCGGCAATCCGATCGCAGACAGCGCGGGCTTGAGGGGTGCATTCCCCGCTTGCGCGAGAATGGCTGGGGTTTCGAAATGGACCTCTCCGCCATACGACACCCCTCCTGTCACACGCGTGCTGGGACTCGATTCACGAATTATGGCTTATAATGGCAGTTCGCGAAAGTGGCGGAATTGGCAGACGCGCCAGACTTAGGATCTGGTCCCGCAAGGGGTGGGGGTTCGAGTCCCCCCTTTCGCACCAGGTTCACAGGAAGACTTCAATGCCGGCGAAGATGAATGGTAAAGCGCGCGTGCATGCAGCGCTGCGACGGGAACCTGTCGACCGTGTTCCAGTCTTTATGTGGTTTCATCCGCAGACCGCCAAGCGGCTGGCCCGGCTCCTCGAGATACCGGCTTGGCGCTTGGCGGAGGCAATGGGGGATGACGTTCGGCAAACTTGGGTTAATAACAACTACGCGATGGAAGGCATCGTTCACGTCCGGGAAGGGGAAGCGCACGTGGATTTCTGGGGCGTGGAATGGACCAAGCAGCTCGGTTTCAATCAGATCACGGGATTCCCTTTGGCGGGGGCGAGTCGTGAGGAGATTCTCCGCTATCGTTTTCCCACGGAACGCCTGCCCGAGCTGCTGCGGCTGATGGATCCCGTGATGGAGTTTGGGCGGGATTACTTTATCGGCTGCGACGTCTCTCCCTGCGCCTTCGAAATGTACTGGCGTCTGCGCGGAATGGAAAATGCCATGCTCGACATGGCGACCGACCCCGAGCTCGCGGGGGAAATGCTCCGACGCTGTGCAGACTTCGCCCTCGAGCTGGCTCGAGCCGCGTGCGATCAATTTGCGCTGGATTGGCTCTGGACGGGAGACGATGTCGCTTCTCAGCTTTCCATGCTGATGAGCCCGCAGACTTGGCGCTCGCTGATCAAGCCCCATCTCGCCCGGGTGGCTGCGGTGGGGAAGCGGCAGGGTCTGTGGGTCGCTTACCACTGTTGCGGGGCGCTCGAGCCCATCATTCCTGACCTGATCGAAATAGGCATCGATGTGCTCAACCCCGTGCAGTGCACTTGTCCCGGAATGGATCCGCTGCATCTCAAGGCGGAATTTGGAAAACAGATTTGTTTTATGGGAGGAGTTGACACGCAGGGTGTCTTGCCCTGCGGGACGGTCGCGGAGGTGCGCGGAGCCACCGCGCGCCTGATTGAGGGCATGACCAGCGATGGCGGAGGTTACATCCTGGCGGCTTCGCATACCATCCCGCCGGAGACGCCGAATGACAATATCTTCGCCATGTACGCGGAGGCCGGGATCAGCCGGGAAGAGATCTTTGACCGCGCGGCACGTATTCGAGCATGGCTGTGAGTTTGAGCGCCCCTGTCTCGCCAATGACACCACGACCCTGCGTCGAATGCCTCTTGCCATTTCGAGCCAATTCACTGTATGTTCGCAAGTTTGGAAGGTAGCGGAAGATGCAGCCCGGGGCCGGATAACCCAAGGGGGGTTATTCATCATCTGAGGGAAGTGTTGCCGGTGGACGGAACCGCGAGGGGCGCTGGGATTCAACTCCAGAGTTTGAGCGGCGTGGAATGTGCTTGAGTCGCCTCGCGGGGGGCACAAGAGAGGGAGAGAGTCGAGACCTAATGCTCAAGCGGATTGCGACGATTGCCCTGACGGCGGCGCTAGCCGTCGGATTTCTGACCTCATGTGTAGGATCGTCGTACACGAGTACGAGTACGACGACGACCGCCACGGGTTCGCTCACAACTTTGGTCACCGATGCCCCCGGTTTTTGCGACGTCGTATCATTCCCATTCAATATCACCGATCTGGCTCTCGTCGGTCCTGGCGGCGCCGGAACCGTTCCCATCAATAGCGGTTCCATTTCCCAGCCGATCATCCATATAAACCTTGGCTGCTTGCGAGACTTTACCACCCCGCTCAACATGAGCTCGGCCAAACCCGGGACTTACAACCTTGCCTACCTCACGCTCGCTGAGCCCCAAGTGTTTATGTTCGATCCCACGATCCTGCCGCCCAATCCACCCATCAATATCCCCAATTTGACGCTCAGCCCTTTGAAAAATATTAAGGTTCCGGTCAATCCGCCTTTAGTCATCAACAAGAGCCAGGCCAGCGTAATACAGATCGATTTTGATATGCTCCACATGATTCAGAGCATCACCACGAACCCGGCCACCGGAAAGCTCGTGGTTACCGCGATACCCGAAATCAGCATTACGCCCATCACGGCAGCGGGAAGCCAGGGCCAGGGCTTTGGTGAGCTGGACGACCTGGTAGGTTTTGTGCGCTCGGTGACGATTCCCCCACCAGGCAACCTCGGCCTGTATGACGGAAGTTTCACCCTGCAACTGCTCTCTGCCTCCATCACTTCACCGCCCCTTGCTACTATCAATCTCAACAGTTCTTCCCAGCTTTATGGCTTTTCCGAGCTCAACCAACTGGTGACGGATAGTTTTATGGAAGTGGATGCCTACATTGACGTGGACGGAAATTTCGTGGCCACCTACGTGGAGAACGAGTACACGGAATCCGTCCCGCCACTCGGAAGTACGGCGCCGCCTACACTGGCTGTCATCGGGCCGGTCACCTCGCTGACAAGGGATGGGCGTGGGAACGTGACCAACTTTAACCTCTGGGCGCGCCAAGTGGAGCCCAACGACGCGTCCGTTATCGAGCCCGATACCGTGGTCACTGTTAACCTTTCGTCTTCCACCACCTATCAGTATTCCTCCCGGAGCAGCAACTTTGCCAACTTGCCTTTTGGTCCCGGCAATTTCAGCGTGGGCCAGGAGGTGATTGTCCATGGGCTAGTTACATTGCCTAGAGCAAGCAGCGGCTCGGGCGCCCCGAGTCTCCCCACCACCGTCACGGCGTTCAAGGTTTACGACAAGCTGCAATCCATTCAGGGTGGTTTCTCTGCGCTGCTACAGGTCGCGGGGGACGATAAGACGGGGGCATTCACCTTCAGCCCCTGCCCCGTCATGTTTCAGGGGACGCCTGCCATGGTCCTGACCACGAACCAGACCACCTTCGTCAATCTGGGTGGATTGTCCTCGCTCAGTAGGCAAACCGGCCTGCCCACCCTGGTGGTCAAGGGCCTGCCGTTCTTCGAGCAGCAAGCGCAAACGATCTACGGCGTGCCTGTTCCGGCGGGCACGTTGGTTATCCTCGCCAAACAAGTCCACCAACTTCAGTAGTGGTGGCGGAGTCGAAGAGTTGAGGGGTCGAGAAGTCGACTCCTCGACTCCCTCAAAGGGCTGGAATATTCGCGGCGTTTACTTTCCTTTTCCTTTCCCCCGGCAAATGGGTGAACTTCAGGTCCTTTCCGCCAAGCAATTTTGTAAGCAGGATGATCTGTCCCGTATGGTGGGAAAAATGCTCCGCAACGGTGAAGACGGCACGAGTTCCGGTGACCCGGAACCCTTGAATGGAATAAGTGCGCAAGAGATCCTGCTCATCCAGACCTCGCATCACGAGGCAAGCCTCGCGTACTACCTTGCGCAGCCGTGAGAGGATGGTGCGGCGAGGGATGGGGCCACGCTCTGAAAACTCGGCGTCGCGCTTGCGCTGGTTCGGCGCGCCACCCAGGCCTGAAATGATCCACTGCCTGACGTTTCCTTCCAGATGCAGCATCAGGTTGCCCACGCTGTTCGAGGCCGGATTGGCTCGCCACCAGATTTGTTCAGGGGAAAGGTCGCGTACACACGCCTCGATGCGCGGCCAATAGAGTTGCAGGAGCAATCGCTCGGCCTGGGCCAGAAATGGCTGGACAAGGTCTGCCGGAATAGACTTCATGTGGATTTCCCTTTCTTTTGCGCACGGATACCCTCGATCAGGCTGGCTTTCCATGCCGTGTCTTCCCAGTAGGTCAGCCAGAGGTAGAAAGTGGCGTAACTTCGCCACCCGGCCCAGCGCTCGCCCAGTTTCTCGACGCGCGCGGCAGAGGGCTGCTGGCGTAGTCCGTAGAGGTCGCGGATCACCTTCTGCAAGCCCACGTCTGCGGCGGGCAGGCAATCGAGGTGCCCCAGCGCTCGCAGGCCCACGTACTGGGCCGTCCAAGGGCCCACGCCTTTTTGTTCCATGAGCCGGGAGTGAGCCAGGGCGGGCTCAAGATCGCGCAGGCCTTCCAGGTCCAGGCTGCCATCCAGCGTGGTCCGCGATATGCCAATCAAGTAGCGGGCCTTGGGGCCGGAAATTTTGAGGCGGCGTAACTCGCTGGGCGTGGTGATGGCCAGGGCGGCAGGCTGGGGAAAGGCGTCATAGCGGCGACCCTCAAAGTCCAGGCGTCCACCATAGGTTTCAATCAAGGCCTTCTTCACTTGGTGTGCAAAGCTGAGGTTCACCTGCTGCTCGAGTATGGCGGAGGTCAAGTTTTCAAATACCGTGGGCGCTTGGGGAATGCGCATGCCTCGAAAATGCCGGCAGAGGCGGCTGAGCACGGGGTCGGATTTCACCCGTTCGTAGAAGGGGGTCAGGTCGAGGTCGGTTGAGAACTGACGCTCAACCTGAGCCAGCAGAGCGTGACGAAAGTTATCATCCGCCCCACCGGCCAGGATGCGAATGTGCAGGGTAGGTTTCCCTCCCTGGATTTCCTCGCGGACTCCGTAAAGCGCCGATTGCCCGCCAATTTCCGCTACGCGGCGGTATTCCCCTTCCTCAAAATAATCGAGCAGAGGAGGGAAGCGCCGTCCGTTCAAAAGCTCCGGCGGACTGAGAATGAATCGCAGCGTGCGGGCAAAGTTGAAGGGCTCGCGAGGCCTCACGAGCATCGGTGCTGAAGGGCTCTTAAGCATGGAATCAAGGCGGACAGAGCACGGAGTCGTCTCCTGATACGCCCTCCCAAAACAGTGTACACGCCATTCTGCCTTACCCGGCCATCCACTGCAAGCTCCGCTGCCGCACAAGGCTTGCGAAACTTGCTCCGAGGTTGTATCTTAGTACAGGCCTTGTGCATCCATAGTGGTGGGACAGTTGAGCGGGACGCCTACGCCGATTCCGCCTCCGGCGAGCAGTACGGTCGGTGGCAAGCGAGGCAGGCGGCCCGCGGATGTCTTACACATCAGCGCAGGCCAGGTGGGGCAGGACGCACCGATGAGTGAACCTCAGGCGGCCACGCTGGCGCGCGATGAGTCTGTTCTGGTGAGTGAGTCGAAGGCGGGCAACTACGCCGCCTTCGAGGAGCTCGTCAACCGCTACGAGAAAAAAATCTACCGGCTCGGGATGAACATCACGGGAAGCCCGGAAGATGCCGAGGACGTGCTCCAGGATACCTTCCTGAAGGCTTTTGAGCATCTCCCAGAATTCCGAGAGGATTCACGTTTCTACACCTGGATTGTGCGCATCGCGGTTAATGAAGCGCTGATGAAGCTGCGGAAGCGCCGGTCCAGCAAAGAAGTTCCTTTTGAAGAGACCGAGGATCAGGACGGCGAAGTTCTGGTTCGGGATTATGCGGACTGGAAGCCTAATCCTGAACAATTGCTGGCTAGGGAAGAGATGGAGCAAATACTCCGCAATGCCATCCAGTCCCTTCCCCCGGGTTTCCGGACGGTCTTTTACCTGCGCGACGTGGAAGGTCTCTCCACGGAGGAGACGGCGCAGTTGCTCAACCTGAGCATCGGCGCGGTGAAGGCCCGGCTTTTCCGGGGGCGGCTGCGGCTGCGGGAAGAGTTGAGTAAAGTTCTGAAGCGAGGATGACTTTGGTGAACTGCAAGAACGCAGTCAATCAACTTTCGAATTATCTGGATGGCGAACTGGACGAGGAACTGAAGACGACGCTCGAGGTTCACCTCGGCAAGTGCCACCACTGCCACGCGGTGTTTGACACCACGCGCAAGACCATCGACCTTTATTGCGACGGCAAGCTCTTCCCTTTGCCGGAGGACGTTCGGGCGCGGTTGCACGAAGCTCTCCGGCGCCGCGCGCAACGAGTCTGATTCCTCAGTCGAGAGTCGAGGGTCGAAAAGTCGAAAGCTCGGCTCCTCCAATGTTCCCCATCTTCCACTCAGTCGAGGAAGTCGCGAGTCGAAGAATTAAAGCTCGACTCCTCCAACCACTCACATCTTGCGCTCAGTAAACAAAGTCGAGAACTCGATCGGGCTTTAGACTTCTCGACTCTTAACTCTCGACTTTCTCGACTGACCGTGAAATCGGTTGTGCTAGGAGAGAGTTTGTGTTAGTAATGGTGCGTCCCTGGGTAGAGGATTCAATCCCCGTTTTGGCTATTGACGCTGTTCGAAGCGTGTAAACGCAGTCTACCGGAGCCTCAGCAAGCGGGGGCGGGCTCAAACCATTTCAAAGAGGGGGGGAACGAACCAATGGCATTCTGTGCAAAATGTGGGGCTCAATTGGCCGAAGGAACAAGTTTCTGTGCATCGTGCGGAACCCCGGTGGGTTCGACCGCAGGTGGTCCGGCAGGGCCCGCCGCTGGGGGGACGGCAATGTCTTCCAACGTTGCTGGACTACTGACTTACATCTTGGGTTTTATCACCGGAATCATCTTTCTGGTGATCGAGCCTTACAAGAATGATAAGTTCGTGCGCTTCCACGCCTTCCAGTCCATATTCTTTAATGTGGCGCTTATCGTGTTCTGGATTGCGTACCTGATATTAACTAGTATTTTGGGCTTCGTGTCGCTCGGGATTCTTGCCGTAGTGATGGGTTTGGTCGGGCTTCTGGTCATGCTGGCGGTTTTCGCCTATTGGATTTTCCTGATGTACAAGGCCTACAGCAACCAATATTATAAGATTCCGTTTATCGGCGATCTAGCCGCCAAGCAAGCGGGATAAGTGAGCTAAGAAGTGTGAACCCCAGGCCGCCGTAATTTCAGCGCCCGCGGGTTGCGCCCTCTCCCTGCCTCGAGAGGTGCAACCCGCTCCCGTCTTCTCCTCGCCTTTTCCCTTGACAATTCTTCGCTCTGAATGCAATTTAGCAGGTTTCACTCTTGCGGTTTGAGCTCGCCCTAAGCTTGAGCAGGCTCGAATCACGACATGAAGATATGGGTGTTCTGGTTTGTTTTCACGATCGCTGCTTTGACGGCGTCGGCTCAGCGGCCCTCTTTACGCGTTTTTATCGCCAGTGCGTTGACCCGAAGGCGGAGTTCCGCTACCACGGGTTAGTGCACCGGGCGGGACAGCTATTCGACGAAGGGCTGTTCGACGAGCCGGAGAACGTCATTGTGGATTTCAAGTACTCCAGCTCCCGCCGCCTCACCTGGTGGTTCGACCATCACCAGAGCGCTTTCCTCACGGAAGCCGACGCCGAGCATTTTCGCCAGGACCGGAGTGGGAAGAAATTCTACGGGCCTGATTATCGCTCTTGCACCAAGTTTATTGTTGAAACCTGCCGGGAGAAGTTCGGTTTCGTGGCCCCCGAGCTCGACGAACTGGTTTATTGGGCGGACCTGATTGATGGCGCCCAGTACCCCGATACCCGCATGGCGGTGGAAATGCGTGAGCCGGCCACGCAGCTCACCCTGGTTATTGAAGGAACGAATGACCCGCAGTTCTCAGTGTGGCTGATTCCCAAACTGATTTCCCAGCCGCTTCAGGAGATCATGCAGACCCCCGAGGTGCGGCAAACATTTGACCGGCTTTATGCCGTTCACCTCAAGACCATTGATATTATCCGTTCTCGGGGCGAGCTAAAGAATGGTGTGGTATTCTTCGACGTCGCCGATCAGAACTTCGAAGGGTTCAATAAGTTCATTCCTTATTATTTGTTTCCAGAAGCGGTTTACAGCGTGGCCCTAAGCTGCTCTCCAGCGCGAATCAAGATTGGCGTGGGCAGCAACCCATGGAACGCTACACCCAAGACCGCCAATCTTGCCAGCCTCTGCGAGCGGTACGGGGGTGGTGGCCACGCCAAGGTTGCGGCGATTTCGCTGCCCCCCACGGATTTTGCCCGCGCCCGGAGCGTAGCGGACGAGATCGTGAGCGACTTGCGATCCGGCTTGGCCCCTCCAGTAGGGAACAGGGAATAGGGAACAGGGAATAGGGAATAGGGAATAGGGAACAGGGAATAGGGAATAGGGAACAGGGAACAGGGAAGGGAAGAGGTTTTCCCAATATCCTATTCCCAATTTCTTCTCCCCTTTTCCTTGTTCCCTATTCCCTGTTCCCTGTTCCCTAAAAGGTATAGCGCTTGATACGGAGGCCGGGGTGTGGTAAGAAAGAAGTCAGGTCGAAGTACGCAAAAGGGTTTTCTCAGAGGATTATGTTGCGCATACAGGAATGAAGTAGCCTGACAGAGGGAGAGTGACCACTTTGGGTGAGGCGGCGGGGTTAGGGCAAAACGTAATCAACGTCAAGGTCTTCGGTGCTTCGGACATGGGTCGCGTCCGCAAGAACAACGAAGACAATTTTGTGGCTTGCAACCTGACCACGGGCGAAGTGGGTACTACGCCTCCACTTCGTGCCCACACACTGGGGAGTCACGGTTCGCTGTTCATGGTGGCTGACGGGATGGGAGGGGAGGCGAGCGGGGAAGTTGCCAGCCAGATTTGTACCCTCACCGTCCCCAAGCGCCTGTATGAAAATCTCCAGTCCCTGGATCAGGTCAGCGAGGTGAACTTTGTGCTCCTGCTCCGGGAATCTGTTGAATATGCCAACCAGATCATCCACCAGAAAGCGCAAAGCGATCCCTTTTATCGTGGGATGGGCACCACGGCCACGGTGGCGGCTTTGTTCGGGCCTTATCTTTTTGTGGCGCAAGTTGGAGATTCCCGGGCCTACCTCATTCGCCATAACGAGTTGACCCAGTTGACTCGCGATCAAACCTTTTTGAACTATCTAAAGGAAATTGGCGTCGATGTGCCCGCCGACCCGGAATTGGACAGCCGCAAGAGCATTCTGACCCAAGCGGTGGGGAGCAGCGAGAGCGTGAATGTGAAGATGACGTATGCCAAAGTCCGGCAGGGCGACAGCCTTCTGCTTTGTAGCGATGGCCTGTATAACATGGTTCCCGCAACCGATATCCTTGCGACAGTGAAGGGGACCGAACCCCTGGCTGACAAGTGCGAGTCCTTGATCCGTAAAGCCAACGCCAAGGGCGGGAGCGACAACATAACGGTAGTCATGGCAGAGTTCAGCGGACCGGGGCTTCCTCCAGCGGACCCCACCGCGGTGGTGGATTTTAAGGAATTCAAGCAGGAGGATTTCGCGGGGCAACTATAAACTGCAGACTATCAACTGACCCGCTTGATCTCCACCTGGAAGATGTGCTCCCCCAGGAAGAACTCATCGCCATCCTCGAGTTCAATCTCATTTCGTACCCGGCGAAAGACGCCATTGCGGCTCCTCAAGTCCTGCAGGATGAAGCGTCCCGGTTGCGCCACAATGCGCGCGTGGGTGCCAGACATGTAATGATCGTCTTTAAACACCAGATTGGCGTTTGTCCGTCCCAAGGTGGTTTCAGGCTCTTCCAATTTGAACTCTTCAATGACCTCACCTGTCAGCAGGATGTGCTCGAGCTTGGCGGTGACCGGGCCGCGCTGGAGCTTGGGTGGTCCAGTCCATACCACCGTTCCTTGCGCGACATTGGCGCTCGCCGGATCGTCCAGGCTTTGGGTGGTCAATCGAAACAGATCTTGTCCCAACAGAAACACATCCCCAGGGAGGAGTCCACTGTCCCGTCGCTGCCTGATGAACGTCCCGCTTTGGCTACCGAGATCCGCCAAGAACAACTTGCCCTCGCGATTTGATAGCAGAGTATGGCGATCTGAAAGCCGTGCATCATCAGGAAAATTGATTTCACAATTGGCGCGGCCGATGGAAACTCCTCCGACGATCGGCAGGGGATTCCCCCAGAAGCCATCATGCGTTTTCTCTTTGATTTGCGCTTGAATACTCGGCGCGCGAAGTCCGCCAAAGACCATGGTCCCTTCCAGCGCGTCGGCAGGCAAAGGAAAATCTGCCCTTGCCGTGAGGGGTGATGGAGTTGGGGGAGCGGGTCTCGGTGGGGCTGGGACTCTCAATGGCGCAGGGGGAGCGTCCGGGGTCGAGCCGGGTCTCGCCAGTGGAGGGCTTATTGCCTGCGGCTGAGCGCGGGCAACGGGCGGAATGGGCGCCGGGGCGGCAGGCTTCGGGAGTGGAGGTTGCGGTGGCGCCCATGGAGAGCCACCCGCCGCAGGAGACAGCCGAGAGACACCCGGTGCCGAAACTTGTGGGGTGGCCTGATGGGAAATTGACGGAGCCGCGGGCGGCGGCGCCACGGGCCGCGGTGGCTGTGGCGGAAGAGCCGTTTGGGGCGTAGCCGCAAGCGGTGTGCCGCAGAAACCACAGAACTTGCTGCCGGCCGGAAAAGTCTTATGACATTTCGGGCATTCAAGTTGTGCCGACGGTGGAACGTTCGGCCGAGAGACGGGAGGAGCCGCCGCAGCCTGGAGGGGCTTCCCGCATCGGGCGCAGACGGCCGCGCCCGCCGGGTTCACACTTCCGCAGTTCCCGCATGGAATATAGCGTACAGTTCCTTCATAGGTTATTTCGCTAGACATATTTAGTGCTCCGGGCGACCGAAGCTATCCACGGGTGAGTGCCAGCCACACCCGATTAGGGTAGCTGCGAAACTCTACGCCCCAGGCGTTTCGTGATCGAACCTCCAGTCGGATATAGCCCTACCTACCCCCTATTCTTTCCCAGAAAAGGCCGCAGGTCAACAGGGATCAAGAGCAGCAAAGTCCGCGGACCTACATAGCAGGTCCCCGCTCCGCCCCAGGGTGGTTCCAGAGAATTTCGTAAATTTCCACCGGCGCGGCCTTGCCTTTAACCTTGATGCTTTCCAGTCGTTGGGTGGGGAGGTAGCCATGAATTTCCCCGAAGGTGGATTCGGAAATCAGAATCTGACCTCCGGCAGCGTTGGCGCACAGCCGGGAAGCCAGATTCACGGTGTCACCGATGACGGTGTAGTCCATGCGCTTCGAGGAGCCGATGTTCCCGGCGGTCACTTGGCCGGTGTTGATGCCCAGCCCCATCTGTAAGGGCTCGTGCCCGCGAGCCTGCCATTGACGGTTGAGACCCGTGAGGGCACGCTGCATCTCGGCGGCCGTCTTGACCGCCCGTCGGGGGTCGTCGGGCTTGGGCAAAGGAGCGCCAAACAGCGCCATAATTCCGTCGCCAAGGTACTTATCCAGCGTGCCTCCATTTTCAAAAACAAGGTCCGTCATTTCGCTGAAGTACTCGTTAAGCAGCTCGACGATTTGTTGCGGCGGCAGGCGCTCGGACAGACGAGTGAACCCTCGGATGTCCGAAAACAGAATAGTGGCGATCTGGTTTTCCCCCCCCAAGCGGATCTCGTCCGGGTTGGCCAGGATCTTTTCTACGACCACGGAACTCAGGAACCGCTCCAGAGCCTGGCGTTCGATGGCGCGCCGGGAGAGTTCGGCGTGGGAATGGGCGCGGTCATAGCTGATAGCAGCTTCCGCCGCGACAACGGAGAAGATGTCCAGATCCTCCTTCGAGAACGCATAGGGCTTGCTCAGACAATCTACGTAGAAAAGACCAAATACCTTGTCCTTATAGATGAGGGGAGCGCACATCGCAGAGCGAATGCCGGAAATCCGGAGGCTTTCGCTGCCGGAAAATCGCTGGTCCCTTGAAACGTCGCGCACCAGCAGCGGCACTCTCTCGCTCATCACCCGGTCGATGAGGGTCGTCGACAATATGGGGCCGTGCGAATCGGTCCTGTGCCGCTCGTCCTTATAAAGCAAGACGGCCGGCCTGAACCCCTTCTTTTCGTCGTGCAGCATTACGAAGCCACGCTCCACGTTCTCCATCTGGAACACGAGCTCCATCACTTGCTGTATCACTTCCTCAGGGGTCAGCAGGGAGGAAAGAGTCTTGCCCACGGCCAGCAGCAGCTTGAGCAGTTTATTTTCCTGCTCCAGAGTTGTCAGCCGCTCCCGGAGGGCCGCTTCCGGCGCAGGCGCGGCTTCCATCTCCGGTTGCAGCCCGGTGCTCAGGCTGTCCCGGCCGATCAACCCCGTGATATCCCTGCCGGCGTCGCGGCCCGCTTCAACATAAAAGGGAAGCGCCGTGGCCGCATCAAACTTGAGCTCGAAGATGCCGATACTTATCCGGTCCTGGTCGGCGAGACGGTGCTCCTGGACCGGTTGGCCGTTCACGAACGTGCCATTCATGCTCCCCAGGTCGATGATCAGGACCGTCTCCCCGGGCAACACGGTCACGCGGGCATGACTGCGGGATACGCTAGGGTGATGGAGCGCCAGATCGTTGGAATCGGCGCGTCCGATGCTCACCGTTGAACCGCTGATTTCGAAGATCTGAGTTCGGTTCGTTGGGTCGGTAATAACGAATCGTGCCATGAGGACCGGTCGAATTATTCCTGGCGAACCACCGCGGAGAACTCAGGCCGCACGCCGGTATTCAGGGTGGCGACTTGTGCGTGGGGCGGCCTCCTATCGACCGCACAACAATCCTCTCGCCGCAGCTTATCCGCCCATGTTGACCTTGACTGTTATCACCGCCCCACTCTTCGCCGCGAAGCTACCTTCGAAAGGCTCCCACCCCGCTCGCTTGACGGTATATTTGTGGTTCCCAACAGGCAACGTAACCCGCACCGGGCTGGGCCCCAGCAACTTCCCATCAATCGTCACCTCCAAGCCGGGCGGCGTGGTCATGATAACGACGTCTCCCTTTGCCTCCGCGAGCTGGACGTTGACCGTGACGGTTTTCCCGCCCTCGATGCTGACGAACTGCTGGTAATCGTCGTACCCCTCTTTCGAAATGACCACTTGATGAGTGCCGGCGGGGCGCTCGATCGTGGACGAGTAGGGAGTGACCCAGCCGGGTTCGCTGCTGCCATCGACCGAAATCTTGGCCCCGGGGACATTCGCCGTGACCAGCAATTGGCCCATCTTGGGGGCCGCCCTAGGCCCTCCGCCACTGGCAGAGGGAAGGGAGGCAGCGCTGGGCCCTCCGCCAGCGGGCGAGGGAGGAGGGACTGCCACAGGCGCCTCGCTCGGCTTGCTGGAAGGCTCCCCCTTGCCCGCGCCCGGTTTTTCCGCCAGGGTCTTGCTTGGTGGCTGGGGCGCGCGCGCAGGAAGGCCGGCTTTGAGGCTGCCAGCCTCGGGAGGCGATTGCCCGAGCGCGGGATTAACTGCCTGCGGCTGGGGGTTGACCGCCTGCACCTGGGGGCTAGGTACCTGCGACTGGAGGTTAGCTGCCTGCGGCTGGGGGCTAGCTACCTGCGGCTTCCCTTTGAAGAAGTATAGGTATCCTCCCCCCAGGATGCCCAGGGTTGCAACCCCCAGCAGCGCCATGAGGATCCAAACCATCGAGGAAGCATGGGGTTTTTGCTGGGTCGGCGTCGGCGCCATGACTTGTACAGGCGCTGGCCCGGGGGAAGCTTGTTGAATGGGCGCTATCCGAGTCGCTTCTGGCGGGGCGACGGGCGGCGGGGGGCTCTTCACAGGCGGCCCCGCCGCACGCTCCAGGTGGGTGCTTTGCAGGGGCGGAACGCGGAGCTGGACGGTGGAGGAGGGCGCCACCGATCCCCCGAGCTGCTTGAAATTCTTCAGGTCGTACACCAGCTCCAGGCAAGTCTGGTAGCGCTCCTCGGGGTTTTTGGCCAGGGCTTTGCAAATCACGTAGCTTAGACCGGGATGAATCGTGGCATCCAGCTCGCGAGGCGGAATGGGATTTTCGTTAATGATCTTGTAAATGACGGTGGTAATGTTCTGTCCGGCGAACGGCATCTCGCCGGTCACCAGATCGTAAAGAATGACGCCCAAGGAGAAAATATCAGAACGGCCGTCAATCTGCCGGCCCTTGATCTGCTCCGGCGACATGTAATTGGGCGTACCCAGCACTTGCCCCGTTTGCGTCATCCCCATCGAGACCAGCTTGGCCACGCCGAAGTCGGTCACTTTCACCAACCCATTATTAAGAATCATAATGTTGGCTGGCTTGATATCACGGTGAATGACGCCGTGTTGGTGGGCGTGGTCCAACGCGGCGCAAACCTGTTCGCACATGGGGATGATGGTTTCGATCGGAAGAACCTTCTGGCCCTCAACCAACTTCTCCAGCGATTTTCCTTCCAGGAATTCCATCACCAAGTAAAGCAGGCCACTGTCTTCGCCGTAATCGAAAACGCTGACGATGTTGGGATGGTTCAGCACGCCGGCCGCTTGGGCCTCGCGCTGAAACCGGGCACTGAACTGCCGAAAATCCTCCGGCGTAAGGCCCTCGGTAAGCATGGTTTTGATCGCCACGCCTCGCCCGATGACAGGGTCGTAGCCCTGATAAACCACACCCATCGAGCCGCGGCCCAACTCACGCAAGACCTCGTATCGGCCCGTCTTAGTCGGCGCGTCGGCCATGTTACCCTCACCTTCTTTCACCTGGCGCTTCTGCACACGGTCGTTGAACGCCCCTTAATCCTTGCCGTGTTGCGGCTACCAGCCCGAGGGACAATTCACCCTTGATAAGCACCAGATGTAGCCAAGGCTAGCGCACTCAGCATGTTGATGTCAAGATTCATGGCGACTTGAAGTGGAAGAAGGATTCACTTTGCGGTAAGTTGCGTGTGAGTGGAGAAATTCGACCGTGGGCAGTGTTCTTAACCTTCCGGAAGAGAGAGTGGTGCTGCAAAACGTGAGTTGGGACGCGTATGAGCATCTCCTTGCCGACCACCTGGAGGCGCCAGCCCCATGTCGGCAATGTTGGCTTTGACCTCCATGGTCGCTGTCGAGACTCCTTGCTCCGTGGCGTCAGAGGTGCAAGATCAACCACATGAAGATGACGATCCCCATGACTAGGGCGGACCCCATCGCCAAGCCCTTCAGGTCATCTCGATAAGCTCGGAAGAAGCTAGCGCCATGCGCCCCCCGCCGCGGGTGCAGAAGATTGACGAAAAGCAACTGGCGGCCCCTTCCCGCGGCTCGACGGCCCACCTCCGCCAGGCCCGCGAGCGTCCAGACCTTCAACCTTTTCCGTGCCAGGATCGGAAGGGATTTCCAGGTTGGCGAAGAACGTCATCGACTCGAGCGCCGCGTTCAGGCGGTGTGAGCAGGCTCAACACGATGAGCGTCGCAATGCCCGCGAGGAGCGCGGCGAGAAAGATATTCGGGTCCCAGTAATCCAGCCGTTCCTTCCGCAAGTGGTATAAGTAAAAGTTGACAGCCAGGGCCACTATCACGCTGCCGGCTGCGCCCCAGCGATTCGCCCGTCGCCAGACGATGCCTGCGACAAGGCTGATGCCCATGTAAGTGGCTATCGTCTCCATGAGCAGGAAGGAATAAAGCACCTTCTGGATGAAGAACACCGCGTAGGCCACCGCGATCAACACGGCGGCCAGCCCGCTGAAGCGTCCCACCCAGAGGTAGTGACGGTCGGATTGCCCCGGAACCAGCCGGGGACGGTAAAGTCCTTGGGTGAAGAGCGCGCCACTGTCGATCATCAGGGCGGAGCAACAGGCGAGGGTGGCGCCCATGACACTCGCAAAGAGCAGGCCGCGAAAACCGTTGGTCAGCAGGTGACGGCAGGCGAAGCCAAAGGCCTCCTCCGGATCCACCAGCGTCGTGGTGTTGAAAAGCGCCCGTGCCACCATCGCCGCCACCATCAGGCCCACGATGGCCCAGCCGATCGTGCACAGGCGCTTGATGACCATGCCATGCAGGAATCCCACCCGGCAGGTGTACTCGTCCTTGCCCGTGCCCACCGCCGCAATCATGTGGGGCTGGGCCATGATGCCGATGAGGCCGTTCAGCGTCAGCATGGCGATAAACCACGGACCGATCTGCTGGGGCGTCGCCATGGAGAAGAAATAGGCTGGCAGCGTTTGCTTCATCCCGCTGAACCCGCCCACCAGACTCCACCCCAGCGGAATCAGCATGACGGAAAGCACAATGATCAATAGCCCCTGAATGAAGTTGCTCCAGGTGGAGGCCACCAGGCCGCCGGTGAAACTGTAGAGAATGAAAATCACGGCCAGGCCCACGACCACCTGATTGACGCTCAGACGACCGCCCAATACCTCGCTCAGGATTTTCGCCCCTCCCTTCAGGACGCTGCCGAGGGCAATGATGAAGAAGATGAAGGCGTACAACACGTAGAGCACGCCCATGCCGACGCCATAGCGGTCCTCCATCACCTCGGCCGAGGTGGTGCGCCGAACGCGGCGGAACAGAGGGGCCATGAGCCAGTAGAAGGGCATGGCGAAGAGGTTCTTCCACTGATACCAGATCGCCGAAATGCCCATGCTGTAGACCGCCCCCGCCAGGCTCACCGGCATTTCCGCATGGGTGCTTACGCCGAAACTCTGGGCCACCATGAGCAGCTTGCCGAAGCGCCGCCCTCCCAAAAAATACTGGCCCGTGTTCTTCACCCGGAGGGTGGCCACAATGCCCACCGCCCCCAGCACGGCGAGGTAGCCGCTTACGATCAACCAATCCAAGATTCCCATTGGTCTTTAGGACACCCCCTGGCCCGTCAACGAATCTCCCCAATATTCTCAACAACCCTTCGAACAGTTGCGGCAATGGCGTGCATGTCGTCTTCTTCGGCAAGCAGAGCATTGTGCCAAATCCATACGGCGTCCTGACAAACCTGCTCGCAGACCGGACAGGACACTTTGGAATAGTCCACGCCTTTACCCGCAAATGGCGCGGTGATGGGGTGCCGCGCCTTGCCTTGACTGGCCTTTTGGAAAAGACCGTTGGCGTAGATTGGTTTACCATAACCTCGGTAAGCAGGAACGCCTTCCGCGGCGAGCGCTTCGATGAAACGTGAGACGGAAATCCCCAGCTTCTGGGTATCCACCCGAAAGATGTAAATGTGGTAACTGCGTCGCGCCATGCGCGGATCATTGTCGAGCGGGCAAATGCCGGGCACGCCACGCAGCTCGCGGTCGAGAAGCTCAGCATTCGCTTGACGTTTGAGCGTCTGCTTTTCCAGCCGGGTGAGTTGGGCGAGGAGCAAGGCCCCTTGAAACTCCGTCATGCGCAAATTACAGCCCAAATACTCGTGGTCATACCACTGGGAACCTCTGAGACGTCCCACGTTGGTGTAGCTGCGGCAAAGCTCGGAGAGTTCCTCGTCGTCACTGAGAATGATGCCGCCTTCGGCGCTGCTGATATTCTTGGTGGCTTGAAAACTAAACACTCCGCATTCGCCGAGCGCACCGGCCCCTTTGCCTTTCCACTGGCTGCCCCAGGAGTGGCAAGCGTCTTCTAAGATGAATAGCTTGTGTTTTTTCGCGATTTCCGCAAGCCGATCCATGTCCGCGACGTGTCCCGCAAAATGCACGGGCACGATGCCTTTGGTGCGCGGGGAGATTTTGCGCTCCACCTCGGTGGGATCAAGGCAAAGCGTGTTGGGCAGGATATCCGCAAAAACGGGTACGCCGCCCACGCTGACTACGGTGTTTGCCGTGGCGATAAAGGTGTAAGGCGGCAGGATGATTTCGTCTCCTTCACCAACACCCAAAGCCATCAGCGCCGTTTGCAATGCCGTGGTTCCACTGTTGCACGTGACACCAAACCTGGCGTTTTGAAAGGCCGCAAAGGCAGCCTCAAACTGCCGCACTTTTTCGCCATACCACCACTTCCCTGATTCCAGCACCCCGTTAAGCGCCTTGCGTTCTGTGTCGTCCCATACTGGCCAGACGGGCCACTTCCGAACGCAAGAGGGCTGTCCCCCTGCCAGTGCCAGCTTCCCTTTGTTCATCATGACTAACAGAGTTGCTCCTTTTATATTCGCGAACAATACGCATCTGCTGAAGAGCCATATTCCTTGCGCGCTTCAGCCAAGCATCACTTCTTTCCCCTCGCGCGCGGAACGGTAAATGGCGCCAATCACTTCCAGTGATTTGCGGCCTTCCATTCCGTTAATGGCGGGATCGACGCCCTTGTTCACCGCATTCACCATGTCCTCGATGACTGCCCGGTGGAGACAGTAAGGATTATTGGGTTCGCCCTGCTCCTCATAATCTTTCAAGTTGATGCTCTCCTTGCTATCCATGACCTCCCAACGAGTGATTTTGGGCGGCAACCCCTCGAGGATGACCGATCCTTTCTCGCCATGCAGGTCGATGCGGTCCCCGAAGTCCGGGTAAGCGCAGGTGGTGGCTTCGATCATTCCCAGGCCCCCGTCGGCAAACTGGAGGACTGCCGCGGCCACATCCTCGACCTCCGCGGACGGATGACCCAGCGTGCCCATTCTCGCGCAGACCGAGCGTGGGGCGCCCACCAGGTACAGATAGGAATCGATGATATGGATTCCCTGGTTCATGCAAGCCCCACCGCCGTCCATCGCCCATGTTCCCCGCCAACTGCTCTTCTGGTAATAATCCTGGCCACGGTACCGCCGGCACAGGGCATTGCTTAAAAGGATTTTCCCGAAAATCCCTTTCCGCATTGCCGCCTTGACCGCCTGCAAACCCCGGCCAAACCGAAAGGGAAAGAGCACCTGCAATTTCACCCCGGCCTCCCGGCACGCCCGCGTGATGGCGTCCGCCCGCTCCAGCGTGACCTCCATGGGCTTTTCGACTATCACGTGCTTCCCGGCCTTTGCCGCGGCCACGGCAATCTCCCCGTGCGTCCCGCTGGGCGTGCAGATGTTGACCACGTCAATGTCCCGGCGGGCGATCAGTTCAGGGTATTTGAGGTAAACATCTTTGATTCCGAATTTCTTTGCCAGAGCCTGCGCGTTGCGTTCATTCGTGTCGCAGACGGCCGCCAGTTCCGCTCCCGGCATCTCACCGATGTAGCGCGCGTGCCATTCGCCGATGCCGTTGTACTGGTCTGTTCCGCTGAGGGAACGGCCCACCTCCCCGCAACCGATAATGCCAAATCGAATGGTCCGACTCATTTTTCGTTTGCTCCTGTTAAGGTTCCAAAACTACTCTCAACCATTCTCCGTCGTAGTTCTCCAGAACCTTCTGCAGGTTCTCGAGCCGGTCTCGATGGTCAATGAGGCTTTTCACCTCGATTTCGTTCTGATGGAGAATTTGAGCCGCCGGTCGCCAGTTATCTTTGCATTTGACGCCGTTCATCGGAAACTCCACCGTTGCCCCTTTGATACGGAGTTGAGTGTAATTCAGCGTCACCTTCTGGCGGTAGGCGCCCATCATCACCAGAGTTCCCCCCCGACCAAGCAGCCGACACGCCATCTCCACGACATGGTCCGAACCGGAGCACTCGATGACGGCCCGAATATCGCCGCCCAATGCCGTGATCCGCTTCTCGCAGTCGGGCTCGCGCGCGTCGACCGCTTGGGCCCCGAAAACCCGGGCAAGCTCCAGCCGCCGGGGTTTGATGTCGGTGGCGATCACATTGAGGTGCTGGTCCCTAAGCAATTGCGTGACCAGCAGCCCGATGAATCCCTGCCCCACCACCCACACGGTGTCCCCGCTGGAAACATGGGCATGATGGATGTGATTCAGCGCCACCGTCACCGGATCGGCAAAACAGACCACCTCCGGATCCCCGCCGTTGACCAGGATGGGCGCGTCGGCCACGGCATACTCGGCAAAGCACTTCATCTCCAGGTCGTGCGACCCGAGGAGATTCAGCCGGCAGACCAGGTCGCCCTCTTTGACTCCCTTGACGTCCCGACCGGCCTCCACCACGATGCCGCTGGCCTCATGACCGTGCTCGCCCGGCGTAAATTGATCCCAGGTGTAAAGGTCGTTAAAGAAATGGTGACCGTTCCACATTCCCTTGTCGGACCCGCAGATGCCAACCTTGAGGATCTTAACCAATACCTGATCCCGATGAATCTGCGGGATATCCACGTCCACGATTTCAAATCGTCTCAACCCCTTCAACCAAGCTGCCTTCATTTTGCCTTGCATGGCGTATTCCCTCCCAGTCACTGCGTCTCAGCCTGCTGCCGTCGCGCGGCGACTCTTCCCCACGAGTTGCTTGCACTAGTAGCTTGGAGTCCGCACTCGCCCCCGAAGTCGGCAGAGTCAACAGGCGCAAAGGCGGGCCACACGGGCGAGACACACATTAGCAGATATTTTGGTGACCGGGGAAGGTTCCGGGTGATTACGCCGTCCCTCGTCGAAGCCGCGATCACGCGCCGGACCCCACTGGGCTCGGGCCGTTATTCCAAGGGTACTGCATGCTGCTTGATGTAATCTTCTGAGATCACCGGGGGCTCCGGAGCAATGTAGTGGAATGCCTCCGCATACTGAAGACCGTACCGGCGACCGACCTCGCGGTCATTGAGCAAGCACCAACTCTTTGATGTACTGTCGGTCTGCGGTTTCATCGTCATTGCCCAGGATCGGCAACCGCAGCTTTCGAGCTGCCAGGCTGGCGCGAAGTCGGGCCCCGTTATCCCCCGCCGTCCCTTGGGCCTTGTTAGCGCGGTTGACCTCCACTTTCTTGTCCATGAACGCGCTGATGTCGACCACGCGATTCACCAGTTGGGGTCCCCGCGCGAAGTAGTATTTCTCACTCACGAAGTGCGGCTCTAGCCCGGCGGCGAAATGTTCCGGATAATCCTTCACCGTGTCGGCCATCCAGCACGACGCTTCCACCGCGCGCGCGGTCACGTAGTGATCTGGGTTCTCCTCGTAGTGGCCCCACGGGTCGTAGCAAATGACCGTATCCACTTTCAGCAGCCGAAAAAGAAAGATCAGGCGGGCGCGTAACTCGACCGGCATTCATCTGGTCCATACGGTGGTTGCCGTAGTTCAGGTCGAAACACCTTCTTAAGTCCCAAGACCCTCGCCATCGCTTGGTTATCGCGCTCGTTCGCTAGCACGCCTTCGCCGACGGTTCCGGGCCCGGTCATATCGTCGTTCGTGGTGCGGATCAGGTGGCCGGTGTAGCCCTCGTCGAGCAACTTGAGGATCGTGCCGGCTGCATAAAACGGAAGATCGTCGGCATGCGGCTGAATGGCAGCGAGCACCTTACCGGCGTGGGGCTTGCCCGCGACGGGCACGCTCGATAAAGACTCCCTCCGCCTTTGGGCCTGCGCCCCCAGGCGAAGCGCCTTGGGCCGCTGCTTCCATTCGAGCGGGACGGCCACCCCCAACCGCCGCCCCGGCCATAACGTTGCCTATGAATTCTCGTCTTTCCATTCGGCATTCTCCTCTCCCCGCCTGCCAGTCCGTGGGCAGCGGCGGTCCCGTGACGTCAAAAGGAATATCTTAAAGACAATTGAATGACGTGGGGAGTCCATAGGTTCAGCTCGCCCAAACCGTTCAGGGGCACAAGCGAACCGAATAGGCAAGTCCCGCTGGCTCCGGGTGTGCAGTTCGACGGGCTGTTCGTCATGCGGCTTGCGGGAAAGACAGTTCCGTTGTGCCAACTGGAGAGAAAATTGAAGATTTCCACCCGGAACTGGAGCGTATGCTGCTCGCCGAATACGTGCGTGTCTTTCGTGAAGGCGAGGTCGGCTTGCCTTTCGCCCGGCGCGCGCAGCGTGTCTCGACCCAAGTTGCCGTAAGTGCCCGGTGGCGGAGTCGTAAACACGTTGGGGTTGAACCACTCGATGAACACTCTGGTTGAAGTTCTTAGTCGGATCGCCATTAACGTTCGCGCGCAGCCGCTGCTGGTACTTGTCGCCGAATTGATCGACACCGGAGTTGCAGCAGAACACGGTGAAGGGCAGGCCAGTGGCAAAAGTGAGGATCCCACTATGATTCCACCCCCCCAGCACATAGTCCGCTGGTCCGAGCGACCAACGCCGCCCTTTCCCGACCGGCAAGGCATAGGAATAGCTCACCACCAGGCGGTGGGCCTGATCGAGTTGGGAGAGGCCATAGTCGTTATACAAGTGATACGGGTCTTGGGGGTGGTTGAAATCGCCGTTGAAATGCTCTATCTCCGATCCCTCGTCCAGGGTTTTGGACCATGTGTAGTTGAGCATGAATTGGAACCCCTGCGAGAAACGTTTATTGAGCCTGGCTTGCAAGGCTTGGTAACTGGCGTTGAAGAAGTAATAGTCGGCGTCGCTGTGCGCTCCAACGTTCTTGTAGGGTACCCGCGCCATAATCGGCACGAAATTAGGGTCGCTCAGGCAGGGGCTTCCAGCGGGCACCAGAGAGATGTCCTGGTAATAGTTGCACGGGTCGCCCGCCACGGGGGGAGGTGCAGCCTCGTTGTAGCTCTGCGAATACGGCTGGTGCAGCCCGCGGGCTCCGACGTAGCCGAGGTCCAGCAACAGGCTGGGCGAAAAGGTTGGTGCTGTGAAAGGTACCCGGCCCGCCCGGAAATTCGTAGCGCAAGCCGAGGTTGAGGGTCAGACGTGGGGTTACCCGGTAGTCGTCCTCGAAGAAGAAATTCCATTCGGTTCCACGCAGATTGAAGAGGTCCGATCCGATGGGGCTTGGGGCGACAATCGAGAGCGGAGACCCCAGCAGTAAATCGGCAAATGAGTTGCCCGCCGCCGGACCCGCCGTGCCATTGCGCGCTATGGTGGGATCCGAAGCCGTGTAAGAGCCGGTAAAGCCGAGAACCCCATCCGCCACAAAGCCATCGGCATTCCAGAGTTGGCCCCGCCGAATGTCCGCGCCCAAGGTGAACGTATGCTTGCCCTTGATTATCTTGAGGTTGTCCCCATATTCGAAAATGTTCTCGATTTCGCTGTAGCCGTTGTTCTCGTTTCCGGGGGCGGCGTATCCATCGGACATTTGGAGGGTGGGAATGCCGTAGTAGGCAGGGAGAAGGGTGTTATTCACGAAGATTCAGCTCGCCCAGTCCGAGGGCCGGCGCAGAGCGGAGGTCTGCGATCTTTGAAGCAGAGCGCGGAACCAGGGTGGCCGGTTCAGCCTCAAAATGAACGAGTGTGCAATCAATGCCAGTTGTCCAGGGCGAAATGCCGTCGCTAAGCGGGCGTGATGGGTGTTGGTGCAGCGCCTCTCACGCGGCGCAGGTTGCTCAACAGCAGAGCTTCGCTCTGCGCCAGTCGGCGGTCCAGTGCAAAGTGATCGCAAGCCACTTCCCCTCATTATGGCCACCAATTCTTGAAACAGACCCACGTTTCGTCTAGGATGGCCGCGCATAGAAATTATCTTGAGTATTGCCCAGGAGAAAACATGTCCAAGCTGACGCGTCGGAGTTTTGTGAAGTGGGCAGGGGTGACGGCGACGGCGGCGTACGGTCGGGGTGACCCGAGCCGGCGCTTGAGATCCATCGCCCCGCCTGCGGCTTCCCCCGCGGCACTTCCCGGCCCGGCGGAGAGCGCAAGCGAAGCCGCGGCTAGGGAGCTGGCGCCGCAGGAGATTTACCGGCTGCTGGGATTTGCCACCATGACGGGGGAAGCTCCGCTCAAGTTGTGGCAGCGGCTGCGGAACACGAAGCAGTGGAGGGTGGGCCCTCTTGCGCCCGATGCCTGGTCCGGGTGCGTGTTCATTGCCGACGATGCCGATATCTTCGCCTTTCGCACCCTGTCGCTCCCGGACGCGTGGCTGCGTGGCGGTCCGCAGGAGAGCCGCGCCGAATACTGCGGCAAGCAATTTGAACAGTGGTCGAGCAAGTGGCCGGATTGGTGGAGGAAGGTGGGGCCGAAAGCGCCGGACAACACCTGGGCGCGCCTCGTCTGGCAGATGCCGGAGGGTGGCCCGGGGGTCACTTACGAGTGGGCGCAGACAGACAAGAACGAAGTGGTGGGTCGTCTCAATCATTCGCTGCCGGCGGACTTGGTGCTCGAGGGGTATATGCCCTGGGACAGTGCTGCGCCCAAGTTCTCCGTGCTCTATTCCGAGGGACCGGAGCACCGTTTTCTGCGCGGACGCTCCTGGGTTCCCGGCACTCGAGACGGTATGCGCTGGGTGCTGGCGCTCAGTGCGGCTGCGGATGAAGTGAGCGGGACCGGCGCCGTGCGCTGGCATGGCTACTTCCGCCGCATCGAGAAGATGTACTTTTGCGGGCGCCAGGGACAGACCTACGAAGCGCTCGAAGAAAAGACCCGCGCTTGGCTCGAGCCGGGCAAGATCGATGAATTGCTGGAGCGGAATCGCGACCGGTATCTCGCAGCGCGCCCCAAGGCGACCGGCTGGCTCGAAGACGGTCCGGCGGCCATCAACGACGCGCTGGAATGGAACGAAGTCTACACACCGGAGAGGCGACGCGCTTACGTCACGGTCAGCCGCAAATGGGCGCAAGCGAACAACTCGGCCCCGGATTTTCTTTGGGACAGCTTTCTCAGCAGCCTGCTCGTCTGCCAGGAGGATCAGGCGCGGGCTTTCGACTTGGTCCGCGACATCACCTCATGGCAGAACGAGCAGGGAATGTTCTGCCAATATGGGCAATGGGTGTCGCATCCGGACCGATCGATCTTTCCGGTTGCCTGGGGTCACACGCAATACCCCATCGGCAGCTTGGCCGTCGCCAAGATTTACCTGCGCAGGCCTGACAAATCTTTTCTGGCGGAGATTTACCCGCGCCTGCTGAAAAACCAGCAGTGGTGGTTCGCGGACCGCGGAGATGGCCAGCCCTGGCGCGACGGGAACAAGAATGGGCTGCTCGAGCTCGGCTCCAACTACCCGGAGGAGATCCCCCGCGAAGACCGCCAACAGGTTGCTTACTACGAATCCAACGACGACAGCCCCCAATGGTGGCACGTGGCGCGGTATAACGACAAAACACAAACCCTCGAGCAGGACACCGTGGAGCGCAATTGCCTCTATGCCCTGGATTGCTGGGTGCTGGCCTGGATGGCGCAGGAGTTGGGAAAACACCAGGACGCCGCAACGCTGACACGGGAACACCAGCGCATGGTCGAGACCATCAACCGCCTGCTCTGGGACCCGGCGCGGCAGTGCTATTACAATCGCCACTGGGACAACTCCGAGGGCGAACGCTTCTTCCCTCAAATGGGGCCGGACATATTCTTTTCGCTCCTGGGGAAGGTGGCGAGGCGCGAGCAGGCTGAGGCCCTCCGGAAGCTCTTCCATGACCCGAGCAAATTCGCCGGCGAGTGGATTCTGCCCACGATCAGCCGCGATGATCCTCTTTTTCCCAAGCAGGACTACTGGCGCGGCAAGGTCTGGCCGCCCCACAATTGGCTGATCTACCAAGGCCTCAAGATGTACGAATGGGACCACGAGGCGCGGCTGCTGGCGGAATCGAGCGCCAAGATGTTTTTCAAAGCTTGGCGTGAAAAAGGAGAATGCCATGAGAATTTCAACGCCATCACGGGCGAGGGGACGGGGAGCAGCGACCCGCATTACACCTGGGGAGCACTGATGGCGCTCGTGGCCATCGAGGAGTTGATCGACGCCAACCCCTGGCATGGCTTGCGTTTCGGAAACCTCGAACCGGTGGCCCCAGCCGGCATCGAGCAATACTACGTCGCCGGGTCACTCTATGACGTGGCCCAATCCCCGGACGGTTTAGAGGTGAAACGTGACGGTCGACTGTTGGTTGCCGCTGACGCGCCGGTCGAGATCCGCAAAGTCGATTTTGCGGGCGAGCAAGTGAGTTTTGAGGTGCGCGCCAACAAGCCCGTTCGAATACGTGTCACCAACCATCCACCACGCGCGTTTCCGGCAGGTGTGAGCAGGGGGTGAGGAGCGCGGCCACCCCCGCACGCAGCTTACTACTGTGGGGTTTGTGGCTCAGCTTTGCTTTTCCGAAAGGTAAGTTTAACCGCGTCTATTCCCATTGGAGTCTCGACTGAGCGCTGGACCTTGAGCACTTCGCCGCCCTCGGAGAGTGTCCACCGTTCCTTGGTGGTGAAGGTCCCGCGGTTTCCTCCAAAGTTCATGTTCCGGGCCGAGGACAATTCCAGCGTTTTCCCATCCTTGGACCATTTTGCTTTGAGCTTGGCAGCGCCACGGGTCGGACGCTCTGAGTCCGCCGTTGTCACCTCGCCGCTCAGGGGGTAGGTTGCCTTTGGAATCACCATGCGTAATGCCATGGCCCCGCTGGGAGGCCCACCACCCTCCGGCCCGCCAGGAGACCCTCCGTCCTCTGGACCACCAGGAGGAGGACCGCCGTCCCCAGGGAAACCTTCCGCGGGTCCGCGCTCGAGTGCTCGCAGATCGCCTTCCACCTTGGTCTCAACCGCGAGCTCCTGCTCTGTCTGCGCGACGACCATCGTATAGCTTTTGAGTTCAGAGGCCAAGCCGTGTGTCCTCTCTTTGTCCAAGACCCAGGTGCCGGAAAAATCGTTCTGGGCTGCCTTGGCCGAGATGGCCCAGAGGCTGATGATGACCATTCCCACAACGGTAATTATTACTTTCGTGTTTCTAACCGGACGCTCCCTTGCTGGCGGAATTATGAAAGATCCTGTTTCCCGGCTCCGCATCAATGTCTGCATATCCCGCTGGCTGGCATTGAGCAGCACGAGACTCGAGGCCGACGCGTGATCTCGAGGGGGGCTGATCTGATTCGAGCCGCGATTGCCGATCGTCACCACACGCCTCCCTGTAGCATAGACGCCGAGCTCTTTGCCAGGGTTTACATTGGCCAGCGTCACCAGGACGAAGGCCGCGCCTCATCTCCGGGCGCCGTTGCGATTTCGAGTGCATTGATGGGGGAAGGCTTGCTTCGGCGCCGCGTCGGGGATAACGTAAGTGCTGCGACATATACCCGCCGGATTCACCGCATAACGTGCGGAGAATGTTTGGGTTTTACAGGAGGCCGTTATGACAGGACTGCACGTGTTGTGGCTGCCGAAAGCCACGGTGGATGGCCTCATCTACGCCCTCCTGACGGCGGCCACTTTCGGATGGTTGTGGCCGCGCTAGGTCCAGAGTAGGGTTCCGAGTCCCCCTGAACGGGATGTCGGCGGCTGAAGCTGGACTCGCAAGTTGAGGGGACCTGTTCGGCTGCAATCCGTCAGCTTCGAGTCGCTTCGACCAAGATCTGACCCCCGATTCTTGAAATTTGGGTCCTGCCTTGATTACCGAACCGCGCCGGCTTCGTCTAAAAAGGGAAGGATTGACCCTTGAATTCATGGAGGACAAGATGAGCCGCAAGATTGGTCTGGGTTTGTGCTGTTTGGTATTGATGCTCACTGCTGGGTCTCGCGCCTTTCCCCAATCACGCATCGAGAAGAATCTGAAGCTTGATTCCGGTGGCAGGTTGGTGGTCGAGGCCGGGGCGAGTGACGTTCTTGTGACGGGGCGGCCCGAATCAGGCGCCCATGTCGTGGTTACTTCCAATCGACCTGACCTGGAGGATTTGTTCACCTTCCATTTCGACGAGGAACCGGGGGCCGTCCGCATCGAGGTGCGAAAACGAGGCATGCAGCCCTGGCCCAAGTCGCTACAAGTGCGCATGGAGGTGCAGGTTCCCACGAAGACGAATGTGGACATCCGTACGGGCGGCGGGGACGTCAAGCTCTCCCACCTGGAGGGCGACACCCACCTCGAGACCTCGGGCGGAGATGTCAGGGTCTCCAGCCTCGCCGGTAATCTAACGGCCCGCACGTCCGGCGGGGACATCGAATTGCACGACCTCACCGGTGACGTGAACGTCAAAACCTCTGGAGGAGATATTAACCTTGAGAACGCTAGCGGACGTGTCGAGGCCCACACCTCGGGTGGAGATGTGACTGCGGCGTTGGCGCGCGGGAATGCTCGAGGGGGAGAAATCGAGACCTCGGGCGGCGACGTCAAAGTCCGCATTGACCCGGGCGTGAGCCTTAACCTGGATGCGTCGACTTCCAGTGGCGAGGTGACCTCAAACCTTCCTCTGAAGGTGACCGGAGAGCTTTCTCCATCGCGGCTCCACGCCACGCTGGGGTCCGGGGGAGAGACCTTGCGAGTCCACACCTACGGCGGAAGCGTGCATATCAGCGCCTTGTGAAGCGCGATGCCGTCCCGCCTAGTTGTTTACAACACCCACCCCCCTGCCCCCTCCTTACCAAGGAGGGGAGCCCGCCCGCCAACTCCCCTCCTCTCTGAGGAGGGGGGTGGTGAGAGCGTGTGCCTGTAAATTGCTAAGTGGGACACCACACTAGGTTCCCGCTGACGGAGAAGACGGGGACGGAAGTTAGCCGCTTGACAAGGATTCGATCCTTGCTATAGTAAGGACATGGCCAAAGTCACCAGCAAACGGCAATTGACCGTCCCCAAGCTCATCGCGGACCAGTATGGCATCAAGCCGGGCGATCAGCTCGACTGGGTCCCTGCCGGGGATGCCATCCGCGTGGTTCCGGCGAATTCCCGGCGCGGTCGAGTTCATCTCCGGAGCGTGGAAGAGCGCTTGAAACTGTTCCGACAGATGCTGGAGCGTCAGCGACAGCGCGAGGCCCATCCGCCCAAGGCGGAGGCTTATCGTGAGCGTCCACCCAAGCCCCACGAGATCGCGCGCGGCTGGAGACGTGAGGACCTCTACACCCGTGGCGGCTCTTGTTGACACCAATGTTCTCGTGTACCTGTTCGATCCGGCCGACCCGCGCAAGCAGCGGATTGCGGCGGAACTTCTGGACCGGCGTCTGGGGGACAACTCGGTGAAAATTCCTCACCAGGCGATCGTGGAATTTGTCGCTGCCACCACCCGGCCCCGAGCGCGGGGCCGCAGCTCGAGGCCGCCGCTCCTGACGCCGGAAGCGGCCACCCGCGAAGCCGAGGAGTTGCTGACCCTGTTCGAGGTTCTCTATCCCAACGAAGCCCTGGTTCGCACCGCCCTGCGTGGCGCCGCAGCGTATCAACTTCCCTGGTACGATGCTCACTTGTGGGCTTATGCCGAATACTATGGTCTTTCCGAATTGCTTTCGGAAGACTTTGAGCATAACCGGCTTTACGGCACCGTTCGTGCCGTGAATCCATTTCTGACTTGAGCCGGGGCCATGTCAGGGACTCTGGCACAGTGGCCCTGAGATGATTGGAAACATCAGTGCGTGTTTTGGCAATCGACTTTGGCATGAAGCGGATGGGTCTGGCGGTCTCGGATGCCTTGGGCATCACCGCCCAGGGGCTTCCCACTCTCTCGCGCACCCGCCTGGACGATGACCTGAAAAAGATCCGGGAACTGACGGAAGAATATTCAACCGAACGAGTAATCGTTGGAAATCCCATCGGGCATGGCGGAGGCGAGACAACGATGTCTCGACACGCCGCGGAGTTCGCCGAAAAGCTGCGCCGGCGAGTGAACTGCCCCGTCCATCTCTGGGACGAACGCTTGACTAGCGTGGAAGCCAACCGCGCTCTTCGTGCCACCGGCCTGAGCTTGGGCAAGCGCCGGCAGGCGGTGGACCGCGTGGCGGCGACCCTTCTGTTGCAAAGCTACCTCGACTTCCTCTCTAACGAGCGAAGCCGGAGCGCGGGAGCAGCGCCATGAGGCGGCGCGTTTTCCTTCTGGCGGCAGTGGCGCTGGCGGGTGGAGCGCTTTGGATTGTTTCCGATTTGCTCTCGCCCTATCGCGGTTACGCCGGAAATTTGCTGCTCGTCATCGAACCCCGCTCGCGCGCCACCCAGGTCGCGGACTTGCTGGTGGCTCGCGGGGTGCTAAGGCATCGCCTGCCGTTTCTGGTCCGTTACTGGTCCACTCGCCCCCGTCACCCATTGCGCGCCGGTGAGTACCTCTTTGACCGTCCGCTCCGTCCCATCGATGTTTGTCGAAAACTGATCCAGGGCGATGTTTACCTTCATTCGGTGGTCATCCCCGAGGGCTCGGACCGGTTTGACATCGCGCGGATTCTGAACCAGAGGCTGGGCATCGATCCCGCGCAGTTCTTCCGCGTCACCGAGCAGGCGGTGGCGGTACGTGATCTCGATCCCAGAGCGCCCTCGCTGGAAGGCTATCTCTTCCCGGATACATACCGGTTCCCCCGCGGAGTCAGCGCCGCAACCGTGGTCATCACCATGCTGACGCGTTTCCGCCGCATCCTTGCCACGCGCCTTGCGAACCAAGGGCCTTCCCCCACCCCTGATTCCCCTCCCCAGTTGGGGAGGCCAGCAAGGGGTGGGGGAAAGGCCGGCTGGCACGATGTCGTCACCCTAGCCTCGCTCATTGAAAAGGAGACTCCGGAGGCTTCGGAACGGCCCCTCATCGCCGGCGTCTTCGAGAGGAGGCTCGAGAGGGGGATGCCCTTGCAGTCCGACCCCACGGTTGTCTATGCGGCGCGGTTGGACCATCGCCCGGTAGGCCCTATTACCCAAAGCGATCTAGAGTTCGATTCTCCCTACAACACTTACCGCCACTCCGGACTGCCGCCCGGCCCGATTGCGAACCCGGGCCAAGCCTCCATCCGGGCGGCGCTCCACCCAGCCGAGGGGGACGCGCTCTATTTCGTCGCCAACAATCACGGCGGGCACGTCTTCGCCCGGACGCTTGCTGAACATCAACACAACGTGTCACGATATCGCAGAGAAGCGGCGGCGTTGCGTCGCAGCGAGGCGGGGACGGCGAGCAGAAACTCGAAGCCGGCAGCGCATGAAGCAAGCAAAAGCGCTACCCAGGCGCAGAAACGTGCCAGGAACACTCAGCAAGAAGCAAATCATCCTTGAATACTGCCGGGCGAAAGCACTGGAACGAATCGGCCCCGAGGAAATCCGCGCCCTCGAGAATGAGTTGCGCGCTCGGCTGGGATCCGACGTCAAGGCTTCTCCTTCCTACATTGCCCAGGTGCTACGCGAGGCGGGGAAACATGTTGAGTATTACGACCGTTTCGCCGACCCACCTATGGAGGAACCTTACGCCAGCCGCCTTCGCAATCTGCTTCAATTCCACGACTTCCCAAGCGCAGAGGCTTCGCTCCGGAAACTTGACGAGGTCTATCGCGAATATCAACAGGCCTTGGACCACACAGGGACAGGCCTTGTCCGCGCTCTGCTCCAGAAGGGAAAGTTGCGCGCAGGGAGTCTGGCGGCAAACCCACGGGTGAGTCCGGATAAGCGAGCGGAAAAAGCGGAGATCGCCACATGGTTCCGCATTTGGCTGGATACCCCGGACCTCTTTTTCGATTGGCTGGAACTGCGAAAGGCCTCAGAAGAGTTTCAGCGATTGTTCGGCAATCAGTGCTCGCGGCGCCACGACGTCTAAAAGTAGTCCGGGGCGTTCCCGCGCTTCCACTTGATATTGCAACCTAAGCTTGGCTTCTGATTGCTGGGGACAGGGCGTCCCGCCAGGACCGCGTCGAGGGCGGCGCGGAGGTCGGCGCCGGTGACCGGTCGCCCGTTGCCGGGGCGACTATCATCGAACTGCCCACGATAGACGAGGCGGCGATCCCGATCGAAGAGGTAGAAGTCGGGCGTGCAGGCGGCTCGATACGCTTTGGCCACTTCCTGGCTCTCATCGTACAGATACGGGAATGTGTAGCCGACCTGCTTGATCTCCTCGGCCATTTTCTCCGGCCGGTCGTCCGGGTAGCTCCCGGCGTCGTTGGAGTTGATCCCGACCACGCCTACCCCTTGCGCCTGATACCCCTTGGCGTGTTCGGCGAAGCGCGACCTTATGTGCTTTACATAAGGGCAGTGATTGCACATGAACACGACCAGGAAGGCGTGCGCATCGCTGAAGTCGTCCAATGATACCCATTTGCCGTGCGGGTCACGAAGGCGAAAGGTCGGCGCTTTCGTTCCCAGTGTAAGCATCGTCGAGGGCGTCTCAGCCATGCATATCCTTCTTTCCCGAACCAAGCATTCGTAAATACCAGTCTACGCAGAAAGACGGCGTAGGCCATCAGCGTGTGGAGATCGCCTGCTTCCGGCGATAGGACTTCCACGCAACGCTGCGGCCCTGTTCCTCCACGGCCTCGCGGATGAGGAAATGATCGTAGAGGTCAGCGGGAACTTCTTCGTCGCGGAGGATGCGGAGCGCCACACTCCGTCGCTCTCCCGGGCTCAAGCGGAGAAAGAGCCGATACACGTCAGCGCGCTTCGTGCTTGCTGCGGTGGATCCCATAATCTTATTATAGCATTCGTGCCTATCCGCGAGGACCCACGACAACGCGAGATTGCCTGTTCACTCCGCGGCAGTTTGATGTGGAGATTCTCAGATGAAAGAGCCGCAGACTCCACTCGCGAGTCTCCGCCACCCACGAGGATTCCGAGATTGTCTGCGGATTCGGAGGCTGATAGAATCCGGCTAATATCTGGTACTCGGGAGGACGCTGGGGGCTCAGATGCTTAAGGTTCGCTGCCCTGTCGATGGCGAAGAGTACCACGCCGATGAAGCTCACATCGGCAAGAATATCAAATGCCGAAAATGTGGGAAAATCATATCCATCGAACGACCAACCCCTGTGCCGGTTTCCCCTCGTGGCGGGGGCTGCGTGACAGCAGCCACCACCGGGGGCGTTGAGCCAGCCACTAAGGTGTCCACCGGGCCTCCTGGGGTTCCAGGTGACAGACGAGTACAGGCTGCCATTTGGTGCCTGGCGGCCCTCATAGTAGTTATATTATTAGTGCAGCTAGTTGCGGCTCTCCACAGCCCGGTCCCTGAGCCTGTGGGCGGACCGGCCAATGGCACTCAGGTTCCGGCGGCAACGACACCGCCTGAGACGAAAGCGCCGAACGCATTGGAAGCGAAGCAACGGGAGATAATCGCCCAAGACGCTGGCATGTTGGGCGACCTGGAGCTGAGCAAAGAGTACCTGGAGATCAATGCGCAGCACTTTGGGAATGGACTTCCGAGGATACCGGTTATCTGGGAGCCCAAACTCGGCGAACTGGGGCCACTCATCGCTGAAGGTTTCACAGAGGAGGGGCTCACCGCTCAGTATAACAACAGACTTTTTATTCTTCTCAATCCTGCGCTGAGACTGAACCGACGAGAGGTTAGGAGGACGCTTTGCCACGAGATGGTTCACCTGTATCTGATCACGATCGGAGATACCAAAACGAACCATGGGCCCGCCTTCCAAACTGTTTTGCGCCGCCTCTCGCAAGAGCGGGCATTTGAAGGGAAATGGGCCAGCGCGAGCGAGAAGGTGAGTCTTCGGTCCTGGCTTGAGGGAGAATCGGCCAGACTGAATGGAGAGAAGTCAGAGTTGGAGAGAATCCGGGACGATTTAGATCGTGAGGGCGGCGACTTGGATCGAGAGATGCACGAACTGAATCAGCGCATTTATAGTGCGAACCAGCAGGGATACGGCTGGCCTTCTGATGATGAAGTCGAATCTGTTAAATCTAGACGTGACCTCTTCAATGAGCATGCGGTCGGGTTCAACGCTCGTGTAGAAGAGTATGATGGCGGCCAAGCGCGTTTCAATCGTCGGGTGAACAGCTATAACTTGATGATGTCGTACCCGGACGGGCTGGATGAAGAATCTGCCATTCGGCCTAGGCCAGCAGTCGGACGCGTTCCCCTCCGTAGTCGCTGAGGACCGCCATCAGAGCGCAAGGTTACGACCGGCCCGCGCGCGAGCGCAATGCAGAGAGGCGCGACCGGACTGCCGTGTCCCGCCAAAAGCAAAGAGGCCGCGATTGCTGGAGGATTGGGTTTTTGCACATAAGGCCGCTACCGCGCTCTGCTCCAGTGCTCAGGTCTACTCTCAGGCCATATCTGAATGGGCTTTTTAAGCGGAAGGAAATTGTGGGGGCAGACATGAGGATCATCGTAATACCCCTGGGGTCTGGGGTCGAATCCAGGTGGTGCACCTATAGGCTGAAACCACACCAGCTTGCAGTAATTGCAATGATAGACGGCCTCGCTCTCGTCCTTTGTGGGGAGAATCTCCGCCGGAATCGCTACATGCTCGGGCGATACCTTGTGCAGGAATGCTCGATTGGCACCGCAACCCACCGCAGGGCAGCGCGGTTCGTAACCCTTTTTGCGCCTCATCGTGGAGATTGTGGCGCCTGGGAAATGGGGAGTCAAGAGCAAAAAGGCCGCGATTGCTCGCGGTCACGGTCATATCCGACGCGCTTTCACCGTGACGTCGAACGGATGCGAAGCCCGCCAGCGGCGTTTAGACCGGCTTACCTCCCAATCCCACTTTGCGTAGAACGGGCCAACGAGGACGAAAAGAATTCCTGCGACCCAGCAAAGAGTCGCGGCGGGCGAAGCGCCGAAGGCGGCTACGGCTGTGGCGCCGCTAGTCACGCAGATGGAGGCCGCCAGCGGAATCTCGAGCGGCAGAAGGAACCTCAGCTTTTGACGCGTTCCAAGAGCATCCCACTCGAAGGAGCCGTCCCTGAATTCGGCCCCACAGGACCTACATTTTCGCGTTCCAGGACCGATGAAGATTGGGCGGCTACTTGCAGTTCGAGCGAACTCGAACTCGCATTTGGGACATAGCCATCTTTGGGTTGTGGTTGGAATGGAGCTTCGGTAGATCATAACGCTCCCGACGAGGTTTGGACAGCACGTGCGGCAAAATGATGGCGGCCTACACTATCTTGACGTTCGCCAGCCACGAGCGCATGCGGTCCGGGTCCCGGTCCCAGAAAGCACAATTGTCAAGCGCATCGCGGCCGGAAAAACTCACGAGGATACACCACATCCAAGACGGTTCTTCGATACGCGCCGTCCAGTCTCCCTCTCCGCGCTCGGTCAGCCCTGCAATCACCGCTGCTTCGACTGCTTTCTTCGTCTGCGGATCAGCAACCGTATTTTTCTCTATTCGGACCGCCATGGAAGGACTCTTTCCGCCCAACTTTCATGGGCAGTTGATAATACTGTTCTTTGACCTCT
>CAVWDS010000006.1:560000-705391 GCA_963753795.1 uncultured Acidobacteriota bacterium
ACCCAGTCCTCGAAGAACTAAGTCCGATTGACGTGGCATGCTCAACTCAATTGTCAAAGAGCTTTGTCTCCCGCCGAGGGCGGGGTCCCCAAATGGGGAAGATTTGGAAAGCTCAAGCCTGAGGCTTCTCTTGTCTGCCTCGCAGGTCTTTCCAGAACTTACTCTGTAGGCTGATTACCTTGCAGAGCAGTTCGTAATAATACCAGGCCAAGGGGCGATTGTCAAGACATTCTTGGAAAATATTCGCACTCTCTGGCTGCGGTCTTTCAACCGCTTTTTTGCAGCCTTTTGCAAACCAATATAAAGGGAAAAACCGTTCAGCTCTGTGGCCAAGGCAAAGGACCTGGTGATAAGCTTTTCTCGAAAGTGCGAAGGCTAAAGACGTCTCACTGAATGGCGCATTCGTCATCAGCATCCTTGTGATACGGTCTTGGAAAACCATTGCTAAACCACGCGACCGCGGCGATACTCTGCCGGAACCTCGAGATTCCCGCAAGCGCACGGCAGCATGAGCTCGGCCAGTGTGGCTCTTCGATAAGCCGAAAAGGATTTCAATGGCAGGGTCTTACAAATTGAACCCGGACCATCCCCTGTTGATCCTGGTGGTTTGCCTCTGGCTGGCGGCGCAATTTCGGAGCGGAAAGCGCCTGGCCAAAAAGATTTTGGAGTAAAATGAGGCACTGGCCGGGCGAGTGTGAGTCGTCAGGTTGACTCTCCGGCATGAGATGGCGGCAGCTCCGCAGGCTCCGCTGCCGCACTCCAAGGTGGACGTCTATGAGCAAAATCCTAATCAAGCATTGGCCGTTATTTGCCAGTGTTGTCATCTTGTGTGTCACCACGGGAGTGATTTCCACCATTATCATCCTGCGGGAAAATGGACACCTGGTTTTTGCCCTCGATGACCCCTATATCCAAATGGCCATGGCCAAGAACTTCGTCCTCCACGGCGTTTGGGGGATCACGCGCTTCGGATTCACCTCGGCCTCCTCTTCGCCTTTGTGGACCTTCTTCATCGCTGTCACTTACCTGCTTTTTGGCGTCAGCGAGACGTCTCCGTTTTACCTGAGCCTGCTTTGCAGCGTGCTGATGCTGGGGGTGGCCTATAGTGTTCTCCGCTGGTATAAGCTTTCGCCCAAGCTCATCCTCTGGGCCTTACTGGTTTTGGTTTTTTTCACGCCTTTGCCCACGCTCATCTGCATCGGCTCCGAACACCCCCTGCACGCTGCCTTGACGATCCTCCTGACTTTCCTTGCCGCCCGGCTGCTTTCCGATGAGAGTCCCTCCAGGGCCCGCCGTGATCTTATCCTTCTGCTGGCGGTTTCGCCGGTCCTTACGGCGGTTCGATATGAGGGAATGTTTTTGATTTTCGTAATCGGCGCGCTCTTCTTTCTGCGCGGGCGATGGCTGACCGGAGTGGCAGTAGGAGTGGCCGGTTTCTCCTCGGTTCTGCTTTACGGAGCCATCGGGCTGGCGAAGGGCTGGTCGTGGCTGCCCAGTTCCATCCTTTTGAAGGGTAGTTTTCCGCGTTTCACCGATTTCAGCACGGCGGTCGACTCCGTGTTTGGCCCCGCTTATACCAACATCAAAGAGGGGCCTCACCTAGTGGTTCTTGTGGCGGCTTCTCTCTTTCTTGCTCTTTACGCCTTCGATAAACGCAAGGACTTATGGGAAAGCCGGCAAGTGATGACGGCTATCTTTGTCCCCATCGCTCTCGCGCACATTCAGTTCTGCATGGTCGCTTTATTCTTCCGGCACGAGTCTTACCTCGTGGCCCTGGGGATTGTGGTGATCGTCGCCCAGCTTGCCGACCAGCTTCCGGAGAAGCTCTTTGGAACCCCCTCCGATCGCACCCTCGTCCCCAAGCACGTTGGGGGCGTTCTTCTGGCGGCGTTCCTCATTTATCCTTGTGCCGTGCGGGCCGGCGCGGCGCTGGTCTATCTTCCTCAGGCTTCGAAGAACATTTACGAACAACAATATCAAATGGCAAGTTTCGTTAAGAGGTACTATCAAGGCTCGACCATCGCGTTGAACGACATTGGCGCGGTCAATTTCCTGGCGGATGTGCATTGCCTGGATTTGTGGGGGCTGGGCAACTACGAAGTCACCCAGTTGATGCACCGCCATGTGTATCACACCCGCGACATCCTCCGCTTGTCACGGGAGTCGGGAGTCAAGGTCGCCCTGGTCTACGATAGCTGGTACACCCCCGTGGGCGGCCTGCCGCGCGAATGGGTCTGGGTGGGCCAATGGGCACTGTCTGACAATGTTGTGGCGGGCGGCGATACGGTTTCCATCTACGCCGTGGACGAGTCGGAAACTGTCCCCTTGATGCAAAAACTCCAGGATTTTTCCCCCCTCTTGCCCAAGGGCGTCAAGCAGTCGGGAAGGTACCTTTACTGAAACGGCAGTGACAAGAGGCTCGGTGTCATTCCGAGCGTAGCGAGGAATCTCGCTCTGATTCTTTCCTCTACAAACATGGCGGGATTCCTCTCCGTCGGCTGACGGATCGGAATGACACGGGGGCGACAAGAGTTGTGTATCCTACCCGGCGACACCGAGCCCGCGAAGGGAGGGAAAATCAATCAAGCCATGAAGAGTGAATCCAAGCTGAGCACACTTCCAAAAGTCGGCAGGCGGTCTTTCCTCGCTACGGCCCTGGCAGGGGCCGGCGCTGCCGCCTCGGCCGCTGCGGGGCAACGTGATTGGAGCGGAAACGCCCCAATTCATTACCCTGATCCAGACATCATCTCCCTCGACAAACGGTTCGAAAAGTACTGGATTAAAAGCACCCCCATCGAGCGGCTGTACACCGGATTGCTTTGGGCCGAAGGACCCGCATGGAATGGCGGCGGGCGCTACCTTGTTTTCAGCGATATTCCCAATAATGTGCATATGCGATGGCTCGAGGAGGATGGTCACGTCAGCGTTTTCCACAACCCTTCCAACAACGGCAACGGAAACACCTTTGACTGGGAAGGTCGCCTGCTTTCCTGCGAGCACAACACCCGCCGCGTCGTCCGCTACGAACATGACGGATCGGTGACCATCCTGGCGGATCGCTGGCAGGGTAAACCCTTCAACGCCCCGAATGACATCGTCGTGCATCCTGACGGCGGCATATGGTTCTCGGATCCCGGTTACGGCATCCTGACGAACTACGAAGGGCACGTGGCGCCGCTCGAGCTCAAGGAAGCCGTTTACCGGATCGATGGCAAAACGGGGAAGATCGAACTGGTCACTGATGAGGGCTACAAGCCCAACGGCTTTGCTTTTCACCTGACTACAAGTTGCTTTATATGGTCGACACGCGCGCTACGCATTATCCCCAAGCCCCCAAAATTATTAAAGTATTCGACGTGGTGGAGGGCAAGAGCCTGCGCAACGGGCGGACGTTCACTTCCATGGAATTGCCGGGCAAGGGCACGGGGCTTGCCGACGGCATCCGCGCAGACAAGGACGGCAACATCTGGGCGGGGGCGGGCTGGGTCGGGCAGGGCTACGACGGCGTGCACGTCTTCGCCCCCAGCGGCGAACGGATTGGCATAATCCTGCTGCCGGAAATCTGCGCCAATATCTGTTTCGGCGGAAGCAAGCGCAACCGGTTGTTCATGGCCGCCAGCCAGTCGCTTTATGCGGTTTACGTCGATACACAAGGCGCGCACATTGCTTGACGGCGACCGGAAGGGCAGAGGGACAGGCTGGGGAAGAACACGCCCTTCCCCAATCGTGGCGAGAATTCAAGACTGATAACTACATTTATTTTCAACGACATTCCCGCTTTAGTGCTCTAAGTACCTGTGTTTTCATAAACATTCCCGTGTCGCCCCCAAGTTTTCCACCTCGGTCCTTTGTTTTCAATAACATTCGCGCTTAGTTCGTTCATTTTTAAAATCGCTAGTGTTGCGACAAAGCGCATGCAAGAACATATTGTCGATGCGCAGGGAAAGATGGGGGCAGTCATCACCGTGGTTTCCGCCGTCCTGGCCGGCCTCCTGGCATCACGTGATAGCCTATCATATTGAGCGTAGCTTGTCAAGAGGAAATAGCTTAGGGTACTGTGCTATTGTTGGCGATGTTCTAAAAATCTGAGCGAGAGATTCGTCGCGGCGAGAGGACGGCGCGACGAATCGTGCTATACGGGACGCTTTCTGCCTTCTGCCTTGTCCTTTCTGCCTTCTGCTCTCAGTTGGGCCCTTGCTCGGAGGCTGAACCATAGTCCGGTTGGGGAAGAAAGCGGTCACGGTCGTAAGGAGGGTCCTCGTGATCCGGCATAGGGAAGTCTGGAAAATCCTCCAGCCAGTGGCGGCGCCATTTTTCGTCGGCGTAGTATTTCATCTGCAGTTGGATATCCTCTTCGCTACAGCCTCCCAATGGACTCAGGTGGTAGGCTCCGTCCTCGTCCAGCGGCACCGCCTTGACCTCCTCACGCAGCATGTCGGACCAAAGCTCGGTATAAAGCTCTCGGTCGCTCAGGTGATCTGTCTCGTCCAGGAACACACGCATCAGCGCCAGCCTGTGAATCACCTCCCAAAGCTTCTTGGTTAGTTGTTCATCATTGAGCGTTTCCGGCGCCGGCAACTCCATGCCGGATTCCTCAAGCTGCTTGAAATTCGTGGTCCAGGGGGCTCTTTCATAGTCGACCACGTGCCGCCAGAATCCCTCCGCAATCTCGGGCGGGGTGTCTTCCATTTCACCATCGAGCATTTTCCCGCCCGTAAGCTCTTCCGCCTGACGCTTCAATTCGGCGATCCTCTTTTCGCGTTCGGTCGGGTCCTCATCGCTGTCCTTTGTGCCCATAGCGCGCCCTCCCCGTTCTGTGTCAGCGTTGCCGCAAAGCGCCGATTATAGCATTGTCCATTCCGGGAAAGGCCGCAGACCCAAAAACAGGTCTGCGCTACCCCCGATGTTTCTTCCCCTGCCTTCTGCTTTCTGCCTTCTGCTGTTATTCTGGTGAGGTTGGATCTTCCCCTATAGGAGACTGAGCATGCATTCGAGACCCCGATGGCTGCTTGTCATGGCGCTATGGATAGCCGGCGCAGTGAATTGTTATCCCGCCCAGAAGGCCTCGCTTGACGAGGCCCTTGACTCCCTCTTTGCTGTCCACGCCTTCAAACAGGTGGCCATCTCTCCCGATGGGAAGCGGGTTGCCTGGGTCGAGTCGCTTCTAGGGAGGGCCCAGGAACCGACTGGCAAGTCGGCCATCTATGTCGAGACGCTGGGCTCCTCGGAACCGCCGCGCCGTATCTCCGCCGGCGACGGCAGCGCGGATTATGCCGAGCACGACATTGCCTGGTCTCCGGACAGCAAGAGGCTGGCTTTCCTTTCGGACAAGGAGGGTTCGGAGCAACTCGAGCTCTATATTGCGGACACTGCGGGTCATGCAGCGCGCCAACTTACCCGCCTAACTGGATTTCTCGCCTCTCCCTCCTGGTCCCCGGACGGCAAGCGGCTGGCGCTGCTTTTCATCGAGAATGCTCCGCGCGCGGCCGGCCCCCTCGAGCCCATGACGCCGCCCTCCGGCCTCATCGAGCAGCGCGTCTACGAACAGCGCCTGACCACCGTCGAGGTGGCTTCCGGCCAGGTCCGGCAAGTATCGCCCGCCGATCTCTACATCTACGAATACGATTGGTCGCCTGACAGCAAAAGGCTCGTGGCCAGCGCCGCGCATGGCGCGGGCGACGCCAACTGGTATATTGCCGCACTCTCGACCATCGACATTGCTTCCGGCGAGACCAAGGTCGTCTACAAGCCGCCTTTCCAGATCGCTCAACCGCGCTGGTCGCCGGATGGGCAGACCATCGCTTTCATTGGGGGAATCATGAGCGATGAAGGGAGCACGGGAGGGGATATTTACACGATTCCTGCCGCCGGCGGCGAAGCCCGCCACCTGACACCCGGCATCAAGGCTTCACCCGCCACGCTTGCCTGGCTCCACTCCCCGGGGAAAATTCTGTTCGCAGAGCAAAGCGACGGCGGGAGCGGCATCGCCATCGCTGATACGCGCGATGGGAAAATCGAAACCCTCTGGCACGGCCCTGAAACCATCTCCACCGGAGGCGGGTGGAACTTCGGGATATCCCTTGCTGAGGATGGAAAGACCTGCGCGCTGGTCCGGCAATCATTCCAGCAACCCCCGGAGATCTGGGCGGGAGAGATCGGAGCCTGGAAACAGCTTACGCGTGAGAACGCCGCCATTCACCCAAGCTGGGGCAAATCCGAAAGCATCCATTGGCAGAACGACGGCATGGAAATCCAGGGCTGGCTCCTCTACCCAGTGAATTATGAACCCTCCCAGCGCTACCCCATGGTGGTGGCCGTGCACGGCGGCCCGGGCTCCAGTGAAAAACCCTCCTGGCCGGGACCGTTCTTCAACCTTGCGCTGCTCTCCCACGAAGACTGTTTCGTCCTCTTTCCCAATCCGCGCGGCAGTTTCGGCCAGGGCGAAGCTTTCGCGGCGGCCAACGTCAAGGACTTCGGCTACGGCGATTTGCGCGACATCCTCGCGGGCGTTGACCAGGTGGTGAAGACGCTTCCGGTGGACGATCATCGGGTCGGAATTGCCGGCTGGAGCTATGGCGGCTACATGACCATGTGGGCCGTGACCCGCACCCACCGTTTTCGCGCCGCAGTGGCCGGGGCGGGCATCGCCAATTGGCAGAGCTATTACGGCGAAAACGATATCGACCAGTGGCTGATTCCGTTTTTCGGAGCCTCTGTCTACGATGACCCGGGGGTCTATGCCAGGAGTTCTCCCATCACCTTCATCAAGAACGTCAAAACCCCTACGCTCATGCTGGTGGGCGACCGCGATGGGGAATGCCCCGCGCCTCAGTCCTTCGAGTTCTGGCACGCTCTAAAAACCCTCGGCGTGGAAACCCAGCTCGTGGTGTATCCCGACGAAGGTCATGCGATCTGGCAGACCGAACACCAGCGGGACGTCACTAAGCGCACCCTCGAGTGGTTCGACCAGCACCTCAAGTAGCGGTCTTTGGAGTGCGGCAGCTTGCTGCCGCTTTTCCTTTGTGTGAGCATGCTCGCGCGCTCACGTCCGTGCACGGGCGGGGCACGGCCAGCAAGCTGGCCTGGTTAAAAGCGGCAGCAAGCTGCCGCACTCCAAACGCGCTCTATGCCATCGCACGCGGCAACGACTTTTTGAGCAATTCCGCACCCACCGTGTACTGGAGCTTAGCCATAAGCGCCATCTGGTACACGTTGATGCGGAAGTCCGGATTCACTCCGAGCAACAAGTAAGCTTGTCTCTGTGAACACCCATAATCCTCGACCATCCACTGCATCAATTGAATGCTCGCACGCCAGACGGCCTCTTCCAGTGGACGCGCGCACGCCAGGGAGATAATGCTGGCCTCGTTTTCAAGACGTACATAGGGAACCTGTTTGGCTTTGATGACCTCGCAGTGCAGTGTGACTGTGCCTCGGCTTTCCATCGCGGTGCCGTAGAATTCGGTGTCGCCCTGACAGGCGTGGACGTCGCCGACGTAGAGCAGGGCGCCCTTGTGGTAACAAGGCACGAGCAAGCGGCTTCCGGCGCAAATATCGTGCACGTCCATGTTTCCACCCCAGCTCCCCTGACCGAGTACGGAACTTTCGACTTCTCGTTCAGGCGCTACGGCGATCGTCCCGATAAAAGGTGACTGCCGCACGCGCAAACCAATGGAGTGGGACACGACCTTTCCGTCCTCCAGGGTGGCCGCCGAGTTCATCACGACCTCGCCATTTTCGATGCGCCCAATTACCAGTGTGGGTTTGCCCAAGTCACTCCAGGCCAGGGAATCACCCAAAGGCTTGTGCCCTGGACGCCAGAACGTTACCGCTTGCGAGTCAAGTTCCACACCTTCAATGTGCACAATCAGGGTGTCGCCCGGTTCGACTCCCCTGATATAGATTGGCCCGGTCAGAGGGTTGGCCATCTTGGGGGTGTAGTTCAAATACCAGGCGTCAAGCAGCCGAGCTGTGTCCTCCTGAGTGCGATAAATCCCGGAGCACGCGTCCTCGGTCTCGAGGGCGAACGACTCGCCAAGTTCGACCTCCAAGACAGGTGTGTGTTGAAAGTCAATCGTATACTTCAAAATTTCAGGGCTTCGTTCGATGCGCTTCATTGTATTCTTGGCCTCCACTCCAGCTTGCGAGTGTTGTTCCCACGCAAGCAACAATGTGTAACACTAGCTTTGAGGACCTTGTTGTGCCGCGAGGATTTCTTCTCGCGCCAGTAATGGCTCCGTGTCCTCTGCGGCCAGAGAAGCTTAACACAGCGCGGCAGAGCCGCAACCCAAAAGGAGAGTCACCACAGAGATCACAGAGTTCGCAGAGAAGAACGCAAGCATTCTTCTCTGTGGTCTCTGTGCGCTCTGTTGTGGATCTTTTCTTCGCGGCTCACGAAGAAATTGACGGCTTGTGCTACAGAGGACGCTGAGATCCTCAGTGGTCTCTGTATTGAGGCCTTCGAGGCAAGGAGATCACGGAGACTCTTGATTATCGTGTTGGGGGAACGTGATTGCGCCGGAAGTTATAGGTCAAGGTCAAGCGGAGGTCGGAATTGAGCTGCACACCCACGATCCGTTCGAAGGGCGCCATGTCTATGGGGAGCGCCAGCACATCAATGAATGCGGCTTGCGGCGGAAACTTTCAGTATACTAACCACGCCGCGATCCGCGGACGAGGTCGGGGGAAGCAGTACCGGGCCCTCGGGCACATCGAGGGGGTGAGAAATGGCTGATCTGGTTCGGACCGGACTCTCCTTGGAAAAGGAACTTCTCGCGAGGTTTGATGCGGCCATCCACCGCAAGGGATATCAAAACCGGTCGGAGGCCATCCGGGACCTTATCCGCGAGCATCTGGTGGAAGAGGCGGCTGAAGAAAACAAGGTGATCGTGGGAACGCTGACCATGGTATATGACCACCACCAGCCGAATCTTTCAGCCAAGCTGATTGAGGCCCAACATGCGGCAGCCAGCAAGGTTCTCGCGGCCACGCATGTCCATCTGGACCACCATCATTGCCTCGAAGTGGTCATCTTGAAAGGCCGTAGTGGTGAGGTTAAGAGCCTGGCAGATCGAATTCTGAGCCTGCGGGGAGTTCAGCACGGCCAACTCACCGTCACGACAACGGGGAAACGATTTTCCAGTTGACGCGGGGGCTACCGGACTATAGATTTACCCTTTCGTATCTTGGGGAGCAGTGCCCGTAGGGGCGGTACGGCCGTGACGGTAGATCCGGGCAACGGCCTGAGCCGCGCTGCCCACTCTAACGTTGAAAATAAGGAGACATGACATGAAGGTCGGACTCTTTACGGCGCTCCTGGCCAAGCTCAGTTTGGACGAAGTGATCGAAAAGGTGAAACCTCTCGGCATCCGCACCTTTGAGCTCGGAACCGGCAACTACCCTGGCGACCCGCATCTGAAGCTGGAGTGGTTGAGCCAACCCTCGAAGATTAAAGAGTTCAAGCAAAAACTCGAGGACCAGGGTGTAAGCATCAGCGCGTTGAGTTGCCATGGCAACCCGCTTCATCCCAATAAGAAAATTGCGGAAGCGCACGCGGAAACCAGCCGCAGGACGATATTGCTGGCGGAAAAATTGGGCGTCACACGTGTGATCGATTTTTCCGGTTGCCCGGGCGATTCGGATGATTCCAAACTCCCCAATTGGTCCCCGACGCCCTGGCCTCCGGATTTCCTGGAAATCTTGAAATGGCAGTGGGAGAAAAAGGTCATCCCCTTTTGGACGAAGCGCGCCAAGTTTGCGCAGGACCATGGGGTGCGGATCGGCCTCGAAATGCATCCGGGATTCGTGGTTTACAACCCGGAAACCATGCTGCGGCTAAGGGAAGCCGCCGGACCGGCGATCGGGTGCAACTTTGATCCCAGCCACATGTTCTGGCAAGGGATTGACCCCTGTGTGGCGGTGCGCAAGCTGGGCGAAGCCATCTTTCACGTTCACGCCAAGGATACGCGCCTTTACAATGTCAACATCATGGTGAATGGCGTGCTCGACACCAAACCCTATAGCGACGAGAAGAATCGCTCCTTTATTTTCCGCACCGTGGGCTACGGTCACGATATGGATTTCTGGGCCGACTTTGTCTCCACGCTCCAGATGGTGGGCTACGACGATGTGCTGTCCATCGAGCACGAAGACAGCCTGATGTCCGTGGATGAGGGTCTGAGCAAAGCGGCCGGTTTCCTGAACCAAATTATTATCAAAGAGAAACTCAAGGAGATGTGGTGGGCGTGAGAAGAGCAGGGGCTGGGGCTAGGGAAGAACAGGAAGCGGAAGGAGTAATCAGTTTGCGGGAGGCTGGGAAAATCCGGCTTGGGCCTGGTCATTTGCTTTTCCCCAGTCCCTAGCCCCTTCTTCTGACTCCTGACTCCTGTTCGTCATTCGTCACATTTGGAAAAAGGAGAACGCGAAGATGCCAGAGATCAACATTGCACTGATCGGTCACCAATTCATGGGCAAGACCCATTCGAACGCTTACCGGCAGGTTAGCAGGTTCTTTCCCGGCAAGTACCGGCCGCGCATGAAAGTGCTCTGCGGGAAAGCTTGCAGTGAAGAGCTCGAGGCGACGGCGCAGCAGTTGGGTTGGGAAGAATCCGACTGCGAGTGGCGGCGGGTGATCGAACGCAAGGATATTGACATCGTGGATATCGCAACGCCGGGATACCTTCACCATCCGATGGCCATCGCCGCCGCCGAGACCGGCAAGCACATCATCTGCGAGAAGCCTCTGGCCAATACTCTGGCCCAGGCCAAGGAGATGCTCCGGGCGGTGCAAAAGGCCGGGGTCACTCACTTGGTGAACTTTAATTATCGCCGGGTGCCTGCGGTGGCCTTCGCCAAGAAGCTCATCGAGGAGGGCCGCCTGGGGCAGGTCTATCATTATCACGGCGCGTACCTCCAGGACTGGATAATGGACCCGGACTTCCCCTTGGTGTGGCGCCTGGAGAAAAAATACGCGGGCAGCGGCGCCCTGGGAGACATCGGAGCACACGCCGCCGACTTGGCGCAAATGCTGATTGGTCACATCGATTCAGTCGCCGGCCAGATGACCACGTTCATTAAAGAGCGGCCACTTCCCGGCACGGGTGAAGGGGCCTGGGGAGCCAAAGGAGCAAAAGGGAAGAAAGGCCGGGTCACCGTGGATGATGACGCGAACTTCCTCGCCCGCTTCAAGAACGGGGCCGTGGGAGTGTTCGAGTCGACGCGCTTCGCCGGGGGCCGGAGGAATTTCAACACCTTCCAAGTCTACGGCAGCAAAGGGAGTCTGGCTTTCAATATGGAAAGGATGAACGAGCTGGAATTCTACGATCGCACGGAGCCCAATGAGCAGCAGGCTTTCAAGACGATCATGGTGACCGAGGCCAGCCATCCTTACGTCGGCGCCTGGTGGCCACCGGGACACATCATTGGTTACGAGCACACGTTCGTTCACGCTGTGCACGACTTCCTGGTGGCCTTGGAGACTGGCCAGCCGCCCCAGCCCGGGTTCGACGAAGGCGTAAGAGTTCAAGCCGTCCTGGACGCGGTGGAGCGCTCGGCCAAGGCGGGGCGGTGGGAGAAAGTGAAAATCTAGGATTCAGGATTCGGGATTCAGGAGTCAGGGAAGAGCAAACCCATATCGTTTGCTCCGGGGCTTTTGTTGGCCTGAATCCTGACTCCTGAATCCTCCTCTTGAGAATACTTCTACTGGATTAAATGCCATGGCTTACATGATGGGAATTGACGTGGGAACCACCGGGACACGGGCCATCATCGTCCGCCCGGACGGTCATATTGTGGGAGCTGCCACGGGCGATCACCAGCCCATGAAGATGCCCAAGCCCGGTTGGGCTGAGCAGGAGCCGGAGGACTGGTGGCATGCGACTTTGGTGGCCATCCGCGGGGCGCTTGAACAAGCCCAGCTCAAGGGCAGCGACATTGACGCCGTGGGCTTTTCCGGCCAGATGCACGGCGTGGTTTTGCTGGACAGCACCCCGGCGGTGCTGCGGCCTTCCCTGATCTGGTGCGACCAGCGCAGCCAGGCACAATGCGACTGGATCACCTCAACGGTGGGAGCGGAGCGATTGATCCAGCTGGTTTCCAATCCCGCCCTCACGGGCTTCAGCGCGCCCAAGCTGCTTTGGATCCGCGATGACGAGCCGAAGATTTTCGAGCGCGCCGCTCACTTTCTTCTGCCCAAGGATTTTGTGCGCTTCCGTCTGACGGGTGAATTCGCCACCGACGTCTCGGACGCCTCAGGCACTTTGCTTTTTGATGTGACCAACCGCCGCTGGTCGCACGAGATGCTTGGCGGCGCTTGGTCTGGACGCCAAGCTCCTGCCCCGCGCCTACGAGTCGGTCGAAATCACCGGACAGATCACTCGCGAGGCCGCCGTGCTCACCGGCTTGAGCGCCGGGACGCCGGTGGTAGGCGGCGCCGGCGACCAGGCTGCCAGCGCCGTGGGCAATGGGATCGTCGAGCCCGGGCTGACCTCCGCCACGCTGGGCACCTCAGGAGTGATCTTTGCCTACACCGAAGCGCCCAAGCTCGACCCCCGTGGCCGCATCCACACCTTCTGCCACGCCGTTCCCGGCAAATGGCACGTGATGGGGGTCACGCAGGGCGCCGGCCTTTCCCTGCGCTGGTTCCGCGACAACTTCGGAGCTTCGGAGTCCTGGTACGCCCGCCACACGGACACCGATGCTTACGACCTCATCATTAATGAGGCGCGGGAAATTCCGCCGGGAAGTGGCGGCGTCCTGTGGCTGCCCTACCTGATGGGCGAGCGGACGCCTCACCTGGACGCCCAGGCGCGCGGCATGTGGTTTGGTCTGACCGCTGTTCACACGCGGGCGCACCTTATTCGCTCCATCCTGGAGGGCGTGGCGTTCAGCCTGCGCGACTCGATCGAGATATTTCGTGAACTGAAAATTCCGCTCGCGCAGATTCGCTCCTCGGGCGGCGGCTCGCGCAACTTCACCTGGCGGCAAATCCAAGCTGATATATTTGGCACGGAACTTGTTACCCTTCGGACCTCGGAAGGCTCTGCCTTCGGCGCTGCTTTGCTCGCCGGCGTAGCGGCAAAGACCTATGCGAGCGTTTCCGAGGCGGCGTCAGAAGCCATACAAGTGAAAGAGAGCATGGCGCCCCTGGCGGAGAACGTCAAAACCTATGACCGCTATTACCGCGTGTATCGCGACCTTTACCCCGCCGTCCGGGATTTGGCGCACACGCTGGCGAACCTGGGGGCATGATGAAAACCCGCCGCGCTCTAATTGCGTTGATGTGCGTATTCCCGTTGCTTCCTCTGGGAGGTTTCGCCGTGGAGAATTACTCGGTCAAGAAAGAAGTCGTCGAAGGCCACACTACCTATCATATGCTCGATTCCAAATTGAAAATGGACGTCGGCCTCGTGCCGGACATCGGTAACTTTGTTTACCAGTTCAAGGTGAATGGGAAAGATGTGCTGATTCCGTTGGATTCCTTCAAGGACTACCCCGAGAAGCATGTCTTCGGTTGGGGAATTCCTTTCCTGGCGCCTTGGGCCAACCGTATTGATAGCGATTACTACTATTTTGAGGGTAGGAAGTACTTGCTGAATCAGGAGTTCGGAAACTTCCGCCGGGACCAATTCAAGCAACCCATTCACGGCCTCCTGGCTTACGAAACCCGCTGGAAAGTGCTGAAGAGCGGCGGTTCAAACGGTGAGGGGGCGTTCGTAGTCTCTCGCCTGGAATTCTACAAGTACCCTGACCTGATGGCGCAGTTTCCTTTCGCGCAGGTTTACGAAATGACTTACCGCTTGAAGGACGGGAAGCTCGAATGCTCCACGCGGGTCACCAATGTTGGCAATTCCAACCTGCCCGTCCACTTCGCCTTTCATCCCTACTTTCACCCCGATGGCCCGCGCGAAGAGTGGAAACTGACCATCGGCGCTCAGAAACACTGGCTCGTTACCCGACAACTAATCCCCACCGGCGAGACCGAGCCAACCGACAAATTTCTGCCCGGGGTGACTAAGGGCGTGGCGCTCGACAAGACCTTTATTGATGACGGCTTCTCCGAGTTTGCAAGAGACGCCCACGGCCTCGGCCAAGTGCTCATTCAAGGAAAAACCCAGAAGATCGAAGTCTTGTACGGCAAGGGGTTTGATTACGCGATCGTTTATGCCCCACTCGACAAAAACCTGATCTGCGCGGAGCCCCAGACGGGGCCGACGAACGCCTTCAACCTGCAACACACAGGCAAGTTCAAAGACTTGATCATTCTGGGGCCGGGAAAAACCTTTGAGGCTTCGTTCTGGATTGTTCCGCTTGGGCTCTAAGGAGTCGCAATTTGGCCGCCCCCTCTCGCCTTTGTCATTCCGAGCGCAGCGAGGAATCTCGCTCTGCCTGTGAACCGGTGCTCAATGTGACCTGGGGATCGGAGGAAGAAAGAACAGAGCGAGATTCCTCGCTGCGCTCGGAATGACAGGGGAGGGGGGAAGGTAATGGCACGAGTTCAGAAGACGCTGATGGCCTGCGCCCTCGGCGCTTTGATGGCATTCATCGGAGCGCCGACCGGAGCGCGGTGCAATCAATTCGAACTAAAGCCGATAAGCTTATTTTCAGTGAGGTTGGCCATGGCAGCTCAGAGCAATTCATTTTCCGCAAGACTCGAAAAGACTCAATTCCACGGCTGGAACGCCTATCGCCTGACCAATGGCATCATCACCCTGTACGTCGCGCCTGACATTGGGGGCCGGGCCATTCAGCTCGAGCTGGGCGAGAAGGAGTTCTTCTTCGTGAATAAGGACCTGGTCGGGAAGGTCCTGCCCGCCGAACAGAACAACCTCAAAGCCGGTTGGGCCAATTATGGGGGTGACAAAGTCTGGCCCGCACCGGAAGGTTGGATGAACGAGGATCAGTGGCCCAGCATTCCGTACTACATCCTCGACGGCAGCAAATATGCCTCCGAGGTGGTCACGCAGACGCCCGGCGAGGTCGCCGTGCGCGTAACCAGTCCTGCCGACCCGCGCTCCGGCGTGCAGTTCTCGCGCACTTTTCACCTTTATGCCGGGACCACGCGCCTCAAGGTTGACCAGGTGATGCGCAACATCAGCCGCCGGCAGATTCGTTGGGGGATTTGGCACTTGATCCAGAACGACGCGGCGGACGCCCACGACCCTGCGAAACCAAATCCTGATTTGTACATGTATATCCCGCTCAATCCCCACAGCAAGTATCCCCAGGGTTACTACAATCCGTACGGCGACGCGCGCCACCCGAGTTATGAGCTCCTGCACGGTGGCCGCATGTTGCGCGCGCATTATCTCTACCGCGTGGGGAAGGCTGCCGCCGACACTGACCGTGGCTGGTACGCGGTGGTCAACGGACAGAAAGACATTGGTTTCGTCGAAAACTTCACTTCTTTCCCCGAAAAGGAATATCCCGACGGCGCCGCCGTGGAAACCTGGAACAACGGCCCGGGGATAATTTCCCGTGGCCCCTGGGATCAGACTCTTGCTGACGACCCCAAGCAAAATCCCTACATCCTGGAATCTGAGGTGCTTAGCCCTTACGCCACACTCAACCCCGGCGAGGAATACTCGTTCCCGGTCTATTGGTCACCCACCAGTGTCCCGAACCCCGTGCGCAACGCCGTATGGGCAGGCGCCATCAGCGAGCCGCTTTCGGGAAAACTGGAAGGCGGGCAGGTTAGTCTGAAGGGCGTCTTCGGCGTCTTCACGCCGGGTACACTGGTCGCCAACTTCTACAGTGCGATGGGGGAGGAGTTGGGTCAGGAGACCTTGCAGGCCGTCGATCCCCGAGAGGTTGTCCGGCTCGAGAACTCCATCCCGGCGCCTGCCGGCACTTTCCGTGTGAGCGTCTTCGTTAGAGACGCCCAGGGTGAGAACTGCGGATTCCTGGGCAATGTGGTTCTGAAGTAGGGCCGAGCGGCCCTCGGGCTTTTCCAAACTACCCTCCATCCATTCAGCGGCAACCTGTGGCTCCGCCGTATGTCGGCTGACGGACAGAGTCGCGCTGAGTACTCGATTGGGTCTCCAAGTTTGGACAGCCCTGAGCGGCCCTCGGGCTTGGCGAAGCAGGACCGCAAGGACTTAGTGTCCTAGTACCTGCGTACCCTTGACGCAAGGCTGGATCGGGCTGCAAATAGGGGTTTGGGGGAGGACTGATTTCTCTGCGGTCGGAACCAGCAACCTAGCAATTTCCTTATTCTTGTAACTTGTCGGTTGTTCCTCGAAAAAACCCTAACGCCCATAGGGTGACAATCGACATTACCAAGGTACTATTGCACACAGCAGTGAATCCCGTTGAAATGCTAAGAGTGTCGGCGGCCTCTGGTGTCAAGGAGCACAATGGCCAACAAGGAATGGGGGTTCTCAACTCTGGAACTTTTCGTGGGGGTTGCGGTCATTGGCATCATCGCCTCTATTGCGCTCCCCCAGGCCTTCAATTCTCTCAATTATTACCGTCTCCATCGTGATGCCTCGCAGATCGCCGGCTACCTGAACGTAGAGCGCATGCGTGCCGCCTCTCAGGGCGCACCCTATGCCCTGGATGTGAACGCGAGCAACTACGCGATCGAGCAGTTAACACCTTTAGCTTACGACCCACTGGCCACGCCAGCCACGATCACTTACACCTCCCAGAGCCCAGCCGTCTACGATTTCGGAACGCAATATTTCGCTCCAGGGGACACAGTCACTAACTGCCGGCCCTCGGGAATCGTCGTATATCCGACACCAGTCACTGGCGATCCCAGCACATGTGGTACACCCTTTCAGATTTATTTCAACACCCGCGGCCTGCCGGTGGACGTTCACGGAAGCGCGCTTTCCAGCACCGGCGGAGTGGCCGTTTATTTGATGAGCACAAATCCTTCGACGAACACGATTAGCATGATCGATGCTGTGACGGTTTCCGCGGGCGGAGCTGTCCAGGTGTGGAACTGGAACCCGGGCACCAGCGCCTGGGCTTTACGCTGAAAGAATCCTTGCTGGTCACCCCCGCGAAAGCGGGGGTCCGCCAGTCCAGGTGAGATGCTCATGAAGATCAGAAGCGAAGAACGCGGAGTGACCCTGATCGAGACGATGCTTGCAACCCTGGTGGCCACTATCGCGGTCTTTGCCATTTGCAGCACCGTTTTCGTGGCCACGGTAAACACTAAGAATCAGGGCACCGAAACGACCCGGGCCGCCATCTACACACAGGACAAGATAGAGAAACTGCTTTCCCTGGGGTCCGTCCCGGTCTCCGGAACCACGGCGAGCTTTGTGAACTGCAACCCGCTATCGGGTTCGATCTCGCAGGCTAGCTATCCGGATTGTAACGTCACCGGCATTACGGCAACCGGGTGGGACACGGGGCTACTGGCCGGCGGATCTGTCAGCCCGCTCCAATCGGGTTGTCCCAGTTCCGGCTCCAACGTCGGCTATATGGACTTTCTGGATCAGAACGGGAACCAGTTGACAGGCGCCAGTTGCAGCGCGGCCCTGACGAGCAAAACGGTCGGCTACATTCGGCAGTGGCAAATCCAGGACCAAACCACGTTTGGCACCACGCCCGCGCTCAAGCAAGTTACCGTCGCAGTCTACTCCTTGCTGGCGGTCAACACCAACAACACGCGGCCGATCGTCATCCTGACCAGCTACGTGTCAGACCCCGACTAAGGGAGACACCCGGATAATGATGGTTACCAGAAGCCGTTACCCAAAATCGCCAGGTCTCCGTGAACCAGCGGGCTTTTCCATGATCGAATTGATGGCGAGTGTGCTGATCATGGGGATCGTCCTGGGCGGCGTGTTCAGTCTTCTGCACCATGTCCAGACCGGCTTTCAAAACAGTACTGTGGTAAGCCAGTCCAACCAGAGTGCGCGCGGCGCTTTGGCGGTCATGACCCAGGAAATCGGACAGGCGGGCTATAACCCCCAGTTCACGGCCGGAAGGACCTCCTCCACTGCTTTGACCCCCAATGCCACCAAGCAGTGCATCACTCTGAACGACATCTCAAGCATCAACCCCGGCGACTGGGTAAGCGTGGATACCGGCGCGTACTATGAACAGGTTCAGGTGGTGGCCACAAGCAGCGCGGCGCTGTCGGGTGAGACGGCCTGTGGCGTGGCGAACCAGATCAAGGCGCTATTCGAAGAATGTCATAACAACAGTGCGACGGGGCCCTGCTCGAGTCCTCTCCGCACGTCCCCAACCGACCCGAACTGGCCGCTTCCCTGGCCGTATCCCGTCACCAGCTACAAGTTTCCGTACCCCGGCGGAGTTATGCTCAACCAGACGGTGAGTTACGGCGGCTCAAACATCAGCGTCTCGAACGACCACATTCTGGCCTTGTTTTACGGGGACACGGACAACTCGGGCAATGTCTGGTACGTCGTCTATAGCCTGTACAACCCGACCTCCTCTGCGCCCCAATCGGTTTCGATTAACTATAACGGGACGCCGACCACGTTTTACGTGTATACCCTTTATCGCTCGATCACTGCGGTCGCCTTCGCCACCGGCGCCACCGTAACGCATGCTTATCCGCTGGTGGACAACGTGCTTTACCAGAGTATTACCACTTCAAATCCTGTCGGACCGACGGGCCTGCCAATCTTTAGCTACCCGGACCCAGTGCAGGTCACGGTGATCCCCGCTACCATCAGCGTGGTCGGGACGGTAGTGATTAACCTCAGCGTGATGGTGAACCCCAAGAGTCTGGAAAACCCTGGAACGGTCCTATGGTATACCATGTCGACCCAGATGCGGCCGCTCAACTTGTGGTCGGCGGTCACGGCAAACCAAACCAGCGGGGGGCAGTACCTGCCGCCCACGCCGCTGGGATTGCCCATGGCGTTCCCCAGCTCGCTGAGTAATTACTATTTCTAAAGGATGTGGTGACTATGGGGATTATCCACGCATCGTCACGATTGCGCTCCTGGGGCCGCACGCGCCCCCCGGATTCCGGCATTGCCTTGATCCTGGTCATGTTGGCCCTGCTCGTGCTCAGCGTTTTAGCTGCCGCCATCGTCTTCATGGGGCGCTCCGAATCGCTCGCAGCTTACAGCTTCAAGCTCGACACGCAGGCTGACTATGTGGCCAAGGCAGGCATTCAAAACGCCATCAACTGGCTCCGCAGCAGCCACTACGCCGCCGTATCGCAAGCCCAGATGCAGACGACACTCTATTACAACGTAACCAAGGAGCAGAAATATTTTCTTTTCACTCCGGAGAACTATAACGCCCTGCAGGCGAGCCCGATAGGCTGCATAGCCACCTCGCCTTCCTGCCCCTCGGCTAACTCTACCGTCCAGCTCGTCGGCTATGGCAGCGGGTCATCAAACTATCCTAACATTAACAATAGCCTGGGCACCGCAGTCAGCACTGCCTTCGCACAGGATCTCAACAACAGCGGCAATGGCGTTCGCGTGACGGGGGACACCGACCATGCCGGCCTGTTTTGGGTGAATATGTACCTGTTGAACTATCAGACAGTGAATTGCAGCACCTGCGGCCAGGCTACACCTCTCGAGACTTGGTTAATCACCTCAAAAGGGATTTGGACCGGGGGATCAACCCAAACGGCCGCTGTGGCCACGGCTGAGGAACAGGCTATAGTCCAGCCGGTGTACAGCTCGTCTTTTGGCATGGCTATGTACGGGTACTGTTCCGTCACCATGGGCGGCAGCGCCGGCACGTGCACAGATGCCTATAATTCCGCACTGGGGGCTTATGGGGGCGGCAATACTTCCGTGGCCTCCGGGGCGTGCGATCAGAGCGTCACTAACGTCATCGCTTCGGCTTCCAACGTAGGCGCAAACGGTTTCGTGAGTCTCAGCAACAACCCCAGCGTGTCGGGCAACGTGATCATTGGGAACGCCAACCCGAGCTTGATCCCCTCTTCCTGCTGCACGGGCAGCGCCTGTGGCGGCCCCACTTCCGGCCACGTCGATGGGTCAATTATTACTGGCGCGCCCTACATTCCTGCTCCCCCGGTCCCCACTTTCCCTGTCCACTGTACGGCTGCCCCCGCTCCGTGCCCTCCCACTCAGAGCAACCCCTTTCCGGACACCGCGCCCTCCTTCAATAGCGCCGTCACGCTGCCTCAAGATTCAAGCTCAAACCCCCCTCCCGGCGGCACGATCAGCCCGGGAAATTCCACCTATGGATATCCTTGCTACACCTCGCACCAAATCTGCAACGGCAGCAAGTCCAACCCCTACCTGATTGGCTCCATCAGCAGCAACCACGACACGTTTACGTTCTACGGTGGGGCTGACATCGCGCATCCAGTCTACTACGACCTCGACAGTATCGATTTGAGCGGTAACACCTCCATGATAGCCGTGAACGGATATGTGGTGTTGAACGTGAAGACCTCGATCAACATCGCGGGTCAGGGCGTAGCCGACGCTCTCACCACGGCGCCTGAGGCCGTGCAAATCAACTTTGCCGGCACTAACGCTACCGTGGATCTCCACGGTAATGCCGGGATGACCGCCATTCTAACCGCCCCGCAGGCAACGGTCGTCCTAGGCGGCGGGGGATCCCATGGCTACTTCGTCGGCGCCATAAGGGCCCTCAACATCAACGACCAGGGCGGCTATCCGGTGCACTACGATGTCCAACTCTCGCGTCTCGACGGTACAATAGGCCAGATGATCGTCTCGTCGTACACTCGCGTCAAACAGTGAGCCGGTTCTCACCCGCTTGGGCGTGTGTCTTGCCCCTCGAGCCCCCTCTCCCAGCGGGATTGTGAGGCGCCGGCAAGACCCACGAACAGCGCTGAACCGCGTAAGCGTTACGCTGTTTTGCAATTTCCGCACCCGCCAACACCTTCCGCGTGAACTTCTTCGTGAGAGACGTCCTGGGCGAGAGCCGTGGATACCCAGGAAATGGGGAAAAATGTCCCAGTACGCTCGTACTCTTGGCATCCCGTCGGGTTGGATGAAGACTAGTGGCAGGTGACACCCTGGGCGAAGCGCCAGACTGCCATCGCCGGCGGAGGGTTTGGTGGCAGGTCAAAAGCCAAGGGGGTTCAGGGAGGGGACCTGCGGATCTCTATCGACGAACGGCCGAAGGTTCTTTTTAGGCTCTGACGCTGGGACCCCAGCAGCGGTAAGAGTGTTGGGGATGCGGTGTCATGAGCCCACCAGGCATGGTGCGGGAAGACGGTTAATGAGTAGACTAATAATGGCTGGGTCAATAAAACACGACGCAGATACCCCGCCGGTAGGCAAAGTCAGCAGGGAGGTCGGGACCTGCATCACACGGCGGTCGGTTCAAGGGAGCGAGGGCTACACTGTGCTCCAGATGGTCGTTACTCTTGGCGTGATAGGTGTGCTGGCATCCTTCGCGCTCCCCTCAACCGTGAATGCCCTACGCAATTATCGGTTGAGCGCCGCCGTGACTGCCGCCACGGGCGCAATTTCGGCTACCCGCTACCAGGCGATCATGCGCGCTTACCCGTACAATATAACCTTCAGCACGAATGGCAACTATCAGGTGGCAAGCGAGGCGCCCCCGGCAACGACTTTTACGAACCTGGGCAGCGCTGTCCCGATCAGCGGGGTCGGCAATGTCACGATCAACCAGACCACCACACTTCAATTCAACGCCAACGGCACAGTTTCGGCCACGGCGGGCGCTCTAAGTTTTACGGTCAGCAACGGGCTTTTGACAAAGACGATAAGCGTCACAGGAGTCGGCGATGTTTCGTCCAACTAGACCTGCTTCGGATCATGGATTCACCCTACTCGAGACCCTCGTGGCCCTGATTGTTCTTACGGTGGGGGTGGTCGCCACCGCAACCGTGGCCACGCGCAGCCTGGGCACCAGCCGCCAGTCGAAGTTCATGGCCCTGGCAGCAGAACTGGCCTCGGAAAAGCTGGAGGACTTGAGCCGCTGGGACGCCAACGATCCGAACGTTTGCGTGCAGTCCGGCGATACCTCGGAGGGGAGCCTCACCGCCGACGCCCCCCTCAAGAGCATAACGTGCCCTTCCGGTGCAAGCGCTCTGACCGTTGCTTATTACGACCTGGTTTCCTTGAACACCTCGACTGGGACCACCGACTGTTCGAACCCGACTTACGGCTGCTTTACAGAGGCCGTGTACGGCACGGATGGCACTACCAACGGGTATACCACGACTTCCCACTCTCCAGACGGGACGGTGACCGTCACTCCCCCCTCCGGCACGGCGTCCTCGATAGCCGGGACCTTTGACCGGCGCTGGGTGATCGAGGCGAATCCCGTTGTGAACGGCGTGACGCTCACCGGAGCGCGCCGCGTGACCGTGCTCGTGACCCTGCTGGACACCTCCCTCTATCAGGGCACGTCCGCCAGCCTGCCGGTCTCTTTTCAAATGAGCATAGTGCGCCCCTAAGGAGGAAGAAAGGAACTTTCACCATGAGGAGTCATCCACGCCGCGTCCCCAAAAGCATTCCTTCAAGCCAGGGTTCCTCGCTTCTCGAGTTGGTGGTGGCGATGGCCATTTTCCTTCTGGTGGGCGCCAGCGCTCTGGTACTTTTCTCCCGCCAGCAGACCAATACAAATTCACAGCGAGGCATGGTAGGCCTGAGTGTAGGACTCCGCAATGCGACCGCGCAATTGCAGCTCGATTTGGCGAATGCGGGCACAGGGATCTACTCTGGATACAGCACCCCGACTTGGCCGATTGGCGTCACCCTGGTGAACAATGTGACGACGGCGGGCACCTCCTGCTACAACGCCACGACCGGGACATACGGCACAAACTGCTTCGATCAGCTCAACATCCTCGAGGCCGACCCCAATGTACCTCCAATTCTCGCCACGGATACCACAGGACTGACGGGCGTGACGAACTGCTCGTCCACCTACGCAGCCGGCGGCGGGAGCACGTCGGCCTACGGACAGGCGGCCAGCGGGCAGACCCTGGCCACGACGGCAGGCTATTACCACCAGGGCGATCAACTGCTCTTTTTGAACAGCACGGGGAGCATGATGACCACGGTGGTTCTGACCCAGGCCCCGTCGGTCTACAACGGGAAGGCGGTAAAATTTACTTTTAATTCCACCAACAGCGACGGCAGCAACTCGACCGGCGCCAACTTCAACACCGGCAGCACGACGGTAGCTAACGACCCGCTGGACATCACGGCCTGCGGCGGCGGCGTCACCACCACTTGTGCGGCGGCCACCAATTTCTCAACTTCGTTTTGTGGCAGCGATTGGATTTTCAAGCTCGCCCCCATCACCTACTACGTCAATAGCTCGAATCCGAGCAACCCGCAGCTCGTCCGCGTTAAAGGGGGCACGACCTCGGTTATCACGGACCAAGTGATCGGGTTCAAGTTGGGAGCGACGATTTGGAACAGCATTAACAGCGTTGTTACCTGGGGCACTTCCTATTACTTCTACGACGCTTCCAAATACAACATCAATGGCGCCATCAACCCCACGACCGGAATCGCCTATACTCCCGATTCTCCCTACCTCTTTTCCCTGGTCAGGTCGGTACGCGTTTCCCTGATCGGGCGCACGCAACCCAGCAGCGACCCTTCCTTCACTTTCACCAATGCCTTTGATGGAGGGCGCTACATGGTGCAGGGCGCCTCCGTTATTGTCAGTCCTCGCAACATGAGCATGAGAGATTGAGGTGCGGTCATGAACGGTAGAAGGAAGTTAATGAAAAGCTCGAATTCCCCGGCGGCTGCGAGGAGCGGCAAATTCGCCGCGCGCGGGTTTGCGCTCGTCTTCACTCTATTGCTGTTGAGCATGATGAGCCTGATGGCCCTGGCCATGGTCTTGTCCTCGAGCTCCGACATGTTGATCAACGGCTACTACCGCAATGCCCGAGGGTCGTTTTACGCCGCCGACTCCGGGCTCAACATCGCCCGGCAACAGCTTATGAATCAACTCCAAGTTCAGGTTCCTTCGGCTTGGAGCGTGCCTACCAGCGCCACCCTGACCACTTGGGCCGGTACGGTTCAGAGCACCGTTTTGGCCTCCTGGGCAAGCAGCACCTCCCTTAACTCCGGCCAGGCGGCCAATTCCTGGAAGGAGTCCTTCACCATTCTCAATACGGCAGGCTGCCCGACGACCTTTGGCCTGGCTTCGGGTACGCAGCCGGTTATAACCTCACACGACACCGGCACTCCGCCCCAGCCCAATGGCTATCGCGCCGTTTTCAACTACCAGACCTGCTCGACGGGGACCGCCCAGGGGTCAGAGCAGACCACGGTCTCCGAGTCGGGCTCCATCACTTTGAACGTGAGCGGCACAGGCTCGAGCAACAGCTTCAGCTTCGCGTACTACGGCGCGTTCATTGACCAGTACCCTCCCTGCACCGCGCCGCTGGTTCCCGGCTACATGACCGGCCCTTTGTTCACCAACGGCGCCTGGCAGTGGGGCAACACCGGGACGTATACCATGACGGATTCCGTGGGGCAAAATAACGCCTCCTTCGACTTCTGGTTTGGAAACAATTGCATTCAGTCCGCCACCGCCAGTTACAAGTCCGGAAGCCAAACCATCGCGCCACAATTTCAAGGAAGTCCAGCCCCAGGATACGCCCTGGGGCTGGGCCAAGCCGTTCTGCCAAGTAATGAGTTCAGCCAGATGTGGGCAGTCCTCGACAGCTACGGCTCGGGCGAGGGTTCCAGCGCTCCCACCGCCGCGCAAATGCACAGCGGCAACCCTCCGTTTTACCCCGCGATGCAAACCGCTTCAGGAACCGCTTATCCGACATCAGGAGCCACGACGGGGGTTTATTTGCCCTACACTACGAGCGGCAGCGTCAATACGTTTGATGGGGGTGGCTTCTACGTCCAGGGAAACGCCAGTATTGCGCTCTCGACCAGCGGAACCTCTGCGCAGGTTTTTACCATTTCGCAGACCAGTGGGAGTACCACCACAACCACCATCACCACTGATCCGCTCGCCAACCCACCGCCCGCCTGGAGCTGCCCGGGGGGAACCACCGGCACTACCACGGTGACGACCAAGGTGGGATCGGGTTCGCCCACTACCGTCAATTTCTGCGCTGTCCCCATGAACTACAGCGTATCTCCGGCGCAGCCAGGCACCATGGTTTACGTGAACGGCTCGATTTCCGCCAGTTGCTCGTACGGTGGCAACTGCACGGGTGGTCTGAGCGGGCCCGGCCAAGGCCAGGCGGGGATTCAAGACCACAATGCCATGACCATCACGGCTAACGGCGAGATCGATATCACCGGAGACTTGATTTACAAGACTGAACCCGTTACTTCTTCCGCCAACCAAGTCGTTCCGGGCACCAGTCCGGCCTGCTGCAACGGGTCTCCCGCCGACACCTTGATTCCGGGGCATGATAATGGGCAGGTTTTCGGCCTTTTTACGACCAACGGAAACATCGTCTTCAGCAGCAACTATTCAAACAATAACATCGAGGTGGATGGAAGTATGGCGGCGATTGCCTCGGGTCACAGTTGGGGCTTCGGCACAAACGGCTCCATCAACACCTTGACTAATGTGGGCGGCCGCATTGAGAATCAAGCCCACTCCGTCAATATGAATGCCGCCAACATTTACTTCGACCGCCGCTTTACTTCTAATCCGGGGTTTTCCCCGCCGTGGTTCCCTTCCACCACCATCGGCAGCAGCGGTCCAACCGCGGCTTCGGCCGCACCACCCACGGCGCAGCGCACTCAGTGGGTGCTGAAGAATATGTGATTGAATCCGAAGGCAGTTCTGGCATGCGCTGGGGGCTAGGGAAATGTTGAATTTTGGACTGCACTCCCTCTCCCCCTAGCCCCCAGCCCCTGACACCTGGCCCCTGAAACCTGTTTACTCCGCCACGTTTTCCCCGCATCATAATCCGTTCGGTTCAAGCCGATGTGATTGGCAGTCTGTTAACTGTCGACTGTGGACTGTCGTCTGTAGACTGGAGAGGCGCGGAGGCTCATTGTCTAAAACAGCGTCATCAGGGCATCCCTCCCGAGCCGGCATTCTGCTCGCCTTCGCCGCCGTTTACTTTATCTGGGGGTCCACTTACCTCGCCATCCGCTACGCCGTGGAAACCATCCCTCCGTTTTTCATGGCGGGTTGTCGATTCGTCATTGCTGGCGCCGCTTTGTACCTATGGACGCGCGCGGGCGGAGCGGCCCCACCCTCCCGCCGTGATTGGGCCGGCGCAACGCTCTTAGGAGCCTTGCTTCTGGTGACCGGGAATGGAGGATTGTGCTGGGCGGAGCAACGAGTGCCTTCCGGACTCGCGGCTTTGCTGCTGGCGACCATCCCCATCTGGATGGTCTTACTCGATAGTCTAAGAAGAGGTGGCACGAAGTTGGGGGTGAGGGTCATAGGCGGAATGGCGATCGGGGTGGTAGGACTTGCCTTGCTGGTGGGTCCGGCCCACCTGTGGGGCAGCTCGCGCGTGAATCTCGCCGGCGCGGGAGTGCTGATGTTCTCGTCCTTTTCCTGGTCGCTCGGCTCCATTCTTTCCCACAAGGTGGACCTGCCGCATTCTTCCTTCCTGGCGGCCGCCATGGAGATGTTGACGGGTGGCGCCTTGCTCCTGTTGCTGGGCGTCCTGAGTGGGGAGAGCAGGCAACTCCATTTCTCAGCCATCGCCCTGCGCTCTTGGCTGGGCCTTGCTTATCTGATTGCGGCCGGCTCGCTGCTCGGTTTCACTGCTTACCTCTGGTTGTTGCGCACGGTGCCCACAGCGCGAGTTTCCACGTATGCTTTTGTGAACCCGGCAGTGGCGGTTTTCCTCGGCTGGACTCTGGGGAGCGAGGCATTAACTGGCCGTGAGTTGCTGGCCAGCGCCACCATCATCGCGGGTGTCGCGCTCATCATCACTCACCGGCCAAGCCCCGTCGCCGTCACCCTGGACACGGAAGGCCTCCCGGCGGAAGAACCTGAAGGCGGAAACTGGAAAATAGAAACTGGAAAATAGAAACTAGGAACTGGAAAATCGAAACTGGTAGCTGGCGGGCGGGCTTCTAATTCTCAGTGTGGGACATTCGTAGTTTGCCGCGCCCATTTCAACCAGTCTACTCTCGACCTCCGACTCTCGACTCCTCGACTCCCTCCGACAGCAAGAATCGGGTTGCCCTGATGCTCCGTCCTAACCGATGATGGATCAGGATGGGAGGAAAAATGCAAACGAAGGCGGAAGATTATCAACGCATCGAGAAAGCTATACAGTTTCTGGCGGAGAACTATCACCGACAGCCGACTTTGGACGAAGTAGCTCGAAGCATCAACCTGAGCGAATATCACTTCCAGCGGCTCTTCCGCCGCTGGGCGGGCATCAGCCCCAAGCGCCTCGTGCAGTTTCTGACGCTCGAACATGCCAAGCAAGCGCTGGAGGAATCGCGCAGCGTGCTGGACGCCGCCTATGATGCCGGGTTATCCAGCCCGAGCCGGCTGCATGACCTTTTTGTGAATGCCGAGGCAATGACCCCTGGAGAGTTCAAGGCGAAAGGGACAGGCCTCGAGATCAGTTACGGATTTCACCCCACCCCCTTCGGTGAGTGTCTTCTCGCTGTCACCGAGCGCGGGATTTGCGGATTGGGCTTCGTGGGCGAAGGCGGCCGCAGGCAGACGCTCGAAGACTTCAAGCGAAGATGGCCGGCGGCAGCATTCCGCGAGAATTCCCAAAAGACTCGGAACTATAGCGATAGAATCTTCAGTTCCAAGAAAAGAAATGGCACTAATCCCGTGAAGCTGCTGTTGATGGGCACAAACTTCCAGATCAAAGTTTGGGAAGCGCTGCTCAGAATCCCGCCCGGCGCCGTGGTCTGCTACGAAGATTTGGCGCGCCGGCTCGGCAAGCCTTCAGCCGCGCGGGCGGTGGGCAGTGCGGTGGGCCGGAACCCGATATCCTTCCTCATTCCTTGCCACAGGGCTATCCGCAAGATGGGGATTACCGGCGATTATCATTGGGGAGCGGCTCGTAAGAAGGCCATCCTGGCATGGGAAGCTGCTCGCCAGAACAAGGAACCGGAATAACACATGGCTGCCTAGGCAACATTCCTGATTCCGTCCAGGTCTCCGGTTTTGGCCGCCATAAGAATCGGCGCCATGTACTCATCCACCATCGCAGGAGTGAGGGGCACCGGCATGTTTTCCAGCTTCATTTTAAGTTGTGGGTTCTTGGCGGCAGTCAGCGCACGTTGGATATGGGCGTCGCTGAAATGTGGAACTTCCCCAAGGGTTGTCGGGACACCGACGCTTTTCTCGAAGGCAATCAGAGCTTCTGCAACAGCCACTCCCAATTCGCGGCCACTCAGACTTTCAATTGTAGCATCTGCGTACCCTGCGTTTTTACAAAGTCTCCCTGCCAGCCTGAGCGGCTGTTGAATAGCCGGCGCAAAGAAGACAGTGTAATAAGGATTCAAAAGGCCGCATGCCCGTCCGTGGCTGAGTATGTCAATCAGCGAGAAGCTCGTCAGGTGAGCGCCATTTGTGCCTCCGAGCATAATGGCATAACCGCCCAGGTCGGTTGCCAACCCCAGCGCCTCTCGTCCTTGAGGGTCATGAGGGCTTCGTAAGACTCTGGGCAGGTACTCCAGTACCAGGCTAATGCCCTCGCGGGCCACTTCTTCCATTCGATCGTAATACGGCTTGCCCACCGCTCCGTACAGCACCTCCAGCATGTGAGCGAGGCCGTCCAGTCCGCCGTCGGCGGTCAGCGAGCCAGGCGCCCCCAACGTCACCGCGTAATCAAAAACAGCCCGTATAGGCACGATGGCATCATCGACGATCAGCTTCTTTTGCCCCGTCTTCAAGTCCGTGATGTTGGAGTACTTCGTCAGATGCGCGCTGGAACTCGCTGCACTCTGGATTGCCACGTGAGGAGCCAGCTTCTTCCCGAGCGCAAGCAGAGCCTTGCTCACCAATCCTGTGCCAAAATAATCATCAATAGCCCCACCCAAGGCACGGAGGACTTGAGCTGCTTTGGTAGCATCGATCGTACTCCCACCGCCAAAACTGATAGTCAAATCGGGATTGAGTTCCGTCAGGCGCGTCGTGATGCGAGCGAGATCTTCCCGAGGTGCATTGGGTGACGCTCCGTCAACCGTGCCTAGCACGTCGATAGCGGCTGACGTCAACGAATCCCGGACCGTTTCTACGAATACATCCATGCCTAGGAAAGGATCACGCACGATTACCGCCCGTTTCCCCAAGTTCGCACAGAGGTGCCCGACTTGGGGGAGAACTCCGAACCCGTACAAATATGCATCGCCCTTAAACTGACGAATCAGTGCCCGTGCTTTCTCAAAATTCGCCATTTCTACCCTCCTGCTGTTCGTTTCTGGGAGTCCCAGCCGCTGGCCTCCTTGACGGGACGCCGCACCGAACTGCAAAGCTTGAAACAGAGTGTTCGCGGCGGTATACGAACCCGTGAAGAAGACGCCCAACCAGTCAAGCAACGAACTGTGCCGCGATTGCGATTTCCATTTCCATATCCCGAGTAAGCGTAATTGTACACTACACCGTCTCCCCTTGGAACGTTCTGGCGGGGGAATCCAGTCAAAACGCTGCTGAAAACACCGCTTGCTCCTGTGCGGCGAATCTGAGTATATTTTCAATTTGGCTCTATGTCAGTTTTCACTTCGCAGACTGACTACCCTGGAGGAAAAAATGTCACTTGATCCAAAGCACCGCAGTCACATCATCACCGACGGGCGAGACCGGGCGGGAGCTCGATCCATGTTGAAGGCTATTGGTTTCACAGATGCCGACTTGGCGAAGCCCATAGTTGGAATCGCGAACACCTGGATTGAGACCATGCCTTGCAATTATCATCTGCGCGAGCTAGCCGCCAAGGTGAAAGAAGGCGTGCGCGTAGCGGGTGGAACGCCCATGGAGTTCAACACCATCGCCATTTCCGACGGGGTGACCATGGGCACGGAAGGCATGAAGGCTTCGCTGGTGAGCCGCGAAGTGATCGCCGACTCGATCGAACTGCTGGGCCGCGGCCACATGTTTGACGCCATGGTGGCGCTGGTGGGATGCGACAAGACAATCCCCGGAGGCGCGTTGGCTTTGATTCGCCTGAACGTGCCAGGCATTCTCCTGTACGGCGGGTCGATTGCTGCGGGGCGGTTTCAGGGCCACGACGTTACGATTGGGGACGTCTACGAAGCCGTGGGCGCGCATGCGGCGGGGAAGATGACCGACGCTGAGCTCAAAGATCTCGAGGATCATGCCTGTCCTGGGGCTGGGGCCTGCGGTGGCCAATTCACGGCCAATACCATGTCCACGGTGATGGAATTCATCGGGCTTTCGCCCATGGGCGCGAACAGCGTGCCGGCGCTGGACCCGCGGAAAGAAAGCGTTGCCTACCGCACCGGCCAACTGGTGATGGATTTGCTTCGCCGAGGCGTGCGGCCGCTCGACATCCTCACCAGGAAGGCGTTCGAGAACGCCATTGCCAGTGTGGCGGCGACGGGAGGTTCAACGAACTCCGTCCTCCACTTGCTGGCCATGGCTCGCGAGGCTGGAGTCCCGCTCACAATCGATGACTTTGATGCGATCAGTTCGCGCACACCGATCATTGCCGATCTGAAGCCGGGTGGGCGGTACGTCGCCGTGGATGTGCATCGCGCAGGTGGAATCCCCGTGATTGCCCATAAGCTCCTCGAGGCAGGACTCATCGATGGCTCTCAACAGACTCCCAGCGGGCGAACCATTGCTGAGGAAGCCAGGCTAGCCGTTGAGACGCCGGGCCAGCCGGTCATCAGGCCTGTCTCGAATCCGATTAAGAAAACGGGCGGGCTGGTTATCCTGAAAGGGAACCTGGCGCCGGAAGGCAGCGTCGTCAAGGTGGCGGGGTACGAAAGGACTTACCATCGTGGGCCCGCGCGGGTGTTTGACTGTGAAGAGGATGCCATGCGTGCTGTGATGAGCAAGAGCATCCGGCCGGACGACGTGCTCGTAATCCGTTACGAAGGCCCGCGGGGCGGCCCGGGCATGCGCGAGATGCTGGGCGTGACGGGAGCGCTGGTCGGGGAGGGATTGGGGGAGTCGGTGGGGTTGCTCACCGACGGGCGATTCAGCGGCGCGACGCATGGCCTGATGGTGGGTCACGTGGCGCCGGAAGCCGCCCACGGTGGTCCCATAGCCGCGGTCGCCGACGGCGATATGGTGGTGTTCGACATTGTAAAGCGACGGCTCGACGTTGAACTCACCGATGCTGAGATTAATAAGAGGTTGGCCAACTGGCGTGCGCCCGAGCCGCGGTACAAGACAGGCGTGTTTGCCAAGTATGCAGCGCTGGTCTCATCCGCATCGGAAGGGGCCGTGACGCGGGTGGCATGATTGGCGATTGCTAATTGCCGATTGAAGCCCGCCAGTGTACCCCGGCGTAAGCGGGGTCCATTCGGTCTACATAGGTATGGATTCCCGCTTCCGCGGGAATGACTGGCAATCCGGTGTTGTCACCGCTGCCTAAGCGGGGGTCTAGCCGGGTCCACACCGGCTACCGCTTGACCTTCCGTGGTTCCGCGCGTAGCATGAGCTTCCATCCGAGTTTTTCGCGGACACTTTCAATTCAGGAGAGGTGGCGCATGGCAACGGTCAACACACGGCGTGTGGCCCTAGGCGCTCTGGCCGGAGGCGTGGTCTGGAGCATCTGGAGCACTATCGTTAACCTGGTGATTCTGGAACCGCGGTATGCGGCGGCGCAAGCTTCGGGAGCGATGCTCAAGCAAGGGCGCTATCCGTTGTTCGTGGTTTATTGGTTCGTCACGATCTTCCTTCTCGCCTACGTGGTCGCCTGGCTTTATTCTTCCGTGCGCGCGACGCGCGGAGCCGGGCCGGGCACGGCGCTGACGGTGGGGTTGCTGGTGGGCTTCGCGGCAGGCTTTCCCATGAACCTGAGCGCGGCTGCATGGTCGCCCGTGAGCCGCCACTTGCCCCTCTGGTGGATGCTCGACCTCTGGCTGGGTGCGATCATGGCGTCGCTGGTGGCAGGCTGGCTTTACAAGGACCAGCCGAGTTAAGGCTGATCACCAATCGCAAATCGCCAATTCGTGAAGGCTCAAGGTAGGGGCGCGCCATGGCGTGCCCCTACGGGGATTTCTTCAAAGTTTCTCAGGGAAGGGGCAGTGGCACGCCTTTCTGGGATGTCCAGTCCTTCATGTAATCCCCAAACACGTACTCGGTTCCGACAGTTTTGAGCGTCGCCGGCAGGATCTCGTTCAACAACTGATACTCTTTCTCGACACGCTCGCAGTTCTCGTTCATAAAGCTCTGAAGGAGGCTTATGGCGTCCGCTCCCTTCCCTGCCTGGAGCTGTCTCATAGCCTCGGCTTCCACGGTTACCTGGCGGTCCATCTCCCAACGTTCGGTCTGTTCAAACACGCCCCGGACGGTCGGAGCCAAGGCGCTGTAGTTCAGGTCGCACAGCAGCTTGACGCGGTTGGCCCACCACCACGGCGAATCGCTGGAGTAGGTGCTGCTCCCTGTTGCGTAGTTCTGCGGAAGCGTTGGGCCATGCAGGTAGAACGGCTTGAACACATTGCAGCAAGGATTGGAGAAGCTCGCCCAGTAAACCTCGCGCAGAAGCGGAGGCATTGCAGCTCGCAGGTGTGCCACCACAGAAGCCGCAGTATGGTAGGGCGAGTGCGGGTTGTCATGCATGCAGGGCGTGGGCCAGAAGGTCTCGGCCGCGCCCCAGCGCGGCTCCACGACGGTCCCCTCCAGATGGCTTCGGCTGATCTGCATCATGCTGGCAGGTGTGACATGTGCAAAGTCCTTGCGCAGGCAAGCCAGGGTCATATTGCGCCGGATCTGCATGTTCCCGGGGTTACTGGAATTCTTCCGCCAGTAGTCACCGTAGTCACGGGCGAAGTTGAAGCTTTTCGCGGACTTGGCCCAACGCATTTCAACCGCGTGCTGCACAAGCTTCGGATGCGCCTCGTCCCAGTCCCTCTCGATGGAATAAATGTTGGAGATTGAATAGACCCCGTGCCGGATTCTCTTGGCCGCCCAGTATCTGCCCGCGGTCTCCAGCACCCAGGCTTCCCGGAGGTCGGCAATTATAAAACTGTTGTGATAGTTGGCTTTGCCCCACTCGCCCGGGCGCTCACAGTCGCCACTCTGGCCATACTTTTCGAGCAGCTCAATCATCACGTGCATGGCTTCATAAGCGGTTTTGCCGCGCTCCAGGCCTAGCCTTACGAGATCCATGCCCAATAGTCCGTCGCCCCACTGAACCGGTTCTTTGGACATCACGGCTTCGTTGCCGATCGCCACGCCGTGCTCGTTCATTCCGTGCTCGTAGCCGAAGATCCACCAGATTTTCGATCCGATGTGCCCGTACGTTTCAGCGACTTGTGGAATTTGAATGTAAGTGCACTGTACCTTCTCGCTGGCATCGTGCTTCTGACGAGGAATCTGCACCAGGGGCTGGGCTTCCATCGGCGGACGGTCGCTGTTCTTAGCCAGGATGACCGAATGGTCCGCAGTGGCGTCCTGCAACGCCACCCAGGTATCGCAGGCGTGCGGGGTCGCTACGAAAATCATGAAAGAGACGATCGCCACTGCCGTCAGGGAGATGCCAAGGTGTTTCGAGGTCATACTGTTTCTCGCAGAATTTCGCATTCGAGCATCCCTTTGGCCCACCAACATGGTCCAGCATCGACATTCACGGCTCGATCAGGCGAGCTGTAGGATGACCGTAGCCACGGACATGGCAGGCAAATCGAGCCGTATTTTCGAGCCTTCCACGCTCACGGAGCAGGGCCGGGGGACGATCCGGCCGGGTTGGTCGAAACTGTTGCAAGCGTTGAAATCCGCGTCGTGCAGGATCTGGGCCTTCCCTTCTTTGGCCGTGCGGCGCGTCAGCAAGCACTCCACCGTCAGGTCGCGATCCAGCTTCGGGTTCACAAGGCTCAAGATCAGCTCTGCGTCTTTTACGGAGGCGGAAGCAGAAAGTCCGAGCGGAGACGGATCCTCGGTCTCGACACGTAGAGACGTCCGGGACCGGTGAGGTTTGAAGAGAGCGTAGGTGTAATACGTAGTGGTGCGGATGCAGCGCTCGCCTTCCGGGCCGTCGGTGAGCAGCAAGGATTGCAGCACGTTCACCATCTGGGCGATATTGCACATATAGAGCTTATCCGCCTGACGGTTGAAAACGTTCAAAGCCAGTCCGGCGGCCACGGCGCTGCGCAGAGTACTCTGCTGCCAGAGCGCGCCGTATTTCTTCTCTTCGGCGGGGACGCCGCGGTCCCACACCCCCCACTCGTCAATCACGAGTCCGACGTTGCGTCCGGAATCGAAGCCATCGAGTAGTCCGCGTTGCTGGATGACGGCTTGTTCCATTGCCGCGAAGGAGGCGAGTTGCTGCTCCATCGTGTTCACGGTGTAGTTCGTGGCGGTGCTATTGCCCCCCGAATAGTAATGCATGGAGAAACCGTCGGGCAGTCGGCGGCCACTCACACCTTCCATGAAGCCGCGCGTCCAGGCAAGATCGTTGGAGCTGGGGCCGCAGGCAATGAGAAAGGGCTTGAGGCCTCCGAAGGTGCGCGCGTAGACGCTGAAGCGGCGGTAGTAGTCGGCGTATTCGGCTGGAGTCATTTCACCGCCGCAGCCCCAATTCTCGTTGCCCACGCCCCAGTAACGGATGCGGAAGGGCTCCGGCGAGCCGTTGGTGGCCCGTTCCTCAGCCAGCGAGCTGCCGGAGGGGTAATTGCAATATTCGATCCAATCGCGGAACTCTTCCGGTGTGCCGCTTCCGACGTTGCCGGTAAGGTAAGGCTCGGCGCCGATCTTGCGGCACAACCCGATGAACTCGTGAATGCCGAAGCTGTTGTCCTCGACGTAGCCTCCCCAATGGATATTCACACGCTTGGGCCGCCGCGACGCGGCGCCCACGCCGTCGCGCCAATGGTAATCGTCGGCAAAGCATCCGCCCGGCCAGCGGAGGACCGGGATCTCCAGGTCGCGCAGGTACACGATGGCCTGTTGGCGGTAGCCGTCGACGTTGGGTATGCGGGATGCCTTGTTCACCCACAGGCCGCCATAAATGCAGGAACCAAGATGCTCGGCGAATTGGCCATGTAACTCGGGATGAATCATGCCGATTTCAGCATCGGTACGGACGATCACCCGTTGGGTGGCCGTGGTCGCGTCTAAGACCGTTCGGGGCAGCAACGCCGTCAGACCAAGCGCGGCCATGTCGACTGCGAATTCCCGCCGGGAGATGGATGACTTTGCAGGTTCTTTGAGCTTTGCCAAGGTTTCGCTCCAAGTAGTTCGCGACTTATGAGCAGAGCAGGCGGAGGAGTCACTCGTGGGTAGGGCAAGCCCTACCCCTACGCGCCGCTACTGTAGGGAAACGGCTTGCCGTCCCCCAGTGTCTCCTTGCGAAGCCGAGAACAGACTATTAGGGAGGAAACCCGCTGTCAAGGTAGAATGCTTGCTGAGGTAGGAGTTTCTGCGCGGCCTTGGTGGCAGGGTTTACGGTGCATGAGAAGAATCCGACTGCCCAATCTGCTTGGCGTGATCCTCTTGTGGATCGCCGTTAGCTGTGGAACGGTAAAGTCCGTCTATGGGGCGGGGGAGGCAGAGGATGTCCAGCGCGCCGTCCGTGGGATGAACGAACTCATGGACGGCGACTTCGCCGCGGCCACGGAAATCTTCCGCCAGATCCAAAAGTCCGATCCTGAATCACCTCTCGGCTATTTGCTCGAGGCCGATGCCAACTGGTGGAAAATCTACTTGACCGAGGCCAATTTGATTGACCCGGATGTCTTCGAGGCCCTTTCCGAAGCCGTCACTCCTTACGACGCCGATTTCGGGCGATTGAATGACCTGGCCATTCGCAAAGCCGAAGCGCGCCTCCGCGCGCATCAGGATGAAGCGCGCAGTTACTTCTACGAAGGCCTGGCCTACGGGTTGCGAGCGCAGTTGGAGGCTTTACGCGATCATATCCTGGCCACGGCGCGCGCCGGCAAAAAGCTACGGAATCTCTCGCTTGCCGCGCTGAAGCTCGATCCTAACCTCGAGGATGCTTGGTTTGGCGTCGGACTCTACAACTACTTCGAGGACACCTTGCCAACCTATGTGAAGATGCTGCGCTTTTTGATTCTGCTTCCGGGAGGCGACCGCGTTGTGGGTCTCCGCCAAATGCAGCAAGCCATGGAGAAGGGGCAGCTCGTGACCAGTGAGGCGAGATTCCACCTCGCCAAGAACTACTCCCGGTCAATCGATCGGCAGTACGCAAAATCCCTCGAGCTGCTTCGTCAGATGCAGCGGGAATATCCCCACAACCCGCTATGGAATTTGCTTGTCGGGAGCATTGAGCTGCGCATGGGGCATGTCAAGGAGGGCGAGACACTCTACCGGCAGGTGATCAACGAAACCGCGCACCCAGCATCGGAGATATGGAAACCCCTCCACCAGCAAGCCGAGCGAGCGCTGGCGCGCCGCTCAGGTCAATAGCAGTCATTCCCGCGAAAGCGAATCCGCTTCTGAAAAGCGCGCTTGACGAACTGGATTCCCGCTTTCGCGGGAATGACCGTCCGAGCAAAAGGTCGATTGCCTTATTGACTCAGTTTCTGGGTCTGCTCGTGGGCGTGGTAGGAACTGCGAACCAGGGGGCCGGACTCAACGTGACGGATTCCCAGGCGGCGACCTTCCTGCTTGAGAGTGGAAAATTCCTGGGGGGAATAAAAGCGCGCCACCGGCAACTGTTCGCCGGAGGGGCGCAAATATTGGCCAATCGTGACGATGCCGACCCCCACACCGCTTAAATCCTTCAGCACCGCCAACAGTTCTTCAAACGTTTCCCCAAGGCCCACCATGAGGCCGGACTTGGTTGGAATGGAAGGAGCGATTTCACGCGAGCGGGTGAGGAGGCGCAGCGACCGCTCGTAGCGGGAACCACGCCGCGCCACCGAGTAAAGGCGAGGGACGGTTTCGATGTTGTGGTTCAGGATGTCGGGCTCAGCACGCAGCACGGTTTCCAGAGCTTCGTCGGAGCCGCGGAAGTCGGGGATCAGAACTTCCACCTGACACCCGGCAATCTGCCGGCGAAGAGCCTCAATCGTCCGGGCGAATATTGTGGCCCCGCCATCTTTCAAATCGTCCCGGTCGACGGAAGTCACCACCACGTACTTCAAATCCATCTTCCGCGCCGCTTCCGCCACGCGTTCCGGTTCCCCCCAGTCAACCTCGCCGCGCGGCAGGCCCTTGGGCACGGCGCAGAAGCCGCAACGGCGCGTGCAAAGCTCGCCCAGGATCATGAAAGTCGCGGTTCGATGCGCCCAGCACTCGCCCACGTTCGGGCAACGCGCACTCTCGCAGACCGTGTGCAACCCCAGCCCGCGCATCAAGTGCTTCAACTCAAAATAGTTTTCCCCACTCGGAACGCGCACTTTCAGCCACTCGGGCTTGCGCGCCTGAACGGGGGCCGTGGCAATCTGGACGAAATCACTCATGCGTTATTCTAAGGGTATCTCGCGCCTTTGGCCGATGGCCTCATTGACGATAACAAAATTTCCATGGTCTTCGGAGCGCAGTTGCTGATTGGCATTGAGCAGCTCGATGCCGTAGACGGTGCCGTCCGGCGCGAGGTCCACATTGATTTCGTCGCTCAAATGCAGCGTCTCGACCTGCGCTGTCTTCTCGTGCAAGCGGAGATAGGCGATGTTGTGACGCGGATCATAAATGAGTTTCATGAGCTCCCATCCCTTATATCGCCGGTGATCTGACCACCGGAGCAGGTTTCGCGCCACCCCGATTTGCAGTCGCCGCCCCGTCCCCGCGCTCACCGAAGTGGTGCCACTTGCCATCCCCGACGTAAGCAGGGCGCGTCGAAGGCCGCACGTTCGATCGAGGAGAAGTGACCGCCGGACCTGCTGGCGCAGCAGCCTGCATGCTTCCGCCGAACCGGCGCCACCTGCCGTCCGCTACGAAAGCGTTGCGCGTCGAAGGTGGATCGAGGGTTCGAGAATACGCAGGCGCGCTGGGCGGATCGGGAGGATCGGCAGGGTCATCTATATTCGGACTGTAGGCATACGGGCCGTAATCATACGGGCCGTAACCATACGAGTAGCAGGGGTAAGGACCGTAAGGATCACACCAGTCATAGGGATAATAGGGATATCCGTAATAGCCATAATACGGTCCGCCCCAATAGAGCCAGGGCCAGTAACCAAATCCAAAGCCGAAACGGTTTCCGAACCGGCCGCCGCCGTGATGACGGAATCCGCCATACCCACCCCAGCCTCTGTGAAAGCCTCCAAACCCTCCGTTGAAGCCTCGGCCGCCAAACCCGCCGCGAAAGCCACTCCCACCGCGGAATCCGCCTCGACCACCAAACCCGCCGCGAAAGCCACCTCCACCGCGGAATCCGCCACCACCAAACCCGCCGCGAAAGCCGCCCCCACCGCGGAATCCGCCGCCACCCCCAAACCCGCCGTGAAAGCCGCCTCCGCCACCACCGTGGAATCCGCCTCCGCCGCCAAACCCGCCGTGAGAGCCGCCTCCGCCACCACCGTGGAATCCGCCTCCGCCGCCAAACCCGCCGTGAGAGCCGCCTCCACCCCCACCATGGAATCCGCCTCCGCCGCGGCCTTGAGCGGAGAGGCTTGCAGCCACTGTCAATGACAATAAGAGGAGATACATTCTGCGCATAGGCACCTCCTTACCAAGAGCGTAGCACGCAATTGGGGAGGGAGCAAATGCGCGCGCTACATGCTACCTGAGCTTGCGAAGCAAGCGAGGCGTCAGCCACCACTCGAGTTGGCCGGGGCCCTTGGGCGGAAACTCGTCGAAGCTAATCATGCAGCACCCGCCCTTCTTGAACGCCAGGTTAGCATGGCTGCCGGCGCCGATTAGCCGGGCGGCCAACTCGCTGAGGTCGGGTTCATGGCCGACCACAAGTACCCTTGTGCGGCTGGGGCGTTTAGCCAGAAAAGCCATCACACCCTCGGGTGACCCGCCGGGCCGCATCGCCTCGCAGACGTCCACGGGCGCGCTTGAATCCAGCGACTCGGCAATAATTCCTGCCGTTTCGACCGCCCGGACCAGCGGGCTGGTGACAATCCAGTCCACTTCGAACCCCATCCGTTTCAGGCCCTCGGCGATCTCCCGCATCTTTTCTTTGCCTTCCGGCACAAGCGGGCGTTGTGCATCGTCCGAAAACCTCACACTACCACGCGCGACGGCGAGGCCGTGTCGCATGATGTAAAGCGTATACCCTTTCTGAGCTTTCCCCTCAGGGGCTTCCGTAATGTTCGTTGGCATGTTGTAGCTCCCCCTAAGACCGGTTTCACCCTCCAGGATAGCAAACTGGCGCTCAATCGGCGACGGAAACGGGAAGCGGGCCAGTGTGATGTAGCGGCGGCTTTATCCGTCAATTGACGGACCATTTGGTCCGTCGGTTGACGGATAAATTCGGCGCTACGACACAAAGTGACCCATCGGCATCACGCGGGGCGGCGGTTACGGGCGCCGCTCAGAACATAGAAGGCTCGCCTGCCATAGCCCTTTCCCGTGGTGACAAAGTCCAGAACTCGGCGGCCGGATTCAAATGCGCGCTGGAACATACGCCGCGTTTCCAGCCGCCACCGCCCTGCCAGCTTCAGAGCATGATCCCGCATTTCTTCGGTATTGGTCGGAATCTCCAGAAGAAGCCGGGGCTCTGCGAAGGAAAAACTGATTCCCCGATTCACAATGAATCCCTCACTGTTGCGGCGAGTTTCATTAATTCTGGGCAGGTTGAGGTCAACCTGGCGCAACAAAGGGGAGCGCAGGCGGCGTGCGACGCGGGCGCTGCCGATTTGCCAGTTCACGACGAAGCGGTCACTGGGCAGGCCTTTCTCGATCGAGCTGGGAAAACGGCCGTAGCAGTCTGGAATATACTCTTCCACGCGGGCGCCCAGCCGCGCAATGTTCAAGGCTGCGTTGCGGCTTTGCAAAGGGTCATACGTCCAGCAGATAGATTTGATCCCTTCTTGAAGGGCCAGTTCCCTGTGCGCGAGCTTCATCTTGAATCCCAGGCCCTTGTCCCGATGGAGTTTTCCAACCGCCATCAGGTGCGACCAGTGAACCACCCGCCCGTGATAACGCCCCAGGAACGCGTAAATGAACCCCAGAAGCTTTCCTTTTGCGATGGCGCCCAGAACCATGCCTCCGTATTTCTGCGTGACCAGGAGGACATCGCTGCCAACCCCCAGGCCTCCCCACACTTCCCTCTGGAGATCTTCACATTCCCGGTATTCGTAAAGGCTCTTTAGCCGTCTTATTTCGATTCGAGACAAGATTGAGCCGCCGCTAATGGTCGCTTTCAACGCCAACTAAAATACCACCGCGGGCGTGTGAGACGGAAGAGCGCCGCTTTGGGAAAGGCCTTCCACGATGGGGGCGGAAGGACGAGGGGAACGGCTCTTCTTAGACTCCACTCCTCTGCTGTCTGCCTGGTTTTGATTTCCTCGGTCGTCCTGAGCATCGCGAAGGATCTCGTCTTTCTCCTTTTCTGCCCCTTTTCTCGCGGGGCACTCAAAGCGAGTGGGGCCTGCTCGCCAGGCCAAGGGCTGCTTTTGAATTTTGAATCTGTGATTTGTCCTTTTTCTGGTCACTCGTCACTTGTCACTCGCCACTGCTCTTTGATGCCCGCCGCGCCGCCAGCGCGCAGGGGCAGTCCCCATCTCGCCGTGCCCGCGAGAAGAAGGGGCGCTAGAAAAGGTATGTGGGCGGAGAAATCAAAGCAGGCGCCAAGAGTGACCAATCACGGCGTGGAGGCCCAGCGGTCGGCCCTTGTTGCACCACTTGGCAGAATGCCTCTGGAGAACACTCAACCGGTGGGGAATGCCTCAAACAATTTCGCGCAATTTGAAAGCCTTGACATGATGGCTAGCCTGGATATCAAGTCAGCAAATCCGTTCTTGGTTATGCATAGTTCTGAACCCGTTCGCGACTTTCTCTTTCTGCGCTGCGTCCCCTGAAAACTAGGGTTTCAGTACGCCGATCCATCGATGTAGAGCCTAAATGCGATTGGGTCGTGCATAGGTGTTGGACAGAGGCAAGGGTAGGAGCGAAGAGGATGGAAATACTGGAAAGTCTTGCGACGGAAGCCTTTCTGCGTACAATCAACTGTTACCCTTTGTCTTAGTCATTTAGATCGCGACGGTGAGAGGATTTTCGTCATGAAGATTCAAGGAGGATTTATGGAAGAGCAGTTGAGGCATTGGCTGTTCGATCCGACGGTCGGGAAATTCGTTGCGGCTTTGATTGGGCTTGGCATCGTGTACACGCTTAGTCGAATCGCGCAGCGTTCGATCAACCGCTTTGTTGCCGATGCGACTACCCGCTATCGCGGAAGGAAATTTGTCACGTTTCTCGGCTATTTGATTGCAATTGCCGTAGTGGGGACGATTTTCAGCAGCCGGCTTGGAGGCTTGACTGTTGCCTTCGGTGTTGCCGGCGCGGGCGTCGCGTTTGCTCTCCAGGAGGTCATCGCCAGTGCGGCGGGATGGGTGGCTGTCTCTCTAGGCCGTTATTACTCGTCTGGGGACCGCGTTCAACTCGGTGGAATTAAGGGCGATGTGATCGACGTAGGGATTTTGCGCACCACATTGATGGAAGTAGGACAGTGGGTGAACGCTGACTTGTACAACGGGCGCATCGTGCGCGTTGCCAACAGTTTCATTTTCAAAGAGCCCGTGTTCAATTATTCCGCCGACTTCCCGTTCCTCTGGGACGAAATTACGCTCCCCGTGCGCTACGGTTCCAATTGGGATTATACGCGGAAGGTTCTCAACCAAGTGGTGGATGAGATCTGTCGAGATTATGCAACTCAATCCGCGGAAGCATGGAAACAGGCAGTCAATCGCTACAGGCTCGAAGAAGCAAGAATTGAGCCTATGATCACTCTGGCAGCGACAGATAATTGGATTGAATTCACAGTGCGCTATATCGTCGATTATCGAAAGCGTCGGCTTGTAAGAGACCGCCTCTTCACAAGGATTCTTGAGGAGGTTGACAAGTCAGAGAATCGCATTCGCTTGGCCTCCGCGACATTCGAACTCTCCAATCTCCCACGGTTGGAATTCCAGTTTTCCAACGGTAAAGGTGCTGTTGACCCCCAATACGTTCCTTAGATGAAATCAGGCTTACGGGACCGCCTTGAAAGAACTGTGAGGTACGTTAATTGTCAAAATCCGCCTAAACGGACGGGAAGGAATCCTTAGATGGCACACGTATCTCACCGGCTGTCGAATTCCTTACAGGGCGCCCTGGCTGGCGGGGGCGATCCAGCCACGTCACCACTTTACGTTTTTGCTCCCTTCCTGAGACTCATTGTTGTCGCAGGCGTTGCTTCCGTAACGTTCGGCGCCAGTATTTGGCTGGTGGTGCTGACTGTCGCGACGGTCTCCGTGATGTATCGAAAGGTGATGACATGGGTAACTGATGGCACGGGTGGCAGCGGCCTCAATGAGGAAGAATTCGGCGCCTGGGCCGTGAAAGTCAACGCAGGTATTACTATCGTTGAGTATACCCTGACATTCCTCGTGAGCATGGCCGCCTTGGTGACTCTCCTGTCGGACCGCTATCCGTTGCTGAATGAGGGTATTCTAGGCCTGCAATTTCGAACTGCAGTTGCAATGCTCCTAAGCCTCCTGACGGGATGGCTTGTCAACCGAGGGCCAAAGACTACGGCACGAACATTTGGTCCGGCGACATTTGCCGTGCTTCTGCTGTTGTGGGGAATGGTCATCGCCACAGCGTTGCGGTTCGGAATACACTTGCCTGATCTAAACTTTCGCGCATTTTTGCCTCCCTACCTTAACTTCACGCTGAAAGGTTTCTCCCGGTTACTCGCGCTCATCCGATGGATTTGCGGCACTGAAACTCGACCACCGAAGATTTGAACAGCACCGGACGTCAAGGCAAAGGTCATTCGAGGAGGGACATCGCAATGAAAGGTTCAAAGAGACTGTGGATCTCAGGAAGCGTTCTTTTGATCTTAGTGCTTGCCGCTGCTTACGTCTTCTCACTACCGTATGGGGAGTTTCTGAAGAGCCAATGGGCGGGGAGCCGGGTGCAACGGATTCTCACGGAGCCCATTCTCCACCTCGGCAGCCTGCCTGTCACCCTGATCTTTCTGGCGGAGACCACTCTTTTTCTCGTCTTGCTTGGTATCGCTACGCATCTGACGCGCCGCTTGCTCCAGAATCGACTGTTGTCCCGGACCTTCCTGGACGCCGGCCAACGATACGCCTATTCAAGAATCGCGAGTTACGTGATTTATCTAATCGGGCTAATTATCGGCCTGCAAACAGCAGGCGTCAATTTGAGCAGTTTGCTCGTTGTGGGGGGGGCTGTCGGGATTGGAGTGGGTCTGGGCCTTCAAACCCTTGCGAACAATTTCGTATCTGGACTGGTCCTGCTTTTTGAACGACCCATCAAGCTTGGGGATCGTGTCGAAGTCGGCGGTGTTTTGGGGGATGTGGTGCGAATGGCGGGGCGCAGTACTTGGGTTCGCACGAACGAAAACGTGGTCATTATTGTTCCTAATTCAGAATTCATCTCCAGCCGTGTGGTCAACTGGACTGCCAATGACCGCCGGGTGCGGTTTTCTCTTGCTGTCGGTGTTTCGTATGGCAGTAACCCCTCAAAGGTACGCGACATCCTGCTGGCAACGGCACGAAACCACGCGGACGTTCTTGAGGATCCGTCACCCGATGTCCTCTTTCTTGGTTTTGGAGACAGTTCCCTGAACTTTGAGCTACGAGTATGGACCGTACGGCAGGTCCAAACGCCGAAGACTCTCGCGAGCGACCTGTACTTCGCAATCTTTGACAACTTCCGGGAACAGGGGATCGAGATCCCTTTCCCGCAGCGCGACCTGCATTTGAAGTCGGTTTCTGTACCGATATCTGCATCCACTGTCTGATGACGCATGAAGGCGTGCTCGCGCCCCACCCTGAATCAAGGCGCCGAAGCTAGGCATCGTGGGCAGATCAAGACAATGAACCGGCCTCCAGGGCTGCGCGGGCGCTGATTCACAATTGAGGCTGGAATTCGACAGTATTCTTGGAGGAGGTTAGCCATGAAGAAAGTTCGACCTATCACCCTCGGAGTGAGCTTGCTGTTGCTGTTGATCACACCCCCCGCGCAGGGAACTAGCCCCAACGCAGCGGTGGAGATAGGCGGCAGAACTCTGTTTGTGCTACATGCAGGAGTGGGCAGTTTCACCGCTGAAGAAAGAGCCCAAGCCGTAAACGAACGCCTCCGCGCGATTCTGGAGTCACCTCTGGCAAGAATCGAAGTGGGTGTAGAGAAAAGCGATATGGGCTTGAGGGTCGTGAACGCGGGCAAACCCATTATCGCTATCACGGAAGCTGACGCGCAGGCGGAAAAGGTCAGCGCGGACGTCCTCGCGGATCGGTCGGCGGCGACAATCCGGGATGCCTTGTCGAAGGCCCGCAGCGAAAGAATCCAGGCGACACTGTGGCGACGGATCCTCATTACGGGAGCCACACTGTCGGGGGCATTTCTGGCTTTCTTGATCTTTTATCGTGGCCGGAAGCGCCTGCTGGCCTGGGTGGAATCCCGCCGGACACGAGTTCCGGAATTGCATTTCCGGGGTCTTGTCCTGCTGTCTGCTGAGCAACTCTACCTTGGCATTGTCCGTGCGTTGCGGTTAGTCCACGCCGGTGCGCAGATTGTTGTTGCCGGAAGTGCGCTCCTGCTGGTTTTCGGACAGATCCCTACCACCCAACAGTACGCCCGCCAGGTGTTGCTCTGGATTTGGAATCCACTGCAGAAGATATTCTGGGGTGTGGTGGGCTACTTACCCAACCTCTTTTACATTCTGGTGATTATCGCCGTAACACGACTCGTGATTCGGGGGGTGATTTTCATATTTGAGCAGGCGGATCGAGGTGTGATCAGCCTGGAGCCTTGGATCCATCGCGATGTCGCTCGGCCGACTAGCCTGATTCTGAGGGCTATTCTTGTCGTTCTGGCGCTGTTTTTTATTGCACCGTTGATTCCGGGGACGGGAACCGCGGCTGCCCAGGGCATTACGGTGATTCTCGGATTGATGGTCTCCTTCGGTTCCACGTCAACGGTGGGCAACATCATTGCCGGGGTCGTTCTGACCTACATGCGGCCATTCAAAATCGGCGACCGAGTGAAAATCGGCAACACGACGGGCGACGTGGTGGAAAGGACTTTCCTCTACACCAAGATCTTGACGATCAAGAACGAAGAAGTAGTGGTCCCGGGTCTTCAGGTGCTCAGCGGCGCGATGGTGAACTATAGTGCCAAGGCTCATAAATCAGGTTTGATCCTTCACACCAGTGTGACAATCGGTTATGACGCGCCGTGGCGCAAGGTGCATGAATTGTTGTTGCGCGCCGCGGACAGGACAGCGGACGTTCTGAAGGATCCGAAGCCTTTCGTCCTTCAAACCAGCCTCGACGATTGGTACGTCAGCTATCAGATCAATGCCTTCACTGACCAGCCAAACAGAATGGCAGTCATCTATTCGGATTTGCACCAGAACATCCAGGACTCATTCAACGAGGGAGGCGTGGAGATTTTGTCCCCGCACTACATGCAGCTCCGTGACGGCAACGCGACGACCATTCCCACGGATTATTTGAAGAACTATGAGGCGCCGCGCTTCCTGGTTGATGCCCGGCTGGCCAGGCCCAAGCAATCGTGAGTCATCGCACACCTTCAACTAGCTCCTCATGCTGGAGGCGGGTGGTGCAAGGCTACTGTTTCTGAGTCACCGCTCAACCCGCCTCCCATCTACGCAGCCCTGCCGAAAGCTCACCGCCGTGGAACGGACGAACCGTAAACCTGGAAGGCCCCGGCTCGCCGGGGAAGCAGAAGGCCCGCAGAGCGTGCGTCCGCCGGGCGCCGAGCGAACCTCTGCGTTGCGGCGGATTTCTAATCCCTGAGGACCGGTCGCGGTAGGGACAGCGGTTACCCGCTGCCCCCCGCACAGACCCGTGCTGGCGCTGCTAGCGCACACGGTTCTTACCTCGGATAGGGGTGGTTGGCGTCAAAGCGCACGGTTCGGGTAGGGTTGCAGAATTTGGACGGGTGGCAGCAAGGCACCGCAGGCGTTCGCGGAAAGGCACTCCACACGTCAGCCGACTGCGCTGGCTTCGACGCCGTAGCGCCTGATACCAGTGACACAGGACTTCCCGGCGGAAGCGCCTGCAGTCGCTCCCAGTTGCCCGGAATCGCGTGATACTGGAAATACCCCCGCACCACCTGCCGCAGCCACTCGCACGGTTTGCCGGAAGGCCAGCGTGCATTCGCCTGTGCAGTTGCGCCCGAATGTCCTTGAGCTTGGCTGCCATGCGTTTGCCGATCGTCTTCCGGCGCACCGTGAAGTGGCCCGTCTGGTGGTTGGTCCCACAGATGTGGGTGAAACCCAGAAAGTTAAAGGTCTCCGGCTTCCCTTCTCCGCGCTTTTTCCGGCGCTCAGCGGCATAGCGCCCAAACTCAATCAGGCGCGTCTTCTCCGGGTGCAGTTCCAGCCCGAACTTCCCCAGGCGTTCCCGCAATTGCTCCAGGAATCGCTCGGCTTCCTCCCGGTGCTCGAAACCCCAGCACGGCGTCATCGGCATAGCGCACGATGATGACATCGCCGCGCGCTTGCTTCTTCCGCCACTGCTCCACCCAGAGATCCAAGACGTAATGCAGGTAGAGATTGGCAAGAATCGGCGAAATCACCGCCCCCTGCGGACTCCCTTCCTTCGTCTCGGTCCACTGCCCTTGCTTCCATCACGCCCGCCTTCAGCCATTTCTGGATCAGGCGGACGATCCGCCGGTCTCCGATCCGATGCTCCACAAACTTGACCAGCCAACTCATGCTGGAGTTTGTCGAAAAAGGATCGGATGTCCAAGTCGAGGATCCAGTTCACCTTCTTGCGCACGATCCCCACCCACAGCGCGTCCAATGCATCTTGCTGGTCCGCGCCCCGGCCGGAATCCGTAGCTGAAGCCCAGAAAGTCCTCTTCCCAGATCTGGTTGAGAACCTTCCCTACCGCGTGCTGGACGACCTTGTCTTCCAGCGCCGCGATCCCCAACGGTCGTTGCCTCCCGTCGGCTTTCGGTATCCAGACTCTTCGCGACGGCTGCGCTCGATAGGCCCCGCGATGGAGGCGCCCGTGCAGGTCGCTCAGCCGCCCCTCCAGGCCTTCTCCATACTCTTCCCACGTCACGCCGTCCACTCCGGGCGCTGCCTGTCTTTTCAGGCTGTAGTAGCTCTCCCGGAGCAGTTCGACCGTCACATGGTGCAGCAGGGCTGTGAACTTCAGCTTCCCGTTCTTCTGTGCCGCTTTCGCGCACACGCTCCAGCCCGCTTGGCCCGCTCTCCCGGCTCGGTGTCCGGCACGGGTTAGACTGTTGCGTGTTCTCCTTGGTCCACGGCCTTCCCTCCACAACCTCCGCCGGCGGCTCCCCGCCTTTGTTCGGCTGCTTCGTCGGTACTATGCCGCGGTACGACTCCCCGCTGGCCGTGCATGAGGGACTTATCGCTCATCGCGTTCTCCCTCCGGCCCGCCGTGCTTTCTCGACGGGCAGCCACGGGGTCTCCCGGTTCTCGCGCATGGAGTTTCTCTGCATGCCTGGGGTCTTCGACTCCGCCGGGCCGCGGGCGGTCTCGCGCTGGCGTCCGCCCTCGTGTTGCCTTCCCACCGCTCTGACAGCGTCGGCTCCCGGAATCAGCTGATTTCGGAGCTCAATACCCTGCCTACAGATGCCCCTCTCCAACGCTTCAAGTGCGGCCTCACGACCGCCCTCGCATGGCTGGGGGCCAGGGTGGCTCGCTACGCCTTCCCTGTACGACTCTTTCATTCGCTACTCCATGCCGGTTTATCCCGGCGCTATCCAGAGCTTCGCTCTGCGCCAGCCAGCGGAAATGTGCTACCTGCATATGTCTTGACAAATGCCCCGACCCTATGATAGGCTACTTATATGGACCTTGATCGAGAGGCCAGCTTTATCCTGCGGGGTTGCCGCCCTCTCCCGTGCGGTGCGCTAGGCCCGGGGCCTTTCCCGCCACAGGATTCTTCCACAGTGCCGCAGCGAAAGCCCCGCAGACAGGCAGGAACCTCCAAAAGATGTTAAAAATAGAGGGAACGAACTCAACAAGTCATTTAGAATCAACAACAGTCCCAAAAAACGAACTCAAAACGAACTGGAAACGAACTGGAAAAACGTGCTGAAAATGCGCAAAAAGGGCCAAAACGAACCCAAAAACTAGCCCTTTGAGCGCAGCGGCAGAGCGTGCTGTGAAATCCGGGTCAATCGCCTGCCGTCTGTTCGCGGTGCCAGTCGCGCACGGCGCGGGGAATGGCCCTAGGGTTCTCGATATGGGTTCGGGTTGGGGCAGAGCGCAACTCTGCCTTGCGACGGATTCCTAATCCCTGAAGACCGGAGATGGTGCCGAAGAGAGGACTCGAACCTCCACGCCCTGACGGGCACTACACCCTGAATGTAGCGCGTCTGCCAATTCCGCCACTTCGGCATGCCTGCTGGCAGGAAAGCCACCTGACTCAAGCTCTCATGGTGCCATCCGCCCCAAGTTATGTCAAGGCTGCTAAGTGCTGGCTGCTAAGTGCTGCTAAGTGCATCGGCGGCTTCATCCGTCAGGCGACGGACCACATGGCGAGATAAACTCGCCGCTACTTCTGGAACAAGAGCGGGGCGAAGCTGGCAAGGTTGCGCCGCCAGACCATCCAGACGTGGGCACCCGGGGTCTCGATATCGGTGTGCTGAATTCCCTTCGACTTGAGCCAATCACGGAACTTTCGGTTTATGTCGATGAGATGGTCGTCGGTGCCGCAAGCAATCCAAAGCAGGCGGATTTGCTTGTTGGCGCTCGAGTCGAGCCCCGGGAAGTCCCCCTGGAAGTCCTCGATAAGTCCGCCCGAGCTGAACGCGCCAATCCAGGCGAAGCGGTCGAGGGTGTTCAAACCGGTCAAGAGAGACTCGGCGCCGCCCATGGACAGTCCCGCCACAGCTCGGCACTGGCGGTCCTTGGAGACGCGATAAGCGGCCTCGACCCGTGGAAGGACTTCGCTAAGCAGGGCCTCACGAAACTTCTGGTAGTTTTGTTGGCGGAGACTGGTGTCGTGGGACAGGCCGCGGGCGAGGATCTCCGGCGCGCCGTAGCCGAGAGGCATGACCACGATCATGGGCTTGGCCTTCTTCTGGGCAATCAGGTTGTCTAGAATCACGTGCGCGAGCCCGACCGCGGTCCAGGCGCTGGCGTCATCGCTGAAACCGTGTAAAAGGTAGAGCGTGGGGTAAGGCTTCTTCGCTTTGGGACTGTAGCCGGGCGGAGTATAAACGTAAAAGTCCCGATCGTCGCCGACGATCCCCGACCTGTAGAAATGATGGTGGATGATCCCGTGTGGAACGTCATTGATCTCCCAGGGCAGAGAGGCCGGTCCGGGAACGTGGACGAAACTCTCGGTGCCGAGCAGGTTGGGCTTCATCAGGTGGTTGGAGGGGTCAAGCAAGCGGACGCAGTCGGCCACAAGCAAGTAACCGTAGAAATCCGGCTCCAGCGGATCAGTAGTGATACTCCACACGCCTTGCTCGTCTTTCTGCATGGGCGCCGGCTCGGCGCCGTCTCGGGCGAGCAGGACCTCCTGGGCATTGGGAGCGCGGAAGCGGAAAGTCACGCGATTGTCAGAGTGGACCTCGGGCGAGATCAGCGGCGGCGGGGGCTGCGTCCGCTGAGGCGACTGAGCCCATCCGAGCGCTACCGACGCGGCGAGGAAAAGCAAGGGGCAAAATAGAAGAGTGCGATACATGGCTCGAGCGATCCTTTCCGGTTTTGGACCTTCCCCATGAACCCCGCTTTGGGAGATCCTGGGTTGAACCGAGTATACACCAATCCTCTTTTGCCGCTGCCTCACCGCGCGTCCGTGAAGAGAAGGTAGCGGGTCAGTTTGATGTAGAGTCGGCGGAACCTGTCCCGATTCGATCGGGACGCCGCCAGGCGGCGATCCCGCAGACGCGGGATCGCCGCTACAACACCAAACTGACCCACTACCGAACCGAAGCCGCGCTTGACTTCTTAGTGACAATCTGCTGTATTTCATGCATTGGGGGGAGCATTCCGTACTTTTTGCCTCCTAACACGCAAGCGCGCGTTCCGAATCGTGAGGAGGTCGCAATGAATCGGAATAAAACTTGTCATAGTATCTCATGGAAGAAACTTGCCCTTCTGGGTCTGCTGGTGGTGCCGATGTTCGTTTGGGCCGCCCAGCGCGAACAGGTGAAGGAGAGTAAGGAAAAGGAACATCCGTCGTCTTCAAAGGCGCAGGTCCAGCAGAAGGAAACGAAGGTTCAGCGACCGCAGCCGCAGTATAAGCAGGCGAAACCTGAGCCAAAGTATCAGCAGGTGAAGCCTCAGCCACAGTATCAGCAGGCGAAGCCTCAGCCACAGTATCAGCAGGCGAAGCCTCAGCCACAGTATCAGCAGGTGAAGCCCCAGCCACAGTATCAGCAGGTGAAGCCCCAGCCACAGTATCAGCAGGTGAAGCCTCAGCCTCAATACCAGCAGCCGAAGCAACAGCCCCAGTTTCAGCAACACGCGCAGCAACCGCGGTTTCAGCAGCAGAATCAGCCGCCGCCCAAGACGCTGGCGCCCGCAGAGTCCCGGCAGCAGATCCAAAACCTGAACCGTAACCGGGGAACGATGACCGGAATCAACAGGAACCCCTTGCCACAAGGGCAAGTGGCGCTACATGCGAATGGCAGTCGAACCATTGCAGCCAGCGGAGGGCGACAATTCCACGTACGTCCAAACGGGACTGTAGCAAGAGTTTCCCTGAGCGGCGGCAGGACCGCGACCTTCCGTCCGAACGGCGCCTTTGCCTCGGTGCGTGCGGGTGATATGCAGATCAACCACGGATTGCGCGGCGAGCGCCGAATCGAGACCGTGCGTCCCGACCACAGCCGGGTGGTGAGCGTGGGGCCGCGCCGGGGCTACGTGGAACGTCCCTACATGGAGCGGGGCGGCCGGACATACGTCCAGCGCACCTACATCGTAAACAATGTGAGCTACGTACACGTCTATCGCTCCTATTACTATCGCGGCAGGCCCTACTACGGATACGTGCCGCCATACTATTACCATCCCAGATTCTATGGCTGGGTCTACAATCCCTGGCGAGTGCCCGTTTACTACCGATGGGCCTGGTTCGTCTCGCCCCCGCCCTGGTATCTGTACTGGGGTCCATACTTTGCTCCCGCTCCCGTCTATCCCAGCGCGGCGTTTTGGCTGACGGATTTCCTGCTCGCTGAGAGTCTGAGGATCGCCTACGAGGCCGGGAGGGAGGCCGAAGCCAATGCGGCGGCCCAGGCAAACCAACCTCCGCCCGAGGCTTATCAGCCGCCCCCGTCTGCCCCGCAAGGAGGAGCATACACAACTCAAATCACTCCTGAGATGAAGCAAGCGATTGCTGAGGAAGTGAGCCGGCAACTCGCCGCCGAACAACAACAAAGTGCCGCACCTCAGCAGCCCTCTGCGAGCATCGAAGTGACGCCCGCGGCGCTGGATCCTGCTTCTCGTCTTTTTGTGGTGTCCAGCAATCTCGCTGCGACAAGCGTTAACGGTCAGGAGTGCGAGCTCACCGCAGGCGATATCATCAACCGTCTCGATGACACGCCGGATAATAACAACCAGGTGCGGGTGAGCGTTTCCACCAGCAAGGGGAATGATTGCCGCGTCGGCTCGACGCTCATGCTGGATGTCAGCGACTTGCAAGAAATGCACAACCAATTGCAGGAACAGATGGATTCCGGACTTAAAACGCTGGCGGACAATTCCGGCAAGGGTGGTCTGCCACCTGCACCGGATACCGGTACCACGGCAGGGGAAGTTCCACCTCCGCCACCGGATGCGAACGCTAATGGCGCGCTGCAAGCTCAACAACAGGAAGCCAATCAGACCGAAACGCAAATCCAGCAAGAGGCTGCGCAGGAGGGGCAAAACAACTAATAGACTGACCAAATGTGATGGGAGAATTACGGAAGACGAGGGATCAGGACGGTATCGAGGGAATCCGTTACAATGTTCTCGATCAACTGAGCAGTGAGGATGCGCATTGGAAGAAAACATCTTGCCGCGGATCGCCGTGCTGGGCGCCGGGTCGGTCGGTTGCTATTTCGGGGGGATGCTGGCGCGCGCAGGCGCGCCGGTCACCTTGATTGGCCGCCCGCCGCACGTCGCAGCCATCACTCACCACGGCTTATTCTTTGAAGGCCTGCATTTTCAACAGCACATTCCGGTTTCGGCTTCCACCCAGGTCAGCGCCGTACACGACGCGGAAATTGTGCTTTTTTGCGTGAAGACGTTGGATACGGAAGAGGCCGCAAAATCCCTGGCGCCGCATCTGGCCCCGGGCGCCCCCCTCATTAGTCTTCAAAACGGCGTGGACAATGTGGAGCGAATTCGCTCCGCCGCCAAAATCGATGCCTTCGCCGCCGTCGTCTATGTGGCTGCCGCCATGACTGCACCGGGGCGGGTGAAGCATTCCGGGCGCGGCGATCTCATCCTTGGGGATCTTCCTGGGCGCGCAGAGGAAGACGGGCATCGCCAGCGCCAACTCGAGCGCATAGCTTCGCTCTTCGAGCGCGCCGGCGTTCCCTGCCGTGTCTCCGAGAACGTCGAGGGCGAGCTTTGGATGAAGATGATCATCAACTGCGCTTACAACGCGATTTCGGCTCTAGGCCGAGCCAAGTACCATCGCGCTGGGGGTAATCCCTGGACGCGCAAGGTGATGATAAAGGTTATCGAAGAGGCCCTTGCCGTCGCGCGCGCCGCCGGGGTGCGCTTGCCGGATGTTAACATGGTCGAAACCACGTTGGAAATTTCTGAAAGCATGGCCAACGCCACCTCCTCGACAGCTCAGGACCTCGCCCGTGGAAAGCGCACAGAAATCGATTCCCTGAACGGCTATCTGGTCCGGCGCGGCGCAGAGCTCGGAGTCCCCACGCCCGTCAATCAGACCCTCCATGCCCTTGTCAAACTGCTCGAAGAGTCTGTCTGAACGAACTCCATCTCCCCAGCCTTGTCGTATTGATTGCCTGGCACCCTGCCCCCGAGCAAGCCAGAGGCACAGACATGGTTTTTAGTCGTAGAGCTTGCCCGCGATTGCGCAAGAAAAGCCGCGGACCTAAACGACAAGTCAGCGCTGCCTAGTGCCAAGTGCCTTTGGTCAGATTCCCTGCAGGCGACTTGACTCGCAGGCTCAGCGGAGGTCTAATCGAGGGCGTTCTGTGGCACGGCCGTCTCCTCCGTGAACGGGGAGAGGCAAGGGTCGGTGCGCTCAGGCGAGGTGCCCGCCCCCGGTCAGATTCACGTGGCGACGCAGTGCTGTTACCGTCTGCCGAGCCTGCACAGACATCAAGAAGCGACGTCCGCGCCATCCGCGGTCACGGATTGAGAGGCGACTGTTTTGGGCAAGGGCAAGCTTGAGCGACGGCTGAACGAGTTCCAGGACCAGTATAACCTGCCGGGGCTGCGACATGAGCAGGACCGGAACTGGTTCCTCGAGGAGTTGATGCGCTCCCGAAAGAGAGTTCGCATGGAGAGGATGAGGGTCTTTCAAGGGAGCAAGGACCCTACCGACGAAGAATTCCATCCGCCGCGTAGCATCCACGATTTGTTTCGAAAGGGCGAACGCGATGAGGCAGTGTGGCTCACGTTTTTGTACATCCATTTCGGAAGGAAAGAGGAAAGCGTTCGGCTTTTTTACGGTAAGTTCGGTGAAGGGCAATGGAGCTGGGAGAAGGTGAGGCGTGATCCAGGAAGCGTTCAAACCTGGATGCGGGCACACGGTGAGCGCGTAAAGGAGCTCAAATTCGGCAACCATCGCAAGTATGAATCCAATGACCCAAACAAACGCGTTGGAACACACGCGGTGATCGACTCATATGTCAGATGGGGCAGAAGCAATGGGGATGGAAGTCCTTTCGACGCGTTAGCGAAGTTTGTGACGGACGGAGGAAGTCCCGAGCACGCTTTTGATGCGATCTTCCATGCCTTCGATGTTCTGAGGTTTGGCCGCACGGCAAGGTTCGATTTCTTGTGCCTGTTAGGCAACTTGGGGATCCTGCGCGTGTCACCTAGCCACTGCTACCTTAGGGGAGCCACAGGACCGCGCACCGGCGCGATTCAGATGGTCACGGGCGTGCGAACGAAGCGGCTCGCACGGGAAGTGGAAACAAGAATTGCCGAACTGCAGGAATGCCTTGGCGTCTCCGCCGAAGCCATGGAAGATGCACTGTGCAATTGGCAGAAAGAGCACGACCAAGGTTGCGAGCCACAGGCCAAAAGGACGGGAAAGAGCGGGGGCGCCTAGCTATGGGGACCGCACACATCGCAAAGACCGCGATGTAGGCGACACCGGCGCCCCGCCGCGAACAAGGGGCGCGTTGCCGAAGCGTGGCGCCAAAGGAGCTTCAAATGGGCGTTTCTGCTGTTCTCGCTGTCGTTGGAATCTTCATCTCCTTGATCTTCGGCGCTTGGGGAGTGTCCCTCATGCTCAGACGCCGCTACCCCGGCGAAATCACTTTTGTGAGGGAGCAAACGATTGCGCTGTTTGATGCGATCGCCAAGAACCTTCCTGAGCTCGCCGTCCTCTACAGGGAGGTCCCTGTCAGCCCGAACGTCGTTCTCATCAGGGGCTCATTTGTCAACACTGGAACAAAGGATATTTCGCCCTCAATGATCGAGGCTCCGGTAACGCTTAGTCTTCCGGCGGGCTCCAAGTGGCTAAGCGCGAGCGTCACCGCAACCTCACCGGACGTCAACGCATCTCTGAACGTGCAGAGCCTGAATGCGGTGGTCCTCACGAACGGCCTTCTGCGATGTAAGGAGTTCATTCGGTTCCAGGCTCTGGCAGAAGTGGGCCTCCCTGAGGCCACCCCAGGTCCGTCAGTCGCTGGTTCCGTCGAAGGCCGGTTAGAGCGGTCCCTCAGGTTCGAGCATCGCATAGAGGACACTCGGCCTGTCAGAAGCGTCGAGCTTCAGGTGGCGAAGCGGTTAAGGGAGAGCCTGAGGCCAAGCCTTTTTTGGGCCGTCATGCTGCTGGCCATGATCGTTACATTGGGAATCGCATACGCTGTCGGTGGGCTGCCGAAGACATTCGTGTACCAGTTGCAGATCGGCAATAACCAAGTGACGCGCGTGATGATCCACACGAGGCGCGATGGCTCGCTCAGAGCGAAATCGCTCGACGGAGGATTCAAGGCCACGATGGCGCCCGATGAGTTCTTCTCAAAATGCAAGGGCTATCCCGTTATGATCGATGACAAGTTGGCACTTTTTATGCTCCTGGGATATACCCTTTTTATTGCCCTGGCATTTTTCCTTCTTCTCGGCTCCGCACTCCGAGATCATTGGGCCAACAAGAGAATCAGGCGGCTGCTTGCGCTTGATGGACCCGGCGATGCTCACAGGGCCACGTGACCGGTCGCGGCAGCGGGTCGGGGCTTGCGGACGCCTGCCCCCGCCTCAAAGTCCCAGATCGTTACGCATCCGACCGCTGCAGGCACTACCACAGTTCATGAGATAAGCAAGAAGGACATCCACCTGCCTTCAGAAAAACCTTTGACTTTCATCCCCAGAGAGCCTTTGACCGCTTCGCACGTGGGATGACCTCCTGCTTCGCCCCAATCGTCACCACTGAGCAATTTCTTCTCGCTCTATGTAGTTTTGGCTTCCAAAGCTTCGACCCAGCGCGCGAGCATGTCGCGTAACCCTTCAACCCACAAGCAGTTACAAGGTGCACTCTTTGGCAGGGTATGTGCTCCACTCCTGTTCGACCAGGTAGAGCAAATCACTTCGTTGGGGGGGACACATGGAAGACAAACCGATTAAAGAAGAAGAGTCCGTTGAATATTTACCACCCAGCCGGGGCCACAAAATCGCCACCGCTCTGCTGTCCATCGGGCTGTGCGGGGTGCTTACCTACGCATTCGTGGAGCATCGTTCCATAAAACAACTTGCCGCCAGCCGAAATGAATTGAGCGCTACGCTTAACCAGGAGCAGGGTCAAATTCAGGCCCTGATGCAGAAACTCAATGCCGCGGAAACTACCGCTGCCGCTGCACCTGCACCTCCACCCGCGGTGAGTTCAGCATCCGAGGAACAAGTTCCCATCGCCATGCCAAAAGTAGTGCAGCGTCATTCCCAAAGGCACACGGCCGTTGCAAAAGCCCACCGCGCTGAAGATCCGTGGCGCCAGCAGATTCAATCGCAGATGACTGAACAGCAAAAGCAGATGATTGAACAGCAAAAGCGGATGGCTGAACAGCAGCGGGAGATTCAGGACACCAAGGATTCCGTCGCACAAACCCGCACGGATCTGGAGGGCAATCTGCAATCGACGCGCGATGATCTAAACGGGTCAATCGCCAAGACCCATGATGAACTTGTGGCGCTCGAGAGGAAAGGAGAACGCAACTTCTACGAATTTAACCTTCAGAAATCGAAGCAGTTCCAAAGAGAAGGGCCGATGAGTATCTCGTTGCGAAAATCCAATGACAAGCACAAATACTGCGACCTGGTGATGATCGTGAATGATTCGGAAGTGAGCAAAAAGCACGTCAACCTGTACGAGCCGGTCCTGTTCTATCCCGAGGGTTATTCGCAGCCCCTGCAACTGGTGATCAACAGTATCGGCAAGGATGCTGCCCGGGGTTATGTCAGCGAGCCCAAGTACAAGCCATCCGAGCTGGCAGCCAGTGCCTCGCCCTCGAGGGGAACGGGGCCTGGAGCTGTCGGTCAGACTGTGGGTAGCTCTTCCACGGAAGCGGCGACGCTGAAACGCCGGCCTGAATCACAACAATGAAACATCGAGTCGGTCGCCGCAGTCATCGGGATGACAAGGAGGTCTAAAAACATGAGCAAGCTCAAGAATTACCTCCTTTGGGAGTCAGCACTGGCGGGGGCCCTGCTGTTGTTCATCTTCACATTGACGGGCTGCGGGGGGACAGGCAGCACAGCATCCATGCAGTCTTCGGGTACCGGAACTGTAACGACGAGCATTATAGATCCCCCCACCTGCGGTGCGCCGACCGGACTATTTAAGAATGTCTGGGTAACCGTCGCACGTGTACGCGCCCACATTTCAAGTGATGCAGGTCCCGATGACAGCGGTTGGGTGGATCTCGTCGATCTTCGAAGCAACCCCAAACAAGTTGACCTGCTGAGCCTGGCTTCGACCGCCTGCCTTTTGAACGAACTGGGTTCTACATCCGGTTTACCGCCCGGCAACTACCAGCAAATCCGCATATACCTGCTAAGCAATTCGCCCGACTCCGGTGCGGCCACTCCATCCCCCAACAACTGTGGGAGCAACGCTTTCAACTGTGTCGTTCTTTCCGACAAGACGGTTCAGATGCTCCGGCTGAGCAGTGAGGCGCAAACTGGAATCAAGATTCCACCCGGACAGATCGCAGGCGGTGGGATAAGTCTCCAGGCAGGCCAGTCCGCTGATCTCCAAATAGACTTCAGCGCGTGCGATTCGATCCTCCGACAGGGAAACGGTCAATACCGCCTGAAGCCCGCCCTACACGCGGGAGAAGTGGCGCTTAATACCAACTCCATTGGTGGACGCGTGGTGGATGGAAGCATCACGCCACCCATCCCGATCGCCAATGCCATGGTTTTGCTGGAACAGCCCGATCCGGCTAACTCGAACCTCGACCGTGTGGCCCGTGCCGGAATTACCGGGCCGGATGGAACGTTCTTTTTCTGTCCACTCCCTTCAGGCAACTACGACGTGGTGGCCGCAGCCACGGTGCTTTCCAACTCGGGAGTGCCTACCACCTACAACGCCACGGTGACTTTGAAAGTCCCTCTCGGCACGGCTTTAGGGGATGTCCCCTTGGTGCCTGAGCCGGAGGTAGCGGGCACGACGACCACCCCGAGCGCGCCTGCCACAATTAGCGGACAAATCACCAGTGCGGCCGCCGGCGCGACCCCAACTGTGGCAGACATCAGTCTTACAGCTCTGCAACCTTTGGGTGGAGGGAACCCCTTGATCGTGACAGTTCCGGTTTTTGCAAACTCCACATCTAATGTTGAAACCTCCGGCACACCAAGCAGTGGTTCATGCCCGACGGGCACAGATTGTGAGAACTATAATCTCTACGTGCCGGCAAGCAACCCTGCGGTAGGAACTTTCAGCGCCTCACCTCCTACTTCTTATTCGGCGCCGGCTTCGGGCTCGATTCTCTACTGGGTGAATGCCCAGGCGTTTGTTCCGATGAGCGCCACTTCCAATCCGGGATCCTCGGATTGCATTCCCCCAAGCTTGCCGGCCACTTTCGACTCGACAACACAATTGACCGTGATCCCGGGCGCTACTACAACTCAGGACTTCACTTTCGCAGGTTGCCAACAATAGCACACGGCGTTTCTCAAAAGATGCGATCAGATCAACCACCAAGCATGTCCTTTGCGGAATGATGAGACCCTCCGGGCGGTGTCATACCCCGTCAAAGCAGGAGTCGATGACGCCATGAATGTGCGTTCTTTGTTCAGTGTTTTCTCCTCCGACCTCGCCATTGACCTTGGAACCGCCAACAGCCTGGTCTTTGCGCGCGGCAAGGGCATTGTGGTTAACGAACCCTCCATCGTCGCCATCAATAAGGTCAACGGAGAAATCGAGGCGGTGGGACGCGATGCCAAGGATATGCTGGGGCGCACGCCGGGGAACATCGTCGCCATCCGCCCTTTGAAAGACGGCGTCATCGCGGACTTCAAAGTCACCGAAAGGATGCTCAACTATTTCATCCACAAAGCCCACAACCGCAAGACGTTCGTGCATCCCCGGATTGTGATCGGAGTGCCTGCGGAAATCACGCAGGTGGAAAAGCGCGCCGTGCAGGACTCCGCCATGCGCGCCCGAGCCAGCGAAGTGTTCCTGGTGGAGCAGGCGATGATGGCGGCCATTGGCGCCGGCCTGCCCATTACCGAGCCCTCCGGCAACATGATTGTGGACATTGGCGGGGGCACCGCGGACATCGCCGTGATATCCCTCGCTGGCATTGTCTACGCCCGCTCCGTGCGGGTGGCAGGAAATGAGATGGACGAGGCTATCACAGCTTTCCTCAAGCGCAAGTACAACTTGCTGATTGGCGAACGGACGGCCGAGCAAATCAAGATCGAAGTCGGCTCGGCTTATCCGCTCGAGAAACCCCTCACCATGGAAATCAAGGGGCGCCATTTGCTGGAGGGAATCCCTAAGACGATTACCATCGACGACACGGAAATCCGCGACGCGCTATCGGAATGCGTAGCGACGATCCTGAACGCCATCCGGGTGGCTCTGGAGCGCACCCCGCCGGAGCTCTCTGCGGATATATCCGACCGCGGCATTGTGCTGACGGGTGGGGGGGCGTTGCTGAAGAACCTGGATAAGAGGATTCGCGAGGAAACCGGCTTGCCCGTTTCCATAGCCGAAGACCCCTTGGCTTCGGTGGTGCAGGGAACCGGCAGAATGCTGACGGATTTCAACCTTCTACGCCGCGTGGCGATTGAATGACCGTGCGACATTCGGAGAGAATCGCCCTCTCTTGAGAATCGCCTATTCCTGTCATTCCCGCGAAACACCAGTCATTCCCGCGAAAGCGGGAATCCACCATGGACCCCCGCCTACGCGGGGGTGACGGGGAAGGTGATTTTCGTTCCCCCGGGCGGGCCGCAGGCCCATGAATACTCCGTCAGATTCTGTGTGACAACCTCAAATTGTAGCGGCGGTCTGTGACCGCCCGTCTCGGGATTCAAGAACCTCGGCGCTCACAGAGCGCCGCTACAGCGCAAAAAGACCGGGTATCACACAGACTTCCAAGGGGAGAGGATGTGGAGTTTCTGCATTTTTGGCGTGGCCTTCCCCGCACGGTACCACCAACAATTAAAGCACAAACTGCATGTATGGTCTGCCGACCTAACGATCATTGGAATGCGGGTCCGCACTACTTAGTAGGCTATATCGATCCCAGGAATTCAAGTGCTCTGGCGGAGGCGCGACGCAGCTTGCTTCTCAATCCACGGGCGGGGACCAATCCGATAGGCAGACGATCTGAATTGTGAACGATCTTCCAACGACCAAGCAACTTAGCCTGGCTTTCGTGGATGGCACTGACCATTCCGACGACGCCAGACAATGTAAACGAATCCTTCCGTCTTAGGCTGGGCCAGCTCACCAACGTCCAGACTATGTCATCCCCCGTGCGGCCGGTTCCGCTGGTCTCTGACGTGTAGTATTTCCAATCGCCGACTGTTTGGGAATCTTGATGGACGTACAGCAAGCGGCTCGTTCCAGCAATCTTGTCACACAATTTGGATAGCAGTGCCTGACAGATGCGCCTCCGCATACCCTTCGCGCTGTAGACCGCAACCAGCAGCAGAAGGACGATCAGAACTCTCGCCATGCCAACCGGATGATCCTTCAGAAGTGGGAAAGCATCCTTTAGTGTTTCGAAGAAGTCCTTCATTGCCCGGCTGGATTCTCCCGAACATCAAAGACCTTGATGTTCCTTTTCTTCAAAATGGCTATGGCATCGTTCATCGTTACCGTCTGAGGCGTGAGATATATGACGGCCCTGACCTTTCCCTCCGGACTCGCGTCAACATGCATCCGCTTCCCGGATTGGTAGAAGCTCGGGATGTAGTGAGACTTCAACTCATCTAGCAACTCCTCCCACGCCTCCCGGGAGAGATTGTCTCCCGGGGCATCGAATCTCATGACGATTCCCATTTCGTTGACGTGGGCAGTGATCATTTCGTGGTACCTACTCTCGCTACGCCCTCTTGGCATCATGTTGGATGCCCTCTTCGCGCGCGCGATCTTTCCCTCGTGGTTTATGGGCAGGGGGAATGAGAGGGGCAGTTAACTTTTCGTACAGAGTGAAGAGATATTCGACACGTTGCCGGTCGTTATCAAATGGCTGGGAACGGTAGCAACGGTCGACCGCTCGATCTAGGTCCGCGTGTGCTTTCACGAGCTCTGATGGTATCGCTAGGGGGTCGTAAAGGTCGGCCAGCGTGGCGTCCGGAAATTTGTTGCGTGCATCCAGAACGGTCTGCGCTGCACTTTCTACCGCGTCGCGTTGCTCATCGTTCGTCGCTACGGGCCACGGGAAGTTGTTGTAAACAAGTGAGGCAGAGTAGCGATAACGTGACTCCAGGCGCCCACACACCTGACGAACCCAGGCCATATGCATTGCTGAGGAGAGAACACCGAATTGGAATAGAGTAGCCTCGGCGAGGGTGAAAAGTTCTGTGCTCGCAATGACGCGCGAATCGAAGAACGCCATCGGGATATACAACCGACGCTCAGAGGACGTTTTGGGTATCGCAAGGTATCTTCCCGAGGGTTGCCGTATTTCACCAAAGAGCATCGGCGTCTTCGCCAATTCTCGGGTGGTCCCACGCCGGCTTGACGCGCGGTGTCTGCGGACGCCTTCTATTCGTTTCATTACCTCGGGTAATCCGCGGACTTCGGAGGGAGAGGCGCCGCTCAGCCAGAGGCACCAGCGGGCTCCGCCGTTTATAAGCTCCTCGGCACTCAGAAACATGCGGATAAATTTCTTCGCCCCTGGCTCTTTCCTTAGCAGCAGGTCTTTTTCCGCGCCCGTGAGAACAAGGTGGCCGCCGTCGTTAGGCATGCTGCCGAAGACAATCTGAGGTGCGTCCGATGCAGGAGTGGACCGGGAGAGGACAACAACATCACCGCCCTCGATCAAATAAGGGCTGATATTCTTCGCGCGGGACAGTATAACTCTTCCGCCACCGGAATCGTATTCGTATATCCATTTATCAACGCCGTCAAACGCCCCGAAGCCGATAATCACTACGTGGACATGGGCTTTGCCACGGGCTTCGCTTTCCCACGCGAAAGTCCGATGGGCAAAATGAATCCTAAGATGCCAACGACTGAAGAGTTCCCTCCAAAGAGTACCTACCTGCTCGCCTTGACTGATCGAGCTCGTCGATACAAAGGCGACTGCGATCTTGGTTTGCTGAACATATTCGCCAGCTTTGAAATACCAAGCCGTAACGTAGTCGAGTACGCCGCCACCTTTGACATGGCCACATACGAGTTCCATATCAGCTTTCTGTTCCGCGTTGCCAAACTGCTTCCCACCAAACGGGGGATTACCCAGGACGAAGCTGCATTCATTAGGCGCAAGGATTTCTTTCCAGTTAAGCCGCAGTGCGTTGCCATACACTATAGTGGGGGATTTCTTCAACGGAAGGCGGACGAAATACTGGCCGAAGGCCTCGGATAGGCGAATGTTCATTTGGTGATCCATCAGCCACATCGCGACTTCAGCAATGCGCACAGGCCACTCGCTGATTTCGATGCCGTAGAAGGCATCAACGTCCACCAGGGAGAGGCCCTGGATGTTCAACTGCGGCTGGTGCACATCAGGATAAATTAACTTGAGAATTTCTATTTCCAGCAGCCGGAGTTCGCGGTACGTGATTACTAGAAAGTTGCCGCACCCACACGCCGGGTCCAGAAAGCGGAGTCTAGCTATCCTTTCGTGGAGTCGGCCCAGTTGGGGTTTGCTGCCTCTCGCGCGCTCAAAGTCCCCGCGTAAGTCGTCAAGGAACAATGACCGGATGACTTTGAGGATATCGCGCTCGTTGGTGTAATGTCCCCCGATTTGCCGCCGCTCCGTTGGGTCCATGACAGACTGGAATAACGAACCGAAAATCGCCGGCGAGATTCGTGACCAGTCGAAGCGCGTGCAGGCCAGCAGTGCGTTGCGCATATCGGTATTGAAGTCGGCAAAACCAAGATTTTCGGCAAATAGTTGACCGTTGACGTAGGGGAAGGCGGCGAGGGTTTCATCCAGGTTTTTCTGGCGCGCTTCCGGAGGGGTGTTCAGCACATCAAAGAGATGCGCGAGGTGCAGGCCGAGGTCGGAGCCATCTTTGGCGGTACGGTTCAGCAGGTAAAGCTTGAACGACTCGCGCTCGAAGATGCCCGTGTCTTGGGCGAAGAGGCAAAAGAGAACGCGCACGAGAAAGCGTTCCAGCCGATGCCCTGAGTACCCACCGGCCCCGAGCGCGTCGTGGAGACGACCCATGATCTCCACCGCTCGAATATTGATGGGGTCCTGCGCCTCGAACTTGTGCTGCGTGTATCCGGGGATGAAAGCGAACGCATGAATCCATTGGTGAAAGTCAGCAAGTGGGAATTCGATGCTGACCACGCGACGACCGTCGAAGAGCGGCAAGGGCCGCTGGTCATCAGGTTCCAGATCGTGCAGGGCGATTCGCGCAAAGTCCGAAACGATTACGTAGCGGGGAATCTCGTCCGTGCGTCCCTCGCGCGCAAGGTCTTGTAGGTACCGGAAGGCCTGCGACTCAGCTTTGCCAAGGTCCTTGCCAAAGCTCTTGTGCTCCACAAGCACGACGCCGGGCCAGAACAAATCAATGTAGCCGTAGTCGCCGGATATGTTTTTGACGGGTTCCTCAAAGCTGGCTACAACGCGACGGCGGATGCCGAACACGTTGAAGAACTCGTTCCAGAAGGTCTGTTTCTCCGCTTGCTCCCTTTTGACACCTGTCCACTCCCTTGAAAAGGCAATGGCACGATGGCGGATCTCGTTCCAGGAAAGTGGCATCGGTGGATGATACCAGCCTTGCCAAGCTTAGTGCGTAGTATTTTAATACCACGTGCGGGAGCGAAACAACGGTCCATGGGTGCTTGGACCTCGGACGCCTGGGTAGGCAGAACGGCGACAAACAGACATGACCGGCCTAGGACAGGCTTACCGTTGGGAATACACTGCTTTTCAGGAGGGCCAATGATCGAACCGACAACCGACACCGTCTTCGATTCAGATTATGTGCAGGACCCCCGCCGACTTCTCTCCACGTACGAGTTTCGCCTTGGAGCACTGGCGCAACGGATCACGATCCGATTGTACTGGAACATTTCCAAGCGCAAAGTGGAGTTTGAGCAGAGCCACTTCCTTCGCAGCCCGGCCCAAATCGGCCTGTATACACCTGACGCGCCCCATACGAACAGCGAAGAGGATGCCCTCCGGACCGCGCTAAGGCCGTTCACGGCCTTTTATGAGTATGCAGTTCGAGAGGGACACGATCCAGACGAAACTTGGCCTGTAACGAATGAGAGCTTTGGTTAGCGGGGGGGCCACTCCACTTGGTCCTGTAACGGCCTACGCGCGGGAGTGTCCAACGCGCCCCCAGGACTGAACGGGAAGGACAGGTGTCGAGTGTCAGGTGCCGGGTGACAGGTGTTAGGGGCTAGGGGTTGGGGGTTAGGGGTCGGACCCTGAAAATCCGGGACCCCGGCCATCGGGGAAACCCGAAGCTTAGGCTACATATCCGGCATTATTTCTCTTGACAGGCAGCTAGGCTCGTGATAGGCTATAGTAGTTGACCTATGAAGAGTGTGGCAAGAGGCTGCGGGTCGGGGTTTCGAAGCTGGCGGGATAATGGGGAAAAATGTCTGGTGCCCGGTACCGCAATGAAAACAGCTCACGCCGAGTCGCAAAGGCGCAAAGAACCACAGACACAAAGTCCTTTCTTTGCTTTGCCGCCTTTGCGCACTTTGCGCCTTGGCGTGAAACAGGTTTCTCCGTCCATGGATGAATTCACAGGTTCAGAACCCTGGGAAGATCAGAGGGAATTTTGAGGGACGCAATGGTAGTAGGGGCACGCCATGGCGTGCCCGTACTCAAGGGATTGCAGGGAATTTTGAGGGACGCATTAGTTGGAAAACAGAAAAAGATACTAAAATAGAGGGAACGAACTCAGCTATCTATTGCAAACAGATGACTTAACATTTTTCGACTGTGCAAAACGAACTGGTTTTTGAGTGCAAAAATGTGCAAACGAACTCAAAAAACAGCGCAAAAATCGCGAAAAACGCCGACCGGAGGACAATATTCGGAAGCTGGATAGAGCCTGTGGCAGAAGAAAGCGCCGGCTGCGGGACATCTCCCAGGGAGTCTGTGTGATAGCCCGAGTTTGCGTGTCATTCCGAGGAGTCCCGCAGGCGCGGGACGACGAGGAATCTCGCATTGCCTTGAAAATACTCAGAGCGAGATTCCTCGCCGCGCTCGGAATGACAGCCTAGGCAAGGTTATCACACAGACTCCCCAGGGGGAGAGGGGCAGGTGAGCGAGCGGTATGGTCAACAATTAAGCGGGCCAGGACACCAGCATGTCCTCCGGTCGGCCTGAAGGAAGAGAGAAGCAATTAAGAATTGTACGAACGAACCTGGAATGTCTATGAAAACAAAAGAGAGGAGTCGAGGAGTTCAAGAGTCGAGGAGTCGAATGCGCGAGGTGAACCGAGCGGCCACCCGGGACCTCGCCGTGAACTCCTTGAGTCTCAACTCTCGACTTCTCGACTCCGAAAAATGAACGAACGAACCGGGAATGTCTATGAAAACAAAAGAGAGGAGTCGAAGAGTTCAAGAGTCGAGGAGTCGAATGCGAGAGGTGAGCCGAGCGGCCACCCGGGACCTCGCCGTGAACTCCTTGACTCTCAACTCTCGACTTCTCGACTCCGCAAAATGAACGAACGAACCGGGAATGTCTATGAAAACAAAAGAGAGGAGTCGAAGAGTTCAAGAGTCGAGGAGTCGAATGCGAGAGGTGAACCGAGCGGCCACCCGGGACCTGGCCATGAACTCCTTGACTCTCGACTTCTCGGCTCCGAAAAATGAACGAACGAACCGGGAATGTCTATGAAAACAAAAGGTCACTCCGGTAAAACTGGGACGGTGCGAGAATTGGAATTCGCTTTGGGGGGTTCGCAACCATGTATTCGCCCTTGCAGGTTCGCGATCATCGTTGTGGCATGCACGAGCTTGGGAGCGGGCGTCCTGCGGGCGGCAGCGCTCCAGGCAGGCGCGGCCAAGGCGACGATTACCCCGGACGTGAAAGCCACCAAAGTCTACATGGCCGGATTCGACAACAATCGCGTGGCGACTGGCGTGCACGATGATCTTTACGTCCGCTGCCTGGCGCTCGCGGCCGGCCCGCAGACGCTCGCCCTGTGCGAGGCGGACATGATCGGTCTCTTTTATGACGACGTGCTCAAGGTCCGCGAGAAAGTGAAGGCGCAGGCCCCCGCAGTGACGGAGGTGATTGTAGCTTCCACCCACGACCACGAAGGGCCGGACACCCTGGGCCTGTGGGGACCCACGCCGTTCCAGACCGGCATGGATGAGAAATACATGGACTGGCTGGACGACCGCATTGCCTCCACGGCTCTGCAGGCCGTTCATTCCATGCAGGACGCGCGCATGACGCTGGGCCGCGATGACCACCCGCTGCTGGCCCTGCTGCAGAGCGATTCGCGTCCCCCCTACGTGAAAGACCCTTATCTCTTCGTCATGCAGTTGAAAGCGCTGGCCGACGGCCATCCCCTGGCCACACTTGTGAACTGGAGCGACCACCCGGAAACGCTGGGCGGCCACAATACGCTGATTACCGCAGACTTCCCTCACTGGCTCTGCCAGTACCTGGAGAGCCACCACGGTGGCATGGCCGTGTTTTTTCAGGGCTCGATCGGTGGCCTGCTCTCCTCCCTCGGTGAGGACGTGGCCTTGCAGGACCCGGAAACGGGCTGGGTGGCCAAGGATGGGACATGGAGAAAAGCTGAGCTGTTTGGCGCCACGATCGGCGAGTTGGCCGGGCGGGCGTTGAAGAATGGTCAGGATGCCCCGGTGGATTCATTGCGGCTCCGCAAAGCGGTGATCTTTGCGCCCTTGGATAACGATCGTTTCCGCGCCGCCGGCGCGCTCAACCTCTTCAAAGGCCGCAGGCCGCTCTATACGGAGGGAAGAGTTGATAGCTCGACCGCCGAGAAGGTACTTTCCCGGCCTCGGCAAATTCCAGTGCGCTACCGGCCACGATCTCCAGACCGAAGTCGAATACATTCAACTGCTCAGCCATGGCCAACTGCTGGCGGAGATCACCACCGTCCCGGGTGAGATTTATCCCGAGCTCGTTGACGGCGGCATCGCGCGCTACCCTGGAGCAGACTTCCCCGACGCGCCTTTTGAACCCACCTTGCGCGCCCACCTGCACAGCCGGTTTCAATTTGTCTTTGGGCTGGCCAACGACGAACTTGGCTACTTCATTCCCAAGGCCGAGTGGGACAACCAACCTCCTCGGCTTCAGAATAAGAAAGACCGCTGGTACGGCGAGATCAACTCTGCTGGAGAAGAAGTGGCGGGTGAAGTGACGCGCGCGCTGGTTCGCTTGATGGAGGAAGCCCCGTAGCGCAGGGCCCGCTCTCTGGACCTGCAGCTTTTCCACGCTGGTTTCCCGAATGTCAGACAGAACCGCAGGACCGGAGAGCGGGTCCTGCGCTACGGGCATGCCTCGACAAATTCGGCTTGCGTCTGCGGCTCCGGGACCGGCTGGCCATCTTCCCTGAGACCCTCAAGATGCATGGCGACCGCAGCACGAATATTCTGGTGTAACTCGTGAAGCGTGGCGGCGGTGGCAACACACCCCGGCAGGTCGGGAATGTACGCGGCATAATTGCTCTCTGCTTTCTCAATAACTACAAGGTATTTCATCGGCTCTCCCCTTTCCATCCCGCCTGCTTCTTTATGCTGTTAAGTGTGCCCGGCGGCAGATCGTCGTTCGGATGGCCTGCAATGGTCACCCGCCCTGGTTTGGTTGGGTGTTTGAATTGGCGATGACTGCCGCGTGTGATCGCCAAAAACCAGCCGTCCTTCTCCAATTCGCGAATTATCTCTCTTACTTTCAAATCATATCACTCCAAATCGGCCTCCGAAAGGCAGGATGGATAGGTAATGGATCAGCTTGGACCTGTAGTGCGGCACCGGATACTCGACACTTGGCACCTGACACCTCGTGCCGCCTTTGGCTAGATTTTCAGGAATAACTTCCGTCGGAACATCCATAAAAGAATTATCCAATACGTCAAGAGCACCACCGCGCCCTGCGTCAAGGGTTCGAGCGCGCTTCCGAGAATCTGGAAAACATGCCGGCCCAGGTTGATGTGGAACGAACCGACAATGAAATCCTCAAACATATGCGCGATGAGGTAGGCGGCGATCGAGTTCATTCCGATGACCACCAGCGGGAAGGACCACTTCTTGTGCCCTTTTACCTCAATCACCCAACAGAACCCCGCCAAAAGCAGGAAACAGGCTCCACTGCTGAACAACGTCCAGCTCGGCGTCCAGATGCGCTTCACCACCGGGCAGATGCCGGCCACGTGCAACAAGAGGCCGGCAGCGATGCCGAGCACGCCTGCGATCAACAGGCGTTTCATGGGAATTCGAGGAGCGGCGGCGCGCAGCCAACGGCCGGCAATCAGGCCGAGAATCATCGTACCCAGGGTGGGAATGAAGCTCAGCGTCAAATAGCCGCCCTCGTTGTAGACAAACGGCTTCGGGCGGGGGAACAGGTTCATGAACCACAGGTCGAAGGCCTGCCCCAAATTCGCGTTCTTATTCCAGTGCGCGGCGAACCCCGTGTAGCGGTGCGCCCAATCCGGCGGCACTCCCACAGCTTGCCAATTGAATCCAGGACCCGCCACAGGATACAAGGCCCATGCCAGCCAATAGCCCACTAAAATCACGGCGAGCGCAGTCCATTGCCAGCGCGGGGAGCGGAACCCGAGCAGGAACAAGAACCCATAGCCCAACCCGATTTGGGTGAGCGTATCTTCAAAAGTGAAGTTGGTCTGCGGGCTGTGCATGGAGCGCAAGAAGATTCCCAGCGCCATCAGCAGCAGCGCCCGCCAAAGCGCGTGCCCGAACATCCTGCCGAAAGTTGCGCCCTTCGCCAGACGGCTGGCAATCGAGTAAGGCAGGGCCACGCCCACCAGAAATGAAAACCCCGGCTGGATCATATCGTGCAACGAGCAGCCCGCCCACTCGGCATGGGTCTGGTTAAAGGCCAGAATTCTCCAAAACCAGCTCCCTGGAAAAACGTGTGCTATGCGGGAAAATTGCAGCACTTCGGCCATCATGAGCAGCATCACGAATCCGCGATAGGCGTCCACGGCGACGTTACGCGCCGCCGGCTGGCGGCTGCGGATTGATTCTGCTGCGAGCGGCGAAGTTTCGAGTACTAACGACAAGCGCCACCTCCCCAAAGATAGCCACTACCATACACGAAATCGCTGCCGCAGGCTATGCCAAGAAGCTTAAAGGATTCAACATTACGCAAAAGGTGGTGGGCAATGATCAAACCGTGACATATGATCGACGAGATCTGAAAGCAGAGGGCTGATGGCTGAAAGCTGAGGGCTGAATGCTGAGGGTCGTTGTGGACTGAAATCCCCCTGGCCCGGGTGGTGGATTCCGCTTCGTACTTATCGTCCCGCTTGCGAACTTATGCGCCCGCGGGGTGGTTCGTCCCGCCTCGTGCCGGCAACGGCTGGCAGGGGTTCTAAGCCTGCGCTGAAAGCGTCCCCTCCGCCAAATGCGAGGAGGTTTCCTGGCTCAGTTCCTCCATGGCGCGGCGAACTTTCTGTTGAGTTTGCGGATCCAAACCGCGTTCGACCAGCGGGAACAGCCGCCCGTTTTCCTTCAGCAAATGCGCGCGCACCCACTGAACGTAGTTGCGGCCGCGCTTCATGACTTCCTGCCGGTTCTTGCCGCTTTTCGCCCATTGCTCGACGCACTGGAAAAACGCCTTCTCCGCAACCTCACCCGCGTCGTTCTCGCGCCGCATACGTTCCAAGGTCGCCGCGAGGCCCTGCATGTGTTCCTCGAGCGCGGGATAAAGAATCTGCTCCTGCTGCTCGATATGAGTATGAAGAACTAGCGTAATCTTCTTTGATAAGCCCCGCAGTCGCTCAGAAGTCGATTTCAAGTCACGCGCCAGGAGGAGCACCTGTAGGTCCTCCTGAAGTTCATTCAACAATTGAGACAGTTCCTGGTGCCCCTGTCCCAAATATTCAGAGACAAATTGTGTCATTAGGGAAAATGACCTCCACCTATAATGATGCGCCAATATCCCAAAAAGATCGATGCTAATTGGTAGTGGTGTCATTACTCCTGAATCCTAAGTCCTGCTCGTCCTGCGCGGCGAGTTTCATTAGCTCTTCCCCGGTGACACGCATGGTGAGCCACTCCTTCATGACCCTGGCGCCCAGCGATTGGTAGAACTCGATGGCGGGTGTGTTCCAATCGAGCACTTGCCACTCGAAGCGCCCGCAGCCTTCATCCACGGCCACTTTCGCCAGATGCAGCAGCAGCGTTTTGCCGATTCCCTTGCCGCGGAACCGGGGGCGCACAAACAGGTCTTCCAGAAACAGCGTCGGGCGCCCTGCCCAGGTCGAGTAGTGATAGAAGAAAAGCGCAAACCCCGCCGGCTCGCCCTGCCATTCGGCGATTAGCACGCGGAATTTGGGGTTGGCACTGAACCCGTCACGGCGCAAATCTTCCGCTCTCGCCACCGCTTGCTCCGGCGCTTTTTCATACTTCGCAAGCTCCCGAATGAATTGCAAGATAAGAGGAATGTCGTTGGCACTGGCGTTTCGGATGTTCAACATGCGGCCATTCTACCAGCCTCGAGTCGTTTTTGAACCCAATCTTGTCATTCTGAGGCCCACGTTCTTTGCGGGGAGACATTTGCGGGCAGAAGAATCCCCGGAGTTTCTTTTTCGTGTTAAACTCTTTGTGGCAAATTAAGCGAGTGCTGGGCCGTTAGCTCAATTGGTAGAGCAACTGACTCTTAATCAGTAGGTTGGGGGTTCGATTCCCTCACGGCTCACCAGCATCAATATGTACTACGTTTATATTCTCCGAAGTGAATCCACAGGAAAGCTCTATAAAGGTTCTACCGAAGACCTGCAGCGACGACTCGGGGAACACACTGCAAACTCAGCTACAGCCACCAAGAATCGCGGCCCTTGGAAGTTGGTTTACCACGAGACGCACCCAACAAGAAGCGCCGCCATGCTGCGGGAGCGATATTTCAAGACTGGCAAGGGCCGCGAAGAATTGAGACGCCTTCTAGCCGACGAGAGTCCGCTAGCGGCCGTTAGCTCAATTGGTAGAGTCGGCCGCGGCCGAACTCTTAATCAGTAGGTTGGGGGTTCGATTCCCTCACGGCTCACCACGCTCTTATGTTCCTCGCCTACGCGGGGCGCATGCTTTGCCTTGTGTGTATGCGCTTGGCCGGGCGAGCTGCCGAACGCTGGGTGTAGTACGGGTTGCCTGGTCGCCGACATAAAAACCAATGTCCGCGCCACCCGCGTAATAGTCTCACCAACTCAGGACCAATATTTGAGGATGGCACCATGCAAAAACTCATTAGAGCCAATAACTCAGTCAAAGAGCTCACAGATATGTACGCTGATGGCGATATTGCTATTGCAGAAATCCAGCGCGATTTTGTTTGGGATGCAAAACGGATCGCCAAACTCCTAGATTCCCTTCGTAAGGATTACCCATCGGGTGCCATAATCCTTTGGCGGCCTGAGTTCCGCACAAGAAGTGAGTTCGAGAATGCTCATCAGGCCCGAGCGGCTCCACCTCTACAAGAAGCGCCTTCCGACCTACCTGCTCTTGGATGGTCAACAAAGGCTCACTGCTCTATGTTCAGTCATCTTGCCTGCCAATACAGTGATGGATTCTTTGGGTGAAGATTGACTTGCCTCGCCTGTTCATTAATATCAAAACCCTTAAAATTGAAGCTAGGAAGGAATCTTCTCCTTTCTCAAACAACGAATTGCTTCTCAATCGCCTTTTATCAGCCGAAACTGACGACTCTGGCTTGTCTTCTATCGTAAGCGAGTTAGCCTCGCGCAAGGACATCACGGCGAATCATCGGAATGGTCTGAAGGAATTTCGGGAGAGAATCCTGCAGTATACATACCCTGTTCAGGTTCTGGAGAATCACGATTACGCGACGGTTGCTGAGATCTTCAAGCGAGTCAACTCACAGGGGAAGATTCTCGTTACTGCCGAGCTTGAACTGGCTTCAATTGTTCCGCACTGGAAAGGATTCGCAAAACATCTGCGCACCTTGGACTTTAGAGGGCCTTCTTCCAAGAATCCCGTTATGCTTTTTAGGTACCTCGGACTTCGGCACTCTGGTGCCTGTGACTTTGCAGGAAAGAATGCAACCCCGATCAAACAGTTGTCTGAGTACCAGACTCACCACATTTTCCCCGTTGATTTCATGCTGGATGACGAAGAGGCGGAAAAATATCGGAAAAGACACGGTCTTGGCCGGACTGAGTTTAAAGAGCAGATTAATGATGCAAACCTAACTTTTATTTCTCTTGGAGCAAATCAAGAAATTAAGAAGCGCATTGTATCCCCAAGGACCCGCAACTTTGGAGACCAGAGAAGTTTCACGAATTCTGCGTTGAACGCCGACGCCTGCTTGCCAGAGCCATGAACTCGTATCTTCGGAATCTAGAGTAGGTGTAAGCGGCCACATGACGCTCGCGCTGAGGTAGGCTTAGTACCGCTCACCACAAGGTCGCGGGTGGCATAGACATCGGTCTTGGTTGTCCGCGACACGCAGGGGTCCGGTTGCGGTAACCTCCCGCAATACCCCGGCAGCAGAGTTTTTGCGAGGGCTATCGCTTTAATCATGCCGCGGTTGCAGGGGCGCAGCCGCAGGTTCATTCTCAAGACTTGCGCCGGTCCCGCCCCTGAGCGATGCGCACTACCTAATCCCGCAGGGCGGGACCAGCCGCTGCGCGCGCCGTTTCGCAAGTTCGATTACGTACTGGCCCCCCCCTCACCCCTGGCCCCTTTCCCCCAAGCGGGAACTGAGCGTGTCCCGCATCGTTCGCCGGACACAGCCGTCCGACCTCCGTCTTCTGCCCCCCTGTATCCAGCCGAAGATGGGTAAAGATCCGAAAGGGGGAGAGGCGAGTGTTGATTCGATTCCTGGTGCCCCTCGGTCCGTTAGTTGACGAACTGAGGGCATCCCGCAGGCGCGGGACGGGGATTCGCATGAGTCCAATCAGAGAATGTGCCAGGCGGGACGAAAAGCCCGCAAATCGCCTCACCGCACCACAGACAAACAGTCTGGCGTCGGACGGGAAAGCAACAAAAGAAGAATCACAATTTGGCAGCGCCTGCGGGTACCTGCTTGAGGCATTGGAATTCCTCCGGGTCTTCGCCCAGCACCATCCCGCGAAGGCGGGCCAAGCGAAGATTTTCGGGCAGGGCGTATCGGCCGTGCTTCAGTGCATTGAGCTTCGAGTTCTGCTTGGCGGCTGCGGAGCGCGGCCCGGTGGAATGCTGCGCATTCCGGCGCACGGCGGCGAGCAACCCGGGCGTGAGTCGGGGTGATTTGCGTAAGGACATGGTTCCTCCTGGGACGGGGTGTGGGGTCAACGAGGAAAGGACTTCCTCGCGGGCAAGGCTTTTCACAGTAGTAGGCTACCATAGTGGTGGGGCGATGTCAAGAGACATTGTGTCCATCCGTCAGCTGACGGACCTAGCCCAGGACTTCTTCAACTGACTCATCGAATCATTGAGCCATTCAATCATTCAAGGGGCAACTTCGTCAGTTTCCTTCGCAATGGGCTCGCTTGGCGCCTTGTTGTCTTCGTGGTTCATCTTCCTTTCCTTTTACCACCAAGTCACCAGGACACCAAGAAAGCTTTGTGTCTTAGTGCCTTGGTGGTTAGACTTCCGAATCTGCGGGGAGGGACCTTATCCGAAGATATTCCTGCTTTCCGGTCAGCCCGCCGTGTTATAATTTTGTTATACCGAGGGAGGCGACTATGATTACGACGATTCGACGTCTGGGAAACTCGCGGGGAATCATTATTCCCAAGCTGATGCTGAAGGAGGCCGGGTTGGACGAGGAGGCCGAGATTGCGCTCGAACGAGGCGCCATCGTTCTCCGCAAGCCGCGCCGCAACCCCCGCCAAGGCTGGGCGGAAGCCAGCCGGAAATTGGCGGAAACAGGGGACGACAAGCTCGTCTGGCCGGAGTTCGGAAACCGGGATGACGGAGACCTTCAATGGTAGCTCGCGGAGAAGTGTGGCTGGTCACACTCGATCCCTCGGTCGGCAGCGAGATCCGCAAGACCAGGCCCTGCCTGATCGTCTCGCCGCCGGAAATGCACGACTACTTGCGCACGGTGATTGCGGCTCCTATGACAACCGGAGCCAGGCCGGCGCCTTATCGCATCGCAGTTACTTTTCAAGGAAAGCGCGGGCGGATTCTTCTGGACCAGCTCCGAACGCTGGACAAGATCCGGCTCGTCAAACGACTGGGAAACATTAGCGCGACAGTTTTGGCTTCGACGCTGAAAACATTGCAACAAGTGTTTGCCTGAGGCCGGCTGGCTCCCCCATGGAGCGGGGCGATCTTTGTGCCCGTTGCGCCTTAGGCCCACAGACTTTTTGTGAAGGTCTGCCCCGTCCTGCCCGAACTGCGAAGAGCGGGCAGAAACGCGGCCCTCACTAACGGTCATATTTCGAGCGGAGTCTTCACAAGCTGTGCGACCTCTGCTCCGAACCTAGTGAAGTCCCGGGTATTCCACGTGAGCAACACATCTGCGCCGGCTTTGACGGCACACTTGGCGATGAGTGCGTCATATGCCGCTCCCCCGACGACCGTTCCCGACACCGACTCGATCGCGGATACGTACTCTTGCTCCGTGAGGGAAATCACGGTCAGCCTGTCGCGGATCTGTTTCAGTACGGTCATGCCGTCGTGGCCGGTTATGCGCGGGCGAACGGGCAGTCCGGTCAAGGTCGCGTACACTTCGCCGAGCGTCCTGAGCGCACAGAAGTCTTCCTTCCCCGCAGCAAGGAATGCCCTTGCGCTGGCATCATGATGGGGATGGTCGGCGTAGAAGACAGGGACGAGAACGGAGCTGTCGAAAAAGAGTTTCAAGAAAGGTTGCCCAGGATACGCTTTGATCTTTCATCGCGGGAGCGGCGGATGGCCTCATCGACGACCTGGGCGGGCAGGGGGTTCCCGGTGCGGTAGACGAGCAGGCCGTTCTCCGAAACCATGCCGCTGCCTTTCAAAGGCGCAGCTTCTGAGGTCACGGCCGGAAGCTCCCTTTCCACGAGCTGTTGGAGATAGTCTTCCACTGAAAGCCCCTGGGTGGCGGCCAAGCTTTCCAGGGCGGCGGCAACGTCAGATTTCAAATTCAGGGTCATAGGTTACTCTTCTTCGCTACTCTTGCAGTTTACGCCAGCCTTGACACTACCGCAAGAGCCTCTCTTCCCCATCTACTACATGCACCCTAGCACCTGCCCGTGACGCTGCCAGGACTCCGGCGCGGCGGTGCGCGACACAAGAACAGTTTAGCGAGCGCAGATCTGCTTTGGAAGTCCGCGCTTCGTCCCCCATTGACAACAAAAAGCCGCGGGCCTAAACGACAGGTCCGCGGTACCTGCATTGAACTTTCAACTTTCGACTACCAACCTCTCCGGGCTCGGAAGAACGAATCTCACCATTCTGGTGTATAATGGTGTCATGCCTGCTTCTAACAAAGTCGTTCGCCGCACCGTGGGCCTTCCGGCAGACACGGCGCGGCATGTGCGCACCCTGGCGAAGCAACGACGCCTGAGCGCCAACCGGATCATCGTTGAGCTCGTGGAAGAGGGGATCGAGGCCCAGAAGCGCAAACAAAAAGAGTTCATCGAGCTGGCCGAGCGTTACCGCGCCGCAACCGATCCTAAAGACGTTGCTCGCCTCGGGGATGACCTGGGCCGCATGGTTTTTGGCCACTGATGCCCCACCTTGAAACCTGGAACAAGCTCCCGCCCGCAATCCGCCAGCACCTTATGGACAGAATGCGGGATCGACGCATCAGCATCGCTGACCTTAATAAGCTTCGGATTTGGGTTGAATCCCACTCGCTTGTTCCGGAGGGCGAGTGGTACAAGAATTTTGGATCTTTCAAAATCTGTGGTGAAGGACCGTATCCGAAGACATTCCTGCTTTCCGGTCAGCCCGCCAAGGGCGAAAGCCTATGAGCGCAGGGTGGCTAGGAGGGTGAGTGGCGATGTCACGCATCACAGAGCTGCGGTCTGCGCCAGCCCGAGAACACATTCCCTTGATTCCTACCTTGAAAACCGCGTACATTCCATACGGAGGAATGCATGCGCCTTGCTCAGATTTCTCCAAAGGCGTTCAGGTCACCGCCCACTTTGGATAGCGTCATAAGCCTTGTCGGAAGTGAAAAGTTCAATGAAGTGCTTGCTGCTGCGAGATATCTCAAGGAATATGCCGTTGGGCTAGAGATCGCGGATCGCCTCATCGGTTTCATGGAAGCTAGCCCGGTGTTCAACGCGGAAAACCTTGAACATCGAACGGCCCTAGTAAAATTATGGCGGTCCAAATTAAGATTTCTGGATCGCGCAGACAAATGGGACGACTATGTTAATGCTGTGGCTGACCTTGAAAGGAGGGCCGAGCTGGTTGTGTCAGCTGGCGCACAGTCAATACATGAATCAGATTACCAGCATTACAAACAATTGCTCGTGCAGCCGCGCCTCGACAGGCAGCACCGTGCTCTCTATGAGGAGCTTGTATCGAGAACAGAGGCCTGCCAGAGCCGAACGTACCATCGCGACGGCACTTGGACAGCAAACGTACCAGCAAGGCTGAAGCACATGCTTGACGATCTATTCCTTAAGGATCGTCTTCGGATCATCGAAGGGAAAATCGCAAAAAGAAATACAGGTAAGCGCACAACTCATTTGCGGCACAAGCAAACCTGGGAATTAACGGATGAAGAATATGAGAGACGACGCGAATGGCTAAGGATGTGGAGGGCGTACTGCCGCAGGTGCCAGGAGAGTATCCGGCGTGCAGCGCGCACACGACAAGGCTCGGCATGACAGCCGGATGTAGGATCCACCACAGGTTAGTGAAGGGAGACAACAAATGAGCACGCTGCCAACCGAGAACCATCTTCTTCTCCCACTCGAAAAACAGCGCTTACTGCGCACCTACAGAGAGTTCTACAAGACAAAGCGAAACAACTTTCTAGCGACGGTCAGCCATTTCCCTTTCTTATGGCAAAACTTCCAATTGTTGGATGAGGTCTGGACGGGGGGCAATCAAGACCTCACAAAAATCGGGGAACCGAGACAGGTTCTCCCGTGTCTTTTATTCCAACAAGCACACTTGAAATTCCGCATCGCGATGGAATTAGGGTTTTCGCTGCTTTTGCCCGAGGCATGGGCGGTTCTCCGAGTGGGCATCGAATCTACGGTCCACGCGCATAAAATTCATCGGGAGGCGGGAGCCGCGGAAGTCTGGTCGGCAAGGGATGAAGGTAAGACAAATAGAGCGGCCTTCAATAGGATGTTCATGGAAAACAAGAAGGAGTCTCTGTTTCCGCCGCTTGCTGGGCTAGGAGAGCTTTACCTCTACTGGAGGAACTATTCAGAGTGGGGCAGCCATTCCAGTGTCGTAGACATGGGGTCCCGCGTACGGCAGGTAGATACGCCCGAAGATATAACAATTCGCTTCGATTGCTTTGATGCAAATGAACCCCGTGCGATACCGTGCATTTATCACCTCTTGGACGCGGGCAGACTTATGGAACACGCTTTTTTCGACATTTTCAGAGACCGCTTACAGTTCGACTCCAGCCTCGCCAATCTGAGGTCGGACTTCGCGAAGCGACACAGTGACATGGCGGGTGATCTCCGAGCCAAATATGGTGCCGAAGTCCTGTCGGAATGGCGCGGCCTAGAATGAGTTACTTTAATCTCAAAACTGCGGCGGCCGTTCTGGTCCACGTACAGAATCATGTGCGCGCGTGGGGCATACACTGTCTTTTATGTGTGCGCCCCACGAACACGGGCAACATCTCTGTCACCGCGTCCCATCCATGCCGTACACTGGCTTCTTAGCGGTCCTCGGCTGGCGCTTCAGCTCCATTTGCTGGTTATACCGTAACGCGCACATTATCGCGCAAGAACTCGGGCGCGAAATCGGCCCCATTCGGCCAGACGAGCGTGTGAAACTCAGGATGAACCTGGAACTGCCTGAATACCGCGGGATCGCGCAACGGTTCGAAGACCGGGCCGCGGAGAGCCGACGCTAGATCGATCTCGCCGCTCGTCCCGTCGCGAAAGTGCAGCCACACGACATGGCCGGCCACGTAGCGCGCCTCGACAATGTGATAGTCCATGATTCTCACTCCAGCGGGGCAATGCGCTTGAGGGGTTGCCCTTGCCTCGCAAGTTGCCAGTTCTCAATCAATTCTTGCTTGTGAAGGTTTGCCCATTCAAGCACGAGCCTCAAGGCTCTTGCCGGGAATTCGCCGTGAATGGTACCCGATTCCAGCTCGACCGAGATTTCGTGCTCGCCGTAAACTGCATGAAAATGCGCGACTCCATGCTCGCTGTAAAATATGCCGATCACGATACCGAGGAATCGAGAAATCTCAGGCATGGATTTTCAACGGCCTACCTAGGCGCTCAACCGTGAGCCGTGCGAACAGGCTTGGCCTTGCCGGCACGGCGCTGGGCGCGGCTGGTCGGCTGGGGCGCCCTGTTAGGTCGAGTCTCCACCGGAACATTCGTTTTGGCAAGCTGCAAGAGCAGGCGCAAGGCTTGATTGACCGACTCTGAATTCGTGAACGCTTTGGCCACATCGGGATCAAGCAACACCACATTCGTGCCAGCGCGGTAAGCCTCATAATGCTTCCCGCGAACGCCGAGCGAAAAGTCGTACTCGGGTCGAATTTCGTCGTTATCGTTTTGGTGAACGCGTTGATTCATACTGTCTCCGTTCTCTGGGGGTCGCCTCACGGGCGCTGATGATCCGGGTCCGTCCTTCGCGTTCAGTGTATGCGACCACGAGCAGGCGCCCTATTGCCGACAGACCCATGCTGAGAAACCGGAATTCGCCCTGCGAGTGGTATGGATCGGCAATCGCGAGCTCCAGTGGGTCGCCGAACAGCGTCATCGCTTCGGGGAACGTGACGCCGTGCTTCGCGACGTTTGATGCTGCTTTCTCGCCATCCCATTCAAATTCCATGAGTCGATTCGAAGCCGCGTCACCGCATCCGAATGCGTAACCAGGTGTTTTGATGCACCCATCTCAATTCTAAGTGTACGCCAACTGCAACCTGGACGCTCTAAGAAAGCCGCGCTTACCCTCGCATTATAACCCCGCTTACGATCTATCAGGCAGGTTGCCTCCACAAACCATTTTCTTTCTGCCCGGTCTGGCGTCAGCATATACAATCAAGGAGCTGTGAGTATTTCATTCCTGATGTAGGAGCGGTTATGCCCCGAATCTTGATCTCTGCACGGAACGCATTCTTTTTGGCGATATTGGCGATAGGCCCTCTCTGCGGCGCGGGCTTCAAAGCAGGTGTCGCGAAAGTAGATATCACGCCTCCGGCGGGGCTGCCCATGTATGGTTACTTCGCTCGGACGCAGCCTGCCACGGGAACGCTGGACCCTCTTTATGCGCGGGTCGTCGTGCTCGAGGTAGAGGGGAAACGGCTGGCGCTGGTTACGCTCGACCTGGGGCGCGTTTTCGGGCCCTCCTCTCTCGCCAGTTTGCGAGAGCATCTGGCCAAAGCCGACGGGATTTCGTTCCTTCTCATCACGGCCTCGCATACGCACGCAGGGCCCAATATCCTTGACGAGTATCCTGCGAACCGCGCGCCGGCTTGGGAGACCGCCTGTCTCGACAAGATTGCCCGCGCCGTGGCCGAGGCCTGCGAACACCTTACGGAAGCCCGGCTGGGGACAGGGTACGGGCGGGCGTACATTGGTTACAACCGCCGCCGCGTCTATCCCGACGGGACTGTGAGCATGTTTTGGACGAATCCTGACAAGATACCGACCTGGCCTGTCGATCCCACGGTCTCGGTGCTGCGCATCGACACGTCTGCCGGCAAGCCCCTGGCGGTCCTGGTCAATTACGCCTGTCATCCGGTGGTCTTTGGTCCTGATAATCTCGAGTACTCCGCCGATTATGTAGGCGTCATGGCGCGGACCGTCGAGAAGTCGCTGGGCGGCGCGACAGACGGCTCTCCGCTTTGCCTCTTCCTGCAAGGCGGGGATGGCGATATCAATCCTTATTACGCGACCACTGCCCTAGCCGATGGCGCGGTCAAGAAAAGAGATTGGACCGGCGAGCAACTGGGTCTGGAGGCCGCGCGGGTGGCGAAGACTATCAACACGGTCCCCGCCTCGGAGCCCAGCCTGCAATTTACGGAAGACTCGATCACGTTTCCGGTCCGCTGGAATGCGGAGAAATTCCGGCAAGGCATGCTGGCGACCTACGGACCGAGGGTCTATGAGGACCACGCCGACCTTCTGAACGGAGACTATCCCCGGCGCGAGCTGTCGCTGCCCGTGACTGCGGTCCTGATCAACAAGAGGATCGCCTTGATGGGCATGCCGGGAGAGCCCTTTGTGGATTTCCAGACCAACTGGCGCGAGCGCTGCCCCGTCCGTGACGCGTTCTTTGTGGGATATGCAAATGGCTACCTGGATTATATCCCCACCTTACGGGCCGCTGCGGAGGGTGGTTACGGCGCTGGCGACTCCGATACCTACGTTGCGGTGGGAGCCGGCGAGCGCATGGTCGACCATGCCTTGGTGCGGATTTACGAAATGCTGGGCCGGCTGGTTGATGAACCCGAGGACTTGAAGAAATAGCGCACCCGCCCGCCGCCCATTGGCCGTCATTCCCGTCGGCTGACGGGAATGACGGGTTCTCGGGGGAGGTGTCCACTCCCGGATGACGGCAACACCACCGCGTTTTTGGCAGTGTCTCAGTTTGACGTAGAGGCGGCTTTATCCGTCAGCCGACGGACCACGTGGCGAGGTAAACTCGCCGCTACAACTCCAAACTGAGACAGCACCGCCTTTTTCGCTTGACAGCACGCTGGAAATGTAGTAGCCTATCGTAGTTGACCTATGAAGAGCGCCGACCGAGAGCGCGGGGAGAAGGTCCGAAAACGACAGGCAAGTGGCGCAGGACAGCAAGAAAATGCAAAAAAGATACTAAAATAGAGGGAACGAACTCAAGGATTTGTTGAAACCACAGGACTTAGCGTTTTTTCGAGCGAAAAACGAACTCAAAACGAACTCGATTTTGAGCGCAAAAAGTGCAAATTAAAGCGAAAAAAGCGTATTTCAGATGGCAGGTTTCACGTCGACCGGCAGAGAGCAACAACCTGTACGTTTGCCGGCCGAGAGCGCGGGAAGAAGGTTCGAAAACGACAGGCAAATGGTGCAGAGCGGCAGGAAAATGCAAAAAAGATACTAAAATAGAGGGAACGAACTCAAGGATTTGTTGACAACACAGGACTTAGCGTTTTTTCGAGAGAAAAACGAACTCAAAACGAACCCAATTTTGAGCGCAAAAAGTGCAAATTAAAGCAAAAACAAACAGGATTCAGGAGTCCCCAATTGCTGGGGTCCGATGGTCCGATTCGAATCGGACCAGAAATCGGACAGGATTCGGGATTCAGGAAAAGAACGAGCAGGCCAAAGGTGCTGTCCTGATTTGACTCGTAGCGCCCCGACTCGTCGGGGCACCTGCGGACGCTTCGCTACGCTCAGGGCAGGCTCTAAAGGTCGGCGCTACTTAATATGGGGCGCCACACGCCGAGAGGTGGTGGTATAGTTTGATGTAGAGGCGGCTTTATCCGTCAGCCGACGGACCACATGGCGAGGTAAACTCGCCGCTACAACATCAAACTGTACCACTGCCCGGCAAGAACCTTCCTTGTCAACGTGGCCTGGGAGCCTTAGAATAGAGGGGTTAGACAAGGCGCGCGGCGCGGCATGGTAGCGCTGCCCGCTTTGCGAGTGGTCCGTCAGATGACGGATAAAATCGCCGCTACGAGGAGCATGCCGTCAGGACCCCGAAAGGCCAGCCGGGGAGGCTGGCGCTAGCCTTATGGGAAACTTCTTACAACTCGTTTTAGGGAAGGTGATCGGCACCAAGAACGAGCGCGAGTTAAAGCGCCTGGGCGGGCGTGTGGGGGAAATGAACGCGCTGGAAGCCGAGATGCAGCTTCTGAAGGACTCCGACTTCCCGGTCCGCACGCAGCAGTTCAAGGAGCGGCTGGCCAACGGCGAACCCCTGGACAATCTTCTGCCGGAAGCCTTTGCGGTCTGCCGCGAGGCGGGGCGGCGCACCCTCAACATGCGCCACTTCGATGTGCAGTTGATCGGCGGCATGGTGCTGCATGAGGGCAAGATCGCCGAAATGAAGACGGGCGAAGGCAAGACGCTGGTGGCCACCCTGCCTGTCTACCTGAACTCGCTGGAGGGCAAGGGCGTCCACGTGGTGACGGTGAACGATTACCTGGCCAGGCGCGACGCGGGCTGGATGGGGCCTATCTACCGGCTTTTGGGCCTGAGCGTGGGCGTGATCGTGCACGACCTGGAGGATGACGAGCGCCGCGCCGCCTACGGCTCCGACGTCACCTACGGCACCAACAATGAGTTCGGGTTCGACTACCTTCGCGACAACATGAAGTTCGACCTCGCGGATTACGTGCAGCGACCGCACCATTACGCCATCGTGGACGAAGTGGATTCCATCCTGATTGACGAGGCGCGCACCCCGCTCATCATTTCCGGCTCCTCCGACGAGTCCACGGACAAGTACTACAAGATTGACAAGGTCATCCCTCGCCTCCAGCCGGGCGACTGATTTCGAGGTGGATGAGAAAACCCGCCAGGCCACCTTTACGGACTCCGGCAACGCCAAGGCGGAAAAGCTGCTGGGCCTGGAGAACCTCTACGACCCCGCCAACATGGAGTTCATCCACCACCTGCAACAGGCGCTCAAGGCGCATACGCTCTTCAAGCTCGACCGCGATTACGTGGTTAAGGAGGGCGAGGTCATCATCGTGGATGAGTTCACTGGCCGCCTTATGCCGGGCCGGCGTTGGAGCGACGGGCTTCACCAGGCGATCGAGGCCAAGGAAGGCGTTAAGATCGAAAAGGAAAACCAGACTCTGGCCACCATTACTTTCCAGAACTACTTCCGCATGTACAAGAAGTTGGCCGGGATGACGGGTACGGCGGAAACCGAGGCGGCGGAATTCGAGAAGATCTATAATCTTGAAATCGTTGTTGTCCCTACCAACCAGGCCCTCATCCGGCATGAGTTTCCGGACGCGGTCTATCGCACCGAGCGCGAGAAATTCAACGCCTCCATCGAGGAAATCAAGGAGTACCACCTGCGGGGCCAGCCGGTGCTGGTGGGCAGCATCGCCATTGAAAAATCGGAGCGGCTGAGCGCGGCGCTCAGGAAGTCCGGCGCCACCCCGGCGCGGCTTCAGGAGATGGCGCGAGAGGCGGGCCTGGAAGGCCCCAAACTGCGCCTCTGGGCGGAGCGGCTGGCCGAGTCGCACGGGCCGGCCGTGGAATGGCTGGTGCGGGCGGGAGTGCCCGCCACGGCAATTCAGAAGATGCTGAACGACGACCGCTACAAGGCCATGCTGACTGGCCCGAACGGAACGCGCCGCACCTTTCTCCAGGCCATCCTGAAGCGGGCTCCCAAGGATTATCACGCCCACCAACTTCCTCCCGTTGACGATGGTTACGCAGAACGCATTGTGGCGCTCCTCAAGAGCGCCGACGCAAAACACCTGGCGGTTTTGGACTACTTGATTGAGATCAGGAGTCCGCTCGCGCGTCTTGTGGAAGTGCTGGGCATGAAGGAAATAAAACACAACATCCTGAATGCCAAGCAGCATGAGCGCGAGGCGCAGATCGTGGCCCAGGCCGGGCGCGAGGGAGCGGTGACCGTCTCGACCAACATGGCCGGGCGCGGCACGGACATCCTGCTGGGCGGAAACCCGGAGTCCATGGCGCGGGAGGAATTCCGCAAGTCGCCGGAGAAGTACCGCGAACAGGGGATCAATCCCGAGCCGCCGGATCGCCCCCCGGAAGGCTCGCCGGATGAAATCTACCGGGCCTACGTCGAGGAGTACTCGCAGTGGCGGGAAAAGTGGAGCGCGTTCATCAGCCGCTTCAAGACGGTCACGGACGTCGAGCACGAGCGCGTGGTCGAGCTGGGCGGGCTGCACATCCTGGGCACCGAGCGGCACGAAGCGCGGCGCATCGACAACCAGTTGCGCGGGCGCGCCGGGCGACAGGGCGACCCGGGCTCATCGCGCTTTTATCTCTCGCTCGAAGACGACTTGATGCGCATCTTCGCCAAGGATTGGGTCTCGAGCTTCATGCAGAAGCTGGGCATGGAAGAAGGCATCGCCATCGAGTCGAGAATGATCAGCAAGCGCATCGAGGCCGCGCAAAAGGCCGTGGAAGCGCAGAATTTCGAGTCCCGCAAGCACCTGCTCGAGTACGACGACGTGATGAACAAGCAGCGCGAGACCGTCTACGGGCTGCGCCGTCAACTGCTCGAAGGACAGGAGCAGAAGGCGTTCGTCCTGGAGGCTTGCGACCGCATGGTGGATTGGCTGGTGGGCGAATTCTGCCCCAAAGACGCAGCACGCCGACCAGTGGAATATGAACGGCCTGCGCACGGAGTTCTGGAGCCGGCTGGGAATCGATCTCCGCCAGCACGACCTGAAGAAGTACGACCCCAAGACGCTCGACCAACTCACCGAGGAGTTGAGACGCCTGGCCCGCGAGAAGTACGAGGAGCGGGAGGGGGTCTGGGGCCCGGATCGCATGCGCTTTCACGAGCGCATGATCATGCTGCAAGTGGTGGACGGGCAGTGGAAAGACCACCTTCTGACCATGGACCACTTGAAGGAAGGCATTGGCCTGCGCGGCTACGGCCAGCGTGACCCCTTGGTGGAATACAAGCGTGAGTCCTTTGATATGTTCGAGGGTTTGATGGACAGGGTCGAGGACGAAACCCTGCGCTATCTCTTCCTGATGAAGACTCCGGATGAGCAGGAGGAAATGATCCGTCAGTACCAGCGGCGCAAGCGGCGCGAGCAGGCCGAGATGCAGATGGTGGGCGGCGGGGTCACCGAGAAGCCCCAGCAGGTGATTCGCCGCGAGAAGATCGGGCGCAACGATCCCTGCCCGTGCGGGAGCGGCAAGAAATATAAGAAGTGCCACGGCGCCCCGCTTCCCCCTGCCGGGGGCGGCCAGAAGGCCGAGGGCTCGGGAAAACCCGCCGGGCCTCCTCCCGGCTCTTAGGGTCGCGATCGAATTCTGCTGACGGCAGACTTCTTGCCCTTCTGCTGTTCTTCTTCATGGCCGGTTCTTTCAGACTTCTTTCCGTTGAGCCCCGTGCCAAATCGTACCGATCGTGACGCGCTTGCCCCTCACGCGGTAATGAACGATATAGGGCGTCCCGGCGATTACCAACTCTCGAATTCCCGGCTCGGCTCCTGCCCGACCTAAATAGGGATAGTCTCTTAAAGCTTCCACGACCGCCACAATGCGCGTGGCTAATCGCTCCGCAGCCTCGGGATTCTCGAGCGCCACATAGGCGCGGATCTCATCTAGGCGGGCTCGTGCCAGAGGGGACCAAGCAATTTCTACCTGCACAGAGCCTCATCCTCATGCTCTTTGCCGCACGCGCATCTGGGCGGCGGCAACTCATGGTCGGTGCCCCAGGACAGGAGCCAGGCTTTCATATCCTCGTGCTTGATATAGTGGCCGGCACGTACTTGACGGTCGGCTTGGCGGATTTCGGCCCGCAACCTTTCCTGGTCGGCAACATAAGACTCCACGGCGTCGGAAATTAGGAAATTAGAACTCCGCCCTGTCGTCCTCGCCAGTCTCGCCAGTCGCTTCTTGACTCCCGGTTTCAACCGGATGCTGAACGTCGTACTCCTAGTGTTTGCCATAAACACATCTTACCACACGGGGTTGTTATAAGAACGATTTGAGATGGTCGAGAAGCTCTTCTCCCCCGGCCTCCACGACATCATTATGCCCGGCGCCCTCGACGGGAAAGAAAAACTTGGGTTCGGGCGCCGCGGCGAAGAGCCTCTCCCCCATGGAGAATGGGACGGTTTCGTCGCGCGTCCCATGGACAATCAAGATAGGGGCTCGAGCCCGACGAATCTTGGCGAGCGAGTTGAACTGGCTCTTGGGGATATATTCGAGCAGGGGAACGCGGAACATGCGCCGCGCCATGTCCTTGACTGAAGTGATGGAGCTTTGCACGATCAGGCCGCCGCACTCGCGTCGTGAGGCGAGGTCCACCGCCACCGCGCCACCCAGCGAATGCCCAAAAACGAATATGTTCTGGGGTTGGATATGCCGTTCTTGGATCAGGTAGTCATAAGCGGCGTCGGCATCGCGATACACCCCCGCTTCGTTCGGTGAACCTTCGCTCTTCCCGTAGCCCCGGTAATCCACGGCAAGCACATTGACCCCGAGACGCGAGTAGAACCCGAGGTGTTCAAGCCCATGGCCGATGTTCTCCGCGTTCCCGTGAAACCACAAGAGCGCTCTTTGCGAGGCGGGGTTCGGCAAATACCAGGCATTCACCCTGACTCTATCGAGCGTGGTTAGCCAGACCTCCTCGACGTGCCGTCCGTAAAGTTCTGGCGAGGGAAATCCTTCCGGGAAACGGGGCGGGAAGTAGATGAAAGAATTTTCGAAGAGGCGGATTCCTGCGACAGTCAAGAGAAGCGCCGCAGCGACTCCAATGGCCCAGGTCATCGCATCCCAAACTCCCTTGTCATTCCGATCCGTCAGCCGACGGACTCAGAATGACACGGGGGCAGCGGCGGCCGGAGTCACCTCCGACCGCCTCAGTCGCGCAAAATCACTGATTATCGTCGCCCCCGCTGTCGCCGTCAGGAGAGATCACCACATAGTATCCGCTGCCTTGCCGGATGATGCGCAGCAGCGTTTGTCCCTTCGCCTCCGCCGCCAAGCGATTAAAGTCCACAACGGAATTCACCGCGTGGCGATTGATACCTTCGATGACATCGCCTTCCTGGAGGCCCTTCTGACCAGCAGGGCTGCCAGGATCAACCTCAGTGATCACCACCCCCCGAACGTTGGTGGGCAAGCCTAACTGATCGCGAATGTCCGGGGTGAGGTTCTGCACCGTGATTCCGCGCAGCGTTCCTTCCGAGGGAGCTTTGCCGACACCGGCTGTGACGCCGAGGTTGGCTGGCCGCTCACCCAGCGTGACGCGGATGGCCATGGGTTGGCCATCTCGGAGGATGTCCAATGTCACTTCGGTCCCTGGATTCATGTCGGTGACCATAGCCGTCAACTGACCCGAGTCTCCCACCGTCTTGCCGCTCAACTTGCGGATCACGTCCCCGTTCTTGATGCCGGCTTTATCGGCAGGTCCACCTGCACTAACATCCTGGACAAGCGCTCCCGAAGTGTCTGGAATCTTGAATTGTTTGGCCAGGTCTTCAGTTAGAGCCCCGATGATGACGCCCAGGTACCCCCGCGACACCTTACCCGTCTTGATCAAGTCTTCCATGACGTGCTTGGCGGTGTTGGAGGGAATGGCCAAACCGATGCCGAGGAAGCCCCCTTCTCCTCCGGGGCCTGAGTTCCCGCTAATGATCGCCGTATTGATGCCAATGACCTGCCCACGGACGTTCACCAGTGCGCCTCCCGAATTCCCAGGATTGATTGCAGCGTCCGTCTGGATGAAATCTTCGAGCTTTTCCCCGCCAGGAAGGGACCTGCCCAACGCGCTCACGCTCCCGCGTGTCACTGTGAAGTACTGGCCGAAGGGATTCCCGAACGCCATTACGGTATCACCCACTTTCATTTGACCGGAATCACCGAAGGGCACCACGGGCAGGTTATGCGCGTCTATCTTGATCACGGCGACGTCAGTCTGCGGGTCAGCTCCCACAACTTTGCCTTTGAAGGTTCGCTTGTCCGAGAGTAAAACCTCGATTTGGGTCGCTTTGGAGACCACGTGGTTGTTGGTCACGATGTAACCATCTCCCGAGACGATCACGCCGCTTCCGAGCGCGTGTTCTCGCCGCTCCCGAGGGATGCCGCCCGGAAGCATGTTGCCGAAGAACTGGCGGAAAAAGGGGTCATTCATAAACGGCGATTGCTGCACCTTGATCACTTGCGTCGATTGGATGGCCACAATCGCGGGCGTAACCGACTCTGCGATTCGCTCGTAGGCTTTATTTTGCTGCTCCAAAGTGTCGATCTCCTGCCCATTCAATCCCGCGCCCTCAGCCAGGGCGAATTGTGGGAAAACTCGGTGACCCTCATAAAGCATGCCCGAGAGTGCCAGACAGACTACGCCAATAAACGTCAAACTCAATCCAAAAAGATTCTCGCGCAGGAATTGTTTTGTGTTAGCGCGCATGGAACTGTTCCTCCTTTGTTCAGCCAACTCCGCCTTTTCCGGGCCGTGGGTAAGGGGAATGCCTCTTCAAAATCCGCAGGAAAAGCTGATCGGCAGCCTCTGAGTCTGCACCTCGAATAGGAATTCCCACGGATACCCGTTTGCCCCACACAGTCGATCACGGGGATCAAGTCCCCCCAAAATAGATTTGACGCGGTTCCGCCTCTACGGTTATCACTGCCGCCGCATGACGACCACGCCCAACGTGACACGTTCAATGTTCCGGGGTGCAATCTCTCACCCACCCTTGCTCCAGGCCGTACTTCTTTAGATGCGGCTGACTACCGTTGCGGTTTACCGCCCAGCCTCAACTCTATTATAAACCTTGGCTTGGAAAGATGGCGAAAGGTCCGCACTGGGTGGGTTCCCGTTCCACCGCCTAGCTGGCGGTGCCCATTCTGAGCCGGGCCCTATGCGGAAAGACGCTGCGAAGAAGGACTGTTAGGTTGGCCGATCCGAGCCCCACTCGCCTTGCAACTGACCCCTCACCCGGCTCCGTCGGCTGACGGACTGATGAAAGCGCCGGATGCGGGACATCCTCTCCCCAAGGGAGAGAGCAAAGGCCCATTTGCCTGGCCTTCCCCTCGGGAAATGGGCAGAACTCACCTTGCTACCAGTCTCTGCAAGTAGTCCTCGAATTCTTTCACCCGAAGCAGCTTGGCGAGGAGTGCCATGAGCGCCAAGCCTCCTGAGGTCACAATCACCAAAACGAGCAGAGCTTGGTGAGTAGTTTGCCAGCCAAGAAACGTACCCAGCCAATTATTGAGCTTGAAGCAGGCAAGGCCTGCGAGCGCCGAGACCAAGGTGATCTTGAGCAGGAAAATCAAGAACCCGCGGGCCTGGGGGTTGCGGATGTGGCGGTTCAAGCGAAGAAACAGAATTGCAGTGTAGGCGATGATGCCGAGGGAACTCGCGCCGGCCAGCCCGAGGTGCTGAAAGTGGCGGACCAACCACCAATAAACGGGAAGACTGAGGAAAGTGAGCCCCGTTCCCACCACGGCCGGCGTGATGGTATCGCGAGCGGCGTAGAAAGCACGCGCCAGGATATTTTGCAGTGCCCAGGCAGACATGCCGATCGAGAAGACGCGGAGGGTGGCGGAGGTAGCCTCGAAATCCGGGCCGTGCAGGCGAGTGTGGGAGAAGACGAAGTAGACGAGGGGTGTGCTCTGGGCGATGGTCAAGGCGGAAATGGGGAGCAGCAGGAGGAGCAGGCCTTTCAGGGTGGCGCTAACCGTGCGGCTGAGTTCATCGAGTTTCCCCTCCGAATAGAGCTGTGCCATGAAGGGAAACGACGCCACCCCGACCGACATGCCGACCACCCCCAGGGGAACGCGCATCAGAGTTTTCGCGTAGGTCAGCCAGGTGATGGACGCCGGGACCAGATAGGAGCCGAACCAGCGAATAATCCAGTCATCCGTGGCGCTGAGGGAGAGCGCCAGCATAATGGGAATCGAGAGCTTGATGAACCAGCGGAAGCCAGGATGCCGGATGTTCAGGTTGGGCGTGAAGCGCGCTCCGGCCTGGCGCGCTCCATAAATCTGGAGAAGGAAATTCCCACACAGCGCGCCACCCAGCACCCCTACCGCAAAACCTGTGATGCCAATACGCGAAGAAAGCAACAGTCCCCCGGCAATGACCCCGAGGTTGTAGACCACTCCGGCAAGGGACGGAATGATGAATTGCGCTTTGGCGTACTGAACGGCGGTCAGAATGCTTCCTAGATAGAAAAAAATCTGCGCGGGCAACATAAGCCGCGTCAGAAAGACGGCCCGCGCCTTGGCTGCGGGGGCAAATCCCGGTGCGATTGCTCCGACCAGTTGAGGCGCAAAGACCTCACCGATCCCCGCCAAGACCACCAGCGTCAGGCCCATCACCGTGACGACGGTGGAGAACGCGTACCAACCCTCGTCCTCCTGCTTTTCCGCCAAGTAGCGGGAGAAGACAGGAATGAAGGTTACGCTCAGAGCGCCGGCCGCCACCAAATAGTTCAGAAAGTCCGGCAAGGTGAAGGCCGCGTAGTAGGTGTCGGTGACGGAGTTCGAACCAATCTGGTGAGCTACCGTCCACTCACGAAAAAAACCCAGCAGGCGGCTCAGCAACACTCCCGCCATCACGATCCCGGAGGCTCTGGCAATTCGGCCCGTGACATTCGACGAGGACATTTGAAGACGCTATCTCTTGAGATAGGGGAAGCGCTTCCGGCAATTCCTGCAGCGGGCCATCTTTGGGCGCAACAAGAGGTGCTCGAGCGTGCTGCGCCGCGAACGCTGGTAGCCCGTGCTGCCGCAAAACGGACAGCGGTTTAATCCCCGTTTCGAGGAAGCGGCAGCGGTCCCTTGCTTGTCAACATTCGGCTGGGAGCTCTCTTCGGTCCTCCTTGCCCCTCTTCCTTCCTCCCCAACGTGGCTTGCGCTGGCCGCCGCCTCCCCTGATTTCACTAAGTCAGGAGATCTATCGTGACGTTCGAAATACGGGAAACGCATCCCGCAGCCCTCGCAGCGCGCCATCGGTGGGCGCTGCAACAGCCGTTCCATGGTGGTGCGCCTGGTACGGTGGCTCTTCGTGCTGCCGCAAGCTGGACAGGAGCGCAAATCACCGTCCGGGGAAGCCGCGGCATTCACCCGCTTGGCAAATTCCGGTTGGGCACTGTCTCCGGCCATGGTGGGAGCCCTTTCCTCCTCCGCAAAGCGCGAAACTGCTGCTCCTTGTTTGAGGATTTCCGGTTGGGTTTTCTCTTCGGACGTTCTTGGAGTCTTTTTCTCCTCCACAATGCGAGGTGCTGTCGCCGCCTGTTTGGGGACTTCGGGTTGGGTTTTCTCTTCGGCCTTTTCGGGAGTCTTCCTCACCTCCGCAGCGCAGGGTACTGTTTCCCCCACCTCTAACAATTTCAACGGTTCGAAATATTCCGCGCGCAGCCCGGGATGGGGGAAGCGCATCCCGCAGCTCTCGCAACGGAGCATCGGTGGGCGCCGCAACATCCGTTCCATGGTGGTGCGCTGGGTACGGTGGGATTTCGTGCGACCGCAAGCCGGACAGCGTGGCAATTCACACTTCATGGGACCTGGGGCAGTAGCTTGATCTCTGTTCGGCCCGGGGCGCGCTTCGGCGCTTCCTAAAGCCCTTTCTTCCTCTGCAAGGCCGAGTGGGCTTACCCGCTCCTTCCCCAATTGCGATGGGTGAGAGGATCCTCCACGATGTCTGGGCATATAGCGCGACGTGCGACATCGCGAGCATTGTTGCAGTCGATACCCAAAAGCCCACGCGAGGTTGTACATGAGGCCGTGACTGACGGGATCAGTCTTTGTTCCGCCACATTTTGGGCATGGTGAAGCCATAACGCGTAATCCCGATGCATTACATTAGCAGACGTCAAGAGCCCCCGCAACGCTCAGGCTCGGCTGGTGAAGAGCGGGAAGCATACGGGACCTTGCATTTTAATCCAAAATCTGTTTGAAATGTTGGGGCCTGGGGCGCCTGGAGAACGGTGCCGCCAGAGCCACAGATAGCCTTACTCCGCAGGAGGTCTTATGAGAAAGTTGCTTGCGCTGGTTTTCGTTCTCGCCGGCTTTGTATCCGCTGCCCGCTCGCAGGCGCCGACGCAACCAAGAGACTACACGGCCCACGTCGTCGGCTACGCGCACATGGATATGGCATGGCTTTGGCGCTGGGAGGAATCCATCTACGACATCATGTACAACACCTTCCGCAATCAACTCGAGTTGATGGATCAGTTTCCTGATTACACCTACGCACAGGATCAGGCGGTGGTGTTCGATATGATGGAGCACTACTTTCCTGACATCTTCAAAGGAATTGTCCAGAAGGCCAGGACCGGCAATTTCATTCCCGTCAGTTCCGGTTGGGTTCAGATGGACGAGAACGTGGTGGATGGCGAGTCGCTGGTACGCCAGTTCCTCTACGGCCAGAAGTACAGCAAGGATAAGTTCGGCCACTACATTCGGGCCGCGTGGCAACCGGACGTCTTTGGCCACCCTTATTCGATGCCGCAGATCGCGCACAAAGCGGGTATCGAGTTCTATCTTTTCAACAGGCCCCACGATCCATCCCGGCCGCCCATCATCTGGTGGCAGGGATTGGACGGCAGCCGTGTGTTGGGTTACACGACGCCCGGCGAGTACACCCAGCCCATGGACCATGCGCACACCACAGTTTTGGGGATGAAGAACGCGGATCGGGCAGGAGTCAAGAACATTCTGGTGCTCTACGGCATGGGGGATCATGGCGGTGGTCCCAACCCGGAAGACGTTGCGGGAATAGCAAAGTTGAACGCTTCCCCAAACGATGTGCGGGTGAAGACCACCAACGTCGCGAATTACATTGATCTGTTGTTAACAGAGAAGAAGGACTTTCCGGTCGTAGATGGCGAGATGCAGAATGTTTTTCCGGGCTGCTATACAACTCAAGTGGATATGAAACGCCATAATCGCCAAAGCGAGCAACTCCTCCTCAACGCCGAGAAGATGTCAGAGTTGGCTGTGTTCTTTGACTATCGGGACTATTATCCCAACCGCGACATTACGGAAGCGTGGAAGATAGCCCTGCTGAACCAAGCTCACGATCTGGCAGCAGGCTCCGGCATCGGCCCCATCTATGCCGATGCGGCGCGTCAGTATCAGGAAATCTTCGAGCGCGGTCATCGGGCACTGAACTTTTCCCTCCAGAACCTCGGCCTCCAAATAGACACCCGCGGCGAGGGGATCCCGGTGGTTGTTTATAACCCTCAGTCCTGGGACCGCAGCGACTTGGTTATCGCCGAGGTGTCAGCCTTTTCGCTGCCCTCACGCCTGGTGGCTGTCCATGGGGAAGAAGCGGTTCCGGTGCAGGTGCTGAAACCAGCCACCAAAGTTGGGGCTCGAGAAACTGCCACGGTGGCTTTTGTCGCGCAGAAGGTTCCGCAGATGGGCTTGAAACTCTACCGGCTCGTTCCGGAAACCGACCGTGGCAAAGTCACTGCCTCTTCTCTCCAGGTTGGCGCGAAACCTCGCTGGTACCTCGAGAACGAGTTCTTCCGAGTCGAGCTTAATCCCGAGACCGGTTACATTGCCCGGCTTTACGACAAAGGGAACAAGCGTGAAGCGTTCCACGGCGAAGGCAATTTCTTGCTGGCGCTGGAGGACACGGCCGAGCAAGCCAAGGCGACCTCTCCCGAGTACGCCGGGCCTGCCTGGGACATTGGGCTGACGGGAAAGAAGTGGGATATCGGGAAGGCAGCCAGAATCGAGATCATCGAGCAAGGACCGGCGCGTGCCACGCTTCGTGTGGTCCATCGCTTCCGGGACTCAGAATTCTCGCAGGATATCAGCCTGATCGCCGGTGTTCCTCGCGTGGATGTGGAATTGTCAATGGACTGGCATGAGCGCGCGACTTTCCTGAAGGCGGGCTTTCCGGTCAGCGTTTCCTCGAGCAAGGTGACGGCGGAAATCCCCTATGGGGCCATCGAACGCCAGCAGGCCGGAAATGAAATGGTCATGGGCAAGTGGGTTGATATCTCCGACTCGAATTATGGAGTGGCGATCTTAAACAATGGCCGCAACGGATTCGATGCCAGGGATAACCTCATCCGTCTTTCGGCGATTCGCGGGCCCTGGGGGCCCGACCCGCGCGCCGATGAGGGTCAGCACAGCTTTGGCTACTCCATTTATCCCCATCGGGGGGGATGGAAAGACGGCAAAGTGGAGTTCCAGGCCTTGGCGTTCAACTCGCCCTTGTTCGCCCTTCAAGAGCCGGCCCATGCCAGCGCCCAAGAACAGTGGGCAGGCAAGAAGGGCGGCCTGCCGGAGGCGTACTCGTTTATAAAGACGGAAAGCGACCACGTAGTTCTGTATGCAATGAAGCAGATGGAAGGTTTCTACGACACGGATGCCATCCTGCGGTTTTTCGAATGTGAAGGACGCGAGGGAGACGTCTCGATCGAGCTCCCGCGTTCGGTTCGCGTGGTAGAAACAAATCTCTTGGAAGATATTGTGCTGGGAACGATTGGCAAAGGGCAGGCGATTCACTTTCACATGAATCCTTGGGAAATTAAAACGTTGCGATTTGCCAGACGGTAGAGAAGCGGGGCGAGATTGGATTCTCGCCCCGAACCTTCAAAATTCAAGACGAAGTGTACACCACCTCTGTTGAACGGGAAACGGTCTGAATTGACATCTGTCAAGAGGATTTCTTCCTTCTGTCGGCCTAGGCCACAGTTAGGGACTTTGCGTCTTTTCACCCCGCCGGTTGGATTGTCAACCGTCATTTTCCGCACTTCCTAATCTCATGATTTGTGAGCCAGTTCCAGCCTCTCTCCAATTCGGAATTTGCTAAGCTGCTTTATTCCTTCGGCTTGAATCCAACCTTCCGGAGTTCATTGGTCTTCCTGAGTTTGGCATGAGGCGTGCCCTTTCGTAGGTTGCGAGGGACTTCGGGTCCTAGGGTCCCGTCCTTTCACGGGTTAGGGGTTGGGGATACCGGAATTTGGACAAACCGGAATCTCTAACCCCTGTTATATCCTAAGATCTAACGCTAGCCACCGAGCGTTCCCTTCGCGACCAGGCCTATCTCCTATTGAGGGTGACCCGCCGAACCGAAAGGACTGGGGAGAAGTTTCGAATCCCGGAAGCGATGGAAAAAGACGTGCTCATGGAAAAGCTGGCTGCGTCAAACAGCCGCTCGTGAGAAGTGAGTCGTGCAATGTGGCGTAACAATCTAGACTACAAACCGCGGCTCGTTTTTTGGGAGGTGACCAAGGGATGCAACCTGCGTTGCATTCACTGTCGCGCCACCGCTACAGAACTCTCATCAACAAATGACCTACCTTTAACCAAAGCCCTGAACTTAATAAAGCAAGTCTCTCAGTCATTCCTACCAATCCTAGTTCTGAGCGGTGGCGAGCCTCTCTTTCGCCACGACATCTTCGATCTTGCCAGCTATGCCACCTCCCTGGGGATTCGTGTGGCGCTGGCCACCAATGGCACCTTGGTTACCAAGCAGGTGGCGCGCCGGATTCAGGATTCCGGCGTGCGGCGTGTTTCCATCAGTTTGGACGGCGCCGATGCTTCGACCCATGACGCATTTCGCGGCATTTCGGGCGCGTTCGACGCCGCCCTGCGCGGCTTCCGCAACCTGCGCGAGCTGGGAATGTCGCTCCAGATCAACATGACGATTGCCCGGCATAATGCGCGCCAACTCCCCGCGGTCCTGGAGCTAGCTAAGGAGATCGGGGCGGACGCGTTGCACACATTCCTACTGGTTCCGGTGGGATGCGGGGTGGCCATCGCCGCCGAGCAAATGGTACCGGCTGAGGAATACGAAGAGATCCTGAATTGGTTCTACGACCGCTCGCTCGAAGGCGGGATCGAGCTGAAAGCCACCTGCGCGCCTCATTATTTCCGGGTGATGCGGCAACGTCGTGCCGCCGAGCGCAGGGCCGCCTCGAGCGCTTCCAGGCAGGCTGGCGCGCCGGTCACGAGCGGAACGAAAGATGCGATCGGCCCAACGGAGATGACGATGCCCGGCTCGGCCGGTATCGCGCTTCATCCCCACACCACCCAACCCGGCCATGGCCATCCCCAGGACATGAACGCCATGACCAAGGGGTGCCTCGCCGGCACGGGTGTCTGCTTCATTTCGCACCAGGGTGAGGTTTATCCCTGCGGATATCTGCCGGTTCTGGCAGGAGACCTGAACAAGCAGTCGTTTGCCGAGATTTGGGAAAAGGCCGACGTTTTTCAGCGACTGCGAAACACCGATAATTTGAAAGGCAAGTGCGGCTACTGTGAGTTTCGCAATGTCTGCATGGGTTGCCGCGCTCGGGCCTTCGCGGCCAGCGGCGATTATCTGGACGAAGAACCATTCTGCGTTTACCAGCCGGGCAGCAAGAAGTCCGAGGCAAGCCCGCTGAAGGAAGTGACTCATGCTTCAGTTCACTGATCTCGTCCGTGACGTCGAAATCGTCCGCGAAGTAAAGCAGAAGTTCCCCGAGACCGACGCGGTGTTTGAGAGATTCGGGCTTCGCCCCTCCTGCTATGACTGCTCGATTATAATGGCCGCGCGCAAAGTCGGCGCATCGCTTGATGACTTGATGGTGGAAGTGAACAAAGCGATTTACAAGAACCGCGGCGTTACAGCCTGAAAGACTCTGCCTGCTTTTCCAATGTCCAGTTCAACTTCTGCTCTTCATACTCCCGGCGCCGCGCGCCTGCGTTGGCTTGTTTGGCCCAGAGAACACGGTGCCTGGGGAATGCTGTTGGTTCCGTTGGCCACCGGCGCCGCGCTGGGCAGACCTGTAGGCGACAGGATTGTTTTGGTTTTATTGCTGGCCGTGGCCGCGCTTGGGCTCTTTTGTTTGCGCACGCCGCTCGAGGCGTGGCTCGGAATTTCGCCCTGGCGCGCGCAGAACCCGAGGGAACGGAGCGCCATTCTTCATTCCATTTATATTTATACCTCCGTTTCTCTGGGAGCCCTGGCCATCTTGTTATGGCAAATTCGCTTATATGGCTTGTTCTTAGTGGGCACGGCAGCGGCCGCCGCATTCCTGGGACAGGCGCTCTTGAAGAGCCGCGGGCGGCAAACCAGGATGGCCGCGCAGTTGGTAGGGTCGATCGGCCTTACGGCCACCGCTGCGGCAGCTTACTACGTGGCTTCCGCAAGGTTGGACACCGCCGCTATGGTAATCTGGGCGGCCAACTGGATTTTCGCCGCCAATCAGATCCTCTACGTTCAAACCCGCATCCACTCCACGCGCGCCGCTTCCTTTGGCGAAAGGCTGGCCCAGGGGAAGTGGTTCATCCTGGGCGAAATCGTTATGGCTCTCTCCCTGGCGCTTGCCTGGCGAAAGGGTTGGTTGCCAAGCCTGGCATTGTTGGCGTTTGCGCCCGTGCTATGGCGCGGGCTCGCATGGTTCTTCTCGAGTCCAAGTCGCCTTCAAATCCGCCGCCTGGGAATCAGCGAGCTCATCCATGCCGTGATCTTCGCAGCCTTATTAATCGTGGGATTCCAAATACACGCCTGAACCTGGGATTGTCAAGAGAACTCCCACCCACGACACTTATCGATCTCACAGCGGCTTCGGTTGAGGTAATGTCTTAATTCCTCCAAGCCATAATTCCGCGCCAGTTCGCGGGCGCTCATACCCGGTCGTTTGGCTTTCAACACGAGCCACCCTTCCATGGCCATCCACTTTTCCTGCACCACGTCATCTGGTCGTTCCTTGAGCAGCCGGCCGACCTTGTCAGGATAATTGAGGTCCTGATGAAAGATGCAGCGGTCAAGATCAAGCGTGATGCGCGTGACGTTGGTGCCGTCGCCTCGATTGTTGTGGTCGTAGACGAGTTGCTGCCCGTCGATATCGAAAACCAGGCAGTCCGGAACCCACGTGACGCTGACCACGTAGTAGTTATAGCTGATCGCCTGCGCCTGGAGCGAGCGGCCCGCCGAGTAAGCGCTCGGCCATATCACCAGCTCGGCGCCCTGGTTGGATAATTGCTCCCAGATCGAAGACCAATTGACATCGAAGCAAATGGCAAAGCCCACGCGACCGAAGTCCGCCTGATGGACGCACACAGCCCTGCCGGGATTCACGGAACGATCCACGCACTCTTCTACCCACACGGGATAGAGTTTGTCATAAACGCAAGCCACTCTTCCCTCGCGGTCGAGAAGGACTGCGGAGTTGAAGCTCTGCTTCCCCTCTTTTCGATGGATCGGGCAGACAATGTAGGTTCGATGCTTCTTTGCCAGGCGCGACATGGCGCTTACGGTGGGACCGTCGAGCGACTCCGCGCTGTCTGCGTTCAGGCCTCGACACGTTTCCGGTAGCGCGATGATATCCGCCCCCGCGGCTCCCTCCTGGTCCACCTGATTGGCGATCCACTCCAAGGAGGGCTTCCCCGCGTGAAACCCCATGCTGACAACTCGAACCGGGCGCCCGACTCTTTCCCCTGGTGACTCCGGCGGGTAGCCGCGAACTCCACCGGCCGCGGTGGCCGCCCGTGCGTCACTTCCTAGCCCCACCGTGAACGCCGACACGCCAATAGCCGATTCCTTAAGAAATTCCCGCCTCTTCATCTCGTTATTCACGTTCCCCTCCCGGTGCCAAATGTAGCGGCGATTTTATCCGTCAGCCGACGGACCACGTTGCGCCGTCACGGACCCAATCTGTTCATCATCACGCTGTCAGTCTGCCAGAATCGCCGCGCCGCGTCCAGGGCCGCTGCGGCGCAGGCGCGCCACGGTCTCCCGAGATGTTGACATGATACCCTTGAAACACTATGTTCCTGTCTTGAAGTCTCGTTTAAGGAGAAGAACTATGCAACGTCGCGAGTTTCTGTCGGCTATGAGTCTGGGTGGTTACTCATTGCTCGCCAATGCGAACGGCTCGCTCGCCTTACCGCCGCTCCCACTTGCCCGGCCTGAGAACGAGCCAGGCAAGCGGCGAAACAAGATCGGGTGCGTGAGCTGGAACTTCCATAGCCTTGGCCCGGGCGCTCACCCTGAGGAGGCGATCGACATCATTGGAAGCCTGGGCTTCGAGGGTGTGGAGCTGATTGCCAACTCGCGCCTGGACATCGACGAATATTGGACCGATGCCACCATTGACCGCATCAAGAAACAACTGGAGCGAAACCGCTTGGAGTTAAATCAGTTTCCTTTTTTCCAGCCGGTGGTCGAGGGTCTGACGAGTACCAACCCTGAAGAGCGAAAGCGCAGCTTGGACTATTTCGAGAAAGGCTGCCGCATCGCGCACAAACTCGGCGCGCCCATGGTGAATATCGTGGCGCCTTGGGCGCGGCAACTGAAATCCTCCTCCGCGTACCTGCCCCGCTACTTCATGAGCGATGGCCAACCCGGCGAAAAGTTTCACATCGACATCGCTTCAGGGTACGACTTTGCAGAACTCTGGCCACTCTTCATCGAGACGATCAAGAGCTGCCTGGAGCGCGCCCAAGCGCACGGCATGAAGTTCTCCATCGAGAACCACACTCACACCATGCTTCCCGTCGTCGACAGTTTTCTGCGCCTCTGCGACGCCATCCCCGATCCTGCCCTGGGCTGCAATCTCGACTGCGGTTGGGCCATGAACCAGCGCGAGTATCCTCCCGTCGCCATCCACAAGCTGCATCGGCACCTTATGAATCTTCACCTGCGCGACATCGACCCCCGCATGCGGGATTACGTCGCCATCGGCCGAGGCGTGATGGATTTCAAAGCCATTGCCGATGCGGTGAAAGCCATTGGCTTCACGGGCTTCCTCTCGCTCGAACAGGACGGCTCGAGCGAAGATATGAAAGTAACCTGCCGGCGCTACATCAGCATGATGAAGGAGTACCTCACCTGAGCGTTGAGGGATTGGTTCATTGAGCCATTGAATCATTGAGTCATTGAGAAACGGCGCGAAGGCCCGGGGCAATTATGAATTCTGAAGTATGAATTCTGGATTGGTATTATCTCAGCGCCGCCTGCTCCTTTCTGACTTACGTCTTTTCCTTTCGACAACATTCCCGCCCGAAACTCGTAACCACCTGTGTTTTCTGTAACATTCCCGCTTCGCCCTGGGCTGCTGAAAGCTGGTCCTTTGTTTTCAATAACATTCGCGCATTGTTCGTTCATTTTTGAGTTCTCCGCCGCTTCCACACCCGGCAAGTCATAGGACATGATGTCGCTATCAATGTCACTCTCGATGTCCTCCATCCCCCCGCCATCGTCCTCGCTGCGAGGAACCGCCAGGAGGTCCGTCCAGTCCTTCCGCAGCCTCAGTAGTATCCTCACTTTGCGGTCAATGGAACGGTCCAGCGCGGCTTCCTGGCGCAGCAGTATGCTCCACGTCTCACCCTCCGGCGCCAGGCAGGCGTCCCGTTCGATCGCCGCTCGCTCGGCGTTTGCCTTCTCCGCATAGGCGAAGTCTTCCCCCACGCTGGCGATCTCCTCCTCCAGCAGACGCAGAAGTTCCTGCCGCTCCGGCTCCCCCGGCGGCTCGCAGTTGCGGCCTTGCTTCCGCAGGTACTGCCGGTATTCCTCGTGTTTCTCTTGTTGCTCGGCCAGGTCCACAGGGTCACTGAAACGGTGCAGCAGCCCGAAAATCAGCGCCTGTCGCCACCCCACCATGCCTCGGTAAAGAGATTCCAGCAGGAAGTACTGGCGGGGCCAGAAGGTGCGCTGCTGGATCTCCTCCCGCACCAGCTCAAGATAAGAAAGCGTCCTTCTCAGCCCCACCCCTCGATCGGTAGACTCGGACAGCTCGACCTCCAGCATCTCGTGCTGGGAGGCGTCGAAGGTGACCCGGGCCATCTCCTGCTGGCGGCGGTGTTGCCAGTCGTCGATCCCCTGCAAGGCGCGGCGCTTCAGCCCCTCTTGCGCCCGCTGGACTCGTTCGCGGCGCCAGTAGAGCCTGGCCAGGTCGTCGATCTGCTTTTGCCAGAGGATTTCTCCGGGACCGTACGTCAACATGAGCCCCTTTTTCAGGTATTCGAACTCTTCCGGGTCTTCGCCCAGCGCCAGCATGGTTTGTCGTTCGTTTTCCGGGGCGGCGTAGAGGCCGTGCTTGAGGGCGTTGAGCTTGGAATTCTGCTTGGCGGCGGGGCTGCGCGGTCCGGTGGAGTGCTGCGCGTTGCGGCGCGCGGCGGCGAGCAGTTCGGGTGTAAGTTCGGGCGATTTGCGTAAAGACATGGTTCCTCCTGGGGCGGGTTGTCAGATTGCCGAGGAAAGGACTTCCTCGGGGATTGAGGTTCTCACAAGGATAGGCTACCACGGGGCGGGGCGTTTGTCAAGAAAAATATTCACATACCTAGCCCAGGAGGTCGGCAAAACCTTTCACCACCAAGACACCAAGCGATGTAGCGCAACGCTCGCGTTCCAGTCCGTCAGCCGACGGACGGCTTTTCCACCGCGACGTGCTTTGCGCGGCGCGGAAAATGCCCGCGCCGGTGGAAAGGCCGCCCGCCATTAAGATTGGCGGGCTTGAGAGCGAGCCCTGCGCTACAGCGACTTACCAAATCCACGGTCGCGAAGATGTAGCGGTCATAAAGGAAGCGGCGCCGCAACTTTGACATGCGATCAATCTACGCGCGATGCCGTGCGGAGGCAATAGTCAGCCGAGTGAACGATCATTGGCGGGTACGGAAAGCCGCGGACCTACAAAACCGGTCCGCGCTACCCTTGCTGGTCCCGCGCCAGCGGGAATCGTGCCACGTTGATGCAGTGCGTGCGGAGGGTCGGTTTAAACCCGAATTCGCGGCGCAGTTAAACGTGAGGCTGGGACGCCAACGGCATTTCTACGGGCTCAACCATCTTCATTACCTCACCATCCCTACCTGTCGCGGCGCCTTGCTCGTCACTCGTCACTCGCCCCGCCGCGGCGGGTCTGTGCCACGCCGCGAAAAGAGTCAGGTATTTGTCGGGTTTACGATCCCGCAATGGAACAACGAGAAGCAAAGTTTTCAGCTTGTCAAAAAGTCAGGAATGAAGGACTAGTGTGCGATGACAGCACTTATTCAGGTCCGGAACCAATTCTCAAAAACCGCCGAGCTCCAGCATCCCGGTTTCCTTTAGGTAATAAAGTCGACCGTACGCCACTTTCCGTCGAAATTCAGCGTCTTGCTCCAACTGACACAACCACTCGCGGACTACAACGTCGGACAGCAAGCTATAGCAGGCATTGCAGATACTGCCTGACACATACTCCTTGGGCAGATGCTGGCTTAGGCCGGCTTCTCGCAACAAAGAAACAAGTCTGTTCGGACCCCAAAGCCTGAGGGCGTGCAGAACGACGTTCGTTTCCGATCGATCCAAAATCTCAGCCATGGATGTTTCCCGCAAATTGCCCAAAACGAGCGGGTGCTCATGCTGCAAATCAATCAGCGGTCCGATGCATCCGTATACCCGCCCGTCGGGAAAAATGCAGGGCGAACTGGCAGCCTGGCAGGCTTCTTTTGGTGGCTCATCGCTAAGGCTATATCTTAATTGGGGCTTCATCTGGGAGGCTCGGCCTGCGGGGAAGGTAATCCCGGTACGAATGTTTTCCGGCCCCGTGAGCTTTAGAATCTCGGAATTGACCCGCTGATAATCGGCATCGCTCTTGTTCTCGGTGACGATTGAGACATAGTAGGGGATCCCGCACTCTTGGGTTGCCCAGATGGCATTTTGCACATGCTCAAACGGAATGTATTTCTGATGATAAATATCGGTGCTGATCGAAAGAAAGCAAATCTTGGGTAGACTTTGTAGCAACTGCTTGGCCTTTTCCCGCTTGGCGGCCCAAAACCCATTCGTCACTATCGACACGTAAAACTTCCATTCCGCGGCGAACTCCATCACTTCTCTAAGCAGCTTGAGATTGGAGAATGGCTCGCCCCCCGTTAAGGAAAGAACGTATACATAGTGATTACGATAGGAGGCAATCTGGCGAATCCAATGGCGAGCATCCTCCAGACTCATTTCCTCGTGTCGATCCGGCCCGGCTCGAATGATGCAATGGGCGCAGGATGCCTGGCAATGATAGGTCAGTAATAGACCCACATTCCGCATAAATGGCGGATCTTTGACTTCTTGTTCAGTTTTCATCTGCATGCCGCGGGTTGCTGTCTCAACCGTTGAGTCGCTGGCTTTCCTATCTGGCGATTATAACCAGTTCCCCTCCTGCCCGGGAAAGTGCGTCGAGTTGTTTGGCAAGATTTGCTCTAGCCGCCTGGTCATCACCAAGTAGAATTGTTTTTAGCATAGCCGCGTCAAACATGATGTACCCGGCGACGGGGAGATGAATTGGTATGAGGCGAACGTCGCCCTTGAATACCTTCAGCAACTCTGCGGGTATCTTGAATTCTGCGGTCGGCGCTGTTGCGGTCACATTTTCCATTGTTGAATCCTCCGTGGGTATGTTCGAGCTTATATCTGATTCTGGACCAATCTACCTAGGCAGTCATTGGAGCATGAGTAAACCCTCGTGTCAAGAACAATCTTCAGCGGTGCCAAGCCTCATTAGAACTGTCCCCTTTTTGTCTTTTGTTTTGAAACGAAAGCTGGCTCGAGGGTGGCGCAGACCCGCCGCGGCGGGTCTGCGGCGCACCGAGGTCGCGGCGCGATAAAATGTGAGGATGGGATGGCAACGGCATTTCTACGGGCTCAACCGTCTTCATTGCCGCACCACCCGTACCCGTCGCTGCGCCCGCCCTCTCGACCGCCGCCTCGTTTCCTCTCCTGACCCGTGGCCGTGGTCGAACTTCCGGTTCGACTACCGGTAGGATCCCTTCGTGCTCGCAATGGATCCGATTCCTTGAATCTCATTACGCAGACGCCCGAAAAACAATGTCTGCGCCACGCCGCGGAGTTAGCTCATGGCTGGAGCCAGTCACGATCAGGCCTAGCGATTTGGCGGGCGTTATTATAGGCCATGTCCAGCGTAAGGCACGTTGCCGCGCGGTAGAAAGTTGAATGTCTCTCGACAACGAGGGCCAAATCGGCTCGCTGCGGATCGCTCAAACACAGAGGTAGTAGAAGCTGAACCTGGCCCCGGTAGTACTGCGGGATTGCCGTCTTGTAGCTCCGCTTGATTCGCTCCTTGGCGTTGTCCATTGCCCCCTTGAGAACAATTTGCAAAGCATAGTTCTCCATCGAGCGGTACGGCTCAGGAAATCGCTCTCTGGGTGTCTCCGCGATGATGTGCTCGATATTTACGCGAAAGTCTCTCCGCGTGTCGAAAACAAGACAGGTTGGGTCTTCAAAATAATGAGCAATGTCGGGTAGCTCCGGAAACTTGTTGAGTTCCCACTCGCCGCGCCGAAACCAGTCCTTGAAGTACCAGGGCTGAGCGCCCTCCTTGCGGTTGGTATCGAACGATGCGTAAAGCGGCTCTTGGTTCGGTGTCACCAGACCGATGTTGAAGCACAAGAACTGCCCGTCCTCGGATAGCGCGATCTTGTTTTCTTCCGCCACACGGCGGTACGTGTAGCGCACGTAGTTGAAGAGAATGGGGTACGGGTGCTCGCTCGCGGCGTGTTGGTATGTCCAGTCCTCCGATTCCGCGAGGGCCGCCAAACGTGCCAACTGGTCGTCGGTTGCGGGGACGAACGCGAAGTCGAAAAAGTCCTCAGGCCATGGACTTGTGGGTGTCTCAGGCATGTGTGCCCTCCAGCGAGCTTACGCCCTGGTGTTCAGCCGCGCGCGGGTCTTGCGGCCGCCGGCTGCGGCGCTTCGTTAGGCTGGGGCTTTCGCTCAGGTCTCCATCCCAGCTTAGCATTCCGAGAAATATTGGATCGTACTAACATTTCGCTACTGCTTTAAAAGCAAGCGATAACGGGTCAGGCAGTGCTGTGGCTGGCAGCGCGTTAGGGTTCGGAAACAACTTCATCTCGTACCAGATTTCGCGCCCATTGTTGTTGACCCAAAAGAGACCTACCCCTCCTAGATTCTGGAAAGACGAATCCGTGAAGTACCCTTTGGCGTGCTCCGAGTACAGCGCCGTGCCTGCTTGCATCTCAGTTCCGTGTTGTAGGCTCACGAAAAGGTCGTCAGCAATGAGAAGCAGATTGGGCGAACTTGGGCTGAATTTCTTATAAGACTTAGCGACCGCAAATTGAATCCTTTCCCATGGAGCGATAAATCTCCCCTCGCAAAATAAGTATTTGCCTTGCCTGATCCTGCCTGCCGCACGCTCCTCGTCCGATAATTCACCTTCCCAACCCGGAGATTTAACCTCTACGAAGACCGCTGGACCTGAAGGGTCACGAATCAGGAACTCGCCCTCGTGTCGAGCGGCTCCGAGCGGCCTCCAAGCAACGATTGGAAACCCATTGCGGCTAAAGAAAAAGGCAGCTCTCAACTCTGCAATTGCCGAATCACGCTGACTTGGGCCTCCACGAAGCGCACCCAGGAAATGCTCGAATTGCCCCTTCACCTGAACAAAGCTGACAATCTTTTCGAATTCGTCTGCCCACAACTGACCGGACGGGAACTCATCCTGATCCCTCCATCTTGCGCCATCCATGATTGTGGCTGTCAATGGTCCAATTCGAACTCCGGCTGGCACACCCACCCTTGAACGCTTGGCCTGCTCCGCGCGCCTTTCGCTGATTACTCTCCTCAGCTCTTCGGGTTCCATGTTCAGCAACAATCATTCGCAGCTTGTCGAGTTCGCCGCCTAAAGACCACGGGCTGACCCGCCGTGCTTATTGTTCGGGAGGGCGGTCGGATCCAGTCCGATGTTGGGCGGCTGTGCCCGTGACATACCAAGGCAATGACAAGTCGCCTGTGATCCACCATTCCTCGCGGGCCGATTGCCCTTTCGACGAAACGCTTTCGGCCGCCAGCTTCTTTTCGACAACCGCTACTTCTTGCGGATCAAACAACCTTAACAGAGCAAACACCCATTGATCGGAGGGCGCAAGAGCTTTAGCAAGAGCCTCCCGAGCCTCACTATAGACCTCCGACTCTTGATCGAAGACTGCTTTGGCCTTCGAAAGCCTTGTGGACAGGATTTCCAGAGGCAACCATAGGTTCGTACGCGCGCGCCGAACCCTTCGCACTTCTTCATCAATCAGTTCGAGAACTCTTCGCAAGTCGCGCTCCAACGCCGCGGAAGCTAATTCCACAGGAGCCTGTGCCAAGAGTTCGTCGAGATGCCCAATTAACTGCCGAACATTGTTAAAACTCGCGCGGTCTTTGAGGAAGACGACCATGTCGTTTTCGGTTACCACATGGACCTTTGGAGCCGCGACCGAAAGCAGATGACGGAGTATTCGTCGATACGCACCGGTATCGAGGTCGACGTTCCCGATACCGCTACCGTCCGCCGAAATCGGCTTCGCCACCTGCGTCAGAACGGCCGCAAATTGGCCATATTCGGGGTTGTCGTACAATGACACTATCGGGAGGTGTAATTCGGAGGCCAGCGGGGTGCTTATGGACAGCGCCGCGAGGGTCTTCCAAAGGTATTGCCGCAGGCAATTTCTGTTTACATCCTCCGTTCTTGTGGCGTCAGGCGTTTGGCGCAAAAGCGAGAGTTGCCGATCAAGCCCTCTTATGAGGCGGAGGTTGGCCCCGAACACTTCGGGGTTGTCTCGGGTCAACTCCGCCTTGACCATTGTCGTGCTGCGATAGCTGCTGTACGCGTTACTCAGGAGCTCGGCGGCAGTGCCGTTCGGCATCGATTCCTCGATTAGGCGGCCAGCGACCTGTATGCTCGTGCGCGCGCGGTCTGGAAGTAGCCGAGCATAGTCGACAACGAGCAAGCAACCCTCTTCACAGAGAATATGCAGGTTGTGTGCGATTATCCGGTCGTATCTGCTCAGTGATCGCCGATCCTGGGCATCCTTGTAGTCTCGTCCGTCAATAACGATGCAGCCGTGCGAATGAAGAATAGCCGGAAACGCTGCCCAAAGCCGTCTAGCCTCTGGCGCGAGCATTACACAGGGTTCCATTCGTTCTACGCCCATTGCTTCACATCAGACCGCCTAACTCCTGTTAGGCTGACCTGCATGGAATCCTTTCCGCTCGGCATAACGAGAAAACGCCAATGCCGATTGAGTGGGACTCCTACCACGTGGTCGTGGAGCCTCGGAGTCGGCTCGCTAGGGAACAGCCCCAACGGTGATCGACGATTCGCGGGTTTACCACCCCCCGACCCCCTCCTAAAACAGGAGGGGAGATTGTTCATGGCACCTAGCCTCCCGGAAATTCTCGGGCTGACGACCAGAATGGCTCAATTAGACTCCCACCCAACCTGCGATGCAAGTCGAATATCTCGCGCACCGGGGCCGCTTATTTCCTCATCCTCGGGGATTGCTAGACCTCACTTCGTCACCGGCAATGCCACAGCAGATCCTCCCAGTGACGATACGCCCGGAATGGTGTTGGCAGTTGGAAACAGGTCCAGACGCAATTTCGCCACTTTGACGACCAGAGGCATTTGGTTCCTGAACCAGTCCCAACGCCTGGTGCAATGCCCTACTGCTTCACCAGTTCGACGCGGCGGTTTTTGGCTCGGCCGTCCTCGCTGTCATTCGACGCCACGGGAGCGTAGGGGCCACTGCCGTAGGCCCGCAGCCTGCCGGCCGGAACCGCGTACTTGGTGGTGAGCGCAGCGAGCACCGCCTCGGCGCGGCGGCGCGAAAGGTCCATGTTGAGGTCGAGCGCGCCCTGGTTGTCGGTGTGCCCGACGACATAGAGTTTCAGCTTGGGGTCGCCTTGAAGCAGTTTGGCGATCTCTTTCATCGTCGCGTCGGACTCAGGCTTGATATCAGCCTTGCCGGTGTCGAAGTAGATGCCGTAAACGGAAGCGTGGCCGGTGCGGTTGATGTCGTTGGCCAGCGAGGCGGCGTCCACCGTGATGAGACCCGACTCCATAGGCTTCATTTCGATGACGTAGAGCTCGACATTGGAGTGGCCATTCCCGCCCTGGTCGTCAACCAGCAGGCTTACATAAACGTCGCCCTCCGGCCGCGCGAGCTTCGCCGAAACGTAATGAATCCCGTGGTCGGGCCCCCAGTAATCGTCGAAATTACCCGTACCGTACACCCGGGCACTCGAGCCCCCCGACCCGTAGCATTCCTGCGGGCCGCAAGTAAAGAGCGTCTGGAACCCGGCCTTCTTGAGCGCGCCTTGATAGTTGCGAAAGACCTCCAGCACCGAGCGTCCCTCGGGCGTCTCGTAAACGATGCGGGTAACTTTCCCCACCAGATGCTGGCTCTTGGCAAATTTATCGTCAGACAGCTTGCCGAGCGGAAGGGTGAATTCATCGAATTCCTTCTGGAGATAGGCTCCGATGACCGAGCCGGGATATCGCGAAATCAAGGGATGGTCCGTGCTGCCCTCCACGTCTCCGGTCTGGGCCGCCGCGAAGGGTGCGGATAGGCCTAGCAATAAACAGACTACGAATACTGTGCGAATGAAAGTTGTCATGGGCTCCTCCTGGAGTGAGTGATTGAGCTGGAAGCGGCGAATCCATTGGATGTAGGCCTGCTCGGCCCGGCGGCTGAAATGGCCCATGCGCAGGAGTTCTACCAGGCAGTCATAGAGCCTCGCAGGCGGCTCGCCAGGGAACAGCCCCAACGGTGATCGGCGATTCGCGGGTTTACCACCCCCGGACCCCCTCCTAAAACAGGAGGGGAAATTGTTCATTACGCCTAGCCTCTTGGAAATCCTCGGGCTGGCGACCAGGATGGCTCAATTAGACTCCCACCCAACCTGCGATGCAAGTCCAATATCTCGCGCGCCGGGGCCGCTTATTTCCTCATCTCTGGAGATTGCGAGGCCCCACTTTGTCACCGGCAATGCCACAAGAGAGGCCATCGCCGAGGCGCGAGGTCCTGTGCCCTGCAAGGGCACAAGATAGTAGACGGGGGCGACGCCCCATAGGCGTTAACTTAAGGGCTTGGGCATCGTTCCCAAGCCGCATTAGCGGCGCAATAATGTGGCCCACGGCGCAAGCCGTGGGACCGCGCAGCGCAGAGTAGATCGTGAGCCCGCCGCCGCGGGCGACATAAGAATCCCGCTCGGCCCGTCAAGATTATGTCGCCCCTGACGGGGCTTAAGAAGTCATTGCAGCTCCCTCTTTTCCCATGGCTTTCGCCATGGGCCACATTATTCCGCCCGCTCAGGCGGGCTTTCGGGCATGTCTGACAGTTAAGTTAACCTGAATCCGGCGTGATTCACGTTTTGCATATGCTTAGAAACCTTGTCAACATTGGCTCCGAAGGGTATTTTGGCCTTTGTACGAAAACCTCACTAAAAGTGTGGTTTTGGAGCAATGCACCGTGTGCTGCAGAAGCTGCATTTTTAGACGCTGGAAGCCGGCTTCTGGCGATTTTTCACGCCGGATTCAGGTTAACGCTTATGGGGCGTTGCCCCCGTCTACTGTATTGATCCCCTTCGGGGATCAAGGCAAACTGGTGCCAAGGAGGTTCCGGGTGCGCGAGTGGGTAAGGCCGAACGGTAGGTTCTTCGTGCGGGCGTCCAACTCTTCTAAGGCTGCCATAAGGCGGGCGAGGTTGTGCGGCTCTCGGGAATGGACCACATCGAGATCAAAAGTTGCCACCGGAGCACCGTGCAAGACTGCGCAAACTCCACCGACAATGATGAAATCCACCCCGTGGCGGCGAAGGGTTTTCAGGATAGCCAGATAATCAACGCTTGGCTTTGGCATCCCGGAGCCTCAAGAGAGATTGTACTGATTGCTGGAGAACTTGCAGGCGTTCGAGGGGCGTGACCGAAAGCATCCAACGAATGAGGGTCAAGTCCACACCGTCTTGGCTGTGTGTTTCCTCGTTCCCAAGCGAGCGTCTCCCTTCACGGTCGGCGCTTGGTGAGTTGGCTTTTGCCATATGCCGCCCCAAACGGATTTGCGTCGTCTGATTCGATTGTACCGAAAAAACCCCTCACCCGGCCCGCCCCGGTTGAAGAGAACGCCGGCGGCGGCCCACCCTCTCCCCAAGGGAGAGGGCTACGATTCCGACTTCTGCCCCCTTGTCCAGCCGAAGATATGGATTATGATCAGCCCCTGGGGAGAGGGCTGGTGCCCCACATCGTTCCCCCACGCACCGCAGGTTGATATTGGCCGCTAACCACTAGCCACTAATCACTAGCCACTCCTCTAGTCACGTCCAGTAGTTGCGGTCGAGCGACCGATACTGGATGGCTTCGGAGATGTGGTCCGTGCCGATGGCGTCGGCGTCGGCGAGGTCGGAAATGGTGAGCGCCACTTTCAGGATGCGGTCGTGGGCGCGGGCGCTCAAGCCCAAACGCGTCATGGCGCTTTCCAGCAAGCGCTCGCAGTCGGCGGAGATGTTGCAGTACTTGCGAATCTGCCGCGAGCTCATTTGCGCATTGCTATAAATCTTTTCCCCCGGGAAGCGGCGCAACTGGCGCTGGCGGGCTTTTATGACGCGCTCACGGATTTGGTCCGAACTTTCCCCGCCCGAGTCCTGCCGCAGCTCCTGGTAGCGGACGGCGGGCATGTCGATGTGGATATCAATGCGGTCGAGCAGCGGCCCGGAAATCTTGGAGATGTAGCGCTGAATGAGGGGCGGCGTGCAGGTGCACTCGCGCGAGGGGTCGTTGAAGAACCCGCAAGGGCAGGGGTTCATGGCGGCGGCCAGCATGAAGCGCGAAGGAAAGGTCAAGGACATGGCGGCGCGCGAGATGGTGACCGTGCCGTCCTCAACGGGCTGGCGCAAGACCTCGAGGACGTTGCGCTGGAATTCCGGCAACTCGTCGAGGAAAAGCACGCCATTGTGCGCCAGGCTAACTTCGCCCGGGCGGGGCACGGCGCCACCGCCAATCAGCCCGGCGTCCGAAATGGTGTGGTGGGGGGAACGGAAGGGGCGCGTGCCCACCAGGCCTGCGCCCGGGTCGAGCACGCCAGCGACGCTGTGGATCTTCGTGGTCTGGATAGCCTCATCGAAGGTGAGCGGCGGCAGAATGGTGGGGATGCGCTTGGCCAGCATGGTCTTGCCGGCCCCCGGCGGGCCGATCATCAGGATGTTGTGGCCTCCCGCAGTGGCCACTTCAATGGCCCGCTTGGCGTGAAGCTGCCCCTTGACGTCGCGGAAATCCACGTTGTACTGGCTGGCTTGCTCGAGCAGCGCGGCGCTATCCACTTTGGCCGGCTTGAACTCGCGTGTCTCATTGATGAAATCCAGGACTTCCGGCAAAGAGCCCAGGCCGTAAACTTGCAAGTCCTCCACTACCGCCGCCTCGCTGGCGTTTTCCACCGGCAGGACCATCCGCTGAATACCCTTCTGACGCGCCATGGCGGCAATCGACAGCGCGCCCTTGATGGGCCGCAGGCCGCCATCGAGCGAAAGCTCGCCCAGAAACAAGGTGTTCTTGAGGTCGGCTTTCAAGAGAACGCCTGTAGTGCCCAGAATGCCCAGGGCGATGGGCAGGTCAAATCCGGAGCCTTCCTTCTTCACGTCCGCCGGGGCGAGGTTCACGGTGACGTTCTGGAAGGGAAATTCCAGGCCGCAATTCTTGATGGCAGATTTGGTGCGCTCGCGGCTTTCGCGCACCGCGGCGTCGGGAAGGCCCACGGTGGTGAAATTGGGCAAGCCGGCGGAAATATCCACCTCGACCTCGACCGGGTAGGCGTCGATGCCGAAGACCGCAGCGCTGAGAGCTTTGAAAAGCATGGGAGTCACTTCCTAGGCGAAGTCCCAGTAGGGGCAGCTCGCGAACCGCCGCTACCTCACAATCGTAGCGGCGGGTTTATCCGTCAATCGACGGACCATGCGGTGGCCATCGTAGGGGCGGTTCGCGAACCGCCCCTACCAATCACCGGGCGCTCCGCGTGTCCTCAATAGGGGTGGGAGTATACCAGAACAAAGCAGGCGACGTCCCGAAAATGCAAGCGGTGTCGTTAGCATATGAAATGTCCGGGTCAATTGGCACGTGATCTGTCCGCTGGAGGTGGTGATGGCGCCGTTTGTCCCGTGACCTCGCTCCTCACTAAGACATGATAGGCGCGCCCACGCTTCCGCGCACGGAGTCTTGCAGGTCAGGGTCGTAGTTGAGGTTGGGGCGGAGCCAGCGCTCCACGTGGCGCAGGTCCATCCCTTTGCGGCGGTGGTAATCTTCCACCTGGTCGCGGTCGATCTTGCCGACGGCAAAATACTTCGCTTCCGGGTGGGCAGAAATACAACCCGCACACCGACGCGGCAGGAAACATGGCAAAGTTCTCCGTGAGTTCGATGCCGGTGTTCTTCTCCGCCTGCAAGAGGTCGAAAAGCTCGCGCTTCTCGGTGTGGTCAGGGCAGGCAGGATAGCCGGGCGCCGGGCGAATTCCGCGATAACGCTCGTGGATCAAGTCCTCGGCCGTCAGATTTTCATTCTTGCCATAACCCCAAAACTCACGAACCCGTTTGTGCATTAACTCCGCCAATGCCTCCGCCAGGCGGTCAGCGAGGGCTTTTGCCATGATGGAGTTGTAGTCGTCGTGGTCTTCCTTGAAATGCGCGAGCAGCGGCTCGAGGTTCGCGCCCGCGGTCACCGCGAAAGCGCCTAGATAATCTTCAAGGCCCGTCGTCTTCGGAGCGATGAAGTCTGCGAGCGCCCGGTTGTAATGACCCGCCGCCTTCTCCATTTGCTGCCGCAGAGTGTGGAAGGTCGTGAGGAGCCCGGAGCGAGATGCGTCACGGTACACCTCGATGTCATCGCCCACACTGTTCGCCGGGAAAAAGCCTATGACGGCGTTGGCGGTCAGGAGTTTCTCCGCCACGATGCGCGCGAGCAGTTTTTGGGCATCGTCAAAGCAACTCGCGGGCCTTGCCGCCCACCGTCGCATCATCCAGAATCTTGGGATAGGTTCCGCGCAGCTCCCAGACTTGGAAGAAGGGCGTCCAGTCGATGTAGGGAACAATCTCCGCCAGCGGCACCGCGGGAAAAGCGCGAGTCCCAGTGAAGGCCGGGCGGGGAAGGCTCGCTTGGCTCCAATCGATGGGCGGCTTGCGGTGGCGCGCCTCCTCGAGGGTCAAGCAGCTTCTGCGCCGCGGGCTTGCGCGTGGCGCGGAGCTTCTCCTGCTCTCGGCGGTTTTCTTCCTGAAACGCCGGCCGCGAATTCGGGATTCTTAAGCTGAGCTCACCACGCCCACGGCGCGCGAAGCGTCCAGCACGTGGACGACCGGCTGGCGGAAGTGAGGAGCAATCTTCACCGCGGTGTGCACGCGGCTGGTCGTGGCGCCGCCGATGAGCAGCGGGATGGTGAATCCCTCGCGTTCCATCTCCTTGGCCACGTGGACCATTTCGTCGAGCGAGGGTGTGATGAGCCCGCTCAGGCCGATCATGTCGGCGTTGGTCTCGCGCGCGGTTTGCAGAATCTTCTCACACGGGACCATCACGCCCAGGTCGATAATCTCATAGTTGTTACAGCCCAGCACCACGCCCACGATGTTCTTGCCGATGTCGTGCACGTCGCCCTTCACGGTGGCCATCACGATCTTGCCTTCCGCGCGCGGCTTGCCGCCCGCTTCCTTCTCCGCCTCCATGAAGGGAAGCAAATAGGCGACGGCCTTCTTCATGACGCGGGCGCTCTTGACCACCTGGGGCAGAAACATCTTTCCGGAGCCGAACAGGTCGCCCACCACGCTCATCCCGGCCATCAGCGGGCCTTCGATCACGCTCAACGGCCTGCCGAGCTTCTGCCGGGCTTCCTCCGTGTCGGCCTCGATGTAGTCGGCGACGCCTTTCACCAGGGCGTGCTTCAGGCGCTCCTCCACCGTGCCCTGACGCCAGGCGTCTTCCTGAACTTCCGCCCGGCCGCGCTGCTTGACCGATTCGGAGAAGGCGAGCAGCCTTTCCGTGGCGTCAGCGCGGCGATTCAGCAGGACGTCTTCCACCAGTTCCAGCAGGTCGCGCGGCAGTTCCTCGTAGACGGCCAGTTGCCCGGCGTTCACAATCCCCATGTCCATTCCCGCCCGGATGGCGTGGTACAGGAATGCCGAGTGCATGGCTTCGCGGATGGCGTTGTTGCCGCGAAACGAGAACGAAATGTTGCTGACGCCGCCGCTCACCTTGCAGTCGGGAAGCGTGGCCTTGATCTGCCGCGTGGCTTCGATGTAACTCACCGCGTAGTTGCGGTGCTCTTCGATTCCCGTGGCCACGGTCAGGACGTTGGGGTCAAAGATGATGTCGCACGGGTCCACGCCCACTTCTTCGGTGAGGATGCGGTAAGAGCGCGTGCAGATGTCCACCCGGCGCTCCGTCGTGTCCGCCTGGCCCGCCTCGTCGAAGGCCATCACCACCATGCCGGCGCCGTAGCGCTTGATCAGGCGGGCGCGCTGCTTGAAAACCTCTTCGCCCTCTTTGAGGCTGATGGAGTTGACGATGCCCTTGCCCTGGATACACTTCAGCCCCGCCTCGATGACGCTCCACTTGGAGCTGTCGATCATGATGGGGACGCGGGCGATGTCGGGCTCGGAGGCGATGTAGTTCAAGAAGGTGGTCATCGCCTGCTCGGAATCGAGCATGGCCTCGTCCATGTTGACGTCGATGATCTGCGCGCCGCCCTCCACCTGCTGCCTGGCGACGCTCAAGCCTTCCTCGAATTGCCCGCTCAAGATCAGCTTGGCGAATTTGGGCGAGCCGGTCACGTTGGTGCGTTCGCCGATGTTGACGAAGTTGGTTTCCGGGCGAATCACCAGCGGCTCGAGGCCGCTGAAGCGCGAATAGCGCTCGACCTGGGGAGGCACGCGCGGCGGGAACTCGCTGCACCGCCTCGCGGATGGCGCGAATGTGCGCGGGCGTGGACCCGCAGCAGCCGCCCACGATATTCACCCAGCCGTTCGCGGCGAACTCGCGCAGGTCCGCCGACATGATTTCCGGCGTTTCGTCGAACCCGCCGAAGGAGTTGGGCAGGCCGGCGTTGGGATAGCAGCTTGTGAAGATCGGCGCGAGGCGCGAGAGCTCCTCGATGTGCGCGCGCATCTGCTTCGCGCCCAGCGCGCAGTTGATCCCCACGCTCAGCAGCGGCGCCTGAGAAACGGAAATCCAGAAGGCCTCGATCGTCTGGCCCGAGAGCGTCCGGCCGCTCAGGTCGACGATGGTCACGGAAGCCATCAGCGGCAGGCGCTTGCCCGTGTCCTCGAAATACTGCTCGGCGGCGAATAGCGCCGCTTTGCCGTTCAGCGTGTCGAAGATGGTTTCGACCAGCAGCAGGTCAACGCCGCCGTCCACCAGACCGCGGATTTGCTCGTAGTAGGCGTCCCGCAACTGGTCGAATGTCACGGCGCGCGAAGCAGGGCTCGAAATGTCCTGCGACGCCGAGGCCGTGCGGCTGGTCGGACCGAGGGACCCCGCCACCCAGCACGGGCGTCCGGGATTCTCGCTCATGAACTTGGCCGCCGCGCGGCGCGCCACTTGCGCCCCGGCCTTGTTGAGGTCGTAGACAAAACCTTGCAGGCGATACTCGGCCATCGAGATGGCGGTGGAGTTAAAGGTGTTGGTCTCAATGATGTCTGCGCCGGCATCCAGATATTGCCGGTGGATATCCTCAATTATCGCCGGTTGGGTGATATTCAGGACGTCGTTGCACAGACGCAGGTCTCGCTCGTGGCGCGCGAACTCCTTGCCGCGATAGTCGGTTTCCGCCAGATTATGGGCCTGGATCATCGTGCCCATGGCGCCGTCAATAATGACAATGCGGCGTTTCAGCGTGTCGACGAGCGAGTTCGTGTTGGGCTTGGCATCATTCATTTTGCGTTGACCACTAACGTGCTTGTTTTCATACACATTCCCGGATAAAACGGATAACAACCTTTATTTTCTTAGACATTCCCGTTTCATCCCTGATTTTCCCGCACCAATCCTTTGTTTTCACTAACATTCGCGCCTCGTTCGCGCAAAAAAGATTCTTCTTCGTAGTTTACTCGTAGTGCCGACCCCGCAGGCTACGGCAGATATGTCGTGTCGCGTTGAAAAACTAACTTGCCTGTTTTCATATAGATTACCGGATTTAACTATTAACTACATTTATTTTCATAGACATTCCAGCTTCATCCTCAAGTTTTCCACACCGACCCTTTGTTTTCAAGAACATTCGCGGCTCGTTCCTGCATTACAAACTATTTCTTCTTGATGCTTTGCTCGCACTGTCGGTCAAAATTGCCGTCTGACACCCGCTGCTGCAGCCCGCTGGTTTTTTCAGACGTTCGAAGCCTTTCCGCAAGTCAGGCGGCAAGCCGCAGGGCACCGCCCCCAAAACGCCTTCCGGCAACTGCGGGCTCATGGTCACCAGGGTGCGGTCGACCACCCAAGCGGTGCCCGTCACCCCGAATGCTCCCTTCTCCTGGCATACGCTAGCACTCTAGCCAATTTCAGGGTGTTTGTCAAGTCCCTTCGAACTCCCAATTGCCGGGGGTGACTGCGTGGTAAATTCTTGACCGGAATCGGTCTACGAGCTAGATTGTCACAGGTCCCGGCAGGGTTGATCACCTGCAAGCTCTTCCCTGCGCCGGCAAGTCCGAAACGGAGAACCGAATTGCAGACAACAAGCAGGAGGGACACGGATGCGAGGGCAAAGGCTGTACGGACTAATCCTTCTTCCAATATTTCTTTCTGCGCTTACTGTCGCAAAGGCCCGAGAGGCCGCGCCGGAATTCACGGCAAAAACACTCGACGGCGAAACCTTCACGAACGACTCACTTAAAGGGAAAGTCGTACTGATAGAATTCTGGACGACGTGGTGTCCCGTCTGCACTAGCGAGGAGGCCGGTCTGGATAGCATCATGCGCGATTTCTCTGGCGAGGGGCTGGTCGTCCTTGCCGTGGACAAGGGCGAGGACGGGCAAACGGTGAAGGAGTATCTCACCGGGCACCCACGGTCATGCCCTATCGTGCTTACGGAGGACACCAATCTCGTCGCTGCATTTCCTCCCAAGGGTAATCCGCAATACGTGCTGATCGATCGCGACGGGACCATCGCTCAGAATCAGGTGGGCGGCGGGGAGTTGTGGCTACGAAGTGTGTTGCGGCGCGTTGGGCTTGGCCGGTCTTCCGCGAACGCCACGCGCGGCAGCGATCAGGGCTCGTCCTCCCCCAGGACCACGCATCCCACGGCCCCGAAATTGCTCGAGATCCCGGCAGGCCCAAGTACCCTGCCACCAAAGTCCCGGCCGCCAACGGTCTTCGTGCTCAGGAGTGGCGAGAGGTTAGAGGCCCATCACTACTCCATCATGGGGGGCTCGGTGCGCATTGCTGAACAAGGAAAGCAGCGCACCATTCCGCTTGCCGTGCTCGACCTCGAGGCCACAACCGCTGCGAATCATGAACGTGGTATCGATCTGAAGATTCCCACCAAACAGAATGAGATTGTTTTTGGGCTTTGAGTGTGCTAGACTGTCAGCTAGCTTGTTTGGAAAGGGGGTACCCAGGCATGCGCAGGATCGGACTATTTCAGGCCAAGAACGAACTTTCCGCGCTGGTTGAACGAGTGTCCAAGGGCGAGGAAATCATGATTACCCGGCGAGGGCAACAGGCCGCCATCCTGGTGCCTGCCATGCGCCCGTCGAGGCGCGCCCCTCGGGATGTGGTCGAGCATATCCGAGAGGCGAGGAAAGGGGCGCGGCTTCCTAAAGGCTACACCCTGCGACGACTGGTTGAGGAAGGGAGGCGGTTTTGAATCGATTTATCGTGGATGCCTCGGTTGCCTTATGCTGGTACTTTGAGGACCAGAAGACGGCATACACCGAAGCTGTTTTCGATTGCCTGGCGAGAGGTGATGAGGCGCTCGTGCCAGCCCTCTGGCCCCTGGAAGTCGTTAACAGTCTGGTGGTGGCGGTGCGGCAGAAGACCATCAGCGCTGCGCAATTGGAGACTTTCGTTCGAGACCTCAAAGACCTGCCGGTCGAAGTGGACACCCAAGGCATCGAGAGAGTTTATTCATCCATCGTTCGGCTCTCTCAGCAGCACCAGCTCTCGTCCTACGACGCAGCGTACCTGGACTTGGCTGTGGTAGAAGGCCTGCCCCTCGCCACTTTGGACAAGAATATGCGCGCCGCCGCGAAACGAGCTGGGGTTGAGTTACTCAAAGTGACAGTTTGAACTGACTAATGGCGCGCGCCACGCATTTTGGCGACATAGCGTGGTCGCGGCTGGCACCGAGGACAGTAATGGCTGCTGCGCCCTGCGATCACCATGCGGCGGATGGGCCGGCCGCAGCGTCGGCAAGGTTTGCCAGTGCGCTGATAAACGCGCAGGCGCAGTTCATAATTGCCGGGGCGGCCCTCGATGTCAACGTAGTCCCGGAAGCTTGTGCCCTGGAGCTTCACGGCGTGGTCCAGGACTTTTCTTACCGCTCGGAAGAGGCGGCGGGCCTTCCCGGCGGAAACCCGGCCGGGCTGCGCCAGCGGATGTATGCCGGCCACAAAGAGCGACTCATCCGCATAAATGTTGCCGAGCCCGGCCAGCAACTGCTGGTTCATCAGCCAGCTCTTGATGGCGCCGCGGCGGGCGCGCATGGCGCTCAGGAACTGCTTCTCGGTCATCTGCTGCGCGTCCGGACCGAGGCGGTCGAACACAGCTTCCACCTCCTCCCGCGTGCAGGAGCGCAACCTGCCGAAGCGGCGCACATCGCGAAAGCGCAACTCCTCGCGCTCGCCGAGACCCAGCAGCACGTGGGTGTGCGGCTCGAGGGGCGCCTCGCGCGCGGAGACGGTGAATTGCCCGGTCATGCCGAGCCGCACCAGCAAATAACGCGGCGGCGCGTTCTCGGCCTCGAGCTCGAGGGCGAGCGCCTTGCCTTTGCGCTGGGCTGAAACGATGGTGCGCCCCTCGAGTTCGGCAGTAAATTGCTCCGGCGAGCCAATAATGACGCCGGGATGGCAAACCTCCACGGCCACGATGCGGCGTCCCAAGGCGCGCTTCTGGAGGCCTTGCGAAACGGTTTCGACTTCGGGGAGTTCCGGCATAGCAGTGGCTAGTGGTTAGTGGCCAGTGGCTAGAGGCGCATAGAAAGATGATGACTCCAGGGCTCACCGTCCCTCGCCACTAACCACTAGCCACTGGCCACTGCGAGACTGCCACCTTGATATCGCTCCCTTCAACTTGGACGGCATAGGTATTGACTTTGAGGGAACTGTTCCCGATCACCTCTCCCGTGCGGACGTTGTACTCCCACTGGTGCCAGGGGCAAATGACCACCTCGCCCATTAGCTCTCCTTCGCCGAGCGGTCCGCCCTGGTGCAGGCAGGTGTTGTCGGTGGCGTAGATTGTGCCCTGCACATTGAAAAGAGCAATCGTCTTTCCCCTCACCTCGATGACCTTCGCCGATCCCGGGGCAAGTTCGGAGATGCTTGCAACTTTAACAAACTCCGCCATGTGCGCTTCTCCTCTGGAAGGGCCACACCTGCGCCCCAGTTTAGCGGCGACTCCGCGTCGTCTCGATCATACAGAAACCGTATCAGCTTTCTCGGTGTCATTCCGAGCGCAGATTTCATGATCCTTCGGCTCACCACTTTGCATGAAGATGCGCGCAGCGCCTTGGAGTGCGGTAGCAGCAGCTACCGCCTTTTCTTCTCTGGATCTTGCGCCCACGTCGTATTGACCTAAGTCCGACGGCGGTAGCTGCTGCTACCGCACTCCAAGGTGCCTTCGGCACAGGCATTTTCATGGCAGCGAGGAATGACAAACTTGAAGCCCAGGACGCCGCACGAAGATGCCTAAGCGATTTGAACCATTTCCGGTGTACCCGGCTTACCGATGCGGACGGATTTCTTGAACTCTTCCAGCATGCTCTCTTCCAGCCGGACCTCGGTGGGCCGCTTGCTCAGGCTCATGCTGTCAATTTTCTCCTGGAGCTTCAAAAGGGCGTAAAAGAGATTTTCCGGGCGCGGGGGACAGCCGACCACGTAAACATCCACGGGGACGATCTTGTCTACACCCTGGAGCACCGCATAGGTATTGAAGGGGCCGCCCACGCTCGAGCACGCGCCCATGGAGATGCACCACTTGGGGGCCGGCATCTGCTCCCATATGCGCTTGATGGCGGGCGCCATCTTCAGCGTCACCGTGCCGGAAACAATCATGAGGTCGGATTGGCGCGGGCTGGGGCGAAACACTTCCGCCCCGAATCGCGCCATGTCAAAACGCGAGGTGGTGGACGCGATCATCTCGATGGCGCAACAGGCCAGCCCAAAGGTGAGCGGCCAAAGGGACGACTTGCGCGCCCAATTGAAAATCTGGTCCACCGTGGTGGTGATGAAGTTCTGTTCAAAGCGATTCTCAATCCAACTCATACGCCCGCCTCAGCCCCTCTTTCGGAAATACTCGGGATTCAATCCGCAGCCCCTCCCACGAGTCCTATTATACGCCTGGAGCAGAGTCCCAGCCTAACTATAGGAAGCCCTAAGTAACGTCCTAATTCCCCAATGCCGATCGAGGACTGGCCGGGAAGGTCAGTTTGCAACATTAAACTGTTTCTAACGTTTATTGACAACGTAAACGGAATGGACAACTAAGTATGAAAACAAGAAAATAACAATCTCGAACCCTACCCTTTGAATACGTCCGACCTTGAGCACAAGATAGCCCATCACGCTAATAAAGGCTCCGACGCAGGTAGCAGCCACGAGCTTTTCCAGCCATATAGGCACGCCGATTTTGAGCGCATGAAGGACTATTACAGTGAGAGCAGCCCCCACGCAGGCAGCGGCCACAAGCTTTTCCAACACGACAGCCACGGCGTTGTTTATGCCACAGCCCGCTCTAACTTTCAAGTAAGGAACGGCCCGGCCCTTTGGGCCGGCTTGCGGAGGTCGCGGGAAACACGCTCTGCGTGGTCCTTCGCCGCAGTAGGATGGCCGGGAACAGGAGAGCTCATCTCAAGCGGAGGGGGCCAAGTCTATCCAGTTCTGGCACTTTTTTGTGCACCTAGTTACTCCGAGGCAGGCTTCAACTTGAGGACCGCCGCAGCTCCGGCGGCATCGCCGGCGGCCTCGAGAGCCTGCGCTTCGGCGGTATAGGCTTGCGCATATGTGGGATCAACCTCGCGCGCCGCGTGAAACTGCTCCGCCGCCTCGCGGTATTTGCCGAGCTTCCTCCAGCACGCGCCGAGGTAGAAACGGGCGCTAAGGTCCTGCGGGTTTACCTGCACAGCGCGCGCGAAATACTCTGCGGCCTTAGCGTAATCACCGCGAGGAAAATAGACTGTGCCCAGGATGTCGTAAGCAAGACTGTGATAAGGCAGCGCTCGAGTGGCTTTTTGGTAGTAAGCCATCGCCTCATCGTGGCGGCCCTCGAGGTCGGCGATCTGGCCCATGCCGATGTAGGAATCGTAGGTGACGGTATTCAGCGGATAAAAGCTGGCTTGGTTCAGGCGAAGAGCCGTCTCAAACTCTTTCCTGGCTCCTTCGAGGTCACGCGCGCGGAATTGCAGATCCAGGCCGTGGTGTATACGAACCAAGCCCGCGTCGGGCGCGACATTAAGGGAATAGCCGAAAAGGCTTTCGTTGCTGCGCCAGTTTGGAACCGCCCGAACATCCTGAAAACACCAGAAGCACATGACGAGCCCAAGGGCTGGCAGAACGATAGGAGCCAGTGGCACGCGTGGCAGTTGTTGCGGCAGCCAAGCCAGAGCCAAGTAAGCCACGGCAAGGCAGAGGCCGACGGAAGGCAGATAAGAAAATCGCTCCGCCAGCAACGGAAAGCTGAGCTGTCGGACATCCAGGCAGGGCAGCAACGTCACCGCCCACCACGCCACCAGAAAGGCCAAAACCCTCTGGCGTTTTCGTAGCGCGCCTGCTGCGACTAGAACCAGCAGGGTCAGCCACGGCCAAAGCGAGTGCAAGCTCGGACCGGGCTCGAAGTCATGAAAAACGTTAAGGTGGACAGGCCAGAAAAAGAGTTTGGCGTGCTGGCCCAACAATCCCGTGGCGGCAGCGATGATCCTGGGCTGAATCTTCCACAAATGATGCGCGCCGGAGAAGTGTCCCAGCGCGGTAACACGCGCCGCCGAGTAGGCCACGGCTGCGGCAACGTACATGCCCCAGCAGGCTGCCCTGCGGCCCCACGTCTCGACTGCGTCGGAAAAGTAGAACCAGTAAGCAAGCACCAACAGAGGGAAACTGAACGCCGCCTCCTTGAAGAAGAGCGCCGGAAAATAGGCAAGCGCCGCCAGAGCGTGACGGGCCAGGCGCCCGCTTCCTGCCTTCTCGGCGCGCAAGAAAAGCCGGAATGCAAGCAGGTAGAAGAAACCGCAACCCATCTCCGGAACGGATGCGATCCAAGCCACAGCCTCCACATGCAGAGGGTGCAGAAGCCAGAGCAGGGAGCCGACGAACGCCGCCAAATCGTTTCCAAGAATTTCTCGCCCGATTTGGAACACCACCAACCCCGTGGCCATGTAGAGAAGCCATTGGAAGAAATGATAGGCGGCGGGATTAGGCCCGGCCACGCGCCAGATGAGCCAGTAGGAAAAAATGTGCAGAGGGCGATAGAAGTTGGTTTCCGCCGCCGCCCCAAGAAACGACCATACGGAGCCGGTGAAGATTCGCCACCAAAGGTGAGTATTACGGACGAAGGGATTTTCAAGGAGCTGCTTGCCATCGTCGTAAACCAATCCGTTGGACAACACTCCCGAAAACACTGCGGCGGCCACCAGCGCCAGCACGGCCCCGGCCACATAGGAGTGGTTTTTTACGTACTGGTTGTACTTGCTCAGCAAGGCTTGACCTGCCCCCGAATTCTTCCAGGTGTGGCGCTGATCGCGGACCGGCACGCCAAGGCATTCGACCTCTAATCCTAAAACTGTTTTCAGGTTTTTGACATGGTACTTTTGAGTAGGCTGCGGGCTTACCACACCGCCTGCTCGTCCGCAAGCGGCAGATCGACGGCGGCGTCCAGCTTGGCAGACTGATACATGGCAAGTGCCCACTCCAGTGTTGGGCGTACGCTCGGGAGCGTGATCATCGGTTCGCAGCCGCGCTCGATTGCGCCAACCATGTCCTCAATTACGGCTTGATGGTCGTGGAAGCCGAGGGCGGCCGCGCCGGTTGAGCCGGTGGAGACTGCGGCGCTTCCGTAATGGCGGATTTCATCATCTTCCGGCCGATCTTCCTTGAACTTCCAGGTGTCCATGCGCTCGCCGACCATTATGGCCGTGCCGTTCTCTCCGTTCACTTCGATGCGAAGATCCGTGCCCGGCCAGAGGGCTGTCGATGCCTCGACAACGCCTTGGGCGCCGTTCTGATAAGTTACGAAAGCCAGAACTGTATCTTCCACAGGTATAGCCGGGTGGGCGAGATTGGTCATGTGGGCCCGCACTCGCTTGACGGGGCCGACGAGATACTGAAGCAGATCGATGTAATGGAATGCCTGCTGAATGGTCACCCCCGCCCCCGAGCGCCGCAACATGCGCCAGGCCTCCGACTGGTAATATTCGGAGGAGCGAAACCACTTCATGTAAGTATCGGCGTGGAGGATCTTTCCGAACCGTCCCTCCAGGATGGCTTTGCGCATGGCCTGCACTGCCCGGCGCGTCCGGCATTGGAGCACCGCACCGATCTTGACCCCCGCGGTTGCGCAAGCTTCTTGCATCGCGTCCATCTCCCGCAAAGACATGGCGGGTGGTTTCTCGACCAGGACATGTTTGCCCGCGCGGGCGGTCTGGAGCACGGCGTCAACGTGCAAATGGTTAGGAGTGAGAATACACACCACTTGAATCTCAGGATCAAGCAGCATTTGCTCCAGGCTGGCGTATGCTTTGCACTTGAATTCGCTCGCGAACTTGGCCAAGCGCGCGGCATCCAAATCTGCGGCGCCCACCAGGCGGGCCAGGTTCGAGGCCTGAATCGCCTTAGCATGGAACGGGGCGATCAGCCCGGTCCCCAGCAGTCCAAAACCCAGACGCGAAACGTTCGCCATCACTTCCTCACTGTCTGTCATTCCGAGCGGAGCGAGGAATCTTGCCCTGATTTCTTCTTTCAACCCACCCCTTAGTCCACTGTGGGTTCCGGACCCGATCCATCCAGGGCGAGATTCCTCGCTCCGCTCGGAATGACACTGGCTGTGTAGCCGGCGCCATCGTGTGCCCTATCTCACTCGGGAATCAGCAAAACCTTCAACGCCTGCTGCGCCTCGATGCTCTCGAAGGCGCTCTTCCATTCCAAAAGGGGTGACCGGCCAGTGACAACCTCGCCCGCCGGCAGCCGCCCGCTGGCGAGCAGGTGAATGGTTCTGTCCCAGCTCGTGTAGCTGGTTGAAAGGTTGAAGATCACGTCGCACACCTTGAAGGCGGCTTTGTCCCAGGGAAAGGGGATGGAGTCCTTGCCTGTCAAACCGATCACGCAGATGCGGCCCTTTTTGCGGATCAGTTCGACGGTCGAAGCGATGGCAGGCGCCGCGCCGCTGCATTCGATGACTAAATCAGCCCCCAGGCCTCCGGTAAGCTCTTGCACTACCGCCACAGGATTTTGCCGCGCCACGTTGATCACGGTTTCAAAACCCAGCTCGCGCGCCTTCTTGAGGCGGAAGGATTCGTCCGCCGGAGTTCCCACAATGGCCACGTGCCGGGCGCCGGCGGCTCGCGCCGTCAACCCTGCCAGCAGGCCAATCGGCCCCGGCCCCAGAACCACTACAAAGTCGCCCGCGTCGATTCTGGCGCGCTCCACGACATCGTGCACGGTATTGGCCGTCGGCTCCACCAGGGCAGCCAAGTCATAGCTCATCGAGTCCGGGATGCGATGCAGCAGGCGCTCGGGCATTTTCAGGTACTTGGCAAAGGCGCCGTCGATCCCCCAGCCCGGCGAGCGCTTCAGCGGACAGATCTGGATGTTTCCGGTACGGCACAAGTAACAGTGGCCGCAGGCGCGCGTATGCGGCTCTCCCACCACTCGCTCGCCGACTTTGAAAAGCCCCGTCTCCGGGCCGGCGGCGATGATCTGGCCTGAGAACTCATGCCCCAAAATCACCGGAGGCCAGTATGGAAATCTGTCGCGCCATACGTGCAGGTCCGTTCCGCAGATGCCGCAGGCCTTAACCTCGATGAGCACCTCGCCGGGGCCAGGCGACGGCTCGGGGACATCACGAATCTCGAGGAAGCCCTGCCCTTTTTGGGTTTTCACCAAAGCTTTCATAGTTTGGCTCCGCCACACCATTCCGCGAGGAAGCGCACCAGGATGGTCGCCGCCTCGCCGATTTCATCCAGTCCGATCTGCTCTTCGTTGGAGTGAGCAAAACGCAGGCTGCCCGGCCCGAACGCCAGCGTGGGTATGCGCAGTTGGTTGTTATAAAGCCAGGAGTCGCAGGAGGCTGTCATGGCGCTGACCTCGCCGCTCGCGCCGGTTTCCCGGCAGCACGCTGCGAGACCGGTCACCAGCGGGTGTTCCGGATCGAGCACATGAGCATCGTGGCGGTACATGAATTCCAGCGTGAAGTGATCGCGCAGCCATTCATCTCCGCTGTCCAGGATGGCCTGGCGCATCTCCTCCATCACCTGGTAACGGGTCTTGTTGGGCAGGAGACCCAGGACGCCTTCGAGCGAGGCGCTTGCGGGCGCTGTGGCCGGCCAGTTGCCTGCCGCAAGTTTGCCGAAGGTAATGGGCATGGGGTTGGAAAACTGGTCGAACAGGGGGATACCACGGGAAGAAGCCAACAGGCGGGCATGATACTGCTCTAGAACGTCCAGCGTTCGGATGGCCATCTTCAAAGCGCTGACCGTACCACCGCTGCCGCTGTGCCCCGGCCTGCCCGTGCAGGTCACTCGGAACCACACCGCGCCGCGCACCGAAGAGAGGATGCGGAGCTCGGTCGGCTCCATCACAATACATCCGTCGGCCTGTTCGCCTCTGCGCACCATAGCCAGCGTGCCGTTGCCGCCTACTTCTTCCTCGACCACGAGGTGCGCCAAGACATCTCCTTGGAGTTTCACCCCCAAGCGTTGGGCGGCCACGAGGGCAGTGAACAGCGTCGCCACTTGCCCTTTGGCGTCACAGGCGCCGCGCCCATGCACGCGATTCGCCTGCACGCTGGGCTCGAAAGCGTGCTCCTGCCCCTGGGAGGCCGGCACGACATCGAGATGAGTATTGAACAGCAGAGACCGCCCGCCACCGGTTCCGGGCAAGCGCACCCGAAGCTCTGAGCGCCCATCATACTCGATCCCCCGCACTGGGTCGGCATAATCTTCGTCTTCGCGCAACGTGTCGGTGAGGAGTATCCGCTCCACCTCGCCGACTTCTGCGAAGCGCCGGGCGGCATACTCGACAGCCTCCATTTCTTTGCCGGGAAGAGACGGGAAACGGATTAAGTCACAGAGAAACCGTTCTGTGTCGCCATGTAGGGCTTGAACCACAGCCCGAATTTCGGACAACGCAAATTTATTCATAGGCGGGAAAGCGCTTTCTCGAAAATGTCCAGGCTTTCGTGGACTTCAGCTTCGGAAATGACCAGGGGCGGCGCCACCCGGATGACGTTGCCGAAAACGCCCACCGAACCGATCAAGAGGCCGAGTTCAGCCGCCTGGTCAATCAGTTTTCGGGTGAGGTCCGGCGCAGGCTCCTTGGTTTTCTTATCCTTGACCAGCTCGACTCCAATGACCAATCCCATGCCTCGCACGTCGCCCACGTACGGCGACTGCTCCTGCATCTTCAGGAGGCGGGATTTCATAATCGCCCCCATGCGTAAGGCATTTTCTTCCAACCGCTCACGCCGCATGATATCAACAACGACGCTGACGGCGGCGCTGGCCAGCGGGTTGCCTCCCATGGTGCTGCTCATTTCCCCGTGCCCGAGCGCTCCGATCACCTCGCCGCGCGCCGCAATCGCCGCCGCCGGAACGCCGCTGCCAATCCCTTTGCCGATGCACACCAGGTCGGGAGTCAGCCCTTCCCATTCCATCGCCCAGAACTTGCCTGTGCGGCCGTAAGAAGACTGCACCTCATCGAGCGTGAAGAGGAGGCCGCGTCCCCGCAGCCACTGCTCCACGCGAGTCAACCATCCTTGGGGAGGAAAGATAAACCCCGCCGCGCCCTGGTAAGGCTCGACGATCAAGCCGGCCAGGCTTCCCGTGCTGTTGGCGCGCACTGCGTCCTCGAGGTAGTCCAGGCAGAGCATGTCACAGGTGGTTGGGTCAGCCCGGAAGGGACAGCGGTAGCAGTAAGGGAAAGGGACGCGAATCGAACCGGGAACTGTGGGGCCATAGCCTTTCTTTGGGCCGGGCATGCCGCCGACACTCAGGGCGGCATAGGTGCGGCCGTGGAACGCGCCGTAAAAGCTGATGATCTCAAACTTGCCGCTCTTCCGCTTCATGATTCGCAGGGCGGCCTCGATGGTTTCGCTCCCTGTGGTGAGGAAGAAACACTTGTCCAGAAAAGGGGGCAGGACGGAGATCAGCTTTTCCGCCGCTTCCACACGAGATTCGTGCAGGCATTCATAGTTGTTCAGAAGCTTCGCAGCGACCGCTTGCACGGCTTTGACCAGGTCGGGATGGCAGTGTCCCACGTTGGTAACCAGAACGCCTGAGGTCCAGTCGATGAAAGTGTTGCCGTCGGCGTCGGTCACCACCACGCCAGAAGCGTGGTCCCAGGCAACCTGCGCCTGGTAGCCCGTGCATTGTGCCTCGACGCGTGCCCAGCGTGCCAAGAGATCTTTGGATCGAGGACCGGGCAAGGGCCCCTTTACGGACGCGACCTTGTGGTTCATGATGCTCCTCTCAAACTCGGCCGTTGTAGCGGCGAGTTCACCTCGCCATGTGGCGGCATAAAGCCGCCGCTACTTTGCGACAAAGCGCGGGGGCTGGCCCGCCAGGAACCGGTCAATCTCCAAAACGATCAGTTCCCGGATGCGCCGCCCCGCGTCCTCGGAATACCAGGACAAGTGTGGCGTCAGAACGGTGTTGGGCATCCGGAAAAGGGGAGAGTCGGGCGGGGGAGGCTCGACATCGTAAACGTCGATCCCTGCCCCGGCGATCACGCCTTTCTCAAGCGCCTTGGCAAGTGCCTGCAAGTCGACCATCAGCCCGCGTGAAGTATTGACGAGGTAGGCAGTGGGCTTCATCAGGGCAAGGGTGTGGTCGTTTACAAGGTGCCGTGTCTCGGCAGTCAGCGGAGTGTGAATGGTAATAAAGTCGGCGTGGCGGAACACCGTCTCCTTGTCCACCACTTCAATCCCCAGTTCCTCTTTCCGTTCTTTCGAAAGATATGGATCGCAGATCAGGAACTTGAGCCCGAAGGATTTCAGCTTGCGATAAACCAGAGAGCCGATGCGACCGCAGCCGATGATGCCTAGGGTCTGGCCCGCCATGCGGTATATCGGAACAGTCTCTGCGAAATCCCAGGCGCCACGCGCTGACGAAATATCGAGCGCTCGACGACTGGCGGCCAAGCGCCGGCCGCAGGCCAGCAGAAGCGCAATGGCCTGCTCGGCGACTTCTTCGGCGCAGTAATCAGGAATGTAGCAGAGGGGAATGCCCGCTTTTTCCAGCGCCGCCACATCCACGTTGTCGTAGCCGACCCCGTGACGGATCACCAGCCGGCACCTCTCCCAGACTGAGATAATCTCGGGGGTGATGGGCACCATATTGACGATCACCACATCGGCGTCCCGAGTGGCAGCGATGACGTCTGCACTCGGTGCGAACTTGAGCTGATAGGTTAGGAATTCCAGGCCCCGCTGGACCATCTCCTGCGCTTCCCAATTGAGATCAGGCTCGATGTAATCAGTGACCACGACTTTCAGCGGCTTCATAATTGTGCGCTCCTGCTACTCCCTGCCCAACCATAAACTTTCTCACAAGCGGGCCTCGTCGTCCATGGGGGAAAAGAATTCTACCGCCGGTGATGCCTTATGCCAAGGGTCTGCGCGTTATTAGGCCTGCGCGTTATTGGCGTCCTTGGCGGGGGCGTGATATGGTTGGGACTCTAGCCCCGCGTTTGGCGCTCTTTGGCCGCCGCAGGTTCGCGGCCTTCCGCATGAACGCCCCACGCTGGCTGTGAAACACGCGACCTGAGGAGGTCGTTCATGCTGACCAAAGCGCAGGTCAAGGAAACCCTCTTTTCCAAAGGGATGAGGCCTGGGGACCATTTGTTAGTGCACAGCAGTCTCCGCAGCGTGGGGCCTGTTGAAGGTGGGCCCGATGCGCTGATCGACGCTTTACTCGAGGTTGTCGGCACAGAGGGAACCCTGGCAATGCCCGCGTTCAATTACCGGGTCCACTTGCCGTTCCCCTATTTCGATGCGCACGCCACACCGGGCAGGACCGGCGCGTTGACCGAAATATTCAGGAAGCGGACGGAAACTCTGAGGAGTTTACATCCGACTCACTCCATCACAGCTCAAGGCAAGCGGGCGGCTGAATTTCTGGCCGACCATTACAAGTTTCCGACGTTTGGGATTGGTTCGCCGATTGACCGCTTGGCGCAGGCCGGGGGCTATGTGCTGCTCCTGGGAGTCACGCACCTGGCCAACTCATGTATTCACGTAGGTGAATCGTATGCCGGCCGTACGAAATTCGATTGGGAAGACGGGCCCTTGCCCATCGTCAAGATACTGCTGCCGGACGGCAAGATCATCGATCACCAACTGGACTGTTCGGCTAGTTGCTCCATGGCATTCAACGCAGCGGAATATCCGATGCGTCGCGATAACATGATAATCGACCTCATTCTGGGCGAAGCTCTGTGCTTCCTTATGAAGGGGAGGGACGTGATTAGTGCCGTGGTGGAGATGATCGGCGAACAGCCGGACGCACTCCTGTGCAACCGCCCCGATTGCCGTCCTTGCTCCATGGCCAGGCGCCACCTTCTCGATCGTTAACAATAGGAGGTCATGAGTTGCGAAAATTATTGGGGAATCAGGAAGCGGGCGTTGGGAAGGCGGTTGTCTTCTTGACGGTCGTGCTCTTGCTAGTGATTGCGGGGTTGGCACTGAAGGTCACGAACCGTGAGGCGCCTTCGATCGACGTGCAAGGGGTGATACGGGGAATCGGCGTGAACACTCCCCTGGAACTTAGAGTTCACGATTCGCACTATCACCTCAAGTCGGTTGTGCTGGAAGTCCGTCAGGGAGACGGAACCTATCAAATTCCAATGGAGAGCAGCGCTTGGGTGGTCCCCACGTCGAAGTGGTGGAAGTTCTGGTCGCGCCATGTCGGGAGTGGCGCCACATTCAAGGCGAGCGTGGGCCGCAAGGAGATACCCGACCTGAAGGAAGGTTCGGCGACGCTCATCGTTACGGCGACGAACGATTCCTGGGGGCGATTCTTCCGGGGTGGCCAGAGCCAACTCGTCAAAGACTTGCCCGTCCGCTTTGTTCCGCCCCGCGTCGAGGTTCTGACCGCGCAGCACTACATCAACCAGGGTGGCTGCGATATGGCGCTTTTCAAGGTTTCCCAGGGGACGGTTGAATCCGGCGTGCAAGTGGGCAATTACTTTTTCCCGAGCTGGCCGGTGAAAGACTCCGATCCCAGCACACGCATGTGCATCTTTGCATATCCTTATGACGTTGATCCCGCCGCGCCGGCCCGCGTGGTGGCGCGCGACGACGCCGGCAACCAAACCCTGGTCAATTTCAATTACAAAGTCTTCCCCAAGAAGTTCAAGTCTGACACGATTAACGTCACGGACGATTTCATGCAACGTGTGGTTCCGCCGATCTTGAGCCAGACCCCCGAGTTATCGGACCAAGGCGACCTATTGAAGAATTTCCTGCTGGTCAACGGCCCGCTTCGCCGCATGGATGCCCAGCAGTTGGTGGCCTTCTCCCAGAAAACCGCCTCGCACCTCACCTGGACTCAACCCTTCGTGCAACTGGGAAACTCCAAAGTCGAGGCGTCGTTTGCTGACTACCGCACCTACCTGTACAACAGCCAGGTCGTCGACCACCAGACGCACCTCGGGTTTGATCTGGCGGTTGTCCAACACACGCCGGTGTTGGCCGCGAACGATGGGAAGGTAATTTACGTGGGCTTTCTGGGGATCTACGGCAACGTGGTGGTGATTGACCATGGCTGCGGCCTGCAAAGCCTTTATGCCCACTTGAGCTCGTACGACGTGAAGGAAGGCGAAGAAGTGAACCACGGCCAAGCCATTGCCCACAGTGGCCAGACCGGGCTGGCAGCCGGCGACCATTTGCACTTCACCATGCTGCTGGACGGAATCCCCGTCAATCCAGTCGAATGGTGGGACCCGCACTGGATTCACGACCGCATTGAAGCGAAGCTCCAGCCCTACAAGTAGGTGCCAGGTTTTTAATTTGTGATTTGTGATTGGTGATCTGTGATTGACAGGATCCAGGCGCCAGGTTTCAGGTTTGTGATTTGTCATTTGTGATTTGTGATTGACAGGTTTCAGGGCTCGGGCGCCAGGTGTCAGGTACCGAGTTTCGGGGCCAAGCCAGAAAGAGCTGGATTCCCGCTTTCGCGGGAATGACGTTCAAAGGGTGATTTTCGGAGCCTTGGCGCCTATCAATCACCAATCGCAAATCACAAATTGAAGACCTGACACCTGACACCTGGCACCTGACACCTGCTCTCAGGGCGCCACGCGGCCGAGATAGAGCTCGAAGAACTTCTTGGGATCGGTATGCATTCCCACCGTAGCGTTCGCGGGCTTGCCATTGACGACCCGGGTGAATCCCTCAGCATCAACTTCGATGGCCAGTTGTTGAGTCTCGCACATGCTTGGGTCAATGAGCATGGCCACCGCCATGGGGTCAAACAAAGTCGGAGTCTCGTTGCCCCAGAGGTGGCAGAGAATCGTCAGGGCATTGGTGAGCGGCGTGAGATGGGTGAAGACGCGGCGGCGCCCGGCGGCATCGAGTTGCAGCATCCCCGTGACGTCGAGCGGGGCCACAAGCAGCGGCACACCAGACAAGAACACGGTCTGGGCCGCTTCCGGGTTCGACTTGATGTTCCATTCCGCGTCGGGCTTCGAATTCGGGGCATAACCGCGCGCCACCGATCCGCCCATCATGGCGATCAGCTTGATCTTCTTCGCTAGGGAAGGGTCGGATTTCAGTAGAGCAGCCGCATTGGTCAGTTCCCCAATGGTGATGAGCGTGATCTTTCCAGGCCGCCGGTTGATTTCAGCCTTCAGGAAATCAACAGCTCCGCTCATATGCAAAGCGGGACTCGTGAAATCCTTGGCCCAGCGGGTCTGGTCAATGGTCTGGGGCTTTCCGGGCGCACCCGCATAAACCGGAACTTTGCGCCAGGCGCCGCCCGCCTCCCAAAGCATTTTGGTCGCAAGGCGCGCTCGAGCCTGGGTATCGCCCGAAACGGTGGTTACACCCAGGAGATCCAACTCAGGGCTATTGACGATGAGCGCCAGCGCGAACGCGTCGTCAATGTCCGAGCCAATATCGGTGTCGAGGATAATGGGCGTCCTCGCACCCACAGCAGGAAGAGAAGTCAGGGCGAATACCAAAGCAATGAATAGCACTCGGTTTAGAATCTGCATATGACCTTTCTTGGTGAGATGACTAGCGTCACCCGTTCGTTGTCATCCTGAGCGTAGCGAAGGATCTCTGCAGTTGCTCAGACTGCAACGAACTGCAGGGATGTTTCGCTCCGCTCAGCATGACAAGGTTAGCTGTTCTGGAATGAATCAATCTTTCATTTCACCACCGGCGCCAGCGCCACGCACACCAAGCCGATGATGAAAAAGGCAAACATCAGTGCCAGTAGCTGCCTGGTGGTTGCATCAGCGCCTTTGAATTCCTTCCAAACGAACACACCCCAGATTGTGCCGACCATAATCGAACCCTGGCCGAGCGCGTAGGAAGCTGCGGGGCCAACCATCTGTGCGTAAGAGGCGACGAAGTTGGAGATCGTGCCCACACCCCAGAACATGCCGCCAATGATGCCCCATAAATGCCACGGCACGGTGCCGCGAAAATAATCACGCACCGAAAGCTGCGGTCCTGAAACCGGCCGCCGCATCAAGAAATAATTCACTGGGAAATTTGAGACCAGCACCCCCAGAGCAAAGACGAAGGCCACGGTGTACGGACCGAAGTGGTTCTCTCCTTTGATCGCCTTGGCGATGAAAGGATAGAACAGTCCCATCACCACGCCACCCAGCGCGGCGGCGACGATCCCTTTTACACTCACGGTCAGATCTTTCGCCCGCCTTCGGTAGGCCAGCGCGTCCAGGGCAACGGCAAGGCAGACCAATGCGATACCGCCGAAAAGCATCAACGGGTTGCCCTTTGGCGTGACGATGTAATTAAGGACCGAGCCGACCACCAGCGCCAACCCGACACCGACCGGGAAGGCTACAGCCATGCCCGCAATGGCGATAGCCGCCACAATCAGAATGTTGCCAAGGTTGAAGACGATGCCACCGAGGAAGGCGAGCAGGAAATGTTGACCATCCGCTGCGCGCAGGTTTTGAACGAAGCTATCCGGGCTGGCAGCCGCGGTGCTTCCCAGCGTAAAGCCCAGGAGCAGCGCGATCAGCAGAATGCCCCAAACATAATCCCAATAGAACAGCTCGAATCGCCAGCCTTTGCAAAGCTTTTGAGTATTCGCCCAACTGCCCCAGCAAATCATGCTGAGAATGATCATGCAGAGCGCGACCGCATAAACGGCGGGTATGAACATGATGAGCTGCCTCTCTATTCCGGCATGATGATGGGCACCGTCCGGCCCTCGCGCGCCGACTGATAGATGGCCTTCATCACGGCCACGTCGCGCATTCCCTCGACGCCGTTCGGCTCGGGGTCGCGGTGGCGGCGGATGGAGTCGGCTAAGGCATCGAGCTCCAGCGCCAACTCGTCAATGACCTTGAACTTCTTCTCGAACCACCGGCCGCCCGTCTGGCCGAATAGACAGCGCTCGAGATCCCACTGAAACGCCGGGTTGAGGGCCGCCCAGCCTTTCTCGCCGTGGACCTGCAAAAAGGACGACTCCGCGGCCTTAAAGCTCGAGGTGGCCTGCGCCACAAGCCCGTGGGGGAAGTTCAGCCGGAAGGAGATATTCTCATCCACTTGGCTGAAGGTCTGGGGATCGGTCGCCCACTGATAGGCAGAAACTTCTACAGGTTCCTCGCCCACCAGCCAGCGGATGGTATTCACGCAATAAACTCCCACGTCCGGCAGCGAGCCGCCGCCTGAGAGCTTGGGATCAAGATGCCACGAGCCAACTTGCCCCCGAGTACGGATCACAATTCCGAAAGCCGAATGAATGTATTTCAGCCGCCCCAGTCTCCCGCTCCTGATCATTTTCTTGAACTCAAGACTGGCCGGTTCAAAATACTTCCGGTAGGCAATCATCAGGCGAAGGTCGAAAGCGCGGCAGGCCTCGACCATCTGGCGGCACTCTTCCACCGAATTCGCCATCGGCTTTTCGCAAAGCACATGCTTGCCGGCGTTTGCCGCCTGAACGGCATAGCGGGCGTGCGAGCCGTTGTCGGTGGCGATGTACACAGCCTCCACCTGCGGATGGCTGAAGCAGGCGGGCAACTCCTCGTAAGTGTAAAAGGCCTCAGCGCCGAACTTCGTGGCAAGGCGCTTGGCCTTGGACCTGTCACCGCTCACCAGGGCCACCAGCTTGGCCTTCTTGCTATGCCGGAAGCCGGGCAAGATCGCGCGTTGCGCAAATCCTCCTAATCCGATCACTGCATATCCCACGGGTTTGGAAACTGCCATAAGCCTCCTTTATCGGACTCGAAATGAAAGAAGAATACTTCCCGAGTTTGGCCGCGCTGTCAAGGGTGTGGCGGTTCGAGCAAGACTTGCCATTTCCTGTAGCGAGCGCTCAGTGGTATGCTACCGCGCCGTCGGCTAGTCAAAGAGGAGAAGGAGATGAGAGGGATACGAACGACCACTGCCACGGCGGTTGTGATCTTGCTTTGTCTCGTAGCACGGCCGAGCGTGCTTCCCTCTCCGGCGCGCACCCCGGTCCAGGGGGCGAAGATCCAATGGAGGCATCTGTCGAGTGCAAATGGTGATTTGCCGGCGCCGGGCGAATCCAAGGAGCAGACCGGCGCCCTCGTCGCCGACCTGGACAACGACGGCTTGAACGACTTCGTGCTGAGTTTCCGGCAGAAGGCGCCAGCGTTGGTCTGGTATCGGCGCAATCCCCGCGGTTGGAACCGCTATGTCATCGAGAAAGAATTCCTGACCGTCGAAGCGGGCGGGGCGGCTTACGACATCGATGGCGACGGGTATCCCGACATCGTCTTTGGGGCGGACTACCAGGGCGACCAGCTTTGGTGGTGGCGTAACCCCGGGGGGCACTACGATCCGGAGGTCCCCTGGGAACGGCACATCATCAAGAGCGGCGGGGCCCATCAGCACCACGACCAGATCTTCGCAGACTTCAAAGGGACTGGAAAGCCCCAGCTTGTGTTCTGGAACCAAGGCGCCAAAAAGCTGTTCATAGCCGATATTCCCTCCAACCCACGCCAAGTTGACCAGTGGCCCACGCAGGAAATCAATTCGGGAAGCGCTGGCGAGGGTCCCGCGAAATACGCCGAGGGACTGGCCGCGATCGACATCGACGGGGACGGCAGGATTGACCTGCTGGCCGGAAACTACTGGTTCAAGTACGAGCGGGATGGCCATTTTCGGCCCATCAAGATCGCCGACAGCGGAGGCCGCGTGGCAGCCGGCCGTTTCATCAAAGGCGCGAGGTGCCCGCAAGTCGTCATTAATTCCGGCGATGGGGTGGCGCCGCTAAAGTGGTACGAATGCAGGGGTGACCCGGCAAATCACAACTCATGGATAGGCCATGATTTGGCGGGCCGGGACGTAATCCACGGCCACAGCCTCCAGGTCGCCGATATCGATGGCGATGGCAAGCTCGACATCTTCGCGGCCGAGATGGCCAAGTGGACCGAGAGCCGACCTGGTCCTGATAATCCTAATGCCGAAGCTTGGGTCTTCTACGGTGATGGCCGCGGACATTTCCGGAAGACACTCTTTTCCCGTGGAATTGGGTTTCACGAAGCACGCGTTACGGACCTCAATGGTGATGGCCTGCCTGATGTTCTCGACAAACCGTACAACTGGGAAACGCCGCGCGTGGATGTTTGGTTACAGATGCGCGGCCATGCCCCTTAGGGGCGAGCGCGGACCTGCTCTCCAAGGTCCGCGGCTTTGACGCTTGCCGACGTCGCACGCGATGGCGGGGCGTGGATGTGCTATACTTGTATAGCGAGAAAGGGTTCCCCTCGCCTCGGTTAGGGGCGCACGGGAGAAAGGTCCTTATGCTGGCGATTCGACTGCCGCAGTCCGTCGAGAAGCGCCTGGAGAAGCTCGCCCGGCGCACCGGGCGCACCAAGACCTTCTACGTCCGGGAAGCCATCCTCGAGCACCTGGAAGAGATCGAAGATCTGTATCTGGCCGAACGCGCGCTGGAACGCATTCGGAGCGGCGAAGAACGCACCATCCCGCTCAAAGACGCAATGAAACGTCATGGCCTGGAACGTTGAACTGTCGGAGTCAGCGGACCGAGAGCTCGGCAAACTGGACCCTCAGAACAGGAAACGAATCCTCAGGTTCCTTCACGAACGAGTCGCCAAGCTGGACGATCCGCGCAGCCTCGGAGAGGCGCTGCACGGCTCGCGGCTGGGGGAGTTCTGGAAGTACCGCGTGGGCGATTACCGGCTTATCTCGAAGATCGAAGACGACCGCCTGGTGGTGCTAGTCCTCCGCGTGGGGCATCGCAAGGAAATCTACCGCTAGCGCTTTACAAGAAAAGAGTGGCTGCGAAACGCGCTCCGTCTGCCTTAACAGCATGCCGGGTGCAAGCTTCATCTGCGTTCCTTTACATGTTTGCAACCCGATCCCACCTCCACGTTTGTGGTTTTGATTTTTGTATCTGTCAAGCCCGCGCAATCTGATATAGTAAAAGGTAGGTGTAAACAAACCACGATGGACTATGACCAGCTAGCCAGCTTTCTGGAAGTCGCCAAGCTGCAGAGTTTCTCCCGCGCGGCGGAGAAACTTTTTCGCACCCAGCCCGCCATTAGCGCGCAAGTGCGGCTTTTGGAACAGGAGTGTGGGGAAAAGCTGTTCGACCGGAGCGGCAAGAAAGTTCTCCTGACCCCGGCGGGCGAGATCCTTCGGGGCTACGCTGACAAGATGCTGGACCTCCATAAAGAGGCATTGCAAGCCATCGCCGAGCTGAACCAGACGCCCCGCGGAAAGCTCTACATGGGGGCCAACGAGGCCACCTGCCTCTACGTTCTGCCCAAGACTTTTGCCAAGTTCAAACAGCTTTACCCGCTGGTGCAGATCAGTATCTACCGCAACTTCAGCCACAAGATCTTACAGAAGGTTCAGGAGGGCGTCCTGGACCTGGGAATCGTCACTCTGCCGCACGCGGCCAATAACACCGAGGTCATTCCGCTCTTTCGCGACGAAGTGCAGCTCGTGGTGCCCAAGAATCACCCCCTGAGCAAGAACAAGAGCGTGACGCCGGAGGAGATTTCACACCACCCGCTCATCCTGCCCAAGACCGGTCACACGCGGGTGGTGATTGACCGGCTGTTGCGAGAATACCGTGACCACATCCAGATTTCCATGGAGCTGGCCAGCGTTGAAACGATCAAGAAATTTGTGGGCGCGGGCCTGGGAATTTCCCTGATCAGCAGGACCTATGCGCAACCCGAGGTCCAGGCCGGCGTGTTGAAGCTTATTCCTCTGCAAGGCGAGAAGATTTACAGGGAATTAGGTTTGGTGTACCGCCGGGACCGGTACCTGTCGCTTCCTGCCAAGGTTTTCATCGGCGTCGTCCGCGAATCGACAAAGACCCCTGCTTCTGTCCCCTCATCCACGACCACGAATATGATTCGCTAGCAGCCCGGAGCGCAGCCAGGCCTCCGGTTCGCTCAGGCTGGCAGGGATTGATTTATACCCGAGGCATGAAACGAATTATGATTAAAGAAGCAACCACTCAAGCAAAAGGGAAGAAGCCACTCGTCGTGATGAAGTTCGGCGGGACTTCGGTGGGGAACGCCGAACGGATGCAAAATGTGGCGAAGTTGGTGGCCGAGCATGCCCAGCACGCCGAAATGGCGGTGGTGGTTTCGGCCATGGGCGGAGTGACGGACATGCTGATTCGCGCCGCCACGGACGCCAGCGCCGGCGATGGCGAACACTGGAAGAACGTGCGGCGAGAGCTGGCGCGGCGTCACCGTGAAGTCGCCGATCTGCTTCTCTCGGCCGCCGAACAATCTCTCGTGTTGCCTCGCTTAGCCGCCCAGGTCGGTAACTTCGAGAACTTATGTTCGGGTTTTTCCTTAGTTCGGGAAGTTACTCCTCGGGCCATGGATATGCTCTCGAGCCTGGGCGAAGTGATGTCTGCAAACCTCGTGGCGGCCATCCTTCGCTCCCTGGGCATTGCCTCGGAGGCCGTGGACGCCACCGAGCTCATCGTCACGGACGACAACTTTGGCAACGCGTCCCCCCTTTTCGAGGAGACCGAGACCAAAACTCGCCAGCGCCTGGCCCCACTTCGCAAGCGCGGGGTCATTCCGGTTATTACCGGATTCCGAGGCGCAACACCCGAGGGCCTCTGCACGACGCTGGGGCGGGGTGGATCGGATTTCAGCGGCACTATTATTGGGGCGACTCTGGATGCCAACGAAGTGTGGATCTGGACCGATGTGGACGGCGTGATGACGGCGGACCCGCGCCTGGTTCCGGAGGCGCGGATAATTCCCGGCATCTCCTACCGGGAAGCCATCGAGCTTTCCTTTTTCGGAGCCAAGGTGCTCCACCCCAAGACCATTCAGCCGGTGATGAAGAAGAAGATTCCGGTCTGGATCAAGAACAGCTTTAACCCTTCCTGCCCGGGAACCCGGATCGTCCCTTCCGCGTCCGAGGGCCCGCCGGGCGTGAAGGCCATCACCTCCTTGAGCAAAGCAGGTCTCATCATGGTCAGTGGAGGAGATCGACTGAGCTTCGCCCAGTTGGCCAGCCGGGTTTTCACTTGCCTCAGCCTGGAAGACATCACCTCCCTCATGGTGACTCAATCCTCCGCAGAAAACGTGCTTTGCCTTGCCGTCCACGATGCAGACTTGAAACGGACGAAAGCCAAGCTCGAGAAGACATTTGAGTTGGAGATCATTCACGACCGCTCAGCGGCGGTCGAGATCATGCCCCATGTGGCCATTGTCGTGGCCATCGGCGAAAACATGAAGGGCACGCCGGGCATCTCCGGGCGGGCTTTCGCAGCGCTGGGGCGGCGCGGAATTAACATTATCGCGATCGCCCAGGGGTCTTCCGAATTGAGCATCTCGTTTGCTGTAAAGTCCTCTGACGTGAAGGAAGCCGTGAAGGCCATTCACGAAGAATTCAAACTGTAACGATGTCCGCCTACCTCCAATGCATCGAGGAAGCTTGCCGGCGCAAGCAAAACCCCAAGAAGGATGCGCACGCCTGTGCTTACTGTGGCGGGCTTCTGGAGGTGAAATACGAGTTTGATAGCTTCGATCCCGAGGCTCTTCGGCGGGCGTGGCATCAGCGGCGTTTGAGTGGCGAACCCATCGACCGCAGCGGGGTGTGGCGGTTCCGCGAGTTGATCCCCTTCATCGAACCGGGCGACCGGATTATCTCGCTCTCCGAGGGCTCGACACCCATTGTGGGAACCCGCCGCACCGGATGGTGGGCAGGCCCCGTCCATTTGACCATCAAGCACCAGGGCAACAATCCCACCGGGTCCTTCAAGGACTTAGGGATGACCGCCTGTATCACGCGGGCCGCCTCGCGTGGAATTCGCAGGGTGGCTTGCGCTTCCACCGGCAATACTTCTTCCTCGATGGCTGCCTACGCGGCTCGAGCGGGCATGAAGTCGTTGCTCTTTGTGCCTTACCGGCAAATCTCCGCTGCCAAGCTTGCCCAGGCCTTGGATTTCGGCTCGCTGGTGGTGGAAGTGGGCGACACTTTTGATGAGGCTTTCAGGCTGCTGCGAGAGATCGCGGCGGAACTGGATCTTTACCTGGTGAACTCCGTGAACCCTTTCCGCATCGAGGGACAGAAAACCATCGTGGCGGAGATGCTTGAGCAACGGGCCTGGCGCCCCCCCGACTATATCGTGGTTCCGGGCGGGAATCTTGGCAACGTCTCCGCCATCGGCAAGGGACTGCGGGAGTTGAAAGAGCTTGGATTCATCGAAAAGGTGCCGCAGGTTGTCGTGGTGCAGGCAGCGGGTGCAAGTCCCTTTCATCAGATGATGGCGGGCGGCCTGAACGAACTGACCCCAGTCGATAAACCCGATACCGAGGCCACCGCTATTCGCATTGGCCATCCCGCCAATTGGAAGAAGGCCCAACGCGTGCTGGAGTGGTGCGGGGGGTTCACGGAATGCGTCACCGACAGGGAAATCTTTGAGGCCAAGACCATGCTGGCGGAAGACGGCGTAGGATGTGAACCCGCCTCCGCAGCGACTATCGCCGGGGTTCGAAAGTTAGTGCGCGCCGGAAAAATTCCCTGGCACGCAGACATCGTCTGCGTTCTTACGGGCCACCAACTGAAAGATACCGAGTACATCATGCGCCAGCGCTCGGAAGATCAGGAAAGCCGCCAGAGGCTTCGCGTCGAGCCGAGCCTCGGGGCGTTGCGGAAGGTTCTGGAACAGGTGCTCGGCGAGACGGCCTGAAGAAGTCGACCGTCGATCGTCAACAGAACGTGTCATTCCGAGCGAAGCGAGGAATCTTGCTGTGAGTCCTTCCTGCATAACCAGAGCGGGATTCCTCGCTCCGCTCGGAATGACACGTTGACTCGCAACCTGGCACCCGATACCTGGCACCTGACACCCGTTACCTGAAACCTTTTCTGGGATGAACGAACCGCTGCGGCAGGAAGTACGATTCCTCACCACGCGCCTGGGCGCGATTGTGCGGGAGCAGTGTGGCGCCAAAACCTTCGAGGCGATTGAGCATCTGCGCAAGCTCGCCAAGCAGATCCGGCAGAACCCCGATCCCAAGCCTCTGGGAGTCAAGGAGTCAGCCGTCCGCGACCTCTCCAGCGTGCGGGCCACCGGAGTGGCGCATGCTTTCAGCCTTTTCTTTCATCTTGTGAACCTTTGTGAGGAACGCGAACGGGTTCGCCGCCTGCGCGCCTATGCATCCCAGGAAGCGGGCGCGCCCATGTCACTGCGCCTGACCTTCAACGAGCTGCGCCGCCAACAAGTTCCGCTCTCCCATCTCAAGCAAGTGCTTGCCTCGATGCACATCGAGCCTGTGCTTACGGCCCACCCTACGGAAGCGAAGCGCCGCAGCGTCCTCAACCACATCCTGCGCATCGGAAGAACGCTGCAAGCATGGCATGGGGCGCTCGATGCCAGCGCCGAGCAGGCTATCGACCCTTGGATCGAAGCTCTGTGGCTCACCGATGAGGTTCGTGAGACCCCGGTTACGCCTCAAGTCGAGAGTGAGAATGCACGCTTCTTCCTCGAGCGGACCATTTACGACTTGGCAGGAAGCTTTTGGGAGAAATTCTGCGACGAGCTTTGTCGTTACGATCCCGACCTTTCCGAACCCCACCCCTTCCTGAGTTTTGGCTCGTGGGTAGGCACGGACCGGGATGGCAACCCCAACGTCACTCCAGACACCAGTAAAGAAGCCGCCGAAGAAGTCCGCTGGAGCATTTTGCGTTACTACCGCGAGGGTTGCAGGCGCATGTTGGGCTTGGCGTCATTTCCCTGCCGTCACGTTCCGGAAATCAAACGCGACCTGGATCGACTCCTGCGCCGCTTTCCGGCCACGCGCGCTTTTCGGGAAGTCGATCAGCCGAGCGAGCTCTACCGCCACAAGCTCCGCGTCATGATGTGGAGGCTCGAGCAGACCGTGGATCGCGCCCGCGGCGCCTACAAACTTCCCGAAGAATTCACCCGCGACCTCCGGCAGCTCGAACGCCTCTTGGCGCGCCACCCCAGCCCTCGAATTTCCAAACTAGGGGCCCGCAGGCTTCGTGTAGCTTCGCAGGTGTTCGGCTTTCATGGCGCAAGCCTTGATTTTCGCACCCATGCCTATGCTACCCGCGCCGCCGCGGAGGAGCTTTTGCGCAAGCAGGGGCTTTCTTCTCGACCCCTCGAGACGCGCGTTCTTTCCATAAAAAGGCTTCTTCTCAAGACCCCTCGGCAGATCGCCTTATCTACATCTACCCGGCGCGTCCTGGAAGAATTCTCAGCCCTCAAAGAGATTCAGACTCGCGACGGAGAAGCGGCGGCGCATCGCTACATATTAAGTATGACCTCCAGCGCCGCAGACGTGTGGGATGTTCTGCTGCTAGGGCGGCACTCGGGCTTAGTGGAAATCCGCAAGGGCGAACCGCAATCTTCGTTTGACGTCATTCCCCTGTTCGAGACCCTCGACGATCTGGAAGCTGGTCCGGGAATCATGCAAGAGCTTTTCGCCGATCCCCTCTATCGAGGCATTCTGAAATCCCGCCATGAATTTCAGGAAGTCATGCTGGGCTATTCCGACTCGGTCAAGGATGGAGGTTATGTGGCCGCGAACTGGGCGCTTTTCCGCGCCCAAAAGAGGCTGGCCTCGGTGGCAGAGAAGTGTGGCGTTCGCCTCAGTTTGTTTCACGGCAAGGGTGGGACGATCGACCGCGGAGGAGGACAATCCCATCGCAGCATCGAGGCACAACCCTTCGCCGCCCCCGGGGGAGGCTGCGGATCACGGAACAAGGCGAGGTCATTTCCCTCAAATATGCGAATCCGGCCATTGCGGAGAGAAACCTCGAACAACTCGTCACAGCGGTGCTGCACGCGCATCTGCTGCACTTCCGGCGGGTCGAGGCGGATCAGATTCCCGAGTGGGAAAAGTACGCCCAGGAACTCGCCGCCAGCAGCCGCGCCTTCTATCGTGAGCTCGTCCACGAAACGCCGGGGTTCGTTTCATACTTTCGCCAGGCTACACCCATCGACCTCATCGAGCGCATCCGGCTCGGGTCGCGCCCCAGCCGCCGCTTTCACACGGAAAACCTGGGCGACTTGCGCGCGATTCCCTGGGTTTTTGCCTGGACGCAATCGCGCCATCTCCTCCCTGCATGGTACGGTCTCGGCTTTGCGTTGCAAGAATTCATCCAAGCCCACGCCCCCAATGGACTCCACTTGCTACGCCGGATGTACAGGGGCTGGCCTTTCTTCACCATCCTGATCGACAACGCCGAAGCCTCTCTGGCCAAAACGGACCTCTACATCGCCAGTCGCTATGCCGCCCTAGTTCGACCCCCATCGCTCGCGCGGAGCATCTTTGGCCGCATCCGGGAAGAATATGAGCGCAGCGTTCGCGGCGTGCTTGAGGTCTCAGGCTCGACCCGGCTGCTAGAGCGCCAACCCGTGCTGGCGGAGTCCATCCGCCTGCGCAACCCCTACGTCGACCCTCTCAACTTCCTACAGACTCGCTTCCTCGAAAAGTGGCGACGCGCGCCCGACCAGCAGCCGGATGTCCTCCACCTTTTGCAAATTACCGTCGGAGGTATTGCTTTTGGGATGAAGAGCACGGGATAGCTAGGGGCTGAGGACTGGGGACTGGGGGCGAAGCAATTTTGGATTTTAGATTTTGGATTTTGGATTGACCCTGCCGACTCCTTTCTGCTCACCGCCCAGCTTCAGCCCTCTCCCCCTTGGGAGAGAGGGTGGCCTGCCGCCGGCGTTTTCTTCAGCCCGTCAGCCGACGGGGCCAGGTGAGGGGGTCGTGCAATGGCTTACTTGGCACCATCCAGTAGGAGGAGCGAGCCCGGACCTCCGATTTTGATTCCGCGGCTTTTTCTGGAAAACGCAATCTCCTGTGTTGTATTCTAGCGCCTTGGTGCGTCTCCGTCTTATGACTCTATGGGAAAGAACAAACATATGCGAACGCTTATAGCGGGCCAACTAAGAACGATCACACGGCATCAACGCAAAATCGAGAAGGAGATCGCGAAGCCCTCGCCCAACGTCGATCACATTCGAGGCTGGGAAGGGTGCGCGACAAAACTGTGACGGTTAGGCGCACCTGCGGTTCTCCCAATAGTCTTCAAATTTGCCACTCAAGCGATTGCAGCGAAGGGCGAGGATGGCGTTGGCGCCGCGCACCGTCCAGAACATGCCCGAGCGTTTGAGCCTCGACCCGATCACGGTTTTGCACCCCGCCTCGATCACGCCTGAGCCCACAAACAACTCTTGTCGCCGAAATTCGGGATAGCGCATGCGCGGGGCGTTGCGGGCGAAGTAATCGGCTTCGAGCCGGAGGAACTCCGCCGCCTGGGGGGTGGATGGGGGCAAGAACCGCAACTCCTTGACTAAGGACTCGATCTTGCCGCCCTCGAGTTTCTGTTCCAGCTTCTTCGTCCATCGTTGGCGCTGGCGCTCCTCGGTAGCCCACAACTTTCCCGACAGGTCCCACAAGTGCTGCCGAGCGTGGTAGAGGTCCACGATCTGAACCGAACCTGGAAAGTGCTCGTCCGCCAAGTTCCAGATCCACACGGCACCGTCCCCTAGCACTACCTTCTTCTTCGCCCCGCTCCAGCCCCGCTGCCCGGCTTCGCTGTACATCCTTCGGCCAAAGGCCTCTGCCGTTTCGATCCCTCCACTATAGGTCGTGGAAGCCTCGTCGCGTAGCGGTCGGCCCTTCGCATCCACCCTCGTCTGCGTAAACACACAGCCCAACTTCGCCTCCCGCGTGCCGGCCTGTTCTCCCTCTTTACCAGTTCGTCCCTCCGTCTCGGAGGCCACCGTCGGCACCCCCGTTCCATCCATCTCGATGTACAGCACCGGGATTTCCGGTCCCTTTTGCGGCAACTCCAGTTCCAGGGCCTGCTCAATTTCCACCTGCTCCTGCGCCGCGATTTCCATCCCCAAGGCTTCTGCCTGCCGTTCCACCGCCTTGGTGGTGACCTCCAGCGCCGCCAGCAGTTCCAGTTGCTCCCGTCCCTGCTCAAACGACGACTCGCTACCCACCCAGCCCATCATGCGCCGTACCCCGGGGGAATACTCGCTGCCCACCCCATCCAGTTCTTGATCGCGCGGACTCTGGCCTCGCTGACAGTGCGTACACACGTAGTAGGGACGCTCGGTCTCGACTCGCCCCAGCACAGTCAACAATCGCTTGGGACGCATCTGGTGATATCGAGCGGCCTGGCCGCAGAGGCAGGGAACTTGGCGGGAAAACTCCTCCTCTGGGGTGAGTAGTTCCTCCAGCATTCCGGCCCCCGCGCGGTGCAGGGCGGCGCGGGTCGCCATCTCCACGGCTTCCAAGTCCAGCCTTCCCGACTTGCGCCGTCCGGCAAAAATCACCGCCAGGAAGGACTCTACTTCTTCCGCCACTTCCCGCTGAATGGCTTCCGCCGTTTTTTTTCCTGCTCCTTCCTTCCCGCCTCCTCCGGGATCGGACGCTGACGGCAGATCTTATCGTTCAGCTCTACAAAAGCGCGGCTCAGTTGCTGATACTTGCGGAACTCGGCAATCTCGCGCTCCGCCTTGCCTTGCGCCTCCGGACTGGAGAAGCTCTCGGTCACCGTCTTGCCTCGCATCTTGTAGGTGAGACGGAGCGTGGGGCCATGGCCCGCCTCCCCAGGCTGATGACAGTGACAGCGGGGGTTCCCGCAGCGCCCCTGGGTGGCGGTGATCGATCCCGGCCGAAAGTCACCCAGTTCGGAGATCTGATGCAAAATCGACCGACGTTCCGCTTCCAAGGCAGAAAGAGAATCCGGCATAAGGTGCCTCCTTATGCCTAGCGTATCATTACGCACGGTTTACGTCCTCGCAAAAGCCAAGCCCATCACCCCCCACACTTATGTCGCGCACC
>CAVWDS010000007.1:0-7552 GCA_963753795.1 uncultured Acidobacteriota bacterium
CGAGCAGAAGTCAGAAGTCAGGAGAGCAGGGGCTGGGGACTGGGGGCTAGGGGCTAGAGAGGAAATAACCAGGCAAAACACCCCTCACCCGACTCGCTACGCTCGCCACCCTCTCCCCAGGGAGAGGGCCAGTATCCACCGTGTTTGCACCATCAGCCCTCTCCCGAGGGGAGAGGGTGGACCGCGACCGGCGCTTTCACCAGTCCGTCAGCTGACGGAGCCGGGTGAGGGGTTACTTGGCACATTCTAAGTACACCAAGCGAAGCTTTCTTGCGGCTCACAGTTCCGTTCTTCCAAACGGGCTGAGTGGCCAGCCCTTAACCCCTAGTCCGGCCCACTCCCCTCTCCGCACGACAGAACGAGAGAATCCGGCCTCGGTGGCGCTGGATACAAAACCCACCGCAGAGATCCTTCGCCTCATCAACGGGGAGGATCAGCGCGTCGCCCCGGCCGTGGCGAAGACCGTGCCGCAGATAGCGCGCGCGGTGGAGATGGCCGTTCGTGCCATCCGCAGCGGCGGGCGAATCATTTACCTGGGCGCCGGAACCAGTGGGAGGCTGGGAGTGGTGGACGCTTCCGAGTGCATGCCCACCTTCGGAAGCGACCGCGTGCAGGCGATCATCGCGGGCGGTCGCAGGGCGATGTTTAAATCGAAGGAAGCGGCGGAGGACAATCCCCACGAGGCCGAGCGTGACTTGCGCCGCGCCACGCTCAGCGCCAAGGACGTTTTGGTGGGAATCTCCGCCAGCGGGCAGGCGCCTTACGTGCTCGGGGGGATGCGCTATGCACGGCGGCTCGGCGCCAAAACGGTGGGCTTGACGGTAAACCCCGCGGCTCCTATGAAGGCGCTTGCGGACATTTTCATCGCTCCCGTGGTAGGACCGGAGGTCATTGCTGGCTCGAGCAGAATGAAAGCCGGGACAGCCCAAAAACTCGTGCTCAATATGCTTTCTACAACCACCATGGTGCGCTTGGGGCGAGTCTTCTCCAATTTGATGATCAACGTGCAGTTAACCAATCAAAAGCTGCGCAAGCGTGGCCAACAAATATTGACCAGGGTCACCGGCGCTAGCCCAACCCGGGCAGCCCGAACCTTGAAGGCCGCCCGGGGGAGTTTGCCGTTGGCGCTCCTGATGCTTCACCACGGCATCAAACGCGACGAAGCCCAAAAGCTTCTGTCGAGGGGGGAGAGCATTGCATCAATTCTTCGCGCGTCCCTAAGAGAACGCGCTCCGGCGCGCAGTCATTCCCGCGAAAGCGGGAATCCACTCCGCGACCCTCCGTAAATGAGCTGCCTAGGGACTGGATTCCCGCTTTCGCGGGAATGACTGCGCTTTGTACGTGACACTACTCCAAATGACACCACTAGCCAGATGCGGGCAGCTTGAGCTAGAGCTTTGACGCCGCCCATCCAGGCCAAACAGGGAAGGAATTGAACTCATGACCAAAGTCAATCGACGCAATGCCCTTCAAGGAGCGCTGGCGACGCTCGCCGCAGGAAGCCTGGCGCGCACCGCAAGCCAATCAACGACAGGCGTCCGCAGACCTGTGTCAAACAAACCTGCCGGGATAAAACTGGCTCTCATCCAGGAGGCGCATCCGAACTCGAGATTCAAACTTGCCCGCCAGATGGGTGTCAATCACGCTATCGCAGGTGTGGCGGGAGAGCTGAGCAAAGTGCCACGCCAGCAATATCTGGACACCCTGGCAAGAATCAAGGCCGATTTCACCGCCGCGGGCTTGACCATCGCGGGCGTCGAAAGTTACCCCGTGCCCGCTGAGAAGATCAAGCTAGGCCTGCCCGGTCGTGACGAAGAAATTGAGAACTGCTGCGCCGCCCTCGAGGCCCTCGGAAAGCTCGGCATCCCCATGGTCTGCTACAACTTCATGGCGGGCCTGGGATGGTATCGCACTAACGTTGCCGTCCCCGCGCGGGGTGGGGCACTGACCTCCGAATTCGACCTGCGAGTTGCCGAGAAGAAAGGGCTGACCGAATGGGGCGTGATCAGCGAGGAGAAGCTCTGGCAAAACCTCGAGTACTTCCTGAAAGCGGTGATTCCGGTGGCGGAGAAGGCCAACGTGAAGATGGCCCTGCACCCTGACGACCCCCCCGTTCCCATGTTGCGTGGAATCGCACGCATCATTATCAGTCCGGCGAACTACCGCCGGGTGCTCAACCTCGTCCCCAGCCCCGTCAACGGCATCACCTTCTGCCAGGCCAACTTCAAGCTGATGGGAGAGGATATCGAAGCCCTGGCGCGCGAATGGTGCGCCCAAAAGAAGATTTTTTTCGTCCACTTTCGCGATGTGGAGGGCAATCGCGAACATTTCGTCGAGACCTTCCACGACAACGGCCCGACGGACATGGCCCGCATGCTCAAGGTCTACCATGAGAGCGGCTTCGACGGCCCGATGCGCCCCGATCATGCCCCCACCATGGAAGGCGAGTCCAATGATCACCCCGGATACGCCATCCTGGGCAAGGTGCTGGCCTTCGGCTACATGAAGGGCATCATGGACGGACTTCGGATTCCTTTCGCGTAGAGATCAGGGGACGGCAAGCCGTCCCCCTGCAATTTGTAAGGGTAGGGCTTGCCCTACCGTCGACCATGGACAGCCCAACTACCCTTCCCCTGGCTCGTGGGTGGCTAATTTTGTAGCATCGAGTTTACCTCGCCACATTGGCGCGCACCCCACCGCGACGCAGGGGCGGGTCCACCTCGCCAAATGGCGGCATAAAGCCGCCTCTAAACTTAAACTGAAAAAATCGTGGGAACTTTCGTGGCTCTCGCTACGTTCCTACGCTTAGAGTGAGGAGGTAGTTTCCGATGATGAAAAAAACGCTTGGTGTGATGATCTTCATGTTCGCCTTTGCCGCGCTGGCGATGCCGGCTGACCGTTGGATACACGTCCGGGTAACAGAGTCAGGTCCAGATGGAGAACGGGTACGCATCAACATTCCCCTGAGCCTGGCTGAGGCCGTTCTTCCCACGATCAAGGCTGCCAATTTAAGCGAAGGCAAAGTCAAGGTGGAGGGGAACGCTTTCGACCAGGTGGACGTGCGCGCCATCCTGGAGGCAGTCCGCAAGGCAGGGGATAACCAGTTCGTCACCGTCGAGTCGAAAAAAGAGAATGTGGAAGTGGCAAAATCCGGGGAGTTTCTGCTCATCAAGGTTCACGAGAACCGCGAGGGAGCCGGGAAGACCGCCGGGGCTCGGAAGGCGACGAATACGGTGGAAATCAAGGTCCCAATTAAAGTTGCCGATGCGCTGCTCTCCGGCAAAAACGACGAGCTCAATGTGCTGGCGGCAATTCGAGCCCTCGGCGAGTACGCGAGCCTCGACCTGGTCACCGTGCAGGACGAACACGATAACGTCCGCATTTGGGTTGACTCGAGGAATAGCGCGGATTGAAGGGCACGACAGGGCGTGCCCGTACGCTAGCCAGAAAGGCGGTGGGTATGACTGTAGGCATGACTTTCCTCGGAGGAGCTCTTGGGATGGTCGTTGTGGGCGGAGCGTTCGTTTATAACGAGGGAGCAGTGCGGGTGGACGTGCGGGAAAAGACTCGCGACGGCAGTCACATCTACTTGGTAGTGCCGGCAGCCGTCCTCCCTGTGGCTGCCCGGCTGATTCCCAAGGACAAACTCAAAGACGCTCCACGCGAAATTGGGCCATGGCTCCCCACCATCAAGGCGGCGAGCAAGGAACTGGCGCGCTGCGCCGACGGCCCGCTGGTCGAAGTGGACAGCAATCGCGAGCACGTGAAAATTCACAAGCAGGGCAAGTCACTGTATATCGACGTGGACTCGGAAGAGGAAACGGTTCACGTGTCTTTCCCGCTCGAAGCGGCGGCCGACACGGTGAGCCAATTGGCAAGGTAGGGCAGTTCACCGTAGCGCGGGCGGGACGCCCGCACTACATCCTTCACGGTCCAACAACAGGATTGGTGAGGGTTCCAATGCCCTCCACTGTCACGCTGACCGTATCACCCGGCTTGAGGTAAATCGACGGCTTGCGGTGATGGCCCACGCCCCCCGGCGTACCCGTCGAAAACAGGTCGCCCACTTCCAAGGTTAGTGACTGGGACAGGTAGCTGATCAGAAACGGGATTTTGAAGATCAGGTCCTTTGTGTTCGCGTCCTGCATGGTCCGCCCGTTGAGCTCGAGTGAGATTCGCAGGCTTGGCGGGTCAGGGATTTCGTCAGCGGTGACAATCCAGGGGCCGCTGGGCGCAAAGGTATCACAACTCTTTCCCCGGAACCACTGCCCATCGCCAATTTGAAGATCCCGCGCGCTCACATCGTTAAGGATCGTATAGCCGGCGATGTGCTCGAAGACCTTCGCTTCCGGGATGCTCTTCCCCCGCTTTCCAATGACCACTGCGAACTCCGCTTCATAGTCCACCTGGGTTGAGTTGGGCGGCAGGACAATGGGGTCGCCAGGGCCGCAGATGGTGTTGTCGGACTTCAGGAAGAATATCGGCCTCTCCGGTGCTTTCTTAGCCTGCTCACCTAGATGGGATTGATAGTTGAGCCCCACACAAATAATCTTTCCAGGCCGCAAAAGGGGAGCCCGCAGCCGCACTTGCTCGAGCGGCATGAACACTTCTCGAGGAAGGTGCGAGGGTTCTTGACAGGCCACCACGGCATCGACAATCTCCTCCAACGCCCGACGCCACGCTTCCCCGCGTTCAAGCAAATCGATCATGTGGCGAACACTTGCTCCTCCGGCCAACACCGTGTTGACAGCCTTTTGCAACTCAGGCCGCTGCTCGACGCCCAGCGTGCCGCTTCGCAGCGAATCGAGAGCGAGTCCAATATCGACCACGAAATTGCCCTCCAGGGCGCCCACGCGGTTTTCACCGTTGCTCTCAAACGTTACCAGTTTCATTTCAGAACAAGTCTCCTTAACATCGTATGCGGTCGGTGGCAGGTAGCACGTGGAGATTAACGACCCCACACACCCACCTGCCCCTTACGAAGTAGGCAGTGGGCAGTAAGCAGTAAGCAGAACCCCAAGTCCCTTCGACGATTGGCGTGAGACGGTATGTGGCATCTGGTAATTACCGCTTACTGCCTACTGCCCACTGCCTTCTGCCAGAACTCGCACCGTCTCGCGCGCCACCACGATCTCCTCGTTGGTGTAAACAACCAGCACCGCCACGCCGGAATCAGGGTTCGAAATAATGCGGTCGGTCCGGACAGGCTGGTGGTCGGCCTGGTTATCAAGATGAATTCCGAGGAACTCCATGTCCCGGCACACTTCCTGGCGAACCCGCCAGGAGTTTTCGCCGATGCCACCGGCAAAGGCCACGGCGTTCAGTCCTCCCATGGCGGCAGCGAAAGCTCCTATGTATTTCTTGACCTCATAGACCAACACCTCCACAGCCAAGGCGCTACGCCTGTGGCCTTTTGACGCCGCCTCTTCCAAATCCCGCAGGTCGCTGCTGAGCCCCGAGATGCCCAACAAGCCTCCCTTCTTGCACAGGACGTCCCCGACCTGCGCGGGCGTCAGTTTCTCCTTCTCCATCACATGCAGAATCACGAAGGGGTCAAGATCGCCGCAACGCGTGGCGTGCTCGATTCCGGACTGGGCTGAAAAGCCGAAACTCGAGTCCACGGATTTCCCCTCCCGCACCGCGCAAATCGAAGAACTTCCACCCAGGTGGCACGAAACAAGCCGCAGCTCGGATGCAGGCCGTCCGAGGATCTCGGGGACCCGCCGCGCCACATAACGATGAGAAGAGCCGTGAAAACCGTAGCGGCGAACGCCGTGCTTTTCCTGCCACTCATGGGGGACGCCGTAAGTGTAAGCCCTCTCCGGTATGCCGGCGTGGAAGCCCGTTTCAAAAACCGCCACCATCGGAACGCCGGGCAAAACCTCCCGAAAGATCTGCATGGCCTGGATGTAAACCGGGTTGTGGACAGGCGCAACCGGGACAAACTCCTCCATCGCGGCGAGCAAATCACCATCAATCAGGAAACTTCCGCAGTAGCGCGGACCGCCATGCACGGCTTTGAAACCCACGGCTGAAATCGCGTCCTTCTCCTCGGTCCGCGTGCCGAGACGAGCGAGCATATCAAGCAGGATTTTGACTGCCGCCCGATGGTCGGGGACCCGCACCACCTCCTTCACTTCCCTTTCGCGAGCGGCATCCCACGTGGTGATCGGAGACTCGGCGCTTCCGATGCGCTCGATCTTTCCTCGCGCCAGAACCTTTTCACCTTCGGTTTCAATCAGTTGATATTTCAGCGACGTGGAGCCGAGGTTTGGAACCAGAATCCTCAAGATGACTCTCCTTGTGAGTTTGGAGTGCGGCAGCTTGCTGCCGCACTCCAGAATCTGCTTAGGACGGCTGGCGCTGATGGTGCATCAAGAGGAGCGCCAAAGAAATGGAATGAATCTTGGTCTCCGGCGGTTCCGCCCGCGAAAGCACCACAAGCGGCACACGCGCCCCAACGATGATGCCGCCGGACTGCCCCCCGGCAAAATAGGTAATCGCCCGGTACAGAATATTGGCCGCCTCGATGTCCGGAGCGATGAACACATCCGTGGCCTCGACCACCGGGCTCGAAATGGATTTGCGGTCTGCGGCAAAGCGGCTCAGGGGAACATCCAGAGCCAACGGACCTTCCAGGTAAGCGCCGGAGATCTGCCCGCGCCGGTTCATCTGCGCCAGTGCCGCAGCGTCCACTGTCGCCGGCATGGCCGGATTGACGAATTCCAGCGCCGCCAGCAAAACCACCTTGGGCTCTGTGATGCCCAGCGCGTGCGCCACCTCGATAGCGTTGCGGCAGATTTCCGCCTTGTTCTCGAGCGTGGGGGCGATGTTGATGGCGCCGTCGGTCATGACCATCAGCCGCGGGATTCGAGGCGTTTGGAAAACAATGACCTGGCTCAACTGTCTTCCGGTTCGCAAGCCACGTTCCTTGTCCAGAACGCCTCTTATCAAGTTGGCCGTCGTCACCTTCCCTTTCATGAGCAGATCGGCCTTGCCTTCCCTTACCAGGTCGATACCCTGGCGGATGGAGGCATCTTCCCCGGCGGTCGGAATCAGCGACTCGGGGCGCAAGTTATAGCCTACTTTGCGAGCTGCCGCTTCGATCTTGGCGGGTTTCCCCAGCAGAGTCGGCTGCGCCAATCCCAGCGGTTCCGCCTGCGCCAGACTTTCCAGCACGTCAGGGTCGTGCCCCTCGATCACCGCGATTTTCGCCGGACCGAGCTGCCGCGCCCGCTCGATTAATTCCTCAAGGCTACGGATCATTTGTGTGTCTCCATGGTTCGGGAGCGCCCCCATGCGTTGCCGAACTACTTGCCGTGTCGCGACAATCTTTACAAGGCTACGACACCCTCACCCCCGGCCCCTCTTGCGCGAAGCGCCTTGGAGTGCGGTATCCGTCAGCCGACGGACAGCTACCGCCTTGTTCTTGCCGAGGGGAAGGCGGCAGCTCCGCTCCGCTTCGCTGCCGCACTCCAAGGCGCTTCGCGCAAGAGGGGCCAGGGGGCCGACAAGATCAGGTTGTCAATAATCTAGCGTAACAGGACACTAG
>CAVWDS010000008.1:0-816093 GCA_963753795.1 uncultured Acidobacteriota bacterium
CGTGTCTTTGTTTCCTCTGCTTCGACTCAGCGTATTGCTGGAAGATCATTCCGCGCCGACCTTCGGCCTCTGCATTTCGTACGGCATTGGTTTCCGTCTGGAACCCGAAGGCCGGACGGGTTCGCTCACCTTTTCGAGCACATGATGTTCGAGGGGACGCCCGAGGCCCCCAAAGGCACTTTTGACCGCGTGGTGGAGGGCGGAGGCGGCTGGATCAACGGCGACACGCGCTGGGACTTCACGGAGTATATTGACACGGCTCCTGTCGCGGCTCTCGATCCGGTGCTTTGGCTCGAGGCGGACCGCTTGAAGACGCTCGATTTCTCCCCCGCAAACCTCGAGAACCAGCGCAAGGTGGTCGAGGAAGAAGTGCGCGTCAACATGCTGAACCAGCCCTACGGCCTCTTCTATGCCATCGATCTGCCGGGTAAAGCTTTCAACAAGTTTCCCAACGCGCACAACTTCTATGGCGACTTCAGGGATCTGGACGCCACCAATATCCAGGATGTGAAGAGCCTTCTACGAGCAATACTACGCTCCGAACAATGCTGTTCTCTGTGTGACGGGTGACGTCAAGCCTGACGAGGTGTTCGAAAAAGTGGAGAAATACTTCGGGGGCATCCCGAACACGGCAAGTGCCGGCCAAGCCGGACGTTTCGGAAGCGCCGCAAACTGCCGAACGCCGCGCCACGCAATCGGACAAGTTTGCCAATGTTCCGGCGCTGGCCATCGGTTATCGCATGCCGCCCAGGAAATCCCACGACGCGGTGGTGGGAGCGGTGGTAGGTGAACTCCTGCACAACGGGCAGGCATCGCTCCTCTACCAGGCGCTGGTGAAGGAGAAGCAGGTGGCCTTGAGCGTGGACGGTGGCGCTAACTGGCCACTCGGGAATCCCTTCGAGTACGACGGCCCGACCCTGTTGACTTCGCTCATCGTTTACCCCCCGAAGTATAAAGAGAATGACGTGCTGAGCGCTTACGATGCGGTGATCGCCGGCTTGGCCGCCAAGGGACCCTCAAGCGCGGAGATGGATCGAATCCGCACCAAGATGCGCTCCGACTGGTACGGTCAGCTCGAGATTCCGGTCGAGCGCGCCTCGGTCCTTGCCCATGCCACGCTATTTGACGGTAACCCGCAGCGGGTGAACGAAATTCCGGAGGAACTCGCCAAGGTCACTCCCGAGGAAGTGAAAGCCTTCGCGCGCAAGTACCTGGTGAGCACGAATCGAACCATCATCGACCGCGTTCCGGCAGCAGGGGCAGGGGAGAAGTCGGAAGCCAGCGGGAAAGGAGCCCAGTAATGATACGTCACGCGCTTTGGGTTTGCGTGGTTATTTTACCAGCCTTGCTGACGGCTTCGGGAGCGGAGAAAAGCAAGCCGCTTCCCAAGGATCTTCCGCCCTACGGCGCGCTCGAGCCGTTCAAGGCCCCTCACGTCACCGCTCGAACTCTCTCGAACGGGCTCACCCTGTGGCTGGTCCCGCGCCCCGGCTTCCCTAAGGTTTCTTTTGCCGTGGCGGTGCGAGGCGGCCTTGCGTCGGATCCCAAGGAGCATCCTGGCCTGTCGCAATTAATTACCGCTGCGGTTGACCAGGGAACGAAGACCAGGACTGCGAAGCAAATCGCCGAGGAGTTACAGGCTGCTGGTGGCGACCTCGGCGGCGGGGCCAGTTCTGACTCGATTGCCGTGAGCACCAGCGTGCTTTCAAGCAAGGCAGAGGCCGGGCTGACGATCCTGGCGGATGTCCTCGAGAATGCGACTTTTCCCGACAACGAGGTCGAGCTCGCCAAGCGGAATGCGGTGGAAAGCCTGCGCGCCCAGGAGGCTGACCCCTCGTTCCTGGGCCGCCGCGCGCTGGCTAAAGCGGTCTTCGCCGACCATCCCTACAGCGTAATCTCCGGTACTCAGGAATCCATTCAGAAGACTACGGCAGAAGACCTTCGGCATGAGTACGCGAGTCGATTCCGACCGGACCAGGCGGTTTTGGTGGCCGTGGGGGATTTCCAACCCGACAAGCTGATGGCCACGATCGAATCCCTGTTTGGGAAATGGTCCGCGCCCAATGAGCCGCCCCTGGCCGCTATCGAGAAACCTTCCCGCCCTGCCCCTCACGAGGTCTTCTACGTGGAGCGCGCGGGTTCGGTCCAGACGAACATCGTCGTGGGCACACTGGGGCCGACGCGGGGTGCTCCGGACTACGCCTCGACCCAGGTGGCCAATGCCATATACGGAGGGATGTTTGGCTCGCGCCTGACCCTGAACATCCGGGAGGACAAGGGTTACACCTACAGCCCCTTTTCCGCCTTGGCCTCGCGCCACGAGGCAGCGGTTCTCCAGACCTGGGCCGCGGTTCGCAATGAAGTGACTGGCGCTTCCTTGAACGAGATCGACTATGAGCTGAACCGTATGGCGACGACAGAACCCGGGCCTGAGGAAGTCAGCATGGCGCAGCGCTACCTGACTGGCACCCGGGCGCTCGAGTTGCAGAGCCAGGGGGCGGTGGCGCGCGAACTGGCTCAACTCTGGGTTTTCGGGCTCCCTCCGCAAGAGTTGGGGGCCGAGAGCGCACGGATTCAAAAGGTCACGGCCAAGGACGTGGCGCAAGTTGGAACTAAGTACTTTCCCGCTTCCAGGCAAACGATCGTCACCGTGGGAGAAAAGAAGGTCGTCGAGGAGCAGCTTGCCCCGTTCGGTTTAAGAGTGGAGCAAGCCCCGAAAGGGGAATAGGGGAGTGGCTAGTGGATAGTGGCTAGAAAACACAGCCAATCGCCGCTAACGACCAGCCACTTGCCACTAGCCACTAGCCACTGCGCGCGCCGGGGCAGCGCTGACACGCACGAGGGGCTCTTCCGGCATAATGATCCAGGCGATGATGTAGCCGAGCAATCCACAACCACCGAAGATCACCAGCATGACCCACAAAATGCGAACCAGGGTGGGGTCCAGGTCCAAGTACTCTGCGAAACCCGCGCAAACGCCCGCGATCTTCCGGTTGGTCCGCGGGCGCGAAAGGGGTTTTCGGGACGCGGGAGGGGTGAACAACGCCGTCCCGCATTGGCAGCAGAAATTTACGCGGTCGGTAAACTCTCTTCCACACTGTGGGCAGAACATAGTTTGGCCTCCCGGCTTGGAATTATCTCCACTCCTGAATACGCCTTTTGGCCCGCGAAAGTTCCGTCGTTGGTCGACGGCATCGTCATTCCCGTGAAAGCGAATCCATTTGTAGGGGGATCCGTCGGCTGACGGACCGTCCCCTTTTAGCCAGGCTGCCTATTGACAAGGGTAGGGCAAGCCCCACCCCTACAAGTCGCAGGGGTGGGATTCCCGCTTTCGCGGGAATGACGACGCTGTCTCTCCTCCGCAATTGGCTGGTCTCACAGGCTTTCTTCCCGACGGCCAAGAGAATTCGTCTCCGGGAATACGATTTTGGGGTAAAATCTCACCCATTACAGTTAAATCGAGGTGAAGACAAATCGCTTTAGTACGTCCTGGGATATGCGCGTACAACCGAGGATGACGTGGGTAGCCCGAAAACCGTTCACGGTTTTTGCCCGAGGTACATCCCTGCGCCGCCGGGTGGCTTACAGCCTGGGCCTGGTTCGGCTGATTCTGGTACCCGTCATTTTCCTGGCGGTTTACTACCTTTTTGCGATGGGTTCGATCGTGGATCGCATCGTCAGCGTGGATGCCCCTATGGCCACGCTGGCGGAACGAATCTCCCTGGAAATGCTGGACGCTCGCCGGGCGGAACGGAATTACTTCCTCGTTTATGACCCGGCGGAACTGGACGCCAACCACCAGGCGCTGTCCAGGATGCAGCAGATTATCGATTCGTGCCGCCAGTTGCAGCCCGAAGAGCGCGGAGCCCTCGAGCATATCCAGTCGCAGGCTCGATTCTATCAGCGGCGCATGGCGGACGCCGTGGCACGCCGGGGGGAAGTGACGGAGGCCCCCGCCCAACACCTCCGAGAAGTGATTCGGGCCTACACCCGAGACCTCAATGAGCTTCTGAGGAGCGCGAGCCACACGAACCGCGCCAAACTGGTGGAGGAACTTCACAACCGCGTGGGCTCGCTTGACGAACAGGTGGCGTCCACGCTCGAGGCCGAGGATCCAGCCTTCCACCAGATTTCCGCAGACCTGCGTACCTCGAGCGACGCGATTGAGCGGGAAGCAAACGAGTTGGAGGAGCGAAGCTGGGGGCGAGTCCAGCGGGATCATGAGAGGGCGCGCCTTCTGGTGCGGCGGGCGGAATGGGTGCTGTGCATCGTCTCCGCTTTCACCATCCTCCTGAGTGTCTGGGTAAGCTTTGTCCTGCCGCGCACGGTGGTCGAGCCGCTGGTGGCTCTCAAGGCCGCCGTCGATCACGCGGCAGCGGGGAATTATGCCATTGAGTTTGACGTGGAAGGGCAAGCAGAAGTCGTGCAACTGGCCAACAGCGTCCGCAAGCTGCTGGCCCATGTGCGCGAGAAGGAGGAGAACTCAAACCAGTCGAGTACGTAGCGACGAGTTTATCGGTCACCTGACGGACCAAGTGGCGGCGTCCCGATCAGATCGGAACATGTTCCGCCGCCTCCACATCAAGCCGCCTTTTTCGACGGCATCTGTGGTACTCTTTCGAGGGTAGATTGATCCATAGAGGAGATGACGACGTATGAAAGGTAAACCGGAAGTCATAAAGGTTTTGCAAGAGATGCTGGAAGAAGAACTGGGCGCCATTAACCAATACTTCTTACACAACGAGATGTGCGAGAACTGGGGTTTCGAGCGGCTGAGCAAGCGCGTCAAGAAGCTGTCCGTCAATGAGATGGGGCACGCGGAAGAGCTCATCGAGCGTATGCTCTTCCTGGAGGGAATGCCGAACCTGAGCGAGCTGCCCAAACTCAATATCGGCAAGGACGTGAAGCAGCAGCTCGAGAACGACCTGGCGCTGGAAGTGGGGGCGGTGGCTGGTTACAACGAGGCTATCGCCACATGTCGCAAGGCGGGCGACAACGGCACGGCGGATTTCCTGAAGGGAATTCTTGCCGACGAAGAAGGCCACGTGGATTTCTTCGAGGAACAGCTCGATCTTATCGGGCAGCTCGGCTTGCAGAATTATTTGGCTCAGCAGCTCGGCGAAGAAGCGGAGAAGTGAAGTCCGTCAATCATCCTTTAATCACCCCAATGGGCTTCAGCCGCGCCACACGCTTGGCCAATCCTGCGTTGTGGACCACGTCGATGACCACGTCCACGTCTTTATAAGCTTCGGGGATTTCCTCCGTGATGCCGTCGCGGGTCTCGGCTCGCACCAGGATGCCCAGTTCTTCCAGCCTCTGCCGGGCGTTTTGCGCGAAGGGGGATTTCTTCGCGGCGGTGCGGCTCATCACCCGGCCCGCTCCGTGGCAGGTGGTGCCGAACGTCTCCTTCATGGCGCCCTCCGCGCCAACCAGAACGTAAGATGCCGTCCCCATCGAGCCGGGTATCAGCACCGGCTGGCCGCAGGACTTGTACACTTCCGGCACCTCCGGTCTCCCGGCGGGAAAGGCCCTCGTGGCCCCTTTGCGGTGGACCATCACCTTGCGTTCCCGTCCCTTCACCTGATGGCGTTCCAGTTTGGCGATGTTGTGGCAGACGTCGTACACCACCCGCAGCTCTTCCTGCTGGCCGAAGATGCGCTTGAACGCCTGGCGCGCAAAGTGTGTGATGCCCTGACGGTTGGCCCAGGCAAAGTTCGCCGAGGCCCGCATCGCCGCAAGGTATTCCTGCCCCTCTTTCGAGTGTACGGGGACGCAGGCCAGTTGCCGGTCGGGCAGCTCGATGCCATAGCGGCGCATGTCCGCGTCCATATCGCGCAGATAATCGGTGCAAACCTGGTGACCCAGGCCACGCGAGCCGGAATGGATCAACATCACGATTTCGTTTAAGTAAAGCCCCAACGCCTGGGCCAACGCAGGATCGAAGATTTGCTCCACGTATTGAACTTCCAAAAAATGGTTTCCCGACCCGAGCGTTCCCACTTGGGGCAACCCCCGCTTCTTCGCCCGGTCACTGACCGCCGTGGGGTCGGCCTCCTCGATGGCACCATTCTCCTCGCAGGTGTCCAGGTCCTCCGGCCTGCCGTAGCTGTGGCCGACCATCCAGGCAGCGCCCTCTTTGAGCAGCTTATCCAGCTCCTGATACGAGAGCCGGATGTTCCCGCCCTGGCCTGCGCCCGCGGGGATGTCGCGGAAAAGCTGGTTCACCAGCTCCTTGATCTTCGGCCGGACCTCCTCAAGCGTCAGCGTGCTGGCGAGCAGTCGCACCCCGCAGTTGATATCGAAACCTACGCCGCCCGGTGAGATCACGCCGCCTTCGTCCGGCAGAGTGGCCGCCACTCCGCCGATGGGAAAGCCGTATCCTTGGTGGATGTCCGGCATGGCCAGCGAGCGGCCCACTATCCCCGGAAGCATGGCCACGTTTATCGCCTGCTCGAGGGAGAGGTCTTTGAGCAAGTCCTTCAGCAGGCGCTCGTTGGTGTAAATGAGCGCGTCGGTGAGCATTCCGGGCTTGGTTCCTTGCGGCACCAGCCAGCGGTAGTCATCGAGTTTCTGAAGTTGGTGCATCTCGAGAGGCATACGGGTTCCCCACCCAGTATACGACTGTCATTCCGAGCGCAGCGAGGAATCTCGCGCCGCCCGTGTTTTCAGAGCGAGATTCTTCGCTTCGCTCAGAATGACAGCTTCGCTCTATTCTAGCCGATTTGCCCTGTAGCACAGGCGGTCAGCTTCCTCGCACTCGTGTATAATAGTTCATTCCCGACACATCCTTTGTCTGAAGGGGGTTGACATGGCACCTGAGAACCCGACGACTCTAGTAGCTGTTGATTTCAGGCTCGAGAATGGGAAACTGATGGGAGAAGGCGAACGCATCAACAGTATGCATGATCCGCGCGTGCCCGCTAGCTGGTATTCAGGTGCTCAACCGCCGGGCTATCGTCCGGTTTGCAATGGCGTTGTGTACGTAAAAGATTCCGATATCGAATCACGCGGGATTCGCGATGCTCGCCCTCCTCGGGTTGGCGGCCGTTATTCCTGGCGCGAGGGCAAACCCCGTCCTGGGTCCCTCATGTTCGTGATCATACTCCCAGTGGGCTCGAGCCTATCGCATCCAGAACCCATGCCCAAAGAAGCGAAGAACTTTGAAAACCGAATCGCGATTAATTGGGAATTACCTACAGACGGCTCAGACGTCGAATTCAGGTGGAGCCTGAGAGACCTTAACGAAGACGTAGATGACGAGATTGAACGCATTAACCGCGTCATTCGTGATGCCCAGTCTGCAGGAATGGAACCGAAATACGACGTTGCTTTGTCCTACGCCTCAGAGGACAGGCCCTATGTGGACGAAGTTGCGGCAGCATTGAAAGAGAACGGAATCAAAGTTTTCTACGATCGATATGAAGATGAGGCCGTGCGCCTATGGGGAATGAACCTTTACGACTACCTGAGCGAGGTTTATCACAAACGTGCGAGGTATACGGTTATTTTCATCTCGGCAGCTTACGCAAAGAAGAAATGGGCGACCCACGAACGACAAAGCGCGCAGGCGCGCGCGTTCAGTGAGAACCGCGAGTACATCCTCCCGGCGAGATTTGACGATACCGAGGTTCCGGGTTTGCTGGATACAACGGCCTACGCCGACCTCAAAGACATCTCGCCCACGCAATTGGCTGGCAGGATTACGAAGAAGGTGTACCCGACGAGGATATGATGGATCGGGCTTTCGCCTGCCGGGCTGCGTAAGCGCTATTATTTTAAACTAAGTGGTTAGTGGCTGGTTTGAAAGACACGCCACTGCCTTCTAGCCACCAGCCACTGACCACTAGCCACTAACCGTTTGCCTTCTTCCATTTCCGCACCATCATTGTTCCAGCAAGTTAACTTCCTGAATCTCTCCTCCCGCCAGAGGCACGCGCAGCGTCTTGATTTCGAGTGGCCGGAAGTTTCCCGTCCAGCGGCGATTCACGAGGCCCAGCTTCAAAGAGGCCTTGGTGGGTCGCCCCGCAGTTTCGTAGCAGCGGATAATGAGGTCGTCGCCCTCTTCCGCTTTCTTCACCGCGGAGACCACCACGTTGGGCACATCCACAGAAAGGAAGGAAGCCGCCAGCGGGCGATTCCCCCCATGGATTCCCTGGTAAATGATCGGCACGGGAGCTGTGAACTCCTCCGCCAAGCGCACGATGTTCGCCTCCTGCCATGCGCCGGAATGAGGCACAAGTAACATGCGGATCGTCTGCTCGCCCTGGTCCTGCCAGATGTACTCTCCATTGGACTCCAGCTTGCGTGGTCGATGCTGGGCGAAGACGGCGCCGCGCGCGATGGAAATTCGCATATCGTTATCTTGCACGCTGTAGCCGTACTTGGCGTCGTTGATGACTGCCAGCCCGTATTCGCCTTTCGCCCCTCGGCCTGACAGGTCGATCCAGCGTTGTCCGGGATCTTCGTCGCCTTCCGCCTTGCGCACCTTGTATCCGTAGGCGATTTCGTAAGTGGGCCGGGGCTCCTGTACATCCACCGGGAAAGAGAACTTCAGGATCTTCAGGTGCTCGTGCCAATCGAGCGCCACGCGCGCCTCCAGCGTCCGTGCGCCGGCGTAAAGCAGCCAATCGGTCGCGAGGGAAGACGATCCGTAGCTCGTCCGCACTCGTGCCGTGGCGCGCAACGGACCATTCTCAAGTACCCGGAAGCGGGCGTTGCCGAAGACGCCGATCTCCTGGGTGTAGGCGCGCACGCCGTGGCTCCAGGTGTCGCTGGGGTCGTCCAGCACGACCGCGCGCGCCCCTGCCACGCCTCCCCGGAACACCTCCGTCCCGGCGTCCTTGTCGAAAATCGAGAGGCTGCCATCCTCCCTGAACGTCACACGCAGGTGTTCATTTTCCAGTTCCCGGTCGGAAGCGTGGACGGCTGACACCGGCTGCGCGGCGGGCTGGACTCTGCGCAACCGAAATTGTCGGTATCCAAACGCCGGCACGGGCGCGCGGAACACCAGCTTAGTCCGGTCGCCGACCACCGTTGAAGCCTGCGTCCATTGGTGGGCGATTCTGTTGCCCTGCTCATCTTCCAGCAGCGAGTTGCTTTGCGTCCCGGTCGTGTTCTCAAAATTCCAGCCCAAATCGTATTCGACATTCAGCTTTGCATCCCAGGCATGAGGATTGAATACCACCAGGTATTCGGAGTCCGGATCCTGCGTCGGAACTTGCCAGGCAATCCTTTCTGCTGCCCCGTATAGGGCTTGATTGGCTAATTCCAGGGCGAGTCCGTGTGCCTCCCGCGCCGCGTCGTAGTGTTCAGGGAGGGCCGTCCCCGCCATGCTATCGTGGAACTGCATGAACAACACTTTTTTCCAGGCAGCCGTGAAGTCGGCCCCGGGGTATACAAACCCGGCGACAACGGAGCTAAGCGCCGCCAGTTTCTCGCTCGTCACAAGCGCTGCTTCCGCCGCCCGGTTGTTCTTCTTGATTTCCGACATGGCCGTGTAGCAGCCCACCGAGTGGTGCTGGAGATCATCGGCCACGACGGGCACAGTCTGTAGGGGCGGTTCGCGAACCGCCCCTACGACCTCATCAAAGTACCGCCCCGGGGTGCTAAAAACTACTGTCGGCGCGCCCGGTGTCTTCTGCATATCCAGGATGGATTGGATATTTTCCTTCGCCGGCCCGCCTCCGTGGTCGCCGGCGCCGTAAAAGAACATGAAGTCCTTGGTTGGCTCCCGCAGATCCGTGACGAACCGGCGGACCGCCTCCTGCAAACGATCGTTAAACCCATAACTGAACGGAATGCGGTAGGTAAGCAGTCGCGTGCCATCGGCGCCTTCCCACCAGAAAAGGTCGGCGGGGAGTTCTTTCTCGTGGGACTGGGGCCGCATGAAAACATAGGCGTGCATCCCCTGGAGCTTGAGAATCTGCGGCAGCGTTCCGGGATGTCCGAACGAATCGGGGTTGTAACCGATCTGCGCCATGCGGCCGAACAACTGCTCGAACAGTCGCTGGCTGTAAAGCCCCTGGCGGACCAATGATTCACCGCTCGGGATGTTCGCATCCGGCTCGATCCACCATCCACCCACCACGGCCCACCGACCCTCTTCCACCCGTTTCCTGATCTCTTGCAGCATTTTCGGATCGGCTTCCGCAACCCACTCATAAAACAGCGCGGAGCTGGCGGTGAAAGTGAAGTCCGGGTTCTCGTTCATGCGGTCCAGCGCGGAGCGAAACGTGCTCAGCACAATGGACATGGCTTCAGGCCACGGCCAGAGCCACGGCGCGTCAATGTGCGCATTTCCAATCATGTGGAATCGGTATTGCCCAGCTTGAGGAGGCCAAGCGTCTCGCGATTGCGCGCCGGCGTTCATCGCCACGAGCGACAATACACAAAGCCAAAAAGCCACAATAAAAGAGCGGGCGGCGAGCGATTTCAAGGGATTACTCCTTGGAGAAGAAATTAGCAGCACGCTGATAAAGGTTAAAGGGTAAAGGCTAAAGAGTAAAGGTTAAAGGGTAAAGTCTAAAGGGACGTTTTTCTTTTGAAGTGCGGCCCGTCATCTGACGGGCCGCACTCCAGATGATGGGTAGTGGGGTCTTTTGGCTTGATTGACAGTTTGTTTACTTCCCGTAGCGACGTAGGCGGTAAGAAGGAGCGTCTCCGCATAGTAGCGGGTCATAATCCCTGATTAGCTGCTGCTCTCGTCGTGTTAGTAACTCGGCGTCTGGGGGGTCGATACGCAACGCTAGGATTTCTCCTTTTCTGGATTCTAATAGCGTCCGCCAGTGGCCAGCTTCCCAGGAGTTTGTACGACCTCTACCGTAGTTGCCCACCAGTGCGCGAGAAACATCCCTTTGCCACTGCTTCATGCGACCGCACAAAATGCCTTTGGATTTGCCAATCCTAACCACTTCGTTACCAACTCGAAACGCGTAAATCACCGCTGGCCACCATTCGGCATCCTTTTGTACGTCGAGTTCCACTAAAAATGTCGATGGGGGCTGGATCGAGATGTGCCCTACCAATACGAACCCGTCCTCTTCGAGTTTCATGACCGCCGCATATTACCACCGAACGGAAAAGGGTTGAATAGCAAAAGCTGAGGAGGTGTAAAATAGAAGAGGTTGGCTTACTAGACGAGAGAAGTTCTTCTGGGCTATTTTTCGCCTTCTTGAGAATGTAAGCAATGAGTAGTCCGCAGATCGAATTCGTAAAATCACATACAGCGCGTGGACCATCTGGCGGAATCCGAGCTGCGATGCTTTACGATTTTTCGGTTAACGATAAGAAAGTGACGGTCGAGGTTCCCGAAGTGGCGATGCGGACGCGTGACGGACACATGGAACCGGAAAAAATTAAGGCCGCTACCGAAGCATTTATTGTTTTGCAAGCAGAGCGTCACGGATGGGATGAACTGAGTGATTACTTGGTCTTGACCGAAGGAGGAATGGACATCGTAGTTAGCCGCTTGGGCTGGAACCCAAGATTCGGCGGGCGATCCGAAACGATCTAAAGAATAACGCTGCCAAAATCCGCCTTCGAGACTCGACTGGCCTCGCGTCTCTCTGCCGGATCGTAGATCAAATCTACGATAAGGCGGAACTATAATTTATGCAAGGGCAAATTGTTTGTGGAGACTACTTCATGAGTGAATCAGAACAGCATGCCATCCTTGGTAAAGCTGTGATGGAGCACGATAGGGCTAGGCGAACCCTTGATTTTTTATTCGAGGATGCCAACAAGCGTAGCTTTGCGTGCTTGAACCTATCAGCTACACTGCGAGGGGCGACTGCACAAGAAATAGTGCGTGACCTTGAGAAATTCTTAGCTCTGCAAAAAAAAGAGAATTTCGACTGGTCAAAGCTCACGGTAGAATCCCTCTCGCAATTGGCGTCTGGACTAAAAACGGCGATTGAAGACGAGAAGGAAACCGCAGAAGCCGAACGTCGGCTGAGGCGTTGACCTAATTAGGTTCGTTCTATCGAACCCGTATTCAATAGCTCTTCTATTCCCCACACGTGGTCCGTTACGCCTGCGGCCATTGCGGGCGTTACGCGCAACGAGCCGTGAACGCGAACGAAATTGTAATGCGCAAAGTATAGCCAGAGCGCCGCAACAAGATTCTCAAGGCGTTTGGAAAAGGCGTTCGTCAGGCGCGTCAGCCTTCGCAGAAAGGTGCGGCAATTCAGATTGTTGCGCTCGGCGTAACTGGTGGAGATGTGCCACGGATCGGGCTGGCCTGAAATCGGTTTTGGTCGCGCTCCCGTAAGCGTCAGGCACCCATCCTCCTCCGCGTAGCTTTTGACCAGAATCCCATAATCAACGTCCGCGCCGAAGGCCCGCTCCACTCCCCAAATGTACGAGCGTAGGCCATCCGTCGTGATTTGCGGGCGGTTCGCCAGCCGCTCGGCAAGGTCGGTCATAAGGCGCTGCGCGGCGGGAAGGCCACGGTCAGGACTCACAACGAAGGTGGGAACGAGTTTCGTTTCCGCGTCGGTCACCAAGAACACCCAAGTGTCTCCTACGTGGTGTCCGTTGTTTTTGTCCTCGAAAGTACAGTTCTGTTCCTTCTTCCCGCAAAAGCACCAGAGTTCGTCAGCCTCCAGGTAGCGCAGCCGCAGGTTACGCAGCCTCGCGTCCATGACTTGTTGGCAAAGGTCGGCAGCGCGGAGCATGACGCGGATTACGGTTTTCTTTTCCACGTCCAGGAGGCGTCCAATCGCACGGATGGAAATACCCTCCACCAAGCAGTTCACGATCTGCACAATCTTCTCAGGCGCGAGCTTCAGGCCAGAATAGCCGCTGAAGCGGCGCTCGGAAAAGCATCGGTCGCAGTCTAGGCAGCGGTAAATTGTGTTGCAGGTGTGACCGTTCCTCTGGTGGACCTTAAAGGTCTTGGAATTGCAAAAGGGGCAGTGGATTTTCATTGTCAGGCTCTCCTTGACTTCCGGCGGGAGAGGCCCGACAATCTCTTTCAGGGTCTCCGGTGCGGGTCGCTCCGCGCCTGGGATTTGGCCCTGTCGGTAGTTCTAGCTACTGGCAGGGCTTCTTACTGAGGCGGTGACCCCGCATTGCGGGGGTTGACAAATGGCGGAGGGCGAGCGTATAAACAGAAATGGAGCTTGCTTCCTGACACGGTTGCGACTCCGCGATTTGGGGCTTGCCGCAGTTACCAGCTACGGCAAGCCCTTTTAGTTCCTACCTAAATCCAGTTCTCAGGCCAACCAATTACAACCGCACCAGTGCGAAACCCGTTCGTTAATCGAAACAAGCGAGTTTTGCTCTTGCCTTCCCAGGTCACATAAACCTCGTAGATTTTCCAAGGCGTGATGTCGAGCTTCTTCGCTTGCTTGGACAGGCCACTCAAAACCCCTGCGAACGAAACTTCGGAATCAAGCGAAAGCGCCTTCACTATCTGGTGACTCGGCACATAACCCTGATGCCCGTACAAAACACGAAGAAAAGACTTCTGGCGTTCACCAAGACTCTGCAAAAACTCCGTCAGAACATCGGGTGTCCAGTCGTGGCCTTCCTCGTGCGACGGTTGCTCGCCAATGGTGAAAGTGGCCTTGTCCTCTTCCTCAAGAGCGTGTCGCAGCTTCAGGGCCTCCTCGACCGTATCCACCCGCCAAGCCTTCCCGCCGTGCCTGAACTCAATGGCCACGAGGCTGTCTCCCTTATTCCGTAAGGTACTATACACCTACCTTAAGGTATTGTCAAGCGAAATCTTTGCCTTTTTTTTAGTTTCCATGATCTGCTCCTTTTCGGTTTTACTCTTGGATTCTTAGGTTAAGTGCTTTTCTTCTGGTCGTCACCAGGTCTAAAGACACCGTGGCCGAGTCCTCTTCCGCTCAGCAGATAGGTGAGGGTATCGTCCACCGCGCCGAGTGCTTGGATGATCGCCAGAATATTTCTGACTACTCGGGGCAGGTTGGAGGAGTCGGTCTTTTGCTTTCTGACGCAATAGGCGACGACATCGGCTAGTTGCAAAGGTGGAAAGGCTTCGTCTTCCGCAAAAGTTATTGCCACACAGCGCTTCCTGAACTCTGGATCACGCATTCTTAGCTTGTGATAGAGTCCGATGCATTCCTTTGCGTAGTTCTCCGAGGAGTCGCAGTAGACATGCAGAAATTCACCTTGAACCACAAGGTCAATCGCCCTGTTCATGCAGGCTTCAAAGGTGCAGTAGTGAGGGTCTTTCAGCTTTTTCCTTTGATCGTCTGGCAGTGCCTTGAATTCCGCACTAGAAACCCCAGCCGTAGGATAAGCCTTTACGTCAAAATCAGCAGTGCTTACCAGCCGAACCAAGAGGGCATCACGGTCAGCCTCTCGCTCATTATGGGATTTGTCTTTCTTCCAGTTCTTAAATTCTCCTTCAAAATTCATAGCATCCTTCATCGACAGGTAGCTCAGCCCGCTTTCTTTGAGTGTGTCTGTCCAGCGTTCTGACATGACCACCAAATGGTCGGTTGTCAATAAGCAACCGCCAAAGACAACCATCTCTTGATCCGCCAGCTTGCCGCTATCGTCGAAGAAGACTTGTAAAACCATAACTTGTCCTGCGTGTTCTCTCGTTGCGATTCTATCGAACGTCCGGCCAGTTTCCAAGATTGACCTCCAAACGGCGTGTTTCGAGTTACCTCCTGCTCTAGCTCTTCGAATTTCCTGAAAATCGGGCTGACTGGGTCCCTCAAGCCAAAAGACCCCACTACCAGATGATGGAGTCGCTTGCAAGACGCGCTCGAGCCTCCTATACTAACGCCTCAAATTGCTAATTAGATTTGAAGGAGGATTTATGGGTCAGATTTCACGTCGCGACGCCGGCAAGCTCCTGGTTGCGGGTTCTGCCGGTTTATGGGCGGCCAGCCGCAACGGCTGGAGCGTCGCCTACATTGACTCGGTGGTTAACGGGGTTCAGATCGGGGCACAAAGCTATTCCTTTCGCGACCGGGACTTGGATGCGTGCATAGAAGCTTTCGTAACGGTGGGTTTAGGCGAGTGCGAGCTGGTTGACTCGCACGTCACGCCCAAGCTGGAGGGAGAAGCGCTAACCAAATGGTGGCTTTCTGCGCCCGCCAGCCATTTTCACCAGATCCGCGCCAAGTTTGATCAGGCCGGTGTGAGACTTTATGCTTTCACTTATGCCTTCCGCAAGGGAATTACAGACCCGGAGATCGAGTGCGGCTTCCGAGCGGCGCAGGCGCTGGGCGTCAAATACATTACCTCGTCATCGAATGTCAGTGTCGCGCCCCGCGTGGATAAGTACGCCCAAAAATACAAGATCATGGTGGGCTTCCACGGACACGACCAGACTTCCGACCCCGACGAGTTCTCCACCCCGGAAACTTTTGCGCGGGCCATGCAGGGCGCCTCTCCCTACATCGGCGTCAACCTGGACATCGGCCACTTCGTGGCTGCGGGCGGTGATCCCGTGGCCTATATTCGCGAGCACCACCAGAAAATTGTTGCCTTGCACCTCAAGGACCGCAAGAAGAACCACGGCGATAACCTGCCCTTCGGCCAAGGCGAGACGCCCATTGTCGAGGTGCTGCGTCTACTGCGCGACAACAATTGGAAAATCCCCGCCAATATCGAGTATGAGTACGGCGAGGCCCCCAAGTTCGACACGATCGCGGAAGTCACGAAGTGTTACGACTACTGCCGGAAGGCACTGGAAGGTTAGAGCTCGTTCCGTCAGGGCGGCGGAGCAATTGACTGTGCCTTACCATCTGACTCAGTCGTCGTAAATGGTGCTCCTATGTCCCACGGCCACCACCAGCACCACCAGCCGCCTCTCCTGCAGCTCGCAAATGATGCGGTAGTCACGCACCCGGTACCTCCAGAGCCCAAACATACTGCCTCGAAGAGGCTTCCCAAAATCGCGAGGGGTCCGAGCGGTCGCCACCCGGTTATCCATGTAGTCGATGATTTCGCGCTGGATCTCCCGATCGAGCTTCCTGAGATCGTGGAGGGCTCCAGGGTCGTATTCAATGTTCCAGGCCAAGCTCTTTTCGCACCTGTCGGCTGGTAAGAGGAGGGCGGCGCTTCTCCAGACGCGCCTCTGCAAGGTAACGGTCTTCGAGGTCTTCAAGATTTCCCTCGATGAGTTCGCGGGCATAGTAGGACTTGGTCCGGCCCGTGCGCCTTGCCAGTTCGGAAAGTCGCCTTTCGATGTCAGGGTCTAGCCGAATAGAAAGCATAGGCTCCTCTCTATACTACATATCATACACGTATGACAGACAAAATGCTGGAGCAATCGCACTCCAAGGAGGGAACCTACGAGACAGGGTCGGCGCCCGGCTGTGGGGAAGTGTGAAGAAGCCAATTCAGAAGCCATAATTCAGCACAGAATTACCAGGCCGTCAACAACCCGTTGTAACATCGGGCAAGATATGCAGGAGGATCAAACCATGAGCGAAGCAAAGACCTATCCCCTGCGCTTGCCCCGGTCGCTCAAGGTAGCGGTCGCGCGGTTGAGCAGGCAGGACGGAATGAGCATCAACCAGTTCGTAGCCACGGCGGTGGCGGAAAAGGTCACGGCTCTCCAAACCGCCCGGTTTTTCGAGGATCGGAGAGCGCGGGCGGACTTCAAGGCCTTCGACAAGATCATGCGGCGTCGCGGTGGAAAGCCGCCCCGCGAAGGGGATGAAATGCCGGGATAGACAAAGAGGGCTAGGTGTAGGGAACAGGCGAGCGGTTGTAAGGAGATTCAAGAGGGCAAATTGGGATAGAGGATTCAACATTCAAAATTGCCGTTGCCCCTCGGCCCGCGTTTTGTGGTATTCTCCGCATTTTAACTGATCGGAGACAAACTATGACCGAAACCAAATATATTCTGCCGGAAAGTGAATTGCCGAAGACTTGGTATAACGTTGTTCCCGACCTGCCGGCCCCGCTGCCGCCGCCGCTTCATCCCGGGACGCTCAAGCCGGCCGGGCCCGGCGACCTCGAGGCGATATTCCCTCCCCAGTTAATCGAGCAGGAGGTTTCCGCTTCCCCAACTATCCCCATCCCGGAACCTGTGCTCGACATCCTGCGGCTTTGGCGGCCGACGCCGTTGAGCCGAGCGTGGCGGCTCGAGAAGGCCCTCGGAACCCCGGCGAAAATCTTCTTCAAGAATGAAGGTGTCTCACCGGCAGGAAGCCACAAGCTGAACACTTCGACCGCTCAGGCCTATTACAACAAGGTGGCGGGCATCAAGCGCATCTGCACGGAAACCGGCGCGGGCCAGTGGGGAAGCGCCCTGGCGTTTGCGTGCAACGTGTTCGGGCAGGAATGCATGGTTTACATGGTCAAATGCAGCTTCTATCAGAAGCCGCACCGGCGCACCATGATGGAGTGTTGGGGCGCCAAGTGCATTCCTTCGCCCAGCGATCAGACTGCCGCCGGAAGACAGGTTCTTGCCGAAGATCCCGACTGCCCCGGCAGCCTGGGCATCGCCATCAGCGAAGCGGTCGAGGATGCCGCCAGCCGCAAGGACACTAACTACTCTCTGGGCAGCGTCCTCAATCACGTCCTGCTGCACCAGACCATCATCGGCCAGGAAGCTATCGCCCAAATGAAGCTCGCCGGGGCCTTCCCCGACGTGGTGATTGGTTGCTGTGGCGGGGGAAGCAACTTTGCGGGATTGGCGTTCCCCTTCGTACCGCTCAAGGCCGCTGGAAAACAGATTCGGCTTATCGCGGTCGAGCCGGCGGCGTGCCCCACCATGACCAAGGGGGTCTATGCCTACGATTTCGGCGACAAGAGCGGGATGACGCCGCTGCTGAAGATGGATACCTTGGGGCATGACTTCATTCCCGCGGGCATTCATGCCGGCGGTTTGCGCTATCACGGCATGGCCCCGCTGGTCAGCCTGCTGCACCGCAAGGGCGTGGTCGAAGCGGTGAGCTACCTGCAACTGAAATGCTTCGAGGCGGCCATAACCTTCGCGCGCGCCGAGGGAATTATCGTGGCCCCGGAGACTTCCCATGCCGTCGCTTGCGTGCTTGACGAAGCCCTCAAGGCGAAGCAGGAAGGCAAGGAAAAGACCATCCTGTTCAATTTAAGCGGCCACGGCCACTTCGACATGGCCGCTTACGAGAAGTACTTCGCCGGCGAACTCGCCGATTACGAGTATCCGGAAGAAAAGATCAAGGAAGCGCTGGCGCATCTGCCCAAGGCTTCTTGATAATTCAAGAAAAAATGCGGCCACTCAAGATGCCTTAGTTTCGGGTGGTGTAGGGCCGACCCCGCGCCTGCGGGAGCGGCTTGGCCGGGGCAAGCCCCGGCCCTAGAGCGCCCTCTGCCTCGCCACATTGCGTGTGCTGACTGTCGTGTTGCCATCCTGGAAAAAACGCCTAAAGGGGGCGTAGCTTTTCGAGTCCGCACAGAGAAGGGCCACAGACCTTGAAAAGATAGGTCTGCGCCGCGCCTGCTCTCCAGCTTTCGTCACCTAATCTCCGTCCCTGTCCAAATCCAGGTCGAAGAAATCGCCAAAGGGTGGGGTAATGCCCACGTAGTCACCGATTTCCTTGGCATCATAGGGCCCATTCAGGTCGCCAGGGGCGTTGTCGTTGGCTCCCAGCGTTCCGAAGCTGAGGACGATGGTCCCGGAGGGGTCAACCTCGATCACTTGGCCGGCGAATTGATTGCTGATCAGCGTGTTCCCATTGCACAGGCGAACGGCGCGGGTGGGAAGAGGATTTGGTGCAGCGCCTGAGCTCGTGGAGTAGTAGGAACCGACGAGGCTACCGGTGGAATCAACCTCGAACACGCGATTGTTATTCGAGTCGGTGATCAACGTATCACCGTTGCAGAGGCGGCTGGCAAAGGCTGTGCCATTCAGCACGCTGGGGTCGCCCGAATTATTGTAGGACCACACCACCTGCTTTTTGCGATTGACCTCGATCACCCGGTTGTTATTTTCGTCCGCGATCAGGATATCGCCATTCTCCAGCAATTCGGCGCTGTTGGGGTTGTTCAACTGGTTAAACCCGCTGCCAGTGACCCCCGTCATCCCGTACTGCCAGACGATTTGATGGTTCCGGCTCACCTCGATGACACGCTCGTTCGCCTGGTCTGTGATCAGAATATGCTTATTGGGCAGGAAGGTTGCCTGCACCGGGGTATTCAATTGGTTATGGCCCGAGCCGCTCACGCCTGCCTTTCCGTATTGCCACACGATGTGTCCAGCCTGGTCCACCACAAAGACGCGGTTGTCAGGACAGGGAGCGCTGGCGCAGCCGGGTTCGGTGCCCTGCGGGGCGCCGGTACCCGAGATAAGCGTCAGATCGCCAACGCGCTGGGCATCATTGGGCGCCACCACCGAATGCGGGCCCGCCACGCTCGAACCGTTGCCGAATTGCCATACGATGCTTTTGGTTACAGGGTCGACTTCGATAACGCGGTTGTTGAACTGGTCAGAGATTAGAATGTTTCCCCGTTGGTTAAATACACTCCCCGCACCTGCCGGGCTGGCGGCGAGTAAAGCCAGCCCCATCGTCGCCATCGCCACACAAATTATCTTCCTTCCCATCTCGTTGCTCCTTTTCCGTCAGTTACCTGACTGGTCGTTTCCTAGTTACAAAGTGAGCTTGCATCCTCACACTAACCCACTGGGGCCAGGTGTCATGTCATGGAGTTGTCAAAGGAGTGTAAAAAGTTTGTATGGAAAGTGGCTAGCCGCGATTTCTCCCCAGGACCGGGGCGGGGCTTTACAGGCTGCGGAAAAACCCGTTTGGCCTGTCATTCCGAGCGGAGCCCTGGACCGTCCGGTCCAGGGCTCCGCTCGGAATGACAAGGGAATGGGCTCAGGATGACAGGCTTGGCTCTGCGACGACTCCGGGCAGCAGGATGTGCAGCACAGTTCCATCAGGTCCGGTGCGTTCCACGTTGACCTGCCCCTGGTGCTCCTGAACGATCTTGTGCACCGTGGCCAGCCCGAGCCCGATACCGTTGTCCTTGCCCGAGGTTACGAACGGCTGGAAAAGCTTGTCGCGAATCTCCATCGGAATGCCGTCACCGTTATCGGCAACGCGGATCTCCAGCCCCCCTGCAGTCTGATGCGTCGTCACTTCGATATAGCCCGATTCGGCTGGCGCGGCTTCGCAGGCGTTGAGCAGCAAGTTGTGAAAGACGCGCTCCAGGCTGCTCGGGTCGAACCAGCCCTCACTGCCGCCTGCAAAGGAGGTTACCACCTGAATCCTGCTGAACGCCGGTCGCGCCTTCACGGTATGAACCGCGCGTTCGATGACCGGCGCGATATTCGCGTGCACTGGCCGGTTGACCATCTTGGCCTTCGAGAACTCGAGTAGCGCCCGCAATTGGTCCGTCATCTGGTTCACTGCTTGCCGTATCTCCTGGTAGAATTCGAGGCGCCGGCTTTCCGTGAGCCTGCCTTCGGAGAGGAACTCCGCGTAGGCGAGAATGGTTGTCAACGAGTGACGCAGATCGTGGGAGACCGTACTGGCCATGCGCCCGATGGTAGCTAACCTTTCCGCCCGCAGCAACTCTTGTTGGGCGCTCCGCAAGGTGTGCCGCATCATGACGAAGGATTGAGTCAGCTCCGCCACTTCGTCATTTCCTTGCGCCCGGAGCGGATAGTCGAAGTCACCCTTCTCGAGGGCATGCACACCGCCAACCAGGTCGGCGAGCGGACGAGTGAAGGTGTCCGAGATCAGAAAAACCAACAGGCTCCCCGCCAGAATGGCGGTCAATCCCAGCCCAAAGAGCCAGCGGTTGAGGCTCCTGAGAACCAGGATGGCTTGGTCGTAGGACCTGAGGACCACCAGGCCGGCGCTGAGGGAACTACTGGGCGGGAGATCCGCGGACATGGCGAGGAATCGTTCCTGCCCCAGATCAATGTCCACCGGCGCCACCCCGGGGCCGGAAGGTGGGAGGAAAGTCAGCTTGCTGAGCGCCTCTTTTTGCGCCCCGGAGAGAGTGCTCACCACCACGCTGGGACCGTAACGGAATGCCACTTGACTTGAAGCCACCTGGCGAACGTCCTCGGCAACTTGTTCGTTAATTTCCGATCCGAGCACCAGCATGCCGAGTTCTGTGTCGTTGGCAGGCTCCCCAAAATAAATGGGCCGCATGAACACTTGGAAGAGATGCCCGCCGCCGAACCACCAGTCGCGGGGCTCCCCGCTGCGAAGCGAACGTTGCAGCATCTCCCCTGCCTGGGCGGGAGTGAAGCCGGGATTTACGGTATGCAGCGCCATCAGTCTCCCCCTGCGGTCCGCCAGCATGAACAGGTCGCCGCCGATTCTTCTCCACACTCCGGCCGAGGCATCTTGAATGGTCGCTTCGTCCCCTGTGGTCATCAGGGCTTCGATAATGGGCAGATTGGCCAGCAATGCCGCCGACCTTTGTAAAAACATCTCGCGCTGCCGTTGAAAGCGCTGGAAGGTGACCACCGAATTCTGCAAGCCTTCGCGAATTTGTTCTCTGATCTGTAATTGCACGCGGTGGCGGACCACCAGCAGGGTGGAACAGGTTAGAGAGGCGGAGACGAGGACCAGGGAAAGAAGGAATTTGGTTCGCAGCCGCCCCCTGCGGCTGATTCCTGAATACCACCGTCGGGCTTTGGTTTGCTCATCCATTAAGGTACGAATTTATAGCCCACTCGGTGGACGGTGCGGAAGTGCAAGGGATTCACGGGGTCCCTCTCGAGCTTCTGTCGCAGCTTGAGAATGTGGTCGTCCACGGTGCGCGTCGAGGGATAACACTCATAGCCCCAGACTTGGTTGAGAAGCTCGTCGCGTGACACTACACGCTCAGGATTCTCGGCAAAAAACTTCAGTGTTTTGAACTCGTGCGCCGTGAGTGTAACGGGCGTGCCGTCGCGGGTGACCTCCATTTTCGCGAAGTCGACCACGATGTCACCAAAACTGAAACACTCTGCGGGAAGGGTTCTTTCTGCCCGGCGCGTCACTGCCCTGACACGCGCCAGTAGTTCTTTTGGGCTGAAAGGCTTGGTCACATAGTCGTCGGCCCCTAGTTCCAGGAGCAAGACCTTGTCCACCTCCTCCGAAAGGGCGCTCAAAATGAGGACCGGCTGCGAAGCTGCTTCTTTTCTGATCTCGCCTAGAACATCCCGTCCTGACATCCCGGGCAACTTGAGGTCCAGGATCACAACGGAGGGCTTTGCGCTGCGGAAAGCCTCGAGCCCGGAAGGCCCGTCCAGAGCCACCTCAAGGGAATAGCCCTCCGACTCAAACAGCAGCTTGAGCGTCTTGTGAATCCTCTTGTCATCCTCGATGAGTAAGACCTTTTGCATGAGGAGCCTCGTTTTCCCCCGCGACCAATTCTGGTGGACCCTGGCGGCGTACGCCGCTTATACCTCAGAGTATACCCTAGGAGTCGCACAAGTAATGCTAGAATGGGAGTATTCAGGGTTAGGGTGACAACACCACGTGTGCAAGATCTCGCTAAGATTACGTCTGCCATGCACGCCAGTGGAGAGGGCGTCAGGTGAGGGGCCGCCAGGCTGTTTGGGCCCGTCTTTGGAGTGGGGCCCGCTGCGGCGGGCCCCACTCCAAAGCGTGATCCCTCCGCGCCGTGCAACTGTTAGAAGTCGAAGAGTCGCGAGTCTAAGGGTCAAAAGGAACTGGCACTGTTCGACTCCTCGACTCTTCGACTCGAAGAAGGAGGTCTTATGGAGCTGCCTCGCCTGATTCCCTTACTGAGGATCACAAGCGCGCTGCTGGCGGCGCTTCTTATGACGACCCTCTCGGGATCGTCGCAAGGGCCACCGGACGGAGCCAAGCCAGCGGAAACACACCCAACCCCCGACAACCTCACTGGACTGCGGGAACAAATCCAGGAATTGAGCTCGGCACTGCGCCAGATGCGCGCCGAGGTGTCGGAGGCGCGCGCTGAAGTGGTCGAGCTTCGGCAGGACCTGAAGAACACCAGGGAGCAGCTATTGGCCAACAAGAGTGAAGCGGCCCCAACAAGCAATCAAGCGAAAGCGCAGGCCGCCCCCATTCCATCGCCGACCGCTTCCCGCCAAGGCGAGGGGCCACAGCCCGGCACGCGAGTTTCCAAGCTGGAAGAAGAGCAACAACTGCTGGGCGCGAAAGTCGATGATCAGTATCAGACCAAGGTGGAGAGCGGTTCGAAGTACCGCGTACGGTTATCCGGCATGGCGCTTTTTAATGCCTTCACTACGCGTGGCGCCAGCAATAACTTTGATCTGCCCGATTACGCCGCGCCTCACTATGCCTCGAATTCAAATGCCGGTTTCGGCGCCACGTTGAGGCAATCGCTGCTAGGACTCGATGTCTTCGGCCCCAACATCGCCGGAGCGCGAAGCAGCGCCGAAATTCGAATGGATTTCTACGGTGGATTTCCGACCACTTCCTATGGGATTTCCACCGGCCTGCTTCGCCTTCGTACGGCGGGCCTTCGGCTGGACTGGCAAGACACGTCGCTGGTGGCCGGGCAGTACGCTCCGTTTTTCTCCCCTCTCTCGCCCACGTCGCTTGTTTCTGTGGCCACGCCCGCCCTGGCCTCCGCCGGCAACTTATGGGTATGGACCCCCCAGATCTTCATTGAGCATCGCATCACTTTGTCAGAGGGCTCGAGTGTGTTGCTTCAAGGCGGCATCATGGACCCGCTGACGGGTGAACTGCCCGCCGATTCCTACAATCGCGTCCCTGAGGCTGGAGAGAAGTCCGGCCAGCCCGCTTACGCTGCTCGAGTTGCCTGGGCGCACGGCTCACCTTACGGACCCTTCTCCTTCGGTGCGGGTGGATACTACGCGCGCCAGAACTGGGGTTATGGCCGCATGGTGGACGCTTGGGCGGGAACAGCAGACTGGAGCCTGCCTCTGAGCCATCGGTTGTCCTTGACCGGAGAGTTCTATCGCGGTCGCGCCATCGGCGGACTGGGCGCCGCCGAGGGCCGAAGCGTCGCGTTCAGCGGGTCACTGAATGATTCCGGAACGGTCATATACGCCCCCAATTCCACCGGTGGATGGGCGCAACTAAAGTTCATGCCCTGGCAAAAACTCGAGTTCAACAGCGCTTTTGGCGAAGATTTCTCTCCTACACCGAACCTCCAGTACTCTGCCCCAGGAGAGAGCTACGGTGGGCTGCCGATAGGAAGAAATCAGAGCGTACTCTTCAACGGTATCTACCATTTGCGCTCCAACCTTATCTTTTCGGTCGAATACCGTCGCTTGCGGACGGCGGAGATTCAACCCGGGTTGTTCACGGCTAACCAGGTGGGTCTCGGCGCCGCCGCGTTGTTTTGAGTATGCGAAACCTTGGTAGGAGTTCGGATCAGATGATACTCGTCTCGAGGCGACACTTTTTCTGGCCTTGGCTAATTTGGTTGCTCGTCGTGCCTGCCAACTTACGTGCGCAAGGCTTGACGGTGACCGGTCGCGTCACATTAATAGCCCCCGCGAAAGGGAGCCGGCCTGCCGACAACTCCAATGCGGTTGTCTATCTAACGCCGCTCGAGGGAACCTCCGACTCCCTGGAGGTCCGGACCGAGCCGCCATCCCACCGCTTTCGACTCGTCCAGAAGAACAAGCGATTCACGCCTCACGTCCTCGTGGTTCCGGTGGGGGCAGTGGTTGAATTTCCGAACTACGATCCTTTCTTTCACAATGTGTTTTCACTCTTCGAGGGCAAGCGATTCGATCTGGGGCTTTACGAAGCCGGCACCACGCGCACAATCACCTTTAACAAACCTGGCGTGAGCTACATCTTCTGTAATATTCATCCGGAAATGAGCGCGGTGGTCATTGTTATGAAGTTTCCTTACTACGCCATCTCGAACGCTGCGGGTGAGGTAAGCATTAGCGCCGTCCCAGCCGGTCGATACGCGCTGAATATCTGGCATGAGGGTTGCCTCCCGGAGGCCCTCAGGTCCCTTTCCCGTGAGGTCGCTCTCTCGCCCGGGTCCGCTTCTTTGGGAGAGCTCCGCTTACTGGAATCTGGCGACCTTCTCAGCAAGCACAAAAACAAGTACGGCCGAGACTACGACCCAACCGTGCCGTCAAATTCGATCTACGACCAGCCGTGAACAAGCTGCGCGCCACACTGGGGTTTGAATCAGCCGAGAGGAGCCCAGCCAAGGGACGGATCACGCTCCCCGGCGCCACAGGCGCGAGGGCGCCTCAAGATTGGTATTTACAAATGGCATCGACGAAGTCATCAAGCGGATTAGAACTCCATGGTCCCGCACCTGAAGGCGGGGAAAGGCCATCCATTTCTTAGAGGAGCAGGAGCGGACAGGTCGAGCGCGCCGAAAGGGCTCGACAAGTCACCCCCTATTGGCTACAATCGTAGCGTATGAAAGTAAGGCGGGCAGGCGCGGGATGACCGGGCAAAGCGGGAACCGCCCCGCCCATTGCGGCCACCTCTGCCACGCGCCGGCAAGGCAAGCCCGGGCCTTGCGGGAGATTGCGGAAACGACACAATGTCATGGCAGAGAGATACACAGTAACTTTTGATTTTGAGGGAACGACCCGGGAATGTTGTTGAAAACAAAGGACAGGGATCGGATGACCGTGGCCAAAGCGGGAATGTATATGAAAAAAAAGTAGATACAAGCAGAATACGGGAATGTATTTGAAAATAAAGGTGTTACATGACTTGGCTAGACACGGTTCGGGTTTCGGCAGTCAGGTGTCAGGAAACGACCCGTCGGGGGTTCTCCACAGCGGACAACTGACCATTGGCGACTGGCAACTGAAAACCCGCAGCTAAGGCATGTTGACCACGAGGGCTTTTTGCTCGGTCATCTCCTCGAGGGCGTAACGCAAACCCTCGCGGCCCAGGCCCGAATCCTTCACCCCGCCGTAGGGCATGTGGTCGATACGGAAAGTGGGCACATCGCCGGCGATGACGCCTCCCACCTCGAGCTCTTCATAAGCGTGGAACAGCAGCTTGGCGTCGCGCGTGAACACTCCCGCTTGCAAACCGTAAGGCGAGTCATTCACTCGCCGCACCGCCTCGGAAAAATCCTCATACGACTCCACGGTGACCACGGGCGCAAAGACTTCACGGCAGTTGACGCGTTGTTCAGGCCGAGTTCCGGTGAGGACGGTGGGCTCGAGCAACGCGCCGTCTCTCTTGCCACCGCACAGGAGTTGCGCCCCCGCTGCGCGCGCCTCGTTTATCCATTCCTCTGCGCGCCGCGCGTCCGCCTCACTGATCATCGGACCTACGTCGGTGGATTCCTCGAGCGGGTCACCCACTTTCAGCTTTTGAACGCGCGGCACGAAGGCGGCCAGAAAGCTTTCCATGACTCTCGAGTGAACAAAGATTCGCTGCACGGAAATGCAACTCTGGCCGGCGTAGGAAAAGCCTCCGCTGGCGCATCGCTCGGCGGCATACTCCAGGTCCGCATCGTGATGCACGATCACGCCGGCGTTCCCGCCCAGCTCTAGGGTCACACGTTTCTTCCCGGCCTTCTTCTTCAAGTCCCAGCCCACTGCCGCGCTGCCGGTGAAGCTCAGCATTCTCAAGCGTTCGTCGCCAACCAGGAGTTCAGCATCACGGCTGGAGAGTGGCAGGACGTTCAAGGCCCCGGCTGGCCATCCCGCCTGCTCGACCAGCTCAGCGAGAAGCAGGGAGGAGAGCGGGGTTTGCGAAGCAGGTTTATGCACAAGCGTACAGCCCGCCGCCATCGCGGGTGCCCATTTGTGCGCCACCAGGTTGAGTGGGAAATTGAAGGGCGTGATGGCCGCGAGCGGTCCCAGCGGGAAACGCCGAACGATGGCCCAGCGCCCTGTGGCGAACGCTTGCAGGTCCAGGGGAAGCCATTCGCCGCAGATGCGCGTGCTCTCTTCCGCTGCGATGCTGAAGGTGAAGATGGCGCGTTCGACCTCCGCGCGGGCGGTGCGAATGGGTTTCCCGGCCTCCAGCGCGATGGTCCGCGCGAAGTCTTCGCGGCGGTCGGTGATGCCTTGCGCCACCGAGCGCAGGATGCGCTGGCGCTCATAGGATGGAAGCTTGCGCGTCACTTCGAAAGCCCGCGCGGCAGCCTGGATTGCCGACTCAATGTGCGAGGCCTGCGGGCGGAAAGTTGTGGCGATCAGGTCATGGCCGAAAGGGGAGCGCACCTCCAAAGTTTCTCCCTCTGAGAGCCATTGCCCATTCAAAAGAAAGCCATGCGACTTCGCTCGAGCGTCAGCAATGCCACTCATCTCCTACACCTCCCATTTGTAAGGTTAGCCGACCTTTCGCAGTTGAGGGGGCAGGTGAAGGGTAAGTGCTTTGTTTTTAGCGGAGGGATGTCAAAGGTCGGCACTACATTTTCAATCTCGGTGGCGGGGTTTGGGCGGCCTCCTGGGGGGCCTTGATGCGGGGTGGTGGCTGGGAAGGCAAGCTCAGATTGAGCTGGTGCAGCAGCAACGACTGATCCGGTTCGGGCTGGGTGTAGCGGGGCATGATCAGCCAACGACCGTCGGTGGTGGGCAGGCACACATCGAGCATCTGAAGGGTGGCCAGTTTTTCCAGCACCGCGCGGGGCGTCAGGCCCGGCGCTAAGGCGGCCAGCCGTTGCTTGAGGGTCACCGAAAGGGCGTAGGCCAGGAAGGCCACGAAGATGTGGGCTTCCACCCGCTTCTCCACTTGGTGATAAATCGGACGCAGTCCCAGTTCGCTCTTCAAGGTTTTGAAGGCCGCTTCAATCTGGGTCAGTTGGACATAGTGTTGCCAAAGTACTTCCGGGTTCTCCCCCACCAGGTTGGAGCGCAACAGATAGTGTCCATCGCGAAGCTCCGCCTTCTGCAACTTCTCTTTGTCCAACTGAAAGGTGAACGTCTGGCGGGTGACTTCCTCTCCCTCTTTGGGCAAGCGCAGGGACACGAAGCCGAAGGCCCGCCCTGCTTGCTTCTTCGCCGCCCCGATGCGCAGCAGCAGTTGATCCCGCGCCGGAGCACTCCGGCGCAGCTTGCGCAAGGCCCTCAACAACCCCACCAGTTTGCGTCGTCGGATGGCGCGCTCCTTCGACCGCCGGCCTTCACTCTTGGCCAGCACATAGAGTTCGCCGTCCTCCGCGAACAACTTCACCTCCACCGACTCACGCACTTTCTGCCAGGGCAATTCTAGCCACTGCTTTTCGTACTGCTGAATCTTGCCCCGCGGCGTACCCACCAAGTAAAAAACTTCCCGCTTCGCGGCGCGCATTTCTTCCAGCACCTCTTCGCTGGGAATTCCCCGGTCCATCACCCACACCCGCCGCGCGTGTCCGTACTGAGCTTCGATCTTGGCCAGAAAGCCCCGCAGCGTCGTGCGGTCCGAGGTGTTGCCCTCCATCACTTCGTAAGCCAGCGGAAATCCCTCCGGCGTCACCACCAGCGCGATCACCACCTGCCGGCAGTCGCCACGGTGATCCCGGCTGTAGCCGTGCTTCGCTTTGGGAATTCCCTCGCCTTCGCCCTCCATATAGGTGCTCGTCAGGTCGTACAGCAAGACGTCGAAGCGTGCCTGGAATAGGTCTTGCCAGCGTTGCCGCAGGTGATCGAACAACGCCGCCTTGTGCTCCACGATGCGATCCAGACAGCGATACAGCCGATCCTTCTCGGCCACGGCGAAGCCGCTGCCTAACAGATCTCCCATGGCGCTCTGGTCAAATCCTTGCCGGTGCAAACGGAACTCGCTGCCCGGCGCGATCAGCCGGCTCACCACCAGCAACTCCAGCACCTTCGCCCACGCCCCTTCCTCGCGGCCGGCGTCCAGCCGCCCTTCCCAAAACGCCCCCAGTCCCAACTGCTGCCACAGCTCGCAGCCCAGCCAGTAGTTGCCAAACGCCCGCGGCTGCCGCAGCTCCATCTCCCGCAACTTCACCTGCACGCCATCCAGCGCGTCGGCGGGGATCGCACGATCCTCCGGAAACAAGCTCAGCGTCCGGGCCCGCTGCTCGGCTTCATCAAATACCTCCAACGTCTGTCGCCATGCCCCCTGCTGGCGGTCATTGATCTCTCCCAAAAACAAAACCTGCCGCTGCACTACCCGCCCTGAACGCACCCGACGGTTCTCCACTACACTCCAGGAGCGGTGCTCCTTGCCGTCCTTGCATCGCCGTTTGCTGCGTAGAAACATCGTCAGCGCGCATCCTGACAGCTTCCTTCAGCGCTTGTAAAGAGGGTAGGTCGGCACTACAACGGCTTTCTGAGAAGCCTGCTTTGATGGATAAGAGGTTAGACCGATAGAGAGGTCAACTTCCCCTCACAAATGTGCGGAACTGCGAAGGTTGGGTTAGGCAGGTCACGCCCCTGTGGAGGAGGCTATGATGCACGAGTTGGAGAACGCCTGTCGGTTGCGGCGAAGTGGCGCAGTGTCTCTGTAGTGAGAGTGGTTGGTTATTTCACAGGCTCAAAGCTCCGCCCTCAAGCTTGGGCGATCATGCTTTGGACCTTGGCGGCGGTCCAGTCCACGGCGATACGGATCAAGCGTTCTCCTTTCTCCGCCGTAGCGAGCAGGGAGTCATAGTAGTTTTTGCGGTCAGACTTCAAGTCGTCCGCGCTTTTAAGCGTCAAGTGAACCTTCTCGTAGTCAACTCCGTCGCGATGAATTCTTTCGGGCCAGGCTGCGAGGGCGACGGAAGTCTCAAATTCCGAGGCGTGGCCTGGCACACTTGCCAAACCGCCCGCCATGATTCGATTCACTTCTGCTTGAATCTCTTCCGACGAGTGGTAGGCGTCCCAGTAAGAGCACGCGTCAATGTTGATGCCGAGCTTGGAACGAAATTCCGCCACGTGAGTCTTGAGTGGCTGGTCGTTCCCACCGTGCCCGTTAACGATGAAGATGGTCTTGACACCGTGCTGCCGCATGCTATCGCAGATGTCGTAAACCATGGCCAGGAAGGTTTCCGGACGCAGGGTGAGGGTGCCTTTGCGCTCCATCCAGTAAGGTGAGATGCCCACCGGCACGGGGTCCGTCACAATCACCTGGGGGTAAAGCTGCAAGGCGGCTTGTTGTGCGACCAGCACCGAACTGGCTGTGTCCTGGATCATGGCAAGGTGCTCGTTATGCTGTTCCGTGCTCCCCGTGGGCACAATCGCCGCCTTCAACTGTCCCCCCTCAATTCGCTCCCGAATCTCTTTCCTCGTGCTTTCCCAGAGCAGGACCTTGCGTGGATCAACATAGCGATCGCTGGCGCGGGACATGCTCGAGGACGGTAGAGGAAGGGGCTGGCTGGCATTTAGCCTGCTTGCCGATCCGGCCGCTGCCAAACCCGCCAGAGAAAAAATGAAATCCCGACGGGGTTTTGAGGTATTCATCGCTGCAACTCCTTTCGAGGTCAGAGGGTTTTTTCAACATCAGGCTAAAGGATGCGTTCCTTAGAGAAGAACCCGCCCTTCTTAGCCTTCTCGTGCAATTCTTTCCATTCGCGGCTGCCGTTGTCGGGAATGTATTCGTGGCGGACGCCTTTGACGAAGACCGGATAACGACCGCTCCTGAAATCGTCCCAATACTGCGCGCTGGTGGCGTAATAGGTCGCCGCCCCTGTGGGCCAGCGCACGACTATCAAGGCTTCCGGGGGATCGGGCTGGCGCGCTAACGGCTCGATGCGGTACTTGGCTACCGCGTCTTCGTCCAGTTCAAATCCCAGGCCGGGCCGCTCCGGGATGGCGGCAGTACCGTTCTCGACCGCGATGCCGGGCTTGATGAGAGGATTGACGTAAAGCTGGTGGCAATTCACCGACGGCCAGGTCGCGTGGGAGAGCACGGCAGCGAGATGCATGGCGAACGCGGCCGTGACGCCCGTGCCAACCAGTTGCAACCAGAACGGCTTGTTGGCCATGGCCGCTACCGCACCGGTCTGCATCACCGCACTCGCGCCGCCTCCGACTACGAAGACATCGCAGACTTCTTCTTTGAGCGCTGTCATTACCGGAGGATTCCCGTAGTGCATGGCAATGGGAACCCGTGTTTGAGAGCGTAGAAAACGGTTACCTGCCACATCGCCTTGTGGAATGGGGCTCTCGAACGCCGCCACGTTAGGCAGTTGGGCCAACTCCTGCATTGTCTGTGTGGCATGGCTCACGTCGAGCAGGAGGTCGTTGAAGTCTACGTCGAGGCTGAAGTGGGGCGGGAGGATCTTGCAGAGAGTCCGGCAATCTTCCACCAGGCTCCGCCAGGGCCGAGCCTTGGTCTTGAAGGCAGTGTAGCCCTGGGCCAACGCCTCACGGCATTCGAGCACCCAGTCGTCGCCGGCCATATCCAAATCCCACCAACTGATGAATGCCCGGTCGCGGTGCTTGGAGCCCAACAAGCGATAGACAGGCACGTCGCAGGCCTTGGCCACTGCGTCAAACAGCGCCATTTGCAAGCCCGCGCCGAGCTGATCGTTCCACATCAGTTCCGTTGCGTTGCGCCCTTGCGCGTAAGCAATCGTCTCCGCGGTGGGCCTTCCCCACGTATAGAACGGCATGGTCTCGCCGAAGCCCTCCACGCCACAGGCGAGCTTCACCTTGTGAATTTGGAAATACGTCCATTCGTGATTCTCCGCCAACATGCGACGCGCCGGAACCGGTCGGAAGGGGAGATTTACCCAGATGGTTTCAATTGTCTTCACGGCCAAATTCAGATTTCCGGCGGATGGAGTTGGAGTGGCCGCAAGATGGGAGATAAACGGTGGCTTCCAAACACCGCTGGATTTGGACGCGAGAGTTCCGCCGCGCGTACTTGCGGGCAGACCTGCGGCACTAGTGGCTGCTGCCAGCGATCCGACCCCCAGTTGGTTGAAAAAGTTTCGTCGAGACAAGGCCATGGGCACCCTCCTGCTGCTGACTAAACTCGTAATCGGGAGAATAATAATACCCCTCATCTTCGGGAAGGCAAGCATATATTACGAGCCGCCTTACACCAAAACCGGATTGCTTTTCTTGTCAAACTTGATATCCTCTCGCTCCGGGTGCGGGGGGCGATTTCCTGGTTGGCCCCGGCCTCTCGAATCGAGATGTCCCATGACAGCGATCAACGCTCGGCGCCAAGGTTTTCATTGCAGCGGGCTTTCATTCGTCAGCGCGGTGTTCTTGATGTCGTCAGGGAAGGAGTACGCATATGGCCAATGGAACTCGGAGACATTTCTTATCCGCGGGTGGGGCGGCCTTAGCAAGTGGGTTCAGCCTCCCGAATCTCTCCGCAGCCATCCAGACCTCCACATCGCCCTATCGACGGCCCAAGCTGAAGATCACCGACGTCCGGACAGCCATGGTGATGGTGCACGGGCCCCAGGCGCATGTGCGGATCTACACCGATCAGGGTCTGATAGGCCAAGGCGAATCCACCGATGCCGCCGTAGGCACGCCTGCCTTGATCCACAGTTTCAGGCCGTTCCTCATCGGCAAGGACCCGATGAACGTTGATGCGATCTGGGAGGAACTGAGACGAGCCGGCATCTTCGCCGGCGCGCAGGGGGGGCAGTACACGACCGCGCTCAGCGGGCTCGAGATGGCGCTGTGGGACGTTGTAGGAAAAGCGCTCGGCCTGCCCATTTACCAACTCATGGGCGGCAAGTTCCGGGACCGCGTCCGGATGTATTGCGACTCGAGCTTGCGCGATGTCATGGGCGCCGAGGGTGAGCGGAAAGTTGCCTGGATTCAGGAAGCGGGATTTACGGCGACCAAGATGGACATTGATGATGCCCGCGATCCGGCCCGCTTCGACCGGGTGAACCGGACGGCGAGCAACGGCGAGATCGATCGCATGGTGAGAGAGGTCCGGCACGTCCGGGAGAAACTCCCCAAGTCGATCGATCTGGCGGTGGACATGCACGGGTTCTACGACGCGCCGACCGGCAAACGCGTGGCACAGGAGATGGAAGGCTTCCACCTGCTGTGGCTGGAAGAACCTGTGCCGGCGGAGAACATCGATGCCATGGCGGAGATTCGGCGCTCGACGAAGACCCCCATCTGCTGTGGCGAGAACCTGTTCATGCGCTGGGGTTTCACAGAGTTGCTCGAGAAGCGGGCGGTGGACATCATCATGCCCGACATTCAAAAGGCCGGCGGGTTGTCGGAATCGCGCAAGATCGCGAACCTGGCGGAAGCCTATTATATTCCGTTCGCGCCGCATTGCGTCGTCTCGCCGGTGGGGACCATGGCGTCGGCGCACGTGTGTGCGTCCGTTCCGAACTTCCTGGTCTGCGAATGGCATTGGATCAATCGTCCGGATCTTTGGAAGAACTGGGTGAAGGAAGGCGAAATCGTCGAGAAGGGTTTCATCACAGTTCCTGACCGCCCCGGGATAGGGGTGGAAATGAACGAAGAAACGGCCCGGAGCGCCCAGATTCCCGGCACGCCCTGGTTCGCACCCGAAGAAGGAGGGTAGTCATGCGTCATTGGAAATATTTGCCCGTTGTGGTTCTGGCGGTGGGGGTGGCGATGGGTCAAGTGACTCCCGACCCGGCGCTGCGCAAGAACCGCAACACGTATAACCCGGTAATGGAGGTTCTGAAATCCAGACGGACCCCGGCCACCGACGCGCAGTTGGATGAGCTGAAAACATTCCCTTTCGAAGCGATTTGGGGGACGATGAAGGGCCTCGGCTACAACAGTTATTGGGTTGGCCTCAAGCCCACCCGCCCGGAGGCTCGAGTAGTGGGCCGTGCGCTGACCATGCGATACCTGCCCCGGCGACCCGACGTGGACGAGGCGGTGAAGACCCTGGCCAAAGAGGGAGACTGGCCGGAGTACTACAATGTGCGCGCGGCGGAGGAAGCCAAGCCGGGTGACGTCCTGGTGGTGGACTTGGGTGGCGCGCTGACGACCGGAGTCTTCTTTGGTGATATCTCCGCTTTGGGTGCGCAGATGGCGGGCGCGCGCGGCGCAGTGCTTTACGGCTCCACCCGTGACCTGGGAGAGCTTAAAGAGATGAAAGATTTCCCGGTTTTCGCGTCGGGATTTGATCCCAACCCGGCGCTCCAGGTGGGCGTCGATTGGAATGTTCCTATCCGTGTCGGAGACGCCACGGTATTGCCAGGTGACGTGGTGGTCGTCGAGGAAGAGGCTGCACTGTTCTTCCCACCGGAATTGACGGCCCAAGTCATCAAGGGGGCCAGGGAGGTTGTCGAAAAGGAGATTTACGAGCGCCGAATCGTCCGCCAGAAGAAGTACCGTTTCCGCGATGTCTACCCTTTGAATCCGGAATTGCGTAAGAAATTCGAGGAGGAACAAAAGAACAAATGAGCAATCACTCCCGCAGATCATTTTTTGGCTTAGCTGCCGCATTACCGGCATTGGCGGCTTCGGAAACCAATCCGCAGCGTACGGGAAGCGCGAGGCGCTTGCATCCGCTGGACGGGATCAAGCGTGAAAACATCACCATCCGCGACGTCAAGGTCACCCTCATGTCGTACGAACTCCCGCGCAACAAACAGTGGATTACCGCGACGGTGGTGGCGTGGAAAACTGACGCGGTCCTGGTGCAGGTGTTCACCGACCAGGGAATCGTGGGTATCGGGGAGTCCAGCCCGTACGGTGGGCCGCAAGAGCTCAAGAAGTTCATTGAAGATTTCGTCCGGCCCGCAATAATGGGAAAGAATCCCTTTGATGTCGAGCACCTCGCCTGCGGGTGGGGAGGCCGGCATCCCAATTACGCCGCCTGGGCTGGGGTCGATGCGGCCCTTTGGGACATCATCGGCAAAGCCAAGAACCTGCCGGTGTATAAACTCCTGGCCACTGACAACGAGCCGAATCCTCATATTCGCATGTACGCCAGCGGGGGTGTCGAGTACGCATGGTACAAGCGGCCGGAGGACCTGATCGACGAAGCCGTGCGCCACAAGGAAGAAGGTTACACCGCGTTCAAGTTCCGCGTCGGGACCGAATGGAAGAACAGCGGTATGACGGTGAAGAAGTACGTTCCCTATCTGTACAAGCTACGGGAGGCCGTGGGGCCCAAGTTCGACCTCATGCAGGAAAGCAACATGCGATTGACCTTGGACGAAGCCTTGGAACTCTGCCCTGTCCTGGAGGAGCTAAAATTCTTGTGGTTCGAGGAGCCCATCAACGCGTGGCAGGACGGTTCGATCGACGGCTATATCCGAATTAGACAGGCATTACGCTCGGTGATGGTTTCGGGAGGCGAATCGCTCGGGACGCGATTTGATTTCAAGCCGTGGATCGACCGAAACGGTTATGACATCGTGCAGCCGGACTGCAACCAAGTGGGGGTCACCGAAGCCTGGCAAATCGCCCGTGTGGGCCATCTCCATAAGAAATACTGCTGCCCGCACAACTGGCATGGTGGGTTGACGACCATGGCCAACGCGGCCCTGGTCGCCGCCATCCCCAATCACCTGGTGCTGGAACTCAATCAGACTTACAACCCCTTGAAAGAGGAAATCTTCAAAGATCCCTTGGTGGTAAAGAAAGGCTACATGGACTTGCCGAGCAAGCCGGGATTCGGCGTCGAGGTGATAGAGGATGTGGGCAAGAAGTTTCCTTACTTGCCCGGGTCGTATGCCAGGCCCAATCCGGACCTGCCTTCGTAGGCAGTGAGTTTTCTGTCATCCTGAGGCCGGACTTGTCGGGGTAAAGGATCTCGGCAGTTGTTTCTGCACTCGACAGCATCCGACGAACTGCAGGCATGCTTCGCTCAGCAAGATTTCATTGGGGCCTAACGTGTCTCGTTCTCCCTGTAACTGACCCCGCCCTCACTTGCCGGTGAAAACGCCATTCGCGGTCACATGATTTCTCCTCGGGACACTTGACAAAGGTAGCGTATATGTTACCATTGGGCATGATCGAAATTCGGGAGTATCTCGACCATCACGGCCGCAGCCCTTACGCCGATTGGTTCGATGATCTCACGGCGCCTGCCGCCGCCAAAGTGGCGACGGCTAAGCGGAGCCCGCATGGCTTTAACGAGGGATTTCAAAGTGACTATCAAGGCCCGCGCCGAGCGCGACCACGCGTTTCGTAAGGAGCTTCTCCGCGAAGGCGTCGAGTGCCTGCTTGCCGGGGACGTGGACACCGGCAAAACTATTCTGCGCGACTATATCAACGCGACTGTGGGCTTCGTTGAACTTGCCCAAGTGGTTGACCGCTCGCCCAAAAGCCTCATGCGTATGCTCGGACCATCCGGTAATCCGCAGGCTCGCAACCTGTTCGAAATCGTTGCCTATCTTCAACAGAGAGAGGGCGTGCGCTTCCACGTCAAGGCCGCCAGCCCCGCATAAGGGGCCTCATTTTCTCGGAAAACGCCCCGCCCCGGTTTCTAATTCCGAAACACACCGAACCTTATCAACCGTTCAGTTTTTCTCGCCAGGCGGTCGAACTCCGACGGCGCGCGCTGAAGCAACAAGCGGTCGTCAGGCGGCAATTGTCCGCAAGCAACAAGCCGCGCTTTGTCTTTGGGCGGGTCAAGGATGATAAGGGGTCAACATTCAGGTTATATTCAGAATCTTGGCGTAGACTTAGATGAATAAGGTGCTGTACATTGCACGCGGGCTCGAACAGCACCTAGCGAAGCCTTAACAAGAAAGGGAGGGCTACCATCATGCGCAAGACAATGGAGGAACATTCTAAAGGAGGACTTATTATACTGAAATCATTTCAACGCAGCTTTAGGTTTCTTCCGCTCATCGCCTTTGTCGCTTTAGCCGCATCCGGCACAGGTTTTGCCCAGCCTGGGAAGCGTATCTGGAACTTCGACCAGGACCCTACCGGAAAGCTGCCTTCCAAGTTCGCTTCTGCGTTGACCGGCCGAGGCACGACTGGCCAGTGGGTGGTAATGAAGGAGCCATCTGCGCCCTCACCGCCCAACATCCTCGCCCAGACCTCAGGTGACAAGACTGATTACCGTTTTCCCCTCGCCATCGCGGAAGATACCAGTTACAAAGACTTGGCCTTGAGCGTGAAATTCAAAACCATTTCAGGAGACGTAGATCAAGGAGCAGGCCTTGTCTTTCGACTGAAGGACAAGGATAACTATTACATCGTGCGGGCCAACGCCCTCGAGGACAATTACCGCCTCTACCACGTCGTGAGCGGCCGTCGCGTCCAATTCGCCGGATCGAACTTCAAGGTCACCTCCAAAACCTGGCATGAAATTAAGGTGGAGGCTCGCGGCAACGACTTCATGTGCTATTACGATGGTCAACTCAAGATCACCGCGAAGGATGATACCTTCAAAGACGCAGGAAAGATTGGCTTGTGGACGAAAGCGGACTCAATCATTTACTTTGATGACCTTGCGGTCGGGGATTTGAGCGGCGCGAAGACCGCCGCGTCACATGACAAGATCCTCGCACAGAAGCAGGTCGATGGACTCGCCACAAGACATCCAGAGCTGGTCCGCATTGGGTTGCATCTTACGCCGCCGGGGAGTTCGGAGAACATTATCGTGGCCTCGAATATCCCGGCCAAAATTGGCCAGAAGTCCGACCCCGAGGACATGAAGGCAATGCAGACGGGCAACCCGGTTGTGCTGAAGGAAGGAGGTAATATTGATGTAACCCTGCCCCTTCACAACGCCGCCGGAAAGATTATTGGCGCCATCGGCCTGACACTTATGCCTAAGCCTGGCGAAGACGAATCTGGAGCGCTCAATCAGGCCCAGAACATCGCACGTGAACTTGAGAGACAGATCCCCTCGGCTCCAAAATTGTTTGAACCGGTAAGCTAGGTCATGCCCAGGTTTCGGTGTTGCAGCCCGTAGATGAATGAGGTGCTGTACATTGCAAGCGGGCTCGAACAGCACTTAGCGAAGCCTTAACAAGAAAGGGAGGTCGAACATTATGCGCAAGACCATCACGCTTCTGGCGGGCATCGGAGTGCTTGCCCTGGCAGCAGTCCTCTTTACAGGAACATTCTGCGGCGCGGCAGGCCAAGCAGCCGGCGCGTCCGGCTATCACGTCATCAAGACCGTCCCCGTGGGCGGCGAAGGTTTTTGGGACTATCTCTCTGTGGATAGCTCGGCGCGCCGCCTCTATATTTCGCGCGGGACTCACGTCCAGGTCATGGACATTGACAGCTATAGCCTCGTGGGTGATATTCCCGACACGCAAGGGGTGCACGGCATCGCGCTGGCTCCGGAGTTGGGCCGCGGCTTCACGAGCAACGGGCGCGCCAATACGGTGACGATCTTCGACCTGAAGACGCTGAAGACCATCGGCACAGCGAACACCGGAACCAACCCCGATGCCATCGTTTACGACGGCGTCACGAAGCGCGTCTTCACGCTGAACGGGCGTAGCAACAACGCCACCGCCATCAATGCCGCCGATGGCACGGTCGCCGGCACGCTCGAGCTGGGCGGCAAGCCGGAGTTTGCGGTGGCCGATGGCAAGGGCAGCATCTACGTCAACATCGAGGACAAGTCGGAACTCGTCCAGTTCGATGCGCAGAAGCTGAATGTTCTGAACCGCTGGCCGCTCGCCCCCTGTGAGGAGCCCTCGGGCCTGGCTATGGATTTGAAGAACCGCCGCCTCTTTGCCGGATGCCACAATAAGATGATGGCTGTCGTGGATGCGGATACCGGAAAAGTCATCGCCACGCCGGCCATCGGCCAAGGCGTGGACGCCAACCGTTTCGATCCCGAGACGAACTATGCCTTTGCCTCCAACGGCGAAGGAACGCTCACCGTCGTGCATGAAGATTCTCCAGACAAGTTCTCGGTGGTGGAAAACGTCCCGACCAAACGCAGCGCGCGCACCATGGCCCTCGACCGGAAAACGCACAATATCTTTCTTTCGTCGGCAGACTTCGAGCCTCCTGCCGCGGGCGAGCGGAGGCCCAGAATGAAGCCTGGCTCCTTCGCCATCCTGGTTATCGGCAGGTAGCGTTTCCCGGACAACAATCTTGCAGAAGGAGCAGAGCAATGAAAATGTCTTACCAGATTACCCTAGGCATTCTCGCGGTCACCCTAGGTTCCACCAATGTTCTCGCCTCGGAAAAGGCAGTCACCATGAAAGACTTGCCGGCGGCGGTGCGACGAACGATCCAGGAACAGAGCCAGGGGGCCACCATTCGGGGCCTTTCGAAAGAAGTCGAAGGCGGCAAAACCGTCTACGAAGTCGAGATGAAAATGAACGGACACGGCAAAGACGTTACAATAGACGCCGCAGGAAGCGTTATTGAGATGGAGGAAGAAGTAGCGCTGGAGAGCATCCCCGACGCTGCCCAAGCAGCCATCAAGAAAGCTGCGGGGAGCGGCCAGATTACAAAAGTTGAAAAGGTCAGCGGAGGGAAGGAAACAGCCTACGAGGCGGGCTTGCGAAAAAATGGAAAGAGGTCCGAGGTCAAGGTCAGCGCCGATGGCCGTTTGCTCCCGGCAGATTGAGGCCCTGGGTCCGCAATTGGAGTTGTGATGGGGAAATGATCCCGAAAAAAATTCCAGAATTACTCTTCGCCATGTTTTTGGGGATGGGAACGGCGTATCCCCAGCAACCGGCAACCCTCACCGTGCAGGAAGCTCTCGACCTCGCGGACAAACAAAACCTCGACCTTGCCGCGGCGCGGCGACGGCGGGCGGTGGCGCTGGCAGGAATCCAGATTGCCCGGCAAAGACCCAACCCCTCCGCGAGCTTTGGCAGTTTGCGTGATTCTCCACACGAAAGCCTCTTCTTTGACCAGCCTGTGGAGATCGGCGGAAAACGTGGACGAAGGATTGACGTGGCGCGGCAGGAAGGCGCCCTGACCGAGTTTGAAATTGCCGCTCTGGCCCGCCAGGTGCGACGAAGCACGCGCGAGGCTTACTACGCCGCGGCCTACGCGCGCGCGGAGTCCGACAGGCTGGCGCGCGTGGTGGAACTGGCAAGACGGCTCGCGCAGATTGCCGAGGACCGCTTCAAGACGGGAGACGTTGCCCAACTCGAGGTGATCCAGACCGGCCTGGAAGTCTCCCGCGCCGAAGCCGACCTCGAGGTTGCCCGGCAGCGCGAAAAAGTTTCGATGAGCCAGCTCAATGCGCTCCTGAACGAATCCGCCACAAAATCCTGGGAGCTGGCGGGGACTCTCGAGGACAATACCCCTACCACGCGCTTGGAAGACCTCCTCAGCCGCGCCTACCAATCGAACCCTGACTTGCAGCACCTGGGCGGCGAAAAGAAGGTTGAGCAGGTCCGTCGCTCCCTGTTGAAGGCCGAGAGAATTCCCAACCTTGATTTGGAAGCCGGGGTCGATTTTAATGCGCCGCGCGATTTCCGTTATGGGCCGCGCGGCCAGATTTCCATTGGGCTTCCACTCTTTACTCGTAATCAGGGCGAGATCGCGCAATCCTTGGCGAATCAGCGTGTGCTGGAGGCCGAAACTGCCGCCACCGAGCGCTCCGTTTCCGCCCGCGTGGAAGCCGCCTTCTACGACCTCGAGGCCCAGCGCACCCAGGTTCGGCTTTATCACGACCGGCTGCTTCCCGCTGCCCGTCAACTCGAGAGCATGGCCGAGGAAAGCTACCGGGCCGGAAAGACCAATATCTTGACGGCCATTCAGGCCCAGCAGGCCGTGCAGAGCGTGGAGAGTAGTTATCTTCAAAGCCTCGAGCAATTGCAGGACCTTTACGCCGGCTTGGAAGAAACGGTGGGAGGAGCGGTGGATTAATGCCTTCTATCACGCAACGGTGCCCTTCAGAGCCCCTCGGCTGTCATGCTGAGCCCTTCGCTTGTCATTCTGAGCGAAGCGAAGAATCTCGGCGGTTCGCTCAGGGTAAACTCCGCGAAGAATCTCCCCAGTTGGCTCGAGGTAAACTCCGCGAGGAATCTCGCTCTGATTCTTTCTTCCGCATTACCGGTAATCCGCCTCGGACTCCCGATTCGCCTGAGCGCAGAGCGAGATTCTTCGCTTCGCTCAGAATGACAGCCGAGGGGGTCGGAATGACACCGGTAATGTGTTTCCTGACCTTGGCCCTTGCCCTGTTGCTTTTGCCTTCATGCTCGAAGAAATCCTCCGAGGGCGAGGGTGGGGACACGGAAGAGAACGTAGCGAACATGGTCGCGGAAGTAACGGTCACGCGCGTGGTGCGCGCCGACATTCAATCAACCCTCTCCGTCAGCGGAACCGTTTCCGCGCTGCCGAATCAGGACGTTCGCGTCAGCTCGCTCGTTCCCGGCCGTGTCGCCCGGATGATGGTGGCCGAGGGTGACCGCATCCGCGAGGGGCAGGTGCTGGCGAAGATCGATGATCGCCCTTTTCGCGACCAGGTCCAGCAGGCCCAGGCGGCGGTAGATCAGGCCAGAGCTAACCTGGAAAACTCAAGTCTGAATCTGCAACGCAACGAGAAGCTGCTGGAGCGGGGCATTGCGGCGCGAAAAGACATCGAGGACGCCCGCACCCAGGCCAGCGTCAACAAGGCTCTCCTGAGCCAGGCAGAAGCTGCGCTTTCACTGGCCCGGCTGAACCTCTCGCGGACGGAAGTGCGCTCCCCCCTCACGGGAATGATTGTCAAACGTCTGCTGAGCGTCGGCGAGCAGGTGGACGGCACGGCTGCCCAGCCGGTGTTTGAAGTGGCGAATACGTCGGAGGTGGAGCTGTTCGGGAACGTGTCGGCGCTTTACTTGGACAAGATCCGCGTGGGCCAGGCGCTCCACATCTCCACCGATGCTTTTCCGGGCAAGGTGTTTCAGAGTCACATTGTGGCGATCTCTCCCGCCGTTGACCCCGCCACCAACGTGGGGCTGGTCCGAATCCGAATCGCCAATGGCGCAGGACTGCTGCGGCTGGGAATGTTTCTCACCGCGCAGGTGCCGCTGGAAACGCAGCGTAATGCGCTGGTGGCCCCTCTCGGGGCGGTTTACCGCGACCAGGATGGAAACCCGGAGATCTACCGTGTGGAGGGTGAGAAGGCGGAGGCGGTCCCGGTCAAACTGGGGCTCGAAACCCAGGACCGCGTCGAATTGCTATCCGGGGCGCAAGAGGGAGAGACCATAATCCTCGGCGGCGGCTACGGTCTTCCCGCACACGCCAAAATCAAGGTCAAATCATGAACGTCGTCCGTTTCTTTCGCCAGAACAGTCGCGCCGTTTACCTGCTGACTGGCTTGCTCCTGGCGGCGGGGCTGGTCTCGGTGTTCCGTTTGCCCAGCAACATCTATCCCGAGCTTTCCTTCCCGCGCATTGTCATCCTGGCCCACGCGGGCGATCTTTCACCTCAGAACATGCTCCTCACCGTGACGCGTCCGCTCGAAGAGGCGGCGCGGACCGTGCTGGGTGTGCGCCGCGTGCGCTCCAGGACCATCCGGGGGGCCACTGAGATTTCCGTTCTGTTCAATCCCGACATGGACATGCAGTATGCACTCCAGCTAATGCAGGCGGGCGTCAGCGACGTCAGAACGAACCTGCCCGCCTCGACCGACATCTCCGTCGAGCGCATCACACCCACTGCCTGGCCTATCCTCATGTTCGTCCTGAACGGCAACGTCCCGGACTCGGACCTGCGCGATTATGCCTACTACAACCTGCGTCCGCTCTTCAGCCGGGTGCCGGGCGTAGCGCTGGTGGAAGTCCAGGCCAGCTCGACGCGCGAGGTTTCCGTCATCGTTGACCCGCAGAAAATGCTCGCCCACCGCCTTTCCTTGCCGGACATCGCGGACCGCCTGCGCGCCACCAACGGCGTGACCTCCGTGGGACGATTGGACAAGGACTATTCGCGCTACCTTGTCCTGGCCACCGGCCAGTTTAGCGGCCTCGACGACATTCGTAATTCCGTCGTGGCGGTGGACGGCCAGACGCCCATTCGCGTGCGCGACATCGGCGAAGTCCGGGACGGAGTCGAAGATCCCCGCATGCTGGTCTACGGAAACGACCAGCCGGGCGCCTTGATCAGCATTTCACGTCAGATTGGCGGCAACATCCTGCAAGTCGCCGATCAGGCCAAGGCGCTGGCAAAAGACCTGGGCTCGGCAATTCCCAAGACGCTGCACCTCTCCGTCGTTTACGACATGGCGGAATTCGTGCGCGAGGCGGTGGCCAGCATCCGCGACGCGGTCCTGATCGGATGTTTCCTCGCGGTTGTTATCCTCTTCCTCTTTCTGCGCGAAGGCCGCACCACCCTGATCGCTGCAATTACACTTCCCGTCACGGTCATCGGCACATTTTTCTTCATGAACCTGTTCCGGAGCACGCTCAACCTGATGTCGCTGGGTGGCATGGCCATCGCTATCGGATTGATCATCGACGACGCGGTGGTCATCATTGAAAACATCTACCGCCATCTCGGACTGGGCGAGCCGCCCGCAGAAGCGGCGGAAAAAGGAACGCAGGAGTTGCTGGGCGCGGTCATCGGCTCCACGGCAACCACCGTGGTCGTGTTCTCTCCCCTGAGCTTGCTGAAAGGCGTGGTGGGCGATTTCTTCTCGGCCCTCTGCCTCACCCTTGCCGTGTCGGTGCTTCTCTCGCTCCTCTTCGCGCTGACTCTTATACCCCTCCTTTCCCAGCGGTTCCTCTCCCCGGAGCGGCATCGTGCGACGGCGGAGAGTTTCATCGGGCCGGTCAATCGCGCTTATGAAAAGGCTGTTCGGTGGTCGCTTCGCAAGCGGTGGGTGGTGGCTGCCGCGACTTTGGTTTCCATCGCGATTGCGGTTTTTCTTTACACGCGAGCTGAGACCGGCTTCCTTCCCGACATGGACGAAGGCGGCTTTGTCCTTGACATGTGGACACCGCCGGGAACTTCCCTGGCGGAGACCGATCGCATTTTCAAGTTGGTTGGGGAGCAAGTGCAAAAGACGCCCGAAACCGAGGCCTTCTTGCGCCGCACCGGGGCGGAGATGGGGCCTTTCGCCACCACTCAGAACACGGGCGAGATTGTGGTCAAGCTGAAACCCCGCTCCCGGCGCGACCGCAGTATCTACGAAACTATGGACAATTTGCGCCAGAAGATCCTAAGCAATATCCCCGGGGTGCGGGTCGAGTTCATACAACTACTCCAGGACATGATCGGCGATATGGAAGGAAACCCCAATCCCATCGAGGTGAAAATCTTCGGCAGTAACATGCCTGAACTGGAAAAGCTCGCGGACGAAATCGGGCCGAAAATGCAGCAGATTCCCGGCATCGTGGACTTCCAGGGTATCTTAAAAGGGAATCCGGAAATGGTGGTTCACGTTGATCCTGTCCAGGCAGGGCACCTGGGTCTCACCGTGGACCAAGTCTCGCAACAGGTCGGGGCGGGCCTGCTGGGGTTGACGGAGACCGATCTGCGCCAGACCGACCGCACCATCGGCATCCGCGTGCGCTTTCCGGATTCATTCCGATATAACTATCCGGACGTGCAGCAGTTCCCCATCCTCACGCCGAACAAGCAGATCGTGCCGGTCTCCGCCCTGGCCCGGCTCGAGACGGTGCAGGGCGAGAGCGAATTGACGCGTGAGAATCAGCGCTTGATGGTGGCGCTTTCGGCGCGACTCGAGAACCGCGGCCTGGGAAGCGCCGTACGCGACGTCAAAAACCTCTTGAGCACTATCCAATTTCCCGTGGGAACCACCTATGAACTAGGCGGGCTCTATGAAAGCCAGCAAAGCTCCTTCCGCGACCTTCTCTCCGTCCTCGGGCTGGCGCTGGCGGCGGTTTTCATCGTGCTGGTGATCCAGTTCCGCGCCTTCGCCCCCGCCTTGATTATCATGTCGGCAGCCCCGCTTTCACTTCTCGGCGTCTTCGTGATGCTGCTGGCCACCGGGACGGCGCTCAATGTCTCTTCATTTATGGGAATCGTCCTGATGGTAGGCCTGGTCGTAAAGAACGGCATCATTCTTTTTGAGTACGTGCACAAGCTGTGGGAAGAGCAAGGCATGCCGCTCAGCGAAGCCCTGGTGCAGGCCGGCAAGATCCGCGTGCGTCCTATTCTGATGACCACCCTCTGTACGCTTTTTGGCTTGCTTCCCCTGGCGCTGGGTCTGGGGGCGGGAGCGGAATTGCAAAAACCCTTGGCCTTGGCCGTCATCGGCGGCCTCTCCATCTCAACCTTCATTACCTTGCTCGTGATGCCGGTCCTCTATTCCTTGCTCGAGCAAAAGAGGGCGAGCTAGGGGCTGGATGCTGGGGACTTGGGGCTGGGGGCAAGGTGGCATGGACTAGGTGTTAGGGAGTGGGGACTAAGGACTGGGGAGATTCTGAAGCCTAGAGATGCCGCGAGGCGACAGGGAATTGGGCGGTTGCCCTCTCCCGAGGGGAGAGGATGGCCCGCGATCCCGATGCACTTCATCGGGACGCGGACCGGGTGAGGGGTCAGTTGCGTGGTGAGGAGATTATTGCCGACTGCCTACTGCTTTCTTTCCCGGCCCCTGCGAGGGCTGCCCGCGTTGATCCCATGGTCATCTCTAGGGATTCTCTAGGAATGCTGGTCACGAAGGGTTTGATCAGCCAGCTCAATCCGGAGGGAATGTCGCGGGTAAGGGAAATTGACTCGCACTCGATGTAGACCCCGCCGTCTTTCTCCTCAAACTTCCAGTAAGAATTGATACGCCAGAGGAATCCTCCGTCGTGACCGACGGGCTTTTCGCGCTCATTCGGTGTGTCGGCATTGGCCACTTCGGCGATTCTGGTCGAGTAAGAGCGGCTGTACCAGCGCGTCGAATCTGCTGGAAAGTAATGAACATCATGATTGGTGTTGAGCGTGACGGTGATGACTTTCTTTTTTCGCAGACGATAATAGATTTGGAAGTCATTCCCGGTGTGGCTCAGCAGACGTGACCGAACCACCTCCGGCCTATAGATGTCCTGATGGCGATTGTAATCCTGCATGAGGGCGATGGTCTGTTGAAGATTGTCGCCAGGAACGAATACTTCACCCAGCCAATGATGGATGATGGCCTCCGGCGCCTCCATCTTCCGGCCGGAGGGATCGAGCGTCTGAAGCCCCTCCATGAATATCTCGCCGCGCTTGAGTGCAGCCAGCACTTGGGACCGGCGCTTGGGAGCAAGTCCATCCACATACAAGAACTTTTCAGTTTGTGAGACTTCCCCATTGATTCGCGCCTCAGTCAACTGAACGTATTTGTCGAAGGCCTCGACCGTATTCGGCTTCAGCTCGGCGCCCATGACTCCGGGCGTCTGCGCTCCCGGAAGTTGTAATACCAGGAGGATGGCAAGCCACTTGATGGGTTGCGAGAGCAACATCATCCCCAACGATACCACATTCGGCCAGGCTTAGCGGGGCAACGAAATAAGGTCTTTGCGAAAGAGATTGTGAACCACGACAGGCACATGTCGGAGGTTCCGACGAGCCAGCCGGTGGTAAGCAAGAATCCGGTACGTTTGCGTTGAACAACCTCAATGCCTTGTTTTCAAGCGTTGAAGATCTGCAGCAGAACGCATTGGGATTATAATTGAGCAGCAATCAGGGAATAACTAAGCAAGCGCAGCATTCAATTGAAGGAGGAGCTTCGCATGAAGTCAGCAAGTGGCCTTGTCCGTCTCGCGACAGTTGGGCTTTATTTTTTCCTCAACGCTTTCGCTCTTGCGACTGCGGCAACGGGTGGTTATCACCTGCTCAAGAAATTCTCTTTCGGACCAGCAGAGGGTAGTATGCGGGAGTATTTTGATTATATTACGGTCGATTCTTCTGCGCGTCGCGTCTACTTGTCGCATGGCACGGAGATCAAAGTCATCGACGCCGACAGCGGAACCCTAATCGGCAATATCACTGGTTTGAAACAAGACCACGGAGTGGCTCTGGCCAGCGCGTTTGGCCGTGGTTTCATCAGCGACGGAGCCCAGGGTAAAGTGATCATCTTCGACCTGAAGACGCTCAAAGTGGTCGGCGAAGCGAAAGCCGACAACGACGCTGACTCCGTGGTCTACGACCCGGCCTCCCAGCGCGTCTTCGCCCAAAATGGTGACCCCCACAGCTCCACGGTGATCGATGCCAAAAGTGGAGCCGTGGTGGGGACCATCGAGCTAGGCGGGGCTCCCGAATTCGCTGTCGCCGACGGCGGGGGAACTCTTTACGTGAATTTGGAAGACAAAAACGAAGTAGTCGCCATCGATTCCCACACACTTACAATCAAGTCGCGCTGGCCGGTTGCGCCGGCCGGAGGCCCACAGCCCTCGCGATGGACATCCAGCACCGGCGACTGTTCAGCGCCGGCCGCAACCCCCAGATGCTTGTGGTGATGGATGCTGACAGCGGAAAGGTTATGCAGTCGTTCCCGATCTCGGCGGGCGTGGATGCCGCCGCTTTTGAGCCTGAAACAGGCCTGATCTTCGCCTCGACCCGCGAGGGTATGATCCACATCTTCCATGAGGACTCGCCGGACAAGTTCAGCGAGGTCGAGACCGTAAAAACCGAGTTCGGCGCCAAGACGATGGGACTCGACACCAAGACGCACAACCTGTTTGTGGACACTGCGGATTTTGGTCCACCTGCAACCTCCAGGGCGGGCCGCCCTGGTCCGCGCCGGACGGCTGTTCCGGGAACGTTTCGCGTTTTAGTTTATGGCCGGTAACGGATCGAGCTACCGTTCCAGCAGTGAGGCGGCTTACCCCCACATAACATTCGTAGGGGGACGGCTTGCCGTCCCCAGGCAGATTGGGGCAAGCCCTACCCCTACAGGAGATTTATAAGGGGGTGGCATGGCGTCCCCGGCCCTGCACCCCAGATTAGGACGCTGAAAATACGCATGGCAACCCAGAGTGGGGGTGGTAGAATCTAATCCTTGGGCACCCCATAGGAACCGACCTTACGGGTTTGCAGGATTGGGCATGAAGACCTGCGCATATACTCTCGTGGCCCTTGTGGCACTCGCCACAATGTGTGGGGGCATAACCTTTGCTCAAGACAGGCCGACAACTTCCGAGGCTATCCCCCTGACCGTGCCGGCGGGCGTGCCTTTGCATGTGGTACTAGAAAAACCAGTGCCCATCAAGCATACGGGTGTGCCCGTCGAGGCGATTGTCGTCGATCCTGTTTTCGTGTTCGACCACAAGGTTATTCCTAACGGTAGCCAAGTTCTCGGGCGAGTGACGAAGGTGGAAAGCGCCTCGCGCAAGCAGCGCGGTCTCGCCATTGCCAATGGCAACTTCTCGCCCCTGCGCAAGGCGCAGGTGGACTTCGATACGCTGGTGCTCAAGGATGGGACGCGGCTCGCCCTGCACACGGTGGTAACGCAGGGAGCGCCGAACATGGTTCACCTGGTGGCGGGCGAGCAGGGTAGGAAGAAAGGACGTGTGAGCCAAGCTGTCGACCAGGCTCGGCAGCAGGCCAAGGCACGAGAGCAGGAGACGCTCAAAGAGATAAAGGCTCCGGGGAAAATGCAGCGTGTGAAGGCGAGGCTGTGGGCGGAATTCCCCTATCACAACCCCAAGCTCGCGGCGGGCACAAATTTCACTGCCGAACTTAAGACTCCGTTGGAATTCGGCAAGGAAGACCCCTCGCCGATAAAACTGGCAGGCCTGGGGTCGGAGATACCGCCGGGAAGCAATGTGCACGTGAGGTTGCTCACGCGCTTGAGCTCGGCGACCGACCACCAAGGCTCGCCCGTCAAAGCCGTGGTATCCGAGCCTATCTTTTCCCCCGACCTTCAGTTGATTCTTCCCGAGGGGGCGAGCCTGGAAGGAATGGTGACACAAGCGCGGCCGGCGCGCCGCCTGGGCAGGAATGGACAACTGCGCTTCACGTTCCGGCAAATTGAGTTGAATGCCGGAGCGCCCCGACAGGTTCATGGGACCCTTCAAAGCGTGGACGCGGCTGCCGGCGGTCACGTCGAACTCGACGCGGAGGGTGGCGCTCATGCCGTCACTCGTAAGACGAAGTATATCGCTCCGGCCATTGACGTCCTTTTGGCGACCTCTTCTCTCGACGGCCTCGACCCGCATAATCGTCGACGCATCGCGGCAGGGGAGGGACCCCAAGGCGCTGACTTCGGCGGCGGAGTGGTGAGAGGCGGCGCGGGATTCGGGCTCGTAGGCACCGTGGTAGGTCTGGTGGCCCACTACCGACCAGTCAGTGCCTGTTTCGCCTTTTACGGAGCGGGCTGGTCCGTCTACACCCACGTCGTGGCACGCGGCAACGACGTCGTCTTCCCCAAGAACACTCCCATGGAGATTCGCTTTGGAATCCATGGAGGGCAGAAGTCACCACCTGCAGATAAGGCGCTTCCTTCGAAGGCTTCAAGAACGGCTGACCCTAGCGGCGATCAACTCGTCGGCAGTCGGGATTAACGCCGCAGGACAGACCGATGCCCCTCGACGGCTGAATCGTTGCTTGCGCGGGAACAATCCCAAGGCATGGCGGCTCCTCGCCCGGGCGGCCGCGGAAGTATGTGTAGCCTAGATATATGGGATTAGTGTCGAATGTTTGACAACGCCCGGCAAGCCGCGTAAAATTCTTGATTCGAATCAATTCAGCAATTACGAACAACGGAGGATTATTTATGCCTGTTAAGGTTGGAATCAATGGCTTTGGGCGCATCGGACGGAACTTGTTGCGTGCGGCGCTCGATGACCCGGGTATTGAATTCGTAGCCGTAAATGACATCACGGACCCGAAAACCCTGGCGCATTTGCTGAAATACGACTCGGTGTTTGGAATCCTGGGCGCGGAAGTGGCTCATGGCGCAGACTCCATCACTGTCAATGGGAAGTCAATCCGGGTCTTCAAGACCAAAGACCCCGCGGACCTCGATTGGTCGTCCCTGGGCGTCGAGATTGTGGTGGAATCCACCGGGCTTTTCACCAAAGCGGAGGACGCCAAGAAGCACCTGAAAGGTACCGTGAAGAAAGTCATAATTTCGGCACCCGCCAAAGGTGAGGACATCACCATCGTGCTGGGGGTCAACGAGCAGGCCTACGACCCGGCCAAGCACCACATCATCTCGAACGCTTCCTGCACCACCAACTGCCTGGCCCCGGCGGCCAAAGTAGTTAACGACAACTTTAAGATTCTCAAAGGGTCCATGACCACCATTCATGCCTATACCAACGACCAGCGCATCCTGGACCTGCCCCACAAGGATTTGCGCCGGGCCCGCGCTGCCGCCCTGTCCATGATTCCCACCACCACCGGGGCTGCCAAGGCCATTGGGCTTGTGATACCCGAACTCAAGGGCAAGCTGGATGGTTACGCCATGCGCGTCCCCACCCCGGACGTTTCAGTGGTTGACCTGGTTGTATTGGTCGAGAAGCCCACCTCCACGGAAGCCGTGAACGCCGCCCTCAAGAAGGCTGCGGAAGGCCCCATGAAGGGCATTCTGCAGTTCGTCGAAGAGGAGTTGGTCTCCAAGGACTTCACAGGCAATCCGCACTCGTCCATGGTGGACGCAGGCTTCACCAAAGTGATTGACGGCACCCTGGTGAAAGTCGTCGCTTGGTACGACAACGAGTGGGGCTACTCCTGCCGCGTCAGGGACCTGATCGGCTTCGTGGCGAAGAGCCTCTGAAGCAAACTGTCCGTTGTCAGTTGTCTGTGGTCCGTTGCAAGTCATTTCGTGATTGTCCGCGGACGGCTGGGAACGGACACCCGGCCCAATGCAGATGCCCCAGCTCCCGAACTATACAGTTGGATCACTCGCCAATTGTGAGCGCCTTGTTGCAGTTTGCCGACGATGGAATCCAAAACTGAATGCGTAGCTGCGCTCAATTGGCCCAGTTCCAAAAGGGGGCGGGCCGATAGGGTTAACAACGGATCACGGACCACTGACGACTGACTTCTGAGAAAGGAACTATCCATGTCAAAATTATCTATACGTGATGTCAAACTTGCAGGAAAGCGTGTGTTCATGCGTGTGGACTTCAATGTCCCGCTGAACGATGCCTGCGAGATCACCGATGACACCCGCATTCGCGCCGCGCTTCCCACCATCCAGTACGCCCTGGGCCAGGGCGCGCGGCTGATACTGGCTTCGCACCTGGGAAGGCCCAAAGGGAAGCCCAATCCGAAGATGAGCTTGAAGCCGGCCGCCTCGCGGCTTTCGGAACTTCTCGGCAAGCCCGTGGGCTTCGCCACCGACTGCGTGGGCCCGGAAGTCGAAAAGCAGGCCCAGACGCTCAAGGACGGGGAGGTCCTGCTGCTCGAAAACCTGCGCTTCCACCCGGAGGAGGAAAAGAACGTGCCGGACTTCGCCCGGCGGCTGGCGGCCCTGGCCGAGGTTTACGTCAACGACGCTTTCGGCACCGCTCACCGCGCCCACGCTTCCACCGAGGGGATCACTCATTTCCTTTCGCCCTCCGCAGCGGGCATGTTGATGGAGAAGGAGCTCGAATATCTGGGCAAGGCGGTCGAGAATCCGGCGCGTCCGTACGTAGCGATCGTGGGTGGCGCCAAGGTCTCCGATAAGATCGAGCTGCTTGAGAACTTCGCCAAGCTCGCGGACACCGTGCTGGTGGGCGGGGCCATGGCTTACACGTTCCTGAAGGCCGAGGGCGTGGAAGTTGGCCAATCCAAGGTGGAAGACGACAAGCTGGAAAGCGCCCAAGCGCTGCTGAACTCTGCCCAGGGTAGCGGTAAGAAGTTCTTGCTGCCCAAAGACCACGTGGTGGCGGAAAAATTCGACGCCAGCGCCCCGGCGGAAGTGGTGAACACCGTCAGCATTCCCGCCGGCCGGATCGGCTTGGACATCGGACCAGCCACGCGCGCCGAATACGCCCGGGAAATTGCCGGGGCCAAGACCATCGTCTGGAACGGTCCCATGGGCGTCTTCGAGATTCCCCAATTCGCGCAAGGAACACTGGCTATCGCCAAGGCGGTCGCCGCTTCTTCCGCAGTCTCGATTGTGGGCGGCGGCGACTCCGTGGCTGCGGTGAAGAAGATGGGCGTGGCGGATAAAATCAGCCACATCTCGACCGGCGGGGGCGCTTCGCTTGAGTTCCTCTCCGGGCTCACGCTGCCCGGCGTGGCCGCGCTGACAGAAAAGTAGGCAGTAGGCAGTCGGCAGTTGGCAGACAGCAGTAGGCGGATGCCAGTGGACGGAAAACAGAGGCCAGCGCGTTTCCCCCTCGGGGACCTCGCAGAGGTCCAAGATCATTAGCCGTGGGTGAAACCCACGGTAAATGTACGTCCCAATGATTACGCAACCCCGAAGGGGTTGAACATGTCCACTTATACACAGATTCTTTATCACATTGTGTTCGCAACGAAGGACCGCCAGCCGGTGCTTACGGATTTGCGACGGGATGATCTCTTCAGGTATCTGAACGGCGTGATAAAGAACAGCCGCTGCCGGCCGGTTTGGACCAACGGGGTAAGAGACCACGTCCACATTCTGCTGAGCCTGCATCCGACGGTCGCGCTGGCCGAGCTGCTGAAAGACATCAAGGTGGCCTCTTCAGTTTGGATCAAAGAGGACCATGTCTTTCCTAACTTTGTGGCTTGGCAGGAGGGATACGGAGCCTTCACGTATTCCCTGCGCGAAGAGCCGGAGTTGATTGCATACGTCAAGGAGCAGGAGGAGCATCACCGGAAGACGACATTTTTAGAAGAGTACCGGAAGTTGCTCCGCGATGCAGGGGTCAAGGTCGACGAGAGGTATTTCCCGTAAGGGGTTCGACTCCTTCGGGGTCGACAGGTTTCTTGAGGGATCATCGCCTTCCGTAGGTTTCACCTACGGCTAATGATATTCCTCCCCTTCGGGGAGAGGAGGTCCACCGTGCCGTTTCCGGGTTACAAGATTTATGAAGAGTATTATCCCAATAAATACAAGGTGAAAGGTCCCAACATGCGCAAACCCGTAATTGCAGGAAATTGGAAAATGTACAAGACCATCGCGGAGGCGGTGGACTTCATTGAGAAGATCAAGCCGCTGGCGGCGCAGGCCGGCCATTGCGAAGTGATCGTTGCGCCGCCCTTTACGGCGCTGGCCGCAGCCGCTGGCGCGGCCAGAGGGCAGCAGAGTTGTCGGTGGCGGCTCAGAACTGCCATTGGGACAAGGAAGGCGCGCACACCGGCGACATCTCGCACCGGGATGCTCTGCGATGCCGGATGCACCCACGTGATCATCGGGCACTCCGAACGCCGCCACGACTACGGCGAAACCGACGAGCAGGTGAACAACAAAGTGAAAGCGGCGCTGGCCGCCGGGCTCACGCCGATTGTTTGCGTGGGTGAGACGCTGGCGGAACGCGAAAGCGGCGAGACCGAAAAAGTCCTCGATCGTCAGTTCATGGGCGGCTTGGCCGGGTTGACCCCTGCGGACTTTTCCCGTATCATGATTGCTTACGAGCCTGTCTGGGCCATCGGCACCGGACGCACCGCGACGCCGGAGATGGCGGCGGAGAGCGCATCGCTTCCTTCGCGGAGTTGGCGCGGCAGCAGTTCGGCGAAAGCGAGGCGGACGGCGTGCAGGATTCTTTACGGCGGCAGCGTCAAGCCTGACAACGTCGGCGGATTGATGGCGCAGGAAGAAATTGACGGGGCGCTGGTCGGCGGGGCGAGTTTGAAGGCCGATTCCTTTACGGCCCTGGTCAATTACCCGCGCGGCTGAGGCGCCTGGGGCAGAGAGGTCTGAATAGCATGATGGCGGTAATTCAGGTCATTCACATCCTGGTCAGCATCCTGCTGATTCTGGCTCGGTGCTGATTCAGGGCGGCGAGAACGTGGACATCACCGCGGCTTTTGGCGGCGTCAGCCAGGCGGCCTTCGGGCCGCGCGGCTCGGTGACCACTGTTGGCAAAAATCACCTGGGTGCTTGGCGGTGATCTTTGTGGTCACGTCCATCACCCTGGCGATTTGGGCGACCAAGGGGCGCTCGGGTCGGTCCTGGAGCACGCGCCGCCAAGTCAGCGCCCGCGTCGGCGCCCGCGAAGCCCGCAACCAGCGATGCCCGCGCAGCCGTGCCCGCGCCGGCTCCGGCGAAGAAGTAGAAAGAGCAGTCGCAGTTATCAGTGAGACCTCTCCAGAGCAGGGGTTGGGGCCGGCGGCTGACGAACTGACAACTGAGAACTGATGACTGACAACTTCCTCTCGTGCGGAAGTGGCGGAATTGGCAGACGCACCAGCTTGAGGGGCTGACGGTCGCAAGACCGTGGGGGTTCGAGTCCCCCCTTCCGCACCACCTGTCAAGAAATTTCTCATAAAATATGGCAAATCCAAGTCCCGCAAGCAGTTGCGGGACTTTTTGGTTTTAGTCTCCTGTCTCACCTATCTCTCCTGGGGATTTTCATGGACATCCCTGCAAGCTAAAGCATAGCTATGGGTTACAGGGTTTTCCCCCAAAAACCTTCTTTGAAGCGGGGCGGCCCCAGCATAGCTAAAGCCTAGCAAAGCTTTCCTCTAATAACATCGACTCGCCATGTGCAAGAGAATTATTTTCACCGGCGTGGTGCGTGACCTACCGCTGAAGCTCAAGGTAAAATCTAGCAGCCTGGGAAAACTACGACGACTGGAGTCGAACAGACATGGCACAAGCCGCCAAGCCGAACGTGGTCTATCACGCCGATTGGGGCAGCAAGGAAGAGAAGCGGTGGTGCGCCAGGGCGACCCTGGGCACGGATGGGCTTTACACGGCCTTCGCTCCCAAGCCCGTGGGCAACCTCGGCTCGCTGATTGGGCAGCTTCGCACGGAAGCCGGTGAGGCCGGGTGCGCCCTCGCTGGGTTCGATTTTCCCATCGGTGTTCCAGAGTTTTATGGCAAGCGTGCGAGGATAGCGAGCTTCCGCACCCTGCTGAAAAAGCTGGGGCACCGCAAGTGGAAGGAGTTCTATTCCGTCTGCGACAGGCCCGACCAGATATCCGTGCATCGCCCCTTCTACCCGAATGGCGCATACACGGGTCGGCGAAAGCAAGATTTGTTCCGTGGTCACAAAGTGGAGAATGTCGAACCCCTGCTCCGCCGTTGCGAGCGGGGCGGTAATGGACATAAGCAGGCGTGCTGCCTCTTCTGGACGCTAGGGGGCAACCAGGTCGGCAAGGCCGCAATCATCGGCTGGCGGGACGTGCTCGCCCCTGCATTGCGTGACGGAGGTCCGGTTTCCCTTTGGCCGTTTGACGGCGCTCTGTCCTCGCTGCTTGTGCCAGGGAAGGTCGTTGTTGCCGAGACGTACCCTACCGAATGCTGCGGCTGGTTCTCCAAGGAGCCGCTCGGCGGCAAGCGCAACCAGGACAATAGGAGAAAATTCGGGGCATCCCTGCTTCGCTGGGCTGATGACCAGAGCGTCACGCTTGAGGACCACCTCACGAAGGAAATTCAGGGCGGCTTCCCGCAAGGGGAGGACGATGCCTTCGATGCGGTCGTCGGGCTATTTGGAATGCTTCAGGTTTGTCTCGGTCAACGTTCGCCCGGCGAGCCGGACGAGCGTATAATCCGGCGGGTTGAAGGGTGGATTCTGGGAAGGGAGGCGTAGCCACGACGCCGCCATTCACGCTGCGGCAGATTCCCTGAGGCTGCCCCCGACATCCCAGCTTGGCTTTTGAGGTATATTGTCGATGATGGACTCCGCCAACACCGACCCCGAACTCAGCCAGTGGCTCCAATGGGCATCGGAGCGGGGCAGCACGCCGATGTTCGTCCGCACGGTTGCCGAAGCCGCTCTCATTGCATGCATCCCGGATTACCCACTGCTCCGGCCGGTGCTGGTCGAACTCAAACGCCGGTACCCTGTGAGGGCTTATCACTGACACCCGGCGTCTAGCGTCGATGCGGACCGCCACGCCCCATCCAGATTGACGACGTGCGGTTGCCGTTGGTGTATTGGGCATGAGAAAATCCCACTACAGTGAAGGCCGATGAGCGAGTCCTTTGAACCTTGGCAGGATTACCGAAGGCGTCGGAACCTAGCCCTATTTGCGTTTTTGGGCTATGTGCCGTTCGTATTTGTGATTGCGCTCGTGGCGGAACGCCTCTTTCACAGCTTGACACCCGGTCGTGTCGTGGCGCTTGGTTGGATGATTTTCTTTGTGGTGGCGGGCATCAGATACGAGAGTTTTAGGTGTCCGAGATGCCGCAAATTGTTCTTTGCCAAATGGTGGTACCACAATTCCTTTGCTCGGCGATGTGTCCACTGCGGGTTGCCTAAATACGCGTCGCCCGGGTCAGGTCACTGGCACTCGATTGAGTAATCCTTAACTGCGCAGCGAAGTGGTGGAGGTGGCCAAATGAAACGTGGCTTATGTAATTTGATTGGAGCCCTCATGCTCAGCCTCTTATTCGTTGGAGTTTTCATGGCTGATGCACAGCGGGTGAGTAAGTCAAATAAGCGACGGTCCACCGCCATGGTAGGTCTATTAGAAGACCACCCCGGCGACTACGCTGGCGACCCGAACTACTGGAAAGTCCGTGCGGTATTTGAAAAGAAGGGCTCCGATTGGCAAGCTTTCCCTCATACATGTCATGACTCGCCGTGTCTAAAGGCCCTTCCCATGCGCTACCCAAAGGAGGTCGCCTGGACAATCGCATTCGATGGAAGGAATCTGGGTCAAGTAACTGCCCGCACGCCGTCCGAATTTCGGTTTTACGCAAGCGTCGGATGCCAGGAGATTACAAGCTCTCGGTCGGTTCCGACAGTTGGTAAAAGGTCAACAGAGTACTCAGGTTTCCTTTTTTCCCCCGTGTACCGCCCGCTAGTCGCCGTGTCGGACTCCTACTTCAGGGACCCGGCGATGTGGAAGCCCGCTCCCCTCTCTACAGAAATCGTCAGTGCTCTGCGCCAGCAATTCCGACGGAAATTCCCAAGACCTTTGAATTGCAGAAATCCGAACGAGAACATTCTGAAAGCTTGGCCCTATCACGATAAGGACATCAAAATCGGCAAGACTCATTCATCAAAGGAGAATTGGTCACTCGCCGAACTGCGTTTAACGGGGTGGGCGTGCGACGGCCCGCAGGAAGACGGAAGCCCATTTATCGGCCATTGGTATGTTATTGGGCCAACGGGGGAGATAAAGCTTCTGGGGTCTGAGATGTGGCTCGTGGACGCCGGTGACTACGACGGGGACGGTGAGTCTGAGGTCTTGTTTGCGATAGATGGGTATAACCTTGGTGGATACCGTCTCTTTTATCGGAATTTCACCAAAAGTACGGAATTCGAATTCACCTACCACTGAACCTATAGGATGGAAGCACGGAGGGCTGTTGCGACCCCAGGGGTCATGACACCGTCATTTCAAAAAGGAGAGTATGACACACCAGGAAACAGATGGCTTTTGCGCCTGGAGAACCCCATGAGGGAATTGATGCTTCGACTGGTCTTGACTACTCTCTGTCTGGCGGTCCCCGTTGGAGGAGGAACAGGGACGGCAACTCAAAAGCGCAAGGTCCCTTGCAAGACACCTGCCAACGCCGCGTTGTGTTACTGGACTCACGGTCGGCTGGGCTTTTACAACGGGAACCCATCAATCCGTCTCTGGACAGTCGGAACGCACCGGCTGCTGGGCATTTATAGCGGCCCATCTGCTGACCGATACGGCGAGGACAGCGGACACCCTGAGTTCCCTAGGAACGTGGAGCGTACATTTCACCCAATGCACAACCGCATTTATGGTGATTTCCAAGTCTGTCCACTTGAACCTGAGCGGCAGGGCGCAATGCAAGCCGCCTGCATTGAGGCGGCGAAAAATCTCGTTGTGGAGAAATGAAGGTCTAGGCCGGAATTCGCTCTTTGGCGTCCCAGCACCTGAGATACACCCCCGGTTGTCTTCTAGTGAGCTTTTCGGTGCGGGCGGTCTTACTCCACCAACTAGCGGGCGAGGCCATCCCGAGGGCTGACGAAGCAACCTGGGCGTCATCGGAAGACATTATAGGCGTGGTACTCCAAGTTTGTCGGTGAGGGTTCCCAAGAGCGCTGCGATTCCTGCTCCCGACGGGGCCGTGAGTGAAGGGTTGCTGAGCATCCGCCGAGCGACAGCGGTAACGAAGGATTTGAAGTTGGTCGCTAGAACTTACCCGACATGAGGTTGTAACCGCCACCGTGGGGGATGAGAAGCACTCCTGAGTCGCTGTTGAACCGACCCACCAAGAGCCGGTAAGGCTTTGGTCGTGGCGGGCCATAAAACAGAGCATAAGAGCGGCTGAGGCGTGACTGCATAAAAGCTGGCGAGGCAACCCCCGACTTGAAGGGACCGTTGAACACCAACAGCGTGTAGCTGTCCTCTTTACCTGAACGGCCAACCACCACCACAGCGAAATCCTCTACGCCATCGCCGTTGAAGTCGCCGACCGCAGTATACGGATGATAGTCAGGCACGGGTTTCCAGACTCCATCGGACTGGGTTCTCATCTCCGCAATGTCTTCCGGGCACTGGCAATCTGCATCCGTAGCGATGCGATATACCGTATGTTGAGCGAGCCAACTCTCCAAAACCCTTTGCTCTTGGGGTTTCAACGTGTGCCCACACCATGCTGGCTCGACTAACGCAAGGCACGTCGCAAATAGGAACATCAAACTGGTATTCAGTGCTCCTCCCGTTTTCGCATACCCGAAGATTCGTAGTTGAACCGGGACCTCCCGTGAACCTCAGAGTCCACCGGTAACTTACGCCGAACGGCCACTGAATTCAATGGCCAGCGTTTCCCGCCAGTGCTCCCTTGTCCAAGATACTTCCCTTCGTACTTGCATATTGCATGCCAAGGCGCTCCGACTGTATCCTCGTGCGGATTCCCGAGGAGGTGACCATGGATTCAGTCCGGCAGAAGGTACTCGCTCTTTTTTCCGAGCTTGTCGGGGGGCGGGCGACGCGGCTTGGCGAGCCCGGTGCGGGCGAAACGCGTAAGACCCTCGCCGCCGCCCTGTCCGCAGACTACCCCCCTGACACGGCACTAGAGCTTGCATTCCATCTCGTGGACTGGCACAGCGACGCCGCTTTCATTATGGCAGTTCATTTGTTTCCAGAGCGATTCACGCCCGAGGAACTTTCCGCTGGTGCATTGATGCTTCTCGTTCACGCTCCCAATCACCTCGCAGCGGCGGCGAAACTCTCTGGAAACCCAGTCAGCGACATTTTTGAGGTAGGAATTTTTGATGATAGCGACCATGAGACCTAAAGGCCCAAAGGAGCCAACAGCGAGTGTACCGGCAGGGTAGGAGAGGAAGCCAGCCCGCCGAACGGGGGACACCCTCTCCCCCAGTCAGACCAAACGTTCAGGTTTCTGGCATCCGGCTATAGTCAAGACTCTCGCCCCAAGCCCTTGCAAGTCGCCTCCAGTCTGTCGCACCGAGGATACCGTTTTCCACCCAATCAAAGGCACTCCCGCCAGCTTTGCAGGTGTTCTTACGCACGAAGATTTTCTGGTTCGCCCTTAAACTCGGCCTGGGTTAATGGGATGATGGGAAAGCGCTGTCCCAGCAGTGCAGAGGCCCAGAGACCGAAGGCCGGGAAGCTACCTAAGGCTGCAACCCCAGCGCCCTCGTCGTGAACTCGACCAGCGGCAGCATCGTCCGGCACGCGGCAGCGAAATCCCGCATGAGCCTGGGGCCGCACACCTGCGCCTCGGCGAGCCCTACCGATGCCACGAAGTCCTTCCGCTTGATGTCCTCGATGAACCGGTGATTTGGGTCGAATCCTCGCGGAGGCCGCATGAGGCTGTCGCCTTCAAGCTCCAGCTTCCGGCTGACCTTTGCCCACTGCTCAGGCTCGGCGACAATTGCCATGCGGATTCTCGTCAGGGCACTGTTGTCAGGATGCCAGACGCCCGCCGCCGCGAAGCAGTTGTCCGGCTCCAGGTGGAGGTAGAACACGGGCGCATGGGCGTCCTTGCCGCTGGCGTGGGAGAAATGGATGCCGACATGCGTCTTGAAGGGGCGCTTGTCCGGCGAGAACCGGGTGTCGCGATATATCCGGAAGAGCGAACCCCGTGCGGGTCGGGGGTCGGCGACGAAATGCGGGCTGAGCCTGTGCAGGTGCGGCCCGAAGCTGCCGATGAACTGTAGCGCCGGGTCGAGGACGGCCTCCTCATATCGCTGCTTGTTCTTGGCGAACGACAACTGGAGGTAAGTCAGCATCTGCCTGCATCGGCCGCACCGCTGTCGCCGCAAATGGTCTTGACGAGTATGAGGGCGCCTCCATACGCGGGCCTTACTCTTTGGTGCCCAGACGAGGAGGATGACAATAAATGGTGGGGTTGTATATGTTAGGCCTCGTCATTCCATCCCGCTGGGTATTTCTTCAAGCCATTTAAGTATCTGTTTTCTCCTAGGTCCCGGCCTAGCAAATGTTAGAGCACGACTCAAGTGCGGTCGCGCTTCCAGGGTTCTCCCAAGTTCCATAAGTGAGACACCCAGTGCGTACTCAGCATTGGGGTTGTTTGGGTCGTTCTCAGAAATGCGCTGAAAATAACTCAAAGCCATGTCGGCATTTTCCCTGATGAGTTTTCTGGCTGCTTGCAGGTGAGGATAATCCAATGCAAGGCGAAGTGCTTCCTCAGTCAAACCGGCCTTACGGTAGCTAGCTATCGCCGCTTGAATGGGCCGTTCAGGATGGGCTACTTCAGATAGATACCATGAGAGAAGTTCGTCGGCCGATTTTCCCGACAGGTTTAGGCTAAAGAGCCTACTATAGGTGACCACATCGGGCCGAATCCCCTCCTCCTTCATCCGGTTGAGCCAAGCCCCTGCCGTCGCGTAGTCGGGCGCCTTGGAAATGAGCGTGTTGTATGCCCGAGTGTTCGGCGGTTTCCCCGCGGCCTTCATTTCCTTGAGCCATGCCTCCGCCGTGCCGTAGTCGGGGGACTTGGAAATGAGCGTGTTGTAGGTGAGAGTGTTCGGCCGTTTCCCCGCGGCCTTCATTTCCTTGAGCCATGCCTCCGCCGTGGCGTAGTCGGGGGACTTGGACATCAACGTGTCGTAGGTGACCACGGTGGGCCGAATACCCTCCTCCTTCATGCGGTTGAGCCACGCCTCTGCCGTCGCGTAATCAGGGGACTTCGAGATGAGATTCCCGTAGGTGTCCGCTGTAAGCGGAATGCCCTCGGCCTGCATCTGGTTAAGCCAAACTTGTGCCGTCTCGAAATCAGGGGCCTTTGAAATAACTATGCTGTAAGTGACCACGCTCGGCTTTATGCCATCATCCGTCATCCGTTTGAGCACAAATCCGCTGCCGTCTTGTAGTCAGGGGTCCTAGACATGAGCGCATTGTATGTGAGCGCGTTGAGCTGTTTACCTCCATCTTTCATCCGTTGGAGCCAGTCCACTGCCTTCTCGTAGTCGGGGGCCGCGGAAATGAGAGCACGATAAATGACCTCACTCGGTTCTCGACCCTTCTCCTTTGTCCAATTGAGCCAGTTCTCGACCGTTGCGTAGTCGGGCTCCTTGTCGATGAGCGCATCGTAGGTTACCCTGTTGGGCCGAATGTCCTCCTGCTTCATCAGGTTGAGCCAAGCCTTTGCGGTCGCGTGGTCGGGCGCCTGGGATATAAGCGCGTTGTAGGTGACCACGGTGGGCCGAATACCCTCCTCCTTCATCCGGTTGAGCCAAGCCTCTGCCGTCGCGTAATCAGGTGCTCTAGAAATGAGCGTGGTGTAGGTGAAAACGTTGGGCTGGATGCCCTCATCCTTCGTGCGGTTGAGCCAATCCTCTGCCGTCGCGTAATCAGGAGCTCTGGAAATGAGCGTGGTGTAGGTGAAAACGTTGGGCTGGATGCCCTCGTCCTTCATTGATTTGAGCCATCCCAGCGCCGTCGCATAATCTGGGGACTTCGAGATGAGCATGGTGTAGGTGAACACGGTAGGCTGAATGCCCTTCTCCTTCATCCGTGTGAACCAAGCCTCTGCCATCCCGTATTTAGGGGCTTTGGAAATTAGCGTGCTGTACGTGGAAACATTGGGCAACACCCCCTTCTCTTTCATCCGTCTGAACCAAGCCTTCGCTGTCGCGTATTTGAGGGATTTGGATATCAGCCTGTTGTAGCTGACCACGTCGGGCTGAATGCCATCCTTCCGCATCCTCTTCAGCCATCCCATGACCTTCGCGTAGTCTCGGGCCTTACCAACGAGCAAATTGTAGGTCACTACGTTAGGCGAGAGGCCCGCCTCCCGCGCTTCCTCGAACACTTTTACGGCGGCGCCGTACGTCGGAGCCGTCGCCAAGAGACGATTCCAGCGTTGAATGTGACCCACGGTTTTTTCAGCACTCATGCCGGACAATTTCATCGTTTGGCTTACAAGCCGACGAGTTGCCCGCTTGCTCGCCGAGACGGCGTCTTGTCTCATTCCGAGACGGTCAAGGGTGTAGATGAATGTCTCGGGCGTTTCCGAATCTGCTCCCATTTCTGGGAGGGGCAGCCCTAACGCGTACAGAGGGATTCTCTCCTCCTCATGCTTGGGGCGCTGACTGGGTGGCCGGGATTCTAGGTCTACTTGTGAGATTGAGAATTCGCGGGATACATGTTGATACACGGAATAATCTACTAAGATTTCATTAGGAGAGCAAAAGCCAGTGGACCGATTCGCCCTCCGCGCACTATCGCCCACCCAATCTTCCCTCCCATCGGGGAGCGTCACTTTTACGTCCACTCCTGAGCATATAGCCAAGCGAAGAGGCGGAATCTTACCGATATCTATTCCAGTGGCCTGAGCTAACTCGATTTGGAAACGTGCCGCCATTATAGCGGCCAGACACGGGTGCACGCTGCGCCGAGGTGGCGCGACTGCAAGTCGGAGATATCGACAGCCAACGCATGGTCATCCACATTCGCGGCGGCAAGGGGCGTGTGGATCGCGACGTGATGCTCAGCCCCGCCCTGCTCGCAGCCTTACGCGAGCACTGGAGCCGGCTCAAGCCGAAAGTCTGGCTTTTCCCCGGCAACCGTTGGCATTCCGCCCCGCAGCCCATCCGCACCAAGACTCTCTGGCACGCTTGCTATTTTGCGGCGCAGCGTGCCGGTCTCAAGAAAAGTGTGCATCCCCATACGCTTCGCCACTGCTTTGCAACTCATCTCCTCGAAGCCGGTGCGGACCTGCGCACGATTCAGATTCTGTTAGGTCACCATGATCTGAAAGAGACCACCCAGTACTTGCACCTTTCCACCCGCCATCTCAACGCTACCGCCAGCCCCCTGGACGCGTTGGCGCTGTCGGCTACCGGAGAAGAAAGACGAGCCGCCCGGAGACGCCTAGATGAACCGGCCACCCTTGGAGGTGGCCGATCTCATCCGCGTGGCGGGGCAGAGATTCATCGAACGCAGTCGCTCCTGGCTGACCGCCCAGCACCGCAAGGTCCTGGCGGCCATCGAGCGTTGCCGCACCGCCGCACTCGGCGGGCATCGAGATGAGTGTTCCCGCTGCGGGTATCGCGCCATCTCTTACAACTCCTGCAGAAATCGGCACTGTCCCAAGTGTCAGGCCCAGGCCCGCGACCGCTGGCTGGAGGCGCGACGGCAGGAACTCCTGCCCACCCGCTACGTGCATGTGGTCTTCACCCTTCCTCATCTTCTGGCGCCCTTGGCTTTGCAGAACAAGAAGGTTCTCTACGATCTGCTGTTCCGCACCAGCGCCCAAACCCTGCTCGAAGTCGCGCGCCATCCCCGGCATCTGGGCGCCGAGATCGGCTTCTTCAGTGTCCTCCACACCTGGAACCAGAAGCTGGAGCATCATCCTCATGTCCATTGTGTGGTCCCCGCCGGCGGACTCTCCCCGGACCATCAACGCTGGCTCAGCCTCCCGTCGCCGCTTCTTTCTTCCCCTCCCCGTTCTGGCTCGGGTCTTTCGGGGCAAGTTCGTCGCCGCTCTGAAACGCGCTTTCGCCGAAGGCCAACTGGGCTTTCACGGCCAGTTGAAGCCGCTCGCCTCACCCAAAGCTTTCTCCTCCTTCCTGCGCCCACTCTTCCGCCGGGACTGGGTCGTCTACTGCAAGCCGCCCTTCGGGGGCCCCGAGTATGTCCTCCACTACCTGGGCGCTTACACCCATCGTGTGGCCATCTCGAACCATCGCCTCGTTTCCCTAACCGGCGACCAAGTCACCTTCCGCTGGCGAGACTCCGCCCACGGCAACCAGCAGCGCCTCATGACCCTGTCCGTGGACGAGTTCTTGCGACGCTTTCTCCTCCACGTGCTTCCCCCAGGTTTCGTGCGCATCCGCCACTTCGGCTTCCTGGCTCATCGTCGTCGCGCTCGACTTCTACCCCTCTGTTTCCGGCTTCTGCGATCGGCGACGACTTCGCCCCAGGCTCAACTCTCCACGCCAGGGGACGCGGAGGTTCCCTCCACCACCCCGCCTTCTCCCTCTCTCTGGACCTGTCCCCAATGCGGCGGGCCCATGACCATCTTGGAGCGACTCAGCGCTGCCCAGATCGCCCTGCGTTCTCCACCCCTTCCCCTGGCGAGGAACTCATGAAACGCTCGCGGCCACTCCCAAAAGCCTCAGGGCCTTCCGCGCCAACATTCTTCGTCTGCTTTTTCGAGCCCGCAACACTCTTTCGCTGCCCCTTCATCATCTTCTACCGAGGTCCATCAACACTCCGATCACCTCTTCCGCCTCGCTTCGCCGCCCGTCCCACACGCCTTTCTCGTGCACCACCCTCCCACCCAACACAAAAAACACAATTCAAATCCCATAGGATCGTGACGTGGCTTCGTTCAAACGGCTGTATCGAAAGCGCGCCTTCGGAGCCCTCCCCCTGCTCCATCCCTTTTTCACCGGCGCGCTTCCGATACAGCACTAACGTTTTTCATTCCAAATCCGGCGAAGTGCCCACTCAGCATAGTTCCCGAGTGCGGCGTCATCCAGGCGCGATCAGTCGAGGTGACAGGGCGGACCACATCTACGGTTAGCCGACTCATGCTTATCCGGTTGTTTAAGCATACAGCTACCCCTTGTTGTTAATAACGTAGTTAACAACATTAGTAAAGAGAGGTAACAATAATCCGATGTCACAATCACACAAGCAAGGGTCTGAAAATGGCAACGATGTTATCAATCAGATCGGCCATTTGATGGAGCGTTTCAATAATCGGCTCACCCTCAATAATCCCAGTCTCGGCGAACGTTATGATAAAGTGGAACTGCATATATTGCTCCACTTCCGATTCAGGGATAGCGAGGAGTATATCGCCTGCTTTCAAAGGGACATGCCTGACATCCATGAGAGTCCCATGAAGGTCAGGAATGGGATCATTGGGCCTACTTCCCCTGAAACCTTTAACCATCTTTGCCCTTACACTTGGCAGGATGCTGTGCGCAGACAGCGAAGAAACGGCGGTAATCAACAAGCGGTGTTTGTCGAGGTTGTTAAGCGCATGGAGCCGCCAGAGAACTTCATTCCCACCTTTGTATGGTTTGACCGCATGGATAGCGTCTATGGCATCTTGCCTCATTCCCTTTACTTTTCCAATCACGCCGGATTTGTATTTCGTGGCGTCATCAAAAATCGGGAAATAAATATGCCTTCCGTCCCCGCCGCTTCTCCCACCGGGACCAACCTTGAAAAGCTGGAAGGCCATATGGTCAAGGGCGCTTCTGAGGTTCTGCAAAATATCACCGACGATTGTGCTGATGGTCGGAAGAACGTCTTTAACGCCGATGAGGTGATAGGCGTGTTGTCCCGTCTTTGGGTCGCTCTTGGTTTCGACTATATATGGATCGGAGGAAAAGAAGGATTTACACGAGACATCCAGATCATTGATGTGCTTTTTGGCCCGTTCGATTTTTATGCGGATAACTGCGATTCTTTCATCGGCAGTCATCAATCACCACCTTAGAGGCATTCATCATCATAGCAAAGAAATTGGGTGATTCAAGCGCATGAAATTGTTAACCACTATAGAAACACAACCCATGGTATCTAGCTTAAACAACCGGATAAGCATGAGCCGACTAACCGTCAAAGTGGCGGCAGCGTGCGGAGGCCCCGAGCCAGCCAAGCACATCACGAAGAAGGATGCCGCCGGTCTTTAGCCGCCCGATCTTTAGTTTGCGCGGCGATAGCTTGGTGCTAGAATGGCACCGTAGGAATGATAGCTCCAAGCCCTCGTTTTTAGCATGTCTGAGACACGCCATTCCGCTGCCGGGACCGGCGCTGGATTTGATTACCAGTTTGAGCGGGCACTCTTCTGGCTTGCTCAAAGCCCCGCAGGCGCGGTCATTGGCATTGAGACCGACGACGACGTCGCCATTCGCCGCCCAGAAAGAACTTTACGAGAGCAGGACAAACACTCGGACCGCGACGGCGCAAAACCGTTTGGTGATCGTTCCAAAGACCTGTGGAATACACTAGCGATTTGGCTTGATGCCATCGAGAAAGAGCATGTCACGATCGAGACGACCAGATTTTTGATGGTCACCAATAAAACGCTACCAGATTGCATTTTCAAACAGATCGGCAGGGCTGAAACCGAAAGCGAGATTACGGCGTGCATGGCGGCTTTGGAAAAAGTGCGCAAGGATCCGCCCGAGCACATATCACCTCTAGTCGAACGGGTCATGTGTTCGAAATCGCGGGCAGCACTACGCGCTCTTCTCGCCAAAGTGGACTCGGTGGATGCGTCAGACGCGACCGGTGGAGCAGAACTTCGCCGGAAAACCATCGACTATCTACAGTTGCCTGACTGGTGCTCTTCGGCTGGCGATTCGATTCTGGACGAGCTCCGAGGCTGGCTGCACAAAATTGTGCTGGCGTTGTGGGAGCAGAGTCAGCCCGCCTGGGTCCAGCGAAACCACTTTGTAAACCAGCTTTATGCAATCATCGACCGGCGAAAACGCCAGATACACCGCGAGCGTGCCGAGAATCTGATCCCCGTAACAGGTGATAGCGTGGGACAGGAAAAGGGGCGGCCGTTCGTCAAACAGCTCTACCTCGTGACCGAGGATGATGCGGTTGTGGAGACCTCTATTCGTGACTACATCCGGTGCAATATTGAAAAGATGCGTCTGTCGACAGAGGGTAACATCACTGATGCGGACTGGGAGGCGTTTCAGCAGGCGCTGCAGTCGCGCTGGGCGAGGATTCGCTCGCGTGTCATCCGGATGAGGGGTGGAATCGCGGAGCAGGACGTCGGCTTTGAAATCTTCACCGAAACTACAGAGGGTCATCGCGAGAAGCTTGCTGGAACCGATACCGAACAGGTCTATCTTACCTCGGGCACTTATCATCGCTTGGCCGACTTGCTTAGCGTTGGCTGGCATCCACGCTATGAAGATCTGATGAAGGAATTGTTAGGAACGCAATGATCGATGTCTTATTCGAACAACGTGTGATTCAAAACACTGGCCTCGCCGCTGAGGCCATTTGGCAGGCAGTGCTCGAAGCGTATGAGGCGAAAGAGCGCACAGCGGGTGTCCCGCTCCCCTTGGCTTTCCTCGTGCTGCCACTTACGTTCCACCAACGATCTGCGGCTTCCCTGGCTTCAAAAACTCAGCCCGGCGCGCTATATAAGGCACTCGCCGATGACCGCGAGATCACGCTGAGTCTGCAAGCCAGGATGCAAGCGATGTCGGAGCGCACCTTGCACGCTCTTTCTATCGCTTTTCACACCGGCATGCTAGAAGTGGACCAAGACCACGAACGTCAACTGATTCCACGGAGAAGGACCGCGCCCGCCACCCACGTTACAGATGACGTGAAAACCATTTTGGCGGCCGCGAAGCGCGTGGGCCAAGCTTTTGCTGAAATGAGTGTTGTACAGCTTGCCACGCACTTGAACATCCGATTCTGATGCGGCTCGCTATCCTCAAGGTTATACTCTGGCCGAAGGATCCAAACCTCGGTGTACGCGTCATTCCTTTCCTGCCAGGTAAGATCAACATCGTTTCGGGGGAGAGCGGAACCGGCAAGTCCGCCCTAACATGGATTATCGATTATTGTCTCGGTAGCGGGAAGTGTTCTATCCCGGTCGGGCTCATCCGCGACCTGACGTCTTGGTTTGGCCTGCATGTCAAGCTTGCCAACACGGAAATGATCATTGCCCGGCGCAATCCGGGAGACCAGCAAACGACCACCGACCTTTATTGGGCAGAGGGTTTGAATTTGTCTGTGCCAGTGGTGGTACAAAGGAATGCCCGAGTGGACGACCTAAAGAACCGATTCAACCAAATCTCGCTTCTTCCATCACTCGATTTCTCGACCGACGAGGCGATCGGGTTCGCTGGACGACCCAGTTGTCGGGACATGGCAGCGTTCAACTTCCAACCTCAGCATATAGTTGCCAATCCTTACACGTTCTTCTTCAAGGCAGACACCACCGAGCACCGTGAGAAACTTAGGATTATCTTTCCGCTAGTGCTGGGCGCTATCGATGCGGACACGCTCTCCAAACAGCGAGAGTTGAAAGACGCCGAACGTGAACATGACCGCCTCCGCCGCGAACTGGAGGCGCGTCTTTCAGCTGCTCGGGCGTGGGAAGCGGAAGTTGAAAGCTATTATCTTCAGGCCCGGGGCCTCGGCCTTCTTCCAGATTCACAACCGCCCGCTGCAGGTTGGCCGTTGGAAAAGTATATGCTCGAGTTGCGGAAGGTACCCGAACTCGTCCGCACAATGGACATTCCTGACGTCCGGGAGGGCACTAATGAAGCGGCCGTGACGGAGTTCACCCGCATCGTCAATGAGGAAGATTGTTTTGCCCAGGAAATTGGGTCACTACGTCGGCGTCTGGATAAAATCGAGCAGCTGTCGACCTCCGTTGACGAGTATGGGATGAACCTTGCCACTCAAGAGGACCGATTACAGGGAGTTGGTTGGCTGGAAGCGAAATTAGAGAGCCGGTATGAATGCCCTGTTTGCGCAGCCGTACACCCCGAAGGTAATGCACGCCTCGAGGAATTGCTAGTGCTCGCGCGCGAGATGAAATCTCTCACAGCCTCCGTTCAGCTTGCGCCTGCTAAGCTCGACCAAGAGCGTGCGGCATTACGGGTGGAATTGCGCGAGAAAGAGGGCTTGCTCTCGAAGGCACGTCAGAAGCGGAAATTTCTTGAGGATAATTCGGCTGCTCTGGCTGCTCAGCGGCAGCGCATACGGCAGATATACCTTTTTGTCGGGCGCGTCGAACAGGCGCTGGAAAATGTGACCGCCAGCCGGAATGTTGACGACATCCAAACCCAAATGCAAGCGCTGGCGCGAAGAATTGACCAACTCAAGAGAGCCCTCGATCCGCGTGCGCAACGCGACCGCCTCAGTGCCGCGATAGACAAGGTTTCGGCGAAAATCGCGGATTATGCCCGCCTGTTGCAGCTCGAGCATTCTGCCGAGAACGTCAAGCTTAACCTCCGGGAGTTAACTCTCCAGTTTAACCCGCTGTCAGGGCGCACTGATTTTTTGTGGGAAGTTGGAAGCGGACAGAACTGGGTCGGTTACCACGTGGCCGGTCTGCTAGCTCTGCACGAACATTTTATCTCGATGAGCCAAAACCCCGTACCGCGCTTTCTGGTAATTGACCAGCCGAGCCAGGTCTATTTCCCGGAGGCATGGCCCTCAATGGAGAACGCACCTGACACGGACGGCAAGTCCGACCGCTCACCCGACATTGAGGGTGTGCATCGCATCTTTACCGCGCTCTCCACGTTCCTCAGTGCAGTATCGGCAGAGTTCCAAATTATTGTGACTGAGCATGCTGGCTCCATCACCTGGGATGGAGTTCCCAATGTACATCTTGTCGGGAACTGGCGGCAAGGCCACGATGAGTTTCTGATCCCTGGCGCTTGGCTGAAGGCAACTTAGCTTACTTAGTGGGCAGGGGTGGGTGGCGCTGACGGGACTATGAATATGTGCTCCGGCTGTCCCAGATGCACGTAATTCAAAGTGTCTGTGAAATAGCACGTGCGTAACCACGTGTCGCGCACTTGAGCCTCTGGCAGCGACAGATTCTTTGAAAGAAAAGTGAGAAGCTGCTCAAACCAACCTGGCTCGAACCGGTTTATCGTGGTATTCACTTTGGTATGGATGGCGTGGTACAAATCGTCGCCAAACAAAAAGCGCCTCTGCATCTCTTTTAGAACGTCTGTCACGTACGACATACGTAACATTCCACTTACCACTTGGGACCATGGCATCGTAGCATTGAGCGACGGGAGGAAATCGCTGAACCGTAACAAAAAGCGACCGATCAAAAGACCTGCGTTTGCCCCCTCAATCGGAGCCAATGTTCCCAGCACGGAATTTGCTCCCATGAATAAGAAGGCACTCGCGACGCTGGACTCGATTCCTTCGAGGGTATGCGTCTCGCATGCACTTAAGAAAACAACCGGCGGAACGCGAATTTTTCCGTAGAGCTCAAATGGATTGAACCTTATCGGACCTACGGAGATCGTTCCCTGAGGATCGTTGCGAGCCTGAGCCCCGTGGCCGTCAAAGATCGCTAAAGTCCCGTCATATTCATTGAACGCGGTCACAAACTCATCTTTCGATTTAACGTCAACGATGTTTAGATCGATCGGGTCCGAACTCATGGTATTGACTCTCCCAACGGTTCCCACGAGCGCGTCGCGCAGAGTATCGCCTTCATCAAACGCTCTGACGATCAAAACGCGCTTTAGATCGGGTAATTGAAAGAGAGTAGATGTGCGGCACAGACTATGGCGCATGAGGAGATTGCCAGGAAGGGTCGGCATGCGGGACGTGGTCGCCCGCAACCCTAGTGGCAAATCATTAATTGGCAATAGCTCTAGCGGAGTGTCTCCAATCAGTTTGATCCCCTCGTGCTGATGCCGTTCGATTTGGCGGAAGATTGGATCCGGAATGGCTCTGCGGAGAGCCGCACCAATATCTCGAGCCAATCTGTTTCGGCGTTCGAGGCTAGGTCTAGAACCCCTACTCAGTCCTGCTAGCCGAATCAAGAGATCACGCACTCGGTCGACCTGGGGCGGACATCGCAAAACCGGAGCACACAAACTGGCTGCAGTTACAGAGAGTGCTGCTGAATAGGCACGGAGTTCGTCTGCTCGAACGGCCAAGGCACCGCTAGCCAGGGGGTCCTTGAGGACTTCGACGGTCTCTGGTCCCGTAGCCCTCATCGCTATGTACTGCTGCTGCCGAAGAATGTGTCGAACTACTCTTCGGATGGGGCCGACTGTCTCCCGTTTGAGTCCACTTGGCGAAAGGTGACGGAACACGGACGGGACTGTAAGAATCAGTCTAGGGGTGCCAGGGATTCCGCGCCGGTCGGCCATCGCGCGGTCGCGTATGCCCTCCAGTAATTCTGCGTACTCGACGATAGCGTTGGCGAACTTCTCGTCGCTGGCACCAGTCAGGTTTTCTGCGCCATGGGTTACGGTGAAACCTACCGATTGGAGTGCGGCTTCGGTGGGAAACGTGATATTGTGTGCCTGCGATGACACCCCAACCGGAGATGCGGACCATTCAATGAAGCTACGCCACTGCGGGTTCTTAATCCCCGTTCCGGCTGCGGACCTTTCCGCCAGTATTTTTTCGACGTTACGCCGGCCCCAGGAGAAGACATCGGCACGCGAAAAGCTCCAGAGCTGCGGCACGGCAGAACTAGCTTCATCGGTTGTAAGGTGCAGCCACTCCCTGCGCCCATGCTCCGCAACATGAGCTTGAACGGCCTCGCATGTTCCTTTGCATGAGACAATGCAAGTAAATGGAAGACCTCCCTCGAATTGTGCAAGGAATTCGAGGTCCAGCAGAACGATTGAATAACCAGATAATCCGGCTTCCCGCTAGCCCATCGCTTCGTCTCTGGTCAGGAACACCTCCGTAATGGTAGGTGGCAGCTTACAGATATGCAGAATTGCAGGGATCACCTCAAAAGTGTTGAGGCTAAACCCTTGGAAGGGCGTGAATTTCCCAGAGCCCTCTTGCGGGAGGACTATCAGGTATGAGGATGTGGTCCAACGCCCCCTCATTGGGTTTAGGGTCTCTCATGGGGCACTCCGCCGTTCTGGTGTTATGCCGTCGCGATTGCGTGCATTCACCCCAGGGGATTATAAGCCCATTTCTCTGGTGCCAGCGCGCTCACCAAACCCAGTGGATGTATAACGGCCTACCCGTATAAATGGCCGCACTCGGCGTTTCGATTCGAGCTACCACGCGATAACTCCCGGATCGTCGCGGAAGTTACTCTCCGTTTGTTCGCGGAAGAAATTATTCGCTCGTCTCACTGCAAGTTGCGGCCGGCGGGATTCAGGCGTGGAAGGGCGTTTCCCAATCTGGCTAAGTACCCATTCATCGTAGTCTCCGAGTCCGCGGTGATTACCAGCCAACCTTCAGAACCACACCATCAAAAACCATAGCCGAGAGGCGTTATTCTCTTCCATTTGGGATTTTCGCTTCATGAGGAGGGGTTCCGCTTCCGGCTCAGATATTGGTAGGTCAACGCCAGGGCAGAGCCCCAATGAGCTGCGATTCTCTTTATTCCACTTTCTGCCGCGCAGAACAAGCTTGAAACCGACTGGGCGGGAGACTACGACAAGGTCATCCTGCGACAATGCCCCGTTTGTGAACGCGATTCGATCATCGGCCACGGACGCCGCCGCAAGCAGGCGCACGATGAACGCCACGACTGGAACGGGATCAGGCGCGGTCGCTGCCCCAGACCTTCACCTTCCTCCCGCTGCTTTCTCTCCCTTACACCCACTACAGCTGCTCGCGCGCTGTCAGGCATTGCGGCGGCACTTGGCGGAGCACTACTCCTGGGAAGATGCGACACCTCCGCTCATAGACCATAATCGTGTGCCCGACTCCTCCACGCTCCGCCGCTGGTCGAGCAGCCTGGACCGCTCCCAACCGGCAGCTTCTTCTCTGCGCCAAACGCTTACCCGCATGACTCATTGGCTGGGCCGCGGCGATCAGGCCGATCCCAAGGCTTGGCCGTTATCGGGGTTGACACCGGGTCTGGATTTCCATGACAAGACCGTCCTAAATGACGACTGGGGCGTAGGCATAGCGCTACAGTGGCTAGCCGCTCCATTCAAGTATAAGTACGTTGCCCACGGGGGCTCCGCCATGAAGGGCTTGCAGGCCAAGCAACTGGCTACGGTCGTTAAGGGCAAGAAGAAAGGCCCTATTAGGTGTCCTGATTTTCTCGCAGCGCATTCTCAAAACAAGATTCAACTAAATGAATGCAAGGGCAATCAACGAGTTGGCCTGCATCCGATGCCTTCTCGATTTTGGCTCCCACATACGTGGTATTCGATGCTGAAAGTACGAAAGCCGATCACGGTGATGCCGCAACGCGAGCACGGAGAAAGGCCGCCGACCACGAGGGCTGTTTTGGCCGCTCAAGTGCTGGGGCTTATTCAGGCAAAAGGGGCGGTTTTGGGGTCCGCCAACGTTGCGCAACGATTCGCAACGGGCATACAGCAGCTTTGCCGTCCGTATGCGGACGTCGTCAGGGGTGTAAGTTTATGAAAAGGGTGTTACTCTCGCCAGAGCCAATGGCAATGATTGTGCTCTGCAGGGAGATGAAATTCGTGGAGGTGGCCAGATGAGACCTCGCCTTATCGCGGCAGTAATGCTCGGGGTGACTGTCATGGCGGCGTCGTGCTCGCCGCAAGGGGGCGAGCGAAGTCCGACTCTGCCAGTCGTGGCTGTCGCCAATTACGGTGCCCACCCGATTTTGGACGTGATAGTGGATTCCTTCAAACAACGAATGTCGGAGCGAGGCTATGTAGATGGCAAGAACGTTCGCTTCGTATGGAAGAGTGTGGAGGGCGACGTTAACCTTGCCCCAACAGTCGCGGACACGCTTATAAACCTGCGACCCTCCGTGATCGTCTCAATAACAACTCCCGTCAGCCAGGCTGTAGTGAAGGCCGCAAGAGGGAAGGTGCCGGTTGTCTTCTCCGGCGTAACGGACCCGATCTCCGCTGGTCTGGTTTCTTCTTGGAACAACAGCCCCGGCTCCGGGGTCACCGGTACCTCGGACCGATGGCCATACGCTGAGCAACTCGACCTCATTAAGACGCTAGTTCCGCAAGCCAAGCGAGTCGGGTTCCCCTACAACTCTGGAGAAGCCAATTCGCAATATGCTTTGACGCAGGTCGTCCCGCTTGCCAAGGCGCGAGGTCTCGATATCGTGACTGCCGTGGCAACCTCGACGAACGACGTTCGAAAAGCCGTGGAGTCGCTGCTGGCTCGCGGCGTCGATTGTCTTTATGTGTCGAGCGACAACACGGTAATGGCTGGCTTCGAAGCCGTCCTTAAGGTCGCGGAACAACGACGAATACCTGTGATCGTTGGAGAAAGCGCAAACGTTGAGCGCGGCGGTCTAGCAACCTACTCGGTCGACTATCGCCGGCTCGGAGAAGCAACGGCAGACCTAGTCATCCGTGTCCTGAATGGGGAAGACCCAGGGAAGATCCCGGTTGTAACGTTTAAGGGCGAAGGGTTGTACTTAAACCAGTCGGCTGCCCAGAAGATGGGTGTCAAGATTCCGCCGGAACTGCTTGCGCGAGCGACAAAGGTCTACGGACCCGCCCCTCATTAGAGATTGCAATGATCAACTTCATTGAAATTGTTACAGGTGTTCTTGATGTTGGCGTTCTGCAAGCGCTTGTCCTCTCCGGCGTGGCACTCAGCGTCGTCCTTTCCCTGTTAGCCTTGAACTTTCCGGACCTGAGCATCGAGGGAACCTTCCCACTGGGAGCCACAGTTGCCGGAGTCATTATTACGCGAGGCTATGGTGCGGGGCTGGCCTTTGTGGCGGCAATCGTTGCGGGCGCATTGGGAGGACTGCTCACTGCGGCACTCCACACCAGGCTACGAATGAGCAAGCTGCTCGCGGGGATATGCACCGGTACCATGCTGTACACGATCAATCTCTGGGTTCTTGGCGGTCGTGGAAACGTCGCCGTAATGGAGGGGACCTACCTCTCCCCGTTCGAGACAGTGGACACAAGAATTAACGATTTGTTGGGAGCAAGGGGCCTTTACCTGCATCCGGGATCAATACTTGGGTGTCTGGTGCTTGTGCTTTGCCTCAAGCTCGCAATAGATCGTCTCCTCCGGTCCGAATTCGGCGTGGTGCTCCGGAGTGTGGGGCAAAACGAGACTGGCGCCATTATCCGCCGTCGGAGCGCGGCGGGTTACAAGTTCGCGGGTCTTGCGGTGGCGAATGCGTGCGCTTCTTTTGCGGGGGCCCTGGCAGCCCAGCATCAAGGCTTTGCGGACGTCAATATGGGTGTCGGCGTATTGGTTCTCGGCCTCGCGGCTGTCATACTTGGCCAAGAACTATTCGCAAGGCTCGGGATTAGCCTCACTTCAATGACCGCTTTGACCCGCTCTGCTTTGTTGGGACTTGTGATTTACCAGATCCTCGTCGCCTGCGTCTTGCGGGCGGGAGTGCCGCCAACTTCCTTGCGGCTCCTCACCGGGGCAGCCCTTGTTGTGGTCATAGCTTTCCGCCAGAAGCGGGAGCCGCTGAGCTTTGCTTGGTGAAGAGATGCTTCATATACGACAACTTGCAAAACAGTTCCATGTGAACGGGTTTCTTGTCGATGCACTCGACGGCTTGGATTTGACGTTGAAGCGCGGTTCGGTTGTGGTAATTATGGGTCCGAATGGCTCGGGGAAAAGCACGCTCTTCCGCGTTCTGGACGGTCAGATCGAACCCACTTCCGGTGCAGTGTTATGGGAGTTGCCGAACGGCAAGACCAAAGGTACAGTTGCCCATGTTCCCCAGGAGACCCGATCGCTGAACTTTCCGGAGATGCTGATTGAGGAACATCTACTGATGGCAGAGCTTCAGGATAAAGCTGCCCGGATTTGGCATTGCGGTGTAACCCCAACCCGGCGTCGCCGTTATGACGAACTGCTGCGGACGAATGGCCTCGATGTGCTAGCCGAAGCGCTAGGGCGGCCGCTGAAAACGTTATCCGTGGGATTGCAGCAGATCCTGACCGTGTTCTTGGCAGCACAGGGATACATGCTGCGCACCGAGGTCGAGGCTCCTGATCTGCTCCTGTTGGACGAGCCGACTTCCGCACTCGATGTACGCAACGCCGAGTTCTGCGTCAGTCTGCTTCGCAGGCTACATGACAACGGGCATACATTGCTGATTGCGACGCACCATTTCGACGTTGTTGCTGGACTGGCTGATCGTGTTTGTTTGCTTGACCGCGGCAAGGTCGTGAGAGAGGTGGAACGCGACCAGTTTCACATACTTAAATCGGCTTCGTGTGCAACCGCGGTGGGCTGACCAAACTGAAGGTAGCCATGCAGGTCTCAATTTTCGAAATCGCACGCCGACAATTCACGGCGGATGCCGCTATACACACATCCGATATCCTACCGTTTGCCCTTCAGCGCTTGTTCCAGGGCCGCGAGATGACGTTTGAGCTGGGCGCCAAGCCAGTATCGCTGACGGTCCTGCAATGGGCATTCACCTGCGGCAACCCAAAGGAGTTTTTCCCCGGCCGTTTCTCTTTGGTACCCGTGAAAAGACCGGCCGACACGCCGCTCGCCCAGTGTTGTCTGAAGCAAGTTACGGCTCTTTACCCGCATGATCTTTTTCAAGAGGAGCGACATTGTTTTTCTGCCCTCTGGGGTGACTTCACAGGCCAGTGCGACCTGCTCCCGGTCACGGATATTTCCCTGGAAACAACGAAGAGTCGGTCCAACCTGTGGTTGTGGCGTGCGCGACTGCCAAAGGAGACACTGCGCTACGACTCTCAGCATGATCTCCTGCTTGCAGCAATCTTGACTTCAAGTTCGGCTTCGACGAGCGCTTCAAGAGATGCGTTGGCCCAGTCACTCTTGGCGATCGTTAAGGGTTGTGTTGAGCTGTTCAGCGGGAGTGCCGCCGGGGCCGAATCTCTTCCGAGTGTCTGTATGGTCCTCCCGCATGGTGACGCGCTTGTGACGTGGCGGGCAAGCGAGTGGGCCGAACTGGGAAATCCAGCAGTTGACCGGTTGGTCGAAGCCTGTTGGACGCGACGCTCGCTTACACCAAAGAGCAAGGTGGACGAGAATGATTTCGCGTTATCCACACTGGTCATTCGCCGGTGCGGCGAACCGCTCTCTGAAAATGAAGCGTATGCGCGATTCTCGTTCGGTAGGCGTCAGTGGGTAGAATTGGAAAGGCGTGCTACTAAAGAGTTCGAACAACGAGTGGATGCCGTTGCAAAGGCTGCACTAAAGTTGTCGGACTGGCTGAAGGAAGTACTGCCCAATGCGGGCGCACAGCGCCTGTGGCAGCCCACCATGGAGGGGCTCGAGCGCCTTGGGTTCAGTGAACCGGCCACCCGCAGCCCAGAAGACCTGCGAGCCCAGCTCTTAGGCCGCCGCGACGGATTCCCGACTGCAAAGGCCTTTGCTGAGGGAGTTCGCACGGCGTTCCGGCGATCCTTCCGCATGTCCGCAGTGGTGTCGAACCGGGTGATGAATTCCTGCCTTTGCGAGCTGGTTGGGGCTCTCTGGTCTTCTCCTGGGCTCTTAAAGACGCTAAAGGATTACCCGCGTGACACATTAATCTGCGAAATGGCCTTTTTCCCCGAGGCGGTGGGTCGGGATCTGTTCTACGTGCCGCTGATGTTGCCAGCATCACGGCGATCCGCCACGAAGGAGAACGCTTATTTCCTGTCCTATGCAGTTGGAATGTGTCCTCCAGAACTTGTTCGTCAAGACACATTTCGTGAGATTGCTGAAAACTTTACTGAAGACCTCTACATGAGCTTTCTGGAAGAGGCATATGGAGAGCTCGCAGTGGCATGTGAGAGCGCTCGAACGTGCCAGAACCACCTTGCGGGGCATGTTGTGGGCCAAGCCCGCACTGCATTGTGTAATGCAAAGAATTCGTACGACCAAGCCGCACTCGACCTCCTCCGGCTTGCAGATTTTCATGTGTCTAGGGATGTTCTCGAATATTGCCAGATCGGCGCGTGGGACTTGACACGGGTAGCGTTAAGAAAGGACTCTGCGCTGACATTGGTGCATCGTGTGCCCCTTGTTCGATTCGAGCAACTAGCCGACCACATCTTCGGGTCAGCAATCGCCGAAATGAAATATCATTCCCTGCTGATCTCCAAGCATTTGGGTAATGTCGAGCATAGCGGTCTCCTGGATGATCTAGTTGGTGCGGTATCCGAACTGCGGGAGCTAAGAACCAATAAAAGCGATGGCAAAACCGAACAAGCGGTGGATGCAAGTGCAATAGCTGAGCGGCTGCGGAGCGTAGAGCAGGAGATCGAGATTGCTCAGTCACGCTGGGCATTATTGATCGGCCGACACGACGGCACCTTTCAAAACGACCTGCCGGTAATCGATGCCGCGAGCTGTGTTGAGCACTTCCGTAAGGCCGTAAAGGCTGTGCGTAAGGCCTACGGAGACAGAATCGACTTCGATCAGTGCCCTCCACAACTAACGTTCGTAGGTATGCATGGCCATGCGATCCGCGAAAGGCCTGGTGTCCTTCGCGAAGTCTTCATTAATCTTCTATCGAACCGTGTGAAGCACGAGCGGACGAAGATCCTCGAGGTTCGCAGTTGGGGTGTAGAGCTGAGCTGGGCCGAGGAGGGGGAGATTACCAAAATGGCAGAGCCCATTCCGGCGTCGTACGAAAGATGGCGGGAGTGTTTGAGACAGCCCGGCGGAGCGTGCCTGATACGAGCGCATCCGTGCTCGCTGCCACAGGACAAACTGAGACTCCTAGTTCAGGAGGCACTTTGGGGAACGGATCTCAAGACGCAAGGAATATTCGGCATGACTATGTTTACTAAAGTGTATGACCGGGTATTCGAGACGAAATCGCTTGACGAAGACCCAATTGTCCCAATCGCTACGTGTCCAGATGGCCCGAATTCGGGGATGCTGATGCTCATGCCCGGGAGGTAGGAAGATGGAACGGTGCCCAAAGCACTCAAATATCCCACAACTTGCAGGAATTATTCATGTCCAGAAGAGTCCGATGTGCGAGTTGCTCGATAAAGTTCTGCAGGCAGCGTCCGCTCAAAGCAACGTGCTCTTGCTCGGAGACACAGGAACCGGCAAAACGCAGATCGCAAGGACTCTTCATGCGCTGAGTCCTTTGCGAGAATGGCCCGTTCGAGGAACTCGACTGTGGCACGCTGACCCCCACCCTAATTGAAGGGGAGCTTTTCGGAAAAGGCCCGGGAGCGCACACCGATATAAGAGGGTCCACCAGGGGTGCAATCCAGAGAGCTAACAATGGAACATTGTTTCTTGACGAAATTGCGAACCTGTCAGTTGAGCAGCAGAACAAGCTACTGCGCATCGTGCAGGAGCGCCGAGTGCGCCCGCTCGGTGAGGACAATGAAATACCAGTGCAATTCCGCCTAATTTCTGCAACTAATAAAGACATTGATATTCTTATCAAACAAGGCCGTTTCATAAGGGATCTTCACCGAAGGATACGTGTATTCGAGTTCCGATTGCCCAAGCTCCGTGACAGAGCGTGCGACATTCCCGTCCTGACTTCTTTTCTTGTTCAGAAGTTCGCGAGCCAATTCGGAAAACAATTGTCAATCGACCCTGAATTACTGAAAGTGCTTGGTTCAGTCAATTGGGTCTACAACGTGGGGGACCTAGAGAACGCAATCGAGGCCGCGGTGGCGATCGTCACTGCCCCCCGTCTCACTACTGAACATCTACCTGAATGGGTGTTTTCCCAGATGCAGTGCGTCGGGACTGGAAGGAATCATGGCCCTGAAAACGGCGGCGGAATCACTGGCGTTGATGCAAGCCTTGTATTTGTCGACGATCGTACCCATCAACATCGCGCCTTTCGAAGAGCCATAGAGGCAGACGACTTTCTTGATCAGGTACGCCAGGCGGCAGGTCTGGACAGTATCTCCCTGCTTACTTGGTACCCCTATGACATACCGAAGGACGAGCCCGATCTGTCTGCGTTTCGGACCACACTGAAGAATGCAGCGCTCCTCGTAATCGATCAAGATTACAGCGAAGCTCCCGAGCCTTGGAAGAATGGCCAGGTGCTCTTCGCCTACATATCCGAATACTGCCCTTCCCTTGCTACACGTACTATCATCCTCACACGACACGCCGACAAGGATCGGGTAATCAAATACACCGACGAGATGCGACGCGAGTTGGGAACACATCCACGGTTCAAAGATCGCTTGAATGAACTGTCGAGCACCATACCGCGGTTCATAATTAGAGCCGAAGGAGGAGTGCCATTCCCAGAGCCTGATCACCCGATGTGGCAGGCTGTCCGGGACGCAATCTTGAAATCCGCCTATGTTTACAACTATGAGAATGGGAGCAAGGCCAGCGCCGTTCCGCCAATGCTGTTGGGTAGTGTTGGTCAAGAGATCTCAATCCCCATGGCCCAGGAGTTGGTCGAGAAAGCACCAGCTTATGACGTACCAATTGGGCGAGTCGACAGTTCGTGCCAGGAGGCTGTTTGCGATGAGCTGCTCAAAAGGCATGGAGAACGCTGTTGCCGGCCTGCTCCGAAAGTGCCGGGACTTATAATCGCGCGAAATGCCGACATTCTCAGCGAGGCTCTCGAGATCGCTCGAACGAACTTTTCGTCGGCAATTTCTGAGCAGTGGAAGGCCTTGGATTGGGCTAACAGCAAGCCAGTCTTGAAAGAGTGGATCAGGAGTGCTTTAGGGGGCTACGGAATTGTCGAAGGCAGCGCAGATCCAACCTTCTGGAAGGACATTTTTGACGCACTGTGGCGTGAACTGCTCGGAAAACATGTGTACTGGCGGATGAGAAACCAGGACGCAGGTGAACAATGGGAATGCACACCCCTTAAAAATAATCCCACCAAGTTCGTCGAGTTTTGTTGTCGGCTGTTTATTCCCCCTGCAAAGCTTAGCCGCCTCCGGACAGCAAGGAGACACGATGACTCTATCTAATACAAATTCGAATTACGCCGGAGCAGGGGAGCCGCGTTTGCCCTGGGAGCCGCCGGCAATAATTGACTACGGAGCTGAGAAACCTGCAATGACACATTCTCTGTTCGTATGCCAGTGGGCACCTCGATCAGTCCACTTGTAGGCTCGCTGAATCGACCCCCGAAGATAAGGATGAAGATGGCCGCTAACAGTCAACCGGTGCCGCCGGATTCTGTATTTGCTCGCCTTGCGCACCTCTGGCGCCGTGAAGGTCAGCGTATCGTCGTGTTCTCGGATGCGAACTTTAACCTGAAACGATATGAGTTCAACCATACAGGGGCGCGTATCTGGGAACTGCTTGACGGCCAGCGGAAGGTCCGCGACATCGTTCGTTGCCTCTGCGAGGAATACCCTGAAGTGTCTGCTGAGATTGTGGAGACCACGGTGGTCTCCTTCATATCCGAACTTCAGAGCCATTGGCTAGCGACCTCGCAAGATCAGTTGAGGCAGTATGAATAACGGCATTGATGTTCTTTTGGTGACGACGCCTCGTCCGCCGCATTTGTCTCCGGCAGCGGTGCAGGTGTCGGAGAACTCGGCGCCTCCGCTCGGGTTATTGAATGTTGCGGCCGCCCTCGAAGGTGCTGGGTTCATCGTCTCCGTCCATGACTTCTATCAACTTGGGGGTACCCCGGCGGACATCCTGGCGCTCATTGATAAACTGCGACCGTGTGTCGTCGGCATCTCTGCACTCACATCAGGCGTGCACTTGGCTCTCGCGATGGCAGGACGCATTAAGTGCCATGATCCGTCAATCGTGACCGTTCTCGGTGGTCCTCATGCCACTGCTCTCCCCGATGAGGTCATTGCAAATCCGCAAGTCGACTTCGCCGTACGAGGCGAAGGTGAATACGCGATGGTTGACCTGATGAGAGCTGGCGCTGACAAGAATGCCCTAGGCCGCACTCCCGGTCTATGCTTCCGGCACGGCGACCGAGTGGTCGTCACGTCGGATCGCCCACCGATGCCGTTCGATGATGCGCCTCTCCCCGCCCGCCATCTGGTCCCGATGAATCGCTACCATCAGAAGGGCGCTATTGTGACGTCGAGGGGCTGCGCCTACCATTGCTGGTTCTGCTCGTCCGTGACATTCAACACACACAAGTACCGCTACAGGTCGAGTGCCCTGGTCCTCGAAGAAATGGACATGATTCATCAACGCTATAGGGTGACGGACTTTGAGTTTATCGAAGATACGTTCACCTGTGACACGTCGCGTGTCCTTGAGTTGATGGGCTTGCTGCGGAGACGTTCATACGAGTGGGCCTGTCAAGCCACTATCCCTGATCTCGTGCGAACGCCCGAACAACTTCCCGCTATGGTCGAGGGTGGCTGCCGTGGCTTGTTTTTTGGAATTGAAAGTGGAAACGACGACGTGTTGAAGAAGATCAAGAACATGTCGCGGGGTAAAGTGCTGGCCACAATCGACCGGGCGAGACACGAGGGGGTGCGGCACTTCGTGGCCAGCTTCATCGTCGGCCACCCCTGGGATACGCGCTCGACAATAAGTGATACCCTTTCGTTGATGCAGGAGCTCCGTGCTCGGGGTGCGCACACCCCACTCTCCATTCTGGTGCCTTTCCCCGGCAGCCCGATCGCGAAGTGGCCCGAGCGGTTTGGTATCACGATTCATAGCCGTGACTATCGGGACTACTATTACGATCGCGCGGTAATCTCCACCCGGAATCTAAGTCGCGAAGAACTCCAGGATATCTACTTCGACGCTCTAGAACTACTCACCTCCAAGCCAGGTGGTCGCGAGCGCGCGGGCAGCCTATCCCGGAGCCGTATCCTTCGGGGACACCCCGGCGTCGGCGGAGGACATTTCTCGGATACGCACGACGTTACCGTTGATTCGCTTCCTCTGCTTCGCACCTAATTTAACTCAACCATAGTGACGCAGCATTCGCGCTGCAGCTAGCAACACTGAGACCCCCTGACCGGTGAATACCGAGAGGTGTTGGTCGGGCAGGGCCATCCGCGGGGCGACGCAGCGAAGCGGTCGCGAACGAACAATTCGCTGACGCACTGGGGAACCGCTGCCCTTCACCCGCCTCGACGTTAACGGTGGAGTGGGCAGAGTGCCCCCTTAATGCACGAACTCCACAGCTTCATTAGCTCATGCGTTCTGCGTTGTGCGGCGTTGTTTCCTGTTGTGTCCCGCTGACCCCTGTTGAGCCACGATTCGCAACAAAGTTCCCGGATCGGCTGTGAGGAAGCGGGTTGCGAGTATTCCCATTATAACTCTTTACCTTTCATGCGGTTTCTCGACTTAGTGCCAGAACTTAAGGCATGGTAGCAAGCTTGCAGGACTGAGGATGTCGGAGCACAGAGAAGAAGCGCTCCGGATACTCTGGGTACCAGAAAGGGGGAGTTGTTCATGTTACCTGATGAGGATCACAGAAATGATAACCACACGGGCAGGCGGAAGCCTCACGGACCGCATCCGCTGCACGGGCCGGGTCACCGGCATGATCCGCCCCAGAACTATGACGAATTCGGCGCTGCTGATGGGTTGTACTGCCAAGTCCTCGAGCTGAAAGCCATGGGGGCATCTGACGATGATCTCCATGCTCTCATCGACAACGAGGCGGAGCAGCTGATCAGCCGCACGTCGAATCGGCCCGAACTGGGGATCTCCGATCCCGGCCGGGGGGACCGCGAAAATCCTGTGGACCCGATGGAGCGCGCGCGGACGTTATTGCGCCACGCCCGGAAGGCCGAACAAAGGTGGATCGGTCGCTTGGGTGGTAAGGAGGTGCTGATCGTTGCGGAGTTCCCCCCCCACATTCTTCATCACATGTTGCGCTTCGGCATCAAGGTGACACAGATTCATCCTCCGACCCCAGAAGGCGATCCGCCGCCGCACTTCTATCATTTGCCCGATTTGAAGGGGGTACTCGATTTCAAGGGGCTCGCCGAGCTCACGGTCGACGTGTTGCTGTTCGAAGGCCTCCGCGACGCAGACGGGGTCTATTACGTGTCGCCGATCGTTCCAGTGGCCCTCCGGATGTTCCCGGACGCTGAGGTCGCGGTCCTGAATGCACATCACCGTGCGCCACACATGTCAGTCTCGATCAACGACAAGGGGTTCAAGTGCATTCCGAACTTTGAATAGGGGGGATTTCAGTTTGGCGAACTTGGCGATCTACATCCTGGTCGTGATGGTGTTTGCGCTGCTGTACTGGCCTACCAGAATGGTGACCATCACGGCCGTCGCGGCCCTGCTCACGTTGATCTGCTCCGGTGCCTCAGCGCCGGAGCTTCTTCAACGCGTGGCATCGAACTTCGCCACCGTGGTCATGGTGATGAGCGCGACTCAACTGGCGGTCAAACGAATCCTTCAAGGTGGCGCCGGCGAATACATTAGCGTCATCCTCGCGAAAGCGGCAGCTCACCCCTGGTTCCGGCGTTTGCCCGCTGCTGTCCTGCTTCCGGCCGTCTTTGTACCGGCAGCAATGGTTCTGGCGAGCATCTTACACAACATCACATCAATCGCGGTTTTGACGCCTCTGGCGCTGGCGGTATGTGCTAGGTACGGGGTGTACCCGGGCGTCATGCTGAGCGCAATGCTCATCAGCAGCAATCTGGGTGGCGCTTCAATGGCATTCGGAGATACGCCGGCGATCATTCAGCGTGAGTGTTGGGGGTTTACGCCCGCGCAGTTCGCGGTATCTATGTTGCCTCGAAATATCGCAATTTTGATCGCACTCACAGGAACAGCCTGCCTCAGCACGTGGTTCCCTGTCAGGATGCAAAAGACTGACTGGCGTGAGATGCTAAGGCGCCTGAAGACGCGTGATGAGATGGCGCGCGACTCCCGATTCCGGATCGGGGCGCACCGGAAGCAGGCCCTCGCCGGGGCCGCGGTGCTCACCTCCTTCATCGGACTGCAGTTCTTCCTTTCCCATCAGGTACTCCTGCTGGCAAGTGCCGCTCTATTGGTGCTGGTTTTGTTGACACCAGAGCGGAATCGTACCGAGGCGCTTACCGTGCTCGGGCTGGAGCCGGTCATTGTGATCGGATCGCTTTTCGTCATTGCAGGCGCCGTAGAGCACACACCTTGGGTCCGGTGCGTCACGCATTATTTGGCGCATAAAACGGGTTTGGGTGTGATCGAAACGGTCGCGTACCTACTCACCGCGGGCGTGAGCGCGGACGGTTCGGCCGCGATGTTGGCGCCCCTGGTGCATCAGATTTCCGGCGGCACCACCTTTTCCGCGTGGCAACTCGCGAGCGGAATCTGCGCTGGTTCCAGCATGTTCTTGACATCCGCGAGCGCCGGGCCAATTCTGTACGCGATTTCGCGTCTCTGCGGCTTCGATCTAACCTTCCGCGCGTACGCAAGGTTTGGCCTGCCGTTCAGCGTGCTGATGCTCGCCATGTACATCGGATTAAACAAGGTGTTCGCGTCATGACGGCCGCTCATCGAAGTCCGGTGTACAAGGTATGGCGGATGGTGAAGCCCCTCTCACTCGCTTTTCTGCTGTCAGGCGCGTTCGCGGTCGCGGCTGGTTTCGTTGAACAATTGCTTCCCCTCTTGGTCCGTGTGATAGTCAATGCGGCGGTTTCGAATGATCTGGCCGTGATCCGTAAATTGGGCGCGCTACTCGCGGCAGCGCTGGCGGGGACTCAGGTGCTCAAGATTGGCCAGCGGCTCCTAGCAGAACGTGCTGCCACAAGGCTTTGCGCAAGGTTGTTTCAGGAGGGTGTGCATCACTTGCTTTCGTATCCTCTCGAATGGTTCTTCGCGAACCATTCGGGCGCCGTTCAGGTGCGCCTAGAGCGCAGCAGTCGGGCGATCGCCGAATTGTTCAAGCTCGCGCTCTGCGAAGCGCTCCCACCGCTGGCCGGATTAGGTGTCGCCGCAGTTCTCATGTTCCGAGCCGACCATGCCGTCGGAATGACCGCGATGATCGTTATCCCAATTCTCATTGCGGTGACGCTCGCTCAGATTAGGAGCCAGGCCGGCATCCGGATAGACATCAACAGGGTTCGGGAGGAGCAGGGAGTCCGTGTTACAGAATCCACTCTCGGAATCGAGCAGGTCAAGCTGTTCCGGGCTGAGCGGTGTGAAGCCGCCGCCGCCGGACGCGTCTCGGCAACACTAGCGGAACGGGAATACCGCCACCATAAGGCTATGGCTGGTTTCGATCTGACGAAATTCCTGTTGGAGCGTCTCGGATATGTGGCTGTAATCGCGTTCGCGATCACAGCTATGCTCCGTCCTGGAAACAGGCTCGGTCCCGGCGGTGTTCTCATGCTGCTGTTGCTATATGACCGCATGACCGAACCCGTGCGACACCTGCACCGTATCGTAGACGAAGGCCACGAACGGTGGCTTCTGGCGAAGGATTTTTTGGAAATCCTGGAGACCTGCATTGCTGACGATGAGTCGTCAGACTGCAGGATTTCCGAACCAGCGAAGGTCACCTTTGATGACGTTTATTTCCGTTATCCGAACCGCAACACCGACACTCTTCGAAAGGTCAGGTTCGAGATCTGCGCTGGCGCCAAGGTAGCAATCGTCGGCCCCAGCGGTGGCGGAAAGTCGACGGTCGCCCGGCTGATCACTGGTTTGGTGAAGCCCACTGGCGGCCATGTCCTCATAGGTGATGAGAGCGCCAGCCGGGTTCCCCGCCTCGGCATGTTGAGCCAGGACATATACATCTTCGCGGGTACGCTCGCCGATAACATCCGATACGGCCGTCCTGATGCCTCTCGCGCCATGGTCGAAACTGCTGCCCAGAACGCCGGCTTGGCAGCGATTGTGAACAAGTTGCCGGGGAAATATGACACTATGCTGGGCCAGCGCGGTGCCGGATTGTCTGGAGGACAGAAACAGTGTCTTGCTCTTGCCCGCGTCCTCCTTCAGGAGCCGGACGTCGTCGTGCTAGATGAACCGACGTCCGGGCTCGATGCGGATGCCTCCCGTACTTTTTTTCGGCAGGTTCTGCATACCTTAGGCGACAAGACCATCATCGTGATCACACACAATTTAGACGATCTCTCGTGGGCTGATTATATGATCGTGATCGAAAACGGTTCGGTACGGGAGGCAGGCACGCCGCACGAACTCCTGGAGCGCCAAGGTGCAGGCCGAGCACTCAGAGATGGCGAACCAGCCTTGGCGGCACCCCCGAGCCCGCGGGCGTGCTCCCTCAACTGTTTCGCAGGGAACGCACGGCACACTTTTGGGCCACATTCTGTGGGAATGCGGGACAAAACGAGCGGTCGCCAGCTAGCTTAGGGGCCCTTAAGAATCAACACATGCCCCGACTCTGTCACACTTGGCAGCGATGTGCTGGACGGTCAGGCCCAGTAGGTCGACCACTTCAAAACGGGCATGGGTCACGAGCGCCATCTGTGCCCGAAGCAAACGCTCGTCGACTCGTGGTGCCAATTGAGAGTCGCGCAACTTATTGAAACATTGTGACTTGGTGCGCCTAGCAGGATTCGAAGCTGCGGCCTTTCCCTCCGGAGACTTGTTAGGTTGGTCTAACTTGTTGATTTGGCAGCACGGCTGGCAACCAAAAAGACTGTTCAGGCACGCTGGGAACACTCAAGTAGTACGAAGGTGGTACTCGCTTTCGACCGTTTGTGAAAGGAGCTGCCTGCAATCTGTGACTGCTCCCCCGTCTCCCGACTGTCGCCGTCCGATGCCAAGCCCCGGGCCTGGAAACCCCCGCCATCTGTTGATTTTCCTCCAGCAAAGGCCTGACGCCCCTATATCAACCATAGTAGAATCGAGACGGTCACTGACCGACCCTCTTTCTCCCTCAGTCACGACATTCAAGGGGCGGATGGTGACTTGCAGCCGTCGCTTAGCGACTGGAGCCGCTCATCATCGAAACAAGTAACATCGTACCGGACTGGCGTGCCGATGTCGTTTAGTGGGACGCGCCACACGGAACCATCGAGGGTCGTGATCGACCAACCGTCGGTCGTCCGCGCACGCTCGCTGACCACTTCTGGAGTGATGCCGATGTTGATCGAGAGACCGTCGAGATCCTGATGGCGTTCCAGGCAACTCACCAAGGCGCACGCGTGTACCTCGGGGTTGAGGAAACATTCGGAGACGGGCACCCCGTAGCACGCCGCCGCATACGAGGTGTCGATCAACGGCACCACAGGAACGCGATCGGGCGTTCGCCCTCGCATTGCTGCTTCGCTCCGTTCACGTGAGGTCATTGCTGTTCCACTGCTCGGCCCGCCCCCCCTATACCCCAACACCTTGAGAATGGTCCCTGCCGCGATTAATGCCTCCGCAGACACCGTGGGGGCAACCTAATTATGAGCAGTTTTTTCGGGAAAAATGGGTAACACTTTTTTGTTCTGAGTGATGGTGATTACTCCGCTTCTTTGTAACCAAGTTTCCACCGCCCGACGCCGGGCTGTTTCGCCTTGGTGTTGAGTGTGAACTGCCGAGACCTGGATAAGTGCCCTGGTCAGTTCGTTGATCCAATCGAAGATCTCCCTTCGCTTGCGGAGAGTATACGTCTTTGGGGCCGGCTTGGCATCCTGAAACATCCTCCCTGTCGCGGCAAAGTGAGAATGTCCTATTTCAGCAAAGTAGAAATGTCCTGTTGAACTCCGGCAAACTGGCCGGATGCGAAAACAGGAGATGCTGATGCTGAGTGGGAAAGAGCGGGACCGATTGAAGGTGTTGCATGAAGTGCAGGGGGGACATTTAACGCAAGGGGAGGCAGCGGGGCAGTTAGGGATCAGTGATCGCGAGGTGCGGACGCTTGCTGGTGCGGATGAGGAGGATGGCGATAAAGGAGTGGTGCATCGGCTGCGGGGAAAGGCGTCGAACCGGCGCTTGGCGGAGAGTCTGCGCACCCGAGTGTTGAAGCTGGTGAAGGCGAAGTACCGCGACTTTGGTCCGACGCTGGCCTGTGAGTACTTAGCGAAGGAGAATGGGGTGGACGGTGAGCAAGGAGACGCTGCGGCAGTGGCTGATGGCTGCGGGATTGCGGCGGGGGAAGCGGCGGCGCGGTCGAGGAGGTGCACGTGTGGCGGCCGCGCCGGAGTTGTCGGGGAGAGTTGGTGCAATGGGACACCTCGGTGCACGACTGGCTGGAAGGGCGGGGGCCGCGGCTGTACCTGGTGGCGATGATCGATGACGCCACCAGCCAGGCCTACGGGTGTTTTGTGGAGCAAGACAGCACGGAAGAGAATCTGCGCGTGCTGTGGGGATATCTGGAGCGGTGGGGTCGGCCGGTGGAGTTTTACACCGACAAGAGCAGTCTGTTTACGGTGAACCGGCCGGCGGTGGAAGCGGCGGATGAGGCGGTGAAAGAAGAGTGGACGCAGATCGGGCGGGCCTTGCGGGAACTGGGGATTGGCTGGATCGCGGCGCACTCGCCGCAGGCCAAGGGTCGCATCGAACGCTTCTTCGGCACGGCCCAGGACCGGCTTGGTGAAAGGGCTGCGCTTAGCCGGGGCCGACAGTCTGGAAGCGGCGCAGACCTATCTGGAGGAGGAGTACTTGCCGCAGTGGAACCAGACCTTCACGGTGTTGCCGGCGGGCAGCACGCGATGCGCATCGACCGCTGCGCGCGGAGCATGAGCTGGCGGCGATCTTGAGTCAGGTGGAAGAACGGATCGTGACCTCCGACTATACGATCCGCTACCAGAGGGAAGATCTATCAGATCGCGCGTGGCGATATCCGGCCCGGACTGCGAGGCGGTCGCGTGCGGGTGGAGCAGCGGCTGGACGGGAGTATGGCCGTCAGGTTTCGCCAGTACAGGTTAAGCGTGGCGGAGTGCCAGCCTCAGACCGAAAACGCCCCTACCCCCGAAACGGGTAATCGCGCCGAAGGCTGGCCCCAAGGTTGTCCACAACTGGATGAAAGATTTCCATCTGCACAAGAGTCCTCCCTTGGGAGTGATTCTGCCCGGGCGCGACACGGGGTGGGTCGCCGACGTTCTTTGGCGGCTAACCTCCGTCGCCCTACGGGCTCCTCCGGTTAGCCGCCAAAGAACGAAAAGCGGAACTTTCTACTTTGCTGAGATTAGGACATTTCTACTTTGCTGGGATTAGGACATTTCTATTTTGCCTTGACACCTGAAACATCCTCCCTGAAACATCCTCCAGGTGATGTGCCCGTCGAGACAGCCGCGGGAGCGATGGTTCAGTTCATGCGCCAGCACCTCCGCCCAGGCTTGAGCCTGGGACTCCCGGGTCGGGACCGCTGGCGAAGGTTTTCTCCACCAGCAGTGCTTTCAGTTCCCGCGCCGCACAATCCATCCCGCTGTCGTAGGCGGATAATAGTGTGTTGAGTTGAGCAGGATGCCCGGGCTGCCTGTGCTCCGCAATAATTCCGATCCGTAAAGGGCTTGTGCTACATTGAGTGGCTCTTGAAAATGTTAAGATCTCACTCCTGAGTTCCTCAAACCGCGTGCGATGCAATTTTGGTGAGGTACAGGACAAAATGGAAATCCCGGTGAAAAACACTCTGTAAGTCGGCGCGCTTGTTTACCTCAGGGAAGAAGGTGGATTTCGTGCAGGAAGACATCTCCGTGAGGTTTACGGGCCTCCCGCAAGACGCGCGGGACCACCCTGTTACCAAGCACGCAACGACTTTGGCGTGCAACCCTCTTCTCATGTTGTCTGCTCCAACTCTGGGCACCATCCTCCGTTGCAAGGCGAATGCGGAGAATCATGGAGGGGAAAGGAGACGTGTGCGGAAGCAGGCTAGAAGGTGCGAAGTCTTTACACACACAAAGATGCCGCTGCTCTTTGTTGCCTTAATACTCCTGCCGGCATTCCCGCTTGCGGCTCAGCAACAAACCGAATTGAACCGGGCGCCCTGGTACAAACCGCCGCAATTGTTCGTCATGACCGGCTTTATTGCCAACTCGACAAATGGCGTTTGGGGACCGGAATACATTGTGAACGGGACTTGGACCCCTGCCAAACAGGAAGAAGCAGTGCGAGCCTGGGAGAAGGGTTTGGGCGATAACTACGATGCCGACAAGACCATTCAAGAATTCCAGGATGCCGGGGCGACGGGTGTGATCTTCTATGACAAGTGGCACGATGGACTTGTCAATCACTCGACACGTCTGACCGATTTCAAGACGCACCGCGACTTCCTTAAGGCGACTCTTGCCGCTGTCAGGAAGCATAACATGGCGAGTGTGGTGTATTACTCCGTGGGGTTGGACAACAACCCTGAAGCGAAGTTTCGCGACTGGACCTGCCTGAACGCGCAGGGCAAGCCCATGGGACTTGCTTTTTCGACGGAGTGGAAATCCTTCTATTCGCCTTACCGCCAATACGTCATTAAGCAGATGGCGGAGATTCTAAAGGACGACGGTCCGGTGGACGGGTTCTGGCTCGATCTTTACGTTCAGCCAGCGCCGATTTCCTACGATCAATTCACACTCCGTCGATTTGAGGAGCGCTATCACATCCCGGCCAGCCAGGCATCCCCGGCACAATTTTCCGAGTTCCAGTTGACCACCCTGAGGGATTTTTTCCTGGAGATTCGACAGAAGCTGCAAGGCATTCAGCCCCATATCAGCTTCACATTCAACGGGGCGGGAATGGCGGATGTCGTGGAACCGGCAAGAGCCCGTCAAGTTGATTCTCTGGTTGATTGGTTCTCTGTCGAAGGGCACACCTGGCCAAATATTGACAGGTCATCACGAATCATGCACGCCGCGGATCGTCCATCCGAAGAAGGCATCCTGATCAGTTCGTCCTGGTATGCCCCCCTCAGTGACGATGCTCCTCCTCCCGTGGAATCCCCATCTGAGGCTGTGGCTCTGGCCGCCGCCACCTGGATTCATGGCGGAAACGCCTACGCGGCAATCACCCCTGGTCACTCGGGTGTTTACGAAAAAGAGGGGGACCTTCGCCTCCTGGCGGCCATGGGGCGGTGGCTGAAAGACAATCGGCCCTGGCTGCTGGACGCCCGCCCGTATGCCGACATAGGAGTATTGACGGGGCATCCTGCGGAAGACGTTGAAAGAATTCCCAATTTAGGCGATTTGTGGAAGGCCTCGCACGGGTTCAGCCCTGCTCAAGCTGACGTTGACCCAGGTTACGATACCTCCCTCAGCCTGCGGAAGATGGGATACCTCACCGAGCGGGTGGGTGGAACATTTACCTCGCGCAAATTCGACCTTGGCTCTTACCGAATGCTGCTCTTGCCGGAAACGGCCCTCCTGGATGACCGCGACATCGACGACATCCGGGAATACGTTAGGAAAGGCGGTACGCTACTCAGCTTTGGCCATGGGTCTCTGTTCGACCGAGAGGGGCACAGAAGAAGCGGTTTCGCCTTGGCCGAAGTGTTCGGAGGCGAATACGCGGGGACCTTGCCTGGTTACAAACGGCTGGCTTTTTTGCCCGGGTCGGGACTGGCCTCGACTCTCTCATTGAACCCGGGCGCGCTCGCGGTCAAACCCACATCAGGGAAAGTCTTGGCGCAGTGGGAGTATGCCGGGGATTCTCCGGCCATCGTGGAAAACACTTATGGCCATGGCCGGGCGATTTACGTAAGCGCGGAAGAAACCGCTTTCGGTGAGGGCAGTGCACTTCTAAATGAGTTGACTGCTCGCCTCATCGGCGCACCCACCTTTGAGGTCCATGGCACGCGCCAGTACGCTCTGCTCGTCAATCGCAAGGGCGACGATCTACTGTGCTACCTCCTCAACCGTGATACAGCGCCGGCTGGCTACACTCAGGGACGACGGACAAAGGTCTCGGAGACGCCACAGTTGGAGACGCCAGAACCCGTTCGTCTGACCATCCACCCGGCTTCGCTCGGCGACTTCGCATCGGCCGAATTGATTCCATCGGACCAAGCAGTGTGGATCAGTCGGCAGAAGGGTTCGATCGAATTGAACTTTGAAGCTGCGCCGGCTGTAACGACCGTGCGACTCACTCGCCCATAGTCGCGGCGCTGGTGCGTGAGGGATTCAGAACTCGCGGAGACGAAAAGTCTTTAGGGAGCATTTATTCGAACACCACCATAACATGTGAACCAACCTTGGGGATCATCACCTCGAGGTTGTTGCCTCGAGTCTCGATCCGCAGAGGCATATGACGTGGCCAGACCATCGAGGCCTTTCCACCTATCCCAAGACCTTCCGAGATGCTCACCCGGAGATCGGAAGCCGGAAGGTCGGTCTGCCAGTTCACCAGGTGCAAAATGTGGCGGTGTTGGCTTGGCTGCGCATTCAGGCTGACCCAGATCTTCTCCGATCCTTTGAGTCGCCACGGAGCATGGGGCGCCAAGTAGCGGACGATCTCTTCCACGAGTTGCCCGACCCAGCGCACTCCCGCCTCCTCCCCCATCTGCCAGGCTGAGCGGGCGAAGATGCTTCCGCAGACGTACACGCTTTGGCCCTTTCCAAACTGGTTCACGTGCAGAGCGGCGTGATTCGTGACGTTTCCGGGTGAATTCGCGGGCGTGCCCGCATCTGCGATGAGAGGGGCAGTGGCCTGGCCGTCTGCGGCGCGAACCAACACCGAATCCCCGGGAACAATCAAGGCCGTGGCCGCCAAGGGGCGAAGAATCACATGCGACGAGACTGAAGGAGCAATATAACCGGGTTTCTTGGTATCTTCGGTTTGAACTGCATTCGTGGGTGTCTCATCGATATTCACCCCGAACACATCCGCCAAAGCAAAATCTTTCCTGGCATTCCCGTCGGCATCAAAGAGAGAGGATTCTGCTGTGGCGACGAGGCTTCCGCCGCCGCTCACGTATTCGCGCACCGCCGCAACCTGAGCATCGCTCATGCAGGCTGTGTTGGGAAGAATGACCAAGGCATACGGCTTCAGGAACTCAGGCTTCAGATTCCAGTCGGCAATGACTGCATGCTGGATGTGAAGAGCATCGAGCATACGTAGGGAGCCGAGCATTTCCTTAGCGTGGCAACTGAGGTCAGAACGGCCTCTATAGAACATGGTGGGCTCGCTGCTCACGATGCCGACATGCTTCAGTGGTTCGGCGCCTTTGATATAAGGAGTTTTCTCCTTGACCTCCTTGAATATTACACCCCAATGATTGATAAAATTACGGGCGGCTTCTCCGTCTACTGAGGTGCGGTCATAGCGATAGGGCATGCCTCCGATGGCGAGGGTACGGCCGATTCTGGCTCGAACCTCATCAGGATCAAACGGGTCGAGAATCGAAAAAGGGTTGTTAAAGGTTACCCTGAAGGGCTTTGGGTGGGCGATGCCTCTTGTCCAATCAGCGTGCTCTCCGCCGCTTCCTGCTTCCGTAAAGGCATAATCTGTTTGTGGGTTGAGGTGCGGTGGCTCGGGAACAAAACTTGCTGACTCGGGTCGGCCTGGCATGGCGATTTCCGGACCTGGGCCGTTGAAGGTCACCTCAACACGAGGGTCGCGTTCTTTGACAGCGTTTCGAAGTTTCTGCCAGTAGTTATCGATCTGCTTGATTTCCCAACGCAACGTGGCTCGCCAATCCGGATCGGCTGCCAGAGAGGTTGGGTAAGGGCGGCCCAAGTCTTGCTTGAACTTCTTTATCGTGAATTCCGACTGCCCGTACTTAAGAAAAGTTATGCCATCGGCAAAGAACGCATCACCTCCGTAGTCAGGAATGAGCTCCCGGATCGCCTCGACGTACCAGTCTGCCGCCGGTGAATTTAAGTCAGGGTGGTATCCACCAAATGCCGCAGTGTAGAGGCTGCCGTCCGGGTTGCAAAGCCCCCATTCCGCGTGCTGTTGGATCAGGTAGTCCGCCCACATCGTCGGGACGTAAAGCTCCATGGCAATTCCCTTCTCGTGGCCCAACCTGATTATTTCCTTCAAGTAGTCGTATTGGAGCGAGGGATGCCGCACACCAACTTTGCTGTTATAAAACATGTATCCCGAGATTGACATACAAAAGACCATCAATGAGTCGCAACAAATCTCGACCAGCTCCTCGATTTCGCTTGCAGCACTCAGATGGGCGTAATTCGACAGGGGCTTAACGTGGCCCTCAAGCTTGTCAACCCAGTTGAAATCAAAGCAGTATTCCCGGTAGGAGTCAGATAGCCGGGGTCGGGGAGGCTCTGATTCTCCTGTGTTCGCCGGTGTTCCTTTAGCATTGGACATGGCATCGGCAACCCTCCTCGAGATTGCCAACGCGGGCAGAGCGAATGCTGAGAACTTCGAAAACTCACGCCGATTCATTCCAACCTCCTTTAGAAAAGGGGAATCGTCCTGTGGTCATTGACCTGTCCGCAGAGCGAGGCAGGTTGTTGATGAGATTGGAGCGGGGGACGGGGATCGAACCCGCAACGTCCAGCTTGGGAAATTGACCCTAGATTGAAAATACAGAACATAGGGTCCATGGCGTTGATTTCCGGCGATAGAATCTCTCCTATTTTCCATGGCTTGCTCCAAGACTCCTGTTAATGGAGTACAAATGGAGTATAGAACAATTCGTAGGCGAAAGGAGGACGGTGGGTTTTGCCAGCGAATCACCCGAGCATGCAAGGCTGCTCCAGCCGGCCCCACCGCGCTACAGCCTGGGGGAGTGGGTCAGTTTGGCCAATTTTAGGACGGACGTTCTTGATTCCTAAAACGGCGAATTACTCACTCAGCATAGTTTCCGAGTACGCCGTCGCTCGCCCAGAACTTCGGTTAGCCCCTGCGGATTCGCCGATAAACAGTAGGCGATTAACTAGGAGCCATCCCCTCGAACGCCGTTCCAGATCTGAACGTGGTGGGCCATTTATCCGGTTTCGACTACACGACCAGGTGACGAGGAATCGGTAAACCCTAGGCCATAATACGCGGTCTTTTTGACTGGCGACTAGGCCGCCTAACGCTACAACTTTAGAAGCCCGTGGAGATCCCGCTCGATAAGCTGCCAGCCTTGGTTCAGATTCAATGTATAGAGTCGAACGGGGTACTCGTCGATCGTGAAGGAAGCATCGACAGCGTTATCACCTGCCGGGTATACCAAAAGTCCCTCCGGACGCAATCGCGGATTCGCTGCACTTTCAGCCCGCAGATAAGCGAGAAGCTGGTAAAGGTTTTAGTAATCGACGCGTGTGTCGCCACGCCGGGCACTTTGACGAGAAACGGGCTACCCGCACATGTGGCGACCCGGATCTCTCTGTGTTCAGCAAATCCCATGATTGCGGACAGGTGGTCGCCCACCCGTCAACTCGCCCACCTTGGGCTGGTTCGGATTCCGGTAGGGAAGGGCGTATCCTGCTCTTGGCTCAGGTGGTGAAATGGACCTCTAAGGGGCCTGCGTGCAACCGACACCTTTTCAAGCCACCACATCCTGCCGCATCGTGAGGGGGTTCTTATGCTCGGCTGTTGACGGAGTCATACATCGCCACGATGTTCTCGGGCGGAACGTTGGCCTGAATATTGTGAACCTGCTGGAAGACAAACCCCCCGCCCGGGCCAAGGATTTCGACTTGTCTCCGCACATGCCGCTTGACCGCTTCTGGGGTGGCGTTGGGTAGAATATCCTGTGTATCGCAGCCACCACCCCAAAGAACAATATCTCTTCCGAATTCGGCTTTCAACTCCCTCGCATCCATACCTCGACAGGAGATTTGGACTGGATTGATAGCGTCCAGGCCAGCCTCAATCAGGTCCGGAAAGAGTTCGCGGACTCCACCACAGCAGTGCAGCTTGACTTTCACCTCCGCCAGTTGCTTCGCCCGTTCCCACATAATCCTGTGCCGAGGCTTGAAGAACTCCCGGTACATGGCAGGCGATATCTGGGGTCCGGTTTGCATTCCCAAGTCATCGCTGAAGAGAATCACATCGATGTATTTCCCGATGGCTCCCAAGAACTTCTCAAGATTCGCTAGGTGCATCTCGACCAGCCGATCGAGAAAATCATGTGCCTTGGCAGGTTCACCTGCCAAGAGGAGAAAATAGTTGTCATTTCGGAAAAGGAACTGGCCGGTTTCAAAAAGGCTACCACCAAATATTCCAATCATGGCGCGGTCAGTCCGTGACCTCAGAGCCTTGGCACCCTCGGCTAACTTCTTGAGACCCTCAGGCCCTTCGCCCAATGGACCGGGAGGGATTGATATGCCCGTCCACATCGACTCCGCCATGGCGCCTTGAATGTTCTCCAGGGCACACTGGTCGGCAAACGGGAAGTACTCCTGGCTAAAATAAAAACCGCCTTGAGGCATGCGCGCGAGTATTCTTCCGCTTCTCGAGCGCAGTACCCAATCCCCGTCATGACGTTCGGGCAGGGCCCAGGCTGGAATCTTGCAAGGAGTGCCATCGGGCAGTTCCCAGTCAGCCCACGCGCTTTCGCCCAATGGAAATCCACACCCCATCTCAATAGTGTCCCCACCGAAGCGCTCCAAAACATCCTCGTCAACTCTGGCCAGTTGTTGAATAGGATCATAGACGTAGACTGTTTTCTCGGGGAGACCGAGGTACTTCCGCAACTTTACGTAGGCAACGGCGGCAATCCCCGCGGACCGATATCCGTCGATATCGACAGGAGTTCGGTCCGGTTCGCAGTGGTTGAGGGCCGCGAGGACTCGCTCTCTTCGATTCATGGCTTTGCTCCCTCCTGGAAGTTCACGGGGAAGAAATGCAACCCTTCACACCCCGCTTCGAACACACCCTCCGCCTCGGAAGACGGAGCGGGCATTATCCAGAATTTCCCTTTTCATTTTCCGGGCGACCGTTAACATACGCCCGACCGCCTCTGAATTCAATGTCCAGTCGAGCTTTCAGTGCTGGGTGCTTCCACGAACCACGGAAGGGGTTAGTTTTACGTCTGCGGAGAATCCCAAAGCCCGAAGTTGCCGTTTTTCCGACCCTGTCCTCAGACACTTTTCCCTTCCGTTGCCCCCCTCTTCGACGAAATCTGCTCAGGTTTGCGGCTCGCCTACCCTGCTGGCAAGGGTAGCACAATGATCCTGCCCTGCATGGCTCCAAAGAGCCGCCGGGTCAGGTGCCCCTCGGCCAGCAGCAGCCGCGTGATTCTCTACTTTTTTGCTGAAAGCATTAGTGAGTTGGGTGAATCGACGAATCCCCATTCTCATGCTCAGATTAGACCGCTCAACACAACTGGTCGAAATGTGATCGGGGTCGGGACGGCCCATGATTGGCTTACGCTCACATGAAGTGCAGACGGCAGGGCTATACCGTGTTTCCTCTTGCGAAAATTCATAGCTAGTGTGTGTAAGATGCAGCTGAATCTTAGCGACGCGAGAAGTATTCGATGAATTGGCGATTGGTGGCCAGAGAGGTCGGCAAAGGAACTTCAAGGAGACGCTATGGCGGCCCGAGCACCAACCTCAATAGTCCTGCCCCCTTTGGTTTGCTGGGCCAGCCCGGTGGCCGACGGACGATGCAGTTTGGACTTAAGCTCACTTTCTAAGATCGTTCAGCCCCTTAACTCATGATCGGGAGGTGAGTGATCGCTTCTCTCGCCTGCCGATTATGAATCCCCAGTGGCAGTGCTTATTCCCCTCCGCGCAAGTGACCTCAAGGGGCCTGGGGCCAAATCATCAAAAGCCAAAAGCAAATTCTCGTTTCCGAGGGGACGAAAAGGTAGTAGAGGTTGTAGAGTGGATCTGCGCGGAGGTTTCCATGAGAAGGTTTCTATCAGTTTGGGCATGGCTGGTGTTCGTTGGTGTCGGCGGTGCCGTTTGCCGAGGGCAAGGACCAGGCTTGCCGACAATCGAGTCGGAGCTTCCCAGCGACCCGGTATGTTGCAATGAAGCGAAGGCCGTGTTGGCGACCGTTCCGGGTCTCCATGCGGCTCCGGTTGGCACAGTGAAACTGCAGATCGGGCGGAAAGAATTATTCTTGGACAATTACGTGTTGGCTGGCGTCGAGAACGTGAAGCGCCAATTGCACCAGCCGCAAAAGTACGGGCCGGTGATCCGGCCGGACCAGCCGTGGGAGGGGGGGGCAATTCAAATTCGCATGGGACCCTCCTGGAATCCTCAAGAAAAACTGTGGATGATTTTCTATCTCAGCGGGGGGTACGCCACTTCACGGGACGGCGTTCACTGGGAAAAGCCGATGCTTGGTTTGCGCAGCTATAAGGGATCCAAGGAGAACAACCTGATGGTCCCTGTGACAACTTACGTAGATGGTAGTTTTTTCGATTCAGCAGGACATTTCGATACAAAAATATTCCGTATTTTAGAGGGAGACGGGACAAGTGTTGGCCCGGTTTTCTACGACCCGAAGGACCCGGATCCTAAGCGCCGCTACAAAGGTTTCGCGACCGACAAGCCATTCGGCGCGTTGAATCCGGCGGTCTCTCCGGACGCCCGAAAGTGGGAGTTGCTGAAAACATCTTCTATCCCGAGTCAAGACGAATTTCATCTGTTTCAGGACACGAGCAGAAACCTCTACGTGGCGACGGTGAAGCTTACGGGACCCCATGGGAGGTCCGTTTACCTTGCCGTGAGCAAGGACTTCGAGCATTGGACGGATTCCCGTGAGTGCCTGATCTTCCACGCCGACAAACGTGACGTGGCGTTGGGTGCTGAGCGTGTTCAAATGCACCTCCGCAATCCCGCCCTCCGCCAGCCCGTATTTAACCGGCCCGAAGAATATCAAACCGACATCTACAATCTGCCGGTATTTGCTTACCAAGGGCTCTATGTGGGTATGCCCACGGTCTTTAACCATAGCGGGAACACTAAAGACAACTCCGACGGCTTCAGCATGGTGGAATTGGCCGTGAGTCGGGATCTCATTCACTGGGAACGGGTGGGCAACCGGGAAAAGTTTATTCCTTTGTCGCCGCTTGATGGAGGGACGAACTACGATACAGCGCAACTTTTAGCGGCCAACCAGCCCATCATCACTGACACCGAGATATTGTTCTACTATTCGGGCTTGAAATGGCGAGTCCATCCAAACTACCTCAAGACGGGTAAGGACGAAGCGATTCCTGACAGCGGAGCGATTTGCCTGGCGAAGTTGCGTCTAGACGGTTTTGTGTCCCTGGATGCGGGAGTCGCCGAGGGGTCTGTCCTGACCAGGCCGCTCATGATGGAGGGGAAAAGCCTTCACTTGAACGTGGACGCTCCGCAGGGAGAAGTTCAGGGGGAGATTCTGGATGCCGAGGGCAAACAGGTTCTCTCAGGATTTTCGCGGGAGGAATGTATCCCCGTGCGAGGGGACAGTCTCAATGTGGAATTGAAGTGGAAGAAAGCCGAGGTGTCCTCGTTAGCAGGTAAAACGGTTCGCCTTCGATTTATTCTGCGTAACGCCAGCCTCTATGCCTTTTGGATGGATCATTGAGCCGGTAGATTCTCTCTTGAATTTCAAGAGAGCCCAGACCCGGTTTGCGCAGTGGAAGGCCGTGGCCAGGCTAAAGCCTGAACTGACCATCCATTCCTTCCGCACTGGATTCGCCTCCGCTCTTCACAATCGCTGCGTTGATGTCGTGCTGGTATCTTACGCGCTCGGTCACAGCGCAGTTTTGAAACGCCCTCGCTCATGCAGCCGATAACGCACCCGCTCGCTCAAAGCGCGAAATTGCACCAAAACAGTGCAAAAAGGGGGGCGCACTTTCAAATCGCTCTGTCTCCTATCCCGTCAACGCAATAGGGCTATCGCAGTAGGACTATCCGGGACAGTTCAAGTAGGGGAATAGTTCCCAGGAGCGCTGTCTGGAGCAACAGCGCACCGTGCTGGATCAACCGTGAAGTGGCCCCGACAGCAGACCAAGATTTCCTCAAGGGCTCCTGTGCGCATCATGGGTGCTGGGCACACAGAATGGATTGGGAATGAAAAGTCGGCTTCCCGTCCCGTGACCACACCTGCGGTCGATAGCCGGGCGCTCCAGGGTATCAGAGTGAGACATTCAAACGGAGCGGGATTTGCGGAGCGAGCGGGAATGATTATGATGGCCAACATCGCGGTCGGAATCGCAGCAGTGTGCGTTGAGGTGGCTGAAAGCACCACAGGTCTTGATTTTGGTGTCGGGCGGGGGCCTGCGCGGAAGTTCCTCGATGGTGATTTCTGCGAGCGAGAAACTAGTGTTTGCCGCTCGCTGGAACCGGCAAGATAACCCCTTACATTTCAATCCCTGGTGGAGGCCCTGCGACGAGAGGTTTTTCGCTCACCTGCCGCTAGCCGCAGGCGAACTGTGCCGTAGCCGAGCCCGAGCTTTTCGGCGATGTTGCGAAGACTGTGGCCGTCAGCCTTCATGCGGGCGATGCGGTCAAGGTCTACGACACGGCGTGGACGGCCAAGTTGCTTCCCGTTGCGCCGGGCGTTGTGGAGCCCCGCCCTCACCCTCTCCTGGATGAGCGCCCGCTCGAACTCCGCCATTGCTCCGATGATTTGAAACATCAACCGCCCAGAGGGCGTGGTCAGGTCGAGATTGTCCTTCAGGCTGGCGAACGCCACGCCGTAGGCGTCGAGGTCGGCGAGGGCATTGACCAGATGCTTCAGCGACCTGCCGAAGCGGTCAATCTTCCACACGAGTACGATGTCAAACTGTCGCCGACGGGAATCGCCCATGAGGCGGTTCAACTCAGGACGAGATTCCTTCGAGCCGGACACGCCCTCGTCAAGATACTCGCCGGAAATCTCCCAGCCACGGCGGGAGGCGTACTCACGCAACTCAGCCAACTGCATTTCGGGGTGCTGACCGTTCAGCGTGGAGACTCGGGCGTAGAGTGCGGCTCGCATGATTTGTTGCTCTCCTTTCCCCTTACCCTGCTAGCCAGCCAATCGACAGCGTTGAGGAGTGACCGCCTGAAAGCTGCCCTCTCTTCCAAATTCCCGAGCCGTCCATTCTGACTCAAGCGCAGGTGCGGGTCCGTTGAGCGCAGATTCCTTGCATCAGGCAGATTCGACGACCTCATGGAGGCCTTGCTTGAGAGGAGAAATGCCCCGCTTGTAATATACCTACCGAATCAGGTGTTCCGAAGGAAATGTGTCTAACGGGACGCTGAAAGCGACTCGAAGGCAGGGAGACCGAGGCAGCGAAGCGGAACCGAGTCCTTCGTGCGAAACAAGGCCAAGCAGTCAACTGGATTGCTGCGGCCAATTCTTGAAGGCTCCCCTCGACCCCAAGCGTCTCGTACCTGCCCCTGACTGGCGACAAATGTCGTGAGTCTCTCCCTCGCCGCTCTTCTCGTTGCGCCGCAAGCCTCTGCAATCCCTCCTCGTCTCCGTGGGCCGCCGGGCAAGGGTGACACCGTCACGGCCCCGAACTGCGCCGGGGCTTCCCGCCTGGCTTCCTGCGGCGACTGTAGAATCCCGCCGGAAACTCCAAGACCCTCGGTATATTGCAAAGGAGAGGCCAGGTACGGCCGGACAGTCCTGGCCGGAGGAAAGGGGAATGACTGGCGGGGAGGAGAAGGAAACTAAGCAGGCAACCCAGAACCCGGTGCTTGCAATAGCCTGCCATCAGGCGGCGCACGCCGTCATGAGCATATTGCTCGATGTTCCCTTCGCCGGTGCCGAGATTGGCTCCGGCGACGCTGCGGGCAGGCTCGTCGTGGAGGGCAAGCCCGGCCCGCCGGCCGGGGAGGGCATGGTCTGCGCCATGGCGGGGGCGGCCTTCGACGCCCTGCTCCGCCCGACGGCACCCTTGCTCTCCGTCTTCGCCCGCTCCTGCCGGTGCGGCTTCTGCAAGTCAACCTGGCAGCCCACGTCCATCTGCTTCGGCGACACCGGCTGGAAGGGCAGGAAGAAAGTCATGCCAGCCTTCCTCCGCTCCAAGGGCCTCGTCCGGGAGAACTGGGGCACCATCGTCAGGGTCGGGCGGGTGCTAGCGGTGCGGGGGCGCATGGCATACGACGAGATTCTGGAGGCCGCCACCGACCCAGTGGCAGCGTGCCCTCCCGGCCGCCGGCCGCAAGCAGGGGCCGGCGCAAGCGCAGGCAAAGGCAAAAAGCTCAATCCCTTGGAGGATGTCGCACGCAGGCATTGGGACACCTGCCTCCATGAGGCGGCGCACGCCGTTATGCACACAAGGGACGGGCATGGCGTGTCCATGGCCGAGGTAGAGACCTGGTCCTTCCTCTTTGAGCGAGGCAGGGTTGCCTACTTGGGCGGCAAACCCCTCCTGTCGTCGCTCGTGGCGGGAAACCTGGCAGAGCGCCTGTGGGGAGTCGGCAAATATCGCCGGCTCGGCCGCAGGGGGAACGGGGCGTGGGGAGACTTTGGCACTGTCGCCCTGCTTGAGTCCCGGAAGCGTGGAAGCGAGAGAATCTCATGGGAAGACCGCAAGGCGGCGATGCAGGTCTGGCAGGAGGAGGACCGGAAGCTGGAGTCCCGCATCCTGCTTGACCCGGCCCTTGAACTGCAAATCAAGGCCGTGGCAAAGGCGCTCAGCCTCCGTGGCATGCTGGACGGCGACGAGGTGCGGAGGGCCATGGAGGAGGCATTGGAAGCTTGCAGCAGTCCCGATGTTCCTGCCGCCGCCCCTGCTGCCGGCCACGGCGGGTGAGTCGTGCGGCGTGCGGGCATTCCTCAAGCTCCTTGCGCATCGGAAGCGCCCCGTATCGCCAGCCTGCCGGGCGGCCATCACCGAACATCTCCTGAGCATTCTCCCTGCGGGTGCGAGTCGCAGCGGGATTCTCACGCCTGCCCCTCCTCGCCCACGACCGCCACGGGGGCGATGCGGGAGAACGCCCGGTTGTGGGCTACTTTGCCCTTACACGACAATCGCCAACACTTCCGCCGTGCCGAGTGCAACCCAGCAGATGGCTCTCCCACGCTCCCCGGCTAACCAAAATCCGCTAGCTGCGCTATAGCAAAGGACTGCGCTTGTCCATCCGCTTGCCCACGCACCCGGCTTGCTGAGCATTTTCAGAAGTTTCATCTTTGATTGTCCTGTGCTTAGGTCGGCACACCTTAACTACGCTGCTCTTTCCGCCCTCCGCTCTCCCATAGTGCCACAAGACCGCCCCCCGTGTCCTTTACCCCGAGGAAAAGATTCCACTCGTCCAGCCCCTTCTTCACGATGTAGTCACGGATGTCTTCTAGGCGTCCTCCGTCGGCGCTCATGCTCCCTCATTTTCTTCCTCTATCTTCTCTTTTAGCCCCTCCTCGTGCTCGGCGTGCTCGTCGCACAAGGTCCGAATCCAGCCGCCTGTCTCGTGCCGCCGTCCCGGCTGGCCGCAAACTTCGCAGGTGCGGGAAGACTCCAGTTGGGCCTCGGCGATGCGGTCGTCAATGGGGTCCGAATGATGGCTCACGTAGAAGCGCAAGGACCCGAGCTTCGCCTTGACCTGCACCACCTCGAAGCTCTCGCCAGTCTTCTTCTCAAGCTCCATCACCAGCGGCTCCAGGTCCGCGCACAGCCGCCACAGGATGTCGTACCACCCGTCGCCGTGCTCGAAGCCCCGTGCCATCGGGCTCAGCCGGGGAATGCCCGCCAGGCCAAACCAATTCGGCCACCGGCGGGCGAGCTTTTGTTCAAGTTCCTTGCGCATTGTGCCTGCTCCGCCTTGCTAGTCTTCCTTGCGGTCATCATCGCCGAACATTTCCTTGAACAATTTCCCCTCTGGACAGTTCCGTGACCGCTCCATGAGTTCCGCGTAGCGCTCTGGGTAAATCGCCCACTCCACCGCACAGCACACCCACGCCTTGGTGCCGTCGGGCAGCTCAATCAGGCTCATGTCAGTGTGCGGACAGGACGTGTGGCAGGGGTCGCAGCAGGCTGCGTTTAGATGCTTGAAAGCGCCGCAGGTCTTGATGTTGCCGTAGGGCAGCCTGCACTGAAGCTCGGTGACGACGCTCGAGAGGCGACCGGCTTCGTCGCTGGATTGGCTGACCTGTTCCGAGGAAGAAAACAAGCGCATTTCTTTCAGGGTCTTCCCGATGATTTCTTCCCTGGTCATTTCGGCCTTGTCGCCGTAACGGCTGTCCTGGACCGAAGGCGGAAAAATGCCCGCCTCCCTCAGGGTCTTCTCGACGCTTTCGTCCTTGCTCATTTCAGCGTCCTTTCCTACGCTGACAGCGGAATGACGGCAAGATTCTAGCCGTGCATATTGTATGTCGGCGGGGCGTAGAACTGCACGGCTTGGTAGTGTCCTAAATCTGTGTTGCTGGCCTGCGGGGGCGGGACGAACTACTTACGGCCCGATTTCGACGGGGAAGCTTCTCTGGAACTTATGTCGGCATTCTTGTCGAGGATAAACCTGGCCAGCCACCTGGGGGTGGTCCAACTCGGTTTCCCTCGTTTGGCCGGGTCTTTTCGGTAACCGCTGAGAAGTGTCATCTTGCAAAACAAGTACCCTACAATGCCACCGGCCGAAATCAAAATCAGAATGACATTTAGACCTTTTGCCATTTGAGCTTCACGGCGCCTCAATAGCCAGTGTATACCTTCAGCCTGCGCTGAGCAACACAGACTCAGGAACACGCAGCACGGCTTAATCAGCCTGGAGGTCAATCACAACCGGTTCCCCGTCCAGGCTGCCGCTGTCGCCCAAAAGCGAGGCGTTGACGAAGACCGTATCCGACGTCCGCAACGTGCCATATCCGGCGTGGATGTGGCCGAACACATGGAGCCGTGGCCTGGCTCGGAAGACCGCTTCAAAAAGATAAGGACAGCCTTCCCGGCGCTCCGAGCGTGGGCCGTGGTCGAGGATGGCAAAGGGCGGACCGTGGGTAATCAGGATGTCGATATCTTTTGGAATGCATGCCCAGTGCTTTTTCCGGTCTTCCGCCCTCGACTTGCCAAAGGCTCCGCCATACAGCGGAGTGACGGGAGAACCCCAAATCTTCAGGCCCTCGACCTCCACGCCCGAGTCCACGAGCAAAATTGCGTTGGTGATTGCGCCCTGGTTACGTGGCTCCTCCAGGATGAACTCGTGGTTGCCGGAGATGACTATCTTGTGGCGGTGAGGCAGCGACCCGAGCCAGCCATTGAAGTCGGAGACGATGGAGGGCGGCTTTGAATAGAACGTGAAGTCGCCCGCATGGATGAGCAGGTCGCCGCTGGGCACTTCCAGTTGGCGGTGCAGCCCGTGTGTGTCAGCGATGCAGACGATGCGCATATGTGGGTTTGCTGCTGGCTGCTCAACTCTCTTGCGTTTCTTCTTCGTTAGGCTCGGCCCCTCGCCCTTCTAGGGCCTCGTGGATGGCGGCATCAACCCGCCCCCAGAACTCTTCTTCCAGTCCCCGCACGTTCTCGGGCAGGCGGATTTCCGATGTGTCCTCTCCCACGCTCCTCGCCCAGAAGCGCCGTGCGACTTCCCAATACCGGCTGCTCTCCCACCTTGCCCTTGCCGCCATCTCGCCGATAGCCTGGCGGCGGAAGTCCTCGTCAGCGTGCCTGAGCAGCCGACGAACCACGACGAAAAAGGGACCCTGGCGAATGTGTTCCGACGTGGGGGGAGAAGGCTCCTCGTCAGGCAACGGGTCATTTGCCTTCCGAACTTCTTCCTTGATGAAGGCGGCCGCCTGCTCACGGAGGAATTTCTCGAACCCTCTCATGAAATCGCAGCGGGCGGAGCGGGTCGCCTGGCTGCGGCGTTCTTCCTCCGGCTCGTGCTGCCAGCATCCCTGCCCCCAAAAGGTGAGCAGCCCTGCCCGTGGGGACTCGGGGTAGACGCAGGCTCCCCAGTCTGGCCGGGCGTGGAAAAGCTCCACGAACCAGCAGCATGTTGCGCAGTCGGGGCGGGCGTCCTGGCGACCAGGCCATCTGCGCTGACCGTGCGGCTCCCAGTCGGATGGCAGCTTCCTGCATGCCTCCCACAGTTCCTCGTCGCTCGGGTTCCTGCCTTCCATCGTCTGCTCCCATCAGGCTCCGCATGCTTAGGCTCCAGGCCCCTGCTAATTGCTGTCCCCGAACAGCCACTCCACGATTTCCTCGGCAAGCGCATGCTTCTCCGGCCCGTCCGGCAGCGCCTTCATCCTCGCCCACTTCCCGTCAAACCCGAACTCGGCGGCACGCCGGTCGTATTCCTTCCTGGCTTCTTCCATCCTGCGGCGCTGTTCGCCTTGGTGCTCGGGGCAGGCGACAAGCTCAACACGATTCTTGCAGCGGGCATGGTCGCCATCCGCCAGCGGGAGACGGCATCCACGGCACAGGCAAACGGACGGCTCCGTGTCGCCACGTCGCAGCGCCTTGCCGTCACACTCAAACCAGTGGCCGGCGACATCACAGAAGTGACGGTGGCTCATCGGTCCCCTTTTAAGCTGCGCAGGCCCGCGAGGGCCATTGGCCGTCATGCCCGCCAATCCAGGCACCCTCGCGGAGGCGAATTGTGAGGTTGCAGGCTACGGCAGCAGCTTGCCGCCGCTCACATTGGTCACCGTCACCTTGCCGCTCTTCAGGTCCGTGGACGTGATGTTCTGGGAGGTCGTCTTGCCGCTGTCGGTGTGCCAGGTGCCGGTGACGATTTTCTTGCCGTCAGACGTGACTACGGTGCTGTGTTCGAGCTTCATGCCAACTCCTCCTGTTGATTGACTTGTCGGTGCTCCAGGGTCCCGTTGCCGTTCCCGGCGCTCGCTTTTCCGTTCTTCCGCCCCGCCTTGCCCGGCATCTTCTCGCCAGCCGCAGCGCCGTCGCACAGCCCCGCCAGTCTCGCCCGGTATTTCGCCATGAGCGCCTGCGCCTTCCCGATGGCCGTTCCGGCCTTGTTGAGTTGCCCCTCGATTTCATCAATGTCCACGAACGTCCGCTGGACCTCGTTGGCCAGGGCGGCGTTCCTTTGCAGGAAGTCCGGCCCCTCGGCCCTCATCCGCTCGAACACGGGGCGCAGCACTTCCAGGTCACGGGGGAGCCAGGCACGGGTCGAGCGCAGCAGCCAAATCCCGTCCTCCTGCGCCCATCTGCACTGCCGGTCAACATGCCGCAACTGCGATTCCTCCCGAGTCACGAGCACAGCGACCGGAAGCTTGCGCTCCCTGGCGTCCCGGACCAGCTTCCTGACGTCGGCTTCGGCGACGGTTGCCTTGTCCTTGTTGTCGATGACCATGATTGGCTCAAGGGCGTTCCCGGCGGCGTCGCTGAACGCCATCAGGTAATCGCCGTTGCGCGGAAGCTTCTCGCCGACCCAGATGCCCGGCCACGAGTGGGCCTCCTCGGCGAAGTCCAGTTCTTCCTTTTTCCCGACACGGGCCACCTTCGCCATCTCGGCCTCAAGCTCCTGGTTCCGTTCACGGAGGCTGCCAATCTCCTGGAGGTAGTCTTTTCCCTGGCGGCTGAGGTCGTTCGCCTTTGCCTTCTCGCCGCTCAGCGCAGCCTCAAGCTCGGCTCTCGCTCTGGCGACCTCGGCCTTCTTCTGCTCTTCCGCCAGCCTCTGGGCGGCCTCAAGCTCCGCAATCTGCTTCGTCAATGCGGCAAGCTGCTTCTGCAACTCTTTCTCGGCAGCCAGCCGCTCCTCCTGGCGGGCGTTGTCCAGCGTGGCGGAGGCGGTCTTTTCGAGTCCCTTCAGGCGGGCGGCAAGCTCGCTCTTCTCGGCCTGGAGCTTCTGCAATTCGGCATTGTGCTTGCCCGTGACCTCGGCGACCCGCCTTGCCAGTTCTGCGTCGAATTTCGCCCAGCGGGCCTGCTCGGCATCCTTCTCCTTCTTCAGGACGAGGCGTATGGCTTCCTCTGCGCTTAGCTGGGCGACGCGGGCGAAGTCCTTCATGCCCAGCCGCTCAAGAACTTCCGTGCGGCTGAGTTCGCCCTTGCCAAGGCAAAGCGGGCATTCGATGGCCTCGGGCGCTACCGATGTGGATTCCGTCATCAGTGTTTTCCTCCGAAAAAAAGTGCGCGTTGGCGGTGCTGCATGCCATCGGCTAGCTGAATTCGAGAAGGGGCGGTCATGGGTCTTCGCTCCCGCTCTCTCCCGGCTCATTCTCCTTCGGCGGCTTGCCGTCCTTGTCCCCGAGCACGCCACGCCCGGCCCCCGGTTCCGCACGAGGCGGGGCGGTGCTGGCTTCGTCCGCCTTCCGGTGCTTGGCGACAAGGTCTTCAGCAAGTTTCCTGAAAACGGGGACGAGGTCCTCGGGGAGGAGGGATATTTCCCTGACCTCCATCCTCTTCGCCATCAGCAGCCCCTCTACGGGTATGGCGTGGAATCTTTTCTCTGCGTCCACGGGGTCGTCCGCCTCGATGGCGATGTCGCCCTGGCCGTGCAGGACGAAGTCGATGATATAGATTGGCATGCGTGCCCCCCTTATGGCTGAACGCTTCGGTCTACTGTGAACATCTCTACTGCTGTCCGGTGATGTGGCAAGCCCGGCAGCCGCCCGGGCTCCGGTAGGTGAACTCAGCCGAGCGAGGTCTGCCGCCTGGGAGCGGCTGCGGTATGGATGAGCAGCGGGTGCCCGTCACGGGAGTGAAAAACTTCGACCACCACAATTCGGCGTCGGGCACGGGCATCGGCGACGAACGGCCGCATCTCCTCGGATTCGGCGAGGTGCCGCAAGGCCTCTGTCATTGCCTTGCTTGGGTGCTGCTTCGGGGCGTTGCTCGGGCGGTGGAATCTGAACAGGATTCCCGGCTTGTACTGAGTCTCCATGCGGATTCTCCTTCAGGTATTAAGCCACGCACTCGGCTGGCGCAAGCACCGTCGCTGGCTGGAACTCGCCGACTTGCGCGCATTCACCCTTCATTGCCGCTCGGGCAAATCTCACGACGCTGGCCCGGCTCACGCCGTATTTTTTGGAGACCTGGGTCAGCGACATACCAGACAGGCGGTCATGGACGAGGGATTGGCGGTCGATGGCGAGAGGGGCGCGGCCCATAGGCAGTCCTTCCAGCCTACGCCGACGCATCCCGGCCTTGATTCTCTCCACGATTAGGCTCCGCTCCAGCTCGGCGATGCAGCCGATGATGGTGACGAACATTCTTCCCATCGCGCCCGAGGTGTCGATGTTCTCGCGGGCGGAGACAAACTCAATTCCGAGGTCGTTCAGCTCGTCCACGACCGTCAGGAAATGCTTGACGGACCGGGCAACGCGGTCGAACGCCGCGACCAGGACAATGGAGAACTTGCGGCGGTGGGCGTCGGCCAGCAGGTCGTCCAGACCTCCACGCCTGGCTTTGGAGCCGGAGACGCCGATATCCGTATATTCGTGGACAACCTCGAAGCCGCGACGGGCGGCCAGCTCGCGCAACTGGTAAAGCTGGGTCTCAATGTGCTGGTCGGGGGTGCTGACCCTCGCATAGATTGCGGCCTTTTGCGGCACGCTGCCTCCTTCAGGGGCAAGAATGGGCTTGGGTTCGACCGAACGAAGCCTTCTGGTTCTAGGAAGATCCTACAATCTCATGGGGGGGTTGGCTGGGGACCCAGCAATGCCCTTTATAATATACCTAGCGAAATCGAATTTTCTGAAGGATTGTGAGCCTTTCGGCCAAATCAATGGCCAAAAGTTGCCACGATGATCAAGGTGAAGCCGGCCGTGGCTGTGGGACTATAATGAAAAATCTTACTCTGTCGAAAGTCTACCAGTTGCTCGAACCGGGCCCCGTGGTCCTGCTGACGACCGCCCGCAGGGCCCGCGCCAACGTCATGACGCTGTCGTGGCACATGATGGTCGAGTTTGAGCCGCCGCTGGTCGCCTGCGTCGTTAGCAACAGGAACCACAGCTTTGCCACCTTGCGGGCGACGAAGGAGTGCGTGATCGCCATCCCGGCGCTGGAACTGGCGCCCAAGGTCGTGAAGGTCGGCAACTGCTCGGGCCGGACCGTGGACAAGTTCAAGAGATTCAGCCTGACCCCCGTGCCGGCCGAGCTTGTGGCCCCGCCTCTGGTGGCCGAGTGCTTCGCAAACCTCGAATGCAGGGTGACCGACGGTCGTTTCGTCAGCAAGTACTGCATGTTCGTCCTGGAAGTGCTCAAGGCATGGACCAACCCTGCGCAGAAGGACCCGAAGACCATCCACCATCACGGATGCGGCAGGTTCGTCGTGGATGGCGAGGTGATCAAGCTGAAGTCGAGAATGCGATAATCGGCACACGACAGGAACACCGGGATCCAAAAGTCTGCGGTCTGGCTGGAACGACGCCTGCTCGACCGGATAACGACCCACAAGGAGCCAAACTTATGCCCAATCTGTTCGATCCACTCTTGATCCGAGACGTGACTCTTCCCAACCGCATCGTCGTTTCGCCGATGTGTCAGTATTCCAGCAACAACGGGTTTGCCAATGACTGGCACCTGGTCCACCTGGGAAGCCGGGCCGTAGGTGGGGCGGGCCTGGTGATGACGGAAGCCGCCGCCGTTGCCCCGGAAGGGCGAATCAGTCCGCAAGACTTGGGAATATGGAGCGATAACCATGTCGAGTTTCTCGCCCGAATTACCCGCTTCATCCACTCCCGGGGCAGTATCGCCGGCATACAGTTGGCTCATGCCGGGCGGAAGGCGAGCACCTATCGGCCTTGGGACGGGGATGGCGCCGTCCCGGAGGGGTCGGGCGGCTGGACGAATGTGGTTGCGCCCAGCGCGATTCCCTTCGCCGCAAACTATGCGAAGCCGCAGGCGCTGACCTTGGAGGGAATCCAATCAGTTGTCGGGGCGTTTGCCGCAGCAGCCCGCCGCGCCCGCGAAGCAGGATTCCGGGTGATCGAGATTCACGCCGCCCACGGGTATCTGATTTCGGAGTTTCTTTCGCCACTCGCCAATCACCGCTCGGATGAATACGGCGGCTCGCTCGAGAACCGCATGCGGCTCCTGGTCGAGGTGGTCCGTGCGGTTCGCGGAACGTGGCCGGAAAACGCACCTTTGTTCGTGCGCATTTCGGCGACCGATTGGGAGGAAGGCGGGTGGACCCTTGACGATTCCGTGGCGCTTGCCAAGCGCCTGAAAGATTCCGGTGTGGACCTGGTCGATTGTTCCTCTGGAGGGAATGTGCCGCCTGCCCGAATTCCCGTGGGGCCGGGATACCAAACGCCCTTCGCCGAAAGAATTCGGCGGGAAGCGAAAATCCTGACGGGTGCGGTGGGAATGATCACGGGTCCGGCGCAGGCTGACCATATCATCCGCACTGGCCAGGCCGACCTTGCTATCATGGCGCGAGAGTTTCTGCGTGATCCCTACTGGCCATTGCGGGCGGCACGCGAGTTGGGATATCCCGTCCCTTGGCCCGTACAGTACGTGAGGGCCGCTCCTCATGGCACAAAGGCGCGCGTCCCGGCAAAGTCGTAGAATCCGGTGCCTTCGTTCGATGCAAAGCACGGGACCCCTGAGATGGTTAAGCAGCCGTAGGGCTCCGCCGTCAGTGCGTTCGGCTGTCCAAATGCGGCGTTGGTTTGGGGAAGTAGCTCTGCCTCTAGAGATTCGGGTCACGTATGGCTGGCTACCGGTAGCAATGGGACTGGACACCGGTTCGCTCGCTGATCAGTCCTGTGTGATCGCCAGATGTCGGGTGAACTCGGACCGGCACCGCCCTCAGACGAGCGGCAAGGACCGATCGCTCCTACGGCGTAACTCACGGTCTTTCCCAGCGAGTGTCATGCCACCAGAAACTTCCCCGAAGGGGACTTCGGGGGAGCGTCGGGGAATTTCACTTCTACAATAAGCGTGTTACACGACCAAGTGCCGTGTATATGTATGAATCTCACCGCCGATGATGCGCCAGATCATTTAGACGTCTAGATGCGGTTAGACCGTCGCAACCTCGTTGACAGGCTCCCTCGTTTCGCATAGGCTCTTGGACTTTTAGCGAGAGGATGGTGAGACCATGAGCGCCGAGAAGGTTTTGAATGTAGGTCCGTCGGGAATCGAAGTGACATACGAGCGCTTCGGGGACGTGCAGGCGCCGCCCGTGCTGCTGATAATGGGTGTCGGCGCACAGATGCTCGGCTGGAATGAGGGTTTCTGTGACGAACTCGTCGCTCGCGGCTTGCAGGCTATTCGGTTCGATAACCGGGACGTCGGTCTGTCGTCGCATTTCCCGGACGCGCCCACGCCCGATCTTGCCGCGGCACTCTCAGGCGATACGTCCTCGGCATCCTACACCCTGTCCGACATGGCGGCCGACACTATCGGGCTGCTCGACGCGCTTGGACTGGATAGCGCCCACATCGTGGGCGCCTCGATGGGAGGGATGATCGCCCAGACCATCGCGGTCGAGCATCCCGACCGGGTCCGTTCGCTCACGTCGATGATGTCAACCACGGGGGACCGTTCCGTGGGACAGCCGAAACCGAAGGCTCTGGGCGCGCTTGCGGGACCGACGCCCAGGAGCCGCGAAGACGTTATGACCCGGGCGGTCGCGGTCTTTCGGGTGGTCGGGTCGCCAGGTTTCAAGCTCGATGAAGACGAGGTGCGTGAACGTGCCGGGCGTTCCTACGACCGAGCCAACGATCCGCTCGGCGTCGCGCGTCAGGCGGTCGCGGTCATCGCGTCTGGAGACAGGACGGCGCGACTTCGGACGGTCGACGTGCCCACACTGGTAATCCATGGTGCCGACGATCTGATGTGCGACGTCAGCGGCGGGCGAGCAACCGCAGATGCCATCCCGGGTGCGGATCTAGTGGTGATCGACGGCATGGGCCACGACCTGCCGCGCGCGCTGTGGCCCCAAATCGCCTCGCTGATCGCGAACCTCGTCCAGCGCGTCGAGGCGGTTTCGCTCAGGATTAGACCCGTCTAAATGGATCGGGGCATTTCCTTCGTTCGCTCGTCGCGCCGCGGATCCACGTTTCGAGCGTGGCAACGTCGTCCGGTGACATCGCGGTGGAGCTGGACCGTGATTTTCTTGGCCGGGCTGATGCAACGGCAGATGTTTTGCCGCCTTTTCCGATAATTTCCCGAGCTTTGGTGTCATCCGCCTTGGGTTTTTGGGTCAATGTGGGGTAGGACGATGGAAACGTCAGCATCATTCGAAGCCCGGTCCGCACCATCGTCCTACCCCACATTCCTAAATCCCTATTCACTTGGTCGGTCGGCTATACGGACAAGTGCCCTGAAGTCAAGCTCCCCTGATACGGGCTTCGAGCCCTGGGAGAAAGAGCCATCATACGGGACACCGTTGTCAGCCGCGTTTCCATGCATACTGGGCCGGCGGCGAAGGAGGCCGCCGGTATGCCAGGACGAAAAACAAAAAAGGGGAAGTCCCGTTGCACGAGAACCATTCTTCGGATTCCTGATCTAGAACAGTCGAAGACGGCTGTTCTCAACTCACTTCCCGCCAAGACTTCTCAAGAATCCTACGATCACGCCATCGATGAGTTTATTGCGTGGTACTGCTCAGAACCGCGCCTTGCCTTCAATCGACCCGTTGTTCTTCGATACAGAATCTTTCTGGAGCAGAAAAATCTCGCTCCCTCGACTATCAATGTTCGCCTCGCTGCGGTGCGCCGTCTCGCCTATGAGGCGGCGGATACTGGACTCCTGAGTCCGGAACTTGCGGCCGGTATCCGGGGGGTGAAGGGGGCCAAACGGTTGGGGGTACGGATTGGAAACTGGCTTATTCTGGAGCAGGGCAGAACACTGCTCCAGAGTTCGGGCTCGGACACCCTACGTGGCAAACGTGACCGGGCGATTCTCTCCGTGCTGCTGGGGTGTGGGCTCCGGCGGGCAGAGCTCGTCGCTTTGAGTGTGCAAGACCTGCAGATTCGGGAAGACCACTGGGTGTTCGCGGACCTGATTGGAAAGGGCAAGCACATTCGGACGGTGCCCGTGCCTGGTTGGGTAAAGACGGCTCTCGATGATTGGACCGCAAACGCTGACATTACAGGCGGAAACATTTTCCGTCGCGTGAACAAGAATGGAGTTGTATGGGGCGAGGAAATCTCGCCCAAAGCAATCTGGCATGTCGTCAAACGTGCGGCTCAACGCGCCGGAATCCACGGCCTCGCTCCACATGACTTACGTCGGACCTGCGCTCGTCTGTGCCATCTGGCGGGAGGAGAGTTGGAACAGATTCAGTTTCTCTTGGGTCACGTCTCCATTGAGACGACCGAACGATACTTGGGGTGCAAGCAGAAACTCCGCGACGCTGTCAACGACCAACTTGGTCTGGAAGGGGTGTGAGCGGCCGTTTACCCGAAGCGGACTTTTCGGGACGGGAATCCGACCGGTGACCACGAACGAGCCTGCAGCAGCGGTTGGTGAAGACGGGCGGACGGTTGGTGAAGCGCGCCCGGTATTACTGGTTGCTGCTGGCCGAGAGCCATCTGTCCAGACGACTCTTCGGGGCCATGGTACGGCGGATCGAGTCGCTGCCCTTGCCGGCCGGGTAGAGTCCGCAACCGGCAGGAGAAAACCTGGGCAAACAAGCAGGGGGGATGGCGAGGTGTCGGAGGAATCGCGCAAAAACGGGTCAATCTGCCGGTCGGCTGCATCGCGACCCCATTCTTGCGGCTGCCGAGTGGCGGGCTGGCCCTTCCACCGCGAATTAATCGTTGACAGCGGGTCCCCAGGGTGTACAGTAAGGGGCTCGGGGCGATGCTAAAAAGGAAATCCCGGTTGGGCGCTCTTTCGCAAGCAGACGTGTCGTCGGAGGTCGGGCGATGAATCTCCTGGTTATCCATCACATTTATGCGAACGGCATGGCGTTTGACCTTTCCGGCTACCGAAACCACGGTACGCCTTACTTCGTCACGGAGGCTGCTGCCCCGTATGCACCGAGTTTCACGTATGCCATGCCAGGGAGCCGCGTGGTCGTCGCGCACAGCCCGAGCTTGCAAGACCTGCTCGCCGTGCGAGCGGTCGTGACGTTTTATCTCAATCCCACGGGTGGGATTTCGCAACGCTACAACCTGATTGAAGGACATCTCTCGTTTGCGTTGTACGTCGACCCGGACGGATCGCTCTCGGGAACGATCGTGGATGCCGCCGGGAATTGGGGCGGGCCGCAAAGTGCGCCGAAGTTGATCACTACTGGGCGTTGGTATCAGGCGGAAATTCGCCACGACGGCGTCAACCAATGCACGATTTTCTTGGACGGCTTCCCCGTGGGAACGTCGTACGCGGCGAAGGGACCCGTCCATTCCGTCGGACCGAATGGTATTTACATTGGGCATTGGCCGGAGGTTCCGGACCAGTACACCTTCGCGGGTTTTATCCGCGAGACGTGGGTTTACAAATACGACCCGGCCACGGCCGCCAAGGGCCTCCTGGACCCCTGCTGCAGGGACTATCGCGCCGCCCTCGATGCGACGGCAGCAACGCTGCGCTCCGGGGGATACACGGCGGAGCAAGCGCGCCAGCGGGGTATGGAGCTGGTGAAGTTCGCACTGTCGATTTGCGCCAGTGTCCGTGGAACCGATCCCGTTCGATCACAAAAGCAAATCGCACTGGCTGCTTTGGGTCTAGCCGCGTTTGAGCGAGGTGACAGCAACGCCTACACGAACGCACTCACCGAGCTTGCCATTATGGCGGCGACCACGCTTTCGACCGCGGACAAACAGCAGATCAATACTCAGCAAGGACAGCTCGTCAGCGCGCTTCCGCTGCCGATCGCCAGCTGGCAGAACCTCATCTCCAAAATGTGCTGGGCAGCCAAAGTCGATCCTCAAGCCGTGTTGAACGCCGTCAGCCAAGCAATATCGACCCAAGAGCCGAATCAACCGACCTCAGAGGAGTCATGATATGGCGAATCTGACCGATTCGAACATCGCCACCTTGATGCAACTGTTTCTACCCACCTTTTTCTTCGATCCAACGGAACAGTTTTTCCCTTGCGTCGCCGAGCAGGTGGTTGTCCATCAATCAACTGAGAGCTGGGACGCGACTCCTACGCACCAGCGTGGCACGGCGGTCCTGCTGACGCCGTTGACAGCAACCTCCTACGGCTCTGCTGATGTACACGCCGGGAGCGACGATCCCAGCGGCGCGCCGCTGACGCTGGATGCGAAAGCTCCCAACGGTATCGGGCAGGCCTTCCCTTTCGACAGCGCGAAGCAAGACATGTTCCTCGATTGCGCGGGCTGGGATGACACCACCAGTGAGGTTCAACCGGGCGGCACGGCCTGCACCACCGGTTCCGTCGAGTATCTCCAGGCATTGTTCAGCGGCTTGGCGAACGCCATGAACAACTCGATCCCGATTGCGACGCCGAATCCGCCACCGAACTTTAGCATTCCGCGGTCGACATCGCCAACCATCTACGCCGAACTCGACTGGGCCGGCCGCTACCCGGTGATCGATCGGGATCGCGTAAGCAAGAGCGGCGGCCAACCTGATTTTCCAAGCCAGCTCGGCGGACCTGAGAACAACATGCAGCCGGAGCCGCTGAAAGCCTTGGACAATTATCTCGCCCTGACGTACTACCTGCTCTATCCCGCTATGGAACCGTCGCCGGTTTCTGCCCCTAACCCGGATGTGAATCGGTACCGCGAGGGGCAATGGGAAGCGGTCACCGTGTTCTTGAAGGGCACTCCCGACTTTACTCAGCTCGACCCGCAAGGGCGTCCGGATTTTCCCTTCACCTTTGTTGCTCCCGTGTCGCCAGAGAACGCCGGCGTCTCAGGACTCACACCTGCATTTCTCGCTTACAGCACGGGCTACAGTCTCGGCGACGACAACTTCAATCCTCTGGCTGCCCAGGTACAGCCCTGGCCCGGCGGGACGGCTACGTCGAACGCTCGCGTGATCCTCGCCACGTCGCCCATTGTGTATGTAACCTCCGGCACGCACCGCAACCTCTTTACCATCGATGCTACAGTAACGCCAGGAACGTCGCCCGGCCCCAACACCGCACTCAACACGACGGGATCCTTGTTGTTGGGCGCTGCCGGTACGGCAATGGGAATCTGCGCCAGCATAGCTGAGCTGCCGCCTGCGGCTGTCGCCTGCATCGTTATCGCCGCGGTCGTGGCCTTGATTGCTCTGCTTTTGTTTCTCTTGTCGTTCCTCTTTTCGTCTTCGAGCCCGCAGACTGAAACACCTCAGTCCACCCAGCCAGGCACCGACGTCGCGCGTGATGATGGCCCGACGGCAGTCCCCGGCGGTGGCATGCCGAGCGGCCCACCTCCTCTGGCGGTCCCAAGTACATTGCGGCTGATCAGTGAATACGGATTCGACCCGACTCCCCCGATCACCACCTATCCCCTGCCCTCTCCGCCTCCAACCACAGGCGCCATCGAGAAGCCGAGTTGGTGGTGGTATCCCGGCAGGTGGGGCGTGCGAATTACGCCGCTTGCCTCCGGGACGTGGGACAGCGGCAGCCGGCGAACGGATCCCTACGGTCGGACCCGAGCTTACTGGAATACGTATCAACTGGTCCAGTTCGTCGCCTCAAGCGCCGGCGCAGTCTCCCTCTGAGTTCCTGACGGGCGTGCGCGCTCAAAAAAGCTAACCACAGAGACACAGAGAAAATTCAAAAGGTAGAAACCAGAAGTCAGAAAGAGAAAGAGAAACCAGAAGGGGTGTCATCCCGATCGTAGCGAAGGATCTCTCTTAGAGTTTTCTCTACTCATCGATTTCCTTCTGGGCGCGGGCTCGCGCAGCAGGATCCTTCAGGCGCTCCAACATCTTGTCGGTACCACACCAAGCAGATCATCCGGCTTTCCTAACGTTTCAGCTCAGCCAGGAGTTCCATGTAGAATGTTTTCCATGTTGCGGAGCGTTGTCTATGCCGCGCTGTGCGGAACAGTTCTCGTACTTCTCTCAGAACCTTCAGCCAGCCAGCAAGTCCACAACCATCCTGCGCCGGAGATATTGGGATTTACTAGTGGAGTTGAATCAGCACCGGTAATTTTCGGCCACTCGGAAAGTAAGCTTTCATTAGTTCGCCGGGCGAATCGTTGTCCCGAAACGGGCTTCGGGGTCTCGAAGCGGACTTCTGGACCGGAATAGCTTCCGAGTGGCGCGTAACCCGCTCGGAACCGCGAGGCGGTAGGCCAGGACACCTCGATTGGCGGGTTGCTACCTCTTGCGAACGCTGACCAGTATTCCTCCCCGGGCGGTCGGAACGATTTTGGTTTCGAAGCTCGGGTCGCTCTGAATCGCCTTGAGGAACTCGGGCTGTTCGGTCTTGAGGCTGTCCGCGTTGTGCGCGAGGATCGCACCACCGGAAGAAATCCGGGTTTGAAGCAGGTCGAAAAATTGCTTGTTTAGTGGGGCGCCCGTATCCATGAACACAAAATCGAAATCGCCCTTCAGCGCCGGGATCTCGGCCATTGCGTCGTTGATACGTGAATCGATCACTCCCTCCAGCCCTGCCTGCCGAATATTCGCTCGTGCGATATCCGCCGTCTCCGGATCGATTTCGACCGTAATCACTTGGCCCCCCGTTCTTTTCATGGCCAGGCCGAACCAAAGCGCAGAGTAACCTTCGGCCGTTCCGATATCCAGCGCGCGTTTGTACCCTCTCTCCACGATCAAGTCGTGAAACATCCTGCCGTCAGCAGGCGAGACACCTCGGCCGATCACGCGTTTCAGAACGGGGAGCGCCCTGGCGTCTTCCAGGCCGGCGAAGTTCCTCTCAAAGTTGGCGCTCGGAGCGGGTCTTTCGAATTGGACATCCTGAACGGGCACGTCGTGCTTGATTTCTGAAAAGTTCACCGTGATGTGGCCGCCGTGAAGCTTGACCCGAAACGGGAGTTTGACGCCGTCCACCTCCCGATAGTCCTCGAATAGAACGCTGTCGGCCAGCAGCAGCAGGCCGGTTTGGGCGTCGAAAGCCAGGGTCCTGGGGCCTCCCTTCGATGGGGTTGCCTCGACTACGTAGACCTGCTGCTCGCCCAACCTGTCCTTCGACTTGACAGTCATGAGGTCGCGCATGCCCGCAATTTTCAATGGCAACTGGAAATCCAGGAACGTCTCGAGCTCAGGCCGTTCTCTGGGATCCATATCTTTCACCACGTCGACGGACTCGCTCCATCCCGCCACGCCATTGCATCCCTCCCTGTCTGGGCTTGTGCCCCCAGTTTCGAGCTTTAGCAGCCACTTGCCCGGAGCCTTAGCGACCGTCTCGACGGGAACGTTCTGCGCATCCTCATTCAGAACTCCCTTCCTGAGCTGGGTTTTGTGCCGCGAGAACGCCTCCCGACCGCCGATTGCCATAAGGTATCGTCCGAGAATCCGGTCCGCTCCGGGCAGGTCTTCCTGGACCTTCGCCGGCCCTTGAGCGGCAGAGGGCGGCGGAGGCGCCGGCATCCGGAAGAGCGCCTCGTCGACCGGGTCGCCGTGCCGGATCTCCGTAAACCTGAATGTCTGAGCGCCATACCGCACCAGGAACGGGACCCTAACTCCACCGGACTCACGATAATCTGCGTACATCGTCTTGCCAGCTCGCGTAAGAAGGCCCTGGCGAACATCGAAAAACAGGATTCGTGTACGACCCGCCGCGGGCTTGGCCTCGATCACGTAAACGTCGCCATCCCCATTTCTTTCGATCCCCGCGAGTGTGAGCATCGGAAAGTATCGCCTGATTCGGAGCACCCAAGACGGATCATAAATCAAGGTCTCATCCAGAATCGCGTCGGGCTCGATTGAGGCCACCCGTCCCCTGTCTTCCCAGCCCTGTGTTCCGTCGAAGCCATGCTTAAGCGTACGGCCGTTTGGCATGCGAATCATGAACATCCACTTTCCGGGCGCGCGCGATGCGGTCTCGAGAGGCAGGTTCGCCGACTCCGGGAGGGCGACACCCTTGCGAGTTTCTGTCGCGAGTCTCTCCCACGCGGCCCGTCCCCCAGTTGCCTCCAGGTGCCTCGCGACGATCTCGTCCACCGTCGGCAAGGCTCCTCCTCTGATCTGGACTGAAAATGGAATCGCAGCTGTGGCAAGGACAAAAAAGAACCCAGAGAATTTCATATCACATCCTCCGGAAATGTCATACGACCCCGAAGGTAGAGAAGTTCCGCTGATCTGAACCCGAGCATCCCTTGACTGGCAGGCGCTGGGGACTCATTCCGAGTGGATCGTCCGCTACTCGGAAGTTATTCACCCGCTGATTTGTCGGTCAACCCCTCGGAGGTGCCAGCCTGACTCCCCAAATACGGGGTTCGGGGCCTCGAAGGGGACTTCGGGGGCGTTGGATGGTGGGAAGGGGATTTCTCGCCATTGATCGGCTGTGGATGGCGTCGGTAGACAATGTGCCGCCGCGGGTAATCGCCCATAACATACGTTTCGGCAGCTTCCTGTGCGCGCCTGCGGCACTTCCGCGGGAGGCCGCCGTCAAGGCGATGCCCAGCGTCTTGTGGGAGAATCGCTGTGTGTGTTCTCCGTCGTCGCCTCGGCGCCATTCTGAGTGACAACCGCAGAATAAACCTTTGGAAGATCCACCCTTCACGCAACCCGATGTAAATGCAAAGGGGGTGACCGCGATTTCACCCGGCGAACCTGGACATCTACATCAAGGTTTGCCATGCGGCGCGAAGAAGCAAATGCCAAATCATCTTCCACTCTTCCCGACGCCAAACCGCTTAACCAAGGACATCGGATCACCTTATAATGCTTCCTGCGTCAGCAAGACTTTCTGAAGACTCAGTGAGGCAGCATGGCAAGACGGTCTGGCATTGTGGCCCTCCTCGGTATCTCATTAGTCTCCGTGCTGGGGCATGCCTCGCCGCCTCGGACTCATGGGAGCATGCAGTCATATCTCACTTCGCTCACCCAGGGCAGGCGGGGTTCGGCGATCGCCATCGACCCCACATCCGGAGAAGTACTGGCGGCCTGGAATTTGAAGGGCGCCGTCAACGACGCTTATCCTCCCGGATCAGCAGCGAAAATTGTTGCTTTGGCCGCGGCCCTGGAAGAAGGGCAGGTAACGCCTGGCGAACACTTGGTCTGCCGGCGTGTACCGCCCCTGCTGGGGTCCGGTTACACCTGCACTCATCCACCGGCGCCGGAGGGCCTTACCATCTCCTCAGCCCTGGCGAACTCATGCAATTTCTTCTTCGTCACCTTGAGCATGAGGGAGAATCCGGAAACGCTGCTTCATTGGTATTCAGTGTTTGGGTTCGGAGCGCCGGCGGAGCTTGACGGAAAGCCGACAGCGGCGGGAGTGCTTCGCAAGCCCTCCGGCGCGCGGTCGAAAGCGCTGGCGGCGCTGGGCGAGGGCGAGGTGGTCTCATCCGCCGCGCAATTGCTCGACGCCTACGCTCTGATTGCGAATCGGGGAACTGAGTTCGGCCTGTGGACCGGCCGAGCCGGCCAGCGCCCTCCAAAACCCCGCCGGCGGATCGACCTGAAGGATTCAACTTACACGGCTCTGCGCGCCGGCCTTCTGGGGTGCGTCGAGTACGGCACGTGCAGGGCCGCGGCTGTTCCCGGAGTGGAGGTAGCCGGCAAGACCGGAACCTCGAGCGCCCTTGACGGCAGTGGCGCCACCCACGCATGGTTCGTCGGATTCGCTCCCGTCGACCGGCCCGAGATTGCCTTGGTCGTGTTTCTGGAACGAGGAACAGGATCGAGCAACGCCGCTCCGCTGGCTGGGAAAATACTCCGTTACTGTTTTGCCGAGAAGATAAACCAGGTCGAGTGAATGAGCGTTTCGGTTCTCAGTGACGCATTGGCAGAAAGAGCGGCGGCCGCCGTGGACCTTCGAAGCAGCCTGCTCTGTGCAATTCTGTTCTTGGCGCTGGTGGCGCACCACGCTCTTGCCCAGGAATTCCGCATTCGAATCATTTCCCCCGCGCGACCGTTGGATGCCTCACAAGCCGCTGCTCGCAAAGTCAGACCGCATCAAGTCACAGTCGATCTCGACTCTTACGTTGAAGGTGTTCTCGCCGGGGAGGCCTCGGTCCTCAAAAACCGTGCTGCCCTGCAAGCCATGGCGATCCTGGCGCGCACGTGGGCCTTGCGCTATCGAGGGCGGCACCGCGCGCAAGGATTCGATTTCTGCTCCTTGACACACTGCCAGGCGTTTCGATGGCCTGCTGATTCCGGCGGCCGTCCTGCGGCGTCGATCACGGAGGCTGTTTCCAGCACACGAAACCAGGTATTGAAGTACCGGGGCCAACTGGCCGATCCGTATTTCAGCGCGGATTGCGGCGGAATGACGGAGTCTGCCGCCAATCTCTGGCCGGATCGCGATCTCCCCTATCTTCCCAGCCTCGCCGATCCATATTGCGCCGCCAGCGTCCATACCAACTGGCAGCGCGAAATTACACTCGGCCGTCTTACTGCCGTGCTTCGCAATGAACTGAAGCTTCCCGTGGGACACGTGCAAAGCGTCAGCGTGGCGCTGAGATATTCTTCCGGCCGCGCGCGCACGCTCGAAGTGGTGGGCAACGATAGATTCTCAGTCGACGCCAACGAGTTTCGATATGCCGTCGGCAGAACACTCGGCTGGGACATATTGAAGAGTAACTTCTACACCGTCGAGCGCGAGGGTGACGCTTTCGTATTTCGCGGGCATGGACTGGGGCACGGGGTCGGCCTGTGCCAGGCGGGTGCGGATGCCATGGCGGGTCTCGGCGTCGGGTACGAGAGGATCCTTGCCCACTATTTCCCAGGTACTGAGGTCGCCGAGATCGGTCGACCTGCAACGCCGCGCTTGGCGCTGGTATCATCTTCCGACTCGAATCACGATCCCGTGGCGACAAGCGAGCACTTTGAGTTCTCTTACCCGGAAAGCCAGAAAGCGTGGGTAAACCGAGTGCTCGGTCAGCTCGAAAACTGGCGCCGAGTCCTCGCGGAACACGCCGACCCGGGCAGGGGCAGAATTCACGTGCAAACCTGGGACACGGCGGAGGAATTCATTCAGGCCACGGGCGAGCCAGGATGGGCAGGTGGAAGCAGCGACGGCAGTTCCATTTTTCTGCAACCGCTCGGCACGCTCGCAGCCAAACGCATTCTGGATGCGACGCTACGTCACGAATTGACACATGTCGCCGTACACCGGGCGCGCGCCCCGGGCGTTCCGCAATGGTTCGAGGAGGGACTCGTCTTGTTACTTACCGGCGAGCGCATCGAAGAGAGCGCGCAGAAAGCCCAAGAAAGCCGCACGCTTGGCGAAGCCATCACTCACCCGCACTCCGCCAGGGAGATGTACGCTGCCTATGCCAGAGCCGTAAACCTGGTCCGCCAACTCGCGGCGAAGCGCGGGCAGAATGCGGTCTGGAAGGTACTTGAACAACCGAACCAGGATGATCTGAACTGGCTCAAGCGTGAGGAGGAGAAGCCACTGTTTCCTGGAGCCGCAGAACGGTGATGCGGGCCAGCGACAGCGCCCAGAAGAGCCACCCAAGCGTAACCGCAAGTAGCGCCAGGGCATTTCGAACGATCAGTTGGGCGTAATCCCACAGGCCCGGCTTGACGATCGGGCGCCATGTGGCCAACAGCCAGGCAGCGCCCCCGAAAACGCCCGCAGCCAGGATACCTGTAATAAGAATCATCAAGCTGAATCGCGCCGGCCGCGGAGAGACGGAGGCGGTCGCCGCCGAGCGCGGATTGGAAGCCAGGATCAGCCATTTCATGAAGGCGCCGGCGACCATAATCCAAATCAGCGCCTCGATGACCCAGAAGATCCCTCCGATTAGCCTATAGCTCACCGCCTGCTGGGAATGAAAGGTCAAAAAGGATGCGACGGACAGGCTGTTGTCATTGATCCAGCCGAACAGCGCGGCGAGCAAGAAAAATCCCACCAGGGCAGCCAAAACCACCGGCCCTGTGCTTCCAAGCCGGGCCAAACGCAGAATGGTTCGGAGACTCAAACGCTGTTCATCCCCGGACGCTGCCGCTGAGGCGCTCCACGCGGTGCCGGACGCCACCGCGACCACCAGCACCGCGAGGGCGAGGATCCAGATGAGCGCGAGTGCAAGCACGAACCACGACGATTCCGGCAGCCACAGCCACTCGTATCCAGCCCAACCCCACAGGCCGACGATCGCCGCCAAGGCGAGAACATAGACCGGACTACGCGCCAGCACGGCGAGAGATTGCGTCCAGACGCGCCAATCGAGTTTCAATCCCGATGACATGATCAATCACCTGATTATGGTCACCGCCGCACTCCGAGTCGAAGACTGGCGCGCAGGCTCGTACATCGGCAGTACGCGCGCCGGATTCGCCTGATAGGTGCCCGGTTCAACCGCTTTCAGCAAATAGTGGAATTGCCCCTGACCGCTCCGGAACGTAGTAGAAAAGAGAGCGGCGCGATCATCGTGAAACTCGCGTTGCGTGTAATAGAAGTCCCACCATGCCGGGCGCTGCTTCAACTCGTAGAGATTCTCCTGTTCGACGAATTCGAAACCGGCGGGAATTGGGTCTTCGATTTGCAGGTACTGTTCATCGCCAGTGGCACTGACCGTCAGGCGCACTTCCATCACCTCGCCGCTCTTGAAGGGTCCTTGGACCGCCTGCTCGCTGTATACGATATGCCCCCCGGAATTTTCCGGAACCAGCTTGTAATAGTCGCGCAGAATGTTGAGCGCGGTTGCCCCCGTGGGCGAGGGGTTTGGCTCGCGTTTAAAGTACGTAGCGAATGCCGACCAGTAAAGCACGCCGGGTCCGGTTCGCGTGATGCACACCTGGTTGTCGCCCGGATGTAGCTGAAGGGCGTTTGCCGCCACCGTGATCGGTAGTGGATTTTGCACGTCCTTCTCTGTAACCTGCCGCTCCGCCACCCGCTGGCCGTTCACCAATACTTCCAGCTTGTAGTTCGGCTTCAGCTCGCCTGACACCTTCAGGTAATCGATCAAACCGAAGATTGCGGTGGCTGTCTGCTCGGTCGAAGTCCAGTAGTAACCGTCCGAGCGGCGGTCGATCAACCAGCGCGCGGCTTTGGGCAGCAGATCGCTCTTGGGCTCGAGGATGGAAAGCGCTTTCAAGGCATAGGCGGTTGCCTCAAAAGAATTGTCGGAAGAGAAATCCAGCATGGGTTGCCGCGCGGAAGACCAGCTCGCGTAAGGTCCTTCTATCTTCACCGACTGCTCGAGCCGTTTCGCGAATTCCTGGGCGCGCGAATCGTTCATGCGAGCGAAAGCCAGCGCCAGCAGCGCATCGCCATAAGGCGAAAGTCGGGTTTCCGCATTGGCAGTGTCATCGATCACATGAGAATCGAGCGTTGGCGTCTTCTCCGCACCCTCCTGCTGTCGCTGCCTTATACGGTAGGAAGCAGGTCCCGCAAGCTCCTTCTGCGTCGCCTCTAACGCTTGTGGCAAAGGCATACCCGGTTTCAGGCTGGTCTCCAAGGCATAAATCAGGAAAGCGCGGATGTCGGCCAAAGCGCGCGGGTTCTCAATGATCTGCCGAACCAGCGATTCACGTCCGCGCTCCAGGCGGTCTTCGTCAATCGTATATCCGGCGTCACGCGCCTGGGCCAGGCCGGCCACGACATAGGCTGTCATGAACGGGTGCGTCTGGTCAGTTTCCCACCAACCCCAGCCGCCATCTTCGTGCTGGAACTGGTAAAGGCGTTGCAACCCGGCCGCAATCTTAGATTCCAGTTCGATCGATGGAGGCGGCGCAGAGAGGCCCAAGTCCTTTGCTGCTCGGGCTACCAGAATATTCGGCAGGAAGCTGGACATTGTCTGCTCGACGCAACCATAAGGATAACTCGTTAGAAAGTCGAGCGCGGACATCAACGTCCCTGCCACGGAGGGCGCGAGGTCGATCCGCAGCGACGAGGCGTCGGTGTTGATGTCCGATGGCAGCGTGATGGTCTCGGTGGTCTCGGTTCCGTCGCCGCTCAATGAGCCGGAGCGTGCGGCATTCAAGTGCAATCCCCAGGGACGCACAGGAATAGTGAGTTCGAGCGCGTCCGACTCCTCATTCGTAAGCGCCTTGCCGAGAAAGTCCGCGGTGCCAATGGTCGAGGCCTGCACACTCCAGGTGACCGCAGTCTCGCCGTTCCGAGGTACGTTGACCACGCTCTCCGGAGCACCCTTCAACTCGACGCCCTTGGTGGCCAGGGAAACGTGCACCGTCTTGTCCCGATCCAGATAATTGTGCACGATGCCCGTCACCGTGAGTGCATCGCCCTGGGAGAGGAAGCGCGGCACTTCCAGCCGCAAGATCAAATTCTTTCGCGTGATCACTTTTTGTGTGACCTGCCCCACCAGGGTGTTGGCGCTCATGGCGCGCGCCGTGGCTCGCCACGTGGTGAGAGAATCTGGAAATGTAAAGCTGGCCCGCGCCTTGCCGGAGGCGTCCGTCACCAGGGTCGGCATCCAGTAAATCGTGTCCGGGAAGTACTTGCGCACCTGCGGCTGCACGAGCTGGGCGGGGTTCTTGAAGTCCGCGAGCTGAGTCGGCGCCCGCAGCTGCGCCAACTGCATTCGCGCATTGCCGGAATAGCCCGTGAACCAGTACACGGTTGAGAACTGCGTTTGCACCTGGTCCCAGACGCGGGCGTAGAAGACTTTGTCGGGAGGTGTGGTGGCGTCCGGTCGGATCGCGTAAATGGCTTCATCCACCACCCCAAAGCTCACCTCCGCGCTTACCGGCTTACCCTCGGAGTCGCGTGTCGTGATGGTGTAGCTCACCTTGTCGTTGGGACGGTATTGCGGCTTGTCGGTTTCCACCGTGACATTCAGAATCTTGTCCGTCGCGGGCACCGGCACTTCCTTGCTGGCCTCATAGAGTTGCTCATCTTTCACGAAAGCAACGGCGACGTAGAAGTCTGGCTGGTAGCGCGGTTCAATCGGAACGTCCACGGTCAGCGAACCGGTTGAATCCACGTGCAGGTTCCACGTGTACACCTGCTGCCCTTCTGTGGTGACCAGCACTTGCGCACCCGGCCGATGAGTAACGATCAGGACGTGCGCTGTGTCGCCCGGCTTATAAGAATGTTTGTCCAGATAAATCTCGGGGCGCTGGTAGGCTGGCGCTTCTCCGGCATACTGCGCGCCCGCCACCCACAGGCTGGTATCGAAGTGTGCCTGGCGGTTGTTGGAGTCGAGCGCCGTCCCTTCCACGGTGATGCCGTTTACCGATGCAACCGCATATTCATAATGTGCCACACCGTTCGCATCGGTGGTCACCGAACCGCTGGCGAGTTCCTTGCGATTCTCAGTTCGCCGCGCCGGCTGCCGCGGAAAGCCATACCCTTCATAGGCGTAGAAAGTGAGATCCACCTTCGCTGAAACTGGTTTCGAATCGTAGTCGAGCGTGTGCACCGTGATCTTCGCCTGGTCTCCGGCGCGGTAAAGGTAGCGGTCGCTATCCAGAATGACGACCACTGTCGAATACGTCACAATGGCGCTGCGGCCTCCTGAAATCTCGCGGTTGCTGGCATCGGTGACGTGCGCTTCGATCCGATACTTCGCGTCGCGCTTTCCGTTCTCGTCGACTTCAGTGGGGACCTTGATGGTGAGCCGCCCGTCCGCGTCGAGTTCGCCGTTCCCCTGGCTGATTTCCTGGCCGTAGTAGCTCTCCTGATAGCCGCTTTCCACTTCGCCGCCCTCGAATTCCTCATCGCCCCATAGTATTCGCCAATAAGGGAACATGAAGCCGGACCTGTAAACGGAATACTTCACCTTCCCTTCTGCGACCGGCGCACCGAAATAATATCGACCCTGAATGGTGGCCTCAATGTCCTCGCCCTGCAAGTAGCGCGGCTTGCTGGTAGAGACGGAAACCTCGAATTCCGGTTTCTTGTACTCCAGCACTTCGAAGTCGCCGCGGATGGACTTCTCTCCCATGTGCGCCGTAATCTCGTACACGCCGAGCGCCGCCAGCGGACTGAGGGTCAGGGAACCGTGAAAAGATCCAAACCGCGATAGCTCGAGCTTCTGCTGATACACCGTCTTCTGGTTCGCGTCTTTCACTTCAACTGTAACAGGCCCCGACACGTCAAGGCCGAACGCCCCAGCCCGCTGCGTGCGCAGGATGCCCTTGAATTGAACCTCGTGCGTGGGACGGTAAACCGGGCGATCGGTGTAAATGTAGCCGACGACGTTGGTGGACGACGCATCTCCAAACCACCACGATTCCATGCTGGTTGCTGCTACGTCTCCATCCGACTGCGCAACCATAATCGCATCCTGAATCTTGATTTTCTCGAAAGTCGAGGTCCACACGCCTGCCGCATCCGTACTTCCGCGTGCCACTTCCTGGTGATTATTAAAGATCACCGTGGTCGCCCCGGCGATGGGGGCTCCGGAATCTCGATGGGCCACGAAAAGAAGGATCTGGCTAGGTGAATTCTTGGAGACCATGGACAGGTCCGTAATCATCAGCAGCGTGTAAGCGCGCAAGCCGCCATTTGCGATCTCGACCAGGAAGACACCCTTCTGGTGCAGGTCCACAGGAATCCGCTCGTGCTCGGAGCCGCGGGTTTTGGGCAGCAGTTCGCGCCACGCGGTCACCAGCTGCGCCCGGTTGAGCAGAGGCACTTGGGCATAAGAGGTGACATCTAGCGGAATCCGCCTCTGCTTTTCGCGCTTTCGTACCACCGCCTTATGCCATTCGTTGCGTGTCCGGTATTGCAGCTGTTCCCGGAAGAATTCCCAAACGCTCAAGCGCAGGTCCCGCTTCCAGTCATGAAACCGCTCCAGCCAGGTTTTTTCCCGCTGCAACTCCTGCTTCTCACTGCCAAATGAATGGGCATCGCGAAGCTTGGCAAAAAACTGAATGGGATCTTTTACCCGGTAGATACGGAAGTCGAGGTGGTCTACCTCGCGAAAATCGACGGAGATTTTGGGCTCCTGCGAGGGTGAATAGGTCTGCCCGGATGAAACGGAGAAGAAGGGTTCAGTAGACTTGGACTCTTGCCCCTGCAGAGGCGAAGACAACGCCAGGAATACTATTCCCAGTTGCACGAGCAGAATTCCGGCGTGCCGTCCAACTCGCCGGCTGACCGGCCAATCGCATTGTTCAGGAGAATTTCTCATCGCAGTAGCTCGAATCGATACACTCCTAGGAACCTCGGGTTGGCGGCCAGCGGACGCCAGCGAGGATCAGGGTGATGCATGAGGGATTGCAACTCCAACTCACGTACCTCTCCGGGCCGACCGTTCAGGTCGCCGGTGTGATAGACAATCCAGTCCGCGTCTTGGGGCTGAAAGTTCGACCGCCCCACAAAAAGCATGCAATGGTATGGTTCGTTTTGCCCCGGTTGAAAGAAGAACAGCAGATCGCCGGCACAAGCGGCTCGCACGTCGCGTGAGACGAAATAGGTGTTGTAGTGCAGAAGCGTCGCCGCGTCCGCAAACTGCGCGAAGGCGCCACGGTCGAAATCGCCCAGCGCCAGTGGCCCGGCTCGCATTCGAAAGAGATTCGCGCCCAGCGCCCATTCCGGATAAGCGAATTCGCGGAGATCACCGAAGTCAGGTTGTTTCCGGGTCGTTAGGACAATAAGCGCGATCGGTTTTGACGCGCGCCACGACGCATCGTGCGCCATCAGCGCGTTACGGAATGCGAAGCGGACTAATCCTGCGCAGTCATGAATCTCGGCCAAAGACGAAGAAACATAAAACTGCGACTCCGCAAGAAATCCCAGCCAGCGAACGAAAGTCGTCCGGTCCTCCGGGTGGGTAAGCCGCACGGAATCGGGGAATCCGTCTCCCAGCGTGTCGCGCTCCCGGACGAACCCAGATGCGTTGTGGGTCGAACCCGCTCTTCCTCCCTGAGGCGCATTGCCCGGATTGTGGGTCTCCAATGGGCTTGCCAAGCTGTGGACTGTGACCTCCGGACTTACCGATCCGGGAGATTCAAGGATCAGCAATGCGGCGAGCGTCATCAGTTGAATGAGAATGCGTGGCTTAGGTTCTGGCGTCGTCGACATGATACTCAGATGACCGACTTGCAGGCGCACCGTATTCTACCGCCTCCAACGGGGCGGCGCAACTTGCACTCTCTGTTGGCACTCCCTGATGAAATCGTTCCTTTACCCCTACGTTGCGGCTACGGTTCGAGTCGATGTCATTTCATCACCCTGTCCTAAGGTAAAGATCCCAGTAGACCCGACCGGTATTTCAGTCGGATGCAGGTATTCCGCCTGCAATTGATGGTCACACCTCATCCTCTAGGCCTTTGAAAATGCTCTGGCTTTCCGTACCCTTGCCCGAATTATGGTGTGCCTTATCGGTGCTGGAGGAGTCTGGGTGAGCCGTTGTCGGTTCCAGCGAATGGGCAGTTTTCTTGATACGCAATCTGTACTTTGGCTAACACGCGCGAAATCCATGCACGTGAGGCCATGCCGCATCGTGGACATAGGTTCCTTTGCGATGATGGCGCGCCGCTGTGACTCACCATGGCAAGCGACCCTTCCTGTGTAATGACGTTCGCAGATCAGGGCGCCAAATAACTGGTGAGAACAGCCCTTACCACCAGCAATCATGCAAACTCCCCGGAAACGGGCTTCGAGGAAATAGATCCTGCCTTCTCGTCCTTGGTTTAAAAATCCCGTTCTGGGGAGCGGCCTCCTCACCCGGCTGGTCGCAGAGGGCCGACTCATCCCAGGAATCGCTTGATCTCTTCAGAATTCCAGTTGGGAACGCCAAGGAGCAAGTCAGCACATGCCGGGCAGACTGATCCCAGTCTTATTGGCGCATTCTGGCGCTGGTCCAAAAGGTCAAAATCCTTAGCCCTAGGCTGCTGCTGCAAGTCGCTGATTTTGCGGCAATAGAAAATCTCAAGAAAATGGGGAAAGTGAAATTTGAGGTGGTCACATGAGTGCAGTCAGTAAACCAGCCTGGCTATTCCTTCAAGCCGACCAAAAGCATCTGGACCGTACATGCCTCGTGGATGAGCTTTCGGGCGGGCAGTTCGTTCACCCTGCCAGCGAGTGAAATTAGCAGGACCAAAACGAATCCGGTGGCAGATGCAGCGTGACGGCGCGGCACTTCGGAGGGGACTGTGAAATGTGGCAGATCCCAAAGCACGAGCCGCTTGGCCAACACCTCCCCCAGCTACTGGACGATGCGGTCAAGGGCATCTATCGCAATCCTCACCAGAAGTCTCACGGATTTTGTCGCGGTCTGGTGCCACGCATTCAAGACTTCGTCGCAGAGTCCAGCTGGAATGGAGCAACTGAATGCCTGGGTGTAAACCCCTCCTACCTTCTGAACTACCGCTTTCGCCATTGGCGTATTTAGTTGGGGAGGCCTCGCAAGCGGGACTGAATTGACCCGAGCGAGAAACCGCCGCGCCGCCGGCGTCCACATTTCCCATCCTTCCCTCAATCCCCTCTGCCTGTCATCCTCCAATTGGCCGAAGAAGCGATCGGTAACGAATAGAACCGTGAAAAGGTGACGTTCGTCGGCGAAACGTCCGAGGGTGTCGTACGTCTTTCGCCTGCCCCGAATATCATGCTGGCGGCTAACGTTTTCAGCCTCATCTAAGAGAAGAACGATCCCACCTCCGCAAAATGAGGTCAGCAGAGCTGCGGCGTCAACCAACGCCTCAAATGCCTTTAGGTGATAATAGGGATAATCCGGAAACTGGTATTGATGGCCGGCCACAAAACTCCACGCCCATTCCTGGCCGGCCACCGCGCGGTTCAACTCCAGAGCGAATGATGTGTTATGTTTCAAGCACCAATTTCGAACACGGTCGACGTCGTTTAAGGCGCATTCAACAATGCCTCGCACACCAACGTATTCGCCCATTTGCAACGCTTCCATCCAGCGGGGGACCGTGCGGTGCAGATGAGCCAAAGACCCTGTCTTCCCATCAACATGGTCGTGAATAAAAGCTAACCTTCGACGGAGAAAGGAGTCCACAAGAAGCATGCTCAGGTGAGTCTTACCGAATCCCCAATCCCCCGAGATGAATGCCATGTTTACAGTCGCACTGCCGGTGATCCACGCGTTTTCATGCCTCTTCAGTTCACTTTCGACGGATTCCGTCCCGACCGTTATCATTCGCGCAGCAGCCGGCGACGCAACGCCCGACCTCAAATGCCGGATGGCCTTTCTGAATTCGTTTGTCTGCGTTCGACCGCCAATTTCTTGAATGTTCATTTCCCAAGCAACTCACGCTCTCGGATTTCCTGCAACTGGCGGGCCCGCGACGCGACTGCGATTGAGAGGTCGCCCGTAAGTTGCCCATTTAGAAGGTCCGTAACGCAACGACACAGCAGCCTGGGGCGAGCCATCATATATTTTCCGCTGATAACCTGCGCGATCAGATTATCTAGTGAACCACCAAGCGCAACGGCTGGCGGGCCAAACGCTAACTCGTGAATTTTCAGCAGTGTCTCGCCAAGAGTGCGCAGATCCGCCCTCTCAAGAGGCGTGCGGTCCAAGTCGATGACGTTCGCGCGGTAGTTGACCCCGTCCTTACTACCGAGATTCGGGAGAGTTTCAATGCGGTCCTGTAATGCTTTGTAGCTCGGAAACTTGTCTGCATCTTCGAACATTTCCGGTGTAGCCGCAAGAAATATGCAGGTTGCCGGAGGCTGGCGCCGAGAATTGTTTTGGTCTACTAAAGCGCGCAATGTCTGAAATGAGTTTGCCTTCCGCTGAGATGGGAGACGGCCGATAATCTCCAGTTCATCTACACCCACAAAGAGGCCTGAGATCCCGCCTAGTTGGCACAGAATCGCGAGTATCCGGAGTTGTTCCTCGGCAAGATTCGGTCCGATTGGCTTTACTCGGAGTGACTGGCCACCGGGAGCATACCGTGCGTCAATTATCACCGGCGAATCACCACCCCCTAGCCAGACCTGGATGTTCTCCATTTGAGCCGAGTCATGGTCTAATGCCGCAGCATAACAACAACGAAGAGTTGAAAGAAATGGAGGAGATATGAACATGCGTGAGCAATAGTCTGCAAAACTACGCTTTGCTTGGTCGATGGTCATCAATGAGACCGTTTTTCCTGGCATTATCCCGTGCTGAAGCGCATGAGCCGACATGGCTTTTTCCAGCACAGCACCTAAGCCGGCCTTGCCGTCAGGCAGGCTGATATTTCTCGATGCTTCGCGCACAAAAGAGGAGAAGCGGTCAAGCTCAACCAGATCGCGCTTTAGGAGCACAAAGCTTGTGGCCCAGTTTTTCTCTCTCGCCTCTTGTTCGAGGCAGTATAGGAAATGAGTCTTGCCACCTCCATAACGGGCACGGACAAAGCGAACCTCGAAATCTTGATCCTCAGAAGTCTCATTCATCTTTTGCATTGCTACCTCAAACCACTTCCTCTGCCCTACTAGCAGGAATCGTGCGTATTCGGCTGGAGCCGAGCCCGTTCCAAGCGCCTTGAGAATTCGCCGGGCATCAGAAGGAGCAAGCGTGTCAAGATGCATGTATGCCTCCATCAGAGGTCAGGCTCAATCGGCCGGCCATGACCACACGCTGCTCGCCAGGTGAATACAGCTCCCACGCGTCCTTGGTCATTGTCGTGGTTCCAAGGCTGAGAGTCCGACCATCGGGTGCTGTTACGCCAAGCCGAAGCACTTCCGAGAGACGGTAGCGGAACATCGGTCGGCTAAGGGTCACAAAGAAGCCGGGGCTCGGGTTACGCCAAAAGTTCGGCTTTTGCGCCTCGATTAACGAATGCCTATATATGGCTTCGATGCTGCATTCCTTTCCAGCCCTTGGCGTACAGTCGTATGCCCTGCTAACAACCTCCATGAATGACCGCAGTTCAGCCTCTGATACTCCAACATCCTGCAGGTGGATTACGAGTACCGCAATGAGTTTTGGAACAAAAGGAGTGTATGCCGTCGATAATCCCTCAACCTTCACAACCCGGCCGTCCTGAGAGACAAAGATTGCCCTATTGACCAAGCGGCGGTTCGTACTGCCAAGGAGTTCCCATCCAGAGGCGGCACATGCGTCAGCAAAGCGGCCCCAGAACTCTGCCTCCTGTCTAACGCAATCTTTTTCAATGTCTGATCGAGTGGCATCAAGCGCCGGAATTGGCCCGACTCCAGCGCGTTTGAGTAGATCCACCACTGCATCGATCCGACGCAGGGACTCGAAGGGATCGGCAGGTAAGTTGCGGAACCTTTTTTCGGCGGTTCCCAAGGCATTGGCCAGGGCGCCGAGGTCGTTGCTCCATCGACTTGAATCTGGCTTTTTGATCCCCATGCTGAACACCTCAAATACTGAGCGGATAGCGGTGGACGTATTCTTCCATTGTTCCATTTATCAAGGATGCAGTCCGGCCGAGATAGCTCTGTTGCCCGCTCTGGCGAAGATAAGTCGAGTATCTCTGATCTTGACGCATAGCATCCAGCATGGAGTAGGCGACTGAAAACTCAAGCGCCATCCCTTCCTCAATTGCGTCGAGAGCAGCGATGAAGACCCATGTATGAACCTGAATCGCACCGAGTTGCCGCCTTGCACGAGGCAAGGCTCGATCGAGTAATCTTGCAATCTCAAGCTGATCCCTGCGAGCATCTAGTTCGCGCAAATCGCCGCGGCGGAGTGCGCAGGACCTTGCCCACTGGTTTTGAAGGAATTCTTCCACGTCACATCCTGCCGCTTGGAGATACGCGTCCGAGGAGCGCAGGGCCTCGGTCGTATACCATGACCAAGAGGTTCGGGCACGATATCGATCTCCCCATTCTGTGTTCGAGTTGAGTTGATTGTCCTTTACTAGTAATCCCAAGTCTGTAAGTTGTTCAAATCGGCTGATCGCATGATACTCGGCCAGATGATTCCGCGAACTCTTAGCGACCATGTCCTGGATCGCACGTGGCCGTTCAGACGGATTGAAAAAGGCGTGTTTATTGGTTAGGTGTTCCATTCCCGCCAACCGTTCTAAAAGATCGCGCAGGGATTGGCGTGTTCGAACAGCCTGAATGTTCGAACCAGATACGCAATCGAGGGTCTTGCAAAGTGCGTTAGTTGTCTCTACGCAGGCCCCACGGACCTCTATACGCGTTCCAGATTCGAATCGCGCCAGTGCCGGTATAAGATGTAGGAAAACTTGGTCATGGTATGTGAGTAGCGCGAGAAAGTACGCGCAGTCCCGTCGGGACAAGAGAAAAGGATTCGGCAACTCCTTCGCATGGATGGTTGGAGTTGATCGATCCGCGAGCAGGGGCGTCGCCCACTCAGCGAGCCTGCCATTGGCAGTTACAAGACCCAACATCTCCGCCCAGAGCACCAGCCGATCGAGGCGCTGAAACGAGAACCCAGGCTGCCACGAGGGTATCTCATCGCGCTGGAGCAAAACATCGGGATCGAAGGTGCCCCTGAGGTGTGGTTGTCGCGGTGCTTGAGCTTCGCGACCACTGGGGCCGACTCGCTTCGCTCTCTTGGACTGTGTGGCGGACTGTCCATAAAAGGATTCGATTTTTCGTACCAGTTCCTCCTTGCCGCCTCGCACACTCTGGCCCAGCCAAACCAGGAGTTTCAGGAACCCCAACCTTTGCTGATAATCGAGATTGTAGTTGCAGAACTGGACAGGTAGCACGATGTGGTCTCCGTACATCCTTAAAACGCGCGCCCGCCATGGGCGACTACCCTAGGCCTCATTTCAGCGACGAAGGCTCGGCCAGCGGTGGATTTGTCTGCTGATATGACAGCCATTCCCACATCGAGAGAGCGGATCAGTTCGCTTAGCTCGGCGGGTCGATCATTGACTTTTATCGTTCCTGGCTCCCGAGATTGCATCAGTTGTGCGACAGCGGCCAGGTCCTCTCCCGTTGAGAGCCGATGAATTATCAACGTATCCAATTGGCTTATCGCCCGTTCCGATACCGCTCCGCGTGGCCGCTGCGTTGCAAGCCACATCGAAAGGCCGAAGTTTCGTCCTTCCAGGACATACGACTCAACCGCGCTGCGTGCATGGCCACCGCCAGAGACTGGAAGTATCATCTGTGCTTCGTCGATGGCGAGTATTGTTCTGGGAACAATAGGACCCGACGGTACTGGAGATTGCGGGTCAAACGCTTGCCGGCGTTCCAACTGGCTAGATTGGCTACGCTCCTTCTTGAGTTTCCTAACAACGACAGCGGTAACAACCGACCGCATGTCATCCGACAATCGGTTGAGGCAGAGAATCGATAACCTGCCGGGATTGACCAGATCGGAAATCGGCGTACCATCATTTTGCTGAAATAAGGGATCTCTTTGCCAAGATAGGAATCGCTGACGGACCGCGCGTTGAGTCTGAGGCGCATAGTTCAGCTGGATGTCATCGTCTTGAACGCAATCAAGCAGTTCCTGAAGTCCAAAGGTATTGACAGGGGGTACCGGTCGTCCATTTACTGCGTACCCGAGGCGGGTGACCTTGTCGTAAAGCTCGCCGATGAGCATGCCCGCTGGGTCCGATACGAGATTGGCCCCGTATACGAGGGCGAGGTCCTCGGGCGTGAGGTCCGAAACTGGCAAGAAATAGTCTTTGAAAACCGGTGGATCATCCGGGGTACGCTTTCCGGCCGGCATGAACACATCAACACATACCGGCTCGATTTCGAGGCGAGTAGCCCCATTGCCCCACTGAACGAACCGGTCATACTGCTCCTTCATTGGCCCGGAGGCGTTCGGACGAAGTGGATATATAGCGGGCCAGTGTATGTCAAGCGGATCCAGGAGCAGCACCCCTCGCCGATGTTCGCCATGAGTGGCGATGCTGTTGGCATCTGTTGAAGTCGCAAACGATTCTAGCGCCGACCCAAGACCAAACGATTTGCCACTGCCCCGTTTGCCGACTTCAAGAACGACGAAGTTCTCGTCGGCATCGAATCGAATTACCTGTGGTCGCCCACCATCCACGGTGCGACCCACTAGAATGCTGTTTCTACAGCGTCCGCCGAGTCTTACTTCCGCAGCGATATTTGGCTGACAATCAATCCTAACTGGCATGGATGTCTCCTTTCGCAGCCCCGAATCAGATATTCCCCTGAATGACTTGCTGCAGTACTATTCCGTCAATGAACCGCTTATTCTCGCTAATGGCGCGGCGGGCTGCGCTTTCCAAACCGTTAATGATTTCCCTCGGGATATTCACATTTTGACCAATCGAATGGTACTCGATGAAGCGATCAAACGCGTCCTTGGTGAACGGATAAGTGTCGATTTGCTCACCAGCCTCGCCAAGGATCTGGGCCAGTTCCGGGGGGGCTGGATCTCGCCTAACCACGTTTTCGAGCAGTTGACGGAGAAAGCTTTCAGCCTGCTGCTGCGCGTATGGCGGGCACGGATAGATGTTATTGGCGCCGATGACAGACATGATCTCATCTTCGAGGAGAACGACTGGGATATCGTCTCTGTTCCGCGCGATAATAAATAGCAGGAATCCAACAGCATCTCGCCTGAACAGTTCCCGCAAGCCCGCAAGCCACTTCCAGTAATGTTCGCCGCCCGAGATGGTTTGCAGACGTTCGGCCTCATCCAATAGAAAGATCAAATTCTTTTCTTCAGCTAGGAGAATGATCTGCCCAAGGGCGCCGACGTTTCGCGCAATTTGTGTTTCTGAAGTGATCTGCTTTGGCGCATCAGAGCTTAGCACCGAAATGCCGTCCCATGGCTCCCCCCCAAGCCATTCGAGCATCTTCACGATGATCTCCGGATTCACGATGGTCAAGCCTTGGATAAGAGCTTTATAGATCGAAGTACTCTTTAACTCCTCCTGTACACGATTTTCCCACTCCGCAGTCTTCCTTTCAAAATAGACAGGCCCCACCCGTCGAATGGTATCGGCTGGAATCGATTTCAGTATCTGGGAGAAGAGCGTTAAAACCGGCGACTTTGGTGACGGGATCGTTGGGCAATCGACATAGACCATTTCTAGCGGCAACGAGTTCGTGCGAGCCCGATATAATAAGTGGTTGGCCAAATGGGTCTTGCCCCTCCCCGCCTGCCCAAAAACTATCGCTCGATATCCGAGTTGTGAATACGTGGATTCGCGCAGCGAAGTCAGCAAAGTGTCGCGGAGAGCTCCATCTTCATTCCCAAAGAGGTATTGTGGGTGCTTTTGAGGCGAGATCTTGAACGAAGTGAAATTCGGTTTCAGGAAGAACCAGTCTTTTACGAGCGGCATGTTAGCTCCTTATAGATACCCTTTTTGAAAATGCTGAGGTCGGATAATTGTGGTGCCTTTTGAGGCACCGCGATGCGACTGCGGGGCAATGGATGTTCTCCAAGCCGCAAATAAACCACGTGAAGTCACGGTAGATTAAATCCTCGACTGGACCGTTTCCGGTGACAAGGAGTCCGAGCTCAATTACGTTCTGTTCTGATGACCAGGTAAAATTCAGGGAACCAACGTAGGCAGATCTCTCCTCACGGCGGCCACTTAGCCAAAGCACTGCCTTCGCGTGTAGGTTCTTTACGAATAGCGTGCGCGCACCAAAAGATTGAAGTTCGTGAATGTCTTCAACAACTTGGGGCTCAGTTGGGGTTCGCGTGACAAGGTGAACACGCACGCCGTTCTTTGCCGCCGATAGGGTGCGCTGCCAGAAGAAGCTGGCCTTCTCGATGAATGGGATTACAACAAAAAGGTTTGCGCCACGAAGGGAACGGCAGGTGATCTTGTAGTAGAGCTGTCGGAGACCCTTGCCATCATCAAGCGAGACCATCGTCGATTCCTCTCGACCTTGTTATGGCAATCCATGATCCAAAATGCAAAAATTCAAATAACTTATTGTAATCAAAGGATGATTTCTATTTTTCCTATTTATCCGTGATCCATATATTCACTCATTTATGAGTGCCGTGCCACTCGATTCGGCGCGGAGAATGTTTTCGATCTGCTTCTTGACCTCTGCTCGCGTCTTACCCGCTTGTTGAATGAGATCCTCTGCGGGCAACGAATGCATTATAAGCATTTCATTGATTTGTTTGGCCCATTCAAGCCGATAATGTCTCCAGCCTAGCGACACTGTTTCTGCTTCAAGGACGTGCGCCAGCACCGCAAGAGGTTGCGATCCCGACGAGCCATCGCTGTTTTCCGACCGCTCAGCATGAACTTCCGCAGCCCTGGCGGCTTCGACGACGGACGCCCCCAACATCGTTCGGAAGATCACGTTCTTTAAGCCGCGGAATTCTCCCAGCGAACCCAGATCTAAATTAGAAAGCTCGATTTCGGTCTCGGGAGCCAATCCCTGCTTACTTATCCGAGCAAGACGCACCAACCAATCCGTTGAACAAATCTCGGACTTCGCACTTTTGCTAAGGTCGCGAAGACGTTCGAGTTCGTCGATCATTTGGTCCTGAAATTGACGATGAATCGATCGAATCAGCTGTACACGGTTCTTGATCGAGTAATTCGACAGGCTAGGAACCCGGAGCCGGTTTTGACAGATTCGCTGCCAGAGATCCGGCCGAAAATCCTTTGATTCCGCAAGATTACGCCAAGTCGCCAGCACTGTCATGCCCCGATACTGAAAAGCAAAAGCCTCGTTTCCCTCTTTTCCCACGCGGTATTGCTTCTCGCCGTTCAATACACGCAGAAGCTTAGCCTGAAGGGTTCCGGTCAAATCGCCGATTTCGTCAAGAAGCACCACCCCGCCGGTCACGAGAGGTGTCCATCGGTTCTTCTCCTTTGCGGCCTTGACCAGTTGCTCGTGCGGTCCCATGGATTCTGACGGATCGTATCCAGTCATCGCCTGTTCAAATAACCCAACGCGAGCCATCACATCCGTGGCAACCTTTTCACCAATCCCGAAGAGCTGAGCGTCCGCCAGAGTTTCTACTAGACCGGCGAGGGATATGTCTCGATACCAAGTCAGTGGCTTCTGGGAGAGCACGTCATTCCGAGCGCGGTCCAGCGTCAGAGTAAGTCCAGTTGGTGAGGCTGCAAGGATTCGGCGACACACCGCAGCGGCCCTCGCCATTGTAGTTTTGCCGCTGCCTGGAGGACCTTCAAGAAGCATGACGGAGGGCCCCGGAATAGCCACAACCCTCGCAAGATGTTGCCGAACACGTTCGATTGCCGCATCATCACCTGGATAAAGATCCAGTAAGAGATCGTTAACGAGGTCAGCCATTCGAATTCACCGTCTACGGCGCGCCGCTCCTGCTGTCTGCAGAATCGTTCATTGAATCAGCCCCATTTACAGCCCGAACACCGCGCCCGCGCTGTGACCTGGGGCAACACGAAAAATCGAGCCCGACTTTCTTGTGCGACTGCTCAAAATATCACCATGCAGCTTATACCGCGTAGCATGCAAAAACTCAACTCAGGGTAGTTCCCATCCCCGGCAATGTCTGCAGGGCGCACGTTTCCGTTTGCGAACGGCTTTTGACCCGCTTGCTCTTTGAAGGCGCAAATCATCGCCGGATCGGAATCCCTTGGGTCGCCGACCTCGCTACCAAGGCTAGGGGGTCCGTGTCACAGGCGCGGACTATCAAGATTTGATTTCTCCAGTCGCATTAGCCTCGTCCGGTAGCACAGTCCTCACGCCACCGTTCGTCCCGATCGCCACAAATAATCCGATCCGCAGCCGCCTGCTTATGCAACGCAAGCCATTTCGAGATACCGGCAGAACGCATTGGCAAGCTCCATTTGTCGCGGCGTCTTGCACCGCACTTGGAACAAAGCCGGGCTGGCAACAACCACCGCGACGCATCTTGCCCGCGAAACCGCAACATTCAACCGGTTCAGGCTATACAGGAATTCCATCCCCCTCGGTGCATCATCCGGTGTCGAGGTCGTCATCGAATAGATCACGACTGGAGCCTCTTGCCCCTGGAACTTGTCGACAGTACCCACCCTCGCACCGGCAGGAAGTCTTTCAGCCAGCGCTGAGACTTGAGCATTGTAGGGGGCCACTACCAAGATATCACCGAGTTTAAGGTCGCTCGTTCCACCGTTCTTGTCCGTCCATGTCGTGCCTTTCCGCAGGAGTCCGTGGACCACCTCGACGACCTTTGCAACCTCCTCGGGGGACTCGTTTTGGTTTCCCGAATGTTCGACAGGGATGAAACGCAGTCCGGTTCCATCGAGAAAACCTTCCGTGTTGAGCCGCTGGTTCCGGTTCTCAGGACGGGATCCGAGCCGACCGTCGTAAAAAAGCTCCGAGGTGAAGGCGCAAACGTCCGGATGCAAACGCCAAGTCTCGGCCAAGAAAAGCCCCTGGTCGGCACTGATGGTCGCATGTTCCTGAAGCAGGTGGGCCAGGGCTGAGACGTCCGCACCTGGGGGATGGACGCCGCGCTGAGGCTGGTCAAGCTGCTGGGGATCGCCTAGGACGACAAGGCTCGATGCTGCCTGTGAAACGGCCAAGGCGTTCGCGAGGGACATCTGCCCAGCCTCGTCTACAAAAAGCATATCGACGGTACCCGCCATCTCTTGCCGCGCCCAAAGCCAAGCTGTCCCGGCCGCGACCTGCGCTACGCCACGGGCGAGCGCATTCAGAACATCCTCGTTTGTGCCCACTTGCGTCACCATCGGGTCCTCACAGCCATCCCCATCTCTCGCCTTCTGCACTGCTCGCAATGCGACGCTTGTTTCTTTCGCCGCCCTGCACACCTCACGGAGAAGATTGCTGATGACCTTGTGGCTTACCGCGGTCAGTCCAACCCGCCGCCCGCGCCTGACCAACTCGACTACCGTGCGTGCTCCTGTGTATGTCTTGCCCGACCCGGGCGGACCCTGCACCGGAAGGGTCGAAGCTTGGAGGGAGATCACCAGACGCCTAGCCGCTTCAGTCAAGTCTTCATTGTTATGGATCAAGGGTCCGGGCGCACCCCCTCCCGTTCTTGGCTGGCGGCGAAGGAGAAGATCCCGCGCGGCCTGAAATGCCCCAGGTCCGCTGATGCCGTGGTCGCCCACCCAAGTCCCCAACCGCAAGAGGCTGTCCCGCAGAACCCTCGAATCAACAATCTCAAAGGGGATGAGGGCAGTCGGGTGGACAATCGTCGAAGACACGGCCCGTTTGAGGTCGATGGTTCGGTTGCGCTCATCGATTTGCACAACCTCGCCGGCGCGCCTTCGGCTACGAGGGTCATGGACCTCGGGCGCTCGGTCAATCGCGTGGTCCTGGGGAGGAAATTGGTAGCGGTGGACAACCGACCGCTTCACGCGGCCGACTTCCCCAAGATAGACAAGTCCGCCCAAAGCATTCTTGTCTTCTTCCAGCTCATCGTCAGAAAGCTCGCAGAGCCGGAAGTACTCCCACCAAGCGGATTTTTCTTCTCGCCTATGCCATTCCAATTCCTGGGCAAGAAGCCAGCGCGCCCTTTGTTCACCGGTCCATTCTGACTCGTCGGCCGGAAGACCGGCGACGAGACGGTCCATGACAGCAGCGACCTGTTGGAGACGGGCAGCCAAGTCCTCGCTGGGTTCGCCCGGTCTGGCTTCGGGCCGGGGCAATGCCATGGTGGTCTTGGCTTCCAGCTCGATCCTCCGCTCCTCCAGCCATTCCCGCAGCCGGAATGCCGACAGGCAGTCGTCACGATTGTAGCCTTCGATGGTTCTAAGGAGTTCGGTGATATCTTCCCGACCGGTCCCCAAAGCCAGCACTGCTTCGAACGCTTGCTGCGCAAAGATGGCATCACGCAATGGGACGGCTCTTGTGAAACCGTAGAGAGGTTCCAGTTGCTTGATTGAATAGCTTTCGACTGAAGCTCGCAACCCCTGTCGAACGATGTGGTAAAGGTCAACGAAGGCACCTGCCCTCAAGAGCTGGTCGACTTCGTCCACACACGTTCCGTGCCGCCCTGCCAAGCGCTTAATCGCAGTCGGCTCATATGGAGCGTAATGGAAAATATGCATTTCCGGGTAGCGGCGCCGGCATTCCATCACGCCTGCGATGAATTCCTCGAATGCCTTTTTCTCTCGAGTGCGGTCAAAAGACCACAGGGCCACATAGGCAGGCTGCGCACCCGATTCCTGGGAAATCGTCACGGCCCCAATGAGGTACTCCAGACCCTGTTCAAATGCGAAAGGATCTCCCTCGAAGTCAAGGAATATGTCTCCGGGGCAGGGCGGTGGCAACCCGGCGAGACCTTTTTCGGCCTCAACGGGCTCCAGCAACTCATAAACCATCCGCCCTTCCTCCCGCCCCTTAATTTGCAAACGCGCTTGCTCGCGTATGCGCAGCAGGGCAGCGTCTCCGATGCGCTCAATCTTCGGGTCAACCGGGAGAGGCAGCCTCGCGAGGCGTTCGACGGTAGCCACATCTCGTTCAACCAATGCCTTTCGTTGGTTCCGGGTTATCCCGGCGACCAGCGACAAGTGATCGTCGCGCCGGCGACGGGCATCGCAGACAGGAAACCATGAACAGACATCGCAATGCTCCACGGGCTCGGGGTACGTATTTCCCGTGCCCTTCCACGCTTCTTCGAACTCACGCCTGACCTTACGGAAGTAAGCGATGTAATGCCGGACTGGAAAACTTTCCGGCTTGGCGCCCCCCCCCAGCACCACATGCATCCACTCCGGCTCCATACCTTGAATCCCTGAAAGCAGGTCCGAATAGAAGCAAAGCTGGATCAAAGCTCGAGCCTTGGCGGATCGTGCGAGCTTCGTTTCGACCACTTCGTAAGACCAGGCGCCGAGGGCGCTGGGCTTCTCGACGCGGACGAGGAAATCCGCGCGGCCACTCCACTCGCCCTCTTGGAAGGTGGCTTGATGGACGGCGCCGACTCCCCGACGTAACGCATCGAGCGTTTTGGCGACGGAGTCACCCCACGTTAAGTCGCTCGTTATGTCGATGATTTCGAGACCCTCATCGTCGGCCAAGTGGCCGAGGTAGGCCAGCTCGTGCTGCCACCCGAGCTTCGCAAGCAGCTCACTGCTGGGATCATCGAAAACAGGCCTAGCAATCTCTCCGGCCACTTCTGCAAGATCAAGGGCCGTGAGATGCTGGCATGCGAGGAAATTTGCAATGTCGGTAGCAGAGAACATCCACTAAGCCCCCTGCGTGCTCATATACCAAATGAAATGCTTGTCCATGATCCGACTGTCCCCGTCGGGCCAGATCTTTCGGAACAAGGCACATCCCCATTGGAGGCAGTGGGCAAGCGAAACCCCTATCCCAAATGCAAGCTCGGATATTTCGTCAGCTCGGGCCACTCCTGGCAGGTCAGGAATATAACCTGACCTTTGGCGGAGTATTCTTCAAGGATCGATAGGATTGCTGCCCTTCGTTGGGGATCAGCCGAAACGAGGGCATCGTCAAGGATAAATGGCGGAAGATCGTCTGGGAAGATTGCCTGCAACGCCTCAAGCCTGAGAGAAAGATAGAACTGGTCCGACGTTCCCCCAGACATCTCCTCTAATTCAAGCGTTCCCCCCTTGTCGGTAGACCACGGCTTCAGAGTGAATCCGCTACCCTCCACGCGCGCGTACTTACCGGCTGTAATGCGACCAAGCAATTCGCCGACGCCGGAAGGGATAGCAGCCAACAAATCGGCAAAGGCCTTGTCGCGAGCCTTCTGCAAGTATTCGAGCACGGAGGAATCGGTTTCGAACCTCTGGTTGAGGCGCTGCAAACGATGTTCGTGGTCAGCTATAGTTTCTTTCAAATCGGCGATGCGATTTTGACCTGAGCCAGCCTCGTCCGATTTCACCTTCAGCTCCGCGCATCTGGTATGGAGAGCTTGGAGGTTTCTCCGAAGTTTATCGATTTGCCGGCTGCATTCGAGCCTCTCCCCAGGTGTGGCGAAGGCATAGGGGTCATTCTCATTCCGCTTTTCTTGTGCAATCGCCGCCTGCGTTACGGCTTCCTGATACTTCTGTTCGAGTTGATCAGCTTCAAGCAACTGTTTTTCGTGCTTCAGCGCGGCGACTTTATCGCCTGCCGCCCGGACCATCTTCTCTGACTCCTCAATCCGTATGCGAAGTTCTTTAAGCTCTTCCTCAGGCAAAGCATCTGCGGCCAGCCGTTCAAGCTCCTTTCTCAGCTCCCGAGCCTTCTCTTCTTCGGCCGTGCGCCGGGAATAAATGTGGGCCTCCAGTCGGCCATTTAGAACTTGGGCTTTCCTGGTCTGGATTTTTGACAACTCGCCTTGGTACCGCAAGTAAGCCTGCTCAAGAGCGTTCAGGCCTGCTTCGTTCTGACGCGTTGCCCGCTTCAGGAGATTGGCAATTTCGTTCTGCAATGTAGCCAGCTGACCCTGCTGCACGCCGATTCTCTTTGCAATGGTATCGAGTTGTCGAGTCAGGGATGTGATTTGGGCCTCGGCCTGAGCTGTACCGGTCACAATGCGGTTGAGTTCGTCCTGGCTGGCTTCCAAATCTTGGTCGATCACTGAGAGGGCCCTGATTACCCCAGCCCTGGCAATACGCTGGGACAAATCGCCCAACTGCTTGTCGAGAGCCTCGAGGCTTGCATCCCACTCATCAGTTGACCGGGATTCCGAAGCGGTCTGGAGTTTCGCGATACTTGCGGTGAGACGGCCCGCTAGCTCGTTGCGGCGCTCAAATTGGTGGAGCAGGTCTTCGGGGTTCTCCAAGGAGGCTCTGGCCAGTGTCGAAGTAATCTCGTCGCGTTGCTCGGCCAATTTGCGAGAAGTCTGGCTTTCATTCGTAAGACGCAGGGATCCCAGTCCAGGAACCTGAGCGAGAATCTCCCGGCGCGCAACGAACTTACGGGCTTGCTCAAGAACGACGTCTTCACTTGTGCCGCCATCCACGTGAATTGTGACCTGGATTGGTTGCGCGGGATCGATTTCGAATCCGATACCTTCGTCTTTAAGGGCTCCCTCAAGCGCCCTAGCGGAGGACAGAGCTCCTCGGAATGTCGCCGCATCTATGCCCTCCAGAGGCTTGTAAGTCCGGAGGTTCTGATCAAGCATGGTTCTTTCAGATTCGAGTGCTCTGATCTGTTCGAGTTTGGCTGCCAACCGCAGCTTCTCTTGCGCTAACGATTCTTTGTGCCTTTGTGCCTCGACTGCTTGTGCAGCAGCCTCTCTTTCGGACTTGAGTTTCTCAGTAGCCTCGTTATGTTCCTGCCTGGGCCCCGTGTATGAAGCCAACTGCTCCTTGGCCCGCTGGAGTTCAGTAGCCAATTCGCTGCTTTCGGCCTTTTCACGCTCAAGCCCGGTCTTACATTCGGCGAGTTGTTTCTGCAAAGCCCTAAAATTAGAGAAATCTTCAGGGACGATCCCAGTGAATCGTAGCGGGTCTTTCAATGCTTGCATTCCCTCATCGCATCCCTTTAGCAAAGCGATGTCCCCGGCGAGTTCAGCCAGAGATCCCTCGCACTCCGTCAATTCTCCTCTTTTACGAAGCCACGATTGGGCCTTTTCGTGCCTAAGCTTAATTTCCGCTATAGAAGCTTGTAGTTGCCCGTGCTCACGCTCGACTGCTTCCAGGAGCTGAGGAAGGCCGTTCAGGCGTTCAATTTTGGCCTTGAGTGAAGGAATCTCGGCTGACCGTTGCTTGTAGATCCGGTCGGCATCAACGAACTCCCTGTCTAGACGCAGGTGCTCCTCATGTTGGCTTAGGTCTGCTTCGAGTTTCTCCACCTGGGCGGCGACTTGCTCATATTCTACTAATGCGCGATTTGCCTCTGATTCTTTTCGCTCTAGATCATCCTGCTCCTGTTGGAGCCTTGCGAGCTCGTCCGACGCCTGCTTGATCCGCCCAGGGTATTTGGCCGGATGATGGATTCCCCGCTGAAGTTCGCTAGCGCTCTTTTCCAGAGCGTGGCACAGATCCTCCATGTCCTGGCCCGTCGAGCTCAGTGAGTGCTGCTCGATTTGTGTTCGCAGGTCGGAGGCGTCGATGTCGCAATCGATTTCGTTCTGTTTTATGCAAGCAGTTTGTAGAAATGCCTTTTCGGAAGGAAGGGGGAGACGCTGTTCCAACCACGCGCGGACCTTGTCCTTGGCGCGAATGGGATTCTTATCGACTATCAGGGTGTTCTTTCCGCTTTCAAAATCCCTCTCAATCGCGCAATGGGAACCGCCCAGAATGAGGTCTAACGCAACGTAGATGTGTTCCGAAGAGTTCCATCGTCGCATTCGTTCGTAGCGGGAGTCGGTGGACGTTGCATCGCCGTACAGACCAACCACAATGGCTTCTAAGAGGCTTGATTTCCCGGCCTCGTTTAAGCCGGTGACGGCTTGAAACTTGTCGTCAAGCTCCCATTTTTGGTCAGGCAAGTTCTTGAAATTCCGAGTGGTGAGGGAAAGGATCTTCACTGCGACACCTCCTCATAGCCCAGAAAAAGTGCGTGCCCACGGCGCAAGACTTCAAGAAGCTTTTGCTTTTCCGCGTCGTTCTGTACGGTCCCGAGCGCCGATTGCACCAATGTGACGAAAGCTCGTTGCACGGTGTTTTCCCGATAGACTTGCGCTAACTGCTCAAGCGGAAGTTCTTCCTTGACCTGGGAGGTGTCGAGATCCACGTGAGCAAACTGGGGAGAAATCTCATCCCTAAGACGGTCCCAGTCAACGAGCTGCTTGTCAGAGACACAACCGGCCATCGTGATTCTCAGGATGGTCTGTGGGCTTGCCAGACGTGACACCTGCTCTTTGAGTGCCTCGACCGAGCCAACAACCTCCCACGAAAGATTGAGTTCCTGCCATTTGTAGTAACCTACCTCACGCTTCTCGACGCGCGCGGGGCCGCTACCGAGCGTGACAAGGGCGACGCACCCGGAATCTTCGCCAAAGTTGAGTGTTTCGGGAGAACCGGAATATTGGACGACCGTTTTCGCATCCACAAAATACCGGCGAAAACTGTGCCAGTGCCCGAGAGCCAGATAGTCGAGACCACAGCACTCTACGTGGTCACGTCTGAGCGCGCACGTGCCTGGCTCCTCGGGGATTTGTAGAAGTGCAACGGCCGTATGCAAGAGGCCGATATTGAATGAGGCTTGAGAGTCGGGACCAATCCCATCGAGTGGGTTGTCCGTGTCCGGCAAAACAGCACGGCCGTGGATCGCTAATTCTCCGGAGGCGACTCTGAAAGTCTCTGGGGTCTCTTGTGTGAAGACGTAGAGGTTTTCAGGCTTGCCATCGAGGAATTGGTGGGATCGGAAGATTGCCTTCTGGAAGATACTGTCATGAGTCCACGTGCCCGGGAGAAAGTAGACGGGGGTTGGTTCAATCGAGCTTACGACGTCCATAAAGAACTGGAGATCGGATCGGGCAATATTCGGAGAATCGAATATATCGCCAGCCAGGATCACAGCGTCTACATGTTCCTTGCCCGCCAGCGCAAACACCTCACGAAATGTGTCCTTGATCTGCCTGCGAAGCTGTTGTCCGAAGCTTCCAAATTGATTGAATATCTTTCCTATGTGGGCGTCGGAAGTATGAATGATGCGCACCATGGACTTACCTTTCCGCATAATAGTAGAATCGGCCGTACCGCGAGATGACGGCTGTCAAGTCCAATGTGTCCACTGTCACAAGTCAGAAGACGGCAGCCACATTCCCAATCCGCTTGGCGGGACGCCTGGTCCGGGCCTGGCAACCTCTACAATTCAATTCGACAATCACTAATCCCTCCACCAACATAAAGGAAGAGCTAAAGTAATCTAGATATTCTCCCTGCTTTGATGATCTCGCTTAGTGCGCCAGGTTCCGTACTTTCCATCGTTATTGTCAGTTCACGAACTTTTGCTGCATCCAATAATGTCACTTCGCCGCGATGGGTGAGCGTAACAACATCGGGACCACCGCTACACTTATCTACGTACTTGTTCGCTCTGGAAACGAGATAAACAGCCACCTTCGCCCCATCTTCAATGGGTATGTCCAGTGAGTAAAGGGTGTGGGACAGATATCTGATTAGCGAAGAATCTCCTACTCCCAAACAATCAAATCCATCCGCGGAATGCAGCCATCTTCCGTCGAATTTCCAGAGGCAGGCGTTTTCTCCATTCACATGAACCGCAACCAGAAGCGAAGTTCCCACATCTCCGGAGGGTCTACCCATGCCAGTAAGTATCTCGTCGATTTCTTTGTGAGCGACCTGGGAGTTTAGGTCTTGGATATTTAGTCGGCGCGACAGTTCCTGATGGACTTCCTTGGCAAAGCCCGGATCACCTGCATAGGTCAACAAGAATCTCCAATCAACTGCCTCGGCGCAAAGAATTTTCTGTTCATCGTACTTATAAGCCTCGGGAAGGGTAACTTGACGGTCAGCACCTAGAACGATGCCGTCTCTGCAAATCATTCCAATGGCGACGGTCAAAGCTTACACCCCCGACACAAACTTCAATGCCCTTTTTGCGTAAGCCTGTAACTGCGCCTCATTAACAGGCTCAGTGGTCCACCCCGTTTGGTTTTGGGTGTGGTGATACTTCTTTGAGTAGCTGTTTATGTCTTCTAGCTCAGGCAGTTCTGGCTTTAGCGTAGTGAGGCTGTCATTGGGGCCAGCGTTTCGGATTTTTTGGATGAAATCCCCTAACCACTCTTCTCTCTTGAAGCTCTTGGGGAATCTAAGGCGAAGATTCGCCTCAAGAACGGGGCGAATGCATCTGGCCACGCCACGTGGATCGGTGCTGGTGCTTGTGGTCAAGTATTCGTCTAAACAGAAATAATCGCGGAGGTACGCATCCCGAGTCGCCTTCTCTACATCCCACTCCTCCAGCGCACTCTCCTGGCCCTTCCGGGCGATCTGCAGAGTCTTAACTAGCGATTGCTTCTCTTCGCTCCAAATCGAAAATAGAAAGTGGGCGTCGTGCGAAAGAACAATTACCTGCTCAGCCTTCTTGCCGAGCTCAGAAATCTTATGTTGAGTGCACTGTCTGCGGCTGGCGTCTAAGCTTGAAATGGGATCATCGAAGACGATGATTGAGCCTGAAAGGGCGGGATCGTGCTCCAGCCGAGCAATGAAAAACGCAAAGGCGAGGGTACTCTTATCCCCGGCACTCAGAGTGTTTCGGAAGCAAGGCGTTGTGGGCACGGACTTGGCATCACCTAGGTTGATGGCGGTGTCATTTATCGACAACTGGTAATCCGTCGTTGGTTTCCCCCCGGGATACTTGGTTCCTGAGTTGCAAATCTTGAAGCCCGCCCCAAAGTTTTCCAGGTGGTTGTTAATATCTTTTTCGTACTTCTGGAGGATTTGTTTCGAGTAAGTTTCAAGGGCGTCCTTGGCAATTGACTTCTCACTTTCAAGCTTCTCTTTTTCCCGGTGCAATTTTATATAGTCCTCACAGAGCTTCCTGACTACCGCGTCCTGGTGTCGTTTCTTCGCGTTCTGTAATCCTGCCAGCTCTGCCTCGGCATCAGCCAAACTGCCGCCGGCAGTTCTTTGTTTCTTTTGGACAATCAAGACATTCGCAGCATCAACGCCCTGGTTGTACTTTGCGGTCTTCTCGGCCATGCTGCCATATGCTTCAAAGGCCTTTCTGATGTCGTCGCCAGCTTGGAGTGTGTCTAGCGGGGATGCTTCTTTGCGTTTGAGGTATTCATCGATTAACCCATGGAGTGTCTCCCAGACCTGGCGGAGCTCCTCGAAGCTCATCGTCGGATAATCTGTGTCAACGTATTTTCTCCAAAATTCGGCATTTGAAGAATTGGCGCCAATTATGTTTTGTGCGGTAAGTATGGCTTGCTGCGAGAATTGACCATTCGCTTTCCCACGGGCTTCGTTGATTTCACCCTTTAACCCTGCATACCCTGCGCTAAAAAAAGCTCTGTACGCCTTGACCAGTTCTACTCCTGGTAGTGGTTGCCCACAGAAGGGGCACCGGTCGTCCTTAATGTAGGTCAGTCCTTTGCCTACCCATGCTTCTCCCTGCTTGTCCATGCACCTTGCGATGTGCTCTCGCGTTAGCTTTTCCGCATTGGCCGCAACGTCCTCAAGAGTTTTCAAAAGCAAAGACTCAAAATCCTTCATCGGAAAATTAGGGATGACGAGCTTCGTTAGTGTAGGCCTCGATGCTATGGTCGTGGCCTCTTTGAGCGCAGAAAGGTCCTTGGACTTTTCTTTGATCCGTTCATCGACGTCCTGTATAGCTGGGGTATTTACGAAAGCTTGAACCGAGTAAAGGCCCAAAATATGTGGTTTCAGCAGCCTTTCGTTCTCAGCAATTGCGGTGTTCTTGGCTCGGTTCTGTGCGTCGAGATCGTCAACTGCGGTAGCGAGCTGAACTCCCTTCTCTCCCACGATGAATCTGTACAGATTTCGCTTGTGGTCTAGATCTACGTAGACACCCGAATAAACGTTCTCGTTGACGAAGGTCGTATCGAAAACATGGATTCCTGGCGCTACCGCATCCCACACACCGTTCTTGAACATGTGGTTAGCGTTGCCAACACGAACGAGGACTTCGGGCGGGAGAGTAGATTTGACTGTTTTTCTCTCGAGCAAGCATGTAGGATCACCAGTTCCCAGAGAGCGCAGGATGGCCGAGAGCATCGTCTTACCTCGCCCATTCTCCCCAAACACTAGAGTCAGCTTGCGAAATTCGATGTCGCCCTTAGATGAGAAGTTAACAAACTTTCCAACGCTCTTGATTTCGACGATTTTGTCAATCATGGTGCCATTCCTTATATAACCCGGGATTTCCGCTTCCATTTCCTGGGTGAAGCTCAAAATACTCTTCGTCGCATCGGAATGCAATGCACAAGCCCAGTTTTGGACGCATAGTATTGCCAGGTACTTTTGACCTGCGGTACTGCCTGACCATGCATACATCGCGCACACGAATTTCAATTGATAATGTCAGGATCACAGCAATCCTCACCGTGCCGGATTAAATGGACCATCGGCACAAGAACATCCAAGCAAGTTATCCACTCGTGCGGAACCTCCTCGATCCCTTTCCATGCGCCCCAGATCTGGCCTGCGATGGATGCCGTGCTGTCGCTGTCGCCGTCATGGTTAGTCGCATTGCGGACGGCCTCGACGTAGGACCAGCCGGCGAGGACTGCATGGAGGGCGATTGCCAGCGCTTCCTCTCCACCCATCCGCCTCCGACGGAATGGATTGTCGTCTGATATATGCACCCTGGCAGCTCACTGCGGAGGTGCTACAAGAGCCGTGCACCGTGGAAGCGACGGTCCGCGCTACCCCTCCGTGGGCTGAAAGCTGGTTCCTGAAAGCTGACAGCTTCAAGCATGTGGGACTATAATCCGGCAATCTTATGGGAGAAACCAGGAGGGTGGTTATGCTCCGCCGAACAATCACGTACGCATTCGCAATCACAAGCGCGTTCATTTCGCTTCTATGCGGTTCGCTACGGGCAGGCGACCGGGCCACTCTGTCACTGGATGGCACTTGGGAGATCGAGGACTCAGTTTCCCCGGACCAGATGCCCAAGGCTTACCAACACCATGTGCCCGTCCCCGGGCTGGCACATCTATCCGAGCCGGCGTTCTCCGATGTGGACCAGTTTGAGTCCTTTGAAAACCACCGAAACCGGGTGAGGTTCAATCGCTCGCCCGGACCTGAAAAGTTCGAGAGGGCCATGGTCGGCATCCCGCGCCAGAAACGGAACTACTTCTGGTACCGGAAAGTGTTCACGGGGCCCGCGCCGAGACAGGTTGCCTTTCTCAGGATCAACGAAGCGCAGTTTGGCACGGCGGTATGGCTCAACGGCAAGAAGGTGGGCGAGCACTTCGGCTGCTTCAGCGCCGGGTATTTCGATCTGACCGCCGTCATGCACTGGGCACAGAACAACGAACTCGTGGTCAGGATCGGGGCGCACCCGGCGGCGCTTCCGAAGACTGCACCCGCCGGCATCGACGGCGAGAAGACCTACTGGACTCCGGGGATTTACGATTCGGTGGCCATCCTCACCGCAGACAATCCGGTGGTGGAAAGCGTCCAGGTGGCGCCGCGACTGGCCACATCGGAAATCCTGGTCCAAACCAAAGTGCGCAACTACGGTTCGGCACGTTCCTTCCGTCTGGTGAGTCGGGTGGAAAATCGGGTGGCCGTGGAGCAGGTTCAGATTGGCACCGGTGCTGAGAAGACCCTACTCCAGACGATCCCAATGCCGCGCGCCCACCTTTGGACGCCGGAGCACCCCAACCTGTACACACTCCAGACCAGCACCGGAGGCGACAGTGTCGAGACCCGTTTCGGGATGCGCGAATTCCGCTTCGACACGGCGACCAAGCGCGCCTACCTGAACGGGCGCGTGTATTTCCTGCGGGGATCCAACATCACCTTTCATCGCTTTCTCGAGGACCCCAAGTCCCAAGGATTGCCTTGGGACAAAGCGTGGGTACGCAATCTGCTTGTCGAGCTCCCCAAGCGTTTGCATTGGAATAGTTTCCGGATCTGCATCGGCCCCGTGCCGGAATTCTGGATGGATATCGCCGACGAGGCCGGGCTGATCCTGCAATATGAATTCCCTGTCTGGGGTTATCGGGAGGCTTGGAGCACCCAGGAGATGATCACGGAATACCGCGAGTGGATGCGGGACAACTGGAATCACCCGAGTGTCGGTTGGTGGGATGCCTGCAACGAAACCCACGCCGATGTGCTCGCCGAGATCATTCACACCGTGCGGCACCTGGATCTTTCGAACCGCGCCTGGGATAACGGCTACAATCCGCCGGAGGGACCGGACGACCCGGTAGAAGACCACAACTACCTTTTCGTCGGAGACCTGTCTCTAACAGGCCACAAGTTTGACGTTGCCGAGCTCGAGGAGGGTACGGGGGCGAAAAGCACCAACAGCCCCCACCCGACCAGCCACGCCGTGGTCCTCAACGAGTACGACTGGATTTGGCTCAATCGCGACGGCAGCCCGAGCGTGCTCTCGATCCCGCTCTTCCAACGCCTGCTCGGCGCAAACGCCGGCGCACGAGAGGTTGTTGATCTCGCCGCCTACCTCTGGGCCGGGCTCACCGAATACTGGCGTGCGCACCGCAACTACGCCGGCGTGTTATGCTTCACCTATCTCACGGCGAGCCACCGCGATGCTTATACGGGCGACTTTTTCCAGGACATCGAGAACCTGAAATTGCAGCCCGGCTTCGAGGAGGCTCTCTCGAATGCTTTCAGTCCGGTCGGGGTCTACCTCAACTTCTGGCAAGCTAAACTGAAGGCGGGCGCCACCTGCCCCATGGCCGTTTCTCTGGTCAACGATGAGTACGAGGCTGCGCAAGGGAAACTCGTGGTCTCGGTAGCCGCGGGCGGCAAGGTGCTGGTCCGGCGTGAAATGGATGTCGAGGTGGCGCCGCTCGGCCAGCAGACTTACGTCGTCAACCTGCCCATCCCCTCCGATAAGGGCCTGTGCGAAGTGACAGCAACTATGCGCCGCGCGGGGAGCACGACGGAAGTGGTCAGCAGGCGGAGGTCCGTCATCGAGTAGGCCGAAGCCGTCCAATCGTGGCTCATGTTACAAGGTCCTTGTCTTGGGTGCAGTTAGCTGTCGAGCAGCGTCGATGATCAGTTCCTTCCCGAGTGCGTCGAGGCGGCCAGCGGAGTGAACAGCTCGGGGCGTAAATTCGAGTGCGAATGCCGGTACATTCTTGTTTGAGCGAGCCAGAAACACATAGTACGGATCGACGTGCACTTCCCCGCCATCGAGCAAATGGAACATCTGGTCCTTGATCCTTGCGCTTACGTAGGACCTGGGCACATAAAGCCTTTCCGCAACAGGCAGGCCGGGCAATTGCTTCTTGAGGGCTTCAGCATTCGGGTTCGGAAGGCTGTCATATTCTTGCCACACCGCAACCGGTCCCCCTTCATCGTGTCTACCTACTGAACCTGCGGTGAGAACCGTTTCAGAGCTCCTCCTGACGCTGTAGAGAAAATCTCCGTTTGCATCGCGTGAAAACTTGAATTCATCACCGATCCGTAGTGCGTTCTCCGGTGCTTCGCCTGCAAAAACTGAATATGAGGTCAGATTTCGCTCCTGATCTCTAAAACGAAGGGATTGAGTCCATCCGTCCGTTGGAAGCAGGGTTAACCAACCCGCGCACAACTCGAACCGTGGTTTCGGACCCACCATCCCTTCCGCTCCCCCGTAAAATGCTCGGCCGCTGCCTTGGCCGATCCAATTTCTACTCTGTGGCGCAACACTAGACGCCAAGCTTTGCGACCCTGCCGATTGGCTGGGTTGGCACTTCTCTACCTCGAATTCGTATCTGAATGTAAGGTTCGACCCGATCGCCATGTTGTACAGATCGTACCACGCGGGCGAACGCTGGCCAAGGCTCGACGCTAAGCGCACACAGCTCCGGTAACAGAAAGGAGCTGAATAGGTGGTGTTCTTTGCCGTGCGGGCAGGAGAGGGATATCCTCTCCTGCGGGGTTGGAGCGAGCCACCGACCGCATTCGCCTTCCACCGGCGGGCCTGGAGGGGAAGGAAAGGCCCAGCCATTGCTTTGAGTAGCGGTTAGGGGTACGTTACAGGTTGACCTGGAGGTCAAAATCAAAAGTTCGAATGAAATGACAACCGCCAGGCATTTTTCTAATAGAGAGGTAAAGCATGCCATCTTCGCATAGGCTGAATCGCCGACATTTCCTCAAAGCTTCCGCTGTGGCGGCGGGCCTGACGCTCGATACACTTCCTCTTAAGGCCCAGATGGAAGCTAGCCGACCCGGCAAACCGAAGCCCGCCTCCGGTGGATTGCCCGCCGGCCGCATCGGGAAGCTTGAGGTGGCCCGCCTGATTTGCGGGGGGAACCTTTTTAGTGGGTTTGCCCACAGCGGAGACCTGCTTTATGTTCACAGCCTGCTGCAGCATTACTTCACTGACGAAAAGATCCTGGACACCCTGCAATTGTGCGAGGAGAGAGGGATCAACACCACGATTCTTCGCACGGACGAGCAGATCGTCCGCGTCTTAAAGCGCTACCGCAAGGAGCGGGGTGGAAAGATCCAGTGGATCGCCCAGACCTACCCTGAACCGGACAACCTGAAAGACAACATCAAACTGGCGATCGACAATGGGGCGGTGGGGGCATACTGCATGGGCGGAGTCGCCGATGACACTTTCGTGAAGGCTGGCAAGGCGGAACTCATCGGGGAGGTCGTGTCCTTCATCAAGCAGAACGGTCTGATGGCGGGAGTCGGCTCACATTCAATGGAAACGGCAATCATTTCGGAACGGCAGAAATTCGACCCCGACTTCTATTTCAAGACCTTCAACTCGGTGGGCTACCACAGCCAGGACACGCGCGACGTGGCAGCGCTCATGAAGACCATCAAGAAACCCTGGATCGCATTCAAGGTTTTGGGCGCGGGTCGAGTGTTGCCCGAGGATGGGTTCGACTTGGCGTTCAAGAGCGGCGCAGATTTCATTAATGTGGGGATGTACGACTTCCAGGTGGAGTCGAACATATCCCTGGTGTGCGAAGTCGTGAAGCGCCACGAGCGGCGCGACCGAACCTGGGCGTAAGGGCGAACCCTTAGCCATCGTTTCATTACGGCCAAGTTCCCCCGGGTACATACGAACGATGAGAGTTGTGCTGGCCCGGGACCCAACTGTAATGCGATAGATGGGGGAGATTGTGACCTTTTCCATTTGTTTACAGTGGGTGCATAGTGATTCCTGCTGGGTCACCCCCCCGCGTATTACCGGCGCTGCTCCAGGCCTGCCCTGCATGTTGCTGGCGCTCTTGGTCTTCCCTCGCCCTGTGCTCCAGGAGCAATGAACCGGCGCAATGGTTATTTGATGGACGGCGCAGCGGCAGTCCATCGCGAACCTCTGGTTTATCCTCTGAGCGTTATGTGTCAATCGCCAGCGTTACCTCAGGTAACCGTGACTTAAACTGCATATTGGGCGATAATCTGGCGGTCAAAGTCAGAGGTAATGGACTGGACTTCGAAGTATGCCGGCCTGCGGAGTCGGGCGTGGGTGAGCGGAGCGATCTCGATTGCTGACCCCGATTTCACCACCCAGCGCCATGCTCCTCTATCTTACCCCTCGCGGACTCATAGCCATCTGCCCTCATGTGGAGCGAATCGATGCCAAGAAAACAGCCAAGCGTTTTATCTTATGGGCGCAGTGCGGTCAGGCCAGCAACTCGACAACCGGCCGTGCAGGATGCGGTGGGCAGTGACGTTCTTACCCGGCGCGAAGTGCTAAAGCGCATGGGGACAGGCATGCTTGCCGCTCCACTTGCTGAAGTCTTTGCCAAAGCTCCCCCGGTGACCGGGAGCGAACTTCTGGAGCCGACGCCACCGGTAACGGAAAGTAACTCCGGAAAAATCCCGTTCTCGTTGATCATTGATGATGGGTCGCCCGTGGACCCTTTGTTCTATGAAATACCCGGGTACGAGACCCCCTTGCTGGTTCCGCACGAATTCACGGCTCGGGTAGCCGACACTATGGAGCACTTCGACCTGCACGGGAAAATGACCCTCATCCCGATGCCGAGTTGCTTGGGCCGTATCGACCAATCCCTCAAGCGTGTCCCCCGGGAGCATTTGGAAGGATTTCTGAAAATCGTCCGTGAACGAATCGCCCCCCGCTTCGATATCACGCCGGAATTCCTTACCCACTTGAACGCCTTCAATCTCAAGACCGGAGGGTTTCAGCATATCTATGAAGACGTGTGGATTTCCGGGGCGCCTCTCGAGGAAGTCGTCGATTACTTCGTTCTGGCCTTCACGATTCTAAAGAATGTAGGAATCAATTCCACGGGTATAACTTCGCCCTGGAACTCGGGCCTCGACGTGGAGAAAAAGTATGCGCAGGCCTTGGGCGAGGCCCAATCAAAGGTCTGGGGACGGGACTTGGCCTGGTATTTTCTGTGGAGCGTGGGGTGGGGGCAGCCCCGGCCTTTATCCATCGAGTACCAAGATGCCGGCCGCCATCAAGCTGTCGTCAGCGTGCCCGCCAACGCTCCGGATATCTTCTGGAGCATGGAGCACCCCACGCTTCCGGAGCGCAAGCAGTTCATCAAGGAGGGCATCGACCGGTTGGTGTCGGAGGATGGCCGAAGGGGCCGAATTCGAGAGTTAGTCGAGGGAGGTTTTCCGGTCATACTGCTGACCCATTGGCAGTCACTCTATACGCAGGGCACGGGTCTGGGTCTTGAAAGCTTGCAAACATTGATGGAACGGATCCAAAAGGTATTCGGCAACACCCTGGAATGGGTCTCGTGCTCCGAGCGGGCACGGCGGTTTGTGGCTTCATCAAAACCTCCACTTTCCTCGAGAGGAGCAGGATGACCCGAGAATCAAAACATGTCCGGAAGTCCCATGGCCTGCAAAGTGCGATCGCCCTCAGAGTAAAGCCGGTCGGAGGTTCAACCCAGTGCGATCAGCCTTGAGAGATAAGCCTTATCGCTTCGGATTTCGTTATCACGCCCGGGTTCCGGGGTTACAGCCTCAATGGTCACCGTTCCATCATATCCGAGCTCCTTCAGGCGCTGAATGAGTCGTGGCCAATCCACCATGCTGTGCTGGCTAGCGGGGACCTGCTTGCCCAGATACCGGGGGTCGGTGGGATAGAAGCCCCCCTTGGCATGGACGGCGCGCACGCACTTTCCGATGACGTCCAGCGCGTCCACCGGGTTGCCTTTGCCGTAAAGCACCAGGTTGGCCGCATCCAGAACCAGACCCACATTATCCATGCCGGCGTCCTGAATCGTCCTCAGCAGCGTGATGGGTGTCTCCTGCCCGGTCTCGTTAAAAAACATCTGGCCGTTTCCCTGGCAGTGGCTGGCAATCTCGCGCACCGCCTCCACGGTCGGCTCGTACAACGGGTCGCTCGGAACTTCGGGAATGAAGCCCCATTGGTTAAACACCGCCGGTACGCCCACTTGTTTCGCGAAGTCTGAAGCTCTCTTCAGATGGTCAATTCTCTCTTGTCGATGCCGGGAAGCGACGAGCCCGAAAATCGGAGGGCCTTGGACCAGGTCGTACTCCTCCTCACCTGGTCCCGACGAGTGGAGGACCGTCGCTTCAACCTCATAACGGTCGAGAGCACTTCGCAAGCGAGTGGCCATGGAGGGTGAGAAGTCCTGGAGCGAGACGTGGGCGGTGGGCAAGCCGAGCCTTTGGACATGGGCCATGACGCTTTCCGGGTCGTCCGAAACGCTGACCAGCAGGCCCAGGCGCCAGGCCTTCTTCGACGTTGCGACTGGTACGCCGGCGAAAAGCTGCTTGGCGACTGCCGCCGTGGCTGCCGCTGTCGTGAACTGGAAAAATCTTCGCCTGTTATGAGTTTGCATCGCTTCCTCCTTGGTTGGCTTCCGCTACCTCATGAGATTCTTCAGGCATTCCTTGGCCTGCCGAACGTATTCGTTCTGGGGGGGCCAGGAATTTCTATCTGCCACTAAGCTAAGCCATTGGCATGACCAGTGAGAGTCGAAGAGGTTTGACCGTTGAGCAGAACTTTCAAGCTCAAGTTTCCGACTTCTTATCGGCTGGCAAACGCACGCGGTCAATGGTCAGCCCGCACCGACTCTGCGGCTCGGCCGCGTCCGCTGCTGCACACTCAGCAAGCGTAGCGAAGACCTTCAACATTGAAGTCCGCCGGTTCTTCCTCAGATTCGCCCTTCTCAATCCAAAGGCATTCTCACTCGGTCAATCCTTAATCCGCAACGGCGCATTCCCGACTCCGCTAAAATACACCCTAAGGAACATTGGCAACCATTGGCAACCACATGACCACTTGGAAAGTCATTGCGTTGGTCAATGGCCAGATCGAAGCCGTTTCAGGCCCGCCTGCTCAAAGCCGACCAGGAGCCCACGAATGGATTGTCTGGGAAGGGCCAGCCGCTGACAAAGCAGAAGCCCTTAAATATGCAGAGAGAGCCGATCCCAGGGTCGACCTGGACTCGATGCGCATTCGCTACGAGAGGGATCTTAGCAAACGGTAGGATTTCGCTTAGCCCAATACAGTCCTTTGCTTCCCTGGAGACAACGCCACTCCCAAAGAGCCCGATTCGCCCCCTCAGCCAAAGTGCCCACGGAGTGGGTTCCAAGGCCAACGCATTTCCAGTTTGTCGGAGTCGTTGCACTCAAAGCCGCAGGCCCAAGGTGCGTGAGCGTCAGCTACCCTTGCCCCGCACCCGCCTTGCGCAACTCATCCGCCGCCTGTTCCGGCCGGAGGGAGTTGTAAAACACCTCCTTCAGGCTGTAGGAAGTGGGCTTGGGAACGTTCGCCGGCAGGATCTCGAAGTGCCAGTGGAAGTCATTCTCCAGGGTCCTCCAGTGCTCTTTCTTGTCGAACTTGGCATTCAGGTTCGGCGTCGTGTGAAGGACCAAATGAAAGGAAGGCTGCACCGACTCCAAGCGCCGCAGGATCGATTTCAGGAAGCGCGCAAACTGCAGCTGGCGATTCCACGTACTGAGGTCCTCTTCAAAGGTACTGTGGTGGTGGGTGGGAAGGATCCAGGTTTCATACGGCATCCGGGAGGCAAAAGGACAGAAGGCAATAAACTGGTCGTCCCGCTCCACCGTACGAACTCCCTCCGCGATTTCCTGGTCGGCCATATCGCAGAGGATACACCGTTCTTTAAGTGCGTAATGGAGCTGGTGGGATCGCAGCTCGTAGACCACCCGCCTGGGGATGAACGGTGTGGCCGTAATCTCTGAATGAGGGTGCTCCAGGTCTTGCCCCGCGGGGGAACCTTGATCGCGGAAAACGGTCACGTAACGGAATCGCGGATCCTTTTTAAGGTCTGAAATCCTGGAAACATAGGCTCGCAGGACCTGCCCAATCCCTTCCTCAGACAAACCGGAGAGCGAGGTTTGGTGGCTCGGAGTTTCCACAACCACCTCGTGGGCACCAAGACCACGCATCTTGTCGTACATCCCTTCGGCGCGCCGCTGCGGCTCTCCCTCGATTCGGTAAAGGGGGCGCAAGTGCGGGGTCACGCGGACTTGCCATCTCCCGTCGCCGTTCGCATGGGAGTAGATCGTCAGAGGCGATAACTCTTCCTGGCCGGGGCAAAACGGGCACGTACCGTTTGCTGGCCAGACCCCTTCTCCATCTTCCTCAATCACCCAGTTCCCCGAAATCGGATCCCTGCGCAGTTCCATTTACCCTCCAACCGTGAGACACCGCAGACGTAGGAAGGTGAATTTTCAGTTTGCAATCACGGCCCAACGCTAATGACATTCTCACGATAGATTGAAGAAGGGTCAATGTACCGTTGGTACTAGGAAGAAAGTGCGCCCCCACAAAGGGCCGCAGGGTGCCTACCGAGGCAAAAGGTTAGATAGCTTTGACCGGGAACTTCTTGAGGCTCATTTCCCTTTAAACCCTCACTTTGAACCTTGGCCAGTCTCCCGCGATTCCGCTTGACTTGTGATCTTTTGCGCGTAACGTAGTTATCAGCGGGGAGGTGTCCAATGCGCGATGCTTCCTTTCATGTGCTATTGCTGAGTCTGCTCGATTCAGGGAAGAGTCCCCTACAAACAGCCGTTGACATTAACTTCGGCGACGAAGCGCGCAGCCGCCGGGAAGCGCGTGCTGGCGTGTGTTTCCCGTTGTGGTCCGGGTGCACGGGGAGGGAGCCCCGTCCCTGAAGTTGGCAAGATATCCTTGGCCTAATCAATTTGACGAAGGGTTAGTTAAGTCTCGGCGCAGTTTCTTCTTGCCCGCTATACGCTACGAGCAGATGTCTTTTCCACGAGAGGGGTAACGACTCCGCTGAACGGCATGCAAGATCTGCCTGTCACTCCAAAGGTCAAGGACGGATCACCGACCCATGGGAGGTGACCGATGGGACTTAAGGACACCAACCAAGAAGGAAGGGCACAACCTCTCCTTGTTCGCAGTGGCAAAGCGCTCCTGGTCCACGAGGACCCTGGGGGTCTTCACTATTATTGCAGCATTCTGGAAGGCTGGGGGTATCAAGTGCGCGCCTGCCGCTCCTATGAGGAAGGTGTGCGCTGCCTGGGGTCAGAAGTTTTCGACTTCGTTATGGTAAGCCAAGGGAGCCGCAGCTTTGAAGGGCGTTGCGTGGTGGAGCGCGCGACGGAGATCGACCGGCGCTTGCCGGTCCTGATTGTGGCGCGTTGCCTGGACATGGGTTGCTACACGGAAGCGATGCAGTTGGGGGCTGTGGACTATCTGGCGGAGCCGGTGACACTTTCGGAGATAGCCCGAGTGTTGGGAAGCCATCCGCCGATTCGGAGCAAGGCGCCGTGAATGACCAGAGCCGTGTACTGGTCAGTGAGTTGATTCTCGGAAGTGAGGATCGCCTCTACACCTTCTTCTTTTCCTGCTGTTGCCTACGCTCCAGCCACCTTTCCTTGGTTTCCTCGGGGAGGGTGAAAAGATAATCTCCATCCGGATCCTGGCGGTCGCGCTCAATCATGGAAGCGATACTCGCATCCTCCAAATCTTCGTCGCCAGCGAGCCGCGCCGCCAGGCGGCCTCCAACGTCCTTCGGGACGACCTGACCCCAAGGAACAAATCCTCTTTCGTCCCCCGCCTCAAAAGGCCTTAGGGAGGGGACAGCCGGCTTACGGAAGGCGAAGTTCTCCGTGAAGCGAGCTGCTTCCTCCTCGCCGAGGAAGGATGCCAGAAAGTAGTAATCCTGGCCCTCTCTTCTGGCCAGGAGCCTCGCGTTCTCCAGCCAGGCTAATTTGAACAAGGCAAACAGTTCATCCTGCAATTCGGCATCTTGCCATTCCTGCCGACCCTGAACCTTGGCGCAATAGCCCTTGAGGATCTCCATATTCATGCCTCCCGTCCGCCATGTTGACACACGTGTCGTGGCCGGAAGACCGGGCTTCCATGACTTCCGTTCGTTGAGGAAAGCCATCCTCGATGGAGGCTACTTCTTCTTGGGAGGCACCACCGCGTCTTTGAACGCCTTCGCCAGACGGAATTTCACCACCGTCTTGGCCGGAATCTTGATGGCCTCGCCGGTCTGGGGATTACGGCCCATGCGAGCCTTGCGGTTTGCCTTCACCGCCTTGCCCAGCCCGGGAACCACGAACTGCCCGCCGCTCTTGGCTTCCTTCGCGGCCACCGTGACGAGTTCTGCGAGAACCGCGGCGGCGGTCTTCTTTGTGATCCCCGCCTTCTCGGCCAAATGCGCGACGACCTGGGTTTTTGTCATCATTTCTTCTGCTCTTCCTCTCTCCGTTGGATTGTAAGGACTGCGATGTTGAAATCGTCGTTCAGCCCCCACTCTACGTAACGCACGGATAGCTGTCAAGGCAGTTGCGGAGAGGAGCCTCAACCCCGTCGCAAGGAGATTTCTCTTCCGCGTTCGTCGCCGGTCCAGTAGGATTATGGCTGTGTGCGCTCGCTGCCGGCTGTCAAGCACTGGAGAAGAGGCCGCGGAGTTCTTTGAAGCGGAGCCGACGGAGGAACTTCACCCACGTTACGACATCGCGCCGACGCAGCAGGCGCCTGTGATCCGTCAAGCGGAATGCGGGCGCGTGATCGCCAACGTACCGTGGGACCTCGTGCCATTCTGGACCAGAGCTACTTCGATTGGCTACAAGCTGATCAACGGCTGCAGCGAGATGGTGCTCGAGGAACCCGCCTTCCGCGGCTCCTTGATCAACAGCCCACGGAACGATACATCGGCTAGTGCGGAACGGGCTGTGCCGGCGAACCCCCTTTTTCCCCGGCGTCCAAAGACGTCCCGCGGTAATGGGGGGCAACTGTGCTTCCCTGGCACGGCATCGTTGAACCAGAAGTTTTATCATGACGGACCCTGAATCCGGTACCATTGCTGTGCTGGCCGAAAAGCCCTCGGTGGCGCGTGATGTCGCGCACGAACTGGGCGCAACCGGCCGGGGCGATGGATATCTGCACGGCAACGGCTACGTGGTGACGTGGGCGATCGGGCATCTCGTAGCCCTTGCCCAGCCGCACGAAATCAACCCGGAATGGCGCCACTGGCGGCGCGACCTGCTCCCCATCCTGCCCAAGCACTGGCCGCTGGTCATCTACGAAAACACCAAGGATCAATTCGAGGTCGTAGGACGAATCCTCAACTCGCCGCGAGTTTCACGCCTGGTGTGCGCGACCGACGCCGGCCGCGAGGGGGAGCTGATCTTCCGCTATATCTACGAGGCGTCGGGGTGCCGGAAGCCGTTCAGCCGGCTGTGGATATCCTCGCTCACGCCGGCGGCCATCCGCAGGGGTTTCGAGGCCCTGCGGCCAGGGGCTGACTACGACCCGCTGGCCGATGCGGCGCGCGGCCGCAGCCGGGCAGACTGGCTGGTGGGCATGAACCTGTCGCGCGCCTACTCCCTTGCCTACGGCGAAGAGCTTTCCGTGGGGCGCGTCCAGACGCCCACGCTGGCCATGGTGGTCGAGCGTGAACTCGCCATACGGCGTTTTGTGTCCGAAGATTACCTGGAGGTCGTGGCCGATTTTCGTCCAAGCGGCGGACCTTCCGCAGGCAGGGATCAGGAGGGCTCCTATCAGGGAACGTGGTTCAGGGCGCGGCCGGCAGAGGGGGTAGACAGGGAATCGCGGCAACAGGCGATGCGGTTGCCCGCCGATGGACAAGAGGCGAACCGCATTATCGAGCGGGCGCGCAGGGGGCAGGCCTGCATCGAGTCCGTCCAAGCCGAAACACAGCGCCTTGCGCCGCCCCTGCTTTACGACCTCACGGAACTCCAGCGGCACGCCAACCGCTTGTACGGCTTCAGCGCGCAGAAGACGCTGGATCTGGCGCAGGCGCTGTATGAGAGCCACAAGCTCATCAGCTATCCGCGCACGGACAGCCGACACCTCTCGCAGGAGGTGGCGGGGACCTTGCCGCGGATCGTCAAGAACATCGAAGGGCCTTATCGGGAGCATCTTGCGCCCGGCACGGGGGAGCGCGCCCTGGGACGGCGGTTCGTCGACGACTCCAAGGTGACCGACCACCACGCCATCATTCCCACCGTCACCTCGCCCGCGAAGGCCCATCTCTCAGCGGAGGAAGGAAAGATCTACGACCTGATCTGCCGGCGCCTGCTCAGCGCCTGGCAAGGCGACCACCTCTGGTCGGTCACGACGGTGATCACCGCCATTACGAATGGCGACCTTACCGACCGCTATCACTCGTCAGGAACTGCGGTGCAGCAGCCGGGCTGGAAGGTGCTGGATCTCTCCGCCGAGGATAAGATTAAGCGGGGCCAGGGAAGCGGCGAGGAAGAGCGGGGGGAGCAGGCCCTGCCGCCGGGTCTGGCGAAGGGACAGCCGCAGGAGGTGATCGATGTCGAAGCCTTGAAAAAGAGGACTCGCCCGCCCAAGCGCTTCACGGAAGGCACGCTGCTCACGGCCATGGAGACGGCAGGCAAAACTCTCGACGAGAAGGAACTGTCGGAAGCCATGAAGGAGACCGGGCTGGGCACGCCCGCGACGCGCGCGGCCATCATCGAGGTGCTGCTCAAGCGGGACTACATCGTGCGGCAGGGCAAGAGCCTGGAAGCCACCGACAAGGGCATCCGGCTGATCGAAGTCGTGCATGCCGAGGTGAAGAGCCCCGCCATGACCGGCCAGTGGGAGGCTTATCTCAAGCGCATCCAGCGCGGGGAAGCTCAGCTGGGGCCGTTTCTGAAAGGGATCGAGGATTATGTACGGGAAGTGGTAAGCAAGGTGGGGCAGACGCCGCAGGCCGCCAAGGCCGCAATGGCGGCGGCAGCCGCAAGTGCGCAGACAGTTTCTGCCCCGCTGAAGGCGCCCATGACCGCAGCGGCGCCAACGGGCGACCTGGAGAGTCTCCTGCACAGCGCGTTCGGCTTCTCCTCCTTCCGGCCCAACCAGGAAGCCGTCTGCCGGGCGGCCATCGAGGGTCGGGACGTGCTGCTGGTCATGCCGACCGGGTCCGGCAAGTCGCTGTGCTACCAATTGCCAGGCATCGCGCGCGGCGGGACCACGCTCGTGATCAGCCCGCTCATTGCCTTGATGGAAGACCAGGTGGCGAAGCTCAAGGAACTGGGCTTTGCCGTCGAGCGCATCCATTCCGGCCGCCCGCGCGCCGACTCGCGCCAGGCCTGCCTTGATTACCTCAGCGGCAAGCTGCAGTTCCTCTTCATCGCGCCGGAGCGGCTGCGCGTCGCCGGTTTCCCGGATATGCTGGGCAAACGACCGCTGTCCCTCATCGCCATTGACGAGGCCCACTGCATCTCGCAGTGGGGGCACGATTTCCGGCCGGATTACCGCATGCTCGGCCAGCACCTGCCCCGCTTGCGCCCGGCGCCGGTGATGGCGCTGACCGCAACGGCCACGCCCATCGTTCAGAATGACATCGCCGAGCAGTTGCGGCTGGCGCAGCCGGCCCGCTTCGTTCACGGGTTTCGGCGCGCCAACATCGCGATTGAGGTTGTCGAGATCGCGCCTTCCCAACGGGCCGAGCTCGCCCGCGGACTGTTGGGTGAGGCGGAGCGCAGGCCGGCAATCGTCTACACACCGACGCGGAAGCAGGCCGAGGGTCTGGCAGTCCAACTCGCCGCGAACTTTCCCGCTGCAGCATACCACGCGGGGCTCGATGCCCAGCGGCGCCAGCGAGTCCAGGAGGATTTCCTTCAAGGGCCGGATCGAGGTCATGGTGGCGACGATTGCCTTCGGCATGGGGATCGACAAAGCCGACGTCCGCACCGTGATCCACACGGCCTTGCCGGGGAGCCTGGAAGCGTACTACCAGGAAATCGGACGCGCCGGGCGTGACGGGGAGCCCAGCCGTGCGGTTTTGATGCACTCCTACGCCGATCGCTACACGCACGACTTCTTCTTCGAGCGGGATTATCCGGAGGTGAGCGTGCTGGACGAGATCTTCGGCCGGCTTCGGGCCGAACCTCAAGAAAAGGCAGCGCTACAGCAGCAACTCCGGATGGATGAGGAGGTGTTTGACAGGGCTCTCGAGAAGCTGTGGACCCACGGCGGCGCCGTGGTGGATTTCGCCGATAACGTCAGCCGGGGCCACGACCAGTGGCAGGCGTCCTATATCGCCCAGGGTGAGCAGAAGCGGGCACAAATCGAGCAGATGATCCGCTACGCGGAGAGCAACCAGTGCCGCATGGCCACCCTGGTGCGCCACTTTGGCGACCTCGCTGACGGACAGAAGCCGTGCGGTATCTGCGATTTCTGCGCTCCGGGGCAGTGCGCCGCGCAACGGTTCCGAACCGCCACAGAGGCGGAGCACACGGCGCTCTTGCGGGTGGTAGCCGCGTTGCGCTCGGGCGGCGCGAAATCAACGGGCAAGCTGCACGGTGAACTGTGTCCCAACCGCGAGATCAGCCGCGACGCATTCGAAGAAGTGCTCGGCGCCATGGCGCGTGCGGGACTCGTGCAACTCTTGGATGCGGTCTTCGAGAAGAATGGCAAACAGATCCCGTACCGTAAGGTGAGCCTTACGCGCGCCGGCTACGCCGTGGACGAAAGGACGCCGGTCGAGTTCATCATGAAGGACACGGCGGCCCCGTCCACGAAGCGCAAGAGGAAGAAGCCCACTGTTTCTGCGGGTCGGAAGCGGGCATCGGGACCCGAAACCGCAGCACGGCCCAGGCCCGTGGCAAAGGCGAAAGGGTCAGGAGCCGGGATGGACTCCCGCCTGGAAGCGGCGCTGCGCGTCTGGCGTCTGATCGAGGCCCGGCGGCGTGGCGTGCCGGCGTTCCGCATCTTCAGCGACCGCACACTGAGGGCTCTAGCTACCAGCCGCCCTGGAACAGCCCAGGAGTTGCTTGCCGTCCCGGGAATAGGGATCAGCACCGTGGAGAAATACGGGCGGGATATCTACCGCGTCCTGCGCGAGAACGGCGGTTGACGGAGAAGGGAGCCACGCGTCGCATTGCCTTCCCAGAGGCGTCGGCAGGAGTCTTGCCACGCGGCGCAAGCCCACGCGTTTGCTTCCTCCCTCTCCAAGAACCCACAGAAGACAATTCGGCGGCTGGCGCAGACCCGCCTGATTATACGACGGTCAGGTCTGGTGCGATACGAATTGTTCCACCGGGTTTGAGGTTCAATTGGACAACCTTTTCTCCATATCGCACACTGCAAACCGTGCCGTTGACGCTGCGTAGAGTCGCGCCACTGAGCTCCCGATCCTTCCATTCGATATCCATTTCGAAACCGCCCCGGGCGCGCAAGCCCGTGACCGAACCGGTTGGCCATGCTTTAGGCAGGGCGGGGAGCAGGTGGATTTCACCTCCGTGCGATTGCAACAGCATCTCAGCGATACCCGCAGTGCCGGCTGAGTTACCGTCAATAACGAAAATGTTTTGCGGCGCGTCTGCAATCCCGGCGCGAGAGAAAGTAAGCAGGCAAGGGCCGGTATCTTTGCATAACAGGCCCAGCAAGTGAGTATGGGCCGCTTCGCCGTCGCCGAGGCGAGCGAAAAAGTTGACCAGGTTGGCACGACTCCACTCCGTATCCTCCCAGTCGGCCTGGCTGATCCGGCGCTCGATACTAACCCGCGCGGCCTTTGCCAGATCGGGCGTAGTGCGGGGCGTAATTTGAGAACTGGGAAAGAGAGCGATCAGATGGCTTGTGTGACGGTGGTTGGGAACGGCTTCATCGAAATCTTCGAGCCATTCCTGTAATTGGCCGTGCTTGCCGATCTTGAGCGGAGGCAGTTTCGCCCGCGCCCCCTCGACCTCCTGGCGGAATTCAGAATCCCGCCCCAGCGTCCGCGACGCTTCGATGCATGCGGTGAAGAGGTCGTGGACCAGCTCGCGATCGCAGGTCGGCCCCATTGACTCGCTGCACTCTTTACCCTCGGGTGTAAGGAACGCGTTCTCAGGGGAAACGGCTGGACCGGTGACCAGCCAGCCGTATTTTGGATGGCTCACCATGTAACTCAGGAAAAACTCCGCCGCCTCCTTGAGGACCGGGTATGCGCGGTCCGACAGGAACTGCTTGTCGCCAGTGAACTGGTAGTGTTCCCACAGGTGCGATGCCAGCCAAATGCCACCAGTCGGGAAAATGCCCCAGCCCAGGCCCCAGCCTGGGGCGGCGTAGCCCCAGGCGTTGGTGAATACGTGACACACCCAGCCCTGAGCGCCGTACACCGTTTGAGCGGTTCGCCGGCCCGGCTGGCGTAACGATTCGATCATACGAAAAAGGGGCTCACTGGTTTCCGACAGGTTGCAGACCTCGGCAGGCCAGTAGTTTTGCTGCGTGTTGATGTCGAGGTGGAAGTCGCAAGTCCATCCCATGTTGCAGGCGAGGTTATCGTTCCAGACGCCTTGAAGGTTGGTGGGGAGTGGTGAATTCGGGCGCGAACCCGCTATGAGGAGGTAACGGCCATACTGGAAAAACAACGAGATGAGTTGCGGGTCATGGCCGCCGGCTCGAACCGCCGCCAATCGTTGATCCGTGGGCCGGCTGGCCGCCTCAGTCCTGCCCAAGTCGATGTCGACACGGCGAAACAACCGCTGATGATCGGACACATGCGCTTTGCGGAGGTCCTGGTAGGATTTGCTTACAGCGGCTTCCATCTGCTCTCTGCACAGCGCTTCAGGATCGCGGCCTCGATACGTGGTGTTTGCTGTCACCAGCAAGGTCACGGCGTTAGCGGCTTCGACTGTGAGATGGTCGCCTTGTATGGAGACCGTGCCGCCGGCGTTCAGCACGCGGAGCCATCCTTCGAAATCCACGCCGGTCTTGCCGTCGCTGTGCTTGTTCTCCCAGGCGTGGCCGGTGATGACGAGCGTGTTCCTGTCCTTCGCGTGCACCTTGAAAGGAAGGTCCCCGCCGCTCAGCCCGATGTTGAAGGTGAGTTGGCCGGGCTGGCCAGCAGTGAGATGCATCGCTAGGACGTTGTCCGGGTTGGAAGCCAGAATCTCTCGCCTGAACCGGACACCGTTGTCGGAATACTCGACATGAGCGATGCCCTCGTCGAGATCCAGGAGCCGGCGATAATCAGCACGCGCGCCGCCGGCATGTTTCATGTCGAGCCGCAAATCAGCCATCGGGAGGTGTGTGCCGTAGGAATCCTCGCGGCCCAGTACGTATTTGGCACAGAGATCGCGCGCCTCGATGTACTTGCCGTTGAAGAAGAGTTGACGGATTTCGTCGAGATGCGCCTTCGCCTCCGGATTGTCATGGCGGTCACTTGGGGCGCCGGACCAAACAGTCGATTCGTTCAGCGCCAGCCTTTCGCGCTCGATGCCAGCGAAGACCATCGCGCCAAGCCGCCCGTTACCGACGGGTAGCGCCTCCAACCAGCGCGCCGCTGGCTGGGCATACCACAGCGCCCATTTCCGGGCCCCGGATCCTCTTTTCGCTTCGACTGATCCTCCAGTTGTCGTTTGTCCTCCTTCAGGTTCGGACATGCCCCCGGCGGCCTTCTCTGATAGCGCCAAGGCAGTCAATCCGAATGCTGAGAACTTTGAAAATTCACGGCGATTCATTCATAGCTCCTTTAGTAATAGCGAACTGACATCCGATTGTGCCCGCAAGCGAGAGCTTCAACCAGCAGGGTCATCTTGAATGCCTGCCTTCAACCCTGCCGTAAGCAGCGCACTCCTAGCAAAAGATGCCTGTGCGGATAGAACGAAGAACCCAGCCCCCGCATACACACCAATTGAAAATAGCGCGAATAGCGGCTTGCAGTAGGTTTCGATGTCCACCGCGCAGTCGATGGCGCGTCTCGTGAGGATACCCTCCACGCGGCTCGCCTCCTCCAACCCGCCCGCAATGTATACGCGGGAAACCTCGTTGTCGAGAAACAGCTCGAGATCCAACCTGGCCATGGCGCCTCGACGGGCAGGGGTAGGGAATCCAAAACGAACTTCCCCATCATACAACACAGGATTAACCTTAGAGGGTAGCTCTGAGTTTGTGTGGTTCGAAGCGAGGCGATTTCGATTGGCTGGTCGAAAGGGGTGCGAAATGGGAAGCAAGCTGGCACAGTTTCGTATCTGTTGTTTTCTTTGTCTTCTTACGTGCTGTGTTCTGGGTAGCGCCAACGCACAGGAAAGATCGGAGGGAGCTACCCGATCGAAGGACTCGCTCCAGGCCCTTGGCGGCGCAGAGCTTCGTTATGTGGGCCCGAGATGGAGCCTGCTGTACGGTTTCTACGAAGGCGTCGAGGAATTTGCGGTGAACGAACTGGAACGCATGGTGCAACGCCAGGTTCCTTACGTTCTGGAGGTCCTGCCGGGAGGCCAGACACCAAGTGCGAAGCGGAATTTGATTCTTATCGGTACCCCGGCAATGAATCCCAAAATCGCGGAACTTGCTGGGAGAGGCCTGGTCAGGGTGCCAAGGAAGGCGCAGGGCTACACTCTCGCATGCTTGAAATCTCCGTGGGAGCCCGAGACGCGGGTGATCATGGTTGCTGGAACCGACTCCCTTGGTGTGCTGTATGGAGTCATCGAGTTCAACAAGAGACTAGCCGCCATGTCCACCCAGGAAAGGAATCTGCGGCAAACTCTCGATGCCGTGCCGGACTTCAGTGTCACAGAAGCGCCTGTCATCGAGAATCGGGGCCTTTGGACATGGGGCTACGTCCTCTACGATTACAGGCGATACTTCGACAACATGGCCCGGTTGAAGATGAACAGGCTAGTTGTTTGGAATGATGTTCCACCTTTGAACTGCCGGCAGTTCATCGAGTATGCACATTCCCGCGGGATCAAGGTGATACTTGGATTTCATTGGGGGTGGGGCCTAGGCAAGCTCGATCCCACGAATCCGGAGCACGTGCGGTTGGTAAGGGAGGATGTTCTGAGAAAGTACGATGAGCTCTATCAAAATCTGGGCATGGACGGCATTTACTTTCAGACTTTCACTGAGCAATTGAACACTCGAATCGAGGGGCGCACGATCGCCAGCCTGGCATGTGGTTGGGTCAACGATATTGCTCATGCGCTGCTGGACAAACACCCCGATCTCCGCATTGAATGGGGTCTCCATGCAACCTCCATCATGGAGAATTACGTAGACTTAAAACGCCTTGACTCCCGGCTCACGATTGTGTGGGAGGATGCAGGCACCTTGCCCTATTCCTATGATCCCGATGTTCTGCTCTCTGAGGGCAAGCTGCCCCATGGCCTAGACACGCTGGATGCGACGATCAACTATTCCAAGAAGCTGGCGACATTCCGCCCGGGTAGCGAATTTGCAATGTGTGCTAAAGGGTGGATCAATTTGCGCTGGGAGAGTGAGTTCGAGCATCACGGCCCATTCATCATCGGTGAGCGCGCGCACGAGTTTATCCACGATCGGCTCAAGGAGCGGCAGCCCCGCTGGGATTACGTCAACGCGAAATGGGTGGAGAACTATCCTGCCGCATTGCGATTCTTCCGTGAGATTCGCGATACAACATCCGCGCCTATGTGCGTGGTCGGCCTGATCGAAGACGGGATGTTTGAAGAGGAGATTCAGCCGAGCGCGGCTCTGCTGGGAGAGATGCTCTGGAATCCAAGGCGCGATGATAAAGGCATGCTTAACGCCGCCCTGAGTCCCTACTATAGAATTGTGCAATAGACGCCGCCCACCGCGCTGCGCTACCTGCGATCCGCCCGATTGCGCATCACCGGTTGCCACCATACAATGAGTTCGATCCACACACCCAAGTGGAATGTGGAGATTGGATTGAAAAACGGCTGGATGGTGAATAATGACTGATACCTTTTCGCGCCGAGACATCCTACGTACCACATCGGGAGGCATGGGCCTTGCCTGCGAAGGCTTAAGAACATTTGCGGCACGGGAAGGCGGGCCGAGCAGTGGAATAGCAATGACCTCACGTGAACGGAGCGAAGCAGCAATGCGAGGGCGAACGCCCGATCGCGTTCCTGTGGTGCCGTTGATCGACACCTCGTATGCGGCGGCGTGCTACGGGGTGCCCGTCTCCGAATGCTTCCTCAACCCCGAGGTACACGCGTGCGCCTTGGTGAGTTGCCTGGAACGCCATCAGGATCTCGACGGTCTCTCGATCAACATCGGCATCACTCCGGAAGTTGTCCGCGAGCGTGCGCGGACGACCGACGGTTGGTCGATCACGACCCTCGATGGTTCCGTGTGGCGTGTCCCACTAAACGACATCGGCACGCCAGTCCGGTACGATGTTACTTGTTTCGATGATGAGCGGCTCCAGTCGCTAGACATTCTGCGCCCGCATGTCACCGAGACCCTGCGGCGCATCCCTACAGAAGTGCTGGCTCGACACAACATCTCGGTCGGCCTGACGGGTCCGTTCTCCCAGGTCGCCTTCCTGATGGGTGTGGAGCGCGTGCTGACCGCCATGATCGAGCAACCCGACGAATTGAAAGCGGCCATCGAGCACCGTGTGCCGTTTGCAACCGCCTGGGCCGAGCGGATAGCCGAATTGGGTGCGCCGAGCGTCTGGATCGGGGAGGGCCTGGCGTCCGGCAGCCTGATCTCCGCGGCGCAGTACGTCAACTTCGTGTTGCCGTACGAGCAACGGGTCACGCGGAAGCTGCAGGAGCTGGGTGTTCCGGTCGCGCTGCACATATGCGGGAGGGCCAACAACCTGCTGGATGAAATGGCTCGGAGCGGGGCAGACTGCCTCGAGATCGACTGGCAGGTCGATCTCGGGGCCGCCAAGGCTCGGCTCGGATCCCGGGTTTCCCTAAAGGGAAACTTGCACACCACCAGGCTTGCGCAATCAAGGCCGTCAGAGGTTTATGAGGATGCCCGCTGCGCCATCAAGGCGGCCGGACTAGGCGGTGGCTTCATCCTGAGCAGCGGTTGCGCGCTGGGTCGCGACACGCCCCCGGAGAACGTCGATGCCATGGCGCGCGCCGCCAGAGATTTTGGTGTTTACTCAGGAGATCGAGATTTGTCCTGAATTCAGCCGTTAAATCACTGCACGGAGGCTGAACCCCCGCCCTTTTGACTGCTCGATGACACCGGCTCGGCTTGGTGAGAAATAGGGTTTCACAAAACCGATTTTCCTGGAACCGTGTCTATGAGGTGGGGGACGAAGGTTCGAACAAAAACCGTTGATCGGAGGAGCCGCTTTGGTGGGCGGCCAGGGCCACCGGCAGAACCGTAATGTGCGCTATGGTACAGAGGTTCCGGGTCACGTCCAGTCCGCGCGTCGGCGGGTCTTGCATGGCGATGGTCAGCAGACGAGAGAAGGTCCGTTCCACAGCGGTACGCTCCCGGTACAGTTGTTGGAACGATCTTGAGCCGTAGGGAATTTGCAAGCGGATATTGGGTCTCGCTGCCGCAACCCATCTCTGGCTGTATAATCTGAGAGTTGGTGCTAGGCATTCACAGCAATCGTGGGGTACAGGGCGGCTGCCATGAACAAGAGCGACCTGCTTCGCTATAAGAATCTCCTCCTTTCGAAGCGGCAAGAACTCAGCAGCGGCAAGATTCTGGTCGATTCGATCTCCACCGCAGGTGAGCTTCGCGGGGATCCGGTCGACATGGCCAGAAGTGAAACCGACGCCGCCACGCAAATCCAGTTGCATCAGACAGACGGCAAGCTCTTTCGCGCCATTGACGACGCCTTGGCCCGGATTCGGCACGAGGAATTTGGCATCTGCGAAGAATGCAGGCAGCCGATTGGCAAGGCGCGCCTGGAAGCGGTGCCCTGGGCCCGGCATTGCAAAGACTGCAAAGACCGACAGGACTCTCGAACCTGAGTTGGCGGCCCTTCTCGTCTAACAGTTCGATCAGGGCATTCAACCGTCATCCAGATAACCCCGCCAAGGTGGTCCAAAAAGCCCTGGAAACTTCCGCACCACCCCGCCGCACCCGAACCCTGGATAAGCGCCCTGTAGGGCTGTGTGCGGCTCTCAGCGCAAAGTCAGGGGGCGCAGCAGTGGGGGCGGTTTTTCGGCTCTAAAATCGCTTTTTGGGTTTGCCACGAGTCCGCCCCGGCCCAGGGGCGTCCGGTAGGCCATCCGGCTTCTGCGCCAGGGGCAGCACGGTGATTCCGTTGCACGTGTCACATAGCAAATTGAGCCCAGATGGCGAAGGCACGAGCGTCCCTTCGCCGCACCGGGGGCAACGGTCCCCAGGCTTGGCCACGGGGAATTCGGCTTGCTGGCTCATGCCGGGCATGTTGGCACATCCTAGCCCTGCTGGCACCAATCGCCCGCGAAGCGATTCCGCGCAGATTGAAGGACAGGGTGTGTCCCTAGCGCAAGGCGAGCGGCCGGGCTGGCTATCGCAGATAAAAGGACCGAGCATCAAGCAATCGCAGGGCGGAGCGACGGATGCCAAGTCCCCTGTCGGTATCCAGCCATCACCCTCACCACGGGGAGAAGAGCCGCCGCAGAGATTAAGGGCTATTGCGCTCTCTCCCGTCTGGATTTTTCCACTGCCTTCGCCACGTAGTTGCGATAGTAGTCCGTGTGGTGCTGGCAGTAGAAAGCCGTCTCGCGGTCCGTATCCATGGCGCTGACGATTTCCGGGTTTCCGCAGTCCCGGCAGGCTGCCGCATGAAAATGCTGCGCACAATAGACGAACGGCGGGATGATGCGGCAGGGAATGACGGTGGGGACTACGTGCGTGGGCGGGTTTTCGCAGTCCCGCTCGCCGTCGTCCCCCCGGTGTTCGCAGAGGAGGGGGAAGGAGCCGGACGGTCTGCCCGTGTCCAGCCAAGTCTCGCCGTCTTCCGCCAGGATGCACTCGGTGTTCAGGTGGTAGTTGCACCACGGACCGAGCGTGGCGCCGTTTATGGTGTCCTCCGCCATCTCGTTACATCCGCTTACGACGCATTTCTTAGTCACGGTCACTCTCCTTCTTTGGCCTCAAGCTTCAGGGCAGCCTTCCGAATTCTTGCCCCGATGGTCCTCGGCCCCGATGGGGACTACGCCACTTCTCCTGCATGGCCGTCGGCGACGCCAGCCTGCGCTTCGCCGGGTCCGTCAGTCCTCGTCCCCGTCAACGCAGTCCTCGCAGAGCGACTGTCCACATATGATGCACTTGTCCACCCCATGGCGTGAACAGCGGGGGTTGGAGCAAGTCTCGGCTTCGCCGGCATCATCGAGGCCGAGGGCGGAGGGCGAGGGGTCGAACCTCCCCATCGGCATGTCCAAGGGATTCGCCCGCGGCTCCAACGCCCCGACCGCCACCTCAGCCATGGATTTCGTTCGCTTGCGGGATCTGTCCATTTCTCACCGTCCTTGGTATTCGGGGGGCCTAACGCGCTCAGCCTCCGCTCTTCGTTGCAGTTCGCCGCAATTGCCCGTATCGACACGGGCAGCGGCCTTGGGCGCGCCAAGCGGTCCTCGGCGTCCGACAGCCGCCTCCCGAGATCCAGGCGCATGGCCGGAGAACCTTCTGCACCAGCCAAGGGACTGGGACCATTGGCAGCCGCCCGCAAATGGCTACCAGGCGGGTCAGAGCGGGGCGGAGACCCAGATTGCTCTCCCCGGGGTCATTGCCGGATCGAGCTCGGGCTTGCCCCGCTCCTGCACCTGCTTACTGTACTGGAGCCTCCGCCGGTGCCGCATCCGGCGCGGCAGAGACGGCCTCCTCCATCGGCGGAGTAGCCGCCTCGCCCGCCGGCGCGCACTCGGGCTTTGGGCCATCCGCCTCGATTGCCGCGATAGCCGCCTCCAGGGCGGAAGACCTCTTGCCCGGCCGCCGCTTGATGCCCTGCAGCTTGGCGATGCGGGTCACTTGGCTGCGGCTGAGACCCAGCGTGGTGCCTATCTGGCCGTAGGTTTCCGACTGGTGCGACTCGATGTATTCGCCGATTCGGGCGTATGTTGCCTTTAAATCCATATTGGTACCCTCCTATTTAAAGGAATCCGTAGCAAATGTTTTCGTTTGCAGGTGGAGATCCTGGCGAGCCAGGGTAGGCGTTGGGATCGGCCGCGATCGGGCAGCGGGGCGGTCTTCCGGTCCAAGGGCACCAGTACCAGGCTTGGGCAAGGATTCGACGAGGTTCCTTCCCCGGCACGAGGTTTTTTCCGCGTTGCGGGCGGTCGCCTAGCGAGGTTCTTGCCAGGATGAGATCCAGGGCAAATGCGAGGGTGTGGGGAACCAGCCCCGGGACCATGCCCAACCGGAGGGGCGACGGGCATCTCAAGATGGCACTCAAGCGCCGCGTGCCTTGCGGCTAGGGGAGAAGGGGTTCTCCGACCCGCTGACTGAGCACCCTGCGTCCGGCTGGCATCCTGAGGGCGATCGCCCGCCACGAGAGCCAGTCCCCTCAAGCATCTCCTCGCCACAGGCGTTCGCCGGTCACTGCGAATATTCGGATTACCGCCCCCTACTATGAGGAGGAACGCTAATGTTCCCAGATAACGAAATCACCGAAGCAAGACGGAGGCTCCACGAGGCAGTCGTGCGGGACCTACAGCAAGAGAATCCCCCCAGCTACATGACCCTCGCTGTTAAGCATGGGGTCACGCTCAAGACCATCTACAACATCGCCCGTGCGAACAGCCTGCAACGGAAAGACCGCAAGTCTGCCGTCGAATCCACGGAAAAGGGACAATGAGTTTGCCGGGAGTGTCGAGCGGACCAATGCACGACGGGATATGCGAACCGTTTTGGCAGCGCACCGTAAGTCGGCTGATGCGCCGCCGCTCCCGGCATCTGATTTCAAGGTGACGAAATGAAGAAGTCCAAGAAAGCCAAACGGGAACGCTTTGTCCAGATACCCTGGCGAATACTTGATGCCAACCTGCCCCCGGCAGCCTACTATGTGCTGACCCGGCTGTGGAAAATGGCGGACTGGCACACGGGGCGGGTTCGATACACATCAGCGAAGGACCTGGAAACCTTGTTTCACGGGGCACTTTCCGCACGCACCATTCAGGACGAGCTAAAACGGCTCGATGACGTCGGCTATATCACTCGATTGATTCCAGTTGGGTGTGCGGAGACCTACCCCATTGATATCAGCAATTATGACGCGGTGGACGACAAATTCAGGTGGAAGGGGGTCGTAAACAAGAGAAAAGTGGAAGCACTGGCGGAAGAGAAAAAGCTCAGGCCCGCCAAAAATGCGGCTCCCCAGGATGTACCCCCTGCAAGAATTGCACAGGGTGCTTCAGTGGGAGCTTCAGGGGGTGCTTCAGACCCCCCACTGCAAAATTTGCAGACAAATCAAGATAGCACTTCCAGCACTTCTAAGATTGAAAGAAGTGAAGACGGCGACAAGCTGTTAAAAGCAGTCAGTGCGGTTCCGCCTTCGGCGGTGGTCACTGCCTCCCTCTCACGGACTGCCAAAAAAGCTGAAAGTGCCGCCGTGCCGCCGGGGGAAACCAAGCCGGCGGTTCTGCCGAAGGCAGAGATGCTGGCAAGGTACTGGTGGACGATTCAGGGAAAGCGGAAAGACCAGATTGAGTCCATCCCGTCCTGGGCTGCAAGGTTCCGGGGCCTTCTGGATGCCTACCCTGACCTGGAACCCGCCCTGGTCTACTGGTGGAACCGGGACCCCTGGTGGGGTAAGCCCCAGACCAATCCCCACCCCATGCTCCGCTACGAATCCGACGGGGATTCCCTGGACTGGTTCGAGACCAAGCTCGATGTCCCCGAGGACAAGTTCAAGTCCCTGTGGTGGCTGTTTAGGAAGTATGAGAAGCGGCTCAAGAAGAACAAGAAGCCCCTGCCCTTGTTCCCAGTGGAACCTCCTGTGGTCCCCACGCCAGTTCCCGTCGCCAAGGCCAAGGTCCTGTCTGCCCCCCCAACGCCGCCCACCCCCCCTGTGGCTCCGCCACGACCGTCGAGCGACGGCATCATCGAAGACGTTGACGACCTGCCGGGCTCGTCGCTTGTGCCTGTGACCCCACCCACCCCTGCGGGCCGACGGATGCTTCGTGCGGCCGGACCAGCCGCTCGGCGGTCGGGCGTGCGATGCCCTGCGAACGCAAGAACGATGGCCATCGGCCGTTGCGCCCGGGTCGGGCCAAAAGCTGCTTCATCCCATGCAACCGCTCGCCGAGCCGCCGGCGAACGGCCTCGAGTTCCGCTTCCGTCTTTTTGGCGGCGGTGTTTGCCTCCAGGTGGACCGGCCACAAGTGCTTGATTTCGTCGGCGAGCCTTTGCTCGGCCTCCGGCAGTGCCGCCGTGGCGACAGGCTCGGTGCCCGTGTTCTCCGCAATGCTGTCTTCCATGTTTGTGCCCCCTCGGATTTGGAACCGGGGAGCAGGAATCGCGTCAGAAAAATTGCTCCCTGCTAAAGAGGCAGATATTGCACGCATTTTTCGTTGTCGAATTTCAGCGTGACAGCGAAGGAGCGCTATGCGGAAAGCATGGAGCGGTTTCGGAACTCTCCACTAGGGAAGCGTGTGCCTGGGCTTTCCATGCGGCATCACGGCGTTTTGGCAGTCGCAAGACCGTAGGCTGCTGGCAAAGCCAACGGCGGAAAATCGCAACGACGCTGGCGGTTCCAGCGACGGCGTGCCGGAATTTCTCGACTACACACTTATTTTGATAGATAGTGGGGCATATAATTGGAACGGCCCCGTGGAGGAGGATACATAGAACAGATTGACAAGGGCGTCCCGCCCCCTGTACCAAGGCGGGACTATACCGTGCTCGACTGGCTGGGGGTGGGCGACAGCGTTCTGCTCGACTCGGCCACGACCAACAGGATAAGCCCCGCCATGGCGTACCGGGAGGCCAGGGATGGCAAGAAGTTCGCCTGCCGCAAGGAGCGGGGAAAAGTCAGGGTATGGAGGACCGGATAATGGCATACCATCATTTGGACGCCCTGCTCAACACGACGCTGCCGGGGGTAGAATGGACGGGGCACAAGCCCCATGTCCTGCGGTCGGTGGCGAGCGTGATATGCGCCCGTGCCTACAAGACCACAGGCAAATGCCACCCGTCCAATGCCGGGGTGGTGGCGAACTCGCAGGTGCCGGAGTCCACGGCCAAGCTGGCGCTCGGCTGGCTGGAGCTTTTCGGCCTATTCCTCCGCAGGGAGCGGCAGCTCAGCAACGGGGCCGACACCTCGCCCGAGTACACCGTCCGCAACGTCATGGAGGTCAGTTGGATTTCAGGAAACAAGGAGCGGCACGGCATCGCCTTCCAGGGATGGTGCTGGACGGAGGACGGGTCGCCCTGCGGCCCCGGGGGAATGGCGGCACGGCCTCCTTGGGGAATATCCTATCCCGATTCCGCCTTCGAGGTCTTGGGCCACGACCATGTGGTGGACCCTGCCAACCCGCTTGACGTCTACTTTACGTGGCCGTCCAAATCCCTGTTCGTTGTCGTGGAGGGATTTCCTGGCGACCCCGAGCAGGGCGTCACGCCCGACAAGCGTTGGGTGGCCTGCCCCTATGAACTAGCCTCGCCGGATGTTGTGGACGCCCTGGCGAAGCGAGGGAGGGGCCAGCTACTGACCCTTGGGGGTCAGCAGTTGAGGGGGGACGGGTCGGTGACTGGCCCCTCCGGGTCGGCAGTTGGCCTCTGGGTGGCCAGCCATTGGCCCGAGAGGGGTCAGGTGCTGATGGAGGAGGGGTCAGCCATTGGCCTCAAACAAGTAAAGACTAACACGGAAGGGGAACACGTAAGTCAACAAGTAATACGGACATGGAAGGCGGAGGCAGCCATCCGCTCCTACCTTCTTTCCAATTCTGATGGGTACAAACTGAAGATTGGGAAGTCTAGCCCGTTCCACTATTCCAGCCCGAAGGATGAGGAAGAGGAAGACGAAGATGAAGGGGATATTGGCAATGGAGAGGAGCACATGGCTCCGCCTTCCGCTCCCGTCCCCCCTGCCGCTGCCGAGGGGAAAGGCATCTGTCAGGTCCCGGCGGCAGAGCCGCCGCCCCCCCGGTTGCGCCCGGCCCCCCCAATGCCCAGCACGCAGCCGCCGCCGACGCTGAAGGCTCCTAGCCCGGCTCCGGCCCCGAAGCCCTACGACCCGCGCGAGGACCCTGCGCTCCGCCTGGAGTTCGCCAGGGCGCAGCACATGGGCATGGAGGTCGGGGAGGACATCTTCCAGGCGTTCGCCGCCCAGACGTTCAACGAGGGCGTGGCCGCCGACTTCGACCGGTGGCTCATCTGGAAGAACGACCCACCGCCCGCCGGCGACCCGCTGGCGGACCGTGAGAAGCGCCTCGCCTTCGTCAGGAAGAAGGAGGCATGGTTCGCAAAGTCCGGGGACGCCGAGCGCCATTGGGGGTACTGGGCCGACCAGTACTACCGGTGGGACGACGCCAAGCTGGCGGAGTTCTACGAGTTCGTCAAAAAGGGGGAACCGTAAGGCCTCGACGTTACGCCCCGCTGATGACCAACGCCGAGATGGCCGAAAGACCACCGCTTCAATATCCTGGAGGCGGTCCGTTCCGAAACGCACTTCCGTCTGCAAGCTTGAAAAGCGATTCGGGCTTTGCCGTTACGATGTAGCGCCCCGGCGCAGCGACCCATGCGTGAGGGAATAAGGATGCATGATGGGGAGTAACAATAGGAAAGGTGAATCACCCAAGCCACCCGAGCCACCCCACGCCGGATGCAGCGTCTCCAGCGCCGTGCTTGCAAGCCTTGTCCCATTAGTCACCTGAAGAGGACGAGGAGAAGGGGCTGTGGAACCCGAGCAGCAAGGAGAGAGGCCATTCAACCAAAGGAGAATGTCACGACGCCATGGAGGATGAAATGGAAACTGAACAAGAAACAAAGCTGAAGGAGATTCTGAAGAAGACGTTGTCGGCTCCGCTGACGCCCATTGAGAAGCGGCTGCTCAGTATGGCAATCTGCGAGGCCAAGGAATGCCCGGCCCGGCACGTCTGGGAAAGCTGGGCCATCGACGACATGCTGGAGCCATACTGCCAGCCGGTCGGGTTCGCACCCGCTGGGAGCCCCCCCGAAATCAGGAACATCTTCGACGCCATCGCAAAAGGGGAGAAATGGGGGACGAGGGAGACCACCAGAGGCGAGGCGGTGGAAGCCATCTGCAAGCTCGTCAGTACGGGCTACCTGACGTTCATCCACGATGATGAGACTCCGGGCAAGGTCGGCTTCCTGGTCAACGTGGACCGGTGGTAGCCACCCCGATAGCCCGCCGCCGACACTTCGCTGCACACGGAGGAGCCTGGGGGCGGCGGCCCGGACGGGCGATGGCCGCCGGGCGTTACGTTGTAACGCACTGCGCAACGCCTCGATTCGCCTTGACCCGGCACCGGGCGCAGCGTTACAACGTATCGGATGAGCTTCATGGTGATGGTGGCCTGGCGGTGCGACCTCTGCGGCCACGTGTGGCTCGCACGGGGGCCGAGGCCCCCTGCCCTTTGCGCACGGTGCCGGAAGAGAAGGTGGAACACCTGGAAATGGGACGGCAAGGTGGAGCTTGGCCGCCAGGAGGGGCTGAAGATTGCCGACGTCGAAGGAGGCGTGCTGAAGATTGTGATGGTGGAGGGAGTGGGCATGGCGGTGGTGAAGGTGGGCGCTCCTGCCGGGGCTGACGGGCACGCCGGGCTGTCCGGGAAGAAGAAGGCTCCGGCGAAGGAGAAGCCGCCGTTGCGGGTCCGGGTTGACAGCTACCTCACCGGAGTCATCACGGGCAAGAACCCGCCGGGTCACCACGGGTGCTACACGGTAAAGCTGGACCAGACGGGCGAGAGCATCCTGGTGGGCATGCGGGACTTCAAGCTGGGGGAGGCGGGTGGCGACGGGCTGCCACGCTTTGTGGCGAGACAGAAAAGCATGAAGCCGAAATGAGCGATGCCATTCGCCGTCGCAACGCTTTCGAGAGGGAAAGGAACTCAAGAACAACGGCCGCACGGTGCCCCCTCCGAACGAGTGCGGGCACGAAGTAAGAGGGGGGCAAAGATGAGAGACCTAAGAGCCCGGCTCTTCGGGCTGAGGGCGAGGGAGCAGGCTGGCCATGGCACGCCTGCGCTCAGCCTACGATGGATGTGTCCACAATCACGGGACGCACCTTCTCGTCGATGCCTTCCATCCCGCCCAGGATGTTGTAATCGAGGTACTCCAGCGCCTCGTCCTGCGCTTCCTCCTCCGGCACGTCCTCAAGGCCTCCGCTGGGCACCGCCTTGCGCATCCTCTCCATGCTGTAGACCGCACGGGGGCTGCGCTCGACCGTGACGCCGATGATTGCGGTCTCATAGCCATACAGCATCACGGCGCTAGGGTTGCGGGCGGCAATCTCTTCCCTGATTCTCGAAATCTCTTTCTCGTCCGGCACAGCAGCCTGGCGTGCGCCGTCCTTCCTGGCGCACTCGCCCCCGCAGGCGGCTGCATGCGCAGCGCCACCTCCTCGTTCTTCACGATGCTGATATAGCGTTCGATACTCTTATAGTCGTCATGCCCGAGCTGCTGCCTGACGAACCCGATGTCCCAGCCCTTGCCGCCAAGCTCCTGACAAGACGGAGCACAAAATCGTAATCAGACCGGGCTGTCGTGAGACGGGTTCTCGGCCTTGGCAAGAGTGACTTGAACAGATGCTCAACATCTACCTCGCACGGGGGCCGCACGGGAATCGAGCAGGCTTGCATCGGCACTCCTGCGCTCAGCCAGAGGTGCGGCGGGAGGATATCACGCCTTTGCGTTCGGAGACACACCATTCCCTTTCGTCTTCTGCTCCTGATATGCAAGTTCCACGTTCTTGACCAGTGCGATGTACGCCTTCCTCCTCTCAGCCTCCACAAGCGGGACCATAACACCAGCTTTTGCTTTGTTCAAGCGCACAATTCCTGGAAATTCTGCGTGGATTTTGCGTGACGTTAGTCGCCGTTTTACACCTTGATTAACAGGCAGCCTGTCTGTAAGTGTTTGAAATTGTTCTGAATGTGTTGACGAGAAGCTTAATACCCCTTGCTTCGTAGGCAAGGTGAGTTGGGGTATCTTATTGATTTTGCAGCACGGCTGGCAACCTAAAAGAACATTCAGACACGCTGGGAACGCTCAAGTGGTACCTAAATGGTACTCGCTATCAGACCACTTGCGAAAAGTACTGAGTATATCAACCCGCCGCTTCGGGCTGGCCCTGCGTTTGTTCATTGGTAAACCCTTCCCGTTCGAGGTTTCGCCACGCAAGCCATGTTGTGCCCTCAATTAACACCCAGCAGGGTAGGTATTCGACGTCGCTAGGTGGCTGACCCGGTCACGGAGTTCCCTGGGCTGCGTAAATTGAGTTGTCGATTTGAGACGCCCTCGGGGACTGAGGACCCAGACCGCTACCGTGTCAAGCGACCTGTGAAGTAAGTCCCTTCAATAACTTACATTGTCACGAGTACGTGGCCTGCCAAGCGCAGCAGGAGGGAATCTCCTTTACTAAAGAGGGGAATTGTTTTACCTATATTTCTGACGCCGCAGGCTTGGGGAGAGTCGCAGATACCTTGTCGGCCCCGCCGGCTATAGGACGCTTGAACCAAGTCTGCGAGCGTTGGATCTATACCTGCCTCAGTCTGGCTCTGGATTCGCAAGAGCAGGCAGCCAGTGATTTTCGCTATCAGTATTCGATCTATCAGGCAGAGTACAGCCAGAACCTGTTGTTTCGGGTGGGGGGTCAGATGGAGCGGATTTTTCAGGGATTGATTGACCGCACCTGCCCCTCTCTCAACCTGAAGCACCTGAAGACGATTTTTGGTGCGAAGGCGCGCCCCATCGAGATCGAAAAGGGAAAACACCTCAGGTAGGGGTCGCGGTCGAGACACCTACGTATGACCTGACCATCTTCAAGTTGCATTTTGGTAAACTGACGTTGAAGGGTTATACCAAAGGCGAACGCGTCCTGCGCTTTGAGGCGCACGTGCATAACACCCGGGAGCTGGGCTGCGACCGATTGTTGGCGAAGTTCACTCAGATCGTGAGCCGGTTGAAGACCCTGTTGGAAGCTTTTCTCGACCATCTCCACTGCGTCGATGCCTGCTTTATAGCCCCTGACATCCTTGAGAAGCTGGCCCTCCCGGCCCAGGTCGAAAAAACGCGCGTGGGTGGCGTCGATCCGAACAAACCCCGAATGCGCGCCGCCTTGGGAGCAGTCCTGGCGCTGGCCCCCTCTCCCAACGGCTTCACCACCTCGGAGTTCGCGTCCCAGGTGCGGGCAATCACCGGACAGAACGAACAGCAATACGGAGCACGACGCGCGGCCTACGACCTGAAGAAAATTCGAGCGAAGGACTTGGTCACCAAAGTCGACTTGTCCCGCCATTACCAGCCTCTCTCGCAGGGACTCAAAACAGTGGCTGCTCTGGTGGTTCTGCGAGAAAGGGTTATCCAGCCTCTCTTGGCCGGCATCGCCACACCAAGACTCGGCCGGAAACCCAAAAATTGGAGCTCCATTGATCAACACTATGAAACCCTTCGCCTCAACATGCGAACCCTCTTGCAAGAATTGGGCGTCGCCCTATAGACAATTTTTTGTCGATGTAGGCGCTCCAACCGCCTAGAGGAGCCCTTCCGCGAAGAAGGTGAAACCTACCTCACAAAGGTGGCAGAAGAAATGGGGATAGAACTCGTCCCGCACACGGAGGTCACGCTTAGCAGTTCCGAGCGAGCCAACACCATTTACGCCGGAATAAGTTGATTGGAATTACTGGGCGTTGTGGATGATAGTGACGGCCCTCTGTCCCGGTGCTCGCAGCACTACCGAGATTCGCAGCCGATCGTGGCACTGGAGAGCGCCGCAGCCAAACCCTGGCGCTACAGCCAAAGTTGTCAAATAACGTGCAAATCGCAGTGCAACGGGTACCGCCCACAGTCGCGGACTGTCTCGTACACCGCCAGCACATTTTCGATGGGAATGCGCGCCTGCACGTTATGAATGGTGTTGAAGACGTAGCCACCGCCGGGGCCAAAGGCTTTCAAGCGCTCACAGACTTCCTTTCGCACCTGGTCTGGAGTCCCAAAAGGCAGAGTGTGTTGGGTATCCACGCCGCCGCCCCAAAAGGTGAGACGCGCTCCGAATTCCTGCTTGAGTTCGCAAGCTGCCATGCCCGCCGCCGAACATTGCACCGGGTTGAGGATGTCGAAACCGGCCTCGAGGAAGTCCGGGAGCAGTGCCCTGACCGACCCGCAGGAGTGGATGAAGGACTTCCAGGTAGTGTGCTGGTGAATCCAGTTGTTGACCTGGATATGGAAGGGTTTGTACAGGTCTCGGTAGGCCTTGGGGGAAATGAAGGGGCCATGCTGAGATCCAAAGTCGGTCCCGGTCACGAAAACCGCGGCGATCTTGCTTCCCACAACCTGGCGAATCCTTTCCAGGTTCTGGAGACCGATCTCGCACTGGCGTTCAAATATTTTATACACGTAATCGCGACGCGTCGCCGTGCTGATGTACCACTCTTCGACGTCGCGGATCCCTTTGGGGTGTTTCATCCAGGGACCGGGAACCAGCGCAATGTCCCCGAACGCTGTGCCACCGAAGCTGGCCAGGATGGCTTTGTCCGTCTGAGTATACAGCCGCTCTGCTTCACTCTGGAGGTATTGCAGGTCCGCCTCTGAGATAGGCCCGAACTCCTCGAGATTATCTTCCACGTTCAGGCCTGCATCGTCGATGGGATCCTGGCGGGGTATGCTGTCGAAATAGAACCCGCCCTTAGGCAGCCGGCCGCTTGCCGGCACGGACTTGTCCCCTTCCGGATACATCAGAATGTCGCCGTTCGGTTCCGGATCGGTATTGAACGCTTCGGGAACCAGGACGGGCGTGCCGCCAAAAGTGGTCCACGGCTTCCAGCCTTCGTTCCTGAACCCGAACATATTCGCAGGCTTGCTCAAGCCCACCACGTCCCCGCCCAACGCCTCACGGAGGTCCGGCCCGATCTCGCCCAGCATCTGGTAAGGCTCGACCACCTTCACCGGCGTGCCCGGCTTGTCCAAGCCCAGCGCCTGGCGCAAAGCGTAAACCGTGTCCACCTGCATCCCCGTCGCTAAGGTTGCACCAAGGTCGAGTGGAACCCGGTCGGCCTCCTGGTGCTGAAGAGCAAGACTTACACGCTCGCGCGACGTCATCATAATCAAACTCCTTCTTCTGCCCTTTCGCCAAGCAGCGGCGACTCGTAGCAGTTTCCAAGGCAATGGGTCACGCTACGGGAACCAGCTTGCGAGCCAGTTCGACGGCAGCGGGAGCATCTTTACCGAAACCGTCGGCCCTAATTGAATGCGCCCAGGCATCTGCGAGAGGAGCTCCACCCACCAGGACTTTCACCTTGGGCCGAAGACTGGCAGCAGCGAGCGCTTCGATCACGGCCCTCATGGTCACCATCGTGGTGGTAAAGAGAGCCGACAGGGCAACAAAGTTTGCATCGTGCCACCTCACAGCATCCACGATATTCTCCGTTGAAACGTCAACTGCCAAATCCACAATCCGGAACCCCGCGCTCTCCCGCATCAAGGCCACAATGTTCTTGCGGATATCGAGCAGATCACTCTTAACCGTTCCGATTGCCACAATTCCCGCGGGTTTGACGGCTTCCTCACCCAGCTCAAAGATGCTCATATCACTCTCCTCAGTTAACCGGTCGCGGTAGGGATACCAGTCGCCTGATACCCAAATACTTGGGCAATTCCGCGTCGACCACGTCTGTATAGCCTGCACAGAGAAGCTTGCGCAGTTTCTGGATAGCGTCCTGCGCGCTGCGCTTCGGTCGGCACCCATAAGCACAGGGTTCCAAATCCGCCTCGAAGATCGGCTCCAGCACCAACTTAGTGGCGGTCTGCACCACCCGGTCCCGAATCGTCGGGATACCCAGTGGTCGCTCACCGCCCCCCGGCTTTGGGATCATCACCCGGCGCACGGGTTGAGGTTTATGCCGCTGGGTGCGGAGTTCACTCCTGAGTTCCTTCAACCACTTCTCCCGCCCTTGCGCGTCAATCCACTCGAAGGTCTGTCCATCGACACTTGGCACGCCTTTATTGGTCTTCGCCAGTGCGTCCGCATGGGCTAGTATGTCCTCGCGGCAGACCTTACCGGAAAGCAGGTAAAAGCAGTATTCGGGTTCGTCCTTCGCCTTCCGGTACAGCTTCCTCTGAAGCCTTCGGATCGCTTCCGGTGCTTCCAGGCTGATCGCCAATAACCCCACCTTAGCTTCTTCGTAAGTACTCCTGAAGCGAGGGTCCTTCCCTTCACCGGCATTACCCGGCTTCCACGGTACTGTGACCCTCTCCGAGTCCCTGCCGAGCCAACCTCCTTACCAAGAGCGTGGGAGTTCACCTCCCCTCGAACTAGGGTTCCCCCAATTCCCTAGACCACCCTCCCTGCATGCCGTGCCCACTACCTCGGTGGATCCGAACCGGTGTGGGCGTCGGTTACTTCCCGGTCGGTACGGCCATCCCCGTTTCCCAGGCGGGTCGGCGTCCACGACTTCACTTTCGAGGCCTGCTCAGGCTTCACTCGCGTTACGGCCTACAGAGATGCTCAGCCGTCCATGATGGCCTTTGTCACAAGGCTCTGGTCCGGCCTGTTACCGGTCCATGCCCCTTGTCAGCTACCAGACTTACCGACAAGCATCTGGGTGGGTCTCGCACCCACCGGTGATCCGCGCCGTTGGGGCGCACTGAGAAATCTAGGCTAACCGTGCGTCTCGGCTGTGCCCCGTCGCTTGGGCGAGCGGATGCTAGCCCTGGTCGTGTCGGTGCCAGGGCGGCATCCACGGTTACAGCCCACCCGTCATTCTTCTAACTTCTGACTCCTTAATCCTGTCCTACTTCACAAACTTGATGATCCCAAAAGATGCCGGTTGGTGGAAGGACCCATTGCGGCCGTCGGGTAAGGGGCTCCAACTCATGAAACGCCTCTGCGTGCCGTTTCCAAGGCCATCGCAGCGGTAGAGATTCAAGCGCCATTCATCTCCCGGGTGAATGGCCTCCACCTTCGGAGATCTGACGGGGATAGACATCTCGACCACCCAGATTTTATGTTCTGCATCGACTTTTGTAACATGCTCGAAGTGAGAGTCCCAGCTCCCGTCACCTGCCTGCGGCTTCGCGAGATTGATCTCCAGGTCCCACCACTGATTGTTCGGTGCGACTTCATACTCATAATAGTGGGTAAAACCCTCAGGCTGTGGATCAACAAAAGTTTCCACCACGTCGCGATCGGCGATCCCCGGACGCTCTTTGACGGACTTGCCGTCGTGAACGCTCAGGGATTGGTATCGGCATCGGTAGGCGAGGTACACGTAACCCGAGGTCCAGAGACTTGCCACCTGCACTTCAGAATCCGGGAAGCGCATGTGCCCGAAGCGGTCATGATCGATAGTAACCTGGCGAGCATTCTTCCAGACCTTCTTTGAGAGGTTACCATCCGGAGTGAAATCGGCTGCCAAGAACGTCGAAATCATCGTGATATCTCGATGGTAATGGCTGTTCTCCGGCATGACCTGCGCACTCCCTTTCCCTCGCAGGGAATATGAACAAGCAAGCACCAGCAACGAGGCAAGTAGCAAATGATACCGAACCGAACGCTTCATCGTAGCGCTCCATTATATCCCGTACGCAATTGCCAGCAAACTAGCAGGCGCAATATAGCAATATGAAGCGAATAAAAACAAGCCCATTAACCGGGATGGGTGTGGGGCCTTGACTTTTCAGCCTGATTTTCTGATCTGGATTGTAGTATTAAGACTACAATGTGAAAAGGACCTCCGCCGATTGCCCCAGCCTCTAGCACCAACAGCAGCAACTTCTCCAGTAACTCTCCGGCTTGCAAGAGCTACGGCGCGGCTCGCTGACCGAACAATTTCTCATGGTTAAGCGCAAGGACGGTTCGCGCGTCAAGCGTGGACCTTATCCGCTCTTGACGCCTAAGCAGGGCCGGAAGACCCTCTCCCGGCGCTTGACCAATCCTGCCCTGGTACCCTTGTATCGGCGCCAGATTCAGGCCATGCGGCAATTTGAAAGTGCCGTGGAGGCGCTCGTGCAAGTGGGTGAGCAGGTCAGTGATTTAGCGGTGCCCGAGGTAGTGCCAAGAAATCTTGGTGGAACTGGAACAAGCCACCGAGGTGCGCCGCCTCGCCGCCGCTCTGGCCGCCCCGCAGACGCGGGATTTTGAAGCTTGGGAGAGCCTCCCGCTGCAAGCCGCCCGCCAAGGTGGGGCCGGAGTCCTGGCGACTTTACTGCGTCGCTGGCAGCAGTACGCTCCCGGCGAGGCGATCCTCTGCCCGTGCGGTCAGCGTATGCGCAGTCGCGGCCGACGCGGTAAACGCTTATTAACCACCCTAGGAGAGGGGGCTTTCGCGCGCTCCTTTTATCAATGCCGACCCTGTTCGCGCGGGCGCTTCCCCGAAGACGAGCGTTTGGATATCGTCCAAAAGGCTCCGAAAGCCTGGCGGCGTTGGTTGGAAGAGGGCGATATCGATCAGCTCATTCGCCATGCAGGCCAACAACTGCCCGCCTCCACCCCAAGCAAAAAGTGGACGATTAAACAACTGTGCTACTTCGAGAACAGTGCGCCACAGATGCGCTATGCCGAATATCGTGAAAAGAAATCTATTGTCGGCTCTGGCGTGGTCGAGGCCGGCTGCCGCAAGGTAGTCGGTGAATGCCTCAAGCAATCCGGAATGCGCTGGTCGGTGCGTGGAGCCAATGCCATCCTTGCCCCGCGCTATTGCATTCTCTCCCGTCGATTCGAGGACTTTTGGACTTCACGCACCCCGTAGCTCCCACTTTTATCTCGTACACCCTGCACCCATAGTAGATCACATCGACGTGTTTCGGTTCAGTTTTTGTCAAGAGCATCCTGGTAGAGAACGACCCCAAAAGAGCCAAAGCTGTGTTGATTACCGCTCGTCACGTACATGATGGTATCGGACCAGACGAGGCGATTCTGACGGTAAGACGGAGGGATGCCGACGGAACTTATGCCAAGTAACAAGTCCCACATCTGTAAAAAAGGTGAGGCACAACGCGATCGCCCGGCCAGAGATGCGTAACGCTATTTCCTACCTTGGCGATTACGCCCGCGGGCTCGTGGCCGAGGATTTGAGGCAGTGGCGAAATATAGCCAAACCCCCTCAGAATGTGCAGGTCTGTACCGCGGATACCGCAACTGCGCGTTTGGATAAGGGCTTCCTCAGGGCCAATCTCCGGCATCGGCACGTCTTCAATCCTGAGAGGCTTGCCGACTTCATGCATTGCTGCAGCTTTCATAAAAGTCATCCGCGAAACCAATCACAAGAAAGTCTGCTTCTATAGGTCTTATTCTCTTAACCCTCAGTGCACGTCGTTCCCGCTCTCCAATTTGTTCGGCTGCCCCGAGTCATGAGTCTTTGGATTGGAGTGATTGGGTTCAAGCCTTTACGCAGTGAGCTTTACTCACTCCCCTTCGCTTTGTCAGGTATTGCTCAGTGTCGAAATACGAAATATTATGATTCTTGCGACTCAGCCAACTGTTAAACTAGTACTTGGTGACGAGATTGGGCGTTATGTCAAGCAATGCCAAAGAAATGGTTTAACCGCCGCCCATGTAACGCGGACTTCCGTCACTAGGTACTAGCGCCAAATGAACCGAATCATGAAACGTACGGAGCACCTGGTCGAAGAGCTGGAAATCGGCACGATGGGTTTGAGGAGGCGGGGGCTGGAAACCAGCTTACGGTTGGGCTAGTGAGGCACTCCCAGAGGAAACGGGGAGCAACAGATAGGCCGAACCTACGGAGCATGACGCCAGTCCTCGACCCTACCGACCGGTTGCGTCAGTCAGGGGTATAGCGTGTGCACTCGGGACCGTGATGGCTATCGGCCGGAAAGTATCCGTTCCCGGACGGTTCAAATAGCTCAAGCCCAGGATCGAAGCGCAGAAAACTTCGGCGTTGTCTTTTATACCTGCTTATCTGGGCTATCCAAGCCGCCGGAAAGAGGCCAAGGGAAGGATTTTAAGAAAGCCCGCGGCTAGATACAGTGGGTGACAACGGCTTTGATCATCGATAATTCGAGCCTTGGGAGGTTGCCTTGCGATCGATTGCAAATATATCCACACGTAACGTAGCCGCGAGAAGAACAAGGCCGACACTCGGACTTGACTTGATCCGGATGATTCTTGCTTTCTTTTGCCTTGACGCGGTTTGCCTTGCTCAAGGTCCTCCAACGTTTGTCATGGAGGGGCATGTTCACATAATTAACCGCCAACTCTACCTGGGTGGAGACATCAGCGATCACTACAAGGATGGGCAAGTCGATCTGCCGCGCATACGCAAGGGTGGGGTCAACGCCATATTCCTCAGCTTATTCACGTCGGACAGTTACTGCCCCAACCGATTCGAACTGAAGCAGACGATGATCTTGATGGATTTAGCCTTGCGACAGATCCGCAAGAATCATGACCAGATCGAGATAGCCCGAAACGCTTCCGATATCGAGCGAATCTATAAGAGTGGCAAGATCGCGGCCTTCTTGCACCTCGAGGGAGGCTTCGATTTGGATGGCGATCTCGGCGTGCTCCGCGACCTCTACCGCCTGGGACTGCGGTCAGCGGAGTTCGTTGCACACAATACCACCACTAATTTTGCAGATTCATGCTGCTCTCCCCCAAAGTGGAATGGCGTTACTGCGGGCGGGATTGAAGTCGTGCACGAGATGAACAGGCTGGGAATGGTGATCGATGTCGCGCACGCGTCCGATGCAACGATGCGCCAGGTCGCTGCAGCGAGCGGTGATCCTATAATTTATTCCCACGGCGGATCGATGTCCATCGTCAAGGTGCCGCGCAACATAACCGATGAGACGGCGAAAATAATCGCGGCCAAAGGGGGTGTGATTGGCCTTCAATTCGGCAACGGCTTCAATAACCCGAAGTATCACGAATGGCTTGAAAGCCACACGGAGTCGCGTCCCCCCGCTCTTTTCACATCGTCCGCTCCCCTGTTAGCCAGCTTCGAAGCGGTGAATGAAAAGGAGGCCAAGCAGTATCCGCTCGTGCCTGAGAATCTGCCAGAAGATTTGTGCATGCCAGTTGACCAGTTGGTGGTCGTCCTGGATCACTGGATCGAAGTAGTTGGAGAGGATCACGTCTCGCTGGGCTCCGACTTCGACGGCTGGGTGCCCTTGCCCAAAGGTATGCACGATATCGGCGATTACCAACTGCTCATCACGGCCATGCGGCGGCATGGATACTCGGACGAGCGAGTTCGCAAGATCGCCGGATTGAATCTTCTGCGCGTAATCCGCCAAGTCACGGAGAAAAAGCAACCAGCTCGATGACCTCTTCTCGGTGGACATGGGCTTGGGCCTTTCCCACTTCGAAGTCCATAGGCAGGGCGGTGGGGTTGTCATCTTGTCTCGCGTTCTCCCGCACTACCTGATATGCTTGGCTTAGCCGCATTGACCAACCCTGAAAAGGTTGGCGTAGGCGGTTCAACTCCTTCCCGCGGCACCATTCCTCCGAACATCTTGAAGTTTCCATGATGGTCGGCGCGGGAACAAAAAGCAACGGTTTGTCGTGTTATGCCAGGATGGGCAGCCGACAGCACGGCAGGTTGATGCGTATTCGGGACAATCGTTTCGATAAGCCTCCGTTACGTAGCGAGTCTTTTGAGGGTAAGCTACAAAGCGATTAGCAGCTTTATGGGAAGCGCCCGGGCAACGGAACTACGCTTCATTACATCCAACGCTGCGTCTTGATGGGCCCGCGGGTTGAAGCATGCGTATACGAATTCTTCCCTTAAATCAACGGAAAACTCGCATCGTTGCTACAGGACCTGCGCCTTGCGCGTTGGTTTTCTGTCCGCGCCGGTTTAAAAGAGCATCATTTATGCCGGTTTTCACGTCAGCAAGCGTCGGTTGTTTGCGAGATTGGGCACACACCAACTTCGGCTGCGCAGATCAATCCGCCGTCTGGCAGCAGCGCGTTCTCGTGTTCCGACTTTCAGGGTTCCAGGCGATCACCCTCCCGCGCCGTCAACAGGAACCAAAGCAGGGGGAGGAGAGCATCTCCAGCGTTGACCGTGGGGTACACGCCTGGGTGATTAGCTACCGGATTGGCCAGGTAATCTCGGCAGGTCAGGCCCGGCGAACCGCCCATGGCCAAAGCCTCGGACACGTCCTCCCTGAACAGGAGCGGATCGGCGATGGCGCGCACAATAGAAATAGCAAAAAAGTGAGCATAGCAAGAAATTTAGAAACTGCTATAGAGTTTTTGACCGCCTCTCCGCCGACGGGACCGCTGCCCACCAAACCGGCAGAACTGATGTTCTTTTTCACCGGCACCGACAGTTTTCAGGCGGCTTCTGCTTCCTGCCGTGCTCGTCGCGACATTTCTTCTTGGAATCACGTCCTCCCTGCGAAGGGGACGCACTTTTCCGACGAACCGGAGCACTGCTCCAAACACCACTGCAAGCCGCACGTACTTGGGTAAGAACTATCGCCTACTGCCTCTGAGCTTTGAGCCGAATCTGGGCCAAGCCGGCCCGCAGGTGAAGTTCCTATCGGGCGGGAGCGGGTACACGCTGTTCCTGACGGGGAATGAAGCGTTGCTTGCGCTTGGAAGCCAGAAGTCAAGTGTCACGAGTCAGAAGGGACGAGGTCAGCTGCAAGGGTTCAGGGGTCAGTGGAATGGAAGAGTGGACGGCGGACCGTGGAGAACGGATGTCCTCAGGCTAAAGCTTCAGGGTGCAAACAGGGCCGCGAAGCTGACGGCGCTCAACGAACTCGCTGGCAAATCGAACTACTTCATTGGCATTGACCCGAAGGAGTCACGCACCGCTGTGCCGACATATGCCAAGGTGAAATACGAGGGTGTTTATTCCGGAATCGATTTAATCTACCACGGCAACCAGAGACAATTGGAATTCGGCTGGGTCGTGAGTCCCGGCGCGGACCTGCGAGCCACCCAGTTTACGGTAAAAACTGGAAACCGGAAATCGCAACTAACTTGCAAAAGTTATTGCAGATCTTAATTATTCCGCTCTGTGGACTTTATAGGTCAAGCAGTAGGGCCTACGCAGGCTGACGCCGATCAATAACCGTCGACTCCTACGACAGGAAGCTCAGCAATTCGGCGTTCACTTCTTCCGCGTGCGTCCACTTGCCGGTCGTTGCGCTCCTCGCAAAGTTCCGGCTGTTCCCAACGCTGACAGAACCCAAGTCAGAGCTGTGTCAGCCCACCATCGACGGCAAGCTCGATGCCGGTGATGTACGAAGCATCGGAAGACGCAAGAAAGGCCACGGCCTTCGCGATCTCCTGAGGAGAGCCAAACCGTTTGAAGGGATCTTTTCCTGCAGTGATATGCCGATCTCTTCCACGACTTCCTTCGGAACGCCAAGCTTGCCGAAAATTTGAGTTGTGATGACACCCGGGCTGATGGCGTTCACACGGATCTTTCGTGGCAGGAGTTCGCTGGCCAGGGTCCTTGTCAATGAGCGCACCGCAGCCTTTGTCGCCGAGGCGACAGATGTACCTGCCATGCCAAACTCGTCGAAGGAGGAGGTGAAGATTACCGCGCCAGCATCATTGAGAAGGGGAAGAGCTTTCTGTGAGGTAAAGTAGACTCCCCGCAAGTTCGTATCGGAGATCCCATCAAAGAGATTTTCCACAGTGCCAGCGACCGACGCGAGCTTGGCTCCACCAGCGTTTACGAAAAGGACATCTTTTGACACAACCAAAAATGGCCTGAGACGGCCATGACGGATCGGTAGGTTGCGGAAGAGCCCGCGGACACCCTTTGGTACAGCCCCGACAAGATACGCCTAGACCCAATACTGTTCACTTAACGTGATTCTTGTGCTATTCTGGTTGGGGCGGGAGGTCCCCCAGAATGGCCCGTACCGTCGGAACTCTACCTGCAGGCAGCCGCATTACCGACTACATCAGCCTGGGTGTCATCACCAAGTTTTTCCCCATCGAGAAAGTCCGCGAGGCTTTGAAGCAGACGAACCGCACCAGCCGGCGGGAGCGTGATTTGCCCGCCCATGTGGTGGTTTATTACGTCATCGCGTTGGCGCTCTACATGCGCTCTTCCTATCGCGAGGTGCTGCGCTGCTTGCTGGAGGGAGTGCAGTGGCTGCTGGATCCGTCGGCCACCGTAAAGGTAGCGGGCAAATCGGGGATCTCGCAAGCCCGCAGCCGGCTGGGGACCGAACCGCTGAAGAAGCTGTACGAGACCGTCGTAACCCCGATCGCCGAAAAACGGACGCAGGGAGCCTGGTATCGACAACGGCGGCTGGTGAGCCTGGATGGCAGCACCTTGGATGTGGCAGACACCGCGGCGAACGACCGGGCCTTCGGCCGGCCCGGGGCCAGTCGGGGATCGAGTGCCTACCCCAAGATTCGCTTCGTGGGCTTGCTGGAAAATGGCACCCACGTTCTGTGGGCGGCGCAAGTGGATTCCTATGCGACGGATGAGATCACACTGGCGCAAGCCGTGGTGCCCGCCCTGAAAAAAGGCATGCTGTGCTTGGCCGACCGGTTTTTCCCCGGCTACGAACTGTGGCAGAAAGCCGCGCAGACGGGCGCTGAACTGCTCTGGCGAGTCCGCCAGAATGCGCGTTTGGAGGTGGACCAGCGCTTGGCGGATGGCTCCTACCTCAGTCGCATTTATCGGTCCACCTCGGACCGCCGGAATCAGCGCCACCCCATTACGGTCCGCGTGATCGAATATCGTCTGCAGGATGTGCCAGGAGCGGAGCCGATCTATCGCCTGATCACCACGATTCTGGATCCCCGATCGGCCCCGGCGAAAGAACTGGCGGCGCTCTATCACGAGCGATGGGAAATTGAGACCACGCTGGACGAACTGAAGACCCATCTGCGGGGTGCCCAGATCGTCCTGCGCAGCAAGACTCCGGAACTGGTCCGGCAGGAGTTTTATGGACTCCTTATGGCCCACTTTGCCATTCGCGGCCTGATGCACGAGGCCGCCCTGCAGGCGGATGAAGATCCCGACCACCTTTCCTTCCTCCATGCCGTGCGGGTCATACAACGGCGCCTGGCTCGCTATGTCGCTACTCCCCCCTCGGCAGAAGAGAGCGTTTCATGAGGCCATACTCCAGGAGATTCTGCAGGAACGGGTGAGTTGCAGCCGCCATCGCATCAACCCCCGCGGCGTGAAGCGCAAAATGAGCAACTACCGGCTGCGGCCTCGCAAGCGGGGACCTACTCGCCGCATCAACTTTTCTGCATCCGTGAGGATCGTTAAATGAACAGTATTGCGCCTAGACCTTCCTGCGCTCTCCGTTGTGCCTGGCGAATAGAAGATTCCTCGACGTTTTCCCTCAGTGTGCTGGAGAGGGCTTCAGAGCGTAGACGTACCCGTGAGTGCTTCCCACGTAGAGGACGCCGTCCACGACGCAGGGGGAAGAGAGAATCGCTCCGAGTGCGGAAAATTGTTGCACGGCCAGGACCATGTCTTCCCAGAAGTTGGAGGCGAAGATTTTGGTATGATCCGGCTTGCCGTCCGGCAGTCCCAACGCGGACAGATTCGCTTTGCTGGCCTCGGTTTGGAACTCCCAGCGTGGCTTCCCGGACTTCAAATCCAGAGCGAGCAGTTTGCCGCTCCCCACCCCGAAGTAGGCCATATCGCCCGTCACGGCAGGCGAGGAGAAGACGAAGAGCCCGGTGGGAGACGTGAAGCGTTCTTTGTCCGTCGCGACATCGACGGCGTGAAAGAGCGCGCTGCCGGAGGTGGCGAAATACACGAGGTAGTCACACACCGCGGGAGAGACAATTACCCACGAACCCTGAGTCGGGAAGTTCCATTTCTACTGCCCGGTTCTGGCGTCGACGGCATACGGGTGCGAGTCGCGGCAGCCGAAGTAGACCGTACCGCCGGCGACGGCCGGGGAGGTTTGAATGCCGACCTGGTTGAAGATTTGTGAGCTTCCGGTAACCCTGCGTAGGCCGCTAATAGCGCGTTCGCTTTCGATCTTGCCAGCTCGGGACACAATCCTGGGGTCCGCCACGATTACGCAGTTTCCGGTTGCCGCTCTTGGTTCTCAATCTGGCCGGAAACTAGAGGTCACTCATTCCGGTTGACGACCGTGCAGGTTCTCTCACTCGTATCGGAGGGCGAGCATCGGGTCCGCCTTCGTCGCACGGCGCGCGATCAGGTTGGCTGCGGCAGCGGCAACCACGCACATCACCAACGCAGCGCCAGCAATTGTGGACGGATCGGCTGGCCCCCCGCCGTAAAGCAGACTCCTGATCAATTGCACCAGCGCGGATGCCGCGGGCACACCAATGGCATGGCCCGCTATTACGGGCGCGAGAACATCGCGCAGCGCCATGCAGAGCAGATTCCACTTACTGGTGCCGAGCGCCACGCGGATGCCGAACTCCCGCGTGCGCCGCGCCACGGGCCAAGCAACCACCCCGTACAAGCCGATGGCGGCCAGCAGCGCTGCCATGCCCGCGAGGATTCCCGTAAGCCCAGCCAGCAAGCGCTCATTCGTCAGCGTATCTCTCGTGTACTCGTCGAGGGTCATCGCCTGCATGATGAAAGGGGCTAGCTCAGTTAAGGTATCTCGTTGATTTTGCGGCACGATTTGCAACCCTAAGTCACGGAAAAGCATGTTCGGAACGCTCAAGTTGTACCAATCTTGTACTCGTTCATAAATTGTAGCTGGCCGTGGCACGTGTGGCCATTCAGGTTTCTTCCCGCCTCGTGGCCTAGTTACTTTCCCGTGCAAAAATGACGTTTCAGATGAGCACCAGATCGGGAGAGGCTTTTGGAGCTACGCATCGGCTTAATGGTTTTGGGCTACCTCTCCCTTTCGCTTTATCCTTCTTTTCTTCTCTTCGTCTCCTTCTGGGCATCCAAAATTTGGGAACTGGGACTCAGGCAAGTGCCAGGAGGTTATTGGCGACGACTCCCAACCCCACCCAGCGGCCCATCCCCTGCACGCCGCGATAGCGGCATCGGGAAAGCCCGCACCGTCGTTTGAGGGCGCTGATGCGTCCTTCGCATCCGGTGCGCCAGCGCATCGCTCGTCGAGATCAACGCTGCTTTTGATGTGCGCGTCGGGCTGCCGACAAGCGCCCCCGGCGGGGCAGAGCCACGCGGGGCACGCCACGCGCCGTAGCCTCCTGCTCGTTGGCGGCCAAGGCAAAGCCGGGATCGGCGGTGACCATGTGCGGCGGGCCTCCGAAGAGTTGCTGGTGGCGCTCCAGGCTCGGTTCCCAGAGATTTCCATCGGGTACGCGCTGGCGACAGACTTGGTAGTCGGTGATGAACTGCCCCTCGGCTTCTTGCACCTTCACCAGCTTGCCGAATGCATTGGGCTTCGCCTTCTTCCGTTTGCGAATCGCCTCGGTGTGAGTTTCGAACACACTCAGCACCTTGTGCGGGTGATGGGTGTCGCCCTTCAGGACGCGGCCCTTGATCTGCTCCAGCACTCGCTGGGTCAACCTGCTTAGGGATTTTATTTGCTGGCCGAGTCCCTGCACCCGCTGGCGCAACACGGGCGCCAACGTCTTCGCCCGCCGCTTCGCCGCGGCGACCGCGCTGTGGGCCTCCCGCAGCACAGCCCGCGTGGTCCCCATCAATTGGCGATAAAGCTTCTTCACTTCGGCTTCCGCTTTCTCGCTCAACTTTCGGCTTTGTTGCACGATGGCGAAGACGCGGTGGCCTGCGCTGCGGATACGATCGCGGAAGCGCAGCTTGCCCACCACCTTCCGCGTTTTGTGAAGCGGGCGCGTGATGACCCGCACCCCATCCTGCAACAGCGTGCTGTCGGTAGGATGATGAAGGTTCGTCTCTACCACCGTGGTGTCCACCCGCAGCTTCCGTCCTCGCGCCACCCGGCGCTGGCGCGCCGCTTGAACCAAACGTTCCAAGATCCCTTTCCGCACCTCGGGCCCCAAAGCCTGAGACAGACGAATCAGGGTTTTCTCATCCGGTACCCGCTCGCAGTCAAGGCGGCAAAAGGCCCGGTAAATCAAGCTGCCGCGCACTTCCCGCTCGCAGTCAGCAAGACTTTAATCGTAGAGGTGCTTCAGCACCAGCATCCGCAAAGCTACCGCGGCAGGAGTTCCCGGCCGCCCGTGCGGGCGACTCTTCGGCCGTCGGCGTCGCAATGCTTCCTCCTCCCGCTCGATCAACACCTCATCCATGCGCTGCAGTTCCTGCCAAGCCGTCACCCCCTCGCGCATCGGCGCGGCCAAGAGTTGAGGGACGTAGTAGCCGGTGGTGCCGTCCGGCCCCCGAGAACTCACGTAGAGATGGGGGCCGTGGTTGTGGCCTTGGTGGCAGCGGCAGCCCGCGCGTCCACAGGTGCGGTAAGTCTCCGAGAGAGCGCCGAACAGAGTGAGTCAGGCCAAACGGGGGAGTCGGCGGAGCAGGGCGTCTCGGGTCTTCTGAGTATTCGTAATCGACATAATCGATTGTGAACTCAGCTGGTGCGACGGTTCGTGTCAAGCCCAAAATGAAGCGTTCGGACCCCCTCCGCGCCATGCTCAATGCGAAAACGTTGGTGGAAGCCGATCACTTTTGCACCGGAAAGAAGCCAATGAGAGTGCAACCAGATATCGCTGCCTTTAGCAATTTCGCAGTAAACTACCGCTAAACCTTGTACTTCTCGTAATCGAAGGACTCGTTCACCAGATGGTAGAGCGGCTCGCCAGGTAGTTGTAGGTAAGAGGTATTCAGCGGGGTGCGAGCAAAGTCAGTCAGTTTTCGAGGAAAGGCCGAGCCGTTTGTCCATTCGTAAATCGGGATCTCGCACGGGTTGAAGGTGTCAGTTAGTCCGCGTTCCTTAGCGATGCGGAAGAGGTTGACGTCGCCCGGTTCGTGGCCTCCCAGGTACATTCCGATCACGTCCAGACGGAACTTGTCTTTGCTGAACATAACTAGATTTGTAATGTAGTCCTGGCCTTCCTCAAAACCGCTGCGATCCCGCGCGTAGATGCCCTCGATCATGGCCAGGCCCGTCTTCATCACGCTCATGTGGTCGCAGGTTTTGTGTGCCCAAATCTCCTGGTGCATGGGGCTCACCTCAGCGCGGCTGTCGTAGCGGTCGTAATGGAGCTTGACGTGGCGTTCGAACGATTTTCGGATTACAGCTTCCGCGTTGGGCTGAATATCTGACTTCATGAAGTCGGGCACTCCAGTCACCATCTTCCAGCCCGGACAGAATTGAGTGTAAGGCAGCACGACCAATCCTTGCTCGTTCTTCACAGACAAGCTCATGCACATCCCATGAGCTTTCCACTTGGCGATGTTGAGCAGCCAGGTGCCCGGCTCGTTGACGGGTGCATAGTGAGGAATCCGTTTGTAGACGACCGCGTCGGGCACCGTGCTCCAGGTCATCTCCCAGCTTTCGCGCAAGTGCCGGGGGCGGCGATCAGGCTCATTCATCTGCACTCCGAGGCGTTGGTTTATGTCCACGAACCCTCGAGCGTTCCACAAGTAGTACTTGTTGGCTTCAATGAAGCAAAACCTTCTCAAGCCAAGTTCCTTTAGGCCCATGATCATACCTTCGTAAAACTGCGGATCCGTTCCCGTGCCCCAGCTCTCCACGTCCGGACGATTGTTGACGTGTACGCTCGTGAAGTTCGGTTTGAGAATGACGCGATGGGTCACGGGAATTCCGGGTCGTTCCATGGGTACGAAGATCTCCCTGGCCAACGTGAGCCCCTCGCGCCGTTTGGCTTCTTCATCCATTTTGTGCGCCACATAAGTGCGCCGGACAAAGACGGCCTTGGGATTACTCTCGATGATAGGGTGGAGTCCGAAGTAAGCTTGGGGGAGAACAAATGGGGCCCCAGCTAGCCTGACCCCAGGGATCGCGCCCGCGGCGGCCAGCGCACCGGTGCGCAGCAAATCTCTCCGAGTAAACATCTTCCCTCCCTATAGCAGCAATCCCACCTCTGCGGCATCGCCGCCTAGCAGTATAAACAGGCTGTGGAAAAACTCCTTGACCCTGTCATCCCAGGGAGCCGCAGGCGTCGAAGGATCTCGCAGTGTCTAGAAAATACTCAGGGCGAAACTCTTCGCTTCGCTGAGAATAACAGGTCAGAGGCCTTTCGTCAGTGCCAGAACTTCGAGTCCAGGTCCGCGGCAGGCACTCTCAAAAACCTCATTTCGCTCCGGCAACAGGACCGTGGTGACACCGCCCTCTTTCAGAAGAGGGACACGCTTCGCGTCGCAGTCATTCCAGCGCGCAGCCACTTCTAAGGATAAATCTATAGGCACATTCTACTCGGCTTCGTCGGTGCGAGCATCTGTCTCTGGGCATACCAATGCCCCGCTCCGATGTTCAAAACGAGGCGGCATGTACTACACCGTGCGCGGGGCTTCCGCCATTATCGCCTTACCGGTCTGCAAACTCAGCGGCCGGTTCGAGAACTTCTGGGAGCAGCGATCTGGTTTGAGGAATGTTGCGTGACTGCCACCACATTCTTGTCATGCACCTTAGAGAAGCGAGGAGAATCGGTCATGGATCCCCGCGCTTGGAAGAGTTGGGGACCACAATCTACGGTAATGAATCAGAAAGGTGTCCGCGCCGCGAGCGGAAGTCAAGCTTCAGCGATAGGCTTCTGGAGCTTCACGGTTACGGATGTCTCCGACGGTGTCAAGGTGACGACGCCTTTCGCGTTGTCGACAGTTCCAGAATCGGCGGAGGCGATGTTGTTTTTGAACGCGGGAAGGTTGAGGCGCACATTCCCCTTCGGCTCGTCGCCCCAGACGAGTAGTTTTACCTCCGATCCCGTGCTGCTTATCCTGAAGCTAATCTTGCGCTTATCATTGACATTCACGTTCGCCCACTCGATTGTATCGCCGGGTTTGAGCCAGTGGTTTGGTATGCCTCGCCCAATAATCACCGTGCCATCGGTCTTTACAGAAATACACGCTTGCAACAGGGCCTGCTTGCTGAAGTTGGCCCCCCAACTCTCATAATTCCCATAACTCACCTGTGGTGTGTACATGCCCACCCACTGCCCCTTCCCCTTGTTTTCGAACGCCTCCGACCACTGGAATGGAGCACATTGATTGTTCAACAAAAACTCCAGATTTTTGATGATCTCCGTGCGATATTTTTCAGAGAATAAACATTGAAGACCCGCGCTGGCGTTATAGGTGGTCCCATAAGTGACCTGGCCCCACCACGCACCCCAGCTCCCGGGTGGGATTCCCCTCTTGTCCCGCTCCTCCAGCGCATATCGGATGGAGGCATCAAACTTCTCCTCCCAGGTGCCTCCCAGCTCGAAACCCTTCAAGTACGCCCCCCAAGGGAAGGTACTCAAAGCGCCGGAGTACGGCACCCAAGAATAGTAACTGTCGGCGTAACTCTTGAGCGTCGAGTCGTCAAAGGCGCCCAGGTAGTAGTCCGTTTTCCTTCGCGCGCAGGTCTGGTCAAGGGCCTTATTGACACACTCGTTCAGGTCTTTTATCTCATTTGCCGCCCATTGCGATTCCGCCTCATCGCCCCATTTATCACAGAGGTACTTGTAGGCCTGGAGGCCGTGCAGGGCGCCCCAGTTATCACACAGCAGGTAGTCGCTCTCCCAATTCTCGAAGTCCATCGACTTCTTCATCAATCCGTAATGGGACGGGTCGTCGAAAACCCGGCACTTGTGAATGTTGCGCGCCGCGGTCTTCAGCTCCTCGCGTATCGCCGGAGTGAAATAGGCCAGATCACCCGTGGCCCCCATATACTCGGCATACGGAAGCATATACTTGCCGATCGTATCCAAATAATTAACATCCCAATGGGTGGCATTCAAGGCCTTGTAGTAACTGCTCTTCAGCATGTTCTTGGCGACGTCGTAATCCCCCTCGCGCATGAACTCATCCGCGTAATTGGGAATGTCGTGAGGAAACGTCCGGTCATAGCTGTACACCCAAGGAGTGGGAGTTTTGCCTCCTGGCCGGATTTCATAATCGTCCCCACATTTCACCATGCATTCCCAAACCAGGATCTGGATGGACTTATACATATTGGCCAACCCCGGGACAGGTAAAGTTACCGGGTGGGCAAGGGCCGCGATCCGCCCGTTGTAATGCTCCGCCATACGGGCATAATTGTCGTCGAAGCTGCCAGCAGATTTCAACACTTCCGCCACTCGCGCCCCATAGCCCATCGACTCGTAGAAGGCTACGTCATCCACCACCGCAAAAGTATTCGCGTCTCCCTCCGAGAAAAACCCGATTTCACATTTCCCACTTGTGACTTTGATGTTGGGGATGGTCAACACATGATACTGGTCGCCGGTAATATCGGCAGATAAATCCGGGCCTCCGTACTGCTTGGCCAACATACGGGATGCGTTGTGCCCACCAGCAGACCGTACCCAGGCGCGCAGTTCATAAGTGCCGGCCGGCAGACGGGTGAGGGTCTGATAGGTATAAACCTTGAAATCCTTTGCGTCGTGATGGACGAGCTGGTACCTGCCCGAACGCTGCACTTGCACCTTCATGTACTGCTCCGCTTGCGCCTGGAGTTCTTCCCTGTCTTCAATCTGCGAGTAGTTAGAGATGCTCTCTCTCATCGTGTAGTTCGCATTCGCGTCACCGGAGGTACTCCACCCCTTGGGCGTCTTGGTCGGCTGCGAATCTTCCTCGAAGCCGGGGTTGACGACCTTGTTGACCTTCAGCGTGTTCGCGACGTCGCCGCTGGCCACGATGACGAAGTCCCTGTTGGCTGAACCCCCTGCCTCAAGTGGAATGTCATAGAACATTGATCCCGGAGTGCCTCCCGTGGGCTTGGCCGAAAGGGGGACCTCCACAGTCGGCCCCGCATTAATGTTGAGCCGGAGCTTTTGGTGAGAACCGGAGGTATTAGTCAAGTGCACGCGCGAATAGATGGCCGTTAGATTATCTTCAAGAATCCGATTCGCGAAATGCTGGATTTCCACTTTGACCGGCCCAGCGACCCACTCCGAAACTGGGCATGGAAGATATCCTTCGCGTAGATGCCAGCGGATCTTCTCTTGACGGTCTGGAGCCAATTCATCCGGGCAATACGACTTCCCTCCGACGGTCACGGTGTACTGGATTACCGATTGCTGGCCCGGCCCAAGGCCACCACTCATGAACGTCCAGGACTTCGGATGGTCGTTCTCCCAGCCTATGTATAGCCACTTCAACGGGTCGTGTTGGTAAAGCGGCCTTCCGATACCCGTTTTGCCCTCTATGTCGGCGTCGCGACGAGCGCCACTGGCAGAGGTGGTTGCCTCCCCCGCAGAGACTCCTGAGCCCGAAAGAAGGTCCCCCAAGCCGCCTACCGCGAGAGCCCCGAGGGTTGTCGCCATGAAATAGCGTCGCTTCATGTAGTCCTCCGATCTTACTGATGACGAAAGCCAAATCTGAACACCGCGAAGTTTCACGGCGTCGAGCGCACTCAAGGTTCACTCATTTTCGGTCAAGCAAAAAGGCAGTGCATGACACCACCCTCAAGTTGGAGGGCAGGGACGAATTTCCAGCGGACTAGCGCAGGTCACGTGGCTAGCGTGCTGTCCACAATTAACACGATTCACCTTCAACTTGTTTTTTTCAAGCTCGAAAGAAGGGCCGCCCCTCCCGTGTAAAACAGCGCGGTCGAGATCGGTTGTAACTTCACCTGAAATTCCGTGGTATCCCGCGCAATCGACTTCCGTTCAAACAAGTCGTAGACTTCTTCTACCTCGCGAGGAAGGCTGAAGGTTCGATCACCGCCGGAAACGGTGTGCACGGCTAGCAGTTCTCGAGTCGCATATAAGACATCGCCCTCCTGATTGTACAAATGAACCCCCGAAAAGCGCGCCATCCCACGCAGCACTGGCGCAGGCAGGTTGGGGGCAGCGACGTAGATCGAGGTCCATCCAGGAAAGGTCTTGACGCCCATCCCCGGCTTGCAGTTACCCTCTGAGAATACTACTTGCCCCAGCACCCGAGCGTCAGGATCTTGCAGGTAAACAATCGGACTCAACTTGTTGTTCGTGCCCCAAAAGAGATCTTGCGGCAGGCCGGCGGTAATGGGGTGAGCGAAGTCCACAATGTGCAGGAGCGGTCCCCAGGGTTGCTCGCCCATGCCAAACTTGAACCCCGTCAGTTCCTCCATATGCTCCAGCGAAGGCCCTTCATCGAGGTAGCCGGGCGCATAGATCCACAACGCCACGAGGCCATCCTTGCACAGTTTTCGCTTCAAGGCTTCCCGCCGCGTTTTATCAAGCCGAAAGCTGTTCAGGAATATGTAAAGCTTGTAGGGCCTCAATCGGCCTTCAATCAAGTCCTGCAAAAGGAACGCATCGAAAGGCGCACCGATGCGCGGCAGGCCCCACAGGCGTTGTTGATAAACCAGCGGAATATCCAGATTCATTCGGTCCGTCTCATAGAAGAAGCTCTCGTCGTCCAGCAGCACGGCAATGTCAGCACTTGGGGTGCGGTCCGTTTGAAGGCGAAAGGTGCCGAGCTCGCGAAAGCTCTCGAGCAAAGGCCTAAATGCCGGTTCTCGGGCGGGATTGGTATACTCGCACAACCACCACATGCCCTGGCCATGGGTGACTACCCGGGCAAAGCTCCGCCGCAGGATAGTGACGCTTTCCGAAAGCGAATTGGCGTGACCGTAGGTTAGTTCTTGAGCGATGTGGGTGCGCGTGTCGTCTTCAATGATGCATAGCTTTCCGTGCAGCCGGGCCGACTCCGTTGGCTGCATGGCTGGCGCCTCACCCCCGACGCCGCGGTAGCCATAGCTATAGGGACCTACCAGAAAATCGACGTATGGCGAATCGAGAACCTTCCTGAGACCCAGATGGCCACTCCGCTGACAACGCGAATAGTCGCTCTCCGGCATTCCCGTGTAGAACCCTCCGCTCGAAGCCTGCTCCATCAAATAACCGTAGAAAGCGCCCGCCAGCTTCTTCCCGCCCGTGGCCTCCTTTACGGTGCGACAGAAATCGATAAGCAGGTCGCCGCACAGATCCGCCAAGCAACGGTAGTAATCGATGACGTTTCGCTCCCGTGTGGGATCGCGGAAGGTGTAAAGCTTGGTCTGAAGTTGTTCTTCAGCCGAGGGAACTTCTGCCGTGTCAAAGCTGATCTGCGGATTATTCCAGACGGCTCGAAACGCGGCGAGATCGTTCTCGTAATGCTGACGGAGCCAGAGGCGAAAGTGCCGGCGCGTCGGCTCACTATAATCCGCACAGAGGGAGTACTTGCAGGTGTTCTTCATCCATTCTCCGGTGGTCCCTGATCTCGTCTGGAAAGCGGTAACTCGATCAATGAAACCGGTGCGATTGAGGTGAGCGATAAAGGCCTTGAGGAAATCTTTGAATTGCTTCCGGCATACCTCCGAGGCAAAAGACTGGCCCAACGATTTCCCCTCCGAGGTGATCTCGCATTCGCCAGGATAAGCCTTCATCCACCAACTGTCAGGCGGAACCTCGGAATGCACACGGGGATGAAATCGGGCCAGAGGGTCGACACCAATGACCTGCCCCCAGCAGGCCTCGAGGGTGGAGAAATCAAAAGGGTTCGACCGTCCTGCCTTGGGCTCCACCCACTCGTAACCCATCCCTGTGTCGAAGGCATAAATGTGAATCCCCGCTTCCCTAAACCCTGCCGCGTACTCAGCATCCACCCAACCATCCGTCGAGGGAGGTGTACCCCAGCACATCCCGGCAAAGACCGGTTGGCCGTTTAGGAAATATGTGGGTGTTCCATTGTACAGCTTGACCTTGGTCACGAGAGGCTTGCCCCCATGCCGGCAGCAGCCCGCCGGACTCCCTGGCCCATTCCGGGAAGTTCCCTCATCCCGGCTATCGAGAAGGGGATCATTTTCAGAACATCACGCCTTTGCATGAAACCTCTTCGTGGACAGAGCGCGGCTGCTGGACGCGACTAAAACGAGACTCTCCGTGTCGTCGTAGGACACACACCGATGACTAGCCACGACACAATTGCTTTGGGGAAGTTACTTTCGAGATTTTTCCAACTACAAGTCTTTGAACTATGTAGTTATAGCCCCCTCGGCGCACCCTCGAGGCCGGGTGTGCCGAGGGGGGAAAAGGCGGGGGAAAAGCGCCCCCGCGTTACCAGCGGAAATGGATCATGTACTGCATGTTGCGGCCGTAGTTGCCGTTTGCCACCCAGGTGGACCTGCCCGTGGTGCCGTCTTGGGGTGTCATGTCGGGGTCGCTGGGCATGAAAGCGTTAGTCAGGTTGTAGAACTCCGCGCGCACCTCGAGGTTAAGTCGCTCAGTGAGCTTGACGGACTTCACCAGCGTCGAGTCAATGTCCCAATAGCGCGGCCCGCGCAGGCTCGGGTAGTGCCACGGATTGGTCCGAGGAGTATACGCGGGAAGGACCTGCAAACAACTCCCATTGAACCAAGACCCGGCTGGAATATTTTGGGTCGGGTCGCAGAGCATCTGAGCCGGGCCGAACATATCCAGATTGCCGCTTCGCCACCAAAAGATGTGGCTGGTGGACCACCCGCCCACGATTCCATCGAGAACCCCGGGCGCATTCCTCAGGTACCGGCGGCCCTTGCCGACCGGTAGCTCAAGGGTGCCGGCAGCGCGGAAATTGTGCCGCGGGAGTCCGCGATCCATCATGGTGAATTGGTTGTAGTAGTTGGCGATGTCGTTGAAGTACTGCGAGGCGGTTTCCTTTTGGTAGTTGTATCCCACCAGGAATGTGTAGCTGTGGAACATGGGGCGCTGGGCCGACGCAGTTAGCTCGTAGTAGTGGTCTTTGTAGCCCGGCCAACCACGCTGCCAGATATCAAGATACTGCGGATAAGGCCTCAGCAACTGGCTCAGCGGCACTTCTTGCTCCGTGCGCAAGGGGCCCGGCATGATGTTGGCCGGCAGCAGATTGTAGAAGGGATTCGGAGCATTCACGGCAGTGAGGCCCTTATACTGGTACGCCAACATCGGGTTCATCTGGTTGATATTGTGGAAATTGTCCATATTGCCACCACCGACATCACCGAGGTTGTGTTCGATACCCATGAAGAACGAGACTTGGGCGAAGGTCTGGCGCACCTGCCGCTGAAGGGTGAAGTTGAACCGGTGGTTGATCGGCGTCTTTATGAGGTTGCCGTTCCAGAACTGTCCAATGCTGTTGCCCACGTCATACCAGGGGTCCAAGGCGGTGCCAGCCGGCAGTTGTAACGGGTTGGAGTACGCGCCACTTGTGGGGAACGGATCGCTGAGGAAGGCGCGCGGTATGCCGCCCAGCGGGGGCAGGATGGGGGTACTTGATGAGAAGCCGTCTATCGGCATGTTATCGGCGTCCGAGTGCTCAATCAACATCGGTATCGCAAAGCGTGAGTAGGCCGCCCGGAACGCCGTCTTGTCGTCGAGGCGAATCGCAATGCCGGCGCGCGGCAGGAAGGTGTGCCACGGAGCATCGTACAATCGCGGCCGGCTGCTTGTAGTGCGGACCATCCCGCCGGTGAAAGAATAGATCATATTCTCGAGGGAGGCCGCGTTGGCTTGCAAGACTGCAACCTGCTGCGGACCCCAGATGGTCATACCCTGCAACCCCGGGATCGCCAGGTCCGTATCGAAGGTTCGAATCAAGCGGTGCAGCGTATCGGCCGAAGCAGGCTCACGCTCCCAACGCAACCCGAGGTTCAGGGTGATGCGGTTGGTGAGCTTGAGGTCGTCCTGGGCATAGAATGCCCACTGCTGCTGGTGCAGGTTCACGCGGGGTATAACGGTGCCTACCCCGCTGTTCAGAGCACCCAACAGCGACGAGGCCCACATGTCGCCGGTCTGGGAGGGGGTGAAATCGCTCAGGAACGTGCTCCCGGTGTCAACGGCATTAAAATAAAAAGAGCCTGGCCCCGCAGGGGGTATCAAGTTTTGGTCGTACGAGTAGCGCAACTGCCACCCGAACTTCAGGTGGTGCTTGCCGACCTCGTGCGTCAAGTTCACTTCCGGGTTCCACGAGAATCCGCGTTGACCGTACCAGCCGTTGGTGCCGGCCGTGGCGCTGCCAATACCGCTCCAATTCAAGCCGGGAAAGTAAGGGCCCCCTGCGTCCGCAAGCGGGGCCAGGAGGGGAGCGTAAAAGTTATTGTTCGGCCACAAGCCCGACCACACGCTGTCCTTCACCCTGTATGTCGGCGAATCGTATTCGTTATGCATTTGGGTGGTGCCAAAGCGGATATCCAGGGTGGTCCGCGGGCTTGTCATATACAGCAGGTCTATTCCGGCGTTCAGCCCCGACACGAGGCTGCCGCCGTCGGAGCCGATGGCGATCGAGTGGTTGTCGGCCCAGTTTGCGTTGTCATTCGTCGACACGAGCTTGCTGAAGCGACCGAAGAGGCGCCACTTGTCGCTGATGTTGTAATCGACGCGGTCGGAGACGTTCCAGTATTTGGTCCACCAGTCGTAGGTTACCTTCAAATTGTTCAGGCCGTCGAGGGCGTCGCCGGGATTGTTCGGCCCCCAGATATAGGGCATGAGCAATTTGGCGGTAGGATCGATCCTCCCAGGGCAGATGACGTTCGCCACACCGTTGCAACTGATCGGGGTGCGAGTCACCTTGTTAGTGACCGGGTCAAACACCGTGGTGGTCGGGTCGTAGATGACTCGCATCGTGCCCTGCGGCGTCAGAGCCCCGGAGAAGTCGCCAGCCTTCTCCACTGCCGTCGGCATGGTCTCTTCCCGAGAATACGGCGATAGCTCCTTCCACCACTCGTAACCAAAGAAGTTGAACAACTTGTTTTTGATGATAGGATGCCCGATGGTGCCGCCAACGCTGTTCTGCTTGAAGACGGCTGGCGAGCGGGTGATGCGGTTGACCAAGGCGTCCGTGGCCGGATTCCGGCCGAAGTAGTATGCCGTGCCGTGAACGGCATTGGTGCCCGACTTCACGGAGAGGTTGATCGCGCTGCCCCCGCTGAAGCCGTACCCGGCATCCGTGGGATTTTGCACAACATTCACTTCCTGCGTCATATCCATGGACGGGGTGTAACTACCGTGCCCAGCGATGTTCAGCGACGAGCCGTCCAGCAGCAATTCGTTCTTCGAGCTCGTATGGCCGCCGATATCGAACTGGGTGTCGGACCACAAGTAGTACGCGTAGTGATGGCCAACGTCCCAATACTCGTTGACCACGGCCGGATCCAGCAGTACCAGCGTGATGGGGCTCATCGCCAATATCGGGAGGTTCTTCACCTCGGTGGACGTGGCAAAAACCGGCACCATGGCCGAAGTGTTGAACTGGACCTGGGTGACCGTCGCGTTGACTTCCACGGTCTGGCTCAGGGCGCCGAGCGCCAGGGCCGCGTTGACAGTGACGTCACCGGTGGTCTGCACGGTAACGTTCCCTTGCACGTACTTCCGGAAGCCACCGGCCTCTACGGTCACACGATAGATTCCGGGAATCACAAAGTCGAATCGATAGAAACCGCCACGGTCCGTCTCCAAGACCCTCTCCACATTAGTATTGATGTTCCGTAGGGCGACTTTGGCACCTGGCACCACTGCGTGGGTGGGATCCGTTACGACCCCCGCCACCGTGCCGCGATTTTCCTGTGCGGCCAAAAGTTGAATGAAACAGGGTAAGAACATCCCTAGCAGCAGGGCTCCCATCGGGAGGAGTATCGGGAGTCCGTTTCTGGAGCCCCTTCTCGGGTACTTGCATGACATGGTTTTTCCTCCTTTTTCAGTCGGTGGGTCAGGGCCAGGTGCCCCCGCTATCGGCTGTTCCCCGTGACCCCTTTCAATTGTGAGTTACTGGACAGCACAGCCTTTGCCTAGGTCCGGCTTTCGCAAGGCGCTCCCGAACGAGATAGAGAACTCCCCCTGGACACGCGACGCTGAGTGCTCCCTCGGTGTTTCACAGGTGTCATGCAGCTGACCAGCTTCGCGCTTGCTAACGCTAATGACTGGCGATGAAAATTCTTTTCGTCTACTCGCATGGGGACCATATCGTTCACAGAGTCGCGCCTCGACTTTGGGCACTTCGCAGGCAATCTATGCGCTAAGGCTTCCCATGTCAAGGCGCAGTTTGCGACAAACCTGTGCCATATTGCGCCATCATAAACTTTGTAGTACTGCTTCAAAAGTTTCCATTAGGCAGGGACGAGCATTTCGAGCGCGACCTTGTGGCCAACAGCCGCGACGCGTTTGAGGTAGTAGCAAGTGAGGCGCTCGGGTTCCATACGGTCGAAGAAGTCACCCCCTCGCTCCGCGTAAGTCCTGCCTTCTTTCAGCATACAGTAGAAGATCACCACCATGGAGTGTCCCGCCGCCACCAGGGCTCGCCTCTTCTTCCGGCGTCCCGCCAGACGCCGGTACTGCGAGGCCAGGTGGGTGTTCCTGGCATGGGTCGCCACCCAGGCCGCTTGCACAAGAGTTTACTTTAGCCAGCGGTTGGCCGGCAGAATGCGTTGCCTCTGCCGTTTCCCGCCACTTTCCTCGTTGCCGGGACTCATCCCGGCCTACGAGGCTAAATGCTGATAGGAGGCTGAACCCGTGCGCGGCGATGTCTGGTGGCGGCGAGAAACGAGTCCCGGGAGGAGCTATGAGCCCCTGAAACACGAGCCGTGCTGAGGCGGAAATTCCTTTGGACTTATTTTCGGGTTTTCTTGGGTTCTCTTAATTTGGTTCTTCATTGTTTTCTCCTTTAGCGCTACGATATCCGGCTTCCGGGAAGCCGCGACTATGTGCTGTCCGCTTTGGCAGCGCTAGCATAAGCTAGGCGTGGGAAGGCGGAGAGGGTCACACGCACTACGCTGACTCCCCGGAAACTTTCAGACTCTCAAATGGCTCTAGAAAAAGTTTTTTTCAAATGACACCAGCACCGGCTGCACTTTGCCCTTGACATGAGAACCGAGAAATGGTAGCTGTGTCACTCTTGGAACGGGGAGCTGGCGAGCGGGCGGGAAAGGCATTTAGAAATCGACCTGGCGACGGAGAAAGTCGGCAGCATTTAGAAAAAAACTTTCATTTCAACGGAACAAAGCTAGCGTCTAATGAAAACACATGGGTTGGCTTTTCAAACGTTTCAACCAATCAGACCTTTGGCTGCAAACAAACCCAAACCAAAATCAAGAAAGTGGCCAAAAAGCCACCCGTTGTGTCATGTACTCACAGGAGGTGCTATGGATATAGGGCGTCGGGAGTTAATTAAAACTGCTTTTGCTTCGGCTTGCCTGCAGGCGTTTGGCGCGACTACTTTTGGCGCGACCACAACGCCGGCTGAGGCTTACGTGCTACACGCTGATAAGGTGGTTGCGCAACATAGCCGCAACATGGGCCGCCTGAAGGCGCCAGCGGAACTGGTGGCCGAGGCGTTGTTGGCCGGAGAAACCTTGAACCTGGGTGGCAGCGAGCGGGGGTGGATCCTAGAGGGATCTAGCCGCTCCGGAGGCATGATGGTCACACGGCAACTCTCCGCGACCACAACGGCACATCCGGGCGATGTCGCGTGGCTTAGCTATTCCGCGGATAGCTATGATGCTCAATTAAAGGCAGCGGCTGAACTGGAGTCGAAGAAATGCCTGGTGATGGCTTTTGGGCCCCGTCCGGCCAGTGGTGTGGCAGGTTTCCAGCATTGGATCGACAGCCTGACGCCTTGGGATGCGGATCAGAACTTCACTCTGCTGGGCAATGTGCTTTCGCTTTGGACCCTCACCGGGGAAGTCGCAGCCGCTTCGGCCCGCCGCGGCAGGACGCTCGTGTTTTACCAAAGTGGCTACGTTCCGCTATTCCATCCGGAGTTTCGGGGACGCAACGAGCGTTACAAGGGGCATGTGTTTCACGAGCAGGGAGAGCCACACATGAAACCTGTGCAGCCCGGAGTGACGGCACGCGCCTACTTGGATTCCATCGCCAGGATGTTTCATGATATTCAGGCGCAAGAACTCGGCAAGATCGTGAGTGTGGGTAAGACGATTCGGCGCCGGCTCGCCTCCCGCCCGGCATTATTCATGGCCGTTTCGCACATGGTACACGATGAAGTTTTGGGCGACGGTAAATGGATCGAACAATACAAAGGAGACGCCCAGCACTTGGCTGCTGCCCTTGGTTCAGATGGGTACCTGATCTACCTGGGCTATTACGACGGTGTTCCGGCCGAATTATGGGAAGCCGTGCGCCGGGCCAAAGCAAGGGCCGCATGGATCGTGGTCCCGCTGGCGGGCCAGAAACTGAACTTCGAACAGTATGGCGACGTCTTCATCAATCAGCAGTGGGAGTTCGGCGACGCCGCCGTCGCGATGCCCGGCTACGACGTTCGGATTCTGCCACCCTCGGGGGTCGCTCAACTGTTCATTTACGAGCTGATGATGCGTGCGGCCGAAAGCAGCAGTTGAGGGGCGCGATCCTGACCAGCCGCCTGCGGGTGGGAGCTGTCCGTAGTTGCTTAGCGTAGTAACTTCACATTTCTTAACGGGGGGTGGGGTTGGCCTCGAGATCAGCGACGCTCTTCTGCTTACCGTTGGGGCAGAGGTCTTGTCTGCCAGATTGTGCTGTGGGAGCAACGCTACGGGTAAGCTCCCACGGACTGTTTCAAAAAAGGATATCAGCATCCCGCGGACCGGGGAACTTTGGTTGGCACTGCTCATCTCAAAATGCTCATAGGGATGCGAAAGTATCTTTCGACTAAGGTGGCGAAGTATGAAACGGCGTGACTTCATAAAATCTGGAGTTGTTTCACTGGCATCAACGAGCGCTATTAGCTCAGCGGCCTTTGGCAAACCTGTGGCAGAGCAAGGGTATCAGGAAGGCCGAACGCTTACGATAGGGAACAAAAACCTGGACTGGACTCTCCTGATGACCGCCGGCACCATCCGGAGCTCCCGTCTGCGAAATAAATTAAGTGGCCGGGATTACAAGCTCAGGGATTCCAGGGAGTTCCAGATTACTCTTTCACAAGCCAAGTCCCGAATTGAGATTCCCTGGTGGTATTTCCAATTGGGCTCGAACAACGATCGGTCCTCCTCGGACAGCGAGGGGGGAATCATGGCGGGTTATCACCTCCCAGATTTCCCGGGTCAGGAGCAATGGAATACAACCCTCAACCTCCTCTTGCGCGGATCGGACAGCCTGGATTCCTTTCCCATATTCAATGGCTACGGCTGGTTCCGGCAATGGTTCGAACTGCCCAAGAGCGCGGAGGGGGAGCCCATCGTATTTTGCCTGGGCGGCTACACGCAGGAAGATTGGAACCATTACTGGCTTTTCCTGAACGGAAAACTGATTGGCAACTGGCAAAAATCAGGCCGGTGGCGGACCCCGGAAGAACTGAACCTCGCGCCCGGCTCGCCTGAGTACGCGGCCTTGCGCTTCGGGCCGGAACAAAGAAACCTCCTGGCCATTCGTACCTACCAGGTGGACAGACGGTTTGAGGAGGTCCGCGAGGAGGACCTGGATCGTTATATTTTCGAATGCCGGCTTTGTGACCAGTTCATCAGCGTGGGACAGCCTTACCTTCGCCTCTCGGACTTCAAGCTGGACCGCTGGCGAGAAGAAGGAACCAGCGAGCGGCCAGCATACGCCTTCGAACTCAGCAATCCGGGACAGGAACTGGCGCTCACCGTTCATTATGAGCTGAATGATTTCGTTCGCAGGAAATGGTTCGAAATAAGGAACACTTCCTCGCGTGACCGGCTACTGCTCGACGTAGACGTGGACGATTTCGAGATCGACACCTCGACAAGCGAAGGGGACCAGGGGTTTCCTGTGATTGTGAACGGGGAGTTGTTTTGTGCCATCGAACACCCCGCCGGGGTCAGCCAAGGAATGAATGGCCGCGTGCGTCTGCGACACTTTCCGGGTAAGAAGCTGGGAGCCGGCGAAACCCTAAAGACCAAGGTTTCGATCGTGGGGGTCGCCGCCAAGGAGGGTGGCCGCCAACAGTTTGTGGATTACATCCGTGCACATAGCCCGCGGAAAGGTATGCGGGCGATTTATGACCCGCTGGGAATCACCGGTTTCCCGGATGAAGCAAACTGGGTGTTGAACGACGAGGAGATGGTTGACAATTTGGAACTGCTAGCAAAATGGCAGAAGCGCGGCATCAAGTTCGACTATTACGTGCCCGACGTAGGCTGGCAGGACTGGACCGGCGACTTAACCCGTTTCTGGCCCCACGGCTTTCCTGAAGGTCCTGGGAAGGTCATTAAACGGGTCAACGAGTTGGGGATGAAGTGGGGACTCTGGTTTTGTGCGACCGGTGCGGCTTGGTCGTGCGGTCTCAACCCCAGGACTGAGCCGAGCAGAGCTATGCCTGCAGGAGGCAAATGGCCTCTTTATCGCTTCCGAGATAATTTCGACCAGCTCCCGACGGGAGCTAGTGGAGACTTATGCCTGGCTTCCGAACCTTACTTCAGCATTCTGCGTGACGCGCTTGTTCACCACATTCGTCATGACAACCTTCGCTTCTTCAAGTTGGACGGAGGAGTCTACTTCTGCAACAGCACGGAGCACAACCATCTGCCCGGCAAGTACTCTACGGAAGCCAGCTTCGACGCTGTGATGGAAATAGCCCGGCAAACGCATGCAGCGTCACCTGACCTTTATATCATGTGGTACTGGGGTATTCGTTCGCCCTTCTTTGCCTTGCATGGAGATTCCATCTTCGAAAGCCGGATCAGAATGGAGGCAAGAAGTCCTGCCGACTACCCTGCGCTCTATTTTCGGGACTCCGTGACCTTGGCTCTAGACCAGGGGGCATATTTCAACGGTCTGATTCCGCCAATGAACAAGGACAGCCTGGGAATCTGGATCACGGACACCTGGTGGGGGAATGCCATGCGCAAAGAGCGGTGGCGGGAAGCCCTGGTTATGGACCTGGGGAGGGGGAACTTGTTGTTCCCGCAGATATGGGGCGAGCTTCGATGGTTTAACGACGAGGACCTGGAGTTTCTGGCCCGCATTCAGAAGCTCGCGAAAGAGAACGAAACCATCTTCTACAAGCGGAAGCCGATATTAGGCGATCCCTGGAACAACGATGTGTACGGCTACTCGTACTTCGACGGAGCTCATGGTTTCGTGTTCATGAATAACCTGGACTTTCAATCGCGTCCAGTACATTTGAGTCTGGATGAGACGATAGGTCTGCAAACGCGTGAGGCTGGGAACCTGCGGATCATTTCTCACTTTCCCGCCCAGGCAGAGTTACAAATGAACGGGCAGAGCAGTTTCAAGGTGGGACAGCCCATCGAGACCTGGTTGCGGCCGTTTGAAGTTGCATTGTGGGAAGTGCTGCCAGAAGGCCGGGCCGCCAAGGGAGAGAAGCCATCGGCCAGCCGGGATTTATCCCCCGAAAAAGCCGGGATCGAGAGCCACCGGCTAGCTTTGGAAACCGAACCCGTTTCCTCTTGGATGGAGATTCACTTCGCGGATCCGGAACAAGATTTCCGATCTGTGGTGCGGCGCCCTACGCTGGAAGAGCTTAAAAGCATGGGGTATCGAAAGCGCATCGTGCCACATCGGGTAAAGCTGCCCGAGTTCAGGGGACCCCATATGCTCGCCTTTGTCTTGCGGTTCAAGAAGGACGGCAAGCGATGGCGGTATATACAGCCCGCAGATCTCATTCAGGCGACGGCGATGATCGGCGACCAGCCCATCATCCGGTTCGAGGCTGTCCCCAACTTCCGCCAAATCGAATGGTGCTCCTGGCTTGTGTTCAGAATCAGGACGAACCCAGCATGGTCCGGCAAAGACGCGGTTTTTGTAATCAATGCGCACCTCCCACCCGAGGTTGAGGTTCAATGTGAGGGTTGGGTGGTTCCTCAGTGGTGGGGAGCTGTTCTGGAAATCTAACGACGCTAAGCCTCAGACCCGTGCACCATGTGTTGCGTGACCCGTGGTCTGGGGTTCTACACCCGAGGTGAAGAGACATAGCTCTGTCTCCGGGAAAGTGGCGGCGGGCAGCGAGACGCGGAGTTCGTCTGTCGCAAGATGGAGAAGGCGATCATGATCCCAAACGCCGGCGCTGATGTTCCTGACTCCTGCGGCGATTTCTGAGCTGAAGCACCTTTGTCGCGAATGTCGCAAGCTCATCGTCAACACAACGGCGCAGGCAGGCTGTGGCCACACCGGGGGTTCACTTTCTGAGGTAGAGATTCTTGTGGCGCTCTACTTCAAGGTCATGAATATCGACCCTGGGGACCCTACTTGGATCGAACGCGACCGTTTCATCTTGAGCAAAGGACATGCGACCCCCGGGTACTACTCTGTTCTGGCTTTGCGCGGCTATTTCCCTTTGGAAGTGCTCGGCGAGTTCGACCAAATCAATTCCTGCCTTCAGGGGCATCCCTGCATGAACAGGACAGTTGGCGTCGATATGTCCACGGGCTCGCTGGGCCAGGGGCTCTCGGCGGGAATCGGGATGACACTGGGGCGCGAGCGGCGCCAATTGGGTTTCACCGTATACGTGCTTCTCGGAGATGGAGAAATTCAAGAGGGCCAAATCTGGGAGGCGGCGATGTACGCCGGATTTCATCAGATCAAGGGTCTTGTGGCCATCCTAGATTATAACCGCGTGCAACTGGCGGGCAAGGTGCCTGATACGCTCGATCTTGAGCCGTTGGCGGATAAGTGGAAGGCTTTCCGTTGGCAGGTCAAGGAGTGCAATGGCCACGATGTGGCGGAAGTAAAACAGACGATCGCGAGTGCCAAAACGCTGAGTTGGGAAACCGGTCCAGTCCTGGTCATAGCTCATACCGTTAAGGGTAAGGGTGTCTCGTTCATGGAGCACCAGTTCATGTGGCACGGCCGTGCACCCAACGCGAACGAGCGCCTGCAGGCGTTAGCCGAAATCAAGGGCAACGGCGAAGTTTAAACAGCAAGGACCAACATAATGATGGCCATCGGTGATTTGATTGCCCCGCGCCTCGGCTTCGGTGAAGGGCTGGTGGAGCTCGGCCGACTGAATCCGGAGGTCGTCGTCTTCGATTCGGACGTGTGCGAAAGCACCTTTACCAACAGATTTCGCGCGGCATTCCCCGATCGTTTTTATGAAATGGGCATTGCGGAGGCGAACATGGTGGGGGTCGCGGCGGGCCTCAGCACGCTGGGCTTTATTCCCTGGGTCTCGACCTTCGCGGTCTTCATCGCCAAGCGCGCCGTGGACCAAGTGCGTGTCTCGATCGCTTATCCCAATCTAAACGTCAAGCTCAATGGCGCTTATGGCGGGATTCCTACCGGCAACGCGGGGGCGACGCACCAGTCAGTCGAAGATGTGGCGGTCATGCGCGCCATGCCCAACATGACGGTAATTGTCACAGCGGACGCTTTTGAGGCGCGGCAGGCCGTATTGGCTTCAGGGAAGCAAAGCGGCCCGCTTTACTTGCGCACAGCCCGCGACCCGGTCCCAGTACTCTTTGATGAAACCCACCCGTTTGAGATCGGGCGGAGCTACACATTGCGCCGGGGGAAAGACATCACCCTCATCGCCCATGACATGATGACGGCCAAAGCCTTGGAGGCGGCAAAGGAGTTGGATAAGGAAGGCATCCAGGCTCGCGTGCTTCACATTCCCACGGTCAAGCCTATCGATGCGGAAGTTATTGTCACAGCCAGTAAAGAAACCGGCCGGATCATGACCGTGGAGAACCACAGCCGCCTGGGCGGATTGGGAGGGGCGGTGGCAGAAGTACTGACAGAACATGCTCCCTGCTACCAGCGCCGCCTGGGATTTCCGGACACATTCGGCGAATGCGGGCCTACGGAGGCCATTTTCGATAAGTTCCAGATGAATACCAAGGACATCGTGGCCACGGCGCGACAGATGGTGAAGACCTCGTAAGCGCACAAACTCAGGCCGCTGCCTTGCGGGTAAGGCTGCACGGAGAGATGAAGCGGATGCGAGGCCTTTACTATTTGAGTCTCGGCCAAGTCGGCGTGAAGGAAACTGCCGAGCCCGTCCCGCAAAAAGGGGAGGGCTTAGTCAAAGTCCATTATGCCGGAATCTGCGGCTCGGATCTCACTATTGTTTCAGGAAAGCATCTTACGGCGCAGCCGCCGCTGATCCTGGGGCATGAGTTTAGTGGAGAGTTGGTCCAGATCAACGAAGATGATTCCCCTTCCACGCTCCGCGTAGGAGATCGGGTGACGGTCTTCCCCCTCCTAAGCTGTCATCGTTGTCTGGCCTGCCGGTCCGGTGATGAGCATATTTGCCGCGAGCTGGGGCTGATTGGGGTCAACCAGGATGGCGGGATGGCAGAATATGCGCGCGTTCCGCTGCGCTCTCTTATCAAGTTGGAGCCGCAGACAGACCTGCGGCTGGCGGCGCTTAATGAGCCTCTGGCTGTGGCCATTCACTCTGTGCGGGAAAGCAGGCTGTCGCTTGGCGACCACGTCCTGATTTCCGGGGGTGGTCCGATCGGAACACTCCTGGCTCTTGTCTTGCGCTATTGCGGCATAAACCAATTGGTGATCTGTGAGATTCACCCCTACCGAAAGCGCCTGCTCAAAGAATTGGGCTTTGCCGTGCTTGATCCCATCGAGGAAGACGTAGCCCAGAGTGTTCTGAGCCGGACGGACCAGGAAGGTGTCGATATTGTTTTCGAGGCCAGCGGGGCCGAGGGCGCGACCTTGAACATGACCGAGTGCGTCAGACCGCGGGGTCAAATTCTGGTAGTCAGCGTGTTCAAGAAGCCTGTCCCCATCGACCTGCGCAAAGTAGCATATAAAGAAATCAACCTGAAAGGGATTCGGGTTTACCGCCGTCTGGATTTCGAACGCGCTACCAAGCTCGTCGGTTCCAGTCAATTGCCACTGGATAAGGTCATCAGTTGCGAGTTCCCACTTGCGCGGGCTGTCGAAGGATTTCACCTCCTCCAAAATCACGGCGACGCAGTGAAGGTGCTCATTCATTGCATTTGACACTTTCTCGGAAGGCGGGCATGAACATCTGAAGGCGCAGATGAGTTCTTGCATACCAAACCCGTTTCTGGGGGATCGTAAAGGGAGGATCACATATGGCTCGTTTCCAGAACATGACAGTGGCGGAAGCGTTGGCAGCCTTTATCGTCGAGAACGGAATCCGCTATGCCTTCGGTGTCGGGGGGCATGGAAATACGCCTCTTCTCCAGGCCTTTGTGCCTTACGCCAAAGAGGGTAAGCTGCGGGTCATCGATGTCCAACATGAGGCCGTTGCTGCTTATGCAGCGACGGTCCTCAAGTGGGTATATGGAATCGAATCTATAGTCTTCACCTCGATCGGACCAGGATGGTTTAACACGCTCATCGCGCAGAACACCGCCATGAGCGACGGATACGGGTTCCTTGTGATCGCAGGCGACAAGACGACCGCTTACGAGGGTCCTAATATGCAGCAGATCATGCGCGATGGCCAGTTTGGATTCCAACACACCGCCGATGCCGTTTCCAAGAAGGCTTACACTATCATCGATCCCCGCAACCTTTATACGCTGATGCGGGAGGCGTTGGCCAAAACTCGAGAGCCGGGAAGCGCGGGGCCGGTAAACGTGTTCCTGCCCATGAACCTGCAGGCCGCGACACACGGCTACAACCTGGACCTGCTGCTTCGGCCCATGCCAACTCCGAGTCATAGGGTTCGACCCGATCCCCTCCAGCTCGAACGAGTGGCGGAGGCCGTTCTTGCTCACCGGAGAATCCTCATCCGTGTCGGTGGTGGGGCCGTCGGGGCAGGCGAGGAAATCAAGGCCTTGGCCAGCCATATAGGCGCGGCCGTCGTCATGGGCCCGGTGGCGATGGATGTGGTGGAAACCGATTTCCCACTCCATGTCGGTCCCGCAGGCACGAGAGGTTCCATCTCCGGCAATTATGCTTCCGAAAACGCCACACTAGTCATTAACGTAGGGGGCCGCGGGGTGTGCCAGTCGGACTCCTCCGGAACCCTCTACAGGAACGCCAGGCAATTTATCAACATCAACCTTAATCCCATCGAGGCGCTTCGCTATGACGGTATTCCGCTGGCTGCGGACGCCAAGGCTGCCTTGCAGGATCTTCTTGCGGAACTGCAACAACATCCTCGTAAACAGCCGGATAAGGAATGGTTAGCCCAGATCGCGAAGGTCAAACAGGAATGGTCAGAATATTTGCAGGACTATTATGAACATCCAGTGGTGAACGGTAAACTGACCCAGCCAGCAGTCGTCAAGGCAGTGGACGATTACGTCAACACATACGGGGGCATTAAGATCTATGACGCGGGCGACGTGCAGGCGCACGGGTTTCAGATCGCTCGCCACTTCAGACCAAAAACCTTTCTCACCGATACGGGTAACTCGGCTATGGGATTCGGCATCAGCGCGGCGTTTGCGCTGGGCCTGGTGGAGGACGCCAGTTATCCGACCGCGGTGATCGGAGATGGATCGTTCCTGATGCAGGCCCAGGTGATCCGCGACATGGCCAAACACCGCTCAAACTGCACCGTCGTGGTGCTCGACAATCAAGCGATGGGCGCGATCCTGGGGCTGCAACGGGCACAGGGGTACGCTGCCTTTGCCACGGCGGATCCGTCTGGGCTACCGGCCGTCGATTTCGCGAAGATGTCTGAGGCGATGGGCTGCGCTGCGTTCACCCCCCGTTCCAGTGTGGATTCCCTGAAAGACTGCCTGGACGAGGCGCGCAAGCACCCGGGACCAGCGGTGCTGGATGTAAAAGTTGCGTTGAGCGCGGACCACTACGCCGCGTTGGAAGCATTTGGGCGTTGGAATGTCGGTGCCTGGTCGTCCAATGTCGAGGCAATCTGGGAAGGCAAGGTGTGAAAATACCAGTGCCCCCATCCTTAGTCGATGAGCACCGCTCGCGTGTGGGGGACCACAAGAGGGGGCTACGAGGCGGCCTCTCCCAATGTGCCACGATCCTGGGGTCGGGCATCCCAGGTTGCGCTGTGGTGGCAATCGACTTATAAAGTGGTCCGAAACGGGTCCTTCAAACAATTGGAACTCCGTGCCAAAGACTGAAAGTCTAGAGGCCCCATTTGAACCTCACTTCCTTTCCCTGATACTCGGGCGTCGATGGTCCTTCTTCAATCCAACTGATGTCCATTCTTTCCTTTTTCCGCTTGTCAAACAGTTCCATTATTCTGAGCTGCTGTTCAGAAGTCATTTCACCTATACCGATGTCGTCCCCGAACCCTCCGTTGGAGATAGGCACCGGAACATTGAAGGTCTCGACGCCGTACCGGCTGTATTCGTATCGGTTGACCGGCGCCCAATTGCAGGACCAAAGGACATTGCGATAATTAGGGAAGAGCCCGTACGGCCAACCCGACGGAGTACACCAACTATCTTGATAGGTGCCGTGAGCAACCAGGCAATACGGAACAGCTTGCTCAAGCTGAAAAAGCGCCCCGATGTTGTCCGACGCAAGAAACGCCACTTGCGGCTGGGCCTTGGCCACCAACGCGGCCACCTCTTTTACCAGCCCCATCATCCCTCGGCTCGCGTATCCGGGTGCAGCCGCAGGTCCCAAATCGCCTGGGCCAACAACGAAAGTTTCATCCCAGATGAACCCGTCCACTTCCTTCCCGAACTCCTCCAGCAAGGCCTGGATGTATCGCAGATAGAATTCCCGCACCTCGGGGTGAAGCGGATTCTGAGCATACACCTTTCCCTTGGTGTCCGCTCCCTCCCAGCCTCCCCAGTGAAGAACCTTACTCGGATCATAGATGTCCTTCAGACCGTCGCTCGCATTCGTGCCGTCTGCATAGTAGAGCCCTACCCTCAATCCCTTGTCCTTCGCGTAACGTATCCGCCGGTGCATGTCTGCAACTGACATGAGCACAGGCCGAGTGGCCTTTAGCGAGTTCTCATGCCAAATGTACCCGCTCCCGTTATCCGGAGCATCCGCCAGCGACCGGAAGTGTGCATCCAACGCGTTCGGAAAGGCCGTCCATTTCTCGAAAAACGTACCCTTCCGCCAGTCGAACGCGTATTCCCCAACGCAGCTATACCAACCATGCAAAGCGAGGAAAACTCTGCTGCGGTCTCCAGGGGCAATCTGTTTCGTCAGTGCATCAATGTCCGTGAACCACCCCTGCCCATTCTTGCTCAAATAGTCGTAGTCCACCATAGCCACTTCGTGTACCCAGTCCGGCCCCGGTTTCACCTCCGCCAGCGACGACTGGTAAAATACCTTCATCGCGCCCTTCTCTCCCCCTCGGTGTAACCCCGTAAATACCACCCGCTCTTCCTTCTCTACTCCCACTTGCCCCAAATACACACAATTGAACTTCCCTGCCTTCTCTCCCTGCGCCAGATAGAAGTAAGACGTGAAATAGGGGTCCGTACAGTGCGTGATCCGCAGCTCCGTTTGGTCCACGTATTCATCCACCATGGGGATTGCCAGCAATTGCGGCTTCCCCATCGTGTCAAATCCTCCGCCCATCACGTACGCATACATGTTCTCACTCTCGAACCCCAGGACCGGCTTCCGCCTCCCAATTCCGTTCTTTAACGGCAAGAAAACCTTCCGGTTCTCGAACGGCAACTGGAGGTTCCGGGGCAGGACCAGCATCACGTCCTCCGTGATCTTCCTTGCAGCCTCAATCACCACCCTCTGCTTCAGCGCCACGATCCCGTGCGGCAGGTCCTCCAGTCCCACTTCGTAGATCACCGAAAAGTCATCCTGACCCGAAAAATCGTATCGGAACACCAGCTTGGACCCGTCCCGGCGTGACACGCTCGGCCGCTGACAATAGTATGGCCTGATCCGCCCTACCACCACATAAGGTCGGGTGTCGCCCAAACGGTGGTTCAGCAACTCTAGTTTCCCGTCCGTGAATGAAACAATTTCTCCTGCCGTCGTCATTTGGACCCGCCAGCCGTTTTTCTCAACCGTCTTAAGTTCACTTTCGGCTCCGCCAGCGGTGTGGAGACCCGTTAAAGAAACCGAGGCTACCGATGCGCCGAGTACTTCGATGAATTCTCTCCGTCGAATTTCCATCAATCACCCCCTCTTGCGATGTCACTTCCGAACTGCACTCCTTCGCGAACTTCGTGCGCAGAAATTAAAACCTAATTGGCGACAGTTTCCAGGATTTCCGTGCGATGCAGATGCAAACCAAAGGCGCGTCGTGCGGTTGATCGTCACGCAGCTGAGCACCGTGACTTGGGCCAAACCACGCGTGCTTCAATGCGGCTGTGTGTTTCCGGGTCACGGCGCCGAGCGTCCGGACCGCGTTGACAGTGACATCACCAGCAGTCTGCACGATAGAGTTATTTTGCACGTACTTCTCGAACCCGGGCCTCTACAGTCGTTCCGAGAATAACGAACTCGATTAGATAGAAACCGCTGGGGTCCGTCTGCACAACTCTTTCCGCATTAGTATTAATGTTCCGCAGGATGACTTTGGCGCCTGGCACAACTGCGTGGGTGGGATCCGTTACGACCCCCGCACTGTGCCGTGAGATTCCTGCGCGGCCATAGGTTGAACAAAGCAGGGTATAAATGCCCCCAGCAGCAAGGCTCCCATCAGCAGTGTCGGAAGCTCACATCCGGAGTCCCCTCTTGAGTGGTTGCTCAACATTCCTTTCCTTCTTCTTTTTACTAAGTAGCTCAGGCCAGATGCCCTCGATATCGGCTGTTCCGCGTGACCCTCCACACTCGTAGAGGAGCGTCCGGGTTTTGGATACTTCAAACCGACTTCTCAACGGGGGAATCTATGCCCCAAGGACACCCATGTCAAGGCGCAGTTCGCGCCAGTATTGTGCCACATTGCGCCACCTTGGACATTGTAGTACTTTTACCCAAAAAAACCAGTCATGGTCAGGTCCTACACTGCCGAACGCCCCGAAGTCGCGTTGTTGACTGAGACTTCCACTGAATATGGCCGCTCTTTGTTGCGTGGGATCCTGCGGTACTCCCGGCTGCATGGCCTCTGGTTATTCTATATCGTGCCGGAGCACTTGGACCAGTTCTTACCCCCCAGAGGTTCCTGGCTCCGAGACGGAATCCTGGCCCGCACTAGGTCGCCCGAGATGATACGGCGCGTCCTGGCCAGCGGGCTACCTTTTGTAGTTTCCAGCTTGTACGAAGCCCAGCAGTCGCGGGTCGACCCAAGGTCCGGTGAGATCCGGACAGATTGCGAGGCCGTCGCGCGCATGGCCGCTCTTCATCTAATGGAGACGAGGCTCCGGCGCGATTGATGACTGGTGCCTGAGATCTTCTTTCCCCCCCACCGCATGGCTCCCTCGTCAGAAAGGAGGGGGTGGTTGTTGTGACTCTGCTTTCAGCCATCAGTTATCAGCGATCAGCTCCTCAAACAATTGTTCGTGGTGTTTCCGCCTGTAACAGGAACTTCTGATCTGCGCTGGCAGTTCAAGAGTTGCTCGACGTCCTGATGGTGCGTCTCGGACTAGTGCTGCTGATCGCCTGCACCATCGTCGCCAACCTCAAGCTAGCCCGCGCCGCCGGCAGAAGCAAGGAAATCGTCCTGCTGCAGACCCTCGGAGCTTCTCGCCTGCGGCTGACACGCCATTTGCCGACGGAGTGCGTTTTACTCTTTTTCGCCGGCGCACTGCGGGGCTTGCTGTTCACCCGGTGGGGATCGGCGCTGCTGGTTCGGTACATTCGACAGCCACAAACCATGTGTTCCTAGACCTCTCGCTCGGCGGCCACGTCCTCGCATTCACTGCCGTCATCGCCGTCCTCACCGGCATCCTAGGACACCATGAAGTTGAAAACTTCGAGCTACGCACCGCCACGCCGCCCTCGTCACTCGTCCCGGCTGTCCAGAAGGCAGTGAGCGACGTGAATAAAGAGATCTCGATGGATTTCCACACGCTTGCCGAGCAAGTGGACGATTCGCTCGTGCAGGTACGGCTGGTCGCCCTGCTCTCCGGTTTCTTTGGGGGCCTGGGTTCGTCCAAATGACCCCGCCGTTGGGGAGGCTTCTGGCGGGGGCCACCGGGTAAAGCCGACTGCGGGCGCGACCTAGTCGGAGTTAGGCGCAGGCCGATAGCGCACGAGCAGCGCCTCTCGGCGTGAGTTGATCCGCAAGCGCAGGCCTTCCTGAAGCTGAGTGCCACACACACGCTCCGGCAATTCAGCTTTCGAGTTCGGGTCTTTGATTAGCGTGTATCCCTTCTTCGGATCAACCCCCTTGAGTTTGATGACGGTCTCTAAAGGTGGCGCCCAATAGGGCGGAAACGTGGAGTCCGACAAGCGAAAGACCAGGAAGAAACCGCTGTCGTCCTTGGGATCGTGGAACTGCCAACCGTCCCAGTACTGGGGATCCTGGTCGCGGTCGAACAAGGGATAATAATCCTCTACCAGATAGCGGCGGACTTCCTTGTAGCGACGGATGATCTCGGCTGCTTCTTGAATTTGCTGAGACGTGAACTTGCGAAAGTCAAGTCCCAGTCCGAGGGGTCCTCCGAACTGGCAATAGTAGTCATATACGGAATGAAGATGTCGAAGATCAGAGTTTATTAGGTTCGCGGGCAGAAACAGATTGCCCTCGGAAAGCTGAACCCGCGTCTGATCGGAGTCGCCGACGAAATCGCTCTTCCACAACGTGTGAGAGTGGCGGACCGTCTCCAGGTCGAAGCGCCGACCGCCAGCTGCAGACAGCTCGATGAAAAGTTTGGGATAATTCTTCAGGAGACTATCCCAAACCTCATAGAGCCCCTCAATGTAACGAATCTCCTCAATCCCCACGCGCTCTGGATCGTCGCTATTGGCTTTTTGCCACATCTCCAGAGGAGGATAGTTGCTGTCCCACTCAAGCCATGCCAAATCGAGAAAGCGAACATATCCGCCAATAAGATTCACACACCAACGGCGAACCTGGGGAAGGCCGAAATCTACCAGCCAGACAAACGGAGGATTCGCATTGTTGGCAGGGCGTAACCATTCCTTGTGTTCGAATTGGTCATAAGCGGCGCGGGTCACCCGCTCAGGGTCGAATGTGATCCCCATGCCTATCCCCTTGGACCTCATTGCCACACTCACTGGTTCAAGGCCATGAGGAAACTTTGCCCGGCTGACCCTCCAGTCCCCAGAATCCCAAAATTCGACGTTGCACCACCCTGAAGAAAGGGGGAAGAACTCCAACCCGAGCGGCGCGACTTTGTCAATCATATTGAGGACAAGGTCCTCGTTGATGGAAATTCCAAAAACTCCCCAAGGCATCCAATAGACAGGTGGCATCACCCTTTTGCCGTCCAAGCGTGGCACATAGCATCGGTAGATGACCCGCCGCAGGAGGTTGTGGCCGGCTAAGCGTCCGCCTGTGAAGTGACCGAGAAGTAAGGTCGGTTGGCTGATCCTTTCTCCTGATTTTAGGCGCAAGTTCAGATGCTCCATCCCGGCTGCTACCCGGACGACCTTGCCTGCTTCCGACGTGAAGTTTGCAACCCACTGACCCGTCCAGCCCACACCGTAACAGAAGCCTTCACCTTCGGGATTGAGCAATAACCAAAACGGCAAATGCCGACCCGCCGGCCACCCCATATCCGCAGCGAGATGAAACTCCTCAGGCTGGGGGCCAATCCGTTTGACTCGTGACTCAAGATCGCGAGGACTCGGAGCAGGGCCCCCACCACGGGCGTACACTAGATCCAACTGGCCCGCGACTATGCGTTGCCGCAGAACTAGCACATTCCGCAACACCTCGCTCGGTTCATGCCCATGGTTTTCAAACGAAAGCCGCATCTCCGCCGCCTCAAACCCGTCGTAGAGCAACACCGTCCACACCACTTGGAGGCTGGTCTTGGGGTCTTCCCAAGTTACAACCCGCTGTTCGCCCAGGCTCGTCTGGCTTATGCGAGTGCGTGACTTCCACTTACTCAGCAACTCATCCGAACTTCTTCCGCCGTATTCGAATGCGAACGGCAAAACCGTCGAATCAAAGAAACCTGCGTCCCGCGCGCTGTCGAGATGGACAGTGAATTTGTCGATCCATTCGTGGAAGGACGCCTGGGCGGAAACTCCGACTGAAAAAGTTACGCAGAAAACAGATAACAGCCGAAACAAAATGCTTCTTATTCGCCACATAGGTCGTTTTCCTCTCCTACGAATTTTCAATCCTTCCGTTTATCACAGGGGTCTGTGAACATCCGCACGAATGTCTCTACCGTGAATTCGGTATTAAGCGGATCCAACGAGAGCCAGCACTACACTTACGATGCGCGCCGCATCCGGCCGGTAGAAATTCTCCATAGGAGGGGAAAACGGAACGGGGGTGTTGGGCGAGGCAACGCGCTTCACGGGCGCGGTCAAGTAATCGCTCAAGGCATCGGAGAGGGTGGCGGCAATTTCTGCACCCCAGCCGCCCTGGGGCGGTCCCTCCTCCACGACGACCGCGCGCGTGGTCTTCACCACCGATGCATTCACCAATTCCCAATCGAAGGGCACAAGGCTGCGCGGGTCGATGACCTCGGCGCTGATGCCTTCCTGCGCTAACTGGTCCGCCGCCTGAAGAGCGCGATGCATCATGAGCAGCGTGGCAATTATGGTGACGTCGTTCCCTTCCCTTCTGACAATGCCGTTGCCCAACGGGACGACATAATCTTCGTTCGGAATATCACTCGAGGCATCTACGGCTCCTGACTCCGCCCGCGCACCCTTGGATCCGTATAAGAGTTTGTGCTCGAAAAGCAGCACCGGATTATCGTCTCGAATGGCCGCCTTCAGCAACCCTTTGGCGTCGTAAGCGGTGGCCGGGCAGGCAATCTTGATCCCCGGAACGCTGAAGAAAATAGCTTCAGGATTCTGCCCATGTTGGGCCCCTCGCCCCGTCGCGCCCACGGGCGCGCGCATCACCAATGGCACACGGACTTTCCCGCCGGACATGTAATGCATTTTGGCAATCTGGTTGACTACCTGATCCATGGCGTAGAACAGAAAATCGCCATACTGCACGTCTGCCACAGGACGCAAGCCCATGATAGCGGCCCCTAGGGCCATTCCGAAGAACCCGCCCTCGGAGATCGGCGTGTCGATAATGCGCTGGCGAAAATCCTTCTCCAGCCCCAGAGTGACCGTAAATGCGCCGCCCCAACCCCCTCGCACACCAATATCCTCGCCAATGCAAAAGACCCGCTCATCGCGGATCATCTCTTCGCGAAGTCCTTGGCGAAGGGCCTCCGCTATTGTCATCTGAGCCATAGCTCTCCCCGTCTTCTTTCAGTCGCGCTGGATTCAGCGTCGTCGTTGTATCGCGAGGCTTTCTCCGTGATCTCTGTGGCCGGAAAAGACTAAAGCCAGAGCCACTGAGACCCTTTGTGCTCTCCGTGTTCAGCTTTTTGAGGCACAGAGGACACGGAGAAATCGCTTGGGTCGCGGCTCCCGCACTGTTAGACGAAGACGTCTTCCAGCGCTGCTCCCGGTTCCGGGTCCGGCGCTGCCATGGCGGATTGGACGGCGCGTTCGATTTCGGCGTCGACTTCGGCGCGAATTTCATCCAATCCAGCCTGCTCGACCAATCCGCCCGCCAGCAGATATTCCGCGAACCGCCCAAGGGGTTCGTGTTTGAGAGCTTCTTTTCGCTCTTCCTCGGGCTGGTAGTTGCAGGGATCACGACGCGAGTGGCCGGTGATTCGATAGGTCATGAATTCGAGGAGGGTTGGGCCCTCGCCGGCCCGGGCCCGCTCCAGAGCCTTACGCGCAGTCTCGTAAACCTTCAGGACATCGTTGCCGTCAACCGTGACGCCCGGTATGCCGTATCCGGCCGCGCGGTCGGAAAGCTTCTTCAGGCGCACCATCTCGAAGATGGGCGTGGATGCGGAGTAGAGATTATTCTCGATCACATAAACCACGGGAAGGGACCAGATCGCGCCCATATTCACAGCTTCGTGAAAGGCTCCCTCGTTGACGGCCCCGTCGCCCATGAAGGCGACTGCCACACGCGGCTCCTTCCTGTACTTGAAGGCCAAAGCAATCCCCGTGGCAATCGGGACTCCGCCCGCCACGATGGCCACCGCCGGAACCATTCCCTTCTCTAGGTCACCCACATGCATCGAGCCCCCTTTGCCGCGACAGCAGCCTGTGGTCTTTCCGAACAACTCGTGCATCAGGGACTCCACTGTCAGTCCTTTGGCCAGCGCGTGCCCGTGCGGACGATGCGTGCTGGTGATGACGTCATCGGAGTTCAGCGCGCTGCATACGCCCACGGCAATCGCCTCCTGCCCGTGGTATTGGTGGATGGTGCCCGGCATCACCCCTTCCAGAAACAGGTACTTGACCCGTTCCTCGAACTGCCGGATCAGCAGCATCTTGCGGTACAGCGCAATCAGAAACGTCTTCTCGTATGGTATGACTTGACTCCTCTACCCGAAGCCCCGCTCACCCGGTTCCGTCATCTGCGGGACTGAAGAAAACGCGGGTGCGGGCTACCCTCCTCCAACGACAAAAGGGCTGAAAATCTACTGTTCTTGGCCATCGGCTTACGTACTATCTGGCCTTTTCACGGCTGGCGCGCTGCACGTCTTCGCGTGTGATGACCCCTCCCGCGCCCGTCCCCGTCACGCGGCCAAGATCAAGGCCTAGTTTTGCCGCGAGGTTCCGCACCATAGGAGCGATGCGAGGGGATTGACCGCTCTCGATGTGAGAGGGTGGCGCAGAGTCTCGCTCTCCGGAGACCCTGCGATCGTTGGCATGTGGACCATGTAAAGGCCGCACAGTTTCTGGAGAGCGAGACTCTGCGCCACCACCCACAGACTCACCGGGCTTGCCCACATAAGCGAGGATGTCTCCCGTACGGGCCAAGCCTCCAGCCTTCACTATAACCTCGAGCAGGACTCCTTCCCCCGTCGATTCCAGCTCGGCTACCGCTTTGTCAGTCTCGATATCCGCCAGAACATCACCGCGCTTGACCGCTTCGCCGGGCTTCTTCCGCCAGCCTAAGACCTGGCACTCTTCCACATTCGTCCCCATATCGGGGAGCTTGATTGCCGCCGCCATTACAGTTCTCCATCCTTAGCGGCGCTCGGTGAGCGCCGAAGTGATTCATTCTGAAACGGCGGTCATAGACCGCCGCTACTGCGCGAGTTTCCCCGCGTTTCACAAGCCTCCCGCCAAACTCAATAGGCTCCAAACTTATGAAAAGCGTTGAGCATGGTGACGAAGTTCTCGTGCGGGATGTAGTTCACAATGCTGTGGCTGCTTCCGGCAACCCAGCGTCCCCGAGGTTTCAGGACGTCCACATGCTCTCTCACGTCTCGCTCCACGTCCGCCGGGGTACCTCCGACGAGCGGCCAAGTGATGTCGATGTTTCCAAACAGGGTCAGGCATTCGCCGTAGCGCTTCTTGTAATCCCGGTAGTCGATACCGGAAGGATCCATGGGCGTAATGCCCTGCACGCCCATTTCAAGAAGCATGGTGATGGCGTCGTCAATTTTCCCGTCGGAGTGAAACATAATGGGAATCTTCGCTTCGCGAACGGGAGCCAGGATCCGGTCGTAGTGCGGACGCCACACCTTCTCGAAGATTTGCGGGCGCACGAACAAGCCCGACTTGAAAGCAAAGTCGTCCGCCGCAAAGAAGATATCCACACCTGTCTGCGCCACGCGACGGGCCAATTCGGCAAAGTAATCTGCCGAGCGCGACATCAATTCTTCAAAGAGATCCCGGTCCTCCATGATCATGACCATGCAATCCGCGAGGCCCACCACAAATTCGTAAAGCGTCTGAAAGGCCGATGCACACAGGAAGACCACGCCCACACCCGTGCCCTTGGCCGCGTCTAAATACTCACGAACGTACTGAAGCCGTTCTTCAATTTCTGCCTCTCCCGGCCAGATGATACGGCTCAGGTCGGCGCGGGTCTTTATGCTACGATCCGTAATCAATCCTACGCTGCCGTCGGGGCGAACATGTTTCAAGGGGGTCCACAGGGCCTCCAGGGCAATGGCGTCCTGCCCGATCATTTGACAAAGCTGGATGTAGTCCCGGGGATACATTGGGCGCACGCCTTCCCCGGCTGCGGCGCCTTTGGCCGGATCTCCTCCCACTCCCAAAGTGTTGCCCGCTTTGCGTCCCAGGAGTCGCTCGACGTGCTGGTCTTCGATGAGGATTTCAAAGTGCGGCACGCGGTCCGTCTTTTCGCCCCGCAGCGCTGCGATCAGCCGGCCAATGTTAGCCTCACCCGCAAAAGGCGTAATCTCAGTCATAGGTTTCTTCCTCAGCCGGCAACCAGGGCGCGACGAACGAAGTCGATGGCCTCACAAGCGTCACCTCGGCGGATCACTTCGCCGAAGGATTCCAGACCTATGCGGTCAACGGCGTGGAACAGCGCCTGGATCCAATCCCGACACTGGGTGGCCGCGCGCACTCCGTCCTCGCGGTAAGGGAAAATGTCCAGGGTGAGCCAACCTTTGTAATTGAGCCGCCGCAACCAATAAATGAATTCCAGCGACTCCACCAAATGCACCGAGCCGAAGATCATGTCGTCATCCCAGCTTCGATAGTTGTCATTGAGGTGCACGTAATCAAGTTTCCCGAAGCTGCTCAAGAGGGCGGCCGCCTCGGCAAAATTCTCACCTGCGGCCAGAGAGTGACCAATGTCCAGCAAGACCCCAACGTTATCCATTCCCTGCAACAGCAGAAGCACTTTGGCCGCACTTGAGACGAAACAGTGAGTACGCGGTTCCTTCAGCTTGTATTCGACCAGTATACGGACCCGGCGGTTGTGCTCCGCACAAACCCCCAGGCCGTCGCGGAGCCATTTCCAGGCCTCGAGATAGTCGGCCTGAAAACAGTAGTCGTAGCCGTCCTGGCCGGGCCACGCGTCGATGTAAGGGCAGCCGAGCTCGGCCCCCCAATCCATGACCTTCTTGATTTCGTCCACCGCCTCTTGGCGCGTCTTGGCGTCCGGAGCGGCCAGGCTCCCCCGCCCCCACTTCGCCTGAGTCCACAGGTCCGGCACCAGCATGCATATTTTCAGACCCCGATCCGCGAACATCTTCGCCACGTCCCGGATGTTCTTGTCGTCCACATGCCAATTCCCCACTAGCTCGAGGCCGTCCAGACCGGCGACTTGCCGAGCGAGATCAAGCATTCTCTTTCATAGTCTTCCCACCGCCGCCGTAACCGCTCAGGCAGTAGCGATCCGCGCAGTTACCAAAAGTTGGCAGGCACGCGCCGAAGGGATGATTCTCGATCATGAAAGTCTCCTCTTAAGCATCGAATTTCATTGGTTTGGGATGAAACTTGGGTGCTACGCGCAGCCAGGGCGTGCGGGGCCTCTCGATGTACCCCCATTTCTCCAGCGCCCGGCGGAGTTCCTTGTTTTCCGGCCGCCTCGCATATTCCAGAAAATTCTCTTTCGACATCGTGGCCGCTATCGCCTGTTGCCACGCTTTAGCACCCGCCATGTATCCGTCCGGATGCCCCAGCATTCCGCCTCCCGCCGGAATGACGATGTCCGTCCCGTATTCTCCCACCAGAATCGGCGTCAGACCCGGGTACACGCCGGCGCAAGGCATCGGCCACATCGGTTTGATATGGCCCATCGGCGCCAGTTTCACATGCGCCGTCCGAATCCCTTCCTCCAAACTCACCATGGGGATGCTCGACCAGTAGGTGGGCGTCAGCATCAGATCCCCGCCGCACAGCCGCAACAGCTTGGCGAAAACCGGCCAGGCAATGCGCGGCTGGGCAGCAATCATGAAGGAAGCGTGGATCAGGATAGGCACCTTGATCGCCGGATCTTCGGCCAGTTGCCGGATCACTGGCAAACCCGCGGAATAACAAACCAGCAACCCCCGCGCCCCCAGCTCGACCGCCCGCGCCGCCTTGTCGAAAATCCTTCGTGGCTCATCCGTGATACTCACAAAGTAGATCGTGCGCTTGCCCGTCTTGGCTTCCGCCTTGTCTTGCGCCTCCAGCACCGCCTTGAGCCGGTCCTCATATTTGCTGTTGTACACGTCGCTGGTCATCTCGTCGTCTTTCATCATGTCCACACCGCCCAGCGCCGTCTGGTAACACTGCTCTCCCACCTGCTTGGGTGTCATCCCCATCTTGGGCTTGATGATGTGCAGGGAGAGCGGCCGGTCGGGAACTTTCAACGCTTGGCGAATTCCCGGCACTCCGAATTTCGGCCCCTTGAACTTGGCCAGCAGGTCGTCTGGAATGAGGACGTCCAGCAGCCGCATCTTGGGACTGTAGGCATAGCAATTCCCGGCGATGCTCAGCAGCATCATCGGCACGTTGTCAATCCAGGCGTCGATGGGGAAGGCCAACTGCACTACCGCCGATCGCCGTGAGGCATTGTTCGTGGGAATCTCATAATAGCCCACCATCTTCCCGCACAGCCTGCGCCGGACCTCTTCGGTTTCCTCCTCCACCTTCTCCCAGGTGCCCGTGGAACCCTCAACGGCCACAGATTGAATGAGCGCGAAGTGGTCCACAAACTCTTCCCCGGGCAACTCATCGTCCATGAAGTAGGTGGCGACGATGTGATTCGAACGATCGATCCCGTCCAGGGTTTGTACGAAAATCTCCGGATCGTGATATCGCGTGAACATAGTTATCCTCCTTGTGGCGAAATTTCTCTTCTCGTTCGTCCAGCGGCGCGCAAGATTCTCTGAGTTCTTTGTTCCGCCTCGTTGGCAAGTCGCTTGGCCTTCTTTCCACCCCAGCTCCCAAGAATGAAGTAAAGCGAGGCCAAAACGCACATTTGCGCGGATACCGAGGAGGACACCGCGGCGTTAATTCGGTGTTCGTGAAACGCCGTAAGGAGCTGAAATTCGCTCGCCATCGCCAAAGGGGACTGCGCATAATTGGTTAATGCCACGGTGCGCGCGCCCCTGCGCCGGGCACACTGAATGGCTTCAACCACGGAGGCTGTCTGGCCCGTATGACTGATGCCCATAACTACATCGCCCGGCCCCGCGTTTTCGGTAGCAAAGATTTGGGTGAAGGGATCTACGACGGCCACGGCGGTAAAGCCCAAGTTCAAGAGCACGTCTGCGGCGCGCCGGGCCGCCAAGCCGGACGCCCCGAAGCCAAGGAGAAGTACCCTTCGGCCGCGCTGAATCAGTTTGGCCACGCGCGTCAGCACTCGAACGTCGAGTAGTCGCTCGGTGTCGGCCAGGCTCTGGCGATGGTACTCGAAGACCCGTCGGACAATGGTCCCGGGGCTTGCGCCCTCACCCAATCCCTCCAGACTGACACCGTCGGTGTTGGCCAACGACGCTGCCAGGTCCAATTGAAATCCCTTGTAACCGTCGTACCCCAAATCACGGCAGAGCCTGTACACCGTAGCGGCGCTGGCCCCACAAGCCTCCCCAAGCTCTTCGATCGAAAGATTTCGCGCTCGAAAAGGCGATTTGAGTATGAAGCGCGCGATCTTCTTCATCGCGGACGGCCCGCTCTGAATTCTGGCGCGAAGCCTTGCGAAGCACGAACCGGTAGTCACCATGTGTGCCGGGCCTTTCCTGGTGCCGAATAACTTATCAATGTTGCACTTTGTTTTCATCGGATGGGTAAGCTATCAAAATTGCTTTCATAATTCAAGGCGTTTTCGCTTCTCCTTGAAGCAGACTCGATGTCTACCCTACCTTCAGGTACGCGCACTACTGTCCTTTTTAAGGGAGGAACCGCGCCATCAAAAGCAAGTGCAGAAATAACTTAGCACAGAAGAAAACGTCTTGCGCTTTGGTGCATCCGAGTGAAAATCCATTTCTCCAGGAGTATGCCTCACAACGTGTGAATGAATCGGTTTCCCCGAGGAGTCAATTTTGCTATGCTGACTCTTTTCACGTCCGGTCTCAGCCTATACGGGTTGGCGATCGTATTTCATGCCATTTTCCGCTGGCCTATCGATCTGAGTATCTAGATTTCGGTTTGGACCGTCTTGACTTATGTTTACCTAGGGGGGATCCGTGCGTCTATCTATACCGAAGTGTTACAGTTTTTTCTCATTGTAGTTGGCACATTCTCCCGCCCCGTTATGGCATTACATTCTTCGGGTGGGATTTCCGCGCTGTTATCTCGGCTTCCTGATAAAACGGCGCATACTTGGAGGCCTATCTTGCACCCCGAGGGTGCATCCTATTTGGGCGGGCTTTTCTCGGTCACGATTTGCTTAGGAATCGCGAGCTTTGCCTATTGGTCCACAGACTTGCTGGTGATCCAAAGGGCCTTCGCCGCCAAGGACTTTGGATGCTGCTCAGAAAACGCCCATCGTAGGATCATTTCCAAAGATGTTGCTGCCCATCTGCAACGTAACGGCTTTCAAGACCATGTGGACTTATGCAGAGGATTTTTAGCTCAGCGGGCGCAATGCGCCCACCTTTGGTTTACTCCTCAGAGTGGGCGCGCCCAGCGAGCTAATAATCAGATGTACTAAACCGCGGGCCAGCGCGGGTGGAGATGACCTGGTAGAAAAGGTTCGAAGTCTGCTGGTCGAGCGAAAGATACCCCAGTTCATCGCAGATGAGCAGAGTCAGCTCGGTGTAGAGCCGAAGTTTACGCAGGAGGGAATGATCGACCTGGGAGGCCAGCAGGCGATTCAGCATGTCCATGGCAGAAGTGTAAAGGGTCCGAACATTCGCTTGGTAAGCTCGCCAGCCGGGAATATGGGCAAGGTATGTCCCGCCCGTCCCCGGAGTGGCGGCTGGATTCAGACTTTGTGTTACGAACACGCCGGGGGAGGATGGATCTTTACCGGATGGAATAGCAACTGACCATCTCCATTCCGCTCGGCAGCATCGCCCTGGAGACGGCGGGAATAACGGTGGCACGGCTCACGTAGCATCAACGGGTATCCATTCAACTGCACACCACCCTCGCAGTACAATCATGAAATCCATCCGCAAAATCCAAGCGGACGCTGGCCGGAGCCTCGCGCAACAGGAAGAGCGCAATCTCCCGGCCGGGATTGAGGCCCGCAGCGAGCGCCTTGAGCGAGCCCGGAAGGCCGGGGTTCCCGGGGTGGCCCTCTTCTTCATGGTCAATGGCAGGGTCTTTGCGGGCGCGAAGCTCCTTTTCGTTCCCAATTTACCTTTGCACTTGCTCTCGCCTCAGACCACATTCATGACCAGGTACACTTCTCGGGATAGCGTTATGCGGCCAGATGGATTGGTTCCGAGTACGGCGTCCTCAAGGCTGGCATAATCCAAGCATAATCGCAAAAGGTAACACCTTATGATGACAGCCTCTTTCAGGACCGGTCTCCCGACCTGCCGCCTGTCTTCAAGTCCCAAGCCGCTCTGACAATATGCCGGGCGTCCAGTCCGTAGTAATCCAGAAGAGCGTCGGCTCTTCCGGATTGACCAAAAACATCCTGAAGTCCTATTCGCTTGACGGGTGTTGGATGATGCTCCGCCAGAAATCCGCTCACCGCTTCACCCAAGCCGCCGATGAGGGAATGCTCCTCGATCGTGATCATCCCCTTCGTCTCACGCGCGGCTTCCAGCAGCATTTCACCATCCAGGGGCTTGACAGTCGGCATGTGTACCACACGCGTGGAACAGCCCTGCGCGACCAGCGTCTCGGCCGCTTGCAGCGCCTCACCGACCATGGTGCCGGTCGCGACAATAGTCAGATCAGTCCCGCCTTTGAGGGCCTTGGCTTTGCCGATGCGAAACCCGTCATGGATGCCGTTGATCACGGGGGCATCACCGCGGCCGAAGCGCAGGTAAACAGGTCCGTCCATTCCCGCCGCCGCCCGGGTCGCCAGCCGGGCTTCTTCATAATCACCCGGCACGATGACCGTCATGTTGGGGATGGCGCGCATTAACGCGATATCCTCGATGGCTTGATGGGACGCGCCGTCTTCGCCGACGGTGATGCCGCAATGGGTTGCCGCGATTTTCACGTTCAGACGGGGATAAGCTATCGAGTTGCGAATTTGGTCCATGGCCCGGCACGTGAGGAACACACCGAAACCGGTTGCGAAGGGGACATACCCTTCCAGGGCCAAGCCGGCCGCAATCCCCACCATATTGGCTTCCTGAATCCCGCAGTCGAAAAAGCGATGCGGATAGGCGTCGCCAAAACGACTGGTCAGTGTGGATCGGCCCACATCGCAGTCGAGAACGACCACGGTCATATGGTCTGCTCCCAACTCTATCAGAGCATCGGAAAACCCTTGTCGCGTTTGCTTATACTCCACCGTTCAACTCCTTGATCGCGGCTTCCCATTCTCCGGCATTGACCGACTTCCCATGCCAGCCGGGTTGGTTCTCCATAAACGAAATACCCTTCCCCTTGATGGTTTGCGCGATGATCACGGTAGGTTTTCCCACGACCGATTTGGCGTGTTCAGCGGCCTTGACAATGCTTGCAAAGTCATGCCCATCGACCTCCTGGACATCCCACCCGAAGGCATTCCATTTCGCCGGCAGCGGACCGAGGGGCTGGATGTATTCAGTTGGACCGTTCTGCTGGTATCCATTCCGGTCGATGAAAACGACCACGTTATCCAGACGGCGTCCGGCTGCAAACAGGGCAGCTTCCCAGATCTGTCCTTCCTGGAGTTCTCCATCGCCGCAAAGAACGTAGTAGTGCTGCGGGTCACCCCGAATCCTAGCGCCGAGCGCCATCCCGCAGGCAAGGGACAAGCCTTGTCCCAAGGAACCGGCCGTGGCCTCCACACCGGGCGTTTTTGGGTTGGGGTGCCCCTGTAGATGGCTGCCGAGCCGCCTCAGACTGTCCAGGTCCTCTTCAGGGAAATAGCCGCATTCGGCGAGGACGGCATACAGGGCGGGCGCGCCGTGACCTTTGGACAGGATGAACCGGTCGCGGTCCGGCCAGGCGGGCAGCGCGGGATTGTGTTTCATCACATGGTAATAGAGGGCGACGAGTATCTCCACCGCGCTCAGGCTGCCCCCAGCGTGTCCGGATTGGGCGTTGAAGATCATGCGGAGAATCAGCTTACGGATTTGCGTCGCCTTTTTCTTCAGAAACACCATGGTGTCTTGGTCAAGCATGGGATATGAATGCATCGACGACCACTAAGCCGGATTGTCCTTAACAAGTTCGGTTTCCACATCGGCTAATCTTGCTAGGAAACCGTTTTCACGATGATAGGCGGCCACGTCCTCGCGGCGCGGTCGCACCGGCGGCTTCGCCTTGAGAAACGACGCACAGAAACTGCCGGTGTCTACTTGCTGTCCTTCCACCGCCATCCATGCGCAGGCGCCGGTCGCCGCGGCACCGAGAGCGGCGCCGCCGGTTTGAACGGGAACCACGGTGCGGTTCCAGAGTCCCGCAATCCGTCTCATCACTCCATCGCTCGAGGCGGCGCCTCCGGCGACATAAAGTCGGTCACCCGGCGCCATGAAATACTTGGAGTTCAGGTAGATGGAACCGAGCGTGGATTCAACAATGCCCACATAGTCAGCGGCAAAATCGGGATGATCGTAGCCGTATCGGACTGGGCCGAACCGGCCCGACAGCGGGAACGACTCGGGATCGGCGTGCCAAAGAAACTGTCTCCCGAAATTCCCTGCCGGCGTGTTCCGGAGCGCCAATTCTCCCTGGGCATAATTATGCTTCTCCTGCTTGTGGAAGGCACGAACCTTGTCCCAACTCAGGGCGCCGTTGGCCCGACAGCCAAACGTGAACGGCCGGTCCAACGCGTCGTACATGGCGTTGGTGTATCCCCGTAGGTCGAGCCTGTGCCCATCGGTTTCCACCATGTTGACAAAGCCGCTGCCCAAACTGAGCAGGGAGCCGGAGACGAGGACCTTGGTCTGCGGATTGTCGCCGGATCCGATGCCGACGGCGCACCGTGGATTGAAGGCGTATTTGCGAACGAAGTAGCTCGCCAAGCGGCCCACGAGTGTCACGCCGGAATTGAGCGCTGGCAGTTTACTTTCCAAGCCGGCGGCGCCGCCGGGCAGCGTCCGGCCCACGGCCCAGATCATTCTGGAGTCCCACTCTTTCCGGAGGTAGTTCATCAGCGACGTGCCGCATGCGTTGCCATAGTCCAGCGGGACTGCGACGTTGCCGACAAGGACGGCCGGAATTAAGGAACTGAGGGGGTGGATGACCTGTGTCTGTTCATACGCCTCCGGACAGGTCAGGGCAGTTTTCATGATGCCGAACGCGCTGAACCGCCAGGGGGCGTCGGACCCCGTCAATTGAATGACGGCCTCCTTGCCGCCAACGACTTGTCGGACCGAATCGGCCAATTCCCGGGTGAATGATGTTTTCCAGATTCTGGCAAACGGCACGGCAAACGCGTCCTGCAATAGGGACACGAGATCAGCCTGGGCAGGCGATTCGGCGTTGGTCAACTGCTGAAAGCGCGCTTCCGCTCGGGTGTTGAGCAGGACGTGGCCGTGCTGCTGGGCGGATACGTTGATGACGGCAATGTTGTTCGTGTCCAGGTTGGCGTCCTGCAATTGCTGGCTGAGGTCGTCAAACAGCGCGTCCAGCGCCGCCAGATACATCGCTGCTGGCTGGTTGGCTTCCCCGTCCTCTCGAGGGGGGAGAATATAGCCCGGGTCGAGGCCGAAAGGGGCCAGTCGCGGGTCATGCCGGTAGTTCAGGATGCGTTCATGGATCACCGACCGGGAGTCAATGTCAGCAATGACTGCCGTCAAACTCTGGGTGCTCAAGTCGAGGCCTAACGCCAACCGCGTCATAGGATTAATCCGGCCCCTCCGCGAGCACACAATGCTTTGAGATCGTCCAAGGTGACGCAGGAGCCCGGCGGGTCGCCTAGTTCCGGATATACGGCATCCGCCTCGCTGAAATCCTCTTCGCCTGTATAGCCGCTGGTCGTGACGACGCACGTCGTGCCGGCGGCCTTTGCGGCGAGCAGGCCGTTGCGACTGTCCTCAATCACCGCACATTCGCCCCCTTTGAGACCGAGGCGGTTTCGTGCCAGATTGTAGATCTCTGGATCGGGTTTCTTTCGCGCGACAATGTCACCCGCCAGAATGGCGTTGAACCGGGCCTTGCGCGCTGGCCCAAGCAAGGTTTCGACTATCCGATTCACCGATCGCTCGTTCGACGTCGAACAAACAGCTAGCATGAGGCCCGCCTCCGTGACCTCGTCCACCAAACGCCGCACCCCACTGCGCAACGGAAGTTGACCGTCCTCGATCATCTGCATGAAGAATTCTGTTTTCCGGGCATGCAGCCGGCTAACGAAGGCCGCTTTGTCCGAGACGTTCGGAGGCCAGCCATGCGCGTCGAAGTAATGGTGCAGCCGCTCCTTGCCGCCAGCGACAGTGAGCAGGCGGCCATACAGCTCAACGTCCCACTCCAGGGGCAGCCCCTCGTGCGCAAACGCCCGATTGAAGGCGATGCGATGCCCGTCCCGCTCCGTGTCCACCAACACACCATCACAGTCAAAAATGAGCGCTCTCATGGGAAAACCAACGACTTGCTTGCTTCCGGCTCCTCTTTCAGCAGCGCGATGGGTTGGAGGATTTCCACTTCTGCGCCTTCTTCGTGCAGGATCTTTGACAGGACGCCCGCCTTTTCGGCTTCCACCTCGACAATGGCTTTCTCGGACTCCACCACCGCCACCACCTCACCCTTCTTGACCGGGTCTCCGACTTTCTTCAGCCAGTTAACAATCCTCGCTGTAGGCAGATCCTGCCCCACTTGCGGCATGATGATGTTGAACATGGTTGTGTGTCACCATTCAAACAGATGCGGCCCTACCGGCGCTGCCGAATTGGCGAATCTTCTCGCTGAACAAACTCAAGACCTGTTGGTATTGCTCCTCCAACACCTTCAGCGGTTCATACTCCCGCGGATGAGCCTGATGGTAGCCGGTGAAACCATCGATGAAGCGGTGTTTGAGCTCGGTAGAGATGTTGACCTTGGCGCAGCCCAGACCGATACAGCGTTGAATGACATCATCGGCAAGTCCGGTCCCGCCATGCAGCGCCAGCGGCACCTTTGTGCCCTCGCCAATGGCCGCCAGTCGGTCGAAGGCAATCCTCGGCTCGCTCTTGTAAATGCCGTGCGCGGTGCCAATCGCCGGCGCAAAGGCCGCCAGGTCCAGTGCTTCGCAAAAGCGCGCCGCCTTCTCGGGATCCACGAGGCGCGCCTCGGCTTCCTGAACCGCCAGATCGTCCTCGACCCCGCCGATCTCGCCCAGTTCCGCTTCGACGCTCACACCGGCCGGTGTCGCCAACGCCAGCACCTGACGCGTCAGCGCCAGGTTCGCCTCATAAGGCAACGACGAGGCATCGATCATCACCGAGGTCCAACCCGCTTCGAGGCAGCCTTTGATGAAGCTCACGTCCCGGCAGTGATCGAGATGAAAAGCCACGGGTACAGACGCCGCGTCCGCCAGCTCGCGCATCCATCCCACCAGTGTCGCGTGTCCCCAGAAACGGACGGTCTTGACCGACACTTGTACAATGACCGGCGCGTGGAGTTCTTCCGCGGCACGGATTACGGCCTTCGTCGTCAGGTAGTCCACGACATTGAAGGCCCCCACGGCATAGCCCTGGCGACGGGCGGGAACCAGGATGGGTTTCATGCTGACCAGTGGCATGTTGCGTCTCCTCGCTTGCGTCGGGCAACCGTTCCGCGGATGGCACGCGCAATCTCGTCCTCCTGGGGAACACATGCTTTTTCCAGTTCGAGGTTGTAGGGAATGGGGGTGTTGACGCCCGCCACGATGGCAATCGACGTATCTAGGTAGTCAAAGACCCGTTCCTGAATGATCGCGGTGATATCCGAGGCAATCCCACCCCGTCGCACCGCCTCCTGGACGATGACCACGCGGTGCGTCTTCTTGACCGACTCTAGAATCAGATCCATATCAAGCGGCACGAGAGTCCGCGGATCAACCACTTCGACATCAATTCCCTCCTGCGCGAGCTTCTCCGCAACCGCGAGGCAACGCCGCACCATGTTGGACCAGGCAATGACCGTCACGTCCGCGCCAGGCCGCTTGATGTCGCCCCTGCCCAGCACCACCAGATCGTCGGCCGGGAAACCGGGCCTTCGGTGAGGTAGAGCAACTTGTGCTCCATGAAGATGACGGGAGAATCGTCGCGGATGGCCGCCTTGAGCAATCCCTTGGCGTCCGCCGGTGTCGAAGGCGCGACCAGCTTCAGTCCTGGAACGTGATAGAACATGGCTTCCAGGCTCTGCGAATGCTGGGCCGCCAAGCCATTCCCGGTGCCACCCTGCGTCCGCAAAACCAGGGGAACTTTGCACTGTTCCCCGGTCATGAACCGCAGTTTGGCCGCTTGGTTGACGATCTGGTCCATGATCAACATGCAGAAATCCACAAACAGAATCTCGACCACGGGACGCATCCCCGCCAAAGCTGCTCCCACGCCCGCCCCAGTGAAACTGGCTTCCGCCAGCGGGGTGTCAATGACCCGTTTGGGGCCAAACTTCTCCCGCAGTCCGACGGTCACTTTGTACGAACCACCCCGTTCCGCGATCCCTTCACCTATAAGGAAAACGGCGGGGTCACGCTCCATTTCCTCGCGCAACGCTTCGTTGAGCGCCTGACGATACTGAAGGCGCCGGACACCGGACCCGGAGGCCGGCTCGTTGGGGACCTCCCCCCTGCCAGCACGCGTGGCGGTCGTCATTGGTAGATGCTTACCTCCTCAAGAAATTCCTGTACGGAAGGCGCGGGACTGTTCCTCCCAAACTCGACAGCCTCGTCCATCTCGCGTTCGACCTGGGCCTCGATGGCGTCGGCCTCCGCCGGGCTCGCCTGCCCGCTCTCGATCAGGAATTTCCGGCCCAGAAGACAGGGGTCCTTGGCCCGGAAATAAGCCAGCTTGTCAGGCGGCATGTACTGCCCCGGATCGTTGACGTGATGGCCCAGATGGCGAAACGTGATGGCTTCGACCAGAATGGGACCCTTTCCCTGGCGACACTTGGCCACGGATTCCCGGGTGCGCTCGTAAACCTCCAGGACATGGTTGCCGTCAACTGCGAAGCTCTCCACCCCGTAGCCCAGCCCGCGCTTGTAGAGCGCGGTCTCACGGGTGCTCTGTTCGATCGGCGTGGACACGGCATACTGGTTGTTTTCCACGACAAAAATGACCGGCAGATTCCATACGGTCGCCAGATTGAGTGCCTCGCCGAACGTTCCGTTGTCGACCGCACCATCGCTGGTGAACACGACCGTGACGCGATCTTCGCCCCGAATCCAGGTGGCCAGCGCTGCCCCGACGCCGATGGGTGTGCCAGCGCCAACGATCCCGTTGGCGCCCAGGTTGCCGGTGCTCATATCGGCAATATGCATGGACCCGCCTCGTCCGCGGCAGTAGCCATCGCGTCGCCCCATGATTTCCGCGACCGTCCTTTTCAGACTCCCGCCGCGGGCAAGGCAGTGGCCATGTCCCCGGTGGGTACTGGTGATGTAGTCCTTGGCGTCCAGAGCGGCGCAGACGCCAACGGCGATGGCTTCCTCACCCAGATAGGGATGCAGGTACCCGCGGATCAATCCTTGCCGGTAGAGCTTGATGCAGCGCGTCTCAAACACGCGGATCGTCATGAGCGTCTTGTAGAGTCCGGCCAGAAAAGCCTTGGAATAGTCAGTTTTCATCCAATCACCCCTCGGGTTGCGCGCACCGCAAAACTGTATTGATCGCCCCGATAAAGCGACTCCTCCATCTCCAGGATCACTTCTTTGCCGCAGAAAGTGACTCCTTCCACGCGGAAGGCCGGCACCGGTTCCTCCAATTCAAACAAATCCATGTCTTCCTTGGTGTTCAGGATGACGGCGCTCAGGACCTGGCGGACTTCGAACAATTCCAAGCGGTAGGCTTTCTCGTAGATGCCATAAAGAGATTGCTCCAGGTTTTTCTTTTCGATGCCGGGACACAACTGGAGGGAAATGAAACGCGTCTCTTTCATCATCGGCACGCCATCGGCCAGCCGGAGACGCTTGATCAGGCAGAGCGGCGCCGGCAAGTGATAGCGCCGTCCGTTCAGGACCAAGGTGCGGCCAATCCTGCTGACACGGACAGCCAGGACCTGTGTGGACGGGTGCCGACCAGCCTCAATCATGTTCCTGCTGAATCCCAAAATGCGGTCGACGGAACGTCCCACGCGGTTGCGGCAAACGAAAGTACCCTTGCCCTTGACCCGCTTGACCCAACCCGCGTTTTCGGTTTCCTGCAGCGACTTACGCGCGGTGGAATTACTGACGCGATATTCCGTGATGATTTCGGTTTCGGATGGCACCGGGGATCCAACCGGGATTTTACCGCGACGAATCAGGCCGATGATGTTACGGCTGATTTCCAGGTATTTCGGAAGTGCGGTTTCCGGTTGCGTCGGCATGGAGCAACAGCATAGCGATCTTAACGCACTAAGTCAAGTCTTAGTGGACCAAGGCAGCAACTTCGGAATTCTGGTGGGCAGCGGTGCCTGGGAGGCAGAACCAGCAGGTCTTGGATGGCTTTGGTGGGGCGTTGCAAAAATGGGTGCATTCTTAAGAGCACATTGCCGGTGGGGCGGAGGTGCCGACGGAGAGCTGAATTGTTGTGGGGCCAAGCAGGAGGGGCGGGGGGCCTAACTCGTGTCGTCGGGGGCTGGCTGCGACAAGCTGAGCCAGAGGAGTTGGCAAAGGGCGATGGCTTGAAGGATCGGGTGGGTACCGCGGTGGAGGTAACGAACTCGGTAGAGCCGTTCTATCGTCAGAGCCAAGCAGGTCAGAAGCCAGACCACCAGCAGGCTGTGCCGTTCATGGTGGCAGATATGTTCGAAGCCATAGCGGTTCTTGGCGTCGTTGAACCCTTGATTCTCGATTTCCCAGCGACTCTTGGCCATACGGAAGATGGCGCGGCTGCTGACCCGTTGGCGAGGGAAGTCCGTGAGCCAGTACGCCTCGTACACGGTGCCGTTGGGCTTGTGCTGGCGGTAGCGAACCACCCGCACGGTTCCCCAACGCAACGTTTCCCAAGGGTCAAAGTCGTCGGCATCCCAGATTTCCACCCGGTCCTTCCCGTGGCGGAAGACTTGCTGGGGAGGCTGGCGGAGAAACCTTTTCTGGGCGGCCGCAAACAATTCGGGGAGGTTGTTCTTCAAGCGGGCGACGACGCAGAGTCCCAGATCGCCGACATCGTGCAGAAAGGGGGCGCGGGCGAAGTCCCCGTCGACGACCACGTAGTCGGCAAAGCGGCGGCCCAGGTTGCCGCCGGCGCGCCGGAGGAGCCGTCGCCCGACTTTTGATTTGTGCTTTACGTTCTTTGGAAATCGGTGCTCTTGTGCGGCCGTTCCAAGATCGGGCAGTTCGACTGGTGTAAGTTCCCTTTTCACGATTGCAGCTGATATGTGCAGGAAACAGGTTATTTAGATGGTCGGTCCCGCCGTTCGCACGTGGGATTGGATGCTCCACTTCCCAAGCGCCCTTGGCACCGCCTTGCCCGTAGTTCGTGAAGTTCAGCTTCTTGTGGCAGAGGTGACATTTGCCGTTGGTTCGATCGTATAACGTATTGGGTCTTTACTCGGCATAGACCTCAACTCGGGATAGTGGAAGCAGCTGCAGAGGCAGCAAGCGGAAGTGTTCGGAGTTCGGGCCGTGGAGACATCACGATCGGAAATGGAAGCAGAAACTCCGGAGAGGGATGTACCTGCAGTCATCATTCCACCGCCAGCACGAATCCCGACAGTGGTGACACAACTCCTCATGTTCGGTATTTCGCTTGAAAGTGTGCCCAGGCGTAAAGCCTCGCGCAGGCCATCGAGTGCCGCCACGACTTCAGATCAGCTGGGCTTGTTCCAGAGCTAGGGGTGAGGCGAGGCTTGGCCGGTAGCAGTCACACACTAGCTAAAGTGGGTCGTTACTCGGCCAGAATCGCGGATTGCCCCTACGTATTCGTCGATGAACACACGAACTGTCAAGTGATCGCAGGTTGGGGTAGGATACCCGCTGGGCTTAGCACACCACGGCGCTTCTGGCGAAGCGCCGTGGTAAGCGTCTTAGGATTGGTTTTTCACGAAGACCCCTCGGCCTTACCTCTACGAAGGGACCAAGGGGCGCATCATGTCGTGCTCTTCATGTTCCAGGATGTGGCAATGCCAGACGTACTCGTGTCCACCAGTCCGGGGGCTGACGGGATCATTCATTGCAGCGGGCAATTTCGGAAGGTTGAATTGCATAATGACCGTAGTCGCCTCTCCCGGGTTCATCCGTACGGTCTCCTTCCAGCCAATCTCATTGGGACCAGCACCGGAGAGCACCCTAGGCCGATAAGGGGGTTTAATCACTCCACGGTGGTTGAGTTCCTCGTTGAACCAGTCGGCCCACTCTGGCACCACCGGCAGCCCAAACCGTTGCGAGATGCGGTACAGCACAAACGTCGGGTCGTTATCACACAGGATGGTTCGCCTGCCTTGTGGATCTGCTCCCGGTCGCGTCTTGGCCAGCTCAGCCGAGATTGCCACTAAGTGGCGGATTGGTCTGCGGCCGGCGATAGTGATTGTCCCGCGGAAGCATTGGGCGTCTTCATCCAAGCTAGAGGTGAGCGGATCGAATCCCGGAGGTTCGACGGTAAAGGGGTTCTGCTCGATGACGGCTGCCCAGATGGCGCCAACGTCCGAGTCCCCGCCCAAGACAGAGATGAGGTGGGCCTTACCGTTCTGTCCGTCTACGACCTCTCCAATAAACCGATGCAGCCGCAGTCGTATTCGCGTGGTGGTGTCCTTCATTCGCTTCGTGTATTCCAACACCCCGAAGCGCTCATGGGCATTCTTCATGGTTTCCTCTTGTGGGTCGTGTGGGATTTGGCTGAATGGGAAGCCGAGGTGGGGTGACAGCGACAGGGCTACTTCAGGATCGCTGTCCTTCCGTTGGCGAAGACGAGCGTCAGCTCGTTGGTGAAGTATTCTTTCTCTCGTTGGATGATTGTGCCATTGTCTTCCTCCTCCGTGGAGCGAGTAACGGCCTTCACCGATTGCCACGTAGCCAGGTGTCGCTCTTCTCCGGCACCGAAGATACCGTCCAACATTCCACTTACCGCTAGCTCGCATAATCGATCTCGCCGAAAATCTCGCGCAGGCAATTGAAGCGAGCGTTAGCGGAAGATCCACCACACTCCTGACGTGACGAGAAGAACGGCGACTGCCCACACCCGGTAATCCGCAAGCTCCTTCCACGGACCAGAGGGGCTTACGAAAACCAATCCCCGCACGCTTTCCGTTTTCGGCGCGGCCGTTGCCATGCTGACAAATACCATCACCAGGATCGTAATGGTCCAGCAGAGAAGCGATCGATGCAGGAACGAGTTCAGATACGGATGCGCGAGGAGCGGGAGTTTCCAGTTCAAGGTTTGGTCCAAGAAACAAATCACACCGGAAGTAAACCCCACGGCGGCAGATGTGATGGCCCCGGCGGTGTTTCCTCGTTTCCATAGCAAACCGAGAAAAATCGCCGCACCCAAGGGCACCGAGAGATAAGCGGAAATCTGCTGCAAATAGAACCAGAGGGTGACAGAGTGGCCGACGAGAGGGGCAGTCATTACTCCCACGACCACCATGGCGACCGTCACCCAGCGACCAAAGCTCACTTGAAGCCGATCTGAAGAATTCGGTCGCCAGCGCAATAGAAAGTCTTTGGTCATCAAGGTCGCGCTGGAGTTGTAGCAGGCGCTCATCGATGACATCAAGGTGGCGACTACACCGGCCAGCACCAGCCCACGCAGACCTGGAGGCAGCAGGTTAGTGACCAAGGTTGGGAACGTCAGGTCATGGCGTTCCAGGTTTGGGTAGAGCACGCGAGCGATCACGCCAGGCAGCACCAGAATGAATAAAGGAAGAATCTTGAGGAAGGCCGCAAAAATGGCCCCCTTCTGCCCCTCCTCGATCGTGCGCGCCCCGAGAACCCGTTGCACGTTGGTTTGATCAATACACCAATAGAACAATCCGGCGACGAAGTTGCCAATCAGAAAACCAGTGATGGGAAGTTCGTGGTCGAGCGGCTTCACCATCTGCATGAGTTGGCTCTGCCCGATGGAGCGTAAACCAACTTCAAGGCCGTGCCAGCCACCCACTTTGATAAGGCCAAACACCGTAAGCACAGAACTCCCGGCGATCAACCAGCATCCCTGGATCATGTCCGCGTAGACGACGGCCTTCAGGCCGCCCTTAAGGGTATAGAGGCCGGTGAGGATGGAAAGAACGATCATCACCGCCAGTTGGTTCCAGCCAAACAGAGAACTGAAGAGAAGGGAGCCGGCCCAGAGGATAATGGCACTTCGGGTGAAGATGTTCATCACCATGTTGTTTGCGGATAGAAACGCCCGCATGCCCCAGCCGAACCGTCGCTCGAGGAACTCGGGGATGGTAAAAACCTTCGACTTCAAGTACAACGGAGCAAAAAATACCGCCAGCATCACCAAGTCCCACGCCCCATCCAACTCATAGCCGGCAACGGCCAAGCCAACACGGTGAGCGTCGCCGGCTAGGCCAATCACGTGCATCGCGGAGATGTTCGTCATGAAAAGTGACATCCCGACGAAGGGCCAAGTCAGGTCACGCCCAGCTAGAAAGTATCCAGCCCCGGAGGGTTTGTCGCCAGAGCGGGAGGCCCGCAGGGCGACGAAGATAACGACCGCCAGACTAATTAAAACCGTCAAATAATCGAGCGTTGATAGCATCCAATAAGTAACCTCCGCTGGGGAAGTCGGCACGTGCTATGCACGCGAGTTTGGTTAGGATCGGAATACAAATCGTGCTTTTGATTCCGAACTCGCGAAGTGGGTAACGATCAGCGATCCTCAGGGGGGAAGTGGGCTGCATGTTGAATCATGTGCATCCATCTTGCTTTCCGCAAGCCTCTCCAATTGCGAGAGATCTCATATGACGTTGCCCGTCCACTCCCAATCCTATCGCGGCAGCGCCATAGAGGGGTGAGTCGTTTCCTAGAGTTGCGGTAACAATTTCGGTGCTGTAGGTAATGGTGGGGGAGGCGAATTCATCGAGAAAACTGCGCAGCGTGTCGAGCAAAATTATTCCTGACTGCGCTACACCGCCGCCTAACACGATAATCTCAGGGTTCAAGATACGAATAACCATCATCAGGCCACGAGCGAGCCAGCGGGCGCTTTCTCGGAAGACGCTGATGGCGGCTGCATCACCCTCAGCCGCCGCCTGCATCACCGCCTTGGCGGTGATTTTAGGGCCTCCGCTCAGCTCTACCATGCGCACCACGCGCTCGGGACAGCCTTCCGCCCATTCCCGTGCCCGGGTCTCAATGGCGAGGCCGGAGCTCAGAGATTCCAGGCATCCTTGGCCGCCGCAGGAGCAGCGCACGGCGGAGTCCGAGACCGGAATGTGCCCGAGTTCGCCGGCCATATTGTCCTTGCCCCGCAGGAGTTTACCCGCGTAAATGGCGCCGCTGCCGATGCCCGTGCTGATGGTAATGTAGACCATGGATTCGGCCCCGCGACCGGCACCGTAGTGGTATTCGCCCAGCGCGCCAGCGTTGGCATCATTATCGAGTCGGCAGGGGATTCCCAGAGTTTCCTCCATCCATTTTCCGAGTTCGAATTCCTTCCATCCCGAAGCGTGAACCGAGGTCACTCGCTGGCGCAGAACATCCACCGGACCCCCAAAGCTTAGGCCGCAAGCCTTGACCGGCACGTCCGTCTGGGCCATCAAGTTCCGACAACGCGCGGCAAGCTGGCTGAGCATCCAGTCGCGCCCGGCCACACGGTCCGTGTCGCCCTCCAGAACTTGGAGCCTTCGTCCCTCCTCATCAAACAGGCCGGTCCGAAAGTGCGTACCGCCGATGTCCACTGCCAAAACGTTGTTCATGTTCTCCTATAGGCTCGGGACTCGCAAGTGCAATTGCCTATCACTGTGCATTGCTTCGGAATGCTGGTGGACGCTCGTTCACCTTTTGCGTGCTAGATACAGAAATCATGCCTCTTCCCTTCTTCTTTCGATTCTGTCACACCCTCTCACTTGTCACTGTCAATAATTGCCGTACTCCTTTGCCGCGCCTACAAGGGCGTAAATATTCTCCGGCGGCGTGGTCGGAGGGATGGCGCAGCCTGCGTTCAGAATAAATCGCCCCCCGGGTTTCCATGTGGAGATGAGCTGCCTTGCGGCTTCGCGAACCTGGTCCACCGTGCCTAGCGCTAAAACGCTGCTGGGATCGATGTTTCCAAACAGCACGTGGCGCTCCCCGACAATGCGTTTGGCTTTCGCGGCGTCGGTCTTATAATCGAGCTCGAATCCGCAGGGCGCGTGTTCACATAGCATCTCGAGGATACCGGTGGTGTCGCCGCAAATGTGAATCACCACGAAGATAGCGTTGGCGGCAAGGTCACGGACCAAGCGTATTTCGTACGGACGTGCGAAGCGGTCGAACATGCGGGGAGAAACGACGTCCGGCCCCGCCAAGCCATCGCCCATAGAGGTGAGGTGCGCACCCGCCTGGGCCAGCGCCTGATGAACGGCAAGATGGCTTTGATAGCAAATCTCCAGAAGCTGGGCAAGGCGGGGATTGCTCGGTTGCTCGACTAATTCCATCAAGAATTCTTGAATGCCGCGCAGTAGGCAAGCGAGATTGAAGGGAGCCTGATCCGCGTTGCCGCGAATTGCAACTTCGTTACCTATTTGTTTCCTCATCAGTCGAACCGCCTCTAGCAAGGCAGGGATACGGCCATCCGTTCCGGGGTTAATCACTTTCAGACGATCGACTTCATCGAGGCTGCGGATGGCAGGCTGGACAATGCGGCCCGGCTCGTTGGGGGCACACTTCGAGCGGGCCCCCATGGCCTCGGCGAGCATAGTGGTGTCGGTATCCACTAGAATGCAGTCGTGCCCGTACTTCTCGACGGCCTGAAGGTGCGCACGCGCGATGGCTTCTGGGTTGACGCGGTATTCTTCCATGCGGATGCCGGCCTCACGCGCAGCCAGCATGAAATTGTGCAGGCATACTGGAACGCGGTCGGGGATTCCACCTGCCAGAACTGTCCGCACGCGTTCGAGAGAGTTCATAGAGCCGCCCCAATGTCTAAGTTAGCACTTTTAAACAATGCGCCGAATGAGTCACGATCAAGGCATCGAGATCCTCAATGCCTGGCGCACATTTTCGGCTACCTCCCCCGGCGAGTTGAAAAGGAATTCCATACATGGCTGGCCTTCTATTGCCTCCAAGTGCGTTTGATCTCGTTCGGATCGGGGGAATAGGCAGGAGCCCACTTCATTTCTAACCGGTTGCGGTTTTGGCTCCCGTAGGCATCCACTGTATAAACTCCAAAGGCGCGGGGCCGAAGGCCTCTCGTTGAAACAACCTGAAGACGCCCGACCGGGGGCCTAGAAAACGAACTTCATACCCAACTGTATTTCTCGTGGACTGTTGAAGTGCGAACTGAACTGATTTCCCCGAACTGCGATCGTCAGCCCCTCCAGGCGCACCACGTCAACTCCTAGAGCTTCCATCACGTCGGGTTTGAGCTCACCTAGCATCTGGAATGGCTCGATGACTTTGACAGGCGTCCCAGGCTTATCTAGTTCCAATGCTCTACGCAGCAGATAGACTTCATCAACATGGATTCCTGTGACTGGACTTCCCCCCAGGTTCACAGGGATCTGATCCGACTTCTAATGATTCAAGACCGTGCTTACGCGTTCACGCGAGTCCATCATGTCAGTCCTCAATGATTGTATCCCAATGCATCGGGTACTACCGCACCGGTCACGTCAGTCACGGTAGCGGTGATCGTCGCTCTTGTCGAAACTTGAGCGAAACCATTGAGCGCGAACGGAAATCGTGAGAAAGCTCCACTAAATCAAGTCCTCAATGATTCGCATGACTGGGCGCGTAATGATCAAACCTCCTTTGGTGTGACTTTGAGAGGTACCTGTCTCCGAGAATGCGCGGGTAATTTATGAAACAAGGGCAACCATGTCAAGACGCAGTTTGCGCAAGAATTATGCCATATTGCGTCACCGTAGACTTTGTAGTACTCTTAGGAACAAAGGTGCCCAATGAGAGTCAGGCCCTACACCGCCGACCCCCCCGAAGTCGCCCTGCTGACTGAGACTTCCACTGAATATGGCCGCTCTCTGTTGCGAGGGATCCTGCGGTACTCCCGGCTGCATGGCCCCTGGTCACTCTATGTCGTGCCAGAGCACCTGGACCGGTTCTTACCTCCCAGAGGTTCATGGCCCCAAGACGGAATCCTGGGCCGCACTGGTTCCCTCGAGATAGTACGGCGCATCCAGGCCAGCGGGCTGCCTTTTGTAGTTTCCAGCTTCTATGAGTCCCTGCTGCCGCGGGTCGGCCCGAAGTCCGGTGAGATCCGGACGGATTGCGACGCCATCGCGCACATGGCCGCTGATCATCTGAGGGAGACAGGGCTCCGGCGTTTTGCATTCTGCGGATTTGACGAATGCCGTTGGTCGCTGCGTCGCGAGGAGGCGTTTATCCAGGCACTTCGTGCCCGCGGCTTCCCTTGCGCGGTATACCGCATCGCCCTTGCCAACTGGATGCACTGGCCGCACTGGATCGGGACTTGGAAGCGGGAGCAGGTGGGCTTGGCGAACTGGCTACAGACGCAGGAAAGGCCGCTCGGGCTGATGGCTTGTAACGACACATGCGGATGGGAGGTGATTTCAGCCTGCCTGCGGACTAAACTGAAGGTGCCCGAAGAGGTCGCGGTGATTGGCGTCGACAACGACGAAATCGTGTGTGAACTTTCGGAGATCCAACTTTCGAGCGTCGCCCTAAATATCGAAGACGCTGGTTACCGTGGCGCAAAGCTGCTAGACGGATTGATGCGCGGCGCGCACGTGAAAGAGCGCATGGCCTGGGTTCATCCGACTCATATCGTGACTCGCCGCTCCACCGATGTCATATCGCAAGGAGACCCCTTGGTCGCAGCCGCTTTGAAGATTATTCGTGAGCAGACTTCCATTGGTGTGCCCGATATCATTCGCCAGTTAGGGCAGTCGCGTCGCACTCTGGAGCGCCGCTTCCTGCACTCCGCCGGGCGAACGATTCTGTCAGAGATCAGGCGGCGGCAGCTTCAGCGCGCAAAGCAGGCACTACTGGAAACCGACTGGCCCCTGCATTTGATTGCTCCGCACGCCGGATTCGGCAGTTCGCGGGCGTTTTTCCGAACCTTTAGGCGGGAAGAAGGATGCAGCCCGCAGACGTTCCGCGAACGTTCCGGGGTGATTTCAGGCAATAGATGGGCTTCGCTACGGGCACATCCATCAGCCGATACTCAATCACGCAGGCCATGATGGGGTTGCGGTGGTTCCGGCGGTAAGGCAGTTGACCAGCTGAGTCGCTCGGGTTCCAGACGAGCCGGACGCTGGCGGTCGAGAGCGAATGGGTGTCGGTGGAAGGAACAGGCGAGACAGGGCCGTTCATGCCAGCCACCAGATGTAGCAGCAGCTGGGACTCATAGAAGCTGGAAACTACAAAAGGCAGCCCGCTGGCCTGGATGCGCCGTACTATCTCGAGGGAACCAGTGCGGCCCAGGATTCCGTCTTGGGGCCATGAACCTCTGGGAGGTAAGAACCGGTCCAGGTGCTCTGGCACGACATAGAGTGACGAGGGGCCATGCAGCCGGGAGTACCGCAGGATCCCTCGCAACAGAGAGCGGCCATATTCAGTGGAAGTCTCAGCCAGCAGGGCGACTTCCGTGGTAACGCAATATGGCACTATTGCTGGCGCAAACTGCGCCTTGACAGGATGGATGCCCTTGGCTTACAAATTGCCGGCATTGAGAAGTTGATTCGAAATATCCGAAGTCTAGTCGCCGGCTTATGAGCGGTACGGTGCGTATGGGCAAGTAAAGGGTGTATTCATTGGTAGTCACTAGATAAAACGGTGTGAGCCGAGTATCAAGGTGAGGGTTCGGCCGCCCTCCCTTGGCATAGAGATCCAAAACCTCATCAAGCGTGTTGAACCGGCCGGCGGGCAGGTGCTTGTATGAACACATAATATGAGGGTCGGGCAACACCTTAGCCATCTGAAATCGCATTCTCTCTCGCACGTCGGGGTTGTTTCTTGGGGCGCCTCAAGACGGGGAGATCTAGAATGTTCCGGCAAAAGAAGCTTTGCAAAGTCTGGCGTAGCCAAGGGTATACTGCTTCACGATATAGGATCAATGGGCCTTGTTTTTTTCGCTTCATGTTGCTATATTCCCCCCCCCGATAGATTCCCCGCGAATGTGCGCGAGGCATAGGGGAGGATTATGATGAGGGGTTTGGTTCGATATCATTTGCTAATTGCGTCATTGGTAGTGTTTGCGTCTTTATATTTCTTGCTGGGAAAAGGGGGTGCTCAGGCGGTGCTGGGGAACAGCCAATACATTCGGAATCTCACCATGATCTCGAAGTTTTTGGCCGCCGATTTCACTCCGGACGGTAACCTCTCAAAGAAGGTCTGGATGGATGCTCGCCGAGTTACTATCAAATGGGACCACTTCGGGGAGACACGCTTGCCTGATTCTGAAACGCAGGTTGCAAGTCTCTGGACCCCTGGTTACCTGTACTTCGCCCACTGGTGCCCATACCGATCCCTGAACATTTACCCTGGGGAAGACTCTACCAAAGAGCATCCGGGGATCTGCAATCGTGACGTGGTGGAAGCATTTATCAATCCTCAGCCTGAGCGTTTTCGCCACTATTATGAGTTCGAAGTTGCACCGAACAATCAGTGGTGGGACCTGGAAATCGACCTCACCAAGGAGCCAGGGGGTGACGCTGGCTGGGATTCTCACTTCGAGCATGTTACAAAAGTCGACGCAGAGCATAAAGTCTGGGTGGTGGAGATGCGTATCCCCGTCAGATTCATGAAGGCGAACGCCATCCACCCGGGAGATGAATGGCGCTTAAATCTTTACCGCATCGATGGCCCGGGGGACGACACTCAGAGGCATTTCATGAGTTGGAGCCGCTTACCCGGCCGCACAGGGGGCTTCCACCAACCAGCATCTTTTGGAATCATCAAATTTGTAAAGTAGGCTTTCAAATCGCGCTCGAGTTCACCAAGCCGGCGTGGATGGGGCGAGCCCCGTGGATGCCGCCCTGGCGCGGACGAGGGCAAGGCCAGGATCCACGGCTCGAATAAGACATGACGGTAATGCGTCCCAGGGGCCCTTAGTTTCCTAATGCTGACCCAGGAAGAGCTGTTTATAAGGGAGGATGTGTTCTATATTTTCCCCAGGGTTCTTCCCACGCTAGGCCCAAATACTCGTAAACCGCTCTTTCCGAGCCGCGGATCTCATCGGCGCCAGGGAAGACCTCTTCAGGCGACATCGCTTGGCTAGCCGGTTCGAAAGTCCACAGGATCTGCAACCGGGTGCGTTCCATGTTTTCTGAACAGGGTCATGGCGCGAGGCATGTGCGAAGTTTCAGTCACCAGGTTGAAGGGCTGTTCCCCTACGATGGGCGCGGCAAGGAGGCAAGAAAAGCGTGGCGGTGGAACTACCGCGCGGCGGTGTGCGCGGGTGGTGGGAAAAAATCATCCGGAGGACGCATGGGGCCCCGAATCCTGACCCGAACTGAGTCGCGAGCTGCCACTCAGTAGCCACGGCTCGGTACCGTAGGCGTTCCCACCACGTCGGGAACGCGCTATGTCGCTCAATCGCGATTCTTGGGTTGGGCAGATGTGTTGACATGGCGGCCCGACGAAGTCAAAATCGTGTGCGACATGTGGACCCGGTGCCTCACCATTTCCCATTTCAGCCCTGACGGCAGGAAGTTCGTCGTATCCTTGCTTCTGTCATTAACAACACTTTCCTCATTGACGACCCTTAGGGCGCAATCAGACTCCGCCGCGATCGATCCCCGCGTGGAAAAGCTCTATAGCGAGGCGAAGGCCGCTGAAGCGCACGGCGACCTGGACGGCGCGGTGGCGAAATATGAGTCGATTCTGCAAATCCAACCTCATCTTGGAGTTACTTACAACAACTTAGGGGCGCTCTACTTGAAGCGGCACCAATACCCCAAGGCAGTCGCGGTTCTTGAGAAGGGGCTGGAGGTTGATCCCGCGATGTCTTCTGCGTCTACGCTCTTGGGCATGTCACTCTTTGAAATGGCGCAGTATGCTGAGGCCCGGCCTCGACTCGAGGCAGCGCTTCGCGCCAATCCTGACGATGACAATGCAGAATTTCTGCTAGCGTACGACCTCATCAAGCTTGGCGAGTTTGAAGCTGCCGAAGGCCATCTCCTGCGGCTCTCAAAGCGTCAGCCCAGGAATCAGGAGGTCTGGTATCTTCTCATAAAAGTCTACATGCAGCTTTCGGAGCGGGCATTTGTGAAGCTGGATGCCATCGACCCGGATTCGGTACTCTCGCATGACATCAGAGGGGATGTCATGTCGGTCATGAACAACTTGCCGGGTGCGCTGCTCGAATACAAGAAGGCAGTGGATTTGGCGCCACACCAGCCCGGCACACACTACAAGCTGGGTGATGCGTACTGGGTGTCGGACAAATGGGCGGCCGCCGCCGGAGAGTTCCAGGCCGAACTCACGAACGACCCCTCGAATTGCATGGCGCAATGGAAACTTGGCAACATTCTCCTCGAGCAGCACGTGAATCCAGAAGAAGCGCTGTCCGACATCGACAAGGCGCTTGCGATCTGTCCGAATCTGACAGAGGCTCGCGTGGACCGCGGGCGCGCGTTGATAAGGTTAAACCGCGAGGCGGATGCGATCAAGGATCTCCAAGCGGCCGAGCAGTCCAGCCCTAATGAGTCGACCATCCACTTTCTTCTGGCCCAGGCCTACCGTAAAACCGGACGAGCGCAGGAAGCTCAATCAGAAATGCAGCTCTTCAGTAAACTCGAAGAGAGCGCCCGTGCGGCGAAAGCGGAACGAGGTAAGCGGGTATTGCACGAACTGGAGCCTGACAAATAGCGCCGTTCCAACTTAGATACCCCTGGAAGTGCCTGGAGCAGCTCTTCATCCGCGCCCAAAGGTGATTTTGCGTGCGTCGAGATTCAGGCGGTTTTTCTTCTGCGTGTCGGCCTTGCAAGCCCTAGGTCTTTGTTATCTCCTTCGGACTTCCCTTCTCGCACAAAACACGCCTTCGGCTCCGGTCAACTTGCAGGTGATCGTAGTAGATTCTGCGCAAAAGGCGCAGCAGATCTTGGATCGTCTGAAAAAGGACGGAGACTGCGCCGCGCTTGCCAAAGAGCAATCGCTTGACCCGAGCGCGTCGCAAGGCGGCTTCCTGGGCGCGGTGGACCCCGCAACGCTGCGGCCCGAATTGAGAAAGGCCTTGAAGGGAGTAGGCCCAGGGCAGATGACCGGAGTCATCGCCGTGCGTTCGGCGTACGTGATTCTAAGGGTTCTCGCGGGTAACCCACCGGCTGTGGGACAGGGCATGGGGCCCGGACAGGGGACAGTCGGTCAGCGTATGGGCCCAGGCCAAGGCCCCGATTTGCTTCTGACCGGAACAGGGGCAATGGTATATCCCGCCCACGTGGCAGGCCAAGTCCGTACCGATATGCTGTTCCAGAAATTTCCCAAGCCGGCCAACTGGGGGCAGGACTTGGGCGGAATCTGCGATGTCCGCACACAGTCTCTCGCCTTAGGAATCGCGCGACTCGAAGAACTCTTCGACCCAGCAGGCCAGGCGCGCTTGACAGCCATGACGCCCTTCGATGTGATCCAGACGCACTATGCACTGGCTCAACTCCTGGCTTACCGGGGAAACATGGACAAGGCGATCAAGCACTGGGAGGCCGCTTATAAGATTGCGATGTCGAATATTTTGGAAGGAATGCCTCAGCTAACCGAAGTGCTCGGGGTCGCGTATCTGCACAAGTCCGAGATGGAGAACGACATTTATCGCCATCCCGCCGACCGATGTCTTTTCCCTCCGCGCGGGGCCAGGCCCTACCAAAAGACGGAGGACTCCGAAAAGGCCATCCAGTACTTCTTGAAATACCTCGCGGAAAAACCGGAGAGAATCCATCAACTCAAAGTGAAATGGCTGCTTAACCTGGCCTACATGACGCTCGGAAAGTACCCCTCCGGCTTTCCCCGGGAGTATCTGATTCCTCCCTCGGTGTTTGAATCGAAGCAGGACATTGGGCGATTTGTGGATGTGGCTCCGGCGGCGGGTTTGGATCTCGTTACGATGGCCAATGGCGTAATCGCCGACGGATTCGAGAACTAGGGCCTGCTAGATGTGACCATTCTCGAGCTACGATGTGTGCGCTCGTCTGCGCTTTTATCACAACAACAAAAATGGCACTTTCACGGATCGAGCCGCGAAGGCGGGCCTTCTCCACCAACTCGGCGGCCTCAACATGATCCAGGCCGATTACAACAATGACGGGTGCACGGACTTCCTCGTCTTGCGCGGAGCCTGGGAATTCCCCGTGCGCAAATCGTTGATGCGGAATGACTGTGACGGCACATTCACCGATGTCACGCGGGAGGCCGGCCTGGCAGAGCCGGCGACGCCCACTCAACCGGCCGTCTGGGCCGACATCGATAATGATTGCTAACTCGACTTGTTCGTGGGCAACGAAAACAGCCCCAGCCAGCTCTTCCACAACCGGGGCGACGGCACATTTGAGGATATCTACCATTCCTCCGGGGCGGACAGAATCTCCTTTGCCAAGGCCGTGGTGGCCGCCGATTACGACAACGACGGGTATGTCGACTTCTACGTCTCCAATCTTTACCGTGGCAACTTCCTTTATCACAACAATCACGACCGCACCTTCACGGAAGTCTCCGAGCAGGCTCACGCACCAACCGCAATCGCGGAGCTTTGCCGCCTGGGTTTTCGATTACGATAACGACGGCTGGCCCGACCTGTTCGCAGTCTCGTCTTTCTTTTCCGTCGACGAAATCCTGTGCAGCTACCTTGGGCTGCCGCATAATCTCGAGACCTTGAAGCTCTATAAGAACTTGGGGAACGGAACGTTCAAGGATGTAACGAAGGAAGTGGGCCTGGATAAGATCACCATGCCGATGGGCACCAATTTTGGCGACGTGGATAACGACGGGTTTCTGGACATCTATCTCCGAAACGGCGGCCCCACGTACGGCACCCTCGTTCCCCACATGCTGCTCCGCAACAACGAAGGAAAATCATTCGTAGACATCAGCGCTTCCTCGGGCATTGGTGAACTCCACAATGGGCACGGCGTCGCCTTCGCCGACTTGGGCAATAACGGCCACGAAGACATCCCTGCTGGTTCCGGCGGGGCTACTCCTGGAGATGCACATGCCTTCCGCGTTTTCGAAAGTCTGGGAAATGGCAACGACTAGATCACCGTGAAGCTTGTAGGAGTGAAAACCAACCGCGCCGGGATCGGAGCGCGAATCGAAGTAACCGTCGAAAATGAAGGGCATAGTACGCGTTCGATCTATCGCACGGTCGGAAGCGAAGGGTCTTTCGGCGCCTCGCCGCTCCAACAGCGCATCGGGCTGGGCAAGTCGGCGCGGATCGTGAATCTGGAGATATGGTGGCCTGCGAGCAATACACGCCCGAATTTCTCCGACGTCGCCAAGGATCAATTCATCGAGGTCAAGGAATTCGCCAGGGACTACACTAAGCTCGAACGGAGGTCGTTCCGGCTGGAAGGAGTGAAATCCGATTCCGCCACACGTCCTTCTGAAGGTGCGACGGATTAGACACAGCGCAGCCGAGCCACAACCAAGAGGATCTCAACGGCCACCTTGCAAAGCCTAAGGGCCGGAAGGCAGCAGTCCAGGGCGGAAGCCCTGTCGCTCCCCAGCCCGGTCGTCGCGGTGAATTGCAGACCCGAATTTTAAGAAGGCACGTAGTACTTGGGATAGGTCTAGAGGTCGGGCCCTTGCGCGTTGACCAATTTCTTGAGTTTCGAAGGTAGGTTGCAAAGCTGACCCGCCGATCGGGCAAGAGAATTGGGCATTCTTTTCATCTGGAGAAATCAAAGAGTCACCTGTGGACGTCTTGTTTGAGAAGTAGAAAACCGCAATGGCGATTGCCTTCCCGTCCGGCCCCTTTTGGTACGTGACTTTATTTGGAGAGATTTTCTGCTTCGTCTTTTTCAGTTGAAGCCAGGCGTGAGCCCGAAAGAGCGCTTCGTCGTTCTTCTGAAACGGGGTCATGTCATCCCCCGAGATGGCGATCCAGTAGTCCGGCAGCGGCTGTTCAGCGTTTTTGTATGCGTCGGCCTCGCTCCTGCCTGACTCGAGCACCTCCTGACGGGCCAACGCACAGCGCATGATTCGAGAGGATGCCCAAAAAACAAGAAAGCGGGCTTGCGTTCCTCGCGCCGCCTCCGCCGTCGTGGCAGCGCTGGTGGGCATCGCCCTCGATGAACCGCTAACAGGCTGCCTCGGCTGCTCTTTTATAGCGTATGGAACCCAAGTGCCATCGATGAGAACTACGTACGACCACGGAGATTGGTGGAAAATCTGTTGCAGGTCGTCGCCGGTCCACTGCTGGTACGGCTTGCGTTTCCAAGGCTCCTTGTCCGCCCAGGCGAGGGCCACCGTGAGTAGTGTCAACAACGAGACAGCTAATGCTCTGCGCATGTCTCACCTCTCGGAATCACTTTAGTGCATGGTTGAGCGACCGGCCGGATCCGGCGCGGTCAGAGCAGCAGTGCGATCAAATTCGAGTTTAGCCTTATCTTTGAGTCCCTCTTTTTGATAGATCTGCCCTAGTACATAGTGGAAAGGGGCGCTGCGAGGAGCTAATTGGACGGCTCCTTCCATCTCGGTTTGCGCTTTAGCAAGCCGCTTGAGCCGGATGTACGCTTTCCCCAATTCACCGTGAGCTCCGGGATCTTGCGGGGAGATCTCGACAGCCTGAAGAAGATACGGGACAGCTTCTTCTACGCGATTCTGGTCCAGCAGGAAGCTACCGAGATCAAGGAACGGTCAAGGGTCCTTGATCTTACTGGGCGCTTGCCAGGCAATCGCAGTTCGGAAGGCGCTGATTGCTTCATCCGTTTGGAGAAGCCCCGCGTAGGATAATCCCACGTTATCTTCGGCCCAGACGTTCTTAAGGTCGAGCTCCAGGAAGTGGTTGAAGGCGTCGATGGCCTCTTGAAACCTCAAGCAGACGCGATGGGCGACTTCCGGGTCACCGCAGCTCCAAACGACTGCGAGGCGGCTTTCGGATAATGCACTTTCTTGGGCAGCAGCCGACCGGAAGTGGGCGACGGCAGCGATAACCGCTAACCCCAGCGCCAGAACAAGGACAACCTTTGCTTTCTTCAACGGACACCTTCCTCGATGCTGCAAGTATGTCCGTATTCCGCTTCCCTTAAGACCGTATCGCGGAGCTTCAAATCTCAGACACTCTACGGCTCCTGGTTGCTCCAGGCGGGCAAGGGAGCAGCATGGGATTTCCGAGCATTGAGCTTGGTGTGGCTTTACAATCGCACCGGAAATCCGGATGCCCTGGAATTGGCGCGCAAGCTACACGAGCAGGGGTTCGACTGGAAAGCGCATTTCAGCGACTTCAAGTACAAGGGAAAAATCCCGCGCGATCAAACCAATTTGCACACCCACGTGGTCAACAATGGTATGGCCATGAAGGCCTCAGCCGTCTGGTGGCAGCTTTCCGGGCACCAGTCCGATCGTGAGGCGATCAACCGACTCTTGGCCGTGATGGACCGCTACCACGGTCAAGCCAATGGTGTCCACGCCGGCGACGAGCACTATGCCGGACTGGATCCTTCGCAGGGGACTGAACTGTGCGCGGTGGTGGAAGGCATGTTCTCGTTCGAGCAGTTGCTGGCGATTCTGGGCGATAGCGCCTGTGGCGACCGCCTCGAACGCATCGCTTTCGACGCCCTGCCGGCGACCTTCAAAAAGGACATGTGGGCGCATCAATACGACCAGCAGGTCAACCAGGTGATGTGCAGTGTTCTGGAGGGGCGGAATTGGACCACTAATGGTCCCGATTCCAACATTTTCGGCTTGGAGCCAAACTTCCCCTGCTGCACGTCGAATATGCATCAAGGTTGGCCCAAGTTCGCGTCGCACCTGTGGATGGCTACGCCGCAGGGCGGCTTGGCCGCCGTGGCCTATGCGCCGAACCGCGTGGATGCTCACGTCCGAAATGGAGTGGAAGTGGCGATTTTCGAGAAAACGGATTATCCCTTTCGCGGCAGCGTTCGCTTTGTTGTGTATCCGGCGACGCCAGTCCGATTCCCACTGAAATTACGGATTCCAGCTTGGGCGGCGGGTGCCGCCATCCGGGTTCTAGGAAAGGCTGAGAGCGATGTTGTTCCGGGAAGTTTCCATTTAGTCGATCGTGAATGGAAGTACGGAGACGTTGTGGAGTTGAAATTCCCCTTGGCTTTGCGCCTGACTCGCCACTATCAGAACGGAGTAGTCGTCAACCGAGGACCGCTTGCGTTCTCACTCTTGATGGGTGAGGATTGGAAGCAGATCAAAGGGGTGGCGCCCCACGCAGATTGGGAAGTCTATCCTACCACGCCCTGGGATTACGGGTTGGTGATCGATCCCAACAATCCTGGGCACTCCCTGGATGTTGAGGAAAGGCCCGTCGGCGATCGGCCATTCTCTCCCGAGGGTGCGCCCGTGCGGCTAAAAGCGCGGGGACGACGCGTTCTTGAATGGAAGCTCGTGGCAGGCTCCGCCGGGCCGCTGCCGTCGAGCCCAGTGCGCACTAACGAGCCAGATGAAAACATCATCTTGATTCCCTACGGCTGCACCAATCTTCGCATCACGGTGTTTCCACTGATCCAGCCCCAGGTGTCTTCCAAACCTTGCTGTCGGTTCCTCATCCACAACCTATACCTCTTCCCGCCTCTCTCGAGGATTCCGTTTATTACGCTGCTCGACATGAAGGGGACTGCGGATTGGTCAGGATTAAAGAGTGCTTAGTTGATGGGTGTTCGGTCGGCGTCGATGGAGCAATAGTGATGAGAGACGACCCGCGGAAACGTGGCCTTTCCGATCACGGCTTTCGCTGTCCAGATCCAATGTGTGATAGACAGGTCAGACCGCACATGTCTGGCGCGAAGAATCCTACTGTGCACCCAGGCCACTTTGAACATCTGGCGCCGAGGAACGAGGACTGTCCTCCGAGTTGAGTGAGCAGAATGTGGTGGGCAAGAATCTGACCACCCTTATACCTCATCAAAGCGAAACTTACCGCTAACCCGTTAGCCAACCAGCACGTCCATTTTGGAGAAGACGCCATTGGAGAAGACGCGATTGAGCTGTAATGGCACATCATGTTACACTGCGGGCTGCGATTGACCACGAACAAACCCAAATGGCTCGCGTTTCTTCACGATCAGGAAGGGCTCGCCTTCGGCCTGCTGCGGCGGGTCTGCTCCTGACGTTATCGGCAGGCTTCGTAGCGATGGGATACTTAAGCGGCGAGCCGGCCACGTCTCCTTCGATTTCCGTGCCCGTCCGCTTCACCGACATCCGTCAGGCTGCGGGCATCACATTTCAGCACGACAATACTTTCACGACGGAAAAAGAATATATCGAGACCGCGGGCAACGGCCTGGGTTGGATTGATTACGACCAGGACGGATTGATGGACCTCTACTTGGTTCAGACCGCCGGGACCGAGTGGTACAAGCCTCCCCATCCCCTGCGCTCCGCCCTTTACCACAACAACGGAGACGGCACCTTTACGGACGTGACAGAGAAAGCGGGAGTGGGCGGCGTGGGCCACTACGGGCAGGGTGTGGCCGTGGGCGACTACGACAACGATGGCTATCCCGACCTTTATGTCACCGGTTACGGGCGGGCCATCCTTTACCATAATAACGGAGACGGTACCTTCACGGACGTAACCGCCAAGGCTGGGGTCAGCGACGAGGGCCAGTGGTCCACCAGTGCGGGCTGGTTCGATTACGACAAAGACGGGTACCTTGACCTGCTGGTGTGCAACTACATTGACTGGACGCCAAAGAACAACCTCTGGTGCGGCGAGCACCGGCCCGGCTACCGCGCCTACTGCCATCCGGACAACTATCGCGGGCTGCGCCTGAAGCTCTACCACAACAACCACGATGGCACCTTTACCGACGTGAGCGAGATATCGGGGATCGGCATCCCTGAGGTGAAAGCCATGGGCGTGGTCCTCGTCGACCTCACCAATGACGGCTGGACGGACGTCTTTGTGGCCAACGACACTTGGCCGAATTCGCTCTTCATCAACAAGAAGGACGGCACGTTTGAGGATGTTTCCTTCATGTCCGGGGTTGCGGCCAGCGAGGACGGGAAACTCGAGGCGGGCATGGGCACGGACGCTGCCGACGTGGATGGCGACGGCTGGTTCGACATCTACGTGACCCACCTGGATTTCGAGTTGAATCGCCTCTACCGCAACAATTACGATGCCACGTTCGACGACACCACGTACAGCTCCGGGCTGGGCAGCAAGGCGATCTTTCTGAGTGGGGTGAGTGCGAAACTCTTCGACTACGATAACGACGGATGGGTGGATATATTTCAAGCTAATGGATCAATGTTGGATAACATCAACCTCTACCACAGCGATGAGACTTTCGCGGAACCCAAGCTGATGTTCCGCAACCTGGGCCAGGGGAAATTTGAGAAGGTTTCTGAACTCTTGGGACCGGACTTCATGAAACCCGTGGTGGGACGCGGCTCGGCCGTGGCCGACTTCGATAATGACGGTGACCTGGACGTTGCGATCTCCGTCAGCGGGAGCTACCCCCAGCTTCTGCGCAACGACGGCGGCAACACGAACAACTGGCTGGAAGTGATGCTGGTTGGAACCAGATCGAACCGCGACGGCGTGGGCGCGGCGCTGAAGCTGGTTTCCGAGGGATTCACTCAATACCAGCAGAGGAAAGGCGGCATGAGTTACATGTCCGCCCATGATCCGCGCGTGTACTTCGGCCTGGGACAGCGCAGGGGCATCGAACGGCTGGAAATCACCTGGCCGAGCGGAGTCGTGGACAAGCTCGACGAACGTTCCCATCAACCAGATCATCACCGTGAAGGAAGGAACCGGGATTATCCCGCGCCCCTTCCCACGCGTCCCCACCAAGTAGCGCGGCTCCGGTCCTTAATGAGAATCAGAGTTTCGCAAAACCGGTCTTTCTGGAATCGTGTCATTGGGATTTTGGCCGGAACTCGGACCAAAAATCGACTGGTCAGAGCAACTGCTTCGGTGAGCGGCCAGAGCCAGCAGCAGAATAGTAATGTGCGCATTGGTGCAGAGGTTCGGGGCTGAGCCGAGCCCGCACGTCGGGAGGCGTTGCATGGCACTGGTGAGCGATCAAGTGATTGCATCAATACGCAAGTGTGTTTCTTGGAATCTCGAATGGGTCGGTCGCGCCTTATGCAAAACATCGAGCCTTCCCAACGCTCGTTAGAGCGCGGCAAGATTCAGGATGAGGCAATCAGGCGAACCCGATGAACATGGCTAAACTGGATATGGGCGATCTTGACGTTAGTTTGAGGGGAGGCTGGTCGGCGGTTGGATACTGCGCAATATCTGTAGGGCCTTTTGTGCATCGGAGTCATTGGGATCAATCTGCAACGCCGTCTCAAGGTCGTGTATACCTGCTTCGATATCGCCCTTGCGAGCATAGATTAGTCCCAAGTTTCAATACAGGGCCGGGAGCTGTTTGCACTGCCCACAAGTCTTAATGGATTCCTGAAGCTGCTCGACCGTCTGGGGCCAATTATGAGCGTTCGCAGCCTCCAAGGCAAAATTGTTGAGCCTCTCCACTCTGTCCGACAATTGCTGCGTCTTTTGAAGCGCCTCAAAACGCTCCATGTAGGCTTTTCCACGCGGGTCATTCGCCTTGGTAAGTATGCGCGCCAGGTTGTATAGGGAAGACAGATTTTCTGGATCCAACCTGACCACGGTTTCGAAATGTTCAATCGCCTCCTGGGTCTTACCCGCGCGCAGCAGGTTTTGGCCTAGAAAGTACTGGGCGTCAGCGTTCTTGGGATCGATGGTTACGAGTCTCTCCAGAACCTCCACGGCCCGTGGGGACGCCCCCAGAACCAATGCAAAAAGGTAGAGTGCAGCGGGGTAGTCAGGTTGCAACCGGCAGGCCGTTTCAAGGAAGGGCAAAGCCTCTTGTTTGTGGTCGAGGTCGTACAACACTCGACCCTTGTTGTAGTAAGCCTGGGCATTGTCTGGCGCCAGGCGTATGGCTTCCGAAAACTCCTTCAGTGCTCCTCCCAGGTCGTACTGGTCCGCCAGGGCAATGCCTAAATTCAAATGAGCATCGGAAGATTCTGGACGCAAAGACACCGCTCGTCGAAAAGCCTCGATACTCTCTTGGTGGTGGTTCATCATGCCCTCGACCATCCCCAGGGCGGTCAAAGCGCCGACGTCATTTGGAGAGATCTTCAGCGCTTTTTGAATCTGTTCCTTCGCGGCAGGGAGGTCGCCTTGCCGGCCCATTAAAAGGCCCAGATTAACGAAAGCACGGGGGTAAGCGGGGTCACTTTCCGTCGCTTGGCGTAAAAGCGCACTCGCCTCAGAATTCGAGCGCGCAACGTTGCCCAGTTTCCGTAGTTTAAGAGCAAGTTGGTAATGCGCATCGGCGAATTGGGGTTTAAGCTCTTCAGCCGCGACGAGTTGTTTGACGGCTTCGTTGGTTCTTCCTGTTTTCGCCAGCGCCAACCCGAGGTCGTAACGTATTTCGTGATCGTCCGGTTTCAATTGTCTTGCCTGCTCCAGGGCTTCGATGGTCTTGGGAAGTTGGCTCAGTCCAGTGTAGGCAGACCCCAGCAGATGAAAGCCTTCGGCATCCTTAGGGTGAAGGCGGGTGTAGTCGCTCAGGTATGAAACGGCCTCCGAAAACTGCCCGAGTTGCACCAGCACTTTGCCCAAAGAATAGCGCGCCACATCGTAATGGGGATCAATTCGCAGCGCTTCCTTGAAGTTGGCTATGGCATTATCGTATCCGAGATCCGCCCCCTGCTTTGCGTACTCCGTCCCCAAATTGAAGTGCGCCTCGACATCGTCGGGATGAGCTTTGATGACCTTCTCCAGGGTGGCAATCGCCTCCTTCGAATCGCCGTTTTCTATTTACACCCATACGAGAGGGATCTTGATATACGGTAGGATCTCGCTTGGCCTCAGAGCGTCACTGGATCCAATTCGTCAGTGGTCGGCGCGTCTGTTCATTTTCCGATAGGCCACCGATTCGCGCCTTCGAGTACTCCTGGAACCTTTGCATCGCTTCACGCTTGTGCTCCTCCCAATCACGGATGTAGTCCCATCTTTCCTTCAAAGATTCCCACATCCAAAAACTCCCGAGTTCGGTGAGCTCGTTGTCGGAGATCATATCGGAGGCGATCAGGAGCAGCGTCCCGCAACCGGGACAACACCTCTTCTTTCTGTAGGCGAAGTCCCAATTGCAATGGGGACATTTGTAGCGCTGTGGTCTGACTCTCAACAGCTTCATTCCTTCCAGGGCCCGTAGCTGGGCAAGGGTTTTCGTTGCCCTCTCCAGGCGGCGCCCATGCGGCTCCAGGAGCACGACGACACAGAACAACCCGGCCACTAGACTGCTCCCAGGGGGGCTCAGACTAGCCGATGTTAGATCGACTTTACCCAGCTATTTCTTCTTGGGAGGCACCACCGCTTCTTTGAACGCCTTCGCCAGGCGGAATTTCACCACCGTCTTGGCCGGAATCTTGATGGCCTCGCCGGTCTGGGGATTGCGGCCCATGCGAGCCTTGCGATTTGCCTTCACCGCTTTGCCCAGCCCCGGAACCACAAACTGCCCGCTGCTCTTCGCTTCCTTCGTGGCCAGAGTGGCGAGTTCTTCGAGCACCGCGGCGGTCGTCTTCTTTGGGATCCCCGCCTTCTCGGCCAAATGCGCGACGATCTGAGATTTTGTCATCATTTCTTCTGCTCTTCCTCTCTGCGTTGGATTGTAAGCACTTCCACGTTGAAATCGTGGTCGAGCCGTCAATGTATGCAATGCCCGGACGACTGTCAAGGCAGTCGTGGGGCCCAAGAATCGCGATTGGCGGGGTGAGGCGGTTGTGAGGAGGTGGAAAGGGTGACGGGCGCGACCTTCGGTTAACCGAAGGGAAGTCGCGAGTCAATTCAGCTCATGATTCAGGGGCCCATGCGTCCTCCGGATAATTTTTTCCCACCCCCCGCGGACACCGCCGCGCGGTAGTTCCACGGCTAGCCGTTTTTTGCCTCCCTGCTTCAGGTCCGCAGCGTCGCGCAACAGACCCGAGCGGATTGCAATAAGAGCCATTTCTCCAGGTCGGCCTTGATCTGCAGCATCCAGCCGCGCGCGTGGCGCACCAGCTTCCCCGCCAGCCGATACACCTTCCAGCGCAGCGTGGCCACCGTCACCGTGCGATAGGACGCCGGCAGCACCCGCCCTTTCAACACTTGCCCCAAATTGTAGGCTAACACCCCAATGGCAAAATACAGGGCATTGGCCTCCAACTGCCCGCACGGGTCGCCGCGGCGACCTCCATGCCAAAACCCACCTTCAGTTCCTTATGCCAGTTCTCGCTCTCCCCTCGCTGGTTGTGCTTCCAGACGACCTCGCTCGCCGGCTCCTCCCGGTTGCTGGCCACCGCGTGATAGCAATAGCGCTCCGCCTCGAACAAATTCGGCTGCGGATTCGGCCAGCGCAATACGATCAACCGGAAAGCTTGCTTGGTCCCGTTCAGGGTGTGCACCGTCTCGGCAATCTCGCGGTCGGTGGCGATGCCCGCTTGCGTCCGGTAGGGTTGCCAAGCCCCTGCCGGCAGGTTCTGAATTTCTCGCTTCACGGCGGCGTCCAGGTCCGCCGTGATCGTGAAACTGCGCCCTGGCTGGCTGTAATGGTTAATCACGGCCGCTTGGTAGGCCGCACTGTCGCTGCGGAAATAGATTCGCTTCCCCGGCGGCAGCGCCGCTTCGCAGCTCTGTGCAAACTCCAAGATCCCGGCACTGGGACTCTGATTGCCTTCCCGAAACTGGTGACCCACGCACACCCCGTTCACGTACCCCAGCAAAGGCATGTAGCCCTGCACGTGGTTATAGGTCCACGCGGCTTCCTGCTTCTCCGCCTCGATCTCTGTGGCATCCACATCCAGAATCACTTCCTCTTGCTCGAAACAAGACGCCACCAGTTTCCGGCTGACCTGCTGGATCGCTTCCGCCCCGCCCCGTCCTTGCCGACGCAGCCAGTCCCCCACCGTCCCGGCGTCCGGCACCGCTTCCAAGCCCAACTCCCCCAGCACCTCCTGCTCGGCCCGCAACTCCCGCAAGTCCTCCAGCCGCCTTCCTCCCGCATGCAGCATCCACACCAGCGCCTGCACAAACTCCCGCGGCTTATATCCTCGTCCCGACTTCGGACCCTCCAGCGCTCGGTCTACTTCCTCCCACAGCTTCACCGCTCGCGCCAGTTCCTCCAACACCACCAGCCCGCCCAGACTGGTCAGCCGCTCCGAACTTCTTTCCATCTTGATAGGCAGAATCAATTGCGGTAGGCTTGCTTCCATCGTTCACCCTCCGGGTGTGGGTCTAGGATTTCTCACAAAATCTCTATAACACACATCCCGTGAGGGTGAGCGTCTTTTCTGTGGTTTTCCGCCCCCGTCAATCGCGATTCTTGGGTGGGGGGTGTCGATACCTAAGACACTCCTGCGCCAAGAGAAAGATCCCCCCGCAGGTGTTGCTGCCAAAAGCTCTGTTCACATTGGGTCTGTAGAGGTTCCCGGCGTTAAACAGACGGGGAAAGGGGAATCCAATAACGGTGCAGGCGGCCGGGACGCAACCGTCACATCTCTACCTGTCCCGGGTTTTTGCGGACGACAAGCCTCCGCCGGCAGGATCAGGGGCAAAAACAAGATCCCTTCCCGACGCACACACGCTGGCGTTCGCGGCTGAGTCGGAGGAGTTTTGGGCGCAACCACCAAACGCATGCGAGTCGTGGCGTCAAGCGGGGCTATGCGGTCGGAGCCGTGGCTTGTGCCTCGCTGGCTTTTGCCTGGGTTTCCACTGTGTAAACCACAACCGCCTTTTTCCCGCCCTTCACGGCCGTGGCATGGATCGAGCTCAGATTGACGCCTTTTGCTGCGAGCTTCTCCAAGTGCTGCGCCAGCGCACCGGGCTTGTTCGCCAACTCGTGTTGCTCGGCCCCAGTCTCCTGGTATGCAAGCTTGGCTTCGCCGAGGACCTTCTTTGCCCGCTTGGCGTCTTCGACCACAAGGTGGACTGTGCCGGCTGCCCCTTGGGCCGTTCCTGGAAGCGCCAGGTTATTCACCTTCGCGCTCCCCAGTGCCTTCGCGATCGCCGCGAGTGCGCCAGGCTGATTCTGAATGGTGATTGTCAACACTTTGGTCTTGGCCATCTCGTCGCCTCCCAGTCGTTATGCCGAGAGATTATACGCCTTGCAATTCGGCCCGGCACGCCGGACTTGTCCAAGGCCAGGAAAGCCGATGCCCGCGGCTGGATGCCCCGCCGTGCCGGAGCCGTCGGCAGCCGCGGGACCGGGCCGCAAGCGGCTCCCATTGCGAAAGGACTGGGCGTCGCCGGCCGGAAAAGCGTCGTCAGCTCCCGCTCGATTCTTTCCCGCGCCGTCCTGACGTAAGCCGGCTCGATCTCGACCCCGATGGCGTTCCGGCCGCAGCGGGCGGAGGCCAGGAGAGTCGTCCCCGTGCCCATGAAGGGATCAAGGACGGTATCGCCGGCGAAAGAGAACATTCTCACGAGGCGGTACGCAAGCTCTTCCGGGAACGGCGCCGGATGGTTTCTCGTGGACTCCCCGTTGGGGCCGTTCCACACCTGCCGGAACCACGCCTGGTGCTCTTGCTTCGCAAGCCTGGACGCTTCCCGCTGCTCGCCGCTGGGCTGGCGGTACCCGCCCGGCTTGCGGAGCATGAGGATAAACTCGACGTCGTTCTTGACGATGGCATTGGGCTCGTAGGGCTTCCCCAGGAAGCTGGATCCGTTCTCGACCTCATAACTCGCATTGGTTATCTTGTGCCACAAGATGGGAGTGAGGTTGTCAAAGCCGATGTTCCTGGCCCTCACGACGATGTCGGCGTGCATCGGCATGACCGAATGCCTGCCATGCTTGCGGCGGGACAGGCAGACGTCCCCGACGATGCATACGAGCCGGCCGCCGGGAACCAGCACACGAAAGCAATGCTTCCATACCTTGTCGAGCTCGTCATGGAAGGCGTCATAATCTTCCACGAGCCCAAGCTGGCCTTCGCGGCGGGGATATTCCTTGAGCGTCCAGTACGGAGGCGAGGTCAGGACCAAGTGGACTGATCCCGGCGCAATCCAGCCGAGCTCCCTGGAGTCCCCCTGGCAAATCGCCAGGGTGGTCCTGTCGAGGGCAGCATGCTTCACGCCCATGCTGTCGAGACCTACGCCGCTGGCGAGAAAGTCACTCATGCTACACCACTCCGCTGCCCGGGATGCCTCCCGGGCTCGGCCCCACGATCAGGCCGTCATCCAAATAGCCCCGCAAAGGTGGTAAACAAACTCGTGGAACCTTTTGCACCAGTCCGTCGCACCAGAACCATGGATCCACCGTCGGTGTGGCTGAAATCGGCTCCCAGTGCGAGACTTAAGGACCAAGCGGCGGGCGGTTCTTCCGTTCCAAGCACCGCCCTATGGCCCCGCCCAGAGCCGCCCCCGATTCGGCGGCGTGCCGGTTGTCCGGCTTGCCCGGCAGGGTCAGGTCGAGGCTTGTGGGGTCGGGGTCGACTGCCGACATGTCCTGGTCCAGCGGGCTGGGGCGGGGGCTCTCCTCCACGGCAGCAATGGCCATTTCCGCGGCGGATTCGACTGGCTCTTTGGGTTGTCGGTTTCTGGTCATTGTATCCTCTCTACTCCCGAGCGGGCGAGGGCGGGGCAGAGATCCAAGGCAGCCGCCTCGGTCCGATGGCCCCGGTCCGGACCCTGCGGGCGTCCCTCCGCCCCCCGATGCCTATTTACACGGCCGCAGTTTCTGCCGATGGCGTGCCAAGCGTGGTCGAGAGGGTGTCCTCCACTGGCGGAGCATCCGGTGCGGTCGGAGATGGTTTCCTCCTTCGGCGGAGTAGCCGCCTCTCCCGCCAGTGCGCAGTCCGGCTCCTGGCTGGCCGCCTCGATTGCGGCGACAGCAGCCTCCAGGGCGGATGGCCATTTGCCTGGCCTCCGCTTTATTCCCTGCAGCCTGGCTATGCGGGCCACTTGGCTGCGGCCGAGGCCCAGCGTGGCGCCTATCTGGGCGTAGGTCTCCGACGGGTGCGACTCGATGTATTCACCGATTCGGCGGTATGTTTCGTTCAGGTCCATATTTGTACCCTCCTATTAAAAGCAATCCGTATCAAACATTTTCGTTCACAGGCGATGATCCTGGCGGGCCAAGGCAGGCGCTGGGATCGGCCGCGATTGGGCAGTGGGGCGGTCATCCGGTCCAAGGTCATCAGTACCAGGCTTGGGCAAGGATTCGACGAGGTTCCTTCCGCAGCACGAGGTTTTTCCCGCCTTGCGGGCGGTCGCCTGGCGAGGTTCTTGCCAGGATGGGATCCAGCGCAAATGCGAGGGTGTGGGGAACCAGCCCCGGGACCATGCCCAACCGGAGGGGCGACGGGCATCTCAAGATGGCACTCAAGCGCCGCGTGCCTTGCGGCTAGGGGAGAAGGGGTTCTCCGACCCGCTGACTGAGCACCCTGCGTCCGGCTGGCATCCTGAGGGCGATCGCCCGCCACGAGAGCCAGTCCCCTCAAGCATCTCCTCGCCACAGGCGTTCGCCGGTCACTGCGAATATTCGGATTACCGCCCCCTACTATGAGGAGGAACGCTAATGTTCCCAGATAACGAAATCACCGAAGCAAGACGGAGGCTCCACGAGGCAGTCGTGCGGGACCTACAGCAAGAGAATCCCCCCAGCTACATGACCCTCGCTGTTAAGCATGGGGTCACGCTCAAGACCATCTACAACATCGCCCGTGCGAACAGCCTGCAACGGAAAGACCGCAAGTCTGCCGTCGAATCCACGGAAAAGGGACAATGAGTTTGCCGGGAGTGTTGAGTGGACCAATGCACGACGGGATATGCGAACCGTTTTGGCAGCGCACCGTAAGTCGGCTGATGCGCCGCCGCTCCCGGCATCTGATTTCAAGGTGACGAAATGAAGAAGTCCAAGAAAGCTAAACGGGCACGGGAACCGCTTTACACCCGAATGCACAACGACCTCATCGACCAGAACCTTCCCCCCCTCCTTCACATGACGCTGGAGCGGCTCCACCGGTGGGCGGACCGGGAGACGGGGACAGTCAAGATATGCTCGGGCCATTGGATGGAAACGACCTGTGACCGCCAATGGGGGTACGATGCCTACAAGGATGCCCTGCTAATCCTGGAAAAGGCAGGCCGCATCGTCAGGCTGATGACGCCGGGCAGCCACAAGACCTTCAGCGTGAGAATATCCAATTACTGGGCGGTCAAGGACGGGAAATCAATCGGAATGATAAACCGTCATGAAATCCTTCCGCTGGACGAAGTCTTGGCCTCGTTGCCACCCAGGAAATCACGGGCAAAGTCTTCGCCGTCAACAGAACCTGAGTCATCAGGTGGGGTTACACCCCCTGAGTCACCGCTTGAGGCACCGCCTGAGGCACCGCCTGAGGCACCGCTGAAAGATAGTAGGAGCAGTATGAGCAAGTTTGGGCAGTAAGAGTGAAGTAGGACACGACAAGCTGTTAAAGGCAGTTAGTGCGGTTCCGCCTTCGGCGGTGGTCACTGCCTCCCTCTTACAGACTACAAAAAATGCTGAAAGTGCTGACGTGCTGCCGGGGGAAACTGAATCAGCGGTTCTGCCGAAGGCAGAGATGCTGGCAAGGTACTGGTGGGCGATTCAGGGAAAGCGGAAAGACCAGATTGAGTCCATCCCGGCCTGGGCTACAAGGTTCCGGGGCCTTCTGGATGCCTACCCTGACTTGGAACCCGCCCTGGTCTACTGGTGGAACCGGGACCCCTGGTGGGGTAAGCCCCAGACCAATCCCCACCCCATGCTCCGTTACGAATCTGACGGGGATTCCCTGGACTGGTTTGAGACCAAGCTCGATGTCCCTGAAGACCAGTTCAAGTCCCTGTGGTGGCTGTTCAGGAAGTATGAGAAGCGGCTCAAGAAGAACAAGAAGCCCCTGCCCTTGGTCCCTGCGGAACTTCCTGTAGTCCCCGAGCCGGCTCCCGTCACCAAGGCCAAGGTCCTGTCTGCCCCCCATACGCCGCCCGCCCCCCCTGTGGCTCCGCCACGACCGTCGAGCGACGACCTCATTGAAGACATTGACGACCTGCCGGACTCGTCACTTGTGCCTGTGACCCCGCCTACCCCTGCGGGCTGACGGGACATCAGGAAGGTGCGGGACTTCTGGTGGGAGCGTGAGACCCTGGCGGACGGGTCCGTCCGCTGGTGGTGGCTAACCCAGAACACCAGTCACAGCCGGTTGAACGAAGCCGAGCCTATGATGCCCGGCAAGAGCCACAAGGAGTGTGCGCTAGAGTACACGAGAGAGGGATCCACTACTATTGGGGTTAAGTCCTTCCGAATGCATGGTGGACCTGAGGGGGTTCGAACCCCTGACCCCATGGCTGCAAATCAGATTCTGGTCGTTGCTGAAAGCTGTTGAAATTTAGGGGTCGTAAGAGAGTTGACACGATAGGAGTAGGAATAAGAAAATCAGGTGCGCATGCGCCGTGCTCTTTGACACTTTTGGTGTCGCATGAAGGCTGGGAGTGGAGGCACACGTTGCGATTCAATCGTACGGCAAATGGAGGGCCGACAAATGCGCGCTCATAACTCGGGAGACAAGTTGACGCGGCGTGAGTTCTTGCGGCGAGGGGGTATCGTGTCAGGTGCGGCCATGGGCGCGAAAGCAGTCGCTTTCGGGACAAATAGTTTTTCGACCGAAGATTTGCGTTCGAACAGCGCCGTCGTGCCGGGAAAGACCGTCCTCACATTTTACGTGGATGACACTAACCCGTACATAGCCGGCGTCGAGCCGTTCAGAGAATTCCTCGATTTTGTAAAGGCAAACGGGATTGCAGGTGAATCCAGCATGATCCTGGGCTTTAGTTGGGAAGAGCACGGGCTCATCAGTCGACCGAAAACGGCAGAGCAACGGGCCTATATTGGGCAACTCCGCCGCGCTTACGATTGCGGCATCGACAGCCGTATGGAATTGATGACCCATGACGGGCTTCTCGATTTTCGTACCGGACGGGCCCCGGTGGGAATTGAGCACGAAGGCATTTGGCTTTATGAGCCGAAAGTTTCGCTCGATGAATATCAGTCCTACTTCAGCCATATCATCGCGGAGGGAAATCGAATTGGGGTACGGTTCACAGGTGTCACGTGGCCAGGCTGCAGTTGTGGGGCCTGTGTAAAACGTGATGCTGAGCTCGGCAAGGATGGAGTTCTGACGGAAAATCCTAATCTCTGGAAGGCACTTTTGAACCTCGCCAAGCAGGGTGAGTTTCGTGGGCCGACCGTTCCTTGCTTCATCCTCGGTGGCGATGGAGAGCATCCGGTAAAAATGATGGCAGGTGAAGGGAAATTCGGGATCTACGACCTTTATCCGCACGCGAAGGATCACTTTGGAATTTGGGAAAACAATCCCGCCCGTGTGGATGCGGACTACTACATCAGCGCTGACGGTGAATCCGGTAAGATTGCGGAAAGAATCCTTGCCCGTAAGCCACACTGCGTGTTCTATGCTCATTGGCAAGGTGTGAATCCGGCCAGCGGTGTCGGCTGGGGAGCCTTCAAGGAAGTTGTGGGCCGGGTGCACAAGCACTACGCCGATCGTGTGGTTTGGAAGCGACCGAGCGCTCTGGCCGAGTTGTTTCACCGGCGGGGAACGACAAAAGCTGCATAAAGAAAGCTGGGTGTGTCAACCGGTGAGACCACCTAACAACTGGGGCAACTTATCTGCAGCTTGAACCTGAGAAACCACGTGAACAGCGGGTGTTGCCGATAAGACCTGATGCCACACTAACAATCGCCCTTGCAAGGATCATCGTTTCACGGTTTTTCGAATCCACGTCGTAGGTGAACACGGTAGCCCCTGCGGGTCTAGCCTCTTCCTCGCCGGGAATGGGTCCCATGTCGTCCCAAGCTGCACGCGGGGTCTTGCCACAAAGTCGTCTCGGTTTCGTTGGAGGTAAGGATAATGGCAAATGATGCGATGCACCAAGACGCTGTGGCCGGACCTTCCGTGCTGGTTCCCGAGCAAACCGCAGCAGGAACGGTCTTCTCTAGGGTGCAAGCGACGCCGAGCGCTGTGCGACTGGCATCTCTTGACGCACTTCGGGGCTTCGACATGTTTTGGATTATTGGCGCCGATCAGGTGATCCGTGCCCTTTCCGCGAACTCGGACAGCAGGATTCTGGCGGGGTTAGCCGACCAATTCGAACACGTCCCTTGGGCGGGGTTCCACTTCTATGACCTCATTTTCCCGCTGTTTCTTTTCATGATCGGCGTATCCATCCCCTATTCGTTCAGCAAACGGCAGCAGCGCGGCGATAGCAAGGGGAAAATATACGCTCACGTCTTTACCCGCGTGGCCATCCTGATCTTCATGGGCATGATGGTCAACGGCCGCATATTGTCCTACGATCCCTCCAAGCTTGAGGCAACCTATAGCGTGCTTCAGGTGTTGGCACTGGGCTACCTCGTTGCCTCACTCATCGTTTTGAACATGAACTTGCGGTGGCAGATTGCGACAACGGCAACGATGCTCGTCGTGTATTGGGCCCTTATGACCTTTGTGCCGGTTCCTGGGCACATCGTAGGAGTCTACAAGCCGGGAGCAAACTTCGGAGATTGGTTGAACGATCTGATTGTGGGCCGTTATCAGGGCATATGGCGTTTCGGCTGGATTCTGCAGGTCATGACGAATGGTTCCACCGCCATGCTCGGTGTTTTCGCGGGACTTCTGCTTCGCTCGCAGAAGAGGGGGAGGCAAAAGCTTGTTTGGCTCGCCTGCTTGGGCCTCGGTTGCCTCGCCAGCGGGTGGATATGGAGCATCTGGTTTCCCATCATCAAAGACAGGTGGACCAGCACCTTTGTGCTTTATGCGGGCGGATGGAGCTACCTGCTGCTCGCTCTCTCCTACTTTGTAATCGACGTCCGCGGTCAGCGCAAGTGGGCCTTTCCTTTCATCGTGATTGGAATGAACGCCATCGTGGCGTACATGGCCGCGAACCTGTTCGGACATGCTTTCCGGCTCGTGGCCGAGGTGTTCGTGGGCGGGCTAAAGCAGTATGTAGGAGGTTGGTATGAAGCGGTTGCGTCACTCGGTGGACTGATCACCATTTGGCTGTTCCTGTACTGGTTGTTCCGTAATCGGGCATTCATCAAGGTCTGATAGCGCTGAACGAAGGACATTCGTACGGCGCGCGAGGACACCAATGGGCAGACGGAAACTCACCCGGGTGTGGATTTTGGCACTCCTTCAGATTGTATTCGTGGCGAGCTGCGGCTGGAGGGAACGACCACCTTCTCCGGCTTTGCAATCGATCAGTCCCAATCGAGCTTCCCCTGGACAGACGATAGTGGTCACCATTGAGGGAAGAGGTTTCGTATACGGTTCCACGATCAACGTGGGTGGGGCGATGGTCTCCGTCCGAAATGTGGAGACGGTGACTAGCACCCAGATCATCGCGACGTTTGCCATAGCCCCGAATGCCCCGCCCGGCCCCGTGAACGTCAGCGTGTCAACCTACGGTGTTACCACCAACGCTGTGACGTTCACGATAGGCCGTCCACCCGAACCGTCGGCTGATGCGCGGGTTGTTCTAAAGCCGAAAACGCATGACCGAGTGGTTGCAAACTGCAACTGGGTACTTGCGACACATGACAATGATTCGCTCATCGAGGTGCGCACCAAAATGTGCACCAATTCTTAATCACCTTTTCTTCACCTGCAGCTGCCCGCCAGCACGTAGAAGAACAGGATACGGGAGCATTTCAGGGGTTTCCAAAGGAACCCGCAAACTTCAATTTTGAAGAAAAATGAGAAATCAAATCATAAAACCAGTTCCTGCGCAGCGGGCAGGTGAAACCCAAGGAGCAGAGTATGTCAAGGAGGCTTCTCCTATTGCTAATGATGGTATCCGTATGGGCGGCCCCTGGTCGGTTGTTTTCCGCCAACGCTCAGCGCTGGAAGGCAGGCTCGGCTAAGGTCGTTATCACGCCCCGTGAGTCTCTTTGGCTGGCGGGCTTTGCTGCTCGAACCAAACCCTCTGAAGGAACGGCCCAAGACCTCTACGCCAAAGCATTGGCTTTAGAAGATCAAACCGGAAATCGGGCCGTGCTGGTGACCACCGACACAGAAAATTTTCCCGCTGCGCTCAGCAAGAACATAGCCGGGCGCATTCAAAAGCAGTTCGGTCTCCCGCGCCATTGCCTGCTCCTGAACTCCTCCCACACACATTGCAGTCCTGTCACCGATCGGAGGGAGGAGATTACTTACGACATGACTCCAGAACAATGGGCTGCGGTAGACCGATATGTACGCGAACTGGAAGATAAGGTCGTGACGGTCATCGGCCAAGCGCTGAGGGACCTTGGCCCCGCTCGCCTCGGGTTTGGAACCACGGAAGTTCAATTTGCCGCGAACCGGCGAGAAAAGGGCACGATTGGAGTGAACCTGGAAGGCCCGGTGGACCATGACGTCCCCTTCCTGCGGATCCAGGGACGGCGAGGAAAACTTCGAGCTGTGGTATTTGGCTATGCCTGTCATAACACCACACTAGGTCCTGACTTCTATCAGTTCGACGGTGATTATGCCGGCTATGCGCAAGAGTGGCTAGAAAAGCACCACCCCGGCTCTATCGCACTTTTTGTTGCTGGCTGCGGAGGCAATGCCAACCCGTTTCCCCGGGGGAGCTTGGAGCTTGCCCGCCAGCACGGAGCGGAGCTGGCCATGGCAGTTGATAAAGCTATCAAAGGTCCGTTGCGAAAAGTTGGCGGACCACTCAAGACAGCTTACAGAGAGTTTCCTGTATCATTTGCGCCAGCGCCAAGCCGAACGGAGCTGGAGTCACAATTGGGGGATGAGAACCGATACCACAGGCGGCACGCACAGCAGATGCTCAAGATCTTAGATCAGGATGGCCACCTACCCAGTTATTACCCATACCCACTCCAAGTCTGGCGATTCGGTTCAGATCTGACTGTCGTGGCGCTGTCCGGCGAGTGCGTGGTGGATTACGCGCTGCGCCTAAAGAGGGAGCTGGGCCGGCAACAACTTTGGGTGGCGGGTTACTCTAACGATTCTGCCTTCGGTTACATACCCTCGTTGCGAGTTCTTCAGGAAGGAGGCTACGAGGGTGGCGAAGCCGGCATATATACTGGCTTGCCCAGCGCTTTCGCCCCCTCGATAGAAGAGACGATTATCAGGAATGTACACGACCTGGTTAAGGAGGTTCAGACCAATCAGCCAGAAGCGAAATAGGCCGGTTCTCCCTGATCTCGAACTCTAAAGCGAGCAGCCACATGCGGCCAGTCGGCGGGCATTCTAAGGAAGTGCCCATGGGAGGGCCGGGTTGCTGCAAACCCGACTGGACAATTGCATTCAGAGGTGGGCAGATGTACGCTTCTGGTCGGCGGGGAATGGAAACGGAAATCCGTGGCGGCGGGCGACGACGAAGGCGCGTGCGAAGCGAGCTATGGAGTTGGTCCACCGCTGAAACATCGGGCAATGTCAGCAACCAATCCTGGCAACAGGGTTGTTGCGCGCTATTCGAAGGTGATATTCAGGTATGAAAATGGAGGGTGCGTGAAGAACCACGTGACGCGGCGTAACTTTCTTCGCGGGATGTCAGCGGGTGCAGTGGGGATAAGCCTTGCTGCAGAGACTGCCCCGCTGCTCGCAGCCCAGTCGGTTTCCACAGCCGATAAAGCAGCCATCATGGGCAAGAGACCCGTTTCAGGCCAGACCAAGCCAAGGAACCAACTATTGAACAGACTTTACATGACAGAAGAGGGAAATGTGGTTCCAACCTTATGCGAGGAGTTGACGAGCTATAGAAGAGTCCGCAAGGTTCTGGAGTTGCCCTCCACCGCGAGCGCAGGCACTCTGTTCATTCTTGCTCGGTCGCATAGTAGCGCCAGTCCACCGCTGCGGCTGAGTATTAACGGTGCGGAACGGTCTCCGATCCAGGCTGGGTCTACGAACACTGCTTACTATTGGCACAGCACTGATGTGAATCAGTCCTACCTGAGGCGAGGCGCTAATATTTTCGAGTTTTGGACTGATGCTCCTGCAATGATCGCGTGGTCGCTGGCAATCGAGGCTGGCCACCCAAATCCGCATAGCTTCGTTAGCGACGATGGAGGAAAAACCTGGCGAAACCGGAAGATGGCTTATCTCAATGTCCTGAGTGGCGAGTACGTTGCGAGGTTGCGACTCGGCGAAGGTCAGGACCCTCCACCGCCGGCTATGGTTTGGGAGGACCCAGATAACCCACGGCTGAAGCATTTGCGAACAATTGCTCCCCCGGCGGCGGTCGCCCCAGGGGCGCTCATGGACCGCGTGCGGGCGCTGACCTCCTGGCTCAGCACGAGTTGGGAGTACACGAATTCAGGTCGAGCGGCCCAGTACGCACCGTGGGACGCAGAGACCATCCTCGAATGGGGAAAAGCCAAGTCAGGGCAAGATGGCCAAAGGCCTATCGTTATGTGCGTTCACTATGCCGTATGTTTGGTCAGCTTTTGCCAAGCGGTCGGTATCCAAGCCCGGCCCGCAGTACTGACAGGGGACATCAATGGAGGGGATGGCCACTTTGTGGCTGAGGTGTGGTTTCCCGAGTTCAAGAAATGGGTCATGGTGGATCCAAACGAAGACGCCGTCATGTGGAAGAACGGAGTTCCCCTTTCGATACCGGAGATAAGAGCGGAAGGTTCCAATATTGGTCCATTAATTAAGTGGGGACCAGGCGCTGTCTACCAGCGGAGTTTTCCAGCAATGGACGCTTGGGTCAAGGATGTTTACCTGCCGGGGATTTGTTTCAGACATCGAGGTATCTGGCCACGCGCCGACTTCCTTTCGCACCCTGAATTGACACCAACCGCCCATGGTTGCACGGCGTATTGTGAAACCGGGATCGTGTGGGAAAAAACAGCCTTGCAATCCGGCTTCGGGATGTTCCCCTATTTCGGTTCGCCTGAATACTTCGACGTGCCGCCGGTGCAAGGGTAGATGGGTTGAAATCCTCAAGCAATCCATCCTAGCCAACGGACGGTCGGCTAAGGATGTCGCCCACTTTGGGCTGGAAGAGTCCGGGAAGGCCGCCGCCGTGTGACGGCGTTTTGCAGAATCGTGCCCGAAGTGCCAGCCCCTTGCCATCCTGGGCAGCCTTGCCTTGGGTCTCAACATTCCGTTCCCCGAAGACGCCCTGGAAGATGCGGGCTATGATGTTCGAGCTTATGAACGACCTGCATCGGGCTGGAATTCACCCGGAGCCTTGCGGTTCCCCAACTGAGGGTCTACAGGCTGGGAAGGTGACACCCGTGGATGCACCATGGAAGGAATACAAGAATGGTGATGACTTGCGAAGCCCAGGAACACTGGGTGTCTGCATGCCCAATGGCTCCCTAGCCTGCGCTCTATGCAGAGGGCTGGGGTCGCTGGAGGAGCGGGAAAGGAATCCCGCTAACGCGTGCCCCAAGTAGGTGTCCGCGATGAGATATTGCGGCTGGTGGGAAGCCAATGGCCCGGGTCCGCCCCGGCGAGATTTTTCACTTGGCCGAAAACTGGTTGCCGCCGCCAGCGCGGGTGATGGTCCCGATCCATTGCCCCAAGATAATCGAGGCCTTGCGGGACCGCTGGCTCGAAAAGCAGGAATCCGTGTGGGGCTTCGAGCCCGAGCCTGGGGACCGGGATGCAGCCCCAATCGAGCTTCTTGCCCAGGAGCGCGATCCCGTGGCGGTTGAGATCGTCCTGGAGAGGCTCCCCAAGCCCAACTGCTGGAACAGGAAACCCCAGGGCCGTATCCACGGCACGCAGGGGCTCGCCAACGCCTTCCCCGCGATCTTGAGGCAATGCCGGAAGTATGCCGGCCTGAGAGCCGCCACCCTGGAGCGCATGCGGGAGGGCAGGGAGGAGCAAAGGAAGGAGATGGAGGAGCTGGAGGCACGCAGGCGGCGGCACAGGCAGGAACTTGCCAGGGCGAAGGCGCAAGGGCGCAGCATGTACCGGTTATGACAGGGACCCGGAAGCGATTGGCCGCGAGCCCGACGGCAGGGGATCCAAGCAGGAAAGCGAGGAGCCATCCCCGCCAACCCAGGAGGAAGAGCGCGAGGACCAATGGCAGCCATCCTGGATGGAGGCCAAGGAGCCATAGGACGATCTGGACGCCCCGAAAGGGGCGGCGCGATGAAGGCCGCTATTCGTAGTTCCTGATGATGAGCTCATTCTGTTTGCCGCGTTGGTCTGGTTTGCAGGACACAAAGCGCGAGGCCATGACCTGTTCAATTTTGAATCCGTCATAGAGGGACCGGACAAAGCTGTTATCCGAGTTCGAGACCATGAAGAAACACCCCGCCTTGTCCAGCTCGCGGCAGAATGTTGCCAGCCTCTTGTGGCCTGCGTCTCCGAAGCGGCTGCTGTCATAGCCGTCGAACGTCTTGTGGTACGGGGGGTCGAGGTAATAGAAGTTCCCGGCTTCAATCCTGACTTGCGAGAAGTCATGCGGCATTATCTCGGCGCCCTGGAGAGTCTTGGAAGCCGACCGCAGATTATCTTCGTCGAGAATGGCGGGTTGCTTGTAGTTGCCGATGGGGACGTTAAAAACGCCTTTTTTGTTTACGCGGAAAAGGCCGTTGAAGCATGTCTTGTTCAGGTAAACCAGGAGCGCCGCAATCTCGTCCGAGTCCTTTTCGCGCCCGAATCGCTCACGCGCCTGCAGGTAGTATTCCTTGCCGTGTTCACTGGCGTGGATTTTCAAGTTGGCAATCAGCCGTTCCACGTCGTCACGTACAGCGATGAAGGTAAGAACCAGCGGGAAGTTCACGTCGGATAGGCAGGCTCGTTCCGGATGGACAGAGAAGAACAGGGCGCCCCCCCCCAAGAAAGGCTCGCAATATGTTTTGTACGCCCTCGGCATTCGCGGGGTCAGTTCAGCGAGTATAGATCTCTTCCCCCCGGCCCATTTCAGGAACGGGCGGGCCGCGAGTTCCCGCAGAGGAGGCTTGTTCCCGTCCGCGATTGCAGTCAGGACTTCCTCGAATGGTGCCTCTATTGAGTCGTGCCGCTTGGATGTCTGCACTGCTCTCTTCCCTTGCCGCTGGACGGCGCATTGCAGTCGCCGCTCTCCGGGCTTTGGCCACTAACCGGCCCAGGTGCGATAAGGGGGAATACTCAAAGCGGGGAGGACTTTTCATTTTTTCCTGACTTTTTTAGGTGACTGAAAAGGCGGAACATCCCTTTCAAGGTGGGCGGGAGTGGAGCGGGTCGGTGGGGTAGAATGCCTTGCGATGGCCAGTTTCGGGATGGCCAGCTCTGGGGACTTCGATGCCTGGTCTAGTCCGCCTTGCCGGACAACGACCATTCTTTCTTATTGGGCTGCGAGCACTCCTGGTCCGCCGCCTCGCGCTCCCCTATTCCATTGGTCGCGGGCTGCCGAGCACGGCGTCGCATGCCGTCCACTTTCCCCGCAGGTTACGGCACACCAGGCAGCGGGTCGGGAGCACCTCCCGCAGCCGCAGCGGCGAATTGAACTCGAGGCGGCGGTGCCATGTCCATTCCCAGGATCACCCCGGCGGGTGCGACAGGAGCGCCATGCGGATGATCGCAGGATGCGGCTCCTTGAGCATCGGGGAGCACACATTGGGCAAGCATTGCGTTGGCGGTAATGGCACAACCGTTGCCTCCTCAGGCCCTTGGGCGTCCAGAGTTCCCTTGCTTGGAAATGTTCTGCCGGTGCCTGAGCCACGTGTGGCGCAAGCGCGGCAAAGGTGAGCACCATCGTTACCTCGCTGTTGCTCTGCAAATGAAGGTGGCGGGCGGCGAATCTCGCCAGTTCGGGTCCAATGCTCCGCGGGCGATGCACTTTCAGGCGCGATTAAGCGGGCCGGGATTCTTTCCCCGTATCGGCGCGCAACAGCTTCTTGATCTCACCGGTGACCCACTCGAGAAAAAGCCACCCTATCCTGCCCGGCGAAGAGTCTGGGAATTCAAACACCCAGTCCCCATTTATGCCGTGTCGCCCGAAGGAACCCCATGCTTGTCAAGTGTTGATCTACAATCAGGGCCCTGATCCTCGATTTATCGGTCTCGACCTCGAATATGCCGCTCGCTTGGAGCACCGCGTTCAGTTCCGAATGCGTTGTAGAGATCAAGATTGGTCCGACTTTGTCGTTTGACCAGTGACGGAGCACCAGTGCGACGAACTCGCCTGGAGACTCCTTTTCCAGATGCTCCAGTCGTTTGAGGGCCTCCGCCGCATCTTGCTCGAATATCTCTCGCCATGATTCATCCCGCACCGCAGCCCACTGCTCCGCGGTTCCGTTCTCGAAGATGTCCCAGAGGTCAGCGTCGTTCACCTTCGCCTTGAACTCTTCGCGGACCTCCTTGATCGTTTGGTTGATCGCCTCTTCCCCAATCGCTGCCGCTGCCCGGCGGATGCGTCTCGGGCCGAAACGCGCGATCCGGAACTCACGGCTGTCCGGGCCGCCATACAGAAAACGGAACCAATCGTCGTCCAGAAGCCGCCCGTACCAGTACTTCACAAGCTGGACCAGTTCGTGCCGGGTAGGCACATACCCCGCGACTTCCTCGGCCCCCGCGCCGTTCACCTCGTCCACGTAGTAACCTTCGAACATTGGATCCAAAAAAAGATGGTCGTTGTCGCTGTTTTTGACTAACCTTGGTTTTTTCGTTTCCGTATCTGGGGCTTTCGCTGCTGAGGAAACCCATTCATTCATAGTTATGTCTCCTTCTATTGCTGTCCCAACATTGCCAAGGCGGTTTGCCCAATGCCTTGTCGAGGGGGGCATGGATGGTCGCCCCCGTCCCGCACTGGGTGAATACCGCGGGAAACATTTTTCATCCCGCCGCAATTTCATCTGTTTTTTCGCTGGCTTTTTTTCCAGATTCTATCCAGCGTGCAGAAGCTGTCGCCGATACGACAGTGCCAAGACTGCTCATCGTCAGCCTTCCATTTCTCAAGCTGTCTTTGCTGAGCTTTCGTGAGGTGATACAAATCCTCCGCCCAATATTCAAGGGTGTCCCAGTTCACGCCCAAAGTGGCGTCGTGGTCGGCCTCGACAGCTTGGAGGACTTCGCTGCACTGTCGCTTGCTCAGGTCGGGCCGGACGATTTTCACGTCTGTGACATTCCATACAAGACTGATTTCCTCGATCATGACTGTTCCTCCTGCCGCCTCAGCGGCCTTGGCGTCGGTCGCCACCCTGATGTGTACCGCTAGCTCGTTAATACTGCCTGTCAGGGCAAGGTTGGCATCGTGTCGCAACTTTTTTTGCCCTGGCCCGCTCCGCGACCTGGCCAGCCACGCTTTTGATCACCGTGCATGGGAGACAGGCGCAGCCGTGCCCGGGGTCTCCGCTTGCCCCGCCATTCGAGCCAGGACCTCAAAGCCGACGCAACAAGCATGTTGGCAGAAGAGGCGAAGAGGATGCCTGGGCGGGTGAACTCTATGCAGTCACTCCGGCGGCGTCTTGTCAGGGGCAACGCAGATCCGAAGCTTGTCCGTGATCCTTTACAGTCCCGGTGTGCTCGGGGGGAATGCGGGCCTCAACGCCTCTAGCAATTCCAGACCCTTCTTCTTTGCGATGCTGTAATTCGCAGGCACAGGGAGCATGAGCGCGCTGCAGATTTCTTGGATGCTAGGATGCGCATCATAGGACGGGAGCCATTTCTCGCGCCCCCGGAACGTTTCTCCCAGTCGAACGTGCTCATCATCTTTCCGCCATGACGTATACAGTTCGTTTCCGGCCTGGTCATATGGCGGGTCAAGAAACAGAAACGAGCGGTCATCGGCCTGTGCAATGGCGCGTTCGAAATCCTTGTTTAGAACGATCGTTCTTCCGCGCGACAGCCGTCTTGCTGTTTTGATGACCGTGGCGAGCTTCGACGGATTCCACCGGTTGTCGATTTTCCCCGTTCCCCTCTGGTCATACTGCCCGAGCGGTCCCGACTTCACCATCCCGCCGAATGTCATTCGATCGAAGAAGAGGGAACGAAAAGCCCTGGCCAAAGAGGTGGCGGGTTTCTCAGTCCTCATGCGGCGAAAGTGCTTTCGCGGCAGGACGCTTTCCAATGAGCGCGGGTAACTCCTCGACGTCCCGGTCATCCCACACGCGACTGTCTTTCAGAAGGAGTAAATGTTCGCATCACGGTCATTCAGGATGAGCCTTGCCGCTGGCCATCTCTGGGCAACGGTCAAGGCTACGGATCCACTGCCTACGAAGGGCTCAAAATGAGTATTCCGCGGCGAATCCTCGAGCCAGATGAGCGGCACGATATGCTTGGGAAGCTTCGATTTTCCGCCCGGGCATCGAGTTATGCTTATGGTTTTGGGCGTTTCCGCCCTGTTGGGGTGGTCGATCATTTCGACTCTCCCTTCTCCCGGCGCGTGTGCCTCGGCTTCCTCGCGGGCCGGCTGAGTTTCGTTGGGCTGTTTCTCGTCGTTTCTGTAGGCGGCGAACTGGTGACCGTATTCCCGCGCGATGGACAACGCGAAAGGGGGCGGCACAGCTCTAATACGCCGCCGATTGTGCGGCTGATCGAGGATTGGCCTCCTGTGGCAGGATCCCGGCAGCGGGCGGCGAGTTCAACCTCTCGCAGAACTCCTCGGCCTCGCCTTTGGTATTGAAGACCTCTTCGGGGAGACTGTCTCCGTCCCGGATGACGAGAAAGTGGACGATGTCGCCCTTGACGCGCTTTTTCACACGGCACGGCTTTGCGGCGGTTGCCATCAGATTCTTGGTGGGCAACTGGCTAGGCTGGGCATTTCGGATTTCTTCGGCTTCACACATCCCCAGCTCGGGTTCGGACTCCCATTTGCCGTTCTCCTTCAAGACAAAGTCTCCTTGCCGTCGGCCAGGGCGACCGGTGGCGGCGTCCAACGTTCCGTGTGTGCGTTCTTCTTCCTCAGGGCTCAGGGCAGGCGGACAGACCGTGACCTTGGGCGACGGTTTTGGCTTCCGGGCTTTGTCGCCTTTCCCATGCTTCGGGGCTGGCGCTGCGGCAGGCGGCGGGGCATCCTGGCTTGCCACGTCCAGCGGACCGGCGTCCTGCGGGGCGGCAGCTATTGGCTTAGTGGGAGGGAACTGGGCGGGCTGGGCATCCCGGTTTTGACCGGCTTCATCCATCACTGACTTCGACACTGCTTGGGGCTTTGTTTCTTCGTCGAGAAGCCTCTGAATATACTTCAGCGCCTCGATGACCGGGATGGGGAGCTTGTCGCTGTGCTGTTCCAGCGTGGTCACCAACTCCGTCAGGATGCCCTTCCAGTCGGGGTCGTTGCTCACCTCAGCGATGTTGGCGGCTGGCTGCACGTCTGGAACGGGGACATTGGCGAGCTTCAGGATTTCAAGCGCATTCGGGGAACTTGTCTCCCATTCCCTGTTTGACGACCGCCTCTGCCAAGCTCCTTGCGGGGGCGGCGACCTGCCTGGCACGCTCGTATTCCTTGCGGTCAACCGAGGGTCTGCGGGTCGTGGTACCCCCCTTTCCACGAAGCTTCGGCTCCTGAAGGCTGGCGAGAATCTGTTGCATCCGGCGGATGCCGATGTGGAAGTTTTCCTTGCATATCTCCTCCCACGTCTTGTTACGTTCTCCGGTCGCCGGGTCAACCCTGGGACGACCCGGACGGCAGACGTGCTTCTTCACCTCCAGGATGAGAGGCAGGTAAGCTTCCACCACGGCACCCGCAGTCCCATAGAACCGGAGTGCAGGGGCTATGACAGCGATTGCATCATCCTCGCTGCGGGCTAGAACCGACTTGATGTACTCAATTTTCTCCTCGTCCGTCTTGCTGGCGATGAAGTCAAAGTCCGGGGGAAGTTCCGTCACCGGCGACGGCGTTAATGGCGAAACGGTTTCGCCTTTTTGCTTGTGTTGCCGAGGGGTGTGGCACCTGCGTTTTCTCCCTTTCGCTTTCTTCGTCCCTTCCACAGCGGAAGTTGTCCCGACCTTAACTGGCAATGAGTTTTCGCCAGTCTCGGAACCTGGAATATTTTGTGTTGAGGGATTCTTGCTCATTTTGTCCTCCTTGGACGATTGACTCCCGCTGTGTGCCGGGAGTGCAAATTGGGATTCAAATTGCTGAATAAAGCACCCGAAAAGCATCGGAATCTGCGGCACCACGGCGTTCCCAAGTGCTTTAAGCCGTTCCGCCCAGTCGGGTATCCCGTAAACTCCTTGACGGATTCTGGCGTAGGCAACTGCATCGGGTTCCCTGTGCCCCAAGTCCGTATAACTAGCGGGATATCCCATCATTTCCTCGCAGGCTTCGGGCGTGGGCTCCAGCCTCTGGTTCCCCTGCTTCACCGCCCGTGCCGCCATTCTCCTGCGCCCAAGACATCGAGCCTTCTGTCTCAGTCGTGCATCGCTTCCTCATTCGCCCGCTGTCGGTCTGGCAAAAACGTTCGGCATCCCACTCCTTCACAAGTATTTCCGTCGCCGTGGGCGTTGATATCATTGGAGAGAACCCACCTCTGCCCAGTTCCTGCCTCCAGTAATCCCACCTTTCTTTCGCCTTTCCCATTTCCTGCTGGCAACGGGGCGGAAGCGTCAACCCTCCGGTCATCGCTGCCCCGAAGTCTCTGCTGTCCTGGGCATCGTTGCGGTGGCAGAGTATCCACACCCTTTCCCTTTTGTGCGGGGCTCCGAGGATCTCAGCCGCCAGAAGGAGCGACCAGCAGGTGTAGCCGATTTCCTCCATTCCAGAGAGCACGATGTCAATGTCTCCCGAACGCAGGAGCCCAAGAACATTCTCAATGAGCACCCAAGGAGGTCGGAGTTCCCGGATGATGCGGTGCTGTTGGTACCAGAGCCCGCTTCGCCGTGAGGGTTCCTCCGGGGTTCCGAGCCCTCGCTCTTTCCCGGATATAGACTCGTCTTGGCAAGGAAATCCGCCGCTGATGATTGAAACTGATTCAAGGTTCTGTTTTCCACATTCCCTCACCTCTGTAAATTTGGGCACACTCGGATAACGTTTCTCCAGTATTTGCCGGGCAAAGTCGTCACGTTCCACCTGCCAGACGGTCTTGATTCCCGCCCAGCCGAAACCGAGGTCAATTCCGCCCACACCAGAAAAGAGGCTCCCGTGCGTAAGGTCCGTTGACGCCGCACTTTGTCGGCTTCCAGTGGTTGCGAATTGTGCCTGCGTATCTGACATCTGACCCCGAGGGCTGCTAACCGCTCTCTTGGGGTCAATACTATTTTTTTTGGAAATCCAAGCTCTGTGGGAGGCAATCGGCAAAAAATATCCGAACTACCTTAAAGGGTTTGGAGAGAAATCCTTCAAATGGTCGCATTGGTCTTGGGGGAGTGCATTCCTATTGTGATCAGGGGAACTGGCCATTGACCCCAAATGCCCGAATTGAAACCGGAATAAGTGCGTGACCTCATCCCGGAATCGCGGCCACTTTCATTCGAAGAGGCTGGCCCGGATGACTTCGGAATCTTGCTGGCCTTGCCTTGGAATCCGCGTTCGGAACTCAAGGGAGACCTCATCTGCCTGAGGTACACCTCATGTACCCTCGCAGTTGCGCCTGCTCCATGCCGATCACCACGGGACTTCGGGAGAGGCCACCTTGGCGACTGCGGAGAGGAGGCAACCGCCTTTCGGGACGCAGGATGCTGCGGTTTGTATTCGATTACCCGGACGAGTGAACCCTCAGGGAACTCTCGTGTCAGGAGGATTGCACAACGATCGAGAATGACGGTTCCCCCTGCCAGAACAAGGCCCGGCCTCACCCGCTCCTCGATCGTTGACCGAAGGATGGCTCGCGGTCTCGATTGCCAAAACTCGCCTTCACCTGGCTAACGTTTGCCGGCGAAATAAGCTTCTTTTGAGAGCGGCGGAAGGCCCTTCTTCTTACGCCCGAGGTTGTGTTGAGCCCATCTTTTCCGCGCCTTGTACTCGGGTGTGGTCTCCTTCTTGGGCTTCGGTTTCTGCGGCTCTTCATGGGGGATTTTGATCTCAGTTATGCCCTCTGGTACCGGCGCCGCCTTGGGCAGGCCATCGGGGGCGCGTGCCGCGGGTCCCGGCTGCCCCTTGGGCCAGATGTCGTCCGCGATCGGGCTGAGAAAAGGCTCAACGAGCGCCCTTATCGCATTCCTTACCCTCTCGTCTGCGCCGATCTTGTGGAGTGCGTTTATCAGGCCCGTGAGCCGGGTGTTGAGCGTAAGCAGCTTGTCCCTTGTCACGAGGCGCGGCCCCCGCTGGCGGCGCGACAAGAGCACCACGACCGGGTCGAGTTCGCGGTGGTTGGCGACGGCCTTGCGGCAGGCATCGCATATCCTTTGCTGCGCCCCATCGGCCCACAGCGACGAAACCATCTCCACGCCTTCGCGGCCACATCCCCAGCACTTCCCCCTGCCCCGGTGCTGCCTTTGCTTTTCTGTATCTTCGATCTTCATTTTCCCTCTCCGGTTTGTCAGTGGAAGTAGTACGGCTCGTCTTCCACTTCCACTCCGGCCGACCCTATGCTGGCGTCGGCGCTCTGTCAACGGCACTGAGGTACTGGTAGCGGCAGAGGTATTCTCTATGGAGTGGAACTTAACTTAATTTCCACTTCTACTCCAGAAAGTGGCGCCATTTAAGGGAGGTGGACACCAATCGTGTATCCACCCTATAAAGGGCGCAGCTGGGGGTCATCCTGGAAGGTGGGCATATAGATCGATGCCACTGCCACCTGACGGGACTAGCCGTGGTGACTTTATTAATATGTGCCACTGGTCACATGCGCGCGCCTTAATACCGAGTCCGCGCCGGTTTTTTCGGAAGAATCCCTGGACTTCCCGCAACTACCTGATTTCATTGTGAAAATAAATATTCTTGAAAAACGCCTCCAGATCAGCCCCGAGATCAGTATTTTCCTATGTGGTTTTCTGTTTGGGTCAGATCCTTCGCGGATGGAACCGAACCCCAGCCGGGGCCACGGCGACCGCGAGGCGCTAATAAATTAACGATAGAGAGGATCAACATTCTTGACGACGGCTTTGGCGAGTATGTGACGGAGCACCTACCCGAGGGCTATGTGCCCACGCAGGAGGACCTGCGCTGGCTCGCGGCGCAGTACGAGTAGGAGCAGCGGGGGCGTCCTACCCGAAGCTGAAGGACCAAAACTGAGATCGAAAGGAAAGGAGAAGGTGAAGATGCAAATGCTCAACACCGTCGCTCTTGACGAGGAGGTTCATCAGGCTTTGTGGGCCATGTCTCAGCGCGGCATCCTCACGGACCCGGCCAACGCCCCAACGGAGGTTTGTCAGGGCATCCGCAGCAGGTGCCTTGGCGGCGACCTGGTCAGCGAGACCGACGTGCTCCGCAGCATCCTCAGACTCATGTCGCATGGCAAAGTCATTTGCCAGGGCTGGGCCGAGGCTGTGCCCGAGGCTGGCTCTGTGGAGTTCCGCCGCCCTGACGAGGGGTGGAAAATCTTTGACCCTCGCCTCTAGCAGCCGGGGGGAGGATCACCAAAACCGAAAGGAGAGGAGCATGGGAAACGAGAAGAAGCGACTCATCATGGCGGAGGCCGAGCAGGCTATTGACGCAACGTTTGACTTCATTAAGGGAGACTCCGAGTTGATGGAGGCCTTCCGCCGCAACCTGGAGGAAGACGGCGTTGCAAACGTGGCCATCAGGGTGAGGCCCAGCGACGCCAGCGGGGGATAGCCCGCAAGGATCGCCCAACTTGCGCATAGGAGGCGCAGCATGACATTTGCAGACTTGGCACTGGCGCAAAGCGAGAGCGCGATGGTGCTTACCGAGGCAACCGCCAGCATTCGCGCGCGAGCCAAGACTGAATCGAGGAAGATGAGGTAATCCCGCTGGATCGCCCCGCGATCCAGATCGAAGCAGAAGGCGATGAAGTTGCGAGGAAAGCGACTGTTTGAGACCGAGCCGCCGAACTGTGGGCGGCGTACAGCGCCGTAGTGGATGCCCGGGGCGGCTGAATAACCACGGGGGCGTGACAGGTCCCCTCTAGCTACCCACCGTCGACTCCCGAGTTCTCCGGGTCGATCAATTGATTCTTGGATCTCTCAGGCGGTCCTGATTGGAATCACAAAAAGACCCTGCTGTAGTTGGGAGAGTCTGTCCAAGGGCGTCGTGCCAAGGGTTACCATCGGGACTCAGAAACGACTTACATTCCTATCTGGTTTTCGAAGCGGCCCTCAACCTGCAGCAACCGCCCCATTGCCTTGCCCCAGCCCGCTGCGCTTGAGGTTGGACGAGTTCACTTTGTCGAGCCGTTCCCGCAAGGTTTCAGAGTCAGGTCTTAGTTGCCGCCTGTTGCGACCTGGGCAGCCCACTCCCGCACCCGGACTTCCCATTTCCGACAATAGCGATGCAACGCTCAATGGGCTTCAGGTTCTCGTGCCCATGTCGCCGGCGGACGATCCAGATATCCGAAGGGGTCGCGCATGGGTAGCTGAGGACAAGGAATTTGCCAATGCGCAGTCGGGCAGTCTGCTTTGCGGGGGGGATCATGGCCATTGGAAATCATGGCCAGAGGGGGGGATGGCCAGGTTCCGGCCCATGGGCTCCAACGTTTCCTGTCGGGCCAGGAAGAAACCATCCGCAGAAGACTATTCCGGACGTGTTTCGAAGCCCCCGCGTTTCAGTATTGATTGGGTATGGGAATTATTGAGACTGTAGAGAATTTTGGAAGGGCGCTTAAGGTAGAAGAGCTTGCCCAACTGACCGCAATCAGTTCCAAGACCCTGTACAGGATGATTGCGGCCGGAAAGCTCCCGGCCTTCCGCATCGGCGGCTGCGTCCGGCTGGAGCCGATGACCACTGCCAACTGGCTCCGCTCCCGCCTCGCATAGCTCTCAAAGGGCTGGCCCGCAACCAGCCCCCAGGACAGCTCGGGCTATGAGAACGCTGCGTTCACAGCAGCTTGCAGGTCGGGCATTCCGGCCGGGCGCAGGTAGCGCTCAGTTGTTTCCAGCGAGGAATGGCCAGCGAGCTTTTGCACGTTTCGGCTATTCGTATGACTTAACATGGTCGTTAGGTATGTGGCGCGAAACGTCTTTAACTTCGCCCGTTGGCACCGCTTCTTCCTTGTTAGGCACCCCGAGCACCTGCCGCAATTGAGGCCAGCAGCCCTCCAATCAGACTTCAGGGCCGAGAGGAACCTGGTATTCGGGCGGTCGTTTCTGGTCGCCAAGACAAATCGGGTGTTCGGATTTCTCTTTCGCCACGCCTTCAGTTCGTCCAAGAGCACGTCGGGAATCGGAACGTCACGCTCTTCGGAGTCTTTTGACACCCACTCCAGTTCCGGATTCCAAGGGTACGAGCCCTTGCGCTTGAACCGCACCTCGGCCATCTTCAGATTCCAGTTGACATTCTCCCATTCCCAATAGGCGAGTTCCTCGTCACGGAAGCCGAGCATCCGGTAGCAGCGCCACGCTAGGCGGTGATACTCGCTGGCGGCAGCGTACAATCGTCGTAGCTCTTCTTCGGTGTAGTTTTCGACTTCAAGTTTGGGTTTCTTTTTTAGTTTCTGGTTCCACTCCGGGCTTACCAGCTTGTTGGGGTCAAGGCCGATGTAACGGAGAAAGCAGCGGACCAGACCGTAGCGGTCAGAGCGGGTGCTCTTACAGTCGCCCCGCGCTTCAAGAAAGCGGTCAAACGCTACAACGTCATCCTCCGTGACCTGCTCCGGGTATGCCTTTTGGCGTTCGGTCAGAAACCGGGTGAACTCCTTCCCCACAAACGTGTACTTGCGAATGGTGCTGTCCGACCCGTGGGCGTATTTTTCAACGTACCGGTCGCGCAGCTCACCAAGGGTCCTTCGCTCTACCTCCCGGAGTTCTGGCATCTTGATTCCGAGGTCTTGCTGTAAAGCCTCGTACTGAAGCTTTTTCTCAAAGAGAGCAAAGGCGGTCAGCGCGACATCAAGGTCACTTCCGACAGGTTTGTGGAGGCATTTGCGGCCCTCGTAGTAGCGAATCTCGTATTTGCCTTGCGGGCAGTAGACCTGCTCGCCGTTGTACATCATATAGTCCGGCTTGATGCGCCCATTCTTTGTGATGATGAGAGTGCCCCGACGCCAACCCAGGTCCGGAATCTTTGCGCAGCGAACAAGGGTGGTTTTGCGGTTGGCCATGGTGTCTCCTGCGGAGAACCGAGATTGCCAGGCTGATGATGGCCGCCTGACCTGTCTCCTGCTCTCTAATACCCGCCGCATCGCAAAAGCCTCGCAACAAAAAGCGATGATTGTCGTAAGCGATTGACAGGTAATAGGCTAAAGACATGACCCTATCCTTCCCCCCTTCCGCACCACCTATTTCAGTAGGCAGTAAGCAAAAGGCAGTCCCACATCTTCCGCTAAACCCAGTGGTCCCGCCTCTTCATCAGGCTCAGCGGCGCTCCTTGCGTTCGTGCCCGCGATTGGGCGCTTTGCTGTGTTCTTCCTTTATGGCGCGGCCTGCTCTGGCATTATCCCGCTCCTGCGCCGACCGTCTTTCCAGTTGATGCTGTTCCGGCGGGTGAGGCGCCGTTGGCGCGTAGCGCCGCACGGTGTAGGGATGCGCGTAAGTGGCGCGGTTCGCCCAAGTCCTGCCCCAGGGCGCGTTATTGACGATGACCGCGTGACCGCCCCAGTTGAAGCGGGTCAGGCCCCATCCCCAAGGACGAAACGCCAGACCAATCCCCACGCCAAAGCCGAAGCGGATCCCGGCGCCCACGGCGAAGCCGATCCGGGGAGCTGCAAACACGATGGCGGGACTGTAGGCGGGCACCACGATGAAGGCAGGGTTCACCGGCATGATCGTAATGTACGGCCCCATCCCCACCACAATCGAGGGATTCGACCTCAGATAGCCATAGTCATAGGCTCTCCTGCGCATCCTCTGTACTGCGTCCATCACCTCCGGGCGCTGCGCCAGCACGGCATCGCCCAGTTCCTGCGTCCAGGCCATGTCGGAAGCCATCATGTTGAGGACCGAGGGAAAGGGCAGAAGCGCTTGCACGCTCGGGTCCCAGGGCAGTTGGTCGGCGGTGATGGCTTGGGCCAAGGCGTCGCCGCTAAGGTAATGGTGCTCGTCCGCCCATTGCGCGGCGGCGGGAATGTCGTTAGAGAAGGTCGCCGCGGTGAGAATCTGCGCGAGCAATGGATCGGGATACAGGGCGATGCGGGATACCAACCTCTCGAGCTGCTGCGGCGGATAGTAAGGCGGCGCTTGCGCATACGAGGCAGCCGTGAATAGCTCCCCCGCAAGAAAGAGCGCGAAAGAGGCGGCGATCAACCAGACTGTGAGCTTGGTTTTTCTCGTCCTTTGGTTCAGCATTTGTCAATTCCTCCTTTTGGCTTCATGTGCATAATCTGGCCCGGATTGGTAAGTGGGTCATGGAGCGCTCCTGGCAGCGCCACGGTCAGGCGGAGTTCCCACGAAATCTTGCGTGATATAAAGGCTGCCGTTCGGCCCTTGCACTATCCCAATTCCCACTTCAGTGTAACTCGCATTCAAGATGTTAGCGCGATGATTGTGCTCGAAACGGGGCTCGTTCATAAATGCGGCTTCCGCCCCCAAAAGCGTATCGTAGATGGCAATATTTTCTCCCGCAGCCTGCCAGGGAATTCCGGCCTCGTCTATTCGCCGCGAAAGGGTTCTGCCATCCGGGTCAACATGGCCGAAGAATTGTTGCTCGAGCATGTTGTGGGAATGCCCTCGCGCCACCGCAGCTAGGCTCTCGTTCCACTTGAGGGGCTGCGCTCGCCCGGTCGTCTCGGCGAAGGTTTCGGGATTCAAACGCTCCTGGTTGACGAGCGCCCACATCTGCCTTTCCAAATCGGACATGCGGCTCGCCTCGAAGCTTGGCTCGCGAGCCCTTGCATCGGGACTAACCTTCGGCGTGCCAGGGTTCGAACCAAAGCGATGCCAGACACCTGGCTGAATCTGGCCCGCCACACGGGCGTTAACGCTCTCGCCGAAGTGATGCCACACGCCTGCTTGGGAGGGCTTCTTCTTCGGCGCTTTTGGCGCTGCCCGAGCTTCACTCTGCGGAGGCTTGGCACCATCCGGCTTGGCAGAAGTTTGAGCCTTGTCTGGAATTGCGCAGGCTATAGTGGCAGCCCACACGAGGCCTGCAAAGCAAACGGCCCAGTGGCGGCGAGGAATGGCTCTCAACAGGCATCGTTTCTTCATGGCACAAGCCCGGCGTTTCGGGCGCCTCCAGTAGTCCAACTTGGTGCGAGGCAAGCGCGTTGCCAATCAGGGCTCTTCGCCGGAAATCTATCACCCGTTTTTTGTGTGGATTAGCGCCTGCCCAGGCTATCTGCCGGAGGGCACGGACAGGGCTGTGGCCGATCTCAGCCAATCATTGGCCGAATTCAGGCAGTTAACCAGCGACGGGTGCCAGTTGGATAGAACCTGAAACAGATCGCTCTAGCACGAGGTATCTTGTGGTATATTCTGGCGCGTCAGAAATGCCAAAAAGGAAATTCCGGATGGAGTAGCAGATGACTGGAAAAGAGCGCATCGCGCAGACTATGCGGCACCGGGCGCCGGATCGAGTACCCGTCATGTGCCAGTTGTCAATGGGGCACTACAACCTGAACGGCGGTTACAAGCCACACGAAATCTGGTACGAAACCGAAGCATTCGCGGATGCATGTGTGAAACTGGCGCGTCGTTACGCCTTTGACGGAATCCACGTCGTACTTGCAGGCCGCCCACCGGACTATCTGGATAACGTGGTCTCCATAAGGGAAGCGGAGGACGGCGAGTGGCTGACCTGGCGCAACGGCGACCGGACGTTCATGCCCTGGGATGACATGCCTCATCACTACCCGGCAGACACTTCCAAGCCGGCCCGGGCGGACTTCGACACCTTCGATCCGGATCGCGATTTCAGCTTCATCGACGACTACCTGGGTTATGCCTGGAACGTCCTTTTCCATATTCAGGACATCCCCGGCAAGTCCGACCATGGTCCGTTAAGGGCTGGCTTCGTTCCGCAGTATATGTTTCGGGCGTTCGACATGGTCAAGGAACGCGCGGGGCGGGACCTCTCCATTCACGGTTCGATCTACTCCCCCTTCAGTCACTACATTGAATTGTTCGGAGCGGAGGGCGCCTTGACCGGCTTGCTGACTGATCCCGCCAAAGCCCACGCCGTCTTGGACCGCTTGACGGACAACTGCCTGGCCTGGGCGCTCGCCCTCGCCGCTCGTGGCCCAGAGGCCATCGATCACTCTTCGGCTTTCGTGGCTGATCCGTTCCTTTCTCGAAAACTTTACAGAGAATTCGTGGTGCCTTACGAGGCCCGCGTGAACGCTGCACTGAAAGCGGCGGGATGCATTGTTTACACCCACAGTTGCGGCAAGATCGCCGACCGCCTCGACCTGCTCGCCGAGACCGGGACACAAGGGATTGACACCCTCGATCCTCCGCCACTGGGCAACTGCGATATCGGCGTCGCCAAGCGTGATTTCGGCGAGCGCATGTTTTTGAAAGGCAACATGAATTCCGTCGCCCTGCTCGACTTCAAGACGCGGGAAGAGGTGCTTGCCGAAGCCGCGCGTCCTTTGGTCATCGGCAAGCCGGGCGCCGGCTACATCCTCAGCACGGCGTGTTCCGTCGCGCCTCGAGTGCAACCGTGGAAACTCGAGCTGCTCGCGCCCCTCGCCGATGAGCTCGGGCGCTACTGAATCCAGCCTCAAACCCCATAGAAGATGAAGCGGCGCTTGAGCGGCACCTGCGGCATCAGGTCGGAACGCCGTAGGCCGCGAGGTAGCGCGGGCGTCTCGCCCGCTGTGGCGGGAGCGTCCCGCTCCCGCGCGCAGGAAGCTTAGCCGGCCCCTGGCAAGGGAGGTCGCTGACGACCTGCGGCTCCGCCGCCTGTCGTGGGGGAAGGCTCTGCCTTCCCGTAGGGCGTGTGTCCTGAGGAACCTCCTCCGAGCAGGCTGGAAGGCTCAGCCTTCCAGCCTGCTCGGAGGAGGACGGAGGCTACTTGACTGGCTCGAAAACCGCAGGCTTTCCGCAAGGCAGGGCGGCAGAGCCGCGCTGCGCTACCACTTCCCCAATGTTAGCTACTTCTCGCTCTTCTTTTCCGCCACACGCTTGAGGGTCATATCCGACTCGCCCCACGGCCCTTTGACTTGCAACTGGATGGTATCGCCGGAGATGGTTCCCTCATGCTCGATCACGCTGTCCTGGAATTGCGTCTTGAAGGAGAGCTTGTCGCCCTCGATCTTTCCGTCGCTGATGGGTTGATCGCCGTTGGGTGTCTGGACCGTCCCCGTCAGCTTGGTGCCCTCGGCCTTAAAGGTGAAGTTCAGTGTAAACTCGCCGTTCGGCCCTTCGATCGTTCCCTGCCAGTGCCCGTCCACGGCGTTGGGCGGGGCGGCAATGGCAATTGCTGCCGCCGATAGAATCAGAATTGCAGCCAGCATGAAGCGTTGAAACATCTCCGTACCCTCCTTTGGGCTAGTCATCTTCCCTGTGCTCGGTCGGGAGCATACACCGCGCCCCTCGGGCGGTCAACCTCTGGTTTGGCCTTGCGGTATGAGTCCCTGCTTCAGTGGTTTTCATCCCAGAATCAAGCCTCGGGCGCAGGCGGAGGAGGGCCCACCGAGCCACAGCGCCCGCGCAAACCGGCGCGGAATTTCTCCCGCTCTTCGGGAGTCATTTGTTCCCAGCGTCGAATCAAGCGCGCCCGCCAGTCGCCCGGGAAGCCGGGCCGCCCGCTAACTCAATTTTGCTTTAACCACTTTATTTTCAATAACATTCCGGCATTATGCGGCTAAGTGCCTGTTTTTTCATAGACATTCCCGCTTCACCCTCGAGCTTTCCATGGCGGTCATTTGTTTTCATAGACATTCGCGTGTTGTTCGTTCTACTTTGAGAGTCGAGGAGTCTAGACTCGAGGGTCCAGGAGTTAGCAACCGAGTCCTGGCTGGTCATTGAAGCCTAGTCTTTAGTTCCGGTTCAGGACTATTCGAATTTTCAACTCCTGTACTTCCGGACTTCTTGTCATCGTTCTTTGTTTTCATAGACATTCCCGCTTAGTTCGTTCTACTTTGAGAGTCGAGGAGTCTAGAGTCGAGGGCCCAGGAGTTAGCAATCGAGTCCTGGCTGGTCATTGAAGCCTAGTCTTGAGTTCCGGTTCAGGACTACTCGACTTCTCAACTCCTGTACTTTCCGACTTTTTGTCCTCGCTCTTTTTTTTCATAGACATTCCCGCTTAGTTCGTTCAATTTTGAACTTGCCAAGTTCGTTTCTTGTCCATCCAAAGGGACATACTATCCCTGTCTATCGTGCCTGCAAAATGTCTGTTCCATGTTCCCTTTTCCCTATTCTTTCCCCTTGCCCTTCCGTCTCCTGGATCCTAAATCCCGAATCCTGACTCCTATCGCTTACTATTCTAGCCTATCTTGCTCCGCTTGTCAAGAGACAGAAGGTCCGTTTCGGTCCGTCCCGGTCCATCTGCGCCGCCGCTGGTCCCGCGCCCGCAAGATCCGGAAGTGCGGGTTGCGCACCGGCGAGGTCCGCGCCTCGTTGATGCGAACGCTGCGGACTCTCCGAGGGGTCGGGTCTACGCTGGCCGCGAAATATCTTCATCACAACCCCTGCCTGGAACTGTGATCCCCCCCGGATGATTTCGGGGGATAGGAATATGGCAGGGCGGGGGCGCAAGCCCAAAATCGAAGAGGCCGTTGGGTCCCTTGTCGAGCCGACGGAACGCGGCGGCCTTGGAGTGCGGCAGCGGAGCTGCCGCCGTTGGACCTCAAAAATTGAAGGCGGTAGCTGTCCGTCGGCTGACGGATACCGCACTCCACGGCGCCTTCGGCGCAAGAGGTGCTGTAGGGAAGCCTTCCTCGCCACGAGCAGAGGTGTGCGCTGGCCTGCCAAGTTCTCAAAGTCACGGGTTGACCGCACCCCGGCGACCCAGGCGATGCGTGCTACACCCGCCGACAGCATCCACCATCCTAGAGAAACCATTCGTGCTTGGCCCGCCCCCGGCTAAAGTGCTAGTATTGCCTCCACCGTTATGACCGGGCACAATCTCATAACACCCACGCATCGCTCCATTCGCAAGTATTACGAAAACGTCGCAGCCCTGCGGGACCAGGGTGTGCTGAACGAGATGAGCGTGCGTTCGCCCTTCGAGTCCCTGCTCCAGGAGACCGCCCGGCTCAAGGACTGGACATTCATCGCCGAGCTTTCGGGAAAGTCCGGCGGCGCGCTCATCCGTCCTGACGGCACCCTGCGCGACCGCAACAGCCTGCCGCGCGGCTACTGGGAAGCCAAAGACACCCAGGACGATCTCGACACCGAGATCAAGAAGAAGATCGCGCGCGGCTACCCGCTCTCCAACATCATCTTTGAGGACACCCAAACCGGCGTCCTGTTTCAGAGCAAGCAGAAGATCAACGGGCCGTACACTCTCGGCAACCCCAAGGAGCTGGCCGCCCTTCTCAACCAATTCTTCTCCTACACCGAGCCGGATATTGAAGGCTTTGAAGAAGCGGTTGACGAATTCAAGGAGCGCGTGCCCGACCTCGCGCGCGGCCTGGTGGAGAAGATCCAGCAGGCGCACAAGGACAACGCGCGATTCCAGGCCGCCTTTGAGAAGTTCTTTGACCTTTGCCGCACCGCGCTCAATCCCAATATCCGCGTTGAGGCCGTGGATGAGATGCTGGTGCAGCACCTGCTGACCGAGCGCCTGTTCCGCACCATCTTCAACAACCCGGAATTCGTCAAGCGCAACGCCATCGCGGCGGAAGTGGAGCGCGTTATTGAGGCCCTGGTGAGCCATAGCTTTGACCGCACCGAGTACTTGAAGAGCCTGGACCGATTCTACCGCGCCATCGAAGGCGCCGCGCGCTTGCTGCCCGACTTCAGCGAAAAGCAGCACTTCCTGAACACCGTTTATGAGCGCTTCTTCCAGGGCTACTCGGTGAAGCTGGCTGACACGATGGGCATTGTTTATACGCCGCAGGAAATCGTCAATTTCATGTGCGCGAGCGTGGCCGAGGTCTTGGAAAAGGAATTTGGAAAGAGCCTTTCCAGCCCCGATGTTTACATCATCGACCCGTGCACGGGCACCGGAAACTTTATCGTGAACCTGCTGCGCCGCATGCCCGGCCGCGACTTGCCCCGCGTGTACCGCGAGCAGCTTTTCGCCAACGAAGTGATGCTGCTGCCCTATTACATCGCCTCGCTCAATATCGAACACGCCTATTACGAATTGACCGGCACCTATGAGTCTTTCGAGGGCCTGTGCTTTGTGGATACGCTCGACCTTGCCGAAGGCAGCCAGCACCAGCTTGGCTTTATGACGGAGAAGAACGCAGAGCGCGTGGAGCGCCAGCGCCGGACACCGATCACGGTGGTCATCGGCAACCCGCCGTACAACATGGGGCAGATCAACGAGAATGACAACAATAAGAACCGCAAGTACGACGTGATTGACCGGCGCGTATCGGAAACCTATGCGAAGGCTTCCAAAGCAAGCAACAGAAACGCGCTCTCGGACGCTTATGTCAAATTCTATCCGATGGGCAGCGGACCGCCTCCAAGGTCGAGACGGAATCGTGTGTTTCGTCTCGAACAATGGCTTTCTGAGAGGTATTGCCTTCGATGGGTTTCGAAAGCATCTGCTCCAGGAGTTCACTGATGTCTACCACTTAGATTTTAAGGGTAACGCTCGAACCAGCGCAGAACGAAGAAAACAGGAGGGTGGGAATATCTTTCACGATCTGATTCGGTGTGGTGTCGGGATCACGGTGCTGGTTCGTAATCGTACCCGCCCAACGAGCGCACTGAGCTACCATGCGGTTCCTGATTATTGGAAGGCGGGCCAGAAAGCACATTACCTTGCGTCGTTTGATGGCCTTTCAGCCGTTGCTTGGAAGAAGCTCGAGCCAGACAAGTTAGGCAGTTGGCTTGTCCCTGAGAACGTACGCGAGTTCAATGCGCTTATTGCGTTGGGCACCAAAGCAGCCAAGGCAGACAAAGCGGGTGGAAACGAGACAGTGTTTAAGACATTCTGCCAAGGAGTAAAAACGAACCGTGATGAGGTGGCTTACGACTTTCAGAAGGATGTCTTGACCGAACGAATCCGACAGTTCATAGAAAACTACAATGCCGAAGTAGATCGATATAAGCGATCCGGCGGGAAGGAATCCGTCGACGATTTCGTTCACTACGACAAGATAAAGTGGAGCAGGGATCTAAAAGCCGACCTCCTACGCAACAACTACGCCTCATACGAAGAAACCAAGGTTCGTCCCTCCTTGTATAGGCCCTTCTGTGAGCGCAGACTGTTTTTCGATCGGGTGCTCAACGAAGAGGTGTACAGCATTCCCGAAATTTTCCCAAAGGCTGAAAGCGAAAACAGGGTGATAGCCCTAACCGCACCCGGCTCGGAAAAGCCATTTATGGCTTTGGCGGCCGCATTCATCGTCGATTTCCACTTGGTGGGCGCAGCTTCTAGCGCGCAGTGCTTTCCGCTCTATTCATACGATGAGGATGGCACGAACCGCCGCGAAAACATCACCGACTGGGCGCTGGAGCATTTCCGCGAGCACTATGGCGACAAGAAAATCACCAAGTGGGACATCTTCTATTACGTCTACGGGGTTCTGCACCATCCCGAATACCGCACGAAATACGCGGAGAACCTGAAGCGCGAACTGCCGCGCATTCCGCTCGCGAAGGACTTCTGGGGATTCTCGAAAGCCGGGAAGGAACTGGCGCGGTTACACATCGATTACGAAAAGCTCGAACCGTGGCCGTTGAAATTCATTGAAACGAGCCTTCGTAGCGGCGGCTTGTCCGCCAGGCGGCGAGCGGCGCTCGCCCGCAAGGCCGAGCGCCGCTCGGCCCTACAAATTCCACTCGTCCTATCGCGTGGAAGACAAGATGCGCCTCGCCAAAGACCACCGCTCGCTCAAGGTGAACGATTCCTTGACGCTGGGCGGCATTCCAGCCGAAACCTTTGAATACCGCCTGGGCAATCGCAGCGCCCTCGAATGGGTGATTGACCAGTACCAGGTGACGGAAGACAAGCACAGCGGCATCCGCTCCGACCCCAACCGCGCCGACGACCCTGAATACATCGTGCGCCTCGTGGGCCAGGTTATCTACGTCAGCGTTGAAACTATGAAGATTGTGAAATCTCTACCAGCTTTATGAAGGGCCTTGCAGGAAATTACCAAAAGGCAGCGAGCTGTAACTTCTGACGTGGCTCCGGGCTTAAGACCGTTTGAGAGTCTCCAACATGATGCGCAAATTAGAGGGATCCAAACGAGCCGGGATGTTCACGGTCTCGCCCGATAGGACCGTGTACGGTGAGCTTACGTACGCTGGACGGCATACGTCCCTCCGCCTCAGGGATAGCGCGTACTTCGATACTTACCCGGTAGAAGGACGGTGCCTCAACGGCACTCTGCACGATCTCACAAGGGTTTCGCTGCTGCACTGCCTGACCACACCCGTTCCAGGCAGTGTCAACAGCGGGACGGAGGGCTACTACTTTGCGGAAGTATTTCCCCACTTTGTCGTTCATGGAGATCGCCAGATTACCAATGACGGGAAGGTGATTACCGAAGTCCAATTCCTCGTGGACGATGCGAGCACCCTGTTTTATGACTTCGATGCGTTCGGAGCTCTGATTGACGCGCGTTCCCTGATTGAGGAGGTAGTTCGCGCCAGGCGTCGTGAACTTGAAAGGTGGCCGGGTCGTAGTCGCGACATTCGGGTAGGCCCGGACCCAGCGATTCTTTACTTCACGGGACAACACGAGATACTCGCGGCTGAAACGGTTCTGGGGAGAGTTCACGCCTCGCATCATACCTCCCACAGCTTGGGGGGCCCCGACGGCGTGTATGTCAAGAGTAAGATCTTCACGGGCATCATATTCGAGGACCCGCGCTCTTTTGACGACACGATCACTTGCGTGCTGGCGCTCCTCAGGTTTCTGGAACTGGTTGTAGGCCGTCCCCAGAATCTGCTCAGCTTTCAGGTCCGTGTCAAGTCTGAGGACGAGTTGCCCTGCATCCTTGACGTGTATTGGAGTATGCCACCAAAACGCGAGGTCAGTGGTGGCTTGAGCCCGGAGCCTCGTGACGTTCTCGTGAACGGCGGTATACAACCGGTTGAATTTGCGCGTGTTCTGAGCAATTGGCTTAGGCGAGACGAAAGTTGGCTCGATGCTCGCGTAAGGTTTTCCAAGTGTTTCGCGGGGCGGCATCGCTACAGCGTCGACCGGCTCATCGGCGCGGCAAACATGTTCGACATTCTGCCGCCCTCAGCGGTGCCTCCTGACGTGCCGCTCTCAGAGGAAATGAAGTGCGCAAAAGAAAAGTGCAGCACAATCTGCAAAGGGTTGCCTGCGAGCCCTGAACGGGACAGTCTATTGAGTGCTCTCGGGAGACTGGGGAAAAGCAACCTCAAGAACAAAATCCGTCACAGGGCCAACCTTCTAACCGATGCAGTGGGAGATCGCTTCCCGGAGCTCACTACTGTGACCGATGAGGCCGTGAATTGCCGCAACTATTATGTCCATGGCGGTGAGCCTCAGTTCGAGTACGGTATCCAGCTTGAGGTCTGCAATTTCTTTACGGACACATTAGAGTTTCTGTTTGGGACATCAGACCTTATCGAAGCCGGATGGGACATGAAAGCGTGGTGTACCACCCCGACGTCCATGTCCCACCCCTTTGGTAGCTACCGCGTGGGTTACGTGGAGAACCTGCGAAGGTTGATATCTCTGCTCCCGCAAGGCTGAGTGAAGCGAGATGCCTAAGACCCCCAACTCGTCTGCCAGCATTTAGAGAACATCAGCGGCGATGTTCTGGAAGATTACCAGGACATTATTCGTGATTATGTTTCACGGCGTCAGGGTGTGTATGCCCTTTACCATGATGACGAACTGTACTACGTTGGCCTGGCAAGCGATCTGAGTTCACGCTTGAAAGCCCACCTCGGCGACAAGCACGCCGGGCAGTGGAACCGCTTCAGTGTCTATCTAACCATCGGCGACAGGCACCTGAGAGAGTTGGAGACTCTAATCCTGCGAGTGGTCAAGCCGAAGCCGGAGGGCAATTCCAAGACCGGCAAGTTTGCGCGTTCGGAGAACTTGCTGACACGCCTTGCCGAGGACATCAGGCGGCGGGACCGCCAGAGGCTTGACCACATCGTTGGCAGAGGCGAGGAGCCAATCCGTGCGGCGCTGCCGGGTCGCATGCCGCCGCTCCTTCCCTACGTCAAGAAGCTGTTCAAGCTTCGCAGCTGGTCAAAGGGCAAAACCTTCCAAGCCTCCGTAAGAGATGACGGCTCGATTCGCTTCAAGGGGAAGGTGTACGCTTCGCCCAGCGCGGCCGCTGCCGCCGCCACGAAGTACTCGGTCGACGGTTGGTGGTTCTGGAAGTACGAGCGCGCGCCAGGTGACTGGGTTCGCCTGGATGAACTTCGCAGATAGCAGGCGTAGCAAGCGTAGCGCGGACTTCTGCCGTGTGAGGTCCGCGGCTTTTTCTGGCAATCGCATTCTCCCGCGTTGTATTCCAGCGCCGTGTTGTCCCGCGTTGCGGGATCACTCTTTTCTTTCCCATTGATATCTCGTCGTCACCGTGCGACGACTCGAAGAGTGTGCCAAGATCATCGCGGAGCGGTGTCTGATAAAGGCGGATGGGAAGGTCGCAGTCAGCAGTTTCGGGACTCGCGAGAGGATAGACAGGGCCCTGTCCCGAGCCCCTGGACCCAGCCATAGAAGAATAGTGCGCTGGAACCCCTCGAGGGGTGTATAGTGTGGAGCTGTTGGGAGCTAAAAAGGAAATTCCCGCTTACACATGACATGCATTCGAGGAGGTTTTGGATGGTCAATCAAGTGCTGCGGCGAAAGCCAATTCTGTGGTTTGCCGTGGCTTTGCTATTTTTATCTATCTGGCGCGGGCCGAAGTTCTGGCAAGCAGCGGAAGCGCCTTCAACACCGGGGAAATTGCTAGCCCGTATGTACGATTCGGGCTTTCCCCAAGGCATTGAGAACTACAGTTCATGCTTCGTGGCAAGCGACGGGCTTGTTTACTACGTGCTGGACACGAACCGGATCGAGGTTGGTGCGCAGATGTACTCGCTTGACCCTTCCACCGGAAAAATCCGGCACATTGGTGATCTGACCGAGGCGGTGGGAGAGAAAAACCTGCACGCGATTCCGCAAGGAAAATCTCACGTGCAATTTGTGGAATCCAACGGGAAACTCTATTTTGCCACCCATATAGGCTATTACGATCATTTGAAATACTTTGGAAAACAGATATCCCCCACTGGCGAAGGGTACGCAAACTACCCGGGGGGGCACTTCCTCTCTTACGATTTGAGCACCGGCAAATTTGAAGAGTATGGTAAAGCCCCGGCACGTGAAGGCATCATCGGCATGACCATGGATCCGCAACGAGGCCGTCTGTACGGGCTTACCTGGCCGTCCGGTCTGTTCGTTTGGTATGACTTGAAAACACGAGAGATGAAGAACATGGGTCCCGTGGCAGGCCAAGCGGAAAACGGCACCGGCGCCAATTGGAATATGCTGGACCGCAGCCTCGCGGTCAATTTAGAGGATGGGTCTTGCTATTTCACAATTTCGAGCGGGAGCATTTTCCGCTACCGCTATGACACGAACACCATCGAGCAAGTGCTAGGGGCCAGTCTCGACAAAGACGCCTTCGGGAATTGGTTGGACGTCAACAGGTCCAACTGCATGGGCTACAACTGGCTCGTCGCTCTCTGGTCTCCGACCTTCCACACGTTTTACGCTATACACGGAAAGTCGGGCTACCTCTTCCGCTTTGACCCCGCCTCCGAAGAGGTGGAGGTTCTGGCGCGAATGGTTTCCGACGGAACGCGAAAATCCGGCATGAATGATCTGTCTGATTTCGGATATCTGGGTTTCGCCGTCGGTCCCAGTGGCCAAACGCTTTACCATCTCACGGGTGCGCCCTTAAAAGGTCCAGCCGACAGAACCAACGCTGATTCCAACGAAAGGGCCAGAAGAGGTTCGGCCCTTGATTTGGTCACGTATGAGATTTCCTCGGAGAAGTTAATTGACCACGGGGTTGTGGAGCTTGAAGACGGAACGAGACCGTTCGATGCCCAGGCAATGGCTGTTGGGAAGGATGGGATGATCTATGCCGTCGCCGCAGTAAGGCAGGGTCGCCACGAGCGGCGAGACCTTATAAGTTTTCATAACCCAGTCCCCAATCCGTAAGCTGCGCTTCGAGCGGAATTACTCCGCGTGGCGCATACATCCCGACAAAAACCGCTGGTACGTATGCGCCCCGCGGTGATAAGAGCGTTCGAAAACTCCGAAGTGGAGTCCGACGCGCCCACCTGGCCCGGCAGTCCCACCTTCAAGGCGACGTTTAATAACATGGTCGGAAGGTAGCGGGAGATGGTTGTCTTAATAACAGCTCCCGAACCGCGGATGATAACATACAGCGCTAGAGCTGTTTCGATTTAAGTGTTTACATATCCACAGGAGGCGAAGTAGTTTGTGCATTCGCTTGGGGAGACCTTATTGAGCAACTCCCCGATTTCCTTCCAGAGGGTATCGATATCGCGTCTGGCGGCTTTGCGTAGCAGCGCCTTGAGTTTGGAAAAGAACTTTTCGATCGGATTCAGGTCCGGAGAGTAAGGGGGCAGATAGAGTAGGGTTGCTCCGGTCGTGGTGATCGCTTTCGCGACTCCCGTCACCTTGTGACTGCTGAGGTTGTCGAGGATCACGGTGTCTCCCGGTTGGAGCGTTGGGCACAGGAATTGATGCACATAAGCCAGAAACGTCTCGCCGTCCATCGGCCCGTCGGTCACCATCGGTGCGGTCAACCGGCGGCGGCGCAGAGCGCCCACAAAGGTCGTCGTCTCCCAATGCCCGTGCGGTGCCGAGTCGAGGCAACGCTGACCTCGGGGCGCGCGTCCGTAGCGTCGCGTCATGCTCGTCGATATCCATGTTTCATCGATAAAGACCAGCTTTTCGACTTCCATCGTGGGCAGCGCTTGCTGCCAGGCTTTTCTTGCCCGCTGCACGTCCTCGCGTTCTTGCTCGCTGGCGTGCAGGGTTTTTTTTGAAGGTAAGGTTCCATTTGTCCAACTGATGCCACAAGGCACCGATCTTGATCGATATGCCCTGCTCGGCGAGACGTTCACCTAACTCGGCCAAGCTCAAGCCCGGCGCTTGTTCGATCCAGGCGCGCAGCACGGGCTCCAGCTCCGCGATCCGCGAACGGCGATGGCCGCCAATCTGAAAACTGGTGCGTTGTCCGGTCTTCTGCTCCCGACCCCGCACCTGGTAAACCCAGACGCGACTGACTTCCAGCCGCCGCGCGATCGCCGTCGGACGTTCGCCGCGATCCAATGCCCATAACACCCGATCCCGCAAATCTTGTGAATAGGATTGCACCCTTTGCCTCCCCTCTACCGGCAGAGGCATTATCGCACATAAATGTATACACTTAAATCACAAAGGCTCTAGCCTATCGCAATGGCCGTGAGTCTCCGAGTGTTGCAAATTGATACACATACAAGAAAATCCACATATTCCCATGGATTGCTGTAAACCTTTTATAATCAATTGGATAAGCTGTAGCAGAGGCAGAATACTCGAAGAAAATCGAGAAAAATGGGAAAAATGGAAATCTTGCCTCCCGGGTGTTACACGCGCATGTCGTGCTACTCCACTGCAATCACCTGTTTCCCGGCGCGCACGCAAAGTTGGCGGCATCGTTGGTGTCACCCGCGCCTTTGTACTTTGCAACCTGCGGGTACGGGCACAGCGGACGCGTCATCTTCACTCCTTGCGCGGGGTTCGAGTCGTTCACATATTTGGTGGCGATGATTTTGGAGGGCGCAACCTCCTTCTCAACCCACTGCTCGAGCGCAGTGTAAATATTGTGCTCGGGGTCGTACGGCGGGGAATTGGCGCCTTGTCCGAAGGAGTTCGGCCCTGGGCCGCCACCACAGTGCTGCATTCCCGGCGCCATATAAAGCCGCAAGAACGAGTCTGTGTTGGGCTGGCCCATCGTGGCCACCACGCTGTTGTAATAGTCGATGGTGTTGGGGGCCGGAATTGCGGCATCGCCCCAGCCATGATACATGATGAGCTTGCCGCCGCGCGCCCTGAAGGGCTGGAGATTGGGGTCGGTGGCGTTTAGAGCGCGGGCCGTCTTGCTGTCGGCCAGGTTCACAGCCGGGTCGAGATTGAATGTCTTGTAATCCCAAGCCGCCTGTTCGTACACCATGTCAGTAAAGTATTGTGTTCCGAAAAAGAAAAGCAAACTGTGGCCGGGCTGCGAACCGGTGATCCAAATCGCCCAGCCCCCCGGCCCTTCTTCCGCGCCGGGCACGTAGCCTGGGAACAACTGGTGTCCCACCGAATCGTGCGGGCCGGCATAGATCTTCTTGAGCGCCGTTACCTGTGGCGATGTTAGGCAACTGTTGGAGTCGGCCCCTTTGCAAAGCAGTGCCGCGGGATCGAAGTGGCACTGCCTCGGGTCATTGAGGATGCCATCCGCTACACCGTCCTGGGCGTCGCAGGCAGCCAGCACTGCAGCGCCGATGGCGGGGAGTTTGCCGGCAGGAATGTAACTGGCCTGATCCAGTGTGGTCGCCAGGTCAACCCACATAGCGCCGACCAGCAGATGTGTCCAAAAATTGGCGGGGGCGCCGGCGAGGATGCCGTCGTAATCTTGGGGAAAGCGCTGGGCCTCCATCAGGGCCTCGCGGCCGCCATCCGAGCAACTGGCGAAGTAGGAGTGCTGGGGATGGCCGCCGTAAAATGCTTCAATGATGGCTTTGGCCTTGAGAGTCATTTCGTGGAGGCCGCGATATCCGAAGTCAATCACCTTCTCAGGGTGGCCCAAGGCCCACGCCGCGTCGCCTCCCGCGTGGCCCGTGTCAGTACCCGCGGTAGCGTAGCCTCGCTTAATCGCGGCCCCCAGGGCAGGATAGGCAATCACCCCTGCGAAGCCCCCGTTGCCCTGGCCCTGGAACTTGCCATTCCATCCGCTGGCCGGCATCCAAACCTCGAGCTTGATCGCCGAGTCCGCCGTGGGCGAAACTTCTGCTACAACCCTGCAAAAGGCCGGAAGATCTTTGTAACTCGCCGGCGTCCCCGGCGTGGGGTTCGGGACGGGAGGTGGCGTGAACGCTCCGGCAGCGACGGATTGAGCCAAGGTGATTTTGGTGTTAGGTAGCACAAGCTGCGCGAGGCTTTCGCAAGGCCTTTGGGCCGCTCCGCTGGTCTGACCGAATACACCTGGAATCCACAGAATCGTCAGGAACGAGATAACCAACGATTTGCGCATCGCAAACTTCCTCCATGCTTCGAGAGCTGATTGCCTCGATTTGAAACCACTCGACCGAGTCAGAGCGGCGGACCTCAAAGACGGAGGTCCGCGCTACAAATGGAATTAGCCTGTGAGGATTGCACTCCTATCTCCTCCCTGTCAAACACAACTTGGGCAGGGGGGCCGCTACTTGAGGTGTTTTCGGTGTCAGCCCTATTCCAGAGGAGCGTGCCACGACCGTCATCGTTATTCTGCCGGGGGTGCCTCGCTGCTTTCGACCAAGCCCTGCAAGAACTGCTTCCCCTCCCGCAACGGGCTGCGCCCCGTAAAGACAGAGTCGGGGCGCCGTGAGATCAGGCTTGAACGCACCGCCTTGATCACCGCCTTCGCTTTGTCGCGGTCGCACCGGCCTTTCAGCGGCTTGCAAACCAAAACGGGCTTGCCAGAAGGGGAGCAGGCAGGATAAAAGAACTTTAGTCCCGAACACCGCCCGTTGGCCGGTTCTGACCTGTCCATCGTTGGCAGGCCGGCCTGTCATTCCGAGCGGAGCGAGGAATCTCGCTCTGGGTTTGAGAGGGACGAGAAGATCAGGGCGAGATTCCTCGCTCCGCTCGGAATGACAGCCTTCTGTCAATGACCTTGAGGGGCTCAACCCCTCGCGAGGAGAAGTACATGTATTCGATGCGATCGATATTGCTTCTAACGTTCTCGCTTTTCACCCCAGCTCTTTTTTGCGGGGATGCGCACAATCCCTTGCTTCCGAGGCCACAGGAAATCAAATACGGAGTCAGCCGGCTTCTGCTGGCGGGCTTGGAGATTGGGTTTGCCTCCAGCCCCACGGAGCAGGACCGGTTTGCGGCAGAGGAGCTCGCCTCCGGGCTCGCCTCCCGCGCCCAGGTCAGGGTTCACATATCGGAGGGCACCCCACGCCAGCGCTGGATTGTCCTCCGGCGCACCGGCTCCGGCCCGGACCTTCCCCAGCCCGGCGAGCACACGGGGCCGGATTCGCGCGAGGCTTACACGCTCGAGGTCACGCCCGAGGGCGCGGAGATCCGCGCCAATTCATCAGCGGGATTGTTCTACGGCGTTCAAACCCTGCTGCAACTGGTGGAGGGATCGGCGGCAGAGGCGGCCCTCCCGGAGGTTGAAATTCATGATTGGCCTTCCCTTCCTTATCGGGGAACGATGGTGGACATGAGTCACGGTCCGCTGCCTACCGAGGCAGAGATCAAGCGGCAGATTGACTTTCTTTCCCGCTGGAAAAACAACCAGTACTTTTTCTATTCTGAGACCAGCATCGAGATGCCGGGCTATCCCCTGATGAGCCCCAAAGGTCGGTACACCGCAGAGCAGGTTCGGCAGATCGTCGATTATGCCCGCCAGCGTCATGTGGATGTGGTTCCTTGCGTGGAATTCTACGGACACCTGCACGATTTCTTCCGCATTGAACGTTACGCCGATCTGGCGGTGGTCCCGCACGGGCAAGACTTCAATGCGCTCGACCCTCGAGTGATGAGTGTGATCAGCGACTGGGTGGACGAACTGGTGCGGCTGTTTCCCTCCCCGTTCATGCACATTGGGTTCGACGAACCCTATGACCTGGATAAATCTTCCGCCATGTCCAAAGTCTCTCCCGGGCAACTCTATGTAAGGCAGTTAACCCGGGTGGTCAACCTGGTTCAACAACGTGGCAAGCAGGTGCTTTTCTGGGCGGACACCGTCAATATCTTCGGCAAGTACCCGGAAATTATCCCCGCCCTTCCGCCGGGGATCATCGCTGTCCCCTGGCTTGATTTCATCGAGAAGGATTACACGCCCTGGTTTGCGCCCTGGGCGGCCCACCACATCCCTGCCGTCGAATCCACTTATATTCACAACTGCCTGTCGATTTTCCCCGAGTACAACTACACCTTTGCGATCATTGACGGTCTGCTGGATACGGGCCGCAAGTACGGCATCATCGGCCAGTTGATCAACCTCTGGACGGACTCCAATCAAGACCTGTACCGGATGGCTTGGGCAGGCATGGCCTATGGGGCGGCGGCAGCGTGGCAGCCAGGTCCAGTGGCGCACGAGCGGTTCTTTGCCGATTACGCGGCCATCGTCTACCCGCCGGCAGTGGCCGCCGAAGTGGCGCCCGCCCTCCAAGAGTTGACCGACGCCGAGGTGCGCCTGGAAAAGGTTTTTGGCCAAGAGACGCAGGTCCGGATGTGGGACGACCCTCTTTCCCGTGACAGCATCGAACTGTATCGGGCCCACAGAGAAGACCTTCACCAGGTCCGGCTGCTGGCCGAGCAGGGACAGGAACACTTGGCCCGCGCGCTCGCTCTCCACAGCGATCCCAATACCCTGAAGAGCCTCGAGGTCGGAGCGCGGATGCTCGACTATGCCGGCATGAAATTCCTCTACGCGCTCGAGATGGCAGATCGCTGGCAACAGTTGGGGACGCACCCTAGCAAACAACAGGTAGTTTCCACTCTGGACGAGCTTTGTTGCCTCGCCCACTTTCCCGCCGGCGATCTGATGGACGGCATAACGGAATTGCGCGAAGATTACCGCCCCGCTTGGCTGGCCGAGTATGCCCCTTTTCGGCTGGGTACTTCGCTCGGGAAGTTCGATCGCGAGTTCCTCTACTGGAATGGATTCACGCGCTGGATGGACAAGCTGAGGGAAGGATTCCGGGATGGGGACACCTTTCCTCCTCTGGAATCATATCATCCGCAGTATTAGTCAATTGACGAGTTGCCGGCTGTGGCCACCCGTAGCAGACTGCGGAAAAACTCCTCGAAGCTGTCATTCCGAGCGGAGCGAGGAATCTCGCTCTGAGCATTTTCAACACAGTGCGAGATTCCTCGTCGCCTGCGGCTCCTCGGAATGACAGGTCGGACGGGTTTTCCGGCAGCCGGCTACGGGTGGCCAGGGCCGGAGTCCTGCGCAACCGGCGAGCTAACGATGAAGCCCCTTATTGGATCGCCGCCGGTCCTGAAAATGATGTACTCATCGGCGGAGAACTCCGCGCTCTGAGCCTTCACCGTACTGAGCGCATCGTTGCCTGCGACGATAAGGACCATATGGGCGGCGTCGAGCGGGTTCTTCGCCGACATTTATAGTGTTTTACTCCTCCATTCGCGTGTGGTATAAGGCTGTCCATCTTAAGGTTACCCGGGGTGCGCCCGTGTGTTATCCACATTCCAAACAAGCGCACCAGCTGCCTTGCGGATTTGTAGCGCGCAGACAGAACGCCCCCAACATTTGTTCAAGCAGACTAAACATCTAGGAGCAGGAGTTACCAATGGATGGGCTCGATAGCTCGGTTGAACGCGGGGGTCAAGCAAGTCGCTCACGCGTTCGGATTGCGTTTTATGCATTTACTATCTTGGTCGTGGTGGGCGCTTTGGTCTACACCATTATCCGTTCCCGGAACTCCACAGCTTCTTCCTCATCTCCACCGCCTGTTCCGGCTCTGATTGCACAGGCGCCGGCGCTAAGCGACCTACCTGAGGTCACTCTCAAGCAGGCTGAAGACCTGGCCCAACAAGGGGACACAGATCGTGCGTTGGCCCTTTTCGGATCTGTGGCAAAAAACGCCAAAGACGACGCGGTCCAGAGCCGGGCCGTCCTCCTGGCCGCGACCGTGCTGGAGGTTCACACCGCGCGGCTCGACGAAGCAGCCGGCCTGTTTCGTTATTTCCTTTATCGTTACTGGGATCAGAAGGGAAGCGATAGCGCCCGATACCACCTTGGACTGTTTGAGTTGAAACGAGGTAATCTGGCGGAAGCGGAGTGGTTACTGACGGCCTTACTGCGCGACACGCCGGACAGCCCCGTAGCGACCTCGGCGTCCTACCTGGCGGCGGATTGCGCGAAGGTGCTTGCACAACGCGAGTCGGCGCCCGACCTGCGCATCGGAACGGCAGTGGCTGAACTCTTGCCTTCGCATTCAGGTCCTATGGCAGGGCTCGCAGGGACAGTCATCCTCGCGTTCATTTCTACGATGTTCAGCCACAGGGAGGCTTTTCGTAAGGGGAAACCTCTCACCCGGATTTTGGTTTTGGTCATCGTAGCCCTTTCGATCTTCAATGCGGTTGTCAACCAACAGTCCCGGGCTCAGCAGACGAAAGCGCTGGTTGCGGCTGCGTCACAGCCAAGCGCCAGGTAGCCGCTGGTAGGGCCGAATCCGTCAATTGACGGATTCGGCCCAGGGCCAGCGCCGCTGGCCCCTACCCTTGCCGGGAGGCGGCCTGTCCACACGGAGGTGAAATAGGGCGATGCTAAATTGCTTCCTTGACCGTCCGCTTCCTGAGCGATGGGCAGGTGTGATCCTTGCCCTCACCCTGTCAGTGCTTGCCGCGCCGCTTCGGGCGCAAGTTCCCACAGCTAGCGCCGATGTCCCACTGAAGACCAGCCAGCACAATCCGGACGCGGTGGCAGCGGTCATCGCCATCACCCACTACCAGAGTCCCGACCTGCCGGACGTGGATTATGCCACCAACGATGCCCAGGCAATCAAAAACGTCCTCGTCCAGACGCTGGGATACTCCGCCTCGCGAGTGCTGGTAGCTACCAACGACCGCGCCTCGCTGGCTCAACTGAAGCCGCTCATCAAGCAGGAATTACGCGCCAAGGTAGTCCCCGGCAAGTCGGATGTGTTCCTGTACTACAGCGGGCACGGGGTACCCAACCCCAATACCCAGCAGGCTTATCTAATTCCCTACGACTACAATCCCTCCTATGAGCCCACGGAGGACACCGCCTACCCGCTGAAACAGTTGTATGCGGACCTGGGGCGCTTGGGAGCGCGCAGCGTCAGCGTGGTGCTGGACGCCTGCTTCAGCGGCGTATCGGATTCCGCGCAGGGAGGCAGGGGGCGGGCGGTGTTGAAGGCGGCCAGCCCCGCCTTTGTGGCGGTGGAGAACCCGGCCATGCAGTTGCCGGCAGGGCTCGTAGTGACGGCGACGGGACCCGACGAAATCGCCACTTGGGACACGGCGCACCAGCACGGGCTGTTGACTTTCTACTTGCTCCAGGCACTCCGAGGCGAGGCGGCGGACGAGCAGGGGCGGGTCACGGTGGCGAAGTTGACGCAGTACCTCAAGGAGAAGGTACCGCCGGCGGCGGAAGAGTTGAAGCACCGCAAGCAAACCCCCCAGGTCATTACGGCGACGAACGAGGAAGAAGTGCTGGTGCAACTACCAATGTCGGCGCTCAAAACGGGCCAAGCGGTGGTCGAGCAGGCGTATGGATCGCTCAAGATCACGCTCATTGTGGGGGGTGACCTCTACGTGGATGGGCTTCTGGAAAAAACGCTCCAGGCCGGGGAGTTCTTCTTTCGACAGCGGATCGCGGCCGGTCCGCACCAGATCGAGGTGCGGAAGGAGGGCCAGCCACCGATACGGGACCAAGTGGTGGTGATGCCGAATCAGCTATTGGATAAGACCTACAACTTTCTGCCGGAGACGCCGGAAGTGCAGAAGGCTTATGGGCTGATCGAAGTCAGCAGCGACGCGGGAGGGACACTTTACATCGATGAGCGAAAAGTGGCCGAGCTTTCTCCTTTCGAGAAGTACAGGACCGGGCGTATTGAGGCCGGCCCGCATCAAGTGCGAATTGAAAAGGCAGGCTATGAGACAGCAGCACGGGAGGTGTTGGTCCGGCCCAACCAAACGGCGAGTGACGAGTACACGATGCAGCGGAGTCATGCCGGGACTTCTGCCCCCATGTCAACGTCGTCGGCCGGCGCCGCGAAACCTCCCGATCGCGCCAGTGTAGCGCCAAAGCAGACGGATGAAAGGACCGCCCCGCCGCAAGAGCCAAAGGAAGGTATGGCTGATGCATTTCCCCCAGGGTCGCCCGCCGCAGAAGTTGCAAACCTTTTGCTCGGGGAATGGGACGCCCAGATTCCGGGCAATAATTTTCGCATGCGAGTTGAATGGGACAACAAGGAACGCCTGTTCAAAGGCTTCCTGACGAGGCAGGGTGATGGTTCGGCTCGCGCTGGTTTCACGCTTGGCGAGCATTGTTGGTCGGCTCAGCCGAATCAGTGGGGCGTTTGGGTGGTGCAGCAGAAGTACCACCTCAGCCCTACACAATTTGGATGGCAGGTCGGCACAATTGGTAGGATTACGCCCCAGGAGTTGGTCACTTCCGCCGTCAGATTCGTGCGAGTCGGCGCCGCGCCGCCCGGCCGTTAGGAGCCGTGTCATGGCGCGCGAGGTGACCAGCCGGTGCGCCGTTGTGAAGTTCGGCGGATAGGCCTTCTTTCATCTCAGGAGCCCAGTGAATGACCATGTGCGTTTCGTTGGCCAAGACCTTGCCCTTGCTGCTTCTCGGATTCCTCCTCTGCTCATATTCGCTGGCACAAGACAGCAGCTACCAACCCGACGTCATCGCCCGGTTCCACATCAACAATGGCAAGTATCTGATTGACCGCGAAGATTTCTTGGAAGCGCACGCGGAGTTTGACACGGCCTTGGAAATGGCCGAATCAAAGTCTCTAAAAGCGGAGAGCTTGGCTTGGCTCGCTCAACTGAGCTCGACCTTTCTCGATGACCCCGCCGGAGCGATCAAGCAGTACGAATCCGTGGCGGCCAATTACGCCGACTCAGAGTTCTACCGCAATGCTCTCTTCCAACTCGGGATGTTGAACTACCAGCAGCAAAAGCTTATTGCAGCGCAACAGTGGTTGAAGAGATTTCAAAAGGAGTTTCCTAACGATGCGCAAGCCATGACCGCATCGTACCTCCTCGACCAGATCGAGAAATATCTCCGCGAGCGGCGGCTGCCTCCGCTTCCGCCTGCGCCCGCCATTGGCAAGCTCATCCGGGTGGGCCTGGGCCTCGCGCCAGAGGCACGCATCTCCGGTGGCGAGTCATTCAAGGCTGCTTCGATCCAACACGAATTCAGAGGAGAGGCCGCATTTACGGTGCGCCAGGCCCACCTGTTTTCGGGAACTGAAGACGTGGGGCCTGGCCCTCTTGAATTGACCACGGTGGGCGAGTTTCGTTACAAGGGGCGGCGGTACCGAGGCGTCCTTGAGCTCTCCGCAGTGAATAACCAAGTCCAAGTGGTTAACAAGCTGCCTGTCGAAGCCTATCTTTATAGCGTCGTTGGGTCTGAGATGCCGCCCAACTGGTCCCTGGAGGCGCTTAAGGCGCAGGCGGTGGCGGCCCGAACCTACGCGGCCCACGCCATCGCCCACCCCATCCGGCAGAGTTTCGACCTGTTTGACGACGTTCACAGCCAAGCCTATAGCGGCGCAAGCTCCGAACGCGCCTCCACCCGCAAAGCCGTTGACGACACTTCCGGCGAGGTCTTGGAATACGCCGGCCGGCCCATCCTCGCTTACTTCATGGCCAATAACGGCGGGCGCTCCGCCGACGCCAAGGGAGTGTTCGATCAGGAGCTTCCTTATTTTCAGGTGCAAGACGACTCCTTCTCCCGGCTTCAGCCGCTCGGTCATTGGGAGAGGCGCTTTACAGCCCAACAAATCCGCAGTGCGCTTTTTGACTTCGGATTCCGAATGGGTCCCGTAACAGATATCCGGCCCGTCCTGAAAGACCAGTCGGGTCGTGTGAAGACGCTGGATATCGTGTCGGGCAGCCAGAGTTTGCGCATTCGTTGCCGAAATCAGTTTCGGGTGGCACTGAACCGCTACGTCACTGCCCACAACATGCCGGAGAATGTGCCCGACACGTTGCTGGAAGTTGCTCGCCTCGGAGGTGTCTACACGATCACGGGCGGAGGATGGGGACACGGAGTTGGAATGAGCCAGGAAGGGGCGCGGGCCCGCGCCGATGCTGGGCAGGGCTACACGACCATCCTCGCGGCATATTATCCGCTCGCGCAAATAGCGAAGCTCTATTAGGGGATCCGGGCGCGGTCGCCCGGTCGCAGGGGCATCCCTTGTGGGTGTCCCAGGGCGGCCACAAGGGCCGCCCCTACAAAGATTCAAAGGAGGGAAACGTGATTTCACTTCGCGTACTCTGGATAGCCTTGCTGATCTCGGGCCTGGCGTCGGGACTCTCGGCGCAGACGACTCCCGAAGAGCCCAAAGGTAACGTGAATTTTGTTGGTCAGTATATCGACATTGAGAGCCTAGGCGTGCCCCCTGAGCGCTTACCGGCAGGGAGTTCGGCTGCCTACGCGGACGCGCGCCGTGCCGCCTATGTGCTGGCAGGGCGGAATCTGGCCGAAATTCTTGCCGGACTCTACATTGAATCCTCTACTTCCCTGACCGACGCCGGAGCCCATGAATTCAGCGATAAGGTCAAGGCGGAGTTGATGCGGACTCGAATCCCGGGTGGAAAGATCGTCATAGAAAGCTCGATGGAAGACTTCAAGCGCGACAATCATGTCCGTACGACGGTTCGATTCCCGCTGAGCGCTGCCCTTCCCGAACTGATGCGCGCCATGGGCCCACACTTAAAGGAAGTCGAAAAGAGCTTGCCAGCTGCGCCCCCACCTGCCGCGCCTGCTAGGGGCAACGCTGCATATGACGGCCTGATCGTATCGGTTCCGGAAGGCTTTCAGCCCACGATTGCGCCTAAGATTTTCAATTCCAAGGGGCAGTTGGTGTACGGGGCCAACTCGGTTTCGATGGATGCATTAGTATCGCAGGGCGTGGCGCAGTTCACCAATCAGGTGGGAAAAGCGCGGGCGGGGCTTGAGGCGCATGGAGCCAAAGCGATCTTCATTGTCAAGGGCACGTTGCATAGCGGGGATAAGGACGTTGACATCGACGAGGCGGATGCCAACAAGATTCTCGGCGCTAACGCCCAGACCAATTTTCTTGCAAGGGGTCGGGTGGTACTCGTGGTGGGTGGCGGAACATAGGAGGTATTCATGGACGACAGATGGCCTGCGATGGGTCTCCACGCTTTTGGCGCCCTGATGGCGTGCGTATTGTTCTCCACCACAGTCTGGGCCCAGCAATCGCCCGGGTGTGACGGGACCCCTGTCGAGTATTCGGTTGCCATCCAAGTTGGGGAGGGGGATACAAAGGAGTCCCTACGGCAGCGGGCCAAGGAACAAGCAGAGCGGGAAATAATCGAGAGATATTGTGGAAGTGTAATATCCAGCTCAACCCAAATCGCAGATTCCCAAGTCGTCGCCGATAGTATATTGCAAGCATCGCGGGGCGTAATAACGAACCTGGAGTCTCTCGATGCTGGTCATTACGAGTCGCGCGAGGACAAGGGCCAGCCCGGCAGGTCGGTGGATTTTTATAAATTGACCGTGCGCGCCACGGCCACTCGCATGGCAGGGGCTGACGATCCAAATTTCAAGCTTCAAGCCTCCATGGATAAGCCGGTGTATAGCGATGGAGAAGCCGGCCAGTTGACTGTGACTTTGGGGGAACCCGCGTACCTTTATATCTTCAACGTGGGCAGCGACGGCTCGATTTCACTGTTATTTCCTAACCGGATCTTCAAGGATAACTACGTCGCGCCGGGCGTGTTTCACTATCCCTCGCCTGAACAACAGCGGCAAGGCGTAAACCTGAGATTCGCTGCGGCGGAAGGGCAGGCCTCGCAGCACCTTCGAGAGTACATGGAGATACTGGCGACGAAGGTCCCTTTAGACCTGAGCCAATCCAAGATCCGTGAGGCCATAAACCGGCCCTTGTCGATTCGTGACACCGCACCCAATACCGAACTTGCCCGGCTACTCTTGAAATTGCACCGCGACCAGGTTACCGCAACTACGGTGGCCTATGAGATTTACCGTCCGCCCACGCCCGCCCCATAGGAGAACTCGGCCCGATTGATTCGTTGATCCATTGAAAAAACGGTCCCCGTCTGTCAATGATCCAATGGGGCAATGGCGCTTGCTTGTTTCCCCAATTCTCGTAATGTAAGATGACCAGAAGAACAGGATTCGGGATTCAGGAGTCGGGATTCAGGGAGAAACCACAGGCGGGCCTTCCTGAATCCTGAATCCTGGCTCCTGCATCCTGCTTTATGGAGGTGTGAGTGTGGCGGAGACCGCAAACTACGACTTGGTGATTATCGGGAGTGGGCCGGGCGGATATGTGGCGGCGATTCGCGCCGGGCAACTAGGGCTCAAAACATTGTTAGTCGAGAAAGATGAGAAGCTCGGCGGGACGTGTCTGCACGTGGGCTGCATTCCGACGAAAGATCTTTTGTTGAACGCAGAGGTTTACGATTATTTCAAGAATGCCAAGGAATTCGGAATCGTCTGCAAGGAATTCTCCATTGACTGGGCGGCCATCCAGGCGCGCAAAACCAAGGTGGTCACCAAGCTCGTGAAGGGCATCGAGTTTCTTTTCAAGAAAAACAAAGTGGAAAGCATTCAAGGCTACGGGCGCCTGTCTGGACCGGGCCGAATCACGGTAACGGACGCCAAAGGGCAGGCCCGAGAAATCCAGGCTCCGAAGATTGTCCTGGCCACGGGGTCGGAGGCCAAGACGTTTCCGGGCTTCGAGCCGGACGGGAAAACCATTCTGACCAACAAAGAGATCCTGGCGCTGAAAGCCATCCCCAAATCGATGGTGATCATGGGGGCAGGGGCGGTGGGCGTGGAATTCGCCTCGATCTTCCACCGCTTCGGCACGAAGGTCACGATTCTGGAGATGTTGCCGCGCGCCGTCCCGCTCGAGGATGAAGAAATCTCCGCCGAGCTCGAGAAGTCGTTCCGCCGCCAGGGAATCGCCCTCGAAACGCAGGCCAAGGTCGAGAAGGCCACCAAAACGGCAAATGGAGTGGCTGTTTCCTACACCCGAGCAGATGCGAAGCCTCAAGCCATTGAAGCTGAAACTTTGTTGGTGGCCGTGGGACGTTCGCCCAACACGCGGGATGTCGGTCTGGAGAAGACGCGCGTCAGGTTGGAGCGGGGTTTCGTGAAGGTGGATCCATACATGCAAACCGAAGAACCCGGCGTTTACGCCATCGGCGACATCGTCGCCAACAGCCCCTTGCTGGCGCACGTGGCCTCGAGAGAAGGCATCGTCGCGGTTACGCACGCGGCGGGGAAGCCGGTCGAGCCCATAAACTACGCCCAGGTCCCCAATTGCACCTATTGCGAGCCGGAGGTCAGCAGTGTGGGACTTACGGAACGCCAGGCGCGGGAAGCGGGCCACAAGGTTCGTGTCGGCAAGTTCCCCTTTGCCGGCAACAGCAAGGCTGGCATCCTGGGGTCCCGCGAGGGCTTCGTGAAAATGGTGTGCGACGAAAAGTATGGAGAGATACTCGGCGTCCATATGATCGGGCCGAGGGTGACGGAGATGATCGCCGAAGCCGTGGTGGCTATGCGCCTAGAGGGCACAGTGGAAGACCTCGCCCATACGATTCACCCGCATCCAACCCTGACCGAAGCGGTGATGGAAGCGGCGCACGCTGCTCACGACTGGGCCATCCACGCGTGAACCATTTTGTTAGCGGCCAATTGGTAGTGGAGCACAAATATGGCAAACCAAGATAAAAAGAGCGCCGGAAGCGATGACATCAATGTTATCGAGAGCAAGGGTCGCAGTCCCTTTTACCCCGACCAGCCGGTCCCGGTTGAATTCTTCGTGGGACGGTCCGCCCAAATCGACCATATTATGACCCGTGGGGTTGGGCAGGTGGCACAGGGGAAACCGGTTTCTGTGTTCCTGGAAGGTGAGTATGGCATTGGAAAGACCTCTTTCGCGCGCTTCACTCAATGGATGGCGGAGCGGAACAACGGCCTCTTAGGCATCTATGCAACGCTTGAACGAGCAGAAACCATGGATGAGGTCGGAGCAGCGGTGCTCGAAGCAACGTTGCGCTCAGGCGCGTACAACCCAAAGCTGGGCGAGAAGATTCGGGAGGGCATGGCCAGATTTGTTGGCCAGCAGAGCCTGTTCGGGTTAACCATACATGCCGAAGCCCTTCGTGAAGAAGCCCCGAACATAACGCGCGGTTTGCTGCCTTTCCTGGGGCAGACCCTGGAGCGGGTCCGAGCCGATGGCGCGACGGGCGTTTTCCTTGTTCTGGACGAGATTAACGGCCTCGCGAACAATCCGAAGTTCGCGGCCTTTCTGAAGGCGGTCGTTGACTCCAATGCGCCGATCTCGCTCGAGAAACCCACACTGCCACTTCTTCTTATGGTCTGCGGCGTTCAGGAACGTCGCAGGCAACTCATCGCTCAGCACGAGTCAGTGGGACGGATCTTCGATGTTGTCAATATTGAGCGGATGACCGCGGGGGAGATGAACGATTTCTTCCGGAAAGCGTTTGACTCGGTGCATATGACCGTTGACTCGAGCGCCTTAGATGTCATGACGCACTTCGCGGCCGGCTTCCCAAAGATTATGCACCTTATTGGAAATGCCGCGTACTGGCTCGATCGGGATGGTCAAGTCGACGGGGGTGACGCTGCTTGGGCCATAACCACGGCGGCAGATGAGGTCGGGAAACGGTACGTTAACCAACAGGTGGATGCGGCTTTACATAGCAGCGACTACCGTTCGATTCTCGCCAAGATTGCCAAGTCGGTGGCAATTGCCGATAGCTTCATGAAACGCGACGTTGAAAAGGGGCTGACGGAAGCAGAAAAACGAAAGTTCAACAACTTCTTACAGAGGATGCAAAGGTTGAAGGTCCTGCGCCGCGGCGACGTTCAGGGTGAGTACGTGTTCAACATGAGGATGGTACGCCTCTATATCTGGATGCGCAGTAGTCGGGAGGTGCCGGAGGATTCCTCAAACAGCGCGGCGGCCCGTCAACAATGACCTGTCACGTTGAAAGACTCGGAGTGCTCGACTACGCGGACGGTCTGCGCCTCCAGCGCCAGCGGGTGGCCGCGCGCAAGGCCGGAGTGATCCCGGACACACTTCTGCTGCTCGAGCATCCGCACGTTTACACGCTGGGGCGCAATGCCAGAAAGGAGAACCTCCTCATCTCCACCGAGCAGCTTGCCGCGCGTGGAGCGCAGGTCTTCGAGGTTGACCGGGGCGGCGACGTTACTTACCACGGGCCCGGACAGTTAGTGGGCTACCCCATCCTTGACCTTGCGCAACACCGGCGGGATATCGCCTGGTACATGCGCTGCCTTGAAGAAGTCTTGATCGAAGTCGCCATTGACTACGGAATCGAGGCTGGCCGGCTGGCCGGCACCCCGGGCGTCTGGGTGGGCAACAACAAGCTGGCCGCCATGGGGGTCCACATTTCCCGCTGGGTCACTTCCCATGGTTTCGCTTTCAACGTCAACACGGACCTGCGCTACTTCGATTGGATCGTTCCTTGCGGGCTGCGCGATAAAGGCGTGACCTCGCTTCAGAAGCTGTTGGGCCGCCGTGTGGAGGTGGATGAGGTTGCCCAAAAGGTGGCCCGGCGGTTTGGAAGAGTCTTCGAACTGGACATGCTTGAAGTGGCATCGCAGCTCGAAGGTCGAGGATCGAGACCTAAGCAATAGTGACGAGCCACGGCCAAAGATGCAGCGGGCCAATGAACCAATGACTCAATGAGACAATGAATCAATAGATTTGAGGTTGCTATGCCCACGAATGTGATTATGCCCCAGATGGGTGAGAGTGTTGCCGAGGGGACGATTACCAAATGGTTAAAAAAGGCCGGTGAGCAGGTCGACCGGGATGAGCCTCTGCTTGAAATTACCACCGACAAGGTGGATGCGGAAATACCGTCGCCGGCGGCCGGGATTTTGTCCCAAATTCTGGTGAAAGAAAACGAGACGGTGGCGGTGAACACGGTCGTGGCGGTAATCGATGGCGAAGCCGCTGCCGTGGGCGCACCCGCTGCTGAGGCAGAAGGTGAGGTGGCGGCGCGGTCGGCCGCTCCGGCTGCTGCGGCGCCAAGCCTTCCCACCGCGGCTGGCAGTCCGTCTGTCCCCACTGCTCCTGAGGAAGTGAGGTCGTCGCCACTCGTCAGGCGTATCGCGCGCGACTACCAGGTTGATCTCACGCAGGTACGGGGAACGGGTCTGGGCGGCAGAATCAGCAAGAAAGATATCCTAGCTTACGTGGAAGAGCGCCAGTCTGTTGCCGCAGGCAGAACCGCGGCAGCCCGGACGCCTGCCGTGCCGCTTCCCTCCCCGCCGCCTGCGGCGGTTCAGCCGGCTCCTGCACCCGGTAATTTCGCCGGGCCAACGCAGGTTGTCGCCATGACCCCCATGCGCCGGCAAATCGCCGAGCACATGGTGGCGAGCAAGAGGACTTCAGCCCATGTCTACAGCGTATTCGAAGTGGAAATGACCAAAGTGGCGGCGGCAAGGGAGCGGCAACGAGATGAGTTTGAGCGGAGAAACGGATTTAAGCTCACCTACACGCCCTTTTTCGTTCGAGCTGCCGTTGAAGCGATCAGAGACGTCCCTATTATCAATTCCTCGGTCGAAGGCACGAACATCATCTACAAGCGGGACGTTAATGTGGGGATTGCTGTGGCGCTCGAGGCGGGGCTTATCGTGCCGGTCATTAGGCGCGCGGATGAAAAGAATTTTCTGGCCATCGCTCGGGCGGTTCAGGACCTTGCGGAGCGGGCGCGAACCAAACGCCTGAGTGTCGAGGATGTGCAGGGAGGGACTTTCACCATTACCAATCCCGGGAGTTTCGGAGGGCTGTTCGGCTTGCCGATCATCAACCAGCCTCAGGTGGCCATCCTGGGTGTGGGCGCTATCGAAAAACGCCCGGTGGTGCGGGACGATGCGATTGCCATCCGAGCGATGGCCTACCTCTCCCTTTCCTACGATCACCGAGTCATCGATGGAGCGGTGGCGGAAAAGTTCCTGGGCCGCATTAAGCAGAAGCTCGAGAATTGGGAGGAACCGGTACTGTAAGAACAGGTGCCAGGTGTCAGGCGCCAGGTGTTGGGCGCGAGGTCTCAGATTTCAGATTTCGGGGAGGGCGGTGTCTAGCGGCAACTGACAACGGACCACGGACAACGGACTATCGACTGTTAACTGCCGTTGGACCACGGACGTCTGACTGTGGACTGCCGACGGTCGACTGTCGACTAGTTGCAGGCTGGACACCGGGCAGACGATCAAGGAGGCTCTGCAAGTCCTCCAAGCAAGCGTTTGGATCCACGCCTTTCCGCCGGAGATCGGGCAGGAGGGGGTTAAGGTTCATCGCAAAAAACCGCTTCCCTTCATCCTTTTGGCCTAGCTGAGCGATTTCGACGGCCAACGTCTGCAGAAGTCCAAGCGTAAGTTTCTTTTCTGGACCCCACTTGGCAAGATTCTGGCGCAGGATACCAGTGAGGTAGTCTGAATACTGGTCGGTGCTGTCAAAGTATTGTCCGTTGACGAAGGCGTAGATCGAGAGCAGGTCGGCCGCATCAGCGTGGGGGCCGCAGCTTGTCATGTAGGGACGGTGGGCCACGAATTCCCAATTTTTATCTTTGCGGAGGTTGCGGATTTCCAGGCCCTCGAAAGGCAAGCCATCCAAGCCGTCGATTCGGCCCAGGACCGTTACGTCGTCGGCGCCTAATTCGATGACGGTGGCCACGGTGCAGCAGTGGTCCCCCCCTGAATATTGACCGATCACGACGTCCGGCGCGCCTTTACCGCTCAGGCTCTTGGTGTATTGCGGGCGGCTGCGGTTGCCAGGCGCGGTCAGACCATGACGCCCGTTGAAGTCGTAGAGGCTTGTCCAGGAATCTTTTGATCCTTCCAAGGTCTCCAGCTTGAAGACGGGTCGGTTGTCCGTGTTGTAAACGACAAAGCGGCCAGAAGCGAAAACCAGCGGAGCAGGGGTCTGGCGGTATAAGGCGGCGCGGTAGTTCTCCAGTCGATAGGTTTTCAATTTCTCGTACCCCGCCAAATCCGGCACCTGCCCGCGTATCCCTGTGCTGGTGAGGATAAAGTCCTCGGCGGAAGATGCCATGTCCTTCAGACTGGCTGGATTCCACTGTCGCTGGATCGCCACAAAGGTTAGTACAACCACCAGGGCAAGCGCGAAAGAGATCACATTTTCGCCCTTGTGCATATCTTCTCAACCCTTCCCCAAAACCAAGAAGCTACAGCCGCCATCGAACGAATCTATTTAATCACTTCTCGCCCAGATTGTCATGGACGGGTCATTGTGTGGGATGGGTCAGTCTGATGTGCAGGTTCACCGTCTCTAACGCCGAGATCCTCGCCGGCGCTCAACAAGATGAGGAAGAAGCCACGGAGCGGAAGGAGTCCAGCACCCAATTATCCTCCGGCAGTTGATGGCGGAGAATGTAGAGGTTGTCGTCGTTCGCCAAGACTTTGAAACAGTGGTAGCCAACACCATACCACTGATCCAGGACCTCTTTGACTTCGAATACCTGGCCGCCGGGCTTGTCTGCAAAAGAGAACCGCAGGGGCCGTTCATCCGCCTTGTAGCCTGAGTAACAGTCGACTTGGAGATGCAGACTCATTACATCAAGAGTTCTGCGCGGATAGTCTGAGCGTATTCATCGAAACCTGACACGGGCACCAGGCGGATCTGCTCGTGCCGAAGAATGTCCTGTGAGAAATGCACAACGGCATTGTCTGGGTCGAGGATATTTTCGTGCCCGACAGTCAGATGGGAAGATTCTTTGTCGAGGACTCTCTCGAAGGTCAACCTTAGTGCCTTGACGAGCTCATTGTCCCTCAGCAATGAGAGGGTGTGGATCAACTCCACGCGCCCGTTGGGCTTGCCCGCCTGTGCGGGAGGCTTGTAACCAAAGTCGAAAACAAAGGGGTCGCCGACGGCGGTCCATTGAGAAGCGGAAACGCGCTTTTCAAACGACGGGTGCTCAAACACCCCGTATCGGCGTAGAGAGTCAGTCATTCGCTGCCTGATGCGCATCCTGGTATCTTGCTCTGTAGGACCGGCAAGACGCCCATCCACATACCTTTGGAAAAGGTCCTCGAGCTGGGCAACCAAATCAGCAGTCAAGCAGTCGCGGGGCGGGGACAACTGAATGAGATTGGAATAGGACTGCATTTCGCGGATATAGCCCTCGAGGTCTTCTTCGCGCTTCCTGATCTGGTCCTCGAAGTCGGCTTGAAGCAGCTTGAAGAACTCAGTATCCGCTTGGGGGTGGAAGCGCTTGACGCGCCGCCAATCGTCACTGAACAAGCAATCCAGGAACTGCTCGGCAGGGCAAAAGAGGAACACTCCGATGTTGATGAATTCCCCCTTCACCACGTCGGGGACGTAGCGCACCAGGAAGTATGAGCACTCCTTCAACTTGCTTTCTTCCACCATGGGTTCTGCCTTGGGCCGCGGCCAACTTCAGCCTCATGCCCAGTTCGGGAACGGTTTCAAGGAACTATTCTTTGCGTCAAGGATCGCTTGCCGAAGTCCTCTGCGTCGCTTATACAATCTTTCCGCAAGCTGTGTCAACTGAGCGGGGTCGGGCCCGCACCACTCCTCAGGCATTTGAAGAACACACTCCTCGATTTGAGAACTATCCAAGGTCTCTATCCTGGAGAGAAAGGGTTCGAACGATTTGAACCCCTCGACCCTCTCATAAATCCACCGGCGCGGATAAAGACCCCGGATAGGGCTGTCGGGAAAGTTCCAATCGCCATCGTTAAAACAAAAGCCCTGATCGATGAGCAAAGCGGAATATGCAGAGCCTTCTTGGTCTACGGTGCGGAAGAATATGACTTGGCGTCCGTTACAGTTACAGGTCCACTTGTCAAAAACGAATCCCCCCAGGAATACGGAAGCCAAGTTTTTGACGTTGCGCAGCAAACGGTCCGGCAGAAAATCCACCACCAGAGTTTGGCTGGGATCTCCCGGGAAACGGGAGCCAAAATGCAGGCCCGCCAAGCAGAGCACCCGCCGGGAGCCGATTTCGAGTTCAAGAGGTGGGTTCCCGCGGATAAGGCCGGGAGGAACTTCGACGAAGGCCGGACTTGCGACCGGGAGACCAATCAGCTTTGCCAGACGACCAGCCAACATTTCGTTGGCCAGAACGCGTACGTGTTGGGGGTTGTTCTGAAACTTAACAACGTAATTGGAAGCGTCCTCACACCGCAGAAGATAGGGTTGCGAGGCGCCGCGCATGCGCCGGATCACCTCGAGGGCGAGAACTGGAGTGCAGGTCGTGTGACCACTCAGGCCTGCCGACTCACCGTTGGCTTGTGAATGCGAGTCCATCCACCCTGCTTGACCAAGGCCCTCGACCCTACAGCTTACAGCGCGAGGCCAGACACACGACCACCGGGCATGTCCGCGCCCACACTTCCAGGGTGGATGCCAACCCTTGCGGGTCTTCGGAGCCTGGCCCAGCTACCTGCGGCGGCCCTTTTTCTTGGCAACCGGCTTCTTGGCTTTCTTGGCAGGCTTCGCCGCTTTCTTCACGGGCTTTTTTGCGGGCTGCTTCTTCGGTTTAGGCTTCGGTTTAGGCTTCGGTTTAGGCTTCGCTTTCGCGGGCCTTTTCCGAGCCGCCGCAGCAGGCTTAGGAGCGGGAGCCGGTCTGGCGGTCTCTACAGCGACCGGAACTACTGGAGCCGCTTCAGCAGCTATGGTCTCCTCGACTTTGTAAGAAACCTCCTCCTCAAGCTCCTCGCCTTCCTCGCCTGATCTTTCTTCGGCTTCTTCCTTATAGTCGGAGGAGAGCTCGTCTCCATAATCCTCAAGCTCATCACCCGCTTTATCGTCCTTGTCGAAATCCATGAACCCCTCCCCCCATCGTTTTGTCAGTCACCCAAGAGAGCCGAGCTTTCGCCTGGGCGCCAGGTGCCAACGTCTCAACTTCCCCGCAGGAGGCAGATGTATAACACACCCATCGTTGTGTCAAGTGCAATCATTGATTTCCGCAGAAAAGAGTTTTAACGCCCCCGGGCAAGTTGTTTGGGGTTGGCCTTGGGTGTGGCCACGGCTTCTCCCGTCTTGGGGGTAGCCTTTGTGCGGCTACTTACCTTGCCAGCCTGCCGGGGATTCTTCCGCCCCTGGGAATGAGACTTGCTGGAGGCGCTCCGCCTTCCTCCCGCCACATAGATTCGCAGAGGCGCTCCCGGAGTCAGTTGGGAGGTTTTCAAGTTATTCCAGCGGCGGATCTGGTAAGGAGTCACATCGTAGCGGTCAGCGATGAACTCCAGAGTATCACCGGCACGAACACGATACCTGACGGCGTAACGCGGACCCCCCTCGCGGACTCGCGCCAGAGATGATTCCTTGCCGGGGGCCAGAGGGACCAGCAAGTGGGAACCCTGTTCCAAAGCCGATTCGTTGTCCAGCCTATTGACCTGCCGCAAAGCCGTAGGAGAGACGTGGAGCTTCTTGGCAATACTGGCAAGGGTTTCGCCTTCCTCCACCTTGTGGGCTCTCCACCAGATTCTCTTATCTTCGGGAATTGACGCCACCCTTTGCTCGAACAGTTCCTTAGCCCCCTTGGGAAGGTTCAAAGCGAATTGAGGGTTGTTGGGCGGGGTGGTCCAGCGAAGCAGACTGGGATTCAGCCGAGTCAACTCTTCCACGGGCGCATCGAGGAGTTGAGCCACCAGGCGCAGGTCCGTGGGGGTGCTTACGATGACTTGGTCGGAAGCAAAAGGCGGGTCGGGCTGAACGTCGAAGCCGTAGGCTTTCGGGTCCTTCGCAATCATCAGGGTAGCCATGAAGATCGGCACGTAGTCTTCCGTCTCCGCGGGAAGGGCGTGCAGCCTGCGCAAGGTCCAATAATCAGCGTAGCCCGTCCTCTCCACGGCGGCCTGAACCGTCAAAGGGCCGCTATCGTAAGCCGCCATGGCGAGTGACCAGTCTCCAAACATCTGGTACAGATCCTTGAGATGGCGCGCCGCCGCCTGCGTCGACTTGACGGGATCTTCACGCTCGTCCACCCAGCGGTCCTTCTTCAACCCGCAAAGCAGGCCCGTTCCGAGCATGAACTGCCAGATGCCTTTGGCGCCAGCGCGAGACAAGGCGTAAGGATTAAACGCGCTCTCCAGCGCAGCAAGGTAGATAAGATCCTGAGGAATCCCCTCCTTGCGCAGGGTGTCGGAGATCAGCGCCTGATATATACCCTGTCGCTTCAGGGCCATAGTGATGTAGCCCCGGCCCTTGTTCTGGAGATACGTCAACACACCCTCAACATAATCGTTGGAAACCAGTGGCACGTCAGACCGAACGGCTTTCAGCTCCCGCTGAGCTCGCTGCTTGATTCTTGGATCAACGGGGAAGGTTAGCCCGGAGAACGACTCGAGAGGCGAGGGGACATAGTTATGTGGACTCAAGGTGTCGCCACGTTCCAGCGCCGCCGCCTCGGCAGCGTAGACGTCCTCGACCAGCTTATCAAATTCGCCACTGAGCCGGTCGTCCCCCTGAACGTCGAGGTCCGACTCCAGCAACTTCTCCACCGCCTGATCAAATTGTTCCTTAGCTCCTTCCAGGTTTCCGGAGCGATAATCGGCCATTCCAGCTTTGTACAGGGATTCAACTTTTGAAACGAGAACAGCGGAGGGTGCAGGGGCTGGCGCGGGCGGATGCTCAGAGGCCGCCATGGTAGGCTTGGGTGGTAGGGATTGAGCGACTGGGGTTGCCGCTGGGGCTTGAACCACTGTGGACCGCTTTTCGGCTCCGCAGCCTAAACAAAGTGCAACGGCGCTCAAGCCCCACAAGAGCTTTGCCTTTTCCGAGAATGTATCTCCCATCCTGGGTTCGATAGGTCAGTCCGTCCCTTCCCTGGTCGTCAGCCAAATTCTAACGGCAAGCTCTTACCAGGGTCAACCATAAAGTCCGTCAATCCACGTGAACCCTTCTATTTCTTATAGTACTGAGCGTTGGTCTCGGTAAATCCCTTCCAAGTCTCCGGCAGGTCATCGAGGGGGAAGATGGCGGAAACAGGACAAACCGGCACGCACGCCCCGCAATCGATGCACTCGACCGGATCAATGTAAAGCATTGGAACCTCAGCAAAGTTGGCTTCGTCCTTACGGGGGTGGATACAATCCACCGGGCAGACGTCCACGCACGCGGTGTCCTTGGTATTGATGCAGGGTTCAGCAATCACATAGGCCATACGAGATTCCTCCTGAGGGTGTATTCGTTTGCGTATCCTTGCGCCCCCTCTTCCTGTAGATTATTTGGGCGTCCTTTGGTGTGCGATGACTTAAGTCGTGCCCCCGGATAAAGTGTCTGGTAAGCTGTCTTTGGTGGCTGGGAATTCTTCCATGGCGGTTCTCGATCCAGTTGACACTCTGCGCCGCGTGCCGTTCTTCGCCGTTTTGCCGGCCGATGAGCTTAGAGCTCTGGCCTGCCATTGTGTAGCCCGGCGCCTGGGCAAGGAGGAAATGTTGGTGGCAGAGGGCGACGCGTGTGACGGCCTCTTCATCGTCCAGTCCGGCGCGATCAAGATCTTCAAGATGGCCGAAAACGGCCGCGAGCAGGTCCTGGTGATCGAGCGTGCCGGGTCCACGGTCGGCGAGCTCTCAATCTTTGACGGGGGCACTTTTCCAGCCTCGGCGGCCGCGGTGGAAGACTCCACACTCCTCTTCCTCCCCAAGAAGGAATTCTTGGATTTGTGCCGGCGCAATTCTGAAGTGGCCCTAGCCGTTATCCGCACCCTGGCGTGGAGATTCCGGTACCTTGCGGAACTGGTCGAGGAATTATCGCTTAAGGAGGTCAGCCAGCGGCTGGCAGGCTTTCTGCGCGACCGTGCGCTGAGGCTAGGGGTCCGCACCCGACGTGGCGTCGAGTTTCCCTTGGAAGAAACAAACCAACAGATCGGCGCGGAGATTGGCACAGTACGTGACTTGGTTTCGCGCAACTTGCGGCGTTTTGTTGACCGAGGCCTCATTCGCCTGGAACGCCGCAAAGTCATCGTCCTCGACATGGCCGAGCTCGAAACCCAAGCCGCCGGTGCAAAAAGGGGTTCCGGTTAAGGGAAACCGATATTAACCGGCACGAATATGGGTCAACTGAAAATACGCCAGATCGGAAGTCCCACCAACTCCCTGTTGAAGGTCTACCGGCGGGCTTTGGCAAAAGGGACAACGCGCGAGGGGTGGTTGGCTGTCGAAGGGCCATTCCTTGTAGAGGAAGCCCTGGCAGCGGCTCCAGCGGTTCGAACGCATAGCGTACTCATGGCCGAAAGTGGTTCGGCGAAATTTGCGGGGCTGATGGAACGGTTGCCCGCGGAAGCAGAAGCCGTGCAGGTCCCTGACCGCCTGTTCGAGCAGGTGGCGCAGACCCAGAACCCCCAGGGGATTGCCGGGCTCGTCGAACTGCCGCCTCACAACTTGGATACCATCCTCGGGGGCCAGAATCTGCTTTTGCTGGTGGCCTGTGGTCTCCAGGATCCCGGCAATCTGGGCACGCTGATGCGCAGCGCGGCGGCTTTCGGGGCTTCAGCCGTTTTCACACTTCATGAAACTGTCAGCCCTTTTAATCCCAAGGCCGTTCGGTCTTCAGCCGGCGCGATCTTCCGCCTTCCGGTCCTGGCGGGCTTGGCAACCGATGAACTCCTGCCTCGCCTGCGCGTGGCTCAAGTTCGCATCATCGCCGCCGACCGACACAGTCCCTCGCCGCTTGACCAGACGGATCTGAGAGGCTCGTTCGCCCTCATGGTGGGGAAGGAGGCTTCCGGTCTCCCCCCGGAAATTGCCCGCGAAGCCTCGCTGCTCTTGAGTATTCCCATTCGTCCGGGGATGGATTCCGTTAATGTGGCGACGGCAGCCAGCGTTTTTCTTTACGAAGCGGCTCGCCAGCGCGGATTTCGGTACTGAGCTCACAAGTTTGAACATCCCGAGGTTGCCTACGAAGTTCGCTCTTCAGCGAGACGAGGACTATAGGAAGTTCGCTAAATGCGCGACCTTCGATACCAAGCGCAGGAGAAGAAACCGTGAGTGAATCAACCAGGCGCACATTTCTACGAAACCTCAGCTTAGGGGTAGGAGCGGCCGGCACGGCAGGCCCCGCATCGCGCCTGATCGCGGCGCGAAGCCTTGCTGCAATTGAGCCGGAGGGTGGGAATTCCCTTCCCGATGTTGAGAAGAGCCGCGGACCTGAGGAAAGCAGGTTCGCGCTACCCGCCATCGATTTTCGCTACTCGCCTCTTTCCTGGCAGACGGCCTACTGTTTTCCGGACGATCACCACAAAAGTCTGCTCGGCGAGCATGGCGAGTTGCGTTACGGCCATCCCGGGCAAGGCGCAGGCATCGCGTATTTTCCTGAAGTGGTGGAATTCTCACTCCTCGGCATGGAAGCAAACAAGGTGCGCGGGCAGCGGCTCGAAGCTCCAGGTGTGCCGATCGTCCACACCCGCATTGACCGTCCCGAAGTCTTCCTCGAGCTCACCACTTTTGCGACCCAGCGCGCCGGCGAAGGCCGCGTGGATAACGTGATTCTGGAAGTTGAACCGCGCACCTTGCACGCCACAAGGGTGGCTCCGGTGGTGGTTGTGAGGACGAAGCGCGAGATCAAGCTGCAAGAATCCGCCGGCATCACCCTATTGCGCCTCGATAATGAGGCGGGGCCGCCGTTCTTACTGGCGGATGTGCCTCTCTCGCTCCACGAGGATGGAGCCGTCTTTCGGTCGTATCTGCTCAAAGGGGGCATCGCTGCGGAGGGCAGGCCCTACCGTTGCTTTATTCGATTTCCCCAGGAGGGCCAGGAGATCGACAAACTGAAAGTGGGACTCGAGACTCCAGACCGTCTGCTGGCGGAGGCCCGCGAGTACTGGCTGAATTGGAAGCCCTGTGAAGGGAAGATAGTCTGGCAACTTCCGGGCCGGCACGGTGAGTTTCTCGCCGCCTGCGCGCGCAACCTCCAGCAGGCTCGCGAGGAGAAAGGAGGAAGGATCACGTTTCAGGTGGGGCCTACGGTTTACCGCGGCCTCTGGGTAGTGGATGGAAACTTCATCTTGGAGGCCGCCCGTTACCTTGGTTACGACAACGAAGCCCAGCAGGGACTGGAAGCAACCTGGAAGTATCAAGAAGCGGATGGGGGCGTGTTCGCGGGCGGAGGGCGTGAGCATTGGAAGGATACCGGCATCGCCATGTTCACGCTGGTACGCCAAGCAGAACTCAGCCAGGACTGGAGCTACTTCCGGGAGATGCAACCCAATGTTACGCGCGCTGTGAAGTTTCTTGTGAGCCTGCGCGACAAAGCCCGCAGCGATGGAAGCGTGAACGGCCGCTACGGTCTCCTGGCCCCGGGTTTTGGCGATGGCGGCTTGGGAGGCGTTCGTTCCGAGTTTACCAACACCGTTTGGGTACTGGCGGGTCTCAAAGCCGTCACCGAAGCGACGGAGCGGCTCGGCCTTCCTGACCTCGGCGGGGCCAAGCAGTTCTATAACGAGTTGCGAGCGGCGTTCTTTGCAGCGGCTCGCCAGGAGATGCGTCGCCATCCCGAGGGATTCGACTACCTGCCCATGCTGGTGAAGGAAGACCCCCAGTGGGCCAGCGTGGATGAGTGGGATCGCCGCGGCCCCAAACTGCGCAATGGGCTCTTTCCCATGCCATCTATCCAGGCATGGTGTTCGAAAAGGATGATCCGATCGTGAAGGGACATATCCAGTTGATGCAATCTTGCGCCCAGGAAGACATTCCCGCGGAGACCGGCTGGCTTCCGCACGGCGGAGTTTGGAATTACAACGCAGGCTTTGTGGCTCATGTCTACCTCTGGGCGGGGATGCCTGACTGGGCGCGGTTGACGTTTACGGGCTTTCTGAATCATGCCACGCCGCTTTATTGCTGGCGGGAGGAACAACCTATCCGAGGGAGCCTGACTGCGGATTACGTTGGCGACATGCCTCACAACTGGGCCAGCGCGGAATGCATTCTCTATCTGCGTCACATGCTGGCGCTCGAAGACGGCGCAACACTGCGCTTGTTGGCGGGAGTCGGAGACTTTGAATTGGCCGACGGCGAGCCCCTGAGCCTTGCCCAGTCTCCCACGCGCTTCGGACGCATTGACATGGACCTCGAGCCGCTGGACCGCCATCAAGGCTGGCGCTTGAAGTTCCAGCGCGGCTCCGGGCCCCAGCCGGCGAACGTCCACTTGCCTGCCACGGTTGGCTCGCGCTTCCGTTTCGCCGAAATCCGAGGCGCTCAGTCCCGCTCGGACAGGAACGCCGTCCTCGTGACGCCCAGCGCCCTCGCTTGGGAAGCGACGTGGAAGGCTTGCGAGTGAGGCGTTCCTTCCATCGCTAACGGAGGTTGTCGTCCCCCAGTAAGTCCTCCCCGAGAGCCGACGGCTGATGACTGAAAGCTGACGTAACCCTATTCTGACCTCTGACTCCTGATTTCTGCCTTCTGCTCTTTGTAGGATGTCAGGATAGCTGACAGTGCTCACATTGGTATCAAAGCTCTTGCAGCCCCTAATGCCACAATTCGTGACAATTCATGTCAGGATTCCTTGCATAATCCTAAACTGTTGTACCGTTCTTGGTATAACCCCATACAAGCTGCGTTCCGGTGGCAGACAGCAGGACTTTAATCCCGCCACATTGGAACGGAGGCGGCGAAGCTGTCTATTCTCTTAGCGAAATGGTAGGCCTCCCATCGAGGCGTTCTGCGATGTGTTCTCCTAATGCGTCCGCAAAGCCTCCGTTTACGCCGATTGTCACGTTGCAAAGCACCACTACTGCATAGTCTTCTTGTGGATTAAAAAGCGCGTAGCTGCTATACCCTCCCGTGGCTCCGTTGTGCCAGAAGGCGCCGGTTCTGGTTTCAAAGAGCCAAGCCAACCCGACCTTCATTGCGGAGAAAGAATCCGCCCGCAGCTCGTGGGACATTACAAGGGCGCGCGAGAGCGTCCCCAGCGGGTCGTCAGCGGCAACCGCCCCGGGCGGATGCTTAAGTTCATCTGGATGCAGTTGCGCTTCAAGATAAGTCAGCATGTCGCTTGCTGTCGATCGAATCGCGCCAGCCCCGGCCAGTGCATCAAAATCCCAGGCGTGAGCGGCCTGGTGCTGTGCACTGTGGCCTTGTGCGAATCGCCTTTGCTGATCTGACGAAAGGTTCACCACGGTGTCGTTCAATTGCAGTGGGCCGGTGACCTCCATTCTCAGCAAATCCGGATAAGTCATCGCGGCGCGATTCGCCAGCGCCTGGCCCAGCAAGCCCAGCCCCAAATTGCTATAGTTAAACCTCGTGTTTGGGGGCTTGCCTACACCGTGTTTGGCGATGAATCGGTAGAGGTCCTCCGGCCGGTAATCCGCGTAGGGGTCTTGCATGTCGGCAGGCCGAAAATTGTCGGGCATCGGCGGCAGGCCCGATTGCTGCGTCGCCAAGTCCACTAAAGTGATCTCCGCCCCCTCGGGTTTTGCCACGATCCCGGCGGGCAGCAGTTCCCGCACCGGCTCATTCAACTTCGCCTTGTGTTGCGCAACCATATGCGCCAGGATGAGGCCGGTGAAGGTTTTGGATATGGAGCCAATCTCGAAGATCGAATCTTCCTTTACCGGGCCGTACACAAGGACTTGCCGGATTCCGCGCCGCACCACTCCAATCACCACGCCACCATTCGTGGACGGCGCCAGTGCACCGTCTTTTAGCGCTTGGGCCAAATCATGGTCGAGCACCGCCTTGAGTTCGCCCACCGGCACGGGAGCTAGAGCCGTGTCATACTTGGGCGGCGGCGGTGCCTTCAACGTGATCGCAACCGTCTGTCGGACCAACCGGAGTGGGAAGTCTGCGCCCTGCGACCAGGTCCCATCCAGCTCATTACCGTCCTGCGATAACGTGCCCGACCAGCGCCCGTTTATGGATGGAATGTCAAATGAATAATGATCCCCGTTGGACTCCACTTTGTCGCAAGGGATCCCTGTTGCCGCTTGATCCAGGCTATCCATCGAGCAGTATTCTTTGCCGGAGCGGTCACTTTTCACCTGAAACTGGATACGCAGCTTGGCGCCTGGCGCTTCCAGCGTTCCGAGCCAGATTCCGTCCACGCGCGAGGGCTTCTCAGCGGGCACGAACGGCTCATCGCGGCGAAACACCAGCGGCATTTCCTGGCCCTGCGACCAGCTTCCATCTAGCGTCGCGCCGTCGGTCGTTACCGTGCCGTGCCATGTGCCGCCCACACTCGGAACGTCGAAGGACAGCTCCTTCTCGCCAAGCCGGAAGTTGGCGCACGGCAGGCCCATCGCGCCCTGGTCCACGCTGTCCAGCGATCCTTCGAGCGCCCCGCTCGCGGTTACCTTCAGGTGCAGCTTGAGGTGAAGCGGCCCGAGCGTGCCCGAATAGTCACCACCGACCTGCGGCGCCTGCGCCCCCGCTGCCAGAACACACACAAATAGAGCAAGCCAACGAATGCTAGCCATGAATTGCTCTCCTTAATGCGTCGAATCAGTCTGTCCGACGCTCCTCGCAGCCGAGCCCAGCGCGTCGATGCGTTCCTGATATTTCCGCGCCATCCTGCGATGCCTCACTGGAAGCCGGACTCCCAAGATTACCAGCAGGAACACCCCCCAGGACAAGTTGACCAGCGCGAGGAATGCTGAAGTTTTGTGCAGCATCTGGGTGAGACAAAGGTCGACAAGGAAAACAGGCACCCAGACCATAGGCAGACGCCACCCAAGCCCGCGAATCCAGTCACGCTTCCGTTCCAGTTCAGTCCGATAGAAGCGAAGTCCGTCGGTTTCGCCCAAGTCAGGCAAAGCGCGGGACCGCTTTACCAGAGTGTCGATCACCAAATACCCAAAACCGACGAACGATAAGCTTGACCCGATAAGCATTAACGTATTGTGGAAATAGTGAAAGTAGAAGACGATAAGGGCGTAGCTTGCTACCGCAGTCGAGAAACCAACACTGGCTATGAGGTAGCCTCTGCGCAGCTTGGCCCGCAGTTTCTCTGCCTCCACACGGAGTTGATCAGGCGAAAACACTCGTCTGTCCATTCCCGCTTCCTTCCAGGAAATTATCAGATCATCGGGCAACTCGTCACACGGCATTTCGATCTCCTCGATGAAATCGGCGGACCAGCATGCTCTTGATGCGGTGAATCTTGCTCCAGACATTTGCCGCGGAGAGGCCTGTGATCTCCGCAATCGACTCTGCGTCCAGACCTTCCAGATACGCCATAATCACCTGGCGGTCGAGCGGATCAAGCTGCTGGATGAGCGCGAACAACCGACTGAGCGCCTGGGCACGGTCCGCTGAACGTTCAACGTCTTGGGAACCCGCTTGGGCCTCGGCCTCTTCCAGGGTCAGAAATGTCCCTGCACTCTTGCCCTTGGATTGGCGTACGACGTGCGAGGTCGCCACGTTATGCGCAACGCGGTAGGTCCAGGTTCGAAGTGAGCACCGCCCGTTGAACGTTGCAAAGCTGCGCCACAACGCCAGATGGATTTCCTGTGAGAGGTCCCGACGCAGTTCCGGATCAGCTTCATAGGCACACACCATTCGGGCAAGAGCCTCGCCATACTCCTGCGCGGCCTTCTGGTAGAGTTCGTCCTGACTTTGTGTCCGGTCCACCTCTACTCCTAATTTGTTCCTCATTCAGGTAGTCAGCGACGAGCGGAATTCCTTGCAGATCACCACCTGGCCCTCGACCAGGTAAAGCTGTGCACACGATTCAGAAGGCCACCGAGCAAGACGGAAAGGTTGATGCCGCGTAACACGACTTGCGCTGACACGTAGCTGTCCTGTAGCACTAGTTTGCGGGACGTTGTTGTGCCGCGAAGATTTCGCGCACGGTGGAACGGCCGTCCTGCCCGTGCGCACGGCCAAGATGGCCGTGCCACGTTTCGGCTGCGGCTCTGCCGCGCTATTTCACTAAACCTGACGTTTGTGTGACGCTCTCTGGCACTAATGTCAACAATCCTGAAAACCTACACTCTTCGTTACGGCTTACGATCGAAGAACGGGTTCTTCCCGGTCACGCTCAAGGGGATGCCGATGGCCTGTTTGACTCCTTCCGCAAACAACTTCAGGTCGAGGCACGACCTGCCGATGGAGAACATCATTCGGTTATCCACGTGGAAATTGGCCGCAATCGCTGCCGCCGAGCAAGCCGCAATGCCGAGGTCCATGGAGTTGAAGGCGCAGACGCCCTCCTTGATTTTCAGCGCGTCGCACGTTGGGCTTCCGCAGAAACTGCAATTGAGGCCGGCCGGATTCGACTGAACACCGATCACGACGACGACCGGCGACGCCGCCAGGTTGTTGGCATCGCGTTCAAAGCTCGGCCGGTTTTCCGAGCGCGCAATCTCCTTCATTTTGTTGGCCAGGATCTGCCTGGCATTTTCGTCGTCGATGGCCACGACCTGGATGTTGTCAATGCCTCGCGTTTTGGGAGCCGTTCTGGCTGCGGCCGCCATTAAGGTGGCTACGTAATTAGCTGCCTGCTTCTCGAGTTCTAACGACTCTTTCATATTCCTCTCCTTGGTTCGCTGGTTTACCTGTGAAGACTCTATCATGGTCCGTATCTCAGTTTGACATAGAGGCGGCTTTACGCCGCCATGTGGCGAGGTAAACTCGCCGCTACACCTCTGAACCGAGACATTACGCTATCATGCCCCGGGCTCCCACCGGTCTATGTTTAAGGTGTATACTCGTAGATATTCGGGTTTCCAGAATGGGGCTTAATTTTAACGCAACCTTTGCACGGGGCGGGCTGGTGGCTGCAGCCAGAAAGGGAGTCTCTGTCCTCCGTGCTTCTCGAGCTTTAACACCGAGGCCAGGGAGGATCTCGGAGATCTCTATGATAAGTCTTTTTGGGCACTGAGGACACGGAGAAGAACCTTCGCGTCACGCCCAGAAGTTGCGAACCAAGGCTCCAGGGAGGTGTGTGTATGGCGAAGGGCGCTCTTAACGATCAACAATTGCATGAGTATGAGGCCAGCGGCTTTATCCTGGCGAAGAGAATGTTTGACGAAGAGGAAACTGGTTTGCTGCGGCGTGCCGCGAAGGAAGACCGGGAACTCGATCAACATTCCTTTGGCCGAGGGGACGGGGAAGGCGGGCGAGTTCGCCTCTCCCTCTGGAACCATCCCGGCGACTCGCTGTATGGGATGTTCGCGCGATGCGAATCCCTCGTTAACTCAGCGGAAAAGCTGCTGGGAGGGAAGGTGTACCACTACCACTCGAAAATGATCATGAAAGACGCAAGGGTCGGCGGCGCCTGGACGTGGCACCAGGACTACGGCTACTGGTACCAGAACGGCGTTCTCGCCCCGTTGCTCACGAGTGCTTTTATCGCCGTCGACCCGGCCACTCGCGAGAACGGTTGTCTCCAGGTCATTCGTGGCTCGCATCACCTGGGCCGCATCGATCACCTCTTGACGGGGGAACAGGCGGGCGCCGATCAGGAGCGGGTTCGCGAGGTGCTGAAGAGAATGGAATTGATTCACGTCGAGATGGAACCAGGCGATACGCTGTTTTTTCATTGCAACCTGCTGCACCGTTCGGATCAGAACCATTCCGAGAAGCCGCGCTGGTCCATGATCTGTTGCTATAACGCGGCACGGAACGATCCGTACAAGGAATCCCACCATCCACGCTATACGCCCCTTCACAAGGTGCCGGATTCCGCAATCAAGGAGGCTGGCCTGCGGCGCTTTGCTGACACGCAAACCGACGTTGCCTGGCTGGAGGGTGAAAAGGACCGAAGCGCGCACAGCCTGAAACAATCGGGAAGTCGGGAGATCGGGTGATCGGGAAGGCAGGTTTCGGGTGCCAGGTTTCAGGTGTCAGGGGGGATTTGGGGCATACGAACCGGGTGAGAGGATGATCGCGCGAGCAGAAAACATTGTTCATCCGATCTCCCGATGACCCGATCGCCCGATCACCCGATTCCCAAGGTTGAGCCAGTTCCTGCGCTGTGGTAAAGTTCTGGCTGCCGCAGAAAAGCCCGCGCGATGCCGGACTTGAAGCACATCCCGCCCCGGTGCGAGTTTGACCAGGCAAAGCTGGTCGTCAGGCTGGACGAATTGATTCCTTCGGACACTCGCCATATTGAAGACGCCGTTTCCAGGGTGGTGGGTCTTCTGGAAGAAAACGGATGTTCTCAAGATTTGGGGAATGTCCAGCTTGCCCTGCAAGAAGCGCTCATGAACGCCGTCCTTCACGGCAATCGCAGCGACCCCAATAAGTACGTGCGAATGTGCGTGGCAGTTGAGGAAGGCGGGGGAATCATCATTGTGGTCAAAGACTCCGGTTCGGGGTTTGACCCGAGCAAGCTGCCGGATCCAACCATGGGAGGAAACATTTACCGCGAAGGTGGCCGCGGCGTGTACCTGATCCAACAACTCATGGACGAGGTCCAATACAAGTTTGGAGACGGCATGGCTCTCATCATGCGCCATCACCCACCGAAACGCCAACCGTAATAGGCTACCTAACCTGCCGCACTCCCGCCTGCCTGTCATTCCGAGCGCAGCGAGGAATCTCGCTCCGATTGTGTCTTCCAACCCTTAGTTCGCCTTAAGCTCCGACCAACCTCCAGGGCGAGATTCCTCGCTGTGCTCGGAATGACATGCGCAGCAAGGTCGTGTCTGGAAGAGGTCTCAGTTTTCCCTCATCAAACAAATTACCAGTGCCGATAGTTTGAATGTGGAAGGAGAAACCACCCAGCTCGAACTGCGAAGGAGAACTCAATGATTTGCGTATCTTTGCTTATCATCTTCCTCATTCAATTCCTGGTGGCCCTGGGTGCGTTGATGTTTGTGATCTCCCTGGCGCGTCCTGGAGTTCCCTTCTTAGGCAACGGCCCACAGGAAAAGCCCTGTCCTGATGATCGTGATCATCGCCTGCCTGGCCCCCCCGAGGGGGACCCTCCCACTTCCGTGGAGGAAGCCTGGGGGTCATAAAGAGGGGCCACGAAACAGGTTATGGCGACCCCGCCTTCAACTCTTGCTGCCTTCACTCGTCCGTCAAAAGAGATTCTCTATGAGTCCGCGCCCCAATGGCCCTCCATTTTAGTGCGAATCTCGCGGAGTTGAGAAAACGGATAGATTCTGAGGCGTTGTAAGGACGGCCGGCGGGCATGTCTCAAGGCCTGGCGCCCAGGTTCTCGTACCACTTCACATTTGCCGTGGATGCGCCGATGGCCACAACATCGGGATGGCCATCGCCATTAATGTCGGCGACCCCCACCCCCGACGCCGCCATTTGCGTATCCAGCGTCTGGCGTTCCCATTTCAGGCCGGAGGGGTCCGTCGCGTAATACACATAGAGGCTCGTGCCCTGGCCGCGAAACCCCGCCACGATTTCGTCATTGCCATCGCGATCGAGGTCAGCGCAAACCAGCGCGTGACCATCGCGGAAACTATCGTCAATGGGATGGCGATTCCACAAATCGCCCGGCTTACCTTGCGTATAGACCACCACGTGCTCGCCATGCCAGGGCTCGATAGTAGCCAGGAAGCGGCGCCCACCCAGCCTGCCAACACCAATTTCGCTCGACCCCCGACGGGGGGTTGAAACCTGGTCACCCGCCGCGAGGTGGGTTCTTGTCCAATGGAGGTCGCGGCCTATCCCGGAGGAGTGGAAAAGGTGGACGCCCTCAAAGCTGGCAGTCAGGATTTCATCGCGCCCGTCGTTGTCCCAGTCCATGATGTGAACGCCGTGGACGACTGTCAACGAATCGTCAATCAGGTGGGAAAGCCACTCCACCTTGCCTGTATCTGTGGCGGATACGTGCCCGCGCAGCAGCGGCTCCGGAGGTTCGAACCAGGTGAGCGGGGCAGGGACTTTGTAGTCCGGCTCCTTGGCACCATAACCCAATAAGGGAACATCCACCAACCCCAGGCGGCCGCTCCCGTCCAGATCCGCCCAGCGCAATCGGTGCGAAGTGGGAATCCGGCCGAGCAAGCGCAACGACCACTCGGTGTCCAATGAGTTCCCTGGCTCCCCCCACCAAACACTCCCGCCCTGGGTGCTATCATTAAGCGCAAAGTCGCTCGCAAGCGCCAATCCGCGCTCCGGATAGCCGCTGCGAAACAAGGGGGCCAAGCTGATGTTGTGACGGGTTGCCGTGGTGATGGGCCGAGCCTTCCAGGAAGGATTCTCATACCATTCCACAATGCTCTCCGCCGAGCTTAATGCCAGGACGTCAGGTTTCCCGTCGCCGTTGACATCGGCAACCGCCACTTGGTAGCCGTCCGGAATCTCCGCAATGGTGTGTGCTCGCCAACTGATCATCTTTCTTTTCCTCTGGCTCTGGGGAGACTTCGCCCCACTGGCGCCGTCCACAGTTGTGAAGCTCGCATAAGCGGTGCAAACGCCTGCGGCTCTTTTCAGAACATCTCTTCGACAATAAGTACGACCGCCCACGGTAGCCAATCCTTTGGTCAGATCGAAACGGGGACATCAAAACGCTCAATTCTAGCTCAAACTAGCGTATAATTTAATGCTCGGGGAGATAAGGATTGCTGCCCCGCAGTTAAAAATCATGCCTCCACGCACAATGTACGAAAAGATCTGGGAAGCCCACTTGGTGGCTGAAGAGCCGGGGCAACCCGGGATTATTTATATCGACCGCCATCTCGTCCACGAAGTAACATCCCCGCAAGCATTCGCCGGTCTGAAGACGGCGGGGCGCAAGGTGCGGCGACCGGATCTTACGTTTGCGGTCATGGACCACTCCGTGCCTACCAAGGACAGGGACCTGCCTTTGCTGGATAAGGTAGCGGGGGCGCAGTTCGAGGCCCTGGAGCACAACTGCCGCGAAACGGGCATCATGCTCTTCAATATGCAGAACCCTAATCAGGGCATCGTGCATGTGATTGGGCCCGAACTCGGCATCACTCAGCCGGGCCAGACCATTGTTTGCGGCGACAGTCACACGGCGACCCACGGCGCCTTCGGCGCGCTGGCCTTCGGCATCGGCACCAGCGAAATCGAACACGTCCTGGCTACTCAATGTCTCCAGCAATTCAAATCGAAGACCCTGGTGGTCCGGGTCAACGGAAGCCTCACTCCGGGCGTGACCGCAAAGGACATCATCCTCGCCGTCATCGGCAAGATTGGCATCGCGGGCGGGAACGGACACGCGATCGAATACGCGGGCGAGGCTATCCGCGCTCTCTCCATGGAAGGCCGGATGACGGTCTGCAACATGACCATCGAGGGCGGGGCGCGCACTGGAATGGTCGCGCCTGACGACACCACGTTTGCCTACCTGGAAGGGCGTCCCTTCGTCCCTCGTGGCCAGGATTTTCAGATTGCGGTCGATTATTGGAAGTCCCTGACCTCGGACCCCGGCGCGGCTTTCGACTGCGTGCTGGAATTGGACGCAGCCGCGATCGCGCCCCAGGTTACCTGGGGGACAAATCCGGGGATGGTTACGGACGTTACGGGGAAGGTGCCTGACCCGAGCGGCATTTCGGATCCCGTGGACCGTGAGGCGGCCGAACGCGCACTCCAGTATATGGGCCTCGAGCCCGGAACGCGCATCGTTGATCTGCCCCTGGACTACGTGTTCATCGGATCCTGCACCAATTCTCGCATCGAGGACCTGCGTCTGGCCGCGCGGGTTGCGGCGGGCAGGAAGGTCTCAAAGACCCTCAAAAGCGCTCTGGTCGTGCCCGGCTCCAGGCGCGTGAAAGCCCAGGCGGAAAAGGAAGGCTTGGACAAGATTTTCCGCCAGGCGGGATTCGAATGGCGCGATGCCGGTTGCAGCATGTGCATCGCAATGAATGCCGACGTGCTCCCCAGCGGCGAGCGTAGCGCCAGCACTTCGAACAGAAACTTCGAAGGACGGCAGGGCAAGGGCGGCCGCACTCATCTGGTCAGCCCCATGATGGCTGCCGCCGCGGCCATCGAAGGCCACTTTGTGGATGTTCGGGACTGGAAAATGTGAAAGCCTGTCATTCCGAGCGAAGCGAGGAATCTCGCTCTGGTCCGTGGGCAAAGGAATCGGGGCGAGATTCCTCGCTTCGCTCGGAATGACAGGTACGGGCTGAGTGCGATGTAATGCGAAGGCAAGCGTCTCAGGCTGACGGAAGCTTTTGAGGGAGATTGTATGCAACCGTTTGTAACGCACATAGGCCTTGTAGTCCCACTCGATCGAGTGAATGTTGACACGGACCAGATGGTGCCCAAGCAGTTTCTCAAGGCGCTCACGCGGGAAGGTTTTGGCCGCGTGCTTTTCTACGACTGGCGCTACTTGGACGGTGAAAAGCCCAATCCGGACTTCGTGCTGAACTTTCCCCGTTACCGGGGCGCATCAATTCTGCTGGCGCGCGCCAACTTCGGCTGCGGCTCCAGCCGCGAGCATGTCCCCTGGGCGATTCTCGATTACGGCTTCCGCGCCGTTATCGCGCCCAGCTACGCCGACATCTTCTTTAACAATTGCTTCAAGAACGGCGTGCTGCTGATTACGCTGCCCGACGCTGAGGTGAACGAACTATTCCTGAGGACTGAGAAGAATGCGGGATACCGGCTGGCCGTTGACCTCGAAAACCTAACCATTACAGATGACTTGGGCCTTAAATTCTCCTTCCAAATAGATCCCTTCCGCCGCGAGTGCCTGCTGAAAGGCCTGGACGACATCGGCCTCACCTTAGGCCTCGCAAACCGCATCGCCGCCTACGAGCAAGTCCATCACCCCTCAGCCGTGATGTATGATCCGGTGGATGCAACCCTTACCAAACCGGCGCCATAGTCTGCTTCTCTGACAGTCCTTCTTCTGCAAGAGCCTTTTCAAAAGCCAAGTCGAGCTTCGCGCATTCCCTTGTCAACCTGCGGCGTTCCAGTCGTGCCAACTCCGCCTCGACAGCCTGTTGGATCGCTTGGCTCCGGCTGGCAAAAAAGGATTCTCTGACCAGCCTGTCCACGCGGCCCAGCGTAGCCTCGTCGAGGGTGATGGCGATCTTGGCTTTGGCCATACGTAGTCTCCTGGTATGATTATCAGTCATACTGGACTTCCTTTCACATGCAGCAGCCTCACCCCTTCCGAAGGTAAGAGAATTTTCTCTCCCCTTCCAATAAGGTTTTTTACGTCGAGAGCGTTTGTCTTCTCCTTATCGACAAGAGCCGCCGAGCCCAGGGAAGCCATAGGATTCTGGAACAGCCTCGGATCGATGCGGCACACAGCTTCGCGAGCTTTCGGCTGGAGGTTGGCCAGCAGGACATAAGCTTCGCCGGTGCAACTGTAGATGGCCGAAAGAAAATCCTCGCCCCCCAGCCTTACGGCGCGATTGCGCCAGTCTTGAAACTGGTATCGCTCCAGGCTTCCCACAGGCTTCAGGATTTGGAATAACTCCGCGGCCTCGTCGCCGGCGGGCCAGGGAGCCGTCCCCGTCATCAGGGTCGTAAGGTAGAAAAGCCGGCGGATGCGCGGGGACGCCGCCGCGTCAATGCTTCCGTACTCGATGTCGGCCCGCGACCGCGCACCCGCGAAATTCCATTCCAGAGGCAGCTCTTCGGGCCTGGGCATCGCTTCCCGCAACATCCCGTATCCCCATTCCATGCCCACCACAAAATCGGCAAAGTTCTCCACGGCGAACATGGGGACCATGGTGTTATGGACGGTGACCAGTCCGTCCGGCCCGACCCGCTCGCGGGTCCATTCCATCAACTCGAGCAGCTCATCGACGTCCCAGTGGCCGGTTCTCGAATAAGCATACGTTGCCAGCCCCCCCTCACCGCTGACCCCGTTGGAATCGTTCCCCATGTGCAGCGGATTATTGCAGTGCAAGGCTACGTTCCAGTCGTAGTAAATGCCGTCGAAAGGTTGATGCTTCAGGACGGTATCAACGTAGGATTTGAAATAGTCGAGCCAACCGGATTTAAAACACATGTGCGCGCCGTAGAAATAGTCCGGCCGAAGATTGCCCTGGTCATCGGGCTTTCTCCCCCATTCTTCCCCGTGCTGCTTGAAGGCTTCCGTGCTTTGGTGGAGCTCGTGGTTGGAGAAATAAGGCAAGGTCTTTATTCCGTGCTCATGGCAGGTCTTAAGGACGTGTTCCATCTTCCTCATTTCCTCGGGTGGGTAAGGGGGGTAGGCGCCATCCCGCCAGAACAACCCATCGCCGTTGCTGTCTCCGTCGTTGTGCAAGGTCATGGTCACGACACCGGATTCGGCGTTGCGGCGAATTTCCTCGTCAGAGACCCATCGCCCGCGATTGGGGCCGAACGACCTTTCGAGCCACCGCTCGTGGGCATGTCCCTCCAGAATAGGCATCCCGAGGTAGTAGTCGAATGAGTATCGGCCGTTTAGGTTGACAAAGCCACCACGATCCAGATCAGGGCTAGAGGGCAAACTCAGCGGGCTGATAGAAAGCCGGACACCCAGCGGCTTCATGCTCGGACCAAGGGTAGTGTTACCTGTGCCCGGCTGGCCCGTCATCTGGTAATTCCACTGTGACAAGTCATCCGAAACAAACCATTCAATTCCTTCGATTCCGGGGTTCGCGAGAACGATGTATCGAGGAACGTAGCGGGTTCCGACCTCGACGTCGAAGTACCTGCCCGGCCTGATCTTACCCCACCGAACCTTTTCGATTCCGAAAGGACCGACGTCGGAATTTTCAAAGACGTTGGGGCGATGGCCGTGGTGCGTGAGCGTCGAATGAAGCACCGTCGAGAGCACGGTCAGCCCGGCAGTGCGGACACCCTCGGCGGGGAAAACAAACTCTTTGTGGATTTTGATGAAGCCCCATCGGTACTCGTAGGTGGTTCGAGTCCGAAGGCCCAGGTCAAGCGCCTGCGGCGTACGCAAGGCCGCTTCCACGGTCACCGTTTGTCGCTTGCCAGACTTCGTCACGGAAACCGACGGCGAGGAATCATAGAGGTCGCTTAGGACTGTGGGCGGAGGGCCTCCCTCCTGTTTCGTGACGTGATGCGGAAGCTTTTTCGCCGCTAGCTCGACGGACGCTCCAAGGGGTTCCATGAGCAGGTTGGAGACGGCGCCATGCGTATAGCGGATCTGGGCAATCGCACCGCCGCGTTTGAGGTCATGCGTGACCGAATAATAGGGCGTCGAGAGCACCAGTTGCCCGGCCGCCTCGTCCCTGCGGACGGAATACTCCTGCGGCCAAGTGCCCTTCGGCGTGCTTGGAGATTCAACCTGGGGTTCCGCAGCCGGCGTGCTCGCTTCCGCACCCGCGGGTTTCGCGACCAAACCAGCTCCGCCAAGCATTGCAAGTCCGCATGCCTTTGCCGTGGCATCCAAAAATCCGCGGCGGCTGAGTTCCACACCTTTAGACATAGATTTTCTCCCACGCAAAGTCTGTACAACCCAAGCGCCCGAAGCTGCGAAAGAATCGGATCGGCTATTTGTAGCGGCGCTCTATGAGCGCCGAAGTCATTGATTACGGCGGTCATAGACCGCCGCTACAGCACGCGGCCTACCGCACGGCCGCGCACACGTATCGTCGGCCTCCGGCGACGGACTTGAATTCGTACCAGCCTGGCCGGGGCGCAGTGAGTTCAACCTTGCCCAGACTCTTGCCTTCGGCGTCATAGGCAATCACTGATGTTGCGCTCGATGCCCGGAAGGCGATCCGCTGGTTACCGTAGGTATCAATCAATTCCAGCAAGCCCTCGCCGCTGTGGCGCAGCGCCACGCTGCCGCTAGCGCCCAGATTTCCGAATTCGGTCCATTGGCCTCGCCCATCGAGAAATTCGAAATCAGGACCTTCAATGTGGTCAATCCGATGCCCTGCCATAGTGGCGGATACTTCAGAGAAATGGTTGTGAGTGTTGAACGCCAGCCAGCCGGACACCGGCAACTCGTGCGACGTGTGGCTCGCATCCATGACGGTCCACGTCCCCGCCGGCGCGCGATTCACATAAACCTCGGTCCCATTCTCGTAAGCCACGTGCAAGCGGCCTTCCGCATTGGCGCCCGAGGCCAGCGCCTGGCTCGGCGTCAGAAGCTTGCCGGCGCGGTCGGCGTATTCGATGGTTTTGGGTTCAGCGAAGGCATATTGCTGCTGTAATTGCTGCATCATGTAGTATGAGCGCGCCATTGCTTCGATGTTGAAAGTCCCCGCGGGGTCGAAATCCGTGGCCAGCCAGCCCATGTTCCCATAAGCGATGGCGGAGGCAAGGAGAAGGTCGAGATACTCGCGCTTTTTGGGTGAGGTTGCCCACTCCTTGTCGATCCGGCTGAGGTAAAAAGACGTGTCGCCCAAGCCGTAGTCACATTCCAGCGGATGGATCTTCCTCAGCATGAATGAAACATCCAGCGGCTGGGTGAGGAGGTTCACGTCAGTGTAGACCCAGCCATAGCTCCCTGATGTCAACCCGGCGTAGAGCCACTGGTAACTGCCCTCGGACTGAGTAGGCCCATAAACATGCTGATCGTTCCGAAGCAATTGCCCATAAGCATAGAACGTGGCGGCGAACGTCCCTGCGCCGGGCACGCGCGCGTCGAAGTCGCAATAGCCCCAGGGCGCCACAGCCGTATGCACATCGGTGTAAGACATCTTCACACCGAACTTTTCCTTGATGCGCTGGGCGTAGTATTCATCAAATTCCACGGCCTTGGCCGGCTTCAAGGCATAATTGCGGGGCCAGGCGCGTCGCCATTCACCATCCGGCGTCCGCTGCACGTGGTCAGGATTCCAGTTAGTATTGACGGAAGCGAAGTCGCAGTAGTTGGTGTAAACACCTTGCAGCCATCCCATATCGTTTTGGGCCTGGATATACCACTTCAGCATGGCGTCGCCACCCTTTTGCGGCGCGGCGTGCAGCTTCATCGTGTTGCTATCCCCTTCGTCGCGCCAGGTGACCTCATGGCTATGCTGCATGACTTTGTCGAGACCATAGGAGCGGATGCGCGCGCAGCGCTCGTGATCTTTAACGAAGGACTCCGGCTCCGTCACCGTCCAGACAACCTGCTTGCCCTCTTCCTGGCGCACCGACGAGGGGTTGGCGATGGTGGGCAGCGTTTCCTCGTAATTGGGGGAATTAGTGATGAAGATTCTCTCGTAGAGATTGTTGCGCGTGCCGTCAGTCTTGGGTAAGTAGCGCATCCCGCCATTGATCTCAGCGCTGTCGTTGGTCACTTTGGGTGTGTCGGAATAATAAGGTTCGGAGGCGCTCGAGCGGTACCAGTCGAACCAGATCGAGCTAAAGACGGGGCTGGGCGCGTCGCCGGAGATGAGCACCCGCGGATTGGTCGCCTGATACGTGATGTACGGAACCGTCACCAAGCGGGGATGGCTTGCGCCGGATACTTGGCCGAAGCTCAACTCCGTGGCCTCGCCGCCTTCGCACCAGACGTCCAGGACCAGCGACTTTTGCCACAGTCGCAGCTCGTATTCCACCCTCCGCCCTGTACCGTACGGTACGGGGCTCCCCGATCCCATGCGAAAGGTGGCGCGAACCACGCCATCCAGGAGCTCAGCGGATACCGATTCACCTTCGGCCACCGTATTGGCCGGCGTATCGGCGAACCGAATGCCGCCACCCGTGAACGGCTTGAAAGTCGCCCCGCCATTCACGCGCGCCGTGAGCTCACCCAGGCTGCCCTTCTCGGGACGATAGTCGTAAACCACTGTTGCGTCCCGGCCCTCATAACGAAATTCGAAATGGCGCGGGGAAACTTCCCGAGCCGTCACCTTAAAGTTCTTCTCGAAATTCGCGGGCAAAATAGTCTCCTCGCGGGTTGGGAACGGCAGGGTCCCGGGACCCGTGTTCGTCCCCACGATCTCGCCTCGATAGGGCTTGAGGTTGCGTTTCGGTTGCGGCTGGAATGTGAGGGGCTTCAGCTCCTCCTTGTAGAACGCCAAACTATCGCAGAAAAAGCTGCGCGCTTGCGCGTTCGTGGCTTTGCTGATTCCGATTCCGGTGAAGCGGGCGGGTAAAACAATCTGGTTCAGAAGCTCGCGCGGAATACGGCAATGAATCAGCCACCACTGCTTCCATTGAATGTCAGTAAGTTGAATCCGGAATTCTTTTCCGCGTGCGTCTTGGACTAAGACGGCGACCAGGGCGGGAGGAGTGGTGGGGTCGAGCACCCAGGTCCAACGATTTCCATAACCCCACAAATCAACGGAGTCAAACGCCCCGGGAATGGGGATGGGCTGCGGCGGGCGCGCGATCACGCGGCTTTGCTGGCGCACTCCTGAGTAAACAATTTTGGCCACATACTCGCCCCACATCTGCTGCTCGCGGCTGCGCCGCAACTCACCTTGCGCCCCGTCGTATAGTTCGAGGTTCCAGCCTTGCAGATCCTCAAAATCCACCAGCGTGTGCGGATCCTGCTCGCGCTGGGTCCACGTGAATTCGTAAGGCTGTTGCCCGACTTGCTGCCAAAGCTCGACCTCGTTGATGGCGGGCAGGATTTTCTCCGGCTCAGGGATCTCTTGAGCAATCCCTCGAATGCATGTGAACGGCAAGAGGATTAAGGCTGCCACAAATTTGCGCATATTGTTCTCAAGACCTCTCGGGCGAAAACTTCGCGGATGACTGGGGAAGCTCGCATGCGACACGCCATTCCAATTCGACGCACGATTATCTGAGAGTCCGCAGGCGAGGGTCCTAATCCTACTTGTGCGGCTGTCCAGTGTCAAGGCGAAGGACGTAGCGCGGGCGTCTCGCCCGTTGGGAGACCAGCCGAAATTCTTCGTTTCTTGGCAGGAATTTGTGGCATCATCGCTGGCCGAGGTGAGCTCGGTTTCATAGCACGAGCGGGGAGTGAGATAGCGTGCTTTCTTACCTTGACGCCATTACGATTTTCGCCAGCCTGGCCCTGGTTGTATACGCCGTGACGCGGGCGGCGCGAAAGAGCAGCTCGGGCAGCGAATATTTTCTCGCGGGCCGCGACCTTCGCTGGCCATTCATCGGCATGTCGCTTTTTGCCTCCAACATCTCCGCCGAACACGTGCTGGGGTTGGCTGGAGACGGTTATCGCATCGGCATGGTCGCTGGAGGGTTCGAATGGGTGGGCGCGTGGGACCTCATCATCCTCGCCACGATTTTTGCGCCCCTCTATCTCCGTGAAAAGATCTTCACCATCCCGGAATTTCTCGAGCGCCGATTCGGGTGGAGCCTGCGCGCTTTCCTTTCCGCCAATCTGCTGGTGATCAATGTGCTCACCAAAAACGCCATTGACCTCTGGGCGGGATCGCTCTTGTTCGTGGTGCTGTTCGGATGGCCCCAGACCCTGGTGATGGTGATCATGTCAGCCTTCACGGCCCTTTACACCATGAAAGGCGGCTTGCGCGCGGTGGTTTACGCGGACATGGTGCAAGGGACCTGGCTCATCCTGAGCAGCGCGCTGCTGACCATCCTCGGGCTGAAGGCGGTGGGCGGGTGGTCGGGCCTGGTCAGTCATGTACCTCACGCCGCCATTCAGATGGTCAAGCCTCTCAACAACGACTTCCCCATCACCGGTTTTCTCATCGCCAATTTCCTGGCGGGGATGTTCTACTGGTGTATGGACCAGACCAACGTACAACGTGTCTTGGGCGCTCGCACTGCTCAGGACGGCCAGCGGGGAGCGATTTTTGCCGGCTTCCTCAAGCTCATGGTTCCCTTCATTCTGGTGCTTCCGGGTTTGATCGCTCGAGTTCTTTACCCGGCGCTGCCGCGCTATGACGGGGCTTATCCCAAGCTGGTGCAGGGTCTCCTGCCCGTGGGCCTGCGTGGTCTGGTGTTGGCGGGCCTGATTGCCATCCTGATGTCCTCCATGAGCGCCTGCTATAATTCCAGCGCCACGCTGGTGGTGCGGGATTTTGTGCTCCGCTTCCGGCCCGCCACCCCGGAACGCCAGCAAGTGGTGATTGGCCGTTGGGTGACAGTGCTCATGGCGGCTCTGGGCGTCCTGGCTGCTCCGTTGGTGGGCCTTTCCGTGACCATCTGGTACTACCTTCAGTTCATCTCGGCCTACCTTTCTGTGCCCATGTCGGCGGTGATTTTCACCGGTTTGATTTGGAAGCGGGGCAACACCAAGGGAGCTATCGCAGGGGTGGTGGCGGGGTTTTCCGCGGGGCTGGTCTTCTTCCTCGACCAGGTGCTGAGCTGGAAGTTGCCTCTGCTGTCCCACCCCCTGTTGCATTCCTTCATGCACCGCACGCTGGTGGTTTGGATCATTGCGGCCGCGGTGATGATTGGCGTCAGTCTGGCCAGTCAGCCGGCGGACCCCAGCAAAGCAACGCGTAACGTGTTGGGGGAATTCACAGCCCCTGGCAGGGGATTAGGTGACTACCGCAAATGGGCCGGTGTACTCTTTCTATGCACGGTGGTCCTGTGGCTCTCGTTCCGGTAGCGGGGTAGGGGCGGTTCGCGAACCGCCCCTACGGTGGAATTGTGGGCGCCCTGGAATTGCAGGAATCGTTGTAGGAGACTGCGCATGAATCTGGATACGAACTGGGTGCCGATGAAGTGGCCGTGCGGGCCGCTCGAAATCGCGCGCCGAAACAAGTCAGGGACTATCAATCCGGACCTCAAGGAGAGGCTCGAGGCTTGGGGGCAGCCCTCCGCTTTGGAACTGCTCAAGGGAACACTTGTCAACTGCCTAATCGTGGACTGGGTTGACGGAGGGCCCGAGGATTCAGCTCAGCAGCAGGCCTTGAAACCCCTCCTCGAAGCCGGTCGCAGCCTTGGGATCAGCTTTGTGGGTAAGGTTGCGCTGAAGGAGGGTACAGGGGCTGCCGTTGCCGCTGCCCGTGCAGCCGGACTTTCGGCGATTATGCTCGAGGATACCTCCGGCCAATCCTTTGACCTCCCGGCCATTTTACAGTTGCCACGCGAGAAGGTGGCCGGGGAAACAGCTTCCACCGTCTTCAGTTCGACGGAAAACATCTGGCCCGGCTTGAATCTCGAGACCATGAAAGGAGACAACGCCATCGGCGGCCCAACGGGTGTGCCGTGGGTGAATTCGAACGGTTGGTTTTCGCTGCTGGCGGGAGAGTTGGTGCCTGGAAAAACCCTGTGGCTGGATTTCGATCCTCCGGATACTTCGACGGTCCTTCACCCTGCCAGCTATGCACTGGCTATCGCCGACAGCCGCGCCTATGGAAGCCGCTGGATCATCTCCTTGGACGATAAGCTTCGGGCCGCGCTGCCCAAAGGAAACCTCCAAGCCAAGGGTGTTTGGGACAAGGTGTGCGAAGCGGTCGCTTTCTTCGAAAGTCACAGGGATTGGGAGACATTCAAATCGCAAGGCGTTCTCGCGGTCATTTCTGACTTCCGTGGGGAGAATGCGTCCTTGAGCGGAGAAGTGTTGAATCTGCTCAACCGCCGCCAAGTTCAGTTTCAGATCGTCGAGAGATCGAAGCCGCTCCCGGCGCCCACGCAAGGCCTGAAGGCGATGCTCTGGCTCGACAAAGAAGAACCCAGCGCGGAACAACATTCCCAATTACTCGCCTTTGTCCGGCAAGGAGGATTGGTAATTGCTGCAACCTACTTGGGCCCTCAGGAGGTGAAGCCAACCAAGAAAGACCCCTCGATTCACTATAAGATGTATAATGTCGGCAAGGGGCAAATTGCAGTGGCAGAAGAAGGGTTCCAAGATCCCTATCAGGTGGCCGTGGATACTCATCTGCTGGTGAGTCGACGGAACGATCTGGTGCGTCTTTACAACCCGGCAGCGACAAACTGCCATTCGAGTATTGATCCCGGCCACAGAAAACGACTCGTTCAAGTGCTGAATTACTCCTCGGATCCAGCCGAATCCGTCACGCTCTGGGTGAACGCTCGGGTCGGGTCGGCACGGCTGTGGCAGCCTGGCACGAAGGATGCGCGCACTCTCCAAGGCGTGGCTGCGGCCCCGGGGACGGATTTCGGACTTCCCCCACTCTCTGTCTATTGCGCGCTGGAGTTTGAGGGTTCAAACCTATGACGACAACAACTTGTTCCCGAAGGAAATTCATTGGCGCCATGGGGGCCGCGACGGGTGCTTGGCTGGCTCGTCCTGCGAGGTTCCTGGCTCGCACTGCGCCGGCAAGCCGAGTGGCGGTAGGCGTGTGTCACGAGTATGGCCCGGAAGTGGTCGAGACGCTGGGGAGCATGTTCGACCAGTTGGGAGGACTGGAGGGACTGGTCCGCGGAAAAACCGTTGCTATAAAACTCAACCTGACCGGAGTCGCCAACAACCGGCTGGGGTACTTGCCGCCGGGGATCAGCCACTGGGTGCATCCTCAGGTGGTTGGGGCCACGGTTCACCTTCTCGCCCGGGCGGGAGCGCGGCGTATTCGTCTGCTCGAGAGCCCGTGGTGTACAGCCGAGCCGCTCGAGGAATTCATGCTCCACGCCAACTGGGAACCGCGCGACTTCCTGAGCGCTGCGGCGCGAGTGGAATTTGAGAACACGAACTACCTGGGATACGGCAAGAAGTATTCCCGCTTTTGGGTTCCGGGCGGCGGCCTGATGTTCAAGGGCTACGATCTCAACCACTCCTATGAAGACTGCGACGTTTTCGTATCGCTGGCCAAGCTGAAAGAGCACTTGACCGCAGGCATCACCCTCTCGATCAAGAACTGTTTCGGCATCATTCCCTGCACAATTTACGGGGATGGCGCTCCCGAGGATGAGCCGGGGCTTGTTCCGCGCGGTGGCCGAGGGCCTTTCCATGCCATGAATCGCTTGCCCGCCAAGAGTGCGCCCTCGGCGGTTAATGCCCATGATTTTCTCTCCAATGCCCCGAAAAACCCGGGAGGGTACTGCGTGCCTCGCGTGGTGGCGGACCTGGTAGCAGCGCGGCCCATACATCTGGCCATCATCGATGGAATCCACACTATGACGGGAGGCGAAGGCCCCTGGGCCGGGAGTCGCCACGTCCAACCCGGCCTGCTGGTCGCGGGAACCAACTGCGTGGCCACAGATGCGGTCGGCATGGCGCTGATGGGATTCGACCCCATGGCGGATCGCGGCACTCCGCCGTTCGAAAAGTGCGATAGCACGTTGCGGTTGGCGGAACAATTAGGGGTTGGCACTCGCGACCTCAAGCAGATCGAGGTGCTGGGCACTCCTATTGCTAAGGCGCGCTTCAACTTTCGCCAAGTGTAGCGGCGATCTTATATCGCATCGGAGAAACACTGTCATTCCGAGCGGAGCGAGGAATCCCACTCTGAATGTGCGGGACTTGCGAGATTCCTCGTCGTCCGCCAACAGGAATGGCGGACTCCTCGGAATGACACGCCGGGCGCGTCTTTCCACAGCTTGTAAAGCGACGCACTAATTACTTGGCGAACGCCACACCCAGATAGTACGGCCACAACAGAACCGCCAGCACGCCCTTCCAGAATGTCAGGTGTAGAAACCCGATGGTGAAGAGCCAGGCAGCAACCCAAACGCCCCCCACAAAACCGTGTTGCTCGACTCTGATTTTGTCCATGTCCGGGAGTATACACTAACGTCGCCCTGGGGCCGACCGTGTCCCACATCTTTTGCTGGACAATGAGGGTGCGAGCGCTGCTGATGCCAATTGAGCCCCGAAGGGGTGGACTGGCACAGCACAGGCCAGCGGCCGGACCGGCTACAACCTTCAGATTTGAGAATAGTCTATTTATTTGGAGAACGATTATCTGGATGAACGCGAGCAACGGCATAGACCAGAAACTCGGGAGCCGTGAAGTGTACACGGTTTCCTGCATTTTCGATGCGTAGCTCCTGTGATTCAGGAGACTCCGGTGTCATCCACTCGATTGTGCGGACCGTAAGCCCGGCCGGGCTGACCAGCTCGCCCTTGACGCCGGAGACTGGAATCGGGTTCTCGTCCACAGGGCGGCCCGTTCTGTCGCTGTCGGGGGGTTCCTTGCGGTTGTAGTTCACAAAATGGATGTCCCAGATGTTGCCCTTTTCCGGACGGCTTGCGGACACACGGACGGCGGCAGGCGCTTCAAAGCGGCTAAAACCGTCATAGTCATCCGGCCTCATCTCCCCCAGCGACGAGATCGTAAAGACTCGTCTGTACCTGGCCAAGTGGTCGGGCGTGGCCATATCGTCGGGTAGTACATCGAAGAGGATATGGTCATCCAGCAACTTGAAGCCGACGGCATTGAAGGCTGACATAGCCTCCGTGAAACGCCCCTCGAGAATCTGCTGGCGGGGGTACAACAACACGCACTCACCGGCCGCGGTGTTGGCGTGATAGACGTCGTCATGCTGCTTCATGAAGCGGAAGAAGCGCACCAATTCCTGGCGCGCAAAGGGATCGTTAAAGTCGGCAATACGTCCCGGGATTACGCCCCCGTTGGCCGCCAACCCTCCCATCACGACGCGGATCTTAATTCTGTCCCACTGGGAGACGATCACAGGCCGCCCGCCTCCGGCGCCCCGAATGTAGCGCAGTAGCAGGGTGGGCTCCGGCACCGGCTCCGGCTTATTGTCTACGAGTACCATATGTAGTCTTCTCCTTTTGCCCAGAGTTCAGGCGGCAGCATCAATCGCTCATCGGCGGCTGAGGGGGTGTAGTGGCCGTGCAGCCACTGCGCCAGGATCAAATCAGGTTTCAGGGAACGCCCGTACTCGATGAAGATCTTGTCGAACGCTTGCTTGCGCGAGATATGGGAGAAGCGCAGTTCCTCCAGCCGCAGTGGCGTCATATCGCCCGGCCGGCAACTGCCGACGATTTCTGCGAATTGATGCTTGTCCAAATCTTCAATACCAAAGTTCCGGCGAATTTCAGCAGGTTTATAACGCTCGCGCAGGTAATCCTTAAAGCCCCGCGAGCAGTACGGGCACACGCACCCGACCAGATAGAAGTGGTTGATGACGAAACCGTCCACGCCGCGCTCGATGCCGCGCTTCGCGAACGCCTTCAGAACCTTCTGCCAGCTCGGGTTGTTCAGGCAGCCGTGATACAGCGGCCACGGCGAATATGCAGGGCGGTAGAAGAACGAGGGGCTGCCGTCGGCGCTCCGCTGCACCAGTTCGAGCGGGTCCTTCACGGGTTTTGGGCCCAGCTCCTTCTCGTCCCAAAGTTCGTTGTAGAACTTGAAGAACCCTTCGCGCGGTCCCTGCGGGCCGTAGATCACACCGGTCACGTGGAACTCCGTGTCGAAGTGGCCGACAACCTTTATGCCCCGCTTGTGCAGTTCCTTGTTGAGGTTTTCGAAAAACTGCCCGTTGCCGTTGAGATCTCCGTCTACGGGGTACGCCGCAGCGTTCGTGTCTTTCAGGTCCGCCTTGGGCACGTGCGCGATGGCCCAAAACTCCGCGCCGTAGAAGCCCACCTGAATGAGCTCCGGCTGCACCTCATCGACAAAGGGGAGATAGCCGGGCTCGAAGTACTCCGTCCAGTGGGTCAGCATGCGCCTGAACTCCAGGCGCCGCCGTGGATTGGCTGCCGTCGCGGAAGCGCCTGGGCCCTCGGCGCGCGTTGCGACGAAACTTCCTGAACCGCGCTTCGCCATCAAAAGGGGAGCGCCTACTAGCGAATCTCTTAGAAATTTGCGCCTGTGCATAAGACCTCCGCGAGCTTGTCGTTCACGAGTACCAAATATAGTCTTCTCCTTTTGCCCAGAGTTCAGGCGGCAGCATTATACGCTCATCGTTAGGCGAGGGGGTGTAGTGGCCGTGCAGCCATGCCGCCAGGATCAGATCAGGTTTCAAGGAACGCCCGTAGGCGACGAAAACATCGTCATACGCGTTCTTCATCCCGATGCAGGTGAAACGCAACTGCTCCCAACGCAGCGGCGTCATATTACCCGGTTGGTACCTGCCGACGATTTCTGCGAACTGGTGCTTTTCCAGATCTTCAATGCCAAAGTTCCTGCGGAGTTCAGCAGGCCTATAACGCTCGCGCAGGTAGTCCTTAAAGCCTCGCACGCACCAGGGGCACATGCACCCCTCGCGATAGAAGTAATTAATGACGAACCCGTCCACGCCGCGCTCTATACCGTGCTTTACGAACACTTTGAGGACCGTTCGCCAGTGCGGATTGATCATGCAGCCGTGATAGAGGGGCCACGGCGAGTAGCCCTCGAGCTGGATGACGAATGGGGTGCCATCGGCTTTCCGCTGGAGCATCTCGAGAGGGTCTATCACCGGTTTTGCTCCGAACTCCTTCTCGTCCCAAAGTTCGTTGTAGAACTTGAAGAACCCTTCACGTGGTCCCTGAGGGCCGTCGATGAGCCCCGTCACGTGGTACTCAACGTCGAAGTGGCCGACAACTTTGATTCCGCGCTTGTGCAGTTCATTGTTGAGGTTTTCGAACCACTGCTCGCAGGCCTTCCGATTTCCATCTCCGGGTAGTGCGCCTTGGATTGCGCCCCTCACCGCCTCGGGCACGTGCGCGAAAGACCAGAAATCACACCCATAAAAACCAACCTGAACGAGCTGTGGCTGGACCTCGTCGATAAAAGGAAGATACTCGGGATCGACGTATGAACCTTTCTCGCCATGTTGGTGAGACCAGTGAACCGGCATGCGATTGAACTCGAGGGACCGCCTTGGACCGGTCGCCGTCGCGGCAGCGTCTGGGCCGTCGACGGGCTTTGCGATGGATCTTCCTGAACCGCGTTTCCCCATCAATAAAGGTGCCCCAATTAGCGAATCTCTTAGAAATTTGCGCCTGTGCATAAGACCTCCGAGATCGGGGCTATTACCTTGTTCTAATCCGGAATTTCCATTATCCACTTTCCGCCGACCCAAAAGATACTCCTGATCGCCACCTAATGCAACTGTGAGTCAAGTTTGCAGTGCAAGGTGCTCTCACGGGCCACGGAAGGTGCCATTCGTGCCTCTCGCGAGAACCCCAAAGGACGCAACCGCCCCTCTTTCGACCCGTGTTTCCGACACTTTGCCGCCCCCCTGCCTCTCTCGTCGCGGAAATCCGATCCGGTCGTCGGCTCGCCTACCCGGCTGGCAAGGGCAGCGCCGCGATCCGCCGCACCATGCTTCCAAACAGCCGCCGCGTCAGATGGCTCTCCGCCAGCAGCAGCCAGTAGTAGCGGGCGTGCTTGACCAGCCGGCCGCCCGTCTTCACCAGCCGCTGCTGCAAGCTGGTCAGCGACCAGTTGTCGATCCTCTTCGGCAGCACCAGCCGCCGCCACAGGTTCCCCAGGTTGTAGGCGATCACGCTCAGCCACAGCCGCACCTCGTTGGACCGGAACCGATGGCAGCTCAGCCGCGTCATCTTCACCGCCTGCTTGCCTTCCTTGATCCACTGCTCCGCCGTCCCTCGCTTGTTGTAGAACCGCACCACCGCCCGGCTCGGCAGTCTCCAGGTTGGTCACGATGAATCCGACTCGCGGGAACAACTCCCCAAAGTGGAACTCCACCTTCGCCACCACCCGCCGCGCCGTCTTCCAACTCGCCGCCTGGTAGAGAAAGCTCTTGTACCAGACCACCGGCTTGTGACTCGGCCTTCCCACCGGCCGCGTCAGCAACTCCGCGATGTCCCGCTCCAGGCTGTCGTTGGCCGGGATGCGGATGGCATACTTCACGCCCCGCTCCTCCAGCGCTTCGTAAATCTCCGGCTTGGCAAAGGCCGCATCGGCCCGAAACACCACTTCCTTGCCCATCTTCTGCTGCCGCTCGATCTCCGGCAGCAACAGTTCTTCCCAGCCCTCGGCACTGTGCACGTTGCCGGGCCGCAGCTTGGCCGCCAGACAGTCGCCCTCGCGGTTGAACAGCAGCAGCGGGTGATAGCAGGTGGACTCGAAGTGCCCGTTGTAGGCGCTCTGCTCCTGCTCGCCGTAGACCGGAATCTCGGTCGAGTCCATGTCCAGCACCGCCCGCTGCGGCGAATCGATCGCTTCCGCTTTGCCGATCAACTCCCGGTTGATCGCGGCCAGCCCGGCGAGGTTCTCCTCCTGCGGCCAGCATCTCCGTCTCGAACGACTGCAACCGGGAGGTCAGGGCCGCCCCTCGCTCCCAGATCTTCTCCGAACCGATCAGCCGGAAGGTCGGATCTTGGGAGAGCCGCTCGGCATCGTTCACATCCTCGTAACCCGCCAGGCGGCTGTAGACCGACTGCCGCAGCAGGTCGGCCAACGGCAACTGCGTGTTCTTCCCGCGCCGGGAGTCGGTCAGGTGTTGTTCGATGAGTTCGCCGAAACCCAGACGTTCGTCCAACTCCCGCACCAGAATCAGGCCACCGTCGGAGGTGACCCGCGATCCCTGGAAATCGACCTTCAACGAAGCGTTGAAGGAGAGCTGAAAGGGCTGGTTTTGTTTCTCACCCATTGGGTGTTGACCTCCGGAGCGTCTTCATCACGTTCAAACCCACATGAATAAAGGCGCCGGAGGTCAGCAAAGATTCGGTAGCCGAGACTCATATCGGAAATGCGGGTTGAGATTTGAGAAGATCTACCTTCCGAACAGCTCCTCGAGCAGTTGAGCCTCCTCCATGTCGAGATAGGCGGCGACGTCCCGGAGTATCGTGTGGAGGGTTCCGACGCGGATTTCTTTGTGTGCGGGAACGGTCACGTGATGTTCTGCACCCATCGCCATGGACGTTAAGCGAATGTGGCTGCCGGTCTGACGGGTGATTTGATAGCCATAGCGATGAAGGAGAGAAGCGAGTTTTCTTCCGTCGAGATCGCGGGGGGAGCTTCACGCGGGGATAACCTCGTCCTTCACGAGGTGGAGGCGGATGAGGCGAGGGGTGCTTTGCGGCTCGAAGTGGCAGCGCACGGCGTCTTGCACCATGGCCTTCAGTTCGTCGAGAGTGTCGGCTTGAGTGTAGATGGAGAAGCCTAGGGCGCGGGCTTCATACCCGCCTTCAGGTGATTCTTGAACACTGAAGATGATTTCTGTGCCGGCCATCGTGGTCCTCACCTGCCGCTATTATACCCCACTGGCCCTGGCGCCCCAAAAAGAAGAAGGCGAGCCGAGGAAGCGAAGCAAAGTCGGGAGCGGGGAGTCGGGGACAAAGCAGGTGCTGGGTATTCGGGAGTGGGGCCTGGGCCGGCGGACGCTGCGCGTTCGCAGATTCGATATTCGAGATTTCAGGATTCGGAATTCAGGATTGCTGCGGGAGTGGGAAGCTCCCGTCGGCTGAGGGGCGAGACCCCGACAGGTCGGGGCAGGCTGCTCGCGTTGCATTGGGCCCGCGTCAGCCCAATGCGTCGACCGCCTCTGCGGGGACTTCGAGCTCTTCCGAGTGCCGCCAGGCCATGTCGTAGCTTACCGCAATCTCATCACAGCACGAGTATTTGGGGCAACCCAGGCAGTCCTGAAAGACTTTGATGGGGAACCTCTCGCGCGGGGCCTTTTGGAACCCCAGCTTTTCAAAAAAAGCCGGGGCAACGGTGAGGGCAAAAACCCTTTTCAGCCCGCAGCGTTCGGCCTCATCCATGAGCGCCTCGGTGAGCATCCTGCCCACGCCCTTGGAGTGGAGCGCGCCGTCCACGGCGAGCGAGCGTATTTCAGCGAGCTCCTGATTGTAGAATTTGAGCGCGCCACATCCGAGAAGCTCTCCGTCCTCTTCCGCGACGGTGAACTCCCAAACGTCTTCGTAGAGATTCGTCAGGGGCCGCGGAAGCAGGACCTGTTCGGCCACGTAACGGCTAATCAGTTTGAAGAGCGCGGGCACGTCCCGCAACTCGGCTTTTCGGATGTTCAAAGGTTCGTTTCCTCCGCTCCAGTAACCACGACAAAAAGACCGAAATGGCCTCTGCCCTCTTCCACTTCATTCTGGGGAGAACGACCTATCCCGAATTCTTTCGGAATCACACCCCTAACCCGTCCGCCCCCGGGCCGAGCGCCGCTCAGCCCTACCCTTGCATCAGCAGAATCAGCAGGGCTTTTTGAACGTGCAGTCGGTTTTCCGCCTGATCCAGAACCACCGATCCGCGGTGAATCAATGACCTCGTTGGTCACCTCATGGCCGCGATGCGCCGGCAGGCAATGCATAAACACCGCCGCCGGGTCAGCCGCTGCCATCAAGTCTTCCGTGACGCGATAAGGCGCAAACACCTGGGCGCGCAGATGCACAGCGTGCTCCTGGCCCATACTCGCCCAGACATCGGTGTAAATCGCCTGAGCGCTCGCCACGGCCTCGAGCGGATTGTTGAAAAGCTCGAGCGTCGCCCCCATCGCCGCGGCCAGCGCCTTCGCCTCCGCGACGACTTCAGGCTTGGGCTCATAGCCGGGAGGCGTGGCCACGCGCACGGAGACGCCCAGCTTTGCGCCGGTGATCATTAGCGAGTGGCACACGTTGTTTCCGTCACCCACGAAAGCCAGTTTCAGCCCGGCCAGCGAGCCGAATTTCTCCCGCAGCGTAAACAGGTCGGCCAGAGCTTGGCAGGGATGGAAAAGGTCGGTGAGCGCGTTCACGACCGGAATCGAGGCGTTGTTGGCCAATTCCAGCACGGACTCGTGCGAAAAGGTGCGGGCCACAATGCCATCCACCCAACGCTCGAGGTTGCGGGCAATGTCCTTGACCGCTTCGCGTTCCCCCAGCCGCGGCTTGGTGTGGTCCAGGTAAACACCAAAACCGCCCATGCTGGTCATCCCCACTTCAAACGTGACGCGGGTGCGCAAGGAGGGCTTCTCAAAGATGAGCGCCAGTTGCTTGCCCAGGAGCGCCTGGGCATAGGCTCGAGGCGAAGCCTTGACGCGTTCCGCCAGCTCGAAGATCAGGCGCAGGTCGCGCGGCGAAAGGTCAGTGTCCGCCAGCAGATCGCTCACGCTCAGCTTCTCTGGTTTTTCGACCCTGCTCAGGCCTGGCGTCATGCATTCACCCCCTTGCTAGCCTCGACTGGCTTGAGGGCTGCCAGAATCGGCCTTAAGACTTCCATAAATTCATCTACGTGGCGGCGCTCGACGATAAGCGGCGGAAGGAAGCGCAGCACCTTCTCTTGGGTGCAGTTCAGAATCGCTCCCGCCTCGAGCGCCTGCTGGACCACGCTCTTCCCGGGAACGAAGAGTTCGGCGGCCAGCATCAAGCCGTCGCCGCGGACTTCCTTAATCACCCCGAATTCGTCCCGGAGACCTTCGAGTTGCGCCCGGAAGTAAGCACCGACTTCGCGAACGTGCTCGAGAAATCCGGGGTCCTCGAGAATCTCGAGAACCTTCAAAGCCAGGCGGCACTGGAGCGGCCCGCCCCCGAATGTCGTGCCGTGCATGCCGGGCGAGAAAGCCTGCGCCACTTCTTCGCGCGCCAGGATGGCGCCCACGGGCAGACCCGCCGCCAGGGGCTTGGCCAATACCACAATGTCCGGCTGAAGTCCGAACTTCGTGAATGCAAAGAAACGCCCGGTGCGTCCCAGGCCGCACTGGATTTCATCACAAATCAACAGGGCATGGTGGGTGTGGCAGAGTTCATGCGCAGTCTCGAGGAATTCCGCGCTGAGCTCCACCACCCCGCCCTCGCCTTGGATCACTTCCAGCAGCACCGCCGCCACTCGCGGGGTGAAGCTTTCCCGCAAGTGGCCGGCGTCATTGAGGCGAACGAACCGGACGCCCGGAACCAGGGGCTCAAACGGCTTGCGGTATTTCTCGGGCCAGGTCACGGCGAGCGCCCCAAAGGTTCTTCCATGGAAGGAGTTCTCGAGCGCCAGGATTTCGTCCCGCAGGAAGGGTTCCTGATGCTGGCGAGTGTAAGCGCGAACCAACTTCAGCGCTCCTTCGATGGCTTCCGCGCCGGAGTTGGCGAAGAAGGCCCGATCAAGCCCCGCCAGGGAGGTGAGCTTCTTGGCGAGTGGCGCTTGGTAAGGGTGGTAAAGCAAATTGGAAACATGCAAGAGCGTCTCGGCTTCGTCCCGGAGGACAGCGAGGATTTCCGGATGCGCGTAGCCGAGAGAATTCACGGCCAGCCCGCCCAGGAAGTCGAGATACTTCCTGCCTTGGTCGTCGTAGAGATAGCAGCCCTCGCCCCGCACCGCCAGAATCGGCAAACGGTCGTAGGTGGGGAATAGGAACTGTTTCTCGAGCTGTGCGATCTCGTCGAATTTCATGCGTTTTTCACAATCCTGGTCCCGCCATGCTGCCCGTTATCCAGGGCTCGGAGCAGGGCGTTTGGACCATCCGCTGAGAGAATGTCAACCTCTCCGACCTTCTTGCGGAGCAGGCGTGAGCAGGAAAGGAGTTTTGGAATCATCCCGTCGCGCACGACGCCATTCCTGATTAAGCTGGGAATCTCACGCAGCTTCACCAGCGGCAGCAAGCGCCGCTCCGCATCCCAGACCCCGCCCGATTCGGTGAGAAAGAAGAGCCGGTCGGCCTGGAGAGCCACGGCAAGTGCTGCCGCAAGGTCATCGGCGTTGATGTTCAGGAATTCTCTTCGCGAGCCGAGCCCCAGGCTGGCCACCACTGGAACGAGACCTTCCCGCAAAGCCATCTCGAGGACGCTGGTGCGGATCTTGTGGGGCCGTCCCACGTAACCTAAGTCCTTCTTATGGCCGTTCGAGCCCAACGATATCTTCCTCGCGTGGACCAGTCCCGCGTCGCCGCCGCAGATGCCCAGAGCCGGCTGGCCCAGCGCTGCGAACTCTGCCACCCACTGCTTATTCACGATGCCCGCCAGAACCATCAGGGCAACATCGCGCGTGGCAGCGTCCGTCACGCGCAGTCCCTGGTGGAATTCCGTGGCTATGCCCAGGCGATCGAGGGTGCGGGTGAGCGCTTTCCCGCCGCCGTGGACCACCACCACAGAGTGCCCGGCGCGCCGCAGTTCCACAATTTGCCGAGCCAGCTTCCTCCGCCCCTTGGCGTCCTCGGCTGCTTGCCCGCCGATTTTTACTACTAACTTCATACCAGCCCCAATTCCTGCGGGAATCCGAACATGAGGTTCATATTCTGAACCGCTTGGCCCGCCGCGCCTTTGCCGAGGTTGTCCAAGGCAGAGACAACAATCAGGCGCCCGGTAGCCGCATCGAGCGCGAAACCAAGATCCGCATACTGCGTATTGGCCACCGCCTGAATCTCGGGCAGCGATCCGCCTTCATAAACCCGGACCAGAGGAGAAGGGCCGTAAAACTCCCTGAAGAGGGAGACCACCTGGTCGAGGGTCCGTTGCCCGTTAAGGCGGACGTAAACCGTGCTGAGAATGCCGCGCGTGATGGGCAACAAGTGAGGCGTGAAAATGAAATCCTTCTCCCCGATATCCAGCGCCTGAAGCATCTCCGGGACGTGGCGATGAGTGAAAATGCCGTAAGCCCGGCAATTCTCGTTGACCTCCGGGAAGTGAAGTTTCCCGCTGGGCGTCCGGCCGGCGCCGCTGGCGCCGGACTTCGAATCAGAAATGATGCCGGCAGAGACATCCACCCAGCCGGAGCGGAGGAGGGGTGCGAGAGCAAGAATCACGGAGGTGGCGTAACAACCTGGATTGGAGAGCAATTTGGCCTGGGGAATGGCCGTTTGGTCAAGCTCCGGCAGGCCATAGACGGCCTGGGCCAGAGCCTGCGAGGCGCGGTGCTCGAAACCATACCAGCGGGGGTAAGCGCCAATATCCTTGAGCCGGAAAGACCCGCTTAAATCGATGACGCGCAGACCCGCGTCCAGCAGCATCGGCACCACGTCGTGCGAAGTCTCGTTGGGCGTGGCGAGAAACACCACGTCCACCTCCGAAGCCGCCACAGCCTCCAGCAGCTCTGCGCGGGCCAGTCCGTCCAGGTTAAGGGGCCGGCAGGGAACCGAAAACCGTCCGCGCAGCGGGGGATGGACCTGCTCGATGGGGAAGGGCGCTTTCCCATCGAGATGGGATGAGATCAGCCGCGCCACCCGGACGCCCGGATGCCGCGCGAGGAGAGTCAAGAGCTCGCGCCCTGCGTAACCGCTGGCGCCCAGCACGGCGGCGCGCACAAGTGGCGCGGACCTGCTTTCCAGGTCTGCCGTTTTTGGCTTCGCCGCAGGCGATGCCCGGCGGGTAATTTCAGGTTTTGTCGCGCTGCCCAATGTCTTCCAAACCCCACAGTTCCAGCATAGAATATTTATGCATTCAATGCATAAATATACCTTTTATACCTCAAAGGTTCCTGGCCTGTCAAGATAAAACGCCACAGGAATTCGTGTCATCCACCAGAAGGTCTGTTTTAGCGGCGGGTTCAGTGCTCGGGGTCTTCCGGATGTCCCACGAGTGCTTCGATTACGGTCGGTGTCGTCCTGGTGAGAGAATCACGCACGGCCTCGCACAGTTCTTCCGGCGCTGTTACACGCTGAGCTGCTACCCCGAAGCTTTTGGCCAATCCCACGAAGTCGATCTCCGGATCGACAATGTCCATACCTTCGAAGCGCCCCTGCAAAGATTGCGGCAGCTTCATAATCTTCGCGCAGTCTTTGAGGACGCGATACTCCTTGTTGTTACAGACCACGAATGTTACCGGGATGCGGTAGCGGGCCGCAGTCCACAAGCCTTGGCAACTGTAAAGCGCCGCGCCATCGCCGAGGATCGCCAGCACCGCCGCCGGGCCAAGCCAGTTTCACACCAAGGGCGCAGTTTAGCCCCCACCCTAAGGCCCAGCCGCGCTGGCCAAAATACCCATCTGTATTGCGAAGGAGTCCTGAACGTTCCAGGTAGAGATTGCTAATGGTGGAGGTCTCCTCTACAACCGCAATATTCTCCGGCAGCACCCGGGCCAAGCTGTCCATTAGACAAAGTGGTGTCATCGGGCGAAGGTGATACTGAGTTTCCGCATGTCTGCGGAGGGACTCTCTTTGGGTGTCGTGCGCCTGAACGTGCGAGCGCAATCGAAGAGCTGCGGCATGCTTCTGCGTCGGTGACATGAGCTGCTCCAGCAGCGCCGCCAACTCCGCCAGCGCCGGCTTCAGGTGACCCAGCACGGCTGCTGCGGGGGGATAATTCTTACCCAACTCCCACGGATTGACATCCACATGGACAATGCAAGCCGTTTCCGGAAGGGGGTTACTCGGTTCGTGGTAAATGTATTCTTGGAGCAGGTCGATGCCAACCGCCAGCAGCACGTCGAACTCTGCCAGTCTTTGCCGCACGTCCGGAGCCCACCGGGGCAGCATCCCCGCCGCCAGGGGATGATTCGAAGGAAAGCTCGAGCGACCATGGGAGATTGGTGATTCCTGGAACACTGGCGTGCTAAGACGCTCGGCCAAGCCCACCAGTTCCTGCACCGCATCCGATTCGCAGACACGGCTGCCAGCCAGAATGCATGGGTTTGCGGCCTTGGCCAGGATTTCCGCTGCCCGGCGCAACTCCGCCAGGGGAGGGCGAAGACGCGTATCGGGGAAGTGACAAGGTGTAGGGCCAAGCTCCATGTCTTCCATTTGGAGGTCCACGGGAAGGGAGAGCAGCACAGGCCCTGTCGGAGGCGTGACTGCTACATTCAAGGCGCGATACAGCCCCCGTGGCAGATCCTGCACACGCTGGATTTCGGCAGCCCATTTCGTCCAGGGGCGGGCGACCCTCACCACGTCTCCCCACAATACAGGCTCCGAGAAAGCCAAGCGGCGGTCCTGCTGTCCGACCATTACCACCAGCGGCGAGCCCGCACGATACGCGTTGTAAAGCATTCCCATGCCGTTGCCCAAGCCGCAACTAATGTGCAGGTTTACAACGGCAGGGGAACGAGTGGCTTGCGCGTACCCATCGGCCATCGCCACGGCGGGGATTTCGTGCAGGGCCAGGATGTACTGGATGGCGTCCTGCTCGCACAGAGCATCCATGAACGGCAACTCCGTCGAACCAGGGTTGCCGAACACGTAGCGCACCTTGCTTGCTTGGAGCAGGCGGATCAGCGCCTGCGCCCCCGTCATGTGAGTCAATGAATCACTCCAACTGGTATTTGCGTCCGACTGGTCTAGTTCCAGTTCTTCAGCCTGGACGGGAAAGTATACACTTTGTTTCCCATGTTTTTCGATGCCGACGTTCTCGATGCCGAGCGCTTGACAGCGGAACAGACCGTGCGTATCGTTTGAACGCATCGTTCGCATCGAGGAGCGATGGCACCACGCAGAAACAGGAAATTTCTCAACTATGAGAGGAGTAGGCTCATGCCAGGCAGCAACGCTTGTGGTGTTGGACGGCGGGAGTTTCTGAAAGGGATCGGAGCGGCGGCCGTCGCTGTGGCAGCCCCGGCCGTCACGGCGGCGGGGGGAGTCTTTTTCCGAACGCCCAGCGACAAGGTTGTGAGGATAGGAGTTGTGGGTGGAAACTTCGGCTCCGCATTCCAATGGCACTTGGACCCCAATTGCAAAGTCACGGCGGTCTGCGATCTGCGGGAGGACCGGCTGAAGCACATGGTGCAGGTTTATGGGCCGGCCAGCCAGTACAAGGACTTCCGGCAATTTCTCAAACACCCTGAACTGGACGCTGTAGCGGTGTTCACACCGGCGCCGTTGCACGTCTGGATGGTGACGGAAGCGATGAAAGTCGGCAAGCACGTGATCAGCGCGGTGCCGGCGGGGATGTCGGTGGAGGAACTGGAGTTGCTGCTGGAGACCGTCAAGAAGACGGGGATGAAGTACATGATGGCGGAGACCAGCTACTACCGTCCGCAGGTCATTACCTGTCGCGAATGGGCGGGTCAAGGGAAGTTTGGCACAATCTTCTACACTGAGGCGGAATACCATCACGAAGGTTTGATCCCCCTGATGTTTGATGAACGGGGATTCCCGACCTGGCGTTATGGTTTTCCACCCATGCATTATCCCACGCACTGCGCGGGCATCGTGGTTCCGATCACCGGCGAGCGACTGGTAGAGGTCGAGGCCGTGGGTTGGGGAGACGGGCACGAGGTGCTGGCGACGAACGAATATAAGAATCCTTATTGGAACACGACGGGATTCTTCAAGACCTCCGGAGGGCACAGTTCCCGGATTTCAGTTTTCTGGCATGTGGCGGCAGGTGGGACCGAGCGGGGAAGCATTTACGGGAACCTGATGTCCTACATCATGGAGCGGCCGGAAGGGTCAGCGGATACGGTGATCCAGATCAGCAAAGAGGGTAAGACGGTGATCGACGCCAACGGGTATCCGGAAGGGGAAGTCAAGATCGAGGCGTACAAAGAGCCGAGGCACTGGGAAGTTCTCCCCCCGCCCATGCGGGTGACGACCGGCCATGGTGGGTCGCACACCTTTCTGACGCACGAGTTCATCAGTTCGATCCTTGAAGACCGCTGGCCCACGGTGAATGTTTATGAGGCGATAGCGTTCACTATGCCCGGCATCATTGCTCATCAATCTGCCCTGCGGGGTGGCGAGTTGATGAAAATTAAAGACTGTGGCAGAGCACCAGCCTGACGGGCGGTGTTGCAGCCTTCCCGGTGTCATTCCGATCCGTCAGCCGACGGAGAGGAATCTCGTTCTGTTCTTTCTTCTACCTGCCACTTGGTCAACTTGAGCTTCGAGTCCATGCGGGGCAGGGCAAGATTCCTCGCTCCGCTCGGAATGACAGTTTGGAGGGCTTTTTCCTCAGCCTGTGAAGACCCACCCTTCCGACCCTGGTGAAAAATCCCGCCTAACTTCCTGGCGGCGCAGTGGAAGCGGGTTGGAGCTTTTTCCTTCCTTCGTAAATCGTCACCAGCAGCGTACTGGCAAGAACCAGCAATCCACCCAAGAGCATGAATTTGGTCAGCCGCTCGTGGAGCACAAGAAATGCCACGATGAGCCCGAAGAATGAAATTAGGTAATTGGAGAGCCCTGCCTGAGTGGCGTCCAGGCGCGTGAGCACGCTGAGAAACATAAGCATGGCTAGAAAGTATTGGAAAAATGCCAAAAGGAAGAACCCGAGCCAGACAGCCGGAGTGAAATTGGGTATGTTTCGGAAAGTGTGCGGCTCGGTAAGAACTGCGACCGGCAGCATCACAACCACGACCACACAGTAACTTCGGAACAGAACTTCAATGGGTGAGTATCGCCGCAGCAGTCTTTTGCTATAGGTATTGTAGAAGGCGCTGGCATTCATTGCCAAAAAGAACATTAAATTGCCGATAAGGTATTTAGAACTGGTAAAATTTACTTCCCTCCACCGAATGCCTGAACACTCGATAACTCCGGCGATCGCAAGGGCGAAACTCCACCAGCGGACCGGCGTCATACGCTCGCGGAGAAAGAAATAGGCCATGATTGCCGTCAAGATGGGGAGGCTCAGCGCCAGCAGCGCAGCATTGGAAGCGAGTGTGAATCGAACTCCCCACGCCACAAAAAGTTGTGCCACAACTTGGCCGAAGACCCCGATAAGAATGAACTGAGAAATATCTCCCCGCCACGAAAAGCTGCCATGTGGTGTAGGGGCCGGCTGGCGTTTCCGGCTCACTATGGGAATGAGCAGAAGCGTCGCGATAGTAATCGGAAAGAGCGCAGCGAAGACCGGACCCGCTTGCCGTTGAACGACTTTATAGATAACGAACTGGCTGCCCCAAATCATGTTACATAGGAGCAGCATGCCCCAGTCGTAGAGGCGATTGGTGTTTGCCAAGTATCTTCCCCCTTACGCTGGTAGCGGGCCAGCTTGCTGTTGTAGCGGCGAGTTTACCTTGCCAAGTGGCGGCATAAAGCCGCCGCTACAGTTATAGCGGCGAGTTTACCTCGCCAGTTGGCGGCCTAAAGCCGCCTCTACGCCAGCCCGAGATAGGTCAATGGATGGTCTTGGGGCTGCTACCCTTGCCGCCATCACCGGGAGCCACCTCAATGGCCTGCACCACGGCTTCTCCCTTGCTTGGCTGCAATGTTGTTCCCTCGAAGCGTAGGGCGATGACTCCATTTTGGGGGTGAATATCGTTATAAACCAAATCAACGGCTCGATTGGCTCCACCCGCCGTCGCCCAAACATCCAGACCCTCGATGACCTTTTCCCCGTTCAAGTAAATCGTTATTCCCCGCTGGCCTGGCCCTTCGTATTGCGTCTCCGCGAACTTTAACCGCACGTGATAGCTGCCCGGCCCCACGGTCACGTTCACGGTGAAGTCCGGCCAGTGAACCCCATAACGGTAGAGTTCCGGATCGGGGGTATTCTGGACAAAGACTGCCTGTCTCATGGTCCACCAGGTCTTTGCCACGGCGTCGGTCAAGTTACCCGTTCGCACTACAAATTCCGTCCCAGGCCTCCACGCCTCTCCATAAGAGTCGATGTAATCTTTCCTCCCCGTGTACCCGAAGATAAATCGTTGCGCTTCCCTCGGTCCCCCGCCCTCGCCGAAGCCGCTATCTCCTGTGGCCTGCGAATACTCCAGCCCGTCCACATATACTTCATCGCCTTTGGAAATCGGATTCCCCTGCCCCTGCACAACCACTTTGAGTGTGTGGACGTCCTCCGAGAGCCCATTCTTGTAGTAAAGGATTTGCCTATACAGAGGGAGGGGGCTGAAACAATCTATCCCCGCCAGTTGCTTGGTCCCATCCAAATAAACATCTGCGAGACCCCCACTCCCCCCGACTCGTCCCACCAGCCGAACCTGGTTTCCTCTGAACCGATAACTCACGCTCGACCCGGATTGTGCAGCCGCTTGTGACGCTCCCTTAAAATCCTCCTTATGCGGAGTCTTGTGCCACTCCCCGTCGAAGGTCATTTCCGTATCATCGACCATTATTTGAGGATCATTTCCCCGAATCACAATTTCCTCAGCCCCGTCGTGACGGATGCGCACAATCGTATCGCCTCCCTTGCGAGGCTGCACCGTGTACCCGTTTCCGGACAGAATCGAGCCCTGCTGGAGCGCTTTGCCATTCGCCGTTATCGTGGTGGGTGAATAAGCGAGACGCAGCACCTCGATGCTATTCGCCGGGGCATCAAAGGTGGAATAGCGGATTTCTCCCGCGCCGTAAATCACCCTCTTGATGACACCCGTGCTGCGCATGATGTGATTCTCGCGGTTCGGTCCCATTACTTCGGGCAGCCAAGCCATGGTTTTCAATACGTAATCCAGGGCCATGGGGTGAGCAATCTTGAACCAGCTCCCGTCCACAATAGATCCACCATCGATGTTATCCATGGCTTGCCCGTTTTCCTGTCCGTCGTAGGTGGTCAGCAGTTCTGAACGGCGCGCAATTTCCCTCGCCCACTCGCTGCCTGCTTCCACTCCGTAGCGGGCAAACGTCCTTGCTAACTCCTGGGGGCTGTAGGACAAGGAGCGTTCACAACAACCGGAAGACTCCGGGTATGCCCAAGCGCCGCTAAAGGTGTCGCCGTTGGATTTCGGGCTGACACTTGTATGATTCAGATTTAGACTCAGGATATTGCGAACGTCGTTGCGCCAGTTTGGAAAGTAATGCTTGTGATCCATGAGGTACATGGGCACGAAATCGCTGGGATACAAGGTTTGTACGGGATCTTCCCAATCCCAGAAGTGGCGCCCCCAGGAGTCGTCAACCGTCCAGGCCGGCAGGAGGAAATCCCGCAGATACTTACGCCCCGCGTCCCGCGCAGCCACGAGGCTGTTGTCAGTCCCTTTGTAACCTGAGCGAATCATCTCATCCAGGAACCAGAGGATGGTCGCGACTCCTCCCGTCTGCACCCCGTTCATTCCTTGTCCCCCGGCGTTGTTCGCATAACGTCCCCACGGTGACGACCCTGGCTCCGAGCGACGATTCTTTGCCAGCAGGTCGGCCCAGTGTTTGGTTGCCTCGTACCAGCGAGCGTTTCCCGTCAGTTCATATGCATGGACCAATTGCAGACCCATTTCTGCCACGATATCCAGCTGGATTTTCCCGTTTCCGCGGGCGAGCTCTTCATTTGGACCCAAACGGCAATCGCCGTAGGGAGTGCCCATGGTCGGTACACTGATCAACATGTTCGGCCAGCCGTGATCGGCGTTCGTCTGGCAATGGTCGAGCATGTAGTCGATTGTTGGGTTGATGATGGCGAAGACGGCCGGGTCACCGGAATATCTGTAGTACTCGAGCATGCTACTGATGACGTAGGCAGCGCGCTGAACGAGGTCACCGTTCTCCCAGTCTTTTTCATGCGGTATCGTGATCTTGCCCTCGGAATCGATATTCCAGTTTCCGTTGAAGACGTATTCGGGTGCGGCCATCACCGCGCGGTCCCGGTTCGCCCATGGGTATCTTTTGATGGTCTCTGCGGCGACTCGCACGCGGAAGTCGAATTGCCCGTTTTGGCCCTTGTACCAGGGAGCTATCACTCCGTATTGGTCCTCTTGGGCGTCATGACCAAAGTAATGCTTCTGGGTTGTGGCGGCGCTCGCCGCTCCTTCCAGGATTAGCCAAATTATTGGGCTCAGGAGCATCAGGGTGATAAGTGTAGCTGGGGTGTACTTCGCTTGCTTGCCGTGACCTTCCAAGTCGCGCATGACCATAGGTTTTCACCTGCTTTGGAGTGCGGTCCGTCAGTTGACAGACCGCAGGCACTACATAGTAAGGTACCCGCCATCCACTACGAGGTTGGCTGAAGTCACGTAAGAGGCTTCGTCGCTCGCCAAGAAGACAGCCGCGTTGGCTATCTCTTCTGGCTGGCCAACGCGATGGAGCACGCTCTTGGCGTTCAACTTCTCTTGGTGCCCGAAGTGTTCAATGGCACGTTGAAGGTTGGGAGTCATCACCGCGCCAGGGCTGATGGCATTGACTCGAATCTTCCAAGGCCCGTATTCGATCGCCAGAACCTTTGTCAGAGTAATGACGCCGCCCTTGGCAGCGCAGTAAGCAGCTCCCTCGGCCCAGGGCATCATGGCTCCTACAGAACCCAAATTGATAATGGCCCCGCCACCTGCTTGTCTTATGGCCGGGGCGCTCCACTTGGACATGAGGAAAACGCTTCGCAACGAAGCATTCAAACATCCGTCCCATTCTTCCACCGTCATGTCGTGAACCGCCCTGTTCAAATCCACCATGGCCGCGTTGTTGACGAGGATGTGCAGGGCGGAGAACCTCTTGAGGGTTTCCTCCACCACCCGCCGGGTGTCCTCGACAATTCTCAAATCACACCGGATGGCGAGACCTTCTCCGCCCGCCGCTTCGATTTGTTTCACCACTTCTTCCAGTGGCATTGAATCAAGGCCTGCCACAGCAACCTTTGCGCCTTCTTGTGCAAACCGAAGGCTTATGGCTTTGCCTATCCCCGTGCCCCCGCCCGTCACAAGCGCTACTTTGCCCTTAAGCTGCATGGTATGGCTCCGTTTCTCCCGCCCAACTATCGTTGCGTGATGCTGAGACTTCTCCCGTTTCAAGCCGCGGCAGCGGCGAGGTCCTTTGGCCCACGGCGCAAGCCGTGGGAACCGAATATCCCCAGGGAGGTCCTCAGCCCCGGCAGGGGCGGCATCTGGTACATCAGCGCGGGTCGGCAACAGATGCGCCGACGGACTGATGTCGCCCCTGGCGGGGCTCAGAAAATGCCGTGGGATGCTCCTTCTCCCACGGCTGCCGCCGTGGGCCACAAGATGTCGCCCGCTACGCGGGCTGAGTTCTTTAGCCAACATTCGATTCAGGACGCTAGCCGCCGGCCAGCTCCCTTAGAACCGCCAGGCTCTCACTCACGATGACATCGGAAGCTTCGACGGAAAATGGCGAAGCCTCCACCTCATAGCCTCCTTCCGCATAGGCGTTCCGCGCGGGGATATAACCAAAACCCCCGTGGGAATACCCCGAAAACAGAGTGTGAGGAAAAGGAGATTTTGACACGATGGCCTGGTTAATTTCCGTAAAGGGTTCACCCGCGATCGCCAGTAGTGCTACAGGCCCAATGCGGATGCCCTGCAATGGCCAATCGCTGTGGGTCTTGCCGTAATAAAGCCGGGCATAATCAGCCCTCCAGCCGGCCTGGACAGCTCTTGCTGTCGCGACGCGGATTTCTTCTTCACTTCCTTTTTCGCGCATCCCTTCGAGCTCTAGCCGGTCTGCCTCGGCTTCTGCCTCCAATTCATCCGGGGGCCTCCTTTCTTTAAGCGGGAGTTTCAGCAGACGCCAAATGACTCGCAAGTCCGCTTCATCTGGCTCCGTCGGACGGTCTTCGTAAAGCGCAATCGGCGCCCCTGACTGGAGAACGCCCTGGAATTGCTCCTTCTTGGGTAATGTCTCAATGTTTGTTGCCACTTTTGCAGATTCTAAACCCAATAACAGGCCATGATGCCGATAAACCTTCAGGTCCCCTGTGAAACCGCGCCGCGGGGTCACATTCCCCGCCGCGCCTTGAAGAAACAGACAGAGGCCTCCCACTTCTCTCTCGACAGTTTGCCTTGTGACGCCCGGGTAGTCCGGGGTGAAATGCTGGCATTGCCAAGCCATCGTTGTCGGGTGGCATGCATAATGAACAATTGTGGCGACGGGGTTTTCCTCGAGATCATCAAAGCGCACCACGCGCACGGTTGGATCAGCGGGGCCTTCCCAGTTCCTTCCCACCACCACGCCACCACACGGTAAACTCAGGCGACGATTGACGTTGATCTCGCATTGGCCCGAGGCAACACCGAGCCGCACGGGTTTAAGGTTCTGCTGTGCTTTCCACACCGCGCGGGCAATTCGCAGCGGCAGCGCCTCCAGGTAGCTCAAGACCATGTCCAGACCCTCAGTTATTGACTTCAGGCGGAAGGTGTTCGGTCCGGAGTGGGTGTGAGTCCAGGACAATCGAACGTGCTCGCGGGAAAGTCCTGTCAAACTAACCACCGCATCCATGATCTTTGCGCCAAAGTCGGCTTCGAAGCCTATGAGATCAATGTCGACGATGGCCACGGATTTATCTGAACTCTTCAGGACCAGGGCGGTGACGTACAAAGGCATGTCTGCATCAAGCCCGCGCTGGTGCGTGGCCGCGCCCCATCCTCCTTGCGGAGTCCCCGGGGCCGGAGTAATGTCACATCGTCCTACACCCGCCATCAACCATCCCATGAGTCACCCCCGCACAAGATCCTGGCCGTAATTTTCTGCCAAATTGAGCCCCGATGATTTGAATGCCCGCCGAAAAAGCGACCGCGTAACCCGCCAACCACACCGGGACTGCGCGTGGCCGTTTGCCTTAATCTTTTGCCTGATAGCTGTGCAGTCTACATCTGTTCACACATTACAAGCAAGAAAATCGCCTGCTGAGCGGTGCCCTGATAGATCAGGGCAGCAGCACGATATTGGAAGCGGGTTTGGCGGAAGCTTCGGGCCCAAGCTGGGAGCAAATCAGGTCAAGGAAGGCGCGGCCTTTGGGCCGCCCATTTTCGCGCGTGGCGCCGAGCTGGGTGAGAAAAATCAAGCTATCCCGGATTTCACTGTCCCGTGTAACAGCCATGCCCGCCCTTTGTGTTTCGGCTTGCTTGAATTGTTCCAGGCCGGCCTTCAGGGCATGGTAGAGTTCCCGGCGGTAGAGATAATCCGGAGGCTTTTCGTAATAAAGGCCGCTCGAAAGCGTGCGGTAAGTCTCGGCCAGCGCCTGGAGGGCCGCAATCCCGTCCGTGTCTACCACCTGGCGATGCTCCCGAGCATATTCCCAGATGGAAGAGATCAACGCCATCAGGAGCGGGGTGTGGCTTTGGGCAAACTCGAAAGGAATCCTGACGTCCGCAAAAGGGACCTTCGACCAATCGACCTGGCGGCGTCCCTCATCGTAATTGCGGCTGTCCACGAGGTGGGGACAGTCAGTGGGGCAGTCGATAGTCACTTCTCGTTCGGTTCCACAACAAACCGCGCAGATGCTTTCTCCTCTGGCGGGGCAAAACCTCTTCACTTTGCGATGTTGGCAAATAGGACAGGGCAACTCTCGCTCCTCGCGCTACACTGTGCGCCGCCGACGTGTGTCCAAGCCTGAATTATGCCACAACTCATACCGTTTCCGCGTCTATTCGCTACAGGCGCTGGTGTCATTTGCAGGACATGGGCCATGCATGTCGCAGTCATTCCCGCGAAAGCGGGAATCCACCGGGCAAACTTTCGGAAATGCCCTGTCTACCGACGGGATTCCCGCTTTCGCGGGAATGACTGGCGTTTCGAAAGGGATGCCACTCCAAATGACACCACCATACGTTTGCACCGGTCGGGACCTGTCAACGAGTTTAGTGATACACTAACAAATATGGCACCTGTATCAAGTTCGTCGTCCACCGCTGACGTGATCGTAATCGGAGGCGGCTTGATCGGCTCTTCAATCGCGCTGCGCCTGGCACAAGCCAAGCTCCGGGTATTGGTTTTCGATCGCGGCGAGCCCGGGGCGGAAGCCAGCAGCGCGGCGGCGGGAATGATCGCTCCCCAAGCCGAAAGCGCTGAACCCGACGCGTTCTTCGCCTTTTGCGCCGCCAGTCATGCTCTGTTTCCGGACTTCGTTGCGGAAATCGAGGAATTGAGCGGGCAGGTGGTGGACTTTCGTCGCGAAGGAAGCCTGCTGGTTGCGGTAGAGGAAAAACAAATCGCAGAACTTGAAAAGCTCTACTGGAACCAGACGCGCGCCGGCCTGCCACTGGAAAGGCTCACTCCGGCCGACCTTCAGCACAGGATGCCTGGGCTTTCGAGTGAGGTCCGGCTGGCCCTCGGCGTTTCTGAGGACCATCGGGTGGACAGCGAAAAATTAGCGCGGGCGGTAGTCGAAGCCGCCCGACGCCGGGGTGTGCAATTTCACGCCCACTGCGCGGTGAAGGATCTGAGTGTCCGGGAGAACCGTGTGGAAGCAATTCACGCCAGCTCTGGCCATGCCGGCGGCCAGGCAACGCTCTATTCCGCAGGGTGTTTCGTGCTGGCGGCAGGTTGCTGGTCGGGAGGACTAGCCGCCCAAATCGGGCTTCCGCTCTCCATGCAACCTTGTCGCGGCCAAATGATGGAATTTGAATCGCCCCGTGAGATCCCCTACGTGGTTCGTGCCGGAATCCATTACTTGGTGCCCCGCTCGGCCCGCCGGGTCGTGGTCGGGACCACAGCCGAATATGCCGGGTTCGACAAAACCGTCACGGCGGAAGGACTACAATCCATCCTCAACGGGGTAATGAGGTTCGCCCCATTGCTGAAGGAGTGCGCTTTCCTTCGCGCCTGGGCGGGGCTTCGCCCGGACACGGCCGATCATCTGCCCGTTCTAGGGTATAGCAAACTGGATAATCTTATCCTAGCTACAGGTCACTTTCGCCACGGTATCCTTCTGGCTCCCATCACCGCTCAGCAAATCTCCGAACTGGTTCTTACCCGCTCCACTTCTCTGTCCCTGGAAGCATACCGGCCAACCCGCTTTGCGTGAAGGCACTGAGATCCGGCGCTCCGGATGACGGCGCAAGAAAGCGAATCTGCCACAGCATTTGTGCGCGCCGTAGGGGGAGTCCGTGCGGGCCCAGGGGCTAGTACAGCAATGGTTAACTCCTTAAGAGTGAACTGCCGGCGCCATGGGTCGCGGTACCTCCGTACCATGGTGGGTCTGTTGACTTGCCCGTGTTAATCCACTAACATTTTTACACGTTTATATGCAATCGAATCCTGATGAGGCCGACATTCCCGGTGTGGTTGGGCGTCGCAGCGCCCGTCTATCGATCATAGTCCCCGTGACCCTGCGTGGCACAGACGCGTCCGGGCAGTCCTTCAAGGAGAATACCTGGACGATTAGCGTTAACAAACACGGCGGCAGGATCGCCACTTTCCACCTGCTGGCCAACGACGACCAGATTGTTATCGAGAATCCCCTGCTGGGCCGGACGGCCAAGGCTCGGGTCAGCAGGGTTTGCGAGAGGCGCTTTGCAGAGGATCCGTACGAAGTCTGCGTTGAACTGCTGGAAGCGCAGAACGTTTGGGGAGTCAAGCTTCCCCCCGAGGATTGGCAGAAGGAGCGTCAGGTCGTGCCGGGGGAGCAGAAAAGCACGAGCCCGCAGGCTGCGCCGCAAGCTCGGGAGATATCCGCAGCAACGCCTGAGAAAGACCAGAAAGCGGAAATCTCGCACTTCGTGTCACAAGGATCGCCGGCGGAGGCTGGAGAGAGAACCGGAGGCCTCAGCCAATTCAACATGGCGGTAAATGCCTTGTCTCGTTTCGCCGGCGAAGCCGGCGGCCCGCCGGCTCAAATAGCGTCGCCTCGACAAGAGGGCACGGGAGTCCCTAAAGCGCCCGCCGCGGACCTGCTTGCATTCAAATCCCTGCAAGAAAAGATCGAAGAGGCACAGTCGCTCAGGCAGGAAATGAGCGTCCTTGCGGATCGCGTGCAGTCGGCGCGGGCGGAGGTGGAGAGTCTGCTCTCGAAAGCCAGCGCGGCGGGGCGGGATGTGAGCTTAGAAGCCGAGCAAGTGGCCCAGCAAATCGAGGAGGCGAGCGGTGCGAAGCTGCAATCCGTGCTCTCCCGGCTGGACCGGGAAATCGAGCAAAAGCTCGGGTCGGCCTCGGCGCGTTGGGCGGGTGAGACAGAGCAGCGATTGCAGGCGGGGGCCGCCGGGGTAGTGGAGAGTGTCACCAAGGAATTGGGCGAGCGTCTTCCGCCGCTGGCGCAGGAGAGTCTGTCCAAGGCGGTGCTGGAGTTTCAAGCCGAGTGCAAACGGGCGGCAGAAAAGGCCAGGGCCGAACTGGATGCATTGGTGAAGGAGGCCACCGCCGCTGCGGAGGCGGGCACTCGGAAAGCCACGGAGGAGGTTTCACCGTCGTTGAGCGCCCAAATGGAGCGCGCGGCAGAGGAGGCGGGGCATCGGCAGCTCGAAACATTCAAGGCGCAAATCGAGAGCGCTCGCAAGAGCGACGAGGATTCCATCCGACACAGCCTGGAAGGAATGCGACAGGAAATTCAGGCGGAGACTGCGGATCGCGTGCAGTCGGCGCGGGCGGAGGTGGAGGATCTGCTCTCGAAAGCCAGCGCGGCGCGGCGCGATGTGAGCTTAGAGGCTGAGCAAGTGGCCAGGCAAATCGAGGAGGCGAGCGGCGCGAAGCTGCAATCCGTGCTTTCCCGGCTGGACCAGGAAATCGAGCAAAAGCTCGGGTCGGCCTCGGCGCGTTGGGCGGGCGAGACAGAGCAGCGATTGCAGGCGGGGGCCGCCGGGGTAGTGGAGAGTGTCACCAAGGAATTGGGCGAGCGTCTTCCGCCGCTGGCGCAGGAGAGTCTGTCCAAGGCGGTGCTGGAGTTTCAAGCCGAGTGCAAACGGGCGGCAGAAAAGGCCAGGGCCGAACTGGATGCATTGGTGAAGGAGGCCACCGCCGCTGCGGAGGCGGGCACTCGGAAAGCCACGGAGGAGGTTTCACCGTCGTTGAGCGCCCAAATGGAGCGCGCGGCAGAGGAGGTGGGGCGTCGGCAGCTCGAAGCATTCAAGGCGCAAATCGAGAGCGCCCGCAAGAGCGGCGAGGATTCCATCCGACACAGCCTGGAAGGAATGCGACAGGAAATTCAGGCAGAGGCTCTGAACGCCGGAATCCATGCCAGGAAAATATGCAAAGAAGAATCCGGCACCGCAGCCAAGGCAATTTCTGTATGCGTGGACTCTGCCGTGGATTCATTGAATCGCGCCGGCGACGAAGCCGCCGCGAAGTTGCAAGCCGCCCGCCAGACCCTGGAACTCGGTTTGAAGAAGACGGCGGAGGAGTACCTTCCACGCCTGGCTGGCGAATCTGCGTCCATGCTCGAGAAGTTTCGCGCCGAAGCGCAGGCGCTCGGCGCCCAATTGCAATCCGAAGTGGGATCCACCGCCCGCGAGTTTTCGGAAAAAGCGGGCCGGGAGATATCGGAAAAGCTCGAAGGTACTGTGGAAGGGGCGCTGGAACTGGTAGCCAGAGAATTCAACAAACAAGGTGAAGATGCTCTGGAACTGCTGAAAGAGGGACTCCGGTCCGCCCAGGAACAGTGCGTGGAGGAGACACGGAAGCACTTGGCGGTGGCGCGCCAATCGACTCTGACATCGCTGGAAAGTGAAGCCGGGGCAATGTCAGCGTCTTTCCGCGAGCAACTCCACACCACGCTGCTGGAAATGGTGAGGCAGCAAAGGCAAGAGATGGAGGCGGCAATCCAAGCCAGTTTGCAAGGTCTCCTGGAATCCCTGCGCACAAAAATTCAGTTGACCGCCGACGAATCCGCCGCCCGAGTGACGGCCGAGATCAGGAGTGGGGCCGAGCAAGCTTTCCAGGAACTCCCGGACCGGCTCTACAAAGGCGTTGGTATGGCCGCGCTCGTGGCGAGAGAATGGGAGGAGCAAGCCAAGACCCACCTCGAGGCGCATTCACACCAATTGCTGGAAATTTTCCAAAAGCAGCTTGAAGCCTTGACCGCCACCGCGCAGGAGCGGCAACGTACCGACGCGGAAGCCCTCAGAACCCTGCTCCAGGGTCGTCTGAACCAGGCCGCGCAACTGTTTGAGGGTTTGACAACCGACGCCGGCCAAGCAAAGGAGACGGCCCGCGAGGAGCCCGAAAGTCCCCCTGCTCAGTCCCTCCCAGCATCTCCGGACACTTCCCAACCTGTCCTCGAACCCTTGGTGGATAAACAGCGACAGATTGTTGAGGAACTCCTCGGCGCCTTTCGCTCCAAATTGAACCAGATTCTTGCGGGCGAGTCGCTCAAGGAATAGCAAGAAGCCGCAGCCACACTTCAGCATTTCCTTTCGCAACGTTGTAGATCGAGGACATGGGTACGGACAGTCAGTTACCGGGGACCTCCTATCGGACCCGCCAGCAGGAGGAACACATATGAGCTGCCGGAAGAAATCTTACCGCACGAGTGGTTCACTTCAGGTCAACCTCACAGATTTGGACGAAACAGGCAGGCTGCACTTCTTCTATCATTCGCCCTCCTCGCCACTCCCGGTCCGGGATGTTTTAGATGAGCAGGGAGCGGGCTACAAGACCGAGCCTTACATTGAGAAGTGTGCTGAAAACTACTGCTGCGAATGCAATCAGGCAAGCATTCGAGGATTCCTGAAGAGCCGCGAGAGGTATCTATTTCTCTTCACAACGTGCAGAAATAATCAACCCAAACATGCGGGAAGAGTGCTCGTCGTCGGTTACATCGAGAAGGAGCACTGTGAGCTGCGACCAGGAGGTTTTTACGCCGTGATCGGACCCATGAAGCTGGTCTACTTCGATAAGGCGTACAACCTCGGAGAATCTGCATCCGACAACAACCCAAGGCAGCTCCCAAAGAAGTGTGATGCGAGGAAGACTTTTCGCATCCTGCGTCGCCTCAGAACGGGGAGGAACATTCTGCATCGGTGCCGAGCAGAGGTTGAGAAGCTTAAGAAACGGCTTTCCGCAGAGAAAAGAAAGGAGGAGGCCAGACGATGCAGGTAGTCCTACTCAGAGTAGGCATCGACACTGGAAGCGGCGGAATCCTTGGACCACTGTTCAGGGATGGTTCGTTCGAGTACGTCCCAATTCCGGACGGGCGGGGCGTTGATAAGAGGACGTATGGCAACACTCGGGGGAGGCATGGGCGAAGGATGATCGACTACTTCCCTGAGGGGCGCCGCGAAGCGATGTCCGGTCAATCCATCCACTTCGACCCCGAGTTCCGCGCGTTCACTTATGGTGATCCAACGCCCCCCAAGGCATCTCTGCAGCGACTCAACGAAGGCAGTCTCCTGGTGTTTTACGCGGGTCTCAAGGGATGGGACTTCGCCTGCCGACCTGCGCTTTATATCATTGGGTATTTCGAGGTCAGACATGCAGGCCTGGCAACTTCTTTCACGGGCGCAGAACTGAGGCCGTTCAGGAAGAATTTCCACGTAATGCACGCGAGTGTATTCAAACAACAGAAGCACAGGCTGATCCTCGTGAGAGGTGGCACGGGCAGCCGACTTCTGGAAAAGGCAGTAAAAATCAGTTCAGTGGGAAAGGACAAGGCTGGCCACTCCCTGTACAGGTTATCGCCGCGGATACAGAGGATATTCGGGAACTTCGACGGTCACACCGGCATACAGCGAAGTCCACCGCGGTGGGTGGCGTCGGGGTTCACTGAGCGAGCGGCAGGCTTTGTCCGGTCGCTGAAGTGAGTCCGACCGTACACGCGACGACTCGCGACGCGACAAGGGAAGGCATGCTGATGTAGTAGGCTAGATTGACGTCGAGGCGGCTTCGGGAACTCACGGCTAGAACACCATACCGGCCTACTACCCACCCTCGAAGTTCTCAGCAAGGTGGCCCCTTCGGGGTAGGACCGTTTCCCAGCCACGAGCGCACCCCGCTTCAAATCAGTAGGCTCTCGACGGAATCGGGCACTTGCGACCCGCTATGGGACTCGATCCATTGGGCCAATGCATCCACCGCCAAGGGATCGAATTGTGTGCCCCGACAGCGGCGCAATTCAGCCAGGGCTTCCTGCACCGTCCGGGCCTTCCTATAGGCACGGGCGGAAACTATGGCCTGGAAGGCATCGGCTACGGTGATGATGCGGGCACCGATAGGAATTTGTTCTCCCTTTAAGCCCTCAGGATAACCCTGCCCGTCGAGGGCCTCATGGTGGTAGCGCACGATGCGCTCAATAGCTGTCACTTTCAGAGGTTCCAGGATCTTGGCGCCCCAGACCGCATGGCTCCTCATTATCTCGCGCTCTTCTGCCGTCAGAAGCGCGGGCTTGAGGAGCACGCGCTCAGGAACATGGATTTTGCCGACATCGTGGACGACGCCCGCCAGCTTGATCTCTTCGATTTCCGCTTCCGGTAATCCCAACTGTAGGGCGATCTTGGCCGCCCACCTGGAAACCTCTTCAGAATGGCCCCGCGTAAAGGGGTCTTTAGCTTCAACCGCGAAAGCGAGGGCTGTGATTGTGTCCAGAAGCGGCTTCATCTGCTCGAACTTGTGCCGGTAAAGGCTGAAGGCTTCATTGCCGGTGGAGAACATCCGTTTCACAGCCACTCCCAGATACGCTTCCAGCAGTTCCTGATCACGATCCCCCTTCCCTGCCGCGATGCTCAGCGAAGCCACCTTCACGCAGTTCCCGTCACAGCGTTTGGCAAGGTACATTCCGCAATCCGCAACTCGGAGAATCTCTTCTGGGGTTAGGCCGTGGTCGGGGAAGGTGGCGATGCCAATGCTCGCCGTCACCCCGTGGGCGCGCAGGAAGCTGTCCGCTTCAAGAGCGACACGCAGCCTCTCGGCGAGAGCTTCCGCTTGTTCCGTGTCGGTCTCGGGCATCAGTATGGCGAACTCATCCCCGCCATACCTGGCCACCACATTGGACTGCCTCGAGCGGACATCGAGCAAGAAGGCCACAGCCGCGAGCACTCGATCACCTTCCAAGTGACCCCCCTGGTCATTGACCTGCTTAAAGCCGTCGAGGTCCATCATGATCACGGAGAAGGGACGCGTATTGCGGTCCGACCGCCGCCATTCCCGGTCCAGCGCCTCCATAAAGTAGCGATGGGTCTTGAGACCTGTCAGACCGTCGGTGATGGCTTGGTCCAGCGCCAACTGGTACTCGCGAGCATTGTGGAGGGCAATAGCAGTCTGGTCCGCCAGTGACTGCAAAGTCAGCACGTCCTGTTGAGAAAAGCTATGCTCCCGCAAGCTTTCCAAACTCAAAACACCCAGCAGATCATCGCGATACTTCAAGGGAAGACTCAGGGCGGACCGAACGGCCGGGCGCAGCGCAACGTATCGAGAGTCGCGCAGCACGGAATTTGCCAGTACGGGCTCACGATTCATGGCAGCCACACCGGAAAGCCCTTCGCCGTAACAGATTCGGCGGCCCAGAAGTTCCGGTCCGTAGCCCGCCTCAGCCTCCACGATGAGTTCGATTCTTTGAGGGTCCACCACTTCAATCCGTGCAAAGTCGCGATCGAAGGCGCTGCGGATTTCCCCACAAATACTGGAAAGAAGTTCTTTCGGATTAAGGACTGAGGCTGCTTTCTGCGCTAATTCATTCAGGAGCGCCAAATGGCTCGCCCGTCGCCGCTCCTTTTCGAAGAGCCGGGCGTTTTCGATCGCACTCGCAGCCTCGTCAGCAAGAACCTGCATCAGCTCAAACTGTCCCTGGTTGATGGCGTTTTCGCGCTCGAAGTCACCGGCGGCCAGTACACCCAGGGCGCCGTCCGAGAAATGAATGGGCACTCCGCACCAGGTGCGCAGCCGGCCATCCAGGGATTTAATCCCCAAGTGGCGCGCCGCGACGGGAAGTTCCTTCGTCAGCAGCAATGGGCGGCGATTCCGGCAGACGAAGTCCGCCAGTCCATCCACCTCTGCTGCTCCCGGGGGGACCTCGACAGCGCCGGTTTCAAGGGGGACGACGGTCTTGAGAGGCCCTTCCGATGAGTCCTGCAAAGCCAGGGAAAAGTTGGACGTGCCGAGCACCCCTTGTAACTCCTGACGGAGGATCTCCACCTGCGATTCGAGGTCAAAGGTTGTGCGCAACAATTCGCTTACACGGTGCAGCATCCTGAGTTCCTGGTTGTGTCGTTCCGCTGCCCTGTGCAAAGACCAATTCTCCACTGCCACGCCGAGTTGATTACCCATCGCCAGCAGCAAGCGTAGTTCGTTCGGGCGGAAGCTCCTCAACTTGCGGCTTCCCACCAGCAGCACGCCATAGGAGCTCTCGCGGACCTGCAATCCGACTACCACTAGAGTCCTCAGTCCCTCTCGCGCGCAAAGCGATCGAAGTTCGTGGAAAAGCGCGTCGCGTTGCCAGGCAATTTCCAGAGAAGGACGAGACAGGTCGGGGAAAATCAGCAAATTCCCCCACCTTTCTCCGCACGAGGCGAGGTAAGAACGTAGGGGCTCGCATGACAACTGCTCAACCGTTGGCGCGCTGAGCCTTTGGGCGCAGACATGGCTAAACGCGTCCGACCCGCTGGTTTGAACTAAAACGTAGCAGTCCGCGCGCCCAAACATTTCAATGGCCTGCCGCACGGTCAAGTCGGCCATTTGTTTCAGATCGGGACTTTCGGCAAGGGTTTTGCTGAAAAGATGAAGCTCGGAAAACCACCGCAATTCAGCGTTCTTGGTCTCGCGCTCAATGCGCTGTTGGCGAGAGTACATCAGGAGCAAAACGAGCGAGACAAGAATTACCAGATACGGGTACATTGAGCCTTGGAGGAGGTGTAGAGAAAACAATCCCATCGCAGCCATTCTCCACCGGGGAGCACACTACAGCTGGCACCGCCAGTCCCTCTGCGAGTTCGTTAAGACAAACCCACGGCTGGCGCCGGCTCGAGGGACGCAGAGGCATGAATGAAATGTGTGGCCGGTCGCCCCTACCCGTCGACCAGCGACACGTTTCAAATCGGTCAGAATATACGAAAACTCCCTGCCAATGTCAAGTCTTTAATTAGGCAATAATCAGGAAATAATTGGGTTGCGCGATGGTTGCAGCACATGACAGCCTGCCCAGGGTCGGGCCAAGCTGGAGCCACTCGATCATCCGGAACGCAGTAGGAAGCTCAGAGTCATGACATAATGTCGGTGTAAGCCCAACTCCTTGTCCGATCTTCACCTTATGACCTACGACCGCGGGCTGCAATAGTTTAGCACGACGCTGAAAAACGGTGTTAGCATTTCTCTCTGCCGGCCACCTACATTCACGATAGGCCGAGAGGAGGACGAATGATTCGTCGAGATTTTTTCATCCGTATGGCTGGAGGCGCCGCTGCATTGGCTCTGGACGGGGAACTCCGGGCAGAAACGAAACACCGCCGCGCCAGCGTCGAAAGGCCGGACAAGCGCAACCGCATTTCCATTTCCACGTGGAGCCTTCATAATTATTTTCAAGCCACCCGCGAGAAGGATTTCACCCTGCCCGGGAACATGCTCGCCTTGCTCGACTTCCCGGAGATGATTGCCGACCGCTATAAGGTTCACAACCTGGAGTTTTGCGCCCCCCACTTCGCTTCCACCGAAAAGGCTTACCTTACGGAAATCAAGAGCCGCTTGGTGCGAATCCACTCGCGCGTGGTGAACATACCGGTCGACATTAAAGAATTGTGGACAGGCGGCGGGCTCTCCGATGCGGACAAGGATGTGCGCGACGCCGCAGTGAACGGGGCGAAGGCATGGATCGATGTTGCGGTTGCCGTCGGCTCGAAGTCCGTCCGATGCGATCCCGGCAAGATGAATCCGGAAGACTTGTCGCCCACCGTCGAGTCCTACAAGCGCCTGGCCGCTTATGGCAGACCCAAGGGCGTGCACGTGATCATTGAGAACCACGGCGGCGTGGGCTCGGAACATCCGGAGGAGTTGGTGAAACTGTTCAAACTGGTAGGCACGGAAATGGTGGGAGCGCTCCCCGATTTCGGCAACTTTCCGGACCAGGACACGCGCGAGCGAGGGCTTGCAGTCCTGTTTCCTTATGCGCAGGTGGTGTGTCACGCTAAGGGTTTGGATTTTGACTCTGCCGGGACCGAGACCAAATTTGACTTCCCCAGGTGCATCGAGATTTCCAAGAAGGCCGCGTTCAAGGGGGTCTATTCGATTGAATATGAAGGCCCCGGCGACCCCTACGAAGGGGTGCAGAAAACGCTGGATGAGTTGCTGAAGTACCTCTAGAGACCCGAGGAGGCGCTTCACCACGGAGCGAGCGGAGACCACAGCGGGCGAATCATGGGACAGGAGAAGGAAGATCCGAAACTGGAGGACCAGGTCTTCAGTTCCCAGTTTCCGCTTTCTCCTTTCCATTTCTGGATGCGGGTCGCGCAACGGATCATTTTTTCCGCATTGATCGGCCTTTTCCTGCAGGCCTCCGCAGCGAAAGACCAGGAGGGTGCCGCAGCCACCGAGATTAGTAGGGGCACCCGGCAGTCGGCAGTCTCTTCCCAGGCGGCAAAGGGAAGCCATCCATTCTGGGATAAGAACAACATCGTGCTCTTTGCGGGGGTCGGCGCCGGGCGCGCCCTCGACTACGCATCCACGCGGCACTTTCGCGACGGCGGGGTTAACGAATGGCTTCTCAGCAACAACATCGTGGATAACAGGCCCCTCTTCGCTGGACTCGAGGTGGCTGGCGTGGCAGCCTCGATTGGAGTCTCTTATCTCCTTCACCGCAGCGGTCACCACAAGCTCGAGCGGTGGGTTTCCCTGGTTCACATCGGAGTGGGTGTCGGGGGTCCGGCCCGGAACTACACTCTGAAAGCGTCGGCGCCGCATTAACCAGCCGCTGCGCTTTTTCCAAGGCAGGGAGCTGCTATGCAAATCCTGAAAGCCGGCGCGCTCTATTTCGCTCTCGTGTTTGGAGCCGGCTTCGTGCTGGGAACCATCCGCGTGCTTTGGATAGTCCCGAGGTTCGGTACGAGGACTGCCGAACTGATGGAAGCACCCATCATGCTCGTGGTAACCATTCTGGCGGCGCGGTGGGTGGCCCGGCTTTTCTCCTTGCCACCCAAAGCGGGCACGCGGCTTGGCGTCGGTTTCACCGCGCTTGGCCTCATGCTTGGCGCGGAATCCACCTTCGTACTGTGGCTCCAAGGCCTCACGATTGGCGAGTACCTCGCAAGCCGAGACCCCGTGTCGGGAACGGTCTACCTCCTCATGCTGGGGATTTTTGCCGTCATGCCGCTTCTCGTGGCGCGCGGTGGGTAGCACCCTCGGCCGCGGGTTTGGACACCTACTCAATGACGATCACCTCGTACTCAGCGATATAGGGAATGACGAACTGCGTTCGGCCTCGGCCGTCTTTTTGCAGCGTGAGGCTTTGCGGCCGCATCAAAGTGTAGACTCTGCTCGCTTGCATGTCCGGCGGGAGCGTGATGCGCGCATCGCGCAGGGGCGTGACTTGTCGGATGGGGCGCGTCATCTCGCCATTGAAATTGACGAGGTGGAGCAAGTGGCGCCTGCCGGCGTTCTGCGAGCGGTGGACCAGTTCGACGGCCGACGGTACGTTCTCCAGTTCGATATCCGGTGGCGCAAGCAAGCGGATGGCGTTTTCGATGAGGATGAGCGGCTCGAGGCATGTGGAAGGCGTGGATCATGTTGCCTAGGTCGCCAGGGCAGTAGACCACGGTTCCCTTGCCGGTGCTGTGGACCGTCAGCGCCGGATCATCTGAAAGCTGAGGCGGCAATTCGTAGGAGCCAACCAGCGGCTTGGTGAAGCGGAGGGCGACTTGGGCGTCGCCGGCTTTCACCTGGAGATAGTAGGTGGGAGAAGGGATCCACTGGCGCGGGATGCGGTCGAGCAAGGGGCTGGCGGCCTGCTTGGCCATGTAATCCCAGGGCCGGGGACCGGCGAGCTTTCCCGTGGCGCTCACCCCGAATAGGTTAGCCAGGGCCAAGTCGTGGCGGCGCACACCCACCTCATCGTAGAGCGAGGTTTCGAATGTGGCCAGTAAGTTACCGCCTCGCCGCACATAATCCTCGAGGCGCGCCGCGCTCGCCTCGCTCATGCAAGCAACATTGGGCAGCAAGATGGCATGGTAGCGGTCGAGCGCGTCGTGCTCGAGCGAGTAGTCGTCAATGACGTCGAAGGGGGCATGCGCGCGAAGAACGGCTTCCGTCAATCCCCAGAATTCCTGCTCCAGGTTGCCGATGTTGCTGCGCGCCGGAACGCGGGCCGCATCGATTAACTGGGCTGCCGAGCCTGCGTAGAAGTTCGCCGTCGTGTCGGACCAGACCACGGCAATCCGGGCCTCGGACCGCGTGCCTTTGTAGTGGGCCGAGTGTTGAGCGAAAAAGCGGTTCATGGCGGCGAGCGCGTTCATTTCGGGCTGGTTCCATTCCGAGGGGAACATACCAAAGTAGACGCTGGCGCCGTTGGCAATCGAGTCGGCATATAGCAGGCGCAGTTCAGGCTCGGGGAGCAGGGACATGTTCCAGCTTTTGAGCGCCGCCGCACAAGCCACCACGTAAGGCTTTCCGCCCGCCTGCGTTTCCTGGAGGCGAGCCATCACGCCCGGCCGCCACAATGGCATGCGGGTGAGGTCGTTGTAAAGGAAGCCGCCTTCGTTAAGGATCAGGTCTTCTTCCGGATTAATCACCCGGGCCAGGCGCCCCGTGGCGTAGTTCCCTCCCAGCACGCTGCCGTTCATGTAGAGAGCGACGCCCGGATTGGTTCCCTTGATTACCTTCTGGCTGTCGCGCAGGAAATCGGCGAGGCTGGCGGCCTGGAATTCGAGGAGTTGCGCGAAGCTCTTTCCTTTGCGCTCTTTTTTCGAGGGCAATGCCGCGCCATAGCGGTTGCGGAACTTCTCCTGGCAGTGACGGCAGTAACAAGTCTCAGGAAAGAAGATAGGCCCGTCGTAAAAGATCCCGTCGATGGGATAGGCGCACAGGTCACGGTCGATCTGGAAGACCCACTCCCGGTAGGGACTGTTGACGCACAAGCTGGTGGCAGTCTCGTATATTCCCGTGATTGGGGTGCCGTCTTCGCGGATCTGGCGCCAATCGGGATGTTTTTCGCCGAAGGGAATCGAGTAAGCATGCACGTTGAAGTAAATGAAGATGCGCAGGCCGTTCTTGTGGGCTTCGGGAAGGTACTGGCCGAGGAAATCCGGGTTCTGCTTGGCGGCTTCTTTGGTATGGAAGCAGAAGCCCTGGTCGTCGAGACCGACAGTAGTGAAGTTCATCACATGCAAGTGCTCGACATTGTAGCCGAGGGCGGCCTTTTCCCGGGCAAGTTGGGCGGCGGGGCGCCAAGCGATCTGGCCGTAAGCGGTCACGAGGTCAATGATGCACAGGGGCTCTTCCTCCCACCACTTTCCACTATGAGCGAGCGCCGAGGCGGGAACGCGTGTGTGCGCTGACGCGGGAATCAGCAGAGCTGCGGAGGCTAAGAAAGTGCGGCGAGTCAGCTTATCGTCCATGGAACACTCCACGCTTTCTGGGGTTCTGTCCCCTCCTGTATTCCCCTTCTTCGTCCACTTCCTGGCGCGGAAAAAGTGGATTTTCGGCCAATTTTTGGGTTCGTTTGGCCTTTTTTGCGCTCAAAAACCAGTTCGTTTTGAGTTCGTTTTTTGACACTTTTGTTGATTGCAAAGGACTTAACATAGTTCGTTCCGTCTAAAAAACATCTTTTTTCAATTTCTGCTGGTTTCCCCTCATTCTCTGCTCCATTCCGCGCTGTACGGGCACGCCATGGCGTGCCCCTACTCTCTGATTTCCCCTCTTTCCCCGTTCCATTCCGCGCTCTCTTCCAGAGACTATTTGCCCGCATCACTTTGACAACCACCATAGGCTACCATACCTCGGTCCTCATGTCAAGAGTAAAGTGCAAGCGGCAGGCTAGACTGGTGGGTCTCCGCAGGCTGGCGCAGACCCGCCTTCTAGGGTCTGCGGTTTCCCGAAGGGACTGGTTTCAGGGGGGGCAGCTCATTGCAGCCAGCGCGGACCGCAAGCCCGGCGGCCCGTGTTGCGGGTGGTGGTCCGTGCCACTTGCCTAACCCGGTGAGGGCCGGTTTGGTCAGCCGTCCCGAAAATTAGGGGTGGTCAAGTTACGACGAATACGCAGGCATGGGCGCAAACGAATCCGTCAGCCGACGGACGGTTTGATCGCGGACCGCGTGAGAATGCCCTCCGATCCGCGCGCAAGAATTTGATCGCTTCATCACGAGGCCGAAAAGGCACGGAACACAGAAGCGGTAGTCCGCGCTACCTCGTCGCTTACGTGCCCGAACCGAATCCGCGGTAAGCCGACATAACCGGCCAATCTCTGCCCATTCTCAGGGTGTGCCGAGTTTGCGCGCTTTGGTGGTGATCTTAGTGAGGCGATTGGACAGCCGGTCGAGGCAACTGCGGACAGCACCGATGGGCAGGGTTCGCCGGAACATCTCCAGCGCATGCTGAGCAGCCTGCAAGGAATCGATGACCCCGTCGAGCCCAGCTCGAAGGAGGGCGAAAGACGTTTTCGGCTGAGGAACCAGATGCCGAGGTCTTGAACGAGCCGCTTGGAATTCCCGCTGGAGATCATTCAACGCCACCTCGACATAGAGCATCGTCATGTCCGGAGAAGTGTGGCCGAGTAATTTCATCAGAGCGGGAAAACTAACCCCGGCGCGAAGCATCTCCGTGGCATAGGTGTGCCTCAATTGGTGCGGGACGATGCGTGCGGAAAGGCCCAGAGAGTGACAGACCTGGTGCAGATAGCGGCGGAGTTGTCGAACGAGGGCATCCCGGGTGCTGCGCCGGGCCAGGAGTCGGCCATCGGGAGGCCGCGGATCGAGGAAGCGAAAGAAGCGTAAGCGTTGGATGACCGTCACCACCCACGAATCCACCGGGACCATACGTTCCGTTTTGAGTTTGCCGAGCGGCACGTGAATGGCCCACTGATGGGGGCCGGTCGAGCGCAGGCAATCGGAGGATAAATCGGCGCACTCACCAATGCGCATGCCGGTATGGCGGATCAGCAGAAAGGCGTTACCTCCCAGATCGTTGCGACGGACGAACTCCTGCTGCAGAAGTTGATCCTGCTGGGCGGTGAGCGGGCGTGCAAGCCTTTGCGGAGGGTGCGGGATGTCCTCGCGACGAATTAGGCGGGCAAGCTGAGGAAGCTGTTCGGTCCAAGCCAGTTCGGTGAGCACGGGGCGCAGGGCGATGAGCCGGTTGATATAGGAGGAGGTGGCGAGCGGCGGCCTCTGGGAGCGCAGACGGGACATCCAGCCGAGGAGGTGGGGCTCCCGTCGCAGTTGGTCCAGAGAGTTCACCTCGGGGTGAGCCGTCCCGAGATAGCTGAGGAAGTTGCGGACGGTCCCGCGGTACTGACGAGTGCTTTCCGGGCCGAGCGCCGCGCCGAGAGAATCGACGGCGCGGTCGAAGACGGAGGCCAGCGGATGCGATAGGGGAGGGTGTCCAGCGCGGTTCATGAGGAGAGCCTCGGAAGGGGGCGGACTTGCTGCGCCACGGCGCGCGTATACTGCTGGTAGACGTCTTGCGGGGTGATCTGCACATAGCGCAGGGTGGTTTGGATGTCGGCGTGACCCATCAAGTGCATCAGCGCGGGCAGGCTGATCCCGCCGCGCACCATGTCCGAAGCAAAGGTGTGCCGGAAGCGATGCGGGTTAGCGAGCTTGATGCCGGTGCGCTGGCGATGGTAGCGGAACAAGGAGCGTAACCCTGCCAGCGTCATGCGGGCTCCGCGCACGGGTCCCTTGAGCGAGACGAAGAGCGCGGCGGTGCCGGTAGGGGGCCGTTCCAGCCGCCGATAGTGATCGAGGAGTTGCACGGTTTCGGGAGCGAGCGGCAGGAAGCGCAGTTTGTTACCTTTGCCGCGCACGCGCAACTGCGCTTCGGAGAGCAATAAGTCGTCCTCATTCAAGCCCAATACTTCGGCCGAGCGCAGTCCTTGCAGAAGCATCAATCCTACGATGGCCAAGTCCCGGGCCGTGCGGAAGCTCGACCAAAAACGTGCCACCTCCTCCACCGACAGCGGGACGAGGTGGCGTTTAGGCACCCGCACTCGCAACCGGCTCATCGCTACCCGCCGCCGGCCCAAGCCCAGTGGCCCGCGCCGCAGATAAGCTTGCTGAAAGCCCTGAGCCGTCGGGTCGGGGGCGTCGGGGAACTCGTTGCGCAGGGCGCGCTCGGCGACGGCGATGCGGTCATTGATGGCGGAACCGGAAAACGGAGGCTGGTGGCTGCATTGGAACTTCAGATAATCCAGGAGTGTCGACCCGGTCAGGTCACCTTCCACCACGTCACCGGTATGATGAAGACTCTCCCACCAGCGAACAAAGTGCAGCAGAGCGTAAGCGCAACTGCGCAGAGTGGTGTCCGCCAGGCGGCGGACATACTCGCGGTCGAGGTAACGATTGACCCAGCCGACCTCCCGGCCGGTTTCGTGCTCGACCACACGAAGGGGACTTTGGGCGGGGTTGGGAGTCTGCGAGCGGATGACGTGGAACCTCATGATAGGGCTTCCTCCAGGAGAGAGTGAAACTGTCGCGCGTCACCGCCCTGCACGAAGAAGGAGTTGGGATCGTGGCCAGGGGGCAGGAGGACGCGGCGAGTGCTGATGCCTTGCGCACGCAGACGATGGGCTAACCCCTGTGCGGCCTGCTGGCCGCTGCCGTTGGCGTCGACATCGAAGGTGAGATAAACGGTGCGCGGGCGGTCGCACAGTTGGCGAAACTGGCCGGGGGTGAGATGGGTGCCCAGCGAACAGGTGACGTGGCGAAAACCTGCCTGCCACAACACCGCGAGATCGAACAGACCTTCGACGAGAATCACGGTGGGAAATTGGCGAACCGATTCCCAGGCGACCAAGTCACCTTTGGAGCCAGGGAGGAATCGATGGGTGAAAGCGGTGTTGATACTGCGGCCATACAAGTTGACGATGTGGCTGTCCCGGCAGCAGGGGAAGACGACGCGCTGGAAGAGGGCGTCGTGGCCCTTGCGGTTGATGAGGCCGGTGCGCTTCAGCAGACCGAGCGAATAGCCTTGAGCTAGGAGGTGACGCCGCAAGCTCCCGCCCGGGGCATAACCGATCTGCAGTTCCCGGATCAGGGCGGGGTCGCGCACTCCGCGTTGTTCCAGATACCGCCGTGCCTCCGGGTAGCGATCGAGTTGCCGTTGATAGAACGCGGAAGCAAGCCCCAACACGGCGGCGGGGTCCGCCAGAGCGCTTGGCTGTTCGAGATAGGAGAGGCTTTGGCGGAAGGACAGGTGCTGGGACAACTCGACAAAGCGAATCAGATCGCCGCCCTGACCGCAACCATGGCAGTAAAAGAGATTTTTGTGAGCGTTGACATAGAAGGAAGGCCGGGTCTCCGAGTGCAACGGACAGAGTCCAACGAACTCGGGGCCGTGACCCACCAGCCGGGCGGTCCAATTCTGCTGCCGCAAGTAATCGAGCAGCGGAAGTCTGTGTTTGAGTTGTTCGAGACCCTCGCCCATGGCGCGGTTTTTGCTCCCGGAGACGAGCCTAAGAGAAAGGGGGCAGCGTTCCCAGGCAAGGATGGTGGGGGAACAGAAAACTTCTCAGAGACGCAGAGGCCAGAGAACCTGTAGCACCGGAGTCAGCCCCGATAATGGCTCAGCCTGGGGATCGGCTGGAGCGCCGCGCCCCAGCCAATGGGCCAGGCGGGCGAGCGTTTGGCGCCGAAAGGAAGCCGCCGGTTGGAAGCAGTCCAGGCCGCCCGACCAGCGGCGGAGGGTGGAGGGATCGGGCACCCGATCGGGGTCCTTCAGCGTAGGCGTCGCCTCTTCCCACGAGCAGTGCTCCATAAAGTGTCGCCGGAGCGCCTGACCGCGAGCCAGCAAGCTGTAGTGGGTGTAGGGGAGAGAGAGCAGGGGAAGCAGGGTGAAGGTCCTCCCGCAACCAGGGCAAAGGCCGCGTCGGATCCCAATCCAGTCGTGATGCTCATCGTGCGCCTGCTTGCGGCGGCGACCGTGACCGATGATGGAATCGCGTTCGCAAACCGGGCATTGCCGCAGCATGACCTTCTCACCGTCGCCAGCCCAATCGGTTTCGAGCTTGTGCGGCGGAGCAGAAAGTGGGATAAAAAGAATCGTGGTTCATAGGGGCCCTGCCCCGGCGTTGACCCGCCAAGATCTGAGCCGGAAGCGGGGCCCCTCCTCCTGAAGAGAAAAATCCCAACTGGAGAAGAATACCGCTTCTCAGCTACAGCACTTAGAGGTGTGATTCGAAAGATTGGCCGGTTAATTTCGACTATACGACCAAGTGGATCGCTTGGAATTCAAGGCGCAGCGTAGCTGAAAGTCTGGCCGCTTTTGCGCGGACCTGAACCAAGATGGCGAGAATGAAATCACTAGGCAGGACGAACCGCTTTGGTATCCGCAAATGGGCGTTTTTCGTTCCCAATCCGGCTTAGGTGGTGGGTTGGCAGTTATCGAATACAGGTAAACCCTTGGCGACAAGGCAGGAGCTATTTCCTCTTTGGACCTCACTTGTACTGTGGGCGCTCAGTGTCTGGTGAGGCGGCTAGATCGGCATAGGGGCGAGCGGGGGACTGTTCCCCATCACGATCGATGAACCATGCTCCTTCCATGCCCGGATCGCATAGATGAGTCGTGGAACTGCGATTCCATCGTGAGAATATACGAGGCAAGCGTTGGTCGGAATGAGGCCAAAAGAATCCACGAAAGACAAAGCTCTCGGAAATAACCAAGGACTTCGTACCCCGGAGAAGCTTCCCTAGAAAACGCCGATGCCATTATGGACGGCCTACGATCCTCCTTGTCGAATTCTGTTTGCGCATCTCTCTCAAGTGCGAAGTGATCGTTCCGTGAAGCCAAGCGTTTTTGTTGCCGGAAAGCACGTTAGATCGCCACTGCTTAGCGGGCATCTGGTCCAGCGGTTGGGAGAGCTTTAGTACGGTTAACCCAGATGCTGAGACAGCGTAAATGGTCTGACCCGTCGGATCCATCGCCATCATTGGCGCCACAGCTCCCTCTGGATAGACCAAGACATGGAGTCTTTCGGGAGTCATCAGCCGCGCACGCAACGTACCAAGAGTACTGTCCCAGATCTCGAGTGAGTCACCCAGAGGCACCACCAACACTTTGCCCTCCGGACTGAACATCGCGCCTAGCACGCCGCTGTCATCGGGAGGACTGAAGTCCGGATATACATTGGTATTTAGATAATGAAGGTTCGAGTCAAAAAAACCGACGGCATCGCCGGCGGCCCAGGGCGGCGCGAGGACCGCAGCAAACTGGCTGCCGTCCGGCGATACGGTCAGGTCAGTCCAAAAGAGATATGCAAACTGTTCAGATTGAACCGCATAAGTTGATGGGTCGACCGAAAAGACCTCTCCGCTGCTCACATTTAGCTGCGCACCATATAGATGAGACCCGTCGGCAGACGCCCTGATAAGAACGAAGCCAGGGCCGGAAGCCGGAAGCGTAGTGAAAGTCGAGGTGGAAAGATCGAATACGACTCCCGAGTAGCCGGCAAGCACCACCGTATTGAACTTCGTGATGGCAATGGAACCAGTGACAGTCGCATTTCCCGTGTAAGTGAACACGGACGCAAGAGAACTGTTGTCTGGATTCAGAACGATCAACTGAGCAAAGGGCGCCCCCGCAGGATTCGCCGTCGAACCCGCCACGACCAGCATCGAGCCGTCCGGAGTTAATGCCATCGTATTGTAGGTCCCCTTAGCGGTCGCAGGGAAGACCAGGGGAGATTGCCATTGCAAGGTCGTGGGATTCAGCACATCCACTTCGGTCGCCTTCAACGCGTAAAGCAGGTTGCGATGGCTGTCGTACAGCACCTGCAGCAAGCCGGAGGCCGGGACAATGGTTGGCGAAGGGTAGTAAGTGGCTGCCGACGGCAATCTTCCTGAACCGACGGAACTGGAAACTAGGACGCTGGCCGATTCGCCAGGAGTTCCGTCTGGAACATAGAACCCCTCACCCTGAAGGGTGCCGAATCCAACGCCCTGCACCGACGTCGGGTTAATCACTGCCTGACCCCCGAGAGTCACCGAGGGCGCTGCTCCTTGGCTGGCAGAGAAGCCATAACCGAACAGATACGCCGGCGGGTTGCCCTTAGGAGGCAAGAGGTTCGCGCTAAAGCCGACAGGATCGACCCCGTACGATACTCCAGCTACAACGACGGACGTGTCTCCGTAGCTGTCGACACATTCAACCTCCGCCGGTCCGGTAATCGAAGAGGGGGGAATGATGATCGCCGTCCCTCCGCTGAGCAATGTCGCTGCTTGCCCTCCAATATATACGCTCGCGGTCGTAGTCTGGTTGATCAACTGCATTGTCTGAGATTGGTTGAGCGGCAAAACAGCGTTCAGAGCCGGGCAAAAGGGCCCAAGCAAGGGGCCATTTGACGGATTGGGGACCGGGGGTGGCGTCAGGTCCACTACGCGCAGACCCTCGTTTATCCCCACGTAGGCCCGGCCTCTCGAGTCGGTCGTAAGCATCCTCTCCAGGTTATCTGAATCCGGGTTGACAGTACCCGAGAGGTAACCGATCGCGTTGTAGAGTTTCGCGTCGACTTCCTCGATCGCTACGGGGAAGGGATATTGAAGGAATAACCTGCTCCCGTCTGAGCTGAATTGAACCGCCGTTCTGGCGGTCTGGAACGCACCAGGGATAGAAGCGGTCCCAAGTACCGCGAGTGAGCGATTGAGAAATGTCACCTGGGTGGCGGAGACGACAGCTATCTCTGTGCCGTCCGCATTGACCGCATAGCCTCGAATACCGTAATCATCCTGCGGAGGGTTAGCCCAGGCCACGGGGATAGACGTGAGGCTGGATGAATCGGAGCTGTAAAGGTAAAACTGGTCGGCGGAAAATACCGCCCACTTGTGGTCTGCGCTGCGGGCGAGACTGTCTACTCCCCAGCTAGCGCCGTTATACTGCGGAGGCGGCTCGAGTTGAGTAAAGGTATTCGCGCCGGAGTTCCACTCGTAAAGAAATTGACCGGCTTCATAGATGTTGTCGGAATCGATTCCCTGCATTTGGCCGATCATCAGAACCTCGCCGTTTGCCAGGGCTTACGACATTAGGAAAGAACAAAGAATCGAAGCTGCCGGCATCCACGGCTGCGTACGGATGCTGCGTGACAGCGAAGGTGTCTTCATCGACAGTGACGAGCTCTTGCGCCGCGGTGCCGAGCACCAGCGTTTTCCCATCCGCCATCTGATCGATTCCCCAGGGTTGAGGAACCGGCACTCTGGCCTTGATGGAGAAATCCACACCTGAGATAACGTCGAGCTCGTTGAGGCCGGGATTCGTCGCGAAAAGGAGTTGGCGAGACTCATCGTAGAAGCCATGGACTAGGACTCCGCCAATGGGATGGAACGGATCTGGAACTGCCACACCCATCACAGTGAGCTGAAGCGGGGCGTTTGCCGTGAGCGCCCCTGAGGCGCCGGTCACGCTCACTGCTTGCTGTGCAATCTCGGCAGTACTCGAAGCGGAAAGATCGAAGCTCGCAGCGTCCCCGGATGTAATTGATAGAGAGGCTGGCGAAACAGTAACTCCGGCGGGTAAACCTGAAACGGTGACTGATACCGAGCCGGTAAAGCCATATTGCCCCGTCACAGAAACCTGCACCGTCTGTTCGGTGCCCCCCTGCATTAATGTGACACTGGAAGGAGACAGCGAGAGAGTAAAGCTAGGTGCGGGCGGCGGGGGAGGAGGCGAACCCCCGCCGCCACCGGCAGAGCCTCCGCCACAGCCTGTCATGATTAAACAAAGAAGACCAGCGCCGACTATAGAGAGGAGCTTTTCCTTATGTGCCACGCGCCTCCTTCCCGTTATCGGAATGCGGCCTAAGTGCCGTTTTCAAGAACCTACTGCGCAAGCTGGTTCTCAAAAATGCCAACCCAGGCAAGAGTGCAGGGATGCAGCAAGCACAAAAGAAAGCCAACGCACTCCGAAGAGCGAGTTAGACTTGTCGGGAGTCGATGTTGTCCGCGCATAAATGTACCACGCAAGCGGTCACATTGAAAGGACATCAACACGACGCAGTGGTCTGGCGGGACAATGACATGGTGTCCCTCCCGAAGCAGTCCCCGGAGCACCTCGCGCAGAGTCTCGCCGTTCAGAAACTCTGCGCTTAGATCTTGTTTTTCGCCAGCTCTTCGAAGGTAATCGTCGGATTCTGTGCGGTGCGGACAGTTTATTTTTCATCTTGTTTTTGAAGGCACTAAATATTCTGCAATTAAGAGGAGTGCACCTACGCGCTGAAACCCACAGGGAGTTAAACGGTCTGCGTGCGCAACTGGCCTCCCGCCGCGTCGTATGGAAGCACAGCAACCCGTCATCAGCGGTTACCCGCGATCAACGGCGTAGGGTTTACCGACAGTATCCGCCCCCTGATTCCTTGCGATAAATCCCCTTCGCACAAACCACTCCTGACCGAAAGGCAGCGCTCAAAACACATTGGGAATGATAAGTCGGCTTCGCGTCATGTGGGCGCCACTTGGCCGTATTACGGCTTATGCGTGGATGTGGCGCTCGTGGTTCCAGGCGAATCGTTCCGGCAATCCGGAAATAGTCCACATGAGCAGGTAGCGTGGACCGCCGTATTTGCGGTGCGCGCTACCCACTTTCAGCGGCGTGGTAGGGCGTGGCATTACTTTCCCCTCTGCGTATCGACCTCGGGGATTTGTCTGCCGCTGCCTCCCTTTCCGGGTGTAGAATCCTTCTCGCGCGCTTCATATTGGTGTTGCGGCGGAGGAACCTGTCCCGATCTGATCGGCATTCGCCACGTAGCGAGGTAAACTCATGGCTATGCAAACTACCAGCTCACGCCGGTGCCCAGACCGGCTCTGCCGCCCCGACTTGCGGAAAGCCTCCGGCTTTCCGATCAATGCCGCACCCAGTTTCCTCCTCCTTGCAGGCTGGAAGGCTGAGCCTTCCAGCCTGCAAGGAGGAGGTTGCTCAGGTCTGAACGTCTTTCGGAAAGGCAAAGCCTTTCCACAAGTCAGGCGGCGGAGCCGCAGGTCGTCGCGGAGGGTAACGAGCGTAATTTGGACCAGCACGAGGTAAACTCGCCGCTACGACTCCAGGAGAATTCTCCATAATCAACGCAAATGGTAGAAGAGGAGGGAACATGTGCGAGGTGAGCAGGCGGGAGTTTTTAGCCGGGGGAACGGCGTTTTTGAGTCTTGCGGCGGAGGCGGAGCTTTTAGCCGGGCCAATCCCCGCCGGAATGGCGCAGGCAGGCAAGGCTGATCTGGTAGCCCCTGACATTTATTTTCACGAGGGGCGAGTTGCGGATGATGCGGATGCAGTCTGCAACAACGGCTGGATCATGTTTGAAGATTATGTGCTGGTCGTCGATGCGAATTTCCCCGCCGGGGCAAAGCTGATCATCAGCAAGATTCGCTCCCTGACCGACAAGCCGATAAGGTTTGCCTTCGACACGCACCACCACGGCGACCACGCCTACGGGAATCAGGTCTTCGTCGAGAATGGCGGGGTGCCTGTCGCGCATACGGGCGTCATCGAGGAGATGAAGCGCTACGAAACAGGCTACTACGGCCACAAACCCGGCGCGTGGGAAGGCGCAGCGAAGGGCCGCGCCGATCTAAGGACTACCAAGCTCAAGCCGCCCTCCGTCCTCTTTTCGAAAGACCTGATTTTTGACGACGGCAAGCATCGCGTCGAGCTGATGCACCTGGGCGTGGCGCATACACACGGTGATGCGGTGGCCTGGCTGCCCAAGGAGAGAATCGTTTTCACGGGCGACATGTGCGTGAACGGACCTTACAACTACGTGGGTGATGGGGACGTGGGCAAGTGGGTAGTGACCCTGGATGCGATCAAGAAGCTCGGCGCGAAGATCGTGTGCACCGGCCATGGCCCGCGCTCGGTGGCCTCCGTTTTGGACGACCAGCAAGCATTCTTCAAAGCGCTGCGGGAACAGGTCGGCGCCCTAATGGCCAAGCGGGGCCCCGAGGAGGCCAAGGCTCAGATCGAGTCCATCCGGGCTACACTGAGAGGCAACGCGCAGATAGCCCGCTACGTCGGCGAGCGCGGGGCTGCTGGGGATTCCTTCCCGTCGCAGGTTGGAAAGGTTTACGAGGAGCTAACCGGCAAAAAACTCGTCGCGCTGATGAATGAGCCGGAGCTTGCACGCCATGCCCACGCCCGCTCCCACGGCCTGGCATCAGCCTGACGCCGAGGCTTATCGGGGAGGCATCTGCTGATCGTACTCGCCAACTTGTCCAGTTTCGGCCAGTCGGGATTGGATATGATCCATAACGTCGTACATCTGATCCCTAGATGTGCGCGACTCCGCAACCAACACGAGCGACGGCTTGTTAGATGAAGCCCGCACCAACCCCCAACTGCCATCTTCGAGTACGAAACGAACACCGTTCACCGTGATGATATCCTTTATCCGGAATTGTCCTATACGCGTGCTTTGGTCTCGGTCTTGCACGTATTCCCGGGTTACTTGTTCGACCACACGATACTTCACGTCATCAGAACAATAGACGCCCAGAGTCGGGGACTGCCAAGTTTGCGGCAGTGCGTCGATCAGGCTCGAAAGGGGTTGTCCGGACTCCGAAAGGAATCGCAGCACGTATACCGCTGATAATACGGCATCGTCATAGCCGCGCCCGAACGGCTTGCCAAAGAACCAATGGCCCGATTTCTCAAACCCTGCAAACGCATTGCATTCCGCCACTTTTGCCTTTATGTATGAATGTCCCGTTTTACACATTACTACCTTCGTGTTTGTCTCACGCAGGAGTGGGTCATCAAAGAAGAGGCTGGTGCTCTTCACGTCAGTGACGATCGCGCGCCCGGGCGCCTTCGGGCAGAGCCATCGCGCCAGCAGAAGACCCATCTTGTCGGAATAGATTTCCCTTCCTTGATCGTCCACCACTCCCAACCGATCACCATCGCCATCTATTCCGATGCCTATGTCAGACCCCGTTTCTTGGACGGTTGTGCAGATCCCATGAAGAAACTTGACGTCCTCAGGATTTGGATTGTGATGCGAGAAGTTCCAGTCCGCGTTGCAATCAAGTTCAACTAAGTCACAGCCCAAACGAGAGAGGACTGGCGGGGCAAAGCGCCCCGCTGTCCCGTTTCCAGCAGCGACAACGACCTTTAACTTTTTCGGTAATGGCCCCCCCGCTGTGGCATCGGCAAGGTATTCCGAGAACAGATCATCGCGGCTCTCGTAGGCACCCGGCCCGGCCTTGAATTTGCCCCCGTGAACGACTTCGCGAAATGCCTGGATTCCATCAGGGCCGAGGGTTGAAGAGAGACCGTCAGCCAGTTTGAGGCCAGTCCAGCCGTTCTCGTTGTGGCTCGCAGTGACTATCGCGCCGCCCTTTGCCTTGAAGTGATGCTGGGCGAAGTAGAGCATGGGTGTGAGCGCAAGTCCAATGTCCACCACATGCACGCCCGTAGACAGGAGACCCACCACGAACGACCGACACAAGTCCTGGCTATAGGAGCGGAAATCATGCCCGACGACAACTCGGCTCTCTTTCAATTGCTCCTGTACGAAGGTGCCGTAAGCCCGACCTAGAACCACAAAACCGTTCGGATTGATCTCTTTGCCGATAAGCCACCGAACGTCGTATTCGCGGAAGCCATTGTCTGTGATGAGGGCCTTTTCGAAATACTCAAAGGAATTCGTGGGTACCTCTTTGAATATTTGCCATCGCATCGCGCTGCCTCCCATTCTCCTTAGTCGGCCGTTGTCCTAGGTTGTTGCGGCGGTCGTTCAGTCTCAATCCTACGGTAAGTCATGGGCTGCTCCAATCGATTTCGTCGCGGTGATCGACGCCGTATTCAATGTGGCGCCATAGCCGCTCCTGTCGCGGAATGTCCGGTCCCGGCGTACTTCTCCAGCCACTTCAACTCTTCACGAACCTTAATTTTGCCGTGCCAGGGATTCCTACCCAGCCCATGTCCTTCGCCGGGGAAGATGAGCAGGCTCGAGGGAACGCCGCGCACGCGCAGGGCGCGGATGTAAAACCGCCGCTACTTAGCCTTGGGCGGCTCGTTGCTGCACGGCCTGGTAGCGGGGGACGCCGGTTGATCCCCCCACCGCCTCGATACAGAACGCCGCACAGGCGTTTCCAATGCGCGCGGCGGTGAGGGTATCTTCGCCGCTGGCCAGTGCGGCGATGAACCCTGCATCCCAACAATCGCCCGCGCCGGTCGTATCCACTACATTGGCAGGGAAGGCCGGCACCCGTATGCGTTCGCCGCCCTGCGCGATCAGACAGCCCTCTCGACCCATTTTCAGCACTGCGGCGCGGGCGCCCATGGCCAGGAGTTGGCCTGCCATTTCTTCCGCCGAAGCGCCCGGATAAATTGCCTGGAGGTCATCGAAGCTGGGAATCACATAGTCACAGTGGGGCAACATGGCCGCCAGGGGCTCGAGCTTCGGTCCATAACCAAAATCCTCGTCCAGGAAGGTAACGACTCCTCGGCGCTGCGCCTCGGCCAGCAAGCTCGCCGCGGGTTCACCATCCAGCTCCGGCAGGACGTACAAATCATGATAGAGGAGAAGATCGGTGGCCAGCACCTGCTCGAGGTCCAGGTCGCTGAGATTGAAAGTCAAGTTGGCGCCGGGAGTATGGATGAACGTCCGGTCGCCGTCGGCGTGTACTCCCACAAAGGTGAAGGGAGTGGCGTCGCGCGGCGAAACACGAATGCCGGTCGTGTCCACCCCTAACTTCGCGAGTTCGCGGGAGATAAATTCGCCATTAAAATCGTCGCCCACCTTGGCGAAGGAACTGACGGGCAACCCCATGCGGGCCACCGCCGAGGGCATGTTGGCGGCGCCACCGCCGGGCATCATGCGGATCCATTTCGCGGTGACTTGGCTACGGACGCGCGGCAGGGGGTATTGTGGGATGGGCCCGTTCAGCAGGTCCACCACCACGGCTCCCACACAGTGAATTCTCTTCATGGCTTCTCCGCTCCTCAACTGAGGAGGGGAATTTGACCTCCAACCTCCGCCGGGCGCATGCCCAACAATTCGTACGGAGTTTCATAGAGGATCGCCCGCGCCACTGCCAAGGCGTCGTTGCGTGTGTACTGCCCGTACTCGATCTTGGCGGCCAGGACCACCGAAAGTTGGTTGAGGATCATCCTCGCCTTGGCGTACGTCCATTCCAGGCAATAGGCATCGGAGAAAAAACCCACCTGCTTATTCACCGGCACCATATCCAGCCGTTCTTCCATCACCGGACGCATCACCGCGGGGAAGAAGTTATGCCACCAGCAACCGCAGAGCGAGAAATTGGGCAGTTCCCGGCACATCGTACACAGCGACTGGTTGGCGTGGCGGCTGGCCAGATGGCACTGAAAGCGAATCTTGGGATAGCGGCTGATCATTTCCGCCAACTGCCCGATAGTGCGTTGCGACAGCCGGCTGCCCGTCTCGAAAGGCAAGGGTTCGGCGGCGAGGCTGAACTGGAAAACGATCTCGTCCGCGTGAGGCTCCAAGGCCTTCAGATAGGCTTCGTTCACGTAGGAGGCGTACACGTCGCGTTCCCAGGGGCCGGCGCTGGCCCGCCGTCCCAGCGCTTCCGCCATCTCCTGGTCGCTCACCACGCGCAAGTCGATATCGGTGGAGATACCGGTCGCAATGGAAAGGATCTGGTCGTAGGGAATGTTGGCCACATAGTGAGCGACGGCAGCATGCACGTCGTCCAGAGAATTTATCACGCGTTCAGTGGGGGGACGCGTTCCGCCGATGGGGCTGGGGCTTTCCGGCTTCTTTCCCCAGCAGCGTTCGAGTTCATAAAGCGCGGTGTCAAACTCGCCCCACTGTGAGCGCGTGAAAAAGGCCCACTCGAGCGAATACTGGAGAATGTCCCGATCCTGGCCGCTTTCCCGCCGCGCGTACTCCGTGCAATAGCGCTGAATATTGGCCCGGCGCATGATTTCCCGTTGCCAAGCCCGGTCATCGGCCCGCTCCCGAATCAGCGCGTCCAGCCGCTGCCAGTTCTCCGCCTTCACCGGCTCCTTCCAACCGTACAGATCCTCGAGCACCAGCCGCATGCCCCAGGAGATACTGGTATTGCGCACGTATTTCAGATAGGGCAAAGCTTCGCAAATACGGTTGTGCGCTTCTTGCTTCGTCGGCCAGCCGGGGAATTGCGTGAGGCGCGCCCCGCTCGGACACCCCGCCGCATAGAGGTCACTTACCGCCATGTGGTAGAGAAGAACATCGTGCAAGCCGCGCGCTCCCAGCTTCCCATCCACAAGGTGGGTGTGACAATCCAGCAGCGGCATCGCGCACAATTCCTCGAACAGCTCCGCCTGCAAGCTTTTACTGGTCATGAGCATTTCTCCTTCGGAGTGTTCTATTGTCCTGTCACAGTTGGCTTTTTACAATGCAACAACCCCCTCACCCCCCGGCCCCTCTCCCCCAAGGGGGCGAGGGGCCGGGGGGTGAGGGGGTCCCGCAAGATCGGGATGTCAACGACCAAGCGCGACAGAGCACTAAACGCGGCCCGCCGCCTGGGTCATGTGCAACCATTTCTCGACGACCTTGGCCATGGCTTGCATCGCCACCGCCTGCGCAATGGGGGTCCAGAGATTCTTTCCTGCGCTCCACTGCTCGAGCAGCGATTGGCGCACGGCGGCGATGGCCTCCGTCGCCACATTCACCTTGGCAATCCCCAGCGATATGGCTCGGCGCAAATCGGCCTCGGGCGTCCCCGAGCCGCCGTGCAGAACCAGCGGAATACGGGTAGCCGCCTTGAGCTTCGCCAAGCGCTCGAAGTCCAGGCGCGGGAGCTTCGTGTAGAAGCCGTGAGCATTGCCAATGGAGACAGCCAGAGCGTCGATCCCGGTCTCGTCCACAAAGGCAGCAGCCATGTCTGGGTCGGTGAGGGTGGATTGTTCTCCCCCTTCTACAGTCGCTCGGTCCACTTGGCCGATCACCCCCAGCTCGCCCTCCACCGTCACGCCCTGGGGGTGGGCCAGCGCCACAACCTGCCGCAGAGCTTCGAGATTCTCTGCCCACGGCCGGGTGGAATAGTCCAGCATCACCGAGGTGTACTTCGCAGCCAGGCAGTCTTCGACCATAACCATGGAATTGCCATGATCCAGGTGCAGCGCCGCCGGGACGTCGAAGCGTTCCGCCAACGCGTGCGCCACGGCGCCCAGGTCGCGTGGAGCCAGCAGCCCGAACTCTCCGGGACCGTTCATCAGAATCACCGGGGCCTTCAGCTTCGCCGCCGCCCGCAATACGACTTCGATGCTCTCGGCATTCCAGACACAGAACGACGGAACGGCGTACCCTTCCGACACTGCCCGCTGCAACAGTTGCAGCATGGGAACGAACTTCATGCTTTTTTCCCTTGTGCCGCCAGAGCCTCGACCTCCGAGCGCGTGGGCAGGGAAGGCTGGGCGCCCAATCTGCTCGCCGCCAAAGCGCCGGCATAATTGGCGAAGCGAATGGCATGCTCGAGGTCGTTGCCGGACGCCAGCTCGACTGTGAGAGCTCCTGTAAATGCGTCGCCGGCTGCCGTGGGATCAATCGCGTCAACCTTGCAGGCGGGAAAGTGTTTTGACTTCTTGGCAGTCACCAGCATTGAGCCGTCGCTGCCCAACTTCAGGACCACTGTCTTCACACCCCAAGAGAGGAGTTTTTCAGCCGCCTCGCGCGCCGAAACTCGTCCGCGAACTTCCTCGCCGGTCAGTTCAGCGAGCTCTGTCTCATTGGGCGAGACGATGTCCGCCAGGGTCAAAATCTCGAGGGGGCAATAGCGGGGCGGGCCCGCGTCAAGCACGGTCAGTTTGCCGGCCTTCCGAGCCAGGCGCAATGCCGCTTCCACGGCCTCCAAGGGGATTTCCAGCACGGTCGAAAGCGCATCCGCCCGCTCAATTACATCCTTGGCCCGTTCGATGTCGGCGGGCGTCAGGTTGAAGTTGGCTGCGGGGTCAACCGCAATACAATTGTTCCCGTTGGGGAAAAGCATGATGAAAGCGCTGCCGGTGGCACGCCCCGGGTCGCGTCGCACGTAGGCAGTGTCAATCCCCTCCGCCGCCAACCCCTGAAGCAGGAAGTCTCCGATGATGTCGGCGCCCACGGCGCCCACCAGCGAGGTGCGGGCCCCCATGCGCGCCACGGCCACAGCCTGGTTCGCTCCCTTGCCGCCGGGAAAAAACTTGAGATTCGAAACCAGCAGGCTTTCGCCCTCTTTGGGCAACCGCTCCGACTTGACGACCATGTCGAAGTTCGTGCTGCCCACTACCACAACCTGAAGATCTTTCGCGTGACGCATCATAGGACCCTCTCGGGGCGCTCGAATCCTGTAGAAACTGTTTCCATCAGGGGGTGCGTTGACCCACTACCGCTGATCCCCTTTACATGCTGAAGAGGAAGGAGTATTTTACCATCACTGGCAAGAGTGGTCTTCCGGAGGTTACTGCGACGGACAAGATGGCGCTGCGTGAAGGTGCAGACGACTTAATCCTGTTGTCTCCTTGCCGTCGCTGCAGACGGCATTTAACAAATCAAGTTTGAATCACATGGGTCGCTAAAGCACGCGGGTCATGTTTCCTTTGACCCACACTTCAGGGAGGGGATTTCATCATGCCAAAAGCAAAACAAGTCACCGCTTGGGTGGAAAACAAGCCTGGAGAAATTGGCCGAATCGCGGAAGCCCTGGGCAAGGCGAAGGTCAACATCACCGCATTCTCCGGCTGGAGCGCAACCGGCGAGAGTCCCGTTCACCTTCTGGTCAGCAGCCCGGCAAAGGCAAAAAAGGCGTTGGAGGGCCTCGGCATCCGCTGCACCGAGGAGGAGGTCCTGCGCATTACGCTTTCCGACAAGCCCGGAAAGCTCGGGGATGTCGGCACGCGTCTCGGCGCTGCCAACATTAATGTGGATTATGGCTATGGAAGCGTCGCCGAAGGCAGTAAGAAGGCGGATGTCGTGCTGGCCGTCTCGGACCTCGCGGGCGCCGCAAAGGCCCTGCGCGGTTTGTAATTGATACGATGCGAGCCTTCACGCGAACGGGTAGCGATTGAGTTCCAGCGCCCGGTCTGCCACTTGCCGGCGCAACTCGATGGTGTCGGGCGGGGTGCGCCGCAGGAAGCGCCTCAGCACGGCGAGTTGGGTGCGCAGCGTATCGCCCTCGGCGATGCGCGCCAGTGCCCGGCGCGCCTCGACTTCCATGCGGTCGCAGGCATCGTAGAGGAATACTCGCGTGGCCGCGACCTCTGCGGCGCAGGCTTCGGGGGCGCCGGCGGAGAGCTTCTTCAAGGTCCGAAGCAGCGCGCTTTCCATGGCGTAAACTTCCATCACCAGGTTGCTGAGCGCGCCGATCACTTCCTGCTCTTTTTCCAGCGCCATCATGAAACGCTGGACGGCGCTTCCGGCCACCAGCAGCGCCACTTTCTTGGCGCCTTCAACCAGCCTGGTTTCTTCCGCGAGCGGCTGATCGTCCAGCAACTCCTCCCCCGGCTCCATCCCCAGAATTTCGTCGAGCAGTTTCTGGGCAGCGGGAATCAGCGCCAGCTCGCCCTTCATCGACCGCTTCATCAGCATGTCGGTGATCAGCAGCCGGTTGATTTCGTTGGTGCCTTCGAAGATGCGGTTCACGCGCTGGTCGCGATAGGTGCGCTCCACTTCATAATCGCTCGAGAAGCCGTAGCCGCCGAAGATCTGCACGGTCTCGTCGGCGACATAGTCGAGCGTCTCGGTCCCCATCACCTTCAGGATCGAGCATTCCACGGCGTACTCCTGCAAGGCTTCCAGGATCTGCTTGGGCGCCGTGGGCGCGCCCTGGTCGATGCCCTCCAGCAGCGAATCGATCATCCCCGTGGTGCGATAGGAGATGCTTTCAATGGCGAAGGTGCGCGCCACCATTTCGCCCAGCTTTTCCTTGATCAGGCCGAAGTCGGCGATCTTTCTGGCCGAAAGCCTCGCGCTCCTTGGCCCACTTCAGGGCATCGGGCAGCAGGTACTTGCAGCCTCCCACGCAGCCCGCGCCGAGTTTCAGCCGCCCCATGTTCAGGATGTTGAAGGCGATCAGGTGGCCCTTGCCGATCTCACCCAGAACGTTCTCCACCGGCACCGGCACGTTTTCGAGATTCAGGGGCGTGGTGGAAGAACCGCGAATGCCCATCTTGTGCTCTTCCGCGCCCGCCGAGACCCCGGCGAATCCCCGCTCCACGATGAAGGCGGTGAACTTTTCCCCGTCCACTTTGGCGAACACCACGTAGACATCGGCGATGCCGCCGTTGGTGACCCACATCTTGGTCCCATTCAGGATGTAGTGCTTCCCGTCGGGGCTGAGGACCGCCTTGGTCTTGCATTCAAGGCGTCCGAGGCTGAGCCGGCTTCGCTCAAGGAATACGCGCCCACCCATTCGGCGCTGGCCAGCTTGGGGAGGTACTTGGCCTTCTGCTCATCCGTCCCAAAGAAGGCAATGGGCAGAATCCCGATGCCCGCTTGCGCGCCCACCGTGGCCGCCCACGAACCGTTGCGCGCCATCTTCTCCGCCACGATGATGGAAGAAATCTTGTCGAGCTCCAGCCCGCCGAATTTCTGCGGGACGTCCGTAGCGGAAAGGCCAACCTCTGCGGCTTTCCTCAAAAGCTCCCTCAGCACCCCCGGCTTCTTGTCCTCAATCTCCTGCCTGCGCGGGACGATTTCCTTCTCGACGAACTCCTGCGCCGTTTGGGCGATCAACTTGTGCTGGTCGGTAGTGTCTTCCGGCGTGAAGACGTCCCCAGGCGAACGCGCCTCGATCAGAAAACTCCCGCCCTTGGGTGCAACCTTTAGATTTTGGATTTCAGATTTTGGATTTTGGATTAACATTCGACTCGCCTGCCCCAGTTCGAACGCGTTTTAGACGCAGTGCATTCTTGATTTTGGATTTTCTGATTTCTAATTTCTGATTTCAGATTTTCAAAAATTCCTGCTGCTCCCATGCCGCCGCCCACGCACATCGTGACCATGCCGTAGCTGGCGCTTCGCCGCTTCAACTCACCGAGCAGGGTAGCGGTGAGTTTGGCGCCCGTGCAGCCCAAAGGATGACCCAGCGCGATGGCCCCGCCGTTGACGTTCACTCGTTCGAGGTCCAGCCCCGCAAGCTCGATCACCGAAAGCGCCTGGGCCGCGAACGCTTCGTTCAATTCGATCACGGCGATGTCCGCGAGCTTCAGGCCCGCCAGCTTCAGCGCCTTGGGGATGGCGTAAACCGGGCCGATGCCCATCTCCTCCGGCAGGCATCCCGCCGTCGCAAAGCTCACGAACCTGGCCAGCGGCTCGAGTCCCAGCGCCTTCGCCTTCTCCGCCGACATCACCACCGCCGCAGCGGCGCCGTCACTCATCTGCGAGGCGTTTCCCGCCGTCACCGTACCGTGGGCGTGGAAGGCAGGCTTCAGCTTGGCCAGCGCATCCAGGGAAGTATCAGCCCGCGGTCCTTCGTCCCTGTCAAACCGCATCTTGCGGGTCTGCGGCTTGTCCTTGCCGTTCCCGTTCACCTCCACCACCTCGAGCGGAACGATCTCCTCCTTGAATCTGCCTTCTGCAATCGCTGCCAGCGCCCGCTGATGGCTGCGCAGCGCAAACTCATCCTGCCGCTCGCGCGTGATGCCGTATTTTCGCGCCAGGTTTTCCGCCGTCAGCCCCATGCTGAGGTAGGTATCAGGATAATGCTCCATCAGGTAGGGGTTGGGCGCGAAATGATAGCCGCCCATGGGAATCATGCTCATGGTCTCCGTGCCGCCGGCAATGACCACCTCGGCAAACCCCGCCATGATGCGCTCGGAAGCGAGGGCGATGGCCTGAAGACCCGAGGAGCAGAAGCGGTTGATGGTCATCGCCGAACAGCTTACCGGCAGGCCGGCCCGGAGCGAGGCGACGCGCGCCACGTTGTTTCCTTGTTCAGCCTCGGGCATCGCGCAGCCGAGGATCACGTCTTCAACCTCGGCGGGATCGAGCCCCGGGGCGCGCCGCAGAACCTCCCGAATGGCGGCCGCGGCCATCTCATCCGGACGCGTGTTGCGCAGCGTGCCGCGCGGCGCCTTGCCCACCGCCGTCCGCGCGATGGAAACGATTACTGCTTCTTTCATGTTCACCTCCCGGCTCAAGAGATTGGTGATTTGCGATTGGCGATTGGTGATTGCGCCTGCGCAACGCGTGACTCGAGCGTCTTCAGGTCTGGGAATCGCTCTGAATAAACTGCCGATTGCACGTCTTCAATCACAAATCACCAATCGCAAATCACCAATGGCATCAGTTTCTCAGCGGCTTGCCCTTTTTCAACATGTACTGGATGCGCTCCACGGTCTTCTTCTGGCCGCAGAGACTGACAAAGGCCTCGCGTTCCAGATCCAGCAGGTACTGTTCGGAAACAAGCTGTGGCGAAGTGAATTCGCCTCCGCCGGAGAGGACCTTCGCGAGTTGAGTTCCGACCACCACGTCGTAGTCGGAGATGTATTCGGCGCGGCGCATCAGGTGCAGCCCCAGTTTCATTTTGGCGAAACCCGCCTGGCCGAGGACACGAATGTCCTCGCGCGGCTTGCCCGGACGGTACCCGAGCGCGCCAGGTCGAGCGCCAACTGCTTGGCGTCCGCGATCTGCCGGTCGCGATTCATGCTGATGGAATCCTTCGCGGAAAGGTAGCGCAGCTTGCGCGCTTCCTCGGCGCTGGTCGAGACCTTGGCCATGCCGATGTTCATAAACACTTCCTTGACGAAGGTAAACGGGTCGGCCTCGGGATCGGCGGGCACGGCATCCATGGCGCGCACCAGCATTTCCTTCGTCCCGCCGCCCGCCGGAATCAGCCCCACGCCGACTTCCACCAGACCCATGATAAGTCTCCGCCGCCGCGCGCACGCGCGTGGCGTGCAGAATCATCTCCACTCCGCCGCCCAGCGTCAGGCCAAAGGGCGCGGCCACCACGGGCTTGGGCGCGTACTTCAGCGCCATGTTGGCGTTCTGGAAGGCGCGCACCGCCCGGTGAAGGTCGTCCCATTCGCCTTCCTGAATGGTCATCAGCACCAGCATCAGGTTCGCGCCCACGCAGAAATTCGCCGCCTGGTTGCCGATCACCATGGCGTCGAAGCCCTCGTTCAGGCTCTTCAGCCCGGCGTGAATCATCTGCACGGTGTCAGCCCCAATGGTGTTCATCTTGGAATGGAACTCGAGGCAGACCACGCCGTCGCCGAGGTCGATCAGGCTTGCGCCGGCATTCTTCTTGATTTCCTTCTTGCGGGCTTTGAGCGAGGGCAGCAGCAGGACGCCCGGCTTTTCTGCGATATCGCGGTATGCGCCGCTCGCGAAATCGAAGTAGCATCGAGCGCCCTCGCATGAGCCGTAGAAGGTCTTCTTCCCCGAGGCCAGGAGTTTCTCGACCAGCAGCGGTGTCGATCGCCCTGCTTTCTTCCAGGCCTCGACGACCTTCTCGAATCGCCCACCGCGTCCCAAAGCTCGAAGACGCCGCACTCCCAGTTGAAACCCCACTTCATGGCGTTATCAATGGAGACGATATCGTCCGAAATTTCCGGCACGCGCATCGCGGCGTAGTGGAACGTATCGAAGAGGACCTTCTGATAGAACTGCCCGGCGCGGTCGGGCGATTGGCAGAGCGTCTCGACCCGCTCCCGCGTGTCCTCGATATTGCGGGCCATATCGAGCGAAGCGAACCTGGGCTTCTGGCGCTCGCGATAATCAAAGGCCGTGAGATCCAGCGTCAGGATTTCGCTTTCTTCCCCGCTGCCCTTGCCCTTAACTTTCTTATAAAAGCCTTTGCCGGTCTTATCTCCCAGCAGCTGGCGCTCCATCATTTGCTGGATAAAATCGGGAAGCTGGAAGAGGTCGCGCTCTTCGTCCTGGGGCAGGGCCTCCGCAAGGTTCTTGACGACGTGTACCAGCACGTCCAGCCCGACGATATCGAGCAGCCGGAAAGTGGCGGACTTCGGCACACCCATGGCCGGGCCGGTGAGGGCATCGATCTCCTCAATCGTGTAGCCATCCTCCTGCATCACGCGCAGGGTCTTCAGGGTTACGAACGTCCCGATGCGGTTGGCGATGAAATTGGGCGTGTCCTTGGCGACGACAATCCCTTTGCCCAGCACCACATCGCCGAAACGCGAAACCGCCTCGACAACCTCTGGCAGCGTCTCGGGGGTGGGAATGATCTCCAGCAGCCTCAGGTAGCGAGGAGGGTTGAAGAAGTGCGTGCCCAGAAAATGCTGCCGCAATTCCTCGCTGAAGCCTTCGATGACACTCCCGATGCTGATGCCCGAGGTGTTGGAGCTCACCACCGCCCCCGGCGCGCGGACTTCCAGCACCTTTTCGAGCAAAGCCCGCTTGATGCTGCGGTCTTCCGTCACGGCCTCGATGATCCAGTCGCACTCTTTGAGCCAAGCCAGGTTGTCCTCGAAGTTGCCGAGGGTGATCATGCGAGCTGCTTCCGGGACGAAGAACGCCGCCGGCCGCGACTTCAGCGCGGCATCGAGTCCGGCTTGCGCCAGGCGGTTGCGAACCTTGGCATGGCCGAGGGTCAAGCCTTGGGCTTGCTCCTCAGGCGTAAGTTCGCGGGGAACGATATCGAGAAGGACAGAGGGAATGGAAGCATTGGCAAGATGAGCGGCAATACGAGCACCCATCGTGCCGGCGCCCAACACAGCCACTTTGCGGATGTCACGCACGGTTTACCCCCGGGATGTCGGCGAGAACTCCATACACCATTATGAATGGCGAAGGGTGAATAGTAAATTCCTGAAAAACGGCTAATTTTGACCAAGAATAGCTAAATCTGCAATATTTTCTCCAAAACGCAAGTCGGAACTATTGCAAACTCGCTCCGATCAGGGGCCGCACCTTGGCCGCGGCCTGCTGGATTTTCGGGAAGAGTTCCTGCCGAGGGTATCGCGCCGGCATGACCACAACATTGCGAGGGTGTCGCCGGACCCACTCCGCAGGCAGCCACGCAAGCTCGTGGCGCAGGGTGGAAATATTCCAGTGTGGCAACTGCGCAGGCAGACAAAGCTGCTGGAACGCCAAAACCAAGGGGTAGGCCCACAGAAGGGCTTTCCTGTAAGCAACGTTGGCCCAAAAGCGCTGGAATTGTAAATTCTAAATTGAAGGAGTGCGGTGGCCAGAGGCGCTGGGCGCGGCGCACATCGCAAACTCTGTGCCCGCAATTCACCATTTGCTATTCATGATTCTGCTCGTCACTCTTCACTTGTCACTGTTCCTCGGCCACAGCGCGGAGCAGTTCTTCTTGAGCGATCTGCGCCGTGCCGAATTTGAGCACGACGCGGCTGGCTGCAAGGTTGGCGAGTTCCGCGGCTTCTCTCGCGGAGGCCCCGGAAATGTAGGCCAGCGCCAGGGTGGCGAGGACGGTATCACCCGCGCCCGTTACATCGTAAACCGGCCGAGGCAGGCTCTTGATTTCCTGCCCCGCCTTATTGGGCTCAAAAAGCATCATCCCCTCGCTGCCTCGGGTAATGAGGAGACAGGAGCAGTCGAGCTCGGCGCGCAACCTTTGCCCGCCGGTTTCGAGATCATGCCGATTGCGCAGCGGCGCGTGAGCCATCAATTCCGCCTCGTGCAGATTGGGAGCGACCACCGTGGCATGGCGACACGTCTCCGGGTGCTCGGGCTTGGGATCCACAAACACCGGTATGCGGCGCTGGCGAGCCAGGGCTTTCATGTGGTTGCAAAGTTCGGTGGTGACAGTCCCTTTACGATAATCGGAAATAATCAGCGCCTCCAGCCGTCGCGCTTGAACCGCGAAATCACGGGCGAGCTTTTCGGCAGTCCTCCTTGCCATGGCCTCCGGCCGCTCGAAGTCCAGGCGGAGGAGTTGATGCGCATGGGCAGCGATGCGGACTTTGTGAGGCGTCATCCACCGGCGTTCAGAAACGAGTGTATCGGCGGGGATATGGCAACTCTCGAGCAACGCTCGTAGTCGTTTGCCACTTCGATCGTTGCCGATAACCCCATAGGGTATCGGCCTGCCCCCTAACGAGGCGATATTCGCCGCCACATTCCCTGCACCCCCCGGATAGGCTATTCCCGGGTTGGCGTCGTGAATGAGAACTACCGGCACTGGCGCTTCCGGCGAGATGCGGTTGACTTCCCCGCGGAAAAATTCATCCAGCATATAATCGCCCAGGACGGCGACCCTTCGTCCCTGGAATCCTCGGACAATCCGTGAAAAGCGGATTTGCTGTTTGTTCATCGTGAAGAAATTATAAATGGTGAATAGTAAATAGTAAATTGTATGGTGAATTCTAAATCGAGTGCCGCAGTCAGAGCCCCGTAAAGCGGTGCGCCAAGCCAAGTCTGTACACTCAGTTTACGATCTACTACTCGCTTTCATCATTCACAATTCAGTATTTACTATTGCGTTTAAGCACCGTTTCCACGGCGGACCTGACCTGCCCAACACTCACTGAAAGGATACACTCCGGGCGTTCAAAACGGTAGCACCGGTCGCCGGGGCAAGGGTTACATTCATAAAAGTTCTGAACCACCTGCGCCGGAGGGTTCGAGGCTTGTCGCGGCCACGGTCCCCAGATAGTCGAACTTGAGGAACCGAAGACAACTACCAGGGGCCGCGAAAGGGCCGCAGCCATATGCGCGGGTCCGCTGTCGTTCCCCACAAACAGACGCGCTTCCGCCAAGGCCGCAGCGAGGTGACCCAGGCGCCCGCTTTCCAGCCGCCGGATGGCAAAACCCGAAGCATTTTGGATCGCGTCGAGGACGGCGTCTTCACCAGGGCCGCAGGAAAAGACCGGCTTGAGGCCCCTTTCTCGTTCCAAGGCGGCGGCGACTTGCGCAAACTTCTCCGGCGCCCATTGCTTCGTCGCATAAAGCGCCGTGGGGTGCATCATGACGTATTCCTCGCCCGGTGCAAGGCCCAGGCGGGCGCGCCTGTCCTTCCACCATGCCTTGTGCTCGGCGCTCACGAAGATGCGGGCGCGCGGAATTTCCTGGCGGGGCAAGCCGAGGTAAAAGAACGCGCAAGCTTGATGTTCGGCAGTATGGAGGGTGGGCTGGTTCAGGATGCGGCGGGCGTCGGGTACCAAGATTTGATAGTGCTGCGGCGAGCGGAAGTGCTCAAAGCCTACTTTAATGCGAGCTCCACACATCCTGGTCAGGAACCTGCTTGCAGGGCCGCCGTGGAGGTTAAGGCAAACCGCAAACTCTTTCCGGCGCAGTGCCAGCACCGCCCCCAGGCGCGACACGGCTTTGACGGGGCCTTCAGCAGGGGAGAGAATCTCGTCCACATCCGGATTGCCTTCCAGAAGTTCCCGAAAGCGCGGCTCGACAAGCACGGAGGCAACCAGGTCGGGCCGCCAGGCTTTAAGCAGATGTAGGGCAGGCGTGAGAAGGACGATGTCGCCAATCGAGCGGAGCCGGATGACCAAAATTCGGGAACGGGCGGGAAGGTCGGCGAGGAGGGAAGCCGGCGTCATAACTTTTAAACCTCGGAGGGCGCCTTGCTGGCTTCACTCGCCTTCAATTTTGGCTTCATCGATAAGCATTACCGGGATGTCATCCTTAATGGGGTAGACGCGCCGGCATTGGCCGCACTTGAGCCCTTCGCCGTCCGGGGTGAGACTTACCGGCAACTTGCACAACGGGCAGACGAGGATGTCGAGCAACTCTTTCGCGATAGCCATGGTCAGCCTCCGAAGTCAGGCAATTTATCAAGCTCGCGGGGCAATTTCAAGTTGTAGCGGCGAGTTTACCTCGCCAAGTGGCGGCGTAAAGCCGCCTTTACATCAGTCGTCGTCCCCGGCAGGACCCGACCAGGGAGCGACCTCCGCCCGCAGCACGCCCGTAACGTCTCGCCACGAAGCTGGGTCGATCTTCCACACGGCGAGAATGGCAGAGCCTTGGTAAACCCGCTCGAAACCCAGTTCCGATTGGGAAATGGTTTCAATCGGCACAATCCACCAGCGGGTTCGGGGCTGGGCGTCCAAGGAGATTTTCACGCCTTGCCATTCATCCACGAATGTCAGTTTGGAGGCGTCAATTTCGCCGCGAAAATCGAGTGGCCGACGCACTCCGTTGGCAACGAAGTAACGGTCGGGAGCAGCTGGCGCCAGAAGGTTGATAACCATTTCCGTGGCCAGCGCCGTTTTGGCCGGGCAGGGCTGGTCCGCGGAAAGCGAGGATTTGCATTCGATCCAGCACGTGTCGCCCTGCACCTTGGCGGTGAAAGTTTTTCGCGCCTCAATTTGCATCACGCAATCGCCGAGCTGGGTAGTCGCCGAGTTCTCAAGCCGGACAACACCGGGAAGAGCGCGGCCGGCAGACTGTTTCCAGGGCCCGCAGGCAAGAACCTCGTTCTCGTCCAAGCGCAGCAAACTGAAATCACGCCACCCTTTGGCGGCGGAGAAAACGTAGGTGCGGAACATGTGACGCGCGTAGCGATCGTAGCGCAACAAGGCCTCGAGGTTGGCCTCTTTGCTCAAGACCATGTCGTGAATGGAAGCGGGCCCTTCCTTGGGGGGTTCCTTTGACTCGACGTGCTTCCGCACCAGGGCATGATAGACTTCCGGGCGGCGCATCAAAGAATTCACCAGCTCGACGTGCGCGGGTTTGAACCGCAAGCTGGAGACGGTCCCGCCGTCCGCGGGACGAATTATCATCCCGACGGCCGGATGATCGAGCAGGACCTCTTCATACCCATCCACGTCAAAGTCTTCCCGCTTGACACGAAGAGAAGGATGGCGGGTGAGGCCTTCGACCTTGTCCAACAAAACCTCGGCGCGAATCAGGTTGCGATACAAAGCGCTGCGGAGGTGGGGGGCGTAAAGGCCGCCGAAAACTCCGTGCCAATAGGCGTCGTTGCACTGCGAAGCAAGCACGTGGCTCTGCGCCTCGGTGAGGAGGCGCGCCTCCTCTTCCCCCTGAGGCCGAGCCCCATTCAGTTCCTGCCAGCGCCGGCTCACGGCGGACATGAGTTTTTGAATTTGGTTGGACTCGGGATACTTGCTGAGGAAGTTGCGCCAAAATCCACCTTGCAGGAAGCGCCGGAAGCGTTCTCCCTCCGGCATCCTCTCGGTTTCATCCAGGCAGGCCTTCAACTCCGCGGCGGTTGGGGTGGGTAAAGCCCACTCCATCATCTCCGCGTAAGAAGCGGTGGGAAGGTAGACTCGTCCTAGCGGAGCATGGGAAGCAATGTAATCCGAAACAGTGGTCGTTTCCAGCCATTCGCCGGCCCCTTCCAGGGCTTCGAGAAATCTCTTCAGCCACCCGTTCTGGTAAACATGGTCGTATGTTCCCGGCCACACACCGAATTTCTCGCAATCGTCTCCCATGGCGAAAAACTGGCCTGGGTGGTTCCTTCCCTTACGGAGTATGCGCAGAGTTTCTTCCGGTTCCTGGAAAGGGATCGTGTAGCGGAGGGACTTCAAGCTGGGGACCAAGCGGAGCGGGGCGCCCTGTTCTTCAGTGATGTAGATCCCTTGCAAGCGCGACGGCTCCAGTCCTGCGGCCAGAAAATGCGTGTCATCAAGCACCACGTATTCGACCCCGGCTTGGGCCAGCGGACGCGCCAGACTCGGCTCCCAAACCCGCTCCGCAACCCACGCCCCTCGGGGTGCTGTTCCCCAATGCTGGTGAAGGTAATCCGCCAACTTGCGGACCTGCGAGATCTTATCGGCGTCAGGAATGGACGGGAGTATTGGCTCATAGTAGCCTCCCCCCAGAAGCTCCACCTGTCCGCGCCCGATCAACTCGCGAAGCTGATCGAAATACTCCGGGTGGTGTTCTTCTAACCATTCGAGCAATACCCCGGAGTAATGCAGGCTTAGCCGGACGCGAGGATGCTGGAGGAGGATTTGCACGAAGGGCGCGTAGGCTTTCTGGTAAGCTTCTTCGATAACGTGGTCGAAGTTTCCCACGGGCTGGTGGGAATGGATTACCAGAGCGAACGAAACTTTGTTCAAGGCTAGGATTCCTTCCTATGACGCCCAAATCTTCCCACGTGTCCGCTGGGCAGTGTCCAAATAGGCGGCGTAGGACCGGGACTTGCCTCGGCCTAAGCCACCCCAAGGGGCGGCCCTAAATTTAAGTCAGGACACTACCGCCCACTGTGGTTTCCTGACTATTTAGAATAAGATGAAGCCTGTGGGATTGTCAGCAAGAAACGTGGTACAGCCATCAGCCCTCAGCTTTCAGCGGGCCGTCGCTCGGGATTCGAGGCCTGACGGCATTCTTGGCCGGGGGTGGAACGATGGATGTGAAGCCTTTGCTCGGCTATTTTCAAGCAGAACTACGGCCCATGCTCGAGTGCCTCCGGCAAACCGTCGAGATCGAGTCGCCGAGCAACTCAAAGCCTGGGGTAGACCGGCTGGCGAGCTTCCTCGCGAAGGAGTTCAGGCAATGCGGAGGGAAGGTTCGCCTGCTAAAACATCCGGTGGCGGGCTCCGCCGTTTCGGCGGAGTTTTGGGCAGGTAAGCAGAAGCCGATTCTGCTACTCGGCCACCTGGATACGGTATGGGAGACCGGGACGCTGGCGCAGATGCCCTTCCGCGTGTGCGGTGGGCGGGCATTCGGGCCTGGAATCCTCGATATGAAGTCCGGGATCGTTATCGGGTTGTGGGCGATTCGAGCCCTGCGAGCCCTGAAGATTTCGCCTACAAGTCCCATCCACTTCTTCCTGAACTCTGACGAGGAAGTATCCAGTGTGGCCTTTCGCAAGGAGATTCTGGCGGAGGCGCAGGGAGCGCGCGCCGTGTTGGTGCTGGAGCCGGCGGCGGCCGGGGGTGCGCTCAAGACCGCCCGGAAAGGGGTGGGCGAGTTCAAGATTACCGTTCACGGTCGCTCCGCTCATGCGGGGGTGAATCCCGCGGCCGGGGTGAACGCCATCATGGAACTGATTCGGCAACTAATCACAGTACAAGCAATGGCACTCTCACGGAAGGGGCTGACCATCAACGTAGGCAGAATCCAAGGTGGCACCCGGTCCAACGTTGTTCCGGAACGCGCCACGGCGTGGATCGACGTGCGCATCCCGCGATTGCAAGACCGCGCGTTTATCGAGAAAGAGATTCGCGGCCAGAAACCCTATGATCCGAGAACCCAGCTTGAAATTCAAGGCGGCATCAACCGTCCGCCCATGGAAAGGAACATGGCTGCCGCGCTTTTCCGCAAGGCGCGGGCATTGGGGCGGGCAATAGGTATGGATCTGACCGAAGCCTCAACCGGTGGGGGCTCAGATGGCAATTTCACGGCCGCGCTGGGCGTCCCGACGCTGGACGGTCTGGGCGCGGTCGGCGACGGCGCCCACGCGCGACACGAGCACATCCTCATCCGCGAACTGCCCCGGCGGGCCGCCCTGCTGGCAGGGTTGCTGGCTACGCTGTAGCAGCACGCTTCGTTTTGGGCATTCGCGGTTGGTTACGACCGTCTTCCATGAAGGGAACGTCGGCGAAGCGGTCCAGCTCGGAGAACCAGCCATCGATATCCGTCATCATCGGCTCGAGCAGGATGCCGCTTTTGACGCGGCAGCAAGCGGGGCTCGTCAGACGGGCAAAAACGAGCCGTCGGCCCCCCCCGGTGTCCTGCTCGGGTGGCAAATTCGTTGTGTCGATGGCGGGAGAAGCGTACGACGCAAAAGCCAGAAGTCTAAATCGGAAATTCCTGTTACAATGGTGGCACTCTCAGGGTTTGCTCAAAGAAGGTCCACCATGAGAAAGGCTGCACTTTGCCAAGTGGGAACAATCCTCGTTAAAGACATAAACCGACGCGACTTTATGAGCAATGTTGCCATTTCGGGAAGTTCTGCGTTCCTGTTCGGGCAGAAGATCGCGCAGATCGGCGAGCAGTCATCGGAACACCGCGAAAAGCCGGTCAGCCTTGCCTCCGCCGGAGAGCCGCGCACGGGGTCCTCGCCGCTCGAGTTGACGGTTGCCGGATTCCAGATGCTTGCGTCCAAGGATGTGCAGGCAAACGAGCGGGCGATCCATCGGGCGATCGATCAGGCCGCGGGCGTCAAGGCCGATTTCCTTCTGACGCCGGAAGGGAGCCTATCCGGCTACTATCCGGATTTCGACCGGGTGGTGGTGGCCGACGCAGTTAAGCGCCTTGCGCAGCATGCGAAAGAATTGCGCGTAGGGCTGCTGCTGGGTACCTGCTATAAGGAGATGGAAGAGGAGGCGCCAAGGTCTACCGCCAAACGATTGGGTGTTTCAGCCGAACGACACGAATATTGCTATGACCAGGTTCGGGTCTACGCGCCAAGCGGCGGGTATCTCGGCGCTCATTCAAAAATTCTCCTTTGCAGTTCGATTTACCATCCCGGAACAGGAGAAATGAAGGACTATGTGACCGGAACTCTGCGGACTTTTTCCTGGGATGGAATCTGTTTTGGCGCGCTCATTTGTAATGACCTCTGGGCAACTCCGGGTTTCACGACAACGCCCAATCCGTATCTCGCCTGGCGTCTGAGGACGATGGGCGCCCAGGTGATCTTCCACGCCGTCAGTACCGGGGGAACGCCCCTCCTTTTTCGCCCATATCAGGAATCCAATCAGGCCCTTTGGGCGATGATGCTCAACATCCCGATTGTCACGACCAATGACAGCGACGGCGCCACGCCGTCGAACTGCCGGGCTGGCGTGATCGACCAGGACGGCGAGCGCAAATGCGTAGCTCACGAAGTGGGCGAACAATTCTTTTCGTGCAAACTGTCGATCCCTCGTCAAACGCCTTCCGGGCTGCCAAGTCAATGATGTCCGACGCTATACTGCAATGCGGGGTATCCTCATAGAGATCTTTTGAGCCTTAGCAGGCAGGTAGCCACGGTCAGTGCTCCTCTGACCGTGGACTTTTCGGCGACCACCCCTTCATCCCCTCCTAAATCAGGATTTAGTATCAAGTTCCCGGTCCGCAATTTCGCGGGTGCGGCAGACGTAAATGTCGTCGCCGTATTTGTGCTCTTAAATACAACCCTGAGCGGTAAGGCAACCACGAGTCACCAGTTATTTCGTAATTCACAATTCAGAATTGCCCTAGGTCCCATACTTCTTCACAAGGTAATTGGCGACCTCTTGTTCGAAGGCGGGATAGGTGAGGTGGAGCTCATCCTGAAGAAGCACGCCGAAATCAGGTTGAGAAGGCATGACCTTGAGGAGGTTGCGGATCTCGCCCATATCGAAGGTGGTTCGGAGGTACTCGAGGGCCGCCAGCGATTTGGCGTAAGCAAGGGCCACTTGGTCTTGGGGCAGGTTGAGGAAGGGACCTTCGAGCGCCGGGAAAGAGGGCAAGCCTCCTGTGGCCACCGCCCGCGCAAGTTGCGTTCCCATGCTGGCCGTGGTGGCCCCCTCTTCGAGTTGCGCCAGACCCTCGTTAAACCAGGTGGGACAGCGGCCCAGGGTAATTTGCCGGACGAAGGAGTGGGTTAACTCGTGCTTGAGCACGCGAGCGAGGTCGGCGTTCACCTGGGTCAAGCCGGAAACAGGCACGCGGATTTTTCCGTCGTTGAGTGCGCCCACCCAGTTGGGTAATCGGGTGATATCCTGGAAGACCTGGTTGGGATAGAGGAGCGCGACAATGACTTCGGGGGGGCTGTAGTCAAGGTCGAGGACGAGGTTTTGAAACGATCCCTCCAGGCTGCTGAGAACCTCGTTGCTCAGCTTCTCGCCCTGTCCGCCTTCGTAGCGGAGCAGGAAGTGCTCGCTGCGGAGCTCGCTGTAGGAGCCGGAGATTTCGCGCTCGCGTTCCGCCTTGGCAATGGCTTCGTGGAGGCGCGGGTTGTCCTGGAGGGCCAGCGCCTTGTTCCACTGGGCGATTGCCTCGTCCATATTTTCCATGCCGTAATAAGCTGACCCCAGCAGCATGTCGACGTCGGCAGACTTGGGGTAGCGGTCAGCGGCGGGCAAGAGCAGGTCCACGGCTTCCAAATAATGACTCTGGGTCACCTGAAGGTAGCCGAGCGCTAGCGTCAAGGACAAATCGTTTGGAAGCAGCTTCAGCGCTTGTTGGTATTTCTGGATGGCGCCTTCGGGGTCACCTTTGCTCGCCTGGAAGAGCGCCGCCTGCTGATAGCCCTGCTTGAGCAGACGAGCATTTTCCGGGGAGGGTTTGTGGATCATTTCGTAACCCAGGCGCCGGAGATAGGCCTCATCGACTGCCCCGGATTTGATAACCAGTGAATCTGCCCCGGAGGAGGACTCCCCGGAAGGGGACGAAGGCAGCGGGACCTCCCGCGCTTTCTCCGGTAGGGTTTCGCCTAGATGCGGCGGCCGGTCGTTAGCAGGCTCGACTGATTTCTCGATGTGATCGACCATCGACCTCGGGATAGAGAGCTCCCCGCCCTGGATCGAGTAGACCACCTGCTTCGAATCCTCCTGCGCCACCTGTCCCACTATCTTCCGGCCATTCTTCAAATAGATAACGTCAGCAAATGCCGGGGAAGGCATAAGCGTGGCTAGAAATGAAAGGAGGAACAGGAATACGGATACCGGCTGCCACCGCAATGTAGCTCGAAGCCCAAGCATGCTCCAGGAATAATACAACACCGGCAGCAATGGGGTCGAGTTGTGCTGCGCGGCTCTCCGCGCTAAAGTATGAGCGTAGAGGACAAGAAATGCCGGGGGTATCTCGTCTGCTAAGACGTTTTCTTCTCTGGGTCTGGTGTGTGCTCCTGCTCGCCGTAGTCATGGTGTCAAGCAACGCCTGGGCCGGGAGCGGGCTTGACCCCCAAGAAGTTCTCAACCAACTCCACAACGTTAAGGTGGACCCGGACCAGGTCTACATACTACGGCACGCGCAATTGATCCGTGACCGCGCGAAGATTTTTTTCAACCGTGGCTACATCGGCTTTCTCACCAAAGCCGCGGGGGAAATCACCGGTGCGGTTTACGTCGGGGAAGGGGAAATCCTACTGATACCCGCCACGCAGGTGGAGAAAGAAAGCCTCGTCCGCTTCATTCACTCTCCCATCCTCGAAGAACAGTTCACTATGGCCATTCTGCGTTTTACCGACCAGACCGCCAGGGAACTGATCGCGGCGGGGGAAAGGCCGGAGCCTGATGACCCGGAACGACCGCCGGGCTTTCCTCAACAGTGGAACTCCTCGCCCCGTATCTTTGCTCTGGAGGATTCGCCCCGAATCTTTGAGGATTTGCTGGGCGATTCGACATTGCCGTATTTTCACGCGCGCTTGGAGGGGAAGAGCCTTAGAGGATTCGACGTGGTAGACGATGAACGATCCCCGGAAGCCATGAGCGTGGTTGCGACTCGCCGAAACGGTGATGAACTGTTCGCCGACCGCTGGTGTGCCTTCCCAAGTAAGGCCTCGGCAGCCCGTTTCGCACATCAGGCGCCGGGGACGGTGAAGGCCCTTGCCTACGATATCGACACTCACCTCGAGCCTGACAACAGCATGAAGGAGCGCGCGGAGCTTTTGTTGGAATCCCTCTCCAGCTCGGACCGGGTGTTGACATTTGATTTCTCCCGTTTACTCAACGTCTCAAAGGTCTTGGATGAGCGGGGGGAAAGTCTGGCCGTGTATTCATACCCTCGCCAGGAGGATGTTGAGGCGGGTGACCGGAGCAAGGGATGGATCCAGGTGGTTTTGCCGGCCCCGCACCCTGTGGGAGAAAGATTCCGCCTCCACTTCGATTACCAGGGGAACGTCATCACCGACGTGGGCAACCACGTGTTGTACGTGGGAGAGAGAGGTGGCTGGTATCCGAACCTGGGGCTTGGTTCGCCAGCTTTATTCGATCTTAAGTTTGATTATCCCGAAAGCCTCACGCTGGTCGCCACGGGAGCAAGGATCGAAAAGACAAGCGCGAACGCTCGGACTCACAGTCGGTGGCGCTCGGACGGCGTGTTTCGCATTGCCGGTTTCAATCTGGGACCTTATCATTCGGTGGAGCGCCGCATCGGAAAGACGACGGTGGAAGTGTATGCGACCCGCGAGGCGGAAGCAGCGCTGGAGGAACGCCATACGCGGAGATTGATCCCTCACTTTGTGCCCCCGGCCCCCTACCCCTCGCCACAGCGGACTACGACGCTGTCGATCACTCCCGAGACGGTTCCTCCCTTGTCGCCCGCCGCTTTACTGCAAAGTGTGGCCGAAGGCGCAGCGCAAGCTCTCCAGTACTTCGAAAATCTGTTTGGCCCCTTTCCTTACTCTCGCCTCGCCATCTCCCAGATTCCCGGCAACTTCGGACAAGGTTGGCCGGAATTGGTCTATCTCCCCACCCTCTCGTTCTTGCGCAAGTCAGAGCGTTACGAACTTGGCTTTCCCGAAAAGACTGAGGATCTTCTTAGCCATGGCATGGTGGCTCACGAGATTGCCCATCAATGGTGGGGGAACTTACTAGGTTGGAAAACCTATCATGACCAGTGGCTTTCCGAAGGGCTGGCGACCTACGCGGCAGCGCTCGACCTGGCCAGGCAAAAGGATGGCGAGCGCCGATTCCACCAACTTCTGCGAAGCTACAAGCTGGATCTGCTCAGCAAGGACAAAAGCGGGATGATTAACGAAGCCAGCGGTCCCATCTGGTTGGGGCAGCGCCTCTCGAATTCTCTGACCCCAGGCGGTTACGACACTATCGTGTACAAAAAGGCCTGCTGGGTTTTGCACATGTTGAGAGGACTGATGCGAAATCCCTCCACAGGCTCCGACGAGCAATTCTTCCGCCTGCTGCGCGAATTCGTCAAGGCTAATCAAGGAAGGGATGTTTCCACGGAAGACTTCGTTCGCCACGCTGAGAAATACATGACTCGCGCCAGTGACCTCGAACACAATCACCGCCTGGACTGGTTTTTCAATGAGTGGGTGTACGAAACCGGTGTCCCCACCTACAAACTGCATTCCAGCGTGAAGCAACTTTCCCCGAAGAAATTTCTGGTCCAAGGGACTATCACCCAGAGCGGAGTATCGAGCGATTTCGAAATGCTGGTGTCGGTCGTGGCCGATGTAGGCAAAGACAAGAAGGAAGGCTTGGCGAACGTCCCCGTCAGCGAGGAGGGGGGGCGATTCAAGTTTACGACCACAGAAAAGCCCAAGCGGGTGGCCATTGATGAGGACAACCTGCTCGCCATCTCCGCGCCGTGACGTTGTAGGGGTAGGGCTTGCCCTACCCAAGAGACGCCGACATCACCGCAATCAGGGGACGGCAATCCGTCCCCCTACAAGTTGTAGGGGTGGGGCTTGCCCTACCCGGTTTAGCCCGGCGGCCAGCGGAACACCCGCCCGCCCAGCATGTGCAGGTGAAGGTGGAAGACGGATTGGCCCGCCCATGAACCCGTGTTGATCACTGTCCGGTAGCCATGAGTTTCCAGACCCCGCTCACGCGCCAGTTGCGCAGCCACCAAGAACAGTCGTCCCAGGAGTGGAGCATCGTCGAGGGTGGCATCTTTCAAAGAAGCCAGGTGTTTGCGTGGAACGATGAGTGTATGGATGGGCGCTTGCGGGTTGGCGTCCTCAAAGGCCATGATTTCATCATCCTCGAAGACAATCCTGGAGGGTAAGCGTCGCTCGATGATTCGGCAGAAAATGCACTGGTCCATGTATCCTCGTAGGAGCAGGTCTTGTTCCCGCCCTGGGCCACCATCCGTCGGCTGACGGAGTCGCCCCAATGTCGCGCGGAACGAAAAATCAGAACGGAAATCTCGTTTCAACCCCAGGAACGGCCTAATTCAACCGCACAACGAATGTATCCGTCGCCAAGTTCGCCTCGCGGAGGCTTTGCGCCAAAGAGCGCGCCGCGTCTTCGCTGCTCTCGCGGCCAACGCGGACGCGGTAAAAGACTCCGTCACCGCGATCAAAGTCCTGAATGACGACCGGCCCGAATTGAGATTCGATGCGCTCCTTCAACCGCTCAGCGTTACTCTGGTTCCTGAAGGCGCCCACCTGTACCGCGAAGATTCCTGGGACCGCGCCGCCCTCTCCAAGCCCCAGAATCTCAAGGTACACCTGTGCGATGCCTGGCATATGCATGGCTTGGGCTGCCGCATAAGAGAGGTCGATAATTCTTCCCTCGACGAATGGCCCGCGGTCGTTGATTCGCACCGTCACGTCCTGCCCGTTCTCGAAGTCGTGAACCGTTACCCGAGTGCCAAAGGGTAACGTCCGGTGGGCGGCGGTCATGTCGTACATGTTATAGATTTCCCCACTGGCGGTCGGGCGCCCGTGGTAGGGATGGCCGTACCAGGAAGCGATCCCCTTTTCGTTCTGGACAATCGGGGCGGAGGTGGTCGAAGGCCCCTGCGTGGGCGGGGTTGTGCCGCGCGTTGCCGGAGGCCCTTGCGCGGGCGGGGGGATGCCGCGCGTTGCCTGAACGGGATGATGCCGGTGCAGGCAGCCGGTGGAAACCAAAATCACGCTCCCCACCGCAACCATCCGGGCCGTCCGCCGCAGAGCGCGTCGGCTCGATATGCAAACCAGGCTATTGGCCACTTGATCCAGGCTCGTCCTTCTCCAGGCTCCTCGCCAATTTGGCCAGGTGGCGGGACGCCCTGCGGAGCAGCTTGGCCATTTCCTGGCGGGTGGCAGGCTTCATCTTCTTGTCGAGGAAGTCCGCCAGTTTTGCCACCTCGCGATCTACCGCACGCCCGGCTTCTTCGAATTTCATCATTCCTCCCAACCCCGCCTGTCGCTATTCTAATCAACACATCTGTGCGCGACAAATGATTTTCCTGACCGGCCGGAATGAGCCTGGGCTATAATTGATTCTGCCGCCGGTATCAACAGGCAACGTGAATGGGACTTCCTCCTAAAATTTGGTTTCAACTGGAAAGGCTGAAGAAAGCCCTCCGTTCCACATTCGGTACGTCGCGGCAGGATTATGATACTTCGCATCGGATGTGCCGGAACTGTCGCGCCCTGGTTGAACGCAACGCATCGGTCTGCCCGTTTTGCGGAGAAAAATTAGGCTCGGCCCGGGCGCGTTCCTCCCCAGGCGTCCCCGGTAAAATCCTGGGTGTAATCCCCATTCCTTCCACGGCCACCTCGGCGGTTGTGGCGGTAAATATCGCCCTTTACGGTATCTCCTGGTACATGACGGCCACGTCAGCGTCGGCTCAGTTCAACGGGGCGCCTGCGATGGGCGGGATCAGTGGCGAGGTGCTGCTGCGTCTCGGGGCCAAGAGTCCTTACATCCTGGTCGGGCAGTGGTGGAGGCTTGTGACAGCGATCTTCCTGCACGCCGGGTTGCTGCACATTGGACTCAACCTCTGGTGTCTTTTCGACCTTGGTCCGGAAGTTGAGTCGCTGTTTTCGACCGCCAAGTTCATGGTGTTCTATCTGGTCGCGGGTGTCGCGGGATTCGTTTTAAGCCTTTGGTGGAGCCCGCTTGGGGTGTCCGTGGGGGCTTCGGGCGCGATTCTCGGGTTAATCGGCATCCTGATCGGCGCCAGCTTCCATCATGGACACCTGGGCAAGGAATACCGCGGGCAACTTTGGCGCTGGGTCATTTACATTGCCATCTTTGGCCTTTTCTTCCCCATCGATAACGCGGCTCACCTCGGCGGCCTCGTCACCGGGGCGCTTCTGGGTTACTTGGTGCCGGAAGGTGAGGAGGAGACTCGCGCCCGCCAGAACCTCTGGAACACCCTCGCCGTGCTCTCAGTCGTGATTATCGCCGGCTCGTTTGCCCTCATGGCTTTACAGTTGACCCAGCCCCTTCGTTAGGATCATGTCGGACAGAACCCGCTTTTTCGGTTCAATCCGCGCATTTTTGCACTCAAAATCGAGTTCGTTTTGAGTTCGTTTTTCGCTCGAAAAACCCCTAAGCCCTGTGTTTGCAATAAATCCTTGAGTTCGTTCCCTCTATTTTAACATCTTTTGTGCATTCTCTTGCCACTTCCCGCATCCCCAGCGGGCCGCTTTCGAACCTCCTTCCCGCGCTCTCTGCCCGCGCTCGGCATAGGTCAACAATCTTAGCCTACCATAATCCTAGCCTACTGTCAAGAGCAAAAGAGGGCGGCGCGGCCTTCCGCGTTTTGAGGTCTGCGCTCGGTGGCGACGTGAGGAGGAATACGTCCCAAGCCCCGCAATCGGGAACTCCCGAATGCTGAATCCTGAGTTTCGATTGTTGAAGCCTGAATCCTGACTCCTGAATCCTGGCCTACCAACTGCTGTAGGGAGTGCCTTCGAGGGAAAGGTCATTCGAGCCGCTGTGCACGTCGATGATCCCCAAGGACGTTTGCTGCGGGGAGAGTGGCTTGTCTTCCTTCGTCTCTTGCCAAGTCTCGTTCGAGCCTGTGAAGGGATCCGTGGGGAGCCTGCCCAGATAGCCTTTCTCGACCAACTCCTCGAGGCGCGAGGGGGCGCGGCCATTATCCAGCGTGAAGCGATCAATCAGCGCGCGCAGGCTGTAGAGATGGTCGCGCAACACGGCTTCCCGCGCTCGCTCCACGGCGGTTCTGTAGATGGGCGTCGCGATGGAAGCCACGATCAAGATCACCGTCACCACCAGCATCATCTCGAGGAGCGAGATACCCTCGGGGCGGTGTCCGCGCTTGGCGTCCTGCTGGCAAGTCACATGGTCGATCGATGGGCTATCCATAACGAGCCGCGATCAACGGGACGGGGTAACGCAGAGTCTCTGGGGTTGAGACTCTGCGGTTTTTCCGTGTGCCATATGCGTGTGCGCATATTAATAACAAAGAAATTATTTAACGTCAAAAGCCGCAGAGTGTGAACTACGCACACTCGGCGCTACCTGCTATCAACGGTAGGTCCATTGCGCAACGACCGCAGACCCATCGCGCCAGCCTGCGGGGACAGCACATGTGTATTTTGCAGTGATGCCGCCAGCGGGTCGTAAGTGCATTCCGGCTGGGTCACTCTCGGGCGCCGGCCTGTCTGAGCAGCTGAACGATCTCTGCATAGCCGTGGTAGATCGCAACGCGAAGCACGGTCTGCCCCTCCGCATTTTGCGAGTTCGGGTCTGCCCCTGCGCCGAGCAAGATCTCGACGTTTTCTGGGTGGTCGTTCAGCACTGCCTCGAGCAGCGCATCTCCGGTGCCGTGCGGGTTCAGATTGACCGTCGCCCCAGCATCTAGCAAGGCCCTGATGGCGGCAGGACCGCCCGACGCCGCAGCCCAGCAGAGGGCGGTCCATCCGCCGGCGCCGACGGCATCGACCTGCGCCCCTTTCGACAGGAGCCTTTTGATCCACACGACATCGCCCAACATCGCCGCGTGCATCAAGGGCGTCGTGCCCTGCTCGTACTGACCAAACCAAGGGAACATCTGAACGGGAAGCCACTCATTGTCCGCGAGGAAAACCTGTTTGTACCCCGTCCCCGTCTGCCGCGGCGGGTGCTGGTGTCCAGGGTCTTCGATCCAGAAGCCGCGCTTTGCCCGCGCCAGCGCCACGGCCTCGAGCCTGCTGCCGAGTCCACTGGCGCCGATGGCGCTAATCTGCCGGGCGTCTGTGATTGGCTGCGCCGTTGATGTGCCAAGGCCGTCGTAGCTTGTGAAGTATTTTGCTGAGACCAACCTCCAGTCTTTCAGATTCCTTAGACCCCTGCCCCCTTCGATCCAGTCAAAGTCGAAGGTGAGCACGGCAAGCTTGATGCCCTGCTTTCGCATTTCGTCCATCCAAGGCCAGCGGATTCCGTCGCCCCTTGCTCCGTGCTCTAGCATCTTGCGCCACATGCTCTTGGGCGAAAGCGATTCCGTTAGTTGTCGCACGGCCCTTTCTGACGCAGCGTTCGGTGCATTCGGGGCTGGTGGGGCCGCCTGGAACTGAAGGCCAGCACACGCCAGGGTCGGCACTGCGAGCGCTCGCATTGGGATGCTTATTTCGCAGATCGATAGATTCTCAAGGCCCGCAGAGGAGGGAGGGGTCGCAGCGCTCTCGTGACGATAGCTAGTCACAGGACGACCTCGTCTCTCTGCTGCCGCATCGACGCAATTGGTTCCGGCAGGCCGCACTGCCCGCGACTGTACCGAGGTTGCGCCCAACAGGACTAAGGCTGGAATTCCAGCGAGGCGTCTCAGCGAATACATGTTCGATCCCTTCTACGCCGATTGCGCAAACATGCGGCGAAACCTACTGCACTTTTCGTAAGTCTCTCGTGAGATGTCCGGTGCGGCGCATGCCTCCCGGACCCTCTCCTATCGCCGCGTGAGCGTCGGCCGCGGGCAGTCAGGACACCACCCGGAACCTGGTCCGTGATCATTGGTCTGTGTTTGAGCTTCTGGAGTGAGACCAAGGTTTCCAGCCAGATAGAGCGCCCACATCTGCCACCACGAGGGTCCAGACCAACCAAACCCTCCCCCTAATGGCAGCGGCGTGATAGAAAGGTGCTTATGGGGGCATCTCGAAAACATCGAAGCGACCTGTGGCGGCGTGAAGAGAAGCCCGGCAGGGAAGGATCCGTTGTACACCGGCGTGTACCACGAGGGGTTGTTGTCGATGCTCATTAGTGTCGGCAGGTCTCCTTTGTTGAAGGGAAGGTCGCGGACGTTCGCCAGCCCGTGGCCCATCTCATGGGCGCCGATCACCCCTAGAAGCGTGTTGGTGTGCTGAAGGTAGACGGATGCTGGATAGAGGTTGGCATAAACTTGCCCCTTGTTGCCGCCGATGTCCGCGATCCCACTTACGCCACCTGCCACACCGTTGTTGTTATAGGACAGGGTGAAATCGGTCTGACCGCTCGTGCCGAAGCTTACACCGACCTGGTTGGGTTGTCCCACCGACGATGCGTCGAATATTTGCGTGATGGCCGCCTCGATTGCGCCCAGGTTGAGGTTCTGTCCCGTCTGGTTATTGATCGAAACGTTAAAACCACACGCGTCCAGCCCCAATGGATCTGTCATTGAGCATGGATTATTCAGCGCATACGCATACCGGTTCAGCGACTGGGGATTGGTGATGTCGCCGGCGAGCGGGTCGGGAGTCAGCCAGCGGCCGAGGCGGGGAATCTCGTAGCGGTTGGGCGGCTGGTAGCCGTCCACCTCCGGGTCGTACCATTGCAGCGAGGCAAAGTACTGGAACACGTTCCCGTTGGTGGTGTCCCCCCACTTCGCCCCCCAAGGATAGAATTGTACTTCCCCGGCGTAGCTCCCCGCCCAGTTCGTCCATTGCTCCTCCGAACCCAGCGCGTTGGGATGGTCGAAATACAGCGGCCCCGTCGTGCCGTTGGTGTCCTCCGCCAGCGTCCGCCCGCCGAAGGGGATAGCGGCGTTCCATTGACCCCAGTAGCCGCCCAGGAACCGCCCCTGCGGGTCCACCCAGTAGCTCCGCGTCCCGTTGGTCCGATACACCCGCCAACCCAGCGCGTTGAACGTCATGCTGGCCGTCGAACCGCCATCAATCGAGATGATGTGCCCCTCGGCGTCCCACTGGTAGCTGTGCGGGGGCACGCTGCTGGAATCTTGCATCAAGTTCCCCGCCGCGTCGTAGGTCACCGACGCCAGACCCACCGAGCTTATCTGGTTGTTGTTGCTGGCGTTATAGCTCATGGAGGTACACAGGCCCGTTCCCGAACACGACATGTTCCCCCAGCGGTCGTATGTATAGGTCTGGCTCCAGAGTACGTTGTTGCTCAAATCCGTCGCCACCGCCGTCCCCAGCCGATTTAGGCTGTCGTAACCGTAGCTGAGTTTGTGGTTCGCGGTGGACAACGGGACGTCCTTGTACCAGTAGCCCATCACGTTCCCGTTATTGGTCGTCCCGGTCGTTGGCACGCTGCTGGGGTCGGGGCAGCTCGTGGGCGGCGTCCAGGTCGAGAAGTAATTGTACACCAAGCAGTAGCTTGCGTAGGTATTGCTACCGCCGCCGGGCTTACCCAGCTCGATCATCCACGGCTGGAGCCGGTTGTTGTAGGTGTAGGTCTCCTGGGCGTTCACGCACTGGGTCCCCACGCAACCGTTCACGAGTTGGCTGACCGCGCCCCAAGGAGTGTAGCTGATGCTCTGCGCCAAGGTCTGCGGAAGGTTTGCGCCGGTCAAGGAGCTTTGTATCGCCGTCACCTGCTGCGCCGAGTTCACGGTGTTGGTTAAGGTGAATTGTCCTGGATGCACCCAACTGGTGACGTCTCCCGCCAGGTCGTAATTATAATGCGTGTCCCAAATGCTCGAGGTGTTGCAATTCGCGGGGGTGCACTGCCAGAAGTCCTTGATGCGACCCACCGGATCGTAGCTGTAAACCACACCAGTCTGCACACTGCCGCTCGCGGTCGTGGTGGCCTCGGTCATTCGCCCTTTCGGGTAGCCCAGAGCTCCGCTCGACCAACTGCCGATGGTCACTGAGCCCTGGTCGTAATAGAAATTCGCCGGCGGTGTGCTGTCCGAATAGGTCTTCGAAGTAAGGCGGTTAAGACCGTCATAAGCGTAAGTCGTGGTGACGTAATGTGTGGCATCGGTGCAGTAGGTATTCTGGTTGGGAAGGGGCGCCTTCTTGGAAGTCATGTTCCCGTTGGCATCATAGCCGTAAGTCGTCGAACACTGCGTGCCGTTGGGGAGACTCACTTCGGGCGTCGCGGCGCTCGTCAGCCGCGAGAGCATGTCGTAGTTGTAGGTGCGGGTTTGGCCGCCCTGGTTCACGCCGGTGAGGTTGTCCAGGAGGTTGTAGGTGTAGCTAGTTTGGTAGTTCGAGCTGCTGGGGTCTTCGAATACTGAAGTGCTGCGCCCCAAGCCGTCCGAGCAGAGCGTGCGGGTTTTGGTCGCCGGGTCCGTGACGGTTGAACAGTAGGTCAAATAGGAAGAGCTGGGCGCGAAGCTGGTGGAGGTGGTGCTGCCGTCCGGGGCCTGCACCGAGGTGGTTCGGTCGAGTACGTCGTAGCCGTAGGTGGTGAAGCCGTCGGTGGGAGCGCTCGTGCCAGTGTGGGGATTTGATACCGTAGAGACGCGCCCCAAGCTGTCGTACGTGGTCTCCACAGAGGTGCCCGCCGTGTTGTCCTGAGATTTAATGATTCGCCCCAGGCCGTCCAGGTACTGGGTAACCGTGTGATAACCAAGAGCGCTGCTGACCAGGCGTGCTGTCGCGATATTGAAATTGTTGGCTACATCGTTGTAGGCGATGGTGGTTATGCCCCCGTTGGGGTAGTCGGTTTCCTTGAGGCGCCAGAAGTTGGGGTCGGTGTACTTGTACGTCGTGGTTTGGCTGTTCGGGTCGGTGACGGAGAGGACCACGCCGCCGTTGCAGTTGTAGGTATACGAGGAGGCGAGGGAACTGATGGGCGGAGTTATGGTGGTGGGGAAGGAACCGTTGCAGGAGGCGCTGCCGCTGGCATAGCCATAGGTCGTCGTGTGGCTGTTGAAGTCCGTCGCCGTGTTCAGCGTGCCATTGCTGTTGTAGGTGAAGCTTCGGCCGACCTGTGTAGGGGAGCCGCCGGTGTTGGTGCGGGTTTCGGTTTGCAGGTTGCCGTAACCGTCGTAGGCGTAGGTGGTCTTAGCTGCTAGATATGAGGTGCCTGAGCAGTCAGTCGGGTTCGGGGGGTCGTTTGAGCTGTACATGACCAGGTAAGAGGCCCGGTCCAAGATGTGAACAAAAGAACTCGAGTAACAAGTCATCGTTTCGCGCAGAAAGTTCCCGTGCGTTCCGTTCGCGAAATCGTATTGGTCCACTTTGGTCAGCAAGCCGTAGCTGTTGTAGTAGCTGTCGGTCTCTGACACCGAACCACCGAGATTCGTGGTGGCGGTAACTTCAGTGATGGGCAGAGTAACCGCCGTGGCGCAGGGAGGGGAGGCACCGTTGTAGCAAGTGGTCACGGTCGCCAGCGGGCCGATCCCCGCTTGGTTGGCACTGCGGGACGTTTCGTAAATGCCCGAGAAGGCATAGTTCGTATAGTTGCCTTGCTGATCCGTGACCACGGTTTCCCAGTCCGGGGGATAATCCGCCGTAAGACTATACGTCCAGGTGGCGTTGTTCCCTTTGCCGTCGCTGATCTGGCGCGACATGTGGGTGGTGCCTCCACTCGGACACATGATCAAGTGGCTGCCGCCTGAATAATTGTAGGTGATGCTTCCGCCCGTCGGAAGTGTGATGGAGGCGATGCGGCCGGTGACGTGGTGAGGGGAGTGGTTGTCGCCGTATGTCGTCTCGTAGTCGAGGAGGTACTTGGTGTTGTCGGGAAGGTCGATTTCTTTCACCAAGTATTGCTGGTGGGCGCCATATTCGCTGATCCCGCTGCAGCCGAAGTTAGTCCGCACGGTTTTCTGGCTGTATACGAAGGTGACCTTCCCCGTACCGCTGCCGGGAGGGGACCAAGCGTAGGACACCGACCCTGAGCTCGGGGTGCCTTGGATGCTCAAGACCGTGGTCCCCAGCGTGTCAGTATAGGTGCCGGGGGCCGAGAAGGTGATCACGTTTCCATTCGGGTCCGTAAGCGTGTAGGTGCCACTGCTTGGGCTGCCGCTTGCCAGGGGCGGAATGTACGCCACCCCCGACCGCGACCACACCGTGACGTTGCTCGGGTATCCCTGGGCACTAGCCTCAACGTGAATTTGCCAGCCCGAGCCGTCGTAGACAGTGGCCGACGCAGAACTGGGCGGATAACTATAGCTCGGGCAAGGGGTCGTGTTGCCATTCGACACGCTGAGGCCGGTAAAGGAGTGGGAGGTGCCCTGCGTGTCGTAGTAGTACCACGAGGATAACACGTTGTAGTAGTAGGGATGGGCGTCGATCACGCACTGCCCTTGAGTGAGGGAATAAGTGCCGTAACCCGTCCCCACTTGGGAAGTTCCTGTCCACCCCAAGTTGGCAACCGGCACCCAGGCGGAGCCCGACGGGTACCAAATCGAGTTGTCGTAGCTGACCGCGTAATCGAAGGGAAGCCCCCGCCCCGCCTTATCTATGATCGGGATGGCGAAATGCACGTTGAGGTTGGCGTTGTTGACGACATCGAAGGGTCCTCCGCCAAAACTTCCGAAGGGCGGAAAGCCCGTGGCCACTTGGCCGGAAGCCGTGTGGCTCAGCAGCAACGCGACCGCCAACAGGAGTGCAAGGCGGAGTGGATTCCCGCCCTTCGGCAAGCTCAGGGCAAGCTTTGCGCGGGAATGACAGGTAGTTTCGCTGGAAGGCCCCATTGAACAGTTTCCAATTTTCCAATTTCGAATTTCGAGTTTCGCTTTTCCCGTTTCGAGTTTCGCTTTTCCAGTTTCCGATTTCCATTTTCCAGTTTCCGCACTTTTCATTGGGCACCTCCCTCGGCGACGGCCGGCAGGATGAAGGCGCTGTCCGGCACGCCGGAGTTCGCCAGCACATTGGTCACAGTCAAATCAAGCAGCAGCGTCCGCTGCAAGAACTTCTGGATGTGGAAAGGAACCAGCGCTCCGTTGGAGTTTTGGTAATTCCCAAACTGGATTTCGACCGGCAGGTTCGTGTTCGCGTCCGTATCGGGGTGGGTGTTGAAATCGAGGACGAGAGGGAGAAAGGACTGGGGGTCGAAATAAATATCCATGGCGCTGAGGGTCTCAATCAAACTGGTGGCGCTGGCCGATTGGCCGGGCAGCAGGCGCGCCACCTGCAGATGAAGCAACGTCGCGCCCTTGCTCGTGTCCGGGCCGAGGTAGGACACCGCAAGCGTAGGATCGGCGGCAATGGCTTCCAGCGTCAAGGCCGGGAAGAACCAACTGGCGTCGGTCCAACAATTGTGGGTGGCCATGGATTGGGGCGTGGCGTCCGGCCCGCTCCAGGCCCCGGCAGGCCCGTTGCGAATCTCCTGGCGCGCGCCGCCGCTCAAATTGAGCTGCACGAGGCTCTCTTGGTTGCCGCGCGCGGTGAGCGTGGCCGTGCCGGTCTCCTCGTCGGACCCGGCGACGTAGGAGGCGATGGCTTGCAAGGTTACGTTGTTGACCGCCACCGGGCCTGTCAGGGCCTTAAGCGCGGAGGCAACCAGGTTAAGCGCCTGAGGGTCACGCGCAACCGTCTGCGGGGCGGCTAATGCCAGACGGGCGCGGAGCGAGCCAAGCAGCAGCGCTGAGGCGAGTGCGAAAAGAAATGCCTTGCGAAATATGGGCGCGATCGTTGGCCGATCAACGTGCCTGAACATGGGGGCACCTCCGGAAAGAAATTTGAGGCATGAAGGCGAAGCGAGCGATATTTGCCGCGCGAGTGAACACACGGCGTTGTCTCCTGAATGAGAACTGCCGCCAGGGTACCGCCAGCGGGGGGGTTGTCAAGAGAATATTACCGCGCAGAGAATATTACCGCGCGCAACATTTTTCCTGCGCGCAACATCTAGAGACAAAATGCCCCTGTTTCCTGCCAGGCGGAAAGTGTTGTTGAAATCGACGTCGGAAAGTGACCAGCGCGCTAAACATCAGCGCTGGGCAAGGCGACACCTTGTAAGTTGGTTACACTCAGTTTAGACTATTAAGGTAGAAACCAAATCGGTCAATTTCATTTCAGCGCAGGGGGGCGGCTTAAACGGATGCCGGGAGGTTAGAACTCCTCGACCCCTTCGAGCCATTTCCCATGGAAGAGCGGAAAGAAAACACTCTCCATAATCACGCTCGAGCCGCCAACGGACTGGCAACGGGCGCCGCGACAACCCCGCCGGCGAATGAATGGAGCAAAGTCCGGAAGCTGGCCCTCCGGCACCTCAATCGGTTCGTATCCCTGGAGGCAAAGGTTCTGAAGGGGGACGACCCGGACGCCATTCACGATATGCGCGTGGCCAGCCGCCGCCTACAGCAAGTGCTTGACCTGATTTTTCCTAAACCGCTGCCCCGCGAGGCCCGGCGCTTGCGCCGCAAGATCAGGCGATGTCGCCGGGCGCTGGGGGAGGTGCGGAATTGCGACGTCCTGATCCAGCAGGTGGGGGCGCGCCTGGCAAGACAACGCTGCTCTGACCGCGAATCCTGGACGGCCGTGAAACAACATCTTCAGGAGCGACGGACCAAAAGCTTCGCCAAGGCCATTCGTAAGCTGAGCAAGGTGAACTTGGCCGTCCTTTACATGCGCACCAAGGGGATTCTGGACCGACTCAAACCCGCGCTATGCAAGGTGCATGTTTCGCATCCCTTGACGCAACCTCACGGAGTGGCCCTTGAACCCTTCCCGCCGCGGCTGGCGCACGCGCTGGTTGGAGTCTGGGACGATTTTGAAAAGCAGGTTGCCGCCTCGCATCGCGAGCGCACCGCGCCCTCCCTCCACGCGGCGCGCATCTCGGCCAAGCGGCTCCGTTACCTTCTCGAAGTGGTGAAGCAGTTTGGCATCGCGGGCAGTTCGGAGGCGCTCACCTGGCTAAGAAAAATCCAAGATAATCTCGGTGATTGGCACGATATGGAAGTGCTGGAGGAAATGATAATAGAATTGATCGCCAAGCCGGAGTTTTTGCGCGATCAACTACCTCTCGCGCTGGCCACCGGGAAACTGATTTTGCGGAATCGCACCAACAAGCAGAGATTCAGGGAAAAATACTTCCAAATGACCCTCGACTCCACCAACTATGAGGGGATCAAGAATTGGGCGGAGGGCCTCCTGCCCGCGCCCAACGGGGCCAGGGCTTGAACAGGCTACTGAAAGACCCGTTTGGCCTGTCATTCCGAGGAGCCGGAGGCGACGAGGAATCTCGCATTGTTTAGAAGACACTCAGAGCGAGATTCCTCGCTCCGCTCGGAATGACAGCTTGGAAGGGTTTTCCCGCAGCCTGCTGGGGGCCTTACTTTTCCTCTCCGGGGCGTTTGGCCTTTGCCGCGCCGGCCGCCTCGTCACGGTCCGAATCCGGCACGGCCGCCTCCGGCGCAGGCACAGCAAACAGCGGCTCCCGAGGTTCACCCTTGAGAACACGGGAAATGCCCGCGCGTAGGCGCTCAAAAACCACGCGGATATCCGGCGAGGCATCAATTACTGTGAAGTCGTATTCCTGCGCCATGGCATCGAACTGCGCGAGCAGGGCCGTCTGGTACCTGCGGAAACTCTCGTACATGTCCTCACTGGGGTGGAGATCCATGCCGGATTCCCAATAGTCAAACCCGCTGGAGAAGACCACGCGGGGAATCAGGTCGTCGACGCCGATGCGCAAGTAGAAAGTAGCATCGGGCTTCAGCGCGAAGCTGTGCACGTTATGGATCCAGGCTGGGTCGAGGCCCCGCACAATCGCTCGAGCCATCAGCGAATAGATGTAACGATCGGTGAGAACCACAAATCCGGCACGCAGCGCGGGGACAATCTCGTTTTCGAGCCGATCCGCAAAATCCGTGGCGTAAAAGAGGCTCAAGGTAATGCGCCCCAGGGTATGCCCTTCTTTGGCCTGCTGTATTCCCCTCGCCGCCAGTTGGGAACGCTTGATCCCGGTATCCAGCACGGCGTGTCCCTGCTGCTCCAGCCAGGGCCGCAGTAGCTTGATCTGAGTGGAACGCCCAACGCCATCGGTACCCTCAATTACAATCAGTCTCCCGGTGAGCTCCGCCAGATTCATTTTAGGCAGAATCACCGAATATGTATCTCTCATGGGGCCACTCTCAATCGTTTGGCCTGGGCCAGCTTGGCCTTAACAATTTGGCGCATCTGAGCCTGCTGCTCTTCGATGGGAAGCGCGGCGTCCACAGTGGTGAGGTCAAATTCCGCGATCATGCTCTCGTACTCTTCCAGAATTTTCCCTTGAAAGATGTGAAAGCTCTGCTCGGGGTCCTCGCTCAGCCCCAGGTCCATGCCGGCTTCATAGAACTTCACCCCGCTTCGCCCTTCCAGGATGCGTTTCATGGCCACCTTGAGGGGAACGCGGTAATAGAAGGCCGCGGTGGGCTTGACCGCGAAGCTGTATAGCTCCCGCACCCACTTGCGATCCATGCCCCGCACCACGTCGCGGGCGAAGGCCGTGTAAATATAGCGATCGCAAAGCACCACCGCCCCCGCTTTCAGCAGGGGGAGGATGTTGTGCTCCATGCGATCCGCGAAATCCGTGGCGTGGATCAAAGAGAAAGTTGCGGGAGTAAGCATCTGCTTCTTCTTCCCCCGCCTCGTGGTGTCCCGGACCAGGGGCGAGGAATTCCATTCACTGAACACCACCCCGTAGCCTTCCGCCTGAAGCCACTGGTGCAAGAGCATCAACTGGGTGGACTTGCCCGAGCCGTCGATCCCTTCGACCACAAAGAGTTTTCCTGGGAAACGATGCTCGCCGTATCGTTTCATTGAGGAACACCTCGTGCTATACGTTGCGATGAATTAAGCAGAGAGTGTACCACAATCCCTGCCTCAACGAGAAGGGTAACACCAACCCCGGGGGAATGACTGCAACTTGCAGAGGGGGCGTCCGAAACGTCCCGATAAATGATTGGGATTATTTCAGGGGCACGAGCTTCCCTGGCTTTTCCAGTTTCTCGGCCTTTATAATCCCGGACCCTTCCTTTATGGTCAGGATCTGATTGGCTTCGATCTTCGTGAATTTCTCAATCTTTTGGGTTGTAGGCCACTTGATTTCGATCGCATCGATTTCTTTCGCGTCCCCGACACCGAAGTGAAGTCGCAAATCGCTTTGGGACATCACGCTGGTTCCGCAGTGGACCTCGTCTATTTGCGCGTGTTTTCCCGTGACCACGCGCGCGCGCGCGCCCACTGCCGTGCGGTTACAATGTGTCCCAATTAACTTGAGTTTGATCCAGTTCCTCTTGTTTCCGCCCTCGTTGCGCAGCAGGGAGTACCTGTCATTCATATTGAGGACCAGGACGTCAACGTCTCCGTCGTTGTCGTAGTCCCCATAGGCACAGCCGCGGCTGGAGAACCGCTCCGTGACCCCCGGTCCCATCTGGGCGGAGACATCTTTGAACTTGCCATTGCCAAGGTTTTTATAAACGAGACGTGGGGATTTGAACGTGGCGTCGAGATGATAGCTCTTGATTTCAGGATAAACGTGGCCCGTCACGTGAAAAATATCCGGCCAACCATCGTTGTCGTAATCCATGAAACCCGCGCCCCAACAGACGTACTGCGTGTTCACGCCCAGGCCCGCGACGAAGGTGACGTCGGTAAAAGTGCCGTCGCCATTGTTGTGGTAGAGGTCCGGGGTGTCGTCCGTGAAATTCGTTTTGAAGATGTCCAGCCAGCCGTCGCAGTCATAGTCTCCCACGCCTACGCCCATGCCGGCCTGCTCCTGTCCATCCTCGTTATACGCGCAACCTGCCATTACGGAGATATCCGTGAACGTCCCATCGTGGTTATTGTGAAACAGGATGCTCGGCTCCGAGTCCACCGCCACGTAGATATCGGGCCAGCCGTCGTTGTCAAAATCATACGAAACGCCGGTGATGGAATAACGCGACCCGGGTTTCAGGATGCCCGCCTTTTCGGAAACGTCCGTGAAGGTCCCGTCACCGTTATTGTGGTAAAGGATGTTCATCCCGCCAGGAAGGCCGCGCGGCCCGCACATGACGGGGATGCCTTTCCACTGGCAATAGCCGGTGGCGCCCGGCACCGGCACTTTCGTGATATCCAGCTCAATGTAGTTGCAGACGAAGAGATCGAGTAATCCGTCGCGATCGTAGTCGAGCCAGGTGCAGCCGGAGCCCCAGCGGACGCGGTCTTCCCAGAGTCCCGCCTTCTTGGTCACATCCGTAAAAGTCCCGTCTCCGTTGTTGTGCCAGAGGATATTGTGGCCCCAGAAGCAGCAGAAGAGGTCGTCCCAGCCGTCATTGTCGTAGTCGCCCACGCAAACGCCCGTCCCCCAGCCAGTGCGTCCCAGCCCGGCCTTTTCCGTTACGTCCGTGAAGGTGCCGTCGCGATTGTTCTTAAAGAGGTGTTGAATGGGAGCATTTGCGGCCGTGTAGGTTTCCTCGAAGCGCACTCCATTCGACACGTAAATATCCAGCCAGCCGTCGTTGTCGTAATCGAAAAAGGCCACACCGCTGCCTTTGGCCTCGACGATATACTTCTTGCTCGTTACTCCCCCCCAGACGTTGGGAACGGTCAGCCCTGCCTCTTCGGCGACATCCACGAAAGTGACTGGCGAAGTTTCTCCAGGGTGGGGGACCGTGGCGGCCTGGAGGGCGGGCGCGTGCGTCCAGCGCCAGAGAGGAGTTGTGAGAGCGTCCAGGAGCTTTGACCCGAGCAGGACGGCGGAGGAACCCAGGATTTGGCGACGAGAAAACTTCATCTTTGTTGTTTCGTGATCCGTTCGGCCGCCACAGTGTGCAAACCCGAGCGTTCGCGGCACAAAATTTCAGCGCAGGGAACTCAGGCTGCCATTATACTATAGAGGCAGCGCCTCCTGGCTTCCGGGACGGGACAGCCTGGAGAATGGTGATGACAGGAGCGCGCAGGGCAAACTCCCCGAACTGGGATCATTACTCATGTCGACTCTCTTATGGAGGTGCGCAGTGCGCCGTACATGCTTGGCCATTGGGTTAATATGGTGGCTTGTGGCTCTTGCCTCATCAGCTTTGGCACTCCCGGTAAGGACAGAGACCATAACCTTTCGGAGTGGCGACGAGAACGTCTCCGCCTACCTTGCGGTCCCCGATTCCGCCGGGCCGCACCCGGCCCTGGTAGTAATCCATGAGTGGTGGGGCCTGAACGACTGGGTAAAGGAACAGGCGCAAAAATTCGCCGGCCAAGGTTACGTAGCGCTTGCTGTTGACCTCTACCGGGGAAAGGTCGCCTACGATCCCAACCTCGCCCACGAACTCTCGCGCGGCCTACCCCAGGATCAAGCCGTGCGCGACCTCGAAGCCGCCTTTGACTACCTGGTTTCCCGGCCCGACGTCCGCCACGATAAGATCGGCTCGGTGGGCTGGTGCATGGGTGGCGGCTTTTCTCTGATGCTGGCTGTGCATGAATCGAAGCTCGCCGCCTGCGTCGTAAACTACGGCTCCATGCCTACTGACAAGGACGTGATTGAACGCATCCAGGCGCCCGTACTGGGGAATTTTGGAGCCGAAGATCGCGGGATCACTCCCGCTGCCGTCGAGGCGTTCGAAGGCGCGATGAAAGCGGCGCATAAATCAATTGACGTGAAGATCTACGATGGCGCCGGCCACGCTTTTGAGAACTCCAACAACAAGCTGGGATACCGTGAAGCCGCCGCTAACGATGCCTGGGCCCGGACGTTGGCCTTCTTAAACCACACACTCAAGGGGGAGTGGGCAGAAAGCAGAAGGCAGAAAGCAGTTCGCAGTGCTTCGCAGGTGTGGGTGCAGGAAAAGCTCGAGTTCAAAGCTACCAGCTTACACCTATTAACCACCTTTATTTTCAACAACATTCCCGCTTTATGCGCGTAAGTGCATTTGTTTTCATAAACATTCCCGGATAGCGCCCGGTTATTATACGGCGATCCTTTGTTTTCATAGACATTCCCGTTTCGTTCCTCCAAAATGTTTATCTCGAATCACCATTCCAGGTCGAGGGTCACCGGCTGAAAGAAGGTGCCTGCCCAAGTTCAGTTACCACAGACCACCACCCTTAAGGTCCTGGGCATTTTAAGAGTTCTTCGCTTCTTATTGCGACTTTCGTCACTTTTTGGGCCTTAATTGGCCTATTTTGCGCTCAAAAACCAGTTCGTTTTGAGTTCGTTTTTTGACACTTCTGTTGATTCTAAATGACTTAACCTAGTTCGTTCCCTCGAATTTAACATCTTTTCGCCTTTGCAGCTTTTCTCCGTCCTTTGCGAGCCGCTCTCGGGTCCCGCCCGCCAGGAAAATAGTCCCCTCCTCGGCGGAGGAGGGGGCAGGGCGTGGTGGGTCTCAGCATGCGCGTCCCAATCAACCACCCCTAACCCCTCCTTAGCGAGGAGAGGGATTAGCTGACAATCTTCATGGACAGAGGCGAGCCGAAGGGTCATGGGGTATGGACTCCTTCTCCGGTACTGGCTTCAGCCGACGGTTATAGGCTAGCATGAATGGCTAGCGGTGTCAAGCGGACAATGCAGGTGCCCGGTGCCGGGGTGTCAGGGAGCCCGTCGGCGGAGTGGGTAGCGCAGAGGCGGGCGTATTTTGCCCTCCTCTGCGGCTCTTCTGATTGGCGCAGGCCACGCCGGGGATTATAATCTCCGGCATGTCGCGACTTCGACGCCTGATGGTCTCACACCGTTGGTTCTTCATCACGTGCCGACTGCTGCCGCGGCGAAGGATTCTGTCGCCGTCAGAATTCGCCGTTTTAGCCCAAGTGATTCAGAAGCGCCGCGCCGAACACAGGTTTCTTCTCACCGCTTGGGTGTTTCTGCCGGATCACTGGCACGCGATTTTTTATCCTCCCCTTCCCCTCACGATTTCGCGAGTGATAGAGGCCATCAAGGACGGCGCGACGAAACGGATCAACCGCGCTCGACGGGAAGCGGGAATGCTGTGGCAGCCCCGGTTTTTTGACCGTGCTCTGCGCACGGTGAAGGAGTACGACGAGAAGGTGAAGTACATTCACCTTAACCCTGTAAAGGCCGGGCTGGTGAGCCGCCAGGAGGATTGGCCGTGGTCGAGCGTGCATGATTACACGGGCAGCGTGCAACGCTCCGTAGCTACTCCCAGCGGGCTGTGCATCGACCGGGTGTTGCTGCCCGCCGATGAGCACACCCGGATTTGAGATGCTGATGATCGTCAGGGAAAAGCCGCAGAGGAACGCAAAGTACGCGTACCTCTGCGCTACCCGCCTGCTCTCCCTCTATTCGAGTGGGGCAACACCGACCCTGCTCAAGGGCGTTGCCTGTAAGGAAAGCAGCTAATGCAATTCGCTCAAGCCTCGATGATGGGTGCGGTAATAGGACTATGGCCGAACGGTAACTACGCGGAGGACCCATCGAAACTCGACGTCTACGCGGGGCTGATGATGGTGCCCAACGGCATGGCCCCAGGCTTCGACTGGTACACGAACACGTTTAACGGCCTCACGACGTTCCAGGGCAAGCTGAGCCGAGTGCAAACCTACGTTTCAGGCCTACGTGGCCAGCATTCCTCCCTTCCGGATCTAAGCCCCAGCCAATACGAAGACAACCAGCTAATACTTTACGGGGGCTACTGGCAGAACAACGATGCGAACTACTACTGGGTGCCGAACACGACCTACACGGGCTGGCTGGCTAACTCAAGCTCTGGAGGGTACAACTATGTCAACACGGTCCGCAACGACATCACCGTCTGTGGCTAGAGGCCGTCGCTGTGTATCGCTGGCCTCACTCGTGCTGATGCTCCTCCACCTCCCCGTCTGCCTGTACGGGCAGCAGGCCCAGCATGTCACAGTGACCTCCAGCTTCCGCTGGCCGAGCACGCTAGGCGCGGTAGCAAGCTCGAATCGGGCTGGTAAGGCACAAATCCAGGAGTTCTTTGACACGGTAAGGAACGCCCTTCCGGGAGCGGGTGGCCACCCCGGTACGGTGCCCATTAGCCAATTCCGATTTGCGCGGCTCGGTGAGGCCGAGGTCTGCCTTGTTGTGACGTCGGGTGAGCGGTTCCCTTGGTTTCTGGACGTTATCTGCCCAGCGGAGCATGGGTTCACTGACACGGGTCTCATGGACGAACGGATGGGCCTCCTGGCGACAGACCTGCTCGATCTCGACGGTGACGGGCTCGCGGAGGTGATTTCCTCCCGATTTGCTGCCGGGTATCAGGGCGCGTTCAGTCCCCCCATTTATTGGTACACCATCTACAGCTTCAAAGATGGCCTCCCGCATGACGTGAGCCAACAGTTTCGCGATTTCTATTACGCCAACGTCCTGGCTTGGGGTGTTACGCTCGAAAGGCTGATCGAACCTCCGTTGGGTAGCGGCTCTAAGGAAACCGAGCGCCTCGAAGCGCAGATAATCTTCACTCGTTTGAAGTATCAGCGCAAGATCCTGGGGGAGAGCAAGGCGGGCCTGCAGGAGGCAAGCGTCTGGGCCGAGTCGTCCGATCCGAGCCTGCAAGAGTTGGCCCTCACCACGGCACGTGAAATCAATGACCCTGCCTCGTTTGCGCTGATTAAGGGACTGACCGCCTCCAAATACCAGGGGGTGTGCCGAGAGGCTGTGGGCGCCCTCGCAGCGATTGAGCACCGTGAGGTTACGGGTCAGGAGCTAGAGTCCAGATGCAAAGCCCGCTGAATGATGAGCGGCAGTGGGCTGGCGCAGCTTCGCGGTTTAGCCGTCTTAATACTCGTGGGTGGGCATCCGTCCGCGGTCGCTCCCTCGTGGGTCTCTGAGGATTCGCAGACATCACAGAACCACATGTGCGCCACCCGCCAATCACCGTGCCATCGTACAGCACGCAGGACATCTCGCTGGCTGCCCTGATGGGCCAGTTCCCCGCCGCTCTCCCGTTTGGCTCCGTGCGCATCCAATTCAGTGGGCCGCCGGGGTCGCTCCAGGCGGAAGTACCGAGCGTCGAATCGGCAGGTACCTTAGTGGTGGACAGCATCGTGCAAAACGAAGGCAACGGCTGGGCAGGTTCGGGCGGCAATCCCTGGCACTTGGACAACGATACGGAATCGATTGCCTTTCTCACCAACGCCAGCGACCAGCCGGCGCATATCGGTTTTAGGGTCACGGCGAACGGCGGCCCCACCTACTTCCTGACAGAGTTGCTGCTCAACCCGCACGAGACGCGCGCCATCGACATACGGAAGCTGCGCGACGCGCAGAAACCGGACTTCAGGAAGAACCTCATTCCCGCCGGGGCGACAGACGGCAGCGTGAACTGGGGGCGTGAAGAGAACCTCCCGGTGATGGGCCGTCTGATGCAGATCCACCGTAAGGCGGGTATGGTGAGCAATTACGATTGCGGGGGCTCCTGTCCCTGCCCATTCAACTACACCCCGTCCTTGAACTACATGAGTCCCGGCACCTTGTACGAGGCTGTAAACAACAACGTCAACTCCTACTTCTATGCGGGATACCAAGATTGTAATTACTTATATTACTATTACAATTATACGACCTCGGCTTCGTGGAGCTCTCAGAACCCGAGCATCGCGTCTATCCAATCGGCGGGGCTGGTCAGGGGGGTTAGCGCGGGTGCGACCTCGGTCTCGGCGGCCTACAGCGGTTACACGTACAGATACAACGGGACTGTTTGTATCGGGACCTACCCTGTGCCTGGGAGCGGGAGTAGCCAGGATAACGTGACGCCTCATATTACCAGCATCTCCCCGGCGCTGGGACCGGTTGGTGGCACCACCACAGTGACCATAACGGGGATAGGCTTCGGGACATCCCCAACCGTGCAGGCAGGTAGCGGTGTTGCTGTGAACGTCGGCACCGGAGGAAGCGACACCTCGATAACGGCCTACTTTGCGATAAATCCCTCGGCCCCCGGGGGAAATCACTCTGTTACGGTCACTGCCAACCAGCAGACGAGCAACAGCGTTAGCTTCTTTGTACAGGTGCCCACAGTGGCTGTGATCTACAGCGACACCGGCGTATCGGAAGCGACTTGCCCCTTGATCGGCGGGGGCACCGGGTGCGGCAGCGCCAGGAAGATCAAGTGGCAGTTCAAGGACCAGCAGTCTACGCCACAGCCTATCAACGCCGCACTAGACATTTACGACGTCGTGGCCATCGGCTCGCCGAACGACTTCAACGTCCAGGTCTCGCAGATCAGTACGACCTGCCCGAACAACTCAGGCCCTTGTGATGTCTACACAGACTCAAACGGGATCAGTCAACTCGACGTTAATTCGTTTTGCTCGTCCACATGCATCTCAAGCGGAGCTTGCATAAACCCCTCCCTTCGCTCAGTCTTTACGCAGACGTGGCACGCTAATTCAGTGTCGGTGCAACCGCACACCTATACGTTCACCTGCGGCGACGTGCAGATAGACGGGCACGATTGAGGTGAAATATGCTTGACGCTAAATTGTGTCTCTGGGTCGCCCTGCTCCTTGCCGTGGCGTCCCCAGCCCGGCCGCCTCAGGTTCCCACGGGGCTTGAGCGGAAGCTGTCTGAAAGAGTCCCGGCCTATGCACTCGATGAATGGGGGTTGGCCCCAGCCCTGATGGCAGCGTCCTCAACCTTCCGGATCCCGATGGGAATCGAGTGCATAGGAGAGCGAGAGCCGAAGAGGGTCGTTCTGTCATGGAAAGGAGCGACAGTCCGGCAGATCCTCGAATCTGTCGTGCGGACCCATGCGGGCTACCGTCTGGAGGTCCAGCAGGGCCTGGTAGGGGTCTTCTACGCCGGCGCGACGGAAGACAAGGCGAACTTTCTGAATATTCGGCTCCCAGACTTTCCGGTTCGTAATCAATACGCCGCGGTGGCGCTGGTCTCTCTGCAGCGAGTGCTGAAACAGAGGCTCCTGGCCTCGCCCCCCGAGAATCAATGGTTCGGCCATGTCATGGTCGAGGCCCAGGACCGGCCGGTGACCCTGGACTTCAGGAGTGCTACCGGGCGCGAGATTCTGGACAGCCTGACGCTGCAAAGTGGGCGCCAAGTCTGGGTGGTCACCTTCCGCCAGGATGCTAAAATGACCCCGGCGGGGTTTCGGCGGACCATGACGATATGGAATGACCACCCGATTTCGGACGAGTACCAGCCGGTATGGGACACGTACCGATGGGGTGATCCCCTTCCGCCGAGTCCGGCGCCGCGAACCCAAGACGCCTCCCGCAACGCGGAGTCCCGGTAGAAAGGCGGCGCACCGCTCATCCCAATGAGGTCCGCTAGCACCTCGCGCCCCTCGACGTCCAGCCGCATGAGACGCGCGTCCTGAACCTGCGCAGGGGGAAAAGGTTCTGTGAAAGGGGCGGGCTGGCGCAGAGCGAAGCTCTGCGTTTCGCGGGTGGCGCATACGTTGCGACGTTTTGGGTCGCGATGTATGCGACAACGCTATTAGGCCATTCGTGCCGTGGGGCGCATGCCGACGAGGAGGGGCGCATACATGCCGCCAAATGGCGTCGGCACGCATGCGCCACCCGCGAGCAATTATGATTGCGGGGGGTCATGTCCCTGTCCATTCAACTACACCCCCTCCATGAACTACATGAGTCCCAGCAGTTTGTACGTCGCTGTAGACAACAACGGCAACTCCGGCTTCTATGCTGGATACCAAGATTGTAATTACTTATATTACTATTACAATTATACGACCTCGGCCTCGTGGAGTTCTCAGAATTCCAGCATCGCGTCCATCCAATCGGTGGGCTTAGTCAGAGGAGTCAGCGCGGGTGCGACCTCGGTCTCGGCGTCCTACAACGGTTACACATACAGATACAACGGGAGTGTTTGTATAGGAACCTTCCCTGTACCTGGCGGCGGCACTAGCCCGGCCACCGTAACCTCGTTGAGCCAATCCCCGAGCCAGTTTAATATGTCCACCGGAGACACGAAGCAAATTGCGGTGACGGTGACCCCGTCGAATGTCCCCGTGACACTGTCGTTCAGTGGCAGGACAAGCCCGACAAGCAATCCCGACAGCTCTGGGGCCGCCACTTTGACCATCAACGGCAGCGGGTCGGGAACGATCAACGCAGGTGTTACAGCCTCTCCGGCCGGTAACTCTGGGGTTTACAGCGTCACGGCGAGCGGTGGGGGGGCAACAAGCAGCAACAGCACAACGGTTGACATTCCGCCGCAAGTGCTTATTCAAATGATGCAGGCCGAGGCCGGAGGCACCGGAAACAGCACCGCAATGCAGGGGCTAGGCGACGTCGCCCAGAACAGAATACACTCGTCGATTTTCAACCCCCCGTACAGCAATTACCAGAACACAATTGTAGCAGGCCAATTCGCCTTGACCTCGACCGCCACAGGCATCGAGCCGGAGCTGGACCTCTCCGTAAACGTGTTCACGGGCTCTTCCGCGAGATTTTGTGGGGCGCTCGCTTTCTGGACACCAACCGCCACGCAATGGACGGTGGTTCAAAATGCGATCAACAATCCCTCCACCACGTTCCCGTCCGGCACTGGAGCACCTACGTTCTCGAGCTGGCCGCAGTCTAACCAAGAGATAGTCTACGTGAGCTCAGTCGGTACCCAGAGTAATGGTGCACCTAACTTTCTTTTTCTTATACAACGTAGCCCGAGCCAGTACGCGGCGGTGGCAGCGTCCTGCAGCCCATGAGAGCGGGAAGGGAGATCGAGATGTCCACTAGATTACGCGCACTCGTTGAAGGCCGTGTTGGGCCCGTGCACCTGTTGGCCCTGTGGCTCCTCATGACGCCATGCCTGTGGGCTCAACAATATCGCTTGGAGCAGGCCGGCAGGATGCTTCAAGAGCTCGACCAGGAGCGAATGGAGGCGGCAAAGGCGGGCACCGGCGCCAAGTTTAATTTCGTTTACATAAACCGCCGACTCACCGAGATCGAGACGTCGCTCAATAGCGGCTTGGCCTTAACACTGCGGAGCCCCGACCGCCCTTCTTGTGACGCTCTCCAGGACCAACTCCGCCACTCCCTCGGCTATCGGGGCGAACCGGACCCTAATGTCGCGAGTGTGCTGTGCCTGCCAAATGCTCGGGTAGCGTATTATGTCGTCGCCTACGCCCTAACCTGTGGCGCGACCTTTAGCCGTAGCTGGATCGGCCTCTTTGGTCCTCCTCCTGACGGTACCAGTTTCGGGCTTCTCGCTAGCGCCGAGAATACCCTTCCCAACAAAACGGTTGCATTGGTGGGGCTCCGCCCAGGCGTTGGTGGCAGGCTGACTTTTCTTGCTTACGGGATAAATTGGGGCGATGCCCACAACCGGCTTACGCTGATCGCATACTGTTACACCGGGAAAAGGCTAAACCCCGTCTGGTCCCGCGCGGATCTTCCAGAAGGCCAACTGAAGGTCGATGGTGCGAAGATCGAGTTGACCTACTTGAGCTCGCCGCTCGGACCGGGGCAAAGCTCCGTCCGGTCGGTTACACAAACCTACCGCCTCACGCCTGCGGGGATTGAGCTTGCCAGACCCAGCCGCAGGCGTCCTTAACCCGCACGTGGCGCAGACATTGGTGTGCCAGGAAAAGCCTGGCTGATCATGTAAGCTGTGAAAGAGCGCAGAGTCTCGTTCTCCACAGACTCTGCGGCCCTTCTGTGGAAATGGAGGAAAAGCCGAGTTTCCAAAAGCGGGAAACTCTGCTACCAGCTCCAACGCGCTACAGCTTGCGCAGCATCAAGGCTTTCTTCACCTCTCCGATGGCGCGGGTTACGTTGATGCCGCGCGGGCAAGCCTCGAGGCAGTTGAATACGGTGCGGCAGCGCCACACTCCATCCACGGAGTTCAGGATTTGCATTCGCTCCGCCGCCCCTTCATCGCGGCTGTCGAAGATGAAGCGGTGCGCATTGACGATGGCCGCGGGGCCGACGTAATCCTGGTTCGCCCAGAACGACGGGCAACTGGTGGTGCAGGCGCCGCAGAGGATGCACTTGGTGGTGTCGTCGAACCGCTCCCGGTCTTCCGGTGATTGCAATCTCTCCTTTTCGGGCTCGGGCGTGTAAGTGATGAGGTAAGGTTTCACGCTACGGTACTTGGCCAGGAAGGCCTCCATATCCACCAGCAGGTCCTTGAGCACACGGAAGCCTCGCATAGGCTCAATGGTGATCCGCCGGCCCAGGTCTTTCATTAAAACCTTACAGGCCAGACGATTCGACCCGTTAATGACCATGGCGTCCGACCCGCAGATGCCGTGCGCGCAAGAGCGGCGAAAGACCAGCGATCCGTCGTGGCGCCACTTGACCTGGTTCAGCGCGTCCAGTAGCCGGTCCGTGGGCTCGGCATCAACCTTGTATTCGCCCCACCACGGTTCTTTGTCCTTCTCGGGATTGAAGCGCTTGATTCTCAGTGTAACCTGCATTCGACCCTCGACTCTCGACTTCTCGACTTCCCTAGTATTTCCGCTCTTTCGGTTCAAACTTAGTAATAGTCACCGGCTTATATCTGAATTCGATCCCCTTTTCACCCTTATAGGCCAGCGTGTGTTTCAACCAGTTGGGATCGTCGCGTTTCGGGAAGTCCTCGCGGAAATGCGCCCCGCGGCTCTCCTGGCGGACCAGCGCGCTTTCTACCAGAACCTCGGCAAGGTCCAGCAAGCCGCCCAACTCGATCACTTCCAGCAGTTCGGTATTGTACCGTACGCCCTGATCTTGGATTCTCACTTGCCGATACCGTTCCCGGAGTTCGCGCAGTTTCTCGAGCATGGCCGTCAACCCCTTGGACTCGCGGAAGACGGAGGCTTTGTCCATCATCTCGTCCTGGAGCGCGTCCCGGATGTCCGCCGGGCGCTCCTTGCCGTGGGAATGCTTCAGCTCGCTGACCAGCGCCTTGGCCGGGCCGTCGGCCTCGGGAGGCAAAGGCGCCCAATCGTTCTCCTTGATGAACTTCGCCGCGTGCCGTCCCCCACGCCGCCCAAAAACCAGGATATCCACCAGGGAGTTGGTTCCCAAGCGGTTTGCGCCATGGACGGAAACGCACGCCACTTCGCCTGCCGCATAGAAGCCGGGCAATGGAGTATTCTTTTCATCGACGACCACACGCGCGTCCACGTCGGTGGGTATCCCACCCATCGCGTAGTGCGCGGTCGGCTGAATGGGCACAAGTTCAGTGAGCGGTTCGATACCCAGATAAGTGCGCACGAATTCGGTAATGTCCGGCAGCTTCTTATCCAGCACCTCTTTTCCGAGATGGGTCAGGTCGAGATGGACGTAGTTCTTCCCCTCGATGCCGCGTCCCTCGCGGATTTCCTGGTAAATGGCGCGCGAGGTCATATCGCGAGGCGCCAAGTCCTTTAGCGTGGGAGCGTAGCGCTCCATGAAACGCTCGCCCGAACGGTTCCGAAGGATGGCGCCTTCACCGCGCGCCGCCTCGCTCAGCAGAATGCCCATTTTATAAATGCCCGTGGGGTGGAACTGGAAGAATTCCATGTCCTCGAGCGGAATCCCGCGGCGGTAGGCCACCGCCATGCCGTCGCCGGTGAGCGAATGGGCGTTCGAGGTTACGCGGAACATCTTCCCGCAGCCGCCGGTGGCAAACAGAACTGCCTTGGCATGGAAGGTGCGAATTTCGCCCGTGGCCAGGCATATCGCCACCACTCCCGCGCAGCGTCCCTGTTGGATCAACAGGTCCAGGACGTGATACTCATCGTAGAAATGCACCTGGTTCTTGATGCACTGCTGGTAGCAGGTTTGGAGAATCATGTGCCCGGTGCGGTCCGCGGCGTAACAGGAGCGGCGTACGGCCGCCTTGCCGTATTCCTTGGTGTGCCCGCCGAAAGGCCGTTGCGCGATCTTGCCCTCGGGGGTGCGGCTGAAGGGCAAGCCCCAGTGCTCGAGGTCGTACACGGTTTCAATCGCCTCGCGGCACAAGATCTCCGCCGCGTCCTGGTCAACCAGATAATCGCCACCCTTGACCGTATCGAACATGTGCCATTCCCAGTGGTCTTCCTCGAGGTTCCCCAGCGCCGCTCCAATCCCTCCCTGGGCCGTCCCCGTGTGCGAGCGCGTGGGATACAGCTTGCTCAACACAGCCACCTGGCCGTGCCCCGCGAACTGCAACGCCGCCATCAGGCCCGCGCCCCCCGCTCCCACAATCACCGCGTCGTAGCGTTGAACCATTTCAGTTGTCAGTCAACAGTTATCAGCCCTCAGTCAAAAACTGAGAACCGGCTACTGATCTGATGACTTCCTTCCTCTCAGTTTTCCGTCATCAGTTTCCAGTTCTCAGTTCTTACTGATAACTGATGACTGATAACTGATGACTTCTTTACCCGTGCGGCTGGAAGGTCAAGATGGTAAGCGACCCCAGAGCCAGAAGAATGAACCCGAAAACGTACAGGGAGGCCAGCGTGGCCACCTGCCAGCCCTTCGACCGCACATAGTCTCCCACCAGCGTTCGGATGCCATTCAGCCCGTGGATGAGAGCCAGCCAAAGCATCACCAGGTCGTACGTTCTCCAAAACGGAGTCGCATAACGGCGCGCCACGAATTGAAAATCGATATTAGTCACGTTGTTGATAATGTGCATGATCAACAGGTGCCCCAAGGCCAGAAATAGAAGCACTACGCCCGATACGCGCATGAACATCCAGGCATAGAGTTCCAGCCCGCTTTCCGGTCTCGGCCTTCCTGCTCCGTTCATCGGCTCCCCCTGCCTCTGTCCGACTCGGTAGGGGCGCATGGCCATGCGCCCCTACTTCAGTATTGTGCTTGCCATGTAGATCGCCGTGGGAATGAAAACCACGGCGAATACGATGCCCACCGCGAAAACCAGTTTGCGATGGATGACAGTCGCTTCCGGCCAGAAATCAATGACGCAGATCCGCAGCCCGTTCAGAGCGTGGTAAAGCACCGCTCCGGCCAGCACGATTTCACCCACGCGAAAGGGCGGATAACGGTAAAGAAAAAGCAGCTTGTTGAAAAGCTGGGGACCCCAGCCCACCAAAGCGATGTCCACGATGTGGACCAGCAAGAACAGGAAGACGCCCACACCGGTCAACCGGTGCAGAATCCAGGACCAATGTCCTGGCCCTCCTCGATAGGTCAGATAATCTCGAAATTTAACCATGTTTTTGCGCTTCCAGTCGTGGCACGACTCTCTCGCCTGTGGCCCAACAAGGCCGGTCGAACCAAGTGCATATCTACGCTCTGTCTACAGTCACAACCCCAGAACATAATTCTACTGGAAACGGGTGTCACATTTCAAACCGCCTGCGTGGTACGTTGTTCCGCGCGCATTCGGAGGAGGTGCGGGCAGCCGTGTTGCCTGAATGCCCGCACATCAGCCTCGTTGGTTGGGGCCTTGCCGCCTAAGACAATCCTCGATTTTCAATTTGGGATCTTGGTTTTGGCTTCTTCTGAAATCTTGAATCTGAAATCTGCGATGAAGAGGCAATTGCGATCGGGACGCCTTGTCGTCGCGTCGATCAATCTCGGTGTCAGCCTCCTCGATCAATCTGGCGCTGCGCCCGCAGGGACAGGAGTTCTCGGCGATCTGCTCGCCCTACTTTCATGCCGGGGATTCGCGAAGGGCCAGCGAATTCCCTCAGACCGTCTTGGCTGGCGCGGCGGGGATGTTGGGAAGCGGCTTGCCTTGGCCCGGCCCGTGCAGCTTCTGGCACGGCTTTTTCCGGCGAGCCAGGTGGAGATAATCCAGCACTAACTGGCGCTTGAGATGCTGGATGGCCTTGGCCGGATCCACACCCTTGGGGCAGACGCGCGAACACTCGCCGGCGTAGTGGCAGCGGAAAGCGCCGTGCGCGCTGCCCGTCAGCTGGTTGCGCTCGCGCCGCCCGTCGTCGCGCGTGTCCTGGTTATAGCGCTGCGCCGCCGCCAAAGGCATGGGCCCCAAGATACCGCGCGTCGGTGGCCAAGGTGGGGCAGGCGGCCATGCAGCAGCCGCACTTGATGCAGTAGGTGAACTGGAGATAGGCTTCGAGTTCCTCCGGAGACTGGTAGAACTCCCCTGCCGGGTCATTGATCTCGGCTTCATCCGCGCGCACGATGTAAGGCTTCAGCGAACGGTGTTTGTCGAACATGGTCAGGAGATCGGGGACCAGGTCACGGATGATGTCGAAATTAGGCAACGGCGCCACGGTGAGATCCGTCTTGGCGATGTGCAGGATCTGGGTGTTGCAGGCCAGCGTCGGCCGCCCGTTCAGCAGCATGCCGCACGAGCCGCAGACGCCCATGCGGCACGAATAGCGCCAGGCGAGCGTGGCATCCAGGTTCTCCTTGATGTAGTGCAGGCCGTCCAGCACCGTCATGCCTTCGCGCACGGGTATCGTGTAGGTCTTCACGTAGGGCGCGCGATCGCTTTCCGGATTGTAGCGCGTGATGTGGAAGTTGATCTGTCGTACGGTTTTGCTGCTTTCCGGCATGGTTACCCCCTTGCTCCTGCTATGGCGATGGCATGCGCCGCGATGGCCGCCCAGGTGCCCAGGCCGAACAGCCCCAGTCCCACAACCAGAAGGACGAAGCTGATGGCCTTTTCAACGGCAGGCTTCAGCGTCAGCTCGAACAGGATGGTCCGCAGGCCATAGAGACCGTGATAGAGCGCCACGCCGAGGAGGAGGATGTAAGTGACGGTGAAGAACAGCCTGCCATCCCGAAACAGGCTGTTCGCCTTGGAGACTGCTTCGCCGCCGTGCGGGGCAAACAGATGAGTGATGCCGCCCAGGTGCATGATGAGCATGTGGAGGCCGAGCAGGAAGAGGATCACCACTCCCGCCGCCATGTGCCAGGTCCAGTATTTCGTTTCGCGCATCTCTCCTCCTACTTTGCCAATCCCAGGAATTCATAGCCGCCCGCCGCAAGAAAAATCGCCGCCAGAATCATCATGACGATGAGCAGAGGCCGCTGGACGTTCAGCGACGTCTTGTAGGGATAGACCGGTTCGATGGGCTTGCCGACCGCAAATCCGAGTTCCACGAGCACCAGACGGATGCCGTTAAAGGCGTGGTAGGCGAAAGCCGCGAAAACCAGAAACTCTCCGAACTTGAAAATGGGCTGGTGGAAGAACTCCGCCTTCGACCCACAGGTAGATGCCCTTGGCGCGCAGGCTCGTCACCACAACGTGCATCAGGAAGTAGCAGAGAATGCCCAGGCCGGTGAGGCGATGCAGGATGTAGGCGTAGCGCTCGACGCCCCAGCGCCCACCCCCGAGCCATCCCCACAGCCCGAGCCGATTATCGTGCCTTTGGATTTCGGCCATGCCGACCTCTTTCCGACGATCGCTGATTTTCGATTGTCGATTGTCGTTGCTTGCCCTGACTTTTGAGGCGATCTCGAACAAACTGGAGCGCCTCGCGGGGTTCATGCTTTCTTTTTTCGGCCAACCAATTGTCATAAACATCCTCCCAGAGGGCTCCGTGCTTTTTGAGGTCTATTACAACCTCAGTTTTCTTCCCCTGGGAATCGACAATGAACTGAACACCTTCCATTATCTCGTTATTCTTTCGTTTCATCTCGGGTGAGCTCGCTGGTTGGGGCCCTTAGCCTTTAGGCTTACCCTACAGACCTCATAATTCACAATTTACTATTCACTATTCGTGACACACCGCCGCCACCGGCCCAGCGTGTCAGTACTTCCGCTCCACCGGCTTCCAGTTGGTAATCGTCACGGGCTTGTACTCCAGTCGCGGTTTGCCGCCGGTGTAGTAAACCATGGAGTGGGCCAGGAACTTCTCGTCGTCGCGTTTGGAGAAATCCCTGCGGGCATGAGCCCCGCGGGATTCCTCGCGCGCCAGGCCCGCGAAGAGCAGCACCTCGGCCAACTCGAGCATGTTTTCGGTTTCGAGCGCCTGAATGAGGTTGGTGTTGTAGATGCGGCTCTTGTCCTGAATGCTGATTTTCCGGAAGCGCTGCTTCAGCTCGGCAATCTTGCCAGGCCCTCCTGCATGGACTCGCCGGTGCGGTAGACGCCCGCGTGCTTATCCATCAGGGTCCGAAGCTCGCGGCGGATGTGGGCGGGGTTCTCCGTTCCGCTCTGTTTGAGCAGCCCGTCGAAGATCCGTTTCTCTTCTTCCCGGGCCTTGGTCTTCCGGCATCTCGCTCAGCTTGGGGCCTTGGGCCAGGTACTTCGCGATCTCACCGCCCGTGATGCCGCCCCACACGAGGCATTCGGCGGTGGAGTTGCACCCCAGGCGGTTGGCGCCGTGCATGGAGTGGCACGCCACCTCGCCGGCGGCCCAGATATTCTCCACCTTCGTCCGGCCGTCGATGTCGGCCTCGATGCCGCCCATCGAGTAGTGAGCCACGGGCCGGATGGGAATGGGCGTGCGTGATCGGGTCGATCCCCAGGAACTTCATGCAGACTTCGCGGATCAAGGGCAGGCGCTTGTTGATCCGCTCGGCGCCCAGGTGGGTCAAATCGAGGTGGATGTAATCAAGGCCGTCGGGTCCCGGGAAGCCGCGCCCCTCGAGGATTTCCGTCATCTCCGAACGGGAAACGATGTCGCGCGGCGCCAGCTCCATCATCTTGGGCGCGTACTTCTCCATGAAACGCTCGCCCTTGTTGTTGCGCAGGTAGCCGCCTTCGCCGCGGCAGCCTTCCGTCATCAGGATGCCCGAGGGCACCAGCCCCGTGGGGTGAAACTGCAGGAACTCCGGATCCTCCAAGGCCAGACCGGCGCGGTAGGCAATGGCCTGTCCGTCGCCCGTGACGGTTTGAGAGTAGGTGGTGAATCCATAAAGGTTCCCCAATCCTCCCGGAAGCAATCAGGAGAGCCTTGCCGCGCAAGACGTAGAACTCGCCCGTCGGGAGATCGTAGAGCGTGAGGCCGGCGAAGCGTCCGCCTTCGAGGAGCAAGGAGGTGACGAAACATTCGTCGTAGCGCTTGAAGTTCTTGTATTTGAGGAGGGTGTCGTAGAGGGCCTGCATTTCGAAGAAGCCGGTCTTGTCGGCCGCCATGCAGGCCCGCGGAAAAGAATGCCCCCCAAACGGCCTCTGCATGATTCGGCCGTCCTCGCGGCGCGACCAGGGGCATCCCCAGTGCTCGAGTAGGCGGATTTCGTCCGGCGAGGTCTTCACAAATCGATCCACCACATCCTGGTCCGCCAGGAAATCGGCTCCTTTCACGGTGTCCCAGGCGTGCAACTCAAGGCTGTCCCCTTCCTCGGGGCGCATCACCGCGGCGGTGCCTCCTTCGGCACACACGGAATGCGAGCGCATGACCTGCACTTTCGACACGATACCGATGTCGGCGCTGCCCCGCGTTTTGATGCAGAGTCTCGACGGCGGCGCGCAGCCCGGCGAGTCCGGTTCCCAGGATCAAGACATCATGAGTTATCTGCTGCATGCTTCATGTGCTCCTTCGAGATGAGAAGTCGCTCGCCCTCGTGATCCAATCGTTTGACCGCCTCCTGAGGTGTCAACCAGTGGACGGACATTACTTCTTCCGAACTTTGAAACTGCGACTCGCCGATAGGTCTCATATTCCAGAAGCGAACCACCTTGGTGATTTCTCCTGTGTCATAACACACCCAACCAGCATGGCTCTCAACTTCTACATTGAAGCCCGTCTCCTCCCGAACCTCTCTGATGGCGCATTGCAGCCATGATTCACCCGGCTGCACTTTACCCTTGGGTAGTGTCCAATCCCGGTGGCGTCTTCTATAAATGACTATCAGCTCGCGTCCCTCGCTCGCCTGCCGCCAGATGAGGCCGCCAGATGCTGCTACGATTCTTACTGGTTGGTCAGGGAACTTCATGTGGGCCGGAGTCCTCCTAGGTTTTCACCCGCAGCAGCAGGTACGATCCCGCCAAGCCGAAGAGAACGTCCGGGGACCAGGCGGCGACGAGGGGAGGTAATTGGCTGAGGTTACCCATGGCTTCGAACAGACTGGAGATTGACCAGTAGAGAATAGCGATGCCAATGCTGAGGGCGACTCCGGAGAGTGCGCCCTTGCTGCCCGTAGTGAAAGAGAAGGGAATGCCAATCAGGGTCACGACAAAGGCAATCAGGGGGTAGGAAAACTTCCGATATAGTTGGATCGAGAGGCGGACGACGTCAAACCCGCTTTGGCTTAACTCGCGGATGTAACGCCGCAATTCGAGCGCGCTCATCTGTTCGGAAGGTCTCACCTCCTTCTTAAAGTAGGCGGGCTCTTCCGTTATCTCGGTGAAGGTTGCCACCGAAAAGGGAAGGTATTTGTCAACCCGGTCCCCCTCGAGGTCCCGCACCCAGCCGTTCTCGAGCACCCAGCCGCGGATGGGCGGTTCCCAGAATGCCCGGGCGGCGTAAATGCGACGCGTAAGATGAAAGGATTTGGGATCGAACTCGAAGCAAGCGAGGTCGGCGAAAACGTTTTTGTCAGGGTCAAAAAACCTGTAGTTATAGATGCGATTCGATTGCCCGAAAATCCATTGCCGCTCAGGGCGGTAGAAAGTTTGCGGAGGTTTCCCCTTGATCTGATTGCGCAAGGCATCCTGCTGCTGGTTGGTCTGCGGCAAGAAATCATCGGAAAGGAAAAACATACCGATGCTTAGAACAATGGCGACCAGCAGCACGGGGGCGGAAATCCTGTAAAGGCTCACACCCGCGGCTTTGATGGCGGTAATCTGGTTGGATTTGGTGAGCAGGCCGAAATTGACCAGGGTGGCAACAAGGATGCTGAGCGGCAGCATCAAATAGATGACTTGGGGCAGAAGAAAGCGGTAATAATCGAGGACCACGCCTGCCGAAGCGTGGTTGCGGACCATATCGCCCAGGAGCTGGAAGAAGTCGAAAATAATGTAAATGCCCGTAAACGTAACCAGCAGGATAAGAAAGTAGAAAACCCAGCCCTGGATAATGTAAACGTCGAGAATCTGAAAGATTCGGCTCCCGGGGGCGCGGGGCTTCAAGGAGGTTTCGGAGAATCGTCCGCGTCGCGGGCGAGCTTGTCGGGCCTGCCAGCGGCGTCCCAAATCGTCCATCCACTCCTGAAGGAACTGGAGGTGGGTGTGCACGCTGCGAAGCTGAGCCAGCATCAAAACTCCGGCGACCGCGAAGATGACGTTGGCAAGCCAGAGCCCGATGAGGGGAGGGAGACGGCCTTGTTTGGCGAAACTGAGACCGAAGACCATGATGATGTAATAGATGAAGACCAGCACCATGGCCAGTATGAACCCCAGCGCCTTGCCGCCCTTGCGGGTCGAAAGGCCAAGTGACATTCCCACCAGCGCCAGAACCAAGCTGGCGACGGGCAGGGCGAACCGATAATGGAGTTCCACGAGGGCGGCTTGGCGTTCGCGGGGACTGTGCGTCTGCTTAATCAATTGCTGGAGGGAAAGCAGGGGAGGGGAGAGGCTTCCAGGGGCGGAGGCGGACCCCTGGTCAAGCGGCACGGGAATGTCTGTATCGGTGAAGGAGACCACCGAATACTGCACGGGATTCTGCGGGTCGATTTCGTGGGTCATCCCCCGAGCCAGGTGAATCACCAGCCGGTCGTTAGCGGCTTCGTTGACAAGCACCCCGCTTTCCGCTAAGGTTACCTTGACTTGGTCACGCTGAGTGGTGTCCGCAATGAAGACGCCTCGCCACCGGGAACGAGATCCGGTAACATCCTCCAAGTAAAGAAGCAGATTGGGGAATTGCTCGATAAACACGCGCGGTTGGATCTCATACGGCACTTGGCTGGCCTTGAGCCCGGCCTCCATGCGATTGAGTTTGCGGGCTGCCTGGGGCGAGAGGAACAAGCTCATGCCCAGGGTGATGGCCCACCCGGCAAATGCGAAAAGCAGCACGGGCCGGACGAACTGGGAGAGGCCGATCCCCGAGGCTCGGGCGGCGATAACCTCGCCATCCGCCGCCATGCGGCTGAGGCCAATCAGTGTTCCCACCAGGACGGCCATGGGAACCGTGAGCACGAGGATACTTGGGATCGGGAGCGTGAACAGCGTCATCATCTCGGAGAGTGGCAGGCTGTGGCGCACCACCAGTTCGAGTAGATGTCCCAGGCGTGGAATGAAGATTGCGAAAGTGAAGACCACGAGTCCTAGCAGCGAGTGAGAAGAGATTTCTTTGAGAATATAGCGGGTAAGTATCCGCATAGGTCTTGGCGCGGGCGGAACGTGGCCCTGAAATGGAGTCCTGAGCGCCGCCCTCACTTCATGCTAACACACCGATTTCAGCACGGCAAAGGAACTGTTCTTTAATTCCATGCCTCAGACCTATTTAATGCTGCTTTGGCACATGCACCAGCCCTTTTACAAGGACTTGGCGGAGGGCCGCTACGCCATGCCTTGGACGCGCCTGCACGCCTTAAAGGATTACTTCGGGATGGTAGCCATCCTCCGGGACTTCCCGACCCTCCACATGACTTTCAACCTGGTTCCTTCGCTGGTGGTGCAGATACAGGACTACGCGCAGCAGACGGCCGTGGAACGCCCCTACGAAGTGGCCTTCAAGCCGGTCGAAAAGCTTGACGAAGATGACCGCCGGTTTCTCCTGCAAAGCGCCTTCCAGCTCAACTATCAAAACCTGCTCAGCCGTTATCCGCGATTCCGGGAGTTGTGGGATAAGTCACGAACCACTGACCCCGCCACGGCCGCTCGCCTCTTCTCCGCGCAAGACTTGCTCGACCTGCAAGTGCTTTCACAGCTCGCTTGGTTTGACGAAATCTACCTTGCCGGTGACCCGCAGATTAGAATGCTGGTTTCGCAAGAACGGGGTTATAGCGAAGACGATAAGGCTCTGCTTCACAGGAAGGAAATGGAGATATTCCAGAAAGTTCTTGATGAGTACAGGTCCGCCAGTGAGCGCGGGCAGATCGAGATTTCAACCTCGCCTTTCTACCATCCGATCCTTCCTCTCCTTTGCGACACCAACATTGCTGGGGAATCTCACCCAGGGGTCCGTTTGCCGCGCCGCCACTTTCAGCACCCCGAAGATGCCCGCGACCAACTCCGCGCGGCGATCAGGCTGCACCAGCAGGTTTTCGGCAGCCAGCCGCGCGGGCTGTGGCCCAGCGAGGGAAGTGTCTCGGACGAGGTCCTGCGCCTGGCCGCCGACGAAGGCTTCGCGTGGGCGGCCAGCGACGAGGGAGTGCTGGGGCGCTCGCGTCAGATGGGCTTCAGCCGGCGAAGCAACGGCACGGTGGAAGGAGGCTCGGAACTCTATCGGCCGCATGTTTTCTCCTCCGAAGGACGCCGCATCTCCATCTTTTTTCGCGACCACCAGCTTTCTGACTTGGTGGGCTTCGTCTATTCCCGTATGGACCCGCAGGCCGCGGCGGCGGACCTGCACCAGCGAATCAAAGCGGCAGGCCGGAGCACTTCGAGTAAACCCACCGTGGTATCGGTTATTCTGGACGGTGAAAACGCTTGGGAGTACTACCCGGCGAACGGCAGGGAATTCCTGAAGAGCTTCTACGGCCGGCTGGTTTCTGACCCTGAACTGAAGGCTGTGACCCCCACAGAGGCTCTGGGGGTAACAGACCCTGGGCTTTTGACCCATGTGCATCCCGGGTCTTGGATCAACGCCAATTTTGACGTTTGGATCGGAGCGGACGAAGACAATCGCGCCTGGGAACTGCTTTCGGAAGCACGCGATTTCTACGCTCAAAACAGCGGCAAAGCCCAGAAAAACAATGCCGAGCTCGCGCAGCAGGAGTTGTGGGTTGCTGAGGGCAGTGATTGGTGCTGGTGGTACGGCCCGGAACACTCGTCTGCGAACGACGAAGAGTTTGATCTGCTTTACCGCAAACACCTCAGCAACCTTTACAGGATGCTGGGAGGTTTGCCCGCCGACGAGTTGGCGGAACCTATCAAACGCCCGCGCACCACAGCCTTCAGCGTTCCGCCCACAGGCCTCATCCAGCCGCGAATTGATGGCGTGGTCACCAATTACTTCGAGTGGTTAGGCGCCGGCCTCTACCTGCCCGATCTGCGCTCTGGCTCCATGCACGGGGCCGCAAGAGTTTGGGAGGCGCTATATTACGGGTTCAGTCCAGAGGCCCTTTTCCTTCGCCTGGATCTGGCCGAGGCATTTCCCAAAGAGCATCCGGAATTTGAAGTTCGAGTCAATGTGGTGGACAACAGCCGCGTTCGCCTCCACGCTTCGATCGGACCCTCCGGCCTGGCTGGGTTAAATTTGTGGAAAAACGATCAGCCGCTGCCTGCCCCGCCGCCCTCGGGCGGCCAACTTCAGGTCGCCTTCCACCGCATCTTCGAGCTGCGCTTGGACTACCCCCTGCTGGGATATGAGCGACACGAGCAAATCCGCTTGCAGGTTTCCATTTGGGCGAACGCGCTGCCGCTCCAGATCATTCCTCAAGAAGGCTGGCTGACTCTCCGACTCGCTGATGAACTCATTAGCTGGTAAGGAGGGAATCGGGAGATCGGGTGATCAGATGAAAATGCTGTGTAGGCGTTCACCCGATCGCCCATTCGCGCATGTACCTATTCACCCGATCAGCCGTTCACCGGTTCCCCCGATCTCCCGATCTCCCGATGACCCGATCCCGTCACTCGTCACCGTACTAGCCAGCCGGGAACCACCACGTCCAGGGGCTTGGCACCGACAGGGAAGGTCGTGAGCAGGGTGGTGGGATTGGTTTGAAGCACCGCCAGTGTCGAGGCGGAGGTGTCCGCCACCACCAGGAACCGTTCGTCGGGAGTGAGGGCTAGGGCGCGGGGCTCGATTCCGATGTGGACCGCCGCCAACAATATACGGTTCTGAACGTCCAGGGCCATCACAGAGCCGTCGCCGGCATTGGCGATGTAAAGGACCAAGGGGTTCTGCTGAAACACTCCCGCCACGGGCTTATGGCCGGTGGGGTAGTTTTGTTCCACGTTGTTCTGCTCAGTATCCACAATGACCATGCTGGTCCCTTCCTCCTCGAAGATAAAAAGCTCTCCGCCGTCGGGCTTGAGGACCATAGGGCCGGGCCGAATGCCGATTTCGATGTTGGCCAGGAGATGCCGGGTGGTCAAGTCGGCGGCGGAGATGGCTGGTTCTTCCGTGTCGCACACGAAGGCCTTGGAGCTATTGGGGAGAATAACCATGGGACCAGGGGCTTTGCCAACTTTGGCGGAACCGAGCACCCTCCGATCCTCCACTTTCACAAAAAAGAGCTGGTTCGTAGCGCGGGAAGAGGCCACAAGCGTATGGCCATCGGGCGTCAAGGCAAGGTTGGTGAGGGGCGTGCCCAGATTGAGGCGAGTTGTTTCCCTGTAGTTTTCCGGGTCGATGAAAACGATTTGTCCCTTTGCCGGATCGAGGATGAACGCCTGGCTTCCCGCCGGTGAAAAGGCAAGGTCACGGGCGCCTTCCCCGATGCGCAGGTTTCTCACAACCCGCAGCGTGGGGAAGCTCACTACGCTGATTTCACCTGAGGCCGAGACCACCCACAGTTCCTTGCGTTGCGGCCTTACCAACACCCGTTCAGGACGGGCGCCGACGGCCACCGACGCGAGCACGCGGAATTCCCCCAGATTGACTTCGACCAGAGTCGAACTCTGATTGTTGACCACGAAAGCAGCGTAGGCCTTCGGGGGGGTGGGCCGCCGCCGGCAGCCGCTTAAAAACACCACCAAACAAGCCAGTACAACCGCAAGGCTTCGGAGAACATTCGCGTAGCGCCGACCTTTAGGTCGGCGTTGAGTTTGCGCACTCTCCCCCCTCCCCCTTGGGGGAGAGGGGCCGGGGGTGAGGGGGTCGAGTTCCTTATGCTGGGTTGAGACCCCCTCACCCGGCCTGCCCCGGCTGAAGAAAACGCCGGCGGCAGGCCACCCTCTCCCCCAAGGGGGAGAGGGCTGGAATGTGGAAGAGGGCAACGGGTCGAACACAAATGTAGAATCTCCACGCCGACCTTTAGGTCGGCAAGCGCCCCGACGAGTCGGGGCGCTACCAGTCAAATTAGGACAGCACCAGAATTCTTTTCGCCCTCTGGAGCGTTTCATCATGGAGAAACCTCAGCCGGAGCTGGCCACGCGGGTGAGAATTCTTGCGATCCCTTCTTCAAAGATCTCCCGCGCGGTCAACAGGCTTATCACCAAGTGCCCCTCGGAGCTGAAGTCAAAGAAATGGCCCGGATGAACGAGCACGCCGTCTTTGCGGGCAAGTTCCATCGCCCACTCCTCGTCCGTTCGAATCGAGGGAAGCCGCAGGACGGTATACCATCCCCCTTCCACCGCCAGCCGGCTTACAGGCTGGTTGACTGCAAGCCGTGCATCGAGCAATTGAAGATTGGACTTCACTCGTTCCAGTATCTGTGGTTGAAGCGTTCGCCGTGTCTCGAGCAACCTTGGTAACGCCAGCGCCAGGGGCGCGCTCAGGGAGAGGTATGTGTCAGCGATGATCTCCATGCGAGCCAAGCCACTTTGCAGAAGTTGCGCAGGGCCGTTCACCACCAGCCAGGCAAGCTTCATTTGCGGCAGGGCGGAGATCTTCGAGAGGCCGCTCAGAGTGAAAGTGAGCGCTTCCGTGACTCCAGCGTGGCTGACGACTCGCTTCGGGTCCGCTCCCAGGGAATAGTCGGCAAAGACCTCATCCGCAACTAGAGCCATGTCGTGGCTCCGGCAGAAGGCGAGAAGCTCCGCAAGCTCGCTTCGCCGAACGAATGACCCGGTGGGATTGTTGGGATGGACCACCAGCACGGCGCGGGTGCGAGCCTCCAGACGCTTTTCAAGTGTGGGCAAATCAATCTGCCAGCCTTGGTCGTAAATCAGCGGATAAGGGATAACCCGAACATCGTTCAATCCGGCCAGAAAATCGAAAAGCGGATAGCTTGGCTGTGGCGCCAGCACGCTGTCCCCTGGGTCAGCGAGAAGGCGGAAAATGTAGCCATAAGCTTCACTGGTGCTGGTGGTCAGGAAGATCTGCCCCGGATCAAGCGTGATCCCCCGCTCGGCGTAATAGCCTGCCACCGCCTGACGCGCCAGGAACAAGCCGCGGGGGTCGGGCGAGTAAGAAAGCGCCTGGGGATTGGCAAGCGCCTCGAGGATCGCCTCCTGATCAAAAGCGAACCCGCAGCGCGTGGGGTTCGATTCGGTCAGGTCGAGGAGAGGAAACCCTCTGCGCCGCAGTTCCTCAATCTCTTCCGAAAGCCGATTCGGAGTAAGTCGCCAATGGGTACGGGATGAGAACATATGAGCAGTGACGAGAAAGAAGCCAGGAGTCAGGAGTCAGAAGCCAGAAGAAGAAAGACTCCTCAATCGGCGCTCATGACCGTTTCGAATCGGCCCGACGCATGCGGGCCGCTCGTTGATCGCAGAGGCTTGTTAGCTATACAGAGCGTCATAAATAATTGCGCATACTTAGAAAATGTGGTTTCATGGAGTCATGAAACCACTTACCATCGCCGATGCCGCCACTATGGTTCTGGGACTTCAAGATGAGATTCGTCGTTCGGAAGAATCTCGCTACGATCACCGCCTTCACGGCGTGCTGCTGGTCGCTCAGGGGCTGACCTGCCCGGAGGTCAGCCAGCTTTTGGGAGACGCCCCGCGGTCGGTTGAATACTGGGTTCGACATTTTGAAGAGCGCGGTCTGGCCGGACTGGTGGAAGGGGCACGACCCGGACGGCCCCGGCGTCTGAGCAAGGCACAACTGCTGGAGGTGCAGGCGGTGCTGCGACGCACTCCTCGCGACGTCGGCCTGAGCGGAACGCTGTGGGATGGGAAAACGCTCCAGGTCTGGCTCGCACGGCGCTTTCAGGTTCGCTTGCGCGTGCGTCAATGCCAGCGGAGGTTTCGGCAGTGCGGCTTCCGCTTGCGCAAGCCGCGCCCGCTGATTGCCCACGCCGATCCCGTGCGGCAGAAGACGCATAAAAAAACTCCAGGCGTTAAGCCTCGATCCCACGGTCGATCTCTGGGCCATGGACGAAGTGCATTTTCAACAATACGGTTCACGCTGTCGCATGTGGGTCCCGCCTGAAACCAAGGACCCGGTGCTGCTTCACCATCCCACCCGGAGGAGTGTGGGCTACTTCGGAGCCGTCCGCTTGCGCGACGGCAGGTTCTTCTTCCGGCGCGAGACGGGTAAGTTCAACGCCCTCACCTGCTGGAAGTTTCTCCAGCACCTGCAGGCGGCCAGCACTCGAACCGAACGACGGGTCGTGGTGATTACCGACAACGCGAAATACCACCACGCACGACTTCACCGGGAGTGGAGGGAGGAGCACGCGGATCGCTTCGCGCTCGATTACCTGCCGGCCTACAGCCCGGAATTGAACCCCATCGAGCGCGTCTGGACACTCACACGTCGCCGATGCCTTCACAATCGATACTTCGCGCACCTGGATGACGTTATACATGCGGTTGAAAGCGAGTTCGCCACGTGGATTAAACCCAACAATACTTTGCGCCGACTATGCGCAATTACTTAAGACGCCCTGTATAACAAACGCAGATAACTTCACGCAGTTCTGCCGCAACCAGTGCTGCTGCTCCAAGGTTTCGGGTATCCGAACACCGCGAGCAGCAGATACCGCACGGACCGTAGCCTCCAGGGACTCCCCGAGCCCTATCGCCACAGCCGCCGCCAGCAGTCCGGATCTTCCAACGCTCTGCCGACAATGGACAGCCACAAACTTTCCGCTCCGCACAGCAAGGGCGAGTTGCCCGGCCATGTTGATAAAGGCCGTGCTGTCGGATGGAATCCCGAGGTCCGGTATCGGGAACACTCTGAATTCGACGCCGTTGCTGAGGCAACAATTAGCTTCATTCTCGAGCTGCAGTTCAAGCTCCTCCTCAGCGGTTAGGAGTGACACTAAAATCTGAACACCTTCTGCGGCGAGCTCCTGTATGTCGTCCGATAGCCAGTCACCTCCTCTTGGGCGTGATGTGATCGCCAATACGCCACCCGCTTGTAGCGGCACTCGGTAGATGTTTGCCTCCTTAGTCAGGAGTCAGAAATCAGAACCAAGACTCGCCCCAACCGGCGAAGAATCTGTTACTACGAGCGCGCGGGGCCTTCTGAGTTCTGACTCCTATGCATTGACCGATTTTAGAACTCTTAACAATCCTTCCAGACACTCGCGTGTGCTTTCCATCTTATTCCCATCAGGGCGCAAGTAGGCGCTCTCCAGGGAAATCGTGCCACTGTAACCGTCGTCGCGCAAGGCCGCGAACTGCCCGCGGAAATCAATCATACCCTCACCCACGGGCGCATACTGAAGCTCGCCCGTGGCGGGGTCTTTTCTGATGTCCTTGATATGCGTATGCGAGAAAAGTCCACGGACTTGGCGATACCCGTCGGGGTAAGGAATCTCGCCAAGCCGGGCGGCGTTGCAAGGGTCCCACATGCCACGCAAGTGGGGCGAATTGATTTCCCGAAGCATCTGCCCCAGTTCTTTCCCTGTCCCCACGTTGCAATCGTACTCATTTTCAAGGAGCAAAGTGATATTGTTCTGAGCGGCAAGCGCGGCTGCCTTGGCCAGGCGCTCGCGGACGTAAGGGCAGGCCTTTTCCGGCCCCTCCACTCTCCAGTAACTGAAGACCCGCACCTTGGAAGTCCCAAAAAAGGGAGCGAGATTGAATGCCCGCTGGAGCAGATCCTCAGTGTCCTTATCCGTAAATTCTGCGGCCATGAAAGTGTCACTCCAATTGGGCTGCAGAGAAGGCATTTCGGGCAAGTGGTATTTGAAAATCGGCGAAGCGATCTCAGAGACCTGCAAGTGGTGCCTTTCGATCAAGTGTTTGGCCCGATCGAGTTGGGCGGGGGAGAGATTCATGATGTTGCTGCCCCACATCTGTCGTAATTCACAGTAAGTCAGCCCAAAACTGGCGATAAATTCGAGCGCCTGGTCGAGGTCCTGCGAAATTTCATCCGTAATGACGCCCAATTTGAACGGCAAGGAATCCTTCCCGGGCTCTGCCCTGCCGAGCCTTGCCCCGGCGCTCAGCGCACCCAGCGTCAGAAAGAACTTCCTTCGGGTCCGCTGCTCTGCCACTGTCACTCCCCACGATCGTGCTACCGCGGCCTTGGCCGGCTCGGCGTCTGTCCCCGGCGACTTCCAGTCCGGAGACAGGGCAGGGGCATCATAGCAGGGAATAGGGAACAGGGAATAGGGAACAGGGCAATAGGGAATGGGGAGTAGGGAATAGGGAACAGGGAAATGGGAAAAGCGAAAAAGGAAAAGCGAAAAGCGATAAGAGACCGAGAGACGGCGGCTGCTCTGTTCCCCATTCCCCATTCGGTTTGGGGCGCCAGTCGTCGAGGAACTGCGGCTGCTCCGTTCCCTATTCCCTATTCGTCTATCGCCTGCCGGAAGCTTTTCCGAATTCGGTTCGAGGGGAACAGGATGTTTCGCGGCGATGATGGGACGAACTAGAACTGCCAATAGCAGGGTCGAGCCGAGTCCGCAAAGGGCACCTGCCACCCTCGCGACGGTCCTGACAGATTCGGGAGCGGGGGATCCAGAGAGGGAATGGTCGATCCCCTCCCCGGAGACCGGCAGTCTAGAACTGGTATTCGATTGTGGCCGACATGACGTTGACCCGGTATGAAGGCTGATCCACGCCCATGAAGATGTACCTGGCCGCCGAGGGATCGCCGACGACGAAACCCGGATAGAAGGAGCTGGGTTGCGGTATTCCAACGTTCGCAGTCGCACTGGGACAGCCCGTGACCGGTGCCGCCGTCGTGCCTATGCAACCCATGTAGGGTGTCATGGCGGAAGTCTGGTAGTCCCTGTTGTCGAACTGCTGGTAACGGTACTCCAGCTTCGGCATGATATTCTTCGTGAGCTTGTACTTGAAGACGACCCCGAGTTCGTGAATTCGCGTGGTCGTCTCCGGGTAGTCCTGGGGCATGCTGGTGCCGGTAAGGACGAATTTGTTGGGGCCGGTAGTGATGGTCGGATCGCCAAGCGCGTTCGAAAAGACATTGCCCTTGCCTGCCGCCAGAGAGTAGTACGTCGTCAGGTAGACCTTCCTCCCAAGATACAGATCCATGCCCGCAGCGTAGGTATCAAAGATGTCGCGGTACGTGCTTCCCCAGTCATCATTGGCGCTGTCGCAGCCCAAGCAAGTCAGAATTGTCTGCGCACCCGAAGTCGGCGTGCGGTTCCGCGAGATCATCCTCTTGTAGTAATTCTCGTGCGTATATTCGGCAAACAGTGACACGTCCGTCGAAAGCGCGTAGCTCACATCGAAGGTGTAGATGTACGAGAGGTCCTTCAACGCCCCATAGAGGTAGTAGGGTGCTGTGGTCGCCGCGGCGCCCGTGAGGAAGTTGAGTGGGGTAGGGCTATTGGTGCCACCGGCCCGGTTGCTGTTGGTTTGGATAGTCTGGAAGCTCCCGTCGAAGCTGAACTTCTGCACGTCGTACTCCACCGACGCATCGGCGCGGTCCAGCAGCCTGGCAGCCTCGTCGAATCTGCGATGACAACGCTGCTCGGCCGTGAAAACCACGCTATCGGAGGTGCAGCTTACCGGGAGACCCGTCGTGGGGTCGCTGGCGGTCTCGTCCTGGTACGCGTCCGGCGTCCGATCTTGGTGACGGTAGGCAAGCCGGAAAAGCAGGTCCTTGTGTGGGCTCAGGTCGAGAGCAGAGATGAACGAGTGCTCGACCGAGTGCTCCACGTCGCGATACGAACGGTCGAAGAATTCACCTTCGTAACCGGCCTTCAGGGAGCTCTTCTTGCCGAAGAACCAGTTGGCGGTCAGCTCGAGGTTTTTCTTGTTGTAGCCGAAAGGTTTGTTTTCCGTGGGGCTGGTTACGTCGGGGATACCGACGTCACCCGCCGCGGGCGTGAAGTCATGCACTCGCGTGTTGTTGTTATAGTCGTAGTGGCGATAGGCCGCCGTCACCTGGAATTTCTTCCAGGGTAGGGTGACTAGCGTGTAGTTCATGGCCAGAGTTTGCTTGCTGCCGTTCAGACTCGGAGCCGGCAGTACCTCAAGCGAAGAGCAGGGCTGCGAACCGGTGCCGCAGGTATTGATCGCACTGTTAGTGGTATAGGGCAGGAAGGGGTCGTTTTGACCTAGCCAGCCTGGGTTGACGGAGGCCATCAAGCGGAGGTACTTGGTAACGTCGGTAGCACCTGCAAAGTTCAAGTAGTTCGCGTGGTTACTGGGATACAGGGCCATGCGCCCGGTAAGGGGGTCGTTTGCGTCCTCGGAAGTGGCGCGGAACGGGTTGTCAAACACCATCTGACTGATGTTACTTTCGAAGAACGATCCCAGATAGCCGAGTTGCACGCCCCAGTCGTCCTTGCCGTACTCGGTGCCCACCTTGACCGTGTTGTTGAAGTAGTCGATGGGTTCCGGCAGCTCGGCACCAGCGCCGGCGGTAGCACTCGCGCTCGGGCTGGAGTTAAGGATCGCCCCGATCGGCCGGTTGCCGACCTCGTTCTCCCGCGAGAACATGCCGGAGATAATCCAGTCCGGGGTGACGTAATAGCTGACCGTTCCGGTTCCGGCCTTGCGCAAGATCGACGGAGTAATGAACTGCTCGCTACAGGACGGTGGCTGTGTTGCCGGGGGGATGGCTGAACCACACAGCACCTGAGTAACCATGAAATTCGGCAGAGTCGCGGCAGGCTTGGCGCTCGACGATTGGGCCTGCAAGGTGGACTTCAGCGCAAAAGGCAGCGTAAACACGCCTGGGCTGGTTTCGGTGTAGATCGTGCGAGCGGTATTGGTGTAAATGTGCGGTATCTCGTCGTAGCGGAACTGGACCTTGAACTTGCCGTATTGGCCAAAGGTGGCCAGATAGCTTTGGTCCTTGTAGAAGGTGCTCTGCGACTGCAGGTTAACATAGTTCTTCGAGCCGAGGATGTTGTCAGAATTCATGTTGAACCTGCGGATGAAAAATCCGCTCTGGATGTCGCCATATTCGTTGAATTTCGAAGTGAGCACGTCAGGTTTAAACGGTAGATCCGGGCGCCCATACACATCGCCCCAGACATGCCGGACTCCAAACTCGACGCTCCCCTGGAATGGCGGTGCGGGCGGTGCGGGCTGTTCCTGGCTGAACAGTAGAGCCGGGACGAGCAGGGACGCGAGCAGTATCAGTATGGTAGGTTGTCTCATTAATTTCATCGCTCTCTCCTTCCTAGCGCAGGAACATGTTCCCGGAGGGATGGTTCGATCCGTGAATCCTTGAATGGCAGTTCGTGCAACCCCGGTTGAAATCCCGGATGGCGTTGAGGAGTGTCGGGGTAGTTGGGTGACGACTGGAGTCGTGGCAGCTATCGCAAACACGAGGCATGCGCACCTTCAGCAACTGCGGGTTGTTGGTGCCGTGCGGCTCATGGCAATTGGCGCAGTTCTCCATCACCGGCGGGTGCTCCCACAGGAAAGGACCACGGCGCTCGGTGTGGCAGGTGAGACAGTTCTCGTTGACCGTGCTCTGAATGAGCTGCTTTGGGTTGGGAGTGCCGTGCGGGTTGTGACAGCTCGTGCACGTCACCTTGCCTTCGCGATACGGCATGTGCGAGGAGCGCTGCAACTGCGCGCGGCGCATCTGGTGACACTGCAGACAGAGTTCCGGCTGCGACTTCTTGACCCCCCTGTTCAAGGTCAGCGGGGCGTTATAGCGGGTGTCGGACGAGAGCGGGACCTGCAACTCCTGCTTCACCTGGTGGCAGTCCACGCAGGCCATCCCGCGCGATTCGTGCGGGCTGGCCTTCCAGAACAGCCGGTTGCCGCGTGAATGGCATGCTAAGCAAGCGGCGTTTTGCTCTTCGCTCGAGTTGTTGGAATCCTTGCCGAAGCGGAGGGGGATGGTGTCCTTGCCGCCGCCAGCTTCGACGTGAGCTTTGCCGGGCCCGTGACAGGATTCGCAACCAAGCTTTTCTAATGCAGTCTGGGGATGGGCGTAGATCTTCCCCATGACCGTGTTCTTGAAACGCCTCTCCTGATCCTTATGACAGCCTACGCAAGTTTCTGTTCCGACGTAGTCTCCGTCCCCCTTCGCCGGTGGTTGCGCCTTCGCGCTCTGTGCCGCGGCCGCGTTTTTATCCTGATCATCAGTCCGCAGGGTCGCGCTCTGCAGGAAAAGCCCGGGGGGAGCCAGAAGAGCAGAAAAGGTCTTCCTGGCTGGCTCCAGTATGGCCGCATCGCCAGCGTTCCCCTGCGTTGACGCCCTCCAGAAGACAGGCGAGGTTTCATGTGCGACTGGCTGCTTTTGGCCGACGGCAGGACTTATTCCGAAAACAGATACCAAGGATAAGATGCCGAGCCAAGTCCACCCTTTGCGCGCAAGGCTAGGTTCTGTCATAGGACTATTTCTCCACTTCTGAGTCTTGAACCTCGGAGGATCAAATTAAGGTCGTTGCGACCACAAACCATGTGCGAACATTCCTGGCTTAATGGCACTTCCAAAAGGGCAGGAAAAATCGCCAAGGCTCCACGTAGACCTCTGGTTCTCCCTAAATGATCTTTTGTAAGAAAACGGACATGCAATCAGTTGGTTTGGTCTCTCTTTAGCATTTCACCGTTGATTTTATAAACAGTACATAGGTGTTGAGTTTCTCAACGAAGATATCCATTGCATCCCCAGGTTAGGGGACAGGGCTGCATTACTTAGCAAAAAGTTTGCCAGTCGACAGGAAATCGCTCGAAACCAAAGCCAACGTGCTATTACAGGCTTTCTGAAAAGGGTACATGTGTACACCCCCCCTCGACAAAGCGTGGAATTACGCAACACCAGTCTATTTGTCGCGATTAAGTCGGTGAATTTGCGCAACTTGGCCGCCCTCTCCTTAACTGCGGATGGTCACTTCTGAAATTGAGATAGATCGGAATTTCCGATTTCAACTCTATGTCTGCGCAAAACGAGTCTCCACCCCGCCACGGGCTCATATGGCAGCGCCTCAAGCCCTCGCAGCATACTTCCAGGGTCCCACCAAGCCAGGTAGCACGCTCTGAAGTGAGAGACTGATCAGAATCTGACAATTGCGCAATTCAGATTCCACTCGTCGTCATCGCATACAGAAGCTTAATCCGATTCCCATGAAGGTGTTACGCGTAGAGTCAAAGGCGGGGTGTTGAACTCTCCCACATAATCGTGTGGATTAACGCAATAGGGACAACGCGTCGCCGCCATTGCCGATTAATGCACAATTCCTCGGATTAGGGAAAGGTTCTGAACGCGAGGTTTCGCAAGAGGGCACACCGGCGTTAGAAATGGTGAATTATGAAAGGTCAATTGTGAACGGAGGTTGGAAATGGCATTTGTGACTTGTCCCGCCTAATCTCAAGGTCGAGGCAGTCGGATGGCTTCGCGGGCGTGGACGGTTCAGAGCCGATCCCGATGCGCATGGTCAGCCGTACGGCCCGATTGAGGGTCGCTCGAATTTCCGCCTCATTGCTCCGTCCTTGCTGCCTCGCCCGGCCACGCAACCTCCGGTGGGTTTCGGCGGAGATGGTGCGCACGACAATGGTCGGCAGAGCAGAACTCCTTGGCTGCCCATCTATGATGTCAAGCTACTGGATCTGATATCAATGCGCTCACCTATTAACGGGTGAGATCCCGACGGGTCGGGGCAGGCAGACCGCGCTGAGAGTGAGGATTAAACTGGCAGGACCGCTGATGTGAACTGTGCCAAGTGCAGGCCAAAGCTTGCACCTCAGGACTTGGGCGGGCATCCGTCGGCTGACGGACCCGCCCAAGCCTGTGAGTCATCTTTACTGTTCGACCGGCGTTCTTTCCACCGGCTCGTTGGTGGTCGAGGGTCTGCCGCTCTTGATAGTGTAATTGTGCGGTACCTGGAAGAGCGACGCGTCGGGCTCCACGCGCAGGATATTCGTCAACTGGAACGTCGTCTCGCCAAATTGGGGATTGACTTCCTTGCGCATCACGTCAGTTTGCAGCTCAGGCGAATACCAGCGCTCGATTGTGATCACCAGGGGCGCCTGGTTGCCCACCTGCCCGGCGGGAATGGTGCGTGTGATGCGTGTCCCCTCTGCCGTCACACCACTGATGACTTGCGTGCCGAGCGATTCGGTTTTGACGTTGGAGTTCTCAGGCTTGTGCCGGGCCGTTTCAGCACCCCTCCATGCTCCCGCGTGCGCTCGGAAGGGCATCTGGCGCGCAACTTGTGTATCGGGGTTCAGAATGTGGATGAATCCCGCGACGGGATCAGAAATGGAGATCACCTTGCGAGGAGTCCCCTGCGCCGCCCAGGGGCCGATGGCGCCGATTTCCTGCTCACGCCGCGTTCTCCCCTGGCTGTCACGGTAGACGTTCGCAGTGGTTGAGGTATGAATGGCGTTCCCATCCGGCAGGGTCTGCGTGTGCTCAGTGACCGCTTGCGCGGAGTATGGTGCTCCGGTCACGACTTTGTCTCCTGAGAAGGGCTGTGCGCCTACAAAGCGCGCCCTTCCGAACCTCCCACCCGGGGCTGGCGGATTTTGTGCCCTGGCATTCGGCAAGGTGGCCGCAGCCAGAAATATCCAGCATGTGCCCACCGTCCAAACAGTCGTCATTCTTGAGTTCCTATGATTCATTTTCGTCGTCTCCTCCCTGAACTACTTAGTCCACAAACCGTATCGCGAATGGAACTCCATCGCTCCCCAGGGCGACGTCAGCCTGAACAGACCCTTCCGTGGCAAAATCGTGGTCCGTCCCAAGCCCGAACGCCAGCAGCGCCTCAGCAGGGAGCGTCACGCGGACGAGTGTAGCCTCATCCATGCATTGGGAGTCGTCACAAGTCCCAAGGGGAATGAAATCAGTTGTCAGTTCGCTTGCGGACTCGTCCAGCGCAGCTCGCTCCGGCCCACGAGGGGGAGCAACCTGCCCTCCTGAGTATTGTTGGTGACGGGTGAGAACCGCAGCCGTGGGTTCTTGGTTCGTCGGACGCTGTTCCCTCGGCTTATCGCTCTGTTGTGCCGCGACGTGCGATTCGGCTCCCCCGCGTTGGGCCTCCACTTGCCGTTCGCCTTGCCCAGGGGCTGGCGGCTGCTTATCGGCGACCCGGGGTGGGGAGGCGCGCGAGCGTGGATGCAGGCGCAGCCCCTGGAAGATGACTATCCAAGCTATGGCAACTGTTGCTGCAAATACCAATCCCCAGCTCAGCCCGCGCCACATTCGCTTCCCGGTGAGCCCGGCCATCATCCGCTGCTTTCATGGCGTATTCCGTTTGGAGCGGTGAAAAGTTCCAAAAAATGCTTCGCCTTTGAAAAACGTAAACGCGGCTTTACGCCACCATACCGTTCGACGGTGGACCGACAGACTCGCCGCTGCTTCTTGGCGAGGTAAACTCGCGCTACGACTCTGCAACCCTCAGCTTTATGGACGTTTTCAGACAGTGGTAAGTTGCGAAGGAAGCGATCTTTAGGGGGTGCGCGCGAGTGCGCCGGGCCGGCCCATGAGGGGGTCGGCTCATTGCTGAGAGTTAACCTGAATCCGGCGTGAAAAATCGCCAGAAGCCGGCTTCCAGCGTCTAAAAATGCAGCTTTTGCAGCACACGGTGCATTGTTCCAAAACCACACTTTTAGTGAGGTTTTCGTACAAAGGCCAAAATACCCTTCGGAGCCAATGTTGACAAGGTTTCTAAGCATATGCAAAACGTGAATCACGCCGGATTCAGGTTAAGCGTCACGGCGCATCCGCCGGCCGCAACCAAAACGAGAGCCTCCGTGTCCTCCGTCCCTCTCAAGCTTCAACACGGAGCACACGGAGCGTCTCAGTGAACTCTGTGTTGAGGCTCTTCGGGGCAGGGAGCACACGGAGGCATTGCTCGCGCGTGGAGGAATCTCCGCGGCGCAAGAAGAAGCTGCCTGCTAGCGTTACACGACACATGATGCATTTTGTAGGGGGGGCCGGGTACCGGGAAGCTGGACCTTGGATGAGCTTGTCAATGACTCCCCAAGCCGACGCTACGTGACGACTACACTCAATGTTTGTTGGCCGGTTGCGCCATCGGGGACAATATCGCGCGGGTCCCAATCCTCGACTTTGCCTTTGCCATCAATGGCGCGGACCCGAATCTTGTAGGCGCCAGGCGCAGGGTTGACCCAGACATACTTCCAAAAGCCCCAGGTAATTGGAGAGGGATTGCTGAAAAGGTTGGCCTTCTGCCAGGTCTTGCCGTCGTCGAAGCTGATTTCGACCGCCTTGACGCCCTCGAGATTGCCGAGCGCGTAGCCAGTGAGCTCGAAGTTTTTCCCCGAGATTTTGGCCCCTTCTTTCAGGTCCGTGAAGCGCGCGTGTGCCCAGCGTTCGCAATCGTCTGACCAGCCTTTGGACTCCCAATAACCCAGGTAGGCCTTATCGACGAACTGCATGCGGGTGATCCACTTTGGCTGCTTCATTCCGAACTTGCCGGGAATGAAGATGCGAACCGGGTAGCCGTGGTCGGGGGGCAGGTCGGAGTCGTTCATCTGATAGGCGAGAAAATTTTCAGGATTCCAAATCCGGGCGATGGGATGGCCGGTGGAAAACCCGTCGGCCGCGTAAATCACAACGTGCGCCGCTTGCGGGGTCGGCTGCGCGCGCTCGAGCAAGGGTTTGAGCGGGGTCCCCGCCCATTTGGCGTTGCCAAGGTAGCTCCCGCCGATGGGATTCGAGATGCATTCCAGGGTCAGCGTCTTTTCGATTTTTGGGAGCTTCAACAGCTCATCGTAAGTCAGGGTGAAAGAGTTGGCGACGAGGCCGTCGACTTTCAACCGCCACTTGGAAGCGTCAAGATAAGGCGTTGCCCCTTTGGACGTCACATAAAAGTCATCGTTCGGAGTGATGGCCACCAGCGCCGCCTGCTCGCCGAAACTCTGGTATGCCTTGACGGAAAAGCCCCTGGGCGCGCGAAGGCTGTTCATGTAGCGGGAGACGAAACCGTACTCGAGCAGGCCAATGCCACCCGCTACCGCACCAATGATGAGAGTCCTGCGTTCCATGCGCCATCCCATTAGATGGAACACATGCCTCGGAAGAAACAGGAAACTGGAAAATAGAAAGTCGAAAATGGAAAATAGAAAATGGGTCCCGATAGGCAACAGGTGGTCACGGGCTGGACGCGCGTGCCACAAAACTGGAAAATGGAAAATAGAAAATGGAAAATCGAGCAAGGGCTGCGATATCCGACCAAATTCTGCCACGCCTCGGAGACGAATTTCCAATTTCTATTTTCGAATTTCCATTTTCCACTTTCGATTTTCCAGTTTGGATTTTCCATTTTCGAATTTCTATTTTCTAATCCCCGGAGATGGATTACGCTTCTTGAGGGAAGGGCGAGGAAAGCTCATGATTCATCCGGGTGTGCAGCGCCGGCGGCAATTCTGTGCACGCTGCAATCAATTAATGTTTGAATATTTTCTTTCGCCGGACGGCCATTACGGCCTGGTGAACGAAGTGGGCCTTGAAGAAGCCCGCCGCAAGCCTGAGGTGGTATGCGCGACATGTGGGGCAATCTACGAGTTGCTCGATAAGGTTGACGCCACTGGGCAGCCGGTGGTGAGGAAGTTCCGGGGAGCCTAGCAAGATGAGCAGACAAGGTCAACTCCTCTCCGCCGGCAACGTTCAGGACTATCTTGCGGAGCATGGGCTGTGGCCGCGTGGCGCGCCGCTCGTCATCCGTGAGCTGGGTGGTGGTGTCTCCAACATCGTGCTGCTGGTCGAGGGGAAGGCGGCGGGCGGCGAAGCAATACGCTGGGTGGTGAAGCAGTCGCTGGAGAAGCTGCGCGTGCAGGACGACTGGCGCTCGCAGCGCAGCCGCATCTTCCGTGAAGCGGAGGCCATCCGGGTGCTCAGTCGCGTACTGGGGCAAGGGGCCGTCCCGCAGGTGGTCCACGTCGGCATCGAGGACTACCTCTTCATCATGACCGCGGCCCCGCCGGGGTCAGTGATGTGGAAAGAGGCGCTGCTCGAGGGCCGGGTGGAGATGGGCGTGGCGCGCCAGGCAGGAACGTTGCTGGCGCACATGATTAGATCCTCCCAGCAGGACCCTTCGTTCCGGACGGTGTTCGTGGAGCGCACCGTTTTCGACCAGCTCCGCATCGATCCCTATTACCGGACTACCGCAGCGCGGCACCCCGACGTGCGCCCGGTCATCGAGAAATTGATGGAGGATTCCTGGCAAATCCGCACTGCCATCGTGCACGGCGACTACAGCCCCAAAAACCTGCTCGTGCAGGGCAACCATATTTTCCTGATCGATTTCGAAGTCGTGCATTGGGGCGATCCCGCCTTCGATGCCGGATTCCTGCTCAATCATCTTTTCTTAAAGGCCTTCCACCAGCCTCGGTTTGGCCAGCTATACTTTTCGGCAGCCCGCGAATTTTGGAGGGAGCTGCTCAGGGGAAGTGAAAAAGCTGCCCTTGGGGACTTTGAGAATATGACGCCGCGTCATCTCGGCGCCCTGATGTTGGCGCGCATCGATGGGAAGTCGCCCGTCGAGTACATCCGCGACGAGATGACCAAGGAGCGGGTGAGGCGTTTTGCCAAGCGCCTCCTTCTGGAGGGACCGCGGCGATTGGAGGAAACATTGGCGGTTGCGCAGAAGGCGGTGGAAAGCATGCTCCCCGAAGGGGACCAATTTGAGTAGCCGTGGGTGAAACCCACGGACGCTAAAGCATCAAACGGCATCCGGCCCTGAAAGGGCCGAACGAGGTCAACCCCTTGCGGGGTTGAGCAATTTTCAGGGATCATCGACCGTGGGCTTTCGCCCACGGCTACTCACGGTCCACCGCTTCGCGGTGAGGATATGGTGATAGCTGAGGGCTGAAAGCTGATAGCTGACGGCTGAGAGCGGAGAGCTGAAAGAGGTACAATGCCGAAACTTTCATCCGTTCGCGCGCGTGAAGTTCTCGACTCGAGAGGGAATCCCACTCTCGAGGTGGAAGTGTTTGTGGACGACGGCGCGTCCGGCCGCGCGAGTGTTCCCTCGGGTGCATCGACGGGCAAGGCGGAGGCGATCGAGCTGCGCGACGGTGACGAGCAGCGGTACTTCGGCCGGGGCATGTTGAAAGCCATTGCCAATGTCGCGCAAGTGATAGCGCCGGCGTTGCGCGGCGTGAACGCGATGGACCAACCTCTCGTGGATAGCCGTCTGATCGCCCTCGACGGTACCGCAGACAAAAGCCGCCTGGGAGCGAATGCGCTCCTGGGTGTCTCGATGGCGGTAGCGCAGGCGGCCGCGGCTTCCGCCCGCTTGCCTCTTTACCGCTATCTGGGCGGCGTGACGGCGACAGAGCTTCCCGTCCCCATGGTCAATATTATGAGCGGAGGAATTCACGGGGGCGGGAACATTGATTTTCAGGATTTCCAGGTGATTCCTTTGCGTGCCGGGCGCTATTCGGAAGCTCTCGCGGATGTGGTGGCAATCTACCGTGCCATGAAGGACGCGCTGAAATCCCACGGCGTATTTCGCGCCGGGGTGGCCGATGAGGGTGGGTACGCGCCCGCCCTCAGGACCAACGAGCAGGGCTTCGAGTTGATGGTGGAAGCGATGGAGCGCGCGGGCCTCAAACCCGGCCAGGATGCGGCGATTGCCGTTGACGTGGCTGCAAGCCATTTTTACGCCAACGGCCGCTACCGTATGGTTGCCGAAGGCTCGGAGACGGACGCCGAGGGAATGGTGCGGAGGCTCGCGGCGTGGTGCGAACGCTATCCCATCACCTCCATCGAAGACGGCCTTGCCGAAGACGATTGGACCGGATGGAAGCTCTTGACCGAGCGCCTCGGCTCGGGCGTGCAGTTGATCGGCGATGATCTCTTTGTGACCAATCCGGCCCGGCTGAGGAAGGGGATCGAGGCGGGAGTCGCCAACGCCGTGCTCGTCAAGATGAACCAGATCGGCACGCTCACCGAAACGCTGGAAGTGATTGAGATGGCCAGAAGGCATGGATATCGCACCGTGGTCAGCGCGCGCTCCGGCGAAACCGAAGACGATGCGATGGCGGACCTGGCCGTGGCCACGGGCGCCGGGCAGATCAAAGTCGGAGCCATCACTCGCTCAGAACGACTGGCAAAATACAACCGCCTGCTTCGTATCGAAAAGGAATTGAGGGAGCATGGCGCCTATCATCGGATGTAGCGCGGGCGCCTCGCCCGCTGGCGTACAGGCGGCGCCCCCTGTCATCCTGAGGGAGAAGCGCGGGGCTCCTCTCCAAACTGCGGGAGCGAGACGCCCGCGCTACATCGGCCCCCACTCTTCACCCGCTGAGTTTGGCCCAAGAGGAAGTACAATTGAAGGGAAGAGACTAAATGGATAGGAAAGCAATGAACGGCAGTGGGTCGCGACGGCCGGAGGCGAGACTCTTAGCGTCAATGGCCTTGGCGGTTTTTTTCCTGCTGCCGGGCATGGCGTGGGGTGTCGAGCGCCTGAGCTTCAATCCGGGCTTCAACCTTTTTAGTAAGCAGCAGGACGTCCGTTTGGGAAAGGAGAGTGCTGAGGAAGTTGATAAGGCCTATCCCCTCGTAACGGAGCCGCAGGTACTGCGCTACATCAACGATTTGGGGCGGCGGCTGGCATTACTGGCGCCCAATAACAATCCGGAATATGCCTGGATCTTCAAAGTCATCAATAGTTCTGACATCAATGCCTTTGCCTTGCCGGGCGGGTACATTTATGTGAACCGCGGGGCCATCGAGGCGGCTGAAGATGAAGCGCAGATTGCCGGGGTTATAGCCCACGAGAGTGGGCACGTGGTGATGCGCCACGGGACGCATGAGATCTCGCAGGCGTTGCTGGCCACGGCCCCGCTGGCGTTCCTGGGAGGTATTCTTGGCCAGTCGGGGAGTTTGACTTCCCAGTTGGCGGAAATGGGCCTGGGCTTAGGTGTGAACTCGATTCTTTTGAGGAACTCACGCAATGCCGAGTCGCAGGCTGACGAAGTGGGGACGTACATCCTCTACCAGGCAGGTTACGATCCTCACGCCATGGCCCAGTTCTTTGAGATCGTCGAGAAGAAGTACCCCGAGAAAACGATTCAGTTCTTCTCCGATCACCCTGTTCCCGAAAACCGGATCAAAGCCGTAGATCGCGAAATCCCGCTGCTCGGGCCTGCCAAGGAATGGAAGACCGACAGCCCGGAATTTGCGGACGCGAAAAAGCGCCTCCTGAGTCTCCCCGCGCCGTCGCAGGCAAAACCTGGGCCGTCGGTTTCCGCCAGTCCCTCCGGCCCCCCTCCGGCGCCTTCGAGCCGGCTGACCAAGTTTGACGGCAATGGGTTTTCAATCGCTTACCCTGACAACTGGCAGGTGCAGCAGAGCGAAGATGCCGTCGCCCTCATCCCGCCCGGAGGAATCGTTGACGTGGCGGAATCCGGTCCGGCGCAGGCTTACGGCACTTCCATCAGCCGATTCCAACCCCAAAGGTCCAAGCAGGGTAAATGGGGGTTGGTCGATGCTACGCAGGAGTTGCTCGATACTTTGCGGCAGTCGAACCCCAACCTGCAGGTGATTGAGCAGAGTGGCATAAAACTCAAAGAACGTTCGGCGCTCGCCACTTTGCTGGGGATGGATTCGCCGCTTCAGGGTCAGAAGGAGCGGGACCTGCTTGTCACAACCCGGCAGGGTGACTCCGTGTTTTCGCTCATCTTCATCGCCCCCGAGTCGTCCTTTGACGCCTACAAGCCGACCTTCGACGCCATACTGCAAAGCCTCGAGCTTCAGTAGACCAGGTTTCAGGTGCCGGGTTTCAGGTGTCAGGTGCCGGAGGAAGGCATGCGTGGTGCGGGCGTCTCGCTCGTCCACGCATTTTCGCGCTGGCCCTCTCCCCCTTGGGGGAGAGGGTGGACCGCACCCGCGTTTTCTTCAGCGGGAGCGGGCCGGGTGAGGGGGTCGCTCCCTTGGGCAGGCTCCATGATATAATCAATGCTTGTTTTGATTCAGGGGCAAGGGATTTCAAAATCTAATAGGTTGCCGGGAAACGCCTCGAAACTCCCCGCCAGCGTAGGGGCAGTTTGCGAAATGCCCCTACGACCAGGGAAGCGTGGGCAGGCGCTCGTGCAACATTGGAGGGAGCAAAGCCTGGAGGTGGTCCTATGAATTTACGAAAATCCAATCGTCGCGAGTTTATGGGCCGAGCGGGGCTGGGGATTGCCGCATCAACAGTAGGTATTCCATTGCTAGAGCAGGCGGTGTCAGCCGAGCCGCCCGCCGCTACCGCAGGCGAAATGCCTTACCGCACGCTGGGACGCAGTGGCGAGAAGGTCTCGCTGGTGGGCCTGGGCGGCTACCATATTGGCGACCAAAAAGACATCGAGGAAAGCATTCGAATCGTTCGAACCGGGATCGACAGAGGTATTAACTTTCTTGATAATTGTTGGGACTATCATGACGGCGAAAGCGAAGTGCGCATGGGTAAGGCCTTGCGGGATGGTTACCGGAAGAAAGTCTTCCTGATGACCAAGATTGACGGCCAGGTTAAGGATGTGGCGGCACGCCAGATTGAGGAATCGCTCCGCCGCCTGCAAACCGACGTGATCGACCTTGTCCAGTTCCACGAAGTCATTCGCCCCGGCGACCCCGACCGCATTTTCGGCCCCAACGGCTCCTTCGAAGCAGCTCTGGGAGCGAAAAAAGCCGGCAAGCTCCGCTACATCGGCTTCACGGGGCATAAGGACCCGGACATTCATTTGAAGATGTTGGACACCGCCTTCAAGCACGGGTTCACCTTTGATGCGGTACAGATGCCTCTGAACGTTATGGATGCGCACTTCAAGAGTTTTGCCAAGAAGGTGGTTCCCGTTCTGACCAAGCATGGAATTGGTGTGCTGGGGATGAAGTCCATGGGCGACGGATTCGTCCTGCGGAGCAACGCGGTGACGCCGGTCGAGTGCCTGCATTACGCCATGAATCTGCCCACCTCAGTTGTCATCACGGGTTGCGACAGCCTGAAAATCCTCGAGCAGGCGCTCGAGGCGGCACACACCTTCAGGCCTCTGGGGGAAAAGCAGCTCGCTGCGATTTTGGCCAAGACCGCGCCGCTGGCTGCGCAGGGCGAGTTCGAGCCATTTAAAACGGGCAATGAATTTGACGGGACGGTCCACAACCCACAATGGCTGGGCTAAGACAGAATTCAGGATTCAGGAGTCAGAAGCCATGAAAGGGAGGAAGAGGCCCTTCTCTCATCTCGCGTTACCATTTTCCATTTTCGATTTTCCAGTTTCCCACTTCAAAAGGGAATCTCCTGCTCGCTTTGGACTTCCAGACCTGCGGGCGTGATGGTGTAGACCGTTTGGTGGCGCGGAGGTTTTCGCCGATGAGCCTGCTCGCGAGCGTATTCCTCTTCTATTAGGTAGCGGATCACGACTTTGTCTTTCTCGATTTCCATCTTGCCATCGTACAAGTCGTGGGCTTCCCACAAGGGCTTCAGGCTCTGACCATCGAACGAATAGAGGATGGCGGTCAACCGGGGTTGGCTCTTGCCCAGCCGGAAACCATAAATAAAAAACCGCAGCGCATCTCCCTCGGGCTCCTGTAGGAACGCATAATGGAGATCGGTGCGCGGCACAAAGTTCGTAACGGTAATGAGATGGCTGTGCCCGAGCTGGGTGGAAAAGATGGCGATGACGTTCGTGCGGTTATAATCACTCCAGCCCAGAGTATATCCCGCGCCGATCACCACCTGACCTTTCCACGATTGGGCGAAGGTCGCCGGCCTTCCAAAGAGCGGGTAATGGAGCTCGGAAAAGGCCATTTCCAATTCGCGGCGCACCTCGACATCGGAAGGCGCGCGATCGGCCATCCACTGCTGGAGATCGCCAAGCACCAGCTTCTGGATTTCGTCGGTGATGGCCGTGGCGTCCTCGAGCATCACACCGGGAAGTTGTTGAGCCAGGTAGTTTACGTGCCCCGATAGATCTGCTGGGGGCAGGGGAGGCGCCTTCTTCTTGGCTTCACCCACGGTACTCACAAGCGAGCTGAGCGCCAGGGCAAGAAGCAACGAGGCGTAATGTGCCCACCTTGAAATTGGTATGAATCTCGATCGTTTCTGGTTCAAGCCAAAACCCTCCGCCCTATTATCCACGATCACAGGGGTAGGTGGTAGATGGCAGGTGGCATGTGAGGAACTCCCTACCTACGACCTACCACTTGCGCATTGGACGAGTGCCCCACCAACTGCCCACTGCCGACTGCCTACTACAGATTGGCCAGGCAGACCTTCAGGCAGGCCGTCCGCTCCAGATATTCAAACGCCTCAAGGCCCTCTTTCAATGGAAACACTTTCGAGAGCAGAGGTTGCACCCTGATCTGCCCCCGCTGAAGCAAGTCCAAGGCGGCAGAGAAGTCCCCACAGCGTGAGCCGATGAGCGTGACCTCATCCACCACAATCTTGGTGGCATCAAAACGCGCGGGATCATGGAAAGTTGATTTCATCACCACTGTCCCCCGCGGTTCAACCAGGCGGAAAGCTTCCTCCAGGCCGCGGGGCGAGCCGGTGGCTTCCACAACCACGGGAACGCTGGCCGACCGCAACTCCCTCTGCCCTTCGGTCATCACCCTGACGCCCCAGGGTCGAGCCAATTCAAGCTTCCAATCATGCTTGCCCACCAGGATGACTTGGGCGCCGGCGTTTTTCAGGACTTGGGCTACCAGGAGACCCAACCGGCCGTCTCCAAGAACCGCCACCCCCGTACCGGGCTCGAGGCGCATCTGAGCGAGAATCTCTGCGGCAGCGGCGAGAGGCTCGACAAACACCGCCGCCTCGTCCGGGATGGCGGCGGGAACCCGGTGCAGATTGCGCAAGGGGAGCGCCACGTACTCGGCAAAGCAACCCGGGCGGTTTACGATTCCCATAACTGTCCGGCGGGGGCAGTGGCGGCCGAAGCCCCGCAAACACCACACGCATTCACCACAGGAGATGTTGATTTCGCCCACCACTCGCTCGCCGATCCAGCCGGGCTCAGCGCATTCCACCACCCGCCCCACAAACTCATGGCCAATCACACCCCGGAAGGCGGAGTAGCCCTTCAGAATCTCCCGGTCCGTCCCGCAGATTCCCGCCAGCGTGCCCCGAATCAGGGCTTCACCAGGTTCGGGGATGGGTTTGTCGATATCCCTTAGGGCCAGTTTTCCGTCAAAGACTAGGGCTCGCATAGCCTCACCGCGAAGCGGTGGAACGTGAGTAGCCGTGGGCGCAAGCCCACGGTCGGTGTTCCGCCGACGCTGCCCAACCCGTCAGCCGACGGGTTGTACATGGCTGTCCGGCCCTTCCAGGGTCGGATGTTGCTTGATATGTTACCGCCCGTGGGTTCCACCCACGGCTACTCATGGTGCTCCCCTTACGGGGAGCAAAACCAGAGCTGATCGGAAACTTCTCACTTACACTCTCTTTTGCAGTTCAGCATTCCCGCCCGCCACGATTATCCAATCGCCGCGAATGCGAGGAGGAGTTCTTCGTCCTGGTCTTCAAACACGGTTCGCAGGTCGAGGAGCAGGGTGTCCTGTTCAACCCGCGTGATAACCGGGGGTGGATTCTGGCGCAAGAGCCTTTCGAGCTCCTGCGCGCTGTGGCGTGAGTGCGTCACCGCCAGCAAAGCGGTGGGAAGCGATTGCGCGGGAGTTGACCCACCACCAATCACCGAATCGCCGTCCCGGACTCGAGCCGAGAATTGCGGGTGGGCCGAGATCTTTTCCGCAAGGCAGGTAGCACGCTGGCGGATCGCTTCCCTGGAAAGCTGGATCATGCGCAGAGCCGGGATGGCCTGGGATTTTCCCTGGAGGTAAAGGGAAATCGTCGCTTCCAGAGCTGCAATGGTGAGTTTGTCCACGCGCAGGGCGCGGAAGAGGGGGTTCTTGCGGATTCGTTCCAGTGGCTCGCGCTTCCCGGCCAGGATTCCGGCCTGCGGGCCACCTAGCAGCTTGTCCCCACTGAAGGTGATTACATCCACGCCGGCCTTCAGACTGGCGCTTGCTGTCGGCTCATCCCGGATGCCAAAGGGCGAGAGGTCAAGCAGGCATCCGCTGCCAAGATCCTCCATAGAGACCAGGCTATGCCGTTGCGCAAGCTCCACGAACTCTTCGAGAGAAGGACGCTCCGTAAAGCCCAACATGCGAAAATTGCTCGGGTGGACACGCAGCAGCACGCGAGTACGTTCATTGACGGCCGCCGCGTAATCCCCGATGCGGGTGCGGTTCGTGGTTCCCACCTCGCGCAGGATGGCGCCGCTCTTGGCGCACACCTCGGGAATGCGAAAGGAGCCGCCTATCTCAATCAGCTCGCCCCGCGAGACAACGACCTCCGCCCCCTCGGCCAAGGTGTTCAAAGCCAGGAGCACGGCGGCGGCGTTGTTGTTCACCAGCAGCGTTTTTTCCGCGCCGAGAAGTTGGCAAAATAGCCGGTCCGTGTGGGCATCCCGCTTGCCCCGCGCCCCCAGCTCCAGGTCGTATTCCAGGTTGGAATAGCAGGTAGAAACTTCCGCAAGATGCTCGACCGCTTTGCGCGCCAGAGGAGCGCGGCCCAGATTGGTGTGCAAGACTACTCCTGAGGCATTGATGACGGGCCTGAGAGAGAAGCGGGCGGCGGCTTCGGCCTCGATGACAATCTCCTGTTCCAGCGCCGCAAGGGAAACGCTCGCAAGGCCGCTCTCAACGATCTGATCGCGGAGACGCTGGAGAGCCCGGCGGGTGCTCTCCACCACCAGGCGGCGTCCCACACGCCCCTCGAGCTCTCTCAGGGCGCTTCGGCTCAGCAGTTCGTTCACCGCCGGGATCTGGCGGAGCAGCGCCGTTCGCGCCGGCCCGGCGTCACCCTCGGAGTGTACCATTGCCTTCTCAATCCCCTAATTTGACTCGCGCGTGCTCGCTACACTCAAGATGGGACACCACCCAATTCTAGCGTCATTTGAGCATAGTTGCGCGGCAGCGTCAACTTTCCGATTGACTGACCTTACTCGGGCATGAGTATAATCTCCGCTTGCAGCACGTTCTTGAGGCGGCCCTGTGACTTTCAATGAAGAACTCAGCAAACTCGAAGACGACATTCGCCGCCTCAAGATTGAGTACGAAGTGTACTTCAACGGAAGCACCGACCGCCCCCCGCGTGATCTTGTCTATCGCATTGAAACTTTCATCAAGCGTCACACTGCTGACCAATCTGACCTGAACTTCGGGCAGCGTTACAAACTCAACGCTTTGGCGCAGAAATATGCCGTCCAGAACTCGCTCTGGAGAAGAAGATTGATGGAGAAGGAAGAAGGGCGCGGCCAATTTGCGCAGCAGAAGCGCGGGCTGGAAGCGTTGATGGCCAGCAAGATGGTCCGCGTGATTTGCTCGGACCCGGCGGCTGAGCCGGAGAAGGTCGACCAGCTTCTTCAAGCAATAATGAGCGCCCAGCGCGACGTAGGTCGGAAAGTGGAAGAGGTTGACCCGGTGCGATTCCGGGAATACCTGTGCGACAAGACAAAGCAGATCAAGGCTTCGTTGCGCTGCGCCAGAGTGCAGTTTTGCGTTGGCACCGAACAAGGCAAGGTGAAATTCAAGGCGGTCAGAGCGTAGCTCGAATTCTAATCGGACCCATAAAAACCCTGTTCATTGTGTCATTCCGGTCCCGCAGTGACGGGAAAGGAATCCCGCTCTGGGAGCATAGGGGAGTGCAAGATTCCTCTCCTGTGACTGCGGGATCGGAATAACGGGTTAGACGGCCTTTTCATCATTCTGCTAAGGAGCATTCATGCGAAAGGTCTCTCGAGCGTTGCTCAGTGTTAGTGACAAAACTGGTGTGGTGGGTTTCGCAGCCGGCTTGGCGGAATTGGGGGTCGAGATATTATCCACGGGCGGCACGGCCAAGTTGCTGCGTGAGAGCGGCCTCAAGGTGCGGGACGTCTCAGAGGTGACCGGCTTCCCGGAAATGCTCGACGGACGAGTAAAGACGCTCCATCCCAAGGTCCACGGGGGCATCCTTGCCGTTCGTTCCAATCCCGAACACCAGAAACAGGTGGCGGAGCATGGGATCGGGTTCATTGACCTGGTGGCTGTGAACCTCTATCCCTTCGAAAAAACTGCTGCGAAACCGGGGGTGACGCTCGAGGAGCTTATCGAGAATATTGACATTGGCGGCCCTTCCATGATCCGGTCAGCGGCCAAGAACTTCCAGGACGTCACGGTGGTGGTGGATTCAGCCGATTTCTCCCTGGTGCTTGGGGAACTGCGGGGGAAGAATGGTAGCGTTTCACGGGAGACCCGTGCCCGGCTGGCGCGTAAAGCCTTTGCCGCCACGGCGGCTTACGACGGGGCGATTTCCACCACCCTGCAGCGTTGGGCGGAGGGCGCCGCCCTGCCGGAGCGCCTCCATTTGAACTATCGCAAGACATTGGATTTGCGCTACGGGGAGAACCCTCACCAGCGGGCGGCGCTTTACGTGGACCCTGCCGCCGGAGGGCGGGGCGTGGCCTCCGCGCGCCAACTCCAGGGGAAGGAGCTTTCTTTCAATAACCTTGTGGACCTGGAGGCGGCTTGGCAGTTGGTACGGGAGTTCGAGGAGCCGACCACGGTCATCGTCAAGCACACGAATCCCTGCGGCGTGGGCTCCGCCGCAACGCTGGCAGAGAGCTACCAGCGCGCCCTGGAGGTAGACCCGGTCTCCGCTTTTGGGTCCGTCATCGCTCTTAATCGCCCCATGGACGCGGAGACCGCAGAGGCTATGTCCAAGTTGTTTGTCGAAGCCGTGCTGGCCCCGGGATACGAGCCTGCCGCCTTGGAACGCCTGGGGGAAAAGAAGAACCTCCGCTTGCTGGACATGTCGCTGGCCTCTGGTGGTGAGGAAGGATTGCAATTCAAAGTTATCGGGGGGGGATTGCTGGTCCAATCGCCGGACACCTTGGGCGCTCGTCCCCAGGACTGGAGATGCGTCACGGAGCGTCAGCCTACCGAAAGCGAAATGCGCGCACTGGTTTTCGCTTGGCGTGTGGTGAAACACGTGAAATCGAATGCCATTGTTTATGCGCGTGAGGGAGTGCTGGTGGGCGTCGGCGCAGGCCAGATGAGCCGCGTGGATTCCGTGAGACTGGGCGCCACCAAAGCGCGCGAGCTGAAGCACCCACTGAAGGGAACCGTGGTCGCCTCGGACGCTTTCTTCCCCTTCCCGGATGGGGTAGAGGAAGCGGCGCAGGCCGGTGCTTCGGCGGTGGCGCAGCCGGGAGGGTCGGTTCGGGATAAGGAAGTGATTGAGGCAGCGAACCGGTTAGGACTCGCCATGATGTTCACCGGCGTGCGGCACTTTCGGCACTAAGACTTCGGAGCGTAGTAGCCGTCGCGAGCCACGATGCGATATTTCACGACCTTCCCCTTCTGGTTGACGATCCGCAAGGGGTTGCCCTGGTCATCCACAAGCTCAACCTTCAATTTGTGGAACTTGCCGTCCTTCGCAGGGTCGCTGGGAATGAAACCCAGGCCATATTGGGTGCGGAGTTGCCCGTTGATCTGCTCGAAAATTCCCGGCAGTTCGCCTTGGAAGCGGGGGAAGTAAGCCTGGCCACCTGAATACTTGGCGATACCATCGAGCTCGTTGCGCGCCGTCAAGGCGTCGATGCCCTCTCCTCGGGGCGAACGCACTGTTAGAAACTCCAGGATACTGACCGGGTAAATCGCGGTGTCGGAGGAGCGCGCAATCTTCAACATTTGATCGTAGGTTAGCTTGCTGAACGTATCGAAGCCGGTACAGATAACGAGGATGGCCTTTCTCCCCTTTATGTCTTTCATGCGGTCCAGCGTGAAGGCAAGCGCATCATACAGATTAATCTCGCTGAACCCGGGGATTCGCAACATGTCCAACGCCCCGCGGACTTGGCCGCGGTCTTGTGTGAAGTCCGTCAGGATTTCCGGCTTCATATCGAATGAGATCACTGCTGTCCAGTCCTTGGGCTGAATGAATTGGACATAGCCGTAAGCGTATTCCAGGGCCAGATAGAGGAACGCCCAATACTTATTGCTGAATTCAATGACCATGCAAGTGGTCATGGGAGCTTCCGAGGTGCCGAAGTTGGAAACGGTCTGAGGAACGCCGTCATCGTAAATTTTGAAATTATTGCGGCTGAGAGTGGAGATGGGGTTGCCGTTTTTATCGAGCACCATTACCTCCACGTTGACGAGATTCGTTGAGGTCTTAAGCGTGAAGATCTCATTGGGATTAATGCGCTCCGGTTTCTTTTCAGCTTCCGGCGGCGGGGGCTCGGTTTTCTTTGGAGCCAGGACGGTCGGGCCAGCTTCAGGGTTAGGCCCCGTCGATGGTTCCTGGTCGCCATTAGATTGGGCGCACCAGACTGGGGCAGAACCAGCGAACAACAATAGGGCCGCCAGCAACAGAATTGGTTGTCGTAAATAACGGCTTCTCATTGCACCTCACCCCCGGTCCGCAGGGACCATATAGAATTATGATGCCATTCACTCCCCTTGCGGTCAACCGGAGCGAAAGGCCAACTCCCCCAAAAGCGCGGAACCGCATAAAGGGCGCAATCAGGGGAGTGTTGTCAGAGCGGTAGGTGTGGAAGCACGAAGAAAGATGCGCTATAGTTAGGGCGGAGGCCGGGGGTAAAGAGGTTCGCAACCGGTACCATTGTACCAGTACTTTTGAACTGTTGCAGCGTGCTTTAATTTAGCTTATAAGAATCGTGAAAGATGTGAGAGGAGGAAACTAGAGGACTCAAACAACCGCTGGACAAAATAGCGCTTAGTGACAAAATGTCTAATACTTCTGCTCGCATAAAAATGTGCAGAAATGTATTGACTTTTTTGAAATGAAGACATAGGCTCTCCGTTATGCCGGTTCCTTGTGAGCCGGCGTACGAGTTTCGTTCAGGAGAGCCTAAATGAAGAACCTAATTTTGACGTTCCTGCTCGCACTGCTTGTAGTTCTCACAGCTATTTCGGTTCGGCGGATGGTCGCTGGGACTGCGACGGCTGCAGGACAAAGTCCGACGCTGGTGGCGATCGGTACGGATCCTGTTCCGCTGCCGCCGCCCCACAAGCTGGTGGCGATCGGCACGGATCCTGTTCCACTGCCGCCGCCCCACAAGCTGGTGGCGATCGGCACGGATCCTGTTCCGCTGCCGCCGCCCCACAAGCTGGTGGCGATCGGCACGGATCCTGTTCCGCTGCCGTACCCCAAGAGGCCAGCTCACTAGGTACCTCCGAGTCGCGTGAGCGATCCGGAGGATAGTCGTTTGAGGACTCGTTCTCGGACCGCTCATGGACAGCAACTTAGTCAGCCACGTATTGCAGTACGCGGGAATCTTAATAGAAGCTGCCTTGGTCCTCTACATGGTATGGACTAGCCAGTGGAAGGGGCAGGGTGGCATACCTCTTTATCTTACCTCACTGCTGTGTGCCCAACTGACGAGGGCCTACATACTTCACGTATTTGGTGATTCGGGTCCGGACTACTTTTACGTTTACTGGAGTACAGATCTCCCTCTGGTCATCAGCGCCTTCCTTTTGGTGTGCTTCCTCTTCCGACGTGCTTGCCGAAACGAGGAGAAAATGTGGAACCTCGTCCGCCTGTTGCTGTTTTTCGTTTTCGTGCTGGTCGTCGGCATTTCAGGACTTTGTTTCTCCCGTAACTACAATAACCTCTTCACCGGCTTCATTGTTGAATTCAATCAGGACCTGTACTTTGCTTGCTTGGTGCTGAATACTCTGCTGTACCTCCTGCTGCAATATATCGAGTCTATTGACGATCAACTGGCGCTGCTGGTTTGTGGAGTGGGTATCCAGTTCGCTGGTCCGGCTGCATCTTTGGCCCTGCTCCACATCACTGGTGGCGAGCCCTATGCTCAGTCATTAACAACCTCCATCATGCGGCTCTGTTCTTTCGGAATGCTTCTGGTGTGGGCTTACGCAATCGTACTTGGTAAGGGCAAGGAAACTGCGGTTGCCCGGCGCGAGAATACTGTTCTGGCCGAGGGGTAACCGCAAATTCGAATGTCAATGTCAGGTGAAAGGCAATGATCCTAGCTGCGCTCATCTTGATCCTCTCGACGGCGATGTTCTTTTTCTACTTCCAAGTCACCTGCCAAAAGATTCTGCGTCGGCAGTTTGACCGGGAATACTTTCAATCCATCGCCAACGCAAACCGTTTGGAGTTTCCGTCTTTGCGAAAGTCGCTGGAGGAGTTCGGCGCGCCGGTCGATTATCCACGGCTGCGCATGATGCTCAAATGCGACTTCCTCGCCCTGACGTATCTCCTCAAAAATGCCGCGAATGTGAACCAACGCTATTCCAAGGAAGAACGCTTCTTGATCCTGTATTTCCGTTGGCAGTTCATTTCGCTGGCGGCACGGCGTTTACTTAGGTTCGGTGAGAGGCAGGCGGCCCTGAGGATGACCTCGGTTCTGCAATACTTTGCCAATGTAGTCGGGCAGCGCGTCAACACCGTAAGGTTTGGCAACTTGACTGCCGCCGACTACCTCCTCAACCTCTAGCTCAACCCGCCTCGCAGGTCACCTGGGCCGGGCCTTCCTTCCCGGGGTGTCGCCCTAATCTCTGCACAGCACGGCAGCGAAATTTGCAGCGCGGGCGTCTCGCCCGCTGTGGCACGGGCATCCTGCCCGCGCTTCTCGGCAGCGGGAGCGGGACGCTCCCGCCACAGCGCGGGAGACGCCCGCGCTACCTCCCGCCGCCTCTGCAGCAAACTGGCCGACTGCTGAATGGCTGTTGACCTGTGCCCTCGTTAGGTGTATGAAGCAGACAGGCGAGGTGTCCGGCCCCATTGCCTGAAAGGCCAGGTGCGACTGCGATGAAGGCGGTTTTGCGGGTGGCTATTCTGGTGTTATGCGCTTTGACGGGACTCGTGGTGACCGGTCACGGCATTGCGGAAGCGGTGTTAATTCACACCCCCGGCCATCCAGACATCATGCGGCATCTCATCGGGGGAAGCATCTCTATCGCCGGTGGGGCCTGCGTCGTGGCAGTTGCCATTGCCCAACTCGAATGCTTGCGCGCCCACCGCAAGGGCGGCGACATCCTGTAGCTGACGCTAGCGCAGTCTTCCGTGACGGTCCTCAAATCCGGCGAATACCGATCCAACTCCGAATCATCTCGAGGTCGAGTGAACGGCGCACATGGGCGGCAAGGCGGTCCAAGCGCGATTCCCGTTCCGCCGCAACGAAAGCTCTGGCGGAGAAAGGCGCAAGGCCGCGCGCCGCGCGCGCCGCATCGAGGAATGCGTGCCGGAAATTGTCGTCGTCGAAGATGCCGTGGACGTACGTTCCGAACACGCGCCCGTCCGCGCTGACGGCGCCGTCTGTTACAACGGTGCTCGATCCGGCGCGCGTGACCTCGGCGAAGGGCGTAGCTTCCTCCACGTACACCGTTTCGCCAACATGAATCTCGTACCCGCGAAAGGCGCACGCGCTCGGCATGCTGCTCGAAGATCACCGGCCTCGAGATGCGTCCGGTTGCGGGGCGGGTAATCTTCTCGGGCCGCAGCACGGTCCGAACTCGAAGCAGGCCGAGCCCCTGGCGAGCGCACGGCAGGCCGTCGTTCTCGATGCCCTGCGGGTCCTCGATTTGAATCCCCAGCATCTGGAAGCCGCCGCAGATTCCGGTGACGCACCCGCCGCGCGCGTGGTGTTCGAGGAGGAGCGGAACCAACCCACGCTGATGCAACCATTTCAAGTCGTTGAGGGTCTGCTTGGTGCCAGGGAGAATCACCCAGTCAGCGCCGGACAGTTCCTCCGCACGGTCGAGGAATGCCAGCGCCACCGAGGGTTCCGTCGCAAGGGCATCGAAGTCTGTGAAGTTAGACATGTGCGGCAACGCGATCACCCCGATGCGCAAGGGTCTTTCCTGAGAGGCGCCTCCAGCATGGTCCTTCCAAACCCGCCAAGCGTTGCGCCGGTCTTCGACGGCCACGCCGTCCTCCTCGTCCAGCCCGAGGTCGTGCAGGTAGGGAATCACTCCTGCGCAGGGGATTCCCAGCCGCGGCTCCATCATCGTGAGCCCCGGCTGCAGCAGCGAAATGTCCCCGCGAAACTTGTTGATGGCGTAGCCTCGAATCAAGGCGCGCTCGGAAGGCTCCAGCAGTTCTAGCGTGCCCAGGAGGGATGCGAAAACACCGCCTCGGTCGATGTCGCCCACCAGCAGGCAGGCGGCGCTCGCCGCATGCGCCATGCGCATGTTCACGATATCGTGCTCTCTCAGGTTGATCTCGGCCGGAGAGCCCGCTCCTTCAAGAACTATGAGCTCGTAATCAGACGCCAATTTCTCATAGCTTTCCAGAACTACTGGAAAGAGGTCCTCGACTCGGCGGGTGTGATAATCCGCTGCCGTCACCTGGCCCCACACCTGCCCCAGCAGGATGATTTGCGATCCGGTGTCCGAGGAAGGTTTGATGAGCACCGGATTCATTTCGGCACAGGCAGGTATCCGGCAAGCCTCAGCCTGCAAAGCCTGAGCGCGGCCTATCTCGCGGCCATCGGGCGTAGCGGCCGAGTTGAGCGACATGTTCTGTGCCTTGAACGGCGCTACCCGATAGCCGTCGTCGGCGAAGATCCGGCACAGCGCAGCCGTAATGATCGACTTGCCGGCGTGGGACGCCGTTCCCAGGACCATCAGAGCACGAGCGGTTTTGCTTTCTCTCGCCATATTCGCCTCGCCCCGCCTCTCTGTTGAAGCTCACACCACCAAGGCACAAAGACGCCAAGAAGAGACGAACCCAGACAAGCCCCTCTTTTTCGCTTGGTGTCTTTGTGGCTTGGTGGTGTGGCGGGCGGCCACGAGGGCCGCCCCTACAACCTCCTCACTCCGCAGGGAAAGTGAACTTCACGCCAGCAAGGAAATTGAGCGGTAAAGCCGGGTAACCCAGCACTTCCTCATACTTCCGGTCCAAGAGATTATTCAAATGGCCGTAAATTTCAAGCCCACGCGTCAAGCGGTAAGAGAAGCCGCCGTTTAGAACCACGTAGCCCCTGTCGGGAAAAAGGCACGTGAGGCCGAACGAGCACGCGTACACGCCGTCGTTGGGCTCCAAGTCGAGAGTCTGCCCCCTCATATAAGCGTTGCTGTTCAGCATCAGGCGCCCTCGCTGCCAGGTTACGTTGAAGGCGCCCGAATTCCTGGGCCGGCGGTACAGCTCTTGTCCCACGTGAAACGGCGCCTGGACTAGCGATGAGCCGTTTAGGGCCAGTATGGCAGTACCGAGCAGCGTGTATTCTCCCGACACCTGCAATGAACGGGTGGGGTGCAGTCGGAACGATGCCTCGAGCCCCTGCGCGCGCGAATTGCCGAGGTTATCCGAAATGAAAGTGCTGAGGTTGGTGAGTGAGCCGCCGAGGGTCACAATCTGATCGTCGAACCGATTATAGAAGTAGGTAAGATCCAGGAGCGCCCGACTGTTGAAGAACCTCTGTTCGAGACCACTATCGAAGCTGAGGCTCTTCTCCGGCTTCAGATGAGAATTGTCAGTGAAGGCCAGCTCATAACCATTCGGGGCGCGAATGCCCGTGCCAAAGCTCCCGTGCAGCCGCGTCATGCCAAACCAGGGTCCGGAATCAGATTCGCGAGCCATGTACGCAGCGGAAACGCGCGGGTTCAGTTTGGTGATGGAGCTCGCGGGAATGAAGGGGCGCGCTCCGTAATCGCCAGGCGGCAGAGATTGCGTGCGCAGATCATCCAGCCTCAAACCCGCCGTAACGAACAGCCGGCTCGAGGGGTTCCAGCGATTTTCCACAAAATACGCCAGGCTGGTGCGGGGCAACAGAAATGGCACATTATTGGCGTCTGCTACAAAAGTGTTCTTGAACTGCTCGCGGTTGTATTCGAATCCCGCCACCAGGAAATCCTTGTTCGGAGATGGTCACTTCACTTCGTGTGTTCACCACGCCGCGAAGGTTATTTGAGAACGAGTCGCCCCCGGCGGCGGCGGGATAAATGAAATAGTAATCGTTCGTCGTCACTGTGCCGGTCACCACCTGCCGGAAGCGGGAGTTGATTTGCTCCGAGTAGTTTCCCTCGTAACCGAACATGTTTTGCTTATCGCGAGCTACAAGACCCAATTGGTAGTTGGTCGGACCACCGGGATAGATGGGAGCGTTATAAAGGTGGTCAGGGTCCGATCCGTAAGGGCCGGGCACGCCAGCATCGTTGGCGTTACCAAAAAAGTGAAAGTCAACCTGGCGCCGCTCGCTGCGCCGGTAGCCGAGGCTCAGGATGGCGCTCTGGTTTCGGTAGTTGTCATTCCGGACCGTGCCGCCGGAATCGAGCCTCGAGACGTCATAAGCCCAACTCAGGCCGTGGGTCAATCCGCTCCCGCCAGCCACGAAGCGACGGGTGGTGAAATTTCCCCCTTCTGCCTGGAAGTCAAAATGGGGCGAGCCTTCGCCTCGTGTGGTCACAATGTTGACCACGCCGGTAACGGCGTTCGAGCCGAACAAGGCGCTCTCTGCGCCTCGCGTGACCTCGACGTGGTCTACGCCATCTGCCGGCAACGGCGCAAAGTCGAAGCCACCACCGAATTGATTCAATTGAATGCCATCCACCATCACCAGATTGTAATTCGAGTCGCCACCTCGAACGAAGAGGCCGGTAACGCCTCCGCGCCGCCCGCTGTCGTCCAAAGTGGCTCCGGGAACGCCGCGCAAGACGTCAGTCACGTTCTGCGCTCCACGGTCGTCGATTTCCTGGCTGGAAATGGTGGACACTGAAGAGCCCAATTGAGGAGCGAGCGCGCCTTCAAGGGATGCGGAAACCACCACTTGCTGCTGCACGGCGCTGAGCGTGAGGTGCAAATCCACGCTTCGAGCCTGGTCCTCGCCCATCTCCACATTCGCTGTGGAGGCTGAAAAACCGGGGGCATTGGCCACCAGCCGATAAGATCCCTTGGCAAGTCCTTCAAACTTGTATTTCCCCCTGGCATCCGTCTGGCGCTCGTCCAGGGCGGTGAGCGACTTAAGTAGGCTGACGCGCACATTGGGTACGGCGCTGCCGCTGGGGTCAAAGACTGTTCCCTCAATCGTAGCTGCGCGCATCGCCGCGCTGACGAAGGGAACTATAAGCAGTCCCAGAAACATGGCGAGCGAACAATTCCGCGGGGTTTGACTTTTGACCTTTGACTTTTGACTTTTGACTTCTGACACGGTCATTCTCCTTTTCTCCCGCTCCTGCGGCGGGGATAAGGACGGAAGAAGTCCGGAAAGAAGGCAAAAAAAAGCCTCCCAATCCCTCGTTCCGGAATCGGAAGGCTCTCGAGTCTTCCTCAGGACTCTTTCCGTCGAAGAGTTAGGCTGAGTTGCTGTTCCTGGGCAGGTTTCCTGGCTCTCGGGTCATCGCCCTCTCCTCGGCCTTCCCTTTCTGCGCTGGCAGAATAGTGGCTGTCCGTCGGCAAATGGACTGCGAGGATTTGGCTCGCCGATCACAGTGGCGGGACCGCAGCCGATTTTCACGGCCTTCCCTTTTCCCCCGGTTCAGCCGGGGCACCACAGGAACTAAAGTTCTCAAAGAACAATTACGACCAGAGAAATTAGCACCGGCTTGACCGGCTGTCAAGGACTTGCAGAGCCAAAGACTTCTTATGGGGTTTGGGATTCAGATTGAGTTGAAATTGAAGTTGTAAGAAGGGTGCGTTAGTGGCATGATTTGCACGAATTAGAGGGAGTTCACAGTATCGAGATTCTAGGAGGCGGAAACAAAGCATCTCAATAGAGAAAGCAAAGGAGGACTACCATGAGTGGAACGATCCGCGCCCGCGTCAAAGGGGGCGTTCTGGAACCGCTGGAAGAACTGGACCTGCCTGAAGGTGAGGAGGTGCTCGTGACGGTCGTTGGAGCTCCGGCCCACCGCAACCGTGAAGCGTTCCGGCGAGCCTTCGGAAGCTGGAAGGGAACAATTGACGCCGAGAAGCTGATCCGCGACATTTATGAGGACCGGCTGATTTCAACCCGTCCGGAGCCGAAGCTATGAACGCGAGCTACCTAGTGGATACCGACTGGGCCATTGATTATCTGAACGGACAAGAGCGAACCCGGAGACGCCTTGAAGAGCTTGGGAACAGCGGCCTTGCCTTTTCGATGATTTCTCTCGCAGAAGTCTATGAGGGCATTTTGTACTCAAAGGATCCCGGAATGAACGAAAGGGGCCTGCAAGACTTTTTGCAGTACGTAACCATCGTCAACATCAATGAAGAGACCTCCCGGCTGTTCGGAAAGGAGCGAGGCCGGTTGCGCGCCGAGGGAAAGCGCGTCGCCGACTTCGATCTCATGATCGGCGTCACAGCCCGGCAGCACGACCTCACTCTCCTCACCAATAACCGCAGGCATTTCGAACACATCGAAGGTCTGCGGACTGAAAGCCTCGATTAACTACTCTTCCTTGAGCCTCCATCAGGGGCCCTTTCGGAGTTCACAGGATTGCGATTCTGGGAGGTGGAAACACACGCAAACATGGAAGTTACGCTTGCGCCAGAACGAGGCTCGACGCCGATCTCCCGCTGTTTCAATTGGTTATACGCGTCCTTGGATTATACGAAAATCGATTTTCGGCGTTCACTTTACAGCGACCACGCTTTTGCCACTTTAGTTGTTGACACGCGGCCAGGAATATGGTAGCCTACTTACGCTGACCTATGAAAAGCGCTGGCAGAGAGCGCGGGAAGGAGACTCGAGAGCGGCCCAAGGGGCACGGAAGATGGCGTGAAAATGCAAGAAAGATGTTAAATTAAACGGAACGAACTGAATAAGTCATTTAGAATCAACAAAAGTTTCAAAAAAACGAACTCAAAACGAACTGGAAAAGCGTGCTAAAAATACACAAACGAGCCCAAATGAACCCTGAAAACGGCCCCAAGGGATCAAGTTTTTCGAGGACGGGAATGACCGGCATGGGGCGATTTTCCATGGAGTATACATGGGCCTGCCGCCCGCCAATGGAGATGAGAATCGCCGTTGCCGTCACCCCCGCGTAAGCGGGGGTCCATATCAAGCCACACGGAGGTGGATTCCCGCTTTCCCCGGAATGACCGGCGGTGCGAAAGGGATGCCATTCCGAATGGCACCCCGCCCTGGCGCGCCAATCTTTGACACTTTAATGCCCCCTATGCGATAATTTTTGCATCCAATCTGATGAGACAAGGCGGGGCAGAAAGGGACCATGCATAAACTCGGCAAAAGGCTTGGGCTTGGAGTAGGTGTCATTTTGGTGGGGGCCACGGCGCTATTTGCGGTTCAGGATAGCGGCCCAACCGGGGCGGGTAAACCGTCTCCAGGGGCGGGGCCGGCAGTGGTGGACCACGCCCAAGCTTATTACCACTTCATGCTGGCGAGGCGATATAAAGAACTGGCGGGGGTGTACAACCGCTCCGATTATGTCGACCGGGCCATTTCCGAGTACAAACAGGCCATCGCCGCCGACCCCGACTCATTTTTCTTGCGGGTCGAACTGGCTGAACTTTACTGGCACGTGGCGCGCGTCAGTGAGGCGATTCATGAAGCGGAAGACGTGCTGAAGTCCGACCCCGACTACCCGGACGCCCACCGGCTGCTGGCCCGGATTTACTGGCACATGCTGGGCGAGGACCAGAGCGAGAAGACCAACAAGGAATACCTCCACAAGGCCATCGAACACATGGAGGCCCTAACCCGCCTGCAACCTTCGGACCTGGATTCGTGGCAGGTTTTGGGACGCCTTTACAAAATGAACAACCAGGGCCAGAAGGCCGAAGAGGCATTCAGGAAGGTGCTGAACGTGGACCCTGATTCCAGGGAGGGCCTGGGCAGTCTGGCGCAGCTTTATTTCGAGCAAGGCGACTATGCGGGGACGGTGGACTTGCTCAAGAAGATCCCCGAAGCGGATATGGATCCGCCCCTGCTCGGCATGCTGGGCTACTCGTACAGCCAGATGCGCGATTATGACTCTGCCGTGGCCACCTATGAGAAGGCTTTAGCGAAAGACCCCGAGAACAAGGAACTTCGCCGGGCTTATGCGGGCGCCTTGCTGGACATGGGAAACACTACGGCCGCGCGGGCGGAACTCGAGAAGATTCTGAAGGCCGATCCTGACGACGCAGCAACCTATCTGCAAATGGCGAAACTCGACCGGCAGGAAGGGCGGTTTGACCAAGCCCGCAAAGAGCTCGAGCGCGCCAAGGCGCTTTTGCCGGACAAATCGGACGACGCGGAAATCTCATATCAGCAGGCGTTGCTCGAGGATGCGGCGGGTAACCAGGACAAGGCCATCGAGCTTTTGCAGGGCCTGATAAAACAGTCGGAGCGGGCAGGGGGCCAATACACGCCTGCGGAAGCCAACAATCGCGCCATCTTTCTCGAGCGGCTGGGCCTGATCTACCGCGCGCGGCAGAAATACGAGCCCGCCATGCAAGCTTTCAAACAGATTGTAGCCCTCGGTAAAGGGCAGGCGGCACGGGGTGAACAGCTCATCGTGGACACGCTGCGCATGAATCACCAACTGCCGCAGGCCCTGGGTGAGGTGGATTCGGCGTTGCAGAAATTTCCCGACGACCAGCCACTGCGCATTCTGCGCGCCTACGTGGTGGGTGAATTGGGGCGGGTTGAAGAAGCCTTCAAGCAGCTTCAGGGGTTGATGAAGAATACCCCGGCGGACCGGGACCTTTGGCTCTCCGTGGCGCAAGTGTACATTCAAGCCAAACAGTTTGGCGAGGCGGAGCAGGCGGTCAACAAGGCGCTGGGGTACGGCTCCAAGCCCGAGGAACAGGTCTACTCACGCTTTCTGCTGGGCTCCATTTATGAACATCAGAAGAAATACGACCTGGCGGAAGAGCAATTCAAGAAAGTCCTGGCGGCGGATCCGTTAAATGCCTCGGCGGCGAATTATCTCGGCTATATGCTGGCGGATCGGGGCGTACGCCTGGAGGAGTCGGTGAAATATATCCAGAAGGCCTTGCGGCTGGAGCCGAACAACGGAGCTTACCTAGACAGCCTAGGATGGGCTTACTACAAGATGGACCGCTGCGACCTCGCCGAACCCCCCCTGGAACAGGCGGCGCGCTTGATGTCCGACGATCCCACCATCCACGAACATCTTGGCCACCTTTACCTGCGCATGGGTAAGGATGCCCTGGCCGAACAGGAATGGGAACACGCCCTCAAGGAATGGCCGCGGGCGACATCGAGTGACTTCGATGCCGACCAGGCGGCCCAGCTCCAAAGGGAGCTCGGAGAGTTGAAGCTCCGCCTCTCGAAGCAACGTGCTGCCCAGAAATAATTCGTAGCGCGGGCGAGACGCCCGCGCTACGAACCCACTAATTTGGAAAAATCCCTTCGTCTCCGTGCCTTCGCGAAGATTAACCTGGGGCTCAAGCTTCTGGGCAAGCGCCCGGACGGCTATCACGAGATCCGCACCATTTATCAAACTATTGCGCTTCATGACCGGCTGGAGATTTCTCTCGCTCGAGCCGGGGAAGGGGTACGTTTCGAGTGCGACGATCCGCAGATCCCCTCAGGAGAGGGGAACCTCGTGTATCGTGCCTGCGATCTCTGGCGGCGCGCCACCGGCTTTCGAGGCGGCGTGCGGGCGCGGCTGGAGAAGCTGATCCCGGCGGGCAGCGGCCTGGGGGGAGCCAGCAGCGATGCGGCGGCGACGCTGGAGGGACTGGAACGGCTGAGCGGCGAGAAGTTGGTGGCGCGCCAGCGGTTTTCTCTGGCGGCCCAGTTGGGGTCGGATGTTCCGCTCTTTCTGATGGGCGGCAGGGTTCTGGGGTGCGGGCGCGGCGAAGAAGTATATCCGCTTCCCGATCTCCCAAGGCGCGAGTGCCTGGTGGTCTTCCCCGGGTTTTCCATCTCTACCGCTGAGGCTTATCGGGAAGCGGATTTGCGGTTGACAACTCAAGGCAAACTCCGTAGCATTATGGATGTCGGTGCGTGGCCACAATTTCCCTTGCTGCATTGGGGACCGGCCGAAAACGACTTCGAGCGGGTCGTTTTCGCAAGGTGGCCTGAGTTGGCGCGCTTGAAGCGGCTTCTCATCCGGGCCGGAGCCGAGATCGCTTCCCTGACGGGAAGCGGATCTGCTGTCTACTCGGTCTTTGAATCTGCCCGTCAGTTGCTCCACGCATCCAAGTTAATCCCCAAGGGGTGGCTCAAGTTCCGGTCACGCACGTTGTCGCGAGCTGAATACCGGCGGCTATTGTGCGCGCGGTGAAAGCTGAGGAGAACTGGGAGGTCGTCCAGTGGTAGGACACATGCCTTTGGAGCATGGAACCCTGGTTCGAATCCAGGCCTCCCAGCCAATTTGGGATGTAGCGCGGGCGTCTCGCCCGCTGTGGCGGGAGCGTCCCGCTCCCGCGCGCGGGCAGGATGCCTGCGCCACAGCGGGCGAGACGCCCGCGCTACATGAGTGATGGTGAGGATAAGAGAACGATGGACCCGGTTCAGCACAAACTAAAAGTTTTCACTGGGAATGCTCATCCAGCTCTGGCCAGGGAGATATGCGCGCAATTGAAGGTGCCCCTGGGCCGGGCGTACGTGGGACGGTTTCCTGACGGAGAGGTTCGGCTCCAGATTCTCGAGAATGTCCGCGGCGCCGACGTCTTTGTCATCCAGCCCACGTGCAATCCTGTAAACGACAACCTGATGGAACTGCTGGTGATGCTGGATGCCCTGCGCCGCGCCTCGGCGGAGCGGGTTACGGCGGTAATTCCCTATTACGGATACGCCCGACAGGATCGCAAGGACCGCCCGCGGGTGCCTATTTCCTCGAAACTGGTCGCCGATTTGTTGACTTCGGCGGGCACCGATCGTGTGTTGGCCCTCGACCTGCACGCCGGCCAGATCCAGGGCTTCTTCAACATCCCCGTGGACCATCTCTATGCTACGCCGGTCACGGTGCGTTATTTTCAGCGGCTGAAGCTGAAGGACCCTGTGGTTGTTTCTCCGGACACGGGCGGAGTGGAAAGAGCGAGAGCTTTTGCCAAGCGGCTCAATGCGCCTCTGGCGATCATTGACAAACGCCGTGAAGACGCCAACGTAGTGGAAATGTTCAACGTGGTGGGCGAGGTTGAAGCCAAGACGTGTTTAATCGTCGATGACATGGTGGATACCGCCGGCACTCTGGCGAAAAGCGCCCAGGCGCTGACCGAGAAGGGCGCCGCCAAGGTCTACGCGTGTTGTTCGCATGGCGTGTTCGCGGAAGACGCTATCGCCAGGATTTGCGCGGCCCCCCTCGAGCAGGTGGTGACCACCAATTCCATTCCGCCCTCGCCCGCGGCTGAGCAGTGCGGAAAGATCAAGGTGCTGAGCGTGGGTAAGTTGCTGGCGCAAGCCATTCGGTCGATTCACGACGAAACCTCGGTCAGCAAACTGTTCATATGAAGCGTTGGAGGCAGTAACGGGCGGCGTCATTCCGAGCGCAGATTTCATGAGTTTTGCGGCTCACCACGTTGCATGAAAATGCGCGTAGCGCCTTGGAGTGCGGTAGCAGCAGCTACCGCCTTTCTAGCGGGCTGGGCGTCCCACGCCAAGTAAGGCGGTAGCTGCTGCTACCGCACTCCAAGGTGCCTTCGGCACAGGCATTTTCGTGGCAGCGAGGAATCCCGCTCTGGCTCCTGGCAGCGTGACACGGGGCTGCAGTTGGCGCAGAGCGAGATTCCTCGCTGCGCTCGGAATGACAGCTTTCGCAGAATGCTGTTGCAATTGAGGAGCAGAAAGTCATGACCCAGGTATTAGCTGTGGAAGTCGAGGCACGTGAGGATTTCGGGAAGAATGCTGCGCGGCGCCTGCGGCGCGCGGGGCGGATCCCGGCCGTGGTTTATGGCGGCGGCGGGCCCGCGATTCCCGTGGCGGTGGATCCCAAGGAGATATTGCGGATCCTTCACTCCGAGTCCGGCCACAACGCCATCTTCACGCTCGAGGTTCGGGGGAAGGCTCCGGCTCGAGTCATGATCCGCGACTGGCAAACTGAGCCCATGGACGGCCATCTTCTGCACGTTGATTTGGTCCGCATCGCCCGCGATGCGAAACTGAAACTTCAGGTCCCGATTCATGTAAGCGGCGAGCCGGTGGGCGTAAAGATGCAAGGCGGAGTCTTCGAGTTCGTGCTCCGGGAAGTGGAAGTGGAATGCCTTCCTGACGATATTCCGGAGCGTTTTGTCGCTGACGTAGGCGGGCTCGAGCTGGGTAAGAACTTACGCGTATCCGACTTGCCGGTGGATCCGAAGGTCAAGATTCTGACTGATCCCGCACGCGTGGTGGCGCATGTGGCGGAGATGAGAGCGGAAGAAGAGGTGAAGCCCGCTGTCGAAGAAGCCGCGGCTGCGCCCGGCGAACCCGAGGTAATCCGCAAGGGCAAGGCGGAGGAAGCCGAAGCCGAAGCCGCAGCGCCGGAAGCCAAGAAGGAAGCCAAGAAAGAAGCCAAGAAGGAAGGCAAGAAGGAGAGCTAGAGTTTCGAAACGGGAAACTGGAAACTGGGAAATCGAAACTCGAATACCGAAACTCGAGCAGAGGTTCGGTTTTCAAATCTCAGATTTCGAGTTTCGCATTTCGATTTTCGAAATTCGGTTTCCGAATTTTTCGAAATGAAAATGATCGCGGGCTTAGGAAACCCCGGCTACGAGTACCACCTGACACCCCACAACCTGGGTTTTATGGCCGTGGACAGCCTTGCAGAGGAGTGGGGCTTGGAATTGACGCATTACGAAGCTCAGGCGTTGACGGCTTCGACGAGCGTGGATGGCTTGGAGGTTCTTTTGGCCAAGCCCCAGACCTATATGAATTTGAGCGGAATGGCCGTGGCCAGGCTGGTCGCGAAATACGGCCTGGAGGTAGGCGATTTGATTGTGCTGGTGGACGACGCGGCTCTTCCTCTGGGCAGCTTGCGCATCCGCCCCCGAGGCAGCGCGGGCGGCCACAAGGGATTGAAGTCCATTATCGGCGCGCTCGAGGCGAGTGATTTCGTCCGCGTGCGCATGGGCGTCAGTCCAGAGCAGCCGATCGCGGATAGGGTTTCGTACGTCCTCGGGCGATTCCGTCAGGCCGATTTGGAGACCGTCGCTCGAAATGCTCAGCCAGGCCTGCGAAGCTGTGCGTGTTATTCTTCGAGAGGGTTCGCAAGAGGCGATGAACCGCTTTAACCGGCGGGTTTCAACCCAACAATCGTGAGGTTCCATGCGTAATTACGAGATCATCTTTATCGTCCGGCCCGATGTCACCGAAGAAGACGTTGACAAGCTCATCGCGCAGATGGAAGGCGTGGTGGCGGGTGCGGGCGGCAAGCTTGAAAAAGTGGAAAAGTTAGGCCGCCGCAGGCTTGCTTATCGGGTCAAGAAGCAACGGGAGGGCATTTACGTTCTCTTCCGGCTGCAGGGTTCCGGCGATACGGTCAAAGAGTTTGAACGCCGCTTGAAGGTTACCGACACGGTGATCAAATATCTGAGCGTGCGGATTGACGAAGACTTGGAGCGGGCCGAGAAGTTCAAAGCTCTGCGCTCAAAGCAGGAGTCTAAGAAGCGCCGCTCCAAGCCCCCCGCGGCCCCAGTTCCGCAGCCGATCGCGGAAGTACCCCAAGGATGAAGGAGCAGATCAACATGGCAGTACCCCGAAGCAATTCCGGAGACCCGGAGCGCCCGCAGTCCAGACGGGAGGGGGGGCCTTCAGGTCCCAGGAAGCAGTTCTTCCGCCGGCGAAAGGTTTGCAAGTTCTGCGAGGAATCAATTGACGTCATCGATTACAAGGACGCCCGCCTGGTGGGAGGGTTCATTTCCGAGCGGGGCAAGATACTCCCTCGCCGCCTGACCGGAACCTGCTCGACCCACCAGCGATCTTTGAGCCTGGCCATCAAGCGCGCGCGGAATATCGCCTTGTTGCCGTTTTCGACCAGCATCTAAAAACGGGGGCTAGGGACTGGGGAAATTCTATTCTGAAGAATGAATTGCATTCTTCACAGTCCTCATACTGAATGCCTTTTGCTTTTGGGTATGGCGTAACCTAGGCCTGCTGGAGATTGACGAAGAGCCGCGGGCACAAGACAGAAAGCGGCAGGTAGGGGGCAATTCATAATTCAGAATTGCCCTAGCCCCTAGCCCCCAGTCCCCAGCGAAGGGAGTTTAACGATGGAAGTAATTCTGCTCGAGAATGTTGAAAAGCTCGGATCTAGAGGGCAAGTGCTGAAAGTGGCCGGCGGCTACGGGCGCAACTACCTTCTGCCCAAGAAACTGGCAATCGCGGCTACGCCGCAGAACCGGAAGCTGATCGAACAGCAGCGCGTCCGCTTTCTGAAGTTGGAAGCGAAAGAAAAAGGCGACGCGGAGGACTTGGCGACGCTGCTTCAGGGCGTCAGCGTTACCCTGACTCGAAAATCCGGAGAAAAAGGAACACTCTTCGGTTCGGTTACGGCCATGGACATTGCCGAGAGGTTGGCGGCCCAAGGTTACAACATCGACAAGCGGAAGATTGCTCTCGATTCCCCCTTGAAAGTTTTGGGTGAATACGATGTGCCGATAAAACTGCACCGGGAGGTGACGGCCTTCGTCAAAGTGAGGGTGGAAGGCGATGCGGAGACAAAGGCCCAGCCTCAGGCCCAATCTCCACCGCCGTCGCCTGCCCCGGAAGCAGAGCCGGCCGCGCAATAACCACCTTGGCATGCGGCGCCAATCGACGTAGCGCGGGTGTCTCGCCCGCTGTGGCGGGAGCGTCTCGCTCCCGCACCAAAGAAGTCTTAACACCGCGGGAAAAGTGCAGATCGAAACTGAAGGCGCAGTCAATGAAGGCGCGGGCAGGGCCTGCCCTGAGCGCAGCGAAGGGATGCCCACGCGACAGCGGGCGAGAGGCCCGCGCTACATCCGGTTTCAATTTCATGTCTTGCGCCCGGGCAAAAATCTCTTCAGGACTTTTTCCCATCTGCTATAATTCTTTCTCCGTTTAGTTTTCTGACATTCCAGGAACACTTTTCCTTCCATGCCAAGCACCACCGCCAGTGACCGGGTTGTACCTCACAATTTGGAAGCCGAGCGGGCCTTGCTCGGTTCCATTCTCCTGGATAATTCGGCCCTTAACCTGGCACTCGAGGGAGTCGGCAAGGACGATTTCTTTTCTGAAGCCCACCGCATTACTTTCGATCATATGGTCGCCATCTCGGAGAAGAATCGCACCATCGATCTGGTGACGCTCTCCGAGGAACTCGCCAAGGAGGGGCAGATAGAAAAAGCCGGCGGGGCCGCTTACCTCGCTGCCCTCACGGATGGTGTGCCGGTGGGAACCTCCGTCGCCGTCTCCGAGTACTCCCGCATCGTCAAAGAGAAGTCGATTCTGCGGCGCCTTATCAACGCCTCGAACAACGTGATTTCACGCTGTCTGGAGGGAACGGATGACCCCGACACGCTGATCGATTTGGCTCAAAGCCAGGTCTTCGACATCGCGGAGCAGAAGGTCCAGTCAGGATTCACCAACATCCGTGACATTATGCACTCGAGTTTCGGGACCATCGAAAATCTAATTGACCGCGGCCAGCGCGTCACCGGCATTGAAACCGGCTTCGTGGACCTCGACAACATGACCTCCGGACTCCAACCCGGTGAACTGGTGGTGGTGGCTGCGCGGCCTTCCCTGGGCAAGACCGCCCTGGCGCTCAACATCGCCGCCCACGCCGCCATCAAGCACCAAAAAACCGTGGGACTCTTCTCGCTCGAAATGAGCAAGGAGTCCTTGGTCATCCGTCTCTTGTGCTCCGAAGCGGAAACCGACAGCCACAGCCTACGCAGCGGATTCTCGAGGAGCCGCGAAGATTGGAACAAGTTAACCCGCGCTTTGGGCCGGCTCGGGGACGCTCCACTTCTGATTGAAGACACTCCTGCCCTGAGTATCATGCAGATTCGCGCCAAAGCGCGCCGCCTGAAGATGGAAAAGGGATTGGACCTGATGATCGTGGATTACCTTCAGCTCGTCTCCGGTCAGGGACGCTTCGAGAACCGCACCCAGGAAGTCAGTTACATTTCGCGCGGCTTGAAGAGCATCGCCAAGGAGCTGAAGGTCCCGGTCCTGGCGCTTTCCCAATTGAGCCGTGCCCCCGAGCAGCGGCCTGGGCAGCGGCCTCAGTTGTCCGATCTCCGCGAATCCGGATCGATCGAACAGGACGCTGACGTGGTGATCTTCATTTTCCGCGAGCGCAAGGCGGCGGAAGATGGCGAAGCGGAAGGTGAGGTGGACCGGCGCGGGATCGAGATGAAGCTGATAGTCGGCAAGCAGCGCAATGGCCCCACCGGCGATGTCCAGGTCGTGTTTATGAGACCGTATGCCAAGTTTGCGAACCTGGCGCACGAGCACAAAGAATAGATGGAATGACAGTTCATCCTGAAGCGCAATAATCCCGTGAATGTTCCTGTTGACAAACTGCTGCGCCCCACCTGGGTTGAGATCTCGCTTTCAAAACTGCGCCGTAATTATGAGCGGGTTCAGCGACTGGCGGGCCGGCGTAAAGTGATGGCCGTCATCAAGGCGGACGCCTACGGTCACGGCGCGGTGGCGGTGGCGAATTGTCTTGCCCAGTGCGGCGCGGATTGGTTCGGAGTGGCCAGTGTTGAAGAAGCCCTGGAATTGAGATCCGCAGGGATTACGCAGCCCATACTGCTGCTGGGCGGCCTCTATTTGAGCGACCCGGCGGACCTCATCAAGTTTCAGCTCACGCCTTCGGTTTCCTCCACCACCCGGCTTGACACTTACGCCGAGTGCGCGCGGCGTTACGGTCGCCCCATCGAGTTCCACCTCAAAGTGGACACCGGCCTGGGACGCCTGGGGGTGCCGCCCGACCGCCTGGCGGCCTTCCTGGAACATTACCGCACGCTCGAGGGCGTGCGTTTAAGCGGCCTGTTCACGCACCTCGCTTCCGCCGAGGATTTGGTGGCCACCCAGACGGAAGAGCAGGGTGAACGTTTCCGGGCTGCGCTCACGCAACTGAGGTCAGCCGGAATTGAACCCGCGTGGACTCACGTCTCAAACTCCGGTGCGTTGCTCGCCGGGCGCGAGTTTTCGGAAAACATGATTCGCATCGGGGGCTTGCTCTACGGCTGCTACGTGCCGCTGGTGCTTCCGCCGGGCCAAGAACTTCCGCGCCTCCCGGAGTTCGAGCCTGCGCTTGCCTTCAAATCCCGCGTCGTTTACCTGAAGGACGTTCCCAGCGAAACGCCCCTGGGCTACGGGGAGGCTTTCCACACCCGGCGTCCATCCCGCATTGCCACCGTTCCGGTGGGTTACGCAGACGGCCTCAACCGGGCGCTCTCGAATCGGGGGCACGCCATCGTGCGCGGCAGCCTGGCGCGCCTGGTCGGCAGCATCAGCATGGACCTCTCGCTTCTGGACGTGACGGACATCCCCGGCGTCAACGTAGGAGACGAAGTCATGCTCATGGGCCGGTCCCAGCAGGCCTCGATCACCGCGCTCGACATCGCCCGGATGCTCGACACAGTTCCCTATGAGGTTCTCTGCCTGATCGGCAAACGGGTGCCTCGCTTGTATGTAGAGTGAGGTTGCTGAGCATGTCCCAGGTTTTGGCTGGACACGTGGGTCTAGATTTCCTGAGAATCCCCGAAGGGAATTCATAAAGTAGCCGGGGGCAACGCCCTCGGAAAGGGGCGACCCGACCAAGCCCGACCCTGAAAGGGTCGAATGAGAGCGATGTCGCGACCGTACCTGACGCCTCTGCCCCGGTCTATGCGACCCCCTCAGGGTCGGTTGGTTTCCAGGTTAGTTTTCCGGGGGCGTTGCCCCCGGCTACTATATGGTGCCCTTCCAGGGCACGGCGGACGGGTTTCGACTTTGGCCTCGAGGGAACCCCCCTGTGGGAAGTCCTCGCTCATCCAGTTCACTTGCCCTCTGTTTCCAGCAAAAGACCTTGAATTGGCGGTAACGCGGTGTGGACTAGACAAATTGTCTACTGTCGTCATTTCCGCTCGCTCTGGCGAGCCTTAACACCTTGTATTTTCAACAACATTACCGCTTTCAACGGCTAAGCACCTGTGTTTTCATAGACATTCCCGCTTAGTGCTGCCCTTTTTCGCAGCGGTCCTTTGTTTTCAATAACATTCGCGCATCGATCCGTCAAAAAATAATTCTTTTCCAGTTGCAGCACACCGTCAACAGTTGACGGTTGACAGAAGACGCCTGCCAACAAATCATTTTCCACGACTGCGGGGGATGCTCGTCGCCAGGATGGGCAGGGGCGCTGAGGTGGAGGTACTTTCTGTGGCCGTTCCACACCGTAACCATAAGCTAGTATGATAGCTCACAATCCTGAATTTGTCAAGCATTAATTGACGGGCCTGTAGCTCAGAAGCATGGAGCGACGGTTTCCTAAACCGTGGGTCGGGGGTTCGAATCCTTCCAGGGCTGCCACTTTAACTCTATGAAATTAAATCTGTTCCGCTGAATTCGGTTGTGACCTCCCCCAGTATGAAATCGCCAACTGAAGTAAAGCTGAAGTATTTTGTCGCGCCTGCGGCTGCCAGTCGGCGGAGAAATTTTTCTCTTGAGTGAAGCTAGCAGTTTGACTTCGTGCTGGAAAACGAGCCAGCCAACAAGAAAACACCTCAAAGTTCCATTGATTCGCAAGAAACTACTAGGGTCGGTCGAAGTTCTCTATTAGCCACACGTCGGACTTCCCTTCAGATACGAGGTAAACAATCCGTTGACCATCTGACGTCATGCTGCAGAACGAAGCATCCTTGGGAAGAGTCCAGATGGTCTTGGTCCGGGCCCCTTGCACCTGAATCAACAGAATCTTGTATGGATTCTCCGCTTGGTCCACCGCGTAAACCCACCTTCCATCCTTGGACCAGATTACCGGATCTAATTCTAACAATTTCTCCCTCAGGGGGGGCAGCAGGGTCTCGGAAGAGTCTTTCAAAGAAATAATCCAGAGGCCAAGGCCACCGGGGGTTCGATTCCAAAAAACAACCACCTTCCCACCATCAGCCGTGTAGCGGGCGTCAAACATCCAGCCTACCGAGTCATCTTTCACCAGAGGCTCTTCTTTTTTTGTGATGGGATCAAGGATTTGAAAGTTGCGATTTCCGGGTCTTTGATACAGAATCTTTGAGCCTGGAGACCATGTAACGTAGCCACCACCGGCACTTTTGACTTCGCTATCGGCAAACTCCTGCGCCACACCCCCGGCAGAACTTACCTTCCCTACTTTTACCCCCTTTTCCCCCCATTGGCAAAACGCGATTTCTGTACCGTCAGGAGACCAGGCGGGTGAGGTTGTGTCATACTTTAAAAATGTGATCTGGCGCTGAGGTCCCCCTTCTATGGGCATGACAAAGAGGTTCAGGCTTCCGGTTCCTGGGTCACGCTTGGAAAACGCAATCTGTTTTCCATCCGGTGATATCTGAGCCTCTCCGTAGCTTGATGTGCCCGATGTTAGGGCCTTGGTTACCATCTCTCCCCCATTTCCCCGAGGAGAAGCGGTGGCCAGCCAAAGATTGTTGTACCCTGACACGCGCGTGCAAAGTAAACGGGCATTTTGACGCGACACAGTGAAGTAAGGTCCGATCTCGAGCCCTGCCAGTAGCTGAAGAGCGGGACCAAGCGGTTTTCCCGTCTCGGCTGAAAGGACCGTTTTCCATAGCTCAGGTGGGTTTGTTGCAAGCATGTAATAAATAGTCTCACCGTTAGGTGACCATTGGGGTGAAAGAATCCCTCGGTCGCTTGAGAAAGCCTCTTTTTGTTGACTTCCGTCTGTTTTGATTGTCCAGACTGTGGATTTTCCTCCCCCGACAGTGAGAAAAAGCAGGCGGGTGTCGGTTGGTGACCAATCGATGCCCTCTGCCCAATCGAAGGTCCCACTCAGACCAATGGACTTTTGTTCGCCAGTGACCACATCCAAGAAGTGAAGCTGTTTGGGTGTCATAGGAGTCGCCCCGGCGATTCGCGAACCATCAGGTGACCAGCACAGGTCGGAGTAGGGAAAGGGAGTATCGTAGTGGCGGGGCTCTCCGCCCAGGCGTGGGACAACATAAATGGCGTTCCCCCCTTTAAGCCCACGCCATCCGATAAGTGCAAGCTTGGAGCCGTCCGGCGACCAGCGCAACCTGCTATAAAAAGCTTGAACTTTAAAGACTTCAATCGGCTGCCCTCCAGTCAGATCCTGCACCATCACTTTTTGCTGTTTGTCGACACCTTGCTCGCCCACGACGTAGGCGACAAACGAACCATCAGGCGAAATAGCCGGACTGGAGGCATCCCCAACAAAGGTAATCTGACGGTGTACAGGCTGGAGAGTCTGCGGTGGGGCAACAGGTGCGGTCGGTCGCCAGAAATACCAAGCCAGGAAAGCGAGCAACGCAGCCAATGACAAGCCTGGAATCCATCGGCCATACCTGCTCCTGGGCAGAGGGATAATCCGTTCCGACTTGGACACGGCGACTTTGCCAGAATCGCTATCTCGCTTCAAGCGCTTCAGGTCTGCGCGCAGTTCCGAGGCGCTCTGGTAGCGCACCTCGCGGTCTTTCTCCAGCGCCTTGTTGATAATGTGTTCCAGTTCGGCCGGACATTCGGGATTCAGTCGCACCGCAGAGGTCGGTGCCTTGTGCAGGATCGCATCGAAGATCGTGCCGGGCGAGTCGCCCGCGAAGGCGCGGCGTCCCGTGGCCATCTCGTAGAGCACCACGCCGAAGCTGAACAGGTCCGTGCGCGCATCCAGCTCCTCGGCCCGCACCTGCTCCGGTGACATGTACTCCACCGTGCCCACCGCCATCCCCATAGTGGTCAGTGGTTCTTCCGCTGCAGCCGTCGCCTCGCCGCTAGGGGCATGTTTCAAACCCGCCCCTGCACCCGTCCACTTCGCCAAACCGAAGTCCAGAATCTTCGCCTGGCCCCGCGTGGTCACGAAAATATTCGCGGGCTTGACGTCGCGGTGGACGATGCCCTTGGCGTGGGCCGCGTCCAGCCCGTCGGCAATCTGAATCCCCAGCTCCAGCACTTCCTCGGTCTTCAGCCCTCCGGCGGCGAGCCGCTGGCGCAGCGTCTGGCCTTCCAGACACGCCATGACCAGGAAGGGCGTGCCGTTGTGCTCCCCAATGTCGTATACGGTGCAGATGTTGGGATGATCCAGTGCGGAGGCAGCCCGCGCCTCGCGGCGGAAACGTTCCAGGAATTTGCGGTCCTGGGCCAGTTCTTCGGGCAGGAACTTGAGTGCCACGAAGCGGCCGAGCTGGGTGTCCTCGGCCTTGTACACCACTCCCATGCCCCCGCCGCCCAGCTTCTCAAGGATGCGGTAGTGGGAAATGGTCTTGCCAACCATGGCGTAGTTCCCGCCTCTGGTGGCCATCTTAGGCCGCGCTCAGGGCCAAGTCAACGGCAATTGGGGACGCGGGCGGTGCTTCGGCAAGGTTACACCTTCTGGCGCATCCTTGCACCCTCCCGCAAAACTACCAAAACCACAAAACCGCGGGTGGCGCACACATTGGTTTGTATGTATGCGCCGGCAGGGGTCGCCGACATAAACAGCGATGGCGGCGCCACCCGCGTCCGAATGAGAATACGCGGGGATTACGACGGCTCTCACTGATCTTCGGGGCGGTCCTCGCGCTTAGAGTACCGACGGGTAACTTCTTGGTGGCCGGGGCGACTCAAAAACCTGGGGAAGGTTCATGACCCCTTGGCGTACACCCCGTACTCGCGCGCGGCGTCGAGCATGGCGATCACGTTCTCCGTGGGCACGTTGCGCTGAATGTTGTGCACCTGGTTAAACACGTAGCCACCGCCGGGGGCAAAAACCTCGAGCCGCTCCCGGACATGTTCCCGGACCTCCTCCGGCGTCGCTCCGCCCAGTACGCTCTGCGTGTCGCAGCCGCCGCCCCAGAACACGATCTTGCCGCCGAACTCCTTCTTCAGCCGGGCCGGGTCCATGTTCGCCGCAGAGGTCTGGACGGGATTCAGGATGTCGATGCCGGCTTCGATGAAATGGGGAATCAGGTGGTAGACGGAACCGCAAGAGTGCAGGAAAGTCTTCCAGGGCGTGTTCGTGTGGACCCAGTCACAGAGCTTCCTGGTAGTGGGGTTTCATCATCTCCGCCCAAAGGCTGGGTTTGATGAACTCCCCACGCTGCGTGCCGCTGTCGTCGGAGGCAATGCCCCAGGCAAAGCAGCGGTCGCCCACGGCTTGGTGCAGGAGGGTCAGGCACTTGATGCTGGCTTCCACCGACCGGTCCATCATCTCGTGGCAGGTCTCTTTCTCGGTCAAGAGCATCATCATCCATTGGTCCGGCATGCCCATGGTAACGTTTGAGCGTGGGTCTGTGATTACGCTCAGTCCCAAAAAGCACACCCCTCCGCCCCACCCGAGCAGAGCGTAGTCCGTGCCGTGGTAAAGCTGGGAGGAGTACTTCTCGACCTGCTTCAGCGCTTCGTCCGCGATGTCATCAACGGGATGGAACTTTGCCGGGTCAATTCCGTTCCTGCGGTTGAAAGAGACATCATCGAAGTAGTAGCCGTCCTTCGGCATGCGGAATGAGCCGGGCTCGCCGTTCTTGTCAAGAAGCACCCAGCTTCCGTCCTCCTCTTCCTGGATGCCCGTGCCGGGCAAGAAAAGCACGTCCGTGCCGGAGAAAAGGCGGCGCGGTACCCATTGACTCTCGGGGGTCATCAGGCCAGGGATCATGCTGATATCCACTGGCATCACGTCAAGGCTGAACCGCTTCCGCACCGGCTCTTCCACGACCGCAATCATGCCCGGCGTGTCGGCCACGCGCGGCGTCCTGCCGAGGCCCAGCTTGCGTGACACTCGGTCGTAAGTCTCGACCGCAATCCCTGACGCCTTAAGCCCTCCCAGGTCGATCGGCACCCGGTCGGCTTCCTGAAAGTTGACGGCCTTCAGAACGCGCTCGCGCGATTTCATAGCGTCAAACCCCTTGTGCTCAGCAAGTAGCGACCTGTTCTTCAGGTCTGCGGCTTTTGGCTTGGCGACGTTCGGTCTTGCCTACGGGCGCAGGGCTAGAGAAATCGCCGGCATGTCGCGGTTTTGGCGGCCGTTTCCATACGATCTGAAAAGCCGCAGAGCTAAAAAACAGGTCTGCGTCAGACGGAAGAGGGCGATTGAAAACGACCGGCTGGGTTATCCTGTACCTTCACGCCTCAGCGCCCGGAATCCGGCCTGCTGGAAATGCTCGTCGGTCAAGGCCAGTGCCTGAGGATGAAATGCGTCAGTCGTAGAAGCAAGCGCGATGGCGTAGGCCGTATCCAGAAACACACTACCGCTCAGAATCAGCGTTTTCGCCATAAAGGTAAGCTTCGAGGTTGGACGACCAATCGGGCGGGCCAGCTAGGCCCAGAGTACGGGCAGTCCGCAAAAACGACCCCGCCCCTCCAGGCGTTCTCAGGCTTTCAATCGTCAACCGCACGCGAATATTTGGAGGAAGCCCCAGGGGTTCGTCCGGACGGAGCGTCGCGCCATCGAAGACTGCCTCGACACTTTTTGTCATAGCTCCTCCTAGTGTTAGTATAACCGAGACACGAGCGCTTAAAAAGCTGAATACTCTTGGTCATTTTTGTACTTTGCAAATAGATATCCGTGCTTCAATGGATCAGGAAGAGCAAACAGTCCAAACGTTTATTTAGGTCCACTTTATTGTGTATAATAATGGTTGGACCTACACACGGGAAGGCGCTATGAGCAACGTAGCACTCACACGAACGAATCTCCTGCTTGAAACCGCCAAAGTCCGGCGGCTTCGCAGGGCTCTGGGATCACCAAGTAATTCCGAGGCGGTGCGGCGCGCGATCAATGAGCGCCTAGCAGTCGAAGCGGGTCTCCATGCTCTCCGCGACCTGCGGAGGCTCGGCGGACCGGAGGATGTCTTCGGGCGTGCCGCGACGAACAGCCGATGAGTCCACTGCCGGCGGGTCCGCTTCTCTTCGATGCCGGCATTTACATACGCTTCAGCCGGGGGGAGGCCTACGCCTGGCTCGGCCAGGACGCACAGGTATTCCAGCGCACCATCCTGACCGCGGTCGTGGCTGCCGAGCTTTACGTCGGGACCCACGACCATCGGGAAAAGCGAGCGCTCGATGAACTGTGCCGGGCACACCGTTCTTTGGGCCACCTGTCGTCGCCGCCCGAGGCCGCATGGATTGAGGCCGGGATTCTGCTCCGCCGTGCCAGCAGCGCATTTGGAGCGATGGATTTTGTCGACCATTTTCGCGACTTGCTGATAGCCCTGGAAGCGGCGCGGGAAGGGGCAACGTTGGTGACCGAGAATGTCCGCGACTTCACTCGCTGGAGGTCACTGCTTGCCTCCGCCCAAAAGACCCTGCGGCTATTGGACGCATTCTCAGGCAACGTAACAAGTCTATTGGCCTGGCGGCGTTAGGCCCTGCCTAAGGGGCACAGGGCTAGAGAAATTGCCAGCGGGTCGCGTATATGGCCGCCGTTTCCACACGATCAGAAACACCGCAGACATAGAATACTGGGCTGCGTTACCTCCTGCGGCCGCATCCGTCAGATTCTCACAATTTCAAGGGTGGGAAACGCCGCCTGATAGAGGCGATCGTCGAGAGTGAGGAGGCAATAGCCTTTTTGCAGGGCGTGTGCGCCGATCACGAACTCGGCGAGGATGCGGCGTGGTCCTGGTTCGCCCTGCCTTCTGCGGCGGGCGGCGTAGGCCTGGAACGCCTGCCCGGCCGCTCGCCAAGTTGCCTCATTTAGATTCCAGTCGATGGCAATCCCAGCGTCTTGGAAGAACATGTCAAGGAAGGCTTGATCCCGGCCAGGACAGGCCATCAGCTCTGCGAAGACTGGTGCGGCGATGATCAAGCCACCGCGCCCCAGCGCTGCATCCAAAGCTGATTGGGCTGCCGAATTGAGCCTGGCGTCCCGGTCCCAGAGGGCCACGATGATGTTGGTGTCAATCGCGGTGGTCATTGTCCCCGTAGTTGACGAACCCAGTGGCGCACGGCCTTACGGCCGGAGGGAATCCCCGGATTTCCTATGCCGCGATATTTCTCAAACGGACTCTTGGCCCTCAGGGGCCGGATATGAACCCCTGTGCTGTCGTTCTCGAATAGCAGCCGGTCCCCGGGACGCACCCCCAGTGTGCGCCGAATGTCCCGCGGCACCGTGATCTGGCCTTTGCTTGTGATACGAGCTTGTTTCTGCACGGCAACACTCCTCCTCCTTACTTTAGCATATTCCTCCTTACTTTTGGGAACTGCTGCCTCTGAACAATTCGGGGAAGACTTTGCGATAAATGGCCATGCCCAGCGCGGCATTCATGCCCATCTCTTCCAGGGCGTTGATTTCCTCATCGGTGGTTATGCCGCCGGCGGCGGTGATGGGTAACTGTGTAACGGACCGCAAGCTTCTAAACCACGCCAGATTGGTCCCCTGAAGCCGACCTTCCGCGTCAATGTAAGTGCAGAGGAATTCCGAGCAGTAAGGCTCGAGCTGGGCCAGCGCCTGCGCCGAAGTGAGCGGCAAGGTTTCCCGCCAGCCTCGAATGGCCACGCGGTCACCCAGGCAGTCAACCGCCATCATGAGCTTCTCGCGCGGGACGGCGGCCAGGAGAGTTTTGAGGAACTCGGTGTTGATGCCGCCGGAGGTAAACGCGCTGCTGCCCACAATCACCTTGTACGCGCCGGCCTGCGCCGTGCTTAGTGCTTTCTCCACCGAGCGAATCCCTCCCCCAACGCGGCAGGGCTTTCGCTGGCAGAGTTGACGGATAATCTCGCTGTGGTCTCCTCGACCCAACGCTCCATCAAGGTCGATGACCTGGATTTGGGGATAGGCGGCAAACTTCTCGAGCACCGCAAGCGGGTCGGGCAACTCCAGGAACTTCTCCCGCCCCTGGATGAGCTGAACCACCTTGCCACCCATTAAGTCGATGCATGGAATGAGCATTGTGAGAACGAGTCGAGAGTCGAGAGTCAAAAGTCGAAAGGTCGAAGTCTAAAGGGTAAAATGAAATAGCCCTACGCTGCTCGAAATTGTGGACTTTCGACTCTTGACTCTCGACTCTTGACTCTCGACTCTTGACTCTCGACTCTTGACTCTCGACTCTTAACTCTCGACTTCCCTACAGCCGCACGGACACGCCTTGTGACTGCAAATACTCCTTGAGGCTGCGCATTGTATGAGTCTCGAAATGGAAAATCGACGCGGCTAAGGCGGCATCCGCGTGGCCTTTCAAGAAGACTTCCGCAAAATGTTCGGGGCCACCGGCGCCGCCGGAAGCGATAACCGGAATGTGGAGAGCATCGGCAATGACTTTCGTCAGCTCGCAATCGAAGCCTGCCTGCGTGCCATCCGCATCCATGGAAGTCAGAAGGATTTCACCTGCGCCGCGTGCTTCAACTTCTCGAGCCCAGGCCACGGCATCCAACTCGATTAGCTTGGTGCCGCCGTAAGTCGACACTCTCCACTGGGGAGCGGTCCTGGTGTCACCCTCGAAGGCAGCGGATTTCTGGCCAGCCGTGGCCACCCGCCGGCGCGCGTCGATAGCCACCACGAGGACTTGCCGCCCAAAGTGCTCGGCAATCTGATTCACAACTTCGGGAGATTCTACCGCAGCGGTGTTCACAGCCACCTTATCGGCCCCTGCGGAGAGCAACCGTTGCGCATCCTCGACGGTCTTCACGCCGCCACCCACCGTCAGCGGTATGAAGAGGCGCCGCGCCACGCGGTGCACGGTATCCATGAGCGTGGCGCGTCCCTCGCGGGACGCTGATATGTCCAGCATGACCAGTTCGTCGGCGCCCTCGCGGTTATACGCCTCGGCCAGTTCGCCTGGGTCTCCGGCATCTCGAAGATTCACAAACTGGATGCCCTTGACCACTCGGCCGTTCTTGCAATCGAGACACGGAATGATGCGCTTTGCAAACATGAGAAGTTGTCAGTGGTCCGTTGTCAGTTGTCAGTAAATTATAAATTATGAATTATTAAAACACCTTGTCCCTTTTCTGCCGCTTTTCGCCAGCCGACGCGACTCATCTTTTATAATTCATAATTTATAATTTACAATTTCCGATCCCCCGCCCGAGGGTCAGGAAATTTTCCAAAACCTTCAATCCCACCCCGCCCGACTTTTCCGGGTGAAACTGCACCGCGCAGATGTTCTTCATTTCGAGGCCGGTTGCGAAAGTCTGCCCGTACTGAGTCACTGCCGAACTTTCTTTAGTAGCCGGGCCGTAGTAAGAGTGGCAGAAGTAAACGAAACTGCCGTCCGCAACCCCTCGAAATAGCCCGCCGGGGCTGCGAATCTCGAGTTGGCTCCAGCCCACATGTGGAACTTTGAAGACGCCTTGGAAACGGGAGACGCGGCCGGGGAGCAAGGCCAGTCCGGGAACCTCCGGCGCTTCGTCACTGGCTTCGTAGAGCGCCTGAAGACCCAGACAGATCCCGAGAAAGGGCGTGCCGCCGGCCAACAAGTCGCGCAGAGGTCTCAGAAGCTGGCGCTCCTCGAGGGCTCGCATCATCGTGCCGAAGTGACCTTGGCCGGGGAAAATGATCTTCTCGGCGGCGCGGAGCGACTCGGGCCTGTCCGTCACTTCGGCCGAGTATCCGAGATGCTGGATGGCCTTGAGGACCGAGCCCACATTGCCGGCCCCGTAGTTGAGTAAAGCGATCACAGCAGTCCTTTGGTGCTGGGTAGTTGAGCCTTGAGGCGCGGGTCGCGCGCGCAGGCATAGCGCAAAGCGCGCGCCCAGGCTTTGAACAAGGCCTCGACGGCGTGGTGGCTGGAGCGCCCATAAGCCAGTTTCAGATGCACGTTGGCGCCCGCGCTCGAGGCAAAGCCGTGGAAGAAGTCTTCCAATAGCTCTGTCTGGAGGTCGCCGACGTACCTTGCCTTGATCGGGGCATCGAGCACGAGGTAGGGCCGCCCGCTCAAGTCAATAGCGGCGATGGCCAGGGTTTCATCCATGGGCATCAGGAAGTAACCGGCGCGATTAATGCCTTTCTTCGCCCCCAGTGCTTGCCGTAACGCCTGCCCCAAGACAAGGCCAATATCCTCGACCGTATGGTGCTGGTCAACGTCGAGATCGCCGCGCGCTGCAACCTCGAGATCAAATCCGCCATGACGGGCAAACAGCTCGAGCATGTGATCGAGAAAGCGAATGCCGGTGGAAACCTTGTAGCGTCCGCGCCCGTCCAGGTTCAGCCGGATGCGGATGTCGGTCTCCGCGGTCGTGCGATGGATCGTCGCTTGCCGCGCCCTCATGCAAACCATCCTGTTTGGGAATAGGTGACGAAGTTCCGCCAGGCTTTTGCGCTGTTCCGGGTCTCGATCAACTGCTCCTGCTTCTCCAGCTCTTCGAGCAAGCGGCGCGTCTGAGCGCGGGAGCCGACGGTGAACCGCAAGTAACCTTTGAGATGCGGGTCGTAGCTCCAGTCGCGCACCAAAATCCCCTCCGCACGCAGGCGCTGGGCGATTTCCGGCGCGCGTTCTCCGACACGAGTCAGGATGAAATTGGCCGAACTCCGCACGTAGGGAATTCCCCGAGACTCGAGCCAGCGATAGACGCGATCGCGGTTGGTGCGAACTTGCGCAACGTATCTCTTCACATGCCCTTCGTGCTGGATGGCAATCGACGCGGCCGCGAGGGCCAGCGAATTCACCTGGAAAGGGTTTTGAGCGCGGTGCAGGAGTTCCACGAGTTCCGGGTTGCCGAAAATAAAGCCCATCCGCAACGCCGCCAGCCCAAACGCTTTCGAAAATGTCCTCGTCACCAGAAGGTTTTCATACTTCCTGATCCAGGGCAGAACCGTCTGGCCGGAATAGTCGTAATACGCCTCGTCCACTAGCACCAGGACGTGGGGCGCGGCCTCCAGGATAGTGCTCAGATCAGGCTTGGAAATCTCGGTCCCGGTGGGATTGTTGGGGCTGGCCAGAGCCAGCCAGCGAGTTTTCTTGTTGATCGCGGCCAAGATGCTCTCCACCGGAAGTTGGAACTGCTCGTCGTAGCGGACCCGCTCGATGGCGCCGCCGGCCACGTTATGAAAGAATTCGTAAACCGGGAAGGTTGGAGCGGGCGCCAGGAGCACGTCGCCGGGATCGACAAAGGCGTCGCAGATTGCCTTAATCGCGTCGTCGGTGCCGTTGGTGAGCAGCATCTCTTCCGGCTTGACGCCGAAATATCCCGCCAGAGTTTCCCGGCTTTCCCCGTACTCCGGGTAGCGCGTGAGCATCTCCGCACTTAGCGCGCGCCGCAAGGCGCGGATAACCTGCGGGGCGCACCCCACCGTGTTCTCGTTGAAGTCCAGGCGCAGTTTCCCCGCCCGCCCCTCCATGGGAGGGCGGTATTTCTTCAGCCGCTCGACTGCCTTGCGGGGTCGAATCATCGCTTCTTGAACCTCGTTTCCACCGACTGCGCGTGCGCCTCCAGACGTTCCGTGCGCGCCAGGGTCACAATCGACGGGCGAAGGCGCGCCAGGCCCCTGCGAGTGATTCTCTGAACTGAGATGCACTTCACAAAGTCCGCCGCGCTTAAGCCGCCACGCAAACGCGCCGCGCGGCTCGTGGGCAGAATGTGATTTGTCCCGGAAGCATAATCCCCCGCCGCGACGGGGCTGTAACCGCCCAGGAAAATCGAACCGGCAGACTGGATTCGATCGAGCAAACCTTCAGCATCCTCGAGCAGAGTGAGATGTTCGGGAGCCAAGCGGTTGACGAGCTCGGCAGCCTCCGCCAAATCGCGTGTGAGGATAATGCATCCCTGCCTGGCCAGTGATTGCTGAGCGACCGGCAGGCAAAGCTGGGCGACGATTTGGGCCGCACAAGCTCGAACGCGCAGAGCCAGTTGCCGCGAAGACGTGATGAGCATGGCCACTGCGTCCGGGTCGTGCTCCGCCTGAGCCACGAGGTCGGTCGCGATCCACTCGGGGTTGCCCTTGGCGCCCACCACAACGAGTTCGGACGGGCCGGCGACGAAATCAATCCCGCATTCGCCGGCCACTAGCTTCTTGGCTGCGGCCACGTACCGGTTTCCAGGACCAACGATCTTCTCTACGCGCGGGACGCTCTCCGTTCCGTAGGCAAATGCCGCGACCGCCTGGGCTCCCCCGAGCCGGTAAATCCTCTGCACCCCCAGCATGTGCGCGGCTCCAAGAACCGCCGGCGCAGGCTTGGGCGAGGTGATCAGGATCTCCCGCACCCCCGCGACTTGCGCGGGAACGACACTCATGAGGACGGTTGAGGGCAAAGGGAAACGCCCGCCCGGAACGTAGCACACTACCCGCTCGAGAGGCCGAACTATCTGGCTTACTTTCACACCCGGCAGGGCTTGAAACTGCCAGGCGCGCGGGAGTTGGCGGCGCGCCGCAGCGCGGATGTTTCTCGCCGCTACCACTAAGGCATCGCTCAGCTTTTTCGGGAGGTTCGTGAAGGCGCGATCCAGTTCCTCGGGCGTAACCGTCATGCCCACTTTCCGCAGGTCGACACCGTCGAACTGGCGTGAATAGCGAACCAGCGCCCGGTCGCCCTGGCGGCGAACATTGGTGATAATACGCCGCGCGACCGCCTCGGCGCTGCTCAGGTTTGCCGCTTGAGCGCTCAACAGACGGCTGAGGCTTTCCTTATCATCGCTGCGAATAATGTCAAGCATCAGACTACGATCTTGTTCAGGGGATACTCCACGATGCCTTGGGCCCGGGCGGCTTTGAGGCGCGGAATGATTTCGCGCACCGTTCTCTCCTCGATGACCGTGTTCACCGCGACCCACTCGGGGTCACTGAGTTGTGAAATCGTCGGTCGCTTCAGAGCCGGAAGAACCGCCAGCACCTTTTCCAGGTCCTGACGCCGGACGTTCAACATCAAGCCCACTTTACCGGCGGCCTCAATTGCCCCCTGGAGAAGCATCACCAGTGTTTCGATCTTCCGGCGCCTCCAGGGATCATCCCAAGCTGTGGAATTGGCGATAAACTTGGTGTTCGATTCGAGCACCGTCTCCAGGATACGCAGGCCGTTGGCCCGCAGGGAGGAGCCGGTCTCCGTGACCTCCACGATGGCGTCCGCCAGCACCGGAGGCTTGACTTCCGTGGCCCCCCAGGAGAATTCTACCTTGGCCTTCACTCCCTTTTCCGCAAGGTACCGCTTGCTTACGCCCACCAGCTCCGTGGCAATGACCTTCCCTTCCAAATCCTTGACACTCTGGAAAGGCGATTTCTCAGGCACTGCCAGCACCCAGCGGACTTTTCCGAAGGTCTGCTTGGCGTAGATCAAGTCCGCGACTTCCACCACCGTGGCCTCGTTCTCGAGAATCCAATCCTTGCCCGTGATCCCGGCGTCCAGAATTCCGTCCTCCACGTAGCGCGCCATTTCCTGGGCGCGAATCAGCATGCACTCAATCTCCTCGTCGTCAACGGCGGGAAAGTAGGAGCGCGGATTGACGGTGATCTCGTAGCCCGCGCGCCGAAAGAGTTGGAGCGAGGCTTCCTGAAGGCTTCCCTTGGGCAGACCCAGCTTCAAGCGGCTCATGTTTGGCTCTCCGGGTGTTCGTCACCGTACACTCTGGCTGGATCAAACTCCCGTTGCAGAAAAACTTCCTCGCCGGAGGTGGTCAGTTTGCGGAAGAAACACGACTTGTAACCCATATGACAACATCCCGGACCCCGGAGGTCCGCCTGGACAAGCACAGCGTCGTGATCGCAGTCCACCCGCACCTCACGAACCCGCAGAGAGTGGCCGGAGGTTTCACCCTTGGTCCAAAGCTTCTGCCGGCTGCGGCTGAAAAAGGTCACATAACCGGAGTCCAGGGTCTTCGCCAAGGCTTCGTTGTTCATGTAGCCCAGCATCAGCACCTTTCCGCTATGCCGGTCCTGGATAATCGCCGGAATCAACCCATCTTGGAATTTCAGATCCATCAATCAGCGCCCCCCATCAACGAAAAACAAAAAGCCCGCTGCGCGCTCTCGCCAGCGGGCCGTCATCTTGCCAATGCATCGTACCTATCGCTTTGCCCACCGACACGCCGCCTTTGTCCAGGAGTGAGGATGCGAGCGTGCCGGTGAGCGCGACATTACACCTCAGATTACATCCGGCAAGGAAGTCTGTCAATGTGAATTCGGCGCCTGCCTGATCTATGCGGCGCACTTCACGGCGGCGCGGCCCAGGAATTCCGCGGCATCGCCCAGTTCTTCTTCGATGCGCAACAACTGGTTGTACTTGGCAATGCGGTCGCTGCGGCTGGCGGAGCCTGTCTTTATTTGGCCGGTGCCGAGGCCCACCACGAAATCAGCGATGAAAGCGTCCTCGGTTTCACCCGAACGGTGCGAAACCACCGAAGTAAAGCCGTGGCGCCGGGCCAGTTCAATCGCCCGGATGGTTTCTGTGACCGTGCCGATCTGGTTCAACTTAATCAGAATGGAGTTGGCCGTTCCCTCCTCGATGCCGCGTTGCAGCCGCTCGGTGTTGGTGACGAAGACGTCATCACCGACGATTTGCACTTTATCCCCGAGGGCCTGCGTCAATACCTTCCAGCCTTCCCAGTCATCCTGGGCCAAGCCGTCCTCGATGCTGATGATCGGGTACTGGCGCACCCAGTCGGCATACAGTTTGACCATTTCATCGGAAGATTTCTTGCTCTTGTCCGATTTGAAGAACAAATATTTGCCGTCCTGGAACATTTCGCTGGCGGCCGGGTCGAGCGCCAGGCAAATGTCGTGGCCGGCCGAATAACCCGCCTGTTCGATGGCCTCGAGCAGGACTTCCACGGCCTCGACATTGGACTTCAGGCTGGGGGCAAAGCCGCCTTCGTCGCCCACGGAGGTGTTGTAACCGCGCTCTTTCAAGACCTTTTTCAACGTATGGAAAGTCTCAGCGCCCATGCGCAACGCCTGCGCGAAGCTCTCCGCGCCCACGGGCATAATCATGAATTCCTGGAAATCCACGGTATTATCCGCGTGCACGCCGCCGTTAAGCACGTTCATCATGGGCACCGGAAGTATGCGGGCCTGAAGCCCGCCGAGATAACGATAGAGCGGCATGCGCGCCGATTGAGCCGCGGCACGGCACACCGCCATCGATACGGCGAGAATGGCGTTGGCGCCCAACGCGCCCTTGTTCGGCGTGCCGTCCAGGTGGATCATGCGCTCATCGATTCCCGCCTGATCGCTGGCTTCCTGGCCGCCCAGTTCCCGCGCCAGTACCGTATTGACATTCTCGACGGCATGCAAGACGCCCTTGCCCAGATAACGCCGTTTGTCGCCATCGCGTAATTCCACAGCCTCGTGCTCGCCGGTGGATGCCCCCGAAGGCACCGCCGCGCGCCCAAAGGAACCGTCGCGAAGGTAGACTTCCGCCTCCACGGTAGGATTCCCGCGCGAGTCGAGTATTTCTCTCCCTTGGATTAGATCGATGTTGGCCATAAGGTTGGTCCTCAATTGAAATTTTGAAACCAGCGATTGTAACACAGGACGCTCTTCCGAGGAACCAGGAGGAGGCAGTAAGCAGAAAGCACAATGCAGCGACGTTTGCGTGCTCTCAGGCTGTCCACTCGGACCACATCTCGATGCCGCTGCCGTCTTGTCGCTGGTCCATCATGTTCCTTGGGGTTGTCTCTGACGTTCCCAGTGGGACTAAATACTTGTGGAGATTCTCCCGCCAACTGATTTCTGCTTACTGCCTTCTGCTTTCTGCCTGCTGCGGACTGCCTTCTACCGACTGGTCCCTGCCTGCTGCCCACCTGCGGTCTTCGAACATTCCCTCTTCTGGAACAACCACGACAATGCCACTTTCGGTGACGTGGTATTTCTTCCGGTCTTCTTCGAGATCGTACCCAATTTCCGTGCGCTCCGGGATATGCACGGCCCGGTCGATGATGGCACGGCGGATGCGCGAGTAACGGCCCACGTTGACGTGAGAGAAAATAATGGAACTCTCCACTTCGGTGTAACTGTTGATACGGACGTCGTGGGAAAGAATCGAATTGGCAACCCGCCCCCCGGAGATGATGCAACCCATCCCGACCATGGAGTCGAGGGCGATTCCCATGCGGCGTCCCTCCTGAGCGAACACGAACTTGGCCGGCGGGAACTGTTGCTGGTAAGTGCGGATGGGCCAGTCGGAGTCGTACAGGTTGAAGACCGGCGAAACCGAGACCAGATCCATGTTGGCTTCGTAATAGGCCTCGATGGTCCCGATATCCCGCCAGTACTTCGCTTCCTTCTTGTTTTCGTCACGGAAGTCGTAAGAATAAACTCTCCCCTTTTCGATCAGCTTTGGGATCACATCCTTCCCGAAGTCGTGGCTCGAGTCGGGATCACCGGCGTCAGAGACGAGGGTCTCGATCAGAAGGTCGCGGTTGAAGCAATAAATGCCCATCGAGACGTTGGACTTCTCAGGGTTCCTAGGCGAGGGCTTGGGATTGGCGGGTTTCTCCTCCCAGCCGACGATGCGGTTGTCCCTATCGACTTCCACGATCCCGAACTGGGAGGCCACCGCGCGATCGAATTCGATGGTGCCAATGGTGACGTCCGCCCCGGCCTCGACGTGCTGCTGGAGCATCAACTGGTAGTTCATCTTGTAAACGTGGTCGCCGGAAAGGATCAGAACATACTTGCAGGGCTCGCTCCCCAGCGAGTAGAGGTTTTGGTAAGTGGCGTCGGCGGTTCCCTGATACCAATGTTCTCCCACTCGCCGCATGGGGGGCAGCACCTGCAAGAACTCGCCCAGTTCATCCGAGAAAATACTCCAACCCTCGCGCAAGTGCCGATTAAGGGAAAGGGCCTTGTACTGGGTGACCACGAAAATCCTGCGAAGATCGGAGTTGATGCAGTTCGACAGGGTAATGTCCACAATCCGGTACATCCCGCCAAAAGGCACGGCGGGCTTGGCACGATCCCGGGTCAGCGGGTAAAGGCGCTCTCCTTGTCCGCCCGCTAGAAGGCACACGAGTGTGTCGCGAACCATGAGTTGCTATCCCTCCCTTTGAATGCCGCACCTGCAAGTGCGGGCGGGATTTCTTATCCCCCCCTGCCCGGCTTCTCTTGGGAATGGCATTATATCAAACATGAACCCCCGGCTTCATGCCTGGCGGCAGCCTCGCCGCAGCACGTCAGCTTTCAGCCTTCATGTAGCGCAAGTCCGTGCCCTCCGCGCCCCTTAAGCTTCAACACGAAGACCACGGAGCGATTCAGTGGCCTCTGTTTTGAAGCTTTTCTGACCACAGAGGATGCAGAGACAGCAGACACGGTGGGAGAAATCTTCGCGGCGCGAGAAGTGGTTGACTGCTGGAAGTACAGGCAACCCCCAACCTCTGCGGCGCTTTATGTCTCCGCGTCGCCTTCCTGGGTGACGATGTGGAGGTCCACGGCAGGGGCGTGGTGAAGGAAGCGGTTAAGCGCCGACAGGTAGAAATACCTGCGCCAGCCGCGGGAGGCGGAATGTCCAAAGACCACCTGGGTAATCCTTCTTTCCTTAACAAACTTCGCCACCGCCTCACCCACGCTGCTTCCCTGGAGGCGCTCGACCTGGGCTTCGAGTTCTTCCGCGAAGCGAATATTCGCCGCCAGAGAGCGCTGTTTTTCTTCGCTCGCGTCCGCGGACGTCTCGACGTAAACCGCGTAAAGTTCCGCCCCCACCGCGCGAGCGATGCGCGCTGCGCGGGCGATCAGGTACTGCGAGTTGGGATGCGAACTGATGGAGACCGCGATGCGCTCGCGCACTCCCCAGTTGCGGCTGATTTCCTTGGTGACGAGGTAGGAGCCAAGGTCGCGGTCTACCGCCTCCGCCACCTGGCGAAGCGCCAGCTCGCGCAGGGCGATCAAGTTGCCAGGCCGGAAAAAGTTACCCAGGGCCCTCTCGATGGTTTCCGGCGCGTAGATGTCGCCCCGCCGCATCCGGTTTTGCAGCGCCTCGGGGGTCAGGTCGACCATAACCACTTCGCCCGCGCGTTTCAGCACCCAATCCGGGACGGTTTCACGCACGGGAATTCCGGTAATGGATTGCACCAGCGGCGCCAGGCTGTCCGCGTGCTGAATGTTCATAGTGCAGAGCACATCGATATTCGCCGCCAGCAGTTCCATCACGTCTTCGTAACGCTTGCGGTGCTTGCTGCCGTCGATATTGGTGTGAGCCAGCTCATCGACGAGGGCGACTCCGGGCCGCCGGGCAAGAATTGCGTCCACATCCATTTCCTCGAAAACGATCCCTTTGTAGTTGAGCTGGCGCCTGGGGAATTTGCTCGAGTGTGGAAGCCAGTTCCTCGATGGGTTTTCGCCCATGTGTTTCGACCAACCCGACCACCACGTCCTGTCCGCGCCGTCGTCGTCGGTTCGCCTCGCTCAGCATCGTGTAGGTCTTGCCCACCCCCGGGGCGTAGCCAAGAAAAACTTTCAGCACGCCCTCCTTCTTTTGGGGAGGCGAAGCCTTCTCCAGCCACTGTTCGGGACTTTTGATCATTTATCCATCCGCCGGTGTTGGTGTTATTTTGATGCGATCCCTTTCGAAGTGCCTGTCATTCCCGCGAAAGTAGGAATCCAGCCTGTGGACAATGCATTCCGAAGGTCGGCAGAGTGGATTCCCGCTTTCGCGGGAATGACGGCGGCCCCGAGTGGCCATGTGTCACAAATGACATCAGCACCTGCCCGCCCTTCACGGCGAAAACACGGGCGATATCCGCTATAATACCACCGGTGTCGAAACTCTCTCGCTGGCAAATTCCGCGCTACGCTTCCGCCGCCGGCATGGTCCTGGCCATAGTTCTCATCTTCCGCCGCGTGACACCAGTCAACGCCACCAGCGTGGCGCTGATCTTCTTGCTGGCGATTCTCTATGTTTCCGCTTTTTGGGGCCTCAGGGTTTCCATTTTCATGTCGCTGCTGGCCACTCTCTCTTTCAATTATTACTTTCTTCCGCCCTTGGGCACCTTAACCATCGCCGACCCTCAGAACTGGGTCGCGCTCACCGCTTTCCTGGTGACGGCAATCACCGCCAGCCGCCTTTCCGAACAAGCGCGGCGGCGAGCCCGCGACGCGAACCGGCGCCGCCAGGAAATTGAACGTCTCTACGCTTTCACACAACAAATGCTGGTGGCGGGAGGCGTGGTGGAATTGCTGAACGCCATCCCGAGGCACATTGTGGAATCGTTCGAAGTCCAGGACGCGGCTTTGTACCTGGCCAACCGGGATGCCGTCTACCGTTCGGGAAGGGATTTTCGGGAGTTGGATGGGGATCAGCTCAAGGCCATCATGGCGCGCGGCGAAGCGGTAGTCGAGGCGGACCGCCAAATCTGTTATGTGCCGGTGCGGATGGGGGTTCGACCGGTGGGGAGTCTTGGGCTTTCCGGAGTGGTGCTGGGGCGGGAGACGCTGGAAGCTCTGGGGACGCTCATTGCCATTGCCGTCGAGCGGGTCAGCGCCATCGAGGCGTTGGGCAAGGCGGAGGCCGCCCGGCAGGAGGAACGCCTCCGCTCCGCCCTTCTGGATTCGGTTACGCACGAGCTTCGAACCCCGCTCACAGCCATCAAGGCTTCCGTCACCAGTCTTCTGACGCAACCCGAGCTGAGTGACGCCCATCGGCGGGAGCTCTTCTCCGTCATCAACGAGGAGAGCGACCACTTGAATCACCTGATCGAGGAAGCCCTCGAGATGGCCCGCCTCGACGCCGGTGAGATCGAGCTCGAGATCGAACCCCACTCCATACGCGAAGTGGTCGAGACGGCGATCGAGGCCTCGAAAAATGCCTTGGCGAATCATAGCATCGACGTCCGCTTGCCGGAGGGCCTGCCCCTCGTGCCGATGGATCCGGTCCGCATCCGGGAAGTTCTCACCCAACTCCTGGATAACGCGGTGAAGTATTCCCTGTCCGGAAGCCCCATCGTCATTAGCAGCGAAGTTTCCGAGCGCTTTCTCGTCACCAGCGTGGCCGATCGCGGAGCGGGGATTGACAGCTTCGAGCAGGCTCTTATCTTCGACAAGTTCTACCGCGGCAGGGAGCACCGTTACCGCGTGCAGGGCACCGGCATGGGACTCGCCATCTGCAAGGCGATTGTGGAGGCCCACGGCGGGAGCATGGGAATCACTAGCCAGGTGGGAAGCGGGTCGGTGTTCAATTTCAGCTTGCCGCTGGCTCCGGAGAGGGCCAGAAGCCTATGAGCTCAGGCAGGGTTTTGGTCCTCGATGATGAGGCGCAGATCCGCCGCGTACTGCGGACTACCTTGGTGGCCAGCGGCTTCGTGGTGCGCGAGGCGCGGAGCGGTGAAGAAGCCCTCGAGATGATCCGGGAAGAGATGCCGGACCTGCTGATTGTGGACATCAACCTGCCGGGCATGAGCGGGTTCGAAGTGTGCCGCGAAATACGCGAATCCTGCGACGTCCCGATCATCATGCTCTCGGTGCGGAATAATGAACGCGACAAGGTACGGGCGCTCGATTCCGGGGCGGACGATTATGTGGTCAAGCCCTTCGGCATCCAGGAGCTTCTGGCTCGCATTCGCGCTAACCTGCGTCGCCACGCCCCCGACGCCGATGAGCTGCCACTGACTTTTAATTCCCAGGGTCTCACTATCGACTTTGCCCAGCGAACCGTGGTGGCGCGTGGCCATCAGGCGCGGCTGACACCCAAGGAATTTGAGCTCCTTCATTACCTCGTTGCCCACCCCAACAAGGCCCTCCCGCACCGCGAACTGCTGCAAGCCGTTTGGGGGCCTGATTACGGAGATCAAGTGGAATACCTGCGTGTCTTCATCAATCAGTTGCGCAAAAAGATCGAGCCTCAGCCCTCCAAGCCCCGTTACCTATTGACCGAACCTTGGGTCGGCTATCGCTTCGCGATGCCCGAAGAAGCCTCGTAGCGCTGACCTTTAGGTCAGCATGAAGGATGCCGACCTAAAGGTCGGCGCTACCAGCAGGCGGGGTGCAACAAGGCCTGGGAGGCGAGACGCCCGTGCTACATATGCTATAGTCGCTGGTTTAGGAATTCTCCCCTCTCGAGGAATTGATGCGTCGCCATGGGAATCACGACTTGGCCAGTTACGCCATGCGTGTCGAGGAATCGCAAGGCCGCCGCTATCCGGAGCCTCGGCATCCCTTCCGCAACGATTACGAGCGAGACCGCGACCGCATCGTTCACTCCCGCGCCTTCCGGCGACTCGAGAACAAGACCCAGGTTTTTACTCGACGCTACTCCGACCATTTTCGAACCCGGCTCACCCACACGCTCGAGGTGGCGCAGATCAGCCGCACGGTGGCGAGGGCGTTGCGACTGAACGGCGATCTCGTGGAAGCTCTCGCATTGGTGCACGATGTGGGTCACCCGCCCTTCGGCCACGCGGGGGAATCCGAGCTCAACCGCCTCATGGCGCGCTTCCAGGATAGTTTTGACCACAACCTGCACGCCTTGCGAATCGTGGAACATTTCGAGCAGAAATACGCAGGTTTCCCCGGCTTGAACCTTACCTTCGAAGTCCGGGAAGGAATTATCAAGCACTCGCGGGAATACGACCCCGCGCTTTACCCTGACCTCGCCGACTACGCGCTGGGGGCGCGGCCTCCGCTCGAAGCCCAGTTGATCGACCACGCCGATGAAATCGCTTACAACTGCGCCGATCTCGACGATGGATATGAGGCCAAACTCCTTACCCTTCCCCTCATCCGGCAGGGCCTGCGCTTGTTTGATTCACTGTATCGGACCATTGAGCGGAAGTACCCCGCTGTTCGCGAGAAACTGAAATTCAACGAAGCCCTCAAAGCTATGCTGAACATTCTCGTGACGGACCTCATCGACTCGACTCGCGGGCGCCTTGCCGACGCCCGCGTCCGGTCGGTGGCGGAGGTGCGCGCACAGTCGAGACGCCTGGTGGGTTTAGGCCCCCGGCGCGCCCGCGACAACAAGGAGCTGAAGGAATTCCTGAATGTGAAACTCTATTCTCACCGTCAAGTGGGGTCGCAGCGGGAAGTCATCGTGCGGTGTGTGCGACGCCTCTTTGGTTACTACCTCGAGCACCCTCGCCGCCTCCCTCCCTTTTACGTCGCCCAATGTCAAGATATCCCCCTGCATCGCGTGGTGTGCGACTACATCGCCGGCATGACGGACAACTACCTCCTGTTGCAATATCGCAGGCACCTCGGCACAGGGGACTAGGGGCTAGGGACTGGGGGCTGGGAAAATTATGAATTGTGAATTCTGAATTATGAATTGCAATCCTGAAGAGTCCACCGTCGACTTGCTTCGGCTTTCGTTGTACGGCTTAAGCCGGTCTGGCGGGTAAAGGTGAAGAACTGTTGGCGAAACACAGAGATCGCCAAGCAGCGGGGAATTCATAATTTATAATTCATAATTCACAATTTCCCCAGTCCCTACTCCTCAGCTTCGAGCTGAATAAAATGCTTGAGACGCGGCAGCAGGTGGCGGTGCATGGCTTCAGGCCCGTAAAACAGGGCGTGGATGTAGGTCAGGAGGGCAGGCTGGGAAAAGCGTTCGGGCGGCTTGCGAAAGTTGAAATAGCAGAGGCGGCCTGGCACCACTTTGCTCGGATGCTGATACGAAGCGAGCGGCCACATCGTCTTGAAAAATCGAAAGCCCGCCTTGGCCAGAAGCCGGTGCCACGAGTCGCCTGAAGACGCGGTGACTTCGCCGTAAAGCCTCCAGTTCAAGCCATGGGGTCCCTTCCTCTCTTGGCGGAGCACCTCGCGGAGGATCTTCACACCCAGGCCTTGCCCGCGAAGCGCAGGAGCCACGAAGATGTAACTTCCGAATACGACCTGGAACATAGGGAGAACCAGCGTGCAGGCGCCGCCCACAAGTTGCTTGTCCGAGTAAGCGGCGAAGAGGTGAACGGGATTGACTCTAGCCGGGGAGGGCTGGATGACCCAGCGCAGAATCTGCGGGCTGACGCGCTCATCAGGGTTGAAGCTGCGGCTGTAGAGGCGCAGATAGTGGTCGAGCGCAACCCCACTTGTGTGTTTCAATAGCCGGACTTCCAATTTCCCCATGCGCATCTCCACATCGGTTCAGTTTGAGCCATTTTCCTGCTTCTAATACGATAGGCGCTTTCGGACGGGCGCTGCAAGTGCAGCCCGGCATCTTGTAGCGCGGGCGTGTGGCCCGCTGTGGCGGGAGCGTCCCGCTCCCGCGCGCAGGAAGCTTCACCAGCCCTTGGTGAAGGAGGTCCGTCGCCACCACAGAAGGGGTGCAAGAGGCCGCGGGCAGGATGCCCGCGCTACGGCGAGCGAGACGCTCGCGCTACTTGCTGCGGTATCAGCTTTTCTTTCCCGAACGACTGCGCTATCTTGTGGTGCCCCGCGAGGCACGTCCGGCGACGAGCGTCCCGCGGGCGCCGATCCCCTGGCTTGGAGGTGGTCCGACGATGCCCTCATTTCCTGCTTTTCCACTTCTACCAAAGCGGCGGCAGCCGCGCGCGCTCTTGCCAATCATCCTTTTCGGAACGTTGCTTTTCGATCCCTTCGAGCTCCGGGCAGTTGATTGGTCAACGCTCTTCACAGCCCAGGATGTGCGGGACCATCTCGCAACAGAAAAGGGGCGCGCGGAGGCCCTCGATTTCTGCCACAAGATGGGAATCAGCAAGGTTTACGTGGAGACGTTCCGCGACGGGTACCAGGCTGAGGAGCAGGCGCTCGAGACCGCGCGTGACTTCTTCCGGCAAGCAGGGCTGCGCGTTTCAGGCTGCGTCACGACCACGCATATCGGCAAGCCCTCTACCGGCTGGGACGTGGCGGTGTGTTATACGAATCACAAGAACCAGGAGCGGCTGGAATCCATCTTCCGGTTCGCCGCCGGGATTTTCGACGAGATCATGATTGATGATTTCTTCTTCACTGATTGCCAGTGTTCCGAGTGCGCGAACGCCAAAGGGCCGATGAGTTGGCAACAGTACCGCGAAAAGCTGATGCTCGAGATGGCCAGAGACCGTGTGCTCGGCCCCGCCAAGCAGGTCAATCCCAAGGTGAAGGTCATTCTGAAATACCCCCAGTGGTACGACCACTTCCAGGATCGCGGTTATATCGCCGACAGGGAGACAGAGCTCTTCGACCGCATCTGGGTGGGGACCGAGTTGCGCGACCCGAGCTCGGAGCAGTGGGGTCACAAGCAACAGTATGGAGGTTACTTCATTTACCGTTGGTTCAAGGACATTGGCGGCGAAAAGACAGGCGGTGGCTGGTTTGATCCTTTCGGGACCAACGCAACAATCTATCTGGATCAGCCGCTGGTCACAGTTCTTGCCGGCGCTCCGGAAGTGTTCCTCTTTCACTACGGCTCTTTGATTTCGTCTCAATACAAGGAGCAGGCCGAAGCTTTGGCCGCGCGCCGCAAGGAATTCGATGATCTGGGTAAACTCGCGGGAAACTGGGCGGGAATTCCGGCCTATAAACCTGTCTCGAGCGAACCTGGTGATGAATCGTACCTGTTCGACCAGATTGGGATGCTGGCGATTCCCCTCGCCCCCACGGCACACTTTCCCGAAAAGGCCCGGGCCGCGCTATTCACGCTCCATTCGCTCAAGGATGGGGAGTTCGTGGCGAAGCTCGCGAGTTTCCTGAATTCGGGCGGGACCGCACTGGTCAGTGAAGGTCTGGCGCATGCTCTCGAGGGCGATCCCCGCCTGCTCTCGGCTGGCTCCATCAACCTCCCCAAGGACAAATACCTGCTCAAGGTGCAAGAAGGTAACGGCAGTCTGGTGGTCTTTTCGGATTCGCTGCCCCGGCTTACCTATGTGGATTCGAGCGACCGAGTTGCCCAAATGGCGGGCGCGCAGCGGGAGGCGCTGGCGGAGTTGCGCAAGATCGTGGGAGAATTCACGGTGACCTCGCCGGATGCGCCCCCTCGTGTGGCTGTTTTTCCCCTGGGAGCGCGCGTGGGCGTGGTGAATTTCACGGAGCTCCCCGTAGCTTGCAGAATTGTGGGTCTGGGTGGAATGGTGAGCAGACTGCGGAAGGTCTTCGCCACTTCTGGGGCGTCTCTGGCGTCGGACGGCGTTACCTTGCGCCTCCCCCCTCATGCCCTAATCATGGTTGAACAATAAGGGGCTGGGGACTGGGGGCTGGGGAAGAACAGTAGGCAGTAGGCAGTGGTCAGTGCGCTCCTCGTCGCCGGGGACTGGGAAGTCTGCTGACCGCCCACTGCCTATCGAACAATGAGGGTTTGGAACTAGGGGCGGGGGACGGGGAGATGACCGCACCACTCTCAGTCACCAACTCCACAGGTCTGGACGTGCTGCCTTCAGCCCACTGCCTACTGCCTACTGCCTACTGCTTACCGTTCTTCCCTAGTCCCTCGCTCTTCGGGCGATTTCCCCGCCGCATTGCCCTTTCCATTTCTCTCTGTTCCGGCGTGAGGATCTGATCGATTTGCTGGCGGGCAGACCTACGTATCTCGCGAGCTTTCGCTCGTGCCATGCCTTGTGGGAGCGAAGATTTTGCGCGAAGATCCTCAAGCTGTTGGTTCCGGTTCTGGAGGATTGGCCGGATTTTTGCCTTCTGTTCCTCAGTCAGGTTTAGACGCTCGCCCATCCTTTGAAGCTGGCGCTCCACCCGACCGCGGGCCGGGCGCGCCTGTTGTGCGGTTGGCGGCGCTTCGCTAGCCCCTTGCCCGGCGGACACGTCATGCCTGATTCCGACCAACCCAATCAAGACACAGGCTGCCATGATACAAACCCATATCTTTCGCATTCCTTGCGCCTCCTGCCTTGCCGTCTCCACTGGCTAACCTCCCCTTGCTCATGGGTTGTATCTAACGCGTCCACCCATTATAGGCTTTTGAACACGCGAGCGTTCTCAACTCATCTCCTTTCGGAGCATATTTCCGGTGTGCTTGGCAACGGAAGTAACCCCTCACCCGGCTCCGTCAGTTGACGGACTGGCGAAAGCGCCGACGCGGTCCACCCTCTCCCCAAGAGAGAGGGCAGTCATTTCGGGGGGAGTCGTTGCCTACTGCCCTCTACCTTCCGCCTTTTGCCTACTGCGTTCTGCTTACTGCCTACTGTTGGTTATCGCGCCTTTGCCCCATACCTCGGAATTGCCCGGTCATGACGCGTGTTGCCAGAAATTGCCCTTGAGCTTCTTTTCCCAGAGCGAAGATGCGGTCGCCGACTTTGAGGTCCTTGAGAGCGATGGGTTGGCCTTCCTTCACAAATTGAGTCTGCTCATTGACCAGCACGATTCTTTCCCCTTGGCGGGGATTACTGACCTTGAGTTGATTCTTATCGATCGAAACAATGGCGCCGAAGACTCTCTCTCCGGCGTTTTGAAAGCGCTGTATCTCATCTTCAGTGATGCGTCGCACGTTCTCGGCTACTAACTCGTTGTTGGAGTTGGCTTGACCCCGAACAAAGACGTGGTCCCCCGGTTTCAAGTCTTCCAGTTGGATGTCCTGTTGTCCCTGGCGGTAGTGAGTGTGTTCGTTCACCATCACGGTTTGCGTGGACCCATCCATCTTTTTGATTTCGAAGCGGTCCACACCCACGGAGGTCACGGTTCCGCCAGCCGGTGGCCCCGCGGATTCGCGCGGGGTGTTCTGCGGCGGCGTTTTCGCTTCATCCTTCTGTTGCGCGAAGGCAATACCTGTGATAGAAAAAAGGATAAGCCCAAGGGCCAAGGCGAACAGTTTGCGCATACTCCTCCTCCTGAAGGTTTGGACGTGCAACGACAGTCCGCGGTTACCGTGTAACCATGCCCGGTGTCATTCCGAGCGCAGATTTCATGATCCTTCGGCCCACCACGTTGCATGAAAATGCGCGCAGCGCCTTGGAGTGCGGTAGCAGCAGCTACCGCCTTCGGTTCATGCGGCACGTCTGCAAGGCGGTAGCTGCTGCTACCGCACTCCAAGGTGCCTTCGGCACATGCATTTTCAAAGCAGCGAGGAATCTCGCTCTGCGCTCGGGCGGATGGGAACCCAAGATCAGTTAGAGAGTAGGTGGAAGAGAGAACAGAGCGAGATTCCTCTCCCGCGACTGCGGGATCGGAATGACACCGGCAGGGGCTTGCTAAACATCCAAACTCCAGGCTCGGTTACTGTGTAACCACAAGCGCCGCAGATTCGTAATCAAGGGAGAGGGTCAGCGCGCGGCATGAATTGCGTTGTGTAAACCATAAGCGCCGCAAGTTCGTCTTAGAGGGATGAGGATCACTGCACGATATGAGTCTAACCGCTTTTACATGCTTCAAATTCAACCGAAGTCGGAATGCTTTTTGGTTGGCGCCACTCTTGGCGCTCCTTCTCGGGCTTTTCCCTGTGAAAGTGCACGCTCAAGCCAGCAACGCTGGGGGCCTCACGGGGCACGTCCACGGGCCTGGAGGGGTATCTGTTCCCGGAGCCACGGTGGTCCTCACTAATCCCCAATCAGGCGAAAGAAAGGAGACCTGGACGGATGAAGCGGGGGATTACGTCTTCAATGGACTCTCACCCGGCAACTACAAGCTGGAAGTTTCACTGGTGGGGTTTCAGACTGACGTGCGGGAACCGATTCCTATGAGCGAAGGAAAAACTCTGAAGGTGAACGTCGCATTGGTAATAAATACGCCGGAATCGGCGACCACTTCCGGTGCAACCAATCGGCCTTCGGGGCAACGAGTGGCGCAGAACCTCCCTGCCTTGGCGGCACAAGTGCAAGCTGCCCTGGGCGCTCAGGGGATGAGCGCGACGCTTGCGGCTGCAATGAGCGGCAATGGGAACGGAGGCGGGGTTCGTTTCTCCGAAGGGCAATCGGCTGAAGGCGGCGCACAGGCCGAGGGTTCCGTAGATGCCGATTCCTCTGCCAGTGCCACGAACTCATTCCTGCTCAGTGGAGGCGAGGGCATCTCCGCTTCCACTCCCGGAGGGGACCAGAATCTGAGGCAAAGGTTCGAGCAATTTCGCGGCCTCATGCAGCAAGGGCAGGGCGCTCCAGGCTTTGGGGGTGGCGGTCCGGGCGGAGGACCGGGCGGCGGAGGCGGATTTGGCGGGGGAGGATTCGGAGGAGGCGGCCCGATTGAAATGTTTGCCATGGGGGGAGGTGGCGGAGGAAATTGGGCAAGAGGCCGGGCGCGAGTCAATCGGCTGCGCGGCAATATCTTCGAGCGCTACACCAATTCGGTTCTGGATGCTCATCCTTACCCGTTGAACGTGGCGGAGTCTCCCCAGATTGCATCCTACTCCGAGCAGTTGGGCGCAAGCATTGGCGGGCCCCTCGTGATCCCCAAGATATACAACGGCGGGAATAAAACGAGTTTCTTCGTAAATTACAGCATGACGCGTGGCAAGAGTCCGTTTGACAGTTTTGCCACCGTCCCCACGGCGGACTACCTGAACGGTAATTTCAGTTCGCTTCTGAACACAAAAGATCAGTTAACCGACACCCAGGGCAACCCCCTCTATGACGCCGGTGGCAATCCGATTTATAAGGGAGCGATTATCGATCCAACCACTCATCTGGCATTTCCCAATAATGTGATCCCTGCGGGGCGATTGAACAACGCGAACAGCAAGATTGCCCAGGCCTTGCTGAATTACATCCCCTCACCCTCCCCAAACATCCCGGGCACGGTCCAGAACTTTCACCTCCAGGATTCGTTACCCACCGCCAGCGATCGGATTATGGGGCGCATCGGACACCAGCTCTCCTCGAAAGACAGCATCAACGCTATGTACTTCTTCAATTCCGCGCGCAGCAACTCGGTTTCCAGCTTTCCCTCCTTGACCTCGACCGGTTCAACGCGAGGCCAGAACGTGAACCTGACGGAGATTCACACCCTCGGCCCGCGCACCATCAATACATTGACTGCGAATTTCAACCGGCAGCGGTCCTCCACACTTAATGCGTTTGCGTACAAACAAGACATCGCCGGTGATCTCGGCATTCAAGGTATTTCCACGACTCCGATTAACTGGGGACTGCCCATGATCCAGTTTACGAACTTCACCGGGCTGAATGATGTCATTCCTTCCCTCACGCGCAATCAGACTTTCCGCGTGATTGATATTTTTCTTCGCAACGTGGGCAAGCACAACCTGCGCATGGGGGGTGAGGTGCGGCGGGTCGAGCAGAACCTTCTGACCGACCCCAATGCGCGCGGCACTTTCGCCTTCAGCGGCTATACGACCAGCGACTTCACCACGGACGGTCTTCCGGTGGCGAACACGGGATTCGACTTTGCGGATTATCTGCTGGGCCTCCCCCAGACCACCTCAGTCCGCTTCGGCGACACCAGTAACTACTTCCGCTCCTGGGTGTATTCGGGTTTCCTTCAGGACGACTGGAGGGCCACTGCGCACCTGACAATCCTTTACGGTTTGCGTTACGAATACTACCTTCCCTTCACGGAGAAGTACGGCCACCTTGCGGACTTGACTTTCACCCCCGGCTTTTCATCCGCGGCGGTCGTCACTGGTCAGCAGCCGGGCAGCCTGCCGTCCTCTTTGCTGCGCGGGGACGATCACAATTTCGCGCCGCGCATCGGTCTGGCCTACCGTCCCTGGTCTCAACACTCCCTGGTAATGCGCGCCGGCTACGGGATCTTCTACGATGGGAGCATCTATTCCAGAATCTACACCAACATGGCCAGCCAGCCGCCCTTTGCCCAGGCTTCCACCCTGGTTGCGACTCCGCAGCAGGTGCTGACGCTCGAAAGTGGCTTCCCCCAATTAGGGGCGAATATTCTGACCAACACTTACGCCTTGGACCCCAACTTCCGCACTCCTTACGCGCAGACTTGGAACTTCTCGATCGAAGATGAAATCGTCCGGAACGTTATCCTCTCCGTCGGCTACGTGGGCACAAAAGGGACCAAGCTGGACTTGCTCCTGGCCCCGAACCAGTCGCCGCCCGGAGCGCCCATCACCAGCGGGACCCAGACCGCGCTCCAGAATGCTCTGGCTTTCACCTACGAGACTTCGGGCGCGGCCTCAATCTACCATGGCTTGCAGGTGGGACTGCGTCGCCAGTTCCATGGCGGGTTCTCGATGAGCGGTAACTACACCTTTGCGAAGTCGATCGACAATGCGGCGAGCGTGGGCGGCGCGGGTAGAACCGTAGCCCAGAACTATCTCGACTTGCAGGCCGAACGAGCGCTTTCAAGTTTCGACATACGAAACAGGCTGCTCATCAATCACAACTATCAACTCCCCTTCGGCGAGCAGCGACATTGGCTCAATAAGGGCGGAACGGCTGGCCGGGTGTTGGGGAACTGGCAGATCAGCGGCAACACGACCATCCAATCCGGCACGCCCTACACGGCGCAGATTCTGGGCAACCTCAGCAACCGGGCGGGGAGGGCCGCGATTTCCAACCTGCGCGCGGACGCCACAGGCCTGCCCGTCCAGCTCGCACGCTCGCAACGGACCACGCTGGACTTCTTCAATACCGCCGCCTTTTCGCTCCCGGCTGCGGGCGAGTACGGCGATGCGGGACGCGACACGATTCCCGGACCGGGCATGGTGAACTTCAACATGTCGCTGGACAAGTTGGTGACGATCTCCCGCGAGCATGGGATTCGAGGTGACTTCCGGGTCGAATCGAACAATATTTTTAACACGCCGAGGTTCGCGGGTCTGAGTACCGTGGTTAACGGGCAGGGCTTCGGGCGCGTGACCAGCGTGGGAGCAATGCGCAGCGTGGTCTTTTCGCTGCGCCTGAGGTTCTAAGGGCAGTCGAGGAGTCGAGAGTCGAGGAGTTGCGAGTCGGTGGTCGAAAGTTCTGTCATTCCGAGCGAAGCGAGGAATCTCGCTCTGAACTAATGGATCCGCGAGATGTTTGGCTGGGACGGCAGCCGAGAGTCGAATGTCCAACGCACGAACGCAATTGCCTTTTTGGCTCTTGACTCATCGACTCCTGAACTCCTCGACTTTTCGACCTGAAGGACACTACGATGCAGCGAAGCGTACAACTTTTCCTAAGTAAGCTCTCAATTGCGGCGCTGGTATTTGGGTTATCTGTGGCGCCCCTGGCGCTGGAGGGGCAGAGCACAGAGGCCGGAACCCCACAGGCGCCCACAAATCGCCAAGGATTTGTTTTGCGCAGCCAGACCAACCTGGTGCTCGTGGACGTTCGGGTAACCTCCAAGGGAAAACTGGTGACCGACCTCGCGGCGAAAGACTTCCGGGTTTTTGAAGACGGTGTACCGCAAACCATCACCTCCTTCAGCCTCGAGAACATCGAGAAGTTGGCGCAGGCAAGCACCACCAACGGCCCCCCGCCCACGATTGACCTGGCAAAACTCCCGCCCAACGTTTCCCCGGCGACCGTCTTGCAAGACCACCGTCTCACGCTGCTGTTCTTCGACGTGTCGTCAATGCAGCCGGACGACCTGATGCGCGCCACGAAAGCCGCCACCACGTTCGTGCAGAAAAGGCTGACGCCGGCGGATCTGGTGGCCGTGGTCACATACACGTCGACCTTGCGGGTGGTCCAGAACTTCACCAACGACCGTGATGCTCTTACCAAAGCCGTGAATGGCATCCTGGTGGGAGAGGAATCCTCCAACCTGGCCGCTGGCGGAAGCGTGGGCGCGGCAGGCTCGACCGACGCATCGGGCCAAGAAGTAGTAACGCAGGATGTTTCCGACGCCTTCACACCTGACGAGACTGAATTCAACATCTTTAACACCGACGAAAAGCTCGCGGCGGTCGAATCTCTAGCGGAAATGTTGCGCGGGGTTCCAGGGAGGAAGTCGGTCATTCACTTTTCCAGCGGCGTCACCGGCACCGGGATTGAAAACCAGGCGCAGATGCTGGCCACCGTCGCCGCCGCCAACCGGTCGAACGTCTCGCTGTACACCATGGATACGCGGGGTTTGATGGCGCTGCCGCCCGGTGGCGACGCATCTTCTGCAAGCCCTTCCGGCACGGGTGTGTACGGCGGTTCGGCGACGTCTTCCCAGCTTTCCTCGATGCACAGCAGCCGGGAAACCCTGGCCTCGCTGGCGCAGGATACCGGGGGCAGAACCTTTTACGACACCAACGATTTTGGCGAAGCCTTCCAGGAAGTCCAGTCGGAAAACTCCAGTTATTACATGCTGGGCTATTCCCCTACCAACACTCGCTCCGATGGGCGCTTCCGCAAAATCCGCGTCGAGGTAATCCGGCCCGGAGTGAAGGTGCAAGCCCGACCCGGCTACTTTGCGCCCAAGAATTTTCGCCAATTCACGCGCGACGACAAAGAAGCCCAGCTTCAGCAAGCGATCAATCTCGACGAGCCATTTCTGGACTTGCCCTTTGTGGTTGATGCCTCGTACTTCCAGCGTCCTGACAACACCTATTATGTTGTGCTGGCGGCCAAAATCCCGGGCTCAGCAGTGCAGTTGCTGAAGAAATCCAATTCGCACGAAACGGAATTCGATTTCATCTGGCGAGCCACTGACTCCTCGGGGAAGCCGGCTGGGGTGCTTCGGGACACGCTGCCGGTGAAGGTGAGCGGTGAATCGTACGACATGCTCCTGGCCGGTAATTTCCTCTACGAAGGCAGTCTGGTACTCCCACCGGGGAAGTTCCAATTGAAGGTCCTGGTCAGGGAAAACCAGAGTGGAAAGATGGGGACTTTCGAAGAACCGCTCAACTTGCCGCCGGTCTCCACGGGCGGACTCACGCTGAGTTCGGTGGTGCTTTCTAACGAGGTGAAAGCCAGCGGGGGCAGCGCGGGGCGCAGAAATAAGTCCAAAGGCGAAAATGAGAATCCGCTGAAGCTGGAAGACAAATCCGTATTGCCGAGTGTGACGAGGGTATTCCGAACCAATCAGAACCTCTTTGTGCTGCTCGAATCCTACGGAGGGAAATCAGCTTCCAAGGCAGCCGCGCCTGGAACCGCAAATGCAGCCGTCACACCCTCGGTGGCGCTGGCTTTTTTCCGAAAGGGAGCGAAGGTGGCGGATGCCGGCCCCTTTCCTGGAAAAGTGGGGAAGGCCTCCGAGGGCAAAGCCAGCTACTTTGTAGATATTCCGCTGGCTAAGTTCCACCCCGGTCGCTACACCTTGCAGGTGAATGTGCTTGATCCCGCGCATGACCGCGTGGCCTTCGCAAGAGTGCCCATGGCAATTGTCCCTGCACCGACGCGGCCTGTTGCCAGCGGAACTGGCAGGTAGCGCGGCCCCTGGTTTTGGGGCCCGCGGCTCGCCTTGGAGTGCGGTAGCAGCAGCTACCGTCTTTCGACTGCCTTCGGCACTGCTGTGAGTATATAACAGGAATCGCAACGGTTTCCGCACTCCCAGGGACGGGAGCATCAAAAGGCGGCAGCTGCTGCTACCGCACTCCAAGGTGCCTTCGGCACAGGCACTTTCATGGCAGCGAAGAATCCCGCTCTGCCCCCCGAAACCCGACACCTGACACCTGAAACCTGTCCTTTGCTGCCCCCTCCCACTTCTCCCCTCGGGAGGTCGCAAGCAAAAGGCGGGTGTCTGCGCCAGTCCGCCACAAAGTTCCCCGGAGGGGACTTCGGGGGAGTTTGCTGGTGCGAAGGGCTGTTCCCGCCAGTGATCGGTTTCCGACCTAGGCCATGCGTCAGCACTCGCCCTGCGGGGTGCAACTTCCGGATTGCCCTTACGTCATCCGGCCGGAATGCTTTAGTCAGGCGCGACTGACGCCGGCAAATACTATCCGAGTCCTAAACTGTTGGCGAGGACGTATTTCCCGCAGCACGCTTGAGATATTGGGCAGGCCAGCGGTGATATGGGGATCTCCTGTCAAGAATCCTGCAAGGATGCGACCGGCAAGCGCTCCGCAGGCACAGAGGGCGTGATCTCGATCCCTCAGCTCTTGATCCAGGGCGCTTCTCATCGAAATCTCCCGTTGTCGTACCCGGCTAGGGAAGCAAGGTGTTCCACGTGGGATCGAGGTACTGCCAGCGTTGCGCTTGGCACCAACTTGTGGAGGTTCCGGGAATGTAAAGGAACCCATGTCCGCGCGAGCAAAGGAGCTCGGTTCCGTACCACCCGAGAAAAGATTGCGAGGGATCACCGATGCGCGTGGGGTTCGAGAGCAACCGAAGGCAAACCGGACAGCGCTCGCGCTGATCCATGAGGGCCCAGCGGAATCCGAAGAACAGGCCCAAGAACATGGCCCAACCCCCAAGTGGGGGCATGATGGAGGCCAGCGCGAGAGCACCGCACAGCGCCATGGGCACGATGAGAGCCATCTTGACGGCAAGAAAAACCCAGCGGAGCAACCGGAAGGGGGCCGCCGGCGCGTAGCGATTCACCGGATACTCGCCGAGGCGTAAGGGCCTAACCGACGACAGAACCGCTAGCGAAACAAGACCCACGTAGAAACAAGCCAGCGGCAAGTCCTGGTCGCCGTCTCGCCGGGTTTCCGTCTTGGGCTCGCCGGGCCGGTGGGGCGCGCTGGTCGTCGATGGTTGGTCTATGCGATTGGGAAGGGACGATTCCAGGTCCGCCGGTGATGGCGGGTTGGAATCGCTCGCGGCCGCTGCTGGTGCAACACTTTGCGATTCGCCATCGCGAGGGGGCGGCGCCAGATTGTCGCCGGGTGGGCCGAAAGCCAGGAGGAAGCTGAACGCCGTCAATCCCGCCAGGAGCATCACGCATTTGACGGGAGATTCCAGAACGAACCGGCGGGGCGGCCGCGGGGCGGAAGTGTTCCGGTTCATCCAGAACGCATCGCAGATCGAACCGAGGCAGAATGCCGTGGCGCGCCGGTTGACGTACCAGAGTTCCGCTCTCCACTCGGCCAACCATTCGGCCCTATCAGGCGCGGGAACCAGCAGCGCCGCGGTTTGGATAATGGCGAGATGCAGTCGGCGAAGCATCATGCCTTATCCTGCGCAGGCACGGGGAATAATCTGTTTAACAACGGGTATCGCTTCTGCGAAGCCGCCAAGGTGGCCTGGCCGGCACGGGTGATTCGGTAGTATTTCCGTGGGGGCCGTTGCCCGGCGTCGGCAGCCGCCTGCGATTCCCAGTAGGAGCGGATCAGCCCGTCGCGCTCGAGCCGCCGCAAAGCCGGATAAACGGTGCCGCTCGGGAGCCCCGTCGTCTCCATCACAGTGAAACCATACGCGTAGCCCGCCTCGATTGCCTGGAGGATCATGGCAGCAGTGTGCGAGAGTTTCGTTTCAAGCGCCATGCCGTGGATTATAGCTATGTAGAATGCTACTTGACAAGGGCAGAGTAGTTTGCTACATAGGGGGCGGGGGAGGAAGTCTGAATGCTCGAACTCCGTAATGTCTCAAAACGATTTCCCGCTATCCTGGCTGTGGATGATGTGAGTTTTCAGGCGCGCGCGGGAGAGATCACGGGATACCTGGGGCCAAACGGGTCCGGCAAGTCGACCACCATGAAGATGATCACCGGGCTCATCGAGACCACGTCCGGCAATATCTTCTTCGATGGCCAGCCGATCCGCAGCGACCTGCTTGGATTCAAGCGGCGAATGGGTTACGTACCCGAGGAGCCGCATCTCTATTCTCACCTCAGCGGCCTTGAATACTTAGTCATGGTGGGCCAGTTGCGCGAGTTGCCTGCCCGGCGGACGGCGGAGCGGATCGATGGGTTCCTGAGACTACTATCGCTGCAAAGCGACCGGCACGCACCTCTCTCCTCGTATTCGAAAGGCATGCGGCAGAAGATTCTATTTTCCGCGGCCGTGCTTCACAATCCCGACCTTATCCTGCTCGATGAACCCTTCTCCGGGCTGGACGTTCCCACCTCGCTGGTCTTGCGCGGGCTAATCCAGGAATTGGCTGCGGGCGGCAAGGTCGTCCTCTTCAGCTCACACGAATTGGAGACGGTGGAGCGGGTCTGCTCGCACGTGGTGATCTTGCATCGCGGAAAGGTGGTGGCCGACGATTCCATCGACCGGCTGCGGACGCTGATGGCCCTTCCGACGCTGGAAGAGATTTTCTCGCAGCTTGCCGTGGAGCAGGACACCACGGCAGTGGCGCGCGAAATAGCCGATCTAATTCGCGCCTGACCCACAATTGGTGGCGTGGATCCGACGACGATGAAAACTAACCTGCAATTCCGCGTTCTCTATCGCCAGTTCCTTTTCCGCCTCATGGATGTGGAACTGTTGTCCGCATCCGCTCACGGAGACGCTCTTGAATTGCTCGGGCAGTTTGGCTCTCTCCTAGTCTTCGGAGGTATCCTTCTCGCGTGGGGCGCGCTCCCGGCCGGGGCGGCCGTTCGGGAACACCCGGTAGCTGCTTCGGTTTGGCCCGTGGAACGCCTCCTGATCTCCCTTACCATGCTGGTGGTTGGAGTATTCACGCTGTTGAGCTGGGACTCCACCTTTCTGGATCGCCGCGACGTTCTAGTGCTGGCCCCCCTCCCCGTTCCTATGCGGACGCTCGTCGCGGCCAAAATTGCCGCGGCGGCGTCCTCACTGGGTCTCGCCGTGGCGGCGTGGAACTGGCTTGCCGGCCTCGCCTATCCGATAGCGCTGGCTCCTCCCGGCTCCGGATTCGCGGGGACGATCCGGTTTGTGGCGGCCTTCTGGGCCACGCTTCTGGCGGCAGGTACGTTTCTGTACTGCGCCCTCTTGGGCGTGCAAGCCGCAGCGGCGCAACTGCCTCGGCGGTGGTCTCTGCGCGTCTCGTCAGTTCTTCAGATTGCCGCGTTCATCCTGCTGCTCGACGTTATCTGCTTTCAACCGTCACTGGACACGGCGGCGGCTCTCGCGGCGCCCGAGAATCAACGCGTGCTGGCCTGCCTGCCGTCGTACTGGTTCACCGGATTCCTCAGCGAGATGAGCGGCGCCTTCCCAGTTGAGAGTCACACCGTGATGGCGCCGCTCGCGCGCCGGGCCGTGGCGGGCCTCGCCGTCGCGATACTCGTAGCCGGTGGGGCGTTCTTACTTTCGTATCTGAGGACGCTGCGCAAGATCGTGGAAGAACCGGATGTCGTGCCAGGCTCACACGGGGGGATTTGGCTGCCGCGATTTGGGAATTCGCCGCAGACGGCGCTGGCGCAATTCGTTATCCGAACTCTGCTGCGCAGTCAGCGGCATCGGGCGATTCTGACGTTCTACCTGGGCGGCGGTTTCGCGATTGTGGCTATATACCTGGAAGGCGTGAGGGAGGAGGTGACGAATCTGACATGGATTGACCTCGTGCAACGGGTTAACTTCCCCATGCTGGCTGCGAGCATACTGATGTTATGCCCCTGGTGGCTAGGGATCCGGACAGTGTTTTCTCTGCCGCTAGACCTGCGTGCTAACTGGGTCTTTCGCGTGACACCGGCGCTAGGAGGCACGGAGCGCGTTTCGGCAGTCCGGCGAGCCCTGCTGGCAGCCTCAGTCTTCCCGGTCTTGGCGGCCTCGGCCGCACTATTGCCGTGGTTCTGGCCTTGGACGACGGTAGCGGAGCACTTGCTGGTACTCGGGTTACTCGGCAGCCTCCTCGCGGACATCTCTCTGCGGGGCTTTCGGAAAATTCCTTTCACCTGTTCCTACTTACCAGGAAAGTCGAAGGCCCACATGGTGTTCTGGGTCGGCGTCGTCCCGGTGGTGATAGTCATTCACGAGTTCGCACAACTTGAGCAGCGCGCCATGGCGAGCCCGCTGCGCTACTGGGCGATGGCCGGTACTGTGGCCGCCGCCGCGTTCGCGGCCCGGCTGGTTACGAATGCGGCTACAAGTCGTAGCGAGCCGGAGATTCAGTTCGAGGAATCGGCGTCCGACGAACTGATCGGGCTGAGCCTGAATGGATAGCAGCCGTGCGCGCATTTTCTGAAACGCTAACTCGCCAACGCGCAGAATTTTCGGCCAGATGAAGCAAACGTCGACCCCTGGACCAAATGCCCAACGAAACAAATCCTGCTCGTCTCCAGAGTTTAGTAATATCGCAGTGCCGGGTACTTTGACGAGAAATCGCCTATGCGCGGATGTGGCGCCCGGAGGTTCCGACTGTATGGTCAGCCACTCGGAAGTTGGCCACGCTGAGAGGGACCAAAAATAGCTGGCGGGAAATCCCCATCCCACCAGCAATCATGCAAACTCCCCGGATACGGGGTTGTGGGAACATAACTCCTCCGTTGTCGGCTAGCATTTAGCCATTGCTGGTGAGAACAGCCCTTCCAAGAATCAATGGGCGGACAGGCACTTGCTCGTTATGGAAACCCAGGCGTTGTGCCGCAGGTCAGCGCAGACGTCGGCGCACTTTGCCTTTCGTCTGCGGCTCGTCAATTCGTTCCCGCGGTAGAGACGCGGAGGAAGGCAAACTGCGCCTGCCTCCGCGCCTGCTACGAATGCACTCGAGCAAGGAGTGAGCCCGAAGCAAGAACCAGAGCGAGATTCCTCGTCCTGCGGCCCAAAGCCTTCGGCCTGCCTGCCGTATGACTCCAGGAGGCACGGCGACGGGTCGCTGCGCTCGGAATGACAAGCGAAGGAACGGGGCCCGGGCGCGAACGCACAGACGCCGACTTGCATGTATGGCGGTGCTCCGGCTACCGCACTCCAAAACGTGGCCTAGCCATGTTGCATTTTTCTCTTGACAAGAACCCGCCATTCTGCTAGCCTATACGTGTGAACGCCCCTACCCTTCGAGGAAGGGCCCTTCCTCGATCATCCACCAACACCAAGGAGATACCATGTCTTTACGCAAATCACCCGAGCTTACACCCGAGCTACTCGAGGCCGCGCGCCGCAACGCCCAGCATGCCACCGGACCGCGCAGCGCGGCAGGTAAAGAGAAAGTGAAGATGAATGCCCTCAAGCACGGCTTCTACGCCGCCGCTGAGAACCACCAGCTTGCTATGCTGGCCCTGGGCGAAGATCCGCAGGAGTTCCAAGCCCTCGAGCGGGAGCTTATGACCACCTACGGTCCCGGAGACACGCTCTGGCGGAGACAGATCGAAGACTTGGCAAAGCTGTACTGGCGCCGCGGGAGGCTCGAGCGCATGCAAACCGGCGTCATGCGCCGCGCCTTGCAAGCGGTGGAAGAGGGGCAGCACCGCCGGGAGCAGGAGATGGCCAACGCTACGTTCGATCCCGCTCACCCCGAAATGCTCGAGATCGCCGTGGCGGAATCGACCGATCCGTGCGTGCGGCTGAGAAGGATTCTGTCCACGCTGGGAGTTATTCGAGGGCTGGTAGCGCAGACCTCCGCCTCTGAGGTCTGCGGCTCTTCCTCAGGACCGGGGACAAGCCGCGGACCCCAACATTGGGGGTCCGCGCTACCCAGTTCGGGCGCGGGGACGACGCCCGGACCCCAAGACCCGGGGGCCACGCTACCAGCCAAGGATGGCCGCGCAGGAGGTGCGCAATCAGAAATCGACAATCGGCCATCGACATTCGAGAAGAGCCCCGGACCCCAAGGCCGGGGGGCCGCGCTACCGGACGTCCTGGAAAACCTTTACCGGGGCATGATGGGCTGGCGGGTGGCTCGGATTTCGAGGTTGCTCCGCCTTTTCTCGGACTCGAGCGAAACCGGGGAGCGGCAGAAAGGCGCGACCCAGCAGGCGCGCGAGACCGAGCTCCAGGAACTTCTCCGTCTACTGGATGAGGAAATCGCTGCCGTGCAGCAGGAATTCGAATACGCCGAGAAGGTGAACGCGGAGAAAACCGCTATCGAGCGGGACGCCTGCCTTGCCCCGGAGGGCGAGACGTGGCGCATGATGCTGCGCCAGGAGAGCGCCCTCGACCGCTCGATTGACCGCAAGGTGAAGATCGTAATGGGCCTGCGTAAACAGTTTTTGGACGACTCGCTCGAGTCTCTGATAGTGCGCACCGGTTCCGATGAGGGCAATGACCCCGAAATGGAAGATATCGATCCAACGCTAGGCATCGACATTCCGTATGAGGCCCCGGAAACACTCGAGCCGCCAGAACTTGAAAAATCAAGGAACAGAACGGGAATGTCTAAGAAAACAAAGGACAGCTCGCCAGAGACAGAGAGCGAACCCGGAGCGTACCAGACAACCACGAACTTGCACGGTGAGGGCGGGAATGCTTCCGAGCACGCACATACGACATAATGCCCGAGCTACCTCGCGAGGCAGAGCGCCGAAGCCGGGGCGACCTACAGGACACACTGCCACCGCGGGGTAACGGTGGCGCACGCGGGGGGCCGGCTGCCCTGGCAAAGGCGGGCGGCCACAAGGGCTGCCCTCACGTGGCGTCGACGATTTTTTCTTGACATGATGTCATGCCCTCTCGTATGATGTTCGGGACAATTGAATAGCTGATTCAGTAACCCTGAATCTCATCTAGAGTGGCCGAGGGACGGGCCCGATGACGCCACGACAACCGCCCCGATAACAGATCGGGGGACAGGTGCCAACTCCCGCCCGGATATGGGGAAGATGAGAGGGGCCAGAAGATTTCTAATGAGCCTCTTCCCAGCCGGAAGGGGCTTTTGATTTTATTGCCTCTTCGACGACCTTCCATTATTTCCCCAGTCACAATCGGGCCAACTCAGGTGAGTAGGCGAGTATGGGAACTCATCTCAAACAGGAGGACACGTTGGAAAGAAAACTTGGTTTCGACTCGATCGCACTACATGGAGGACAACATCCCGATCCCACAACCGGGGCGCGCGCCGTCCCCATTTACCAGACCACATCCTATGTTTTCAAGGACACAACCCATGCCGCTAACCTTTTTGCCTTAAAGGAATTCGGCAACATCTACACGCGCATTATGAATCCCACTTGGGGAGTGCTCGAGGAACGGGTAGCGGCACTCGAGGGCGGAGTTGCGGCCCTGGTGACAGCCTCCGGGCAAGCTGCCGAAACCCTCGCCATCCTGAACATTGCCCAGGCCGGAGACCAGATTGTTTCTTCCGCCAGCCTCTACGGTGGCACCTATAACTTATTCCATCACACTTTCCCCAAGCTGGGCATTCGAGGCGGTCTTTGCCGACCCGACGAACCCGGAGAATTTCCGCCGAGGCATCACTCCAAAGACCAAACTCATCTTCGCGGAAACGCTGGGCAATCCCAAGAACGATATGCTGGACATCCAGGCGGTGGCCAAGGTCGCTCACGAGGCGGGAGTCCCGCTCATGATTGACAACACGGTGGCCACGCCTTACCTCTGCCGCCCTTTCGAGTGGGGCGCGGACATCGTCGTTCACTCCCTGACCAAGTTTCTGGGTGGCCATGGCAATTCAATCGGAGGCATCATCGTCGATTCAGGGAAATTTAACTGGGCAAACGGGAAGTTCCCATCCCTGATCGAACCTGATCCCAGTTATCACAATATGAAGTTTGTGGAGACCTTCGGGAATCTTGCCTACATGATTAAGGTGAGGGTTCAACTCCTGCGTGACCTCGGCCCGGCTTTGAGTCCCTTTAACGCTTTCCTGGTCTTGCAGGGGGTCGAGACTCTTTCGCTGCGCGTACAGCGACACTGTGAAAATGCCCTGAAGGTGGCGCAGTTCCTCGAGAAGCACGCCGCCGTGACGTGGGTGAATTATCCCGGGCTGCCCAGTCACCCCACGCACGCGCTGGCGAAAAAGTACCTCCAGCACGGCTTCGGGGCTATTTTGGGCTTTGGTATCAAGGGCGGCTTGCAGGCCGGAATCAAGTTCATCAATGCCGTGAAGTTGCTCTCCCACTTGGCCAACATTGGGGACGCCAAGTCCCTGGTCATCCACCCCGCCAGCACCACGCATCAGCAGTTGACTCCGGCGGAACAGCTTGAGACAGGCGTGACGGAGGACTACATCCGGCTTTCGATTGGCCTGGAGAATATTGAAGACATCATCGCGGACATTGACCAAGCGCTCCAGGCCGCCGGGAAGTAGGACCACGCGGCTCCTGGGGTAGGGCCGAATCCGTCAACTGACGGATTCGGCCCACGGGCGAGCGCCGCTCGCCCCTACTACGGGGAAAATAGAGGCAGGATAGATGGCAGAAGAAGGCTCAGTCGGAATCGTCGAAACCAAGTACCTCACGTTTGCCGCCCCTCCCAACGAGATGACCTTGGAGTGCGGGCGAACACTAGGACCGATTACGCTTGCCTACGAGACCTATGGCGAACTGAATGAGGCCAGGGACAATGCCATTCTGGTCGTTCATGCGCTCTCCGGGGACGCCCATGCGGCCGGATATCATCATCCTCGTGACAAGCATCCTGGTTGGTGGGATATCATGATCGGCGCGGGGAGGGCTTTCGACACTCGGAAGTACTTTATCATTTGCTCAAACATTGTGGGGGGATGCCAGGGCTCGACCGGACCCAGTTCGATCAACCCTCAAACCGGGCGGCCCTATGGGCTCTCCTTTCCGATGGTCACGATCCGCGATTGGGTTGACACCCAGAAGGTTCTTATCGACCACCTGGGGATCAAGCGGCTGCTCGGTGTGGTCGGCGGGTCAACGGGCGGGATGCAAGTCTTGCAGTGGGTGGTCAGCTACCCTGACATGGTGCGCCTCGCCATCCCCATCGCTACCACGAGCAAGCTCTCCGCCCAGGCTATTGCCTTCAACGAAGTCGGTCGCGTGGCGATTCAATCTGATCCCAACTGGCGTGAGGGAGACTACTACGGGAAGACGCTCCCCCGCCGGGGTCTGGCCATTGCCAGGATGATCGGTCACATTACCTATCTTTCCGACCGTTCCATGCACCAGAAGTTTGGCCGCAGGCTGCAAGACAAGTCGGCTTATGGTTACGATTTTCGCACCGATTTCCAGGTCGAGAGCTATCTGCGCTACAAGGGCGATCATTTCGTCAACCGCTTCGATGCCAACTCCTATCTCTATATCACCAAGGCGATGGACTACTTCGACCTGACCCAAGGCAACGGGAGTCTGGAAGGGGTTTTTGCCGGAGTCAAAGCCAGGTTTCTTGTCATCTCGTTTTCGTCTGACTGGTTGTTCCCGACCTACCAATCGAAAGAAATTGTCAGCGCTCTGCGGCGCGTGAATGCCCGCGCGATTTTCACAGAAATTCAGACCGACTATGGGCACGATGCCTTCTTGCTGGAGTCTGGACAACTAACTTCGCTCATCACCAACTTTCTTGGCCACGGGTGGAAGGAGACGTCGTAGCTTATGGGTGGGTTGACCGAAGAAGTCCGATTGCCTGAGACGGGAGCGGTTGTCCGCCTTACTCCCGAGCACAAGCTGATTCTCAGCCTCATCGAAGCAGGTACGCGCGTCCTGGACCTGGGCTGCGGCGAGGGCGACCTTCTGCTGGCCCTCAAGGTGTTGAAAGGAGTCCGGGCAGAGGGCATCGAGCTGTCCGAAGCCTGCATCCAGGCCTGCGTCGCCAAGGGTCTGTTCAGCGTCCAGCACGGTGATTTGGACGAAGGTTTGGCCGACTACCCGGACCAGTCGGTGGACTACGTGATCTCGACCAATACCATCCAAGTATTGCATCGGCCCATGGTGCTCATCCGGGAAATGGCGCGGGTGGGCAAACGCTGTATCGTCAGCTTTCCCAATTTCGCTCATTGGCGGGTACGGTCGCAGCTCCTCCTCAAAGGCCGCATGCCCAAGACCTTGCAGTTGCCTCATGAGTGGTACGAGACGCTCAACATTCACCTCACCACAATCCATGACTTCCGGAATTTCTGCCGAAAAGCTGGGTTAAAGGTCTTGCGAGAAATCCCGCTGCGAACTTCCGCCCGGGGAACGTACGCCGAGGTGGGTTTTCTTCCCAACCTGCGCGCGGACGCCGCCATCTTCATCCTCGAAGCGGCCCTGCCCCCAGGTGGTTAATCCCAATCACAAGATCAGGAATTGCACTACAAACAGGGCAGCGAAGATGTAGGTAAGAGTTGGGCACTCCCGCCAGCGTCCGGTGGCCAGCTTGGCAACCGAATAAGAGATCAGACCGAAGGCAATTCCATTCGCGATACTGAAGGTCAAGGGGATTCCCACGACGGTGAGGAATGCGGGCAGGTACTCGGTGGGGTCGTCCCATTCAAATTCCCGCAGCACCTTGAGCATCATTGATCCCACCACGATTAATGCCGGGGCAAGGGTAGGATAGCGGAGGATGGGATTTTGGCCGGCGTCCACCCCCACACGGATTCCTCCCCCAATCATCGAAGCTAGGGGGCTGAAGAACATTGAGGCGAAGAGCAGCGCCGCAGTGACCAGGCTTGCCAAGCCGGTGCGAGCGCCGTCTGAGACTCCGGCTGCGGATTCGATATAGCAGGTAATCGTCGAAGTGCCGAGTCCTGCCCCCACCGTAGTCCCTATGGCGTCGGCAAACAAAGCGCGGTCCACCCGAGGAAGCTTTCCCTGGCGCAGCAATCCGGCTTGTTGCCCCACACCCACCAGCGTCCCCACCGTGTCGAACAAGGCCAGGTAGAAAAGCACGAAGATTGCGGAAGCGAGCTTGGTGGGCTGGATGGCGAAGAGGCCGCGCAGGTCGAACTTCATAAACGTGGATGCCAAGTGAAGCTCGGAAGAGAAGGCCCCCTGGTAATGAACCAGCCGGAAGGCAGCGGCGATGGCCGTGGTGGCCAGGATGCCAACCAGAATCGCCCCACGAACCCGAAAAGCCAGAAGCACCAGCATCACCAGAAGGCCCAGGACGCTCACCAGGGTGACCGGATGCCGAAAGTCGCCGAGGCGAACCAGCGTCCCCGGAGCTCCAACCACGAGACCGCCGTACTCGAGTCCAATCAGGGTGATGAACAGGCCGATCCCTGCGGCAATCCCGCATTTCAAAGCGTGCGGAATGGAGTTCACAATCTGGGCGCGAATGCCGGTCAGGGTGATCGCCACAAAGAAAATCCCCGCCAGCAGCACGGCAGCGAGCGCTTGCTGCCAGGTCAAGCCAAACCCCAGGGGCGCCATCCCACAGAGTGTGTACACAAAGAAGAAGTTCTCGCCCATGCCCGGCGCCAGGGCCACGGGATAATTGGCGATCAAGCCCATCAGCAACGTGGAAAACGCCCCGGCCAGGCAGGTGGCCGCCAGGACGGAGCGAAAATCCATTCCCGCCTGCGAAAGCACTCCCGGCTGGACGAAGATGATGTAAGACATCGCCAGAAAAGTGGTGATGCCGCCAATCACCTCATGCTCGAGGGTGGCGCCCTGGGATTCAAGCTGGAAGAAGCGAACGAGGAGTTGCTTCACGGTTTGTTGTTGGGCTGTCCGCCGAGGGCAGGGCGAACCCTACCCTACAACTCGTAGGGGGACGGCTTGCCGTCCCCTGAGTCCAAGAAACGATTACGCCTTTCCAAACACTCTCCGGAAAATCTCATCCACATGTTTCAGATAGCGTTCGACGTTGAACACGCGCGCGATCTCGCCCGGCGTGAGGTGGCGGCGGATGTCCTCATCGCGCTCCGCCAGGCTGCGGAAATCCTCGCGTGTTTCCCAAACCTGCATGGCGTTGCGTTGCACCCAGTGATAGGCCTCTTCACGCGCCACCCCTTTTTCCACCAGATCGAGCAGCAACTGGCCGGAAAAGATCAGGCCCTTGAGCAGTTCGAGGTTTTCGCGCATGCGGAGGGGATACACGAACATGGTTTCAACCAGCTTGGTGGTCTTGGCCAGGAGGTAATCGAGCAGGATGGTCGAGTCCGGCAGGATCACGCGCTCGACGGAAGAGTGCGAGATATCGCGTTCGTGCCAGAGCGCCACGTTTTCGAGCGCAGCCTGCGCGTTGGCCCGCACCACACGCGCCAACCCGCAAATCTGTTCCGCCGTGACCGGATTGCGTTTGTGCGGCATGGCGGACGACCCCTTCTGTCCCGGCGAAAAGTATTCCTCCACCTCGCGCACCTCGGTGCGTTGCAAGCCGCGTACTTCCAGCGCAATCTTCTCCAGCGAGGCGGCGCAGACGGCCAGGGTGCAGAGGTAGAAAGCGTGCCGGTCGCGTTGAATGACCTGAGAGGAGACAGGCGCGGGACGCAACCCCAGGCGCTCGCAAATCTTCTTCTCAATGGAGGGCGCCAGATGCGTATAGCTGCCCACGGCGCCGGAGAGCTTGCCCACCCGCATCTGCTCTGTGGCATAGGCGAGGCGCTCCGTATTGCGCCGGTTTTCCTCGAACCAGATGGCGAGTTTGCATCCGAAAGTGATGGGCTCCGCGTGGATGCCGTGCGTGCGTCCGATCATCGGCGTGTGTTTGAATTCCAAGGCGCGCTTCTTCAATACTTCGCCTAGGCGCTTTTGCCCCGCCAGCAGCAACTCCGAAGCCTGGCGGATTTGCAGGGCTTGGGCGGTGTCCACCACGTCGTTCGAGGTGAGCCCGTAGTGCAGGTAGCGGCCCTCTCGCCCGACGTGCTCCGTCACATTGGTGGTGAAGGCAATCACGTCGTGCTTCACCTGGCGCTCGATCTCCAGGATGCGCTCGACTTCGAAGCGGGCCTTGCGCCGAATGGCACGCGCGGCGCTCTTCGGGATCAGGCCGGCTTCCGCTTCAACCTCCGCGGTAGCGATTTCCACTTCCAGCCATTTTTGGAACTTGTTCTGATCGGTCCAAATGCTGCCCATCTCCGGGCGCGTATATCGGGTAATCACTTTGGGCCTCCGAACAGCCAGGATTCAGGAGTCAGAAGTCAGGAGGCAGAATTAAACGGTATATGGGATTAGCATGTCAAGACAAAGAAACCCAACGCGGTGGCTTCACTTTAATGGCCCGCAATGGGGTCAAAAGGCATGGAATCGAACTGGATTTGCCTTCTCGCTTGTGACCCATGAGGCCAGAGCTGTTTTCCGCACCTACTGTCGACCTTCTTCTGACTCCTGAATCCCGAATCCTGAATCCCCCCGCTAGAACCTGAAGACCTCCGTGGGCTTGGTCTGATTGGCCAAGTGGAGCTTGGTGTTTTCCCGTCGAGTGCGCTGGGCAAGAGCTTGCTCGGCGCTAAGACGCGCAATCTCCGGATGGTTATTAGTTTCGCTCAAGTGGGCGAGCACCAAGACCTGCGCCGTGCCATCGAAATCTTCGGCGAGGAAGCCGGCGGTGGCATTGTTGGAAAGGTGACCGTGCCGGCTCATTACGCGTTGCTTCACGTTCCACGGATAGGGGCCGATCTTCAACATCTCCAGGTCGTGGTTCGATTCAAAAATCAGACAATGGCACCCCTTCACCCGCTGCTTGACCACTTCCGGGATATACCCCAGATCGGTGACCAGGCTTATTCGGATGCCCCGGGTATCAAACGTGAAGGCCACGGGATCCACCGCGTCGTGCGGGATAGGGAACGGCGTGACCTCAATGTCCCCGATGCTGAACTTTTCGCCGGCGGCGAAGTATTCGAAGCTCTTGATCTTGTTGTCCCAGCTCACCGACTCGCGCGTGGGGCGGGAAATATAAATGGGCAGCTTCGCGTCCAGCGCGAGCACCCGCAGTCCGTTGATGTGGTCAGTGTGCTCGTGGGAAATCACCACCGCGTCCAGGCCATTGGGAGGCTCGCCAATCGCCGCCAGTCGCGCGTACGTCTCCCGGCAGCTCAGGCCGGCGTCAATCAGCAGACGCGTCTTTTCGGTCGCCAAGAAGGTGCAGTTGCCCTTGCTGCCGCTTCCCAGAACGCAGACGCGGACGCTCATCGGTCCTCCCTACTGGCGGGAGTGACGAGTGACGAGTGACGAGTGACGAGCAAGCGCGTTGTTGTGTAGAGTCTGTGCATCGCGGTTAAGTGCAATTATAACTGCCTTCCGGTGCCGCTGTCATTCCGAGCGCAGATTTCATGATCCTTCGGCTCACCACTTTGCATGAAAATGCGCGCAGCGCCTTGGAGTGCGGTAGCAGCAGCTACCGCCTTTTCTTCTCTGGATCTTGCGCCCACGTCGTATTGACCTAAGTCCGAGGGCGGTAGCTGCTGCTACCGCACTCCAAGGTGCCTTCGGCACAGGCATTTTCATGGCAGCGAGGAATCTCGCCCTGGTTTGTAAGGGTTTGCGTTGCGCGCGACAGGAAACGGCGCAGGTGAGGGGAAGGATCAGAGCAGGATTCCTCGCTGCGCTCGGAATGACTCCCGGACGGTCTACATAGTGCGGGAGCTACGACTCGTGAAGATTATTTCCCTTCACCCAGCTCTCGAATCCAGATATTCCGGAACCGAACAGAGTAGTTGTGGTCTTGCAAGCGCAAGGGCATCCGCTCCGGGTGTGGCTGGTAAGGAGGCCGTTGATGATGCATGGTGGGGCCCGTCAGTTCGACATGGTCCTGGACAAGCACTCCGTTGTGAAATACCGTGATAATAGCAGGGCGAAGGAGTTTACCGTCTTTGTCGAAACGAGCATCGCGGAAGACGATGTCGTAGGTCTGCCAGAGGCCCGGGGCGCGGCAGACATTGACCAGAGGAGGGTACTGTCCGTACATGGCGGCCGCCTGCCCATCCGCGTAAATCTTGCTGTGGACCGAGTCGATGACCTGGACCTCATAAAGCGCCGCCAGAAACACACCGCTGTTGCCGGGATCATAAGTGTTGCCGGGTGTCCAGGGCGGCGCCTGCCATTCCACGTGCAATTGGCAGTCGCCAAAGGCCTGCTTCGTGTAGATGTCTCCCGTCTTCGGAACTACCTCGAAGTAACCCTTCTCGACTTTCCACGGCGCCGGCTCTCCCTTAGCCCCTTGCCATGCGGAGAGGCTGTTGCCGTCGAACAAAACAATGGCATCCGAAGGGGGCTGGCCGGGCTGGGCTAGGGTGCTTGCTTCACCCGGTTTGACGACAGGGGGTTGAGGCCGGGTCATGTCATGAATCTGCCACCGCGTCAGTCCTTCAGACTGTGCGGATTGGCCGAGGTCTGCAGGGATAATGCCGAGCAAAAGAATGGCCGCCACGGTGATGATGCATGCGTTAAAGAAAGCCCTGCGCATGGAGAATCTCCTTTACACTTGGTATCTGTCTTTCTGAGCCCGGCCTTCTCAATCCTTACTGTCATTCTGAGCGGAGCGAAGAATCTCCGCAGTTGTTTTTGCGCTCACGCCGAGCTGCGGAGATGCTACGCGGAGTCTACCCTGAGCCAACTGCGGAGATTCTTCGCTCCGCTCAGAATGACAGGCGAAGGGCTCAGGATGACAGCGAACGGGAGCCACAAGCCCATTCACACCGTGGGGAGGAGCCAGGGCGAGCGATATTCCTTTGAGGTCAGTTTTTGGGCTTCCTCGTCTCCGATGATCCTTTCCCTTTGAGCATCCCAGTGGATGGTGCGTTTGGTCTTGTAGGCAATGACCGCGAGATGGCAGGCCGTGATGGTTTTGTAGCCGATTTCCACGTCGGCGGCCGGCCGCTGGCCAGAGCGAATACAATCGAAGAAGTTCTGCACGTGGGCAATCTGCGAGCTGGGATCAATCGAAATGCCCGTTTCTTCCATGCTCACGCACAGAGGCCGGCGCGGCCCGGCGACTTGCCGCAAGGGTGGCGTGCGTGGCCTGGCGTTAGGATGGGGGAGCGCTTCCTCCCAACTGGTCGTATAGTTGCCAATGAAGTCTTGAGCCGTGTGGTAGGTTTCAGGACGCATCTCCGGGTAGATGGCGTAGCTGCTGCGGTCCACCACGAGGGTCCCAAGCGTCCCGTAAAAGGCGATGCCATAGGGCCGGTCAAAAAGCAGTTGGCTGTTGGTATACCGGTACGTATAGCGGGCTGTGAAACCGGGGTACTCGAAATCGCCCATGAAGGTGTCCGGGGTTTCGCGGTCATCCTTCATCACGAATTTTCCGCCCACCGCGGTCGCACTCTTGGGCGCGTCAACTCCCATGGCCCAATGAATGATGTCCATGTGGTGAGCGCCCCAATCCGCCATCATACTTCCGGCATAATCCCAGAACTGGCGGAACGTATAGAGAAAGCGATTGCGATTATAAGGACGCTTGGGCGCCGGTCCGAGGAACATGTCCCAGTCGAGGCCCGGCGGCGGGTCGCTGTCCGCCGGGCTGCCCTGACCTTCAGGGTATTCGTTCATCATGTTCCAGCACTCGACCATCGCCACGCTGCCAATGTAGCTGTTGCGGATGAGTTCCACAATCTTGGCATAGTGAGGCGCGGAGCGTTGTTGGCTGCCGGTCTGGAAAACACGATTGTAGCGGCGCGCTGCCTCGACCATCCTGCGCCCCTCCTCGATGGTGTGAGAGAGCGGTTTCTCGCAATAAACATGTTTGCCGGCTTGGCAGGCCATAATACTGACAATGGCGTGCCAATGATCCGGCGTGGAGACGAAGACGGCATCGATATCTTTGCGGTCAAGGATTTTGCGAAAATCGCCATAGCCGTCGGCCTTGCCGTCCAGCCTGCGCACCGCCAAATCCACGAACGGTTGATAAACGTCGGCCACTGCGGCGATCTGGCAGCCGGGGTTCTGCATGCAGACTTCGAATTCATACTTGCCACGGCCCCCCAGACCAATCTGGCCGACCCGGACGCGGTCGTTTGCTCCTTTCACTTTGCCTAGAAATGGCCCTGCGGCGGCGACCGCAAGAGCGCTTGCCTTTATGAAGTCCCTCCGTTCCATAATTTATCCTCCATTGTACAGGACAGAATGCATCGCCAGTCGGGGCGCTATTAAGAAGGGTTGACACGGTCGTTCGCGCGGGGGTCCCCTTGTTCCACAACGACCCGGGGTCCAACGCAATGTCGCCCACGGTTCTTGCCGCATTGCGAAGCCGCCATTGTAGTCCCGCGCATTGCAAATAACAATGTAGACGCCATCTTCCCAATCGAGTGACCAGTCTTTGGGTGGACAATGTGAAGCCATTGTGTCGAGTGGTTGCGCCATCGGATCATTGGGCCAAGGGATTGCCTCTTTCTGCCGATCAGTCACTCAATGGTCTAACGACTCGGGGCATTAGATTACTTCTCTGCCACCCAAATTTGAAATCGCAGCGCAGAAGGCAACCCAAGCATTTCAAGCTACAGAAGAACGTAGTAAGATGGCTGCGAGTATGACGTAGCCGCGCCCCTCAAAGGTGAGGGCGCCAGTCCAAACCGAAACGAGGTCATATTGCGTATGACAATAATAAAATCGACGTTAGTCCTCTCCGGGGCGCTTATCCTATTCGCATGTTCAACGGCCCCCCCTCCCGCTCCCGCGCCGGAGAAACCTGCTGCTATAGGAAGTATTGTGCGGCTCGACCCCGCGTTTGACGAACTGGTTCCCAAAGACGCCCAGCTCGAGAAGCTCGCTGATGGGTTTCACCTTTACCGAGGGCCCGCTCTGGCGACCGTCCGGCGTCCTCTGGTTCAGTGACGTGGTTGGTAACGTGGTGCGCCAATGGTCCCCGGACGGAAAAGTGACGGAGATTCTTAATCCCGGCGGCTATGACGGAAAAGGTAATTTGCCGGTGGGCGGATACAATGGCCCCAACGGCATGACCGCTGATAAAGATGGCGCGGTGCTGCTCTGCCAGCATGGGTACCGGCGTATCGTCCGCATCAGCAAAGACATGAAGATTACCACCGTGGTGGACAAGTATGAGGGGAAGAGGTTGAACAGCCCGAATGACGTGGTCTACCGCTCCGATGGGTCGTTCTATTTCACCGATCCCCCTTACGGATTGCCCAAGGGCGACGACGACCCAGCCAAAGAGCTGAAGTTCAACGCGGTTTTCCGCATGGCCAAGGGCAGGCTGCAACCGGTCGTCAAGGACCTGTCGCGGCCCAACGGCATCGCCATTTCTCCGGATCAGAAGACCCTTTACATCGGAAATTCGGACGAGAAGAACAAGGTGTGGATGGCCTACGACATCGCCGATAATGGCACCGTCAGCAAGGGGCGTTTGTTCGCCGACGTAACCGCGGAAAAGGAAGAGGGTGTGCCGGATGGCATGAAGGTCGATGAGAAGGGGAACATCTGGGCTACCGGTCCGGGAGGGATTTGGGTGTTCTCGCCGGACGGGAAAGCACCTGGGCACAATCAAGATGCCGCAGGTGCCGGCAAACTGCAATTGGGGTGATGACTGGAAATCGCTCTACATCACCGCACGCACCGGCCTGTACCGGATCAAGCTCGCCGTAGCGGGTGAGAAGCAACTTTATCAGTGAGCGGCCGTGGGCCAAAGGAGGGAAGATGAAGCGTCGAACCTGCTTGAAGACAATGCTCGCAGCCGGAGCCGGTGCGGCCGGCGTCCTGGCGGCGGGACCCGGACATCCCATCCAACTGCACGTAGACCTGGCTGTCGACCCGGCCAGGGAGAAGGAGATGTTGCACAACTTCGAGACCATCTTCCGTCCCGAGGCCGCCAAACACCCAGGATATATTGATGTGAAGATGCTGAAGCTGCGTACGGCACTTCAGGGGAGTGGTCCGGCGGGTGTCAACTATCGGTTCTCTCTGACCTACCAGAGCGAGGAACTGCGGCAGAAATGGGTGGCCTCAGCAGAGCACCAGAGAGTCTGGCCGACCATCGAGAACACGCTGTCGTCCAAGAACTACACAGTTCTGTTGTTCGACGTGGTTTAGCGGCAAGCCTGGACCGATCGAAGAACCGATACCCCTACGCGTTCGCCGGAATGTAGCCCATGGGGCCACGAGTGATCTGCTCGACGGGCAACACATCGATCAACTCATAATCGCGGGTACCGAGCCCAAGTTTTTCGCCGTATTCGACAACCAGGTAGGGATCTTTGAGTGGACCATGAAGCCAACGCAAGGGGTGTCCCTCTCGGGTGTGCACTTCCATTGACGTTGGGATGTACTCTTCCATGAGCCGCGACTTACCCGTGGCGTCCAGCACAGCCTGATCAATGGCAACAATGTCGTCTGAACCGAAGATGCCCGCATCCGGGAGGACGGGCATGCCGGTGAATCCAAAACAGTCACACACAGGGGTAATGAGCGTGGCAAGAACGATGTGCGTGGCCTTGCCCGGCGCAAAGGTCGAAAGCGTGACTCCGGCGCTGATCGCGCAGGCCTCCTGAAAAGTATGGAAGTTCACCGCGTCGATTTTCGAGCTGTCCGGGGGCGCCACACGCACACAGCGCCCGCACTGGTTGCACTGCTCGATGTGAAGGTGTAGTTCACGGGCATCCTTTATGTCCTGGACAATAGCTTGGTGGGGACAAGCCTCGACGATTCTTTTCCGGTCCTCATCGCTCGGGCAGTGCTCCCCAAACCAATAACGGTCATAGTGCATCGAGTCATGCATGGCGCTCCGGGTTGCGCCTGCCATGCAGCCGAGAGCCAGGTTCTTGACTGCCCCGCCATACCCGCAAGTCGGATGGCCTTTGGCGTGCGCGAGGTTGACCAGGAATGTGGCATCCTCGATCAAGCCCGCAAGTTTCCACTCCTTGATGTTCTTGTAGGGGCGCTCGTGCGCGTAAACGTATTTGTCATCGGGGCCCGCTGCCGGGAAAACCGGGCAACCCAGGGCCTCGGACGAGTAGCCTCGCTCTTCCGCTCCGCGCACGTCCCCGTTAATGTCTGTCACGAACGGCTTTCCTCCCCCTTCCTTCACCGCCTGGACAACCTTTCGCACGAAGAGGGGATGAACCGTTGAATAGCCAATATTATTCCCCGTGTGCATCTTGATCGCCACCGTCTCTCCCTTGACGCGGTCGCGAACCTTAAGACGCTCGAGGATCAAATCGAGCTTGGCCGGAAGCGTTTCCTTGGCTTCCAGACGGGCTTGGCGAGCTGAACCGAAATAGACCGGGCTGGGCATCATGTCTCCTTTAACCACAAATCAATCTTCGTTACCCGCCGTATCTTACAACAATCGCGGAGAAACACGTGGTCCCTGATCGTCGAGATTCCTTTTAGCCAACCATCTGCCCGGTGTGGCGACTTTGAGTTCACTTCAGAACTCCAGGAGCGTGGTCGAAACTCAACACCGGAGGCCCTTGATAAATCGGTGAAAACCGCGTTCCTACTATCGAAAGCTGGCTCTTGGTCGAGTCCTTGTCGGAGCCCGTCTGACTCGGTACTGACAGCGATAGCCCGTAGACCGCAAAAACAGATCCGTCTGGCATTGCCACCGCCTGAGGGTAGCCATCAACAAAGGCGCTCCCGTTGTCACGGATCATGGCCTGATGTTCCACCTCCCAACTCTGTCCGTTGTCCCGACTGACACAGGCATACATCCCCGTCGTCGGGAATAGCGTTGTTGTGCGGCGGCTGTACACCGCTACCACAAGACCTTTATGCGTGGTGACGACCCACGGCGTCGAACCACGCATTCCCGAGTCGCGTGGAACCGACCAGGTCTTCCCATCGTCCTTGGAAATGGCGGTCCAGAGTTCTTTCTGAGCTGTTGTCCGCATGACGGCTACCAGGTCGCCGTTGGGCGCTTGGGTGATGGATGTTTCGTTGAAGTCAAAATCCCTTGCCTTGGCCACCGTAGCGACCTCCCAGTGATCTCCGTCGTCTATGGTTCGTAACACCAGGCTCGAGGCCCACTTCGGTTCCTTCTTCAGGTCGTGAACGCCCCAGGCGGGTTGAATGTAGGTCCCGTCGCTCAGCACTATGGCACTGCCATAAAGTGCAATTTCCGCCATGAAGGGAAGTTTAATGTCATTTGTTTCCCAGGTCTTTCCTCCATCACGGGATCGGCTCATGATCACTTTCCTGATGACCGAGACTATCCCCGGGGCGTTGCCTCCCTTATGATCAAAAAGACAATAGCCCTCTGCGCCCAGCTTCTCCCTTTGCGATTCCGGAAAGTTTTCGTATCCGGCTGAAGCAGTCGCCAGCAGGGTTCCGTCATGAAGTTTAAGGGCGCGGGGATGAACCTGGTCTGTTGGATAATCATGGGAGTCCATGGGTAGAAAGTCGGCTGGTCTCTTCTTTAGAGGCTCCCAGGTAATGCCTCCATTGTCGGAAACGAACCAGGCAAATTTAATACCCTTGTTGACCGCGTCGGTGACATATTTGTCCAGGGGGACTATCACCAACAACCGCCGATTGTCCAAAAGGTAGAGCTGGGGGCCGTTCATAATGTAAGTGCCGTCAGGAGCGGCAATATCCACGCTGAAACACCATGACTTCGACGCGTCCAGCGCGGCGGGAAACTCCTGCGCGTTCGCTGATACTCCAATCAGCAACAAAGCCGAAACGCTCAGCCACTTGAATTTAGTCATCCTTAATCTCCTCCCAAATTAGAATGCGGTCCCCGACATGACTCCCCGAACGGCCGCGCCGTCATTCCCTTCGGGAAAGGGGGAGCGTGGGAGAATCCCTGTGGATTCGCATGGGCGCGCAACCACCGGCTATCATAAACCTTGTGCAACGCGGTAGTGTAGACGGTCACATCTCAGGTCCGAGGTCTATCTCGATACATTCCTTTCCGAACAAGGTCACCAAAACTCGACTTGACAAGGGAGTGCCCGTCAGTGACCATAACCGGCCTACCACAAGGAGGAGTGAATTATGAAAAGAACGGCTATTTTGTTGTGCGTCTTGAGTGCCGCTTGCTTGGCAGACATTGGACGCGAATTGTACGCCCGTGCAGGGAACGCTGCGGCGGGCCGGCAACCAGTTGACTGGGTCAATCCGTTCATCGGCACCACCCAGCCGGGGTTGCGATGGATGCTTTTCCCCGGCCCGGCCATGCCGTTCGGCATGGTCAAGCTGAGCCCGGACAACCGCGGGCCGAAGTCCTGGGATGCGGGCTATGACTATGACATTACCACCCTCAGCGGGTTCAGTCACATCCACGAATGGACTATGGGCGGGCTATTGATGCTCCCGACTACGGGCCCCCTGAAGGTGGTCCTCGGGCCGGAGTCCGGCTCGCCTGATAGTTTCCGCTCCCGGTTCCGGCACGAGACCGAAAGTGCATCGCCCGGGTATTATGCGGTGACACTTGATGACTACAACGTACGCGTTGAACTGACCTCGACCACGCGTGCTGGCTTTCAGCGTTATACCTTCCCGAAAGCAGACCAAGCCCGGGTGCTGATGGCCTTGAAGGTGCCCGGAGAGTACGACTTGCTCGTGAAAGACGCACACATCAGAAAGGTAAGCGACACGGAGATAGAGGGGGACTCGGACCAGACAAACGGCGACGGTGGAGGACGGTTTCAGGAATACAAGCTGCACTTCGTCGTCAGGTTCAGCAAGCCCTTCGACTCCATGGGAGGTTGGGTTGGACCCAACATCATTTCGGACAGCAATGAAATCGCCGGGAAGGGCGACGTCGGCGCCTTCGCCAGCTACCAAACGGCGCAAGGGGAGGTAATCAACGTTAAAACGGGCATTTCCCTGGTGAGCATTGAACAGGCGCGGCTGAACCTGGACACGGAAATGAACCGCTTCGGATGGGATTTCGACGCGGTCCGCAAACATGCCCACGACACCTGGAACGATCTGTTGAGCAGGATCGAGGTGGAGGGTGGGACGGAAACCGACCGGACCAAGTTCTACACCAACCTGTACCATGCCTATGTAGCACGGACGATCTGGAGCGATGTGAACGGCAAATACGTCGACATGCTGCGGCGCGTGCAACAGGTCAAGAATCCCGCTTCCCCGATGTACGGCTGCGACGCTTTCTGGAACTTGTTCTGGAATCTCAATCAGCTCTGGACGCTGGTGACGCCGGAGATTGCCGCAAGCTGGGTGAACTCGGAACTGGAGCTCAATGACCGCGGGGGTTGGCTTGCCAGAGGGCCCGCCGGCCTCAGGTACAGTGGCATCATGGTGGCCGAACATGAGATTTCACTGATCGTGAGCGCGTGGCAGAAGGGTATCCGAAACTTCGATGCGGAAAAAGCGTTTCAGGCCATCAAGCACGTACAGACCACGCCGGGTTTCTTCTTTTACGGGAAAAACGGCGGGTACGTCGGGAACGAGAAGATCGAAGTCTACGACAAGCTTGGCTACATGCCGGTGGAAGATGGGCAGGTCTCACTGACGCTGGAGTATGCCTATGACGACTGGTGCGCCGCGCAGTTTGCCAAAGCGCTGGGCAAAATGGACGATTACAAATATTTCATGAAGCGCGCCGGGAATTACCGCAATGTGTGGGACCCCTCGGTGGGTTACTTCCGGCCGCGACATCGCGACGGAAAATGGCTTGAGGACTTCTCCCCATTTGACGCGAAGAATTACACAGAGGGAACCGCATGGCAGTACGGCTGGTTTGTGCCGCACGACATGAAAGGCCTGACTGAGCTGATGGGCAAAGGCGAATTCATTCGGCGGCTGGACGAAGGATTTGAGAACTCGCGTCCGACTTTTGCGAGCGAGGATAAGTATGTCAATGTGGGCAACCAGCCAAACATGCAGGCTCCGTGGTTATTCAATTACGCGGGTGCGCCGTGGCTAACGCAGAAATGGGTCCGGGAAGTGATGGAGCACTCTTTCGGCGCCGGACCCAAGGGCTATGTCGGGGACGAGGACCAAGGCCAATCGGGCGCCTGGTACGTGATGTCCGCCATGGGCCTGTTTGAAATGGACGGAGGCTGCTCGCAGAAACCCATCTACGAAATCGGCAGTCCTGTGTTCGACCGTGTGGTCATTCACCTCGACCCCAAGTATTATCCGGGGCGCCGGTTTGTCATAGAGGCAAAGAACAACTCGCCGAAAAATGTGTACATCCAGTCCGCCAGGCTGAATGGCAAGGCGCTGAACAAACCCTGGATCTACCACAGCGAGTTGGTCAAGGGTGGCGAACTGGTCCTCGTGATGGGACCGCAGCCAAACAAGAAATGGGGTAGCACTCCGGAGGCCGCTCCGCCGCAAAACGAGGAATAACGGAGCAAAACCCCAACTGTTTCGAGCAGGAGGAAGTGATCCTGGATGTCGATGCCACAGGGATCGAGGCGGAGAAGCAGCCTGAATCCAGAATCTTGAATCCTGTTGGCGGTTCTTTTTGAATCCTGAATCCCGAATCTTGAATCCTGTCGGCGGTTCTTTTTGAATCCTGAATCCCGAATCTTGAATCCTGCCGGCATGGTTTTTTGAATCCTGAATCCAGAATCTTGAATCCTACCGGCGGTTTTTTCTGAATCCTGAATCCCGAATCCTGAATCCTGTGTAAAATATGAAGAAACATCGCGGTTCTAAGGAGGAGGGTTTATGGAGGTTTTTTCCTGGGAGAAAGTGAAGAAGGAAGTGCTGAACGCAAAGCTGGCGCGCAAAGTCATCTCGGGCGAGAAGATTACCCTGGCGCAGATCTTCCTCGCCAAGGACGCCGTAGTGCCGCTCCACCATCATGAGAACGAACAGTTCAGTTCTGTTTTGACAGGAGCGCTCAGGTTTGAATTGGAAGGCAAAGAAATGGTGCTGCGCGCGGGCGAGGTGCTTCACATTCCGTCGAACGTCCCCCACCGCGTGGTAGCGCTGGAAGATTCGCTGGCCCTGGATGTGTTTAGCCCCATCCGCGCCGATTGGCTGAGCGGGAAAGACGACTACCTGCGCCGGTAGAAGCACCGCTCCACAGGCGCACCCTTGGCCAAGACTCTGGGGGATTTCCATTTGTCCCATTTTTCGGAGGTTTCTTGAGGTTTTGCATCTCTGCAGCAAATTATCTCAAGTGTTTTCAATTACTTAGGAGGATTAAAAAACATATAGGTTTTTCTTATATGTGTATCATTTTGCAACACTCGGCGGGCCGCCGACCTTAGTATAGCCCAGATAGATAGCCACACAACCGCACCGACCGGAGGGCGCATACATCCCGACAAGACCGTCAGCACGTATGATGCGCCACCCGCGGGTGCCGATAAATGCTACGTAACGGCTGTAGATATAAAGTCATCCTTCGTGTATTCCTTCCAACATGTCAGCTAGGCGTATTATCGCCCAGAACTTGCGCCGCCTTCGAGCCGAGTTGCACTGGTCGCAGGAATATCTGGCCGAAAAGGCCGGCTTGCACCGCACCTACGTTGGAGCAGTTGAGCGTTCCGAACGCAACATCTCCGTCGACAATATCGAACGCCTAGCAAAGGCCCTCGGCGTAACTCCCCACGAGTTGCTCACTCCTGACCCAGAAGGCTCGCGCCATGGTTGAGCTCCGTAAAAGGCTCCACGCAGCTTCAAGCGTCGATTCCGTGAACCCAAAACTCTTCATTCTTGAGTTTTGGGCGGACAGCTTTCACGAAGGCAATTGGGCCTGTGAGTCACTGAAGGAGCACCTCACATTCGAGTCTGTTACATACATCCAAGGGTTTATTCCTCAATACAGGTTTACATTACAGACCGGTGACGTGTTGCGGATAACCGTTCTCGGCTCTTATCGCAGCTGGAATCCAATCCCTAAGCGAATCGAGCAGTTGTTGGACTGGGGAAAACCCGATTTGATCATCTACGATCCTGTCCGCGATGCCATTATCGCAGCGGCCGAGGAGACCGCTGCGGTTCCGACGGGAAATCAGGCTCTCCAGCGTTGCGAGCGAATATATGGCAGCGCGAGAATGCGCATACCTTTCTGGTATCTACTACCGGAGTATGGCCTTCACGTCGACCAAAATGAGCGGCGAGATTCGATCTGGCCTACTGTACTTGCCCTTAAGTTGACCATGCATTATGGCATCCCCAGCGTTGTCCTACACTACGCAGAGCATGGCAAGCCCGAGGCATACGACGCCGGCACCGGCATGAACCGCCTCTTCCAGAGCCTCGCGTTCCAACTTCAACAGTATCTCGGACTCCGCCAGGCGGAGGACTTCCTGCCGCTTCTTACAGAGCAGTACCAGTCAATGCTTGCGTTCGTTAAGAGTCATGCGGAAGAAATGACCCGGTACTTACCAGGAGAGGCCAAGCTTACCGACAAAGGAACTGCCCAGAGTTTCGCGCTCAGGGCTTTGAAGGGTGCTACGCCCAAGGAGCTCGCAGGCTTCCTTGTCTGGGAAACCGTTGCTGACCTTCCGGCTCAAGTCAGAGCGGGGTTGGCTTCACGGACCCTCATCAAAAGCGATCTCTTCTTATCGAAGGTCGAAGCACAGGTCGGCAAAACGTGCTACACGCTCTCGAACAGGTGTGGTTCCCGTCCTCAAAATGCGGAGGACGTCAGCGCGGCGATCGAACAGCAGCGCCGCCTCGGTAAGTACGCTGGTCTGGTGCCACCGGCCGCGTTCACTCTGAATCTGTCGCACTTTCCAGAAAGCGATGCCGGACGGAGGCACCTTACAACTGCCAAGAATGTGCTATATCTCTTCGATTCGTGGCAAGCCCTCTGCGCGTGTGTTCTTGCAGCCTATCCCCGATTGAACGCACTCTCCGCACGCGTGAAACAGAATAGTCGCGCACTTCTTTACGTTAGCAACAGTATCAAGCCCGGCCGCATTTTCGGCGATCCGTTTACCGGCCAACTTGCAGCATTCGCTTTTACTTTTGGCCGAGGTGCAACCGAAGCCGACAACCGGCTTATCGTCGCGTACTACCCTCATCAAGTCCACTCCCAGCTGTTCGGCGCTGACCGGCAATTTAAGAAAAACAAAGGCATCACCCTGCTTCGCGATGTGGCCGATTACGCGATCTTCCACGCCGGCGTTGCTGTAAATATGAAAACCGGGGAGATCATTTAATGGCAGCGTTCCCGTACACCTACACGCCAACTGAGGAGATCGTTAGGTGGGCCTTCGAGGTTCATGTCAACAGCAACGACACAGCAAAGAAGAATTGGTTCATAGCTTTTACAAACCCGACTGCCGGGCCATGGAAGCGCGTCACGGCGCCAGATACGAACGGTGTGACCGTTGAAATAGCGCGCTTTGCTCGTGAAGAGGAGCGCCCAGATTTGGTGCTTGTGAGCGACTCACTTCACACCACCCTGATTGTGGAAGCGAAGGACGACTTATCCAAACTCATCGGTCCGATCCAGATGCAAAAGTCTCTAAATGTGATTCGCGATCTCGGAAACAGGCTCAGGACTTGCCCAGTGACCGCTTGGGGGAAGAGGGCAAAGTATAACATTGTACCTGGCTTCCTCTGGGGCGGAAGCAACCCGGATAATGAGATTAAACAGGTGCTCACAGCGTACGATGAGTACTCAGAGCCGAGAGATGGCATTTCGGTGGTAGGAGTCGCTGTTGTCAAAACCCATGGATCACTCCATCCAGTAATGGTAGGCAGAGCCGACGACGTTGTTACCGTGTCCCATATTGCTCAATCATTTGATTTGCTGAGGAAATAATGCTCCCTGCTCGCTTTTGACCTTAAGTCTGCAGCGCGGTCCGAATTCGAGAATTCCCACCAGTGCTTCGCGTGCCTCCCGTTCCGAAGCTACGCCGAAACCTTCGGTCGCGTCGAGAATATACTTGTAAAGCTCATCCCACTCTAATACTCCGTGCCTTCTCAGTTGCTCTGTTGCGGTGGAGCAAATCAGTTCACCAATGGTGGGGCACTCAAAGTCGTTCTTGTTGGGCCTAAGCAACGCGTATCTTTGGCCCTCCCGCCGAGCAAAAGTCGCGATGAAAGAGTCGAGTTTCAGGAGATAATCCGGATTCAAATTGTCCCTAAGGATGGCCATGATCGCAGCACGCTGGACGAGCGCCCCTGGTGCTGTTCCACCTCTCGATCTCAGCGCACGTACGACGGCTAATTTGATCACATAGCCCGATTCATCATTGGATTGAGACACAGCATCCTTCCCAAACACACAATAGAAATCGCCCTGATAGCTGTTCTCGGGACTGAACTGCGCTTTAGCCGAAACGACCGCAGGCACTTGGTAGTGCACTTTAAGGCAGCGTAACCCAGCTTTTCGAATAGGCTGTAGGAGGGCATGCCATGCAGCATAGTCAAGATTATTGAATGTGACCAAAATATGACCGCTTGGGGCGAGAACGCTGGCGGACTTACAAATCGCAGTCGCCAAACGCTCAGCATACCTCTCACGACCTGACGGGTACTCCGTCCGGTCGGATATCACTATCTCATGCTCGTAATCTGCCCTTGCCTTAAGCATAGCGTTCCAGATAGCGGAGAACTCGAGGTAGGGCACACTGTCACCGTAAGGTGGATCGAGAAAAATTAAGTCCGGGCGAATCCCCCTCTCTGGAAGGCTATCCAAAAACTCAGCGGCATCTTTGCAAGCGATACTACTCTTCGCCTCTGGCTTTCTATGTTGCCAAAGGCGAGACATACCTCTCACAAACCTCTCCTTCCGCGCTCGTAAATGAACTACCGGATTGGTCTCCAGATGGATTGGTGCAACCCAGAAGCCTGGAACGGTCCACGCCGGCCCTCCCGTTGTAAGGTCATTACGATACGGTATTAGACGTGAGAACTGCGCCACCGTCGAGGTCAGGAACAAGAGGGACGCTTGCCTGATCTGATCGTCTTCAATCTTTTCCACCGCATTAAAGAGCCAAGCAGCTGCACAAAATGCACGCGGCGTAAACAAGTCACTCACCAACATGCCCGGAAATACAAGAACTCTACCATTTGCGACCATCGGCCTGTCGTAAGGATCAACCGGAATTTCTGGCCTGCGCAGTAACCCCAATTGCTGCTGTCGCTCACACTCGGCCCGACTAATTCCATCACTGGAACTCTTGAGAACTTGAGCTGAGCCAGTCCTAATTTGCAGGACTCTTGTCCGTACGTTGTGTCTGAGGTTGAACGAGACACGCTTACCACAGGCAGGGCAGAGATACTGCCTGCCTGACCGACGAGTTTCTTCTTGAGTTAACACGGCTCCGCAACCACAAGTCGCGACAAGCGCGTGAACAACGTACCTGATGTCTTCGCCGGACGACAGTCGGTACGCCTGACCGAAGGTAGTTTCAAATTGGCCTATCAGCTCGTCGAGGGCCTGTTCCAAAGCTACCGGCTCTGGCGGGGAGCAGGTTACGGTTGAAAGTAGCGCTGCTACAGGATTGAGATCTGCCCCGAATACGTCTGCCCCGAGTCGCGCCGCCTCGGAAAGGGCTACTCCGCTCCCGCAGAATGGGTCCACAACGGTTGGCCGCTCTTTGTCGCCGAGTATCTGCTGAAGAATCTCGCGAAGAACATTGTGGGGTTTGCGCGACCAGTACTTGTGAATCCCGTACTCGGCCGTGTGCGTCTTTGCCACGATGTGCGAGATTGTTCCGTTCATCGCGGCTCCAAGAGAACTAAGTAGTCACACAGATTAATGCCGATTTGATTCCCATTCCGTCGCTGGCTCGCCACCCAGGAGGCCTCTGTGAACCTGGGAACCCTCATCGCAACCAGCTTGGGTCGGAGCCCTGGAACCTGTTCAAGTAGTAGCCGGGTAACTGGAACAAACGAACCCCTCAAAACCGTATCGCCAATCATTAATGCGAGTGTGCCTCCAGGTGCTGTCGCGAGAGCGAGGTTGTGAAGCACTCTCGTCATGTCAGCCAAGTATTCATGGACTTTTTCAGGCTTCCCTAGCTTAAAAGCCTCGCGAACCTCATTGAGCCGAATGTCTCCTGGAGTGATCCGCAGCCAGGACATTTCCAGCGCGTTGATGGTCGTGTAGCGGTAAGCGTTGTAGTAAGGCGGATGACAAATTATCAGCGGAAAACTCTTCTCAATAGGCTCCGTTGCAGACCTTACAGACACAATTGGTTTCGGGCCTTGCGGCAGTGCAGCAACCGAACGAACGGCCTCCTCAAGCTTGTCAAAGAATAGTGGCTCCGCGTCGTCGATCGCGGTCTCCACATCCAGGAACAACCGCCCCTGCTGGGTAGTGGCTCGCGACGCGCGGCGGACTACGGAAGCGAAGACAACGCGTAGCAAATCACGGACTTGATCCGTAACTTCCACCAATTCGATCGCGTGCCGCAGGCGGGCGAGCGATTTAATGGTACTTTCAAGAAACCAGTGCTGAGGATTTCTGAGCCCCGGCGTTGCTGTGTCCAGACATTCATCACCTATCGTACGAAGGGCTTTTTGCACCCCTTCTCGAGCATCAAGAATCTCCCCTTGTGGTATATGACACGTTTTCGCGCGAGCCAACAGCGCAGAAAGTGGGTTAACATCAGCTAACTCCGCACGACGTCCCAACAATAATGCCTCGACCCCGGTTGTACCGCTTCCACACATCGGGTCCAGCACGGCATCAGTTTCACTGCAAAAGCTCGTAATTAGATGCCGCGCGATTGGTGGGGGGAATTTGCCAAAAAAGCGGTAAAGGCCATGCGTGGCGTACTGGAGCTCCCATGTAGTTGCCGATGAGGTCCAGATTTCAACCGCAATATGTAGCTCTCCCAACCGCGACATATCAAACTGTTTCTTAAGGTTGTGGTCGGACATGGACCACGGTAACACTTCTAGGGTAGGTAGGTTGTTGGCGACGCGTGGTATAAGATCAAGTTGCATTTAGTACATGGCATTCGCAGCGGTCCACTGCGTTTGCAACCCCCTTCGCATGTGGACAGGTCTCGCGACGCGCAGATCCCGTTTAGAGCCAAATACACCGCGCGCAAATCCAGCAAAAGAGATCCTCCCCCCGGCACTAGTTTCCAAAACCTTAGACCACTCTGCTGGCCCGGCCGGCGCGGAAACGGATTTCCAAAAAATCCCATTTGACAGAACGACCCACACAGTCATATATCGGCCCAACGCTATCCACCATGAATTGTCAAATCCGTCCGGATCCAGCGACCCGATGACCTCTAATCTTCAGGTGGTCTCCATCCCGACCTGACCAGTTCTGCAATCACTTCATATGCTACCCAAGCCCTCCCGTAGTGCTTAAGTGCGTAGAACTTGTACTCCTCCACCAAGGCTTGGTAAATCGGCTGGAGTTCTGCCGGTAGAGAGGCCAGAGCTTTAAGATACTTAGGGCCTTTTGCGGGAACATCGTCAGACACATTCGTCTTCATCATTGTCATCCCGATCACAACGTAACCAGGCTTTCCGCTTCGACCCCCCGGTGAGAGCCAGTATACCCCAATCTGCCGCCCTTTTGCTTGATACCAAACACACCTCTACGCCCCACCCCCTGCTCTCCACATATTTCTGTGACGCACGGCGATCCCTACCCAAACGGGGCGGGCAGCCATGGTCGGGGATCTTCTGACCGTGGCCTTTTGGGGTTTCTGATGTAAAGAACCCACAGCCAATTCACACGACGAATTGAGCGAGGCCCCGCTTGCTCGTCAAGGACACTCCATATTCCGTCACCCGCGTGGCGCATACGTCGCGACGCTTTTTGTGGAGATGTATGCGCCCCTCGGTGATGCGTTACGGCACTGTGTCCATGGACAGGACGGAAGCGTCATTCCAAATCGGGATAAACAAAGCGGCGCGATCTTCAAACTTTTGCATGATCTGCGACGGGTTCACCTCCGCTCAGTACCGTCCGGTACGGGGCTCCGCCCAGTACCATCTGGTACGGGGCTCCGGCCTCGGGCAGACGAGCGCGTGAAAATGTTCCAGCATGAGAACGTATCCAACGGTTCGGAAACTCGATTCCTGCCGCAAGCACGCAGACCTGTTTTTTAGCAGGCTGATGAAAAAGTAGTTGGGCGCGGCGTAGCGGCGGGTTTATCCCGCCATATCTCCGATGAATTCGACAACCGGTGGCGGCGTAAAGCCGCCGCTACAGCAGCCTGACCCGCTACCCAGCGGGAATCTCATTTCCACAGTCGATCGTAAACGGCTGCCGGCGAATGAGGGAACGCGAATTTGAAGGAAGGGCCGCAGACTCCCTGGAAAGCGAGAGTCGGCGCTGCCCGCTTTTCCCTCTTGACAAGAGGCGAGATGTATGGTAGCCTAGTATTATTGACCTATGGAGAGCGACGGCGGAGAGCGCGGGAAGGAGGTTCGAAACAGGACCGCAGGGTTTCCGGCCGTGGCCAGACATGGCCAGGATGGCTATGCCACAACAACGTGGCACGGGCATCTTGCCCGTGCCGGAGGATGGCCAGGATGGCCATGCCACGAGGACGCAAGACGGCAAGAAATGCAAAAAGATACTAAAATAGAGGGAACGAACACAAGGATTTGTTGGAAATAAAGGGCTTAGCGGTTTTTTGGGCTAAAAACGAACTCAAAACGAACTCAATTTTGAGTGCAAAAATGCGCGGATCGCACCGAAAAAGCGAGTTTTAGGCGGCACATTTCACGTAACTGGGGGCTAGAGCGCAGGCTCTCGCCTTCCACGGAGTCCGTGGCTTGTGGTCAATCTACCCCCCCACCCGTCCTCCGTCAGCTGACGGACTGACGGGCTGGTGGAAGCGCCGGCCACGGGCCACCCTCTCCCCCAAGGAGGCGAGGGCCAAATATCTCAACGCTTAGTGCCGGAGCCAAGCACACGAGTCGACCCCCTCTGGCCCTCTCCCGCCGCGGCGGGAGGGGAATCGCTGAGCTGGCTCCCCTCCTTTGCGAAGACTGCGGGTGGCGCGTAACTGATGTGTCTTGACATGCGCCTCGCGGAATGAAGCCCGTGCCATCCTGAGTCCCGACAAGTCGGGAATCAGAATGACAAGCGAACGGCCTCAGTATGACGGGCTGGGCATTCGCGCCGGCCTTTTACGTCAGCTTAAACAGAATCCCCGCGCCGGGGGCCAGCCAATCCATTTCTCCGCCGAAGTCTTCCTCCTGACTCGTGTAAGGGGAAATCCGCTTTAAGTGCATCTGCGGCTGTCTCAACTTGATTGAGATGTTGATCGAGTGGGAGAGATCGCGGTTGACGAGCATCAGGTACGGCCTGCCATCCTCGCCCTTGAATTCGCCCACGAGGTAGCGCGCCGCCACCGACTTATCCGCTGTCGAGGCGTTCACCTGTTCCACCCAGTGGCTTCCGCTCATCGGCTGCGAGCCTTCAGGCACCGGGTCGGAGTGATAGACCCCGGTGCTCGAGAGACGGTCGAGCCACGGCGCCAGGGCATGAATCTCCAGGTTGACGCGCCGCAACATATCCCAGGTTGGGGTGCGGTGGCCAAAGGGATCGAGAGCCCCCAGCCGGTAGTTTCCGACCTCGGGAGTTATGTACGTGAAGTACTGGATGCCCCGGCCGCCATAGGCCAGCGTGCTGTACACCTGGAGGTGGAGCGTCGCATCCGAGGGTTCCATGAAGAAAAAGGTGGTGTTGCCGAGGATGCAATTCCAGAAGGGAATCCCTGCCTCGAGCGCCAAGCGCCGGATGATCTCCATGTTGGTGTAGAAGCGGTCGAGCATCTCGCCGTTAATGAGCGAGTAGTTGTCCCAACTGAGGAAAAGCGGGTGGACGTCGCGCAGAAAGTTCCGCACGTGCGACTCATAATCGGGCGATCCGAGTTGTTCCGTGGTGGCGTAGGTCGGAAAAAGGTTCACGTAGGGCCAGCGGTTCGGCAGCGCCTCTCTTACCAAAGCGGCCACGCGGCCCAGTCCCGGCATGAAAGCAGCGTTAGGCTCGTCGCGCAGGAAGAACCCGAGGGCGGCCGGATGGTCCTTGATCGCGAGCGCCGCGGCGGTGACGCGCTGCCTGAGCTCGGCGTCCGCCGGCAGCTTTTCCCAGTCGTAATCATTCACCCGCGAATCGTCCACAAAGCAGGAGAGGCCCGCCGCTTTTACAAGATCAAGGTCCCCCGGGCGGCAAAAGCCGGAGACGTTTAGTCCCGCCTCCTTCATGCCTGCGAGTTGCACCGGGTCCGTCGGTGAGCTTCCCCACGCCATGATCACAAACTCACGCGGCGAGACCGGCTTCACCTCAGTCGTGGTCTGGCCGCGGGCTGCCGGAACCAGCGTAAACAGCACGAGAAGAAGGGTAAGAATCCGTTGAGTACAGTTCATGTTTGCTCCCAATCAGTGATCTTGTTTCGAGCTCCAGCCTCGCGTCATAGTCGCGGGCGGAGCCCGCCTTGGAGTGCGGCAGCGAAGGTGCCGCCTTTCCAGCGGGACGATTTGCCATGCTGACTTAAGGCGGTAGCTGCGCTACCGCACTCCAAGGCGCGGACCATGGGTCCGCGCCGATTCGAATGGCCTACGGCTCGCGGTTGACGCGACGCGCGGCCTCGCCGATGGCTTTGAGCTGCCTGAGAAAGGACTGGGCAATCAGGCCCGTCGGGCTGGTGGGGACGTCCCACGTTACCACGCCACCGTGCTGCAAAATCGCGGTGCTCCATTCCACCACTTGGCTCTCCGAAAAGCGGGGCTCGCCCCCGCTCCACCTCTGGCCAAGGTAGCTCAGCATATGAAACTGCTTCTCGTCCACGAATCGCCCGCTGCACCGCACGCGCCCCGGGTCGTCAATCTCTCCGGCCGTGTAATCCTCTTGTTCGCTCTCCGCGATAATCGGGTAGGTGACCCCGGGGTTGAAAGCGACAGCGCTTTGCGGATTGCCCTTGCGCGCGGCGGCGGCAAAGGTCTTGAAATTCGGCGGCGTGCAGGAGCGATACATGGCGTTCGGCCAGTAACAGCCGTCAAACCACCATCCTGAGATCCTGGCGCCCCATCTGGCGGACCATTCCCCAATCACGTTTTCCCACTTGCGCTGAAAGTTGATGTTAGGATCGGGCCCTCTCGTCCACTCGAGCTTTTTCATCGCAAGCTCGTCCCTGTCAGGAGCTCCCGCCGGCAGGTAGACCATCAAGCGGATATGCTTGCGCTCGAGAGCCTGGGAGAGGTCGAGAACGAGGTCGCGCCTGGAACATTTACTGGGATGGATTCCAACGTAGGCATCATAAGTCCGGTTTGGCGAGAGGTAGTGCCCCGAGTTCTGGCCGATGGTGATGACCAGGTACCCCGCCCCTGCGGACTCGAGCTGGTCTGCCAGACCTTCAACATCGAATCCGTCCACCAACCGGTTCCACTCCGCCGCCGGCACGTCGGAACTCTTGCCCAAGTAATGAATAAAGACTCCCCAGCGTGCCCGGTACATCCATTCCGCGCGATCTTCCGCCGCTGCACCACATCTCACCAGGCAGAGCAGCGCAACTGTCATGATCACCGCGGTGCGGACTCTTTCGCGTATCATCCCGGTTCACCTCATCATAGCGAACGAGTGAGTTTACACGCTGCGTTCAACTTTAGAAAGTACTGGTTTAGGAGGCACGGGGAATCCTCTGCCCTATGTGGATGGGAAGGTGTAGAATCCCCAGCGGCATGGAATGCATTCCGATGAAGGGGGATAACGTGAAGAGACGCATAGTTGAACAAGTTCAGCGGCTGTCTCTAGTACTGGTCATCACTATTAGCTTATGCCCGCGTGTGGGAGCTGCATCGAAGACGGTGTGGCAGATCGGCAAATTCAATCAGGCATCAGGTGAGTTCAAGCAGGGCGAGGTGCAGCCACCCGTCCTCGCCGCCGGGCACGCCAAGAGCGATGTGCTTTACATCGTCGGAAAGAGTAATCCGGCAACCGACTGGCCCGCATTTCAGCCAGGTTCGGCCAATGGCAGGGCGGGGTTTCGACCGCATCCCTATACCGTCCAGTTTGATTTGCCGGAAGCTCCGCGGGGCCTTTACACGCTCAAGGTGGCGTTGCTCGTCGAGACTCCGCGCGTCCCGCACCTTCAGGTGGAAATCAATGGGCACCGCGCTCTGCTTTTTCAGCACCCTACGCTCGACTATGCCGGGGGCGATGTGGGCAGCGTATTCCTGCCTGCCTACTCTGCCGACACAGTTGCCCTCGATCTCCCTACCAATTTCCTGAAGAAGGGAACCAACGAGCTTGTCTTGACTGCCCTGGATGAGCCGCCAGAGCGCGACGACGTCACAGGCTCCGGTCTCCACTATGACGCCCTCGAGCTCGAGCAGGACCTTGACCGGAAGTTTTCACCGGGAGAGGTTACGGTCCAGGCGCTGCCGACCATCTATTATCAGCGCAAAGATGACAAGCTTTTTGAGCTGGTCGACCTCTATATCCGTCACAACTCCCCCGCCAAGGCCGGGCAAGCCGTGTTGAGCGTGGGCAAGGAGAAATTCACTGCGAAGCTCTCCTCCGACTGGGATTTCGGCGAGCAATTGGTGGAGTTGGCGGTTCCCGAATTTGCCTCCGGCACCAAGGGCGAAGTTGCCGTCAGCCTGGGCGGGCATTCGCGCCGGTTCCCAGTGGTCCTCGAGCCGGCAAAGAAGTGGAACATCTTCGTGGTGCCTCATACTCACCTGGATGTGGGCTACACGGACTACCAAGCCAAGGTGGCGGAAGCTCAAAGTCGGACCCTCGACGAAGCCATTCAGATGATTCACGACCACCCGGACTTTCGCTTTAGCCCGGATGCTTATTGGTGCGTGCGACAGTTCCTGGCCGGACGCAGCGAGGAACAGCAGAGGCAGCTTTTCCAACTGGTGAAGGACAAGAAAATCTTTTTCCCCACGGTGGAGGCGAGTCTTCTCACCGGCTTCCCCAGCCTGGAAACCCTCCTGCGCTCGCTTTATCCCGCTTTTCAGTTTAATCAGAAGCACGGCGGAGACGCCGATTATGCCGACATCACGGACGTACCCTCTTATTCGTGGTCATACGCATCGGTGATGGCGGCGGCAGGACTCAAGTACTTTGCCGCGGGAAGCGATAACTACCGCGCTCCCGTTCTGCTGCTCGGCCGGCTGCACGAAAAGTCGCCTTTCTGGTGGGAAGGACCTGACGGCGGAAGAATCCTGATGTGGTACTCCCGCCACTACCTGCAAGTGACGACTCTGTTCGGGATGCCCCCTCAGATTGCCGGCGGGCACGATTCCTTGCCGCTTTTTCTCCAGATGTATTCGCGTCCTGAATACAAATCCGACGCGGCTCTGATCTACGGCACGCAGGTCGAGAACACCGACCTCTTCCCGCAGCAGGCGAGCTTCGCCGAGGAGTGGAACAGGATTTACGCCTATCCCCGGCTGCGCTACTCGGGCTTTGCGGAGGCGATGGGCTACATTGCCAAACAGTTTGGAGATGCCATTCCGGTGGTGCGGGGCGACGGAGGCCCATACTGGGAAGATGGCATTATTTCGACCACCCATTCCGCCGTCCTCGAGCGGGAGACGGAACAGCGAGCCCTGGCGGCGGAGGAGTTCTCCACCCTCAGCAGCTTGGTCAATCCTCGCCTTCAACCCGAGGACGAGGCGCTGAAACGGCTATGGAATAACATGGTCCTCTATGACGAGCACACCTGGGGAGCCTATTGCAGCGTATCGAATCCCAAAAGCCAGGAAACAGTGGAACAGTGGGCCATCAAAGAAGACTTTGCCACCCAGGCCAAAAAGGATGTGGATTACGTGCTGCAGCGAGGCTTGGGCGCTCTTGCAGACTACATCTACGATCCCCAGGGGACGCTGTTGGTTTTTAATCCGCTCAGTTGGCAGCGATCGGGCATGGTCGAGATGGACTTGGACAAAGGGCTGGAACTCGTGGACCTGGTAACGAAGCAGACAGTTCCTTACGAAGTTCTCTCCACCGGGCCTGCTTACCGGCACATCCGTTTCTTTGCTCAGGATATTCCGTCGGTGGGTTACAAAGCTTACGCGCTGAAAGAAACCAAAGCCGAGCCGCCAACTGCACAGACAGTTTCGGAAGGGACGATCGAGAATCAGTACTACCGGGTGGTGTTAGATCCCGCCGGCGGGGCGGTGAAAAGCATTTTTGATAAAGAACTGAACAAGGAGCTGGTCAATGCCTCGAGTCTCTATCGGTTCGATCAGTATCTTTACGTCACGGGGGCGGACCAAACTCCCAACCGGCTGATTCAATATAGTTCTGTTTCGCCGCTCCCGGAGCTCTCCGTCCACAGCGCCAGTGGAGGACGGACGCTGTCAGTGACCAATCAGCCCTTCGGGGTGGTCGCGCGGCTGGAAAGCTCCGGAGTGAATACACCACGTATCGAAACCGAAGTGATTTTGTTTAACGGGCAGAAGAAGATCGAGTTCATCAATCATGTGCACAAAACGGAGGTGTACACCAAGGAAGGTGTTTACTTTGCTTTTCCCTTCGCCATGGATCACCCGCAATTTCGTTACGAGATTCAGAACGGATTCGTGGACCCCAGACGCGACCAAATTCCCGGGGCAGGGAAGGAGTGGTTTTCCGTGCAACACTGGGTTGCAGCGGACCAAGATGGTACGACGGCGGCGCTGATCCCTGTGGATGCCTCGCTGGTTAGCTTGGGGGATATTGTCCGCGGGACCTGGCCGGTCGAGTTCGGCCAGCGCCCCGGCACCATCTTCTCTTATGTAATGAACAACTACTGGGACACGAACTATGCCGCTGGCCAGGGAGGCGACTTTACGTTCCGTTACGTGCTGACCAGCGGCAATAACCTCGAGCCGGCCTACCTGAGCCGGTTGGGCCGCGAGGAGATGTCGCCTGTGGAATTAGACCGCATCACCTCACAGGATAAAGCGCTCAATTCTCCACGGCCCTTGGATTCCGCCCATGGTAGTTTCCTGCAAGTGAATAATCCCAATGTTGAACTGGTGACCTGGAAGGCGGCCGAGGACGGCGAGGGCACGATTTTGCGTTTCCTGGAAGTGGCCGGCAAGGAGAGCTCGGTGGAGGTGCAAATTCCGCTTTTCGAGGTGAAGTCAGCGTGGGCAAGCGACGCCCTGGAAAAGAAGCAAGGGCCTCTTTCGGTTTCTTTCCATGGCTTCAGATTCGCCGTCAAGCCATTTCAGATCGTCACGGTACGTTTGGAGGCGGCAGCGAATCTGAAATAACTAGCCGGATATCCCCACCCCGGCTCGGGGTCGCTCCTTCCGCACATAGCCGCTATCGATTATCGGCTCGGATTCACACTCGACCGCGATGACAGTAGCAGGGTTATCCGGCGGCTTCTGCGGAAGTCCCGTGAACCTCACCGAGATGTCGTCCTGCACGAAGTCCACCTTCTTCCCCGAGGCAAAAAAGCGCGCCGACTTCACCTTGCTGCGCAGCCCGCCAATCGCCACCACCGTGGGTGGCTTGTAATAATCGAGCGCCTTGGTTCCCGCCGTTTGCGCTGGCCAAAAATGGACGTGGATGTAGAGCGTGTTCCCTTTACGCGTGTAGCCCGCGAAAGTGTGCCAACTCGCTTTGCAGGGTTCAGCCTCATAAATCGTTGGCCCATTCCTGTCCATCCACTTCCCGACCTCGCTGAGGATGCGGATTGACTGTCCAGGCACCGAGCCATCCGCCTTTGGGCCGATATCCAGCAGGTAATTACCGCCGCCCCTGGCGCAAGTGATCAGATTCCGAATGATAGTTTTCGTGCTTTTCCAGTTGTCGTCGGCCTCGGCGTAACCCCAGCTATCATTCATGGTCATGCAGGATTCCCAGGCCCGCCCTCCCCGTTCAGCGCGAATCTCCTGTTCCGGCGTCGAAAAGTCTCCCGGCAGACCGTTCCGGTTGTTGACGATGATGTCCGGCTGGAGTCTGAACACCATCTCGTTCATCTTCTTGGACTGCCACTGCTCAGGCGTCAGGGGCCAATCCACGTCATACCAGAGAATGTCGATTTTCCCGTAATTGGTCATCAGCTCCCGGACCAGCCCGTGGGTGTATTCGACAAAACGCTGTCGCGCTGCCTCGTCAGTCGCGCAGCGTGCCCCGTCCGGATGATGCCAGTCCATCAGCGAATAATAGATGCCCACACGAAGTCCCTCAGCTCGGCAGGCTTCCACATATTCCGCCACCAAGTCGCGAACCGGCCCCTGTTTTGTGGCGCAATAATTGGTTAGCTTCGAATCCCAAAGGCAGAAACCTTCATGGTGCTTGGTTATCAAGACCATGTACTTCTGGCCGGCTTGCTTGGCCAACTTAGCCCAGGCCCGTGGCGCGTTGGGTTGCGGCTTGAAGACCTTGGCTAGCCCCTCGTATTGGGACACTGGAATCCCCTCTATCTCCATGACCCACTCGTGATGGCCTATCAGGCTATAGAGGCCCCAGCAAATCATCATGCCGAATTTGGCTTCATGCCACCATTTCATTCGGCGCGCGCGGTCTGCCAGGACCTCGGGACTTTCCACTTCAGCTTGTCCGGGCTTTACCGCTGGCGCTTCTATCTTCCCGCAACTGGCATTGAACCCTGAGGCGGCCAGGGCAGCTCCGGTTCCGATCAGAAAAAAGGAATCACGCCTGGAAATCTTGGTTTCTAACATGGTCAAACCTCTATCAGTTGGAACGTACGCGATGCTACTGTTTGGCAATGTAACGGGTGCTTGTAGCCGGAGTTAAGGCGGCCAGCAGATGAGGGGGGTTACATACCAATATGGCTGTCTCGTGCTCTGCCGCAAACCCCCATTACGGATCAAGGGAAGGCCGGGTCTTATACCCCCACCGCAGCTCTCGGTCTGTTCTTCCGCACATACTCGCTATCGATTGTCGGTTCGGATTCGCACTCCGCCTCGATGACTGTGACAGGCTGGTCTGGCGCGTCGTGCGGAAGCCCCGTGAACCTTACCGAGATGTCGTCCTGCACGAAGTCCACCTTCTTCCCCGAGGCAAACAAGCGCGCTGACTTTACCTTCGTGCGCAGCCCGCCAATGGACACCACCGTGGGCGGCTTGTAGTAATCGAGCGCCTTGGTTCCCGCCGTTTGCGCCGGCCAGAAGTGGACGTGAATGTAAAGCGTGTTCCCTTTGCGCGTGTAACCTGCAAACGTGTGCCAGCTCAATTTGCCGGGTTCCGCTTCGTAAATCGTCGGCCCATTCTTGCTCATCCACTTACCAACCTCAGTAAGGACGTTGACTGACGGCTCAGGTACGGAGCCGTCCGGCTTCGGGCCAATGTTCAGCAGGTAATTTCCACCGCCATTGGCGCAAGTGATCAGGTTCCGGACGATAGTCTTGGCGCTTTTCCAGTTGTCGTCGGCCTCGGTGTAACCCCAGCTATCATTCATGGTCATGCAGGATTCCCAGGCCCGCCCTCCCCGTTCAGCGCGAATCTCCTGTTCCGGCGTCGAAAAGTCTCCCGGCAGACCGTTCCGGTTGTTGACGATGATGTCCGGCTGGAGTCTGAACACCATCTCGTTCATCTTCTTGGACTGCCACTGCTCAGGCGTCAGGGGCCAATCCACGTCATACCAGAGAATGTCGATTTTCCCGTAATTGGTCATCAGCTCCCGGACCAGCCCGTGGGTGTATTCGACAAAACGCTGTCGCGCCGCCTCGTCCGTTGCGCAGCGAGCCCCGTCCGGATGGTGCCAATCCATTAGCGAATAATAGAAGCCTACACGCAGTCCCTCGGCCCGAGCGGCTTCCACATATTCCCCCACCAGGTCGCGACCCGGCCCCTGTTTTGTGGCGCAATAGTTGGTTAGCTTCGTATCCCAGTTACAGAACCCTTCGTGGTGCTTGCTTGTCATCACCATGTATTTCTGGCCGGCTTGCTTGGCCAACTTAGCCCAGGCTCGCGCCGCGTGGGGCTGCGGCTTGAAAACCTTGGCCAGCCCCTCGTATTGGGGTACCGGAATCCCCTCCATCTCCATGGCCCATTCATGATGGCCAATCACGCAATAAAGGCCCCAGTGAATAAACATGCCGAACCTGGCTTCATGCCACCATTTCATTCGGCGCGCGCGGTCTGCCAGGACCTCGGGACTTTCCACCTCAGCTTGTCCGGGCTTTACTGTGGGTGCTTCTCCCTTCCCGCAACTGGAATTGAACCCTGAGGCGGCCACGGCAGCTCCGGTTCCGATTAGAAAAAAGGAATCACGCCTGGAAATCTTGGTTTCAAACATGGCTAAACCTCCCTCAGCTATGACGTAGGCGCACTATCACCTGAAAAGTGCACAAAGCTTACTTCGCAATCCGAGCAGTGTCAACGATTTCAATCAAATCTGGCATTACGTGGAATCATTAAGTGAGGTAGACTCTGCTAACAGGAGTTTGGAGCGTTTCCAGGAGGGACATTGGGATGCCTGCTAAAAGCGAAGTCATGGTGGGAGTCGACATGGGGGGAACGCGTTTGCGCGTCTTGGTGGTGAATGCAGGAAACAAGATTCTGGGAATGCGGAGAGCGCCCACCAACCCCAAGCAGAAACCCGATCGTCTGGTTGCGGACCTTGCTGGTCTGGTTGAGGCCGCAGTGCAATCAGCGCATCTGAAACTCTCTGACCTGCGCACGGTGAGCATTGGGGTGCCGGGAGCGGTGGATCCCGTGCGTGGTGTCGTTCATCATGCGCCGAACTTGGGGTGGAAAATGGTGCCGCTGGGAACCAAGCTGGAGGCGCTGCTGAAGGTCCCGGTGTTTGTCGAAAACGACGTCAACGTGGGAGTGATGGGGGAGTACGCTCTGGGCGCGGGCCGGGGAGCGCAGGAGTTGGTGGGGATCTTCGTGGGGACAGGAATTGGCGGAGGCATCGTCACGGGAGGACAACTATACCTGGGCGCGCGCGGCGCCGCCGCAGAGGTCGGCCATATAGTTGTGGAGATCAACGGACCGCGCTGTGGCTGCGGCAACCGCGGCTGCGCCGAAGCCTTGGCCAGCCGCACCGCGATGGAGCGCGACGTGCGCGCTGCCATTCGGAGAGGGGAAAAAAGCGTCGTCCTGAAACTTATGAAGGAGCGGGGCAGGGAGCGCATGACCAGCAGCATTATTGAGAGGGCCCTGAAAGTGCACGATCCGGTCATGGAAGAAGTGATGGAACGTGCGCAGTTTTGCCTGGGCATCCTGGTGGCGAACGTCGTCAATATGCTCGATCCTGAATGCGTGATTATTGGAGGAGGCATCGCCGGACGGTTGGGCAAGGATTACGTGACCCCGATCAGGAAAACAGCTTACCAGTATTTCCTTCGCCGACACGATGCCCGGCGTGTGAAGATTGTCCCCGGGGTACTCGGTGACGACGCGGGACCGTTAGGAGCGGTGGTCCTGGCCAGACAACGGCTGAGGGACAAGCCGGTGAACTGACGACTGAGAACTGACAACTAAAATGCCTCGCGCCGACTACGCCCGGATGGCCGTCCTGCTCGTCCTCGTGATCGTGCTGTACTACGTCTTCCGCATCCTGAAGCCTTTTCTGCCGGCCCTGGTCTGGGCTGCCATTCTAGCCACGGTCTTCCACCCACTGTTTTCGGCCCTCTCACGCTGGCTGCGTCATCCCCGTTGGGCGAGCGCTCTTTCCTGCACGTTGCTCACGGTGGTCATTGTGCTGCCGGCGATGTTTCTCTTGTTCATGCTGGCTGAACAGTCCGTGAGCGCTTACAAGATGCTTGAGGGGCATGTAGTGGCCGGCGGCCCTGCCTCTTTTGAAGCCGTCCGGAAAGCATCCTCCTACCAGTGGTTTCTTGCCCGGACCAAGGGGTTGGGAATGCCCGAGCCTGACCTGGGAGCGGTGGCCGTTAAAGCACTAGGCATAGTGAGCCAGTTTCTGGTCAGCAGAAGCGCCTCAATCTTTTCGGGTATTACTCACTTCGTGGTCAACTTCTTTGTGATGATCTTCGCTCTTTATTATCTGCTCCTGAGGGGCCCGGGAATACTCCATGAGCTCAGACAGTTAAGCCCTCTTCGCCCTGAGCACGAAGAAAAAATCATTGAGAAATTCCGTGCTATCACTCTCGCGGCACTCGGTGGGAGCCTCGCCACAGCGTTGATTCAGGGCACGGCGGGGGGATTGGTTTTCCTCTGCTTCGGTTTGCCCTCTCCCTTGCTGTGGGGCGCAGTTATGGCTTTCCTGTCGTTAGTCCCGGTGGTCGGGACGGCTCTGGTCTGGGGGCCGCTGGTAGTGTATTACATTCTGAGGGGGGCAGTGTGGAAGGGGATTATCCTGCTGGTCGTTTCCGTCGTGGCGGTGGGATCGGTGGACAACGTTGTTAAACCCATGTTCATCAAGCGCGGGACGGAGATTGACACCCTCTGGATCTTCCTGAGTGTGCTCGGGGGCATTGGGGTTTTCGGTTTCCTGGGCTTGTTCCTGGGGCCTTTCCTGGTCACGCTCCTTTTGGTGTTGGTCGAGATCTACAAGGTCGAATTTCGTCATGAACTGGGGGGAAATACCACTCCGTAGCGCGGCGATCAGGGGACGGCAAGCCGTCCCCCTACAAGATGTAGGGGTAGGGCTTGCCCTACCCTCGGCAACGGACAGTCCAACGACCAGTATGCCAGAAGACAACATGGGGGTTCGGTAAATGGCTAGTCGGCGCGATTTTCTCACTCTCTCCGCCGCCACCGTGCTGGCAGGCCGGATGGCTCTCGCGAGCGGTACGGACATTCACGCTGAGCAGGTAAGGGATGAACCGCTGCAAAAGAAATTGGCGGCGGACCCCCAGCGCCCCCGGTATCACCTGATGCCCCCGGCGAACTGGATGAACGATCCCAACGGGCCCATCTTCTGGAAGGGCCAATGCCACATGTTTTATCAGTACAACCCGAACGGGGCCTTTTGGGGGACGATGCATTGGGGGCATGCCGTCAGCCCCGACTTGGTGCACTGGAAGCACCTTCCTATCGCTCTCGCACCAACCCCCGGTGGACCTGACAAGGACGGGTGTTTTTCCGGCTGTGCGGTGGTTGACCGGGGCGTGCCGACGATTGTCTACACAGGCGTTTCTCCAGAGGTGCAATGCATAGCGAGGAGCGACGATGGAATGATGAGCTGGCGTAAAGACCCCAGCAATCCCGTTATCGCTGCGCCTCCACAGGGCATGGAGATCACGGGCTTTCGCGATCCTTGTGTCTGGCGTGAAGCGGACGAGTGGTTTCTGGCGATAGGCTCGGGGATCAAAGGCCAGGGCGGCATGGTCCTGCTTTATCGCTCCCGAGATTTGACCCACTGGGATTATCTCCACCTGCTGTGCAAAGGCAGAAAGGCTGAACTCCTGTCGGGGAAAGATTCGGTCAGCACTGGCGAAATGTGGGAGTGCCCAGACTTCTCCCCGTTGGCTGACAAGCATGCCTTACTCGTCTCCACCCAAGGTGCAGTCGTTTATTCAGTGGGTAAATATGTGAATCAATACTTTCATCCCGAGGTTCAGGGCAAAGTGGACCTCGGGGACTGCTACTATGCCGCCCGGAGCATGGTGGATGAGAAGAGCCGACGAATTCTGTGGGGTTGGATCTGGGAGGGGCGCAGCGACGCCGCACAGCGCGCCGCCGGTTGGGCGGGAGTGATGTCGCTGCCTCGTGTCCTGACGCTGGGTCACGACGGGGCGCTTGGCATGGCCCCCGCTCCCGAAGTCGAGGCTTTGCGCCGCAAGCATCAGCGTTTCGCAGGCCTGCCGATTCTTCCAGGTTCGTTTTCACTCTTGAAGAGTGTGCGAGGCGACAGCCTGGAGATCCAGGCCGAGTTCGAGCCGGGTGCTTCCGAAGCAGTGGGCTTGACGGTGCGCAGTACGCCCGAGGGAGAAGAGCAGACTTCGATCACCTACAATCGGACCAGCGGGAACCTCCTTGTGGAACGCGAACGCTCCAGCCTGAACTCGGATGCGAATCGTACGTCGCAGGGGGGACCGTTCGCTCTCGCCGAGGATGAAACGCTGAAGTTGCGCGTTTTCCTGGATGCCTCGGTCGTAGAAATCTTCGCCAACAATCGCGCCTGTCTCACCAGCCGCATTTACCCTTCGCGCTCCGACAGCCTCGGGCTCGGCATGTTTGCCCGCGGGGACAAAGCCCGCTTGAAGACTCTGGACGTTTGGGAGATGCGGCCTATTTCTCCAAACAGGTTAACGACCTAGGCGCCCCAAGGGTCATCGTGGGACGTGGAGAGTTCCTGAAACAACACCGAACACTGTAGACTGGTAAGCATGAGCATCAGGGTCCTGAGTAGCCGCGAAGTGTACCGCAACAAATGGCTGCGTGTGCGCGAAGATCAGGTCGAGCGCAGCAATGGCGCGCGCGGCATCTATGGCGTGGTGGACAAGGACGATTGCGCCATCATTCTGCCCATCGAGGGCGATACCATCTATCTCATCGAGCAGTTCCGCTATACCGTGCTTGAGCGCTGCCTCGAGCTGCCCCAAGGTGGCTGGGAAACCGCCGGGGTCAATCCCGAGGAATTGGCGCGCGGGGAATTGCGCGAGGAGACAGGCCTGGTCGCCGCCAGCATGACGTACCTCGGCGCAATCTGGATCGCCTACGGCTTCGCCCATCAAAAGCAGCATGTTTACCTCGCCACGGGCCTCGTGCCTTCCGTCACCCACCCTGACCCGGAGGAGCACGACTTGGTTCTGCGCACTGCCTCCATTGCCGAATTTGAGGATATGCTCCTCAACGGAACCATCCGCGACGCCAGCACCGTCGCCGCCTGGGGCCTCTACAAACTCTGGAAGCAGCGGACTACAAAAGCGATTGAGGGGGCGAAGCCCGGACCTTTCAAGCCGTTCAAGCCCGTACGAGTGAAAGGGAAGTCCGTCTCCCGGACGATCATCGAGGACCGGCGTTGATTTTCTTTGACGCCAGTGCTGCCGCCAAGAGAAATTTCAAACCGGTTCGGTTCGCCTGATCTTTCTCATGCCCGAGGAAGACGAAGCGAGCCTAGCCTGGGCTGGCGGCCTCTCCGCCGAGTGGTCTGCAGAATTGAGCGATCCCAATCAGGACATCTACACTCTCAACGACGGACAAAACGTAAATGCACCTCGGTGAAATTTACCTCCCCAAGTTCCCATTCGGGGATATTCCGGGAATGAAACTTCGTCCCATGCTGTTTCGCTTCACTTTTGGCTTCGCGCCTTTCCAAGTAACCGCTCACCCGGCCCGCTCCGGCTGGTGAAAGCGCCGGCAGCGGGCCCCCCTCTCCCCTCGGGAGAGGGCTGGCCACCGAAAATAGATGAGATAGCGGCCCTCTCCCTTGGGGAGAGGGTGGCGAGCGTAGCGAGCCGGGTGAGGGGTCCTGTCCCTTTGAATGAGGGTAAAACTCCACCCAGCTTACGAATTCGCGTTCAACTTGCGAATTCAGGTTCATTCTGACTCCTGACTTCTGCTCCCCACCCTGGAGTGGGACATGCCGACTGGCAGCTACATTGAATCGATAAAAACCAAGTAAGAGGAACTCCAGAGGCTGGTGGGAATTGACCCGTGGGGCTGGGCGGTGATGATGATTTTGAACGCCCGCGGCGAGGACGCAATCTTAGATAGCAGGTTAGAGGTGGAGGCCCCCGTCGTGGGCTCGATGAGCGCCAGGGCTTCGAGCGTGGGATAGATGATATCTTGGGAGGGCAACATGGGAGTTTCGAACCCCTCCGTTAAGAATTGCATCTGCGCGTCGATTTCGTAGAAATGCCAGGCCAGGCAGGCACAGAAGGTGACAGCCTTTTCAAACTTGGCCTCTAGACTTGAATCGGCGCGGGGCAATCGCGGGTCAAAGACCAGCAGCAAGCGGCGCTCATCTTCGCGCGTAAATTCCCGCACCTTCACAGCCTGCACCTTCGCGCTCGCCTTCCAATCCACGTGCCGCGCCGAGTCGCCTTCCTGATAGTCGCGGATGGCATAGAGGTCGTTGCCCCGTCCCTTGTAGAAGCTCTCGATCTCGCCACCGATCAAAGGCAGGATCTCGTAAAACTCTTCCGTGGGCTGAATGTTGGGCAATACCAGGATCTCCTGCCTGCTGGGGACTTCATGGGACTTACGGAGGAAGCCAAAAGGAAACTTGCTGCTGACGCGAAAACCCTCCTGAGTGTAGCGGCCGCGGCGTGGGAAGGTGATTTCGACGTGCTGGGTGACAGAGGAGCGGTGAGGAATGTAAGGGACGTAAACTGGCGCATCCAGGATTTGCCGCGGGCGCAGGGCCAAGCTTCTCTTGCGCTTCTTCTTCGCTTCCCGGGCCGAGACCGTGACGGAAAAGGAAGGAAAGACCCACTTCAGATTGCTGACCGTCAGCCGCGAAATCATGGGCTGTTCAGCAAAGAGGTGGTCGGGCAGGACAAAATCCAGCTCCAGTTGTGACAATACGATTTGCGAAAGGATGCCTGAAACCAGGATGGCCGCCAGGAGACTGGCCAGAATGATGAAGAGAAGGTTGTTCCCGGTGTTCAAGGCCGCGATGGCGATTAGGCCGACGATAACGAGATAGATCACCCCCTCGCGGGTGAATTCGTACTCGATCTTGATCAGCCAACGCTCGAGAGCGGTTCGCCGCGCCAGATAGGGGACAACCTTCACTGCGACAATCGCGGTCAATAGCAGTGAGATGGCAGCGGCCCAGACGGCCGCTCCCACCCGCCCGGCCTCGCTGAGCGCCGTGGAATAAAGCGCTAGGAAAAAGGCTATGCTCAGGCCCGCGAGGCCCTGGAGAAACCGGCGCCATCCCGGGCTGTCGGTGCGCCCCCACTGCTGGCGAAGGCGCAGCCGCAAGTCTCCCCAGGCGCTGCCGGTCGTGGAATGAGGAAGCGTGCTCATCATCGCCTTCCTACAATGGAACCGGCGTGGAGTTGATGATCTCTTCCAATATGGCTTCGCCCTGGTCGGATTTCTTGAGGGTGGAGATATAGCGCGAGCTCACCATGCAACGGTGGGAAAAGACGGGGAGAATAAGGCGCTTGAAATCGTCCGGGATGCAGTAATTGCGGCCCTCGAGGAAGGCAAGGGCCTGAGCAGCGCGGTAGAGCGACATGGAGCCTCGCGGGCTCACTCCCAAACTAAGGTATTCATGCTGCCGGGTCTTCTCCACGATGCCCAGCGTGTAATTCACAAGCTCTTCATCCACTTTCACCCGGCGGACCCGGTTCTGAATTTCCACGACCTCCGCCCCCGTCATCACAGGCCTGATGTTCCCTAGCGGGTCGGAGTCGGCAAAGTCCTGGAGGATCTCTTTCTCACTCTCGGCGCTGGGGTAGCCGATCTTCAAGCGCATCAGGAAGCGATCGAGCTGGGATTCGGGGAGAGGATAAGTTCCGTGGTGCTCGATGGGATTCTGAGTGGCCATCACCATGAAAGGTTGAGGCAACAGTGAAGTGCGGTTGTCCACCGTCACTTGGTTTTCATTCATGGCCTCGAGCAGAGCACTCTGAGTTTTGGGCGTGGTTCGGTTGATTTCGTCAGCCAGGACGATATTGGCGAAGATCGGCCCCGGGCGGAACTCGAAGCGCTGGGTCTGCTGGCTGAAAACGCTGACTCCGATGACGTCCGAAGGGAGCATGTCGGAGGTGAACTGAATGCGCTGGAAGGCGCAGTCAAAGGACCGAGCCAGGGCATGTGCAAGCGTTGTCTTCCCAACTCCCGGCACGTCTTCAATGAGTAGATGGCCGCGGGCCAGCAGACCCACCAGCGCCAGTCGGATCACCTCATCCTTACCCCGAATGACGGATTGGACGGACTGTTGCACCCGCGTAAGGAGCTCGGGAGCCACCGCTGCTTGATCGCTTACACTCGTTTTTCCCATTTGATGTATTCGTTGGCGTTGCCTTGGTCCGGGCTAGACCCACACCCGGAAATTTGCTATGTTGGATGACACTGCGTGGGCGGTTAACTCAGCGGTAGAGTGCTATCCTCACACGGTAGAAGTCAGAGGTTCGAATCCTCTACCGCCCACCATTACGGCTGAGCACTTTCCACCCTGGTCATTCTACCTAAAGATGGAGGTCGCTTTCAATGAGCCCGGTTTCTTTCACCCCACGACAATTCATCCGCCAATCTGGAAGACCCGGGATGGCGCTGGCCACGGCGTGGTCCACGCCAGTACTGGCGACAGGTGGCGCGACGGCCTCTTCACCCCAAGGGGCCTCACCCGGCTCCGTCAACTGACGGACTGGAGAAAGCGCCGGCAACGGGCCACCCTCTCCCCTGGGGAGAGGGCGGCGAGCGTAGCGAGTGGGGCGAGGGGTCCCTTTCTTCCGTGTGGGAGCACGACTTCGACCGAACTTACGAACTCAGGAACAAGCGGAGGCGTGTACAGGAAGATCAAGGCGGGGTCTGGGGATTTGATACGCCATTAGGGGTTGCACCGCGCTCTTTGGGCTTTCCTGACTTCTCGGTGGCCTCCACATTGAAGAGCTTGAATTCCGAGTAGCGATGCTCGTTCTGGAGGTGTTTGCCGTTCCAATCCACGGTGACGGTGACTTGCTGCGGAAGCAAGAATTCCTTGCCGAGGCTCTTAAACTGAACTTCACCGAAAGCGATTTCGGTCGTTTCTCTTTCCAACTTGACCTCTGACAGCGGCACCAATAAGTCGCTGCGCAGGCGGGTGATTTCGTAGCTCTTACTATCAACCCAGGCCAAACCCTGGGAGAAAGTCATCATCCGGGTTTCGCGAAACTTAAAGGTCCCGTACACTCGCGCCTTTCCCGGTTGCTGCGCGAAGGCAATCACATAGGTATTCCGACCGTTGACTTTCTGCCGTCCCAGGTAACGAAAGACGGCTTGAGACTGGTAGGCAGGATGGAAAAGAAGCGAAGCCGAGGCGAACCCCGAAGTGAGCATGAACCCCTCCTCGGGGCTCTGCGGAGAAGTTCGGGCCCCCGCCAAGTCCACTCGATACTCATCAAAGCCCGGTCCCCAAGCATTGGCCGGGGTGAAGCACAAGTAGCGAAACTTCCGATCGAGTGTGTTGCCCGCCTTCTGCTTACGGTCCAACTTTTCCTGATGAATCTCCTCCAGCGAAGTCGTGTTGGGGAAATTCCGGAAAAACTCCGCGACGGTCTTGCCCACCGCGCTGAGGATAGAATTCAATTGTCTCTGGTCGGTGGTGGGCTCCAGGCCCTTGAGGTCGGGTGGTGGGTGGCGGAGATAATGTTCAATGACCGCCTCTCCCTTCGGTTGCGCTTTGGCGTAGGCCGCCTCGATCTTCTTGCGATTCTCAATCTGCACCCAAAGCTGCCGGACCTCGAATGGCATCGTTCTCACTTCCCGCCTGTCAAGGTAACGGGTCAACTCTCGGCTCGCTGCTTGGACTTGATCTCCGCCCAGCAAAGCCTCGGCGTGCAAGAGCCGCGCCTCCGGTCCCGCGCCGGAAGCTAGAGCCTTGGAAAGGTATTGTTCGGCAGACTCCCAATTTTGAATCAGCACCTGCGAGCGGCCCAGTTCCTGAAGGACGAGGGGGTCCCGAGGCGCGTATTTGAGCGCCTCAAGGAGAAAGCCTGCCGCGTCTTTCGGCTGGCGCCGCCAGGTCTCCATCACTCCCAAAGCCAGCAGGGGCTCCGGGCGCCCCAGGCTGGAGTCCGCCTGGATCTTTTCGCCTGCCAGCCCGAGGTTGCGGTAGGCGCCATCCCAATCTCCCGAGTCGAGCTCGGCAAGCGCCAGCATGGCAAGGCACCGCACGCAGGAAGGGTCGTGACGGTTCACCTTGAGGAAGGGCGTCAGGGCTCGGTCTGGACGCTTCCGGTCCGAGGAACTCCTCCACGCCGCGCGCATAATCCTTTTCTTCCGCAGCCGAGAGCCCGTCCGAAACTCCGAGCTTCTTCAGCCTCGGCGCGAGCTGTGAGGATCAGATCGGCCTGGGGGAGCAGTTTCGGGTCCTCCCCCGGTTCCCGCAGCGTAACCGGAATAACCAATACCTGTGACTGGGAGGGATCGGTAAGTTCGATGGTCGCATGTGCTGTGCGGAAGCCCTTCTTGGTGACCGTCAGGATCGCGCTGAACTCGTTGGCCGCTGCAATATTCAACCAGTAGTCGGTCAGAAAATTCCCTTGCAGGTCCGTCACGAGGCTTTGGAATTCACCGCTGGCATAGAGGGGATTCACTTCGACGACTGCACCCTGGATCGGTTGGCCCCCCAGCGTCGCCACCTTGCCAGTGACGACCCAGCGGTTCTTCACGGAGCGATCACGGTTGAAGGTGTCTATTGCAGTCACCGCCAAACCCCCGCCCCACCCCCCCGCCTGGGCTATTAATGGCGTGGGTGAAAGACACACCGCCGCCAAGAGTACGAGCATCCTCAGATGGGCTCTCCTCATGACACTATCCTCCAACCGGAATATCCGGTCTCGGCTCTGCCCCAGATGAAAAGTCTACACCCGCCCCTCCCTTGGGTCAAGCACAATTAGCGTGTCATGTCAAGCACAATTAGCGTGTCACGGCCGTTTTGGAACGTCGGCTTGGAAACGTTAGCAAGTGTAGCGCAGACCCGGTTTCCAGGGTCTGCGGTTTTTCACTCTTTGTCTCAAGGACCGCAGACCTTGGGAAGCAGGTCTGCGCTACACTTGGTCAGACGGGACCGTCCCCTGGAGCTAATTAACCTTGCTAAAGATCGAGCGCTTGAAGTTCGAGCTTGCAAACGGCGGAGTGATACTTTAGTATCACTTTCATGAAGACCCAACTGGTGACCACACTAAAGCGGAATGCAACCAAGATTCTCACTCAACTGGCGCAAGACCAGTCTCCGGTCCTTATCACTCAGCACGGAATCCCCACGGCCTATCTGGTGGATGTGGTCACCTTCGAAGCCCTTCAGAATCGACTGCGACTTTTGGAAGGAGTCGCGCGCGGCGAAAGAGCCATCCAGGAGGGGCGGATCTCCACCCACGGCCAGGCCAAGCAGCGATTGAAGCGATGGCTAAGATAACCTGGGCTGATCCGGCGATTCAGGACCTGGATGCGATTGCAGATTACATTGCCTTGGACAAGCCTAAGGCTGCTCATCAACTGGTCCAACAGGTGCTAGCGGCGGTTGCAAGGCTTCGGAAACTTCCGCAGATGGGCTCGCTTCCAGTGGAACTCCGTGGCCTGCCTTATCGCCAGTTGATAGTTCCCCCCTGCCGTATTTTCTATCGCGTTGAGAAAAAGGTCGTCTATATCGTTCATATTCTGCGGGGAGAGCAACTCGTTCGGAGAGAATTATTCCCGGCCTAGGCAGATGCTGGCCCTTGGGCAGACCGCCCGGAGGGAATGCTATGATACAGTTGACTGCGCATGAGCGTGCGGCTACGGGAGGGCGGCATGGAAGCTATTGAGGTTCAATTGCCACATGTGGAGACACCCCAACCCCCATCTACCAGCCCGCCACTGCGCACCCAGAGGCTGGTTTCACTCGATGCCCTGCGCGGCTTCGATATGTTTTGGATTACAGGTGGCACGGCAATTTTGGTGGGCCTGGGCAAGGTCATCCACCGCCCGTTTTTTGACAAGTTCCTCGAGCAATTCCACCACGTGCCTTGGCAGGGGCTGCACTTCTATGACCTGATCTGGCCGCTATTCATGTTCATCATGGGAGCGGCCATCCCGATGTCATTGGCCAAGCGGCGGGCCAAGGGCGAAACTGACCGCACGCTCATGCTCCACGCCCTCTGGCGGGCCATTGTTATGTTCTGCCTGGGAACGGTCACGCAAGGCAACCTGCTTCTGTTTGATTGGCACAGATTCCGTCCCTGCTACAGCGTGCTGCATGGACTCGCCGTGGGTTACCTGATCGCGACCCTGGTGACGGTGAAGCTGAAAGCGAAATGGCATGGCCCCACCATCGCCGCTTTCCTCCTTGCCTATTGGGCCGTGGTCATGCTGATCCCGGTGCCCGGGGTGGGCGCTGGAGTCTTGACCCCCAAAGGAAACTTGCCCACTTACATGGACCAGTTGATTCTTGGCCACTTGCATTATGGTGAGAACACCTGGTTCCTGAGCTACCTGGGCTTCGGCGCCTCGGTGCTGCTGGGCGTGCTGGCCGGGCATGTGCTGATGTCCGACCGTTCGGCGCGCAGCAAGCTCTACCGCCTGCTGATCGCGGGCGCGCTGAGCCTGGCGGCAGGGCTCGTCTGGAGTTTATGGTTTCCCGTCATTAAACTGATGTGGACTAGCTCCTACGTGCTGATCTCCGGCGGCCTGAGCTTCCTGATCTTGGCGCTTTTCTATTGGATCATCGATGTGCTCGGCTATAAGAAGTGGGCCTTTGGATTTATCGTCATTGGTATGAATTCCATCGCTGTCTACATCGCTACCGAAGTGTTCGATTTCCGGCGCGTGGGCAACATCTTCGTGGGACACCTCCTGCCCCGCGTCGGGCGGTGGGACAGCCTGCTCGAGGCGACCGCCGCATTTGTGGTAGTCTGGTTAATACTCTATTGGATGTATCGCAAAAAGGAATTCATCAGAATATGATTGCCTGCGTCCTGCGCCCTTACGAAGGCCACCCAGCGTCGGTCATTCCCGCGAAAGCGGGAATCCACTTCCTTCTGGGCTGACGTGGACCCCCGCCTGCGCGGGGGTGACGCGCCTTGCAGTTTTCAGCCCGTTGGGCGGGCCGCAGGCCCATGTACGCACAGTGGAGTTACTGACTTGCCCTTCCACATTTCTCATTTCCCTTCCATTCACTGGCTTCCAGTCGCCATATTTCTAGTGACTTACCTTTTGATCGCCGTGGAAAGCAACATGGGGAGCTATCTGGACCGGACGGCGGCGGCATTCTGCGGCGCCGTGGCTATGGTCCTCGCGCATGTGCTCACGCTCGATCACGCCTACCAAGCCATCGAATGGAACACGCTCATCTTTCTGCTGGGCATGATGATCCTGGTCGCGCATTTTCGCGTATCGGGTTTTTTTGACTGGATTGGCGTCCATGTCGCGACGGTTGCGCGAACGTCGTTCCAACTCTTGCTTCTCATTGTGTTCGCGTCAGGCATTCTTGCGGCCTTCTTTGTCAACGACACCATCTGCTTAATCTTCACACCCATCGTCCTGGCGGTCAGCGAGAGGCTGGAGCTGTCTCCCGTACCCTATCTGATCGCCCTGGCAACCTCCGCCAATATTGGCTCCAGTATGGCCGTGACTGGGAATCCGCAGAATGCTCTCATCGGCATCTCGGCGCGATTTTCGTTTATGGAATTCCTCGCTCATCTTGCCCCCATTGCGGTGGCTGGCTTGCTCCTTAACGTTGCAGTGCTTGCGCTCTTCTTCCGGCGGGACTTCTTCCACAAGCCGGTTCTTCCCCGTCGGCCTGCTTCCGTAGGCATCGACCGGCCCTTATTGGTCAAATGCATTTTCGCCGCATCCCTGGTGGTCATCCTTTGGATCTTTAATTACTCCTTCCCCCTCGTCGCCATCTCGGTGGGGGCGGTTATCTTTGTCATCGGCCGTGTGAAGTCGGAAACAATCCACCAGGATATTGACTGGACGCTGCTGCTGTTCTTCGCCTCGCTATTCGTGGTGGTTCGAGGCCTGGAGCTATCGGGGACCACCGATTACCTTGTGCAGCGGTTTGAACCAGGACTTCGGGGCGCGCCGGTCACTCAACTCTTCGCGCTCAGTGGCGCCATGCTCGTGCTCTCGAACCTTGTGAGCAACGTGCCCGCCGTGCTGCTCTTCCGGCAGTTGGTTCCGTCATTTAGGCACGCTCATTACGTCTGGCTTGCCCTGGCCAGCACAAGCACTCTGGCGGGGAATTGCACTCCCTTCAGTTCCGTCGCCAACCTGATCGTCCTTCAACAAGCCAAGAAAAGAGCGAATATTTCCTTTTGGGAGTTCACGCGCGTGGGTTTGGTGACAACCGCCGTCACCACCATTACGGCCATCGGTTTGCTCGCGCTGGAGTACCTGCTGTTCCCGAAGTTGTAAATGCACCGCTAGGTCTATGCTAGTATTATGAATTAACGCGGCTGGAGATTCCACCATGTGTCGCACACATTTCCAGTCGGTCCGCTTTTGACTTTTGACTCTCGACTTTCGCCTTCCGCCTGAGGCAACCTTGCTGAGAATCGGCATCGTGGGACTGGCCCAAGTGGGCAAGACAACGCTGTTTCAGATCCTTACCCGAGCGCACGCCGGCGGGCAAGGCGCTGGGCGGCCCGAAGCGCGTGTGGGCGTTGTCCGCGTGCCCGACGCGCGTCTGGAGCGGCTGGCGGAAATGTTTCACCCGCAGAAGACCGTCCACGCCAGCATCGAGTACGTCGATACCCCCGGCAGCATCATCGAGCTGGCGCGAACGGGCGCCCAGTCCCAAGCCTTGCGGGAGTTGAATGCCCTGGTGCACGTGGTGCGGGCGTTTGAGGACCAGGCGAACCCTGCTGAAGGAGGAGCGGCCAATCCCCAGCGCGACATTGAAAACGTCGAGCTGGAGCTGATGCTCTCCGATCTCGCCGTGGTCGAGAAACGCGTTGAACGGCTTGAGAAGGACCTCAAGAAGCAGAAAAACCCCTCCCTCGAAAAAGAGTTCCAGGTTTTGAAGGTGTGCAAAGCCACCCTCGAAAAGCAAACGCCCCTGCGCGAGGCTTCCCTCGCGCCCGAAGACGAGCGGGTCATCCGAGGTTTCACTTTCCTTAGTTTGAAACCTATGCTCTATGTTCTCAATCTGGGCGAGAAGGACGCGGCCCGCGCCAACGCGGCGGAAGAGTTTGCGCACCAGGCAGGGTTAAAGCAAAGGCCCCACACCGGGGTCACGGCGATTTGCGGCAAAGTGGAAGCCGAACTGGCGGAACTCGACGATTCCGAGGCGGCGGAATTCCTGGCCAGTTACGGTCTGAAGGAGTCGGCCATCGCCAGGCTTATCCACGCCAGCTATCAGCTCCTGGGCTTGATCTCCTTCTTCACCGTCGGTGATGACGAGTGCCGGGCCTGGACCATCCGCGCCGGGACCTCTGCCCTCGAGGCCGCCGGGGAAATCCATACTGACATGGAGCGCGGCTTCATTCGCGCGGAAGTTGTGAAAGTTGACGACCTCCTGGCGGCTGGCGGCTTTGCCGAAGCGCGCGCTCGCGCCCAGCTCAGACTCGAGGGGAAAGACTATATCGTGCATGACGGGGAAATCGTGCACATTCGACATTCCGGATAAGAGCAGTGGCACTATATGCACTACCTCTGGATCAGCCTCGCCTTAGGCACGGTCGCCGGGTTGGCCAACCTCCTGGGGGGCGGCATTGTCACTGCCTGGCCCTGGCGCCGGAATTTGCTTGCCTACTTCATCGCTTTCGGCTCCGGCTTCATGCTGGCGACGACGATCACGGTAATGATCCCGGAGAGTTTTCAGCGCATGCAGGGGGCTCGCGCCGCCCTTTGGATTCTGGTGGGCTACTTCATCGTGCATGTTTTCGAACACTCTTTGCCGGCGCATTTCCACTTCGGCGAAGAGACCCACGCCGAGGAGTTTCTCCATGGCGGAGTTGCTTACGCGGCGCTGGCAGGGTTGCTGACCCATACGTTTTTCGATGGCGTATGTATCGCCTGCGGTTTCCTGATCTCCAACTGGCTCGGCATTGTCATCTTCGGCGCCGTCATCCTCCATAACATTCCAGAGGGATTCACCATGGCCTCCGTCATGGCGGCGGCTAAGAAAAGCCGCGCCGCCGGGATGTGGGCCGTGGCCGGGTTGGGAATATCGAGGCTCGTGGGCATCCTGGCCATGGCCGTCGCGCAGCGGTGGGTCAACTATGGTTTGGCGCTTTCGGCGGGAGTTACTCTCTATGTGGCCGCTTCGGATCTCATCCCCGAGGTCAACAAGTTGCCCGGACCGCGCATCGCCCTGACGGTGGGAGCGGGAGTGGGGCTCGTCCTCTTGCTGCGTTTCTGCTTCTTAGGCTATGTATTCTGACCAAGTGCTGGATCATTTTCATCACCCGCGCAACGTCGGCGAAATCGCGGAAGCCACGGTTGCGGTGGAGACCACCAATCCCGCCTGCGGCGACCTGATGAAGTTGTGGGCGGTGGTCCGCGATGGCGTGATTGTAGATGCCAAATTCAAAGTGGCGGGATGCGTTCCGCCGTTGCGTGTGGTTCTTGGTTGACGGAAGCCATAAAGGGCAAACCGCTCGGCGAGCTTGGCGGGATTACTGCTGGTCATATCGAAGCAGCCCTTCATGGACTGCCGCCTGCCTCCAAGCATGCCGCCATCCTCTCAGCAGACGCACTGCAGCGCCTGCTCGATAAAGTGCGGTAGGAACGCATTGCGAACCGCTCCTTCCAAGCTCTCCTTCACGTCAGCGGCTGGACCGTCACCTGACCATTCCTCGGCTCGGCTTGTGGGGGCGCCTTCGTTGTCAACTCCTCCGCGCAATAGGGGCAGTATTTGTCATCCGAACGAACCTCTCGCTTGCACTGTGGACATGAGGGACGAAGGTTAAGCTTGCAGTTGGGGCAGAAATTGAACCGCGCGCTTACGCTGGCGCGGCACTCGGGACAAATGTAAAGGAGCGGTTCCCGCACTAAGAAATAGGTGATTAGCCCCAACAAGTAAGGCACAAAGATCGCGAGCAAGGTCCACAACGTCGAATTCATTCCACGTCGTTCAGCATCGCGGTTTACATAGCCGAAAAGGAGCAGCAGGACGCCGACAATGAGTGAAAACCCCGCCGCGATCCCCATGGAAGCGGCCAGCGGCGCCTGTCTAGGCTCGAAGAAGTGCACCAGTTGAGCCACGACTTGTCCGACAAGAAACAGTGCGATGGCCAGGCCCTTAAGCCAGCGAGGAATAATCCGGAACTCGTCGGCAAAGTGGAATCTCTCGTGTGCCATGCGCCAGCGAATAAGTCGCACACTTTCAGTTAACTGCTTTTGTTGTTCGACCATGGGCTTATTCTCGCTTTCTCCGGGCTCCTGCCCAGTCCTGTCAGGCCGTGTGCCTCGGTGATCCTCCGCCGGGCTGTCCGGCGCTCAGCGAGGCAGGTTCGTGTAGTCATCTGCTGACCCGGCGCGCTGGCGCTGCCAGGCGAGCAACGCAGCCACAGCGCCTGGCGGTAACAGCCACCAAAGAACGAAGCCTGCCTCCCAAATCACGGTCGGCAACGCCGCAAGTTGGCCGACCCACTGGAAGGCTCGCCACAAAAGCGGCGCGCTCGCCACACCCAAAATCCACGAAAGCGCGCAGGAAACCCACAGCGCGCGCATCCGCACTTGATTCTCGTTAAGTTCGCGGGCCCGCAAATGGACGCGTGCCTGCGTTACTTTCACGAGCCCCGGACTCACGCGCATGGGGAGGGACCGCAGCCGCTGGAGGGCGCAGTCATTCGCCTGCGCGCGCGCTCGACACCGATCACATTCTTCCAAGTGCCCGTCGAGCCATTCACGGTCGGCGGCGCTGATCCCTTCCACCCTCCACGCGTCCATGAGTTGTTCTGCGCGCGCATGCACCTCGTAATTCATGCCTTTCTTGCCTCCAACAGATTTCGCAAGGCTTCCAACCCGCGGTAGAGCCTCGACTTCACGGTAGAGAGAGGTGACTCGACCACCCGGGCAATCTCCTCGAGCTCCATGTCCTCATGGAAACGCAGGGTCAGCACCTCGCGGCAGGAAGGAGGCAGGTGCGCCAGCGCCGCCGCAACGCTCGCGGCTTCTTCACCCTGGAATGCCTGCTCGAATGCGGATGATGAAGTGGTGTCTTCAAGTTCGAGAATGTGGTTTGTTCCAAGCGGTTGCAGCAGGGCATCAAGGCTCTGGGGCTGCCGGCGTCGCAGGAAGTCGATCGCCAGGTGGCGAGCAATGGTAAAGAGCCAGGTTTCGAGCTTCCAGCGCGGTTTGTACTGGTGGCCCTTTTCGAGGACCCGCATCCAGGTTTCCTGGAACAGGTCTTCAGCCTCCTGGCGGTTGCCAGTAAGCATGAGCAAGTAACGGAACAGGCGGTACTGATACTGCTGGATCAGATAGTCAAGCAGAGCGGGATCGCGCTGCCGCAACCCTCGGGCCACCGCTCCAGCTTCCCGTTCAACCGTCTTCATAAACCAGCAAGTCGCGAGTTCCATTCTATCCATGTATACGGGAAACGTCCTCGAAAAGACGCAGCATCCCCTTCGCCATACAAACTGTGTTTCTGCGAAACGTTAAATGAGGCGGCTATTTATCTTGGCAAGTTTGCAAGTTTGGCCGTTTTCTGCCATAGACGTTGCGCCGCGGTCTCACTTTGCGCTTCCCTAGAGGGCGCTACAGGACGACATTTGTGGAAGGACTTTCCGGTCACGCCGGCTGCCTCTGGCCGAGACATGTAGCGTTTTTCTCGTGACAATCCCTACCAAAGATGCTAATCTGTGCTTGCAGTTTGTTCTTGTAATTCCGACGAGTCTCGCAAGAGCCACGAGGGGTGGATTACCCAGGGGCCTTGCGACTGGTGGTCTTACAGCGGATCGTCGGGCGTACCCGCCGTTGCCGTCTCCACAAATTGCAATCTCAATCAAATAAGGATACACAGCAGCATGAAGGAAAATGGTACAGTTAAGTGGTTTAACGCCGCAAAAGGCTACGGGTTCATCCAGCGCGAAAGCGGAGAGGACGTATTCGTCCATTTCTCGTCAATTGTGGGCAACGGATACCGGTCGTTAGAAGAAGGCGCAAAAGTCACCTTTGAAGTGAAAACCGGCCCGAAAGGGTTGCAAGCCGCGAACGTCGAGCGCGCGTAACTCAGCCGGATAGCCGCTCCCGGCCGACGCCGCAGTGCCGGGAGCATTCTCACCTGAAGACCCGGGCAGTAAACTGGCTCGCCAAGGGAAGAGATTTTTGGTCTTGGCGGAGAAGTGTGCTCGCTCTTAACTTGCCCCCCCACTGGCCGGGGCCGCTACACACCGTCCGCGAGTTTTTGTGCGGTGGATGTCGAGGCGCGGCGTGATTTCCCTTTCCGCGCCAGCCTCTCGTATGCCCGCTTGAACTGGGAATTATCCGGTCGCCGTGAGAAATCCACACCAGCGACCGACAGCCGCTAACCACCTGTTTCTTCGACAACATTCCCGCATAGAACGGCTAACTATCTGTGTTTTCATACACATTCCTGCTTCCTCCGCGAGATTTCCATAGCGACCCTTTGTTTTCAATAACATTCGTGCGTCGTTCGTTCATTTCTTAAAGTTACTACGCTTGCTCGGTTGCTGCAATCTTGGACTGAATGTCCATTTCAACGGTCTTGCCGATGTTCTCCGTGTCCGCGTCATTGCCTTGGTCGTGAGCGCTGGCCGGGAGGTTGCTGCTCGGGAATATCTTCCGCAGCCGCACCAATACCCTGACCTTGCGGTCAATGGAGCGGGCCAGGGCCACTTCCTGGCCCAGTATCATCCGCCACGCTTTCCCAATTATGGCAAGGCAGGCGTCCCGTTCCACAGGGGCTTTCTCCAGCCTCACGCGTCGCCAATAGAGCCTGGCCAGGTCTTCAAGCCGCTTTTTCCACAGCGCGTCTCCGGGACCAAAGGCGGTCATCAGTTCCTGCTTGAGTGACTCGAATTCCTCCAGGTCTTCGCCCAGCGCCAGCATGGTTTGGTAGTGGTTTTCGAGCGCAGCGTATCGGCCGTGCTTCAAGGCATTCAATTTCGAGTTCTGCTTTGCAGCCGGGGTGCGCGGTCCAGTGGAGAGCCGGGCGTTCCTCCGGTTCGCGGCAAGCAACTGGGGTGTAAGTCGGGGTGATTTGCGTAAGGACATGTTTCCTCTTGGGGCGGGATGTCAGATTACCGAGGAAAGGACTTCCTCGGGGATTGGGGCTCTCACACGAATAGGCTATCACAGCAGGAGGGCGCTGTCAAGAGACAATGTGTCCATCCGTCAGTTGACGGACCTAGCCCAGGAGTTCTTCAAAACCTTTCACCACCAAGACACTAAGACACCAAGCGATCATAGGGCAACAGGACTTCTTCGAAACCTTTCACCACCAAGACACTAAGACACCAAGCGATCATAGGGCAATTCGCTGCATCCCCTGCTTGATGAGTGCACTATTAAAGTTCACCAGTAAACCGAGCCGATGGTTCGTGAGTTTACATGGGAAGACGCTCTCTTTGTGCCTTGGTGTCTTAGTGGTTCATGGGACTGCGATGGATCGTCCCTTCGGGGCTTTGGGAGACCGGCCACCTCGACGACGATGCTGTATTCTAGCGGCACATCGCGGCTGCCTCGCCCGGTGGTATCGGACCGTTGGTTCTTAACACCTGCTGCCCCTTACCCCGGTGGCGGACGCTCTCGGAGTTAGAGTTCACCTGTTTGGCGCAGGTGATCCATGAACGCCGCGAGATTTCTTTCGCCCCTTGCGGGGCTCGGGCGGGGTGGGGGCCGATCTTCCCACGGCTCGCGCCGTGGGCTAAGGTCTTTCGCCCGTCGGCTGACGGGCAGGCGTGACACCGCCCATCTCCCCGCCGCTTCACCAATTCCTTCCGCGCAGGATACGACTATCCCAACAGGCTATGGCTTGCCCATCGAGGGAAGGATTGCGTTACCTGCTCAGCATCATAGCCCGTCAGCCGACGGGCGTAAGATCGTAGCCCACCGCGCAAGCGGTGGGTAGATTATTGGAGTAGAATCCCCCCCAAGCCCCGGAGGGGCGAAAGAACATGTCGCACGCCTACACGAATCTCCTTACACGTGTGATCTTCGGTACCAAAGAGCGCAGGTGGCGCCGACATCCTGCCTTGCGGGACCGTTAAGAAGCCAGGACAGGCCTTGGATAGGGGGCGGTGGCACGGGTGCGCACGCCTGACCGGGCGCCTATTCGACGCGCAGCGGTCACTGGCCGGTGTCAATCCCGAGGAAGGGCCGCAGAGGAGGGCAAAGTGCGCCCACCTCTGCGCTACCGCGCTCATTACCTCTTGCGTCGGCGCCCCCGCCTCGCCTACCTTACTTCCGGAGGAGGAACAATGAAAAAGACGATTCGCCTGGCATTTTCACTACTGGTGCTGGCGGGGCTAGCCGCGCCCGCGGCGGAGCAATCACCGCCAGCCGTCGTAACCGTCCCCAGCGAGATGAAGCGCGTGGTGCTGGTCCGCTTGAAGTACAACACCGATCTGTTGGAGGGACTGCGGCAGGCAGTGAAAACCGAAAAGATCAAGAACGCTGTCATCCTGAGCGGCGTCGGGTCAGTCACTCGGTATCACGTCCACGCCGTGAGCAGCAGCACGCTGCCGGCGAAACTCGCCTATAGCGAGCAGGCGCGCCCAATGGATTTGATCGCAGTCAACGGGTACGTCCTCGGCGGCCGAATCCACGCGCATATCACCATGACCGACGACCAGAAGGCCTTCGGCGGACACCTTCACGAAGGAACCACCGTCTTTACCTTCGCCATCGTTACGCTGGGCGTGCTCGACGACAATGTTGATCTCAGCCGCTTCGATGATTCGAATTGGCGATGACGCCTATTCGACGCGCAGTGTTTCGGCCGGGTCGATTCGCACGGCGCGAATCACCGGCGGCAGCGCCGCCAGTACGGCCGCCGCGAGAATGGTCAGCGCGGGAAGCGCCAGCATCGCCGGGTCGGTGGGCTTCACCTGGTAGAACAGGGACTCGATGTAGCGCACTGCGGCCATACCGAGTGCGAGGCCCCCTACCGCCCCCACCAGCACCATCGTCAAGACGTCTGTGGTCACGTGTCGCGCGATGTTGCCGGGGGGCGCGCCGAGCGCCATACGAATGCCGATTTCGCGCCGCCGCTGAAGCACGGAGTAGTCGAGCACCCCATAGAGGCCGACCGCGGCGAGCAACAGCGCGACCACACCGAAGAAGAGCGCCAGCCTGGCCAGCAGCCGCTCGCGAACGGTATGCGATTGATTGATCTCCATCTGGGTGCGGATATTGCTGACGCGGAACTCGGACCGTGCGCGCGACACTTCGCGGCGCAGCATGGACGCCAGCGCGAGCGGGTTCCGGCTGGACGTGCGGACGATGAATGTCCCGGAGTCCTTGGGCTGCAATACGCCTTTGGCATCGACCGCGCGGAACGGAAAATAGGCTTGGGGCAGGATGGGCTCGCGCATGTTGCGATAGCGAACATCACCGACCAAACCCAGGACCTCGAACCTAACACGTTCATCAGGGAATACCACGTCGAACGACCTGCCGATGGGATTCTCGCCGTTGAAGTATTCCTTAGCGAACGTCTCGTTCACGATTGCAACACCGGGATACGTGTCGCCGGGGCGGAAGTCACGGCCCTCGATCAAAGGAATCCTCATCGTATTTGTCCAGCCCGGCGAGACAGCCAAGAGATACGCCAGCACGCCGTTCGGAGGCGCGCCGTTGACTGAAATAAAATTGTCCCAGCTCCATCCGCCTAACAGTGCTGAGTTGGCGATAGCAACCCTTTCTACGCCCGGCACCGAGCGCAGATGTTCAGTCACTTGGTCCCAGTAGTCTGGCGACTGTGGACGCTCAGTGACCGTCTCGAGCGTAAGGATCCGTTGGGCGGAAAAGCCTGTGGATTGGCGGGATAAGCGCTCGAAGGTGGCGACGAACAGGCCGGCAACGAAGAGCACCAAAAAACAGAAGGCGGCTTGCACAGCGACCAGAGAATGCATCAAGCGGCGACGCGAGTGAGGGTTTTCCCCGCCTTTGAGCGCGCTCACCGGCTTGATGGCCGAGGCGCGCAACGCCGGAGCCAACCCGAACAGCAACGTCACGCCGGCAGTCAGCGCCAAACCGAATCCAAGCACACGCCAGTCCGCGGGAAGGACAAGGCGCGCGGGATAATTCGGCGGATTAATCATTCTGACAATCAGCGGCGCGCACCACCAAGCAAACAATCCTCCAATGGCCGCCGCGAAAAACGCAAGCCAGGCGCTTTCCATCAGCACCAATTGCACCAATCGCCATCGTCCCGCGCCAATCGAAACGCGCAGCGCCATCTCTCTCTCTCTCGCCGCCGCCTGCGCGGTCATCAGGTTGGCAACATTCGCACACGCAATGAGCATAACCAGCGCCACTAGCACGCCGAGAGCGGCGAGTGGACGCCGGTAGTCGTTTTGAAGATCGGAATCACCGGAGGCCGCGGGCACTAGCAACAACTTCTGGTTAAGGAAGTTGGCGATCCATTGTTTGCTAACGTTGGTGAAGCCCCTCACCCTATCTGCCTCGAACGCCCGCGAGGTCGCCTCCAGCTTGGCGCGAACAGGTCCGAGGGCAACGCCGGGCTTCACTCGCGCCAACGTCCGCAGCCAGGTCCAGTCTGAACGGACAGCCCCAGGATGCATCATCGTGGGAATGAAAATGTCCGTCACCGTGCCGGGTTCAGTTCCCGTGAAGCGCTGGTCGGCGACGCCCACGATCTCGTAAAGCTTCTTGTCCATGCGAAAGGTACGCCCGAGCACTTTCCGGTCCCGCCCGAAGCGGCGCGCCCAGTAGTCGTAAGAGAGCACGGCGTAGGGATGCGCGCCGGGCTTCACGTCATCGCTTTCGGTGAACAGTCGCCCCAAAGCGGGCCGCAGTCCGAACGAGCCGAACATCCATCCTGAAACATATTGGCGGTAGGCTTTCTCCATGTCCTGGTCCGACCCGTAGGTCAGGTCGGTTCGCTCAGAATACGAGATGGCTATCAACTCGGCCTGGCCCTTTACGGCGGTGCGCATCAGGCGGAACGCCGGATACGCCCAACCGTCAAACGTTTGCGGTTTGCCTTCGGGACCGATTCCCTGGTGAGCGAGAGCGTACAACTGCTCCGGCTCAGCCACGGGTAAAGGCCGGAGCAGTAGGGCGTCGATAAGCCGGAACGCCCCGGTGCATGCCCCGATCCCCAGAGCCAGGGACAGGATCGCCGCCGCGGAAGCGACTTTGTTTTTCTTGAGTTGCCGCCAACCGAAGACGGCGTCGGCGCGCAACGAATCGAGCCACGCGATGAGCCGGACGTCGCGGCTCTCTTCGCGCAGCCGCAGCGGGGAGCCCAACGCTCGCCGCGCTTCCGCCGGGTCGCGGCCCTGCTCGATGGCTTCTTCGATGTGCAACTGGAGTTCTTCGTCGATCTCACGGCTCAAACGATCGCCGCGAAGTACATTGGCAATACGCGACCACCATGACATATCAGGCCATCCTTAGAACGCGATTTACGGCCGCAGTTACCACCTGCCAGCGCGTTTCTTCCGCGGCAAGCTGCTTCTTGCCCGCCGCCGTTAGCTCATACAGGCGCGCCCGCCGTCCGGTGTCTTTGGTGATCCATTGGGCGCGAATCCAGCCGTCTTCCTCCATCCGGTGCAGCGCTGGGTAGAGCGAACCTTCTTCGGCGCGAAGCACCTCGCCGGACATGCCCTGGATTGCGGTCATGATGGCGTAGCCGTGCAGGCGGGGCCGGCGCGAGAGGATTTTCAGCACGAGCAGATCGAGCGAGCCTTGCAGAGAGTCGGGCTTGGGCATACATAGACCTCACAATATATAGACGTCTGAGCATTTGAAAGGTTAGCAGGAAATCCGGGTGTGCGTCAAGTTGAGGTGGGCAGACGCTAAAGCTCTGTGGGAAGGGCGGCGCGGGGCGGACTAAAAGCATTACAAATTTGGGATTAGAGATTTAGCGCATTTGGGCTTTCTTAGTCCCCACCGCATTGGATGCAATCAGAAAGACCGCTGCCGCGCCTAGCATCCCAGCCACGGTGATGATCAGCCAGGCGAGATCATAGCTGTGCCGGGTGTCGAAAATCCGGCCCGCCATCACCGGCCCAAACGTCTGTCCCAGCGAGTCTGCCATAATAATCAGGGCCAGAATCTTTCCCAGCGCGGACAGGCCAAAGCAATCGACCGCGACCAGGGGAATCAGCATGTAGTCCGCGCCCATGGCGAATCCGAACAGGATTGCGAAACCTACCACCGCGGCCACCTGGTGGTGCAATAACAACAAAGGAACTGCCAGGGCGAGGGTGAGATAGAACAGGGCCATGACGTTCTTGCGGGTAAACCGGTCGGCGAAGTAGCCGACGATCACGCGCCCCGCCAGGCTCGAGACCAACAGCACGCTGAGAGCTCGCGAAGCCCAAGCGGAAGAATAGCCTTCATCTTTCAAGAAGAGGATGAAATGCGAGATCACGGTTCCGATCACGCCGATCACCAGCGTACTGCCCAGCAGGAGCAGCCAAAAGTTGGCGGTTCCGACAGCCTGGCGGGCAGTTCGAGAGGGTGTGCCGGCGGCTGCGGCCGGGGCGGGATTCGATGCCGCGCCGTCGGGCCACAGTCCTAAGTCGCGTGGCGCGGAACGCGTTATCCAGACGCCGACGGGCAAGAGTGCGGCGACGATTGCGGCGCCAACCACTTCAAAGGCTCTGCGCCAGCCTATGGTTTCGATCAGCCAGTGAACGAGGAGCGGGGAAACCGCGCCGCCAAATCCGAGGCCCAAATACGCATAACCCATGGCGCGGCCGCGCATGGCTCGAAACCAATTTGCGATGAGCACCTGATTGGGGATGGGCCCGGCCAATACATATCCCACAACCTCGGTGAAGCAGAGCAGGTAGTATTGCCGGAGGGTGGTGATGCTTCCCATCAGAACGAGCGAGGCGCCTACGAAACCCGTTCCCAGAAGGATTGCGAGCCGGGCGCCCAAGCGGTCAATCAAGGCGCCCACTAACAGCCCAAAGACTGGGGCCACGGCCGCAAACCCCAAAAACATTCCAGTGGTGGCTTGCTGGCGCGAGAAATGAAGCGACTCGACGAGCGAGGGATAAAAGACCGGCAATCCGTAGAACACAATCCCCACGGCAAAAAACAGGTTGAGAAAGGCGGCGAGAACAATCCACCAGCCATAGAAGGCACGCGGACGATGGGGATCTGTCATGAGCGGTGCTTAACCAAACTCCGGACCGAGTATCGCGCAGAGAAAGTCGGGCCGGCCCGGGTGCGCATTCTCGCCGCGGTACATCCTCGTCAGGGTCCGGGAAAACTGAAATCGGTTCGCGGCCAGTAGCGCCGGCGCCCAGGGATTGTCTCTCACCACGTCCACAAAAACAACCTGGCGCCGGGAGCGGAGGAGAAAGCCCTCGAAGACCTCTCGCGCCGCTAAAGCGTTCTTGGCGACCCAGGGGCCCAGATGGTCTGCCCGCGAGCCTTTGCGGCCCAGCGCGAATCCCTGCACGGCGCCCTCTTGAGGGGCGATGGTTACCAGTTCGGGAGCTGAGTCGGCGAGCGAGCGCAGAAGGACGCTCCGGTCAGCGCCAAAAACCTCGCGGTCCATTTTGAGAAGCGCCTCGAGGTTCTCGGCGCCCTGGGAGACTATCTCCGGGCTGGCCTTTGCGCCGTCTTCCCTGGTCAAACTGTGCCGCTCAATTTCGTATTCGATGCGGAATCCCAGCCGCGCGTAAATCGGTTTGCCCTGCGGTGTGGCATCCAGTTTCACGCACGGAACTTTCTTTGCGTCGAGATGGTCTAGGGCTTTCTGGAGGAGGGCCGTCCCGATACCCTTGCCGCGCAGTTGTGGGTCCACCAATACCATGCCGATCCACGCGAAGCGGCCCTCATAGACGACGGTGGTCACCGTGCCCACGACTTGTCCGTCCCATTCCGCGACGAAACATCCTTCCGGCTCGGCCTGAAGGAAACGCTCCCAATCTTCCTGCGTTTGGTTCCATCCGGCAATGTCCTTCAGGCGCATTCCGGCAGCGACGTCGGCTGGGGTCATCGCCCGGAGCTGAGGATTCATCTGGTCGGCCAAAAGCTTTCCGCCCTTCCGCAAATTCACGGCTCGATGGGTCAGAATACTCCTCTTCTGCGGCTTGGCCAAGTTCTTGTGCCGACGTCCCTTGACTTGCCAAGTCCACATGTTCTAGATTTCAGGGCATGTCAAATTTGATTCAATCGGATGCAGAACTGGAAGATGTCCTTACAACACCCAGCCGGGAGGACATCGAGTTCTTTCGCAAGGTGGATGGGGACCTAATCATCGTGGGCGTGGGTGGCAAGATTGGTCCGAGCCTGGCCTGTCGGGCCGGGCGCGCTGCCCAAGCCGCCGGCACGAAAATACGCATCATCGGGACGGACGTCCATTGCGAAGATTTGGACGTCGATCGCTTCGAGGCGGCGGGGGTCGAGATCCTGTGTGTGGATTTACTGGACCCCACGTCCTTCGCCACCTTGCCCGATGCGCCGAATGTAATCTTCATGGCGGGACGGAAGTTCGGCTCGACCGGGAAAGAGAGCCTGACGTGGGCGATGAACGTTCACGTGCCGGCGCTCGTCGCTGAGCGGTACCGCTCCTCGCGCATCGTGGTCTTCTCGAGCGGCAACATCTATCCCTTCCTGCCCGTGATTGCGGGTGGAGCCACGGAGGAAACGGCTCCCGCGCCCCTCGGCGAGTATGCCCAGTCGGTGCTAGGGCGCGAGCGGATGTTCGAGTATTTCTCCGCGCGCCATGGGACGCAGGTCACGCTGCTGCGGTTGAATTATGCGATCGATCTTCGTTACGGCGTGCTGATCGACATCGGCAGTAAGGTTTTCGAGGGCCGGAGCGTCGACGTCACCGCGGGCGCCGCGAACGTGATCTGGCAGGGCGACGTCAATTCTGTCGCGCTACGATGCCTTGCCCACTGCCAGTCTCCGCCCTTCATCTTGAACCTGACCGGCCCGGAGACGCTTTCGATTCGCGCTGTGGCCAAACGCTTCGGGGAGATTTTCGGCAAAGAGCCAATCCTGGAAGGTCAGGAGGCGCCTACGGCTCTACTCAGCAATGCCGCGCGTTGTTTCCGCCTGTTTGGTTATCCCTCCGTGACGTTAGACCAGATGATTGAGTGGTCGGCGCATTGGATCAAGATGGGGGGTACGAACCTCGGCAAGCCGACTCATTTCGAAACCCGGGACGGAAGATTCTAGTGACACACAGCGAAAAACTTTCCGTGGGTTTCCTGGGCCTCAGCCATCTGCATCCGCGCGGCTACATGACTTTGTTCCAGGCCATCCCCGAGACGGCGGTGATCGCTGCCGCGGACGCCAACCCGGTCGTGCTGGAAGGCTTCGTCAAAGATTTTCCCGTGCGCGGTTATGCCGACTGGCGGGAATTACTCGCGAAGGAACGGCTGGACCTGGCCGTGATTTTCCTTCCCCACGCCGACTGCCCCGAGGCTGCCGTGGCCTGCGCGGCGCGCGGCGCGCACGTGGTGGTGGAAAAACCCATGGCCGCCAGCGCGGCGGGTGTGCGCCGTATGATCTCCGCTGCTGGGCAGGCTGGCGTGATCCTCTCCACGCCTTACGTTTGGCGATGCCACCCCGTCGTCCGGGAGATGAAGAAGCTCATCGACGAAGGTGTCACGGGCCGCATCGTGGGCTGCGAAGGACGCTGCGCCGCGGGCCACCTCTCACGCTATATCGAGGGCCACGCCGGCTGGATGCTCGAGAAAGCGCGCAGCGGCGGCGGCCCCATGTTCAACCTGGGAGTTCACTGGATCGACCTTTACCGCTGGCTGCTGGCGGACGAAGTGGCGGAAGTGATGGGCAAGAACGTGCGCGTCAACCAGCAGTACGACATCGAAGACAATTCCTTCGCGCTTCTGACTTTCTCGCGCGGTACGGTCCTCGCCCTCGACATCAGCTACACCGTGCCGGATTCCTATCCTTTTGGACGTGACCTCTATCTGGCCCTGCGCGGCACTAATGGCGTGCTCTCCTGGAGCCCCTCGTTCGAGGGCACGAAGGAACGCTTGTTCGTGTGCAGCGACTCCGGCGAGTATTCGCAACCGGCTCGCCAGCACCTGGACTTCGAGCTTCCGCCACAACCCGGTTACGGCAGCGTCATGGGCCTTCGCTTTCTTTCGGATCTGGTGGAGTCAATCCGCACGGGCAAGCCGCCGGCCATCACGGGTGAGGACGGTCTGAAAGCGCTCGAAGTTGTGGAGGCCATCTATCAATCGGCGGAGAGCGGACGGAGCGTAAAAATCTGAGCGGCCTCCAAGCTACCCTCGCCGGCTACATCGAGGCGGGCTTCGACCAGTACAAGGACAACTTCTGTCAGGCTGAGCCTGTACTCCCGCGACTGCGGGAGCAGGGCGGACTCCGCGAAGCATCCCAGTAGTTTGTGCGTGGCCAAGGCGCGGAAAGAACAACTGCGCAGATTCTGCGTGCACCAGAAGTCCCGGTTCCTGCTATTCGGAGGCCGCCAATTAAACGAAAGGAGTGTCGCGGCATGTCAAAGTGCATCGGTCTCTCGGTTCTCATGCTGGCTATTTCGCTGGGCCGCGGGTTCGCCGAGCCGATTAAAGTCCATCCTGCCAATCCTCACTATTACCTCTTCAATGGTCAGCCGACGGTCTTGATAACCTCCGCCGAGCATTACGGCGCCGTGGTCAACAAGGAATTCGACTACGTCGCTTATTTGGACAGCTTGAGCTCTTATGGGCTCAACTACACGCGCATTTATCCGGGGTTCCTTTTCGAGCCGATTGGCAAATTTGGAAAGGGGAACACGCTGGGGGTTAAGCCCGCGAGCCTCGTCGTTCCCTGGGGGCGCAGCAACGTGCCCGGCTACGCGCTGTCCGGCAACAAGTTTGATCTCGACCGCTGGGACCCCGAGTATTTCAGGCGGCTGAAAGACTTTGTCGCCAAGGCGGGCGAACGGGGCGTGGTGGTGGAAATCTGCTTTTTTAATGCTCAGTATTCCGACACCTGGCCAATCTCACCTTTGTATTACGAGAACAATGTACAGGGCGCAGGCAAGTGCGAGTTTCAGGATGCTCAAACCCTCCGCCACGCCGACCTGGTGCAACGCGAGGCCGACTACGTCAGCAAGATCACGCAGGAGGTCAACGCGTACGATAACGTGGTGCTCGAAATCTGTGACGAGGCGCCGGACATCGGGAATCCCCCCACGCCCATCGACGAAGCCGCCCAATGGGTCAAACACCTGGTAGGAGTGGTGAAGAACGCCGAATCCAGCCTCCCCAAAAAACATCTGATCGCGCAGCAGATGGAGGGGCCGCTCGGAGGAGCGTTTGATTTTGTGGGTTACCCAGACGTTTCCATCATCGTGACGCAGTATGTGTGGGAGGCGGGACTACAGATGGGCGGCATGAAGGCTCTTGATTACATGTATGGGCGCAACAAGCCCATTGAGTTCAATGAAACTGCCTATTACCCTTTCTGGTACAAAGGCGATAAGGTCGGCGCGTCGCGTGCCGAAGCTTGGGAGTTCATGGTCGGAGGCGGCGCGAGCTTCAATCAACTGAACGGCGTGTTCACCGTCGCAAATCCGGCCGGGAAGACCCCCGATAACATGCAGGTCATGGCCGCGCTGAAAAGCCTAAAGGAGTTCATTCATAGTTTTGATTTTCTCAAGATGCACCCGGATATTGGTTTTGTGCACGACGGAATTCCTCCGGGAACCTACTGCCGGGGTATGAGCGAGCCGGGCAAGCAATACGCCCTGTACCATCACCACAGCACCGGCGGGTATGGCAGCATGTATACTGTGACGCCAGGAGATTACACTGAGGATCTAGTGCTCGACTTGCCCGCTGGCACATACAAGGTCGATTGGGTTAATCCGGCCACTGGCACAGTGCTTCGCACAGAAACGGTTAACCATTCGGGAGGCAGCCTGAAAAGCACGACTCCCAAGCACTCCGTGGACGTCGTCCTACGGATCAAGCGGTCCTGACGCGCCGGGCGACGGGCATGGAGTTTTTGATTGAAAGCAGAGCGTATAACACGACATCGCGAACTTGCCTTCAGCCCGGGTACGGTTTCAGTCTGAACAAAATGTGGCTCCGCGATCCGATTGATACTTGGAGCAGAGACGCGGCCTCTTTGCGGACGTGGAAACACAGGAGACGCAATGAAAAAGCTACACATAGGTTTTGTTCTTTCAGGACTGACGCTTGCCGGACTGGTGCTGGCGCAGCAACCGACGGTTTACAAAGACATCCCTCCCGAATACTTGGTGCAGGCGGAGGTGATTCCGGATTTCTGGGTGAGCACCGTCGAGGGAGCTTACAGTTTCCTCGACCATCAGGTGCACAAGGGTGTCGTGCGGCAATATGGGACCACAGCGGGCGGCCGGCCCATGCGCGCGGTGTTCTACGGAACGCCCCGCGGCCCCAAAGGCACGACCACGTTTTCGGGTTCACTCGGGTTCGGCGATGTGCGCGCGTATCTGGGGCCGGACAATAGCAAAAAGGTTTACATGACCATGGGCTCGGTGCATGGAGGAGAAATCGAGGGCATTGTCGGGCTCGTGAACCTGATCTCCGTGCTCGAAACAGGCAAAGATTTACGGGGCAAGCCGTGGCCGGAGATTACCGCCGCCGCGGCGAAACTGGATCGGATCATCCTTATCCCCATCACCAATGTGGACGGCCGCGCGCGCGTCCCTTACCGCATGCTGCGCAATTGGGGCCCCAATGATCAGGTGCAGGAATACTTCAACACGGGCGGCCTGAAAGACGGCAAGCTACTCGGCTACCCCAATTGCAAACAATATATTCCCCTCGATTTTTCGACGGTGGTGTTTCCCGGCGGCTACCCCAACGACGCCGGTGTGAATATCCAGCACGACGATTTCTTCGGCCATCCGCAGCCGGAAACGCGTGCGCTGCTTGATTTGGTAGCGCGCGAACGGCCGGACCTTACGCTGAACATGCACACGGGCGGGGACTTCATGTCATTGTCGCGCGAATTCATTGAGCCTTCGCTCACGCCCGCTTTCGAAGAACTTTTCCGGCGTGTGCATACTGCGCTGACGCTGGCCAAGCTGCAGGCCACGGACGACGTGACGCGGGAGGCTGATCCCTCACGGATGAAACTCGCCGTGTACAACTTGGACACCGCGATAAACCTCAACAGCGGAGCGCTGGCGGTGCTGATTGAATCGCCTTCGCACGCTGCGTCTCCGGCCAAACGCTACGGCCAACCCTTCACCCACACGCCCGACGACATCTTGAATGCGCAACTTACTGCCCACCAGGAGGTCATGAAGTTCCTGGCGGAAACCGGTGGGCGCGTGCGGTGGACGACAAAGTGAAGTCGAATGGCGCAAACCCTTTCGAGCCGCACGTGAGAATTGTGCTTTGGTCTTGATCACAAGGAAGGCAGCGTTTTGCGCCAGGGCGACTCTATGCCAGGAGGGATGGTCGTATGCCTTCCCACACTCTTTCCAGCAGGTGCTAGTCAGACCAGTGACATGACCCTCGCGACACCAAAGCGCCAACTCGCTGAAAGCTGTGCCTACTTCCTCCGATCCTCGCCGCCTGGCTCGTTTTGTTGCCAATCGCCGCTGGCGGGACAGCCACGATCCCAGCTCAGGATTCGGCCTGTAAGTCGCCCTCTTGGAAAATGGCCGCCGACCAATATCAACCCTGTGTAACGCCGAAGGGTAGACCATCACATCTCAGGTCCGAGGTCTATTTCGATATTGGCAAGGGCTGGGGGCTCACTCAGCGCGTCTTTCTAAATGGAAGGTCCTGTAGCTGACATTCAGAACAACATGTCATCTCAGAAGATCAGCTTCAACCCAAATTGGATCTGCCTGGAGGTCGTGGCTGTGGCGGTAATGAGTCCCGCCGAAGAGCTAGTTGAGCCACTGGAGAATACGATGGGGTTTGGGGTGGTGAAGTTGGTGTGGTTGAAAACGTTAAAGCATTCCGCTTTGAATTGCAGTTTGAGCCTTTCGGATACGGCACTGTCTTTGGAAAGCGATACATCCAGGTCGGCCAGGCCCGGCCCGTTTAACGTTCCCCTACCCACATTCCCGTACGTACCCGGAGCAGGCAGAATGAAAGCATCCGGGTTGAACCATCGGTCCGGATTCTGAAGCAGGACGGGGCCTTTGAAGGACGGATTCACCTCCGGCCGATCAGGATTTCTTGCATCGCCATCTCCGGAGAGGTTTGAGCCTATCTGGGGGGTGAATGGAAAACCGCTCAGCAGGGTAGCGATTCCATTGACCTGCCAGCCTCCGATCAACGCGTTTTCGAACCCACGGGCGCCCCTCTGCCAGTGCTTGCCGCGGCCGAGAGGCAGTTCGTAGTGGGCGGAGATGCTCGCTTGATCGGTTACGTTCAAGGCAGACGGTCCCCAGTCCCTTCTGAGATCGTTCCGGTCCAACACCATTTGCGCTTGGTTGTTGGCTTGGGCGCCGGTCAGGGCGGAATTCATGTCGAGGTTTTTCGCCCAGGTGTAATTGGCCCGAAATTGCAGGCCCTGGGTCACGCGCCGGATCACATCGACTTGCAGCGCGTTGTAACTACTATTGCCCTCGCTATACCAGAAGAATCCGCCGGACAAGTAACGATTTGGCCGGGTGCCGAGCGGGATATATTGTGCGCCTTGAGCCACAACGCTTTTCGCAGCCCCGGCGCCGCCAGCCTGGCAGCCGTTCGCATTGGAACATATCCGGGCTGGGATGGTATTGGGATCTACGCTCAAGAGGCTGTGATACCCGAATGACCCGACGTAGGCGACGCGAAGCGTAGTGTTCGAGCTGAGCTGTTGCTCCACTGAGAAACTCCACTTCTGAACCGTGGGAGTCTTGGCGTTGGCTTGAACTCCCTGCGGCGCATAAATGCTACAGGGCTGTGGAACGTTCGGGCCGCAGGAGGGTGGTTGCGACACGCTTGAGAGGATGGGCAGGAACGAAGATACAGGAACGTTTGAAAAAGAAATTGATCCGTTATAGGGCGGGAGGGAATTCAGCAGAAAACTGAGATCGTCCATCAACGAATAGTAGGCGCCGAATCCTGCGCGTATCGCTGTCATCCCCTTTCCAAAGGGGTCCCATGCCAGAGCGACCCTGGGACTGAACAGCCGCTTCGCGTTGTTTTCCGTGAAGGCCGAATCTCCCACGCGCGGATTGGTCTGAAGAACACCGTCCGCATCGACGAGATAGTTGGCAGCCCTTCCGGCAACCTCATTCCAACCGGTGGTGAATTCCTGCCGCAGTCCCACCTGGATTGTGAGGTTAGGCCATATTTTGACTGAATCCTGCAAGTACCACGCCCCGAGCCGACTTCTCCAGCCCAACTCAGTCGGATTGGGGACCACTTGGAAGCTGCTTACGGTTCCTTGTAGGAACGTCTGCAAGCTGGCAAAGCTGGCTTGCCCCAGTTGGCGTGAAGCAGTGTCTTCATTGTCCTGAAGAGGCTGAAGCCAGACCCCGAAGTTGATCTGATGAGTTCCCTTGGCGATGTACACATCATCCGCGTAGGTAAACAGGTTTCTGCGATTCCAGACGTTGGCGGCGTTGTTCGGGCCGGCGGAGGTGATAGCGGCAGCCCCCGTTATGGTGAGGCCGCCTCCGATGACGATCCCTCCCGGCCCGCGCCCGGCAACAAAGGAGAGACTGGGAGGAAAGGGGGCCAAGGGAAACGAATCGTAATTGAATGCCGCGCGGGAGAACCCGACGCGGAATATATTGAGCAGTTGCGGCGAGAAGATATGCGTCTCCTGGAGGCTGACCACCTGATTGCGGAGCGCCAGGGCCGATCCGAACAGAGGGTCGGCTAACGGTGTCAGACTGTCGCCGTCGTCCACCGTGTAAGCTGCCGAGAAAGAGTCTCGATGGCCCATTGCGTAGTCGGCTCGCAAGGTACCGAAGTCCTCTCGGACAGCCTGCCGGGGATTGTTGTACGCTAGTGCGGTCCCACTCGGCAGTCCGTTCACCAGCAACTCCGGGCCATTAGGCTGGGGCCAGAAAGACGTATAAGGCAGCATCGCCCTGTTCAGATTGGGAACCTGGGTGTATACCCCGGAAGCACTCGGCAACCAGCCTTGCCGAGCCTGTTGGTCGGGAACGACACTCACATTGCTGATCGCCAGGCTCTGCCGGAATCCTTCGTAGTTGCCAAACAGGAACAGTTTGGCTCGCTTCAGGGGTCCTCCCAGCGCGCCCCCGAACTGATTTCTCCGGAAGGGAGGGACAATCGCCCGGTCAAAGAAGTTCCGCGTATCCAGCCCGCTGTTTCGGAGGAACTCAAAGACGGAGCCGTGAAGTGTGTTGCTTCCGGATTGCGTTACGACGGCGACCTGCGCTCCGGCTCGCTTCCCGTATTCTGCGGAGTAGGTGCCGGTGAGGACGTTAAATTCCCGGACGGCGTCGATCCCCAGCAGTTCACCACTCACACCGCCGGGCGTCACGGCAAGTTGGCTGGAACCCGTGTACTCGATCCCGTTCAACAGGAATAGGTTCTCGGACGTCCTGCGCCCTTCTACGGAGAAGGTGTTCCCATTGCTCGTAACGGTTTGAGGGCTTTTCATCGAGCTGTAGTTGATGGCCCCCGGGTTGAGAGCGATCAGCTTGTCGAAGCTGCGGCCGTTGAGTGGAAGATCTTTCACTTCGCTCTCGCCCACCACTCCCGATAGCAGGGCCGTGGTGGTGTTCACTAAGGGAGCTCCTCCCGAGACGGTCATTTCCTGCATGAATTCGCCCACTTCGAGCCGTAGGTTCACCACTGCTTGCTGCCCGACCTCCAGATCTATTCCTGTGCGGACCGTCGCATGGAAGCCTTTCTTTTCCGCCTTCACTTCCTGTGGTCCGACGGGCAGGGAGAGAACTGTGTAGTTGCCCATAGCGCCGGTGGTCGCAGCTCGCGTAACCCCGGTCTCTAGATTTTTCACAGTGACGATGGCCCCGCGCACGGCGGCACCCGAGGTATCCTCAACCGTCCCAGAAATCGTGGCGCCCACCTGAGCCCACCCGGAGCACTGACCGGCGAGAACAGCTAACACCCACACAATTAGCCTGGGACAATGTCCCTTCAGACTCAAGCGGTGATTTCCTTCCATGTCCCCTTCTCAACTGCTATTCCCAAACTTTTCGCCCGTTCCACGTGCTGTTGGCGTACGAGACGTCGCCGGTATGGTAGGCCCACGCAACCCTGAGATGGTATTGTACACTTGGCTCTCCCCTTCAGCCCCTTCCTACACGGTTCTTCCTTCACAACCAAGAGCGCATCATTTCGTCCCGAAGTGTTGGTTCGCAGGTTTTACAGACAGGGGCCGGAAGGAGGCCCGCCACAATCATCCCTACAAATGGGGCTGGAAGGGTTAATTCCCACAATATCATGCGTCGGAAAGGCGCGTAGTGGCACAAGGGCCGTAAAAGGATGCGACATTATGTCATCTTTACGGGTTTCATTTCCCTTATATTGCTTTGACCTCGGATGCAGAATTGCTAACAATCATCTGCTCGGGTTTCCAAAATGCAGAATCCTGGGTAGAAGCCATAATGCACAGGATAGGGGAAAGGAATCCTCGCTTGCGATCCTGGCGGGTCATCGGGTGGCCAAGAGGAGTGACGTGACATCGGAATGGGAGGGTCCATATGATTAATCGAAGGGATTTTCTTAAGTCTTCATCACTGCTGTATGGCAGCCTGGGTTTCATGGGCAGCGCTTCTGTCTGTGCCGCCGAGTCGACGCCCTCCGGGTATTTTGGTGCTCATCCGTTTGTGGAGCAGCACCCGGAAGCGGTCTTCATTCTGCGGACGCATGTGGATCGCAAGACGAATTCTGCTGCCTGCAAGCAGGTGGGACTCGATCTTGGACGGTCGTTATTCGTTCCCATGGACAATACCGGGGTTCCGGTGACTCACAACATTGCTACCAAGCCGAATCTTACTGCTCACGACACAGTCGACGAGAAGCGAGGATTCACGCTCGAGGACACGATGGGCATAGCCACGGACGTGTTCTTCGTCGAGGGTCTGTTCGAATCCTTGAAGGAACTGGGCGTGGCGGGGAGCAAGATGCACACGCGCGATGTCAATGGCGGCGGCGTGCTGGACGGCCGCGGTTACCTGGCGATGGGTCGGCGAGTGGGTGCGACGGTTCGCGCGGCGAAAAACACCATAAGAATAGAGGAAGATGCCAATGATGCCCGGGCATTTGCCTGGAAAGAGGTTCCCGGCGGCGGCGTGGTGTACACACAGATCCCCTACCTGTGGCCTTTCAATGCGCCGGACTCCTGGAACCTGAACGTGGCGAAATTCAAGGCTCACGAAATGGGTATGACCCTCACCGCGAAGAACTGGCAGGGCGCCAACGCTGCACCCTTTCAGGGGTACTGCCAAAAGTGGCGCAATATCGACGCCATGCAAAAGCTCGAGGAGGTAATTAATAAGGAATGCATCAACCCCAAAGTTCATGAAGTCGTCGAAGCGGACTTAAAGCGGCACTCCGTCACTCTTCCCCGCTGGGATACCCCGGACGTGCCGCAGACCGATCCCGCATTCAATGGCGCGTATTTTTACACCGTCCTGTGTATGGAATTGTGGGCGCATCGGACCATCGACAATCACGCCGCGTCCCCGATGGGACTTCATATCATCGAGGGTATCTACGGTCGTGACGGTGACTTCAACCAGGGACCGAATCCCTTAGGCAACGAGAACAACTACGATGGGAGAGCCTGGGACTACATGACGAACGTCGTCATCTTCGGAAAGAATCCCTACCTTGTCGACATCATTGGTCATTGGCTGGGCGGCCATGAACCCGGGCAATTCGGGTTGTTCCACATCGCCATGGAGCGCGGCAAGCTCGATATGCTGAATCCGATGCATATTCCTGTTTATGAATGGCAGGATGGTGTGGCAGTCCGCCGTCCGCTCACGAGCTTCACACGCACGCCCTTGAGGTCATTCTACCTCCACCAGCGCAAGAGTGAGCCGCTTTGGCATCTCGTCGACCAACCGTTCGACTACTCCAAGGTGAGCGAGAAGAAACTCAGCATTCCCGCCCAGCCTACCACGCGCGTGCTCAACCAGCACTACCCCAACGCCAACAATCCGCAACTGGCCATCGAATATAGTGTGCCAAAAAGGGGATGGGTACTGGTCGAGATCCTCGACCAGAACGAGCGCAACTTGGAAGTGATCTCCAACGCCATCTGCGATCCCGGCTACCACATGGCGGCATGGAACACGGCGAAATACGCTTCCGGCAGCTACAAGTACCGCCTGCGCTACGATGGCCACAACGAGGTGCACGGCCTTGTCCTGAACAAAGCGTAATCGGACTCCGCGCTTCGGATCTCGCTTTGTCCTAGACTGTCCAGTCCGGGACTCTGCCAAAATGGAAACCTGATGGTGGCGTGACCTTTGAAAGGGAGGGTCCACATGATTAGTCGGAGGAATTTTCTAAAGGCTTCCTCATTGCTAGTTGGCAGCGCAGGTCTAATCAGCCGCGCTTCCGTTTTTGCCGCCGAGCCGACGGCGTCCGGATTTTTTGGTGTGCATCCCTTTGTGGAGCAGCACCCGGAGGCGGTCTTCATCCTGCGGACGCACGTGGACCAGAAGACGAATTCCGAGGCGTGCAAGCGAGTCGGACTCGACCTCGGACGGTCGGTGTTCCTTCCCATGGACAATACCGGGGTTCCGGTAACTCACAACATTGCTACCAAGCCGAATCTCACTGGTCACGACCCAGTCGACCCAAAGCGAGGATTCACGCTCGAGGACACGATGGGTATCACCACCGACGTGTTTTTCGTCGAGGGTCTGTTCGAATCCTTGAAGGAACTGGGTATTGCGGGCAGCAAGATGCATACGCGCGATGTTAATAGCGGACGGGTGCTCGACGCCCGCGGATACCTGGCGATGGGACGGCGGGTGGGCGCCACGGTTCGCGCCGCAAAAAACTTCGTTCGAACCGAAGACGATGCGAATGACGACAAGGCATTTGTCTGGAAAGACGTTCCGGGCGGCGTCGTGTACAGGCGGATTCCTTACCTCTGGCCTTTCAATGCGCCGGATTCATGGAACCTGAATGTGGGGAAATTCAAGGCGCACGTAATGGGTCTGACCCTAACCGCGAAGAACTGGCAGGGCACCAATGCAGCACCCTTTCAGGGATACTGCCAGAAGTGGTGGAATATCGATGCCATGCAAAGGCTCGAGGAGGTAATTGATAAGGAATGCATCAACCCGAAGGTTCATGAGGATATAGAAGCAAGTTTCAAGCGGCACCTCAATACTATTCCGCGTTGGAATACCCCGGATGTGCCGCGCGACGATCCGTCCTTCAATGGGGCATATTTTTATACTGCACTGGGCATGGAATTGTGGGCGCACCGGACCGTCGACAATCATGCCGCGTCCCCCATGGGGCTTCATATCGTCGAAGGTATCTACGGCCGTGAGAGCGATTTCAATCGGGGGCCCAATCCTCCCGGCAACGAAAACAATTACGAGGGGAATGCCCACGACTACATGACGAACGTCGTCATCTTCGGAAAGAATCCCTACCTCGTCGACATCGTTGGCCATTGGCTGGGCGGTCATGAGCCCGGGAATTTCGGGCTGTTCCACATCGCGATGGAGCGCGGCAAGCTCGGCACGTTGAATCCCATGAATATTCCTGTGTACGAGTGGCAGGATGGTGTGGCAGTGCGGCGGCCGCTCACGAGCTTCACGCGCACGCCCTTGAGGTCATCCTACCTCCACCAGCGCAAGAATGAGCCGCTTTGGCATCTCGTCGACCAGCCGTTCGACTACTCCAAGGTGAGCGAGAAGAAACTCAGCATTCCCGCCAAGCCCACCACGCGCCCGCTCAACCAGCACTATTCGAACGCCGTCAATCCGCAATTAGCCATCGAGTACAGCGTCCCCCAAAAGGGACGGGCGCTCGTCGAGATCCTCGATGCGAGGGGCAAAAAACTGGAAGTGATCTCCAACGCCATCTGCGATCCCGGGTACCACATGGCGGCATGGAACACGGCGAAATACGCTTCCGGCAACTATAAGTACCGCCTGCACTACAACGACTACAACGAAGTGCACGACCTTGTCCTGAACAAAACGTAGTGTAGGGCCGAGCGGCGCTCGGCCCAGAACCAGCCCTGGGTGTGGCGCTTGAGTTGGCATATAGGTATGCGCCGCCCGTGGGCCCGCCACAATGAGGTGTCGCAAAACTTCAGAGCGCTTTTCCTGATACAATGCCATCGTGATTGCCCGCTTCCCTGCGGTTGTAATCCTCCTCACTGCCTTTGTCGCCCATACCGGAGCAGAGCGATGCCGCTGCACCCCACTGCAATCAGACTTGCCCCGGGATTTCAGGCAGCTTCTCAACAAGTTTGCAGACGTCCCACCGGACCCATGCGATAAGTCAAGCGAAGAATTTTTCGGCCTCGAGTTTGAGCATTCGCTCTTTCGGCAGGCGGCAGACATCTTCACTCAGGAACTGAACGCAGCTAATACTGGGCCCACGCCGCCAAAGGACCGAGCCGCAGAGGCACTCAAGAAGTTGGAGCGGGTAAGCACAGAGGCTAATGCGGCGTGGCCGGATGAGAACCGTTTCCACTTCTATATACATGACTTCCCGTCTTTGTTGGTCCTGAAAATGACTTTTCGTACCCATGCCACATTCTTCGTCTTCGGTATCCCGGAAAAGAGTTCCGGGAAGCCCAATCGACGTTGGAAGGAGATTGGTTCAGACGAGGAGTCTTTTAAGAACGATTCGTTCCGATCCTGGCTCCATCTCTACCCGCTGCACAGAGGCCCTTCAGGAAAGGTGAGATTCCTCGCGGAGATCCGCTACGGCGGCTGCACAGGCAACGTTGGCTTTGTGTACGATGTCCGCGAGTGGGATTCGAAGGGTGCCGGTGCTCTTAATCACATCATCAAGCAGGCAGGCTCCTTCGGTACAGCTTCGGACGAGGACCCTTTCGTTCCAATTGGCATGCTCCAAACCCAAGGTGCGCTTGTCACTCTGCCTTACTGCTGGTACTCGCCCATTGACACTTGGCACAATCCGAGTATGTGCGCGGTCGATACCTACGACATCTCCGGCGACAAAGTCACGCTCCGCTCCCGCGCTTACAACCGCCCGGACATTCTTCCTATCGCCAAGGCCATGGAATCCGCGCGGAAGGGGGACTACGCCGCCGTTCTCGAATACTGCGCTTCCGAGGATGTTGCGCGTAGGTTGGTCCGCGACATTTCGGCCTTCGAATATGCCGTCGGCCTTCAGGTGACTCGGACCGGAGACGGGAAAGAACACGTCGAACTGAGCGACTCCAGCACGATTCGTTTTGACGTTGAGAAGCGCACTGACCGCTGGCTCGTAGTCGCATTCAGCGTAGAGTAATCCCAGCGGGTAGCGGGTATCGCAGCGTCTCGTTCTCCAGGGACTCTGCGGCTTTTCAGTGTCCCATATTCGTTGGCGGGCATTAATAAGCAAGAAATTATTTGAGATTAAATGCCGCTGAGTCTCTGGCGAACGGGATTCTGCGCCACTGAATTCAGATGTCCGCTGTGTTGGTGGGTCCGGCGAGCAATGGGGGCAGCCTGGACGGCATCCGCTGGTCCGCATAGCCGACACAGGAATATCCATCCGAAATAGCGCCGGTACTACCTCACCAGCCCATCCTTGTGTGGTGACCAATCGCCGAGGGGACTGTTCATACCATATCCGGATGCAAGCTCGGCCTCGCTCCGGGTTGGGCGCGCGCTTGCCGTTCGCCGGGCTTTTTCGAGCACCTCTTTCAGGCGCCGGGCTACGATGACCTCTTCGCCCGGGGCCATCATCCAGGTCACGATCGTCACCCCGAGGGGCGTGCGAAGCGCCACCACGCTCGGTTCGCCCTCCTCGAGCGCCTTGAAACAGTCGTCGCGTGAGAAATTGAAGGCTTTTTCATCCCACCGCACCCAGAGGCGCGGGACGTGATTGGTGACGTCTTTCGGTACGTATCCGGTCTCGACGCCGGGCACCTTCTCCATCTCACGTTTGACGAGGTCGACCTGCGACTTCCAGAAGTTCCACTCCGCTTCGTGGTCCACCTTGAGGTAGCGCTCGATCGCCGCCAGCATGCCGATCATTGTTTCCTTGGAGACTTTGAGGTCACGGCCCAGTCCCATATAAGGGCTTTGGTAGAGCATGGCCATCTCGATCAGGTCTTTCCGTCCTAACAAGACGCCGGCATTTTGCGGTCCACGCAGCCCCTTGCCACCGCTGAACGCCACGAGGTCCGCCCCCTGCTTGGTGTAGAACGAGAGGTTCTCGGGCGGAGGCAATTCGGCAGCGGCATCCACTAACAGCGGCACGCGTGTCGCCTTCGAAATCGCAATGCACTCCTCGAGCGACACCTTCCCCCCCGGTGCATCCAATTGGTCGCGAAACTTGCCGAAGTGCTTATCCGCGACGAGAAAGTAAATCATGGCCGTTTTGCCGTTGATGGCCCGCTCCAGTTGATCTTTGTATTCCACCTCAACCGTTCGAGCGCCCGCCGCTTCGCACTGGCGTGTCCAGCCGGTATTGTGCAGTTTCTGGACGACGACCTCGTTCTTCATGCCGTCGGTAAACGGCAGGCGCTTCATCTTGTCCGGGTCGTCGCCTCCGATGCACGCGCAAGTACCTACAAAGATCGCCCCTGCCGCTCCGGTAGTAACCAGGGCAGCCTCGCTACCGGTGAGTTTCGCGATGCGCTCGCCCACAGCCACAGTCAGGTCCCGGATGGGAACATAGTGCTTCGCCGCGTCATTCATAGCGTCAATCACCTCGGGCGGCATCAGGGAACCTCCCAGGTGCGTATAGGTGCCCGAAGCGTTGATGATGGGACGGAGGCCGATTCGCGTGTATACCTCGGCGGAATCCGGCGCGGAACTGGCGACTACGGCGGCCAGCCGCTGCACACCCGGGATTGCGGCCAGCGCCCCCGTCAGACTCGAGCGGAGGAAAAAGTTGCGTCGGTTTAGCCTTGGGAAAAAGGACTTCATATGGTTACCCCCTTCCTTGCGTGGACCATGCTGCTGCACGTAGCGCGGGCGTCTCGCCCACTGTAAAGCTGTGAAGAAATCACGGGCTGTCATCCTGAGCGAAGATTTCATGAGCCTTGGGGCTCACCACGTTGCATGAAAATGCGCACAGCGCCTTGGAGTGCGGCAGCGGAGCTGCCGCCTTACTTGGCGTGGGATGCCCAGCGCGCTAGAAAGGCGGCAACTCCGCTGCCGCACTCCAAGGTGCCTTCGGCACAGGCATTTTCATGGCAGCGAAGGATCTCCGTAGCTCCTTTTGGTCCAGCTACTTACGAAGAACTGCAGAGATGCTTCGCTGCGCTCAGCATGACACAGTCGAATTTTTTCACGGCTTCTGTGGCGGGAGCGCCCCGCTCCTGCACGCGGGCAGGATGCCCACCCCACAGCGGGCGAGACGCCCGCGCTACTGGCCACGTCAAGATGTCTTCAGGACTTCCCGAACCCGCCGCGCCACCACCTGGGCCTCCCCCGGTTGCAGCATCCAGACCGCGATTCCGATCTTTCCGTTGTTGGCTCCCGGCACGATTTCGATGGAAGGCTCGCCTTCGCGCAATTTCTTCACCACGTCCTCGGCGGTCAGCTTGGCCGCAGCCTCGTCCCAGGTGATGCGCAGGTGCGGCACGTGGTTGGCGATTTCCGGGACGTACACCTCTGTCTTCATCCCCGGGAGAGAGGCGACCCGATCGGCGATGAGCTTGACTCGCCTCTCAAATTCGCGCCATTCGGCGGCGTGGTCAGTCTTCAGATAAACCTCCACAGCCACCATCATGCCCAGGATCTCCTCTTTGTTCACCTTCATGCCGCGCCCGATCGAATCGCTGTAAGGCGAGTTGTTGAGCCGAGCAGCTTCGATCAAATCCTTCCGGCCCAGCAGCAGACCTGCGCTCTGCGGTCCGCGCAGGCCCTTGCCTCCGGAAAAAGTCACCAGGTCGTAACCCATCTTGATGTACTTGGAGAGGTTCTCCACCGGCGGCACGTCGGCGGCGGCGTCGTTGAACGTGGGGATGCCGTGTTTCTTGCCCAGTTCGGCGAACTCCGCCACCTTGATTTGGCCTTGGGGATCAGCAGCATTGAAGAAGTGCATCATCGCCGTCTTCTCGTTGATGGCGGCCTCGAGCTCCTCGCGCGTCTCCACCTCCACGTAGCGGATGCCGCAGTCGCGGACGGCGTGATCGTAGCCGTAGCGGTGCGACTTTTGAATGATGACCTCGGTCTTCATGCCGGTGGTGTCCGGCAGGCGGCGGATGAACTCCTCATTCGTGCCGGTAAGGCAAGCCGCTGTCCCTAGCGTCAGGGCCGATGCGGCTCCGGCGGACACCAGGGCGTCTTCGCAGCCGATCAGCGACGCAATGCGCTGCCCCACGGCCTTGTGCAGGTCCAGCAGTTGGACAAAATGCTTCGACGAATAGTCGATAGCCTGCACAACTTCGGGGAACATTAGCGACGCCGTCAGCGTGGTGTAGGTGCCGGCGGCGTTGATGAACGGCCGGATGCCTAGCTCCTTAAAATAATCGCGCTTGGCGCCAGCAGCCATCCCGGCCTTACCAAGCGATGCCGCGGCGGCCAACCGCTGCCCACCCGGGATCGCGGCCAGCGCCCCCATCAGGCTGGAACGAAAGAAAAAGTTGCGTCGGTTTAGCGGCGGGGAAAGGTACTTCATTCGTGTTAACCTCCTTTTCTGTACGTGCACTACCACTAGACTATACCTCCATATGTAAAGAACATAAAGCTTCGCTTCACAACTGAAAGGAGATTTGATACATTGCGTTCTCCCGTAGGTCAACTCCAAGCGGGGCCGACTTATTACTTGGCTGTGACACGCCAGGATGTTTTGCCTTTGCAAGATCGGACTGGGCTTATACCGGCACAACCGGCATCCAAGCCAGTCGGTCACCAATTGGTGGTTTCAGATCAAAAGAGGAGACCCGGCTCTATGAAACGGATATTGCTTGTGTTGAGTGTCTTATTTGGCTTCAGTGTGCTGCTGTTGAGTTTTCCAACCTCCGAGTCAAATGTCAGCCTGAAAACGTTGATTCAGGAGATTCGCTCTGAAGTCTACCCTGAGGAGGCCATGGATTTCATGCGGCGGCTGTATTCAACGGACCGTTGGTCTACTTTTCCAAAGTATGCCGAAACCACCGAGTACCTCAAAAGCACAATGACGCGTATCGGGCTCCAGCAGGTGGAGACCCTTGCCGCGCCGGCCGATGGAACGAGTCAGTTCGGCTACTGGACGGAGCCGCTTGCCTGGGATGTTAAGGAGGCGCGGCTGGAAATCCTCGATCCCGCTCTGCCGCTCAATGAACGCACGCTTGCCGATTTTCAAAAGGTGCCATGTTCGCTGTGCATGTGGAGCGGCCCGACTCCGCCGGAAGGCATCACGGCGGAAGTGGTGGACCTGAAAGAAACCAAGCCCGAAGCAATCGCCAAGCTGGACCTGCGCGGCAAACTGGCGCTGACCCCTCACAATGCTGCCGACCTGAAATGGCCGCTTGTGAAGGCAGGGGCCGTCGGTGCGATCAACACCTGGACCGAGAATCCCAACTTGTTGGACGGCCGTCAATGGGTCAACGCTTGGGGAGATAACGGCTGGGCCTTCACCAAGATTAGCACTCCACTTCTTTGCTTTTCCATTACGCCTCGGGAAGCAACCTTGGTTCGCAAACTCCTGGCCGAAAAGGGCACGGTGCGCGTGAAGGCGACCGTCGAAAGCCGCTGCTATAACGGGCCATATCCCTACGCGACAGCCGTGATCCCGGGAGCTGACAACGAAGAGGTTCTCACCCTCGGCCACACTTCCGAGCAAGGCGCCGAGGACAACGCCACAGGGGTTTCCGCGATCCTGGAAGCTGCTGCGACCCTGAATCGTCTGATTGCCTCGGGCAACCTACCTCACCCGCGTCGGACCATCCGCATTTTGAACATGCCGGAAATGTATGGCTCCCAGCACTACATTGCCACCCACCCCGACCGCATGCGCCGCACCATCGCCGCCCTCACTGTGGATACGCCCGCCTCTTCCTACGAAGTCCCCGGTACAGAGTACACGTTTTTCATGAATCCGCAGGTGGCCAGTTCCTACGTCGACGCTTTCATTGTGAAGCTTGCGGAAGATTACTTTTCGACCGTGGACCTGGGCACGCCTCACTCAATCGGCAACTTGTTCGGGCGGTCTTGGCATTGGTATCCCTTCGCCACCGGAACGGACAGTCAACTGGGAGATCCGACGATCGGAGTTCCCAACGTGCTGGTCTACGGTGGAAGCGCTGTCGTGACCCATCACAACAGCGAGGATACGCCCAACCGCGTCGACTCGCGGTCGCTTCGAGATCTCTCTGTCGTGGACGCTGCTTTTCTCTATTACCTCGCGAATGCCGGCCGGGACGAAGCCAAGTGGCTGGCTGAACTGAGTGAAAGCCGCGGCTATGACCTGATTCTCCGCTCGGTTGACTCGTATCTGGATCGCATCGCCGCCGCGAAGAGCCCGCAAGACCTCGGGGAACTCCTTCAGGAGGCGAAACAGAAAACGGCGTATTTAGTGGGGCGGGGAATCCAGGCAGTCAATTCCGTCGAGCGTTTGGCGCCCGAGCCGGATCGTGGGGCTTTGCAGACTTCCCTAGCTCCACGCGTGGCGCGACTCAACCAATTTGGTGACAACCAATCATTGCGCATACAGAATGCGGTTCGCGCGCGCGCCGGCGTGCTGGGCATTGTCTCCCCCATAGAGCCAGTGGAAACCTCAGATCTGAACACGGCTGCTGCGTCAACAATTGTCGTCAAGCGCCTGCGATTTGGCACGATCACCCTCGATGATCTCGCTCCGGACCAACGCGAAGGTTATCCCTCGGGGGCGTGGGACATTCCCGTTATCACAGCCTTGTACTGGTGCGACGGGCGTCGAACGCTTGCCGAAGTCATTCATCTCACCCAGATGGAGCTTGGGCCTACGAAGATTGATTTTGTGGGATATTTCAGGTTTCTCCGAAAGCATGGCTATGTGGAATTCGTAAAGGGGAATTAGAGCGAAGGCTGTGGGTGCGGGAATCGTTGTGGGAGGACGCGCATGAATCTGGATACGAAGTGGGTGCCGATGAAGTGGCCGTGCGGGCCGCTGGAAATCGCGCGCCGAAGCAAGTCAAGGAGTTTCAATGCTGACCTGAAGGATATGCTCGAGGCTTGGGGGCAACCCTCCGCCTTGGAACTGCTCAAGGGAACACCCGTCAACTGCCTTATTGTGGACTGGGCTAATGGAAAGCCCGAGGATTCCGCTCAGCAGCAGGCCTTGAAGCCCCTCCTCGAAGCCGGTCGCAGGCTTGGGATCAGTTTTGTGGGAAGGGTCACGCTAAAGGAGGGTACAGGGGCTGCCGTTGCCGATGCGCGCGCGGCCGGACTGTCGGCGGTTATGCTCAGAGAAGCCTCGGGCCAATCCTTTGATCTCCCCACCATTTTAGAGTTGCCACGCGAGAGGGTGGATGCGGAGACAGCTTCCACGATCTTCTGCACCAGGGAAAACGTTTGGCCCGGGCTGAATCTCGAGACCATGGAAGGGGATAACGCCGTGGCGGGCGCAACGGCTAATCCCTGGGTGAATTCGAACGCTTGGTTTTCGCTGCTGGCGGGCGAGTTGGCGCCCGGAAGAATCCAGTGGCTGGACTTCGATCCTCCTGATTTTTCGAGCCTCCTTCACCCTGCCAACTACGGCTTGGCCATTGCTGACAGCCGAGCCCATGGAAGCCAATGGATTATCTCCTTGGACGATAAGCTTCGGGCCGCGCTCCCCAAGGGCAACCCCCAAGCCAAAGGCGTTTGGGATAAGCTGTGCGAAATGGTCGCATTCTTCGAAAGCCACAGGGAATGGGAGGCGTTCAAATCGCAAGGAAATCTGGCGGTCATTTCTGACTTTCGTGGGGAGAATGCGTACTTGAGCGGAGAAGTGTTGAATCTGCTCAACCGCCGCCAAGTTCAGTATCAGATCGTCGAGAGATCGAAGCCGCTCCCGGCGGCCACGCAAAACTTGAAAACAATGCTCTGGCTCGATAAAGAAGCGCCCAGCACGGAACAACGTTCCCAGTTGCTCGCCTTTGTCCAGCAAGGGGGATTGCTGATTACGGCAGCCTACTGGGGACCTCCGGAGGTGAAGCCAACCAAAGGAGACCCCTCGATTCACTATGAGAATGTATAATGTCGGCAAGGGGCAAATCGCGGTGGCGGAAGAAGGGTTCCAGGCTCCCGACCAAGTGGCCGTGGACACTCGTCTACTTCTAAGTCGCCGGAACGATCTCGTCCGCCTCTACAACCCAGCCTCGGCGAACTGCCACTCGAGTATCGATCCCGCTCACAGAAAACGCCTGGTTCAAGTACTGAATTACTCCGTGAAGCCAGCCGATTCCGTCACGGTCTGGGTGAATGAACGGGTTGGGTCGGCGCGGCTGTGGCAGCCTGGAACGAAGGACGCGCGCACTCTCCAGGGCGTGGCTGCGGCCCCGGGGACGGATTTCGGACTTCCCCCACTCTCTGTCTATTGCGCGCTCGAGTTTGAGGGTTCAAACCTATGATGACAACAAGTTGTTCCCGAAGGAAATTCATGGGCGCCATGGGGGCCGCGGCGGGCGCCTGGCTGGCTCGTCCCACGATGTTCCTGGCTCGATCTGCTCCAGCAAGCCGAGTGGCGGTGGGCGTGTGCCACGAGTACGGCCCGGAAGTGGTCGAGACGCTGGGGAGCATGTTCGACCAGTTGGGAGGACTGGAGGGACTGGTCCGCGGAAAAACCGTCGCTATGAAACTCAACCTGACCGGCGTCGCCAATACGCGGCTGGGGTACTTGCCGCCGGGGATCAGCCACTGGGTACATCCTCAGGTGGTTGGGGCCACGGTTCACCTTCTCGCCCGGGCGGGAGCGCGGCGCATTCGTCTGCTCGAGAGCCCGTGGTGTACAGCCGAACCGCTCGAGGAATTCATGCTCCACGCCAATTGGGAACCGCGCGACTTCCTGAGCGCGGCGGCGAAAGTGGAATTTGAGAACACGAACTATCTGGGATACGGCAAGAAGTATTCCCGTTTTTGGGTTCCGAACGGCGGGCTGATGTTCAAGGGCTACGATCTCAACCACTCCTATGAAGACTGCGATGTCTTCGTATCGCTGGCCAAGCTGAAAGAGAACAAGACCGTTGGCGTGACCCTTTCGATGAAGAACTGTTTTGGCATCACTCCCTGCACGATTTACGGGGATGGTGCTCCCGAGGATGAACCGGGTCTTGTTCCGCGGGGCGGCCGCGGGCCTTTCCATGCCATGAATCGCTTGCCCGCCAAGAGCGCGCCACCGGTAACTGATGCCAATGCCCCGAAAGATTCGGGGTATGGCGTGCCTCGGGTGGTGGCGGACCTGGTGGCGGCGCGGCCCGTACACTTGGCCATCATCGATGGAATCCACACCATGACGCGTGGCGAAGGTCCCTGGTGCCCGGGCGGGCGCCACATTCAACCCGGCCTGCTGGTCGCGGGAACCAACTGCGTGGCCACGGATGCGGTCGGCATGGCGCTCATGGGATTCGATCCCATGGCGGATCGCGGCACTCCGCCGTTCGAAGGGTGTGATAGCACGCTGCGGCTGGCGGAACAACTGGGGGTGGGTACTCGCGACCTTAACCGGATCGAGGTGCTGGGCACTCCCATTGCTGAAGCGCGTTTTATCTTTGCTGCGCCGCCTCTTTCTTTTAGAACACCTGTCGCTGGTTAAAGCATGTGGCTGCGCCAGGAGATTGCGGGCAATTCGAGGACCCTTCGCAAGGCGCGAACGAGCGAGCCGGTCTGGCTTAATGTGGCCTTGGCGTTGCCGCTCGCGGTCTTGGCTGGCTTCAGCTCCGTCAACGTGCTCGCCGGGCAGTCCATTTCCCCTGCTTCTTCAGACCAGCGCGAACGGGCGCGCCAACATAACGGGCAGGGCATCCAGTTGGCTCACCAAGGAAACCACCTCCAGGCCATAAGGGAATTTCGTGAAGCCGTGCGGCTGCGACCAGACTACGCCGAGGCGCATTACAATCTGGGGGTGGCGCTGGAGCAAATCGACGAAATTGACCAAGCCCTCGAATCCTTGCGCACCGCGGCCCGTCTCCGTCCTGCTTCGGCGCCCATCCATATGGGACTTGCTCTGGCTTGGATGAAGAAGTATGACCTCGAGCACGCCATCCCCGAACTGCGCCAAGCTATCAAGTTGGACCCTCATCTTGCCGAGGCGCACTATAATTTGGGCCTTGCGCTCGGGCAACAGAACAATCTGGAGGGTGCGGCGGCGGAATTTCGGGAAGCCATTCGCTTGCGTCCGAATTTTGCCCAGGTTCATCTAAAACTGGGCGTGACGCTACGTCGCTTGGGGAGGCAAGATGAAGCCCTGCAAGAATTTCGTGCCACGACGAAGCTGGCTCCCAAGGATCCGGAGGCCCATTACCATCTCGGCTTGGCCTTGAGGTCAAAGGGGGACCTCGACGGCGCATTGCGTGAGTTCCAGACCGCTATCGACCTGAAGCCGGATTACGAACAGGCGCATTACAACCGCGCCGTAATCCTGCGCGAGAAAGGGCAGAAAGAGGTTGCGGGAGCCGAGCTGCGTCAACTCGCCAGCCTCAGTCAGTTTCGCAAGGACCTGGCACAAGCCAAGAGCCTGACGGTTTCGGCCTTCGAGCATTTGAAAAAGCATGAACCTGACGCCGCTCAGGCCGACGAGCGGGCCGCGCTCGAACTCTGGAAGGACAACCCCGTGGCCTACTATGGGCTTGGCCTTGGCTGGGAACAGAAAGGCGACCTGTTGCAGGCGCGCGCCAATCTCGAAAAGGCTATCGAACTGCAGCCTGATTACGCCGAGGCCCACAACAGCCTGGGCAGGCTTCTTTGGGAACTGGGGGATCCGCGCGCCGCGATCGAAGAATTCGACAAGGCCCTTGCGCTCGCGCCTGACTTGGCCGAAGCACATTATAATCGGGGACTCGCTGCCGCCAGAAACGAGGATAATACACGCGCTATCAAGGAGTTCCGTGAGGCCCTCGACTTGAAGCCGGATTACCTGGACGCCCGGTTGAACCTGGGTTTAACTTTTCTGGAGGGGAAGAATCCGCAGGCCGCAATTCAGCAGTTTCGCGAGGCCGTAAACCTGCGTCCTAACTTCGCCGAAGCACACAATAATCTCGGCCTGGCGCTGCTCGAGCGGGGCGAGTTGACAGGAGCCATCCAAGAGTTCCGCGAGACACTGCGCCTGAAACCTGATTATGCGCAAGCCCACTACAACCTAGGTCTTGCCCTCAAACAAATAGGCAAGAGGGAAGCCGCAGGCGCGGAGTTTCGCCGCGCCCAGGAACTTGACCCCACCCTTAGCCCGCCCTAGCGAATCGCCGTGGTCCAGGCGTGCGTTCTCTATTTACCGCCACAACGCGGAGGCGCTCGGCGCCACACGCACCAGCAAATGTAGAGACCGCCAATAGGCGGGCATGTGACACAGACACTCTTGCCTGTGCACCGTGATTTTCGTTTTCCCCGCACAGCCAAGAGTGACTGTGCCACCAGTTGACCTGAATTTGAAAAGAGGACTCGTGCTTATCCGGTTGTTTCAGCAAGCCACAAGCTGTAGTATGTGGGCGTGCCGCGCCCCGTGTTTCCGAAAACCTTGCACGAGTTCCAGTCGATGTTCGCTACCGAAGCGGCTTGCCAGAAGTATCTGGCGGAGTGCCGCTGGCCAGACGGCTTCATCTGCCCAAGGTGCGGGAACCAGAGTTCTTATGAAATCGTGAAAGCGCGGCGATGGCAGTGCACTCGTTGTCGGTATCAAGTCTCCCTCACGGCGGGGACGATTCTGCATAACACGAAAACGTCGCTGACGGTTTGGTTCTGGGCGGCTTACCTCATGACCACGGATAAACGTGGCGTCTCGGCGCTTCTCTTGCAGCGCCAGCTGGGTCTGCGCCGTTATGAGACGGCGTGGATGATGCTGCACAAGTTGCGGCAAGCCATGGTCAACATGGCCCGAGAGCCACTGCGTGGGGAAGTGGAAGTGGACGAGGCCTGGATTGGGGGTACCCAAGCGGGTTTGCGGGGAAGCCGACAACTGCGGGGCCGGAAGGCGGCCCTCATCGTGGTAGCGGTGGAGAAGCGTGGCCGCGCGACCGGGCGTGCTCGCATGGCGGTCATTCCGGATTTCCGAGGCGGCACCCTCATATCGTTCCTGCGACAGAATGTGGCACCGGGCTCTCTCGTGTATACCGACGCCCTCAACAGCTTCGCCGGATTGAAGGAGGCGGGGTTTCACCATGTGTCCCGCACTCAACCCTCGCGAGCCGACCTCCATAGAGGCGCGAAGTCCGCCGTGCCTTTGGCCGACCGCGCCATCGGCAACCTGAAGCAATGGTTGCTCGGAACCCATCACGGCGTAGGCCGCAATCAGCTCCAGGCGTATCTTGATGAATTCGTCTTTCGCCATAACCGGCGGAAGCAACCTATGGCTGCGTTCCAAACCTTGCTCGGTCTCGGGACCGGGCACAAGTCCACGACCTATAAGGAGATGCGGGGCAGGCGGAGCTTCCCAATCCGCCAAGCCAAGACTGACCCCAACATATTGGGGCTTGCTGAAACAACCGGATAAGCATGAGAGGACTAGAAGTCGAGCGCAAAGCTAAACAGGTCGCTCCCCACGGCAATAGAAACGTACTGCACGCCATCGACAGCGTAGCTCATGGGCGAGGCATGCATCCTCTGGCCGGTGTTGAAGTGCCACAGAGCTTTTCCCGTCCGGGCATCCACGGCCTCGAATTCGCCGGCGTCGTCGCCAAAGAAGACCAGACCCCCCGCCGTGGTCATGGTTCCGCCCCAGGAATCGCCTTTCCCGACTTGCGGGTACCGCCACACGGGCTTGCCGGTGGCCACATCGAACGCCAGCAAAATCTTCTCTGCTGATTCTCTGGGAATACGTTTAGTGCCCGTGCTGTAGTAAGTCTGGCCGGGCCGGTAAGTTTGTTTCTCGGCGCTGGAGAAGTACATATCGCAGTCTTCGAGAGCCAGGAAATAGAAGAGCTGAGTGTAGGGATTGTAGGAGGGAGAAAACCAATTCGTTGCGCCGAGCATCGATGGGCAGACCTTCGTTCCTTGTGGGGTCGGCTGCACACCGGTGCGCAGGGGGCGGCCGTTGGCATCGATTCCCGACGCCCAGTTGAGTTTCTCGACGAAACGCGTGGCGCTGAGAAACTTCCCGTTGGTGCGATCGAGGATGTAGAAAAAGCCGTTGCGGTTCGCCTCGACCAGCAAATGCCGCACCTGCCCATCCACGGTTACGTCCAGCAACACAGGAGTCTCCGTTGCGTCGTAATCGTAGAGATCGTGAGGTGTGAATTGGAAATACCACTTCAATTTTCCGGTATCGGCGTCCAGCGCCAGCACGCAGTCGGTGTAGAGATCGTCGCCCGGGCGCGTCTCGCCGGCGAAATCCGGAGCGGGATTACTGGTGCCCCAGTAAAGCGTATTCAACTGCGGGTCGTAAGTGCCGGGCATCCAGGTTGTGCCGCCGCCGTGCAAGTAAGCATCGCCCTTCCAACTGTCGGAGCCCGGTTCCCCGGGAGCCGGAATCGTCCAGAAACGCCAGACCAGCTTGCCGGTGAGCGCGTCGAAGGCGGCGAGGAAGCCGCGCACTCCATCGTCGCCGCCCGAAGTCCCCACCAGCACCTTGTCATTGACCAGGAGAGGCGCGCTGGTGGCGCCGTAATTCAGTTTGGTGTCGGCGAAGGTGATGTCCCAGATCAAGTGGCCGGAGTGGGCGTCCAGGCAAAGCAGGTGGGCATTATCTGTTTCCATATAAAGGCGCGTGTGCCAAACCGCGACGCCGCGATTGTGATGGGATGCCGCGTCGTCCACCAGCCCTTCCGTCAGGGCACGAGCGTGGTGCCAGAGCACGCGGCCGGTCCGCGCATCGAGCGCGAAGGCATCGTTTCCGGAGGTGATGTACATGACCCCCCCGACGACCACCGGGGTCACCTCCATGGAGTCGGAGTTGGTGGAGTGGAACACCCATTGCGGGCGCAGGCGTCGGACATTGTCAATGTTGATCTGGTCGAGCGCGCTGTATCGCCGGCCCGAGTAATCTCCGTTGTAGGAAGGCCAGTCCTGCTGCGGCGGCGCAACCAGGAGCCGACTCGGCGCGATATCGACATCCATTGAGACCGGACTCCGGCCCAATTGCCCCGCCGAATCCGCAGCCCCGAGGCAGAGTCCCAAAATCAGCAGCGTGGCGCTCGTCTCCCGCATCCTAGTCACTTTTCTGGCCTCCGCCTTTCGCCACTTTCACCTCTCCCATCGAGCCCCGGTCCAATCCACGCTCATCGAGGAGATGCAGGGAAACCCTATCAGTCTCGGGGGGCGCGGGAATAGTGATGTCCAAAGAAACTGCTTCTAACGGATCGGCTTTGGTTATTTCCAGGGTTTTGAGCGCCACGCCTCGAGCGTCGTACAAGCGGGCCAGCAGACGACCGGTATAGAACACACCAAAGAAACCAGCAAGCCGCAGTCCACCGCCAACGGGGACGGCAGTGAGATCCTTTCCGATCACTCCGGCGTCAGTCACGTCAATGAGATGAGGCGTCAATCGGGTGGGGAACCACTCGCTATCGAAGGCGTAGCTCTCTCCGGGGGCCAAGGTCACCAGCGGGCTATTCAGTTCGGCTTCCATGTAATACGGCGCATCCTCTAACTTCGTCCGCGAGATCTCCGGCATCCCCTTGCTGTTAAGTTGCAGGCTGGGTCCATCGATATAAAAAATCACGGAGGCGCGCTCAGGATAGTCTGCGCCGGGGAAAAAATGGAAACGTTCCAGCATGGCGAAACTGGAGAGCCCATCGACCACCGCAACCCAGCCTGCGGTTGAGTCCACCCCGACTTCGCCTTCCAGGTAACTCCAATGAAGCGCGAACAAGTTGTTGTCCTGGACGCTGTACGAAGGGTGATCGATGGGACCCGAATGCGCATCGAATCTGCGGTTAAAGACGCTGGCCGGGTTGGCCGGGGTGAAGGCCCAGAAATCCCGGTTATAATTCGCCGCATCGCTTGGCGCCGCGGTGTTGTACTGCGACACCGATTGGACTGACCAGCGGATTGGATGCCCGGTAATGTTCTGCATTACCGCATGGAAGGCAATCCTGGGCGAGTCGGCAGCGATACTTATCTCGCGAGAGTACTCGAGGCCCGTTTTTTCGTCGGGCGGGCCTTGCATGCGAATGGTGCAGACCTTGCCCGTGGACAGAACTCGAAACTGATAAATCCCGTCATCTAAAACGTCAGAAGCGACAATCCAGTGCTGTTCATCTTGCGCGCCCTCGGGGAGAGGCCAGATCTTGTCGCCTCCATAGTTGAACCATCTTCCTTCCGCCGCGCCCTGGGAGGGAGGAAAGTACTGGCCAAGATAGAGGGGATTTACGAATAAGTATGCGTGAGAGCCGAAGGTGACTTGCATCAGCCGCCCGCCGAGCTTGGGAACGAAGATCAACGTGACCCAGCGATTGGCCATGCGCTCGGCGTCCCACCCTTGGAAGCGGGTTGGCTCGACAACGCAAGCGGAGGGAGTTTGATCGGTTGGCTCTCCCGCTCTGGCGGGGATGACGGCGAAGGTCAAGCAAACGACAGCGGCAAGCGCCGCCCGGATCTGACAGGGCATGTTGGTTAGTCCTCTCTTCGGGTTCCCCTGCTTGATAACGTGGAGGCAAGGGTGGTTGAGCGCACAGTTGATTCCGCCTCCACCACCCCCTGCCCCCTCCTCCGCCGAGGAGGGGAGTCATTTTCATGGCAGATTCGAACTTTTTCGCGCCTTCACAGCGGGCGAGACGCCCGCGCTACCGCCGCCGATTGCCTCCATGTTGCGACGGCAAATAGGGAACGAACCCCTGAACTTTGGTACGTAAACGATACACCGAAGTAGTGGCGGTAATGAAGAGCGTGTCATAATCCGGGTCGCCCCAGGTCAAATTGGCCGGCTGCTCCGGCACCACGATCGTACCCAGATGGTGGCCGGCAGGATCCCACACCCAGATTCCCAGAGGTCCAGTCACAAAGATATTACCCTTATCATCCACACGCATGCCGTCCGGCACTCCCTCATTTTCCGCGCCCGGTTCCGCACCGAATAGACGCCCGTTGGCCAGCGTTCCGCCGGGCAGGAAATCGTACACGCGGATATCCCGTCGTTCGCTATCGTCCACGTAGAGATGCTTGCCGTCGGGCGAGAAGGCCAGTCCGTTCGGTTGGGCAAGGTCTCGTGTGAGGAGGCGAACCTCGCCCCGCGTGTCCAGGCGATAGACGCCCTGGTAAGGTATCTCCTGCGCTAGTCCCTTGGGCAGATCCAAGGTGGGATCGGTGAAGTAGATCGCGCCGTCAGGGCCAACCACCAGGTCGTTCGGGCTATTGAATCTCTTGTTTTGATATCGGTCGGCGAGAATTGTATAGCGCCCGTCGGGCTCGAGGCGAATCACGGCGCGCAGCACACTGGCGCAATCGAGCAGGCGGAGATGCTGGTCAAAGGTGTTGCCGTCCGGATCGCCGAGAGAGATCAATTCCTCCCGATGGCCATCCGGATAAAGACGGAAGATTTTGTTGAGGGTCTCGTCGCTGACGTAAAGGAAGCCGTGAGGGTCCCAAACCGGACCTTCCGTAAAGCCAAAGCCTGTTCCCACACGGGACAACTTGGCCTGGCGGTCAAGCAACTTCCAGAATTGCGGGGACTCGGCGCGCAGCTCGAACGTGCGCAGCGCATGACCCTGTGCCGCCAACGCGATCGGCCAGAAGTTGAGCAGAACTATCAAAAGTCGCTTGAACATGACGTAGGTTTACTCCCGCTGTAGCGGCGGTCTCTGACCGCCGGTTTTGTGTTCTCAAGTACAGCGGCGCTCAGAGAGCACCGCTACAGATCGGTCACAATCCAGCGGGCGCGGGTTTTCTGCGCGGTGCTTGCCGTGGGCGCTCACCGGAAGGGCCCGAGGGCGCTTCCACGCGACGCCCGTAACGCGCAATGTAGCTGACAAGATCATCTAACTCGGCAGAACTGAGCCGTGTCCCGTAGTCCGCGGGCATGAGGGAACACCCTGTGCGTTCCACCTTAGTGATGGCAGATTTCATAAGCAGATGAAACTCACCGTCGGTCCCCTGCAATTGCAGGGAAAAGTTGTCCTCGTTGCGGATCAGGCCCGACCACCGCTGCCCCGCGACGGTTTCGACGCTGACCACCTGTTGCCGAGGCAGCAGCTTCCCGTTCGGGCGGACAATGGCCTCGCGGATCTCCTGGGGTGAGTGCGCCACGGCAAAATCCGAAAGATCGGACCCGATGAATCCTCCCTTTCCCGCCAGCATGTGGCAGTCGCCGCACTTTGCTTTCCCGAAGAAGAGTTTTTCGCCGCGTAGGGGGTCACCCTTCACGGGTTCGACTCCGGCTATCCCACTCAAGGAGCGCACATATTTCACCACCGCCCCGATCTCACTATCGGGAAGGTAACTAAACGAGGGCATCCCTGCCCTTGGAATACCTTGGCGGACGGTTTGCATTAGCGATTTATCTGGCTCCCCCTGGACAGTTCGGGAATTCGCAATGCCTGGCGCGTGCTCGCCCCCGCGCGCATCCAACCCGTGGCACATCGAGCAGTGCGCCTCGTAGCTCTTCCGACCCGCGGCAAGCACCGTAGCGCCTTGGTCGCCAGGCCGCGAGGCGGAACGGGCCGGATTCTCCTGGGCCCAGCCTGTCGAGGCCGCGGCCAGCCAGAGCGGAAATAGCAACACCGCCAAGTTAATTTTGGACGTCACCGGCATACCCAATCAGAGCTACTTCTCCCGCTCCTTCAAGGATGAAGTTCCAGTGCAAACGTTGCTTGTTATCGATGGGGCGCCATGCGCAGCCTAAGTCACGGCCAACTATCCTAACATTCGCTGTAAGCGAGTGTCCAGAGGAGGTATAAACTGAAATACATCATCCGGTTGCGCCGCGAGGGAAGATTCTAGTGTGCCAGGGAGCTCGACTGTCTCTGGACCTCCTCCATCATCTGCTTGTCCTCATCTAATTCCTGTTGTTTAAGTTTCGCGAAGGCTGCCTGCGACTCTTGAGATTTGCTGGCTTCACCCAGCAGAGTGTAGGCACGGCTAAGTTGATAGTAGGCCTGCGCCAAATCGGGCTGGAGCCGGACCGCGGTCTCGAGTTCCCGCGCGGCGGCTTGCGGCTGACTCGACCGCAGAAGAAGCTTCCCGAGCTGGTAGTGCGGCAGCGCATAGTCAGGTTTCAACTGGGCCGCTTTTTCGAAGGACTCCGTGGCCTCGGGCCACCGATCGTCCCTCAACTGGAGCGCTCCCAGATGGTAGCGGAGCCGGGCATTCTCAGGTTCGAGCTCGATGGCACGGCGCAAGAACTCTTCTCCCTGGCGGTTCTTCCCCTGGTTGACCAGCGAAGCGGCATAAAGAAACAAGGCGCGGACCGACTTGGGATCGAGCTCCAGGGCGCGGTCCAGACTGTGCTCAGCGTCGGCATAGCGGCGCTCGAGGTAGTAGGAAACGGCGGCGCTATAGCAGGGCTCTGGCCATTTTGGAGCTAGCTCGGTAGCCTCTTCAAGCAGCTCGAGGGCGGCCTCATGTTGTCCCAGCAGTTGGCGAAGGCGCGCCCGGAGCACCAGAATCCGCGAGTCGCGAGGGTCTCGTTCGAGGGCAAGGCGAGACTCCTCATTGGCCTTCGGCAACTGGCGCAGCAGGTAGAGCGCGCCCGCCAGCAAGTAGTGGTCCTCAGCCGACTCGGGGGCTGGGATCAAGTCAAGCACCGCGGCGGGGTTTCCCGTCGCCAGTTGAGCTGAAGCCAGCAGGCGACGGATTGGAATCTGGGAGGGCTGCAAGCGGAAGGCCTCGTTTAAGTGCACGAGTGCTTGCTGGGGCTGGCCCTGCTCCAAAAAAAGCCGGCCCATCGTCGCTTGCCAGCGCGCATCATTTCCGAAGGTCTTTGCGGCGGCGTCCGCTTCGCGCTTGGCCTCCGCAACGTGGTGGAGCGCCAGCTCCGCGCGAGCGATGTTGACAGAAACATCGGGGCCTTCAGGCGCCAGCGCCTGCGCGCGGCGCAATTGAGTGAGAGCTTCCTCAGGCCTGCCCGTCTCGAGGAGAACCAGGCCGAGGTTGTAAGCGGCGCCGGCATGCTGCGGGTTCAGTGCGACAGCGCGTTCCAGTTCGTGCCGGCCTGCCGCCACGTCTTGCTGGCGCAGCCGAGCTAGAGCGAGATTGTAATGACCGCTGAACGACCCTGGGTTCAACTTTAGCCCGCGCTCGAGGTGCTCGATGGCTTGCGTCGTGTCACCCGTCTGGAATTCCACGAATCCCAACATCAGCAGAGCGTCGGCGGACTTCGGATCGGCGCGCAGGGCCAATTCGAGTTGCCTCTTGGCCTCGGCAAAATTATGCGCGTCAAGAGCTTGCTGCGCCTTGCGCAGGTAGGGTGTTTCAGACGCCTCGCCGCTCTTCACGGCCGGCTGGTTGGATTGGGCTGGCGCGGGAATTCCAACTGTGGCGTCCAAAAGCAGGGTGAAGGCTGCCACCAGAATGAATCTAAACTTCATTAAAGCCTCGTGCACCGGACGCATTCTAGCAGCAAAATGGCAGGTGATGCTTGATTTTTTCACATGCTCTCGGCTTCGCACTGAGCGTAAGCTCTGTCATGCCGACAAGTCGGGACTCAGAATGACAGGTGTGGCGGTTGAGCGCAGCAGTGGTTCGGATTGCCCTTGACATAGAGCTTGCCTCGTGTATGATTGGCGTCGGTCATTGGGTTCTTCTTAACTTCGCTTTCGGATAGCAACATGTGTCGTACGGGTCAGGAGACAAGTCCTGTTCTGAAGTTGCGGCACATGTTTCTCCTAACATTTGGAATCAACGTCCACTCTCGATTGCGGGAGATAGCCGGAGGAGGTTCTAAGATGAGCAGGAAGGCGACAGCTATCGAGCGCGCCGTATTGATCGTAGCGGCGATGCTATGTTTTTCTTCCCTGGCACTGGCGGACATCACGGGGACAATTCTGGGACAGGTGACGGACCCATCTGGGGCCGCGGTCCCGGGCGCCGCCATCACCTTGCGAAATCCAGGCACAGGCTACGTACGCCACACTGTGAGCAGCACGAGTGGCAGCTACGAATTCCCACTCGTTCCAATCGGGAGCGACTATGTTGTGGATGCCGAGAAGGAAGGCTTCGAGAAAGCCACGCAGACGGGCATCACGCTCCTGGTCAATCAGAAATTCCGGGCTGACATTGCCCTGGTGGTGGGCGCGCTGAGCCAGACCGTCGAGGTCACCGCCGCGACCACCCAGGTGGAGACAACCAGCAACCAAGTCGGCGACGTGATAGAAAACTCGAAAATGACGGGTCTGCCTCTGAACGGCCGCAGCTACGTGGACCTGTTGGGCCTTCAGGCAGGTGTCGTGCCCATCAACTCCGGCGTTCAATCGACGGACCGGCCGGTCTCGGGCGGTGGGAATGCTGGCAACCTCTCGGTGAATGGGCAGCGGGAGGCCAACAATTCCTTCCTGGTGAACGGCGGGGACGTTGAAGAAGGGCGAAACAACGGCACCTCGATCGTTCCGGTGCTCGACTCCATCCAGGAGTTCCGGCTGATCACCAACTCCTTCGACGCAGAGTATGGGCGTTTCTCGGGCGCCATAGTCAACGTGGTCACCAAGTCGGGCACGAACGGCCTGCATGGCACCCTGTTCGAGTTTGTGCGCAATGAGAAGCTGGACTCCCGCAACTTTTTCGACTTGAATCAAGGCAATCCTGTCACCGGGGCGGAAGTACCCGGCTCGGCGCTCGGAGAGTTCCGGCGTAACCAATTCGGCTGGGCTATCGGCGGACCTATCCTCAAGAATCGGCTATTCTTCTTCAGCGACTATCAAGGCTCCCGAGAGATTCGAGGCCTCTCGACCGGAAACATCTCTGTGCCTTCAGCTCTGGAGCGCACAGGCGACTTTTCCGATACAGGTACGACCGGGTTCAACCCGTTGACTGGAGTAGTGCAGGGTGACAATCTCCCGGGCCACTTTGCTCAAGTATTGACCCAGCGGCTGGGCTACCCCGTCACGGCGGGTGAGCCCTATTGGTTTTCGGGTTGCGCCGACAATACCCAATGCATCTTTCCAAATCAGGTGATCCCTCAATCCGCGTGGGACCCTGTGGCCGCCGCGACGTTGAAATTCATCCCCAAGCAGGTTGGCGCGCTGGGAGGCTCGCCGTTCTTCTCCACCAGCGCCCAAAAGCAAACCACGAACGACGATAAGTTCGGCATCCGCATCGATCTGAATAGCCAGCGCGCGGGCAGTTTGCTGTTCTACTACCATTACGACGATGCGAGCGTGCTGGCTCCGTATCCTGCCGCGAACGTGCCGGGCTTCCCGGCGCTCACACCTTCCCGCGCCCAGCAATTCAACTTGAGCAACACCAAGACGTTCAACCCCACCACCGTGAACGAGTTGGTGATCAATTTCACCCGCTCCGCTCTTCTGGCGCGCCAGCCTAAGGGCGGCTTGGGGGACATCACCAGTTTCGGGTTCATCAAAGGCGGCTTGGGGATAAACCCTGTTTATCCGCCGCTCGAAGGCATGCCCTATTTGAATCTCGGTCTTCTGGGCATAACCATTGGTATTCCGGACGGCACCACAGGCCAATTCAACAACACCTACCAAGTCACCGACCATCTCTCTAAAGTGGCAGGGAAGCATACGGTGAAGTTAGGCGGCGAATTCCGCTACCTTCAAATTAACGAGCGCAACACCTACGCTCAAAACGGCTACTTTGGCTTCAACGGGGCTGAGACGGGGAATGACTTTGCCGACTATCTGATTGGCGCAGTCCCCGGGGGCAGCATGATCCAGTCGAGCCGGCAGTTCTTGGACTCTCGAACCAAATACAGCAGTGCCTTTGGCCAAGACACTTTCAAGGTCAAGGAGAACTTCACCCTCAATTATGGGCTGCGCTGGGAAGCCAGTGAGCCCTTTTATGACACGCAAGGCAAAATCGAGGCTTTTGTTCCCGGGCTACAATCTACGCGCTTCCCCGGCTCACCCACGGGATGGGTGGTTCCGGGAGACCCGGGAATTCCCAGCACGCTCGCGCCGACCCGGTGGAATAACTTCGCGCCGCGCGTGGGCCTCGCGTATTCGCCTGGCTTTACGGACGGCCCACTCGCCAAGATTTTCGGAGGACCCGGCAAGACGAGCATCCGCGCCGCCTTTGGCATGTACTATACATCCATCGAAGACCTGACCCTTTTCTATGAGGTGGGCGACTCTCCCTACGGGCTATTCTTCGTGGGGCCGTCCCCCGTGTATCTCGACGAGCCTTACAAGACGCGCACTTCGGGCACCGACGTCGGGCAACGCTTCCCCTTCACCTTCCCGACACCAGGCGGAGGCCCCAATACCACCTTCAACTGGGGCCAAGTCCAGCCGCTCTCGAGCGCGCCAGGCTTCAAGACTGACAACGTCTTGCCTTACGCCGAGCACTTTAACTTCAGTGTCGAGCGGCAAATCAAGAATTCGCTGATTCTGACCCTCGGGTATGTGGGAACCCGTGGGCATCACTTGATTGCCCAGTCGTCGTTTAATCCGGGCATCGCGGCAACGTGCCTCCAGGTCCGGCAACTTCTCGGCTCCGCGTTGGGCTGCGGCCCGTTCGGCGAGGACACGATCTACGACCTGGGGAGTGGCAACTTTCAGTACGGAACGCGGCCCTATTCGGTGACCTCCGGGCGCTTCTTGAGCCAGGGAATTCTCGACTTTGCAAACAACTCCTACGAGGAGACGGCCGCCAATTCCAACTACAACTCCCTACAAGTCTCGCTGGAGAAGCGTGTGGGGGCGTTGCGCTTGCTCGGCGCCTACACGTATTCTAAATCCCTCGACGACGCTTCCGCGTTCGCCGATTCGATCAATCCTTTTAACGGCAGACTCAGCAAGGCGCTTTCCACTTTTGACCTGACTCACAATTTTGTGGTCAGCTACAGCTACGACCTGCCCTTTGGGCGCTTGGCCCACTCGACCTCCGGACCGCTCCATAAATTCCTCTCCGGATGGACTATCAACGGGATCACTCGCTTCACGACCGGACTGCCTATAGGCATGGGCGAAGGCGATGACATGTCACTCTGCGGCTGCGGCGTAGATACCCCGAACTGGACGGGCCAATACCCCCAGATTTCTAATCCGCGGGCCTCGGAAAACCACCAGTATTTCTCTACAGACCCGTTCTTCCCGGAAAATCTGGGCACGTTTGGCACCGCCAATCGCCGCTTCTTCCATGGCCCGGGACTGAACAATTGGGACTTCTCCCTTTTCAAGATGACACATATCACCGAGCGGACGTCGGTTGAATTCCGGGCGGAGTTCTTCAATCTGTTTAATCACGCGCAATTCGAGAACCCGTCGGGGTCTATCACTTCCAGTACCTTTGGGTTGGTGACTGGCGCCCGGGACCCCCGTATTGGACAGATGGCTTTGAAGTTCTTCTTTTAGTTTCTTCATTCCTTTGAGGCCTCAGCGGTGCAGGAATCTGCCTCCTGCACCGCTGGCGGTTCTCCTGGCTTGTGATATTACTGAGGCGTGAACCCGGCGATGTTACAGGGCGTTTTGAGATAACACGCGAGGCACCGGCAGGAAGCTGGTCAGCCGAGCCGGCAGGAGATAAAACCCCTCAATCAACCTGTGGCGGGACGTTCCCGTAGGACCACGGGTGAGTTCCAACTCCTCCCGAGCCGGTGGCGCTCACGGTGCTAAAGGGCGCCGCCTTGGGAGGGGCTGGAACTTTGCCTGGGGTCATCTGCCCGGCCAGCTCAAGCCCTGCTTGCACCATCTGTCTGCCTGCCGAAACCTCCAGGTTGCTGTAGCTGGTGAGCCGCGTCTCATAGCCACCGCCATGAGGCCCGAGGGCTTCCTCCGTCGGAACGTACCCCACACAACCATTGGCAAGTTCCACGGGGAAAGTGAGAGGAAAGCGGCTCTTGGCTTTCAACTCCAGCCCGTACTCGACAAACATTTCCGCCGGATTGGTCAGGAACACCGCCGGCCCCACCTGAACGGCCTGCACCTCGACTTCGGCCGCCGGCTCTTGGGCGAGCAACGCCTCGAGCAAGACAATCTCCTTGGCCATAACCCAGTCGGTCATGTCCACTTGCTTGGGATCCTTTTGCACCAGCTCATAACTCTTGCGGACATGCTCCCGACTCGGCACGCGACGCTTGATTCTCAATAGCTTCGCTCGCGCGTCCAGGGGCGCTGCATCACCCGGTTCGGCGCTGACCAGCACCTTAACTGCCTCCGCGCCGACTCGCTCCCCCACAAATTGCGCCCACTTTTCTTCCGGCAGGAATGCGTATGGATTCAGATTATCGACTTGTGTTATGTCCCCGCAGCAGCCTTGCAAGAACACCACAGCCACATCCGCTCCCAGCGCCCCCCGGATCGTCTTTTCCATGTAGTAGATCCAATTGGCGGAGAATCCGCCGGGGCTGGTGGTGGCGTGGCAGGCAAAGTTGACGATACATCCCAAAAGGCGCCCGCCTTGGTCCCACGCCCCGACCACTCCTACCTGCGGATCGATAGGGCCGGCGTAACCCACAATGTCGGGATTGCCTTGTCCGGGATGGGTGTAAGTCAGGCCATTTTTCATGCGGAGCCGGCGGTTGAACGACACCTTGCTTTCACTCCCCGCCCCGAAACCGCAGTGCGCGTCGACTCGGCAACTGTGGGCATGGCAAACCGCCGTGACAATTTCCTCCTGGACACGCTCCACGTAGCCTGCATCGGCGTCCGAAGATACCTCGTAGGCTAATCTCTTGACCAGCGGCGAAGCGTGGTCGTACTCGCCCGGCCGCACCATGCCGAGCGGACCCGAGGAGTGCGAATGCGAGGCGCCAATCAGCACCGAATCAGGTGGAATCCCACAACGTTCGTGAATGATTTTCCTCGCCGCCACCACGACGTACCTGGGGACTATGAGCGCGTCTAAGCCCACCAGCGCCAGCCGGGTCCGCCCGTCGTCGAAAACCGCCGCGCGAACCTTGCAGGGATCGTGGATCTTCCACTCACGCTCTTTAACATAGCCGCCAGGGACCTCCATCCCAAGATCCGGCGTTATATCGCGCTCCGCGAAGCCCACCTTCAAGGATGATCCCCCCTCGGGCGGTGAAGCCGCCACCCCATCTTTCCCAGAAAAAACTCGTGGAACACCCAGCGACAAGCCAGCCGCGCCGCTGGATTTGATAAAGTCTCTTCGGTTCATTAGTGCCTCCCTGTTACAACTCGGAAAAATCCATCTTCGGCGGTTGCACGCGAAAGCCGCGAGTTCTGATCGCGGCGTAAATGAAACCAGCTATAAACCAAATCCCGCCTGCCCATCGCGCGGGCCGTGGCAAGCTCCACCAAATTCCTGCACAGAATAAGAACGCGAAGCCTGGCGCGAGCAAGTCCGTTAAGAGGTTCCGTCTCCGGCCCACCTGAGGACTGATGCAAAAATGCCGAATACAGGTGATGTTGACTCCCATAAAAGCCAGAAAGGCGCCGAAGTTGAGCAGCTCCGCGGACCGTTCGTAGCTGATAAGCAGCGCGCCCAGGAGCGTCACCAACCCAATCAAGACAACATTAAAGGCAGGAATATTGCGCTTCGAATCCAGCCGTGCGAAGAACCTTCGCGGGAGGACATCGTCTCGCCCCATTCCGTAGAGCAGGCGAGCCGCTCCGGCTATTCCGGCCAAGCCCGTACCGAAGCAAGCGACGATCAGGATCACGGCCATCGCCTGAAAAAGCGCCACACCTCCCACCCGAGCGCACACGTCTATAAAACCAGTCTCGATATTACGAAACGAGTTATAATTGGGCCACGCCAGGTCTCCCAGGTACACTTCAAGAACGCTGAGGGATCCACAAATGACACAAACCAGGACAGTTGCAATGGGAACGGTGCGCTTGGGGTTCTCCACCTCTTCGGCCAACGTCGTCACCCCATCAAAGCCAATGTAGGTAAGGGCGGCAAGCGACGTCGCCGTGCGGAGAGCCCCAAAATCGAAAGTCTTCCGGTTATAAAAGGGTTCCACCGAAAGCAGTCCACCCACCCCATGGAGGTGAAGCAGATAGCGGACCGCAGCGTACACAAATGCGACTACCACCACGGATTCCACGGCCAGCAGAACCTCATTGGCGCGCGCCGTGAAGCGGATTCCGAGCAGATTCAGGAAAATGATTATACCCACAATCAGACCCACCCAAATGGAGTAGGGTATTTGCGGGAACAGCCTCTTGAACGTCAGAGCTGGATAGATGACGTTGATAACTGGTATGAGGAGGTAATCCAAGACCATCGCCCAACCGATGAGTGAACCGACGTAGGCGTTGAGCCCACGGCTCACATAGGTATAGGCAGAGCCTGCGGATGGGTAGATGCCTGCCATCCGGCCATAGCTGAAGGCCGTCAGTACCATGGCCGCCATGGCCGCCAGAATCGCAGTCGAGATATGGCCCCGCGAGAGCCTTTGGGCGATGCCAAAGATTCCTATGGGGGCGATGGGCTGAATCAGGATAATCCCGTAGAAAACCAAGTCCCAGAGTTTTAAGACGCGGCGCAACTGAGGCGGGTTGGCGGGTGTACTCATCGACTCTGCCCGATGGACCTCACGCTGACTCGAGCGGGCTGAGATCGAGGCCTTCGAGCTCAGGGTCGTAGTATTGGTCCGAAGCCAGCAGCTCGTCCCAAGTGACTTCCCGGCCAGAATAGGCCGCTGTCCGTCCCAGGAGCGCGCTCAGTGTGGACTCCGCGCCCTGCGCGGCCTGGTTGTGGTATTTGCCGCTCAGGATGCTGTCCACAAATGCCTTGGTCTTCTCGCTGTCCGCCTCATCCAGCGCGCCATGGAACGTGCCCGCGGCCTGTTCGGCCGTGCCTCCTCTCCCGAGTGCGTAGAAATTGGTGCTGGGCGAGATGGTGCCTTCTCCACCGCCCTCCCACTTCCAAGGCTCTTCACCATAAATACCCATCACGCCTGAATAGTGCGACTCGGAAACGCCTCGCGAGCCGAAAAAGCGCTCCGCCACATCCCACAACCAGCTCCCCCACTGCACGTGATTCAAACTGACGCGCACATTATTCGGGTAAGTGAAGATGACGTCGAAGTGGTCCCAAGTATTGCCCCAATCTTCGCGCACTTTGCGCCCGCCCGTACCAATGGCCTTTAGAGGGTGATCCTTGAGCACCCAGTTGCAGATGTCGATCACGTGCAGACTCTGGTCCACGATAATATCGCCGGAGAGGACGCGGTCCCAATAGAAATTCCGAACCCGCAGCTCGAGCGGAGTGATGTCGGGCCGCCGCGGCGGATAGGTGAGAGCCGTGGCGTGGTAATAGGTCGAGGCCTGAGCGATCTTGCCGATCGCCCCGGCATGGATGCGTCTCACCATCTCTACATAGGGCGGGGCACAGCGAATCTGAAAGCCGATATCGAGGCTCAAGCGCCCCTCAGCCTTCTTGCCCAGCTCCTTGATGCGCTTCGCGCCGCGCACGTCCACGCCGGTGGGCTTTTCACAATAGCAGTGCTTGCCCGCCGCGATGACCGCCTCCAGATGCTGCGGGTGGAAGAAATCCGGAGTGGCGATGTGAACCGCGTCGAGCTGGTTTGATTCGGCAATGGCCTGGTAGGCCTTCGGCCCTTTGAACATGAGCTTGGGATCAATGCCCGCATGGCCTTTCCCGGCGGCGATGGCGTCAAATTGCTGCTTGGCCTTATCGAGTTGGTCGCTGAAAAGATCGCCCAGCGCCACATATCGAGCGTTGGGGTGTTGCGAAAGGGCCGTCGCCACGCCCTTGCCGCGTCCACCGCAACCCAGCAATCCCACGCGAAGCGCCGAGTTTGCTGCCGTGCCCCGTACCAGTTGCGGCTTGACGATCATCAGCCCCGCCGCCGCTGCTGTGCTCATGAACTCCCTGCGGCCAACTTTCTTCGTGTCGCTCGTCATTGTTCTCCCTCCCTCTAAGAAACATTCGACGCTTGTAGGGGCGGCTCCGTCAGCCGACGGATGGCCGCCCCGGGCAACCATCCGCCAGTCGGCGGATTGCCCCTACGTCAGCCAATCAATTGCTCCAAAAATACTTTCGCCTTCCTAATGTCCGCAATTTGCTCCGGCCCGGAAATCTCCCTTTCGATATTCATCGGGCCACGATAGCCCAGTTCTTTGAGCCGCTGAACGAACCGTGGGAACCCCACCTTGCCCTGGCCGATCGGCACCTCCTTGCCCAGGTCTTTGGGGTTCGTTGGGTACAACCCATCCTTGGGATTCACCGCGCGCAGGTACTGCCCATATACGTCCAGGGCATCTACGGGATGACCCGTGTCATACATGATGGGGTTAGCCGTGTCCAAACAGACGCCCTGGTTGTCCAGCCCGACGTCTTGGATAGCGCGAAGCAGAGTTACGGGGGTCTCCTGCCCGGCGTGATAGAAAAACGCCTGGCCATTCGACCGGCAATAGCTCACGACTTCGTGAAGCGCCTCCACGGTTTCTCTATACAGGGGATCGTTGGGATTCTCCGGGATAAACCCACAGTGGGTATCAAAGGCAGGAATTCCGGCTCGCTGGGCAAAGTCGGAAGCCCGCTTGAAGTAGTCAATCCTTTTCCTCCGCCACTCGCGAGGAACCAAACCAATGGTGAGCGGACCCTGGTAAAAGTCCCAAACCATTCGTCCCGGGCCCAAGGAGGACACTGCCGAAGCCTCGACCCCATAATGATCGAGCGCGCGTCGAAGACGATCTGCTGAAGCCAAGTCCAAATTGTTCGTATAGACCTCGCACACCGGAAAACCAAGCTCATGGACCTTGGCGATCATACTTTCGGGATCGTTCTCGACGACGACGAACATGCCGACCCGCATATTCTTCGCCGGCGCTGCTTCCGCCTCGTTCCCCATCAGCCACTGGCCCGCCATGGTTGCCACAACCGAAGTTTGAATAAACTCCCGACGGTCTAGCCGGTTCATTCGGACGCCACCTCCTCAGGGTGATTGACGCCAGCGTGTTTCAAACCTCAGCCCCCGCAGGCCATCTCAAGCTGCCCTCGGTTCAGGAGGACGGGCCACAGGTCACACCTTAAAGAATATCTTTCGCGTGTAAAGCCAGTAGCAAAGGTACCACATCACGAAGAACACCACCCAGGCTTGGACGACAGGCCCCGCCGTGCCTAAAATCGCGAATCGCTTAGTAAATACCGCCACCGAGGGATCGAGCCACGGCTCTTTCAGCGCCTCGTTCACCAGATAAATGAAAATGGAATTCATTCCGACCACGACCAGGGGGAGCGCCTTGTTCTGCCGGTGCTCAGGATCAAACAGCCATACAAAAAAGGAAATCATCACCAAGATACAGGATGTATGCAAGAACGTATACGAGGCCGTGTAACATTTGTGGATGACTGGGACGAAGGGACTGATGGCGAGGCCCAGGATCAGCGAGGCGACCGCGCATGCGAGGAGGATCTTAAGCTTCCGTGAGAGCGTTCGATTGCTTCGGATGAGCATGGCCGTCCAGGCGCCAAACAGCACGGTCACAGTGCTGCCGATGAACTCGATGCTCTGCCAGTCGTACTTGTGATCGATCCCGAATACAACGCGGTCAATTCTGATTCCAATATTGCTCGTCGGGTCGAAGGGGCCCGTGGGTCCGGGGAAGAGGGCAAACAATCCCCAGTTCGAAAACATCAGAACAGCCGCTGCAACCACTTGCCATCGAAATCCAAGATGCAGGATCAGGAAAACAAAGAAATAAGATACGCCGATCTGAGTGAGGGTCTCGATAGGATCTCCATGGTAACGCCCGGCATGCAAGGAATACAAAATGGCGCCGAACAGCGCCAACAGGCAGGCGCGGAAGGCCACATGGCGCAAATTCTTCCCGAACGTCATGCCCTGTTCCTTTCGGCGAGCTAACGCAAACGGAAGCGCCACCCCCACCATGAACATGAACGCCGGGTAGACCAATTCCCAGGGGCGAAATCCTTCCCACTGCAAATGGGTGAACCAAGAGGCGACCCGCGCCGCAGTCGGGCCACCTTTCAAATACGATAAGCCGAAACCCTCAGTACAGAGATAAACCATTACAAACCCACGAGCGGCGTCCAGAGCAACGTAACGCCGCGTGGGCGCCACTCGAGACGGTACCGGTGACGCCACCTGTGACGGAACCTGCGGCGGCACCTGCAGTTTAACTTCAGTAGCCATAAATCTGTCCTTCCTGTGCGGGTGCTAGATCAGTTTGTAGCGGCGAGTTTATCCGTCAACTGAAGGACCATCTGGCGGCGTAAAAGGGCCGCCCCCCTACTGGCACTGGGTCTGTCGGGCCAGACCTGGCTGGCGTTCCGGAGCGTAACCTTTGCTGCTGGAACGACGGCTCAACTAGGGTCCACCACCGACCCGATAATCTTCCCCATTATGACCGCCATCGATTGGCGGCTGTTTCCAATAACAGCCAAGATAAGCATCAGCACAGCCAGAATCGACGATTGGCTTCGCCTGTCAAACTCCTCCAAGCTAAGTTCTAATCGCCATAGTTCTGGACGTTTTTGCCGATTCGTAGCAGGCTTCCAAAATCCTTTGGCTCCGCAGGCCTAGATCGCCGCCAAGCTCCGATTTCCAGCCCCCCAAAATTGCCTGGCTGAACTCCTCAATCTCGGCTCGGTAAGTGTTGATCGGCGCCGGCTGCAATGCAATCCCCTGGCCCGTATCGCGGTTCTGTTGGGCGTCATACACTTTGTCCTGCGGGCGCGGACAGAACACCATCTCTCCTTGGCTGCCCTGTCCGACGGTCCCTTTCGCCAGAATGCTGCCCTCTGAACCATATAGCTCGAGAACGTTCCGGCTGCTTTCGTCCGGTATGCAAAAGAAAGTGTCGACGGTCCCCAAAGCCCCGTTTTGAAACACCAAGGTGGCGAGCGCGCTGTCTTCCGACCGGTAGGAGTGCACTAAATTGGCAATGCAGCAATTAACGGAGACCACGGGACCAAAGAACATCTCGAGCAAATCAATGCAATGTACTCCCATATCCGCCAGCGAGCCGCCTCCGCCTTGGCTCGGGTCCTGCCTCCACGCACCCTCGAGCGGCGGATACCAGCAGGAAAGCTGCGCCCGACCGTAGACAGGTTTCCCCAGCTTCCCCGACTGAATTATCTTTAGCGCCTCCTGGTGCTGGGAGTGAAAGCGCATCATGAACGCCGCCCCGAGCTGGACCCTGCACCGCTGGGCGAGCGCTACCATTTCCTGCCCTTCAGCGACGCTCAGGGCCAGGGGCTTCTCACAAAGTACGTGCTTCCCCGCCTTCAAACACCGCGTCGTCTGTTCGCCATGGAGATACACAGGCGTGGCAATATAGATCGCATCAATCTCTGCCGCGAGCATTTCTTCCAGGCTTCCAAATGCCTGGGCCCCAAAGGTCCGCGCGGCCTCCGCATTCCCTTCTTGATTGCAGTCGTACAAACCCACCAACTTGGCGTTCGCAGCAGGAACGATTCCTTCCGGAATGGTCCGCCGTCGCGCAATTCCGCACGACCCCACGACTCCCCAAACAACTTTGTCCTTCATCACTCGTGACCCTCCGCGCTCCCTGCTTTGTCCGCTTTCTACCTCTTCCTGGAGTAGGCCTTGATTACTTTTACCAGGGCGTGCGCTATTTGTTGCATGTCTTCTTCGCTGAAGCTGGGATACGGAAAAACCGTGAAGGTATGCGACTCGTGCCAGACCGCATTGGGAACCTCCACTCGAGCGTAATCCACGCTGGCCGGATTGGCGTATTCCTTCGAGCGGAAAGGAAACCCCGATTTGCCGAAGGAGTTAAACTCTCGGAAAGCCCGCTCGGTGTGACATTGTGGCCAGAACACTTTCCAGCAGGGCGCCCCTTCGGCCCCCGCCGCCTTGACGAACTGTTGAATGTCACAATTCATGTTCTCAATATCCAGCGAGAACGCCATCGTGTACCAGCCGTTCTGCCGCTCCGGGGTATCGATCGGCTTGTATTTGACCTCCGGCAGTCCACCCAAGGCCTCCATCAGAATCCGCGCGTTCCGGCGACGCGTGGGCATATTCCAATTGTCCATGCGCTCGAGTTCCGCCAGACCAATCGCGGACTGCATCTCCGTCATGCGATAGTTCCATCCCACCATGTTGTGGATGTAGGGCAGCTTCTGCTCCAGCTCCATAAGAGCCAGACGCTCCTTCACATCGTAACCATGATCACGAAAACTTCGAGCCTTCCACGCCACCTCCTCGTCATCGGTGGTGACCATGCCTCCCTCGCCACCCGTCGTGAACGTCTTGTTTTGGCAAAAACTGCAAGCCGCAATGTGTCCCATCGTACCTGTCTTCTTGCCCTTGTACATGCCGCCAAAGGCTTCCGCGTTATCCTCGATCAGGTAAAGATTATGGCGCTTCGCAAAGGCCAAGAGCTTGTCCATGTCGCAGACATTCCCGTACAAGTGCACCGGAATAATGGCCTTGGTGCGCTCGTTCGTAAGCTTCTCCGCCGATTCGACGCTTATGCAGTGGTCCTCCAAGTTCACGTCTGCGAAACGCGGGATGGCGCCCGCCTGAACCACTGAGAAACTCGTGGCGATGAAAGTGTAGCTCGGAACAATGACCTCGTCGCCCGGGCCGATCCCCAAGGCGCTCAAGGCCACGTGGAGCGCGGCCGTCCCCGTCGCCACACTAATGGCGTACTTGCTGCCTTGCCACTCCGCATACTTCCTCTCGAATTCCATCCCTTTCTTGCCCGTCCAATAGTTGACCTTTCCTGACCTCAGCACTTCCGTGACGGCTGAAATCGCCTTCTCATCGAACCGCGGCCAGCCCAACAATTGGTTGGTAACCGCCTTCGGTCCACCTTCGACAGCCAGTTTGTCCATGATCAGCGCTCCTCCTGTGAGCACAATACCGGCCCCCAAGAACGAGGCCTCTTGCACTGTGGGTTCTTATCATCTTGCAAGGAAAAATGTCAAGGTTGGCGATTACAGCTTTGTCGGCCCGACCTTTCGAATCCATTCGCGAGTCCAGTCCACCGCCTCAAAGCCCAGATCGAACGTTGTGCCACCGTACACAATGATGCCCTCGATCCGTCCGCTGCGAAGCCAACCCAGCGCCTGCTCGCACTGCTTTTGCATGAGCGGAACGGGCATACCCGTCCACGCCGGAGTTTTGTTTTCGTTCAGGGCCGTCGTATATACCCCCACCATTTTGCGGGATTGAGGAGCCAGCTTGTCGAGCTGAGTCAGATACGAATCCACATTTGCCAACTCTTCGGGTTTCCACATCCAAAGCGCGATCACGTCGATGAGCTTCAGATGCTCCGCTATGGGCATGTTCAACTCGTGCGCGTAGAAGGTGACATACATGTCCATCTTCTTATCGGGCTCTTTGATCTGCCGCTGAATGTCGCGAAGCTGCTCCGGGGTCAGGCTCGCCACCTCCGCGCCTGGTTTGTCGTGGAAGAAATCGTCCAAGTAGACCCCGACGATGTTAGGAGTCTTGTGCGCCATGCTCAAGACTTGCTTTCTCTCCCAGTCTTTGGTCACACCACCCGCGCCCACGAGGGACCACGCGACGCGCTTCAACATAGTCAGGGGTATCGTGTACTGTTCGAAGGGCGGCTCGAAGGGTTTGTACCAGGACTCATCGCCCTTCCCCGGATACTGCTGTACCATGAAGATGTTCGGAATCCCCATGTAGACCGCCGCCTCAAAGGGTGACATCACCGAGCGCTTGCGGAGAATCCCATAATCGGCGTTCGTGGGGTTGCTGAATAGCCACAGCTTGTCACGGACCGTGCCCACTTTGGGCGGGATAACCTGCCCAAACGCGGACAGCGAAAGTCCGCAGCTTGCCGTCGCTGCGGTTTGGAGGAATTGGCGGCGGTGTATCTTTAAGCCCGTTCGATTGGTTCTCATGCAATGTACCTCATTCTTTTCACCAAGTGTCAGATTCCAAGGCCAACAGTGCCATGAGAAATTACCCCACTTCGGGGAGAAAAGAAAGTGAGTTTGTGCCATCTATAGCCCACAGATTTTGCCGAGGAGCGGGTCATTAAGATATAATGCAATTTATCTCGGGGTCCGACAGGCTTGCAGAATTTCGGTTTGGCCCGATGAGGGGAGAGGCCAATGGGGTCTGAGCTTAAAACGCTCTTCTTGAATCCTCCAAGCTTCGAGAATTTCGATGGAGGAGCCAGTTCGCGGTGGCCGGCGACGCGCGAGATCGAGTCGTTTTGGTATCCGGTGTGGCTGACTTATCCGGCGGGGATGCTGCCCGGCAGCAGGCTGCTTGATGCGCCTCCGCACAAAGTCACGGCGGCGGAGACCATCCAGATAGCCCGCAACTATGAGTTTGTCGTGCTTTTCACCTCCACGGTGGGATTCGCAAGCGATCTGCGCCTAGTTCGAGGAATGAAAGAGGCCAAGCCGGACCTCAAGATTGCTTTCGTGGGCCCTCCCGTCCAAGTGCAACCCGCGGAAAGCCTCATGGCCAGCGAGGACATCGATTTCGTAGTGCGCGGTGAGTTCGATTACGCGGTGGTGGAATTTGCGCAGGGTAAGCCCCTGCATGAGATCAGCGGCATCAGCTATCGGAAAAACGGCCAGGTAATCCACAACCCGGCGGGGTCGGCGCTGGCCACGGAAGATCTGGACCGGCTCCCCTTCGCCACGGAGGTGTACAAGCGGGATTTGGTGATTGAGAACTATAAGGTGCCGTTCCTGCTCCACCCCTTCGTTGCTCTTTACACCAGCCGCGGGTGTCCAGCCTTGTGCACGTTTTGCCTCTGGCCGCAGACGCTTTCCGGGCATGCCTGGCGCGTGCGCTCCGCCGAAAATGTAGCCCGGGAGATTCGCCAGGCCTTGAAGCTGTTTCCACAGGTGAAAGAGTTTTTCTTTGACGACGACACCTTCAACATTCGCAAGGAGCGAGTGTTGGAGCTTTGCGAGAAGTTCAAACCCCTGGGGTTCCGCTGGTCTTGCACCGCGCGCGTGCACAGCGATTATGAGACCCTCAAGGCCATGGCCGAAGCGGGCGCCCGCTTATTGATTGTCGGGTTCGAGTCCGGTGATCCCCAGATCCTGAAAAACATCAAGAAAGGCGCGACCGTGGAGATGGCTCGCAGGTTCGTGAAGAATTGCAAGGAGCTTGGCATTGCAATCCACGGTGACTACATCATCGGCCTTCCGGGAGAAACCAAGGAGTCCATTCAGCGCACTATCGACTTTGCCAAAGAACTGGACACGGAAACCATTCAGGTTTCAATCGCTCATGCCTACCGGGGAACCGAGTTGTACGAATACGCGGCGCAGAACAATTTCCTGGCCGCCGAGGCGTTGGCCGACGCGGCGGGCCATCAGCTTCCGCACCTCGAGTATCCCGGCCTGGGGCTTGAAGAAATGATGGCTGCGGTCAACCGCTTTTACGACTCCTACTACTTCCGGCGGCGAGTGATCTGGCGCATCGTGAGCAAGGCGCTGTGGGATGCGCACGAGCGCAAACGCCTTTACCACGAGGCGGTGGAGTTTCTTCGCCTGCGCGCGGAACGGTGGAGGTACGCGCTGAGGGTGTCTTCCCGGACAAGTGCGGCGGCAGCGCCAGTGATTGATTCCCGCTCGCGTCCGGATTCCGCCAACTAAGCGTATCCCCATGACCTCGTCGAGAAACCTGCTGGCAAAAACCATCCCGCTGCTGATTCTTGTGCCGGTTTTCGGCTCGCTGGGCAACGTGCTGCTCGGCAAAGGGATGCGGGGCATGGGCGAGATTGGACACGTGTCAGTCTCCACGCTGGCGGCTTATTCCCTGAAGACTCTAAGCAGCGTCTGGATCTGGCTAGGCATCGGCTCGCTGCTGCTCTTTTTCGTTTCCTACCTGCTTATACTTTCCTGGGCTGATTACAGCTATGTCCAGCCCGTTACGGCTACCGGGTACGTCCTGGCTCCGTTGCTCGCCCACCTTCTGCTCGGAGAAGTGGTCCCTGGGGCGCGCTGGGTGGGAGCAGCCTTCATCTTCCTGGGTGTAGCCCTGGTCGGTCGTACACCACCCAGCACGACGGGGCGAGGCTGAACATGCGCACCTTCCTATTCCTTACCATTGTTGTGCTCTCCGGGACGGGTGGAGACATAGCCGCCACGCACGCCATGAAACAAATCGGGGAAGTGAAAGACTTTGCCCCGCGCGCCCTGCTCGGCGTCCTCCGCCGTGCCTTGCAATCGAGATGGATGTGGTTAGCCATTGCGCTGATGGCGCTGGCTTTTTTTTCTCTGCTCGCTTTGCTGTCCTGGGCAGAGGTCAGCTTTGTGGTCCCCGCCACGGCCGCGAATTATATCGTCGGCGCCTTCGGCGCGAAGTTACTGCTTAAAGAGCAGGTGAGTAAGACGCGCTGGGCCGGCATGTTGCTGGTCACGGTGGGGGTGGCGCTGGTCTGCGCAGCGCGGTGAGTGGTAGGATGGGATTGCATGTGCGGCATTGCCGGATTCACACACCAAGACCGCGTTGTCCAGCCTGGCCTCATTAAGGGGGCCACATCCTCACTGATTCATCGCGGGCCCGACCAGCAAGGCGTTTACGAATCCCCGCACGTTTCTTTGGGTGCGGTGAGGCTTACGATCATCGACCTCGTATCGGGCGAGCAGCCCATGCGCAGCGAAGATGGCGATACGGTCCTGGTTTACAACGGCGAGGTGTACAACCATGTCGAGCTGCGCGCCGAATTGCAGGCGCTAGGCCATCGCTTTCTCACCCGCAGTGACACGGAAGTAGTGCTACACGCCTTTCTGGAGTGGGACACCGACTGTTTCCGGCGGCTGCGAGGCATGTTCGGTCTGGCGCTCTGGTGCGAGTCGCTCCAACGTTTGGTTCTGGCGCGCGACCGCGTGGGCATCAAGCCGCTGTATTTTTGCCGCAAAGGACGCGACATCTACTTCAGCTCCGAGCTGAAGGGGATTCTCTACCACCCGGACATCGATCGCACTCTGGACTTGGATGGACTGAATTGCTATCTGCGCGTGAATTATGTCCCCGCGCCCTTTACCCTTGTGCAGGGAATTGAGAAACTGCTTCCGGGACACATCCTCACCTGGCAGCGGGGTACCACGAAGATCGAGCCTTACTGGCGCATCCCGGCCCCGCCTCCGGCACAGAAGGCTTGGAGCCTCGGCGCCGCCAAAGAGCAACTAGATTTTCTGCTCCAGGAATCCGTCAAGGAGCACATGCTCGCCGATGTACCGGTCGGGCTCTGGGCCAGTGGAGGTCTGGATTCGTCAACCATCCTTCACTATGCCGCAGAGGTGTCGAGCAAGCCGCTGAAGACGTTTTCGATCACCTTTAAAGGCCGGAGCTTCGACGAAAGCGCTTACATCCGCGAGGCGGCCAAGTACTACGGAACGGAGCACACCGAGGCCGACCTGAGCACCGATACTGACCTCCAGGGTGCCATTCAGGAATTCGCTTACTATTCCGACGAACCCAGCGCCGACGCCGGCTGCCTGCCGGTGTGGTTCTTGGCCAAGATGAGCGCCCAGCAAGTAACGGTGGCTCTCAGCGGCGAAGGGGCCGATGAGCTGTTGGGCGGCTATGTGACCTATCTCGCCAACCGTTATGCGCGCACGGCACAATTACTGCCTGCGGGGTTGAGAAAAATGGCGATCGCCGCGCTTCGCTATTGGCCGGCGTCGAATGAAAAGATCAGCTTTGAATACAAGCTCAAGCGGTTTTTGCGGGGATCCTTGCTGCCCGCGGACGAAGGGCACATTTTCTGGAGCGGCACGTTCTCCGAAGAAGAAAAGGCTGAGATTCTCCAGGGAGCGGATCCGGCCCCCATGTTAAGGATTCTCGCGCACATGCCGCCGGTCCCCGGCCTCAACCGCTATCTCCTTTTCGACCAGCAGTACTATTTGCCGGACGATATTCTCTACAAGTCGGACCGCATGGGGATGGCGCACTCGCTCGAGGTCCGTCCGCCCTTTCTCGATCACCGCCTGGTGGAGTTTGCCGCCTCGCTGCCGGAAGACTATAAGCTGCGGGGATCGCAACTGAAGTTCCTGCTCAAAGAACTGATGAGGAACAAACTGCCCCCGGCCATTCTGCGCAGGAAAAAAGAGGGATTCGACATTCCCGCACACGACTGGTTTCGTGGCGTGCTGAAACCGCTCTTGCTGGATACTTTGAGCGAGCAGGCCGTGAAGGAGACGCAGATTTTCCGCTGGGACGGGGTGCAATCGGTGCTCAAAAGGCACCTGGAACGGCGCGACAATTTCGGATATCACCTGTGGGGCTTGCTGATTTTATTCCTATGGATCAAACGGTGGAACATTCAGACGCTGCCAGAACCGGAACCGGCGGGCAAGGGACTCGTCAGCCTCTCGGCGGCAGCCTGAAGTTCCGCAGCGAATTCATCGTCATTCTCTTCGCGGCCGTGATTTTCCTCGGCTGCATCATATCCCCCCCCTCTCTCATGGACGATGTGGACGCGGTGCAGGCGCAGATCGCCCGCAACATGCTGCAATCGGGCGACTGGGTGACCGCACACCTCGACGGTGTGGCTTATCTCGAGAAAGCGCCGCTCATCTACTGGACGATCGCGCTCTCCTACAGAATCTTCGGTGTTCACGATTGGGCGGCGCGCATCCCGATTGCGTTGTCGGCGGTGGCTCTCTGCTGGCTTACAGCGGCCATGGGCATTTGGGCCTTCGGGAAACGCGCGGGGTTCTACGCAGGCCTGATCGTGGCCACTTGCATCGGCCTGTTTCTCTTCACACGCATCTTGATTCCCGACGTGATGCTCACATTCACTGTGGCCTTGGCGATGTGGGCCTTGCTCCGCGTCCTTGATGAAGACGAGCCTCATCCCCGCTTTTGGGCGGCGGTGCTGGCGCTCAGTCTCGGTCTGGGACTACTGCTCAAGAGCCTGATCGGCATCGTCTTCCCCATCGCCGCCGGGCTGATCTACCTGCTGGTGACACAGCAACTCTTTTCCGCAGCGGCCTGGAGGCGGATCCGTCCCGTCAGCGGGCTATGCATCGTGCTCCTGGTTGCCGCGCCTTGGCACGTACTGGCCACCTTGCGCAATCCGCCTTGCTTCGACTTCACTCTGCACAGCGGCCCGGGCCAGTATCACGGATTTCTTTGGTTTTTCTTCATCAACGAGCAGCTCTTGCGCTTCCTGAATCTGCGCTACCCGCGGGATTACGATACGGTGCCGCGCCTCTACTTCTGGCTTTTTCATTTGCTCTGGCTTTTTCCTTGGAGTGTCTACTTTCCGGCCGTCGCCAAGCTCTCCTTCAAGCCGCGAGACCGCGCTGGCCGCGCACGCTTGCTGGCTTTGTGCTGGGCGGGCTTTATTCTTATTTTCTTCACGTTTTCGACCACTCAAGAGTACTACTCGATGCCCTGCTACCCCGCGCTGGCGCTGCTGCTGGGCTCGGCGATGACGGCGGACGGCAAATGGGTGCGGCGAGGCGCCAACGCACTCTCGCTCATGGCCGGATGCGCTGCGGTAGCAGCGATCATTATCCTGGCCCTGAGCCGCGGCATGGCCACACCCGGCGACATCTCCTCCGCCTTGAGCCAGCACCCAAATGCCTACAAACTATCGCTGGGACACATCGAGGACCTCACGCTGGCGTCGTTCGCCTACCTGCGTCTACCGCTCGCCCTCGCGGCAGTTGCCTTTGTGGTTGGCAGCATCGGCACTTTAAGAGCAAACACGCAACGCGCCGTCCTGGCGGCCACCCTAATGATGGTCTTGTTCTTCCACGCGGCACGCCTGGCCATGGTGGTCTTCGATCCCTATATGTCTTCCCGGCCGCTGGCCGAGGCGCTCGAGAAGTCGCCGCAAGGAACTCTGATTGTCGATCATCACTACTATTGGTTCTCGTCGATTTTTTTCTATACGAATCGTTCCGCGCTCTTGCTGAACGGACGCTTTATGAATCTGGAATACGGTTCTTACGCTCCCGGAGCTCCGAACGTCTTTATCGACGACTCACAATTCAAGGAGCTGTGGCTCAAGCCGGAACGTTCCTACATTGTTGCCAGGCAGTCAGCCCTGCCCCGGCTGCAAGGTATCGTGGGAAGCCCGCAGCTCGACGTGGTTGCTGCGAGCGGAGGGAAGGTTCTTCTGACGAACCATTAGCTTGTGATAGAGTAAGGCTTTCGGCGTTAGGTAGTGGCCGCAACCAAACTCGGATCGTAGGGCCGAATCCGTCAACTGACGGATTCGGACCTCGGGTGAGCGCCGCTCGCCCCTACGTAGGAGAACAGGGACGAAGGTTTCCCAAGTGTAAGGAAGTAGAGGTACGTCGAGGAGGAAAAATGAGGGTTGTCGTGCTCGGGGGGGATGGATACTGTGGATGGGCCACGGCTCTTTACCTGTCCAACAAGGGGCACTCGGTGGCGATCGTCGACAGTTTTATCCGCCGTCAGTGGGACCACGAACTCGGGGTGCAAACCCTGACCCCGATTCGTACTCTTTCGGATCGTCTTAAGGTCTGGCAGGAGCTTACCGGAAAACAAATTGAGCTTTTCGTAGGGGACGTAACGGATTACGATTTTCTATCTTCCGTCATTAAAGCTTTTGGGCCGGAGGCGGTCGTCCACTTTGCCGAACAACGCGCCGCTCCTTATTCCATGATCGACCGCAAGCACGCCGTCTTCACTCAAGTGAACAACGTGGTGGGCACGCTGAATCTCCTGTACGCTTTGCGCGAGTTCCAACCCGATTGTCACCTGGTTAAGCTGGGGACCATGGGCGAATACGGCACGCCCAATATCGATATCGAAGAAGGCTACATCACCATCGAGCACAACGGACGCAAGGACGTCCTTCCCTATCCCAAGCAGGCGGGTTCCTTCTATCACCTTTCCAAGGTGCACGACAGCCACAACATCATGTTCTGCTGCAAAATTTGGGGGCTGCGCGCCACCGACCTGAACCAAGGCGTGGTTTACGGCACGATGACGGACGAAGTCGCGCTGGATGAAGCCCTGATTAACCGCTTCGATTATGATGAAGTGTTCGGTACGGTCCTGAACCGTTATTGCGTGGAGGCTGCCGTGGGCATCCCGCTCACCGTGTATGGAAAGGGCGGACAAACACGCGGCTTCCTGGATCTCCGTGATACCGTCCGCTGCGTTGAGATCGCCTTGATGAATCCAGCGGCGCGCGGCGAATTCCGCGTGTTCAACCAGTTCACAGAACAGTTCTCAGTTATGGAGCTGGCCCGCATGGTGCAAACGGCTGGGAAGGAGCTGGACCTCGAAGTCCGGGTGGATCACATCCCCGACCCGCGCGTGGAAGCTGAGGAGCACTATTACAACGCCAAACATTCCAAGCTGATCGAGCTGGGGCTAACGCCGCATCTGCTTTCCGATTCATTGCTCGACTCGCTGATGAACATCGCCCTCCGCTATCGCGATCGCATCGACACCACTAAAATGATGCCGCAGGTGAATTGGCGGGAGGCGCGTAATGCCCGTCGTCAACAAGCGGGGACGAGCGCCCGTCCGTCTGCGTCGGAGCCGCAACCAGCGGCGGTTGGTGGAGCAGATAGCGCCGACCTCTCACTTCTCCGTTGTATTGGCAGTGCCCCGCACGAGCCGGCCATCGCGGAGGTAATACTCGCCGCCGCGCCAGCGGAAGCCGCTTCGTCCGAAGCTGACCAGCCAGATGACAAACGCCATGGCATCCCACGCTGGGAGCAGCCACATCTTCCCCCGCAGCGTCTGATCCCGCAGCCCTCTGACGCCAATGAGCCACGTCATCGCCAACCTCAGTCCCAGATAGGCCCCGAGGTAGCCGAGAGCTACAGCAACGGTCGGGTGAATCGCGATGGCGGCCAGGCACCAAGGCAACCCTTGCGTGAACAGAAGGCCCAGATGACCGCGCGGGCGCATGTGGCGCATGACGACGAGCCAGCGCAGGCGCTTGTGAAGCAGGTCCTGCATCGAGTGGTAGTCCGGCACGGTCAGGATGGTATAGGGCAGGAGTCGCACTTCGTAGCCTCGCTCGGCGATCAGGCGCCCCACTAGAAGGTCGTCTGCCGGCCGGTTCTCAAGCGCTCGATAACCACCGAAGCCCGCGAGCTGCGCGCGGGTGGTGGCGATCGTCGGGCCGAGCGCGAACTTTACTCCGTCCAGTTGCCAGGCAGCCAGAATCCCGGCATAGAAATCGGAAACCATGCCAATCGTTTGCAGGCTTTGCGCCAGTGTTTTCGCTTCGATCGGCACGTAGAAGCAGGTGACCGCTCCCACCTTGGGGTCGGCCAAGGGTGCGACCATGGTGCGCAGGTAGTCGGGCCGCACGCGCACGTCGCTGTCGCTGATCACCAGGGTTTCGTGCTGCGCCTCGCTTACCAGGCGGGCAAGTTTGCTTACCTTGTCATTGGGAGCGTGGCTGTCGGCGCCAAAAAGCATGCGAATCCGCCTGTGCGGAAAATCCCGGGCCAGTTTCTCGAGCACGGGAACGACCGCGGCATCCTTCTCTCCCAGGCAAAAAATCAGTTCGTAATCGGGATAGTCCTGGCGGCAGAAGCTGGCGAAATTCTCGTAAGCCTCCGGATCGAGGCCGCGAATCGGCTTGAGGTTGCTGACGGGAGGGGTGAAACCGCCCGGCCCGCGACTGGCCGAGGCGAGTGGGCGGCGGAAGAACCGCCAGGAACTGTAAAGGACGAGCAAATAATAGATGAAGGGGAAGGTAGCTATCGCAAGCACCGCATAGCGCAGGATAATCGAAGTCATCATATGGAAGCACCGATCGGGCACCGGAGTCCCCTATTGCGGCTCCGCTTTCAGCGTTGATTCAGGCCTCCCGCACTGGATTACTCGCAGCAGGTAGCGCGAACCTCCGTGTTTGAGGTCCGCGGTTCGTAGTTAGCCGTGCGGCGATAGAAACCCCTCACCCGGCCCGCGCCGTACGGGGAGTAACCGGCACAAGGCAGCCATCGCGGAGGTAGTACTCGTCGCCGCGCCATCGGAAGCTGTTCCGTCCGAAGCTGACGAGCCAGATAACGAACGCCATTGCATCCCACACTGGGAGCAGCCACATCTTCCCCCGCAGCGTCTGGTCCCGCAGCCCTCTGACGCCAATGAGCCAGGTCATCGTCAACCTCAGTCCAAGATAGGTCCCGAGATAGCCGAGAGCTACAGCAACAGTCGGATGAATCGCGATGGCGGCCACGGACCAGGGCAATCCTTGCGTGAACAGAAAACCAGAATGGCTCCACGGGCTCAGGTGGCGCCAGATGACGACCCACCGCATACGCTTGTGAAACAGTTCCAGAATCGACTGGTAGTCGGGCACGCACAGGATGGTATAGGGCAGGAGTTCCACTTCGTAGCCTTGTTCAGCGATCAGGCGGCCCACCAGAACATCGTCTGCGGGCCGGTTCTCGAGCGCCCTATAACCACCGAAGCCCGCGAGGCGCGCACGGGTGGTGGCGATCGTCGACCCGAGCGCGGCCTTCATTCCCTTCAGTTGCCGGGCAAGCAGAAACCGGGCATAGAATTCGGAAGCCATGCCAATCGTTTGCAGGCTATCCCTCAGCGTTTTTGCTTCGGTCGGCACAAAGAAGCAGGTGACCGCTCCCACCTTGGGATCGGCCAAGGGTGCAACCACGGTGCGCAGATAGTCGGGCTGTACGCGCACGTCGCTGTCGCTGATTACCAGGGTTTCGTGCTGAGCCTCGTTGACCAACCGGGCCAGCTTGCTCACCTTGTCGTTGGGGGCGTGGCTGTCGGCGCCAAAAATTATGCGAATCCGCCTCTGCGGAAAATCCCGCGCCAGTTTTTCGAGCACGGGAACGACCGGGGCATCCTTCTCTCCCACGCAAAAAAGCAATTCGTAATCGGGATAGTCCTGGCGGCAGAAGCTGGCGAAGTTTTCGTAGGCCTCCGGATCGAGGCCGCGAATCGGCTTGAGGTTGCTGACGGGAGGGGTGAAACTGCCCGGCCCGCGACTCACCGAGGCGAGTGGGCGGCGGAAAAACTGCCAGGAACTGTAAAGGACGAGCAGATAATAAACGAAAGGAAACGTGGCGATCGCCAGGACTAAGTGGGCGACAATCGTCGCAGTCATCATAGGGAAGCCCCGTCTAGACCCCGCAGTCCCCTATTGCGGCTCCCCTTCCACCGTGAATTCCGGCCGGCGGCGCTTGATTTCTCGCAGCGTATAAATGGGTTTCTTTTGGGATTCGTAATACGTGCGTGAAAGCATCTCGCCGATGAGGCCTACCGAAAGAAACTGAATGCCGGTCAGAAACAGAAGCATGGCGACGAATAGAAGAGGTCCGTGTTCGAGCATGATCGCCATTCCGAGGACAAGTTTTTCGTACAGCAGGAAGATCCCGATGCCGGCGCCGGCGCCCACGCCGAGCAGGCTCCAGAGCCCGAAAAAGTGCAAAGGCCGGGTGGAATAGCCGAGCAGAAACTTAATCCCGATCAGGTCGAGCAAAACTCGAATGGTTCTGGAAAGGCCGTAGTGCGACTTGCCCTTTTCACGAACTGTATTCCTGATCGAGATTTCCGTGATGGTCGCCCCGGACCAGCTTGCCAAGACCGGAATAAAGCGGTGCAGCTCGCCGTAGAGATGAATATTCTGCAGGACCTCACGCCGGTAGGCTTTGAATGTGGTGCCGAAGTCGTGCAGCGGCATGCCGGAGAGTTTCGCCATCAACCAGTTGGCCACGCGGCTGGGCAGGCGGCGCGTCAGCCACGGGTCTTTCCTTGCCACCCGCCAGCCGCTGACGATGTCGTACCCTTTCGCCATATTGGCAAGAAACTCCGGGATATCTTCCGGGTCGTGTTGCAGGTCCCCGTCCATGGAGATGACGATGTCGCCTTGGACAGAGTCAAATCCGGCCTGGAGAGCTGCCGCTTGGCCGAAATTCCTCCGCAGCCGAACCACGCACACGCGGCTATCCTCCGCGTAGATCTCATCCAGGATTGCGGGTGTCTGATCCCGGCTCCCGTCATCCACAAAGACGAGCTCGTATGACTGCCCTAAGCGATTGAGCACATCGGTGAGCCGCGCGTAGAGCGGTCGAACGTTCTCCTGCTCATTGTACAGAGGGACGACAATGGAAATCATTTGCAAGGTCGCCATAATTAATAAGCTCGATGCCGAGGTCTTTGGCCAGGAGCTTGATTTCCGGTTGACTCAGGGCTTGGTATTCTATCTCTCGCTGCTCGAACAGACGCGTGGGCGTTTGCCTTAGCGCCTGATCTGCAAAACCGGGGTGACACATCAATTCGCTGGTCCCGTCCGGGAGATGGCGGAGGATTTCGCGCAGTATCTCCTCATCCAGAAACCCGGTGGGCGTAACGCCATAAAAATGCTCAGCGTACGCGACGCCCGCTTGTCGGAGCTGGCGGCTCCATCCGCGCGAAACAACCGCAAGGGCAAAACTGTTAAGACGCTGTCGGAAGATCGTCATCTTCGCCCGGGGAAAACGCCTCAGCAAGCAACCCAGGCCGGACCGGCGCTCAGCCACACATCGAATCGCCGGGATGCCATACTGCCGGGCAAGCCTGATGGCCATTCTTCCAAGAGCCGGAAGTGCATGAACGTGCTTGTGGCTATCCAGATGAGTCGCCACAATGCCTGCGGTCAGGACTTTCTCGATCTGGGCACGCAGCTCTTTCTCGATCTCGGCCCCACTCACTCGCCCCAAGATCGCGGCTCGCCACAATCCTGCGGATTTTCTCGCGAAGCACCCCCGGCCATTTACAAGGCTGGGAATGCTGGAAGCGGGAGCGACAGGTTGGCCCTCCGTAAGATTCAAATGGACCCCAACTCCTAAGCGCGGAGCCTGGCGCGACAAGGCCAGCGCGGATTCGAAGGCTGCACCGTTTGCCAACAGGCTTGTGCTGCTGATCAAGCCGCAAGAATGCGCTTCAATGATGGCTTGGTTGATCTTTTCCGTCAAGCCGAAGTCATCCGCATTAACGATCAGCCTCTTCATATCTATTCGGGGGACCTTGGGGCGGACCGGTCGAGTTACCGCCCCCTCCCCCAGGAAGTATCGCATATTAACTGCGCACAAACCGCCGGCACGGAGCCTGGTATGCCGTCCAACCACCCCCTACCCCCTCCTCACCAAGGAGGGGGGTAGCTCACCAATTCCCCTCCTCTCTGAGGAGGGGGCAGGGGGTGGTGGGCCACCACACTAGCTCCCAAGCAGGATTGCCGTCTGCCAGGCGGGCACGGATGGAAGCCGCACCACCATAGCGTTGCCTTCGCCCTCGCTGCGCAAGGGCGTAGCCTTTCCCTGATCAATCAGCGAGACCTGTCGGGCTTGGGTGCGCAACCTCACCGTGAGCGGACCGGTCGGGTCCAGCCCCGTATTGACCAGAAGCAACGCAAACCGCTTCCCGTCCGGACTCATCCGTACCAAGGGCGCCACCCGCACTGTCTGCTCGATCAAAACCGGCAGGTGTCCATCCGCCAGCCAGTCGGCCACGGCCAGCAACCGGTGCCGGGTGGCGCTGCGTCCTTGCCGATGCCAGGGGCCGAAGCTACTCACTGCCACGCGCCCGCCAAGCGTGTTCGTATAAGTGGAGAAGCAGCACCCAGCGTCGCTGCCGTTCCAGCGTACCAAGTGCGCCAGGTCTCCGACGCCCTCGGCCACGGGGCCCAGGCTGCACACGCCATCGGAGGGACCGGCCAGCACGTCCCGGCGGTCACCGGCGTAGCGTCCGTTCAAGGGGTGATTCGTCAAACGCTCCGTGATCCCGGCTGGAATGCGCTCCCCAGGTTTCACACCTGTCAGCTCGCCCAGCCCCCGCGCCCAGAGTACGCCGAGCGCGAAGCCATCCATTAGCACGCCTTTGGCTAAGAAGCCCCGCAATTCTTCCGTCGTAAAAGCTTCCGCGACCTTTCCCGCGAGCAAAACCCCGCAAGCCGATTTTGGATCGGTGGTCAATGGCAGGCTCATCTCCGCCGTTTCGTTAGGTTGCTGGATCTCGTACGGGCCGTGTTCCCAAAACCAACCCGTGTCGTCAACTTGGCGGTTGGCCATGAGCATCCGATTGTCCGCCGGCCAGAAGCCAACCAGTGGCAGGCTCGCCCTGCCTTCGAGAAGTGACTCCCAGGCGAGTCTCTCCGAACTCACCGCACCCAGCACCCGGTCATAATCTTCGAAGCTCACCTCGGTGAACGGGAACAGGGTGAAAGCAATGCCCGTGCAGCCCATCATCAAGGCGGCGGTGCATTCGTTAATCACCGTGCGGGCTGCCTTGTCCAGAGGGATGTGGGGATAGTCCTCCAACTCGTACTGTATGATATCCACTTCGGGCGGATAATCGCGTACTTGGCGCCCCACGTCGAAGCTTTTGTCCAACATCAGAGTGCGCGGCGCCTCGTCGGTGTAGTAGCCGTGGCCCGGCCGTCCGCGACGCGCTCCCAGCGCCTTCATCCATCGGTTGATGGCGTATCCGCCGTAAGTGCTGTGGCTGTAGCCGATAGTCATGAGGCCGATTTCGACGGAGGGATTGGCCTCGACGATGGCCCGGTGGACGTCGGCGCACACCCCTTCGATCGAGGCGGCGCGGAATTCCGTCCAGGCCCGGCGAAGGTCGCCGCTCTCCGGTGCGTTGAGCTGTTGGACAAGCTGCGCCAGGCTCGTTCCGTGGCCGAACATCCTCAAGCAGATAGGGCAGAAGCAGGGATAAACGGGACCGTGATGGCTGGCGCGCAGATCATCGTCCATCCAGATGAAGTCGGGATTGGTGCGCGCCATCAGTTCGTACTTCTTGCTGATGTAGGCGCGATACTCCGGGCTGTTGGGGCAGGGGCAACTGTTCGAGACTGTGCCATCATGCCCCACGGTCGGCTGGAAGGGCAGTGGCGGGAGCGACGCTTCGTCGCTGTCCCCGTGGCCCATCGTCAGGCCGAAGTTAATACCGGTGGGCCAGCCGGCCTCTTTCAGTTGCGCAATGCACCGTTTCAAAATCTCGTTGCTGCGCTCGATCTGCGCCAGTGATGACCAAAAACTCGATCCCTCGTCAAGGACCACCTCGTCCACGGCGCTGCGATAGGTGTTCAACACTTTGAGCAGAAGTGAAAACCGCTCGTCCGCCCTCCAGTGCTCCTCCGGGATGCGATGGGCGAGCGACAGGCTCCCCCGCGGCCGGTCGGGGGGCAAGGCTGCTGCCGTCCCCCTGCCGCCGCCCGCAAGTTCAACTCCCGCGCCCAGGATGGTAGCGCCCGTCATTGCCTGAAGCATCACGCGACGGTCGATCTTGGAATGCAGCATACGAGGCATTTTACCGAGAACGTCCATTTTGACCTCTCGATCGGGTTCAATCGCACACAATTAGTGAGTTTTTAGCCTCTATTTTGAGTTCGTTTTGCATTTTTTGCACTCAAAAACCAGTTCGTTTTTAGCACTTCAAAAATGCAAGTCCTTATTTTTCAATAGATAGCTGAGTTCGTTCCGTCAAAAAAACATCTTTCTCTGATGTAGTGGGCAGAGGAACCCGTCCCGATCCGATCAGGAAGCTGCCACTCGTCTTCATTTTCAGCTCCAGGGGTTGGTACCGGACCGTGGCCGCACTGAAGGGCAAGGAGGCCGTGCGGTTTCGGGGGCAACGCCGCACAATACGGGTTTTTTTGGCCACTTTTTTGGGTTCGTTTGGCCTTTTTTGCACTCAAAAACCAGTTCGTTTTCCGCACTTCAAGAAAGTCAAGTCATTTATTTCCAATAGATAGCTCAGTTCGTTTCGTCAAAAAACATCTTTTTCTGGTGTAGCGGCGGCTTTATGCCGCCACGTGGCGCGGCGGCGGAACCTGCCCCGATCTGATCGTGGCGCCGCCACATGGTCCGTCAGGTGACGAATAAAGTCGCCGCTACGGCGCCAAACTGACCCGCTACCTCTTTTCCCCATTTCCAGCCGATTTTCCCTTGCCCTTGGGTCAATTTCCAAACCCGGTCCCGCGCCTGCCTGGAGGCGGACTTTTTCGACAACTCACATAGGCTAGCATATCTCGGTTGGCCTGTCAAGCGGAAAGCGCGGGAGTCAAAAAGTTGGGCGTTGGTGGCGCATACATTGTCTTCGATGTGTGCGCCCCATGCCGGAAATAACCCCTCACCCGACCCGCGACCCGATTTCACACTCAGGAGATGATCCTAGCATTCCCGAGCGCCGCGATCACCTCGCTCGAAGACAGGCCGCTGCACTCCAGGAATAACCGATCTGCGAGGGGCAGTCGGAGGCTGCCGCCCTGGCGGTTTATGGGTTGCGGCTTCCCGATCTCTTTCATCAGTCGGACCTTCGCCGGCGGCAACGCAACTTCCAGCGAAGCTTGTCCGAAGGTGTGCCAGTACACTCCGTAGACTTTTCTGCCGCGCTCGAATACGAACGCCCGCCCTGCGGGATTGCCTCCCGCAAACTTCTCCACCTGAGCGTAGGGCGCCAGCTCGAAGTTGCCCGCCTCGTTGACCAGCAGGATGTGCTCTTGGTCCAGGTTGCGGAGAGATCGCCTTTGGGCCTCGGTAAGCCAATTCTGGAGGCGCGCATCTTCCCAGCGTTTCAGGACCGCCAGATTGTCGGCCGTCCGCGGATGGGCCGCGAATTGTTCCAATTCGCCATTCAAAGACCACGGACAATCCCAGGCGGCAGCGCGGCTGGCCGTAAACTCGAGCATGTCCGGTTGGGTGCCGATGGTCTCCTTGCCGGGCGCCCAATAACCGATCCAGCCGAAATCGATGCGGCTGAAGTCCAACGCCGCGCGCGCCGCCTCTTCTGCGGGAAACTGCCGTGTCGCCGATTTCATGACCTCCGGTCTGAAAACATTGAAGGTATTGGTCCGGCTCATGATGTGCCAACTGAAGTGCGACCGGACGGCGCCCTCGGAAAAGAGGGGCGCGGGATCGAGTTCCTTATAGACCAGCCACTGTGCCCACGAGGTGTTGAACCAGTAAGGAGGAGGCACATCTTCCGCGCCGTCGAAGAATACAAACTTAAACCCGGCATCGTGGTAGATTTTTTTCCAGCGCGCCGCCACTTCCTGTTGGATGTCCGTGGTTTGGTTGAAGCGAATCCAGATGGTCCACGTGTCCACATCGAGCAATCCCACGCGCGATCCATCCTCATGGGCTTCAGCGTGTGTCCCGAGCGCTCCCCGCCGGCATCCGGTAAATTGATAAGGCAACACGGTGCTGTAAGTTTCATACGAAATGATTTCGTTCTGAATCCTCAAGAGGCGTCGCTCGTCGTCCAAGGTGCAGCGCCGGGGGTTCTCCGCTACGGGGATAGTGGTGGCGGTCGCATCGATGGGTGCAGTCAATGTGAAAGAGCGAGTCAGGTTCAAGCGGGGGTCCGGCTTGGGCGTCACGTAGGCATCTTTCTTGTGGGACTTGTTGTAATGCATGTGAACTCCCGGAATCATCCCAGCGTCGCTGATCTTGCGCACCACCCCCTTCAGATCTTCCATGCCATTGGGGTATTGGTCACTCCAGGGGAAATGCCCAGCGGTCTTGGCGAACGTCATGTGATAGATCTGTACCGTGCGGAAGCCCCCTTGGCGTGCATATTCAATGTTGCGGTCGATTTCTTTCGGACCGCCCTTCAGCAGTTCATAATAGGACAGCCTGCATTCCTGGCTTCTGCGGCTGTCCACGCCCCGCGGCAAGTGGAAGTCTTCTTCCACCGTGGCAATGCGATCGAGCAGATACTTCGTACTGGTCACAATGAGCGCGGCGCCGACCTCCTCGGTCTTAACCTCGTCAACCGTGCCTGCTTGGAGAAGATAGTGGTCCTCGCAAAGCTGGCCGTCGATTTTGGCAAAAGGATCGGTCGCCAGGACATTTACAGCCACCTCTTGGTCCTACACCACGTTCAGCCAGTCGCCGAAATTCTCCCGCTTGCGAACCGGCAGTTGAATGAAGAGGGTTTCATCAACAGGTGTCGAGGTCACCGCATCCGCGTTGGTGAAGGGCTTGAATGCCAGTCCTTTCATCGTGAACCCGATGTAGGAATCGGTTACCTTGAGGCCGATCGTGGCTTCGAGGCCCACCATCGGAAAAGAGGCGATAAGCAGATCGCCTTCGCGACGCACGGATTGGACGAGATAGTGGGTCAGCTTGATGGGGTAAGCCAGTTGCAGGATTTCATCATAAGGACGGTATTCCGTGAGTGTGAACATCGGGACATGCCTTCCTTGGATAAGACATTCCTGTCCCGTGGTCTTGTGCACAAGACTCTCCGCGATTCCATTCGCACCGAGGGTCAGACGGAGTTCAGGGTTCTCGATAACAATTGCCTTGTCCGTCGCCGCCGCGCCGCTTGGAGCTGCTGAAAGTCTGGCGGGCCGCTCGACTGCGAGCAGATCCGTTGACATCGCGACCCCCGCCGCCGTCCCCCTCTTCAAGAAATCACGTCTGTCCATGACTTGCCTCCTATCTCAACCCGCGTTGTAATCCCGGTACGCTATCCACCCCTCCACGGACTTGGCGGCTTTCGCCGCGCGCACCACGGCCTCCGAAACCAGGTCAGCCGCCAGAGCGCCTATCACCGAGATGGTGAGTACCGATTTTACTTTGTTGGTTGAGATGCCAAAGGTGGAATCGCCATCACTCGTGGTGTGGTAAGGGCAGATGGTCCTGCCCGCGCCGACGCTGGCCATCATGGCGATCTTGGTCATGGCGGTTTTGTTGAAGTCAGCATTGGTGGCCACTACCACCAGCGTGGTGCTTCGGAAGAGAGGCTCGTTGAGCCACAGGGAGGATTGCTGCTTGTCCGGGGGCAGCTTCTTGAGCGTTTCAACGATGTTCACGAACCCCTTGCCGTCCGGGCGACGCGCTCCCGCGACGATTTTGCCCGTGCGCCAGTCCACGATGTCTCCCACAGTGTTGATCACCACCATGGCCCCGATCACAACTTCACCCAAACGCAGGCTGGCCGAACCCAACCCCCCTTTCATGCCCTTATACTCTTTCAACATCTTGCCGATGGTTGCGCCCGCTCCCGCGCCCACATTGCCTTCCTCAACCGGCCGCGTGGATGCATTCTGGCAAGCCTGGTAAGCTGAGTTCGTGTCGGGGATAACGGTGGGATCGCCAACACCGTTGTCACCAATAACCGCGCCCACCACTATGGGTATGGGGTGCTCAGGAACACCCCAGTCAAAGCCCACCTTGCGCTCCTGAAGATATCGCGTGACACCTCCGACGGCAGGGAGGCCGAGAACACCTCCGCCCGTGAGGAGCATCGCATGAATGGTGTTCACGGGGCTGACCGGCTGCAGCAACACTCCCTCAGTAGAGCCTGGAGCAGAACCATCGTAATCAACGCCTACCGAGGCTTCGTTATCAAAGAGGATCGCGGTGCAGCCGGTGGGGCGACGCTTGTCCGTAAAGTGCCCCACCCGGATACCCGGCACGTCCGTTATGGTCCCCCCTGTCGCGGGGTTTTCGTTTGTCGGGACCATCGGACCCGCGCTTGCCAGCGAGCCCGTGAAACCCAAACCGGCAACTCCCGCCAAGGCCCGCATGCACTCCCGTCGTTTTATCGGAAACATTGTTTTGACTCCTTTATCCAGTCTTATATGAGAAATGCGCGAAGCGCCTTGGAGTGCGGTAGCGTCAGCTACCGCCTTTCATTCTCTGACTCTCTCGCCCATGTCGTATTGACCAGAGTCAGATGGCGGTAGCTGCTGCTACCGCACTCCAAGGCGGGCTTCGCCCGCAGCCAGATTCCGTAATCAGTGGCGACAACTACGTGACCCGTCCTGGCGAAGTTCACTCAACGCTGACCGAGCCGAGGTCATACCAGCCATCGGGTTGGCGGCCTTCGATGGCCAGGCGGATAGCGGGCTGTTGGGTTCGCGGGCCGAGCAGCGCCACACGAAGCCGATAGTCGCCGGATTTCAGAGCGGCAGGAATATTGACAGTACCATCGTAAACAGCGTCACCGGGGAGCCACTTGCGCACGTCCACGGGCAGCTTGATGATCGCCACGCCAGTGGGCGACGACATCTGGAGTGCAAGCTCGTAGGGCCGGTAGACGGGCGCTACGCCCGCGTTGAGCCACCACATGTGCAGCGGCATCATGGCGCCGGCTTTGGCGCGGCGCGCGTACTCGAGCCGCCGGAGGATGAAGCGGTAGCCCATTTTTTTCTGGAAATCGTCGAAAAGGGCCTTCCACTCGGGCGGAATCGCCGAGGACTTGATGTTGACCGAGGAGACGTGCCAGCGCAGGGCCTGGGCGAGAATGTAATTCACGTCCCACCCCTGCTGCTTCCAGTACCCGGGCACCCAGCAAGTCTCGAGGGAGACAGGGCTTCGCTGCCAGACGTCCTGGATGCCGGCCCGCGCAATCTGCTCCGGATAGAGATCGAACATGTGGCACCAGTGGCCGCCGGTCGTGTCCCGCATGTCGCCCCAGCAGTCGAGCCGCCAGCCGGCGCCCTGTTGCGTCCCATAGGCGAGCGCCTGCTCCTGATCGAAGTTCATCAGCAGGGGGGTGCGCTTGAAGGCCTCGAGCCAGATGTCAATGAGGGCTTTCTGGTAAGGGAAGGCCGGCATGTAGTCGCTCCAGCCTTCGCCCCAGTAGCCGACCGAGGAGATATCGACGCTGTCGAGGTAAGGGTGCCCGTCGTAGCGCGTCCCCGCAGCCGCCACAAGCTCGTCCCAGTATTTCAGGTAGAGCGGATCAGTGAAGTCCGGTTGCCAGATGGCGCCGTCTTTGTCGGTGGTACGGTTGGCGCGACGTGCGCCGGAGTTGCGATACCATTCAGGCAACGGGTGCCTCTGGTCGTAGGGCATCAGACGGATGGCCAGCGTCTGTCCGTGCGTGCGCGCCTCCTCGAGCGCCTGATCGATGATCTCCCACCGGACCTTGCCGTGTTCCGGCTCGAGCTCTTCCCAGAACCAGCGGCAGTAGGCGAGGGAGGAGGCAGGGAAGTCCGGGGTAGCAGTTTCCTCCCTGAGCTTTGCCGTGGGGCCTTCTTCCGACCACCGCAAGCCGGCATTCAGTGCCTGGCCGTTGAAGCGCTGGAAGGTCTGAATGCCCATGCCGGGATTGACCAGCACCTCGTCAATTGCTTTTGGCCGGACGATGACCGTCTCTGTTTGCGCTGCCCCCGGCGAGGCCATGAGCCCAAGTAAAATAATGCAGAACCCTAGTTTGCGAACCATGATGCGACCTCCCGGGTAGCGCAGACCTCCGGTTTTGAGGTCTGCGGGTTTGGAGTCGTGTCGTCGGGGCAATCCGCCGACTGGTCCGTCAGTTGACGGATTGCCCCAGGGCGGCCATCCGTCGGCTGACGGAGCCGCCTCTACAGCGCGATGTTTCACCCCTCTATGGCTTCCCCTGCTTATGAGCGGACAGCTTCTCCAGCACGCTGCGATCGTGTGCCAGTAATCTGTCCACAGTGCCGAATTGATGCCAGTGCAGGATGCGATCGAGGCCCCAAAATTCGCGCTCGGCTTCGGCGAGTTGGGTTTTGAGAGTGGGTGATTTCTCAGCGTCGCGCCGCAGTCTCTCGAGCAAGGCGTCACCGTCTCGGAGCGTGGCATCCAATTCCTTCATCGTCTGCAGGCGCGGAGGCACGTTCCCCGGCGGCTCCGTGAGCGCTTCAGCGAGGATTCGGCCATCGGCATTGGGCGGCGGTTTCACGCCCATGAGATAACACAAGGTGGGAACGATGTCGATCTGCTCGGCATACTCGAGACGCTGGCCCGTCCGCACGCCGGGGCCAACCACCACCAGCGGCATCGCCCACGCATCTTCTGCGTCGAAAGGATGCCACCCCGTGTCGGCTTGGCCGTGATCGGCGGTGACGAACAGCAGTGTCTTTTCCCTAAGCCCTAGCGCATTCAATTCGTCCAGAAACTTTCCCAAGTATTCATCCGCTTGTAGGGCCGCTTTGCGGTAGGGAGAGCCTTCGGCCCAGATGTTGCGCCGCCACGGAACCGAGGGATTAGTCTCCTCGTAGCTGGCAGATCCCGAGTTGCCCGTGTCCTGCAAATGAATCTTCATGAACGCCGGACGCGCCTTCCGCAAGAACTCGATTGCCCAGTAAATGGTCTGGTCGTCGTGCACCGGCCTATCATCTGAACCGTTCAGATACGACAGGTTGAATCCTACGTTGAGACGCCGGTAAGCAATGTCGTTGGCCGCATGGGCGGTGATCCGGTCCTGAAAGAAGGATTGCTGAACGTACTGCTGGTCGATCCGCAGCATAACAGTGCCTGCCAGAATGACGGGGTTGGGAATGGATGACGAATGGTACTTGGTCCACTCGCCACTCCGAGGGTCAGCCGGCAGGATGTTGTACGACTTCGTGTAGTAGGTGCCGGCGACAATCAGGTTCCGTAGATTCTTCATATCGAGGCGCTCGATGGCCTTGTAACTGAGCCCGTCGATAATAAAGATAATGGCATGTTCGGGTCGCCTGGGGGACTCTTGCGCTACCCCTGGCCACGCCAAAACTGGAACCAGGGAAACAAAAAGAAAGCCTGGCCCCCATGAAAGCTTCATAGCAATTTCTCCTTTCCCAATTCACCAGCAACTTCCATTGCGATTTTGCAGACGACCGGTAACATACCCCCAACGGCGACCCAATGCAATGACCAGCCTACCGACGGTTTGGCGCAGAGCGAAGCTCTGCCTATCGGCGGATTTCTTATCCGCAGAAAACCGCAGAGCTTCGCTCTGCGCCAGCCAGTGGCTCTGGGTGCATCTTATGGTTGCACTCCGTACAACCAGCGTCCACGGAGATCTTTGGTTGCTTCGAAGACCAGAGCGCCGTTCTCTCGGTGGCAAGCCACGCGGGCCCCACGGCTGCCGGGCTTCGGCCCTTCCACGAAAAGCGCCAACTCCGCCGGTAGCACTGCCGCGGGGATGCGCACCTTACCTGTGCCCGACACCTGCATCTGGATCAGCGCGCCGCCCTCGACATGCCGCTCCGGAGCGATGGGCGCCCATCCGATCTCATCCATATCCACGTCCGCGAAAATGGTCCTGCGTCCATCTAGGGTGATCTCATGGCATTTCCGCCCGGCGAAGGCGATCAGGTTTCCCTGTCCATCAACCCGGAACACCAGCGCATGCTCGCCTGCGTAACTCACGCTGTGGCCGTTGACCCGGGTTTCCTCGAGGCGAATGGATTCGGAGGGCGGCGGGTTACGTTGCAAGTAGCTGCGGTCTTCTTCGGGATCTCGGGCAAAGCCCCCTGCCCAGCCTTCTTCGATGCTCTTCAAGTGCGGCGCCAGGGCTACGGCCCCGTTGGGAAACCGGCAAGTCAAGTAGGGTCCCGTGCGCGAGAGGAAATCCGTATTATCGTTGAGGCTGCCGAACCTGCCCGTGGGAGGGTAGGCGCCGAGAGCGTCGAGAACCTCAAACCAGTTGCGCGCGTCGTAGCCGAGGCTGAGCGATTGGTCATCGCGCGGGCGGTAGCCGAGGAACGTGGCGCTGCCTCGCTCCGCGCCCACGATCCAGTCTTTAACCCGCGCCACAACTGTGCTTCCCGGGCGCGGGCGCACCGGATAGATGCGGTCCACCAGGAAGTCTGCCAGAATCACTTGGGGCTGCACTTTTGCCAAGTGGACCTTCGAAACGCACCAGCTTGCCGGGAGCGGGCAGGCCATCTCCCGGCTGCGGTTCGTAGTCAACGCCGAAAATATTTTCCCAAGCCTCGCGCGCCGGTTCGCCTTCAAACGTCAGGAGCGGTGGCGGGCCGGACCAGACGAGGCGGCCACCGTGGGCTGCGAATTCTTGCATCATGGCCAGGAGTTTCTTCGAGGGAAAGGGCTCGAACAGGGCCACCAATGTGGTGAATCGTCTGCCGGCCATTTCAATTGTGTTGCCCGAAACTTTCCCGCGCTCGAGCAGCTTGGCCGCCGTGACGTAGTTGGCGTAGCCGTATTGGGTCATCCAACTGCCGAAGCGCTCTTCCACGGCCACCAGGTCGAGCGGATACAGCATGAGCACTTCGGTGTCCCGGTGCTGCAAGTTTTCCACCGCCCCGAAGAGCGGCGATCCGCTCACGCCATAGGTGCTTTCGAGCGCCGTGCGGCGCTCGCTGATCTCATCCGGCACCCCCCAATGCGCGGCGTAGGAATAAGGGACTTCGTTCAGAATTCCTGTGGAGGCCGCCAGCGCCAAGGCGAAATAGTCGCGATCCAGCCAGCCGCCTTCGGCATGGTCGTTGCCGTTGCCGGTGAGAAAGTCGCCCCATTTGAAGTAGTCGTAGCAAGCGGCCGCCGCCTGATGCACGGTGTTCGACCAAACAAAATTGGAAGTGTACTCATACTGTGGCCGCCAGCGCGTGGATTCGCCCGTGCCCCAATAGTCGATGGTGGGGCTCTCCGCCCAGGTGGCGTGAGCGCGGGCTTCCAGCCGATGCCCCATCTTGCGCTCGGCATAGTGCTTCGCTTGTACGAACAGGTCCACGACCCCGTTTTGCAGCAGTTGATAGTAGCGGGCACGGAAAAGGGCGGTCTGCCGCATCGCTTCGGGAGTGGCGCCGAAGGTGTGCATGATGCCTTGCTTGGCGCTCAGGTCAACCGCAGTGTCTTCCTGGCCGTGCACGAAGTAGACCAGGTACTTGGCGAAGTCCGCGTACTGGGCGCCGTAGCGCGCGGCAAACTCGCGCGCCAATCCCAGGCTGACGTAACGCAGAGCGAACTCGCCGTTGTCATGATGGCTGAAGTAGGCCCAGTCCTGCTGGATGTGCATTTCGTCGGAGTAGAGTCCGTTCAGGCGAATGCCGGCGGCAGCGTACTTATCCACCAGGTTGGTCAGGAAAGGCAGCGCCTTGGGGCTGAAGTAGTCCATCTCCGGGAGTCCGATACAACTGAACGACAAGCACGTGATCCAAGCCCTCGCGAGGCAGAGCCGCGCTGCCGTGCACGCGGATGCGCACCGCCTGGAAATCGCCGGCGTGAGCTGTTACGTTTTCCAGCCGTTCGACCCCCATGCCCTCCTTGATCTCGACGATGTCCGCCGGATCGACAGCTCGGTAGGGAGTGCCAGGCACAGGAGTTTCCCGGAAGGCGAACGCCCGCACCCCGGCATCTTGGATGGCGATGGGTCCCTTGTTGTTCACCCAACGCTTGTGCTGCCAGAGTTGCACGCTGAAGGCGCCGGTCTTGGGATCGCGCAGTCCCTCGCGATAATGCATCCAGACGCCGGATTCGCCGGTGCGCGCCTCGTAAGCCTTGCCCACCTCGAGCGGGCTGAGCAGGCTCAAGTCGAGGCCAAGCCCGTAGCCGGCGGCGAAACGGCCGACGGCGGACATCTTCTGGATGTACTCGTCCATGTCCGGCATCAGCCGCCGGGGTGTGTCCTGGCCGGGCCGATACTGCGCGAAGAATTGATCGAAGGCGAGCGTGAGCGTCCGCTGGCCATGCGCGCGGGCACGCTCGCAGATTTGCCGCAGGCTCTGCTCCCAGGGGGTGCTTCCGGTAGAAAGGTTGATGACTTTGTCCGCATCATTTGCGAGCGTTTCCAGTTCGTCGTCGCGAACCAGGATGATGCCCGGGTGCTCAATCTCAAAACTCCACGGTCCCGGGTAGCTGACCAGCTCACCGCGGTAGACGTCTTCCGGCGCTCCCGAAACCACCGGCGCTTGGGCTCCCAGCGCCATGCCAAGCGCCGGAAAGAGCACCGCCAGCCAAATCAAGGTCAGGCCTTTTCGCATATAAGATCTCCTGTTCTCTTAAGCCCGAGTTCTCAAGTCATTTTTCAATTTACTTATTGCTGCGGCCTTCAAGTCGATGTATATATATGCCGCGTAAGACTCTATCCTTTTTTGCTGGAGGTTTCTATGGCATGGTCTTTGGCGTACGTGGGCGGGGGTATAATAGTGGTTGCTTTGCTGGCAATCTATGTGCCCACGATTTACATTCGCAAAACGAACAAGCTCATCGCGCTCTTAGAGAAAATTGAGGCTAACACGCGCAAATAGCTGCTCGTTCAATTTTTGGATTGAATCCGCCTCTGGCGGATACAAATCAGAATTTCTTTAAACCCGAATCGCCGGTATCTGCGGCGCACTTTGTGAGTCGAGGTATCAATCGGCGCATACACAGAAACCAACGTATGCCGCCGCTCATGAGCCGGGAGGGTGCGACCCCGGAAGGGACCACTTCTCCCTTAAAACGCGCCATAACGTAGGCTAGAATTGTATGTTTAACCTGTGCAGGAGGGCACGGCCTGGCTGGAACTCCATGTTACCCGCCTGCAGGCGGGCTACTGCCCGCCCGACCCCACTTCCAAGAATGCACCAAGTCCGCGCATATTCCGAGCTTGGGTTCGGCCCCCGAGCATGACCGTATGATAGCGAGGAGACTATGATGAGCAAACGAGAGAAGGCCAGGCTGACACGCCGGGCGATGCTGCGCAGTGCCGCTGCTGCGGCCATGTTTGGTCCCTTGTTTAAGGCGACCGAGGGATCGGTGAGCGCGCAGGAAAAGGTGAATCGCAACTCCGCCCCGAGCGGGCTGAAGATCACAGACATGCGCGCCTGCCGGGTAGCCGCGAATTACGACTATCCGCTCATCAAAATCTACACCAACCAGGATGTTTACGGGTTGGGCGAAGTGCGCGACGCCGGTGTGGAAGGCATCGCTCTGGTGCTCAAGGCGCACCTGGTGGGCCAGAATCCTCTGAACATCGAGACCAACCTGAGAAGGCTGCGGGAGTTTGCCGGGCACGGACGCATGGGCGGCGGGTACAGCGCGGTGGACATGGCCCTGCACGATATCGCCGGCAAAGTGTATGGCGTCCCGGCGTACCGGCTCCTCGGCCAGAAGAGGCACGACCGCATTCGCATCTACGCGGACACCACTGCCCACCCGGATGTGAAGGTGTACGCAGAACGGATGCGGAAGCGCAAGGAGATGGGAATCACCTTCTTCAAGATGGATTTGGAAACGGACCTGGTGGCGGACCGCCCCAACGCCGTGAACGATCGCGGGGTGGCCACTGACAAGGGCCTCGAGTATCTGTGCGAATTCATTGCCGCCATCCGCGATGTGATCGGCTGGTCGGCCCCGCTGGCCGCCGACCATTTCGGGCCGCTCAATGTGAAGGATTCCATCCGCTACGCCAAGGCTTTCGAACCATACCAGCTTGCCTGGGCCGAGGATATCCTCCAGATCAGTGAAGGGAATCATTACCCCTGGCAGAACTGGCGCGCCTACAAGATGATCACCGAATCCACGACCACGCCCATCAACACCGGCGAAGACATCTTCGGACTCGAAGAGGGCTTCCAGCCGCTGATCGATAACCGCGCCGTGAACGCGATTCATCCGGACATTGAAACCTCAGGCGGGCTGCTGGAGACCAAGAGGATTGCTGACTATGCCGAGCTGGCGGGCATCCAGGTGGCCATGCACCATGCCGGATCTCCGATCGGCGGCTTCGCGGGATACCATTGCGCCGCCACCTTCGGCGACAACTTCCTGGCCATGGAGAACCACGCCCTGGATATGCCGTGGTGGCAGGACCTGGTGACCGGCGTCCCCAAGCCGATCATCGAGAAGGGCTACGTGACGGTTCCGGAGAAGCCCGGGCTCGGCCTGGAACTCAACGATGAAGTGGTGAAGGAGCACCTGCGCCGGCCCGGATACTTTGAGCCTACGCCGATGTTTGACGATCCGATCGTTTCCGGATTCCGCACCGGCGGTCCTTGGCCTCATTATGATGAAACAGGCAAGTGGTGCAACTGTGTTAGCTACGAGTAATGCCGGGAGGCCCCGGAGGCGTCAATGTTGATCATCGATTGTCACGCACATATTCTCTCGGCTGACGAAAAGCGGTATCCACCGAGGGACCATCCGCTTCGCCCGCCAGGCGGCAAAGCCTCAGCGGAAGACTTGCGCCGAGTCAGCCAGGCAGCCGGTGTGCGCGCTGTGCGTGCGATCCAGACGGTCACGTTCTACGGGTATGACAACCGTTATCTGTGCGACAGCGTACGGCCGAATCGGAAGTGGCTGCGGGGCGTATGCACGCTCGATCCCGATGATCCGCACAGTCCAGGGTTGTTACAGCAGTTCGCCCGAAAGTACGGAGTTTCAACTTTGCGCAGCATCCCCTCGCCGGCCCGCAAAACGTTTGACGATCCGGGCGTTCGCAAACTGTGGAGGGTGGCTTCAGAGGAGGGACTCACGATCGATATATTTCTCATGCGGCTCGAGATGGTCCCCAGTGCGACGCGAATCCTGCGGGACTATCCCCGCCTGACGGTGGGCTTCGACCATTGCATGGATCTGAAGCCGGGACCTCTGCTCGCGCCGTGCCTCGACGCGGTCCTCAAGTTATCACGCTTCCCAAACCTCTATCCAAAGCTGGATTTCATCGGCACTGGTACCCAACGGAGTTTTCCGTGCGAAGATCTGCACAAGCCATGCTTGAAAATTATTGATGCCTATGGACCGGAACGCTGCGTGTGGGCGAGCAGTTTTCCGAATGATCTGTGGACCCCAAAGATTACCTATGCTGAGCACCTGCGCATCTTCACTGAAGTGCTTCCGCTAAGGTCCGCCGCGCGGCGGCAGATTTTAGGTGAAACGGCGCAGCGGCTTTGGTTTCCGGAGCTGAAGACGTAGTGGCGCGGGCAATGCTGTCTTGACGTATCTCCCTAATTCTTAGCCCAAGCCTTTTCAAAAAAGCGAAGCCAATTCGCGTGCATGATTCCTTCAATATCCGAATCTGAGTATCCCCTTTTGCGCAGGATTGCCGGCAGTGCTTGGAGATCCGCAATAGTATCCAAGTCATGAGGGCTTTGCTCTCTTCCGAAACCCCCATCGAGATCACTCCCAATGCCCACATGCCGCGAGTTCCCTGCGATCTGGCAGACATGGTCGATGTGATCAGCCACGTTTTCAAGACTCACCGCGCTGGCGGGCGTGGAACCAAGCACCCAGCCGGGATGGAGCATCCAGGAATCAAAAGCTGCGCCAATAACCGAATCCCTCCGAATGAGCTCGCGAATTTGGTCATCCGTAAATTGGCGCGCTCCAGGGACAAGTGCCCGGCAGTTGTTATGGCTGGCCAGCACGGGACCTTGGAACAGGCTCAAAGCTTCCCAAAAGCTTTCGTCCGAGAGATGAGTGACGTCGAGAATCATGCCGGCTTCCTGCATGGCCTTGAGTAATTCCTTCCCTTTCGCCGTGAACCCACCAAAAAATCCGGTGCCGTGAGCATAGGCGCTCCGGTCGTAATGGGCCGGGCCGACCACCCTCAAACCCTCGTTCCACCACTCCGTCACGTCTTCAGGTGAGACAATAGGGTCTGCTCCTTCCATACTGAGGATATATCCGAGGGGCAGGGCGGAGTGATCTTCCGATGACCACTTGGCGATGTGGTCCCTCAGTTCGCGGCGGTTTCTCAGCATCTTCAGATGCCCCTGCCTCTCAGAAATACGGTAATAGGCGAGTTGTCCTTTTCCCACGGCATAAGCAATCTCCTGGGTCCTGAAATCCAGCATCGGATCGCCCAGGCTGCTCACTCGCGCCAGCACCGTGGCCAGGCACACGGCTACCTTACCCTTACGCATTTCGGAAAACGACACGGTATTGGCGCTGCGGTGTTTGTCCGTCATGCCGGACTCTGCCTTTCGTATTTCAGAAATGTCCAGGGTCAGGTCGCGATTCCAACTCAGGGCGCTCCATGCCAGGTCAAGGTGACTGTCGATCACGATCATTTGTGGCCTCCACGATCGCCTGCTTGTCCCGCAACGTAATCAATAACGTACTCCCAAGAATGATGAGTCCGCCGATCACCGCCAGGGGAGTCAACCTTTCTCCGAGCCAGATGGCGGCAATCGGAACACCAAAAAATGTAATAAGGTAGTTTGAGAGAGCCGCCTGGATGGCGTCAAGTTGTTTGAGGGCCTTCAGAAACAAAACCATCGACAAGAAGTTGTGAAAGAAAGTCAGCAAAGCAAGCCCGACCCAGGTCTTGGCAGTCAGGCTGGAAATGTGCGCGAACACATTGCCTTCCTGGGCCACCACCAGGGGAGTCATAATAATGAACATCCCCAGGTAAGTATAGAAAAGCACTTCGAGCGGCGAGTATCTTTCCAGCACCTTCTTGCTGTAGGAGTTGTAGAAAGCGCTACCCAGGGTTCCCAGAAAGATCAGAGCATTCCCCAGCAGATAGCCTTTGCCGAAATTCAGGTGTTGGAGTTGCAGATCGGAGCACATGAGGACACCCACAATGGCCAGCGAAAAAGTGATCCACCGTATGCGTGTCATCCGCTCGGCAAGGAAAATGTGCGCCAGCAACGCCGTCGAAATCGGGAGGGTCAACATCAGCAAAGCAGCATTGCTGGCCAGGGACCAGCGGGTGCCCCAGGTGATGAAGGCCTGTCCGGGAAATATCCCCAGCAAGGCAAGGAGAAAGAAAGCGATCAGGTCTTTTTTGGATCGCTCACTCTTCCGGTAAGACTCCCGCTTTTCCCGTGCAATCAGGGGAAGGAGCATGAGGGTAGCCAGGGTCATCGGCCCCCATACGGTGAAGAGTGCGCCCACCTGATCCTGAACCAGTTTGACGCAGGTAAACTGGAGGGCCCACATTAAATTGCAAGCGAAAAGTAAGAGCCAGGAACGCATGGTGCCTACTTTGAGTATTTCAGCGCCAAGGCGCGAATATCGTAGCTGAATTGCAAATAGCGTTTTTCCCAGCGGCGGGCTTCGGCCGCGGTGTATTTGTAAAAGCCTTTGGCGTTGGCCACGCCGCGGGCGCCGGAGTCCACCACTTTCCGCATCAGCGCCGGGACCTCTTTGGAACAACAGAGTTCCGGAAACAGGTCCTTCATCACCATTTGGTAAGCAGGAATTCCGGTGAGGTCCATGAAGCGGAAAACGCCGGCAAGGGTAATCCAGTAGCCGAAGTCGTTTCGCAAAGAACGGTCCACATCCTCAATCGTGGCATAGCCGTTTTCGACCAGATAGAAGGCCTCGCGCAAGAGCGCATACATGCAACGGTTAGTAAGGAAGCCGCGGATGTCACGCCGCACAACCGATGGGTCCTTGTCCCAACCCTGCGCCAGGAGCCTTACGCGCTCGGCGAAGCGCGGGTCTGTTTGATCTCCGCAGATAATTTCCAGGAAGCGCAGCACGTGGGCAGGTTCCCCCCAATGGATGCCCACGAATCTCTCAGGATGGGCCGCACCCTTCTGGAGGACGGTCACCGGAATTGCGGAGGTGTTGCTGCCGATTATGGCCTCCGGGGACACCACCGCTTCGATCTTGCGGAACACCTCTTGTTTCATAGCGGGTTCCTCGGCCACTGATTCAATAACCAGTTGGCAGTTGCTGAGCGCAGAATAATCTTCCGACAGGCGGAAGTTCTTCACTACCTTTCCGGGATCGCGGGAAAGCAGCTTCTGGCGCTTCATTCCACGCAGAAGATGCAGGAGCCGGCGGCGTGTGTTGCGTCGGCGAGAAAGGCTCCGGGTCACGCCCACCACCGGGTGTCCGACTGCCAGCAGGCAGGCGACAATGCTGGTTCCCATGAGTCCCAGCCCCACCACGCCCACCGGGATATCCGGTGCGTTCATCTCAAGCTTTGAGTCGGGGCGCATGTTTTCAGAGCTACCCCTTGGAGAATCCTTCGTGGTTTTCTTCTTTCCCTTCGATTCCATGTTCGGTCCCTCCCAACTAAGTCGGTGCCCAAATGAGGCGGAACTTGAAAGTGATGTCATCCTGAATCCGCCGCGTCTTTCGGCGGGCGAAGGATCTCTGCAGTTGCCTTTTGTGTTCCGCAGTCCACGACGAACCGCGGAGATTCTTCGCTTCGCTCAGAATGACAGCGATCGTGCATTACAATGGCTTGGCGCCTCAATCGTGTGGTACGAACGATTCGAGTTTTGGCATCGGGTCCCCTTCGTGCGATGAGTCAGAGAAATCGAGAAGACGTGCTTGCATCGACGCCCAAAACTGGTACTCCATATCCCAGTGCCCGAGCGCGGAATCGAGCCGGTAGGGTACGTATTCGGCCATCCATTCCGCTCGATACTGGCTGCGAAGCTCCGTGATCGTGTCCTCCAAATCCGCCAGCCGCGAATGATCAGGGTAAATGACCATGGAACCCCAGTTGTTCCACCATAGCTGACCGGAAGGGCGTTTCGGCCCAAGTTTGGTCCACATCTCTTCCAGTTCAGGAACCGTCTGGAATTTCTGGGCGGCGTAGTCCAGCAGGCGGCTTCCGAAGCGTAAGCTGGAGAGGGTGAGGGGATCGGCGCGGGCCTTGAGCGCCCGGTCCAAATGCTCTTCCGCATCTTCCGCCAGCAAACGGGCCTGGCGCAAATCGGCGAGGTGGGCCGTTTCCTTCTGCATGCGCGCAGGATCGAAGGGATTGCACCACATAGCGATCATGGTTTCTCCGTCGAGGATCTTTTCCAGAGCTTGCTCGGAGGCGTCCAGATCTTCGAAGGCGCGGGCTACGTCCGCCGCCGCATTGGCCGGATACATCAGCCGCGAGTATTCGGAAAAGAAAGCACTTTGATCCATGGGCTGAGCCTGCCAGGCAGCCGCAGCTCCGTACGCCATTCCTGGCCACGTTTGGCGTACTAACGCCTGGGCATCGTCGGTCCAGATAGTGTTCATCATACCGAGCGCGCCGGACTTGCGCCCTGCGGCGAGGAACTGGTCAATATTCTGGAAACTCTTGGTAAAATTCGGGGAGATCTGGTTCCAACCCCACACGCCGGTGGCGATCACATGTGGCACGTGGTGGTCGGCAAGCGGCCCCAGCCAGTGCCAGAAGCTTTCTAGCGTGCCGGGATCATATTCCCAGGCGACCCCTATCAGCCCCCGTGGCAGTTGGGGAATGACCGCCGGGTATTTCACCAGGATGTCGCCCCACATCATCACCGTCTTGCCGCTGCGCTGAAGCTGCTCCGCCACTTGGTTAAGCTGCCGGATAAACAGCTCTGCCGGACTCGCCCCGGCGTCGGCTCCTTGCGCCGCCATCTCAATCTGGAAAGTTTCATCAAAGCCGATGTGCACGAACGGGCTGGGGAAGAGCCGGACCAGTTGACTGATCCAATCCTTCAAAAGCGATGCCACCTTCGGATTGCGCGGGTCGAATTCCGTGCCGTGCGGGACGTCGGCCATCTCAGAATACTTTTCCACTCGAAAGAGGTCGTGGAGATGGCCGTAGAGTTCGAGGCAGGGAATCACGTCGATGTGACGCTCGCGGCCGTAAGCGATAATGCGGCGCAGGGTATCTTGTGAGAACCGCCCCGTCGGATTCAGCAGCGGGTATCCAACGAGCTCGATACTGGCTTCGCTGTAGAGATAATATTGGTTCAGCTTCCAGCGAGCCAGGAATTCGAGCTGGCGTTTCACCTCCTCTTCGGTGGGGAGCGGGCCATGGCTCATGTCGACCATTACGCCCCGATAGGCGAGGACCGGCCAATCGTGAATTTCCACTTCCGGCAACGAGGCTTGCGCGCCTTGGCCTTGCACAAGCTGCACGAGGGTCTGAACACCATAAAATACCGCAGCCGAGGACCGGCCGTGTATCTCGACACCCTTGGGCGTGACCTTTAGATCGTAACGCTCGCGTGAATCCGGCCCCGGCTGCTCGCCGGGTGCGGCAAGCGCATCCACATTGCCCGTGCGTTCCAGCACGATGGCCGGTCCCGCGCCGCCGCTTGGGGCCAACTGCATCCCGGTGCGCTCCCGGACCCGCCGGGAGAGTTCCGACACGGCAAAGCGGTCTTCCTTTGTCGGAGCCGCTGAGTTGAGGCGAATACTCAGGGTGCGGACCAGAAGGCGACCCGGGCCGTACTGGACTTTCTGGGGCCGTGGGAGCAGCGGGTTGTTCTCGGCCGTCGCCCAGCCCGGCAGAAGCAAGAACGCAGCAAACAAAGTTGATAAGACCAGAACTCCCTCTCTTAGCCCTCGCCTTGCGTCCCTCATTTGTTTCACCTCCTCATGCCGGGTAGCGGCATTCGATTGTCGACCTCACGTCGCCCCGCCTGGGACTATCCGCAGCGGCAGCGACGATCGTAAGCCTTCCGCTGCAATTCGATGAAAGGTATTTCTCCCAATTTCCGCGCCTCTCCTATACAAGAATGAAGTAGCGTCTGTCAAGCGACCAAAAAGCATGGGTGCGCGACATAGAAATTGGAGTTTGAGATCTTGCCTGATTGCCCGTGTCCTTCCTTGCGTAGTGGGTACACCAGCCACAACTGTCCCACGGAGCGGGACACCGTGAGTAGCCGTAGGTGTAAACCCACGGGCCTGGATGCCGAAAGCCTCGCCGGCCCTGGAGGGGCTGGACCCTAGCCACCGTCAACCCCTCTAGGGTTGATTGGGGTTTTGCCGCCTTCTCTCCGTAGGTTTCACCTACGGCTACTCACGGAGTGGCCCCTTGCGGGGCCATATTCACCTGACCTTCGGTGATTCCAAACTTTGGTGGACGAGGGTGCGGACGAAGCCACCCAAAAACAGGACTTCTTCTCGAATCATGAAGAATGCGGCGCAGAACCCAAACAGAAGAGTTGCAGTGACCAACGCCAATATAAGGCAAGTGCCGTACTCAAGGATGATGTACATAGGTTCCTCATACCCAGGCCGTGGGGCTGTTTCGCAGCACGGCTCACAGAACCACGGGTCTTCAGCCTCCTACAACAACCTGCATTCAGTGCCCAATCGGCTGGGAAGACTGGCCCTTGTGAGGCCGCTCGGTAAAGGCGATGAGGGGAATCAGGATGAGAACCAGCACTCCCAGATATTGAAACACCCGGACCAGCGCCACCATGGCGGCCTGGCGCTGCACTAAGCCAAAAAGGGCAGCATAAGCTTGCTGGTCGGCCAATATCGGGCCGGAACCCGCAAACAAACCCCTCAGTCCACCGAGCAGTCTCAGCGCCGAAGGGGAGAGCGGTGTGATATTGGCGACCAGCAAGTTGGTGTGCTGCTGCCCCATGCGGGTCAGCATGGTGGCCACTAACGAAATGCCAACTCCCCCGCCGATGTTCCGCATCATGTTGAACAAACCGGTGGCGTTCCCCATTCTTTCTTTAGGAGATGAAAGCCATGGTCAAAACCGTGAGCGGCACAAACACTAACCCCATCGAGACACCTTGAATGAACTGCGCCCAGAACACATCCCAGTAACCGACGTTCAAGTTGAACCCCATCAACCGATAGAACGAAAAGCTGAAGATCAATATTCCGCAGACTAATACCTTGCGCGGATCAAACCTGCTCACCAGGGAGGACGCGACAGGCATGGAGAGAGCCGCCCCTAACCCCAGGGCTACCATGGCTACGCCCGCTTGCACCGACGGATAACCAAGCAGTGTCTGGAGCCAAATAGAGATGGTGACTTGGCTGCCATACATCACCAAGCTTGCGATTGCCATCGCCGCAGTGCCGGCGGCAAACGGCGCCTGTCCGAACACGCGAAGCTCGGTAACCGGATCTCGTGTAGTTAATTCGCGTGTCACCCATGCCAGGAGCCCTATCGCAAAGGCCACTGCCAGGACCACGATGAACCTTGAATTGAACCAATCCTCTTCTTGCCCTTTGTCCAACATGATCTGTAGCGCTGCGACCCAAATAACTAGTGTTGCCAGTCCCCAGGAATCGACCGGGGCCGAGGAACGCCGAATGTACGGGGGGTCCTTCACAAACGCTTTGATCATGAGGACGGAGATCACACCCACCGGCAGGTTGATGTAAAAGACCCAACGCCATGAGTAGTTGTCGGTGAGCCAACCACCCAACACGGGTCCGAGTACAGGCGCCACAATGACCCCCAGTGCGAAGATCGCCATGGCTTTGCCGTGTTGCTCGCGAGGAAACGCTTCCAGCAATCACCGCCTGAGATAGCGGTTGCAGTGAACCGCCACAAGCGCCCTGAATAACGCGGAAGGTCACCAGCAGGCCCATGCTGGGAGCGATGCCACAGAGCAAAGAGGCGACGGTAAAGCCTGCGGTGGAGATAAGGAGCAGATTTTTCCGTCCAAAGTGATTGGCCAGCCATCCTGAAATCGGAATGACAATACCGTTGGCCACCAGATACGAAGTGAGGGCCCAAGTGGCTTCGTTGGGTGTCGCCGAGAGGCTCCCTGCAATGTGCGTCAAGGAGACGTTGACGACCGTGGTGTCCAGCACTTCCATGAAGGTGGCGAGCATTACGGCCGCGGTGATGAGCCACGGACCCTCGGCAAGACTTGCCGCGCGCCTGGTTACCGCTGGCTGCCTACCCTGCTCAACTTGGGTAAGGGCGGTCATCGGCTGTCCCCCTCGACGGGAATTCCCAGGTGCTCACAGAGTGCTCGCGCGAAGATGGAGGTGCAGCGGAAGAGCCGATGAGCTTGCCAGAGGGAGAGAAGGGCTTGTTCGCCGGCGCGGTCCACACAGGTGATACCATCCAGATCGATCTCAACAGAGTCTCGGGTTGAGCAACACTGGGCGACAGCTTTGGGTAGACATTCTGCCCATTCCGCCACCAGTTGCCCGCTTAGGACAACCTTGATTCGATCTCGGAAATAGAGGACCGTGGTTCGCAGCACGACCAGGGTAAGTGCAGCTTCCTTACCAAGCGCCGTTGGCGCGTAATCCTGTGTGATTTCGATACTTACCAGTATTCACGGGGTGTTGAGGGATGCCGCGAGTGCCCGAAGGTTGGCAGGTTGCCCGATAGTTGGCAATGGTCAAGGCAATTCGGAAGGGTGATGAGACAGTCTAATGTTTAGGAGGCGCATTCTATATTGGAGTGTCGTCCGCTTGAGACCTAACAGTGCTGCCGCGCCGCCCGGGCCACCGATTCGCCCGTTTGTTTTCCTCAAAGCTTCCAGGATCGCCTCGCGCTCGACTTCCCGAAGGTTGAGACTCCTGGCCGTTTCCGTAGAGGCTTGTCTAGTTTGGGGCGGCTTCAGTTCCTCGAGCGGCACTTCGAGGCATTCCCCCGCGGTAAGAATCACCGCCCGCTCGATGATGTTCTGCAATTCCCGGATGTTCCCGGGCCACGTCCACTCGGTCATGGCCCGCAACGCCGGGGTTGGAATTTCCTTAATCCTTTTCTTCATGCGGCTGGCGTATCGGGCGACGAAGTACTCGACCAGAACGGGTATGTCTTCCCGTCTCTCGCGCAGGGGTGGCAACTGGATGGGGAAAACCGCCAGCCGGTAGTACAGGTCTTCACGAAACTCTCTGTTCGCGACCATTTGGGAAAGGTCCCGGTTGGTGGCAGCAATCAGACGCACATCAACCTTCAGAGTGCGTGTGCTTCCCAGCCGTTCGAATTCCTTTTCCTGCAAGACTCGGAGAAGCTTGGGCTGAAGGTCCAGCGCGATGTCGCCAACCTCGTCGAGAAAAGAGGCTCCCCCGGTGCGCCAACTCGAAGCGCCCGGCTTTGGTCGCCACCGCGCCCGTGAAGGCGCCCCGCTCGTGTCCGAAGAGCTCACTCTCCATGAGGCCGGAGGGAACTGCCGCGCAATTCAACTTCACAAACGTATGATCCCGGCGTGAACTCTGGTTGTGAATCAATCGCGCGATGAGTTCTTTTCCGGTTCCGGTTTCACCCATGAGCAGGACGGTGGCGTCGGTCTTGGCGACAACCTCCGCCTTGCTCAGGGTCTCGCGCAAGGCGCGACTCTTGCCGACGATGTCTTCAAGGTTGTGGTCATAGCGGATCTCATCTTCCAGGTACGTTTTCTCGGTGTACAGTTGGTTCCGCGCCTCAGCCACCTTCTCATAGGCCAGGGCATTTTCCATGGCCAGGGCCACCTGGTCGCCAACCTGCAAAAGTAAGCCAAGTTCTTCTTGCGCGAACGTGGATTCTCCCGTGCTTCCGAGCGTCAAGATGCCGAGCGGCTTGGAGCCTAAGACCAAGGGAATGGAGACCGCGGAATGGATGTTTTCCGCCTGCGCCGGCGAAGCGAACTTAGGAGGCAGTTGCGCGATCTCCTCGCGGTTTATGAGGCGAGGTGAGCGAGACCGAACCTCCTCAACCTCGGCAGGTGTCAAATCCAATGATTGTATTTTCTGTATGAACCCACGATTGCTGGGGAAATCCATACCCACGCAACGTAGCCGTGGCAAGCCCTCTTCAAACAACCACAGGCCCGTGTACTCGTGGTGAAAGCAGTCCCGCAGCGCGGAAGAGACGGCCTGGAAAAGATCACTTAGCTCCAAGTGAGAAATGACGCTGTTGTTCACCTGCAACAATAGCCGCAGCCGGTCGCGTTCACGCGTCAAGAGTTGCTGATAGGAACGAGCCTCCTCGAAATTCAGCGCATTTTCCACGGCGACCGCCACATGGGCGGCGACCGTCGACATCAGCTTCAAGTCCTCTCCGTCATAGTCCTTCTGATGAGTCGTCCCGAAAACCAGCAAGCCGAGCCGCCGTCGCGGAGACGTTAGCGGGAGGAGGCACATCGACCGAACACCATATTGCCGCGCACGTTCGACGATATCGGGAAACCGCGTCTCCTTCTCGATATCATTCAAAATGATCGGCTTCTGCTCTTCCACCAGTATCGCTGCCGAGGACCCATCCACAGGGATTTCGCTCTCAACCTCTGAGATGGCGGGCAACCTACTCTCGAATGCGTGTAACCGAAAGACCTGGCGTTTAGCATCGTGAAGAACCACGCCGAGGAACTCAAAGTGTTACTACAGAGGGAAGAAAACGGGCGAGGTCTTCCAGCACTCCATTCAAGTCCGCCTGCGAGGCAATGACGTCAGAGGCCCGTCGCAACGCCTCGTAACGGGTCTGCTGGCTTACCTCTCCGCCATGGTCTTTCAGGCCCAAACGATCCTCCTCGAACTACCAAGAGTGCTCTTACTCTAACATGGGAACAGTGCAACGATAGGCGCTGGAAGTGATAAACTGCATCAGGTCGAGAGCGAAACGGCGCCTGGAGACAGGCATGGCAAGGGCAGTATAACAATGCATCTTGCCGATTGTTAATACAGTGTTGTAGTAGCTCCAGAAGAAACGAAAGGACGACATCCATGCTGATGGAAGAATTCTTCGAGCAAGTTTCCGCCTCTGTGCAGGAAGTCAGGGAGACGCAAGGGCCCGCCATCGAGGAGGCGGCACAACTGATCCTCGAAACCCTGAAGGGTGGGCATCGAATTTTCGTGTTCGGGAGCGGTCATTCCAATCTTCTGACGCAAGAAATCGTTCTTAGGGCAGGGGAACTGCCTATTTATTCCCCGATATTTGTGGCTGGCTTGCTGCCGACAGACTATCCCTACCACCGAAGCGGGATCATGGAGCGGACTTCCGGCATCGCTGACTCGGTCATGGACTCAATCCCAGTGAAAAAGGGCGACACCATGATTGTCATATCAAATTCCGGCCGGAACCATGTTCCCGTCGAAATGGCCCTTGGCGCTCGGCAAAGGGGCCTCAAGGTGATTGCTCTGACGAGCGTGGAATTCTCATCCCAAGTTGCCTCGAGGCATCCCAGCGGAAAAAGACTCTTTGAACTGGTTGATATCGTCCTTGATAATTGCTCGCCGCACGGCGACGCAGCCGTGGCGGTCCCGGGGGCCCGGGGCAGAATCGGGCCGCTTTCAACCATCCTGGGGTCAGCCATTCTGCATGCGCTTTCTTGCAAGATCTGTGACTTGGTCCTGGACCTCGGATTGACGCCAGCGGTGTGGCTAAGTGCGAATGTCGATGACGCCGAGCTTCGCCCTCCGAAAATCGCTGAATCATTCGAAGAATTCGTTGGGCAGTCGTAGCTCAAACAGAGACCGGTTTTGTCATTCCGATCCGTCAGCCGACGGAGAGGAATCTCGCTCTGGTTCCATTTCCCACAAAGGAAGGCGAGATTCCTCGCGGAGTTTACCCTGAGCGAACTGCGGAGAACCTTCGCTGCTCTCAGGATGACAGCAAACGGGCTCGGAATGACACGTGGGGCTGGGATCTGGATTGGCGCGGAAACGAGAGTGCGATGAATCCTTCATATTTGTATTGTTTGTTCGCGGTGGCTGGTTTCAGCGGGTTTTATCTCGTGCTGGGGGCCAGTCAAAAGAGAAGAGGAGACCCGACAGGACTGAACCTGGTTGGGTGCTTTGTAGGAGCAGGCCTTAGCCTTGCCAGCGCCTGCCCGCTCCACGCGGCGGCGTTCCCGCGGGCCGTAGTGGTGACGGGCTTGCTCATCGGCTCTGCGGCCGTTTTCGGATTCTTAGGGGCGATCATGGCTTTGAGGTCAGGGATTCCTGTCAGCGTTGTCAACACGATCTTGTGCCTGGCGATGGTCGTACCCGTCGTGCTGTCCATAATCTTCTACCAGGAGGTCCCCCATCTCAAAACTCTAGCGGGCATCACACTTGCCGGAGTCTCCGTGTATTTGGTGAAAGGGAGGAATTCCTAAGATGGTTTGGCTCATTATTGCCTATTTTGCTAATGGTTTCGCGCAGTTCTTTCAGAAGTACTTGCAGGCTCAGGGCCTCGGTGCGTACGTTCCCACCGCACTGGTCATGATGTATTGTGCCGGCTTTGTAATAGGCATTCCCTTATATTGGATCTTTCGCGGCAGGATTTCACGCACGGAACTGGCGTGGGGCCTCGCGGTGGGCATCTGTTCGTTCGGCGGCAACTTCAGCATCATCCAAGCGTTGAAGTCTCTCCCGGCTTACACCGTGTTCCCCATCGCCGTAGGTGGTCCTATCGTTGTGGTTGCAATCTGTTCCTGGCTCATCTTCGGCGAGCGATTGACCGCATCCGCAAAATGGGGCATTGTGTGCGGAACCGTGGCCGTAGCTCTTCTCACCGTCAAATAGGAGTTCACCATGCACGCGGCAGGCATCGATATCGGCGGAACGTTTACCAAGATTGCTCTCGTCTCACCGCACGGCCACATTATCAAAAGCGATCGGGTAAACACCGTGGCGGAAGCAGGAGCGGAACGGACGTTCGTCGCCTTGAGGCCTGCGATCGAAGAAATGAGCGTCGCGACCGGCTTGCCTTATCCGCCCCCTGCGGGATGCGGCGTCGGCATCCCGGGCACGGTTGATTACAGGAGCGGCTGGCTTACCGAATCGGGCCCGTTGCGATGGGTGAACGTAGCGCTTCGGGATTTGGCGGAACGCATTCTTGGATGCCACGTGGCCGTAGACACAGATGCGAACGCCGGCGCACTCGCCGACCTCTATTGGGGTTGCGGGCGAGAGTCGTCGGACTTGGTCTACATCACGTGGGGCACAGGGATTGGCGCCGGACTGGTCTTTGACCGCAAGGTCTACCACGCGCGGGGAGGCGCGGTGTGTAACTTGGGGCATGCGCCCGCCGATCCTGCCAGCACACGCGCCTGCTATTGCGGATGTAAAGGATGCCTGGAGATCGAGGCTGGAGGCAAAGCCTTGGTCGAGCAAGCGAAGGAGCGCTTGGAGGCAGGAGCCGAGTCAATACTTCGGGATGCCGGCGAGGAGATCACCCCCGAGCACATCGCGCGGGCGGCGGAGCTTGGCGATGGGTTGGCGCGCGAGATCCTTGACCGGGCAGGAATGCTCATGGCTCGTGTCTTGGCAGTGGTAATGCCCCTTCTCACTCCGGACACCATTGTGTTCGGAGGGGGGGTGAGCGCCTGCTTTCCCTTGGCTCGAGCAAGCTTTGAACGAGAACTCGAAGCGCGCGCCCCCAATTTCGTTCGCCACTTGACTCGCATTGCGCAATCGTCGTTTGGCGGAAACGCCGGCGTGCTGGGCTCGGCTACGTTGGTCATGAAGCAGTAAGCAAGAGCCCGTCAGCCGACGGGCTCGGAACGATCTACGAGATTGCTCATTGAACGACAGTCGATATCAAAGGAGGCCAGCTATTCTCATGAAACACCTCAAGGCTGTTTTTGCCGGCAAAATCTATACTCCTCTCCAGGAGATCGTCGGCGGAGTAGTTTTGATCGAGGGCACGCGCATCGCACGCGTAGGTCCGAAAGGTAAAGTGAAGGTGCCTCGTGGCACGGAAGTGGTGGATCATCGGGAGCAGACCATTGTGCCGGGTTTTATTGACGTGCATATTCACGGCGCCGCCGGGCACGATCTCATGGAAGGAACCAGCCAAGCGGTGTCATCCGTCGCTAATTTCCTGGCGCGCCAAGGCACCACTTCCTTCGTTGCCACGACCGTGACCGCCAGCCTGGATGACACGCTCCTGGCCGTTCGAAACCTGGCCGAGGCGATCCGCGCTCAACGCCTCGCTGCTCGACGGGGAGATCAGCCGCCGAGCTCCGAGATCCTTGGCATTCATTTCGAGGGTCCCTTTTTGAACGTGAAGAGACGGGGCGCGCAGCCGGCAACCCACATCCAGCTACCTTCTGTCAATCTACTGCGAAAGCTCCTCGATGCTGCTCAGGGAAGTGGGTTGATCCTTGCGCAGGCTCCCGAGCTCGAAGGAGCGTTGCCGCTTCTCAAGTACGCGCGCCGCCGAAGATTGACGGTGAGCATAGGACACTCGGACGCTTCATTCGAGGAAGCGGAGCGCGCCGTCGATGCGGGAGCGACTCAGGCCACGCACGTTTTCAACGCCATGCGTCCTTTCAACCATCGTGACCCTGGAATCATTGGCGCCGTGCTCACAGACGACCGGGTATTTGCCGAGTTGATTTGCGACGGCATCCATGTACACCCACGAGCGGTCCAGCTTCTGGCGCGAGCTAAAGGCCTGGAGCATTTGCTTCTGATCAGTGACGGCGGCCCGGGCGTGGGCATGCCCGACGGAAATTATCGTATATACGAATTCGATGTCACCATCGTCGACGGCGTTTGCCGCGACCAGCAAGGTAACCTCGCAGGCAGCACAGTTACTCTCGAGACGGAGCTGCGCAATTTAATGAGATATACCGGCCAGCCCTACGCCAAAGTCTTGCCCTGCGCCACTCTGAATCCTGCGCGGCAGTTGGGTCTGGAAAAACGCAAAGGGCTGATTGCGCCTGGTGCCGACGCTGATTTGGTGGCCCTTGACGCGGAATATCGCGTCGTTCAAACCTACGTCGGAGGCCGCCCTGTCTCGTAATCAAATGCGGAGGCGCAGATGCGCAAGTTCATCTCGTCAATAGTCTTGATTTTCCTGATCGCTGCGGCAGGTGCGGCGAATGCAGAAAACCCGGTTACGGTCTTGAGCGATGGCTGGTCCGTCACTCTCGACATGCAGCGGCACACCCTGAGCATTTCCCACGAGACTCTGGGCACAGTGCTGACGGATGCCCGGTTGAATTTGCGAGGCGAGGACGGCCTGAAGCGGCTGACGAGCTGGTCCGTCGAGAGGAAGGGCCAGAATCAACTTTCCCTTCGCACGGCCAACCTGCCCACCGCGTGGCTGATCGAGTTGGCACCCAATACGTTGAAGATCTCCAGTACCTCGACCGATGGAGTTTTCACCGCGAAAGCGCCCGCGCCAACCGGTCGCATCGTGGCCCGCCTTTTGGACCCGCAGGGGGTTCCGGTTAACTGGTTTGGGACCACCGAAGTCGTGGGAAGTTATGGCGGGCGCCAGACCCGGAACCCCTCTTTCCTTCCCAGCCGGAATCCTGAGGTCATGTATTTTGCTTTGGGGCAAATATCGAGTTCGAATCTTCACAGCCTCTTCGACCGCAAAACGGACACGGCAATCAACTTCTCGGTCGAGACCGTGATGCAGCGCAGCCGTCAGGACCCCGATCTGCTGGAGATCACGATTCCAGTTCCAGGAAACACGCTTATCCGCCTGCTTCCTGACTACTTCACCAAGACGCTGGGGCTGCCTTTCTATGTTCCGTTTGACGATTCACACTTTCCCAGCGCGCCCTCGGTCTGGTGCAGTTGGGATGGCTACTACGCGGACGTGCGGGAAGAGGACATCGTCCGCAACGTGGACTGGATCGCCGCTCATCTCAAGCCTTATGGCTTCGACTACGTTGCTCTCGATGACGGCTACGACCGGGGCCAGCGCGGCGAACACTACTGGGTAGAAAAGTGGGACCAGAAGAAGTTCCCTCACGGGGCAAAGTGGTTGACCGGCTACATCAAATCCAAGGGCCTGCATCCCGGCCTATGGCTTGTTCCCAACTCCTATGCCGGAGCCGTGGAGCAGCACCCGGACTGGTATCTGCGGGACAGGGAAGGGAAGCTGATCCTCGATTACAGCACACCGGCTCTTGATTCCACGAATCCCGATGTCCTGGACTTCCTCAAGAAGGAGTTCACAGCTCTGGATGAGATGGGATTTGAGTATTACAAGTTTGACGGCGAGCATGCCCTTCCCAAGTACGTGCCGGCGGTCGACACGACGCGGCTCTACGACAAGGCGATTGATCCCATCGTCGCTTATCGAAACCGGCTGAAGCTGATCCGCGACATCATCGGCCCGGAGAGATTTATCGAGGGCTGCCCGGCGGGCACGCCGCTGAATGGCATTGGCTACTTCAACTCATATTTCAACGGAGAGGACATGTACCCCAGTTGGCAGGGGAGCTATGCCCTGTTCAGTTCCATTAATGCCAATGCGTTCCTGAACCACATCGTTGTTTACACGATGGCGGGCGAGGGAATCGAAGTGGCGCCGCGCATGACCGTCGAGGAGGCAGCGAAGAAAAGGCCTGCCCCCGTCCTCGAGGTCGCCCGCACACGCGAGGACCCTTTGGTGGGATTCGGCGCCACGCTGGCGGAAGCCCGCACCCTGGTCAGTTACGTTTCCCTGACGGGCGTGGTCTATTCCCTGTCCAGTGTCACCCCCGAACTCCCGGAAGAGCGAGCCAAGCTCTTGCAGATGACGCTGCCCAGCATGCCTATCCTTCCTATCGACCTGTTCAGCCGTGGGACCGACTTGCCGAGTTGGGATCTCTTTAAGCACACGACGCCCGAGTATTACATCCACAACTACCCGGAAATCCTGGACCTGAAGGTGAATGCCAAATCGGGGGTCTATGATGTGGTGGCCCTGACCAACTGGAGAGGCGAAACGGCGACCAGGGAGTTATTCTTCGCGGATAAGCTGGGACTCGACCCAGCCTCTCGCTACCTTGCCTTCGACTACTGGGGCCAGAAACTGTTTGGGGTTTTCAAGGATCGGATGAAGGTCGCGATCGAGCCTCACGATACGCGCGTATTCCTGCTTCATCCGCTGCTCGATCACCCGCAGCTCATCGGCACCTCCCGGCACATCACCGGCGCCTATTCAATCCTCGACCTGCGGTGGGACGCATCGAAAAACCGCCTGCATGGCTCGTCCCAAACGGTGCCTGGGGAGGCCTACTCGCTATGGGTCTACGTTCCGCAGGGAGTGGGCGTTTCTCAGGTGCGAGCGACAACGAGCGAGGGGCGGGAAATTCCAGTGCACCATGAACTGCTGGGGAACTCATTGAAGATCAGCATGCCAGGGCAGCGCGGCGTGGTGCTGTGGGAAGTGGAGTTCGGCATAAGGAGCTCCGGATGACGGCCACTAGCAGCTATTAAGTCGACCCTGCTCAACCCACACCTGCTTGTGTTCCCTGAAGCTCGGCGACCTCTTCGGTATTGAATGCGACGTCAACCGCCAGAAGTTGCCTCAGGATCGGTCAGTGGTCGGTGGCTGACTAATCTCCCGCAAGTGCCATGCCCTCTTCTGTCTTCTGAATTCTGACTTCTAATATCTGACTTCAACTCGTCATTCATCACTTGTCACTGTTCCTTGGCCCGCCGTGTTTATTGCACGGTCACCGAAAGCTCTGGTTGCACCCAGTGGATGGTTCCCCAACCTTGGCCATAGACGCCTACCGAATAGGTGCCAGGCTGTGTGGCAACTGCGATCCCGGTGCCGGACAAGGTTACCGTCTGTTCGCTCTGTGCCGCGTTGTCGGTGATGACAAGCGACGCATAACGTGCCCCGGTATGCTGCGGGGTGAAGGTCACATTGATTGTACAGTTGGATCCCGCCGCCACGCCGCCTCCGCAATTGTTGGTTTGCGCAAAGTCTATCCCATACAAAAACACAAGCGCGATGCTCGAGATGCTCAGCGAGGCATTGCCGGTGTTGGAAAGCGTTATAGCTTGAGGCGTACTGGCCGAGCCCACGTTCATCTGGCCAAAAGTGAGACTGGTCGCCGAGAGACTTACCAGGGGCGCCGGCGGGGGAGGCGGACTGCCTCCGCCACCTCCACTGCCGCCTCCACAGGCTACCCATACCCCTAAGATGAGCAGCGCGCCTGCAGACAGCCAAGCTGATGACCGCCGCGCCATCGCCAAGCTCACGAGCGCTGCCAGAGCCAGGAATCCCGTCAACAGCCCGGGCCATTCAACTGGCAAGCGGAAACTCGGTGGCACTCTCCATCGTGTCCAGCGCGGCGTTGCGCTGACTTGGCCCGTGCTGCCGACGGTAAGGGTAGCTGTCGCAGGCGAAGAGCCTGTCACATTCACTGACGACGGAGAGATTGTGCAGGTCAAACTTTGGTCCGAAGGCGCGCAGTTCAGGTCTACTGTACCGCTGAACCCGCCCAAAGGAGTCAGGGTAATGGTCGAAGTCCCGGATTGCCCTGGCGCCGAGATGCTGATGGTGGGTGGGCTCGCTGACATACTGAAGTCGGTGACGTTGATCGTAATTGCGGACGAGGCCGAGGATGCGTAGTTAGTGTCGCCGTTGTACTGCACCGTGACGCTGTTGGTCCCTATGGGCAAAAAAGCCAAGGGGACGCTGAATACTGCCCTAGCGTAAGTACCGGTGGAGGGTGAGTATGGATTTCCAAAGATCCATTGCGGGTTGGTGATGGGGACGCCATTGTTCAGGAACTGCACCGTACCTGTCGGGGCAGCACCGTAGCTTTGTGTGCTGACGTTCACGTTAACAGTGGCAGTCGTTCCCACGACAGTCGATTGCTGGGGGCTGAGCGTGATCGTGGTTGGTGCGGGGGTGATGGTAATCGCATCCGTAGGCGATGTGCTAGCGTTGTAGCTGCTGTCACCGGCATAGCTTGCTGCCAGGTTGTGCGATCCACCGGCGAGCTGAGTGAACTGATCTTCAGTGTAGCCCTGGCTGTTCAGTTTGTAAGTGCCGAGGTCGATGAGCCGGCCATTATCGGTGAGCGTTACCTGTCCGGAAGGACATTGATAGGTGAAAATGCCCGTGGAATTGTTAAAACAAACATTGGGAGAGCTGTTTGTGACATCCGCGCGCAGGATGTTGAGTGAAGAGCCATACACTACTGAGGTCGCGTTGGAGCTCGTCTCCAGCCCCGTAACGGGATCGAAGGTCAACAGGGCGACATGTGTCTGGCTGCCCTCGGGGTTCACCGTGACCTGGACGGGCGGGGTCGAGTCGCTCGCCCCATAAGTCCCATTACCTGCATAGTGTGCCGCCACGCCATACGTCCCACCGGGGAGCATGTTGGTCGAGTTGGTGACGCTCCCGCCGCTCAGCGTAAAGGGGCCGATGCCGGCAACATGGGTTGAACTGCCGCCCGTTTGCGCGATAAATGAGACATCGCCCGTCGGAGTGCCGCTGCCGGAGCCAGGAGCAACATTGATAGTGAAGTTGACCGGCTGGCCGTGAGTGAGGGTGGTCGGGGAAAGATTAACCAGTGTAGTGGTTGTGGGTGCAAAGCTGACCGAAGTCCACTTATTCACCAAGTTGGCGGCGTTCACTGAGCCGAGGCCAGTGGCCAAGTCGTAGTTGGCGCTGGTGGTCCAAGCTGGGGAAGTATTGGTGGGAGGATTGACCTCCAGGATGCCGTAACCACCGCTCGTCGTGATGCTACAGTTCGGCGAGCCACCCACGCAGGCCACGGAGTTGTTACCACTGACCACGTCGTAGAAAATGCAGGGAGAACTGTTGGCGGTAACGGCTATGCTCGCACTCGAAGTGCAACTTGCGCCACTCTTCGCGGCCAGGGGGTACAGGACATAATTCGCATTGCCCTGGCGCTCGCCGGTCTTTTGATTGACCAGCGCCATGATGCCGGCGAAGGCGGGCGCCGATGCGGACGTCCCCCCGCCGCCCAAGAACCACCAGTTCCCGTCATACTGATTGCAGGAGGCGTATCCCGGCGGGAGTGCGTCGGCCTCGCAGGCTATGTAGAAACTGCGGCTGGAGCCGGCGCCAGCGAACAAGGAGACGTCCGGCATGTCGCGAGCGCTGTCATTGGGCACGCCTTTTCCAGTCTGCCAGGCAGGTTTGGGATATCCGCCAGTGCAAGTGAAGCTCGTGGTCGTGCTTGTGGATGTAACGCAATTGCTGGCCCCGCCGCTGCCGGCGATGAGATCTATGCCAGTAGGGGTGTCGCTCCCTGCTGACGCGCAGGAACTCGCTTGGCCGGAGCGCGCGCAGGAGTCGTTCCACGTCGTTTCGGGAATATACGAGAGGGCGGAAGATAGCGTGATGGAATTGTTTGTGCTTGACCAATACATGGACCAGATGTTGACGTCGTTAAAGTCCGTCCCGCCCACGGCAACGTTGAACGGCGTCGAACCAATTCCGTTGACCTCCAAGCCATACTTTGCCGCAGTCTCGTACTGCGCATAATCACATCCGGCCGAGCCGTTGTCGCCTGCAGCGACAACTATGGTGATGCCCTCAGCGCCGCCTTGCTCCCAAAGTGAATTGTAGAAAGCATTGCCGCCGGTGCCGAGCGCCGCCTCGCAGGAAGCCACGCTCACGCTCATGACCGGCGCTAGGTTGTTGTCAATGATGTACGCGGCGGACAGGTCTCCTCCAAACGTGGACTCAGTGTCCTCTGCGACGACAAGCTTGATAGTCGCATTCTTCGCCACCGCGCCTGACCATTCGACGTCCAAGTCCGCTTCAGTCTCCCATGCGCTCTGCGTAACCCCTGGGTCAACGCCGTCCACGATGATCTGCGGGTCCTTGGCCGGCAAGCCGAACAGGTTGCGAAAGTCGCGGGCGTCCTGAACATTGATGTTTGACGCGCCGACGATGGCAATGGTCTGCCCGGTACCGTCGGTGCCTGCATTCCAGAGTGGCAAAACATTGTAAATGGTGGCGAAATCAGTCGGACCGAGCGCATAGTAGGTCTCATTGTTGGTGCCAGCATAAGTGAAGAGTGGCTTCACCTCACCCGTACCTTTCGAGCGTGAAAAGGCGCCCAGGCGCTGGATCATCGGTTGCCTGGGGAAGCTGTTCAGCGAGGCAAAGCCTGCCAGCACTGGCTTGAGCGCCGCAGGAATCTGCGGGTCGCTCGCGTTGGCCCAGTGCTCCTCGCCGTTCACCGCGTATTTGTGGATCTCCGTGTGAAAGGCCTGGCGCACCCCGCCCGCCGTACCCGAAAACTCGATCACCGTGCGGCCCGCTGCCACTCGATTGATGCGAAAGCCCTGCGTCGTAAGCCAATCGGTCACGGCCTGTATATCCGCATCGGCGGGGCCGAATTGCTCGCCAAACTGCTCCGGGGTGAGCCACATGTGATAGTTGGGTGAGGACTTGACCTGCTGCTCGTCCAGCAACTTCCGCAGCGCGGTTTCCTGCTCCGGCGAACGCTGCAAGACGAGCAGCATGCGTTCCATGGGCAGGCTGTCAGGCGCGGCGCCCTGGTCAAATTCAGGGCGCGCCAGCGGATGTGTATTCCCTTGCAATGTGACGAGCTTCTCCAGGTCCACAGGTTGCATAACGCGCTCGGGGACGCGGGCCGTTTGCGCGGAGGTTGTCAATGAGGAGGATACGAGAAAGGAGATGGTTAGAAGAGCGGGCAAGGGAAGCAAGCGTAGGAGTTTCATGCTGCCTCCAAGGACGAAGATGGATGATGTCAGGGCGAAGGGCCCTACGACATATTGTCGTGACGGATATTACCTCGGTTGGAGTCTCCTTTTTGAGACCCCGGTGCCGTACTGTATACCCAACCGATGCGATTTGCAATGATTCCTCTCTCCCCAAGAATCGCGATTGGCGGGGTGAGGCGGTTGTGAGGAGGTGGAAAGGGTGACGGGCGCGACCTTCGGTTAACCGAAGGGAAGTCGCGAGTCAATTCAGCTCATGATTCAGGGGCCCATGCGTCCTCCGGATAATTTTTTCCCACCACCGGCGGACACCGCCGCGCGGTAGTTCCACGGCTAGCCGTTTTTTGCCTCCCTGCTTCAGGTCCGCAGCGTCGCGCAACAGACCCGAGCGGATTGCAATAAGAGCCATTTCTCCAGGTCGGCCTTGATCTGCAGCATCCAGCCGCGCGCGTGGCGCACCAGCTTCCCCGCCAGCCGATACACCTTCCAGCGCAGCGTGGCCACCGTCACCGTGCGATAGGACGCCGGCAGCACCCGCCCTTTCAACACTTGCCCCAAATTGTAGGCTAACACCCCAATGGCAAAATACAGGGCATTGGCCTCCAACTGCCCGCACGGGTCGCCGCGGCGACCTCCATGCCAAAACCCACCTTCAGTTCCTTATGCCAGTTCTCGCTCTCCCCTCGCTGGTTGTGCTTCCAGACGACCTCGCTCGCCGGCTCCTCCCGGTTGCTGGCCACCGCGTGATAGCAATAGCGCTCCGCCTCGAACAAATTCGGCTGCGGATTCGGCCAGCGCAATACGATCAACCGGAAAGCTTGCTTGGTCCCGTTCAGGGTGTGCACCGTCTCGGCAATCTCGCGGTCGGTGGCGATGCCCGCTTGCGTCCGGTAGGGTTGCCAAGCCCCTGCCGGCAGGTTCTGAATTTCTCGCTTCACGGCGGCGTCCAGGTCCGCCGTGATCGTGAAACTGCGCCCTGGCTGGCTGTAATGGTTAATCACGGCCGCTTGGTAGGCCGCACTGTCGCTGCGGAAATAGATTCGCTTCCCCGGCGGCAGCGCCGCTTCGCAGCTCTGTGCAAACTCCAAGATCCCGGCACTGGGACTCTGATTGCCTTCCCGGAACTGGTGACCCGCGCACACCCCGTTCACGTACCCCAGCAAAGGCATGTAGCCCTGCACGTGGTTATAGGTCCACGCGACTTCCTGCTTCTCCGCCTCGATCTCTGTGGCATCCACATCCAGAATCACTTCCTCTTGCTCGAAACAAGACGCCACCAGTTTCCGGCTGACCTGCTGGATCGCTTCCGCCCCGCCCCGTCCTTGCCGACGCAGCCAGTCCCCCACCGTCCCGGCGTCCGGCACCGCTTCCAAGCCCAACTCCCCCAGCACCTCCTGCTCGGCCCGCAACTCCCGCAAGTCCTCCAGCCGCCTTCCTCCCGCATGCAGCATCCACACCAGCGCCTGCACAAACTCCCGCGGCTTATATCCTCGTCCCGACTTCGGACCCTCCAGCGCTCGGTCTACTTCCTCCCACAGCTTCACCGCTCGCGCCAGTTCCTCCAACACCACCAGCCCGCCCAGACTGGTCAGCCGCTCCGAACTTCTTTCCATCTTGATAGGCAGAATCAATTGCGGTAGGCTTGCTTCCATCGTTCACCCTCCGGGTGTGGGTCTAGGATTTCTCACAAAATCTCTATAACACACATCCCGTGAGGGTGAGCGTCTTTTCTGTGGTTTTGCGCCCCCGTCAATCGCGATTCTTGGGCCCTCGCGTGCACTCCTGGGCCCAGTGAGGGGACGATACGGTCATTGTCACGGAAGGGTATCTTTCGTTCCCGTTGGGCCATTGCAGCCGACCTCGCCGCTAGGGCTTCCGGGCGGCCTTGAAGCGCTCCAGCGATTTAACGTAGTCCGTGTCGCCGGGATTCTTCCGGACAAGCTCAGTTTCGATTTCGATGGCCTTGGCAACGTTCCCTTTGCGGAAGTAAGCTTCGGCGAGTGTGTCGCGGTAATCGTCCTCACCCGGCGCCAGCTTTATCGCGCGCTCGGCAAGCTCGACAGCGCGGTCGAGATCGAGGTTGGACTCAGCCAGGATCGATGCAAGACTGCTCAGCGCGTCGGCGTCGTTCGGATTTGCACGTATGTCCCGCTCAAACGGGGCAATGGCGCGCTCGCGTTCGATTCGCGCCGCCTCGACGTTTCCGGCCCGCGCAAAATTCTCCGCGGTTTTCAGGCGGGGCGGTACGAGAAAGTTCCGCTCCCACAGTGCGTATAGCCGCTTTAGTTCCGTCACCGGGTCCGGGTGGTCATCCACCCGAATATCGATAAACCGATCAGTGTAGCCGCTTATCCCGCCCTTGGTACGCTCAACCAATAAGGCGGCAGATTGCTTGCCCCGCCTGTCTCCACCCGCCGCTTCCGCTGCATCGACGGCGGCGATGAGTCGGTCCGCGAGCGATCCCGCCGTATTGACAAAGGCTTTTTCCATATTGACCACGACGGCCTCACCGGCCACGATGTCGCCTTGGATCGCGTAGTTCGGCCCGAAGCGCCCGCCTTTCCATTCGGGGCAATTCTTCCCCGTAAAGGAGAACGAACGCCCGTGGGCATCCACTACCCCCACCTGCCGAAGGTCTCGCTCCGGGTCGGCACGGATAAGCTCGGCTACGACTTCCTCGGGGGTGAGGCCTTTCTCCAGCATCTCCAGACCCCTCGGACCATAACTCGCATTCTGAAAACATTGGGTTGCGATCGCTCCCACATTTGCTTTGGCGAACGGAACGACCACGCCGACAGCTAGAAAACGCGACTGCACCGCGACCCCCAAGTCTCCCGTTACCGGATCGAACCCGACAATCGAGTACGTGCCGCCAGTCCGGGGCTTGGCTGCGCCGGACAGCCCATGAGCCAGCACTAGCGCCGCTATCCAGGCCACAACAGCCTTTCTCATAACTCCCCCCCTTAAGAAGTGGGCCGATTGTAGCACACTCCCGATGATGCCACGCGCTGCTCATGTGCTACTACTTGGCGCGAGTTTGCCTGCCAATCCAAGTGCTTTTCGGGTCTTTGGTTAAGGTTGGCGGTCACTTGTGTTAGCACCGGCTTAAAGGGGAGCCAGTTTCAACGGTTTGGAGGGAGCCACTCAGCAGAAAAGCTCGCTTTCGGGCACACTAAAGCGTGTGCGGGAAGTGCAAGTGAAATTCCCCGACACTCCGACTCCGGCAGGTCCCGACCAAATATCAAGGCAAACAGATACCCCCCAGCGCCGTCAGCCAGAAGGGCCACCGTGAAGAGCGAGGTGATCCTGCGTACAGCGGAGGCTGCTTGACCGATAGCCGGGCTCCCTCGTGGGGGCTCATATCGCGGCTCGGCCGTGGGCTGCTCAGCGCGGTACCCAGTCACTCCTGCGCTCCAGGGGTGAGCATGAGCAAATTGGCGCCGACCGGATTTTCTTCCGAAACCCTCCGACCAGGCAAGGAAAACCTTTCGAGAAGGTCTGAGCGGGTCACGAGCCCACCGTTTTATTTAGTAGACAATCTACCACCTCATGTGGTAGATTACCTGCCACTATGGCCAAGCAATCATCCGGAGACCGAATCGAACTTGTTTATGGCTCGCTCGACATGCTGATTCTGCGCACCTTGCGCTGGGGACCGACTCACGGACATGGCATTGCCAAGTCCATTGAGCGCCTGTCGGAAGAGACGCTCAAGGTGGAACACGGGTCGCTCTACCCCGCACTCCAGCGCCTGCAACAGGAAGGTTGGATTACCGCCGAATGGGGCGTTTCCAAAAACAAACAGCGGGCCAAGTACTACCGCCTGACAGCGGCGGGACGACGGCAATTGGTGGCCGAGACCTCGCGTTGGGAGCGCTTTGTGCGGGCCATTACCGGCGTTCTGCGGCCCGCCGAGTCCGAGGAAGGGCAATGAGCTGGCGGCGCGAGCTTGCCAAACTCGGTGCTCTGTTTCGCCGGCCGAAGCCGGTGGACGATCTCGAAGAAGAGATTCGCTCTCATCTCGAAATGGAAGAGCAGGAGAACCTGGAATCCGGCATGCCGCCCGACGAAGCTCACTATGCAGCGTTGCGCCGGTTCGGGAACGTGACCTTGGCGCAAGAGAGGAGCAGGGAAATGTGGGGATGGAATTCGGCCGAGACGCTCTGGCAGGACCTTCGCTACGGCCTGCGTCAGTTGCGCAAGAATCCTGGCTTCACGGCGGTGGCTGTGCTCACGCTGGCCCTGGGGATTGGGGCGACCACGGCAGTCTTCAGCATCCTGGACACGACCTTCTTGCGCCCATTTTCGTATCCCGAACCGGATCGCCTGGTAGGCATTTATGAGAGGCGTCTCGACAAGCCGGAGCCTGAAGGCTTTGATCAGGTTTCCACGCCCACCTTTCAGGACTGGAAGAAACAGAGCCAGAGCTTCGAAATATTGACCCAGTCTCTAGGCCCCGGGACGTTCATCCTCAGCGGGCCCGTCCGGGCTGCGGAGATTGTGGCTCGGTATGTAAGTGAGGGCTATTTTCGGATGCTGGGCGCGAAGGCCTGCCAGGGCCGCCTGTTTCTCTCCGAGGACTTCAAAGCGGGTCAGAACCACCGCGCAGTGCTCTCCTTTGAGGCTTGGCAGCGACTCTTCGGCTCGAACCCTTCGATTGTGGGCACTACCATCCTGCTGGATGGAAATCTCCGCCACGTCGTCGGCGTGATGTGCCCTGAATTTCGGGACATCGGGTGGTCCAAGGTCGACCTCTGGATGGGCGCTAACTGGGCCGGCGTACGGGAATCGCGCGAGATGGAGGTCTTTGGCCGTCTGAAACCTGAGATCAGCGTCGAGAAAGCGCAGGCGGAACTCGACGTCATCGAGGCGCGCCTTGCCCAACAGTACCCCGCCGAGCAGAAGGGATACGGCGCGCGCATCCAGCCGCTGCAAGTTTACCTGTACGGCGACTACAAGAAGCTTTTCCTGGCGTTCTTTGGGGCGGTAGGCATGTTGCTGCTGATCGCCTGCACGAATGTGGCGAACCTGGTTCTGGCGCGGGCGGCCACGCGCGAGAAGGAGATGGCCTTGCGCACTTCCCTGGGCGCCGGCCGGCGCCGCTTGGTTCGCCAGTTGCTGACCGAGAGCCTGCTGCTTTCCGGGCTGGGTGCGGGATTGGGCCTGCTGCTCGCCTACGGCGGCGTGCGACTGGCCGTCCACCTCAGCCCGCAGTTCGCCATCCCGCGAGCCGACGAGATTTTTGTTGATGTCCGCGTTCTCGGCTTTGTCGTCTTGGTTACTTGCCTGACCGCCCTGTTATTTGGGTTGTTTCCCGCCCTCGGGGCCTCGAAGCCCGATCTGAACGAGTCCTTGAAGGAAGGGGGGCGCAAGCGGGCCGATAATCTCGGCGCCCGAAGAATACAAGGCGGGCTGGTTGTCACCCAGATCGCCTTCTCAGTGGTGCTGCTGATGGGCGCCGGGCTGATGATTCACGACCTCTGGCGAATTCTTCACGCCAAGGTGGGCTTCAACACGGATAACCTGACACAGATGTACGTCCAGTTGGCCCGGTATGAGTACATGGAGCACCTGAGGGATGGTAGCCCCTTCTTACGAATGAAGCCGAAAAGGGCCTTAACTATTCAAGGCATCGGGGAGTGCCTGAAGGCGCTCCCGGGCGTAAGCGCCGTCAGTGTAACGGGCTCAGGAGTTCTCTGGGGCTGCAACACGCGGCCCGTGAGCACCGAAGGCCCGCCGCGGCGCGACTATGAGCAAGGGGTGTGTTACGAGCCGGTCAGCCCGGGCTACTTTCGCATGCTCGAGATTCCGGTGTTCAAAGGCCGGGATTTCACGGAGGGGGACTCGGCCAGTTCTCTGCCCGTCGCCATCATTAGTCAAAGCATCGCGCAGCAGTTTTTCCCCGGGCGGGACCCCATCGGAAAAATGATTAACATTGGCATCTGGCAGGTCGATGAAATCGAGCGACGCCAAGTGGTAGGCGTGGTGGGCGACGTTCGGTGGCTTATGGGAAGCCCATTGCATTCGGCCGTGTACTTCCCCTATTCGCAACTGCCTGCCCAGGTTCGCCGGCAGCCCGCGGAGGAGCAAATGTCCATTACGTTCCTCGTCCGGAGTGCGACCGACCCGGCCAGGCTGGCCCGGTCCATGGAGCGGGCGGTGTTGGAGGTTGCCAAGGACGTCGTGGTCGACTCCACCTGGACTGCCGACTACACACGCTGGTATAAAGCACAGCGCACGCGATTCTTCACCTGGCTGCTGGCTGTGTTCGCCGCAGCCGCCTTGGTGCTGGCGGCGGTCGGGGTGTTTGGCGTGATGTCCTATGCGGTGAGCCGGCGCACCCACGAGATCGGTATACGCATGGCCCTGGGCGCTCACCCCCACGATGTATTGCGCCTCATCCTGCGGAGCGGGGTGCGCCTGACGCTGCTCGGCTTGGCGATCGGCCTGGGCGGCGCGATGGCGCTGATACGGTTTCTGGGCGGCAAGCTAAGCTGGGACGTTTCGCTCAATGAGGTCAAACCGACGGACCCCGCCACATTAGTCGTTGTACCTCTCCTGCTTGCAGTCGTCGCTCTGCTCGCTTGCTATATCCCTGCCCGCCGGGCGACCAAGGTCAACCCGATAGTGGCGCTGCGATACGAATAATGACTGTGAAGCTTCGACGTCCTGGGGCAGCGATGGGAGACCGAACCGCGCTGGCAGAAAGCTGAATCAAATCGAATTCGGTTCGCATGTAGAAACTTCTGTAGAGTTTTTATCGCCTTCCCGCCGATGAGGCTCTCAAAACCCGGTTCCCCTTAGACTGATGAAATTGGCTCCCTTTTATCCCGGTGCTGACACGCTGCTCATGTGCTACTACTTGGCGCGAGTTTGCCTACCAATCCAAGTGCTTTTCGGGTCTTTGGTTAAGGTTGGTGGTCACTTGGCCGTGTCGGCAAACCGTAAATGTGGTCCGCCCTGTCGCCTGGGGCGGTTGTGCCTGGGTCACGGCGTCCTCGGAAAGTACCCGGAGCAGTTTTCCAGCCCCCGCAACCAGACCCCTGACACCTGCCTTTTTGTCTCCCCACTTTCCGCTTGACACGAGAACCGATTCGTGGTAGCCTATGTTAGTTGTCGCAAGAGAACGCTCGAAAGCGGGCGCGGCAAGGGAAGGCGAAATGGACCCGGCAAGGGGAAAAAAGCGCGGAAATGGAAAAAAGATACTAAAATAGAGGGAACGAACTCAGTTATCTATTGCAAACAAAGGGCTTAGCTTTTTAGAACGCTAAAAACGAACTGGTTTTTGCATGCAAAAAAGGCCAAACGAACTCAAGAAAGTGGCCAAAAACCCACCTTTTGTGCGGTCTCGAACCGGAATTCGCGAGTCGAAAGACCCGAGCGGTTGGGTGAGCGTAGGGGGGGGGCTAGACGAGGTTCGGGTGGCGAGGTGAACTCGCCGCTACGCCAGGGGGATTCGCACCTGGAACGCCGAACCCTCTCCCGGCTGGCTCAGAGCGCTGATGGTTCCCCCATGGGCTTCGGCGATCCACTTCCCGATGGACAATCCCAAACCCGCGCCTCCGGTCTGGCGCGAGCGTGCCCGGTCGGCGCGGAAAAAGCGTTCGAAGATATGGGGAAGGTCCTCGGCGGCAATGCCGATTCCAGTGTCTCGGACTTCGGCCACGGCGCAGCCATCGCTCGAGCTCAGGGAGACCGTGATGCAGCCCTGGGGGGGAGTGAATTTCACGGCGTTGTCGAGCAGAATCAGGAACAGCCTTCGCAAGGAGTTGGCATCGCCTTCGATCCAGACAGGTGATTCCGGCAACTCGGTGCGCAGACTGATCTGTTTCGTCTCCGCCAGGGCCCGGCCCTCGAGGCAAGCGTCGCCCACGTTTTCAACAATGTTGATGCGAGCGCGCTCGAGGGATTCAGCCCCCGAGTCGGCGCGGGCGAGGAGCATCAAGTTTTCAATCAGGGAAGATGTCCTCTGAAGGTCCTCGAGGATTTGCCGCAGCGTCTCGCGATACTCCTCCTCGGAGCGCGACCTGCGCAGGGCGATCTCCGCCCGCGTCCGCATCAGCGCCACAGGAGTGCGCAGCTCGTGAGAAGCGTCGGCGGTGAATTGCGTGATTCGCCTGAACGCCTGCTCCAGCCGCTCCAGCATCCCGTTCAGTGTTTCCGACAGACGTTGCAGTTCGTCTCCCGTGCGCGGCACAACCAGGCGGCTGGAGAGATTCTGGGCGCTGATGCTCCGAGCTTCCCGGGTAATCTGATCCACCGGCCCCAAAGCGCGCCGGCTCAGCCAGTAGCCTCCCGCCGACGCCAGCAAGAGGAGAAGCGGGGAGGAGAGAAACAGAATGCGGCGGAAACGGTCCAGCGCTTCGTTGAAATCGTCCAGCGGGTAGGCGAGCTGCACGACATAAATTTTGCCCGCCGCTTTCACCGGAAGCGTCAGCACACGCAAGGGCACGCCTCTGGGTTGCTGCGTGGCGAGCGAAGTCCTGGTCTCTCCTGGCGCCGCCGGGCCGTACTGAGTCATCGTCCGGGAGCGATAGATCCAGTTGCCCGCAGGGTCTGAAACTTGCAGGAGATCGCTGCCTGCGCGGATTTCTTCGATGGCGCGCAGCTCACGGTCGAGTTCTGTTTTTCCGGATTCTCGCTCGATCAGCTCGCGTATTCCCTGAACCTGATCCTGTAGGTTTTCGTCCACAGTTTCGAGAATGCTGCCGCGCATCGCGTAGAACGCAATGACGCCAAAAAGCGAAAAACCGGTCGACAGGACGGCGAAATACCAGGCCGTAATCCGGATGCGAAGGGGGAGGCTGGTCATGGCTTCGGACCCTCCCGCAGGCAGTATCCAATTCCCCGGACCGTCTGAATCAGCTTGGGGCTGAAACCCTTGTCCACCTTGCCCCGCAGCAGACGCACGAAGGCATCCAGGGTATTCTCCTCGATGTCGTTCTCGAGACCCCAAACGGCTTCCACAATCGCGGTGCGGGTGACCACGCGGCCGGCGCGCCGCATGAGCAGCTCGAGGAGGCGATACTCGGTGGGAGAAAGGCGGATTTCCCGCCGCCCGCGGAGGGCCTGGCGCGAGGCGGGATCGAGCGTTAAGTCAGCTACGTGTAAACACGTGGGTCGTGGAGCCGAGCCCCGCCGGGCCACCGTGCGCAGGCGTGCCAGGAATTCCTCGAAGGAAAAAGGTTTCGTCAGGTAGTCGTCCGCCCCCAGATCCAGTCCCTTGACGATGTCCGGCACGGCGTCACGAGCGGTCAGTATCAGGATGGGAGTTTGATTCCCGGCGTGGCGGAGGCGGCGGGCGACCTCGAAGCCATCCACGCGAGGCAACATGAGGTCGAGCACGATGGCGTCAAACTCATAGATTTTGGCCAGGTCCAATCCTTCCAGGCCATCGAACGCCAAGGCGACGCGATGGTTCTCCTCCTCGAGCCCCTTCTTAAGGAGCTCGGCCATGCCTTTCTCGTCTTCAATAATGAGCACGCGCATGGTCAAGAACGGCTCGACCGCATGCCTCTATCATAACCCCGCAAGCCTGAAGATAAACTGAAAACCCTCTGGTGCGTGGCGGCCCAGGTTGACAACCCAATCTTGTCGAACCCCATCACCCCCGGCCCCCTCACCCAAGGGAGGAGAGGGTGCGAAGAATTTGGCACAGCTCAATTTCGGCTGATGTAACCCTTGAGAGCTCATGTCGGGGCACGCCATGGCGTGCCCCGACGGGGATTTTTTTACACCTTCTATGTGATGTCTGCGGATGACTGTGCGCCCAAGAGCAGGGCTGCTTTGAGGAGGTCCCATAGTCCTTGTGGTTAGAGGCGGGCGCTAAGCAAGCCAGGGAGCCCTCTGGGGTTCGCCGGGGCCGGTTGGATGGAACCCGAAGCAAATCGCTTCAAAGCGAGGCAGCGTGTAGTATATTGGGACCGTCAGAAATGCCAAAAGGAAATTCTGGCTAAAAAGCGGGCAGGCATGAAAGTCATCAAGGAAGGCGGACATCGCCTTTTTCAAACTGATCCCGAATGCGCGGCGATTGTTTCCAAAATGCTGCTGGATCTGGAGCAAAACGGCATGGAAGCAGTTCGCCAGTACAGCCGGAAGTTCGACGATTGGGACCCGCCCAACTTTGAACTTAGCCCGGCGCAGGTCGATGAGGCCATTGCCCTGGTCGAACCCCAAGTTGTGGAAGATACCGATTTTTGCCAGGCCAATGTGCGAGCGTTTGCGCAAGCGCAAATGGCCACGATGCAACCGCTCGAGGTGGAAACGCGTCCGGGCATCATTCTGGGGCACAAGCACGTGCCCATAAAATCGGTAGGAAGCTACATTCCGGGCGGACGCTATCCCATGTTCGGGTCGGCGCAAATGAGCATCATTCCTGCCAAGGTCGCAGGCGTGAAGAACGTGTACGCCTTCACGCCGCCGGTAAAGGGGGAGGGATTCTTTCCGGCGACGGTGAACGCCATGAAGAAGGCAGGCGCGGACCGCATCTTTATTCTGGGCGGAGTTCCGGCATTCGCCATGATGGCTTTCGGCATGGGAGTCTTTGAGCCGGTTGACATGTTGTGCGGGGCTGGGAACAAGTTCGTGGCGGAAGCGAAGCGACAGCTTTACGGCCGATGTGGCATTGACCTGTTGGCGGGGCCGACGGAAATTATGGTTATCGCGGACGATTCCGCTGATCCTGCGCTGGTGGCGTGCGACCTTCTAGGGCAAGCCGAGCACGATCCCGCGAGCGGCGTCGCCCTGATCTGCTTCAGCGAAGCTTTTGGTCGGGAATGCCAGCGCGAGGTCAATCGGCAATTGGAGGTTCTGCCCACAAAAGATGTGGCCGCGATCTCCTGGCGCGACAACGGCAAGATCTATATTGCCGAGAGCCCCGACGAGGCTGTGAATATGGCTGACGATTACGCCCCCGAGCACCTGGAAATCCAGGTGGCGGACCCGGATTATTATCTCGAGAATCTCCGCAACTATGGCTCGCTGTTCATGGGTCCGGAGACCACCGTCGCATACGGCGACAAGTGCATTGGCACCAATCACATTCTACCCACCAGCCGCGCGGCACGTTACACCGGAGGCCTGTGGGTAGGCAAGTTTTTGAAGACCGTGACCTATCAGCGCATGACGCCTGCCGCAAGCAAAATCATCGGCGAGGTTACCGAGCGGCAGTGCGAAGCAGAAAGAATGCTGGCCCACGCCATCACCGCCCGCGTCCGTGTGGATCGGTATTCATAGCTTGGGGAACAGGGGGCGAACCGCAGGTGACCCTCATCCACTGTCCCCTTTCCTCTGATGCTTTTTCGTCTCTGCATCTCGACGGGCTCCGGGAATATTCAACCTGCAAGGGCGGGCGTGAAACCCTGGAAGGGAGTTGCTTATGCATGCCAATCCCAATGAACCACTGCCAATGCTTGCCCGGATGAGCCATTCACTCAAGGGCAAGGTGGCCATCGTGACCGGCGCCGCCCGGGGGTTGGGCAAGGCAATCGCCACAGCCTTGACGGACGAGGGCGTTACCGTGGTCGTAAATGATATTGACGAAGAATGTGGAAAGGCCACGGTGCAGGGCATCCTCGATGCGAGAGGGAGGGCGCTATTCCATCACGGTGACGTTTCCGACGTCGAGGATGTGTCAAGCCTTATTAAGATGACCATTGAGCGCTACACGCGCATAGACATTCTGGTAAACAACGCCGGTCTGCAGCATATCGCTCCCATCACGGAGTTCCCCGTGGAGGAATGGAACCATTTGATCGGCGTCATGCTAACGGGGCCTTTCCTCACGACGAAATACTCCTTTCCCCATATGCGGGCGCAAAGACGCGGACGGATTATTAATATCAGTTCGACCCAAGGGCTGGTGGCGACGGAATTTAAGTCCGCTTATGTGGCGGCGAAACACGGTGTGATCGGCCTGACCAAAGCAACCGCCCTGGAAGGAGCGCCGCACAACATCACGGCCGTCGCCGTCTGCCCATGCTTTATTCGCACATCTTTGGCCGAGAAGCAGATCGCGGGGCAAGCCAAGTTTCACGGCATTAGTGAGGAGGCGGTCGTCGAAAAACTCCTGGTCGGCCCTGCCGCTCTGAAACGCATGCTGGGGCCGGAGGAGGTCGCAGCATTGGTAGTGTACCTTTGTACCGATGTCGCGCAGGGCATTACCGGCTCGGTGATTCCGATTGACTGCGGCTGGACAGCCCGCTAGAAATGCCAGCGATCAGCCCTCAAATGATATTCTTGTTCCTCTTGATGAACTGTGTCCACATCTCCTCCGCGTCGCTGTACGATCTTCGTCACCAAGCCATCACGGAAATGCTGGAAGGGGGCATCCCGGCGGCCGTCATTCGTGAGGTCACGGGAGACGTTGACCCGGCGATGACCCGTCACGACTCGCACCTTGGCATGCGGCCCGGCGGGCTGCCGCGGAAGCCCTAATGACCATAAAATCAGGCCGGTTTGAAGGGGGTTACGTCACAAGCCATGTCACAAAAGGGCTTCTTGCGGATGCCGGGGCTCGTTAAGTCATTGAGAAGATAGTACGCCCGAGTGGACGATTTCAGAACTCTCGCTGTCAGCCAAGTCGATTCAGCTATCCAACATCTGGCCCAAATCCCGCCAGGTTGATGAAATCCATAATGGCCCGGGACTGTTTTTGACGCAGGGGAGCCCCTTCGAATGCAATCACTTATCTCGGGTGTTCAAGCATATGTTGAAAGGGAATCGGCGGATACCCAACGACCGTGGGCGCGTCATTTTGAGCGCGCACATCCGAAGACCACTAGCCGCGGCGTCAGAACACCGGCGCGGAGTCGTCTTTTTATTAGAAGCACGGCGGCTACGCACCGAAGTTCCGGCACGCGTTTGCGGCGGCCCCGGCCATCGTCGCCAAGCGCACGTGGGGCCGAAGGAACCGTTCCTCGCAAGAACTGCGACCGCATTAAGACCTCTCTACTGCTTGTAGCGAGTAAATTCTTCCCCGCTTATGTAAGATTTACATTTGTCATCGTTTCGCTCGAGTCCCGTGGCATGGCCCATCCTCAGCAAGTCAAACGTTAGGGTTGCATCGCTGATTTGGCAGGCTACGTGCATAACCCAAAATCACTGATTTCCGTGGGAGGCGGTCATTAAGACGACCGCAACTCAGTCCCTTACTCAGTGAATAAACACCTTAAAGCTGCGACTTGGCGGCACAGAATCGTCCGTTGTGCGGTCCGGCGCAACAAAGGTTCGACACGAGGTGAGCCGGTGGCTGCAAGGACTCGTTCTTTTTTCCGAAATCTCTCGCTCCAAGACGTCTGGGGACATCATCTTCTGAGATCATCTTATAGCCAGCTCGCCCGCTACGAAGGAGGAAATGCCCTCATACGGTAACCCCTCTGGACGTGAAGAGATTTCCCGCCTCCTGAAAATGTGCTGATAGCCTCGGAGATCATGCCGAAGACTGTTGCACAAGCCTCTTCACGGCTCGCACTCGTTGCAGAACCCTACAGGAGAACTATGCCTTACTTAAACCAACTTCAGAACTGTCGGAAGAATCCCAGCGTCGTGCGCTCTGCCCGACTCGCCCTTTTTGTATTTCTGCTTACCGTGGGCGTCAGTCTCACCGAGAACGCCACCTCGACGCTGGCGATTGCCGCTTCCATTCCGGCATCCTTTGTGCAAGCTGCAGGGAGTGCAGCATCTGGAACCCCCAGGACTTTGTCCCTCTCTTTCCCTGCGAACACTACTGCGGGCGACCTTATTCTCGTTGCCGTCGATTACAGCAGCAACGTCACGTCCTCCTCCGTCAGCGACTCGCAAGGAAACGTATTCACTCCGGTGGGAAACCAATTGAGTTCTCCGGGCGGGGCCCTCAGCCGGGTGTACTATGCAAAGAACATCAAGGGTGGGGCGGATACAGTGACGGTCACCCTCTCGGCGAACTCCAGCTTCCTTGAACTTTATCTTAGCGAATACTCGGGCGTCGATCCGACGAACCCCATCGACGCTCAGGTGGGCGCCTCGGGCAGCGCGGGTGCGGTTTCGAGCGGCACTGCCGTGACCAGCGTGGCGGGTGACATCATCTACGGCTACTGCCTGGGGGACGCGGCCTGCACGGTGGGTTCTGGGTTCACGGCCCGCTCGACACTCAACGGCAATCTCCTTGAGGACAAGGTGGCGGGCAGCGCGGGCAGTTATGCAGCCACCGGGTCGGCGAACAACGGCTGGACGATGCAGATGGTGGCGCTTAAACCATCTCAGTCCGCTGTAGTCGCGCCTCCCGTGATCACCAGCGCGACGACGGCGACAGGGACAGTTGGAGGCGCCTTCTCCTATCAGATCAATGCAACCAACATGCCGACCACTTACGGGGCCACGGGATTGCCGACAGGGCTGTCCGTGAACAGCGGGACGGGATTGATCTCCGGGACGCCGATGTCGGCGGGGACCTCGACGGTGACCTTGAGCGCGACGAACGCCGGCGGCACAGGCAATGCCACCCTAACGTTGGCGATTGCCGCTTCCATTCCGGCATCCTTTGTGCAAGCTGCAGGGAGTGCAGCATCTGGAACCCCCAGGACTTTGTCCCTCTCTTTCCCTGCGAACACTACTGCGGGCGACCTTATTCTCGTTGCCGTCGATTACAGCAGCAACGTCACGTCCTCCTCCGTCAGCGACTCGCAAGGAAACGTATTCACTCCGGTGGGAAACCAATTGAGTTCTCCGGGCGGGGCCCTCAGCCGGGTGTACTATGCAAAGAACATCAAGGGTGGGGCGGATACAGTGACGGTCACCCTCTCGGCGAACTCCAGCTTCCTTGAACTTTATCTTAGCGAATACTCGGGCGTCGATCCGACGAACCCCATCGACGCTCAGGTGGGCGCCTCGGGCAGCGCGGGTGCGGTTTCGAGCGGCACTGCCGTGACCAGCGTGGCGGGTGACATCATCTACGGCTACTGCCTGGGGGACGCGGCCTGCACGGTGGGTTCTGGGTTCACGGCCCGCTCGACACTCAACGGCAATCTCCTTGAGGACAAGGTGGCGGGCAGCGCGGGCAGTTATGCAGCCACCGGGTCGGCGAACAACGGCTGGACGATGCAGATGGTGGCGCTTAAACCAGCCTCCGCTATCGGCGCCTCGCAATCGCCTACGCCCACGGGAACAGGGACGGGCAACGCTGTAGCCGCTGTCTCACCGTCTAGCCTTACTTTTGGGAACGAACCCGTAGGCATAGCCAGTTCATCTCAGGCAATCACTCTGAACAACACCGGCAGCGCAGCCTTGAGCATCGCGAGCATCGGATTCACCGGCGCGAATCCCACCGACTTCACGGAGATTAACACTTGCGGCCCCTCGGTAGCAGCGGGAGGTAACTGCACGATCGCAATTCTGTTCACTCCAACAGCCACGGGGACCCGTGCGGCCTCGCTGAGCATCACCGACAATGCCACCGGCAGCCCGCAGACGGTATCGCTCTCGGGCACGGGAACACACGACGTAATTCTCACTTGGACCGCCAGCGCGACCTCAGGAGTAACGGGCTATAACGTCTACCGCGGCACCGCCTCGGGTGGGGAGGGCGCGACGCCACTGAATTCCTCGCCGATTACCGGGACCACTTATATCGACGTGAATGTCCAAACCGGACAGACGTACTACTATATGGTCACGGCCGTAAGCTCGGATGGAAACACCCAGAGCGCGGATTCCAACCAAGCTTCAGCGTCCGTACCCTAGCCGCCTCCTGTCGATATCAAGCGCGCTGCGCACGTCTAGCACGTGCGGAGCCCTCAGAGAAATCGAGAGGAGTGCAGTCGTGCAGTGAGCGGCGCAAGCACAGCCGCATTTTGAGTGAGGCGAGAACCTCCGGGTGCACGATCTGGAAGTTAAATCCGACGACGTAGCGTGGACGTCTGGCCCGCTGTAGCTTGTGCGTCTCGCTCCCGCACCAACCAAGTCTCAACGGAATGGGAAAAAGATAGATCGCGTTTAAGACCCCGAGGAAAGAACTGGATACAGAACTCCCACATGGACCCCAGGTATCCTCGATCAGTGCTGTGCTGACGGTGGTCTTTCCTCATGCGCAATGCGCCACGCTTGGCCCTCATGTAATGCTCGAGGCAGATCTAAACCAAGTTCTTTAACGTAATTTCTTAGATGCCGACATTTGTCGTCTATGCGCTTTTGGAGTCCACGAATCGGATTGCAGAGGGCTCGTGCGTTTGCCGCTTCGACCAACTGCCAGGCGCGATTCAAATATTTCTGCGCCTTTCGAAAACGATATGTGAACGTAAACTTCGCCGCTGGGGCAAACAGTGCATGCGCAAGGTCCGACCTGTAATGACCCGCCTCGAACTCTTTGATGGCCTTTGAGAAAAATTCGACGGAGTTGTTTTGCGCTTCCCAGAGGTTCGAACGGGCGCCTCTGATAAGGCTGTTGCACAGGCTACCGTGGGAAATGTGAATTGCCTTATTTCCGAGAAGAAGACCTCGGAAATCGACTCGGGCAAATTTTGAAGGATATCTATGTCCCGGATGATATTCTCAACCAGTTGGAATAGGCCATGCTCGAAGACCGGAGCGGCCTTGAATCGGAAAGAGCTGAGGAACGGAATCGACTTCAGCGGCGATTAACAGAAGTTCAACGCCGCATGGACCAAGCGTACACGGACGAGCTCGACGGAAGGATCTCCGAGGATTTCTGGGCCAGGAAAGCTCAGGAGTGGCAGCTACAAGAGCAACAAATATTGCTGGCTTTGAAGGCTCTGGATGAGGCGAAACCGGACCGCATCCTAGACGGGCTGAGGATTTTGGAAGTCGCTAACAAGGCGTATTTTCTGTATCTTAAGCAAGATCCCACTGAAAAGGCAAAACTCCTCCGAATGGTGCTTTCGAACTGCCTGCTTGATTCTGCAAGTGTATATCCCACATATAGAAAACCGTTCGACCTCATACTTGGGGCGGCTAAAACTAGGGAATGGTACGCCCGGGGTGATTCGAACACCCGACCCCTTGCTTCGTAGGCAAGTGCTCTATCCAGCTGAGCTACGGGCGCACAGCCACTCGCACAGGCACGAGTGCCCGTGCCACTTGACCAAACTGCCTTAACCTTCATCCATTGTGCAACGATGCCATCGGTCTGTCAATCCAGTATCTGAGGATTGTGGTATAGTCTGCGAGAATCTGGAGGGGATGATTCACCATGGCACTCGTGGAGCAGATTGATAAGGACTTGGTTGCCGCCATGAAAGCGAAGGAAGAGCTAAGGCTCTCGGTCCTCCGCATGGCGAAGGCGGCTCTGATGAACAAGAAAGTTGAACTCGGCAAGCCCCCGGAAGATGCGGAGGCCCTAGCGGTTCTCCGCACGCTCATCAAGCAGCGGCGTGACTCCGTGGAACAGTTCCGCAAGGGCAAGCGCGACGACTTGGCAGACAAGGAAGAAGCCGAGATCAAGATCATTGAGCGATACTTGCCGGCGGGCGCAAGCGAGGAAGAAATCGACGCCGCAGTGGCGGCGGCCATCCAAGAGACGGGCGCCGCCAGCGCCAAGGATCTGGGCAAGGTGATGAAGGCCACGATGGCCAAGCTGGCAGGCAAGAGCGTGGACGGCAAGCACGTGAATGAGAAAGCTCGCGCCCGACTGGCCGGGTGAAGCTAGCTCTCAGCGATCAGCCTTCAGCTATCAGCAAGGGACACTTATGGCCACTCTATCTCCAGAAGAAAGCCCACACGCGGAATTTCGTCCCTACGTGCCAGCGGACAAGGAGGTCCCCGAATTCACACTGCGCGCGGTTATCCTGGGCGCCCTGCTGGGGATCGTCTTTGGGGCGGTCACGGTCTACCTGGCGCTGCGCGCCGGGCTGACGGTGAGCGCTTCGATTCCCGTCGCCGTGCTTTCCATCAGCATCTTCAAGTGGCTGGGGCGATCGACCATTCTCGAGAACAACATCGTGCAGACGGCGGGTTCGGCGGGCGAGTCCATCGCTGCGGGAGTGGTTTTCACCTTGCCGGCCCTGATTTTTCTGGGCTATTCGCTGGGCGTTTCGGATATCCCCCGCGTTCTGCTTCTGGCGCTGGTGGGAAGCGTGCTGGGCGTGCTGTTTGTAATCCCCTTGCGGCACCAGTTGAACGTGGTGGAGCACGGCGCGCTGACGTATCCCGAAGGCACGGCCTGCGCGGACGTGCTCATCGCGGGCGAAAAAGGCGGCAGCTTCGCGGGAAAGGTCTTTGCCGGTTTCGGCCTCGGCCTTGTTTACAAGTTTCTGAATGAAGCCCTGTTGTTCTGGCGGCCACGGCCCATCTACCAGCCGGGGTGGTTTAACGGGGCAACCCTGGCGGCAGACATTACGCCGGAATACCTCGGTGTGGGTTACATCATCGGGCCGCGTACAGCGGGGATGATATTTGCCGGTGGCGTGCTCTCCTGGCTGGTCACGATTCCCATGATCAAGTTCTTTGGCGCGGGGCTTGAGCACCCTATTTTCCCTGGCACCGTTCTCATCCGCGACATGGATTCCTTCGCCATCTGGCGCGCCTACATACGCCCCATCGGGGCCGGGGCCGTAGCCACAGCGGGGCTTTTCACTTTGGGGCGCACGCTGCCCACCATCGTGCGCGCCTTGCGCTCGACTCTGCGACAATTGCGAAAAGGCCAAGGCGAGGCGGAACCCGTCGCCGCCCTGCGCACGGAAACAGAACTGCCGGGCACCTTGGTCTTCGGCGGCTCGCTGGCAATGATCCTGATCGTGTGGGCGGTGCTCGCTTTCCGGGTCAACCCGGGGGTCAGTGGAAACCTGGTTGCTTCCATCCTGGTGGTGGTTTTTGGTTTCCTTTTCGTAACCGTGTCGGCGCGCATCGTGGGACTGATCGGAGCGTCCGCCAATCCGATTTCAGGCATGACCATTGCGACCCTAATGCTAACGGCGCTGCTCTTTGTCGCTGCGGGTTGGACTTCCGGGGCCTATCCGGCCGTGGCGATCTCGATTGGCGGCATCGTGTGCATCGCCGCAGCGGTGGGGGGGGCGACTTCACAATCGTTGAAGGCGGGCTTCCTGGTGGGAGCCACTCCCCGGCGCGCCGAAACGGCCATGATCGTCGGCGCCCTCACCTCCGTTCTGGTGATCGGATTCACTTTGGTTCTGCTCAACCGCGCTTACACGCGGGTTGAGCCGCTCGCCTTGCAGAACGTCGCAATGAGCGCGGAGATGCGCGTGGTGGGCGAGGCTTCACAAAACGGGAAGACCTACCAGGTGATCAACGTCATCGGCTCGCATGCCATCCCGGACGGGCGCTACTACTACGATCCCGCCAGCCAGCGGATTGACTTCCAGGAGCGCGTGGGCATCGGCTCCGAGCGGCTTCCCGCGCCCCAGGCGGTGCTGATGAGCACGGTCATCAACGGCATCCTGCGCCACAGCCTGCCCTGGGGACTGGTGCTGCTAGGCGTGTTCATCGTGGTGGTCATGGAGCTCTGCGGCGTGCGCTCGCTGGCTTTCGCTGTGGGTTCGTATTTGCCGATTGCCACCACGGCGCCCATCTTTATGGGAGGCGTGGTGAGCGGGCTGCTCCAGAAGATTACCAAGCGCCAGGAAGGCGAAGTCTCCAGCGGCGCCTTGTTTGCTGCGGGGCTCATCGCCGGCGGCTCCATCGGAGGCCTGATCCTGGCCGCGCTGGTGGGATTCGAGGTTGATCAAAAGGTCGCGATCGGAACCAAGTATTGGGCCGGACTCGCCAACTCAAGTGTTTTTGGCTTGTTGATCTTCCTGGGAATGGCCGGAGCGTTGTTCGCTGTAGGCCGGAAAAAACTGGAATAAAAGGTAAAGGTTGAAGTCTAAAGGGTAAAGGATGCCTGTTAGTCTTTATGTTTATCCTTCAGCCTTTAACCTTTACACTTTAGCCTTCACCCCTTACGGCTGACACTCGACACCCGACACCTGACACCTAGAGTTGTGGTAGGCTTTTAGATATGCCCCACTATCGGCAAGTCGCGTACTCATTCGGGCCGCCGCTCACCCGGATGGTGAAGTGGCTGATTTTGGTCACGAGCGGGGCTTTCATCCTCACTTATATCCCCCTACAAATCTTCGGGCAGAATTACTTTGGCTATCCCTTTGCTTGGTTTGCCCTGCGGACGAACGACGTGATCCACGGGTTCTACCTTTGGGAACTGGTAACGTACTTGTTCCTGCACGGTGGGTGGTTCCACATCATCTTCAACATGTTCGCTCTGTGGATGTTCGGATCGGACCTGGAGAGCCTGTGGGGAAGCAAGAAGTTTCTCTTCTACTACTTTCTTACGGGCATAGGCGCAGGAGTCTTCGACGTGACCCTGGGTGCTCTCTTCCCCTCGCCGATCCCCACGGCCACCATCGGGTGTTCCGGCGCCGTTTATGGTTTGCTGCTGGCGTACGGAATGACTTTCCCTGACCGCCCCATCTACCTCTACATGATCATCCCCATCAAGGCCAAATGGTTCGTGGTGATTATGGGGGCAATCGAATTTGTGAGCTCCTTAAGCACTCCCGGGTCCGGTGTGAGCCACGTGGCGCACCTGGGAGGAATGCTCTTCGGCTTTCTTTACCTCCGCGGCCCCCACTTACCTTACCGCCTCCCACTACGGTATCAAGAGTGGCGGCGGGCTCGATTGCGCAGGAAATTCGAAGTCTACATGCGAAAGCACGAAAGGAAGGACGAAGCCGGCCGCTGGATTAATTAGCGGGCAACCCACCTATGTAGATGCAGGAACGTTTTCGGTCGCAGGTGTGGCGCTTTTGGTCTCGTGTAGTACCTTAACCACCGCGCGGTTCAAGCGCGCCCGCACGTCGTACCGCTCGCTCGCCCGGGTAATATAACGAACCACCACTTCCACTCCCTGGCTGCTTTGCCGCATATTAATGGCAGGCTGGGCGGGGAACGATTTCATGCCGTAGCGGCGTGTCACCCGCTCCCACTCTTGTTCGGCCAGCTTCGTATCGTCGGCTGTTTCCTTCTCCACCACAGCCTGTATCTTCTCCATGGTGGGATAAAGATCCTCGCCTGACGGGATGAACACCTGCAACTGATCCCAGAGCCATTGGCCGGTGGTGGAAAAATTAAAGTAGTTTCCTTCCACCGCGAAGCTGTTGAGAAAAGCGATTTGCCGTCCTGTCGGATGCCCGGTCTCTGTCCAATTGCCCGCCTCCAGCAGGACGGTTCGTAACAGGCCGATCTCAATCACCTCGCCGCCCACGCCGTTGATTTCCACCCAGTCACCTACTCGAATGCCGTTGCGGCCCATCAGCACGAACCATCCAAAGAACGAGACGACGAAATCCTTCAGTGCCACCGTCAGACCGGCGCCGGCCAGACCTAGGATGGTTGACATCTGGCTGGGGGGGCCAAAAATTAAAAACACGATCACCAGCACGGCCACGGCCTGCGTCGCGAAACGGACGACAGCGCGCAGGGTGTGCATTTGTCTGCGGTCCGAGACGAAACGAGTAAAGAGCCGGTCGATCAAGCGGTCAAACAGAAAGACAACCAGAACCATGAGGACGATCCAAAGGCCGGTCTTGATGATGCGATGCAAGATAGCGCGCTCATGGATACTAACCAACGAAATCCACTGGCTGTAGGTGACGCTCAGTTGCTGAAAATCCTGAATTCGCTCATCGAGGCTCGCGAGCTCCTTCCGGTCCGCGGCGAGACTGTGCAAGGAGTTGACCGCCTGCGCCGCCATTTGCTTCGAGTCCGTGCCTGTCGTCTTGCCCGACTCGAGCAGGCTGGCAGCCTGCTCGGCCAGATTCCTCTTCTGCGATTGCGCGGCCTGAACGCGCTGATCTAAGGCGTCGTGATTTTGGGCCAGTTCCGCCGTTTCTTTCAGAGTCTCCTGTTGGGCCTGAGCCAGTTCTGCCTGCTTGACGCGGAGCGCTCTCCAGCCAGACCATTCGGCAAGGAGATTATTTCCTGACGTACCGGGTCCTGGCGGGTTGCCGGAGGGAGGAGCAGTTTGAACGCTTGCGTTTGCGTGCTCGGTGGCCTCGTGTTGTTCCAGAAGCCGTTGAATCTTGCTCCCTATGTCGCCTCCGGCCCGGACCAGATCCCCTTTGGCGTCGGCTAAACCGTCCTGGTCGAACGCCAGTTCCGCCTGGGCGAGTTCAAGCTCTTTCTGGATGCTTTCCTCCTGGCTCCCTTTGGCGCTGGCGGCCCTGGCCGTGAGTTGTTTGATCTTTTCCTGGTTGGCCGTGATCTGATCTTCGATTCGCTGGATGCGCGCTTGAATCGTCTTGGTTGCGGCGCTTTCGGATTTGGGATTCTGCTTTGCCGATTGGAGCGCACTGGCGAACGCCAGGTCCACCTCGTGATCTGCCACCCGCACCGCCTCCCCCGCCAGGCTCCGTTCACCGCGAGTTTCCGCCTCGCCCGCCAGCTTTCGAGCGGTTTCGAGCGGCCGCTGGTCAACCAACTGCTCCTGAGCTAAGCCCCGTGCCCGCCGACTTCGGATGAATGTGGCCAATTGGCCGGAGTCATTGGTCAGTTGCAGGCCAACCAGCGCCGCCACAACAAGCGTCAACAATCCGAAGAGGGTCAACTTGTGAGAGGTTTTCATGATGGCCATTGCTCACTTCACCACTGCTTTTCGCTGATTGGGCAAACCAGCCTCCAACCCTGCATGATTGCAACATCTAACTCGAAGGCCCTCTGCTTAGGGTAACACCACGTGTGCCTGAATTGAACACGAAAACCGAGTGCAAACGCGCCACCCTGTCATGCTGAGCCCATCGCTTGTCATTCTGAGCGAAGCAAAGAATCTCCGCAGTTCGCTCAGTGCGAACTCCGCGAAGCATCTCTGCCGTTAGTCGTAGGCCGCTCTTTCAAAAATCCCCCCTGCCCGTCATTCCCGCGAAAGCGGGAATCCACTCGGCAAACCATCGGAAATGCGCAGTCTACGGACTGGATTTCCGCTTTCGCGGGAATGACGGGCAGGTCGGAAACGATGCCATCCCAAATGACACCACTACCCATGGGTCATTCCGATTGACTTCTCCTCCGGCCTCGTGGTACCAAGAGAAGTTCCGTTTTTGCCAGGAGAAAACACTTGAGCCTTCCCAAGGTCTTCATTACTCGGCCGCTGCCGCACCCGGCAGTCGAGCGACTCGCGACGCGATGCGATTTGAAGATGCATCCTGAAGATGCGCCGCTGGAGCCCCAGCAACTGGTGGAAGCTTGCCGCGAGGTCGAAGGCTTGATGGCCTCCGGCACGCGGGTCAGCCAAGAAGTGCTCGAGCATGCGCCGCGCTTGCGCGCGATCGCGAACGTCGGGGTCGGATACGACAACATTGATGTGGCCGCCTGCACGCGCCGCCGCATCGTGGTCACCAACACCCCCGATGTGCTCACGGAGACGACGGCCGATTTGTCCTTCGCGCTGCTCATGGCCGTGGCGCGCCGCGTTGTGGAAGGCGACCGCTACGTCCGGGAGGGCCACTGGCGCTACACGCTGTGGGAATGCCTGTGGGGTGCTGACATCTATCGCAAGACACTGGGCGTGTACGGATTGGGACGCATCGGCAGAGCCGTGGCGCGCCGCGCCCGCGGATTCTCCATGCGCGTGCTTTACTATGACATCGTCCGCCCCACACCCGCCCTCGAGCAGGAGCTCGGCGGACAATTCGTGGATCGCGAGACACTGCTGCGCGAGGCGGATTTCCTGACCTTGCACGTTCCCCTTACACCCGAGACCCACCACCTCATCGGCGCCCGCGAGCTCGCTATGCTCAAGCCCACGGCCTTTCTCATCAACGCGGCGCGCGGCAAAGTCGTTGACGAGGCCGCGCTGGTCGAGGCGCTCGAGTCAAAACGGATCGCGGGCGCCGGCTTGGACGTGTTCGAGCAGGAGCCGCAAATCCACCCCGCGCTCCTTACCCTGCCCAACGTCGTCCTGACGCCCCACGTGGGGAGCGCCACTTCCGAGACGCGGCTGGCCATGGCCATGCTGGCAGTGGAAAATCTCCTCGCGGCCCTCGAAGGCCGCCGCCCGCCTAACTCCGTCAACCCCGAAATTTACGCGTAACAGGTTGCTGAAAAACCTTCGGCAAGGTTGTCATTCCGAGCGGAGCGAGGAATCTCGCCCTGGTAAGTCGAAAAGTCGAGAGTCGAAGGTCAAGGAGTTAAGAACTTTTCGACCTTCGACTCCTCGACTTGTAAGCAGAGCGAGATTCCTCGCTCCGCTCGGAATGACACGCCATTGCCCTTGAGGATGGCAGTGTGCCTTGGGTCGCCTGTCAAGCAATAGCCCGCCGCTACGCAGTACTTTCGTGCTGTAGCGGTTAGCATGCCTGAAAGATAGTATTGCGCATAGAGTCATACACATCGAGGAGACCACGATGAGGCTGTTGGCGATTTGCTGGATGGTTGGGTGGGTCATCGCCGGGATTTATATTGCCAGCAAGAAGGGACGCTCCAAGGCACGCGCAGCCATTGAGGCGTTGCTGCTTGGCCCGTTCGTCCTCTTATTACTGAGCTTTGCGAAACAAGCAAAGAAAAAGTGACGTGGTCACTTCTCTTCGACAATCGCGAGATCCCAAGGTTTAAGCCTAATCGACTGTGAGGGGGCCACTGAAGCCTGACCCAACAATTCCCGGCCTGCGCCGTAGGGATACGCAAAGGTCTGAGTTTCACTCGAGTAGTTCAGGTAGAAGTGGATCGTATTGCCTTTGCGGTTTACGCCATGTTTGACGCGCACGGGCTGGGGCAGTTGCTGGTCGGGGCCGCTCAATCCCGCAACTTTCAGAACGTCCAGCAGCACTTTTTCCTGGAGCTTGTGCGAGAGGACAGTGCCTTCGTAGGTCAGCGTGCCTTCGCCGAAGCGGTTGCGTGTGATGGCCGGATACTTTCCGAAAAAGGGATGCTCGTAATAGGCCAAGGGCTGCGCCCCTTCCAGGATCAGCATTTCGGCCCAATCGGAGACTCGGTTGTCAGCGCCCGCCTGGAACGGGTCGCCCTTAAGCGCCAGGGGCTGGCGCAAGTTCGAGAATTCCTGGTAGCGGAAGCCCGCCGCTTTCCGCAGAGGCCCCGGGGCCATCACCCAACGCACCGTCGAGTACTCGTTGCAGAAGCCGCTCTTGAACGCCATCACGACGTGACCTCCCTGGTGAACGTAATCGGCCAGTCTGTTCAACAACTCGTCGCTGGCAATGTAAAGCGGAGGCACGACGATCACCTTGTAGTTTGAAAGGTTCGTGCTATCCGGGAAGATGAAATCGACTCCGACATTCAGCTCGTACAGGGCACGATACATTTCGGACAGGACCGAGCGGTAGTCGGCGTGGTCGCTGAAGGGCATGAACTGGATGCCGTAATAGGAATCATCGCTGTAAAGAATGGCGACCTTGTTGGGGCGCTTGAGGTCGACAATTTCCGGCCCCACGCGCTCCAGCTCATGCGCCGTGCGGCTGACCTCCGCATAGGCGCGATTGGGCTCGAGGTCGTGCGAGAGCACGCCTTTCCAATACGTCTCCTGGCCGTAGTGGAGGGAGTGCCAATGCCAGTACTCCACCATGTTGGCGCCGGAAGAGACGTGCGTGTAAACGTCGAGGCGGAGCTGGCCGTCGTAGGGAGGAAATTGCTCCTTGGAGTCCCAGCCAATCGTCTGCGCGTTGGTCTCCGTCACCAGGTAGTTGGTCTGCTTGAGCGAGCGGGTGTAATCTCCGGCCATGCTCGGCGATTCCCCGTCGTATCTTTCCTGCGTCTCGTGATAGGGATTGGCCGCCACAATATCGAGTGACCGGGAGATGTCCTCTTCATTCACGTCGGGGCGCGGCGGACCTGCAAGATCCTGGGTCACAAACTGGTCGGGCCGCTTGTACTCGTTCACCAGCGCTGCCTGCCAGTTCAGGAAGTCGGTGGTCAGCGACTGCTGGTAGCGCTCCCACTCGAGCTTCCAGCCGGGATTGATGATTCCGTCGCGGGGCGGCACTTCCGTCCAGTCGTAGAGCCTCTGGCCCCAATAGTTGAGGCCCCAGATCTCGTCCAGCTTTTCCACGGTCTTGAACTTGGCGCGCAGGTAATTGACAAAGCCCACTTGCACATCCAGGTTCGCGACGCCCGCCGAGCCGGTTTCGTTGTCGATTTGATAGCCGATCACCGCCGGGTTGTCCTTGTAGTGCCGGCAGATTTTGCGAATCACACGCTCGCAGTAATAACGATAGGTGGGATTCGAGAGGTCGGTATTCTGACGCAAGCCAAAGGTGATGGTCTTGCCGTCCAAGCGGGTGACGACGATTTCCGGATGTTTCTTGTAGAGCCACGCCGGAATCGAGTAGGTCGGCGTCCCCATGATGACCTTGATCCCGGCCTTGTGCATGCGGTCGACGACGCGGTCCATCCAGGCGAATTCGAAGCGGCCGTCTTCAGGCTCCCACAATCCCCAACTGGACTCGCCCATGCGAACTACCGTGAGGCCGGCCTGCTGCATCAGTTGCGCATCCTGCTCGAGCCGCTCGTATGGCATGTACTCCGTGTAATACGAAGCGCCGTAAAGGATGCTGTCCATCTGGTCGGGCGCGAAAGCCGGATTGGCTTGGGACCAGGCAGGGTTCGGGGCCAAGAATGAAACAAGGACAGCGATGGCGGGCAATAGGATTCGTTTCATTTCAAATTCCCTCCAAAGGGTTATTGAAAGCTACGGGCCGGTTGACGAGAACAGCTTGTCGAGCAGCGTCGTTTCCAGTTCCTCGGGCGGGAGGAAGGAACCCGAGCCCGCGCAGGCGTACAGGCTCCTCAGCAACTGCTTTGCCGCGGCCTGGTCCTCAGCCAGGCGCGGAAGATCGATGGTGCAGACCAGCAGGCTTCCTCTCCCTACACGTGCTTCGAACAGGTTCCCCAGCTTGTTGTTGCGAGCAAAATTATCAATGACTTCAACGATGGGCCGGAACGACGCCGGTGTGTCATTCAGGTTGACGGTGCGCGAATTCTGAAGTAGATCGTACCATTGCCAGTTGCTGTAAAACTCCGTGGGAAACTGCGCCAACGCCGGATGCTTGGGGTCGCAGAGAATTCCCATGGTGTTCGGCTGCTGGCTTGGAAACCAAATTGGGCTCCAGAAGACCGGCAGAAAGCTGCCCGGCAGCGATTGGGAGGGGTTCAAAACCTCCGGGAAGAGGATCACCTTCTTACCGTTTGCGAGCGCCGCCTTGGTGGCATCGTCCCACCTCCGGGCAATTACGACATCGGCGGGGGTTATCGCGGGCGCGCTCGCCGGATAGACCCAGATATCCCAGTCGTTGGCGAACGCCGTCCCCTCAAGCCGAACCGTCACCGTCAGCTTTGCGGGGGCTGGAACTTTCGCGAGGGAGGCGCTGAATGCGCCCAGAGATGTTAGCTTGCCTGTGGGCACAGTGAGTGTCGCCAACGCGCCCGAGGCAACTTCCCTGCCCTTTTCGTCGCGGATGGACCACACCGGCTGAGCGTTCGCGATTTCCTTGGGGCCAAAGTGAGCGATCTCGGCTTCAGCAGCGAAGGTCTCCTCCGTGGTGAAGGTGCGCTTCTTGATTCGCAACAGGGGTACGGTGGGGCCGCAGTATCGCCGGTGCGCTTCCGGAGTGACGAAGCCTTTTGAATCCCAAAACGGATCGAGCACACCGATGAGTGCGGTCCCTTGACCGGGGTAATCGTGCAGGTCAAGAAGCGAAAACCCAGCGTGGCCGGGCGTGCGCATCAGGATCTCGATCTCCTCCTTATAGAGCAGCGTCGCGTGGCGACCGGTGGCCTGGACGAAACGGGGCGCCAAGTCCAGCAGGTGTTTGGCGACCAAATCGTCGCGGACCAAGTCAAAGTTTTTCGCCGCGAGAACCCCCGTGTATTTCTTGGTCTCATCGAAGTTTGGGTAGAACGTCCACTGGCCGATCTCATGGCCAATCAATGGCCGATCCTCTTTGGCGATCGCTTCACGGAAATCGACGTCGGTGCCCGGACCCTGCACGCCGCGCGGCTCACCGCGCTCGGTGAATTGCCGGTTGGCAGTGACTTGCGCTGAGGATGCAGATGAGTAGAGATGGCGCGGATCTTCTTTAATCAACATGTCGACCCAATGTGAAAGCACCGCGTCCGACCCCCCATATTCATTTCCGAGCGTCATCAAGCAAAACGACGGATGATTCCCATATGTGCGGATCATCCGCAGCAACTCCTGTTCGATGAACGCATCCCGCTTCTTATCCACGCCGGCGGGAACATTTGCCTGCGGCCCTTCGGCTTGAATCATCACCCCCTCGATATCCGCAGCCGTAAAGGCAGCCTCGGGAGGGCACCAGGAGTGGAAGCGGATGAAGTTAAGACCGTACGACTTGATGATGCGATAGATGCGCTGCCATGACGGGACGTCGGTGGGCGGATAACCCGTAAGCGGAAAAATCGCGCACTCCAGCGTTCCCCGCAGGAACACCGGCCGACCGTTCATGGTGAATTGCGTGCCGCGAGTGCCGAACTTGCGCATGCCGAAGGTCACCGTCTGCTTGTCGGCGAACCTCTGGGTGGCCGACTTAGCCGTCATGGACACCGTCAGCGCGTAGAGGGCTGGGGAAAACTCATCCCACAAGCGTGGGTTCCCGCCCATGGGCAACTCTGCGGTTATCGCTGTAAGAGGCTCGGCGGCCATGAACTTGACACTGCGGGCCTGGACCGGACCGGCTCCCGCGGGGCCTGTGGCGCCGAGCGTGAGTCGTCCCGGTTGCCGGCTTGCCCGTAACATTGGTGATGACGATCCTGACTCTTGCCAATTTGCGCTCTACATCGGGATATACCTGAACATCCGCGACCGAGACGGGGTCTTTCGCGCGCAGTTCCAGTTTGCCGATCAGCCCATTCCAGTTGGTTTGTGTCCCGGAGTAGTTAATGGATACGAAACGGCCAAGATCGATCTTGCGGGTGTTGTCCACGCAGATGGTCAACCGATGCTTGCCCGGCGCCAAGTTAGTCCCGAGGTGGTAGACATGCGGGGAAATCAGGCTGTCCTGCGTGCCCACCAGCTTGTCGTCTATCCAGACGGTCGTAACCCAGTGCGTACGTTCGAGGAAGAGTGAGACCTGCTTGCCCTGCCACGCTTCTGGAAGTCTGGATGTCCCGCTGATACCATGCGGAACCTTCATACAGGTAGAGCCGGTAAAGACCATCCAAGGTGGGCTTATTGGGGTTGGGCGTACCCAATTTCGCTTCGTCGGTCGAGCCTGGCAATGATATCCGCTCCGGCAATTCCCGATTGAAGAATTGCTTCTCGATACCCTCTTTGTTCGGATCGAGAGCGAACCGCCATTGCCCCGCCAGCGATACAGGATCTCGCCAGGCAGGGGACTGCTGAGCTAACCCGACACCGGTCATTGCCCAGATAGCCAGGCAGCCACTCAAAACCGTAATTGCGTTTCGCATGCTTGTTCCTCTGTCAGGCGCGACGCCGTTTGGCCCTAGGCGTCAGCAGTTCGTCGGCCACCAGACGGCTGTCCCCAGGATTCGGAACCTTGAGGTACGTCGCCTCGCCGTCCGGGTCGGGGAACTCGGCGAGCGTCAAAGTGAAATCGGGTTTCGCGTGCGGGTACCATGCCCCCGGCTTCCATGCCTTCGCCCGGAAAGCCATCCCGCCAGGCCGCACCGACTCGTCAGTAATCGGACCCTCGAGCGACGCAGGGTCGAACACCAGAAGCCGCAGGTCGAGCCCCTTCAACTCCGGGTGCCGCGCGCGGTTGAGGCAGAAGAGCTGTGGCCCCCGCATCAAGGCTGCGCGCCCCGCCTGCCCTTGGCGACCTTTCACCCACCGCCCGGTCATCGGCAGGTCTAACTTCACTTGGTCGCCTGCTTCCCAAGCGCGCTCGAGTGCGAGGAATCGACCTGAAGTCGCCGGGGGGGCGCTCGGCTGCCCGTTGATGGTAACGTTCGGATTAGGGCACCAGGCGGGAATCCGCAACCATAGTGGGAAGCGCGCGGAATGAGTAGGATCCACACGCAGGGCCACTTGGCTCCCGCTCGGATACTCCGTTTCCTGCCGCAGTTTGACTGTGACGCCGCCCTCCAGTTCGACTTCGGCGCTGGAAGCTGTGTAGAGATTCACGGCTAACCCTCCCTTGAGTCGGTAATAGATGAGGTCCGGGAGCGTGGCTATGGCGCGGCGGTAGTTGTTCGGGCAGCAGTAAGTGTCCCCTTCGAAGTAGTGCCGGGGACCGTCAAACGCGGTGTAATACCGGAGCCGGCGGCCGTCGGGAGACTGGGCGCCGAATAGAGTATTGAAAATCAAGCGCTCCATCAGGTCGCCGTACAGCGAGTTGCCTTCGCGCCTCATCAACTCGTCGAGCCAAAGAATCGCGTAGGCGGTGGCGCATGTCTCTCCCAGGTTGATCGTCCCCTCTTGCGTGTTGTGCCAACATTCGTGGTCGCCACATGCGCCGGTAATCGTCATGCCGTCGCGATTCAGCAGAAAATTTAGAACGGCGTGCGTAGGTCCCAGGAGTCGCGGGTCAGGCTCGAGCCGGTCGAGGCGAAGCTGCGCTATGCACTGCGCGAGGTAGGTGTAGGCATGGCCTTCGATCCTGCCCCAGCGGCCCAAGACGATCCGACCGTCCCAGTCTGCAATCTTGCGAAAGTCACGCACAAAGGCAAGGTACTTCGCCTCGTTCGTCTCCTCGTGGAGTGCCAGCATCGCATTCTCGATTCCGACAGCAGCCATTTGGGTGGGGATGTTGATGTCCCCAATCGCGTGGTCAGGTTCGGCGCTCCACCGGGCGATGATGTAGTCGGCAAGCTTCCTTGCCCCTTCCAGAGAAGCTGCCTCACCATAGAAACGATGATCCATAGTGAGGCCATAAACGATATAGCCCATCTCGGAGATGTCCCATAAGTCCCACACACGATGTTCGGGCAGGAGATAACCAATGTAGCCATCTTTCTCCTGGGTTTTCAGCGTCTCAGCAACGATGTGTCGCTTGAGAGTCAGGATACGTTCGTCCCCAGTGTAGTGGGCAAGGCGGGCGGAGGCATCGATGAGCTTGCCTAGTCCGACGTAACCTAACTTCATCGTGCGTTCCCGGAGCGGCTTGAGAAAATCCTGGTCGGCGTTCAGGACGAGGAGGTTCTTGTTTATCGTCATGTCGATGCGCCGGCCCAGTTCCCCTCCGACCTTCACGCGGCCCGGGGGCAGGTGCGCGGGCTGCGTCGAGTAGGAGCTTGGCCCCTGGCGCGTGGCCTCCGAGTGACCGCCAGGAGCATGGGCATTACTCGTGTTTAAAGCTGCCCACTGCGCCTCCCCATCGGTTGCCTGCTTTGGCTCCGCCAACTTGGACACGCCGGATGTTGCCACGGCGACCGCCAGAAACTCGCGCCGATTCACCATATGTCCCCCTTTTCTCCGCAACCAGTTTTCAGAAAGCTGCCAACATTAACAAACTTTCGGCTGACAGACAACCTAGGCTCGAAAACAGCCAATTTCACCTGAGCCATTTTGTGGTAGTTTCCAAGCAAGAAAAGTGATATCTTTCAATCGCAAGCAGAAGTGCAAATCCCAGCGAGTCCAATAGCAGCCAAACGCGATCACTTCGCGGCGGCTCTTCAAGAATGTGACCCGCGGCGTTAGCGCGGCTCGGCGGGCTTGGCCCGACGGTGCCGCCTTCAAGGGAATAAGTCAAATAGGCTGTGAGAAGGACATCGTTGTTGCAAGAGGGTCAAGGAGCAGAGTGAAAGTTCAAAGCTGGGAAGCTTGGCAGGGTCGTTCAGTCCCTACATGCAATTCAAGAACTGTTTCAGTCCTTAGCCATTCAGGTTTTGGGCAATTGCTCCTTGGCGTAGGGGGGCGAGGGAGGGTAGTGAGATTCGCAAGGATCTCCGAAGCCTCTTCCTGGCCCGGCTCGAGGAAAGTGTGTATGAAAAGGCTGCCGTTACGGGCTGCCCAAAATCTGGAGGAGTAAATGGCTCAGAGATTATTCGTGGGGAACCTTCCCCGCAGTGTGACCGATAGTGTGCTCAGCGAATTTGTGACCAACGCTGGGTTTCAGGTTGTTTCCGCAGCAGTCATCCGCGACAAGATGACGGGCGAATCCAGAGGGTTTGGCTTCGTCGAGCTTGCCGATGAAGAGGACATGCAGCGTGCCATCCAGGGACTTAACGGACAATCCCTGGAAGGGCGTCCCCTCACGGTGAATGAAGCCCGGCCACAGCGCGCAGGATTCGGCGGTGGCGGTGGTGGTGGTTCCCATCGGGGTGGCGGCGGCGGGCGCTTTGGCCGCAAGCGCGATTACTAAAGAGATTCTCCTGGTTTGCTGGATCACCGCACCCGCTTCCTGAACGACCCCTGTGAGCCGGGGGATGTACCCCTGTTTGAGACAGGCGTATACCCAGCCTGAGCCCTGCCCGGGGGGACAGAGGTGTGGCCGCCGGCCTCGTTCTTTTTCTACAGGCCAACCAGCCACTGACCGGTGGCGCCGTAAGCGAAGAACCCTTTGTACTCCGTTAAGGGAGTGGCATGTAAGGCCAAGGAAAAGGAAGAAGTTGAGGCTTGGAGTCTCGCGCCATGGATGACCGGGAAACTCGTGTTGGCTGGACTCCCTCCAGCGTCGTCGTTCCCGCGGAAGCGGGAACCCACTTCGCAAACTTTCGCGAATCCGTGATGGACGGCCTGGATTCCCGCCCTTCGGCAAGCTCAGGGCAGGCTTTTCGCGGGAATGACTGCGTAGGGTCGGTCGTGCAACCTTTGGTCGCCACACTGCCGATGCGCAATCACCACAATGCCTTCTTGGCGAGTGCCGGTGTACGGGCGCGCCACCCTGTGGCCCAGAGCCTTCGGCCTGCCTGCCGTATGACTTCAGGAGGCAGGGCGGCGGGCCATGGCGTGCCCCTGCCGGCCAGGCAATGGGGATACCACGGGACCTATGGGCGCGTCATGGCGGCTGCTTTGTGGGGGTTTTGTGTCTTCCTGTGGGCTGGGTGCTCGGCCAAGAAAGCAGAAACACAAGGCACGCCGCCCGACTACTCAGCTCCCGTGACGACCGCCACCGCAACCTTGGCGACCGTGCCCATCCAGGTTCATGCCATCGGCAATGTGGAGGCGTACTCAACGGTCTCGGTCAAGGCGCAGGTGGCGGCGAGGGTTGAGAAAGCCTACTTCACAGAAGGCCAAGACGTCAGGAAGGGCGACCTACTCTTTACGTTGGATCGCCGACCTTTTGACACCGCACTCCAACAGGCGGAAGCGAATCTGGCTAAAGATCAGGCGCAGCTCGAGAACGCCAAGGCGGAAGCGGATCGCTACACCCAACTCTTCCAGGAAGGCATTGTCTCGAAAGAGCAATATGACTCCATGCGCACCAACGCCGATGCCCTCGCCGCTTCGGCGCGCGCGGATAAGGCAGCCATCGAAAAAGCCAGGATCGATTTGAGCTATTGCACGATCCAGGCGCCCATGGGCGGCCGGACGGGCGCCCTGCTGGTCCATCCCGGAAATCTGGTGAAGGATAACGATGCAGCGCTGGTGGTGCTGAATCAGATTCATCCCATCTACGTCACGTTTTCCGTTCCCGAACAGCACCTTGCAGATATCAAGAGATACCGAGCCGAAGGCCCGCTCCCAGTCGAGGCCATCATTCCAAGTCAGGAGCAGAACCCTGCCAAAGGCGTATTGACCTTCGTCGACAACGCTGTTGACAGCACCACAGGCACCATCAAGCTGAAGGCGACATTTGAAAATGCGGACAACCGGCTCTGGCCCGGTCAGTTCGTGAATGTTGCGCTCACCCTCGCGACTCAACCCAATGCTGTCGTCGTCCCTTCGCAGGCGGTCCAGACCGGGCAGGCAGGCCAATACGTTTTTGTAGTGAAACAGGACATGACGGCGGAATACCGGCCCGTGGTCGCCGGCAACAGTATCTCCGGTGAAACGATCATCCAAAAGGGCCTCGAGGCAGGAGAAACACTCGTGACCGACGGCCAACTGCGGCTCGCCCCGGGCATGAAGGTGGCAGTCAAAAAGCAGTGACGAGTGACGAGTGACGAGTGGAAGTACGACTCCTGACTGCCGACTCCGGCTCGTCACTCATCACTCGTCACTCGTCACTTTTTTAAATCAATGAACCTCGCGGAAATATTCATCCGGCGGCCCGTCATGACGACTCTGGTCATGCTGGGCATTCTGCTGTTCGGAGTGATGGCTTACAAGTATCTGCCGGTGAACGACCTGCCCAACGTAGATTACCCGACCCTTCAAGTCATGGCCACCCTTCCGGGCGCAAGCCCTGAGACCATGGCCTCGGCGGTGGCTACGCCGCTGGAGCGGCATTTCTCTACCATCGCGGGCCTTGAGTCCATGAGCTCCACGAGCACCCAAGGTGGCACGCAGATCACCTTACAATTCGCCAGCAGCCGCAATATCGACGCCGCCGCACAGGACGTTCAGGCCATGATTGCCAATTCTCAGGGCCAGCTTCCTACCGGCATGCCGGCCCCGCCCTCCTATCAAAAGGTGAACCCCGCCGACCAGCCGATTCTTTATATGGCGGTGTACTCCGACACCCTTCCAGCCTCGACCGTGAATGAATACGCCGACACGCTCATGGCCCAGCGCATCTCGATGATCAGCGGGGTGGCGCAAGTCCAGGTTTTTGGCGCGCAGAAATACGCCGTACGCGTGCAATTCGATCCGAAGGCGCTGGCCACACGCAGAATCGGCATTGACGAAGCCATGGCCGCAATCCAGCAGGCTAACGTCAACCTTCCCACGGGAACGCTTTACGGAACTCACAAGTCTTTCGTCGTGCAGGCCACCGGGCAGCTCACGGAGGCCGCAGCTTATCGGCCTCTCATCGTGGCCTATCGCCATGGCTCGCCGGTGCGCCTGGAAGCCCTGGGCCGGGTGATTGACGGCGTTCAGAACGACAAAATCGCGAACTGGTATAACGGCAAGCCATCTCAGGTGATCGCCATCCAACGCCAGCCCGGCACGAATACGATCGAGGTGGTCAACAATGTCAAGGCGCTGCTGCCTGCTTTCCGGGCTGAAATTCCTGCTTCGATCCAGTTGGCCACCCTCTACGATCGCTCGATATCCATTCGCGATTCCATCAACGATGTGAAATTCACCTTGTGGCTCACCCTGGCCTTGGTGGTTTTGGTCATCTTCATTTTCTTACGCAATATCTCCGCCACCACCATCCCCAGCCTTGCGCTGCCCATGTCCATCGTCGGCACCTTCGCAGTGATGTACCTGCTCAATTACACCGTGGATAACCTCTCGATGATGGCGCTGGTGCTCTCCGTGGGGTTCGTCGTGGACGATGCCATCGTCATGCTGGAAAATATCGTCCGCCACATGGAAATGGGCGAAGGAGTCTTTGAAGCGGCCCTCAACGGCTCCCGCGAAATCAGTTTTACCATTCTCTCCATGACCCTCTCGCTGGCTGCCGTATTCATCCCCGTTCTTTTCATGGGAGGGTTGTTAGGGCGCCTGCTTCACGAATTCTCGGTGACCATCATGTGCGCAGTGATCGTCTCCGGCATCGTTTCGCTCACCCTCACGCCCATGCTCTGCAGCCGCTTCCTGCGTCCCCCGAAAGAGCAAAGACACGGCTTCCTCTATCTCCTTTTCGAGCGCGGATTCCAGTTGATTCAAAGCGCCTACGATTGGACGCTGCGGGGTGTCCTCCGCCACCGCTTCGTCACTTTAATGGCCTCACTGGTCATCGTTGTCTTCACCGTGCAGCTCTTCCTTCAGATTCCCAAGGGCTTTCTTCCCAGCGAAGACTCGGGAGGGATGTTCGGCATCACCCAGGCGGCGCAGGGGATTTCCTTTGACTCCATGAAGCAGCACCAGCTCGCGGTGACGAAGATCATTACCGACGATCCGAATATTTCGGACGTGATGTCTTTCGCCGGCGCGGGTCTTCCGGGTTATGGCGGCAATTCCGGTTTTTTCTTCGTCCACTTAAAGAGTCGCCCTTCGGCAAGTCAGGATATGACCGAATCCGTCAAACATTTTCTGGGCCTTCCGGGCAGCAAGCGCGATCCCAACCTGCGCTACATCAGCACGGATGACGTGATCAACGAGTTGCGCCCGAAGACCTTGTCACTCCCCGGGGTCATGGCCTTCATGCAAAATCCCCCGCCCATTCAGATTGGCGGCCGCATGACGAAGAGCCTCTACCAGTTCACCGTGGAGGGCCCGGATACTAAGGAGCTCTACAAAGACGCCATCACTCTTGAAACAAAGATGCGCCAGTTGCCCGGCCTCTTGGACGTGAACAGTGATTTGCAAGTCAGCAACCCGCAGGTGAACGTCGTGATCGACCGAAATAAAGCCCTGGCGCTGGGCGTTTCGGCCTATCAAATCGAAGACGCGCTGTCGACCGCCTACAGCTCCCGGCAGGTTTCCACCATTTACGCGCCCAACAACGAATACTGGGTGATCGCCGAACTCATGCCCCAGTATCAGATGGACCCCCAGGCGCTCTCGATGCTTTATATCAAGTCGAATACCGGCCAACTCGTCCCGCTGGCGTCCGTCTCGAAGCTGACGCAGGACTTGGGCCCCTTGGCGGTGAACCATTCCGGCCAACTGCCCTCGGTCACCATTTCCTTCGACCTCAAACCGGGCGTCTCGCTCAGCGACGCCGTGACGCGGGTCGAGGAGTTGGCCCGCAACACTCTACCTGCCAGCATCAGCTCCACGTTTCAAGGCACCGCGCAGCAGTACGAGTCTTCTCTCACCGGTCTTGGGATACTGCTTGTGGCCACTCTGTTGGTGATTTACCTCGTGCTGGGCATTCTCTACGAGAGTTTCATCCACCCCCTAACCATTCTCTCCGGCTTGCCGTCGGCAGCCCTCGGAGCGTTAATCACTTTGAAACTTTTCCACTTGGAACTTAACCTCTACGGCTTCGTGGGCGTCATCATGCTCATCGGCATCGTGAAGAAGAACGCCATCATGATGATTGACTTCGCCATCGTGGCCGAGCGCACCAAGGGAACGAGCCCCCTCGACGCCATTTATGAAGGCTGCCTGATCCGCTTCCGCCCCATCATGATGACCACCATGGCAGCCCTTATGGGCACACTCCCCATCGCGCTCGGGTTCGGCGCCGGCGCCCAATCACGCCGTCCGCTCGGACTCGCCGTGGTGGGCGGCCTGATGGTCTCCCAGCTCATCACGCTTTACATCACCCCTGTCTACTACACCTACCTCGACTCCTTCCAAAAGTGGTTGACGCGTTCCTCCGGAGCTAAGGCCGAAGCCAAAGAACTCCCTGCCATGGCAAGGATTTTCGTCGAGCAGAACGGCAACAACGCGACCGCGCCGGTCGAGCAAAAGAGATCGTAACAGCCATGGTCCAGCAGTGTAATATCCCGCAGGCACCCACCGAGATGACCCCATGCTTACACCTTAGGCAGCGCTAGGCCTTTGGAATTGAACAAGTTACGCGGTATGGCCGGCGAATGTCGCGGGCTTGGCCCCCCTCTTGCTCTTTGCCAAAGGGGATGTGCGAAACTGGTACCATGCCCGCAGAAGAAAGGACTTCGCCATGCGCAGACTAAAGGTCGTAACCCACGGCGAAAAGGACACTTCGCCCCTTTTGCGACCCGCCACACTTCCCCATCGGCACGTAATTTCCCTGCATGACTTCACTCCTGCCGAGATTGAGTACCTGCTCGAGCTGGGCCAGCGCGTGAAGGCCCAGCCGAGCCGGTTCAGGAACGCCTTGGAAGGCAAGACCCTGGCCATGCTTTCCGAGAAGCCGAGCCTGGTGACGCGCGTGACGTTTGGAGTGGCTATGGAGCAACTGGGAGGCCATGCCCTCTACCTCAGCCCGCAGGATGTCGGGCTCGGGAAGGGTGAGTCAATGAAGGATGTGGCGCGCGGCCTCTCGCGCTGGGTGGATGCCGTGACGGCCCGCGTGTTCACTCATCAGACCGTGATGGAGTTGGCCGAGAACGCTTCCATCCCGGTCATCAACGGCCTCTCCAATTTTGAGCATCCGTGCCAGGCGCTGGGAGATTACTTGACGCTGCTCGAGCACAAGGGCCCTTTGGAGGGGAAGACACTCGCCTGGGTAGGCGACGGCAACAACGTTGCCCATTCCCTCATCTATGGCGCCGCAAGGCTGGGAGTGCGCATGCGCATTGCTACTCCGGCAGGCTACGAGCCCGACCGCTCCGTGGTGGCTGACGCCAAACGCGAAGGCGGTGACATCGCGCTCACTCACGATGCCCTCGAGGCCGTTGCCGGCGCGGACGCAGTTTACACCGACGTTTGGATCAGCATGGGCCAGGAGGATGAGGCAGACACCCGCCTGCGCGTCTTCCGCCCTTACCAAGTGAACTCCGAACTCCTCCGCAACGCGGGAGCTCAAGCCCTATTCATGCACTGCCTGCCGGTGCGCCGCGGCCAGGAAGTGACGAACGAGGTCATGGACTCACCGCGTTCCATTGTCTATGACCAGGCCGAAAACCGCTTGCACATCCAGAAGGCGATTCTCCTGGCGCTCCTATCTTAATGTAGAAATTCCAGCCCTCTCCCCCTTGGGGGAGAGGGTGGGCCGCGATCCCCATGCATTTCATCGGGACGCGGGCCGGGTGAGGGGGTCGCCCACTTCCCCCGTTCCGTTTGCAGCTCACAGGACAGGGAATGACCGCGCCATCGCCGTGCAGCAGTGGTAGGATTTCTGCTGCACATGAATTCTCCTGCGGAAAAATGCGACTGGCGCCTGATGCGCCAAATGTTCGGAGCTATTGCTCCGCGCTACAACTTCGTCACCCAGGTATTCTCTTACGGCATGGACCGGCGCTGGAAGCAATTGGCCGTGCAGAAGGCCTCATTGTCGAACGGCGCCATGGTCCTGGATCTGGCGTGCGGCACGGGTGACTTTTCCCAAATCGTCTTGCAATCACTGCCCGGCGCGAGGGTGGTCGCGGTCGACCTCACCGAGCAGATGCTGAACGTGGCGCGAAGTCGCTGCCGGACCAAGGTGATCTGCGCTGATGCTGTGGCGCTGCCCTTCCCCGCCGGGATGTTCGATTGCGTTTTTGTGGGTTACGGCCTACGCAACTTCCCCAACTTGAACAATGCGCTGGTGGAGATTCATCGCGTGACTCGCCCGGGCGGCATGATAGTGAGTCTGGATTTCTTCCTGCCCGCCAAGCGGCTCTGGCGCAAGCTCTACCTCGGATATTTATACGCCCAGGGTGCTTTCTGGGGCTTGCTGCTGCACGGACGCCCCCGCTTGTACACCTACATTCCTGACTCATTGCGGAGTTTTATTTCGATAGAGGATTTCTCTTCCTTATTGCGGCGCATGGGATATGCGCAGGTTGACGCCCGCCCTTATATCTTTGGGGGTATTGGACTGCACTGGGGAGTCAGGAGATAGCGCCGGCCTGAACGCGCTGCGAAGATGGTGTCTCCGCTCAACGAGCATGAAGGGTGTTCGTACAACGCCTGCCACGCGCCGCAGATTGCTATACCGCATAGGCGCGCTCTGCGCCAGCCGGCATAGACAGAAGCGCAAAGGCTCAGGGATGGTCGCTCGCACAGCGAAAGCCGATGGGGATATCGGAGCCATCCTTTTCCTGGGCCAAACGATGAGAAACGCGGAGGGCAGATGCGTCGCTCTGCCAGAATCCTCCCCGCGCTACCGCCAAAGCATTTGGAGCAAGGGGCTGCTCAACGCCGGGGCCTGTTGCTGCAGAGTCAGGAGAATACTTGTCGAAGTAGCGATCCTGAACCCACTCGGAGACGTTTCCCAGCATATCGTAAAGGCCGAAGGCATTGGGCTGCTTCTTTCCCACGGCATGGGGACTGTCGCCACTGTTGCCCGCATACCAAGCGATCTCAGAGATCACCCCGTAATAGGCTTGAGAAACCCCGCCGCGCGCGGCATATTCCCATTCCGCTTCGGTCGGTAGCCGTCCCCCCATCGCTGCGCAATACTCTTTTGCGTCGGCCCAGCTTACGCCGCTCACCGGAAGAGTGTCATCACCGGCGGGAGCGTGCCGGCCGGATTGGGCGGCAAACCTGCGGTAAGCTGCGACCGTCACTTCGGTTTGGCCCAGCCAGAAGCCTTTCTCGATGCTCACTTGGTGGGTCGGTCTTTCGTCGTCTTTGCATTCGCTATCCTGCTCCGAGCATCCCATCGTGAATGTTCCGGCAGGGATCCAGACGTATTTCAGTTCATCTGCGGGGTTGGACCAGATTTTCAATCGCGGGGCGGCCGTGGGAGTGCCTGGAGGCGAGATAGTCACGCCCGTTGTGGTAGTCGAGATTGTGTTGGGGCCGGGCGGCTTTCGTGATTTCAAAAAGAGGATTATCCCGGCGACCCCTGCCAGCGCCAGGACCGCGCCGGCAAACCATTTTACGTGGCTTTTGAGCGGCGCCGAGGGGCGCTCGATTCGTTCGCCCGCAAGGGCGGCCAGAGTTGCTTCGATAAGCCGCTTCAAGTTCTGATCGGTGCAGCCCTCCGCAGCGTCGAGCCACTGGGTCAAGGAAAGGAAATATTCCAGATCTTCGGGCAAGGCCTTCTGCGAAATGCGGAAGGGTATAATTCGTTTCTTGCCGCTGAAGGCGTGGCCAACTTCGCTGGCGATGTGGGGCGAGGCTGCGGCGCGCTCGGTCAGAATCAGCAGCAGCGCACGAGCCGAATTGATAGCTTCTACAATTGCGGTCGGGTAGTCCGCACCCGGTTCAATATTCCGGGGAGCCATCCAACACGAAACTCCGGAGTCCTCCAAGGCGCCGCAAATGCGCTCAGCGATAGCCTTGTCAGAAGACGCATAGCTGATAAAAACTTGTTGTGCCATGTCCTGCCCCGTTAGGACAGTGTCTCATAAGGATGGGTAGTTGGTATAGATATGGCGTATAGAATGCTTGCTAAAAACAGAATTGGAGCTTCTTGGAATGTGAAGCAAAGACCTATCGATATTTAACCAGTCTCGGAGGCAGCTCAATGAGGATAGCAGCGTCATGTCGCCGGGCAGCCACACCGACCTGAGCAAATACGAGACGGATGGGGGGAAACAAATCCGATCCCAAGGGAAACCGCACTCGCAAAGAGTGACAGCCCATGGAGTTCTTCGGTGCGTACATGGAGGCTAAGGACAACAACTGGACTTGGCAACTGACCTGCTAGAGACATCTGCTCACGACTGAGCAGCAGCTTTGCCCCCCTCTTTGACTTCGGAGGCCAGCGTCATGATATTCAAGGTGGCTGCGTTTTCCGAGGCAATAGCGTTCTCGACGCGCTCGACCAGCAACAGAAACGCCTCCATAGGTTCTAGTTTCTTGTAAGGACCTTCCTTCGTCAGAAATTGGAATTTCTCGGCTCCGATGAACTGCTCAGTTGACCGGTAGTTCTTCCATTGCTCCCGGTAGTGATAAACACTTTCCAAGGAAACCATAATGACGACGATTAAGCTGATCACCGTGGTGACGTACTCCTTGAACGGGCTCGGAATATTCAAGTTGACGAGCACAGGGACTACCGCACCTCCCACAACAGAGAGCGCACGCATGTTGAGATAGTATGATTTAAACTTAACCGCTTTCTGATTGTACCAACCCGTGTACATATCAACCCGTGCTTTGATGTATTCCTCTGGCCCCATGCTACCCATTAAGGCTGCTTCCATTTCTTCCTCCAATACTAATCGTCGTTGGGGTGGTGGACGCGGCGCCTCCGAACCACGGAAACGCCTTTCAACCCATCATACATAGTTCTGATGGCCTGGGCCTCACCCAGATTCTTGGCCTATCGAATGGACAGGGTACCGACCTTCAGGGTGCAACCGCTCCGGGTTTTCCGCCCTGTTCTTGAAAAGCCGCCCACTTCGCATGTTCTTGTGAGACTAAGGACTCAATCCTTTCAGCGAGCCTGGCATGGGCCTGCGCGCCATCTTCACCTGCATAAGGGCCAGCCTTGGCTAAGTAGAGGTACTTTTCATGTTTCAGAGACTCGCAAGTGGAACGATAAGTAATGCCATTCTCGTGGTATTGGTTGAGCTGCAACAATCCTTCCAGCACCGCGATCAATACCCCCAGGCTACCCGTGAGCGCCGCTGGAACGCGGAGACCCGAGGACAAGGGCACGAGGGCAGCTGCCACGATCTCAGTGACCTTGAGCCATTTATACGCACGCTGGTTGTAGTGACTTTTTCGATCATACCAGTTGATCTGATCTTCAAGTCGTTCCATGGTGGGGTCTGCTTCGCTCATATTTTTGCCTCTCGTCCCTCCCTTGTACGATTCTAGCCTAAGCCGAGGAATCAATCACCTATCTCGAGGAGAGTTTGGACATTGTCGCGGCGATCCCGCCTCTGGGGGATCGGGCTGGCGCAGAGCGAAGCTCTGGGGTCTGGAAAACACAACGCGTAATCAGGGAAGTTGGTGTAGGCTAAAGACGAACGAGTGAGTAATGAATTGCAGTTGTTTGGAATGAAAATACCCCCTCTAGATTAGCATAATGGGTGTTGGTACAGCGCCTGCCACGCGGCGTAGATTGCTAAGCGAACTAAGAACCGCGGATCCCGCAGAAGCGGGACGGAGGTCAGCGCTGCAAACTCAAAAATGAGTCAAAAGCGAATCGACGCTCTCGCAGAACGAATTTGGGACTATATGAGATTGAAGCAAACGCCCGCGCCGGCTGACTGCATCCTGGTGTTCGGCAGCCATGACCCGCGCGTGGCGAAATATGGCGCGGATTTGTTCTTGAGGAAACTAGCCCCCCTGATTCTCTTTTCCGGAAAGCGGGGGCACCTTACCGAGAGGTGGAGAACGACTGAGGCTGACAAGTTCGCTCGAGTGGCCGTTCGGGCCGGAGTTTCAAGGGACAAGATTCTGATCGAGAGAGAGGCTACGAATACGGGAGAGAACGTCCTGTTTACGAAGCGGCTTCTCGCAAAACGAGGCCTCAAACCCAGGCGGCTTATCGTTGTCCATAAGCCTTATATGGAACGGAGGGCGTGGGCCACGCTTAGAAAGGCTTGGCCACAAAAGAAATTCATCGTTACGTCACCGCCGCTTTCGTTTGAAGATTATCCCAATAGATTGATTTCGAAGCGGGACGTGATCGCAATCATGCTCGGCGATTTCCAGAAGATCAGGCTCTACGCCAAAGAGGGATTTCAGATTCCGCAGAGAATTCCCAGGAAGGTCATGGATTGTTACAGAGAGTTGGTAAAGCTTGGCTATACAAAGTACCTTAAGAGGAAGGGTTCGAAAATCATCCCGATCTAGACCGATTCGCCCCTATCCATCTCTAGCACAAGCCGTCAATATCTTCGTGGGCCGCGAAGAAAAGATCCACCACAGAGCGCACAGAGACCACAGAGAAGCATGCTTCCGCTCTTCTCTGTGAACTCTGTGGCCTCTGTGGTGAACCTCTTTTGGGTTGCTACTCTGTCGCGCTGTGTCCCGATAGAGCGGCCAATGGTCAAAGCGGCTTGAGTGGCGGTAAACCTTTCCGGATTCCCTGCGGTGCGGGGTGTTGCGACGCCGCAACGTAGCTCCAGGTCAAATTGCGTTTGGCCGGCAGGGTACCAATTTCAAGCCCCATTCTTTTCAACAAAGTGAATTTCGAATTTCTTATTGGTGATGAAGAGCACCACCACGTCCGTGTGCGCTGTCGCGCCATGCTCCATCAGCATGCCTTCCGGAAACCAGACGAACCCGCCCGGACCGTAGCTGCCCTTGTGAGTGACCAGAGTGCCTTCGAGCACGTACATGCCGTGGGCGCAGGGGTGGGTGTGCCAGGTGGTCGTGAAGCCGGCTGGGTAGCGAACCAGCCTGACCTCCATGCCGGTGTCCGGGTCCTGGAGCAGGAGCTTGCGGAAGTTGCTCTTGCCGAGGGCTGCCGTATACCGTTCCTCCCACGGCATGGTGTTCGTGTCGATAGCGATCATTTCTTGCCGTTCCATATCACACTCCACAAGAGCCACCGCGGTCCAGGTGAGGGAGCGCGGTAACCTCAACATGCATCTGCCCTTCGGTGGGCCAGGCAGCGGTGGCCACACCCGCCTCCAAGAAGCCGTCTGGACAAACGAGAGAAATCACTCTAACATTTCCCAGGGTTACGATCAATTCTCCAGGAGTGTAGTCCATTTTCAAAACGCTGTCGTCCCGTTTCCCGGAAAGGGCGTTTATCGTTCCGAATCCCGCTTAAATGGGGGACAGGGCCGTTCGCACCGGCAATCGTTGTATGGCCATCCAGGCTGGCGGGGGTCGGTTCTTGCGGTCACGAGAAGTTGCTCTGCCCTGCATACTGTGACCCTTCACCCCTTCAGCGGCAAAATCGACCGGTAGACTTCGCACTCGCGACAGATTTTCATTTTCTTTTCCCAACTTCCCTGGGGCAAACCCTCACAGATTGTTCCATTGATAAACCAGCACAGATTTCCGGCATCAAACTGCCAGGCGGGACAATCCTGCCTTTTCTCCACGGGGCAATGCCGCGTCAGCCAGCAAGGTTTAGGCTTTTTGGAAGCGTGTTTTTTCAAAGCAAGAATAAGGAGGACCTGACGTTCGATATGCACAGGCACGTTCCGCCAACCCTGTTCGAAACTCTGAATGGCCTTAAGAGAAACACCCAACACCTGTGCCATCTGGCGTTGCGTTTTCCCCAAATGGCGTCGGATTTCCGCGAACTCCTTTTTCTTCACGCCAGCCTTTTCCCTCCGGGGTTTTCCATCATGGCTAGCCCAGCGGGGCATACGAGGAGTCCCCGCTCTCCCAGATAGAGTGTACCCTCCCGCATTTCAGCTGGATAGCCGAAGTCTTTTGACTTAACTTGCCGCTCCGCTGAAAGTGATAGTACCACATTGTAGCCCTTGTGACTGCTGTCCCAATTCTTCGCGGGGTGTTCTAGTGTAAGAGGGATGCGGCTGCGTAAAGGCAGCTGTCCCCCGAGGACGAGATCGCGCCGTGCAGCATTGTCACAAGGACGGCGAATGCGGGGAATTGGGAGTCAAATTAGCAATTCACCATAGACAGATCTCGCTCTGCCGCGCCTCCCAAGCCACGCAATCTATTTCCGCCGGGGGTGTGAGGTGATCGTGACGTTCTTTTCTTGACGGTGCCTGCAAACTATGTTCTTATACGTGAATACCACACTGTGGCACTATGATGCCAGGGAGGATCGTGATGCAACGATGCAACGGTCTCTTGTTCGTTGTATTCGTTGGCTGCGCCATGGCAACGCAGGCCCAAACGCCCGCTCCGAAGCCCGATCCCGAGCTCAAAAGTCAGGTGGATGGGCCAGGGGACGTCCGAAGGAGAATATAGAGTCGGACCGTGGGGGCCCGGTGGCAAGGTCATCGGCGAACTTACCATTGAGATCATTCTCGGAGGGTTTTTCAACAGATGTCGGCTATGGAAAAAGGACCGCGGGGGGAGACGCATTCTCTCGAGATCGACGGGGACGACCGGGTGGATAAGAACCTCGAAGCGGCAGAGCGTCATCGAATGAGGCTCCCCGGATTGAAAGTGGAAGGAGAAGTTGGGCTGGGAGACGCGATCAAACGTTTGACCTCTGCCATCGGAATCAAGCCGTGCGGCGGATGCAAGCGTCGCGCCGAAAAGCTTAACAAGTGGATGAGTTTTTCCGGTGCGACAAGAGAAGGGGTCAAGGTCGCAACGCGCGCGCCAGATTTGCGCCTGCCTGACCTTCAAGGTCGGGTGGTTTCGCTGGAGGAATACCGTGGCCGCCGCGTGCTCGTGGTCTTCACCGATCCGCAATGCGGACCTTGCGATGAACTCGCCCCTTACTTGGTCGGCCTGCATCGCCAGCACGAGGAGAACGGTTTGGCCGTTATTCTCGTTGGACGTGGCAACGCCGAGGAGAACCGCCGTAAGGCGCAGCAGCACGGTTTTCAGTTCCCGGTGGTGATTCAGGGGAAGCGGCAGCTTTCAAAGAAGTACCGAGCTTTTGAGACCCCGTTCGCTTTCCTGGTCGGAGAAGACGGTGAGATTACCAGGGACGTGGCGGTCGGGCGAGACGCTGTACTGCGATTACTTTGTTATGTTGCGCTTGAGTCATATGTTCCCTGGCTTTAGCATCTCTTCGTGACGATCAAGCGAAATGCCGTTAAGAGGAATCTATTCGCTCTTCTCACTGCAAGTTGTGGCTGCCCTGGTAGTTCCGGCGCTGTTGAGTATTCGGAATGATAAGTCGCCTTCCCGGAAAACGGCCGGCAGCCAGAATAGACCCTTGGTAACGCCGTAGCGTAGAGCGAAGTCGCTAAGCTCTCGGACCGTCGCCGACACGGTGGCTTCTCTCCGGGCCGCTCCCCTAAAGCAGGTGTCGGGTGTGAGGTGTCAGGGGCCAGGTGACAGGCTTCAGGTGACAGGGGGTCCGCCAGGAATCAGAGAGGGTCCTGCCTGAATCCTGACTCCTGAATCCTGAATCCCGCACTTCAGCTTCCGCATTTATGCCCTTGACACGAGGCTAGAGGTTTGATAGGCTATCATAGTTGACCCATGAAGAGCGCCGCCACAGCGCGCATAGGGGGTTCCTGGACCGGCGACGGCGCGGGGGAAAAGGCTGAAAGACAGAAAAAGATACTAAAATAGAGGGAACGAACTGAAGAATTTATTGCAAACACAGGAGTTAGCTTTTTTCGCGGCCAAAAACGAACTGGTTTTTGCGTGCAAAAGACCGCAAACGAAGCGGAAAAACAGCTGTCAGGTGCCAGGTTTCGGGTGCCAAGTTTCGGGTGCCAGGTTCCAGGTGTCAGGCGCGGGGAGCTTGGTGCGGGAGTCAAGACAGTGCAAATTGATCCTGGGAGCCTGCTGCGGAGCACCGCATCGTTAATTGAACGAGCGAACCGGGAATGTCTATGAAAACAAAGGACGGTCGCCAGGAATCGGGACAGTCGATGGACTGGATTCTCGCTTTCGCGGGAATGACCTGTCTTTCGATGGGAGTATACGATTACAAATCTCACCGCCGGGACAGAGAGTTCGTTGTTGAAGACCAAGCAGAAAGGAGTTCCCACAAAATTGAACGGACGAACCGGGAATGTCTATGAAAACAAGGGTCCATTTTTGATGACTCGAGGATAAAGCGGGAATGTCTATGAAAACACAGGTACTTACCTGCAATATGCCGTAATGTTGTTGAAAACAAATGAGTTATATATTTGATCGGATTAACGGGCAGGCCAGATCCGGTTCACACCTGCATTTTGACCCAGGCTTCTTCGGAGTGCAGCGCGGCCATAGCCTTGGGACGGACTTTGCGATAGACCTTGGCAGGAGGCAAAGCCTTTCCGACGACCTCGAGCAGCCGCGCCACGGGAATTCCGAAGAGGCGCTCGTTCTCTTCCAGCATGGGACGGAGCATTGCCCAGTCGCGTTCTTCGAGTTGGGCGAACTCCCCGCCATTGAGTTGTTCCTCGGAAACCGTGGCATGGGGATCGCGGATATAGATCGCTCCACCCGCGGCCAGCGAGAACAAGTTGCCGCCGGGGTAGGGCATTCCCAGCTCGACGATCCGGCCCTGGTCATTCAGGACGATCCCGTTGAGGATGGCAAAGCCACCGCCCTCCAGCGGGTCTCCGGCCATGAAGGACTCCGCCAGGTAATCAAGGCAGGTCCCATTGATCACCACGCGAGGCTTGCCGACCGCGTTGATGAGCGGGCGCCCCGCGGCGTTGCCCAGCACGAAGGCTTGCCCGCCCTTGCCCGCATAGAGGAAGGTCTGGCCGACGCTGCCGTAGACCACCAGCTTGCCGTCTTTCATGATCTGGGCAAGTTGATCCTGCGCGTCGCCATGCACAAGGACTACCGCGCCGTCGATGCCGGAAGCCAGGTAATCTCCCGACGAACCGTAAACGTCGATGCGCACGCCGACGCTGCCGGCGCCCAACCCATTGGCGATAAACCGATGGCCGCAGGCGTGAGCCACAATGAACTGTCGAAAGCCGCGCTGGTAAAGCCCAACGATTTCGCGCGCCAGGGAGTTTTTGCCCTCCGCCGCGAAGCCTCGAGCGTCCACCACCACCGTGGCCGCGCCGCCGGAAGGGCTGGGCAGAGGATTCCCCGCGCTCCCGAACTCATAAGCCTCAGATGGGGATTGGCGGATGGACTCGACGATCGCGGCCAAGCTCGAATCGAAGAGTGAGAGCAGGCAGCTCCGCCGCATCGGGCCTGTGGGATAGCGATGGTCCATCAAAAGCGTGAGGACACACAAAGCCCGCCGGCGATCATCATCCTTCCCGGCGCTGCGCTCCAGTGCCTTGAGAAACGCCGGGAGACTCTCGTAGTCCCAGCCCAACATCTGCTCCTTGACCCACGCGAAGAGATCATCAGCCGGCAGGTCGGGCAGGGTAATCACAGCCTGCGCGGCCGTGGCACGCGGGTCGTATGGCTTCTGGAGGGCGCTCAACTCGATGCGCCGGCCGAACTTGTCCGTGCAGACGAGTGTAGCGCCGCCCTCTCGGGCGGCAGGCGCCGGTCCCGCATGCGGGACCGGTGCTGCCTGCTCTGCAACCAAAGATTGTGGGCTCGCGGGCCCGCTGACATCAGCCTGGACAGTAAAGATGAACGCACCGCCGTCCGTGTGGCTCCCCCCGCGCGCGTTCCAGTAGTGGTCGGCATGGCTCCAGAATCGCGAATCTTCCCGGGCCAGGCTCTCGAGCGTGGCGTCGATGGCCTGCCTCTCCGAGGCCGCCAAACCGATCGAGAGCTGGCCTTGCTGCAAGGCGAAGACTTGCGGACGCAGCATGCTGGTGTCGGTGATGCCGATCAGGCGGTAAGCTCCCTGGGCTTGGGCGGATTGAGCGATAAGAAAGAACCAGGGACCATCCGGTGAGCCGTGAATGTGTACAGTCTGGAGTTGCTGATAGATCAACTGCTTTTCTTTCGGAAGGAGGGTGAAGTCCCGCTCGGTTGTAGGCGCCAGAGATTCGATCACGTATTCGAGCGGATAGGAGTAAGTCCTGTGCAGAAGATCGAAGAGGAGTGCGGAAACTTCCGTGTCGGTGAGGAAGAGAGGGTAAATATTCCGCTGCGCCAAGTACTCGCAGATCGAGGCATAGTTAGCGAAGTCGCCGTTGTGCACCAGGGCTTCGTGGAGTCCAACGAAGGGGTGCGCGCCGCCCGGATGCCACACCTTGCCTTTGGTGGGGTAGCGATGGTGACCGAGCCAGACGTGGGCGTGAAGATCTTCGAGTTGGTAATAGCGGATCACGTCATCGCCGTAACCGACCATCTTGAGCGCCAGCATATTCTTCCCGTGCGACAGGACGAAGGCGCGCTTCTCGCCGGTGGAGGCATAATAAGTACGGTTCAGGCGATAACTGTTCTGGTAGACAATCTCGTCCTCGAGGCTCGCCGGGGTTGTACCTGGCGTGAGGGCCGCCTCCAACCCATTCTTCATTCTGAAGGCTTGGAGGGCTTCGGGCTTCACTCGTCCGAAGTACAAGAAGACCTCCGGGGGTCTGATGCCGAGGCTTTCAACGAGCTTCGAGTCACTGGTGGCCGGAAGAGAGCGAGCATGAGCAATGTCGAAGGTCGGCTCGAGGCAACTGCGCTCCACCTCCGTGCGGGCGCGGGAGTCGAGATAGGCGATGGCGAGCAGGTAGTGGTTCTCGAGGATTTCGCGCGAGACGCCCAATTCCGCGGGCGTGAGGCCCACGGCGGCGATGCCGCCTCCCTTGCCGTTGCCGCGGTTGCGCATTTGGGCTAAGCCCTGGAGCAGATGGCGTGCCGGAATTCTTTCATTGCAAGCGATCCCCAGGACGCCGCAGCCGCCCTCTGCCTCGGCCTTCCGCTGTAATGCGCGTATGCCAGCATCAGGGATGAGAGATTTCCTGGAGGCGAGTATCTTGCCGACTGTCTCCTGTCGAATCATCCGCGCCCTCCTGCCTGGCCACGATAGGTCAGCAAATCCGTTCTACCCACAAGGTCGCGAATCCTGCCGAGCCCGAGCCGCCGTAGTAGATCGCCTAGTTGCAGTTGGAAGGACTGATACAACTTGCTGAGGCGAGTGGCGCCCCAGCTTGTCTCCACCAATTGCGAGAGTTCCGGATCGGTGGTGGTTAGCCCGAGCGAACAACCCCGACCGCGCTCGCAGTTGCCGCATCGTGTGCAGCCAAGGGCCACCAATTCCGCCGTGCCGAGGACGACTCCATCCGCGCCTAAAGCAATCGCCTTGGCAATGTCATGGGCGGTGCGTATGCCGCCGCTGGCCATAACCACGATTTCGCTTCGAATGCCCTCTTGCGACAAGTAGCGGTGGACCTTGGGGATGGCGAACTCAATGGGCATGGCAATGGTCTTCTTGGCAATTTCCGGGGCCGCGCCAGTGCCGCCGTAGCTGCCGTCGAGGTTTATGATGTGCGCCCCGGCGAAGTAACTCCCCACGGCTACCATGTCAATGTCTGTTGGGGTAGAGACTTTCACGGAAACGAGCGCTTCCGGGTTGATCGTCTTGATCCAATCAAGGTGCTTCTTGTGATCCTCCACGGAATAAACGCTGTGAAAGGGAAAAGGGGAAAACAGGCTGATCCAAGGGACCGACTCGCGCATGTTAGCTACGGTGGTAGTCACCTTGTCGCCCAGCAGGTGTCCTCCCAGCCCGGGCTTTGCCCCTTGTGCATACTTGAACTCGACTATCGGCGCATCCCGGATCGTCTCTTCTCTCACCCCGAACATGCCGGTGGCAACCTGAGTGATGACGTTGCTCCTATAGGCAAGGAGGGAGTCCGGGAACCCTCCTTCACCCGTGGAGGTGAAGGTTTTCCATACCTGGGCTGTTTTGGCTCGAGCGAGCATCACCTGCTCGCTGATTGACCCAAAGGACATCCCGGCCCCGTAGAAGGGTATGGGGATCTCGAGCCGGCGATCGTATGGGCGGCGATTGAGCGGGATGGAAAGATCAATGGCCACGTGCTCGGGAAGCCACTGATCCTCCGGAAGGAATTTGAAATCGAGCAAATCGAAGCCACCACCGGAATTGCCCACCCGGTGTTCCAGGCCATTGGTGGGCGGCTTGCCCGTTTCAGCCTGTAGCCAAGTGGACAGAATCAGGTCCGCAGTCCAGCGGTAATCTCCCAGTGCCGGCAGCTCACCTTTTCCCAGCTCAGGCCAAAGGTGGAAGCCGCCACGTAAGGATGCGGTATGCTTTTTGATGACGAGCTGCTCGGCAGATTTTTCTCTAGTGGTCATAGCCTTCGATCCCGGCAAACGCTTCGCGTTCCAAGTCCTTCTCGAACATCGCGCGGCCCATCTCGCCCCGCAAGCGGCGAACTTCCCGGAGGCCCATAGCTCCCATGACCTCCAGCAATTGATCGCGCCAGGAAGCCAGCAGGTTCTCAATCCGCTGCACACCCCACTCGACGGTGAGCCGTCGGGGGAGCTCGAAGCAGCTCTTCTCGCGCTCGAGGCAATCACCGAGGAAGCGGGCTTGCAAGGCCACGAGCAGGGAGGTGTCAAGGGCGACAGCATCCAGGCCGCAGATAATGGCTTTGGGAACGTGCTCGGCCGCGATGATTCCCCCGCTCCCCAACAAGGTCACCTCGTCCCGGCAGCCCGCTTCGAGGAAGGCTCGGTGCGCCTCCCGGATGAGGTCCAGCACGAACCGCCCGTCCCGCCCCCGGCCATGATAATTGGCCACCAGGTGGAACACCCGAACTCCCCGGTGATAGTACTTTGATAGGTCCAGTTTGGAATCGAAATCCAGGCGTAAGCAGATCGTGCTATCGGCAAAGCGTCTCCGCATCTCTCCAAAGAGCGCCTCATTCCAGCCGTCAAGCTCGATCATGGGCGGCGTGCAGCGGAGCAGTGCGAGGAGGCTGACATCCTCCGGGCTAACCAGCGGAACGATCGATTGTCCCTGGAGCTTGAATCTCTCGAGCACTCCAACAGGTAAGACGACCAGCGTCTCCGCCTTTTGGGCGGCGGCCACAAGCGCTTGTAGAAATTCGTGTGAAAGGACCGAAGGGGGCGGGACATCGAACAAGATCGGAATGGGCATGGAAAAGGTCCGTACGCTTTCCCCTGCGACTGCCCCCCGCTCATCAAAGGTAAGGAAGGGTGGCTTCTGCCCAATGTCCACAGAGGTGGAGATGAACTCTCGGCCGTGGATACCATCACGCGTCGGACGCACGATTTCAGACATGTCCGTCCACATTCCATCCCAGCCTTCGCCCCCGAACCGGCCCCGGTAGCCAGCGCCTTTTACAGGAACCCTGCCGGTTCGTGCTTCGTAGCAAATCGTGTCGACATGCCCTGGTGTAAAGTAGGAGTCACCGAGCCGCAGATGTTCGGGATTAGGACGAACCCGCACCATTTCGGGATACTCCACCATGCAGCGGTGGCATCCCACGCAAGAGTCGCTCCTGGGTGCGAATCCCCCTACAGGTCCTGAGAAGACGCCATACAAGCAGGGCCGGCTCAGTGCGACTTTGAGGTTTCCCCGACGGCGAATCAGTTCTTTGAGTAGATGCATGGCCAAGCCAGGCTTTTCGACTTTTACCCGGGTGCGATTGGGAAAAGGCGCGATCTCAGGGGCGGACCTGGTTTGAAGGTGGTAGCGCTGATACATGTTGAGTCCTGCGACTTGGAGGTAATCACTGCCGCCCCCGGTCTGTCGATTGACGGACAAAGGGTATCCCGATTTGATCGGGGCGGGTGAGAGGTTTGTTCAACAACAATGGAGTGGTTATTTCGTGACGACTCCTAACTGGGCTCTCCGGGTCTGCGAGGCCCCACAGTCTAAGACAACGCTCGCCCGAAAGCAAGCTCGCGGTTTGGATAGGGGTAGGGCCTGCCCTACCCGGCGATCAGGGGACGGTCCGTCAGCTGACGGATCCCCCTACATGTTGTGGGGGTAGGGCTTTCCTTACCCTGCGCGGGGGTGGTAAGAAGCGATCTTTGCCATCTGACTTTCAACTTGCTCCTCTTTGCGGGGTGCGGGAGCGAGACGCTCCCGCCACGGCGGGCGAGACGCCCGCGCTGCAAAGGTGTACAATCCCCGTCTGTCAGGTCAGCAACTCGATTGTGGCTTGAATTGAGCAAGAATCCTGCATCGCGAGGTTAACTCAGATGAACCTTCTTACGACGTTGAAAGGCTCGTTGCTCGAATCCTTCTTCCCCTCCGCGTGGGACTTGGCGCGGTGGGACGCCTGCGTGGCCGACGATCCCCGCGCTATCTTCGATCGGCAACCTAAATGGCACAAAGACTTCTCCATCCGCATGGCCGGTGACTTGGCGGATTTTGACGTGATGTTAGGCCATGAGCTGGCCATGGAAATTCGGCGCTGCCGTGAAGCCGGGCGCAAGCTGGCTCTGATTTTGCCGGTCGGCCCGATGGGCATGTACCGTTGGACGGTCTATTTCCTGCGAGAGTGGAACGTCCCCTGCCGGCACGTCTACGGTTTCAACATGGACGAGTGGAGCGACAATGAGGGCAACACGCTTCCCAGTAACGATCCCGGCGCTTTCCAGAACGCCATGGAGGGGGCCTTCTACACGCCTCTCGCCAACCTCACCATCCCGCCGGAGCAGCGCTTTTTTGCCACACGGCACCTGCTCCCCGAGTATTCGGACCGGATCGGCGCATTGCGCAAGGAAGGAGCCAAGCTGGTGGTGGTTTATGGCATTGGGCGCGCCTGTCATATTGCCTTTTGGGAACCCCACTTCGGCCTTGAATTCTCGGGCGACGACGACTGGCGAAACCAGACTCATCGTTTGGGCGCCAGGCTGCACCCTCTTACGATTGAGCAGAACGCCATTACCAGCTTCAAGAGTCGAACGACGCTGGTGCCGGCCTTCGCCAACACCATCGGTCCGGCCTTCTTTACGCGCGCCGATTACGCCATTGGCGGCGCGGATGGTGAACTCGGCCGCGGCATGCAGTGGCAGGGCCTCTCGTTGTGGGTCACGTTGCGGCACCCCGTCAGTCGTCATGTGCCTTCCACCTGGATGCCCACCCAGCCAGGCGTCCTTTTCTTTACGAAGGCGCTTGCTGGGCCTTTGGTGGCGGAGTGCAACTAACGCCCTAAGCAGAAACTGGAAACTGGAAGTTGAAGACTGGCCCGTGGAGTTTCCAATTCCAGTTCCCAGTTCCATTTTCCATTTTCCAGTTTCCAGTTTCTTCGTTGTTGGGAGGAGGTTATGGACGCGACAAGGTGTGAAATTACACACAAAATTGCCTTTCAGTTCCTGATCGTGGTGGCCGTAGTTTGCGCTCTCGTTCGGTCGGCTGGCGCGCAGAATGGGGCCAAGCAAGCGGCTTCGGTCTTTGGCGACCCCTCCGTGGCGATTGATAAGCGGGTGGATGATCTGGTTTCGCGCATGACCCTTGAAGAAAAGGTTTTGCAGATGCAGCACACCGCTCCCGCCATCCCTCGGCTCGGAATTCCCTCCTACGACTGGTGGAGTGAAGCGTTGCACGGTATCGCGCGCTCGGGGTATGCCACCGTGTTTCCACAGGCCATCGGAATGGCGGCCACCTGGGATACTCATCTCGTGCGCCAGGAGGCGGAAGTCATCGCCACCGAAACGCGGGCCAAGTACAACCAGGCGCAACGGGAGGGCAACCACAGCATCTACTACGGACTCACTTTGTGGTCGCCCAATATCAACATCTTCCGCGACCCCCGCTGGGGCCGCGGTCAGGAGACTTACGGCGAAGACCCCTTCCTGACCTCGAAACTGGGAGTGGCCTTCGTGACCGGACTGCAAGGCAATGACCCGAAATATCTGAAGACGGTGGCCACGCCCAAGCACTACGCCGTGCACAGCGGGCCGGAGAGCAAGCGGCACGGATTCAACATCAACGTCTCGCCGCACGATCTCGAGGATACGTATCTTCCGGCATTTCGCGCCACCGTCGCCGAAGGGCATGCTGATTCCGTCATGTGCGCCTACAACGCCATCGACAGCGCGCCGGCCTGCGCCAACACTTACCTGCTCGACAAGACCTTGCGCCAAGCTTGGCGCTTTCAGGGCTATGTGACCTCTGATTGCGGAGCAGTGGGCGACATCACCACCGGATACCACTTCACACCGGACAACGAGCACGGCTCCGCCCTGGCCGTCAAAGCTGGAACGGACACCACCTGCGGCGATGAATACGTGGCGCTGGTGAAAGCTGTGCATGATGGCCTGATCAAGGAGGCCCAGATAGACACCGCAGTAAAACGCCTCTTCACCGCAAGATTCCGCCTGGGGATGTTCGACCCGCCCGCCTCGGTCTCCTTCAACCAAATTCCTTCTTCGGAGAATGACTCGCCGCGGCATCGCCAGCTTGCATTGACGGCGGCGCGAGAGTCGATGGTTCTGTTGAAGAACCAACACCAGGCGCTGCCTCTCAAACCCGACATTAGGACTATCGCCGTGATCGGACCGAACGCGGAGTCCTTGGCTGCTTTGGAAGGCAACTATAACGGCACGCCGTCTCATCCGGTTTATCCCCTGGATGGAATCCGCAAACTGTTTGAACGGCAGGTGAAGGTCCTTTACTCTCAAGGCTCACCCTACCTGGAGGAATTGCCGATCCCGGTGCCACGCACGGTGTTCCATGCGGCGGGCGGCGCGAGCACGCAGGGCCTGAAGGCAGAGTACTTCTCCAATACGGACTTCTCCGGACAGCCCGTACTCACCCGCACGGACCCGCAAATCCAGTTTGACTGGAACTCCGCCGCACCCGTTAAGGGCGTGCCCATGAACGCTTTCGCGGTGCGCTGGACCGGGACGCTCACTCCGCCCGGACCTGGCGACTACACCTTTAGCGTGCCCAAGCCGGAGTGGAATCCAGCCGGGGGCAAGGAAATTTTCCGAGTCTATCTTGACGCCAAGCTGGTGCTCGACACAACCCTGCTCGATCCCACGAGGTGGACCGAGCAAGGAAAGAAAGAACCGCAAACCACATTTCAGGCACACTTCGAGGACACGGGGACACATTCATTCCGGCTTGAATATGTACACCAGTCTCCACTTTTCGGAGCGGGGGCCACGCTGAGTTGGAAACCACCGGCCGCCGTTCTGCGCCAGGAAGCCGCAAAAATTGCCGAGCAGGCAGATGTGGTGGTGGCTTTCGTGGGACTGTCGCCCGAGCTCGAGGGCGAAGAGATGCCGATCCACGTCCCCGGCTTTAGCGGCGGCGACCGCACGGACATCGGCTTGCCGCAGATTCAGCAGGATCTGCTCGAGGCGCTGGCGGCCACGGGCAAGCCTTTGGTGCTCGTGCTAATGAACGGCAGCGCGCTGGCGGTGAACTGGGTCGTCGAGCATGCGACCGCTATTCTGGAAGCTTGGTATCCGGGTGAGGAAGGCGGCACGGCCATTGCCGAGACACTGGCGGGGACCAACAATCCCGGCGGGCGACTGCCCGTCACCTTCTACGCTTCGCTCGATCAGGTTCCGCCCTTCGACGATTACTCGATGCGGGGCCGAACCTATCGATATTTCGGCGGCCAGCCGCTTTACGCTTTCGGCTACGGTCTAAGCTACGCAAGCTTCACTTACAGTAATCTCCGGCTTTCATCCGAGACGCTCCAGGCCGGCCAGCCACTCACCGTCGAGGCAGACGTTCGAAACGCAGCCGGGATAGGTGGTGATGAGGTCGCAGAGCTTTACCTCGAGTACCCGCCGTCGCCAAGCGCACCTCTCCGCGCGCTTAAAAGCTTCCAGCGCCTCCGTCTGGCTCCGGATGAGACCCGGCACGTCGCCTTCAAGCTCAATCCGCGCGACCTGAGCCAAGTCACAGAAAAGGGCGAACATCGGATTATGCCCGGCAGCTACACTGTCTTCGTGGGCGGTCGGCAGCCTACAGAAGGGGCGCAGGGCCTCGAGGCAAAGTTGCAGATCACGGGCGAGTTGAAGCTGCCACGCTAGCGTGCTATGCGGCCTCAACCGTCCCTGACCCCGATCCCTTAGGAAGTGAAAAAGAGTAAGCTGCCTGTTCCATCTCGTAGGAAGATGAGGCTTGCTCGGGATAGTTGACCGTCTGCATTTCAAAGGTGAAACGATCGCTCGCGCCGGAGGCGTCGGCGAGGCCTTCCGCAACTCGACTGCCGACTTGGTTCATTTCAGCCCCAGAGGTGTTGGGCAGAACCATAGCGAACGCACCCGGGGACAAGTGGTAAAGTGAGTCGTCCGCGCGCAGCTTGCGGACAAGCGCCCTGGCAGCGTCCCCTAACGCTACAGAGACCTCCGGTGGCGTGTCGAACATGGGCGAAGGTTTCATACGCACAAGGATGAGCGAAAGCGGCTCGTCGGCTTGGGCGGCGCGCCGGAAACCCATCGTCAGCCGATCCTGAAAATGACTGAAACCCGCCACGGTCTCCAGCAGATCAGCGCTCGCCTCTTGGCGGAGGTGCGCGATTTCCGTTTCCTGCTCGCGCAAGTTCCTGCGAAGTTGATGAACCACGTATTCCCGATTTAACAAGTAGGCGACCGCGAGCAAGCACAACGCACAGAAGCCGAAGAACAAGATCCGTGTAGTATGCCCGGTGGAGGCGGCGTTACTAGAGAAAACTGCAGGATACATAAGCAAGGCCACCCCGGCTCCCAGGATGACAATCATCCCGAGCGAAAGCATCGACAACTGCCAGTGACGGCGATCGAGCGTTTTCGGGTCGACCTTGTCAAAAAAATCCATTAAAGACCTCCTCAGGAAGAAACCAGAGCGCGCTGTTTATCTTTAGAAATTCGATAGCATCAGAACCAGCAAGCGCTGGCAACGCTTTCTATAACACCTGTCCCCCCCAGTGTCAATCCAGTCGTTCCTAAGGCGCGCAAGCACTAATGCGGCCCGCTCAGAATGACAAGGGACGGAGTGGGATGACAGCGAATGGGATCAGCATGACAAGCCAAGGGCTAGGCATGACAGATTCGAATTTTCTCAAACGTTCCACGCTCAGGACGGCACTGGCCGTGGGCTGCCCGCCCCTGTCTACTTGACCGCCGCTGCTCCCTTAGGAACCGCGAAGACGCGCGGCAGGCGGTCCGCCACGGGGGGCAAGGCGGGGAACTTTGCGTGCGGCTCAGTCTGATACCAGTAGGCGACGGAATAGAAGTTGTCTGACCGATCGTTGCCGTGGCCATGCTCGATGGTCATGCGGATGGATTTGCGGAAATTGAGGGGACTGTCAATGTGCCAGCGGTACACGCACCAAGTCCCTCCGATCGCCCAGGGGTTCTCGACGTGGGGAACACCAACGTGCTGGTAGGCGAACTGCTTGCCCTCGAAGCCCCAAGCGCCGTTGTAATAGTCTTCCGAGCCTGTCCCATTGGAGATGGGCATTTCGCTTCCATCCACGAACAACATGTCGTCGCCTTCGCCCCACCAGCCATCCTGGTTCAAGACGATGCCCTGGGTGACTCCCACGAAGTGTCCGCGTCCCGTGGCTTCCAGGAACACGTAGTTGTTCTTCCCCTCCAGGTTCTTCTCGACCGCCGTTGACCACCCTGGGCAGGGCGCCGCCTGGCGATATTGCGCGTGGAAGTAGCCGAGGTTCTCGGGCAAGCCCGGCAAGAGCTGGTAATCGATGTTCGAATAATAGGCGTCGACCGGCTTTTCGCATTCGTTGGTCACGGTGATGCGCGCCGACTTGCCAAAGGGCATGGGGAAATAGGCATTCAGCGCCTTGACCGCCGCCACGCTGAGCAGTGCGGATTCATACATAAAATATTCGCCCAGGTTTAATCCAAAGAAATCGCCCACCGGGGTCTCGACGCTGGGCTCGGATTCACCGTCCCAGTACATGCGCAGGATCAGCTTCTTCAAGTGTTGCGGGTCGGGGGCGGCAATGGTGAACCAGATGTGGCTGATCATGCCGGGGCCTCGGGCATCCATTAAAACCTGCGTGGCGCCCGGTTCGATTTTGAACGCATCGGCATTCCCGCCGGTGCGGTCATAGCTCGAGGCCTTCGCCGTTTGGTAGTCACGCAGCAAGGCCAGCGAGAGTCCTGCCGGATAAGCGGGACCGTTTTCTGTGGGGGACGGGCCCGCGTCGGCGCGGGCGGAGGCCAAACCGAGGACCCCGGCCGAGGCCAGGCCCAGCGTGAGTGGTGACGAAATAAACTTCCGGCGTTGAGGCAAAAACTTTTCATCAGAGTGCATGCGTGGAGCTCCTTATGGAATTGGATTAGACCTGTGTATCCGTGGCCAAAAGCCGCCCCAATCATATGCCGTCTCTCCCCTGGATTCAACAGCCACGACGCGCCACCAAATGAGAGCCCAAGAATCGCGATTGACGGGGGCGGAAAACCACAGAAAAGACGCTCACCCTCACGGGATGTGTGTTATAGAGATTTTGTGAGAAATCCTAGACCCACACCCGGAGGGTGAACGATGGAAGCAAGCCTACCGCAATTGATTCTGCCTATCAAGATGGAAAGAAGTTCGGAGCGGCTGACCAGTCTGGGCGGGCTGGTGGTGTTGGAGGAACTGGCGCGAGCGGTGAAGCTGTGGGAGGAAGTAGACCGAGCGCTGGAGGGTCCGAAGTCGGGACGAGGATATAAGCCGCGGGAGTTTGTGCAGGCGCTGGTGTGGATGCTGCATGCGGGAGGAAGGCGGCTGGAGGACTTGCGGGAGTTGCGGGCCGAGCAGGAGGTGCTGGGGGAGTTGGGCTTGGAAGCGGTGCCGGACGCCGGGACGGTGGGGGACTGGCTGCGTCGGCAAGGACGGGGCGGGGCGGAAGCGATCCAGCAGGTCAGCCGGAAACTGGTGGCGTCTTGTTTCGAGCAAGAGGAAGTGATTCTGGATGTGGATGCCACAGAGATCGAGGCGGAGAAGCAGGAAGCCGCGTGGACCTATAACCACGTGCAGGGCTACATGCCTTTGCTGGGGTACGTGAACGGGGTGTGCGTGGGTCACCAGTTCCGGGAAGGCAATCAGAGTCCCAGTGCCGGGATCTTGGAGTTTGCACAGAGCTGCGAAGCGGCGCTGCCGCCGGGGAAGCGAATCTATTTCCGCAGCGACAGTGCGGCCTACCAAGCGGCCGTGATTAACCATTACAGCCAGCCAGGGCGCAGTTTCACGATCACGGCGGACCTGGACGCCGCCGTGAAGCGAGAAATTCAGAACCTGCCGGCAGGGGCTTGGCAACCCTACCGGACGCAAGCGGGCATCGCCACCGACCGCGAGATTGCCGAGACGGTGCACACCCTGAACGGGACCAAGCAAGCTTTCCGGTTGATCGTATTGCGCTGGCCGAATCCGCAGCCGAATTTGTTCGAGGCGGAGCGCTATTGCTATCACGCGGTGGCCAGCAACCGGGAGGAGCCGGCGAGCGAGGTCGTCTGGAAGCACAACCAGCGAGGGGAGAGCGAGAACTGGCATAAGGAACTGAAGGTGGGTTTTGGCATGGAGGTCGCCGCGGCGACCCGTGCGGGCAGTTGGAGGCCAATGCCCTGTATTTTGCCATTGGGGTGTTAGCCTACAATTTGGGGCAAGTGTTGAAAGGGCGGGTGCTGCCGGCGTCCTATCGCACGGTGACGGTGGCCACGCTGCGCTGGAAGGTGTATCGGCTGGCGGGGAAGCTGGTGCGCCACGCGCGCGGCTGGATGCTGCAGATCAAGGCCGACCTGGAGAAATGGCTCTTATTGCAATCCGCTCGGGTCTGTTGCGCGACGCTGCGGACCTGAAGCAGGGAGGCAAAAAACGGCTAGCCGTGGAACTACCGCGCGGCGGTGTCCGCGGGGGGTGGGAAAAAATTATCCGGAGGACGCATGGGCCCCTGAATCATGAGCTGAATTGACTCGCGACTTCCCTTCGGTTAACCGAAGGTCGCGCCCGTCACCCTTTCCACCTCCTCACAACCGCCTCACCCCGCCAATCGCGATTCTTGGGCGAGGGCGGATTGCTTGCGGGAAGCAAAGGAAAGAATTACTATCTGGTGATGCGTGGTGTCTTGGCTGGTTGTCTCTCTTCAGGGGCCTACACCATACTAGCTCTCACCTCTCTCATAGAGCGTAACGCACCCAAGGTTTTGCAGGAACTTGATACTAAGGCTGGCGCGCCCGCACTGGGCAGACCTGCACTCCCTACTGTGTCACATGAGTGACTGCCGGAACGACATTTACAAGCTGTTGCTCCAGGTAACTCAGGAACCGCTCATAGTCGTTGACAACATGCGTCTCTGACCAGCCCGATTTTTGTACCACCGGAAGTGAGACAGTTTACAGCTTGAGGCTGTGAGATCTGATTTGCCGCAACCAGGGGGCTATAGGCCGCCGGTGCCGGTGACCCGCACTTGGCCGTACGACCAAACCGTGCTTTTGGCTCGTCGCCGCCAACCTCCAGGTCACAAGGGCGGTAAGCCGACTTGCCGTCAAGTGAACTGTGATACGTAAATCCTACGGCGTTTATGGGGAGTAATTCGCCCGCGGCCGCAAGAGTTTACGGCGGGAGATTCATGAAGTGGAGGAGGTCCTGGAAGCGCGGGGGACGGCAGTTGGCCCACTCTGTTCAGAGCTCGTAACGCCGGTAAACTTATGCTGCGGGTTTGTGCCGTTGTGCGCCGGAGAAGCCCACGGCGCAAACTCCGTGCCGAGGCTACCAGCTGGCGGGTGTACAATCGATGGTGGCAAGGAGGCTAGAATGGAAATCCTGGTTAGAGTTCTGTTCCATCCCAGTCGACCCCGGATCCTTTCTCTCTCCCTGTTGTTCTTCGTGGCGCCCCTCTGGACGTTTCCGGCCGAGGACACGGTGAAGATCGAGAGTGGGCTGGTCGCAGGTTCGGGGACTGAAATCCGGGTTTTCAAAGGCATTCCATATGCTGCGCCGCCGACAGGCGAGTTGCGCTGGAAGCCGCCCCAGCCCCCAAAGCCCTGGGAGGGGGTGCGCCAGGCGTCCGAGTTCGGTGGCTTTTGTATGCAAATCGCCGACTATCCGCCCATGAACGTCCACATGGTAGCCGAGGGGAGCGAGGATTGCCTCACACTGAACATCTGGACGCCGGCCAGGGATGCGAGAGCAAGGCTTCCGGTGATGGTGTGGATCCACGGTGGAGGGTTCATTCTCGGCGCCGGCGACATGGACGGCGAACCGCTGGCACGACGGGGAGCGGTTGTGGTGAGCTTCAATTACCGGCTCGGCGTGCTAGGCTTTCTGGCCCACCCTGCGCTTGCCAGGGAATCGCCGCACCACTCATCGGGAAACTACGGCCTGCTCGACCAGATCGCGGCACTTCGCTGGGTGCAGCGCAACATTGAAGCGTTCGGCGGCGACTCGAAGAATGTCACGATCTTCGGCAATTCAGCCGGCGGCAGCAGCGTCTGCCTGCTTCTGGTCTCGCCTTTGGCTCGGGGGCTTTTCCATCGCGCGATCACCCAAAGCCCCGGCGACATCGCCACCCCGATACCGAATACGGTCGAGGCGTGGTACAGGCGTCCACCTTTGCAGCAAACCGGGGAAGAACTGGGCGTGGACATCGCCAAGCTGCGAGAAGCCTCGTCTGCGGAACTGATGAAGAAATGGAACAGCGTGGAGCATACCAGGGCAGTCGATGGCTGGGTGATTCCTGATGATCCTGCGGTCCTGCTTGAGTCCGACCGCTTCCACCGCGTACCCGTTCTGGCTGGAGCCAACGCCGATGAAGGCACGGCCTTCCTCGTCGAGGGAGGCATGTTTCCATATGCCCGGATGGTCCCAGAACTGCAGCGTGCGAAAACTACACTGGCCGCGTACCGAGAATACTTGAGGGCCACGTTTCGGGATTCGGCCGACCAGGCATTCGCCCTTTACCCGGCAGCATCGGACAAGGATGTCCAGACGCCTCTCGCCCGTTTGTTTGGCGATTTTTTCTTCCATCTCGGAACACGCTTTACAGCGCAAGCTGTGGCGCGGAGGGGCGGGAAAGCATACCTCTATTACTTCACGCGCCTGAGTCCCGGTGCCCGGAAGTTCGGATTAGGTGTTATGCACGAGAACGAGGTTCCCTACGTGATGGGCTACCTGTCGGGAGTGTTTCCGGAACCTCCACCGGGATTCCCCCCGATGGAAGAGACGGACCGATCACTCTCCATCGCAATGTCGGCGACGTGGGTACGTTTCGCCAGAACCGGCGATCCAAACGGTGGCGGGCTTCCCACCTGGCCTGCGGTCAGTGGGACGGCTACCGAATATTTGGAGTTCGGCGACAAGATTCAGGTCGGGCAAATGGATCCGGAACGTCTCAGGCGCCTCGACTTCTTGGCTGGGTATTTCAACCACGTGCGTCGAACCCGCAACACCCCTGGAGATTAGCGAGCAGTCATCTCTGAAAGTGGCTAGCCACCCGGGCTGAAGCAGAGCACAGCTCTGCGTCTCAACGAATAAGCTCACGACGCAAAACCCATGCCGCGTGTGATGTAGACTGTCTCACTTCAGGTGGTACAAAAACTCGGGCACTTCACTTTGAAAGAGGATCAGATTCATCAGTCCGGCATCACTCCCGAGTAGTCGCCTCGTGCTTATCCGGTTGTTTCAGCAAGCCACAAGCTGTAGTATGTGGGCGTGCCGCGCCCCGTGTTTCCGAAAACCTTGCACGAGTTCCAGTCGATGTTCGCTACCGAAGCGGCTTGCCAGAAGTATCTGGCGGAGTGCCGCTGGCCAGACGGCTTCATCTGCCCAAGGTGCGGGAACCAGAGTTCTTATGAAATCGTGAAAGCGCGGCGATGGCAGTGCACTCGTTGTCGGTATCAAGTCTCCCTCACGGCGGGGACGATTCTGCATAACACGAAAACGTCGCTGACGGTTTGGTTCTGGGCGGCTTACCTCATGACCACGGATAAACGTGGCGTCTCGGCGCTTCTCTTGCAGCGCCAGCTGGGTCTGCGCCGTTATGAGACGGCGTGGATGATGCTGCACAAGTTGCGGCAAGCCATGGTCAACATGGCCCGAGAGCCACTGCGTGGGGAAGTGGAAGTGGACGAGGCCTGGATTGGGGGTACCCAAGCGGGTTTGCGGGGAAGCCGACAACTGCGGGGCCGGAAGGCGGCCCTCATCGTGGTAGCGGTGGAGAAGCGTGGCCGCGCGACCGGGCGTGCTCGCATGGCGGTCATTCCGGATTTCCGAGGCGGCACCCTCATATCGTTCCTGCGACAGAATGTGGCACCGGGCTCTCTCGTGTATACCGACGCCCTCAACAGCTTCGCCGGATTGAAGGAGGCGGGGTTTCACCATGTGTCCCGCACTCAACCCTCGCGAGCCGACCTCCATAGAGGCGCGAAGTCCGCCGTGCCTTTGGCCGACCGCGCCATCGGCAACCTGAAGCAATGGTTGCTCGGAACCCATCACGGCGTAGGCCGCAATCAGCTCCAGGCGTATCTTGATGAATTCGTCTTTCGCCATAACCGGCGGAAGCAACCTATGGCTGCGTTCCAAACCTTGCTCGGTCTCGGGACCGGGCACAAGTCCACGACCTATAAGGAGATGCGGGGCAGGCGGAGCTTCCCAATCCGCCAAGCCAAGACTGACCCCAACATATTGGGGCTTGCTGAAACAACCGGATAAGCATGAGTCGCCTACTGTTTACCGACGAATCTGCCGTTGCAATCCTTGCCTCTGGCCGAAGCAGCCGGTGACAATCCACATTGTCGTGTAAAGGCCTACCCGTAGAAGTGGCCACGCGGTCTCGCTGGTCATTCGGAGATCTCCTGGGGCCAGTTCTGTTCAGATCCTCGCCCACTCGGAAAGAATGCTTCGCGCTGGGGGCGGGTTGTGTGACCCACGGGCGCGGGGTGGCCAACCACCCCGCGATCCATCGTAGCGCTGACCTTTAGGTCAGCACAATGGGTGCCGACCTAAAGGTCGGCGCTACAACCCGTGCGATCACGTTAGCGCGCTTATGAAACCCCGCGCTTAGCCGGCGACCGCGTTCATCACCACCGGTGATGGCTGCTCTTTTCCGAAATCGCCCTCCCAGCGCGAGATCACCACGGTGGCCAGGCAGTTGCCCAGCACGTTGACCGAGGTGCGCGCCATATCCATCAATTGGTCGATGCCGAGCAGAATGAAGATGGGCTCGGTAGGCAGGCCGAACGACCCCGCGGTTCCGAGAAGAATGACTATTGCTGCCCGGGAGACGCCCGCCACCCCCTTGCTGGTCAGCATGAGTGTGAGCATGAGCAGCAGTTGCCGGCCCAGGCTGAGGTGCACGCCGGCGGCTTGCGCGACGAAGATCGAGGCCAGCGAGGGATAGAGCGTGCTGCCGTCCAGGTTAAAGCTGTAGCCCGCCGGCATGACGAAGGCCACCACGGGGCGCGGCACGCCGATTGCTTCCATGGCTTCCATGGCGCGGGGCAGGGCAGCCTCGGAACTCGCGGTTCCAAAGGCAATCGAGACCGGCTCCGCCACCGCCGCGATGAACTTCTTCAGCGGCACCCCCGCCAGCCTCGCCACCGGCAGGAGCACTCCAAGAATGAAGACGAGCAAAGCGACGTAGAGGGTGAGCAACAGCTTGGCGAGGTTGAACAGGCTGGAGAATCTGGCCTTCCGCAACGGATTTCGCCACGTTCTCGGGGAAGATGTGCAGGATGGTTTCCGTGGCAGACAGCCGCTGGACCTGGAGCGCTTCGCCGCTGGGCGGGGGCAAGTGTACCCCTGCGCCGGCCTTGCTGAGGTTAATCGCGGCGAGTCCGATGCAGAGCGCCAGAGTGGTGACCGCCTCGAAGTAGACGACCGCTTTGAGGCTCATGCGCCCCACTTTCTTAAGGTCGGAGTGTGCCGCGATGCCGCTGACCAGCGTGGCGAAGAGTAGGGGCGCGATGATGGTTCGAATGAGCCGCAGGAAAATCATGCTGAGCAGGCGCAGGTGGAGGGCAACGGGGGGCCAATCGTGACCGAGGGCCGCGCCGATGACCATCGCCACCAGGGTCCATGTGGTAAGCGTCCGCTTGTAGAGGGCATAGAGGACGAGCGTGACGATGCTGATCCATCGAACCGTGAGGAGGAGGATGGCAGGCAGCGCGGTGAAATATTGGCTTACGACGGTGAGGGTGGCCGTTAGCGTGAAGCCGGCGACGGCCAGGAACAGGGACTTGGTTTTCATTTGGTCGGTTTTGCTAGCCGTGCAAGAGGAATCCTAGGTTGCGTGTGACCACAAACTCCTGGAAGCAGCTCTCGCAGACCCAATGATCATGTCGGTCGACATATCCGTGCGGTTCGCCGCCTTCGCCGATTTTTTGGCAGCAGAGTTCACAGTGTTCATGATCCCAGCCGTCCTCCTGAACGAAAGTCGGGACTGCTCCCTGCGGCAGCTTTTGACCGAACTTGCCGCAGCCATGGGCAGTCCCCAGACCGAAATGCTGGGCTGCACTCGCCGCGAACTTTGTCCGGCGCCAGCCAGCTTCGGGGTCGAGAATCATCGTAACGTGGTAGGCCTGCCAATATCCATCAATCCATGGCGCGAGGCTTCCAACTTGAATCGGACTCGCGTGGGTCCAGAACGGAGCGACGAAAGTCGCCCGGCCGGTCACCATATCGAGATCAACCAAGTCGCCAATCAGCGAACCGGCGTCGCCCGCATAAAGCCAGCTACGACCTGCTCGCACCCCCTTAAGGTGCGTGAACACCCCTGAGAGTTGGGGCTCACCCGTCTCCGCTAGTGGAACCACGTTTGCCAGTAGATGCAGCAATCCGGCGGGATTTGAACCCGCGTTACCGCCGTGAAAGAGCGGATAACGCGTTCACGAGACCCGCCAATGATGCGGCAAGCCCTTGCATCCACGAGGGGGGCAGTCAAATCGTGCTGTACGTGCCCCGTTTTTGACCCCCATTCTAAGGCCCCTGTAAGGGCCCGAGGTTTGCGCTGGATCGCTTTCATTTTGGTTGGAGTATTAGGGAGGGGTGTACCAGAAGTCATCATTCCGCCGCCAGCACCGATCCCGGCAGTGGTGACACAACTCTTCATGTTCGGTATTTCACTTGAAAGTGTACCCAGGCATAAAGCCTCGCGCAGGCCATCGAGTGCCGCGACGACGCCAGATCAGCTGGGATTGTTCCAGAGCTAAGGGTGAGGCGAGCCGGGCCCGGCAGCGTGTTATCTCGACTGCCGTCTTTGGCAATAATGAAACGAAGATCGACCGCCGGAGACAATTCTGCATACCACTCGCGCAGGGTGCGCTCAACCGCTCCGCCCTCATTATGGACGGGCATCACAATGTCCAGTTTCGGACGAACCGGCTCACTCGTCATCTCCCAACCCTCCTGGGATGCGATTAGAACCTCTCCAAGGTGGAGTCGCGGCATTCACGCTTCCTAGTCGACCCTGCGGCAACGAGTCAGCACTGACCAGGTGGTTACGGTGGTGCTGCCGACCCCTCAGAGGAGCTGCCAGAAGATCCGCACCGGGACCACCCCGGTACCCGTTCACAAGCAGATCTACTCCACGCTCAAGATTCCCCTGGAGGTGACGAAGCCCCGACAACCCTGGGAGGAGGTGCCAAAATAGTGACTGAATGAAATCGCAAGTCATTGTAAATAAGGTACTTAACTCCACCGAGTGCGGAAGTCGGGCTAGGGCTGGGGCACGCCAGATCGGGACTGCAACAGCCTCTCCCACTGATTGAGCAGCACGGGCGGGGCAGGACCTGCCCTCCAGCTTCTCAGCACTTGGGTATCAGACCAATCCCAGCATCGCTGCGGTTCGAGGTCAACGTTGACGGGCCATCCGTCCCAATTCCCTGCCGGGTAATAAAAGGCGCCGACCACTTGCACCCACAAGGCGATGGCCACGGTCGCAGCGAACGCCACCCGCAGCACTGGGCGGGCCCGAATGCTGGCCCACACCGGCACCAGGAACCAGGCGAAGAAGGGCAACAGGTCCGTGAAGTAGCGGGGACCGAAGCCCCACCCGCCCCACCATACTTCTCCGTCCACCTGAAGCACCCAGATGACAGCCAGTGCCACGATGAGCGCGCGGCTCCAGCCAGGACTCTTCTCCTTCCAGAGTCTAGCTGCACCCCAGCACGCGAAGGCCACCCACGGCGTGTAGACGAGCAAGCCACGGCTTGGACTCACCAGTGTTCCGGAAAGGCCGATACCGAGACGAGCCCAGAAAGGGAAATGGGTAACGCCTCCCGATAAAAACGAAGGCATTCCGTACCCGCCCACGAGTTTTGCGAAGAAGTGCAGGTTGAAGGCGAGCACCAGCGAACCTAAAGCAACTGGCGGCGCGAGGAACAGAAGCCCGGTCTTCCACTGCCTGCGGGCGACGAAATAAAGTAGGAAGGCCACAATGAGTATGGCTTCCAGGAGCTTGTTGGCGGTGGCCACGGTCAAGGCAAGGCCCGCCCAGAAAGGAGCGCTGGGTGAGTCGGGAACGCGGAATAGCGCCCACAGCAAAAAGGTGAAACTGAGCTCCGTCAGCCCATGTCGCCAAAGAGCCTGGCTCGATATCGCCCACGTGTTGCTGGCCAAGCCGTAGATCAGTGCCACCGCAAGACTGACGTTGCGCGAGGCGATCCTGCGAAAAGCGAGAAAGAGAAGTGCTCCCGACATCGCGGCGATCAGGGACGCGCTGAGTTTCTCCATCGTGTTGGCGATCAAGACGAAGAGGCGTGAATACGGATACAGTGGAGGCGACTGGCGGGAGAGCCACCAAGCTGGCAGGACGTAGAGCGGCGTCACGACAACGGGGGTGATGATCGGATACGTCGACATCCAGTGACCGTGCGACTTGCGGACGAAGTACGGCACATCTGCAGGCCCCCGAAGGTGGGGTTGGATCCATTGATCCAGGTAGAGGCTGTGGTCCAGGAGCAGGCTAAAGGGCAGGAAGCGAGCCGGGAGAGTGTCGTCCCAACGAATGGTCCGAAAGTTCGAATTGTAAATGACGAACAGAAGAAGCAGCAGGAGACCGAAGAAGGTCAAATCACGCCGAGGTCGGGCGCTGGGCAGGCTCGCCGTTCTACCCCTGAGGCGATCCAAACTCGCCGCTCTTGGTCCCCTCCCCGCACGTCTTCTTTGCTGTTTCCGTGGGCTCGCTTTTCTCGCCATGGTTGGAGGCTCATTGTCCCACCGCGACACTGAACCGTCAACGTGTGGAATCGGGTTATGTGAAACCGGGTTAAAGCGGTTTGCGCATCTGTGGTGGGAGAAGGCGAAAGGGCAGGAGAAGGACTCTGGGTTTGTAAACTTGGGGGAAGCCTTATTTGAAGGAGGGCGGTGCCAGCAAGAGGAAAGTATCAGTACGGCTTATTTTCAGTACGCATTCCTGTTAATCAAGCCCGAAGAAATGGTCATCACAATGATCCGCAAATCGAAGGCAAAACTCCAGTTCTGCAAATAGTACAAGTCGTACTCAATGTGCTTCTCGATGGATGTGTCGCCCCGCCAGCCGTTGACTTGTGCCCACCCCCTCGTTCCCACTTTGAGGGCGTGACGATGGTTATACCGCGCGACTTCTTGCAGGAACTTGCGCACCAAGTGCGGCCATTCTCTTTGAATCTACAGGAGTAGCGATGGACCGCAATCTTTCTTGCGTATGACAGCATGCTGAAGGGACCGCGTTTCTTGCAGGCAGGCACGAAAGTCAGTCGAATTTCTTGAGGCCCAGGAGCTCCAGAGAAACGTTGCACACGAATCTTGATCCAATGACGAGGTAGCGGCGCCACAGGCGGCGTGGCTCTTGCACGAGGCGGAAAGACCACTCGAGCCCATCTTCCTGCATCCAGGCCGGAGCTTGCTTCACGGTTCCGGTGATGAAGTCGAAGGCCGCACCTACTCCGGCCATCAGCGGCACGGTCAGCCGAGGTCGGTGCTCGTACATCCAGCGTTCCTGTTTGGGCGTGCTCAAGCCTACCCAAACGACATCCGGCGCCGCCGCCTCGATTCGGCGGTCCACTTCCACCTTCTCTTCCTCGGTCAGCGGCCGAAAGGGTGGAGAGTAGGTTCCGACGGTGCGCACTCCGTAGCGTTGCTTCAATATCTCCGCCAGGCCATCTGCAACACCCGGCCCGCCGCCGTAGAAATAGTGTTGATAGAGGGGCCCGGTCTTACGGCAGAAGGTCTCCATCAGCTCCGGTCCATAGACACGCCGGCGCATTGCGTGCCCGTGCCAGCGGCCCAGCCACACCAAGGGCATGCCATCCGCGACCACCAGATCCGCCGAGTTGAGTATCTGCTTGAACGACGGATCGTACTGAGTCTCGGTAATGCCGTGCATGCCACTGAAAGCGATGCAGTGGCATGCCGAGCGCGCCGCAATCCAGCGTTCCATCAGTTCGACGACGTCGGGGATCTGGACGGCGTCCACGCGCACACCCAAGACAGTGAACGATGGGAGGTCCGGGGTTCGGGATTCGGGGTTGGGAAGTGACAATTTTGGATTTTCGATTTTATGGTAGTGCCGACCCCGTCTTGCGGGGTCAGCGCTACAACACGCCATCAACCTAGTCAGAGGCCGCGAGGACATTTTTCATCGGCCTGCTAGCCCCCAGCACCCTCCTGTAGATTTCCGTCAGTATTTCGTAATTGCGCTCTGCGGTGTACTTGGCTTCGTACTCCGCGCGGGCCGCGCGGCCCATCGCGGCCACCTCCTCGGGGTGAGTCCACGCCCAATCCACCCGTTCGGCGAGTTCTGCACCGTCGCCAGGAGTAAAGTGTAGTCCGTTCTTACCGTCTGCGATGATCTCTGCCATGCTGCCCAACCGCGAAGCCACTACAGGCAGCCCACAAGCGAAGGCTTCAATCGCCACGCGTCCGAACGTCTCGTACCACTCGCTTGGGAAAACTAAAAACCGGGCCCCGTGCATGAGTGTGACGACTTCACTCGGCGAGACATGGCCAAGTAATTCCACGCTCTGCAACCCCTTGGCCTCTATCTCTGCGGCCATTTCTTTGCGCATCGGGCCGTCACCTGCGATGCGCAATGGGATCCAACTCCGAACCATACCCCAAGCTGCCAGCAGGACACGGACCCCTTTTTCTTCCGATAGTCTGCCCACGTAGAGAGCGTATTCGCCGGCCCTGTTCTTCAGGCCCGGATCGGGATGAACGAAGTTTGGCTTAACGAAAAGCTTGTCACGAGGAAATCCTGCCTTAGCAAACTTTCGAAGCGCAAAATCAGTCAGAGCAACATAAGCGTCCACTTTACTGGTCCACGTCCGCAGAACATGATGGGTAAAAAGCATCGCCGCAACAACACCGGAGCCTAAATGACTTCGTTTGTAGCATGCGTGAACTACTCCGGGCCACGCGGTGCGGCGATTGAGGCAATCCTCGCAAGGGTGGCCTTTTCGGAACAGTATGGCATTGGGACAAAACAGACGGTAATTCCTGAGAGTTTGAACGACTGCTACCTTCTTCTTCTTTGCCGCGTAGTAGATTGAGGGGGAGACTAGGGGGAAGAAATTCTGCACGTGAACGACATCAAAATGCGTCTCGCTAAGCCTCTTGAGAACCTCTTGATATGTCTCCTGGGACCAGACTGCGCGTAGTGAGGTTTTGACTTTCCCAATTTTCTCGATCAGTTCGTTGCTTACATACAGAGTCTCGACACCAATTCCGTTATCCTTTAGCAGCGCTACCTCGGCTGCCGTCGAAATATCCTCGCCCCCGGGCTGCAGATACTTGTTGTGGACCATCAACACTTGCATTTGCCTTTGTCTGTTTTGCGTGGACCTCCGTGGAGGTGCGCCAGCACGCTCTTGCTTCCCGGAACGGGAGGCCTGAGCCGACACTCCTTGATAAATGCTCAGGAGCTGCTCGTAGTTGCGTTCGGCCGTGTACTTGGCCTCGTATTCGGCGCGGGCCGCGCGGCCCATGGCTTCCATCTCGGCTGGATGCGTCCACGCCCATTCCACCTTAGCTGCCAGATCCTGGGGATCGCCTGGGATGAAATGCAACCCTGTACGCCCGTCCTCTACAATTTCCTCAGCCACCCCCACCTGTGAGGCAATCACGGGTATCCCACAACAAAACGCCTCCACGGTCACATATCCGAACGTCTCATAATACCCCTCGGAAGGCCAAACCAGGAAGCGAGCCCCCTGCATTAGCCCGGCTAGCTCGCTTCTAGCCAATCTTGGGAGTAGCCGGACCGCTCCCCCGGATTCCTCCGCCAGCCGCTGGACATCGCCCTCCAGCGGTCCCTCACCTCTCACCGTCAGCGGGATGTGGCTCAGCTTTATCCATGCCTTGAGAAGAGTATCGACGCCTTTCTCAGGTACCAGTCGGCCAACGAAAAGTGCATACGTCCCCGCTGTCTGTCCGACTCCAAAGTCCTCAACAAAGTGCGGCTTCACGACAATCTTGTCCGCTGGTAGCCCCGCTTCCACAAACTTTCGCCGGTAGAAGTTGGTAGCTACAACAAACCGGTCGACCAGTCTGTTCCACGTCCCCACCTGCCAATGGATGGCCAGCGTGGCCGCAACAACACTGCTCTCGGCGCGCGAACCTCGGTAACAAGCGTGAAGCACAGCAGGCCATGCAAACTTCCGCCCTAGGCAATCTTGGCAAACTTGGTGATTGCGATGGAAGCTCGCAGCAGGACAGACGAGCCGAGGGTTGTGCAGCGACTGTACTACGGAGACACCGGCGCGCCGGCAAGCGTAGTAGGCAGCAGGAGAAATCAGCGGAAAAGTATTGTGGAAGTGTGCGATGTCGGGCCTTTCGCGCTCCAGGAGCGCCTTGATTTCCCTGTGGCTATCCCACGCCCAAACAGTTCGCGCCGCGAGCGTGGCCTTGCGCCAAGGCCCGTAGCGCGCGATCTCATCGTTGTGCCGAACATACTCGGCAACCTGGTGTCCCCGCGCGTTAAGCAATTCCTTCTCAGCCCTTGCGACGACATCTTCACCGCCGGGTTGCTGGTAATGGTTGTGAACGACCAGGATTTTCATTTGGAATAGTTCCGATGAGTGAGGGCTTCCGAAGACCCAGGGCTCGCGGTGAACAACAACTCGCCATCAAGCCGGGAGCGCAGCAGTACGCGATGAAAGGCGGACCTAATCGCACCATGGTCTGGATACCGAATGCCGAAATGCAACTGAACAATTTCTTCGAAGCCCGCGGTTTCAAGGGCTAGCCGCAGGGAACCCGGTGCGAAGTAATAGAAATGTGTCGGATTCATGTAGTTGCCCCAGCGGCGCCGGAGCAAGCAAGCTTTCAATCCGCTCGCGTTCGGAGTTGAGATTACAATCCGTCCTCCACGCCTGAGCAGCTTTCGTAGTTCGGCAAGTTCACGCCAGGGTTCCCGAAGATGTTCAATAACCTCCCAAAGGAATATAAAGTCGAAAGGTGACCCTCCACGGTCGTTTTGGAGGGTTTCCAGGCCTTCATATACAGGGAAGAGACCCGCTCGTCTTACTGCCTTGCGAGCGTTGGGATCTGCCTCGACGCCCACTGGACGGGCTCCGCACTCGATCGCAACGTGACAGAGTGAACCGGTGCCACAACCATAATCAAGGACTTCTTTTCCGATGAGGGGGCCAAATTTAGCATCGATTTGCCGCAGGACCTGCCTCAATACAGAGTCAGGCGTGTTCTCGTAGCGGGCAACATGGCAATCTTCCGCGTCCGGATAATACAGGCTCGCATAGGCAGCGCGGAGCTGCGCTTCTTCGAGCTGGGGCATGGCAAACTGCAAACCGCAGCACGATGCTGCGCATTCCCACACCGATGAATGGGCCAGCGTCAAATGCCGTTTGGCCCGGCTATTACAGAGCGGACAACGGGTCATGGAACGGATACCCTGGCACTTACGACTCAGCCGCCCTCGCGCGAGGCGGAATGGGCAAGGGTCCTTCTACCGCTGGGGCGACCCTGGCGCCGAGCAGCCCGGGGGCGAGGGCCACTCCGACCAGCAGGTAGAACGGAATCGCCCCAAAAGGGGCTTCGAAGAAATCTTGGAACATGGAACCAGCCAGCAGCGCCGTCCAGCACATGAGTCCGAAGGGCTGGCCGGTAAGCTTGTAGCTGCGCCAAAGCAACCGCAGGAGTTCGATCTGTAGAAGACCAAAGAGCATCACACCGATCCACCCGGAAAACCCAAGCGCGTAGAAGAAAGCGTTGTGCGGCGTCTGAATAAACGCCCCCGGCTCGATGTCGGGGTTCAGATCCCCAATGGGATAGCCGTAACCAAAGCCGAACAGCGCGTGGGAGGCATCCGCATGAACCTCTTCCCAAATCGAAGCCCACCACACCAACCGCCACTGAGTCGTCCCAGCAAATGCGGCAACGTCTTCAGGCGGCGCCAGATCGGAAGCCAAGCTCGGGCTGAACGGCGCTACCGCCCGGGCGATGAAAGAGCCGGCCGAGATTCGACCGCCTCGCAACGTCGGCGACGGCAAGTCGATCTGGGCCAGGACCATGACTCCGACCAACACAACCAAGAAAGCACCTGCGATCGCCAGGCGCTTGACCCGTTTCGTGCACCAAGCGAACACTAATAGGCCCACAAGGAAACCGACCCACTCCGCTCGGATTTGCACCCAAAGCATGACGAGCGCGTTGAGGGCGATCAGGGGCCAGATCCGCCCCAGCCGCGGTTCCAAGGCGAGCAGGCCGAGCAGCGCCACCGCTGACCCGTACGGCTGGCCGAACACGGACACAGGGGACGGAGCGCCGGATGTTCCAGGCATGGTCCACGACAGACGGTTTAGAAAAAGAACATAGGCCAAGCCATAGCATCCGTTCCACCAGGCAAGAGCGCGGAGCACTCGCCGTAGGAAGCCTCTATCTCGTAGGCCAACCCAGACGCCAAGAAAGAGGAAGAGAGGATAGTAATTGAAGGCGGTATCGCGAGCGGCCGTGAAGGTCGGATAGCCCAACCAAATTCCGCGCAGCGCTTCGAAAGCTCCATAGCCAAGCAGCAGCAGGAGCAACCGTTCGAAACGCCGCAGCCCCAGGACGTGCCGGGCGACCCGCAGCCAGCGGCCATGCTTCGTTTTCGGGCCAAAGAACAGGAACGCGGCCAGGGTTATCTCGCCGACGAAGAGTCTGATCCACGGTATCCCGAGGTAGGCGAAAGACCTGGCCGCGCACAGATACCCGACGATTAGAACGACGGCAACCTTCTCCCAGTTGTCAGAGGCGATCCAGCCACCGGCCGAGAGTCTCAGAATCCCGCTTTGGGATTCAGCGGTCGCCATTTGATCTACAGCCTCCTTACAGGAGCCGAGGAATCGGCGGGCCGACTGCGCGAGATGCCCGCTTACTGGCAATTTATGCTTCTGTATCCGCCATTCTATGGTTCAAGTCTCAGCTTCCGCTGCGTTTTCAAAATGGAAATATGAGTCAATTCCTCGTATGTCGTTTCCATCCGCCGGCCCTTCTCATCCCATTCAAAATGATCCTTTACCCTCTGCTGGCCTGCGCTGCCCATCCGTGTACAAAGACCCGAGTCAGTGGCTAGCCTGCATAGTGCCTGCGCCAAGCCGCCCACAGACTGGCTTGGCGAGAGTGCGGGCACCCTGATGCCCGTCTCATCTGTGACATGAAGGGCTGGGCCGCCCACGTCAAGGCAGACCACTGGGCGCCCCGCAGCCATGGCTTCCAAGCAGACCCACCCGCCGGAGTCGTGCAAACTGGGGTGCACGAGCACACGGCACCCGGCCAACTTCTCCATGGCCTGGGCTCTGGGAAGCCGACCCCAGAAGATGACACTTTCGGCCACACCTAGTTTTCGTGCGAGCGTCCTCAGCCTCTTTTCTTCCGGCCCTTCCCCGACGATCCAATATTCACTGCCGGGAAGCTGAGGCTGGATCTCCGCAAATGCCCTCAGGCCCAGGTCGAAGCCTTTCCAGTGAAAGAGGTTGCCAATGCTAATGACGCGGAAGGGGCTGCTCGCGCGCAGGGCCATCGACGACAGACCCCGCATTTCCTTTTGCGGCAGGCCGACTCCAGAACGTACGGATACCCGTCTGCAACCCAGCTTTCGCATCCGCCTGGCGGTCTCCTCAGTCGTCGCCAAGCCCAGTGCGGCCCTCCGTGCGGTGAGCCGAACGAAGGGGTCACACTCACCAATCTTACGGCCGAGGTCGCGTGCGAGTTCAAAAATTTTCCCCCTGAGGCTGAAGGACCGCCAAAACGCACTAGGTGCGGACTCGCCGCCCCCCACGGGGCCCCATATGAAGGGAACAGGCAACAGTGCCAGGAGGCTTGGCATCCAGTACTTTTGTAGCGTGACATGGTGAATAAGGTCGAAGCCCACTTCGCGATGCAGCCTGCGACCGACGAAGTAGGCGGCAAGTTGCCAGAGATAGTAATGGAGTTGAGCTCCCCGCCGCCCTTTCTTCCAAAACAGTGCCCAAGGGGGGAGATCAAGGTGAACGAATCGGACCCTTGGAAGCGCTTCGCTGGCGAGCGCAGTATTGATTCCCTGCCGCCCTTCTTCGTGGGTTAGCACCCAGACGTCGTGGAAGCGGGCAGCCTGCCGTACACAGTTCCAGCCAATGCCGGGCTCCGACCCCCTTCCGGGTTCACAGGCATACGCAGACAGGAGAAGCTTCATGGCTCCTTAGTAGAATGGAGCGCGATGACGTTGCAGACGAACTCTGGCGGAGCGCTTAGCGGGGTCAACGCGTTGCCATCGAGGACGTGGAAGAAGCCGTAGCCGATGCCGTCGAGAATGTCCCAAGCTCCCCGGGCAGATAACCCCAAAGCTGTCGCCGCCTCCGGATTGACTTCGAAGATGATTGCGGGATGAGCTGTCGCGAGAATTTCTCTTGCCCCGCGAAAGACCAGTTCCTCAGCTCCTTCCACGTCTAACTTCATCGCGTCGACACGCTCGGAAGGACCTGACGGGAGAACGGAATCCAATGTGTTCGTTTTGACTTCTTCGGGAGCGCCCAAGATCCCCTCCCCCATTCCAAGCGAGTTTCGGCTGGAATCTGGATGGTGATACAAACTACTGACGCCGATCCGATCCGAGAGCGCCATAGGGTGAGGACGGACGTTCGTGAGTCCGTTTAGCTTGATGTTCTCCTGGAGAACCGCGTAAGACCGGGCGGCCGGCTCAAAGGCAATGACCCTCCCATTCGCCCCCACGAGCTTCGCGGCAAGCAGAGTGTACACGCCATAGCACGCGCCGACGTCCACGAATGTCATCCCTGGCGAAAGTAGGCGCTCGAGGTAAAGTAGCTCAGGTTCATACATTTCCCCAAAGACAAACATCAGTTTGGCGACGCCCCGCCACACAGCGGGCAGATAGATGCGTAAGTCACATTTCGGTAGGGTGATCAAAGCTGGCTTGCCCAACCAGCAGTGCAGCCGCCATGCAAGGAGACGGAGAAGAGTCGTACTTGGGGCCTTCCGGAACGCCTCGTGGGTTCTCAGGAAATTCCACTTCTCTGTCATTGCGCTCATCGTTGCCTCGACGTCTCGAAACTATGCCGGGCGGTCTTGATACTCGACTCGAAGATCACCATCCATCCACCCAAGACTAGAAGGGAAGGATTCAATAGGGAGAAAGGCGGAAAGACTCAGACTAGCTCAGCCTACCTTGCCGCGCTGGATCAGCGTCTGGTAATTGCGCTCGGCAGTGTATTTCGCTTCATACTCGTGCCGGGCGGCACGCGCCACCTCCTCAATGGCGTTGGGATGCGTCCACGCCCACTCCACCTTGGCAGCAAGACCCTCCGGATCGCCCAGGGTGAAGTGCAAATTCGCCCAGGAAAAGATTCCACTGGGGGATGCCCCAATAGCAGACGACCTGAGACCACAAACGTCCCTCTTTCTTGAACTGCGAGCGGCTGTTGCTTGCGCGGTGCCCGGGAGCAACCCTCCAGAGCCTTGATTCTGGCCGCTCACGCCGGGACCACCTGGGTATCCCCGCAACGCGACAGGCATAGAGCTATGACAGCGATTGCCGGCAGGTCGTCCAACACGAGCGCCAACGCGGCTCCAGTGACCCCGTAATGCAATGTGATGGGGACGCCAGCAGCAAGCGCCATCACCGTCGAAGCAAGGTAGCCCCCGAAAATCAGGTGGGGACGTTCGATCGCGCGCAAGGCCGCGCCTAGTATGCCGGCAACGCCACTCGTGATCGGCAAGAGACCGACGAAGGCGATGGTCCAAGCCGAGACGTTGCTGTAGCGACCAGCGTACACCAAATGAAGAATGGGGGCATGGAAAGCAACAAGAATGCAGAGGTAGAGAACTCCTACCGGGACAAGCAGTGCGACGAGTTGGAGGACCGTTCGTTTCATACTTCGAAGCCCAACCCTCTCGCGTTGCCGGACTAAATTCGGAATTAGCAGTTGGACGATGGCTACCACGGTGTGCGCGAGCGGTAACATCAAATTCATCAGAGCTCTCAGTAAGGCAGCACTTTCCAAGCCGAATCTCGCAGGAAGGAGTGCGTAGTAAATATTGGCGGGGAGCCAGATCGCAATAGCCGTGAGAACGGCCCATCGCCCATATCTCCAGTGGTCTGACAGCACGCGGGCGGTCTTCAATTCCGGTTTTAGCTGCCCCTTCTGGGTCCTCCTGAACCGATACAGGCAACCCACGCTTACGAGCAGGCTCCCTATGCCCATGCCGACCAATGCCGACGCGGGCGAAAGATTTCCAGTACTCTGAAGGAGCCACACGGAAAATAAGAGCAGTATGAAATAGAAGGCTCCGGCGACGGCGGCCCCGTGAGGATTCAATCGCGCATAAAGAGCGCCCCGGGAGAACCAAATCAGCAGGAGCAGCGGCAACATCACAATCAGCGAAAGGAATGCCAGCTTGAATTCGCGGGTGTAGAACTGCGGGAGGAGCAGCCCCAAAGGGGCAATCAGCAGACTGGCTGGTATAAGTATCAGGAAATGCGCCCGAACCAAGATTCCAATATAGCTGGAGAACTCTCCCGCGTAGCGCCCCGGGCCATATACCAACATCGGTTCAGAAAACAGTGCCCCGTAGAATGCGAGCGGCAAGAGAAAGATGGAATAAGCTAGAGCAAACGCTCCGTACGAGGCCGGTGACAACCATCTCGCCAAAAGAACGTTCGTGACAAAGTGGGCCCCGGCAAAAAGCCCCTGCTGAAGAATCGAGGAGGCTCCGCGCAGTCCCCAAGCCCGGCATGCGATCGATAGGGATGTCCCAAAGGGTCGAGACCTTGCGCCAAGCAGGCTCCGAGGGAGCAACCGCCACTCCCGGAAGGGTGTGCACAGCCGGTGCCGCAGAGACCGCCTTGTCACCGGCGGCAGAACTTCCCGCGTTTGCATCTGGCATCTGCATTACTTTCGTTCCGAGGCTAATGTCCGGTTCCACGGAATACTTCCTGTATGGTCTTGAGCAAAATCTTCATGTCTAGCCAGAGGCTCCAGTTGTCGATGTAATCGAGATCAAGCGCCATGTTCGTCTCGAAGGACGGATCGCGCCGGGCGGTAACTTGCCACAGACCCGTGAGGCCGGGTTTGACGTCCAGTCGGCGAAGATCTTCAAGCGTGTAGCGGTCATAATCGTCCACCGGGTGTGGCCTCGGGCCCACCAAACACATGTCTCCATGCCACACGTTGATCAATTGGGGTAATTCATCAATGCTGAATTTACGCAGCCATTGTCCACAGCGTGTGATTCGTGGGTCCTTTTCCATCTTGAAAAATGGGCCCTTGCGTTCGTTTGCGCCGCGCAGGGTTTCTTTGTGTGCGTCGGCGTTCGCCGCCATGGTTCGCAGCTTGTAGCAGCGAAATTTGCGTCCCTTCTTCCCCACCCGTAGCGCGGCATATATGGCAGGTCCGGGCGAATCGAGGCGAATCCACAGCGCCGCAATTGCGATTATCGGAGCAGTGAGAACTAAACCGAGCGAGGCGACCGAAATGTCCATGGCCCGCTTGAGCGCAAGGCCTAAAGTTGGAATCGGCTGCCAGTGCAGGTCCATCACCGCGAAACCGCCGATCGTATGCAGCGGGGCTCGCCACGCGAGACCATCGTACAGATCGGGCACGATTTTCAGCCCAAGCCGCAATTGGCGCGCGCCGAGGGCCATCTCTTTGACAAGTTCCCTGTCAAAAGGCAGTGCGATGAAGAGTTCATCCACAAAATGTGCAAGGGCTACGGCACGCAGATCGCGTAATGATCCAAGCGCGCGGGCGTCCCCCTTGGGGTCGGCAACGAGAAAGCCGCACACCGCATATCCAAGATGCCGATTCTCTTCCAGCCAGCGGGCCAGGGCGCGTCTTTGCCGCTCCGCGCCAACCATCAACACCCGCGAAATCCCATGACCCGCTGCCGTCCGCCTCAGCAGAAACTGCCGATTGGCGGCGCGCCATCCCGAAAGCGTCAAAACACTGATTGCAGCCGACCCGGTGATGGCAATTCGCGACAAATCTTTGTTTTTAAAAGCAAAAATGGAGAACACAAGAAGTGCTGTTGCCACGCCCACGGCTTTGACCACCATTTTGGTCTCAGTCATGAACCCCCGCTCACGTGGCGTACTGTAAAGTCTTTGGCTCGCGCAGCAGAGAACTACCAACGCCGAATAGAGTAGAAAGAAGTTCACATGCGTGCGGCCGAACGAGCTAGCAAATAATTCGTATGGCGCGCCGAACGGCTGCGCTACCCCAAACCGCAGCCAGAAAATGGATACACCGCTAATGAATACGAAAAATGCATCTATAGTGGCGTAGGTGATTTGCACTGGAAGCTCGTGCCCCAAGCTTCGGCCCTTGGCTTGGCCTCGAAAAACCGGCTGTGGCGGGAGCATCCCTTCAGTGACGAGATCGTGCAGGGGCGCCTGCCCCTTCATCGGTGCGGCGGCAGAAGGGCGTGGGGCTGTGCCATTCATGGCAGTTTCTTCTCTCCTAGATTCCAACTCTTGTTGGGCTTGCGATGACAAAAGCCAGTTCGTTCAAGGCGGCGTAGCACAACTTCAGTGACGAGTGACGAGCCTCGAGTTGGCATGTCTGTTCTGTCCATCTTGCGCGATTAGCGATCAGCGCCACACCAAGACGTCAGTATTCGGGGTACTCTTCCTGACGGCTGACCACTACCCACTGACTACTGCCGCTTACAGCTCCGCCGCGTCACTTACAGGGGCATTTGTGACCTAACCGATTATATTACAGAGAGATACAGAAAATTCTTGTACTACTTGCCTGCTTCCTTCTCGACGTCCGGTGGGTCAACATGACCCCCGGTCTTCCTGCTCAACGTACGACGCCAAAAGCCATTTCGTGAAGTCCAAGGCATTGCCGCCTGCACGGTATCTAAGACCTCTTGCGCCAATACTTTTCCAGGATTGGACGGGTCCGTTTGCTCCCACGACCTGCGGCCAAATACCCAGGCCACTCCGCACGAAAGCGTTAGCACTGTCCCCAGTAGCATGAACAGGGGGAGTGGAGGAAATGACTTCTTCTCCGGAAGGTTCGGAGGGTCGAGCACCTTCACGGTTGGGATTCCCTTCGCTTCTTGCACCTTGGCTAGCTCATACTCTTGAGTCAGCGTATCGAACAGCATTTCCTGAATCCTGGTCCTGCGGTACAGGTCGGCGTAAGCGACGCCAAGCAGGGGCAGGTTCCTGAGCCAGGGATAGAGCGCATCGCCCTGCTTCGCCTTCTCCAGAGAAGCACTCGCATCTTTGCCGCCGACTTGCGCGAGTTGATTTTCCAGCTCGGCGACTCGCGCTTGCACGGCGCGCACACGGTCGTTGCTGTCCGCGTAATGCTGCCGGAGCCCTTCGAGTTCTAATCGCGCCGCCATATATTGTCCCTGGAGAACCGCGGGCGCTCCGACCATGGCCTTACCCTGCTCCTTGATATCAATCGCAGTATTCTTGGTCAAAAATTGGCTAAACTCTTTCTCGGCTGCCTCCAAATCCTGCTTGACAGTCTGCAAACGTCCTTCCAGGAAAATCCGTTCGCGGCGCGCTGAAGACATGCTCACCTCGGTCACCGTTCGGTTCAGTTCTTCAACGTAGGTTTGTGTCATCGCCGCCGCCCTCTGGGGGCTCTTATCGGTTACAGTGACCGCGATGATCTGGCTCTTGCGATCTACCGAAATCTCGGTATGGGTCGCCAACTCCTTGCGCGTATCCTCAATGCGGCGGGCTCCATAGATCTTTCTTAAGTCAAACTTCTGGATGAGCGTGTCTGCCACGGTGCGGCTGCTTAGGACGCCGACCAGGAGCTCGCTGCTGTTCCTCTGAGCCAAAAGCTGGCTCGCGATCCCTCCTAGCCCAGCCGTACCTCCTGCAAGAGTCAACGCGGCCTGGGCGAGGCCGGACGGGTTGTCGGGCGGCATCAGACGCGCCCTGGACTCATAGCGGTTGGGGATGAGAAACGCAATGAGCGTAGAAAGGAGCAGGCCGACACCCGCAACGCGCCCCAGGAAGCGGCGGCTCTCCCAGAGCAGGCGGAGCCTCGCAGCAATCCGAGCTCGAGTCGCGCCCTCGCGGAAATCCTGCTCCGCCTTCTGCTCGCCCACCATAACCTCGCCGTTTTCCGTGCCCACCGAGATCGCAGCTTCGAGTTCCGAAAGCCCAGCCGAAGTTCTTGGATCTGGTCCCTTCATGGATATCCACCCTCTTTCATTTTCTCCAGCCCCAGCGCCGGGGCCAGAAAGTCAGTTGTAACGATGTCGTCACGTTGTTCTTGGCGCCCGGAGCGAGTACGGGCGCCAGCTATTTTTCGTACTGACCAGCTGATGTAGCTTCGGAAAATCGCGAGCGGGGTAAGGGTGCGGCCCAGCGAGCCAACGAAGATCGCTATCCCCAGCGTCCCGGCAAGAACCCACACACACCCATCGATGCGCATTCCCGCTCTCTCGAAAATCACCCGATGCCCGTCGTTCCCGCGAAAGCGGGAATCCACGGCGATGTGAACTGACCTGGACCCCCGCTTACGCGGGCGTGACAACACCGGCGATTTTCATCTCCTTGGGTGGGCCGCAGGCCCATGAGCACTCATGGGATGACCGCAGCCGTGATCGCACCTGCCTCCGCTATCTGCGCAAGCGCTATGAAATTTTTCCAGCGGGTGTCGCCGATGACCCACCGCTCCGAGACCACAACAGTGTCGCCAGGGTGAGCCGCAGTCGAGAGTACGTTGCCGGACCACCACCCACCCTGGTGGCAGCTTATGACTTCTGCATCCGCGCGCACAATGAAAATGGCGCCCTTCTCCGCCAGTCGCGTGGCGCCGCCGGCTTCGGAAAGGTACCATCCGGCGTTCTTACCCGGCACGTAAGTTATGCCCTTGATATTGTATACCTGTCCGATTACCAGGACAATTCCCGGCTGCTTGGGGATCTCGAGTCTATCGCCATCGCGCAGTTCGATGTCCTGTGACGAATTCTCAAATCCCTTCAGACCCGGATGCAGCCGAATCACCAGTCGCCCGGAAATGGGCGCACGCCGCAACCCCTCCAGGGCGCGCTCGCGCTGTAGCGCAGCTTCCTGCACTAGCTGAGCTTGTTCCGTGCCGGTCGTCGTCAGGGAGGTCTTCATCGTCGCACCTCACGGCTCTTGGGGTCGTCTGTTCCGCTATACCAGACCTCCAGAGCGTTTCCGGCCGCCTCCCCCGGGAAGTCGGGCGCCCATCCCAAAACGTCGTCACCGGCACGCTCGCTGAGCCGATAGCAGCTCAGCACCAAGCCTTTGCAGATTTCCAGCGCCTCCGTTTCCAGTCCCAACTCGAGGTGGCGCTTCATATCCTCGCGGAAGGGCTCCACCGTTTCCTCGAGAATTTCCCAGGCCGCCTCCGCAGGCTCGACATAACCCCACTCATGACTGCCAGCGCGGGCGTTAAGGACCTCGTATCTTCGCAAGGTACCAGGCAGCGCCTCCACCAGAACCATGAACCTCAACCTTTGCATAGCCAGCCTTTGACTCCCAGAGAGCTGCCACAGCCTCAGGGGCAGTAAACACAACGCTGAGTCTCACACCCTCGTCTGTCTGCTCTACGGTTATCCGGCCACCCGAGGAAGGCGAGCATGGCAGGAGATGATCCGCAGAGATTTTAGGCCGAGACTTAGTCACCGCGGACGCGTGTCAATTTAAGTCCGTGGAGACGTGTGGATCTGGGTCCTCCGACGCACCGTGTCATACTTCAGGGACAATTTTGGTCTTTCCTGCGTCTGCTCGCTAACCCCCGTGGACAATAGAATGGGATATCTCTGGTTTCTGTGGTGCGCTTTGGCTGATAGATGCCGGTCGATCGCATCCTCGGAGAGCCGGGCCGCATCCTGAGTGGGACATTTCCATGAGCCAGCGCCGGCTCAAGGAAAGCAGAGCTTCACGTGTAATCTTACGGTTGGAGGCAAATGAGATGTCGTCAGGAATAAACACTTTGTTTTGTTATGATTACTGTCAATGACCCCATTCTGACTTGACCACGGACCCATTTGGGTAATACAATGCCCTTATAACTCGATTTGTCCTACTCTATCTGCTTTGTTTTAAGTGGTTTGCAGACAAGTTTTCGCCTCCCCGCGTCTATCTTTCCGCTTGCGGCATCGGTCAGAGCAAGTTAGGGTATTTTTCCGTTTCGCTACAAGATGGTTCTTCTTGATAGGTGCTCCACACACCACGCAAAGAAGTTCAGCCAATTCCTCTCCTGTAAACGGCTCCCTTACGAGATCTCGTGCAAAGTTTGGATGTCGGCCAGTGGATGTTCTTATGTCCATTGGTTCTCCTTCTGACCCGCCGCGGATTCTCCTTCGGAGTCTTCTGGGATATTTGAGGGGTTGTCGTGTACTTCTGGCCGAGGTTCCCTCCCCGTGGCCATTTCCACCAATCTGTCGACCCAGAAGTTCCGTTCCTTAATCGTGGCCTTGTAGGTTGTGAGGTCGCCGTTGATCACAAAGAGGTCAACGCTCCCCTGGACGGCATCTGCGACAAACCATTCCAGACACTGGGCAGTGTCGGCGAAGTAGCGGTCTTCATCGAGGTGAAAATCACCGGCGTGAACGAATTGTAAGGGCATGGGGGGACCTCCCTTCATATCAAAATACCAATGCGTCCCTTAATGGAGTACAACGAAGTAGAAGCCCAGCGTGCGCCATATCCACTTTAATTGCTCAACTCAGGTCTTTTGGGGGAGGCGCGACCGGCTATTGTCGTTATAACGATATCGTCCCGGCAACATAGAAAGCGTCCTTGTCTCAAGAGTGTATCACCCGACGTCATCCCATATTTCTATAAATGATAATAACAGAGAGTGAATAAAGCAAAGGAACTCAATTCGCCCACGACGTGTTGCGGGACGGGTTGCGCGCAGTCCATTTCATTTGTCCCACTCAAGATAGTTACTGAAGCTGCAGGCCAGCACATTAATGAAGAAAATCTCGTCAGCCGCGACTCGCGTCGCCCCAGTTGGGGAACAATCTGAGCTGATCCGCTGCTTTGGCGAGAATCGATGACTTGTGTGAGGCTCTGGGGTGCTGTACCGGTTCGTGTGACACACCGAACATCAGACGTTGCGTCGCGACTTCAGATATCGACCCTAGTGGTGAAATAATGACTTCCGGTACATCTCGAACCTCAAGTGCGGCTTCGGTTTCCAATCGGGAAGTTTCTATAGGACGAACTCCGAACACTTCCGACTGCTTCTCCACCAGCCTCTTCCAAACCGCATCCGCGCTCTCCCCGATGCCCTTCTCCGTCACCAGTTCGCGCGCCATCGCCATCAGGATGTCGTCACCTTCGTCGATCGCTTGAAGGCCGTCATTTGCGAACTTCCCCTCCATCGCTAGCGAAGCCAGCAGCTTCCTCCCCATCAGCCCTAAACACGCTTCCTGCATGGTGCCCGCGTAGTAGAAGAACTTGACGTTGACATTCGACCACTGTCCAACCCTCCACAAGCTGCGGTGGGACCATGGCGATTGCTGTATAGAGTCGATCCTCAACGTGGGTTTGAACGGCGGCCAGCGAGATCAGCGTCTTGCCTGTACCGCACTCGGCAATCACCGCCCCTGCTCGGGCCTGCTGCCAGCGCCGGACCAGACCCATTATTCTGCTAAGTTCTTGAAACTGGGGACGCTGGGATATCGGCGAGGGACAACTCGCGGTTCTGAGCGTGTCAAACGAACAAATGACAAATCTATGACACCGTGTTGACACAGCGCGGGATTGTTCCCGCTAGCATTGGGCTGTGAGCAACGATATCCAGGAGCGCCCGAACGCTCCGAATTCTCGACGAAAAGGGAGGCAACAAGTGATGAAATCGACCGACACGATCTCAGCTTTTCAAGCAGGTGGGAGTATTGGCGTTGGTACTGATTGCGCTTTGCGCCAGTTCCTTCGCGCAAGACTCCATACAACAATACACGCAAACGAACTTGGTTTCTGATCAAGTGGCGGTGGCCCCGAACCAGGACTCAGACCTGGTGAATGCATGGGGACTTTCACGCAGCTCAGGCAGCCCCTGGTGGGTCTCAGACAATGGCACCGGGCTATCCACACTCTACGACGGCACAGGAATTAAGCAGGGGCTGGTTGTGACAATCCCGACGGGAGATCCCACTGTCAGCCCCACGGGAACCCCGACGGGAACAATTTTCAATGGCAGCAGCATAGACTTCCTGCTTGCGCCAGGTAAGCCGGCTCTGTTCTTGTTCGTTACTGAAGACGGCACCATTTCCGGTTGGAATCCTGGCGTCAATCTAACAGCAGCGGTCATAGAAGTGAATGAAAAGGGGAAATCTGTGTTCAAGGGGATGGCGGTTGCGCAGGTGATGAATGGCGCCACCAGCACGACCTACTTGTACGTAGCCGATTTTCGAAAAGGGCGCGTTCAAGTATATGACACCAGTTTCCATCACGTGCCTATGTCAGAGGAACGATTCAATGACGACCACATTCCGGAAGGGTACGCTCCGTTCAATATCTATAACATCGGCGGGAACCTCTACGTGGCATTTGCCGAGCAGGATGCCGCCAAGCACGATGAGGTGGATGGTCTAGGCCGTGGATATGTAGACGTCTTCTCGCCTTCGGGCCGCCTTTTACAACGGCTTGAGCACGGCCCTTGGTTCAACGGCCCCTGGGGACTCACGTTGGCGTCGAGCGATTTCGGCTTGTTCAGCCACGATGTCCTCGTCGGCCAATTCGGAAGCGGGGAGATACTGGCGTTTGATCCTGTGACCGGCAGGTTCAAGGGAAAGCTCCTCGACACGAGCAACCAGCCGATTACCATAGATGGACTCTGGGCCCTTTCATTTGGCAACGGTGGCACAGCGGGTGCCGCGAACTCTCTCTATTTCACCGCAGGGCCGAACCATGAATCAGATGGTCTGTTTGGCAAGATCACCGCAGTGCAGAAAATCCAGGGCAACGATCAGTAGCATTGGCATGAAGGAATCGCCGTGAGCCCAGGTGAACGCATCAACCGGGGCTCACGTCGGCAAAAACTAAGCGAAAGCCAGACTAATGCGCGGAAACATCCTACGGTGCTTTCCAGCGCTTGCAACATGGGCGGGTGGCGATGACATGCCGCTGTTTGGCATGTGTGTGTGCGATCAGTGAACAACCAGCCGGACCAGGCCCCAGTGACAGGAATGGGCAAATCTGCTGGCGCTTGAACGGCGCGAGAGGCTGAGGCCATTATTGTCATGCTGCGCTGGCACACCGGCATTTTACATCGCACACATCGCAAGAGACGCGATGTACGCACCCGCGAAAGCCCTCATTGTACCGGGGGGTATAGGTTATTCCCCTTTACATCATTGAGAAGCCAAATCAGAGTCAGCGCGACCCAAAGAAGCGTCATCGCCATCGGTCGGAGAAGCAGCATGTTCGGACCTTGAAACCCTCACGAGATGAAGAAAGAGTACTTTCCGCGGGCGGTGGATGCACCGACGCCGAAAACCCGACTGGCCATCCATTGCCTTGAGATGCCGTTAGCGGTATGTTACCGGTGAACCACAAACTCACAATGGAAATTCTGGGTTGAGTATGCGTGGAGTACGAAACGGCGAGGGGAGGATCTCATGCACATTTTATGGTGGATCATCGTTGGCCTGATCGCAGGATGGGCGACAGGAAAAATCATGAAGGGGTCTGGGTACGGGACCCTCATGGATATCATAATCGGCATCGCGGGAGCCCTCATCGGTGGGTTCATTATGCACTTCCTCGGATTTGCGGGTGGAGGCGGGATGCTCTACACGATCGCAGTAGCCATTTTAGGTGCCGTCATCCTGACTGCCGTCGTGCGGCTCCTCAAGAGAACATAGGCCACTACAGCTTGTCCGACTCCAGCGGCTGTTCTCAAACGGCTCGGACGCTGTCGATTCCCTGCATTGACAGACAATCTGTTGGCATGTCGAAGCGCTGCGGCATCAGGCTGGCTCCGTTTCAGAACACCTTGCCCAGTTGGAAGAACGCCTTGTGATGTCCCGAATCGCCCCAGCTTGCTCCGATGAACGCCGGACCTAGGACGGTAACGACAGTGACGCCCGCTACGGCGTCGTTGGGCAAGCGGGAGGGCTCATTGCCGTAGACCTTGCCGACTTCATAAGCTCCTGTGAAATATGAGGCCTTGCCGATGAAGGCGGGCAGTTTCACCAACTCATGAATGTAACCTGTCTTGAAATAGAAGTATTGATTGGTGAGCAGCTCGTTGACACCGTAGGAAGCCAATCGCAACGGCCCGCCAAGCGAGAACTCCGGGAACCCCTGCTGGCGGTGGTCAAAAATCGTGCCTCCTTCGGCGATAAGAAACAACGACGCCGACCGCGTGACTGGGCGGAAGAGCTGGGTTTGCGTTTCCGCAACAGGGTAGGAGCTATTTGCACCCGGGTTGGCATCGACCCATTGCAGCGTGGTCCAGACGGCCGCGCCCTTGCGTGGGATGACAGGATCGTCGAGGTAGTCCAAACGATATTGCAGCGAGGTGACGCCTGTCCTGCCTTGCAGCATGCCGAGCTTTGGGGCACCCACCTGGAGGTTCGCACTGAAGTAGCCATCGTCGTAGCCGAGCCGCGCCTCACTGAAGCGCCCGAACTCGTAGCCCACATCCAGCCCCCCCACGACACGGTTCAGGCGGTAATCGGCGATCCGGTCCGCGCGAGAAAAAAGGTCGAAGCTGGTGTTGCTCACGTGCCCGTGCGGGGCGACGAACCAGTGGCTGTCCGGCGTGAAGGGATGATAGTACTCGCCGCGAAGCGCATAGACACCGCCCACGGAAGCGTCCACCCGCACCTCTGAGCGGTAACCTCCCACGTCGAGCATCGTGAGGCGCCCGCCCAGAGTGAATTGAACGTCTTTCAGGTTACTGCCATTTACCTCGAACGCGGGGTAGAGAGCCGGAGGAGCATAGGCCTTCGGCGTGACGCGGATCAGCAGGCCCTCTTCTCCCCCGCGCTGCTCAATGCTGTAGCCCGCACTCTCGATTCTCCCGTCGCCAGTGAGGCGCGTGAGGGCGCGTTCGAGCTTCGCCGGTTCGAGGGGCTTGTCGAGGAAGCCGACAAGGGAGGGTTGGATTTCGCGCGATTCGCCGGGACTCATACCTTCGACTTCGATGAATCGGGGTGTAACCTGCGGTTTGAGACGCCGCGCTTCGACTGCCGCGCGATGTCTCTCCCATTCCGCGTCGTTCAACGAGAGCTTCTGGAGCAGGGTCGCTTTGGCCTTTGCCGCGTCGTATCCCTTTGGAATGATCTTCTCCGCCTGCGCAAAATCCAGCGTGCCGTAAGTGGAGACGTCCACGCGTAGAAGCAGATCGGCCGCCAGCATGCTGTTCAGTTCATTGGCGTTGATCATCACCTCAATGGACCGTCCCGCTACATCGAGCATGGAGCGGATCTCCTCCGGCTGCACTCTACCGGTATCAAGATGGACGGCAATCACGATGTCCGCGCCCATAGCCTTAACCACATCCACAGGGAGGTTGTTGAGCAGACCGCCGTCCGCTACCACCCGGTCATTCGTCCTTACGGGGGAGAAGATAGCCGGGAGGGACATGGTGGAACGTAGTGCCTTTCCCATCGGGCCGGAACTGAAAATTTGCTCACGTCCGCCGACCAGGTCCGTACCGACGCAGCGAAAGGGAATGGGGAGATCATCAAAACTCTTCAGGCGGGAGTAAGGCAGCGTGAGTCGATCCAGCTCCAGTAAGACGCGGCTGCCGGAATTCAATCCGCTGGCGAGTTCGACCCCATTCTTCAGGCCCACCACCATCGAGTTCGGATAATCCCGCCGATCCTCCTTGCGGCGATACGCCAAGGCCCGGTAGGGGGTCTCGCCCGCCAGCAGTTGGTGCCAGTCGAGCGACTCCACCAGCTTTCGCATTTCTTCGGGGCGCATCCCCATGGCGTAGAGGCCTGCCACCAGTCCGCCCATGCTGGTCCCGGCGATGTAGTCAACCGGGATGTGGTGCTCCTCCAGCCACGAGAGCACGCCAATGTGCGCGAGACCCTTCGCCCCGCCGCCTTCCAGTGCCAGGCCGATCTTGGGGCGGGCTGCCGTCGCGGGGAGCGCCTGGGCGAACGCCGGTAGAGTAATCAGCATCATTGCGATCAAGCCGGTTCTCTTCATGAGTCCTCCTGCCTGAAACCGTGAGAATACACGCTTGAGACGGGATAAGCGACCCCAATCAATAAATCAGGCGATTGCGTCGCGGCGGATTTACGTATCGACTATCGGGCAGCTTCTGAGTTGCCTTGGCGGCAGCCTCCAGGGTGGCCTTGGCCTCGGTCAGAGTGCTGGCGGTCAGCTGGTGGGTTTGGACATAGCCGGCCAGATGCTTGCCGAGTTGGGCATCGAGTTCCTCGGGCGGGCCGGTATAGGTGAGTGGTGTACTGAGAGCCGGGTTGTCGTCGGCCTTTGCCAAAGTGTGAATGACATTGACACGGATTGTCTTGTCATCCACCTTGGCCACCGTGATGAGCACAGTGCGGCCGGCAAGAAGCGGCATGAGTTCGACGAACACAGCGCCTCCTTTGTGGCACAGGCGCTGACTTTCGCTTGCGCCACGTGTGTTGTTAATTGGGAAGAAGATTGAGCTGGGCAGGGCGAAATTGGAAGTTGGTTAAGCCAAAAACGGCTCCCAAAGAAAAACACTGCACTTCGGAGAGCAAGAGTTGGCGGCTTGTGGTATCTTCGCGGGAAACCGTGAGCCAAAATGGAAATCCCGATCTAGGTTGACACGCAACCGGGGAAGAGGTATCTTCCGCTTGCGTCGGAGCAGACTCATGAGGGGGAAATCGGTGGCCAAAAATACGTCATCATTCAAACTACCTGAGAACGCAGATTCATCTCAGATCGAGAGCAGTCGACGAGATTTCCTGAAGGGCGCCACCACCGTGGCGGCAAGCCTGGTGGTTCCGAGTGCGCTCAGGGCGGAAACCTCAAATCTGCTGCCCACCGTGGCCTTTGGGTCACACCGCGTCACGCGGCTGATGGTGGGCAGCAATCCCATGTACGGCTACTCCCATTTCAATCATCTGTACAGCCAGCACATGCTGGAGTGGTTCACGAATGAACGGATCGTTAAACTTCTGTTGGACTGCGAGCAGGCGGGAATCAACACCTGGCAGGCGAGTTTCAATTACGGAATGAAAGCCCACATTCCCCAGCTTCGCGCGGCGGGAGGCAAGATCCAATTCATTTGCCTGGTGGCCTCGTGGCACTACGACGAGAAGATGGCCCGGACCCCGGAAGCCATTCTGGATGGCACGATCAAGTGTGCGCAGGCCGCGATGGAGTTCAAGCCGATTGGCGTCGCGTTCCATGGCGGGGCCACCGACATCCTTTACCGTTCGGGTAAGATTGACCTCATTAAAACCTATATTGATAAAGTCCACGACATGGGAACGCTGGCGGGAATCTCCACGCATAATCCCAAGATCCTGGACGTGCTCGGAGAGAAGGGTTGGTCAAACGACTTCTACATGGCGGGCTTGCACTATCTCACGCGTCACCCCGAAGATTGGATGAAGGAAATTGGCACGCTTCCAGTGGGTGAGGGCTTCATCGCCTCTGACCCGCCGAAGATGGTCGAGGCCGTGCGCAGAGCTGAGAAGCCTACGCTGGTCTATAAGGTTTTGTCCGCGGGCCGCAAATGCGGGTCGGAAGAAGAAAAGCGTAAAGCGATCGAATGGGCTTACAAGAACATCAAGCCGAACGACGCGACGATCATCGGTCTGTACCCGCGGTATTCAAACCAGGTCAGTGAGACCACGAAAATGGTACGCGAGATCCTGGCTTGATGGCCGAAGGATCGCGAGGCGTGCGGAACGCGTCATTGCCGTCCCGCCATGGTGGGAGGAATCCAGCATGGCCAGACGGTCCGCAGAAGGTGGGAAGCAGATGCTCTCCATTCTGCCCCCTGAATCCTGAATCCTCTTTGCCCCCCTGCCCTCCTTGCCCTGCGGAGCTTCCCACTCTACGTCTCTTGCTTCCCCCTGCTTCAGGTTCAACTCGCTCGTCGAGCATCGAACCCTTCTCCAGTCTCTATAGTAGTCTCCGATAAAATCTCAATTTTCGTTGGGTTGGAAATTGGCGATAAGAGGTACGACGATGCCCCACAAATGATTGTCCGTAAGCCCACAATTCCTGACAGAGCGCTGGTGGTAGGTTTGAAGACGACAAGAATTGCAGCACAGCTAAGACTAGCTTTTTCCAAGATGAGATTGGGATCACTTGGACCTTCGCAAGCGCGGACTTGGCAGGCTTGGAAACAGTGCCCACATCTACGAAACCCGAGAATCATATGCCCCTCGATTCTTCCTCGGAAGTGGCAGTACGCTGGAATGACTGCGACGAGAAGCTTGTCCCTCTTTTGAAGGAGGGCGGTATCACGACGGTCTTGTTGCCGCCTCGAAACGAGGCTTTTGAGACGGCCTGCCGGGAGGCTGGACTCAAGGTCCAGGCTTTGGCGGAGGTGCAATTCCTTTCGCTTGATTCAATGAATCGCGCGCCGGCGTTGTGGTTTTGGGGTAGACTGGAAAGATTCGGAAGGAGCGCAGATGCTTACTCGAAGAGAGTTTCTCCGCACCAGTGCGCTGGCCGCCGCCGGCGCGATCCCTGCGGTCAGGTCAGCTTCGGCTTCCTTGGGTCTCCCCCAAGCTTACTTCGGACCCCACCCGTTCATCGAGAGTAATCCCAAGGCCGTCTTTATCCGGCGCACCCACGTGGCCGAGATAACGGACAAGGAAGCCAAACGGCGAGAGGGCCTCACGCTGGCCAGGGAGATCTTCGTGCCCATGGACCGGCCTGGGATTCCCCTAACCCACCGCATCATTCTCAAACCGAACTACGTGGGAACGGACGCGCAGTTCTACGAGGGCGTGGTCATGGGCCTGAAGGAAGTTGGCCTAAGAGAGCTTTGCTTCATTGAAGCCAACGACTACCCCGGGTGGGGACGTCGAGGGCTTGTGGACATCAACCAACGCCTGGGAGTGCTGATGAATGATCCCGATCGCCGTATCCGGCACTTCCGGGAAAACTGGGGGATGACCTGGAGCACGGTGCCCGACGCGGTCGTCTACAAGCGCATTCCTCACTATGCGCCCGTCAATGAGCCGGACACCTGGCTGCTCAACATCGCGAAGTGGAAGGCTCACGGTATGTGCATGAGCCTGTCTGTCAAAAACGAGCAAGGATTGGTGGTGCTCCCTTACGTTCGCTTCTGTACGGGCTGGCAAATGGTTACGGGAGTGCCCGAGTTCATGAAGCCGGACGTTCAACCCAACGCGGAACCTGTAATCCGAAAATTCTTCGACCGCCACGTCAAGCTGCATTATGACCGTTACGACAGCCCGCATCCGTTGAGCCCGATGCACCAGGAGATCTGGGCGCACAAGACCTGCGACCACATGAGCGTGATGAAGACGGGCCTGGCCATGATCGAAGGCATCTGCGGGCGGGATGGCGACTTCGACGATGGCCAGGACTACCTCACGAACCTGGTGATGTTCAGCAAGGACAAGTTCCGTTTAGACGTGATCGGCATGTACCTGGGAGGCCATGAACCTGGCAACGTCAATCTGTTCCGCATTGCCAAGGAGCGCGGTCTGACAGACACTTTCAACCCGTGGGAGATCCCGATCTACGAATGGGTGGACGGCGCGGCTACGCCTCGAAAACTGACCGACTTTGCGCGCACGCCACTGAAGACCTATTACCTGCAGCTACCTGGCGAGCCGCACTACCACCTGGTCAACGAACCCTTCGATTACGACCGCTACGAGGTTTAGTGCTGTAGTCTCTCGGGCGAGAATGCCTTGGCGTGGCGGCCCTGGCGAAGTCTTTCAAGTTCCGACAGGACCCCACGCTTCGTCACCCCCTTCCTTGTTGGATTTCGGCTCATCGGGTCACCCCTTCGAGCCGATAGCTCGCGTGAACTGATAGCGCAGCTTGTCTCCGACCGCCTCCGGCCCAGCGATCGAGGCCGTGGCAATGTCGGGAAACTGATGGGCGTACAGGGTTCGGACGTCCTCCACCGAAAGCTCGGGGTCCGGGTCCGGAAGCCTCACACCATTAAATTCGAAGATGCGAGTTCGTGGCACAGGTGCTGACTTTCACCAGCGCCACGTGTGTTGTTAATTGGGAAGAAGATTGAGTTGATCGGGAGGGTTACAAATACGGGGCTGTGCAGAAATGCACAGATACCTGGTCACAATCGGACAGACGCCCGCCTTCGTTGCGTCCATGATGGTGATGTTTCTTATGGCAAACAAGAGGGCTGCGGTTTGGATGAGTCCAGCAGCTTCCTCTTACAATGGAGGTGAGACGTGGAAACAATATTGATTGTTCTCTTGGTGTTGTTTTTGCTCGGTGGTGGAGGCTGGGGATATTCTCGCTGGCGAGCATAGCGCCCGGTGGTGCTTCGCCAACGGTCCAAACAAGAATCTGACCGTTTAGTCAGATGTGAACACACAATTCATTCCGGAAGCACGCATGCTGCAAACAGATCAGTGGCGTGCAGACTCGAGCCGACAGAGTCTCCGGGGACTTCCAGTCGGCGATGATCCTCTACCCCCCCGACCGCGTGAGAATGAGAGTCGGAGTAGGGGATCATGGTTGTTGCCCATAGCAAGGTGGTCGGAGCAGAAGCCACGAGAGCGGCAAGCTAATTCCCGGATGCCCAGAGTCCTCGCGGCACAGGACAAAGTGGTTCGACACTTAAGGAGGAAGACGGCATGAAACCAAGTACCAAAGACCAAGCGGAAGGCAAGATTCACGAAGTGAAGGGCAAGATCAAGGAGAAGTTGGGAAAGGCTACCAATAATCCAAATCTGGAAAACGAAGGCACCAACGAGAAGACGGCCGGCAAGGTCCAGAAGAAGATCGGCCAGGTTGAAAAGGTTCTGGGGGATTAGCGGACCAGCTTCCATCGCAGAGGGCGGAGACTTACCAAGGCCTGACCCGCGCTGGGCTGGATCACGGGCTGGAGCGTGCTGGCGTCACCTGCGAGTGCAGAGTAGCTCCTCGGTGCGAGATAAACCTGCGTTAAAGTCGCGGTCTTGCATTTCGATGTCATTCCCTCATCCTGCAGCTCACAAACGAGGCCGAGTGGATGGAGGTGCGATGTGAACACAGGAAGGGCATTGCTGGTCTGCGACGACCTCCCGGGGTCTCCATATTACGAGGCCATACTGTCGGCTCTCGGGTACGATGTCGTCATGTGCAGTTCCTATGAAGAAGGAGCCCGTCGGGTCGAGATGGAAGACTTCGACTTCGCCATCGTCGACCAGGGAAGCGCGAGTTTTGAGGGACGATGCGTTCTGGAGCGAGCGGCAGAGATGCATCGGAATATTCCCATCGTCGTGGTGGCGCGCTGCCTGGACATCCACTGCTATTTGGAAGCGATGGACCTAGACGCCGTGGACTATCTCGAAAGACCGGAGCCGGATGACCTCGTGTGGGTGGTGGAAACCCAATTGCGCCAGCGCGACGCAGCTTGAGGGTTATCAGCCTTGTGAAGTTGCTCGAATTCAAGGTTGACTTCTTGCCACTCATCGGCGAAGGGCTATTTAAGAGTGGTGAAGCAAAAGCGCCTCGCCCCCCCAATGATTGGCATTGTGGCGAGTTTGCGCTCGTCCACCAAACGTGCGTTAAGTTACAAAATGCCAAGGAGGATGAAACGATGTTAAGAAATGTCAATCATCTAAAGGGTTTTGCGATCCGAGCCACGGATGGGGAGATTGGAACGGTGGATCAGTTCTATTTCGACGATGAGACCTGGGCCATCCGCTACCTCGAGGTCAACACCGCGGGTTGGCTGGCCGGTCGGCTGGTACTGATCTCGCCCATGGCCCTCCGCCAGGCGGAGTGGCAATCAAAGCGGCTCGATGTGGCGCTGACGAAAAAGCAGATCGAGGACAGCCCCCCCATCGATACGCACAAGCCCGTCTCACGGCAGCACGAGGCCGTGTACTTGGGGTATTACGGTTACCCCTATTATTGGGGTGGGCCCAATCTATGGGGTCTTACGTCCTACCCGGCAGGCTTGACGGTTCAAAGGGAAGCGGTGACGGACGCGGAAGCGGCGCAAGCCAGGGCGGGAAAAGAGTGGCCCGATTCACATCTGCGCAGCACCAACGAGGCGACAGGTTATCATATCGAGGCGGCTGATGGTGAGATCGGTCACGTGAAGGACTTCATCGTCGATGATGAAACCTGGGCTATTCGATACCTCGAAGTGGATACGCGGAATTGGTGGCCTGGCAAAAAGGTGCTGGTGTCGCCTCAGTGGATCGATAATGTGAGTTGGCCGGACTCCAAAGTCTACGTACACCTCTCCCGGGAAACCATCAAGAACGGCCCGGAGTACATCGAGTCCATGCCCATCACCCGCGAGTTTGAGAAAAGGCTTTATGACCACTATGGGCGGCCGCCATATTGGCTGTAAGGATCTGGCAACAATGTAGCCGTACGGCGAGCAAGGGTTGATGGATGGAACAATTATGGCTCCCGTCGGGTGGACAACGTGGTTCCCAGTACGCAAGGAGAATATACGAATCAAGAGTCTTGACAATTTAGGCTGTACGCAAACTTTAGTCGGAGGTGCAATTTGTCGAAAACTGCAGTTGGTTTGTTTGAAAATCCGGGCGTGGCCGATCAAGTCGTCCGCGAGCTTGAGGCCAGTGGTTTCCCCCAGAACGACGTCCGCATTCTAAGGGAGTCGCTGGACATGAAGGGCAGTGGGGTCATGGGCATCCCAAACATTGACTTCGAGGTGAGTCTGAACCGGGAACTCCGGACGATCGGGGCAAGCGGACCGGAGGCGGAAGCCTACGTCAACGGCGTGCGGCGTGGAGGAGTCCTCGTTTTCGCGAGCGGGACGGACGAGAAGATCGCGGCCGCGGCTGAGATCATGAACCGCCATAATCCCATAGAGGTCGAAGAGCTCACCGGCGGCGAACCGGATCTTTCCATTACGACTGGCGAGAACGTGACTCCCACACAGACTCGTTCCGTCCAAACCGGACAGGTCCGGCAATCGGGTGGCGGCGCCCGCGTGTTCGTGTGGTAGCTCCTCAAGGCGCATCAGGGAAACACAACCGATGGCGGAGGGGACGGTGCCGTCCATCGAATTGGTCTCCTTCCCTAGTGCGCAAGGAGAATATACGAATCAAAAAGGCTTAACAATGTTGGCTGCACTCAAACTTTAGGTTGTTGAGGATATACAGGGAGAATTCACTGGTGCCCTATGGAACGTGAACGCTTCAACCCTCTCGGCCTCATCGGCCGAATCGTGCTTCCCTTCGTTCTGGTCTACGGGACCTGGAACCCGTGGGGCCGGTCGTTCTATCACTGGGCCATCGCGCCTTTTTTCTCGGGCAGGCCGGCGATCGGACCGGTGAAGGTCCTTGTGGCTCTGCTCCTGCTCGCGGGCTGGGTTGTAGTGATCCGCGCGACAAGCCGGTCGCTCGGACTAGGCGGCGCGGTCCTGATCGCGGCCATATTCGGCGCTCTCGTCTGGCTGCTCATCGCCAAGGGGGGCGCCTTCCAACCGCACAACGCGACGGCCTTTTCGCACCTGGGACTCGTGGCGCTCAGTCTGCTCCTGGCTATCGGGATGGGTTGGGCCATCGTGCGCCGGAAGTTGACCGGCCAGGTCGAGGTGGATACAGAGCGGCGCTAGGCGACTGCCCTAATTCGTGCGGTGCCGTCAACATTGAGCAAGGCGGAATTGTGCCTGCTCCTATAGATTCCTCCGTAAGCCGCTTAGTATCGTATTGTGCTTTTGACTGATTGAACTAGAATAATGACGTGGCCCGCATAGGAGGTGTAATCTTCAACGTATGATGGAAAATATCATCCATATCGACTGGGAAGGGCCCTATTCACTCAACCAGCTTGACACCCTTAAGGACTTGCGTAAGGACCATGGGCTTTATCAGATATATGGGCATCACCCGGTCTACGGCTCCAACGTGCTCCTTTATATTGGCCAGACGTACGGGCGGACGTTTGGGGAGCGGATCGAGGAGCACAACTTTGGCGGGGGCTCGCAAGAGGACCGCGCGCACATCGAAGTCTACGTGGGTCGCCTGAAGGGTTTTACGACGACGCCATCATCAGACGACTGGCGTAACGAAATCAACTGGGCAGAGAAGCTTCTACTTTACGTGCATGGCCCGGCATACAACCCGCAGCACCTGATGGAGCTAGATGAGGCCGATCCCGGAGTGCGTAGTGCACGAGTGTTCAACTGGGGGTGCATCCGAGCGCTACACCCGGAGGTCTCGGGTCGCCGGTGGACAAAAGCTGCTACGGATGAGGCCGACGCTTACAAGGTTTATGAGATGCCTTGATTGCGGACAGCGCGTTTTAACCCGATGCACGAGGACTCGGTTGCAGGTAAACGTGCATTTATCAATTGAGCAGATCAAGCGTGTAAGTTTCTTGTCTTCCTGCGACCGGATATCGATAGCAGCCCCGTTGTGCCGAACGACCTGTCTGACCCAATGACAGTCTTCAAGCCGAACCCATCAACCATCCATGCTGCTGACAACTAATGGTGGAACCCATTTCCATTATGTAGCCGCCATCGGACAAGTGGACCAGATGGTGAAGGACATCCTGACTTGAGCAACCCGCCATGGCCTGACGGCCAGGCTCGGATCATGCTCAGAATGGGCAGTGAACGCTTGTCATATCGCGAGGACTGGGATTTGATGCGCTGTGGGCTGCACTTTACCCTGGTGGTCGTACTCGTCCTGCCTATCATCGAAGCGTTCTATCGAATCTGGCGTATTGCCGATCTTCTTCGATAACGCGTCACATTCCTCATTTTGTTCACGAGGTATCCAGCAGAAGTCTATCTGCCATCCCAGCCCACGCAGGTAAGCAAGCAACTCTTTTGTTTCTACCGCGATTGAGAGGTAGAGTCCTTTGCGGACACGCCATTTGCCACTGAGTTGGTTTATTACGAGGTTGGAATCTCCATGGATTGTCACTCGTCCTGGCGGGCGAGAACTCAGGTATTTTAAGATGTGGAGAACGCCGGCATATTCTGCCACGTTGTTGGACATTGCCTTGCCCTTGCCCACCAATCCGTGTTCCTTCAAGAGGACGGTACCATCATTGTCCTTGACCATGACTCCGAAGGTGGCAGTTCCTCCGGGATTGACAGGTTCACAGGCTCCATCGAACCAGGCAAGGATTCCTGGCTCTTGTGATTGTGCTTCGTGGGAAATGTTCTCCTGGGATTGCTCTGTGGCATGTTCGGCATGCTCGCCACAGTTCCGGATACGACCATGCCTGACATCCCATCCATGGGCCATGAACTCCCGGCCACAGGGACATCGGCAGACCCACCAATCTTGACCCTTGGACGGTTCGGCCCGGAGCACAGTGATCCTGGTCGTCTTGATGGTTCTGCCGATCATTAAAGCATCTCTCGGGTCATTCATGGGCGGGAGGAGGAGGGGGAGGGAGGAGCGAGAAGTGGGCATAGAGGGGGAGAGGACGGAGATGGTAGATTGTCCCGGGTATTCATCATTCTTCCCTTGGCCAGTGCTGGAACTTTAGCAGGCATGGTGTCTGTCTTCGGTCTTGGGCGGCAGCATCAAGACAGAGTTCTCCTTAACTTCCTAAGGTTGAATGTTGCAGGTACAGGTTGTGATTGGGTGAATCATGTGTCTTATGTCCGCTCGGCTCGCCGCTGTGGGCGGTCTCGCCTTCGCTTGCTTTACCTCACAAACCGGACGGGCTATAGAAGTTGTCGATGGTAGGCTCTGAGTGGTGGACACACTGGTAGCTACCTGCTAGCTACCAAGATACAACCCGAAGATTACTTCGTCGAAGTACAGGACTTCGGGAGTTGTCTCGACCCCTTATCGCAGGACGGTTTATGCTGGTTCTGACCCAGCACGGTCCGGTCCATTTGAAGGCTATCCTGCGCGGTCTCACAGGCTGCCCCAGCAGCCTGAGCCAGAGTCAGCACGTTCTTCTGTGCCAGAGCGTCAGTCTTGCTATCCGTCCCCACAGACTGTCCAGGAGGTTTCATAGCGCATCCTGCGTTGTGTACCTGGGGCCTGGCGCCCTCTGGAGGGGCATCCGCCACCTCTTGCCTGCTGGAGATTACATTGTCAGATACTCCAGCCTTGCTTGCTGGCTGGCATGAGCTGCGACCTGGATTTACAGGCCCCGTCATGCGCATAGCCAGTTGCTCAGCGTACTCCTGAGCAGATTCACCATGCCAACACTTGCAACGCTTGGCCATGGCACGACGGACGCTCTTGGCTTGCTGCCGGGCTTTCCGTCTTTGAGCGGCAGACGGGGTACGAACCAACATGCTTCCGCGCCTTGTCTGTATCAGTCTATAACCCATGGCCAAGATCCTATCTGCCCGAGAACTTGTGAGCCAGAGGCAATGAGTTCCCGAGTATTGCCAGGGAGTCTGTTAGCCAGAGGCAATGGGCTCCCAGTTATTTCTGTTTCTATATACATTATACCACGCAGGCAATGCACACCTGGCCATCGCCGGCATGCCTGTAATGGGTCCGGGAACAATCCAAATGCGGTCAGTTGTCGATGGGATCGAACTATGGCATGCATTTGATTTTCCCTATCCCTTGCCCCTTTGCCTCCGGCAGGAGGGTGGCCGGCAGCTACCGGACTGCCGGCCTGAAGCAAGGGAAAACCAAACTTCTGTCTTACCCTCCTGGTTAGTATGGTCTTCCGGGGAGTCTCGTTCCGGGTTAAGAGGAAATATATTTGGCTGGATTGATGGATTTACGATTCGCTGAGGGACCCAGTGCCAGGAGGGCGTGAACCGGGCCAAGAGTCGGAGTGCGGGACTGGACTCTTCCGTGTCGCTCCACCGCTGCTCGTCACTCATCCAAGCCCGCAAATAATTCTTCCCATGTGAGCAATATTGAACAGACAGTCTTCGCCCAGGGTAGAGGATGTGCGCTGCCGTCTTGAGATGCTGAGGGGGCGACCATGGTGGGACAAGTGAGCGACCGGGTCTTGTTAGTAGACGACGATCCTCTTGTCCGAAAGCTTATCTCCGGATACTTGGTGGCTGCGGGGTATGTCGTTCGGACGGCAGTTGACGGTCTGGATGCACTCGGAAAACTCCGCGAAGGACTCCCGGACTTGATTATTTCCGACCTCGTCATGCCCCGCATGTCAGGGATTGAGCTTCTGGAGGTAGTGCGCAAACGCTTCCCGCAAATACCCGTCATTGTCATCAGCGCCGTGGCTGCCGATGAAATGCCACAAGAAGTGGTCGCCGACGCTTACTACCACAAGAATGGATTCGGATTTGAGCAGCTCCTGCAAACCATTTCAGACCTAACCAGAAAACCTCCTCTCCAAACTGCTCCCCCACACGTTGACAACAAACCAGTCCCGGCAAGATGGGACGGCAACGGGCACTACGACGTGGAGTGTCCAGACTGTATGCGCTCGACCACGGTTCCTCGAGGTCCCAGATTCACCCGCGGTGAGCACATCACGGCCTGCATCCACTGTTGCGGCCTCATCCAGTTGCTGATCAATGACGGAGATTCTTTGGAGGGTGGGGCTGCATGACTCCACCCATTGCACTTCTGGCAACACCAAGAGGGGATCTGTGGTGCAAGGCGGGCGCGCGTATCATAGCTCAGCACGCACTTCCAAGCATTCCTTGATGGCTTCGCGAATGTGCTCGGCAGCCTCTTCTTCGGTCTTACCCTGACTAACGTATCCAGGAATCGCCGGGGCATTCTGATACAATCATTCCGTCCTCGTCTTGAAAGATAGTGATCAAAAGCTTCATGTCGCGTTTCTCCAATCCTAGGGAACGCACAGCCTAAGGCATTCCTCAACCGCAGCGCGTAGCGGCGCTTTCCGCATTTTGCGAACCTCAATAAGTCGACGGTCTTTGCGGGGCATTCTTCAACGAACCGCGGACCTACAGATCAAGTCCGCGTTGCGGCACTCTGCTCTTCGGCCTTAAGGTAGCGAAGGCTGAGAATCGGCGAAAAAACCGTGACAAAGGACCATTCTGGTTAGCAGCACGCTTGGCGGGCAGTCACTCGACACCCCGGACGATCATGTTCTGCTCGAAGAAATGGTAGTTGTTGCTCCCCTTTCCCTTGGCCTGATACATCGCAGTGTCCGCACTCTTGATCAGGGTATCCGCATCATGACCGTCTTGCGGGTAGATACTGATACCAATGCTCGCGCTCAAATGGACATCACGCTCGGAGATGGCATACGGTATCTCAAGCGCAGAGAGTATCCTTTCCGCAAGGAAGGCCGCATCTCCCGCGTCTGCGACTTCTGAAAGCAATACCACGAATTCATCCCCACCGTGGCGGCTTACGGTGTCCGAGGCACGTACACAAGCAACCAGGCGGTGTGCAACCAACTGAAGCACTTTGTCGCCGATCTCATGTCCCAGGGAGTCGTTGATGTGTTTGAAGCCGTCCAAATCCAAAAACAGCACTGCAAGAGGTTTGCTGTGCCGGCGGGATAACGAAATCGCCTGGGTAATCCGATCGTTCAGCAGCAATCGGTTAGGCAGATCGGTGAGAAAGTCGTGTTGGGCCAAATGGGTCATTTTGAGTCTCATCGCCCGCGCCTCACTCACGTCACGGAAAACTATCACAGCACCGATAACCTGTCCCGTCCGGGAGTGGATAGGGGCAGTGGAATCTTCGATGGCAGATTCACACCCATCGCGCCGGATAAGGATGCAGTTCGAGGTCAGGCCCACAGCTTGGTTTTGCGCAACTGCTAACTGCATGGGATTGCAAGCGGGTTCGCGGGTAACACCCTCGATGATTTGGAACACTTCGCCAAACGGCCGGCCTGATGCCTCCTCCCCGGACCAGCCAGTCATCCTTTCCGCAACTTGATTGAGATAAGTTATGTTGCCCGAGATATCGGTACTGATTACGGCGTCCCCGATGGAATTGAGAGTGATTTGGGCGCGTTCCTTTTCCAGGAACAACGCGTCTTCCACCGCCTTGCGCGCGATCACGCTATGCAGAGCCCGCGTCAATGAGTAACTGTCGAGGCGAGTCTTTAGAAGGTAATCCTGGGCGCCGCGGTTCACGGCCTCCTTAGCGATGTCTTCATCGCCCAAACCACCGAGGACCAAGATCGGAACACCGGGCGCGGCCAGGGACAGCTTACCAAACGTGTTGATACCCTGGCTGTCGGGCAGGAACAGATCGAGTAAGACCGCCGCCATTCCTCCCTTGCTCAGTCGGTCGAGGCCGTTGGAGAGTCGTCTGACCCATTCGACGATGAATGGGCCCTCGCTTGCGCCAGCAAGCGCCGCTTGGACCACCCTGGCAACAGCAGGATCGTCCTCAATGAGAAGTACATTATGGTCCATACCATACCTTCATATTGGAGAAGGTAACAGGTCAAAACTCGGGTCGTCTGTTCAAAATTGACCACCCTTGTCGCGGCCTCGTTTTGGTGTGCTTCAGTCGGGATTTCCATTACGGCCTCCCGGCGGCGGACTCCCAACCCTTGCAGTGTTTGGATGTCGCAACCATCCTCCAACTGATCGGTTGAAAACGAATCCGCAGAAGCCACTGGCTCCGCCCGACGGCGAACTCTGAAACAATCCACTTGGTCGTAGAACGCCCTACGGATAGCGGTGGCACTGCTGTGCAAGGTGCAACTTCCGGTGTTCAATTGCGGCAGGAGATAAGCGGGGCCGCTCGGATGTAGGCACCGAGGAGGGAATCCGTTAAAAGGGAATGTCCTGGTCAGCGGTCTCGCTCGCCGGCTCGTTGAAGGGATTGTCGCCCTCGTCGCCTGATGCCGCAGCTTTCGAAGATTCAGCCCCCTTTGCACCGTTCCCGGTCTTTGATGCCCCCAGGAATCTGAGCGTGGTGACAACTACCTCTGTCACGTTGCGCTTCTGGCCCCCGCGGTCCTCGTAACTTCGTAACTGCAGTCTCCCTTCAACGTACAGGAATTTCCCCTTGCCCACAAACTCCCCTGCGATTTCCGCCCAGCGCCGCCAAGCGACACAGCGAATCCAGAGCGTATTGGTCTTCTTCTCTCCGTCGCCGTTCTTGTAAACCTCCTTCACCGCCAGAGAGAAGTTTGTCACCGGTATGCCGCCAGGAGTGAACTTCATCTCGCTGTCGGCGCCAACGTATCCAATGAGCATTACCTTGTTCAACATATATGTATGACGTGCCTCCTTTCGTGGTAGGTGAGTAGAACGGGGTGTGCAAGGTTCTGATTAACCCTTATGCCTCATCGAACCGGAACTTGCGACTTACGCGATCGCTGGCCAGCACATCCATCTGAGTGGCGAGATCTGCCATGCCTTCCCGCACACGGGATCGAATCAGGGGCATGTTCCGCAAGGCATCGGTGCTGACTCCCTCAAGCAGGGCGCGAGCCTTCTCGACCTGCTCCTTCAACTCCTGGTCGTCCACCACGTTGCGCAAGTCAAACGTCCCCAGGAAATCACGCAGCTTCTGCAAGGTTGATTCCCGCAGACGCTGTGGCTTGCCGTCCGGCTGGTCAGCCAGCCGGTCGCGGAGGTGACTCACCAGTTCCAGCAGTGAGGCCCGCATCACCTGCTGGATCTCGCTACAGGCTTCCGACATTGCCACCACGGCCTTTTCCCGTTCCTCTTCGAAGAATCGGGCAGAGATCTCTCGCAGTTGTTCGGGTACACCATAGCTGACGTATTGCCAACTGAAGGTAAGTGGGAGCGCACCTCGTCTACGGGTGGATAGTCAGTTGGGTTATAGAGCGTGCGCAGTCGGCCAGCGGCTTCTTGGCAGAGGCGCGGATAGGCGCTGAGAAACGACTCCACCAGCTCGCCTCGTTTATCCTTGAACTCGCGCAGCCTCTCCTCCACCGTCTCCACCAAGCACAGCGGCAAGAGGTGAATGCCGACCTCGAAGGGCAGGCACATGTCGTAGAGGAAATGACGGATGTCGCCATCCAGGGTGCGGATGGCTTGCAACTCCGGCGAGTCGAGCAGAGTCTTGGAGACGCGAATTAAGGCCTTGTCGGCGTCAACCGCGACCTGAGAGGAGCTGACCTTTCGACTGTTGCCCAGCAAGCCGAGATGAAGTTTGATGAAGACGGTTTGCTTGGCAAGCTCATTGTCGGAGCTTTGAACGTTCAAGATTGGCGCTGCTGTTGCCATTTCATCCTCCTTCTTCTGGTCGGAACTCTTAAACTCTTAATGTGGAAGATCCGCAAGTGGTCGCTCACCAGCTTGCAGTAGCGGTTGGTGAAGACGGGTGGCCGATTGGTCAAACACGCCCGGTCTTACTGGCTGCTGTTGGCAGAGAGCCATCTGACGCGGCGGACTGTTTGGAGCCATGCTGGGCAGGATCGCAGCGCTACCATCACCAGCGGGCTAGCCCCAA
>CAVWDS010000009.1:0-796907 GCA_963753795.1 uncultured Acidobacteriota bacterium
TATGTTGAAACATTGTTACTGTTAAGTGAACAGTATTGGGGCTAGCAGCATTGAGAGAAACGCTGGCGGTGGCTCGCGCCGCGCGACACGGCGCTCCGAAAACCCACTTCACTGTCTTCCCCGAATACACACCTCAACAACTGACGGAAAACGGTCATTGAAAACAAAGTGCTTAAGAATGAGTGGTAGGCCTGGAGGGATTCGAACCCCCGACCCACGGTTTAGGAAACCGTTGCTCTATCCTTCTGAGCTACAGGCCCGGCGATGGATTACTACCCTATGGTGTCACAGTGGTTGCCGATACGCAACCGGCAATGAGCTGACCATAATCTGTCGCGGCTAGTCGACCTGGATGTCCCCCGAGACGGTGCTCACCTCGAGCAGGAAGCCGCCGCCGGCGACTTTGCCTTCCAACTCATGTTTGTCCAATGTGCCCTGCACGGTCAACTCCCGCGCGGTGTGAACGCTGCCGGAGACCGTGTGCGCGCGGAGCGTGAAGCCCTGCTGGCCGGGCAGACGCACGGTAACGTTGCCGGAGGCGGTCGAGAGCCGCCAGGAGGCCTGGCCCTCGCCCGACACCAGGATGTTGCCGCTGGCGGTTTGGGCGCGCACGCCGCCGTGAACGCCCTCGAGTTGCAGGGTGCCGGAGCCGGTGCTGACTTCCACGTCGCCCGGCGCGGTCTGCCGCAGCGTGACGCTGCCGCTGCCCGTCGAGGCGTGCAGGCCGCCCGCCACCCCCGTGGCCCGGATTTCGCCGCTTCCCGTCGAAGCGTGCACCCGTCCCTTCACACCTTCCACTGAGATGTGCCCGGACCCGGTCGAGGCTCTGACCTCGTCTCCGATATTGGCCAGCCTCAGGCCGCCGGAGCCGGAGGATGCTTCCACCGGGCCGCGCAGGCCGCTCACATTCTGTTCCCCGGAGCCCGAGCTCGAGCGCAGGCGCGTCTCGACGGGCGCCACGATCTCGTAGCTAATGGAAATGTTACGCTGCAGATCCTCATCCTCAATGTGGCCGATTTTGATGAGATTGCCGTGCTGCTCGATGGGCGGGTTAGCTTCCAGGTAGCGGACCTTCTTTTCCGCGCCTGCACTATCAGACCAGCCACCCCCGGCCCGGATTGTGCCGGTGACGCGCACGGTGGAACTATCGCCCGTGCGCACGTTGATGGTTCCGGAGCCTGTCTGGACCTCGAGATCCACAGCGCCGGAGACCTGCAAGGTGCGCGCGAAGTGTCCCTCGGCAGCGCGGGCGGGCACAGCGAGGCACAACGGCATAACAGCAAGGCTCAGAATGCTCAAAATGAGCAAGCATTTGGACTTCATAAGAACGTTCTCCTTTCACACTCGTCTTTAATCGGTTATACGTAACTGATGCTCTTGTGGTTCAGACGCGCAAAATCCTGTATGGTGAGCATGGGCCGGCAAGTTGTAGCGCGGGCGTCCCGCCCAATGTGGCGGGAGCGTCGCGCTCCCGCACCGCACGGGCAGAGCTTGTCCTGAGCGTAGCGAACGGATGCCCACGCCACAGCGGGCGAGACGCCCGCGCTACCTCCCGGTGACGATCCAAACGTGACAGAAGATGCCGTCTATGTTGTAATAAGGGCTTCAGGTTGAGGTCCGAGCATAATCGCTTTCGGGCCTCTATGCATCGCGCAGGCGAACCCATGAATAGTCGTGAACGCGTCCTAGCTGCTTTGCGTCGCCAGCCTGTTGACCGAACGCCGGTCTGCAACCCCACGTCTGTGGCAACGGTGGCGCTGATGGATATGGTGGAGGCGCCGTTCCCGGAAGCCCACCGCGTCCCCGAGCTGATGGCGCGCTTGGGGGCCACAAGCTACACCGAGTTGGGCTTCGACACCCTCATGCCTTATTTCTCCACCGTCCAGCAGTCTTCCGCCCTGGGCTGCAAAATCCAGTGGGGGCAGAAGGACAACTGGCCGACCGCCGTCACCAGCGAGCCCCTTTGGCGGCATCCGGACGAGATCAGAATCCCCTCGAATTTCCTGACCCACCACGATACGAAGTGCGTGCTCGAAGCCATCAGGATCCTCAAGAAGCAATTCGGCGGCGAGGTGGCCATCCTCGGCAAGACCATGGGACCTTGGACCTTGTCCTACGACTGCTTCGGGCTGGAAAATTTCCTGCTCATGTCCGTGGATGATCCGGGCAAGACGGCAGCGTGTCTGGACAAGTTGAAAGAGGTGACCGTACAGTTCGGGCTGGCCCAGATCGAAGCGGGCGCGGACGCGCTCACCCTTCCTGACCACGCCACGGGCGACCTGGTCAGCGCCGGCTATTACGACAAGTTCTTGCGGGAGATTCATAGCGAGTTTGTCGAGCGGCTTCCCGTTCCTCTGATTCTGCATATTTGCGGCCGCACCTTGGATCGAATGGAGCATATTGCCCGGACGGGAGTAGCGGCGTTCCATTTCGATTCCAAGAACGATGCGGCAGAGTCGATGCGGGTGATGCGCAATCGCGTGGCCCTGGTGGGACATATCAACAATCCTGAGACCCTGTATGCACGGGGGCCGGCGGAGGTTGGCAGGGAAGTATTCAGGGATCTGGACGCAGGCGTGCCGCTGATCGCGCCGGAGTGCGCCATCCCCTTGCGAACTCCTATCGAGAATCTCAAGGAGATTCCCCGCGCCGTGCGCGACTGGCACCGGGAACACGCGGCGGGCAACTGACCCGGACTTCTCAGCTCGCCGTACCGTCTTGAGTCGGTCGGCAGCGGGCGCAGTGCTGTCAAGGGAGCATAAAACCCCTCCAGGCTGTCATTCCGAGCGGAGCGAGGAATCTCGCTCTGAGTACTTTCATCGCCATGCGAGATCGCCTCTTGGGCTACCTCTTTCAGTTCGTTTTGGCCTTTTTTGCGCATTTTCAGCACGTTTTTTGCGCTTAATTTTGTGCTTATTTGAGTTCGTTTTTTGACACTTTTGTTGATTCTAAGAGACTTGTTGAGTTTGTTCCGTATATTTTTAACATCTTTTTTCAACTTCCTAAGAAGCTTCCGGCCTGCCATTCCGATCCGTCTGTCCGCCAGTTTGCGGAAGAGGAATCTCGCTCTTAGTATTTTCAACGCCATGCGAGATTCCTTTTTGGGGGAACTCTTTCGGTTCGTTTTGGCCTTCTTTGCGTGTTTTTGGCACGTTTTTCCAGTTCGTTTTGAGTTCGTTTTTTGACAAGTGTGTTGATTCTAAATGACTTAACTTAGTTCGTTCCCTCTATTTTTAACATCTTTTTTGAAGTTCTCACCTGTCTCTGGAACATTTGCCGGGGCTTCGCGGGAAATCTCTGAACTGTGAAAAGATCGGAGTGGCCAATTCTAGCGGCGCTCTATGAGCGTCGATGTACTTGAAAACGCAGGGCCGGCGGTCATAGACCGCCGCTACAACGCGATCTTCGCGCACCTTCTCTGTAGGGGGAATTGTCCTTGCCCTTTGCAGCCGGGGATCTTCAGTGACATGCATCACTTGTGCCTACCTGACCTCGCAGGGCGGGAGAGGGGATTGACGTAGCGGCGAGTTTATCTCGCCACTTGCCTTAGCGGCGAGCTTGTCCGTCAGCCGACGGACCAAATGGCGGCGTCGCGATCAGGGCGGGACAGGTTCCGCCGCCTCTACGTCCTGACCCACTACACGAGAGAGGCGGGCAACCCCACAAGATCAAGCTGACCTCTCCACCAAGATCCATATTACTAGCCTATCATAGTGCCGATCATTTGTCAAGACATTTGTAGCCCAGGTTAAGGTAGTGTCAAAGCCCTGGAAGGATATCGTCCCAAGGCGGCTGCGCCCGTCAGCCGAGGGACAAGCCTCCCGCTTGCCGGCCAGAGCCGCGATCTTCGTCCTCCTCCCCCCTGGCCGGAAGGATGAGGCTTCCGGCTTGCGCAGAAGGGCTACTTCACGACGCGCGCCCTAAGGGAAGGCAACGCCCTCCTCTGGAGTTTCTAGATTTTCCGGGCTGCAAACTTACGCGGCAAGGTGCGGAGCTCCCCCGGCGGGGTGGAAGGGCCGCTCACCATGCCATGCGTGCAGCACTGATCCAACGTAACCTGCGAATCCTCAGCCAGGCGTCGTGCACCTCGGTGGTTAGGCCGTTATACGTCCAAGTGGCGCGGGCGCTTCCACGAACGTGGTTCAGGCGTAATCCTGATTCCTTGTGGTCGCCCCCGAAGTTGGGAAGGCAATGCTACGAGCCAAACGACCAGGGAGAGAGCCAGTGCCAGTGTGGATCGGAGCGCTCTCGACCAATCTCTCAACGGTGGCCTCGACCCACGCAGGGAGCGGAACCGTGCGTATATGACCTGCCTTGCCTACACGATCTACAATCGCCCAGTGGTCCTCTTGCCGGAGCGTCCGAGGATCAAAACCAGAGAGCAGGCGTTCGACCTCGGGGCGGTAAGCCAGTTTCCCGTTTGTCGGTCGAGTTGGGAACGCCGTTCACGCGCCGGACACCAACCACCAACTCGGGGTTCAGCAAAATACGACAAGCAAAATACGACGGCATGGATTATCGTCGCATTCTGCGATATAGTGCTGCCGATGCTGCTTCAAGAGGCAATCCGCGAGTGGGGCGAAGAATCAGTCGATGGCAATCTGCGGCGAAGATAAAGCGGCTGGCACGTCTCGAGAGGCCTTGAATTGAATTCACCTTTGCGCGTCGCCCTCTTCACGGATTCTTTCTCTGAAGCGAATGGCGTAGGTACGCTCAGCCGGGAGTTCGTTGCGTTCGCCCGACGCCGGCAGCTTCCTTTCCTCTGCGTTCACAGCGGCCCTCAAACGCGCGTTGCCCAAGCGCAATCTCTTACCACGTTGGAACTCAAGCGAAGTCTGGCGGCATTTCCGCTGGATCACGACCTGTCTTGCGACCCCTTGCTCAGCCGCTACAAGAATTGGGTGACCGCGCGACTGCGGCCCTTCAAGGCGGACCTTGTACACATCACGGCACCGGGGGACATCGGGATCCTGGGCCTTTGGGTGGCCCATTCCCTGAGGGTTCCCCTGGTCGCGTCTTGGCATACCAACCTGCACGAGTATGCCTCCCACCGGCTGAACAAGCTTTTTTCCTTCCTCCCCCGCACTTGGCGGGAACAGGTCTGCAATACCGCCGAAGAGCAGAGTTTGCGCGCCTGCGTCCGCTTCTATGGCCTGGCCCGCTTCCTCCTGGCGCCGAACGAAACCATGGTCAATCTTCTCCAGGGGCGAACCGGTAAACCCGCCTACCTGATGGCACACGGTGTCGATCCCGAATTATTTTCCCCTCGCCGGCGGCGCCGGCGGAGCGGTCCCTTTTGCATCGGGTACGTGGGCCGCCTCACTCCCGAAAAGGATGTGCGGCTTTTCGTGGACTTGGAGCGAAGCTTGCTCGCCGCCGGGCAGCGTAACTTCCGCTTCGTGATGGTCGGGGAGGGTAACGAGAGGGACTGGCTAAGGAAGAACCTTCGGCTTGGCGAAACGCCAGGGATACTCCGCAGCGAGGCTCTCGCGGAAGCGTTTGCCGACATGGATGTCTTTGTGTTCCCTTCGCAGACCGACACGTTCGGGCTGGTGCTGCTCGAAGCCATGGCTTCCGGGGTGCCCGTCGTGGTTAGCCCGCGGACCGGGGCCCGGGTGGGCGTACGGGACGGCATCACCGGATTTCACGCGGAAGACTTAAACTCGTTCACGAAAAGCGTGCTGTGCCTGATGAATAGTGAAGACTTACAGCAAAGGATGAGTTCCGCGGCTCGGATGTTCGCCTCTTCTCGTGCCTGGGATGGAGTGTTCGAGCAGTTGTATCGCACTTATAAGTTAGGTCTTGAAGAAACCGGCTTACCGACAAGTGATCGTGCAACAGCAGTAATTGAGGTGGCCGGATCTCATAAGGAAGCATTCTAAGACGCCATGCTCATTCATTCGTGTCTGTTGTTCTTATTGAACTCGCTGGCCGTTCGGCAGGTGCCGGCCGGTACGCCGCTTCACATCCGGCTCACTTCTGCAATAGGCTCTTACGCAAGCAAGGTAGGCGCGCCTGTTCCGGCAGTTCTCATTGCGCCCGTAACGGTGGATGGCGAGACGGTCCTGCCAGCCGGGAGCACGATCTCGGGAAAAGTGAAAAGGGTCACGCGCGTGGGTCTCGGAATCCGCCACGAAACAGCCGGGCTCGAATTGGGATTTGACCGCCTAACCCTGCCCGGCGAAGCCCCCGTCCCCGTCTCGGCGCGCGTGGCCGAGGTCGATAACGCCCTCGAGATCGTGGCTCGCGATGGACGGATCCGCAACCTCCGAGCCACTGACAGTGGCGGCTATCGGGTGAGCGGCTACATCCGGGGGGTGATGCTTCGCTGCGAGTTGCACGCAACAATCGCCGTGTGGCTTGTGAGGTCCGGGGTGGTGAAGGTCCCCGAGCCGGAGATCTATTTCCCTGCCGGCGCCGAACTCACGCTGACGCTGACTCAGCCCCTGCGCCCGAACTCTTTCTTCCCAGTCGCCCCCGCTGGAAATGAATTGTCCGATGCGGAGCGCGACGACTTGCACCGCATGGTTGCGGCCATCCCCGATCGGACCTACGCTCCCAACCCACACCGCCCATCGGATCTCACGAACGTGCTGCTCATCGGCTCTCATGACCAGGTTGCTGCCGCCTTCTTGGCTGCCGGCTGGGCCCAGGCCCTCCCAACGTCCTTTCGCCGCCGCGTGCGGTGGCTCCGGGCAATTGGCGAGAGACGCGGATTCAGTTCCGCGCCCATGTCCGCTTTATTGCTCAATGGAATGGAACCGGATATGTCCTGGGAGAAAAGCTTCAACGACGTTACGAAGCGTCACCATATCCGTTTGTGGAAACAACCCGGCGACTGGAATGGTGAGGACCTCTGGATCGGCGCCGCCACCCGGGACATCGATCTGGGCTATTTGCGGCCGGGCCAGCGCATCACTCATAAGATCGCGGCAGATGTGGACCAAGAACGCGAAAAGGTGGCCTATGATCTCGCATTTACCTCTTGCGCGAGCGTGCTGGGGTGGATAGGTCGGCCCGAGGTTCCTGGCTTCACCGAGAACGCCACAGGCGACTCAATGACCACGGACAAGCGGCTCGTGGTCGTCCAACTCAATGATTGTCGAGCTCCGCGGCTATCTACTGAAACGGTCGATACGGAGCCTGTCCCGGTCCATGGCGGTAAGTGGGCGGTCTTTGCGCGGCGGGAGATTCTCAATATACGAAGCGATCTGCTCCGCAATAACTGGTATTGGAGGGGCTACGAGACGGCGCTTTGGACCGTTCAGGTCGTCCGCGTACACAAGCGCTCGAGTTCCGGCCTTGGCTCGTTTCTCAGCAGCTTTTGTCCTTACAGTCTCCGGAGACCCGCAGTTCAAGAGGCATCGTTCACGCAATGAGACTCCGTGTAGCAACCCTCCTGGTCCCCGGCATCCTGTTCTCGTCTGCTCTGGCCAGCGAGGCCCCCCGACCGCTCACCGTGCAGGAAGTGATCAAGCAAATGGACGAACGAGGCCGGGCGCACTCCGCTTCGCTCACTCATTACACATGCTTGCGTCACTACTTGCTGAAGAACCGGCGTTTTCATCAGACCGCGGAGCTGCGCGTTCGGATGACGTATTCCTCTTCGGGGCACAAGACATTCGAAGTATTATCCGAACAGGGGCTGTCCATCATCCGGCGAAATATTCACGTTGTGCAGCAGTATGCAAAAGTGGGCCCGGTGTGGTTGCCGCTGTGCAACCGTTCAATTTCGGACTCGTTCATATTTCGGCACACCGACGTCACCATTGACTCTTCCGACTACCAGGTCACTCAGAAACCGATCGAACCGCCAGCCCAGCCCTCCGCCGGGCTTTATTGAAACGACTCGCCCAGGCGATCTTCATAGGCTCAATGCGGGAAGGCATGGACCAGTCTGACGTCTACAGTGTGGCATTCAGCCCGGACGGGCGCAGATTGGTGGCAGCGGGTGGGGACTTTTTCTCAAGCTGGAGGTGATAGGTCCGCGATCAACTGTCGGGCACCGTGGCCTAGCCGCGCCGATGTCTGTCGATAAATCCCCTCCCACAAGCAATATTGGTCCAGGGTCACGCCACGCCGCACAGAGTGTCAGAGGAAGCTGGACCGCGAACCCCAAGCGCTCCACTTTGCCGTATGGGCAAACCGCACATGTGGTTTGCGCTGTCATTGCTGGGGGTCCGGTGCGGGGAAGGCCACACCAGGAATGCAGAAACTCCAGGGGAAGGCAAAGCCTTCCCGCATCCGTCGGCTGACCGACGGCGGAGCCGCAGGTCGTCGCCTACCGGGTCGAGCGCAGTCTACACAAACACCTTGACATCACCCAGAGCTGTTGATATTTGACGTTCGGGAGGACTTATGCTTGGTGGGGAATCAGGAATGGGTTTTGGGCCATTTTGCATCTTGGGGCTGACCCTTGCGGGGACTGTCGGGCACGTTTCTGGTGGAGGTTCGGCGGACGCGGGGGTTGTCACCGTGCTTTCCGGTCTCAAGTCTCCCCAGGCCATCGTGACGGACGCTCAGGCGGCGCCGTTTATCGCGCTGGCAGATGGTCGGATCACGCAGCTAGTGGCGCGTGAAACTGCGGTCCCGCTGGTCGAGACGGGCGGCCTTCCGGCGGGGTTGGCCTTCGACGCAGCCGGCGACCTCTACGCGGCTGACGCCCAGCGGAAAGCCATCCTGCGGATTACACCTTGGGGAGAAATGACTGTTCTGGCCGAGGAGTACAATGGGGAGCGATTTAGAGCAGCACAAGGCGTCGCGACCGCTGCGGACGGGGTTGTCTACTTCACTGACCCCGAGGCCTCGCGCGTCTATCGAATCGACTCGCACGGCAAGGTCAGCATCGCGATTTCCAATCTGCCCGGTCCCGCGGGCGTTCTCGTGTCGGCTGAGAGCGGCGAATTGTTTGTTTCAGATAAAGAACGTAAGATTTGGAAATTCGCGCCAGATTATAAACGCCGTGAGCTATTCGCCGAGCTTCGGGACGAGGGGCAAGTCGCTGGGATGGTCCGGGACGACAACGGTAACATCTATGTGGCGCGCGACGGGGCTGGAAAGATTTCTGTCCTCAGCGCCGAAGGCAAACCGGTGGGCAGCTTATCGGTGCCGGGGCGACGGGTGTCAGGTTTGGCCTTCGGCGGAGCCGAGCTGAAAAGTCTGTACGTCACCGCCTCCGATACGGGAGCCGTCTACAGGCTGCACGTGCCATATCGCTCGCAGCGTCTGTTGTGGGAAACGGATGAACCGTTGCGCATTACTGAGCCGGTTGACGGCGCAATCCTCAACCATAATGACGGCGAGACGACCGCGACCGGCCTGCGAATCATTGTACGAGGATCCAGCCGCTTGGCGGGCCCCGTTCGCATTAACAACATCAGCGTGCCGGTCCACGAGGGCCGATTTCAAGCTCCGCTAACCTTGTCTAGCCGGGAGACGAAGATTGTGGCTGAGGGCGCAGGTCACCGCCACGAGATCACAGTCTTCTGGGACCGCGATGCCTTCAAGCGATATCGTGTTTCCACGGACGATAATATCTGGTTCCTGAAAGACATTGCACTGAATGCCGCCACTTATAACTCAATTTTCGATAACGCCTATCTTGGCTTCTGGCGGCAGATGCACGTGAAGTACGGCACCAAGGTACACTTCAACATTTACTATGAGACGCAAGGCTTCAACCTTTCCCAGATGCCCGACAAGTTTCGCCCCGAGTGGCAGAAAAATGCTGACTGGATCCATTTAACTTTTCACGCGCGCGGGAACGACCCCGACCGCCCTTATATCCACGCCTCGCCGGAGAGGGTCCGGCAGGACTACCGCTTGGTTATCGGGGAGATCGAACGCTTTGCCGGCAAGGAATTGTCGAGCCCGATCACTACGGTTCATTGGGGAACGATTACCCGCGCTTCGGCTCGGGCGCTGCACGCTGAAGGAGTGCGCGGGCTGGTCGGTTACTTCGAGTTGGACGACGATATGCCCTCAGTCTGTTACTACCTTCCGCTTGCCCAGGCGCGCTACCTGATGGGGCGTGACTACTGGGAAGACATGCAGGAGGACCTCTTATTTGTTCGCCACGACATGGTTATCAACCTGTTTCCCCTTGCCGACATTGTGCCTCGCCTCGAGCAAGTGGCCGCCGACCCTCACCAGGCGGAGATTATGGAGTTGATGATTCACGAGCAATATTTCTATCCGGACTACGTCGCCTACGAGCCGGACTACCGGCAGCGCGTCGAGCGCGCTATCGCTTGGGTCACCCAGCACGGATACAAACCGGTGTTTTACTCTGAAGGATTCTTGGGGGCCTCGCCGGGCAAATAGCTTGTCACGCTTAATCGTTGACAACACGATCGGGTCGGACTCGGCACAGCGGGGCGGAGCCGCAACCAAACGCGTCTCGTAGGGCCGAATCCGTCAACCGACGGATTCGGCCCTCGGGCGAGCGCCGCTCGCCCCTACGTAACGCGATAAATCTTGATGGCGCGACAACGTCCAGTGCTACAAGGCGCCCGTATGAGGCGGCGGCACAATTACGTCTGCGGCTCGTCGCCTCTGGGCGGGTGCCCCTTGTATTGGCTGTAAGCATGCAGCGCCGCGCGCTTAGGCTCCGGCACGAATTTGTCCCACTCAGTTACCGGCTTGATTTCTTCCACAGGGGACGCGGCATGGAAGCGGATGGTCACGATCTGCTGTGGACGCACCGGGAAACGATACGTGGGGCCGCTGCCCGCCAGGGGCTTGGGATTCCCACCCCGCAGGTCGGTGAGGGCCGCCCCTTGGTGCGGCAGGTTCAGCGTCACCTCCGCTGGTCCGGACAAGCCCAGGCATTCGATCATACGCATCTCAATGTCGTTACCCTCCCGACGGACCACCTCGACGATGACGTTGCTTGAGGTGTATAAGAATGACTTCGTCGCTATCGCTTTCCTGCCCGGCACGAGCACCGGAGGACAATTATATTCCCAGGCCATCTGGGGAATCCTGGCTTGGTGCCATGAGCCCTCGTGAGCTACCAGAGCGTATTCGAGATGGTGTCGGCCTTTGCCACTCAGCCAAGCATTGGGATATCCATAGTACTTATCCGTGGCATTCAGCAGGTAGATGATGGGTGTCCTTTCGTTGAGCTCCCGGCCGGTGAGTCCCCGGTCGAGGATGGCCACTCCGCCTCCGCCCGCCAGGCTGTAATGACTCCAGCGCACGGCAGGCACGATGCCCTTCGTCCATCCCACCAATTCGGGATTGGGCTTGGCCCAAGCACCATGCGAGAAACCACAAGGAATGCCTCGCCGCACTTCCTCGATATCGTGCGCCAACGGGAATTCGGCCACCACTACCGTGATGTTGGGGATATCCTGGACCTCCGTTTCAAAATCGATGCGTGGAAAGTCGTTGTAGAATCGCAGCACCCGCCGGCTCGGGGCGCCTCCATAGAACTCGCTCGCCACCTCGACCGTGGTGGCCAGAGGTCCACTCGCGACGCTTACCGTGGGCTTGAAATCGCTCGAGGAAGCCAGTCGAGTGCGGTCCGGCCGCCAACTGATGAAGTCGCCGTAGTCTGCCTTTTGCGGCTTGGGCTTTTCGGCCACGATGACATTGGCAGGTCCGCCCAGAATCTCCCGCCCGGAGGGCTTGAGCTTCAAGCTCACCAGGGCTCCTGTTTTCCAGTCCATCCGCGCCGTGTAGTACCGTGTCTCGATGCTTTCGGGGGGCTCGATATTCTGCGAGACCTCCGGGCTCTTGGCTTCGACCTCTACTCCTGCCACTGTCAGGGAGGGCAGACGCAGACTGCACAGCGCTTTACCCTCGGCAGCCGCCTGGCATACAGCACCCTTGAGACTCTTTCCTTCCGGTAATTCCACCACCACGGGATCGTTCCTCTCCCAGTTGAGCGGGTTGAAAAGGACCGCCGCTTCTCCTTCCGGACTAAGCGAGCTCAATGCCGCAGCATGAACATTCTTGTTGCTCGTTTCCACGTAGTCCATACGGTCGCGGACATCCCAGGAGGTCCCGCTCTCATAAACCATGCCCGCGGCGGAACCCCACAGTGTGTTGCGGTCCATGTTAAGCAGCATCAGAATCCAAGACTCGTAGAGGGTTTGGGCCGGGTACTTGAACCCGGAACGGAGGCTGGCGATGGTGGAAATGGTCTCCGCCGCCTGTAACCCGTGCTCGTTCCTGCGATAGGAGGTTTTGACGCGGGGACATTCGACCCAAAAGGCGTCGAACGTGTATCCCGTTCCGCCTTTCATGGTCGGAATCTTGATTTGGCCGGACTTGATTCCGGGCAGAATCGCATCCAGATAGTCACTGACAATGGCGATATGGATTTTGGTTTGGGGGAAAGCCTGTTTCCACTGCTCGAGAAATTCTCTCGGGTATTCTTTCCGCAAGGGGGCCTGGCTGTAATCTCCACTCCCGGCCAGAACCAACACGGGGGCGCCGTCCGGTGTTTTCTTCGCCCATTCCGCCAGTTCCTCCTCGAGCTTTCGCAGTTCGTCAGTGCTCAGCGGGTCTTTCGTGCTGAATAACGAACTGAAAGAGGCGTAGCCGTCCGGGCACAGAGCCAGTATGCGCGACCCATCCGGCGACTCGGCCCAGTGGATGGTGCTGCCCGTCTTGTTCATTCGCTCGTAAACCATGGCCTCGAGACCCAGACCCGAGGAGATTTGGGCCATCTGGTCATGGAGCCCGCAAGTGTCGATCACCCACATCAGGCGGGGATGAATTCCCATGATCTGCTCCTGCCAGCGCAGGCCTTCCACCCCTTCTTTCAACAGGGCTTCGCCGCCCGCCAGATTGACCGTCATCTCCAGGAAATTGGCGTTGACCAACCCCACCCGGCCTTCCTTCGCTCGCTGCTTGATCTCCTCGATCCGCTGCGGCTGGAAGTTCATAATGGCGATCATATTATTCACTTCGGAAAGCGCGAACTTGTAATTGGGGTCGTCGCGCACTCGATCCAGATGGTCCAGATAGGTGTTGGCGCAATAAACACGTTCCTTGGAGAAAGTGGTCAACCACCCGCAACTGGCAGGATGGAAGTTCGGCACAATGAAGGCCTCCTGGGGTGCATTTTTGGGAAGCGCGGCCTTGCGGCCTCTGCAACCCAGCGCCATGCCGGTGACGGCGCTCCCCGCAAGCCCTCCCAAAAACTCCCGTCGACTAACGGAAATTCGAGAATGATTTGTTCCTCACAGGACTCCTCCCTTTTGCAAAAAACGTGTCGGCTCAGTTCTCTCCCCTCCCCCTTGGGGGAGAGGGGAGGGGTGTGAAGCGGTTCTTCTGAAGAATTGAGGTAGAAAGCTCCACTCGGCGGCACCCTCTCTCTGTCCCTCTCAAACTGGTGTCAAACCGTATCAAGGCGCTCTTGGACTTGTCAACGGTTTCGAGGCATTCACGGCACGAAGTGTCCGCGCATTCCAGGAAGAAGGACGCCTAAGCTACGCTCCTCGCTTTAGGGAAATCAGCAATCGGCAATTCCCCTCATTTGCGGTAGAATCACCCCACAGACTCTTCTCAGTCCACGATCGGCTTGGGAGGTCGCAATGAGATTCCGAAAAACGCTGACTATTCTCATGCTGGCGACGGGGCTGGTCTTTGCCCTGTCTGCCTGGGCGCAGCAAAGGCCCTTGACCCAGGATCAAGTGCAAGGATTGGTGCGGTCCGGGTTGGGGGACGAGTCGGGCGCGAAGCTGATCGAGCAGCGCGGGATTGATTTTGCGCCAGCGGAGGATTTTCTCCAAAGCCTCAAGGCCGCGGGGGCGGGCGAGGTGTTTCTTAAGGCGCTACGCGCAGCCAAGCAGCCCGAGCCAGCAAGCGCAAAGAAGCCTCTGAACCAGGTGCAGGTTTTCGCCCTGCTCGCCGGGCAGGTGACGAGCCACCGCGTGGCGATGTTGGTGAGAGAACGCGGCCTCGACTTTGAGCCGAACGAGGATTATCTCGCGGAGGTGCGTCTCGCTGGAGGTGAGGGCGAGTTAATCAGCGCGCTCAAAAGCGCCAAGGTGACGAAGCCCGTAACCGTTGATCCCGCCGCGCAGGCTAGGCGGGCTGAGGTTCTCGAACACGTGGCCCGCGGATTGGAACTCTTTCACGAGCGCCAGTATGCGCAAGCCGAGCAGGAATACCGCGCAGCCTTGCTATACGATCCAGAGAATGCTGCCCTTCATACGAGCCTTGCCTATGTCCTGGACCAGCAGAAGAAGTCGGACGATGCCACGGCTGCGGCCCGCGAGGCCATCCGTCTGGATCCCAACGGTGAATTGGCGCGCTCCCTGCTCGGCGTGGCGCTCGGAAACAAGGGCGACTGGGATGGTGCGATCGCGGCATACCGTGAGGCGCTGCGCTTGAACCCTAGCAATGACGTGGCGCACGTCAACCTCGGCCTCGTGCTTGGAATCAAGGGCGACTGGGATGGTGAGATCGCGGAATACCGTGAGGCCCTGCGCTTGAATGCGAAGAACGAGGACGTTCGCGTCGGCCTTGGCCTCGCGCTCGGACACAAGGGCGACCGGGATGGTGAGATCGCGCAGTATCGTGAGGCCCTGCGCTTGAACCCGGATAATGACCTCGCACACTCCAGTCTAGCCTTAGCCCTGCAAGGCAAGGGCGATTTGGATGGAGCGATCACGGAAGCACGGGCCGCCGCACGGCTGAACCCAAACAATTCCGGTGAGGCGGCCTTTAACCATCACGTGCTGGCCCAGATGCTGGAAAGAAAAGGCGACCTGCGGGGTGCTCTGGAGGAATTCCGCGCCGCCTACACGCTTGACCCCAAGAACGCGACCTACAAGCAGAATTATGAGCGCCTGTTGCAGCACGTGAATAGATGATCAAGGGTCAATGCACGCGCCGTATGCCGTGGGTTTTTCTTCGGGCAAAAGCCCCCGGCACAAAAACGGTGCCGTGGCCACCCCCCTTCAACCCACAAGGATTACTATAGCCTCCATGGACCTCCTACATCACTTTTCTCAACTCGAGACAGAACTGAAGCTTCTTTGGCCCGTGGTATCCAGCTTGCCACCGAGGACGCAGGTCGATGTTCGGTGTTTCACCAACGCGATTCAGGACTGGCGGCTGGTGTGTCGGCGGTACGACCGCGAGTGCCTGGAGTATCGGGCCGTGGTCCAGGAATTATTTCAACCTGCCTCGTCTGGCGCCGGCCCGACTGCTCGCCACGAGAATAAACACGCCAAAGACCGATTTCATCTGCTTCATGAGGAGCTGCCGGTTGACATACGTTCTTTCTACATTTTTGCCCAGATTGCCTATCGTGCCATACATGATCTAATTAAGCGCCTGTCCAGGCATAGCGCATCGGACCTGGTTCAAGAGTTTGGTCGCCGTTTTCACACTGAATGCAAATGGTTCGAGGCACACGTGAGATTCTATCGGAACTCTTTCGTGGAACACGCTCAGTCAGCGGCGCGAGTTCGGGGCCTTGGGTCGTCAACAAGCGGTCTGTGCCTAACCGGCCTGACGGGGCTCGGGCTGGCAAAAGGAAACGACGCGCGATTGGAAGCATTGCAGAGGAAACTGCGGGAGACTCTACCCGAGTACGCGGCGCTGACGGGCATGGATGCATATGATTGGATGTGCCGGAACCTTGAGAAAATACCCAAGACTCATCGACCAGATGCTGAAACGCTCATGTTGTCCGTGGGTCGCGAATCCGGTGATCTCGACGAGATCGCTTCGCGCACTACTGCCATGTTTGCAGGGTTTCTCGCCTTTCTCCGCGACTGGGTCGAAAACTCGGGTGGCAATGTCGGGGTGCTCCCGCCGAAATGATGCAAGTCTGGCCAGCCTATGCCTTTGAAATGATCAGAGGCGCAGACGATAGCACATTGGTAAACTGGTAGCGGTGGCATGATCTTTATGCCTTGGGCTTTCGGTGACAGGGCAAGACGAAAAACCCACGGCACATGGAACGTGCCGTTGCTGCTCGCTACGTGGGTAGAGGATGGGGGTGGAGAATGGGTGAACCCATGCGTCGGTCGGGCAGGGTCTTTATGAAACAGGGCTCCTTCGACGAGGCTTTCCCAACCGTGAAAGACGCTGTAGTCGAATACACAGAGTGGGATGGGGGAATTAAACAACGGTCCGGGAAATTCTACATAAGGGCGCAAGGCGGCCTAATGGCTTGTAGCAATCCGCGTTGTCGGCGCGGCGGGTACGAGTTCGACATGGAAATCCACAAGATGGTGCGGGAGAGGGCGGAGGAACTAAGGATCCGCCTCTGCTGTCCAGGAGATGAAGGGAGCCCTAAGGGACGCAGGAGAGGGCGAAGCTGTACGCTTTCGGTTGAAGCCACAGTCAGGCTCAGGTACAAGGAGGAGGCCGCAGCTCCCACAGGTAATATAGCGGGGTAGCGGCACCGTATTTATGACGTGGGTTCTTCCTCGAGCGGGTAGCCACGGTCAGAGCTGCGTTGACCGTGGCTACCCGCTGTAATATCTGGGCTTGTAGCCTCTCACCTTGCACAAGCCGATCACCAAGCGTAGGGCGTCGTTAACGGCTCTTTCACGGCGAAAGGCCTTGCGGACATCGGGGTCCGGCGTGGTAGCGCAGGGCCCGCGGCCCTGCCCTGCGGCTTTTCCAGCGGTGTGGGCTCTTGTCGCGCCGCTAACAAGATGATCCGAATTCTCACGCGCCACGCCGTCAAAACCACGGCGCGCGGGAAGAGCCGCAAGGCTGGAGAGCGAGCCTTGCGCTACCTCTTTTCTTGCGTGCCTCGCCGGGCAGCGGGTGGCCACGGTCAGCGCTCTCGAGACCGTGGGCTTTTCCTTGGATGACGAACCCACGGTCAATTCCCAAGACGAATTGACCGTGGCTACCTCTGGGTCACAGAACCTCAGCCACCGTTCGAACTGTAATCTCTGCGCTCGTAGCTTCCCACCTTGCGCAACTCGACCACCAACCGTAAGGCGTCGTTAACGCCTCTTTCATGCGAAAGGTCTTTTGGGCATCGGGGTCCGGCGAATCCAGCGTTTTTGCTCTTGACACGAGGCTAGGGATGTGATAGGTAGTAGCTGGGGAAGAGTAGGAGTCAGGAGTCAGAATGAAGAGCGTCCGCTTTCCGCCGGCTGCCTTCTGCCTACTGCCTTTGAGGGAAGCTTGAGTCGGCAGGACTATTGGCCAGTACCGCGGACTACGACAAGATGTCATCATCGCTGGGAAAGAAGAAACCCTAGTAACTTCAGAATTGAACGAACGAGGCGCGAATGTCTATGAAAACAAAGGATCGGCTTTAAATAGGTGCGAGTAAGACGGGAATGTTATAGAAAACACAAGTAGTTACGCGTTTAAAGCGGGAATGTAGATGAAAACAAAGGAAGTAGATGGTAGTTCGCACGTGGCGGGTTGGGAAGAGCAGGTTCCGGGTTGTGGGTGGCAAGCCGAACCTGGCAGGACTGTCTAGACGGGCGACTGCCAGGGACGACATGTCGTCCGCGTCAGTGAAAGAGGAGGCCGCAGTAATTTCAAAAAGTGAAGGAGCGAAGCGGGAATGTCTATGAAAGCAAAGGGTCGGCTTTCAGCACCCAGGAACGAGGCGGGAATGTTATAGAAAACAAAGGTAGTTACGCATTGAAAGCGGGAATGTTCTTGAAAAGAAAGGTAGTTAGTGTATGTTGCCTAGCAAACTTAGCTTTGCTTCCGAGATCGTCCGGGCTTATAATGGTAAGTTTGGGCTGAGGGTCAGAGGGCTTGCAGGGGTGCTTTCAGGCCGGCGGATGGGTCGGGCACTCGGCCTTTGACCAGCTCGAACGCAGGGAAATGCATGGCTACAAGCCACGATCAAACAGGCGATAAGCTCTTGCCGTCCGCGACGGCTGCCAGCGGGGGAGGCGCATTGGGCGTCCGGCGCTCAAGCCCTGGGCTCTCTGCGGCTGGCGGGGAAGCCGGGGCTTCCGTTTTGCCGGTCACCAAAACCAACGGAGTGACAGATTCTTCCGGCAAGAACGGGGAAGCCGATTCCATTATCGTGCGCGGGGCGCGCGTACACAATCTGAAGAATATCGACTGCTCTATACCTCACAACCGATTGACGGTGGTGACCGGCCTTTCAGGCTCCGGCAAGTCCAGCCTGGCTTTTGACACGCTGTATGCCGAAGGGCAGCGCCGTTACATCGAATCTCTCTCCGCTTACGCCCGCCAGTTTCTGGAACGCATGGAGAAGCCGGATGTTGACGAAGTGGTGGGGATTGCCCCGCCCGTGGCCATCCGCCAGAAGAACACCACTCGTAATCCCCGCTCGACGGTGGCCACGGCCACCGAAATCTACGATTATCTTCGGCTATTATTTGCGCGCGTCGGCATCACCACCTGCTATCAATGCGGCCAGGTAGTGCGCCGGGATCATGTGGATGACGTCGCTGACCAGGTCGCCGCCATGGAAGTCGGCCGGCGTTTCTACGTCCTCTTCCAGGTCAATCCAAGCACATCTCCAGCCGTGACAGAACGCTCGGGGGAAGCCTCCGGGGCAGACTCGCCGGATTCCCTCGAGGCAAGAGCGAGCGGGCGAGCGACGCGAGCCAAAGGAGCCGCTCGCGCTCCTGCGGGCTTTATAAAGGAGCAGGGAGAGCATCCTTCAGCAAGGCCACCCGCACCTCCGGACGATTCACTGAAACCACGCCTGTTCTCGCTTCGCCAGCATGGGTTCAACCGGCTGTACCAGGCAGGGCGTGTCTTCGAATTCTCAACCCCGGAGTCGCTGCTTGAGGTCGATTTCGCCGCGCCCGTTTATATTCTTGTGGACCGTCTGGCGGTGGGGCCGGAGATCCGCCAGCGGCTGATCGATTCTCTGGAACTCTGCTTCCGAGAAGCCGGCGAGGCGGTTCTGGAGTTTATTTCGGCGGAGCCGGCTTCTGAAGGGGCATGCCAAGGTGAGGTAGGGGCACGCCATGGCGTGCCCGTACAGATGCCTGAGCGCTTGGTCTTCAGCGAGCGGTTTGAGTGCAAGCGGTGCAAGATTACATTTCAAGCGCCCGAGCCGGGCCTCTTTTCGTTCAATAATCCTTACGGTGCCTGCCCCCGCTGCCAGGGATTTGGCAACACCATTGACTTCGACCTGCACTTGGTTATTCCCGACAAGAACAAAACGCTCGCCGAGGGAGCCGTGGAGCCCTGGACGAAGCCGCGTTACCGCATGCTTTACAACGAGATGAAGCGGGCGGCCCGGGCCAAGGGCATTCCCCTGGATGTTCCTTACTTTCGGCTCACTCCGGAGGAGCGGAAGTGGCTGCTCGAGGGTGACGAAGATTTTCCGGGCATTCGTGGCTTCTTCGATTATCTGGAGAGGAAAAAGTACAAGCTGCACGTGCGCGTTTTTCTCAGCCGTTACCGGGGATACACGCTTTGCCCGGAGTGCCAGGGTGGCCGGTTGCGCCGCGAAGCTCTGCACGTTCTTTTGGACGGAAAGAACATTACGGAAGTCTGCCGCATGCCGATTCAGGAAGCCTACCCCTTCTTCAACGAGCTCCGACTGTCCCCGGAGCAGCAGGCGGTGGCTGACAAGGTGCTCGAGGAAATCCGCTCGCGCTTGAAATTCCTTTACAAGGTGGGCTTGGAATACCTGACGCTCGACCGCCTGGCCTCCACACTGTCAGGAGGTGAGTCGCAGCGAATTCAGTTGGCCACAGCGCTCGGCTCGAACTTGGTGGGCGCCCTCTATGTGCTCGATGAACCCTCCATTGGGCTGCATCCCCGCGATACGGGCAGGCTCATTGAAATCCTGAAGACCTTGCGCGACCTCGGCAACACGGTCCTGGTGGTCGAGCATGATCCGGAGATGATGCGCGAGTCGGACAAGATCCTGGACCTAGGTCCGGGAGCGGGAGAGCATGGTGGCCGCTTGGTGTACGAAGGCGACTTGGCAGGTCTCTGCGCCAATCCTCAATCGCTCACCGGGCGTTACCTGTCCGGCGCGCTTGAGATTCCAGTGCCTTCGGAACGCCGCAAGCCCGGGAAGTCCTGGCTGCGCATACGTGGCGCGCGGCAACACAATCTGAAATCAATCGATGTGGAGATTCCGCTGGGACTCATGGTGCTGCGTGAGCGGCGTTTCCGGTTCGGGAAAATCGACGCTGGTTCACGACGTGCTTTATAACGCCTTGATTTCCCGCCGCGGCCTGCCTGCCCCGCGCGCCCAATACGACCGAATCGAAGGCGATCAGCAACTGGCGGAGGTGGTGCTCGTGGACCAGTCGCCCCTCGGGCGGACGCCTCGTTCCAACCCCGTCACTTACATTAAGGCCTTCGACGCCATACGAGAGGTTTTTGCTTCCACACCGGAAGCCCGGAAGCGCGGATTTTCGCCCGGCTACTTTTCCTTCAATATCCCTGGTGGCCGCTGTGAGACGTGCCAAGGTGACGGAACCGTCACGCTGGAGATGCAATTTCTGGCCGATGTCGAACTGGTGTGCGAGGAGTGCGGCGGCCACCGTTACAAACCCAGCCTCCTGGAAGTGCGTTACAAGGGCAGGAATATTAATGAAGTGTTGCAAATGACGGTGAAGGAGGCCCTGGGCTTCTTTTCCGGCCTGCCGAAGGTGACCCACAAAATACGGATCCTGGATGAGGTTGGGCTCGGCTATTTGCGCCTGGGGCAATCCGCCACCACTCTCTCAGGTGGCGAGGCCCAGCGCGTGCGCTTGGCGGCGCACCTTGCGCATCAGGCCGGCCAAAACACGCTTTTTATTTTTGACGAACCCACTACGGGCCTGCACTTCGACGACATCAGCAAATTGCTGGCTGCTTTTCGCCGGCTGATCGACGCTGGCGCCAGCGTGCTCATCATCGAGCACAACATGGACGTCCTGAAGACCGCTGACTGGATCATCGACCTGGGGCCGGAAGGGGGCGACTCCGGTGGTTACGTGGTGGTGGCAGGCCCGCCGGAAAGTCTGGTCCAGCACCCCTACTCCTTTACCGGGAAGTTCCTGGCCAAGTATTTGCGAAATCACAAGGGGGCAGGCCGAGGTGTTCGCGATGAAGCGTAGCGCTGACCTTCAGGTCAGCACGATGGGAAATGCCGACCTAAAGGTCGCCGCTACGCTCGCATTTATTCTTCTCCTCTTCTGCCTCGTTCCAGCGCGAGTGCTGGCCGCGATCGGCCCGGGCCAAGAAAGTGCCTCCCGAACCAAGGACGCGGACGTGCCCAAGCTCCTGCGTACCGCGCAAGACGCGCTAAACCGGAACGATTTTGCCGTCGCGGCGGATGCCCTGAAACAGGTGGTGGAAGCGCAACCCACTCTTACCGCCGCATGGTTTAACCTGGGTTATGCCTACACCGGACTGCAAAAGCACGAGGAAGCCGTCGCCGCGTACCGAAAAACCCTGGAGCTCGATCCAAATCTGTTTGAAGCCCGCCTGAACCTGGGGATTTTGCTATTTCAACTGAATAATCCCCAGGGGGCTTTGGAACACTTGGAAAAAGCCGCGACTCTTAAACCGGATCATCTCCGTGCCCAGTTGTACTATGGGCGGGCGCTGGCCCGCACTGGCCAAATGGAGCGCGCGGAAAAGCAGTACCAGGCGGTGCTGCGGCTCGACCAGAAGCTAGCCATCGCCCATTACGACTTGGGTCAACTTTACTTGCAACAGAAGCGCTACCAGGAGGCGCTCGGCTCTTTTCAAAAGGCGTCTGAATTGGACCCGGCGCTATCCCAGGCTCAACTGGGCATGGCCCTGGCCATGGAGGGATTGAAAGACCCGGTCAAGGCGGTCGCTCATTTCGAGCAATACCTGGCCGCTCGTCCTGACGACCTGGAGACTCGCTTTCATCTGGCCCGCTTATACCTTGAGCAGGGAAAGAACCCGCAAGCCTACGAGGGTCTCCAGGCTGTCTACCGCGCTAGACCGGGGACACCCGGCTTGGCTGCAGCGCTGGGTGATGTCTGCGCGCTCCTGAAGAAATTCCCTGAGTCGGAGAAGTTCTACCGCCAAGCGCTCCTCGCCGCCCCGGCTGACCCGGACCTGCACCGGGCTTTGGGCCAAACCTTGCTGGGGGAAGAAAAGTTGTCGGAGGCGGAAGTTGAGTTTCGGACGGCTCTGAAGGGCGACCCCAGAAGTCGCGAGGCGGGACAGGGGTTGGCCACCTGTCTCTATTCGCAAAAGCGCTACCCGGAGGCCATCCCCTTGCTCGAAGCTCTGGTGCGCGCTCCCGATCCTCCTGCCATACTCATCTTCGCCCTCGCCACCTGCTACGACAACCTTCATGTTCTCAAGAAGGCCCTTGAAAACTACGAACGTTATCTCCAACTCTCCCAAGGCCAGAGCCCCGACCACGAGTGGCAGGCTACCCAGCGCGCCAAGCTACTCCGCCACCAACTGCAAAAATAGCTATAATACATTTGTCCCTTATGGAGTGGCGGGCGCTTCTCTCGATCGCATTCCTGCTCATCGGCGCACCGGTGTTCTTCGCCGGCCCTCCATTCCCAAGGCATTCCGACGCTGAAGCGCGACTGCTGGCGCGCATTGCAGAAGAACGCGACCCGGTAAAGAAATCCAAGGAAGAAACTCGCCTGGCGCGGCTCAAGCTGCGGCAGGCAATCGAAGCCTACGAGCGGCGGCAATATCGAGCAAGGTGCGCAGATTCTCAGCATTTACCTGGGCCGCATCAAGGACTCGTGGCAAACACTCCGGAGTTCCGGGCGGAACGCCGCGCGCGATTCTCGGGGATTTAAGGAGCTGGACATTGAGCTGCGCGAAGATGCACGCCTGCTGGATGACCTGAAGCGCCGAATCTCCTATTTTGACCGTGGCCCGATCGAGAAAGCCGAGAAAGAAGTTGAGCAATCACGGGCTGAAGTCATGCAGGCACTTTTTCCCGTGGCCCGGCCGCAGGAGGCTGCAAAGCCATCGGCCAAGACGCATTGAAAGGCTCGCCGAGGGTCTTGACAGTGAAATCACAAGCCATTCTGGTATTGGCGCTCCTCATGTCGGTAATCGCGCCGGCCAAGACGGCTCGGGCGCAGAAGCCGGATTATCTGTCTGATGAAGAGGAAGACAAGATTCGCGATGCACAGGAGCCTTCCGAGCGCATCGAGGTTTACCTCACTCTGGCGCAGTCCCGTTTGGACCGAATCGAGGAGTTTCGCAGCAAGCCCATGGATCCCCAATATGATAACGGCGCGTATATCGATCACTTGCTGGAGGAATACATTTCAATCACGGAAGACTTGAAGAACTGGATCCAGGATCAGTATGATCGCCGGGGCGACATGCGCAAAGGACTCCATAAGGTTCTCGAAAGGGGCCCCAAACAACTTGATGAGCTGCGGCGAATCCAACAGTCCCCCGATGCCTATGCGGCTGACTACGCCAAGTCCCTCCGTGACGCTAAGGACGACTTCACTGATGCCCTGGATGGCGCTACAAGGGCCCTCGGTGATCAAGTGAAATTGTTCGGAGAACTGAAACGGGAGGAGAAGGCAGAGGCCCAATCGCAAAAGGCGCGGACGAAAGAAGAGAAGAAGCGTTCAAAAGAAGAGGAAAAACTTCGGAAGAAGGAGCGCAAACAAAACCCGCCTGCTGATCGAGACGAGGACTAAGAGAGTCCGCGACGTTTGCTTTCCTGCCCATGCCACTTGAACAGATGCCGCTGCCCCTGGCCATTCCATCCCAGCCGGTCGAGCTTTTCCAGAGGGTCTTCCGGCGGCTGCGCATTGCCGTAGTCCTTCCGAGCCTGGGGGTCGAATTCCGTCCCTTCGCCGGTTTGCGGAGCACCATTTGTTTGCGGAAAGACCATTTGGAGGTGCGCATTTCCGACGTACTGCAGGACGCGCCGCTTCTGGTTCTGGAAGGTCTGGCTGAGATCTTGCTCTGCAAAGTTTACCGGCGGCGCGCTTCCCGCGAGGCGCGCGAATGCTATCTGGCTTACGTCCTAAGCCCCGGCGTTCGCCAGCGCATCGACCAGGCGCGGCGCAAACGTGGGACGAAACGCATCCTTCCTGCCCGCGGCCGCTGGCACAATCTGGAGGAGATATTTCAGCGTCTGAACGAAAATGTCTTCCATGGCGAGCTCTCCGTGACTGGCCTGGGCTGGAGCCTGCGAAGTTCGAGGACCATCCTCGGCCATTACGACGCCGGCCATGGGATGATCGTCATCAACCGAGCGCTGGACTCTCCCAAAGCTCCGGCCCACTTGGTCGAATACCTGGTGTTCCACGAGATGCTTCACATGCGATTCCCGGTGGAACGTGATGGGCACCGCCGCGTGGTGCATTCCCGCGAGTTTCGTAAGGCGGAGCGGGGGTTCCCCAAATACGAAGAAGCGAGAAAAAGCCTAAAGCACTTCCGTCCCTGAAACGTCCTGTAGGGGTGGCCCTTGTGGCCGCCCTGGGGCAACCTCAAGGAGGTCCGATTGATGCGAATAAGAATAGCGACTGTCCTCATGACTTCTCTGTTATCAGGTTTGGCAATGGTTGCACCCAGCTTGAGTTTCGGGTCGGAACCGCTCTCCGTGACCTCTCCGGATGGCAACCTCAAGGTTGAGTTTGAACTGAAGGCTAATCCTCAGCCTTATCTGCCCGGCGAGCGCGCCTATTATCGGGTTTCTTACAAGGGGTTTCTGGTTCTTAAGGATTCTCCCCTCGGAATGGACTTTATAGGATCACGGCCTTTGGATCGCGATTTCGAGATTTCGCGGTCGGATCGAAAATCTCACAACGACACATGGGAAAATGCCTTCGGAATGAAACGCCGGATTCCCGACCACTACAACCAGCTCACGATTTCATTACAGGAGCGCCACGCGCCCAATCGCCGGTTTGACTTGATCTTCAGGGTTTTCAACGAAGGCGTGGCTTTCCGATACTTCCTACCGCAACAGGAGGCCCTCGGCAAATTCGTTCTGGCGGCTGAGAACACGGGTTTCTATTTCGCCCGAGACTCCTCCGCCTTCGCGCTCAATCTCGGGAAATTCAATACCCCTAATGAGGGTGAGTTCCGGCATATCAGCCTCGACGAAATCAAGCCTTCCTCCATCATCAACCTGCCTTTGTTGGTCGAAGTTCCCGGCGGCCCCTGGGTTGGCCTGCTGGAAGCGGACCTGACGGACTATTCAGGAATGTATGTGGGCGGCGTGGCGGGTGTGGAAGATGCGCTACTCAGCAAACTCTCGCCCGCCCGCGACCGGATGGACCAGGTGGTAACGGGTTCCACACCCAAGAGCACACCCTGGCGGGTTCTCTTGATCAACTCGCGGCCGGGGGCGCTGATTGAGAGCAACTATATCGTTCTCAATTTGAGCGCGCCTTGCGCCCTCGCCGACACTTCCTGGATCCAACCAGGAAAGGCCGCGTGGGATTGGTGGTCAGGAAGCTTTGCCACGAATGTGGATTTCAAGCCCGGCATGAACACGGCCACCATGAAGCATTACATTGACTTCGCGGCAGAGCACCACCTGGAATACATGCTGATTGATGCAGGATGGTACCCGGCGCAGGATTATACGCACGCCCTCGACATCCTGCACCACGTCCCGGAAGTGGATGTCCCCGACATCATTGCCTACGCCAAACAGAAGGGCGTGAACGTTCTGCTCTGGCTGTACTGGAGCGCGCTGGATAAACAGATGGACGAGGCCATGACGCTTTACGAGAAATGGGGAGTCGCGGGAATCAAAGTCGATTTCATGGACCACGACGATCAGGAGATGGTGAACTTCTACGAGCGGTGCGTGCGCAAGGCTGCTGAACATCATCTCGCGGTGGATTTCCACGGCGCCTACAAGCCCACCGGCTTGCGCCGAACTTATCCCAATCTTCTCACCCGCGAGGGCGTGATGGGCATGGAGTACAGCAAGTGGAGCGAGCAGGTCACCCCGGAGCATGACGTCACAATTCCCTTCACGCGCATGCTTGCCGGACCGATGGACTTCACTCCCGGCGCCTTCAACAACGCGGCGCGAGGCCACTTCGTGGCGCGTAATGTTGAGCCCATGTCGCAAGGCACACGCGCTCACCAACTGGCTATGTACGTGGTTTATGAGAGCCCGCTGGTCATGCTTGCCGATTATCCCGAGGCCTATGACCACAACCCCGGAATGGAGTTCCTCGATAAGGTTCCGACCGTTTGGGATGATACCAAGGTCTTGAACGGCGAACCGGCCAAGTACGTCACCATCGCCCGCCAGCATGGCAACGCGTGGTATCTGGGAAGCATGACTAATTGGGATGCGCGAGACCTGGAGTTGCCTCTGGACTTCCTGGGTCAGGGTGAATACGAGGCTCAGGTTTTCTCCGATGGGCCGGAGGCGGATACGGTGGGAACTAGCCTGACCATCAAGGCAAAGCGGGTCAAGCCAAGCGACAAGCTCAATGTCCACTTGGCGCCTGGCGGTGGGTTGGCGGTGATCTTTACGCCCTTGCAGTAACTGCGCGTGCCGGTTTGTAGCGCCGACCTTTAGGTCGGCATTTTCTTGCTTTCCCATCGTGCTGACTTTAGATGAGCAGCCCACATCCAAGGTATCTGGTCGACCAACCCGAGAGGGAACGTGAGGCGGTGCGCATATTCGTGGAAAATAGGGGCATCGCTGACAAAGTTCTCGTTCCGCTTGGAGCACTGCACGCAGGATTGCCGTGGTTCATTTTGCAGGTGCGGAAGGATCGTCTGCGAAGCTCGGCCACAGGTGACGTTGACATACTTACAGGCCGGCTGCATTGGGCTGAGCCCGGTGAGTTCGAACGGCTTTACGCTGAGGAAGAACGACTTTACGCTGAGCTAGAACGACTTTGCGCTGAGAAACTGAGGGGAAAGGGGCGCTGGCACCCGAGTAATATGTGGTTCTCTACGGCTTTGAAGCTCGCCCAAAAAGGAGGCATCAAGTGGCCCCCGTCGACAGACCGGCTGATAGCCATCGAGGCAAAGTGCGCATATCTCAGCCCGCAAGCGCCTTCTATTTCGCGAGAACATCTCAAATCTACGAAGACATCGGACCAGAAAGTGAGGAAAATGCGCGAGCAGGTTAATCATCTGCTGGAGTCAGGGTTTAATCGGGTAGCTTTGCTTGATGTGATCACAACCCCGCCGGTGTCTGGCATTGACGGACAGGCTTGGCTGAACGCTGCTGCCGTCGCGGACAGTTCGACGCGGGCAATGGGGCCGGATCTGAAGACGCGTTTGCTCCCAGACTCTCCCGCCGGACATTACGTTTGGTCACTCGGGGCTGTGGTCGGGGGCGATGAAAGTAGGAGGGGGTCCAGCTCTGTGATCGAGATGAGGCCAGCCCAGGAGAATCCGCTCCTGTCGAATGATCCGCGGGTGAGAGAACGCCGCCGTGAGGTGGATGAGAACCTCGGCAAGCTCTTTACGAGCCTGCCGAAGCCACTAAACCTCAGGGTCATATTCCTCGACTGCCCCGAGTGCAAACAGATTCATCATCTTGACAGCGCGTGCTTGCGGCCCCTCGCAGGTTGCTGAAACACCCGCCTAGCCCGTCATTCCGAGGATCCACCGGCGACGAGAAATCTCGCATGTCCTCGGTTTGCAGAGCGATATTCCTCGCTTCGCTCGGAATGACAGAACTCACAAAGGTTTTTCAGCGTCCAGTTAGACGGTGGTGCAGATCGGGTAAGCGGCCACTCGACTCGTATCTTGTGAACAACTAACGAGGAGAAGTTTCAAGAACCGGGAGCGATGGTGAGAGGTTCGATGCGCTCGTTGGCTGCGATTCTGCGGGCGTAAATCAAACAGGCCTGGATGTCTTGTCTTTCCAGCCACGGGTAGGCTTGCAGAACGTCGTCGGTAGTATCTCCGGCGGCCAGCATCCCAAGTACGTGTTCGACAGCAAGTCTTCGACCACGGATAATCGGCTTGCCGCCAAAAATCTGAGGATCTACGGTAATACGTTCCAGTAATCGCCTTTCGTCCATCACCGACCTCCAACGGGGATGCGCCCCCTTAACCTCTACCCCCCACGCTACGATTTGCCTCTCCCGTAGAGCACCCGTCCGGGTTTTGCGCCGGTATGTTGACCCTGGTCGATAACAGCCACGCCATTCACGATGACGTAAGGAATACCCGCTGGATATTGCAGGGGATTTTCAAAGGTGGCCTTGTCGCTCACTGTCTTGGGGTCGAAGATTGTAATATCCGCCGCCATGCCGGGCCGGAGCAGGCCGCGATCCGCAAGGCCGGTGATTTGGGCGGGGAATGAGGTCATTTTGCGGATGGCGTCGGGAAGCGTCAGCACTTTTTTCTCCCGAACGTAAACACCCAGGACGCGCGGAAAGGTGCCATAAAACCGCGGGTGCGGCTTACCCATGAAGGTCATCGTCGGGCTGACGGCAATGCCGTCCGAACCCACGCCCAGCCACGGCTGTTTCATGGCCAGTTCCACATCGGGCTCGCTCATGCCGAAGTAGACGGCCTCCGCAGAGCCGCCCTCCGAAATCAGCAAATCGCACAGAGCATCGAGCGGGTCCTTACCCATTTCCTTCGTGACTGCATCCATGCGCTTGCCTTCGTATTGCTTGTTCTCGGGCTTTTGTAGCGAAGCCACGAGCACGCCATGCCAGCCACCCACACTTTTCACTTCGTTGTCTTCCCAGCCCGGTAGGCCGTTGGCGATGGCCTGGCGGATTTCCGCGCGCACTTTGGGGTCCTTTAACCGCTCGACTACTTGCTCCGAAGTGCCCTCGAGATACTTGGCGGGGATGCACATCTCGAGCCCTGTCATCGAGGCGATATAGGGGTATTGGTTCACGGTGATGTCCACGCCGCGGTCGCGCGCTGCCTGAACCTCGGCGATTTGTTGCGCCATCTTTCCCCAATTTGCCTGGCCGTCCATCTTGAAGTGCAGGACATGAACCGGCAAGTGCGCCCTTTCGCCGATCTCGATGGCCTCGTCGAGGGCTCGTTTCCAATGATCTGCCTCGCCTCGGATATGACTGGTGTAAATGCCGCCGTAGCGCGCCGCCACTTTGGCGAGCTCGATGAGCTCATCCGTGGTGGCGAAAGAGTTGGGGGGATAAATCAAGCCGGAGGAAAGGCCGAGAGCGCCTTCGCGCATGGCTTGCTCAACCAGGTCTTTCATCTTTTCCATTTCCTCTGCGGTTGGTCGCCTGTTCACATTGCCCATCACGTCCATGCGCGCTTGGCCGCTGCCTACGTAGGAGGCAATGTTGACGGAGGTCCCTTGTCGTTCCACACGAGTCAAGTACTCGCCCAAAGTCGTCCAGTCTCTCTTCAGGCCATAGCGGGTCATTTCCTTGTCAAACTCCGGCACGGCGGGGCCCAGGATGGGGCCTGCGGATTCCGATTCACCAAGAATTTCGGTTGTTACTCCCTGGCGAATTTTGCTCTCCCCTTTTCCGTCCACAAGAAGGGTGTAGTCGGAATGGCTGTGCAGGTCAATGAACCCTGGGGCAACGGTCAATCCCCGAGCGTCGATCACGCGCCGTGCCGTCACGTTCGGGAGTCGGCCCACAGCGGCAATCTTTCCCTCCTTCACGGCCACCGAACCCTCGAACCATGGGCTTCCGCTGCCGTCGAGGATGTGGCCGTTGATAATGAGAAGGTCGTAGCGCGGTTCCTCGGCCAGATATCGGGAGCCGAGCAGACCGGACGCGACCATGAGAATACTGAGCGCAAGGAATCTCACCGCTCGCTTTTCTTTCTCGTCCACTGGGTGCGTAAATGCCATGGCTGACCTCCATGCAGCAGTGCCTCCGTGATCTCCGTGCTCAAAGAAGCTTGAACACAGAGGTCACTGAGATCCTCTGCGGTCTCCGTGTTGAGGTTTTGGAAGCTCAGAGAACACGGAGAATCTCGTTTCGGTTGCGCCGAAGGCGGCGCCGCAGCCGTCTCGTTCTGGAAACCGCTCCTGTACATGCAAATCCACAGGTCAAATCATACTGGGAGACAAGAATAAGGTCTATACTTGTCCTGGAGGGGTTTTTCCAGCCATGCCCTATTGCCCAAACTGCTTGACGGAATACGTGCAAGGAACCACTACGTGTGAAGACTGCGGCGCAGAGCTTGCGCCTGGTTCGCCGCCGGAGTCACCGCCCCAAACACCCAGCGCAGGCTCCGAAAACTCCAAGCTCGTGACCGTCCGCCTCTTCACTGGCGCCACCGCCTTGATGGAAATAGATGTAGCCAGGAAAATCCTTCAATCCCAGGGTATTCCTTCCCTGGTGTCCGGTGAAACCTCGGCAGAACTATTGCCGGTGCTGGATGTTTCATTGCTGGTGCGGGAAGAGGATGCGGAACGCGCCGCCACTATTCTTCACGATTACCTGGACGCCCAAGCTGCGAGCCCTGCCGAATGAGATGTCACTTCGGAGTCGATTGGCTACCTGACGACGGCCCTTCTGCGAATATTTCCTTTTTCAGGTGAGCGATGGATTTGTGAATACTTTTGGCTTCCCGAGCATCCTGGGCGGAGGGAAGTTCGTCCAGATATTTCCGATACGCGTCCAGCGCTTTCTGCCAAAAACCCATTTTCTCGTAGACTTTTCCCATCTCCCGGTACGCGGGCGCGAAATGCGGGTCGGTCTTCAACGCCTCCTGAAATCGGCTCAGGGCAGCTTTGTACTTTTTCCTCCTCAGATAAAAATCGCCAATCTCCACGGACTTCGCTGCCGACGGTGAAGCGAAGGCCCGCACCGGGTCACCTCTATCAACAGCAGGTTGTGCTGGCTGCTTTTGTGCGCAATTGACGGGTCCAGCCGTGTGGAACACGAGGACTGGCAACAGCGCTATACCGACCATCCACCGCATAAGAAGCGATTCTCGCTTTTCATCGCACGAGGTGTCAACACATGCGACACTGGGTAGTGTCCTAATTTCCATCAAAGGTCTGTCGGGTTTCACTCGTCATCGAAAAGCTCTGGCTCCGCGGCCCCGGGCGGTTTCCGCGCCCAGCCAGGGACTGGCGGAAGTTCGCGAGCGGTAAAGCACGGCGCGTCCTCCGCCGGTTTCTCGATTTCTGTGTCTACACTCGGACCTTGGGCGCCCTTACGACGGCCGCCAACAGTTTCTCCTGGCGGGGGTACTCCGCAATCGTTGCTTCCAGAATCCATAGTAGCTCCAGTAGCTCAGTTGTGAAGTCGCCGGTCCATTTCTCCGGCCGTATGTCGTCTAGCGGGCAAGATTTCTTACCCTTCGGGTTCTTCATTCGGTATGCCAGCCACGATTGGACCACCTTCAGGCCGGATACTTCGAAATTGTACACCTCCGGCATAACCGGACCAAACGCACCGGCGCCCACACGAAGCGTTTTGCTTGCATCGTTATAATCGTACGCCTCCGGGTAGTTGTCTTTGTCTCCGGGCACCGTTTTTTTGCAGCGAGCATGGCCCTCGGGCACTCGGCCCTGATGCTGGCCCTTGGGAATAAATCGCTGGCCGTAAGTGTGCAGCCACAGCAGCCTCGTCCCGACGTCGCAGATATCGGCGAACAGCGTCGCATCTTTGGTGATCGGAACGCGCAACTCGCGTGTGCCCAGCTCCTTGGCGTACCGCAACGTGAAGGCGGGATGCGCCAGCACCCCGTAAACGTAGGCCAGAAAGTCTTCCGGCTTCACGTCCCGCCTATATGCCTCGGACAGGAGGTCAAGAAGACCTGGCAGGATATTGGCTTCTCTGCATTCGGCGTCACGGTATAGGGGCATCACGGCTTTCGCGCCGTATGATCCTCGGAAATGGTCAAGGTCGGGTAGTTGCGCGCACGCCGTTAGTGCTGGCCCGGTTCCTAACGGTTGTGAGAAAAGGCCGGTGAGATAAACCTGCCTGTCGCTGTGGGCGGCCCAAAGGACGGGACGGAGAAAGTCGCCCAAACGGTTGTCGGCCAGTATCCATCGCCGGTCGAAGGATCGATAGGCATACGGCTCGATTGCGGGCACTGGGGTGTTGCGTGCTAACTCTTCGATAGGTTTGTCGGCCTGGCCATTTGCTCGAAGAAGACGGTAGGTTCCATTTATCTTCCGGTCCCGCGTCTCTTTGAATGCTGCAGCTTTGTCCCTTGCTCCCAATAGGGCGCGCCAGCGGGCTTTCAGCGTGTCGCGGTCCGTGGAGATAGGCCAGGTTCTCTTGAATTGCGCGCCGGAATGTTGCCACGGGAACAAATCCGTTAACAGCGGCCAATCGAAGTATTTGCCCGCGCCGGCCGGTTGGAAAGGCGCAAGCCAGTCGTTCGGGCAGTCCTCCCAATGAATGGATGCAAATGCGGAAATGGCGTCCAAGGCTCTCAGCTTCTCCTCGCGCGTGCCTTCGATTCGCGCGTACCTGACCTTTGCGGGTGTGTCTTTATTGGGCTTGTCGCAGCGGGCCGCTACAGCAATGGCGACGGGCGTTTGAATGGCGAAGACGTTCTCGCTCTTGCGCGGACCCCGCCCTTCGCCGCCCAGATCCAGAATCCAGACCTCATCGCAGAGACGGCGCATATGCTCGCGCATGCCGCAAAAGGCGTCGCCATCCAGATAGCTCGATGCGCTGATGTAACTGACGACGCCCGGCCCGGAGGCCGAAGCGTGCTCCAGAACCTTCCAGAGCGCCCAGCGCCAGAAATAGACATATAGGTTGTAAAGGTTCTTGACGTGTACACCGTGGTGTGACGCAATTGCGGGATCCAAGAAATCCTTGAAGATCGCGCCAGTACCTCTGCCATCTTCGCCCCAGCGGACCCAGCCGCCGGTGCGGGCTTTGTTGTCCTCATCCGCGGCCTCGGTGCGGTCATAGGGCGGGTTTCCAAGGCAGACGATAACAGGCACTGTGGCCTTGACGTTCAAGGCCCTCGCGTGCTGCTGGGCGATTGGCCTCAGGTAGAGGGACAACATTGGCGGCGGGGTGTTGGGACTTTCGAGTGTGTCGGTTAGGTAGACGTGCGTTCCTCCGGCTGGCAGGCGCGCGCCCTTGCTTTCGAGAGCCCGGCTCACGCGCAACTCTGAGACGGCAAAGGGACCGACCATGATTTCGAAACCGTAGATGTTTTCGGCTAGCGCCGTGGCTTGCCCAGGTACGGCTCCGGCGCCTTGCCGCTCCCGAACCTTTCCCAATGCATGCTCGATGACACCTAATAGGTAGGTTCCCGTGCCGACCGCCGGGTCCAGCGTCACTACGCCGGAGTCTGCGAAGCCGAGAGGCTTGCCCAGCCGTTTGGTCAGCAGGTCGTCGATCAGACGCACCTGGGCGCGGACAACCTCAACCGGCGTGTAATAGGCCCCGATGTCCTTGCGTAACTTGGGGTCGTAGGCGGCCAGGAAGTCCTCGTAAAAATAAAGCCACGGCTCCTTCGGGCCGATCAGAGCGGCTGGGGGGACCGCACCAATCACCCGGACCAGCAGGTTTAGGGAAGCGGAGATTTCCGCCTGAGCATTCGGGTCGGTCAACACCTGGAGCGCTCGGGAAAGCAGCGTGTGTCCCGCAGCCAAGGCGGCTTCCGCGCTCGCCAATGCGAGGGGTTCGGCCCCTTCGCTTCGGGCCAGCAGCAAGGCGAAGGTGACGGTCTGGGCGTAGGCGTCCGCAAATTGTTCATCGGTGGCGTCGGGGAATAGTAACTGCCGCCAGTCCCTGGCAAGCTCCACCAGAGGCGACCGCGGATCCTGCAGCGCATCCGTCACGTCCTCGCGCAACATTCGGCATAACGGGGCGAGTAGCACGGCCAGCCCTTCCAGGTCGATCTCGCCCTTAGTCGTCGCAGGGATGATAGGTTGCCAGGACAGGAAATCCGCCAGCAGGCCGAGCAAGCGCTGGGCGTCGCCTGGACTGACGGCCTTCTTTCCGTCATTCGCGATGTCCCCGGATAGACGGATAATCCGACCGACGGACTCGCCATTGCGGTACAAACCCCACTCGTTTCCATCGCAATAAATCAGGTTCGGGATGGCTGAAAAACGTCTCCACTGATCGCGGTTGTACCCGGTGAAGCGGTTAGGATCCGCCCCCAGGCCGGGAGCCTTCAGTTCGGCATAACCAACCAAAACCCTCGACGCGTGCACGGCGTAGTCAGGCTTTCCGAGACGGCCGGGAAGCTTCGTTTCACCCGTGCAGATAATGTTCCGGACGGCCGCCCGCCCGACTTCCTGCATGAAGGTTTCAAATGGCGCCCGCAATTGGTCTTCCGGCTCGCCCACGGCGAGGCTAGTCATCTTGGCCGTAACCGAGCCAGCAAATTGCCTCAACGCAGCGAGCATCTTTGTTTCCTCGACCAGCGACAAAGTTCCCTCCATTCCCTTGCGCGCACAGCAGGACGGCGTTCCCTATCGGTTTCGATAGGCGGTTGCTTGGCTGACAGTCCGTCGAATAAAACCGACGAACCCACCATAACGCCCTCGGCTCTACAAATTCCAGGGGACGACGCTGAGTGCTCGTCATCTGTTGTCCGATGTATGGGAACATCCACGCCCTCCCGCCAGAATAACGGTACAGGCTGGCCTGGAGACAAGAGGCAACGGTGATTACGAGCGCGGCCATCGTCTGCAATCATAGTCAGATGCTGGGAGGGCGGTCAATAGATGACTTCGCGCGATTTTACGACGTTACCCGACACTGACAAGTGACGAGTGATGACCAAAAAGCCAGTCTGGTTTCTGCCTGCTCATCACTCGTCACTCGTCACTTGTCACTTTAACAAAGCTCGGCGCTGGCGGATAATAAAGTTAGGAGAAGCTGGTGAATCCCGCGCTCGCCGAAAAAGCCGAAACCCTGCCGGCCCAGCCCGGGGTCTATATCTTCAAGGGTGAAACGGGCCGGCCCATCTATGTTGGAAAAGCAAAGTCGCTTCGCCACCGCGTGCGCTCCTATTTCCTGGAGTCGCGTCCGGGGGACGAAAAGCGGGACCGCATGCTGGATGTGGCGGAGGATTTTGAGACCATCCTCGTGGATAACGAGCGGGAGGCGATGGCGCTCGAGAACAATCTCATCAAGCAGTTCAAGCCACGCTATAACATTCTGCTCCGAGACGACAAATCGTATCCTTTCATCAAGCTCACTATCCAGGAGCGCTTCCCGCGCGTTTACGTGACGCGCCGGGTGAAGAAAAACGGCTCAATTTACTACGGCCCGTATTTTCCGGCCAACCTGGCTTATCGTATTGTGGACTTCATTCATCGCCACTTTCTTGTTCCTTCCTGCAACGTTGATTTGACGCGTTACCATCCCCGGCCATGCCTTCAGTATCACATCCAGCGCTGCCTTGGGCCGTGCGTGGAAGGTCTGACCACGACGGAACGTTACGCGGAAGCCGTTCGTGATGTTCGCATGCTGCTCGAGGGGCGGGAGAGCGACCTGGTGCGCAGCCTGCACGACCGCATGGCGGAAGCATCCCAAAAGCTCTTTTTTGAAGACGCGGCGCGTTACCGCGACCAGATCATGACCGTGGAGGAACTTCGCGAGCGGCAGAAAATGGCTGCCTGGTCCGGGCAAGAAGCCGACATCCTTGGCTTCCACCAGGAGGGTCCGCTCGTGGCGGTGAACCTGTTTCACTTGCGTGGCGGGCGCGTTTTGGACCGGCGCGAGTTTTTCTGGGAAGACGTTGAGAGTTTCCATGCCGGCGAGTTCTTCTCCTCGCTGCTCAAGCAGATTTATCTCGACCAGCAATATCTTCCCGGCGAGATCCATGTGCCGGTGGATTTTGAAGACCGCGAACTCTTGCAGGACTCGCTGGGCGAGAAGCGAGGACATCCGGTGAAGATCCTGACACCACAGGCAGGGAGAAAACGCGCCCTGCTGGAATTGGTCGCCCGGAACGCGCGCCACTCCTTCGAAAGACGGTTTCGAATTCTGAAGCCCAAGACCCGCCAAGTGCTGGAGAGCCTGGCCGAGGCGCTCGACCTGCCCCAACCACCCAACCGTATTGAGGCCTTCGACGTTTCCCACACTCAAGGTTCGGATATCGTGGCCTCGCTGGTGGTTTGGGAAGGAGGCGGCATGAAGAAGTCCGACTACCGGAAATTCATCGTCAAGACGGTTGCGCAAAACGACGATTTTGCCAGCATGCGGGAAGTTGTGGGGCGCCGCTACAAAAGGCTTCAGGAGGAAAACAAAAAGCTGCCCGACCTGGTTCTGATTGACGGAGGAATCGGCCAGCTCCACGCGGCCGCGGAAGCTTTGGAGCGCCTGGGTATCATTAACCAACCCTTGGCAAGCATTGCCAAGCGGGAGGAAATCCTTTACCTCTTGGGGCGTGAAGATGACCCTGTAGTTCTCGATCATCACTCTCCGGCCTTGCATTTGATCCAACAAATCCGTGACGAGGCGCACCGTTTCGCCGTCACTTTCCACAGGACACGGCGGGGAAATCGGGAGCTGGCGAGCGAGTTACTCAACATATCCGGGATTGGAGAAAAGACCGCCAGCAAGCTTCTTTCGCACTTCGGGAGCCTGAGCGCCTTGCAGAGCCTTTCCGCGGAGGAGCTCGGTCAAGTGGTGAATTCTTCTCAAGCCAAGCGAATTCAGGAGCACTTCGAGGGGAAGAGGCGGGCTTCATAATATAGACCGTCTGGACCGTCTATTTATAAGCTTAACTAATTCCGTATTTTTCCTCTTGCTTGACACAAGTCACAGTGCTAACGTAGGTAGGAACGCACGGAGGTAGATTATGGCCAGATGCAACATAGCTTTGAAGGTTGGCTGTTTTGTTGCCGGCGTCGGCGTCGGCGCAGTTGTGGCCCTGCTTCTTGCGCCCAAGACAGGGGAGCAGACACGGAAACTAATTGCCAGGAAAGCTGAGGAGGGCAAGGAATTCGTGGCCTCAAAGGGGAAGCAATTCAGGGGACAAGCTGAAGAGTTGGTAGAGAAGGGCAAGGAGCTTGCGACCAAGCAAAAGGAACGGCTTGCCGAGGTACTTGAGATCGGGAAGGAAGCCGCGAAAAGCGCGCTTTCGATAGTGTGAGGCGGAGGTAGCATATGAGCGAAGAAGGCAATGGCGCAACGAATCTGGGGTTCTTTCTGGCCGGTTTGGGCATAGGAGCGATTCTGGCCCTGCTGTTTGCTCCCCGGTCTGGGAAGGAGACTCGGGAGTACATTGCGGGGAAAGCTGAAGAGGGCCGAGATTACGTAAAGGCCAAGTCGGAGGATTTGCGTCGCCAGGCGGAAGGGGCTGTGGAGAAAGGTAAGGACCTTGTGACCAAGCAGAAGGAACTGCTCTCCGCAGCGCTGGAAGCGGGCAAGCAAGCCTACCAGGAAGAAAAATCCAAGGCTAAGTAAACGGCTGGGTTGCAAAAGGACTGGTGAGCGAACCATGGAGCAAAACGCAGGGCTGACCATCGCGCTAATCCTCGTGGCCCTGGCGGTCCTGATGCAGGCCGGGGCGATGATCGGGATCTGGCTGGCAGTGCGGAAACTTCCCGGCCAAGTCGAGGGTGTCCGCGCCGACGTCAAGCAACGCTTGGATCCGCTGGCGGCGTCGGTCACGGAAATTGTGAGCAGTGCCCGCGAGCCTTTGCGGGCCATTACCACGAACATGGCCGAGATCAGCAAGATGCTCCGCGAACGGACCGGCGATGTGGATGCGCTGGTGGCCGAACTCGTGGATAAATCACGCGCCCAGGTCCTTCGCGTGGACCAGATGGTTTCCGATCTCGTCAAGAAAGTCGAGACCACCTCGGAGGCCGTGCAGCGCGGGGTGCTGGCGCCTATCCAGGAATTTTCGGCCGTCATCAAAGGGATGCAAGCGGGTTTGGAATTCCTGTTCTCGCGCCGGCGGACGACCCGCGTGAGCGATGCAGCGCAGGACGAGCAACTCTTCATTTGACTCAGCATCACGTTGGCGAAGGACGCCGATGCCGGCGGTGGCTGTGTTCGCGCGCGCTCCCAGTGCCGGGCATTCCAAGACTCGCTTGATCCCCCTGCTCGGCGCGCAAGGCGCCGCTGGTCTTCAGGCGGCGCTCGTCTCAGATACACTCCGCAAGGTTGCCGGACTCAAGGGATGCATCCAGCCTTATTTGTTCCTGGCGGGAAGTTCCATCGCCTCCCGGCGCCGCCACGCTGAAGCCATTCAGCGCCGGCCATCTTGGTTGCCGCCCTGCATCGGCGAATTCCGCATCATCCGCCAACAAGGGAAGGATTTGGGCGAACGCCTGGAGAATGCCTTTCGCAGGCTGCTGCGGCTCCATCCAAGCTGTGTAATCATCGGCACGGACTCTCCCATGTTTCCCGCACGCATTTTGCGCCAGGCTCTGCGTGAGTTGCAGGCATGTGAGTCGGTGCTGGGCCCCTGCCCCGATGGCGGGTATTATTTGATTGCTCTTCGACGACCGGTGAGTCCTGGGATCCTACGGGGCATCTTCCGGAGCGTTCGCTGGAGCACAGCCTTCGCCTACCGCGATACGCTTCGGAACATGTTGCGGCTGGGCCTTTCGTGTTCAGTCCTGGAGGACTGCGCCGACGTGGACTTGCCCGCTGACCTGCAACGCCTGAAAAGGGCCGTGTCCCGAGACCGGAATGCGCGCCGACTGGCCCCGGCGACGTGGCACTTCTTGAAAGGGTCTGTAGTCCGTTGTTAGTTGTCTGTTGCCAAAACCTCGCGTGTGACAACGGACAACGGACCACTGACAACGGACGACTGTCCCACTTACTCGAGAACGCAGGCGATCCAGCCGCCACCCAACACCTCGTCCCCATCGTAGAAGACTGCCGCCTGGCCGGGAGTGATGGCGCGCTGAGGCTGGTGGAAGGTGACCACAGCTTCGCTCGCCCCATGCGATTCCACTTGGGCTGGCGCGCCGGGGTGATTATGGCGAATCTTGACATGGGCCTCGACTGCCTCACCCTCCCGAACCGGCCGAATCCAGTTCAGGTCGCGGACCACGCACTTCCGGTGGAATAGCTCCCGCTCCGGCCCCACAATGACACGGTTCTTTTCAGGCTCGAGTCGGATGACAAAGAGCGGCGCGCCCACAGCAATTCCCAAGCCCTTCCTCTGTCCCACCGTGAAGTTGTGAATCCCTTGGTGCTCCGCAAGCACCTGCCCGTCAGTCGAGACAACTTCACCCCGCTGCGCTTCCGGCTTTTTGCCCTGCTCCTCTAAGTAGGCTTCGATAAAGTCGCGGTAATTGCCTGAGGGCACGAAGCAGATCTCCTGACTTTCAGGTTTGCCGGCCACCGGAAGCTGCTTGCCGCGGGCGATGGAGCGCACTTGCTCCTTGCTCAGTTCTCCTAGCGGGAAAATGGCGCGCGCGAGTTGCTCTTGCGTGAGGCCAAAGAGGAAGTAGGCCTGGTCCTTGCTCCGGTCGACTCCGCGAAGGAGCTGAAAGCGGCCCGTCGTCTCATCGCGCCGGAGGCGAGCGTAATGGCCCGTGGCGATGCGCTCTGCGCCGATCCGGCGCGCCAGGGCGATAAATCGCTCAAACTTGATTTCCGTGTTGCACAGGCTGCACGGAATGGGTGTTTCTCCCGCCTGGTAGCGGGCGACAAATGGCCGCACCACCGTCGCTTCGAACTCCCGCTCGAGGTTAATCACATAGTGCGGGATGCCAAGGAAATGCGCTACGGCGCGAGCATCGTAAACATCATCAAGCGAGCAGCAGCGGCCGCTGGCGTGCCCCAGTGCCCTGATGTCGCTCTCCTGGCCTTGCAAGCGCGGCAAACGGCGCTGGTTCCACAACTGCATCGTCAGCCCAATCACCGAAGCGTGGCGGGCGGACCCTGCGGCAGGCTTGAAATCCGAATTGTATTCGACGAGCAAGGCGGCAGCAGTGGAACTGTCCACGCCTCCGCTCATCGCCACAGCAATTGTTGTCATGCTCGGAAAATCGAAACTGGAAAATGGAAACTCGAAACTCGAAATTCGAAAATGGAAATTGGAAACTGGCAATAGGGCGTAAGAAGGGCGGAATTCGAAGCCAAAATCCAAAATCAGTACTGTCCCATCATATGTTGAACAGATCCAGTTGGATACGAGGATCTGGTTCTGAAATTCGGTCGTTGTATTGCGAAAAGGCCAATAAAATCGGGCTTTTTTCGAAAATCGTGACGCTCAGGATTTGCAGGATTTTGTACAAACTCAAGTCCAGCTGGAGTTGCTTTTTCAAGATGGCCACCAGAACATACACGCTGATCGCCACCCACACTTGGGTCTTCACGGCGTTCGGCGAGGTGCCGTAGAAAGCTCGGATACGCAGATGTTGTTTGATCCGACGAAAGAACAATTCGACTTGCCAGCGGGCACGGTAGAGTTCTGCGATGGTCAGCGCCTGGAGTTGAAAGTTGTTGGTGAGAAAGACGAGGCGCAAGTCTTTCTCGACGTCGAAGTAGTGAATGCGCCGCAGGGGTGCGGGATAGCGACGCGAGCTCTTGGGTCCGGTGAGGCGAATGGTTTGATCGGAACGCAGTCCCGTGGAGTGATCGACCCCACGCCACGCGCAGCGACGGTAGCGTGTGTTCTGTTCGGCGCGGGTGACGAAGAAAGCCAGAGCTTGGGTAATCAGGTAGAGACGCCGGTAGTCGACGTAGCCCCGCTCCAGGAGATAAAACGCCCCGGCTTCCAGTACCAATTGGTCGAGCAGCTTCACGTCGTTCACCTGCCCGCCGGTCACATAAACCGCGGTCGGGATGTTGCCGCGCAGATCGAGCAAGGTGTGGAGTTTGACCGCACTCTTGCGCCGTCGAAACTGCGCCCAGGGGAAAAGCGACAAGCACAGATCGACGGTGGTGGAATCGAAGGCGTAGACCGTCTCGTGGAGTTCCACCCCGAACGGTTCGTGCTGATAGAGGGTACGGGCCTGCGCGATGAGCACGCGGGCAAAATCGGCGTAGATGCGCCAGTCGCGCTGCAGGTTGGCGTTGGCCAGATTGTTGCGCGAGATGCCGCCCCGAAAGCCCATGTGATAAAGCTGGGGCTGATGTGCGCGCAGGCAGGTTTCGATGTCGCGCAAACTCTCGCGATAAGTGAGCTGGGCAAAAGCCAAGCACAGGAATTGATCCAGGCAGGAGAAACTCTGCACCTTGTAGTCGCCGTCGTAGCGGTCGACGCAACGGCGGAACTCGGCGATGGGAAGCAAATCCATCCACTGAGCAAAAATCCTGCGGCCACTGTTCATGCACCATCCCTCGGGAACTTTGGAAATGGCACAAGGGTATATCCGAATTCAAATCGATTTTGCTCATTTTCGCGGCCAACTCACAGCACAACTTGCACTTACAGGAATTTTCGAAATCAACATTGGGACAGCACTGATCCAAAATCTAAAATCCAAAATTGCCCCTGCCCCTAGCCCCTGACCCCCACTGGTTTGTAGTGTGGCGAAACCGCACGGAGTCGCTCGACCACGGCAGGGAGCGTTGCGAGCGTGGCGTCGATATCTTCGGGAGTGTTGTAGCGGCCCAGGCTCAAGCGAACGCTCGATCTCGCCTGCTCCGGCGTTCGGCCTAGGGCGGAGAGGACGTGCGAAGGCTCGACCGAACCGGAGGAACACGCCGCACCCGTCGCGCAGGCGATGCCCCTCAGGTCCATGGCGATCACAAAGCCTTCGCCCTCGATATAATCGAAGCAGAGGTTGCTGGTATTGGGGAGTCGCCGTTGCGCGTCTCCGTTTACGCTGACTTGGGGGACCAGTTCGAGGATGCCTCGCTCGACACGATCGCGCAGGCTTGCCACCCGCTGCCCATATTCCTCGAGGTGAGCCCCCGCGAGTTCAGCGGCCATTCCCAGCCCCACAATCCCTGGCACGTTTTCGGTTCCCGGGCGGCGGTCGCGTTCGTGATGGCCCCCGTAAAGCAGGGGCTTGAGGCTGGTGCCTTTGCGGATAAACATTGCGCCCACTCCCTTCGGCCCGTTTAACTTGTGCGCGGAGAGAGAAAGCAGGTCCACGCCGAGCTTCTCGACGTCCATGGGAATCTTGCCCACCGACTGGACCGCATCGCTGTGGAAATAGATGTCGTGCTCGCGGGCGATGGCCCCGATTTCCTCGAGGGGTTGGATCGTACCGATTTCGTTGTTGGCGTGCATGATGGAAATCAGCACGGTTTCAGGCCGAATGGCGCGGCGCACGTCCTCCGGATCAACCACCCCGCTCGCGCCCACGCGCACGTAGGTCACGCTGACGCCCTGTTTTTCGAGGGCCTGCGCGGTGTTTAGAACGGCATGGTGTTCGATGCCCGTGGTGATGATGTGTGGGGTCGCCACACGCGCGGCCTGGACAATGCCAAAGAGGGCAGCGTTATCCGCTTCCGTACCCCCGCTCGTGAAGATCACCTCGCCGGGCCGGGCGTGGAGCAGCTTGGCAACCTGCTGGCGAGCCGTCTCCACCGCGTTCTTGGCCCGCTGCCCGAACCAATGGATGGACGAGGCGTTACCAAAATCCTCGAGCAGGTAAGGCTTCATCGCCTCAAAGACTTCCGGGGCCAGCGGCGTGGTCGCGTTGTTGTCCACATATACTCTTCTCACGGTTGCTTTTTTACCCTTGGATCTTAAAATTGTACTCCAGCCAGCAATGGTACGCTCGCGGGATTCACCCCACCCTTTGAGCTTAGCTGGCCGCCGGAATGAAGTCAAATGCCATAGGGGCTTGCAGGATGCTGCGAAAAGGCAGTCTACTATCATCGTGAGAGGCTTTGGCAGCTATATTGCCCTGCCTCAAATATGGTGAGTGACCAAACCACATTTCAGCCCAGCCAGCGAGCGGCAATCAAGGTCTCCGCGCAACTTCAATGTATTTTGTCCCTTATCGGCTTTACTAGCGTCATTGCTCAGATCGTCTTGATGCGCGAGCTGATTGTGGTCTTTTACGGCAACGAGATTTCGCTCGGCATCATGTTGGCGGGCTGGCTGCTTTGGACGGCCATCGGCTCGAGCGTGTCGGGTTGGATTTCGGCGCGCTGGCGCGATTCCCGGAAACTCATGGCCCTTCTGGAAACCCTCATCGCCGGGGTTTTCCCGCTGACCATTCTTGCGGTACGCGCCAGCCGACCGGTGCTTCAGTCAGTCCCCGGAGAAATCCTTGGCCCGGCTCCGATGTTCCTTGCCTCCTTCGTCACGCTAAGCGTCTTTTGCCTGCTCTCGGGCGGCCTGTTTGCGGCCGGCAGCAGGCTGTGCGGTGACGAAGCGCGCGTCTCGACAGCCTCAGCGGCAAGCTCGGTTTACCTGCTTGAGGCTGCGGGTTCGGGCCTGGGGGGCATACTGGCAAGCCTCGTCTTGATCCGGTATTGCCCCTCCTTCGAAATTGCCCTCTTCGTGGCGCTGCTTAACTTGCTGGCCGCCGCATGGGTGGGGGTCCGCACGCCTTCCTACCGCCGAGTCCTGCTGGCGCTGCTTCTCGTTGCTGCGCTTCTCATTCCTCGCGCCGCTCGCCTGCTCGAGGCCAAATCGCTCGCTCTACTATGGCATGGCTTTAGCCTCGTGGAGTCACGGAATTCGGTTTATGGCAATCTGGCCTTGCTGGCGACGAGCGAAAGCCGCAGCCTTTTCGAGAACGGGCTGAGGGTTCTGACGGTGCCTGACCCTTCGGCCGCCGAGGAGTCCGTCCACTTCGCGCTTCTCGAACACACCGCGCCTCGCTCGCTGCTGCTGATCGGCGGCGGCATCAACGGCAGCCTGGCCCAAGCCCTCCAATACTCGAGTCTCGAGCGCCTCGACTACGTCGAACTGGACCCGGCCATTCTGGGCATCGCGGAGCGCCACTTTGCTCAAGCTTGGACGCGCGCGCGCAGCGACCCTCGCGTGCTCATCCACCCGGTGGACGGGCGGTTGTTCCTCAAAACCAGCCAGGCAAAGTTCGACGTCATTATCATCAACTTGCCTGATCCCTTTACCGCGCAATTGAACCGCTTTTACACACAGGAGTTTTTCCTCGAGGCCGCGGAAAAGCTCAACCCCGGCGGAGTCCTCTCTTTCCAGGTGACCGGGGCGGAGAACTATATCAGCCAGGAGCTGGCTGACCTCTTGAGGTGTCTCGAGAAGACGCTGCGCGGAGTTTTCCCGCAAGTGATCGCCATTCCGGGCGAGACGGTGCATTTTCTGGTTTCTAATCACCCCGGCTCGCTCACTCTCGATCCCTCCGTACTGATGACCCGGCTGCGAGAGCGCCGCATCCACACCCAGTATTTTCGCGAATACTACATCCCCTTTCGCATGTCGCCGGACCGCTTGCTCGATCTCGAGCTGCAAATCGAGCCGCGACCCGCGACGCCCATCAACCGGGATTTCACCCCCATCGCGTACTATTTTGACGTTGTGCTCTGGAGCTCGCGATTTCATTCGCACTGGCGCGGGTTGCTGGAATCCCTGGCGCGGCTGAGATTCGGTTTGGTAGCGGGGGCCGTGGCCATCGGTTTGTTGGCTCTGGCGCTGGGGGTGGGGCTGTACGAGCGCCTCAGAATTGCACGACATCGCTCTGGCGGCGATTTTACATCGCCGCAAGATGGCGACGTAAAGTTGCCGCTACACTGCCACCATGCCACGCTGGGCCTTTGTGTAGCGGCCATGGGATTCACCCTGCTGGGCCTTGAAGTACTGCTTCTGCTCGGATTCCAAGCCCTCTACGGATACGTTTATCAACAATTGGCCATCCTGGTAGCCCTATTCATGGTAGGCATGGCGGCCGGAGCGTGGCTGGCCTTGAGAAGCATGAAACTGGGAAGTGCGCCCGGCCTGTCATTCCGAGAAGTCCCGCAGGCGCCGTACGACGAGGAGTCTCGGAAGTCAAGAGCGAGGTTCCTCTCCCGCCAATGCGGGATCGGAATGACACCGTCGGAGTACTTGAAGCTCGCGCTCCTGCAACTCCTAGCCGCGCTCGCCCCTCTTCTCCTCTATGCAATATTTGTTTTGCTGGCGAACGCAAGAAGTCTGACCGCGCTTCGCGCCACCAGCACGATGGTCTTCCCACTGCTGGCTCTGATTGCGGGGTTGTTGGGGGGATATCAATTCCCGCTGGCCAGCCGCATTTACTTCGCGGGTTCGGAAGAGCCGCGGACCTCAAATGCGCAGGTCCGCGCTACCAGTCCCGCCCTCAGTTCCAAGCGCAACCCGGGGATCCTCTATGGCCTCGACCTGCTCGGGGCCTGCCTGGGAGCGGTGGCGCTGAGCGCCTACCTGCTCCCGGTATATGGTTTCCTGCGAACCGCCATCCTCATGGCCGTGGTGAACCTGGGCCCGACCGCTCTGGCGGCGTTGGCGGCTTGGGAGGCGAGATTTCGTCGGTCGTAGCGGCCTTGGATTTGGTCGGCTCAGCAAAGACCAGCGCGGTAAACATGAAGAGGTCGGCATCCTCGTCCTTCCAGGCGTGCTCGGGCAGGCCCGCTTTCACGCACACCTGTTCGAGGAAAGTGTTCCGGTTCCAACCTTCTTCCGTAGGCACCTGAGGCAGCAGCACGCCTTCATACTCCCCCTTGCGGATGAGCAGTCCGTGCTGACCCACATGGATCTGATTGATGTCTTCGACCTTGAGCAGCGGGGAAAGCACTGAAATCTCGTATTCCAACGTCCCCAACTCGCTCTCGCCGACCGGGCGGAAGCGCCGGTCCTCGAGCGCCGCAAAGGCGGCTACATCCCGGACCGTTTCGGCGAGCGGTTTCATAGGCGTCATATAGCCAATGCAGCCGCGCAAATTTCCATGCTCCTTCAAGGTCACGAAAGCGCCGCGGGCATGCCGCAGGGCCTCCGGCTCATCTGCGGGCACCGGAAGGATCTTCTTCTCTCGAACCGCAACCTCCACGGACTGGCGCGCGATTTTCAAAAGCTCCTGCTTCTCGGCGGGAGTGAGTGAGAATTCAGCGCTCTTGCGCCCTTGCTTCTTATTCTCTTTTTCCGCCACCAGGGCCAGTGCTCCATAGCCGACCACGCGGCTCTTGTCTCCCGTGACGTCCCCTGAATTCGCATACATGAGGAGTTGCGCGCGACGTGCGCCCATGCGCTCCGCGGCGATCATGGCAGCGACGATGGGCCCGCCTCCGCAGGCGTTCCAGGTCTGCCGCTCGGTGTTTTGGGAGAGGGTCAGGTAATCCCAATCTTGGATCGTCTTCAGAATCTGGTGGTCAATGACCTCTGCTTCTTCGTAGGGGTGATAATGGGAAAGGTCGGAGCTCACCAGGATGAGCGTGTTGGTGCCTGGCACCGCTTTGGCCAGGGCGATTCCCAGGGCGCGGCAAGCGTCGTAGCCCTGGTCTCCCATGACGATGGGCACCAGCTTGAACTTCCCCAGCACGCGCTGCAGGAAGGGCAGTTGATCTTCCAGCGCGTGCTCGCCGTGCCCTTGGACTTCGCCGTGTCCACGGTCCGAGATTTTGATTGCCGAGCTCAGCTTGGCCAGCTTGGCGGCAAATTCATGGTCCACGGGAACGTCGCCCAAGGGCGTGCGATAAGCATCTCCTTCGTAAATGGAAGAGAAAGGAAACGCCTCGTAGTGCGAGGGAGCGATCACCACCACGCGATCGTAGCTCCTGCCTTTAAGCTGGATATACGAGTAAGCGGCCACGCCGCCGGAGAATACGTAGCCCGCATGAGGACAAATTAGGGCCACCAGGCTGCCTTCGAGTTTCTCGGCGGAGGCGCGCGCCAGAAACTCGTCGATCATCTTTCCCAGTTGGGTCGCGTCGGCGGGGTAGAAACCTCCTGCCACATAGGGAGGCCTGACCTTTTGCTCCGCGCTCAAGCCGATACTCTTCAGGCCGAACACAAACAGTGCGACAGGGACAAGAAATGCAAGGAATAATGGAGTTAAATGGATCTTCATATCAGGACCTCTGGCGAGGACTCACAGGCTCGCGGCTTTTTAGTGTACACCTGAACTGTTCCCTGGGATTGCTTTTCGTTAGAAACGCACGGCCAAACGCTTTCCAGACTGTCGCGCACATTTTTGCGGTATCGGACTTTTCGGCTTTCGACTCTCGACCCTCGCCTGCCTCAGTAGGGGGGAGAATTTAAGATCTGCTAACCACCTTTGTTTTCGACAACATTCCCGCATTAATCGGCTAAGTATCTGTGTTTTCAATAACATTCCCGGATGGCTGCCAGTCTTACTTTAGCGGCCCTTTGTTTTCAAAGACATTCCCGCATCGTTCGGTCATTTTTGAAAGTTACCATCGTAGTAGCTGAGGGTTGGCGATGACATTCTGTCGGTTCGGAAAGAAGGATGGTTGAGTCATCGGTGTGGTCTCTACGGTCATGGCAAAGCCCCCTGACGTCTAGCCCTAGCCTACTCTATGAGGCGCAACTTGTCAAGTGATTTTTCGGCTTCCAGGCCCGCGCTTGACTGGGTCCGAGGTCTGATTGAAACTATGCCTCTCATCTTTTCGAGCGGAGGTTGAAGGCTATGACATCCCTAACACGACGCCGTCTACTGGGGCAGGCGGCCGGTCTGGCTGGAACACTCGCCGCGGGCGTACACGCTGGGAAAGCTGCCTGGGCAACGCCAAGCCAATTGCGCGTGGTGGTCGCCGGGGCCCACCCCGACGATCCTGAAACGGGCTGCGGCGGCTCCATCGCTCGGTTCTCCGATCTTGGTCACGAGGTCGTGATCCTCTATCTCACGCGGGGCGAGCGGGGCATTAAGGGCAAGACCTTCGACGAAGCGGGCCGCATACGCACCGCGGAAGCGCAGAGGGCCTGTGAGATTCTCAAAGCTCGCCCGGTGTTCGCGGGCCAGGTGAACGGCAAAGTGGAAGTGAACTACGCGTGCTATGATGAGTATCTGAAGGTCCTTCAAGGCGAGCAGCCGGATGTGGTGTTCACTCACTGGCCCATTGATACGCATGAAGACCACCGGGCGACTTCACTGCTGGTTTATGATGCGTGGCTGCGGATGGAGAGGAAATTCGCGCTCTACTACTTTGAAGTCATGACGGGCATGCAGACCTCTCAATTCTCGCCCACCCACTACGTGGACATCACGGCGACGGAGGCCCGCAAGCGCGCTGCCTGCTTTGCGCACGCCAGCCAGAATCCCGAGGAATTCTACGCAGTTCACGACCAGATGAACCGCTGCCGCGGCATGGAGATACGCGCGAAGTACGCTGAGGCTTTCATCCACCATGCGCAAAGCCCTGAGGTAGCGCTGCCGGTGTAGACGAAGGAAAATGGATTTCGATCTCTACACGTTTGTGCATCTGAAGTGTGTAAAATGAGACCCGGTTATTATAGCGAGTTCTGGAGGAGGCATTTATGGACAAGGAAAACCGCAGGACATTTATGAAGAAGTTGGGAGCGGCTTCGACACTGGCTGCGGGAGCGGCCATCAATTGGAATCCGCGCGCTTTGGGAGCCAACGAAAAGGTGGTGCTCGCCTTGATTGGCGGCCACAATCAAGGCAAGCATGATGCCCTACGCGCCATCCAGGGCGGCGCGGAGATCAAAACCTTCTGCGACCTCGATCAGGACGTGCTCGACAAGGTCAATCCGGATCTCGAAAAAGCCCAAGGCAAGAAACCCGGGACCACCAAGGATTTCATGCGGGTGCTGGATGACAAGGAGATTGATGGCGTCATCATTGCCGTGCCCGACCATTGGCACGCTCGGCTGGGGATCCTGGCCTGTCAAGCGGGCAAGGATATTTACATTGAGAAGCCCTTGACGCAGAGCATTCACGATGGGCGCTTAGTTGTGCAAGCGGTGCGCAAGTACAAGCGCGTGGCGCAGATGGGCACGCAAAATCGCAGCATCGAGCACATGAGAAGTGCAGTCGAATACCTCAAGACCGGCAAGCTGGGAAAGATCTGCGAAATCAACACCTGGATGTGCCAGTTGCGCCCCAGCATCGGCAACCCGCCGGACAGCGACCCGCCCTCGACGGTGGACTACGACGTTTGGCTGGGACCAGCTCCCAAGCGGCCCTTCAACACCAACCGCTTCCATTACACCTGGCGTTTCTTCTGGGATTACGGAAATACCGAGTTGGGCAATCAGGGAGTCCACAACCTGGACGTCGCCATGTGGGGCATCGCCATGATGCGCGGAGGGATTCAGAACATCCTTCCCACGCGAGTTTCCGGCCATTCCGCGATCTACTGGCTGAACGATGCGAAAGAGGTTCCCGACACGCAGGTCCTCACCTGGGACTTCGGCGACTTTATGCTGACTTGGCAATTGCGCAGCTATGCCAAGCACCATCCCGTGGACGGCACTGAGTCAGGACTGGTTTTTAACGGCGTTGATGGCACTTTGATGATTCACGACGGCGGCTGGGATGTCACCTTCAAAGACGGCAGCAAAGGGCCGGTAGTTCAGGCGGAACGCGGAGTACGCGGGGGCGGCACGCACGAAAAGAATTTCATCGACTGTGTGAAGAGCCGGCAGGAGCCCAATGCCCCCATCGAAGTCGGCTGGCTTTCTACCACGATCTGCCACTTGGGAAACGTCTGCACGCGACTGAAGCGGGACGTCGTGTTCGATCCCAAGACGAAAACCTTTGGGCATGACCAGGCAGCAAACGCTTATTTGACCAAGGAGCATCGCAAGCCTTACGAATTGCCCAAGGTGTAGCGAATTCGCGTGGGTGGGGCTGGACAAGCCAGAAAGCAGAAGCGTCATTCCGAGCGGTCATGGGCTTGCCGTCCACCCATAGAAATGTAAGTCGAGCGTTCGTCACCCCCGCGCAAGCGGGGGTCCACGTCGACAGAATGAGCTGGATTCCCGCTTTCGCGGGAATGACGTGACCTTCGACGGAGCGGAGCGAGGAATCTCGCTCTGATTCGTTCCTCTACAGGCCAGGGCGAGATTCCTCGCTCCGCTCGGAATGACACGGCGGCCCTAGGTTCAGGATTTCAAGTAACCGCCGAACGCACGGAAAATGATGAGAATGGGCCGACGTCAATTTCTAAGAACCACTGTGGCTGGACTGGCTGCGGCCCCCGCCATCCTCAAGGCCGCGCCGCGCCGCACAGACATCCGCATCGAAGAGGTCAGCACCGATTACGTCTATTACCGCTATCGTGTGCCGATCAAATTCGGCGGTGTGGAGTCTGACAACGCCACGCTGCAAAATGTGAACTGCGTGGTGAGCTCGAAGGGCGGCAAGGCGGCCAAGGGCTTCGGGTCAATGCCGCTCGGCAATGCCTGGTCGTTCCCCTCGCGCCGGGTTTCGCACGCCGATACGCTCGAATCCATGAAGAGACTCTCGCAGCGGATTTCCAAGATTACGGCCAACTACAAGGATTATGGCCACCCCATTGATCTGAGCTACTCGTTGCAGCCCATGTATTTGAAAGCGGCGGAAGCAGTTACCCGTGAAATGCGCCTGGCCGAACCGATCCCCAGACTTTGCACGGAGGTGACGGCGAGCGCCTTTGATGCGGCTATCCACGACGCCTTCGGCAAGCTGCACGGCGTGAATTGTTATTACACCTACGGGTCGGAGTTCATGACTTATGATCTCTCCCGCTACGCAGGGCAGGAATACAAAGGAGAATACCCGAGCCAATATCTCTTGAAAGAACCTAAGCCCCGCCTGCCCCTTTACCACCTCGTGGGGGCCGTGGACGCGCTGGAGGACTCCGATATCAAGCAGCGCGTCAACGACGGGCTGCCGGAGACCCTTTTCGAGTGGATCAATTTCAACGGCCTCACCCACCTGAAAATCAAGTTGGACGGCGACGATGCAAAATGGGACGTGGAGCGCGTAGTGCGCGTGGACCGGATCACCAGCGAGACCCAGAAAAAACGCGGCGTCACGGAATGGGTTTACTCGCTCGACTTCAATGAGCGCTGCCCCAACGTCCAATACCTGGTGGATTTCTTGCATACCGTGAAGGCGCAGACTCCGGACGGGTTCAGGCGCATCCAGTACGTCGAGCAGCCCACGGCGCGCGATCTGAAATCGCACCGCGAAAATGCGATGCAGGCGGCCTCCAAGATAAAACCGGTGGTGATTGATGAATCGCTCACCGATCTGGAGTCGCTGCTGCTCGCGCGCCAGATGGGTTACACGGGGGCGGCGCTGAAGGCCTGCAAGGGGCAGAGCTTCATGATGATCGCCGCGTCGGTGGCTGAGAAGCAGAAGATGTTTCTGTGCGTTCAGGACCTGACCTGCCCGGGCGCGTCACTGATCCAATCCGCGAGCATGGCGGCGCACGTGCCGGACGTGAAGGCGATCGAAGCCAATGCCCGCCAATATATGCCCCTCGCCAACCAGGGTTGGGAGAAGCGCTTCCCGGGCGTCTTCAATATCAAAGACGGCTACATGGAGACGGAGCATCTGAATGGTCTGGGAATAGGTGCGGTGCTTTAGTCCCGCAGGCGCGGACCGAAGGTCCGCGCCTTGGAGTGCGGTAGCGCAGCTACCGCCTTTCCGCGGGGAGGGCATGCCCCGCCAACTGAAGGCGGCAGCTCCGCAGCCGCACTCCAAGGCGGGCTCCGCCCGCAAAGATCGAAACTCGAGATAGCAGGAAATCCTGGCTGTTCACTTTGCAAAAGCGGCCTTGGCCGCTCGCATGAACGCGTCCCGGCTCTTGGCGCCGTCGCCGGGGAAGCTCGCGTGCTGGACCATCCAGATGAAGACCAGGCCGTGCTGGGTGTCGATGGTCATGTTCGTTGCGTAGGCGCCTCCGTGGCCGAACTCACCGTCACCCGTACTCCAGCCGAAGCCATACTTCTCCGTGACACCATCCGCAGTTTGCTTGCTGGTCATTTGCTTTACGGCAGCCTCCGAGAGGTAGCGCTTGCCGTCCAGCGTGCCGCCATTGAGGATCATCTGACAAAACCGGGCCACGTCCGACGCGGTCGAAAACAGGCCACCGGCGGGCATCGGCTCGCGGGTGCGATCGGTAAGCGGGTATCGGAGTTGCGTAATTGTCGTCTCTTCAAGACCGGTCTTGGCCGCGTTCGCTTTGTAAGACTTCGCCAGCCGCTGGACTTGCTTCGGGCTGGGCCAGAAGGTCGTGTCCTTCATCCCCAGCGGTTTGAAAAGGCGCTGCTCCATGAACTGCTCGTAGGGCATTCCGCTCACCACCTCGATGATGCGGCCGGCGGTATTGATGCCGGCATTGGAATACTTGTACTTGCTATCGGGCTCGAACTCGAGCGGCAGCATGGCGTAGCTCCGAACCCGCGCCTCGAGGGGCAGCAGGTCGAGGGTCGGCTGCTCGAGCGGCGAGCTGAACGGCAGTCCGCTGGTATGGCTCAGCACATTCCTAACGGTGATGGGGTGTGCCGGCCTTTTGAGCAGCATGTGTTCGGGGTCTTGCTCCGCCTTCACCCACTGGCCCTTGAACTCCGGCAGATATTTCTCCACCGGATCGTCCACGTTGACCTTGCCCTCGTCCACCAACATCATCAAGGCGGCGGCTGTCATTGGCTTGGACTGGGAGGCGATCCAGAACAGCGCGTCCTTTCGCATCGGCCGCTTCCGAGCGATATCCATATATCCGACCGCCTCCAGGCTGAGCACCCGGTTCGACGACGCCACCAGCATCACCGCGCCCGCCAAAGTGTGGTTGTCCACGAATGGCTGCACGGCGGCGGCAATCGTCTGGGGCGAATCAGCCGCAGCCAGACGGTCAGACACCGCCACGGCGATTCCAGCGAACGCCGGCGAGCAGCAACCCGATGAGGCGGATGCGACGAGCGATTGTCAAACTTCCCCCCACGAGCCTCGAGCGCGGAATCCAATAAAACGCACTACGGTTCATCAGCAGCCTCCTTCGGCATTTGTCGCGGCGATTTTACATCGCCAGATCGTGGCGACGCCACAGTTTACCTCGTCACAACACCTGCGTCACTCCGAGTGTACATGGGCCTGCGGCCCACCCATACGGACAGAAACTATCCTCGTCACCCCCGCGAAAGCGGAGGTCCGCGCCGATCCAGAACGAGCTGGATTCCCGCCTTCGCGGGAATGACGCGCGTGGAGCAATTTTCAGAAGATCTTAACGAGCATCTTGCTCTGCCGGTCCAAGTGGGAGTGGGTGGAGGGAATCCGAGCGAGATTCCTCTCCGTCAACTGACGGATCGGAATAACACAGGGGGCGCTCGGAATGACAGGGGGAGGGCAGGCGCTTACGCGTGCCACACGCCGGGGATGGCCTGCTGGCAATATTGGCATTTGCCGTTGTGGAGGTGCACCGTGCCAATGGTGTACCCGGTGCGTTCCACAACAATCTTGCGGCACTTGGGGCAATAGGTATTTTCGGCGGGGTGGCCGGGCACATTGCCGATGTACACGTAGTGAAGACCCTCGGCGTCGGCGATGGCTTTGGCGCGCTCGAGCGTCTCCACCGGCGTGGGAGGAAGGTTCTTCAGAAGATATTCGGGATGGAAGCGCGAAAAGTGGAGCGGAACATCCGGTCCCAATTCGGATTTGATCCACTTGGCGAGACCTCGAAACTCGCTCTCGCTGTCGTTCAAAGTGGGAACCACAAGATAAACGATCTCATTCCATACTCCGTGCTTGTGGATGGCCACCAGGCAATCGAGCACTGGTTTCAGTTCGCCATTGACCACTTCCTTGTAAAACTTCTCGGAATAAGCTTTCAGGTCCACCTTGATGGCGTCCACCTGGCGGCACAATTTCTCCAGAGGCTCTTGTTGGATGTATCCTCCCGTGACCACTACGCTCTTCACGCCCAGCCGGTGACCCGCTTCGGCGCAATCTGAAACGTATTCATAAAAGATCACCGGCTCGCTGTAAGTGTAGGCGATGCTGGGGCAGTTGTTCTGCACGGCCAACTCCGTAATCCTCAAAGGAGGCACGTAGCTCGACCGGACCTGCTCAGGGCGGACCTGGGAAATATCCCAGTTTTGGCACATCTTGCAGTTCACATTGCAGCCCGCGGTGGCAATCGAGAACGCGATGGTGCCGGGGAGATAATGAAAAAAGGGCTTCTTCTCGATGGGATCAATGTGAGCCGTCACCACGCGGGAATGCACCAGGGTGTAATAGGTGCCGCCGCGGTTTTCACGCACACCGCAATAGCCGCGCTCCCTGTCGTCGATGGCGCATTCGCGCGGGCAGAGCTTGCATTTGATTTTCCTGTAGGCCTGTTTATCGTAAAACTTGGCCTCCTTGATGAATTGCGAGTCGTCGTCCGCGAGGGGGGCTGCGAAGATGGGGACAGCATCCTGCCGCCCAATAACTGCCCCCGCACAGGCGGCAAGGCAGGGAAGGGAAGCAGCTTTTAGAAAAGCTCGCCGGTCGAAGCCGAGGCTGCCGGATTTCGTGGGGCGAGCGCACGGCGCCGGCGCGGGTGCTTGCAGGAGTTCCAAGTCATATCTCGTTGCCATCAGGCTTCCACCTCGGGATTCCAGATTCCCAATCCAAAATTCCAGGAATCAGACTTCCATCACCTTGATGCTTTGGGGATCGTTGGTTCCCAGGCTGTGTTGGGCGTCGGCAGCCGTCGAGATGTAAGCTGGCTCGCGCTTCATCTCCCTCAACGATTTCATGCCCACTTCGGCGCGCTTTTTTTCGATGATTTGCCAACCCGTGTAATCCAACGCCACAGGATCGTGCCCGACGATCAACCCATTGTACGGCCACATCCAGTGAGGCATGAAAGAAGGCCCGCCCTCGTATTGCGGCGTGGTGGCGTCGCAGATGTGGAGCCGGACCTTACGACGGATGGGGGGCAGCATGAAAACGTCGGCCACGTAGGGATCGCCAACGTTCACGTGGTATTTGTTCGGGTTGTGGATGGCGCCAAACATGCTCTTGAGCGCGATCGTCACGCCGGCGATGCCGTGATCCTTGAGCACGGGGAGGTTGATTACGGCATCGCAAACTTGGGTGAGGGTTCTCGAAAGCAGGCTCCCAACACTTCCGAAAGTGGCCAGCTCATCTTCGAAACCCAGCGTATCGTTTCCGAAACATCGAATCCCGGAACCGCGCTCGACAATCTTGAAGCGCGCACTTTCCAGGTCCGAATTCAGCCGGTCCCAAATGACGATTTCCTTGATGCCGGCCTGCTGGAGGCGTTCGCAGACGGCGTACACCAGTTCCGGGCGCGTGCAATTCCCCCTTCCTGCAAGACAATTCACCTTGATCCCGACCACTTCACCGGGTCGCACGACTTTCTTCCAGGCCTCGAGGGGTGAATCGCAATCGTGCAACGCCAGCATGGCACGGTCCAGGCAGTTGAGGAGGCGGGAGGAATCCAGGCTGGCCGCCGGGGTGGACCGGAGGTTGGAGTCGCGGGAAATCACCAAGCGCGATTGGGAAGGAGCCGCGCCGTAAGTCTTTTGCGAACCAAGCCAATTAGGAGCCCCACTTGCCAGCAGGGCGCCGCTGAGAGTGAGGCTTCTTTCGAGAAAAGTACGGCGAGTTGTTTTGCGGGCGCAGGTAGACATGATACTAGCTCGGGTCTTCTTCAGGCGAGGGAATCGGAGGTTTTCCGCCCAGTTGGACGTCCTCACTTAATTATTGTAGCACTTTGGAAGCCAAACCCACTCAGAAGTCAGCGGTCAGGAACCGGGATTCAGAAGAAGAACGTGGCAGTCATCCTTCAGTCGTTATGCCTCTTAAATCCCGGCGCCACTTCCCGTTCTCTGCGTCTGAGTAGCGCGGCCCCCGGTCTTGGGGTCCGCGGCTTTTTCTTAGCCCATGGGCAAGCCGCGGACCCCAAGACCGGGGGGCCGCGCTACCCGGTTCTTCTGGCTCCTTGCTTCAACCCTGAAAACGCGCGCACAAAATTTGCATGGCGACATGCAAGAGAATCATGTGGACGTCTTCGGCCTTTTGCATGTCGTGCACCGGAGCGAGGATCGGAGTGCGCACCGCGCCAGCCAGTTTTCCGCCGTCGAAGCCGCACAGCCCGACCGTGTGAGCACCAAGGCTATTCGCGTAAGCGATGGCCTTGAGGACGTTGGGAGAGTTGCCGCTTCCGGAGATTCCCACCACGAGGTCAGCCGGACGGAGGAAGTTTCTCAACTGCTCGACGAAGATATCCTCGTAGGAGACATCGTTGGCATAAGCCGTTAAGGTGGAGAGGCTATCGTTCAGGGAAATCGCTCGAAAACGTTTCTGCCGGCCGTAGGACACGCCTTTGTTGAGATCGCAGGCGAAGTGGGAAGCGGTTGACCCGCTGCCTCCATTTCCCATGAGAAAAACCTGGAGTCCCTCCTGACATGCGTTCTCGAGGAGATGCACGAACTCTTCGAAGCGCTCAGGAGACACGCTCTCGAGGGCTTTGCGCAAGCCTGCGCAGTAATTTAAGAGGTGTTCACGAATCATGCCCAGCTCCCCCATGCTTCGAGGAATTATATCATCCCTTTTCGCTGAGCAGGAATGCGGCTGCGACAAGCAAGCTGGGGACCGTAGCCCGAGGCGCATGTGGAAGTTTTTCCAAGCCGGCCGCGGGCGCGTTTGAAACCATTATGGCGGGGCAACCCACTGCCTGGGCCGCCAGTAAATCGCTTTCGGAGTCGCCAATTAGAAAGGTCTCCTCAAAGGTGAAGCGATGCTCGGCCTGGGCATTAAGCAGCAGGCCCGGCTTAGGCTTTCTGCACTGGCAGTCATCTTCCGCCCGGTGGGTGCAATAGTAGACGCTGCGTATTCGTCCCCCATGCGCTTCAACTTCTTCGATGAACTTACGGGTGATTTCCTGCAAGTCAGCGGCAGTCATCAGGCCCTTGCCAACCCCCGCCTGATTGGAGACGATGATGACGTGGTAGTTGTTCGCGGTCAAAAGGTGCAGCGACTCGAGGGCATCGGGGAGGAAAACGAACTTTTCCCAGCAGGTAACATAGCCACCGACAATACGCCGATTGATAACGCCGTCGCGGTCGAGCAGGACGAATCCAGGCATTCCCAGCCTCCCCGAGGAACAAGTCTCGAGCAAACGCCCTCTCTGCCTGGTAACAGGGAAAAATACAGGGAATCTGTTCTCGCGGAGGGACCTGCTTGCCGGTCGTCGCCTCGAATTCAGCCCCTATTTTGCCCCATTCCCCGTAATCCGTAACAGGGAATTATCAGGGAAATACTATCCTGTGGCAAGTCACTGCTTTCCCCTCTCAGGCGGCCGTCCTCAAGCCACCAAGGCCGAGGGGGCCACTTCAGAACCCTTTGCACATGGCAATATTCGACATGATTCATGGGTTCGATGCGGCGCTCGTTCTAAACCCGAGAGCTTGAGCGAACCATACAACTCAATTACTACCGATTTATCCCGCAATCGGTGCGGCCGCAATGGCCGGTCATATGGATCGTTTGACAGATAGCAGAACCTTCCGTCTCGTCGCGCGAACGCCGTTAGGAATCCTGTTCCCCCTGCGCCCACTCAACCCCGAGCCGGGCCGCCGCCGCCTGATGTTCGGCAATGAATGAGCAGTTCAGGTCGTACATGCACCCCTCGGTCACATTCGCGCCCAACTCGGACCAAGCCTTGTACCAACGGGTGGTGGCGCCCAGCGCTTCATACAGGGTGTAGGCTGGCCGCCACCCAAGCAGGCGCTGACTCTTTTCCGTGCGCAGCGATTGATACTCAAAAGGCTCTTCCCGGGGTGCGCTACCCTTCCACAACACGCCACTCCCCCACAGTTCGCAAATCTTCGTGGCCAGCAGTGCGTTGCTCACCCCAAACTGCTCGTACGGGCCAAAATTGAAGGCCTCGCCCGCAACTGCTTTCCGGTCGAGCCGGCTCATCAAGCTCATGTACCCCGAAAGAATATCGAGCCCATACGTGTATGGTCTCGTGAAAGTCGGCCTGAAGATCGCCGGAGCACGCCCCTCAGCCAGCGCCTCGTAGCAATCGACAAAGATCCGCCCCGCCCCCTGAGTACTGCTTGATCCATGGTCATCGCCCCCGACAAGCACGTTGCCCGCCCGGCCAACAGCAATTCTTGTTTCGCTGTCAGCGAAGTAGCACCGATTGTAGTCGCGAATAACCAACTCCGCACAGGCCTTTGACACCGCGTACGGTCCAGTCGCGCCAAGTTCGTCCGATTCGGACCATGACTCGCCCGCGGGTTTCGGCCTGTATACCTTATCCGTCGTGATGAACACGCCACGCTTAGGGGCAGCCGCCAGGCGCAGAGCCTCAAGCATCGTCGCCGTGCCGAGCGTATTGGTACTGTAAGCCTCGAAGGGGTCGCGAAATGCCTCACCGACGATTGCTTTTGCCGCCAGGTGAAAGACGCAGTCAGCTTCTTCAACCTGGCCCCGCACCAAGGCGAGATCCCTCACATTGCCGTGCACGAACCGAATCCGGCCACCTAAGCCCGTCGCGGTAAAGTTCGAGCGCAATGCCGCCCGTCGCTTATCCAGTCCGGTAACTATCGCTCCAGCAAGCAGCAGCATGAGCGCCAGCCAAGTACCTTTCACTCCGCTGACCCCTGTTACAAGAACGCGTTTTCCAACGAAGTAGTTGTCAAACATTCTCGCCTCCTGATCGCGGGCCTTCTCTTGAGTGGCGCACCTACCCCGGATCATTGTTTCACACACAGATGTTTGCCCAATTGCCAGACATTACGAGCTTTGCTTGCTACAACATTCTGGGGGCGTCGCTTACCGAATTAGCCCTTAACCCCGCGCCTGACCTTCCCGAAGGAGATAGCGGGTTAGCGCATCCTGCCAGGGTGGGAGGAGGCCAAGCCCTTCGCTCTCGAGCCGCGTGTGGGCAAGACGTGAATTACGTGGCCGCAGAGCGGGCCGGCCTGAGGCCGAGGTAGGAATGGCAAAGAGCGGAACGTGGCTCAGCCCTGCCTGCCGAAGGATCTCTTGGGCAAACTCGAACCAGGAGCAGTAGCCTCGGTTCGTCACGTGATAGATGCCAGGATTTCCCCTCATCACAATCTGTTCCAGCTTCTCGGCCAGATCCATCGTGTAGGTGGGCGCTCCAATCTGGTCGTCCACCACGCGCGGCGACTCCCCCTGTTGGGCCCGCTGAATAATGGTGCGCACGAAATTCTTGCCCCAGGGGCCGAAAAGCCACGATGTCCTGACAATCCAGGCAGCTTGGAGCAATTCCGTGACGTGCCTTTCGCCTTGAAGCTTGCTTCGGCCGTACACGTTGAGAGGGTTGGGGAGATCGTCCTCCCCGTAGGGGGTTGGTTTCTGCCCGTCGAAGACGTAGTCGGTGCTGACGTAAAGCATGGGGAGGGAGGCCTCGAGGCAGGCGACCGCCACGTTGCGAGTGCCCTCCCCGTTCACCTGGAAGGCGAGGTCGGAGTGGTGCTCGCAGTCGTCCACGGCAGTAAAGGCCGCAGTGTGGATCACGACATCGGGCTTGGCGCTGGCGAAGGTTCGTTGCAAGAGGTTGAGATTGGTGATGTCGACTTCGGGCAGATCCGCAGGAACCACCTGATGGCGCGCCTCGAGGCAGGCCGCAAGGTCCCGACCCAACATCCCGTTGCTCCCTGTAATTAAGATTCGCACGAAGTTCTACAGTTGGGCCAGGGAGCTGCGACGGTTCTCGTAGAATCTCTGGTAGTAATCCCGGTACTCTCCGCTCTTGGTTTTCTGCACCCAATCGGCCCGGCTGTGGTACCACTCGACGGTTCGCAGCAGCCCTTCCTCAAAGGTCATGGTGGGTTCCCAACCCAACTCCCTGCGGATTTTGCCGCTGTCGAGCGCATACCGGCGATCGTGCCCTGGCCGGTCCTCGACAAACTTGATCTGATCCTCGGGCTTATGCAGGATTTGCAACAGCCTGCGCACAACGCTCAAGTTGGTCAGCGGTTGCCCATATCCGATGTTATAGGTTTCGCCGGGACGCCCCGAATGCAGGACCCGATCGAGCGCGCGGCAGTGGTCTTCCACAAAGACCCAATCGCGCTCATTCAGGCCGTCGCCGTAAACAGGGAGGGGCCTGCCTTCAAGAGCGTTGGTAATCATTAAGGGGAGGAACTTCTCCGGGAATTGGTAAGGGCCGTAGTTATTCGAGGATCGCGTCAGGAGAGCGGGAAAACGGTAGGTCTGCCAGAAGCTCCTGACCAACAGATCCGAAGCCGCTTTACTAGCGGCATAGGGGCTGTTGGGCTTGAGTGGAGACTGTTCATTGGCAGATTCTGCCGGGGCAAGACTTCCATAAACCTCATCCGTCGAGACATGCAAGAAGCGAGGGAGCTTGGCGCGCCGCGACTCCTCCAATAACGTACAAGTGCCCTGGACATTGGTGCGGATAAACTCGCGCGCGTCGGCGATGCTGCGGTCGACATGACTTTCCGCGGCAAAATGCACCACCGCGTCGATGCGCTGAGTCAGGATATCCCTTACGGTGTCAGCATCACAAATGTCTCCCCGGATGAACTGGTAGGTGGGGTGGGCCAGCAGGTCCGAGAGATTGTCCAGATTTCCCGCATAGGTTAGTTTGTCAAGATTCACCACCGCGCTTTCAGGATAGGTCTTGAGGAAGTAACGAATGAAATTGGAGCCGATGAAGCCGGCGCCGCCCGTAACGAGAATTTTCAAGTCTCACACTCCAAAGCTAAGGGACCCGATTCGCTCCACCTTGCGCGACCAGGTTGGTAGCCCGCAGGAGAGAATCGAATGTCCCGGCGTCCGTCCACCAGCCTTCCAGGATGCTGTAAGTGAGGATGCCATCGGCCAAGTACAGATTGTTCACGTCCGTGATTTCGAATTCCCCCCTGGCCGAAGGTTGCAGCTTGCGGATGCGGTCGAATACCGTCGCGTCATACATGTAAATGCCAATCACCGCGTAGGGGGACTTTGGCTGCTTGGGTTTTTCTTCGACGCGAACGATTCGACCGCCTTCGAAAACCGGGACACCAAAGCGCTCCGGGTCAGCAACTTCCTTCAGGATGATATGGGCGCCCCCCTCTTGTTTCTCGAATTGCGCGCAAGCCGCGATAATATTCGTCTCAATGATGTTGTCGCCAAGAACTACGCAGATCTTGTCACCCCCCGCAAAGTACTCCGCCAAGCGGAGCGCGTCCGCAATCCCGCCTTCCCCTTCCTGATAGGTGTAGTTGATATGCTGGAGACCAAAGTCCTTTCCATTGCCCAAGAGGCGCAAGAAATCACCCGCATCCTGCCCTCCTGTCACCACGAGAATGTCCTTTATCCCCGCGTTGACCAACGCCTGGATGGGGAAAAAAATCATGGGGCGGTCGTAGACGGGAAGAAGGTGCTTGTTGGTTACGCGTGTTAGAGGAAACAATCGCGAACCGATCCCACCCGCCAGTATGACACCTTTCACGTCGTTGTACTCCAGGATGCGGCGGTCGAATGTGTGGCCTTGGATCCAATGCCAAGAACGGCGGCAAAGAGCAAAGCATTGGCGGGGACCTGTAAATTAAAGTCCATGGTGGAGTGAACTAACAAAGCTGCCGTGCTTCCAATACACGCCAGCAGGACTGAACGACGGTAAGCGCTGCGCGCCCCAACGTAAGCCAATATCATCTTGAGTAGCAAGCCCATTATCGGGATGAAGAGCAAAACTGCGCCGAGAATCCCCGTGTCGGTAGCCACTTCCAGATAGTCATTATGCGCATGGTCGACGAAGAGGTCGAGTGAGGAAGTCTGATAGCGTCGAAAAGCGACTGCAAATGTTCCCAAGCCTGTACCCACGGCAGGATAATCCTTGAGGATGCCGCTTGCCTGTTTCCAAATAGCAACGCGTGCGTAAGGGTTTTCAAGACCCGAGGGCGTGAGGGCCTCAAATCGCTTCATCACGGGATCAAGTCCAATCCAAATGGCGTAGGTCATCGAGCAAGCGATGAGGAGCAGGGTGACAACCATCCAGGCGCGGCGGCCTCCTCCAAGCTGGCCTAACAAGGCCATTAGAATGAGACTCGCCAAGACCGAAACAATGCCCATGCGTGAGCGGGAAAAGACAACTGCAATGAGCAGCAGGACCACGATGAAGGCATAGAAAAAGATTCGTGGGTGTAGCGATAGTGAATAGCCGCTGGCGCCCCCTCGTCGTCTTTGGGGGGCGCCCTGGGCTGACCGAGATTGCAGGTTGTAAAAGACCATCATCGCTGCAAAAGGGATTACAAGCTCCAGGAACCCGGAAAAATGATTATGATTAATGTAGGTGCCCGTAGCGTCCTCTGTGTAGAATTGCTTCGTGAAGCCAAAGATCTTCTGATAGCCTGTCAAATATTGAACAATCCCGTAGGCTGCTTCAAGCGATCCAAGCACGATCAGGCCAGGCGCCAAGACGTTCCTACCTTCCCTGGGCTCGAAGGCGTAGGCAGCCAAAACGAAAGCTGCCAAATAGGCGGCCAGCTTGAAGAATCCGAGGAGCGTGTCGTGAGGATATAGGCTTAGAGTCACCCAGCGTGTTGCTCCGGGGGTGAGCGCGGCTTGCAGCCCGGGGAGCACGCGGTTGGGAGAAAGCCAGGACACGACTCGTCCCGGGAGGGCAATCGTCTGGAAAAGCACGAGGCAGAGGAAGGGAAGAATCCAAAGTGGAAGAGGAAGGTCTATTTTGCCGTCGATGGTCTGTCTGACCAAAACCACCGCGATCAAGAGGAAGAGGGCTGCCTCCATGGCGCTGTAAGCGGGAGATTGCACACCTCCGAAAGCCAGGACGGAGCCTGCGATGGTCAGTAGAAGGCACCACTCGACAATTTTCTTCACTTATTTTGAACCCCCCGTGGACGGCCCGTCCAAGGCCAAATTCCCAGAGATTAATAGGCGTTCTTGCTGAAAAAGCCTCGCCAAAGGGTCAGGCAAATGATTTTGATGTCGAACCAGAGGGACCAGTTCCGCAGGTAATAAAGGTCGTGCTCGACTCGTTTGGCAATGGAGGTATCGCCACGCCAGCCGTTGACTTGCGCCCATCCTGTAATTCCAACCTTCAGGTAATGGCGGGTGTTGTACTGGGCAACATCATCCTGAAATTTCTTCACAAAGTAGGGCCGCTCGGGGCGCGGGCCGACAAGACTCATATCGCCCTTAAGCACATTGAAGAACTGGGGAAGCTCGTCGAGATTGGTGGCCCGAAGAAACGCCCCCAGCTTGGTCCTCCGGGGGTCGTTGCTGGTTGTCCATCGGGTATCGCCTTCCACGGGGTTGCCCGCGCTCATGGTCCGAAACTTGTACACACGAAACAATCGGCCATTCAAGCCGACACGGTCCTGGACAAAGAGAACCGGCCCTGGCGAGGTCAGGCGAATAGCCACTGCTATCAGCAACATCAAAGGGGCCGTAAGGATGGCGACAATTGTTCCAACGACAAGATCAAAAGAACGCTTCAGAATTGTGTAAGCGATCGCCTCAGAGGGGGTGGCTTTCATATCCAACAGGGTTGTATCGCCGGAATGGAATAAGGTATTTCGAAATGAGACTCCCGGCCCCAGGTCCAGGATCGCCCTCACCGGAACACTCAACCGCTCGAGCTTGCGAACATTGCTGGAAATCTCCGCCAGGCGCGGAAGTGGGACGGCGATTATTACATCGTCGGGGCGCGGCTCGACCACTGTGTTTTCTAACGCCTCGAGTTCGAGCAAAGGAGTGCAAGCCGGACTTGGGATCTGCCCTGGCAGGCGAACAAACCCCGCCACGCTGCAGGGGATCACCATGGACTGGAGGAATGAGCGCACCGCTCGATCAGCATACTCGTCGGCACCTATCACAAGGAGATGGGAACAGTTCTCGCCCTTTCGCCGCAAGCTCGCCAGGTACGCCCGAAAAGCTGCCTGGGTGGCGATGACAAGAAGCAAGAGCGCCACTCCGCTGAACACAACGAAGAGGCGCGAAAAGGTCACATTTCGATAGAAGAACGTAATGGCGGTGGTCACCGTATAAGCAGCCGCGCTGGCCACCAAGGCGCGACGGGTTGCGTCTCGTGTCGGGAATAAGTGATCCACGCGGGAGAGGTCGAAATGCTCGACTACCACTGCCCAGGCCAACACCGCCAAGAGCAGCAAACCGAAGTAGGCGGCTGGATCCACCACCGAACCAAAGATGGGAGAAACGGGAATGAGGCCGGACGCAAAGCGAATATAGGCTGCGATTCCAAAGGCTGGGAGAGGCAGCATCAGCATGGACAGCCGAAGCGCAAACTCGATCTGATTAAGACGTCGCCGGATCACCGCTTCAACCTATTAGATAGAGGAGGTCTCAGGCCTAGGAAACCTGTGACACCGACATGCTTCCTGTGAGTTATTTCCGGTACCCTTTGGGATACATCTGCATCCATGCCCAGGCAGACCGAATTATGTTCTTGAGGTCGGAGTGCCGGGGCTTCCATTTCAGTTCCCGGGCCAGCTTTCGGGCGCCGGCAACAAGAACTGCTGGATCCCCTGGGCGACGTCTCCCGACACGGACATCCAGCTTGCGTCCGGCGATTTCCTCGACGGCCTTCACCACCGCCCGGATCGAATATCCCTTACCGTGTCCCACATTATATATCCTCAAGCCCAATTTTGAAAGGGAGTGCAGGGCCAGTATGTGTGCCTGGGCAATATCCAGAACATGCACGAAATCCCGGATGCAGGTGCCGTCCGATGTCGGATAATCATCTCCATAAATTTCAAAGCAGCCTTTGGGATCGGAGGCGGCGGCCAACAAACGGGGCAGGAGATGAGTTTCCGGCCTGTGATCCTCGCCCAGGTCTTGCGTCGCGCCTGCGGCATTGAAATACCTCAGGGCGGCACAGTTGATTCCATAGGCGGCATGGTACCAAGCCAGGGCGCGTTCAATCACCAGTTTAGTCTCACCGTAGGGGTTAACCGGACAAACAGGATGGTCCTCCAGGATAGGAACGCTCTTAGGTTCGCCGTAGACCGCAGCACTGGAGGAAAAGATCAGTTTTCGTATCCTCAACTCAGCCAGGACTTCCAGGAGAGAGAGCGTCCCGCTAACATTGTTGCGGTAGAACAGTTGAGGGTTACGCACTGATTCTTCGACCAAAGCACTGGCCGCAAAGTGCATAACGGCTTGAACCTGGTGCTTTTTGCAAACTCGCTTGAGTTTTTCCCTATCCGCGATGTCTCCCCTTACAAACTGAATGTGCTCGGGGACCGCCTGGCGGTGGCCCGCGGTGAGATTGTCGAAGGCAACGATATGGTGCCCCTGCTTCACCAGTTCCGCCGCGCATACACTGCCCACATACCCAGCCCCACCTGTCACCAGAATGTTCATGCGTCAATAAGCCTCCTTGCGCTGCAAGACTTTCCACATTGATTGGAATCCCAGCATCATGCCAGCCGCTGGTTTCAAACGCCTTGTTTTTTTTGGCACTTAACCCTGGCCTCCCAATAGAGCTTGAGTGCGCGAAGCGTATCGGTCAACTCATGACGAGGTTCCCACCTAACCGCAACTCTGGCCTTTGAGTAATCGCCCCAAATCTCCGGCGCTTCGTGATTGCGGACCAGGGATTTGTCGATTGAGACCTGAACAGGCTTCGACGCGAAGGAGATCACCGTCTGAAGGATGCTCTCGATGGAGACGGGGTGACCCGAGCAAAGCTGATAGACTTCGCCCGGCGCGCCGCTTTCCAACAAACCGCAGTAGCCCCGGACAATGTCCCGCACGTCACTGAAGTCGCGTACTACATGGATATTTCCGGTCAGGATTGTGGGCGGGCGCACTCCCAAATCGATTTCCGCCGCCTGCCGTGCAAAATTCGAGCAAACGAACTTCGATGACTGGCGCGGCCCGGTGTGATTAAAGGGTCTGACCCGCACGATAGGCAGCCCATAGCTTCGAAAAAACTGCAAAGCCAAAATCTCGGCTGCCGCCTTACTCCCCGCGTAGGGATTAACGGGATGCAGTTCCATCTCCTCACGCAAAGGCAACTTCTCCCTGGGAACTGTACCGTACACCTCGGCTGAGCTAACCAGAAGAAAACGGCAGTCCGTCCCCGCCCGAAGCCAGGCCGAGAGAAGATTCAGCGTGCCCATGAAATTCACTTGATAGGTCAGTTCAGGGTTCTCGACCGACTCCGCCGGGGACGATAAAGCGGCAAGGTGATAGATGCGTTGGGGTTTGGATGACTGGAGAACTTCGCGCATGCTGTCAAAGTCGCGCACATCCGCCCCAACGATGTGGAGATGTCTTTCGATGTGCTGAATGTTGGCCCGGTCCTCGTTGATGCCGAGGAGCGCGACGACCTCTTCGCCTCTCTCCAGCAAGTAATCAGCCAGGTGAGACCCCGCAAAGCCCGCGCATCCTGTAATCAGCGATTTCATTCCGTGACCCGTATCGCACGTCATTCCCGTCAGCCGACGGGAATCCATTCCGCAAACGTTCGCAGACGTGCTATCTACCTGATGGATTCCCGCTTTCGCGGGAATGACGTGCGTCAAGCCGCGCCAGATCCTCATCCACCATCATCTTGACAAGCCCTTCGAAGCTGACTCTTGGTTTCCAGCCCAATTCCTGCCGGGCCTTCGACGAATCTCCCAGCAAGTGATAGACCTCCGCAGGCCGCAAGAAGTTTGGGTCTGTTTCCACGTAATCTCGGTAATCCATGCCCAGGTGGGTGAAGGCGATCTCCAAAAGCTGGCGCACGGAGTGAGCTACACCGGTTGCTACGACGTAATCTTGTGGCTTCTCCTGCTGGAGCATCTGCCACATGGCCTCGACGTAATCACCCGCAAATCCCCAGTCGCGTTCGGCGTCAAGGTTTCCCATCTTGAGCTTTGATTGCCGGCCAAGCTTGATCCGCGCGGCGCCGTAACTCACCTTGCGAGTAACGAATTCCAAGCCGCGTCGAGGCGACTCGTGATTGAACAGAATTCCTGAGCAGGTGAAAAGACCGTAGCTCTCGCGATAATTGACGGTAATCCAGTGGCCGTAGAGCTTGGCCACGCCATAAGGGCTGCGCGGATAAAAGGGTGTCTTCTCATTTTGCGGGCTTTCACGGACCATCCCGAACATTTCACTCGAGGAGGCTTGGTAGAATCTTATTCTTGGATTCACTAACCGGATCGCTTCGAGCATTCGGGTCACCCCAAGCGCCGTGAACTCGCCGGTCAGCACGGGCTGGTTCCAGGAACGTAGGGACAAAGGATTGCGAGGCTAAATTATAGACCTCCAGGGGTTCGGCCTGTTGAAGCGCGCTGATCAGAGAGTTCTGGTCAAGCAGGTCGCCCGGTATCAGCTCGAGCCTGTCTTGCAGATGGTACAGTCGCTCGAAGTTCACCGTGCTGCTTCGCCGGACCAAGCCGCAAACGCGATAAGCTTTTGAAAGCAGAAACTCAGCCAGGTAAGATCCGTCTTGTCCGGTTATTCCCGTGATCAGCGCGGTCTTGCTCATCCGTTTCCCCCTCTCGGTGATCCTTTGGGCCGAATTCTAGCATTTTCAGGTTAATGAATGCACGCATCTCCGCTTTGAAGTGCGACACGTCAAAGCGTTCTACGTGGCGGCGAATAAAAGCGGGCGAGAAGCGAGTTTCGTTCGACTCGAAGAAACGGATCGCCTCGGCCAGGGACTCGGCAGATTGTTCGGCGAAGAATACCCCGGTGGAAGACTCGGGAGCATAGGAATTTACAGGGAAGCCACCCACCACCGTCTCGAGCGCTCCGCCCCGGCCATAAGCAATCACCGGGCGGCCGCACGCCTGCGCTTCGATAGGGGTCAAACCTATGTCCTCTTCACTTGGGAATATGAAGGCTCTGCATCGCTGGTAGTGCTGGCGAACCAGCTCGTCGGGCTGGTAACCGAGGAAAGTGATCGTGCGTCCCGCAAGTTTCTTCAGGGCTCGCATCGTTTCTCCTTCACCGATCACTATCAGCCGGCGTTGCATTGCGTTGCACGCGCTGATTGCAAGGTCAACTCGCTTGTAAGCAACCAAGGGGCTCACGACGAGGTAGAAATCCTCCGGGTTCGTTGCGACCGAAAAAGAGCTGATATTGACCGGGGGATGAATTACTTCCGCCTCTCGACGGTAGTACTTGGCGATCCTGGAGGCGGCGTTATGGGAACTCGCCACATAGTAATCGACTCTCGCCGATGCCGCATAGTCCCACTGGCGGACGTAGTTGACCGCGAGGGAGTAGAAGGCGCGACCCAAGGCGCCTCCCGGCGCGCTCGCGCGATACTGGTGATACATATCCCAGACGTAGCGCATCGGCGTGTGGCAATAGCAGATGTGGCAGGTGTGCGGACGAGTCAGAACGCCTTTCGCCGGTCCCGATTCGGAACTGATCACCAGGTTGTACTCGTCCAGCTTGAACTGCTCCAGCGCGAGAGGAAAGAGAGGCAGGAATTTCTTGTAGTGGCGCCTGATCCCGGGGATCTTTTGTAGAAACGAGGTCGTGAACGTGCGTGACCTCAGCGATGGCGGAAGAGCCTTGGGGTCGAGCACCAAAGTGAAAATATCCGCCTGAGGAAACATATCCGCAAGAACCTCAAGGACGCGCTCCCCGCCCCGAAACCTTACAAACCAGTAATGAACGATGGCCACCCGCAACCTCGAGAGAAGGTCCGGCACTGGCTCATCTCTAGCTGCCTGACTCATGGAACGCCTTTACAGGCTGCGGAAAAACCCCTTGAGGCTGTCATCCTGAGGAGTCCCGCCCTGCGGGACGACGAAGGATCCCTGTAGTTGCTTGATTTTACAGCTATCGAGATTCTTCGCTTCGCCCTGGACCGGACGGTCCAGGGCTTCGCTCAGAATGAAAGCTTGCAGCCGTTTTTCCGCAGCCTGTTTAACCTGTCCGTTCGACATCACTCATTCACAATTCTTGACAAATATCCGGTATTTTAAGCCTTGGCTTACTGTTTCGAATCGATTATTTTCGCAGGACTTCGCGGTAAACTTCGAGCGTCCGTCGGGCGCATTCCTCCCAGGAAAAGAGCTTTGCCCTCTCCAGTCCTTTTCGGCGTAGCTCAGCCTGCCGTTCCGTGGAGCTCAAGACTCTCTCCATGGCGGCAGCCAGATCTTCCACACTCGTGGGTTCAAAGTACTCGGCGGCATCCCCTGCCACCTCCGGCAGGGAGGCCGCGCGCGAGCACACCACCGGCGTCCCGCACGCCATTGCCTCAAGAACGGGCAGGCCAAAGCCCTCGATGAACGAGGGCATCACCATTAAGTCCGCACCCGCGTACACCTGCGGCAAGATCGCATGGGCCACGTGGGGAAAAAAGCAGACGTGGCCGGCAATTCCAAGCTGGGAGCAAAGGCTAACGAGTCCTTCCTTCCACTTGGGATCTTCGCCAACGATTAGCAACTGCTGCTTGACTTCTTTTCGTCCGCAAAGTAGCGCAAACGCCCGGATCAGTGTGGGAATGTTCTTGTGCGGCTTAAGCGTACCGATGTACAGGAGGTAGGGACGCTGCAACTGAAGCGCTGAGGAAGCCGCTTGGAACGCCTCCTCATGATCGGATACGCGGAAGTGCAAACCGACCCCGAGGTGGATCACTGTGACTTTTTCGGGAGCGATCCTGAGCCTCTGCACGATCTGGCGCTTGATGAACTCGGAATCGGTAACAATGTGATCGGCTTTTCGGGCTGCAATGGTCAACATCGGCCGCGCATAGACGAGCGATGGAAGCGTTCTGCGGAAGGTCCGATCCATGATGTGAGTGAGATCGTGGATCGTCACCAGTAACCTTCCACGATAGAAGCATGGGACGTTGTAATGAGGGCAATGCAACAGGTCCGATCCCTTTGCCATTCGGGGAACCTGCCACTGCTCCCGCAGACCGTAAATGGGAGCATCCGCTCGCACCCACGTAAAACGGTCAGAATTGAATTTACGCACGGATTCCTCCTGCGGGCAGGCCAGACGAAACGAGAATTCACACTCCATCCGCGCGTAGTCCTCAAGCAGATTCTTCAAATACGTCCCGATTCCCGAGGATCCCAGCATCCTGGCGTCAATCGCGATAACCGTTCCCATCTGGTATCCTCTTTTCAGGGAACGCGGTCCCCAGACTCTATCGAGACTTTCGTTCCGCTGACACCCAGCGCCGGACTGTTGCCCTCCCTCCATTAAGCGACGCACTTAAATCGCTAATGAGAATACATCGGCGTCAGCGCAACCAGCGTAAAGCCCTGCACAGGGTCGGTAAGAAACATCTGTGTGTTCTTGCTGCCTAGAGTTTGGGAAATTGTTCCAGCGCCTTGAAAGCCCGGCCCCACATTGTTTCCCGCTTGGTAACTTGAACCCCAGGTGACGGTGTAGGCTGATGCGCTATTTTGGTCTATCCAGATTGAATAAGGCCCCGCGCCATAATGAATCAGACCAGAACAATCAATATTGATCGTGGTATTTCCGACGAGAGTCATATGATAATTCATTGCCCATTGAGTATGAAGATAAATCGTTCCGCTCACATTCCCCAACTCCATAAAAGAGACTTCTGGCCCATGTAGTGAGAATGGCACTCCCGCTGCGATGCTGTTCGGAAGGCCCATAAAGTCAAAGTGCCCATCGCCAATGAGGCCGCCAGCCGTGGATGTTAACAAAATTGGCGTACTGCCCGACGGCCCTTCTCCGTAAACCTCTTCGGTTGAAAGCATCGTCATTGCATGGTTATCAATCTTCCAGAGCACACATTTAGAGCAAGCCATGTTGCCATAGAAATTTATAAAGGAATGCGTAAACAGTTGATTCCCCGTTTGTAGGAAACCAATTTGATTAGCAGATCGTGGCTCAAAATGAACGTCGAGCATTGTCGAATACATATAACTTCCTTGCGCTCCAACGATAGAATTGGTGAATGACAATCCCACGGTGTTGTTAGTGAACTCCACGTTAATGAACCGGTTGCGCTCATCAATCATATGAGAAGGGTCGCTAAAATCCTCCAAAAGTCCGGCGCTATTAGAGCCAGTGAAGTTAGTAATGGAAAGGCGCTCACAAGTCATGCCGGTAACGCTTGTAACGTGAATTCCGACCGAATTGGCGTTGTTATTGCCCTCAATCCCAAGGTCGTGAAAATCTACTGATTGGTACGGCGAGTACACGACATCACTGATGCGTATGCAGTCCCCCGCGCCAGTGCAGTGAATCTTAGGTTGGGAACCCGTCCCTGGGTATCCTCCAAAACCAACCAACGCAGGTGCAAAAGACGGAAAAGTAACTGTTCCGGCAACCACATATGTGCCAGGAGGAATTAAAACCGATGCCCCTGGATTCGCTGCATAGGCGGCATTGACAGTGGCTTGAATCGCTGCAGTGTCATCCGTCACGCCATCACCTTTGGCCCCGTAAGCCTTGACGTTATGTACCTGCCCGCCCACGTCGACCAGGCGGCCACGGACGACTGCCTTACCATTGCCGCTCGGCTCTGGGCCAGTTGGTCGGGCCTGCGCCCCCGCGAGGGACGTAACCGCGGGGAGGATAAGCAAAACAAGCAATGATATCTTCATTCTGAACCGTCCTCCCGCAGCCCCCTTTTCGACCAAGCGGCTTTGTAGGGGAGATGGCCTGCATGGCCCACGCGCTAGCCCTTAGGGCCCTCCCTTGTTTTGCCAATCGCGTCCATGGGGGGAGGCTTACGGGGCCGGTGGGGCCGGGAAACTTGTGGCTGGGGTTGTCCTGGCCGGCCTCATTCTGTATGTGACGCGTCTGCTGGCGCGCGGGGGTCCGCCTCGCCAGCCAACCGCACCGTGCAGATTGCGAGCCCCCAAATAAAAAACCAGTATCGAAAGGAGAATTCGCTCATGCTCGTGTAGTGCGCAATCTGCCCGAGCAGCGCCACTAAAATTGCAGCGTATACTGATTTCTTCCAGCGTTCGGGGGCGCGGCGGTAAGCCTTGAACGTTCCCCATACCATCGTCGCCAACATGGCCACGAAAAGGCCCATCCCGACTAAACCTGTTTCGCTCAAGACTCGGAGGAACGCATTGTCTAGGCAATCGGCATCCAGGTTTGGGCCGAGCATAGCCTTCCTGAGATCGGGTTGCGCTGCGGCCCACCTCGGTATGTCGCCCACCAGGTAGAAGCCAGCATTACCAATGCCCACCCCTAGCCACGGATGCTCTTCAAAGGTGGTCCAGGCCGACTCGGCCGCGGCCGCCCGCTGTCTTACCGAGAAATCACTGGTCTCGATTCCATAATCAAACACCCCGACCGCCCGGTCCCAAACAAAACGTGCATAAACCGGAGAAACAGCCAGTGCCAATAGGAGAGGAGCACCTGCGGCCAACGCCAGGAGCCCAACTGCACGCCTGCCAAGGATCATAGCCATCAGCGCGGCCTCGCCGAGGAACACCGCCAATCCTCCAAACGACATTGTGGCAAATAACACGAGTACCGAGACGGAGCTGTTAATGACGTTCCACGCCCGGCCTTTCCAGTAGTACGCCCCCACTACGAAGAAGGGGATCAGGCAGAGCAGATAGTCTGCAGCAAAGGATGCCTCGTTGGATGACAGGCGAAGCCGCGGGAATGGCCCGAGAAACTGCCACAAGCGTGTATAGTGTAGGAAGTCGTTGGCCGCTTGCAGCAAATCCGAATGGGTAAAATAGGCTCCGAAGTCAATAGCCTGGGCGCAGACCGATCCAATCCATCCGGCAAAATATGATGCCATTGCGAATCTGAAATCTCGCCAGCTCCGCACGAAGAATACAGTGAAGAGTGCGATCGAAACACCAACGCTCAATTGCGCAAACTGTTTGATACTCTTCCCCCAGGCCGAGATTTCGACCCAAGGAGACGGAGGCGCCTGCGCTGACAACGAAATCGAAATCCCGGCTACCACCCAAAAAAGGAACATAAGAAGGACGGCTTTGCTCTTCAGGAACCGAAAGCTCTCTTTGCCTTGGAGGACCCTCAAGAGCACGAAGACCCAAAGCACGAAGGTCAAGTAACTCGAAGGCTGGCCGAATGACTTGGCTGCTCTTAGGATCCGGATATCGGTAAACGGGAGCGAAAATATGAGCAGGCCCCAGAGAATCCTCGTAAGTGGATCAGTGCTGACTGACCCCTCAGAAACACGCCGTGAGCGGGCCGCCTTCCCCTCTCGCGTTTCAGGGGTCGGCATCGCGTAGCGCCCATAATGGGAATTCGACGGTGGCTCAAGCTCCATGCTGAAACCATCATACTTCGAATTTGACGTGGCTGACTACGCAATTCGCAGGAGGCACCGGGGGAATCAGGCCTTCAAGGGTCCCGGCAAACGCCCAAGTGCTCCTGCCACCACCACAGCGAATAGCCAGAGATCCCCGGTGGTGTGTGCCCAGGCCCACACTTCCTCAAGCCGCCCACCTCGTCTTGAGCAGGCGATCCCTGTCAGGGCTGGGTCGTGGGTTCGCAGAAAATCGAGAGCACGTCCTTTGCGGCTGCCACCCAACTGAATTGCTTGACTCGCTGAAAACCCTTCTGGGTGATCGCGGCGCGCAGGCCGGGGTCGGTCCGAAGCTGACCAATGGCCTCGGCAAATTCCGCCGGCCTGTGCGCATCGACCAGAATTCCCACTTCGCCCACCACCTCCCGGGTCGAAGAGGTGTTCGACGCCACCACAGGCACACCGCAGGCCATCGCCTCCACTAGCGGAAGGCCAAATCCTTCATAAACTGAAGGGAAGACAAACACCGCAGCCCCTGAGTAAAGCAGCGGAAGGTCTTTCTCAGGGATGAACCCCAGGAACTTTACATCGCTCTCAGTGAGCTTCCACTTCAGGATCGATCCAGTAATCTGTGATTTCCCCCAACCCTTTGCGCCCGCCACGACCAACTGGTGCGCGAGTTTCCCTTGGCTTTTAAGAATGCCAACAGCTTCGATCAGGATCTTAAGGTTCTTCCGTGGCTCAATAGTTCCCACAGACAAAACGTAGTTTTCCGAAGACCCATACTTCTGGGCAATGTGCCGGGCGGCCGTCGCCTGCTCATAGGGGCGGAAATGCGCGTCCACTCCGAGACGCACCACTTTAATCTTCTCCGCTGGGACGTGGAGTTCGCTTTCAAGGTCCTGCTTTGTCGATTCTGAAATTGTCACGATCGTGTCTGCCCTGCTTACGGACCGCTCCGCAAAAGCACGGCTCAGCATTCTGTTATGCCAGGACATGCTTTGGGGATATCTTCGCCAGACGAGATCGTAAATGGTCAAGACCTTACGGGTTGCTTCGGGCAGGCCGGCCGGCAGGGTGTTGAGGGTTCCCCAGAAGACGTCTAAATGGTCGCGGCGGGCCGCGCGGGCGAAAGCCTTGCTTTGAAGCCAAAGTGAACCGGGCAGGAAGGAGTAAAACGACTGGACTCTCTTTTGCCACCGGGGATTGTCAAAAGGAAGATTGAACGGGCGGTTGCAGTATAGGAGATATTGGTTCTGATCGTCGAGCCTCTCCAACTCGCGCACGACGCTGTAAACCACCCGTGAAATACCTGCTGCCCCGCGTGCCAGCGGGCGAGCGTCAATCCCAATTCTCATCAGCTTCTTCGTCCGCCTGAACCACCCAAAGAGCCTTCAACGCATCTAGCGTCATCCTGGCACAAGCCTCTCACGAGAATCGCCTTGCCCGAATCGAACCTCTCACCACGAGTTGCTTTCGCAAGTCTGAGTCACACAGCAGCCGTTCCTTCAAAACACACATCTCTTCAGTTGATGCGGGATCGATACAGAAAGCGCCGTCCCCTCCAATTTCGGGCAAGCTTCAGCAGGATTTCTTTCACAATAGACCCCGTTTGAATAGTAGCTCCAGACACCGTCTCGGCCCCTCAATCATAAGGGGCCACCGCCCCGGTGGGCTATATTTCGAGATATCGTGCATAAGCCCCAAAGCTGCTCTGGAGCCGTTTACTACTCGGATTAGCAGTGATGGATACAATGACCCGTCTGAGGCTTCGTGCACCCTTCAGCAAAACGCGGACCGGCGGAATTGACCGGCACGTTGCAGCGATAATGCTTAGGAGGAAAGAACGAAGAGCGAGGTGGTGGTAGTTCCGAAGTATGTCGATCACCTTGTCGAGTTTTTCCCATTCACCTCGGATAATCAAACCAAGAACCTCGAAGGACAACCAAGTCTTGAAGTGCTCATTCAGCATGTCCGCAGCCCGGCATCTGACATGGTAAAGAATTGTCTCATCCCTGCTTATCTTGCGGATCATCTTGAGCCAACTTGCGTACTTTTCCTCAAATGTTCCACTTACACTTTGGCAAGCCGAATGAACCACGAGGATCCCCACCGGCTTCAGAGACATGACCATGGGGAAATGTGCCGCAATGCGCAGTAGAAAATCCAAGTCGAAAGTGTTTCCTAGCTCCGCCTCGACATTCCCAACCTTCTCGAGGACTTCCCGTCGGAAAAGCACGCCCGTCCAATTAGGGTGCGCCCCATGCTCGACCATGGCCAACATGCCTTCAGGTGGAGTATATAGTCCCGGTGTCCAGCTCGAAGTCGGCACCCCCAGGACTCTACCCTGCTCATCCATGTGAATCATGGCGGCTACCGACATCATGGCTTCAGGAAACTCATCGATACCTGCTAGCGCCACCTGATACATGTCAGGCAAAAGCACGTCATCATCCGAGAGGACAGAAAAGAAAGGTGTCTCGATATGCTCTATCCCGTAGGCAAAGTTTTTGAAGACGCCAATCTTTTGCGGATGGCAATGATACTTGACGCGCAGGTCAGCTTTGGCCAACTCACGAACAACCGTCGCGGTTTCGTCCCCTGAGGCGTTGTCGTAGACACATACTTGGAAATGCGGGTAGGTTTGAGCCAACACGCTCTTTATGGCGCGCCGGAGCAGCCTCGGGCGGCGGTAGGTTGGAATGACGGTCGTGATCAAGGGCTTTGAATCGGAGACAGCCAATCAGCTCACCTCCGCATATTTTGCCCGGAAATTCCGAGCAAAAGTCTGCATGCTGCTGCGCAGCTCGCTTCCTATCAATAGAAAAGATCCCAAGACAAAGAGCGAAGAAGCCAATGCATAGCCCACTACGAGAGCATAAATAGAACCATGGCCGGCGGCCCTGCAAATAGTCCACGCCGAGCCATAGATGACAGCCGCAGGTCCGAGAAACCGCAAGACGCGCGCGTACCACTTGAGCGGTGAAATTCCCAGGCCGCACTCGGCACAGATGCGAGGAATCGTATATGCATAGCCGAACAAATTATAAACGATCCAGGAAAAGGCTGCTCCCGCCAGCCCGAAAAAGTACACGAGCGCGGCGGCCGCCGGCAGAACCACAAAGAGTCCGTATACAGTGAATCGTGCCGCAATGTCGGGTCTTCCCACGGCGAGGGAGAGGATGTAGGGTGCATTTAGTGTGGCATTCAAATAGAACCCAAGGGAAAGAAAGGTCACGGGTAACAGGAGCGCGCGGGCAGCTTCGGCATTGAGCACAAAAGCGAAAACAGGTATGGCGGCAAAGGGGATGGCGGCAAAGATGGGCGCCGTGACGAAACTGAGAAAATCCAGCAGCTTGTTATACTGTGATAAGAGGGCCTTTCGGTTGCCCGCCCCGTGCAGTTCGCAGAGGGAAGGTAAAGCAGCCTGGGAAATCGCGGTCGTAACCAACTGTCCCTTGGAGACCCCAGCGTAAGCAAGCCCGTAATAGCCGAACATGCCGATCGGCATCAACTTGCTGACGAGTACTTTGTCCGCCTGGCTTTCGACCACACTGAGAAGAGAAGTGACCGCCATATGGGAAGCGAAATTGAAGTTTCGCTTAACCACGGGCAAGGAGAACCCGGGAACCAGCGCCCTCCAGGTAAAGAAGCGTGAGCAGATGAAAGCATAGGCCGCGATACAGGCGAAAAAACAAACCATCATCCAATGCGCGACCTGCATCAATCCTCCGCCCAGCAGCAGGATTACAATCGTGCCGAACTGTTGCAAGCCGGAAGTGCCCACATCGATCAGATTGTTGAACTCCATGCGTTGCAGCCCGCGCAAAATGCACACATAGAAAGTTCGCGGGAACGCCACCAGCGACGCAACGCCGATGACCCGCAGGACTCTTATGGCAGTTTCGGGTCCCAGTGTTCCTAGCTTTATCCAGTGGTGGGCAATGGCGGGTGCGCCCAGAACGAGCAGCAGGGCGAAAAATGCGTAAATGCTCCAAAAGAAAAGCGACCCTGTGCGAATCAAGTCAACAATGTACTCGGGTTCGTTGGCTCCGTGGGCTGAGATTTCTCTGACGGCGCTTGATCCGATACCCATTTCCAGCATGGAGGAGAGGACGGTACTTGCCGTAAGTGCAAAGTAGATTATTCCGAGGGCGTCCTCTCCCAACTGCCTGAAGATATACTTCACCGCGACGAAGCCCAGGACCATGAGGGTTCCCTGGCCCAACAGGTTGTAAAGGGTGTTCTTGACCAGTCTCGACATGCAGGTAATTCCCTAGCTTATGGCTTGAAGATCAGGCCTTGGCCGGTGGGCAACGCAAGGACCCTCACGCCCTTCCGGGCAGCGAAGCGATCAAACGCCACCTTCTGCTCGTAATGTCGCTCCCAGCCGTAGTCGTCCAGAACCATCACGGCGCCAGGGACCAGCTTATCCCAGAAGTATTCCGCGGCGGCAATCTCCGGGGCGGCGCAGTTCATGTCGATGGAAAGGTAACATACCTTCGCCGCTTTCACTCGGGGCAGAGTCTCAGGGACCACTCCTCGCACAATGACAGTCCGGAAGCCCTCGAAAGTCTTGCAGACCGCCTCGTAGCACTCCTCGTACCTGTAAAACTGGGGGATGCCGCGCTTCCGCTCGGCCTCAGAAATCAACCTGTCCTCGAGTCCATGGTATGTGTCGAGTAGGTAGAAAGTCTTGTCGAGCCTGGGAAAATCGACGAAGTGCATTGCGGCGCGCGCGTAGCCACCTCGATTCACTCCGCATTCGACAAAGTCGCCTTCCAATCGGCTCGCCTTATCGGCTGCCCAGCAGACGACATAGACACGCCAGTGGATGCGGGAGTCCCCCCAGGAACCTGTCTGTTCCCCCAGGCGATACGCCTCCTGAAAGCGTGGGTCGCTGAGAAAATCAGCATTGGTGACGGTTGCTAACCCGTCCTGGTTATAGGTGAGTGGCCCTGGGACCATCTCCCATGCGGCCCCCGGGATTCGCCTTACAAGCCAACGCGTCGCGCGCGCGGCCGCCTTCCTTAAGCTTCGGGCAGGGTTCAGAAGGATTTGTTTCATGTTGCACACGCTCGGAGAAGTTATAGTCGATGTCCTTTGAAAGCGTCGACATCCGACCTCAAAACCCAACATCCCTAGAACAGTCTAGTGCAGGGAAAAGCAGAAGCGCGTACTCTTCGATTGCCTTACGGTTTTGCGGCCGGATTTCAACGTCAATAGATATCGCACGACCATGTCCCAAGATCTCAAATAGGCTCGCATAGAACACGCTGGATCCACCGTGCGTAATAGCGGTCCTCCTTTACAGTGACACGATTGGGATTTCAAGCGACATTTGCGCCAGGAGCGATCGGTTTTCTTCCAGATAATTGGGATTCATATTTATGATTCCGGCGATGCGGCTTCTTTGCTCTCGGAGGTGGCTGGGTGACACAATCGGATGTCCAGTTCCCGGAACAAATTTCCCTTGCTTGGCGGGATTAATGTCGATAAGGAAGCGAATGCGACGATTCTCCGGGTCAATCGTGTTCACCAAGGTTGTTCCTTTAGCCGCCGCCCCCCAGATCGCGCAGCCCCCGGCTCTCGCGAAAGTGTCGATTTTTTCTTCACACATTTCCATGCGTTCCTTCAGTCGCCCCAGGAAGGATTGGATCTTTGACCACAGATCAGGAACAGACGGTGGTATTGTTGGTTCGGTGGTTCTATTGGCCAAGGCAGGCTTTGCCTCAACGCAAATGTATTGCTCGTCGAACGCCGAGGGTACTTCCAGGACCTGAAATCCTGCCCGTTCGAATGCCCAGGTGAGACTCTCTGCCGTGAAATACGAGCAGTGTTCGTAAAAGAAATCCCAGAATGTTACCGTATTGAGAATCCAAGGTAGTGCCGGAGTTTCGAAGAATACATATGAGTTCATCCGGTTTCCGATGGCCTGTCGGAGGGCACGCAGCATATCCAAAGGAGATTGCACGTGCTCGATGACATGACGGCAGCAGACAAAATCAGGGGCAAATTGGGTCTGCTGTGAATCATAAAATGCACGGATAAAGCGCACTGCCCCTTGCTCCGCGGTGTCAGGGCCGACGTAGCTGGGGTCGAATCCAATGCCTCGGTTTCTTCCGTCCTTGCAAAGCAGTCGCAGGAATTCTCCCTTCCCGCAACCCACTTCGATGACCAACTTATCGTTAAGACAGTATTTGGTAAGGAGGGACTCCGCCAGCTCCGTGAGGTAATGCTTGAAATAGGGAGAGCAACTCCGGGTGTTGTCATAGGCGGCAGAGTATCTGAGGCGGTTGGGGTCGAACGCTGTGTTAAAGACAAAACCGCACGTTCCACAGAATGCCAGCAGGAGGTCCCCACGAGTAAACTGGCGCGCTTCCTCAGCGCTTGCGCAAGCCAAATTCTGGTGGACGGGTCCCCCCCTTCGTTCGAAGAATATCTGCGGGGAAGCGTTTGTACATAGTGGGCAAGATGTGATGGTCATGGGCGCTGCACCATTGATTTCCACCATTGGCAGGTTTCTGCGAGCCCATCTTTGAGGGATAGGGAAGGTTTCCACCCGACCACTTTTGCCAGCTTCCGAACATCCGCGAACAACACCGGCGCTTCCTGGGGATCGGTGGGCAAAGCTCCAAGTACAACATTTTCTTCCCGGTGCAATAGTTGGGCAATGGTTTCCACGATAGTCCGAAGCTTTACGGGGTCCCCCGATCCAATATTGACTGGACCCGTCAAGGGGCTTCTCGCGACTGCCCATAGGGCCGAGGCGACATCCGCGACATGGAGATAATCTCGAATCTGTTCTCCTTGGGTGCACTTGGCAGTCTGCCCCGATAACAGAGTGCGAATCACGGAGGGAACCAACCTCACCTCAGCTTCCTGCGGCCCATAGAGATAGAAAATGCGCGCCCACGCAAATGGCATGCCCATCTTCTCGCAATATGCTTGGAGGATTTCGCGCGTGGCATTCTTGCAAACCCCGTACAAGCTCCGCGGTCGGAGGGGAGTAATTTCCTCCGACAGAAACCCGTAATCCCAGTCATATTCAAAACACGTTCCCGCAGCCACAAAGCGCCGACAGCCAACGGATGCCAACGCTCCGGCCAGTGCAATGGTTGCTGAGACACAATCAAGGTTCTCGGGCGCACGCAGGTATTTCCCCATAACTACGTACCACGCCAAATGTATGGCACATTCGGGAAGAATTTCCGACGTCATGGACCGGACAGCCTGCGCATCGTTCAGGTCGATGGAGAACACACGGACCTGATCTATGCAGTCCGCCAAGCGCTCGGCTGGTCGTTCAGGCTGTAGGACAGCGGACACGCTGTGCCCCTCGCGAACCAGAAGCCGGACAAGATGCGAACCGATAAAACCGGCGGCGCCCGTTACGAGAATTCGCATTGCAGTTTTCCGACAACTAAAAGATTTTTCGACGTCCGGCCGACCGACCTCCTGCGACGTACCACCAGAGTGTCTCTACTTCTACCCAGGAGCGAGCTCCTCCCGCTAGGTTTTGTTCCCTGAATGAATTTGGTGATCGGAGTCCCCTTTCAAAGCCTGCTAAAAAGGGGAGACAAAATCTTTGAAGGCCGGCAGCGCCTTATCTTTGGCCGACACAAACGGCTTGTCTGTTGGCCACCGAATGTTCAGTGTTTCATCATCCCATCGCAGGCCGCCTTCCGCGTCCGGCACATAGCACGCATCCATCTTGTACACGACCACCGCTACATCGGTGACCACGCAGAAACCGTGTGCAAAACCCTTCGGAATGTATACCATGGTATGGTTGTCCGCGGAAAGATCCACTGAATCCCATTGACCGTAAGTGGGGGAAGCCTTCCTCAGGTCAACGAAAACATCGAAGACTGCCCCGGTCACGACACGGACGAGTTTTGTCTCAGCGTGGGGAGGTCTTTGGAAATGGAGACCGCGGATAATGCCTCGCCGGTCAGAACGCGATTGATTCTCTTGCACCCAGTCGGTTGCCAGCCCGCACGCCTGGAAGATGGCTTTATCGAAGGTGCGCACGAAATATCCTCGCTCATCTTTCCGCGGGTCGAGGATGACCTTGAAGGTGTCGGAGAGTTTGAGAGGTTCGATCTTCATATCATTTCATTTGTCCCCAAGGGAATTGTTCGTCGCCCCGCCCGCAGAGGCCGTCCAGCGCAGTGTCCAGTTTCCTGCTCTCCAGCAGAAAGCGCAGTTGCTTCAAGCGTGTGAATTTGCGGCCGTGAAAGCCCTCCGCTGTCATGCCCGCGGCGCGATAGGCTGCGTAAAGCTCGTCGGGCTTCACGTAGGCGTTGGCCAGGGGATCGCCAAGTCAGCGTCGTCCCACCGGATGTCCGCTGCGGCTTCCGGTGCGTAGCGGGAATCCATTGTGTAAAGTACTATGGACTCCTCACTCAAAGTGCAATAGCCGTGTGCGAACCCTTTGGGAACGTAAAGAGTTTTCTGATCCTGGCTTGATAATTCGATGGCGTCCCATTGACCGTAAGACTTCGAGCCCGGCGCAGATCGACGAAGACGTCCAACACCGCACCGAGCACCACCCGGACCAACTTGGTCTCGGCAAAGGGCGGCTTCTGAAGATGCAGGCCACGAACCACACCTTTTTGAGAACAAAACGCCTCGCTTTCCTGAACCCATTCGGTTGCTAGGTTGCAGGTCCGGAACGTATCAACGTCGTAGACCTGCACAAAATAGCCGCGTTCGTCCCGGTGGGGCTGCAAGAGGATCTCAAAGGTCCCCGACAACTTGAGAGGCCTGATTTCCATACAACAGCTTAGGGTTTCTCCGAGGTCAAATCTAATAAGCCCGCTTCCTGCCTGCCGCGGGCGCGATTCGTGTTCGTGCGCATCAACGCAAACCTCGGTGGGCTTCCAGTCCCAGAAGCGCAGAGTCCACCCGAAATCTCACACCGGAGCCGCTCCCTTCGGTTCCCTTCCCCAAAATCTCACATACCAATCGATGGTTTCTTTCAGCCCCTCTTCCAGAGTGTAGGCTGGCTTCCATCCCAGGACTTCAGCAGCCTTGGCGGAGGAAAGATACTGATTCCGAATTTCACCCTTGGCCGAGGCAAGCACTGTGGGCTGAATGTGCTCGCACTTCATGAGTTCTCTTATCTTATTCACGATCTCAAGGACCTTCACTCGAGAATCAGGACTGAAATTGAAGCTTTGGCCGAGCACTTTCTCCGACGCAAGCCGCTCGGCAAGGGTCAGATAAGCTCGGGAGACGTCTCTAACATAGTTGTAATCACGAATATAGTTCCCATCGCTGCGAATGAGTGGCGACTCCCCACGAAAGAGCGATCGGATCGTCCCCGGCACGATGCGAGTCCAGTTGAGGTCTCCTCCGCCATAGATGTTGCCGCAACGCGCCACGGCCACCGGGAGCCCGTAGGTGTGATAGTAGCTCTGGGTAATGAGGTCGACGCAGCTCTTGGACACCTCGTAAGGGTACTTGCCGCGGAGGGGCATATCCTCCGTGTAAGGAAGGGCGTCGTGCTCACCATAAGCCTTGTCGCTCGAGGCCACCACGACACGCTCCACCAAGTCGGAGTGGAGGCGACTAGCCTCCAGCACATTCCACGTTCCGCGCACATTGGTCTCCAAGGTCGGGAGCGGCGAGCGGTGCGCCACCGAAACGATCGCCTGTGCGCCAAGATGAAAGACCGTGTCCACCTCGTGCGACACGATGGCCCGCTCGACGGCATAGAAGTCTTCAAGCCGGCCTTGCACGACGCTGATGCGACGGATCGCTTCGCTTCGATAAAGCTCCGATTGCGGGTCCGCATCGAGAACCAAAGCCACAATGCGGGCGCCGCGTTCCAGAAGGTCCTTGGTGAGCCACGAGCCCACCATGCCCGTAGCGCCCGTTACAAATACTCGTTTACCTTTCCAGAATGCCGAGGCCGTCATTCCCACACCTTCCACGGAGCACCTTTCTTCCAGGATTCGTTCAAGGCAAGAAAGTCACGGTAGGTGTCCATGCAGTGCCAGAATCCATGGTGGAGGTAACCAACGAACTGGTCTTCTCGTGTCAGTCGTTCCAGCGGCTCTCGCTCAAGAACGCAACTGTCGTCGTCCGAGAGATAATCAAAGAACTTGCGCTGAAAAACAAAAAAGCCGCCGCTGATAAATCCGCTCTGATCCAAAGGCTTCTCATTGAATTCTTTCACCAGTGAGCCCTCTACAGATAGTTCACCATAGCGGGAAAGGGGATGAACGCCAGTCACTGTCGCGATCTTCCCGTGGGCAAGGTGGATTTCCCACAGCTTGCGGATGTCGAGGTCTGCTACACCGTCACCGTAAGTCATCATGAAATGGTCGCCGGTAACGTACCGCTCAATACGCTTGACCCGGGCGCCGGTCATCGCTTCGGCTCCGGTGTCCGCAAATGTGATTGACCACTGGTCTCGCATCTCGGTCCCCAGGAATTCAGGATCCTCTTGAGAGTTGAGGCGCAATGTGAAGTCGCTGTTCATGAGGCGGTAATTCAAGAAATACTCTTTGATCATCGAGCCTTTGTACCCCAAGCACAGTATGAAATCATTAAACCCGTAATGGGAATAGATCTTCATAATGTGCCAGAGGACAGGTTTGCCGCCGATCTCAACCAGTGGCTTGGGCCGGTACTCCGTCTCTTCCCGCAAGCGGGTTCCCATGCCACCACAGAGGATCACGACTTTAGGTTTCATGTGGTCTTAATCAGTTTGGCTGGCGGAATCTTCGTTGGAATCCTGCCCGTACCCGTACCCATACCCGTATCCGTCCCGGTACAAGCCATACCCGGAGCCGCCTTCCTTATGGGCGTTCACACTGTTCAGCGCAACGCCCAGAATGCGGGCCCCGGAATTATAAAGCAAACCTCGCGCGCGGCGGACGAGGTCAAACGGCGTACTGTAGGCCCTTGTCACAAGCACCACTGCGTCGGTAAGGGTCGAGAGTATTCGGCTGTCGGAGACGGTCAGCAAAGGTGGGGAGTCGAGCAATACATATTCAAACTCAGACCGGAGCCGGCGAAGCAAGTCGGCGGTAAGCGGCGAAGAAAGAACTTCCGCCGGGTTGGGGGGGATGGGCCCGCAAGGAATCACACTTAAGTTGGGGACGCCGGGCACTGGCAGGATGGCGTCAGTCAACTCGACGTGGCCCGTAAGGCATCGCACAAAGCCGGGCTTGTTTTCCACACCTGTCGATCGGTGGCAGCAAGGCCGCCGCATGTCGCAATCAATAATCACCACCTTGCTTCCCAGGCTGGCAAGCGTAGCTCCCAGGTTGACTGTAACTGTAGTCTTACCTTCCGACGGCAGGGCGCTTGTAATCAGAAGTATCTTTGGCACGGGGTTGGCGGAAAGCAGAATCGAAGTGCGAAGTGTACGATAGGCTTCTGTCGCCTCCCGTCCGGTCTGAACTGCCGGGGCAACGTCGCCGTTGTTACCCTGATGCACAACCGCCAGTTTATCGCCGACGGCTTTGCCGTCGCCGTTGCTAATGTAGTCCGGAAGCAGGCCAAGCGCGGGCAAACGCAACAGCCTTTCCACTTCATCGGCCGTCTTGAGCGTATTGTCGAGATACTCCTGGAAGAGAGCCAGCCCGACACCTATGCCCACGCCCAGGATAATGCCGAGCGCGAGGTTGAGGACTACTCTTGGCTTAACGGGGTTCTTGGGAACCTCGGCGGCGTCCACAATCCGAACGTTGCTGGCCTGAACTCCGGCCGAGACTCGCGCCTCCTTCATGCGCGTCAGGATCCCTTCGTAGAGTTGCTTGTTGGTGTCCACCTCCCGCTTCAAGATATTGTATTGGATGGATTTCTCAGCAATATCGTTCACTACCTTCTTCTGCTCGTTCAGGGCTTGTCCCAGATACTTCTCGTTGGCGAGCGCCGTACGATATAAATCTATAATGTTCTGCGACAAATTCTTTTTCTGGCGATCGAGTGAAGCCTGGATCGTGTCAATCTGCTTCTTCAGAGCAATAGCTTTAGGGTACTCAGGCTTCACTGTGGCCGTCATTTGGGCGTAGTCGCGCTGCAATTCGGCCAGTCGCACGGACAGATCTTGAATCAGCTTGTTGTCCAGTATGCCCGGCAGATCCTGAACCCTGCCGGCTTGTACGAGATTATAGAGGGATTCTTTCTGAAAACGTTCTGTCTGGGCTTTGGTGTACGCTTCCTGAAGCTGCTTGAGCCGTTCGTTGACGAGATTCTGCTTCTCTTCGACAAATATGATAGAGTTGGCTCGCGCATAGGACTGCAAGTCATCTTCCGACTTTTCAACTTTGGCCTTGAGCCCCACCAGTTGTTCCTGAAGCCACTCTGACGCCTTGGTGGTTTCATCCCACTTCACCTGAAGGTTCTGCCTGATGTAATCATTAGATAGCTGGTTGGCGATGCGCGCCGCCATTTCAGCATCTTCGGAGTAAAAGTACAGCTCCACAAGGTTACTGCGTCGAACCGGACTCACGTCGATGTTGTCTATGAAATTATTCACGGTGTTGCGGTAGGCGCGCATCGAGGGGTCCAGAGGCCCGGGGTCCGAGGGACTTGGAATCTTTTCAGGGTCTCGCTCGATCATGCCGAACAGGATGCGCCCTTTATAGAACTCGGGGTAGCGGTACAGTTTCAGGTCATCCACTACATGCCGGGCGAGGGTTCGGCTCTGCAAAACCTTATATTGAGTCTCCCGATAACTGTCGATATCGATGGAAGTGAGTTGAAGAACTTCCTGGAAATTCAAAACGTTCGGCTGCTCGGGGTTAATCTCAATTAGGACTTTCCCCTCATAGATGGGCTTCTTCTTGAGCGTACCGATGGCTACTGTGGTGAAGACAATCAATAGGCAGGATAAAACCACCCACCGGCGCTTGGCAATGACGTTCCAATAATCAAGTAGGTGCGGGACTTCTTCAGCCGAGACATCCAACGTCTCGATAGGCCGTTGCAAGCTCTGGGGGCCTGAGAGTACCAGGCTCTGAGCGCGGTCCGTATTAGGGACTTCTGCGTTTGGCATCAATCACCAGGTAGAAGCTGGGCTAGGCAGCTTAATGGGCCCAAATGAGCCATCCCGAGAAAGTGGATATTGAGGCGTCGGTGGCCCGTGCGCCCACGATTTTCGTCTTGCTGTCGGGAACAAACAGGATGTCATTCGCCGCCAGCGTTGTGTCTTCTGCCTTTCCTTTTAGAATCTTCCCCAGGTTAATAGGGATTTCTGTCTTCGAGCCGTCCTGATTGGTTCTCACAATACGAGCCGATCCCTTTGCTGCAGTTCCCGTAAAACCTTGCGCCATGGCAATGGCCTGAAAAACCGTCATGGTGGGGCGGTCCTCAAGGACAAACCCGCCTGGCTTCTTCACTGCTCCTGTCACATAGACAACGTCCGCCTTACTTACGGAGATGATGTCGAGAGGCCTCACCTCGATATTGAGGTTTTCATCCCTGGTGTAGAGGAGCCGGTTGAGGTCGACTTCAATTTGGTCCGGCCCACGCACGTGCATTCCATCGACCGGCGCCAGGTCCTTGAAGCCACCCTTGCGTGTTACGAGCACTGTGCGTCCCGCCGGCGACGTGTTCTTCTTGCCAAAACCGCCGGCCATCGAAAGCATCTCAATTAGGGAGCGCCGGCCAGTAAGGGGATAAAGCCCGGGCTTCTCCACCGCTCCAATGACAGATACAGGCATGGCCCTAAATTGGTCAATAAAAACCGTCACCTGAGGGTCTTGGAGGTAATTCTCACCCCATTTGTCCGCAAGCTCTTTGCGGAGCTGCTCGGCGGTCAAACCTGCCGCTTGGACTCGGCCAATCAGTGGGAGGGAAATCGTCCCATCGTTGGCAATTCGAAAGGTGGTTCTTGATAACTCAGGAACGTTCAAGACATCGATCTTGATCACGTCCTCAGGTCCCAGTACGTAATTGGGACCGATGGGCCCACCGAAGTACTGGTCAGAATTCCCTTGCCCCTTTCCCTCTGTCGTATCCGTATTGTCTGCGGGATTTTGAATCGCTTGGGTATCCGGGGAAGCGGGCTCATCATGGGCATCCTGGGCACGCGACGGAGACGAGGTAAATAGGAACACGAACGATAAGCAGATTGTGAAACTCAGAGACGTATGTTCCGGAAGACCCTTCATTTTTGCCCCGATAAAGCCTGTTCCCCCTGTCGCCGCCTTGCAATGAGGATCCAGTTTGGGAGATACGCACGTGAAACCCTAGCAACATAAATTTACCCGCGCGCCAACACAATGTCAAGCCGATTGAACTTCACGGGGTGCCATCTCCACACTTCTATCGTATAATGGAGCGGCAATTTCACGCAAATTTTACCAAATCGGGCGGGACGGAACGTATGCAAATTGCGATCAAAACGAAACCTGCGAGGTGGTTGCTGGTCGGCATCGAGCTTGCAGTGCTCCTGGCGCTAATAGGTTGGGTGGGCAAGGCCTACGTCGCGGATGTGCTGGCGAGCAGGCCGACAGTTTACAACCTCGAGCGTGCCGTCAAGCTCGACCCAAGCAATGCCGACTACCATATGCGACTGGGTCGTCTTTATGAGTACAGCCCCGCCGATCTCCAACTTGGGAAGGCCGAGGAGCACTTTCGCCGCGCTGCACATCTTGATCCTGATGACCCTCAAATCTGGTTGGAATTGGCGGTGGCGATGGAGTTCCAGGGCAGATTGGGAGAGGCAGGAGCCTACCTTCGCCAGGTGCATCTTCTGGCCCCAAATCTCCCTGCCTATCAATGGCCCATCGCCAATTTCTATTTGTTGCAGGGCAATATTGACGAGGCTTTCCGGCATTTTAGGGTCGTGCTTGCCGGCACGGCGCAATATGACAGCAATGTCTTTAGCTTGGCGTGGAAGGCCACTGACGATGCTGGGAAGATTCTTCAGCAACTGATTCCTGAGCGAGTCGACACCGAATTCAGTTATTTGAATTTTCTTATTTCTCAGCGTCGCTTGGATGAGGCACAGGCCGTTTGGAAACGAATTGTGGCCGGGCGTGAGGAATTCGCTCCTGTCTATAGTGCCCCTCACATTGACAGCCTGATCGGCGCTCGCCGGCCGGCGGAGGCGTACCAGGTCTGGACCGACCTCCAGAAAAAAGGGCTCATTAGATACTCGTCGGTTTCCTCCCAAGAGAACCTCATTTCCAATGGCGACTTCGAGGACGAATTGTTGAATTTCGGTTTTGCTTGGAGAATCGGTCCCGTTGAAGGTGTCTATGCAGGTCCGGATACTTCGACTTATCACTCTCCCAGCCATGCCCTCTTGATTCAATTCTCGGGTAAGCAGAACCTCCTGTACCAGCATGTTTTCCAGTACGTCAAAGTATCTCCTGGGCAATCCTACCGCCTTCGGGCTTTCATGAAAACGGAAGACATTACAACTGACAGCGGGCCTCGCCTGGAAGTGTTCGATGTTTACAACCCCGCAGCCCTGGACAAGTTTACTGACGATTTGACTGGCAGTACCGACGGATGGACGCCTTTGCATATGGATTTCGCTGCCGGACCAAAAACCGAGTTGATCGTCGTGAGACTTACCCGAGTTCCCAGTAAGAAGTTCGACAACCTTATTTCAGGGAAGGTTTGGCTGGATGACGTCCAGCTTACTCCCACGCAGAAATGAAGTACTCCTCCTCGGGACTGATTCACGGTTTCCTTTGCATTGGACCAGATTCTTTTGTCCTGACGCGCCTTCGCCCCTGAAGCTGGCTTCATATATATCAAGTCGATGAAAGTAGCATGATTGCAACCGTCTTTTGGCAGGACAATCTGGCGCCTGTTTACGCCTTTTGGGGTGGAAGCGCGCAACAACTGGCTGACAACAACGTGGTATTTAGCATAACCACGCCGGCCGACGATCCCACCGGCGCGCGGTATTTGGAGGTCGCCTCCGACGCTACTCCACAAGTCGTTTTGCAAATGGAGGTTTCGGGCCAGAATGCTCACCGCGCAGTTCACCTTCCCAGCCTATACCCGTGCGTGCAATGGTGAGAGATTCTTGTTGACACCGCCTCGGACGCATGACTTAATCTGGTTCTTGAATCCAGTTCCGGGTTGAATGTCGACCCTGGGCTGATACGATGAATAGAAGCAGGCACTCTGAACTTTGGATTAGCGGCATCCTGGCCGTGGTGTGCCTGATACTTCTAAACGGCTTGGTCCGGCAGTTACAGAAAGGGCCAAGGCGGATGCACGTCGTTTCGGACTTGGCTCGGTCCGTTCCAGTCGCCGAACACCCTCCGACGTCTTCTCCCGAACATCCCGTGCGGCGCCCCAACGAAGCAGCGGGGAGTAAGAACGCGGTGACAAGGAGCAGGTTGCAGCCCCAAGCTCGAGTCGCACAGCATTCCCTTGCGGCTAGCCAGCCAAACCACATTGCCTCTACGCCTTCCGCCGGAGCCCAATTGCCCACCGTCGCTCCGTCCCAGCCCAAGACGATCACGCTGGAACCTCTGGGCTATGTCGAGAAAGCCGATGGCCAGGTCGAGGCGATCATTTCTCTGGAGGACCGCGTCCACGTTGTGCATGAGGGCGAGACCATTGAAGACAATTTCAAGGTGGCGAAGATCGATTCCTCCGCTGTGGAACTTGTTGAGAACTCAGCGCATTCCCCAGTGGCCCGGGTTCTGGCGGAGACCGGACAAGCCAGGGGGCAGGCGCCTGCCAGCGAAAGCCCGCCTGCGCCTCCAGGGCCTGTTCTCGACGTGGTTTCAAAACCCGACGCCAATCACCAATTTGCCGCCGATTCTGCTGCCCGCAGGTCACAGCCATCTGAGCCTCAGGAACTGGGTTATGTGGAGAGAGCGGATGGTCGGGTCGAAGCAATCGTCGCCGAGGGGGAACACGTTCGCCTTAGCCAAGCCAATAAATCGTTCGCAAAAGAGTTCCATGGCCCGATAGCCTCCCCAGCCAATGTCGAAGTGGCAGAGTTCTCACCCCCGACAATTAATCCACCGGAATCACCTGCCCTTGAGTCCCAACCCCACCGGACAAAGTCCCTCGCCCAGGAGGCTGGCGAGGTGCCTCTGGCTGCTTTAGGCCCTGAGCCTTCTACCGCAGACAAGCCGCAGGGAACCCCTGCTAGCGATGGAGGGTCGCGGTTCAAGCCGGCTAGTATCGTGCAGCCCGAACCCCTGGCTGACTACTCAGGCAATCGGTTTGAAGCGAGTATACCTCGAACTCTCGTGCCTCCCTCCCCCGCAGTTGAACCCAGTCCGCCTTCGGATGGAAGCGGAAACGAGTCGGCGGTCATGCCTCTCGGGTTTGTGCAGAAAGCCGACGGAGAGAAGGAAGCCATCGTCGAAGTATTCGACCAGGTCTATTTGGCGCACGAGGGCGAGTTGTTCGCCGAGAAGTACAGAGCGCTGCGAGTTACCCCTTTTTCTGTCGAGATTGTGGAGGAGTCGAAAGAGAGGTCGGCCTTGCCCTCTGAAATCGAGAGGGATTCCGAGGCTGTTCGCCCACCAATTTCTTGGTGGCGCGGACCGCCTTTGCCTACAGGTTTCTCGGGTACCGATCCGCCCGTAGAGGTTGGTAAGACGGAGGGGTCAGCCGCTGGCAAACCTGCTGTCAACCCATCAAGACCTCCGCCCGAACACCTAGTTGAGTCCTGTGAAAGGCTGAAAGGACTTGAGACTCCTCGGACAGGCCTTGAGGGCGTTCACTTGGCAGAACGGTCGGCCCAGACTGACACGCGTTCCCCTCCAAGCGCGCTCAATACGGTGGGTTTTGTGGAGAAAGCAAGCGGAGAAACAGAGACCATTGTGGCCGACGAGGGGGGCGTGTACCTCGTTCCGTCGGGAAGGGTGTCTTTAGATAACTCGAAGGTTCCAAACCAACTGCCAGGATTGGGGATCTCTCCCCTCGGGATTCGAGTACTTGCCTTTCCCGATCTCCTTTCGGAATTCCCCGCTGCGACATTCCAGATTGAATCCGCGCAAATCCGCCGGTGAGAACTAATGGAATCGGGCATCATGGCCTAGGGGGGAGATAACCACCAACTGTGCGTTTTTCCCAGGAAACGCGATTTGTCCTATGAAAGAGTGCCAAACTCCCCATTTGCTGCGGGGTTGCCTTGGGGTTTATTTCCATCCCAACGCTTGACAGGCTTCGGTTCCAGCTAACTCCCTGAAATCATTTGTCAGACGAATCCATTTCCGAGCCCTGAAATTGGCGAAGAAGCTTGAAGATGGCACGTAACCTGCTGGAAATACAGGACGTGCCACTCATTTCCAAGCTGTTGAACCGAATAATCCTACTGAGATTCTGGAGGGCCTAAGGATGGCGTACGACGCGACAAAAATGCAGGACTGGCAGATTTCAGAAGCGACCGAACGGGATATGCCAACCCCCCGCGAATGGCAGGAAAGATTGGGCCTGCGACAAGACGAGATGATCCCAATGGGACGGCTCGCAAAGCTGGACTTCCTCAAGATCATTGAACGACTCAAGGACCGTCCGGATGGGAAATACATTGAGGTTACTGCGATAACTCCCACCCCTTTGGGCGAGGGAAAGAGCACGACTTCTCTTGGTTTGATGGAGGGATTGGGCAAGCGCGGCAAGAATGTTGGCGGGTGCCTGCGCCAGCCTTCCGGCGGTCCGACCATGAACATAAAGGGCACGGCAGCCGGCGGGGGGAACGCCCTGTTGATCCCCATGACCGAGTTTTCCCTGGGTCTGACGGGTGATATCAACGACATCGAGCGTGCCCACAATCTGGCCATGGTGGCGCTTACCGCTCGCATGCAGCACGAGCGAAACTACAACGACGAGCAATTGCAGCAACACAGCATAATGCGCCGCTTGGATATTGACCCCACGCGCGTGGAAATGGGCTGGGTCATGGATTTCTGCGCACAAGCGCTGCGCAACATCATCATCGGCATTGGCGGCAAGCAAGACGGCTTCATGATGCAGTCCAAGTTCGGCATCGCCGTCAGTTCCGAGCTGATGGCCATTCTTTCCATTGTCACCGACCTGGCAGACCTGAGAAAGCGCCTCGGAGAGATTACCGTTGCCTACGATAAGAAGGGGAACCCGGTTACTACCAGCGACTTGGACGTTGCGGGAGCCATGACAGCCTGGATGCGCAACTGCATTAACCCCACACTTTGCTCGACTGCGGAGTACCAGCCCTGCATGGTGCATGCCGGCCCCTTCGCCAACATCGCCGTGGGACAGTCTTCCATCATCGCCGACCGGCTCGGCCTGAAGATGTTCGATTATCACGTGACGGAGAGCGGCTTTGCGGCGGACATAGGTTTCGAGAAGTTCTGGAACGTCAAGTGCCGTTATAGCGGTCTGAAGCCAAATGTCTCCATCCTGACTGCCACTATCCGGGCTCTCAAAATGCATGGGGGTGGTCCCCGGGTGTCACCGGGTTTGCCCCTCCCCGAGGAATACACCAAGGAGAACCTGAAGCTCCTCGAAAAGGGGCTTCCCAACCTGCTTCATCACCTCGAAATCATTCGTCGCTCGGGGATCAATCCCGTGGTCTGCATCAACCGCTTCCATACCGATACCCAGGAGGAAATCGCCCTGGTGCACAAGGCGGTGGAAGCTACGGGGGCTCGGTGCGCGGCTTCCGAACACTGGGCTAAGGGCGGCGAAGGAGCCCTTGAGCTGGCGGATACAGTGCTGGATGCATGCAAGGACGACAACAACTTCCAATTCCTGTATCCGCTCGAGATGAAGTTGCGAGACCGCGTGGAACTTATTGCCAAAGTCGTTTACGGAGCGGACGGTGTGGCATGGGCGCCGGAGGCGGACGCCAAGGCTAAGCAGTTCGAGTCCGATCCCAAATTCGCCGATTACGCCACCATGATGGTGAAGACGCACCTGAGTTTAACCCACGACCCGACGCTCAAGGGGGTTCCGCAAGGTTGGATCCTGCCGATTCGGGACGTCCTGGTGTACTCTGGTGCGAAGTTCCTCTGCCCCTGTGCAGGTACGATCAGCTTGATGCCTGGGACGTCATCCAACCCCGGCTTCCGCCGGGTGGATGTGGATGTGAAGACCGGGAAAGTATCAGGACTGTTTTGAGATAGGAGCGAACGATGTATATTGACACTGCCTATCTTTTCGAGGGAATGCGCGAGGCGACGCGAAAGAAGATTCTGGAAACTGCTCTCGAGGAATTGCACGCGCCGGGGGATTTTCTATTTCATCAGGGTGAACCCGCCCGCGAATTTTATGTTCTCATTGAAGGGCGGGTGCGGATTAGCGTGGGACTCCAAGGGCTCCTGGCCCACGTGGCCAGCGACCCGGGCGATATGATTGGTTGGTCCAGTCTGGTGGGAAATGAAACTTACACGGCTTCGGCCGAATGCCTTGGCCCTGTCAAGGCCTCAAGGATCGAGAGGTCCCGGGTGGATAACATCTTGCACGACGATCCGGTAAGCGGAATGACTTTTTTCAAGCGACTTGCCGCGCTCATCGGGCGTCGCTTGGTCGATAGCTATGTGGCAACTTTGACGGGGCACGGATTACAAGAACCGCGCTCGTACGGGTAGAAGAATGACCGGCAAGATAGTTCTTTAATGATCCAGTTTGTAAAGGAGTAGCACATGATTCAGGATGGAGAAGCTCGGCCTCAGAACCATTTGAGACAGGCGCTCGAAAAAGGGGAATTTTTCTGCACCGCGGAGCTGGTGCTGGGCCGCGATCACAACATGGCCGAAGCGGAGACCTTCGTCAAAGAAGCGGCGGAGCAGCCGGACGGGATCAAGATCATTAGTGTAACCGACCTGCCGAGCGGCAACCCGGCGCTGCCCCCGGAAGCCTTCGTTACCTTCATCAAGGAACGAGGCCTCACACCGATTGCTCATCTCACGGCTAAGGATGGAAACCGTTCCTTCCTCGAGGCCCGCCTGCACGGCTTGGCGCGCGAGGGCGTCGAGAACGTTCTGGCTTTGACGGGCGATGCTCAAAAGGAGGGCTTCGGCGGAAAATCCAAGCCTGTTTACGACCTGGACTCCGTGCTCCTCCTCTGGCTGATTCAGGCCATGCGGACGGGCATCGAGTACAAGCTGGGGCCGCGGACGGTTCAGAGCACGCCTTTCGATTTCTTTGCCGGTGGCGTCGTGAACCCCTACAAGGTTCACGAGTCCGACCAGATGATGCAGTTTTACAAGCTGCAACTGAAGATTGCGGTCGGAGCGCAGTTCATCATCACGCAGTTGGGATACAACGTGCGCAAGCTCTGCGAACTGAAGCACTACTTGACCCGCGAGGGCTTGGGCAAGGTCCCTGTCCTTGCCAACGTCTATGTTCCCACGGCCAAAATTGCGCAGATGATGCAAGCCGGAGAAGTAGCGGGGTGCGTCATACCGGATGAGCTCATCCGCCGCCTCGAGAAAGAGAAGAAACCCCAACGGCTGGAGCGCGCGGCGCTGATGGTCGCGGCGGCGAAGGCTCTCGGCTTTGCGGGAGCGCACGTCGGCGGATTTGGTCTCACGCATCGAGATTTCATGACCATTACCGAACGCGCGGCAGCGCTCTCGAGTGACTGGCGCAGCAAGATGGACGAGCTGGTCTTCCCCTATCCCAACGAGTTTTACTTGCTGCCGCAGGGTGAAGATGGCTTGAGCGATGGTGCGGGCAACTACCAGCTTAACCACAAGAAACCGCACGAGACCTTTGTCCAGTGGCTTTCCAAGCTGGTCCACCGGCACCTGATCGCGCAGGGTTCATTCGGCCAGCGTTTCTTCGGCGCCCGGCTGAAGGCAAACGGGGACGCGGCCCCGGGGAATTCCTGGCGCCACGGGTTGTGGTACTGGTTGCTGGAGCCTTCCACGCTCTACCGCAAAGCCACTCTGGGATGCAGGAGCTGCGGGGACTGTGTCCAGGACCACCTCGACTATGCCGGCTGCTCGATGCGATGGTGCTACAAGGAGTTGCGCAACGGCCCCTGCGGAGGCTCGAGGGTGGACGGAACCTGCGAGGCTCGCCCCGAACAGCTTTGCATCTGGAACGTAATCTACCGGGGCGCGTTGGCGGTAGGGGACGATCCCCGGAAATTCGCCCGCACTCTGATCCCCCCGCGCGACTGGTGCTTGGACAACACGAATGCCCTGGCCAACCGCATGGCCGGGTTAGACAACGTCTGCAAGAGGAAAGATCTGCAACCCGCGGCAAAAGCCTAGCCGGACGCAGTCATTCCGATTGCCATCGGACGTGTGGCCTAACCAAGGAGAAGAAAATCGGCTGTGTCGTCACCCCCGCGCAAGCGGGGGTCCACGTCGGTCCGTATGAGGCTGGATTCCCGCTTTCGCGGGAATGACGCGCCCTGGGTGTTTTTCGAGGGCCTGCGGCCTACCCGGGGAGTTTTTCAGCATCCAGGAGGGAGTTAGAATCTGTGCTCGTTATCGGCGAACTGATTAATTGCACCCGCAAGAAGGTCGGAGAAGCCGCCCGCAATAGAGACGTCGAATTCTTCAAGGAAATCGCTCACCGGCAGGCCAATGCCGGCGCGGGAATGCTGGACGTAAATGGCGGCCTGCCTGGTCAGGAGACGGAAGTCCTGCCCTGGCTTGTGAACATCGTGCAGGAAACCGTGGCCACGCCGCTCTGCCTGGACAGCGCCGACCCCGCCGCGCTGCGCCGCGCGCTCCCGCTCTGCCGACAGCGCGCCATGATCAATTCCATCACCGATGAGCCGGCGCGCATGCAAGCGCTGCTCCCCCTATTGAAGGAGTTCCGCCCCAAAGTGATCGCCCTTTGCCTGGGGGAGGCGGGGCCGCCTAACACGGTCGAGGATCGCGTCCGGACTTCTAGCCGCCTGGTGGATCGGCTCACGGCGGAAGGGTTTGTCCTGGATGATATTTACGTTGATCCTTGCGTGCTTCCCATCAGCACGGGCCCGGAGCACGGAAGAGCGCTGGTGGAAGCCACGGGACAGATCAAGGCCCGGTATCCCGGCATTCATCTCAGCGCGGGCGTCAGCAACGTTTCTTTTGGGCTTCCCATGCGCAAGCTGCTCAATGAAGTCCTGATCGTCCTCCTCATGGCGCAAGGCCTGGACGCTGCGATCATCGATCCTACCGACCCGCAATTGATGATGAATATCCGCGCCGCCGAGGCCTTGCTGGGACGCGACGAGTTCTGCGCAAATTACATCCAGGCGTTCCGTGAAGGGAAGTTGGGGCCGGCAGCATAGCGCGGAAACCATTTGTAAGGTTGTCATTCCGAGCGTAGTGAGGAATCTCGCTCTGCTTCGGGGTGGATCGCGGAACAAAGAAACAGAGCAAGATTCCTCGCTCCGCTCGGAATGACAGGGTTGGGTGAAGAGAACTGAAAGCTGACGGCTGAGAGCTGATAGCTGACTTACCAAGGAGAACCACCGTGGCAGCAACTATTTTGGATGGAAATAAGATTCGGGACCAAATCAAGGCGGAGCTCGCCCAACAGATTAACGAGCTGAAGAGCGCTGGGATCACGCCGGGCCTGGCGGCGGTCCTGGTGGGTGAGAATCCTGCCTCGCAAATTTACGTCCGCAGCAAGGTAAAGACCTGTGAGTCCCTAGGGCTTTACAGCGAAAAAATCGACTTGCCCGCAGACACCTCCCAGGAGCGGTTGCTGGCGCTGGTTGATTCTCTCAACCGCCGCGATGAGATTGATGGCATTCTGATTCAACTGCCCCTGCCGGCGCAAATCGATTCCAAGCGCGTGCTTGAGGCCGTGGACCCCGCTAAGGACGTGGACGGGTTCCACCCCATCAACGTCGGGCACCTCGTGAGTGGAACGGCCGGGTTGGTTCCCTGTACTCCGGCGGGAATCATCGAGATCCTGATTCGCAGCCAGATACCTATCAAAGGCGCGCGCGCCGTGGTGGTGGGGCGGAGTGACATCGTGGGAAAGCCGGTGGCCATGCTGCTGCTTCATCAACATGCCACACTAACCGTTTGCCACTCGAGGACGCGCGACCTGCCGGCGGTGGCGCGCGAGGGCGATATCCTGGTGGCCGCCATGGGCAAGCCGGCCTATGTGACAGGCGAATTCATCAAGCCCGGCGCCACCGTGATCGACGTCGGCATCAACCGCCTGACAACTCCCGAGGAAATTCGGCGAATCTACCATGATCCCTCAGGCCCGCTCAAGGAGCTCGCGGCTAAAGGATCTGTCCTTGTGGGGGATGTGCAGCCTGAAGACGTGAAGGAAAAGGCGAGCGCTTACACGCCGGTGCCGGGAGGAGTGGGGCCGCTAACCATCGCCATGTTGATGTCGAATACCGTCCGCGCCGCCCGCCTGCGCCGCGGGGCGCCCGCCCGCGCCGCTTAAAGGGCAGTCACGAGTGACAAGTGACGAGTGGCGAGTGGCGAGCAGGCGCTTGACCCTCCCATTCGGGGCGCTGATCACATCTGTTTCGCGGCTTACCGTGTTGCATAAAGATGCGCGAAGCGCCTTGGAGTGGGGCAGCGAAGCTGCCGCCTTGGACTCACGCGAAAAGGCCGTAGCTGGCGCTACCGCACTCCAAGGTGCCTCCGGCACCAAAAGTTCGTGGCGGCGTGCATTTTTCTTCACGACCAACCATGACCATAAGCCAGAAAGTACTTCTCGCCGTCGCCGCAACTGCCTTTGCGGTGCATAGCGGGGGTACGTATATGTTCAGCCTGCACGGCCCCCTAGATGCTTTGGGCCAGCCGGCTGGCAACGAGTCAAAGACGCTGGAATTCGGCGGCCGCCACAAGTGGCCAGGAACAGTCCTCAGCCGTAATCACATTCCCGCCACCGATATCATTTGGTCGTTTCTTGCAGCCCACCCCAAGAAGGCAGTGGGCAGCGAGCAGTAGGCAGTATGCGGGCCTCGGATTATCCGCCGACCTTCCCGCCTTCGATGAAAAACACCATGTCCATGATCTTTGCACGGGTGTAGAGGCGCGGAGTCTCCTGCCCGGTGTTGAAGTCAATCGTGTGGGTTGCCCAGTGATAATCGTCAATGATCTGAGAGTTATCTCGGTAGAAATCGGCAATAGCCTTAAGAGAGTCCTTCCCAAATGTGCAGCAGCCATGCGCTTTGAATCCCTTCCGGAAATTCGTGTCAAACGCAGGGACGTTGCCGAAAACGCCTAACATTATTTTTGTAACAAGCACGTCCGACGATTTCTTATATTCTGGGAGCGAAACGATTTCTGTCTTGAAATCTAGAAGGCTCTGAATATTATTGTCCTGTGTGTAGGAATCAACATCAATTTCCCAAAAACCAGTAGGCTGATTGGCGATCAGACCAATTATCGGCTCAAGAATTTTCGCACTCTTCTTAAGCAGGAAAGCCGATCCTCGGTACATGCCCCAGCTGGCAAGGTAAAAGCCCAGTTGGATGCAACTCTCTTGGACCTGTTCCGGCGTTTTCAGGTCCTTGAGCCGACCTTCCTCCCGGAAGCGTTGAAAGTAGTTGAAGCAGTAATCAAAGGACGCATCGCGTTCCGAAGGTTTCACGCCTTCCCGGAATACTTCTACGTTAGACCCAATTTGCTCCGCAGTTAGCAATTTCATCATTACTCCTTCTCCCGTGGCCGCCGCCGACTGCCAACCTACCCATCTGGCTACCTGCCGCCCGCAAGCGTCGCCGGCTTCAACGTCCAGGCCTGGAGTTTGGCAAGCGCCATCAGTTGCGGAGCGTCGAAGCCTGCCGGAAAGATGATCCAGTCCCAGAGCCTTGGGGAATCGTCTGCAACATAGCGGGCCGCAGCCAGGTGCGCGGGCCGAAGGGTCACGGAGTCTGGCAAGGCGCTCGTCGCTAACATGGCCCGCGTGGTCTCGGCGAGAGCCACCAAATAGCTTTCAGGGGGGACCGGCGTGCTGCCCAGCCAGACCACATTTGGAATTTGACCGCTCTTCTCGAGAAACTCAGCGACGTCCAATACGGTGCGTGAGAATTGGCTCCAAGCCACCTTCACGTTATCTGCGAGTTCAGAGCCGGTCAGAGCGGGGCCGTAGGGTGTCCCGCGCAGGACGAGCGGCTGCGCCGGCTGCTTGCGGATGGCGCGGGCGACGAAGTCGTTTAGCAACTCGAACTGCTCGCTCGCAGTGAGAGCATAGTCCGGGCGCGCCTGGAATGACACCTCAGAGTTAACTTGCGCGGCAATTTCACCGAGTTCGATGGCGGAAAACTTGTGGCCCTGCGCCCTGTCGGGCATCACCCCCAGCGCCTCGGAGGCGGTGATGAACCGGACGCGAGGAAAGGACTTTATATAATGCACAAGGCCCTCGAGGTAGCTGAAGTCCCTCTCAATCTCCTGCGGGCTTTTCATGGGCGGCAGTTTCCACTCGTCGCGTGGCGGATTGGCCCCCTTGGCAAAGTTGACCCCGTCCCAGAACTCGCGGTGGATAAACTCGCAGGGATGAAAGTAAAAGCTGACCACGCCGCCCGACAGCGATAGTTCGGCATAAGTGGCCTTGAAGTTGGCCTTGGCCTCATCCAGGTTCGACCAATCATCGTTGTGGTGAAGGTCCGATCCGGCTTTGATATTGAAGATATTCAGCAGGCCGCCGTACCAAAATGGTTTGCCGTCGAGTCCTATCTGGAGGCCTTGGTCGAGGTAGACCCTGACGCCCCAGCTTTTCAGTGCCGGAAATGCCTGCGGCGCCCACGAACTGCCTGGTTGCCCATAGCACGTCGGCGCTTTGCCGAAGATACGGCGCAGGTCTTCAAAACCCGAGCGCTCGCGTCGGGTGAATTCCTCCGCCCCTTGTTCCCAATCGAGCTTCGCTTCGTACTCCGAAGGCGTCGGGTGCTGGCTGTGCGTGTTCGCGTGGTAGCCGATTTCGTTCTGCCCGAGCGCTTCGATCACGTCTCGGCGGCCCCGCCGCTCGAGGGTCCGGCCCTTTTCTCCCACTACTTTAAATGTGGCGCGAACGCCCTGACGGGAGAGAATCTCCGCCACGCGTTTGGCCGCGTCATCACTCTGGGGAAGAATGTAATCCTCAGTATCAAACCACAGAACTACATACACACTGCCTTGTGCCACCGGTTCAGCCGCCCGCGAGTGCCCGAAACAAGCGGTGAGTAACAGGGCCAGCAGAGCTAATTGGACAATCCCTCGACGGCGCCATGAGTCGAGAATCGAAATTCGAAATTCGAAATTCGAAACTCGCCGGATGTTCTCTCCCCATGCGGGAATTTGTGTGATTTGGTTAAAGTAACTTCGGAATCTCCGAACCACCATCTTCTTTCGCCCTCCCTAGGCTCGCTGGGATTATAGCAGGTTGCGGAAAGGCCCCTTGAGGCTGTCATTCTTCGGAGCCCGTCAGCCGACGGACGACGAACCATCCTTGATCCCCGGAGGGGATCGATGCAGTAGCCGGGGGCAACGCCCCCGGAAGATGTGCCCCACCGAAGTCCGACCCTGAAAGGGTCGAATGCGGATAGTGTCACACCGGTCGTGGGTACTTCGGCCCGGGGTTATACGACCCCTCCAGGGTCGGGGAACGAGCGTCGCGCTTTCCGGGGGCGTTGCCCCCGGCTATTATCTTGTGCCCTTGCAGGGCACGAAATAGTTACCGCTAGTCTTGCCGCGCGGCGGTCGTTTCTGACATCACGGATAGCAGTCTTCGACTATACGCTCAGAATGACAGCGCGATGGTTGCTTTCCACATCCCTTTTGGAGTACACCATACAGCCGGAGAAGAGTCTAAGCGGAGGTGACTATCACTTTCCGAGAACAGTACCTGGGAGCACTGCTGTTTGGCAAGCCTGAGCGCGTCCCTCTAATGCCGGGCGAGCCTCGCGAATCCACGCTACACGCCTGGCGCGAGCAGGGATTGCCGGAGGGCTTGGACTATTTCCAGGCGCTGCTGGGGGAGCTTGGCCTGCCTTCGATGAGTCAGGAGATTCGCACCATCGGGGACGCCTTCAAAATGATCCCCACTTTTGAGGAGAAAGTGTTGGCGCACAAAGATGGTCACTACCTCGTGCAGGACTGGATGGGCGCCATCACCGAGATCTCAGACACGTACGACTACACTTACATAAGGGCGCCAAAAGATTTCGTGACCAGGAAGTGGCACAAGTTCCCGGTTGAAACTCGCGAGGACTGGGAGCGCATGAAAGACCGGTATCAGGTGGATGCTCCAGGACGGTTCGCAGGGGAATTCGGTGCGACCTGCCCGCCGCCGGAATCAAGGGAGTTTATCCTGACAGTGGATTTCAATGGTCCCTTCTGGCAATTGCGCGAATGGTGTGGCTTGGTGAACCTGTGCATGTTCTTCGCGGACCAGCCTGAGTTTGTCCAGGAGATGATCGACTTCTGGAAAGAATTTGTCTCCCAGGCGCTGGCGCGAATATTAAAGCAGGTGAAGGTGGACCGCGTGCGCATTTCTGAAGACATGGCCTACAAAGCCCACAGCATGATTTCGCCGGCCATGGTGCGAAAATTCCTTTTGCCCAGCTATCGCCGCTGGGTTTCAGAAATCAGGGATGCGGGCTGCCCGCTGGTTGATGTCGATTCCGACGGCTACATCGAGGAGTTAATACCACTCTGGATCGAGGCGGGCATCAACGTGTGTGAACCGATCGAGGTGGCAGCGGGCAATGATATCGCGGCCTTCCGTAAGCAATTCGGAAGGCGGATGGCGTATTTGGGCGGAATCGACAAGCGAGCCATCGCTGCGGGAGGCGCGGCGTTGGAAGATGAAGTCATGCGCGTAGTTCCTCCCCTGTTGAAGGAGGGCGGGTTCATTCCGAGTTGCGATCACGGTGTGCCGCCTGACATCTCCTGGCAGAATTACGTGGCGTACTCCAGGTTGTTGGCCCAATTGTGCGGATGGCTCTGAAAGTCAGGATTCAGGATTCGGGATTCAGGAGCCAAGTGAAGAGCCCCGGCTCTTGCAAGGTCGCGTCCCGCTCTTCTGACTCCTGACTCCTGAATCCTGTGTTAAGCTAGGCACTTCAAAGGGAGGTGGCAGATGATACTAAGCCGGCTCGAGAGCGCCGAACGATGGGAAAGGGTACACCCCGGCTTCGCGGCGGGGTTCGCTTTTCTGCGACGTGCAGATCTAGGTGAGTTACCGGCAGGGCGTCATGAGATTGATGGCGCCAGGCTTTACGCCGTTGTAATCCGTGGCCAGGGCAAAGGCAAAGATCGCGCCAAGTTGGAACTCCACCGCAAATTCATTGACATCCAGTATTCCGTGATGAACCCAGACGTGATTGGGTGGAAGCCGGCAGGCGAGTGTCGGAACCCGGATCAACCCTTCAACACGGAAAAGGACGTCCAGTTATTTCTCGATACTCCGGATTCCTGGATGACGGTTCCGGCAGGGTGCTTCGGCATCTACTTTCCTGAAGATGGTCACGCGCCGCAAGCTGCGGAGGGGTCTGTTCACAAAGTGGTCGTCAAAGTGGCGGTGGATTGGGCGGGGTGACTATGCAGGCGTTCAAAGAAAGAGTGGCTCAAGGAGACATCCTGATCTCCGACGGCGCCATGGGCACCTTGCTGCAAGCCCGCGGCTTGGAGCCAGGAGAGTGTCCGGAATGGTGGTGTATTTCTCATCCCGAGGTGGTCAGAGGGATTCATGAGGCTTACGTCGCCGTGGGTTCAGACATCGTGGAAACGAATTCGTTTGGCGGGACCTGCTACAAGTTGGAACCCTATGGTCTGGCGGACAAAGTGAGAGAGTTGAACCTGGCGGCGGTGGCGCTCGCCAAGCAGGCCATTGCTGGCAAGGGTTACGTTGCAGCCTCCGTCGGCCCCACCGGGCGCATCGTGGTGGACGAGGGCGGCGATGCGTCGCCGCAAGACCTCTACGAGGCATTCAAGGAGCAAGTGGTGGCTTTGGCCGAGGGCGGCGCGGACGCCCTCTGCATTGAGACCATGGCATCCCTTTCGGAAGCTCTCCTGGCGATCAAGGCGGCCAAAGAATGCACGAAGCTTCCGGTTATTTGCACCTTCACATTTGAAGCCAGCCCGCGTGGTTTTCGCACCATGATGGGAGTGACGCCGGAACGCGCGGCGCGGGAGACAGTGGCGGCTGGCGCGGATATCGTGGGGGCCAATTGCGGCAACGGCATCGCGCACATGATCGAAGTTACGCGGCAGATGCGAGTTGCGCAGCCGAGTACGCCCATCCTTATTAACGCCAACGCAGGCATGCCCGTTCTGGAAGGGGAAAAGACGGTCTTCAAAGAAACGCCGGAATTCATGGCCTCCAAAGTGAACGATCTCATCAAGGCCGGGGCGCAAATCATCGGGGGCTGCTGCGGCACCACTCCCGCGCATATTGCCGCCATGGCGAGGGCTGCCAAGCCGCCCAAGTAGCGAGATTTTCAGATTTCAAATTTCACAGCCAACCAAGCTTTCACCGAACTTGGACAGGCTTCGCGTCTGCTCGGTATTGGTCTGATTTCAAATTTCAGGGCCAACCGGGCTTTCACCGAACTTGGGCTTGTTTCGCGCCGGCTCGATATTGGAGTGACTGGGCCAGGAATTGATATGCTGCCTGGCGAGCCTGGGGAGGAAAATCGTGGCCTCCAGCCGGGTATATGGCTTGCAGGTTTCGGCCGGCTCGGTAAATCTTTCGGTACACAACGAGCGCGGCGGCGACACAGTCTCGAACCCCGGAAACGTCGAAGTTATCGTCGCCGACAGGTGCGCTGATGAACACCGGGCGGGGGGCAAGGCACGCCAGCAACTCGGTAAAGTCGAAGGGCATCCGCGCTGGATCGTTGCCGTAGGTCTCCGCGATACGCGGCATATAACCCTTATGGCTCCAACCTGCCAAGTTTCCTCCCATGTACTTTGCGAATGAGGTGAACCCACAACTTGTGACAACTGCTTTTACGCGTGGATCAAAGGCGGCGAGAAAAAGAGAGTTGTGTCCGCCTAGCGAATGGCCGATCACCGCGATGCGTTCCGGGTCCGCCTCCGGCAGGGATTGGAGCAGATCGATGGCGCGCCGGTGATTGAAGATGGCCTTCATGGTGGCGCTGGCAAAGCCGCGCGCATAAGGATCGAACTTGTAGTCACCAAAGTTCGGGTAATCCGGCGCCAGGGTGACATAGCCACGCTCGGCCAACTCCAAGGCATAATGGAGATTCGGTTTTCCCCCGAGCCCCGCCGGCTCTTCCTTGCCGATGGGAGTCGTTTGGTGAAGACACAGGATGGCCGGGACCTTGGCGCCTGGAGGCAACTCCCGGGGAGTGAGAAGAAAGGCGGGCACGCGATCCTCACCGGCACTCCGGAAACTGATCTTTTGGCAGCGAACGCGGGGCAGTTCCTCGGTCGCCTCGATTCGGAGATCGAGCAGCGAAGTCTCGGGCGCAGGCAGCGGCCCCATCACCAGTTGCAGGCTTTCAATGATGTGTGAGCGTCGAATCTCCCATTCCCCCACTGTCCTGACTGGATGTGAGTTTCCGGAGTCGTCGAGATAGACGAGCAGGTTTTGCCGGTCTTTGTACATCGGCGCTTGGCCGGTGGGCTGTTGACCCAGTAAAGCAGCCACCGCGAGAAACACCCCGGCGGCAAGCAAAATCTTGGGCATGGATTTCACTTTCTTGCGCCTCAATCGCCCGCGTCATCCGTCTTATGTGTCATTCCGAGCGGAGCGAGGAATCTCGCTCTGATTCTTTCTTCCTTCCAAGCCCCGGCCACGCCGCTGTGACCTCCATGCAGTCCAGAGCGCGATTCCTCGCTCCGCTCAAAATGACAGCGTGACGGGTGAGGCGAATTACACGGGCTCAGAGCTAAGCGAGCTCCGTGCGGTGCGCCCACACTTTCTGGAACGCCTTGACATACTGATCGATAACTTCGTTTGCCTCGCCATAGAGAAGAGGCAGGAAGATGTGGTTGTTGTTCACGTGCTCATTGCCCGGCATGGATGCCGGAATCACGGGTGGGTGGTGCCACCATTTGGCTTCCGAATAGATCTTGAGCTTATGCTGTTCGGGATAATTCCAGACGCTCACGCGCACGCCCTCGGCCTTGAGCGCTTTCACCAGTGTATCGCGTGAGAAGCCGGCCTTGGAGGGATCGAGCAACAGCATATTCGCCCAGTAGTAAGCACGCTTCTGGTCGGGGCGAATACGGGGTTCGCTCAAGCCCGGCAGTTGAACCAGCGGATCATTCAGCCGGCGGACGTTGGCTTCGACCAGGCCGCTGAGCGCGTCCAGCCCGCGCAACTGCTGCCGTGCGATCGCCGCGGCGAAAGGATGCATGCGGTACTTCTGGCCAAATCCGGTTCCCTCATAAGCCCGCACGGGGCTATCGGCGGCAAACTTTACCGGATCTTCGTAGTGGCCGAAAGCGGCGGCGCGCTCGTAATACTCGCGGGTCTGGTACATCCCCATGCCGCCTTCCACCGTCGGGAGGACCTTGCTGGCCTGAAAGCTGTAGATGCCCATGACCCCAAGAGTTCCCATCTTCTTGCCTTGCATCGAGGCGCCGTGCGCGTGGGCAGCATCCTCGATAACAATCAGGCCCTTCTCCTTGGCAAAGTCGAGGATGTGATCCATCTCGCAAGGGAGGCCCCAGGCGTGCATGGGGAACATGGCCCGAGTGCTCTTGGTTAGCTTGCGCTTGGCATCATTCAGGTCGAAGCAGGCGGTTTGGGGGTCGATATCGATGAAGATCGGAACGTAGCCGAAGAAGCGCTGGGCAAGGCAGTCGCTGAAGAAATCGTAGGAGGGCACCATGATTTCGCTGCCGGGAGGCAGGTCGAGCGCAAAAAACATGCTGGTGATGGCGCTCGAGCCGTTCATGTGTGCTTTGACGAACGGCGCCTCGGTGTAGTCCTTCCACTCCTTCTCGAATGCCGGCAACTCTTCGTAGAACTTGTTGCTGTCGATGAGATTGTGGAGCGCCTGCTTTTCCTCGGGGCCATAACGCGGCCAACGCGTGAGCGCATCGAGTTTGTCGTTGGGGAAATTAACGGCTTTGGAACCGCCGGACAAGGCTAGAGATTCACTCGGCCCAGACCCGGACGGCTGTTGCTTGCAGGCAGTCATAGTAAGGCCTATGAGCGCCATGCTGCCGGTTTGAAGGAAAGCCCGGCGAGTGGCTTGGCTGGAATCTTTGTTAGTCTCCTTGACATCCATGATGAAAACCTCCCCATTTGGGTTTTAAGAGAAACAGCTCCCCGCTGAACTTGGATGGACTATCACTTGGAGCATGATTGTCATTGCGTCAAAAATCTGCACCTATTCTAACCCCAAGTTCCACAACTTACCAATGAACTTGACTCATGGGTAGTGGTGTCATTTGGAATGGCATCCCTTAGCGAACGGTCGTCATTCCCGCGAAAGCGGGAATCCACTCCTCAAGCCTTCGGAAATGGCATGTCCACGGACTGGATTCCCGCTTTCGCAGGAATGACGACGCCATTACATGGCGAGGTAAACTCGCCGCTACATCGAGGCTATGCCTTCAGGCCGATTTTCATCGCCTCGCGCATGGTTGCTTCGCACTCCGGGAATGCAATCCAACTGTAGTGGTCGTGATAGCCTTCCGAAGCCGCCTGTGCGGTGGGGATATAGCCGGGAGCGCATTCGCCATATCCCAACGTCATCACGAATGAGTCCGGGCGCATGGCTTGCGCCCAGAGCTGATACTGAACGAAGGTTTCGGCAGGCAGCAGAATTATTTGTGCAGGGCCAAAATCGATGACTGGCACGTCAATGTGGTGTCCGGAGTCAGTCCGCTGCCGCCAGCTTAAGCCCAGCGCCGCCTCAAAGCGGGCCAGGCGTGTCTGGGTTCGGTCTGCGAGGATGCGCCGGAAATCATCCAAACTGAATCCAGGCCCCTGCCTGGGCCTCAGGTTCATCTGAACACAGCGAAAATTGATTTTGTTCAACGCATGTCGCTGGGTCGAATTCCAGGCTGCCAGCATACCTTGGCGCAACCGTTCTGCCAGGATCGGTCGGTTCTGCGGATTCCCATCGTTGAACTTCCCGGCCATGGTATCTCCACTGCAGCCCGAGCAGTAAATCTGCGCAACGGCGGGCATTTCTTTCTGCCGTTGCGCCCTGGCAAGGCCGGGGAAGTCGCAGGAGACATCTCCCTGTCCATAGTAAGTCATCGGATGGGTCGAGTAGCAACTGATCGCTGCCACGGGCTGCCGGCCATTCCAAAAGCTGATGGTTTTCAGCCAGGGGTCGATCAATCCGATAGGCATGTTCCGGACCACAGGATCGTGCTCGGCGCTCACTCTCTCGAAGGAGACTTTCCCATCCGCAGTCACGTAGCGGCGGTTCGAGGCCACGTTCTCCACTTTCCCTTGCCCGGCGCCAATGTGCGTGATCCGGCGCGGATTCTTGAGGGATTCCCGAAGCGCCGACGCGACGCGTTGTACCGTCCGCTCATCGAATTCCGGATCACACATGACTTCTGGGACGTGATTGGCGCTCAAGAGCTGTTGGGCCACAACATCGGAGTAAGGAGCGTCGTGCTGATGGACACAGCTCACCAGCACCCTTTCCTTGTCGCTTTGCGCAGCCTTCGCCAATACCGAGCGCCAACGGTCGTAGGACTCGTTCCGGATCTCGCACCAGTCTACTGCCACCAGCACGATGGGCTTGCCGGCCCCTGATAGGACCAGTCCATGGGCCTGAAGTGGGTTGACGATGGCCCGGGCGCGCACCGCATTGAACAGAGGGTTTCCGAGAGGGGGCGTCACATCCTCAGTGAACAAGCTCAGACGATATTCCCCAGTTCCCCTTCCGCTCGGCTCGCCCCATGCGCGCCCCGCACCCAGGACGGCGGCGATCAACTTTAAAGCCTCGCGACGGCGGAGATCACTCCTTTGTCTGTGCATTCAGGTTCCTTCAGGAAGCGAGATTTTGGTCAAAAAGTTAAGAACTTCTGCCAAGCCTCCACGACGTCTTTCCCTCGCAACACCCAAGTTCGGTCGTTCAATCGCTCAACCCCTTCGCGGGACTGGTGAAGCCCCGTGCCCCAAGGTGTGTACTCGATCTTCACCTCCACAGGTCCGGCGACTTTGTAGGGCTTGATCTGGGGCAGGCGCTCCATGGCTCGCCGCGCCTTTTCCCTAATTAAAGCGCAGGCCGCAGGATGCGAGAGCATGAGCGCCGCCGTGCGGCTGACGCCCGACTTGACCTCCGCGCACTCGGCCTCCGGAATCAAGCCATTTAACTCCTGGCAGGCCGCCGTGTCACCGGAAAGCATGATGGTGGGAACGTCAAAGTACCCGGCTAACATCGCGACAATCCCAATTTCGCCCGTGAGCCGGTTGTTGACCCAGAGATTCTGGATGTCCCGAGAGGACTCGGTATGCGAGAGCACGCCCTTTTCCGCGCCTGCCATGGCATGCTGGCCAATGAAAATCAGGGCGCTGAAAGACGGATCGAGTCCGAAGGTGGGCGGCAACGGCGTGCCTTCGAGCAGACGCGCGCGAGGATCAATGTCCAGCACGGAGAGAGTTGTGCTGCTGTCGTGGCCGTCCAGCACGACCACCTCTGTGGCCCCGCCGGCAAACAATCCCTCGACAGCCGCATTGACTTCGCCGGTAAGCAGCTTGCGTGATTCTTCCCAACGCGGGCTCTTCCAAGGTTCGCACTGGAGTTCGCGATTGAAGATGCCGTCCACACCTTCCATATCCGTCACCATAAAGACTTTTCTTGGTTTTGTAGTCTGCGCTGGCCCCACGACTGCGGAGGACACAAACATCATCAGCCCGATGGCAAAAATCGCCAACCGCCAAAATCTATGCGACATGTCTGAATCCCTCCTTCACTGCGTTACCCGCCGGAGAGGAACTTCGGCGCCCCCCTCGGCTTTGCTGATCTCGGCGGCTTGCATAAAGGCGAATATCTCCAGCGTCTCATCGGCGCTGACGGGAGGAACGCGAGTGCGCATGAATTTGGCAATCTCAACCAGTAATGGCCGGTAGCTAAATGGCTGGGGGTCGGATTTGAGAGCGGCTTTGTCAGTAAACGCGGTTATTCCGTAAGCATAGAGTCCGCTGCGAAACCCCCTCATCACTCCGAGGCGCCCACCCTTCCATTTCCCTATGACTACGTCCTGATCATCGCTGCTCATGCGGGTTACCGACTCACATCCTGTGCCCATGAGCGTGAAGAGCATCTCCACCGCATGAATGCCATACCACATCAGGTCAGGGTGATGAGGCTCGGTGGGTGAAGGTCCGTAAACACTGTAGCCCAGAATACGGCCCAAATTCTGAGGGTTTCTCAGGCGCTGGGTTTCCGCCCAATACCTTAAAGAAGAGGAACTGAACCACGGCACCCCCGCTTGGCTCGCCAGTCGCGCAATCTCCTTCGCATCCTGGTAGCTGGCGGCCAGGGGCTTATCGATAAAGATCGGCTTCCCGGCTGCGAAAACGGGCTTCGCCTGATTCAAATGCGGTCGGCCGTCCACACTTTCGAGCAGAACGCCGTCCACCATGCTACAGAGTTTTGGGATGTCATCCACGATCTCGATCTTCCACTTGTCGCGCAATTCCGCCGCGTACTTGTCAACCCGCGTGCTGCTGGACTCGACATCCGGACTGCCTCCCTTGTAGGCGGCGACCACTCGCACCCCGGGGACATGCTCGCGATCAGAGGGATCATTGAAGATGCGAGTGAATTCGATAACGTGAGAGGTATCCGTACCGATGATCCCAACGCGAATATCCTGGCCTGAATCCCCCTGCGCAACGGCCATCGAATGCGCAAGCAGGATAACAAAAACCAGGCACACGGCCTTCCGACAGACAGAATGCAACAGGCTTCTCATGATTTCCTCCGACATCTTCTCACCACCAAGGCACAAAGACACCAAGCGAGTGCAGGGCATTTGACTTCGAGAGGCTGTTCCTTCGTGCCTTGGTGTCTTGGTGGTGCATTAGCTTTCGGCTAGCAATTCATGAATAGCAGCCTTCAGGCGCTCCTCGCTCGGTGGCCCCACGAAGGACTGCGTGGGTTCGTACCCGCCCTCCGAGTATGCCTTGGTTGTGCAGATGTAGCCCGTACCGAGCTCGCCGTAGGCGGCCGTGGCGATGAAATTTTCGGGGTGAAGACTCTGTGCGTAAAGTTGATACTCGATGAAGGCTTCCCCCGGAAGGTGCAATAGCGTGACGGGCCCTATTTGGTAGCAACTCAGATCGACAACGGGCCGTATCTTCAGCCGCTCGTACCAGGACAGTCCCAGGGCGGCCTTCGTGCGCTGGTGATACGGTTGATTGGGGTCCCTCAGCACCTCGCCAAAATAGGTTTCCGAAAAATCCGGCTCGGCGCGCAGTGCGAATCGCACTTCCGAATTCTTCCGCGTGAACTCGGAACACTTCTCCTTTCGAGTCGCGGCAATTGCCCCTTTCATGCCTTGATACAGCCGCTCCGCCATTTGAAGCCGGGCTTCGTGGGACCCATCGTTGTATTTCCCGGCGGCGACGTTGCCCGCGCAGCCCGTAAAGTAAATCTGCGCTATCCCCTCTTCTTTCTCCAGGCGTTCGCGAGCCAGACCGGGCGTGTCCGGGTTGATATGTCCCTTGCCATAATAGCTTTGGGGATGCGAGGCGTAGTAGTGCAGTCGAACGATGGGCCGCTCCCCATCGAATAACGTTACAGTTCGCAGCCAGGGATCGATCAGGCCTTCCGACGCCGCAATCAGCACGGGATCATTGCAGTGACTATATCGCACGCCGATTGACCCATCCGGCATCAGCACGCGCCGGTTGGAGGCGAACTTCTCCACTTTCGCCTTGCCGCAACCCACGTGAGTGCACGGCTCGAGCCGCTTCAAGGCATCTCGCGCCGCAGATGCAACTCGGTCCGAAACCGCTTCGAGGAAAGCGGGGTCTCCAAGATGCGGGGGCGACGGCACCAAGTCCATCAGCATTTCAGCATTGACGTCGTAGAGCGGCGCATCATGCTGGTGAATACAGTGCAGCTCGACCTGTAGCTCGTTGACGTTCAAGGCGTCCGCGATTTTCCTGCGAAACAAATCGTGCCCGCCGGTGCGCAGTTCGCAGTAGTCAAAGGCGCAGAGGACATAGCGAGTTTTTCCGTCCGACAGCACGACTCCCTTCGCGAGCAGCGGAATATCCACGCTCGTCGCCACCGGTGGGTCGCATTCCTCCAGCGGACTTCCTACGGCAGGCGTGACGTCGCAGGAGAATACGGCCGCCCGCAGCCCGGGAGAATCCGCTGCGGACCCGTGAGCACTTGGGGCGTGTTTCGAGGCTGCGAAAGTAGGCAGCGCCGAAACCGCGCCCATCGTGGGAACTGCCTGCATGAAACTTCGGCGAGTTATCTTTTTCAAATGGGAAGCTTGACCTCCTTAGGCACTCCTTGGGATTGACAAGGTATTCAATTTTCCAATTGCGCGCGAAGTCTGGCACATGCCGCCCGTCATGTCAACAAGAGGACGCTACCAGGCAATCGTGTCATTTGCGAGAATTGAGCGCTCGAAGCCGCAGCCTTTCCCGCGAAAGCGGAAATCCAGACCTGACCACCTGCATTGCCGTGGCTTTGTGGAGTATGATGATATGAGGCAGAGTCCACCGATTTGGTGGTGCCGGAGAGTGCGATTATGGCAAATCTACAGGAAGTCTTACAGAAAGCCGCTCGAGAGGGTGAGCTTTACGAGACACTCGAGCGCGGCTTCGTGCGCTGTTACGCCTGCGGGCATTGCTGCCGCATACCGGACGGGCAACTGGGCGTGTGCAAGGTCCGCTACAACGAGGGCGGCAAACTCTTTGTGCCCTGGGGCTACGTGGCCAGCGCGCAGTGCGATCCCATCGAGAAGAAGCCCTTCTATCACGCCTACCCCGGCGCCCTGGCCTATAGCTTCGGGATGATGGGCTGCGACCTGCACTGCGGCTATTGCCAGAATTGGGTTACCTCACAGGCCCTGCGCGACCCCGGCGCGGTTTCCCCGTCCTTACGTATGACACCCGAAGAACTGGTCCAGGAAGCAGTACAGCAGGGTGCGAGAGTCGTGGTGAGCACATACAATGAGCCACTCATCACCAGCGAATGGGCGGTGGCAGTTTTCAAGGAAGCCCGCGCGGCGGGGCTCACCACGGGATATGTATCCAATGGCAACGGCACGCCGCAGGTGCTGGAATACCTGCGGCCCTGGGTGGACCTTTACAAAGTGGACCTGAAGAGTTTTGAGGACCGGCATTATCGCCAGCTCGGCGGACGAATGCAGCCCATCCTGGATACCATCCGCAGGCTCCACGAAATGGGATTCTGGGTGGAAATCGTCACCTTGATTGTTCCGGGATTTAACGATTCGGACGACGAACTGAAACGAATGGCGGAATTCCTGGTGAGCGTCTCTCCCGACATGCCCTGGCACGTCACCGCCTTTCACAAGGACTACAAGATGACAGAGCCGGCGAATACCAGCTCACAAACCCTGCTGCGAGCGGCCAGGATCGGCAAAGCGGCGGGCCTGCGCTTCGTCTATGCTGGAAACATACCTGGCCGGACCGGGGAGCTCGAGAACACCTATTGCCCCAAGTGCCACGAGCTGCTCGTCGAACGCATTGGCTTCCACGTCCTTGAATACCGGCTTACCGCCACGGGCTCCTGCCCCGGTTGCGGCGCTGCCATCCCTGGGCGGTGGGCGGCAGGTTTTCAGGGCCAGCTTGCCGATCTTCCCTACCTGCCTCGACTTCAGCGCAGCCCATAAAACAAGTATCCCGGCCCGACCCGCATATTATGCATGAGCGAGGCGGGCGAGACGGCGGCGAGGAGCAATCCCCCCACTGCCTGGGCCAGGGCCAGCGGCCAGATGTTTCGATGCCGGGCAAAGATTTCGGCAAAAACAAAGCCGGCCAGGGTGGTGGCGACCATGAGGATGGGATTGGGGATGTGAGCTGAGCCGAAGATGATCGCCACCAGGAGCGAGCTCAGGTGACGGCTGCGAACGGCTTCCATCAGGCGGTTGTGAAAATAGGATTGCGCCAGATATTGCTGAAAGGCACACCAACTGCCATACCCCAGCAAGGAAGCAGCGGCGTGCCGGTTTACCGGTACAACCGTGAGGGCATGCCGCACAAAACCGAAGGCAAGAAGAGGAACGTAGACGGCAAGGGCGATGGGCAATACGATTTGGGCGTTGGCCCGCATACCGGCAAGCGAAAGGCCGAGGCTTCGGAAAGTATCGCGGTGCAGAAGGTGGCTGACAAGAATGATGCCCCAGAGCGCCATCCAAGTGTGCGGAAATGTGTGCTGCCAGCGCCAGATGTAAGTTACAATGCCCGCATAAACCAGTACCACTTCCAGGGCCGAATAGATCGGCGACCAGGAATGCGAGATGCTCGTGGATTCAAATCCGCCAACTGAGGTTACTGTGCTCACGCAAAGCCCCAGACTTATTCTACCTCAAACCGGCCAACGAGGGAAAACCCGCAGGGCCCGCCTTTGGATAGTGGCCGCCCTGGCCGGGTTGGGCCTGATTCTTCAGCCGTGGCTGCGCGCTCAGGGGGCGCCATCCTCGAGGCCGGCGCAGGAGCGGCATGTGCTGGTCATTTCGGTGGACGGACTGGGTGCCAGCTTCTATGACCGTCTGGCCGCGAAGACTCACATTTTCAATCTGCCGCGACTCTGGAGGGAAGGAAGCTACGCCGAGGGTGTGCTGGGCGTTTACCCCACGGTGACCTACCCTTCGCATACGACCATCGTCACCGGGCGCATGCCCACTGAGCACGGCATCTACTCCAACTTGTCATCGCGCGAGCCAGGCAAGAACCTCGAGGACTGGTTCTGGTTCGCCAAGGCCATCAAAGTCCCTACACTCTGGGATGAGGCGCGCGCGCACCATCTGACCACCGGTGCGGTCTTCTGGCCGGTGACGGCGGGCGCGCCGATTGATTGGGACGTTCCGGAGATCTGGGACCCCCAGAGACCTCTTCAGGTCGATCCCAGTTACGTGGCCAAATACGCGACACTCGGGCTTCTGTTTGAAGCCCTTTTGGAAATCGGGCCACCGCAACCAGGGCAGGAACTTGATGTGACGCGGAGTCGCCTGGCGACGTTCATCCTGAAGAAACACAAGCCCAACCTCCTTCTGGTTCACTTGTGCGACCTGGACGAGGAAGAGCACGCATCCGGCCCGGACAGCCCTCAAGCCGCCGCGACGCTGGAGAAGATTGATGGCCACATCGGTGAATTGCTGGCCGCCGAGCGGGCTGCCGGGCTGGCTGATTCCACCGACGTGTTCATTGTCTCCGACCACGGCTTTCTGCCCGTTGAGGCGGAGATCAAGCCCAACGTGCTGCTCGTGAAGGCGGGGCTGTTGAGCGCTGACGAGAACGGGAATGTTACAGGAGGGAAAATCTGCACAGTAGCCGACGGAGGGTCGTTCTTTATATATTGGCCGCAATCGCAGGACCTTCGCTCTGCCGTGGACGAAGCCTTGAAACCATTGCGTGATCCGGGTGCGCTGTGGGGCGTCCTCGACCGCGCCGCACTGAGAGATTTGGCTGCCGAGCCCGCCGCGCAGATGGCGCTGGAAGCTCCGAAGGGTTACGCCTTCGGCCGCGGCGCGGCCGGCGACTTCCTATCCCGGGGGAGAAGTACCACTGGAACGCATGGGTACTTGCCTTTTCGTCGTGAACTTGAAGCGTCGTTCATCGCCTGGGGACCGGATATCCGCGCCGGAGTGGACCTGCATACGATTCGGATGACCGAAATCGCTCCCACCATTTTGAAAGCGATGGGGATCGACGACCCGAAATTCGGCGCTCGCCCGCCCCTCCAGGAAATTTTCAAGTGAAGAAGAACAGGAGTGAGAAGAAGAAATTATGAATAGTGAATGGTGAATGGTAAATGGCGTTTCGACTCTTTAGTTAACAATTCATAATTCACAATTCAGAATTTCCTAGATATCTAATCCCCAACCCCTAGTGCCCAGCCCCCAGCCCCTGTCTTGTGCCGGAGTAATAGGACCACTCGCTGGCCCAGGTGGCCACGCGGAACCAGTAGCGGGCGAACATGACGAGTTGTTGAACAACCAGAAGGCCGGCCAGCGCCAGGGATTCACGAATATGCGATCCGCCGGCGATATTGGAGTTGATGACTCCCCACGGGAGCAGTAGCCGATAGACTCCCAGGAGCGCCAACCCGATGAACGAAGGTACGACATAGACGCCGATTGCGTTCCTGAGTCGCCCGAGAGAAAAACCCAGTGACGCGAGGAAAGCCTGGATGGCGCCCGTTCCTTCTTCCAGCACCAGCCGGACCCGCGCATAGTCGATGACCAAGTTGACAAACCCCAGGCCCACTACCACGAGCAATGAGACGGCGAGGCGCATACAGAAAACCGACCAGTCGTCACCCCAGTTGCCAGTCCAACGACCTACCCACTGGCCCAGCATTTCGTTCAGGAGCTTGAAGACGATCCAGTAGCAAATGAGACCGATGACCAGAAGACGCAATAAACGCCATGCGAAGCGTCCGGTGTGGCGAAAGAAATCTGCGAGCGAGTACTTCAGCTCAGGCGCCTTGAAGCGAGCCAGCACTCCGCCGGCCAGGATCGAGTTCAACACCAGTGAGACGAAGCCCATGCAAACAATCGCCATGGCATAACGATCGAAGCTACCCCGACTGTTCACGGCGAAGTCGGTGAGCCAGTCAACGGGGAAGCTGTGCGCTAATTCCCGGCCCATCAGACTGTACCCGGTGAACTTCTGGATGCCACGGTAAATGGGATATCCAGCGAGCGCGGCAATGGCAAGATTAGCGAGAAACAGAATCCAGACTGCCGACCCGCTGCGGCGTGTGATCGATAGCCCCTGCCGAATCGACGACCCGATACTCATCTGATTCCTCCTAGCGTAGGCCGCAGATTAACGCGGATCAACGCAGATCAGACGCTCCAAATACCAAAACCAGAACAAAAAGCGAATTTCAAGCGATTTCTAAAGTCCCTTTTTCTGAATCAGCGTTAATCCGCGTTTATCTGCGGCTTGGGCCTCAACTGAAGAACCCGGCGGCGAAGAACAGATTCTCCAGCCAGAAAATCCAACGGATGTACCATTTGGCTGCGGCGCGGTTGTCCGGCTCTGCCAGCCGGCTGTTATTGGTGAAGTTGACCTCGAGGGCCAGCTTTCGCTGTGGGTCCACTTCGGCCGAAGTCACCTTGGAGGGTTTCTCGAAAACGAATTTCACCCAGCGATACTTCCCGTCCCAGCTTCTTTCGACGGTCTCACCATTATCGAAGTGAATCACCACATCCACAGGCGCCTGGACTTCGCCTAGACGGCGCACCACGACCGTAGACCGGTAGAGCTTGCTTTTCTCAGCGAGCTTGGCAGCGTCCCGTTCGAGGTAAGTGTTCTTCTTTCCGTTTTCGTCGTAAACGCCCACTTTACCCTCGACGAGTTCGTTCCGGAGATCGCTCACTTGGTAGTCGGCCACGTTCGAGCTGTAGAAGAATTGCTCGAAAAACCAGTTCGTATTTTGCCCGGAGACTTCGTTCACCACGTCGATGAAGTCCCGCGTGGTGGGGTGGCGATAGCGCCAGCGTTGATGATAGGTGCGCATGACGCGCGCCATCGTTTCCGGGCCTAAATAGCTTTCCAGGGTTCGCAGCGTGAGCCCCGGCCGCCCATAAGAATTGACCACATAACTGCTTCCGTCCAGATATTGCCATCCGTATCGAGCCAGGTCGTCGTCTTTGGCATGTTCGAGATATCCGAGGCGGTTGACGGTGCGTTCCGGGTGTCCAACACACGCGAAGTAAGGCCCCAGCGGGATACTTCCAACGCCCGCGAAGGGGAACTGTGGCAACTGGACATCGAACCATGAGTCCATGAGGAAAGGCATGCCGAAGACGTGCTCATAATTGCATCCCGGGCCGTAAGCGGTTTCCAGGACTTTGCCGGTCGAGTAAGTGTTGAACCCTTCGTCGAGCCATGCTTCCTCGAATTCATTGTTCCCCACGAGGCCATACCAAAACTGGTGTCCGAACTCATGCACGGTGACGCCCTCGGGGCTGAAGGAATGCTCGCCCGGCCAGAAATAGGTCCCGCCCGTGATGAAGGTGGGATACTCCATGCCGCCGGTGTTGGAGTCGCGGCGGGGATCGACCACTGTCAAGGTGTCGTAAGGATACAGGCCGTACCACAAACCGAAATATTTGAGCCCGTTGAAGGCGGCGCGGAAGTAGCGGTCCGCGAGGCTGCGGTGATCGGGCTGGAGCAATAGCGTAACCGACACGTCGCGCAGGGCAACCTGGTCAGCGGGCAGGTTAAGCATGCGGGCCCAGTTCACGACTTCGTCGCCGCGCACTTCGTGGCCCCAGTCGAAGGTGCGGGTGAGCTTGATGAAATGCGGGCTGGCGGTCCAGGCAAAATCGTGAACGTCCTCTTGGTGGAAGGAGTAGGTGGTGGTCCGATCGGGATTGTCCTGAGTGCGGCGCAAGAACCCGGTTGCGCCCAAGACATAATTCGAGGGCACCGTCAGTTCAACGTCCCAGGCTCCGTAATCAGCATAGAACTCGGTGTTGGCGTGGAATTGGTGACAATTCCAGCCAGCTTCCTTGCGGCCACGCTCGCCCGTGCCTTCGTAAACGCCGATCTTGGGAAACCACTGTGCCACCAGGATGTAGTCGTCGTCGTAGCCCGTGCGTGCCAGGGCGCGCGGGAGCTTGGAAGTGAAATCGACCGAGAGCTCGAGGCTGCCGTGAGCTGGAATGGGTTGCGGGAGCGGCACTCGGATCACGGTTTGATCGGCGGCGTTATCATCGTCGGGATGCACGAACGTTATCGCCGGCGTTAGATCGGCACCGCCTACAATCTGAAGTTTGTTGACGTCCACCCATCCCCACTTCTCTCCTTCCGGCTCCGCTTTCCATTCTTTCAGCAGGCTGCGTCGCCGGCTAAGGGAGGATTCGCGCAGGAACGTGCTATCCATGTTTTTGAAGGCGTTGAGATACAAGTGGAAATAAAGATCAGGAATTGAATCCTCAGTGTGGTTCCACCAGGTCAGGTGATAGTAGCCCGCCACTTTCTTGGTGGCCGGATCATACCTGGCCGAAATCTGGTAGCGGACGATGGGATGTTCGACGTGGGATTGGTAAGTCTGAGCGCTGACGCGGATGCCGAAGGACACCAGAACCGCCAGCACTCCGAGCAAGATTCGTCTGTTCATCTTGCCTCCGTCTTCGAGTCTGTGCCGGTTCCCCAAAAGGGGAGCACGAACCGGATGGCCAAGAAAATCCCTGCGGTCAGAGTCAGTCCGATGATTTCCAGAAACACTGCGCGGAGGAGTTTGCTGGCGGGAAGGCCCAATTGCTCGCGCACCCAAACCCAGGAACAGATGTCGAAAACATAAAGGCCAACCGTGCAGTCACGGGTTGTGCGACTGGCGGCAAAAAGGAGCGAAGCAATAATGAAGAGGCCCGCGACGATCCTCAGCGCGTAAAGGAAAGTTCGGGCGTAGGGTGGTTTCCCCGGCACTCGCAATTGTCCTCCGGTGGATTCACTGCGGCGGCATTGTATCTGCTGAACGCTCAGGATGCAAGGATTGTTGTCGTAACGATGCTATCGTAACGCGCGAACTGTAGCGCAAGCCGTTAACTTCGTCGTACGCCGCGACGAAGAGGTCCATCACAGAGCGCGCGGCGCGGCGCTGCCGCGCTATCGTGAGTGTTCTAAGCGGTTGGGAACAGACCGCCGAGGTTGAGGATGATAACCGACGCCACGATTAGGGCGATGCCCACGGCGAGAAGTTTCTTGGTTCTTGGCGAGGTCGATTTCCACTCCCCGGTGAGAATTCCAAGCAGGTTGGAGGCAAGGATGATCGACGCCGCCAAGAGCACGAACCCAACCGATGTCCCGTACTTCCCGGCCAGAGTTGCTCCAATTCCGTATCCGACCATTCCCCCCAGCCACAACAATGCCATGGCCACTCCCAGGAGCGACTCCCTCGGCCATCCCGTTTGGTGGAAGAGGGACCAAGTGCGGTTGCGATTCAGCAAATAAAGGCAGTAGAGAAGATTTGGAATGAAGCCGGCGCCCAGTACCAGTGCCCACACGGCGTAGGTCGCGGTGACGGGATTGGCGCCCAGGGCTACGCTTCTTCGGAGAAGCTCTCCCCCGAAAACAAAACCCAGGTTGAGGTTGGCGCCGAATATGCCGGTGAAGATACAGATCCCAAGGCCGACCAGAAAGCTACGCCCGCGCTCATCCGTTGGGTTTGCGGTCTTCGCTTGTTCCTTCTCCCTGCGCTTGCCGGCGGCGCCGGAGAAGGATAAGCCTGCGATCAGAACCGGCATGCTCGCCAGCAGCAGGAGGCCGCGCGGTTGGAGCAGGGCAGCGGGGTTCAGCACCAGCAGCGGAACCAGCGAACCGCCAAGACAGGAGAGCCCTGCCACCACTGCAATCGCCAGCGCCATTCCAACCGCGCTGATCCCCAGCCCATAGGTGACTTGGGCGATCCCCCAGAAAAAGCCAAAAAGCAACGGATACAGAAGCATGCGTGGCGCCGCGCCCCGGTACAGTTCTGCCAGTCCGGGAACGAATCCACTTGCCATCAGCCAGGGCAAGAGGAGGAGGGCGACGGTGGCAAAAACCAGCCAAGTGTTTTCCCAACGCCAGCGACGGGAATATTTCATGGGCGCCGGAAAGCTGCCGTTCAACACACCACTTATGAAGATGATCGCCATGCCAAGCCAGAAGTGTCCACTCATCACTATTCCTTGGAGCAGCGGGAGTCCGGAGGTCGAACCAGCAGGCAGCAAAGCGAGACTAAAACTGGACTTCCCCTATCTCGATTACGGGGGCGCATTTTAGGGCGCTGGTCGGCAGGAATCAAGCGAATTGTGAAATTGGGGAATGAGATGTTTGACGGGCTGGTGGCGGTCGTGTAAGCTGAACTCAGGAGACCGAGGTGCTGTGTGTCCGCGAAAACCCACGAGCGGACTTGGGCGAACGTCGACGTCGATAATGACGCGGAGATCAAGATTTTTCGTAAGCAGGAGGAACGCAAAGCTGGTGAGAGGGTTCGGGAGGCCGTGAGGCGTCTACGCGAGCAAGGAATTATAGACGCGCAAGGGCGACGGATACGCAAGGACCTTCCACCTGACATGCGGGAGGACTCCGAGTGCGACCTTGGATGATCGTGGTCGCAGGCCCTCCCTGGAGTGGTAAAGCCACTGCTTTCCCGGTTTCTGAGGCTGGGGTCGATCACTTCAATCAGGAGCACAATGGCAGAGCTAACTGTAATAACTTATTCGGGTGAGGACGGTTACATCATAGCCGAGTGCCTGGAAATTCCTGGATGCCTCTCCCAAGGCAAGACAAAACAAGAGGCTCTCCAAAACATCCAGGATGCCATTCGAGAGTGCCTTTCAGTCATCCTCGAAGACTTGGTGAAGCGTGGGCACCGCGCGAGAGCCGATGTCGAAGCGAAAGACCAACAAACGATCCGCGTCCAACCGCCACAAGTTGAACTTATCCACACTTAAATGGGCGTTAAAGACCTTCCCCTTGATTCGGGTGAAGGCATTGCTCGCGTGTTTGAGCGCCTTGGATTTCAAAGAAGGCGAACGGGAAACCACATCGTTCTAACCCATCCCGACAAGTCGTTGCTCTGTGTCTCGATTCCCTATCACAAAGAAGTTGACCGAAGATTACTCCGAACGGAAATACGAAAAGCCGGGTTGACCGTGAAGGAATTTCGCAGCGCGTGGCAGAAACTATAAATCCGGAGGCCAGGCGTGGGCCAGATTCCTTCTTGAATTCTGCAATGCTTAGCGTCACACGCCCTCCGTCGACCTTGGAGTTGGGCAAAGACGCCAAAATGCTGGAGGTCGCCCTGCCGTGAGCCAGCGCTTCCCCCTCTGTAATAGCCGCGATGTTGTCGGGGTACTTCAATGAACGGCTGGCAGTGTCTGAATTGTTCTCTCAGATGCGGCTCGCCTGGGAATGTTGGAGGCGCGGGTGAGAATCGAACTCACGCATAAAGGTTTTGCAGACCTCTCCCTTACCACTTGGGTACCGCGCCCTCTAAGAACAGTTGCTAGTGATTAGTGGCTAGTGCCTAGTAAGATCCCTCGCTAACCACTAGCCACTAACCACTGAAGTTATTGGAGCGGGAAACGGGATTCGAACCCGCGACTTCGACCTTGGCAAGGTCGCACTCTACCACTGAGTTATTCCCGCCCGGTCACCGACCTTACCTCTCCTGAGCCGATTATAGGAAGCGGCGATTGACAAAGTCAAGCCCGGAGAACAGTGACGAGTGACAAGTAACCAGTGACGAGCATAAGGCGGAGAACCGTAACAAGTGACAAGCGAGGCTCAGCCTGCATATGATTGCTCATCACCTGTCACTCGTCACTTGTCCACGGCGGGAGTTTCCACAGGCTGGGCCGCCTCGCGCAAGAACTTTGCGGACACCTCCGGCGGTGTGGGATTGATGTAGAAGCCGGTGCCCCATTCAAAGCCGGCTACTTTGGTCAGTTTGGGCATGATCTCCAGGTGCCAGTGGTAGTAATCCTCGGCGGATTCTCCGATGGGCGCGGTATGGATGATGTAGTTGTAGGCCGGGTACTCGAGCACGCGGTCGAGACGCGCCAGCATATCCTTCAGAATGGGAGCGAGCTGCTCGAACTCAGGTTTCTGGGATTGCTCGAACGCGCATTGGTGGGTCTTGGGTATGATCCACATCTCAAAGGGAAACCTTGGAGCAAAGGGCGCCAGAACCACGAAGGCCTGATTCTCCGCGATCAGGCGCGCACTCTTTTCCTTCTCCTGGCTGATAATATCGCAAAAGATGCAGCGCTCTTTGAAATTGTAATGTTCGCGCGAGCCATCCACCTCTTCGCGGACGCGCTTGGGCACCACGGGCAGAGCGATGAGTTGGGAGTGGGTATGTTCGAGCGAGGCGCCCGCAGCCTCCCCGTGGTTTTTGAAGATCAGGATGTATTTGAAGCGCCGGTCCTTCTTGAGGTCCAGGATGCGATCGCGGTAAGCCCAAAGCACGTCCTCGACCTGGCGCGTGGGCATAGTGGCCAAGGTCAGGTTGTGCTGCGGCGTCTCGATAATGACCTCGTGCGCCCCGATGCCATTCATCTTGTCGTAAAGGCCTTCGCCCTGGCGGTTGAGCGTTCCCTCGATGCCCAGCGCGGGGAATTTGTTGGGCACAACGCGCAGCGACCAGCCGGGGGTATCCCGCGCGCTACCGTCGTTGCGGTAAGCGTGAATTTCCGGCGGGGTTTTCTTTTCGTTACCATAGCAGAACGGGCAGAAGCCCGAGCCGCGGATCTGAACTTTTTCCCGGACGAAATCGGTCGGCCTTATGGCTCGGTCAGTAGCAATGATGACCCACCGCCCGGTGATGGGCTCTCTTCTAAGTTCGGGCAAAGGTTTTGCTCCTTATGGATAGGCTAGAGTTGTTTCCAACCCACAGCCGCACTTCGCAGGGGAGCTTGCCGTCAAGCCTGGAAAGCATTCTTGATCAGCCGAACTTGCAAGCCCTCCTGCGGGTGCAATGACACACTCACCACGTCAAAGCGGCAGCTCATGGGCTCTCGTCTGAGTTGCCGCAGGTATTCCTTGGCTGCCCTGATAACCCGCTTTTGCTTGTTCGGAGAAACCGCTTCTTCAGGCGGGCCCGCGGCCTCGGAAGTCCGAGTCTTCACTTCCACGAAGGCCAGGATGGGCCCCTCCCACCCCACCAAGTCGAGTTCTCCGGCGCCTGAACGGGCGCGCCAGTTTCGCGCCACTACAGTATATCCTGTTTGGCGCAGATACCAATAGGCCAGAGTTTCGCCGCGGGCACCGAGGTCCAGGCTCTCGGATTTGCCCCGCTCTTTCGGCTGTAATGAGGCTGCCCTGTGCGCGCGCTGACGCTCTTTCCAAGCCAGCGCGCGATACATCAACCGTGCCAACAAACTCATTACGTCTCGACCTCGGAAAGGCACCCATCGAGGATTTCGAGCGCGATATCCGCGTGCTCCCGCTCGATTATCAAGGGGGGCATCAGGCGCACAGTGCTCTCCCCGCAGCCCAGGACCAGCAAACCCTTATGGAAAGCCTTCTCGATGACTTTGTTCCGCGCCTCCGGGTTCGGCTCACGGGTTTCCTGGTTCTTGACTAACTCAATTCCGATCATCAGCCCGAGACCCCGCACGTGGCCTACCGAGGGGTGCTTATGTGGCCAATCCGCCAGCCGGCCCAAAATGTATTCTCCCACGCGCGCGGCGTTCGCAACATACTTTTCTTCCAGCAGCCGAATAGTCTCCAGCGCCGCCGCGCAAGCCACGGGGTTCCCTCCGAAAGTGGAGGCATGCGCGCCCGGACCCCAATCCATCAACTCCGCGCGGGCTACGACTACGCCGAGCGGCAGGCCGGAGGCGATGCCCTTGGCCGTTACCAGGATGTCGGGTACAGCGCCGAAGTGCTCACAGGCAAACATCTTTCCCGTGCGCCCCATTCCGCACTGAACTTCATCGAAAATCAACAGGATGCCGTGACGATCAGCCAACTGCCGCAGCCTGACCAGAAAGCCTGGAGGGGGCACGATGTACCCGCCTTCGCCCTGTATCGGCTCCACCACAATCGCCGCAACTTCATCCGCTGGAACGGCCGTCCTGAAGAGCTGTTTCTCTATAAACTCTGTGCAGATGCAATCGCTAACACACTCCGGCGCCCGATGACCGGCGGGACAACGATAGGGGTTAGGGTACGGAACGTGCGCCACTCCGGGAAGCAAGGGGCCAAAACCGCGCCGCTGGACAGGTTTACTCGCGGTCAGGGAAAGCGCGCCCAAGGTTCGGCCGTGGAACGCCCCCAGGAACGCAATCAAGCGATGGCGCTTGGTGTGGTAGCGCGCGATCTTGATGGCGGCTTCGATGGCCTCGGCGCCGGAATTCCCGAATACCACCCGCTTGGGGAATCTGCCCGGAGTGATTTCCGCCATTTTCTCCGCCAGTTGAACCAGTAGGGGATAGTAGAAATCCGTGCCTGACATGTGAATCAGCGTTTCCGCTTGGCGCTGGATGGCGCGCACTACGTCGGGGTGACAGTGGCCGGTGGACACCACAGCGATACCCGCTGCGAAATCCAGAAATACATTTCCATCCACATCTTCGACGCACGCGCCTTGGCCTCGTCTGGCGACCATGGGATAGTCCCGCGTATACGAGGGCGAAATGAGTTGGTGGTCGAGAGCCAGGACTTTCCGGGCTTCCGGACCGGGGAGGGGTGTTATGATTGAAGGGATTTTGCTTTCCATGTGAATCCTCCTCTGTGCTGCCTTTCAGCAAACGCGATTTCCTCTTGGATTGGGGGAAAGGCTGAAAAGCCGCAGACCTGAAAACAGGTCTGCGCCGCCACAGAGGGGAACTAATCTCCGCCAAAAAGGTTGGGGCGTGCCAACAAAGGGAGTCTGAGGCGCAGACCATCAGGCGGCTGAGAAAGGTTTCGGATATGGGAATCTTGCCCTCTCCCTTGGGGAGAGGGTGTCCCGCTGCCGGCGCTTTCACCGCCCGTCAGCTGACGGGGACGGGTGAGGGGTCTGTGGCACGCTAAGCAGGGACTAGGCGGGCGAGCATGACGAAGTAACCCCTCACCTGGCTCGCTCCGCTCGCCACCCTCTCCCCAAGGGAGAGGGTTGTATTTCCGACGTCGGCCCTCGCTCCCCGTCGGCTGACGAACCCCCTGGAAGGTCACGCGGTATTCGGTTTTTCGTATTCTGCCGGACATAGTCATTTCCGCTTCCAGCGAGTTCCCAATTTGCTATCCTCAAGTATAACACCGGCCTTCTGCAGATTCTGGCGGATTTCATCGGCACGGGTAAAGTTGCCCTTCCGACGCATCTCGTCGCGTTCCGCAACCCATCGCCCGATTTGCTCATCGCTCAGCAACTCCATCGCCACCGCGCCGGCGTGCCCATTCCCCATCGCCGCCTGTCCGACGCCCGCCGGCGGCCCAGGGACGAGAACTGCCTGGCTTGAATCGCCGAGCTTGATGAATCCAAGTTTCACGAGCTTTTCGTGCTCATTGTCTTCCAGGACGCAGAAGATGCGGTCCCAACGCTCCAGCGTGTCCAGGAAGGCGCTGCAATCACCCGCCCGGAATTCGCCGTGGTCCATGGCCGTGTTTCCATCCCGCACCATGGCGAAGACCGCACCGAGGGCTTCGGCGGTGTTCAAGTTGTCGTCCATGGCATCTTCAAACGCCCGGCAGGCGGTGCGGGCGCGATCTTGCAAAGTTGCATTCTCCCCCGCAAAGAATGACTCTTGGGTCAGGCGGAAGCGGAAGTTCCTGAGCCGGTCGATGGATTGTTGCGCTTGGTGCAGACCCTCAAAGGTGAAGTTCAAATGCCGGCGGTAAGGGACAGAGGCCAACAAATATCGGATCGCGGAGGGCTTGTGACCCTGGGCCAACAGGTCGCGCAGCGTATAGAAATTCCCCAGTGACTTCGACATCTTCTCGCCGTTGACGATCAGATGCTCGGCATGCAGCCAGTAGCGCACGAAGGGCTTGCCCGTGGCCGCCTCGCTCTGCGCAATCTCGTTCTCGTGATGGGGGAAGATCAGATCGACACCCCCGGAGTGAATGTCAAAAGTCTCCCCCAGGTATTTCATGGACATCACGGAGCACTCGATGTGCCAGCCGGGTCGCCCGGGACCCAACGGCGTCTCCCAAAAGGGCTCGCCTTCCTTGGCCGCCTTCCAGAGCGCAAAGTCACGGGCGTTGTTCTTGTCGTATTTATCGGTATCAACCCGTGCCCCGTCGCGGATGCCCGAAAGGTCGATCTTGGTCAGTTGACCATAGTTCTTGCACGCGGCCACACGGAAGTAGATCGAGCCCTCACTGGCGTAGGCGCAACCTTTCTCAACCAGCGTCTGGATCAGCTTTACCATGTCAGCGATCGAGTCGGTGGCGCGCACCACGATTTCAGGGTCCTCGAGGCTGAGGAGTTGGCGATCCATTTGGAAAGCTTCGATGTATTTCTCGGTGTACTCGCGCAACGAGAGGCCGGCGGCTTTGGAATTGCGGATGGTGTTGTCGTCCACGTCGGTCAAGTTCATGACGTGCCGGAGCGTATATCCCCGGTACTTCAACCAGCGCCGCAGGATGTCCTGGAACACGAAGGTCCGGTAATTGCCGATGTGGGGGAAATCGTACACGGTGGGGCCGCAGGTGTACATGCCAACCTGGTTGTCGTGGAGAGGCTTGAACTCTTCCAATTGCCCGCCCAGAGTGTTGTGGATGCGAAACGGCATACGGTCAGCCTGCCTCTCAGTGGTCTAGGCTTTCAATTCTAGGCACCCCCGCGAGACACGTCAATGGGCACGGTGTCATTCCGATCCGTCAGCCGACGGAGAGGAATCGCACCCTGGTTTGTGGAGGAAGGGCTCAGAGCGAGATTCCTCTCCGTCGGCTGACGGATCGGAATGACACCGTGGGCTTTTCTGGACACGAGGGCAATCACCCCGCCCCCCTTCTCCGGGGAGGAATGAGTGGTGACATCTGCCGGCTTCCGCTGTATTCTTTGCACTGCAAAAAACAATCAAGTATGTCAACGGAGGCTTTATGCTCGAGGCATCGCGGAGATTCTCCAATCGTTGTACGAGGCGGGACTTTGTACGGGCGGCGGGGAAGCTGGGGTTGGGCCTTGCGGCAACACCACTTCTGCGGCGGAGGCTCGATGCTTGCTCCTTGGAGAGACCCAGCGAGCAGCCTTTGCGCGCCACCCTGAAGGTCGATCTGGAACGGCGTCTGGGCACGATCGATCCCAACATTTACGGAAACTTTATCGAGCATCTTGGCCGGTGCATCTATGGTGGGATTTACGATGAGGGCTCGCCGTTGGCTGACGCCGACGGCAACCGCAAGGATGTTCTCGAGGCAGCGCGCCGGCTCCGCGTCACGCAATTGCGCTGGCCGGGCGGGAATTTCAGCTCCGGGTATCACTGGCAGGATGGAATCGGCCCCAAGGATGGCCGGCCGGCGCGTTACGACCTGGCCTGGTTTCAGCGCGAATCGAACCGCTTCGGGACCGACGAATTCATTCCGACTTGCCGGAAACTGGAGGCGGTGCCGTATATCTGCGTCAACGTCGGCACAGGTACTGTCGACGAAGCTTCCTCATGGGTGGAGTATTGCAACCGGCAGGGCGGGACCTACTTCTCGGATTTGAGGAAGAAAAATGGTCATCCAGAGCCTTGCGGGGTGAAGTACTGGGGCATTGGAAATGAGATTTACGGCGATTGGCAGATCGGCCACAAGAACGCTGCTGATTACGCCAAAGTGGGTTTGGAATTCGCCAAGGTGATGAAGTGGCAGGACCCCAGCATTAAGTTGGTGGCTTGCGGCACCGGGGACCCGAGCTGGGACCGCCCTGTGCTCGAATCGCTCGTCAATCATGTCGACTTCATCTCAGCACACCACTACACGGTCACCGACGATCAGCACGATTACTATGACGTCCTGGGGTCGGTGGCGCAAATGGAGCAAATCATCCGCAACTCCGCCCTGGTGGCCGAGAGCGTCTCCGCCCAGGTGCGAAAGCCCACACCGGTGTGGACCGCCCTCGACGAGTGGAACATTATTAACAATTGGTCCGACGCATCAAAGCGAGACGACGTTCATAAGTTCGACCTCGTATACAACCTCAGGGATGCCTTGTGGGTGGCGTCGGCTTTGAATTGCATCCAGCGCCATTGCCGCACCGTGCGCATGGCCAACCTCGCGCAGCTTGTCAACGTTATCGCGCCCATGCAAGCTTCACCCACCGGTCTGCTCCTGATGACGATCTATTATCCGCTGGAGCTGTATGCCAAGCGCTCCGGCAACATCGCCCTGGAGGTGACGGCCGAGTCGCCGCGTTTTGAGACCAAGCGCTTCTCCGACCAGCCTTATCTCGACGTCGCGGCAACCTACGACGAAACCAAGCATAGCGTCATACTCGCAGTCGTCAATCGCCGTAAGGAGGGCGACATGATGGGCAGCGTCGAACTTGCCGGGTGGAGCGCCCAGCCCGGCGGCCGCGCTTTTCAAATCACCGGCACGAGTCCTGAGGCGATAAACACCTTTGCCGACCCTCATGCCGTGGTTACTCGAGAGGTGAAGCTCGAGGCCTCGGGAAGCCGCTTTCAGTACCAATTCCCACGCCACTCGATTTCCTGGCTGGAATTCGAAGTCGCGTGAGAACTTCATGCGAGCGCGGCTGCTCCTTCTTGCTGCCCACTGCTTGCCGCCTTCCGCCCTCGGTTCTACCCTGGCCCCGTTTTTCAAAGCGTGGCAAATGAGAACAAAGGGTTGACAATTCAGAGGGAGAGGTATCTTATGTCCATGGCAGACAGCAAAGCCAAGGGAAGAACTGGAAGTGGACACAATCTCCCATTGCGAATGAAAACAAGTTATTGCAGGCACGGAAATTGCTCTGAGTCAAAAAGGGTGGCTCAAATGAACCGGCAAGGTTAAGTTCGCCTTGTCTTGGCGTGGCAAGTAATTTGGGCTACTGCGGGGTGCGCGATGTCGCTAAAAGCAAGGGCATTATGGGCAGTTTTGGTCTTTTGCATGGTTGGGAGTGCCTTCTTGGCCCAAGAAAAGAAGGAAGAGGCGCAAAGTTCTGCAACTGCGAGTTCAACGGCAGCCGCTGCGCCATCTCCGCACAACTATGTAATATCCCCCGAAGACGCAGCCAGGAAGAACCCGATCAGGTTTACTGACGTATCTGTGGACCGTGGCAAGAAGGTTTTTGTTACCCAGTGCGCGTTGTGCCACGGAGAAAAGGGAGACGGGAAGGGCGACTTGGCGAAAGACATGAAATTGAACCTTCCCGACTTCACGAAGTCCGACGCTTTGGCCAAGCGCACTGACGGCGAGCTTTTTGCGATTGTCGCTACAGGTAAGGATCCCATGCCAAAGCAGAAGGGGCGGCTGACGGACCCGCATATATGGAATTTGGTGAACTACCTCCGGGCCCTGGGCGGAAAGGTGCCTGTCAAAGCGACGGCGAAGGAAGCCGCTGACGAAAACATAATCCTGATTCCTCAGTAGACCCTCCGCATACAGTGGGGATGGGGGTGAGCATTTTGCGCTCCGCCCAGGCGACTTCTCCACCTGGCCCCAGAGGAGTCCCAAGCTGCGGCATGGGTTTCCCTAATGAGTGGCTAATCTCTTGGCCACACTCAGAAGGACATCCCGATCCGGTTCTGCCAGACGGGTCAGGAGATTCCTGAGCTTCAGGAGGAATTGAGCATCCTGCCCCCCGTCGCCGTTGTCCGAGGTTATTTCTTCCAAGGTCTTCCGCGGCGTGAGGCTCGGGGTTGCTGGAGCCTCTTCTCCGGCATAAAAGAGCCGATACAGTGGGACATCAAGAACCCCAGCAAAGCGCTCGAGAGTTTCCAACGAAGGGACAGTGTGACCGTTTTCGACGCGCGAAACGTAGCACCGCAATAACCCCGTGCGCTCCTCTATATCCCCTTGAGACATCTGCTTCTGTTCGCGAAGTTGGCGCAGGCGTGTACCGATCAGCATAGGTTCACTCTCTTTCATTGTGTCTTTCGCAAATTTTATTCACGGCAATATCCTAGATGATAAGTTTTCCCTTATCTGCCTCGACAAGGCAAGGGCACCGAGGTACCAGTACGGAGGTCTCGCAGGCGCACGCCTTGCCAACCTTCCCTGGCCAGACCTTTACTCTGGCCACGGCGGGCAAAGGCTCACCGGCAAAAGCGTGACCGCTCCGACAGTGCGGGGAATTTCTTTCCAGGGCCGAGGGGGGCGGCCCGTCATCCCAAGACCATGCTCAGAAGTGCCATTCTGACGTAGAGGCCGTTCTGCGCCTGGCGGAAATAGGCGGCCCGCGGATCGCTGTCAACTTCCATGGCGATCTCGTCGAGGCGGGGAAGCGGATGCATGACGATGGCGTTGGCCCTCATTAGGCGCAAGGATTCTGAATTGATCACATAGACGCCACGGCATTGCTCGTAGTCGGCAATGCGGTCTCCGAAGCGCTCCTTCTGAATCCGCGTTTGGTAAACCACATTCACCTCGGGCAGGACTTTATCGAGGTCCGTTTCTTCCGTGTACCAGACTTGCTTTTCGCGCAGGTGCTCAAGGATATCCTCTTTCATCTTCAAGGAAGGAGGAGCAACGAAGTAGATGCGGATGTCCTGGAATTTACTCAACAAGTAGGTCAGCGAGCGAACGGTGCGGCCCTGAGCCAAGTCTCCCACCATGGCGATACGCAAGCCATCGATGGAGCCAATCTCCTTGTGGATGGTGTAGAGGTCAAGCAGGGCCTGGGTGGGGTGTTGGCCGGCCCCGTCACCAGCGTTAATGACCGGGATGCGCGATACCGACGCCGCCCGTTTGGCCGACCCGACCTCGTAATGGCGGAGCACCAGGACATCGGCGTAGCCGTTCAAAATTCGCACCGTGTCCTCGAGCGTCTCACCCTTGGCCACCGAGGAGAACTCAGCGGCGTTTTCCGTGGAAATTACGCTTCCCCCCAGCCGGTGCATTGCCGTTTCAAAGGAGAAGCGGGTTCGGGTTGACGGCTCATAAAAAAGTGTGGCCATGATTCGCCCGTGGAATTGGGAAGTCCCACCGTCGGAGACAACTTTCTCCATTTCTTGGGTGGTTTCAATGAGACGCAAAAGTGTAGGCACATCGAACTGCTGGGCTTCAATGATATGGTGCAAATCCATGGGTCTGAGCTCCTCGAGAAGTGAAGCGCATTCTGGCGTCCTGTTGAAGCAGAGGAACGCAAGCGTGCAAGATACTCCGGCGATCCTCATTGCGTCAACCCCCGGGGTTCTGGTGGTAGTCGGTCAGTTTGCTGTAGCGGTGCTCTAAGAGCGTCGGAATTCCTTGAGAATACGAGACCGGCGGTCAACCACCGCCGCGACAAAGATCAAACTGACCTACTACCTTCCTGGTCACTTTCCCCACTGAGTTGGTAGCTTAGAGGCACGCGCACTTTGCGTTCCTCTTTCGACAAGCTGGATGTAGGCTCTGCTGTCGAACTTGCGCGCGGTCCTTTGGTACGACATGCAGCGGACCTCACCGCAGATTGGCCGCTCGGGCCCCCTGGCCTCAATGACGCGGTCGATCCTTTCCTGATTCCCGAATCCTGTCCGATTTCCGGACCCCGAGGGAGGCCATCGGACTCCAGCAATTGGCGAATCTCGATTCCCCAGCCCTACCCTTCGCACACCGTTTTTTCGCGATCTTTGCGCTGTTTTTCGAGTTCGTTTGCGGTTTTTTGCACTCAAAAACCAGTTCGTTTTTAGCCCGAAAAACCTATAACTCCTTTGTTTGCAATATATAGTTGAGTTCGTTCCCTCTATTTTAGTATCTTTTTCTGTTTTCCAATTATTGCCTGCCTCAAGAATCCTCACAACCCCGTGGCGTGCGGAGGCCCTCGTACCGCCGATCCAGCCCCGGCGGCGCCGGCTTGTCGCGCCAAAGGACGGCGCTACGTCCGTAGCCCCATAGGGCAGACCGAACAGCAGACATTTTTCCCCACCGCCCCGCCGACCTTGAAACTCCCTCCCGCACTCTGTTGCGACGCCTATCATGGGTCAACTACGATAGCCTATCACGAGCCTAGTCTCGTGTCAAGAACAATAATGCCGGAAATGAGGTGCGGGATTCAGGATTCCCCCATGGCCGGGGTCCGATGGTCCCCATCGGGGTCCAGAAATCAGGCAGGAGCAGGGATTCAAGCCGGACCCTTGCTGGCTCGTGGCGAAGCGTCCGTCACCCCAAACCCGCCGCCTGAAACCTATCCCCTCCGTAACCCCCAGCCCCCAACCCCCAACCCCTGGCACCTGACACCCGACGCCTGTTCTTCCCATTCAGTCCTGTGGGCTCGTAGGACACTTCCGCATGCGAGCCGTTATACGACCAAGTAGATCGTTCCGAACCTACCGGCGCGGCGCCCCCATCGGAACCACTGAAAAGCGCATCAGGGATTCTGGCCACCTAATCCCTGCGCGTTCAATAATTTGGTAGCTTTTGACCGCTGGGCGTCCCCCACAATTCACGCTGCACAGTTACACTGCGTTGACGTGAGCGGCTTGTCACCGTACACTGTTCGGGGTAACAATGGAGTGATGATGGCGCGGAAACTAAAAGCGCGTCGCCGCACCCGCAAAAAGAGCGGTTGGGGGCCAAGGTCAGTTCTAGCAACGGCGGCTGATCGAACCTGTTCCTGCCGATGGGAACCACAGGACAACCGTTGACGAGGGGCGAACAGGAATGGCGGACAAAGACATTCTGCTAATTGAGCCTGGCTACAAGAACAAGTACCCACCGCTTGGCCTCATGAAAATTGCACAATATCACGGTCCGCGCGGGAAGCGCGACCGTGTGCGGTTCATAAAGGGGGAAGACCGCTCGGTTCTGAGCCAGGCCTGGGACAGGATGTACGTCACGACACTGTTTACCTTTGAGTTCGATAGGACGTCTCAAAGCATTAATTTCGCGAAGCTTGCTGCAAATGGACAGACGGACAAGATTTTCGTCGGTGGAATTGCAGCGTCCTTGATGCATGAACGCTTCGTGCAAGAAGAGAAGTGGCGGGGAGTTCGATTCATCAAGGGCCTGCTCTCAGACGCTCCAGCAGTTTCTCTCCGCCTTGACGACTTCTCTGAGGAGTTGTATGCGGATGACCGCTGCGGAACCCCGATCGAGGACCTTCCTCCTGATTACAGCATACTCGAACAAATCCCGTATCGCTACCCTGTCAGTGATGCATATTTTGGCTATGCCTCAAGGGGCTGTATCAGGAAGTGTAGCTTTTGCGGCGTCCCCAAGCTCGAGGGTGGTCAGAGGGATGTCCAGCCTGTTACTGCAATGGTGACTCAAATTCGTGCACTGTACGGTGAGAAAAAGGACCTCGTGCTGATGGACAACAACGTTGTGGCCTCGGCGCGCTTCAAAGAGATCATTGCGGAAATCCGGGATCTTGGTTTTGTGCCTGGTGCCACGCTGAAGCGCGGCCGGACTCCAGTTCAGAGGAGGGTTGATTTCAATCAGGGCGTCGACGCCCGAATCCTGTGCAAGACCCCCCTATACCTGAAAGAACTTTCTTCTATTTGCATCAAGCCTCTGCGGATCGCGTTTGACCACCTTGGGGTGAGGAAGCCTTATGAGACGTCGGTTCGGATGGCTTACGCATTCGGCCTGACTGAGCTTTCGAATTACATGCTTTACAATTGTCATGACAGCCCCGCAGATCTGTATCAACGCATGGCGCTTAATATGGGCTTGAACGAGGAGCTTGGTGTCCGCATTTGGTCTTTTCCCATGCGCTATCAGCCCACAGATTTGCCGGATCGGTCACATATAGGGGAGCACTGGTCGAGATATCAGCTACGGTCGATGCAATTGATTCTTCAGGCTACCCACGGAGTTGTTAGCGGGGCGCCAACCTTTTTCAAGCGTGCCTTTGGCGACTCAGCCGAGGCTTTCGAAGCATTGTTACTGCGTCCCCATCACTACATTTTCAATCGAGAATGGTTCGAGACACTAGGGGGCCGTCCTGAATTTGAAGAATACCAGCATGAATTCAAAAGACTGACCAAGGAGCGGCGTTCGGATTTGCTGAATTTACTCTCATCATGTGACCCGCGGCGCTTCAAGAACTTGCCCTCTTGTACGCCCGATTCCCAAATTAGGCGAATCCTTTCTTATTACATTCCGCCTTCAAAGGAACAAGAGGCGGAAATTTGGGCCAAACAAAAGGCGATCAAGCGCCAATCAGTCTGCACAATCCCGGAAGAAGAGAGAGTGGAGGACGCAGGCCTGAACGATCCCATCCTGGCTCCAGGTGGCACAGTGGCTCGCTGCGCAGGGAGCCCACAATGACTACAATTCTGCCCGTTCTTGGTTCGATTAGGGACAACTGGGAACATATAACTGAGCGCCCAATTGTCGGGAAAGATGTTCTCGAGCTTTTGAGCAGCTCGATGTATGTCAACCCGCTGTCGATATATCGTGAATACGTGCAGAATGCGGCGGACTCAATCGAAGAGGCTCTTGTGTCTGGTTTGCTGAGCAATCGCCAAATGGGAAGAGTTGACATACGTGTGGATCCTGACACGCGAAATGTTAAGATTCGTGACAACGGAACAGGCATATCAAAATCAGCGTTCACGAAGACCCTTGTTGCATTAGGCGCAAGTCGGAAACGCGGGACGAAGGCGCGAGGGTTTCGAGGCGTAGGGAGGCTCGCCGGTCTGGGTTACTGCCAAGAGTTGACCTTTCGTTCTCAGTGCGAGAGGGAACAAGAAATCAGCGAAATGAGGTGGGACTGCCGCCGTTTGAAATCGATTTTGCGTGACCCGAATCTTCGTGAGGATGTTGAAGACCTTATCAACGAGGTCGTCAGAGTTCAACGGACGGCAGCGGAAGACATTTCTTCGCACTTTTTTGAAGTGGAGTTGTCCGGCATCGTGCGACACGGCGATGATCGTCTTGTAAATACACAGGTAATACGAGACTACCTTTCACAAGTAGCACCCGTTCCGTTCTCGCCCGAGTTCAGGTATGGTAAGCAAATAGAGAGCGCAATCCGCGATAAGGTCAATTTGGGAAGCGTCCTCATATACCTAAACGAAAACAGAGAACCCTTGTTCCGCCTTCACAACAATGAGTTTCAGGTGAGAAGGGGTGTCATAGACCGCTTTTCCGATGTTCGGTTTTTCGACATATTAGGCAGGGACAATGCTATCGCCGCTGCCGGCTGGATTCTTGATCATGGCTATCTTGGGGCCATCGACAACTCAGCGTCGATCAAGGGATTGCGTCTGCGCAGTGGGAATATGCAGGTCGGCGAGTCGGATGTCCTCGATTACTTGTTTATCGAGCCTCGATTCAATTCGTGGGTGGTGGGCGAAATCCACGTGCTGGACGACAGGATACTACCCAATGGTCGTCGAGACAATTTCGAGCAGAACACCCACTTCAACAATGTGTTAAGCCAGTTAGCCCCGATTGCCCAGGATTTGAGCCGTCGCTGTCGTAAGAGTTCCATACGTAGAAACGCAATCCGCCATTTCGACACCAGCTTGGCACGCGTTTCGAGTAATGTTTCAATTGTGCGCCAGGGGGTGGTAGGTGCACGCGAACGGCTGCGTCTGCAGAAAGAGACGGCTGTTAAGCTGAAGGAAATGGAGAAAACATGCTCAAGTTCGTCACTGGATAACGCAGACAAAGTGCGGCTCCTTTCCTCGTTGCGGAATATCAGCCGGCGATGGGAAAAGGTCCTAGGCTGCGACTCCAGCAATGAAACTCTCAAGCGCATGGATAGTCGGGAGCGAAAGATTCTTGAACGGGTGTTTGCGCTTGTTTATGACTGCTCGCCAAATAAGCAGTCTGCGAAATTACTAATTGACCGAATCTTGGCAAACATTTGACAGCCCTCGACAGTGATTGTCGCAGGCATGCCGGTCGGTTCTTAAGACTTGGTGAACGTGCCAGAGGGATTCGGATGTAGATTTCCCGAGGACTACAAGTCCAAATATCACGGGATTGGAAATCATCGTGAAGGGTCGAGTTACACCGGAACAGCGCCGTCGGGCACTCGAAATGCTCGATCAAGGTACCGACAGCCTCCTGATCGCATCCACGCTAGGGATTTCAGTTGGGCAAGTCGCGGCGATTTCTGCCCACCGAACAATGGGCACCTACACGGGCCTTCGCTCATCATCGCCAGAGATGCCCAAGAGTGAGCCGCGGCCGCAGAATGCTGGAGGCGACTCCCCGGAAATCAAATCGGTCCAGGGCGCCCTTGTGCCTCTTGGCGTGGACGCCGACCACGGACAGCTCGTAACCTGGGATCCTTATGCATCCACAAACCCCCACGTGTTGATTGTTGGGGAGAGCGGTTTCGGCAAGACTTACGCGGTTATGCGACTTATCGCGGAGTTGACACGAGATCATCTACCGTCGATCGTTTTTGATTACGGACAGGGCTTCTCCGGTCGGCAAGCGTCTCCGTTGTTCCGCAAGTCTGCTCGGGTTGTTGAACTTCAACTGTGTCGAGACGGGATCGGCCTCAATCCACTCCAAATCTTTCCGGTCGACACACATGGGCCAGCGACCGTTGCTCAGCGCGTGGCGGATACATTCGTCCGTGTCTATCCCCGTTTAGGCGTTCAGCAGCATGCGGTCATTCGTCAGGCTGTCCTTGAACTGCTGAAGGACAGCGGCATCACCGTTGAGGATCCTCGTACGTGGTGTCTCCAGCCACCTCCATTTCGCGATCTCGAAGCGAAGCTGAACGAGTGTGCGGTCGCGGAAGACCCTGGCACCCGTCGTGCAGCCTCATCCGCCGCTTCACACATATCCACACTATTCTTCTTCAACACGTTCCGCGCGACGGGCCATCGCCTGAGCTGGTCCGACTTGCTCGCCGACACGAATCAAGTTTGGATTCTCCAACTCGCCGGCCTTGAGGCATCCGTCGAGAGAGCTGTCACGGAGTTTCTGCTCTGGAGTCTTATCCGATACTTTGAGGTCCTCGGTCCAGGACCGCTGAGGTGCTTCGTTGTCTTGGACGAAGCTCACAAGCTTGCCTTCGGCCCAGGTTCACCCGTCGAAAAGATTCTCCGCGAAGGTCGCAAGTTTGGCCTTGGTGTGATCCTCGCTTCTCAGCAGCCAGAGGACTTTAGCACGGTCGCATTTTCGAACACGGCAACAAAGATTGTCTTTCAAGTCGGCGACCATTCTGGCCAAATCGCGCGCCTACTGTGTCGGAAGGTTACGAACGGCCACTCATACGAATATATTGCTCGCGCAATAAGCACACTTCCGCGTGGATCGGCGTATGTTATGACCTCGAATACAGGTCGGGTCACAAGGATGTTCAGCTTTGAAGAGCGTCAACTCGTCAGCGGCAATGAGCCGTCATCAGGGACGCAGAGCTAACGGCAACGAACCGGGCCTTGGGTGCGTTTGCTGTGGCATTACGAGGAAGTTAAATGCAAACTAAACCAGATTGGGATACTCTTCCACATACTGATAAGGTGAAGGTTCTGCGCGAGACTCCCGTCGATCAAATTGCTGGCGAGTACACATCGGCCGAGCCCGATGTGAGCGCGTTTCGGTCTCGGCTCGCGCGCGAAATGATCCTCTGGCAGCCCAACCAGGCTGATGGGGTTGCCAAGCAGGCGGGGGAACCCCCGAACAAAGAAGTCATTTTGGGTGCGTGGCGGGACTTAGACAGGTCCGAAGCGCTCTTGGAACTTATCGACAATAGTATCGATGCCTGGAAAAAGAGGCGAACCGAATATCCGGACAAGTCTGCTCCAGAACTGAACATTTACATCGACATCAACTCTGATACTGGCCAACTCACTTACGAAGACAACGCCGGCGGAGTGCCCGTCGAAAAACTAGTCAACTTGGCCATTCCGGGCCACAGCGATACGGACGCACTCGCATACAGCATCGGCAGCTATAAAACCGGCGGCAAGAAGGCAATTTTCAGGCTCGCCACCGCAGTAAATATAACAACCCGCTTTTGGAATCCTGCCGAAACTGGTGATAGCGCGGTAGCGGTCCATCTCGATGAGGAATGGCTAAACAACGTCAATGAATACCGCTTCCCATATTACGACCTCAAGGACTACGGAGGTCTTCAGCGGGGGCAGACCCGCTACCTGATGCAGCTTAGGGCTGAGCCGATGGGTGCCTGCTGGTACAGCAATCCCGGTGAACTTGAAAAAATCTCTCGCGACATCAGAAACACTCACGGCCTTCTTGTCGCTCGCGAGGGTGACATAAACATCTACTTCCCGAAGCGGGGCAAGAAAGTTATACCCGCGCTGAATAATCGTTATGACTTCTCAGGTGCGAGCAACACCCTGATAGATATTCGTCCACAGTGCGTCGAATTTGAGACCGAACTCGAATACCAAGGCCGAAGACACACCCTTACTATCGAGGTCGTTATCGGTTGTCGTGTAACAACAGCCACGAGCGACGACGTCGGCCCTGGCTTTGATCTTTATGGGAATAACCGGCTGTTCACTTACAGGGACGAGCGGCTTTTCTATGAACAACTGCCGAAGGGTCAGGCTGGCAATCTGGCACGAGGTTGGGTCAATATTCTTGGCCCAAACGTCTTCATCCCTTGGGATACACATAAGCGGCACCTTAATTGTGACCGCGAAGTAATTGGCCTCATTCGAACTCATCCAGCAATTAAGGGTCTTTTCGACAACTGGAGCGAGGCATTTCTGCAAATCGGCCGCCTTGGCCGCGGGCAGATCACAAAGACTATTAACGTGCCGTACGCCCTCGTGAACGAGCAGACGGGCGAACTCGTCTTTGCTCATTCCGATCGTCTTCAGATCGATGCTGCGAAGAGGCGCGGACAGAAACTGCCAGAGGGCATTTTCAAGCCAGTTCTGGCGAGGGCTGAAAAGGCAAAAAAGAACGATGTCACTTTAAGCATGGTTTTCGCGACCGACGATGCGAGACGGCTTGCGGCATTCTTCCAAATCCACGGATCCCTGGAGGCAGCACAAACAAAGAAGGCTCTTAGCGAAAAAGCAAAGGAGCATCTGATGAGCCTGCTAGAATCAAAGCGAGCGAAGAAGGCCTAAGCATATGCCGGAGACGTCCGATAGGTTGAATTACGGGGCGAGGAAGTATGCAGCGTTGCATCTCTTGCTCTGCCGGTGGGTCCGGCTGTACGGAATACCCGGTTCCAGCTACTCCTACGTGACCCTCGGCGGGACGGAATTAAGAGACATTGAGAGCCTTCGCTTTATTGATATGAAATTGGGCAGCAGCATGTGGTCGTACGAGATCAAACAAAGCAGGTACGCCTTGGCGCAGCAACGCGCCGCGGAATTGGCCGCGTCGGGGATTGTAGTGGACTTACAGCACGCGACCGTTTTCTCTCATAAGCGAAGCTCTGACTTGCCACACATTTTTTTCGTGGACCTCGAGGGGATATGCGCCTGGAGTGATTACGACCAGCGTTTCGGCGATATGTTCCAAAACGAGGTAATCCGTGAGGGCGACTGCTTACTGATCACGAGCCATCTAGGACATCGACCTGCGCTGGACAAGGTCCGCGAGCACTTCAGTGGTGAATTCGCGGTAATTGGAATCGATGAAAACGACAGCGCGCTCGTACAGAGCATCTACCGCCGCGCCCACCCTACGATGACACTCTTTAAGGCTCTGTGTCTGAACGGCATTCAGGCAGAGCTTGAACTGCATTGTTTTGGAGCTGTGAAATACCGAGACACAACGCCAATGGGCCTGTATGGGTATACAGTTTCTGAAGGAACCACGGGCCTAGCCACGCTTATCAGTGATACCTCAACGACCTATTTTGACGTCAATCAAGGATGCCTCTGCGAGGCTCAACAGTTTTAGTGCATATGTCCCAGAAGTCTTCGATTGAGTGGACAAATTCGACTTGGAATCCGGTTCGGGGCTGTACCAAAATCAGCCCGGGTTGCAGCCACTGCTATGCTGAGACCTTTGCTGAGCGATTCCGCGGCGTAAAAGGGCATCCTTACGAACTGGGATTCGACTTACGTCTAGTTCCTGAAAGGATTTGTGATCCCCTCAAGTGGCGGAAACCGAGGATGATTTTCGTCAATTCAATGAGCGACCTATTCCACGAGCGTGTGCCAGACGAGTATGTGGCAGCCGTGACCGCGGTGATGGTGCGAGCCAATTGGCACGTGTACCAAGTGCTAACGAAGCGGTCAGTTCGAATGCGCCAAATGCTGGCGACCAGCCTTCGGGGGGCGGCCGAAACGCCACACATCTGGTGGGGAGTCAGTGTAGAGAACAAGAAGCACGGGTTTCCGCGAATTGAGGATTTGCGGAGTACGCCAGCCGCCGTCCGCTTCCTGTCGATAGAGCCGTTGCTCGAAGATCTCGGAGAGGTGGACCTGAATAGCATTCATTGGGTCATCGTCGGAGGCGAGAGCGGTAGAAAGGCTCGCCCGATGCAGGAGGCTTGGGTCACCTCAATACGGGATCAGTGCGCGGTTGCCGGCGTGCCCTTCTTCTTCAAGCAGTGGGGCGGATTCAATAAATCGAAGGCCGGACGTTTGCTCGAAGGAAGAACTTACGACGGGTTTCCAGCAGTCATGAGGTCCACGGTTCCTGACTGGAACCTTTGCCTACAGTATATCGCGGAATTAGAGGGCAGGCTGCTGGATGGTGCGCTCTGCAAGCAGTCCGGTGGCCCTTCTGCGTAACGCCATCGAATCGAATCCGCGCTCGCCCCGACCAGCCTTTCCTACAGCAAGCGGGGAGCCACAGTCAGTGGTTTGCTGACTGTGGGCCTTTCTCATTCCCGACGCCGACCCCAGTGGCGACTGCCACCCGGTATGCTTCCGCCATAAAGGGGAGAACCCACGGTCAAGACGGCATTGACTGTGGCTACCTCCTTTCCTCGAAAACTAGTGGTTTACTTGGTCGTATAGCCAAACCTTAGATGCGGTCTCCGTTGTCATCTCTACCGACGGTGATGGGACGGCGGGGGAGCCGAAACCAAGGGTGGGTAGATAATTTGTCGAATCACTGGTGTCCGGTAACATGAGTTCATTCATTAAGTCAGGTTCTTGTGCGCGGTGCTCAGCCCGTCGGCTGAAGGGCGGAATAGCTTAGCCCAGGGCGAAAGAACGTGTGAAAAAATCGGGTTTGCCATCGGTAGCGGCGCTCTATGAGCGCCGATGTACTTGAAGACGCAAGGTCGGCGGTCATAGACCGCCGCTACAACGCGATTTTTGCACACGCTCTTTCGCCCTGGGAAGAATGGCCCTCATCCCTTCTTGATCCCCAATCCGGAACCCTGATTCCTGACTCCCGAAAAACGCCTAGTAATTCTCCAGCAAGGTGATATCATTCCATGGAATGTCGGCCTCGTACATGATGCCTCATAATAAAGAAACTGGGGCAGCAGACAACATGACAGGAGAGTTCTCAGGCCACCCCGCCCAACCTCGTAGCGAGGCACGCGACCGTCGCAGGCGCTACCTCCTTGCCTTCTTTGCCGGCACGGTGCTGATCGCAACTCTCACCGGGTTTCACATCTGGGAAAAAGAAAAGGCTGCCATTGCCTATTGGCAGGACCAACAGTCAACCATCGCGGACGACCGTGCACGTCTAATCTCAAGCTGGCTGGGGGAACGCCAAGCCGACACAGAGCTGCTTTCCTTATTCCCTTCAGTTCACCAACTGCTTTGTCCTGTTGAGACGTCGGGTTCGAGTGACGATGCAGGGGGGGGTGAACTCAAACACCTTTCTGCCTTTATGGATCAGGTTGCTTTCACACACGGCTATGCGGCCATTTACCTTGTCAGTCCGGAAGGAGGAGTTGTAGCCCGGTCTGCGACTTCGGAGAGCATGTCGCTCGCAGTGATTGAAAAAGCGCGCCAGGTTTCCCAGGGCAACACCTTCTGGGTTGGCCCGCTGGGCGAGACGCAGGTGAGCAGTTTTGTATATTTCGTCTCCCCGGTCCTTGGCCACGTCGGCCCGGAGACGGGAGTTAAACTTCCCTCTTCCTGCCCGGGCGCGTTCGTCTTACAAATCGACCCCAGGAAGAGCTTGTTTCCAATCTTGAGTGGGGAGAGTGTTGCTACGCGCAGCGGTGAAACGCTGCTCTTGCAACGCCAAGGGAAGGAACTGGTTTACTTTTCACCTCTGCGCGGCGCGCCCCTCCAAAAGGGTTTCTTGCGCCGTCCTCTGGCGGGCTCGACGGCCGAGCCTGGGCGAGAAGAAAAATCATTGAGCGGGGAAAGGTTGGATTACCGCGACGTGCCTGTCCTGAGCGCTGCGACGCGCATCCCGCTGACCGACTGGATATTGGTGAGAAAGATCGATCGCAAAGAAGCGCTGAGGGACTTCTACGCCACAGCCCGTCTTGAGGCGATGGCGGGCGCGGGCATTGTTCTCGTTTTCGTTTATCTGTTGGTCGGGTACCGGCGCAAGATGCTGGCCCGCGCCCAGGAAGAAAGTACGGCGCACCAGCAGGCCATCCTCGCCCTGCAGGCGTTTGCGCAAGAGATGGTGGACAATGTTCCGGTGGGTTTATTGGTCCTTTCTCCTGATCTGAACGTCCTTTCTGCCAACCGAACGTTTCTCGAAGGGTTCCATGTGCCCCCCGAAAAGGTTATAGGGCAGCCTCTTCCCGAAGTCATACAGGCAGAAGGGCCGCCAGGCCGGATCATTGACGCCACAGGGCTTGGCAACGGACCGCATGATGTGCTGCTGGACTTGGCCGCGCTAGGGGGAACGGGGACTCGGCCCACTCGGCTCACGCTGACCCAGATCTCGAGCGGCCAGGGTAAGGGTCGCCTTTTGCTGACCGTGGAGGACCAGACTGAGAGCGAGCGCCTGCGGGCGGCCGCCGAGGCTTCGGAGCGCCGCCTGCGAGAACTGGTACAAAGCATTGACGCGATCGTTTGGGAAGCCGATGCCAAGACCCATCAATTCACTTTCGTGAGCCGGCGGGCTGAACAAATCCTGGGCTATCCGGTCGAGGAGTGGCTTACGCAAGCTGATTTCTGGGTCGAGCATCTGCATCCGCTCGATCGTGAACAGGCTCTAGGCGCACGCCTGAAGGCGATAGCGGAGGGCCGAGATCACAGTCTTGAATACAGGGTGCTCGCGGCGGACGGTCGCCAGGTTTGGTTGCACGACACCACCCACGTGGTTTTGGATGCGGAGGGTCGCCCCATCCAGCTCCGCGGGGTGGCCATTGATTCCACCAAGGAGAAGCAGGCACAGGCAGAAAGAATGCTCCTGATAACCGCTATCGAACAATCGGCAGAGGGGATCGTGATCACCGATGCCCGGGGTACCATCGAGTACGTCAATCCCGCGTTTAGCCGTGTTTCGGGTTACTCCCGCGCAGAAGCACTGGGGAAGAACCCGCGCATCCTCAAGTCCGGGAAGCAAGAGGAGCCTTATTACAGGAGACTTTGGACCACCATCCAGGGGGGCGAAATCTGGCAGGACGAGATCACCAACCGTCGGAGGGACGGGCGTCTCTACACCGAGCGGATGACCATCGCGCCGGTGCGAGACCAGCGCGGGGAGATCACTCACTTCATTGCCGTCAAGGCCGAAGTGACAGAACAAAAACGCCTCGAGCAGCAACTCCGGCAAGCGCAGAAAATGGAAGCGGTGGGGCGGCTGGCGGGCGGCGTGGCGCACGACTTCAACAACATGCTAACGATTATCAGTGGTTACAGCGGACTTCTGCTCGAGCATCCCGGTATGGTGGAGCCGCTGCGGGCGTATGTTAACGAGATCAGGGGTGCCTCGGGCCGGGCCGCCTCCTTGACGCGCCAGCTTCTGGCCTTCAGCCGGCAGCAGGTGTTGGCGCCGCGGGTGCTGGATTTGAACGCTGTGGTCGCCAATATCGAGAAGATGCTGAAGCGATTGATTGGGGAAGATATTGACTTGGTCACGGTTCTGGGAGAAGGCTTGTGGCCGATCAAGGCCGATCCGGGACAACTCGAGCAGGTGCTTCTGAACTTGGTGGTCAACGCGCGCGATGCCATGCCCAACGGCGGCGTGTTAACTCTCGAGACCTCGAACGTAGAAATGGACAGCACTTTCGCGCAGTCCCACTTCCCTCACACGCCGGGCCCTTACGTCCTCCTGGCGGTTAGTGACACGGGCATGGGGATGGACGCTGAAACACAAGCCCGCATTTTCGAGCCTTTTTTTACGACCAAGGAGAAGGGAAAAGGCACCGGGCTGGGGTTGGCCATGGTGTATGGCATAGTCAAGCAGAGCGGGGGATACATTTGGGTTTACAGCGAGGTGGGGAAGGGAACTGCCTTCAAGATTTACTTGCCGCGAAGCGAGGATGCGGTTGATGAATCGATCCCGGGACGAAGCGGAGTCGAGACGCAACAAGGGACAGAGACGCTCCTGCTCGTGGAGGATGAAGAGGCGGTCCGAACACTGGTGCGAAATGTATTGAGGAAGAATGGTTATAGGGTCCTGGAAGCCAGCCAGGGTGAAGAAGCGCTTGAATTCTCGGAACTGTACAGGGGACGGATTGATCTGCTGGTGACTGACGTGGTTATGCCCCAGATGAATGGACGCGAATTAGCCCGCCGGCTGGTGAAATCGCGCCCCGAGATCAAAGTGCTGTACATCTCGGGTTATGCGGACACTGCGGTCTGGAGTGAAGGCGGGCTCGATTCCAGCGGGGCATTCCTGCAAAAGCCTTTTTCCCCCGAGGCGCTGGCGCGTAAGGTGCGCGAGGTATTAGGCGGTCCTCCTCACCCAGGTTCCTAGCCTCCATATAAGGACTTTCGACCTTCCTATGCAAATTGGAATTTTAGATTGGTTAATCATTGGCTGCTACCTCGCGGCTTTGATGGCGGTGGGAGTTGTTGCCAGTCTCAAGGTGAAGGACACAGGCCAATACTTCCTGGGGAAGCGGCGTTTCGGCAAGCTGCTGATGGTAGCCCAGACCTTTGGGGTGGGGACTCATACCGAGATGCCCGTGAGTCTGGCTGGGGCTGTGTACAGCATGGGCATTTCAGCCATCTGGTATCAGTGGAAGAATCTCTTTGCCTTGCCCTTCTACTGGGTGATGGCGCCGGTGTTCCGCCGCTTTCGACGCACCACCTCGGCCGAGATGATGGAGGATCGCTTCGGCCCCGGCATGGGGGGACTGTACACGGTATTCGCCTTCATCTTTTTCATTATCAATATCGCGAGCATCCTGAAGGGCGGGGCGAAAATTCTGGATGAAGTATTGGGCGGCCGCCTGGGTGTGGATCATATTGTTATGGGCTTTGCCCTGATTTTCATTCTTTATAGTTTTACCGGCGGCTTGGTGGCCTCAGTGTGGAGCAACTTCATCCAAGGGCTCCTGATCATTGTGCTCTCCTGCCTGCTGATTCCGCTGGGGTGGAGTCTGGTGGGCGGATTCAGTGGGATGAAGCAAACACTGCCGGCTTTTAATTTCTCGATCGCGACACCCAAACAAATCGGGCCGTGGTTCATCGCCATGCTGACCGTCAACGGCCTCGTCGGCATCATTGCTCAACCCCACATGATTGCCAACGTGGGAACGGGCAAAGACGAGTACACATGCAGAGTGGGATTCCTGCATGGGACGGTCATCAAGCGCTTGTGCACGATTGGGTGGGCCATCGTGGGCCTAATGGTAGCGGTCATGGTGAAGCGGGCGCTTTTTGGCGTCTCTACGCTAAGTGATCCGGAAGAGGCTTTTGGCTTCGCCTGCCGCCACCTGCTGTCCACCGGTTTTCGCGGCTTGCTCATTGCCAGCGTCATGGGCGCCAGCCTGGCAAGCTGCTCTGCCCTGATGGTTGACACGGGGGCGCTTTTCACGCAGGGTCTTTACCGGCCCCGTCTGGTTCGGGGGCAATCGGACCGCCACTACCTTTGGGTGGGACGCTTCAGCGGACTGGCGGCGGTGCTGATCGCGGTTGTTTACGCCTGCTTCTTCATCCAGAGGGTGCTTTATTCGTTCCTGCTGACAGAGACGATGGCCACGTATGTGGGCATCAGCATTATTACCGGGCTCGTCTGGAAGCGCGCCAACCGCTGGGGGGCGGGCGCCAGCATCATCGCCGCACTGCTCACCAACTTCTCCCTGTATCACGTCAGGCACGAACGACTGGACTACTGGGACCCCAATATCTTTCTCGCCGCCCTCGCGGCAGGTTTGGTGTGCCTCGTGATTGTAAGCTTGCTTACCCCCCCTGAGCCGGAGAGGCGGCTCGCATGGTTCTTCTCCCAGCTTCAAACTCCATCCGACCTCGGGGCGGAAATGGCGGGCGGCCAGGGTTCGATGACGCAGGTTCCGCAGGAGGGCCCGCAGGGCGAAGCGGACTCGGGCGCTGAGCCGCGCCGATGGGCAGCGGAGAGGGGCCGCCAGTTGCTTCTCATCAACCTTCTGCATCTGCGGCGCGGGGCCTGCGGCGTCAGTTTCCTCAAGGCCTATCACGATGACCTGAAGGGTTTGCTGATCGGGTCTGTAGTGAGCGTGGCGATAGTGTTTTTATTGTGGATAATATTGCACCTATAGAAATACCAGGCATGGGGCTTTCCAAGTGAGTGTAGATATCGTGGCAAACATTGCCGGCAAAGGGCTGGCGCAAATAAGAGTCGAGCATGACCAGATCAGCTCGGTTCGCTTGCTGGGGTCAGAAGACCCGACGAGACCTTTTGTGAGCCCGGGCTTCGTGGATATTCAACTCAACGGGTTTGCCGGTGTTAACTTCTCTGACTCGGAACTTGATCCGGAAAAAGCCATCAGCGTTCTCCCGGCAATTTGGAAGACAGGAGTCACCACCTTCTGCCCGACTCTGATCACCAACTCGATCGAACAGCTCGCGCAGAATTTCCGAGTCCTGGAAAAGGCGCGAGGGCTTGACGCTCGCTTCGCGCGAAGCGTGCTTTGCTACCATTTGGAGGGTCCTTATCTCTCGCCCGGGGAAGCGCACGGGGCCCACGACCCGGCTTTGATGCGCTCTCCGGACTGGCATGAATTTTCGCGGCTGCAAGAGGCTGCGGGCGGAAATATCGCCATCGTTACCCTGGCCCCGGAACTGCCGGGAGCCTGTGATTTTATTCGCCGGGCGCGCGCCGCCGCAGTGATCGTCGCGCTCGGTCACACGGACTGCGCTCCCGAGGATATTCATAAGGCAACGGAAGCTGGAGCTGAGCTCAGCACGCATTTGGGGAACGGGTGCCCTACCTTGATCCACCGCCATCAAACCCCCATTTGGGCTCAAATGGCAAGTGGGCAGCTCAATGCCAGCCTCATTTGCGACGGCTTTCATCTGCCGCCGGACCTGGTCCGAGTGATCTACAGTGTTAAGGGCATCAACCGGTGCATACTTATCACCGATGCCGTTCACGTGGCCAACTTGCCTCCCGGCCGATATTCACTGGTCGGCCTGGAGATCGAGCTTCTGCCCAGCGGAAAAGTCGTGGCCGTGAACCGGCAACACTTGGCGGGCTCGGCTTTGAGCATGAACCGCGCTGTAGCGGTGTTTGAAGAATTCGCCGGAGTCTCGCTTTGCGATGCCCTTCAAGCTGCCACCGCCAACCCCGGCAGGCTGCTCCGACGTGACGGCATCTGCACCGATCTTGTGCCAGGCCAGCCGGCCAACTTGGTTACCTTCCGCCCCGAGGCGAGCGCCCTGCGCATTGAGACTGTGCTGCTTCGCGGCGAGCAGGTGTATGCTTCCGATGGATTGATGCCATGAAAATCACAGCCATCAAGACCTTGGTGGTCAACGCCGAGATGCGCAACTGGGTATTCGTGAAAGTGGAGACCGACCAGCCGGGTCTCTGGGGATGGGGCGAGGCGTCGGTGGAATGGAAAACCCGGGCGGTGGTAGGAGCCGTCGAGGACCTCGCTCCTATGGTTGTAGGGGAAGACCCCACCCGCATCGAGCACCTCTACCAGAAACTCTACCGGCAGTCTTTCTTCCGGCTGGGTGTGATTGGCATGAGCGCGATCAGCGGCATCGAACAGGCCTGCTGGGACATTCTGGGCAAGTCGCTTGGCCTCCCCGTTTACAAGTTGCTGGGCGGAGCGGTGCGTGAGCGAGTGCGCATGTACACTCACCTGGGCGGCGGAGACATGAAATCAGTTTACGAGACTTTTGACCCGGCGCCGCTCATCGACTTGGCGCTCGCCGTGGTGGCCAACGGTTATACTGCCGTCAAAGTGGTATGCGTCCCCTATTCCGAGCCTCTGATGAGCGCGTCTTACGTGAAGAAGTTTGCCCAGGCCATCGAAAAGCTGCGACTCGCCGTGGGCGACGCCGTGGACATCATGATTGACTTTCATGGCCGAACCTACCCGGCCATGGCCGTCGCGTACATCAACGCGGTCAGCGAGTTCCATCCATTTTTCTGTGAGGAGCCCGTTCCCCCTGAAAACGTAGCTGCCTTGCGGGAAGTACGCCGGGCCGTCCAGGTGCCCATCGCCACCGGCGAGAGGCTGGTGACCAGGCACCAGTTTCGCGAAGTCTTCGAGCAGCAAGCCTGCCACATTATTCAGCCCGATCTGTGCCACTGCGGGGGCTTGCTCGAGGGGAAGAAGATTGCGGCCATGGCGGAGGCCTACTATATGGGCGTGGCCCCGCATAACCCGCTGGGCCCGGTGGCCAATGCCGCCGCCCTGCATTTCGCTCTTTCCACTCCCAATTTCCTCATCCAGGAAGATATGCTCTCGGATGTCCCTTGGAGATGGGAGGTGGTCCGCCATTCTCTCGAAACCCGCCAGGGCTACTGGCTGATGGCGGAAGATCCCGGACTCGGCGTGGAAATTAACGAAGAGGAAGCAGCGAAGCATCCTTTCCGGCAGGAGGAGATGCCACCCACCAGCATCCGAGCAGGCGATGGAGCAATCCTCGATTGGTGATTCGATGAGCGACCATTTTTGGCTTGGCATGGCAGTCATTTTTGTTAGTGGAGCGCTGAATGGGAGCTTTCCACTGCCCATGAAGTACACGCGGCAGTGGAAATGGGAAAACACCTGGCTGGTTTTTGCCGTTTCAGCGTTGCTGATCATCCCGGTGCTGTTGGCGGCGGGTTTCGTGCCCCATCTCGAGGATGTCTATCGGGGCGTTTCCAGCCGCGCACTCCTCGCGCCCCTGATTTTCGGCTTTCTGTGGGGCATCGCCCAGGTGACCTTCGGCCTGGGAATAAGCGCCGTGGGCATGGCGCTGGCGTTCGCGGTGGTGGCCGGCCTGTCTTGTTTGTCGGGCTCACTCGTACCCTTGTTGGTCCTTGACCCTGCGGACCTGCTCCGGCCGAGGGGAATCCTGCTGCTCATCAGTATGCCCATCCTCTTTGCCGGCCTCGTTCTCTATGGAATGGCAGGCCGCCGGAGAGAGAAGGAGCAGAGCCCTGCCCGCGGCGCTGCCGGCGCTGCCGCTATGACTTTTATGACCGGGCTTGGCATTTGCATCTTCACCGGTATTTTTGGGTCAAACATTAACCTTGGCTTCGCCTTCAGCGGCAGGATTCTCGAAAAGGCCGTTGCCCTGGGAGCTACCCCGGTCACCGCAACCTACGCTTCGTGGGCGCTGGTGCTGGGCGCCGGCTTCATTCCTAATCTGCTCTATTGCGTCCTGCTGCTGTTTCGTAACCGGACGTGGCCCCTTTTCCTGAAACCAGGCTGGGCAAGGGAAGCAAGCCTGGGCATTGCCATGGGCGTGCTTTGGCTCTCGGGGATGGTAGGTTATGGCATCGGCGCGACGCTGGTAGGAAGGTACGGAACTTCCCTTGGCTACACGTTGTTCGTCACCGCCCTGATTCTCTCTTCGAACTTCCTCGGCATCCTGACGGGAGAATGGAAAGCCACTTCCTCGAGAACCCGCAGGGTGCTGGCGGCGGCCGTGGCGGTGATCCTGATTTCCGTGCTTGTCCTGAATCTTGGAGGACTTTTCTGACGGCGACTCGCGCATGCATGGTGGGGGCCGGGGCCCACTATCGGGTCTGGCAGCGGCGCTTTTACCGCTTCAATGTTCACAGCAGCCTGCGGAACAACGCTTCGTTTCTGTCATCCTGAGTGCTTCACTGTCATCCTGATCCCGCCCTGCGGGAGAAGGATCTCGCTCTGCCCGCCACTTTTCACTCGTCCCGCCGCGGCGGGTCACTCGTCACTGCCTTCTTGGCCGTGGTCGAGCTTCAGGTTCTATTACCTTCAGGGTTCTTCCCTCTTGCGTTGGGATCGAGTGGATTAGGTCCGTGCTGCGCTTCCACGCATCACAGAGTTGCGCTCTGCGCAAGCCAGCGAACCGCTGCCCCAACCGCGCTTGCGCTAATCCATCAAGCAGCCGCATTGAACAAACGGGCTAGCCATTTTTTAGCCTCGGGGTAGTCTTCCGCGTGCAAAACAAACTCCTGACCTCTCGCGACACTCCTAAGCAATGTTCTTCCCTTTTTGTCCTTTCCCCATCTGCTTCTATCTTCGTGATAGGTCATCGGCTTCCTACCCCTAGACGGGTACATCCAAGCGGGCAAACGCCAGTTGCACCTGCTATTTCCAGGCTCCGTTAGGCAGAGTCGCCGGGCGTCGTATTTTTCGAATACCCCCCCGCCGGGCAGGTCCTTTCGCAAACCTTGGATGTCAAGCCGTGCATTCGCTACGTACACCGCCGAGTTGTCATAATACCAGTCCGCGTCGCGCCACTCTTCGCGATCCGACACTTCCGCGTGAGGGTTAGCCCAACTTGGGAGCTTGGAATCCTGTGGGAATTCGCGATAGACCCTTCCTATTTGAAGCCAGCCAAAAAGAACGTGCATGTCGGGAGCCTTGCGAACGTACCGGAGGTGTCCGTTCTGATTTTCGACTTCTCGAAACCATCCAAAAAACAAGAAGATGTCATCCACTCCCACGTCATTTTTTGCCAAATGTGTTTGTGCGCGCCCGCCGGGACCAAACGCAGGTAACCAGCCACGGTGGCGCGGAAGCGCCTCCCTTCGCAAATCGGGATCAACGTGAGCGCGATGCCGTCCGGTCAATCGTCCGTTTGTGAGGTCTCTTACGATCGTTCCAAGGTTATCCCGGCGGAATGCAATGTTTTCGAATTTGTACTTCGCCCATCTGGAAGGGATTGGGAGCGAATAGAACCGACCATCAGGGAGTATCGGGCTGGCCACACCACCTGCCTCCCAATCGAAGCCCTTGCGACTGAAGATGATCTTCATGGAATAGCCTCCAGACCGGTCAATAAAACGAAAAGTCAAGATACTTATAATGCATTCTGCTCTATGAGGAGGTCAGGCATTGTAGAACTGGCATCACTCACCGCAGGCTTGGCCCGAACTCTGACGGGATCGTGCCTCCATTAAAAATCTTGAACAGCAACTTCCATCTCTCGATCGCTGGATTGCCGGGGGTAAGGACATGAAATGGCGAAGTCTGATTCGATAATATTGGTTGAAAGTCAATCAGATTGCTGTCGGTCGTCACATACTCACCGGCCGCAGTGTAGTATGAAACCACAGCGAGCACATTGTTGAGGGACTGGCCAGAAACATTCTTAACCTCACCCTCAAGATGCATGTACCCTGATGCCGGCTGGTAGTATTCATTGGCTGCGGTAACCAGAAGCAGTGCCCCTTCGTTTGAAGAGGATCTCTCATTTATGTCGGCCTCCGCCTTTGTGGTACTAATCGCGGCTGCCGCTTCGTCGGCCGCTTTTGCACAGGCTGTCATGTTCTTGCCGATCATTGAAGTCGGAGAGTTCGCCAATTCTGCTACCGATGGCTGCTTGCAAGCCTCGTCTACCTTGTTCCTGCTAGAGGACACATGTTGGCTCGCCGTACGGCCTTTTAGAGCCTTCAACCTCCGCACCAACTCAGCATCATCGACCCCCGGAAGCTGAGAAGATGTGGGTTCGGGTCCACTTGTTCCTTCAGCTTCCTTGATCTCTTCCAGACTACTGTCGGTCAGCTTGCAGTGTGGAGTGACGTCGAATGAGAAATCTCGCTTGACATTGAATGCTGAGGGTGCGGGCGTGACCCCTTCAATGCTGCCAGAGACAGTCTTGCTCCACTCGCCACATCTCACGGTAAAGAGGAAACGGTAACCTCGGGGGCTTGAATTTGTGACGGAAATTCTCATTCGATCAATTAGCTGTTTCGAGGAATCCGCAAACCCCGGAAACGCATCAACGAAGAGCTGGCCTTGATATACATCCACTCTTTTCATCAGGTGTGCTACCACCCAGCTTCCCATCTGCTTGTACGGCTTCAGAGGGTTGACCGAATTACCGACGGGGGCGTCCTGAACGGAAGAGACAGAAGCCGCATTAAGGAAAATAAGAATCGCGCCAACGAGCGTGGCGTAAATGTATTTGTTCATAGGAAACCTCTTGGTGTTCTAATCCGCATTTCTCACCGAGCTGATGTCGGCGTGTATGTCTCCGTATGGCATACTATTTCTCCGCCGTGTTACCTGCTACGGCACAAAGGTACTGCCCAGGTCCTGGCTGCAGTTGAGCAGGTTTTCCCGTCCCCCTTCCCCGATCCCCAAGATCCCGCGGCTTCCTGCCATGTGGCAGATTCGGATTGACAATGTGGCAGAGTGAGGTAGACTGAAAACATGGGCCAAATGACCAGCGCAGGAATCACCCGCCTGGAGCACAAAGCTCCTCGACGCCGGCAGATCCGTTTTAGGACGCGCGGCGCAAGTTTGGGCCTAACCGCAACCCAAACAGACCACTTAGTCCGCCAGATTGAGGCGGGACTCCCCTTCAAAGCCTTGGAATCGCTCGCAGCTCTGAGCGGTTTGTCAGTTACCCTGATCGCATCCACCCTGGGAATCCCGGAACGGACCCTGGCTCGGCGCAAGGCGGCGGGCAGGTTCGCGCCGGATGAATCGGAACGGCTGCTGCGCATTTCGACCATGTTTGAGAAGGCCGTGGAATTATTTGAAGGGGATGTCACCGGGGCGGTGACGTGGCTGACCAGTCCCCAGAGGGCTTTTGGACGCCAAACCCCCTTGGCCTATTCACGCACGGAACTGGGAGCCCGCGAAGTCGAGAACTTGATCGGCCGGCTTGAGCACGGGGTCTTCTCTTAATGATTACAGCTTGGCGGATCGTCAAGCGGAAACAGGCCAGGACGGCGTTCACAGGCGAGGGGGCACGCCTATATGGGGGGCGCTGGAATAGCCCGGGAGTTGCCATCGTCTACGCGGCCGCGTCCCAGTCCCTTGCTGCTCTCGAGATGGTTGTTCATCTCGACTCCTCCGAGTTGCTCCACCATTATGTCGTGTTTGAAGTCGGAATCGACGAATCCCTTGTCGTCAAGATCGGGTGGTCGCAGCTACCGAGAAATTGGAGAGCCGATCCTCCGCCCAAGAAAGTTCGAGAAATCGGAGACGGGTGGGCTAGGGCTGGTACGTCAGCGGTTTTGCAGGTTCCCAGCGCGACCCTCCCTACGGAGTACAACTTCCTTCTTAACCCTCGCCATCCAGACTTCCCAAGACTCGTGATTGGCAAACCGTCTCCCTTTCAATTTGACGCGCGTCTGGCGCGGTAAGCCGGCCTTTCAGGCCGAATTCAACTGAAGAAGCCTCTGGAAAAGCTCAACCCCTTGCACGGCAACCCCGTCAAACGAGGGTTGCTCAGCTCTCCCGAGCCGTGGCCGTGGTCGAGCTTCAGGTTCTATTACCTTCAGGATTCTTCCTTCTTGCGTGGGAATCGAGTGGATTGGGTCCCTGCTGCGCCTGCGCGCAGCGCAGGGCTGCGCTCTGCGCCAGCCCGCGGTTCTGGTGCATTTTGGAACCTAGTCGGGCCTGACATCGCGAGTCCAGAGGCGATTCTGCGCAAATGGTTGGCCTTTTAGGGGGCGGTGGCTTTTCCATTCGGGCTTTACCGCAGATACGTCCGGCTCACGCCATACCGCGCGAGTCTGCGTTATGTACAGGCCAACATGAATCAGCGCACCTTTACTTCTCGCTTGAACATAACCTCTCCAACTGCGACGATATGGGTGAGGCCGCTAACTGTTATCACCCCACTTGCGCTGGAGGCGATTGCGGATTCTATGTCCCTACCATTGTGGACACCGTTGCCGTCTATCTCGGTAACGACGTCGCCGGGTTTAAGGGAAATCCGTTCCGCTGGTGATCCCGACCGTATTGACGTGACCTTGTAGCCGTCCTCGGTGGGATAGCCCACAATACCTAGTAACGCCGCTTCGCTCGTGTTCGGGGCTTGTTCCGGGACAACCTCGGTGTGCGCGCGGACAGGTCTACGGGTCGCACTCCGTTCCGGGACAACCTCAGTGTGCGGTCCGACGGGTCTAGGGCTCGCACCCATGCCGCCGAACGTGAACACGAGACCGGCCGATGCACGGATGCTGTTTTGGTGAGGCACCCCCTCGGGGTTGAGATGCCGAGTCATGAAGTAATCTACCTGCCCCACCCGAAGAGAAATGTGGTTCGTGACGGCGACATCGATACCGCCGCCAGCCGCTAAGCTGAATGGGGTGTCTGAGAGGGAAACTCCAGAGTAGGCCAAGGTACCGTTGTCGCCGCCGAACAACGCATGTGCGAAGGCAGTAATTCTTTTCTGCCGATATGTGAATCTTGGGCCACCCATAAACGATAGGTCTTTGCATGTTAGCCCTGGCGCACCGCCGCAATCGCCCTTGTAGTGGCCGCTGAAATCCGCCTCTGCCCCTATCCACCGATTCATATTAAATGCCGCCGAGGCCTCCCATCCGTTGAGGTTCAGACGACCTGTGTATCCTTTGGTGTCGAAGTTCAGGTATGAGTACCCAGCGAATATCTCTGCCTTGGGTACATTCTGGCACCATAGCGATGAAGCGAGAACGACCGTGCTGAGCGCCGTTAGTAATAGTCTCATCTAAAGTTGACTCCTTCCGCGATGAATTCAAGAGGGAAGACGCCTCCACAAAGGCAATAAACCGCACAAGCCGAGGATCATGCTCAATCTCGCCGGGACCCGTCCATAGCACGGGCGTACCATCATGGTGTCGTGTTGAGCCTCCTTCGTCCGCCTTACCCTCCCCGCCAGCGCACCTCCCGCGCATCTATGTACAAGACCTGATAGCAGCCACGACTAGCAGCACCAATGCTAGAGCTATCAGGAGCGCCAAGCACCCCCGGCCAGCGGGCGGCTTCTGGGGGACTGCCGCTTCGGGTGCTGCGTGTTTTGCGCCGGAGTCCGACCGATAGACGTAGGCTTGTACTACTGGAATCGGAGACCTGCGCCCTTCGAGTACCTTCGTCACGAAGGCATGATGCAGGCACCCTTTGTCGAGCAAGGGGGCGAATTCTATGGCGTCGGCCTCTGGCACGAAACCAATCTGGTACCCGTTTTGCAGCCTTATTTCCACAGCGTTGGGGCTGAATTTGTTCTGTCGGTCCCGGACGAGAAAAACTTTGTCACCCGCATTGACGTAAGCGTGGATTAAGACTGACCGGCCCTCATGATTTACCCCAGCGACCATGAAATTAGCGGATGCAAGGGGATGACTCCGTTCCCGTTCCTCACGGTCTCGCTGCTTCTCAGCACTGCGGGCAGCTTGCACCCTCTCTCTTTCGATAACTTCCACTGCTCTCCGATGGGCTATAGCCGTCTTGCGAGCCTCTGGGGGCAACACGGTTTCGATTGCCTTGTAAACTGCCCTGCGCTGTTCGGGGGTAATGATGCTGTCGGTTACGGTCTGCTCGACTACAGACGTTAGGAACTGCACAGAGAGCAAATCCGCCGAACGATGATCTAACAGCCATGCCTTTAGCTCACGCGCTTCCGCGTCCGAAATAGAACCGTTTTCAGTAAGGGATTGGCACAGCGCCAAGAGTTCGGCCCCTGCTCCGGCCTGTGTTTGAGACATGGTAAGCGAAAGGCGGGTTTTGTTCGCGTCACTCCCCATATTGCGTGGCTCCTACGCATGGGCGTGGGTGAACGCCACCCTGGAATACCACGCTCCGTATCCTGCTCCACCTTGCCGGTACCCGTCCATAGCACCCGCGTACCATGATGCCGTGTTGAGCCCCTTGATTTCACGGGGCTTGCGTGTGATTGGGGTGCCCGCTGAGTTTCTCCCAACCGGTCTCTTTCCCGCAGGTGGTGCATATGTGCCGACAGTTTTTGTTGGGCTGTATGCGACCCTCGTAGCAAAACACACGAGCGGGACCCTGTGGGGAGGGGTAGGCCGTCCATGGTACTAGTGCCCTGAGTCAGAGGCTCGTTAACGAAGTCAGCCCGTCAGCCGACGGGCGAAAGAAGGTAGCCCACGGCGTCAGCCGTGGGTCGGCAAGCCCTCCCTCTCCCCCGTCCCCTCTCCCGGTCGCCGCGGCGACAGAGGGGTGTCCGTCAACTGACGGACGGGGTGAGGGCTCCTTCCCCCAGGGCTGCCGCCCTGGGCTACGACCTTACGCCCCTGCCGGGGCTGTGGAACGGCTGCGCGAAACGGGAAGATTTTGTCAGCGAACTTCTGACGCAGGACACTGGGGAAGGTTTTCCTTGGCGGGCCGAAGGGGACTCGATGTCTCTTGACAAACGGCCGAAGATAGGCTAGGATAGTAAGTTGGGTTGCGGAGCAAAAATGCTGAATGGTGAATTGTGAATTACGAATTGCCGGTTGCCTCCTCACTTCTGGCCAGCGCCGACTGCCTTCTGCCTGCTGCCGGCTGCCTACTGTGGTTGAGGGCGTCGAGTTGGCGGGACTCTTGGCCCGTACCGCGGACTACGACAACATGTCATGGCCGACAGGCAAAGAAGAAGCGCAGTAATTTTAAAAATTTACGGAGTGAAGCGCGAATGTCTATGAAAACAAAGGATCGGTATTCGGCGGCCCAGGGCAAATCGGGAATGTTATAGAAAACAAAGGTAGTTACGGGTTGAAAGCGGGAATGTAGTTGAAAAGAATGGTACTTAGTAGGTGGTGAGAACAGGATTCAGGAGTCAGGAGCCAGGAAAAAACTTCGACAACGAGTCAGCCGGCGCAAGCAGGGCGACAAATTTCTTTCCTCCATCTTGACAAGATGTCGCTTAGAAAAGGGAAAGGAAATGCGCAGTAACTTTAAGAATTGAACGAACGAAGCGCGAATCTCTATGAAAACAAAGGACCGGCTTTCGGCGGCCCAGAGCAAATCGGGAATGTTATAGAAAACAAAGGTAGTTACGAGTTTAAGGCGCGAATGTAGTTGAAAAGAATGGTACTTAGTAGGCGGTAAAAACAGGAGTCAGGATTCAGGATTCAGTCAGGGTTCTGAATGAAGAGCCTCTGCCCTCCGCCGACTGCCTTCTGCTTACTGCCCACTGCCTACTGCGGTCGTAGGTGGGGAAGAAGGGCTGATAGCAGATAGCAGATAGCTGACGGTTGAATGCCGGCGCGCTCGCGGGGCGCATTTCTGCCGCCACGAGCTTTGCAAATGTGACTTCAAACATAGAGTAATAGAAAATGGTGGTAGGAGGTGCGCCCATGCGTCCCCCGGCGCGGATCGAACCTTGGTTGCCCACCGAAGCCCTGCAAGTCTGGGTGCGTGAAGCCCAGGATAAGGAGGCTTATCAGCGCCGTCTGGCGATTTGGCTCACCGACGTCTGCCGGCTTCCCGCTCATCGCGTGGCCGAGTCGCTGTGTGTTTCGAAGCAAGCTGTCTGGCTCTGGATCGCACAGTACAACCAGCAAGGGCCCGAAGGCCTAAGCCGCGCGGGGCGGGGAGGACGTCGCCGGGCTTGGCTCTCTTGGGAGGAGGAAGAGCGCTTCCTGGAGAAGCGGCAGCAGGCTGCCCTCCGGGGCCGGATTCTCACCGCCCGGCCACTGCGCGCCGAACTGGAAAAGCTCGCGCGGCGCCGCGTGTCGTTGGCCTACGTCTATCGCTTGCTCCAGCGGCATGGGTGGCGCAAGCTGGGACCGCAGCGCCGACACCCCCAAGCCCAGCCCGCGGTCCAGGAGCCATTCCAGAAAAGCTCCCCAAAATCCTGGAAAAAGTGATGAATCTGCTCTTTCCCTGATCACCGGTGCTTCTTTGGTTCAAAACTCTATTTTTGACGTTGAATTAGTATTAAGTGAATGATTAGGCGCGCCGATGTAATTATCTTGCGTATGTAGGATTGTGCTGTGATGGGTCGTGATCAGAGTTATCGGTCAAGGAGCACGGCGGCGGCGGCGGTGGAATTGGCGTCGACGATGCGCATGTTTTACACGCCCACTATTGGGGCGCCTGATGTGCTGTTTATGGTGCTTTTGTCAAGTGCGCGGGAAGCCTATGCCGTCACCGGGGCGTCAGCCGCGCGAGCCGAACGGGATAGTCGGGCCACGGGCTTGCTCGCTGAAATCTATCTGGCGGGGTCACTTCTCTGCGACGTGAGTTTTGTTCCCACACGCGTCTCGCCGGATTGTGGACATTCTTATACTCTTAACCTTGTGAAGGACGAAATCCAACTAAAGACGGAAGTGTACGGTGTGACCGCTGGGCGGAGCTGCCTGTTTGGCGTGACTCTCAAGGGGTCAATCCTGGGCAGTGAATTTGTGCTCCTGAACAGCAGTACGAAGTATCTGCTGGCCAACGTCCCTGAGGAGGTTGTCAAAAAGCCGAACTTCTTCCGGGACGAGTTGCCGCGTCTGGCCTGCCAGGCAGAACCCCAACAGGGGGAGGGGACGGAAGAATCCCGCGCCTTGATCGATCAAGCGGTCGAGTTGCACGTAGTGATTCCTTTGAATGGGGGATCTAATGCATTGGTGATCAAGAAGAGCAAGGCCACCGACCACGCCGCGGTGTACTCAGCCGAAACAGGGAACATCATCGGCAAGGTTGGGCTCGGTTGTCTCCAGCGCATAACCCGGGCCGGGCTAAATCGGATGAAACCCTCCTCCCCGCCTTCTGCGGATGGCCACATGAGCTGTTTCTTGGAACTCCTGCCTGTCGTCATCCAGGGAAGTGACACGCCGGCAAATCCCGAGCCGACAATCAAAGGTTGATGTCGAGGCGGCTTCACGCCGCCACTTGGCGAGGTGGGCTTCGCCGTAGCGCCAGGCGAAAGTTGGCATGGCGCGCCTGGAGGGATTCGAACCCCCGACCTTCAGCTTCGAAGGCTGCCGCTCTATCCATCTGAGCTACAGGCGCGTGATTGCAGTTTACCCTAACTTTGTGCAAGAGAGAAGTGGCACCCAAGAATCGCGATTGGCGGGGTGAGGCGGTTGTGAGGAGGTGGAAAGGGTGACGGGCGCGACCTTCGGTTAACCGAAGGGAAGTCGCGAGTCAATTCAGCTCATGATTCAGGGGCCCATGCGTCCTCCGGATAATTTTTTCCCACCCCCCGCGGACACCGCCGCGCGGTAGTTCGACGGCTAGCCGTTTTTTGCCTCCTTGCCTCAGGTCCGCAGCGTCGCGCAGCAGACCCGAGCGGATTGCAATAAGAGCCATTTCTCCAGGTCGGCCTTGATCTGCAGCATCCAGCCGCGCGCGTGGCGCACCAGCTTCCCCGCCAGCCGATACACCTTCCAGCGCAGCGTGGCCACCGTCACCGTGCGATAGGACGCCGGCAGCACCCGCCCTTTCAACACTTGCCCCAAATTGTAGGCTAACACCCCAATGGCAAAATACAGGGCATTGGCCTCCAACTGCCCGCACGGGTCGCCGCGGCGACCTCCATGCCAAAACCCACCTTCAGTTCCTTATGCCAGTTCTCGCTCTCCCCTCGCTGGTTGTGCTTCCAGACGACCTCGCTCGCCGGCTCCTCCCGGTTGCTGGCCACCGCGTGATAGCAATAGCGCTCGGCCTCGAACAAATTCGGCTGCGGATTTGGCCAGCGCAATACGATCAACCGGAAAGCTTGCTTGGTCCCGTTCAGGGTGTGCACCGTCTCGGCAATCTCGCGGTCGGTGGCGATGCCCGCTTGCGTCCGGTAGGGTTGCCAAGCCACTTCCGGCAGGCTCTGAATTTCTCCCTTCACGGCGGCGTCCAGGTCCGCCGTGATCGTGAAACTGCGCCCTGGCTGGCTGTAATGGTTAATCACGGCCGCTTGGTAGGCTGCACTGTCGCTGCGGAAATAGATTCGCTTCCCCCTCGGCAGCGCCGCTTCGCAGCTCTGCGCAAACTCCAAGATCCCGGCACTGGGACTCTGATTGCCTTCCCGAAACTGGTGGCCCACGCACATCCCGTCCACGTATCCCACCAGCGGCATGTAGCCCTGCACGTGGTTATAGGTCCACGCGGCGTCCTGCTTCTCCGCCTCGATCTGCGTCGCATCCACATCCAGAATCACTTCCTCTTGCTCGAAACAGGACGCCACCAGTTTCCGGCTGACCTGCTGGATCGCTTCCGCCCCGGCCCCTCCTTGCCGACGCAGCCAGTCCCCCACCGTCCCGGCGTCCGGCACCGCTTCCAAGCCCAACTCCCCCAGCACCTCCTGCTCGGCCCGCAACTCCCGCAAGTCCTCCAGCCGCCTTCCTCCCGCATGCAGCATCCACACCAGCGCCTGCACAAACTCCCGCGGCTTATATCCTCGTCCCGACTTCGGACCCTCCAGCGCGCCCTCTACCTCCTCCCACAGCTTCACCGCTCGCGCCAGTTCCTCCAACACCACCAGCCCGCCCAGACTGGTCAGCCGCTCCGAACTTCTTTCCATCTTGATAGGCAGAATCAATTGCGGTAGGCTTGCTTCCATCGTTCACCCTCCGGGTGTGGGTCTAGGATTTCTCACAAAATCTCTATAACACACATCCCGTGAGGGTGAGCGTCTTTTCTGTGGTTTTCCGCCCCCGTCAATCGCGATTCTTGGGTGGCAGATGACCAGGGTTCCGCAAAAGGGTAGTGTGATATTTGTAGCGGCGGTCTATGACCGCCGGTCTTATTTTCTCAAAGCAATCCGGCGCTCATAGAGCGCCGCTACAGCAAACTGACCCGCTATCCGCGAAAGTTCAGCGTTGACATTATCGCCCGACAGGTCGGACAATGAGCAGAATCAGTGAGGGACTTCAATTGTTGGAGACGTGATGTCCGAGCGAGTCTATATTTTTGATACCACGCTTCGGGATGGCGAGCAATCTCCTGGGTGCAGCATGCATTTCCAGGAAAAGCTGGAAATGGCGCGGCAGTTGGAGCGCTTGCAAGTGGACATTCTCGAGGCCGGCTTTCCGATTGCTTCCCAGGGTGATTTCGAAGCCGTCAAGGCGGTCGCGGCGGAGATCAGGACGCCGGTCATTGCCGCTCTGGCGCGGGCCAACCAACTGGACATCGACCGTGCCTGGGAGGCGATTCGAGAAGCCGCGCGGCCGCGCATCCACACTTTCCTTGCCACCTCGGATATCCACCTGAAATACAAGCTGCACAAGACGCGCGAGGAGATCTTGAAACAGATCAGTTGGGCGGTGGGGCACGCGAAATCTCTCTGCGCCGACGTGGAATTCTCTCCGGAGGATGCGGGCCGCACAGACCGCGATTACCTGATCGAGTGCTGCCATGCGGCGGTGGAGGCGGGGGCCACGGTTTTGAACCTTCCGGACACGGTGGGTTACTGCCTGGAGCCTGAATACGAGCGGTTGTTTGCCGACGTCAAGTCGCGCCTGCCTGGAGTGGACAAGGTCATCCTGAGCACCCACTCGCACGACGACTTGGGCTTGGCGGTGGCGAATACCCTGGCGGGGATCCGGGGTGGGGCGCGCCAAGTGGAGTGCGCGATCAACGGCATCGGTGAGCGAGCGGGTAATGCGGCCCTGGAAGAAGTCGTGATGGCCATTTACGTTCGCAAGGATGCCCTGCGGGTGCACACCGACGTCCGGAAGGAAGAGCTCTACGCCTCCAGCCAGTTGTTGTCGCGGCTGACCGGGGTCGCCGTGCAGCTTAACAAGGCCGTTGTGGGGCGCAACGCGTTTTCCCACGAGGCGGGGATTCACCAGGATGGCGTGCTGAAGAATGCCATCACCTACGAGATCATCACGCCTCAAACGGTGGGCCTGCCCTCGAACCAGATTGTGCTGGGAAAACACTCCGGCCGCCATGCCCTGGCCAAACGCTATGAAGAGCTGGGCTACCAGTTGGCGAAGCCGGAACTCGAGCGAGCCTACCAATTGTTCAGCCAGCTCGCAGACCGCAAGAAAGTCATCTACGACGAGGACCTCATCGCCTTTGTGCAGGAAGGTTTCCAGCACATCCCGGAGATGTTCACGCTGAAACTCTTCGAGAGCGTGACCTCGAGCCAAGGGCGATCCACGGCGACCGTCGAGCTCGAAAAGGACGGGGCCGTGTTCCACGACTCGGCGACGGCGGAAGGGCCCTGCGATGCGGCTTTCCGCGCCGTGGACCGAATCACCGGGGTTCCGGGCATCATCGCGGATTTTTCGGTCCATACCGTGGGCCCCGGGACGGACGGCGTGGCAGAGGTTTCGATTCGGGCGCGGTTTGGAGGGCGCGAGTTCACGGGAAGGTCCACCAGCCACAGCGTGGTGGAAGCCGCTGCCCGCGCCTACCTGCAAGCCGCTAACAAGGCGACCTACGAATTGAAACGTCGCCAAGAAGATGAGGGAGCTGTCGCTTCCAGCTCGGTGCACGAGAATGAAGCCGTGGACCGCCTTCTCCCCGGCGGCTATTGAACGCCGCGGCGTGCAGCCTCTCGCCGCACAACTCTCAACGGATGCCAGGTCCTGTCCAGGAACCAGCCCGAGGTGCGCTACGTAACTCCTTGATAATAAAGGTCTTAGCTCTATATCCCGACCGGGGTCAGGAGGCTACCAGCATTCAACTCTTAAGAAAACCTTGCAATTCTGCCTGTTAATCTTGTATAACATATCCGGGAAGAGATATGCAGAGTGTTCATAGGGTCGCAGTGCTGCCGGGCGATGGTATAGGCCCTGAAGTCACGGCCCAAGCCGTAAAGGTTTTGCAGGCCGTGGAGGCCATTACCGGGACGACATTCAGGTTTCAATCCGGTTTGATTGGGGGTTGCGCTTTGGATGCGACTGCGGTGCCGCTCCCTGCCGAGACTATTTCCATTTGTAACAACTCTCAGGCAGTATTGCTGGGCGCGGTGGGCGGTCCCAAATGGGATTCCGTTCGGCCGGAAGCGCGGCCGGAGCAGGGCTTGCTGCAGATCCGGAAGCGGCTGGGGCTTTACGTCAACTTGCGACCTGCCCGGGTGCTGGATTCGCTGGTAGGAATCTCAGCCCTCAAACCCGACCGTGTTCGGGGCACGAACATCATGATCGTCCGCGAATTGACGGGGGGAATTTATTTTGGCAATCCGCGGGGAATCTTCGCCAAGAATGGCGAACGCGTGGGAATCAATACGGAGGTCTATCGCGAGCACGAAGTGGAACGTGTGGCGCACCGGGCCTTCCAGCTTGCCCGGCAACGGCGGCGCAAGGTCACTTCGGTGGACAAGGCGAATGTGCTGGAGTCTTCGCGTCTCTGGCGCGACGTGGTGTCGCGCGTGGCCCGGTCTTATCCTGAAGTCGAGCTGGAGAACATGTACGTGGATAACTGCGCCATGCGGCTCATCGATCGGCCCACGAGTTTCGACGTGCTCCTGACCACCAACATGTTCGGGGACATCTTGAGTGATGAAGCCGCCATGCTGACGGGGTCCATCGGCCTCTTGCCCTCCGCAAGCCTGGGTGAGCAGCATGCGCTGTACGAACCCATCCACGGCTCCGCGCCGGATATCGCCGGGCGCAATCGCGCCAACCCCATCGCGGCCATCGCCTCCGCCGCCTTGATGCTCCGGCATTCGTTCCACATGGAGGCAGCGGCCAACGCCATCGAGACGGCTATTGAAAAGGTCCTGAAACGCGGCCATCGGACGCCCGATCTTCCGGGCAAATCTCGCCCCATCACAACCTCCCGCATGGGCGATTTAATCGCCGAAACTACCCAGAAAATCTTGAAATCCAGCAAATCCTGAAAGCGGCGCTGCCTGCGCTCAATGGCGCGTGTGCCCGGATCGCGAAGTCTGGCTCGTGGGGATCCGGATCCTCCTAGATGAACAACTCGACGGGCACATGAAAGAATGCGGCCAGCTTCTTGGCTTGGCTCTTGCTGATCGAGCGATTCCCTGTGATGATTTCGGAGACGCGGCTCTTCGACCCGATGACAGGCGAAAGGTCGCTTTGTCTTAATCCCTTTTCAGCCAGCAGATGCCGCAACATCTTGTCGGGCCTAAAGCGGGGAAGGGGAATATTCCGGTCCTCGTACTCCTCCAGGAGCATTGCCAGAAGTTTCAAAAGACGTCCTTCCTCGGGGCTTATCGAGGCGTCGTCCTTGTCCATAAGGCGCTCGAAGCGGGCCAACATTCGCCGATACTCATCCTCGGCCTCAATGACTACCGGCGCAGCCTTCCCCAGTAGCTGCCTGTATTTTCTTGGGTCGAACTTCATCGGTGCCCCGCCTGTTGCTGCCTGGGTGGACTGCACGCCGAACCTTACGACGGTACTCATAGCCATGCTCCTTTGTCATACTTCCCATATTGGGAAATGGATGTCAACGGAATACTGGCATCGGCGACCTCGGAGGGGCTTCACGTTATATGAGAGTATGTTCTTTGAGAGAGTGGGCATGCCACCCCGTGGGGCCGACAGTTCCTTTGGCCTCGTGGTAGGTCGTTGAGGAGGCATCCCGAATTCGTGATTGCCTTGGCGCCCAAGAACGTCAATAATCCCCTGTTGGGAGGGAGCAATGAATCGAACGCTCGGCGCCTTCATCTTAGTCATGGGGCTTTCGATGGCGATGCCAACCAATGCTGGAAACCCGCAATCGCGTGAAAATCAGTTGAGGGGGAGCGAGTTGCCACGCGGGGCTGATCTGATACTTCTGCACGGCAAGATCTGGACGGGAGCGCCTGTTGCAGCGCCTAGGTCACAAGGTGTTGCCGGCGAGACGCCGGCGCTACATCTCTCTCCGGCGACGAGAATTGTCGCCGCTGTGGCCCTTGCCAACGGACGGATTCTGGCCGTGGGCAGCGATGAAGAAATCCGCGTTTACAAGGGGCCGAACACTGAAGTGCTCGATCTCGGCGGACGCCTCGTGGTTCCAGGCTTGGCCGATAGCCATGTTCATCTCATCTCAGGCGGCTTTCAACTTTTGTCCGTGGACTTGAAGGACGCGCGCAGCGAGCAGGAGTTCGTGCGCCGAATCGCGGACAAGGCCAGGACTCTACCTCCCGGCACGTGGATGCAGGGCGGCGATTGGGATGAGGAAGCGTGGCCTTCGGAAAAGCTGCCTGATCGCTGGTTGATTGATCCGGTTACCCCGCACACGCCCGTCTTCATAAGCCGCTACGACGGCCACGCCGCGCTGGCGAACTCCTTGGCATTGAAGCTCGCGGGCGTCGCCAAGGATACCGCGGCCCCGGCAGGAGGCGTGATTGTTCGTGATCCCAAGTCCGGCGAGCCGACTGGAATTTTCAAGGACGAAGCTCAGGACCTGATCGCCAAGGTGATTCCGCGGCCCACCCAGAGTGAGATGGAAGAGGCCTTGCGGGCTGCCCTCAAGGAAGCCGCGCGCGTCGGTCTGACTTCAGTGCATGACATTACCGTTGATGGTGACTCGTGGAACGGCAGCTTCACGGGCGAAATCCGAATGTTGCGACGCGCGGAACTCGAGGGCTGGCTCACCTGCCGCATCTACGCGATCACTCCGATTGCCCAATGGAAGGAACTGGAGGAGGCCGGAATCTCTCACGACATGGGCAGCGATTTCCTGAAGCTGGGAGCAGTAAAGGCTTTTGCGGACGGCTCCCTGGGCTCCCGCACCGGCTGGATGTTCAAGCCTTACGATGATGATCCCGGCAACAGTGGTCTGCCCATGCCGCTCATGGTTCCTCCCTCGAAGATGGAGGCGATAGCTCGCCAGGCCGACCAGGCAGGAATTCAGCTTTGCACCCATGCCATTGGAGACCGCGCGGTTTCGGAACTCCTGAATATTTACGAGAGACTCGGCGGGGACCACCCGGCGGCGCACCGGTTTCGTGTCGAACACGCACAACACGTCCAGCCAGAGGATTTTGGCCGGTTCGGAAAGCTTGGCATTGTCGCCTCCATGCAGCCTTACCACGCCATTGATGACGGGCGCTGGGCCGAGAAGCGTTTAGGGCACGAGCGCGCGCGGTCGAGTTACGCCTGGAGATCAATACTGGATGCCGGCGCGGTGCTGGCCTTCGGCTCGGACTGGCCCGTTGCGCCTCTCGACCCGCTTTTGGGCATTTATGCGGCAGTCACGCGGGCTACACTCGACGGCCGCAATCCCGGCGGATGGTTCCCAGAGCAGCGTTTAACGGTCGAGGAAGCTTTGCGCTCTTACACCCGAGGTTGCGCCTTCGCCGCCTTTGAAGAGAAGGATCAGGGGACAATCTCACCGGGACAGCTTGCGGACCTGGTGGTCCTCTCCGACGATCTGTTCCGGTCCCCGCCTGAAAGAATCAAAGACGCGCGCGTGGAAATCACCATTGTGGGAGGCAGGATAGTCTACGACGCGGGCAAGCGGTGAAGGGCTAGCGCGGACCTCCGGTGTTGAGGTCCGCGGGGCTTTAAACGCAGTAGGGGCAATCCGCCAACTGGCGGATAGCTGCCCAGGGCGACCACAAGGGCCGCCCCTACAACGCGCCGTGTGCGCCACCCAGAAAATAACAGACAAAGAGCCGCGGACCTCAACACCGGAGGTCCGCGCTACCCAGGTTGCTTTTCGATTTGCGCTTCGAGTCGGCACAATGTAACATAGCAATGGAAAGATGGTGAAGAAGTGCCGGATGGATTCTGTCCCAGGCGCCTTCACGATGGATGGAGCCGCAATGTGGCGGGAGAAGAAAACACGGCCGGAGGTGGCGCCAAATGTGGAACCCGTGGCGCCCCTACCGCCTCCCTACATGGAAACGCCTATGAATGAGACAACTTCTAAGGTGGCGAGCACAACGCCCGCCTCTCAACGTCATACGGTGCTTGGTCAGGGGGTGACGCTGAAAGGCGAGCTCTCGTCAAACGAGGATTTGCTGATCGAAGGGCAATTCGAGGGGACCCTCTCTCTAGAAGACCATTGCCTGACGGTAGGAACGGAAGGGCAGGTCAAGGCGGAAATCCGCGCCCGCCAAGTCGTGATCCTGGGTACAATTACAGGCAAGATTACGGCGCGGGAAAAGGTCGAGATTCGCCGCAGTGGGCACCTAATGGGTGACCTGATGGCAGGTGCGGTCGCCATCGAGGAAGGAGCCTACTTCAAGGGTAGTATTGACATCCTCCGTGAAGAGGCTCAGGAGAGTTCCCGAAGCAAATCCCCGCAGAGCGCCCTGGAGACAAGCTCCTAGGTCCATTCGGGCAAGTGAAACGTGAATGTCCGAAACGAGCAGAGGCGTTTCTTCCGTACATTTTACTGCCCATTGCCGGATCATCCTGAGCCTGATCCGTTGTCAAGCGCAAGGCTTGTGATGTTCCGAGCGAAAACATCCCGCGACTCTCAGGACTCTTCTGCAACCCCCCCGGCAGCGCCCAGCCGTGCACTCGAATGGTTGTGGCAGAATTTTCGCGATGTGAAGCGCCCCCATATTCTTGATTGCGGCCCTCCGTACCAAGCGACACTCGATGTCCTCCTGAAGCGTGGCGCGAAGCTCTATATCACCGACTTGCTGGCTCTTGCCCGGCAATCCGACCCCAAGTTTATCCGCCGGCTTGGTAAGACGACGGTGTTCCTGCTTGACGAGTTCATCGAAAACCTTCCTCCTATTCCTCCTGATTCCCTATCTGCGATTGCTTGCTGGCATCTTCTGGACTTGCTCCCGCGCGAAGCGCTTCCTGGTTTAGTAGCGAAGTTGTGGGCCTATATACGGCCGGGCGGGGTGCTGTTTTGCCTGCTCCGCGAACCCGGTCTAGCCAACGGGGCGGGAACGCGCTGGTGGTTTGACAGCCTCATGGTCCTCGGTTCCGACGTCGAAAGTAAGCTTCCCTTCCCGTACCCGGCACTCACCAATCGTGAGATTGAACGCTTGGTCCCGAGTAGCAACGTCAAGACCTTCCTCACTCGCTCTGCCCGCAGGGAAATTCTCGCCATCAAATAAAGCAGTGGCTAGATGAGGGCAGTGGCTAGTTGTTAGTCGCGTGTCGTTCCTGGTGTCATTCCGATCCGTCAGTTGACGGAGAGGAATCTCGCTCTGTGTACAAGCGAGATGTCAAGGGTTGGAAAGTTCTCAACTCCTCGACTTTCGACTCTGGACTTTTCGACTTCTGCGTCTGTCCGAAAGTGGACAGTCGAATCCCAAAAGCGGACACTCGGCGCCTGAAGATTGCTTCGGCTAATCCCATAAGCCCTTCCTATTTAACGTATTAGACGTATTCTGTGAATGGTCCCCTTCTTGCGGTGCTAAAAGCTGAGGGCTGAGAGCTTGCCCGGCGATGAGGCGTTCCAATGGAGACCCAGGTGCTAGAGGCCGAGAAAATCCGAACTTCTTCCAAGGCGCGAATCTTGATTGCGGATGATCAGCCGGATGTGGTCGAGGCCCTCCGCCTCCTGCTGAAAGGTGAAGGCTACGAAGCCGAGGGCGTGGGCTCCCCCGCAGCGGCCTTGCAGGCGGTGGCGACTCAAAATTTTGATCTTCTGCTGCTGGACCTGAATTATACCCGAGACACCACTTCGGGCTTGGAGGGCTTGGATCTGCTTTCCCGCATCAAGGCTTGTGACAGCATTGTGCCCGTTGTCGTCATGACGGCCTGGGGCAGCGTTGAGTTGGCCGTGGAAGCCATGCATCGGGGGGTGGGGGACTTTGTCTTGAAGCCGTGGGACAACCGGCAACTTCTCGAAATCCTGCGAACACAGCTCGAGCAAGGCGCATCTCGTCGCCGGCAGTTGCAGGATGAGGAACGGGAACTGGAAGACGTCGAAGCTGTACAGCGCGGCTTTCTCCCCAAGGAGATTCCCCAACTGGCGGGGTACGAGATATCGGGCGCCTGGTTGCCGGCGCGCGCTGTGGGTGGCGACTATTTTGATATCGATGCGTTCAGCGAAACCAAACTTGGCATGTCCATCGCCGATGTCTCAGGCAAGGGAATGTCCGCTGCGCTCCTGATGTCCAACTTGCAGGCGGCGCTCAAGGCCACGGCGTCCGAGTCGGTTCCGCCTGAGCAGCTCTGCACCAAGATTAACCGGATCATTTACGGCAATGTTTCGCCGGGCAAATTCATTACTGCTTTTTATGGCTTGCTGGACGGTTCGTGCAACCGGCTGGTTTATACGAATGCGGGGCACAATGCGCCGGTCTTGACGCATCGAGACGGTTCGTGGCAGCGCCTTGGCGAGGGTGGCGGGCCGCTGGGATTATTTCCCGATTGGAGCTATGGAAGGGGAGAAGTTCAGCTCGCCGCCGGTGACCGGCTCGTGCTCTTCACGGATGGAGTGACGGAGGTCAGCGGTGGGGCGGGTGAAGAATTTGGCGAAGAACGTCTGGTCACCGTGCTGCTGGAAAACCGCCACCTCAGCGCGCCAGAGTTGCAAGAAAGAATTCTGGCAGAAGTGGCCAAATTCAGCGGTGGGCGTTTCGAGGACGATGCCACGCTCGTGGTTGTGGCAGTCAAGTAATTCGAAACTCGAAAATGGAAAACCGAAATTCGAGAATCGGCAATCGGGTCTCGATTTTCCATTTTGAAGGAAGGACACGCTATGACAACTCTCATTCAGGATCTGCGCTACGGCTTGCGCCAACTTCGCCGCAGCCCCGCCTTCACATTCGTGGCAGTGCTGACGCTGGCGCTCGGGATTGGCGCGAATGTCGCGATCTTTACGCTTGTCAATGCCGTAATGCTAAGGTCGCTGCCTGTGGTGAATCCCAAGCAGCTTTATCGCTTGGGCGACAATGACAACTGCTGCGTGATAAGCGGGTTCCAGAGCGGCGGTAGTGTAGTTCTTTACTCCTACGCGCTTTACGAGCATCTGCGCGACCACACCCCCGAATTCAGCGAGTTGGCCGCCTTCCCGCCCTTGCTCACCAGCCTGAGCGTCCGCCGCGGCGGCGCCTCCGGCTCCCCTGAATCCTTCCAAGGCGAATTTGTCTCCGCGAATTACTTCGCCATGTTTGGCATCGGAGCTTATGAAGGCCGCGTCTTCACCCCCAGCGACGACAGGCCAGGTGCGCCGCCCGTGGCGGTGATGAGCTACCGCACCTGGCAGCAACACTTTGGCCTCGACAGTTCCGTTATCGGCGCGACGCTGACCATAAACCAAGTGGCTTGCGTCGTGGCGGGCATTGCGCCGCCAGGCTTCTACGGCGATACCTTACGCAGTGATCCGCCAGATTTCTGGGTTCCGCTATCCACCGAACCGGCCCTGAATGGGCAGAACAGCATCTTGAGCCATCCCGAGTTGCAATGGCTCTACATCATGGGACGGTTGAAACGCGGCGCCGTCGTTGCAGAGGCGCAGTCCCGGCTAACGGCGCAAGTGCAGCAATGGCTCACCAGCCAAGGTGTTCTCGATGTCGCTGAGGGCACGCAGATCAGCCGGCAGCACGTTAACCTCACGCCCGCCGGCGGAGGTGTGGACAGGATGCGGAGGGATTATGCCGCTGGCCTAAGACTCTTGATTTTGATCGCTAGCTTGGTGTTGCTCATTGCCTGTGCCAACATTGCCAACCTGCTGCTGGCGCGCGGAGCCGCGAGCCGCCCCTACACGGCTGTGCGGATGGCGCTCGGTGCGTCCCGTGGGCGTCTGATTCGCCAAGTTCTAAGCGGAAGTGTCTTATTAGCGCTTCTGGGCGGGCTGACGGGGCTCTATGTGGCTTTTGCGGGAACGCGCGCCATTCTGTGGCTTGCTTTCCGAGGCGCACGCTACGTTCCCATCAGCGCTACCCCCTCTTGGCCGGTGCTCGGCTTTGCCTTCCTGCTTTCGCTCGTCACCGGCATCGTGTTTGGAGTGGCGCCCGCCTGGGCTACATCTCACGGCGACCCCGCTGACGCCTTGCGCGGGGCGGGCCGCTCGACCAGAGACCACTCCTCGCTCGCCCGGCGGTCGCTCGTCGTCGTCCAAGTGGCGCTATCGGTGGTTCTGCTTATCGGAGCCGGCCTGCTGACAATGAGCCTCCGCAACCTGCAAGACCAGCCGTTTGGTTTCGTGACCCAAGACCGCGTCATTGTGCACGTCAACCCCGCGTTTTCCGGCTACAAACCCCAGAAACTCTACGGCCTTTACCAACAAATTCAGCAGCGCCTTATGCAAGTCCCTGGCGTGACTACCGCCAGCCTCTCACTTTACAGCCCAATGGAGGGCGAGAATTGGTCCAACCGTTTCTACATTGAGGGGCACCCTCTCGATGAGCAGTCGTTTGCCTCGTGGGACCGTGTCTCCGCTAATTATTTCGAGACCGTCGGCACGAGGGTTCTCCGCGGGCGCGCCATCGGCGAAGAGGATACTCCCAGCTCGCGCCGAGCGGTGGTCATCAACCAAACCTTTGCCCGCAAGTTCTTTCCCAAGGAGAACCCCATCGGCAAGCACTTCGGCATAGCCGATCCCAGCCATAGCGGCGACTACGAGATCGTAGGCATCGTCGAGGATGCCAAGTATCAGGACGCTCGCGGGCCGGCTTACCCCATGGCCTTTCTGCCACTATTGCAGGACGTGGTTTATCGCGAGGCAGATTTTGAGAGCGGACAGGCCCGTTCCAACTTCATCCACGCCATTGAGTTGCACGTAGCCGGCAAACCACATAATCTCGAAGCCGCTGTCCGCCGCATTCTGGCTGACACTGATCCAAACATGACTGTGCTCGACATGGTGAGCTTCGGCGAGCAGGTCGCCCGCAATTTCAATCAGGATCGGCTCATCGCGCGACTAACCGAGCTTTTCGGTCTTTTAGCGCTTATCCTCGCTTGCGTGGGCCTTTATGGCGTCACGTCCTACTCTGTCGCTCGACGCACAAACGAAATCGGCATCCGCATGGCGTTTGGCGCCGACCGCAACAACATCCTCAGCGTCGTGCTGCGCGGCGCGCTCGCGCAAGTGATCTTGGGTCTGACCCTTGGCATACCCGTGGCCTTGGCAGGCGGGCGTCTGCTTTCCAGCGAGCTCTACGGTATCCAGAGCTACGACCCGCTCGTTCTCGGCTTGGCGGCTGGCGCCTTGACGATCTGCGCCTTGGCGGCAGGATTCATCCCCGCCTGGCGAGCCTCCCACGTCGACCCCATGGTGGCGCTGCGGTATGAATGACGCTCGTCGCCTGTACGATACGGGCGGCCCCGGAGATGGCGCAAGAAGGCACCGGCACTCGACAAAAACATCGCGGGGGGTGCCGAAAGGTCCTCGCTGACGACTGAATGCTGAATGTTCCGGAGGGGTTGTTGATGGTAACGCTAATCCAAGACCTTAAATTCGGTTTGCGAACGCTGGCGAAGAGTCCTGGCTTCACCGTCGTTGCCCTGCTGACCTTGGCGCTCGGCATTGGCGCCAACACGGCAATCTTCAGCGTCGTGAACGGCGTACTTCTGCAGCCGCTACCCTACCCAGATGCAAACCGGCTGGTGATGACCTATGAAAGCAACGGGAGTTCGCTGGCGTATCCGAACTTTCTCGACTGGCGCCGCGAAAATCACTGTTTCACGGACATCGCCGCTTTCCGATGGAACGACCTCATCCTGACCGGTTCCGGCCAACCCGAGCATCTGAGCGGCGAGTTCGTCTCGGCAAGCTTCTTTCCGGTGCTCGGCATCAACCCTTCACTCGGCCGCAACTTTCTGCCCGAAGAGGATCGCCTGGGCGCCGGTGGTGTCGTGATGCTGAGCTACGGCTTGTGGCAGCGGCGTTTCGGAGCTTCGCCCGACATCCTGGGCAAATCCCTCACCTTGAATGCCCGCAACTATACCGTGATCGGAATCCTTCCGCGCGACTTCCGTTTCCGTTACCAGGGCGAGCTCTTTGTTCCGCTCGGGCAGTGGGACGATGTCGGGCTACGCGATCGACACTTCCATACGGGGTTGGAAGGCGTGGCACGGTTGAAGCCGGGTGTCACATTGGCCGCAGCGGAAGCTGAAATGAATGTCATCGCCGGGCAATTGGCCAAGCTGTACCCCGACACCAATACGGGGCACGGAGTGCGGCTGGTTCCGATGAGAGAGGACATCGTCTCCCACGGCCGGAACACCTTGCTCCTGCTGCTGGGGGCGGTTGGTTTCGTGCTGATCATCGCCTGCGCCAACGTGGCCAATCTGTTGCTCGCCCAATCCACGGCGCGGCAGCGCGAGTTCGCGATTCGGGTGGCGCTGGGCGCGAGCAGGAAACGCGTGATCGGTCAACTGCTGACGCAAAGCGTTCTCCTGGCAGGCGGCGCCGGAGCGCTTGGACTGCTGCTCGCGTTTTGGGGAACGCAACTGGTGCTTGTTGCTTTCCCAGACGTTGTGCCTCGCACCCAGGCGGTGACTATCGATCCCTACGTCTTGCTGTTTACCTTGACCGTCTCGGTCCTCACCGGCGTGCTCTTCGGCCTGGCGCCGGCGTTCCACAGTTCAAGCGTGCACCCGCAGGAGTCGCTGAAAGAAGGCGGGCGCGGAAGCGGCGGGGGACGGCGTCGCACGGAGGGCGTTTTCGTGGCTTTGGAAGTGGGCATTGCGGTGGTGTTGCTTGCCGGCGCCGGCTTGATGATTCAGAGCATGTGGCGGCTGTGGCGAGTGGACACGGGATTCGATACGCATCGTGTGCTGGCTGCCCGGGTTGGTGTCTCGCCGACCGAAATGGGCAACGGGGCCAGCATCCGCCTCGCTTACCGGCAGATGGTGGACCGCGTGGCGAGCGCGCCGGGCGTCGTAGCTGCCGCCCTGACGAGCCTTGTTCCTCTCAGCGGGCACAATAGCGAGATTGGCGTGTGGCTCGGGCGCAGGCCGCAGCCGCCGGAGGAGGAGATGAATTCCGTGTTGTTCTATGTCACCACCCCTGATTACCTGCGCGTCATGGGCATTCCTCTGCTCGAGGGGCGTTTTTTCAACGAGCGCGACACCACCGCGTCACCTCCCGTCGTGGTGATTGATGAGGCCATGGCCAAGCACATGTTTCCGGGCGAAGATCCGTTGGGAAAAGAAATCAACATGATGGTGGTGGGCGCGGTCCAGATCGTCGGCGTGGCCGGCCACGTCAAACACTGGGGTCTCGATTCCGACGACACAGCCCACACTCGCGACGAAATGTATTTTCCTTTCCTCCAGATACCGGACAAAATTATGCCGGGGATTGTGGTCGGGGCGGACTTGTTGGTGCGCACCGCAGCCGATCCTTCAGCCGCCATTTCCGCCGTTCGTGCCCAGGTCGCGGGCGCCACTAACGATCAACCCATGTATGATGTCGAGAGCATGGAGCAGATTATCTCCTTGTCGCTCGCGGAACGCCGCTTCACCATGCTCCTGCTCGTGATCTTTGCCGGTACCGCGATGGCGCTGGCGTCGGTCGGCATCTATGGCGTGATGTCCTATTCGGTTACTCGCCGCACGCACGAATTTGGAGTGCGCATGGCCTTGGGGGCCACGCGCGGCGCGGTCTTGAGGCTCGTTGTCAGGGAAGGGATGGCGCTGGCGGCGGCCGGGACGGCGGTTGGCCTGGCCGCTGCGTTCGGGCTGACGCGATTGCTGGCCAGCCTGCTCTACGGTGTCCGTCCAACGGATCCGGTAACGCTTGTGGCAGTATCTTTGCTGCTGGGGGGAATTGCCTTCGTTGCTTGCTACATTCCCGCCTGGCGAGCGACCAGGGTCGATCCCCTGGTGGCGCTGCGGTACGAATAGGTGTCAGGTGCCAGGTGTCAGCTGTCAGTCGTCAGCGGTCAGCCACTGAAAAGGGTGCCGGTTGCTTGCTGAGAGCTGAAAGCTGACGGTTGACAACTTGCGGAGCGCAGAGGTCGTCAATGGGCACACTGTTACAAGACGTCCGCTATGGCATTCGCCAGTTGCAGCGTAGCCCCGCCTTCACGGCTGTGGCTGTGATCACGCTGGCTTTCGGAATTGGTGCGAACACAACCATCTTCAGTATCGTGAACGCGATCCTGTTCACGCCGGGGCCGTTTGCGGACGAAGACCGCGTTGTTTACCTCACGGGCGGGAACGAGCGCTCAGCCAGGCCTGGGCAGGTTTCATATCCTGAATTCACGGAGTGCCAAAAGCAGTATCAGGTTTTTGATCGGGTGGCGGTCCTTGCGGCCGAGGAAGCGAATCTCGACGGGCCCGGCGAACCGGTTTCCGTCAAGAGCGTGAAAGCCTCGGCCGATTTGATCTCGCTCCTCCGCGCCAATCCGATGCTGGGCCGTGTTTTCTTGCCGGAGGAGTACTCGCCCGGGCGGAACCACGTGGTGCTCCTGAGCAACGCGCTCTGGCGGCGTCTTGGATCACGGACCGATCTTGCTGGGATGACCGTGGACCTGGGTGGCCGCCCGTACGCCGTGGTTGGTGTGCTGCCCAGCGACTTCAAAGTGAGCCGCGGCCTGGGCTTTGAACCTGAAATCTGGATGCCCTTTGCCCCCGATCCCAGCAACGCACCCGGCTCTCGTTACCTTTTTGCCGTAGCCCGTCTCAAAGTGGGAATAAGCCTGGAGCGTGCTCGAGCGGATCTCGAGGTGATTTCCCGCCACCTTGAACAGCAGGCACCCACAACCAACAAAGGGTGGAAAATCACGGCAGACAAACTGAAGGCGGAAGTTGACCCAATTGCCTACGTCTTCCTCACGCTTCTGGTTGCTTCAGTTCTCGGAATCGCCTGCGCCAATGTCACGAATCTGCTGCTGGCGCAAGCCACGGCGCGAGAAAGAGAGATTTCAATCCGATCGGCCATGGGCGCGACGCGTCTGCGGCTCGTCCGGCAGTTGCTCACCGAGTGCTTGTTGCTCGCCACCCTCGGTGCGGGCCTCGGTATTCTCATCGCGCAGTGGGCATGCGACCTGATCACCGCCCTCTCCGCCGACACGAACGCGGGCACGATGGCGATTGAGGTCAGCCCCCGGGTACTGTTGGGAACGCTGGGTCTGCTGGTCGTGGCGGGAGTCACCGTGGGACTGGCGCCCGCACTGCAAGTGAATCAGATCAACCTCACCCAGTCCTTAAAAGGAGGAAGCCGGAGTAATCCGCTGACGTTACCCCGATGGTCGGTCAAGGACGTTTTCGTCGGCTCGGAAGTAGCGATGAGCGTCCTTTTGCTCGTTAGCGCCGGCTTGATCATCAAGAGCTGGTTTCGCCTGGTGCACCTTGACGCGGGCTTCCAACCGCAGAAGGTACTCACGATGAGCGTTTCCCTTCCTGCCGCCCGTTATCCGCAGCCCCACCAGCAGTCAACATTCTTCGATCAATTGCTGGGCCGGCTGGAGAATCGTTCGGAGATCCAGTTCGCTGCAGTGGCGGACTCCCTGCCCACTGCGAGTGCTTCGGAAAGCTTCTGGATCGAGGGGACTCCCAAACCGATTGCGGGTGAGGAGCCTCAAGCACGTTTCACAACTGCCAGCCACCGTTACTTCCAGGCGCTCTCCATCGCGCTCAAATCGGGCAGGTTTTTCACAGCCAAAGATGCGGCGAATGCGGCGCCGGTCGCCATCATTAATGAAGCCATGGCACGAAAGTATTGGGCGGGCGGGAATCCCATGGGAGCCCGACTCGAGATTGCCAAGCAGATTCGTAGCATCGTCGGCGTGGTGGGGGACGTCAAAAGCATTCCTTTCAGCCGTAATCCAGTTCCTGAAGTTTATGTGCCCTTCAGCCAACGCCCCGTGAACCAAGTGTCCCTGCTGGTCCGGGCGGCAAGGGGAAACCCGTTGGATATCGCGCAGGCGGTAAAGAACGAAGTGCAAGCGGTGGATCCCCGCCAGGCCGTCTCCAGGATCCGAACGATGGAGAAAGCGTTGAGTCAGAACATGGGCGTCATCAACCTCGGGTCGCTGCTGATGGCCGTGCTGGCGGTGGGCGGACTAGTCCTGGCAGCGGTGGGGACCTACGGCGTCTTGTCGTACGCAGTTGCGCAAAGGACTCGGGAGTTCGGAATTCGCATCGCTTTGGGCGCACTGCCAGGTGACGTTTTCGGAATCGTGATGAAGCGGGGGATGGCACTCACCCTGGTGGGTGCTCTTTTGGGAGTTGTTGGGGCCCTCGCCGTGGCCCGGCTTCTCGCCAGCCGCATATACGGCCTGAGTTCGCTGGAAGTTTTCATTCCACTGTCGGTGGCCTCGCTGTTGGTGATAGTCGCGCTGGCAGCGTGTTATATCCCTGCGCGCCGTGCGACTAAGGTCGATCCCATGGTGGCGCTACGGCACGAATGATTGCCGATTTGCGATTGCTGATTGTCGATTTCCGAAAAACGAAATTCGAAAATCGCCAGCCGGCGGTCGAGTTTCGATTTTCCAGTTTCGAGTTTCAGCCCTTCGAGTCGAGCGGCAAGGACCGTTTGAGGGAGGCATTATGGCTAAACCAGAGCGAATTCGTGAGGTTTTGAGCAAACCACTCGAGCCGGAGTACATCAAGCAGAGGGCGGAAGCGGGATGGAAATTGGTTGCCGTGGAGTGGGAACACGAGGTCGAAGCAGGCGAGAAGGAACGGCCCGGCATCATCGAGGATGTTCCCTACGGCCTGCGCGTGGGGGATGACTGCGCGCACCTCGTCGAGAATCCCGCCGAGACCCAGGTTCTCATTCGGATGCTGGACTGCATCGTTCAGGATTATCCTTTCACTAAAGTCGCGGACGAGCTTAACCGGAGCGGCCTTCGGACCCGCAAGGGGTCCAAATGGGAGGCCGTATCCGTCTATAATATGCTACCGCGCCTCATTCAGGTCGGCCCACGAATTTTCTCCAGCGAGGAATGGCAGGCACGGAAGAAGCATACGTCCAAATTGGCCTGAGAACAGGCCGCGGTTCGGGCATCGAAGCGTCGAAATTCGGAAATCGAAATTCGAAAATCGAGAGTCGGCAATCGAATTTCGAGTTTCGTTTTTCCATTTTCGAGTTTCGATTTTCCAGTTTCGGTTCTTCGTGGCTTTCAGCCGTCGGTGGACTTTGGTTATACTGTGAAGTCATCTTACGAAACTTATGTCTCGCTGGCCACGTATGAATGAATTAAAGCCCGAAAGGAGGGCAAATCGTTATGAAGTCGCTATTTATTCGTAGTCTGGTCTTCATCCTGGGGGTGCTGGCTATTCTGATCCAAACGACCGAGGCCGGGGGTCAACAGGCTGCCAACGCGGCCCCGGTATTTGCCTCGACGGTGATGAGCCATGACTATACCAAGACCCACTCATTTCCGAATATTTTCAATTCCTTCGCGCCCTTCCCCGTTCCCCAGCCAGGAATGGAGAACTCTCGGCGGTTGAAGGACCTCATTCGCGACGGCAAGCTCTGGCTGTCCCTTCAGGATGCCATTGCGCTGGCACTCGAAAACAATCTGGATATTGATGTAGCACGGTTCCAGATACCTTTAGCGCAGGCGGATTATCTCCGCACCAAGGCAGGTGCGGCGGCGCGTGGCGTGACGGGCGCCACGGTCTCGACGGCGCTGTTTGCCGGGGCCATTGGCTCGAGCACGACCAGCGGAGGAGGTGGAAGTGGTGGCGGTGCGGGCGGTGCAGGCTATTCCAGTGGTACCGTTAATTTGGGTTCTGTCGGCTGCTGCGATCCCTTTGTCGGTTTCTCTACGGGTTGGAACCAGAGCACCACGCCCCTTGGAACGACCGTCCTCACCGGCCTTGCCTCCGTGAACTCGACCTATAACAGTTACTCGGCTTTTTACGGCCAGGGCTTTATGACCGGGACTAGCATCGTTGCCGGAGTGTCCGGATTTCGCACCACCACCAGCGCCCTGACGGCGTTAGTCAACCCTGAGGTCCCTTCGTCCCTGGGAATTACTTTGAGCCAGAACCTCCTGAATGGCTTTGGCTACCGTGCTAATGCTTCGTCCTTGCGCATCGCAAGGAACGACCTCAAGGTGGCTGACAGCGTTTTCCGCCAGCAGGTCATCAACACCCTGGGTTCGGTCGTAAACCTGTATTGGGATCTCCTTTACTACCGCGAGAACGTTCGGGTGGCTGCGGAAGCGCTCAACTATGCCCAGACGCTTATGAAGGATAATACGCGCCAAGTGGAAATCGGGAACTTAGCGGCGATCGAGGTCACGCGGGCCAAGTCGGAAGCGGCCGCCCGCCGGCAGGACCTGATCGTTGCTCAAACGACTTACCATCAGCAAGAAGAAACCTTGAAAACCGCGCTTGCCAAGCATGTGGACGCCGACCTGGCTGGCGTCAGGATCGAGCCCACGGATAAGCTGCCCGAGCCCAATCCTAATGACGTTCCTTCTCTGCAAGAGGCTCTCTCCCAGGCAGTCAAAAACCGGCCGGAGATCGAACAGGTGAACTTGAACATGCGAAACCAGAACGTCACCATCCAGGCGGTCCGCAGCAGATTGCTGCCCAGCTTGAACGTTTATGCCAGCTATGCGCCTTCGGGGCTCTCCGGGCATTTCCTCTGCGGAGGCAATCCTCTTTATGAGCCTGCCTGCCCCTCGGGAGTCACCGGCTATCTACCGGGAGGGGCCGGCGATGCGCTCTCGCAAGTGTTCCGCAACGTCTATCCCAATTATTCTTTAGGGGTCAACCTGTCGATTCCCATTCGCAACCGTGCCGCTCAGGCTGACGCCGCAACCTCACTCATCCAGGAGCGACAGTTGCGGGTTCAGTTGCAGCAGAAAATTAACCAGGTGCAGCAGGATGTACGTAACGCGGTGATTGCGGTGACCCAGGCCCAGGTCCAAATCGATGCCGCCAAGGAGGCAACAGGGCTTGCCAAGGAGACCTTGCAGGGAGAACAGAAGAAGTTCCTCTTGGGAGAATCGACGCCATTTCTGGTCATCCAGGCGCAGCGCGACCTGGCCAATGCCGAGGGCCAAGAAGCCAAGGCGCGTGACACTTACGCCAAGGCGCTAGTGACGTACGCGCAAGCCACCGCCACCATACTGGAGAAGTTCAATGTTGAAATATCTGAAGCCAAGAGCGGACAGGTCAATCGTGCCATGAATATCCCAGGCGCGCCAACTGCACCAGCACTCTCTGGCCAGTGAGGTTGTAGGGGGACGGCTTGCCGTCCCCTGATCGCCGTGGCGCCTGCCTGATCCCTCCTCGCCGTGCGTCCGGCCCCTCACCCGGCCACGTCGGCGTCGCCCAGGGTAGGGCAAGCCCTACCCCTACCTTGGCCGTCGTCGCCGTGCAACTGACCCCTCACCCGGCCCGCGACGGACTGGTGAAAGCGCCGTCGCGGGCCACCCTCTCCCCAGGGGAGAGGGCGATCCTGCCACAAGGGGAGAGGGCAAAAGCCATTTTGCCTATTCCCTGTTCCCTATTCCCTGTTCCCTGCTACGGTTGGATTAGGCCTTTCTTGACCGCGAAGAGAACCAGTTCCGCTGTGCGGTGGAGGTTGAGAGTCTCCATCACGCGAGCGCGGTGTACGGCAACTGTATTGACGCTGATATTAAGCAGTGTAGCAATTTCCTTGTTGGATTTTCCCTGGGCAATTAACTGGAGAACTTCCTTCTCGCGCAAGGTCAGCTTTTCATACGGGTCCTGGCTGGTACCCTGGAAGGTCCCTGCCTTCATACTCTCCAGGACGATATGGGAGACCCCGGGGCTGAAGTAAGCCTGGCCCTCCGCCAAAGCCATGACTGCTCGCGTCAGATCGACCTCGATGGCATTCTTCAGGATATAACCCTTGGCGCCCAACTCGAAAGCCTTGCGCACGTAAGCTTCATTCGAATACATGCTCAGGATCAGGATTTTGATTTGCGGGTCGGCCTTGAGAATTTCCGCCGTCGCCTCCAGCCCTCCCAGTTCCGGCATGGAGAGATCCATCACCACCACATCCGGCTTGAGCTCTTTGCACTGATCGATGGCCTCGATGCCGGTGCGCGCTTCTCCCACCACGGTGATGCCCGGATCATCTTCCAGGATGCGCCGGAATCCCTGGCGGACCAGAATATGATCTTCTGCGAGCAGGACCCGAATCTTCTTCTCCTTGCCGGGGGATGCCACGGTTTAAGTCACCTCTTGGAGAGTGTGGTTCAGGGACGGCCGCAGTAGGGGGACGTGGACGCTTACCACCGTTCCCTCCTTTGGAGACGAGCGGAGGGAAAATGATCCCTTCAGGTGCTCGGCTCGTTCCCGCATGCCCATCAATCCGATTCCCTGGCCTGCCACTCGATTGCCTTCCGAGCCGACGACGAAGCCCGCACCGTTGTCCCGGATTTCAAGGCTCAAACTGCCCGCTTGCTCTTCAACCGTCACCCAGGCTTCTTTGGCCCCGGAGTGGCGCGCCACGTTGTTCAAAGCTTCCTGGACGATTCGATAAAGGTGAATCGCCTCCTCGGGAGGAAAGAAGCCGTCCGAGAGCTTGCCCTTGTAGTGCACCTGGATGCCGGTCTGCCGCGAGAACTGGTCGACAAACCATTCCAGAGTTTGCCCCAGGCCGAAATCGTCCAGAATCGCCGGCCGGAAAATCTGTGATTCGGAGCGAACCGACTGAAGGGTGTCTTCCACGATTTTCTTGACCGCTTTTACATCCTGGACGAAAACAGGATCCTCCCCCTGCGCCTTTTGACTGGCGCGGCCCAGGGTGACGCCAATGGCCGTCAGGATCTGGCCGAATTCGTCGTGAAGGTCGCGCGCCACGTGCCGCAAGGTCTTCTCCTGAACGTCGATCAATTTCCAGGAAAGCATGCGGAGTTGTTCGGACTGCGTTTGCAGTTGTTCGGCGAGGTGGTGCAAGCGATCGAACGTCTTCCGGTTGGCCTGAAGGGTGTAGATCCCCGCGCCCAGCGCCACCAGGAAAAGGACCCCGATCAGCACCAGAATGTCCTGCTTGACTTTGCCATAGACCTGGTTGACTCGCTGGCCTGCCTCGGTTTGGGCCTGATCGTTGAGCGCCAACAAGCGCGAGACGATGGCGGAGATGCTCTCCCGCTTATTCTCGATCTGGGACCGGATCATGTATCGTGCAGTCGCCTCGTGGCCCTGGTCGGCTAATTTGAAAGCTTCGTCGGCGCTGAGCCAGAAGTCGTCTAACACGTCGCCTAACTGCCGGCGCTTTTCGTCCCCGGCAGCAGTGCTGGCGGCATACTGCCCCTCCAGCCGCAGGGCTTCGTCCATGTCCTGCCGCACCCGCGTGAACTCGCCCTTCCAGTAAAAGATGGGGTAGCGGCTTTCGGGCAGCGTCATGTCACGGAGGGATACGGCAAGCTCGTAGGTATCGTCCTGTAACCGCAGGAGCTGTAGGGAAGCTTTGCGGTTCTTCTGCACGACGTTCACCTGAAAATCTTCCAGCCAGCGGATTTCGTGGATCGTGTAACCGGCGAAAATAAGGAAAATCGTCAGAGTGACGCACAGTCCCAGCCCCAGGCCCACGGAAGGGGAGGGAATCTCACTCAGCACGTCGTGCTCAGCCTGCGGTCGGATCATTGCGTGACCGACATGGAGGGCAGCGTGTAGATGACAACCGGGGAAAAGCTTCCGCCCCGCCGGCTACCTGCCGCCAACCACCCACCACTTTCAGCATGTCGCTCAATCTTCTCACCGAATGTGAGCAGGTTCAACCCAAGTGCAATCTGACATAATCCTTAAAGGACTGCTCGATCCTCATGGTAGTCTTTCCCGGGGCGTGGTAGAGCCACTGCGAGTCGATGCTTCCCACGGCGGCGACTTCGCGGGTGGTGGAGCTGATGAAGACTTCGGCCGCCGAGGAGAGGTCCTCCGGAGTCAGGTTCTCCTCGAGGAGCTCGAAACCCGCCTGAGGCACAACCTCAAGAAGAACGCCGCGAGTGACGCCGGGCAGGCAACCCGTCGAAAGTGGCGGGGTCACAACCTTACCCCCGCGAACCAGGAAAATATTGGCCGACGTACACTCCGCAATCTGGTCGCTCTCGTTAAGTAGCAGTACGTCATCAAATCCCTCCGCGTGGGCTCGTTCCAACAGTGCCGCGTTCTGAGCCCAGGACAGCATCTTGGCTCCTGCCAGTCGCGTCGCTGAGTAAACGGCGTGCGGCTGAAGCTTGAGACGATGGACCGCCGGCCACTGAACCAGTTCCCGCGTAAAGATCAGCAGATCCGTCTCGGGGTAGTTGCCCGCCTGCGCCCAAAGTCCTCCGCGGTTTTTCACGAACGATACGCGCGCCATCCCCTCCGGCCGATCATTAGCCTCTGCCAGCTTGCAGACTGCTCGGCGAACAGCCTCCCGCTCGTGGCAGAGGTTCATCCCCAACCGCTCCGCGTCGCGTGACATCCGGGCCCAATGGCGGTCGAAAGCGAAGGGTCTCCCCTCGTATATTCGTAAGGTGGTGAACACGCCCCAGCCCATCAGCAATCCCATTTGACCTGGCGAGAGATGCGCTTCTGGCAGGGGGATGATGCGGTCATTATGAAAGATCAAGGCGTCCATAGATTTGAATAAGTCCTTCAAACAGAATCGGCACTTCCCTAGCCCCCAGCCCCTGCCGCTTGTTTCAGCATCAGGCCAGAGCTTCGAGCAATGGCTGGGCCTTGAGCATCAGCTCCGCGTATTCTTCCTCGGCTTGCGAATCAGCCACGATGCCTCCCCCCACATTGAACACGGCCCGGTCGTTTGCAACGCACATGGTGCGAATCGCCACGTTGAAATCCATTGTACAATGATCCGACGCGGGAAGGCCGCGAATCAGGCCTAGTGCGCCCATGGAGACGCCTCGCGCAACCTGTTCGGTCTCCGCGAGGATTTGCATGGCCCGGATCTTCGGCGCGCCGGTGATCGAGCCGCAAGGAAACAACGCCCTCAGGATTTCGCAAAGTCCGACTCCTGGCTGAAGCGTACCCTCGACGTGAGAAACTAGGTGCAAAAGGTGGGGAAGGGGTTCCGTTTCCCAGAGCCGCACCCGGATACTATCATAATTGCAGATACGACCCAGATCGTTACGCAATAGATCCACAATCATCACATTCTCGGCCCGGTCTTTGGCGCTGGCGAGCAACTTCGACTTCACTTTGTCCTCCTCAGCACCCCGGCGGGCAATCGTGCCCTTGACGGGGCTAGCGAGGATCCGGCCGCCTGCAACTCGAAAGAACCTTTCCGGCGAGTTACTAATGATGGTTCGAGCCGGGCTTTTCAGAAAGGCGCGAAACGGCGCGTAACTTCGCCGTACCCGTTCGAAGATTTGCGCCGCGGTGATTCCACCAAGCTTCACCGTGAATTGCTGCGTCAGGTTTGCCTGGTAGATGTCTCCGGCGGCAATGTAAGCCTTGATCTTTGCGAGGGCATTCCGGTAAGAGACACGATCAAAGTTAGCCGTGAAGGTGGTGTTTCCGAGCGAGGGATCTTCCTCTTCCCGGCTTTCCGCAAAGGGCAGCGTTTGAAGGGATGGGTAATAGGCGAAGGAAACATCCGGCAGGGAACTGTCCACAACTAGTGGGACAGCCTCGAAGTGACGCCCCAGCTCATAGGAAAGGAAACCGATCGCAGCGCCCCCGGGGAGCTTTTGGGCGTGCCTCGTAATCCAGGGAACAAGCTCTTGGAACGTCTCGAGGCCCCCTTCCAGCACACTGACCGGGTGAGTGGCCAGCCAAGTCTGCCAAGTGCCGTCCCCTGCCCACCGGCCTTCCAGGATGGCAGGTCGCGCGGCGGCAGGGGTGCTCAGTACTTGATGCAGAAGGCGATTCAACATCCTGGGTTAGGGGCTCAAAACCAAGTTAGACTCCCGCGCCCCCCAAACTTGGATGATTCGGCTTGTGCCAGGGGCTTTCAGGTTACCAGGAAACACGAACCGTGAGCGGGTAGTTCAGGCGCATGAGGCACCGAGTCTCGGGGGGCAGATTAACCTCGTGCCCTTTCGGCCAGAGGATCTCGTAACCGATGGCTGCGGCTCCCGCGAGGGAGAGGCTCATGGAAGCAGCGGCAGCGCCGGAGGCCACGGCTTTGATGGCGCCAAAGCTTCCCAGTCCAACTCCACCCACAAGAGTTTTCCACGAAAGAGCACGTCCGCCGGTCAAGTGGCCCTCCGCATCCAGGTGCAGGTCAAGTGTGCCGGGCTTGTCCAGCAGCGCCAGGACACCTGCCATCGGTTCAGCTTGGCCGTCCGGCAAAACGATCTTGTCAAAGCGGAGTCCCAACTCCGCGGGGCGGTGAACATGGCCGGAATTGCGGATCATGGTGATGCGGCCATCGAGAATGCTGCCGGAGGGCAGCGCGACGCGCCCGTCCACGTAAACGGATTGCAGCAGACGGGCCGTGACAAGGTCGTTCGCGTGGTTGACCCGGGTGTGGATTCCGGAGAGCATCTGAATACTCACTTGGGTTTCCGCGGGGACAGTTACGGTTCCCTTGAGCATGGAGGATTCAGTGCGGGCCAGCCCCGGGCCGCTCCGGTGAGGCAGCGCTAGGGGTACCTCACCTTCCTGCGCCAAAGCTGTGGTCGCTAAAAAACCTATCACCGTGATTACCCTGACGAATTTACCCATTTGCTTCCACCTCACTTTCAAAGCCCTGCCCCATAGCACTCACGCATCCTCATTCCCATCCGTCACAAAGAAGCGTCCCTCGGCAGGATCCTCTGCCCTCTTCCGGAGCGGGCCTTTGGGATAACCGCTATTGTCCCGCTCCGCCGCTCAGAAATCAAGCTCGCATTGGTAGGCGAAAAGAATGAACCCCTCTGCTTTCAGCCGTTAGCGCTCAGCTAAAGGGTAGCCCGAGGGCTGTTGGCTGAGAGCTGAAAGCTGACGGCTGACAGCCAGCTATATCTAGCCTGAGATGGGCGAAACAAAAAGGCCCAACCGCTGTGGTTGGGCCAGGAAATGCTCAAACGGATGCTGCTGGTTACCCGACCTTTGTGACCTTGTCGGCTTGAGGTCCCTTCTGCCCCTGAGTGATCTCGAACTCAACCGTGTCGCCCTCTTGCAAGGTCTTGAAGCCTTCACCCTGGATGGCCGAGTAATGAACGAAGACATCAGCTCCGCCCTCCTGGCCGATGAAGCCATATCCCTTGCTGTTGTTGAACCACTTTACCTTACCTTGAAGTCTTGCCACTTGCATCCTCCTTGACTCGTCTTTACGGTAACCGCCCCAGCGGCGTGTCCTGGAAAGGAAAAAGCCGAGGATCCCAAGGGACCTCGGCTACTCTCTACGCACACATACCGGGCAGAACACCTTGCTGGCTCCTTACCGAATAGTGATATATTTTCAGGGGTAGGTTTGTCAAGGAAAATATTACAGTGCAAGCTCTTGCGGCGTAATACTAATCAGTAACTGAATCATTTGTTATGAAAGAACCACAAGATTCCCACTAGGGTCTTCGCGTCGCAGATTCGACCAGACTCGATCATCTTCATCACCTGGGCCGGAGTGAAGCGCCCAACCTCGATCCGCTCGTCGGGATCTGGTTTAGCTTTTGACCGTGTAAGTTCAGTCGCTTCAACCAGAAACATCTTCTCGGTCAGGATCCCCGGGCTGGGGAAGAAGTCGAACAAGAGCCGGAATTTCCCGGCGCGATAGCCGCTTTCTTCCAGGAGTTCGCGCCGCGCCGCGGCGAGAGGCCTTTCTCCAGGTTCCAGGCCCCCGGCGACTAATTCCCAGAGAAACTCTCTCGCGGGATAGCGGTACTGCCTTACCAGGACTATACGGTCGTCACTCGAACGGGCCAGAATCACGACCGAGCCCGCATGGTGAACTACCTCTCGCTCCGCCCTCACACCGCCCGGCTCGATGATGCTGTCGACTTTCAATTGGATGAGCCGGCCCTTGTAGATTTCTCTACTTTTGAGCACACGAGCCACCTTAGGCACGAAAAACACCCTCCGTCTATGGTTCACCGAGACAGGGCACGAGCCCTGCGCACGAACCACTGATGTAGCCCTCTGGCCAGTGCGCATGGGTGACCGCCGGGCGCTCGAACCAGAAGCTCGAATTAGCATTCTCAACCAGTGAAATCGAATTTCTCGATAAGGGCTTTGGCTTCCTTCTCGCTTTGCGCGGCCTTAAGAGCGTCGCGGTCCTGCTTTATCTTGTCCTTGAGCTTGTTGTAAGAGTCGATTTTGCCCTTTGCAGCATCGGCACTCTCTTTCGGGGTGGTGGGATCATTGGCGCGTTTCTGCAAGCAATTGATCATCCCGTCCACCACGCTGCCGAAAAACGTCATCTTGCTCATGACGTTTCTTTGGTGAAAAGCCTTTTGGAAGTCCAGAAGACTTTCCTTCTTCACGGTTTCCACCAGGTCCGTCACGGTCTTCTTGTATTCGGTAGCCATTCCTTCCTCGTCTTTGCAGACTTGGGCGGAGAGTTGCGGCACGCCGGACGGCAGTACGAACGCACTTCCCAGAACGAGCGCGAAAACAATCCAGTATTTCATTGATGCACCTCACTGGGTCTCTATCGCTATCGGTTGCGGCTTGTCGCCTGTGGGGACGTTAGCCGCCGCGAACACAGGACTTGTTGACAGCCGCCATGCTAGCACAAAGCGCAGGTGTTGTCGCTCATTCTGCGACACGCTTGCGACGCGCAGTGGCAGTGTCATTGGCGAGAGATGGAAGCCCCCAACCGCAGTCATTCCCGTCAGCCGACGGGAACCTACTCCGCAGACTTTCGTAGCTGCGCGGTCCACGCACTGGATTCCCGTCGGCTGGGGGGAATAACCGGCGTTGGGTAAGGGATGACATTCCAAATGGCATCACTACCTCGGGCCTTGTTTTTCTGGTGCCGGTGGCCAAAAGGCTGGGTATAATAGGCCCATTGACGGGGCGAGGCGCGCTGGTGGCGCTGGCCATGTTCCTGGCAGGAGTAAATCAACTCTTATGAAGATTACGGCTTTGATTGTGGACGACGAACAGCCCGCGCGTGACGAACTTGGGTTCTTGCTGAAGGGGTTTCCAGACCTGGAAGTCGTGGGGCAAGGGAAGAACGGCGTGGAAGCCGTGAGCCTGATCCGCGAGTTGAATCCCCAGGTTACTTTTCTCGACGTCCAGATGCCCGGCCTGGATGGTTTCGGGGTTATCAAAAAGCTGCTGGAAAAGAAAGTCCGTCTTCCTTACTTTGTCTTCGCCACTGCCTATGACAACTACGCCGTGCAGGCCTTCGAGGTCAACGCCCTTGACTACTTGTTGAAGCCCATCGCCAAACCCCGTCTGGAGAAAGCCATCGCCAAGCTACGCCGCATGATCGAGACCGCTGCGCCGGCCTTTGACAAGCTCGATCGCCTGGTGCAAATGATGGAAGAGCGCCCGGCAGCGCAGAAGAACAAACTGGTCGTGAAAAGCCAGGGACGCTTATTCCTGGTCGATGCCGAGGAAATCATCTTTGCCACGATTGAGGACGGCGTCATCAGCATCTTCACGCGCGACCTCGAGGGCATATCCAACTTCCGCACGGTCGAAGAGCTCCAGGGCAACCTCGATCCCAAGCTTTTCTGGCGCGTTCACCGCTCTTATCTGGTGAACGTGAATCACATCAAGGAAGTCGTCCCTTGGTTTAAGAGTTCCTATCAGCTCAAGATGCAGGATCGCAAGCAGACGGAAATCCCTGTCTCCCGAGCCCAAACCCGCAAACTGCGCGAGTTGCTCAACCTTTAGCGGGTGGCTCCGGTTCGTTACGTCCAACGAATTCCTCAAACCGCTCTTGCGTTACCAGACCGTGAAGGATGCGGCGGCGCTCTTGGGGATCCAAGGGAAGCGCAAAAAGGCGTTGGCGCTCCCGGCCGAGCGCTTCGACCCAGGCTTCGTATTCGCGTCCAAACTGCTGCTCGAGTTCCCGGCGCAGGCGTTGCGCCAAAGCCGGACTCTGGCCATTGGTCGAAATCGCAATTTGGAGTTCCCCACGACTCACCACTGCCGGGTAATAGAAGTCGCAGCGTGGTGGATCGTCTACCACGTTGCATAAGACGCCGCGCCCCTGCGCTTCACGGTAGATGCTGTCATTCAGCTCGCGCGACGCTGTCGCGACCACGACGAGAAAGACGCCCTTTAGGTCGGAGGGCTCGAAGCGCCGCGGTTGCCAGTTTATCTTGCCGGCACGCGACCATTGCGCCACCGCCTCGGTGGCTTCCGGAGCGACGACTTTGACCGCAGCCCCCGCCGCCAGCAGGCTTTCGATCTTAAGCTCACCCACTTGGCCTGCGCCCACCACCGCACACGGACGGCCCGTCAGCTTCAAGAACACCGGAAATAAGCTCAATCTTGCCTCCTCCCGACGATAGGGAACAGGGAATAGGGAACAGGAAATAGGGAAACACTGGGAGGAAAAGGCAGTTCAAATCGGGATTTCGCGTGCCTCTTGCCCAATGCCCCTATTGCCTGTTCTCTATAACCTATTCCCTATTTTACAGCGTGGAGACCGCACTCGGTCTTCTGGAAGCCTGACCAGCGACCTGCCCGCAGATCCTCGCCCGCCTGCACGGGACGCGTGCAGTAGGTGCACCCGATACTGGGGTAGCCTTGGTCATGGAGAGGATTGTAGGGGATGTTGTGCGACCGGATGTAGTCCCATACCTCCTCCCACTTCCAGTCAGCGAGAGGATTGATTTTGACCAGCCCGAACTTGGCATCCCAGTCGAGCTTCCGCGCGTTGGCGCGAGTCGGGGCTTGGTCGCGACGGATACCCGTGACCCAGGCGTCGAGCTCGCTGAGCTTCTTGGTGAGCGGCTCGACCTTGCGAATGTTGCAGCACTGGTCGGGCTGGCGGCTCCAGAGGGCCGCACCGAACTCCCTCGCCTGTTCCTCGGGCGTAAGCCGAGGCTCGGTGCGCTCCACCTGGATGTGATAGTGACGCTCGATAGCGTCGATCAGCGCATAGGTTTCAGGAAACAGGAAGTCAGTATCCAAGGTGAAAACACGAAAGTCTGGACGCGCTTGAGCGGCGAGGTGAATCAGCACTACGTCCTCGGCGCCGAAGCTCGAGGCAATAGCGATCCTGGGGTTGAATCGTTGCAGCCCAAAGCTCAGCAACTGGGTAGCCGTCCAGGCCTCCGCTTCCACTTGTGGTAAGGTGATTTCTTCAGTTAAAGTACTCACTCATTCCCTCCTTCTGGGGTTTTAGAAGCTCATAACAGATGGTCCGAAATCAAGACCGGTCCTATGCCCATGCGGGCCTGGGAGCCGGGTCCTTCTACGCAAAGAGCAACCGCACACCGACCACAGTGGTTATGGCGGCGATAGCGCGCACGAACCAGTAGCGCGAAATGCAGCGCGACAGCAGGCTGCCGGCCACCACTCCCGGCAGCAAGCCCAGGAGAACCTGGCCGAAGAGATGTACATTGAAGTCGCCGAGCTTGAGGTAGAGCCCGACGCTCAATGCACCCACAAAGGCCCCGAAAAGGTTACTCACCGCTGCCATCTGGGGTACTTTCCAATCTGTCGTCGAGGCGAGGATGGGGGTCAGCAGGCTGCCCGAGCCTGCCGACGTCATCGCTTGCAGCGTGCCGACGCCAAGCCCAATGGGAAGCAGTAGGGCGCGAGTCTTGCCACCGGCCACGAGGCGCCGGCCTTGGGCGCGATCGATTTTGAGTAGCGCGACCGCGGCCAGGAACAGCATGATGGCGAGAGCGCGCTTCAGCCAGGCATCGTGGTCAATCCGAGCGGGCAGCACCACCGCCGAGATGAGGCACCATGCTAACGCGACGCCAGCAGCTCCCCCAGCGAGGAGTATCCACACCTCCCGTCCCGGCCAATGACCTAGGCGGTCGTGCACCACGGCGCCGGTCAGCTTTGAAACCACCGAGACGCCTAGCCCCGTCCCGACAGCGACAGCAGGGCTGTAGCCTGCCAAAATAAGCAGCGGGGTTACGATCAGCCCTAAGCCTGCCCCTGTCGAACCAATCAGAATTCCTCCTGCAATACCAACCCAGAACTCAAGCATTGACGACTCCTTGAAGACTTAGACCGAACCGTTCCGTGTAGGGGGACGGCTTGCCGTCCCCTGCCTTTGTTCATCCACCAGGGGTAGGACAAGCCCTACTCCCACGTGCCGTCCTTTGTCTCTTCCGATCACTCCTCCACACCGTGCGGGACGCGGCCGGGCGATGGGTCACGGGCGGCAGCAACCACCTCCGTACCGGCAAGAAAAGTCCGAAGCCCTTCATCGCTGTACCGAGCAAAAAACTGGCGCAGGTTTTCGCCCGGAAATCGCCTTTCCAGGTAAGCACGCAGCAAGCGCTCAATGGCGTCCGGAACCTCGATGGCTGCGCACCGATAACCGACGGGGCGCGCGAAGGCTTGGTGGCTGCCCACAGCGCCGCCGACGCAGAAGTAATAAGCGTCCACTAATTTGCCGCCGGCCTTGATCTTCTTGCCCTCAATGCCCACGTCAGCAATCCAGTGCTGGCCGCAACTGTTGGGGCAGCCCGTGACGTTGAGCTTTAGCGGCTGGTCGAACTCGGGCAGGCGCTCCTCGAGTTCCTCCACCAGCCAGCGCGTGAAGGTCTTGGTCTCCGTGATCGCGAGTTTGCAGAACTCCAAGCCTGTGCAGGCTATGGCGCCCCGCGCGAAGCTCGAGCCGCCGGGCGGCAGTCCCGCGGCGTCCAATTCTCGCGCCAGCTCCTCGGCGTGAAGGGCAGGAACATTGGCGATGAGCAGATTCTGCATGTTGGTGGCGCGCAGTTCGCCCGAGCCGAAGCGGTCCGCAAGGTCGGCCGCGATACGTAATTGCTGTGCCGTGATGCGCCCACGCAGGACTGCCGCACCTACGTAACTGTATCCAGGCTGCTTCTGCCCGTGAATCCCCACATGATCGCGGTAGATGTCAGCGGGTGGTTTTTCGTCGACCATCGGATCCAGCTTGAATCCGATACGTCCCTCGAGTTCAGCCTGGAATCTCGCCGCGGTCCACCCGTGGCGCAGGAAGAGATACTTCAGACGGGCACGCTCGCGACTTTCCCGCAATTCGTCGGCGTCGCGGAAGATTTCGGTCACACCACGGATGACGGGAATCACCTGATCCCACTTTACAAACGCATTCAGACGCTTGGCGAACATCGGCTCAGCCGACAGCCCGCCTCCTACCCGCAGTGAGAAGCCAACTTCGGGACGTCCGTTGTGGGTGCGAGTAACGGCAGTCAAGCCCACGTCGTTGATCTCGGGATAGGAGCACCAGACGCGGCAGCCTGTTATGCAGATCTTGAATTTACGCGGCAGATTGTAGAAAGCGGGGTTCCCGACTAGCAAGCGAGTGGCCTGGACCACGAGAGGTGAAGCGTCGCAAATCTCGTCGCCGTCGATTCCAGCCAGCGGGCAGCCGGTGATGTTCCGGGCATCGTCACCACAGGAACCCATGGTGGTGAGCCCCGCGTGCCAGAGCTTTTCAAGTAGGTCAGGGAGCGACTCGATCGTCACCCAGTGCAACTGCACGTTCTGGCGGACGGTGAGGTCGGCCAAGCCACGCGCATAGCGGCCCGCCGCGTCCGCAATGGCGCGTACCTGGTGCGAGGCCAATAGACCGTTAGGAATACGAATGCGCACCATGAAGTAGGGCACAGACTTTCCTTCGCCGCCCTTGCCGCCCGTCACGCCCGCCCCGTCGCCTTGCGGATAGACGCCCCAGGGGCGGAAGTAGGTGCCGAGCCATTCTGCCGGAATCGACTCGTAGCCCTTGCGGGCAAACTCGCGGATCTCGTCAAGGTGCTCCCAGGCGTTCTTCTCCCCTTTGAGGCGTTCGACCCGCTGGGCCTTGGTTTCGTGCTCTGTCGTTATCATCAGTCTCCTTTTTGCTCCCTGCGCACTGGGCGGCAACCATCGTCAGTCCCGCGAAAGCGGGAATCCACACCGCAGACCTTCGGAAACGTGCTGCCTACGGGCTGGATTCCCGCTTTTGCGGGACTGACCGGAAAACAAAAAAGCCCGCTCGCCATCGTTTCCTCTGGCTAGCGGGCTTTGCTATAGCTGATCTTTAGTTGTTAAGCTCTCAAGTCAGCAATGTTCCCCTGCCAGAAGACGCGCGTGTACAACAACAACAAGAACAACAAAAGCACGCGTTCTGGCGACAGAGCTTCATTCCATCCTCAGCTTGCAGGGTCTGCCGACGTGACCCCACAGCTTCCAAAGCGACAGAATGCCCCACATGGACAATTTTGTCAAGAATAGAACTTTTTCTGCCAGCCATAAACAACTTCTATGGCGCATCTCCTGAAACCTTTCGTCGTTCTCCCGGCGTTTGGCCCCTGAAAAGGTCTTCCATGGCACGTACCAGCCCTGGTATCGTGGACTCGTTTGCCTCAATTGTCACAGTGAGTCCCAGCTTCCGGATCGTTTCCGAGGTAATCGGACCAATCGAGGCGATGGCGACCCCGCGTAACAATTCAGAGATATTGTCTTGGCCCGCGAGCCTGGCGAAATTGGTGGCAGTTGATGAGCTGGTGAACGTAATCGCATTCGGGGGTGGGGTGAGGAGGCGCTGCAATTCCCCAGCGGGGAGTTGGGGCACGCCGGTTTCATAGGCTTCGACGACTTCCACGCGCCCGCCTTTTTCCATCAGGACGCGCGGCACAACATCGCGGGCCACTTTGGCGCGCGGGATCAGAAACGCTTTGCCGCGCAGGTCGCGCCCGCCGAGGGCTTCGAGCAAACCCTCAGCCACGTATTGACGCGGCGTCACGTCAACCTTCACCCCGCTTTTTGCCAACTCCGCGGCAGTCGCGGGGCCGATGGCGCCGATAATCAAGCCTTTCAAATCGCGCGCTTGGCGTCCGCAAGCTTGCAGCCGCCGCAGGAAATTGCGCGCTCCGTTGGCGGAGGTCAGGAGCAGGTAATCGAACTCTTCCAGCCGCCGGATGGCTGAGTCGAGCGGCTCCCAGGAAGCAGGGTCACGGATTTCAATGGTGGCGATCTCGATCACCTGCGCGCCCAGCGCGGTTAACTGCTCTCTTAGCACGCCCGCCTGCTCGCGAGTGCGGGTAATCGCGATGCGCTTGCCGAAAAGCGGCTGGCGCTCGAAGCAGTCGACCTGTCTGCCGAGGCTCACACGTCACCTCCTTACAATCAAGGGAGCCAGCTAACTAAGACCGGAGGATCTGGAGATCGGGTGATCGGGAGGGCAGCCCTTATTCACGCGATCTCCCAAATGGTAGTGGCGTCTGTCATTCTGAGCGAAGCGAAGAATCTGTGCAGTTGATAAGTTCCGGAAATACGGAGATTCTTCGCTTCGCTCAGAATGACAGACCGACGCCTTATAAATTCAAAATCTCCCCTGCTCCACCCTCGAGCAAATCCTTCGCCACTGCCGCCCCCAGGTTTTCGGGGTCTTCCTGCGAGCCTGCCGCGGAGGCTCGAATCAAACGGCTGCCGTCCAGGCTGGCCACAATGCCTCGCAAGTGCAACTGGGCATTCTCGAAATTCGCATGGGCTGCAATGGGGACCTGGCAACCTCCGCCCAGGCGCGCCAGCAGGGCGCGTTCGGCGCAGACTGCGAGGTGTGTGAGGGGATGATCGAGCGGCGTCAACGCGCATGCCAGCTCCGCACGGTCCTGCCGAATTTCGATCGCCAGCGCGCCTTGCCCGACGGCAGGGCAGATCTGGTCGAAGCTGAAATAGCCGGTGATGCGCTCCCGCAGGCCAAGCCGGTGGAGACCCGCTGCCGCCAGAACCAGCGCGGCGCAATCGCCGCCTTCCAGCTTGCGCAGCCGCGTGGGCAGGTTGCCGCGCAGGGGGATCAATTCCAGGTCCGGCCGGAGCCGCCTGAGCTGTGCCTGCCGACGCGGGCTGCTGGTGCCCACGCGCGCGCCCGCCGGGACCTGCTCGAAAGGTTTCCCGCCCGCAGAAATGAACACGTCGCGTGCATCTTCGCGGGGCGGCACGGCAGCCAGAATCAGGCCTGCCGGCAAGATGGTCGGCAGGTCTTTGAGGCTATGGACAGCAAGGTCCACTTGGCCTGCCAGCAGAGCCTCCTCGATTTCCTTGATGAACAGGCCCTTCGTTCCTGCTTCGGCGACGCTCTGCGCAATAGAAGGGGGGAGGGGTTGCTCGGGTGGATAACTTTGCAGCTTGTCGCCGCTCGTCCGGATGATCTCAATGGAAATCTCGTGGCCTGCCGCCGTGAGCTGGTCCTTCACCCAGTTGGCCTGCCACAGCGCCAGTTGGCTGCCGCGTGAACCAATGACAATGCGCATAATTCCGAAATCTCAGATTACTTCAAGAAGTGGCGAGTGACGAGTGACAAGTGACGAGCAGAAGTGCAGGTTCCAAGTGTCAGGTGGCAACGAAGGGCTAGCGGAACATCTGCAACGACCGAGTTCTGACTCCGGCTTGTCACTCGTCACTTGTCACTCGTCACTGCTCTTTAGGCCGAAGATCTTCCGCACAGCCCTGACGAGGGCCACTTGTTCCGGCTGGCCGGCGCCGCTTTTGAGTTCGGTGATAGGTCCGTGCAGGATCTTGTTCATGATGCCGCGCGTGAGGGCGTCCACGGCCTGACGCTGCTCGGGCGTCAGATTGCCCAGCCGGCTGTTGTAGCGTTCTATTTCAGCCGCGCGGATGGCGTTCAGCCGGTCCTCAAGCGCCACGATGGTGGGAACAAGGTCACGCGAAGCGAGCCGGCGCATGGTTCTGTGGACTTCTTCCTGCACAATCTCCTCGGCCCAAACGGCCTCGCGTTCACGCTGTTTCTTGTTGGCCTCCACCACTTGCCCGAGGTCGTCAATATCGTAGACAAAGGCATTATCCAGCTCGTTGACCAGGGGATCGATGTCTCGCGGAACTGCGATATCCACGAAGAACACCGGACGGTTCCGGCGAGCAGAGAGGATTTTCGCAGCATGGTCCTTGTCCACGACGTAGCCTGGGGCGCCGGTGGAACTGATGACGATGTCAGCCTCGGGGAGGTGTTCAAAGAGCCGTTCAAAAGCGATGGCGGTGCCGTGAAATGCCGCCGCAAGCTGCACGGCGCGCTCATAGGTGCGATTGGTGACATAGATGGTGCTGGCTCCGCTGCGCAGGAGGTGCTTGGCGGCGAGTTCGCTCATCTTGCCCGCCCCAATCACGAAGATGGTCTTTCCGTTGAGGCTGCCAAAAATCTTCTTGGCCAGCTCGACCGCGGCGTAAGAGACGGAGACTGCGGCGCTCCCCAGCGCCGTCTCGCGTCGCACCCGCTTCGCCACTACCAAGGCTTGGTTTGCAATCTCTTTCAGACTTCCGTTCATCCCGCCGGCTTCGCTCGCTAGGGCATAGGCGCGCTTTAGCTGGCCGAGAATTTGAGGCTCGCCCACAATCATCGAATCGAGACTGGAGGCCACGCGGAACATGTGACGGACAACTTCCTCCTGCTGGTAGCGGTAAAAGAAGCGCTGGTAGGGGCCAAGCTCGCATTGGTGATGATCCGCCAGGAATTGTTGCATGATGGGTTCAGCATCGACGCTGTCTTCTGCCGAAGTCATCACCTCAACGCGGTTGCAGGTGGAGAGGATCAACCCCTCGTGGATGCCCCCGCGATGAATCAGGTCGGAAACCGCTTGCGCCAGGCCCGATTCAGGGATATGCATGCGCTCGCGGACCTCGACCGGAGCCGTGCGATGATTGATGCCAATAAGGGCCAAGTTCATGCGATGAATTTCAAATTTGAAATTCCAAATTTCAAATTCAAAATCTCAGTCGACATTTCAAATTCCAGCTACTGTCCACTGCCTGCTTCGGACTGGCTGTTGCCTGCCGCGTGCTGCGTACAGCCAACTGCCGACAGCCGACTGCCCACTGCCTACTGCCTACTGCCTACTGCCTACTGCCTACTGCCTACTGCCTACTGCCCTCCAGCCCTCACTAGGGTCCCTGTCGAAGCGTCGGCACATACCCGTGCGGTCCACTCAGCAGGCTCACCCCCAGGAAAGTCACCATGATGGCGGCAAAGCCGAAGATCGCGACATAAGCCGCCCGACGGCCGCGCCAGCCGCCGCTCACACGAGTGGAAAAGAGCACGAGGTAAATCAGCCAAGTCAGCATTGACGCCAGGATTTTCGGGTCGAATTCCCAAGGACCTTTCCAGGTGCGGCTCGCCCAGATGAAGCCGGTCAGGATGCCGACGGTCAAAAGGGGAAGGCCGAACAGCAGCGAGCGGTAGTAGAGCTCATCGCAGAGTTCCAGTGACGGCAGACGGTAATAGAACGCCCGCGGAATTCTTGACTTCAGTTCCTTCTCTTGCATCAGGTACATGACCGCCGCCACGAAGGTCAGAAAAAAACCTGTGTAGCCCAGGATGCTTGAGCCGATATGGACTGCCAACCAGCCACCGCGAAAGGCCGACAAATCAAAAGGCCGCACAGGACGAAACGCCGAGATCAGCGTCAGCACAAAAACAAAGGGCAGCATGAAAACACCCAGGGAAGTAATCCGGTAGCGCATATAGAGAAAGAAGAAGGCCAAAGTCACCAGGAATGCGTAAAAGGACAAGGCGCTACGCACGTCAGTTACCGGCAAGCGATGTATGCGCGCAGCCTCGAAAGCGATGCTGCCCGCGTGTGCGAGCAGCCCGAGTCCCAACGCGGTCATCGAGGCGGGGGAGATCGCTGGGCGGCGATCAGCAACGGAAGGGATGAGAAGAAGTGTCCCCAGCCCGTAAAGAACAAGGCCAACCCACAGAAGTACAACCTGCATATAAGCCTCAGCAGTCGAGCTTCAGATAAACAAATTATAGCACCAGAGAGACTAGCGGAGTTGCTCCTCGGCGGTGATCGCCTCGATCTGCACTGTCTGCTGTTGCCTCTCCGCGATATGGACGGGTGTGCCGCGCCCCTCGAATGGTCCGAAGAAATCGGGATCAGTGTAGTTCGTTCCCTGCACGGGATCCCAAGCGAAAAGCTTGAAGTCGCCGGGCGGCAGGCCCAAGAGAGAGAACCGGCCGAAAGCGTCGGTTACCTTCGTGGTGTACATTTCCTCGCGATCTCGATGGGGTGGGTCCGGGACCAGTACAACCCAGGCTCCGCCGACGGGATGTTGATCGTGCAGCACGCTGCCGTCCACGCGTCCACCATCCGGGGAGAGAACGATTTCGAGACGGGCCGGGGGTTGGCTGCGGCTGACGTTCAGGCCGGACTCGAGCACCTCGCTCCCCTCTTCTCGCGCCGATTTGACGTAGTACTCTTCGGGAAACCCTGAGACGCGCACCCGGTAGTTTCCGTCATAAACGTTCTCAACTACGAAAGTCCCATCTGGTTTGATTTCCGCGTTCCAGCCGCCCCTCGTGTTGTCGATGGGGGACAACTGTAGGCCCAACCGTGTGAAATCGAAGTGGTTGCTACCCTCGACGCGGAACCTCCCCGCTAGCGTGATCGGGCTGCCCAAGACGAAGGTGACCCCATCGAGGTTGGCGTTACTGACCTCCACCGGGACCCTCCCGAGGAGGTTCCGTTTCCCGTCAAACCAGGCGGCTGAGAGGTCATAAGGCCCGGGCGGAACGCCACGAATCTCAAAGTCACCTGAGTCGTTTTGCACAGCGCCGCCGTAATTTAAGGCGGAATAGCTCCCTTCGGCGGCGCGCGGCGTGAGCGAGACATAAGTGCCCCGCAGCGACTTCACGGGACCATCAACGATGACACGCCCCCGGACGGTGACGGCGTGTGCCCGCCTAATGTCCACATCGATGCCGGAGGCTTCGACGCCGGGCTCAACCTCGACCACGGCGGCCTGTGACGTATCGGGTGTGCTGGGGTGAAAGGTGGGAAGATAAACCTCATCCGTGGGCTGGCCTTGGCTGGATTGCGGGGGTTGGTACGTTGCGGCCACGAGATACTTCCCCGGTTGCAGCCCCCAGATGCGGTACTCGCCAAGATCATTGGTCTGCCCGGAGTCCCCGCCGCCGACTTGCCGGTGAGCACCAGAGCCGGCCACGCGCAAAGCTCTGACTTGTGCACGAGTCACCGGGTCACCATCTTCATCGTAAACGGTCCCCGTGATGACCCCGGGTGGCACCAAGCGGAAGGCGATTCCGCTCACGTTTTTCCCCGGCGTGAGATCAAGGATACTGACTTGGGTGTTCCCTTTGCCCTTCTCGGAAGCCTCCTGCATGTATCCGTTGCCCGATGCGTGGATTGCGTACCGGCCCGGGGCGATGTTGCGAATGATAAAGCGACCGTTATTCTCCGTGAGCGTGGAGTATCGTTCCTGTCCCGAGCCGAGGGGAGTGAGTTGGACCGTCACTCTTTTCATGCCCTCGCCCGTAGTGGATTTGACCACTACACCCTCCACACTACAAACCTCCGAGGTCCTTTCGCTTGACTTCTGAGGGCCCAGGTTGGGCTGCTGACCCGCAGCAGCGATGGTGCCGACAAGGAGCACACACAGGGCTCGGATGATCGACATATTACTGATCCCCTTCGGGTCTCACGGCAAGCATCAGGAATATTCCCACCACGGAAGCCACCATGAGGGTCGCCATCATAGGGCTGGCAGAAAAGTGTGAGAGGGCGCCAGCCGCTGCTCCCCCGATGAAGCTGCCGAGGAACTGTGCCGTGTTGTAAATCCCCAGCGCCGTCCCATACGTGCTTTCTGGAGCGAGCCTGCTGACCATGCTCGGCAGGATGGGTTCGAGTCCGGTGAATCCAACGTAGAAAAGCGTGCCGGCTACGATCACCCCCGCAAGGCGACTGGGGTCAAGGCCTGCCGCTTCCGGCCTGAACAGCAGAAGGGAACTGGGGATAAAGGAGAGGAAAGCGAGCGCGGCGAGCGGTCTTGCCCATCCGCGGTCCGCGCCCTGTGAGAACCCGAACATCGTGACGCCGCTGATCAACATCATGGGCAACAGGAGAGCGTAGTAGTGGTTCATCCTCACGTGGTGCTGGCCGGTGACAATGAGGGGGAAATAAAAAAAGAAAGTGGCCATGAAGAAGTTCATGAGGAAGCCTCCCGAAGCAAGAGCCAAGAGCGAGTTGTTGGCCAGCACCCGGGACATGGGCGCAGGGGCGCTGGCTGAGGGAGGAGAGTCGGGAAGGTACTTGGCCAGCAAGAGGTCTGTTCCGAAACCCAGGAATCCGGTCAGCCAGAAAAGGGAGGCGGTGCCCAGAATTCCGGCAAGGATCGGCCCGCCAATGATGCCGATGACGAAGGCTGCGCCGATAGGAATTCCCAAGACGGCCATGGCTGTAGATCTGCGTTGGGGCTCGATGAAATCGGCGACAGTGGCAAACGCCACAGAAACAATGGCTCCCCCGCCTTGAACAAGACGGCCAAAAATCAGAGCGCCAATCTGGAGAGAGTGAGGAAACCAGTGGGGGACGGCGCAGAGGAAAGAACCCAGGCTGAAGAGAGTCATGCCCAAAAGCAGGACCTTGCGGCGGCCTATGCGATCGGAAAGCCTGCCAAAGGGGATTTGCAGGATGGCCATGGTCAGGCCATAGCTGCCGAAGGCGAAGCCGACCAGAAAACGTGAGTTGGTGAATTGCAGACCGTAAAGTGTAAAGACCGGCAGGACCAGGAAGAGTCCCAACATGCGCAACCCGACCACGCTGGCGAGCGCGAAAAGGACCTTCCGTTGCGTGGAGGTTAGCGGCGTACGGCTGGACCGAAGTGACGAGTGAGGAGTGACGAGTGACGAGCCGAAAACAGGAGTGGGGGTTCGCTGCCCCTGGGCCGCCTTTTCTGCGTTCTGACTCCTGACTTCTGACTCCTGACTCCTGTCTGCTGGCTTCCGGCCCGGCTCGTCACTCATCACTTGTCACTCGTCACTGCTCTTAGCGCCTTGGCGGCGGTCACCACCGCTTGCATTTTGGCAATCGCCTCGTCCACGGTTCGCGTCTTCAGTCCGCAGTCCGGGTCCACCCAGATGGCTTCTTTAGGAAGGACCTCCAGGGCTTGGCGCAGGCGCTGCTCGACTACCGGTTCCTCTTCCAGCACGTGTGTATGGACGTCCACCGCGCCCAAGCTGAGGTCCTTGGTGAAGCGGCGCTGCTTGAAAAGCTCGAGCACGTCGAGTCCGCTGTTGGACATCTCCAGGTCGAAGTTGTCCACCGGGAGATTCAGCATGGCCGGGTAGATGTTTTCGAAGGCGCCATAACAAATGTGGGTGATGAAGTACGCCGGCAGGCCATCCGTCACGACGTGCATGGCTTCTATGGCCACGGGCAGTTCCTCGGGCCTCACGGAGGTGGCGGGCTCATCGATCTGGATGATTCTTGCCCCCTCCTCGATTAAGGCCTCGACCTCTTTGCGAATTTCCTTGGCCAGCGCCAAGCAGGCGCTGCGTCGATCCGGATAGTATTCAATGAAGGACCAATCCATCACCGTATAAGGGCCGGTCAACATCCCTTTCAGGGGTTTCGAGGTGAGGCCCCGCGCGTACTTCCACCACTCGAGGGTGATGGGCTCCTCCCATTTGACTTCGCCGGTAATTATGGGTTTGTGGTAATAGCGGTTGCCGTAAGAACGGACCAAGCCGCCTTCCTCGAACCCGCTGAGGTATTCAGCGAAATAGGCCACCATATCGCCTCGGTACATTTCGCCGTCGACAAGCACGTCCACACCCAGTTCTTCCTGCTTGCGGATCCAAAACTCAGTCGCTTGCCGTTGCGCTTTCTCCAGCGCGCCACGACTGATCTTCTTCCTGGCGAAATCGGCGCGGGCTTTGAGCAGGAAGTCGGGTTTGGGGAAGCTTCCCACGGATGTGGTGGGGAACAGGGGAAGGTCGATCCCCAACCCCTGAAGTTTCGCTCGACTCATGCAGGGCTCCCTAAGAATGTATTCCTGACTGCGGTCAGATGTCTTAGCTTCTGGCGTGCCCTGTCACGCGGAAGGTACTCGAGGCCGCAAGAAGGGCTGAGATAAGCACGCTTCAAATCCGCGCCGTGGGCGAGCTTCTCAAGCTGCCGGGCGAGGGCTGAGGGATCTTCCAGCCTGGTATTGCGGCCGTCTACAAGGCCCAGCACCAGGGTTCGGGCAGTACCGATTGAAGCCACCCTGTCGACGAGGCCTGGGTTGTAAGTAAAATCGAGTCCCAGGAGGTCCACCGGCAGCGTTTGCAGGAGGTCATAAATGGGGGCGGGATCCCCGAAGTAAAGGACTAGCGCCAGTTGTGCCGAAGCCTTACTCATCGCCAAGGCGGTGAGGCTCTGCTCGAGGCGCGGGAAATCATCGGGATATTTGAGCAGCGCAGGCTCCTCCACCTGAATCACGGTTGCCCCCGCTGCCGCCAGTGCGGCGACCTCGGCGGCCAGCGCAGCGGTGTATGCTTCGAGCATCTTATCGAACCCACCCGCGCCTCCGTTTTCCTCGATGGAGTGCCGTGCCAGAGTGTAAGGGCCCGTCAAGACCACTTTCAGGGGGCGCATCGACTTCTCCTGCGCAAACTTGAATTCATCCAGCAGCAGAGGCGCGGTCCGCTCAGGCTTGTCCTGCACCACCGGCTGGCGGAAGTAAAAGTTCGTATCGAAGAACCTGAGCAGGCCCTTTATTCGAACGCCAGCAAGCTTAGCGGCGAGGTGGGAGATGGGATCGGACCAGCGGATTTGGCCGTCCGTCACGAGGTCGAGGCCGGCCTCCGCTTGCTCGGCCAGCGCCAGCTCGGTCATGCGGTCCTGGGCGGCCCGAACAGCCTCCTCGGTTTTCTCGCCTTTATCATGTTGCGCCAGCGTGCGCCACAGGAGTTGGCGCTCGGCATCGTCTCCAATGCGCGGGTAACTGCTGTGATTGCACAGGGTCAGTTCCATCTCGGGTTAGATGCTCCCTCTTGAGAAATGCGTCCGTGGTCCGTTGTCGAGAGTCGAGAAGTCGAGAAGTTGTCCCTAGTCCCTTGTCAGCCGTCAGTCGTCTGTTTCCAATTCTCAGTTCTCTGATGACAAACCCCGATTTCTTCCCACTCGCCAGTAGCAAGCACACCCCAGGAATAGATTATTGCCTCGCCTCCAGAATCCTGCGTAACGGAGACGACGGACCACTGACAACGGACCTCCGACAACTTCTCGACTTCTCGACTCTGGACGACTGACAACTGAAAACTGAAAACTGAAAACTGAATACTTCCCTACTCGACATACTCCGCCTTCACGGCTCTTGGCAGAATGCCCCTTTGGAAGCCTCTGTCAAGCAACTCTTGGACGGCCCGGCGGCCAAGCGGGCCATAGTCGAGGGTCCAGTCGTTGACGTACATGGCCACAAAGCGGTCGGTCGTTGTGGCGTCCAGGCCGCGTGAAAACTGTTGCGCGTAGGACAAGGCCTCTTCGCGGTGATGGAGCGAATATTGAATGCTCTCCTTCAGTAATGCTGCCACGGCGCGCTGGGTGTGGCTGTCAAGGGTCCGGCGGATGGCGTTTCCCCCCAGGGGCAGAGGCAGCTTGGTCTCCTGGTACCACCACTTCCCGAGGTCCAGGACCTTTTTGAGGCCGGCGCCGGCGTAAGTCAGTTGGCCTTCATGAATCACCACGCCCGCGTCCGCTTCGCCCCTGGCGACCGTATCCAGGATCTGGTCGAACGAGATCACGACCGCGTCAACCTCCGGCTCATAAAGCTGCAATGCGAGGTATGCAGTGGTCATCTTCCCCGGGACGGCCACGCGCTTGCCTTTCAGGCTGCCGGAGCTCAGACGGGCCCGCGACACTACAACCGGCCCGTACTGGTCGCCGAAACTGGCGCCTGAAGGCAGAAGTACGTACTTATCTTCGAGATACGGATAGGCGTGGAAAGAGATCGCGGTGATGTCGTAAATCCCCTCCAGCGCTTTCCGGTTGAGGGACTCAATATCCTCGAGCCGGTGAGTGAACGAAAGGCCAGGCGCGGCGATCTTTCTCGTCGCCAGCGCGTAAAACATGAATGCATCGTCGGAATCGGGGCTGTGCGCCAGCGCCAGCTCGACCGCGCGTCGCTCGGTTTGGTTGCCCTTCTGGGCCAACGAAAGCGCCCTTGTTCCTCTCAATGCTTTAGCCCCATGATTGGAAACAAACATTCTACCATCGCGGCAGATTCTTCTCAAGCATTGCGGGAGATAATACCAGGACTCTTAAGAGGATAGCAGTCGAGCTTGCCGAGAGCTGTTATCGCAAACCCGATGGCCAGCTTTGCCTCGGTGTCCCTTTCCGCAGTGACAGCCTTTTCCAGTTCTGGGAGGACTCTGGGATCGGCGGTACGCGCCAGACCTTCGGCAGCGGAAGCGCGCATGACCTTGTCGTCGCTCTCCAGCGCCTTGGTGAACAAAGGGACTGAGGTGGGGGGGCAGCTCCTCACATTTTCAGGAAAGCCTTTTCCAGTTGGCGAAGGACGTCCTCTGGCATGGGCGCCAGGGTGCCAATGGCGTGGCAGTTGATCAGCGCCTCCGCGGTGGATTCCAGCACCTCAAGACGGTCGTAGGCGTCAAGGATGTCGGAGCCGGTGACCAGCACGCCGTCGTTTTCCAGAATGGCCGCCGGTTGGCTCGGAGACACCTGCCGGGCCAGCGCCTCGCTGTCTTGAAACTGCACTCCGTACTTCACCTGCCGGATTTGACGCACTACCACGTAGCTCTCCGGGATAGTTCGCGTATCCATTGGGATGCCAGTCACACTGAAGGCCGTCGCATTGACAGGATACGCATTGATGATGGCATGGACTCCGGAATGCTGCCGGTAGACCGCCGCGTGGTTGCTTGTGGCGAAGCTGGGCAGCTTCCCAGCCTCTGATTTCCCCTTGCTGACCAGCACCAGGTCCTGCGCCTCCAGCCTGCCGCGGTCCACCTGAAAGGGGGTTATCAAGAGCGAAGACTCGTCCAGGCGGACGGAGAAACTTCCTTGGGTGCTGATGAACAAACGCTGACGATAGGCCCGGCGGACAAACTCGCAGAGTCTGCGCCGGAGCTCCTTTTCGAGGCTTGTGGGAGCTTCTCTTTCCAACTCTGGCAAGCTCGCCGGGCGCTGTGCGGAAAGTTCGATTTCCTGGTCGGTTAAATAACGCACCTTCCCGATTTGCCGAGCTTTGATGATGGTCTTGCCCGTGAACTCCAGCGTCTCGAAGCGATGAAACGCCTCCAGGAGGTTGCCGCCGCCCGCCACCACACCATGATTCTCAAGGATGACGCAGTGGTAGCCCTGGCGGAAGGTTTCCTCCACATTCCGCGCCAAAGCCTTGCTTCCGGGAAGTTCGTAGGGCGCGAACCCCACCTCCCCGCACACCGTTCTGGCTTTGTGAAACAGGCGGGTGTTCGGGACATCGTGAACCAGGCTGAAGGCGACCAGAGCGACCGGATGGGCGTGAACGATGCCCTGGAGGTCCGGCCTCGCCTGGTAGATGGCTAGATGGAGAGGAAGCTCCGACGAGGGCGGATGAAGGCCTTCTACTGTCCCATCCTTCCGAACTCGGACGATATCCTCGCGCCGCAAACTGCCCTTGTCCACGCGCGTCGGAGTGATCCAGATATCACCGTCCTCGTCGCGCAGGGATAAGTTGCCCCCGGAGGTCGTGGTCATGCGGTAGTCGTAAATCCGCTCCATGACCGCTAAGATTTCGTCGCGCGGATGCGTGAACGTCATGTTGTTACATCGAAAGGATCGAGGAACTCAAGCCCTGCCTGGCCTTCCACCTCCGAGGCTGGCTTCCCCACCCATACCACGCGACCGGTCACCGGCTCAGAGCCGTTAATGGGAATAACTTGCACCACCTGGCCTGGTGTGAGCGAGAGGCTTGCCTGTATTCTTGCCCCTTCCGTGGAAACGTCCAGGGTGTACGCGTTGCATCCTTCCCATTCACTCTCCCTCTCCGCAAACACGACTATAGCCATTTTTGCAATTTTGCGGTCGGACCGCCGAGGAGAAGGCTGGGGTAATGTGGCCACGGCGTGTAGATTACACTCCTAGAAAATTAAAATCAATCAAGCTTATAATTCCATCTTATCTATTCAGTCAATACCCTCACCGTTCCGGCCACACGCCGGCGCCGGTCATGGTACACTTGACAGCCTTTTGGGTCGTGCAAGCTGCAAAAAAGCGCCAGGTTCCATGGGGGTTAACGTGACACAAACTGAACCAACACATCCCTATCGCTTCTGCGCTGCGGTTCTGGCCATCGCGGTCCTTGGGGCGCTGGCCAAGCCCTCCGGCGCCTGGCCGAAGGCGCAGAAGTCAGGTCCGAGGTTTAAGGTCTCTTTTCCCGCCTCAGCTCACGCCGAGCCCATCACGGGCCGCGTCTTCGTGGTGATCTCGAATAAAGAAAGGCCTGAACCTCGCCTGCAAGCTGGCTCCTGGGGCGACACGTCGCCGCTGTTCGGGGTTGACGTCGATCAGCTCCAGCCCGGCGAGGCCTCGTTGATCAACGGTGCGACGCTCGGCTATCCGCCCACAAGCCTTGCCGATATCCCCGCCGGCGATTATTACGTTCAGGCGCTGCTCAACGTGTACACGCAGTGTCACCGCTCCGACGGCCACACCCTCTGGGTGCACCTCGACCAGTGGGAAGGCCAGCAGTTCAACCGCTCGCCCGGCAACCTTTACAGCGAAGTCGAGAAGGTGCACCTTGACCCCGCCGCCGGCTACGAAGTGAGCCTGAGCCTGACCAAGGTGATCCCCCCGGTGGAGATTCCCAAGGACACTGAATGGGTCAAGCACATCAAGATTCAGAGCGACCTGCTGACGAAATTCTGGGGCCGGCCAATTTATCTCGGCGCCACGGTGTTGCTGCCCAAAGATTACGATTCTCATCCCTCTGTGTCCTATCCGGTGCTTTACGAACAGGGCCATTTCAACCTCGGTGCTCCCATGCGATTCTCCACGGAAGGCGATCCGCTGCCGGAACCCGCCATGAAGAGGCTGAGTGAATACAATCTCGAATCCGGCTACCAGTTTTATCAGGCTTGGAACTCCGCCGATTTCCCGCGCCTGCTCATCGTGACATTCCAGCACCCCACGCCTTATTTTGACGATTCCTACGCGGTGAACTCCGCCAACAACGGGCCTTACGGCGACGCCATCATGACGGAGTTGATTCCCTATCTCGAGACGCACTTTCGCATCATTCGTAAACCCTACGCGCGCGTGCTTTCGGGCGGCTCGACGGGCGGCTGGGAGTCCCTGGCGCTCCAGCTCTATCACCCGGATTTCTTTGGCGGCACCTGGACCCTTTACCCCGATCCAATCAGCTTTGAGCATTATCAGCTTGTGAATATCTACAAGGATGATAACGCCTTCTTGGAGCCGGGTCATACCTGGCTGAAGGTTATGAGGCCCATGATGCGGACCACCGAAGGCCAGGTGGAAGTGACCGCATCGCAGTTGAGCCAACTCGAGGCGACGCTGGGCAGCCACGGGCGCTCCGACCAGCAACTGGAAATCTGGGAGGCAGCCTACGGCCCGGTCGGCGAGGACGGCTATCCAAGGCCGTTATGGGACAAGCTCACCGGCAAGATTGATCGCAGTGTGGCGGACTACATGCGCGACCACGGCTACGACCTCACGGCTTACCTCAAACAGAACTGGTCTACCCTCGGGCCGCAACTGGTGGGAAAAATCCACCTCGAGGTGGGCGATATGGACAACTTCTATCTCAACCTGGCCGTCTACGATCTCCAGGAGTTCCTCAGGGCCACCCACGACCCGCATTACGAAGGGAGCTTCGAGTTCGGACGGCCTGAGAAGGGCCACGGCTGGCAATCCATGACCCAGGAGAACCTGATCCGGACCATGGCCATTCACATCACCAAGAACGCGCCGGCGGACGAGAATACATCGGCATGGAAGTACTGAAAAAAGGTATGATGAGTCCAGCTTAGCAGCATTTTCGCCGCCGCACCTATGCCTGAGGCTTTCGAATGTAGGCTGTCGAGCCGACTCGGCTTACGGCCTGGAAAGCGAGTTTCCATTATGATAATGCAGCCTCACTCCGAAACAGAGGAAGAGAAAGTTCTGGCTGCGAACTTGGCGTTTTATGAGGCCTTCCGCTCCCTGGACATCGCTCGCATGGAAGCAGTGTGGCTGCAAGAAGATTGGGTCAGGTGCTTGCACCCCGGCTGGGAGTTGCTGCTGGGCTGGGAGGAGGTCCAAAGAAGCTGGGCCGCGATCTTCCATTCCACCAGCCAGGTCTTGATTTCCATCAGTCGCCCCGTGGTTCAAATCGTGGGCGAAACGGCATGGGTGTCCTGCCTAGAAGACGTCACCACCGCGCAAAGCGACGACATTTCCTCCGCCCTGATCGAAACCACCAATATCTTTGTTCGTCACCGGGGCCGGTGGCTGCTGGTCCACCGTCACTCGACGCCGCTTCCAGGGAAAACCAACTCATCGGCAGATGGGATTTTGCAGTGAGGCCTATTGCCGGGCGGATCCTTGCTTGCGCTGCGGTGACGTCGATGGCGCCTTCCATCTCCTCGGCCGGGCCGCAGGTCCATGTCCACTCAGGATGACAGGGAACTACGCAAAATGCTGTAGCCCGAGCTTACTGGTGAGTGACAACCTGAAGCGCGAGCAGTTCAAATAGCATCACTCTCCCGTGCCAGAGAGTGGAGCTTGTTCTGGAGTTGAAGCTTGAGCTGTCGCTCGGCGTCCCGCTGGTACATGTCCAAGGCGTGCCGCATCTTATCCGACATCAGACGCTGCTGGTCACCCAAATGCTTTTGAGCTTCCTGCAGGGCGCGCTGAGCCGCCGCCATTTGCGCTTCCGCGCGTCGCAATTCGCCGGCATCAATCCCAGGAGCCCCCGCCACTTTCTCGCGCTCGCCTTGTCCTTGCTTCTCCAGCTCGATGGGCACGGTCTGCTCGTGATGATCCCGTACGACGGTCAGGTCGAGCTTTCGTTTTTCTTCTCCGGGCTTGATCTCCAGCGCCTGGCGCAGTTCCGTCACCGTGGCCACGCCCTTCCCATCTACCGCCACGATGACGTCTCCTGCCCTCAACCCGGCTTTCGAGGCAGGACTTCCGACCACCACTTCGCGAACCAGAACTCCTTTGTCCTGCTTGACCCCGAAATAGGTTGCGAGCTGCGTTGTCAGTTCGTCTCCCGAGATTCCGAGGCTGGGTCTCCCGCCATCGAATGGAAAGTTGAAACCCCGAAAGTCAAAGACCCTCGGATTGATGGGACCGACATGGACCTCCGGAACCTGAACATTAAACCCGTTCGTTCGAGGTTGCAGCTTGGCGCTGAGGGTTCGAGCCTGCCCCCCCCGGATGACTTGCATGCTGACCGTGCGGCCGGCGGGCGTCTCGCGAATCAGGCGGCGCAACTGTGCCACGCTGCGCACTCGCTCGCCCGAAAATTCGACGATGACATCGCCCTTTTGCAGGCCGGCCTTGGCCGCTGCGCTATCAGCCTCGACGCTCTCGACGAGCGCGCCATACTCGCCGGGCAACTTCAAGTCCCGCACTCTCTCCGCGGTCACATCCTTCAACGTGACACCCAGCCTGGCGGCTCCCTTCATAGCGAAGAGTTGCGTGTTGAGCGCGCCAAAGGCAGCTTCCGGTGCTTCTGGTGGCTCCGGCGGCTCGGGCGCTTCCTGACTGCGGCAGTAACCCACGCCAGCCAACAATATCAATGTCGAAAACAGTAACTCCATCGCAAACTTTCGCTTCATGATTTTCCTCCCAGTACCAACTTCAGTGGCTAGTGATTAGTGGCTAGTGTCGAACCATTCTGACCACCAGCCACTAGCCACTAATCACTAGCCACTACTGTTAGACGCGGGTCGTCTCACTTCGTCATCCCGTTAAACTACAAAAGGTCGTCCCGCTCGCCGACGCGAATCGAGCCCCGCACGGTCCGCAACGAAATCGTCACACCACCCAGCCCCAGGCGCGTCCGCCGCGTCGAATCGCCGGGGATGGAGCTGACTTGAAAGGCGTAATTGCCTTCGATCGTTCCGGCCACGGTGCTCAGTTCCAGGTCCGCATTCGCCCTGGGTGGGAGGAGCAGAACTAAGTTGCCATTCACTGTGTCCAGGAGCAGCGGAGCCGTACCCGGGGGCAGGGTACGGAGCGAGACGAGGATGCTCCCAGTAAGCGCCCGCGCCACCACTCGCCCCGACACATTCATCTGCTCGATATTCCCGCTCAGAGTCCGCGCGTCCACAAACCCCTCGACATTGTGCACGGCAATGTTTCCCTCCAGCGTGCGCAGCGAGGACAACTGTACCTGGCGCGGAACGCGCAGGCGATAGTTCACCCGAATCGGTTTATCCAGGTGCGGCGGGTAGACGGTTCTAAAGGCCAGGCTGTGCACGCCGAGCTCCGTCACCACTCGCACGTCATTCAGGTGGTCGCTTTGCCCCGTGCCCATCTTTGCCGCCGTGATTTCGACTTCCGCACGATCCCATCCCTCCACGCTGATTTCGCCCTGGACGTTCTCGACCGCCACGCTTCCTCCCGCAGGGAGCGGATAGCGCCCGTACCAGGCGCGCTCGAACTCCTGAGAAGCTGAGAGCGTGGCCGTGCAGGCCATCCCGAGGCAAAAGAAAAAGCAGGTTCTCAAATGTCGCTGGAGTCGCGTGGCGTCATTCCTGGTCATGCTCTTGCTCCTTTTCTCGCTGTCGCTCCTGGCGTTTTTGTTCGCGCTCGCGCTGCTGTTGGTCCTTTCGCACCTGCTGCTCCTGCCAGCGGCTCGAGCTCATCTCCTCGCGGCTCTTCAAATCCTCCAAGCCGCGCGAGTCAAGTTTGCGGATTTCGATGTTGCCGGCAACGGTGCGGATGCGCAAAACCTCACCCCCACCGTTCAACGTTCCATGGCCGCGAATGGTGCGCTCGCTGAAATCTTCCTTGTCCCCCAGAATGTTGAGCGGAAAATCGGTGACAATGTGATGCCCGGCGGCCGCATCAATGGCGGCGTCAATAGTTAAAGGCAAACCAACCGGCAAATAGACGTAAACATCCCCCACGGAAGTCTCGAGCTGCGAGGCCGCAAAACTCTTGGCGCTGGCGTCGAACTCCGCCAGGATGCGTCCTGCGGAGGTGTTTGCTCGGACGCTTGCTCCGAGTTGCAAGAGGTCAATACTCCCCCCCGCAGTTTCCGCCACCACTCGGCCACGCGACCCTCGAAGCCGGATGCTACCTGCGGCGGTCTCCGCCCGCACACTGCCTCCCGTTGGACCGACCTGGATCTGCCCTCCCGCAGTTTGCGCCACAACTTGACCGGCAGCGCCCGCGATGATCACATCGCCTCCTGCCGTCTCCGCCCGCAGCGTCCCCTCCACTTGACCTACCTGGATCTCTCCTCCGCTGGTCTCAATCGTTGCATCACCCCGGACGTTCCCCGTATGGATGCTGCCACCGGCAGTCCGAACTTCCGCCCGGGCTCCAAGGTTTCCCAAGCTGATGCCGCCGCCGGCGGTTTCCACTCTGCTTGGGCCGCTGATGTCCTTTGCGCGGATGTCACCACCCGCGGTGGTCAACCGCGCTTCACCCTGGAGGGGGCCTTCCAGGCCAATGTCGCCCCCCCTCGTCTCAACGTCCAGATTGAAACGAGCAGGAAGTTTGATGTCGAATTCCGCTCCTACAGAGGGGTCGTGATGTCTCGAACCGGAGAACTCGCCGGTCACATTGACCCCGCCGCCTTCTAGGGAGCGGGTGCTGAGGTGGTAAGCGTCGAAAACGCGGCGCGCCTTCTCCTCGCTTCCCGAGTAAACACGCACCACCACGCGACCCTCGAGCTGATTGCCGGCGCCGGGGGTGATTTCCACCGAGCCCATGTCAGCGCGCAGAATCAGCTTTCCACCCTCGCGTGCCGGAGCACTCCATTCGTAGGTCTCCGTCCAGGAGGCGCTGCCGTGACGCACGGGGGCGCCTCGCTTCACGCCGGACTGGCCGAGGGCGGGCCAGGGTAGAGCCGCTAGACAAAGCCATATCGCGCATTGCAATAAACGTCTATTCCCCATCAGGTTGTAAGAATCCATCGTCTCCCAGCTTTCTCAGCTCACTCGCGCACTTCAATCGCATATCGCCGTTTGGATCACTTGTGGCAAGGCGCACGAGTGCCCTCAAAATCGCTTCATCGCGTCCTTCCTTCTCAATGTGGTCAACCAGCAGGTCGACCGACTCGACCCTGACTCCCATGTTCTGGTCATGCTCCAGCACTTGGATCAAGCTCTGCCGTAAGTCACCGCCGCTCTCCATGCCTCGAATTGCGTCTAAGGCTGCCAGGCGGTTCCCAACGTTCGGGTCGTGCTGCAGGGTATAAAGCAGGGCAGCTCGGACGTTGGGGCTTTTGCTCCGAGCGCGCAAGGCGTCCAGTGTGTCGCGGCGAATTCCCGCGTTGTCGTAACTCTTCATGGCGTTGACCAGAAGCTGTTGGATGCGAGGATCGTCGAGCGAACCCTGGAGGGTGACGCGGCGCTGCGCGTCCATGGTGATGTGAACGTCCCCCGTCTTCGGATCCGGAGCCACGCGGCTGATATCGTTGATGCGCATGTTCTCGAAGTCCGTGTCGGCCAGGGAAGATGTGGTCACGCTTCCGGGCGGGGAAGGGACCACCCTGGCGGCGCGCGGGCGCAGCATCCAACCTAGCCCAAAACTGAAAACCATGAGGCTGAGAGCAAAGGTGATGCGCGGGGCCAGCCGCTGCGGCGGGAGTTGCAGGAAAGATAGCCACTCCCGGATTAGGCCATGCCATCCCAGTCGTTCCCTGTCGAGCGCTTCTGCCAGCGCTTGCCGGCACTCCACCAGAAAATCAGGAGATGGCTCAAGGCGTGGCCGTCGGGCCAGGACCTCGTGAAGGCCGCGGACTTGCTCCCGCGCAGCCTGGCAATGGGCGCAGCCCGCAAGGTGCGCCTCGTAGGCACCCCGTTGCTCAGGCGGGAGGTCGCCATAAAGATCGAGCGTCAAATACTCTTCAAACTCCTTGCAATTCATAGCCACATCTCCTCGGGTAGTGGAGGGGTTACCTGGTTACTCTGGCCATCTGGTCCGTTTTCGCCTTGCAACTGACCCCTCACCCGGCTCCGTCAGCTGACGGACTGGTGAAAACGCCGTTCGCGGGCCACCCTCTCCCCTCGGGAGAGGGTGAAGATCCAATTCCCGTTCTTTGCCCTCTCTATTCACGGTTCCTTGCTCCCTGTTTCCGTCCCCTGTTCCCCAGTCCCTAATCCCTGTTTCCTATTCCCTAAACCAAGTCTTCCAGTTCCGTACGCAGTTTCTGGGTTGCGCGGAACAAACAGTTCTTAACCGTCTGCTCGCTGGTCTTGCAAAGCTCGCCAATAGCGCGCAGCTTGAGACCCTGGTAATGCTTCAATTCGAACACCAGGCGTTCGCGAGGGTTCAGGCGCTGGAGCGCGGCCTGGATGCGCCGCCCGATTTCTTTGGAGTGCGCGGAGCGTTCCGGGTTGAGCGCTGGGCTCTCGTCTGGCAACGTCTGGAAGTACGCCGGCTGACCCTCTTCACCTTCCGGTCCCTGGACTTCTTTGCGGGTGTTTTGGCGGCGCAGATAGTCCAGGCAAACATTCATCACCACGCGATAGAGCCAGGTGGAAAACCGCGCCTCCAGGCGGAAGTAGCGGAGGGAGCGATAAACCTTCAAAAACGCCTCCTGGTAAAGATCTCGAGCCTCTTCCTGGGAGTGCACCACTTGCATTGCCAGGCGAAGCACGTTCCGATCGTAGGCCCGCACCAGTGCCTCGAAGGCTTCGGGGTCGCCTTCCTGGGCGCGGCGAATCAGCGCGAGCTCGTCCACCGCGCTCAGTTGCCTCCGTTCTTCTGGTACGTTCTCGGCCAGCTCCAAGCAGCCTTCCGTCACCGACTTCGCTTAAACCTCTCTACCCGTTACGACGCCTCGCAGGGGAGAAGGTAAGCGGCCAAAAGCGGAAAATAAGAATCAGAGACTGGAAAATGGCGCTAGTCGCGTCATTTGCCAGGAGGGGCGTTGTAGGTCGCAGGTCATTCCCGCGAAAGCGGGAATCCAGGCCCTTAGACAGCGCATTTCCGAGGGTTTGCGGAATGGATTCCCGCTTTTGCGGGAATGACCTGCGGGTCGAAAGGGCACCCGTCGCAAATGACCCCACAACCAAACTGGCAGCGTTTTTTTGCCGTCTTCTGCGCTTAAATAGGCGTTTTTTGCCCTCGAAAACCAGTTCGTTTTTGGGCCTGAAGAACTCTAAGTCCTTTAGTGTCAATAAATCCTTCAGTTCGTTCCCACTAAAAAACATCTTTTTTGCGTTTTCTGACCATTTCCTGTCTTCACCGGGCCGGTTTTGCACCCCCTTTGCGCGCCCTGTGGATCCCTGTTCCATAGGTCAACGTAAGTAGCCTATCACATTTCCGTCCTGCTGTCAAGCAGGAAAAGTGATAGACTGCAATCTTTAACCTTCGGTTTCGTTCCCGATCGTCTGTCTTTGTGAGGCAACGATGCGGCAACGCTCCGGCAATTTACCAGCCTCTGCGGTGATTCTCCTGGCGCTCATCCTCGAGCTGCTTTTGTCCTTGACGCCTGCGCGTATGGTGAACGGTGGGGCGTTCTTCCCGCCGCTTCCATGCCCTTCGGATGAATATGAGGCTGCGCGGGAACAGATGGTTCGCGAACAGATTGAAGATCGCGGCATTCGCGACCCCCGCGTTCTGGCTGCCATGCGCAAGGTCCCTCGTCACCTGTTTGTGCCTCCGGAGGAACAAGGGGAAGCTTACAACGATTACCCGCTGGCGATTGGGTACGGGCAGACCATCTCGCAGCCCTATGTTGTCGCTTATATGACGGAGGCGCTGGAACTCAAGCCGGGTGACCGGGTGCTGGAAATCGGCACCGGCTCGGGTTATCAGGCGGCCATCCTGGCGGAGTTGGCCGGGAGGGTCTATTCCATCGAGATTGTCGAGGCGCTGGCCAAGGAAGCCGCAGCGCGTTTGCGGCGGCTGGGTTACTCGAAGGTGCAAGTGCGCGCCGGAGACGGCTACCAGGGGTGGCCGGAGGCCGCACCCTTCGACGCCATCATCGTCACCGCCGCCCCCGGCCACATCCCTCAACCGCTCGTAGACCAGTTGCGCGAAGGCGGGCGGATGGTTCTTCCTTTGGGGACGTGGGACCAGGAATTGATCCGCTTGCGCCGGCGCCGCGGGGAAATCCTGCGCGAAAGTCTCCTTCCTGTCCGCTTCGTCCCCATGACCGGCGAAGCGGAAAAACACTAAACCCTGAAGTCGCAGTAATCCCCCCCATCCGACGGGGATGACGGTTCCGGCGCCTGGCGGCCTGCGCGCCCTATCGGGACGAGGGTTCCCTTTGCCAGTGCTGGCCGCCATCTTCAGTAGTCCACTGCTCTCCGGACGCGGTCCTGACTGTGAGGTACTGAAGGTTGCGCGACGAGGAAACAATAGCGACGATAGTTTCCGTGGTGGGGCTGCCGCCCGAGCTCAGGTTGGCGCGCGTCCAAATCGCTCCACCATCGCTAGAGTGATAGAGCGCCCCTCCGGACCCTCCTGCCCAAACGTCCCTGCTCACGGCTTGGATCACCCGGAACATGACCGTGTCATCGATGTGCACTTCGTCCCAGGTTTTACCCCCGTCGTCGGAGCGCTGCACTTTCCCGCCCGATGAAATGGTCCAAAGCGCCGCCGGCTGAGCTACCGCACCCGCCACTTCTTCGCGGAATGCCATGCTGGGGAGTTTCGCTTGCAGGGGTTTCGCGCGCATAGGTACTGCCGCGAGGGGACCCGAAAGAGTACTGCCAGGTGCGGAGACACCCCCGACCACGCCGGCGCTTACCCCGTTGGAGATCGCAACGGATTCGGTTTTCACTGGTGCAGCAGTCGCATCGGCCTGCGCCTCAGCGCCTTCCGGCGTTCCTTCCGGTGCTGCTGAGGGTTTGGATGGAGGCTTAGAAAGGAGCGGCGCGGTGGGCACAGCCCCGGGGGAGGTCGCTCTCCCGCTTTTCGAAGCTTGGCGGGCGCTGGATACCAGTGGAATATTCTGGGCTTCCACAGTTGTCGGCGGGCGAGCCGTCGCCGTCAACGTCACTGGCCGCTTTGTCTCAGCGCTCGCACCGCGAGCGGCAATCTCCCGCTTCCTCCACGGAAACGGATGCAAGACCACGACGATGACCACGGCTCCCAAGGCCGCTGCTAGCGCGCCCCAACGGAGCGTAGGCCAGGCGCTCCATCCCCGTCGAGCGGGAAAGTCTTTGAGCTGAGCCACGCCCACTTCCGTGGGCAGCGTTAAAGCCACAAGCTCGCGGCACTCCGTACACTGGGCAAGATGGTTCAGAACCTGCGTCCGCTCTCTCTCGCTCAGGGTCTTCTCCACGAACGCGGCCAGGAGGTTGGCGTCGGGATGCGGAAATTGCCGATTTTCGATTGTCGATTGCCGATTGTGCTGATTGCCGATTGCTTCTCTTTTCAGCCGCTCGAGCACGATTTTGGGCAGTGCGCGCATATTCTATATCCTGGCATGGTAGCGGCGATTTTACATCGCCACAGCCACGACGGTTTCCGTGTAGCCATGGCGACGTAAAGTCGCCGCTACACCCTAATTATGGAACGGTCGGCCATCCTATTTCTTGCACCGGCTATTCCCAGTTCCCTATTCCCTATTCCCTGTTCCCTCCGCCAGCCGCCGGCGAACGTCCAAGGTAAGTTCGCTGACCTCAACTTGCATGGCTTGTTCCGCCTCTCTCAAGCGCATGCCGCGTTTTATCAAGCCAGCGAGAATCGCCTTTCGCGTTGAGGCAGTGATTTTATCCAGCCTTCGGCTGACTGTGGATTCGTGCACGCCCAGCAGGCGCGCGAGGTCGGCCAGAGTGCGTCCATCGAGATAATAGCTGGCCAGAATGAATTTGTCTTCCGCAGCCAGTGAAGCGAGGGCTTGATCCGTAGCTTCTTCCAAACGCGAATCGAGCGCCTGAGCAGGATCGGGCTCTTCAGCCTGGAACTGCACCCCTGCCTCAGTCCGCTCTTCCAGGCTAACCAGGCGCTGCTGCCGGCGATACCGATTCACATACTCTTGTGCCAGGACGGCCCGGAGCCAGCCCTCGAGGGAGCCCCGGCCTGTGAAGGATTCGAGTTTGGAGACCCGCCGGGCGTCAGCCGTCCGCGTTCCGAAGAGGTCGGCATAGAGAGAATCCGCCAGATCACGGGCGGCGGAATCCTCTGAGGCGATGGAGTGCGCAGCGGTGTAGAGCTTCTCGCGGTATCGGTTCAGGAAGATCTCCCAGGCAGCTTCGTTGCCCCGGGCGCAGCCCCGCGCCAGCGCCAGTTCCTCAACCCGCAAGTTCGTGAGGAATTCCAAAACTTCGGATTGGCCGGCGTCGGCAGGAAGGTACCTGGCAGCGATCTCTTCCAGAATGCTTGCGAGATCCTGGAGGGCCAGACCGAATCTTACTGCTCCGGCTTGGCGATAAAGCTTGGCAGACACCGATTCCGGGATGGCTGCAATCGCGGGGCAGGTCGCGGTTTGCTGGCTACTACTCATGATGTGATTGCCGATTTTCGATTGACGATGGTCGATTGAAAGGACGAAGGGTTGCAGTGTCGCTTCCATCGACCATCGACGACCGACCATCGACAATCGTCAATCATCAATCATCAATCATTTCGATGCAAGAATTATAACCTGCGTCGTTCTTCCTATAGAGCGGGACTGATGTCCTCGGTCAACTATTTTGGGAGGAACCTACCATGAGAGGAAAACGAATTTTGGGTTGGGGTGCGATGACAACAATGGCAGCCTTGCTGGTCCTGCCTCTGGGGCCAGGTCGCGGCGAGGCAGGCGAGCCCTGGTCTACTTACAAAGCGCTCGCGCCGATCAGGCACAACAATTTGACCATCTTCCCTGTGGTGACTGACCGCTCACATGACACGAGTAATTTCCTGACGCTCGATGAAGGTCTACGCTCGGGCGAAGTGGTAGTGAGCGAGGCAGGAACCCTCCAGCCGCTCATTCGCGGCCGCCAGCCACACCTGCCTGGCGGCGCGCAGGTTAACCGGCTGGTCCTGGTGAACAATTCCGACCGTCCCCTGATTCTGCTGGCGGGCGAGATCTTGACCGGGGGCAAGCAGGACCGGGTGGTGGGCAAAGATCGCATCGTCCCGCCCCAGAGCGACCCCATCGACCTGGCTGTCTTTTGCGTTGAACCAGGGCGTTGGGTCGCAACCAAATACGACTTCGGTTCTCTGCATACGCAGATGGCGCAGCCCAGCGTGCGGCGGAGCGCCATGGCCGACAAGGATCAAGGGAAGGTCTGGGCGGAAGTTCGCGCCTCGGCAGCGGCGATGGGAGCATCGGTCGGCGGCGCGGTGGCAGCCCGCCAGCTCGAATCGACTTCGTCCTATGCCGGCGTGATGAGTAACGAAGAGGTGAAACAACGTGTGGAGGCAGTGGCCGCGCCCCTCGCCCAGTCCTACCAGCAAGTGATGCGCGAATTGCGCGACCGGAACGCCGTGGGCGTGGTGGTGGCGGTGAATGAGCAGCTCATCTGGGCCGATCTTTTCGCCAGTACCCCCCTCCTCGAGAAATATTGGCCCAAGCTGATACGCTCCTACGCGGCCGAAGCCCTGACCCGCCCGTCCACTCCGGGGCATCCCGACGAAAAGGCGGCTCAAGCGTTTTTAGAGGACTTTGGGGCGCGGCGTGAGACCGTCGAGAGTGAACCCGGCCTCTACCGGCGCACGGAGCTCGACGGTGAGGGTTTCAAGGCCTTTGAGCTAACCACCCTTTTGCCCGGGACAGGCTTCGACATTCATATCGCTAAAATGGCGGAATGACCGCGAAGCGATTCGCAGGATTTGCGACGTAGGGCCGAACGACGTATTCGCTTGTCCAAATTACGCTCGTTACCGTCGGCGACAACCTGCGGCTCCGCCGCCTGACTTGCGGAAAGGCTTCGCCTTTCCTAAAGACGTCCGACCTGAGCGACCTCCTCCTCGCAGGCCGGAAGGCTGAGCCTTCCAGCCTGCGAGGAGGAGGAAACGGGGTGCGGCATTGCCGGAAAGCCGGAGGCTTTCCGCAAGTCGGGGCGGCCGAGCCGCTCTTAGCGCCGGCGTGAGCTGCTAATTCGGACAGGCCCGAACGGCGTTCAACTCTCGGGCGAGCGCTCCGCCCCGTTCTGGACGGAGCGGGGCCGCTCGCCCCTACGTTCCGAACTCTCGGACCGCGTCATAGAGAGCCAGGATTTTCTCCGTGGAGGTGTTGGGCTGGAGGTTGTGGCAGGGGGCAACTATGTATCCTCTGCCCTTCGCCAGAATCCTGATGTTCTCAGCGACCTCCTGGCGAATCTCGGCGGGGGTCCCAAAGGGGATTGTCCACTGGTTGTCGACAGCGCCATGGAAAACCACCGCCGCCCCGAAATCTCGCGCCAATCCTTCGCGGTCCATGCCACGGCAGCGCCATTGCACCGGATTCAGGATGTCGATTCCCATGTCGATCAGCTCTGGAAGCACCTGCCGGATGGCTCCATCATCATGGTGGAAAGCCTTAGCCCCGAAGGAATGAACTAACTCAATCATCTTGACCATGTGCGGCTTCAGAAACTTTCGGAAGCACTGGGGACTCATGAGCAGCGACTCCTGAGTTCCCAAATCCTCCGCGATGTAAACCAGGTCAATCAAGCCGCTGCACTCTTCCAGCGCCCGGCGAATGACCGCGTAGTGAATGTGGAAGATTCGTTCCAGAGCAGCTTCCGCGATCGCTGGATTAAGCACCAAATCCGTCATGGCCTGTTCCCTGCCGCGCAGGTGGCAATAAAGATAGAACGGTTCGTAACATCCTCCCCCAATCGGGTAGTCTTTCCACTCTTCACAAGTCGCGCGCATCTGGCTGCAATCCCAGTCGCCGGGGTCGGGCCAGTCGAACTGCTCGACATCCGCCGTGCTCTCGGCCCGCTCGAGGGGATGTGAAACAGACTCTTCGTACACCCCGAGACCCTCTCCGTAGGACACTTCTCTTACTCCGATGTGCCACACACTCCAAAGGGATTGCATGTGCCAGGTGTCTTCCTTGGCATAGCGGTGCTTCGGGGACAACTGAATGCACTTGTCCACCCCCAGTCTTTCCCAGAGTTGACGCTCCGAGCTGCAATGCAGCTCTGTCAGCAGGCGTTGCGTAACTTCTGCGGTGGCGGTGTAGTCACACGGCACACGATCTGGCCGCCTTCCCGAAAGTACTGCTTCCCAGCGCTGGCGTGGGGTCATTCTCTAGCTCCTCCTCTTGAGTTTGCCACTACTTTGAAATTCTCGCCTCCCGGGCTCTCTCCCGCTCCCCGTAGTGGGTGGCGAGAAAGGCGCCGATGAACACCAGGATTCCCCCGGCGAGTAACTGCCACCTGACCTTTTCCTTTAACGTGATGGTGGAGATGAGCACTCCAAAAACCGGCAGAAGATAGAAGGAGAGCGCGGCCTGGGTGAGGTCGATCCGCTTAATCACCCAGAAGAAAAGCAACATGGCTGAGGTAAGGCACAGGAACGCAACGGTCGCGAGGCTCAGCCATACCCCGAGCCCGAGTGAAGCCAGTTGTTGCCACGACAACGGCTCGCGCACCAGCATCGCTATGAAGAGGGCCGTGCCCGCAACGATGTAACTATAGACGAGCACCTCCAGGGGAGTGAATGTGCGCAGCATCCGTTTGCTGAAAGCGTTGTAAAACGCGCTCCCGAAGCATGCTACCAGGATCACGGCGTTGCCGGCCAGATATTTGCCATGAAAGATGTGAACCGTGCGCCAGTCTACTTCCGACACCAGCAACACGCCCAAAATGGCCAAAACAAATGAAATCCAGAGGAGGCGGCTCATCTTCTCACCCAGGAGGAGTGTGGCAAGGACCGCGGTCATGACGGGAATCGACAAGGTGATGACGGAAGCGTTGGAGGCCAGCGAGAGTTTGACACCAAAAACCAAACAGAATTGCCCCACAAAGCAGCCCACGATTCCCAGTATGAGGAAGTTCAGCAATTGCCCTCCGAAACTGCCGCGCTCCCTTGCAACCTCTCCGTTTTCTCTTCCCCGCCTCGAGAGAAGCACGAAGCCTAGGAGCAACGCCGCCATAGCCATCGGCAGCAGCGTCACCGTGATGGGGCCGAGTTTCCGCGTCGCGATTCGGGCCGCCGTATACTGCGTAGCCCACATGAAATTGACCAGAACGAGCAGCAGAAAATACCGCGTCGAGCGTCCTTCGCGACGCGCACCGCTTTCATTCATCTTCATCTCCTCGGAGCGCAGCTAGGCCTCTTTCGCTCCTTAGAAGTCGAGAAGTCGAGGAGTCGAAGAGTCGAAAAGTTCTTGACTCCTCGACTTTCGACTCTCGACTTCTCGACTGCCCTTCGATCCACACGCTGCCGGCTAAGCCGCCTTGATTTGTGCCCTGGAGAGTCACCCGGACGGAGTATCGGGCGGCGGGCTTGCGTTTGCCGAGCTCCAACCAGCCAATGGCTACGTTGTTGCTTTCCGTTAGTTGTCCGGGGAAAACCTCCTGGCTGATCTCCTTGCTACCCTCGAGCAAAGCGACGGATCGCACGTATACGGGCCCATGCCCTTCTTCTCGCCGCACCTGCACTTCAAACTCGCCTGCCTTGTTTAGCAATCGCGTCGTGTCCCACTCAAACTGGCGTGGGGCATCGCCGGAGAGATCGGAAGCTTGCCATGACCCAATCTTATTGCCGACGGCTGCATTGTCGAAATAGCGGATGCCAAGTACTTGGAAGCGTCTAAGGTGGCGGTCCAGGCGGGCGGAAAAGTCGGGCCAGTCTCGGATCTCTTGCGGCGACCAAGCCACCTCCGCCAGCGCGGCCAGGCGGGGAAACATTTGGTAGTCGATGGCCTTCTCGTTGACCGCGATGTGAGTCCACATGCTGGCCTGCACACCCAGGATGTGCTTGGCCATGGCGTCGGTGAATTCCTTTGGAACCGGATCGTAGGAGTAAACTTTCTCCGTGGGCGTTGTGTGGTAAGTGTAATCGAAGTAGCAATACCCGTTGGGGGTCATCACCACGTCATGCCCCAAGTTGGCCGCGGCCACACCGCCCTCGGTCCCTCGCCAGGACATGACCGTCGCGCCCGGCGCCAGTCCCCCCTGGATTATCTCGTCCCACCCGATCAGCCGGCGCCCCTTGGCCGCAATCATCTTCTCGATACGCCGGGTGAAATAACTCTGCAGCTCCTCGACGTCTTTCAACCCTTCACCCTTGATGCGCGCCTGGCATCTCGGGCACTTGCTCCAGGAATCTTTCGGCACTTCATCCCCGCCCACGTGAATGAATTCGGACGGGAATAATTCCACGACTTCCGAGAGGATTTCCCCGAACATCTCAAAGACCCTGTCGTTACCCGCGCACAAAGGAGGCGAGAACTTCAGCGTGCCTTCCCAGAAAGGATGCACCTCGAAGATCTGCCGTGTGGGGAGATCGCAGGCCAGCTCCGGGTAGGCGGCCAGAGCTGCCAACGAGTGGCCGGGCATCTCGATCTCCGGGACGACCGTGATATTGCGTTCTTTGGCGTAAGTGATGAGCTCGCGCATTTCCTGCTGCGAGTAATAGCCTCCCCCGCCGCCGTATCGGTCGGCGAACCTCGCGCCCACCGTGGTCAGTTTCGGGTAGCCCTTGATTTCCAACCGCCAGCCCTGGTCGTCCGTCAGGTGCAGGTGGAGAACATTCAATTTGTACAGGGCCATGCGATCGATTGTACGCTCGACATACGCCAGGGGTAGAAACGTTCGGCTGCAATCCAGCATCAGGCCCCGCCAGGAGAAGCGAGGGTTGTCCCGGATGCTTACGCACGGCACTTCCATACGCTTTTTTCCCGGCGTGGGGGATTCAATTTCCGGGGGGAGCATCTGGCGCAGCGTCTGGACGCCATAAAACAATCCCGCCGCCGTGCCCGCGCTAATGCGAACTGTATGCGGTGAGACAATCATCTCGTAGCCTTCCGGCCCCAGCCCTCCAGGCGCGCTCAGCGACAAGCGGATGGCGTTGCGCGTGCCGCTTCCGGCTGCAATGCGCAGCGGCACCGTCCGTCCCAGGGAGCTCGACAGCAGAGTGCGCAAGTACTCGCCGACCCACTGCGCCCCGCTGTCCCTTGTTTCCAGATCGACCTCCGTGCTCGGACCGAAAACAAAAAACCCTTCGTGGACCTCCATCCTCGCGGGCTTCGGGATGATGGCAGGCGGCGTGGCGGCGTTCTCACCCGAGATTGCAGGAACACCCGCGACCAGGCAAAAACAGATTGCCGCGAACAGGCGCCAGCCTCGAATCGGGATACGCATAGGTGATTCCTTTTCGGCTCGACCGTTGAGTAACGTTGTCATTCCGAGCGCAGCGAGGAATCTCGCCCTGGCTGGCGTACCTGGGACGAGGACAGAGCGAGATTCCTCGCTGCGCTCGGAATGACAAAAGCCGTCCCCATGAGAGACTTTGTCAACGAACTTCCGACGCAGGGCACTAAGTTTCAACGGCAAACACCGGTTTCCTGGTCTGCCATTTCCCACGGGTGAAATCCGGGCAATCGACGGCCGAACCGCCCTCCGAGATCGACTTCTCCGAGAGCGGACAGATGACACTCATGAGCACCGAATCGTACACGTCCAAGGGGGTTTGCGTTTTGTTCCGTACGGCCTCGAGAAACAGCTTCAGTTCCAGGTAATCGGTCCCACCGTGCCCCAGCGCGAGCTGCTTCTCAATCTCATCTTTTCCGGCGGGCGCGGAGCTCGCTTTGCCTTGCAGAGGCTTCCACCAAGCGTGCTCGTATTTCTCCTGGTAGGGGTCGAACGACTCCCACTCTTCGTACTTGGGACTGCGGTCATGGAGATAAATTGCGTTGCGCTGCTCGTTGTAGATGCCTTCCGTGCCCTGGATCTACCAGCGGTTGTCGTAAGGCCGGGGCAACTGCATGTCGTAGTTAATGACGATGGTATTGCCCTTCTTTGTCTTGACCAGTGTCGTGACAATGTCGCCCTGGGCGTATTTGCGCTTGGCGTTAGGATGATTGGCGCCGAATTTCGTGCTGAAATAGTGGTTGATCCCCAGCGAGCGATTGGCGAACGAAACGACCTTGTCAAAGTAATCGCCGTCACCCGATGTCCATCCAACTGAGCACCGGCCCCAGCGCATGGGTGGTGTACTGGCTGGCGTTGCGCTTCACCAGATATTCTCCGCTCCAGCGCATGTTGCCCTGAGCATCGAAGAACCAGTGGTCGATGCAGTTGTGCGAGTGGGCGCAGTGGCAGTGGACGATTTCACCGAACAATCCGGCGCGAATCATCTTGAGCACCGCCAGGTTGTCGCGGCGGAAGCTCCAGTTCTCGAGCATCATGCAGGGCACGCCGGTCTCTTCGTGCGTGTTCACCAGCTCCCAGCATTCCTCGACGGTGAGCGCGGCCGGCACTTCCACCGCCGCGTACTTGCCCGACTTCATGGCGCACACCGCCATGGGCGTGTGCCACTCCCAGTAGGTGGCGATGAGCACGGCGTCCAGGTCGTCGCGATACACGAGCCGCTGGTAGTCTTCCACGTCTCGCCCGTACCCCTCCGGCCGCTTCTGCCCGGCCTTCTCCACCAACGACTGGGCGTTCGTCAGGTGCTCCTGGTTGATGTCGCAGAGGGCGGGGATTTCCACCCCGCCCATGGCGAGCAAGGTTTGTAGGTGGCTCGTGCCGCGCCCGCCCACGCCGATTATGCCCAGCCGCAGCGGCTTTTCCGGCGCCGCTGAGGCAAAGCCCAGGCCGCGGCTCATAGCGCCCATGCCCATCGTGCTCGCTGCTCCAATCTTCAGAAACTCTCTCCGATCCATCTCGTTTGCCATTGCCACTCCTCCTCCAAGCTATTCGCCACCCCGAAAGCCCGCCCAAGCCTCAGCTTCCCGAGTCGAATACTGGTCCGAATTGAATGTGGCGGGCTAGATGGCACATTGCAGTGAATCGTGGGTCAAAACTCAGACCTTCTCCCTTCCGCGTGAAAAGGAAAGTCGCCGTCTTGGGCTGCATATTCTGTATCCCCCGAGCAGGGATTGTCAAGGCGGACTCGGTGGGGCAGACTCGATGGGGAATGCGATTCGCACTGGACACCCCTAAAGAAGCTTGGCAGAATGGAATAGCCTGCCATTTCGGGGCGTGGCGCAGCCTGGTAGCGCGCTTGCCTTGGGCGCAAGAGGTCCGCGGTTCGAATCCGCGCGCCCCGACCAATGAACCAGTGACAAGTGAAGAGTAACGAGTGACGAGTGAGAAGCCAATCCTTCCTGATCGCGGGTGGCGCAGACATCGTTCTGTGATGTCTGCGAATCCCCGCGCATGCCCAATCCCGATTACTATGTTGGCTAGATCGCAGACATGCCAGAGGGCGGCACGTCTGCGCCACCCGACAGGGATATGGCACTTTTCTATCATGGGATTCCGAAGCCGCTGGCATGGTACTCCCGTGTCTTGTATTGACTGACCATCGGGTGTATATTCCGGCACGCATAGCACGTGAATCGGCCCGACACGAAGGGAGGTTCCCATGAGCAAACGTGTGTGGGTTATCACCCTCGCTACATTATCTTTAATTCTCCTTGCCGCAGCCGGTCTGCTTCCACAAGAGGTAGTGAAAACGAAGGATGGCCGACTCGTCCTCCTCAAACCAGATGGGACTTGGGTCTATCTCAAGGAAGATGCACCGCACGGCGCAACGCCTAGCCCTGTCCCCTCCGCAACCCAAAGCAACCCGGCAGAACCTGCGGCTCAGTCGGTCCAGTCTCGCGCCGCGACCACCACCTCTACCAGCGATCCGAATTCACAGAAGCAGCAACTCACTAACGAGGCGCAGAACAAGAACGGGGTCGACACCGGCCAGACGACCGCAAGTGGCCAGACAATCTATGAGGGGCCCCGTGGCGGCCACTATCACTACAGCGCCAGCGGCAAGAAGGTTTATGAACGGCACAAGAAGTAGAACCTGCGCTTTGCCGCCGTGTGCCGTAGACATCGATCCGTGATGGGTGTGGATCCCCGCCGTAGAGCTGACGGCCAAAGCGCAGACATGCCAAAGTGCAGCACGTCTGCGCGACCCGACCTGAGTCTGCGCACGATTGGCCGAACCTTGGCCAAAACGAAGACTTCGTTCCCTCAAAGACACCGGCGGCGATTGGAAGCCGTTCAAGCGTTCCTTCCGAAGGAGAGACAATGATGAGCCTCGAATCACTGAGGATGCACTGGCGGAATCTTGAAGTGTTCGGTCCCAGCGTGGAAAAAGCCACGCCTTTGGGCATACGTACCCGTGCATGGAGCGGCTATGCCGTTCTCACGGTCTTGATAAGCTGTGCGATCTTAGGGGGGGTGCCCCTGGTTGCAGGCAAACAGCCGAGAGCATTCACGAAGCCAAACCTTCAGGTTGCGACCCCCTATGGAACGTTCACAGTGAGCCTTTCGATTGCGCCGAAATCTTTCGGCCTGCTGATTTTGTCAGGAACTGTCGCAAACCAAACCGACCGGGCTTGGGGCCACCTTGAATTTAAGACTACGCTCCTCGATAAGGACGGTGGAGTGCTTCCTACCGGTCCGATCATCACCGCCACGAATCGATGTGATTTGGCGAAAGGCGGTGTCTGCCCTCTATTGGAGTCTCCGATCACCTTTGAGGGCTTTCCCCACCGACCGCTGGAGAAGATTGCCGATGCGCGTGTCGAGTTCGACGCCAGACTCAGCTCCTATACATTCAGATATGTTTTCAGGCTTATCAAACCGACCGCAAGTGATGACCTGCTTTTTGAGGATGCTGCCATCAGCATTCGGTTTGTGATAGGGGAGGAGGCTAGAGGTGTAGAATTTGCTCTTCAAAACAAAACAGATGCGCCAATTCTTGTAAATTGGGATAAAGCTGCGTATGTGGATCCTTCTGGTGAATCGCACCGAGTGATCCACACAGGTATCGGCTACGCAGATCGCTCCAAAGCCCAGTCAGCTACCTCTATTGCGCCGACCGCAAGAATTAACGATGGCGTGTTTCCCGCCGACTACATAAACTGGAGTGATGCGACTAACGAGTGGACTCAAACAATTCTCTTGCCGCAGACAGCTGCACATGAACCCACCGGCATGAAGGGACAAAGATTAGGCGTCTTGCTGCCTGTAACTGTCAACGGAGTAGAGAGGAACTATTTTTTCCAAATTCAGATCGCAGATGTAGTGATTTGAGGAAAATGAAAGGCATCCAGAGCGCCGCCGGGTGGCGCAGAAGTCGTTCTGTGACGTCTGCGAATGCCTGAGGTCCTTTCTTGCTGCTACCAAAGCTACTTCGGCGCCGGGTAGCCGTGGAGCAGCGGGCCGACGACGTTGGAGAACTCGTAATTTCCATGCCGGTCGGCGTCGATGGTCCAGAACATGGCGCCGATCATGCCGGGGTAGCCATTGGGCTCGCGCAGCCTGTACCGGGTTCCGGCGGGAGCCTTGCCGGTGATGATGTAGTCCATCGCCTTGGTGACTTCGGTGGGCGTTGTGTCTCCGATGAGGAAGCCGACGGCAACCTTATCAGCCGGCATCGGCGGGAAGAACAGGTTAGGATCGCCTCCCACATTGAAGCCTTGCAGCACGAGTTCGGTCATCGCGACGTGATAGTCCACCGAGCCAGCCTGATAGATCTCGCCATCCAGACCCTCGAGCGGCGGCGTGTTGTAGTCCTGCACATCCATGAACAAGAGGATGTCGCGGAGTGCGTAGGCGAGGGGCAGGTAGGAGCCGAATTGGCCGCCGTAGCTGGGGTAGCCGGCAGGGATCTGCGTACCTTCGGGCACCAGGGTGATCATGAAGCCTGGGCCGAAATGCTCGCGCAACTGGCGCAGGCCTGAGATGAGGTGCACGATGGAGGGCGTGGTGGGATGCTTGAAGTCCGTGTCCCCGGGAGCGATGTTGAGAGACGGGCTTTCGAGGTCAATGTCGACGCCGTCGAAGCCGTAGTCGGCGACGATGCGGGTGACAGAGGAGACGAAGTTCGAAACGCAATTCGGATCGTCGAGCGGGACGTACACGCCGCCGCCACCGAGTGAAATCAAAACCTTCTTGCCTTGGCTCTTCTTGTAAGCGATGTCCGCCTTGAACTGTTCGGGGTCAAGCCCGGCGGGCGTGTGGAACTGCATAGTCCCTTCCGGAGCGTTCTTGTCCGGGGTGGAGAAGGCGACGATGATGACGTCCCACTGCGGTGCAGATGTCGCGGAGCCGCGAGGCGCCGAAGCCATAGCCCGCCGAGTAGCCGATGAGCTGATGGCCGTTAGGCGAGCCGCTCAGGGGGACCGGCGCAACCGTCGGCTGGGGAGGCGCCTGCGGGCCACCGCCTGCGCCAGACGACGACCGCGTGCCGGGCACGGCTTGGCCGGCTCAGCCAGCGCCTGCGCGTCCGGGAAGCTGTACGTGCTGCCGAGTCCTTCTGCGGTGCCGGTATACCAGGGCAGCAGGGCGACGTTCTGTAAGTGATATGAAGTTCCGTTCACCTGGGCGACGAAGGCCTTCGACGCCGGGAAGTTGTTCTTGGGATTCGTATCGGTGGGTTCGAGAAGGAAGTAAGCGGAGGCGACTCCCGTGCCGCCGCAGCTGCCCTGGTCTCCCGGGCGCATCGAGGCGGGACGCATCCATCTGGGGAAAGTGTTTCCCGGGCCTTTCCGGTTGTGGCGGCCGAGCAGCGAATCGTGCAGGGGATCGTTGATGAACTCCCCGAGTTGCTGGGTGAGCGGCTGCACGTCACCATCCTCGACAACTGTCGGTGCGGCATGAAGATACGAGCCGAGCACGAAGGAGTTTCCGGTGGCGGAGTCGACGCCGTGCGTTCCCCAGGAGCAGCACACCGTTGCGTCGCGCATCCGCGTAGAAAGTGGTGTTATGCGTCACGGCGATGACCAGCTTGCCTTCCTGTTTGGGAAGTTGCTTGAAGAGTTCCTTTTGCAGAAACTCGAGGTCCACAACGGCGAAGGAGCCGCCGCTCTTCTTCGAGGTGAGGACATAGCCGTAGCCGGCAGGGACGGTGATCTTCACAGGCTTCAGCTCTGGCTTGCCGAGCAGCGTATGCCACCCCTCAGCCTTGGGGAAGGTGGTGCGCAGCATGGCGTCGGCGTACTGTGTGTTGCCGCCGGAAGGGAAGGCGAACTTGGAGAAGACGGGCGAGCGGAGGACGCGCGGAACGTCCGGGGCTGCGTCCATGATGAAGGGCTTGCCGGCGGCCTTCTTCGCGTCAAAAGAGAGCGTGATGGGAACGAGCACCGTGGGGATGGTGGTCGCGCCTCCCCGCGCCGGATCGCGCCCGACGAGAGTATAGGAGCCCTGGCCGACGGTGTGCTGGAATGTGGGCACGGTGCCTTGCGCGCGCGCAATGCGCAGCGGCAGGACGAGAAGAAAGAATAGACCGATGAATTTGTTTCGCATATCGGAATTCACCGCCTTTGATTCAGACGAAAACAACATCCCACAGTCTATTCCACGCAGGGGACCGACAGCAACAGGATGCGGCATCGGGTAGTGGTGTCACTTGGAATGGTATCCCTTTCCAAACGCCGGACATTCCCGCGAAAGTGGGAATCCAGTGCATGGAGGGCGCATTTCTGAAGGCTTGCGGAGTGGATTCCCGCTTTCGCGGGAATGACCGAGGCTTGAGGCACCCATCCCTCGCAGATGATACCACTACCTATTATCGGCGAGGCCCCGCCATCTTTTTCTTTTAACTGAATTATCATTGGCAGACAGAACCCGCTATCATTGGGAGTGGCTCCACGATCCTTAGAGAGAAAGAAGGTGCATAAGATGAAAGGCAGAAATCGAGAAATGAAAGCAACGGCCTCACTTTTGCTGGCGGTGCTGGGTACACTGTCGCTAGCGTGTTGGGGGGCCGCGCAAACTGAAAAATCGACAAGGGTTTACATGATTACGGATATGGAAGGAGTGGATGGGATCTATGACTCGGAACTGCAAGTTATCCCCTTTCAAAGTCCGCGGTGGGAGGAGTCGCGCAAGTTGCTTACGGGTGAGGTGAACGCAGCCGTCGCGGGCTTGCTGGCGGGCGGCGCCAGCGACGTGGTGGTCTGGGACGGGCATGACTCCGGCCGTGCCCTTTCCGTGCTCGACATTCATCCCAAGGCGCGCTTGCTGACGGGCAGACCCATCTCACGCACCCTCGAACTTGATCCTTCCTACAGTGCCGTGGTTTTTATCGGGCAACACGCCATGGCCGGGGCGGAAAAGGGGATTCTCAGTCACGCTTTTGATTCGGGCGGCATACAGAACATCTGGGTCAACGGCAAACCCACGGGGGAGATAGGGGCACGCGTGTTGCTGGCCGGCGCCATGAATATTCCGGTCATCATGTTGTCGGGTGACACCGCGGCTTGCAAGGAGATCCACGACCTGGTTGCTGAAGCGGAATGCGCCGAGGTCAAGAGCGGAGTCAGCCGTACCGCAGGATACATGCTTTCACACCCGGCCGCTTGCGCGCTCATTCGAGAAAAGGCCCAGCGAGCGATGCAGCGACTGGGAGAGTTCAGACCTTACAAGATTGCCGGCCCCGTGGAAATAAAAATAGAGCTTACTACGGCCGCGGGCACGCGATTCGATCTGCGCGAGGGCGTTGAAAGAGTGAACGAGCGCACCTGGGTGTTTCGCGGAAGAGATATTATGGAGGCCTGGCTGAAATACGGCTATTTTTGAGCGAGGAGGAGCAGAATGGCTCGAAAGAAGATCCTTATGTTGGTGGGGGACTACGTTGAGGACTATGAGGTCATGGTGCCGTTTCAGGCATTGCAGATGGTTGGGCACACCGTCCATGCGGTCTGCCCGGATAAGAAGGCGGGAGCGACGGTGCGGACGGCCATCCACGACTTCGAAGGGGATCAAACCTACAGCGAAAAGCGGGGGCATAACTTCGCGCTGAATGCCAGCTTCGATGAAGTGAAGCCGGAGGACTACGACGCTCTGGTGATACCGGGCGGACGCGCGCCCGAATACCTCCGCCTGAATAAGAAAGTCATCGAGGTTGCGCGGCACTTCAGCGATGCCGGCAAACCCATTGCGGCGATCTGCCATGGGGCCCAGATTCTTGCTGCCGCCGGGGTTCTGAAGGGCCGAACTTGCAGTTGTTATCCCGCTGTGTCGCCGGAGGTGAGGGCGGCGGGCGGGGCTTACGTTGACTTGCACATGGATGAAGCGCATCTGGAGCGAAATCTCGTCTCGGCCCCGGCGTGGCCCGCTCACCCGGCATGGCTTGCCACGTTCCTTCGTATGTTAGGCACCGTTATCGAGCCGTAGAGGCAGTGACGGGTGAGAGAGCAGGAGACAGGAGTCAAAAGTCAGGAGTCAGAAGAAAGCCGGACGGCGGCACCTGTGTCAGGCTGGCAGCACGCCATCTTTCTTCTGACTCCTGACTTCTGACTCCTGTCTCCTATTCAGTATGAATCTGGACCCCCAAGACCGTGCTGGTAGGTTCCGAACTGTTGCACCACCGACCTTAGCGCAGGGTAAATCTGGACATACGTGGTGTCAGCCGCTCCACGGTCATTATGACATTGCCAGCACTTCGCTTTCGGGTTGGCCTTGGCGGTTTTTTGAGAGAAACCAAAACTGAAGAAGGCCCACTTATCCCGGAATCGAGCTACGTCTTTCACTTGAACGTTGATTCCTATCAAGTCCGTTTGAAAATGCTCCGCCTTGTTGACACGGCTCGACGACGTCCTCTTCTCCTCTACGAAGACGGTCTTGTCAGGCCAATTTCCACTTGCCAGAAACTGATGATAAGCCGACGGAGTGACAAAGACGTTCGCGAACGCCCCCTCGCCGGGTGATTCGGCGCCCATCCGCAGCACGGATGTGAGGAATACCCACTCTTGGTAATTTTCCGGCCGCACGAGCTCATCCCCGTTGGTGTACCGAGGCAAATCTGTGCGCGAGCCTGGGCCGCATACTTCCAGCGACGCCGCGCACACCGAAATGAAAACAAGAGTTCCCAATAAGTCAGCGGTCTTCAGATACTTCATCCCAACTCCTCTGATCGGCATTCCAATTTGCCTATCTCCGGTCAGCGTGAGTATAAACCGTGCGGCCTCGTTTTGGAATGTTCATGAGCAACTTTTCGGCACGGTGCCCGCTCTCAATGGAGGCGGTTTGGTTTAGAATTACATTCCAATCCCGTTCTTTATTGACGTGTGAAGAGGTGGCTCATGACCCTGGGTGAATCGCTGATTTCTGCATGGCAACAAACGTTGAGCGAGGGGCGCGACGATATCGAGCTGGAAGGCGAAACTTATCCTGTGACCGTCTCGAAGGGCAAAGGACTTCGCATGGTGGAATTTGACCTTGGCGTATACCGCATGGTGGGCATCGAACAGAACCCCAAGACAGAGTCTCGCTGGGCAGAACTGGCGCGCGAAGGCAACCGCATCATGCAATTCAAGTGCAACGGGCGATACGTGGCTAATGTGTGCGAAGGGAAGTTGCTGCGCTACCCCGCTTGGAAGGCCCTCGGACTGCCGGAGTGACAGCCGCGGGTTGTGCCGGCTTCCGCAGATCGCCTCACCCTCCGGCTTACAATAGGCGCTCGGCAGAGGCTTGTGCAAAGCAACGTGGTCAAAAGCTGATGGCTGAAGGCTGAGAGCTGACGACTGTGGTCGGCCGGCTCACCCCGCTGGGTTCAAAGTTATAGTCACAGGACTCTTCAGAGTAAATTCAAGCTTGGTCTCGGATGGAATTTTCACCTGCTGGCCGTGAGTCGCGGCCTGCGCCGCGGTTCCTGCGCCCGCGCCTGCAACGGTGCCGATTGCGGCGCCTTTCCCACCCCCTGCAATCGCACCGATGAGGGCGCCGAGTACAGCTCCTCCGCCCACGGTCTCCGCTGTACGCTTGCTGCGCGAAGCCCCGGCTTGCTCGTAGTAGCCAGTCTCGAGTTCGTAGATCTGGCCGCCTGCTCTTACGCTGACCAATTCAACCTTAAGTTCGGATCGTCCGCTCATACGCCCAGCGCTCGTGGTTTGCACCAATCGCACGCGCGCATCGGAGTTGCGCGGGATGACCACACGGTCGCCCACCACCACGGGCGTTCCGAGGGTGGCCGCGAACTCGTCGCCCGCGTGGTTCTGAGCAGAGTCGACGCTGTCGATCATGCGAACGGAGAACACGGTGCCCGGGGGAATAGTGATCTGCTCGGGCGGCTTGACCACGGGCGCTGGCGCAACAGCAGGAGCAGCCGCAACTGCCGCAGGTGGCGCAGTCTGCGCGGCCATGGGGGGCGGGCTCGCGGCCAGGGGTTCTGGGGCGCTAGCCTGGTCAGCGGTCGCCTCACCGCTTCTCGAGCTGGCGGCGTGATGGCTGTGCCGGGAGGCTCGCGAGCGCGCGGACTGGGCGGCGATTGCAGGGAGCGACTGTGGCGGTGTTGCCTCGGCAGTCTGCGCGGGCTGCATCGTTACCGGCGAATTCGCAGCGGGCGCGGAGGACACCACGAGTTGATTGACCACGCTCTTCACGCCCTCGGCTTGGCTGGCTATGCGCTCCACGGCAGCTTTCTCGAGGTCCGTGCCCACCGTCCCGGTGAGTGTCACCGTGCCTTTGTCTGAAGCCACATGGATGTCGCGCGTTTTGAGCACGGAGTCGTCAAAGAGCTTGGCTTGGATCTGCGTAGTGACGGCTTTGTCGTCTGTAGACTGGCCGACCTTCAAGGCGTTGCATCCGGCAAAGAGAAGTACGCCAGCGATCAGGATGAAGCCAATCCTGAATCTCAGTCTCGGTATGTTTACTTTCTGCATCTGAGCCCTCCCACGACACCACTTTCAGCGCGTCAATCTGTTTGGATTCATCTCCATCCACTTAGGATGCACGCGAAATCCGAGTGTCGAGAGTCTGAGCATGCTAGAATTACACGCGTACGCCGCCTGGCGCCGCTTGGCTGGGGTGGAGTCCGATCCTCGCCAACAGCGTTGGCGGGGTAAAGGGCGCGGGCGGCGCGACAAGCGATAAACTGACTTAATCCAATTATCGAGGATCCGCTGAGCGCAGGACCAGGGGTGGAAAGTATCGCATTGAGCGTCGTCATTCCCGTTTATAACGAAGCGGAGAATATCCGCCCGCTCGTGGAGCGGCTGGAGTCTGCTCTGCACGCCGCTCCCGGGCAAATCGAGATGCTGTTTGTGGACGACGGAAGCACCGATCAGACTCTGGCGCTGTTGAAAGAGGCGCAAGCAAAGGATGCGCGCATCCGCATCGCGCACTTCCGCCGTAACCTCGGCCAGACGGCTGCCATGGCGGCGGGGTTTCATCTGGCGCGAGGCAAGTCAGTGGTGACGATCGACGGCGATCTCCAGAACGATCCCGCAGAGATGCTGCGCTTGGTGGAGATGCTGGGTGAATGGGACGCCGTCTGCGGCATCCGTGTTCGCCGCCAGGATACACTTTGGAAACGCATCTCATCGCGCATTGCCAACGCCTTTCGAAACTGGGTGACTGGGGACGACATCGTCGATACGGGGTGCACCCTGAAGGCCTACCGGCGTGAATGCTTGGAGCGGTTGGAGCTTTATCAAGGCATGCACCGATTTCTGCCCACGCTTCTTAAGATGCGCGGGTTCCGCGTAACGCAGGTGCCCGTGGGTCATCATCCGCGCCTGGGTGGAAAGACCAAGTACGGGACCTGGGGGAGGCTTAAAAAGGGTCTGGCCGATGTCTGGGCTGTGCGCTGGATGAAAAAGAACTGGATTGACTATCGAGATGTCCTCGAGGTTGTGGAGCCGCCCGCGACCTCTGGCCACACGGAAAACGCGGCGCAACGGGCCTCCGCCTGACGATGGAGATATTCCTACATTGAAGCTCGTCCTGCCTCTGTTCTTGCTTTTAGTCCTCGCGGGCGGCCTTTTCTTCCTGGGCCTTGGAAGCTTGCCGTTGCTGGAGCCTGACGAGGGGCGGAATGCCGAAGTGGCGCGGGAGATGCTTGCCTCCGGCGACTGGATCACTCCCCATTACAATGGCTTGCCCTATCTGGATAAACCGGCGGTCTTCTTCTGCCTGGTAGCCTCTTCATTCAAGCTTGCGGGCCTTCACGAGTGGTCGGCGCGGGCGCCCTCGGCTTTGATGGGATTGTTCCTGTTGCTGCTTTCCTGGTTCCTTACGCGCAGGATGTTCGGCGATTCTACGGCCGTGCGCGCCGGGGTGGTCATTGCCACTGCCCCGCTGGTGATAGTGTTTTCCCGCTTAGTCATCTTTGACATGACGCTCGCCTTCCTCGTCACGCTTGCGATGGTGAGTTTCTGGTTCGCCGAGACCGCGGAATTCCGCCGGCCGGGGCTGGACACGCTCATGTTCCTGGCCATGGGGTTGGCGACCATCACCAAGGGCCCGGTCGGCTTCCTGCTCCCGCTCCTCTCCATCACGGTTTACCAGGCGCTGCGCGGAAAGCTCCGGGAATTGAAACGCCTGCGCTGGGGACTAGGATGTGTCGTGTTTCTTGCTGCCGTGTTGCCCTGGTTCATATCCATCTCGATGCGACATCCGGACTTCCCACGCTACGCGCTTGTGGAGGAGAGCCTGGCGAGGTTTGCCGGCGGCTTGGCGCATCGCAAAGGCGGTCTGCTCTATTACTTCCCCGTGTACCTGGCAGGGTTCTTCCCGTGGAGCATCTTCCTGCTTTGGGCGGGATGGAGCCGGCATAAGCGATGGAAAGAAATTCGGCTTGGGTCGTTCCGCCCGAATCTGTTTCTCCTTACCTGGTCGCTGGTGACTTTCGCTTTTTTTTCGCTTTCGCAGTCGCAGCTTCCCGGCTATTTCCTTCCCGCCATTGTTCCCCTGGGCATTTTGATGGCGAAGGCCTGGGACGACGTGGCGTCACCGGACGCGACGCGGTCGCCGGATTGGCTGACCGCAGGATTCGCCACACTCCTCGGTGTGGGTCTTATCGTTGCGGCCTCCTCTCAGTTGGCGCTCTTCAGTTCTGCGCGTTCGCATCTGGCGAGGAAGGTTGACCCAGCAGTTTTCGCCATGCTGAGGCCTTCCATTCTTTATAGCGGATTGATTCTGGCAGCCCTGGCGTTCCTGGGGAGGAACATTGCGGCTCGGGCGCAGGGAAGATCGCTTTCCGTCGCCGCCTTTCTGCTTCTCGCCCTGACGACTCCCATGCTCCTGGGGCGCTGGATCACTCCGTTGCGAGCTTATGCGGACTCGAGTTCCAGCCGCCGTCTGGCGGACACAATTCTCTTGAGCCCCGAGAGAGACCTGCCGATCTACGGGTATTATTATTTCCGCACCAGCCTGCCATTCTATCTTCGCCGGCCCGTGGGACTGGTGACCACCGGCGGGAACGAGTTAACCAGTAATTACCTGGCGTGGCGGGTGCGCGAGATTCGACGCCAGTCACCACCAGAGGCGTCTCCCAAGACCCTCGACCGCACCTTCAAGGATCTTGATCCCCTACCAGTCGACCAGCGGCGGCTGCTGGATATCCTCGAGCTCATCGACTTGACCCGTTCCTCGAATCAGCCTCGCCTGATTGTGGTCCGCAACTCTCATGTGGGCATGTTGGCCCGCGACGTGGACCGAGTCGAGCCGTTGTGGACCGGCTGGGACTTCTCGGTGTGGGAAATTCCGTAAGGGCAGTGACAAGTGACCCGCCGAGGCGGGACGAGTGACAAGCAAGAAAGACTGTAAGGACAGGTCGTCACTCATCACTCGTCACTAGCTTTTGTTGTCGCTTGTCACTCGTCACTTGTCACTCGTCACTGGCTTCTTATGTGCGGCATTTGTGGTCTCCTAAATCTGAAGCTCGAGCCCGTGGCCGATCGTGAGCGGATCGCTCAGATGTCCGCCAGGCTCGAGCATCGCGGCCCCGACAGCCATGGCAAGTTCGAGCTGCCTCATGTGGTCCTGGCTATCCGCAGGCTGAGCATCATTGACCTTCAGACCGGCGACCAGCCCCTCTCGAACGAGACGGGGGATGTCACCCTTGTCTTTAACGGCGAAATTTATAACTACCGCGAAATCCGTCGGCAGCTCTTGGAACGCGGCCACAAGTTCAAGACTCATTCGGACGGGGAGGTGATCGTTCACCTCTATGAAGACCAAGGGCCGGATTTCGTCGGCGAGCTGAACGGGATGTTTGCCCTGGCGCTTTGGGACGACCGCCGGAAGCAGCTCACCCTGGCGCGCGACCGGGCAGGGGAGAAGCCGCTCTTTTACTGGCATCGAGATCACACCTTGGTCTTTGCTTCTGAAATCAAGTCGCTGCTGGCCTACCCCGCAATTGGCCGCGGCATCGACCACACGTCCTTAACCCAATACTTCCTTAACGGGTATTTCCCCTCGCCACGCACCGTCTTCGCGGAGATTCGGAAACTGCCTGCGGCGCACCGAATGGTTATCCAGGGAGGCAGGATACAGATCGACGCCTATTGGCGGCTTCAGGACCATCTTCGACCGGCAGGCAAGCCAAGAGTTACGGTCAACCAGGAAAAACAGCTCGTCGAAGAACTCTCCGAGAAGCTTCACGAAGCCTGCGTTTCCAGGCTGGTCAGCGACGTTCCGCTGGGCGTGTTCTTGAGCGGTGGAATCGATTCCTCCACCCTTGTGTCCATGATGAGTGAGTTGACGCCCGGGAACGTAAGTAGCTTCTCGGTGGCCTTTGAGGAGAAGTCTTTTAACGAGGAACCTTACGCGGATTTCGTGGCCCGGCATTTTCATACGCGCCACTACGTTACGATGGCCAACGAGCCAAGCCTGCGCGAGGCGCTGCACATTCTGGCCGACCACCTTGACGAACCCCTGGCCGATCCTGCCATCCTCCCCACCTACCTCTTGTCCCGCTTTGCTCGCCGGCACATCAAAGTGGCCCTCAGCGGAGAGGGTAGCGACGAGCTCTTTGGCGGCTACCCGACCTACATTGGAGCCTGGCTGGCAGGCCGTTATCTCCGCCTGCCGCGCCTCCTGCGCCACGGATTTTTCGCCCGGCTCCGCCGCTTTCTGCCGCTTTCTGCCGGCGCCGTTCCGGTGGGCTGGTACCTCCGGCAGTTTTTGGATTATGTTGAAAAGCCGCCCGCTGAGCGGCACGCGATCTGGTTCGGACTGACGAGTCCGGATGGATTGGACCAACTCTTTTCGCCGGAGTGGAGCGGTCCGCAACCACCCAGCCGGGAGGCCTTGGCGCCGCTCGAACGCGTATTGGATGGGGCGGCTTTCGAAAGCGTCCTGGCGGAAATGCCCTACGTCGATTTCCGGCTCTATCTGGAAGATAATCTTTTGGTGAAGGTCGACCGCGCCAGCATGGCCTGTTCACTTGAAATGAGGACACCGTTCCTTGATCACCGCCTGATTGAATTCGCGGCAGGCCTGCCTGGGGACTTGAAGGTCCGTGGCTTCGAACTCAAATACCTTCTTAAGAAAGCGGCAGAGAAATGGTTGCCCCGCAAAATCGTTTACCGCCAGAAGCGCGGATTCTCAGTGCCGATCAGCCGTTGGATGCGAAGAGAATTGCGTCCTTGGTTGGAGGAAGCACTGGGAGAAGAGAAATTAAGGCGGCAAGGGCTTTTCAACATCCCGTTTGTGCGCCGGCTTCTCGAAGAACATTGGAGCGAGCGGGCGGACCACCGGAAAATACTTTGGGCCCTCTTCTGTTTTCAGCTTTGGTACGACCGGTGGGGAAGGGCCTAAATCGGGAGATCGGGTGAACAAGAAACAACACAATTGGGTGATCGGAAGATCGGGAGATCGGGCGAACAGGAAACCAGTAATCGGGAGATCGGGCCAACAACAAACAAATTCGACGCGCCTTGTTCTTTGTTCACCCGATCACCCGATCGCCCGATCTCCTGATCTCCCGATCACCCGATTTAACGCTAAGGAGTGGTCCGTCGTTCAAAAATACAGGACTCCGCGCCAAGTCCAGGCCTTTCTTCGCGACCTTCCCTATAACTGGGAGAAGGGCGGGGAAACGCTGCGAACCTTTCGCGGCGTGGTGCGGCATTGGAACGCTCACTGCCTGGAGGGCGCCCTCACCGCCGCGACCATCCTGGAGCAGCATGGCTACCCACCTTTGCTCCTCGACCTCGAATCTCAAGACAAGTTAGATCACGTCCTCTTCCTATTCAGGCGGCGGGGGCGATGGGGAACAGTCGCCCGCTCCCGTGATGCCGGCCTGCACGGACGCAAGCCTGTCTTTCCCACCCTCCGGCAATTGGTAATGAGTTACGTTGACCCTTACGTGGATGGCTCGGGACGGATCACCGGCTACGGGGTGGCCGACTTGCGGACTTTGGTGAAAGGCGACTGGCGACTCTCCGAAAAAAACGTTTGGGAAGTGGAACGCGCCCTCATCAAAATGCCTCATCGGAAGCTCAAGACCTCCAACCGCAGATATACCGCAATGTTGAAGCGGTTTCGCGCTTACCGAACAAAGCATCCCGACGGCCCGGTCACGTTTTACTCCAACAAACGCCTGTGGCTGTGAGGACAGGATTCAGGAGTCAGGATTCGGGATTCAGGTGGAGGACACTGTCCTGAGGGCGTCCGCAGGAGGCTCTGACACCTGTGGAATCGAAGTAGCTTTTGCGCTCGACGATCGCTCCCAATACGCGGCTCGGCTCGCGGAACCGCATTCATGGCAGATGTCGACATAACAATACATATTCGAGCGTTTTTCGACATCAATTAATGGATTTCGACGATCGGTCGTGATAGAGTATTTTTCGACTAAGCGCGTGCTTTTGCTGCTTTTTTCGACTAGACCAAAGGGTTTTCGACGCATGAGACTTGCAACGGCACCTATCGCCGCCTTCCAAGAGAAGATCGTCCCAGCCGGTACTAGACTGGTCGGCAGGGCCGCGCTTGTTCATGCCCTCGCCCTTCGGGGGCCGGTGCGGCGACCGAGTTGCGTCTCCGAGCAGCATGTTCGAGGCAGCCACCGGGAGGAGGGAGCCTGGACCGTTTTTGATAAACGCTACTGGCCCGGCGATACCTTTGCCGATCATCTGACGTTTGCGCTTCGCCATGAGGACGCCGATTTCCTGATCCTGAAGCTGGTCTTCGAAGCCGTGCCCAAGGCCGAGGTTGAGGCCATCGTCCGGGCTGCCCCCACGGGCATTCCGGCGCGGCGCGCGTGGTATCTCTACGAAATCCTGACTGGCCGCACTCTCGATGTGGCTGACGCGCCCAGCGCCGCAGCCATCGATCTTCTCGACCCCGCCGAGTACTTCACGGGCAAGCCGCGGCTTTCGAAGCGCCATCGCGTGCGCGACAACCTCTTGGGTACCGGCCGTTTCTGTCCGGTCATCCGACGCACCAAAGCGCTCACGGAATTCCTGGCACTCGACCTTGCCGCCGAGGCACGGGAAACCGTGGGGCGCACAGGAGCTCATCTGGTTGCGCGTGCCGCCAGCTTCATGCTGCTGGCCGACAGCCGGGCCAGCTTCGAGATCGAGGGCGAGCGTCCGCCACGCAACCGGCTGGAGAGATGGGGCCGCGCTGTCCTGCAAGCCGGCAAGAACCGGCTCACGCTTGATGAAATCATTCGCCTTCAGCGTGTCCTCATTGAGGACACGCGATTTGTACGCTCAGGCCTGCGTCCCGACGGCGTCTTTGTAGGAGAACGGGACCACCATGGGGATCCGCTCCCGGAATTCATCGGAGCGCGTCCTGATAATCTGGACGATCTCATGGGCGGCTTGCTGGAGGCGAACGACCGCATGCGCGGCGATGGAATCGACCCGGTGCTGAAGGCAGCGGCAACTGCTTTCGGATTTGTCTATGTCCATCCGTTCCAGGATGGGAACGGCCGTATGCACCGTTGCCTGATCCATCATGTCCTCGCCGAACGGAAGTTTACGCCGCCGGGCATGGTCTTCCCGGTTTCGTCCGTGATGCTGGACCGCATAGACGATTACCGCGCAACTTTGCAGGCCCATACCGGCCTGCTCATGCCCTTCATCGAGTGGCGGCCCACGCCTCAGCGCAACGTCGAGGTACTCAACGAGACCGCCGATCTCTACCGCTATTTCGATTGCACAGGGGAGGCGGAGTTTCTGTATGCATGCGTTCGACGCACCGTTGAGCAGGATCTCCCCCGCGAGATCGACTATCTTCGCCGTCACGACGAAGCAATCCGCCGCGTCATGGATGCGGTCGAAATGCCGGACCGGGTCGCTGAAAACCTGGTGATTTTCATCAGACAGAACAATGGGACTCTGTCCAAAAATCGCCGTGAGGGCGAGTTCAAGAAACTGCGCGGTAAGGAAGTGACGTTGATCGAGAGCATTGTCAACGACGCGTTCGCAGGCTTCTGAATGACTCCCAAGAGATCAGCCGCATGCGCGGGTGGCGCAGTTGTCACGCACCGTGGCATGTTTGCGATTTAGCCAACAGCGCTGTCGCTGCTGCGCGTCCGCGGGCAGTGCCTCGTCGGCCTGGGAGCATTCGCAGTCCTCGCACAACGTTCTCGGTCCCACCCGCGAATAAACGACGTCGCATACCTCCCGACAAAAACCGTCGGGAGGTATGCACCACGCCAGTCTCTTAGAATCTGATTTCAAGTTACACCGTTACAGACTTTGCTGAATCAGCCTCCCGGTGGGGCGTGATACCCCAAGTGGATTGTTTCCGAGTGCGCGTTAAGTGGCCTTATAATATTGAATCTCGTGGCGCTATCACATTGGTTCACTGGCATCGCAACCAACGCGGCGCAGCGGAGGGACTAGAGAGGATTCGAGCCGCCGGTGGTTCCTTCCTGTGAACCTCGAAACCTTGCGTCCAGCATGAACTCACGTCCGGAGGACACGATGAAACCCCATGTGTGGCTACTCTTCTTACTGATGCCAGGACTCTTGGCCCCCGCGCCAGGAAAGGCACAGCTTGTGCAAGACCTGACACGCCCTAGAGGGTCTGCTTGTTGCCCGACGATTGCGGCCCAAACCCTTGCCGTTCAGGCACAGGCCGTCGCTGACCAGGCGCAGGATTGGGGCGAGATCAGCTACTACCACGCCGAGAATATGAAACTCCAGGCACAGCCTGTCGAAAAGGGGCGCGTAGTATTCATTGGGGATGCCATCACCGAGCCTTGGGATCTAGCAAAATATTTCCCTGGCAAGCCCTATGTGAACCGGGGTATTCCCGGACAGACCACTCCTCAGATGTTGGTGCGCTTCTATCCCGACGTCGTTAATCTCCACCCTGCGGCTGTGGTGATCCTGGGCGGGATCAATGACATCGCCGGTAACACGGGCCCAGAAACTGCCGAAATGATTGAGGACAACATTCGGGCCATGTGCCAACTCGCGCAGGCAAACGCTATCCGGGTAATTCTCGGCCAGATTCTCCCGGTCAGCGACTACACTTCCCATAAGCAGACGGAGAAGCATCCGCACGCTGACATCGTTAAGCTGAATATCTGGCTGCGCAGCTATGCCGCCGAAATACACGCAGAGGTCGCCGACTACTACTCCGCCGTGGTGGACAGCAAAGGTATGCTGAAGGAGGGCTACTCGGAGGATGGCGCGCACGCCAACGATCGTTGTTATGCTGTGATGGCTCCCGTGGCGGAAGCCGCCATCAAGCGCGCATTGAAATGACCTTGGCGACGGCAGGAACAGCGGCCGTTGGCGGCGCATCAGTAAACGGCGGGCTGTGCGCGTTCGCCGATCAGGAGAGCGTTCCTGAAGAGAAGAGCGGTCGCGGGCGCAGATTTCACGCACTCTGGCATGTCCGCGATATAGCCATCAGCGCTATCGGTGCCGCGCGTCCGCGCGCAGTACCTCGTCGGCCTGGGAGCATTCGCAGACATCGCACAACGTTCCCTGTGCCGCCCGCGAATAAACGACGTCGCATACATCCCGACAAAAAGAAGCTGTGAAAGAATTGGCGGAGGCGAGGGTCCGCTCTCCCGCAGCACCGTCGTTTTGCGGGTCCTATCGACCGCGGCTGTGATTGATTATGGCCACGACATTCGATTTCCTTTCCTCGGGTGGGGCTCTCGGCCCCTCCGTCCCTCCTTCTCCCTCAGGCTTGGGCTGGGATCAGGCGGTCCCTCCAGCGGAGGCGGAACCATTGCTGAATATTGTAAGTGAGGCAGGCCCACAACACCTCACAGCGGACCTTCTGCAAGCCGCGCACGCAAAACTGCCGGAGCCCCAGCTTGGCCTTCAGCCAAAGGTTCGAAAATTCCGCCACCGGGCCGCGCAAGCGATAAAGGGCTCGGGCCGCATCCGTCTGCATCTTGGCCATGTACGCCGTTACCACCGGCACATTCTCAGTGCGAATGAGTGTGCGACCCCGCGGCCCCGGAAAACACTCCTCGTGAAATGCACAATCCCGGCAGTCCGCAGCCCGCGCCTTATACACGTGGCGCTCCACTCCCAACCGGTCGTGCTTGGTGGTTTGATAAGGGAGTTGCTTGCCGGCTGGACAGGTATAGGTGTTGGTGGTGGCGTCGTAAGGGAACTTGTCCGGATAAAAGGCGGGATCGACGCCGCGCTTCTCCAGTCGCCGCGCGCTCGCCTGGGCATTCGGTTCCATCGTGCTCCCAATCAAGTCCACGCCCTTTTCCGCTGCCGCCAGGATATTCTCCCGCGTGGTGTAGCCCTCGTCGACCACCAGGTGCTCCGGCGGTTGCCCCGTCTGCCGCTCGACCTCTTCCATCGCCGGCACCAGTTCGTGCTGATCGCTGGCCGCCTGCGTCACGCTCGCCCCCACAATGATGCTGTGCGCGGTGTCAGTGGAAATCTGCACATTGTGACTGGGCGCACAGCCGCCGTCGCTCTGTTTCATGTTGCGCGCTTCCGGATCGGTCTCGCTCACCCGCCGCTGGGATGGCTCCGCGTGCGCCTCGGGAGCGGCTTGCACCTTCTCCATCTCTTCCAGGGCTTGCTCCAACCTTTCCACCTTCTCGCGCGCCGCCCGCTGGCGGGCTGCCGCACACCGGCGGGATTCCTCTTGCCGGGGATCACCCATCTCCCGCACCCGCTCCCGCGCTGCTTCCAGATGCGCACGCAAGGTCTTCTCCCGATGAAACGAGTTGCCACTGGCCGAGGCTTTCACCTTCGTGCCGTCGTGCACCACGTTCTCCAAGCTGATCAGACCCTCGCTACTCAGCACCCCCAGCAACTGCGCGAACAGCTCATCCAGAGCCTTTTCGTGCTGGACGCGGAAATCCGCCAAGGTGTGGTAATTCACCACCTCCATCCCCGTCAGCCACTGAAAGGCAGGATCGTACTCGCAGCGCCGCGCCACTTCCCGCGCCCAACCCACTTTTTGGCTGTAAGCATAAATCCAGAGACTGATCAGCAGGTGCGGGTCATAGGCCGCACGCCCCGCCACCCCCTCCACCGACTTCACCTCCGCCGTGTAGCCGGTCAGGTCCAGTTGGCCGACCAGTTCCCAAATGGCGCGCACCAGATGGTCGGGGCCCACCAGTCTTTCCACGTCCACCGCGTGCCACAACAACTGCTTCCGGTTCACCGGCTTCAAACGTGGCTCTCGCTCCGGCTCGGGCTGGCTGGGGAGCGGCTGCGGTTCCCGCCTCAACTCCCCCTCCGCCCACATGGCGGGTTGTTGGCTCTCGCTGGCGTCACTCATGTCGCCTCCTCCGGGTGGGGGATGAATCCGCACGCCGGGGAGCACGTTTCAGGATTAGCGTATGTTTGTCCTCCACCACCCATTCGATCACTTCGCCTTTCTCGATCTCCAGGGCTTGCGCCAGCGGCGAGGGACAGATCAGGTACCACTGGCGGTTCTTGCCGCCCCGCTGGATCACTTGTACGGTGGACTGGTAACCCATGTTGGCCTCCCCGATGGAAGTGCGGTCAGAGGCTAATATATCATAGCTATAGAGCTAAGACAAGAAACACTTTTTACTTTTTTCGATTTTCTTAATTTTTTCACACGTTCAAACCGCCAGGACGTATGCGCAACGCCCTGAAAAACGCTGGACAGAAGCAATAGCTGTTCGTCATTTTCCCCACCGTGCTGACCTATGTAGCGCCGACCTTTAGGTCGGCAGTTCTATTGTATTCCGGCAATGCTGACCTAAAGGTCAGCGCCACATTCAAGCTACTTCCAGTGAGGGACCCACAGCTTCTCCGGTGGCGTCAGAAATCGCTTCCAGTCGACAGTCAGCGACCCCGAAAATGGCCAATCATCCGGTCGCTCGCACAAACCTTTGCGGACAGGATTCATCCAGATATAGTAGGCAACCGCTTCCCAGCTTTCATCCGGTCTCAGAATGTGGTCGTAAGGCTTGTCCTGCCAGAGAGGCTTTTGGGTTCTCTGTTTGAAGGTGAAACTCGAGCGCTGTTTGAAGGTTTTGACGAAAGTTAGGCAATCGGCTGTAGCGTGCGTTCCGTTGGTCAGCAGGTGGAGATGATCCGGCATGAAACAGTACGCTTGGATGTCAAAGCCGTGCGTTTGCGCTTCTTCCACCAGGAAGCCCAGCGCCTTTGCTACCAGCGTTCCGTCGCGAAATCTCGGGATACGGTCCAGCGTGCAGGTTGTGAGGAAGTACCATTGAGGCCCGATGTAGGAGGAGCGCGGCAACCGAATGTTTTTGCGACGGAATGGTATCTTCACGAGTTTCGTAGCGCCGACCTTTAGGTCGGCAGTCTTGCTATTTTCCCATCTTGCTGACCTAAAGGTCAGCGCTACATAGTAGCAATCGTCACTGATTTTGTAGCGCCGGCCTTCAGGTCGGCAGTCTCGCTGCTTTCCCACCGTGCTGACCTGAAGGTCAGGGCTACATTCAAACGACCACGTCTTTGTAGCGCCAACCTTCAGGTCAGCAATCTTGTTGTTTTCACACCTTGCTGACCTAAAGGTCAGCGCTACATTCAAATCGCGTCGGCTGGCGCACCGATAGATCGGGGCGTTTCAGCTTCCATGGCGGTACACTGCCCTCGTCATGCCTGCCTGTAGACGCCATTTTGCACCGAGGCTGTTGCGCATTATAACCTCCGGCGCCTATCGTCGCATCAACCACTTTGCCAGTCACCGATTCCGCTGCGACCTGATGGGAGTTCTCGGGCGATTTCGGCAGCACGGGGTTTCTGCTGAGCGCACAGTCGCAGGGCTTCGCTCTGCGCCGGCGGGGACGGGACAATTCTGGATTTTGACTAAGGTGGATTGGCTGCGGTGCAAGGGGAAAATGGACTTCCTGTCTCTTGACAGGCGGAAAAAAATAGGCTAGGTTAGTAAGTGGGGCTGTAGGGGAAAAATGCTGAATGGTGAATTGTGAATTATGAATTGCCTGTTGCCTCCTCACCTCTGGCCGGTGCCGGCTGCCTTCTGCGTACTGCCGACCGCCTACGGCGTTTGAGGGCAGTTGGAGTTTGCGTGGGTCTTGGCCCGTAACGCAAACTGCGGCACAATGTCACCGCCGACAGGTAAAGAAGAAGCGCAGTAACTTTAGAAATTGAGGTAACGACGCGCGAATGTCTATGAAAACAAAGGGCAGGCACGGAAAATTCGCGGGCTAAGCGGGAATGTCATAGAAAACAAATATAGTTACGCGTTGAAAGCGGGAATGTAGTTGAAAACAAAGTATGTTAGATGGAACTCGCGGGTGGAGCAGATGTACAGCTACATGGCATGTCTTCGATTTAGCCATCAGCGCTGGCGTGGCTGCGGATGGGTGTACCCTTGGTTGGCGGAGTTCCGGTCCAGCCGCATGTCATGCTGAGGACGCCGCTTTTTGGCGGACGAAGCATCTCTGCAGTTCGTCGCTGGTGGCTGGGCACAAAAGGCAACTGCGGAGATACTTCGTCGTCTCTGTCAACTGACGGACTGACGGACTCCTCAGGATGGCAGGCGGCCATTAAGAGCAGCACGTGCCGGGCTGAACAGGCAGCGGAAAAACCCGTTTGCCCTGTCATTCCGAGGAGCCGCAGCCGACGAGGAATCTCGCATTGTCTTGGAAACACTCAAAGCGAGATTCCTCTCCGTCGGCTGACGGATCGGAATGACAGCTTGGAGGGGTTCTTCCGCAGCCTGGTGAAGCCGCCTCTACATCAAACTTATCCCCTGCCATGCGCGAGGATGCGGCCCAGCCTCTCGTGGGTTATGATATGTGCACCGATCCGGGTGCATGGGTAAACTATGGAGACTGCGAATCAGCAAGCGAAAGAAACTCAGCAGGCGAAAGAAATGACCTCAGGCGTGCAGCGATTCAAAGTGGCGGTTGTGCAAGCGGCTCCGGTGGCGTTCAACCGTGAGCGGACGATTGAGAAAGTTCACGCTCTTGCGGGCGAGGCGGCCGGGCAGGGGGCGCGCCTGGTGCTCTTTCCCGAAGCGTTTGTTTCCGCTTACCCGAGAGGGCTGGACTTCGGGGCGGTGATCGGCTCGCGTTCCGAGCAAGGCCGCGAAGACTTCCGGCGGTATTGGGAGAGCAGCGTGGACGTTCCCGGTCCGGCGGTGGAGGCGCTGGGCGGGACGGCGCGCCGCCACGGCATCTACCTTGTGGTGGGGGTGGTCGAGCGGGAGCGTGGCACTCTCTATTGCACCATCTTATTCTTCGCGCCCGACGGCGGCTACCTGGGCAAGCATCGCAAGGTGATGCCCACCGCCTCGGAACGGCTGGTGTGGGGCTTTGGCGATGGCTCCACGATGCCGGTGTTCGACACGCCGCTGGGGAAGATCGGGGCAGTGATCTGCTGGGAAAACTATTTGCCCCTGATGCGGGCCGCCATGTACGCCAAGGGCATCGAGATTTATTGCGCCCCCACTGCCGACTCGCGCGATTCCTGGATGGCTTCGATGCGCCACATTGCGGTCGAGGGGCGGTGCTTCGTGCTATCCTGCAACCAATACGACCTGCGCCGCGACTACCCGGCAGATTATCGTTCGGTTTTTGGCGACGATCCGGATACGGTTGTGACTCGGGGCGGGAGTTGCATTGTCGACCCGTTCGGCAATTTTCTGGCGGGACCCAACATGGAGGGAGAGGCGATTCTGACCGCCGAAATCGATCGCGCGCAGATCATCCGAGGCAAATTCGACCTGGACGTTGTCGGCCATTACGCGCGGCCGGACATCTTTCAACTCCACGTGGACGAGCGCCCTAAACAACCCGTGACCACTCACACTTCTGAAGCAACCGCCCAGACCGAAGCAAGCGCCCGAGCGGACGGCCGCAATGCCACGGAATTGGCCAAATAATTAGAAGGCTTCAATTGTTCAGAGGCGAGTCTGCGTTGCGTTTTCGAGCTGCTTGCGGATATTGGGCTTCACGCTACCGGGCCGGAGCGCCGGCAGCAGCGCCAAGCCTTGCTCCGCCGCCGTGCGGCCCTTCTCGACCTGGCCGGAGGCCCGGTAGGCCTGGGCCAGGGTCAGCAGTCTGGAGGGCGTCGGTCGCATGGCTCATCGCCACCTCGCGCTCGGCGCAGGAGACGGCAAACTGCGGATTTCTGAGGGAGGCCGGCTCTACAGTTAAAAAGGCATTTGCCGCCTGGTCGAGGACCATTGGGGAAGCCTGACCTTTCTCGGCCACTTCTTTCAAGGCAGCGAGGGCCTTCCTCGACAACTCGTCTGTAGCTGCCGCCGGGGTGTGCAGGTTGGCTCTGGTGACGCCGATTCGCACCTGTATGCTGGCAAGGAATGCCTTCCAGACATCGTTGGCCGGATCTTGTTTGAGCAGCCGTTCGAGGCCCGCCGCGGCCTGCACGAGCGTCTCCTCCGCAAGGATCAGGTTCACGCGCCGATCGCCGGCCTTCACAGCCAGAACCGGATCGGCTGCATCCTCAAAACTCTTTGCTTCATCGTCCAGTACGGTTACCACGTCGTAAAGAGCCCGGGAATCCTTCGGGTCCTGCGCGGCAATGCGCTCGTGGATTTCGAGTGCTTGGTGAAAGAGGGGGACCGCCTGTGCATACTCTCCCAATCGCTCAAGGGCATTCGCCTCCTTGCGCAGCACCATTCCACGGAGCCGCACCGCCGGTAGGCTGTCTTGTTCGGCCTTGGGCAGCGCATCGGCGCGCTGCAAGGCAACCTGAATTTCCTTCAGCGCTTCCTCCGGATCGGTCTCCATCTCCACGCTGCCAATCTTAAAGCCGTTGATCACCAGACCCCGCTTGGCGCGCAGGAAATTCGGATCAATGCTGAGGGCGCGATCATCCAGCGCCAGAGACTGGCGATAGGCGGCGACCGCCCCGGCAGAATCCGCCAGACTGGCTGTGCCGTTCTGTCCCAGCTCGTCGCCCAGGGTGCCATAGGCAGAAGAAACCTCGTAGATCAGCGCCGCAGAGGCGTGAGGGTCTGCAGCCAATGCGTCGAAGCTCTTCAGGGCTTCCCGCATGACGGGAACCGCCTCCGCCGTTCTATCGGTTTGCCACAGAATCTCGCTGCGCGACTGCTGCACCAGGGCAAGCGCCCGGAGGGCTTCGTGGTCCTTGGAGTTAGAGGTCGCAAGCGGCCCCGCGATGGCAAGAGCTTTATCAAGGCTGACAAACGCCCCCGCGGGATCGCCCAGATTCTGATCGTAGGCGTTGCCTTGAATATTCCCCAGCCGCGTATAAGCATCCACCAGATCGAGTTGGGTCTGGCGGTCGCCTCGCGCGTCCCTGGCCATGCGGTCCAGGTGTTCGAGCACGCGCGTGACCAGCAGCTTTTGTACGCCGGTCGAACCCGGAAGCTGCTTGATGGCTTCGTCCAATTCGGAGAGCAGGCTGTTGCTCAACTGGCGCAGATCTGCGGAGCGCGCCTCAACCTTGCGCCGCTCCTGGTTGGCCACTCTCGCCTGCCACAACACACCCGCAACGCCGGCCACCAGCGAGACGGCCAGCAGCGCCCCTGCCGCCACGCTGAAGCGGCGGCGGCGGATGAACTTCCCGGCTCGATACCGCAGCGTGCCGCGGCGCGCCGCCACCGGCAGCCCCTCGAGATAGGCGCGAAGGTCGGAGGCGAGTTGCTCGGCGGTGAGATAACGCTCCTGGGGTTCCTTGCGCAGAGCCTTCAGCAGGATCGCCTCCAGATCGGCATCGAGCCGCTGGTGGGAGCCCGCTGCTTGCGTCGGCCGGCGAGGAGGTTCTTCGCAGATCACGCGCAGCATCTCTGCGGTAGTCAGTTCCTTGAGTTCGTAGGGGACCGTTCCGGTCAGCAGAAGATACAACAGACACGCCGAGCGAGTAGGTGTCCGAGGCCGTGGTGATGGGATTGCCTAACACCTGTTCCGGGCTGGCGTACTGCGGAGTGAAGGACTGATATCCTTCGCGGGTAAGTTTGCTGTCCGGCCCGGCGAGAGAGGGGGAGAGCAGTTTGGCGGTTCCAAAGTCCAGCAAGCGGGGAGTGCCGTCCTGACCCACCAGGATGTTGTCCGGCTTCAAGTCGCGATGCACGACGAAGTTCTGGTGAGCAAACTGGACGGCCTCGCAGGCGCGCATGAACAGCGCGATCCGTTGGGGCACAGAAAGGCGCTGCTCTTCGCAGAAGCGATGGATGGGAACTCCATCCACGTACTCCATCACCAGGTACAAGTCGCCCTCGGTGGTGACGCCGCCATCCAGCAGGCGGGCAATATACGGATGCTGGAGCTCAGCCAGAATCTGGCGCTCCTGGCGGAACCTCTCCCGAAACAGACTCGGTGGCCAGGGGTAGGTCGATGAGTTTGATGGCGACCTTCTGTTCGAACTGCCCGTCGGCGCGACGCGCCAGATAGACGGCGCCCATGCCACCGCGTCCCAGCAGGCGGTCAAGCTCATAAGGCCCGACACGCTTACGCGCGGGCAGATTATCTGAGCCGACCTCCGGGGCCGACCGGCGGGAAGCCGCCAAGCGCTCTTCGGCCTGGCAGGCCTCGAGCAGCGAGCGCACCTCGGCTGCGAGTTCGCGGTCCCCGTGGCATCGGGTCTCAATCAATTCGGTCCGCGCTTCGGCGGGAGCCGCGAGAGCCTCGTGGAAGATCGCCTCAATCTGCTGAAAGCTTTCTGAGGTTTGGTGCATTTGGCGACAACCCCGCCGGTGGCGCTTGCTGTAGCGGAACTCTCCGAGCGGCGGAAGAATTCAAAGCCGGCGGTCAGAGACCGTCGCTACATGTGCATCATGCGGCGCCCACCGCCATGCCCGGGTGGATGCGCCGGTACAGCCAGCTTCTAGTGAATTTCAGGTCGCGATCCACGGTGGCCTTGGATACCTGCATCAGGGAAGCTGTTTCCTCGGCCGTGCAACCCAGAAAGTAGCGTAGTTCGACGAGTTGGACCTTGTAGGCATCGAGCGCGCCCAGTTCGTCGAGCGCGTGGTTCAGGTCCAGCAGTTCCGGGCTGCCGATGTTGACCCACAGGAGGTCGTCGCTGAGAGGGACGCGGTCAAAGCCGCCGCCTCGCGTCTGCGCCTGGCTTTCGCGCGCGTGATCGATCAGGATCATACGCATTATCTTGGCGGCGAAGGTGTAAAAATGCTGACGGTCGTCCCAAGCGGCCTTCTTCTGTTTCAGCAGCCGGAGATAAAGCTCGTGGACCAGGGCCGTTGCCTGAAGAACGTCGGGATTGCGCTCGCGGCGAATGTAGGCCGCGGCCACTTCCCGAAGGTGGGGGTAGACGAGCGGCATCAGTTCCTTGAAGGCTGAGGAGTCGCCGTCCTTCCACTTTGCCAAAAGTAAAGTGATTTCTCCTTTGCCCGGCTCCAAAACTCCCTCCGTCCGCGCAGAATCTCCGACTCAATTTCGCACAGAGCATACCACTTTCCCATGCTTCTTACATCGCCCGAGTAGGGCCTTCCCGCGAGCGATTCACATCCGCGAAAAAGTTGAGTCATTTTCCCGCTGCTTTGCGCAGCCTGAGTGAAGTCAAGAAGCGGAGTCCGTGGAGAGGGAAGCCCCATGCAGGTCATTCCGGGCGCAGCAGGGAAACCCCAGGCATTTCATGGAGGTAAATGCGCTCGGAATGACTTGGGGGGTAGATCTTGCATCAAGCCCTAACCGTTGATGTCCCAGGAGGCAACGTTATCGTGAAAAAACTTCTTTTGATGTTTTCAGCTTTATCGCTCTTATGCGGATGCGGCGGGGGAAGCCAGGCTCAAAAAATGTCTGTTTCTCTTACTCCCTCGGCTCAGACAAGCATCGATCAGGGGCAAGCTTTGAATTTCAGCGCCAAGGTGGCAGACGACACCAGCGGCGATGGGGTGACCTGGAGCATGTCTGGAACATCGTGTAGCGGGACTGCTTGCGGGACCTTCTCAAACAAGACGACGAGTGCGGCGACTTACAATGCTCCGACCTCCGTCTCCGCTAATATGACGGTGAAGGTATCAGCAACTTCTGTTGCCGACACAACAAAAACGATGTCCTCGAATGTCGTCCTTTCGCCGGCGCCGAGCATTACGACGACTTCGCTCGCCAGTGGCACCGCAGGCACAGCTTACAGCGCCACTTTGCAGGCCAGCGGCGGGGCGGGCACGCTCACCTGGAGCTTGGCGTCCGGCTCAACGCTGCCTGCGGGCCTCTCCTTGAGCAGTTCGGGAGCGATTTCCGGCACGCCCACCAGCCCCGAAGTCTCGAACTTCACCGTGAAGGTGACAGATTCCTCAGGAGCACAGGGCGGGCGGCTCTCAGCGACGCAACAGCTTAGCATCACGATCAAGCCCGCCCCGTTGACCATTACCACTACTTCGTTGTCCAACGGGGTTGTGGGTATCGCTTACAGCGCCTCGCTGTCGGCTTCCGGCGGCACAGGAACTATCAGTTGGAACGTGAGCAGCGGAAGTCTGCCGGCAGGATTGAATTTAAGCGCTTCCGGCGCCATTTCGGGCACGCCCACGGCTGCGGGCGCCGCGCCTTTCACCGTCACCGCCGCAGATTCAGGCACCCCGCAGCAGACCTCGAACCAGTCACTGAGCATCACCATCAATCCCCAACTGACCATCACCACCACGACCCTGCCCAACGGGGTGGTCAGCGCCGCATATAGCGCCAGCTTACAGTCCAGCGGGGGCGTGGGAACCATCACCTGGAGCGTAACCAGCGGCACTTTGCCGGCGGGACTGTCCATGAACAGTTCAGGGGCGATTTCCGGCACGCCCACCACGGCGATAGCTTCGAGTTTCACAGTCGCGGCCAAAGATTCAGGCACCCCGCAGCAGACTGTGCAGCAAGCGCTCAGCATCACGGTTTACGCAGGGTTGACTATCACCACCACATCCTTGCCCAACGGCACCGTGAATTCCGCTTACAGCGTCACGCTACATAGCGGCGGCGGCGTAGGAACAATCACCTGGAGTGTTTCCCAAGGGAGTTTGCCGCCCGGACTAAGTCTGAGTAGTTCGGGGACGATATCCGGCTCGCCTACCACTGCGGGCACAACGAATTTCACGATCTCCGCTAGCGATTCCGGCACCCCGCAGCAGACGAAAACTCAGGGGTTGAGTATCACGATCAACCCCCCGTTGAGTATCACCACAACCGCGTTGCCGAGCGGTACGGTGGCTACCGCATACAGCCAGAATATCCAGACTAGCGGCGGAACACTCCCGATCACCTGGAGCGTCCCCGCCAACACGTTGCCTCCGGGGCTCACCCTGCAAGGCAACGCGAGCGGTGTCGGAGTGGTATCCGGCATTCCCACCGCTGTCGGCAGCTATACCTTTACGGTAACGGCGACCGATTCGAGCAGCCCCCAACAGAGCGTCAATCAGCAGTTGACTATCGTTATCAATAACGTGCCGCTCTCCGTCACAACCACCACCTTACCCAACGCTGCGGTTGGTACGGCTTACAACCAGCCGCTGCAAGCTTCCGGTGGTACGCCACCATATACCTGGACTGTGGCCACCGGCTCAACGCTTCCGGCCTGGTTGACGCTGAGCGGTTCCGGGACGAGTTGGACGCTTTCCGGGACGCCCACCGCTGCCGCCACTTCGAACTTCTCACTCACGGTGACCGATTCCAGCGTGCCGCCCCAGAGTAAGACTACGGCTTTGAGCATCACCATCGTCTCGGCGTCCGCCTGCGGTTCAGGGAACGAGAAGGCGCTCAAAGGGCAATACGCCTTTGACTTGATCGGGTACACCGCCGACGGGTTCCTCGGGGCTGTCGGATCCTTTACGGCGGATGGAAATGGAAATATCACTGCAGGCACTGTCGATGCCAATGGCGCACAAGTGAGCGGCAACGGCGTGGGCGTCCAATCCGGCAGTATCACAGCCAGTGGCAGTTCCTACACTCTGGGCTCGGACAATCGCGGTTGCGCCACCATACAGACTCTGTTCTACACCTTCACCACGCGGTTCGCTATTTCGCCCACACCGGCAGGCGCCGCGCAAGGCACGATCCAGGAATTTGAGCCTGCCCCAGTCAACTATATCGCTTCGGGTCAAATCTTCCAGCAGCACGTCCCCGCTGCCGTGCCCAACGGCGTCTGGGTGTACTGGCAGACTGGCGTTTATTATGGATGGCGAGTTGCTATTGTAGGAACCAAAACCGCCAGCGGTGGCAACATAACAGCTGGCGAGTATGACTCGAATTTTGAGGGTTCGGTCCACAACTACTCAGGCATCACCGGCACCTACACTACTCCCGATCCGACGACCGGCCGGTATACCGTCGCCACGACGTTGTCAGGCGTAACCCTCAACCGTGCGGCCTACCTAGTGTCGGGCACGCAAGAACTCGAAATAACCACGAGCGGCGCCTCGACTACTATTCTGGTCGGGTACGTACAGCTCCAGAGTGGATCCTTAACCCTATCCGGCAATCTGGCCTCTTATGGGTCAGGAGCGGGGATCGGGGTGGGAACGGTCACGCAGTTTGCAACTCTTAATGCCACTGGATCCAGCTATACGGCCAACATTTACGAGGATGACGGCGGGACGTGGGCGACGCCGTCCCCCAGCACTCCGTCTTGCGCCTACACTATCGACTCGCACGGCAGGGTTGCCACCAGTGGCACGAATTGCGGAACCTCCTACTCTAACAGTACCTGGAGCTACCCTCCTGTCTTCTACCTGACCGGGCCCAACACGGGCTTTATGTTGGGAACGGACAAGAACGCGATGCTTGGGCAGCTTGTGCCGCAGTCGGCAACCTCAATCACGGCGGGCACTTACTATTTTGGTACGCAAGAGGTGCCTCTCGAAGGTGTCCACGAAACGTTGACAGGGGTGGCCACGATCACTAGTGACGGCGATGTCACGGGTACGGAAGACAGCTCTGCGGGCCAGCAAGGCAATCAACCCCTCAGCGTGACCTTGACCGTGAATCCCGACGGAACCTTCAGTACCTCGAATAATCCCGGGATCATCACGGGCCTGGTAGTATCTGGTTCCCAACTCATTCAGGTGGATAGCCAAAGCAGTTGGCCGACCATACTGGTTATCAAGATGATACCCACGCCATAGGTGCTAACTCCGAGGAATTGGGCCTTGCCCGTCAGCCGACGGACAAGGCCCTTCTGGCGAATAACCGGATTGAACTTGCGCCGAGTATCCGCTGAGTGTATGTTGGCAGCCGCATCGCGCAGGGAGCGGTTAGATTGCTGTTCAAGTTTCACATTTTATGAAAGTCATAATTACCAGGAGGAATGCAATGAATAGACTTAAGGTGGTGGCTTTGATGTCGCTTACTTTCGTGGTGATCCTGGGGCTTGTACCGGCGCGCGCCCAAGAGAAACCGGCGCTCGTGGTTCATGCCTTCACCGTCGCTTCCGGTGTAAAGTTTCCTTACGATATGAACGACTTGCAAACCCAAACGATCGGGGAAATAAAGGCCAAAAATGGGGACCAATTCGCCGAAGTTACTGACGCTCCCTCAAATCAGGCCCGTGTCTATATTCTGGACGGCGAAGTCCTGGAGTGGCACAAAGGCAACACGGCAGAACGGTTGCTGATTGCTGCCGGTTCGGTGGCGGGACGTGAAAACGCGAAGATTCACTTCTGGCTGACGGACAAAGACGGAAAAAAGGTTTTCGAGCAAACGGACGTCGTCCGGCAACTCTTCATGCGCAACAAACACGAAAAATCAACCGGGATGCTCGCGCGACCGTTCCGGGAGAAAATCGCTGAGCGCTTGAAAGACTCGAAAGTATCCTAGGGTGTCCCAGTACAATAGTCGGGCGCGAGGTTGAAACAGAGAGCACGCAGACCTGGGCGTCACCAAGACGCACAGCCGGCCCTGTGTTTCCAACGGGTGGCGTATACGTCCCGACGTTGTGAAGGTGTGAAAAAATCGCGCTTTGGCGAGGCGTCGTAGGGGCAATCCGCCAACTGGCGGATGGTTGCCCCAGGGCGGCCACAAGGGCCGCCCCTACAATGCGATTTGTTTACAGCTTCTGTTTGTCGGGATGTATACGCCTTTCCAGTTTACAGCGAATGTGCTGGAAGCGAACTGTGGAAACTCTGAATCAGCAAGCCAATGGGACGACGTCAGGTGGGGGCCTGTGTGGGGCCGCATTAGCGTTCGAGCGCCAAGACCAGCAGGGAGGCTTTGCGCGCCAGAGTGAGCGCGCGTTGCAGGTCGGCTTCACTAAGAGCCCGGGTGGACTGTTCGAAGAAGGTGCGGGCATCGTCGAGGGTTTTGCGATCCGCGCCGGAGAGTCCGGCGAGGTCGAGTTTGGCGATTCGCTGCCGGACGTCATCCTGCAACCCCTGGATTTGGCGCCGCAGATCTGCTTCTTCGGCAGAACTCTCGCGCGGCTCCAAGGAGGGCACCTGGGGAGTTGGCGGGGGTTCGGTCGTTTCAGTTGTGGTTTCAGTGTCTGCGGGCGGCGGCGCCTTCCGCGGCGCGCGTTTAGGCTTGTCGGCTGTTGCCTTATTGGTGGAGGTTTCAGGAGGCGGAGTAGCCGCGGGTTCCGGCGGTGCAGGCTCTTCGATCACCATTGCCGGCGCGCCTTCGGCGATGGGAGCCTGCGTCGCCGCGGGCGCTGGCGAAGGTACGTACACGATTCGCGAGGGAGCCTGCCGCTTCGGGCAGCCTCCGATGAATAACGCCAAACTACAGGACAAGAATGGCGCGACCTTGGGTTTCATGTCTTTAGAGATTTTATCATCATAATCGGAAAATCTTCCTCGAATCCTTTCTTGAGATTATTGACCGCCAGTGTGGGAGGCGCGCATCATGGGCGATGTCCAGGGCTTGGCTTGTCCAAATCACTCTCGACCCAGTCGGCGACGACCTGCGGCAAAGCCGCACTGCGCACTTGATTGCGTTTCCAATTTGACCAGGCGTGGTCCAGGGCAAACGCTGACAAAATTCACAATCGAGGAATTCAAATCATGGACCCCATGTTTTTGAAGGACGTAGAACGGGAGGCAAAATCGGGCCCGGCGGGCGAAAGGTTTGCCGAGTTGGAATCTCAAGGGATTCCCGTCCCTCAGATTCTCTACTTATTTGCTTTCAAGCCTCGAATGACCGAGCATCTTTCCCAATTCATTCAAGAGTTGATGCGCGGACCTTCGCCGCTCTCTCCCGGCCAGAGGGAACTGATTGCCGCCTTCACTTCCAGCCGCAATGCGTGTCCTTTTTGAATCGGCTCGCACGCCGCGGTCGCGGCGGAATTGCTGGGCGATGCTGCGTTAGTGGCGTCGGTCTTGAAAGACTATCGGTCAGCCCCCCTCTCGGAGGCAGAGAAGGCGCTCTTCAAGTTCCTGGAAAAGGTCAACCGGGAATCGAACCACATTCGTTCCCAGGATGTTGAGGAGGTTCGAAGGGCGGGATGGTCGGACGAGGCGATCTACGATGCCATCTCGGTTTGCGCGATTTTCAACTTCTACAATCGCTGGTGCGACGCGACGGGAGTCCAAGACATGCCGGCCGCGGGGTACCTTGCTTCGGGTCATCGACTCGCCACGGAAGGCTACGCGAGGGATTGACGATGGCTGACTCGCGATTGTCGATTGCAAAAGCGGGGGTGCAATCGACCCGCCACGGCGGGTCAATCGGAAATCGGCAATTCCGCATCTGAGGCGGAACAAAGGGCTTCAAGGGACGGAGAGCGCGCCGCGATGAAGCGCAGGCTGAAGTCCTGAAGAAAGACTTGCCCTGGCATTCCGACCGTGCTCAGTAGGATTACCAACACGGAGATCAGCACCGCCAGCGCGGCGAGCGCCAGGCTGATGGTGGGCAGGCTCCATACCCAAGTGAGCCCTACCAAATGCAGCGCCAGGACCACCACCGCCGCTAAAATTATCGCGCCGGAAAATAGACCTACGAGTAAAGGGACCAGGAAGAGGAGGACGGCGACGCTGACTCCAACTGAAAGCAGAAAGCGTAGCAGGATGTAAACCGCGAATGAGGCCGGGTCGTGCCGCATTTTCTGCCACAGTTCCCGCCACGCCGAAGGTAAGGGCAAGCGGTCGGCGTACATCAAGGGAACCACCAGATCGTCGGTGAGCATAATCAGGAGGGCTACAGCCAGTCCGAGGAGAACTATCAAAGAGAGGATCAGCGCCAGAGACGCTGTGGCGAACAGCTTCCCCGGGCCTGAGGCGGAAGCGGCCTGGAGACCGGGAAGGGCGACAATGACCATAAGTGAGAACGTCGCAGCGAGTCCCCCCAGCGTTCCCGCCAGCCACCAGAAATAGGATTCTCCCAGTCCGCGGAGGGCGGACCAGGCACGACGGGGAGCCACCTCCGTCGTGACCAGTGAATCCACCAGAATAAAGCGAAAGACCGACCTCAGGTAAAGGAAACAGAGCCCCAGCGCGAGAGCGAACACGATAACCAGGAAGATGAGAGAAGGGTGCTGCTCGACGAATTGCCGCGCGTGGCTGACCAGCACTGGCAGTCGAAAATCACTGGGCAGAGCGCTCAGGCTCCACTGGAAAGCCGCGGTGGGTGTGCCGCCTCCCAGGAAGAGGCAGAGCAGACTGAGCTTGGCCCATTTCCAAACATCGAAGGGCCGAAACAAAAGCCGGAGAGTATCGTCGAGGGCGTAGGAAATCGCGCCCGCGGGCGAAATTGCCGGACGAGTGCTGCGGCCCCCAGGCGGGGCGCCTGCAATGGGCATGAGAGGTGAGGGTTGGGCGTTCATTAGTCTTACCGAACTCGGTCAGGACACGGGAATGGATACACGAAACGTCGTGCCGCGGTCGACTTCGCTCGAGAAATCGATGAATCCGTTGTGGAGCTGAAGAACTCGGAAGGCCATGGCGAGTCCGACTCCACTGCCGTCGGGCTTCGTGGTGTAGAAGAGCGAAAAGATTTTCTGGCGCGCCTCTGGCGGAATACCCACACCCTGGTCGGAGACCTCGAGATTCATATAACGGCCGTCCGCTTGGGGTTTAACTTTAAGTCGTCCCCCCGTGGGCATGGCCTGGCAACCGTTCAGAACCAGGTTCAGGAGCGCCTGTTTCATCAGGTCACGGTCAACGTTAATCGTCGGAAGGTCTCCCTGGCGCTCAAAGACCAACCAAACGTTATTCTTCAGGGCTTGCGGCTCGGCCAGGAGGAAGACTTCGCGGACCAGGCCTTCCAGATCGGTGGGGATGGGGTGGAGCTCGACCGGGCGGGTAAAATCGAGGAAGGTTCTCACCACTCGATCGAGCCGTTGGATCTCCGAGGAAAGTATCTCGAGATGCGGACCGACCCTTTCACTTTGCTCGCTCAGTTTGGATTTCAGGAGTTCGAGCTGGAGAACCATGGCGTTGAGCGGATTCTTCACCTCATGCGCAACTCCTGAGGTGAGCCGGCCGAGGGCCGCCAGCTTGGTGGTGACATCAATCTGGTCCTCGATCTGGGCGCGTGTGGCGGCGTCGCGCAAGCTGACCAGGCATCCCATCGCCTCGCCCTGTTCCCGGATGAATTGCACATTCACAGCAATGCGCGCCGGGGGTTCGCCGCCCAAGTCGAGCGTACGCCAGGGCGTTGATTGGCGTGAAGCAAAAGCTTCCCGCAAGAGGTCATGAAGAGGGTTTTGGGCGGAGAACACCTCCCGCGCCTGGCGATGCAGGATGTCTTCCGCTCGGCAACCGAGCAGACGGGCGGCGGCGGATGTGGCCAGAACCAGGCGGTCTTGCCGCTCAAAAAGCAGCAAACCATCGCTGAGCTTGGAGAAGAGCTGGTCAAGGTTCTCCTTCAATTGGATAAAGGCGGCCTTCTCGCCGCGCATCTGTTCGCCCAAGAGGTTCAATTTTGAGGAAAGCACCCCCCATTCGTCGCTTCGCTTTAGACGCACAGCTTCGGAATATTCGCCGCGCGCCAGCAGGTCAACGCTTCTGGAAATGGTTTCCAGGGGACGCAAGAGGCCGTAGGAGAGCAGACCGGCGGAAAGAGTCGTGAAGATGACGATGGCAATCGAAAGGGTCAGGGCAGCGCGCAAATCAGGAGTGATTTGGTGGGCGAGGAAAAGGGTTGAGAGGCCGACCCGCACGGCGCCGAGAGGCTGGTCTCCAATTTCCAGCGGCAGCACGACTTCGTACACCTTGGAGGGGCCATAGATCACCCGCAACTGCCTCAGCAAGCTGGCATGGAGCAACTCGTCAAATGCCGGAGCCGGCGCCAGCACTTGCCCGATTTTTCCCGGATCGTTGTGCACCAGAACCTGCCGGCGGGTGTCGGTGATGGCAGCGTAATAAATGGGAGGCCAGTAGCCGACGGCGGATTCCAGCAGCGAGTTCAACCCCGCATCGGCCGCAAATCGGACTTGCACGAAGCTACGCAGCGCCTGGGAATCGAAGGGGTTCGAGCCCGCCGGCATCCGCGCCTGCGAGAGCAGTGTGCTGGCCTGATGATAGATCTCCCTGGCCACATATTCCCCTCTGCCTTCAACCTCGCTAAGCGCCTGTCGAGTCAGATGAGACAGGTAGAGCATCGAGATGGCCAGGACCATGGCCAGGACCAGGAGAGTCACGAGCGCGGTAAGCTTAATCTTCAGACTGAGCGCCATATTCCTTCAGTTTGTTATGGAGAGTTTTCAGGCTGATGCCGAGCAGCTCGGCAGCGCGTGTCTTATTGTTTTGTGTGTAGGCCAGGGTTTCGAAAATCAGGCGGCGTTCAGCCCCGGCAACCGTCATGCCGGGACGCAACCGGAGCTCTTCTCCCGCTTCGGCAATGCCGGGCTGGCCGAAACCGCGTGGCAATTCGTTGACGGTCAGATGCTCGCCGGGGCAAACTACGAGCATGCGTTCCAAAACATTGCGCAACTCACGCACGTTTCCGGGCCAGTTATATAGGCCGAAGGCCTGAAGAACTTCACTGTCCACACCCTTCACCGCGCGCTGGTGTTTCTGATTCAGGTCGTTGAGCAGGGCCGCCGTCAACTCCTCCAGATCCTCGAGGTGGGCGCGCAAGGGAGGCAAGACGATCTGGACCACGTTGAGGCGGAAGTAGAGATCGCTGCGCAACTTCCCCTTGGCGACCGCTTCCTCGGGGACCTTGTTGGTGGCGGCCAGAACGCGCACATCGACGGAGATTTCCGATTTGCTTCCCAGCCGGCGCACCTTGGAGTCTTCGAGCACCCGCAGCAGCTTGGTCTGGGTGGCAGGAGGCATTTCGCCGATCTCATCGAGGAGCAAGGTCCCTCCATCGGCCAGCTCGAAGCAACCCACCCGGCGCTCGATGGCTCCCGTGAAAGCTCCCTTTTCGTGCCCGAAAACTTCACTCTCCATCAGAGTCTCCGGTATCGCTGCGCAATTCACGGCCACGAAAGGCTGGGCCCGGCGCGGGCTCAGCTCGTGAATCGTTCGGGACACCAGTTCCTTGCCCGTGCCGCTCTCGCCGCTGAGCAAGACCGAGGCGCGGGAGGGCGCGACCATCGAGACCAGCGACGTCACTTCCTGCATTTTCTTGGACCGACCCACGATGTTGCCCAGGAATCCCAGGTCCCGCAGCCGCCGGTTGGCCGCCTCCAGTTGCCGCTCACTTTCATGGCGCTCCAGGCAATTGCGCAACTCAACCTGAAGCCGCTTGGTGTCCAGTGGCTTCTCGAGAAAATTAAAGGCCCCCAGCTTGGTGGCTTCTACCGCTTCCTCAATCGTTCCCTGTCCGGTCAGCATGATGAAGCTCAAACCGGAATGGACTTCTTGGACTTGCCGCAACAACTCCATGCCCGTCATGCGTGGCATACGCAGGTCCGAAATCACCACCGCGGGGTTGAAAGAGGCGACCTTTTCCAGGGCGGTGGAGCCGTCGCCGGCGGTTTCGGTTTCGTACCCCCAGAGGGAGAGGAGATCGGCGAGGCCCTGCCGTTCGTGGGCGTTGTCCTCAACGATCAAGATTCTGGCATTCTTGGCCATAGCAGCAGGTTCTCCCCTCTAGCCCTATATTACAACGTATCCCTGCTCGTCCGCTTTCGCAATAGCCTGCTTCAAACCGGTGTCATTCCGATCCGTCAGCCGACGGAGAGGAATCTCGCCCTGAGTCCTTCCTCCGCAGACCAGAGCGAGATTCCTCGCTACGCTCGGAATGACACGACCCGGTGAGGGCTTGCCAGGGCGGGACTTTGACCCCGCCCTTCATATTGCCCTCATTCTCTTTTGACTCTTCATGCCTACGTGGGTATATTGTCTGGTTACTACCGAGGGTTGGGGAGCAAATGGGAATTCCGCAGCCGGCGCCGCGCGTCTACTCCGATGAATACCAAGGGGACTTCGCGGGTTTCAGCGGCGCTTCGCCACGCATGCTGAAGGTTTACCACATCATCGCCAAAGTCGCGCTGAAGCGAGATCCCGTTCTCATCCTCGGGGAAAGCGGAACCGGGAAAGAACTGGTGGCGCGCGCGATTCACTCCAAAGGCCCCTGGCGAGATCGTCCGTTCGTACCCATAGACTGTGGCGCGCTCACGCCGACCTTGATTGAGAGCGAAATGTTCGGCCACGTTCGCGGGGCTTTTACTGGGGCAACTCAAAGCCGGCAGGGATTACTGGTCGCCGCCGGCGAAGGGACGGTGTTTCTGGATGAAATTGTGGAGCTTCCTGTCGAGCTTCAACCGAAACTCCTGCGAGTTCTCCAAGAGCGTGAAATCAAGCCTCTGGGCAGCAACGAGCGGATACCGGTGAAGGCCCGAATCGTCGCCGCCACCAACCAGGACCTCGAGGCGGCCATCAAGCGAGGGACCTTCCGAAAGGAGCTCTACTTCCGGCTTAATGTGGTTTCCATCAAGTTACCGCCACTCCGCGAGCGCCGAGAGGACATTCCCGGTTTGGTTCGATTCTTTCTCGCCAAGCATAAGGCTGACTTGGCTGGCATCACGGGCGTTTCCGACGAGGTGATGGCGCGCTTGATGAGCTACGATTGGCCGGGCAACGTCCGGGAACTGGAGAACTGCATGCAACGCGCCCTGGCGCTGGGAGCCGCGCCTGAAATCCGGGTTGTCGATCTGCCCTCGAACCTCCTCTATTCCGTCGGCCAACCGCGCCGCAACGTAGCGGCCCTCGCGACTCTGCAAGAGCTCGAGCAGCGCGCCATACTTCAGGCGCTCGAGGCCACCAAAGGCGACCGCCTCCGCGCCGCGAGATTGCTGGGTATTGGAAAGACAACTATCTACAGAAAATTGAAAGAGTACGGGTTGGAAGATGTGGCGGATCCACCACCCGCCGGCTGACCGGGTCAATAACTGGGTTGCGCGCTGATGGCGACTATCGGTCTGGATGCCACCTACACTGTCGAGCCCGAACCGTCGGGCATCGCCGTATATTCCCGTAAGCTGATCGAAGCCCTCGCCGAGCTCGAGACTCCACACCGGTTTTTGCTCTGCTATCGCCTGTCGCGGTTTGCCCGGCGCCGGGAGTTCTTGCGTCCTGACCCAAAGGCGGGTTCGCAGAAATCGCATTTCTCCGTAAGGCTTTTTCAAGAGCCCCTAACTTTCTGGCTGCCCTGGCAAGCGGAATTGTTCCATAGCCTGGCGCAGCGCCCGCCCGCGTTTCATTTCAAGAGGGAGATCGTCACTGTGTTTGACATCTTCCCCATTACCGGTCATGAGTACTCGACCGCAGACTTCCGGCGCAAATTCTCTGCCTTGCTCCTCGAGGCCGTCGAGCGCGCCGCTCTTGTTATCACCTCGTCGCGTTACACGGCCGAGCAATTACTCGCGCACACTCCGGTCTCCCAAAGCAAGCTTCGAATCATTCCGCTGGGGGTCGATCCGCCTTCTTTGACTTTGTCTCCAGGCGAGCGTCAGTTGGCTCGGGAGAGGCTGGTGGGGGAAGGGAACGAGAATGATTCTGAGCGTGGGGGTCCTCCAGACCCGCAAGAATGTGCTGAACGCACTGCGGGCTCTCGAAACACTGCCGCAGCGGTATCGGCTGATTCTGGTGGGCGGAGACGGTTACGGGAGCGAAACTATCTACGAATATATACGCCACCAAGGGCTCGGGCCCCGAGTGCAAGTACGGGGATATGTGACCTTGGGGGAATTGCAGTCTCTGTATCAGTCGGCAAGCGTGCTGCTTTTCCCCTCGTGGGAAGAGGGCTTTGGACTGCCGGTGCTGGAAGCCATGGCGAACGGCTTGCCTGTGGTAGCCTCCCGAACGGCTTCACTTCCTGAGGTGGGCGGAGAAGCTGCCCTTTATGTCGACCCCCACGACCCACGGGACATCGCGGATAAAGTCCTGCGCGCCGTCGAGGATTCTGAGCTGCGCGGGAAGATGATCCAGCAGGGACTCCAGCGGGCTCGAGAATTCTCCTGGCGGCGCGTCGCAGAAGCCACCCTGAAGGTCTACGACGAGGCGCTATCGCTCTAGGACCATTGCCGATTTTTGATCGCCAATTGATACGGAGGAAGTTGTCGCATCACTTTTTCAATCGACAATCGTCAATCATCAATCGTCAATGATCACGATCCCGTGCTGCTGTAGTTTTCCACGCCCTTCTTCCAAACAAAGATGGCGAGCAGGAAGAAACCCGCCGCCACCGCCGGTACGAGATAAAAATAAGTTGTGAACGCTCGCCGCCCGAGGAAATGTGTAGTGGGATAGAAAGAGGCAAAGGCGAAGGGGATGATCCAGCTCAGAAAGAACTGGAGGAAGACGTTGTAAATGGTCAGGGGATAGCGGCCGAAGGTGAGCATGTTGAAGACCGGCGGCACGATGCCCACACGGTCCTCGAACCAGAAAGACACCGAGGTGAGAATGAGAAACACCGCGAGATAAATCACCGCCCCGCACACCACCATCAACAAAAACCAGAACGAATCCCCCACGCGCCAGGCCAGATGCAAATGCCGGACGCAGAGCGCGACCACCAGCGTTCCTGTTATGACTTCCTGCAACGATTCCAGCCGGAACTTCTCGAAAACAACCTGAAAGAGCGTATGCGCGGGGCGCAGCAGGAGGCGGTCAAACCTCCCCTGAATAATGTAAAGGTCTCCGAACTCGTATAGGTTCCAACTGATGACGTTGAACAAACCCAGAGGGATCAGCGAAAAGCCGTAGAGAAAAAGGATTTCGTAAAACGACCAGTCCTGGAGCTTGGGAATCTTGGAGAAGAGCACCAGCACAAAACCGAATCCCAGAACCGTCGCTGCCATGGAGGAGAAGAAGGCGATGAAAAAATCCGCCTTGTAGGCCAGCCGCACCTTGGCGTATTGGGCGAAGTAGAGCAAAAACAGTCTGAAGTGTCTTTTCATCACCCGCCCTGAATGGTGATCTTCCGGCTCGACCATCTCCACATGGCATCCCCGATGAGGAAGAGCACGACCACCCAAACAAGTTGCAGCGCAAGCGACCCGGCAATCGCCCCGCCGTTGATCTTTCCCAGGTAGAGCAGCACCGGGATGTAGCTGATGTACTGGAAGGGCAGGAGCTTGAGAACCTTTTGAAAGACTTCCGGGAAAAAGGAAATTGGCAAAAGCAGACCGGAGAAAAGTTCGAGCAAAAAATACTTGGCGCGCAGCAGACCCAGAATAGATTTCAACCTCACCGCCAGCGTCCCCACTGCGAAATTGATGGCGGCCACAATGAAGAAGCTGAGCAGCACGCTGACGAGGAACGCCAGGAAGTGGTGCAGGCTGGCGGGCCGGCGCAAGGGATAAATCAGCATCAGCGCCAGCGCCGTGGGCAAGCTCAGCAGCCCGGCCCGAAACAACGACTCCCCGAAGGCCTGGGCCACGTACATGAACTGAATGTTGACGGGCTTGATGAGGTCCATGGCCAGCTTGCCTTCGATGACCTGGTTGGCCATGTCCTGGTCAACGTTGTTGAAGTAGAAAGAGCGGATGATCCAACCCACGGCAATGTAAGTGAGGATATGGCTGAAGTCGAACCCCTCGATCGTCGAGCTGTGCGCGTAAATGGCTTTCCAGATGAAGTAATAGATCGTGACGTAGATGAAATAGGTGACGATGCCCGTGTAGTAGCGCAGTCGGTAGGCAAGCGTGTTGACGAATCCCACGCGAATGAACTCTGCATAGACCCGCCAGAGGCGCTGAAGCGCCGCTGTGACGTGCTGCGCCTGCGCTCTTCATCCCATTTCTCCACTCAGGTAGATCCGCTTCACAATGTCCTCGATGGGTTCTTCCTCAACGAAGATATCCCGCACTTGAAGCTGGTTCACGAGGTTGCGGATGACCTCGGCGGTGGAGTGTTCGTCGCGGTCGAAGCGTATCAAGTAGGTGAGCTCGTCAACCCGCTCGCAGGCGATGCCGTTGCTCGTGATTTGCGCGAGGCGCGCAATCTGGGAGCGGTCCTTCAAGAAGAATTTCACTTGGTTGTATTTGGCCAAGCGTTTCTTCATCGTTTCCAGGTCGCCGTCGAAAAGGATGTGGCCCTTGTCGATGATGATGATCCGCTTGCAAAGCTCCTCGATGTCGGATAGGTCGTGAGTGGTGAGCAGGACCGTTGTCCCTTGTGCGATTCACCTCTTTCAGGAATTCCCGGATGCGGTCTTTGGCCACGACGTCCAGGCCAATCGTAGGCTCATCCAGGAAAAGCAACGGCGGGTTGTGAAGGAGCGAGGCCGCCAGGTCACAACGCATTCTTTCTCCCAGGCTGAGCTTTCGCACCGGCGTATGGAGGTAGTCTTTCAAATTGAGGATGTCGCAGAAGAAATCCAGCCGCCGGCGGTAGTCCTGCTCGGGCACTTCGTAAAGTTCTTTGAGGAGTTTGAAGGATTCGATGACCGCGATGTCCCACCAAAGCTGCGTACGCTGGCCAAATACAACTCCGATGTGCTTCGTGTAACGCCGCCGGTCGCGGTACGGCACATAGCCGCTCGAAATCACCTGCCCGCTGCTGGGGACCAGGATTCCTGTCAGCACCTTGATGGTGGTGGACTTGCCCGCCCCATTCGCCCCGATGTAGCCCACCATTTCCCCGGCCTGGATGGTGAAACTGATATGGTCCACGGCGCGAACGGTCAGGTATTCGCGCACAAAGAGGTTTTGGAGCGCTCCCTTCACGCCTTCGCGACGGCGGAAGGTGCGGAATTCCTTCGTGAGGTCTTTGACTTCAATAATAGGCGGCATGAGTGATGGGATTTCCTCGACCGGGAATCGCAGGCCATACGCTCGAACCCCTCATTCTAACAGATGCTCAGCCTGAGCAGAACGGAACGGCCGGCGTTTCGAGGGGGGATCCCATCCCAGCTAGCTTGCTGTGGTTTGTGGGCGGGATGGCGCGGGCGCGCAGCGGTCGCCTTGGAGTGCGGCGGCTGCACAAGTTCCGCTGCCGTACTCCAAAGACAAAGCTCAACGTAAAGTATAACTCATTTGTTTTCAAATACATTCCAGCATTAAGCTGATAAGTACCTTTGTTTTCTATAACATTCAAGCTTTGTTCAGGAGTTTTCCACAGCGAGCCTTTGTTTTCATAGACATTTGAGCTTCGTTCGGTATTTTTTCGATGTTTCTACAGTCGTCGTGGCCGAGGGCAAGCCATGACATATTGTCGCTTGGGAAAAAGCGACGGGGGGGGCCATCCGTAAGGTCTCGACGCTCATGGCAGGACAATCTGGCATCGGTTCCTAGCCTATCATGTCAGGCACCGCTTGTCAAGAGTCTTTCTTCTTGAATCCCTGTCCGAGATCATTCAGACTAGCATATTCACAGTCAGTGGAAATCTGCTGTATGGGAGCGTGTTTCCTATGAGAAAGCATGGCGTTCAGGGTCTGCTCCTCGCTTTGTGGTCTGGGGGTTGTCCAGGCGGTCGCCGCACAGCCGAAGGTCCCCCGGTTGGAGTTCACTGACCAGCGGCTCGAAAATGGGCTGCGCCTGCTCATCGCGCCTGACCATAGCGCACCGGTCTTTTCGATTGCGGTCACCTATAACGTCGGCTCCCGCAATGAACGTCCCGGCCGGACCGGCTTCGCTCACCTCTTCGAGCACATGATGTTCGAGGGCTCGGAGAACGTGGGCAAGGGCGAGCACTTCATTCTGATTTTGAACAATGGCGGCGGGATGAACGGCACGACGAATGAAGACCGCACGAACTACTTCGAAGAATTGCCCAAGAACCAGTTGGACTTGGCGTTGTTCCTCGAGGCGGACCGAATGCGCTCCCTGGCGGTCAACCAGGCCAACCTGGACAATCAACGGAATACGGTTCAGGAGGAGCGCCGCCGGGGAATCGATAACCAGCCCTATGGCAAGTCCGAACTCGAGATCGACAACCTCTCCTACGACAACTTTGCCTACAAGCACTCCGTCATCGGTTCCATGGCAGACCTCGACGCCGCCAAGGTGGGCGACGTGAAGGATTTCTTCCGCATCTATTACGCTCCCAACAACGCCGTGCTGACGCTGGTCGGCGACCTGGACCCGCAGGAGACCCTCGAGAAAGTGAAGAAGTATTTTGCTGCCATCCCGTCACAGCCGGCGCCTCTCAAGGTTGACTTGGCAGAACCCGAGCATTACGGCGAAAGACGCGAGGTCATCTATGACCCCTTGGCGCGCCTTCCCCAGCTCCTCATCTCCTACCATATTCCGCCTGGAGACACCCCGGAAAACTTCCAGGCGCAAGTCCTGGCTAACATTTTGGGCAGCGGCCAAAGCTCGCGCTTCTATCAACACCTCGTGAAGGAAAAGCAACTGGCGGTTTCTATCTACGTACAACCGGATGCCCGAATCGGTCCCAGCCTGCTTTATATCGAGGCCAGGCCGCGCCCGGGCGTTAAACCGGAAGATCTCGAGAAGGCCGTCTGCGACGAGATTGAAGCCGTGCAAAAGGACGGCGTAACCGCCCAGGAGATCGAAAAGGCGCGAACTCAGTACTTGCGCGGCCAGATCCAGAGCCGTCAGTCATCGCTGTATACAGCCAGAATGCTGGGCCAATATACCGTCTATTTCAATGATCCCGATTTGATTAATACTAGCTTTGATAAATTCAATGCGGTTACTCAAGAGCAGGTCAAACAGGCGGCACAAAAATACCTGGTGACTTCGGCCCGGGCGGTGGTGACCACGCTGCCCGCAAGTGCTCAGGCGAAATCGGCGGCTGGCCGATAAACGGGTTTTGCCCTCTCCCGTTGCGACAGATTTGCCCTCGCTCCGATCGAAATGGTAGCCCTCTCCCTTGGGGAGAGGGTGGACCGCGGCGGCGCTTTCACAAGCCGTCGCGGGCCGGGTGAGGGGTTAGTTGCACGGTGAACAAGCGGTGCCTCGAATCACGCTGATCAGGGGACGGCAAGCCGTCCCCCTACAAGTTGCACGTTAAGGGAGGAAGTTGATGAAGCGCATTGCCTTGATTTTTTTCGTCAGTTTTTGCCTGGTGAACTTTACCGGGACGACCGCCCGGGCCCAAGGCCCGGGCGGCGAGAAGGGGATGGCGCCCTCCGAGGTGCAGCGGCTCAACCGTGCTCCCGTGAGCAAAGAAGTCCTGCGCGTCAAGCTGCCGCGCCCGCGGGAGACGAAGCTGGCCAACGGCCTGACCGTGCTGGTGCTCGAACAACACAAGCTGCCCACCGTGGCATTCACGTTGTGGGTGAAAACCGGCGCTTTGGCTGACCCCAAAGATTTGCCGGGACTGGCCAAAACCACGGCGGAAATGCTCCGCGAGGGCACCGCTCACCGGACCAGCGCCCAACTGGCCGCCGACGTTGATGGCCTTGGGGCAAGCCTCATGGCCTCGGCGGATTTCGGCGCTGATACCTCCACGGTCGGCGCTTCCGGCCTCTCCGAGAGCGCGGAGCGCCTCCTCGACCTGATGAGCGATGTCGTCCTGAATCCGACCTTTCCCGCCGACGAGTTTGCAAAATACCAGAAACGCCAACTGGCCCAACTCGAGCAGGAGCGATCGGAGCCGGACTTCCTGGCCGAGGAACGGTTCTACAAGGTGCTCTACGGAGACTTCGCGGCTTCCGTTGTTTCCGCCACTCCCGACTCGCTCAAACGAATGACTCCGGCACAACTCAAGGATTTCCACGACCGGTATTATGTTCCCAATAACGCCCTCCTCGGTGTGGTGGGCGACGTCCAGTTTGATCAGGTCGTATCCTTGATCCAGAAATCCTTGGGCGGGTGGAAAAGCCTCCCCGTGACCCCGCCGGACCTGGGGAGAATATCGCCGCCTGTGCCCACAAGAATCACCCTCGTGGACCGTCCTGACTCCGTGCAAACCAACATTCTCGCCGGCGACTTCGCCGTGCGGCGCGCCGACCCGGATTACGTACCTTTGACTGTCATGAACCGCATTCTGGGCGGCGGCCCCAGCGCCCGCCTGTTTCTGAATCTGCGCGAAAAACATGGATACACTTATGGCGCCTATAGTTACTTCACTTCTGACATCTACCCGGGCGCCTGGAGGGCCAGCACCGAAGTCCGCAACGCAGTTACCGATGGATCGCTGCATGAATTAATGGAGGAGTTCAAGCGCATTCGCAACGAGCCCGTGCCGGAGTCCGAGCTCGACGAGGCTCGCCACTCCCTCGTCGCCCGCTTTGCCATCTCGCTCGAGCAACCCGGCACCTTGCTCAATTTCTGGATGATCGTAAATTACTTCCGCCTCCCTCCGGACTACTGGGACCGCTATCCCGAAGAGGTCGCGAAAGTGAGCCCCGCAGTCGTGCAGCAGACGGCGAAAAAATACGTCGACCTCGACCACTTGCAGTTTGTCTGCGTAGGCAATGGCAAGCAGATTAAGGACACCCTGAGAAAATATGGCCCCCTCGAGGTCTACGACGCCGACGGCAAGCGGCTCGAATGATTTTAGATTTTGGATTCCATTTTGGATTTTGTAATTTTAGATTTTGAATCTTGGATTTCCCCTGGGTAGTAGGGGAGAGCGAGCAGCAAGCAGAGAGCAGATAGAGGCCAGTAAGCAGCGGGGAGCAGGGAGCAGGGAGCAGGGAACAGCGAGCAGGCATCAGGCAATTCATACTTCAGACTTTACACTTTACCCTTTCTCCAGCCCCCAGCCCCTAGTTCGGCCTACTCCCCAATAACTTTGATCAGCACCCGCTTCCGCCGCTGGCCGTCGAACTCGGCGTAATAAACCTGCTGCCAGGGCCCGAAGTCGAGCTTGCCGTTGGTGACGGGAACCACTACCTCGTGGCCGATCAGGAGATTCTTCAGGTGGGCGTCGCCGTTGCTCTCGCCGGTGTGATGGTGGCGGTAATCGCGGCGGAAGGGCGCCAACTTCTCGAGCCACTCCTCGATATCGGCGATCAGCCCGCTTTCCGCGTCGTTCACATACACTCCGGCTGTGATGTGCATGGCTGACACCAGAATCAAGCCTTCCTTGATTTGCGACTTCTCCAGCGCCTTCTCGACTTCCTCCGTGATGTTGATGAACTCGTGCTGCTTCTTGGTATTGAACCAAAGATATTCGGTGTGTGATTTCATGGCTAGTCCTCCGTGTCCTCTGCGCTTAGAAATACTTTAACACGGAGCACACTGAGATCCTCCGTGTTCTCCGTGTTAAGGGTTGAAAGGCACAGAGGGCGCAGAGAATCTCGTTTCGGGTCCTGGCTGCCGCCTCCTGACTCCTGAATCCTGACTTCTCCCTATCCGCCAACCTCATCGAATCTGACTGACCTTGTGTCCCGCTCCTTTCCTGTCGGTATGGTTAATGGCTTGTAGAGTTCCGGCCGGCGGGTCTTGATCCATCGGCGGCCTGTGCTCTGCTCGAGCAGGGAGGCGTCCAGGTCCGCCACCACCATATCGTCTTCGGCCTTCCAGGTTTCCGCCAAAATGCTTCCGTAGGGATCGAGGATCATGGCATTGCCGGTACGAACCTCGTCATCATCAACGCCGACGCCGTTACTGAATACCAGGAAAAATCCGTTGTCGTGCGCGCGCGAGGGAAGCCAGCGCATCAGCCATGCCCGTCCCTTGTCACCGCGGAATTCAGCCTCGATAGCCTCCGGATCGTTGTGGCGGTTCTCCCACAGCCTGCGATCGACTCGGCCCATGAGATGAGGGTTCTTGGATGTGACGCCGCCCGTCTGGTGAGGCGCCAGAAGCACCTCGGCTCCCTCCAGTGCCACAATGCGGGCGTTTTCGTTGATGTTGAGATCGTAGCAGATCAATACTCCCACGCGGCAGCCATGCGGGTCGTCGAAAACTGTGAATTCCGACCCGGGAATTACCTCATCATGTTCAAAGGCGTGAATCTTGCGGTGAAGTCTCCACTCGCCGTTGGGCATAGCCACGACGTAGGTGTTGTGAAGCTTTCCTTGCGAGTCCACTTCCAACAGTCCGGCGCCGATGGTCATTCCAAATTCCTGGGCAAGAGCCAGAAGCGCCTGGGTAGAGGGACCCTGGGGGACGGGCTCAGCCAAGCCGTGCAATTCTTCACGGGAAAGCTTCCGCAGGAACCAGTAACCGATAATGCAGCACTCTGGAAAGGCGATTATCTCCACGTTTTGCGCCGAGGCCGCCTCAACAAACCTCCGAATCTTGCCCAAGTTTGTCTTCTTATCTCCCGGCGCGTGCTCAAATTGCACCGCGCCCACCCTGATGTCTCTCATTGATCCTCCTCTGCTGTACTCATGCGTACTGGTAACTCAACGTGGCGGCGTTCATTTGGATGCCAACCGGGTGGGGCTTGCCTTTGATCTGAGGGAACGATCTGATTACACGCTCGCTCTCCTCCTTCAATCCCTCCCCCAGACCAACGGCGACGAGCCGGATCAGACGATCGCTCTGATCACCGACACGATCCTCGTTGTTTTCCCACTTCGAAAGCGTGCTCTTATCAACGTGAATGAGGCGGGAGAACTCCTCACCCGTTAGCCGCAGATACTTGCGAAGAAAACGCACCTCTTCGCCGGTCAGGCGGTATGGCTTTTCAATTACAGCGAGCGCCAGCGCTCTCATGAGCCCGTTCATGTTCGGTACGATCGGGTTCTCGTTCTTGCACCTCGGGCATTTGACGATCTCAATCCCCTGTAGAACGACATTCTTCAGGCCCACGTCTTTGAGATCGTAAGTGCCATGCACCACTCTCGCGGGCGCGCCGCAATTGCTGCACTCTATTCCCTTCATTTCCTTTCCCTCCCTCGGTGTTCCGCGGTGAAGACAGTGATGAGGAAAGCTATATCAACGGTCTTGAAACTGAACACGATCACTGTCCATTTACCATCCGGCTCGGGGCCCTCCATTCGGTACTTCCATTCACCCGTCTTGATGTCCTTCTCCGATGCGTCATAAATGTGCCCGTGCCTTAGCACGATCCAGGCATCCTGAAGGTTAATTCCCTCGTTGGCCAGTTCCTCGAGGAAATGTTTTGCCTGGAATTACAGCACCTCTTTCCAAACAATGACGCATGCGGTCTTCGGCGTCATGGCTGGACAGATACCCAATCGGCTGTTTCTTCATCCTTGTTGGTATTTTACCAACATGGGGGACGTTGTCAAGACCTATTGAAGGCAAGTCGCACAGCTCCTTGGCAAACTGCTCGAACTTGTGTACGCTCATCGGGATGCAGCGGAAATTCACCATCGCCTTAATCCAGATGGCGTGTTCCCCTGACCCCGAGGAGAACTTGCAGCGGGCGGAGATGCATGTGGCGAAGGCAGCCGATGAGGGCGCTGAGGTTATTTGCCTGCCGGAGCTTTTCCGCTCGCAGTATTTCTGCCAGCGGGAAGACGCGGCGCTGTTCGACCTCGCAGAGCCTGTGCCTGGCCCCAGCACGCAGGCGCTGGGGAAGATTGCCAAGGAGAAGCAAGTGGTTGTCATCGCGCCGATTTTCGAGCGGCGGGCGGCGGGCGTTTATCACAACAGCGCTGCCATCATTGATGCGAATGGAGAGGTGGCCGGAATCTATCGGAAGATGCACATACCGGATGATCCAGCTTATTACGAAAAGTTCTACTTTACGCCCGGCGACATTGGATTCCGCGCCTTCGACACGCGCGTGGGCCGCCTGGCGACGCTGATATGCTGGGACCAATGGTACCCGGAAGCGGCTCGTCTGGCGGCGCTCCAAGGCGCGAGCGTTTTGTTCTATCCCACCGCGATTGGCTGGCACCCCCACGAGAAAACGCAGTACGGTGACGCCCAGCGCGATGCCTGGCGAACTATCCAGCGCAGCCACGCCATTGCCAACGGCCTGTACGTGGCGGCGGTGAACCGAGTGGGCCTCGAGAAACCGAGTGATGCGCAGGGCGCGGGGCTGGAGTTCTGGGGAAGTTCATTCGCCGCCGATCCATTCGGCGTGGTGCTGAAAGAGGCTTCGACGGACCGGGAGGAGTTGGTGCTTGCGGAAGTTGACCTCGAGCGCCTGGAGGAGACGCGGCGCAACTGGCCCTTTTTCCGCGACCGGCGAATCGACGCCTATGCGGGAATTACTCAACGATTCTTGGATGAGAAAACGTGGCGCAAAAAGGAGTAAAGAAGACAAGCCAGATGGCGCCCACCCACAGAGACGAAAATCGCCCGGTGTCGTCACCCCCGCGCAAGCGAGGGTCCACGTCAGTCCGGAAGAGGCTGGATTCCCGCTCCCCCGCTTCAGCGGAGGACAAGCTTCGCGGGAATGACGTGACATTCGACGGAGCGCAGCGAGGAATCTCGCCGGCGGCGCTGGGCTATCGTTGGCCTGCGGAATGGGAACCGCATGAGGCCACGTGGATCGGCTGGCCGCACAACCGCAGCGATTGGCCTGGTAAGTTCGCTCCTATCCCCTGGGTATACGGCGAGATCGTCCGCAAGATCGCGCCCGGTGAAATCCTGCGTATCCTGGTGAACTCGAGGGCGCACGAAGAGCGGGCGAGGCGAATCCTGAGACGCGTGGGCGTGGACCTCACCCGCGTCGAATTCTTTCGCATTCCAACCAATCGTGGCTGGACGCGCGATTTTGGTCCGCTGTTTGTGAAGCGCGATGGCAACCACCCCCTGCCCCCCTCTTATCAAGGAGGGAAGCCGGCGCCGCAACCGGATGTGGCCATTGTTGATTTCGGTTTCAACGGCTGGGCGAAGTACCCAAATTGGCAAAAAGATAACAAGGTGGCTTCGATTGCCGCGCGCTCTCTCGGTTGCCGGCGGTTTCAGGTCAAGGTGAGAGGCCGCGACTTCGTCCTCGAAGGAGGAAGCATTGACGGGAACGGGCACGGAACCCTGTTGACCACCGAGGAGTGCCTGCTGGACCCGGAAGTCCAAGTGCGCAATCCAGGCCTCACCCGTCAGGAGACTGAAGAGGCGCTTCGAGAATACCTCGGGGTCAAGGACGTGCTTTGGTTGGGAAAAGGCATCGCCGGTGACGATACGCACGGCCATGTGGACGACCTGTGCCGATTCGTTGGCCCGCGTACTGTGGTGCTTTGCCAGGAGAGTAATCCGGGCGAGGCCAACTACCGGCCTCTCGAGGAGAACCGCGAGCGCTTGCAGGGAATGCGCCTCGATGACGGCTCGAACATCGAAGTGGTGCCGTTGCCCATGCCTGCCCCGCTTTTCTTCGACGGCCAGCGCCTGCCCGCCAGCTATGCAAATTTCTACATTTCAAACGCCGCCGTTTTTATGCCCACCTTCAACGATCCCAACGACCGCATCGCCCTGGGGACGCTCGCAGAACTTATTCGCGACCGCCCGGTGATCGGCATACACGTCGTGGACCTCGTCTGGGGTCTCGGAACACTCCACTGTCTTACCCACGAGCAGCCCGCAGCGGTAAAAGCAGAAGCTAGAAATTAGAAACTGGAAACTAGAAACTGGCATGCTTGTCTGTTGGCGTCTGATTTTCGGGGGCCGCCCTTGGCCACACTGTGGGCGGCCCCTGTCATGCTGAGCGCAGCGAAGCATCTCAGCAGTTTGTTGCCGAGCCAATGAGGAGGAAAGACAACTGCGGAGATTCTTCGCTGCGCTCAGCATGACAGGGGTTAGGGGCTGACCTGTTCTACGTCGCGAGGCGTTGCTGGATTTGCTGGACGAGTTTTCCCAAGTCCACTGGGCGAAAGAGGAGTTTCTCGAAGCCACGGCCCTCGAGGCCGCCCTTCACACTCGAGGTGTGGCTGGCGATGATCCAGATGGGGAGGCGTCTCGCCCAGATCGTTAAACACTCGAGATCTGCCGAGGGGGAGTCACTGGCGGAGATGTCAGCGATGAGAAGCGCCGGCAGGACAGAGCGTAATTCGAGCTGCCCCAGGGCCTCTGCTACTGTCTCATAGGCTTCCACGCTGACGCCTTCCTCGATCAATTGCGCTCGAAGCAGCGCGCGAGCTTGCCAGTCCTTTCCAGCCAAGAGAACCTGGGCCACGAACAAAGTATATTCCCCGTTCAGGTGGGGTCGAAAGAGGATTCATGATTCATGATTCGGGATTCGGGACGGGGCGCAACTTCCACAGTGGCACAAATACTCTTGCTTGTGGCCATCTTCAATCCCGAATCTGGGCTAGCTCAATACGTACTCGCCGCGCAATTGACCCCTCACCCGGCCCCGTCAACTGACGAGCTGACGAAACCGCCGTCGCGGTCCACCCTCTCCCCAGGGGAGAGGGTAAGTTCTCTCCCTGTGCCTTGGAAGCGGGCATGAGCGCGCGTCGCTCCCTGAACCCTGAATCCCGAATCCTGAATCCTGCATCCTGCCTTTATGCTAAGCTGATTGCAGGGGGCGGCGGCATGCGGATCATTCTCTACACGGGAAAGGGCGGGGTGGGGAAGACGAGCATCTCTGCGGCTACAGGTCTCGAACTCGCCCGGCGCGGCTATCGCACTCTCGTAATGTCGATCGACCCGGCCCATTCTTTAAGTGATGCCTTCGATCTCGACAAGCGCCTGATGGATCACGAGGCCGGGAAACTCGTGAGTATCTCGAAAAACCTCTGGATCCAGGAGGTGGACGTCCAGGAGGAGATTTCCCGCCACTGGGACTCGGTTTATGCCTACGTTTCATCTCTCTTGAACGTCTCCGGGCTCGAGCAGACGTTGGCCGAAGAACTCGCCATCTTTCCGGGCATGGAAGAAGTCAGTTCGCTGCTTTACGTGAATCAGTACGTGCGCGAAAAGGCTTTCGACGTAATGCTGCTGGATTGCGCTCCCACCGGCGAATCGTTGCGCTTCGTGAGCATCCCGACCACCCTCGAGTGGTACATGTCCAAGCTCTTTAAGGTGGAGCGGCGCATAGCGGGGATGGTACGTCCGATGCTTAGTACAGTGGCTGGCGTGCCCATTCCCAAGGAAGACTACTTCGAGAATCTGGAATTGCTGCATCGCAAGCTGGCCGGCATTGACCAGCTCATGGCCGACCCGAAGATAACCACGGTGCGGCTGGTCACCAACCCCGAGAAGGTCGTGCTCAAGGAAACGCAGCGAGCCTTCACCTATTTCTGCTTGTTCGGGTTGACCATTGATGCCGTCATCGTGAACCGGATTCTGCCTGACAAGGTCCGCGATACGTTCTTCAATTCCTGGAGGGATACCCAGGAGCGCTGGACACAATCGGTGGAGGAGTTTTTCGCGCCCGTGCCTGTCTGGCGCGTGCCCCTGTTTGAAGATGAGGTTCTGGGCGCGGAGAGGTTGAAGCGGCTGGGCAGGGCGCTCTATGGCGACCAGGACCCTTCCAAACGCTTCTTCACCGAATCACCCTACCGTTTCCGCAAAGTGAATGACAACTACCAGCTTCATCTCAAATTGCCTTTTGTTTCAAGCGACGATATTAACCTTCATAAGAAGATGGACGAACTCATCATCCGCGTGGGAGGAGTGAAGCGGCATGTGTCGTTGCCGCAAAGGATCGCCCATTGCGAGCCTTTGAGCGCGCGCATCCAGGATGGTGAGCTCATCGTAGTCCTTGGGAGGAACAATGCCCAACACGAAACGAAACAGACGAGCCCCCGGCCGGCGTGAGCCGGAAAGCGCGGGAATTCCATCCTGCGCCGTGTGGATGTTGCGGGAATTGGCCCCGCTACTGCAAAGACTTAAACCACCGCGCACCAGATCGACCAAGCACCTGCGCAACGCCGCCATTGAAGTTCTGGAGGCCATGCGCGCGGTTCTCGACGAGACGATTGAATGGCTCCGCAAGGACGGTCGCTCTGAGGCGGAGCTGAAACGGATTCGGGTGGAAGGCTGAGGCAGGTGTCAGGTGTCGGGTGTCGGGTGTCAGGTAGGCGGTGCCAAGTCTCCGTCGTCATTTGCCGGGCTTTAGGTGCCAGCAGCTATCGGCATATGGGTTCACGGCAAACGGCCCTTGATTACTCGCCAGTAGCAACTGACAACTGACCACTGACAACTGAGAACTAACACCTGACACCCGACACCTGAGAGGGGGCCGCCCATGAACATCCTGCTCACTGGGTCAAGGGGGCTGATCGGTCAAGCGCTCATTCCTGTCCTGACCAGCGGCGGGCATCGGGTGATCTGCTTAGTGAGATTCAAGCCGCGGGGCGGGGAGCCCCTGGTGTACTGGGACCCTGCTGGAGGGGATATTGATACCCCGAAGCTGGAAGGCTTCGACGCGGTAGTTCACCTCGCCGGAGAGTCCGTCAACGGCAGGTGGACTGCTGCAAAAAAGGGCGCGATCCTCGACAGTAGAGTCAAAAGCACGCGCCTTCTGAGCGAAACCCTCGCGAGGCTCTCCAGCCGGCCCCGAGTGCTTGTCGCGGCCTCGGCCAGCGGCTATTACGGAGACCGCGGGGATGAAGTGTTGAGGGAAGAAAGTGGTGCAGGTTCATCTTTTCTTTCTCAGGTGTGCCAGGAATGGGAAGGGGCCACAAAGCCAGCCGGGGAGAGCGGGATTCGAGTCGTCAATCTCAGAATTGGTTTTGTGCTCAGTCCTGCCGGCGGAGGGCTGGCCAAAATGCTGCCGGCTTTCAAGATGGGAGTGGGTGGGAAGATCGGCTCGGGAAAGCAATACATGAGCTGGATTGCAATTGACGACCTGGTGCAAATCATCTTGTTTGCGACAACCACCGAGGGGCTCAACGGTCCGGCGAACGCCGCGGCTCCCAATCCGGTCACGAACTTGGTATTCACCAAAACACTTGGCCGCGTCCTTGGACACCCCGCCATTTTCCCCATGCCCGCCTTCGCGGTTCGCCTTGCTTTCGGCGAAATGGGGAAGGAATTGCTCCTGGCCAGCACTCGCCTCGAACCTGCGCGACTCCTGAACGCGGGATACCAATTCCGCTTTCCGCAGCTCGAGGGCGCGTTGCGATATTTGCTGGCCAGGAAGTAACTGCATGCTCCCGGCATGAATACTGGTTAACATGAAGATTAAGGTGCTTTTCTTTGGTGTTACGCGAGACATGACGGGGCTTCGAGAAGAGCAAACGGAGCTTCCCGACGGCGCCAACCTGGAGGGCCTGTGGGGCCGTTACGCAGCCCGCTTTCCTCGCCTGAACGACCTCGCGAGTGTGCTCTTGTTGGCCGTGAACCAAGAGATCGCGGACCGGGCAAGCGCCCTGCAAGATGGAGATGAAGTGGCCTTCCTGCCTCCGGTTAGTGGCGGCTCGAACGGGGACTACTATCTGCTTACCCGCTTTCCCATTCCCACTGCGGATTTGCTGCGCCAACAGAAGGCCTCTGAAGATGGCGCGGTGGTGGTCTTCGAAGGTGTGGTCCGGAACAACTCTGGTGGGCGCAGAACTCTTTACCTCGAGTACGAGGCCTACGAGCCGATGGCCATCCGCACGATGGAGGAGATTGGGGGAGAAGTCAGACGGAAATTTCAAATTGACCGCATCGGCATCATGCACAGACTGGGACGGCTCGAAATTGGCGACACCAGTGTGGCGATTATCGTCACTTCGGCTCATCGGCGCGCCGCCTTTGGCGCCTGCCAATTCGCGATCGACCGGCTGAAGGAAATCGTACCTATCTGGAAGAAGGAGTATTTTGAGGACGGCTCCGTCTGGGCGGAGGGTGAGTAATGGATTGCCGATTGCTGATTGCCTATCTCAGAATGACATTACTCGAACGACTATGGAAACTTGTCTGAACACCGCAATCGAAATTGCCCGCGAGGCGGGCGGCTTGCTCCTGGAACATTTCCGCCAACCCCTCGAGATCACGTACAAGCGGCGCTCCGACCTGGTCACCGAGGCGGATCGGAAATCGGAAGCTTTGATCGTGGGACGGCTGCAAAGCCACTTCCCTGGCCACGCGATCGTGGCGGAAGAAGGGGGCGGCCAAAAAACTGGCTCTGACTACTGCTGGTACGTCGATCCGCTTGATGGGACGACGAATTTCGCCCACGGGTTTCCCGTTTTCAGCGTTACACTGGGTCTGGCCTACCGTGGCGAAGTAGTGGCGGGGGTAGTGTACGACCCTACGCGCGACGAACTCTTTACGGTCGAGCGCGGGGGGGGGGCTTTTGTGAACGGCCAGCGCCTGCGCGTTTCGAACAACGGGGACCTGGCAAAATGCCTGGTGGCAACGGGATTCCCGCCCTTCGCCACGAATCACGATTTGAACGTCGAGTTCTACTTCCGTTTCACTCAGCTTACCCACGGCATTCGACGCGCCGGCTCCGCGGCCCTCGATCTCTGCTCGGTTGCGGCTGGCCGCTTCGACGGGTTCTGGGAATTGAAACTCAACCCTTGGGACAAGGCCGCCGGCACCTTGCTGGTGACGGAAGCAGGCGGGCTGGTCAGCGGCATTACGGGCGAACCGTTCAATCTGCTCGGTGACGATGTCTTTGCCTCGAACGGCCTGGTGCACGATCAGATGCTCCGTGTGTTCAGCGAGGTATTGGAGAAGCGAGGGGTTAGCGGCGTGCCGCGACACTAAGCACAGTCTTTCGTAATTACGGTGACGTTTTCGGATGGAAGTCATGGGGGAACAGCCCTCTCCCCAAGGGAGAGGGCAAAGACCCGGTTCCGTGCCGTTCAGAACATCGAGAGGTTCAACTTGGCTGGACCCCCAAGACCGCAGCGGTTGCTCAAGCGCAGGGGACTGATTACACTTTCTCTCAGCAGCCGCGAAAACCCTCCCGGCGCTTCTGCCTTTTCGCCTGATCCCGAAATTACGGAAACCGACGTATGGTTGAACCGGCTCAGCCCTGCCCACGATGGGTTGAAGGTCGCGCAACTGACCGACCTTCATCACAGTCTTTTCACTCCCCTGGAAGAGATCCAACGCGCCGTCCATATGGCCAACCACTTGCGCCCGGACGTGGTAGCGCTGACGGGCGACTACGTTACACTCTCACCGGCCTACATCTGGCCGGTGGCGAGGGCGCTTGGAAAACTGCGTGCCCGTTTGGGAGTGTTCGCCATTTTGGGCAACCACGATTTTCAGGTGGACCCGGAGGAGATAACGCGCGCCTTGCGCGCCCAACGCATCCGCGTGCTGCGAAACTCTCGCTGCGCTTTGCGCTCTCGTTCCGGCAACCTGTGGGTGGTAGGTGTGGACGATCTTTGGTGGGAAGCGGCGGACATTCGCGCCGCCATGCGGTCGATTCCGGCGCGCGACCCCAAAATTCTCCTCTGCCACAACCCGCTCGGCATCCGCATGGCAGCGGCGCACGGGATTGACCTGATGCTCTCGGGCCATACCCATGGCGGACAGGTTCGTCTTCCCATGGTCGGCTCAGTTTATGGGCGGTCGAAGTTGGGCGAGCGCTTCGTGGAAGGCTGGAATCGACTCGACGGAACGCAAATCTATGTAAGCCGGGGTATCGGCAAAGTCCTTGTGCCGCTTCGCTTCGGCTGTCCTGCGGAGATCACCATCCTGCATCTCCGACGGCCACGGTCGGGGGCTAGGGACTAGGGGCTGGGGACTGGGTACTTTTGCCTTTTGACTTGTTCTTCCGTCAACGGGTGGTATCCGGCATCAGGTGTGGTTGCTTAAAGCTGAGAGCTGACAGCGAGCTGATTACTGAGAACTGATAACTGAATACTGAGGTTTTGATGACGCATTACGTGCCGTTGCTTGGCATCCTGATAATCCTGCTCGCCGCCTTCCTGCTCTCGAAGAACCGGAGGGCAATCCGTTGGCGGATTGTGGCGTGGGGCCTTGGGCTGCAGATTCTGGTGGCGCTTTTCGTGCTTCGCACTCAGGCCGGTTACTGGCTGCTGGAAAAAGTCTCCGGCGGATTCGTAAAGTTGCTGAATTATTCCTTTGCCGGCTCGTCTTTTGTATTTGGCCCGCTGGGTCAGAAGGGAGGGCCTTTCGGGGTCGTGTTCGCTTTCCAGGCCCTGCCCATGATCATCTTCTTCGCCTCCCTCTCTTCCATCCTCTATTACCTGCGCGTGCTTCCGACGCTGGTTTTCCTGGCGGGTAGGCTGATGTTCAAGCTCATGGGGACAAGTGGGGCGGAGTCGCTGGAAGTGGCGGCAAGCATCGTGATGGGCCAGGCGGAAGCTCCACTGGTCATCCGGCCATACCTCGAGGAGTTGACGGATTCCGAGCTCATGACGGTCATGACCGCCGGTATGGCGCACATCGCCGGCTCGGTCTTCGGCGCTTACGTAATGTTCGGAGCGGAACCGCGGCACCTGATGACCGCCGTTGTTATGACTGCGCCCGGAACCATCCTGATCTCAAAGATGCTGATGCCCGAACTCGGGAGTCCAAAGACCGCAGGAAGGATCGAAAGGGTCACGGGTCAGAAGGCGGTCAACGTGCTGGACGCCGCATCGCGCGGCGTTGCGGATGGTCTGTATCTTGCCCTCAACGTGGCCGCCATGCTGCTCGCCTTCATCGCCCTCATCTATTTGGCCAATGGTATTTTGGGCGCTATGCATACCAATCTCCAAACCCTGTTTGGATACGCGCTTGCGCCCGTGGCATGGGTCATTGGCGTGCCCTGGCAGGATGCAAAGGCCGTGGGCAACCTGATGGGAACGAAGTTAGTCTTGAACGAGTTCGTGGCGTTCTCCGTGCTCGGTCCCATGAAGGGTCACATCGCGGAGCGATCCTTCACCATTGCCACCTATGCGTTGTGCGGCTTCGCGAACTTCTCCTCTATCGGCATCCAGATTGGAGGCATTGGAGCTCTGGCCCCTTCGCGCAAACAGGACCTGGCGAGATTGGGATTTCGCGCCGTCGTGGCGGGGACTATGGCTAACTACTTGGCGGCCGCGATTGCCGGCCTGCTGCTAGGATGATGCTTCAAGGAGGTGGCGAGGCCTGCGGCCCCCTCATCCGGCCCCGTAGGCTGACGGGCGCTGAAGAAAACGCCGGTGCAGGCCACCCTCTCCCCCAAAGGGGAGAGGGCTGACCTTTCCCAACAAGGCGTATGAAGACCACCAAGACTCCGGGTTATCCCGAGGCGCTGCGAGCCGTGAAATACCTCGCGGCTCGCTGGCCTGTATCCCCACACGTCGGAATCGTGCTCGGCTCAGGTTTGGGTGCGGTCTTGCCGGACCTGCGCCGCGCGCGAAAAATCCCCTGGACCTCAATTCCGGGTTTCCCCCGGCCTTCTGTGGCAGGTCACAACGGCGCGTTGCATCTCGGCTTCTGGGGGGACGTACCGGTAGCAATTCTTGCCGGGCGCGTTCACCTCTACGAAGGTTATGGCCCAGGAGAGGTTGTCTTTCCCGCCCGCGTGCTGGCGCTGGCTGGAATTCGCTCCTTCATCGCCACTTGCGCCGCCGGCGGTATTGCGCCACGCGCCACCCCCGGCAGCCTGATGGTTGTTTCCGACCATCTCAACTTTCAAGGAGCAAATCCACTGGCCGGAGCTCATGACCAACGCTGGGGTGAAAGATTCGTGGACATGGCCCGAGCCTACGATCCGAGTTTGCGGCTCCGCACACTCGAAGCCGCCCGCGCCTTGGGGCTGATGTGCTTCGAGGGCGTTTATGCTTCGCTTCTCGGTCCCAGCTACGAGACGGCGGCGGAAATCCGTGCCTTGAGAACACTTGGCGCGGACGCAGTGGGGATGTCCACTGTGCAGGAAATTATCGCCGTGCGCCAGATGGGCGTGCGCACCTTGACGGTTGCCGTAATCACCAACCGCGCCGCCGGGCTCAGCCCAAGACCCCTGAGCCACCTAGAGATCCTCGAGGCTAGCCAAGCTGCCTCGCGGGACTTGGCGCGTCTAATCAGCGCCGCCATGCCGGCTCTGGCGCAGGCAGGTAAATGACCGATGACGGCGGAACAGTTGCTACAGCACGCGATGAAGGCCAGAGAGAACGCCCTTGCGCCCTTCTCACGGTTCAAAGTCGGCGCCGCGCTCCTCACTTCCGGCGGCAAGCTTTACACGGGTTGCAACATCGAGAACGCCACCTACGGCCTTACGGTTTGTGCAGAACGAGTGGCATTGTGGAAGGCCCTTTCAGAAGGTGAGCGGTCGTTCATGCAGCTTGCCGTAGCCGCGGGCAGCGATCCTCCGGCACCACCTTGCGGGGCGTGCCGGCAATTACTCTGGGAGTTCTGTGGTGATTTGGAGATCATCATGGGCAATGCTTCCGGCGTGAAGGAATCACACCGTCTTGCCGACCTTTTCCCCCGGCCCTTCGATCAGCGATCGCTCTGACCTCATAGGAGCCAATGGCTGGTTGCGCCTGTGCCGCGCAGTTAATACCTGCCCGGGAGCTTCCCCTTGGCGGCCTCTTCTTTCCGCCGGACCATTTTCTCGGCCGAATGACGGATGACGTCAGGAACATTCCGGTTGAGGACCAGCCACTTCAGATCTTGGTCGTTGGCGCGCTTGAGCAAAGGGAGACTCACGTCGATGGGTGTTCGAGGGTTGTTGACCAAAGCCCGGACCACCACGTAGAGTTTCATATACTTGCGGTTCATGGCGATGAGCCGTAGGGCTTCCTCGCAGATGTCTTTCATGGAGGCAAAGTTTTCGACTTCGTGCTCAGAGAGTTTGGGTGACTGCATAACGGCGCGGGACACCAGCTTGTTGCTATCGCGGACCAGGATCAGCCGCTCCTCCTGGCTTCCGGTGAGAGCGGCCTTGACCTTCTGCACCACGGACATGCGCTGGGTTTTCTGAAGCACCGTGGTGGCCTTTTGCTTTGCCTCCGCTTGGCTTGAGTCTGCATTCTCGCCGGGCGGCGGAAGGGGGGTGGAGCCTTCAGAAGATTCGCTGGCTTCGGCCTCGGCGAGAAGGGCCAAGGCGTCTTGAAGCCACTCGCGAAGCAGGTCGGGCAGGCCTGAGTTTTGGAGGAGAGCGTCCCCCAATTCCTTGCGGTCGGGCGCAAGGTTCTTCGCCGCAAAATCCAACACGTCGGCAGGAGTGGCGGGGTCTCGGAGCACTTGCTGAAGTTCTTCGGGGGGCCAGGATTGCAGGGTGTGAAGGGCGGTACTCTGGCTTTCCTCCTCTCCGCCGCTGGCCAGGATCACGAGGATTTCAATCCTCTCCTGCAAGGGAACGGGCAGTTCGCCCCGACACGCCTTGCGACGCACCACTTCCGGGACAACTCCGGCACGAATTGTCTCGACCAGTCGCTCGGAAATAGTCTATCTCTCAGGGGCAGGATTTTTCAGATCTTCACGCGTAAGGTGAATCGACTTCACCTCCCCGTGCCGCCCCAGGGGTTTCAGGGTCTCGCCGTTCAGAGTCAGCACGATTCCCTGAGCGTTTCCCACGGTGACATCAAAGGAGTCGTGACCCTTCAAGTTCTCGACCTCGTTGGGATTCAACACTTTTTGCAGCACGGTCTTCCCATCGGCGTCCACGGCCACCCAGGTGCGCTCGGTCGCCGCCACCTGCAGGACTAGGTCAGTGGAGACCACAACCGCGCTGGAGGCCGCAGGGGTGGCACTCTGGTTTGACGGGTTTGCCTTACCCCCCGGAGAAGGCGGACCGCCCTGCGGTGTTCCGGGGGCGGGTGCGGCGCCGGTGGGTGAAGCGGAAGTGGCCGTCAGCGCCGGGTTGTTTTCCTGCGGGGCTGGCGTGGAGGGTGGCACAGGCGCGGCCTTATCGGATGGGTTCGTGCCGGGCGTAGTGGGGCGCGGCGGAATGACCATCGGGGAACTGCGTTGCTGTTCCCTGATTCGGCGCGAGTAACGGAAAAGGGCGTAACCTCCAGCCAGCAGCGCCCCCGCCGTCAGAAGGGCGATGATCCGAGTCCGTGCGCCCGCGCCGTTCTGTGGTGTCCGGTTCGCCGTAATGCGCCGGATGTCAACCTCCGGCCTTTGCTTGCCGGCAAGCTGGCAATCCGCCAGCACGCGATCCTCGTCCAAACCTAGGTATCGCGCATACGTCCGCACGAAGCTGCGAGTGAAAATACCACCAGGAAGTTTTGCGAGTTCTTCGTTCTCAATGGCTTGAAGAAAGCGAATACTGATTTTTGTCGCGGCAGATATCTCCTCCAGAGAAACGCCGCGCATTTCGCGTTCCCGCCGCAGATACTCGCCGAATCCCGTCATCGGAATGGCTTCTTCGCTTCGGCTCACCAAGGTTTCACCTCGTTTATCTTATTGGCCCTTCCCAGGAGTGTCAATTGATTTGGTGCTGTAGCGGCGATTTCATGTCTGCGGGATCGCCAAAGGGTGGCGTCCCGAGCAGATCGGGACATGTTCCGCCGCCGCTACAACGGTACTTGGGTACCATTGAGGCCGACAGGGGGTCCTTAATAACATTAAGGTGGCAGGAGACGAAATCGGGCCTCCAGGGATACCTATGGGTTTGCAGGAAGAGGTCACTGAACTCAGGCAACAGGTCGAACGTCTTTCCCTCTTCCATGAGATTGGGAAGGCCCTTTTTTCTACCCTCGACCTCCAGAAGATCCTCCAGACCGTTATGGAGAAGATCAGTGACCTGCTGCAGCCGGATACCTGGTCCCTGTTGATGGTGGACGAGAAGGCGCAGGAATTGTATTTTGAGATTGCCATCGGACATGGGGCGGAGAAACTGAAGGACGTTCGCCTCAAGCTGGGAGAAGGCATCGCCGGATGGGTGGCCGAGCATGGGGAGCCTGTGCTGGTGCAAGACGTCCGGAACGACCATCGCTTCAGGCCCCGCAGCGATGAATTTACGCAGCCGAATACGCAATCTGTGCTCTGCGTCCCTATTAAAGGACGCGAACCGGTTCTGGGGGTTATTGAGTTGGCAAACTGCCCGGGAAAGCCGGGTTTTTCCAAAGAGCACATACCCACCTTAAAGAGCCTTGCAGACTACGCAGCCATCGCCCTGGAAAACGCGCGGTACGTGCAGCGCATTCATGAACTCACCATTATGGATGACTGCACCGCCCTCTTTAACGCCCGGCATCTCAATTTTGTTCTGGATGCCGAAATCTACCGCTCCTCCCGCTATGGTTACGAGTTCTCCGTGGTCTTCTTCGATCTCGATCACTTCAAGCAGGTCAACGATCTTTACGGTCACCTCGTGGGCTCGAGGCTGCTTTGGAGGATCGGCGATATTCTCAGGAGTAACCTGCGATTGATTGATTATGCGTTTCGTTATGGCGGCGACGAATTCGTGATAATCCTGCCCCAGACGTCGAAAGAAAACGCTCTGACCGTTGTGCGCCGCCTTAAGGACCTGCTGACCTCGAAGGTCTTTTTCCGAGCGGAGAATCTGAACATTAAGGTGACCGCCAGCTTTGGCATAGCCACATTCCCAGCGGACGGTCGCACCCACAGAGAGATCCTGCGCATGGCTGACGAGGCTATGTACTTCGTCAAGAAGACCACCCGCGACAACATCGCGCTCGCCGGCGAAGGCTTCCGGCCACAAGAGTTGTATCTCCAAAAACACGACGAGGCCAATTCGGAATTGTGAGATTCGAATTGGAGTTCTGAAATGCTTTTCCCCTCCCTGCACCGCAACCCTCTGCTCATGGAAAGCCGCCCCGAGTGGTCGGGACGCTAGAAAAGGCTCACCCTCAATCTTAGCTCAGATTCGGAAGTCGGCGGTGACTCGCCTCTACGCCCGTCGCTCGGAGTCGGGCCTTTCAGTATCACGACTTGCAACCACCAGCATCTTCTGTCACGATGAGTTTTCAACATGCGTTGGGAAATTTGCGGTGTGGATGGGGACGCGGTCGCTCGCTTGTGCCGCGAACTGAACATTCCGAATATTATCGCCCGGCTCTTGGTCCTGCGGGGAGTCACCGACCCCGAGTCAGCCCAGCGGTTCCTGAATCCTGCTCTCGATCAGCTTCACGACCCCTTCTTGCTCACAGATATGAAGCCCGCTGTGGCGCGCTTGCGTCGCGCTTTGGAGCAGGGAGAAAAGATTCTGATTTACGGCGACTACGACGCGGACGGGACCATGGCGGCGGTGATCCTGCTGACGGCGCTGCGGGGACTTGGCGGACAGGTTGAGGCTTTCATCCCGCATCGCCTGAGCGACGGCTACGGGATGCGGGTGGGGGTAGTTGAGGAGGCTGCGGCCAGAGGCTTCCGCGTGGTGGTCAGCGTGGACACGGGCATTCGGGAGCACGATGCGCTGACTCGGGCGCGCGAGTTGGGAGTGGATTGCATCGTCACGGATCACCACCTGCCGGACGGGCATTTGCCCCCCGCTTGCGCCATCCTGAATCCGCAGCGCGCGGAGTGTGGCTATCCTGAGAAGGTCCTTGCCGGCGTGGGCGTGGCCTTTAAGCTGGTGCAAGCCTTGCTCGGCGAGAGGCTCTCCGGCCGCGTTCTGAAGTCTTACCTGAAGATTGTGGCGATCGGGACCATTGCCGATGTCGTGCCCTTGATCGGAGAGAATCGCGTCATTGCCCGCTTCGGCCTGGAGGGATTGCGCCAACCTTCACAGGCTGGCTTGCAGGCGCTGCTCGAGGTCTCTGGGCTCGAAGGCCGCAACATTTCGGCAGGCGACGTGGGGTTCCGCCTTGGGCCGCGCCTGAATGCGGCGGGCCGCATGGAGAATGCACGAGATGTGATCGACCTGCTTACCTGCTCCGACCTGGAGAAGGCGCGTGAGATAGCCGGCCGCCTGGAGAGGCTCAACCGTGATCGCCAACGGGTTGAAGACGGGATTTTGCGTGAGATTGAGGAGATCATGACCCGCCACCCAGATAAGCGGGACCGCTACTCATTGGTGCTGGCCGGCGAGGGGTGGCACCGGGGAGTGATTGGGATTGTGGCTCAGCGTGTCGTGGAGCGGTACCACCGACCGGCGCTGGTGATTGGTGTGGAGGATGGCTTGGGGGTAGGCTCCGGGCGCTCGATAAGGGCATTTCACCTCCTCGATGCCCTGACCGCCATGCAGGATTTGTTTATACGCTTTGGCGGTCACGCGAGGGCGGCGGGCTTTGCCTTGCCCTGGCCCAGAATCGCAGAGCTGGAAACGCGCTTCGAGCAATACGCCCGAGCCGTGCTGAAGCCCCTCGATCTCGAACCGGTTCTGCGCGTGGACGCCGAGGTGAGCGGGGCTGATCTTGACTGGGCTTTATTCGAGGCACTCGAGACAATGGCCCCCTTTGGCTGCGGCAATCCAACCCCCGTCCTGATGGCGCAGGACCTTCGCCTGCTGCTGGGACCTCGAATCCTGCAAGAAAAGCATCTAAAGCTAAGAGTGGCCTGCGGGTCGAAGTCCTTTGATGCCATTGGTTGGGGAATGGCTGAGCGAGGCGCCACACTTGCTCCCGGACAAGCGCTCGGCATGGCTTTCACTCTGGACCAGAATGTGTTTCAGGATGTAAGGAGGCTGCAGTTAGTGGTTAGTGAGATTCGGAAATGACCGGCCTAGGACAACGAGTAACTCGGCACAAGGACCTGATGACTTGGGGGCTGGGCGGCGCTTTGACTGTCACGGCTTTGGCGGTCAGTGGGGCTTACTGGGTCGCTACCCGCCACAAAGAGAAGCCGGTTGTTTTGCCCCAAAGTGTCCCCATCGATATTCATCAACAACTTTCCGGGTACACAGTCACGCACTCGGACGGGGACCGGCGTGTCTACACCGTTCATGCGGCGCGCACGGTGTCCTTCAAGCAGGGAGGAACTACCGTCCTTGAAGACGTGTTGGTTGAGTTGTTCGGTCGAACCGGAAGGCAGCACGACATCATGCGCACCCAAAGATGTGATTACAACAGCCAGAATGGTGACCTTTTTACTTCCGGGCCCGTCCACATTGAGCTGAATGCCGAAGCTGAGAAGGCACCGACGACGGGCGTGAAGGGAAGGCAGACGGTCTACCTGGAGACTTCGAAGGTGTCTTACCGGCACCAGGGGTCGCTGGTAGTGAGTGACCAAGCAGTGAACTTCCGCATCGGGCCGGCTTCCGGAACCTCCCAGGGAATGGCTTACGCAACGAAAGATGGTTCGTTGGAGCTTAAGAAGGATGTGGTGATGGAGTTGCCACCATCCGGCGGCCATGCCTCGGATCCCCCCTTGGGGCTAACAGCCAGCCGCCTTCGCTATGAAAAGCTAAGCAGGCAGATAACGCTTTGGGGCCCCGTCCGGGTGACGCAAGGGGAGCGGAACGTTTCTGCTGGCAGCGGCAAGGTGTTTCTGGATGAAACGGAGCGTGTCACCCGAGTGGACCTGGAAGGCAGCGTTAGAGCTTCGGAATCTGCTGCGGATAGGCTGGTCGGACTCTCCGCTGATCGCGCTCAGGGAGACTTCGACCCAGTGTCAAAGGCACTGCGTCATCTTTCGGCCCAAGGGAACGTAGCGGGGCAATCCCAGGAAAAAAGGAGTTCCAGTCGGCTGCTGGCACAAAGAGTCGAACTCAGCCTTGTCGGTGTTCCCGCAAAGCTCCAAAGCGGGGATGCATCGGAAAACGTGCAACTCGTGATTGAATCTTCACCTTCCCTGGGCCAGAGCGTTGCCGGAGGAAGTCGGGCGGCAACGGAGAAGAGGGCGCTCACCGCGGCGGAATTGAAGTTCAGTTTTCGGCCCGACGGGAAGAGTCTAAAGGATGCCCAGACTGTCGGCCCTGGCAGACTTGTAGTAGACCCATCTGATCCCAAGATGGGCCAGCGTATCATTACTTCCGGACAGTTCCTAATGGCCTTCAACGCGCAGAGCAACCTCGAAACGCTTCGAGGCCTCGAAGCGACTCATATTGTTTTCCAGCCACCGAGGACCGCCCCTCCTGGCAGTGTCGCCCAAGAAAGCACCGCCGATCGGTTATTGGCCACATTTGATGAGGCGACGCACGCCCTGAAGGAGGTCAAACAATCAGGGAATTACAAGTTCCGTGACGGCGACCGCTATGGCAGTTCACAGGAGTCAGTTTACGTGGCCGCAGCGCAAGGTGTGACTCTGACGGGGCGCCCCGAGATATGGGATGCTGAGTCGAGGGCGAGGTGCGAGCGTCTCTACTTCGATCTTCGCAATGACACTGCGGAAGGGGCCGGCAAGGTACAGGCTACGCACCTCGAAACCGGGAATCAAACGCCGGACGGGCAAGCTGCGGAACCCACAAACGTCTTGGCGGACCGCATGGTCGCCCAGCGGCGCAGCCAGTTGGTGCACTACGAAGGGAGAGTTCGTGCCTGGCGGGGGGCGGACGTGGTGGAATCGTCCAGCCTCGACGTTTACAGGGTGGCGAAACGCTTGAGTTCCGGCTCCCAGGTGCTGACTTCCCACCTTCAACCGGCTTCCTATGCGGCGGGCACCGCGCCCTCTTCAGGGACCTCCCGGCGCGACACACGACCGCTTACGGTTCGTGCCGATTTCCTGGATTATTTCGACGAAGGCAGCAGAGCGAGCTACCGTGGAAACGTGAAGTTACAGACGGAGACGACCACTATGGAAGGCGACAAAATGGATGTTTATTTCTCCCGCCTGGGAACCAACCAAGAGTCGGAGGTGGAGCGCGCCATGGCTGATGGGCACGTCGTGGTCATCCAGCCGGGTCGGCGGGCTACCGGCGAGCACGGCGAGTACCTCGCGGGCCCGGGAAAGATCGTCCTGACAGGTGGTCCGCCCAATATCTATGATGTGGAAAAGGGTTTCACGACAGGCCGACGTTTGACAGTGTTTGTGCACGATGATAGGCTTCTTGTGGAGGGAGGTGATGGGGCACCCTCTTTATCGCAGCACCGAGTCGCGCCATGAGCGACCATGCAGATTCTCTCTACAGTTGAGTTGACGAAATCGTATAGGGGACGTAAAGTCGTTGATAATATCAGCCTGACGATTACTCAGGGAGAGGTGGTGGGGCTCCTGGGGCCGAACGGAGCGGGCAAGACCACAACTTTCTACATCATTGTCGGCCTTGCCAGCCCGGATTCCGGCCAAGTTCTGCTCGACGGAGTGAACATTACGAATTTTCCGATGTACGTCCGGGCGAGAAACGGAATCAGCTACCTTCCCCAAGAGCCCTCCATATTCAAGAAACTCACTGTGGAAGAGAATATTATGGCGGTGCTCGAAACCCTGCCGCTAACTCCTCACCAGCGTCGTGAGCGGCTGGAGGAGTTGATTGAGGATCTAGGCTTGCAGCAGGTGAGGCGAAGTGAAGGGTATATGCTCTCAGGAGGGGAGCGGAGGCGGGTGGAGATAGCAAGGTCTCTGGTGATTTCGCCCTCCTTCATTCTTCTGGACGAACCTTTCTCGGGCATCGACCCGCTCACAGTTCAGGATATACAGAAGATCATTGTGCGCCTGAAAGGCGACGGGATTGGCGTGTTGGTGACAGACCACAATGTGCCCTATACCTTGCAGGTGACGGATCGAGCCTATATCATTAATAATGGAAGGATATTCCGCGCAGGTTCGCCGGAAGAACTGGGCAATGATGCCGAGGTAAAAAGGGTATACTTGGGTGATACTTTCCGGTTGACAATGTAGTTGCGTCGGGCCAGTCTCTAGCTGCTGTACAAGGACTGTTAAATCGTATGGGCGGTGGACCTTCTCCGAGAATCGGGCTGAACCTCAAGGTGGCGCAGAAACAGATTCTGACGCCGGGCCTTGTGCAGATGGTCAGCGTCCTTGCGCTCAATAAGCTGGAGTTGCGGGAGATGATCAACCAGGAGATGGTTGCCAACCCCGTTCTGGAAGAGGTCCCGGAGGACGTTCCGACCATCGAGGAAGTCGACAAGAAGGCGGAAAGTACGAGCAACGCTTTACCCTCCTCCAATCATGTCGTCCGAAACGGTGACCATCAGGATTCGTTCGAAGAGATCGATTTCGGCTCTTTTTTCGACGACTACCTCGACCCCGGATTTCGATCTCCTGAATCCGAAGTGGTCGAGAGACCATCGTTCGAGAATTTTCTCTCCCAACCCACCTCTCTGTCGGCTCACCTGGAATGGCAATTGAGCCTTTCAGTATGTTTGGATTCCGTGCGTGAGGCGGGGCATTCCATCATTGGCAATTTGAATGAAGACGGCTACGTAACCGCTCCGCTGGAGGAAATTGCGGAAACCGGTGGGCACTCTCTGGCCGATGTTCAGGAAGCCCTGGGGTTAATCCAGGTTTTCGATCCGGTGGGGGTGGCGGCGCGGGACGTGTGTGAGTGCCTCTTGATCCAACTGCATACGCTGGCCCCTGACAATACACTGGCCCAACAGATCGTTTCCAATCATCTCAAGCAGCTCCAGAACAAACAGTACCGGGAAATCGCCCGGGCCCTCGACCGGCCCGTGAAGACCGTGGAGCGTTGCGTGGAGCTTATCCGCAAGCTGGATCCGCGGCCCGGCCAGCGTTACGACAACGCGCAAGCTCGGCTCATCGAACCCGACTTGGCGTTTGTGAAATCAGGGGATAGTTATCAGGTGGTCATGAACGAGGACGGCCTTCCCCAATTGCGACTCAGCCACCATTACCGCCGCTTGTTGGGGGAGGACAGCACGACACGGGAGGTGCGCAATTACGTCAAAGAGCGGTTCACCTCCGCCATTCAACTCATCAAGAATATCGAGCAGCGCAAGCAGACGATCGTCAAGGTCTGTGAGGCGATTATTCGCCGCCAGGCAGAATTCCTGGATCGAGGAATCGATTACCTTCGCCCCATGATGATCAAGGAGGTCGCCGAGGAAGTGGGTGTTCACCCTTCCACGGTCAGCCGTGCCGTGGCAAATAAATATGCTTACACCCCGCAGGGCGTTTACGAATTGCGCTACTTCTTTTCGGAAGCGGTGCAGGGACCCTCGGGAGCGGCGACCTCCTTAATCAACCTCAAGCGTCTGGTCAAGAAGATGATCGAGGAAGAAGAGGCAGCAAGGCCTCTTACCGACGAGCAAATTACGCAGCAATTGCAGAAGGTCGGCTATTGCGTAACCCGCCGGACAGTGGCAAAGTACCGCGAGGACATGCGCATTCCCAGTACCCACCAGCGCAGGGTAAAGGATTGAAGAACTGCGCCGCCGCTTGCTCCTCCCCCCAAGTCTCGAGGAGGTCCGCACATGACCGTTGACTTTACCGGACGACAAATGGAGATCGGCGACGATTTGCGCCAGTACACCCAGGGGAGGCTGCGAAAGATCACTCGCCTTCTGGGTGATACCTACGAGATGCACGTCATCCTGACCGCCGAAAAGCACCGCCGCCTCGCAGAAGTCACCTTGAAATTTCGCCATCACACCCTGGTGGGCGTGGAAGAGTCGGGGGACCCCCGGGCCTCCCTCAACGGTGCCTTGAGCAAGCTGGAACGCCAAGCCGTCCGCCTGCTGGAGCGAAGGCGTACCCGCAAACGACGTCCCAAGCCGACCAGCACGGTGGTCTTGAACGTTCTGGGCTTGGAGCCCCTTGACCACGAAGAACGCCCCACCATCCAGCCCGAGCATGTTCCGATCAAACCCATGAGCCTCGAAGAAGCGATCGCGGCTCTCGACCAGTCGCGTGCCGGCGTAGTAGTATTTCGCAATCCCGAGACCGAGCGCGTCAACGTTATTTACCACCGCCCCGATGGCAACGTGGGATTGATCGAACCCGAACCCTAAAAGGGCAGTGGGCAGTAAGCAGTAGGCGGAAAGCAGAAGGCAGAAAGCGGAAACCCAGCCGCCCTCTCCCTTGGGGAGAGGGTGACTCGCGTTCCCGATGCGCTTCATCGGGACGCGGATCGGAATGACCCGGGCGCTGCTCACGGTTTACCGCTTACTGGCTGCTGCCTGCTGAGCGCCTACTGCCTTCTGCTTTCTGATTTTCTATGGCCGCGGCCGCCACCAAGCTTCGGAAACATTTCGTTCTGATCACGGGGATGAGCGGGTCCGGCAAGGGGTCAGTTCTCAAAGCCTTCGAGGACCTCGGTTATCACTGTGTGGACAACCTGCCCGTTGATTTGATTGCGCGCTTTGCGGAAACGTGCCGGCACGGGGCGAGCCGCATGCAGCGTGCGGCGGTAGTTGTGGACATTCGCGAAGGCGCGGCGCTCAGCCAACTCCCCACCGTCTATCAGGACCTTAGAAACAACTACTCGAATTTGTCGCTGGTGTTCTTGGAGGCCTCCGACAAGGCATTGATCCGCCGCTTCGAGGAGACGCGCCGCCCTCATCCCTTGGGCCGCGAACTTCCGGTGCGCGAGGGAATCCGGCTGGAACGCACTCTGCTGAAGCCGATGCGCCAACTGGCTGATGTCACCATTGATACCACCCGGATGAACGTGCACGAACTGCGAGATCTCATCCTAAGGCAGTTCGGCGGATTGTCCGCAGTGAGAGCCATCCTGGTTTCCGTGGTTTCGTTTGGATTTCGATTCGGCTTGCCGGCTGACGCGAACCTGGTTTTCGACGGGCGTTTTCTCCCCAACCCAAACTATGTCCCCCGGCTGAAGAGCAAAACGGGGCAAGACGCTGTTGTGCAACGCTTTATGGATTCTTTCCCGTCCACGCGGGCCTTCATGAAGCACTTGATGGACCTGCTTTTCTATCTTCTTCCTAATTACATCCAGGAAGGCAAGAGCTACCTTACCATTGCCATTGGGTGCACGGGAGGGCGTCACCGCTCGGTCGCCATCGCGGAAAAGGTAGGTCGCGCCCTGGTCGATGAGGGATATAAAACCCGGGTTTCGCACCGCGATATCGGGGTTGCATAAGACGACCATCGTGGCTCGGATACGCTTGTGAATAGCGCATTAGCAATTGACATTGGGGGGACCCATTTCCGCGCCGGCCTTTTCGATCTCGAGGGACGCCGGCTAGTGATTTCGGAGGGTGACACCTTGCGGCCCGGCGGGCGGGAATGGATGCTTGAACATATCCGACAACTCGCCCGAACCCTCCTCGAGCAAGCCGACTTTCCCGTTGGGGCATGCGGAATCAGTTTTGGCGGCCCGGTGGATTTTCAGCAGCAAAAGGTTACCTCGGTTCATGCTCCGGGTTGGAAAAACTTCTCCTTTGCCGAATGGGTGGGCGCGAATTTGCGTTTGCCCTGCCAGATTGATAATGACGCCAATGCGGGCGCGCTGGGTGAGTTCCGCTATGGCGCCGGCGGCGGCGCCGAATCGCTGGTCTATGTTACTCTGAGCACAGGTGTCGGAGCAGGGCTGATTTTGAATGGAAAGACTTATCGAGGCAAGGATGGGTTAGCGGGGGAGTTGGGACATGTTCCCATCTCTGATGCAGGAAATACGTGCTCCTGCGGAGCTGCGGGATGCCTGGAAAGTTTCTGTTCGGGCTCGGCCATAGCTGAGCGGGCCAAGGAGCGCGGATGGCGCCACAGCGAGAGTCTCACACGCGCCGGCGACTCGAGCGGTGGGAAGCCCCAGGGAATTACGGCGAAGGAAATCGCGCAGGCCGCCTCTGAGGGCGACACCGCGGCGCTTGACATCCTCCGAGATGCGGCTCACTGGCTGGCACGCGGTTTGCTCACCGTCATCAGGATTCTTAACCCGGACAGGATTATTCTCGGCGGGGGACTGACTCTCGCGGGCCAGGTTCTGCTCAGCCCCCTTCATCAATGCTTGGCGGATCTCGCCTCGCCCACCATTGGCTATTCGACAGAGATTGTCATCGCTGAGCTTGGAACGTACTCGCCTCTGTATGGCGCCGCCGCCATGGCGCTCGACCTCATGTGACTGCAACCTTTCCCCAATCTGAAACGTCAATAGGTGTGTCTGCTGGTTCCGCCAGGGTTCGGGATCGGCGAACGTGACAAAGGCAGGGAACTCCCGGGACCAGCAGGAATGACCCACCGCAGATCGATCAAAGCGGGCGGGGGGCAAGAGGGAGGATTAGCATGCGAAGCACAAAACTTTTCCTTGCGCCAATGATGTTGGCCATTGCGGCCCAGATGACGTTCGCTGGAAAACACGAAGACTCACCCGCACAAATCAAGGCGAGGGTTGAGGACAAGCTTTACCACGCGCAGGTATTCAAGCACGGGGACGTCCAGGTCAGCCTGGAAAATGGAGTGGCCACACTCACCGGGACCGTGGATTGCGTGGGTTTCAAAATGGATGCGGAACGCACCACTCGCAAGGTGGACGACGTGACAGACGTCGTCGACCACATCAACGTTCATGCGGAGGACGTGACGGCTCGCCAGATCGCTGAGCGGGCACGAAAAGATATTGTTACGTATTACGCGTATACGATCTTCGACAACATTACGCTCGAGGTTCAGGGAGACCGGCTCATTGTGAACGGCCAGGTCACGCAGCCTTACAAGAAGGAGGATATCGGCAATTTCTTAGCTCACGTCAAGGGAGTGGCCGAACTCGATAACAACCTCGAGGTTCTCCCGGCTTCTCAATACGACGACAGCTTGCGCCTCGCCATCGCGCGCGCTATCTACAATGACCCGGTTTTTGTTCAATACGGCAACCAGGCTCTTCCGCCCATCCACATCATCGTGAAGAACGGCGATGTGACACTGGAAGGCGTCGTCGCCAACCAGATTGACCGCGCCAGGGCCCAGACCGACGCGCAGTTTGCGGCCACATATTTCAACCTGACCAACAACCTGCGGATCGAGAGCAAGTAGCAGCGCGAGCCCCGCACTGCTTCCTGGAGTCGATGGAATCCCGACTCCAGGGAGCGGGAGGGGCGTGGTTTATCAGGACGATTTCACCAGTCAGCGAAGCGGCGCAAAACTGAGCGCGCGCAGATCAGCCATTGATGATTGACCAGATTCGTATTACGTGATTAAGTAGGACAGTCGCAATACATGGATTGATTTTGAACGTATGCCGTGGCCTTGTGCGGCCCCTGACCACGCGATTTAAAGACGCGTTTTTGCTTCATCTCCTAACCCGGTTAACAAAGCAAAATTAATGCTGCAGCGTGAGCGAGAACAGCCCCACATCCGAACTGGGAACGTATCGGACCTCTGGTGTGGCCTTCGAGACGCCCGACGCAGAGCCCTTTCCGCCCAGGCCATATTGGCCGAGCCCGTGCGAGAGCCAGAACCATGAGGCCCCTCCATCGGGCGACCACCCAACCGCCGGGCCCAACGGTATCAGGAAAAGAGTGTCAGCTGATTCCGGGTCAACGGCTAGGTGCAAGCGATTAGAGGCGACCAAAAAGAGGACCTAACCTGGCATGTGGGATGCGCTGCCCTAGATGGGGAGGAAACTACAGTGGCAGGTAACGGATTTGGCCTTCCCATTCTCCCGGAAGGCTGAGTTTCGCAAGCAGGAGGATGTCCTCAATTGCCGTCCGGACCGCAGCGCCATGGCTCACTTCGAAGACTCCCGGCATTCGCAGGTGAGCCTCGACCCGGTCGTACACAAAGCGCGCCAGAGTTGAGACATCGTGCGTCAGCAGTACGCGTCCCTCCCGTGCCGCCCAGTCGAGCAATGCTTTATCGCTCGCGCCGGAGAGTCCCACGTCCTGAATCCGAACGATGTCCAATTGCGGATTTCGCCGCAACAGTGCTCTCACGATGTCATTGTTGAAGTTCTCATCGGCGGCCAGAGGGAGCATGGATTCCAGCCATTCATTCGGAACGGCGGGCTAGCAGACGGGCACGGACGCCGGTCGGATCAAACCGGGCCTCATTCTCCCGGCGGACTCGTCGCGAATCCTCACCGCGCGCCGCAAGGTAGGCTTCGAGCTCAGAACGATGGCGCAAATAATAACCAATCACGGCATAGGCATCGGCAAGATGTAGCGATGGATACTGCTGCACGATCTCTTCGGCTGTCGCTCCCTGTTCGAAGGCAGCGACCACGGTGTCGAGTGTCACTCGTGTTCCACCCACTCGTACGACGCCGTCCTCCATCGTCTGCAAAGGAGGCGGTTCGTACGCGATCGTCAGGCCCATCGTTGTAATCTCCTGCAAGACATTATAGCCAACGGAGCCCGGAAGTGCTACAGGATACAGTTGCCCCCACTATTCTTATGCCCCCTGTGTCCAGCAAAAAATGTGGGACAAGTTCAGATGAAAGACCGGGGTTGGAAGCCGGCGCAGTGCGGGGTCGGCAGGGGATAGGCTACATTACTTGCTTCCCCAGAGGGGCGTGAGCCGCCCAGTGTGGCAAAATGATGCCCACACGTGCTTACCCGCATTTTCCCCGGGATAGTTCTAGCCCCTTGAAAAACATTGGGATAATCTTCCGCGGAAGCAGAAAACTGCACGAAAAATGAAACGGGATGGAAAAATGGAAATCTCCCCCCGCGGCTGGGGAGCTACAAATCAAGTTGCTGGAATCCGCCATGTGCCCTGCGAACTATGCCCGCCGCGGGCTAATGGCCGATCTCTACGATACTACCGGCAGGGATGCTGTAGGAATCCGAGCGCAGCAGGACGCGTTGATACTTGGCTGGATCTTTGCTGGGGAGATAGAAGATCACGGCGAGGTTCGGGTGCGCCGCCAGGCATTTTCGGCAACGCTCGACCCCCATCACAAAAAAGCCTGCTGAACGTCCGTCGGTGTCCGTACCGGTAGGAGCCAAAACCGCTGCTGAAAGCATACCCGCAACCGGCCAGCCAGTATGCGGGTCCATAATATGGCAGTAGTTCTTACCCTCGATCTTAAAGAACCTCTCGTAATTTCCCGAAATGGAAACCGAATAGTTTTGGAGATGAATCACATCCCCGGCTTTGTGCGCGTCATAGGGATTGCGGACGGTAATCTTCCATCCGTGCTCTCCGGGAGGCGAGCCCAGGGCGTAGATGCTGCTCATGCCGCTGGAGACAAGCGCCGAGGTGATGCCGTTCGAGCGCAGAATCTCCACGGCGCGATCCACCGCGTAACCCTTGGCGATTCCCCCCAGGTCGATTTCAACTCCCTTTTCGTCAACTCGAATCGTCCGCCGTTCGGCGTCCAATTTCAGATGCTGATACCCAACCCGCTTGAGGATCTGACTGATTTCAGCCGGCGTGGGCAGACGGCCACGGCCGCGGAAGAAACCCCAGGACTTCATCAGCGGGCCGACGGTGATGTCAAAGGCGCCACCCGTCTCTTCGCTGCGACGGAAAGAGATTTCGAGCAAATGAAACAGTCCGGGCTCCACGACGATGGGACGACTCGCGGCCTCACGGTTGATGACTGAAAGTTCGCTCTCCGGCTTGTAGTTGCTCATCTGCTCGTCCAGCCGGTCAACTTCCTCGAAGGCCTCTTCCACAACCTCCGAGAGGAAAGTCCGATCCCGCCCGTAAGCAGCCACCGTGAACACAGTGCCCATGCTTTCGTGGGATGCTTCGAAGCGAACACTATTCTCCGCCGCCTGCCCGCCCGCAGCAGCGACGAGTGACGAGCGACCGAAAAGCAGAATTATGAATAGTAAATTGTAAATGGTGAATGGCCAACGGCGATTAGTGAATACCAAATTGTGAACGTAGGTCATAACTCAGTGACGAGTGACGAGTGATGAGCAAGAGTATGGAAAATAGTGAATAGTGAATTGCGCACGCAAGGCCGATTCTTCCGTGCCACACCCCGTCCTTAAATTTACTATTTATAATTTACTATTCACAATTAACTATTTCCTTTCTTTGGCCAAAACACTTTCTGTCCCGTTTCCACCGCACGATTGCCGTAGATTACGCCCTGCGCATCCGCCACGCCAATTTCCAGGGGAGCGATGACCGGTTTTCCCTCCCGGATGGTGGCAAAGAAGTTTGACATCTCGCTCCACCACGGGTCATGCGGCTCTTCGTACTTGTAGATCCCCATCGACGCCAGCCAGCGTTTGGCGTAGAGCAATTCGCGGTCAACGAAGCCCGCCTCTCCATCCGTGGTGCGCTCCGGGAAAATGGGGATACCTTCTTGCTTTGCAGCATTGGCCACCGTGGCGCCTGCCCACCAATTTTCCTTCAAGCCCGCATTTGACACCTTGGCCACTCGTTCACGATAGAACATTCCCTTCCCGAGGGTGATCACCAGCGTCCCCTGGTCACCCATGATTTGTTCCTCGAATTGGAAATGCTCGTTATACAGCACGCCGCTCCACATAAACTTCCGGCCGCCCGGGTATTCGTAAATCGCCTGGATGTTATCGCAGACTTCGCGCCCGTCCTTCCAATAGTCGATTCCTCCGGTAGCCACCACGGAAATGGGATCAGCGCCGAAGGCCCAATTGGCCACATCCAACTGATGGGAGGCCAACTCGGCAAATAATCCGCCCGAATATTCCTTGTACATGCGCCAGTTGATAAGACGCTCGAACTTGGGGTCGGGCACAGGCCGCCTCCAGTTGCTGTTGCGATGCCAATTCGCGCGCACGAACATCACTCTGCCCAGGGCACCTTTGCGAACCATTTCGATGGCCACCTGGTAGAGGACGCTGGAGCGGCGTTGCAGGCCCACTTGCAGCGCCTGTTTTGGATGCTCTCCCGAAGCCTTGCGGAGCTTCTCCTCTTCATCTTCCTTGAAGTACATGGTCTTCTCGACGAAGACATGCTTGCCCGCGCTCAAGGCATCGACCACCATTTGGGTATGGAGATTAAGCGGCGTCACCACCATGATCGCGTCGAGATCTTTCCTCTCCAGCATCTGGTGGTAGTCTTCATACGTCTGAGGATTCGACCCGATGGTTTCAACCCCCTTCTTGAGATTGGGGGGATAAATATCGCAGGTGGCAATGCACCGGCCCTCGGGAATGGTCGCCAAGAACTTGAGCAGTGTACACCCCTCAGTTCCTGTGCCGATCATTCCATAGTTGACAACATTGTTGGGGCTGGGATTAGCCAGAATGGCGGGTGCGCCCCCACTGGCGAGTGCGGTAGCCGCCGCCACGGCGGCCGCCGTCTTCAAGAAATCGCGGCGGCTTACGTCTTGCTCCTTCTCCATGGTCAAAACTCCTCTGAAAGATGATACCAGTCACACAAGCATAATATCACTCGCGGCGGGTTGATTGCATCTGGGTTATACTGAGTAGGGAGGATGACTCTGGCAAGTTGAAGCCCTTGACAAAGTTCGTTGCCTACAGCCTTCTTGGGCTCGCCATCTTTATCCACGCGGCCGTCGCTTCTCCTCAGAGCTCTCTGCCCTCTGACGAAACCACCGTCGAAAGCCTGAAGTTTACGCAAGCCTTCAGCGCCATTCAACAAAACTTTGTGGAGCCCGTTGATCCCGACAGAGCGGTTCTTGACGGCGGCATCCGGGGCATGCTCTCCGCTCTTGACCCCTTCTGTGCCTTCTTCGACCACGACCAATTCGAACTTCTCAAGCAGCAAACGCGCGGTGAGGCGCTGGGATTTGGTTCCATCCTGTATGTAACGCCGGGGAAACTTCTCGTTCTCCAGACCGCCCAAGGCTCTCCCTCGTGGCGCGCGGGGCTGGGTCCGGGCGACGAAATCGTGGAAATCAATGGCACACGCGTAAACCGCATTGACTTTCAATCGCTGGTCGACCTGCTGCGGCGCTCCCGTTCCCACCCCGTGCACCTGGGGGTCATTCACCCGGGCAAGTACGTTTCGCAGGATTTCGATCTGAAACCGGCGGAGGTGGCCCTGCCCAGTGTGGACAAGTCGTTTTTGCTGTCGCCCGGAATCGGGTATATCCACTTGAGCGGATTCGAGCAGAAGACCCCGCAGGAAGTTTTGGACGCGGTGGTTCAGCTTACGACGCCGCCTCTCGATGGCCTGGTGCTCGATCTGCGCGACAACCACGGTGGCGTGGTGGATGCCGCCATTGGCGTCGCCGGTCTTTTCCTGAAACCTGATGCCCTGGTCATGACCATGCGCGGCCGCTCTTCGCCGGAGAAAGCCCACCGGACAACTCCCGCGGCAAAGCTATTCGACATGCCCATGATCGTCTTGGTGAATGGGGATACGGCCAGCGCTGCCGAGGTGCTGGCGGCGGCATTGCAAGAGCACGATCGGGCCGTCATCGCCGGGGAGTCAACCTATGGAAAAGGCGTGGTGCAATCCGTAACAGCTTTGAGTGAGAATACAGGGCTGGCCCTCACCACGGCTCAGTACTTCACCCCCAGCGGCCGCTCCATTCAACGCCCTCTTCCGGGGACTTCCCTGGCCGCGCCTGGCCGCGAGCTCGACCCGGTCTCGAACTCCGGCCACTTCTCGACAGACGATGGCAGGCCGCTGGCGCCCAGCGGGGGAATCGCCCCGGACGTTCAAATCCCTTCCCGCAGACTCGATCCCTGGGTTGTCTTCTTGAACCAGGCCGGGATCATCACCAACTTCGCCTCGGAGTACCTGACACTTCATGGCCGGGCGAACAGGTCTTTTGATCCTGACGCCGCCATGCTCGAAGATTTCAAGGATTTCCTTCGCCGAGGAGGAGTTCGAACGCCGGAGGAATACTGGGACAATGACCAGGATTACCTGAAGCTGAGAATCAAGGTCGAGTTGACCAACCTGGTTTCCGGCCTCTCCAGCGGCGATGAAGTGGATACCAAGGGCGACCCGCAAGTCCAAAAGGCCGCCAGCCTTTTCTCCCAAATCCCCCAAATCCTCAAGGGGCCTGGAACGAGCCGATAGCGCAGATCTGCTTCTCAAGATCTGCGGCTTTTCAGCATCGTGTAGGGCCGAATCCGTCAGTTGACGGATTCGGCCCGGGGCCAGCGCCGCTCGGGCTTGTCCAAATTACCCTCGATCCAATCGGCGACGACCTGCGGCAGAGCCGCACTGCACACTCGATTGGGTCTCCAATTTGGGCAGGCGTGGATACGACCTGAAGATTTGGAGCGAGGAGAAGCGCCTGGAAAAACTCAATTACCTGCACAATAATCCGCTGATTTGGCCCGGTGAACTGGCCGACCCTTCCCACATCATGCAGAAGCTGGCAGAGCACACGGCCAATTCCATGCGGAGGAATCTACGCCAGAACCCGGACTTTCCCTCTCAGCTTTCAACTGTTGACTGTCGACTGTCAACCGTTAACTGAGGTCGTGACTCGCCGTGGCCCCACCGCGGCGGGAAGTTTCATTACCTGGGGATAGGCCCGTTCTGGCGCTGCATAGAATGCCGTGAGCGCAGACGGGCAGGCCAGGATTCGGGCGCATGCATGCAAGGCGACGTATGATGGCATAAGGTCGTCGGCTCCTGGACAGGGAGAGTAGACTGGCGTTGTGAGTGAACCAGAAACTCTCAGCGAGGAGGAGCCGAGACATGATCATTATAGGCTGTGATTTCCATACGCGCTTCGAACAGATTGCGATGTTGGACACGGAGACGGGGGAGATTGAGGAGAAGCGGTTGGAGCACGAGAGCGGAGAAGCGCGAAAATTCTACGCAGGGTTGAAGGAGCCGGCCTTGGTGGGGATCGAGGCGACGGGCTACACGCGGTGGTTCGCCGAGAATGCTGGGGGAGTTGGGGCACGAGCTGGTGGTAGGCGAAGCAGGGAAGATTCGGGCCAAGGAGACGCGCAAGCAGAAGCACGACCGGCGGGACGCCGAGCACCTGCTGAACCTTCTGGTGCGGGGTGATTTTCCCAAGATCTGGCTGCCCTCTGCCGAGGAGCGGGATGTGCGGGTGCTGGTCGAGCATCGTCATCAGTTAGTGGAACTGCGCACGCGAGCTCAGAACGGACTGCAGGCGATCGCCCTCAGCTACGGGCTCCGGCGGCGCGGGCGGTTGTGGAGCCAGCGCGGGCAGGAAGAACTCAAAAAGATTCCTCTAAGGGAAGGGATGGGGCGGCGGCGAGAAGACCTGATGCGGCTCGTCCGGCAACTCGACGTCTGGATCAAGGAGCTGGATCAGCGTGTGCAGCAGGAAGTGGCGCGACGCGAGGACGCCCAGCGCCTGATGACCCCCGGGGGTGGGTCCGCAGACGGCGCTGGCGACCGTGCTGGTGCTGGGCCCGGTGGAGCGTTTCCCCGACGACCGCCATCTGACCAGCTACCTGGGACTGATTCCCCAAGAAGCTTCCAGCGCCGGACGGCAGCGCTTTGGCCACTTGACCAAACAAGGCAATCGCCTGCTGCGCTGGCTGCTGGTGGAAGCCGCGCAGACCGCCAGTCGGTACGATCCTCGGCTGCGCCGGGCCTATCGTCGCTTGGCCTTTCGCAAAGGGACGGCGGTGGCCAAAGTCGCCATGGCGCGCAAGCTGGCCATCCGGTTGTATATCATGCTGCGGGATAAGATTGACTACCAAGAGTTCTGTCGGCGAGGTTCGCATGCCGGGATGCTCGGGGATGTGGCGCTGGTCTAACCATGACCGAACGTATGATGGAGCTCCCGGCCTCCCTCCGCACGAGGTGAGGGAGTCAGAAGAAGCCATCATGGTCCCCGCGCGGGATCGAATAGATGTGTGGTGGAACCTGGCCACCGAATCGAGGCGAACCACCCACCAGGACCGACAACACGATTTCGCTTGACGGAGCCGACAACCTTATAGATGCGCCACCCGCGCGCCCCTCAGATAAGGGCCTCACTGCAAACGATCCTAGGAGTGGGCATCTCCTCGAATTGTAAGCCTCGGCGGTCCATCCAATCCCGCATGTTGTGCTGGTGGAAGAGGCGCGCCAAGTTCTTGAGTAGGTCTTGGCCGGTTACCGAATTTCGACGTAAGAGGTTCAATTCCCGGTTGATTGCGGTGGTGACCGGTCCCCGAAAAGCTTTTTCAAGGATGTTGATTTGGCCCTTTACATCCTCTTCCTCCCCCGCGCCAAAGAGGACCCGCAATTCTCTGAGGACATACCGTTGACCGTGTGTCAGTGAGAGCGTGTGCTCGCGCTCGGCTTGGCGGTGCTTTACTTCTTCGGTGAACCTACGCATTACCCGCATCACGGCGGAGTTGTAAGCTTCTGGCAGCGGTGCGCCCGCTAGGTCTGGTCCGCACTTGACGGCTCCGAGGACTCGCGGGATATCCCGCGATACTGTCTCACCCTTTTCATCCACGAGAAACAATTGCTGATAGCGTCCTGCCTGGCAGAACACGTAAAGGCCCTTGTCGGTTGAGGGTTTTGCCGCACGGATTCCGTCTCGAAGTTCTGCGATCCGCTCGTATTCGGCGGGATTTTCCTTCCGCAATTGCCGCATTATTTCTTCCGCCTCATTGAGGTCCAGGGCTTCCTGTTCCTCGTCCTCGAACATACCAAGCTGACCGCCCTTCTTTTCATAAATTGCGTACATGGCTTCTTCGTTGAGGCGCTCGGTGGGGTCGAGGATGGCGGAGTCCTCACCGATGGTGTCGTGAATTTCCTGGATACGGTTATGCAGCTTTTGCTTGAGGCCCAGATTTCTATCGATGCCTGTCTCTGGGAGGAAGTTGAATCCGTACACAACATCGTACTCACTCCCGATCCGATCAATGCGCCCAAACCGCTGGATCAGTCGTACCGGGTTCCAGTGGAGATCATAATTGATGATCTTGTCGCAATCCTGAAGGTTCAAGCCTTCGGCCAAGACATCCGTGGCCACAACAGTCATCAACTCGCTCTCGCCTTCCTGAAAGCGATATTCCGGGTTGGCCTTCGGAGCGAATCTACCTACAACTTTGGCCTTACTCTTGTCACCGCTGTAGATCACCTCGATATCGTCACGTTTGCCGCGGGGATTCAGATTGTCAAACAAGTATCGTGCCGTGTCAGCGTATTGGGTGAAGATGAGGCGCTTGCCCTCTTTGAGTGGCGCTTGTGACAACCGTCTTTTGAGCGTCTGGAGTTTGGCATCCTGATCAGGGGTAATGGGCGCCACCAGATGGAGCATTTTCTTCAGCAAACGGATGTCCTGGTCGACGTGCCTGCGCAGCCTTTCCAAGTCGAAGTCCTTCGCGGGATACTTCTGCGAAACGCCGCGCAGAGCATCCACAACGTCCTGCTCCTCCTCGAGATTTGGCTCGTAGAGAATGGCTTGCGCAGCGTCCCCCGCCGGGACAATCCCCTGTTCCAGGGCTTCCATGAATCGCTGATGCACGGTCAAAAGCCTGCGTACCGTTTCTTGGAAGGCGTAGACGCTTGACTCGAAACGCTTGAACATCAAGACACGAATCAGCCCGCGCAAGTTGCCGCCCGCCCGGTGCAGGCTGGCGTAGGGTTCCTGGCGTTGCTTCTCCTTGACCACATAATGCCAAAGGCCGTAGCGGGCATAGGTCAAGGCATCCGACGGCGTCTTGCCGGCGTCTTGGGCCTTCCCCAAGTATCCACGCAATTCCTGATAAAGCCCCTGGTACGTGTCCTCGATGCTGTATTCGATGGTTTCAAGTTCGCGTTTGGGGAAGAACTGATGTCGCCCGGCGACCATGACATAGGCTCTCCGATTCCCGTCCAGGTATTCCTTGAAACGTGAGGGGTCAACAGGCTGATGCGTTTCGTGAGTCGAAACCATACCAGCGCAAGATGTGATTTCGAGTCCGTCGAATGAGGATGTTGGCAAGCAAGTCAGGGAGCTTCTTCTCCCCTTTTTCGACCAGCTTGAAATACTCCTTAAGGTCCGGGGGAGTCACCGGAAGATCGGTTTTGTCGTCTTGGTGGAAGAGCTTGATCTGGTAGTAGACGTCCCAGGCGCTCTTGTTTCGGGGAGTGGCGGTCAGGAAGCAGCAGCGTCTGCCCGTAGCCAGGAATGTCTGAACTACCTTATAGCGTTGTGTATCAGGATAGCGAAAGTTGTGGCTCTCGTCGATGAGCACAAAGTCCCGGTCCCGGTACTTCACATCGTCCAAAAGGAAATTGACCGCGCCCTGGTCGTCCTCACGCAGATAGCCCATCGAAAGCACACGCGCATTGAGCTGGTAGACTTCGTTGTAGCGGTCCCACATGTCGACCAGCGGCGCGGGGCAGATGATGAGAGGTCGCGCATGGTCGGTGCGCTCGAAGTGCTTGACGATGGCTGCGCCGATGTAACTCTTGCCGAGCCCCACAACATCGGCCACAAATGCGCCGCCATAGTCACGGATCATTTGCCGCGCCTGTCGCACGGCGACCTTCTGGAAATCTGCCAGCCGCCTCATGATCTCGTCGTCCCATAGGATGTCCTTGTCGTCTTCACCCTCCAGGCGGTCTTTAACCAGCGCGTACAGGGTCTTCATGTAAATGTCGTAGGGGCGGGCCGGAATAATGGCCCATGATTGTTTCATTTCATCCATGAGGGTTTCGTCAAAGTCCTGGGACTCCTCCCAGAGATCGTCAAACCAGCGGACCAACTCCGCGTGATTGCTATTGCCTTGCACCATGACATTCAGTTCGGTGTTATGCGTCACCCCCGCGAGCGTAAGGTTAGATGAACCGACGATGGCGATGCCATCTTCATGGCGGTCCAGCTTGTTCCCGAGCAGGTCGAATACTTCTCCGTAATCAAAAATGTAAGCCTTGGCGTGCATCCGGCCCCTGGTGTACACGCGCACTTTCAGCCGCTTTTCCTCGATCATGCGGACCATGACTTTGACCAGAGTTTCGCCCTCGTCGGTCTGGTCCATCAGTTCGACGGAGGTGCGAAGGTTTTCGGCGGTCTCCGTCGCCATGCGCTTGGCGTCGGTGCGTTTTGGAAAAGTCTGGGCTTCCACCGCGTCGACCACCATATCCAGCCGGCGATAGCCTTCCGCAAGCTGTTCCAAGGTTTCCCGGTTGGTGGTGTTGCCAATTAAGAGCTTCAGCTCTTTGACACTGGCCAGCCGCTCAGCAATGGAGGTGAGTCCAGAAAGGAAGAAATACCCAACGGCAAACCGCGCTCTCTCGGTGGAACTAAGAATGCGCTTGATGTGGTCGACCAGCTTTTCGTTGCGGTTGTCGATGATGTCGTGGGTAGGCATTTCGGGGTTCGTCGTTGTGATTGGGAGGCGCAGGTGGCGTCGCTCCCAGATGTGCAATGGCCTGCGCCTGTATCATACGGTTACGCCTTGCTGATCGCGTTCTTTGGAGGTCGGGCCACCAGGGGCTACACCGCAAGGCGCAAGTCTGCCGTCACCGGCAACTGGAACAGGTCGCCGCGCAGTAGCCGGGTGGAAAAAAACATGACTTCCAGATTCTCGACCTCGCCGGTGGAGGGGTTCAGCCGGGCTACCACATCATCGCCCAGTTCCTCAGATTCCTGGTCCGCGTAAGGCGGACATTTATCGATATGCAAGATGTCGGCCTCACGGTCGTATTTGAAGGTCAATTTCGCTTCCATTCTACGACTCCTTCGGCAAGTTTCCTTGCCAGGTACGCGGTCACCATCCAGTGTCGTCCTGAGGGCTCGTTCAACACCACGGCCACTAGGTGCTTCCCACCCCTTATGTTATCAAACCAGCGCGAGAAGAGGCGGGCATTCGCAAGCCGGACGCTCCTGCGCACCTGGTCGGGGTCCGCCAGCGTCTGCCCTAATTGGTTGCGATACGCAGGCAGCAGGTCAGGATGGCGCTCCCTGATGTGCTGCTCGTGCTCTTCGGTCAACTCGACGTCGCGGCCGAGATAAGGACAGCTCAGTAGCGTCATGGTGTCCTTCCTAGGTCAAGTATGGCAAACCGCGCCGCCCCCGTCGAGATAAGAATGTGGCGAACCTAAAGGCCGGCCCAGAGATATGTGGTTCGGCCACGCAGATGAAATCGTTCGCGCGGAACGTTGAGTTTGCCGCGAATGCTTTTTACCTTGGGCGATATCTTGATCTTTCGATTTTCCAGCTCCTCGTAAGGCACGGCGAAAGGGATGTCTTCGGGCACGGTTTCGTCGTCGATGATGCGCTTGAAGATTTTTTGAAAAGCCGCTGGATCAGCGATGTAGGGCCGAACGGCGTTCGGCCCAGGGCCAGCGCCGCTGGCCCCTACGCATTTGGTTGCAGCACCGAGCCGCACTGTGCACTCGATTGGGTCTCCAATTTGGACAGGCATGGATACGACCTGAGAAGCGCCAGCAAAAATTCAACTACCGGCACAATAATCCACTGATTTGGCCCGGTGAACTGGCCGACCCTTCCCACATCATGCAGAAGCTGGCAGAGTACACGGCCAATTCCATGCGGAGGAATCTACGCCAGAACCCGGACTTTCCCTCTCAGCTTTCAACTGTTGACTGTCGACTGTCAACCGTTAACTGAGGTCGTGACTGGCCGTGGTCCCGCGGCGGCGGGAGGTTTTGTTACCTGGGGGATAGGCCCGTTCTGGCGATGGATAGAATGCCGCGAGCGCAGACGTGCAGGCTAGGGTTGGGGCGCGTACATGGAAGGCGACGTATTCGCCACCCGCGATGACAGCTTGTTATCCAGACTGCCCCGCGCCAGGACGCCCCAGGACGCGATGCTTCCCAGTCGGTGATGTTTATGTTTTCTCCTTGTATTCTCTGAACCCATCAACCAATTGCCTGAATGATGCAGGCTTATATTTCTCAAAACTTTCCTGGTCCACGTAGACGAAGTCACATTCCACGTCCGCCTGCACTCGATTGATGTCTTCGCACCACTGCCGCAGGCGTTGCATCTTGAGCGATACGTCCACGTCCTCCTGGCCTTTGGTTTCCGCAATGAAAATACGCTTGGCGGAGAGCTTGACCAGAAAATCCGGATAGTAGTTGGAGATGTCGCCGTCCGCATTCACATAATCCAGTTTGAAGTGTACCGCCAGATAATTCTTAGCGTAGGAAACCACATCGTCGCAATCGTCCAGAAAGCGGGCGAACAGCAGTTCAAAATCGCTGTCGCCGATGATGCGATTGAAGACGCTCTTTTTCGGGATGAGATAGCTCTGGTCCTTTGCTACAAAGGGTCGCGTCTGGCGCAGCTTAATGGTGTCCCGGATTTCTGCATCGCCTTTGTCCTGCACGGTCAGAGCGTTGATTGCCTTCTTAAAAGTCTCGATGAGAGTTTTTGTGGCGGCCGGTTCCGACAGGTTGCGCAGGGTGTTGGGGCTTTCCAGTTCCACCGAGCGGTCAAACAAGTCGTTTTGCACAAAGGCTTTGACCTTGCCATATAGCACATCGTAACCGCTGACCAGCCGCAAATCCTTCATGATGGTCTGCGCGAAGTAGCCGATCACGCTGGTGTAATCGGCAATGCCAGCCGTATCGAGGATGGTGGTATGCGTCACCTCGCCGGTGGTGATGTCCTTGAAAACGATCTCCCGCTGTTCCTCTTCGCTGAACCGCTGGTACAGCACATGCTGATGCCCCAGCGCGCCCACATCCAACGCGGTCAGGTTCTTATATTCCCGGTAGACGCGGGGGGTCAGCACGGGGATTTCAATGTCCAGGGCGTCGATGTCCTTTTTCTCATTCTCCTTGTCAACCTCAACCACCAACGGCGTTTTGGGACCGGTGCCTTCGCCCATCGGTTTGCGCTCCAGCACCACGCCTTCTGCCTGAATGGATTCCACGAAATCCATAAAGGCATTTGTGCCGACCACGCTGACGTATTCCTCCACGGCGCTAGGGTACATTTTGCGCAAGCCGCGTCCCAAGGTTTGTTCGGGCAGGATGTTGCTCGGGGCGGAATACGCGCGCAGGCCCACGATGGTTGTAACGTTGCGCACGTCCCAGCCCTCTTTAAGGACCATCACGGAGATGATGGCCCTGTAACGGCTGTCCAGGCCATCAATCTCATTGGCCTGCCTGCGCAGCTCATCCAATTCCTCTTTGTCCTTGCCTGTCGTCGATTCGGAAATCTCCCCGTTTCTCTTGGTGTGAATCACCAGCACCGCGTCTTTCAGGTCAGGATAGCGGCCTTCGAGGTATTCGGCCACGTCGTCACAATTGCGAGTGTCGTCGGTCATCACGAACAGAATGGCCTTCTTGTCCAGTTTTTCGTGTTCGGCGTATGCCTTGCGCCACTCGATCACACCCAGGTGAATGTAGTCGGCGTATTTCTCGGTGTACTTGGCGCTCTTCTGTTCCACCAACTTGGCGCGGCTGGCGGCATCGGGCAGGACCGGATGCTTGACCACGTTTTGCGAGATGGCTTCTACCAGCGGGTAATCGGCGACGGTTTGCACGAAAATCGCGCCGTTGTTGTGCTTGGGCGTGGCGGTCACGTCCACCTGCAGGGCGAGGGCACCGCCTTTCTGCTTCAGGCGGTTGTGGATGTCTTCGATGGATTTGAACCAGGCCATGCTCGGGTCGTGAATATGATGTGCCTCGTCGTTCAACACCACTAACTCATCAATATCGCGCACAATCGTGCCCAAATCCACTTTGGAGTCGGTCGTCGCGCCAGTGGGATGCTTACCCAGGAAATAATCCCGCATGTCTTCATCGTCGGGGGAGGCGGGAATGTTGTCCCCGGAATAGACGCGGTGGATGTTGGTCAAGAAGATGTTACCGGTGGGGCGGGTGATTCGCACCTCATCCTGTAGGTGGAGAGTGAGTTGGAAATCGTCGCGCCAGCTCCGCCCGTTCACGCCATTGTCGGGCAAGACGGGGTCTTCAAAAAAGATGCGCAGGCCCTCGAAATCCTTGCGGATACGGTCCAGCACGATGATGTTGGGGGCGATCACCAGAAAGTTGCGCGCGAGGCCCGAGCCGGCTTCGTACAGTTTGTGGAAAAAGCTCCAGGCCAGAACCAGGCCCAGCACTTTGGTCTTGCCAGTGCCGGTCGCCATTTTCACCACAAAGCGCCGCCAGGTCTCGTCAAACATGCCGCTAGAGACCGCTCCGCTGATGTCGAAGCGCATCAGGTCGTACTTGTCCTGCACACCCACCACGTCGTAGAGGTAGATGATGGTCTCCAGCGCCTCGCGCTGGGCGAAGTAATACTGGAACTCGGCCATTGTGCCGTCAGTTTGGGGGAGCAAGTGCGGCGTGTTGAACCACCAGTTGAGGAGGCTGCGGCTGGTACCCGTCGCCCCCACATAGCCGCTGTCTCGCCATTCCTTCACCTTGCGGCGCAGTTCCGGCACCAGCGGCGGCATGAGCTTGTCCATGCTGCTCTCGCGCAGGGCTTCGTCCGCCGGAAACCAGCGCACCGCCGGGTCAAGAATGGCATAGGGCGATTCAGGAAAGTCGGGATGCAGCGCCATGACGGATTAGAACCTCCAGTCCTCAATTACCAGAAATCCCTCCAGCTTCACGCAAACGATCCCAAAATGTTCACATATGTTCGGAATCCGGGCGCCGTGGGGAGGCTGATCCTCCTCTGTGACCACAATGGCGTCTTTGATCTTAGCCTTCGCGATGATAAAAGGGTCGGCGAAATAGCCTCCCTGCAGAAGCTTTTTCTTATCGAGATTCTGCTGAAAGTGTGGGATGGAATATATTTCCGTAATAAAGGACAGCTCTTCTACCGTAGGATCTTCAAAGAAATCTGGATTGCTTATTTCTAGTAAGCCGATAACGGAATCATCGAATCGGCGCTCAAGCTCGAGCCTTGCCTCCCGTACAGAGATTACTCGTTTGTCCTTGAGGGCAACGTCGAACTTCTCCCAGAAGGAAGGGAACCGATCGCGGTAGTAATGATTGAGGACGTTTGATAGGGAGTTCGTATCGAAAATGTAGATCAGGGCTTTCCTCCCTCCAGAACAAAGTGTTCAAATGCTGGAAGGCTCCGTTCCGGGACATTAAGATATTCGGCAACTGAATCCGCCGCGATTTTGCTCTGGTAGTATTTGCCGTAGACAAGATTGATATACCTCTCCCCCAGGTACGCTTTCTGGTTGTAGTAATAATTTCCCCCACCGGACGGCTTTTCGCGATTCTCTTGGGCCTGCTTAGCCCACTTTGCCGCCAACTTTTCGTAGTAGCTTGCTGTAACTAAACCGCGATCGAGGTACTTCCGAAGAATGACCTCACGGCTCACCGAAAAATATGAGGCAAGTCTGGCGAACTGCGCCTCCGATACTTCCGTTCCGGAAGTGTCGAGCGCATCGCGAGGCACCAGGAACTCGCTGGCAAAGTGATTACAGGTTGTTTCGACATTGCGGTAGTATCCCTCGAAGGCGCGAACGACCGTTGTGCTTCTGAAGTCGATTCCGCCCGAGTGGAACAAGAGATGTGCCAGTTCGTGAAAGAGCGTAAACACTTGGCGAGAGTCGGGCATGCTGTTGTTAACGAAAATTAGGGGGTACTTCCTATCGTAAAGGCAGAAACCTGAGAGCTCATCGTTCCGAAACGCATCTTTGAAGACGAACACGCCCTGGCCTTCCAGAGCTTCTCGCCAATACTTGAATGCGGTTTCGGTGGAACGCCACGTTACTTGCTCCTCAACTGACACACCGAGCGTCTGCCGGAGGGCCATGGTCATCGGTTCAATCTGGGAGTGTTCGCTCAGGGCGAATGTATCCAGCAGAGATTTCTTTACTGCCGCCTCACCTTCAAATAGCTCTTCAAGGTTGAGTTGGAAAAGCTTGGCCTTGCGGTATAGCTTAATAATCTGGGGTGGCAATACCGCTCGCATCGTGTCAGGCAACGTCCTGAATTCCGTCTTGGGCGATTCCTCCTCCGGAACGGCCGGAAAGAAGAATACTGCCACGGGCCGTTTATAGATCTCGTGAGCTAGTTTCTCAAGCTGCGGATACGTTGGGGAGCCCTGGCCGTTCTCCCAAGCCAGAACGGTTTCGGTATTGAAGCGACCTCCAAGCCGCTGTGCCACATCTTCCGGGGATAAGGACAAAGATGTCCTTGCCCATTTAAGGACGTCGACATTGATGGGCAATTTCTCTTTCATCCGGTCCTCCAGAGCTTTCATTGTGTTGCCCCCTTGCGCTCAGGTTGCCTCAGCATTATACCGGGTTCATCAATTGGATGAACCTCCGGTGATTCTGGCAACGGTATCTAAACCCATCGATTTCGATAGGTTTAACGACTTCTACTTTTTTCCTCCTACGGTAACCTCGACAATCGTCATGGTGTCGTTGCCGAAGATGTCTACCACCTTGACGGCCAGCTTGCGCCGTCCCGGCAGGCATTCGTGGTACACGCTGGTCAGTTCCAGCGAACGGTCTTTCTTGGTGCGGAAGGACTGCCACTCGTTCTCGAAGATGTAATCGCCGGTCCAGACTTCCTCATATTCCGGCAGGTCTAGTTGCTCGGGCTTCTCCATCCCCGGCATCTGGACTTGTTTCATCCTGTCACGAGGCACGCGCACGATTTCGCGCTTGCTCTCAAAGTTGAAGTCCACCGCCCAGTAATCAATCCAGTCGGTCCAGCTCTTCGTCAGCACCTCGCGCTTCACGACCCCCTTTGCGTCTTTGCTCACCTTCACGATTTGGCCCCGCTCCACCACGATCTTGCTCGATTTGTCCTTGAGGGTGGCTTCGGCGGCGGCAATGGAATCCTGCGAATAGAACACGGAAAAGTCGGTCAGTTCCACTGCGACGGTATTCTTCTTGACGTGCGGCGTAACCTCGATAGCCGCCACATCGTGGAAGACGACCTGGTTCTTTTCCACCGCCCTCTTGTCGAAAACCTCAGCGGGGATGTACTTGGGAGCGATGTCAATGTCTTTTGCGCGGGCTTCATCCAGCACGTTGGGGAACAGTCCCATCTCAAACTCAAAGCCTAGAATGTCCACGCGGGTGATGTGTTTCTGGCGGCATTCCAGGATGACTTCTTCCACAAACAGGCGCGTCACCGGCAGGTTCACCGGCCCCACCGCCACCAGCCGCCCGGCTTTCTTGCCGTTGAAGGTATTGAAGCCATCCGTCTTTTCGGCGCGGTAGGCGCGCAGGATCAGATCGACGAAGGCGGCTTCTTTTTCTTCCAACTGCTTCTGCTGTTCCGCCTCGCGCAGGTTTGGATTCACCCCGATGTAGTGCTGGCGCTCGTACTTGCCCAAGTTGAGGATTTCAAAGGCGCGGTAGTTCTTGCCCTCAGCCTTCAACTCTCGCTGCACGCCGATCAGGCGCTTGCGCGTGGTGTGGATGGCGAACTTGCCCAAGTCGCTGACAATCCACCTGCGCCCCAGCTTCTCCGCAACGGCGGCGGTGGTGCCGGAGCCGCAGAAGAAGTCGGCCAGCAGGTCGTTTTCGTTGGAGGATGCGCTGATGATGCGTTCAAGAAGCGCTTCGGGCTTTTGGGTGGCGTAACCTGTACCCTCCGATGCCATAGGATTAACAAAGTTAATGTCGGCCCAAACATCGTCGATGACAATACCTTTTGTATCGCTAAGATATCTCTTGTAGCTGTAGTTTGCTCCTTGCGTCTTGGGCTCGATAAGGGCATTTTCTTTGCGAAGTCTTTCGAGAGTTGCGTTTGAATAAGTATTTAAGTCGCTTATTCGGTACAAGCCTTTTCCATCTTGATCATCATGCTTAAATCTCTTGAGGTAATCCTCGCTATACGCGATATATTGCCGCTCGTATTTATATTTGCCGGGTAATTTTGAGAAAAAAAGTATGGTGTCGTGGTTTGATGGGAATTTGTTGGATATAGCCTTGCTACTTCCTGTGCTTGTTGAGCGCCTCCATATTATTTCTGATACCATGCAGGAGTCGCCAAATAACTCATTTAATGCAGCACGGATGTAAGCATTCACCCGCCAATCACAATGCACATAAATGCTGCCATCCTCCGCAAGCAAATCGCGCATCAGCACCAGCCGCTCGTAGATCATGGCAATGAAGGAATCCGTGCCATTACCCCAGGTGTCGCGGAAGGCGATTTCTTCCAGGATGTTGGGCTTCTTGGTGAACGTGTCATCCCCGATCTCGATATCCATGGAAAAATCCGCGCCCACGTCAAAGGGTGGGTCAATGTAGATCAGCTTCAGGCCGCCCTGCTTCTCGATCTCCTCGCGCAGCGGGCCGTTCTTCAGCGATGACAGGATCAGCTTGTTGTCGCCCCAGATGAGTTTGTTGGTCCAGCCCTTGAGCTGGCGCCCCCGCGCGTCAAATAGACCCGATTGCAATGCCGTGTCTTCTGGCTTTTCGGCGCGCGGCTCGTCCACCTGCTCGATCACCTGGAACGGAAGCACGATGTTGCAGACCTCACTGGTCTTGCCGTTCCAGACCAGTTCCACCTCGCGCTTTTCCTCGAAGAGCAGAAATCGGTACTTGTCCGGCAGGGGCTTATCCGCCTCCAGGAAGCGGATGATTTCCTGCTGTTCCTGTTCCGTCAGTCGTGGCATGTAACGTCCTCTTCGCCTCGGATTCTAGCCGGTCTCAAGCCGAAGGGCGCGGTGGCAAAAAGCTTACTGAGTAATGCTATGTCTTCAATTCGGAGATTAAAGCACAGATCAGCCCTAGAGCCAAGGGCCACCGACGGAATAAGCCTGCGATGTAGGGAGCAGCCCGCCGCATGAATTACGACCTCACGATGGGCGACGAACTGTTGAGGAAGATCGGCGCAGGAAATCTCTTTGTGCTTTATGGCGAGCCGGACACAGAGGTGAGCCCGGAAAAAGACGGGAAGCTCACGGTAAAGATCAAGGGAGTGGACGTGTACGACCGGACCACCCGCCAGGTCCGCAGCCGCGATACGAGCGAAATCGCCGTGTGGTTTATCGACACCGCTTACAACGGCGAAAGCTTCTTTGTCCGCCACGCCTATTTCACCGGCGCAGGCGACCCATACGAGAAGCTGAAGCGGGCGCTTCGCACCGAAATCGACGAAGCCGCATGGTCCGCACTATACTCCACTGTCAGCCGCCCTTTCGACCCGCCCAAGACCGGCAGAATCGCCGTCAAAGTCATCAACCATTATGGCGATGAGGTACTGAAAGTCTACGCGGCCCCAGCCTAATGGGTAGTGGGGACATTCCCTGGCCAAACAGGACTCGTCATGGGGGCGGTCGGAGCACGCCAGGGAGCGGACGCAGACCCCGGTCTTCCAGAGAGGCTGCGGCCTTGCCCTCAAATTCGCGCCCCTTCATTTGCCAGGAACCTTCCACGATCGACAGCCAGGATGCGATTCTGCTCATCAAAATAACACCACAGACTTTCTGTCTCTTGACAAACGCAACAAGATAGGCTACAATTCTGACGTTAAGCTGGGCAAGGGGTCAGGGCCTTGCCGCTAAAAGTATGTTGCGAAGCTGTTCTTCCCCATTCCCAACTCCCTGTTCCCTATTCCCTTTGGTGTGTCACGCCCTGCTGAGAACCCTAAGCGGGTCCTGCGGCGGACTGCCGCCCGCCCCGACCCAGTCGCGAGAAAGTGCCAGGCGGGACGAAACGCCCGCAAACTGGCCCGCTGCTACTCAGACAAAAAGTCATTCGCAGCCGGGTAAAGCAAGAAGCGATTACTCAAAAATGAACGAGCGAAGCGCGAATGTTATTGAAAACAAAGGACCGGTGTGGGAAAATTGCAGGCAAAGCGGGAATCTCTTTGAAAACACAGGTACTTATTCTCTAGAAGCGGGAATGATATTGAAAATTAAGGTGCTTAGTGGCGCATGCGTCCAGACGGTTTGAAGCTGTGCAAGAATCTCTGGTGGGGTGGAGACCTATAGAAAGGGGCGGCAGGGGGCATGGGAAGGAGGTTCGAAGGCGGACCGCAGGGGGGCGCTAACAGGCTGCGGAAAAGCCCCTCCAAGCTGTCATTCCGAGCGGAGCGAGGAATCTCGCTCTGAGTATTTTCAACGCAGTGCGAGATTCCTCGTCGTCCCGATCAAATCGGGACTCCTCGGAATGACAGGCCAAACTGGTTTCTCCGCAGCCGGCCAAATGGCAAGAAATGCAAAAAGATACTAAAATAGAGGGAACGAACTCAAGGATTTGTTGCAAACACGTGGCTTAGCTGTTTTCTGGGCTAAAAACGAACTCAAAACGAACTCAATTTTGAGTGCAAAAATGCGCGAATTACACCGAAAAAGCAGGTTTTAGGTGGCACATTTCACGTGACCGGGGGCTAGAGCGCAGGCTATCGTCTTCCAGAGAGTCTGCGGCTTGTGGTGGTTCTACCCCCTCACCCGTCTCCGTCAATTGGCGGACTGGTGAAAGCGCCGGCGCGGGCCACCCTCTCCCCCAAGGGGGCGAGGGCAGTTTCGACTAGGGAGGGGAATCGCACCCCTTCTGTGCCAGCAGGAGAATCGTGCCGGTTCTGACTTCTGACTCCTGGGTTCTGACTCCTAGCCAATCAGCTCACCGCGACGGCTTCGATTTCCACCAGCATGTCGGGGTCGACAAACCGCGAGACTTCGACCAACGTAGTCGCCGGATGGACAGTGCCGAAGAGCTCGGAGTGCGCCCTCGCCACTTCCTCCCAGAGTTCCATCTTGGTGACGTAAATCCGGGTGCGCACCACGTACTCGAGGCCGAGGCCCAGGCGTTGGAGGGCATTCTCGATATTCCGAATTGTCTGCACCGACTGCGCATACATGTCTCCCGGGGCCACGATTTTTCCGGAAGGGTCTGTCCCCGTGGTTCCGGAGACGTAGACCATGTCCCCCACTTTGATTGCGCGGGAATAGCCCAGCTTCGGCTCCCATGGTGTTCCTGAGAAGATCTTTTCGCGTTTGTTTTTCATGGGCATCTCCATCTGGCAGGGGCGGGTCTCTGACCGGCCACCAAGAATTCGACTACCTGAAGCTATTTTTCCTTTTCGAAGTATCGACGATGAGCGCGAGCTGCAAACGCCAGTCGGCGTCGTCGTCGCTCCAGCGCCTCCCGGAATCGGCGCTTCTCCTCCGCCGTGACGGGAACTATGGGTGGGACCTGCGTGGGACGGCCGTCACGGTCAACCGCCACGTAAGTGACGAAGGCTGAACTGGTCTGGCGGCGCTCGCCGGTAAGGCTGTCTTCCAAAAACACATTCACTTCAACTTCCAAAGAGGTGTTGAACGCGCGGGTGACAAAAGCTTGGAGGACAATTAATTGGCCGACTTTAATGGGATGAACGAAGTCCAGGTTATCCACCGACGCGGTCACCACAGCACTTCGGCAGTGACGGCGGGCGGAGATTGCCCCCGCGATGTCAATCAAATGCATAACCTTGCCGCCCAGGATGTTTCCCAGCGAGTTGGAATCGTTGGGAAGAACCAACTCCACCATCTGGGTGGCGGAATCAGCTACAGTTTTCGCCTTCCGGTTCTTCATGGTTTGCTCAGGCTGTGTCCAGTTCGGCTGCGTTGCCTATACTATGCGAGCCTCCGGGCGGATGCAACACCTATCCGCACATCATCCGAACATCAGGTTTCTCATTTGATCCAGTCGTTCTATAATGCCTTGAGGGCGATGGCGCCCCTCGAGGCAGGCATGACTAATAGAATTCCCACCCAGGAAAAGCAGGCTGTGGCTTTGGCATCCGTGATTGCCGCGTTCCTGCTGGTCGCCATGAAGCTGACCGTGGGCCTCTTGACGGGCAGCTTGGGAGTCCTTTCGGAAGCCATGCACTCCGGGTTGGATCTAGTGGCTGCGGTGTTGACGTATTTTTCCGTCCGGGTGTCCGACAAACCTGCCGACCCGGACCACCCCTTCGGCCACGGGAAGATCGAATCCCTCTCCGCCTTCGCAGAGACCGCACTTTTGTTCGTCACCTGCGCCTGGATCATTTGGGAAGCCATCCGCCGGCTCTTTTATCACAATGTTCATGTGGAGCCGACCCTCGCGTCCTTCGGCGTAATGTTCATTGCAATCACCATTGACACATTTCGATCCCGGGCGCTGTTCCGGGTGGCGCGAAAATACAATAGCCAGGCCCTGGAAGCCGACGCCCTGCACTTCTCGACGGATGTTTATAGCTCCAGCGTGGTGATTTTGGGTCTCATCCTGGTTTACGTTGCCAACCAAAACAATCTCCCCTGGCTCCGTAAGGCTGACCCCGTGGCCGCACTGGTAGTGGCTGGAATCGTGGTGTACATCACGCTGAAGCTTGGAAAAAGGACCGTGGAGGCATTGGTTGACGCTTCGCCGGAGGGCAGCTCGAGCCGCATTGCGGAAGCTGTCTCACGGGTTCCCGGAGTTCTGCGGCTGGACCGCGTCCGGACCCGCCAAAGTGGGCCACGTCTTTTTGTGGACTTGAGGCTGGCGCTCCACAGCAACACGGCGCTCGAGCACGCCAAGGCGGTGGCGGATTTGGTGGAGTCTGCAGTCCACCAACTCTTTCCTGACGCTGATGTGGTTATTCACACCACGCCCAGCGAACCGCCCACGGGAGATCTGGTGGAGAAAATCCGCTCCATCGCCAACCGAAGAAACTTCCAGGTTCACGAGGTGACAGCCTACGAAGTGAAAGGGTGCATCAACGTAATCCTGGATCTCGAGGTGGATCCCGGCCTGCGGCTCGACACCGCCCACGACCAGGCCACCGTGCTCGAGCAGGACATCAAACAAGGCCTTCCGGAAGTGTGCGAGGTGAACATCCACCTCGAGCCATTCACCAAGAATGTGGAGGCGGTGAACGCCGTCCCGCTTACGGCAGCCGAATTGGAATCGAAGATGACGGAGATAGCCGGGGAGATTCCGGGCGTCTTAGACTGTCACGACATCGAAGCGCACCAGGCAGCGGAAAACGTGTTCGTCCGCTGCCATTGCACGCTCCTGCCCGCCCTACCCATAGCTCGGGTGCACGACATTACGGAAGAACTCGAGTTCAGGATTCGAAGAGCCTTCCCCCAGGTCCTCCGCGTCAACATCCACGCAGAACCAAAAGGACAAAGCTAGAGGGTATGTCGTAGGTCGTATGTAGGGGGCTGGAGGGTATGTGGTAGGTGGGCGCTGCTCGTTTCCCCACCTACCACCTACGATCTACCACCTAACGAGGAAGCACACCCCGCCCCCGCTACGGAACAGGGCAGGCAGCCGGCAAAGGTTTCCCCTTAACCATACCTTCTTAGGGCTTCGGCTTGGCCGCTGGCTTGGAGGCGTTGGTGGAGGAAGGCGCAGCGGATCGCGGCGCAGAAGGCGTCGCCGGCCCACCCGTTGTTGGGGCGTCACCGGGGTTGGCGGCGTCATAGAGCTTCACGATTTGGCTCGTCAATTCCATTTCCGTGGTCGCGAAATAGACCGGAACTTGGTCGCTCCCAAGGATCAGAGTGAAACCGTTCTGCCGCGCATAATCAGAAATCACCTTCATCATCTTCTGACCGATACGGCTAAACATTTCCTCCCGATCAGTTGAGAAGTCGGCCTGCGCATCCTCACTAGTGCGCTTCAGATGTTTCTGCTTTTCTTCCAGGTCCCGGTTCAGGCGCCGCTGCTCTTCGTCGCTAAGCGTGGCAGCCTGTTTCTGCAATTGGTCGCTGATGGCCTGGATGTCCTGGTTGTCCTTTTGGATTTCCTGCTGGCGAGGCTGATACTTCTTCTGAAGGTCAGCCATGGCTTTCTTCCCTTCCGCCGTACTCAGAATTGCCGTCTGAATACTGATGACCCCGATCTTGCTTGGGGTCCCCGAGCTCTGAGCCAGCAGGCCCGTGGGGGCAACTCCCAGGCAGAGCAGAAGAGTAATTGTGGAAACCAGAGTCTTCATTCAATCTCCTTCAACAAATTAGAGTTCTAACTATGACAATACATTCTAACTCATTTCGTCCCTAAAAGGTGCGGACCACGGTGAACCCAACCCTCCCTTTTCGCTCCTTCAGCCGAAATCCACGAAAGAGGTTCACGGCATCTTCATAGGTGGCCTGATTGGGAAACATAGTCTGAGGTGGCAAGACTTGGGGAGGCATCACGGTAACGTTGCTCTCGCGAAGCCAGTTATAACCATAATAGAGATGAAACGGCGCATTGACCACCGGCAGGATGACTTGCAAGTCGAGTCCCGTCGAGCTACGGGGACGGCCATTGGTGTTTCCGATAATCTTAAGCCTTGTCGGCAGGCTGAAATACGGATACTCGGTACTCAACTGTTTCAGGGAAGGAATACTGGTGTCAATTTGGAGCTGGTTGGTTCGCAAGACAAAAGTGCTTCCAGCGTCGACAAACGCTGCAATGTTGACCGGACCCGCAATCGGCACGCGGTATTCAAAATTGCTAATGAGCTCGGTGTCGCCGCCGGGGAAGATCGGCGTGTAGTACGGGAATTGGGTGGTCGACCCGCACGTCGATCCCTGCACCCCATTGGCGCCGGTAGCCAAAATAGGATTGCCGAAGTTGTCCCGGTTACACACCTGTCCAAGCCCAGGAAAGAAAGCCAAGGGGCTGATTGAACGGATATCAAAACCACGGATGTCATACTCGCCGCCTATGTAGAAACGCGAAAACGGCGGGGGAACGCGGCCGCCGTATCCTTCGATGGATGAAACCAGTATGCGCATGCCGAAGGCTTGCGGCTTTTCTGAGCGGACATTGCGAACCGGATGAAAGTATTTGAATTCGAGGGCAGGGGTAATGGTATAGACGTTGCCTCCCAATCCGGACAACCCCACCGTGGCCGAGATGTACTTCCCTCGAGTCGGGTTCCAGGCGTCATTGATGGTGTTATAAAGATAGGTGGGCATGATCGAACTGGAGATGATGCCGCTCAGCGCCGAGGGGCCTGCCAAGCCGCGAAAATTCATAGCCTCAAAGAAGGACTGGGATGCCGCATTAAAGGCTTGCATGCTGCTGTAGGAGTAGCTGTAGGTCAAACCGACGCGGGCGAAGGTGCGCCGCAAAGGGTAGCTGCTGAACACCGTGAAACCGGCAGAATTCTGCTCAAAATTCTGCGCGTAGTATTGGCCATACGCGGAGTTCTGGAGCTGCGAGGGGCTGAGGCCGGAAGCATAAGCTAGCTGGCGGAGTTGGTCATAGCGGTAGTCGCTGCGATAGACCGTAAAGCCCAGCGTCATGGCACGATCAAAAATGTACGGCTCAGTGAACCCAAACGAGTAGAGCTTCTGATAAGTCCCCCACTCCGTTTGAATGCTCAAGGTTTCTCCCAGCCCCAGGAAGTTGTTGGTGGCGTAATTGATCCCGATGAAGTTCCCCGCCAAGCCGCTGACCCCGCCCGAAAATCCTATCGAGTTCTTACCCTTTTCCTTGACCTTCAAAGTGACATCCACAGTGCTGTTCGTGGCGTTCTGGGTGATCTCGTAGTCCTCCTTCTTCACCGTTTCAAAGAATCCCAGTTGATTTACCCGCAGGACGCTCAAGTCCCAAAACGAGGAATTGAACATGTCCCCTTCGCTGAGCAGTAATTCCCGTCGAATCACCTTGTCGCGCGTTTTGGTATTGCCGGAAAACTCGATGCGGTGAACAATGAACTGCTTGTCTTCCTCGAAGTCCAGTGCCAGGTTGATGACCCGGCGCTTGTTATCCGGCTCGATGTCCGGTTGGGCAGTGAAGTTAATGTAACCGAACTGGCCATAGAGTTTGGTGTAATTCTCCATGGCTTTTCGAACCTTCGACAGCGAAAAGATGTCTCCAGGCTTGAGCCGCAGGACCGGCGCCAATTGTTGTTGCGTGAAGAGCTTGTTCCCGCGGATGACGAACCTGCCCAGGCGATACTGCAATCCCTCCTCCACCGGAATGGTCAGATCCACGCGTTTGCCCCGGCCCCAACTGTAAAAGAAGAACGGATAGCGCCGCCGGGTGTCCACCATCTTCGTGTCCGGTTCTTTCGCCAGAGCGTAGAAGTAACCGTGGTCCCTGTAGAGGTCGCGGATGTTTTCAAGGTCGGCCTCAATCCTCTCCTTGTCGTAAGTCTTGTGGAACCAGAAGAACCAGGGCGGAGCGCCGGCAGGTCGGGAATATTTCATGGAGCGGGCAAGTTGGAAAGCAGAGAAAATATGGTTTCCCGTGAAGCGGACATTACCTACTTTGACCTTGGGGCCTTCCACCACGATAAACGTCAGAGCCACGGAGTTGGGCGGAATATTCCGCGTGCGGTGACGGACGGTGGCAAACATCTTCCCATGCGCCGCGAGCATATCTTGAAGAACCACCTCAGCTCGCCTGATGGTCACGGGATCGTACTGGGATTGGATGGATAGGCCCACCTTGCGCTTCTTGAATTCATCCAGCACGTCCGATTGCTGAACGCTGCTCAATCCTTTGTAGTCAATGCTGCGCACCAGCTTCTTTTCTCGCACGAAGAAGGTGACGATCTTCCCGCCTTTCTCGGAATCTGTCACTTCCAACCGAATGTCATCGAAGTAGCCGGTATTCCAGAGAGCCATGAAGTCTCGCCGGAGAGTACTCTCGTTGTAGACGTCGCCTACATGCGAGAAAATGCGCGCGCGCATAACCGCGCTGGTAATGCGCCGGTTCCCTCGAAAAATAATCGATTGTATGGTTGGCTGGGCGGCGGGCTGGGCTTGCGGCTGCGCAGGCGTCACGGGAGTGGTAAGTTCGGGAGCTTTCTGAGGAGCAGGCGCTTCCTTCGGCGTTTCAAGCTGGAGTTTCGGCGCGGGAGCCGCAGGCGGGGTCTGGGCAGGCGTCTTCTGGGCGGAAGATGGCGCGCCTGATGAAGAGGGTGGTTTCTGCTCCGCCGGCGGATTCTGTGCCCGAAGCGCCATGCCAGAAAGCAGGCTCATGAGCAAGGCGACGAGCCCCAACCCGAACCACCTCGTCTTTGGTCCACACGTGGCAGAACTTCTCTTCAAGAAACGGTCTTCCCCCTCGTTTTGGATCGAGCTCAGAGAATCCGATGCCGGGAATTCACCAGAAGTTGGCCCAGAGACTCGAAATCGCCAAACCAATCCCTGCGTCCCTCTCAGGACCAAACTCCGGCAGGCACAGACAATGTGGAATTGCTGCTTCCTGCTTTGCGAAGGACAGGCCGCACTAATGTGAGAGTGGCGTGGCCGCAACGAGCTTGTCACTCATCGCCCGGTAACAGAGGCCCTCGTTCTCAACCACTACTTCCAGGACGGAGGGAGGGTGAATCTCCCCCTGGATCAAGGCTTCCGAAAGCGGGTCCTCAACGTACTTCTGGAGAGCTCGGCGAAGCGGTCGAGCGCCATAGGAACGGTCCTCACAAGTCTTTTCCAGAATCCAGTGGCTCGCCTCACGGGAAAGGACAAGCGAAATATTCTTGTGTTCCAGATTCTGATTCATCTGCCCCACCAGCAGGTCCAGGATCTGCACGAGATCATTATCGTTGAGCGCATTGAACACGATGACTTCATCCAGCCGGTTGAGAAACTCCGGATTGAACAGCCGCTTGACCTCGGCCATCACCATATCTTCAGCCTTCCGCTCGCTCGTACCTTCCGCCGCCGACTGGAACCCCAGGTGCGTCCGGCGTTGCAGATACCGAGCCCCGATATTCGAGGTCATGATGAGGATGGTGTTCTTGAAATCCACCGTGTTCCCCAGCCCGTCGGTCAGGTGTCCATCTTCGAAGACTTGCAGCAAAATGTTGAAGAGATCCGGGTGGGCCTTCTCAATCTCGTCCAGGAGAATCACCGAATAGGGGGCGCGCCGCACCCGCTCCGTCAGTTGGCCCCCCTCTTCGTAGCCCACGTAGCCGGGAGGCGACCCGATCAGCTTGGAGACGGAGTGCTTCTCCATGAATTCCGACATGTCGAAACGAATCAGCGCCCGCTCGCTCCCGAAAAGAAAGGCCGCAAGCGATCGGGCCATTTCGGTCTTGCCGACCCCGGTGGGCCCCAGGAACAGGAAAGAACCCACCGGTCGGCCCGGGGGTTTCAGGCCGGCGCGGGAACGGCGGATGGCCCTGGCCAGGGCCGAGATGGCGCGATCCTGGCTGATAATCCGCTTGTGCAGCTCTTCTTCCGTCCGCAGCAGTTTCGAACTCTCCTCTTCCTTAATCGAGGTCACCGGCACGCCGGTCCAGCGGGAGACCACATCCTCAATGTCCTCGCGGGTCACGCTGCCCATGGCCGTTTCGTCGATATTGTATTTTTCACGGAGCAGCCTGAGGTTCTCACGTTCCTTTCGTTCCTCGTCCGAATAGAAGCGCGCCTTTTCGAATTCGTGGTTGGCGATGGCGTTTTCCATCCGATGAACCACGAATTTGATGCGCTTCTGCACGTCGATCATCTCTTCGGGCAAGGAACTCTGCCGCAGTTTCACCCGCGCTCCCGCCTCATCAATCAGGTCCACCGCCTTGTCGGGCAGGAAACGATCCGGAATATAGCGGCTGGAGTGGTACACCGCAGAGCTTAGGGCCTCATCGGTATAAGTGACCGCGTGGAACTTCTCGTACCGGTCCTTGATTCCGAAAAGAATTTTGACGCCTTCGGCTTCCGTTGGGGGCGCAACCTTCACGGCTTGGAAGCGCCGCTCCAGAGACCGGTCCTTTTCGATCGACTTGCGGTATTCCCCCGGGGTGGTGGCGCCGATGCACTGGATTTCACCCCGGGATAACGCCGGCTTGAGGATATTCGCGGCGTCCAGCGAGCCTTCCGCTGATCCTGCTCCTACCAGGGTATGCAGCTCGTCGATGAAGATGATGGCGTTCTGCGACTCCATCAACTCTTTCATGATGGTTTTCAAACGTTCCTCGAATTGGCCGCGGTACTTCGTGCCCGCCACAATCAAAGAAAGGTCCAGCGCCAGGATTCGCTTGTCGGCGAGGAAGGAAGGCACGTCGCCATCGGCAATGCGTTGCGCCAGACCTTCCACGATGGCAGTCTTGCCGACACCCGGCTCCCCAATAAGGACGGGGTTATTCTTGGTCCGGCGACAGAGGATCTGGACGGCCCGCTCCAGTTCGGCTTCGCGACCGATCAGGGGATCGAGTTGGTTCTCCATTGCGCACTGGGTGAGGTCGCGACTGAATTCGGAGAGCAGGGAGGCCTCCTTAGAGCGCGCGCTGGAAGCCTTTTCGCCCTGTGCCCGGGTTAGCTCCTCGCGCAGCGCGGAGAGGCGAAGCCCGCGTTCGTGCAACATTTCCGCCGCAAACGATTTGTCCTCGTGCAGCAAACCCAACAGCAGGTGCTCCGTCCCGATATGTTTGTGCGAAAGGCGCTCGGCCTCTTCCGCCGCAAAGGCCAGCACCCGCTTGCACTCCTGGCTCAAGGGCAAGTCCACAGAGGTTGAGACCTTTTCGCGCGCGGGGGTTCGTCCCTCAACTTGTTTGCGGATGGATTCAATGGAGGCGTGGGAGCGCAAGAAACGGTTCGTCAGCGCCTTATCCTCGCGCAATAACCCCAGCAGCAGATGCTCGGTTTCGATATAGGGACTGCCGAATTGGCTGGCTTCGTAGCGGGCGAAAAAGATCACGCGCCGTGCCTTCTCCGTATACCTTTCAAACATAGCTCCTCAGTCCTCTCGGGAACCCTCGCCCCGGTCCCAAACCTCCCCGGGGTTAGCAGGTCATTGAACCATTGGAACTACCGTCTCCGTCAGCTTTCCATTCGCCAGGCGCAAAATCCGTTGCGCCCGCCGGGCCAGGTCGGGATTGTGGGTGGCCAGCACCGAGGTCAAATGATGATTCCGGTGCAGGCTCTCCAACAACTCAATCACCCGCTGGGCAGTCCGCTGGTCCAGGTTGCCCGTCGGCTCATCGGCCAGCAGCACAGCCGGCTGATTGGCTAACGCCCGGGCCAAAGCGACTCGCTGTTGCTCACCCCCCGAAAGCTCACCTACGCGTCGCGCCGCAGCTTTCGCCAGCTCCCACTTCGCCCAGCAGTTCCCTGGCGCGCTCCTTGGCCAATGAAAACTCACGCCCGCTGATCAACTGCGGAATCACTACGTTTTCGAGCGCGCTGAATTCCGGAAGGAGGTAGTGCATCTGCCATACAAAACCGACACGCACATTGCGATAGGCGGCACGTTCCTCCCGGCGAAATTCACTCAATCTCTGCCCCATGAAGTATACCTCACCCCTCGTCGGAGTGTCCAGAGCAGCGAGCAGATGGAGCAGCGTCGTTTTGCCCGTTCCCGACTCACCCACCAGGGCCACGAATTCTCCCGCGCGAACTTCCAGATTCAGATCGTCAAAGACCACGATCTCCTCGTCGCCGGAACGGAAAACCTTCGTCAGTTTCTCGGCCCGCAAAAGTGCTCCCAACTGCTCAGGTTGTGTCGGCATCCGATAGTCTTTCTTCTTGCCTTGAGTTGTACCCGCTCACCTTTCTGCCGGAACACTTTCCCCGTTCAATGGCTCGATGGCCCAATGGCCCGATATATCAATCGCGTCATTCGTACCGCAGGATTTCCACCGGGTCCAGCCTGGCTGCGGACAATGAGGGATAGAGCGTCGCCAGAAAGCTGATGCTGAGCGCCGCCACGGTGATCCAAACTCCGTCCCACGGGCGAGCATGAAATGGCACAGAGGCTAACGCGTAAACGTCGGCCTGGAGCGGAATCAGCTTGTAATGGCCCCCAAGCCAGGAACTCCCATAACCCAAAATTAGCCCCAGCAGAGTCCCGAAGGCCCCGATGAGCAGCCCGTGAAGAGTGAAGACCGCCCACACTTGCCGCTGCTTGGCGCCCATGGACATCAGCACCGCAATATCCCGGTTCTTCTCCATCACCATCATGGCCAGAGTGATGAAGATGTTTAGGGCGGCGACCACCACGATCAGGCCGATGGTCAGGATAGTCACAAGGCGCTCCAGGCGCAGAGCGCTCAGCAGGGAGCGGTTCTGCTCCATCCAGGTGGTGGTCTCAAATCCCTGGCCGGCGGCGCTCCGAATTTGCTCGGCCAGGGAAGGGGCCTGGTAGATGTCATCAATCTTAAACTCAATCACGGAAGCCACATCGGCCAAATCAAACAAGCGTTGCGCCGCAGGAAGGTTGGTGAACGCCCAGGTGGCGTCGAAGTCGTAGAAGCCGGAGTCAAATACCCCCACTACCCGGAAGTGGCGGAATTTGGGAACCACCCCCTGGGGAGTCAAATAACCCTGGGGGCTGGTGATGAGGATGGTGTCGCCCACATACGCCCCCAGCGACTTGGCCAACTCCTTGCCAAGAATGATGGGGTCAGCGTCAACAAAGGTCTTTGAGAGGCCTTCGAGTGTGCCCTCTCGCAGCCTTAGAAGAAGGTCACCCACGTGGGTTTCACGTTGCGGATCGATACCTTTCAGGACTACGCCTTGAGCGCGGGCGTGATAAGAGCCCAGGACCTCTCCGTAGAGTGCGGGAGCACAGGCCGCCACATGCGGCAGGCCGCTGAGACGTGCGGTCAGCGCCTCATAGTCCTTGATCCCGTCGTTCTTGGAGCGCAGAAGGTTGACGTTGGCGGTGGCGCCCAGCAGGCTCTTTTCCAATTCTTCGCGGAAACCGTTGTTAATCGCCAGCGCCACAACCAACGCGCACACCCCAGCCATGACTCCTATAATCGAAATCAGGGTAACCACGGAGATGACCGATTGTCTCCGCTTCGCCTTCAGGTAGCGCAGCGCCACGAAAATCTCAAAACGCATATACCACCAACATTACCAACAATTGTGTCTGGCGTGGAAGTGGATCTAGCTGTCAGCCGTCAGCTATCAGCAATCAGCCTCAGTTCAGACCTGCGCCGCCGTAAGGGTCAGCACCGCCTTGTCCCCCGAGGGAGACGGGAGAATGCAGAAGCTTGAGGCCACGGCTGATAGCTGACGGCTGAAGGCTGACAGCTTTAGTACGTCGCTCGCCCACCCGAAAGGTCGTAGCACTGGCCGGTGGTGAACGAGGCCTCCGAGGAAACCAAAAAATGAATCAGCGCCGCTACCTCTTCGATCTTCCCGGTGCGCCCCATGGGGATTTTGCTGATCATGTACTGGACGGTCTGCGGCGCGATGGTATCAAGTATCTTCGTCCTCACCACCGCGGGCGCAATGCTGTTCACGGTGATGTCGCCTTGGCCGGCAACCTCTTTGGCGAGAGCTTTGGTCAGCGCAATCACCCCCGCCTTGCTGCTCGAGTAAGGAACAAGGGTGGGGTTTCCCTCCTTGCCGGCAATCGAAGCCACATTCACAATCCGGCCATACCGCCTCTCGAGCATTTCGGAAATCACGGCGCGGCACATCAGGAAAACCCCCTTGAGATTCACTGCATAAACACGGTCCATGTCCTCTTCTTCGAGTTCCCAGAGCCGCACCGTCTTGCCTGTGATTCCCGCATTGTTCACCACGATGTCGATGGGCCCCAACGCTTCCCGCACCCTTTCGGTCGCCTCTTTCACCGAGGGAGCAGACGAGACGTCGCACTTCACGCCTATTCCCTCAATCGCCTTGGCAACCGACTTCGCTGCTTCTTCGTTTAGGTCCAGAACAGCTACCTTTGCCCCGGCGGCGTGTAAACGCGCGGCAATGCCTTCGCCGATCCCTTGCCCGCCCCCCGTCACCACGGCAACTCGATTCTTTAAGCTGAAGAAATTTTCTTGATCCATTTCCCTTCCTTTCCCTGGCCTCAGTCGCGATTTCTCTCACTCAAACAGACCTTCCGCTACGAATCAGGCGCGCTCCTCGTGGGCAGCGCAGAACTCCGCTTTTGATGTCTGCGGCTTCTTGCTTGCTGAGGCGCGCCGCGTTGTGGACTTTACATTATTTCGGCCCAATTATGAAGCAGGATAAGAGCTCAATTGTGGTAGGCTTCATGGAAAATGGAGGGACTGAAATGGCAACTTTAGGTTTAATCGAGTATGACCAAGCAAGCCCCGAGGTGCGGGCTGTCTATGACGATATCATGGCCACTCGCAGGACGGACCGGGTGAACAACTTCTGGAAGGCCATCGCCCACGATCTAACCACGCTGCGCCGCACCTGGCAAGGTGTAAAGGAGATCATGATCCCAGGGGCGCTGGACGCGCTCACCAAGGAGATGATCTACGTGGCCGTCAGCGTTACCAATCAGTGCAACTATTGCATCGCCTCCCACACGGCCGCGGCCCGCAGAGCAGGCATGAAGGATTCCATGTTCGCTGAACTCATGGCCGTGGTCGGTATGGCGAACGAAACGAACCGCCTTGCCACCGGCTACCAGGTTGAGATCGACGAGCAATTCAAAATGTAGGGGCGGTTCGCGAACCGCCCCTACTCCAACTTGCGCGCCCGAAGTGTGTAAAGGCCGGCGCGCTTGACTTCCTCCAGCCGCCCCAGCAGCTTCGCGAGGTCGTCAGAGACATCCAGGAAGCACCCGCTGAGCGCGTCCGCCCGCCCCGTGGCCAGTTGCACGACCAGTTGCGCAGCCTTCTCAGCGGGCACGTCCCGCCCCCGGTCAAACAACTTCCGGAACCACGGCAGCCACTTTCTTCCGGCCTCGGACTCAAGAATGTAGTCGGTCATGGCGGTGCGCACGGTGCCAGGGCTGATGGCGAAAACGCTCACGCCGGAGTTAATGAGTTCTGCCGCCAGGTTCTCGGTGAAGCGGATGAGCGCCGTCTTGGCGATGACGTACGCGCCCATGTGCGCCACCGCCACGGTGGCGGCGCTGGTGGAGAGATTGATGATCCGGCCGCGGCGACGCTCGATCATTCCGGGCAGGAAGGCGCGTGAGCAGAGGTAAGGCCCGCGCAGGTTCACCTCGATCGAATGCCACCACTCCCCCACATCGGCTTCCCACATCGGCCCTAGAGGCCCCGTGGTCCCGGCGTTGTTCACCAGCAGGTCCGCAGGCCCCAGGGCGCGCTCCACTTGGCGTGCCATGCGCTCGACGGAGGCGGGGTCGCTCACGTCCGTCACAACGGCCAATGCCTCCCCGCCCACCTCCCTGACTCCACGCACTGTTTCGGCGAGTTGCTCTTCGGACCTCGCTACCACCCCTACGCGCGTTCCCGCCCGCGCCAACGCCAACGCGATGGCGCGTCCCAGACCCCGGCCCGCACCCGTTACAATCGCAACCTGGCTTCGCAGTTCATCCAAATCGGCGTTCATCGCTCTCCCTCGCTTTCGTTTGAGCCTCTGGGAAGAATATTCAGACAGAGGTTTCAGCTCGAGGCAGCAGGGGCGTCAAGGTCCCCTTTTGCATCAGATTGTGTATATTACCATTTGGGCGTTGCAAGCATATCCACCTAGTCCTTCTTGCCAGTGAATTGAAGGTTGAACCTGACGTAAAATGTCAAAATGAGGTGACGGAATTTGTCGCTTTCTGTGTTATCGCCCAGCTTAGTAAGACATTCGTTCTCCACTTCTCGATTCTATGATAGCGAATTGATAATCACTAAAATTTCCATCCTTCGCGTCACCTGTCAGACGTTTGCTGCCGAACCTGATTGCTTAAGCAACGGTCACCGCGATCTCCTAAGCAACAGCAGTGCCCGCGCGTCGGCAAAGCCCACATCGAATTCTCCTCAAGGATGAAATCGCGGGGTTCCTGGCGTCTTTGGAAAGCCGGTTTCGCAGCACCTAAAATCAACAGTTTAGCGACTTACGTACATCTATCGTGGGTGGAGATATCATCAAAGAGGCCATCTTCCGGCGGATTCATCGACTGAAATGAGGGAGAAACAGCATCTCCGGCCCTCATGACAGTAACTCTTCCCACCTTTTCCCTAAGGGGAAGTGAGTGGGTCCGCTGCGTTGACTTGCTCGGCGCACGGATACCAGGCACCTACCTGGAGGAGTGCCTGGAAGTACAACTGGCAATCAAACTGCCCGACACGGTATTCCACAGGGGACGGGGCGGGAGCTCTGAGTCAGGTGGTACGCCAAGCGAAAGCGCGACTGGGGTGTGCCAGGAACTGGGGCTACCCTCTGGAGACCCTGGTGTGGGGGCCCTTCTCTGGGAACCCGTTGCAGCTACCTGGGCTCGAGCCAACTCGCAGCCCGACGCCCAAATTGAAGGGAGTGTTACCAAGCATGAACCGTGGGACAAGCGTAGAGCGGGCACTGCTCAGGGAAGCATTCGACCTCTTGCTGACACTTCGTTCACGGCCCCAGGCACAGAAACTGCTGGGCCAAGCCGTAAGCTACCTGCGCATCCTGGAGCGCCAGGGGGAGCCCAGGGGACTCCCCCTCGTCGTATCCGTCCAAGCGATGCGCCTCACCAAGCTCTAGGCTTGCTTCCAAGGCGCGCCCCAGACGGCAGCGCCAACCCATCGCGCGCCGCTTTGAGCAGCGCTCGGGGTGACCAAACTATCGCTTGCCACTCCGCCGGTCTTGAGGCTAGCCCCAACCCCCCGGCTATTCACTCGCTTGCGGAATCGGGCTACTCACGGGCTCGGGCGCGGCAGTTGATTGACCCGCGCGAAGCTTCGCCATATCCCGTTGCAACTCCGTCGCCAAATCTTCCAGAATGCGCAACTGTTCGTTCCGGCGTTTCAAAGTTGATTCCAGCTTCGCCACCTGTTTCCGCAGCTTATTGTTGTCCCTGCGCAACAGGATTAGGCTTTCGCCCGGCTGGGGTGGAATGATCTTTCCGCCCGGTCCCGGCTGGCCGATGGGCAACGGCGCCACATGGGCTTGCGTTTGCTTAATGAGCGCTTCCAGTTCCTTCCGTTCCGCACCCGCCGGGCAGAGTTGCCGCAGCGCCAGCAGGCGCGCCAAGTCCGGCCGGTTCCGGCCCCGCTCCCAATGTTGCACCGCTCCTTTGGTGGCATTCAGCAGCCGCGCCAGACCCTCCTGGCTGACCTCTAACCGCTGCCGGACCTTTTTCACTACTTTTGCTGCATTCATTTCCTCCATAGCAGACCCTCCTCCTGGGTCAAAAAAAGCTTGACATTTGAGATTACTATAGGCTACACTACGTCCGCCTTTGAAGGTAGCCGCTGCTTCTGGGTCGGCTACATTTGAAGGCACAGCCCCCGCCCTTCGGGCCTTGGGGCCAGAGACCCCATAGGCTCGGCGGCGGCTTCCCAGGCGGGCCTGGGCATCGAAACTTCCCGGCCCCCTCCACCGCCTGCCCCTTGAGTTTCCCTCAAATTCATTGGGGCGCGGGGTTTTTTTTGCTCCAGCGTTTACTCTTCGCTATGCTACTCGCTTGTTATAAACGCTTTGACTACGCTCGCCCCGCGCCACTGGCGCGACTTGTCCACCCCCTCGAGCCAACTTCCGGCGCGGACCTCCTGCGTACACCTAGCCTCGTAACCTCATGCCGCGCCTCCTCCTTCTTATCGGTAGTTGGGGGCGCGGACTTGAAGCAAAGTGGCCTACGCAACTTGGCGCCTTCCTCGGCTACGCAAAACTTAGCCTACCTCCCGTGCCGTATAGCAAGCCATAGTAGCACATTTCGTTTTTTTGCGCGAGGGGTGTTTTTGAAAAAAGCCGCGCTGCCCGCGGCACCCACAGGCTGTGTTTTCCTCGTGGACTTGCAAGCAAGTTTCTGCCCACCTCCCAGACCTCATATCAAGGAGCGATTCCATGCGGTTTGAAAATCATCGCGAAGCTGCAAAGCTGTTTCCGTCCCACCCTCCTGTCCTTTACCCGGCGTCACTCCAAGACGCCTCAAACCGACTCCCTCGCGCTGCCGCCCGAAGTCGGCTGCCGCTCGAGCCTCATGCTTCATTGCCCGCACAACCCGGAGTGCTGCGCCGGGAGCTCTACCTGCCCCGCTGCTGCCACAAGGGCTGCGTTTTTCCGGCTCGGCGTGGCGGTCGCGGCGAGTGCGTCTATCACCGCCGCCAGGCGCTCGAGCCGGGCTGTTTCCAATCCCAACAACCGTCGTTCTTACTTCTGGACCAAGCCAAATTCGGGCTGCCGGATTCCGAGCCCGACGATGGGCGCGTCAGGGATCGGCATCGGCTGGCGGCGGAACGCGTCCAGTTTATGCTGGGAGACGCAGCTTAGCGAAATCTGCCGACCAGCTTAAAGGTATGCCGGGAAAGCCTCGACCCTGGATTCTCGACGGACGACTGTGACCTTTTCGGAGGAATTGTTTCGCCATGGAACCCTATGCCCCCCGTACCTCGATTCCAGCCCCAAAGGGGCAGTATTCTAAACCACCGTCTCTTGCCTTGCCCATGCTCAGTGTCGATAATGCCTGGCGTCTTCTCTGCCGGCGCACCGGCGGTGGCATCTCACGCACTACCTTCTACCGTTGGATCAATTCCGGCCGAATCGGCGTCGTGCGCGTGGGATTCCGTTTCCTTATCCCTATGCCCATGCTCGAAGAGGTCATCCAGAAATGTTTGGATGGGGAACGGGTTTGAGAGAGCATGAGCCGGCAGGCAGCACCCCAATGTTATGCAAGTCCGCGGTTCGTTCGAGAATTTCGAGCAAGAAGCTGCGGTGACAAGTCGGCGGGCCACGCTGGCAGAGGCGGCGGCCTCTTCTTCTGACTGCTGACTACTGGTTGCTGACCACTGATTTCTGCCTTACCGTTCCCCTGTCATTTAACAAAACACTTTTACTCGCGGACGGTTTCTGGCAGACTGTGCGCCTGTAGATTTTGTAGGAATTGGAATTGTTAAGGAGGTGTTGTCTACCATGAAGAAATACTCATTCACTCGGCGTGAATTCATGCAATTGAGTGGGGGCGTGGCAGCCGCGAGCGTGGCTGCCAAGGTCACACTGCTGGAGCCCCAGCGCTTGTGGGCGGCGCTTGGCTCCGTGCCTCCTTCGGACACGGTGCGGTTCGGCATCATCGGCACGGGCGTCGAGGGCTGCGATCTCTTGCGCGCGAGCTTATCCGTACCTGGCATCGAATGCGTTGCCGGGGCGGACTTATACGACACCCGGCACATTGCCGCCAAAGAAGCTCTGGGCGGAAAGGATATCGAGACCAGTCGTGATTACCGGCGGATTCTGGACCGCAAGGACATTGACGCGGTCATAGTGGCCACTCCGGACCACTGGCATCGCAAGGCGGTGAGCGATGCGGTCGAGGCGGGGAAGGACGTTTACTGTGAAAAGCCCATGTCGCACAGTGTCGAAGACGGGCTGGCCATGATCGAGGCTGTACAGAAACACAACCGCATCTTTCAGGTCGGCAGCCAGCGTGTCAGCTCGATTCTCTACGCCAAGGCGAAGGAAATCTGGGACTCCGGCAGGTTGGGAGAAGTGGATACCATCGAGGCGGCGTGGGATAGGAACACCGACAGCGGAGCCTGGGTCTACCCGATTCCGCCTGACGCGAGCGAGCAGACCATCGACTGGAACACCTGGCTCGACGGTGCCCCCGAGCGTCCCTTCGATCCGAAGCGCTTCTTCCGCTGGCGCTGCTACAGGGATTACGGGGCCGGCCTGGCGGGCGACCTGTTCGTTCACCTGCTCTCCGGTATTCACGTTGTGACCGGGACCAACATGCCTCCCCAGCGAGCGCAGTCCACCGGCGGGCTCTATTACTACAAAGATGGCCGCGAGTTCCCGGACCTTCTCTGGACCATGTACGATTATCCGCACTTTCAAGTGGTGCTGCGCTGCAACCACAACAACAATTATCAGGGCGAATTCTTCGGCTTCTACGGGAAGAAAGGCACCATGCTCATCCAGGGATCCACTCTCACTTTCAAGCCGCAAGCGCCCTCCGTTCAGCCCGAGGACTATTCGATCGGCGCCTGGCCCGCGAAAATGCGCAAGGAGTACTTTGAGAACTGGCAGAGAGAACATCCCGAGCCGCCGCCCGGACAATTCAAGATCGAAGAGGAGGATGAGGTCTATACTCCGCCACCGCATTACAGCGACATGTCGGACCACCAGGCGAACTTCTTCCGCGCCGTGAGGACACGCCAGCCGGTCGTCGAAAATGAGGTGTTCGGAAACAATACCGCCCTCGGCTGCCACATGTCGAATTACTCCTATTTCAACAAGACGGCGGCGGTCTGGGATGCGAGGGCGAAGAAGATTACGTCGTAGCGCTAGCTGGCCGGTGTCATTCCGAGCGTAGCGAGGAATCTTGCTCTGATTGACGCTTTTCACCGCCGCCCAAGCCCAGAGCGAGATTCCTCGCTACGCTCGGAATGACACCTGGAGCGCAACGATACGGTTCCGGAAATTCTCCCTTGATCTTAGGTCCCGCGCCGATTAGGATAAGCGCCGGCGCGAATAGTATTGATTCAAACACCCAGGAGGCTATACCCCATGAGTGAGCAGCGGATTTCCAGACGTAAATTCATGCAAACGACCGCGTGCGTGGCGGGCGCAACGCTGGCGGGCCGGTCAATCCTTTTGGACCCGGGGCCGTCCTATGCCTCTCCCCGGCCGGTTCCAGCCGGCGACACAGTTCATATGGGCATCATCGGCGTGGGCATGCAAGGCTCCGGGCTGCTTCGCACCTGTATCCAACTGCCGGGAGTGGAATGCGTGGCCGCTTGCGAGTTGTATGACGGACGGCGCGAGTTGGCCAAAGAGATCGTTGGCAAGGAGATTCCCACCACCCGCCAATACAAGGAACTCCTCGACAACAAGCAGATAGACTGCATCGTGGCCGCGGTCCCGGACCACTGGCACAAGCAGATTGTCGTGGACTGCTGTAATGCCGGCAAGGACGTTTACTGCGAGAAGCCCATGTCCCACACGGTCGCGGACGGATTTGAGATGATTGCGGCGGAACAGAAGAACAAGCGCATCGTCCAAATTGGCAGCCAGCGGCGCAGCGACATCGTGTATACCAAAGCCAAGGACCTCTTCGAGAGAGGTGTGGTCGGCGACGTCTGCCTCGTGGAAGCCCAGATGGGCCGCAACGATCCCTGTGGCGCATGGGAATACACGGTGCCGCCGGATTTGTCTCCAGAGACGCTCGATTGGGACACCTGGCTGGGTTCAGCTCCCAAGAAGCCTTTCAATGCGCTGCATTTTACCCGCTGGCGTTGTTGGCAGGATTACGGAGAAGGTATTCCCGGCGACCTTTACGTGCATCTGCTGACCGGCATCCACTACGTCACCGGAATCATCGCCCCGCCCAAGCGCGCCTTCTCTCTGGGGGGCCTTTTCCGCTGGCACGATGGGCGGGATGTCCCAGACTCGATAACTACTCAATATGAATACCCGCAATTCCGCGCCACCCTCCGTGTGACGTTGAACACGGAGACGGAAGAGGTGACGCGATTCATGGGCACGCGGGGAATGCTCGAAATCCGCAACGGCCAACTGACCGTGATCCCCCAGTCAGGCCTGGATTACGCACCCTGCACTCCGGGTTGGCCCAAGAAAATGAGAGCCGATTTCGCCCAGCAGTGGGGCCAAGAACATGAGGCGAAACCTGCCTCCTTCTCGACAGAGGAATCCACGCGCTATTATGCGCCGCCGGAATACAATGACGACCGCGAGCACCTTTGGAATTTCTTCGAATCGGTGAGAACGCGAAGGCCTTCGGTCGAGGATGCGACTTTCGGAAACAATACGGCCATTGCCTGCCACATGGCCAATTACTCCTACTTCAACAACACCCTGGCCACTTGGGACGCTGGCAGAAAGAAAATTTCAGGATAAGCGGCAGTAGCAGCGATTTCACATCGCCAAACGTAGCGACGGTTTTGCCGCGCCAAGAGGACGTGGTCATCCGGTTCGAGATGCGGAGAGGCAGGGGCGTAAAAAAGGTTCGGGCCCCTTATCAGGGGCCCGAAGTGAAGAAGAGGAACTGAGTCCCGCCGCGGTCAAGCCGCGAAGCCCTGGGGGCAAGGTCCTCTCGACGAAGATCCGAATGCTCCGGCGGGACTCAAGTAATACTTACGCTGGAGGGCTTGGGTAGTCCAATCGTTTCTCTTTATAGTTATCATCAAAAAAATCGTCGTGACGTAAGTGCTTTCCGTTTCGGGCATTTTACGATCTAATTCAAGTGTCATGCCTAGTAGGTAGCGCACACCTGCGCTTTTGAGGTCTGCGGCTTTTTGCTCTTCATCCGAGGGAGGGACCTGGAAATCGCGGATCCGCACTACACCGGGAAACGACATGCCGAGTGAAGCAAATGCAGCGTCCTCCAAGCCGTCGGACGCGAACAAGGGATTGAGGATCGAGGAGCTTCTGAGCCGGGTGGCAAACCGTGATGTTGAAGCGCTCGAGAGTTTGTACGACCAATTCGCCCCCAGGCTGATGGGGCTGCTCATAAGGATTTTGCCCGCGCGGCCCGCCGCCGAGGGCGCGTTGCAAGAGGTCTTCCTGCGACTGTGGAAGGAAGCGCCAGGGATTGCCCAAACCAAAGGGAGCGTAGCCGCCTGGCTTGTGTTTACGGCGCGGCACGTCGCCTTCCAACATCTTCGCGCTCAGCGGGCAGCCGCAGCTCGACCTGCCCAAAGTCCCCGCAGGCAGGGTCGCACAAAAGGGGAGAAGCCTGCGGACAAGTCAGCGCAATCAGCAAGCCGGGAGCAGAAACCACGGGGGCGCGCGTCAACTCAGTTTAGCGCGCAGACCTTGTTTTTCCTCGCCGCGTCTCCTCAGGTCTGGATGCCGCGGCCGGAGGACGTCGCCCTGGTGGACGCGCGCTTGGGCCTGCTGCAAAGAGCTTTTGACCAAATGCCCCAGCCGCAGCGGCGCGCGCTGGAGCTTGCGGTTTTCGACGCTTATACCGAATCAGAAATCGCGGCGCAGCTCGGCGAGCCTCTGGGCAGAGTCACCGCAGGGCTGCGCGCCGCTTTTACTTTCCTGAGGCACCGCCAACGCGCGGTGTTGGGAACTTGGACTGCCGACATCTAGAGGACGTTTACGAATTGTTCCTGCTTGGAGCGCTCTCGGATGAGGACTCGCTGCAACTACGCGAGCACCTCACGGAGGGTTGCGAGGATTGCCTGGAGAGAGTTAAGGAAGCTGCTCGCACGGTCTATCTGCTGAGCCTCACTGCCAAGCCCGCCTCGCCCGGGCCGAAAGCGAAGGCTGACCTCATGCGCTTGCTCCGCAAGAACTAGCTACGACGGGCATGAGTGGCTAGTGGTTAGTGGCCAGTTGTCGGAAGTCAGGCTTCATGCGTCAGGTTTCCGTTACGAAGTCGTCGCAACTTCAGAACAAATGACGACTGACAACTGACCACTAGCCACTAGCCACTAGCCACTGGCAACTGACCACTAGCCACTTCATTATGGACTTGTCCGGCAAACCGGCTTTGCGTCGAGAACTAGGGCTGATCCAGGCCACCTCCCTGGCCATCACGGACATGGTGGGGATTGGTCCTTACATCACCATTCCACTTTTTCTGGCCACCATGGGCGGCCCTCAGGCGATGCTGGGCTGGTTGGTGGGAGCGCTGCTCGCTTTCTGCGACGGCTTAGTCTGGGCGGAGCTGGGCGCGGCCATGCCCAAGGCGGGCGGGAGTTACAACTATCTTCGCGAAGCCTACGGCGCGGGCCGCGCGGGACGCTGGTTCTCATTCCTGATGGTCTGGCAGATCATGTTTTCCGCCCCACTCTCTGTGGCCAGCGGCAGCATCGGTTTTGCCAACTATCTTCACTATCTACTGCCCGGCCTGTCCCCAGTCGGGGTGCGAATTATTGCTGCGGCCTTTCCCCTGTTGCTGGTCGCGCTGCTTTACCGGCGCATCGGCGCGCTCGGGAACGTTTCGGTCGTGCTGGTGGGGGGGGTGATCGCGGGATGCTTCTGGATCATCTTCTCGGGGCTCCCTCACCTGAGTGCGGCGCGCCTTCTGGATTTTCCTCCCAACGCGTTTCACCTGAACTGGATCTTTTGGGCGGGGCTTGGCCACGCCACGCTTTATGCCCTCTACGACTACTTTGGCTATTACAACGTTTGTTACCTTGCGGAAGAGATCCGCGACCCCGGCCGCGTGATTCCACGCGCCATCATGTTTTCCATCCTGGCGGTGGGAGCCTTATACGTGCTGATGTCCGCCTCCTTCCTCAGTGTGATCCCCTGGCGGGATGCCATCCACAGCCCCTATATTGCCTCCCTGTATATCGAAACACTCCAGGGCGCCGCCGCAGGCAAAGTGATGACGGGCCTGCTGCTCTGGATTGCCTTTTCCTCCGTCTTTTCATTGCTCCTGGGATATTCGCGCATCCCTTACGCGGCGGCGGTGGATGGGAACTTCTTCCGCGCCTTCGCGCGGCTTCATCCTAAAGGCCAATTCCCTTATGTCTCGCTCATCACTTTGGGAATTGTGGCTTCCATTTTCAGCCTCGGCCATCTGAGTGAGGTCATTGGAGGCCTGGTCGCCACACGCGTGCTGATCCAGTATCTGCCCCAGACGGTGGGTTTTTTCCTGCTGCGGTTCAAATCCCCACAGCTTCCGCGGCCCTTCCGCATGTGGTTCTATCCCTTGCCTGGAATCATCTCGATTGTGGGCTGGCTCTACGTCTTGGGAACCGCAGCGAGAAAGTCACTGCTTTTCGCTTTGGCGGTTTTTGCGGTGGGCAGCGCAGCCTACTTCATTCGTTCACGCCTGAGGCGCGAGTGGCCGTTCACTTAGGAGGAGTACCCTATGATTAAAGTAAGCGTAATGTATCCGAACAACGAGGGTAGTACGTTTGACATGACGTACTATTGCGAAACTCACATTCCCATGGTTCGGCAAAAACTGGGGGCGGCATTAAAGGGCGTTGCTGTGGAGCAGGGCATCGGAGGGGCAGAGCCTGGGTCCCCTGCGCCTTTTCTAGCCCTGGGACATCTTTTGTTCGAGTCGTTGGAGGCGTTCCAAACTTCCTTCGCGCCTCATGCACAGGAAATTGAAGCTGATATTCCGAACTATACAAACACCCAGCCCACGATTCAGATCAGCGAAGTGAAGCAGGTGTAGCACAACGCGGCCGGGCCGCAACCAAGCTCATGCTCACCATGTCGTCATATTCCACAGGGTGGCGCTTTGAGCAGGTTTTGGCTCTGCGGGTGCGAACGAGTTCCGCTAGCCGACCTTTCGCAGTTGAGGGGGCAGGTGAAGGGTAAGTGCTTTGTTTTTAGCGGAGGGATGTCAAAGGTCGGCACTACATTTTCAATCTCGGTGGCGGGGTTTGGGCGGCCTCCTGGGGGGCCTTGATGCGGGGTGGTGGCTGGGAAGGCAAGCTCAGATTGAGCTGGTGCAGCAGCAACGACTGATCCGGTTCGGGCTGGGTGTAGCGGGGCATGATCAGCCAACGACCGTCGGTGGTGGGCAGGCACACATCGAGCATCTGAAGGGTGGCCAGTTTTTCCAGCACCGCGCGGGGCGTCAGGCCCGGCGCTAAGGCGGCCAGCCGTTGCTTGAGGGTCACCGAAAGGGCGTAGGCCAGGAAGGCCACGAAGATGTGGGCTTCCACCCGCTTCTCCACTTGGTGATAAATCGGACGCAGTCCCAGTTCGCTCTTCAAGGTTTTGAAGGCCGCTTCAATCTGGGTCAGTTGGACATAGTGTTGCCAAAGTACTTCCGGGTTCTCCCCCACCAGGTTGGAGCGCAACAGATAGTGTCCATCGCGAAGCTCCGCCTTCTGCAACTTCTCTTTGTCCAACTGAAAGGTGAACGTCTGGCGGGTGACTTCCTCTCCCTCTTTGGGCAAGCGCAGGGACACGAAGCCGAAGGCCCGCCCCGCTTGCTTCTTCGCCGCCCCGATGCGCAGCAGCAGTTGATCCCGCGCCGGAGCACTCCGGCGCAGCTTGCGCAAGGCCCTCGACAACCCCACCAGTTTGCGTCGTCGGATGGCGCGCTCCTTCGACCGCCGGCCTTCACTCTTGGCCAGCACATAGAGTTCGCCGTCCTCCGCGAACAACTTCACCTCCACCGACTCACGCACTTTCTGCCAGGGCAATTCTAGCCACTGCTTTTCGTACTGCTGAATCTTGCCCCGCGGCGTACCCACCAAGTAAAAAACTTCCCGCTTCGCGGCGCGCATTTCTTCCAGCACCTCTTCGCTGGGAATTCCCCGGTCCATCACCCACACCCGCCGCGCGTGTCCGTACTGAGCTTCGATCTTGGCCAGAAAGCCCCGCAGCGTCGTGCGGTCCGAGGTGTTGCCCTCCATCACTTCGTAAGCCAGCGGAAATCCCTCCGGCGTCACCACCAGCGCGATCACCACCTGCCGGCAGTCGCCACGGTGATCCCGGCTGTAGCCGTGCTTCGCTTTGGGAATTCCCTCGCCTTCGCCCTCCATATAGGTGCTCGTCAGGTCGTACAGCAAGACGTCGAAGCGTGCCTGGAATAGGTCTTGCCAGCGTTGCCGCAGGTGATCGAACAACGCCGCCTTGTGCTCCACGATGCGATCCAGACAGCGATACAGCCGATCCTTCTCGGCCACGGCGAAGCCGCTGCCTAACAGATCTCCCATGGCGCTCTGGTCAAATCCTTGCCGGTGCAAACGGAACTCGCTGCCCGGCGCGATCAGCCGGCTCACCACCAGCAACTCCAGCACCTTCGCCCACGCCCCTTCCTCGCGGCCGGCGTCCAGCCGCCCTTCCCAAAACGCCCCCAGTCCCAACTGCTGCCACAGCTCGCAGCCCAGCCAGTAGTTGCCAAACGCCCGCGGCCGCCGCAGCTCCATCTCCCGCAACTTCACCTGCACGCCATCCAGCGCGTCGGCGGGGATCGCACGATCCTCCGGAAACAAGCTCAGCGTCCGGGCCCGCTGCTCGGCTTCATCAAATACCTCCAACGTCTGTCGCCATGCCCCCTGCTGGCGGTCATTGATCTCTCCCAAAAACAAAACCTGCCGCTGCACTACCCGCCCTGAACGCACCCGACGGTTCTCCACTACACTCCAGGAGCGGTGCTCCTTGCCGTCCTTGCATCGCCGTTTGCTGCGTAGAAACATCGTCAGCGCGCATCCTGACAGCTTCCTTCAGCGCTTGTAAAGAGGGTAGGTCGGCACTACAACGGCTTTCTGAGAAGCCTGCTTTGATGGATAAGAGGTTAGACCGATAGAGAGGTCAACTTCCCCTCACAAATGTGCGGAACTGCGAAGGTTGGGCTAAAGAGAAAGGCGAGGAAGTGGCCAGGACCAAGCTGGGTCTGGAAGGGCAGGCGAGAAGCCTGAAGGAGCTGGTGGAGACCGGAGTTGAAGATCCTGCGGAAGTTGAGGCCCGGCTTGCGGAGGTGTCGTCCCGTCTCGGTACGTTGGAGGCCGAGAAGCGTGTGGCCCAACAGCGGCTACTGGAGCTTCAGGCAATCGAGGCCAGTCGGAAGCCACTCCTGGCCGAGACCGAAGCCCTGAAACAGCGTCTGCGCAAGACCGACGCGGAGATCACAGAAACGAAACGCCAGATAGGGAAGGATGAAAACCTTCTGACGGGAAAGAGGGACTTGGCCGATTTGACGGAACGAGGCGCGACACTTGCTACTCGCATCGAAGAACTCCATCGGCAGATCAGGGAGATACAGGGGCTGGAGACCTCCAATCGTGAGACCGAGCGTACTGTCCAAGCTCTGGATGCCGAGCTAAGAACCAACTTGGCCGAGCTTGACCGCGTAAGGGTGGAACGCGAAGAGCTCGCGGTAGTGCCCTGCCGGGGAGAGGGGGGGTACGCCTCATGCCCGAAGATTCGACGCGCCGTCAAGGCAGGTCAGAAGATGCCAGCGCTGGAGGGAGAGGTTGCGACACTCTCAATTGAAGTCGAGGTCCAGCGCGGCTCGCTGGTTCAGATTGCCACGCCCTCGTCTGAGCTCACTCGGACACTCGAAGGCTGCGAGCGGGATCGCAGGAACGTTGATCAGGAGCGGCAGCGTTACGAGGAATTGCGAGCCGTCGAGGCGCGGCGGGACGAACGGCTGAAGGCTTTGGAACGCTTGGCCCAGGCCCGTACGGAAGTCGTCCAGGAACTATCGAGCAAGGAATCTGCGCTCTCTGCATCCTCTGACCCCGACGGCAAGATGCAGGCTTCACGGCGGGAGATTGAAAACGCGGACCGTCTGATTGTCTCCTGTCGTCGCGAGCGGGACAGCCTCATCGCGCGCCAAGCACAAATCAAACAGCGTCAGGAGCAACTAGAGGCCGCACGGACCCGACTAGCCCATGTCAAGGCCGAACTCGGGGCGGCAAGGACTGAGCAGGAAGACTACACCTATCTCGCCAGGGTTTTCGGCCCGGACGAGATCCAACTCTGCGAGATCCAATCGGCCGGACCACAAGTCTCGACCTTGGTCAACTCTTTGTTTGAGGGGTGCTTCGACAACAAGTTCGAAATCCGATTCAGGACGCAACGCCCCAAGGCGGACGGCAAGGGGATGGTAGACGATTTTGATGTCGAAGTCCGCAATAAGAATCTGGACCGTACCTGCCTTGTCGATGAGCTCTCGGGAGGACAATTCGTGCTGGTCAACGAAGCCGTGAATCTGGGGATTGCCATCTATAACATGCGGCAGGGCGAAGGGATCCGTTACGAAACTCTATTCCGGGACGAAACGGTGGGAGCTCTGGATGTTGCCAATGGCAAAGAGTATGTGCGAATGTTGCGCCGGGCCATGGACCTGGGCGGATTCCACCAAGTTGTGTTTATTTGCCACACGCCCGTCGTCTGGGAACTTGCAGATCGGATCCTGACAGTCTGCGGTGGAAACGTGTTTGTTGGAGATTGAGGATCGGTTATCACTGCGCCCTAATCCCCCGCCGTTCCCTGAGCGTTTCAGCTTCTTTACTGCTAGTGTGCTGTCCCATAAGTAAATGGCATTAGTATTGCTCCGAAGATAGGCATCTCTGGTGCACAATGGAGGTGCCTATGGCGATGGGACGACCGAAAGCGACCTTGGTCCTGACCGAGCAGGACCGAGAACAACTGGAAGGGCTGGCCAATTCGCGTTCGTTGCCAGCCGGCGTGGTCAACCGGGCACGAATCATTCTGCTCAGTGCCGGTGGAATGACCAACCAGCAGATTGCGAGGCAGTTGGGGATGGCGAACGCGACCGTGGGCAAATGGCGCCGCCGATTTCTGCGGTCGGGTGTGACAGGACTGCACGACGAGCTGCGCCCGGGCCGCCCCCGCTCGATCAGCGACGAGCGAGCGGCACAACTGGTGGCGAAGACCCTGCAGACCCGACCGAAGCAGGGCACGCACTGGAGTGTCCGCCAGATCGCGGGTCAGACGCGATTGGCCAAGTCCACCGTGCATCGCATCTGGCAGGCCTTCGGGCTGCAACCACACCGACAGCGGCACTTCAAGTTGTCGAACGATCCGTTTTTCGTCGAGAAGCTGCGCGATATCGTGGGATTGTACCTGCATCCCCCGAGGATGCGGTGGTGCTGTGCGTGGACGAAAAGAGTCAGATTCAAGCCCTGGAGCGGACGCAGCCCCTGCTGCCCATGGGGCTGGGCTACGTTGAAGGCGTGACGCATGATTGCCGGCGGCACGGAACGACCACGCTGTTTGCGGCACTGAACGCAGCCACCGGGAAAGTGCTGAGCCGCTGCCGCCCCCGCCATCGGCATCAGGAGTACCTGGATTTTCTCCGCGAAATCGAGCAGAACGTTCCTGAGGATCTGGAGGTCCACATCATCGTCGACAACTACGCGACGCACAAGCACCCACGGGTGAAACGCTGGCTGGCGCTGCGACCGCGCTTTCATGTTCACTTCACCCCGACTTATGCTTCCTGGCTCAACCAAGTCGAAATCTGGTTCAATCGCATCACCCAACAGGCGATCCGACGTGGGACCTTCCAGAGCGTCAAGGAACTGGTAGCGAGAATCGATCAATTCGTGCGCTCCTCCAACACCCAAGCCCAACCCTTTGTCTGGACAGCCACGGCCGACTCGATTCTGGCCAAGATTGAAAGACTATGTAACCGTATTTCTGGGACAGCACACTAGCGACCCAAAGATATCACCGTACCTTGGTCTAATTGGAGTAACCTACGACTTCGAGCTTGGGTTTTTCGGATTTGGTCGCTGATGAAGAGGCAAAATGAACAGGAGACAACTTCTTCGCTCGGCGGTGGCACTGCCGTCCGTAGGGGCGGCGTTGTCTGTTGCGGCTGAACAGCAGAAGCAGTTGCGGATCACGGGAGTTGAGACGGACCTGCTTAAACCACCTCCCGGCGAGCCGACTTATGATGCACTTCTGAACGTGGGCAAGGGCTCCGTGGTTCTCCGAATTCGCACGGACGCCAGTATCACGGGATGGGCCAGCAGTTCGTTCGGTAATCGCGGGGAAAAGGAAACGAATGCGCGCGGTCAACGCAACCTCAGGGCCAAAGCACGGCTTGTCACAGGCTACCCAATTGCCAGACTCGGACAACTGGTTTCCAGTGCTTCTGCCCGTGAGCATTCAGAGTAATCTAAGATAGGTTCTTGCCGTCACCGCCCCTGCCGTCCGGCCTGGCGTAGGCTTCCGTCGGCGCTCTCGACTGAAGCGAGTAGATCGTAAAGCTGCCAATGCAACCACCGCCTTGCCCAAAAACCCCATTACGTTGGCCTTCCAACGCATTGATTTTTCGAGGGCGACAGGTGGCTGCACAAGTCGGCCATAAACCGATGTTTTTTGGGCGGCAACCCGCCCGGTCAGTTCCGAAACCTGCGCCGTCAACTGCAAAATTCCAATCTTCAGTTGAGTCTCATAAGCTTTGAATGCGGGGTTGCTGCTCTGTCCTTGGGCGCACCCCGTCTCCACCATTCAAGTAGCACACCCCGCACCATCTACTCGAAGGTGTGGAGAAGTATCGGGGTATCCTTGGTGAGCCATGTCCCGCCACCTATGCTTGTGGCGAGGCCCACAGGTCTCTCTGACGTGCTGACCACCCGAGGTTGCGGAAAGGCGGCCGGCACATGGGGGCAGGAAAGGGTATTCCACCATGCAATGCCTGTGACCTGTAACCGTAGACGCAACGCATCGTCTCGCGGATTTCACCAGTGTCCCACGGATGTTGGAACCCCACTGGTGGTCGAACGGAGGGAGGTGGTGGGAGAAACTCAAGTACGAAGTCCACGAGCTTTTTTGTGGACCCAAGGCTCTCCGCGATTTGTTCGACCACCTTTTCTGGAACCTTTGGACCTAAGCAAAGCAAATACTGATGTAGCCTCGGTTTCGAAGTCCTGAGCCGGTCAACTGGGGCTTCCCTCCATTTTCGCCACCGGTTCGCGGCGGTCTCAACTGCGGAAACCAGCATAAGCCACGCTAGTGAAGGTTCCGACTCGACGAGCCAAAGGGCATCCTGGTAGAGGCGGGCAGCGCGAACCAACGCTTGGGCGTCGGGCGGAGAGAGCTTAAGCAAGAAAGCCAAGATGCTCAGCCCATCAAGCGAATGGGTCTCCTCGGCAGCATTCGGCAATACCCATCCAGGCACCTCTTTTCGGATTAGAATGTTAGTGAACGGACGGGAACCTGACTCCATCGGTCTTCCCTTGGAGTCACCACCATGTTCAAACAAGCGCGTAGCACCGCCAGCCCTAAGTCGAATCCCCGAGCCCAGCGACGAAAGAACTGCGACTTCCTCGGGAAACGAACCACCGTGATACTGGTCCGTCTGGGTTTTCGTCATGTCCGGTAAAGGGAAATCCATGTGCAGATCGCATCGGAGAACAATGGCTGGCTGGATTAGCCCCGGCTCATGCCTTGGGACCGTGTTTAAGAACCGATACGGGCCTTAAGCTGCCTCTCTAGTTATCCAAGCATCTGTGAACAGGGGGTACTCTTCGGTGGTGAGACACGCCTTGCCGTCGTTTAGCGCCATCCAGTTTGCATAAACTGGTGGACCGTTGAGTGCCTGGGCCAAGCTGCCATTCTCCGATTGTGCAGATTGCCCAAGCGGGCTTGCCTCGCTTTGGATTTCACTCACTGACAGATGCCCTCTTGACGAATTAGCAACTTAGGTATAGCTAATTTTATATCCGAGCCACATCTCGCGCAACCCCTGCATGCCAACTTGTCACACCAACTACCGATCTAGCTCACAAATATTGCCCTCACATAATAGAGTGCATCTTGTGGAATGTACCCGACCGAGGGTCCCGTTCTGCCTCCCCTCCGAGTGTAAACCAGCCCGCCGCAACCAGGGAGGGAACTGACAACGGGGCGGGAAATGAGTTAATTGGCGCCCTTGGCTTGCAGAATCTCTCTCACGTCATTTCGATTCTGGGACCAAGTACATCAAACAGTCTTTCGGCGAACCCAAGACGGGTGCGCGACAAAACTGTGACGGTTAGGCGCACCTGCGGTTCTCCCAATAGTCTTCAAATTTGCCACTCAAGCGATTGCAGCGAAGGGCGAGGATGGCGTTGGCGCCGCGCACCGTCCAGAACATGCCCGAGCGTTTGAGCCTCGACCCGATCACGGTTTTGCACCCCGCCTCGATCACGCCTGAGCCCACAAACAACTCTTGTCGCCGAAATTCGGGATAGCGCATGCGCGGGGCGTTGCGGGCGAAGTAATCGGCTTCGAGCCGGAGGAACTCCGCCGCCTGGGGGGTGGATGGGGGCAAGAACCGCAACTCCTTGACTAAGGACTCGATCTTGCCGCCCTCGAGTTTCTGTTCCAGCTTCTTCGTCCATCGTTGGCGCTGGCGCTCCTCGGTAGCCCACAACTTTCCCGACAGGTCCCACAAGTGCTGCCGACCCAAGAATCGCGATTGACGGGGGCGCAAAACCACAGAAAAGACGCTCACCCTCACGGGATGTGTGTTATAGAGATTTTATGTGAAATCCTAGACCCACACCCGGAGGGTGAACGATGGAAGCAAGCCTACCGCAATTGATTCTGCCCATCAAGATGGAAAGAAGTTCGGAGCGGCTGACCAGTCTGGGCGGGCTGGTGGTGTTGGAGGAACTGGCGCGAGCGGTGAAGCTGTGGGAGGAAGTAGACCGAGCGCTGGAGGGTCCGAAGTCGGGACGAGGATATAAGCCGCGGGAGTTTGTGCAGGCGCTGGTGTGGATGCTGCATGCGGGAGGAAGGCGGCTGGAGGACTTGCGGGAGTTGCGGGCCGAGCAGGAGGTGCTGGGGGAGTTGGGCTTGGAAGCGGTGCCGGACGCCGGGACGGTGGGGGACTGGCTGCGTCGGCAAGGACGGGGCGGGGCGGAAGCGATCCAGCAGGTCAGCCGGAAACTGGTGGCGTCTTGTTTCGAGCAAGAGGAAGTGATTCTGGATGTGGATGCCACAGAGATCGAGGCGGAGAAGCAGGAAGCCGCGTGGACCTATAACCACGTGCAGGGCTACATGCCTTTGCTGGGGTACGTGAACGGGGTGTGCGTGGGTCACCAGTTTCGGGAAGGCAATCAGAGTCCCAGTGCCGGGATCTTGGAGTTTGCACAGAGCTGCGAAGCGGCGCTGCCGCCGGGGAAGCGAATCTATTTCCGCAGCGACAGTGCGGCCTACCAAGCGGCCGTGATTAACCATTACAGCCAGCCAGGGCGCAGTTTCACGATCACGGCGGACCTGGACGCCGCCGTGAAGCGAGAAATTCAGAACCTGCCGGCAGGGGCTTGGCGGCCCTACCGGACGCAAGCGGGCATCGCCACCGATCGCGAGATTGCCGAGACGGTGCACACCATGAATGGGACCGAGCAAGCCTTCCGGCTGATCGTGTTACGCTGGCCTAACCCGCAGCCGAATTTGTTCGAGGCGGAGCGCTATTGCTATCACGCGGTGGCCAGCAACCGGGAGGAGCCGGCGAGCGAGGTCGTCTGGAAGCACAACCAGCGAGGGGAGAGCGAGAACTGGCATAAGGAACTGAAGGTGGGTTTTGGCATGGAGGTCGCCGCGGCGACCCGTGCGGGCAGTTGGAGGCCAATGCCCTGTATTTTGCCATTGGGGTGTTAGCCTACAATTTGGGGCAAGTGTTGAAAGGGCGGGTGCTGCCGGCGTCCTATCGCACGGTGACGGTGGCCACGCTGCGCTGGAAGGTGTATCGGCTGGCGGGGAAGCTGGTGCGCCACGCGCGCGGCTGGATGCTGCAGATCAAGGCCGACCTGGAGAAATGGCTCTTATTGCAATCCGCTCGGGTCTGTTGCGCGACGCTGCGGACCTGAAGCAGGGAGGCAAAAAACGGCTAGCCGTGGAACTACCGCGCGGCGGTGTCCGCGGGGGGTGGGAAAAAATTATCCGGAGGACGCATGGGCCCCTGAATCATGAGCTGAATTGACTCGCGACTTCCCTTCGGTTAACCGAAGGTCGCGCCCGTCACCCTTTCCACCTCCTCACAACCGCCTCACCCTGCCAATCGCGATTCTTGGGTAGGCCGGGTCGTTTGACACGAAAAACAATTTGTTTTATGTAGATGGCAGGGGATTCCGCGCGGTGCGCCTTATCAGGCGCGAGACACACACTTACCCAGTCCAACACGCCAAAGAGAAGAGTCGTGGACGTCTCAATGGAGGTTGCGCGCCTGTTGTGGAAGCCACTCGTGCCGGGCAGAGGATGAAAGGAATGACTTGGATCTATTGTTAGTAGCGAAAATTATACGTGAAAATGGGGCGATCTTGGGATGAGTTTGCGCTTTCGCCGCTCTTTTCTTACTGCGATAACGCAATCGAACTTCTCATCCGTTTGCATGCCGAGTCAGGCCCGCAACTCTCCCCACAGGTAACTTTGGCGGTTGGCAACGCAGATACTCTGTGAGAGCAGTCGAAACATGTCAAATATTTTTCCCAGTCTATTGCGTATGAATCCGACTGAAACAATTTGCATCGAACGTCACTATACGGTGGCCCAAATTGCGGAGATGTGGGGTTACAGCACCGACACGATCCGCCGAACGTTCGAGAACGAACCCGGCGTGATCGGCATCGGTAAGCGGCTCACGGTCCGCAAGCGAAGGCATATCACGATCCGCATTCCAGAAAGTGTCCTGCGCCGAGTACATCATCGACTCATGGATCAAGGCCGCATATGATCCGCACCAAGCTACACGTCTTTCGACGCCATAGGAAGCGCTGCAAGGGCTACAAGAAGGGGAGGGCCTGGTGGACGTGTACATGCCCGATATCAGTTGAGGGATCCTTAGAAGGGCAGAGTATTCGCCGGACTCTTGGAACCAACCGCTGGGAGCGCGCACAGGAAATCGTTGAAGAGTGGGAAAGACGAGGCGTCACGGATGGCGTACTCCCGGATGTGTCGATCACTGTCAAGGCAGCATGCGAGAAATATCTTGATGATGCCGAAAACGGGCGCAAGCTTCAGCCTTCCACGCTGCGCAAGCACCGCTACCTCTGTGAACAACTCAAGGCCTTCGCTGCGGCCAGGGGTTGGGAAACGGTCAAGTTCTGGAACCTCGAACGCGCCGCCGAGTTCAGAAACTCCTGGAATGAACTGAATCTCGGAGCCATGAAGAAGCTTGAGCGTCTTCGCCAGCTTTTTCAGTTCTGGCATGAGCGTGGCTGGATTGAAAAGAACTTCGCCAAGCAACTCAGCAATCCCCAGGTGCGCCGCGTGCCGACTCTGCCATTCACCAAGGAAGAGATGACGCGAATACTCGCTGCCTGCCAGAACTGGGGAACACACTGCCAGGGCGAACGCGGCAACGTGAACCCATTTAGAATCCGCGCCCTGGTGCTGCTGATGAGGTACAGTGGCCTTCGCATTCAGGACGCGGTCACAATCGGTAGTGAGCGGATCATAGACGGCAAGCTCTTCCTGTACACCCAGAAGACCGGGACTCCCGTGTGGTGTCCGCTTGCGCCAATCGTGCTTGAGGCGCTCAACAAAATACCTGTAGTTCGTGGCCACTATTACTTCTGGACGGGTGAATCCACTAAGGAAGGTGCAACCAAGAACTGGCAGAAAAGCCTAAAGACCATCTTCAACTCAGCTGGCATTCCCGGGGGACATTCACACCGGTTCCGGGATACGTTCGCTGTCGAACTTCTTTTGCAAGGTGTCCCAATCGAGCGTGTGTCAATACTCCTGGGGCACGGCAGCGTGAAGATCACTGAGAAGCACTATGCGCCATGGGTCAAGGCGCGCCAGGAACAGCTTGAAGCCGATGTGCGACGTACATGGGAAGCACCGCGGTCGGGCAAGACCCCAAAACCTCGGCGAACGGTGGTAAACCAGTGACGAACACGTGGATGCTTCCACCAGCGCCATTGGCTGAGGGACGAATCGTCGCGTTCACTTGTGGTCGCCTATGCCATCTTCCAGCGCCTGCAACTGGATCGCCTTTGAGTAGCAAAGAAGGACTCGACTTGAGGCCACGATGCCAAGAAACACACAAAACACACACACGTTTCTAGAATCAACTGTAAGCCATTGACGTTAAATAGGTTATTTGGCGGAGAGGGTGGGATTCGAACCCACGTGCCCGCTTTTGGCAGGCAAGACGCTTTCGAGGCGCCCCCGTTATGACCGCTTCGGTACCTCTCCGGCAAAGTCGAGGAGTCGAGAGTCGAGAAGTCGAAGGTCAAGAACTGCTGAGATCCTTCGTCGTCCGTCGGCTGACGGACTCCTCAGGACGACCGCGCAACGGCTTTCTTGCGGAATCTCCTAGATCTTTCTCCTCCTCCGACGGAAAAACTCGCGCAGAATCGCTGCGCATTCCGCGGCCAGCACGCCGGAGACAACCTCAACCCGGTGGTTCACTTTGGGGTGGTTGAGGACCGCCAGAGCTGACCCGCACGCGCCCGCTTTAGGATCTGGCGTTCCGTAAACCACTCGTCGCAGGCGTGCCTGAATAATGGCGCCCGCGCACATGGCGCACGGTTCAATTGTAACATAGAGGTCGCAGCCGTTCAGCCGGTAGTTCCCGAGTTTCTTGGCGGCGCGGCGCAACGCCAGGATCTCCCCGTGGGCTGAAGGGTCCGAGAGGCCGAGGGGACGATTGTGCCCACGCGCGATAACCTTTTCACTCTGAACCACTACGGCGCCGACGGGAACCTCCCCCTGCGAATCGGCCTTCTGGGCTTCCCGAAGGGCGCGCCGCATGAAATCCGCCTCCGCAGTTGAGGAGGTCCTAGGTGACAGCCGACGGCTCATTGGGTTATCGTAGCAACGAAGAAAGAAAGTTGAAACTAGAAATCAGAAAGCAGAAATCAGAAAATGGAAAGCAAGGTTGCTGGATTCTGATTTCTAATTTCTGCTTTCTGCTTTATCTCGTTTGAACACCTCTGCGGTAGAATTCACAGTTGGGGGACGAAATCACATAGAAAGGGGTTTCTAATTTGATGATTAACCGAAGAGATTTCATACGGAGTACAGCCGCAGGCGCCGCAGCAATCGCAGCCGGGACTGAGTCGGCGGGCGATCTTTTTGCAAATCCTTACGGCAAACCTATTGGGCTACAGCTCTACACAGTCCGCGATGAACTCGAGAAGGATGTGCCGGGCACCCTCAAGAAAGTGGCCGGCATCGGCTACAAAGAGGTCGAGACCTATGCCCTCTACGGGATGCCGGCGAGCCAATTCGCAAAATTGCTTCGCGACAACGGCCTTACTGCGCCCAGCGGCCATTACATGCTGAAAGATGTAAAGGAACATTGGGAACAGTCGATTGCTGAGGCCAAGGATTTGGGTCTCAAATACATGGTGCATGCCATCGTGGAGCCTGAAGATCGGAAGTCCTTTGACGACTATAAGCGGTTGGTGGACGTGTTCAACAAAGCCGCCGAGCAGACGCACAAGGCCGGCATGCGCTTCTGCTACCACAACCATAATTTTGAATTCAAGAAATATGGTGAGACCACTGCTTATGATTACCTTCTCAAGCAATTGGACCCCAACCTCGTTCAATTCGAAATGGACTGTTTTTGGGTTACGCACGCCGGCCAGGATCCGGTGGCTCTTTTCAAGAAGCACCCGGGCCGTTTCCCGCTGCTCCACATTAAGGACCTGAAGGCCGGGAATCCACCCACGACAGAGTTTGATGCCAAGATGGGATTATTCACCGAGGTGGGGAAGGGGACCATTGACTGGAAGCGGATCTTTGCGGCAGCGCCCCAGGGCGGCATGAAGCACTTCTACGTCGAGCAGGATCTTTGCGAGATTCCGCCGCTGGAAAGCATCAAGATCAGCTACGAATACTTGCACCACCTGACCGTATAAGGCACTCGGCCTTAGGTCGGCTTTAGTAATGTGGCGCGGCCGGCCGCCGCAACCAAAAGTGTCTCGTAGGGCCGAACGGCGTTCGGCCTTTGGGCGAGCGCCGCTCGCCCCTACTGCAGAGTGTCGCGTCTGGTTGGGGCCACCGGGCCGCCGCTGTGAGACAATTCGAATTGAAGAAAATGGAATCTCACCATGCCCATTGCGATTAAGAGGGCTTACGAGGCTGCCGGCGCAGAGGACGGTTACCGTGTGCTTGTGGATGGGCTTTGGCCGCGGGGGATCACCAAAGCGCAACTGAAGATTGACGCCTGGATGAGGGAGATTGCGCCTTCGGCTTCGCTGCGGAAATGGTACGGCCACGACCCGAAAAAATGGGAAGGGTTTCGCAAAAAGTACCGCGATGAACTTTCCAAGGCCCCTCGCAAAACCCTCCTCGACGAGTTGGTGGAACGCGCACGCAAGGAACAAGTCACCCTGGTCTTCGGCGCCTTCGACATCGAGCGCTCCAACGCCGCCGTCCTCGCGGAGATGATCCGCGCGAAACTTTAGCAGCGTGTCGTATTTTGTGGTTGCGAGAGGACGGGGAGCAGACCGATTTCGCCTGGCCGTTGCTCGCCGCGCAGCGCGCACGGCAAGCTCCACCCGCGCGAGAAGGGGGACAAGCTTCTTGCGCTTGACTAACCTAAGCACTGGGGATTACGCTCTATTTGAGATTTCCTCCCCGTCGGATCAGCCGCAAGGCCTCGGGAGGGGTTTGCTTTTAGGGCATAAGGTATATGCGTGCCGAGCCTCCGGTGAAGCGCCCCGGCGCGTTTCTTGCGATGCGTGCGATGGGTCTGGCGCTCAAATCTCGTATCTAAACTTTGATTATCCCATCCACTCCCTACGACCTGCTACTTACCGCTCTAGGCCTGCTCGTCAAATCTTGAATCCGCAATTTGAAATCCTTTCGGCAGAGCGCGTGCGCCAATCGCGACGGCGGCATCCCACCTCCTACCTGCCGTTTTTCGCGCCCGAGCCTACTCAGAAGAGGACATCACCTTGATTCCAAGCTTTGAGATCGCATACATTCCATAGTCCGGAACGTATGCGCCGCTGGGGAATCAACACGAAAAAGGCCGGGTGACCTCCACACTGGATTGGTGCTTCGAAAGCATCTGCCGCTTTCAGGTGCGAGGGGCAGCTCCCTCGGCAAGAGAGGAAGGAAATCAAGAAAAGGTCCTGACCCCCGCCTTCCCTATTTCGGCGTGGCGCACACGTGCCGCTGTTTGGCATGTGTGCGGCCAGTGAACGCCCAGCCGGAGCGGGACCGGACGAGAGGCTCTAAAATCAGTGACGAGTGACCCGCCTAGGCGGGCCGAGTGACGAGCAATCGAAAACAGAAGGCAGAAGGCAGTACCTGAAAATTGAGAGCTGGTCGCTGAGAGGCGGCGGGCCGTGACCGTGCCCTTCAGCCGAGCACCGCAATACCCTCAGCGATCGCCGCCTGCCTAAGAGGGTCGTCCGAAGTGGCGAGGACAAGATTTGTCCGCAGCGCCAAATCGAGATAGGCGGCATCATAGGCGGCGAGGTTCCGGCGGCGCGCCAGAGACTCCAAACCTACATTAGCCCACAGGCTCTGCGTTTGGACGCGGATGGGCAGAGCCTTGAGAAGCTCCAAGTATTCGTGAATCTGCTGCGCGGTGATTCTTTTGCGCTTGCTGTAGGCAACGAAGATGCTGTTGGCGACCTCAAACGCCCAGATTTCGGGAACAATAGCGTCGTTAGCCGCGAGCTCGCTCAGGACGCGCCGGCTATAAGGCGTATCCTCAGTTGGATCGCCTGGGAAACACCATGAAATTGCAACGGAGGCATCTAAGACGAAGACCGCCATCAGAAGCGGTGTCCTTCACGGAGCAACTTGCGGGTAATCGGCTCGCCGAGGCTGAGGTGATGTTTCTCCCCGAATTCGGCCATGCGCCGAACCGCTTCCACTCGCGCCGGTTGTTCGGCGGCGTCCGCGTTCCGTGCTGCTGGTCGAGCGGCGCTCTCAACGAGGGAGAGGAGGTATTGCTCCAGGGGCATGCCGCTGGCCCGTGCCCGCGCCAAGAGATCCGATTCGACTTCCGGCTTGAGATTCAGGGTGACGCTCATCACTTCCTCTCTCCCCTCACTACTATATGCCAGCTCTGACGCTAGCGCAAGAACTTCGGATTGTCCGCGGAAAAGGCAAGCAGAAGGGATTCCAGTTGAGATCTGTGGCGCTGAGGGATTTGGATTGCGACGGTAGCGCGGCGCCATGCCCTTGGTTGGGGCTAGGTGCAATACTGTTCACTTAACGTGATTCTTGTGCTATTCTGGTTGGGGCGGGAGGTCCCCCAGAATGGCCCGTACCGTCGGAACTCTACCTGCAGGCAGCCGCATTACCGACTACATCAGCCTGGGTGTCATCACCAAGTTTTTCCCCATCGAGAAAGTCCGCGAGGCTTTGAAGCAGACGAACCGCACCAGCCGGCGGGAGCGTGATTTGCCCGCCCATGTGGTGGTTTATTACGTCATCGCGTTGGCGCTCTACATGCGCTCTTCCTATCGCGAGGTGCTGCGCTGCTTGCTGGAGGGAGTGCAGTGGCTGCTGGATCCGTCGGCCACCGTAAAGGTAGCGGGCAAATCGGGGATCTCGCAAGCCCGCAGCCGGCTGGGGACCGAACCGCTGAAGAAGCTGTACGAGACCGTCGTAACCCCGATCGCCGAAAAACGGACGCAGGGAGCCTGGTATCGACAACGGCGGCTGGTGAGCCTGGATGGCAGCACCTTGGATGTGGCAGACACCGCGGCGAACGACCGGGCCTTCGGCCGGCCCGGGGCCAGTCGGGGATCGAGTGCCTACCCCAAGATTCGCTTCGTGGGCTTGCTGGAAAATGGCACCCACGTTCTGTGGGCGGCGCAAGTGGATTCCTATGCGACGGATGAGATCACACTGGCGCAAGCCGTGGTGCCCGCCCTGAAAAAAGGCATGCTGTGCTTGGCCGACCGGTTTTTCCCCGGCTACGAACTGTGGCAGAAAGCCGCGCAGACGGGCGCTGAACTGCTCTGGCGAGTCCGCCAGAATGCGCGTTTGGAGGTGGACCAGCGCTTGGCGGATGGCTCCTACCTCAGTCGCATTTATCGGTCCACCTCGGACCGCCGGAATCAGCGCCACCCCATTACGGTCCGCGTGATCGAATATCGTCTGCAGGATGTGCCAGGAGCGGAGCCGATCTATCGCCTGATCACCACGATTCTGGATCCCCGATCGGCCCCGGCGAAAGAACTGGCGGCGCTCTATCACGAGCGATGGGAAATTGAGACCACGCTGGACGAACTGAAGACCCATCTGCGGGGTGCCCAGATCGTCCTGCGCAGCAAGACTCCGGAACTGGTCCGGCAGGAGTTTTATGGACTCCTTATGGCCCACTTTGCCATTCGCGGCCTGATGCACGAGGCCGCCCTGCAGGCGGATGAAGATCCCGACCACCTTTCCTTCCTCCATGCCGTGCGGGTCATACAACGGCGCCTGGCTCGCTATGTCGCTACTCCCCCCTCGGCAGAAGAGAGCGTTTCATGAGGCCATACTCCAGGAGATTCTGCAGGAACGGGTGAGTTGCAGCCGCCATCGCATCAACCCCCGCGGCGTGAAGCGCAAAATGAGCAACTACCGGCTGCGGCCTCGCAAGCGGGGACCTACTCGCCGCATCAACTTTTCTGCATCCGTGAGGATCGTTAAATGAACAGTATTGGGGCTAGGTGTCGGATGCCAGGAAGCAGAAGTCAGAAGCCAGAACTGAGAACTGAGGACTGGCGGCCTCAGGGTGGGCTGGCGCAGAGCGTAGCGCGCCGCTAATGCGCAGGCGTGGCGGGGGCGCGATGGGGCTGGGCTTTCTTCATGAGGAACATGAAGGGAATCAAGGCGAGGAAGCTGATGCCGAGGAGCCAAAATGTGTCGGTATAAGCCAGCATAGTCGCTTGACGGACGAGGTTGCCATAGACCAGGCCATGGGCCTGGTTCAGCGCCTGCACGGGGTTCGAGCCTTGCGACATCAGGAAGCGGCTGGCGCCGGAAAGGGAGGCCGTGTAGGCAGGATCGAGCGGCGTCAGGTGGCTGACCAACACGGACTGATGCACTTGTGCCCGGCGAGCGAGCATCGTGGCGACGTTGGCAATGCCCACGCTGCCTCCGATATTCCGAGCCAAATTGATGAGGCCCGTGGCGTTATTCATTTTTACTTTGGGAATGAAATAGAAGGCCATGACGTTGACGGGGATAAACAGAAACGCCATGCCCAGCCGCGAATAGGTCCAGGCGATGACGGCGGTGCGGAAATCAACCTGGAGGTTGAAGTGGGCCATGTTCAGGAGCGAGAGGCCGGTGATGGCGAGTCCGATTGCCACTATCCATCGAGCCTCCATAACTTGGGTCAAGCGGCCTACCAGCGGTAGCGCGAGCAGGACCACAAGGCTGCCCGGGGAAAGCACCAGTCCGCTCAGCAGAGCCGTGTAACCCAAAAGGGTCTGAAGGAGCAGGGGGAGCAGCACGGTGCTTCCGTAGAGCACGAATCCCATCATGAACATGGTGAAGGTGGCGAGGGCGAAATTTCGGTCCTTGAGCATGCGCAAATCCACTACGGGATCGTCGCTGTAAAGCTCCCAGAGGAGCGCTCCGACCAGACCGACAACCGCCACGGCCGAGCAGCCGATGATGAAATTCGAGCCGAACCAATCCTCGCGCTCCCCTTTGTCCAGAACCACCTGTAGGAACCCAAGGCCCACGCTAAGCAGGCCTAGCCCCATGTAATCAATCTTGGCCTCGCGCAAGTTCTTTCGCACCAGAAACGGAGGATCGAAAATCAGCAGGAAGGTGAGAAGCAGCGAGAGCACGCCGACCGGGATGTTGATAAAAAATATCCAGCGCCAACTGTAGTCGTCGGTGATCCAGCCCCCCAGCGTGGGGCCGAGGATGGGGGCCACAACTACGCCCATGCCGTAAATGGCCATCGCCATCCCCTGCTTTTGTTTCGGAAAGCTCTCCACCAGGATGGCCTGGGATATGGGTTGAAGCGCGCCACCGCCGGCGCCTTGCAGAATGCGGAAGAACACCAGCAGGGGCAGGGAGGGGGCCAGGCCGCATAGGAACGAGCTGATGGTGAAGAGGGCCACACAGGTCATGTAAAAGCGCTTGCGGCCGAACAGCGAGGAGAGCCAACCCGTAAGGGGCAGCACGATGGCGTTCGAGACAAGGTAGGAGGTCAGCACCCAGGTGCTCTCGTCCACGCCGGCCGAGAGGTTGCCTGCGATGTGCGGCAAGGCCACATTGGCAACGCTAGTGTCCAAAACCTCCATGAAGGTGGCCAGCATCACCGTCATGGCAATCACCCAGGGATTGGTTACCCCATTTTGCCGGGCGCGCGCGAATAAACTTCTCATAAGGCCAATCTAGTCCTCAAAGCAGATGGGTGAGGAGGTCCCCACGCGTCATCGAACTTATGAAATGCTGTACTAAGCCCCGTAGGATCGTATTATAAAACAGCTCACTCCGATGAACCATGGGAGCGATCAGCCCGCTGGGCAGCAGCAGTGGCGCGCTCAACACCCATGGCACTCAGAATGGTGGACAGCACGACTTCCTCTCCCAACTTCGAGCTGATCATCAGGTCGTACAGGTGGCGGTTGGACCAGTCCTGGTTGAAATATCGGCGGATGAGTGCGGCGCGTTCCTGATCCCGCGCCTCCAGCGCCAGTTCAGCCTCCGCGCTGCTTGCATGCCGGCTTCGGACCCGGCGCAATCGTTCGGCGCGGGGCGCGTAGATGAAGACATGAAATGCGTCATTTCGCTGCTGGAGGATGCACTGGCTGGCGCGCCCCACAATCACGCAGTTTCCGATGTCTGCTGCTCCCTCAATCATGTGTTGGGAGAGCGAGGCCATGGTGTCGGCATCAAACAATTCGGGGATGGGGCCGGCCATGGTGCCGCGCATCAATCCCCCTTGCCAAAGCGCCCTGACAAGGCGATTGACCCAGGGATCGGGGCGTTCGTCATATTGTTCCGCCAATTGGGGTTCCACTCGAGCGACCTGCGCGATGCGCTCGACCAGGCAGCGGTCCAGCAGCTTCCAGTCCAGCCGGCCCGCCAGCCGTTGCGCGATGCTCCCGCCCCCGCTGCCGTATTCCCTCGCCACTGTGATCACGTGGAACATGGCTCACCCCTCACATCAGTCAACAGGCGACAGTCAACAGTACCCTGCTACATCAATCGACAGTCGGCAGTCAATAGTTCGACAGCACCGTGCTCTTTGGGTTTTGACTGTTAACTGTTGACTGTCAACTGTCGACTTACTTCGTGATGATAGTCGCGTCCACATTCATGCCGGGGCGGAGAATGGCCTTGTCTGGCGGAATGGGATCGACCAGTATCTTCACCGGAATCCTCTGCACTACCTTGACGAAGTTGCCCGTGGCGTTTTCCGGGGGCAAGAGGCTGAGCCTGGCCCCCGTAGCTCCGGCAATCGAATCCACATGGCCGGTGAAAGTCTCCCCGTACATATCCACGTGGATTTCCGCTTTCTGTCCCCGCCGAACTTTGGCCAACTGAGTCTCCTTGAAGTTGGCGGTCACCCAAATGTCCTGAAGGGGAATCAGGACCAGCAAGCTTTGGCCGGGCTGAACGATCTGGCCGACTTCCACCGCCTTCTTGGTCACCACGCCATCCACAGGCGCCACCACCGTGGTGTAGCTCAATTGCAGCTCCGCGGCCTCGAGGTTGGCCTTGGCTTGCCCGACTGCCGCCACCGCGGCAGCAGCATCAGCCTGCTTGATGGGGACCTGTTTGTGGTTGGCCCGCGCCTGCTCGACCCCGGCGCGTCCCTGATCAACCTTCGCCTTGGCTGCCATCATCGCGGCCTTGGAGATTTCAGCCCCGCGCTCCGTGGCTGCCAGCCGGTTCTTGGCCGCACTCAGCTCGCTTTCCGCCACGCGCGCCCCCGCCAAGTAGGCATCGAACTGTTGCTGCGAGATTTCCTGCTTCTGCACCAGGGGCCTCATACGCGCCAAATCGGCCTGGGCGCGGTCGTTATCGGCCTGCCGCGCGTCCACGTTGGCACGCGCGAAAGCCAGTTCTGCTATGGAATCCTTTTCGTAGGAAAACCTGGCTTTGTCGTACTCCGCCTGCGCATTGGCCAACTGCGCGTCGGCGGAGGAGGTATAGCTCTGGGTCGTTTCCTGCGCCAGCGGCACGCCCACTTGGGCCGCCTGAGCTTGGCTCTCCGCGAGCGCCAGCGCAGCTTTGGCTTGGTCCAGCCGCGCCTGGTAGTCGCGCGGATCGATGCGGACCAGAACCTGGCTGGCTTTGACCGGTTGATTGTCACTCACCCGCACTTCGGCGATCTCACCGTAGATTTTGGAAGACATCGGAACGAGGTGGCCGTCCACCTGGGCGTCGTCGGTGCTCACCCGGTTGTAGTAGTAGCGGATCAGCGCGATGGTCAGAATGCCTACCACGGCCAGCGCCCACACGAAGGCCCGGCGAACCTTCGGGTCTGCCCATCGGCTCGTCGTCCGTTGGTTGTCCGGCTCCCGCTGCGGAGCGACTGCCGGCTCACTGCTCGTATCTTTCTCGAGTTCAGCGACGTTCGGTTCCATGGTTCTTCCACCTCACTTTGTGTAAAGGCCTTCGGTCTGGCCGATGGCATGCGCCAGGTCGGCGCGTGACTGGTTGTAGCGATAGAGCGCCGCGATCTGGTTGTCGTTGGCGCGCGCCAAAGCGTCCTGCGCGGTGATCACTTCGATGTTGTTGGCCACTCCGGCCTGAAAGCGATCGCGGGCCTGGGTCACTTCTTCCTGGGCTAGCTTGACTCCCAGGTTGGCCACATCCACTTCGTGCCGCGCGGACTCGAGTTGCGCGATGCCGGTCTTCACTTCCAAGGAGATCTGGTCACGAAGGTCCGCTCTTTCCCGCGCGACTTTCTTCAGTTCCAGGTCGGACCTCGCAATCTGGGCGTGGATTCTGCCGCTGGTGAAGAGCGGTACGTCCAGAGAAGCTTGGAATATATAGGAAGGAATAGCGCTCTGCAAGGAAAGCCCTTGGTAAGCCCAGTTTCCACTGAGGTTGAGACTGGGGAGCCGAGATTCGATGGCCGTCTTTTTTCCAAGTAAGGCAATCCTTTCGCGCGCCTCCAGCGCTTTCATCTCCGGGCGAGTTAGAAGGGCTTGTTCGAGGTTTTGGCTGGCCTCGAATTCCGGAGTCTGGAAAAAGCTGGGTTTGTCAGCCAGTTCCACCTTCTGGTGCGGGTCGAGGTTGAGGAGTCGCACCAGTCCGTAAAGGGCCACCTCTTCCTGCGTCTGCGCCTCGATGAGGCGTTGCTTTTCGTTTTGCAGCTCGACGTTGGCCCGCAACGTGTCCAGCCCTGTGCCCACGCCGTTTTTCTGCAAGTCGGCCGCCTGATCATAAAGGGCCTGCGCCAACTCCACCCGTGAGCGCGCCGCCACCACCGCTGCACCCGCCCGCAAGGCTCCCAGATATTGTGAGGCTACCAGCAGCACGGTCTGCTCCCGGACGGCCGTTTCCAGAGCTTCACTTGCCCGGATGCCCTGGTGGGCGGATTGCCAACGCCGCCAGAGCGTCAAGTCGAATATCGGCATCGAAAAGTTCGGGCCCGCCTGAAAAAACTGAAAGGGCCCGGCATGCTCGGCGATTCCCGGAAACCTGGCGCCAAACTGCGAATAGATGTTGAACCGCATCGCTCTGTCCACGGTCGCGAAATCAGCCTGCGGAAGGAGGCCGGCGCGCGCCATATTCCGATCTTGTACGCTCTGCGCCAGATTCAGGTTGGCAATTTGCACTTGGGGGTTCTGCTTCAACGCAAGCTGCACTGCCTCCCTCAGCGTCAGTTTCAGCGGATTACTCTCTTGCGCTCGTGCGCTTCCCAACCAGAAGAACATTGGAACGAGCAGGATGAGCGTTCTGAGGACGCCGTGTTTGGACCCCTGCGATCCATTCGCGCTTCTTTTCTCTGCCTCGTCGCCGCCACAAATCTCTTCAATGATGGATTTGGTCATTAGTCCCGTCCCGATCAACTTTGCCCCTTGCCCGTGAATCTTGGCGAGAAGACATTTACCCTTGGAATCGATGAACGTCACGCCCACCAGTTCCACAACAACGTTTTTCCACTTCTCGAGGGTTGAGCGCCAGCATTGCTCAAACTCGTCCACCCACGGGCCGGCAAGCTTACCCTCGAGCATTAGAGTGGCTCTGCCCTGTTCTTCTTCGACCTTAGTTGTGACTCGGAGCATGATTGCGATTCACCTCACCGAGGGAGACTACAGGCAAGCATGTGGCCAAAGGCGCGCTGGCTTTGACATTATGTAACTACTTATCGGAAAAGGGGTTAATCTTAACAGTGAGGCTTGCCGAGGCCTGCGTCTAGCCACCGCCAGCCGATATTTCGGCACGAGCCGAAATGTCGGCACAGGGTGCACTCGCCACTTGGAGTCCATATTAGGCTGTTCGTTGGTTGGCGCTGCTGGTTATGCCGACCAGACGAAGGCCTGGCCATAGTTCGAGGGAACGGTAATGGTCTGGCTGGCGCCGTCGGCAGCGACCGTGATCGTCTGTAAGCGCAGGTCGGCGTCGATCATCTCCTGCCACGTGCCCGCTTTTGGAAACGGGACGTTAAGTGTTCCGGGCGTATCGGAAAAGTTCAGCAGCGTCATAACATACTCTTCAGGCTGAGTAGCGGTGGCTGGAGCGTGGCGGTGGTAAGCAATGATCTGGTTGTCCTGGAGGGACTGGAAGTAATAGTAGTAGGACTCGCGGCTGCGCAGAGCGCGGTAGTTGCGGCGAAGAAATCCGAGCCGGCGGTAGAGGCGAACGAGCGGGGCGCCGTAGTCGTCGTAAAAGTATTCCCAGTGCGTGTCCCTCCGCAATCCGATCCGCGCCGACCCGCTGCTCGGAAGATTGTAGTTATCTGCAAACTCCTGTCCCTGCCAGAGCATCGGAACACCTTGAAGTGTATAAAGGGCGATGGCGAACGGTTGCAGCTTATAGAAGCGGCTGCGGTCGCCGGGTGGGAAGAATCCGTCGGCCTCGGTGCCGCCAAACACGATCAACTGGCTGTGATCGTGCGTCTCGAGGTATTGGAAAGGGGCCACAGGCATATGCACGGGGTTGCCCGCAACGTTATCCACGGTCTTGGTGTCCGGGTAGCCGCTGAAGCTGGGGTCGAGCAGGTGGGCGAAATTGGCATCCGCATAGCTCCACTTCGCCATGTCCTCAGCTTTATTCAGCAGGTCGTCCTGCCAGGCGCAGCTCGTATAGGTGTTTCGCAACACGTCGCGCGCCTTCCCTAGGGCCTCAGCGCATTGGATAATCCGGCTGTAGCTTGCCGCGCCCTGCTGGAAGCGATTGATGCCGAGCGAGTATTGGTACGTATCGTAGGCGAGCTTGGCATACGCGTCGTCCGTGGGGCCAGTGTAGAGGTCCGTGACTTCGTCGTATCGAAAGCCGTCCACATGATATTCGTCTAGCCACATGCGGTTCGAGGTGAGGAAATAGTCCTGCGTGAACGGTTGGGAGAAATCGGACTGCGGACCGAAGGGACCGCTGGCTCCGATCATCGGATTGGGGATCTTGGGTGCGCCGGGGGTGTAGTTCACATCATCGTAAACCAGCTTATAGGCGAAGGTCGGATCGACGTGCTGGTAGACCACATCCAGGATGACGGCCATGTTGGCTGCGTGGCAGGCATCCACGAGCCGCTTTAAAGCTTCGGGGCCGCCGAAGCGGGCGTTCGGCGCGAAGTAGTGAAGCGGGCCGTAGCCCCAGTCGAAATCGAGCTTGACGCTCGTTACCGGCATGAGCTCGAGGCAGTTCACACCCAAGCTCTGGAGATAATCCAGGCGCTCGACAACTCCGTCAAAGGTGTCGTTAAACTCCTCCGCCTGGAGCTCGTAGACCACAAGATCGTCTAGCTCCGGGGTTTTGTAAGCGGCATCCGTCCAATTGAAAGGAGCTTCGGCGCGCTCGAGGGTTACGGCCGCAAGTTCGCCCACATCGGTGGCGCGGGCAAACGGATCGGTAAACCAGCGTGTCAGGAGTTGGCGCTCCCCGCCGGGAGGCTTCCACCAAAGCTGGTAGCGGTATAGATAGGTGCCGTGCTGGCCGAAATGGGTGTTCGGCAAAGGACCAAGGGTCACAGTCTTGGCCCAGAGGCCCAGTGGGTGACCGCTTACCCAGTCGAGAGAGAAATCCTGCGTGGGGATCGCCGCATCGAAGCGGTCGTCACGATGGATGATGCGCACTACAACCTCGAATCCATCGGCGGCCCAAATGCCCGGTAAATACACACCGAAACGGACGCTGAGATTCCCGGAAGGATCGACGGAGCCAAAGGCGCCGACTTCATTTAGATTGATCATGTAGATACCCTGCCCTTTGCTGAAGTGTAACATATTTTGGCCGGGTCCTTGGCCAAGCAAACTTGAGCGAGCAGGATTTGCAGGGGGACGGCATGCGGGCCCTCTGTTCTCGCCCAGTCAATAGCCAACAGTCATCAGCCCCTCAGGGGAGTGAACGAGTGTCTTCGCTCGGGGCATAATACCCCCGGCGGGCATAGACGGTGTATTTTTGCTTGGGGTCATTCGAACCGTCTGTGATGCGGACCTGGATTTCCCGGAAGGTCCCGTCGTGGCGACGGTTGGTGCTGTAGTATCCCAGGCTATAGCGCTGTTTCAAGCGAGAGATGGCGGTGGCCATGGCGGAGCGGATGGAGTCAATGGTCCTGGCGTCGATAACTTCTCCTCCGGTCTCGTGGGTTATCCTCGGTACTGAGACCTCGCGAAAGAAGGGAAGAAGCACGTACATGGAATGAGGGTGCAAACCCTCCGCAATCCGGATGCTGTAAATCACCGCTTCGGACTCGAGCGCTTGGCGGATGACGCGACTTTCGTCGCTGTAGCCCCTCAAGGTGTTTTCATTGTCGGAAACCAGGATGATGGCGTGACGGCGGTCCGGGGCCGCCCGAGCCAAGTATAGCGCGGCCTCGAAGAGAGCGTCCGGGATGACCGTGCCGCCCGCGGCGCGGATGGTGGCAATGGCGTCCGCTATGCGTTGCCGATTCTTGGTCAGGCCCACTAGCATTTCGGCCCGAGCGGCAAAGTCGAACAAGGCCACCTGATCATCCGGCTTGAGTGAAGAAAGCGTGTCGAAGGCCACGTGATGAAGTTGCCTCAGGACCGGACCCATGCTCCCGCTGCAATCCAAAACCAGGGCGACAGCCAGGGGGAGCTCATCGCGAGAAAAATAACCGATCTGCTGCTCGACGCCGTTTTCGTAGACGCGAAAATTGTCGCGTCCCAGATTGTTGATAATGCCGCCGTCCTGGTCGCGAACGGTCGCTTCGACCAGAACCAGATCCACATTCGCCTTGAGCCTGAATCTATCTGCTTCGCTCCCGGTGGCAAAGGTTTGACTGTAAGCGACCGGGGTTCCAGCCAGCGCCAAGGCTAGAAGAGCGACAATTCGATGTGCCACCGCGCTTTTCATCAGCGTCATTACCGGGTTTTGCGATGCAGGAGATCGAGTAGGCGTTGTACACCTGACACCCGACACCTGGCACCTGAAACCTGCTTTAACCCACGGGATGGATTCTGAAGAGCCGCGCGCCGTGGGGATTCACTTCGGCGCTGAACTCGCCGTCGGGGTGGCCGAGCTCCTTGTGTTGCCAGAGGTCGCGCACCGCGCACTGACCGCTCAAGTTCAACTGAGTCCATTTAACGCGCATGGTGGTTGGAGTGTGGTCGTCGAGGTTGAAGAGGGCAAGGTACTTATCCCGGCTGTTCGGGACACTCGCCACCCAGGCCACCTGATTTCCTTCTGCGAACAACTCGTGGTTTCCTGTGCTGTGTTGATCCACGGCCAGCACTTCGTCATTGGTGAGCAACGCGAGTGTGAACGCATCATTGCTGGGCAGGTCGCCGCCAAACATCAGCGGCGAGCGGAAGATGGACCACAGCGTCAGGTGGGTGAACTGCTCGTCCTGGGTGAAGTTCGTGCGGCGATTGTTGCCCCGCTCGCCACGGATTGCGATGCGTCCCAGGGGCAGCATATCGGCGTCCGGCCAGTGTCCGGGGACGGTGTGCGGCGCCCAGGCGCGGCACAAAGGAAACTGGGCCCGCAGACTTTTCCAGTTGTCCCAGAAGTCGTCGGAAATCCGCCACAACTGAGCGTGCTTTTTCAGGTCCTCCGCCTGCCCGAGCGGGGCGGGCCCCGGCGACAGGCTCAAAACTATGGGCCGCCCGCATTTCTCGATGGCTCGGCTTAAGGCGGCAATTTCGTCGCCGTGATAGGGCGAGCTCATGTCATCCGCCTTGAGGTAGTCCACGCCCCACTGCGCGTACAGCTTGACGATCGAATCGTAGTACGCCTGCCCGCCGGCCTTCCTCATATCCACGCCGTACATGTCCGTCAGCCACGCGCAAACGCTCTTCGGGTTCGCGACATCGCCGGCGCGAAGATTCGTGCCCAGCACCGGAAGGTTTTTCGCCACGGCTTGTCGGGGAATTCCCCGCATGATGTGAATGCCGAACTTCAACCCCAGGCCGTGGATGTAGTCCCCCAGCGGCTTGAATCCCTGCCCGTTCGCCGCCGAAGGGAAGCGGTTCAGGGCGGGAGTCAAGCGGCCGTATTCGTCCATCACCAACTCTGCGTTGGGCCGATAACCGTGCGCGCCCGCTTCAGGCTCGGACCACTGAATGTCTATGACCACATATTGCCAGCCATGCTGGGCGAGATGCCTGGCCATGTAATTCGCATTGGCCTTCACTTCTTTTTCTGTGACCGAAGGACCGTAACAATCCCAACTGTTCCAGCCCATGGGTGGAGTTGGGGCAAGGAGTTTGGTTTGCGGTTGGGCATCCGCCGCCCTTGCCGGCAAAGCGGCAAGACCCAACACGATCAGAATAAGACTTGCCTTAGAAATACCTCGCGATGATGCCATTTCCTTTTCTCCGCAATGAATTATCTGTCACGTCAAATTCGAAGCTCGTGTAGCCCCCGTGGTGCTTGCCCATCCGCCGGCGCCTTTCGACTCGCGAATTCCGGTTCGATTTTGCACAAAAGGTGGGTTTTTGGCCACTTTTTCGAGTTCGTTTTGCCGTTTTTGCACTCAAAAACCAGTTCGTTTTGCACACTTCTAAAATGCTAAGTCCTTTCTTTGCAATAGATGACTGAGTTCGTTCCCTCTATTTTAGTATCTTTTTCCTATTTCCGCGCTTTTTCCCCTCTTGCCGGGTCCATTTCGCCTTCCCTTGCCGCGGCCGCTTTCGGGCGCTCTCTTGCGACAACTAACATAGGCTACTATGAGTTAGTTCTGGTGTCAAGGCCAAAGTGCAAACGTAGCGCGGGCAGCCTGCCCCGACCTGTCGGGATCTGGCCCGCTGTGAAGGTGTAGGGGCGAACAAGCGCACGTCGAGATCCCCTTACCCGGAGCTCTCCAGATTAGCAGCTCAGTGCATTGCTCAGCGCGGCTCTGCCGCCCTGACTTGCGGAAAGCCTCTGGCTTTCCGGCCAGCGCTGGAGCCGTGCTCCTCCTCCACGCAGGCTGGAAGGCTGAGCCTTCCAGCCTGCGTGGAGGAGGTTTCTCAGAATGCCCGTCCTTCGGAAAGGCGAAGCCTTTCCGCAAGACAGGCGGCGGAGCCGCAGTTCTGCGCCGGCCAGGCTGATGGTAATTTGGACAAGCCTGCCCCTCACCCGGCCTCCGTCGGTTGACGGAATGACGGGCCGAAGAAAACGCCGGCGCGGTCCACCCCCTCCCCGATTTCTGGGGTCCGATGGACCCCATTGGGGTCCAGAAATCGGACTCCCCCAAGGGGGAGAGGGCCTGAAGTTTCTATATTTTCCGGGCTGCAAAGCAACGCGAAAAGATGCAGTGCCCCCCGGCGGGTTGGAAGGGCCGCTCATCATGCCATGCGTGCGGCACTGCTCCAGCGTAACCTACAAATGATCAGCCAAGCCTCGCGCAACTCGGTGGTTAGCCCATTTAACGTCAATGCGGATTTTTGCGGCGTGCTTCGCCAGAAGCAAGGATTGCAACTGCAGATTCGTCCGAAAACAATAGCGACAAGGCAGGAGCTATTTCCTCGAACGCCGTTCCGGGAAAGTTTCCGAGTTGGCGACCATACGCCCAGGATGGTGTTGCCATTTGGCAGGCGGCACGGTTCAAAAGGATGTCTGGGCCCATCGACGGGATGGGCATTAATCCCCCCGTTTATCCAAAGAGCCGGGGAGTCCTGGGCAGATAGATCAACCCTGCCCTACTTGGACTCCAGCGGGGCGGTGTGGGATACGGGAGCAGTTTAATCCCGCCTGCCGATGGGCGTATCCATAAGAGACAATGTATGCCCAGGAACTCACATTATGACTGGACCAGAAAGCGGGGCAGGTCAAATCCTATGAGACACGCATTCCTTCTTTTGCTTCTGTCAGCGCTACCCGTGCAGGCAAGGGGCGAGCGACCTCGCGCGGTCTGTCTGAGAACTGGCGGCTGCCGTCGCCGCGGCGACAAAGGCTCAGCCTTTCCGAGCGGGAGCTAAGAAGGAACAAATAAATAACGGCTTTTCTATCATGTCGGAAAGCCGGAGAAGCTGTGAAATTATTGAATTTTGATTTTTGCGACCTCGTGTTTTCAGTTACTTACAGGCGACAAATTCGCGTTTTTTGAATAATTTCACAGCTTCGGAGGCTTTCCGCACAGCAGGGCGGCTAAGCCGCGCGACCCCGGATCGGTGGTTCTCGCATAGTCTCAGCAGGGAGGGCGGCTGGCGGAGGCCGAACGCCGCGCCCGCACGGGGCGTGCGGCTCTACGCCGCAGGAGGTTCACACGAAAGGAGAACTTGAAAAGCCTTGCCGGACCCAAGAATCGCGATTGACGGGGGCGCAAAACCACAGAAAAGACGCTCACCCTCACGGGATGTGTGTTATAGAGATTTTGTGAGAAATCCTAGACCCACACCCGAAGGGTGAACGATGGAACCAAGCCTACCGCAATTGATTTTGCCCATCAAGATGGAAAGAAGTTCGGAGCGGCTGACCAGTCTGGGCGGGCTGGTGGTGTTGGAGGAACTGGCGCGAGCGGTGAAGCTGTGGGAGGAGGTAGAGGGCGCGCTGGAGGGTCCGAAGTCGGGACGAGGGTATAAGCCGCGGGAGTTTGTGCGGGCGCTGGTGTGGATGCTGCATGCGGGAGGAAGGCGGCTGGAGGACTTGCGGGAGTTGCGGGCGGAGCAGGAAGTGCTGGGGGAGTTGGGGTTGGAGGCGGTGCCGGACGCCGGGACGGTGGGGGACTGGCTGCGTCGGCAAGGGCTAGGGGGGGCGGAAGCGATGCAACAGGTTAGCCGGAAGCTGGTGGCGTCCTGTTTCGAGCAAGAGGAAGTGATTCTGGATGTGGATGCGACGCAGATCGAGGCGGAGAAGCAGGACGCCGCGTGGACCTATAACCACGTGCAGGGCTACATGCCGCTGGTGGGATACGTGGACGGGATGTGCGTGGGCCACCAGTTTCGGGAAGGCAATCAGAGTCCCAGTGCCGGGATCTTGGAGTTTGCGCAGAGCTGCGAAGCGGCGCTGCCGAGGGGGAAGCGAATCTATTTCCGCAGCGACAGTGCGGCCTACCAAGCGGCCGTGATTAACCATTACAGCCAGCCAGGGCGCAGTTTCACGATCACGGCGGACCTGGACGCCGCCGTGAAGCGAGAAATTCAGAACCTGCCGGCAGGGGCTTGGCAACCCTACCGGACGCAAGCGGGCATCGCCACCGACCGCGAGATTGCCGAGACGGTGCACACCCTGAACGGGACCAAGCAAGCTTTCCGGTTGATCGTATTGCGCTGGCCAAATCCGCAGCCGAATTTGTTCGAGGCCGAGCGCTATTGCTATCACGCGGTGGCCAGCAACCGGGAGGAGCCGGCGAGCGAGGTCGTCTGGAAGCACAACCAGCGAGGGGAGAGCGAGAACTGGCATAAGGAACTGAAGGTGGGTTTTGGCATGGAGGTCGCCGCGGCGACCCGTGCGGGCAGTTGGAGGCCAATGCCCTGTATTTTGCCATTGGGGTGTTAGCCTACAATTTGGGGCAAGTGTTGAAAGGGCGGGTGCTGCCGGCGTCCTATCGCACGGTGACGGTGGCCACGCTGCGCTGGAAGGTGTATCGGCTGGCGGGGAAGCTGGTGCGCCACGCGCGCGGCTGGATGCTGCAGATCAAGGCCGACCTGGAGAAATGGCTCTTATTGCAATCCGCTCGGGTCTGCTGCGCGACGCTGCGGACCTGAGGCAAGGAGGCAAAAAACGGCTAGCCGTCGAACTACCGCGCGGCGGTGTCCGCGGGGGGTGGGAAAAAATTATCCGGAGGACGCATGGGCCCCTGAATCATGAGCTGAATTGACTCGCGACTTCCCTTCGGTTAACCGAAGGTCGCGCCCGTCACCCTTTCCACCTCCTCACAACCGCCTCACCCCGCCAATCGCGATTCTTGGGCCGGACCCAAGAATCGCGATTGACGGGGGCGGAAAACCACAGAAAAGACGCTCACCCTCACGGGATGTGTGTTATAGAGATTTTGTGAGAAATCCTAGACCCACACCCGGAGGGTGAACGATGGAAGCAAGCCTACCGCAATTGATTCTGCCTATCAAGATGGAAAGAAGTTCGGAGCGGCTGACCAGTCTGGGCGGGCTGGTGGTGTTGGAGGAACTGGCGCGAGCGGTGAAGCTGTGGGAGGAGGTAGAGGGCGCGCTGGAGGGTCCGAAGTCGGGACGAGGATATAAGCCGCGGGAGTTTGTGCAGGCGCTGGTGTGGATGCTGCATGCGGGAGGAAGGCGGCTGGAGGACTTGCGGGAGTTGCGGGCCGAGCAGGAGGTGCTGGGGGAGTTGGGCTTGGAAGCGGTGCCGGACGCCGGGACGGTGGGGGACTGGCTGCGTCGGCAAGGAGGGGCCGGGGCGGAAGCGATCCAGCAGGTCAGCCGGAAACTGGTGGCGTCCTGTTTCGAGCAAGAGGAAGTGATTCTGGATGTGGATGCGACGCAGATCGAGGCGGAGAAGCAGGACGCCGCGTGGACCTATAACCACGTGCAGGGCTACATGCCGCTGGTGGGATACGTGGACGGGATGTGCGTGGGTCACCAGTTTCGGGAAGGCAATCAGAGTCCCAGTGCCGGGATCTTGGAGTTTGCACAGAGCTGCGAAGCGGCGCTGCCGCCGGGGAAGCGAATCTATTTCCGCAGCGACAGTGCGGCCTACCAAGCGGCCGTGATTAACCATTACAGCCAGCCAGGGCGCAGTTTCACGATCACGGCGGACCTGGACGCCGCCGTGAAGCGAGAAATTCAGAACCTGCCGGCAGGGGCTTGGCAACCCTACCGGACGCAAGCGGGCATCGCCACCGACCGCGAGATTGCCGAGACGGTGCACACCCTGAACGGGACCAAGCAAGCTTTCCGGTTGATCGTATTGCGCTGGCCGAATCCGCAGCCGAATTTGTTCGAGGCGGAGCGCTATTGCTATCACGCGGTGGCCAGCAACCGGGAGGAGCCGGCGAGCGAGGTCGTCTGGAAGCACAACCAGCGAGGGGAGAGCGAGAACTGGCATAAGGAACTGAAGGTGGGTTTTGGCATGGAGGTCGCCGCGGCGACCCGTGCGGGCAGTTGGAGGCCAATGCCCTGTATTTTGCCATTGGGGTGTTAGCCTACAATTTGGGGCAAGTGTTGAAAGGGCGGGTGCTGCCGGCGTCCTATCGCACGGTGACGGTGGCCACGCTGCGCTGGAAGGTGTATCGGCTGGCGGGGAAGCTGGTGCGCCACGCGCGCGGCTGGATGCTGCAGATCAAGGCCGACCTGGAGAAATGGCTCTTATTGCAATCCGCTCGGGTCTGTTGCGCGACGCTGCGGACCTGAAGCAGGGAGGCAAAAAACGGCTAGCCGTGGAACTACCGCGCGGCGGTGTCCGCGGGGGGTGGGAAAAAATTATCCGGAGGACGCATGGGCCCCTGAATCATGAGCTGAATTGACTCGCGACTTCCCTTCGGTTAACCGAAGGTCGCGCCCGTCACCCTTTCCACCTCCTCACAACCGCCTCACCCCGCCAATCGCGATTCTTGGGGCCGGACTTTCCGCTTGCGTTGCAGGTCAGCGCCTGCTATGATGCGCGTCAGTCTCGGGCCTGTCGCGCGCCAGAGTAATGGGCTTGCCGGCGTTGGGTGTCGCGCCCGCCAATAGAGATTCGCTGTTTCCACATGATAGGTTGCCGAGCAGGCGAGCCTCGCGTGACAGGAGCCTCGGACACAGTGTCGAGGGGCTGCACCCGCGCCACTTCTCTTTTGACCTCTCGATCAGTCCCCGTGAGCCGCGGCTCCAGAACCTTCTGACGAGGTGTCGCATGCGAATTCTTCGAGCATCGGGTGCGCTCTTATTCTTGGCTGCTCTTACGCTCTCCACCAGCCTGTGGAGCAGCCCGCCGCAAACATCGGTTCAGCTCAAGCCGGGAGACCCAGCGCCGGATTTCTCGCTCCCGGGATCAGACGGCCGCACCTACCGCTTGGCTGATTTCCGCGGCAAGCAGGCGGTGGTGCTGGTCTGGTTCGTGAAGGCATTCAGCGGTGGCTGAACAGCCGAGTGCAAGTCGCTCCGTGAGAGCGGCGAAGAAATAGGGGCCTTTAATGTAGCGCTGTTTGCCATCAGCACCGATACGCCTGAAACGAACAAGGCCTATGCACAGTTTCTGCGCGTGGACTACCCCCTTCTAAGTGATCCGACAAAGAAGGTTACGGAAGCGTACGGCGTGGCCACGCCATCTGTTGCGCGCTGGACGTTTTACATTGGCGCGGATGGGAAAACCCTCTACATCGACAAGCAGGTACTTCCCTCCACACACGGAAGAGCCATCGCGGCGAAGCTCGCCGAACTGGGAATCCCCAAACGCGGCCAGCGCCAGGGACCACACACGGGCCGGAAGGAAAAATCGGCTTTACGCCCACAGGTCCCTGCAGGCTCTGAATCTCGCTGAAGCCGTGCCGGGCTTCGATGCGGGCCGCGCAGGCTCCGTCTGCGGCCGCGAAACGCGGCGGAAGGTCATTTCGGCACGCGGTCCTTGAGCTCCTTGAACCACCCTAGGACGATCTCGAGTTCGGCCGGCGCCGACTCGCTTTCGTCGGCCTTCACCACCAGGAAGCGCATGCCGTCGGCAGTGACATCGTAAGCGGGCCGGGAAGCCGTCCCCTTGTCATACACACCTTCGAAAACCATCTGCGGCGCGCTGGACTTGAAGGAAGGCAACGCCCTGACCTTGGCGGCCATCATCTTGTTTCCGATGCGGTAGAAGATCTCGCTTCCGTCGTGGCTCCACAGCGGCTCCGTTCCGCCATCGGTCGAAACTTGCCACCCGGCTGAGGAACCGGCGAGGTTCGGGAACGGCCGGACATACACTTCGTTGTGCCCCGATTCGTCCGAGACGTAGGCGAGCCACCGCCCGTCAGGCGACAGCGCGGGCCCGTCCTCGTTCGAGGGCGATTGAAGCACGGGCCGGGATTTGATCTCGCTGGCACGCGAGAGCACCCAGACGTCGCGGCCGGTCGTCGTGGAGTACTCGACGTAGAGGAGCATACGGCCGTCCGCCGACCACGACTGCGCGGCCTGCGGCTGTTCGCTTGCTGCCAGTCGCTCATCGCTTCCGCTTCCGTCGGCTGGCTTCCAGAAGAGGTTCAACGGGCCTGCCTTACTCGAGCTAAAGGTGAGCCGCGCACCGTCCGGCGTCCATACGGGCATGGAATTGCTTCCCTCGAACGTCAATTGCGTGAGCGTTTCGGTCGGGATGTCGTAGACCCAGATGTTGTCCGTGTTCTGAGTGATGGTGACGGCCACTCGCCGGCCGTCGGGTGAAAGCCTGGGATCGGAATAGGCGCGTGGGGGGGCAGCGAGTGGCTCCACCAGTCCGTTGCGGCTCACCCAGTTGAGCGTGCGATCGCGGCCGGGAATCCCGCCCCGCACCATGACCAGGTTGCCGAGAGGAGAGATGCTCACTTGCACCGCGCCGTCGGTTGATTCCCACACCTTGGGAAGTACGACGGTGGGAGGACCCGTGGCCTTGAGTCGCGCGAGGTCGAACGGCACAGCAAAAAGCGACCCGCCGCGCGCGTAGACCAAGTGGCCGGTGGGCAGGTAATGCGGAGAAGTGCCGGCGGCGATCAGAAGATGCCGTTCGCCCGTCGCCAGCGATTGGGCCACGATCTGGGCATCATCCCAACTGCCTCCCGTGCCCACGGTAAAGAGCAGAGTCTTTCCGTCCGGCGACACATCGGGCCAGCGGTGGCTGAATTCGCCCTTCGCCGTGTCCAACTTCGTGACTTCGCGAGGAGCGCCGCCGGCGGCCGATACTTGCATCAGTCCCGAACTCCCGGTGGGCGCGAACGTAATGTTGTTATCGGGTCCCCAAACCGCGCCGAATCCGATCGGTGCCTCGCACAGTACAACCGGTGTGCCCACGCCGACGGATACCTTCATGAGCTTGCCGTTGGCGAAGAATCCGATCCACTGCCCATCGGGCGAAAAGAATGGGCTTAGCGCCCGCTCCGTGCCCGGAATGGGTTCGGGACGCAGGCTGGCCATGCGCCGCAGGACGAGCTGCGAAGTGCCGCCGCGGCTCGCTACGTACGCCAGGTGGGCGCCCGTCGGCGAGAGCGCCACGCTGGGGAAATCCAATCCTCCGAGCGGCTCGGTCTGTGGGAGCGCGACGGCAAAGGACATGAGCGGGCTGGACGGCGGAGGCGTGGGTTTTAGGTGCCACACGCCGAGGCCCGCGATAGCGACCCCGATCAGCAGGCCCATCCACAGCACGGCGTTCCGCCACCACGCCCGCTGCACCACCGCTGCCGCCGGCGCCGCCTCCTCAGTGCCCGACGAAGTTGTGGCGAGGTCGTCTTCAATCTCTACTCGCGCATCGGCGATGTCGTGCAAGCGGCGCTGGACGTCCTTCTGGAGGCAGCGGCGCAGCACCCGGCGCACTCCCGGGGGCGTTCTCTCCGGGAGCGCTTGCCACTCCGGCTCGCGCTCGACCACAGCCGCCAGAACCTCCGCAATCGTCGCTCCGCGGAACACTCGCTTGGCCGTCAGCGCTTCGTAAAGTACGCAGCCGAATGACCAGATGTCGGTTCGCGAATCCATTTCCTTACCGCAGGCCTGCTCCGGGGACATGTAGGCCGCTGTGCCGAGGACTGTCACGCCCTGGCTTATCTCCTCCGAAACGGTGCCAACGCTTTCAGCCGCAACCGTGGCGCGCCTCCGCTCAATAGACTTCGCGAGGCCGAAATCCAGCACTTTTACTTGGCCATTTTCGCTGACCTTGATATTGGCGGGCTTGAGGTCACGGTGAATGATGCCCTTCGCATGCGCGGCTTCCAAAGCTTCGGCGATCTGTTTGCCCACTAGCAGCGCTTCGCGGATTGGCAATGGTCCGCGCCGTAAACGCTCGGCAAGAGTCGGGCCCGGCACATACTCCAGCACCAGGAATGTGGTTCCGTCGGATTCCTCGATGCTGTGTATCGCGGCGATGCACGGATGATTCAGTGATGCGAGCACGCGAGCTTCGCGCTCAAACCGCCGCAGGACTTCCTCGTTGGCGACTAACTCCGCACGGATGATTTTGAGAGCGACAGGCCGGCCGAGCTTCGTGTCTGTAGCCTGGTACACATCGCCCATGCCGCCCGCGCCGACGGGCGCCTGGATTTCGTATAGCCCAAGCCGTGATCCGGCAGACAGGAGCATGATCTCATGCCTACAAAGGTGGGACTATTTTACCGCGAAAGACTTTGTCAATAAAGTCGAAATAATCAAGCTGGACACCCAAACCGGGTGCGCGACATAAGTGTGGGGGGTGATGGGCTTGGCTTTTGCGAGGACGTAAACCGTGCGTAATGATACGCTAGGCATAAGGAGGCACCTTATGCCGGATTCTCTTTCTGCCTTGGAAGCGGAACGTCGGTCGATTTTGCATCAGATCTCCGAACTGGGTGACTTTCGGCCGGGATCGATCACCGCCACCCAGGGGCGCTGCGGGAACCCCCGCTGTCACTGTCATCAGCCTGGGGAGGCGGGCCATGGCCCCACGCTCCGTCTCACCTACAAGATGCGAGGCAAGACGGTGACCGAGAGCTTCTCCAGTCCGGAGGCGCAAGGCAAGGCGGAGCGCGAGATTGCCGAGTTCCGCAAGTATCAGCAACTGAGCCGCGCTTTTGTAGAGCTGAACGATAAGATCTGCCGTCAGCGTCCGATCCCGGAGGAGGCGGGAAGGAAGGAGCAGGAAAAAAACGGCGGAAGCCATTCAGCGGGAAGTGGCGGAAGAAGTAGAGTCCCTCCTGGCGGTGATTTTTGCCGGACGGCGCAAGTCGGGAAGGCTGGACTTGGAAGCCGTGGAGATGGCGACCCGCGCCGCCCTGCACCGCGCGGGGGCCGGAATGCTGGAGGAACTACTCACCCCAGAGGAGGAGTTTTCCCGCCAAGTTCCCTGCCTCTGCGGCCAGGCCGCTCGATATCACCAGATGCGTCCCAAGCGATTGTTGACCGTGCTGGGGCGAGTCGAGACCGAGCGTCCCTACTACGTGTGTGCGCACTGTCAGCGAGGCCAGAGTCCGCGCGATCAAGAACTGGATGGGGTGGGCAGCGAGTATTCCCCCGGGGTACGGCGCATGATGGGCTGGGTGGGTAGCGAGTCGTCGTTTGAGCAGGGACGGGAGCAACTGGAACTGCTGGCGGCGCTGGAGGTCACCACCAAGGCGGTGGAACGGCAGGCAGAAGCCTTGGGGATGGAAATCGCGGCGCAGGAGCAGGTGGAAATTGAGCAGGCCCTGGAACTGGAGTTGCCGCAAAAGGGACCGGAAATCCCGGTGCTGTACATCGAGAATGGATGGAACGGGGGTGCCGACGGTGGCCTCCGAGACGGAGGGACGAACTGGTAAAGAGGGAGAACAGGCCGGCACGCGGGAGGCGAAGTTGGGCTGTGTGTTTACGCAGACGAGGGTGGATGCGAAGGGCCGACCGCTACGCGACGAGGCTTCCACGACCTATAGTGGAGGGATCGAAACGGCAGAGGCCTTTGGCCGAAGGATGTACAGCGAAGCCGGGCAGCGGGGCTGGAGCGGGGCGAAGAAGAAGGTAGTGCTAGGGGACGGTGCCGTGTGGATCTGGAACTTGGCGGACGAGCACTTTCCAGGTTCGGTTCAGATCGTGGACCTCTACCACGCTCGGCAGCACTTGTGGGACCTGTCGGGAAAGTTGTGGGCTACCGAGGAGCGCCAGCGCCAACGATGGACGAAGAAGCTGGAACAGAAACTCGAGGGCGGCAAGATCGAGTCCTTAGTCAAGGAGTTGCGGTTCTTGCCCCCATCCACCCCCCAGGCGGCGGAGTTCCTCCGGCTCGAAGCCGATTACTTCGCCCGCAACGCCCCGCGCATGCGCTATCCCGAATTTCGGCGACAAGAGTTGTTTGTGGGCTCAGGCGTGATCGAGGCGGGGTGCAAAACCGTGATCGGGTCGAGGCTCAAACGCTCGGGCATGTTCTGGACGGTGCGCGGCGCCAACGCCATCCTCGCCCTTCGCTGCAATCGCTTGAGTGGCAAATTTGAAGACTATTGGGAGAACCGCAGGTGCGCCTAACCGTCACAGTTTTGTCGCGCACCCACCCAAACCAGCCCGCTCGCACCAGTGAATCTCAATCGCTGTAGAACGCGCTACTCGTAGAGGCGCCACGACCTGCACAAGATCGCCGCGCGAAAGCGCCCTCCTCGACGATCACCCGCGATAACGGCGTAGGATTTACGTATCACAGTTCACTTGCCGGTTATGTCGAAATTAACCGGCCAATCTTTCGAATCACACCTCTAAGTGCTGTAGCTGAGAAGCGGTATTCTTCTCCAGTTGGGATTTTTCTCTTCAGGAGGAGGGGCCCCGCTTCCGGCTCAGATCTTGGCGGGTCAACGCCGGGGCAGGGCCCCTATGAACCACGATTCTTTTTATCCCACTTTCTGCCCCGCCGCACAAGCTCGAAACCGATTGGGCTGGCGACGGTGAGAAGGTCATGCTGCGGCAATGCCCGGTTTGCGAACGCGATTCCATCATCGGTCACGGTCGCCGCCGCAAGCAGGCGCACGATGAGCATCACGACTGGATTGGGATCCGACGCGGCCTTTGCCCTGGTTGCGGGAGGACCTTCACCCTGCTTCCCCTGCTCTCTCTCCCCTACACCCACTACAGCTTGCTGGCTCGCGGTCAGGCGCTCCGGCGACACTTTATGGAGCACTGCTCGTGGGAAGAGGCGACGCCTACGCTGAAGGACCCCGATCGGGTGCCCGATCCCTCCACCCTCCGCCGCTGGTCGGGCGGCCTGGACTGCTTCCAACCGGCGGCTTCCTTTCGGCGCCAAACGCTCGCCCGCCTGGCCCATTGGCTGGGGCGCGGCGCTCCAGCCGATCCCCAGGCTGAGCCATTATCGGGGCTGACTCCGGTGCTACAGGTTCTCTGGCCTCTGCGTCTCTGAGAAGTTTTCTGTTCCCCCACCATCCTTGCCTGGGAACGCTGCCCCCTTTCTCTTAGGCTCGTCTCCGGGAGCAAAAACCGCGCCATGGGCGAGGGTCTCGAACAACTCAAACACAGACTTCCGCTGCTCGATTACTTGCGGCAGCAGAATTGGACCGCCCGGCTGGTGGGTCACGGCCCCGAGTTCGTTGGACTCTGTCCGTTGCACTCGGAGACCCGGCCTTCCTTCTATGTCAACGCTCACAAAAATCTCTTTTACTGCCATGGTTGCGGTCAGGGCGGCGATCTGATTCGCTTTGTCGAGTTGTCCCAGCACCTGTCCTTCCGCCAAAGCCTCTCCTATCTCGAACAGCCAAGCGCTCTGGCGGACCCCGCCGCCGTGTTGGGGCTTGCTTCCGCGTTCTATCAACGGCAACTCGATCGCTACCCGGAGGCACGGCGGTATCTGGAACAACGCGGAGTGCGCGACCCCGCCCTGATCCGGGAACTGCAGATCGGTTATGCCCCGGGCGGGAGCTTGCGGCGTCACCTCCTAGCTCAAGGCTATTCGCTCGGTCTGCTGAAGCGCACCGGCCTCATCAACCGCAAGGGCCACGACGCCCTCTTCCAGCGCGTCGTCTTCCCCTGCTGCCGGGACAGCCACATCGTCAACTTGTATGGCCGCAGTATCAACACCGCTTTCACCCATCGATTCCTCCCTGGCTCCAAAGGTGACTTGGTCGCCTGGGAATCGGTTCGCCAATTTCCCACCGTGATTCTCGTCGAAGGTCTGTTCGATCTCGCGGTGTTGTGGCAGGCAGGTTTTCGCCACGTCACCTGTTCGCTGGGCACCCATCTCACCCCCGGCCAGTTTCGCCAACTGTGCGACCGCCCGCGCACCGTTTATCTCACCTTCGATGTCGACGCCAACGGCAGCGGCCAGCAGGCCGCACAGGGGTTAGCCCATCGTCTGCGTGCGCAAGGCATCAGCACTCGCCGCGTCCTCCTGCCCCCTGGCCACGATCCCAACTCCTTCTTCGTGCAGGGCGGTGACGCGCGACAGTTTCACTCTCTCCTGGAGGAAGCCCTATCATGAGGTTCCACGTCATCCGCTCGCAGACTCCCAACCCCGCCCAAAGTCCCCTTCGTGTGGTCGAGCACGAAACCGGCCGGGAGGTCGGCTGGGTCAATCGTTACCTCGACCGCGAGTATGTCCGCCGCCTGGCGGACACCACTCTGCGCAGTTGCGCTTACGCTCTGCTGCACTTTGTTCGCTGGTGGGAGAGTCTTCATCATACCGGTGACGTGGTGGAAGGTGACCTGACCGGGTCGACACTCCTGGATTATCTGAAGTTCCAATGCAGCCACCAGCCTCCGTTTTCCGGTTCCGCCATCAATGACCGCATCGCCGTCGCCGAGCGCGCCCTGCGCAACGAGTTCCCCGACGCCCCCGACCCGACGGCTCAGGGCTTTCAGCAAGCTTATCTGCGGCGCGGGCCACTGGGCTTGGGCCGGCGGCGGGTAGCGATGAGCCGGTTGCGAGTGCGGGTGCCTAAACGCCACCTCGTCCCGCTGTCGGTGGAGGAGGTGGCACGTTTTTGGTCGAGCTTCCGCACGGCCCGGGACTTGGCCATCGTAGGATTGATGCTTCTGCAAGGACTGCGCTCGGCCGAAGTATTGGGCTTGAATGAGGACGACTTATTGCTCTCCGAAGCGCAGTTGCGCGTGCGCGGCAAAGGTAACAAACTGCGCTTCCTGCCGCTCGCTCCCGAAACCGTGCAACTCCTCGATCACTATCGGCGGCTGGAACGGCCCCCTACCGGCACCGCCGCGCTCTTCGTCTCGCTCAAGGGACCCGTGCGCGGAGCCCGCATGACGCTGGCAGGGTTACGCTCCTTGTTCCGCTACCATCGCCAGCGCACCGGCATCAAGCTCGCTAACCCGCATCGCTTCCGGCACACCTTTGCTTCGGACATGGTGCGCGGCGGGATCAGCCTGCCCGCGCTGATGCACTTGATGGGTCACGCCGACATCCAAACCACCCTGCGCTATGTGCAGATCACCCCGCAAGACGTCTACCAGCAGTATACGCGCGCCGTGGCGCAGCAAGTCCGCCCCCTTCCGAGGCTCTCCTCATGAACCGCGCTGGACACCCTCCCCTATCGCATCCGCTGGCCTCCGTCTTCGACCGCGCCGTCGATTCTCTCGGCGCGGCGCTCGGCCCGGAAAGCACTCGTCAGTACCGCGGGACCGTCCGCAACTTCCTCAGCTATCTCGGGACGGCTCACCCCGAGGTGAACTCTCTGGACCAACTGCGACGGGAGCCCCACCTCCTCGGCTGGATGTCCCGTCTGCGCTCCCAGAGGCCGCCGCTCGCCACCTCCTCCTATATCAACCGGCTCATCGCCCTGCGCCCCGTGCTCACCGAACTGGCTTGGACCGAACAGCTTCCTCAGCTTGCCCGCCTAATTCGTCGCGAGGACATCCCGCACCCTCCGCAAAGGCTTGCACGCCCGCTCACCGCCCAGCAGGATCAACTTCTGCAGCAGGAGTTCGTCCGTCGCAACGATCTGGGAGGTAACGCCTTTCTGCTGATCCGCCATACCGGCATGCGCATTGGTGAGTGCGCCGATTTATCCTCCGATTGCCTGCGCTCGACCGGCCCCCATCAGTGGGCCATTCACGTGCCGCTCGGCAAACTCAAAACGGAACGTATGGTCCCGGTGGATTCGTGGGTGGTGACGGTCATCCAACGCTTACGCTTCTTTCGCTTCCTCGATCCGCGGCCTCCCGATGGCCGACTCCTGGCCCGGCGCAGCACCCGGGATGCCCTCGTTCGACAACTCCGCCGCTATCTGCACCAGGTCTGTCACTCTCTGGGCCTTTCCGCACGCATCGTCCCGCACCAATTGAGGCACACCTATGCCACGGAGATGCTTCGCGCCGGGGTTAGTTTTCCCGCTCTGATGAAATTACTCGGCCACACTTCTCCGGACATGACGATGCTCTATGTCGAGGTGGCGTTGAATGATCTCCAGCGGGAATTCCAAGCGGCTCGTTCAAGACCTCGGCATCTGGTTCCTCAGCCGAAAACGTCTTTCGCCCTCCTTCGAGCTGGGCTCGACGGGGTCATCGATTCCTTGCAGGCTGCTCAGCATGCGCTGGAGATGTTCCGGCGAACCCTGCCCATCGGTGCTGTCCGCAGTTGCCTCGACCGGCTGTCCAATCGCCTCACTAAGATCACCACCAAAGCGCGCAAACTCGGCACACCCTGAGAATGGGCAGAGATTGGCCGGTTATGTCGGCTACACGTGGAAGTGGCACTAGAAGTAGCTGCGTGGGTGAACACTCACGCGGCCTTTCTCACGCTTGATCTACCTGCGGACTGCACTTGTTTACTCTCCGGTTTCGTTTCCAGTACTCGGGGTCGATCCGGAGCACGGAGGTCGCTCCAGTCGCCAAATTGAGGAAGCCGCCATGGTAGCTGATTTCGCCATAGCGAAACAGCCTAGCTAGCAAGGCCAGGGCGTGCTGGGCAAGGGTCGAGTTGACGAAAGGCTCTTGTCGCTCCAGGGCCTCGACGGCGCTGCAGTTTGGTTCGCCGTCGTTGTCGAGAGAGTGATCGCAAATCTCAGGAAAGAGCTCGGTCGCTGTACGCAAGCGCACCCTTGACCTCCGGTTGCACTCGTTGAGCGGCTCACCCAAGATGAACTGCCCACTGTCAGAGTTGTTGCCCAGGTCGAGCCAGTATGAAACCGTGCTCCACCGGCTGACCGCATCTCGAATCGCCGCCCTCGCAGCCCGCGTATCCACGCACCCGACCACAATGTGAGCGCGGAGATCATCACCTGAATAACCTCGCGAGATGTGGCTTCCAGGCTTTAGGTGAATCGGGACCGCTTCCCACTTCAGACCCCAAAATAGGTTGAGCCGGTTGACCAAAACGACCGCCTTATTCAGGCCGACTTCTGACCGCGTAAAGGGCTGGCGGACGCAGTTGGTCATTGAGATCGTATCGCCGTCCAGGACCGTAACGTGGAGTCCTCCTGGGTGGCCGCGGGCGACGAGCGATTGATGCAAGTACGGCAGGCCTGCCACAACCGCACTGCCAGTACCTCCACACCCCACTACCAGCACGCGCACCTGCCGTTCAAGCAACTCCGAATGGATGCGGTGAGTCTCCATCGCCAACTCCTCAACGCTCGATTCCGCGCGCGACGAATTCTTGTAGCGTCTCGCCGGCATCGGTTAGGTATTGAACTGGAAACCTCTTCCTGCCAACAAGACTTCTCCACAACCCGATGAAACCTTCGGGATAGCTGGTGAGCCGCACCGCTCCGGCTGCATGTGTGAACTCGGATTGAAAATATGAACTTTCCCAACCAGGTATCGAGGCGATGTCGGAAGATTCGGGTACGCGCATGCTGCCTGCACAAACCAGGCCCCGAGCGTCCGTGTTCCAGTAGGGAGCGGTCTTGGGGGCGTTTCCGGTCCTGGTCGTGAGGTCGTTACGGTCGCCCGAACAAAGAGGTCCTTGCCCAAGACTTTGAAGACGAGTGCCGGATGCGGCAAGAGGAGACCGTTAAGCTTCCGCGCCTCCTCATCCGTCCCTCCGAAGAACATGACCCGCCGTCGTGGCCGTGACCACCAAACCAGCATGTCAGGAGTGCGTGCCAGGACGTTATCAGGAAGGATTTCAGGCTTGATCTGTGCTCCGAGGCCCTGGGCAAGAGTACGTAGGAAGGCCGTGGTTAGGGCTTCACCGGGGGTGAGATAGGGAATTCCATTTTCAGCTTGTTTGACTTGGTGCAGGCTCGCGAAGGCGCCATTGCCTCCATCCCGATAAACAAGAACTGCTTCGCTGAGCCTGAATTCAATGTTGGCTCCAATGTTGACGTAGGCTTGCATGGCTCTCACCTTGAAATGATCCATTGGTCGTTGCCTGGCATCAGGTCGATCAGCCGGCTCGCAGCGGCAATCGTCTGGCAGGCCACTTCGAACATGTGGAATGTGTGCCGAACGCTCTCGGTATCCGTGGGATCAAATGGGACGATGAGATTGGGCTCCGGCGTCACTTCCATCATTCCCTCGGCCTCTTCGTCAAAGCAGGCTGCTATTGCGTCGCCTTCAGCAAACACGGCCAGCAGACAAGGCAGGGCTGGATTGCAATCGGAGAGCTGTTGGCCGATATCGTCATCAAGCTCGGGTCGCTCCGCTTGGGCGGACAGGTGATCGAGGGCGAGTGCGGCCTCCACCAGCTTCTTTGCGAGTGGGTCGTTTATGTTGTCCTTGAGGCGAGCAATCTCACCCTCAGGCAGCGCTTCCTGCCGCATGCAAGGTGGAATGGACCCCTCGACATCCGGGATTTCGTACTGGTCAGCGTCCGGCTCCTGGGCGATCCATTCCCGCAAAGTCTCTGCCCGTTCTTCAGCATCCCTGAAGTCGTAGGCCCTAAGCCAGCGATTGAGAGCTCCAATGAAGAGGTGGAAGAATGTCGCTGGCAGTTGCGAGTGGATGCTCTCCAGCAACTCGCAACACTGGCCCAAAGGTCGCAGAGCCGCAGGTTGCCTCGGAAGGCTCGACAATGAGGAACAATTGGTTGGGCTTAGTTTCATCCCGCTCCGCCCATTCACAGGGAGTGTTGCTGATCACGGCGGAAAGCAGGAAGCGGCGGCGAATGGCTGAGCCACCGTGCGCGTCGATCCATTGCTCAAGCGTAATCCTGATGAAGGATGTTGGGTCGCGTTCTGCCTTTTTCCAATCTCCAGGGACGGCAATATCCAGCTCCACGAGGGCCTTGGCCAGGATCACAGCCAGGCGGTCATCGGCAACCAACCTATGGACTAGCGGGACAGCGTCGAGTCGTGGTAGCAGGAGGCCAGGTCCCTGAGCCATCAACTGACCGGAGGAAGCCAGCCGGGTGGGGCGTCGAGTGGCGTGCGGTTGTAAGTGCGGGCGCTGGCCTCGACTGCGGCAGCGAATAATGCGGCTGTGGTTTGCAGTTGTCGGCATCTCGCAAACCTCCCGAGGAGTGTTTGGTAACGGGAGTGGCGGCCCTGGCGAAGTCTTTCAAGTTCCGCCAGGACCGCACGCTTCGTCACCTCCTTGCTTGTTGGATTTCGGCTCATCGGGTTATCCCTTCGAGCCGATGGCTCGCGTGAACTGATAGCGAAGCTTGTCTCCGACCGCCTCCGGCCCGGTGATCGAGGCCGTGGCGATATCTGGGTACTGGTGCGCATACAGGTCGCGAACTTCCTGCGGAGAAAGCTTTGGATCTGGGTCCGGAAGCCTCACACCGTTAAATTCGAAGATACGAGAAAGGACATGGCTCTCCATTAGAGTGCGAGACCTCCTTTCGATTGAGTTGAAGCGGGTTCGGGTGTTGTAGGTGGGAACAGCCCGAGTGTGCCCATTGATGCTGAAGAGGACGCGGTCTCAGCAGGGGTTGGGGATGCGGAAGAAGACGCTGAGGCAGGTTCAGCCGTGGTGGCAGTTGCGGGTGGCTTCTGAGTCGCCTTCTTGCGCTCCTCGGCTTTGCGCTTGGCTTCCTCTTGAGCTGCCTTGGCGGCAGCCTCCAGGGTGGCCTTGGCCTCGGCTAAGGTGCTGGCGGTTTGCTGGTGGGTTTGGACGTATCCGGCCAGATGGGTGCCGAGTTCTGCATCGAGTTCTTCGGGCGGGCCGGTACAGGTAAGTGGGGTGGTTAGAGCTGGGTTCTCGTCGGCCTTTGCCAGAGCGGGAATGACGTTAACACGAATTGTCTTGTCATCCACCTTGGCCACTGTTATGAGCACAGTGCGGCCGGCAAGAAGTGGCATGAGTTCGACGAACACAGGACCTCCTTTGTGGCAGGAATTGATTGTTGCAATTGTTCAAACGGTGCTAATTGTGTCGTGAGTTGAAGGAATACAGTGCGAGGCCGTACGGCGACGAGGTCGGAAGTGTTAGAATCCCGCAGGCGAGCAAGGCTTCCAGGACAGGACATTCGGGCCGAGCGCGCCCGGGAGGTTGCGATGATCCAGAAGAGGTCTGGTAGACGAGAATCGATAAGCGTTCCGGATGCTCCCCTGCCGATCAAACTACCGGACCCGCGCTCCAGGCCAGCGGGTCGCTCGCGAGGGCATTGCAACTCAGGAGGACCACTCGCGAGATCAGCGGCAAGAAGCTCCCTTTGCAGACTCTCTCCAATCTTCTCTGGGCGGCATGCGGAGTGAACCGCCGGAAGGGTCCCTTCGGAATTCCCGGAAGGACTGCGGCATCGGCGAGCAACTCCCAGGAGATCGACGTCTACGTCGCCCTTGAGGAGGGGACCTTCCTGTATGACTCGTTCCATCACCAGTTGGTGCCGGTGGTTGCAGGAGACCTGCGACGGCTCGCGATCGGCCAAGGCCAAGCCGATACAGGCGCCGAAGCCCCTGTTCGCCTTATCTACGTCGCGGACATCGACAAACTGGTCCATACGTCCGGTTATCAGGAGCCCGGCCTTCGCAATCCCGATGTCCAGCGGTCTTACTATTACGTCGACACGGGCCTCATTGCGGCCAACGTCTATTTATTCGCCGCGTCCATGGGTCTGGCGGCTTGGTTCCACAACTGCGACAAGTCGCAACTTTCTACTAAGCTCAACTTGCATAAGGATCAGCGTGTGCTCTTCGGGCAGACGGTCGGATACCCTACCCAAGTTGTGGAAAACATAGTAAAGGGAAAGTAGAAGATGGGCTGTCATGAGCCGAAGGCTTCGCTTAGAGAGCGGCCCGGAGAGGTACGGAGGTTGGTTGACCCTGGACATTACCAGAGGACTGCGTCAAAAGGGAATTTCCTGCTCAATTGTCCCGCCGTGCGGCTCGTTGAATGGGTTATCGCCCTCTTCGATAAGCCCCGAAGCCTTCGGTGATTCATCGGGCTTCATGCCGTTTCCGTTCTTGGGCGCCCGATCCAGAATCCTCATCTGGTTGGCCACAACTTCGACCGTCGTTCGTTTGTCGCCTTCCCGGTCTGACCATTTCCGGGTCTGCAACCTTCCTTCTATGTAGACATGGCGGCCCTTGTCAAGATACTGACCGCAGACCTCCGCAAGACGACCAAAGCATACGATTCGGAACCACTCGACGCGTTCCTGTCGCGAGCCTTGCGCGTCCTTCCAGGTCTCGTTGACCGCGACACTGAAGGTGCCGACTGGCTTTCCTTGCTGACTGAACCGGACCTCAGGCGCTTCGCCAAGGAACCCGATCAGAATGACTTTGTTTACGCTTTGGGACATGGTTTTGTCCTCCTTCCTCATCGAACCTAAACTTGTGGGACAGTCGCTTAGGAGCACTCAGACCCCATTTGACGGGAACAGACCGGCTGGCTATTCTGCACTCGGTATGGAAGCGGCTAATCAATCCTCAAGTGAGAACGCCAAAGTGATCCTGCGTCGTGTGGTCTCGGAGGCTAAGCGGGAGGGCGAAACGACCGTCTGCTACTTCAAGGATGGCGGCACTCTACTTCTCTCTAAGTTCCTCGGTGCCCTTATTCGGCCTGGTGATGAGATCGACTTCCCTCTGCCCACCGACTCCGCCGAAGCAGGGACCGAAATCTACATCCGCAAGACCTCGTCCTGCGGGCGAAGTCGTGATCTCTACCAGGCTCCCGTCAGTTACGCTGCGAACCCCAAAGCCGATAAGCGAGAGCGACTTTACGTGCGAGCCGGGGTTCCAACGAGCCGGCTGGGCATTTCCTCCATTCATTTGCCTTGCGAGGTGGTACGCGATTACTTCTACGTCGCCACACGGCAACAGCCCTGGGAACGCCAGACGAGCCTGTATGACGTTCTGCGGATTACTCCCACCGCCTCGCTTGCTGAGCTGCGAGTAGCCTTCAGCCTCAGACAATTGGAGTTCCGCGCTGCCGGGGCTTCCAACCGCGACAGCGCTACCTTGGAGCGGGCCTTCAACATCCTGGCGCAACCTGAACTAAGGGCTTGTTACGACTCGCTGCTGAAGGAACCGTCGGCGCTGACACTCTTTCCGTATGGGGGCTTCGGTTCGATTCTGGTCGCCGGAGACCGCTCTCGCGATGGCCAGATGTTCTTCGCAACCCAAATCCTGTCTTTCCAGCCTGAGCACCGGGAGCGCCGGTTCCACGCACCGTTGCGGAATTTTGACTTTTACAAGGATCATGCCATCTACCGCGATGTCCGGCGGAAACTCGAGGTCACACTCGACCAATCAGCGATGCCGATCATTTGGGACGCCACATGGAACCGGTGGAGACATCTGCTGGGGGCCAAGGTCGAGTTGCAGGGAACATTCGTCCAGACTGGCAAGTACAGTCACCGGCGTGGTGAGTGGCACCTGGTCAAGTGGGAAACCGCCTTGCCGAGCCGTATCAAGGTAAAGCTTCCTGCCGATATCGCTCAGCAGATCGAAACCGCTCGAAGGAGCTACCATCGTTTCGGCGAATACTCAGACGCTCTCGAACAAATCCGCACTCGCATCGAGCGCGAGCCGATGGAGAGAGAACAACTGCGCAGTCTCTGTTGGGACCTCGGTCTCCCTGGCGACTTCGACATCGCTCGAATCTCGTGGAAGCCTGATTACCATCCCTTCTTTTACCAGCAGCTTTGCCGGCGGGCACGACGACTATACCTTTACCGAGATGAGTACATCTTCGACCTGCCGACGCAGATTGCTGTCGAGACGCCGCAACTTGGGCACGCTACGTACCTGTTTTCCAAGCCCCAGAGCATCGAAGCCTTTCTTGCCGTTTACATCAAAAGCTCCAAGGAGGACATCCGAAGGAACCGGGGCAACATTGCCGAGAAGCTCGGCTTCCTAGGTCGCACTATCCACGATTCCAATCCCTGCTCGTGGTTGAAGAATCTGGAATAGTTTCTCGCCGAGGAGGCTAGGCCCTAATGCGGGATTTGACTGTGGGGCACGCGCGTGTCAACCAGTATGGCGCATGTGTCCGTACCTTTGTTTTCAGCGCTGGACGCCCTGGCGGGTGTCGTCTTCGAAACGGAACCGAAAGAAGGAGGATTGGGAGCCTTGAGCTGGTATGGCATGAGAAAAGTCTCGTCCGAACTGGCCCGCTCACAAACATTTAAAAAGGTGAGCGACGATATAGGCTGCGCTTCCTAAAGAAGCCGCCAGTAGCAAGAAGCCGACGGCCAGCCAAAGGAAGCCTCGAATACCTTTGAATTGGTTTGGAGTTTCAAAAATGCGCAGGTTCTCCAGTTCTGCCTAAGCGTACGAGTGACTTCAGGCGAATTTGTCATTGTCCGTGGCACCCAACGACAGTAAGTATCCCCCGGCTAAGCTGGGGGCTTTAGATTGTGAACCGCTCAAAGCGGCTGTGGGTTCGCTAACGCGGCCCCGCAGCCTAATCTGTTCCTGTTGGGAGAGGTGCTGGAAAAGACGGGTGGAAAAAACGGGTTGACATCCGTTCGCAATAATGCGAACATGCACCAGAGGCAACATGCCGGCAGTTGAGGTTATCCTCTACCAGGACGCCCAAGGCAAAACACCGCTTCTGATTGAATGGCTAGATGTCCTTTCGGAAAAGGCCCAGCTAAAGTGCCTTGTGCGGCTCAAACGGCTGGAGGACTTGGGGCACGAACTTCGGCGTCCGGAGGCGGATTTCCTCCGAGATGGAATCTACGAGTTGCGGGCGAGCTACCAGGGAGTTCACTACCGGATGCTGTACTTCTTTCACGGAAGGAAGGCCGTGGTTGTAACGCACGGTGTGGTGAAAGAACGTGAGTTGCCCGCGCGGGAGATCGAAAAGGCAATCCGAGCTAAATCGGCCTTTGAACTGAACCCGGCTGCTCACACATTTAAGCCAGGGGGTAGCATATGAACAATAAGCGGCGATTCAATTCGAAAGGTTTGCAGTACGCGTATGACCGCTATGTCGGCGCGGATCGAGAGTTGGCTGCTGCTTTCGAGGAAGATCTGTCCGCGGCTGATGTCGCAAGCCAGATCTACAAGCTCCGAAGCCGGTCTGGTCTCAGCCAGCGCCAACTCGCAGCCAAGGTGGGAACGACCGCTTCCGTCATTTGCCGCCTTGAGGATGCCGATTATGAGGGGCACTCACTTTCGATGCTTCGGCGGGTCGCCACAGCTTTAGACAGAGAGGTCAAGATTGTCTTCGTTCCGACCGGACGCCGCCGAGCGGCCGCCTGAAGGAAGGCATTCCTTGCCCGCTATTCTCCCGCCCATGCGAGTGCCTTATTCAGGAGCGAGGAGTCCCCGCTCTTCGGAGGCTCTTCAACCTGTGCAGCCCGAAAAGTGAGAGCCTGTGGTCGTTGACAATAATGTTCAGCAAGCAGAGTTGGTGGTTAGGTGGGAGCTTCCTTCCCCCGCGAGCCTGAAGGCCGCGGCGGCTGGGACAGATTCGACCGGAGGCATAAACTCGTGTCAATTAAGACCCAAGGAACTTGTAGACCCGTCCCGCCCCGGTGGACTACTGCCAAAATCCCGGCCGAAAAACGTGTGTGCGTTTTGTGTGTGAACCCTGCCATTTGTGCGGTTTGTGCGGTACTAGCGGTACGCAGTTTCAATAACTTACGTTGGCATAACCGGGGGCGTGGGTTCGAATCCCACCCTCTCCGCCAACCTATATAGCTTATCTCCTTGGCGTTACCGAGCCGCGTTTTCTCGTGTACCTTTGCCGTACCCTTCGTTGACCGAGTAAGTTGAAATCCGCATCGACTTACCTCTTCAGCCATGCGAGTAAGCCAATAAGGGCACCGACGAGGCCCGTCAGTGCGACAACGAGCTTGGTCCAAACTTCGATCTTCTCTCGCCTTTCCTTGTCGTGCTCTGTTTCGGCTTGGCGGACGAGCTTGCGGAAGGCACAGAGAGAGTCCGGCCTCAAGAACTCGTTGCCGAAGGTTCCTCTCGTCCAGTGGGATGCTTGGCCTTCAGGGTGGGGAATTTCCCGGAGCGAGACATGGAGCGCGTCCGCTTTCCTGAAGAGCTCGTAAGTCTCCTCCTCTGCGAGGGCATCGGAAATTTCCTCGAAATCGGCTTCGGTCGACTGGCGATGTTCCCCGTATTTGTTGCCGGGATTACGGAGTTCTTCCCTAATTCTGGCTAGCTCGCGCCTCAATGACCACACTGGAAAGCACTTTCGGATAATGCCGGCCAACGACCGGCCTACCCTCTTGTGAACCGAGGCCTTTTTATTGGACATTGCCCAACTATACATAGCGTCATAAATAATTGCGCATACTTAGAAAATGTGGTTTCATGGAGTCATGAAACCACTTACCATCGCCGATGCCGCTACCATGGTTCTGGGACTTCAAGATGAGATTCGTCGTTCGGAAGAATCTCGCTACGATCACCGCCTTCACGGCGTGCTGCTGGTCGCTCAGGGGCTGACCTGCCCGGAGGTCAGCCAGCTTTTGGGAGACGCCCCGCGGTCGGTTGAATACTGGGTTCGACATTTTGAAGAGCGCGGTCTGGCCGGACTGGTGGAAGGGGCGCGACCCGGACGGCCCCAGCGCCTGAGCAAGGCACAACTGCCGGAGGTGCAGGCGGTGCTGCGACGCGCGCCGAGCGAGGTCGGCCTGAGCGGAACGCTGTGGGACGGGAAGACGCTCCAGGTTTGGCTCGCACGGCGCTATGGGGTTCGCTTGGGCGTGCGTCAATGCCAGCGGAGGTTTCGTCAATTCGGCTTCCGCTTGCGCAAGCCGCGCCCCCTGATTGCCCACGCCGATCCCGTGTTGCAGAAGACGCATAAAAAAACTCCAGGCGTTAAGCCTTGATGCCGCTGTCGATCTTTGGGCCATGGACGAAGTGCACTTTCAACAATACGGTTCACGCTGCCGCATGTGGGTCCCTCCTGAAACCAAGGACCCGGTGCTCCTTCATTATCCCACCCGGCGCAGTGTCGGGTACTTCGGCGCCGTCCGCTTGCGCGATGGCAAGTTCTTCTTTCGGCGCGAGACGGACAAGTTCAACGCCCTCACCTGCTGGAAGTTTCTCCAGCACCTACAGGCGGCCAGCACCCGAACCGGACGACGCGTCGTGGTCATTACCGACAACGCGAAATACCACCCTGCACGCCTTCATCGGGAGTGGAGGGAGGGGCACGCGGACCGCTTCGCGCTCGATTACCTCCCCGCCTACAGCCCGGAGTTGAACCCCATCGAGCGCGTCTGGACACTCACACGTCGCCGATGCCTGCACAATCGGTACTTCGCGCATCTGGATGACCTTATCCATGCGGTTGAAAGTGAATTCGCCGCGTGGATTAAACCCAACAACACCTTGCGCCGACTATGCGCAATTACTTAAGACGCCATGTATAGCATGATAATCCGGCACGACTAGGTAGTAATACACGATCGATTGCTGAAATGCTCGCCACTGCACTTGCGCATTCGTGAATCCGGTGTGAGAATAGATTAGAGAGGCGTCGGGGGCGTGCGAGGTGAACGCGTCCAGCATATACACAACGATAGCGTGTGTGGTGGTCGGGTCTAGTCTCTGGTGTCCTCTGTACGCGCGACACCCGAAAATGATACGGGTCGACAGAAGCTACAACGGGCGCGAAGTGACGCTCGCCGTGGGCGAGGTGGTGGAGATCTCCCTGGCTGAAAACCCGACGACCGGCTTCCGCTGGGATCTCGAGGTGAAACCGGAACCGGCATGCACACTGGTGCAGGGCACGTTCGAGCCGGCGACAGGTCCCCCCGGAAAAGGGGGAACTCATCGCTGGCAATTCCGGGCCGTACGTTCAGGAACCGGTGAAATCGTACTGGAGTATCGACGCCCCTGGGAACGAAATACCCCGCCTGGCCAGACGTTCAAGCTCAGCCTTCGCGTGCGAAAGGAAAGCAGCACTCGGGACTCTACTACACGGTCCGAATAGTCCAGAAATCGTCCGCCAGGTTGGAATTCGTCAAATAGGCGTACGGCATCATGAAGTAGCCCTTGATCCCCCAACCTGTTCCCCAGGAGTTCCTCACAATGAACTGCTGTTTGGAGTCATCGTAGCCGACGGCCGCCACGGCGTGGCCGCCCATGACCTTTTCGCCCGGTGCGGGCATGGGCACGATTCCTGTCTGCGCCACCTGTTGGCTCTCGAAGCTCGCGTACACCGTGAATCCGAAAACAAACGGGTAACCGCTCGCCAGGCATCCCTTGAGGGTGTCCAGAAGGGGAGTCAACCTTTGATAGAGCTTCACCCTGTGGCTTTTCGCTTGGTTGTAGCAGCTCGCTGAGGGTTTCTTCGCGTACGGGCACGTGGGGCACGGATCCGGATCGGTGTTCTGGTCGCTGTAGGGCCAGGAAGTTTCTGGGCAGACTCCCTGCGAAGCCACACTCTTGATGCCATCTCTGATCTGGGCCCCATTGTCCGATTGAACGTCATGCTCGATGACTCGTTCATTGTAATAGATGAAAAGCCGGGAGGGAGTGAACTCCTGAAGTCCCTGTTTTATCTGGTCGAACTCAATTGCGCCGGCGATTGCGTTGGCCGTGCAACTTCCTAGCTGGCCCTGGTCGTACACTGGCGGGCAGTGAGGCCGGAGATCGACGCTGGGCGGCAAGGCCGCAGCGGTTACGTGCGGGGGCACAGCATAGAGGAAATCTCGATGGTCAGGCAAATCTGGAGTCCAGCCGTATCCGCTAATCCTGCGTTGGCCGGGTTCGATCTCTGTGAATTTGGGTGGCATGTTTGTCTCCTTTGTAGTCTGAAGTTACTTGCAGCGATCCGGATGCGGTCGAGCACTTGAAAGCCATTGGCAACCCCGTTCCGACGGATAAACGCTACTCACGCTGTAACGATTTACCCAATGATATATATAAGCAGAGTACACCCTTCCCCCCGGCCTGTCAAGATAATCATTCGACAGGTGATAATTCGACCGGGCTACTGTCTCATGGGGTGCCAAACTCCAGGCTCGCGAAGCTGACCACGGACTGCGGGTCGATGTTCCACTGCTCGTAACGCAGCAAACGGCCCCGCACCTTGCCGGCGGCTCTCATGAAGGTGTAGAGAGTTGAATAACCGCACCAGTTCAATTCATCCCTTCCGGCTTTCACCAGTTCCAGGAATCCTCGGCTGTCGCCGGCACACACCAACTCCAAGCGACGGCGATCCTGCTCCGCTACATCCAACATCTGTCCTCGGTTAGCCAGCGCTGTGAAGGGGCTGCCGTAGCGGCGGCCGAGGTGCGCCAAGTCGATGCCCAGCACCCAGAACAGCCGATCTTTGTGCTTCTCGGCCAGCTCGCCCAAGGCGTCCAAAAAACACTCCGTATCCTGGCCGTTCTCCGCCGCGCCAGCCGATTGCGAGTTTTCAGCAAGCGGACCACATAGAATCGGGACAATCTTCAGTTCCGGTCCAAGCGCGTGTTGGAGGAATACGCACTGAAATTCAATGGAGTGCTCGATGGCATGGCAATAGTCTTCCGCATTGACAGCTTTGCCCCCGCGTTGCTCCAGCCAATCTACCAGCTCGGTGTCCACACGAAGGGCGCCGAGCGGAGTGACATAAGGCTTGCGGGTGAGGCCATACTTTTCCGGAGTTCCCCAGTGGGAGGTGCCCAGCACCATAAACGTGCGTTGGGCGAGCTCGGGAATGACGGCCAGACGCCGGTAGGTCACGGCATAGCAGTTCCGTCCGCCTTCCGGGCTGACATGCGGCGCGGCCACTCCCAGCAGGTTGTCCGACCGGCTCTCGGCCACCTCGACCCCGCGAAAGTACTCTTCGAAAGTGCTGTGGATTTCCGCTGGACTCGAGGGATACGCCGTGCCCGCGTGGGCTGCCGGGCGTTCGCGCCCCTCCCGGAACTCTTTGTGCCGCCGTTCGCGGAGGCGGTGAAACTCTTCCGTCTCCAGAAAACCCTGCTCGCGCAAGACGCCCACGAATTCCCGAACTTCGTCGCTGAAGACCAGCGTGCCCTTGGCTCGCGTGAGGAGTTCTTGCACATCCAGGTCGGTATGCTCTCCGTCCAGGCACTGCAAGGCCAAGACCCACGCCGGTGGCACGTAGAGAACTGTGTCGCTGTAATGGAAGGGATCACGGATCAGCAGGCCGGGACGGTCAGCTTCCGGCGAGGGGATGAGGTCAAGCGCGCGACGAAGAGCCGGGAGTAGATTCGACATGGATGTCAGTCCTTCTTTGGACACAGTCATTCCCGCGAAAGCGGGAATCCAGTTCGTGGAAGCGTTGCGAAGTGGATTCCCGCTTTCGCGGGAATGACTGTGGCAACACAGAGGCCACTGAGATGCTCCATGCGCTCTGTGTTAAAGCTTGAAAGGCACGGAGGACGTGGAGAATCCGGTTTCGGTTGAGGCCAGCCAATGCGGGCCAGCCCGCAAATTAGATTAGCATGGGCGGTGGTACGGGGCCGCTACGAATTATCTTGACAATGGATGCGAGCCCTATGATAGTAAACCATATGGTTAAGTATTTAGAGTCTCGCCTTGATGCCACGTTCGCCGCGCTTTCCGACGCTACCCGGCGCGGCATCCTGGCGCGCCTGGCGCAGGGCGAAGCCTCCGTCAGCGACTTGGCCGCGCCCTATGACATCTCCCTCCCCGGGGTGTCCAAGCACCTGCGAGTGCTCGAACGGGCAAAGCTTATCGCGCGGCGCAAGGATGGACGAATTAATCACTGCCGCCTGGTGGCCGAACCCATGAAGGATGCGGCCGAATGGATCGAGCGATACCGGCAATTCTGGGAACAGCAATTCGATGCTCTTGCCCGTTTTCTTGAAGAATCTCAAAGAAAAGAGGAGAAGCCATGGCCACGTCGCAACAGGGCCCCGAAACTCGAGTCCAAATCCGGCGGATCTTCTCGGCCCCGCGGGCCAAAGTCTTCGAAGCCTGGACAGAACCGGAAAGACTGGAAAAGTGGATGTGCCGCGATACTCCCCAAAGCGCCACGCGGTACTGGGATTTTGATATTCGCGAGGGAGGGGGATTCCATCTCGAGAACCGAATGCCGGATGGGACCGTGTACAAGCAATGGATCGGGTACCGCGAGCTGAAACCTCCGGTGAAGCTGGTTCTCACCTGGAATTGGGAGCGGTTCGACGCCGAAGGCAAGCGCGACGATGGGCCGTACGAGAGTTTGGTGACGGTCGAATTCCGCGATCTATGGGATTCAACGGAGGTGGTCCTGACCCACGAACTCCTTCCCACACTGGAACTGGGCGAGGGAGTGCGGAGGGGTTGGAAGGGCTGCTTCGACATGTTGGAGAGGTATCTGTAGGTCGAGGTATCGGGTGATCGGGAGATCGGGTGAACAAGAACCAAATTGCGCCTTGTTCTTTGTTCACCCGATCTCCCGATCACCCGATTACAGGAGAATATTCTTCGAGGGAGGGAGAAGATGCGAAAAGCAATTTATCTGCTTGCGGTGGGGGCTATAGCCATCGGATGGTTTGCCAACGGCGCTGTGCCGCAAGAGAAGCCCGCGTCCGGATTCGATCGCCTGAAGGCCCTGGTGGGCACATGGGAAGCCGCCGTCCCGCAAGGCGGAACCCTGACGAACACGATTCGGCTCGTCTCGAATGGGACTGCGCTGGAAGAGATATTTCAGAGCAAGGAAGACGACCAGATGGTGAGCCTCTACACGGCGGATGGAAATCGGCTGGCGATGACCCATTACTGCGCGGCGGGCAATCAGCCGCGCATGGAGACAGTTGCCGTCACCGGCGACCAGAAGGAGTTCGATTTTTCCCTCACCGGTATCACCAATCTGACAAACCCCAACTCCGGCCATATGCGGCACTTGCTGATACAAATTGCCGATCAGGATCACTTCACGGAACAGTGGACGTGGCGCGAGAACGGCAAGGATCGGATCCATACCATCCATTTCAAGCGGAGTAAATCGTAGCCATCTCTTAGGCGCAGGCCATATGGCGGAGGTACCGCACGTCGGGGAGGCGGCGAAATTGTTGGTTGTAATCCAGGCCGTAGCCAACCACGAAAACGTCGGGAATCTGGAAGCCAATGTAGTCGGCCTGGACGGCGACGGCGCGCCGGGCGGTCTTATCGAGCAGGGTGACGAGCTTCAAGCTCTTGGGGTGGTGGGCGGAGAGCACGCCTTGCAGGTATAGATAGGTTCGCCCGCTGTCGAGTATATCTTCGACCACCAGAACTTCGCGTCCCGCGATGCTCACATCAAGGTCCTTAGTGATTTTCACTTCGCCGGATGACGTGGCGCCGGCCACATAGCTCTGAATTCCCAGGAAATCCACGGTCGCTTCGAGGGACAGGTTGCGGATGAGGTCGGCCATGAATATCCAGGCGCCCTTGAGCACGCCCACCAGGTGCGGTGTGCGGCCCTGATAGTCGCTGGAAATCTTCTCGCCCAGCTCGCGAATTCGCGCCGCAATCTGGCTCGAGGTCAGGAGCACTTCGAGGCTCGATTCAGAGGAAGTATTATCCATAGGCATTCACCGTTGACGCCCTTTGGGAGCGTCTGTTAGATTGAGTGTTGGTATCTTGTACAAAAGGAGATTCTGTGGCAAGTCACAAATCCGCATTAAAGCGCATCAAGCAAACTCGAACGCGTACCGAACTGAACCGGGCGCACCAGACCAAGCTGCGGCATCAGATCCGGAAACTCCGCGCCGCGCTCAAAGCCAAGGACAAGGCCGCAGCGGAAGCTCTTCTGAAGCCGACGCTGGCGCTCATCGATCACTCCATCCACAAGGGAGTCCTGCATGGCAACACCGCGGCAGCCTACAAGTCGCGGTTGACCTTCGCCTTCAACGCTCTCGCCTAATCCTTGTTTTCCGAAGAGGGTCACCCTTCGGCGGTCGGAGCGGGGAGTTCTTCGCCAATCGTGGGCACGCCTGCGCTTTCCTTCCCGACCACCACCTGCCAGACCAGAAACTCCAAAAGGATTCTCGAATCCTTCCACGACGATTTGATCCCCAGATCGGTGCGGCGGACGGCCCGAAGCGCTTGCTGCAATTCCTCGCGCGGATAATGCCGCTGAACCAGGGGGACGATCTCCCAAGTGGAATAGGGATTGGCGGGGCGTGACCAGCCTCCCCGGCCCCCGCCGTAAGGTGCCCCTCCGCCCCTGAGCGCCTGGCGGAAGAGGTCGCCGATGCACCAGACAAGCAATGTCTCGGCGACCTTGCTGGCCAAAAGTTCCTTTAGGAATCCCAGTGCTTGGCCGCATTTCCGTTCGGCGATGGCGCGCAGGAGTTTTCCGATTTCCCGCTCTTCCCGGAAGGCTACGATCAATTCCAGGTCAGCCGCTTCCAGGCGCTTCTTGCCTGGCTTGGCCGTCAGCAGTTTCTCGATTTCGGTGCGCATCCAGAGCAGGTTGACGCCGGAGGGCTTCGATTCGGCTCGCGAATCGTTGCTGATCTCAAACTTGCTAGCAATTTCCTCCGCCAATGCGGCCTCGATCTCCACTCCTACATGATTGAGGAAGTCGCTGGCCCACAGAGCGGCTTGGCGGCGATTGAGCGCCCGCATCTCCACCAACTCGGCCTTCTTCTCCAGCAACTGGATGAACTTTCGCCGCCGGTCAGGCTCCGCCGCAGTGAACACCACGGTAGAGAAGGGGGAGGGGCGCTCGAGGTATTCGCGCAAAGCCTCGGCGTCTTCCTCGGCCGCATGTTTGAAGTCTTCGGGGTCGGAAAAGAGCAGGAAGTTGTGCCCGCCCAGCATGGGCATTTGCTGCGCTGCCTCCAGGTCGTGCCGGAGCCGCTCCGGCTGGAACTCGATTTCCGCCAGGCACCATTGCCGCGCCTCTTCGGGAATCGAGTTCAGCACCGCTTTGCGGCATTCTTCCTGGAGAAAGCGGTCAGGCCCGCGCAGGAAATACGCCCGGCCGGCTTGGCCCTTTCGGAATGCAGTGAGAAAGTCTGAAGGTTGCATGCTTTTCAAACCGGCTTCCATGCTACCATCCGCGCTGCCTCGTGCACAAGAAGACGCCAGTGCTTTACTTTGTGCTATAATGTAAAGCGATGGCTGAAGTGACTATTTCGACTAAGAACCAAATCGTGATCCCGCGTGAAGCGCGAGAGGCTATGGGCGTGAAACCCGGTGACAGGCTGCTTGTGGTTGTTCGCGGAGATAGGGTTGTTGTCCTGCAAAAACCCAAATCCCACCACGCCGCGATTCGCGGCCTGGCTCCTGGCCTCTATTCCCGCGGTTACCTTCAAAAGGAACGCCAGAGTTGGGAATAGACCGTCTCCGCTCCTTTCTTCGGCGTCACCGCCTGATCGCGCTGGATACAAGTGTCTTCATTTACCAAATCGGGGCGAACGCTCGATATCTCGATTTCACCGATCACGTCTTTTCCTGGCTCGAACGTCCAGGTTCCCACGGCGGTCACTTCAACCATCACCCTGACGGAGTTGCTGGTTCAGCCCTATCGTGACTTCGACGAACGAAGGGTAGACGAGTTCTATGGCTTCCTTTCCACTTTTCCCAACCTGCGCTGGGTTGCTCCGAACCTGGAGATCGCTGATCTTGCCGCCCGTCTCCGCGCTTCCCATCGCTTGCGAACTCCGGATGCCCTCCACGCCGCGACCGCCCTACACGCCCAGGCGAGCGGTTTGATTACAAACGATCCGGTCTTCGAGCGGGTAGAAGGCTTTGAGACACTGGTCTTGGACCAGCTTCTCTGAGAAGGATTATCCACAGATTTCACAGATTTCACACATGAAAGCCGGGGAGGGTGATGGATAGAATAGGAGCACCAATGTCGTTTAAGGGCGCACCTCTCCTATTGCATCGGCGGCCTGTGGCCCAATCTTGGGTTTTCCGGCTCGTTCCCCTTCTTCTTTATCTTAGGGTTTCCAAATCTGTGAAATCTGCGTAATCTGCGGATGATGTTGGTTGACCACCTGCCGCAGGAATTGCTATATTGAGACAAGACATTTGGCGAGATTTGGGAAGTAAGTGAGGAATGGCGAACGTTCAAATCAATTCCCTGACAGGAGCTCGAAGGAATTTCCTCAGGGCGTAACGGCGCTGGAGGTGGCCAAGTCGATCGGGCCACGGCTGGCGGCGGACGCACTGGCGGCCAAGCTGGACGGCCGCCTGGTGGATCTCTCGACTCCGATCGAGCAGAGCGCGCCGATCCAGTTCATCACTCCATCCTCGCCCGAGGGTCTGGAGATTTACCGCCATTCGACGGCGCACGTTCTGGCCGCGGCGGTCACCGAACTTTTCCCGGACGCGCATCCGGGAGTCGGCCCGGCCACCGAGACCGGCTTCTATTACGACTTCTATCGCGAGAAGCCCTTCACGGAGGATGATCTCAAGAAGATTGAAGAAAGGATGCGCGAGATCATCAAGGCGGACTACCCGAACGAGCGCGTTCACTTTCCCAAGGAAGAAGGCAAGAAGCTCTTCGAGCAGATGGGCGAGTTCCTGAAGTGCGAGTTGATCGAGGAAAAGGCCGACCCCGTGTTCTCCGCCTATCGCACCGGCAAGTTCCTGGACTTTTGCCGCGGGCCGCATATCCCCTCCACGGGGCGCATCAAGGCCGTCAAGCTGCTGAGCGTGGCGGGCGCGCACTGGAAAGGCGATGAGCACTCGCATCCCATGCAGCGCATTTACGGGACTGCGTTCTTCAGCCCGAAGGAGTTGGACGATTTCCTGGCGCAGCTCGAAGAAGCGAAGAAGCGCGACCACCGGCGGTTGGGCAAAGAACTCGATCTCTTCAGCATCCAGGACGAAGCGGGTCCGGGGCTGATTTTCTGGCATCCCAAGGGCGGCATCATCCGCAAGGAAATCGAAGACTTCCTGCGCGAGGAACTTCTCCGGCAGGGCTACGACCTGGTGTTCACGCCGCACGTGGCGCGGGTGGATTTGTGGAAGACCAGCGGGCACTGGAATTTCTACCGCGAGAACATGTTCACGCCCATGCCGCTGGACGACGCGGAATACCAGTTGAAGCCGATGAACTGCCCGTTCCACATTCTGATTTACAAGAACCAGAGGCGCAGCTACCGCGAGTTGCCGATGCGCTTGGCGGAGTTCGGCACGGTTTACCGCTACGAGCGTTCCGGGGTGATGCACGGTCTGCTGCGGGTTCGCGGCTTTACACAGGACGATGCGCACATCTTCGCCACTCCCGAGACGGTGGAATCCGAAGCGGGCGCCTGCGTGGACTTCGCACTGATGCTCATGAAGACCTTCGGATTCGACAAGTACGAGGTGGAGCTCTCCACCTGGGACCCGGAGGACCGCGAGAAGTACTCGGGCGAGCCCGCGCAGTGGGAACTGGCGGAGAAGTCGCTGGAGTCGGCGCTGCGCAAGCGCGACATTCCCTTCAAGCGCATGCCGGGCGAAGCGGCTTTTTATGGGCCGAAGATCGACATCAAACTGCTCGATGCCACTGAACCGGCCCTGGCAGCTCACCACGGTGCAGTTCGATTTCTTCTTGCCCCAGCGCTTCGGCTTGGAATATACCGGCGCCGATGGGCGCACTCACCAGCCGATCATGGTGCATCGGGCTCTGCTGGGGTCGCTGGAGCGTTTCTTTGGGGTGCTGATTGAGCATTATGCGGGAGCGTTTCCCGGTCTGGCTGGCCCCGGTGCAGGCTGTGGTGCTCCCCGTGAGCGACAAGCATCTGGCTTACGCTCGCGAGGTTCACGAGGAATTGCGCCGGGCTAACCTGCGCGCCAGCCTGGACGACCGCAATGAGAAACTGAACGCGCGCATCCGGGACGCGCAGCTTCAGAAGGTGCCTTTCATGCTGGTGGTCGGCGACCGAGAAGCCCAAGGGCGTGGCGTTGCGGTGAGGCGCCGGGACACGGGGGATGCCGGCTTTCAGCCGCTGGCCGAATTTATGGGTTGGATTCGGCAGCTTATCGACACCAGGGCTACGAAATGGTAAGCTGTCTTCTCGCCTCCGGAGACGTAGGAGCGCATGGCCATGCGCCCCTGCTTGGCCAATTCGGAAGATTTAGGGAGAGCGGGAGGCCCCAAGGGGCCAGGAGGGAATGCCTATCGCCGACCGATTTGTTCGCATAAATGAGAGGATTCGAGCCCGGGAAATCCGGGTGATCAACGAAGAGGGCGGACAGCTCGGCATCATGCCGCCTCATGAAGCTCTGAGGATCGCGCGCGGCCAGGGTCTCGACCTCGTGGAAGTTGCCCCCACCGCGAACCCGCCGGTTTGCCGCATCATCAACTATGGCAAGTACCTTTACCAGCTCAGCAAGCGGCAACACGAGGCTCGCAAGCATCAGAAGTCTATCGAGCTCAAGGAAGTGAAAATGCGGCCCAGGACTTCCACGCATGATTTTGAAACCAAGCGAAACAAGGTTATCGAGTTCCTGCGGGAGGGGGCCAAGGTGAAGGTCACGATCATGTTCCGTGGCCGGGAAATGGCTCACCGGGACCTGGGATTCAAAATGATGGAACGGTTGGCGGAAGAAGTGAGCGAGGTGGGCGTGGTGGAGACTCGACCGAAGATCGAGGGGCCGAATCTCTCGACCATTATCGGCGCCAGGAAAGCGCCGGGCAAGGGTGCCGCTCCCCAGGCTTCACGGCCGGCGGCGGGGACATCTCCGGCGGTCGTCAGGACCTCCCCAGCCTAAACCGACTCCGGTGCCTGTAGCTGCCGCCCCTGCACCACGGGTTCCCGGACCAGTCAAGTGGAGAATCTGGAGGATAGAGTTGCCAAAGCCCAAGAAGATCAAGCTGAAGTTGAAGACCCACAAGGGCGCACAAAAGCGCTTCAAAGTGACGGCCACCGGCAAGGTGGAGCGGCGGCACGCCTTTGCGCGCCACATCCTGACTTCGAAGGCTAGGAAGCGCAAGCGGAAACTGGCCAAAGCCGTAATCGTTTCTCCTGCGAATGCGCCCGCTATTCGGGCCATGTTGCCGTACGCGTAGAGAGCAGGGAATAGGGAACAGGTAACAGGGAACAGGTGACAGGGAACAGTTGTGGCCCTGTGCACTGTTACCTGTTCCCTGTTCCTCTACAGGAGCGGGAAGGCCAACGGCTGGGTGCCTTCATCCCGCGAAGTGGGACTAAGCCGCCCTGAACAATATCGAAAGGAGTAAAGCCCATGCCTCGAGTCAAGCGTGGCGTTGTGCGCCGCGCCAACCGGAAGAAACTCACCAAGCTCACCAAGGGCTATTTTCTCAACAAGAGCAAGCTTTACAGGTCCATGAAGGAAGCTGCCGACAAGGCAGGCCGCCACGCCTACCGCGGGCGGCGGCAGCGGAAGCGCGATTTCCGCCGCCTTTGGATCATCCGCATCGGCGCCGCGGCGCGCGCCCATGAGCTGACTTACAGCCAGTTCATCCACGGGTTGAAGAAGCTGGGTGTCGAGCTCGATCGCAAGATGCTGGCCGAAGTGGCCGTGAACGATCAGGCCGGTTTTGCCGAGCTGGCGGGTCGAGTGAAGCAGGCCGTGGCCGGTCAACCCTCGGCAATTCAGGCTTGACAGTAAAGAGCTTTGGTAACGCCACATCTGACTTTCTGAAGCTGCGGTTTTTCGAGATCTTTTTGAGGAGGTCTCGCCGGGGGGCAAGAGTTTACTCCCAGCGCCTCGGTCCGGGACTTGCCCGTGACTATTTACGACAAAATCAAAAGGACCCTTCAAGAACTGGGCGTCTCTGACGCGCAGGGTGTGGAGTCGCTTTTCGCTGAATTACGGCAGACGGCAGAACAGGAACGCGCGGAATTGGTCTCGCGCGGGGCGCCCGACCAGCCGCAACGTGAGAGGCTTTGCAAGGCGCTCCGCGACAGGTGGCTGGCGCGCAAGGGCGGGTTTCTCTCGCAGGTGGATGAGAACTGGCTAAAGCCCGCGGGCAAGGAACTGAAGCCAGTGGTGGGCAGGCAATTCAACGAGCTGCGTCGTTCCGCGAGCAGCCTGGAGTTCGAAAAGCTGGTCGAGGCATTGCCCCTTGAATCGGAAGCCGCCAAACAGATGGACCTTCCCCTGGCCTCCGTTTCCAGGCGTGCTGTGCCGCGAGACCTGACGCTGCCCGGCCTTCACCGCCCACTCGGCTCCGTCCATCCGGTAACCCGGATGCAGCGCGAAATCGAGGATATCTTTCTACGCCTGGGTTTTCGGATTGAGAGCGGCCCGGAGATTGAGAGCACCTACTATAACTTCGACGCTCTCAACATTCCGGAGAGTCATCCTTCGCGGGACGATTGGGACACGCTCTATATCGATGCAAGAACGGTCTTGAGGACTCACACCTCGCCGGTGCAAATCCGCGCTATGGAGAAGTACGGGGCGCCGCTTTACATCATCATCCCCGGCAAGTGCTACCGGCACGATAACCCCGATTCCACCCACTCCCCCATGTTTCACCAGATCGAAGGGCTGGCCATTGACGAGGACATTACTTTCGCGGACCTGAAGGGCACGCTCGATTTCTTCGCTAAGATGCTCTTCGGCGAGAAGGTCCGCACCCGCTTCCAGCCGAGTTTCTTCCCCTTCACCGAGCCGAGCGGCGAAGTGGCTGTCAGTTGCTTCGTTTGCGACGGGCAAGGCTGCCGGGTGTGCAAAGAGAGTGGATGGATCGAGCTGATGGGCTGCGGCATGGTCCACCCGCAGGTGCTGCGCAACGGCGGCATCGACCCGGACAAGTACTCCGGATGGGCCTTTGGACTCGGCGTGGATCGCTTCGCCATGGTGAGGCACGACATCAATGACATTCAGCTCTTTTTCCAGGGAGACGTGCGGTTCCTGGAACAGTTTTGAAGGGAACAGGGAATAGGGAACAGGGAAGAGGGAAGAGGGAAGAGGGAAGAGGGAAGAGGGAAGAGGGAAGAGGGAAGAGAGAAGAGAGAAGAGAGAAGAGCCTGTTCCCTATTCCCTGTTCCCTCTTCCCTGCTCTCGACTGTGAACTTAACCTGAATCCGGCGTGAAAAATAATGGATTTTGACCTTCTCCGAAACACAGACTCGTGCAACAGCATCGGCATGCAAGAGTTAGAATGGCGGCCGCAAGCGGCGGATGCGTTCCAGTGTTTCCAGGAAGTCTCGAGTGCCAGGGTGGTTCGCTGGCAAGCGCAGCGTCGGCAGCCCTCCGGGGCGCACCAATTGCGCGGGCACCACAAACAATCGCTGGCGGAGGCGCTGGAGGGTGGCCCGCTGCAGATGCGGGGGAGCACAGAGCCGCTTGAACCAGTTCAGCAGGTTGTAAGCCAGCAACACAATCTGGAAGAATGCCTCGTTGGACTGGAAAGTCGTTGGTCGGAATCTTCCCCAAGGCATAGGCATACTTCAGTTCTCGGATGATCAACTCCGCGCCGTGCGCGCTGGTTGTAAAACCGCCAAAGGTTGAGCGGCTGCAACGTGAGGTTGGTGACCAAAGCTTGGTAGGTGTAGCCGCCCATCTGGAACAAGGTCAGTTGTGCCGAAGGTTCTTCCGGCAGCGGTCGACGGATCACCACGAAGCGTCGTGGCCCGGGCCACCCCTGCGGGCAATACTGGAACTCCCCTGCCCACACTCCCGACGAGACGCGGCGGTAGCGCAGTCCCGACAGCCGGTTTTTCAGCGGCCGGGTGAGCCGGGCCACGATCGCGTAAAAAGCCCGTTTCCCCTCGATAAATTCGATGATTTCGTGATCGTAGAAGGCGGAGTCGGCGCGAACTCTCACTTCGCGGATCGAGGCTGGCAACTTGGGGAAGGCGCGCTCCAGCAGAGGAATCGTGATGGTCGACACGTGAGTGTCGCCGGGATGGTAGCTGCCCTCCCAACAATCCTGAGTGTTCCCCTCGAAGCACAGCAGGGGAAGGTAAGAGGGTCGCCCACGCTTCTTGGGGTTGTAGCCCACCTCGGCTCGTTCCTGATGGCCATAGACCGTCAGCACCGTGCTGTCCAGATCGAAGATCGCTTGGGAGGGTTGCCGCAGCATCGCCGCACGCCATGCGTCGTGCAACTTGACGAGGGAGTTTCGTCCCCGCGCGCGAACCGATCGAGAAAGCGCCGCAAGGTGGTCGCATCCGGGTAACCCGGCAAGCCGGCCAGGTAGTGAAACACGCCGTTGTAGCGCAGCGGTTCGGTGGTTTCGATCCGTCCCAGGCCCAGCACCAGCGGATAGAGCAGAGCCTCCAGGGATTCGCTGATGCTGTAGCAGTTGTTGCGCTGGGCGAATCGAATGTGCCGCGCCAAGGCAAGACCTGCAATCCAATCCGCTGAAAGAATTGCTCGATGAGCGATACACCCGCGAACTGGGTCAGACCGACTCCGTCGGCAGTAACACGCAAATTTCGAGGTCCACGGCGCATTGTTCCAAAACCACACTTTTAGTGAGGTTTTCGTACAAAGGCCAAAATACCCTTCGGAGCCAATGTTGACAAGGCTTCTAAGCATATGCAAAACGTGAATCACGCCGGATTCAGGTTAACTCAATGAAAGTTTCATACAATTGGCTTAAAGAATTCGTGGAGATTCCCACCGAGCCTTGCCAGCTCAAGGCTGACCTGACGATGGCCGGTTTGAACGTGGAGTCCTTGGTGGCGGTGGGTGACGATTGGGTGCTGGAGGTGGAAATCACCACCAATCGGCCGGACTGTCTCAGCCACTACGGAGTGGCGCGGGAAGTGGCGACCGTTTACCGAAAGGCGTTGAAGCGGCTGGAGATTTTCGTCAAGGAATCCGGAGCTCGAAGTTCCGAGGAAGTATCCATCCAGATCCTCGATCCGGAGCTTTGCGCGCGATACTGCGGGCGGGTGATTCAGAATGTGCAAGTGAAGCCCTCCCCGGATTGGTTGGTCAAGCGTTTGGAGGCGGTGGGGCAGCGGCCCATCAACAACGTTGCGGACATCACGAACTACGTGCTCATGGAACTTGGACACCCGCTGCACGCCTTCGACTTGGCGCGGCTAAAAGAGCGCAAGATCATTGTTCGTCGGGCGCTTCCCGGCGAGTTGCTTCGCACCCTGGAGGGTTCGGACCGCGTGCTTACCTCCGAGAATCTGGTCATCGCCGATGCCCAGCGTCCTGTGGCGCTGGCCGGCGTCATGGGCGGCGAAGATTCACAGATTTTTTCCACCACGCATTCCGTGCTGCTCGAGGGCGCCTGGTTTGACCCGACCTCGATCCGGCGCACCGCCAAGGCCCACGGAATGCACACGGAAGCTTCGCACCGCTTCGAGCGCGGCGCGGACATTGAAATGGCTCCCTTGGCCATCGACCGCGCCGCGGGACTGATCGCGGAGCTTGCCGGCGGCGAAATTCTTCGTGGTCTGGTAGACGTTTACCCGAAGCCGAGGCTGCGGGAAGACTTGGTGCTGCGGCGCAGCGAAATCCGGCGCCTGCTGGGGGCGGAGATCCCCTGGGAAGAAGTCGACCGAACCCTTCGCTCGCTGGGGTTCATGACGGAGCGGCGAGGAGCGGAAGGTTGGCGGGTGACTCCGCCTTCCTTTCGCCTGGATGTCAACCGGGAAGTCGACCTGATTGAAGAAGTGGCGCGCCATTTCGGCTACGACCACCTCCCGGCCCGCCTGCGGCCTGCCCCTCCGCGGCCGGAGCGCGACGCGACGCGGGAAAAGGAATTGGCGGTTGCGAATCTTCTTTGCAGTCTTGGGTACCATGAGACGATCCAGTTTTCCCTGGTCGATCCGGAGGAAAATTCCCGCTTCGCTGAGCAGCCTCCGGTGATCCTGGCTAATCCGCTGAGCCAGGATGCCTCCGCCCTGCGCTCGTCGGCAGGTCCGAGCATGGTTCACGCCCTGCGTTGGAATCTCGATCGGGACCAAAACGACGTGCGTCTGTTCGAGCTGGGGAAGACCTATGCGTGGGCGCCGAGCGGAACACCCCAGGAGCGCCGTGTTCTGAGTTTGGTTCTTAGCGGGCGCCGGCGTCCGGCCTCCGTCCACGATGGCGAAAAAGTCCTCGACCTCTTCGACCTTAAAGGCGATCTCGAGGTTTTGTTGGGACTATTTCAGATTCCGGGAATCGAATTCGGAACGGCGGGATGCGGCCACTACGAACCCAACAATAGTGGTCGATTCATATCGCAAGGCGAGACGCTCGCGATCTTCGGACGGCTTAGCCGCGAGATCGAACGCGAATACAAATTGCGCCAGCCGGCCTGGCTCGCCGAAGTGGACTTCGAGTGTTTGTTGACTTTTCCCCTGCGCTCCCGCGTCTTCCGCTCGTTTTCGAAGTTTCCTGCGGTGGAGCGCGATTTCTCGCTGGTGGTTCCAGAAGGGGTGACGTTTGCGCGTCTCGAGACCGCTCTGCAAGGCCTGGCTTTGGAGGAAATCCAAAGTTTCCGCCCCGTGGACCTTTTCCGGGGTGGTTCCATCCCGGCTGGCCATTACAGCCTTCTTTTGCGGGTGACTTTCCAAAGCCGAGCGCACACGCTGACGAGCGAAGAAATTTCGGCCGCCAGCCAAAGGGTCATGGCGGCGCTCGAACCGTTGGGTGTGTGTTTGCGAGGCTAAGGCGGATGTGGGGGTAGGGCTTGCCCTACCCTGTTAATGAGCGAAGGGCGAAACGGTCAGGGGACGGCAAGCGGTTCCCCTCACCAAACCCTATACATAACATCCAGGGGACGGCAAGCCGTCCCCCTACAAAAGCAATTCTGGGATGAGGAAGCTGCTTGAGCGACACTGAAGATCAACTGCAGAAACTTGAAGAGAGATTTCTGAAAGCCTTCGAGCTTTTCGAGCAATCGCGGGCGGAGAAGCTCGCTTTGCGACAGGATCTTGAGAAGCTCAGAGTGGAGTCCAGGGATCGAGCCAAGATGATTGACGCACAGGAACGGGAGCTCGTGGCACTTCGTCGGGAACGGGAAGAGGTGCGAATTCGGATCGAGAAGCTTCTCCAGCGGATTGATGCGTTGACAGCCCCGGAAGCCAGCGGATAAGCGCTCACCACCCCCTGGCCCCTCCTTGGTAAGGAGGGGCGGGGGTGGTTGTGGTTGTTGCAAACAATTATTCGGGGCGGGACACTAGCGAAGGAGGCCGGTCGCCAACGTGGCCAAAGATGCCGAAGGGATTCGGGTGAATATCTACGATCAGGAATACTATGTCCGGGGCGGCATGGACGAGGAATACATCCAAAAGCTGGGCAAGTACCTGGATGCCAAGATGCGCGCTATAGCCGGTCGCACACGGACGGTGGATTCGCTGCGCCTCGCCGTGCTGGCGGCGCTCAACATCGCTGACGAGTACCACCAGATCAAGGCGAGGTACGAGGAAACAACCAAACGGGTGGACGAGAAGGTGGAAGAGTGCTCCCAGATGCTCGACCGCTTCCTGAAGGAGGCGGTTTGAAACAAGGCATGAGAATACTCTTCATCGGCGATGTTCTCGGCCATCCTGGCCGCCGCATTGTGAAGGAACTGCTGCCCGCGCTGGTTGGGGAATACGACCCTGACCTAGTGCTGGCCAACGCCGAAAATGCCGCCGCCGGTTTTGGTATCACGCCTCCCCTGGTGGAAGAGCTGCTCGACATGGGGATTGCCGTTTTAACTTCCGGAAATCACGTCTGGGACAAGAAAGAGATCTATGCCTATTTGAATGAGCATTCTGACAGCCGCCTGCTGCGGCCTGCCAACTACCCCCACAGCGCTCCCGGCCACGGCCTGTACTTGGGCAAAACCCGATCCGGATTTGACTACGCCGTCTTGAATCTTCAAGGGCGGGTCTTCATGAGCCCCATCGATTGCCCGTTTCGGGCGGCAGACGAACAGCTCGCCAAGATTCCTCCGGACATAAAGCTGCGCATTGTGGATATGCATGCCGAGGCGACATCCGAAAAGGTGTCCATGGGCTGGTACCTTGATGGCCGCGTGACGGCCGTGCTGGGCACGCACACCCATATCTCCACGGCGGATGAGACCATCCTTCCGGGCGGCGCCGCTTATATTACGGACCTCGGAATGACAGGGCCTTATGATTCGGTTATCGGCATGGACAAGCAAGCAGTGCTCCAGAAGTTCCTCAGCCAACTCCCCGCCCGCTTTGAAGTCGCCAAAGGTGACGTGCGCCTCCACGCCGTGCTGATTGAAGCCGACCCCCTGACTGGCCGCGCCCTTTCCATCCAAAGGATCGCGCGCAAGTAGGACTACAACGAATCGGGTGATCTGGTGATCGGGTGAACGAATAACAACCCGCAATTTGTTTCTTTGTTCACCCGATCTCCCGATCAACCGATCACCCAATTGCGATCGACTGATTTCTTGCCGCGCTGGCCCGGAATGTGCCAGAATGAAAATGGGTCGAAACGCGCGGCTGCGCGGCTGCCGAGCGTTGAGATTTCCATCGGGGTCGCCCGCTTCAGATGAGGAGAGGAAGTGCTTCCCGATCTCAAGAATGTCATCGAGCTTCAGCAGGTAGATCTGAAGGTTGCCGAGCTGACCAAGCAGATCGAGTCATTGCCTGCCCAAATTCAATCCCTCCAATCCCGGCTGAATGAGTTTATTCACGCCCAGGAAGAGCGCAAGAAGCGTCTGGCTGCGAATCAGCATGAGCGCAAGGATCTGGATGGTGATATCAAAGTCATTCAAGAGAAAATCGGCAGGCACAAGGACCAGCTTTACCAGGTGAAAACCAACGAGCAGTTCCGCGCCATGACCAAAGAGATCGAGGGCGAGGAAGCCAAGGTTCGGGTGATCGAGGACGAGATTCTGGAGAAGATGCTGGAGGCGGAGGAGATTCAGAAGCTCATACAAGAAGCCGCAGTGCGATTGGAGGGTGAGAAGGCGCGCGTGGCGGCGGAGCTCGCGCGACTCGAATCAGAGCAGAAGGCCGACGACGACGAGCGCCGCAACCTGCTGGCCCGCCGCAACCAAATCGAGGACGGCTTGAGCGAATCCACTCGCAATCTCTATCAGCGTATTCGCCAGGCGAGACGCGGCATGGCGGTGGCGGAAGCCCGCGAAGGGCTCTGCACGGCTTGCAATGTCCTGCTGCGCCCCCAAGTCTATAACGAAGTGCGGACCAACGAGGTGCTTTTGACCTGCGAAAACTGTGGGCGCATCATTTATTACGTCGAGCCTGCCCCGGCCCAGACAGGCGAAGCCAACGCTCCGGGCGCCCAGGCAACGGCTTGAAGGAACTCGAAAATCGAAATTCGAAAATCGAAACTCGCGAAGAGGGTGATTGTAATCAGCCCCGTTTGTTTCGAGCCTGTCGGAGAGACTGAAATTCGAGAATTGGCCTATTTTCTAGTTTCCATTTTCGATTTTCGAGTTTCGCTTTTTCAGTATGGCCCAATCCCCTGAGGTTATAGCGCATATCGACGGCGCCTCGCGTGGTAACCCCGGCCCGGCAGCTTATGCCGTGGTGATGGAATCCGCCGACGGCTCCCGAATCACCGGCTTTTCAGAATATTTTGGTGAAGCCACCAATAACGTCGCGGAATACCAGGCTCTTCTCGCGGCCCTCGAATACGCCCTCCGCAACCATTACCTGCGGATTCACGTGCAAACCGATTCCGAGTTACTGGCGCGCCAACTCACGGGCGTCTACAAGGTGAAGAGTCCGGCATTGAAACTCCTGCGCGAGCGGGCGCAGCAAATGATCGCGCGCCTGGCATCCTTCTCGATCGAGCATGTGCCGCGGGAAAAGAATCGGGAAGCCGATCGGCTTGCCAACCAGGCCCTGGACGCGGGGGAGCGAGGGAAAAGCCATTGGGCTACCGCTCCCCCACCGCCTGCTCCCCTCCCCGTTGGGGGAGGGGAATCAGGGGTGGGGGAGGCAGCCAAAGTCGCCAAGCCGTTGCGCGCCTCCGCCACCTTTCACAAGGGGCTCCTTGAGCCCCACGGGCAGCTTACGCTTTTCGAAGGCGAAGTGGTGGATTTGGAAATCTACCGGAAGAGGTGATTCAATGTCACAGCGAATGGTGAAATGTGTGAAGCTCGGCAGAGAGCTTCCGGGCCTCGAGGAGCCCCCGTGGAGCGGCGAACTGGGCCAGCGGATCTATGACAATGTCTCGCAAGAAGCCTGGAATCGCTGGCTCGAATATTTGAGGATGCTCATCAACGAGTATCGCTTGGCGCCCGCCAGCAAGGAAGCTCAGGAATTTATCGCCCGGCAGATGGAACAGTTTTTCTTTGGCGAAGGCTCGGCTCCTCCTCCGGGATACGTTCCACCTCAATGATAGAATGAGCTTTCCCCAAGAAGCTTCGGGAGCCAGCCATGACCTCAGCATGTTACATGGGCTGCAACCCATCTCACCCAGACTCGGACCTGGACAAATCCGCCCCGGGCAGCATGGCCGCCCTCGAAGTCCACGTCCGGGTAGGCAGGAGGCCTTCTGAGCCAGTCACCTGTGAACACATCAAACAGTTCTACCCAAGCCCCGCCCCACTTCAAACGTGTACTGACGTTGTGGGACCTGATTCTATACGGCATCGTTCTTATCATGCCCATCGCGCCCGTGCCGCTCTTCGGGGTGGTCCAGAAACTCTCCGATGGGCATGCGGTCACGACCATCTTGCTGTCCATGCTGGCCATGCTGCTGACCGCCTTTAGTTATGGCCGCATGGCTGCCGTCTATCCCTCTGCCGGCTCCGCTTACACTTTTGTAGGTTACGGTCTGAACCCTCACCTGGGTTTTCTGGCGGGGTGGGCAATGTTTCTCGATTACCTAATCGTCCCCCTCATCTGCACCGTGTATGGCGCGCTGACCGTGCAGCGTCTGGTTCCCGAAGTTCCTTACGTGGTTTTGGCCGCCGCTTTCGCAGGGTCGATGACGCTCATCAACTTGCGCGGCATTCGCACCACGGCTCGAACCAATTTCGTGCTGTGCACCATTATGACCGCCGTCATCCTGGTCTTTATTGTTTTGGCCTTGCGCTTTCTCTTTCACCTACAGGGCTGGCACGGTGTGTTCTCGACTCAACCTTTTTACTCTCCTGCAACGTTTCACGCCTCTTCAATTGCCGTGGGAACTTCCGTGGCGGCGCTGACCTATATCGGATTTGATGGCATTACGACGCTGGCGGAAGACGCGGTGAACCCGCGCCGGAACGTCCTGCTGGCGACCGTGAGCGTCTGTTTGTTCACGGGACTCTTCGGCGGCCTCCAGATTTACCTGGCGCAGCGCGTATGGCCTGACTACCACACGTTTCCTAACCTCGAAACGGCCTTCATGGATGTCACCCGAGTGGTGGGTGGGAAGCTTCTATTTCAAGCCCTGGCCTTCATCTTGATCCTCGCCAACCTGGGTTCCGGGTTGAGTGGGCAAGCGGGCCTATCGCGTCTGCTTTTCGGCATGGGCCGCGACAACGTTATCCCTCGGCGCTTCTTTGCTTACCTGAGCCCCAAGCGAAACACTCCGAGCCTGAATATCGTCATGATAGGCCTGATTGCGTTCTTGGGAGCCATCGTGCTGAATTATGAGCGAGCGGCGGAGCTGATTAATTTTGGTGCCTTCCTCGCCTTTATGGGGGTCAACGCGGCGGCCCTGCGGCAATTCTATCTGGCGCCTTCATCCCGCGCCTCCAGGCGCCTATTCGCGGACGCTATTGCGCCCGTCCTGGGCCTTGTCTTCTGCTTCGCCATCTGGGTGAGCTTGCCCACACCGGCCAAGGTGGTCGGCGCCTGTTGGTTTGTTGTGGGGACCGTCTACGACGCGGTCAAGACACGCGGATTCAAAGAACGCCCCGCCCAGATCGACTTTCGAGAGTCCTGACAGCGGACGCTGTCATTCCGAGCGAAGCGAGGAATCTCGCTCTGGAAGCAGAAGACTTGCGAGATTCATCGTCGTCCGCCAATAAGAATGGCGGACTCCTCGGAATGACAGGTTAGACGGGTTTTTCTGCATCCTGGTAAAGAGGCAGGTATAATGGAGGCTACCCGAAAGATTTCCGGCGCCAGCGCGAACATGAAGGCAGGCCTCACCCCCGAAGACCCCGCGCTCGATGAAATTGTCCGCCGCCTGGTAGCATCTTACCAACCACTTGAAGTGTACCTATTCGGGTCCAAGGCCCGGGGCGACTCAGGGCCTGATAGTGATTACGATTTGTTGGTGGTTGTTCCCGACGACGCCCCCCCGGAGCGGAAGCGAAGCCGGCTGGCCTACGAGGTCCTGCGGGGCACAGGCCGGGCCGCCGACGTGCTCGTTTGCACGCGTTCTTACTTCGAGCCTCGGCGGTCCCTTAAAGCTTCCCTCCCCGGCACGGTGTTGCGCGAAGGAAGGCTACTGCATGGCGCCTGACGAGGCACGCACAGAGGATGTTCGCGCCTGGTTGCAAAAGGCTGCCCTCGATTTGCGCGCAGCAGAACACGGGATGTCCGCACCCGAGGTGTGCTTGTGGTCGGATGTAGTTTTTCACGCGCAGCAGGCGGCCGAGAAAGCCTTCAAGGCATTCCTGGCTTGGCATGATGTACCGTTTCGGAAGACGCACAACCTTGAAGAACTCGGCCGCGCATGCGTCGCCATCGATGGCACGCTTGGCGCGATAGTTGATCGGGCTGCGCCGCTCACAGAGTATGCCTGGAGATTCCGCTATCCGGGCGAGCCCAGCGAGCCTTCACGCGAGGAGGCGGACGAGGCGCTCAATACCGCTCGCGAGGTTCTTGAGGTTTTGGCCAACCGTCTTCCGAAGAATGTCCGGCCGTGAGCGAAACCACCTCTCATCGCGACACGTGGATGAAAGGCAGATTTGTGTCAGCAAATACAAAACACAAGGAGGTGACGACGTGCGCAGACTGAAACTGGCCGGGTATTTGGGATTGCTGGTGCTGGCAGTGGCGGCGTCCCTGCCGGGGGCGACGCTCAGGGCCGGCGTGGCAAAGGTTGACATTACTCCGCCCGTTGGCGTGCCGATGTGGGGCTACACGTTGCGGGACAGCACTGGAACCCTCGACCCGCTTTACGCGCGCGTTCTGGTGCTGGAAGTGGGCGAAAAGCGCCTGGCCTTGGTGGCGCTCGACCTGGGCCGCTGCTTCGGCCACGATTCACTGGAACGTTTGCGCGCCGCGGTGCGCCAATCCTGCGGGATCACTTATGTGCTCGCGGCGGCCTCCCACACCCACTCTGGTCCCGTCGTTCAGGACGCCTACCGCAATGGCATCCCGGCGTGGGAGAAGGCTGATCTGGACAAGATCGCCAAAGCCATCGATAACGCACACCAGCACGCCGTCGAGGCTCGCCTCGGAACTGGCTACGGCGTTGCTTACATCGGCCACAATCGACACCGGGCGAACCCGGACGGCACCGTCACCTGGTTTGAACACAACCCCACCCAGATTCCCACCGCCCCCGTCGATCCCACTGTGGCGGTGTTGCGCGTGGATGCGGCGGACGGGCGCGCGCTCGCGGTGCTGGTGGATTATGCCTGCCACCCCGTAGTGTTTGGTCCGGACAATACGCAATTTTCTGCCGACTATCCGGGTGTCATGACCAAAACCGTGGAGCAGGCCCTGGGCGGTCAACCGCTGTGTTTCTTCCTGCAAGGCGCGCCAGGCGACATCAATCCCTACTACGCCGTCATTCCCCTGAAGGAAAACGCCGTCCAGAGGCGCGATTGGACGGGAACGAAGTTGGGCGAAGAGGCTGCGCGCGTGGCGAAAGAGATCCGCACGGAGGCGGTAGCTGAGCCGAGCCTGGATTTTGCCGAGGATATGCTCGACCTGCACTTCCGTTGGAACTCGGAGAAATTCCGCCAGGCAGCTATGGCCAGCGCGGAAGCTGTCGACCCGCGCGCCTTCGACGCCTACTTTCCCTCGACCGCGCCCGAGCAACAGTTGCCGGTGGCAACGGTGCTGCTCAACCGGCGCATCGCGCTCATGAGCGTGCCGGGCGAGCCCTTCGTGGATTTTCAGATGAATTGGCGCGCGCGTTGCCCGGTCAACGATTGTTTTTTCCTCGGCTACGCCAATGCCTACTTCGGCTATTTCCCCACCATTCGCGCCGCCTCGGAGGGCGGCTACGGCGCATCCGGCGCCAGTACTTGGATCGAGCCCGGGGCCGGGGAACGCATGGTGGATCACGCGGTGATCAAGGTGTACGACATGCTGGGCCTGCTGGCCGACATGCCTGAGAGCCCTAAAGAGGATTACAGCGTCACCTGCCCCAGGCAACAACCGGACGGCACCAGATGACCCCATTGTAGGGCCGAACGGCGTTCGGCCCCGGGTCTCATGTCCGGACCCAGACGCGCATTGTAGGGCCGAATCCGTCAATTGACGGATTCGGCCCTGGGCGAGCACCGCTCGCCACTACCATGGGAGGACCGATCCATGAAACAACTTGCTGTGGTGTTCACCCTGATATTGCTTTTAGGGGCGGCAAGATCGTCCGCGCAGGTGGTCGGGCTCGAGACGATGACCGGCAAGACGGTGGTTGTATTCACGCCGCATCCGGACGACGACATGTTTGGAGCCGGGGGAACCATTGCGCTGCTCAATCAGCATCACAACAACGTCTACATTGTCATTTACACCAATGATGACAAGGGCTCCTATGATCCGGAGATGAGCTCGCAGAAGCTGGCGCGCATTCGCAAGGCGGAGGAGGAAGCCTCGGAAGCGGTGCTGGGGACCCCGAAGGAGAACATCCAGTGGATGGGCTATGACGATGGCATGCTCGAATATGCTCCCCAGCCCAAGCTCGTTGAGGAAACGACGGCGATCATTCGTCGCCTCCGCCCCGACGCGCTTCTGACCATCGATCCGGGAGAGTGGTACGCGCGCTGGCACAAGACGGACCATCGCATGGCGGCTTTGAATACGCTGGATGCGGTTCGCGCGGCGGAGTTCTGGCTTTATTTTCCCAACCAGCGCCTCGAGCAGCACCTCGAACCCTACGCGGTGCCCATGACCTACTTCTATTACACCACGCCGCAAGAGGCCAACTACTGGGTCAATATCGACTCCGTGGCCCAGTTGAAGCTCGAGGCGGCAAGCAAGCACGTAAGCCAGTTCGAGCCCGCCATGCACAAGTATCGCCCGGATTGGGACCCTGCCGACCTTGCCAGGCTCAAGGGAATGTTGAGTCACCAGCCGAAGAAAGACGGCCATTACGTGGAAGCGTTCCGAAGGGCAGCAACGTTCAATGAAATGTAGGAGGTCCTCATATGGGAAAGCTCGCCATCACGGGTGGGAAACCGGTTCGCACCAAGCCCTTTGCTCCCTGGCCGCTTTACGACCGCAAGGAAGAACGGGCGATTCAACAGGTTCTCAAGAGCCGCAATTGGGGTGGCTATCCCTTCCCCAATGCGCACGCCAGCGCCTTCGCCAAGCGCTTCGCGGAATTCCACCGCGCCAAATACGGTGTGGCGGTAGCCAACGGGACCGTCGCCATCGAGGTCGCCTTGAAGGCCGTGGGACTCCAAGCGGGTGACGAAGTCATTGTTCCTGCGTACACCTGGGAAGGAACCGTGGGCCCGGTGCTGCAACTCAATGCCGTTCCCGTTTTCGTGGATATCGACCCCGCGACGTATTGCCTCGATGCCGGTTTGATTGAGAAAGCGATTACCAATAAGACTCGAGTCATTCTGCCTGTCCACCTGGCAATGAATTTTGCGGACCTCGATGCCATCGGGCGCCTCGCCCGGCAGCACCATCTGCTGGTGATCGAAGATTGCGCCCATGCGCATGGAGGAATGTGGAAAAAGAAGGGCGCCGGGGCGACAGGAGACATGGGCTGTTTCAGCTTCCAGTCGAGCAAGTTGATGACCGGGGGCGAAGGCGGCGCGGTGATTACCAGCAAGCTCGAATTTTTGGAGCGGGCGCAATCTTACGTCAACTGCGGGCGCGCCAGTGAAACGGATAAATTTGCCAACCGGCTGATCGGATTCAACTACCGCATGACGGAATTCCAGGCTGCTATCCTTGAAGTGCAACTCGGTCGATTGGCGGGGCAGGCCTCCACCCGCCAGCGAAATATGGAATACCTTGAGAGCCGCATCGGGGGGACGCCCGGGCTGGCCTTGCTGAAACGCGACCGTCGCATCACTCGCGTGGCCGCTTATCAATACGTCTTCAAGTTTCTCCCGGAACACTTCGAGGGGATTGGGCGCGCGGCTTTCCTGGGCGCCCTCGAGAAGGAAGGGATTCCCTGCGACGGGCTGTTTTACGAGCCGGTGTACAAGAGCGCCCTGTTCCCGGTCAAGGCGGTGGAGTATCCGGCGCTGTCCTGGGGCAGAGAGAACCCCATCGACTTGCGCAGCCTCTACAATTGTCCCGTCTCCGAACGCGCCGCGTATGAGGAATCCGTCTGGCTGCCCCACCACATTTTCCTCGGCAGCCACAAGGATGTGGACGATATCGCGGATAGCGTGCTCAAGGTCTGTGAAAACTTCCGGGAACTGCGCGGCCTCGAGCACCCTGCCATCGAGACCAAACAGATGAGCCGGGCGGAACGCCCCCGAGTGGAAAAACGGCAGTACTGAGGGGTGTCATGCACCTTTTTCGGCGTCCTGCTAATATGGTAAGGCAGTGGTGACTGGAGGGCAGCAAAGCCGGCAAGGGATTGAGTCTGCCGGAGCGGGATTCTGCCGAACACGAATCCCAGGACTGAGGAGATTTATGAAAATCAACACCGGTTTTGGCTCTACATTTTTACTGGTTGCAGTGGGCTTGCTTGTTTCGTCTTTCGCCTATCATGCTGCTGTTCCGGCGCCTGACGGGTCGGCGATTTTCAAGAACAATTGCATCATGTGCCACGGTGCAGACGGAAAGGGATTTCCCGCCCTCAAAACCCCCAACTTCACCGACCCCAAGTGGCAGGCTGCCACTAAAGACAAGGAGATCAGGGAAGTCATCAAAAATGGCAAGAAGGGGACACCGATGGTCGCCTTTGGGGACAAGCTCAATGACCAGGAAATCTCCGCCGTCATTGCTTACATCCACTCCTTGAATAGCAGCAAGAAGAAGTAGGAAAAAATAGGATTCGGGATTCAGGGAAGGATTTCAGGAGGCAGGATTCAAGATTCCACATTCCGGATTCAAGAGGACCCTCGTGGGTTCTTCCTTCACTCCTGACTCCTGAAGCCCGACCCCTGACTCGTGCCCACTGCGTACTGCCTCCTGCCTACTGCCCTTCAGTGCCCACCCCCCGCCAGTTCGCGGACGATATCACCTACAAAAACCTTGGCGTCCCCAAAGAGCATCAGGGTCCTATCGAGGTAATAGAGGGGGTTGTCGATTCCAGCGAAGCCGGGGCTCATGCTCCTCTTAACTACCATGACGGTTCGGGCCTTATCGACGTCGAGGATCGGCATGCCGTAGATGGGGCTGCCCTGATCGCTCCTCGCGGCGGGATTGGTCACGTCGTTAGCCCCGATTACCAAGGCCACGTCGGTCTGGGGGAACTCCGGATTGACGGCGTCCATATCCATCAACTTGTCGTAAGGAATGTCGGCCTCCGCCAGCAGAACATTCATGTGGCCGGGCATGCGTCCGGCCACGGGGTGGATGCCGAACTTCACATCCACGCCGCGCTTGCTGAGAGCGTCGTAGAGTTCCCTGACCTTGTGCTGCGCCTGCGCCACCGCCATGCCGTAGCCGGGAACGATCACCACGGAGTTAGCCGCGGCAAGAATCGAGGCGGCCTCCTCGGCCGTTGCGCTCCGTGCGGTTCGCGCTTCCTGACCTGCCACGGCAGAAGGCTGCACCTGCCCGAACGCCCCAAACAGAACATTCGTGAAGGAGCGGTTCATGGCTTTGGACATGATCACCGAGAGGATGAACCCCGAAGAGCCGTCTAGCGCGCCCGCGATGATCAGAAGTTTGCTGTCCAGAACGAAGCCCATGGCCGCCGCCGAAAGGCCGGCGTAGGAATTCAGCAGCGAAATCACGGTGGGCATGTCTGCGCCGCCAATGGGAACGATCATCATGACGCCGAAAACCAGCGGAAGACCTATCAGAAGCGGGAAGAGCTGCTTCTGCCCGGGGTGAAGCACCAGGATGACTGCGGCGATCACCGCTACGGCCAGGATCGACAGGTTCACAATGTTTTGCCCCTTATAAGTGATGGGGCGTTGCGGCAGGATCTCTTGCAGCTTGCCGGTGGCCATCAGGCTGCCGGTGAAGGTCAGCGAGCCGAGAATGACCTCCATCGAGAGGACTGCCATCATGAAAGGCGGGACGTTGGGCGCGCGCAGATAGTATTCCGCCGTGCCCACGAGCGACACGCACAGGGCGCCGCAAGCGTGGCTGAGAGCCGTCCGTTGCGGGACCGCCGTCATATGGACAAGGCCCAAGGGGACGCCGATGATCGACCCCAGGACGAGAGCAATCAGGATCCACTTGTAGTCGACAATCCCCTGGTAGAGCAGCGTCCCAACAATCGCCAGGAGCATCCCCAGTTCACCCGCCCAAACACCACGCCGCGCAGTGCCAGGCGCGCTCAGCCACTTGAGAGAGAGGATGAACAGGGCGGTGGCGACAAGGTAAGCGATCTGGATAAAAGTCTCGTTAATAAGCGGGGTCATGGCTTTTTCGGTTTACTGGATTTGAACATCTTCAGCATGCGGTCTGTAATCAGGAATCCGCCGACCACGTTGCTCATGGCGGCAACTACCGCCACAGTCCCAAGCACGGTCGAAAGCGTGCTCTTGTGCTCGCCCACCAGCACGATGGCTCCGACCACGGCGATGGCATCCAGAGCGTTGGTCAGGGACATGAGCGGTGTGTGGAGAAGCGGAGAGACCCGTCGAATCACCTCGAAACCGACAAAGCCTGCCAGCATGAACACGTAAAGGCTGGTGATCAGGTTTAACGTCACGTTTTCCTCCTGCTAAGTTCGATTACGTATTGGAACCCCCTCACCCGTCCCGATCAGATCGGGACACCCTCTCCCCCAAGGGGGAGAGGGCCATAAGCTCGTAGAGCTACTCTCCCCTCGCCCCCTTGGGGGAGGGGCCGGGGGTGAGGGGGTACGCATGGCTCCCATGCGATCGTAATTACCATAGGCTGTGCTAACCGATTTTCGCCGGCAGGGAAAAGAACTCCCGCACCCGCGTGTTGACGACCTCGCCCCCGTGGGTCACGAGGGTTTCACGGGTGATCTCATCCTCGGTGTTGATCTCGATCTTACGGTCTTTGGTCAGATGGACAAGAAACGCCACCACGTTTCGGGCGTACATTTGGCTGGCATGATAGGGAACGGTGCTCGCCAGATTGATGTAACCGAGGATGGTAACATCATGCTCGAAGACGACCTTGCTGGCCTGCGTCAGTTCGCAATTCCCGCCCCGCTCGGCCGCCACATCCACGATCACCGAGCCGGGGGCCATCTTCGCCACCATGTCGCGCGTCACCAGCATCGGCGCTTTCTTGCCCGGGATGACCGCCGCGGTAATCACCACATCGCTCTCCGCCACCACGCGGCTGAGCAACTCCCGCTGGCGGCGATAAAACGACTCGTCTTGTGCCCGCGCGTAGCCGCGAGAGTCCTGGGCATCCTTCGCCTCGACAGGGAGCTCGACAAAGCGCCCTCCCAGGCTCTGTACCTGCTCCTTGGCCGCCGGCCGCATGTCATAGGCAGAGGCCACCGCACCCAATCTTCGCGCCGTAGCAATGGCCTGAAGCCCCGCCACACCGGCGCCGATGATGAAGACGCGCGCCGGGGTGATGGTCCCTGCCGCCGTGGTGAGCATGGGGAAGAACCGCGGAAGCGTGTCCGCAGCCAGCAGCACCGCTTTGTAACCGCAGATGGTCGCCATGGAGGAGAGAGCGTCCATGCTCTGGGCGCGAGTGGTGCGCGGCATCAGCTCGATCGAAAATGCCGTAACGCCGGCGGACGCAATTTGCCGAACAGTTTCGACTGACCCCAGCGGGCGCAGAAAGCCGATCAGCAGTTGGCCTGGTCGAAGTAGAGGCAAGTCTGCCTTGCCGGTTACGTCGTTCGATCCGTGACAGAGCACTTGGAGCACCACATCGGCAGCCTTGAACACCTCGGCCCGCTCCAGGAGAATCTTCCCTCCCTTGCCGGCGTATTCTGCATCCGGGTAGCCTGCCCCCGCTCCGGCGCTCGACTCGACAACTACTTCAAAACCCGCTTTGAGCAAACTCGGAATTACCGCGGGCACCAGCGCCACACGCCGCTCCCCGGGAAAGCTCTCCTTAGGAACTCCGACGATCATACCGCTTCCTCCCCCATCGTCTTCGCTTCTTGGACTTCTGGCCTCTTGCCGGCGCGACTTTTCCCTAAACCCTTATCTCCCTTTATGATTCTCAAACAGATACCGGCGCACTGTCAACGTATGCGGCCGAACCGGCTTTGCTTTTGTCCCTGCGTACTCAAAGCAGTCGCTCATGCCCGTCGGCTGACGGGCACCCAGAAACCATGAAATGTCATTCCGAGCGAAGCGAGGAATCTTGCTCTGCGTCGGGCACACCGCCCCCAAAACGCCAGGGCGAGATTCCTCGCTTCGCTCGGAATGACAGCGCATTTCAGAGTAGCGCGTCGTCAGGGTTGATACAGTCGTCCGTTGCAGAACTTCTGGATGCTCCGCGTTGTTCTGTTGAACCCACGGCAGCGCGGGTGGCGGCGACATGGCTTTTTATGTCGCCGACCCCAGCATGCCACCCTCCACACGCGGTTCGATATCCCTGCCCGTCGGATGGTGAATGAAAGTATGTCCGAATCGAGCCATTTCGGACGTTAAGTCCACCCGTTTGCCTCTGGATCATAGGGCGTAGGCATGGAAGAGTTAGAGAGCCAGGGGATTAGTCGATCAAGGGTGCAAGGTCCGTACCGGTAGTGGATTGTTCTTGCATTTTGGCGCAACTCCATCTACCCGTGGATTGCGCTCATGGTTTGACAAGGCCCTCCCTGGCAGGAGGGCTTTACTTTTTCTGCTGACGCTGCAACATGGCGCACATGGCGTACATCACGTCAATGAACTCGTCAGAGGCATCCTTTAGCAGCGTTCCCATGCGATAGCCCAAATTTTCCCACGTAAGATCATTTAGAACCGAAGTGTCACGGTAACGAGCATCAGGTTCAGTTTTCGCCCCTTGATGCCACCCTTCTCGAAAGTTTTGGAGCCGTCGGTGATCGGCTGGTTCCCGAATATCCCTGTCGTAATCTGGTCTCTCCATGTTAGTTTCTCCCGTTAGCTAATGTTAACAGCTTAGCTTTCAGTGTTCAACGCACATTTAAGACACTACCTCCGTACCAGTCGGGTAGACGCAGAGCTTCCACAGCGCCGCTATACAAAGCAAAGATGATGACGCACAAAACAAATACAATTCCACCGCGAAGCAACGATCGAGTTAAACTCTGGCGATCAGTCATGTTGCCCGACCTTTGATACTACCCATCGCCTCCGCACAGCGATACTTTGGTTTTAACAATCAGGCTCCTACTCTCCTCAGCAGTTTCTAGGTCGGCCGCGTGATCGTGTAGCTCAAACGGCTCGTTAGGTGATCCAAAGGGATTGTGAGGCTCGATATCCAGGCCCAGCCACTTAATCCAACCGTACGCCGCGTTCCAAGCGGAAGCGCCTTCTGTCAGCGTATCGTGCACCCTTTCGCGGATAGTAGAACTAGAACGCATATCAGCGAGCAGATCGTCAGATTGCGTAATCGAGTCTTTTATTGCAGCACACGCAGACGCCCGGTCCCCAAGGCGTAACGCGAGGTCATACCGGGATTTGCTAAACTGAAGAGCTCTCAGGTCCGATGGCACTTTGTACTCCAGCCGGCTCATTTCGTCGTTGATCGTTATTTGCCGATTTTCTGCCTCCATCAAACGAACGATTGCGCCCCGCGCACTACGATATGGCCCCGCATCATAAAGCCGTCCTAGTGCAATCCGTTTCTCACGTCCTGCTATCGCTGTGGCGGCCATCAGGCCACCCGATGACGCAATCTCCTGTGCAAAGTCGGATAGGTCTTCCTCCATGACTGGCCGCAACTTGTCACGAAATTCCGACCGTTGTCGTAACCGAATCACCGCCGCAATCCCGCTAGCCGCGATGGCCAGAAGAAGAACTAGCCCAATAGTTTTTGTGGCTGGACGGAGTGAAAGGGTGGCCCAGCTCAAATATCTCCGCATTGGGCACCTCCTAAGTGACCCAATACTACCACCAATCAACAAGTCACGACGAAGGATCGGACGGATCAGGAGATTTGCCTCCTCTGCGCGGTTTTGCAGTGGGCATCTCTCTGACGCCCCATTCCTTCCCTTGCGGCTGGCTATTTGTGCGCAAGAGGCGCCTGTAAGCTACCTCATCAAACAGGCGTGCCGCCCAGAGTTGTTTTATTAGTGGGACTTGCCGTAGGCCGGGTGTGAGTTAGACCCAAGTCAGTGGAAGTGTCGGGCGAATGCTGCGGCCGGCTTTACGCCGCCACTTGGCGAGCTAAACTCGGCGCTCCAACGTCAAACTGCACCACTACCCATTATTCGCTTGACAAGCCAAGCCCGGTATGATAGCCTATAGTTGTTGCCATTTTGTGGACATATTGTCGTAGCCGAGCGTCGGAGGTGGGACACCCCGACGGGAAAAGCGGAATACCCCCGGCCCTCCGGGAGAAGATAGCACTGATACAAATAAAAAATAATACGAGCGAAGCCAATATATCATTGAAAACAAAGGAAGGCGCGTCCGAAACGAGGCTAAAGCAACCCCAAAGCGAACCGCAATTGAGTGTTGAAATGCCCACATTAGAGGCAGAATTCGGGCTTTGCAACAAGTTACGCCCTTTGGCGCGGGCCTCGGTGGGCGAATGCGGCCGATTCGACATTGCGCGGGAGAGGGAAATCCAGAGGATCGGGAGAAATTATGAAAATCGTGGAAACGAAGCCAAGGAGTGCTTGAAAACAAAGGACATCACTTTTTTCAATGCTGCAAACTTCGCGCCTTTTGCGCGCAATTTGACGGCAATCAGACCCCAAAAGGACCAAACAACGCCAGATTTTGCGAAAACGAGCCGAAGCTTAAGACTCCAGCGCGATGCTTTAATACTGACAAGAAGTCGGCTAGACAATCTTGGGACTCGCGTCGGTGCCGACCTGATCCACTGTCAGGTCGCTGGGCCTTACCCACGGATTGACGCGCCAGCGTCCTCCAGAAGAATCCGCCCGGGTGAACAATGACTGTGGTACGCTTCGCAATTAGGAAACGCAACTGCCTTCAGGTGGAGGAGCAATGCTTTTATGAATATTACAGTGATCGGAGCTGGCTATGTGGGGCTAATCACTGCCGCGGGCCTGGCAGAAACCGGCCAACGCGTTATCTGCGTCGACGACGACCTGAGGAAGATAGAAGTTCTAAACTCCGGCGCCATGCCTTTCTACGAGCCGGGCCTGGAAGACCTGGTCCAGCGAAACCGGCAGGCGAAGCGGCTCGAGTTCATTTCTCGAGTCGAAGACGCCGTGGCGAGCTGCCAGGTCATTTTTATCTGCGTGGGAACTCCACCCCAAGAGAGTGGTGAAGCGGACCTTTCCTCGGTGGAGTTGGTAGCGCGGAGAATTTCGGCATGCGCACGTGGCTACCACTTGGTGATTGAAAAGAGCACTGTCCCCGTACAGACCGGTCGCCGGCTTCAGAAGCACTTCGGCATATACGGAAGCAGCTCGCAGTTCCAGTGCGACGTAGCCTCGAACCCCGAGTTCTTGCGTGAAGGATCGGGCGTGGAGGATTTTTTTCATCCCGACCGAATTGTAGTCGGGGTTGACTCGGAAAAAGCGGCGGCGCTCCTGGAGGAGATTTATCAGCCGATACTCGAGCAGAGCTTTGCCTGTCCTGTCCATGAAAATTGTTGTAACCGCTCGCGTGTGCCTTTCGTGGTCACGGACATCAACAGCGCGGAGCTGATCAAGCACGCTTCGAATTCCTTCCTGGCCATGAAGATTTCCTTCATTAACATGATCGCCGACCTGTGCGAAGCGGTGGGAGCGGACGTCGGCAAGGTGGCCGAGGCCGTGGGCATGGATAAAAGGATCGGCGCCAGCTTCCTCAGACCGGGCGTGGGATTTGGCGGTTCCTGCTTTCCCAAGGACCTTCAAGCCTTCGTCCGGGTCGGCCAGGAGGCCGGTTGTGACTTCTCGCTGCTGCGCGAGGTGGAACGAATTAACCAGCGCCGCATCGATCTGCTCGTCAACAAAATCAAGAATGAGCTTTGGGTGGTGCGCGGAAAAAAGATCGGAGTTTGGGGACTGGCCTTCAAACCCCGCACCGACGATGTTCGATCCGCCCCAGCCCTGGCGGTAATCCGGAGATTGCTCGCGGAAGGAGCTCTGGTGCGGGCTTACGATCCGCAGGCAATGCAAAAGGCCAAAGCGGAGGTCCCTGAGATTGAGTATTGCGCAGACGCCTACGCGGCGGCCCAAGGCGCGGAAGCCGTACTGGCTCTGACCGAGTGGGAGGAGTTCCTGCGCCTTGATTTGATGAAGGTTCGCCAAAGCATGGTGCGGCCACTGATTTTTGATGGCCGAAACATGTTTTCCCGCGCCACCCTGGCCGGGCATGGATTTGAATACCTGGACATCGGCAGCGGAGGGTCGGCTCGTAACCACCTCCTCGATGCAAAGAAGGTTTAAGCGGAGGCCAAGGGACTTTCATGAGGGTTGTCATTACAGGTGGGGCGGGTTTCCTGGGAAGTCATCTCTGCGAGCAATTGCTGTCCGCGGGGCACCAAGTGTGCTGCGTGGATAGCCTTATTACCGGACGCTTGGAAAACGTCGCGGCCTTTGAAAACCACCCTGGGTTCAAGTTCCTCCGTCACGATGTCACCAAGCCGCTGGAAGTGGAAGGGGCCGTCGATGCGGTGATGCACTTCGCTTCTCCCGCCAGCCCCGTGGATTACCTCCGGCTGCCCATCCAGACACTCAAGGTGGGATCGCTCGGGACTCATAACGCTCTGGGACTTGCCAAAGCCCGAGGCGCCAGGTTCCTCTTGGCCAGCACCTCGGAAGTCTATGGGGACCCGGAAGAGAGCCCGCAAAAGGAGGCCTACTGGGGACATGTAAACCCGGTGGGGCCGCGGGGAGTCTACGACGAAGCGAAACGCTTCGCTGAGGCCTTGACCCTGGCGTACCATCGCACGCACAACCTGGATACGCGCATCGCCCGCATCTTCAATACCTACGGCCCTCGAATGCGGCCTTACGACGGCCGCGTCATCTCCAATTTCATCGTCCAGGCATTGCAAGGTGACGACCTCACCGTCTATGGAGACGGGAGCCAGACCCGCAGCTTTTGCTACGTCTCGGACCTCGTGCAAGGAATTATCCGGTTGCTCTTTCACAACGCCGTAAAGGAAGAAACCTCGCCCGCCACCCCCGAGGACATTCACCAGCCCGTCAACCTGGGAAACCCGACGGAACTTAGCGTCGTTGAAGTCGCCGCGCTGATTATCCGGCTCACCCGGAGTTCGAGTCGAATCGTCCACCACCCCTTGCCCGTGGACGATCCCAAATGCCGCCGCCCGGATATTTCCCGTGCTCGAGGCCTTCTGAACTGGGAACCGTGCGTCAGCCTGGAAGAAGGTCTGGACCGCACCATTACCTATTTTCGCAGCGTGTGAGCGAGGTTCAGAACTATCTGGAACCACCAATTAGGCTGGTAGTTGATCTGGACCGGAACTCCCCGCAGCTCACCTGTAGTTCCAAGCAAAACACTGAAATCAGTTTTGGCGCCGGACTCCTGGTTGCGGATCTGGAACTCTGATTCCTTCAGGTCGCGGTACGATTGGTCGATACTCTGCCCCTTCTCCTTCAGCGTAATGTGGACGTTCTTGCTGGTCACAGGAATCACACGCTTCAAGGTCAGAGTGTAGGGGCGGGCGTTGTACACATAACACAAAGAGACCGGGGTCTTCTCCCCGGTGAGCGATCTCTCCAGCAGTTCCTCCGTAGTAGATAGAAACCCCCCGGGTCTGCTGCACTGGCGACGCCCCGGGCCGTCCAAACGACGAAACTCTCGCGCTTGATTATCGCCCAATTGGTCCAGGGCCAGCTTCTGGGCTTCGGCGAGCTGGCTCATGTCGTAATCCTTGTCGCTGTAAAAGGGAACTGTCGTCGAGATGGCCTGCGCGCTGTCCACTCGGCTGATGATGGCTTCAAACCGATGCTTTCCCGCGCTCTTCTCGCGGGCGAGTTCTCGCTGCATGGCCGATACTGATTCACCTTTGGAAGACATCATGAAACCAACAAAAGCGCTCGACTGCGGAGTCTTGCTGCCGTCCAATCTAACCACTTCAGTTCCCGCACCCCAACGGTTGATGGCGCGCGGGGCCTTGGCGGGATCGGAGCCAAAAAGCAACTGGATCATTCGCAGACTCGGATCGTCAACCGCCTGGCCGGCCTTGATGTATCCGCCCCCCAAGTCATCCCGGCCGACCCAAAAAAAAAGGAGCCTGAGGCGGCAGGTCATGATGTAGTCGTATTGTGCGCGAATGCGGGGCGTGGCCTGAATCCAGCTCACCGCCTCGTTGATAGCCGCCCCATCGCCCGCGTCGGGGGCCGAGGGAATGGCAAAGCAAGTCCCTGCCAGAAGCAGGGCGCAGGCAAGTGACCTGGAATGATTCACGAATACCTCCAAGAAAACCATCATAGGCGACTGGCCCGCGAATTGGTACTACCTCACGCTAGGCGCAATCCCCTCATCACAGGTCCCGAGAAATCAGATCCCAACTCAGACCTGGTGTAACACTTGCCATGGGCGAAACAGACCGAGCGCGACGTGAAGGAGACGCGTTTGCCGGGCCTGAGCGCGTTCGAGCTATTGTCAAGGTTTGAACATTGTGGTATATAATGTTGCCCAAAGAACCTCTGAACGCCGGAAGCCCTGAGCGCGGGATCAGCAAAGCAGAAGGCTTCGCCTGAAGGGGCTGGGAGTTTGGCCGGCGGGGCGGTAGCCGCGAAGAAGGGAAGCAGACGGCGTGAGTTTCATCAACTATGTTGCGCGGGAAATAAACTGCAAGATCGTTTATTACGGCGCAGGTTTGAGCGGCAAGACAACCAACCTGCGCTGGATCTTTGACCAGACGGCGGGTAAGGCGGGAGGAAAGATGATCACCCTCGCCAACGAGACCGGACGCACACTCTTCTTTGACTTCCTTCCCCTCGACGTGGGCTCCATGCGAGGATTCAAAACCAGGTTTCATCTTTATACCGTTCCCGGCCAGGTCCTCTACGATGCCAGCCGAAGGTTGATCCTGCGCGGTGTGGATGGCGTGATTCTCGTTGCTGACTCCCAGGCAGAGCGGCTGGACGCAAACCTGGAAACGATCGAGAACTTGATGGAAAACCTCGAGGAGCAGAAACGCGACTTCGTGACCATCCCTTACGTGCTCCAGCTCAACAAGCGCGACCTGCCCGATGCACTCCCGGTTGAGACACTGAAAAATGAGCTTATGAGAAAGAACGAGCCCGTTTTTGAAGCGATGGCTCACCAGGGGGTGGGTGTGTTTGAAACCCTCAAGAGTTGCGGGCGCATGGTCCTAAGTCAACTGAAGAAAAGCTAGGGCCATGATTGCCGATTGAAAAAGTGGTGTGGCCACTTGCTCTCTTGTAAACCAGCAATCGTCAATCGTCAATCCCATTCATCCCAGGGCCGCGCTGGTGTCGCAACTTACTTTCCCCTCTGCCGAAGTCAGCTCGAAGAAGTGGTGGCCCATAATGGCGAGGGTGATGGCCTTGCTAAAATGGTGACGATGCCGGCGAACCGTCTGCGCGAGGAACTTCCAATACTCCTTGCGGTAGTTGTAAACAAATCCCTGTCGCCAGAGTGATCTGCCCAGCGCCATGAGATCGGAGAATACCACCGGCGAACGGGCCGCCTCTCCCAGTTGGGAGAGGAAGGCGGAAGCACGCTCGAAATACTCCTTGGGGCTGTAAATCGTTTGCAGGATTCGCTGGTAGCCCTCCAGGAGCTGCTCTTTATCCATCTTGGGGATGAAGTTCAGATCGATGACCGTGTTGTTGCCGAGGCTCTGTTTTAGAAGCCGGCCTTCGGTTTTCAACCGCCGCCACAATTGGGTGTTAGGCAAGGCAGTGAGCAGGCCGACCATGGAGAGCGGGATGGCCGCTTCGCGAATGAATTGAATCTGCCGCTCGAAGACATTGGGTGGATCGTTGTCGAAGCCCACGATGAAACCCGCCATGACTTCAATCCCGTAAGCTTGGATGAGTTTTACACTCGCCCGCAGATCCTTGCGCAGGTTCTGGAATTTTGTGGTCTCCTTGAGACTCTCCGCAACCGGTGTTTCGATACCCAGGAACACACGCGTGAAGTGGGCTTCGCGCATCTGCCGCAGCAGGTCCTCCTCCTCGGCCAAGTTTACAGAAGCCTCGGTGGTAAGCGAAAACGGGAATTTGTGGTCGCGCATCCACTTGACCAGTTCCGGCAGCATTATCTTAACGTTCTTCTTGTTGCCGATGAAGTTGTCGTCCACTAAGAAAACCGGTCCCCGCCACCCCCTGTCGTAGAGCTGCTCGAGTTCGGCGCAGAGCTGCTCGGGTGTTTTGGTGCGCGGGCGGCGCCCATAGATTTCGATGATGTCGCAAAACTCACAGGTGAACGGGCAACCGCGTGAGTACTGCACCGCCATCGAGCTGTAGCGGCCTCATGCTTATCCGGTTGTTTCAGCAAGCCCCAATATGTTGGGGTCAGTCTTGGCTTGGCGGATTGGGAAGCTCCGCCTGCCCCGCATCTCCTTATAGGTCGTGGACTTGTGCCCGGTCCCGAGACCGAGCAAGGTTTGGAACGCAGCCATAGGTTGCTTCCGCCGGTTATGGCGAAAGACGAATTCATCAAGATACGCCTGGAGCTGATTGCGGCCTACGCCGTGATGGGTTCCGAGCAACCATTGCTTCAGGTTGCCGATGGCGCGGTCGGCCAAAGGCACGGCGGACTTCGCGCCTCTATGGAGGTCGGCTCGCGAGGGTTGAGTGCGGGACACATGGTGAAACCCCGCCTCCTTCAATCCGGCGAAGCTGTTGAGGGCGTCGGTATACACGAGAGAGCCCGGTGCCACATTCTGTCGCAGGAACGATATGAGGGTGCCGCCTCGGAAATCCGGAATGACCGCCATGCGAGCACGCCCGGTCGCGCGGCCACGCTTCTCCACCGCTACCACGATGAGGGCCGCCTTCCGGCCCCGCAGTTGTCGGCTTCCCCGCAAACCCGCTTGGGTACCCCCAATCCAGGCCTCGTCCACTTCCACTTCCCCACGCAGTGGCTCTCGGGCCATGTTGACCATGGCTTGCCGCAACTTGTGCAGCATCATCCACGCCGTCTCATAACGGCGCAGACCCAGCTGGCGCTGCAAGAGAAGCGCCGAGACGCCACGTTTATCCGTGGTCATGAGGTAAGCCGCCCAGAACCAAACCGTCAGCGACGTTTTCGTGTTATGCAGAATCGTCCCCGCCGTGAGGGAGACTTGATACCGACAACGAGTGCACTGCCATCGCCGCGCTTTCACGATTTCATAAGAACTCTGGTTCCCGCACCTTGGGCAGATGAAGCCGTCTGGCCAGCGGCACTCCGCCAGATACTTCTGGCAAGCCGCTTCGGTAGCGAACATCGACTGGAACTCGTGCAAGGTTTTCGGAAACACGGGGCGCGGCACGCCCACATACTACAGCTTGTGGCTTGCTGAAACAACCGGATAAGCACGAGCGGCCTAGTGCGGCGAGTTGTAAATCAGGCAACGGGACGAGCGTCACATCGGGAAGTTGGGGTTTAAGATAATGAGGTCGCGCGGTGCCGCGCTCGAGCTCGGCCGCCAGCTCGGGGATGATTTCTTCTGCCTCGCCTTCCACCACATGATCCGCCTGGGCGATAGCGCTGTCCTTCGCGCTGGCGATGGGGCCGCCCACCACGGTGCGCAACCCGCGGGCTTTGCACCGCGCGATCTGCGCCTGCATCGAGGGGCCCTGCACCAGCATGCCGCTCAAAAAAACCAAGTCGGCCCAGTCGAGGTCGGAATCTCTCAGCCGCCTGACGTTCAGGTCGACGAGACGCTTCTGCCAGTGGCGGGGGAGGAGGGATGAGACGGTCAAGAGGCCAAGGGGCGGATACGCCGAGCGCTTTCCCTGGAAAGGAAGAGCGTGCTTGAAGCTCCAGAAAGTGTCCGGGAATTCGGGATAAACCATCAGGACTTTCATGAAATTGTCCTCCCCGTCTCCGGGTCCTCTGTGGTCGGAAGAACTTCAGCACGGAGGTCACTGAGACCCTCGGTGTTCTCCGTGTTAAAGCTCGAGAGGGACGGAGGACATAGAGAATCTCGTTCTGGGTGCGGCCCACAACGGTGCGGTGCCCGGTTTCATGTTTCTCCAAGGGCACTCCACCGGGGCGGGGCCTTGCCCGCGCACAATAACGCGCCCACGGAGAAACTTATGGTCAGACCGCATCCTTTCAAAATGCCCCGAGACGCACCTAATCTATCACTTCCAACACCGGGAAGCTAGAAAGAAAAAAGGTATTGTGTCAGTTTGATGTAGAGGCGGTCACAAAAGCTGGCTGTGATGCGCACCGTGACTGCCAGCAGCAGGACTGCGCTTATGGCCAAGGCTGTCCATTCACCCTACACGTCAATCAACCTCAAGCTGATCTGGATGGCTTGGTTGACCTTGGCCATCGCGTTGGGGTCAATCACCCCCAAACGATGGATCAGTCGTTGCCGGTCTACGGTTCGGATCTGGTCCAGGCGTATTGCGGAGCGGACATCGAGACCATTGGCGCGGGAAGGTTCTATCACAGCTTCCACAGGATAAGCGACAGGGGAAATCTTGGAGGTGATGGCTGCCACAATCGTCAGAGGGCTGTAACGATTGCCGATCTCATTTTGGATGATCAAAGCAGGCCGGGTCTTCCGGATCTCGTGCCCTACCGTAGGGTCAAAAGAGACCAGATAGATTTCGCCGCGCTTGACGTGGGCTATTTCTTGCCTTTGCGGCCGGTGTGGGATCTTTGCCATGCTTCTTCCTCGAGGGGGAACCACTCCAGGGCAATCGCCACACTGTCCTCGGCATTGGCCTGGTAGCCCGCTTTGAGCTGCTCTCGCAGGATTTGCTTGCCGCGATTTTCCACGTAATGCAGCACGGCACGGGAGATAAGGCGGCTACGGTTGCCTCGGCGCGTGACCCGATCGAGCACAGCTAAGGTGCTTTCCGGTAACATAATATTGATGCGTCTGTTCATAAAGTTCCGTAGTCTAACGACCTCGCATCACTAGGGTACACACATTTAGTGTGGAGGTCAACCCTACGACACGTGACGCGCCGGCTGGCGCAGACCCCTGTTCGTTGGGGTCTGCGATTCCCCAAAGGGGCTTGTCCGATTTGACGGCCCATCTCGGTCGGTTTGTAGAACGGCCTGCTGCCGGAGAGCATGCCCGCGCCAAAACCTTGCCGAAAGAGGGTCCCTTCAGGAGATCGCAGACGCTAAAAAGCGACCGTCTGCGCCGGCCAGCGGGATGGTTTTGCACCTGCGGCCATGGAGCAGGGAAATCACATGACAAACCGTCGCAAATGCGGTAACTTTGCGGCATGGAAACCGTTGCCGTAGAGTTGCCCTCAGCGCTTCTGAAGGCAGCAAATTTGGAGGAGAGGAACCTCTCCCAGGAAGCCGCTCGATTGCTGGCACTCGAACTTTATCGAGAAGATAAGGTCTCACTCGGACGCGCCGCTGAGCTGTGCCAGACGCCGCTCGCGGCTTTCATGGATTTCGCCGCGCGGCACGGTGTCCCGCCGCTGCGATACAGCCCCGAGGATCTGGAAGAGGAACGCCGGTCCACCGACCATCTCGAAGCGTGACTGTCGTAGCTGATTCATCCCCGCTGGTTATTCTGGCGAAGCCGGTAGCGCGGACCTGGTCCGCCAGGGAAAGCCTGGCTGATCTTGTAAGCTGAAAGGAGCTTACCCTGCTAATTGCTCATTCAACAGGTAGCCGTCCAGACGCGGGGAGGAGCAATCCGACCGGCAAAGCTCTGGGGGGTGAACCCGCGAGCCGTAGCGACAGCGAACCCGATTCGGCCCCGTTAGCGCGAAGGGAAAGTGGCCAATCTTCCAGGTAGGAGGAAGCCTGCTACCCAAGGTGAAGTAATGAGCGACCGCAGCCTTGGGGCTTTCCGGGGTGAAAGGGGACCAGCGCGTGGGGACAGATCAGTCGAGGAGCCTGGGAGACCCGGCGGGGCAGAGGGGAAAGCCCTCGACGCTGCAGGGGAAGACATAACCCTGGGGTGGCCCGGTCGGGAGTCGGATCGGCCCATAGTGGCGAAGAAGCGAGTAACGATCGTGGAGCGAAGGGGCCGTAGCCGAGACACGCAACCGTAAGAGGAGGGGAAAACCGCTTGGATGAAAATCCCACTACGGAGAAACCGCCAGCGGGAGGAGCGTCGCCGGAAACGGAGCGCGAAAGCTTGCTGGGGGAGAAACTTTCTCAACTGAGACGGAAGCTGGGCCAGAAAGCGAAGCAGGAGCCGAAGTTCCGGTTCTATGTGTTGTATGACCGGATCTATCGGCGCGACACGCTGGAGGCGGCGTGGGAACGGGTGCGCGCCAATCGGGGAGCACCCGGCGTGGATGGCGTGACGATCTCACAGATCGGCGCCAGCCGCGAGAGCGTGGCACGGTTTCTCGACGAAATCGAGGAGTCGCTGCGCGCCAAGACCTACCGCCCGCAAGCGGTACGACGCGTCTACATCCCGAAGGCGAATGGGAAGCTGCGACCGCTGGGGATACCGACGGTGCGGGACCGGGTGGTGCAGATGGCGACCCTGTTGATCCTGGAGCCGATCTTTGAAGCGGACTTCGAGGATTGTTCTTACGGGTTCCGTCCGGGCCGCTCGGCGCACCAAGCGCTGGAGGAGATACGCGGGCATCTGAAAGCTGGGTGTCAGGCGGTGTATGACGCGGACCTGAAGGGCTACTTCGATTCGATACCGCACGACAAGCTGCAAGCCTGCTTGCGCCTGCGGATTGCCGACCGTCAGGTACTGAAACTGATTCGTCTTTGGTTGCAGACGCCCGTGGTGGAGGCCCCAGAGACGAAGGGCGGGACGCCGAAGGTGAGCCGGTCGAAGCAGGGAACGCCGCAAGGAGGAGTGATTTCTCCGCTGCTGGCCAACCTGTATCTGCACTGGTTCGACAAGGTGTTCTACCGCCGGGAGGACCGGCCCACTGGGCGAAGGCCAAGCTGGTGCGTTACGCCGATGATTTTGTGGTGTTGGCGCGCGAGCCCAGCCCCAAACTGGTGGGATGGATCGAGTCGAAGCTGGAAACCTGGATGGGCTTGACGATCAATCGGGAGAAGACGCGGGTAGTGAACCTAGGAGGGAAGGGAGCCAGTCTGGATTTTCTGGGGTACACGTTTCGGTACGACCTGGACCGCTTTGGTCACGGGCATCGTTACCTGAACGTGGTGCCGTCGAAGAAATCCCTGGCGCGAGAACGGGAAAAGCTGCGAGCGCTGACGGATCGTCGTTGGGGCTGGAAGCCCATCCCGACTCTGATCAGAGAGGTGAATCGACACCTGAAAAGCTGGGCGAGCTACTTTCAATACGGGTATCCCAGTCGCGCTTTCGAGAAGATCAACGAGTACGTGGAGATGCGCCTGCGCTTGCATCTCCGTCGTCGTAGCCAGCGGCCCTTTCGCTCCCCGAAAGGGATACGGGAGGGGGCGCATCTCCAGCGTTTGGGCTGGCTGCCGCTCCGCCGTACCGCTGCGCACCCTGCGCAGGCTTGAGGCGAGAGTCTCGGCGTGAGCCGGATGCGGGAAATCTGCACGTCCGGTTCGACGAGGGGAGAGGGGATCGTGCCCCGCATCGCCTCCTCTCCTACTCTACTTTTCCCAAGCCTGCGGGATCTGCGGTTCTCGGGCGGTAAAGACCTAAAAGCCGCAGACCTTGAGAAGCAGGTCCGCGCTACGCTTGCTACCTCACTGCGCTCTGCGCCAGCCAGCCGTTCAATAGTCCGAATACCTAAGTCACACTTCTTCGACTTCGCAGGATTCCGATAGCTCTTCGAGGAAATCTGCCTTTAGGTAACGGATGAACGGCTCGGCCTGTTTTAGGCGATCTCGCAATGACACAAAAGAGATGAAACGGCACACCTCGGACATCGGCGGCGACAGGCGTGAGAAAGTCGGGCGGTTCACTTCGGAGATTACTTTGTCCCGGCGGTCATTGGGCGCGACCAAGTAGAGCGGAATATTCAGATTGGGCTGCATTGCGATAAGGTCCGACATTCGGAGAAGGCCGGAATAAATCGAAGTCGTACTCTCCACCTCGAATGCTGCGACAATCGCTTTGCCTTGCAGCCACAGCACGTCGATCAGTTCAACTGTTCTGTTTGTAGCCTCATCAAATTGGAGGGGTAATTCCGTTATCAGCCTCGGCAGTTCTGCGAATTTGTTGCCTCTTACTTTTCGCCTCCTGTCGTTGCTGGCGACCCAAACATCAAACCCCATGTCGTTACCAAGCTTCAACAAGAGCCATTGAATCTCGGTGTGCTCTGTCGGCTCTTGGTCCGTCTCGGAGGGTCTGGCAGATGTCTCATCGCTGTCCGGGACTGTGACGGAGCCGATCTTCGCCTTGAGTGGCCTGGGCCTTCTTGCAAGCTTGGCCTGATCTACAGGGTGGCTAACAGGATTCTTCTTCGCTTCAAGCAGGGCATTAACGACCGCCTCCCCGTCTGCCACATTCCACTTTGTGGGTGAACCCCTGAAGTGACCGGTCCAGGCGATCGAATTCTTGAGGTCACGAAAGATCGTGAGACTGTTCCGAAGCTCTAGAACGGGAACCGCAGTGTCAGGCGTCAAGGCCACAACGGTTCTGACCTTTACCCTGCTTGGAAACTCCTCGTCTTTCCAGATGGGACTCGAATCTTGGAAGGGTTCAGAAGTCACCTCAAATACACCTATGAACCGAGAGACTCCCGTTAAGTAGCAAAGGAGATAGTCTCCCGGCTTCATCTTTTGAACGATCTTCCACCGGCTCTCGCGATACCCTGATACCTTTGCCCCTGCCTCGATGAATTCCTTCCAGGTCGTCCAAGTGGAGAGGCCAAGCCAATAAGTTCGCTGGCTCATTTTCACATCCCGTGAGCGTACTTTTGAGTCAAGTATTCACCACGAAGGAATTCGATGCAAGAGAAATACAAAGTTTGCGAGTTTCTAACGCCGCAGGCATGCTAGCAAACGGCTGACCTGTTCTTCGGACATTCTTCTCCCTTTGCGCCCGATTGTTCCGAAAACCGATTTTCTCCGCGTCCCAAATACTCTGTTCAAAATCGCTGGAAACCCAGGAGCGAATTTCCGAATCGTTTCTTCAGAAAAAAACTTGCTTTCTTTTGCGTCGCCGATGACGTAGTAGGGCTTAATCTTATCGAACCTGTCCTTGTGGTGCCCGTCGTCAAATTGGTTATAACGTCCGTGCGCGTCAGTTATGATGTTCCCGTTCGGCTTCTTGTGCGCCATGCGCTTGTGGCGAAGCTCAGGGCGGCGAAACGCTTGCATGTGTGTGATTTTCTCTCGCACCCTGAAATAGCCATAGACCATCTGCGGCAATTCTGAGGCTTTCGGCAAGACGAAGAAAATGTAATCGCCAACCTTGATGACTCGCCTGAAATCTGTGCGGCAAATGCCCCAAGTCGGAGGAGGCTCCCAGAAATGAGGGTCATTGTCCAGCCAGCCCACACCGCCGCCGCACTTGTTGCGATTGACCGTAGTGAACACACCCGAAATGTAGATACGTCCTTCCATTACCTCGTTACGAGCGACGTGTTAGGGACCTGATTTGCAGGCCCGCGGTTCGAAGAGGGATCACCCTCAAAAGCCGCGGACCTTCAGAAGCAGGCGCGCGCTACGATTGCTTCGGCCACTCGTAGGTATGAGCCTTGACCGAGCGGTAATTCTCGTCCAGGGCTGGTTCCATCAAGAGGATGGCGGCGATGCGGCGGGCCATCTCCTGCACCCAGCGGACTTCATCTTTGGTTATCGGACGGCCCAGCAACTTTTCCTCGCGATAGGAGAGCCATTTCTTGATGACCTGGTAGCCGCCGATGGTGTACTCCCAAACCCGCAGCGGGATGTTCTTCCAGTAGGCCACGTCGGTCAGGTACACGTCGCAGGTACGGTCGCCCAGTAGCATAACGCCGGCGCCGCGTGTAGCGCCAGCATCTTGCTGGCTTTTTTCTTCTTTTGCCGCCGAGACGGCGGCGCTACCTGCAAGCTCCTCGAGTGTGTAGTCGCGTTCGATGAGCCTGCCCTTGCCAGGCATGGTGACGCCGCCCTTGCCCGCGTGGCCCCAGCCGGCGGTCACCGCGAGGTCCTTGGTTTCGTCGAGCGGCTCGCCGTCCATGCGCGTGGGCATACCGGTGTAGCGCCACCATCCTGGTGGCTCTTGCTCTATCGCCAGCGTCTCGATGGCTTTCTTTTCCTGCCGGCGGGACGCCGGCGCTACCTCGAACGGCGTCTCCGTGTCGAGCAGCGCGGCGATCTTCCGGCCCAGCGCCGCCGAAGCCAGCAGCAATTCTTTCGAGTCCGGCAGCGGAATGCGCGGCCAGTCTTGACGAAGCGCGCTGGCGTTATCGTTGCGGTATGCGGGCGAGTAAGAGACGGCGAGCGTATGTTGCACAAGTTCCCCGGCTGCACCTTTTAGGGTGAGCAAGTACTTCTCAGCGGTAGATGTCAAATTGGGTGCGGGGTGGTTCGCAGCTCGAACATCCCCAAGGGTGTTTTGCTGGCGCCTAAGGCAGATCGGGAATAGATTGGCTCCCCGCTCAACCATGTGGCGCGCACACAGCTTCGCGGTAAGGAAAGGAGGGTCAAACGCCTTTCGGTTCTTCTGCGCTGTCACCAGCCAAAGGTTTCCCTCAGCGACCTCGCTGAAGTACTCAGCTCTCTTCTCATCCAGCAACTTTGTTTCCGGCTCCCAGTAAAGCCAGCGGCAGTCAAAGGGCCGATAATGGTGTTGAAGCACGTTGTCCGGAAGGAAGCCGCGTTTCCGAAGATAGTCGCGCACGGCCTCCGCGTCAAACCGTGCCGTGTCCGTCATGGCCGATGGACAGACTCGCCGCATATCCTCGTGGCTCACTTTCGGGTCAAAGTACAGCTTCATGCGCTCGATCAGCCGTTCACGGTCGATGTCCACAACGAGGTCATCTCGGCTCGTCTGCACACCGGGAAACGAGACGGGAAATAGGTCCGGCAGCAGCGGCCACGCTAGATATGCGGTGTCCACTTGTGCGGGCGCGAAGGGCAGACCAAGCTCCAGCGGGGGCTTGAGTTCCTGGTAAAGGCTCTGGCCATCCTGTGCGGCGGTTTCGAGCAATTGCTTACGTTTGGTCTTACCCCACAGATGCCGGAACCGCACCGGCGTAGCGCCAGCGTCCCGCTGGCTCTTTCTGTCTTCAGGCCCTGGGTGGGAGGCCAAACCTGCCGGCGAGACGCCAGCGCTACCAACAGGCGAGAAGGCGGCGCTACACCACACCCAGTTCCAATTCTTAAGGTTGGCCTTGACCGGATTCTCGAGGACATAGCGGACGATCCGTTCCAGTTCCTGTGCGTCGCGGACCAGGTGATCGTAGGACTCCCGTTCCCAGAATTCCTTTGACTTGCCGAGGATCTTGTTGGCCTCTTTAGAAGTGAATGATTTCCAGGAATGCAGAATCTTTTCCAGCGAATAACCCGAAGCTGGCCGAAAAACCACATGCACATGATTGGGCATTACGCTCCAGGCAATAAGCTGGTAACGCTGTCCATCGAAATATCGCAAAGCTCCGGCAACCACATCGGCGACTTTCGGGTTCGCCAAGTGGCAGGCCCCGCTCCCTGCGTCGAGGGCTGCTTCGACGTGCTCCGAATAGAGTCTGGCCAGCTTCCTCTCCTCTACAGCAGTCAACTCGCACCCTTGCTGCTTGGCAGTTTTCACAATGTCCTGGCGCTCGAATTCGATGGAGTCGAGAATAGACTGCGGCAGGGAATCCACTAATCGGAAAGTGACAGAGTAAGTGCCGCCTTCGATTTCCCAATGTGGCAGGTGTCCGCGGCTGCGAATGGCGACGTCGTCGTAGGAAAAGAAGGGTTCTGTCGCGCAAGCGTCTTCCTGGCTTTTGTCTTCCTTTGACGGCGAGACGCCGGCGCTACAAACTAGCAGCGCGATTGCGGTTCCGACCTGAATGCCTTCCGGGTTGAATTCGGTCGAAAATACACTTGGGTCTGGCTGACCCTCCGGCGTGAGCTTCCCCGTCTTGTACTCATCGCCGTTAAGGCAATCAATCCAAACGCGGTCAAACGCGTCGAGATAGCGCTCACGCATCCCGGTGAAGGACAGCCCGTCGAGCCAGGAGTAGTTCGAAATGAAGCAGACGACGCCCCTGCCGGACATCTCTACGATGCGGCGCTCGGCCATGCGGTAAAAGCGCACGTACAAGTCGTTCAAACCCTGCCCCTGAGGGGCTGGCGCGCGCTTTGTGGTGCGGTAAGCATTCGTCAAATCGCGCTCTTCCGCGACAGCGACCCCCGCGAATCCGTTGTAGGGCGGATTGCCGAGGACCACCAGTATTTTCGCTTGCTGCTTCACGTACTCGGCCGCATCGCGTTCTTCTTCCATTTCTTTGAACATTAGGCGCTGTTTGGGGCCCTTGGGCGGTTCCCAGCCGGTTAGAGAGTTGGTGAGATAAACGGCGACGCGATCTTGACTCTTCTCGGAGAGCGGCACGCCGAGCTTCTGCAAAAGCAGGCCCAGTTGAAGGTGCGAAACCACGAAAGGCGCGGGGAGAACCTCGAATCCGAAAACCCGCTTTTGCGCGGCTTCTTTCAAGTCGCTGGCGGTAAGCCCGTTTTCGCCGCGCTCCTTGAGGGTCCGATGAATTCGGTCGAGAACTTCAACCAGATAGGAGCCCGTGCCGCAGCAGGGGTCGAGCACATAGACGTTTTTGTCGGCAAGGCCAAGCGGTAAGCCCAGTTCCTGTCGCAGTACGGTATCGACGCGCTCCACCATATACTTCACAATCTCGGGTGGCGTGTACCAGACGCCAAGTTGCTTGCGCAATTCGGGGTCGAAAGCCTCAAGGAACGGCTCATAGAAATATTGCACCGCGTGGCTTTCCTCGAACCTGCTGAAGAACGAGGCGCGGTCCACGCGGTTGAGCACAGTGCCCGTCCAATCGAGCACCTGGGAGAGCTTGAGCGTGTCAAGCTGGTTGGGATCGGCGACCAGCGAGAACAGGCGCGAGATCATGGGAACGCGCAGCGACCACGCCGTGAGCCGCCAATCAAACCGGTTTCGGGATGTGGGTGGGTTGTGGCGGGACCAGAGGACCCAAGCTGAGAAAATGCCATAGAAAAGGGTCTGGACGAGGCTGGAGCGGAAGAAGTGCTCGCCCTTTTCGCCTTCGAACTTCAGGCCCAGAGCTTCTTCGAGCGCGGCGCGGACCGCCGCCAGGGCCGAAAGCTCCACGTCGCGGATGCCGGCCAGGGCATCGCGGGCGTAAGAGGCGAGGAACCAAGCCACATCTTCAGGCGCGGCAATGGGCGCGCCATGGCGCATGACGCGCTGGAGATACTCGACGAAGCGGTTGTTCTGCTTCTCCGCCGTCGAGCGCGGCGAGGCCGCCGCCTGCCAAAAGGCTTTCTCGCTTTCCGCCAACCGGTAAGTTTCCAGAATCGTCGGGTTGCTCTCGGCATCTTGGCCCACCAGGACGAAATCACGATAGTTGGTGACCAGGACCTGGCGGTACCGGTTCCAATACTTGGTGACCTGTTTGGCCTCGGCGGTGACCCAGGCGTCATCTTTGGCGGGCTTCACCTCGATCGCGCCCCGCGCCGGAAGCTGGCCCGGCAGGGGCTCGGCGTCCGAAAGGTGCTCGAACTGGTCAGCCGTGAAAAGGCCGCCGCCCGGCTTGCCGGCGCCCCGGTTCGCGAGTTGCAGGACACACTTGACCTTCGGTTTCAGTTTCTTGCCGACCTCGTTCAGCAGGGTAGCAAGAGGATGATAGTGGGATTCTTCCTCAACTCCCGCGCCCGTGGAGCGAATCTCGCGCAGTTCCCGGAGGTAAGTCTCGAGTGGCGTCATCGATTGGAGATAGTTACCACAAGCGCCGCCCTGTGGCAAGGGCATTCACCGCAGCGCCGGAGGTCAACATTTGTTGCTTGACAAGCTCCCTCTTGTAAGCTACACTCGTAGCGTATGATTACGGTGTGGAACGCCCGCGGAGACCAGGGTCTTTCTGACGACGGAGGACACGGAGGGGGTGCCGACACGAGGAGAAATGTCGCCGTCATGCGCAGAAGCGGAACGGTAGGGGATGATTTATTGTCAGGTGTATTCTGCCAACCATCAACTCCAGATAGCAGGTCGCAATGCGAAAGAAATTCTTTTTTTGACGAACGATGCGCGAATGTAATTGAAAACAAAGGACCGGTGTGGAAAGCTCGCGAACGTTGCGGGAATGTCTATGAAAACAAAGTAACTTAACCCATCTATCCGGGAATGTTATTGAAAAGAAAATAGGTTATGGCTGGCTAAAGGAAGAGGGAATCTCAGTCAATGACAATTTGTCACGTCCAGCCGGATTGGCGCAAATTCGGACATTCGACGGTCCGGATTCGTCCCGCTGCCTAGTACTCACTGCTGAGATCCTTCGCTCCGCCCAGGATGACAAGCTTAGGCCAGTGGGTTCTTCCTGCGAACGGCCGATATCTTTCTACCCGCCATCTGCCGGGAGCCGCTTGGCCAAAAACATCCCCTCGTTGTGGATAATCTGAATGTCATCGCCATCGGCTCGGGCGGAGAAGCCGGCTTTATCGCCGGGCATGGATTCTTCCATTTGCTTTCGCGTCTCGTTGTAGCGCTTTTGGCCGGGCTCGAGTCCGGCGCGCCGCATCCACTGATTGAAGGAGCGCTGCCGTCGGCGGAGCGACTGCCGAAATACCTCGAGCCCATGCTTCTCGAACATGCTGAGGAAGGTGGTGAGGCGAAGAGAAGAGGTGTGGGAAGGATCGCGGAGCCTTTCGATGTGATTGAAGAGCTCGAATTTCGAGTCGCTTTCCGGGGCCAGCGGATCGAGGATCAGCAGCCGGCCCTGGGGTTTGGTTACGCGGATCATTTCCGCGAGAACCGGCTCCGGCTTGGTTATGTGGTGAAAGGCATGCTGGCAAGTGACCAGATCGAAGGAGGCATCGGGGAAGGGAATTTGGTCGGCATCGGCGCAAGCGAAGACCGCGTTGAGGATTTGTCTTTCGGCCTGGAACTGGCGCGCTTGGCGGAGCATTTCAGGTGTCAAGTCGATGCCCGTGGCGAACGTCACCCGCGGGGCGATGGCCAGAACAAACGCCCCCGGCCCGCAGGCCACGTCGAGAACCAGTTCCTGAGCTTGGGGCTTGGCAAACTCGACTTTTTCGGCGAGAACCTCGGGTGAATCACGCACCGCGAACTTGGCAAAGGCGTCGGCCGTCTTGGTGAATTGTTTCTGGACTGTCTCTTTATGCTTTTTGGACATAAGGGCTTTCAGCTTTCACCTCTCAGCTCTCCGCGAGCTGCGACGCGGGTCTTCATGGAATTCGGACTCTTCAGCTTACCAGAGTAACAAGGCGGCGCACAGTGTCAAGGTACAGGGGGAAGAACACAGGGCGCAGAGCGAGATTCCTCGCTCCGCTCGGAATGACACCGTCGCGTGGAGTGATTTCAGGTGTCAGGGCGTTAGGACCGACGGTTGGGGACGTGTGAAATAATCACCACCGCTCATCCCGCGAAGCGGGACTAAGGGGCAGAGACACGCAAACTGCAACCGGCAATCGCAAATCACAAATCGCAAATCACAAATCAGAAAATCACTCTTGCCATTTTCTGAAGTCGCGAGTAGGATGAGTTGAACATCCCACGAGGCGGTGGAGTCAGCTCAAGAATTGGAAGAGTTGCCGCAGTGCATTATCGAACTTCGGAGCGTTAGCAAGCGCTACGGGGAGCATACGGCGCTTGAGGATTTTTCGCTGGAAGTGGGGCGGGGGGAATTCCTCACCCTGCTGGGTCCCAGTGGAAGCGGGAAGACGACTATTCTGAGGCTGGTGGCGGGATTCGAGCAGCCCCAGAGCGGGCAAATCCTGATCAACGGCCGCGACGCCTCTCCTTTGCCCCCTTACCGCCGCAATGTGAACACCGTCTTTCAGCACTACGCGCTCTTCCCTCACCTGAATGTTTTCCGCAATGTGGCCTTCGGTCTGGAGCAAAAGAAGTTGCCGGGGGGTGAAATCCGCCAACAAGTTCGGGCCATCCTGGAGATGGTCGAGCTGCCGGGAAAAGAGGACCGCTATCCGCATCAACTGAGCGGAGGTGAGCGGCAACGCGTGGCGCTGGCGCGGGCTCTTGTTCTCGAGCCGGCGGTGCTGCTGCTGGACGAGCCGCTGGGCGCGCTCGACCAGAAGCTCCGCCAGCAGATGCAAGTCGAGTTGAAGCGCCTGCGCGAGCGCCTGGGAATCACTTTTATTTTCGTCACCCACGACCAGCAAGAGGCGCTGGTGATGTCGGACCGGATTGCCGTCATCAACCATGGGCGCCTCGAGCAGGTTGGGCCGGCGGAGGAGACCTACGGAGCGCCCCGGACGCCCTTCGTGGCGGAGTTCATGGGCGTTGAGAATTTCTTCTCCGTGCGTTGCCTCAGCCATTCCACCCAAGGTACCCGCTTCGAAACCGTGAACGGATTGATCCTCTGGTCGAGGGACTCCATGGAAATGGGCCTGGGACTTGCCGGCATGCTGGGTGTGCGTTCGGAGGCCATGCGACTGACGCTGGGCCGCCCTCGACCCAGCAGCGAGGCGGCCAATATTGTGCCCGGCGAGGTTGTGGAGGCCATCTTCGAAGGCGGTAGCCGGCGTTGGACAGTTCGGATTGCGAGCGGCGAACGCCTGGTCGTCCGCGGGGCTATGGCAGCCAACGCTCTTCCCCTTGAGCGGACCTCCCCGGGAGCCAAGGTTTACCTCTCCTGGGAGGCGGATCGAAGCTTGGTGTATCCCGTCAATGGCTCGTGCCCGCCGCCCATCGAGAACGCCTGAGTGTAGCGCCGACCTTTAGGTCGGCAAGCGCCCCGACGAGTCGGGGCGCTACGAGTCAAACCAGGATACGGCCCGCCCAACAGGCAAACTCCCTGCAACCAAAGACCCCTTATTTCCATCTCTTGTAGTGTCGGGCAAGGGGCAAACAAAGAGACGATCAGGGGGGCGCATGCAACCGAAAAGAATGCAAGGGTGGCGTGTTCTAGGCGACAAAAGCTTGAGCCGCAGGGGATTCCTCACGGCTGCTTTTGCTGTGGGGGGCGGCTTCGCTCTTCGGAGCGATGCAACCGCTGCCTCCCCAGGCGCGGGGATTCCGCGCAGCAAGAGCAAGCCCCACTTGGTATCCCTGGTGGAATTCACAGACTCCGGCAAGCGGGAGGGGGCTGTCATGGTTGAGAAGGTGATGAAGACAGACGAAGAATGGAAGCAGATGCTGACTCCCGAGCAATTCGAGGTCACTCGAAGAAAGGGAACGGAGCGGGCTTTCACGGGCAAGTACTGGAACAATCATGAACAGGGCATCTACCGCTGCGTCTGTTGCGACAATGCCGTTTTCAGTTCCAATACAAAATTCGAATCAGGAACGGGCTGGCCAAGCTTCTGGGCGCCGATCGCGGCGGAAAACATCCGCACTGAAGGTGATTTGACGCTCGGCATGTCACGAACCGAAGTGCAGTGCAGGAAGTGCGATGCTCACCTGGGTCACGTGTTTGACGACGGCCCGCCTCCGACTCACCTTCGCTATTGTCTCAACTCGGCGGCCTTGAAGTTTGTCAAGGGATGAGATCAGCGCAATAAACCCATGGTGTATTGTAGCGTGGCGTAGATGCTCTGATAGTCGTACTTGGCGCTCAAGTTCTCGATTTCCGCCTGGGTAAGGTTCAACTGTGCCTGGGACAACTCCACAATCGAGCTCAGTCCCAGGTTGTACCGACCCTGCGCCAGATCGAGCGCCAGGGTGGCTTCCCGCAGTAATTCCGCCGTGACATCCAGATTCTGAAACGACGTCCTGGAGCTGGACCACGCTACCCGTACGTCCCGCGCTATGCGCTCCTGAAGATCCCGCACCCTTTGATCCTCGGCTTGGGCTCGGTAGCGGGCCGCTTCGCGCCGGGCAGCAAAGAGGTGCCCATTGAAGATCGGCACCTCGACGTTCAGTGCTGCGCCTTCATAGTTGTTGGGAACGTTGGTCGACAGTATTTGATTGATCTCCGGAATGGCTCCCGCCACGCCCACCAGGCTCACGGTCGGGAACGAGAGATCCCTTTCCGCCCGCTGGAATTTTACCGCCGCATCGCGTTGGAATTGCAGACTCAAAAGGTCGGGCCGATTGGTAAAGGCTTGGGTGAGGAGCGAGTCGGCGTCACCCGGGGGACTGGGGGGCAACGGCTCATCCACTAATTTGTAGCTCGACTCCTGTTGCGCGCCCAACGCCCGCGTCAGCTCGGCAAACGCCGCCTGCACCTGATCCTGGGCACGGAGCAGTAAGAGTTTGGCCTCCGACAGGTTCACGTCAGCAAACGAAACATCCAACTGAGAGCGCAGTTTGTTTCTTGCCAACGCCGTGACCTGATCGGCCAGGAGTTGACGCGCCGCTACGGTTTCGTCCGCGACTTTAACCAAGGCTTGCGCGCGGAGGGCGTTGAAGTAGGCTTGGTTGACGGCCAGCAACACATCGTAGCGTGTGGCCTCGTAGGTTTGCTGGCTTGCCTGGGCTTGCAAGCGCGAGCTCGCCACAAGGTTGGGCGTGCGCCCCGAATCGGTAATGAGCTGGGAAAGCGAGATTCCTGCCCCGAGCCGGTCAAAAAGGCGAGATTCAGCCAAATAACCCGCGCCGATGCGACCTTGCGGATTGCCGCCTGACCCGGTCAGCGCAGCGTCGAGCGTCGGAAAATAGGCAGAGCGCGTCTCTACAACGAGTTGGTTGAATTCCAGCGAAGTCGCCCGCGCGGCCAGAACTTGAGGATGGTTCTTGAGCGCCAGGGCTTCGGCGTCCTTGAGCGTGAGCTGCACAGGTGCAGTGCTCTGGGCTCGCGCACCGCCGCCTGCCCCAACGGCAAGCAAGACAACAAGAACCAGCATGCCTCTGTTCATAATTTCTCCTCTAACTATTTGGCTTTTTCGGGATCCCAAACCCCGTTCAGTCCCATTTCATGCTGAGGACGCCTCTCTTTGGCGACGGCGCAAACTTGTTCGTGCGCCGCGACCAAAAGATGCACCACGGAGCACGCAGAGACCACGGAGAAGAACACTTCTCTTCTTCTCTGCGAACTCTGTGGCCTCTGTGGTGAGCCTGCTCTTTCCGCAGCCGCCCAGGGCGAGATTCCTCGCTGCGCTCGGAATGACACCCTACTCCGGAACTTCTGCCGGCGTTAACGCCTGGCTGCCAGGCTGCTTCTTCTTCCCGTAGACGAGCAGGTAAGCCGCCGGAACGATGAAGACCGTCAGAATCACTGAAGAGGTAAGGCCTCCGATGATCGCGCGCCCCAGCGAGGCGTAGGCCTCGCTTCCGGTCTCGAGCTTCAAGGCCATGGGAATCAGTCCAAAGATCGTGGCGAGGGAAGTCATCAGAATCGGGCGCAAGCGGATGCGGCAGGAGGTGACCACCGCGTCGCGCACGGACATCTCCGCTTCGAGCTGGTGGGCGAATTCCACAATCAGAATGCTGTTCGAGGACACCATGCCCACCATCATCACCACGCCCATCAGCGACATCACGTTCATGGTGGTTCCCGTGATCCAGAGGAACACCAGCACGCCCGTCACTCCGGTGGGGACGGCGAGCAGAATCAGGAAGGGATCGACAAAGGAGCGAAACTGGGCCACCAGAACCAGGTAAAGGAGGGCCAGGGCCAGGATCAGTCCAAAACCAAAGCTGCGAAACGACTGGCGCATGCCTTCCACCATGCCGCGCATCACCAGGCCGACGCCTTCGGGAAGGCGGGTTCGGGCCATGATCTTGTCGACAGCATTGGCCACGCGGCCCAGGTCTTCAGTGGCTGGAGTCACGTAGACGTCGATCACTCTCTGGATCTGGTAGTGGTCCACTTCCGTCGGGGCTTTGAAGTTCGTCACCTTGACCACCTGGTCGAGAAAAGCCGGCTCTTTCGAAGAAGGCGAACGGATGGGAATGCCTTTGAGGGAGAACATACTGTTGATAGTCGCTTTCCGGATACTGGACGGTGAGGAAGTAGTCGTTGCCTGTACGCGGGTCGATCCAGTAGCTCGGCGCGATCATCTGGTTGGAGGTCAGGGCGGTGATGACGTTGTCCACCACCTCCTTCTGGCTCAGACCCAGTTCACCGGCACGAACCCGGTCCACCTGGAGCCGGAGGGCGGGGTAGTCGATATCCTGCGGAATGTAGACATCGCTCACACCGGGCAAGTTGCGGATCCTGATGTGCCAGGTCCGCTGGCGACTCGATAGGTCGACTGGAGGTCCTGGCCGCTCACCTGCAAATCGATGGGAGCGGGAAGGCCCTGATTCAGCACAGCGTCCTGCAGGCCTCCGGATTGGAAGAAGGTGCTGATCTCCGGCATATCGCGTAGCCAGCCGTTCGCGAACCCGGTCCATGTATTCGTAGCTGCCGATCTTGTGGTCGTCGGTCAGTGCCACCTGGATGGTGGCGGTGTGGGGTCCGGAGTTGGGGGTATAGATGGAAGTGAAATCGGGAATCACTCCAAGGTTGGAAACGATCAGCTTCAGGTCGCTGGGCTTGACTACTTCTCGGACCAGGTCTTCAACCTTCGCCACCAGCTTTTCGGTCAGTTCGACACGAGTACCGGTGGGCGCCTTCATGTTGATGACGAATTGGCCGGCGTCGCTGCGGGGAAAGAAGGCGACGCCGAGCAGGGGAAAGATAAGCAGGCTCACGAGGAAGACTCCCATGATCGCGCCGACCACCCGCCAGGGTCGAAGCAGGGATCGGTCCACGGTGGCCTCATACCAGTCGAGCATCTGATGGAATCTATGATTGAAGGCTGTGTTGAAGCGGGTAGCCCCAGGATGGGCGCGCCTTGCCAGGGTGGGCTGGGACATCCTCCGCACTCTGTCCGTGCCCGGCTCCGTGCGGAGTGCCCTTGATGAGCTTGGCGCAGAACAGGGGGACCACCGTCATGGCGATGAAGTAGGAGGCAAAGAGGGCCAGGACCACGGCCAAGCGCGAGGGCGGAGAAGAGGAACTTGCTCACGCCGTAAAGGAAGGTGACCGGGAAGAAGACGACAGCGCTGGCGATGGTGGCCGCCAGGACAGCCGTGCTCACCTCCTGCCCGCCCTTTTCGGCCGCCACTTCAGGAGGCTCGCCCGAGCTCCATGTGGCGGAAGATGTTCTCCAGCACGATCACCGAGTTATCGATCAGGCGCGAAAAGACGATGGCCAGGCCCGCCAGCACCATGCTGTTGACCGTGCTGCCTCCGAAATACAAGGCAATGATGGCGGCGAGAGCCGAGAGCGGAATGGAAAGAAACACGGCCGCCGTCCCGCGCAGGCTGCCCAGGAACAGCAGCACCATCAGACCGGTGAGCAGCAGCCCGGTGGTGCCTTCGTGGATCAGCGTGCTGATGGCTTTCTTCACGAACTCCGATTGGTCGAACACCACGTTGGTCACAAGCTGCTTGGGCACATCAACCAAGCGCTTCAAAGTCGACTTGACGGCGTCGACCACGGCAATGGTGTTGGTGTCGCCCCCTTGCTTCATGATGGGAAGGTAGACCGACGGCTGGCCGTCCACCCGAACGATATCGAGCTGAATGGTGGAAGCATCTTGGGCGGAACCCACGTCCGCCACCGTGACGTACTGGTTGCCGACGGTCTTGAGCGGAATCTGGTTCAGGTCCGGAACGTGCTCGATCTCGCTGTTGGTGTAGATGTCGTAGTCGTAGGGGCCGATCTTGGCGTCGCCCGCGGGCAGGATCAGATTGTTCTTATTGACCGCATCCACCACGTCCATCACGCTCAGGCCATGGGCCTGAAGCTTCAACGGATCCACATAGACCATGATCTGCCGGTACTTGCCTCCGAAAGGCGGGGGAACCGACGCCCCGTGACGCCGTTGCCAACTGGTTGCGTACCGCGTATTGGCCGGTGTCGCGAAGTTGCGCTTCGCGAAAGCCCCTGGCCCTTCAGCGTGACCAGACAAACCGGGAGGCTGGAGGCGTCAAACTTCATCACCACCGGCGGCAGCGTACCCTTGGGCAGGCGTCCCAGGTCGGCCATGGCCAGGTTGGAGATTTCGGTGGCATCGGCGTCGGCACTGGTTCCCGGCTGAAAGTAAATCTTGATGATGCTGACCCCCTCGAGAGACCGGGACTCCATGTGGTCGATGCCCGCTCCCAGCGTGAAGAACCGTTCGAAACGTCCGGTGATGTCTGCCTTCCATTTCTTCCGGAGGCATGCCGCTGTAAAACGTCGCCACCACGACTTCCGGAATGTTGATGACCGGAAACAAATCTACCGGCATGCGGACCAGGCTGGTGAGGCCGATCACCACCACGAAGAGACAGAGAACGACGATGAAATAAGGATTGCGAATGGCGAAACGGGGCATTAGCTACCTCCACCTGGCTCGGACAACTCCACGAGTTTCGGAGCGACGATCTCACCCTGCCGCAACTGGCTGGTGTTGCCGACCACCACTCGGTCACCCTCCGAAAGGCCCGAGAGAATCTCAAGCTGGCTTCGGGTTTCAATGCCGAGAGTGACAGGCAGGACTTCAATCCGATTGTCGCCGTTGACTCGATACGCCATGGCCTTGTTACCCTCTCGCGAAACCGCCTGGATAGGGACCGCCAGCGCGTTCTTCTTCTCCATGACCGGGAAGGACACGTAAGCGTACATGCCCGGGTACGATCTCCAAGTTGGGATTGGGAACATCGACTTCCGTCATCATGGTGCGGGTGGAGTCATCCACCTTGTCGGCAAACCTTGCGACCGTGCCTTCAAAAGTCTTATTTAGAGCCTGCACTTCCACGCTCACTTTCTTGCCGAGGCGTACGGCCGGAACATCGGTCTCGGGAACCGGAATATCGAGGCGGAGCAACCCGTTCTGCGAGAGCTTGACGAGCGGGAGCGCTTGTTGCTCCGACGATGTGCCGGCTGCCAGCATCGCCCCGGTATCGGCATATCGCCCGGTAACCACTCCATCGAAGGGAGCCGTGATCTTGGTATAGTCGAATAGGGCCTGCACTCTCTCGCGATTGGCGGTGGCCTCCTGAAAGTGTTCTTGGGCGGCGGCCAAGCCGGCTTTCGCGGCTTCCACCTGGGCTTCCGCCTGCCTCGTTTTTCCCCTGGGCGTCGTCCACGTCTTGCTGGGCGATGAGTTCCGGGCGGGTCTTCATCACTCCTTCGAGCCGCGTGTAGGTCAAATGGGCGACAGTGTAGTCCGCCTGGGCGCGCTTCAGTTCGTGCTGGGCCTGATCCACCTCCTGCTCGCTTTGCCGCAACGCGGCGGCCGCCTGATTCAGTTCATCCTGAAGTTCCGGCACTTCGAGCACGGCCAGCATCTGACCTTTCTTCACCCGGTCTCCCACGTCCACATAGATCCGCTTCACATACCCGGGGACCTTGGCGTGGACGTCGATTTCTTGAAAGGGTCGGAATTCCGCCGCGATACGCAGACCTTGGGAGAGGTCGGCGCGCGCAACCTTAATCACCGCTACACTCACAACTTTTTCGCCCTCAGCGGACTGGGCGCGGCCACCCTCATCGCGTGAGCAACCCGCTGTCATCAGCAGGACGCCGATGAGCAGCGGCGCCAGGGTCGCTTCCCAACCGGACTTGAGCAGCCGCGCAAATTCACGAACGGCTGAGCTGAGCATGTCGTTGATCATCCTAGGACTCCATTGGGCATCAGAGCTGAACTCTTGGGTATCGAAGGTCGTGCGATCATGGTTGAGCATCACCGGCGAAACTTCTCCTGTCTCAGTGATTGCTGCACGGCTTCGCGTAAGTCGCCGAGGGAGGGATTCGGCGAGTCTGCCACCTCGATCACCCGGCGTTCGAGCGCGGCCACCTTCGCCGCCGCCGCCGGAATGTCCCGGGCAACGGAGTCCGGAATGCTGATCACACCGTGCCGGTCTCCGTGCAGCAGATCACCCGGTCGAACCTTCAAGGTGCCAACCTCCACCGGTATGCCGAATTCCAGCATGTGATAGTAGACACGAGACACCGCAACACTACCGGCGAAAAAAGGGAAGCCCAACGACTCAGCGGCTTTCAGGTCGCGAACGGCGCCGTTGGTGACCAGGCCCGCGCAGCCCAGAGCCTTGAAAATATGCGCATGCACTTCCCCGGCGCACGATCCGAGTCCGGGATGCCGATCCAAATCCTCTAACACCACCACGCGCGGGGCTGGTATGGTGAGAAGATAACTCCACCAGTCGGTGCGATCTGGGTAAGCGCCCCCCGTCATCGGAGGTTCGGAAGTACGGATTCGCGCTGTCACCGCATAGCCGACCATGGACGGGAGGGTCGGGAACAAGCACCGGACGCTCGAGTCCATGAAGCCCTCGTTGCGCAGGCGCACATCCAGTGTCTCGAGGGCGTCCGCAACCTCGCAGCTACTGAGGCAACGCAGCGATTCCAGTTCCTCCGAGCTTAGTACCGTGTCCGTTGGCATGCCATATCCCCCTTGAAGGGTCCAATCGTTTGCTAACCATGGTACGACTCGTCATTTGGTCCCTGTCGAACCGACGAAGCGATGACTACGATGTCATGAGAAGTTGAGCACTACCTACTGGACGGCTCACCGAATGAGTTGCCCTGCTAGGGCAAAAGACGCACGAGCTCGATTAGAGGACGGGCGGTGACCGGAAGTGATGTCTTTGTATGGTTAAAGGAAGAGCAATGGGGAGTATTTCTTCGTGAGGAACGTAACGCGCACGGGAGGCTTTCACTTCCACCGCAACATCGTCTGCGGTTTCAGCCGGCTTAGTGACAGCACTCTCGTGCTGCGCCGATTCGTTCATGTGGCCGGCTTTGGAAGTGTGCCAAGGTCCGCTGCGGACATGAAGGCACGGCCTCCTGGTGGCGATCGACAGACCGACCACGCCGACTAGCAGCAGCATGACGCTAGCTACAAGAAAGCGCCGGGAGCGCGCGGTGATTCGCTTCATGCTTTCGCAATCGAGTCCTGAAGGAGCCCTTGAGATACCCAACATTTTATAATGCCATAGAACTTGCCGCGAGGCAAGCTGCTTTGTCGTAAACCCTAAGGATTATCACCACCTGGAAGGCAGGCTCTTTTCTCCTCACCATTTCTCCCGAGTCTGCATATGATTTGGAAGCAGGGTTAGTCGGAGAGGTTGCCTGGGGCGAGGTATTACTTGGCATGCTAATCGGCTGGGGGTAGCTAGGTGCAACCCGGTTGCATCAAATATAGTGTGAGAAAAGAGGTGCGCTATGAACGGAAAATGGAAACGGATTTGGCAAGTGACGTTAGTCCTTCTGGCTACCGCGGCATTAGGCGTAGCGGACAACACGACCATGCCCCCGCCGGGGACGCTGAATTATGTTGAAGGCCAAGTGTCAGTGCAGGGTCAAAAGCAATCGCCGAAGTCAATCGGTTCCACGTACCCAAGAATCGCGATTGGCGGGGTGAGGCGGTTGTGAGGAGGTGGAAAGGGTGACGGGCGCGACCTTCGGTTAACCGAAGGGAAGTCGCGAGTCAATTCAGCTCATGATTCAGGGGCCCATGCGTCCTCCGGATAATTTTTTCCCACCCCCCGCGGACACCGCCGCGCGGTAGTTCCACGGCTAGCCGTTTTTTGCCTCCCTGCTTCAGGTCCGCAGCGTCGCGCAACAGACCCGAGCGGATTGCAATAAGAGCCATTTCTCCAGGTCGGCCTTGATCTGCAGCATCCAGCCGCGCGCGTGGCGCACCAGCTTCCCCGCCAGCCGATACACCTTCCAGCGCAGCGTGGCCACCGTCACCGTGCGATAGGACGCCGGCAGCACCCGCCCTTTCAACACTTGCCCCAAATTGTAGGCTAACACCCCAATGGCAAAATACAGGGCATTGGCCTCCAACTGCCCGCACGGGTCGCCGCGGCGACCTCCATGCCAAAACCCACCTTCAGTTCCTTATGCCAGTTCTCGCTCTCCCCTCGCTGGTTGTGCTTCCAGACGACCTCGCTCGCCGGCTCCTCCCGGTTGCTGGCCACCGCGTGATAGCAATAGCGCTCCGCCTCGAACAAATTCGGCTGCGGATTCGGCCAGCGCAATACGATCAACCGGAAAGCTTGCTTGGTCCCGTTCAGGGTGTGCACCGTCTCGGCAATCTCGCGGTCGGTGGCGATGCCCGCTTGCGTCCGGTAGGGTTGCCAAGCCCCTGCCGGCAGGTTCTGAATTTCTCGCTTCACGGCGGCGTCCAGGTCCGCCGTGATCGTGAAACTGCGCCCTGGCTGGCTGTAATGGTTAATCACGGCCGCTTGGTAGGCCGCACTGTCGCTGCGGAAATAGATTCGCTTCCCCGGCGGCAGCGCCGCTTCGCAGCTCTGTGCAAACTCCAAGATCCTGGCACTGGGACTCTGATTGCCTTCCCGAAACTGGTGACCCACGCACACCCCGTTCACGTACCCCAGCAAAGGCATGTAGCCCTGCACGTGGTTATAGGTCCACGCGGCTTCCTGCTTCTCCGCCTCGATCTCTGTGGCATCCACATCCAGAATCACTTCCTCTTGCTCGAAACAAGACGCCACCAGTTTCCGGCTGACCTGCTGGATCGCTTCCGCCCCGCCCCGTCCTTGCCGACGCAGCCAGTCCCCCACCGTCCCGGCGTCCGGCACCGCTTCCAAGCCCAACTCCCCCAGCACCTCCTGCTCGGCCCGCAACTCCCGCAAGTCCTCCAGCCGCCTTCCTCCCGCATGCAGCATCCACACCAGCGCCTGCACAAACTCCCGCGGCTTATATCCTCGTCCCGACTTCGGACCCTCCAGCGCGCCCTCTACCTCCTCCCACAGCTTCACCGCTCGCGCCAGTTCCTCCAACACCACCAGCCCGCCCAGACTGGTCAGCCGCTCCGAACTTCTTTCCATCTTGATAGGCAGAATCAATTGCGGTAGGCTTGCTTCCATCGTTCACCCTCCGGGTGTGGGTCTAGGATTTCTCACAAAATCTCTATAACACACATCCCGTGAGGGTGAGCGTCTTTTCTGTGGTTTTGCGCCCCCGTCAATCGCGATTCTTGGGACGTATCTTGAATCCAATCAGGTGTTGGACACCGGTAACGGCAATGCCGAGATACTGCTCACGCCGGGTGCGTACTTGCGAATCGGCCACAACAGTGAGGTGAAAATGATTTCGCCGGGGCTGGCGGATACCCAGGTGCAGTTGACGAGGGGTTCGGCCATGCTGGAAGTGGATGAATTGTTCAAGGAGAACAACGTGAGTGTAGTGGTGGACGGCGCCACGACCCGGGTTACAAAGCAGGGATTGTACGATTTCAACGCCAACCATCCTTCCGTGAAAGTGCTGGATGGCAAAGCTGTAACCTTCGAAGGAGATCAGGAGGTCAAACTCAAGAAAGGGCGCGAGGCGCTGCTGGCAGAGGCACAACCTCTTGCTGGGCAGAAGTACCACAAGAAGCAGGTCGAGGACGATCCTCTCTACCGTTGGAGCAAGTTGAGAAGCGAATACGCCACTAATTCGAACGTCGAGGAGGCCAACGCACTGTTGGCCGACGGTGGATGGTGGGGACCTGGCTGGTATTGGGATCCATTCTGGTACGACTTTGCGTTCATGCCTGGATGGGGAATGGGGTGGGGTCCCTTCGGCTATCCTTTCTTCTCGCCCTGGGCCATCGGATGGGCTCCCTACTATGGTTTTGGCTACGGCGGTCGCTACTACCATTATCCCGTCGCCCCAGGTGGCATCGTTCGGGGGGCTACTCGGGCGGCCTTGCCGCCGCTCGCACACCAACCCCTGAGGGGCTCACCCGGATTCCGCGCCCTGCCCCGAAGCATGGCCATGGGCCGCGGCGGAATGCGTGGAATGCCGATGGGTAGGATGGGTGGCTTTGGTGGTGGCCCCCGCGGCGGCTTTGGGGGCCGACGGTAAATTGGCGGAGTGGCGCAGATGTCACAAAACGATGTCTGCACCACCTGCCCGTCAATCCATCCGTAAAGTGGTATACATCAGGATTCCTTCCCGCTCGATCTGGAGGACGACAGGGCTGTTGGGCTTAATAGCGTCCAGTGCTGAGCGGAGAAAATCCAGGCCGATGACAGGCGTTCCATTGAGACCGTGGATCACGTCACCTGCTGCAAGTGAGTTTTCCTCCCCGCCAAATCCAGCCGCCTTAGCGGCCACGATCACCCCAGATGCTTCCCTGAGGTCCGGTAACATTTGCGCGATTTTCTTGTCGATCTGGATGCCGAGAATCCCCAGCTTGCTGACAAGGTCTTTCTCGGGATCAATCAGATCCATCAGGCGGTCGACATTGTGCTGACGCTGCATGACGGGGACCTGCATATCCTGTTGTTCGGGGCCGCGAAGAACCACGATTTTCACTCGGTCTCCTGCTCGGAGCATATATAAATACATGCCAAATATTGGAAGACTTCCCACGGGCTTGTCGTCGATACTTAAGATGATGTCCTGAACCTCGAGGCCAGCCGTCTCTGCGGGACTGCCCGGCGAGACATCCGAAATGATTACCCCCTCTTCCTTCCCAAGTCCCAGGCCCGCGGCCAAGCTCGGGGTGATGGTTTGGACGCTGATGCCGATCTCCCCGCGATGGAAATGGCCGAATTTGCGGAGCTGGGGGTAAGCAACGGCGACAACGCCGCTAGGGAGGGCGAAACCTAAACCCTCGTTTCCACCCGACTGGGTCAAGATGAAGGTGTTGATCCCCACCAGTTCCCCGTCAACGTCCACCAGCGGCCCCCCGCTATTTCCGGGGTTGATGGGAGCATCAGTCTGGATGTAAACCATCGGGCTATCGGGGTCGGGTTGACGAGCAACTGCGCTTACCACACCCATCGTTACGGAATTCTGCAAGCCCCCGGGGCTGCCAAACGCGAAGACCATCTCGCCTTGCCGAAGATTGCTGTACTTGCCGATGGGTAGGGCAGGCAACCCTTTCGCTTTTATCTTGAGCACCGCGAGGTCGATTTCCCTGGATAGTCCAACGATGCGGGCGTCCATTGTGCGACCTCTGGCGCTGAGAGTAGAAAGATCAGGAGACGCGCCCACAACTGGAGAAGGCAAGACTACCTGAACTCGTCGGGCGCCTCTGAGTACGTGAGCGTTCGTCAGGATATAACCGTCAGGATCGATGATGACCCCGGAACCAATGCTACGAAGCCTCCCGATCACTAGAGCGGCTTCGCTACTCTCCCCTTCCTGCATAGGGCCGAATCCAGTCGCAAGCACCTGGACAACGCTTGGGGAGACTCGTTTTACTAGTTCCTCAACCGAACTGCTGAGCTGGTGCAAAGCGTCAGGAGACTGATTTCCTTGGGCAGACTGCGCCTGCGAGTCCTTGGCAGAGAAACAGCACAATGCCAACAGACCGCCCAACGCCAAGACTCTGGTATGCCGTTCCAAGCATTTGTAGCCAGTCTGACTTAGCATGTTGAACCTCCCTGTTCTCTCGCGAATCGTGAGGGCGTGGACGGTAATTTAACATGATCTATCGACCTTTTCGAGTCCCTATCGCTCGATGACCGTGGAGCTCCGGCGAGGCAGGGCTCGTCCCCCCAATATCCGCTAACTGGCTTATAAGCCGTACTCGCGTCTATTGTCAAATCACATCCAACCTCAATTGCGAAGTTGCAGCGGCCTGTCATCCTAAGCCCGTTCGCTTGTCATTCTGAGCGAAGCGAAGAATCCCTGCAGTTCGTCGCATGCTGGTTAATCCGCGTAGAAACAAAGTGCAGGGGTTGCGAGCAGGGGTGGTATCATCGTGAATATTATGAGAATAAAATCTTCCATCTCTGTAACGCTCTTTGGGTTCTTCGCCTGTTGCCTTCTTCTCTTCCGCGTATCGGCTCAATCCCCGCCGCCTGCGTCGGGGCACGCGGTGGTGTTGCATGCCGCCCGGCTGCTGGATATCGAGAGTGGGAAAATAATCACGCCCGGCGAAGTGCTGGTGGAAGGGGACCGAATCGCCGCCGTGGGTTCGGCGATCAAGCCTCCGGCAGGGGCGGAGGTCATCGATTTAGGCGATCGTACGCTATTGCCGGGATTGATTGATGTTCACGTGCATCTGTTTCTGCATCCGGGCGCCGAAGATTTGCAGACCATCCAAGAGTCGGTGCCGCAGCGCACGATTTCCGCGACTCTCGCGGCGCGGGACGACCTGATGGCGGGCTTTACGGCGGAGCGGGACATGGGGACCGAAGGGGCAGGCTCAGCCGACACCGCAGTGCGCAATGCGATCGACCAGGGGTCAATCCCTGGGCCACGCATGCGCATTAGCGGCAATGCGGTGGACATTCTGGGCGGACACGAAGATGCCATCGCCTACAATCCCGAACAGCACATCTTCTCGAACGCCACTTACGCAAATAGCGCGGCGGAGTTGGTGACGGTGATCCGTCAGCAATTCAAGGAGGGAGCCGACTTCATTAAGATCTACGAAACCGGTCCGGACTCAATTCGCGGGGGTCACCTTTCCACGCCCTACCAGTACACCGAAGCCGAACTGGACGCCGCGGTGCGGGAAGCGGCCCGCGCCGGCAAGCGCGTGGCGGTTCATGCGACGGGCGAGCCGGGCACGCTATATGCAGCGCAGGCGGGTGTCGCGTCGATCGATCACGCTGATCAGTTGAGCAATGAAACCATGCGCTTGATGCGGGAGAAACAGATTTTCGCCGTGCCCACCTTTGCGATCCTGGAGTACTTCGCAGATCGTGCGGCGTTGCCCGCGCAAGCAGAGCGGCTGCGACAGATAATCGGGCTTCATGTGGAGGAGTTTCGAAGGCAGATTGCAGCCGGTGTACCGATGGCGGTGGGATCGGATGTTGGTCCTTTTCCCCACGGCACGCAAGCGCGGGAGTATGTGCTGATGGTGAAGTACGGCATGGCGCCGCTGGCCGCGCTGCAAGCCGGCCTGCTCAACGGCGCCAAGTTGCTCGGCTGGCAGGAGCGGATTGGCGCGCTGAAGCCAGGCTATTGGGCTGACGTCATTGCTGTCCCGGGCGATCCGCTCAGCGACATCGGCGTGCTACAGCGCGTCAGCTTTGTCATGAAGGGTGGAGTGATCTACCGGAAGTGAGCGGAAGATGGACATACTCCGGGAGGGTTCCCGGCATCTAATGGATGACTCATGGCTTCCTCTGACTACGACTTGGTGGTGATCGGCTCAGGTCCGGCAGGGCAGCGCGCGGCTATTCAAGCTGCAAAACTGGGCAAGAAGACGGCCCTTGTTGAACGAAAGGCGGTGTTGGGCGGCGTTTGCATCAACACAGGGACTATACCCAGCAAAACCCTTCGTGAGGCTGCCCTCTACCTTTCCGGATACCGGCTGCGTGGAATCTACGGTGAATCCTACACGGTGAAACAAAACATCACCATTGAAGATCTTCTGCTCCGAGTGGAACACGTGGTTCGCCATGAGATCGACGTCACTCGACACCAGTTGCTGCGCAACGGAGTGGTGGTCCTCAATGCCCAAGCCTCTTTTGCTGACCCCCGCACAGTTCGGCTTGCGCTGTTGGATGGATCGGGCGATGCGGTTGTGAGTGCCGCGAAGTTTGTCATTGCCACGGGCACGGAAGCTACTCGTGACCCTCATATCCCCTTTGATGGCCAGAATATTCTTCTGAGTGACGATATCTTGGGCCTCAAGCGCCTGCCGCGGACCTTGGCAGTAGTCGGCGCCGGGGTCATCGGCTGCGAATACGCAAGCATTTTTGCGACCTTGGGGATTCGCGTGACCCTGGTGGATCGTTTGGCTCGCCTGCTGCCCTTTGTGGACAGGGAGGTTGTGGAGGCGCTGGATTACCACTTGCGTCAGAGGCGCATGACGTTGTGGCTGGGGGAAACCGTTACGGCGATCGAGCGCGGGGAAAACGGATCGGCCACCCATGTACGAATTCGCCTTGCCAGCGGCAAGCAGATCGTGGCGGAGAAAGCCCTTTACAGCATTGGCAGGACGGGCGCCACAGCAGGATTAAACCTGGCGGCCGCAGGCCTCCAACCCGATGCTCGAGGTCGCCTCAAGGTTAACTCCACCTATCAAACGGAGGTGCCTCATATTTATGCCGCCGGCGACGTCATCGGCTTTCCCAGTCTCGCGTCGACTTCCATGGAGCAGGGCCGCCTGGCTGCATGCCACGCCTTTGGAATTGAAACCCAAAGCGCGCCGTCGCTATTTCCCTACGGCATTTACACTGTTCCGGAAATCTCTTTCGTGGGGCGGAACGAGGAAGAACTCACTCAACAGAATGTTCCTTACGAAGTCGGGAAGGCGATGTACGGTGAAATCGCCCGCGGGCAAATCATCGGCGACGACATCGGGATGCTAAAGCTGCTCTTCCACCGCGACTCGCGCGAGCTTCTCGGGGTGCACATCATCGGAGAGAGCGCGAGCGAACTCGTGCATATCGGTCAGGCTGTGTTGACGTTTGGGGGGAAGATCGATTACTTCATCCGCAACGTTTTTAACTATCCTACCTTAGCCGAAGGTTATAAGAATGCGGCCTTCGACGGGGTCAACCGATTGGCGGAGTGATTGATATTGCCCCACGCGGGAGAAAGCCATGAGCAGTACCGAGGCAGGCGGTTCGGATCGACTTCTGTTAAGTACACGTTTTGCTCTTGGGGCCGGTTTTGGCGGCCTTCTGGCCATCATGGCCCTCGGGGGAATCTACGGCATCCGCGTTCTCCAACAGATCCGACGGGACGAGAACCAGATTCGAAGGCAGTTCCTTTTGCAGAACCATGCGCTCAATGATATACGGTCCCAGCTTTACCTTTCCGGGACCTACGTTCGAGACTATTTGCTGGAGCCCGAGCCCGGTCGTGCCGAGAGCTACCGAGCCAGCCTGGCACAGGTACACGGTCAAATGGAGACCGACTTGGATTCGTTTGCCGGCCAACTCGAGCCTGACCAGACCCAATACTACGCCGATCTGTCAGCGGAGCTTTCCAATTACTGGCAGATCCTCGGCCCCATCTTCAAATGGGATGCCGGCCAGCGCCGGCGGGAGGGATACACTTTCCTCCGGAATCAGTTCCTCCCTCGCCGCGCGGCGATGCTTGCCATCGCGGGCCGAATCGCGAACATCGACGAGCACCAGTTGAATGCCGGCAACCACCGGGTGGACTACCTCTTAGCGGAGTTCCAGAGCCGGCTGGCAATGATTCTCTTGGCAACACTTCTCCTGGGGTCGGGGATGGCTGCCTTCAGCACGTGGAAGATTCTGGGATTGGAAGCCCACGCGCACGCTCAATATCAAGAGGTTGTCGAAGCGCGCAGGCAGCTCGAGGCAGCTCTCCGCCCGGCTGGTGCAGGCGCAAGAGGACGAGCGGCGTGCACTCTCCCGCGAGCTCCACGATGAAGTGGGCCAAGCGTTGTCGGCGGTTCTGGTGGAACTGCGGAATTTGTCGGCAGAATCTGCGATACAGACCGATGCCCAGTCGCGCGGTCATGTGGAGACCGTCAAGAGCCTGGTGGAGAACTCGGTGCGCGTGGTTCGCAATATGGCCCTTCTCCTTCGACCGTCCATGCTGGACGATCTGGGTCTTGTTCCGGCTCTGCGATGGCAGGCTCGCGAGGTATCCAAGCAGACTTCCATGGAGGTGAGCGTCGCGGCTGAGCTGGTGACGGATGATCTCCCCGACGCGTACAAAACCTGCATCTATCGTGTAGTCCAGGAAGCGCTGCACAATTGTTCCCGGCACGCGCGCGCCACAAGGGTCCACATCCGAGTCCAACAGGAACCGAGCCGACTGTCACTTTCCATCCAGGACGACGGCCAGGGTTTCGATGTCAGGCAGACGAAGGGACTGGGGCTACTCGGGATTGAAGAGCGGGTTGCCAGGCTGGGAGGCAAGTGCGAGATACATTCCGGGCTGGGAAGCGGAACAATCGTGGCGGTAGAACTCCCGTTCAGTAATAATGAGGGGAGCGGAGACGCTCGTGGAAAAGAAAAAGATTCGGATTCTCTTAGCGGATGATCACAACATTATGCGCCGAGGCTTGCGGCTCCTGCTGGAGAGGCAGGCGGGATTCGAGGTGGTCGGTGAAGCCGCAGACGGCCGCCAGGCGGTGGAGCGGGCGGAGGCGACAAAACCCGATATCGTCATTCTGGATATCGCCATGCCTAACCTGAGCGGCATCGAGGCCGCCCAACGAATCAGAGCATTGCTACCGCAGGTGGCGATCATAATTCTCAGTATGCACTCGGACGAGGGCTACGTCCTACGGGCGCTCAAAGTAGGAGCCAAAGGCTATCTCTTGAAGGACTCCGCGGAAGATGACCTCATTGAGGCCATCAAGGCGGTGAGCGGAGGAAAGGCGTTCTTCAGTCCCGAAATCAGCAAGATCCTGGTTGAAGATTATGTGCGGGACATGAGAAAACGAGGAGCCGAAGATAGCTATGAGCTACTCACTTCACGAGAGCGAGAGATCCTGCAACTGTTGGCGGAGGGCAAATCGAACAAAGACATTGCGACCTTACTAAACCTCAGCCTTTACACGGTGGAGACGCACCGCAGGAACCTTCAAGACAAGCTCAATCTGCACAGCGTGGCGGAGTTGATCCTGTACGCGGTGCGCAAGGGCATCATCTCCTAGTCTAACTTCAAGTATTGGGAGATCGGGTGATGGGGAGATCGGGCGAACAAAAGCCTCGGTGAGTGGCAGATCGGCATACAAAAGCAGGGGGGGGCGGGCCGGCAAAAGCATCGGGATCGGAGCAACCGGAAACAAATTCGAGGCGGATTGCTCTTTGTTCACCTGATCTTCCGATCACCCGATAGTCTCGTTCAGCGCATTGTTTTTTGTTCACCCGATCACCCGATAATTTGCGCTGTTCCAGTACGACCACGCCAGCCTGACCGCACGAACCACATCCTCTTCGCGAAGTGGTTTGGATAAGACGTCGAACCCGCCCGTGCGCACCACCTCGTTCCATAAGTAGGTGTCGACTACTTCGGAAACCAGTATGATACAAGCGCGGTGGGGAGACGACGCCAAATCTGCCACCGTCCCCCGCCATCCCTTGCCGGGCAGATCGCGGTCACACAGGATCACCGGCGCCTTCAGTTTATGCAACGCAATCCGGGCCTCTTCGCACGTGTCCACGAAAAGCAGATTCCATTGGTTTCGGCTGCATATGCCGGTGAGTAGTCGGCTGTCCTCGTCGCTGGTCACAAGCCCAATTACGGTAATGGGGTCCATCGATGAACGGCCCGCGGGCAACGACCACAGCCAAGTGGTACTGCCCTTCTTCCGGCGGAAGAAGTCCGCAACCCGTGCGAAGAAGGAATGTATGGCTTGCCGCATGATTGGCGCAGGACGGCCACTTGTGGCCGGGTGAGGGACAGGGTCCGCGGGAATGGTTCCGTTGTCCGATGGAAAGCACGGTGGCTGACTCATAAGCATTTGAAATCGCTCCTTCCGCAGACTGGCCTTGTCGGATGTGCCTTGAAAATCGAGATTCCCAAGGCCCACCCTTATTAAGCCTATCGGCAGAACCCCAAGAGGAGAAATACCGGACAGACGGTATTCCGAAAGCAGAAAGCCGGTAGCTGGTCCGACGATGGCGTCCATGCTGTCAGCAACACCCCTCGGATCAGCGTCCCAGGTCCGGGCCAAGCTCCACGGACCTCCCGAAAGGTTTCGCGGCAGGCGCGGGTTTCGCGATGTCCCACTACCAAAGAGGCGGGACTAGAGCTACCAGAGTTCCCCTCCGAAATTAGCTATTGGTTGGTATGGTTTGAGCCTTTCCTTTGCATTAAGGTCGAGATTCAGGTTCGTCCCGGTTGGTCTGAAAGCAGGTCAGGTTCAGCCGGCAGGACGAACAACGTCTCTTAAAGGAGGGACCAGAGAAATGAAAAAAGATGTATTGAGCAAATCAATGCTGGCGGCGGCGGGGATTCTGGTTGCAACCAGCATGGCATTCGCGAAGTTCCCGCTCCTTGAGTTCGGGCATTCTTCTAAAAAGTCAGCCGACGTCGAGATTCTCCAAGCGGCGCGAATTCCCGGCGGGCCAACGCTCCAGTCGGGGGAATACAGAGTGGCTCTGAACAATAGCTCCACGAAGCCCGAAATAGGGTTCTATCAGAACGGTAAGCTTGTTGCCGAGGTGCCCGCAAAGCTGGTCGAGCAAAGCAAGAAGATCAACAAGACCGAAATCTACCTCGATACCCAAGCCGACAGCACCCAAGTGATAACGGAGATGGACCTGAGCGGCTGGAGGGACAAGGTCTTACTCGGAAAGAACAACAGCGCTGTTCGCTCAACGAAGTAAGTGACCGTTCCATACGCATATGGAGATTGGATAAAGCCTATGAAGAAACTGAACATTGAAGGTTGCAGGCGGATGCTCGAAGCAAAGCGGGGGGAGCTCCTGTCAGGTCAGTACAAAACTGAAGGAATCACCGTTGAGAGAGTCCCCGATTCGATGGAGGAGTTGACCCTCGAGATCGAGCGGAACATGGCCGTGGATGCGCTTAACCGCAAGTCAGCCCTCCTTGAACAGGTGACCGAAGCTCTGGAACGGATCGCGGAGGGGGAATACGGCGTATGCCTCGCGTGTCAGAAGGCGATCTCCCCGAAGCGTTTAGCTGCCTTGCCCTGGGCGACTCGGTGCTTGGAGTGTCAACAAGCCGCGGAAAACGGACTGCGTTCCGAGGCGATACCGAGCCTGAGTTTGCGAATGGGGCTGACAGCCTGAGCGACGGGACGATTAACTTGGCCATTTTGAAACGGAATGGCGGGGTGCGTGTGGGGCGAGGATAGTTTACGCGCCGACAGGGAAGCGCCGGACGACTCCGGTCACCCCGCCGCCAATTCCCGGCATGTGGGTTTTCCCCGCGCGGAGCTCCATAAGAGTTGTAAGGAGGTTGCGGAGGAGGTCAGCCCGAGGGAGCGCTTTCCACGCTTTTTCGTTCGACGGCAAACCAGAACCAAGGGGTTGGAAGGCGGATGTTAAGAAAGCCGAAGTTATGCTGAGGGAGGACAATCCATTGAATGCCAATGCGGAAACACGGATTGCAAGGGATGCAATGCAATGCGGCATGGTTGAAGTAATGGTTGGCTCGCCCGCTCTATCCGGCCTGCCAGCCGCTCTGCCGGCAGCCCGCCGGGAAATCGGAGACGCGGTCCCTTCGGAGTGTCGCCGTGTGTGGAGAGGCTCAAACTCTTCAGCCATGGACTTCGAGCGCGCCTACCAAATGTTCCGCAGACGCGTATATACCAAGTGCCTGCGCATGGTTGGAAATGAGGCAGAGGCAGAAGACCTCACCCAAGAGGTGTTTCTTCAGTTGTTCCGCAAGATGGATTCCTTCCGTGGTGAATCCGCTTTTGCCACTTGGTTGTACCGGCTTGCGGTCAACGTCGTGCTGATGCGCCTGCGCCGGAAGTCGCTCACCACGAGCCCGCTTGAGGAGGTCATCGAGATCGGGGAGGGAGTCTTCAGCCTGGAACGGGTGTTGGGCGCGCCGGACAGGGCATTGACCACCGCCATTGACCGCCTCAATTTGGAGCGTGCGGTCGCACAAATGCCCACGGGGTACAAGCAGGTGTTCCTTCTGCACTATGTTGAAGGGTACGGGCACCGCGAAATCGCCCGGATCCTCGGCTTATCAATAGGCACCTCCAAGTCGCAACTGTACAAGGCCCGAGTTCGGCTGCGCCAACTGCTCCGTGGCGGAGAATCCGAACAAAGGCAAGGAGGGGTTAGCAGCCGGCCTCGACACCTTTCCCAAATAGCGGGTCGGAGAAGCAGACGCTCCCTCCGTTCAAGTTTTGCCGGGTCGTGCGGCTAATCGGGGAGAGGATCGAACCTCGTGACGCGAAGATAACGGAAATTGGCGGATCCCGTGTTGTCATATCGAGGTGTGAGCAATCAGGATTTTAAGGACGAGGAGGCCGGTGATGCAGGGACCAAGCATGGATGTGAGAAAGTCTGATCAGCTCCTCAGTTTAATCAGGAGGAGGTTGCTTTTGGTGGACGAAGACTTGGAGGACCTGCGGTACTATTCCGCAGTTCTTCAACATCAGGGCTATGAAGTGCGCTCCATCCCCTCTTATAAGGACGGCGCCACTTGGGTTGGACGCGAGGATTTCGATCTTATTCTTGTGAGCCAGGGGAGCCCTAACTTCGAGGGACGGCCTGTGCTGGCGCGAGCGATCGAAAGAGATCGCCACGCTCCGGTTGTAGTGCTTTCACGGGCTATCGATATGCCCTGCTACATCGAGGCGATGCAATCCGGAGCCCTTGACTACATGGAGAAGCCGTCGCGCCCTTCAGAAATAGGGCAACTGGTTAGAAAGTACCTCCGGACTCGCTCGGCATCAGCCTAGGTCACCGCAGGACGCGAAGCTGGCGTCCGTGTTTGCATCCTGAGCCCGACCGCAGGGCCAGCCCGCTTGCAAGGTATGAGGGTTGCAGAAGACATTGAGGAGCCGGCGGACCTCAAAACCGGAGGGCCACGCTACCTGCCGGGATCATCCCCCCCTTCGGGAGGGACGATCACGGAAGCAGTGGGACGCGGTTCTGCTGTTCCCCTTGGAACCCCCTCGGGTTTAGTCTTTAAGGCGGCAACCCGGACACTGCCCTTGGCAGGGAGTGAGAATGCCGGCGGGTTCTCTCGGATGTACCCCACAGTCGGGAGGAAGTGATGAGCGGTGCCGACGCACGCGGTTCAGATCGACTCCTGTTGAGTACCCGTTTTGCTCTTGCGGCCGGTTTTGGCGGCCTCTTGCCCACCTACCACCTATGCGACCTGCTACCTACCGTCTACCACCCATGACCTACCGCCTACGACCTGCCACCTGACACCTGACAAGTGGAACCTGCTCTTCCCCCCTACCCCTACCACCTACTAACTACCTTTCTTTTCAACAACATTCCCGCTCTCGACGCGTAACTACCTTTGTTTTCTACAACATTCCCGCTTAAGCTCCGGCTGCTGAAGGCCGGTCCTTTGTTTTCATAGACATTCCCGATTCGTTCTTTCACTTTTTAACGTCACTAGTTTTTTCTTTCACTGTCGGAGGTGACATCCTGTCCAGGGCTGGAATGCCTGCGAAGAACCCTCTCCATCCCACCTCGCTCGAATGCAGTAGGCAATCGGCAGTAAGCAGGCGTAGCGCAGGTCCCGCTCTCCGGACCTGCGGCGCTTCAAAGGCAGTAGGCAGTCGTCGGTGACCAGAAGTAAGAAGGCAACTCACAATCCACAATTCAGATTTGGCCCCTTTCCCTGTCCCCTGACACCTGGAACCTGCTTTTCCCCGCCTACCACCTACGACCTACTACGGTATTCACAATTCAGCATTGGCCCGACCCCATTTACTATCCTAGCCTATCGTGTGCTGCCTGTCAAGAGACACAGAGTCCGTTTCGACCCTGCAAGGGAGGCACGTGCACCTGCCCCAGGGGTCATTCCCGTCCTCCCGCCCTGCGGGACGGGAGGAATCCAGCCACAACCCGCTCTCGGAAAGTCAGTTCAAGAGGCTGAAGTGCCAGCCTCAGTTCCCGGAGGGCTTCGGCTCGATTTAAGATGCTCGGGGCTTGTGCCAGGTGTTCTTTTCCTGGCACAACACCGCGCAGCATCACAGCGGCGTCGGGCTGATGACACCGGCGATGGCCCATCGTGGTGAAGTGGAAGCCGTCACGCAGGTACGCAGGCGAACCTTGTCGGCAGCCTTCAAGGCTCACCCGGAGCGTTTTGTCCCGGGAACGCCACGGCCACCGGTGGTGCCGGAAGCCGCCTGGGTCAACCAACCGACAACCAATTCGAGTAGTTCTGAAGCTTGCGCCCTCGCAGAAAACACTCTGGTTCCGAGGGTGTGGGGGAGATGGGTCAATGCGAGATCGCCGATCCTGCGGTATCCTGGAAGCTCATTTTCCCGATCCACCCCACGACCGCCGGGAAACGACACTAAATTCGTTCGGGAGGTGTCTCAAAATCAATGAGACGTTCCGTGGCCTGGTTAAGCGTGCGGAGGAATGGAAAGGGTCGAGCATTCGTGAGTATGCAGGGGTGGATGCGGGGGAACCGCAGAGCCGATGTGGGCTGGAGATTGGGCCCGGCTTGGCGGGAATGCCGGCCGATCCAGCAGAGCGGGACCCGCATCCGAGGGAGGAAGCTACAAAGCACGTCTGCGGCAGCCGGCCTGAAAATTCATGTTCGCGCTACCGTCGGATGCAGAACCAAGGCCGTTGCGTCAGCGGCTGCACGGGTCGTTCACTTCACCATAGTGGCCAACCGAGCCTCCTTTTGCAAGCCGCTCCCGGCGTTTTGGTCGGTTTTATTATCGGCCTTTGAACTTCTTCACGCGAGGCGGGGCTGCGGCTGCCCGCTTCGACCGACACGTTCGAGCACCTTGTCGATCTCCGAGAATGTTCGATACTCGGAATTGTAGCCTCGTGGAAAAATTGACAACATGCGTTCGTGGAACCCCTGGTGGGCAGGGTGCTGTGGATCGTTCTCTGGATTCACAACAAAGACCTCTACTCCGTCACGGATGCCGACCTCCGAGCGCAGGAGCCATCCAGCATAGAAATCTGTAGGCGCGGCAGAGAAACCGATGAGGACTAGCTTCGTGACGCGGGAAAGTACTTCTCTGGCAAAGTTCCAGAACGCTCGAATCATCCAACTGTCGCTGATTGGTTTTGCGACAATTGGCGGGATCAAGACGGGCATCAAAGCGTTAGCACAACGATGGCATATGAATAGTTCATTGCGTGTTGCGCGCTCAAGCGAGTTTTGCGTGTCCTGATTAAGTATCAATTCCGAGCTATTCGGACATCTTGAGTTGGTGCATTCGTACCAGCCGATTGAACCATGCAACTTGAGAAATAGACCCTCAGTAGGAGGGTCGGGCATGTCCATAAGAATCAAACGCGACCACCTCGCGAGCATCAAGAGATTGTGATATTGGACAGGGAACTTGTTGTTTCTTCCAGCCCGAATTAATTCCTGATCAAGCAACAGATCCCAGTTAAAGGTTATTAATGAGTCTTGGTCCTTTAGACACGAAACAATCCGTCGTGAGTATTGCCCATATTTGTTCATGGTGCAGCGGCTGAGAATTCGCCCGGCGTAGCGAACGACAGCGTTCTTTACCTGGAGCAACGAGGCAGCATCATCGAACTCAGGACTGTAAAAACCGCGGTGGATCTCAATCCACGTCAATATGTCCTCTATGTTCAGGCTGGACCAGCCCTTTTCGTCGAGCGGGTCTGCCGGAAATCTATTTCTACGAAGGAATTCAAATATCTGCCCATACTCTTTTTCTGCCTCTTCCCGTGAGTAGCCAATGGAGTCGTAGAGCTCTTTGCTGAAGAACCCGTTAAGAAGGGGCGGTTTCGCACTGTTGATGTCGGCGGTGCTACCCGCAAGCTGAAGCAGGTCTTCCCCATGGGAAGCCCCGGCCCCTGAGATAAATGCTACTCTGTCTTCGTTCATAGTTTTCGCGCGACCCTGGCGGGCGGCGCATACATGGCGTGATATGCCACGTGTGCGGCGCCTTCGGCTAAAATCCCGGCGTGACTCGCCAGCGGCATTATCATGGGTTGAACCACCTGCATTTTATCACGGCCAGCACTTGCCGCCGAGCCCGGCAGTTTATTTCATAGAGCGACGTATGCGCAACCCGGCGGGAGCTTCAATAGGCACGCGATTCCCCCGGCGTCGGCCTGTTTATCGGCCTGTTTATCTTTGTGACACGGACAACTTAGGACTATAATCCCGCTGGGAAGCCCGGCGAGGAGACGCTAAAGACGAGGGATTAGAGATGTTGACAAGCAAAGGCCGTGCTGGGGGCAAGAAAGGGAACAGTGCCAAATCCGCAGAACCGTATCGCCACCCGGAGGCGGAAAGCCCCATGCGCCCAGACGTGGGCACCCAGGCGCAGTTCAAGAAGAACAGGCCTCCCGTGCACCTGATTCTTGAGACTAAAGGCTTCGATCCGCTGGAAGAGGTCAAGCGCGCCGCAGCCGAAAGATGGGTGGCCGCAGCCGATGCCGATGGAACTTACGGGCGTTGGAAGTTTGCTCTCGTAAAGATGGTTCCAGAGATCAATGAAATCCTCACGCGGTCAGCATCCCAGAGAGTGAATACTGGTCGCTAGGTAAATGGGCTATTTCTATCGTTGCGACACTCTGGATGATGCGTGGTTCTTCTTGAACCAAGCCAAGGGCCTCCCTAACGTTCCATCTGCGCGAGCGCTCCAACAGCGCTACATACATGCCTGCATCCTATTCAGCTGGATGGCGCTAGAAGATATGACTGATTTCGCAATTGGAAACAAAATTAAGGGCAAGGTCTCAGCCACAGTTCGGCCAAAGGCTCTGCGCACGAAACTCGATCTCGCGCTACGGGCCATGGGCGAAACTCCTGTTGAAGAAGGAGCATACTCAAAAGCCCGCAAAGCCCGAAATCAGTTGACACATCCCACGAAGGCTGGCGTCCGCGTCCTTGGGTATACGTTGGAAGACGCATGCTATGTATTCGATTTCTGTTCTAGCCTTATAGCACGGCTATTCAATGGCCAAGTGATATGGGGAACCGAAACACCCACGAGCGGGGAAGCGCTGCGAGAAAATATGCGCTCGCGGGCTACCTAGAGCTGGGTGGGGGACAGAAATTAGGAGGCGTGCCAACAGATTAGGCTCTGTGCCAATAATAGTGAGACACCTGCCCCCTCGTGATTTAATGTAGAGGGTGGTGAGAAAAAAGTGAGATTGGAATAGCAACAAACCATGATGAGAGAGACGGGGATGGTTGCCCCGAAGTGAAGTAAAGGCGAGCGTAGCGAGCCTGAACGAAGGCTTTTCCTTGAGATTCATCCCCGTTCATCGGCCGGCAGCAGTACACCATCGCTGGCCAGAGTGCGATTCGGCCTAAAGGTTGCGCTCAGGCCTCCCATGCGGATACAGCTCTCAAGGCGCTCCCCGGTTCAGCCGATATAAGCATTGGGATCGCGAGAAGCCCATGAAAAGCTTGACAAACAGCGAGCCTCGCTGTTACCCTTCCGAATACCGACTTGAATTTTTCGGAAAGCCGGTGTATGACCAAGAGGAGCCAAAGATGGATTTGGCTGTCCCCATGGCTGAACCGACGAAGATCATAAACGTGGCGTCTGTGCCTCAGCGGAGCCCGTTCCGCTACCCGGGCGGTAAGACCTGGCTTGTTCCATACGTGCGACGATGGCTGCGCAGCCGGTCTCGACCGGTAGAGCAACTTATTGAACCGTTCGCCGGAGGAGGAATCGTTGGCCTCACGGCCGCGTTCGAGCGGCTCGCCAAGCGGGTTACGCTCATAGAAATCGACCCCGAAATTGCGGCTGTTTGGTTCGCCATACTCGGAGGGCACGGACCCTGGCTAGCCGAGAGGATCACTACTTTCAGATTGACTCCGCAATCCGCTCGTTCGATTCTCGAATCGGAGCCGCATTCCACTGAAGAGAGAGCGTTCGTGACAATTGTGCGAAACCGTGTGCAGCGGGGCGGCATCCTCGCGCCGGGGGCGGGATTATTGAAGAAGGGAGAAAACGGAAGAGGCATTGCCTCCCGCTGGTATCCCGAGACTTTGGCAAGACGGATACTGAACATTGCGGACATCCGGGACCGCATAACTTTCATTCAGGGTGACGGTTTGGAGTACATCGAGAAGCACGCGCATCGGGCGAAAGTTGCCTACTTCATCGATCCCCCCTACACGGTTGCGGGTAGAAGACTCTACAGGTATTCGGAGATCGATCACCGTCGGCTGTTCAGCATGACGAATGATCTAGCCGGCGATTTTCTGATGACTTATGACAACGCCGCTGAGATCACAGAACTGGCCAGCGAATTTCGTTTCGAGACGAGAGCCGTCGCAATGAAGAACACACACCACACGCAAATGAGGGAGCTGCTCATCGGAAGAAATCTAGACTGGATTCTAGGTGGAATCACTTCCGATGTAGCTTCTCGCGGATTCGAGCCTCAAACACTTCAAGTGTCACCGGGTCTCCGCCGGTAAGTCCCTCCACCGCCCGCGCAAGCGTAGTGAGCCTTACGAAATCAGGGGTAAGGACGGCTCCACCCTCGTGCTTGTCGAACTTGAGGACAAACCAAGCAATATCGCAGCTCGGGACGTCCTTGACGTCGTCCATTTTACCTAGTGCATCGAAGAAACTCCGGTCGACCACGACGGCCATCTTCTTCCCCCACCTACTGAGAGTAGGAACCTTAATCTGGAGCTGGGGCATGAGCCGCTTAGGGCCGCTGCTGCGAAAGTCTGGCCGATGATTCGTGGCGGGAAACGGCAATGTCTCGCTAGAAACGCGCCTTAGCATGTCGAATTCCCTCGCCATCGTGCGACCCGAAAAGTAGACTGCCTGAATTTCTAGAGCGCACCAATGAACAGGCTCCCGCGTCGGATGAACCAAGACCTTATCGATACGGCCCACAAATTTGGGGCCAGAGCCAGACCGCTTCCCGCTACTGTTTCTGTCAGGCCGTTCTAGGAATCCAACCTGCTCGACTACCAGAGGGGATGGGTCTCCAAGTAGAGTTTCGCCCACCCATTTCAGAATTGTGCCGTCCTGCTCGAACCGATAAGGGCAAACAGTGACAAGGTTTCCAGTCTCCCCAGACGGAACGAAAACAGGACCAGTGTTTCCCTGCTGCTCGTAGAGTCGAATCGAACATACGCCACCCCTTTTCGTACATGGGATTTCTTCTTCGGGGCTACCTCTAAATGGGCATACGGGCGTTTCTGTGCCGCTCTTCTTAAGTTTTTGAATCTTTGCGTACTGCTTACGTTCTTCGGCGGTTAAGTGGGTGAGCGATCTGCCGTACCATTCGCCGATGCCGTAGCGATGACGAGTCTTGACCTGATCTCTTTGGCCCTTGGTCATTTCCTAACCTCATCGAGTAAGCATGTACTTCTCAGTTTGCTAATCTTACCTCTGCGGCCTGCCACCGCGCCGAGATTTTCGAAGCGATTGTAGCCAGCGAAAGTATTCTTTACCTTTCTTCGCTGTTTCCTTGCCGCCGATACTCCCTGAGTAGGCGACAATGATCTTGTCTTGTATGACGCTTCCGCAATGGGGGCACTTGAACACTCGCCTATGTTATTGTGAGAGCCTTCATTAGGCAAGCGCGGGTTCTGCGGAGTCGACTGCGGCAAAGTATCGTTTTTCAGAGAGTCTGCGGCTTTTCCTTCAAATTCGCGCTTGATTATCAGCCCGCAACGGCAAAAAGCCGCAGACCTCACAGGCCGAGGTATGCGCTCTGGAACCTGACACCTGGCACCTGCCCTGTTGCCTTCTGCACTTTTTTCTTGACAGGTGGCTCAAGTTATGGTAGCCTATCATCGTTGTCCTGTGAGGGAAGTTACCAGCCGGGGCGGGAAGCAGCCGGGAAGTTGGGCCGATGGCGGGCAAAAGGGCAAAAAACCGAAAAAAGATACTAAATCGAGGGAACGAACTCATCGATCTATTGCAAACAAAGGACTTAGCATTTTAGAACGCTAAAAACGGACTGGTTTTTGAGTGCAAAAACGCCCAATCGAACTCAAAAAAAGGGCCAAAAACCCACCTTTTGTGCGGCATTGAATCCGAATTCTGAGGAGCGAAGCATGAACAATTCTGTCTCCACCGGTCTGCCTTCGGCTAGCCAGACTTCGGACATACTTACCGAGGTAGCTCTGAACCTGCGCTGGTCCTGGAATCATTCCGCCGACCAACTCTGGGAGCGGCTCGATCCTGAGTTGTGGGACCTGACACATAACCCCTGGTTAGTTTTGCAGACGGTCTCACGGGAAAAACTGCGGAGTGTGACCAGCGATCCTGGTTTTCAAAAGCTGGCGCAGGCGATCGTTCAGCAAAACCGCGCGGCGATGGAGCCGACCGGGTGGTTCCAAAAGGCGCATCCTAACACCACGCTCAAAAGAATTGCTTACTTCAGCATGGAGTTCATGTTGAGTGAAGCGCTGCCGATTTATTCGGGCGGCCTCGGCAATGTCGCCGGCGACCAGCTCAAGGCGGCAAGTAATTTGGGCGTACCAGTGATCGGCGTAGGTTTGCTTTACCAGCAGGGCTATTTCCGGCAAGAGATTGATGCCCAAGGGAACCAGCAGGCGCTCTTTCCCTTCAATGATCCAGGGCAGTTGCCGATCGCGCCCGTGCGCGCGGCTAATGGCGAGTGGATACGCTTCCCGCTTGCGTTCCCGGGCTTCCAGCTCTGGCTGCGAGCCTGGGAGGTGGAGGTTGGTCGGGTCAAGTTGTACTTATTGGACACCAACGACCCGGCGAATATTCCCTCGCACCGCGGGATTGGCAGTGAACTTTACGGAGGCGGCCAGGAGTTGCGGCTGAAGCAGGAGTTGGTGCTCGGGATCGGAGGTTGGCGATTGCTGCACACTCTCGGTCTCGATCCCCAAGTCTGTCATCTGAATGAAGGGCATGCCGCCTTCGCCGTGCTGGAGCGAGCATGGTCCTACATGAAGGCGAACAATCAGCCGTTCGACGTCGCCCTGGCGGTTACCCGCGCGGGAAACTTGTTTACCACTCACACGCCGGTGGATGCCGGCTTCGACCGCTTTGCGCCCGAATTGCTGGAGAAGTATTTGAAGAAGTATGCAGAAGAGCACCTCGCGATTTCGTTTCAGGACCTGCTCGCTTTAGGCCGGCGGGATGGGAATGACTCGAGCGAGCCTTTTAACATGGCGTACCTGGCCATGCGAGGCAGCGGCGCTGTGAACGGGGTGAGTCGACTGCACGGTGAGGTAAGCCGCCGGATTTTTCAGGGTTTGTTTCCGCGCTGGCCGGAACGCGAAGTGCCGGTCAGCCACGTCACGAATGGGGTCCACGCGCCTACCTGGGATTCTGCGGAGGCGGATCGCCTCTGGCACGCCGCCTGTGGGAAGGAGCGCTGGCTTGGTCCCATGGCGGACATCGAAGGGGACTTTGGCCAAGTCGGCGATTCCGAGCTTTGGCAGTTGCGCGCCGAAGCGCGGCGGTCACTTATTGCCTACGTCCGAAAATGGCTGCACCGGCAATTGACCAGCCAGGGTATACCTCCCGACCAGGTGGCGCGAGCCGAGCAGATACTAGATCCTAACGCTCTGACCCTCGGATTCGCCCGCCGCTTCGCCACCTACAAGCGTCCCAACCTGTTGCTGCACGATCCCGAGCGGCTGATCCGAATCCTGACCAATGCACGCCAGCCGGTCCAACTGATTCTTGCCGGCAAGGCCCACCCGCAAGATCTCGCCGGACAAGCCATGATCCGGGAATGGGTCAGCTTCGTCCGCCGCCCCGAGGTACGGCCGCACGCAGTCTTTCTTAGCGATTACGACATGCTCATGGCGGAACGACTGGTTCAGGGGATGGATGTCTGGATCAACACGCCCCGCCGTCCCTGGGAAGCCAGCGGCACCAGCGGCATGAAAGTGCTGGTCAATGGCGGGCTGAATCTCTCCGAGCTCGATGGCTGGTGGGCGGAAGCATATTCTCCGGAAGTAGGCTGGGCCTTGGGCGACGGCAAGGAGCATGGCGACGATGCCGCCTGGGATGCTGCCGAGGCTGAAAGCCTCTACGGGTTGCTGGAGCGAGAGGTTATCCCGGCATTCTACGCGCGCGATGAGAGAGGAATTCCTCCTGGCTGGGTGGCTCGGATGCGGAAGAGCATGGCACGCCTGACGCCCGCTTTTTCGGCAATCCGCGTGGTGCGCGAGTATACCGAGAAGCATTACCTGTCGGCTGTGGCGGCTTACGGCCAGCGCGCCGCCAAGGGAGGTCAACTGGGAAGCGAGCTGCTGGAGTGGCAGCGAAGCCTGGCACGGCACTGGCCAAGGGTGCGATTCGGCTCGCTGGCCAGCGAGCGGCACAATGACCATTACGTCTTTCAGGTACAGGTGTATCTCACCGACCTCGATCCTGAAGCGGTGAAGGTGGAGCTCTACGCGGACGGGCAGAACGGTGGAGAGCCGGTTCGGCAGCCCATGCAACGTGGCGAGCCCCTGGTTGGCTCGGCAAATGGCTTCCTATATGTCGCCAGCGTCCCGGCCACGCGGCCGGCGAGCGATTACACGCCACGGGTGGTTCCTTATAAGATCGGGGCCTCGGTACCGCTCGAGGCCCCATTTATCCGCTGGCGCGACCCTTCGGCTTAACCCATTGCCGATTTTCGATTGAAGATTGCCGATCAAAAGCTGAGCAAATCGCCACTTCGCTTTTTCAATCGACCAACGACAATCGCCAATCGGCAATCATTGCACCTACCGCGCAGGGCGCCCTAAGGTGGGAGCCGAGCCCGGCAGCGTGTAGCGCAAGTTGAGGAACACCATGTTCAGACTCGCGTTAGCGGGTTGGCCGGCGGCAACAGACCAGGGATTGCGCGTGAGGTATGAATACTGGCCCATGAGGGTCACTGCGCCGTACTTCGCATCCTTCCAGATGGTCTGGTTCAAGCCAAAGGTGGCTTCATTAATAACGCGGTTCTGGCCGCTCGGCGCACCCGTATAGCCATAGCCTACCGGCTTGCCGTTGGTGTCGATCGCGACATTCCGTCCCACGTAAAGTCCGCCGTAGTAGGAATAGATCATCGTCTTCTTATGCGTGTACTCGAAGCCAGAAACCGTGGAACTGGCGTGGATGAGCGAGATGCTGCCGTCGGCGCGGGCGATCAGGTCCGGAGCCTGGCCGAAGATGTAGCGACCGCCGCCGTCGCTCCAGAAATTGTTGGTAAGCACGCGGAAGCCCTTGAACAGTTCCACGTGCAGGTTCAGGAAGCCGCCACCGCCCGCTGCCGAGTAGTCGGTCTTGTTGGTCGGATTATAGAGCTTAAAATTACGTTCGACTCCGCCGATCTCGAAGTGAATCCGCTTGGAAGGGTCGAGAGCCAATTTCGCAATCACATCGGGCGCCACGTTCGGGGCGTTCAGCCCATTTTGGTTATAGTCCAGTTCTCCCTGATACGCAGTGCTGGCGTTGAGAGCCGACGGGAGGGTGATGAGCGGGCCGCCTGCCGACCCTCCGACGTACTGGTCAGGGCTGTCGAGAGCGATGGCGAAGGCCGCTTTCTTGGAGGGGTGGTAAACGAAGCGCAGTTCTGGGATACGTCCCCAAAACAAGCCGACCTGATAGTTCACGTCGATATCTTGTGAGTAAAAGAGGTCGCCGGGGAGAGGCGAAATGCCGATGCGGCCCGGGGTGAGCAAGCTCCAGGTCTGGCCACCCAGCACTTCCCACTTTCCCATGGCAACGTCAACCCAGTACAAGCGCGAGCGCAGCGTGTTGCTGTTGCTGATCACGGCGACGTTCGCGGGATTGTTTCCCAGGAAGTCCGCCTCCATATAGCCGATCACGTGAGCGCCTGTTCACGTCGGCATCCACGCGGAAGCCAATTCGAGAGTTCTGCATACTGAGGCGTGTCTCGCTCAGATTATTCTGGTAGACGCTGCTGCCGTAAGGTATGCTCGCGAAACTCGTCCCGATGCTGCCTCCGGCAGCATGGGTGCGAAATACGCCGGTGAAATCCATAAATCCGATCGGGGTAATGGTGGCGGTGCCGATGTGGAACTGCATAGGTAGTGGCTCTGGGTCGGGGTGCGGCGGGGGCGTTACTGCAGGGGGAGGAAACACCGCAGAAGCCACCAGCTTTGGGTCGCTTTTCGCGGCCGCCTGCTGCACGCTTTTGGGGACCATGGGGCTGGTCGAGGCCACCTGATTGAGGTTCGGCTCTGACGTCGCCGCGGTTTGCGCCAGGTTCTGGGACTGGTCCATCTTTTGCTTCATCTGGTCCACGATGGCGCGCAATTGTTCTATCTGCTTTTGTTGCTCGGCAATCTGCTGCTTCAGCAGCGAAACATCGTCACGCTTGCTGGAATCTTTCGACGAAGTGTCAGCCGCCGTTTGCGAAAAAACAGGTGTGCCAAGCGCAACTAGAACGACGGCGCTTGCAATAAGCATGTTTCGAATCCTTCTAAACTGCATTGTTCAGCCCTCCGATTCGGGTATCAGCGTTTCATTGGGTTTGTCATTTCGATTTGCTTACTCAACCTTGGCAATCATCGCCGAGATGCATTCCCTGGGCGTTACGGGATTGTTAAATTACTGTGAAGGGTAGCGCGGGCGTCTTGTCCGCTGTGGCGGGAGCGTCTCGCTCCCGCACCATGAGGGCGCGGGCAGGATGCCCGCGCCACAGCAGGCGAGCCGCCCACGCTACTTCGGGCAGGATGCCCGCGCTACGATTCCGCAACTATTGACACCGGTGCGGACCTGCGGCATCATATATGCTCGGGTTTCGATATCCAAATTAGATAATCCATACGATGAAATCTGCCGAAGTCAACCCGGCGAATAGTCAGGAGATCTACTCGGGATTGGTTCGTATTCACATTCTTTATCACGCCTGCCAGGGACCTATCTTCGGCCTCGGCATGATCGAAGAGCTTGGCAGGCATGGATACAGGTTGAGCGCCGGAACTCTTTACCCGCTGCTCCACGGGCTCGAGATGAGAGGCTACCTTCGTTCGCGAGAAGTACGATCCGGCAGGTCGATTCGCCGCGTTTATCGAGCCACGGCGGCAGGACGCCAAGCGCTGGCCTTGGCGAGAGAAAAGGTGAAGGAGCTAGTCGGGGAGCTTCTGGAGGACGCCTCTGAATTGTAGACCCGCAGAGGCCGCTTTGTGGCCCTCTGTCATTCCGATCTGTAAGGCTCGTGTCATTCCGAGCGCAGCGAGGAATCTCGCTCTGCGCTCAGGCGGATCGCAGGTCAAGGCGGACCAGGGGGGGAGTTGGAATACAGAATCAGAGCGAGATTCCTCACTGCGCTCGGAATGACAAGGACAGCGTTGAAGGACAACAGAGGAGGTAAGTGAGCTGTGGGAGCAAATAAACGATCGGTTTTTCTATTCTCCATTTGTTTCCTCTTAACGGCGCAACTCGTGGCCCAGACCACACCTCCGCAAGGTTCCACCCGCCCAGTGAAAACCTTCACTCTGGAAGAAGCGATCAATTATGCTTTGGCCAACTACCCCGCTGTCCGCGCGGCGCTGGAACAAGTGAACAGCGCGCGGAGCGGCGTGGCGTTGGCTCGAACCTCCTATCTTCCCCAGTTGAATCCCATCTATCAGGCCAACCGCGCCACGCAGAACAACCTCATTGGCTTGTTCCTTCCGTCGCCCATCTCGCCCTCCATTACAGGGCCGGTACAGTCCTATTCGGCGACCAGCTTCTGGAACACTCAGGGCGGCGCCTTGCTTTCCTGGGAGCCCTTCGATTTCGGATTGAGGCGGGCCACCGTGGATCAAGCTCGCTCCGTGGAGCACAAGTCCAATGCGGAGGTGGAACTGACTCGCCTGCAAGTCGCCTCCGCCACCGGTGGTTATTTCCTGAATTCGGCATCCGCGCAACAGGCGGTCGAGGCAGCGCAAGCGAATGTGCGGCGTTGGGAAGTCTTCGACCATACGGTCCATGTGCTGGCCGAGCAGGAACTTCGTCCGGGCGCGGACGCCTCGCGCGCCGACGCAGAACTGGCGGTTGCCCGGACGCAGCTTTTCCAGGCTCAGGCCGTGGAGCAGCAGGCCCGGGCCCTGCTTGCCTCTCTCTTGGGAGCGGCGCCCAACGCCGCACAAGTGGAACCCAGCCCGCTCCTCACTTCACCTCCGGCCGACTCTTTGCCAGTCACTCCACCGTCGGCTCATCCCCTGGCTCGGGACCAGCAGGCGAGCGTTGATGAGGTGCGGGCGCAGCAGCACGTGCTGGGGCGCACTGATTATCCCCGTCTCTTCTTGGCTTCTGAGGTCTTTGCCCGTGGCAGCGGAGCGAATCCAGACGGCGCCCCCGCCGGCGGGGTGACGGGTCTGGGCCTTTCCCGCGGAAACTGGGTGGCGGGCATCTCCGTGGTGTTCCCCAACGTGTTTGATTTTTCGGCTCTGCGGGACCAAAAACGCATGGCTCAAGCGCAGGAACGGAGCCAGGAGGCAAAGTACGAGCAAACTCTGCAAGATCTAAACGGGCAGATTGCGAGCGCGCAGGCCGCCCTCGCTGCAGCTTTGCAGGTTGCCAAGAATACCCCCATCGAGCTCGAGGCCGCCCGCCAGGCAGAAACGCAAGCCCGGGCACGCTACCAGGCAGGGCTTACGAATCTCGTCGAGGTTGCCGAGGCGGAAGGCCTGCTGGCACAGGCTGAAAGGGACGATGCCGTGGCGCGGATTAATGTCTGGCAGGCGCTTTTCAATGTCGCCGTGGCGCAAGGTAACCTGGAACCGTTCCTTACGCTTCTCCATTCGAATGTCGGGAGGAAACCGTAGAAGGGAGAAGCTATCAGCGCTCAGCCGTCAGCGGTCAGCAAAGGCTTTAGCTGATTGCTGATAGCTGATCGCTGAAGACTGAACTATGTGGCTAATCCGTACCGCCTTGCGGCGGCCTATTACCGTGCTGGTGCTGGTATTCGGCGTGGCGCTGGGTGCGATCCTGGCGATCCTCCGAATGCGCGCGGACATCTTTCCGGACTTGAATCTACCCGTCATCTACGTGGCGCAGCCCTACGGCGGAATGAGCCCGGCGCAGATGGAAGGCTATCTGGTCTTTTACTACGAATACCACTTCCTCTACATCAACGGGATCGAGAGCGTCGAGGACAAGTCGATCCAGGGCAACGGCCTGCTGAAACTCACCTTCCATCCTGGCACCGACATGAGCCAAGCCCTCGCCCAAACCATCTCTTACGTAAACCGGGCCCACGCCTTCATGCCCTATGGAACCGTAAACCCCTTCGTCATTCGTTTTGACGCGGGCACGGTGCCGGTGGGCTATCTGGTGTTCTCGAGCAAGAGCCGCACCATCGGAGAAATCCAGGATTTGGCGCTCAATCGCATCCGCCCGCTGTTCGCGACGCTCCCGGGAGTGTCGGCGCCCCCGCCGTTTGGCGGCAATCAGCGCACCATCGTCATCACGGTCAATCCCGACCGGCTGCGCTCCTACAATTTATCTCCCGACGCGGTGGTTCAGGCGGTCAACTCCGGCAACGTGCTAATGCCTGCCGGCAACGTGCGCACCGGCAGTCTCCTGCGCATCGTGGGCAGCGATTCCGTTACCCCCAACATCAAAGACCTCTTGGACATGCCCATCCGCACCGGCGCCGGCCCGGCAGTCTACTTGCGCGACGTGGGAACGGTAGCCGATAGCACGGACATTCCCACCGGGTACGCGCTGGTGAACGGTCGCCGCGCCGTGTACATCCCCGTGACCAAGCGCCCTGACGCTTCCACTCTGACGGTGGTGAGTGAGGTCAAGCAGAATCTGGCGCGATTCCGCACTCTGGTTCCTTCCGACATTGATATCAGCTATCAATTTGACCAGTCGGGTTACGTCAAAAGCGCGCTGCTCTCGGTGGTGCGCGAGGGACTTCTGGGAGCGCTGCTGACCGGCCTGGTGGTCCTGCTCTTCCTGGGGGACTGGCGCAGCTCGCTGATCGTGCTGACCACAATTCCCTTCGCCCTTCTGACCTCCGTGGTCGCCCTGTGGTTATCGGGCCAGACCATCAACATCATGACCCTGGGAGGGCTGGCGCTGGCCGTGGGCATCCTGGTGGACGAGGGTGTCGTCGAAGTGGAAAACATCGACAGCACGCTTCTCGAAGAGCCGGGGCTTGACCCGCCACGCGGCGTCCTACAAGCCACGCAGAGAACCGTTGTGCCGCGTTTCCTGTCGATGCTGTCGATGGTGGCGGTCTTCGTACCGTCGTTTTTTATGACCGGGGTAACGAAGAGCCTGTTCGTGCCACTCTCGCTCGCGGTGGCATTTGCCATGGTGGCGTCGTTCCTGCTTTCGAGTTCCTTGCTGCCTGTTTTGTTCCTGTGGACGCACCGGGAGGGCGGTAGGGGCACGCCATGCCGTGCCCCTACACATGCTATCGCGTCACAGGCCCCACGAGCCGGCGGGTGGAATTTTGACAGATTGCGTAACTTTTGGGCAACGAGACTCGAGCGGCTTGCTTCGCTACGCTGGTTCGTGGTCGCGAGTTACGTCGTCGTCGTGCTGGTGATCCTGGGACTTCTGGGGCCGTTCCTGGGCAGGGAACTTTTTCCCAGCGTCACGGGCAGTCAATTCCGGCTTCGTTTCGACGCTCCCACCGGGACGCGTGCCGAGGAAACCGCGCGCCTGGTGGGGAACGTCTTGGAGGAGATTCAAACCGCCGCCGGACCAGGTAATGTTGATATCAGCCTGGGCTACGTGGGCACACAAGCCGCCAGTTATCCCATCAACACGGTTTTCCTGTGGACCGGCGGTCCTCATGAGGCGGTGATGAACGTGGCGCTGCGGCCCCGACTCGGCATTTCCGTGGCGGCGTTTGAGGAGAAACTCCGTCGCATCCTGCCCCCGAAATTTCCGGGTTGTTCTTTCTCCTTCGAGCCGGGGGACATCGTTAGCCAGATCATGAACTTTGGGGCGCCCACTCCGATCGAGGTAGCGGTTACTGGCCCGGACTTCGCCGGCGTCCGCGGCTTTACGGAGAAACTGCGTGATGAAATGAGTAAGGTGCCGGCCTTGCGCGATCTCAGAATCGAGCAGCCGCTTAGCTATCCCAGCGTCGATGTGCGAGTGGACCGTGAGCTAGCCGGCCAATTGGGCGTCACGGCGGGACAGGTTGCTCGGTCCCTTTCCGAAGCCACAGCCTCCAGCCGGTTCACGACGCCGAACTATTGGGCTGACCCCAAGACGGGGGTTGCATATCAAGTTCAAGTCCAGTATCCCCAGCCGAGAATGACCTCGGTCGAAGACGTGCAGAACACTCCCGTGATGCCGGGCGACGCCCAGCACCCGTTCGTGGGAGACCTTGCCAGGGTTACGGCGGGAACGATGGTCGGCGAGTACGACCGCATCAATGGATTGTGGCTGCTGTCCCTTTCGGCCAACACCGCCGGCAAAGACCTGGGGCGCGTGGCGAGCAGCATTGACGCCGCTATCCGACGCGCCGGTGCACCGCCCCGCGGCGTGACGGTGCAGGTTCGCGGCCAGATTGCTCCGATGCGGGAAACGCTTGCCAACCTGGGGATCGGCCTGCTGCTGGCGATCGCGGTCATCTTCCTGTTGCTGGCTGCGAACTTCGAGTCGGTGCGCTTGGCCTTTGTCATCTTTGCCACAGCGCCTGCCGCCATCTGTGGAGTTATCTTGATGCTGCTGATTACCCATACCAGCTTGAACATTCAATCGTACATGGGAGCGATCATGGCCATCGGCGTGGGGACGGCGAACGCCATCCTGCTGGTGACCTTTGCGGACGAGCGTCGGCGGGCGGGCATTTCCGCTTCCGCCGCGGGTATCGAGGGCGTCCGAGCCCGCATGCGGCCGATCCTGATGACCAGCGTGGCGATGATTGCCGGCATGATTCCCATGGCGCTGGCGATTGGTGAGGGAGCGGAAGCGGCAGCGCCCTTGGGCAGGGCCGTCATCGGCGGGCTTGCCGCCGCAACCCTGGCCAACCTGACCGTGCTGCCCTTCGTGTTTTCTCTGGTTCAGGCGCGGGCGAGCACGGCTTCTTCGTCGCTCGACCCGGATGATCCGCAAAGCCGGTTCGCAGGGCGGGGCAAAGGGTAAAGGGCAAAGGATAAAGGTTAAAGGACAAAGGAATTGGGTCTTTGCCCTCTCCCAAGGGGAGAGGGTGGACCGCGACCGGCGTTTTCACCAGCCCGTCAGCTGACGGGGCCGGGTGAGGGGTCAGTTGCAGGGCGAGGAGCGACTGTATGCGAGCCAAACAAACAGTGGGTAGCGCGGAGTCTCTGCCTTTGAGACTGTGCGGCTTCTTTCTTCCGGCGCTCATCGGGGTATGCCTTTTGTCGGCCGGTTGTAGTCAGGACCGCAGTGGGGCAGCAGTAACGGTGGGTCAAGCGCCAGCGGCGCCGTCCACCCGCGAGGTGGAAGTTACCCGCGTGGTGGCGCAGAAATTAAACGCCACAATTAAACTGCCGGCGCAGCTCACGGCCTATGAAGTGGTAGATGTCTACTCCAAGGTCACAGGGTTCGTGAAATGGATCAAGGTGGACCGCGGCTCGAGGGTTAAGGGCGGCGAGCAGATTGCGCAGCTCGAGGCGCCGGAACTGCTGGCACAGCGGGCGCAAGCGCAAGCGATGTTCCAAAGCGCCGAGTCCCAACTCACCGCCGCGCAGGCCAAAATGGTGGCAGACCAAGCCACCTACCGGCGCATGGACGCAGCGGCCAAAACGCCGGGCGTGGTCGCGCTCAACGATCTCGAGGTGGCGCAGAAGGCGGCGGAGGCCGACCAGGCCAATGTCGCGGCGCTCCAGAAGGGTGCGAAGGCGGCCCAGGAAGCGCTTCGAGCAGTTTCACAGCTCGAAGCTTATCTCAACATCACGGCTCCGTTTGATGGCCAAGTCACGACGCGATATGTACACCCCGGGGCGCTGGTGGGGCCCGGCGGCGGACCTGGGGCTATGATGCCTATCGTTCAGGTGCAAACGCTCACCCGGCACCGCCTGGTAGTACCCGTTCCGGAGTACGACGCAGCCGGAATCCCGGAAGGAACTGAAGTGAGCTTCACCGTCCCGTCGTTTCCCGGGAGAACCTTCCAGGCGCCCATCGCCAGGATTTCCGGCGCGGTAGACGTAAAGACCCGCACTATGCCGGTGGAGTTGGATGTCAGAGATGCCAAGGCTGAACTCAGTCCCGGCGCCTTTTGCGAAGTTGCGTGGCCGCTGCACCGCGCCTACCCAACCCTTTTCGTTCCTGCCTCCGCCGTGGGAAGTGACTTGGAGCGAACATTTGTGATTCGCGTTCGCGATAATCGAGCTGAGTGGGTTGATGTGAAAACCGGAGCCACGTCCGGAAACCTGATCGAGATTTTTGGAGACCTTCGGGAGGGTGACCAGGTCGTGCTTCGAGGCACCGACGAGTTGCGCCCTGATACTCAGGTTTCCCCACGTCTCGCCGCCCCTAGATAAGCGCTCGTGTGCGAGATGATGTATACTATACATCATGCGGCGGACTCAAATGTACTTCGACGAAGACATCTGGAATGTCCTCCACGTCCAGGCGCGGCAAGTGGGCACATCGATATCGGACCTGGTCCGTCGGGCGGTGCGTGACAGGTACGGAAATTCTCCGGAGAACCGCCGGCGGGCAATGCAAGATTGGGTGGGAATATGGCAGGGCCGAAAGGACGTTCCTGAATCCGAAACTTACGTGCGCCGGCTGCGCAAGGGAAGGCGGCTCAGGAGACTCGCGTCTTGAATGCGGTCCTGATCGATTCCGATATTCTGATCGAGGTCGCGCGGGGGCGAGACCGCGCTATTTTAGCCCGCTGGGATGAACTTAGTCGTAGCGACGCGGCGATCCTCTGCTCGCCGGTGACTATTGCCGAACTTTGGCACGGGGTGCGGCCGAATGAGCACAAGGCCCTTGAAAGTCTCTTCGCCGCGATGACTGCGATACCCATCGACGCCGAGATCGGACGGCGAGGGGGAGAATACCTCAGGCAGTTTGCCAAGAGCCACCGCATCGAACTGGGAGACGCGCTGATCGCGGCAACCGCTGCCCTCCATAAGGCAGAACTCTGGACGCGCAACCGCCGACACTACCCGACGAAAGACGTCACCTTCTATTAGCCTAAGATCAGGAAATGACAACTCACGCCTTAGAAATTCAACAAGGGCGACGTTTTGAATTCGGCAAGAACTGGCTGCGATTTTTGCAGGTGCTGGATGAGGACTGCATTGTCGAAGCTGAAAAGTCCTTTTCCCGTTATCGGCATTACAAGAAACCCAGGGGCATGTCGCTGGTTTATGATTGGTTTGATTGGCTGGGTGGTTACCCTTTCGACGTCGCCAAACCGGAAGAGATCTTTGACTGCTATCGAGAAAAAGGCTTTACCTTGGTCAAGCTGAAGACCTGCGCCGGGTCGCCCGGCAATAACAAGTTTGTGTTTCAGAAATGCGCGGAATGATCGGTGCCTCAAGTTCCTGAGTCATGCTTGACATTTTCTGACAATCAGATATTCTGAAGCCATGGCACCCAAGACAGCCGGAACTCGAGAACGGATCGGGCGAGTGGGGCAGCGTCGCCAAGTGGTCATCCCGCGCGAGATCCTTGAGAGTCTAAAACTCCGCGAGGGTGATTTCGTCGCGTTTAGTAGGCAGGCCAACGGCGTCCTTGTTAAGCCCAAACGTTTGGTTGATCCCGATGACGTGCTCACCCCTGCCGAGGCAAAGAAAGTCCGGCATGGGATGGAGCAGATCAAAGCGGGTCGGTTCAAGCTGTGGCGGGACGTGAAGCATGAACTGGGCCGTTAGGACAGCGGACGACGCCCAGCTATTCATCCAAAACCTGCCCGATAAGACGCGCCGACAAGTGTCCCGCAGTATCAGCCAGCTTGAGCAGGACCCATTCCGGGGGGACGTGAAGCCCCTCAAAGGCAAGGAATGGAAAGGGCATTATCGCAAGCGTGCCGGCGATTACCGGATCGTTTTTTTCATGCACTATGAGCAGCGGCTCATCGACGTATCAGGGGTGTTGCGACGGTCAGAAAAGACCTACCGTTGATCGTCGGTGTGTCGGCCAGCTCCGAATGCCAAATGACGAGGCTGCGCTGCTCCGGCAGGACGATCCATGCTGTCACCAGCCGCCCGGCTTTGACCCTGCTAAGAAGTATCCCCTCATTCTCGAAATCCATGGCGGGCCTTTTGCCAATTATGGCGACCGCTTTGACACCATCAAACAGATCTGGGCCGCAAAAGGCTACGTGGTGCTTTACGTGAACCCGCGGGGCAGCACCAGCTATGGCGAGGAGTTCGCCAACCTGATTCACCACGCTTATCCCGGAGATGATTTCTACGACCTGACCTCCGCCGTGGATGCTGCCGTCGCCAAGGGTTACATTGACACGGACAATCTCTTTGTCACCGGCGGCTCGGGCGGAGGCGTGCTCACCTGCTGGATGATTGACCGCACAACCCGCTTCCGCGCCGCTGCCAGCCTCTATCCCGTCATCAACTGGTATAGCTGGGTGCTTACTTCGGACCTGCCCTCCTTCGGCAGCGAGTACTGGTTTCCGGGCCCGCCCTGGGCAAACGTCGAGCAGTATATGAAGCGCTCCGTGCTCTCCTACGTCGATAAAGTCTCGACGCCGACTCTATTGATGACCGGCGAAGAGGATTTCCGCACCCCCATCGATGAGGCCGAGCAGTACTACGTAGCGCTCAAACTGCGCAAAGTGGAAGCGGCGCTGGTTCGGTTTCCTGGCGAGCCCCACGGCCTCAGCGCGCGCCCCAGCCATCAAGTTGCCAAAATCGTCTACGTGGCGGATTGGTTCGAGAAACACAAGTTTTGAGGCCAGGCAGGGAAAACATTGTCGGCGCTACAAAGCCGCGGCTAGCTGCCTCACTCCAAAATAGGGTAATATAGTAATTTGCAACTGGCTTCTATGCGCATGGTTTCAGGGCAAGCGGCTTCTCGAAGGTTCCTTCAATCAGATGATCATTGAACATCAGACCGTATTGGGAAGACTTGCGCGCTGTCCCTGCCTGGCTTTGGTGATGGTTGCCCTAGGATTACTCATACTGACGCCCGGGCCCCGCGTGGGCGTTGGGTGAAGGCGCCGCGGGTTGCCTGACATCGAATGCGAATCCTCCTGCCGACCAGACCTTTTCAGGGGGTGAGGGGCAATTCACCACGGGCGGTATCGGACCATCGTTCGTTCCGTGCCCGTTCGCCCCAACCTTCAGTTCAGACGGCATAGACCCCCAGGCGTCCAGTGCAGCCCAGCCCTCGAGCACAATCAACTCGGACCCGTTCCCCGTTGAAGATCAGAAACAACGGCTGAAGGTAAACCCCGTAACCGGTATGGCCGTGGCCTCTGAATCAAACTACAGTCCCTTGACTGGTACTGAGCGCTGGAAGCTCTACTGCAAGATGAATTATTGGTCCGTCGGCGCCTACTTCAGTCCGGTCATGACGGCTTTGCTGCTTGACCAAACCACCGGCAATCCCCACGGATGGGGCGGCGGGTTCCCCGGCTTTGGGCGCAGACTGGCCTCGCGCGTGGGCAATGCCGTTCTTCAGGGCACTTTTCAAGCCCCGGTCGCCGCTGCCCTGCATGAGGATGTTCGCTACATCAGCAGCAGCCAGCACAGCTTCAAGCGTCGCGCCGCGCACGCTATCGTCCACAGCTTCCTTACCTCCAATAGGCAGGGACTCCCGACCCTGAACCTCGCCAATTTCTGCGCCTACTACGTTTCCACTGCGGTATCCACGGCTTGGCTACCCGGCATTAAGAATGCGGCGAGATACACGTTTAGTAATGCAACTGAACAGATTGGCCTAAGCTTTCCTACCAACTTAGTCCAGGAGTTTTGGCCGGAGTTCCGCCGCCATGTCCTCCGCCAGCATTGAGGATCGCTAGGCCCACGCTTAGTCGATTTTCTTTCCGCCTGAAAGTGCTCTGTCATCTTGACGAGAAACCCCGGCCTACCAGATGAACTTGAGTCCAAATTGGATCTGGCGTGAGGTTGTGGAGGTGCTAGTGATGACACCGGCGGTGGGGGATGGGGCCCCGGTCGCGGACGTGAATGTGATCAGGTTCGGGGTATTGAAGTTCGCATGGTTCAAAATGTTGAAGAACTCCGCGCGAAACTGGAGACCTAGTTTCTCCGTAATCTTCGTGTCTTTGAGCAACGACAGATCAAGCGTCGCGAGCCCCGGGCCAATAAAGACGTCTCTTCCAAGGTTCCCGTAAGTCCCGTTGGGGGGAACGAGGAAGGCGTTGGGATTGAAATACTGGTTTGGACTTCCAAGAATCACCTTTCCACTAAACGCCGGGTTCAGAGAGGGGCGCACGGGGTTGCGCGTATCGCCGTTGTTGGAGGGATTAAAGCTGAGCTGGGGGGTGAAGGGAAAGCCGTCCTGCAAGGTCGCAATGCCATTCAGAGCCCAGCCGCTGGCGAGTGCATTACGCCAGCCGCCGAAGCCATTGATGAAGGCCTTCCCCCGTCCGAGGGGCAACTCATAGGTTCCGTTAATAACGCCCACGTTTCTGACGTCAAACGTGGCCAGTCCCCAATCGGCGTGGAGGTTGAAGGGATTCATGACCAACCCCGGAGCATTGGCGGCTGCGGTGGCGTTCAGGGAGTCTCCGTCGTCGAGCGTCTTGGACCAAGTGTAAACTCCCCTAAAGGCCAGGCCGCTGCTGAAGCGGTGGGTTACATCCAAAAGCAGGGCGTTGTAGGAGCTGACCCCCTCAGAAAACCAGCTCCACGTGTTCGCCAGCGCGGGATTAGCCTTGGGTGCTCCACTCGGAATGTAGTAGGTCCCAGCCGGCAGTGAAGCCGGGCAGGGGGCCGCAGGGCAAATTGTGGGGAAGGGCTCGTTAGCGTCCAGGCTGAGCACCTCGTGGTACCCGTGCGAACCCACATATCCAATGCTGAAAGAGGTGTTGGGAGTCAATTCCTGTTCAATCCTGAGGGAATAGGACACAAGGGTGGGCGTTTTCAAATCGGGTTGAACTCCACCCGGCACGACCTTGGCGCTTGATGGCACCGGAGCACCGGGTGTGAGCGGGAGCTGAGAGACCGGGAGGCTCGCAATGCTGTAGGTTGGATTGAAGGGCGCATTCTGATCGAGCCGGTAGCCAAGCGCATCTTGAAGATCATTGTACATCCCGAAGCCCGCGCGGATGACGGTCTTGGCGCGGAAGGGACTCCAAGCCAAGCCTATTCGTGGTTGGGGCAGGAACTTCGCGTTATTGGAGGTGAAGACCGAGTTTGCGACGCGAGGTTGAGTCACAATGACTCCATTGCTGAAAACGTAATTGCCGCCCCGCCCGTAAGCTTCGTTCCACCCGTTGGTGAACTCGTCGCGAAAACCCAGGGAGATCGTTAGCTTGGAGGTTAGCCGCATGTCGTCCGTGACGTACCACGCGCCGAGGAGGGAACGCCAGCCCAGGGGGGTCGGTGCAGGGTCAAACATGAAAGTACCAACCGTGCCCTTCAAGAAATTCGTTAGACTCGTAAATGTCGCCTGTCCGAACTGGCTGAGGGCCAGATTCTCATTGGACTCAAGCCGTTGGAACCACGCTCCTACGCTCACTCGATGCCGCCCATTCGTCAAGGTGATGCGATCTTCATAGGTGAAGAGATTTCGAGTAATGTCCAGATTGCTTCCGTTGTTGCTTCCTGCCAGGCTCAGTTGGGCCGCTGGATTCGATGCCGCGCTACCCCCGATCACCACTGCGCCAACCGGATGGCCAACCAGGAAACTCGGGACACTCGCGGCGGGAGTATTGGGCGTGGGTTCTCCGGTATAGAAGTAGCTGGCGCGAGAGAAACCGAAGCGCGCGGTGTTGAGCAAGGTGGGGGAAAAAACGTGGGTTTCTTGGAGGCTCGCGACCTGTTCCCGCAGGCTCTCCAGGTCCGTGCTATAGGGATTGATGGTGGGTGAGTTATCCGCGCTGTCGTCGACGGTGTAGACCGCGCTGAGGGAATCTTGGGCAGAGAAGATGTGGTCGAGCCGCGTGGTGCCAAAGTCCTCTCGAATCGTCTGCAATGGGTTGCTAAACGATTCGGCAATGCCGCCAAAGTCCGGTGCGCCCGGGCTTTGCACTGGCCACAACGATAGCAGGGGCGCAACGCCGGGCGCCAACCCCACGTTGACCAACGTCCCGTTCTCACCCGGCAATAGACCCTGGCGCGCGTTGTTGTCGGGAACCAGCGTCACGTCGGTTAACCCCAGGCGCTGTCGAAATCCCTCGTAATTGCCAAACAGAAAGGTCTTGTCTTTTTGGACCGGCCCCCCTAATGAACCTCCAAACTGGTTGCGCGCGAAATGCGGGATGGAGGCCTGGTCAAAAAAGTTACGCGCATCGAAAGCGCTGTTGCGCAGGAATTCAAATACCACTCCGTGCCATTGGTTAGTTCCGGACTGGGTGATAATTGTAATTTGGCCGCCCGGCCGTTTGCCGTAGTCCGCGCCGTAAGTGTCGCGCAGCAGGTTGAATTCCCGAACCGCGTCTACCCCCAGCAACTGCTGGCTGGTTCCACCGGGCTGCATATTGTTCTCGGCGGCGCCCGTGTATTCGACCCCGTTCAACAAGAAAAGGTTTTGCTGAGGCCGATTGCCCGAGACTGCGAACATGTTGCCGACCGTCGAGTTGGAAATTCCCACCCCGCCCGTCTTCTCCCAGGTGAAGTTGACCACTCCGGGATTCAGGGTAAGAAGCTCATCGTAACTTCGGCCGTTCAGCGGCAGGTCCTTTACTTGCCGCTCTCCCACCAGGCCCGACGCCTCCGTCGTCGTGGCGCTGACCAAGGGCGCCTCTCCGGTCACCGTCACTTGCTGGCGGATTTCGCCCAATTGCAGAACCAAATCAACCGTGGCCTCCTGTCCCACGGCCAGGGTGATGCCTGTGCGAACCTCAGCTCTGAACCCCTCCTTTTGTGCCCTTACTTCATACCGCCCAATTGGGAGGGAGAGCACACTGTAACGCCCCATGCCGTCGCTCGTGGTGGCACGAATCGCTCCGGTCTCCAGGTTCTGCACTGCCACCTTCACGCCCGGCAACACGGCGCCCGATGAGTCGACACCCGTTCCCGAAATCACACCGGAGACTTGTGCCCTAACTGTCGGGGCCGCCAAGAGTGTCAACACGGTGGCAGAGCAGAAAATGGCAAACCAATTGGCATATGCCTTTATCCCTTTTTGCGAGCGATTCATCAATGTGTGCTCCTCCTCCATGAACGCGGCAAACGAAGCTGGCTACGACCGGCGTCGCGGCTTTCTGCCCGATCTGTATGTGCAAACAAATATTGTATAGGATAGTGTCTATTTAGAGTCAATAAGGGTGCGAAATTCTACACGGAAATATACGAATATTCATAATGTGACGACGCGATCCGGGCTCCGATCGCAGCCAAGCACAAGTTGGTGAGTTGGGGTCACCGAATCGACACCTATTTGCTTCGGGGGGATCTCTTAGCAGCCGCCAGCAGAGCGGCCTTCACTTGCTTCGAGGGGGCGGGAGCACGTGGCGCCTGATACTTGCGGCAGGCTTCCACCGTGGTCTTCAAGGATTCGAGGTAGGCGATGCAGGGCGGGCAGCCCTGGAGGTGGCGCTCCAATTGGCGGCAATTCTTCGCCGGAAGTTCACCATCCAGAAATTCGGAGAGCATGGCGAAGATCTGCTTGCAACGCCGCTCAGTCATGATCTTCCCTCTGCGAACGCCGGACATAACCGGCCAGCGCGTTGCGCAGCGAAACGCGTGCCCGATGCAGGCGCATCTTGGCGGTTTCCTCGGAAATGCCCATCACCTGCGCCACTTCCCGGGTGTCGAGCTGTTCCATATCGCGGAGAATCAAGACCAGGCGGTAAGGCGGGGGAAGGGATAGTACGGCGTCTTCCAGCTTGCTGCGCAACTCTTTGTTGAGCACGATTTCTTCGGGTGTGATCTCCCAGGATTTGATTGCCGGAGCTGCGGCGCCACTTTCTTTGGGCATCAGCTCATCCAGGGAGAGCATATGGGCGGGAGCGAATTTACTCTTGCGGCGGCTCATCAAGCATTGGCTTCTGGCCACTTTGTATAGCCAGACAGCCAGCGCTCGCGCGTCCGGAAAGTCCTTCAACTGTCTTGCCAGGCGGAGGAGGGTTTCCTGCGCGGTGTCCTCGGCGTCCTCGCGAACCCCGCATACTTTCATCCCGAAGCCATAGACAATCTCCTGTAAAGTCTCGAGAGCCCGCTCGACGTCTTCGGGCTTCCCGGACTTGAGACTGGTGAGTGCCTGTTCCACCCGCGCATTCATACCTGAATGACATTCTATCTGGACCCGCGGGAGAATGAAATCCTTCTGTTACCTTTTCCGGGAAATTGCATTTTTGTGAATGAGGCACGAGCCTTGGTGCGAAGCCAAGAGACCTATGAAAGGGGGAATGGCCATGTCCGAGTTCGAACTCAAGCGGATTCTTTGCCCGGTCGATTTCAGTGAGCACTCCGCAAAAGCCTTGCGGCTCGCCGGAGCGGTGGCGGAAGCCTTCGGCGCCGAAGTGATGGTGTTACATGCACAACAGGTCGAGTTGCCAATCTATTTCACAGTGGCTCAGACAGAAGCCCTTGAAGCCCAGTTTCGCCAGAATCAAGGGGCCGCCCGAAAGTATCTCGATGACTACGTCGAGCAGCACTTCCTTGCGCAGGCGAAACGCTCGGTAGTTTGGAAGGAAGGCGACCCCGTCACGGAAATTCTGACGGCTGGGAAAGATTTTCAGGCGGGACTCGTAGTGATGGGAACCCACGGGCGGAGTGGTTTCACGCGGCTGCGCTTAGGTTCCGTCATGGAGAGTGTGCTGCGCGGCGCGGACGTACCAGTGCTCAGCGTAGGGCCGGGCATTAGCTCGCGGGCCGCCACCGGTATCCGCCGCATCCTGTGTGCAGCCAACCTCCAGGGCCGTGACCGGCAGACCTGCAATTACGCGGCAGAGTTCGCCGAGAAGACAGGGGGCGAACTGATTGTTCTCCACGTCGCCGAGGAAACTTCCGGCGCCACCTCATCGGATGAGGCGCTCAGGCAGAAGCTCTGCGAGTGGGTTGCCCCGGCTGTGCGTGGACGATGCACGGTAAAGGAGAGTATCCGGCGAGGAAACCCCGCCGAGCAGATTGTGAAAGAGGCCGAGGCTTCGGCTGCGGACCTTGTTGTCGTGGGTGCTTACCCTCGCAAGACTATCGAAGCCTCGCTGTTTGGAACCACGACCGAAGCGCTGGTGCGCGTTGCCCCGTGCCCGGTTTTGACGGTAGTCCGCAAATGATCCTCAGGGCCTTGGCTTTTCGCCGGAACAGGCGACGGCGCCGAAGTTCAAGTTCGAAACAGCTGGCCCATAATTCCACCTTTCACTCGTCACTGTTATCCTGTCACCTGGAAGCTGTCTTTCTTCCCCCTGGCTACTGCCTGCCGCCAACGGATGACACTTCCTAGGCTTTCGCTACCAACCTGCTATCCATCCATTCCAGAATCAGCTTCCTCATCTCCGGCAATTCGACGTGTGCGCAATCGAAAAGCTCGATGCGGCAGTCGCTGGCCTTCCCATGTTCTTGATACAACGCAAGCAGATGATCCCGGACCCGCTCCACACCGGCGGGCGGCGTCAACTCATCCTGGCGCCCGTTCACGCTCAGTCGCGGGCGAGGAACGATCAGCTCATTGATCCCGGAAGTCTGGAAGTGTTTCAGCAAAGAGGGCACGTAGTAGTAGATCCCATGGCCTTTCAGGTTGTGAGCCTTGATCAATTCCTCAAAATCGGTGAGGCAGCATATATCCACGCACAAGTGGACGCGCGGCTCGAGGGCAGCCAGCCACCAGGCCTTCGTCGAGCCCATGGACATGCCCATCGCTCCTACTCGCCGAGGATCAACCTCCGGCCGGCTGGCCAGGTAATCAAACGCCCGGAATTCATCAAACATCATCATTCCCCAGAGCACCTGGCCCCGCCAAAGCATCAACTTGAAAGCGTCTTCTTCGCCCGTGCGGCCCACGGCTTCGTGTTTGCGTTCGCCGAAACACCAGCTATCGATGGCTAGCGTCACGAGACCCTTTTCCGCGCACACCGGGGCATAGGCAGGCTGGGCTTCCGCTCCGACGAGCAGTTGTTCCTTCCCGAGGTCATACATTCCACCGTGCCAGTGGATGAACAGCAGTCCGGGCGCAGGCTCCTGGCACTTGTCCGGGATCAACAGGAGCGCCGGGACCGGTTCGATGCCATTGAGATCCAGCACCAGTCTCTCAAGAGTGTAGCCATCGTGCTTCTCGCTTTTCACTACGGAGACTGGGCCGGGCTTGTGAGCCCAAGGCAAATCACCGAGCAGGGACCAAAGTTCTTTGCGGCGCCTCGCTTGGAAAGCGGAAAACGCCTCGCCAGCCTGGGGACGGGGAACCGGCCGTCCCTGCCCGCCCGCTGACGCTTCAGTTCCCAGGGCCAGCACGGCGGCGGATTGTTTCAGGAAATCACGACGGTGAGCGAAACTCATGAAACCTCCTGCGTGAGGGAAAAATCAGCTATCCCTTCTTGGCCGATTACACCGGATTTTGAGCTGGCAAGGTGACGGCGAAGGATGTTCCTTCTTCTTCGGACGAAGTGAAGCTCAGCGAACCGCCCAGGTAACGCTCCGTGATGAGCTTGGCGCTGTACGTCCCGATTCCGCGGCCCACGGGGGATTTTGTGGAGAAGGATCGCCGGAATACTTGCAGCCGGACCAACTCGGGCATCGCGGCCTCATTGTGCACACGGAATATGGCGGCGCCCTGGTTCTGGAAATCAAGGCTTACCTCCTGGCCCTCGACCGACGCCTCCAGGGCGTTCTTTACCAGATTGCCTAGGACTCTCTTGAGAAGCAGCTTGTCGGTGCTGAACACGTACGGCCCGCTTATTTCCCTAACAACAACTGCTTTTCCTCGACTTACCGGATGATGGGCATAGAGCTCGCAGACACTTTTAAGGATTTCCCGCGCATCCAGAGAGGTCTCTTGCACGGCGAGCTCCCCACGCTCCGCCGCAGCCAGATCTTTCCCAGCTTCGATCTCTTCAATCAAGTATGCAGCCAGTTGCCAGGCCAAGTGGGTGGTTTCCTGGCGATATTGATCGGACAAAGCAGGAAGAATCTCCAGCAAATTGCGCACCCCCGCCGCCGTGTTCAGCACATCATGGAAGAACATCCGCTCGAGGACGGCGCGCCGCTTTTCATCACTGATATCGTTGAGCGCGAAGACAGTAAATCTCCCATCCAGGTCCAGGCTGGAAGCGGTGACGCGCAGATCGAGAGCGCGCTCGCCCTCGTTTGTCCGCAGGGTGAGCGTGCACTCCTGAATATCCTCGCCACCGCATCGCTGGGTTTTCAGGATGCCCTGAAGCGCCCCGCAGGTCTCGCAAAACCGCGACGTTCCGCACCCACAGTCTCCCTCCCGCCAGTGGGTGCAGTTGAAGGCCTCGCCAATCCGCATTCCCAGAAGTTCGCCCTCCCGCCGATCCAGGAGCCGGCAAAGCCTTTGGTTGGCCGCCACAATCTGGCGGCATTCATTCAGGATGACCGCCGGCGTCGGAAAGGCGTTCAGCAGCTCTTGCAGATGGGGAATGGCCGAGATGTGTTGGTGTTCCGTTCTGATCTGCTCCATTTCCTCCCGTTTCGAGGGAGCCAAAGAGGTTGAAGGGGGGTCTGACATGGTTGCACTCCTCGTCGTCAGGCATAGCTAGTGGGATGGCTTCCAGCGCAGGACGGGCTTCCGCGCCGCAGCGGTTTCATCCAGGCGGGTCACGCGGGTCGTGTAAGGCGCCTTGAGCACCCATTCCGGGTTCTCCTCGACCTCTTGGGCAATGGACCCCAAGGCGTGGATGAAGGCGTCCAATTCCTCTTTGCTGGCGCTCTCCGTGGGCTCGATCATCAATGCGCCGGGGACAATCAATGGGAAGGCGGCGGTGTAAGGGTGAAAGCCGTAATCGATGAGCCGTTTGGCGATGTCGCCGGTGCGGACGCCACGCGCCGCTTGGCGCCGGTCAGAGAACACGCACTCGTGCATGCACGCGCAGCCCTGAGGAAGGTCGAAAAAGCTTCTCAACTGGCTCATCACGTAGTTGGCGTTGAGCACGGCGTCCTGGGTGGTCTGACGCAGGCCTTCGAAGCCATTGGCCTGGATATAAGCGAGGGCGCGCACGGCCATGCCGAAGTTGCCGTAAAAAGCGCGCACCCGGCCGATGCTCCGGGGCCGGTTGTAGTCCAACTGGAACGTCCCCTCCGGCCTCTGCGCGACGACGGGCAAGGGCAGGTAAGGCTCGAGGACTTTCTTCACCGCCACAGGCCCCGAGCCCGGACCGCCGCCGCCGTGAGGCGTGCTGAAGGTTTTGTGCAGATTCAAATGCATCACGTCCACGCCGAAATCCCCCGGGCGCGCCACACCCACCAGCGCGTTCATGTTGGCCCCATCCATATATAGGAGACCGCCTCGAGAATGCACCAAGTCGGCGATCTGCCGGATTTGCGACTCGAAGATGCCCAGGGTGTTGGGATTGGTGAGCATCAATCCCGCCACTTCATCCGTCATGGCGCGGTCGAGCTCGGCGAGGTCGATGCAACCGCACTCATCGGATTTGACGTTCCGAACCTCATAACCGGCGATGGTCGCGCTGGCGGGATTCGTTCCATGGGCCGAATCGGGGATCAGGATTTGTTGGCGCGGGTTGCCGCGCTCGGTCAGGCAGGCCCGGATCATCAGGATGCCGGTCAGCTCGCCTTGCGCGCCTGCCGCAGGCTGGAGCGTGACCGCGTCCATGCCGGTGATTTCCTCGAGGCAGCGCGCTGTTTCGTGCAGAACACTCAGACAACCCTGGGCCAGGGCTTCAGGCGCGTAGGGATGGTCCGTAGCGAGGCCCTCCAGGCGCGCCACCTCTTCATTGATCCGTGGATTGTACTTCATGGTGCAGGAACCCAGCGGATAGAGGCCGGTGTCCACTCCGTAATTCCAGGAGGAAAGGCGCGTGAAGTGGCGGATGACTTCCAGCTCCGAGACTTCCGGAAAGCCCTCGACTTCGTGGCGGCTCAACTCCGCGCCCAGGAGCTCTTCCGGCGATAGCGGGGGCACGTCGAGGGGGGGGAAGTCCACTCCGGATTTTCCGGGCGTACTCCGCTCGAAAATCAGCTTTTCGTTTCTGGTGACATGAGGCCGTGCCTCACGGATGCGATTCTCCATAATCAACCTGCCCCATTACTGGCCGTCCTACATCCGGCGAGCTCAGCACTCGCCCCCGCCGCGCGGCTGAAGGCTTCCACGGTGCGGTCAATCGCCTCCCGGCTGACCGTCTCGGTGACGCAGACCAACAGGTGGTTCTTGAGCTCCGGGTAGAAGCGCTCCAGGTTGAGGCCGGCGATGATCTTTTGTTTCCGCAAATCGGCCAGCAACTCGTCGGCGTCGCCGGGCGTCCTGACCACGAACTCGTTGAAGTGTGGTCCGGCGAATGGAGTGGCGACGCCGGATATGGCCGCGAGTTGCCGGGCAGCGTAATGCGCCTTGGCAAGGTTCTGTTCCGCCAGCCGCTGCAATCCATTTTTTCCCAGCAGGCTGAGGTAGATGGTCACGGCCAGGGCGCACAACGACTGATTAGTACAGATGTTGGAGGTGGCCTTCTCGCGCCGGATGTGTTGCTCGCGAGTGGCGAGGGTCAACACGAAGCCCCGGCGGCCCTCGGAGTCCACCGTCTGGCCAACCAGGCGGCCGGGCATTTGCCTCAGGAACTTTGCCTTCGCGGTCAGGAAGCCCGCGTACGGCCCGCCAAAGGCCACGGGCACGCCGAAGGATTGTGCCTCTCCGCAGACGATGTCCGCCTCCCGGGGCGGCTTGACCACCGCCAGCGACAAGGGCTCGGCGATGGCCACGATCAACAGGGCGCCGCTGCGATGCACCGCCTCCGCAATCCTGGCCGTGCGTTCCAGAGTTCCGAAGAAATTGGGGGATTGCACCACCACCACCGCCGTCTCGCCATTGAGGGCGGATTCAAGCCGGGCGAGATCGAGCTGGCCCGATTCTTCGTAGGGAACCTGCTGGAGTTCAGTTCTCTGATGGCGGATGAATGTCTCGAGCACCTGGCAGTATTCCGGATGCAGCGTGCGGGCCAAGAGCACGCGGCGGCGGCGTGTGACGCGCATGGCCATCAGGACGGCCTCCGTGGTGGCCGTGGAGCCGTCGTAAAGCGAAGCGTTGCTGACGTCCATGCCTGTGAGCTGCGTCATCAGTGTCTGGAACTCGAACATGGCTTGCAAGGTGCCTTGGGCAATCTCCGCCTGGTAGGGCGTGTAAGCGGTGAAGAATTCGCCCCGCGACAGAAGCGCCTTCACGGCCACAGGGATGTAATGGCTGTAGGCTCCGGCGCCCAGAAGCGAGACATACTGGCGGCTGCTGCGGCTCGCAGCCTGGCGGAAGAATTCCATGATTTCAGGCTCGGAGAGAGGCCCCGGCAAGTCGAGCCGGCCCTGGAGCCGCAATTCGCTTGGAATCCGGTCGAAGAATTCTTCCACGCTGCTCCGGCCGGTGGCTTTCAGCATGGCGGCGCGGTCGGAGTCAGAGTTGGGCAGATAGCGCATCAGGCGGATTTTTCCTTTTGGATATAAGCTTCGTACTCTTCCGCGCTCATCAGCTTTTCGATTTCGCTGCGGTCTGAGAGCTGCACCTGAACCAGCCACGCTTCGCCGTGAGGATCCGTGTTCACCATTTCCGGATTGTTCTGCAGCTTGGTGTTCACGGCAATCACTTCCCCGCTGACAGGGGAGTAGATCTCGGAGACCGCCTTGACGGATTCGACAGTCCCGAAGCTCTCGTTGGCGGCCACGTGTTCGCCCGGCTTGGAAAGCTCGACATAGACGATGTCGCCCAATTCCTTCTGGGCGTAGTCGGTGATGCCGATGGTGCCGATCCCTTCGTCCACTCGGATCCACTCGTGCTCTTTGGTGTAGAGAAGTTCTTGGGGATACATGGACTACTTCGGCCTCCTGTAAAAGGGCAGGGGAACAATCCGCGCCCCTGCCAGTTTGCCACGAATCTCGATTTGGATCTCCCGGCCCACCTCAGCCTGGGAGGGGGAGAGGTAGGCCATGCCGATGTTTTTCTTCAGAAACGGCGCATACGAACCACTGGTCACAAGGCCGGCGACTTTGCCTTCGGCGTAAACCTTGTAACCGTCGCGCGCGATTCCCTGGCTCGTCATTTCAAAACCCACCAGCTTCTTGCGCGGGCCTTGGGCTCGTTGCTCGAGCAGGACATCGCGGCCGATGAACTGGCCTTTCCCGAGCTTGGCGATCCAGCCCAGGTTGGCTTCGAGCAAGGTAGTATCTTCATCGAGTTCATGGCCGTAAAGAGGGTAGCCGGCCTCCAGCCGCAATGTGTTCCTGGCGCCCAGGCCGGCGGGAACCAACCCTTCGGGCCGACCGGCTTCCATTAATGTGTTCCAGACCTTCTCAGACTCTCCGGGCGGGAAATAGAATTCGAATCCATCCTCGCCGGTATAGCCGGTGCGCGCCACGAAGCCCTGCACACCACAGCACCGAACTCGGCAAAACCAATAGTACTTGAGCCCCGCGATGCTGGCTTCAGTCACCTTGGAAATGATCTCGAGCGTGCGCGGGCCTTGCAGGGCAAGCTGCGCAAACTCGCCGGAAACGTTGCCCACCTCCGCCCCCACGGGGTTGTGCCGAGTAATCCAATCGAAATCCCTCTCTGTGTTCGCCGCGTTGACGCAGAGGAAGTAATGGTCCTCCGCCAGGCGGTGCACCACGCAGTCATCGACAGCGCTTCCTCTTGGATGCATCAAAGCGCTGTACTGGGCCTGAAAATCTTTCAGGCGGGACGCGTCGTTGGAGGTGATGTTCTGGAGGAGCGACAAAGCACGAGGCCCGCTGACTTCGACCTCCCCCATGTGACTTACGTCGAAAAGCCCTGCTGCCCTCCGTACCGCGAGGTGTTCCTGGATGATGCCGGAGTACTCGACCGGCATCTCCCAGCCCCCGAACTCTACCATCTTGGCGCCCAGCGCCTTGTGCAGCCCGTTGAGCGCCGTGCGCTTTAAAGCCAGCCCCGTTGGCGTCGCCAACCTTTCTCCCCCAAACGACCAAAGCTATCTATGCGATTCAACCCAACCTAACACACCCTCAACGATCCGGTCAAGGCAACGAGGGTGCTGCCCTAATTCAGCGAGTAGCGCCGGGCTTCAGCCCGGCTAGCGCTGCCCTGATGGGCGGCGCGGCGATCCAATTCGGACCTCAGCCGTGTATGGGGAGTCGTGTCATCCGGGCGACACGAGCGCTCGAAGCCGCCGCCGTCCCCGCGAAAAGCTTGCCCTGAGTTTGCCAAAGGGGGGGAGTCCATTCTCCAAGCCATCGGAAATGCGTTGCTCTCGTACTTGTCTCTGGAGAACGAGACTTTGCGCTTATATCGGCTGAGGTAGAATGGGAACGAATCGCAGTGCGGAGTGCAGGAGGTCATGAGACATGGACCGTCGTGGGATACTTAGGCTTGTGGGAATCCGTGCGGCATCGTTGGCTGCGGCAGCGTCCATTCCTTCACTGGCTCGAGTCGCAGGACCCGAGTCTCCTCGAGCAGCAAGAGTCGCCGGTCCGTTTGAGTCGTGCCAAGTCATCTTCGTCATAAGCTCTCGGCGCCAGGACCACGATCTTGCGATCCGTGTCCTTTTGCCGGCGAAGTTGGATAAGATCGCGTCGCCTGGTGTACTTTACGTGCTCCCTACAGAGCCTGAGATTCAGTTTAGGGTGGGTGATGGGCTGACCACGGTGGAAAAGTTGGATTTGCATAACAGGTTCGGCTTGGTTGCTGTGGCGCCTTCCTTCAGCGATTGGCCGTGGTATGCGAACCATCCCACCGACCCTAAAATGCAGCAAGAGGCCTACTTCCTCGAGGATGTCGTGCCGTTCATAGATAGTGTCTACCCGAACCCAAGCAAGAAAAGGCTTTTGGTGGGATTCAGTAAGTCTGGTAATGGAGCCTACCAACTTTTGTTACGCCACCCTGAGGTATTCCTTGCTGCGTCGGTTTGGGATCCACCTCTCATGTACAAGGCGCCATCCGAGTTCGAGATGCCGCAGGCTTATGGCGACCAGGCCAACTTTGACAAGTATTGCATTCCTCAGTTGCTCACCAAGCAAGCGAACCTGCTTCGCGGCAAGCCGCCGCGACTCGGATTGTTCGGTTACGGTTACTTCGGCGGGCCCCATCCCAAATATGGGCCACATATCGAGGAGGCCCATGCCCTGATGGAACGCCTCCGTATTCCACACATTTACGATGACAGCGTGCAACGAGAGCATCGATGGGAAAGTGGGTGGCTCGAACCTGCTGTAGCCGCATTGGTCGCCATGTCGCGTTCGCATATCTGATGGAGGGGGCAGACCTGTCGTTTAGGTCTGCGCCCACTTCTGGAGTGCGGTCCTGCGAGGCGGAACCGCACTCCAAAGCACGCTGGCTCGCACCGCGATAGATCGGGGCGTTTCAGCTTCGAGTGAGGTATACTGCCCTCGTCATGCCCGCCTGTAGATGCCATCTCGCTCCGGGGCGGTCGCGGTTTATAACCTCCAGCGCCTATCGTTGCAGCAACCTCTTTGGTAGTCACCGCTTGCCCTGCGGCCTCGTGGAAGTTCTCCGCCAATTTCGGCAGGACGGGCTTTCTGTTGATCGCACGGTCGCGGAGTTTCGCTCTGCGTCAGCCGGCAATGCATTACAGCTTCTGCCGGACTCACAGGAGCCGGAGAGTCACTCCTGCGATGGAAGCAGGAATCGCAGACCATGTCTGGACAATCGAAGAGATGCTAGACAAGGTTCTTTGGTACCATGGGTAGGCGCGGCGAACCGGCAAACGAACCGCCGCAGCCTAATTCCATTTGGAGGGAATCACCCGTGGCGACGCTTGAACGAAGAACGGCAGATACAGAAGTCAACAAACAGATTGCTAAAGAAATCATGATTGCCTACATTTCGCATAGCCCTGGCCCTGCCGCTTTATTCAATCCTGGCAGTGAAAAGCATTTCGCATTCGAGGCAGTTTGGACCACGATTCTCAGAACGGTTTCGACTCAAGTAAAATAGACTTCATCTACACATATGTCTCGATCTATGTTTGCGGCTACCACGGGTGTGAAGGGCAAGCACGCTATCGTCCGATCAGCAACGACGCTGGTCATAGTATTGCTGGTTTGGTACTTGGTGAGCCGGAGTGGAAGCGTTCATCCGGCGGCCTCCGCTTCGAACGTGATACCCAGGACTTACACAACCCACTTCCCCCACGCCGAGGATCCACTTTCGGAAGGTGGCAAGTGGACAGACGGCCGGAAGGATGGCCTCGACTGGGCCGATGTGCGCACAACCCCGGGGTTGGCGTTTGGGACAGAATATGGCGGGACGAGACCGGCGCCACAGAAATATGATGACTCGACGGCGCTCCTGACGGGCGTTTGGGGGCCGGATCAGATTGTCCAAGCTACGGTCCATGCCGTAAACCCAAACGATAAGATCTTTGAAGAAGTTGAACTCCGTTTACGCAGCGCCCTTTCCCCCCACAAGGCGACCGGATATGAGATCCTCTTCCGAACCTCCAAATCCGCAAAAGCCTATTGCGAAATCGTCAGATGGAACGGACCCTTAGGCGATTTTACCTACTTGAGTCGAGCAAAAGGGTCACAGTGCGGCGTTTCGAGTGGGGATGTCGTCAAAGCATCCATGGCTGGGAATGTCATTACCGCCTATGTTAACGGCGTGCAGGTGCTTCGGGCCAGCGACGATACTTTTAAGAGTGGCAACCCCGGCATAGGGTTTTATATCGAAGGCGCCACCGGCGTGGATGGTGATTATGGGTTCACGAGCTTCACGGCGACCAGCAGGTGATTGACAGGCCGTCAGCTCTTCGCGAGGACGTTGAGAGCTGATAACTGACGGCTGAAGGCAAAGGCACGGGGCATATGGAAATTCGTCCGGGAGCGACAAGGCGCAGCGCCCAGCCTCATGGCTCGGCGCTGCGCCATTTCTTTGTTCAGAAGCTCTGTCCTACTTTGTGGTCTTGTGCTGCACAGGACGGCGGTGAGTTGTGGGCGCCGGTTTCGGTTTCTCCTTGACCGGCGGCTTATCAGGCAGCGGGTCGGGCTGGGTAACCTCACCCACGACCGTCAGCACCACATTGGGTGTGGGGTTATAGGAATCCATAACTCCCTTGAACCTGACCGCGTCGCCTGCCGCAAGGTTTTTGACGTTCGGCTGCTTCGAATCCTTCAGCTCGATATCATAGACGCCCGGGGCAGCCTTGGAGGAGTCAAGGATGTCGATGCGGACCGAATAAGTTCCCGCCTCGGTCCCTTTCTCGACGCTATCCACAACCCCTCCCAGCTCGAGAGGTTGTCCCTTCAGGGCATCCCACTGTTTTTGCGCCGTCTCTCCCCCGAATTTGAGAGGGTAGGTCATGTCATTAAAGGCATCAACCAAAGGGTTGCCAGTGTGCTTGGGCGCTTCCATCGCGGCCACTTTGAACCCGTCAGGCGGATTCACGGAAGAGGCTGCCTGGGTTACGATGTCTTGCAACCCCTGGTCGTTCCCGTGATACCCGACATAGGTTTCCTTCAGGTACTTGTCGAACTCTGCTGCGTTCGGGTCGTTCGCCGCTTTCGCCAGGGACAAGGCGCGAGCGATATACCAAATACCATGGTCGTAATCGTGAGGGTTCGCGTACAGGCATGCAAGACCCATGCGGTAAAAGACGTACCAATCACTGGGGTTGTCTTCGGCAGCGGCTTTGTAAGAAGTGATGGCCGCCGCGTATTCCTTGCGCTGCAAGGCGACAAACGCCACGGTCCCGTTAAAGACCGCCCGCAAGCCTTTCATCGCCTGATCAAACGCTTCGGAAGCGCCGGCGGGCTTCTGCAGTTTCCCCAGCAGTTCGAGACCCTGCTTGGCGTCGCTCTCAGCCTGCGACAGCTTTGCCGCCGCATCGGGTGCGTCGGCCTTGTAAACAAACGGAAATACAAAGCTCAAGAACCTTAAGGCATCAAGCGCATGAGCCTGGTCTGGGTTGGCAGCCATGACCTTACGAGCTGCGTCGACAGCTTTGTCGGTCTGGTTCAGTTGCTGATAGGTCTGCATCTCCACGTCGTAGGCCCAATCTTTGAAGTCCGAGTTCGGATACTTCTGGAAAAACGCCTCGGCGAGTGAGATTTTCTTATTCGGATCCTTTTCGTTGGCCATGGCATTATAGGCGTCATATTCGTCCCGGCTCTTCCAATTCTTGGCCTGTGCTGCTTGCGCAGGTGCATTCCATTGGTGAGCGAATGTCCGCCCCGCGAGGTTCTGTGATCGGACGGCAGCTCGCGTCACAGAAGCCGATACGAGAAGGCTGGCAAGCAGGGTGAAGTTCCAAAGCGCAGTTGTTTTCCTCATGGGAAAGCTACCTCAGTGTTTGGGTTTTGACTCTACTGGGAGTCCGGGCGCGCTTAATCTCGTTTCCTTCTTCAAACCCTACGGTCCGCGCACACCGTAATTGTTTGATACACGAAGCAAATCTAAAAGATGACGCATTCCAAATATCAGGGATTGAAGAAGAATTCAAGCAAAATCGTACTTGTCCTTCACCCGCCCATTGACGCCCTTCACCTGTTAACTTGGATGCTGAGAGGAGGAGAGAAGCCCCCCCCCTAACATATATATCATAGCATTTTTCCGGCGGCCTGCGACGGCCAACAATGTTTTATGTGACGGGTCTCCGGGTGGGTGCGGCCTTGCGGTAGTCCAAATGGCCCACTAGAATCAGGAAAGGATGGGGGAAGGAACTTCCTATACCGGGGTCCCCGAGCGAGCCGGACTGGCGGCGGTGGCGCCCCGCTCCCGGCTCGAGCCGTTTTTCGGAGAAACGGTAAAGGAAGTTCTGGTCGCCTTGGCGCGCAACCCGAACCTTGTGGAGCGCGATCTGCTGCGCTTGCTGGAGCGCAAAGATCTGCCCCAGGAGGCGCTGCGGGAACTGGCTGGACACGCCCAGGCCGCGCGCAGCTATCGGGTGAAGCTTGCCCTGGTCCATCATCCCAAGACGCCTCGTTTGATTTCCTTGCCCCTTTTGAAATTCCTCCACTTGTTCGACCTGGTGGGGGTGAGTCAAACTCCCGCAGTGCCCGCAGAGGTGAAAAAAGTGGCGGAGGAAACGACCTTGAAGAAGATGGAGGCCCTCCCCAGCGGAGAGAAGATAACCCTGGCGCGGCGGGGCTCGGGACGCATCGCAGCCGGATTGCTCGTGACACGGGATGCCGAGCTTATCCGCGCGGCCTTGAGCAATCCCTATCTTTCGGAAGGCCACCTGCTCAAGGTATTAGCGCTGAACGGGCTCCCCGCCGTGCTGGTGGAGTTGATTTCCCAGCACGAAAGATGGTCGCGTGCCTATCACCTGCGCCTGGCATTGATTCGCAATCCACTGACCCCTTTCGCTCGCGTGCTGGCGTTCCTGCCGGACATCTCCGTCAACGACCTTCGGGACCTATGCCTTGACCCTCGCATGCCCGATCAGGTCCGTAAGTACATCATCGCCCACTGCGCCCAACGGCTGAACAAGAAAGGCAGTAAGCCATCGGAACATTGAGCCATTGAATCATCGAAGGGCGGCGCACGAGGCTGAGGCGCATGAGCATTGGGAAATTGACTCATTGATCCATGCTTGAACCAAGAGTTGACAAAAAAAACCGGCGGGCATTGCCCGCCGGGTCGAGCGAAAAGGAATGAGAGGGCTACTGACTGATCGCTACCCCGTTAAAGGCGGCAACACCAACCGAGCTTGAAGTCGCCACAGGTGTAGGTGAGAGGTCTCCGTAGGCGTCGATGGCGAAGACGGCGACGTAACCCTCGCCGCTGGCAGTGTAAATGACGGCGAGCCATTTGCCATCAGGGGACACCGTTATGTCCGTCGGTGCGCCCGGCAACGGTACCGACTTGTAGAATACCCCACCTTGGCCGTCGCTGAAAAATATCGAGATGGCCATCCCGGGAGTATTGCCCGTATACCATACGCTCCCCGGCCCTTTAGCCACCCAGCAGGGGGCGTTGTCCGGATAGGGTGGGGCCGGCCCGACTATTGGGAAAACATTCCGGTACTTGTCCACGATGGCGAAGCTATCGGCACTGTGGGCCGGAGTGAATCCCAGAACGTCTCCCCAGAACGCCTCCCCGAGCGGGGTATCGTTCGCGCCGCCCGGCAGCGTTATGGTGGTGCTTGTCCCGTTGAGCGCCCCACCGCCCGTTAGCGGCAGTTGAAGGACGGATCCTGACTTCAGGGTGACGGCCGCCCAGTGCGAACCGACCGCTATTTGCCCAGCCGAAGTATCGGTGAGACCGACAACGGCTCCATCAACACGGCCCGATGGCCACGCATGACTCTCGGCGCAATTCGTGCCGACCACGAAGAGACGTCCCCCGATGAGCCCGAAGAGTTGTCCTTTGGTGAGTGCGACTGAATCGGGGTTCATGCAACCGGGCGCCAGCTTTATCGTTCGCCCCACGCTGATGATGTTGTTATCCCGCACCAATTGGCTGACGCTGTTTGATCCGTAGTTTGCTACAGCTCCGAGATTGTCCGTGAACTGTAAAATTCCAGCGTTGCCGCTCGCCCCGCCATTACCACCTGTGGGCAACATGTCCACCAAGGATAGCGAAGGCGTTCCCGCGGTATTGAGCTGGAACACGACGACATCGTTGCCGGTTGCGCTATTCGTGCTCGTGAGCACGAACACGCTACGTCCGTCCTGGCCTGCAACCGTCAACGCGGTTGCGAGAAATACGACCGCCAGCATACCGCCGGCGCGACACAGATTGATTTTCAAGGTACTGTTCTCCTTTTGTTTGATTTTCCAAAGCCCTTTGTGGCTATCGCTGCCTGATTGCACTGCTGAATCAGCCGGCAGTTCCCCCCACACTCTGGAAATACCATTCATGTCCGGTTCTATTCCCGAGAACAGAAAAAATCTGATCGGTGCTGGTTACGAATCAGAGGAAGGATCGCATGGTAGGAAGGATGAGGCAGAGATGGGATGCAACTACGTCCGGGCGGAGGGTGCGCACGCAGGTGGCACAGCGTCCAGATCCACGCGAGCTTCGGATGAACTGCCCGCCTCGAGGGCCGTCTTCAAAGGGGGAGCAAGCGCGTTGGCAATCTGCATGGTCGTGTCCTGGCTGAGGTCAGAGACCACAAACCCGAAATATCCTTTTGACTCAAATCCTGCGACGTTCATGCCTTCGAGATGGGCCTCATACAAATTGACACTGCCGGAGGCCCCTGATCTGAACGCGATTCCCCTCGGGAGTTGTTCTCCCTCGCTCTTGGTCAGAATCACGGAGAGAATTGTGCCGCGACCTCGCGTGATGAAATGAATGTACTTCCGCGGGCTGCCCTGAACCGAGCAGATGTGGGCTTCGAGGACCTCGAACCCGGGGAGGTTTTGTTGCACGACCGTGAGCAATCCGGCGTATTGCGGCCCGAGTTTCTTGCGGAGTAGTTCGGGCGGGTTCGCGATGTTCGGATAGTTGTGCCCTTTAATTGCACACTGGAGATGGTCCGAGACTCCGAGCGCCAGCACGCTGGCCACAAGTCGCCTCCCCCGTAGCACTCTGATCCACTGTTGCGTGGCGATACCGCCAAGGACGACAACACCTATCCCAGCAAGAGCTACAGCCCAGGTAAGCCGTCGAGAACCGCCCAAGAAACCGGGTTGCGTTTCCCTCAGCCGGTGTTGAATTGATTGGCGCAGTTCTTCAGGCGGGGTCCGGCTCACCACCGCCCTGCGTAATGCGTCGCGCAACCTGGTGCGAGTTTCCAGTTCCCGCGAGCACGCTTCGCAACTCTCCAGGTGCCGTAGAACGTCGCCTGTGGTCTCAACTAGGAGCTCGTTGCTGAGATACGCATCGAGGTGTCGGCGTATCCGCTCGCACTGTTTGGAGTCGAAGTTGAGGACGTTCATGCGGATTCACCTGTAAGAGGCTGGCCCTTCTCCGGCGTGATCCCATAGGAGTTGGCGACACGGGCCAACTCTTGCCGCAATAGCTTTCTTCCCCGGCTCAGTCGCGACATTACGGTGCCCAGCGGCACCTTCATGGTCTCCGCGATCTCCTTATAGGAGAACTCCTGCACGTCCGCCAGGAGCACGGTTTCGCGGAATTCAAGAGGCACTCTTCCCAATGCTTCCAGCACATCTTCATCCCGGATTTCCTGCGGAACTGGTGTTTCAGCTATGATGCTGTCCTGATCTTCGGGATTCTCAAATGCTTCCACTTTTGACGCCTTTGCCCAGTGCCGCCGAAAATGATGCAGCCGATGAAATAGGATCTTGAACAGCCAGGCGCGACAGTTCGTTCCCGCCTCGAAACGATGGAATGACTTCCACGCTTGCAGATAGACTTCCTGCACTATATCCTCCGCCTCCGTCGCGTCCTGGGCCAGCAGCCGGGCAGTGCGATAGAGGTCGGGGAAGTGCGGCATCGCCGCAGCTTCGAAGTCCTCCACTCGGACCTTGGGGTGAAAGAACAAGTCCGTCTCCAGCGTCACATGGCGTTCGAAGAGGCGGGATTGCTTGGCCACCACTCCGGTTCCGCCTGACCTGTCATTATACGATCCCAGCGTGTTTTAGTCTCTCATTCTGCTAATACCAATTACCTGGGAATGTATTCCCGCACCGGGCATTTTGAATTTTGACCTTTCGGGAGAGGGCGAGGCCTATTTCTCCTACTGCCTTCTGCAATCTGCTTTCTGCTTTCGCCTCCTGACTCCTGACTCCTGACTCCTGACTTCTCCTCCTCCCCGTGACTAATATGGTAAGGTATCTCTCCCGAAGGCTGTATGCTGAGAGCTGAAAGCTGACGGCTGACCGCTGTTTCTAAGGAGCGTGTGTGGCAATCAGTTGGCTTGACCTCCTGGTAGTGATTTGCTATCTCGCTGCCATCACCGTTTTCGGAGCGCGTTTTCGCAAGAGCCAGCCTACCCTGCGCGAGTATTTTCTGGGCGGACGTCGCCTGCCCTGGTGGGCAATCTCTTTTGCCGTTGTTACAGCCGAAACCAGCATCCTGACCATCATCAGCACGCCCGGCATTGCTTACCATTCCAACCTGGGTTTCCTGCAATTGGTTTTTGGATACCTGGTGGGCCGGGTGGTAGTTAGCTATGCGCTCATTCCGCGCTACTTTGCGGGTGAGATATTCACGGCTTATCAGCTCATCGAGCAGCGGTTTGGCCGCGGCTTAAAGGTCTTCACCGGCGCCCTTTTCCTTGTCACGCGAGGTTTGGCGGAAGGGGTTCGCGTCTTCGCCATCGCCATTGTCATCGGGGTTGTTTTCAAGAGCGGAGTATTCGCGTCTCTGCTCGTCGTCACCGCATTGACTCTCTTCTACACCTTTGAGGGGGGAATGACGGCGGTGATCTGGACAGAGGTTATCCAGTTGCTCATTTATCTGGCGGGAAGTGCGGTGGCGCTGGCGCTGGCGCTGCACGCCATCCCGGGCGGATGGGCGGAGGTCACGCGCCTCGCGTATTCGGAGGGGGGCAAGCTGGCGATCTTCGATTTCCATTTCAACTGGCGTGAGCCGTACTTGTTCTGGTCGGGCCTGGTGGGCGGAGCTTTTCTGAACACCGCCACTCATGGCACCGACCAGTCGATCGTTCAGTTTCTGCTGGCTGCCCGTAATCGCCGTCAAAGCCAGGTGGCCCTGCTTTCGAGCGGAGTTGTCATCCTGCTGCAATTCACCCTATTCCTACTGGTGGGCGTGGTGCTCTTTGCTTTCTACCAGCATTTTCCGTCCACGAACGCTTTCACGCGCGCGGACCAGATATTCCCCAGCTTTGTGGTAACGCAACTGCCTCGCGGGCTCGCAGGCCTGTTGATCGCGGCGATCATCGCAGCGGGAATGGCCAATCTGAGCGCCGCCTTTAATTCCCTGGCGTCGACTTCAGTGATGGATTTTTATAAGCCCTTCGTTCGCCCGAACGCCGACGAGAAGCACTACCTTACTGTCTCCCGCGGGATGATCGTGGTTTGGGGCGTGGTGCTCCTGGCCATCGCGTTGGTGGCGCAACATCTTCAGCGGAGCGTCATGGAGTTGGCCCTGACCGTTGCCAGCGTCCCTTACGGCAGTATGCTGGGAATCTTCCTCTTGGGGGTACTTACCAAGCGCGCCAATGGCCGGGGGGCCTTGACCGGCGCCCTCGTCGCCCTGGCCATAATGGTTTTTGTGGTGGGTTACACATCCCTCGCCTGGACATGGTACGTCGCCCTCGGAACCGTGGTGACGTTCGCTGTGGGATGGACGGCGAGCGCGACAGCAAAGCAGGTTCCAGGTGTCAGGTGGCAGGCGCCAGGGAAGGCGTGACGAGTGAAGACCGCATGGCAGGGGTCCGAGGGGAGGAGTCAGAAGTCAGGTCTCAGAAGTCAAAAGAAGAACCCCAGGCTGCCGCAAGCCTAACGCAAGTCCCTGGATCAATACTGACTTCATGTCTCTTGACAGGCGCAACAGGATAGGCTAGTGTTGTACATTGAGGTCAGGCAGGGGATGATGCCCTACCGGGAAAACGATGCGGCTATGCTACTGCCCGTCCCAACCCGCTTCCAAGAATGTGGCCAGCATGACGGAAAGCCCAAAACTTGGCTTGCCGCGCAACAGACAACAAGTCTGCCGTGGGAAGAAAGGCAGAAAAGAATTCTTCAAAATTTACGGAACGGCACGGGAATCTCTATGAAAACAAAGGAACGCTGTGAAAAGCTCCGAACCTAATCCGGAATGTCTATGAAAACAAAGGTACTTATCCTTAAAATGCCGGAATGCAATTGAAAATAAAGACGGTTAACAGAAGCCAATGGAACAACGGCGGGAATTGGTCAAAGGACTGAGCGTTTACGGGGCAACGTCGGTAGTGGCCGGGACCATGATTGGGACCGGTATCTTCGTCGTGCCCAGCATCATGCTCCGGCAGGTAGGCGCTCCATTTCTGGTCATCGTCGTCTGGATTCTTGCCGGGGTGCTCAGCCTGTTCGGGGCGCTGGGTTATGCGGAGTTGGGGGCGGCGCTTCCGGAGGCAGGCGGCGAATACGTTTACATGCATCGGGCCTATGGACCGATGATGGGCTTCCTTTACGGCTGGACGCAGTTTGTGGTGGCGAAGAGCGGGTCGATTGCCGCCATTGCCACGGGTTTCGTTATCTACCTCGCTTATTTCTTCCCCGGCCTGAATGAAGTGCTTTGGCAAGCGCCGGTGCAGATTGCAGGTCACTCCGCGACGTTGCGGTTGACGGGCCTGCAAATCGGCGCGGCGCTTCTGGTGGTGCTTCTTTCCGGGTTGAACATCCTCGGCGTGCGCCGTAGCGGGCGCACCCAAACCCTCTTTACGGGGGCCAAATTGCTCGTGCTGTTCACCCTTATTGTGCTTGGCTTGACGCTTGGCCATGGATCGTTCGAGCACTTCCGGACGCACGTAAACTTCGGCAGCCAGGGGGGCCTTCTCGCCACCTTCGGTGCGGCCACCGTCGCCGCGCTGTGGGCTTACGACGGCTGGAACAACTTGAGCATGGTGGCCGGCGAGGTCGAGCGTCCGCAGCGGAATATGCCCATCGCTCTCATCCTGGGCACGCTGCTGGTGATCACTGTTTATGTTCTGGTTAACATCGCCTACTTCTACGTTTTGGCCCCAGCCCACATCGCCTCCACCAACACCGTCGCCGCTGACACTGCCCGGCAATTCATGGGTAAAGCCGGCGGGACGTTTATCGCCATCGGCGTAATGATTTCGAGCTTTGCGGCGCTGAATGGTTCCATCCTGTCGGGCTCGCGTGTGCCTTACGCCCAGGCTCGCGATGGGCTTTTTCCGCAATTCCTGGCGGGCGTGCACCCGCGCTTCCGCACACCGGCGGCGGCTATTGCGGCCCAGAGCGTCATCGCCGGCTTGCTCGCGCTCACTGGCCAATACCAAGGGCTTTTCACCAAGGTGATCTTTTCCGAGTTTCTCTTTTACGCCCTGGTCACCGCCGGGATTTTCATTCTCCGCCGCCGCATGCCCGGCCTCGAGCGTCCCTACCGCACCTGGGGTTATCCAATTATCCCGGCGATTTTTGTTATTCTATCCGTCGTGGTGGTGATGAACACGTTGCATCACCAACGGTCGGACGCAGTTTGGGGGCTGGCGCTAGTGGGCAGCGGCATTCCCGCATACTTTCTTTGGAGGGTATGGAAACGGGCAAAAACGTGATCCTCAATGTCCTCCGAACCTGCAAGACTCTTAATAGCCCGCGTAGCGGGCGGCATATTGTAGCCCACGGCGCAAGCCGTGGGGACAAGTCCCAGCGAATTTGGTCAAGCCCCGGAAGGGGCGACATAAGAGCCTGCGCAGATTCGCTGCCAATGGTCTATGCGGACGGATGCCGCCCCTGCCGGGGCTGCAGAAATCTTGTTGGATGTATTCCTTGCCCACGGCTGTCGCCGTGGGCCACATGATATCGGTCCTGACGGCCTGCATCACAAACGACACGGATACATCCCAGTTTCGAGGAGAGATCTTTGTGCACTAACAAGGAATTGCGGAAAACGCGGTGGTTTGCAGCTCGCCTCGTCCGAACCATAACGGTCTTGTTTCTGGGCTGCGCCTGCCTCGCGGCGGCGCAAAAGCCGCACGTCGCCGCGAAGCCCGGGGCCAGGCCCGGTGCGGCTTTGATCAAGGCGCGCTGGCAGGTTCTTGGGGCTCGCCCGCTGGCGATGTATTACTATTCCCCGGACCCACGCGGCATCAAGTCTCTCGAGCAGCATGTCTCGCAGATGACCCTGGTTGCTCCCCAGTCGTTTTGGGTGGATGCCGAGGGATTCGTGCATGGCGAAGTCCCTTCCCCAATTCTGGAGACTGCGAGGCGGGCCAAGGTTGCATTGATGCCCCTGGTCGTTAATCCGGGCTTCGACCGGCGCGTAGCCAGCGGCCTGCTGCGCAGCGCCAAGGCCCAGCAACGGGCTGTGACTTATCTCGCCTATCTTGCTAAGCGCGATAATTTCGCCGGCTGGCAGCTCGACCTGGAGTACATCGATCCCGCGGACAAGAGCTACTACACCCGGTTTGTGCGGCGCGCGGCGGCACGGCTTCACCGGGATGGCCGGCTACTCAGCATCGCGGCGGTTCCGCGCTTCTCCGATGCTTACCCCGACGCAGATCCCTCACGGGAATTCCACGGTGGCGAGTGGGGCGCCCCTTACGATTTCCGCGCTCTCGGCCCGCTGGTTGACTTCCTCACCTTGATGACCTACGACCACCATAACGCCGCCACCCCTCCCGGGCCGGTGGCAGGTTACGACTGGGCGAAGGCTGCCCTTGAATACGCTACCCGGCGCGTGCCCCGCCAGAAGATCCTGCTCGGCATTCCCTTCTACTGAAGGGAATGGATACAAAGCGGCGACGCAACTTCATCGCGGTCCCTCGCTTTTGCGGACGCGCAGAGTCGCATGGAGCAGTTGCGCGTCGAAAGCCTTTGGGACGAACGGTGGCGCACACCTTGGTTTCAATACAGCGACGCCTCCGGCTTGCATACCGGCTGGTACGAGGACAGCAGGAGCCTGGATGCCAAATTGGAATTGATGCGGAAATACCACTTGCGGGGGTTTGCGGCATGGCGACTGGGGGTTGAGGACCCCGCATTCTGGACTTTGGCGTCTTTAAAGGGGCGAACCGAGCCGGAACGTCGGAAGCACAGCTCACCTCAGCCTGGAACTCACGCTGCGCTGGGAGGCGGGAAGCATTGAGGATTGCCGATTGAAAGGGGAGGAAGTTGCCACGCAACATTTTACAATTCGATAACCCCCTCACTCCCGGCCCCTCTGTCGCCACGGCGATCGAGGGGAGAACTATCCAAACCTAATAATTTTCCTAACCTACCCCCCTCTACCCCTTGGGGGAGAGGGGCCGGGGGGTGAGGGGGCTCGACAATATCCGGTCCTCAACGAGTAAGCGTGACGGGACACCAGACAGGAAGAACACCATGCGCATCGGCTTCAGAATCTTAGTTTCTTTGTTGCTTTGGGCCGTGCCGCTTTTGGGCGCTGCCCGCCGAGAGCACACCTGGGTTGTAGCCGCGCCGCCGGCGCTCGATGCCAGAATACAGCGCCAGCTTGAAGCCTTGGCGGCGCGCGACCAAGCTCTGATCCGGTTCTTCCCGAGTTCAGGCCAGGCGGAGCGCTACCGCCAGCACCCAGGGGACTTGGTCATCGAACTGCGCGAGGAGCGAAACATTAACTCCTTTATGAAAACCTTGAAGGCTGAAGGCGGCGATTTTGCTTTGGAGCCAGGGCGCGAATTGGCGCGCGAAGGTTATATCCTGGAAGCGTCCTACCCTCGCGCTTCCGTGCCCAATCGCCTGCGCATTCGGGCTGCCAGCGCAGCGGGATTTCATCAGGCCTTGCTGCGGATTCCCGATTTGCTGGTGATTTGGCCTTCCAGTCTACCCACCCATTTGGTGCCTCGCCCGCAGGCGGTTCGCGTGGAACGAGGGGGCGCCGAGGTGGTGATTTCAGATTTCCCATCGTTTCCGGAGCGGGGTATAGTGGAGGGATTTTACGGCCCCCCCTGGTCCCAACAGAACCGAATCGACATCCTGCGTTTCGAAGGCCAGCACGGCATGAACGTCTACTACTACGCGCCCAAGGACGACCCCTATCATCGCAAGCTGTGGCGCGATCCTTATCCCGCGGATGAAATGAAGCGTCTGCGAGAGTTGGTCGAGGCGGCACAGGCCAACTTCGTGGACTTTTGTTTTGCGATCAGTCCGGGCCTTTCCATGACCTACTCGAGCGAGGAAGATTTTGGCAGTCTCACCCGCAAGCTCGAGAGCGTCGGCAAGCTGGGTGTTTCGTGCTACGCCCTTTTTCTCGACGACGTTCCCCAGGAGCTTCAAAATTCGGCAGACCAGGCGCGCTTCAAGACGCTGGCCGAGGCTCACGTACACCTGGCGAACAAGCTGGACCATTACCTCAAATCAAAATCTCCTCAAAACCGGCTGACGGTCACACCCACTGTTTACACCAACGAGTGGGGCAGCCGTGATTACATCAAAGAGCTGGGCGCCGGAGTGAATCCCGGCGTGAACATCGTGTGGACCGGCACGGAGGTCGCGTCGCCTGCCATCACCGTCGCCCAGGCACGAGAGTGGGGCAGACTTCTCGGGCGCAAGCCGCTCCTTTGGGATAACTTCCCCGTCAATGACGGACGCCCCTGGAGGGTGTTTCTCGGCCCGGTGCGAAATTGGGAGGCGAATTTGCCGGAGGCAGTGGCAGGAATCGTCTCCAACCCCATGAACCAAGCCCACGCCTCCATGATCGCGCTCGAGACCGTCGCCGACTACTTATGGAATTCTCAGGCTTACGATCCGGCGAAGTCTCAGCGGCATGCCGTGGAGAGCCAGTTCGGAAGGAATGCCTCCCCACTCCTGGCGCCCTTTTTGAAAGCCTACGGTGACTACTGGTGGGATGAGAACCTCTTCACCCCGCTGTTCCTTGAACGCCGCTACCCTGTGGAGCTGGCCAAAATCGATTCCGGCGTCGCGCAGCTCGAATCGGCTCTGGCACGCCTTCGCGGCCAACCGCGCTTGGAAACATTGGCCGAGGAAATCTCCCCCCTCCTACCAAAAACCCGCGAACGTTTGGCCCAGGTTACGGCGGATGCGGCCTTTCGGCGCTCCGCGGACGGAAGGCTTCAGTGGCGGGAGGATTATGATTTGCTAACCGCGCCCAAGTTGGCTGCTACACCGAACCTCGATGGAGATTTTACGAAGTGGCAGACCGGGCCTCTGCGCATGCGCGACAACCCCGTACAAATCCGGGCGGGGGCGAGCCTCTGGAAAGGGCCGGAGCAGTTGTCGGCTCGTGTGGTGCTCGGGTGGGACGATGATTATCTCTACGTGGGAGTGGACGTTACCGACCCCGAGCTCTATCAGCCCTTTTTCCAGCGAGGCATCGAGAACGGAGACGCGTTCGAGCTTGTCCTGGAGACAGCTTTCCGCAAGAACTTCCTGGCGGTCCGCCCGACAGGTGATGAATACTCGCTCTGGTTCAGCCCAGGCGACTTCAAAGAAGTGAAGCCGAGCCTATTCTCCGACGAGGATTATTTGCCGCTTCGGCCCCGGAAGCATGATTACAGCCGAGAGATCAAGAGCGCCTGGAGGAAGACCGCCAACGGCTACTCGGGCGACCTCGCCATTCCTGTATCATTCTTCGAAGGCGGAAAATTCATCCGTGGATATGAAATCGGATTTGCATTCAACGTGCAGAAGGTGTTTCCTTCTCCCCAGGCTGCCGACCCAGACGAATGGCAACGGATCGTCTTCACTTCCAAGGCCGATCAGTTGTTCCACGCGAGTATTAACAACCCCGCGAGCCTTCCGCGCTTGGTGCTCGTGGAAGCGCCATCGAGATAGTTTGGGAACTGATACAGTAATTTTCTCGCCCTCCATCCCGACAACCCCTACATCGTCTACAACGACCTGCCCAAGCTGCAAAAACTGCGCAAGCAGTTCCCCACACTCAGCACGCCCTAGCGTCCTGTGGCGCTTAGGCGGCGCGGTGTTTCTGGTATCGCTTGGCCATCTCTTCGAGCGGAATGGGGGCGTAGTCGCCCGCGTGTCCGGCCTGGCCGAATTGCGTCATGCGCAGCGCCACGACTTTCTTCATGGCTTCGCGGGCGGGCTTCAGGTAGCTGCGGGGATCGAACTCTTCCGGCTTTTCCGCAAAGACCTTGCGGATGGCGCCGGTGATCGCCAGCCGGTTGTCGGTGTCCACGTTGATCTTGCGCACGCCGTTCTTGATGCCGAGCTGGATTTCTTCGACCGGCACGCCCCAGGTGGGCTTCAGCTTGCCGCCGTACTGGTTGATGATGTCCTGCAATTCCTTCGGGACGCTGGACGATCCGTGCATCACCAGGTGCGTATTCGGCAGCCGCTTGTGGATTTCGATCAGGCGGTCCATCTTGAGCGTTTCGCCGGTGGGTTTCTTGCTGAACTTGTATGCGCCGTGGCTGGTGCCGATGGCGATGGCCAGCGCGTCCAGGCCGGTCTGCCTCACGAACTCGACCGCCTGGTCGGGGTCGGTGAGGTGGCTGAGGCCGTCGAGGCCGGCGCCGTGGCCGTCTTCGATGCCGCCCAGGCAGCCGATTTCGCCTTCCACGGTGACGCCCTTGGCGTGCGCCATCTCCACCACTTCGCGTGTGGCCTTCACGTTGTACTCGAAGGTGGAGGGCGTCTTGCCGTCCGGCATCAGCGAGCCATCCATCATGACGCTGGTGAAGCCCATGTCGATGGCCGATTTGCAGGTCTCCACGCTGTTGCCGTGGTCCAGGTGCAGCACGGTGGGAATTTCGGGGTAGAGCTCGGTGGCGGCCAGCATCAGGTGATAGAGGAACCGATCCTGCGAATAGCTGCGCGCCCCGCGGCTGGCCTGAACGATCACCGGCGACTTGGTTTCGCGCGCCGCCTCCATGATCGCCTGGATCTGCTCCATGTTGTTGACGTTGAAAGCGCCAACGCCATAGCCGCCCTTGGCGGCTTCGTCGAGCAGTTGACGCATGGATACGAGTGGCATATCAAATATTCTCCTTAGATTTGTGCGGATTCGCTGATCGGGAAATCAAATAGCAACCCGGCCTTCCCTGTAGCGTTCCAGGGAATACAACACCATACACCAACTCATCTCATTTTGGGAAGTTTGGCTGACCGGAAATGTCGCTTATTCCCCCCCGCCGCACCCCCGGAGGGAAGTCATTCCGAGCGTAGCGAGGAATCTCGCTCTGCGCTGAGTTGGGGCAGTGTTCAAGTTGGTTTTGGGGGTGGTTGGATGAAAGAACACAGCGAGATTCCTCGCTGCGCTCGGAATGACACCGGGGAGGGCTGCACGCGGGCGAGACGCCCCGCGCTACAACATTACTCCGAAGGCGCGAAGTACCCAGGCTTGGCGCGCACCTGCACGCCCTTCTGAAGCGGTTCGATGGCGATGCTGCGAAAAGTTCCGTCGTGGGCCCTATTGGTGGGGATGTACGCCAAGCTGTATTGGCTGCGGAGTTCACGAGCGATCTCCCGGAAATCCGCGGCGGTCTCGCTGGCCTCAAAGGGGAAGAAGGCCCGGCCTCCGGTTTGCTCTGCCAGGCGCTTCAAAACCTTGTCCCCATGCCCCGGCGAGCCCGTGGTGCTGGTGCTGACCGCGTAGATGGTCACCTCGGCTCGCTGCGCCATGGCCAGCGCCTCCTCGCGCGTGCGTTCGCTCTGGTTATCCTGGCCGTCGCTGATGATGATCATCACGCGGCGGAGATAAGGCTCCGGAGGCGGAAAGAGAAGCATCTTTTCCCGACAAGAGAAATAGATGGCATCATAGAGGGTGGTCGCGCCGCCCGCCAGCAGGCTGCGGATGGCCTTCGAGAGTTTGTCCAGGTCGTCAGTGTAGTCCTGCACCACCTGCGGCTGCACGTCGAAGGGCTCCACGAAGGCCAGGTCCTTGCCGGGACGCAGCGTGGTGTTGAGGAAGTCGATGGCGGCCTCCTGCTCGAAATGCAGGCGGTCGTGAATGCTGCTGCTGGTGTCAACCAGGACGCCGATGCGCAGGGGCAGATCCGTCTCCCGGCTGAAATAACGGATGGTCTGCGGCTTGTTATCCTCGTAAACGCGGAAGTCCTCCTTACCCAGGCCGATCTCCAGGCGGTTCTTCTTGTTGGTCACCGTCATGAGAACGTTGACCAAGTCGACGCGGACCTTGATATTGTTGGGACCTGGAGCAGTCGCCGGTTGGGAGGTCCTCACGGGCTGTTGTGCTGCCAGCGAGCCAGCCAGCACAAGAAATACAATCAGGACGACAATGAGCTTCTGCATCATCTTGCCCTTACATCACCTGTCGAGTTTGCCCGGCCCCTGATTGACAATTGCTGATTGACGATCGTCGATTGCCTGATCGACGACTGCAGATTGCTGTTTGACAGTTGAGCAATCCCCCAAGCAGCTCTTTCAATCGTCAATCGTCAATATCAAGCCGGCTGGCTACCTCCTCCGGCCGCGAAGTTTCTCGCGCGCTTCGCGTTCCGTGCGCGCCTGCTTCAATTCCCGGAGCAAGCCAGACAGGGATTCCTCAGGTTCTTGTATTCGCCAATCGTCCGCCCTTTTCCGAATGTAAGGTACGCCCCGGATCAACACCGCAATGATAAAAGCGCTGAGGATGGTGCTCGCCGCTCCCGGGATAGTGTGTGACTTAAACACATTGACCCACGCCACGATCAGCAACACCATCAGCCCCAGACTGAGCGCAGCGACGATTCCGGCAGCATAATCCGCCAGCCAAAAGAGGTATGCCTTTTTCATTGCACCCGCAAAATTAACCTACCCGGAAGAGATTAGCAAGCCCTATAACGCCCTACAACGCGGTACGGCCGCACTTTACATGCCCGGAGGGCCGACAGAATTTAGCCCACGGCGCAAGCCGTGGGTTAGGAGCCAGCCAGGATGAAAACCAGCCCCGGAGGGGCGACAGAAAACGAGGAGGGTCAGCACATTCGCGAGTTTGTGCGCGTCTCTATCGCCCCTCCAGGGCTCGTTGGTCGATGCGGCCCCTGTCCCACGGCTTGCGCCGTGGGCTAAATTCTTCCGCCCCTCCGGGGCTGTCGACAGTCGAGCCGCTTCAGACCGGCCTGCCAAGCGGCCTCCAAGGCACGGTCGAATTCGCCCGGCGTCAGGCGCCGGTTGATTTCGGCGTGGTCGGATCTTGAGACCTTTCCCGCGGGATGGTATTGGTCCATGACGTTGACAAAGGTCTGCGGAGAGAGTTCATCCGCGATCCACTGCATCACGGCTCGCGTGCCTGCCACATCTTCCGGCATCACCAGGTGGCGGATGAGCAAGCCGCGCCGGGCAAGGCCATTGGGCGCGACGGTCAAGTTTCCGACCTGGCGGTGCATCTCCTTGATGGCGTGGCGCGCCACCTCGGGGTAGTCCGGAGCCCGCGAATATTTCCGCGCCATTTCCGAATCCCAGTATTTGAAGTCGGGCATGTAGATATCCACGAGGCCATCGAGCAGTGCCAGGCTCTCGAGGGAATCATAGGCGCTCGTGTTGTAAACCAGCGGCAGCCGGAGGCCCCCTTCAATGGCGAAAGGCAGCGCTTCCACGATCTGCGGCGCCACATGCTCCGGGGTCACGAAATTGATGTTATGGCAACCCTGGCCCTGAAGTTCCAGCATCATGGCGGCAAGCTCGCGCGGCGGCGTCGGGGTACCGCGCACCTGCCAACTGATGTCGAAGTTCTGGCAGAAAACGCAACGCAGGTTGCAGCCCGCAAAGAAGATCGTGCCGGAGCCTTTCCAGCCGCGCAGGCAGTCTTCCTCGCCATGATGCGGAAAGTGGCTGGAGACAACAGCATGCCGGCCCGTCTTGCAGACGGCGAACTTGTCTTCTAAACGATTGACCCTGCAGCTTCGCGGGCAGGCAACGCAGGCTTGCAGCAGTTGGAGAGCCCGCTCCACCCGTGGCCGCAGCTTATCACGGGCATATGTCTGGAGATAGACGGGCTCGAAGATTTCAGATTTGGAGGTGCTCATCCCCGGCAGCATTAACTCCCTCATGCGGGAATTATATTCCTTTATCAAGCCCGAGTCGCAAGTTGAAGGTCTCATCCGCGGGAGTGTCATTCCGAGCGCAGCGAGGAATCTCGCTCTGCTTACTAGTTGAGGAGTCGACGGTTGAGGGTCGAAAAGTTCTTAACTCCTCGACCTTCGACTTTCGACCTTTCGACTTATCAGAGCGAGATTCCTCGCTGCGCTCGGAATGACACCGGGAAGGCTGATGCGGCTTACCTCAGTAGGCTGCCTCAGTTTCTTTGTGGGGCCGCACTTTCTTCATCAGGAACATGAAGGGAATAATGGCCAAGATAAACACGGCCATCAGCCAGAAGTCATCGAGAAAAGCCAGCATGGTGGCGTGGCGCATCAGCAGTCCGTAAGCCAGGCCTTGCGCTTGGTGGGCTGCAAGGACGGGATCGGATCCCCGCCCCATGAGCATTTGCCTGGCGCCACCCAGCATGGCCTGGTAGGGGGAGTCGAGCGGGGTCATATGGCTCACCAGCACCGCCTGATGGAATTGGGCGCGCCGCGCCAACATTGTCACCACGCCCGCGATGCCAACGCTTCCTCCGATGTTGCGCGCCAGGTTGATGATACCGGTGGCATTATTAATCTTCTCTTTGGGGATGAAATAGAAAGCCATGACGTTGATGGGCACGAAGAGGAAAGCCATTCCGGCGGATTGATAAACTCTGGCTATCATCGCCGTACGAAAATCGACTTCGAGGTTGAAGTTCGCCATGTGAAACAGCGAGAGAGACAACAGCGACAGGCCGAACACCACTAGCCAGCGCGATTCGAATCGCGCGAGCAGCTTTCCCACCACCGGCAGCAGGAATATCACCAGGATTCCTCCCGGGGAAAGCACCAGCCCGCTCAAGAGCGCGGTGTACCCCAGCAGAGTTTGGAGGAAGATGGGAAGCAACGCGGTGCTGCCATAAAGCACAACTCCCAGCATGAACATGGTCATGGTGGCGATGAGGAAATTACGTTCCTTAAGCAGGTGAAAATCGACCGCCGGATCCTCCCGGCTGAGCTCCCATAGGAAGGCGCCCACCAGTCCCACCACAGCCACCACCGCGCACCAGACGATGAAGCCCGAGCCGAACCAGTCCTCGCGTTCGCCCTTATCGAGAACCACCTGGAGAAATCCCAGTCCGACACTTAGCAGGCCGATGCCGATGAAGTCAATCTTTGCCCCTTCGCGCAGGCTCTTGCGCACAAGGTAGGGTGGGTCAAAGATGAGGAAGAGCGTGAGCACTAGCGAGACCACTCCTACCGGAATGTTGATGAGGAAAATCCAGCGCCAACTGTAGCTGTCCGTGATCCAGCCGCCCAGGGTGGGGCCGATGATGGGCGCCAACACCACGCCCATCCCGAAGATCGCCATGGCCATGCCCCGCTTGTGCTTGGGGAAGCTTTCGAGCAGGATGGCCTGCGAGATGGGCTGCAAGGCGCCCCCGCCCGCACCTTGCAGAACCCGGAAGAACACCAGCAGGGGAAGGCTGGGCGCGAGACCGCAGAGCAGGGAGCTGAGTGTGAAGATGACCACGCAGCTCATGTAGAAACGTTTGCGTCCGAAGAGCGAGGAAAACCATCCGGTGAGCGGCAAAACAATGGCGTTCGAGACCAGGTAGGAAGTGAGAACCCAAGTGCTTTCATCAACTCCCGCCGAGAGGTTGCCGGCAATGTGAGGCAAGGCCACATTGGCGACACTGGTATCCAGCACTTCCATAAAGATCGCCAACATTACTGTAAAGGCAACTATCCAGGGGTGGGTTTCGCCGTTTTGTCGCGCTCGCGCCAGAAGAGTTCGCATATTATGAAGGCCACACGAAAACCGTGCATGCAGCCGCCGGTGATCCCTCCGTGTACACCGTGACCAGAAAAGACTCAACACGGAGGTCACTGAGACTCTCCGCGTTCTCTGTGTTGAGGCTTTGCAGGCCCGGAGAACACGGAGAATCTATTCTTGGGCGGCCACCGGGCCGCGTGTGGACTCCAAGGCTAACCTGAAAGGGCAGGGGAGTGGAAGAGACGAATTGTCCCCGGCAGACCACCTGAAGTTTCTGTCATTCGAATCATGTTTGGGCCGCTTGGCATGGTATGGGCAGAAGACGGGAGTCAGAACTCGGGAGCAGGCGCGGGCCGGCCCCGTAGCGGCGGGTTTATCCCGCCATTTTTTGCGCCCCGCGGCCCCGAAGCCTTAACCCGGATTTCTCGCCACGCTCTTCAATTTTGACTCGCAGGGGTGGCGGCGACATTGCTTTCCCATGTTGCCGCCTCGTAGCGTCTTCCGCTGCCGATGCCAAGAACGGGACGCATACATACAAGACACCTTCTGCGCCGCCCGCCCAACGGTCAGTGTTGCTTGAGGACCATCGCCCGCACATCATTCGCATCACGCGTTGCCACGGCGACGCGGTTTTCCGGGCCTACCGGGAGATACAGCGGGATGGCGAAGTGGTCATCCGGGAGGGCGCCGAACATCCCTCATCTTCCGTCTGCGTTCGGGAAGCGCGGCAGACGCCTTCGTTGGTTCCTCCACAATCTCTACCGAAGTTGGGGTAACTCGCAAGGCTCTGTACTTCTCGGCGAACAATTCGCCTTCGTGCACCAGATAGATTTGACCGAGGACTTCGACAATGGCCTCCCTCTCCCCGCCCGCCCTTTCCACATACCCGATGGCACTGACGGTCGAGTGGGTCACCCTTCCGTCCGGAGCCAAAGCAGGCAAAACTGGACAAGGGGCAGCCTGGAGGGTTTCAGGCGGTTTGGCGGGGAATTGATCGCGTGCATAGTCAGCCAGAGGTTCCGATTGCAGTGTGGAGGACGCCTCTGACTTCGACTCACCATTGTCCCCAGAAATCGGTTCAGGCTGCGGCACCAAGGCGGCATCAACCTCCGCGGCCGCTGATGGTGAACCGGGGGCATCGTGGGTCGAAGAACTCGAGTAGGCGGGGTCAGCTTCGGGACCCAGGGAAGCCGGTGGATTGGTCGGCGGAGGTGACGCACGTGCGACTTCGACGGTGGCCGGGGAGGGCGCCGGTGCGCGAAAGTCCATTGCGAACGACTTCGTTTCCTGGACAAGGCGCACGTGCTCACCCTCAGCTACAATCGCCTCAACCCTCCCATCCGCTTTCTCGACATAGCCCAAATCCTGCCGAGTGGATGGTTGTGTGCTGCTGGAAACGGCAGCGACTTGACGGGGTGCGGCGGATGGATGTGCGCCGCTGGAAGTGGCAGCGACCTGGCGAGGCGCGCCTACGCGTGAAACAACTTTGGGAGCAGGGCGGGGATTCGCTTTCGTTGCACCTCTGGAAACGGCAGCGACTTGGCGAGGCGCGCCTGCTCGAGAAACCACTTTGGGAGCAGGACGCGGATTCGTTTTCGCCGATTCGCGGATGCGGGCCGAGGCCGGGCCTTGCCGGGCTTTCTCTATGAGCGCGTGCTCTGCCGGCGGAGCTGAATGTTTTACAGGTCCCAGAGCGGGACGTGAAACCTTGGCGGCCTTTACGCGTTCCTCCCGCCGAACTTGTGCCTTGTTCGCTCGATTGCGATAATGTTTTTCCCTCTGCGTCTCCTTGCCTGTTTCGGCCCGCGCCACTTTCGCTGGCTCCTCGCCGGTTACATTTACGCTTGTCTGCTCAACGGGCTTCTCTTCCGGCTCTGCCTGCTTGGAGTCTGTGGACGACAACACGGCAGGCGAGCCCGTCGACTGGTCAACCGATGTTGGCTGGGCAACAAGGTCATCGTTGGTGAAAACCCTGAGCTTTTGTTCAGACATTGCGCGCTGCGCTTTGAGCTGGCGCGCCACATCACCCAGGGACACCGAACGCGTCCGATTCTGTGCCTGGGCTATTCCCGCCCCCAGAGCTAAAACCAAGGTCGTAGTCGTTACAATTGCGATTAAACACTTCATGGGTGAATTCTCCATTAGTGGCGGACGATTCGCGTCTCCTAATTTACCCCTTTGGAAACAAGGAATCAATCCATGCAAGAGCCTGGTAGTGGTGTCATTTGTCACGGGAGGCGTCGTGGGTCGCAGGTCATTCCCGCGAAAGCGGGAATCCAGCCCGTAGACAGCGCATTTCTGACGGTTTACGGAATGGATTCCCGCTTTCGCGGGAATGACGCGTGGTGCGCGGGAATGACCTGCGTGTTGAGAGGGTTCACGTTCCAAATGACGCCACCACCAAGAGCCCAGAATTTGCCCTTAAGCTCTTTTTCTAGGATGATGAAGCCTATTTGAGTGATCAAGGGGGATAGCAGTGCAGAATAACCGTAGCGCTTTCGGGAAGATCTCGAGGCGCGCTTGTCTCAGCATAATGGCGGGTGCGACACTTCTCGCCGAGCGGAACTCCGGGCCTGGCTCCATTCAGGCCAGATTGCCTCGTGGCGTCCCTGCGGGGGTGGGGGCAATCATCGGCCGGACACTGGAAAAAGATCCCGGCTCGCTGAACACCGACTGGTTTGGAACCTTGCTCATGAAGGGGATGCTGGAGTGGGCAGAGCGGGGAGCGCCGGAGTCGCGTCAATTCGCCACGCGATGGCTCGAATTCCATCTAAACAGCGGCCGTCTGAGCCCCTATTCAGGTCCTCAAACGCGCACCGTCCGCGCCGGTGGTGTCTTCATTACCACTTACTGCGGGCACTTTGGCCTCGCCTATCCGTGTTATGAAATGGTGCGGCAAATGCGCGATGAGCGGGCTCGGCGTATTTGCATCGACATAGGCAAAATCATTCTTCATGATACCAGACGGAACTATCTTGGCATGGTTGCTGATAACGACAACGCCGATTTCGCCATCCCAGACGACTGCTATTTCGTCGCGCCGCCGCTGATGATCGCCGCTTCGCTCGATCGCGAACAGGGGCCGGCGTTTCAAGCCCAGGCCGTATATCAACTGCGTACGTTTATTGACGTGTTCCTCAACAAGGATACCGGGCTGGCAAAAACCATCCTCCAGAAGGAAACTGTTGGCAAGACTTATTGGACTCGCGCTACGGGGTGGCTGCTGTGGGCTATCACGGGTGTGCTGCGCTTTCTTTCCCCAGATGACCCAGACTTCCCCCGCTTCGTCCGCGATCTGAATGCGCTGGCCGGCGGCATCGCGCGTATTCAGGATGTCACTGGCGGATTGCACTTGTTTCTCAACGACCCAGGCAGCCCACTCGAAACCACCGGGACTGCCATGTGCGCTATGGGCCTGCACGAGGCAATCCGCCGGGGCTGGATACCGCGCTCATTTCGTCCCACCGTCGAACGGGCCTGGAGTTTCGTTGAAGATCACATTACGCCGGAGGGTGAAATCCGGCAGGCATACACGGGCTGGGCGGTACCGGCGGAGAAGGGAGTAGTTGAGATGGATAAGCATTTCATGGGCTGGATTCCCGGGTTTATTCTCAGCACTGCCTGCGAAATTACGTCTCCCCTGCCCGCGTGACGCGCCAGCGATGCGTTCCCGGCCTTCGGTGTCATTCCGAGCGCAGCGAGGAATCTCGCTCTGGTCCGTTGTCCCAACCTGACCTGGGCACACCTTGAGCTTCGCTTCGCGGGAAACAGAACGAGATTCCTCGCTACGCTCTGTCGAATGTCACGTCATTCCCGTCAGCCGACAGGAATCCCGCTCGTTCTGGTGACGTGGACCCCAGCTTGCGCGGGGGTGACGAACACTCGACTTTCATTTCGATGGGTGGGCTGAAGGCCCATGACCATTCGGAATGACACGGGTGCGGGACCCCAGCCTCAGATCAGCGGGGTAAGGCGCACTTTCCGAAACTGCACCCTGCCGTGATCCCCCTGAAGCAGAATGGGGCCAGGCCCTTTCTCATTGGCGTCGAGTGCGCCACCTGTTATGCCGGGTATCTCGCCGTTGTCGATGATTTTTGTTCCATTCAGGATCACTGTCACGTGGTTGGCAATCAGGGTTATTTCATAGGTCTGCCACTCTCCCGCGGGCTTATCGGCATTGACGGCAGGAACGATGAACCCGTAAAGAGCGCCTTGGCTATGGACATCCAGGGGGCGGCCGTAGCCGTCGAGTATCTGGATCTCATACCGGCCCCGGAGATAGACTCCGCTGTTGCTTTGCGGGTCCACGTTGAACTCGACTTCCAGCTTGAAGTCGTTGAACTTCTGCTGGGTATAGATGTTGTTGGCCCCCTTGCCCTCGTTCATCAGAATCCCATCTTTGACAAACCAGCCCATCGGGCGGCGCGGGTCTTGGCAAAGCCAGCCGGACACATCCTTACCGTTGAACAGGTCGATAGGCTTTCCGGGTTTTCTCCGCGGCGGAGTGGAAGGCCACGCCGGGCCGCGCACACCGCTCCACGAAAGTGTCTCCCCATTGAGGTGCGCCGTTCCTACCAGGCGCGCGGCCTTCACGGTGGCTTGCCACACTTCCGGTGCTTCCGGTTTTCCGTATTGGAATTTGAGTTTGCCACGCTCGATTGTAACCTGAGGCAGATCGAATACCGCGCCGCCGCCCGCATTGAAGCGGCCTTTGAGCACACCATCGTCCCGCCTCAACTCCAGCCAGCAGTTCCTCGGGAGCCCTGATGGGGAACCCGTCGCAGTGATGTCCCATCTACCCAGAAAGGCATCCTCACCTCCCGGACTCGCGGATGCAATGACCGCCCACCCCGGCATGATGACTGCCAACATCAGTAGTGCTGCAAATGCGCGTGAACGCATATATGTATCTCCTCTTCCTTATGGGCGAACTTGCCAAACTAACGTCTAGATCACACCATAAGGTACTCCACTTCCATCTTCATGAAAAGCATTCCAGAAGGTGTGCTGCCCGTGCTGGGCCAGATGGCGTCCGTCAAGTTTATCGGCGCCACGATGCGGGGCCTCTACTAGCACCAGAAGGGATTAACGCGATTCAAGATCACAGGCTCACTCGATTTCGGCCCGACTGCTTGCTGGTATACAAATACTGATCCGCCCTGTTCAGGAGGGATTCCGGAGAATCCCCAGGAGCGACCATTGCAGCCCCCACCGAGATGGTCACCCGTATCTGTGAGTCGTCCACAGGCACAGTAGACTGAGCGACCAGTGTCCTGAATTTCTCGGACGCCTTCGCCAGGACTTCTCTCGTAATGCCGGGAAGAATCACCAGAAATTCGTCGCCGCCCCAACGTCCTACCACGTCGGACGCACGCAAACAATTGGATAGGGTCTTTGCAACAGTGACCAGCGCAGCATCTCCGGCGACATGCCCGTAGGTATCGTTGATGTTCTTGAACTCGTCCAAGTCGGCCAACATGATTCCGAACCGAGTGCCGCACTTGGAATGTTGATCGAGTTGCTGAGAGAGTTGTTGCTCCAAGTACCTACGGTTTCCCACCTGGGAGGTCGGATCCAGAAAGGCAAACTTCGCGAGCTCCTTGGCTCGCTCTCGCACCGCCCTCTGACGGGAGTTGTCATTAAAGATCTCGACCGCACCGACAATATCACCGTCTCTGCCGCGAATCGGACAGACACGAACCTCCACGGGAACCCTGTGGCCACTTCTATGGTGAAGGTAAACGTCCGCCCGACGCGGACGCCCATCCGCTATGGTGCGGCTGAGAGGGCAGTCTCCCTCACAGAGCAGGCACCCGGAGTCGTCGACATGCATCAGGAAGTTGTCAGCGCAGCGTTTCCCCATAACTTCCTCAGCTCTGTATCCGGTAAGGTATTCCGCTGCGTGGTTCCAGTACGTAATCCGACGTTCCCGATCAGTGAAGTAGACACCGTCTAGAAGGTTGTCCAGCACCTGCTTGAAGAGAGTGTTTGTTTCATTTGAGGGCGAAGCCGGAAAAGAAGGACCTGGAGACTCCATACATTTCCTCCCTCTTCAGACACCCCGACCTGCGCAACCAAGATGGTCACTCGTATCTCGAGCCTTTCACAGGTGCAGCAGACAGAGCGCCGAAGACCGGTTGGACTTCCCCGCGACTCTGGAATTGAACCGGGAGAGCGACGGAAAGTTTACTCTGCCGTTTGGGCCTAATGAAGCGATGGTCCGGCCGCGGCATCCTGAGGCAGCCGCAGGCCGCCGGGAGGCACCCCACGCGAGCGCCCCGGCCCTTGCGAAAACCGCTTTGGCCTGGATTTACGGCTGCTTGAGGGTTCGCACGTAACCAATTACGGCGTCCACCGACCCAGAATCGAGAAGGTGCTGCACCTGGGCTTGCCCGACCCGCACTGGATCCATCATACGTCTGCCATGGCTGATAATTTCCTTCAATTCTTCGTCCGATTTTCCCTGCACATACGGGGAGTCAAGCTTGGGAACCGGTGTCTGGAAGAACTTATCAGCCGCCGGGTTGCCCTGGCCCTTCGGTCCGTGGCACCGGGCGCAAGTGCGTTCGAAAACCTGCTTCCCCGACAGTTTGGGCGCCGGGCCGGTGACCACAGCGATCACCTTTTCATGGGTGTGCCCTTTCGGCGTGACCTTCACCAGCACTCCCTCTTCGCCGGGTATCCATACCTCTGAGAGCGCATGGTGACCCTCGAAGGTGTCGAAGATCAGTGTGGCATCGGTAAAGAGGGTGCCCGTGCCGAGCTGGGAGATGATGGGCAGTCTCATGTCGCCGGCCTTGGCCCCGCTCATCACCACGGCCCCTTCGCCGAGACGCAGCCTGAATTGATATGTCCCCGCTGGAACCGACTTGCCACCTACCTCGAACTCGAACGGAACATTCGCGCGTAGGGCTGCCCCGGTCTGCGCGTGAGCAGACGCAACCGCCAACAGAGTTAGAAAGCTGATGACGGTAAGATTTCTAGCCGCCACCTGTAGAGTCTTCATGTAAGTTTCTCCTTATTTAGATTTGCGGGATGTCAAAGTCGGAGCCGTAGCCTGCGCACGAGCGGCGAAGGTCGCCGCTGCCACCGCGGCAGCAATGGCGGGAAGACACGTGAGGTTGCCGTGGCGTTTTGTCTGACCCCTCATTATAAATCACGTGTTCCGCGCCGTTGGTGCCCTTGGCCACCGATGATTGCTTTAGACCAGCACTTCTATTTGGAGCCTTGAGGGTTGAGATTATACACCCAACCGCCTCTTCTCGTAAGCTCTTTTTGTCCTATCATTCCCGAGCGACTCCGGCTGCCCTGAACGTCGGGGCGAGCGGCGCTCGCCTCAGGCTCCCGCACGGTCCGCGGCCTAGGCAGGCCGAATCCGTCAGTTGACGGATTCGGCCCTACAAGCCCGACCAACCTCTTGTGGGGGGACACCCGAAACTGTTCCAGAATTCCCTGTTTACAACAATCTTTCGGAGTGCAATATTGTTGGCGGTCATACGATGAAAAGACATCTCCTTTTACTCTTACCGTTGTTTGCAGCCCTATTCTCCGCTACCGCACGCTCCGGCCAGCCACCCCATTTTCGAGCGCTCGCGTTTTATTCAACCAAGACGGAGCCGGACCACGTTCAGTTTGCGGAGGGCGCGCTGAAGTTCTTTGCCGCCATCGCGTCAAAAGACAATTTCTCCTTTGACGCGACTACGGATTGGGAAAACCTGGACGAGGCGTATTTGAAGCCATACCAAATGGTCATTTGGCTCGATGGTTCTCCCACGAATCAGGAACAAAGGCACGCTTTTCAGAAATACATCGAGTCGGGCGGCGCGTGGCTGGGCTTCCACGCCGCCGGATACAACGACAAATCCACAGCCTGGCCGTGGTTCGTCGATTTTCTCGGGGGAGCAGTCTTCCATAACAATAGCTGGCCGCCCTTGCCCGCCAGGCTGTTGGTTGATGTGCGGACGCACCCTGTCACGATGAATCTTCCCGGAGCTTACGTCTCACCTACCAACGAGTGGTACGGTTGGGAACCAAATCCTCGCCTGAATAAAGATGTGCAAGTCCTGTTAACCTTGGATCCCGCAAATTACCCGCTGGGGCTAAAGGATGTCCTCACTGGCGGGGACATCCCTGTAGTGTGGACGAACAAGAAATACAAAATGGTTTACATGAATATGGGGCATGGGGACATGATCTTCTCCAGTCCTGTTCAGAATGAACTGATTGAGAGTGTAGCGCTTTGGCTGGGGGGGATGCCGGCCCCGGCGGAGCGTCCCGCACCGTCGGGATTGCAAATCAATCTTCATGCCGTGGCAGTGAATCCGAAAACGGCCAGAGTATATGCGGTGAACACCGGCAGCGGTACGATCACGGTAATCGACGACTCCGGCCGCTTAGTTACTACCGTGCAGGTGGGAGCAAGACCCGAGGCTATCGCGGTGAATCCGTTGACCAATAAGATTTATGTGGGGAACACAGGAAGCGGAACGGTGAGCGTGATCGATGGGTCAACCGGCAAGGTCATGGCGGCTGTGAAAGTGGGAAGTCTTCCCTGCGCCGTGGCGGTGAACCCGGTGACGAACAAGGTTTACGTCTCCAGGACCTTCAGCAACACCATGACGGTGATTGACGGCGCAACCAACATCGCCGGCCCTTTGCAGGCGGGCATACAGGCAGACGCGATCGCCGTGAACCCGGTCACCAATAACATCTACTTGGTCAATTACGAGAGCAGCGACGTGATGGTGCTCCACGGCGCCAGCGATTCCCCCACGAAGATAGTTGCCGGCCCCCACCTGTGGGGAATGGCAGTGAACCCGGCCACAAACAAGGTTTACTTTGGGAACACCGACGGCTCGAAGGTCACGGTGATTGATGGGGCAAGCAATGCGGTCACTTCGGTGAGCGCAGGGAACATCCCTTGCGCGTTCGCCGTAGATCCCGCCCAGAACAGAATCTATGCAGCCAACTACGCCAGCAACGATGTGACGGTGCTCGAGGGAGCGAACGATACGGTGATTGCAACCGTAAAGGTGGGAGAGCGCCCGCAAGCGATCGCAGTCAACCCGCAAACTCACATGATTTACGTGGCGAATGCCCACAGCAACAACGTGAGCGTCATCAACGGTGGAAATAATTCGCTGGCCGCAACTGTCAATGTTGGAAATGGACCCTATGCCATCGCAGTGGATGCCGCCGCCAACAGAATTTACGTAGCCAATCTTGCTGGTGACAATCTCACGATGATTGACGGCAGGACGTTCGCTGCGACGCCTGTGGTTGCGCCGGCGAGCCAATAAGGCCGCCCCCCGCCAGTCATTCCCGCGCAAGCGGGAATCTAGCTCGCTGTGGACTGACGTGGACCCCCGCTTTCGCGGGGGTGACGACGGCTGGGGAAAAACGCTTCCAAGCTGTCATTCCGAGCGTAGCGAGGAATCCCGCCCTGCTTTGTGGAGGATAGAATCGGAGCCAGATTCCTCGCTACGCTCGGAATGACACGGGGGCTTGGGCAGGCGTGTAAACTCTGCACGGGGGCGGAAGGCCCCAATCATGGAAATCAGTTCAAAGTGGAGAAACAACATGGCCAAGGCATGGCGATCCGGCGCCGGCATTACAGTGAGTATCTTGTGTCTCAGCGCATCTCTCGCGGCGCCGCAATCCGCTCCCATCATGCCCATGCGCGCGAGGTATGAAGATGGCGCCGAATTCCGATGGCTGAACAAGAAAGTCCTCGACTCGCGCCTGCTGGACAGCATGGAAGACCTCTCCACATGGTCGTTCACGGGCGCCGGCGAGATGACGCTGACCGAGGCCCGCGCCAAAGATGGCCGGCATTCGCTGCGCCTTCGTTCGATCTCCAACGTGGCCCAAGTTGGTGGTGAAGGAGAGTGGGAGGACCTTGTGGCCACCCGAAAATTCGCCAGCGAAGACTGGCGTCAATACAACCGAATCTCGCTTTGGGTCTATCCCGATATAATCGGCGCCCCTGCTATTTCCTGTTCTCTAGTCCTCCACAATGACGGCTCCCGCAAACTGCCGGACCGGTATAACGAGGGGCGCCACGAATCGATCATTCTCAAGAACCGCGTGTGGAACCAGGTGGTTTGGGAAATCGCGCCACTCGACCGGGACCGGGTTACGGCGCTGGATTTCGCCTACAGCTTCCCCAAGAAGCTCCCCGATCCCGGCGACCAGACAATCCTCGACATCGATCAACTGGAATTGCAGCAGGTGGTTGACGATCACGTCGAGGGTTGGAGTGTGGCGCCGGGAAAGATCGCTTTCAGCCACAGCGGATACACAACGGGTTCGACGAAGTCCGCTATCGCCAGCGATCTCGAGTCTCGCCAGTTCTCGCTGATTGACCTCGAGACTGGCCAGGCGGTTCTCACCAAACCCGTCGAGCAAATCACCACTCCTTTGGGCAAGTATCAGGTGCTGGATTTTTCCGAGCTCCGCGACCCTGGCGAGTACGCGATCAGGGCGGGCGACCTGCTCACTCGCTCGTTCCGCATTGGCGAGGACGCTTGGCGCAACAGTATCTGGAAGGCCATCAACTTCATGTACTGTGAAAGATGCGGAACCGAGATCCCGGGCATTCATGGCAGGTGCCATCAGGATATCTACACAACCCATGAGGACAAGCGAATAGTCGTCAATGGTGGATATCATGACGCCGGGGACCTGAGCGCCACGGGGCACACGCCAGGGATGGCTTATGCGCTCCTGTCACTTGCCGACAATCTGAAGCGGCAGGGCGAGGATCCGGTTCTCTACCATCGCCTGCTGGAAGAAGCGCGCTGGGGCTTGAATTGGGTGCTCAAAACGCGTTTTGGCGACGGATATCGCAGCACCGGCCAGTTGGTCAGTTACTGGACCGATGGGATTATGGGCACCGCAGACGACCGCTTCGGCAAAGCCGTAAATGACCCGGAATGGAACTTCCGAGTGAGCGGAGTGGAAGCCCTGGCGGCGCGCGTATTGAAAGACAGCGATGCGGAACTGGCGAACCGCAGTCTCGCCATCGCGGAAGAAGACTGGAAGTATGCGGTCGATGGCCTGAAAATGGCTCCTCCACTTGCTGAAGTCTACGGGGCAAAGGATGAACTCGAGAGAATTTCATATGGCGTGGTCGCCTCGGTCGAGCTTTACCAGGCCACCGGAGATCGCCGCTACGCCGATCAAGCTGTTTCCTTGGGCGATCTCGTGCTGGCTTCGCAGGAGCGCAAGCTTCAGCCCTGGAAAATCCCCTTGACCGGTTTCTTCTACACAAGCCCCAAGCGTGAGAATCTCTTCCACCGATTTCACGTGGGCGAGGAGGAGGAGCCGATAGTCGCTCTGGTACGGTTGTGCGAAGCCTTTCCGGACCATGACAACTGGATGAAGTGGTACTCGGCAGTGGTTTTGCACTCACAGTATTATCTCAAGTCAGTTGCCGCGGTAGATGAGCCTTACGCGGTTTTGCCCGCCGCGGTCTATCGTGAGAGCGAAGCACGCCTCCTTCCCGAATCCAAGCGTTGGACGCCGCTTCGGGCCGCAGACCGCGACGCCTATGTGGAAGAAGTGAAGCGCGGAATCCCGTTGGGTGGCGATTACTATCTGCGCAGGTTTCCGGTTTGGTTTGACTTTCGCGGCAACTCGAGTGTTCTGCTTTCAGAGGCCAAGGCGCTGTCAGCAGCCGCACGGTTGCGCGGCGATCTGCCAGCCGAAGACCTGGCCCAGAAACAGGCCCAGTGGCTCGTGGGCCGCAACCCTTTTGACGCCAGCCTGATGTACGGGGAGGGCTACGACTGGACGCCGCTTTACAGCGTGCGCTCCGGCCAGATGGTGGGCGCGCTTCCCGTCGGCATTGAAACCAAGGGGTTCGAAGACGCCCCCTACTGGCCCACACAAATTTGCTGGACGTATAAAGAGGTGTGGACGCGACCGGTCGGACAGTGGATCGGGTTGATGCAAGATCTCAGCGTGCCTGCCATCGTGCGAGGAACGGCCGACCCGGCGAGTCATGAACCGGTGGAATTTCGCGACCAGAAGACGGGGCAGGTGATGACCATCACTTCGAATCCGCTTGACGGTGAATTCAGCATTCATCTGCCCGAAGGCCAATACAACGTGCGGCAGGGTTCAGCCCACACCAGCGTCACTGTCTTGCCAGGGGAACTCTATCGCGTTGATCTGCGTCGTGACCGCGTCCTCGATTTCAAAGTCACGTTTCAGGCTGTCCGCGAAAGCGGCCTGCTGCTGCGAATGTCCGCTGAAGGGGCGGGCCGCCACACGTTCACGATTCGCAGCGACAATCTCACCCTTACCGAACCGGCCAAGCAGGAAATCGATCTGGGTCCCGGAGGTGTCCGGGAGGTGGTCTGGCATGCGCACGTAGTCTCGCCGGCCACTCCCTGGGTGGCCGTGCTGATTCCTGACGGCACGCTAAGTGAACGCCGGGAAGTCACCGGGACGAAATGAGTCCGCCCATTGGCTGTGCCAGACGACCACAGGTCTATTTGCACACCATAGGGTCAGCGCACGCCCACATTTATGAAGGGTCTTTTTGCACAGGAGTTGTGTGAAACGACAACAAAGATTTGCCATCGAGTCATCGCCAACTCACAATTGGCACAGCGTCAGCGATGCTTCAGGCTCCGGCCTCGGTTCCATTGCTCCTGCCTGCGTGTCCACATGGCAACGCGTCGCGCAAAGGGCGGAAGCGGCCTCGCGGTCATTGGCGTATTCATGCCGGGCATCAGCCTCTGATTCGGCCATCAGGAAGACATGCTTCCAGTCGTCCCCGAAACCCGGAAGGAGGTGAGTCTCGAGGTGCCGTATGGTGAACCCTGCCTCAAGACACAACGTGGCAAGATCGTCTCCGTCCTTCAGCGAATGGACGTGCAGGGCAGTGCGGCTCTCGATTGGCACGGTGATGGCTGCCTTGCCGCCAGACCTCAACACGCGCTTGATCTCGGCGAGCGCCGCACGGATGGCCGGCACGTGCTCGAGCACCTCGGAGACGACCACCAAGTCGAATGAGGCATCGCGGTACGGCAGGTTTACCAAGTCCCCGGTGGAGAATCGGACCCGCTCACCGACTCCCTTGTGATCCGCAAGGCGCGTCGCATAGTCAGTGGCGACGTGGCTGATGTCCAAGCCCCGAGCTGACCAGCACGGCCGGCGCAGCAGCAGGTTGCTCAGGATCACGCCGGGTCCGCAGCCCAGATCCGCCACCTGCGCGTATTCCTGTTCAATCGAATCTGCAACATTCATCACGAAGTTTTGCCGCGCAAAGGCCGACGGTTGCAGGGCAAAACACACATGCGCGGCAAGAGGCCAGTACATCTGGTCGTAGACGGTTTCCTTGGCCTCCTGGAATTCGAGTGGCCCCTGCTCCCGCACCTTCTGCGCCGAAAATTGGCGCAGCAGCTCGGCGAGCTGGGCGGGCTCCAGATGGTTGACCACACACGCCTCCTCCAAGACGGACTCCCCTCTGCTCCACATTGCCGCCATATCGACCCCAAACCGGTTCGCCAGCCAAGTGCCGAAACCGGCGTAGAGGAACAGGCAGCTCCGCTGCCACAAAGGAACGAGTTCGGCGTAAGCCTCCAGAACGGCCAGGCAGTACGGATAGGCTCCAAACCAGGTTCTCCGAAGCAGATTCACTTCCCGAGCCATGACTACTCCTTTCGTAGGGAACGGCACTGTGGTTTCGTTTGAAGCCTTCCCGACAAATCCAGGGTGGCTTCCGCCCCGGCACTCTGACGATTTGAAGCGAGTCGCGAAAGCTACCGAGCCGCGCTCTAAACGGACCCTCAACCCTGACCGCCTCAAAACCCGAGCGCCGGGAAACTTTCGACCGCGCCCATGACAGGTGAGAAAGCAGTTACAGCTCCAATTGGAGTGCGGGGCTAAGGTGTTGAAACATTTGGGAATCGAGTCTTCACCCCACTACCCGACGGGCGCCGGCGAGGCAAAAGGCTGCGGACACTGTCGGGAATTGATGGCGTCTCGGGCCGGTGGGAGGGCTTCGGCTAACCCATATCAAACAGTCTGTCATCTGTTCTACGCCCTCGACGAGCGGACCTTTTCCTTAATGCGCTGGATGTGCCCCCGGCCGAGGGCCTTTACCTCGCATCCAAGCTCGAAGTAGCGGGTGATGTCCTTATCTTCGAGAATACCGAAACAGTCCACCATGGCGATGGGGCCCCCCGCCCACTTGACCACCTCGTCCGGTTTCAACTGTAAATAGGGTTTGTGCCGTACCGCAAGAATCAAGGCCTCTACCCCTTTGAGAGCCGAGGGCAGATCTTTTTGTACCCGAATGTTAACAAGGTCTTGCTGATTGCGGAAGAACCTGGCCCACGAGCGGCCCGGCGAGGGGTAGGTGTCCTGAATCTCCAGTTCGTACCAATGACCGACATAGGGATCGTGCACCGACATTTCTGCGCCCATCTCGGCTAGCCTGCGTAAAACCAGCTCGCTGCCGCTGTAACGCGTATCGCCGACATCCTCGCGGTAGCTTGCACCGGCCAGGAGGACCCGCGCACCAGCAATATACCTGCCCATGTTGCGCAACGAGTCGCGCGTGAGCTCCGCAACGTGCAAGGCGCGCGTGTCATTGATATCGATAGCCACGGTGCTCATCTTGAAGACGCTATCACCGTCTTCAAAGCCCAGAAGGTGCCCGTAGGCCCAATAACCCAGCCCGCCGTCTTTCGGCAGACAGTACCCACCGATGCCTGGACCGGGAAAGATTATGTTACTGTGCGTCGGCCTCGTTTTGATGGCCCGGATGACTTTCGTGAGATCCACGCCGTTACGTTCGGCGAAGATTGACCACTCGTTCAGGAACGCCAGAATGGTCGCGCGGTAGGAGTTCTCAACAATCTTGGTGGTCTCAGACTCAATCGGCCGATCCATCACCGTCAGTGGGAACTTCTCCACATTGAGCACCTCATTCAAAAACTTCACCACCCGCGTTCTTGCCCCACTGTTGCAGCCTGAGCAGACCCGCCAGAAATCCCGGATGCTGCTGACGTAATCCTTGCCCGGCATGACCCGCTCGAAGCTGTGGGCCAGCAGCGGCTCGGCCTTGAGGGCGCGGGCTCGGAACGCCTTTTTGAGGATCGGCCAAGCCACGAACTCCGTGGTGCCAGGGGGAACCGTTGTCTCGATGAGTACCAGGCATTTGGGTTGGATCTTCTCACCGATCTGCTTCAGGGTGGCCTCCAGCGCTGCCATGTCAGCCTCCCCGGTTCTCATGGTGCCCAGGTGAAGCTTCGAGTAATCACACTGAACGTCTACCACGACGCAATCTGCCAGAGCCAGGCAGTCGGGATTATACGTGGCCGTGAGCGTCTTCTTTTCCAGGACGCATCGCGCGATCATCGGGTCAACCTCAGGATCCTCGGCCTTTACGGGTGATTCCCCGCGATTGAGCAGTGGTGTCTTCCAGTAACTGCGCGTGCTGGGCCGCTGGCAGCCAATGACGAACTTAGTGGGGCGCCCCTTCTTCTTATGCAAGGTGTCGGCCACGATCGCCGCCATCACTGCCCCCACAAAACCCAAACCCATTACTACAACAACTTCTTTGCCTTCCTCATGGGCGGCGGTCGCAAGCTTTTGAAGCCGCGTGAACTCGAGCGCGTAATCTTGCTTGCTTGGCAAGGCAAACTTTTCACCGGTCGGACTGATGGAATATTCCGGCATGATGAGCCTCTCCTTTATGGATGTGCGAACGCTCTCCAGATGCGATTTCGCTCTGAAGACTTATAGCCGTGCACGGCGCATAACTACCCCCTGCGGGGTTGCGGAACTCCGCATGCTAAGGCAATGCGCCCCAAACGTCAATCCCACCATCGCCATCGCAACTTCCCGCCATTGCAACTTGCAGCGATTTCGCAAACCGCATAACGTAGCTGCGAGGCCGGATGGTCGCATACATCCCGACAAAAAGAACGTGTGAAAAAATTAAGAAAATCGAAAAAAGTAAAAAGTGTTTCTTGTCTTAGCTCTATAGCTATGATATATTAGCCTCTGACCGCACTTCCATCGGGGAGGCCAACATGGGTTACCAGTCCACCGTACAAGTGATCCAGCGGGGCGGCAAGAACCGCCAGTGGTACCTGATCTGTCCCTCGCCGCTGGCGCAAGCCCTGGAGATCGAGAAAGGCGAAGTGATCGAATGGGTGGTGGAGGACAAACATACGCTAATCCTGAAACGTGCTCCCCGGCGTGCGGATTCATCCCCAACCTGGAGGAGGCGACATGAGTGACGCCAGCGAGAGCCAACAACCCGCCATGTGGGCGGAGGGGGAGTTGAGGCGGGAACCGCAGCCGCTCCCCAGCCAGCCCCAGCCGGAGCGAGAGCCACGTTTGAAGCCGGTGAACCGGAAGCAGTTGTTGTGGCACGCGGTGGACGTGGAAAGACTGGTGGGCCCCGACCATCTGGTGCGCGCCATTTGGGAACTGGTCGGCCAACTGGCCCTGACCGGCTACAGGGCGGAGGTGAAGTCGGTGGAGGGGGTGGCGGGGCGTGCGGCCTATGACCCCCACCTGCTGATCAGTCTCTGGATTTATGCTTACAGCCAAAAAGTGGGTTGGGCACGGGAAGTGGCGCGGCGCGGCGAGTACGATCCTGCCTTTCAGTGGCTGACGGGGATGGAGGTGGTGAATTACCACACCTTGGCGGATTTCCGCGTGCAGCACGAAAAGGCTCTGGATGAACTGTTCGCGCAGTTGCTGGGGGTGCTGAGTAGCGAGGGTCTGATCAGCTTGGAGAACGTGGTGCACGACGGCACGAAGGTGAAAGCCTCGGCCAGTGGCAACTCGTTTCATCGGGAGAAGACGTTGCGTGCCCATCTGGAAGCAGCGCGGGAGCGGGTGCGGGAGATGGGTGATCCCCGGCAAGAGGAATCCCGCCGGTGTGCGGCAGCCCGCCAGCGGGCGGCGCGCGAGAAGGTGGAAAGGTTGGAGCAAGCCCTCGAAGAGATGGCGAAGGTGCAAGCCGCTCCCGAGGCGCACGCTGAGCCATCCCAGCGGCGGGTGAGCGAGACCGATCCGGAAGCGCGCCACATGAAACAGAGCGACGGCGGCTGTGCGCCCGGCCATAATGTGCAGATTTCCACTGACACCGCGCACAGCATCATTGTGGGGGCGAGCGTGACGCAGGCGGCCAGCGATCATCACGAACTGGTGCCGGCGATGGAAGAGGTCGAGCGGCAGACGGGGCAACCGCCGGAGCACCTGGTGGTCGACGAGGGCTACACCACGCGGGAGAATATCCTGGCGGCAGCGGAAAAGGGCGTGGACTTGATTGGGAGCACGATGGAACCGAATACCCAGGCGAGCGCGCGGCGACTGGAGAAGCGCGGCGTCGATTCCGCCTTTTATCCGGACAAGTTCCCTTACGACGCCACCACCAACACCTATACCTGTCCAGCCGGCAAGCAACTCCCTTATCAAACTACCAAGCACGACCGGTTGGGAGTGGAGCGCCACGTGTATAAGGCGCGGGCTGCGGACTGCCGGGATTGTGCATTTCACGAGGAGTGTTTTCCGGGGCCGCGGGGTCGCACACTCATTCGCACTGAGAATGTGCCGGTGGTAACGGCGTACATGGCTAAGATGCAGACGGATGTGGCCCGAGCCCTTTATCGCTTGCGCGGCCCGGTGGCGGAATTTTCGAACCTTTGGCTGAAGGCCAAGCTGGGGCTCCGGCAGTTTTGCGTGCGCGGCTTGCAGAAGGTCCGCTGTGAGGTGTTGTGGGCCTGCCTTACTTACAATATTCAGCAATGGTACCGCCTCCGCTGGAGGGACCGCCTGATCCCAGCCCAAGCCTGAGGGAGATGGAGGGATGGAGGGGCCGAGAGCCCCACCCCAGGAAAGGAAATCGAATGTCGTGGCCATAATCAATCACAGCCGCGGTCGATAGGACCCGTAAAACGACGGTGCTGCGGGAGAGCGGACCCTCGCCGCTGCCAATTCTTTCACAGCTTCAAACCATCGGGAGGTATGCGCCACCGGGCGCAACTTCAGCTTGTAGTGAATGTCTTAGCGCCATTGTCTGTTTCAGAGCTCACGAATAGCAAGGTAGCGCAGACCTCCGTCTTTGGTTTGCAGCTCTCCCCTGAGAAGAACCGCGGAGTAGTCCGTCAGCCGACGGACAACTCCGCGCTGCGTGCCCAGCACAGTTTCCAAACGCCCTGTCACTCGCCCAGAGTTTCAGATTACCCCGGCGGATGCGTTGATAAACACCAGAATAAGGGATTGACAAATAAACTATCGAAGTAGTAGAGTCACACACATGAGTAGTAAAACTTTTGACCTTTTTCAAAGTGATGAGGGTGAATCGATGCCAGCCAGCACACGGAACCCGGCGCTTGTGCCTCTTCCGGTGATGGCACACCCTCTCAGCAATTCGAGGGTGCCAAAGGGCTGCGTCAGCCTGGCCGCTCTTTGGCTTATCCTTCAGGCCCCCTTCCTGGGTCTTGCTGAGAATCCCCACGAATCAGGTCACCTCGATCCGACTTTGGATATCCTCACTCCAACGCTCGAATCCACTATACACACTCCCTTGCCCGAGCAATACGTCTGGGGCCCCAATAAAGGGGGCACGAAAGGGGACGTGTTCTTTTTCTACCGGAAAAGCTATTCCGTAAAAAGGGTTGCGCCGGTGGCCACGCTCTATGTTGCGGGCCCTCGGGTCATTACGGTGTACATCAACGGCCGCCTGTTGGCGAGCGGGCAACGTGATGCGAAAGAAAGAATCCAGCCCTTTATGCTCGCTATCGATATTTCCGGACAAATGCGTGTGGGCCGGAACGTACTTGCCATCATGGCAGCACAGGGTGACCGATTGGTGGCAAAAATCGTCCCTGCTGCACTCCAGGTGATGAAACCTGCCCTGCTCGTCACCGATTCCACATGGAAGTGCGATGTCCATTCGCACCCGGGATGGGAAAAGCCGGGATACGACGACCGCGCGTGGCCAGATACAGTTTCGCTGGGACATATCGAGGACACCAGGGATATGTTTCAAGGCAACGCCGACGCGAGCATGTACCGCTGGCCCGGTTATGACGGCATTTCTCCTTTCCTTGCCCATACGGTTTTGAAAGCCGTTGAACTGACCTATGGCTTCGAAGGCCTGGGGAGGTTCTCCAATATTTCTGAACTGCTGGAACATCCTACATTTTTGCTTCGTCTTCCGCAGACCGCTCCTTCTCGAAAAGGGGTGATCAAAGGCGGGGAGAAAACGCCTGCGAGGCAGAATGAGGCTGCGGTATTTCTGCCGGCCCGAAAGGTTCCGCCATCGGAGTACCCTTACCTGGTGTTGGGCTTTGGGAAAGAGTGTCCGGGCCGCATTCGCGTGATCTCTGACTCGCCCGCGCCCATGCGCATGGAGGTTCAATACGGCGAATCGGCCGAGGAGGCTTTGGGCAACCCCTACCTTGGAGCCAATGAAATTTACGTGCCACCTTACGGGACAGCCTATGGGCCAAAGAGCGCTTTCGCTTATGCGCTGATCAGATTCTTAGGAGGGTCGTCGCCCCTGCGTTTTAAGGCCATTGATGTGGACTACATCTATTACCCCGTTAGGCAAGCGGGTACCTTCGAGTCCTCGGATCCCGTGGTCAATAAGATTTGGCAAGAGGGCGCGTATACCGCACACCTGTGCATGCAGGATCGAATCTTGGATGGAGCCAAACGTGACCGGATGTGCCTGGCCGGAGGGCTGGACATCAGCGGGCGTGTGATCAGCACCGTCTTTGGCGACCGCTTTCTCATGACCAAATCCTTGCAGGGCTTGATTGACGACACCGGCAATCCGGTGAGCAAAGATGTCAACGGGATTCCCGGGTTCTCGGCTCTTTGGGTGATGTGCGAGGCGGATTATTTTCGGCACTCGGGAGACCTCGTGCATCTGAGGTCCGTTCATGAGTCGCTGCGATCTTTGATGGAGTTCATGGCAACGCGGATTGATGACAAAGGCCTTTTCACGAATTCAAACAATGGCTCGACGTTCATTGACTGGTCCCCCGATTTGGACGGGGACTCCGCAGAATCGCGCCGCGTGACGGTGATGGAATTCCTGCGGGCTTTCTCCGAGGGCGCCTGGCTTTTGGAGCAGACAGGTGACTCTTCAGCTGCGGAAAAATTCCATCGAATTGCCGAAAAGCTCCGAGGGGATACGCTCAAAAACTCGCTTGATCCCGCAAGAGGCATCTTTGGCGAGCGCTGGCAGACCAACGCCATGGCCCTTTACGCAGGCCTCGCCGACGCCGATCAGCGCGAGGCTGTCTGGGAAAACATTCTCTCGCGCCCGTACCGCTTCAACGTAACGCCACACCTGAATTTCTACGCCATTTCCGCCATGGCCGAGGCCGGGCGCCGCGAGGAAGCTTTGGAATGGATTCGGAACTACTGGGGCGGAATGCTCAGGCCAGAGACGACGACGTTTTGGGAAGGCTATGATCCGCGCTGGCCGCAGGAGCACTTCCATGGACATCTCCAGACAGACCACGGCGAGGGGTACTTTGTAAGCCTTTGTCATGGGTGGGCAAGTGGGGCGACGGCTTGGCTCGCGGAACAAGTTCTCGGCCTTCGACCTGTGGCAGCCGGCTTTGCCCAAGTCTCCGTTCGGCCTGATCTTTGCGGCCTGCAATGGGTGCGAGGAACCGAACCTTGTCCGCAAGGCGTTATCAAAGTTGACTACCGCCACGACGACTCTGATTTCAGGGCAGCGATTGAAATACCGAAAGGGGTGACGGCCCAAGTTTCCATGCCGGTGGACCAAGGGGTTGCGTTGGTCCAGGTGGACGGGCGCGCGGTCTCGGGAGTGTCGGCGGAAAACGGAACTCGGCAGACTGTAACTCTGAGTAGCCCAGGGCCGCACGAACTTCACTCGCATTTAAGCTTGCCTTAGGATGGTGGTTATATGACGGGGCGAGCCGAGGGAAACCCGTTCACGAAAAACGCTTGACATCGCCTATTTGAGTAGTAGGATTACATACATATATAGGAGTCCAAGATGGCCCAACCCAGATTAGCAAAACTCGAACTTCAGATCATGGAGGTGCTGTGGACCCGCGGCCAGGCTTCCATCCGCGAAATTCAAGAGACATTTCCCGAGAAGGGCCGGCCCGCCTACACGACCATCCAGACCACCGTTTATCGTCTCGAAGGGAAGAAAGCTCTGCGCCGCGTCAAGAAAGTCGGCAACTTTCACATTTTCGAAGCAGCCATATCCCGCGAAGCTGCGCAGCGGAGGTTGATTGACGATCTGCTGGCGCTGTTCGGGGGGCGCACTCAGCCCGTCATGGCGCACCTGATTGAATCCGGCAAGCTCACGCTCGAGGACGTAAAGGAAGCCGAGAAAACTCTCCGCAACCTGGCCAAAACATGACCATGGGCTTGATCCCGGCATGTGTCGTCCTAACGGGCGGCCCGGCTACATTGGCAGAGAGAAGGGGGGAGACATGATTCCGAATTACTTGTCTCGGATCTGGACTGGCATCGCACCGGCGCTGGGGAATCACATATGGCAGTCGACGTTGTGCGTCCTCCTGGCAGGATTGCTGGCGATGATTTTGCGAAAGAACCACGCACGGGCTCGCTACGGATTGTGGCTGGCAGCGTCACTGAAGTTCCTGATCCCCTTTTCGTTGCTGGTCAGCTTCGGCAACCATCTGGCGAGGCCGCACGCTGTTGTACACACAGAACCCGGCTTCGTCTTTACGATGCAGGAAGTCGGCCAGCCCTTCACACCGCCGGCAGCGCCTGGGGTTGCTCCGGTCGCTCACGCCGCAACGTCTCTGAATCTGGTCCATCTACTCCCCGCCTTCCTCGTGGCAATCTGGTTTTGCGGATTTGTGGTGGTCCTTCTTGCATGGTACGTGCGTTGGCGGCGGATCTCCGCAAGCCTGCGGGAAGCAACGCCATTGCGCGCAGGGCGTGAAGTGGAAGCCTTGCGGCGCATAGAGGAACTGGAAAGAATACGGCAGCCGATTGGCTTGTTGTTGTCGCCTGTTTCTCTGGAGCCAGGTATTTTCGGTATCCTCCGACCCGTTTTGGTTTGGCCGGAAGGGATTTCCGAGCGCCTGGACGATGCGCAGCTAGAGGCCATTCTCGCGCACGAACTGCGGCACGTCCGTCGCCGCGATAATCTGGCCGCGGCGATCCACATGGTGGTGGAAGCCATCTTCTGGTTTCACCCTCTGGTTTGGTGGCTGGGAGCGTGGCTGGTCGAGGAGCGCGAGCGCGCCTGTGACGAAGCAGTCCTGGAATCGGGCAGCGAGCGGGAGGTTTATGCCGAGAGCATCCTGAAGACGTGTGAATTCTACTTGGAATCTCCATTGGCTTGCATGTCCGGAGTTACAGGCGCGGATCTGAAGAAGCGAATTGTCCGTATCATGACGGAGCGTGGGGCGCGCAAGCTGGATTTCCGTCGAAAGTTATTAATCGGCGCGGCTGGATTGGCGGTGGTCGCCCTGCCGGTCATGTTTGGTACCGTGAACGCGCCGCAAGGGGTGTCGTCGCAGGGCGAAGTCACACTCCCCACGCCGCCGAGATTCGAAGTGGTCTCAATCAAGTTGTACGAGACCGACCCTCTCGGGTGGCGCCTTGGTCACACCATCGCGGACCCGCCTACCGAAGGAACGTTTAACGCAACGGACGTCAGTGTGGAGACGCTCGTCCAGATGGCCTACGGTGTTCAAATATGGTGTCCTTGGAAGATCCAGGGAGGGCCGAGTTGGCTCAATTCTGAGAGGTTCGATATCCGAGCGAAAGCGGGGAAAGCCGTCAACGATGAGCTGAGGGTACTCAGCCCGGAGCAGGGAGTACCTGTGAAGCATCGCATGCTTCAGACGCTCTTGGTGGAGCGGTTCAAGCTGGCCCTTCATCGCGAACCCAAGAACCTCCCAGAATATGTCCTCGTCATCGCCAAAAACGGCCCCAAATTTCAGGAGTCTCCAACTGGCGGCGCGAGCCCCCATGATATGAAAGGCCCCCACGGCCAATCGCTGCGCTCAGAGCGAGGGCAGCTAGTAGGTAACAGGCTTCCCATGTCGCTCCTGGCGGAACTGCTGTCGACGCGGCTGGGTTGCCCAGTCCTGGATCAGACCGGGCTGAAGGGCATATACGATTTCACCCTTCAGTGGCCGCCCGATCAGAGCTCGTGGCTCCTTTCCGAGTCATCCAGGTCCTCTCTCTTGACGGCGTTTCAGGAACAGCTTGGGCTGAAGCTGGAATCAACAAAAGGCCCCGTGGAAGTCCTCGTCATCGATCATGTCGAGAGGCCTTCGGAGAATTAACCACGGGTAAGCTCAGCCTCCAATGCCGAATCAGACTTGAAACTGGCAGACTTACGCGTTGCATAAATCGGGAGCATAGCCCAAGCAGGTAGACCTGGGCCAACATGAAGGTAAGACTCGCGATGTTGATGAAAATAGGCTGCGAAGGCTTTGAGGGTCGAGACTATGGCAACGCGAATCCCAGAGGCTAATGACTTCAGTTTGGTCGCCGCTTCTGCGCCAACCGATAATTATGAATCGCGACTGCAACAGCCGGGGAAATTCCCACATGATCAGTCGGCTCCACGCGGACAACCTCGCCTCTACAGACAACCTCCGCATGGACCCTACCCCCGTTATTTGTCGGGGGAAGCTCAAGCCTGAGATCTAGAGTCGTGGTTGGCTCAAAGATACACTCAGTTCGAAACAAGACCCCGGTGCGGCTCACGTTTTCAGTGTTCGCCACAAACCAGCTTGGGCTGTGCGGTATGCGATAGCGAACAGGAACGTGGATCGGGAAACGCTGCGCGCGACCCGAGGTTCCTTGTCCACTTTCTAACATGTTGTCATTATTAAGTTTGTGCCGCGCGGAAGAGCTTCCGTTCATGTGCCTGAACCTCCCGCTCAACATCCCAATTCGGCTTTTGCGAATTCCGTTGCCCTATACGTAAGAGGATAATCGAGCGGACATTTAAGGCATGTGCCTTGCCAAAAGGCAGAATCTTCAGTGGCATCTAACAGAATGATATAACAGAGCTTCTAGCTGTGCATGGCCGACGAGGGGCGACACGCAGGAAAGAGAAGGGGAAGTTTTGACATACCCTCAGTAAAATCTACATGGCAGGAAACCCTGAGCGCTGCGGCCCGTGTCATGCCTTCACAGTTAGGGTGACTTGGTGGATGGCGTTGAACCCGGTTCTCGGCAAAGGGCGCGGCATGGGCTGGGCAACGCCGTTGGCGTCGATGGTGCGGCAGCACAGGTCGTAACTGCCGGGAGGAAGGCCGTCGAGCAGGGCCGCCCAGTGGACGATGGTGAATCGCATCGGCCACTCTAGCGGCGCGCCTTTGGCCGGATCGATCTGGCTGGTGCCGGCGGGCAACTTCCCTTCTGGCAGCCCCCCACCCCAATCCGCGGGCGGCGGCAGGATCGCCGCGTCCTTCCAGTCGGCCCTGACCCAGTACGGGTCGTCCTCCGGCCAAGGGTGCTCGCGGGAATGCACGCAGTATTGGACCTTGTCGAGTCCTGAAACCCCGACCTGCGCCATACCTGTTAGCGCGGCCGGCTTGTGCGCCGGAATCTCCGTGGGAGCGTTGATGAAGCGAGCGCGGGTCTTGAGCGCGCTCTCCACGTCGTTGTTCAGTTCCGCGTCCGAATCATTGGCCCGGTAGTCGTTGGTCAGGACGACGCGCCGGACCCACTTGATTGACTTGTTGCCGTGGGCGCCGGGAACGATCATGCGCACTGGACCACCGTGGGAGGCGGGGATGATCCGGCCGTTCATCTTGTAGGCAAGGATGACGGGCATCTGCCCGGGCGGGTTTTCCAAGATCTGACCTAACGGCAGCGAGCCTTGAAACGGGGGCAGGTTCTCCGGGTGATAGCTCTGGTAATAGACCCGGCGGACGTTGCCCTGCGGCCGAGTTAGCCAGATGACTTCACGGAGGGGGACCCCTTCCCACAAGCTCATGTGAAAAGGATCGGCGCCGTTGGTGCAGGTGCAGACGTGAAGGAAGCGGACCACGTGCTTTTCCGCCAGTCTCATCAGCCCGTTCCAGTCCAGGGCGGCGCCTAGCGCGCGCGAGAGAGGCTGCTCCACGCGGCTGTCGCTGGCCGGGTCGGGGACCACCTCGAGAGACCAGGTTTCGGGGGCGAATCCGATCTCGCGCAGCCTTTCTGGCGGGAGTGTGGCGACGCCTGCCTTTCCCTTGTCCAGGATGAACGCGCGGTCGAGTGGAGTGAGGTATTCCAATTTCGCAATCGCCTCCCGCAATCGAGGATCGGTGGCGGCATCGGCAGCCGCCAGTGGGGACACGCTCCAGGCAGCCGCCGCGGCGGCGCCTAACCGGAAGAAGTAGCGCCTTGTAAGACGGCCGTGCTCCGTGACGCGCTGATCAGACTCCTCCATGCGGTCCTCCGCGACGAGTGTAGCGCCAGGCTCCGCACCACGTCAACGTGATGCGCAACAGTGAAAAGTATATACGGCGCGAGCGATCTTGAAAGCAGGGAGCGCGGACCTGTCCGTCAACCGACGGATTCAGGTCCGCAGTTTTTCTCAGGGGAGAGCCGCGGACCCTAAAGGCGGAGGTCCGCGCTACCTTGCTTCTAGGCTTTTACAAGGGCCATATAGACCTTTCGGACCGCAGCGATGAGGTCGGCAACGTCCTGCTCCGAATAGGTCGGGTCGATCAGAACTCCGACATATCGGTCATAAATCTCGACGGTTCGGGGGCAGCAGCCCTTTCCGTAGGGGATTTCTCCTTCAGGCCCGGCGAAGGAGGGCCAATGGTTTTCCACCGTTTGCTTTTTCTCGATAAAAGGTTCCAAAGGTAAAATGACTGAGCCTTCCATGATTGCTGCTGGAACGTTTTCCGCTCCCAGGGCTGCGGCGACCCGATCGCGCTGCGCTCTGTCCGACGTGCGGAAAAATACGACGGACCGCAACCCGCCTTGGGGATCGCTAAGCTTCCGCAGACGAATCCCCGGTAGGTCCTGAATCCCTTCGGTCACGCGTCTTCCCCTCTCGCGGATGTCGGCAGCGATGCGTTCGAGTTTGCGCAGTTGGGCGCGCATCACCGCCCCCGTGAATTCGTTCATGCGAAAATTGTAGCCCGGCACCTTGTCCATTTGTGCCGGACGGCCCAGCATGGCCGCGTGGGGAGGGCGCAGCATTCCGAGGTCGTGGATCCGTGCCAGGCGCTCGAGAGTGGCAGGGTCACTGGTAAGAATCGCGCCGCCTTCGCCGGCGCTGATAGTTTTACAAACCTGGAAGCTGTAAATGCCGGCGTCGCCCATCGAGCCCAGGCACCGGCCCTTGTAGGTCGCTCCACAGCTTTGCGCGGCATCCTCGAGGACTTTCATCTTATGCTGGCGCGCGACGGCGAGAATGGGGTCCATGTCCGCCGGTTCGCCCATGATATGCACCGGCATGATGATTTTCGTGCGCGGTGTGATGTGGCGCTCGAGGTCCGCGGGATCGAGATTCATCGAGTCGTCAATCTCCGCAAAGACCGGCGTGGCCCCCGTGGCAATGACCGCGTCGTAGCAAGCGTACCAAGTCCAGGCCGGCAATATCACTTCTTCACCCGGGCCGGCTCCCAGCGCGGCCAGCGCTGTTATCAAAGCGGCGGTGCCCGAAGTCACGGCCACACAGTACTTGGCGCCCATGTGCGCCGCGAATTCCTTTTCAAACTGGTTGCACTTGTCAGGCTTCTTGCCCTTGGGACCGATCCTATACCAGCGGAAGGGGGCGCGGCGGTCGAGAACATCCCAGAGTTCGCGGCGTTCCTCCTCATCGTAATAGAGGGGCCCAGGGTAGTTTGTCCCAAGCTTCGTCGAACGGACAGGCGCCCCTCCGTCAACGGCCAAGGCCCCTGCTGGAGTAGCGGGCCGGCCCACCGCCGGCGTAGCGCCGCCTACCGCCGTAGGGGAGATCTTGAAGGCTGATCTTCCCTCCACCGTTCTCGGCAGGAAGGCCGCCGACGCGAATCCCGTCACCGCCCCCAGAAACGCTCGCCGGTGAACTCCTTCGCCGCTGTCGGCAGCTTTTGGTTTATCCGGTTCCCCCTTGTTCATACGAACTTACCTCCTCTCCACAGTTCCCAGCTCGAGCTTCACGGTGTCTTACCAGCGCATTCGCTTTCTCACCCCTTCTCTGACCTCTACGGCTTGTCCCTCCAGAGCTGCGAGTATCGAAAGACTACCACCCTCGCGGGCTTTGCGCGAGTCTAATTCCTACCTGCGTACCGTTTTTGAGCCTGCCGCATCTCAAGACCATGGGATGGCAAGGAGTTCTCGGGATTGCCGACCCATGAGCGCAGGGATTACAATTAACGGGGACAGGTGGGGGCGAGATGCGTTGCCAAGCCTCCTGCCGTCCCTAAGGGAAAGGATGTCGAGATGGCACTTCACAAGGGCAAATCACCTTTCTATCGGACTTCAATTCTGCTCTGGCTTTCTGTGAGCCTCGCTGGACTCACGCTGGGCGCACTTTGCTTAGTCGCTCAAACAGGGGGTGCTTCGCCTACCCAGGGGGGAGTGACGAGACGGGAAGCTGCCGGCGCAATAGTAGCTCAGGAGCAGTCCGAGTTGCCAGGCAACGAGGGATCCTCAAAAGGATCACTCCCGGCAAGGCAAAGGCGTTTACTCCTGAAGGACAACCTCGAGAAGATGAAGCGCGATGCCGGGGAGCTTGCTGACCTCACCAAGGCCCTCCAGGATGAACTCAACAAGTCCAACGAGAACGTGCTCGCACTGGATATTGTCGCAAAGGCGGACAAGATTCAAAAGCTGGCAAAAAAGATTAAGGGGAACGCACGAGGTATCTAGCGGGATACCGAGAAGCCAGTGGTCGGGGTGGCGCATACATTGGCTTGTATGATGGCATAAGGTCGTCGGCTCCTGGACAGGGAGAGTAGACTGGCGTTGTGAGTGAACCAGAAACTCTCAGCGAGGAGGAGCCGAGACATGATCATTATAGGCTGTGATTTCCATACGCGCTTCGAACAGATTGCGATGTTGGACACGGAGACGGGGGAGATTGAGGAGAAGCGGTTGGAGCACGAGAGCGGAGAAGCGCGAAAATTCTACGCAGGGTTGAAGGAGCCGGCCTTGGTGGGGATCGAGGCGACGGGCTACACGCGGTGGTTCGCCGAATGCTGGGGGAGTTGGGGCACGAGCTGGTGGTAGGCGAAGCAGGGAAGATTCGGGCCAAGGAGACGCGCAAGCAGAAGCACGACCGGCGGGACGCCGAGCACCTGCTGAACCTTCTGGTGCGGGGTGATTTTCCCAAGATCTGGCTGCCCCCTGCCGAGGAGCGGGATGTGCGGGTGCTGGTCGAGCATCGTCATCAGTTAGTGGAACTGCGCACGCGAGCTCAGAACGGACTGCAGGCGATCGCCCTCAGCTACGGGCTCCGGCGGCGCGGGCGGTTGTGGAGCCAGCGCGGGCAGGAAGAACTCAAAAAGATTCCTCTAAGGGAAGGGATGGGGCGGCGGCGAGAAGACCTGATGCGGCTCGTCCGGCAACTCGACGTCTGGATCAAGGAGCTGGATCAGCGTGTGCAGCAGGAAGTGGCGCGACGCGAGGACGCCCAGCGCCTGATGACCCCCCCGGGGGTGGGTCCGCAGACGGCGCTGGCGACCGTGCTGGTGCTGGGCCCGGTGGAGCGTTTCCCCGACGACCGCCATCTGACCAGCTACCTGGGACTGATTCCCCAAGAAGCTTCCAGCGCCGGACGGCAGCGCTTTGGCCACTTGACCAAACAAGGCAATCGCCTGCTGCGCTGGCTGCTGGTGGAAGCCGCGCAGACCGCCAGTCGGTACGATCCTCGGCTGCGCCGGGCCTATCGTCGCTTGGCCTTTCGCAAAGGGACGGCGGTGGCCAAAGTCGCCATGGCGCGCAAGCTGGCCATCCGGTTGTATATCATGCTGCGGGATAAGATTGACTACCAAGAGTTCTGTCGGCGAGGTTCGCATGCCGGGATGCTCGGGGATGTGGCGCTGGTCTAACCATGACCGAACGTATGATGGAGCTCCCGGCCTCCCTCCGCACGAGGTGAGGGAGTCAGAAGAAGCCATCATGGTCCCCGCGCGGGATCGAATAGATGTGTGGTGGAACCTGGCCACCGAATCGAGGCGAACCACCCACCAGGACCGACAACACGATTTCGCTTGACGGAGCCGACAACCTTATAGATGCGCCACCAGGCGTCAGCCATATAAACAGCAATGTCGGCCCCGCCCGCGAGCCGCCCAAATTCCTTATCTCTCCATTTAAGCCAATTATTGTTAGCGGGTTGCTGCGAAGGCCAGTTTAGCGCAAGAACCCCCTTTAAGGCTGCAAACCCGCATCGAGTGTCATCGTTTGTGCCGCGACGATGGACCCCGTTCGTGCTAAACTTTTTGACAAACTTTGCGACGGACGTCGACGACATTTCGCTACGAGGTGAACTATGCGGGCACGAGTTCCGCTCATGTTGGTCTGCTTCAGTCTCCTATTGAGTCCCGTAGTCACAGGGCAGGCGCCGCCGGGTGACCGGGTGGCGCGGCTGCTCGAGGAGCTCTCGAACGCCCCCGGACCGTCAGGATTTGAGGGGCCGGTGCGCGAGATTGTGCAGCGCGAGTTGCGCGCCGCGGGTCTCCAGGTTTCGACGGATGGCCTCGGCTCCGTGATCGCAGCGCTCTCAGGCCCTTCCGGCGGGCCGCGCATCATGCTCGCCGCGCACCTGGACGAGGTGGGCGGCATGGTGCGTTACATCACGCCGGAAGGGATGGTGAAGTTTCGGCTTCTAGGCGGCTGGCTCGACCAGGCCTTGCCGGACCAGCGCTGGACCATCCTGACGGCGAAAGGCCCGGTGACGGCGCTCAGCGGCATACGCAGCCCGCACATTACCTCTGCCGCCGAGTATGATCGCGTGACCCCGCGCAATGACGTGTTCCTGGACGTCGGTGCCCGGACCAAGGAGGACGCCGAAGCGCTGGGTATCCGCCCAGGGGACGGCATCGCTCCCGCAAGTTCGTTCATTGAAGTCCCTGGCGGCCGCTACGTTGGAAAGGCCATGGATGATCGCGTGGGGTTGGTGCTGATGATCGAGACGCTGCGGCGCTTGAAGGAGCAAGGCATCAAGATGCCGAACACGGTCTACTTCGCGGGCACTGTACAGGAAGAAGTGGGCCTGAGAGGAGCGCACACTGCCGTCCAAGCCGTGAAGCCTGACCTCGGCATCTCGCTCGAAGTCGGCCTCGCGGCGGACCACCCCGGCGCCCAGGCTGATCGGTCGCAGGAGCGGCTCGGCGCTGGTCCAACGATTTACTTGGCCGATGCCCAGATGATCGTCAACCTCAAGCTGCGTGACTTTATCCTGCGCGTGGCGGCAGAACACCACATCCCCATGCAAACTGAAGTTACCGAGGGTGGCTCGGAAGACTGCGCAGAACTCCAGCGCTTCGACGCGGGCAAGCCGGCGGTTAATCTCGCCGTGGCAGCGCGCTACCTGCACAGCCACAACAGTATGATCGAGCGCCGCGAGCTTGACCGCGCGGTGGATTTGCTGGTGAGCCTACTCCCCCTCCTCGATGCCAAGACCGTGGCGGAGATCTCACGCTTCTAGCCTGGATTGCTCGAAAGCCGCAGAGTCTCATGAACCGCCGTTGGATTGTCCTCTCGCTCGTCTTTCTCGGTATCGTGATCTGCTATATCGATCGCGGCAACCTCAGCGTTGCGGCGCCATGGATGATGCGCGATTTCCGCATCGCGCCCGCCGCGATGGGAGTGCTCCTCTCTGCCTTTTTCTGGACTTACGGTGCGTTTCAAATTCCGGCCGGCGCGCTCGTGGATCGGTTTGGCATTCGTCGGGCTTATGCGGTTGGCTTCCTGGTCTGGTCGTTAGCCTCGGCTTCCATCGCCTTCAGCCGCGGGACCGGCGACATCGTCGGCCTGCGCATGGTGCTGGGCCTCGCCGAAGCGATCGCCCCATTGGCGAGCATTTCTTTCATTCGGAATAACTATGCCGGGAAGGATCAGGGGTTGCCGACCTCGATCTACATTGCGGGCCAGAATATCGGACCCGCTGTGGGGGCGCTGGCGGGCGCTGTTCTGGTGGACCGCTTTGGATGGCGTATGATGTTTGCCATAACCGGATTATGCGGGCTGATCTGGTTGCCTTGCTGGCTGGTGGCTGCACCCTCCGGCGGGGCACGCGCCACACGTCAGGCGGAAAAGGCGCGACAGTCATCCGCGCGAAAGGCCTGCCCTGAGCTTGCCGAAGGGCGGGAATCCAGCTCGTATGGCGCGCCTACTGACGGCCTCGGCGCTCCCCGGCTGTGGACTTGGCGCATGCTCCTGATTAACCGGACCTTTTGGGCAATGTCGTCGTGCATCTTCATGTCGTCATACTTTTGGTACTTCGTATTGACGTGGGTGCCGAGCTATCTGATCCTTTCCCGAGGGTTCTCAACTCTCGCAATGGGACGGGTGGTTTCGACCGCATTGTTCGCCATGGCCATCGTGAATGTCGCTGGGGGCTGGGCGGTGGATAAATGGGCGGCCCGGATCGGGGTGTTCCCTGCGCGCCTGTGGTTTGCGGTCGCCGGATATGCCGGGACCGGGCTAATTTTGCTGCTACTGGTCACACCGAATCGTCTTTGGGCGCTCCCCATCCTCACGCTTGCGATGTGCGCGACCGGAATCGGAAATTCGAACTTCTGGACGATCTCGCAACACGTGCCGCCCGAGAACATGGTCGGGCGGACGATCGGATACCTGAACACCGTCTCCGTGGCGGCAGGGGGAGCGGCGCCGGTGATTACCGGATTCCTGCTCGGGCCACAAAGGCATTTCGGACCGGCGATTCTCGTTGCGGGGATGTGCCCTGTGCTGGCTGCTGTCTGCTTGCTGGCAGCCGGCTCCCAAGGGCTGGAACGGATGAAAGCGCATCTCGCCAGGAAGTTCCCCGAAGGTGAACAAGATCATCAGCAGTAGATTGGCCGTAGCAGCTCGCTCGGGGTTAACCCTGGCGCGCCTCTATGCTCATACCAGCTTATAACCTATTTGTTTTCAATTAGATTCCAGTTATTGTCGGGTAAACACCTTTGTTTTCTATGACATTCCTGCTTTGCCTCTGAGTTTTCCACACCGCCACTTTGTTTTCATAGACATTCGCGGGTCGTTCGTGCAATTTTGAATTCCTTCTGCCTTCCGTCAGACCGATTGGAAGACGGGCTTGCGCCAACCTGCCTTCAGGCCGAAGCCCTCCGCCCGGCATGCGCTTCCCGCTCGCTGTTGCTCTGCGCTCTCATGTCTCTCGTTCACTTCATGCCGCAAAAAGGTGAATTTCCGGCCCCTTTTTGTGTTCGTTTGGCCTTTTTTGCGCTCAAAAACCAGTTCGTTTTGCACACTCCAAAAAGCTAAGTCCTTTCGGTGCAATAGATAGCTGAATTCGTTCCCTCTGTTTTAGTATCTTTTTCCTGTTTATGTACTTTCACCGACTTTGCCGGTCCCCTTCCGCGTTCCCTTGCCCAGCTCGTTGGCCCATACCCCTTGCTCGAACATGGATAGGCTACCACGATTCGGTTCTGCTGTCAAGAAGGAAATGCGGGCGGCAGGTTAGAGGGCCATAGGCGCTGGATTCGGCAGTTATGACGTTGTGTGAGCCGCGGAGCGGCGGCAGACCTTAGCCTACGGCGTAAGACCGGATAGGCGTTAACCTAAGGAGAAGGTACTTCCGAGTTCGCCGTCTGGATAGCTTCCGAGTTGCCGACGACACGTCCAGTGAGAACCGGATCGTGGTCACAATAGCATTATTCGACTCGGCCATTTTGGCCAGGATTGAGAATATGCGCCTTCCAAGGGCGGCGCACCAACACTGGATGGCGGAAGCACCAAGAGGCGGGACGGTGAGAGTGTCACTTCTCTTGCGACTTGAACGCCGAGCGCAGCTTGTCGGCGAGTGTCCCGAAGCCCTCGGCGGGAGGAGCATTGCGCTCCGCCCACTCGCGCACTTCCTCGGCCTCGCGCGCTTCCATGACTGCCTTCGCGCTCAGGCGGATGCGCCGACCTGACGGATCGACTTCCAGCACGATGACCTCGACGTCCGCCCCGACCGGAAAGGCTCGCTGGACATCGCCTTCCTTCGCGATGCCGGTTTCGCTCAATGGGATGACACCGGTACGCCCGGGGGCCAGGAAGACGAACACGCCGAATTTCTCGTGTCGCTCGACCTTTCCCGTCAGGCGCGCGCCCGGAACGATGCCAGGCCGGGCTCCCGCAGCCCCCTCGGCCCGCGCCCAGCCTTCCTGAACGAGCGCCACGCCGATCCGTTTCTGCTCGAGGTCGATGGCTAGAATCTCGAATGTGCCCGTCATCCCTGGAGCGACCTGACCCGACCAGCCTCCCGATCGTCCGGTCGGCTCGAACGTGGAAGCATGGGCCAGCGCCTCGATGCCCGGCTCGAGCTCCACGAACGCGCCGAACTGCGCGACGCGCGTGACGCGGCCAGGCAGCCGTTGGCCTACTTCGTACACGTCGCGCACTCTCGACCATGGGTCGGCGGAGAGCTGCTTCAACCCGAGCGAGATCTTCTGCTTTTCCTCGTCCACGCGCAGGACCTTGACCGTGATCTCCTCGCCCGCTTTGACGATCTCCGAAGGGGCCGACACGCGGGACCACGCCATCTCGGACACGTGGAGCAGCCCCTGGACACCTGCGCCGAGATCGACGAACGCGCCGAACTCGCGGACGGAGGTGACACGGCCGGTCATGACGGCACCGGGGACGATCTTGTCGCGGACCTTGGCGGCGTTCGCCCGCTGCTCGTCCTCGAGGAGCGCGCGCCGGGAGACGACGATGTTCGAGCCGCCTTCCTTGTACTCGATGATCCGGAATTGGTAGACATGCCCTTCGTGCGCCGACGCGTCTGCGCCGCGGACGTCGATCTGGGAAATCGGGCAGAACGCGCGACGCCGGCCGATGCGCACCTCGTAGCCGCCCTTTACCTCCCGTTCGACCTTCCCTTCCACCGGCAGGCCGCTTTGAAAGGCGACTTCGAACTGCCGATCGCTCGCGGCCGCTCCCGCCAGCCTTCGGGAGAGCGTCAGCCCACCTGACGTCGATACCACCATCGCCTGAACGCGATCGCCCAGCGCGACCTCGATCTCGCCGTCGGCGTTCTTCAGTTCGGCGATATCGATGACCGCCTCACCCTTGCGACCAACGTCGACTAACGCCACCTCCGGGCCGATGGCGACGATCCTGCCCTCAACGAGTTCGCCTTGATCGAGGCGCTTGGCCTGGATCGAAGCCTCGAACATCGCGGCAAAGTCTTCCGTCGTGATCACTCACGGCACGCTCCTCGTCATGATTGGGCTTCGCCCGCCGGCACTCATTCCCTCGCGCGTGCACGAACGGACACCCAGCGATTGTACCAGCAGGATCAAATCATAAGAAGAGCGAACTCAACAGCCTGCCAGCAGCAACCAAGTCGGTTCCGGCGCCGCATTCGGTATAGCCGGAGCTATTGTGGCTGCACACCCAATCCCTGACCCCCCCGAAGTCTCTTTCGAGGCCGCGAACCCCCTATCTCGGGAGTTTGAATGCACGGGGCACTTCTACGGGTTGCCGACATAACCATCAAAGGGATCGGTGGTAGCCACGACCAATGACTTCTTGACCGTGGGCTTTTCTCACACCCGGTGTGACCATCGTTACTGGTCGCAGTCGTGGGGACAATCCAAGGGTCGTCTGGCATCGAAGGAAGAACCCACGGTCACAAAAGCGGTGACCGTGGCTACCCGCTGGGATTGCTTCAGAGTCGCCAACTTTTCGCCCAGAATCGGTCCCGCACGGCGCTCTAGGAAGGGATCGTGGCCGCCCTGGGAACCCATCTACTTTTCACGAATTTCTGTAATCAACCGACACTTTCGCTTCGCGAAGCGGGGTTCATCAAAGACGACAAGGGTTGAAATCCGATGACCTGGGAATGCAAGCAGAGAGAGCTAAGAGAAGCGCCCGCCCCTGAACAGCATGACGCTCGAGGTACGAGCGGTTCACCCCCGTGCCGGGTCCGGGCGCATGGATTTCATTAGCTGCCCGCTGGCCCTGGCCCCCGGCATGATTCTCACTTGGCAGCCTGCGGGGCCTCAGCCTTGTTCGGGCACTCCTGTTGCTGCTTGTTGGCCGTCTTCCTTTCTCTCCAGCGGATATGGATGCTTTCGCCCTTCATAAATAACTCGTCGTAGGTCCGGTTGTTCCCTTCCTTTAACTCTTCGCATTCTTCCTTCGCATGATTTTTCCGTGGGGTTGCTAATACCTCAATATCATCGAGATTTGTTTTCGTTTTCAACGTAAGCGTAAATCCAACGGTCGGCAAGCCGAATGTCTGTATGTGAAATCCCGGTATCGGATATTCCTGCGTATATTCCGACATGAAGTGATACTGCGGGTCAGTAGTCCCATTCGGCTTCAAATTCGATTTAACAAGAATCGTGTCGCTCCTATAGTCATAAACGCCGCTGTCGTATGTCGGGTTAGGAGGGGGTACGAGAGGCGCACCCGAAAGAGTCACTTTTAAATCCTTCGTCTTCTCCGCCTCCTCAAATTGTAAGTGATGTTTGTGTTGGTACAGCCCGGAGGTCGGATTTGCTAAGTCAAATCCGGTTTCAAAGCGAATGATAACGTCATGTTTGGCCTTTCGAGAAAAAGACAAGGTCATGGTCATATCTTTTCGGTATAGCTTTGTATGACAGACCATATCACTGAGCCGTTCCCTGATCTTTGGCGGAAGATTAAACCCGATCATCTGGGGAAAGAGGTCTCTGGCAAACTCATGCAAAAGTCGCCACTTCAGGATAGGATCGACGCACCCAACGATCACCCCTGCGACGAGAACCGCCTCAAAAATGGAGTGGGGAAGAGGACACCCGTTATAGTGTGCGACTCCGTAAACGCCACTGATGAGTAGCGGCCCCCCGACACAGAAGGGAACCAAGAAAAGATCATATAGCTTATCTAAACGGGGAAGCCATTCTACTATTATATGGTAGATCAACCGCGTGTAGACGAGCCACAGGAGTATAATGGCCACTATAACAATCACCATGACTATAAGCGGCCCAGTGTTGCAACCGGCGATTTCCGAGGCGATTCCTGAGAGGGTTACACCCGCCATAGAAGCTCCTTTCGGAGGCATTTTGCCCATCAGTCATTACCACAGAATACCTGTCATCAGCAACAAGAATCCGGCGGGCTGCTTTTATCAGGGAGCGGGTAGCGCACAGGCGGGTGGCGCAGACATTGCCTTCTATGTCTGCGTCCCTGGTGTCGCGGCGCGACCCGTCGCCGCCCGCGGTTTACGGCATCCGATCCACCGCCAAAACGGAACTGTCCTCCAGGTAGCAGGGTAGCGCGGATCGCCGATTTTGCGGTCCGCGTCTTCTCGGAAGCAATTATCGACGCCGTGCCGTATTCTATCGCGGTGTCGAAACTCCGGCGCCCTTTTCTTTCCGATCGATATTTCTTTATCGTTGTACGCCTGCTCCGATCCGCGCGCACGAATTTGATCGCTCTATCACGGGGCCGAAAAGACGCGGACCACAGAAGCGGTGGTCCGCGCTACCCGCTCCAAGAGAGAATCTGCTCGCTGTCATCGCTTTTGCGGCGTTAAGATTGAAACAGACCACATCAGTTGACGTCACAGGAGGACACGTGCATACCGTATTGAAAACTATTTCTTACAGGGATGAAGCAGCAAAGGAGATGGTAACGAAGTTCTGTGGTCATGTCCACCGGCTGATAAGACTCCGGCACGTCTTCAAAGTGCTTTTTGAGGACGAGCGCCCGTCGTGCCAGACTCTTATGAAGAAAACAGCATGGTCGTTCTTCCTTGATCTAAACACGGTATTGCAGGAATATCTGCTCTTAGAATGCGCAAAGATTACCGACCCCGCAACCACTGACAGCCACGCAAACTTCACGGTCGATGCCCTTGTTCAAAACATCTGCTGGCCAAATGATGAGGCAATTCTAAAGAAAATGACGTCATTGCCTGATGATGATAAGGACATTATGAAGGCATTAAAGTTCTGGCAGGACATTACACAGGACTTTAGAGGCTGTATAAAGCGCGCGAGGAACAAGCTCCTCGCCCACTTGGACAGGAAAGCCATTCTATCCGGTAAGCCCCTTGGTGAATTCCCTGAGGGTAAGGACAGGAGGTTTTTTGAAGCCTTACAGAAAATTTGCAATATTACCCACGAAGCCTGTTTCCGCAGGATCTATGGCGACATGTTACCAGTTGGGGCTGGAGATGTAATCAGCTTGAGAAAAACACTTAAATGCGCAGTCGCATTCGAACAGGCGCTGTTAGAGAGTTCAGGCCAAACGAAGACGTGGCTATACTCATGTATGCAGAAGGCAGGGGATGAATCAAAATCTTAGAGGGGAAGGAGCCAAGTGCCCAAGATACTGAAGGTTCTTATTTCGTTGATATTTGCATTGATAGCCATAATGCTTGGAGTCTTTGCGGTGGCAACCATGAAGGCCATCGTGCCGGTATTTCGGTTCACATCTGGGACGGAGCTTGAAGTTCATGTTCAAGACCCAATCCTCTACGTTCTTGGCCCTCTATTCTGTGGTTACATGGCGTTTCGAAAGATCATGCGCAAAAGCAGGAGTTAAGCTGTTCTTATAGGCATCGGTAGCAGGCTCAAGTAGTCCTGAGCAAGCCGCGTGTCCCCGCCCTGATCCGTAAACGCCTCAGCCAAACGCCCTAATCATCCATAGGCCGACCGCGAGTAGTATACAACCGATAACCACACGGATTCCGACCGCAACGGCCCTCAGCCTTTTTGCATAATTTTTCCCTTTTTCTGTTCCGTAGCTATCGAGGAAGTCCCGACTTCTCGCCTCACGAAATGACGAGATGAACATCCAGACACCCATGACTTCTAGGACGTATCCAGCAACCTTCATTCGTGATCCTCCTCGCCCTATGCATTTATATGGCTACACCCGTCGCGTTTTCTTCTCAATTCCCATACGTGCCGAAAGCAAGGTAGCGCAGACCTGCTTTTCAAGGTCTGCGGCTCTTCCGATTCTCGTGCACGCGGGCGCCGCCTTTTCGACGTGTGATCAATTCTTACCTGCCCGTTTACGCTCACGCAAGCCGAAAAGCAGCGCGGACCGCCGGTTTTGCGGTCCCCGTCTTTTCCGTAGCTATTATCGCCACCGTGCCGTATTCTATCGTCCGTCAGCCGACGGATCAAAACTCCGCCCAGTACCATTTGGTACGGGGCTCCGGCGTCCTTTTCTTTCCAATCGATATTTCTTTATCGTCGTGCGCCTGCCTAGCGGGTAGCGCACAGGTATCCGTCAGCCGACGGATTCCTGTGCGGCTTTTCATCTGCCGTTCGTGATAAGAAACATCGTAACGCGGCTCGAATTTGGGAAGAACCGCGGAGGAATCCGTCGGCTGACGGATACCTCCGCGCTACCCGACCCCGCCGCGGCGGGGCACTGCATTGGCGCGCCGGTGTATCCGGTAACGATTTCACTGGCCATGAAGTAGGGGCGAGGCGCCGCCTCGCCCCTACTGAGCACGCGGTCAACCAGCGCCGGGGCACCGACGGCGAACTCTGGCCACCCAGGCTCTTCGACCGCGCCCTGCGCACGGTCAAGGAATACAAGGAAAAGGTCGAATACATTCACCTCAACCCGGTGAGGGCCGGATTGGTCAGCCGCCTCGAAGATTGGCGGTGGTCAAGTTGCAACGAATACGCCGGTATGAGCGCCGAGGAATCCGTCAGCCGACGGACGGTTTGATCGTGGACCGGGTGAGAATGCCCTCCGATCCGCACGCACGAATTTGATGGTTCCATCACGGGGCCGAAAATACGCGGACCACAAAAGCGGTGGTCCGCGCTACTCGCCGCCTGTTATCTGCGGCGTGCTTGAAACACCAGCCAGTCACTAGCCAAAGCGGTAGCAAGCAGGTAGTCCAATCCCAGTCTACCGCTCAGCACCGCCAAAGCGGACAGTTGAATGGCGATCCCAAATACTCCAACCAAAATGAAAGCGATGCAGCGCCGCATCCGGCCAGACTCCTCTTGGAGACGGGCCAAGCGGCACCACTGGCCAAGTGTCAATCCGATCGCGGCAGTCTCTCCGCCAGGTAAAGAGCGCACGTGTTCCGGACGGCGCAGATCACGAGCTTCAACCCCAGGCCCGCAATCGCGACAGTCCCTCCCACATCGAACAGCCGAAAGGCTCCGATGCCTCCCAAACGAACGTAGGGCTGATAAAAGAGGTACACCGTCCCGATGGCCAGAATAATCCGCAGCTCTGTTGGGCCAATCCCCAGGAAGGAAAGGTGAAACACCTGCCGGACGTGCGTGGCCAGAAACTCCTCGGCAGCCACCATCAGATAGGCGGCAAGCAGTCCCAGGGCAAGGAGCGGAGTCATGTAGCCGGAAAGGGCCAGGCCGCCCACCAGGAAGAAGGTGCCCATGATGTCGAGCACATGATCCACATAGAAGCCATACCTCGGCCGCTGTTGATGGCGGACCCTTGCCAGGGTGCCGTCCAGACTGTCTCCAAACCAGTTGACCAGCAGAGCGAAGACGACCACGAATAAGGCTAGCCTGTTCCGGTTGGCTAGCCAGTAGGCTATTCCTGCCAGGAGCATGGCGGCGAACCCCAGCAGCGTCAGGTGGTCGGAATTAACCTGGCGAGGGAGGCGTTGAGCCATCCACACCAAGGCCCGCTTCTCGATCGCCGCCAGGACGCTCCCGTGCTCCCGGACATGGATTGAATTGGTTTCAGTCAACATTTCTGTCCCTTTGTTCTTACCCACTGGGGTGCCAGTGGCCTCTCTAGCGTGCGGCTTTAGATCGTGCCGCACCTCGCCTGAGATAAGAGCAGGCGCCAGTCCATTCCTCGACAAGCGTTAACCGCTTGAAAAACCTGGGATTGAGTCGGTTGTAAGGGATAGCCGTGGCGTGGCAGTTGGAGGGAGTTGCTGTCGGTGTCTGCTTTCGCTGACAGCAGGTAGCCACGCTCAATTCGCCATTGGAATTGACCGTGGGTTCGTCACCACAGCAAGAGCCCACGGTCAAAAAAGGTCGCCGCGGCGACACCGTGGTTACCCGCTTTTTCGTCTCGGGCCATCTTGGAAGTGCGGCAGATTGACTGGATGATTGGACGTCCCGCGAAATCAGAGGCCGCAGCCTATTATTTCACCTACATAGGCCAGGTCGCCGGCGATGACGTTAAGGCCGCCCTCACGACCCAACTGGAAGAGTCCTCGGCATTTTTCTCGGGGATCTCCGAAGAGAAATCACTGTACCGCTACTCCCCGGAAAAATGGAGCATCCGGCAAGTATTGAACCACATCACCGACACTGAAAGGGCGTTGGCGTTCCGGGCCCTCTCGTTTGGCCGGAACTTCTCGACGCCGTTGCCCAGCTACGATCAAAACATCGCGGCATCCGGGGCCGAGGCCGACAGGATCTCTTGGGCCGCGCATGTCGAGGAATTCCGGCGCGTGCGCCTTTCCACGATCTCGCTGTTTGCCAATATGCCACCCGAGGGCTGGATGAGAAGCGGTGTGGCGAGTGATAACCCCTTCACCGTGCGCGTCCTAGCTTACATTATCGCGGGACATTTCGCGCACCACGTCAGAATCCTCAGCGAACGATTCCTGCAATAATAGCTTCTGTTTCGCCTCTAGCGTAGACGACGAGTTTCACTCATATCTAAGCGCCACCATGGGATCGACCTTGGTAGCCCGGCGCGCGGGGATATAGCAGGCCAGCAAAGCCGCACTGCAAAGGAGAAGTGAAGCCGATATCAGGATCGAACTATCCGTTGCCTTCACGCCATAGAGAAGACTCGTCAGCAGACGCGTGAGTGCCCAAGCGCCTGCCATGCCAACTGCCATGCCGGCTGAAATCACTACAAACCCTTCGTTGAGTACCAACTTCAGGATGTCGCCGGAGCGTGCTCCGAGGGCCATTCGGATGCCAAATTCTTGCCGACGGTTTGCGACCAAGCGTGAAGTGACGGCGTAGACTCCCGCCATTCCCATCCCGAGAGCCAGCAGCGCAAAGCCGCCCATAAGGAGCACCACAAAGCGGGCGGGAGAAACAGACGCGGCCATTACCTGCTCCATGGTTCTCAAATCGCCGATCGCCAGGTTCGAATCCTCCTGGCGAACAGCAGTACGCAGCCCGTCCGCCAATGTGAGGGGTGGGGCTGCGGTACGGACGGCCAGGGTCATCGAGGCAATGCCGCGGTCGGGAACCTGGGAATAGGGTGCGTACAATTGCGGGTTCATCTGTGCCCGGAAATCGGCCAGGATCCGATGCCGGACATTGTTCACGACTCCCACGACCACATACGAACCCCCATCCTGAGTTTTCACTACTTTGTCTATAGGGTCGTCGCCGGGCCAGAGGCGATGAGCGAGATCGGCATTAATAATAGCGACGCGCGTTGAATGAGCGTCGTCACCGGATGAAAACGCCCGCCCTTTCAGCAGTGACACGCCCATGGCTCTGAAATACTCGGGCGTGGCGATGCGCCACTCGACCAAGAATTCTGCTCTCGGATCTCTTTCCGAAGTCATGCTGAAGACCGTGTTGGCGAAGGTCTGTGGAAGTATGTTCACGGCGCCGACGGCCTGAACGCCGGGCAAGGCCCGGAGGCGTCTAATCAGTTGCTCATAGAAGATGCGAGGCTCTCGACGATCAGCATTGGGGAGGGTAACTGTCCCGGTCAAGACATTGCGGGGATCAAACCCTAGGGGGGCCTGCTGGAGCCGCAGGAAGCTCTTCAGCAGGAGGCCTCCCCCTGCGAGAAGCATCAGAGCAAGCGCCAGTTCACCCGCCATCAATGCCTTCCGCAGCCAGTTGCTCCCGGTCCCGGCACTCGAGCGTGTTGTGTCTTCCTTTATCGCATGCATCAAATCGCGCCTGCACGCAAGAATGGCAGGTGCAATCCCCACGAGCAAACCGACGAACAGAGAAATAAGCAGAGTGAAGCCCAAAACCCGGCTATCAATGGAGAGACTCTTCATCTGGACCAGAATCTGAATCCCAGGAATTTCCGGCATCAGTTTCTCCAGGAGGATGTTTCCCCAGAGGGCAAACAGTATGCCAATTCCACCACCTGCCAGTGCTACTGAGACACTCTCGGTCAGCAAGAGCCGGAGGATGCGGAGGCGCGAGGCTCCCAGAGCCGTCCGCAAGGCCACCTCTTTGCTTCGCGTGGTGACCCGCGCCAAGTAGATGTTGGCGACGTTGAAGCAAGCAATCAACAATACAAAGGCCACAATAACCTGAAGAATGATGAAAGCCTGGCTTCCGCCTGCCCCCAGGTACTGGCGCAGGGGATAGACGGTGGCTGTCCAACCCTGTGTAGCCTGCCGGGTGTTTTGGGTGGAATTCTTGCACAAGGCGGCCATTTCCAGGTTGGCCTGGAGAGGGGACCTCCCTGGTTTGAGGCGGGCGATCACTTTTACCGCCGCGTCCCTCTTCCCTTGCAAGACCATGGGAGTCCAGAAGTCGGCGGGAGCATCGGCGATTTGAAACCCCTCCGGCATCACTCCGATGAGCGTAAAAGTCTCTCCATCGAGCTTGACGGATCTCCCGATCCAATCCGCATTCGCCCCGAGGTGGCCAGTCCAAAAAGCATGACTCACCAGGACAAGGCGGTTCCGCCCCGGAGAGCCCTCTTCGGGCAGAAAACCGCGGCCCAGAACGGGCTCGACACCTAATAACGGCAAAAGGTTCGCGGTAACTTCGGTTACACGAGCGCGTTCCGGGGTGTCTGTACCGCTCAGATTCCGCGCCTCGCTGACAAAGGCATCCATCCCGGCAAACGATCGGGCATTGTCCCTCCATTCCATGAACGTCGACGCGGATACCATCATGTCCTGGACGCCGAGCGTGGGGTTTGAAGCAAAGAGCATAACCAACTGTTCCGGGCGCAGATAGGGCAGGGGGCGCAGCAAAACCATGTTGACGGCGCTGAAGACAACAGCATTGACTCCCATCGCCAGCGCCAGCGTCAGCACCGCCACCGCTGTGAAGCCGGGATTCTTCGCCAGCATCCGTAAGCCGAATTTCAAGTCCTGGAACAGGGTTGTCATTGCTCCATTCGCCCCCTTATGAGTAGGAGTTCGCGTGTCGACTCGGTAATAGTGAATTCTGAATTATGAATGCTGAAAGGCGGTGCCCCCGAACTGGTCAGCCTGGACGTTTCATAATTCATCATTCACACTTCACTATTCATGTCTCAGCGCCCCCATGGGATCGACCTTCGTAGCCCGGCGCGCGGGAATATAGGTTGCCAGCAGCGAGGTGGTGACCAGAAGCAACGCCACGCTCCCGAAGGTCAGCGGATCGTCGGGTCGCACTTCGAACAACAGCGTGGTCAGCAGGCGAGAGGCCGTCATCGCGCAGGCGAGCCCCAGCAGCACGCCGACCAAAACCGGCCGCATGCTTCGGCCACTCACCAAGCGCAGAATGTCTCCGGGCGTTGCGCCCAGCGCCATGCGCACGCCGATCTCCTGCGTGCGTTGCGTTACCAGGAAAGAGACCACGCCGTAAATCCCCACCACGGCCAGCAGCAACCCCATGCCGGCGAATAAGGAGAGCAAGGCAGCGTTGAAGCGCGGCTTTTGTGCCAGCTTACCCACGCGCTGGTCCATGGTCTCGATGGTCACGGGCAGCGTCGGGTCGAGTGCGGCGATTTCGCTGCGCAGCCATTGCGCCGTGGCGCGGGCACTTAAGCTGGTGCGGACGAGCACGCTCGACCCCCGCCAAGCGTCGTCAGGCGAATGCGTGCGCGCCAGGTAATATTCCGGATCGGGGGCGGCGGCCAGCCCCTGATTCTTGACGTCGCCCACTACTCCCACCACTGTGTACCACGTTCCGATGGCGCCTAGTTGTAGTTGTTGGCCCAGCGCGTCAGTGGTGCCGAACAACTTTTTGGCCAACGATTGGCTCAGAATAATAGCGTGCGCGTTCGGATTGCGGTCTTCCTCGCGGAAGCCCCGGCCGCGCAGGATAGGGATATTCAGCGCGGAGAAATAGTCCGGCGTCACGGTTCGGTAGACCACCGAGCCGCCAGTTCCTTTCATGTACCGCTCGCGGCCGCGCACCTGAATTGCGCCGTATATCCAAGTGAGCACGGGTCCGCCCGGTGGAAGAGAATCACTCATCGCCATGGAAGTGACTCCGGGCAGTCTCTGCAGCCGCTGCTCCAGTTCGTTGAAGAATGCCACTCGATGCTCTGGTCCCGGATAGCGCTGTTGGCCGAGGACGAAGCTAGCGGTTACCACGTGAGAGGTTTCGATCCCCATGGGATCATTTTGGAGCTTCCACAGGCTGCGGAGCAGCAGGCTCGCTCCCGCCAGTAACACCAGGGAAATCGCCACCTGCGCCACCACCAGAAGTTGGCGAAACCAGGAACGCCCTCCGGCCACCACCTGCCGACCGGTCAGCACCTCGGCGGGCGGCAGATGCAGCACGGGGGCCAGCCCGAAGAGAGCGCCTGAGAGCAGCGAAACGGCGAGAGTAAATAGAAGAACGCGGACGTCGAGGGTCGCTTGCTGGAGGCGTGGGATGCCTTCCGGAGCGATGGCCAGGAAGCCGCGCAGCATCAGATCTGCCAGGTAACAGCCCATCGCGCCCCCGATGACCCCCAACAGAATGCTTTCGGTCAACTGTTGACGGATCAGCCGCGGGCGGCCCGCTCCCAGTGCGCCCCGCAAGGCCACCTCACGTTGACGCGACGCGGCCCGCGCCAACAGCAGATTGGCCACATTGGCGCAAGCAATCAGCAGCACCGCGAACACTGCGGCCAGGAGAATCCATGCCGCCAGCTTCGAATCGTGGGTTTGACGCTCCCGCAGCAATTGCACGCGCAGATGTACATCCTTGCGGAATTGCGGAGAAACCCCCTGGAGCGATTGCTGGAACAGCGGTTCCAGCGCGCCTTGGGCCTGGGCAGGAGTGATCCCGGGTTTGAGTCGGGCGAAGACATGGATCAGATGGGCAGTCTCATGGCGCGGCGATAGCTCCGCATCGGTGAACAATTCCGGGACGAGGACGCTGGCGGACGCGAGGGTCGGTAATTCGAAATCAGCCGGCAGCACGCCGACAATTTGCGTCGGCCGCCCGTCCAATGAAAACGTGCGGCCGACCACGCCAGAATCGCTTCCAAAGCGGCTCTTCCACAAGCCGTAGGAGAGCAAAGCAACCTTGGGCGCGTTCGGTCGGTTCTCGTCAGGCGTGAAATTCCGTCCCAGAAGCGGTTGAATGCCGAACGTCGAGAGGAAGCTGGATTCCACTTGCGCACATACCATGCGGACGGGGTTTTGCTCCGACAAATCGCAATCGCCCACCCCGTTCCAGGAGGTCATGGATTCGAACGGGGTCTGCGAGGCGCGCCAGTCAACGTAGTCATAAGACAACATGAACTCGTTAGGGTCGATAGGCGCTAACATGCCGAGAGAGACCAAGCGGTCCGCTTGGGGATACGGAAGACTACGAAACAGGACACGGTCAACAACACTGAAAACGGCGGTAGTCGCGCCGATCCCGAGCGCCAACGTCAGCACCGCCACGGCCGTGAAGCCGGGGTTCCTGGCCAGCATGCGCAGGCCGAAGCGGATATCCTGAAGCAGTGTGTTCATTGTACGAATCCTCTGGTAATGTCTTGCAATCTTGCCTCCACTTCAACGGGAGATAAACCCTTTAGAAGCAAGAAAGTGCGGAGTCATGACATCCTATTACTTATCAGGCGCTGTCCGGTTTTGGGATTCGCGCGTCCGAATATGGGACGACCGGTCATTGCCCTCTAAGTTAGGGGCTCGGGCCGGAGAGCCGTCACTCTAAAACCTCAAATTTCGACAATTTTCCGGACATCCTCTCGGGCGGATTTCTAATCCCTGAAGACCGCAGAGCTTCGCTCTGCGCTGAGGTGGATCGGATCCCATTGCGGACTAGGGGGGTAGGTGGAAGAAAGAATCAGAGCGAGACTCCTCTCCGTCGCCTGACGGATCGGAATGACAGGAGGTTCTTCGGGGCACACGCCCTACGGGAAGGCAGAGCCTTCCCGCATCCGTCGGCTGATGGACGGCGGAGCCGCAGGTCGTCGCCGGGCGGATCGGGGTTAATTTGGACAAGCCTGAGCGCCGTTGGGCATTCCGCCTTGGGTTGCGGCGGCGGGTGGCGCTGCATTGCAAGGCCGTGGAGGCTTGTTTTTTAGCAGGCATTTCGCGCCTCTTGTAGGGCCAGCGGCGCAGCCCCCGCTCTCCTGTCATTCCGAGCCCTTCGCCTGTCATTCTGAGCGAAGCCCCGGACCGTCCGGTCCAGGGCGAAGCGAAGAATCTCCGCAGTCGGTTGTAGGCTGCCGAAACGAAAAAGCAACTAGAGATCCTTCGCCGCCTTCAGCACCTCAGGATGGCAGCCTCGAGGGGTTTTCCCGCAGCCTGTAAGGGACCGCTCTTCCCTGCGACGCTCTCACTCACCCCGGGTGTGCAGCCGAAGAAAAGACCAGCGGAGTAAGTGGAGGCTACTTTTCTCTTACGCTTTCTGACCGGTGAGGGCTTCCAGAAACTGGCGGGCTTTCACGGCCTCGGCGTTGACGTGGGCCAGGTCACCGCGGTCGAGACACTCGACGACCAGCGGGCCGTGGGTGAAGCCGCCTTGTTGCAAACGGGACAGTACCTTCGCGAAGTTCACCTTACCGGTACCGGGTGTCAACTCGACCTCTTTCGGCGCACGGAAATCCTTTACGCTCATGCCGGCCACCACGCCGTCCACAGCCGCGGCATCGTCCACGGGGTCGAGTTTGCCGTCGGAGTAGTAGAAAATGTTGCCGGGGTCGTACCAGAGGCGGAAGTTTTTGTTTGCGATCTGGTCAATAATCTTGCGGCACCGCGCGCCGTTGGCATTGGTGCCGCCGTGCGGTTTGACGCTGAGGCCCACGCCTTTGGCCGCAGCGTAATCGCAACACTCAGCGACGATTTTGTAGTAGGCATCGGCGTGTTTCTCGTCGGTGCCCCCGAGTAACAGGTTTGGACAACCGCAGGCGGCGGAATTCTCGATGAGGCGTTTAAGGCCGTCGGTGTTGTCGGTGGAGAACTGGTCGGCCCACATCGAAATAACCTCGAGTCCGCGCTGCTTCGCTTCTGCGCCAATGGCGGCGGCTTCCTTGGGCGTCGTGGTCAACGAGATGATCAGGCTAGTCTTGCTCTTGGTCGTCATCAGGCCCACATACTTGAACCCGGCGGCGGCGATACCGTCGAACGCAACATGATAATCATATTGCGCCCACGGCCGCGTGTAACAACCAATCTGCCAGCGCGGCGGTTGGCCGGCGCGGCTAAACATAGCGCCGGCGGTGGCCAGCAGAGCGCTGCCGACGAATTGGCGGCGGGTCATACAACCGGGTCTGCCAGCGGGGTAGGCCGCCCCACTGCTGAGGAAGGGAATAGAGGGACTATTGCCACCGTTCTGAATCGCCCAATCTTGCGTGATAGAATTTTTTCGTGATTCCATGGGTTCTCCTGGGATGAGCAACTAAAATTTCCGTTTTGACCTTTCGGCGGTCCGATAGTGTACACTTGGCCTCCTCCGTATGCAATGAGCGTATCCGAGTGTGTCCGAGGGCGTGTCAAAGTCGCTTGGCCCCGGCTCGAGGCTGACCTTTAGATTGTAGGAAACCGGCCCGAGATCGCGGCCGTTCGATGTTGATGCGGAGATGGTGGGTGTAATCAGCGATTCCGTCGTGTCTTTTCCTCCACGATCGCGAGGTCCGCGCTGTCCACCACGCCGTCACGAATCACGTCCGCGCGCGGGTCGTATCCTGGCTGCCCGGCAATCGTCCCCATCGCAGCCTTCACAATTTGGAGATCGCTCGAATCAACTCTTCCGTCGCCGTTCAGATCGCCGATAGAAGGCGCTTTGGGATTCGGATCGAACAGAATCTGATAGAGGTGCCACGCGTAACTTGTGGCGAAATTATCGCTGAACACGCCGTTGCTGATGGTGATCTGGCGTTTCTCACCCAGGACAATTGCGGTGGCGTGAGCGGGGAAGTCGCGCAGAGTAAAGGTGGCGGTTGTGGCGCCCGCAGCCAGCATGCTCAAAGCGCCGCCGCTTTTTGCGGTGGGATTGGTGCAATCGCTGCTGCCCCTGCAAAATAGGCTCGTCTCCGTCATGGGGTTCGCGGCTGCGGTCTGGTTTTGCGGCAAGCCGTCATTCGTGGCGAGCAGGAAGGTGCATCCCCCATAGCGTTTCAGCATTACATTGATCGCGGCATTGGCGCTGGAAGACGTCACGGTCACGCCATTGCCCACCGAAGGCGTGTTGAGCACGCGCGCCAGGGCCGCCACTCGAAGGTCAGTCGCTGCCACCGCGGCTTTCACGTCAGCATGCTCAGGGTGGAGGATGGAGTCTTCTTCCTCCACAGGTTTGAACTGGTGGACGAAATACATGTAACCGCGCGCGCCGTGAATGATCGTCATCCAGACCTCGGCCTCGACCTCAGCCGGGGTCAGCGTCACGGAGGATTTGTTGCTGAAATTCACCAACTCGATATCCTGAAGCACCGGTTTCTTGTAATCGGACCAGTAGCGCAGGCGGTCGGTGGTTCTGCTGACCCACCACAGGGGGTGCGCGTCATTCTCCGGGTAAACGTCGCTGGCGAGGATGTCGCCGCCTTGAATATAGAGCGGGTAGTCATTGAAATTGCGCGCGGCTGAACAGCACGTCGATCCGCGGCCGTAGTAACACGAATCGGCGTTGTAGCCCGTGCCTTGGCCCACGCCCAGGTAGACCGGCCGGTTCGGATCCGCTGCCTTGATCGCCTTATATCTGCTGATAATGGCGGAAGGGAGAATGCAGTCGCCATAGCCTCCGGCCGGGAGCGACTGCGCATTATCGGGCTCGTCCTCCTGCGCCCAACCGTCGATAATCGGGTCGGTGAGGTGCTTCGCGGCATCCGGCCCGGCCAGTGCGGATTCCCGGTCGCCGAAAACGCGCATGTTGTACTGCCGGAGCAGAGGCAGAACAGGACCTCCGTCCCGACTGACCTCGACGGTGCCGCGCCAAAGTCCAACAAATTGATTCACGCCGACGGCCTCAAATAAGCCGGCGTTGCGAGGACTCTGTAGCCACACGGCGCGCATGAAATAGTCCTGGCTGGATGAGGGTCCCCGCGAAAACTGCGCATAATATGCAGGACCGCCCTCCCAAGGGAGATAGGTGTCCTGCGCCGAGGCTTGACCTGCGACCGCGAGCATCGCGGCCAGTGCGGCAACCCTCCACAGGCGATGGCAGCAAAGTTTCGCACGTTCCATTTATTTCCTCCTCCCCTAGTCCGAAGCTCGGCTTTCGCGGGCCTTTGTTCAGCTATTTTGTCTTCCGCCCATGCGCGTTACGCTACGACATCGACAGGTGGCGAAGCAAGCCTTTTTTGGCCGGACTGCCTTGGGTCCGCGCCCGACCTGGCGACGGCCCATTCAGCAGCCGCAGAACCAGTAATATTTAACACGAAGCTATTCGAGAGAAGCCATTCGAGAGATTGAAAAACCCCCGTGCCGGTGCTAACCTTCGGGTGCCAGCGTAGTCTAATCATGTCGAGTTGGTTTCGCCAACTCGGCACCCGACTCTTGATCCTGCTTCGACGTGGCCAATTCGATACTGATCTCGAAGAAGAGATGCGCCTGCACCACGAACTGCGCGCGCAGGAACAGATCGCGCGGGGCCTCTCAAAAAAGGAAACTCACTACGCCGCCCAGAAACTCTTCGCCAACGACCCGCTCCTGAGAGAGGAGGGCCGCGACATGTGGGGATGGAACCGCGAGGGCGGAGAAAGCGTATCTCTTGCATGACAACCTGTGAGAGGAGAGTTGCGACATGAAGGGATGGAACTGGCTCGAAAACCTTTTTCAGGATGTTCGCTACGGATTGCGGGTGTTGGTGAAGAATCCCGGGTTCACGGCCGTGGCGGTGTTGACGCTGGCGCTCGGCATTGGGGCCAACACGGCCATCTTCAGTGTGGTGAATGCGGTCTTGCTGAAACCCCTGCCTTATGCCGACTCTGATCGCTTGGCGGTTATCTGGGTGACAGAACCCAGCGCTCCTGGAAGCCTGTTTCCCAACACCGCCCCAGACTTTCAGGACTGGCAGGCGCAGAACCAGGTGTTCGAGGGCATGTCCGCTGTCACCATCGCGGGCGCTACGCTCACCGGTTCTGGCGAGCCGTTGCAACTCCGTGGCCTGTCGGTTTCACCGAACACCTTTCAGATTCTCGGTGTGCGGCCGCAGCTCGGCCGGAGCTTTGCGCCGGACGAGGGCCCGACCGGCCACAATCACGTGGTCATCTTGAGCTACGGACTGTGGCAGAGCGCCTTTGGAGGACAGAAGAACATCGTGGGAAGCAAAGTCACGATGGATGGCGAGGCCTACGACGTGGTGGGCGTCATGCCCAGGGATCTGAAATTTCCGAGTGTCTGGGGGCGCAGTCCGCAATTCTGGACGCCCATAACCATGGACGTACCAAAATGGAAAGCCGATCGAGGGAACCACTGGTTCTGGGTGCTGGCGCGCATGAAGAAGGGCGTCACGCTCAGCCAATCCGCCGCCGAGATGGTCACGATTTCCTCGCGGCTAGCCCAGCAGTATCCGCAGACCAACACGGGTGTGATCGCGCGGGTCAAAAGCCTGCACCAGCAGCTTACCGGCAATGTGAGTGAAATTCTGTGGGTTCTTTTCGCCGCGGTCGGATTCCTGCTGCTGATCGCCTGCGTGAACGTCGCCAACCTGCTGCTTACCAAATCGGTGGGCCGGCAGCGGGAGATTGCAATTCGGCTTGCCGTCGGCGCAGGAGCGCGCCGCCTGGTGCGCCAACTGCTCACCGAGAGCGTGCTGCTGTTTCTGCTGGGCGGAGTCGCGGGCTTGGCCGTGGGCCTGGCCGCTCTGCGCCTGCTTCTCCACGCCGCGCCCACAGGCTACATCCCCGATGTGATTCCCGTGCACCTGGATTCCCGTGTCTTTGGTTTCACTTTCCTCATTGCGTTCGTCACGGGGACGCTCGCCGGCCTCATTCCCGCGCTCTATGCAACCCGCGTGAGCTTCAGCGAAACGCTCAAGGAGAGCGGTTCTGCCGTAGCAGTGTCCCACGGGCTGGCGCGCGGCCTGCTCACGGCCGGGGAGATCGCCCTTGCCCTCGTCATGCTGGTCGGCGCGGGGCTTGCCACACGGAGCTTGGTGCGCTTGCTGGGCGTCCAGCTCGGCTTTGATCCGCGCCAAGTGGTGGCGGGGCGCGTCTCGCTGCCCGATTCACGCTACCCGAAGGAGCCCCAACAGAAGGCGTTCTTCCGTAACCTGCTGGACCGCGTGCAGGCTTTGCCGGGAGTTGTCTCCGCCGGGGCAGCCTCGGAACTGCCACTCGAAGGTGGCAGCAACGGTACGGTGGTCATCGAAGGCCAGCCGGCCCCCAAAGACATATGGTCAAGTCCTCTGGTGGAGTGGTGTACGGTCGCACCCAACTACTTTCGAACTCTGCGTATTCCGCTGCTCAGCGGGCGTGACGTGGCTGAGACGGACACGTCTGAAGTGCCGCTCGTCGCCATTATCAATGAGACCATGGCACGCCACTTCTGGCCCCATCAGGAGGCCGTTGGCAAGCGGTTCAAGCAGAACGATCCTGAAGCCAAGTGGATCACCGTCATTGGTGTAGTGGGCGACGTTCGGGTATTCGGTCTGGCCCAGCCCGCTAGTCCCGAAGCCTATTACCCCGAGTCACAAAATACGTTCTCGGAATTGGTCCTGGTGGTGCGTACCGCCAACGACCCGCAAGCGCAGGTGCCCGCCATCCGCCACGTCCTGCATGACCTGGATAAGGACTTGCCGTGGTATGGCGTCCAGACCCTGCCGGAAATGGTTTCGGAGTCTTCGCGGGAGAAGCGCTTCGTGGCGCTGCTACTGGGGTTGTTTGCGGTCATGGCGCTGGCGCTCGCTTCGGTAGGCATTTATGGGGTTGTGTCTTACTCCGTCTCCCAGCGCACGCGGGAGATTGGTATCCGTATGGCGTTCGGGGCAGAAGTCCTCAACGTTCTGGGCATGGTACTAAGGGAAGTATTGCGCCTGGTTTTCGCCGGCGTGGCTGCGGGATTGTTGGGCGCCTGGGCGCTTTCCCGTTACCTCACCAGCATTCTCTACGCCGTGCGCGCCACGGATCTGTTGACTTACATTCTGGCGGCGCTCCTGATGGCTGCTGTCGCGCTCGCGGCCTGCCTCGTGCCGGCCCGCCGGGCCACGAAGGTCGATCCGATGGTGGCGTTGAGGTACGAGTAATTGGCGATTGGTGATTAGTGATTGACGATTGAAGAGCGGCTACTTCCGGGTTTGATAAAGGTCAGCGGCTTTCAGGGCGAGGGCTGCGGGGTCGAGGTCGGTGCGATTAGCCAGGATGATGATGGTCAAGCCGTCGGCAGGGAAGCGCTCGATCACCGTGCGGAAACCGATGCTCTCGCCGTAGTGCCACATACGCGCGTGGCCGCGATAGGGGTTGAGAAACCAGCCAAATCCATATTTGATGGGCTCGCCGTCCGGGCCTTGGGGCGAAGGGCGGGAGTCTTCGGGCAATGCCACCGCGGTCAGTGCCGGCTGCATGGCGGCTTCACTGAGCAGCGTGTAATGGCGAAGCGCGTCGTCCCATTTGCTGAGGTCGTCCAGCGAGCTATAGATTCCTCCGTCGCCGAGGGTAGCCGAAGTCGGGCTCTGATCGGTTTCGAGCCATAAACCCGCATCTTTCGTATATCCGTAGGCGCGGGCCTTTACCCCATTCTTACCGTGTTCGTAGGCGATCGTGGCGTGCATTTTCAAGGGCGCAAAGATGCGCTGGCGGAGGAAGTCAGCAAAGGACACGCCGGACGCCTTTTCGACAACTCTGGCCAGCACGCAGTAACCTGAGTTGCTGTACTCCCACGCGCTGCCGGGCGGGAACTTCGTAGCCGTCTGCTGCGCCATCAGGTCGAGTACGGCTGCATCGCTGATCTGCGGAATCTCCTGCCAGGGTTTGCCTGCATAAATCTTGTCCATCAGATCTTCGTAAGCCACGAGCCCTGAAGTGTGATTCAGCAGGTTGCGGAGGGTAATCGTTCTCCCATAGGCGGGGAATTCCGGGAAGATATCTGTGAGCCTGTCGTCCAGACGCAGCTTGCCATCCTGGACGAGCAGCAGGACGGCCAGGGCGGTGAACTGCTTGGTGCAGGAAGCCAAGCGGAAATTCGACCGAGCATCGATAGGGGCGCCGGAGCGCAAATCGCGCCTGCCATACCCGCGCTTGAACAAGGTCCGGCCGTTCAGGCGGACCAGCACCGCGAGGCCTGGTTCTTGACGCGAGACCAGGGGCGTGAAGATCGCCGCGATCTCCTTCGCGGCGGGACCTTCTCCAGGCCGAGCCGGCAACGTAGGGCTATACGCGCCTGCGAATAAACCCAAGCCAAGGAGCAAGCCAAAGTAACGGCTGCGGCTATGGTTGGAGAACAAGCTTGGGAGCACTCGAGTACCCGTCAAGAAAGAGATACCGGATTTCTTTCACCACTTCGCGCTCGACCAGTAACATACCCCTGACAGCTTCGCAAATGCAATGGCCAGTGGATACATGGGGTATACTTCCAGGCTTGAGAGGGTTCTCGAGGCGAAGATGACAAGGGGGGACGCCCATGCGCAAGGTCTGGCTGATTATCAAACGTGAGTACATCACCCGCGTAAAGACCAAAGGCTTTGTTTTTGGCACCATCGCGGTGCCCGTCTTTAGCATCGGTCTGATGGTCTTTTCGATCTTCCTCGCCACGCGACTGACCGATCGCACCGTAAGGCTCGCCATCATCGACAACGTCGGTGGCCTCTCGTCCGCAGTGGCAGCGGGACTGAACGTCAGGCTGCCGAACGGCAAACCGGAATTCGAGGTGGTGAGGACCATTACGCAGCCTCAATCCGAAGAGCCGGTGCGCAAGGAATTGCGTGCCGCTATTCGAGCCGACCGTCTGGACGCCTATCTGGTGGTCAATGGCGACAAAGCGGAGTTCCATACCAAGAATCCGAGTGACTTTACGCTGGTGGAACCCATCACCCACGCGGTGCATAACGCCGTCCTTGCTTCCCGCCTCGAGGCGCGCGGCCTCCATGTCAACGAGATCGGTGAGGTGACGCGGGGAACCAACGTCAAGATCATCAAAATCACCAAATACGGCGAGGCGGAGGAATTTGGCCAGACGTTCATCACTGCCATCTGTTTGGCGATGCTCCTCTACATGACGCTGATCATGTACGGCGTCATCACCATGCGCTCGGTGCTCGAGGAAAAGACCTCGCGCATTGTCGAAATTCTGATTTCCTCCGTGCGGCCCTTTCAGCTCTTGACCGGCAAGATCCTTGGAGTGGCCGGCGTCGCCTTTACTCAATATATGATCTGGATTACCTCCGCGGCCCTGCTCGGGACTTATGGGGCCGTGGTGGTCAACACCCTGCGACCCACCGCGGACTTTCCCCATATCCATTTATCGGCGGGGCTCCTGATCTACCCGATGATCTACTTTGTGCTCGGGTATTTGCTGTACGCTTCGCTTTACGCCGCCGTTGGCGCCGCCTCCTCGAGCGACCAGGATGCCCAGCAACTCCAGATGCCCGTCATGTTGCCGCTCCTCTTCAGCTTCATTATGTTTAACATGGTGGTGCGCGACCCGAACTCCCACACGGTGGTCCTGCTATCTGAAGTTCCCTTCTTCAGCCCTATCATCATGGTGTTGCGCATCGCCGCCGAGACTCCTCCCTTCTGGCAGATCGGCCTCTCCATTGTCCTGCTGGCCCTGACCACAGCCGCCGTGGCCTACGTCTCGGCGCGCATCTTCCGCGTGGGTATCCTGATGTACGGCAAGCGGCCATCGCTCGTGGAGCTTTTGCGCTGGGTCAAGTACACGTAGCCAGCTAATGGGGGCGCTGAAACATCTTCACCCCGCCCGGCTTGAACTGGTGGCTTGCCTCAGTTCCATCAACCCGCTGCCCTCCTCACCCACGGGCGTACCTCTGGTCGCTGCGGACTGGTACTATTGTGCTGTTGCATATTAGCTCTAGGTGTGTCAAAAAGATGCCGATAGTTATAAGGGCGGGTATGACCAGTGGTGTGTGGCTTATATCCTGAACTCGGACCGGCACTTCCGCCCTCAGCGAGGAAGAGAGTAGCCCGCGGTGACTGCTAAGTCAATGAAGGGGTCTTTGTCCATGGGGGATATGGTAGATATGACCGAGGAACCTGTGCACGTCTGGTTCTGCACTCCTGACACACCTTTCGTTCACATCCTCGGCCATGCCCTGGGTGCCCAGTTTGAGTTGCAGACCATAGAAGCGTTCAAGTTGAATGGTGCTCGACGACAGATAGAATGGCCTGATGTCGTCTTGCTCGATCTCCGTAGGGACGAGGTTGGTCCAAGTCGTGAACAGGAAGCCTTCCAGCTCATGCAAGAGATCCAATTGCTTGATTCTCCGCCTCCCATTATCGCGATCCTGGGCGAGCACAGCCGCGCAGCCACTCAACGGGCCATGGAAAATGGGGCGTATGATACCCTCGCTAGCCCTCCCGACATGGTCGAGTTGCGCCTGGTGCTGCGGCGGGCGCAGCGGTTCCGGCAAGTGGAAAAGGAACTGTTGCGATTGCGTTCACAGCAGGCCTTGACAGGTCCGTTCGGCGATTTCGTCATTTCCACCGAGCCTATGCAGAGGGTCTTCGCGCTGGCCCAGAAAGTCGCCCCCTGCGATGTGAGTGTCCTGATCACGGGAGAAACAGGCACCGGCAAGGATATGCTCGCCCGCGCCATCCATCAACTCAGCCCCAGGGCGAAGGGGCCCTACGTGGCTTTCTCGTGCGCCGACCTGCCGGAGACGCTGATCGAAGATGAGTTGTTTGGCCATGAAAAAGGGGCCTTTACCGGCGCCGTGGGAACTCGCCACGGACGATTCGAGGCAGCGCATCAGGGTTCGCTTTTCCTTGACGAGATCGGCGACCTGGCTTTGGGTTTGCAAGCCAAGTTGTTGCGCGTGCTTCAGCAGAGGTCCTTTGAGCGGCTAGGAAGCAACACCTCGGTCGGCGTGAACATTCGCCTCCTCTGCGCCACGCACCGCAACCTGGGAGAGATGGTCGAGCAGGGCAAATTCCGCAGCGACCTCTTTTATCGCCTGAACGTGGTTGAGATTCATATTCCGCCACTGCGCGAGCGTCGCGACGAGATTGGCGCCCTGGGCCATCACTTCCTGACGCGCTTTGCGAAGCAGTTCGGCAAGAGCATGCGGCGGTTCTCGCCGGTTGCCTTGCGGGCCCTCGAGGAATACAGTTGGCCCGGCAACGTGCGCGAGCTGGAAAACGTGGTACAGCGCGCTGTGGTGATGGCGGACGGACCGTCGGTCGAACTCTGGCATCTGCCGAAAGCATTCTGTAATGGGTGGGAGCAGCAGGAAGAGGAGTGCTCCTATGACAGGGAGCTGCGAGAGTTCAAGCGGCGCCTCGTCCTCCGGGTTTTACGTGACTGCGATGGAAGCAAGTCGGAGGCAGCGCGGAGGTTGGGAATCGCGCGCGGTTACCTGCATCGGTTGATCAACCAGTTGCAAATTGAGGAAGGTCCTGAGGAGATTGTCGCGGATTTGCCAGAGGTTCGCACTCCGGTGATGTAGGACAAAGCAGAGATTAAGAATTAGAAAGCAGCAAGTAGAACGAAGGAACTTCCAGCTTGTAGCCTCAACCACCCATCTTTCTCATTCTGATTTCTAATTTCTGATTTTTGCTTTCATCGCTATGCCCGCTGGATCTGAGATCGGAAGGTCGGCCGAACCTGCAACCGGCGAGAGCCGCTTGCTGAAGCGAATCCACCTCCCGTTTCTGTTCGAAGCGCAGAACGCTGACGGCGGCTGGGGGTACCGACGCGGAGGCCAGAGCAGTGTGGAGGCGACGTGCTGGGTGCTCTTGGCCCTACTCGACTTAGCGCCTGCAGTTTGCCAGGCAGGATTGCGTTGGTTGGGAGAGTGCCAGTTGCGGGATGGGTCGTGGCCCTCATTCGCCGGCCAGCCGCGAGGGTGCTGGGTGACGGCAGTGGCCAGCCTGGCGCTGTACGCCCACGGAGGCTCGTTGGACCATGTGGCCCGCGGACTGCAATGGCTCTCGAATACCTGGCCGGCTGAGGGTAGCCTCTGGTGGCGAATGGGCGCCAAGCTTTTGCGGCGCCCCCGCGTGGTTCAGCAAGACCCGTCATTGCGAGGTTGGGGTTGGACGCCCGGCACCGCAAGCTGGGTCGAGCCGACCTCTTGCGCGCTGATTGCCTTTCGCCACGTCCCCGAGGAGTTACGTCCCCGTGAAGCAGGGCGACGCCGGCGGCTCGCGGAACGCATGCTCTACGACCGGATGTGCCCGGGGGGCGGATGGAACAGCGGCAACCCGCTCGTTTATGGGACCGCAGGGGTACCTCGCATCGGCCCCACCGTCTGGGCGCTTCTGGCCCTCCAGCATTACCGGGACCGCCCTGAGAACCTCCGTAGCCTGGACTGGCTGGAGCAGGCCTACTCTCAAATTCAAGGGCCCGGGTCGCTCGCGCTCGCCCATCTCTGTTTGGAGTTCCATGATCGTCCTGTGCCGGCACTAGAGCCCTCCCTCGAGGCGCTGAACTCGAACAACCAGTTTCTCGGCCACACCCTGGCGGCGGCGTGGGCGGCGATCTCGTTGAGCGGCCAGCCGCGCTGGCTGGAATAGTCCGCAGATTACGCAGATTACACAGATGCACGACAAACCGGCGAGGCAGATCATGCACATTCAGGAGGAATGGATTGGCTCTTTCGGACAGTGGGTGTAATCAGTGCAATCTGTGCAATCTGCGGATGTACAGGCTGAACCCGTGAGTGCGTCCAATAACTCGCTCGTGCCCTCGTTCAAGCGGCCGCCTTCGCGCGTCGCGATACGGAGAGCCCTCAGCTATCAGGCTGACTTGGCGGCGCTTCTCGGGGAGACCCTGCTCGAGTTCGATCTGCCGGTGCGGGGCCGCAGCGTGCTGCTGAAACCGAACTTCGTGGAGCCTGACCCCCAGGGCGTGATCAATACTCATCCGGCGGTAGTGGCGGCGGCGCGGGAGTGCTTCCTGCGTCTGGGCGCCAGCAGTGTTGTTGTAGCCGAGGGGCCTGGCAATGAACGGGATACGGAAGGCATCGTGGAGACTAACCGCCTGCGTCAGTACCTGGGGCCTCTGGCGGGCAAGTTTGTGGACCTCAACCTCGACGACGTCCGCCTTGTCCCCACCCGCACCCGCGCTTCCAGGGTCAAGGAGCTGTACTTGCCACGCACCGTGCTCGAGGCTGACTTCGTAGTCTCCATGCCCAAACTGAAGACCCACCACTGGGCGGGAGTCACCCTGTCGCTCAAGAACATGTTCGGCATTGTGCCGGGAAACTGCTACGGCTGGCCCAAGAACGCACTGCACTGGGCCGGCCTCACCCGCTCCATCCTCGACATCAACAGCACCGTCCGTCCCGATTTTGCCATCGTCGACGGCATCGTCGGCATGGAAGGCAACGGCCCCATCCAAGGCGACGCCAAGCCTTGCGGCCTCTTAGTGGCGGGAGATGACCCGGTGGCCGTCGATGCCACCTGCGTGCGTATAATGGGCTTGGTCCCGGAGCGCATCGACTACCTCGCACACGCCGGCCTGCTGCTCGGCCATCTGAAGAGAGAGAGTATCCGGCAACTCGGGGAGTCCCCCGAGAGCGTGCGGACCTCCTTCGTGGTCCTCGACGCGTTTAAGCGTCTGAGAGGCGAACATGACCACGCTTGAGACCGCCCCGGACCCGGTCGCAGTTCAAAGCTCACCATCCGTCAGCTTTCTACGGAAAGCCTTTTCCTTCCCCTCCCTGCTTGGTGTAGTCCTGGTGGGCTGTTCCTTCATGTTGCTGCTCTATTTCTTCCGCGTCGATGGCGACACCTGGTGGCACTTGGTGGTGGGCGAGCGCATCCTCAGCACCCATTCCTGGCCTACTTCGGATATTTACTCTTTCAGCGCGCCCGGCGCCGAATGGATGGCCTACGAGTGGCTGAGCGAAGTGGTCCTGGCGTGGGGGGCGCGTGCTGCTGGCTTGGCCGGCTTGATGGGGATGCTGTTTGCCCTCACGAGCGCCGTGATGCTGCTGGCTTATTACTACGCTTATCTGCGCTGCCGGAATTCGAAGGCGGCTTTTGTAGCCTCATGGGTGGTCCTGCCCTTGGCTGGAGTATGGTTCGCCGTCCACCCGTATCTCTTTGGCTACATCTACCTGCTCACGACTCTGATTGTCCTGGAGCGCTTTCGCCAGGGCCATCGCAAATTCCTTTGGCTTCTTCCGTTGGTGTTTTGCCTGTGGGTCAACTCCCACGGCAGCTTCATGCTGGGGGCCGTGGTTTTCGGGATCTATTGGTTGAGCGGACTGGTGGACTTCCGCGCCGGGAGCCTCGAGGCGGAGCGTTGGACGGCCTCAGAACGGCTGCAACTCGCGGCGGTCGCCCTGCTTTCCGTGCTGGCTGGGTGCGCGACGCCTTACGGGGCGCGCCTTGCCGCATACCCCTTGCAGATGATCTTCTTCCAGCAAGGAATCACCACCAACATGACGAGCTGGCGGCCCATTCCCTTGAATGAATGGCACGGCGAGCTTTTCCTGATCCTGGTTTTGCTCTTCATCGTGGCGCTGGCGGCGGGGCGAATCAAGCTCCGACTGGAGGAGTTGGGCCTGATCCTGTTCGCCATCTTCATGACCGCCGAGCACGCCCGGGCGCTGCCGTACTTTGCCTTCATTTTTGCGCCGCTCCTGGCCACCGTGCTGGCGCGCTGGGTGCCCGGATACGAGCAGGCCAAGGACAAGTACGTGCTCAATGCCGTCCTCATCGGATTGGCGGTCCTGGGCTTCGCTTGGTACTTTCCCTCTCAAAAGCACCTGGAAGAAGAGGCGGCCAAGACCTATCCGCGCGGCGCAGTCGACTACCTGCGCCAGCACCCGCAGCCCGGCCCTATGCTCAACGAGCTTACTTGGGGTGGCTATCTGCCTTATATGCTCGGCCCGCAACAGCGGGTTTTTGTCGATGGCCGGCTCGATTTTTACCAATATCGCGGGGTGTTTCCAGATTATCTTCGCATCACCCGGCTGGAGCGCGACGCTCCGCAATTGCTCCGAAAGTACAACATCCAGGCGTGTCTCATCACTCGTACCATTCCACTGGTGACGTTCCTGGAAGCATCGCCGGAGTGGAGTAAGGCTTTTGAAGACGGAGTGAGCGTCCTCTTTGTGCGCAGGCAGGCTCCAGTATCGAAATGAACACTGAACTGAAACCCGTCGCCGCTTGGTTACTGACGGCCGTGCTGGCCGCCGAAACCGTGTTCATGGCGTTGCACACGAGGCTCGATTTTCCTTTCCTGGCGCCCGCCCTGCTCGGCGCGGTGGTGATACAAATCCGGACGTGCCGCAGCCGCTTCGAGTTGCTGGCCACGGTTCCCCTGGCTGCCGGCTTGGCCCTGCTGCGCTTTGGACCCCACCTGCGAATGGTGTACGACAACGCCGCGGTCCTCGGGCTGTTCGTTGGGTTGGCAAGCCTGTTCGTGATGGGCGTGACGGTCCTGCGCAGCCGCCCGAGCGAATTGCGGGACCGGATTGGAGCCTTTGGCGTGGCCCTGGCCGCGCCTGTCTTCGTGATCATAACAGCCGCGCTGCTGTCCGGAACCGGGCACGCGCACCCAGTGACGTTGGACAGGGTCTTGTACGCCTTCGATGGCAGTCTGGGATTCCAGCCTAGCTTCGTTCTGGGTCACCTGCTGACCCACATGGCATGGCTCGGCGCGCTCGCCAACCTTTCCTACGAACAGGTGCCCGTCGCAGTGCTTATTCTTTACGCCAGCAGCATGGGCGCCGGAGAGCGGAGAAAGCCCAACCTGTTGCTGGTGATCGGCGCGGCCAGCCTGGCGGGTTACCTCCTCTACACTTTGGTTCCCGCCGCCGGACCGCTCTACCTGTTCCCTTCACGCTTCCCCAACTCGGCTCCGTCACTCGTCGGGCTGGCGCTGCTACCTGCTGCTCTCTCTGCTGACATTCCCCGCAACGCCATACCGTCCTTGCACATGGCCTGGGCGGTGCTGATGTGCTGGAACGCTCGTCGATCTGCCCTCTGGCTGCGCGCCGGTTACGGACTATACCTGGGTCTGACGGTCTTATTCACCCTCGGCTCCGGCGAGCACTACCTGATTGACTTGGTTGTGGCGTTGCCGTTCGCGTTGACAGTACAGGCTGCCTCGAGCGTGCCGATTCGCGAACTGCCCCGCTCCCTGCCTTTTTGGGCCGGCACGGTCGCGACTCTGGCTTGGCTCGGTTTCCTGCGCTTCGGCGCGCCGGTGTGGTTAGGCTCAGTCGTCCTCGACTGGGGCTTGGTGGCCGTGACGGTGGCGGGGTCAGTGATACTAGAACGCCAAGCGAATCGGAAGTTTCGCGCCTCAGAAAACGAGCGACGCGCCGTGAGGTCAAACGAAGAGCTCGAGGCAGCGTCGGCGCCGCTCTGAAGAGCGGAGATAAAGTAAGCCATGCAGGTTACTAAGGCACTCACAAGCGCAGGGCCGCCCCGCGGCCAAGCCGCCGAAAAAGTGGCACCCGTCGAGCTGGCAAAACCTTCGGCGCTCGGGGCGGTCGCCCGAAAGGTCTTCTCTTTCCCTGTGTTTCTCGGAGCATTGCTGGTCGCCGGTGTCTTCCTGAACTTGTCTGCGCGCTTCCAAAATGACGCCTCCTTGCCGACCGGTCATTGGCACGCGACTTTTGTTGAGGGAGACACGTTCTGGCACATTGCCGCCGGCGAGCGTATTCTGGCGACACACACCTGGCCTACCACCAACTACTACTCTTTTACCGCCCCCAAAAGCGAATGGCTGGCCTATGAGTGGCTGGGCGAGGTGATGATGGCGGCGGCGTCGCACCTCGGCGGGCCGCGCGCGCTGATGGCCCTCCTTACTGTCCTGACCTCGGTGATTCTCCTGTTGCTGTACTACTATGCTTACACGCGCAGTGGCAACGTCAAGGCGGCTCTGGCGGCTTGTGCCGCCGTGTGGCCGCTACTCGGGCTCTGCTTCAGCCTGCGGCCCCAGCTCCTCGGCTACATCTTCCTGCTCATCACCTTGATTTGCCTGGAACGCTACCGCCGGGGCTTACAGAGGTCTCTCTGGCTGCTTCCGGGCGTGTTCGTGCTCTGGGTCAACACCCACGGCACATACAGCCTCGGCCTCCTGGCGATCGGGGCCTATTGGGTAGCCGGGCTTAAGGACTTTCGCCTGGGCGATCTCGAGGGCAAGCAGTGGCCGCCTGCCCAGCGCCGGCGCCTGGGCTTGGTTCTGCTTCTTTGCGCCCTGGCGCTGCTCGTGAATCCTTACGGGGCGCGCCTGCTCCGTTACGAGCTGAGCGCGGCGTTCTCCCAGCCCGTGAACATGGCCTACTTCGAGGAGTGGCAGCCCCTGGCCTTCAACCAGTTTTTTGGCCAGTGGTTTCTGCTCCTGCTGTTTCTGTTCTTTCTAGCGCCGATCGTGTGGCGTTTTCGGCTGCGCTTGGAGGAACTGGCCCTGGTGCTCTTGGCGGCTTACATGGCCTGCGTCCACCAGCGCTTTGCGGTGTTCTTTGCCATCGTCATTGCGCCTGCCCTGGCCGCGCTCGTCGCAAAATGGTGGGCCGGGTACGACCCGGCCAAGGACAAGCACGCGCTGAACGCCGTATTGATCCTGTTGTTCGCAGTGGGCTTGGTGGTGTTCTTCCCCTCCACCGCCAGCTTGCAGCGGGTGATTGACCTCAATCAGCCCCGCCGTGCTGTCGACTACCTGCGCCAACATCCCGTCCCCGGGCGCATGTTCAACGACCAGTTCTGGGGCGGCTATTTGATCTGGGCCTTCGCAGGGCAGCGTCCGGTCTTCATTGATGGCCGCTGCGACGCGTATGAGCCCTCCGGCGTGCTTTCGGATTACATCAAGATCATTCGCCCGGACCCGGGCGCGCTCGAGCTCCTCGAAAAGTACGGCGTGCGCTCCTGCCTTATCGAGCGAAGCGCGTCTCTCTGCGCCCTGCTCGACGCCCAGCCGGAGTGGCGCCGCGCTTACCAGGACGACTTGAGCGTCCTGTACGTCAAAGACTAGGCCTACGACGATAGACTACAAAGTCCGGAAACTTCTCCATGCAATCGTAGGACCCGGCGATGAAGCGAGCCAGCCTCGGGTAAACGCTCAAATACTGCTCGGAATCGAGCGGCGTGAGAGTGATTCCGAAGTTGTCGTGCTGGGCCACCACGATGAATGCGGGCGGCGATTTTTCCAGGTCGCGCGCCAGTTCTTCCCGCCAGGCCGGCGGAGTCCAGGGGCCCATCAGGATAATGTTGGAGAGGAACCGGGTGGGCGGGCGTCGCCCAGTCAGGTAGTAAATCAAGGGATCGGTGCCCCAAACGAACACCCCATCGCCTGGCGAAGATAATTGCCGCAACGCCTGAATCACCTGCATCTGGCCGCCGAGATTCTCAACCAGAAAGCGCGTGGCGGGGTAGCTGGCGAAGAAGGCATCCTGGTTGCGCCGCCACGCCCCGAGATCCCGATAGCGCTCGGACACAGCTTTTGCTTCAGCGCGCAAGGGCCAGAACAGGGCGACGCCGGCCAAAACGCATGCGGCCACCCTGGCCAGCGCCCGGCGGCCCGCGGCTGGGGAGCGCGCCGCGGCGCTGACCTCCCCATAAGTCTTCACCACCAGGTATCCCCAGATCATCGCGAAGAAAGGAAAACAGGTTTCGAAGGAGAGAGCGGTAAAGCGAACCTGCGATGCTGTGCAGACGAACCCCACCGCCGCCGCCACCAGCACCGGCGCCAGCCGGGAGAGGTCCCGCCATTCGGCCAGCAAAAATGCCAAGCCGGTTGCAATCAAGGTCCACAAGCCCAAATATAGGACCACTCTGGCGGCTGCCATCGCCCAATAGCGCGAAGCCCGCTCCGCCATGACGGCGTAGCGGGGCAGCACTTCCAATTGGGCCTCCTGGAAAGCGGGCCAGGATCCTGTAAGGCAGAAATAGCCCAGAACGACAGCGACCACGATCGAAAACCCTGCCAGCAGGGCGGCTAGCCTTCTGAACAAGGCGCGCCGCGGGACCAGGAGCCCCAACCGGCGGGGCCTTTCATCGAAGCGGCTCCAATCGAGGCAGGGAAGCAGCGCCAGCAGGGGCAGAAAGGCCAGGGCGTTATATTTCAACCAGAACGCGCCGCCGAGGCACAGCCCGGCGGCAAAGTAACGCCCCAGCGGCCGCCGGCCCTCACCCGCAACCGCCAAGTAACCGGCAAACACCAGCAGCATAAGGAAACATTCCGTCTGGCAGGCGTCCGTGTAGCCGAATCGGCAATGCCAGTCGGCGTTGACGCCGACGGCGATGGCTGCCGCTGCTGTTCCCAGATAACGCTCCGCGAAGCGGAAGATGCAGTAGGAAATTGCCAGCAGCCATAGGATGTCAACCAGCCCCACGGACCACATGACGTGGCCGAAGAGCTTCGCGAGCAAGGCGTAGACGGCGAAAATGCCGGGCGGCTTGTTGTCCCAAAGATCACGATAGAGCCGCTGGCCTTTGAGGAGGCTCTCCCCGATGACGAAGTAAGTGGCCTGATCGCGGCCGATGGGATAACTGATGTTGGGAAGCGCGCGGAAGAGAACGAAAAGGAGCGCCGCCAGAAGCCAGCGGCGGGACCCGGTACTTGTGGCGGCTGTAGAATTCGCGATAGCCAAGCCTCCACCTGTCGTAGAAGAGTTAACTACCTGTGTTTTCAGAAACATTCCGGCATAGAGCATCTAAGTAGCTTTGTTTTCATAGACATTCCCGCTTCACCCTGGAATCTTCCACAGCGGTCCTTTGTTTTCATAGACATTCGCGCATTGCTCCGTCAATTTTAGGTATTCTCTCTTGTTTCCGTGGCAAGGCCAGACTTCTTGTCTGCGCCACCACGGGCCAGTTTGCTGACTCTTTGTCCCGCGTGGCGCATTCTCGGGAGTGGGGAGGGGAGGCATTAGCATAGCAGCCTGATCTTCCCGGGAGGCCGGGCCTGCCGCCCGGCAACCGGGAACAACGCTAGCCTATCTTGCTGCGGTTGTCAAGAGAAAAGAAGCGGGGATTTCTCCCCACGACCAGAAGCGAACTCCCGAAAGGCACAGGCAGCGGGTTCAGGACCTTGTATTCGAAACGCGACAGCCGGTAGAGCAGCCCGTTGATCCAGCGGCCAGGAATGTTGGGCGGCTTGGGCTGAAGCCGGAGCAGTCGCTCCGCAAACCGGGTTGCCAGTTTTATCGGAAAAAGCCATTGGAAGAAGTATTTCTCGGTCTCGATTTCGAGCCCCGCCTGCCGGGCCAAGCAGCGAAAACTGCTTACGGTGTAGCGCGTGAAATGGTGATTGAGCACGTCGTGATTTGTCCACAGCAGCCGGAAGGTCGGCACTGTGACCACCAGCCTACCCTGCGGCTCGAGCAATGCCAACGCATGCCGAAGCGCCCCGGCGGGATCCGACAGGTGCTCCAGCACGTCCAGCATGAGGATGAGCGAAAACTGCCTGCCGGGCCGAAAATTCCCATCGAAGGGAGCAATATGGATGCGGGAGCGATGGGGTCCCGTGTTGCTCACCAACTCTTCCGCCGGCTCGATCCCCTCCACCTCGCCGAATTGCGCCAAGCGGTCAAAAAACAGCCCGTCTCCGCAACCCACGTCGAGGATTCTCTTCCATCCTTGGGGTGGCTGCTGGGCGCGAAGCAGCTCGAGGATCGCCGCCTCCCGCGCGCGCCACCACCAGTGGCGCTCGTACAATTCGCGATATCGTTCACCATAGTCGGCACGCATGCTAAAAATGGTAAATTGTGAATAGTAAATAGTAAATTGTGAATTGCGACTTATGGGAATTCAGGGTCACGTCAAAGTCCGCGAGGTTCCCCGAAGGGGAACAAGATCATTAGCCGTAGGTGAAACCTACGGACCATTTAACATTCACTATTCACTATTTACTGTTTTCCGTTCCGCCTTCCCCAGCTTTGCACCCTGATCCGTGGTGCGAGACGAATCGTAGTCGATGATCTTATTCACAACATAGAGTGGGCGCGCCTTGATCTCTTCGTAGATGCGTCCAACGTACTCTCCGATGATCCCCAGAAAGAGCAGAAGCACACCGGAGAGGAAGGTGATCAGGAAGACGAGCGCCGTGAAGCCCTTGGGCGACTGCCTGAGAAAGATCCTGGCAATCAGCGAGTAGACCGCGAAAAGCGCTGAGAGGCTGATGGCCAGAGTGCCCAGCATAGCGGCGGCGCGGAGCGGCACAATGGAGAAGGCGAAGATTCCGTCCGAGGCCAGCTTGAGCAGCCTCAGCATCCCGTACTTGCTTCGCCCGGAGTGCCGCTCGGCACGCTCGACAGGGATGCCGATTTGCCGGAATCCCACCCAGCTTCGCAGGCCGCGCAGGTAGCGGTGATGCTCCGGCATGCGGCGAAGCAGTTCCACCACGCGGCGCGAAATCAGGCCGAAGTCTCCCGCGTCGAGGGGCAGTCGAGTTTCCGAGAGCAAGGTCTGGAAGCGGTAAAAGAGGTAATAGCAGAGACGCAGGTACCAACCCTCTTTCCGCGCCGCGCGGGTGGCATACACCACGTCGTAGCCTTCCTCATACCGTTTGACGAAAGCAGGGATGGCCTCGGGAACGTCTTGCAGGTCGCCGTCCATCAGCACTACGGCGTCGCCCGAGACGTAATCGAGGGCGGCGGTCAGCGCCGCCTGGTGTCCGAAATTGCGCGAGAGCGAAACCACCATCACGCGCGAGTCTGCCTGGGCCGCTTCCTCGAGAAGTTCTAGAGTGCGGTCGGAGCTTCCGTCGTCCACAAACAGGAGTTGGTGGGGGCCACCGGCAATCCCGTCCAGCACGGCAAGCGTTCGTTGCAGCAATTCGGGCAGAACCGTCTCCTCGTTCCGGACCGGCACCGCAATCGAAAGTCGAAATCCAGCGCTCATCTTTTTGCCCGCCCTTTGAAGTAGACCATGTTCCACAGCGTGGCTCCCAGAGCCGTAAGCCGATAGGGTTCAAACACCGCTTGCTCGAACACGCCCGTAACCAGTTCCAGCCACTCCCGCAAAGGACGTGGAAACTCACCACGGTCGAGGCGGGCCAGGAAGCGGGCAAATGAGGGGCGCTCAGGGAGCACGAGGTCCACGATGTGCACGTGCCCGTCGTCCGTCAAAAGAGTGCGGAGGTGCGCGAGGACGCGATGGGCATCCGGTGTGGCGATATGGTGAAGAAAGCTGTTCAACAAGATGAAGTCGAAGCGCTCGCCCGGAGCGACCGTATAGCGCGTGATGTCAGCAAGCAGAAAATTGCGCTTGTGCCGCCGCCGCGCGTACTCGATGCAGCCCGGGTTGGAATCAATCCCAAGATAGTCGGCGCCGGCAAAGTGGTGCGTGTTGGTGCCTGGACCGCAACCCACATCCAACACCCGCCGCACCGCTCTCAAGTCGTTATGGGCGAGGATGGGAGCAAGCTTCTGCTCGGCGAAAGGGGCTTGCCACAGGCGATACGCCTGAGTGTTCTCCATGATCTGCGCCGCAATCCTCATCGCGCTCCTTGCATAGGCAGGGAGGATACCCGGTCCGCCGGCTGGGGATATGGCGACACCCTGGCCGGAGTCTCGTCTGCTTCCACCAGCCAGGCATGGCGGTCGTGGAAATATTCAATCAGCTCTCTATTTAGGGCCGGACCCATGTCGCGCCCCCAGACAACTTTTGCGCGGTCAATATCGGCTTCATTGTATACCCACTCGTGAAACCCGATGTCATGACGTGGGCCGTAGCGGACGATGGCGAGTTGGCGTCCCGGCAGTTTTTGCAGCTCCGCGAGCGTGGCCGCGCGTTCCAGGTTGGTAGGCGCGAGCGCGCACCAGGTGGGCATGCCGCCCTCGAGCCACCGGCGCGGCTCCGGCAAGTGCAGCGGCTTCACGCCCGCTCGCAGCACCAGCATCAGCAGGCAGATCACGGGGACGGCACGCGATATGAACAGGCCCGCAGCCTCGTCGCGTCCTGGCTGAGATCGGAGGTGGCGCATGGCTCCGAGCGCCAAGGCCAGGATCGCACAAGCGATGGGCGCGGCGTAATGCGGCAAAAACCATAAGGGCAGCATCGATCCCGCGACCACTGCCCCACAGGCCAGCAACAGAAAACGTGTGTTCGGGCCTATGTCTTTCCACGAAGAACCATAGGGCACCTTCGCCAGCGCAACGAGAACCGGCAACGTCAACGCGGGGCCGAGATAGAAGAGCCCCAAGATCACGAGCAGGATTGCCTTCGTACCCACGAAGCCGGCGAAGGTTCGCGCGTGCTCATAGTCAGCAACCGCTAAGCCGACGTAGTAGTCTCGAAAAACCCCGTGACGATACGCGGGCACATCTCTCAGCGCTTGCCAGGGAAAATACGGCGCCGGATTGTAGGTGCGCGCGTTGACAAAATGGGGAGTCTCCCAAGGACTGCCCGTGGCGCGCCAGAAATAATAGCCCATGGCGCAGCCAGTCAAAACCAGCAGCAGAAAAAGGGGCGCCAAAACGCGGCTGGCCGCGAACTTGAGCGCAGGCCGATCCTTTCCGAACATCCACACCGCGAGTGCGCCCGCCACCGGCAAGCCCAAGAACAGGCCTTCATAGGGACGGCTGTTGGCCACGATCGCGAAACCCAACCCCATCACCAGCGCGTCCCGCGCGCGTTGCGAGCGCTTGATTCTTGGCAGGGCCCCGAGCACCAGGGCGCCACCCGTAGCCGCAACCGCCCCTCCGAAGTAGCTATTCGCCCAGTAGCTGAAGGTTCCGAGTCTGATTACGGCCAGAAACCCGCCCAGCAGCGCCCATCCGGGCGGCAGCCAGCCTTGCAACATCCAGCAGATGGCGGCGCACATGAGACCCACACTCAGCCACACGCCCCAGAAGGGATGCCCTGTGATGGCCTGACCCAGAGCCATAATCAAGCCTTGGACAGGATAAAACATGGCGGTATAGGTCGGCTGCCAGATGATGTGGAAACTCTCGAAATGGATCCACATGGGGTGAGTGGGATTGGTCAATCTTCCGTGCGCGAAAGTGTCCGCCAGAAGAAGGTAGCCGAAGTCATCGTGACCGCCGGGTTGGGGAATAGGCAGAATGGGCAGCAGGAGCGCGCGCGCCGCTAGTGCCGTAAGCCCCACCACCAAGACAGCCAGCCTGGGCCTTCGAGCCAGTTTGGTGAAGGCCCGCTCGCACACCTCGAACCAGACGCTTCCGACCGTCGGAAAGGCGAAGGCGACCACCACTGCAGCAACGGCCAGACAAGACTCGATCAGAAATATCATCTAGACTGGAAAATCGAAGCTGGAAACTAGAAACTCGAAATTAGAAACTGGAAAAGCGAAACTGGTGTCCTCTAGTTCCCAATTCTCCGCTTAAAGTATCCCACACGGGGCACTTAGAATGCCACGTCAAGAAACTAGAAACTAGTAGAAAATCGAATTTCCGGTTTCTGTTCTTCAGTTTCCATTTTCCGGCGCCGTTACCGTGGGAATATTACTTCGTTCAAAACTCCGTAACCTTTCGGTTGAAAAAGATGTGGCGATGCGTGCACAAAAGGTGACATTCTAGAAGCGTGTCGCACGCGCCAGCCACCCTGGGCCCCGCAATGCCGGTAATACATTGAATCCACAAGGGATCCCGACCCGCAAACTCACAAGACTGTTTGGCATTTCAAGTGCCATATCAGAGAGAGTAGGTATCTAGTTTCAAGCGACAATTATTTCGGGTATGGAGGAGATGACCCAATGAAGAGCATTTTTGTGAGGCTGTGGAAAGAAGAGGAAGGGCAGGACCTGACGGAATACGGTTTGCTCCTGGCTTTGGTCGCTCTAGCCGCTATTGCAGCGATGAAGGGACTGGCGAGTGGAATTTCCGCAGTGTTCAGCACCGCATCAAGCAGCCTGAGCTAGAGCCAGGAAGACTTCGGCTGCGGGGTTTGGCAGGCGTGTTCGTCTACAACTCCCTGGTCGCGAGGGCGGTTTACTTGTTGTTGCGCGACCGGTGAACGAAGAGGCGGTATGCGGGTGGAGAGGTGTAGCGCCAGTTCTCAGCCTGGCACACACGTCGCCAAAGAGCCGAGTCGACAGGTTGTCCTAAGGGGGTAGCGATGGAGGTTTTTCGTTCCCCGAGGGGGCGATATATTCATGCCGGTCGTGTGGCAATGGCGTGAGGGAAGAGGCCATAGTTAGAGAGATTAAGGCCTTCTCCTAATTGCAGTGCCGCCGTCTGCTATCGTCAGGATGAAGACGTTTGCTAGCATCCTAAGCAGCTTGTTCAGCAACGCATCGGCTAGCAACGCCGGAAGTTAAGCAACGAAATGGGTAGCAACACGACCGGACGCCCCAGCCCAACGCAAGCATCGCTGGGGGGAGGAAGAGGCATGAGAAAGTTAGTGCGGTGTCTGTGGGAGAAAGAGGAAGGCCAGGACCTGACGGAATACGGCCTGCTCTTGGCTTTGATTGCCCTAGCCGCGACTGCGGCGATGAAGGGGCTGGCGAGCGCCGTTAGTGCGGTGTTTTCTACCGCGTCCAGCAGCATGAGCTAACGAGCAATCGGGCATACGGCTGAGTCGGAGTATTTGTGTGTATAGAAGGTTAACATTGGACGTAATGTCTCCTGAATTAAACTGCAAGACGACTTCGGCTAGCCACCGGCCGCCAGAAAGAAACCATCCTGACAAGCCAGTGAAGAGAGAACATGCATAGTGCTGCTTGGAATCTTACCTGGACTCTTCTGCTCGCAAGCTTGGCCCTTTTGCTGGCGATGTGGGCTGGGTGGCTCGACTGGCGGGCACGCCGCATACCCAACTGGCTCACAGTGCCCGGCTTGGGGGCGGGGCTTGCGGCCAACACCCTGGCTTGGGGATGGCCAGGGACGAAGGCGGCGCTCGAGGGCGCGGCCCTGGGACTTGCCCTGTTGCTGCCTTTTGTGCTGTTGCGCGGCTTGGGGGCGGGCGACTGGAAGCTGATGGGAGCCCTTGGAGCATGGCTGGGGCCAAGTCGGCTGATTGTAGTGCTGCTGGGGACGGTGTTCATTTCCGGAGCGATGGCGACAGTGCAGATGATTCGTCACGGGCGCGTGAAGGAGACCCTCTCTCATGTGGGGGTCCTGTTGCTGATCTTGATCACCTTTGGTGTGCGGGGCCAGCGCGAAAATCTCACCCTCGACAACCCGGGACTGATGAAGCTGCCCTTTGGTGTGGCCGCGGCAGCCTCGACGGTGCTGTTTTTTGGCGCCCTGTCGGCGGTGAGAATTCTGCACTCGTAGAGGCGGTCTTCCACGGCTACGCATGCCAAGCGAAGCTGCGGCGCCAGTGAAGAGGGCGCCCATAGACCGCCCTCATAAGGTGAACGATGGACCGAAAACGATTGGTTATCGGATTGATAGTGGCCCTGGTGATCGGCTTGCTGGCCGCCCGCTACGTCTTCATTCAGCTTCGAAACGCGCGGCTGGTGGCGGTGAGGTCAGCGCCGACCGGACAGATCATGGTGGCGGCCAGGCGCATCGGGTTGGGAGAGCGTCTGGCCAGTTCGGATTTGCGCGCGATTCCTTGGCCTGACGCCGCGAAGCCAGCCGGAGCGTTTACGCGCACCGATGAGTGCCTGGGCCGCGCGGTGATTACTCCAGTAGTGGAAAACGAACCCATCCTGGAGGAGAAACTGGCGCCGAGAGAGGCTGGGGGAGGGCTTTCGGTGGCGATTCCCGAGGGCATGCGGGCCCTCTCCGTGCGCGTGGATGATGTGGTGTCGGTAGCCGGGTTTGTGGTGCCGGGGACCATGGTTGACGTACTGGTGACCGGCTCCACGATGAACGGCGACAGCGTCACGCGGACGCCACTTCAGAACCTGCGAGTGCTGGCCGTAGGGCAGAAGTCGGAGCAAGACCGGGAAGGCAAGCCGCAAACCTACACGGTGGTGACCTTGTTGGTACTGCCCGAGGAGGCGGAAAAGCTGTCCATGGCGAGCACGGAAGGGAAAATCCACTTGGCCCTGCGCAACACCATTGACACCAAGGAAGCGAACCCTCCTCCCGTGAACCGCACCAGCCTTTTCGCAGGAGCGCCGGCTCCGGCTGCGGCGCCCAAAATCCGTCCTGCAAGTCCTCCCCCGGCGCCCAAGCCTCCGGAGCCTTATGTAATTGATGTAATCCGCGGGGACAAGCACGAGAGCACGAGCTTTGCAGGTGCACATCCATAGGCGGCGGCAAATGAGAAGCTTGAAGACCAGTAAGGGACATTACGCATTATTCATCGGCATCGGTTTGACGCTGATGCTCACGGGCGCCGTGCTGCGGGCCCAGCAGGCCCAGCAGCCACAGCAGGCGCAGGAGTCACAAACGCAGCAAGCGGCGGGCGAAGCCGAGACTTTGCATGTGCTGGTGGGGCGGTCACTGGTGGTAACCTCACCGGCGCGCATCAAGCGCATCTCGGTCGCCGATCCCAGCATTGTTGATGCCGTGGCGGTGAGCCCCAACCAGATCCTGATCAACGGCAAGGCAGCGGGCGGCGTCTCGCTGGTGCTGTGGGATGAGACGGGCCAAAGCCAGGAATTCGACATCAACGTAGACGTCGACGTCCGCGGCTTGGCGGACCAAATTCGGGAAGCCTTCCCCGACCAGCAGGTGCGGGTGGAGGTGCAGAAGGATGTGGTGGTGCTGTCGGGACCGGTGGGATCAAAGACGGTGGCTGACAAGATGCTGGAAATGGCCAAGGCGTCATCCAGCAAGGCGGTGAGCTTGCTCTCGGTCCCGCCGCCCGCCGCGCCCGGTGAGGTCTTGCTTCAGGTCAAGTTCGCGGAAGTGGACCGAGCCGCTCTGAGCCAACTGGGCGCCAATCTCCTCGTGCCGAGCGGGAAGACCATGGCCGCGGTTTCCACGACACAGTTTGGTGCGACGACGCTGAACGGCGGCCTATTGCCCACGCCCGGAAGCGGCGTCGTAACTACCCTGGCAAACGGCACCACGACGGCGACCACGAGCGGGTTCAGTTTGGGCAATCTGCTCAACATTTTCTTGTACAACCCCCAGCTCAACTTGGCCGCCGCCATCGAGGCGCTGCAACAGCGTAACCTGCTCGAGATCCTGGCTGAGCCTAACCTTCTGACCGAGAGCGGAAAAGAAGCAAGTTTTATTTCAGGCGGGGAATTCCCCTTTCCGGTTGTCCAGGGGGGCGGCGCGGGGACTCTGCCAACCGTCACCATTCAGTTCAGGGAATTCGGTGTCCGGCTCTACTTCACACCGGTCCTCACCCCTACCGGGACTATCCACCTGAAAGTGCGGCCGGAGGTGAGCTCGCTTGACTATACCAACGCCCTCACCATTTCCGGGTTTACAATTCCGGCCCTCTCCACGCGGCGGGTGGAATCCGAGATGGAGCTCAAGGACGGGCAGAGCTTCGCCATCGCAGGACTGGTGGACAACCGGGTGACGGAGGTGGCGAGCAAGATCCCGGGGCTGGGGGACATCCCCATACTGGGTAAGTTCTTTCAGAGCCGCAACTTGAGCAAGTCGCGCAACGAATTGCTGGTGCTGGTGACGCCAAGAATCGTGAAGCCGTTGGAGTCCGCCCACGTGCCGGCCCCTCCTTATTTCCCTACGCCTTTAATGCCACCTGCGAGTGGGGAGAAGCCGGCGGCGCCGAGGAAGAAGTAAGGAGCGGCAGAAGTTTACGAAGCCGCATTGAGGTGTAAGAAATGTTGGTAGCATCCGTGGCAAGTAATGTGCCCAAGAACGGGAGTTACTTGCGGGCGTGCTTGGAACAGACAGGGTTGGTAAAGTCCATCTCCGAATGGGGGATCGAACCCAGCCGACATCCGGCTCCTGGAGAAATGGTGCCCGATGTGGTGCTGATCGACCTCACGCGCGAATTGGAACCCTGTTTTGAATTCGCCGCCCACTTGCGGAGGCTGCGTCCTTCCGCCTGCCTGATGGGCTACTCTCCGGTGCAGAACCCCAGCCCAGGATTGCTGATCCAAGCCATGCGCAGCGGCATGCAAGAGTTTCTGACCCATCCCATCGAGGCCACTCGGCTGCGGGAGATCCTGCAACGCTATATCCAGGACCGAGGCCCCACAGCGGAGGCGGGGGAGGCGGCCGAGAAAGCGATCGCGGTAATGGGCGCCAAGGGGGGTGTCGGCACTACCACCGTTGCCGTCAACTTGGCAGTCCAACTGGCTGCAATTGCCGGGAAGCGCGCGGTCCTGCTCGACTTTGGGCGCCCCCTGGGCCTTGTTTCACTGTTGCTTGATCTGCAGCCGCGCTTCTCAATTCGGAGCGCCATCGAAAACCTGGAACGCCTGGACAGCTACCTCCTCGCCGGACTGCTCACCCATCACAAAAGTGGCCTAGAGGTATTGGGAGGGGTTTCGGACCCTGACGAGTGGCAGCATATTCCAGTGCCAGCGCTGCCTCGGGTGGTGAACGTGGCCCAGAACTCTTGCGATTACTTGGTAATGGACCTGGGTTCGGTATACTCATCGGAGTGGAGTTCGGTTCTACACTTGGCGCGCACCATCCTCTTGGTGGCGCAAGCAGACGTCCCGGGGCTCTGGGCGCTGGAGCGCCATCTGTCTGCGTTGACCTCCTTCGGTCTCGACCCGGCCCGGGTTCAGATCATCATTAATCGCTGGCATCGGCCCGATGAAGAAGCATTGAAGGCCTTCGAGAAGAAGGCCAAGCGCTCGATCTTCGGGCGCATCCCCAACGACTTTCGCCGGGTAAGCATGGCAGTGAACCTGGGGGCTCCCTTGTCGTCGGACCACAACGACACTCTTCTGTCCAAGTTTCGCCAAATGGCTTACCAGTTGGCCGGTGCCTCTCCCGCGGGGGAGACAAGACGCGGCTCGTTTTTTAACTTGTTTGGTTCCATTTCGACGAGGTGAATTGATCCGTGGCGACAACCTTTGGTGCACGTTCCGACTTCAACGCGGTCAAGTTAGCCATCCACCGCAAGCTGATCCAGAGGGTGGATCTGGATCATGTGATGCAACTCGGTCGCGAGGGGGTACGCGAGGAAGTCTCGGAGATCGTCGAGAAGCTGGCAGCCGAAGAAAACACCCCGATGACCTTTCAGGAGCGGGAGCGGCTCGCCCAGGAAGTGCTCGACGAGGTGTTCGGGTTGGGGCCGCTGGAGCCGCTGTTACGGGATGAAACCATCTCCGACATTCTGGTGAATACGCACAAGAGTGTGTATATCGAACGAAACGGGCTTTTGGAGCGAACTACCATTCAGTTTCGCGACGACGCTCACCTGATGTCCATCATCGACCGGATTATTTCGGCTGTAGGACGCCGGGTGGACGAGTCCTCGCCGATGGTGGATGCGCGCTTGCCGGATGGCTCCCGCGTCAACGCGATCATCCCGCCCCTTGCTGTCGACGGGCCCATCCTTTCCATTCGTCGTTTTGGAAGGGACCCGCTGACGGCTGACGAACTTTTGCAAAATCGCACCCTGACCGCCCCTATGCTGGACATGCTTCGCGGTTGTGTGTTTGGGCGCATGAACATCTTGATTTCGGGCGGGACGGGCGCCGGCAAGACAACCTTGCTGAACGTCCTCTCGTCGTTCATATCCAATCGCGAGCGCATTATCACCATCGAGGACGCCGCCGAACTGCAACTCCACCAGGAGCACGTGGTGCGGTTGGAGACGCGTCCTCCCAACGTGGAAGGGAAAGGGGCTGTCCGGCAGCGCCAGTTGGTGATCAACTCCCTGCGCATGCGGCCTGACCGCATCGTGGTAGGTGAGGTGCGCGGCGACGAATCCTTGGACATGCTGCAGGCCATGAACACGGGCCACGACGGGTCCCTGACCACCATCCACTCCAACAGCCCGCGCGACGCCCTGACCCGCCTGGAAACCATGGTGGCGATGGCCAATTTGAACATTCCCGAAATGGCCATCCGCCGTCAAATTGCTTCGGCGCTGGACTTGATCGTCCAGGTGGCCCGCATGAGCGATGGTACACGCAAAATCACCAGCATTTCCGAGGTGGTGGGCATGGAGGGAGATATCGTGACCATGCAGGACATATTCGATTTCAAGAAAACGGGCATCGGGGACAAGGGCGAGGTTCTGGGCGAGTTTCTCCCCACGGGTGTTCGTCCCAGGTTGTCTGAGCGCCTGCTTGCGGCAGGAATACGATTTCCGGCGGGAATGTTTGATCGTCCCAAAGGATTTTGAAGGACCAAGAATGGATTTCGCGTTAGCAGTCCTGACCTTCGCGATCGTCGTCATAATCCTGGCCTTGGCCTTCGGGCTGGCAGGCGCAGGGCGCAAGAACGTGGTCGGAGCCCGCCTGGCGGCTATCGAACGAGGCGCCGGACGCGGCTCCGGTTCTCCGCAATTAAAGCTGGTTCGTGACGATACCTTTAGCAGCTTGCCGGCGTTGAACCGCTTGCTCCTGCGCGCCACCTGGGCGGGGCGGCTGCACAGTTTCATCGCCCAGGCCGGACTTAACATCCTGCCCGGCAAGTTGCTTCTGGGGAGCGCCGTGCTAGGCCTCGGCCTGTACATATTAGTGCCGTACGTTTATCCCAACCTGATAGTCGCCTTCCTTTTGGGCGCGATCGGGGCTGTGGCTCCGATGGCCTATGTCGCTGTCAGACGCTCGAAGCGCCTGCAGGCGTTTGAGAAGAGTTTTCCCGAGGCGATCGACTTGCTCGGCCGGGCAGTCCGGGCTGGGCACGCGTTTACTACCGGTTTGGAGATGGTTACAACGGAACTGCCCGAGCCGGTGGCAGGAGAGTTCAAGATTGTCTTCGACGAACAGAACTTCGGCCTGCCTTTGAGAGAAGCTTTGACGAACCTGGCTAAGCGTGTGCCGATTGTCGACGTCCGCTTTTTCGTTACCGCGCTGCTTGTTCACAAAGAAACCGGCGGCAATCTGGCGCAGATCTTGGATGACCTGTCGCAGGTTGTTCGGGACCGCTTCAAGCTGCTGGGCGAGGTGAGGGCTCGCACCGCCCAGGGGCGCCTGACGGCGGGCATCCTCATCGCTTTACCCCCAACGATGATACTGATCTTGCGGGGGATGAGTCCCGAGTACATAAACGTGCTGTTTACCGACCCTGTGGGCCCCTACTTGCTCGGAGGGGCCGCGCTGATGCAGGTCATCGGCTCTGCCGTGCTGTGGAAGGTCGTGAATGTCCGGGTGTGAGGCTTGGGGAGAAACAGGAATATGATCTGGGCGACGAGTGGCGTTGCGTTTGGGGCGGTCGTGCTGATTGTGCTGGCAGTGGCGTATGCTTTCTCTGGGGGGAATCTGCCCGCTGCCGAGCGCCTGGCCCGGCTCTGGCGACCTCCTTCGACGGCGCCGCAGGCTGCCTTCCGGGAAAAGCAAAAACAGAAAGTCCAGCAGGTGCTGGGCGATGTCGGGAAGTTGCTTCCCCAGTCGACGAAGCAACTCCCGCACACCCAACGCTTGATGGTGCGGGCAGGCTACCGCAGTCCGGAAGCGGTCATGGTCATGCAGGGCGTCAAGGTGCTTCTGCCCTTGGGATTGCTGGCCTTGGTCTATTTCACGGGTTTTTACCGCCAGAACCCCATCTTTATCTTGGCGTTCGCCACCCTTGGGGGATATCTTCTTCCCGAGTTCTGGCTGACTTCGCGGGTCCGCCGCCGCCAACAAATACTCCGCTTGTCCTTGCCGGATTGCCTCGATCTCCTGGTAGTGTGCGTGGAGGCCGGACTCGCTCTCGACCAAGCCTTCCTGCGTGTGACTCAGGAACTGCGAATTGCGCATCCGGAGCTCTGCGAGGAACTGGACCTGGTCAACGCCGAGATTCGCATTGGAAGGACGCGAATCGAAGCCTTGCACGAGTTGTCCAATCGGACGGGCGTGGACGACATTAAAGCACTGGTGGCGATGTTGGTTCAGACCGACCGTTTTGGCACGAGCATCGCCCAGTCGCTACGCGTGCACTCGGATGAGTTGCGGACCAAGCGGCGCCAGCGCGGGGAAGAGCTCGCGGCCAAGGCGACCGTGAAGATGATTCCTGCGTTGGTGTTTTTCATCTTCCCGGCGTTGTTCGTGGTCCTTCTCGGCCCCGCCGTGATCAGTATATTTCGGCAATTCCGTTGATGCATAAACGAAGGCTCGGTGATTCGCGCCGGAGTTGAAATGAAGGTACGAAATCAAATCTAACCAAGGAGACTATAAATGGATGTAACCACGATTCGCATTCTCGCCGGCATCGGCGCCGTGATTGTTTTATTTATCATTATCTGGAGACGTCGGAAGAAGGCATCCGAGTAGAAGGAGCGAGCGACTCCCGTACGGAAGACGTAGCTTCCGGAGGTGAGCCCCGCGGCACACTCTTATGGCGACTCAAAACTCCAACCGCTACTTTGTTTACAACAAAACGCGGGAGACTTTTGTCGCCACGGAAGCCCAGTTGGCGGACGGCTACTTCAGCCGGTTGGTCGGCTTGTTGGGAAAGACGCGGTGCTGGGCTCGCCCAGGCCAGGGTTTATGGATTGTGCCCTCACATGGCGTGCACACCATCGGAATGCTGTTCGCTATTGACCTGGTTTTCCTCGACCGTGACAGTTGCGTGGTTCATACCGAGGAATACGTGCGTCCCTTCCGCATCTCGAGAGTCACTCTCAAGGCCCAGAGCGTGCTCGAGCTTCCCCCTTACACCGTCTTCCGCACTGGTACCCAAGTGGGCGACCGGCTGGAGATCGGGCAAGTCGGCGAGCGCGTGGGCGTCGCGAGGGACGATCGAGCGCCGGTGCGGTGACCGTACACGGCGAAGCGGTCGGCCCAGAGGCGCTGGGGTGGATGTGTCGCCAGTAGCACCCAGAGCACGCTAGGGCTGTGAGTGTGTCGCGCCCGCATCAGCACGATCGGTGTCTGCTGGCAGGTCTTGAAAGGACAGGCGGGCGGAGGCGTGGAGTCCCGCAAAGGCCCCTGGTGTTCAGCAGTTTACCAAGGAGCGGGGGCTCAGCTTGAAAGACTGGGGAACTTTATAGGCGCAGATTATGGCTACTGCGGAATACCAAGGAATGGATCGGGAAGCTTCGAGCGCGCAGGTCAGGCGTGAAGCGAAACCGGAAGTCCGAGATCCGGCAGCGTCAATGGCGCCGGCCGCGGAAAACGTGAGCCCGGACGCAGAGTATCGGGAAGCCTGGAGGGGGTCGACCGGGAGCGAAGCGAAGCCGGAAGTCCAAGATTCGGAAACGCTGAGGGCGCGAATCGCGCAAGAACTGAAAATGGTCGAACGACTGCAAAGCACTGTCCGCCCCCTCGCCCTGATCGTCATCGTCCTGTTTGCGGTGCTCGTTGCGCTACAGCTCTATACCTGGATGCGACTTGAAGAATTGACGAGTTTGGGCCAGCAGCGCGAGGAACGGGCGGCCCTCGCTCAAGCGACTTTGAAGGAGGACATCGAAAGGCAGCGGGCAGCTCTGGATCAAGCCGCTCAGCAGATGGCATCCCTGAGTCATGCTCACCCCAAGGCCGTTTCGCCTGTGAGAGAGAGGGAGGAGCACAAGACAGCGTCCGCTTTCCATGAGCGACCGAAGCAGACTACAGCAAGCAAGGAACCTCGAGTAGAGCGTCCGTCAGCGCCCAGCTCCGGAACTGGCCGGCCAGCCGCTGGGCAAGATCCACCGGCAGCGGCGCGGGAGGTGTCCTCCCGGGACTTGTCGGCAACGCGCCAAGCCTCCACCGTCATCTACCAGAACCCTTCGGCAATCCGTCGGGACCCCCCTGCCGACCGCCAAGGGAGCTCTGCGCCGTCAACCAGCCAAGCTCTCCCCACTCGCCAGGGGCCTGATGCCATCCAAAACGAGCAGCATGAAAATGCGGAAAGCTGGGGCATGAAGCTCAACCAGCAGCCTGACACGGACATCGCCCACGACCACAATGAGGTCGAAAAGCTGCGCAAGCTCGGCAAACGTGACTACGTTGAGTTTACACTCGCGCGCTCCGGGACTCGCCAGGAGGTGGCGCCCGACATCAGTCTGCAATTGAGGAAGGTCGATTCAAAAAAATCGCGTTGTGCGATAGATATCTATGCGGAGGGTTATGAGTTTCCCACCAAGTTGGCCATCAACGAGCCCATAGTGTTTCCGATCCGAGCCATGTGGGAATCTGTGGATTTGGTGATTAACAAGATGGGGAAGGACACCGTCGTCGGTTACATCAGCGCGCGCAAAGGCCTGCTGGTGGCCGGTCGGTGAAACACCAGGCGCCTATCTGTGGCAGATGCGGCCCGGTCCCCATTCCCGTTAGAGGGGCGAAGGATTTATGACATCGGGTCAAAGGTTGCTGTTCTTCCCGATCGTGCTTCTGATTGTGGCGCTGGTCGTTTTCTACCCTGGCCTGAAGCAGCTACCCATCGGTGGGCTGTTTCGGATAGGCCCCAGGGCCAGCGCCGGGAAACCTGCGGTCAAGATCTGGGCGAACAAGCGAACTGGGATCTATTACTGCCCGGACAGCAAATTGTACGGGAAGCTTACACCGGGTGTTTATATGTCCCAAGGCGAGGCATTACGAGGTGGATATCATCCGGCCGCGAAGGAAGCCTGTCGATAGCGGGAGTTGCGACGACTGGCGTGGCGCCGGTCCAAGTCCGGCGCTCTCGTTGGGGAGACTCCTGACCGCCTGGATCCGGCAACGCTTGTCTTGCGGGGAAAGAGGATACGAGGTGTGGCCATGATGGGTATGGGCTTGAATGGAAAGGCTGTGGCGAGTCTGGAAACGGGAGCCGGGAGTGCGCGTATCGAAGCGCCACGGACCGTGCAAGACTTGGGCATCAGGAAAAGTCTCGTGCAAGACCTCGCGTTGAAGATATTGTATTTGCAGGGCGAACTTCTCTTAGTCAATCTGGCCGAGCAGATGCGGCTCAGCACCTCCATCGTGAGTGAAGTTTTCGAGCACCTACGCAAAGAGCAGCTCTGCGAAGTGAAAGGGATGGTCGGAGGTGTCTACCGGGTCAGCACAACCTCAATGGGCAACGCACGGGCGCACGAATTGCTGGGACTCAGCCATTATGCGGGACCGGCCCCCGTCACTCTGGATGACTACTCGCGACAAGTGCGGGCGCAGAGCATCCGGGGTGTGAGCTTTCACGCTGCGGACGTGGAGAAGGCGTTCAGCCACTTGGTCCTCCGGCCTGTAGTCCTGACCCAGCTTGGCACCGCGATCGCTTCCGGTCGATCCGTCGTTCTGTACGGTCCCGCCGGGGTAGGGAAGACTGCCGTCGCCGAAGCCATTGCCGGCATTTATCGCGACTACGTATGGGTTCCCTACGCCGTCGAGGTGGGCAACCAAATCATCACCGTGTTTGACTCCGACCTGCACGACCCGAGCGACGAGCCCGACGATGAACAAGTGGACAAAAGATGGGTTCGCTGCCGGAGGCCGCAGGTTATCGCGGGCGGGGAATTGAAGCTCGAAATGTTGGACCTGCAGTTCAATCCCGTTGGCAGGTATTACTCCGCTCCTTTGCAGATGAAGGCGAACAACGGGGTTCTCGTCGTAGACGACTTCGGCCGACAACAGGCACGCCCTGAAGATTTGTTTAATCGTTGGATGGTGCCGCTCGATCATGATATCGATTTCCTCACTCTGGTCGGCGGCAGGAGGTTCATTGTCCCCTTCGACTTGTTTATAGTGTTTGCGACCAACTTGGATCCTGCTAAGTTCGCGGACGAGGCTTTTCTGAGGCGGGTGCATATCAAGGCGCAGCTAAGCTACGCATCGTCCTGGGAATTCCACGAGATCTTCCGGCGGGTGTGTGCCGGGTTTGACATGACGTACGACGCCGCGGTGGTTGACGAGCTTATCGCCACTCTGGAGAAGAGTGGGCGACACCTCCGCCCCTGCGACCCCGCTGAAATTGTCCAGCAAATCCGCTGGGCAGCCGAATACGAGGACAGACCGCCGCGCCTCGATTCCGCCTCAGTGGCGCAGGCATGTCGCAACTACTTTTTCACGGCCTAGACCAAGCCTGGTCCCAAGTCGTTGGGGGTCTTCAAGCCGGGAAGGAGAGCCGTCATATAAAGACTTTGCGATTCACTCGCGAGAATTATCTGAATCGCCAAGAGTCCATCGGAGCCTAAGACGCTGGAGAGTATTATGCGAGTTCGATCATGGCCTTCGAGGCCCTTCAAACTAAAGAATGTAAGTGTCGTGGGTTGGTGCCTCCTCGCGGCCGCCCTATTGCTACCCTCAAGGCAAGAAGGCGCCCCAATCGGCGGCTCGGCGGAACACTCACGGCAAACGAGAGCGACGCCTGCGAACAACAGGCCTTCTCGCGAGGAGCAGGCGCGTGCCCTCGGGGCATACGGCAACTTGCCCCTCGGCTTTGAAGCCAATCAGGGACAGACTGACAGCCGCGTACGCTTCCTGTCTCGCGGTGGAGGTTATTCGCTCTTTCTGACACGCGATGAGGCAGTGCTGGCCCTCAAAAGAGGACAGACTCCGAAGCTGGGGCGGAAAGCCAATGGGCCGCAGCCCGCGGTCGAAAGCAGGGACTTGGCGGCGCCGGCCGTGCTGCGAATGCGGTTGGTTGGCAGCAACGCCACTGCCGGCATGGTGGGTATGGACGAGTTGCCTGGCAAGAGCAACTATTTTATCGGGAAAGATCCCGCGAACTGGCGCACCAACGTTCCAAACTACCGCAAAGTGGCGGAGCAGGAAGTTTATCCCGGAATCAACCTTATTTATTACGGTACCCAGCGCCAACTCGAATATGATTTCGTCGTTGCACCCGGGGCCGACCCGCGCGCCATCCGGCTGGCATTTCAGGGAACCGACCACTTGAGAATCGACTCGCAGGGTAACTTGATTGCAGGCGTCACAGGCGGCGAGGTCTCGTTCGAGAGGCCGATCGCTTACCAGGAAGCGCCCAACGGCTCGAGACAACCGGTTGTCGTCCGGTACCTGATAAGGGGCAGGCGGAATGTTTCATTTGAGGTAGGGACGCGCGATCCGGGCCGGGCGCTCATCATTGACCCGATCCTGGCGTACTCCACCTACCTCGGTGGAAGCAGCATTGACGGCGCCAACGCTATTGCCGTGGCGCCGGATGGCTCGGCGTTTATCGCCGGCGGGACTTTCTCCAGTGACTTTCCCACCGAGCATCCTCTTCAACCCAATGCAGGGGGACCGCACGACTTTCCACAGGATGCGATCGTAGCGAAGATCAGCCCCGACGGCTCCTCACTTCTTTACTCCACGTACTTGGGCGGCGAAAATACGGACATCGCTTACGGTATTGCCGTGGATTCCTTGGGTGAGGCCTATGTCGCCGGCACAACAGATTCGCCACACTTCCCGGTGACGCCGAACGCTTTCAATACGCTGTGCGGCGGCGACGGGCGATGCGGCGCCTCGTGGAATCCGCAAGGCTTCATTGTCTGGAACGGTTTTGTCACCAAGCTGAATGTCGAGGGGTCCGCACTCATCTACTCGGGCTTTCTCGGATACTACGAGAACGTTGCATGCCATGCCATCGCCGTGGACGGCGCTGAGAACGCCTATGTGACTGGCGAGGTCGGCCCGAACATAGAGGAAACGGTTCCGCTTATACCGCCCGAAACTCCTCCCCCGCTCTTCCCCATCCTTGGCGGTTTCGAAACTACGCTTGGCAACAACGGCGCTCCGTTTGGTGGCAACGGCACGGACGCTTTTATCGCCAAGATCGACGCCTCGGGCTCGGAAATCCTTTATTCCACCTACCTCGGCGGCAGCGACGAGGACGTCGGATACGGCGTGGCGGTTGACGGCAGCGCCAATGCCTACGTCACCGGCGTGACCTACTCGCAGGATCTCCCGACGACTGGCAGCGCACTAAAATCCGCCTATGCAGGCGCCGGGGATGCATTCTTGACCAAGGTCAATACCAATGCGAAAGGAGCTGCTTCCCTTCTTTACTCCACCTATTTGGGTGGCAGCGGGCTTGACCAGGGCAACGGCGTGGCCGTGGACGCGAGCGGAAATGCTTACGTCGCCGGGGTTACGACCTCCAAAGCGAGCACCCTCGGGTTCACTATTCCCAGCGGCGCTTATCAGCCCAACTGCAAGTTGGATTCGCTTTCGGTGTGTGAGGGCGACGCCTTCGTGGCAAAATTCTCCCTGAGCGGCGCGCCGTCCCTAGTCTACTTCACTTACCTGGGGGGCAGCCTGGCGGATTCCGCCGCCGGCGTGGCCGTGGACGCGAGTGACAATATCTACTTGACGGGCTCCACGACTTCCACTGATTTTCCCGTCTCCGGCGCCGTCTTCCAAACTACTTACGGGGGCGGCAATGCCGATGCCTTTGTCACCGAACTGAATTCCGCCGGGTCCGAGCTGGTCTATTCGACTTATCTGGGCGGCAGCAACACCGAAAGTGGAAACGGCATCGCCGTGGACATGGGCAATCCAGCTTCTGCCTACGTCGCCGGCCAAACCTGCTCGGTGGACTTTCCGCTGGCCAATCCACTCCAGGTCAGTCCCGGCGGAAACTGTGATGCCTTCATCTCCAAGGTCAGTTTCTTGGAGGGAATTGCTCTCAACCCTTCCGGCCTCTTGTTCCCGACCCAGAGCCTTGGCACCACGAGTCCCCCGCAAACCGTCACGCTCACCAACGGTGATAACTCGCAGACCATCTCCAGCATTAGTGTAACGGGACCGGCCGCCGGTGACTTTGCCGAAACCAGCACTTGCCCCGTTTCTACATCGACTCTGACCGCGGGGGCTCAGTGTACGATCACGGTGACCTTCGCCCCAACGGCGGCAGGAATTCGAAAGGCCTCGGTCACGATTGTGGACAGTGCCCCTGGCAGCCCGCACGTTATCAATCTGACCGGCAGCACCTCGACGGTCGGCCTCTCGGCCTCCAACCTGGCCTTCGGAAATCAGCAAGTGGGCGTGGCGAGTAGCCCTCAAGCGCTCACGGTTACTAACGGCGGGACGACGGCGTTGACGATTTCAACTGTCAATGTCAGCGGCGCTTACTCTCAGACGAATGATTGCACCACCGCGCCGCTCCAGCCCACCACCAACTGCGTGGTCAACGTCACGTTTAATCCCACTGCCCCGGGTCCCAGCGTGGGCGCCCTGACCCTCCTCGATAATGCCCCGGGCAGCCCTCAGGTGGTGCTGCTGACGGGCGCCGGGGTCGCTGCGCCCGTGGTCAGTCTCTCGACTACGAATCTCAGCTTTCCTCCCCAGGGGGTAGGGACAAGCAGCGTCTCACAATCCGTAACCTTGATTAACACCGGTGGCTCGCCTTTGATTATCACCAACATCGTGGCCGGCGGCGACTTTGCGCAGACCAATACGTGCGGCGCCAGCGTTGCCAGTGGAGCCAACTGCACCCTTAGCATCATCTTCACGCCCACAGCCACCGGGAACCGGTATGGGTCTGTGACCATCACTGACAACGCTGCAAACAGCCCGCAGGCGATCGTTCTCGCCGGGACCGGTCAGCCAGCTCCGGTCGTTAGCTTTTCCGTCACCAGCCTGACTTTCTCCGCTCAGCCTTTGGGGAGCACGAGCGCGGCGCAAGCCGTCACGATGACCAACACAGGTACGGCAGCGTTAACAATATCGAGTATTGTGGTGACCGGCGACTTTGCGCAACTCGACACTTGCGGATCAAGCTTGGCGGCGGGAGCGAACTGCGCTATCAGCGTCACTTTTACCCCCACGGCGGCGGGCAGCAGAACCGGTTTGATAACCATCAGCGACAACGCGGCGGGGAGCCCACAGATAGTGAGCTTGGGAGGGAGCGGAGCGGACTTCGCAGTTTCTGTCAACCCATCTTCGGCAACCGTCATCGCTGGACACTCGGTTGCCTACACTATTACCGTGAGGCCGTCCTTCGGGTTCAACACTAAGGTTACGCTGGGCTGTAGCGGTGCGCCGCGAGGTGCAACCTGCTCAGTGTCACCGTCCGCGGTGACCCCCGACGGAACGAATCCCATCGCGGCTACGATTACTGTGACGACCGTGGAGCGCTCGATGCCGCCGCCGCGTTCAGGGCCGAACCCGAACTTGCCACGCTTGGTTTCACAACTCAGGCCCACATGGTTCTTGTGGTTGCTGCTCCTCCTCACCCTTGTGACAAGCCAAGCGATGGCGCGCCGGCGCCGGGTCCTGTTGCGCCTCGCCCTAGTCATGGGCCTGGTGCTGCTCTGGGCGGCCTGTGGCGCGGGTGGAAGTCAGGTTGACGTCCCCAACGGGACTCCGGCAGGCCATTACATGCTTACGCTGACCGGAACCTCCGGCAATTCAGCAAACGCGCACTCCACCACCGCAGGCCTGACGGTACAGTAAATGATTTGGAGGAATTGATGATGCAGAAGGCTGGTTCTTTGCTCGCTCTGGTTCTGTTCTTTTCTGTCGCTGCGGCAGCCCAGCAGACGACGCCTAGGATTGAGGTTTTTGCCGGTTATTCGCACTTTCTTGCTGACCTGAACGATACGAGCTTCAACCTGGACGGAGTCCATGTCTCGGCAGCCGAGAACTTGAATAGTTGGCTGGGTGGCGTCCTCGATTTCAGCACTCATTACGGAACGCGTGCCGGCGTTAACGTAAATACCCAATCCATCATGTACGGGCCTCGCTTCGCCTATCGGAAGAGCAAGGCGGTGACGCCATCTGCTCACGCTTTGTTCGGAGCCGTCCGGGGAAGCGCGGGCTTTGACGGAATCTCCGAGTCGAATTATCGTTTTGCCGTCGCAGTGGGCGGGGAGATAGACGTCAGGATAAACGACAAGGTGGCGTTCCGAGTGATCCAGGCTGATTACATGATGACTCGCTTTTTAAACCTGAGGCAGGATAACATCAGGGTTTCGACGGGGCTCGTATTTAGGATCCCCCGTTGGTAGGAGCCGTTTCTTGAGCGGTTGAAGAGCAGAACTTGGCAATTGAAAAGGGAGGTTCGAAGGACCGTGGAGCAGGGGGCGCCACAATACTCGTTCCTTAAGGGCCGCAGTCACCGCTCGATCGGTCAAGCGCCGGCGTCCATTTGGGAGACCGACTCTCCAGTGCAATCGCTTGGTCTCCACCGTACACACGCCTGGCCGAAGGACCGCCGTACCGCCCCGGGGCTTTTCTCATCCTTCCTACTCCATTTCTCCCTCGTCTTTGTGCTGGTTCGCCTGCCCGTCTCGATGTTCTTGGTTCAACCAAGCAAGGCCAGGCAGCATCGTCCCGAACGAGTGGTGTACGTCCTTCATCACCTTAATTTAGGGGGCTATTTTCCCACCTTAAAACCCCGCGGGCCCGGCGGAAAACCGGGGCAAGGGAGTCGTCCAGAACGGCCGCCGGCGCGCGGCGGCACGGCTTTCCATCCGACACTCACTATAATCTCCAACCCGCCGCACCCCGACAACAGCCGACAAACAATCGTGCAGTCTACCTCGCCGCCTGAGCTCAAAATTCCGTATGAGCTTCGACTGCCCAACATCCTGATCGGTACCGTGGCTCCCCCACCACCCCCGCCCCGCCCCGCCCCGCCCGCGGCCCCTGCCCCAAAGGCGATTATGGGTCCTGTCGTACCGCTGACTCCGGCGCCTAGGCCGCAGCCGCCTCCTCCTGCGCTCGCTCTTGTCCCTCCTCGCAACCCTTTACCGAACCCTGCCCTACCGGTCCCCCTGCCTCCGCCGCCAACTCCGCCAACCCAGCCTTCCAAGGCCAAGGAGCCGGCAACCCTTGCGGAACTCGACACACGGAAGACTCCGTCTGGAGGTGGTGGACTACTCAGCCTCAGCGTTGAACCCGCGCCTGCGGCCGAGTCCGTGGCGCTTCCGCCGGGCAATCGTCAAGGGGTGTTTTCCATTTCCCCGGCGGGCGGCAAGGAGGGCTCGCCCGGTGGCGTTCCAAATGGCGATGCGCAAGGAGGTGGCAGTGGAGGGAAAGGTGCGGCCGGTGACGCGAGCACGGGTCTTGGTCCCGGGGATAGGGGCGGTGGCGGAGGGAAGGGTGCGGGCGGTGAGGCGAGCGCGGGTCCTGGTTCCGGCGATAAGAGCGCTGGAGGAGGCGGCGGTGCAGTTTCCAGCCCACCGCCCAGCGAGAATGTCAGCATCAGCGGAGGGCTAAGCGGAGATAAAGACGGCGTCCTGCCCGCTTTTTTTGCCGCGACCATGGTCTACCCCGTCACCCCGCCCGGTCCTCGGCGACCAATGATGCTTGTCACCGCCGGGCCCGCAGGCGGTGGCGGCCTCCAGGCCTACGGCGTCTTGAAGGGCGGGAAGATATATACGATCTACCTCCCGATGCCGGGCAAGAATTGGATTCTCCAGTACTGCGCCCACGTTGGCTCGGCCGCTAGCCAAGGACAGGAACCACACAGTGTAGAGATCAAACTTGACCCCGGCGTCGTCCCACCCTCATCACTGGAACAATTCGACTTTCGCCGCCCTCCCGTGTCGGAATCGGACCCAAACCGGAAAGACATGATCATCCTGCAAGGCGTAATCTGGGAAGATGGCTCGGTCGGCGAACTGAAGGTCTACAAAGGTCTTCTCGAGGCTGTCGATAAGGCCGCCCTGGCTGCCTTCAGTCGTTGGAAGTTCCGGCCCGCGCAACGGCTCAATAGGCCGATTGCAGTCGAGGTTCTGGTGGGAATCCCCGTAACCTTGCCTGCAAGCTGAGGACAGGTCAAACTTCCACCACCACTGCGCAGGTGCGCGGCGGCAACTGGATTCTCACCGGCAGCTTGCCGACGGCGTCCGGTTGAAACGGCTTGAGAACCTCAACTGCTTGATTTTCTCCACCCGGCCATGTCACCGTCGCGCTAGCCTCCTTGGCGCCGTAATTCACAATCACGCAAGCTTTACCGGGTTTGTCCATTCCCTCAAACACCGAATACCGCACATCCTTGCCCGCCGTCACCTCGGCGCCCACTGTGTCACGGAACCGTCCGTGGAAGAGCAATTCCTTGTGCTTGCTCCTGATCCGGATCAACTCCTTCACGTAGCGGGAGAGCGGCCGAGTGAGCGGCTCATCCATCGAGTCATTATAATGGCGGGGCTGAACCGCCCAGACGAGCCCGTACCGCATGCCATTATTCATCACGTTGAAGTCGCCCGGACTCTCCGCGCAGATCGTTGACATCCACTCCGGGAATGTGTAGCGGAGCGCCGGCGAGTTCATGTCGATATCGCCCATACGTACGTAGGATACATCAACGTAGGGGAAGGACCGGTCCCACATGATTTCCGAAGCGAAAGTGAAATCGGGATTGACTTCGCGACACTTTCGCTGAATCTCTTTCAACGTCGTGAGGATGCCTTCAGGCAGCGAGCGATCAGGAGAAGTGCCGAGAGCGGGGTTGAAATCCAGCATTCCGGGAGGGAGGCTCTTGTCGAACTGGAACCCGTCCGCCCCATCTTTAACAAGCTGAACGAACTGGTCGATTTCGAATTTGCGGAATTCGGGATGAGCCGGGCTGACAAAGGTCATGTTGTGGCGAGTCAATCCCATGCGGGCAATGTTCGTGCCCTCACCCCATCCCATGAGTGCTACGTCGGGGGCCCATCGTCCCATAACCGCATACCGCTGTAGCTTATCTTTGAATAAGGGCGTGGCCGTATCGGCCACATCGGTATTGGCAAAAATCAGAGGATGAACTCCGATTCGTTTCATCTCCGCCAGGGCCTGCTTGAATTCCTCGTACGTCCCCAGACGTGGATTAGGATGATACTGTGGATAGCCGCGATCGATCCCCCCCATATCCCAACCCAAAATCTCGAACGTCGTCACATCATACTTTTTCGCGTCCGCTGCCAGTTTCGGCAGGTCTTTGAACTTCCATACAATCACATCTTCACAATTGGAGATGATGACGGATTGCCAGGCCATCTCCTTCCGCAGCCAAGTCGGTGTCCTTTTAACCTGAAAATGCTGGTCGAACCAGGCGCGGTACAGCTCGCTGCCCTCGTGCCAGTCACCTCTGTGAACCTGAAGCGCCACCGGGCCGGCATGGAAGGCGCCCTGCTTGAGGAAAGGAAAGTTCATCCAACCCATCGTGAGCCCGATCGGCTCGCCAGGCGGAACGTCTTCGGGACTCGGCCAGTTATCGCCCACCGCGGCGCTCTTGGTGAATGGATGAAGTTCAAAGTAGAGGCCCGTCTGTCTCGTTTCAGGGTCATGGTTCGCATAATAGAGTCCCAATTTGGTTTTGCGGTTGAAGAATTCCGTCCATCCCATTTGCATGGCGCCGGGGTAAGTGAAACTCGCCGCGTCATAGCGAATGCCCAGATTGCCCCCGCCATATCCGCCGGGGCTAAATTTACTGAAAAGGGCCGGCACGAAGTTATGATTCAAGCCGGGCACGAGCGATTCGGTGTCGAGACGGTTTCCAAGACCCTGTTGACCGCCGATCATCGCAAAGTAAACTTCTGCGAGGGGCAGATCCGTTGGGTTTTCGATGTCGATAGTGAATTCCAAGCGCCCACCGGCGGCTTCGATGTGGTAGCGCACCTTGATGTCGAGTGTCTCTCGGGCATTGCGCAGCTTCTCATAAACGCAAGTGACCCCATTGGCCGTCTTTTCCATTCGAGTTACATTCTGCTCGCGGCTCGCGAAGTAGTTGGCCTCATAATCAGGCCTTGGAAATAGAAGCCTAAAATTCTCGCCGAGCCGCGGTTCCTGAATGATCTCAAGCGTAGGATCCTTCCACGCAACTCCCACCAAGTTCCCGTTCTTGCGGTCGAGACGCAGGCGGCAGACCGGAGTCTCCACTTCTTCGGTGCCCTGCGGTGTCGAAGCCTCTTCCCTTTGTGCTTGGGCCTCGGCGAGCTGATCCCAGACGCTTAAGGAAGCCAGCGCGCTCCCGCCGGCAGTCAGGAATTCCCTCCGATCGAGCAACTCGGAATTCAACTTAGCTGTTGGTTTCGGTTCCGATTCATTCATCATTGGATGCTCCTCAAAATCGCACCAAATTCTCGTACAATCCTGTGCCCGTTGCAAGACCTATCACGCTGCAAATCCACCCATTGCCGGTTGGTAATTGGCAATCGGTACGACAGCTAAACAAGTGATTGAAGAGCTGACCTGTAGCTTCGAGATATAGACTAACAAATTTGTAACCCGGTGGTCGGGGTTCAACTGCCTTCACGCCTCCCATATGCTCTCCGAGTCAGGCGCGGCTGGAAGTACCGTTCCACTAGCCCCCTGCGGCCGCGACTCAAACCGCTCTCACCTTCGGCCAAGCCACAGTCCCTCCCCTAGTTCGCATCTTGCTGAACGGGAGCAGTAGACCGTACCCGAAGTGGCGGTCCCAGTTTAGGGGATTCTGATGCTCTACGCTCCCCGTTTTTGCGCTCGCTCCGAGCCGCAAAAAGGTGGGTTTTTTGCCAATTTTTGAGTTCGTTTGGCGTTTTTTGCACTCAAAAACCAGTTCGTTTTGAGTTCGTTTTTTGACACTTTTGTTGATTCTAAAAGACTTAACATAGTTCGTTCCGTTTATTTTAACATCTTTTTGCGTTTGCTCGCCTTTTGCCGTCCTTGGCGGGCCGTACTCCAACCATCTTTCCGCCATGAAAGTGGTTCCCCTCCTCGGCGGAGGAGGGGGCAGGGGGTGGCGGGTTCCAATCGGAACAAACTTGAAACGCCATGTAGCCCCGCTATGATTTCGCCCTCGCGAGGTGCAAATGAGGTCTCAAATTGGCAAAAATCGCGATTTTGGAGTGCATTTTGGGGCTAATTTGCGCCTGAAAACCAGCTCGTTTTGGGCGTTTTCAAAATGCTCGACCTTCATTTTCAATAAGATACTGGCTTCGCTCGTATCAAAAAACAATCTTTTTTCCTTTTCTCCTGCCTTTCCTTTCCGGCAGACTCTTCAACTTCGCCCGGCGCGCCGTCTTGTCCGACCCCCCGGAAGCTAGCGACAAACGTACATAGGCTACCACAGACGGGTCGGGATGTCAAGCGGAAAATGCAGGTGCCGGGTGCCAGGCGTCGGGTTCCAGGTTGAAGGACTCAGATGAGGGCTCTTTCCGGCTTGCGGTGACAAGGGCGATTTAAACGAAAAGCAAGCAAGTAGCGCGGACCGCCGATTTTGTGGTCCACGTCTTCTCCTCAGTGAGCGCGGGCAACCAGCCCCGGGGCGCGGACGGCACAGCGTCAAGGGATACAACGAAAAGGTGGAATACATTCACCTAAACCCGGTGAGGGCCGGTTGGGTCAGCCGCCTGGAAGATTGGCGATGGTCAAGCTACAACGAGTACGCCGGCAGGAGCGCCGACGAAGAAAAGAAACGCTGCGGTTTGATCGTCGACCGTGTGAGGATGCCCTCCGATCCGCGCGCACGAATTTGATCGCTCCATAACGAGGCCGAAAAGACGCGGACCACAAAAGCGGTGGTCCGCGCTTGTGCCGTTCAAAGTCTGCGGTTCTTAACATGGTAAACGTCCACTTTTTGTGAACATGCGGCTACGGCGATCAAAGCCCAGAACCGCGGGTCGTGGCAGGGGGAAAGCCGCAGACTCTCTGAGATGCGAGAGTCTGCGCTACCCTGCTATAATAAATATGTGCATGGGAGAATAGCTATGGCTGACAAGGCGACCGGCCGTGCACCGGCTGCAGCGAACGTCATAATTGAGTGGATTAAATGGGCGGACGATGACTACATCGGCGCTCGGCAGTTCCTGCTCGGAGATTTGCTGGTAAATGGAGCGGTCCTATCGAACACGGCTGTCGAGAAGTACCTTAAAGCGATTTTCCTGTTGAGAGGGATCGGAATCCCTAAGGGCTTCGCGGGTCATAACGTTCCGGCTCTGTATCAGAATCTGAAATCGGCCGGCCTAATCTTGCCTTTAAGCGAGGATTATCTCAGCCTGCTGTTCAATGCCTATCAGCTCCGCTACCCGGATGACCTTCCGGTTGACTTCAATATTGCGATCGACAGGACGAGGCTGTTGACAGAGTTGGATTACACGGTTTGGGAGATCCGAAAAGGATTCACGCTTCAAGGAACTGGCGGCCCAATCCAGACGAAACTTGACCTTCTTCTGTCGCGAGGCGATCCGCGCCTTCTCGACAAGAACTGCTACTTCGGCACCACGAAAAGGATCGATTTGTTCCGGGAGAACGCCGCCCGGTTTACGATGCGGGCTCTAGGTGCCTACAACTTTGTCACCGCAGAGTATCAAACTGCCGGCGTGCCAGATACGCGGAACTTCAAAGTGGAAGGTATCAAGGTAACCGTCACGGGCAACCGGATGGACGGTAGGCTGCCTCTTGAGTGAGTCCACGGACACGCGGGTGGCGCAGACATTGCCTTTGATGCCTGCGACCCACTCCGTCGCATTGCAACTAATCATGCCCCGTGTTTAGGGTAGCCGGTCCATCGCCAGAACTGAACTGTCGTCAAGGTAGTAGTATCTCCAACTTGACCAGGGCCAGTCACCGGGCTGCGCGACTAACCCGCGCTTTACTGGGTTATTGTGCATGTAGTTGAGCTTCTCGTGGATTTTCTTTTCGCTCCAGATGTTCATATCGTAGCCGCGCCGGTTCCAGACCCGATAGTGCGCATGGTCATGCACGGTGGGCGGCAATGCAAAGCGCTTCAGCATCTTCCGACACCAAGGGAAAGCCACGTTCTCACGCAGGTTGCGGAGGATGGAATTGGCCGTGCGTTCCGAGAGCTTCTGCATGATTTGGGAAGGGTTCGCCAGGGGGCCCGGCCAGACCAGCAGGTGGGAGTGCTCGGGCATGAGTACGTAGCCGATCATCCTGAAGCCCAGCTCGGTGCGAAGGTCATCCAGGGTCTGAACGAATTTGCGCTTGTAGCGGTCGGAGTCGAAGATGCGGGCTTTTCGATAAGTGTTGGCGGTCAGGTAGTGGAGATGATTCTGACCGTAGAAATGCTTCAGACATGGCATGGGGACAGTTTATATCACTTGGCCGGGAGGCGCAGACATCAAAGGCAATGTCTGCGCCACCCGCGTATTGGAGCAAGGGGAGCGGCACGGTGACCTACTGGGATGACCCTTGGGGACAATACCTGGGGGGCTACTGGAGTCCGGGCTCGTTTAACGCCGAAATCCCCTTCGCGGGGCGGATGCTGGGGGAATACACGAGCGGCACGACGGGGCCGGTGTATTTCGACCATCCCAACGCTCTGGGCTCATCGGGGCAAGGGACGAACGTACTGGGGCAGAGCAGTGGGGAATTGCTATTCTATCCCTGGGGGCAGAAGGCCGTGGACACCGCCAACGGGAGCTTGTTCCAGTACTATGCCTCGCTGCTCTGGTACGACCCGGAGGCGGACGGCTACCAGCCGCCCAACCGCTACTACATCCCCCGGCACAGTCGCTGGCTCACCCCCGACCCGCTGGGCGGCGACATCACCAATCCCCAGTCCCTCAACCTCTATGCCTATGTGCTCAATAGTCCGACGACCCTTGTCGACCCGCTGGGTTTGTTCCTGCCTATCTGCGACCCTATCCTTGGTTGTCCCGAGCCGTGCGATCCTTGGGACCCCTCGTGCGAACCGCCGGACCCTTGGCCGCCTGGACCAATGCCTCCTCCTAATGGGCCGGGTGGGGGCGGCGGCGGAGGCGGCACCGGTCCAACAGGCGGCAGTGGTGCACCCAGCTTAGGGAATGCTGATATCGGAACAGCGGAGGACCTGTTGGGCAACGGTTGCATGGACCCGTCAATTTTCACACGCCTGTCCATCCTCGCCGCAACGGCGGTTGCTAAGGCTCTAAACGCACGAAATGGTGAGACAAAGAGCGTCTCCTATGGCGTGGGTGGGTCGTTCGGTGTTGGCGGGCTCATCGGTGCAACGGGTTCTGCTTCTTCCGTAACCACTGTGGACATCTATGGAAACGCCACACAAGTAACAGCGTACGAGATCGGGCCTGCTTTCCCCGGGGCCGGAGCGGGAGCGGTAGCCGGCATCCAGGTGGGGAAGGCGAATCGCACTGTCCCCACCACCCCTCAATCTTCGGGTGGGTGGGTCTTCGAGTCAACCATATCTGCAGGAGCGGTGCTGGGGGGATGGGGGGGGAGCGTTGACATGGCGAGAAGCGGGACCACCACATACACCGTTGGGTATGGCGCGGGCGGCTGGGGCCTTGCCACCTCGGTCCTTCCCGTTTACGTGATTGTGGGATCGATCCCCTACTGCCGCGGTGGGAAGATTTGGTGAATGGCCATGCCTATCCAGAACGCGCCTCAAGACTTCAGGTTCAAGACGTCGCTTCTCGCAACCACTTTGGGCAGGTTCCTTGGCCTAATGTTGATTTGGGGTTCCTCGGATTTCTTTAGGGGCTGGTTCAATGCCTCACGGGCTAAGCTACCCTATTTGATTATCTTGCTTCCCTTTGACCTTTGCCTGTTGGCGGCGGGCTCCGCGCTCCTGATCGGACTGTGCGACGTAGAGATAGCCGAAGGACAGTTCCGTTTTCGTCGGCTTTTCGTCTGGAAATCAGCTCCCCTAAGCGCGGTCTCCAGGGTGCGTCTGTCGCCTGCGGGTGTCTACGTTAGGCTTGATTACGCCGGGGAGCGTTATCGCGTTACGTTCATTCCTGAAGACTTCAAGGTGCGTTGGTATCCGTTACCCATCGTCAGGTTTCTGCGAGAGGTGTGTAAGAGAAATGCGGAGGAGTCTGGGCCCAATAGCTGATTGACCCGCGGGTGAGTGCCCCCCGCCGGTGCCGCCATTTTTCCCCGTCCCTCCTCGAGGTGGCGGCGGAGGCGGGGCTTCCCCGGCTCTAAGCAATCCCATCCCCGGCGGGCCTCTCCCCTCTGGGGGGCCCGGTATGCCGGGCTTCCCTGGCAACGCTGGTTTTCCGCAACCTTGGCCGGGCGGGGGCATATTCGACTGTGATTTTGTCCCCTGCATAATGCCAATTGGGAATCCATTTACGATCCAGGTCGGAGGTTCATTCAGTCTCAATTTCTGGTTCATTGCGTTTAACTTTTCTGGAGGTTTCGCCGTCGACTCGAAAGGTCATGTCGCCACTTACACGACCAGGGGTGTGAGCACGCCAGTAGGTGGAGCAGGGTCCATCGGCACGCAGGTCTCCTACTCGAATGCAGCGACGGTCTGCGGGCTCAGCGGACCGTTCGTCACCGCTAGCGAGGTGGACACCGTGTACGACGGCTTGGGCCGCGTCTATACGGTATCAAACCCCCACACCGGCACGGGCGCTCCCACTGACGGGCTCACTACTTACACCTACGACGCCCTCAACCGAACCACCGCGGTGCAAGCCCCGGACGGGAGCACCGCGTCCACGACCTTCGCAGTCAGCTCCTTGACCTACTGTTCGACCGTCACTGACCCGGCGAGCAAAGCGCGCACGCTCTGCTCGGACGGCTTGGGGCGCGTCACTGCGGCGACGGAAGACCCCGGCGTCTCCCCGCATTTGAATTATCAGACCACCTACACCTACAACCTCCTGAACGACCTCACCGGCGTGACTCAGGGCAGCCAGACCCGCACCTACAACTACGACATGCTGGGGCGCCTGACGAGCGCCCAAATCCCCGAGGTCAATGTCGGCGGCACGCAGTGTTCCACCACTTACGGCTATGATGCCAACGCTAACCTGACCTCCAAAACAGCGCCGCTCGAGAACCAGAATTCCAGTTGCAGCACCACCGTGACCACCACTTACGCCTATGACGCGGTCAACCGCCTTACGTCGAAGACCTACAATGATAGCACCACGCCCACGGCCAATTTCTTCTACGACCAAGCGCCGAGTACCATGCCTGCCTGGTCAGGTGTAAGTTTTTCCTACGCCAAAGGGAGGATGGTCCTCGCTTGCTCAAATACAACCGTGGGGACATGCACCAGCCCGACCACCGCCGCGGCCTACAGCTACGATCCTGTGGGGCGCATCCAGGACTTTTGGCAGTGCACCCAGGCGAATTGCGGCACTTCGAGCATTTGGGACACGCATTATAATTACGACCTCGCGGGAGACGTCACCAGTTGGGTGCATCCAGGGCAATTCACCTTAACCAACACCGTGAACTCGGCGCAGCAGGTAACGGCGATACAAAGCTCCCTGGCGGACGCGACCCACCCCCAGTATTTGGCGCAGAGCATCAGCTACACTCCCTGGGGGGCGGTGAGCACGCTCCAGAACGGCTGCGTGGGGAGCAGTTGCGTGAACGCCCAGGAAACGTATCAATACAACAAGCGCTTGCAGCCCTGGGTAATCTCGCTCGCGGGAGCGAGCGGCACCGGGTATTGCCTGGTGTACAATTACTACGCGGACGAAAGTAACCCCACAAGCTGCGCCGCGCCGACGCAGGGGAGCCAGAACAACGGCAACGTGATGGGCTATTGGTATCAGGACAGCTCCAATTCCTCGTTGAGCCACACGGCGACGTACAGTTACGACAACGTGAACCGGCTGAGCACAGCCGTGGCCACAGGCAATTGGACATACAACCTCGCCTTCAGTTACGATCTGTGGGGGAACATGACCTGCGTTCAGAACGGGAGCACGAACGGACCGTGCCCTCAGTGGAGTTACACCCCCGGCACGAACCAGCTCGCCAGCTCCAGCGGTTTCACCTACGACGCGGCGGGGAACTTGATTAACGATAGCGTGCACACCTACCAGTGGGACGCCGAGGGGCACGTCATCTCGATTGATAGCGGCAATACGGCTAGCGAGACGTTCAACGCCATGGGTTGGCGGGTGTATCGGACCAACGGGACGCGGAGCTACTGGGTGGACCCGCAGGGGCGGTTTCTGGGCGGCTACTGGGGTATATGGAACGCCGCTGTCCCCTTCGGCGGGCGGATGCTAGGGAACTACACCCCCGGCACGCCGGGGCCGCTGTATTTCGACCATCCCAACGCTCTGGGGTCAACGGGGCAAGGGACGGACGTAGGGGGGCACAGCAGTGGGGAATTGCTATTCTATCCCTGGGGGCAGAAGGCCGTGGACACCGCCAACGGGAGCTTGTTCCAGTACTATGCCTCGCTGCTCTGGTACGACCCGGAGGCGGACGGCTACCAGCCGCCCAACCGCTACTACATTCCCCGCCATGGCCGCTGGCTCACCCCCGACCCGCTGGGCGGCGACATCACCAATCCCCAGTCTCTCAACCGGTACGCATACGTACTGAACAATCCGTGTACGTTGCGGGACCCCCTAGGGCTCGAATCCGCCAAATGCAGCCCGAGTGACAATGCGATCAAATTCATGATTAACAATCTCCAGGCCGCTCAAGACATTGCTGACAATCTGGACCTGCCTGTCCAAAATATCCTGGGACTAAGCGGTATGGAGACGGGCTACGGGACGAACAGAAACGCCAGGCTGTACGCAAACTACTTCAGTGTAGGAGCCTGGACCGCCCGACCGTCCCCGTCCGACCTCCCTGCGTATGCGACTTCATCGTGGGGCCCAAGTGGAAAAGGACTATACTACGCCACATTCAATACTAGCGTGAACCCCAATCCGGGCATGGCGCCGTCGGGCCAGTGGTTTACGGCCACCTACGGCGACAGTGTTTTTGGTCTCAGATCGCCGGATGACTTCGCAACCGAGCTTTCGCAAAGGTTTAATCCGACCGAACCTGGCTTCCGTAAGGCCCTTCTGGGTGGGATCAAAGCGATCCAGGACCGGATGGGGTGTTCGTCTGTTAAGAGCATGCCCATTCGTCTTACGTTTGGCGGGAGAGGTATGTGGTTTGGACCCTCGTGGTGGCAGCAGTGGGCGCTCTATCAGGCTGGAAATCTTGGTCTCACTCCAGAAAGTCAAACACAGACCAATGATCACGGACCAGGTTCTGGGTGGTATCCTGACGGCCCGCCGCCGACGCTCACGCGGCGATAGCAGTGCGTCTGAGACGCACGCGCCGCACCGGACATCTCACGAGAGACTCACGAAAAGTGCGGTAGCTTGAGCAGGATGGTATCTATGCGAAATTGGGAAGGGGCAAGGCGTCATGCATTTGATGTGCTGTGGCGGAACGGATTGTGGGTCCTGGTTGTCATGGCTTCCTTGACTGCGGGCGGCCGCGGCGCATCGACGGCGCGCTGCCCGCAGTCGCCGATACTCTTCGCGTTCGGCGGGTCGTTATTTAGGATGGAGTCCGGCAAAACTCCTGTTGAGATTGCGCAAGGCTTCAAGGAACCCCACGATCTGGCCTGGGCGCCGAATTGCGAGAACTACGCATTCATTGAGTCGGGATCGTTGTGGATAGGTGCTGCCGGGGAGCCAGCAGTTAAGGTCGCGACGCCATGGCAGGTGCTAGAATACGTCTGGAGCCCCGACGGTGAAGCAATCGCTTCGGCAGTCGACAGCTCGACGGCATTCACGAGGCAAAGTTTCGATCCCGGCGACCTCATAACATTGTCTCCTCGCACGAAGAAATGGCGAGCACTAACAGACGATGGCAAGAATCATCTGCTGGGCTGGTCCGACGACGGCAAGTCGCTGCTCATCCGCAAGGAGGTGTCGACGCCGTGTGATCCGAAAGCCCACGAGTGCGCAAGGGGAGATGTGGTAATCCTCGAGCTCGCTTCCGGATTGCAGAAAACCCTTCTTACCGCTCAGAAACTAAACGAAGACGGGTGGGCTGATCCGCACTTTCTCGGATGGGAGGCGCGGAAAGGCATCCTTTATATCGAGAGCCAAGTAAGTCCAATCGGTGGAATAAACGTGCTCGCAGCGGTGCAGGTGCCTTCAGCAGAGATTCTTTGGAGTATGGGATGCTACGACGCTGACTACTTGGGCGACGGCCTCATTGCTACTCAAGATCGGCAGCCTGAGGACTACGAGGAGACAGGCCTTAATTGGTCGCTCAAATATAAGATTATCCGAGGTGGGAAAGTAGCGACTGATTTCCCCCCCCTTCCGAGTGACCTTGACGACTCAGCCGGGCCGGTCTCGCCCAATGGGAAGTATGTCCTCTGGGATGTCCCTGACAATGACCACCAGGTCTGGCGTGTCCATTTCGCGACGACGGCAACCGCTTCCGCGTGGTCTTTCGAACTTCCACAGGGCTACGAGCCGATTGCCATGGTATGGACGCCCGGGGACGTTGCGGTTGTTGGAAGCTACTGCGAGAGGCCGCAGGGCGAGCGGCTGTTCGACCTCTTTACGCTCGATCCTCAAAAGAAGGAGGCAAGGAGGTTCTTCCACCAAGCGAAGGTGGTCCCAGGAGCAGGGCCGGACGCCAGGATCCTTGCCCTTGGGGGGGGTGTCCCCGGGCCAGACGGGCAACTCCGGTGGGTTCATCCCATCCTCCAGGTGGCTCGTTGGGCCCGATAGGCGGCTCATGCTTATCCGGTTGTTTCAGCAAGGCACCATATGTAGTGGTTCACAGAGTGGTTAACAAAAACAGAAAAGGAGAAGAACATGATTATACTAAAGTTCGACACTGCGGCGAAAGCTCATAGGCTCTCAAAGAGATTACTGAGTACCAGATATCTCCTTTAAGAGACTGTCAAGAAGCTGGCCTCCGGGAGTCGTGGCCAACATCTCACGAATCTCCCTCTGTAATTCGGCCACCTCGCTAGGGCTTGTGATTTCGTGCCTGTACAGAATAACTCTGATGGCCTTAATTGCTATGGTCAGCTCGTGAATCGCTTTGTTGATGAGTACAAGATTTTCATTGATCTGATCCATGCGATTCCTCCAGTGAAATAGGACGGTAAGTTTATGGCGGTTCGGCATGGTAGGTCAAGAAAAGAAAACCCCAGATGCGGATACCGGATTTGTTAACCAATATAGAAGCACAACCTGTTGTGGCTTGCTGAAACAACCGGATAAGCATGAGGCGGCTAGCGCAGGGTGTCTCGGGTTGGAACTCCGCGGCTTCTGTTCAGGCCGTAGGATGCATGACCACCTGCCATGTCTCGGCGGGCGCATACGTCGCGACGGTTTGTGTCGCGATGTATGCGACCAGTCGGTGGTCGCTTCGGAAATCGCATCATTAGGTCGCCTCATGCACCGGCCGAAGCCGAAAAGCGCCAATCGCCCCGAGGGTTTCTCGCTTCTCGAGAATGATGCTGGTGGTGACGATGATCTTGATCGTGGCCTCCATCTCTGCCCCCATCTACACGAGCGTCGTGGTGCGGGCGCGGGAAGCCGTGTTGCGCGATCACCTCTATAGCCTGCGCGCTCTGATTGATCGCTTCACGCTGGACAATGGCCGCGCCCCCTTGCGGCTGGAGGAGTTGGTCGAGAAAGGCTATCTGGGCAGGCTCCCCACCGACCCCTTCACCGGCTCAGAAGTAGGGAATAGGGAACAGGGAATAGGGAATAGGGAACCGCAAGCAAACCTCGCTGGGGATTGTGGACGTGCACAGCGGCTCGAACGATCTTTCCCTCGACGGCACCCCCTACAGCAGTTGGTGACCCAGGATTCAGGAGTCAGGATTCAGGAGTCGGGGCAAAGAACGAAATTCACGACGCAGGATTCGGGATTCAGGGTTCAAGAATTGAGAACCAGGATTCAAGATTCCGGATTAGTGCGGGCCTCCGCTGGCTGGCGCATGGAACCCACCAATCTCTATTTCCGGGATGGGCAGACAAATATCGCGGGTTCGCCCAGGCGTTGGCTGTATTTATCGCCCGAACCGGTCGATGATCTCGTGCAGCCGAGTGCGATAGTGCGAGAAGTTTTCGAACGAAACATCGGGCGGAATGAAATGGTCTCCAAAAGGAACGCATCCGCCTGTCCGCAGCAGGCCCTCGAGAGGCGCCAGAATCTCGTCAATCCGGGCTTTGCCTTTGGCGATCTCGGACTTCGCCATTCCTCCCATAATTTGCAGCTTGGGGTATAACTTCCGAACTTTCACGAGATCCATCCCACAATGGACCTCGAACGGATACATGCCCGTCACGCCCGCTTCCATGAACAGGGGGATGACCGGGTAGCAATCCCCGTCGGTGTCCAGGAGAATGTGCCGGACACCGCGCGCTTTCAGGAAGTCAGCGATGCGCTTGATGTACGGGAGCATATACTCACGAACCATGGCCAAGGAAATCATGGGCCCCTTACCGTACGAAACGTCTTCCCAGATGTGCCAGTGATCGATCGAGGTTCGGGTCAGCACCTCAGAATAAACAGCCATCCACACTTCGGTCAGAGTGTTGAGAATGTCATGGACCAACTTCGGTTCGTCGTAATACCACAGGAAGAGGTTTTCATAGCCGATTAGATGACTCAGCGTGCCGAAGAACCCATGGGGATAGCCGCCCAACGCCAAGGGGTAGTCGCGTTGCTTGTATTCCCGCACCTTCTCTTCCCAGTCGACGGGGAAACGGCTCGCAAGGTTCTTCAAATTTAGCCGTTCCTCCTTGAGCTTTTCCCAGCTTTTCTTGTCCGCAATCACCCACTTCGTCGTGGTGGGAATGGTTCCGTGCTGCTTGAGAAAGCGCCGCTGTACGCCGTCAACATCGATGTAATCGAAGAACTGGTCGTCCTCGAACAGGACTTGGACCTCGAACATAGGATCGAACAACAAATTGACGTCTACCACCCGCTGGCTTGCGTCCATACCGAAGAAGTCGCGGACATCACTGTCCAGGGGGAAACCCTGCGTCGGCCAATAGAGCCCGCCCGCCATCACGGCAATACCCTTCGGCAGCTTGCCCTCGCCCACGCTGAGCCATGCGGGCGTATAGAGTGAGGCGGTCGGCGTGCTCATCGACAGTTTCACCTCGGGATGGTTCTTCTTCGGAAGGCCCTGCGCGTACCAATTGTCGACGGTTTCGCCCCAGTAGCCGAACTCCCACTTCAGCGTGTGCACTTGGGGATTGAAATCCAGAACTTCCAGAAATCGCTCACGTGTATTCATCGGGTGACCTTCCGATTTCTAACAGAATGCTAATAAACCCTAGCCTGTCATTCCGAGTGAAGCGAGGAATCTCGCCCCGATCAGACCGGGGTTTCCAGAGCGAGATTCCTCGCTTCGCTCGGAATGACAACCTTCACAAGCGTTTTTCAGCATCCTGCTAAAGTTTCCTCTGCTATTGAACAGTACGTGTCGCCCATGTCTCCCAAACGGGAACCTCCGCAACGAAACTTCCGCTTGATGCTGCTGGCGTGGTCGAGTCGCGACATCGCTGGCGCCTTGCCTCGCGCAGAAATCGCCAGGGAGTCTGCATCACATGCCGGGCGCAATCGAAAAGATCACCTTGTTGCGGTGGTCAGTATAATTGATCATCTGATAGCTCACCCCTTCCGGGATGAACATCGCCTCCTCTTCCTGGACATCAAAGGCCTCGAGGGTCGCGGTGAGGAAAAAAGTCACCGGCCCCTCTTCCACAAACAGCAGGGCGTCGCCCCGGTGGCTGTCGGGATCAGAGGCGCGCGACCCGATTCCGCCGGCAGGCAGGATGAATTCTCCCATGTGCAGAAGGTCGTTGCTCACAAAGAACTTGATCAGCATGGGATGGTCGATGCCGTGAACGTTGAGCAGCTTCTTTTCCTCGGTGATGTGGTAGAAGAAGATGGGCGCTTGGCGGCATTGAGGGCCGGGGACGGGCCAGCGCCCAATGTCGTCCGTGGTCCCGTGCGCGTACCATTGCGGGAATTGGGGATGGACGGTCAGGCTGGCATTGTGCTTGCCCTTGTACTGCTTCATCTTGCCGGCGCTGAAGTCCATGGGCGGGACCTGCGTTTCCCAGATTTTGGGAGCGATGACATAGAGAATTCGCATAATGCCCTGCTCGAAATTGTGCCCCTTGTGATATCCGTGCATGGGCAAGAGCAACGCTTCGCCCTTGCGCACCTGAATGAATTCTCCCAGGACAGGATTGTGTTCGGTGAGCACGCCGTTGAGGACGTAATAAACCTCATCGCCAGCGTGCAAATCGGGGGGATCGTACGTGCCCCCGGGCCCGAGTTGCCAGGTGCCGACAGTGAGCTTATCGGTGCTGACATAGAGGTAATTCAAGTCGCTGAAATGCGGCCGTTCCGCCGGATAGATGAAATGGCGGATCAGGTCCACCTTGATGTGGATGGGGCGCTTGCGGTCAGGGGGGAAAGGGTGGTTTCCGAAAATCTCAACAGATTCTGCCATGGCATGATCCTTTCTTATGAATTTAGTTTTCATAGGCCATCGTTTGCGACGATGGCCACTGCGCGAATGGGGCTGGCTTCGCAGCCTTCGAGCTTCAACGGGAGACCGACGAAAAAGAAGCGCCGGCCCACCAATTGGTCCAGGTTGACGAGGGCCTCGAAAATCGGCATTGCGGCGCGCCCGGCCACTTTGTGGGCGGCAGCTCCGGCGGCAATGGCGGAAGGACTGTCGGCGGAGGCAATGTCACCACCCGTGGCCTTGACGCCGCGACGGATCAATTCCTCGACCAGGGGCGCCTCGAGACCCGGCCATCCATCCTGGAAAAACGCCGAAGTGCCGGCACGCTTGTCCCAACCCGTCCGAAACAATACGATGTCTCCAGAGTGAATATCTGCCCCCTGAAGATCGCTGACGCTCAGGTTCTGGCCTGGGCTTTTCGGCCTGTCCAAGGCGATAGCTTCACCCATGAAGAGCTGCGAAGCCATCCGAGTTATACCGGGAAACGCGTCGCCGAGGAAGTGCATCGGAGCGTCTACATGAGTGCCGGAATGGGCCCCCATCTCCAGCTTGGAGACACACACGCCTTGCTTGTCAAAATGGGTATGCCAGTGCTTGGCAAAGCGAGGATCGGTCGGATAACACTGAGTCCGCTCGTTGAGCGGGACGGTCAAATCCACCACGCGCGCGTCCTTGGGAAAACGGAGTACGCGGGGCATGGCAAGTTCCGCGAGATATGCGATCTTGGCCGTGTCTTCGGCCAGTTCAGCGTCGTCAAAGGCCTCGCCCAGTGTCGGGCGTAAAGTTAGCAGGCCGTGCGACTCCATGAGGAAGACGGTTGCCTCGGGCGGAGACGCCTTCACACCCTGCGCTACCAAGTCGCGCAACTCCTTGGAGCCGGGCGCGGCCGCGGCGATCACAACCCCTTGCTTCAGCTTGAGCTGAGCGGAAATGGTCACGGTGGGGATGAGCTTCTTACGTATGGAGAAAGTCGTGGCGTAGGGCGGGTGGACGTGGATGACAGCGCCTACTGCCGGCCTCATCTCGAAGACGGCAAGGTGAAAACCGCTCTCCTTGGAAGGTCTGGCGCTCACCGGCCCTTCCAGAACCTTTCCTCCACCATCAATGACCACGAGGTTTTCAAGCGTCACGTCGCGCAGCGAAACGCCAGTGGCGGTCACGATAAACGCATCGCGTCCGGGCACACGCGCGCTGAGATTGCCGCCAGCGGCGCCCACCAAATGACGCTCGTAGCAGAGCCGGGAATAGCGCACCAACTCTTCGGCCATCGAGCCGCATTCGCTCAGGACACTCACGGGTCTCCCCTTTTCTTGAGGGCGGCAAACTCAGCCGCCGCTTTGATTGCACAGACGAGGTTCATTTCGCTCGCGACACCACGGCCGGCGATGTCGAAGGCCGTGCCGTGTCCGACCGAGGTGCGGATGATCGGCAAGCCGGCCAGTAGAGTCACCACCTCTCCGAACCCCAGCAGCTTGGCAGCCATGTTTGCCTGGTCGTGATACATGGCCACAACGAGATCATATTCGCCATCCCGGGCTTTGAGAAAAACCACATCCGCCGGAACAGGGCCGATGGCGTCGATGCCCTTGGCGCGAGCTTCCTCGATGGCCGGGATCGACCCCTCGACCTCTTCGGTCCCGAACAATCCACCTTCGCCGCTGTGCGGGTTTAGACCCGCGACGGCAATGCGCGGCTTGGGGATCCCGAAACCCTTGAGCGAGTCATCGGCGAGCTCGATCATCGCTAGCACTTTCTGCCGCGTCACAGCGTCGCAGGCTCTGCGCAGCGAGACGTGTGTGGTCAGCATCAACACTCGCAACCGGCCGAAGATCAAAATCATGCCGTATTGCTTTGCGCCGGTTAGTTCACCCAGTATCTGGGTTTGTCCTTCGTAGGGATAACCAGCGGCGCGCATGGCTTCCTTGTTCAGCGGCGCGGAAACGATGGCGTCAATGGTCCCGTTCATCGCCATGCGTCCGGCCTCTTGTGTGTAAACCACCGCCGCCTTTCCGGCCTCGGCATCCACGACCGAGATTTTCAGTCTCTCCACGTCAATCAACCCCAAATCGAGCACCTCGAGCGCCTTGCCATCGAAAGCCGCTGCCGTGGGGGCGGGGATGACGCGCATCGGCATGCCGATCCCAAGCCGCTGGTCGTAGAACTGCATTACGGCCGCGCTGCCGATCACCAGGGGACGGCAGAGATTGAAAAGGTCCCGGTGGTTGTGGAAGCTCTTGAGAATGATCTCGGGACCGATGCCGGCGGCGTCGCCCATAGTGATGCCCAGGATCGGTTTCATCGTCAGGTCCTCCCTTCTGTAAGGAGGGAAAGCATCTGGAGTACGGCGTCCTCGGGCCCGACTGACCCTCCTTTGCATACGAAGCGGCACCCATCCATCACGCCGCCGACGATCCGCGAGCGCGCGATAACCTCGGACTGTCGCTCGAAAACTTCCAACCGCTGGGCTGCCAAACGCCGCAGGGTATGGTAGGCAGTCTCACCGCCGATGATCCCCAACCCATCCGGTTTGATTCTTTCCAAGAGCGAACAAAGCGCGTCGACGAACGATTCCAGGATTGCCCCAGCCGGACGGGTGCTAGTGGATGGGTCCCCCGGCAGGATACGGATGAGGAGGGGGCCCTTCCAGTCCGGCCCAATTGTTTCATCAAAGTGCAGGAGCGCCGGCTCAAAGCCGATACTTAGGACTCCTGCCTGCCGCGCGCGCTCGAGTTGGGCTGCGGAACGCGGATGTCGTGAACCACTGACCAAAAGGGGATGACGTGCGGGAGGTCCAGTCTCCAGGCGGTGGGGAAGGGACTTGAGCCGGTTGGCTAGCGCCACCGCCAAGCCAAGCGAGCCGGCAAAGACAACCCAATCGCCGGCCAGGTAAGTGTCAACGACCTGCTCTAATTCCTCCTGGCTCTCCGCATCCGCCACCAGGCAGTCACCACCGCCGGTTTGCTTGATAACCAATCGGATATCGGCGGAAAGAGGCGGTGAGTCCGGATCGTTGGACAATACGCCTTGATCGATGCGAATCCCGTGGTCGTATTGCACTCCCTGGCGGGTGGTCCTGCCGATCGAGGGGATAGCCGGCGCCACAACGCAAGTCCATTGCTTTCCCGAATAACTAAGGCCCTCCAACAGACCTGCCAATTCCGCCCCGATCGGTCCACGCAAATGGGTATCGATTTTCTTGAAAACGACCCGCTTTGAAACGAGAAGAGCTCCCACTTGCGCCAGAATGCTCCGCGCTGACACGCAGTCCAGTAAACGACTCTGAGTGTTGAGAACCTGAAGGGTTTGTAATCCGACCGAATCTGAATCGGCTGAGAGCTTGACACCTACCGAGCCGACCTGGGGAGCGAAGCAGGCCGCCACATCGCAAGCGCCGGTCAAGTCGTCAGCCACGATGCCCAGATCTTCAGTCTCAAGCATCCTCACCTCGCAAAGTCAGCCCGGGGCATGGGCACATAGGAGGTTTCACCGCCATCCACCCAGAAGGTCTGGCCGGTTACGTACGCGGCCTCGTCCGAAGCTAGAAAGATCACCGGCTTGGCCACATCAGCGGGAACACCGACCCTGCCCATGGGAATGAAGGGAAGCCAGTCGTCCGGGTAGCGGGGGTCCGTCTCACGGTTGCGGGCGATGTCGATTGTACCCGGGGCCACGGAATTGACGCGGATCTTGTAGGGGGCCAATTCGACTGCCATGGCCTTGGTGATGAGCAGCATGCCGCCTTTCGAGGCGCAGTACGGCACCAAGCAATCCAAGGAGCCCGCCGCCGCTATGGAGGAGATGTTGACGATACTGCCCGGACTCTTCCGTGCCACCAGATGTCGCGCCACGGCTTGGGAGCAGAGAAACACGCTCTTCAGATTGGTTCGAAGCGTGCTGTCCCAGTTGTTCTCGTCGAGTTCCAGAAAGGGCTTCCATAAAGCGATTCCCGCATTGTTGACGAGCACATCGATTTTGCCGAAGGCCTCGAGCCCCGCCGCCACCAGCGCCTCGACCTCGGCTTTGACTCCCACATCGGCCGGGAAGACGATCCCGCGGCGCCCCAGGCGCTGGACTTCGAGGAGCACGGATTCCGCCGCAGCACGGTGAGAGTGGTAGTTGATGATCACATCCGCGCCCTCGCGGGCCGCCTCGATGGAGATTTCGGCGCCCAGCCCGAGGCTGCCTCCCGTAACGAGAACGACGCGGTCTCTGAGTTTCATGGGATTCACCCTTCTTTCAAAAGCGCACCAAATTCTCGTACATTGTTGTGCCCGTTGCAAGGCCTATCGCGCTGCGAATCAACTCATTGCCGGTTGCGAATCGGCAATCAGTATGACATCAAGAAAGAGTAATTCATAGCTTGATATGTAGCTCATAACCGTAGACCACCGCTTTTCTAATCCGCGAGACGGGGGTTCGAGTCCCTTCACGTCCGTCATCATTTTGCGTGAGGGTGAGGGGGGTGTAGGCAGTACCAAGACCTCCGTACCATTGCCGGTCGCGGCCGCTCCCCTTATGCTGGGCACGAAGCCAAAGTATGCAAGGACACTGGGCCGGGGCAAGATAGCTCCGCGCGTTACTATATTCCTGACAGTATTGGTAGCTTGAGTGAGAAAACAATGGTCTTGGCCAGCCTCATCCTGGTCACCTCTACGGCGCTCTTCTTCTTCTATCTGGTGGTCACTATCCGGAGAATCCTGCGCCGTCCCTTCCATCCTAAGTAACTCCAAACCATCAATTCGCCTCGAGCCGCGGAAGTGCCGGGTGGCAAAGGGCTGTGAGAACCGTTTCGGGAACCTTTGGGGGCCATTTGGATCGGACCCGAAACAGGTCGCTCTAAAACGAGGCAGTGTGTGGTATGTTTTGGCCGTCAGTAATTCCAATAAGTGAATTCTGGCTGAATAGATGAGAGGCTTGATTCCCAGGGAGGGTCGAACGTGAAAAACCAGGCGTTGTCTCGTCGTCAGTTCTTATACCAGACATCCGCATGCGCAACCCTTGCGGGTGTTGTCTGCGGCAGCGAGTTCGCATCCGGCAGCACCAATTTGGGTGTCCAGGGGGATTCCCTGTCTTCTACCCAGTCTTCTCCCTCCGCGACCGCCGGATTGGTTGATATGAAGACACTCATATCGCTTCGCATCTGGGATGGGCATTGCCACTTGGAGGGCTTCGAGGGTGCGACGCCCGGGGAGCGGATGCAGAACATGCTCCGCTACGCCGACCGCATGGGCATCGAACGGATGTGTGTGTTTTTGGGAATGCAATTCGAGTTCTACGCCAGCCCGGAGTCTATGCGCAAGCAAAACGATGAGGTGATGGAGGCCATGAAGCACTCGAACGGCCGCGCCCTGGGTTACGCCTTCATGAATCCCAATTACGTCGATGACTGTCTGGACGAGATGAACCGTTGTGTTCGCGACGGTCCCATGGTCGGCTTGAAGTTCGAGTTTGACACGCCGGCGCTTGCCAACTCGCCCCCGCTCGACCGCATCATCGCCCGCGCCGGCGAGTTGAAGGCTGTCGTCATGCACCACACCTACATCAAGACCACCGGGAATATGGTGGGCGAATCCACGCCCGTGGAACTCGCCGAACTCGCCCGCCGCCATCCTTCCGTGACCATCATCTGCGGGCACACAGGAGCCACCTGGGAGCTCGGGATCCCTCCCCTTCGCCGGTTGAAGAATGTTTACGCTGACCTGAGCGGTTCCGATCCGACCTCAGGGTTCACGGAAATGGCGGTGCGTGAACTGGGCGCTGACCGGGTCATGTATGGCAGCGACATCGGCGGCCGCAGCTTCGCGTCGCAACTCGCCAAGGTGATGGGCGCGAACATTCCTCTGTCCGCTCGTCCCCTGATCATGGGCGAAAACCTCCGCCGGGTGTTGCGGCCCATCTTGGAAGCGAAGGGAGTCCAACTATGATTGACGCCAATGTAAATCTATTTCGTTGGCCTTTCCGGCGCTTGATAGGCGATGATCCGGCGGACCTCGTTGCGAACCTCCGGAAGAAAGGTGTGACGCAGGCTTGGGCCGGCAGCTTTGAGGGTCTGCTGCATCGGGACGTGGCAGGCGTGAACGCGCGCCTGGCTGACGCTTGCCGCCGGCACGGAGCGAATTTTCTGGTCCCTTTCGGCACCATCAATCCCAAGCAACCCGACTGGCAGGAAGACCTGCGGCGTTGCGCGGAAGTCCACAAGATGCCGGGCATTCGCCTGCACCCGAATTATCACGGCTACACTCTGGATGATCCGGTAGTTGCCGAACTGCTTGCCCTTACCGAGAGCCACAAGCTCCTGGTGGAGATTGCGCTGGCCATGGAAGACGAGCGCACCCAGTACGCCTTGATGCGCATACCGCCCGTGGACCCCGCTCCCCTGCTCGATCTCGTCAGGCGTATGCCGGATCTGCGCCTGGTGCTGATCAACGCAGGCTATCAGGGTGTACACTCAACCGAGCACATCCCCGAACTTGGGAAAACGGGTAACATCTATTTTGATATTGCCAGGATAGAAGGTGTCGGATGTGTGGCGCGGCTGGTCGAGCAAGTCTCTGCTTCGCGCGTGGTCTTCGGCTCGCACTATCCTTTCTTCTACTTTGAATCCGCGTTCCTCAAGGTTCGGGAAGCAGGCCTACCGGAAGCCCAAACCCAGGCCATACTGGAAGGAAATGCCCGCGCATTGCTCAAGGGATGATAGAATGCGTCGGGCGTTCGGCTTAGCCGGAGCGCGGCAGCAAGGTAGCGCAGACCTGCTTTGTAGGTCTGCGGTTCTTAGGCGAATCACGGTGCAGAGCCGCGGACCTTGAACAGCAGGTCCGCGCTACGCTTGCAGAGAAGGGAGCACCTGCGCGTGCAAACGTTCTAATATGAGAATTTCCAGTATAGAAGCTTATCGTGTTTCCATTCCTGTCCGGCCAAGATTTGCGATCATTGATGCGCTCGGTGAACATCCCACTTCTGAGTTCGTTCTGGTGGCGGTGCGAACGGATGAAGGGGCGGTAGGTTTTGGAGAAGCCAACGTCGCACCAGGGTGGAGCGGTGAGACCCAAGAAGGAACGTTGGCGTTAATCCGCAGAACTCTGGCGCCGCTCTGCATAGGCAAAGACCCTCGAGACGTGGGCCGCCTGGCGGACGCAATGGATAGAGCCGTAATCGGAAATCCCTTTGCCAAGGCATCACTGGAAATGGCTATGGTCGATCTTCTTGGCAAAATCCTCGAGACGCCGGCTTATCGGTTGTTGGGTGGGCAAAGGCGCGCGGCGAAAATCCCCCTCAAGTTCTCGATCGGCGGATTTCCTCCTTCCGTCGCCGCGGATATAGCCGTGGAGATGGCAGGGCGGGGTTTTCGGGCAGTCAAAGTGAAGGTCGGACTGGGTATGGAGGGCGATATCGCCCGGGTCAAGGCCGTCCGCTCAGCCTTGGGAGATGAGTTCCCTGTCGCGGTTGATGCCAATGGAGGCTGGAGTGAGACCGAGGCGCTCGCTGCCCTCCCGCATCTCGAGGCTCTGCGCATTAATGCCATCGAGCAGCCTATCCACCGGAGGAATTTCCGAGGCTGTGCGCGCCTGCGCAAGCGCAGCCCGATATCGATAATTCTGGACGATTCGATTTTCACTGCGGAGGACGTGCTGGAAGCTATCCATTGCGAGGCCTGCGACTTGATCAGCATCTACCCCGGCAAGAACGGCGGGCTGTGGCGTTCTTTGCAACTGGCCCAGATTGCGGCAGCGGCGGGGATGGAGTGCATTATCGGCAGCAACCTGGAGTTTGAGGTAGGCTCATCAGCCATGTTGCACCTCGCAGTTTCCATCCCTAATCTCTCACCGTCGGTCGGCCACGACATCATTGGACCGCTTTACTACGAACACCAGATTGGCACACCACCGATACGAATCGAAAATGGATTTGCAGAACTTCCCGGGGGAAACGGCCTGGGAATTGAATTTGACCTGACTCGAGTACAAGAAGGAAGATACCTCTAGTGTCGCGTCTCAGGAGCTCGTTGAATAAACCGTGTGGTCCACAGACGATACAACCAGCCCCGTCAGGGGCGGAATATTGTAGCCCAGGGCGCAAGCCCTGGGTTGGACGGCCCTCACCCCGTCCGTCGGTTGACGGACACCCCTCTCCCGCCCGGGGAGGGGGACGGGGGTGAGGGTGGGCTTGCCTACCCATGGCTCACGCCATGGGCTACGTTATGCCGCCCCTATGGGGGCTGTCGAGCCGGTCTCAGTATACGGCATTTATTAGACGAACTTCAGTTACAGGACACTAGGCGATAAGGAGTTTGAGCGATGGCGCGAAGGGTCGAGGGCAAAGTGGCGATTGTAACCGGAGGCGGCTCCGGCATGGGCAGGGCAGGCGCGACGCTTTTGGCCAGGGAAGGAGCCAAGGTCGTTGTCACCGATATCAACGAGGAAAAAGGCATGAGAGTTTGCCAGTCCATCCAGGAAGCCGGGCTGGAAGCGACCTTCATTCGCGCTGACGTGCGCGAGACCGAGAGTGTGAAAGAACTCGTGGCCAAAACACTCGCGAAATACGGCCGGATTGACGTGCTATATCATAATGCGGTCGATGCGCATTTTGTGAACAATGAGGACCGCCGGCTGACAGAGCTGCCGGAGGAAACTTGGGACCGGATGATCGGGCTCGTGCTGAGGGGCGCCTTCCTTTGCTGCAAGTATGTTGGCCGCCAGATGCTTGCTCAGCGCGCCGGCTCGATTATTCTAACCTCATCCGTGGACGCCCTTATCGGTTGCCCCGGGTTAGACAGCTACACCGCCGCCAAAGGCGGAATAATATCCATGACACGCTCATTCGCAGCGGGCATGGCCAAGGACGAGGTGCGGGTCAACACAATTTGTCCTGGCACGGTAGCCACGGAATCGCAACTGGAATGGCTCCAAAACCCCAAAGCGCAGGCAATCATGCAATCTCTCCACCTGTTGCCTGTGGCGACACCCGAACAGATCGCGCCCTTCGTGGTGTATCTGGCGAGCGATGAATCAGCAGTAGTAACGGGCGGAATCTTCCCCATCGACGCCGGCTACATGGCCTGCAAGGCTGATGTTGACGTCATGTCTGCTACCAGAGGTGAATTGGATGCCTAACGTGGTTCTGCCTGTCCATTCATAACCTGGGCTGAGTTGTTCCGCCACTGAGGGGCCGGCAAGAAGCCCGCCTGCACGAGGGTGTCAGCAACGGAATAAAACGGAGCCAATTGCGTCGGTTTGAACGGTACCCGGCTTCTTAGAGCCTCATCGGCGGGGACGCGGTAGAAACTCTAGAGAAGCTTCTACACGCGGGACCGGATTCGATGCAATTTTCTGCGGGCGCAATCCAATCTCCCGGGCTGGCCATAAAGATGGGCGGCTCAAAGTCGTTAATCCTTCAAAAAGATCTTGCGTCGCTGGAAGGGTGTGGGTTACTCGTATCTCAGTGCGACCATGGGATCGACCTTGGTCGCCCGCCGTGCGGGCAGGTAACCGGCAACAAGCGCCACGACCGTGAGAAGGCCCGCAGCCAGGAGCATTGTTGTCGTGTCGCGAGGCCCGAGGCCAAACAGCATTTGTTGGAGTACGCGCGTTGCGGCCAGCGAAATCAAGATTCCAGCGGCCAAGCCGCCGGCCAGGACAGCGACCAGATCACGCATAACGAGGCCCAGAATCGAGCCAGGCGTCGCGCCCAGCGCCATCCGAATGCCAAACTCCGTCTGCCGCTGCGTCACCAAATAGCTGAACGTTCCGTAAAGGCCGACCGTCGCCAGCACCAGAGCCAGCGTGCCGAACAAGCCGGACAGCAACGCCATCAATCGCTCCTGCAGCAAGGAATCATTGACCTTTTCGGCCGCCGTGCTGAACTCGAGAGGAATTGCGCTGTTCACTTCGGCGACCGCAGCCCGAACCGGTGAGACCAATGCCGACGGCGGTATCGCCGTGCGCAGCTCGAGAGTCTGGCTAGTTTGAAGCAGCGGCGTGGGCACCTGGTTAACGGGCAGGAACGCGACGGCCTGATATTTCTCTCGCAACGACAGAAATTTGAAATTCTCTATCAATCCCACAACCTCGAAGGCCTTTTCTCCTGGCATGCCCCACATTCTAAAGGTCTTTCCGACAGGATTCAAATGGGGAAAGAAGCGGCGCGCGAAGGTCTGATTGATGATAGCCACCTCGGAGGAAGTTTCGATGTCGGCGCTCGAAAAATTGCGCCCGGCCAGCAATCGTATTCGCATCGTTGGCAAAAAGCCGGCCGAGATGAAATCGCCGCAGACCATGCCCTCAAAATCGTCAAAATTACCATTGTGCAGCGTGAACGAATCGGATTCAACGTGGCCGAATTCCGCGCAAGCCCACCACATCGGCGGGTGCCTCGAACGACCTACCGAAAGCACACCCGGCAAAGCCTTCAGGCGGCTTTCGATCTCATCGTAAGTAGTCAAACAGCGCTCCGGCGGCACATCTGCCGCCTTTAGGTCGGGCTCCACCAGCAGGACGTTGTTGCGGTCAAACCCGATGTCGAGCGTTACCAGCTTCACGAAGGTTCGCAGCAATAAGCCCGCAGCCACCAGGAGAACGAGTGAGAGCGCCACTTGTGACCCGACGATCCACCGGCGACCTCGAAAGCCCATATCCCGCCCGGTTTCAGAAGACTGGCTACCCTTGATAGCTGAACTCAGCGAGGCCCGCGTCGAGCGCAGCGCCGGTAGCAAGCCCATGAGAAGAGAGGTGAGCACAATGGTCGCAAGGACGAATCCCAGAATGCGAGTGTCGGGAGAGAGGTCCAGGAAGACCGTGCCCTTTGCTGTCGAGATGAGGCGCACCAGCAGGGCGGCCGTCCAGCGCGCCAGAAGGACGCCGAGCAGTGCCCCGGCGGAGGAAAGCAGAACGCATTCGGTGAGGAGTTGGCGGATCAGGCGCGTGCGGCTGGCCCCCAACGCCTGCCGCACCGCGATCTCCTTGCGGCGCGCCGCTCCGCGTGCCAGAGTCAGGCTCGCGAGGTTGGCACAGGCGATGAGCAGTACCATTCCGACCACGGCCATCAGGACCTGCAAGGCGTGGCTGAATTTGCCTCGTAGACCGGAAAGGCCAGTCGCCGCAGGAGCTATCCGCAGGGTCAGTTTCATCAAAGCTGCGCGTTCCTCGGGTGACGCGTTCGGTGACACGAAGAGCCGGGTCGCAAGGATTCGGAGTCGCACGGTTCGCTCCGCCCGGCTTAGCTGCGGATTGATGCGTCCCTCTACGATCAGCCAAAACATGTCGTTTCTGTCCAGGCGTGGCTGTTTTCCGTCGAAGATCGCCGTCGCGCAGATGGGCGCCGCCACGTCGAACTTGCCACCCACTCCCATGCCGAAAAACCCCGGCGGCGCGACGCCGATCACTTCAAAGGGATGGCTGCCAAGCGACAGTGTGCTGCCCACGGCGCTCTTCGCCCCGCCGTAGTGCTCCTGCCAGAATCCATAGCTGAGCACGGCGACCGCCGGGCAGCCGCGCCAGTCGTCCGAATCGGCAATCAAGCGTCCCGCCGCAGGGGGCAGCCCGAGGGCGCTGAAAAAGCCACCGCTGACCCACAATCCATCGACAGTACGAGTCGTGCCCCCTTCAGCTAGATAGAGGCTATTGCCGAACCAAGCGAAGGTGCGGGAGAAAACGTCTTGGTGGTCGCGCAGTTGCTCCCACATCGGAGTGGTGAAAGCGCTGTCAGCCGCACCTCCACCCCCACCCTCATCCGTGTTGCCGATTTGCAATTGAAATAGCTCGCTCGGCTTTTCGACAGGCAACATCCGCAGCATGACCGCGTCAATAAGGCTAAAGATGGCCGTGTTCACGCCGATGCCCAGCGCGAGCGTCAACACCGCCACCGCCGTGAATCCGGGACTGCGTTGGAGCTGGCGAAGGCCGTAGCGAATGTCCTGCCAAAGTTGCTCAAGCCAGACGAAACTCCAAACCTCCCAAGTGTCCTCTTTGACGCGTGTCACGTTGCCGAACTTGCGCAGGGCTGCATAACGCGCCTCCTCTGCCGACATGCCGCGCCCGATGTTGTCCTGAGTCTCTCGCTCGATGTAGTCGCGGATATCCTGGTCGAGGTTCTCCATCATGCGCTTGCGGCGGCTCGTGGTTTGCCCTCCTGTTCGGCGGGCGATAGAATCCGGGCGATCGCTCCCGCCAGCTTGTCCCACTTGCTCGTCTCGACCTCCAATTGACGCCGCCCTTTCGCCGTCAGCCGGTAGAACTTGGCCCGGCGATTGTTCTCCGAGGTGCCATCCTGAACGGAAATCCATCCCCGCTTGATGAGCCGATGCAGCGCGGGGTACAGGGACCCTTGCTCGACCTGCAAAACGTCGTCGGATCTGAATTCGATGGCCTTGGCAATGGCGTGGCCGTGCGCCGGTCCCAATAGCAGCGTGCGGAGAATCAACAGGTCCAAGGTTCCTTGCAGCAGTTCGATGCGTTCGCGTTGTTCTTTAGTAGACATGCTAGGTGAAAGTATCGCCCTTCAGGTAGAATGTCAAGGTGAAAGTGGCTGGTGTGGTGACGCCATTTGGATTGAGATTGATTCCGCAAGGCGCGTCATTCCCGCGAAAGCGGGAATCCAGCCAATAGGTACCCTCTTTCCTAGGGCTTGTGGAGTGGATTCCCGCTTTCGCGGGAATGACTCCGTATTCGGGCGCTCATGTCTCGCGAATGACGCCGCTACCACGACTGGCGATTTCGCGATTGCGCTGGAAAAATGCCCTAAGGCGTCGGAAGCGGTTCCCTCAGAAACGCCGGACTTGGCTCCCTTCCAAGCCCTTACTTACGCGGGGCGGACTTTGTCAGTGAACTTTTGACCCGGGACACTGGCGCTTTTGAAAGAGAGGCGAGTATAATCTGCGGGCGAGGGGTCTCGAAGCCGTCATCCGCACAGCCGGCGCTCAATCCCCTCGAGGAGGCAACTTGAAGAAGAAACTCACGGGGACGATCCCTACCGCCCCGGCATCGCTTGGCGTCCCCTCGCAAACCAACGCATCTGCTCCTGTTTCCAACCCATTGTATCTTTCCTTGTACTGCTACCCGTGGGACGTGCTCGACGAAGGTCCCACCGCTTTTGCCAAGCTGACGCGCAGCGCGGGACTGAACCACATCAACATGGCGTCAAGCTACCATGGAGGTAAGGCATTCCTGCCCCACAATTCAAGCAACCGGGTGTATTACATCGAGGACGGGGCGGTCTATTTTCCCCCTTCCCCTCAATACTTCGGCGCTACGAGGATACAACCGAGGGTGAGCCGGTTGGCCACTGACCACGATCCTTACCGAGATATTGTAGAAGCCTGCGAGAAAGAAGGTGTCGGCGTCACTGCCTGGACCGTCTTCATTCACAACTCGCACCTGGGCGCCACCTACCCGGAATACACAACCAAAAATGCATTTGGTGACCGCTATTTCCATGCTTTGTGCCCATCACAGCCTGCCGTACAAGAGTATATGCGAGCTCTGGCGGGGAACCTCGCGAGCTATCCCATCAGCGCGGTAGAATTCGAGTGTTTCGAGTTCATTTCTTTTCGCCACTACTCGTTCCTGGAAAAAGAGGGCACGGGTGTGACTCCCTTTGCCGAGATGATGCTCTCGCTTTGTTTTTGTCCAGCCTGTCTGGCGGCAGCGAAGCAGCGCCGTGTCAATGGAGCGGCAGTCGAAAAAGCAGTGAAGGATTGGCTGGAAGAGTATTTCGAGGGCAAGCACCGTTTTGGGGGAGCCGTAGCGCCAAAGATCTCCTCCGTTTCGGGCTTGGCCGATTACCTCGAGATGCGCTTCGCCGTGCTGGAAGACCTTTTCAAAGACGTAGCGGGGGTCCTGCACGCGCGCAACAAGAAGGCCTACCTGATCATTATCGGGCAGGAAGAACGGCGACATTACCTGTCCGGAATCGACTTGCAGCGTCAGGGCCAGGTAGCAGACGCGGTAACGGCCCTCTTCTATGCGCGGAAGCCGGAAGAAGCTCCCAGAATGGTGCGCCAAATCCGCCGCGCTGCGGGTGCGAAAACAGCGGTCCACTTTGCGGTGCGTCCTGGTTACCCCGACGCCGCGGGTCCGGCGGACGCCATCCGAATTACACAAGCATCCCTGAAGGCCGGCGTGAACGGAATCGGCTATTACAACTTCGGCCTGCTCGAGAAATTCCATATGGATTGGGTGCGGAAGGCTGTGGGGTCCATCGGCCAGGGAGCTACTCCTGCCCGACATCCGGCGAAGAAAGCGACCCGTGGGGGAAAACCGGGCTCAGATCCTTACATTGCCGTCAACGTGCTGCGCACCGACCGTGACTGACCATACAGAGGGTGAACTGGATGTTTGACATCGCAATAAGGAACGGCACGGTGGTGGACGGAAGTGGCTCGCCCGGGTTTCGTGCCGACGTTGTGGTAAGCGGGGGCAAAATCGAGACAGTCGGTGATTCTACGAATGTGCAAGCCCGAAGAATCATCGACGCCCAAGGCCTCGTGGTGTGCCCGGGATTTGTTGACATGCACACGCACTCTGACATCTTGTTGCTTGCCAACCCGCGGCAAGAGAGCAAGATCATGCAAGGCGTGACCACTGAGGTCCTGGGGCAGGATGGTCTTTCCTACGCGCCGGTGAACAAGGACACCCTGCAAGTCCTGAGGAAGAATCTGAAAGGGTTGAACGGAGACTGCGAGGAATTGGCCTGGGATTGGACCAGCGTGGGCGAATACCTGGCCCTGTTTGATGGAAAGGTTGCAGTCAACGTCTGCTACCTTATCCCTCACGGCGCCATCCGCATGCTGGTTTTGGGCACAGACACCCGGACGGCGACGGACGCCGAACTTGCCCGGATGAGAACGCTGGTTGCCGAAGCCATGAGCGAAGGCGGGGTGGGTTTCTCGACAGGTCTTACCTATCCTCCCTGTGCTTATTCTGACATGCGGGAACTGGTCGCCTGTTGCCGAGGGATCACGCCTCTGGGTGGTTACTTCGCTCCCCACTTGAGGAGCTACGGAGCGCACTTTGTCGAGGCCATTAATGAGGCGTTACAGGTGGGCCGGGAGAGCGGCGCGCCTGTGCACTTTACCCACTTCCACTGCTCGTTTGAACCGAATGAGGGTAGAGCGAATGAAGTGCTGGCCATCCTCGATTCCGCCCGTTCGCAGGGAATGGACGTTACTCTCGACTCTTACCCTTACACCGCCGCTTCGACTTTCTTGGGGGGATTCTTCCCCTCTTGGGTTCACGCCGGGGGACCGACGAAATTCATGGAGAGAATCGCATCTCCGGCAGAGCGCGAGAAGATTCGGCGGGAGATGGAAGTCGAGGGTTGTGACGGGTTCAGTCATGTTCCCATTGATTGGCCCAACATTGTTATCGGAGGTGTGGCCAGCGAGAAGAATCAGTGGGCGGTGGGCGGATCAATCGCAAAACTGGCTGCTGAGAAAGGGAAGGCCCCATTTGATCTTGCCTGCGAATTGCTGCTGGATGAAAAGCTAGAAGTGTCCATCTTGGCCTTTATCGGCTTCGAGAAGAACGTCCAGACCATCATGCAGCATCCCGCGCACATGGTGGGGACCGATGGTCTCTTGACCGGCGCGCGGCCTCACCCCCGAGCCTGGGGCACCTTCGCCCGCTACCTTCAGCATTACACCCGTGAGCTCAATATCTTGACCTTGCCGCAGTGCATACGAAAGATGACCTCATTGGCCACAGCGCGCCTGGGAATGCCCCAGCGGGGGCTGGTTCGCGAGGGCATGGCGGCGGATCTGGTTGTCTTCGACGCGGAGCGCATCGAGGATACGGCTACCTATGAAAATCCCCGTAGCCACCCGCGCGGCATAGCCTATGTGCTCGTCAATGGCCAGATTGCGGTGGAAAACGGGAAACACACCGGCGTCCTGGCAGGCCGGGTCCTCAAGAAAAACCAAGCCTGAACATTCCGTAGCGGCGGTGATGGGTGGGTTTCGATCAAAGGAAAAAGCCCACGGCGGGCTGACTTCTGCCGTGGGCTCTTGGGGACTCCGCAAACAATCAAAGTCTTTGGGCCTTGGCTCGATCTTAGCGTCTCCAGCCGTGCCAAACAGCGCGGCCTCCCACAAAACCTCTCCCATAGAAGCCGAAGCCTACCGCCGGACCCGGGTAATACGCAGGGGGGTAGTAGTACGTCGGCCCGCAGCCGTAATAGGGGTCGCAATAGGGATATGGGTACCCGTAGCCATAAGCCCCGTCCCAGTAGGGCCATGGGGCATAGGAGAAGCCAAGTCCAAAGCGAGGCCCGCCGTATCCGTAGCCACCGCGGTAACCGTAGCCACCGCGATAGCCTGAATATCCGCCACCATACCCTCCGCGGCCACCCCCTCTGTAGTATCCGCCACCATAGCCTCCTCCGCCGCGGTAGGAGCCACCACCGCCGTAGCTGCGTCCGCTGAAACTGTGCCCGCCGGAACCCCCGCCGAAGTGTCCACCGCCGGAACCGTGGCCGCCCCGCCCCTGGGCAAAGCCGGTGGTGGCCAGCGCTAATCCGATCACCATTGCCATTATTAGGTTTTTCATGACGTCCTCCTTCCCCCGCAAACCTGGGCTGCCCTTTTTGAAGGCAGCAACCAAATATGTGCGAAGGCAATTGACGTGCCAATTTAAATGTGGGGTAACTTATTGACAAATAAAGGAAAGTGGGCAGGCCCCCTGACCAAAATCCACCAGATGGGGTGGTGGTTTTGGGCCGGTGCGCAAAGTCGGGCGGTCGCCGGACCCAAGAATCGCGATTGGCGGGGTGAGGCGGTTGTGAGGAGGTGGAAAGGGTGACGGGCGCGACCTTCGGTTAACCGAAGGGAAGTCGCGAGTCAATTCAGCTCATGATTCAGGGGCCCATGCGTCCTCCAGATAATTTTTTCCCACCCCCCGCGGACACCGCCGCGCGGTAGTTCCACGGCCACGCTTTTTTGCCTCCTTGCCTCAGGTCCGCAGCGTCGCGCAGCAGACCCGAGCGGATTGCAATAAGAGCCATTTCTCCAGGTCGGCCTTGATCTGCAGCATCCAGCCGCGCGCGTGGCGCACCAGCTTCCCCGCCAGCCGATACACCTTCCAGCGCAGCGTGGCCACCGTCACCGTGCGATAGGACGCCGGCAGCACCCGCCCTTTCAACACTTGCCCCAAATTGTAGGCTAACACCCCAATGGCAAAATACAGGGCATTGGCCTCCAACTGCCCGCACGGCATCTGCTCCATGCCAAAACCCACCTTCAGTTCCTTATGCCAGTTCTCGCTCTCGCCTCGCTGGTTGTGCTTCCAGACGACCTCGCTCGCCGGCTCCTCCCGGTTGCTGGCCACCGCGTGATAGCAATACCGCTCGGCCTCGAACAAATTCGGCTGCGGATTCGGCCAGCGCAATACGATCAACCGGAAAGCTTGCTTGGTCCCGTTCAGGGTGTGCACCGTCTCGGCAATCTCGCGGTCGGTGGCGATGCCCTCTTGCGTCCGGTAGGGTTGCCAAGCCACTTCCGGCAGGCTCTGAATTTCTCGCTTCACGGCGGCGTCCAGGTCCGCCGTGATCGTGAAACTGCACCCTGGCTGGCTGTAATGGTTAATCACGGCCGCTTGGTAGGCCGCACTGTCGCTGCGGAAATAGATTCGCTTCCCCGGCGGCAGCGCCGCTTCGCAGCTCTGCGCAAACTCCAAGATCCCGGCACTGGGACTCTGATTGCCTTCCCGAAACTGGTGGCCCACGCACATCCCGTCCACGTATCCCACCAGCGGCATGTAGCCCTGCACGTGGTTATAGGTCCACGCGGCTTCCTGCTTCTCCGCCTCGATCTCTGTGGCATCCACATCCAGAATCACTTCCTCTTGCTCGAAACAGGACGCCACCAGTTTCCGGCTGACCTGCTGGATCGCTTCCGCCCCGCCCCGTCCTTGCCGACGCAGCCAGTCCCCCACCGTCCCGGCGTCCGGCACCACTTCCAAGCCCAACTCCCCCAGCACCTCCTGCTCGGCCCGCAACTCCCGCAAGTCCTCCAGCCGCCTTCCTCCCGCATGCAGCATCCACACCAGCGCCTGCACAAACTCCCGCGGCTTATATCCTCGTCCCGACTTCGGACCCTCCAGCGCTCGGTCTACTTCCTCCCACAGCTTCACCGCTCGCGCCAGTTCCTCCAACACCACCAGCCCGCCCAGACTGGTCAGCCGCTCCGAACTTCTTTCCATCTTGATGGGCAAAATCAATTGCGGTAGGCTTGCTTCCATCGTTCACCCTCCGGGTGTGGGTCTAGGATTTCACATAAAATCTCTATAACACACATCCCGTGAGGGTGAGCGTCTTTTCTGTGGTTTTGCGCCCCCGTCAATCGCGATTCTTGGGCCGGACTTTCTTCTTGACACCCGCCGAGAGTTGTAGTAGCCTATCGTGGTCGTCTAGCAAGCGCCTCAAAGCGGGCGCGGCGAGGGAACGCGAAATGGACCCCATGGCCGGAGAAAACCGGTAGGAAATGAAAAAAGATACTTTTTTAACGGAACGAACTCGACGATCTATTGAACATAAAGGACTTAGCTTCTTAAAGTGCTGAAAACGAACTGGCTTTTGAGTGCAAAAAAGGCAAAACGAACTCAAAAAATAGGCCAAGAATCCACATTTTGTGCGCCATCGAACTCGAATTCGGAAGCTCAAACAACGGCGCCAATCCTTCCACCCGACAAGCTGGAGGTCAGGATGACCGGATGTTTCCAACATCGGAATCCGGGTTAACCCATAGGCGCCCGCGCCGAGATTTCTTCGACAATCTGAGGAGCTTGGAAACATGAGAACTTTCATTGGCATTTGCCTGTTTGTCTTTATCGCCATCCCGCTACAGGCGCAATACGACACGTACGGTGGTTGGGTGAAGTTAAAGGGAAAGAAGACCGGATTTTTTCATACCGAGCAGATCGACGGGCGGTGGTGGCTGGTGACACCCGACGGAAACGTTTTCCTTTCCAAGGGTGTGTGCACCGTCAGCCCTCTCCGGGACCGCCACGCTCCAGCCATGCCTCGAGAGGAACGGGAGAAATGGGCCAAGCAGACTGCGGAACAGCTCAAGGGCTGGAATTTCAACACGATTTCACTTTATGGCACGAAGGGGAGCCTTCCCGGAATGGCTTACACCGCCATGCTGAACTTCGCTGCCTCCCAACAACCGAATGTGTGGCGGGATGGCATCGTTCTCGACTACTTCAGTCCGGAGTTTCAGGAGGCGGTGGAGCGGCAAGCGGCGTCATTGTGCCGCCCGCTGGCGAATGACCCCTGGCTGATTGGCTACTATCCCGACAGCGAACTGAAATGGTTCCCCGACATACGCGGAAGCGACACGGTGCTCCAGAGCTTTCTGAAGAAGCCGCAGGCGTCCCCCGGTTATCAGCGGGCATTAGCTTTCTTGAAAGAACGGGGTCACGCGCCGGACACCATGACCGAGGAAGATAAATTGGCTTTTCTGGAGGTCGCGGCTGCGCAGTATGGAAAGGTCTGCACCGAGGCCATCCGGCGGAACGACCCGAATCACCTGATCCTCGGAATGCGCTTCAACGAGCACGTGCCGATCCCGCTCTCCCGTGGGCTCGGTCCATACTTCGATGTGCTCTCGCTCGACATCTACGAGTACCGGGCGCCTTTGTATAAGCTGGGTGAAATGAACCGCCTCACCGGGAAGCCGACGCTCATCACCGAGTTCAGCTTTAAGGCGATGGACAGCGGAAATCCTAACACGGTCGGGGCAGGGGAGCCGGTGCTGACGCAGCAAGACCGCGCGGATTTGTTCGCCGCGTATGTCGAGGATCTGGCAAACCTGGCCTCTTGCGTCGGCTACCATTGGTTCCAATACCGAGACCAACCCAAGCAGTCAAGCGGTCGCAGCCCGGGAGGATTCGGCGCTGAGAACAGCAACTATGGCCTCGTGCAGATAGACGGGACACCCTGGCCTCTGCTGACAAAGCGCGTGGCGGAGGAGAACGGCGCAGTGGAGGCCTTGCACGCCAAGAGTCGCGTGCGGTGATTGTCCCGAGCGACCGAAGGGCAGCTCATGCCAGCTCTGCGCACAAGCTGCTTGACATCGCCGGGCCGCAGGAGCAGAGTGAGGCTTTTCTGGAGGAACGCTATGCATTTATGGTTGCGGATCGCTCGACAGGCGCTGGCGGCAGCGGTGTTCGCGCTCTTCATATTTGCCCCGGCACAGGCGGCGACGCTACGCCTCGATGCCCGCACAATTTACGAACGCGCCGTGAGCAGCAAGATCACCCTCTCCCAGGATGGCTCGGCGCTACAACTCGAGTCAGGCGAAGTGTTCCAGGACGATGGGCCCTGCCTCCGGCTTCTCGTATAAGCCAAATCGCGAGAGGCTTTCTCCCGACGTCAAGATTCGCAAGCAACTCCTGATTTCCGACCCGCAGGCGAGCAAGGCGGTCCTGATGGTGAGCCGTGGCGGCGACCTGAAAGTGGAGGTGAACGGCCAACCCCAGAAACTCGAAGCGCCCCGAGAGATAGGCTACGGGGCATGGCAGGCGTACGACATTAATCCGGCGGCGCTCAAGGCTGGAATGAACGACATCGTCATCTGGGGCACCGGGATGGTCCGGATCGCGCGCGCCGATGACTCTTACGCGGAGTTGCCGCACCGAAGCGCGCGCAGCGCGGATGGGGGCAAGTCCTGGAGCGTGGACCGCCTGGGTCCGGCAGGCGACATTGCCGGAGAGTACTACGTGCGGGTCTATCTGGAGCACTTTCCGTCTCGCGGTTCCATCCTGCTGCCGGTGATGGATGTCGCCAATCTGGAAGGGAATCCGCTGGCGCCACCGGTTAGCGCGCCTGGTCCGGTACGGGTCTCTGTTCCCACTTCGCCGGACTCGAAGAGCGGAGTGACGGTTCGGGTGCGATCCGGAACGACGTATGTGCCGAGTGCGAAGACGTGGTCGGGGTGGATGCCCCTGGACAGTGACGGCAGTCTGAAAGCGCCGCGCGGCCGCTTTATTCAGTTTGAGGTAACGCTCGCCACCGCCGACCCGCTAGTTACGCCCCGGCTGAGCGAGATTAGCTTTAACACCTCACCCACGCTGGGGAGGGATTGGACGAAGGCGATCAAAGTGGTGGATTCTCACAACGAAGAGATCGTGCGGACATCTATTCCATTCCGCTACGAGCCGTTCACGCAGCCGAGACTGAAGGAACTGCGAGCGCGGTACAAGCTCGACGAGGTGGTGAGCGGTGCGAAAACAGAACTCGACATTATCGCCAAGTTGGCGGCCTGGTCATCGCGCAATTGGAAATGGACGGAGTGGCATCTGGACGAATTCTATCCCCCCTGGGACGCGCTCGAAATTCTGAAAAAAGGCCCTGACGGCAAGCCGGTCGGTGGCTTCTGTCAGCAATACGACTTGGTGTTCTTGCAGGCGTGCGAGAGTTTCGGATTCGCGGGCAGGGAAGTTTCCATCAATAGTGGAACGCTGGGTCGTCCGACAACCGTTGGTCACGAACCGATGGAGATCTGGTCGAACCAATTCCGGAAGTGGATGTGGATCGATGGAACGGCTGCCTATTACCCAGCGGACGGCGCCACCGGCGTACCGCTTTCGTTGTTCGAAGTGCGGCGGCGCCAACTCCGGGTCCTGCGCGGCCAGGAGGTCGAGCCTACTCGTATTGTGCATATCGTGGACTCGGTGCTCCAGTGGCGCGGGCTGGATGTTGACATGTCGTTCGCGGAGCTGAGGCTTATCCCGAGGAGCAATTTCCTGGAGCAGAAGTGGCCCTTGCCGCTAAACAATGGGAAGGCAGGTTGGACCTGGACCGGATTCGATGTCTGGACCGATGCGGACGTGCCCGCCGAACTGATCCATCCGAACCTGATCACGCGGCACGGCAATTTCGAATGGACACTCAACCAGGCCTACTACGCTCTCGAACCCACCGCGGCGCCGGGCGAATTTCTGGTCCACCTGGACACCGAGACCCCCGGGTTCGAGACCTTTCTGGCCGAGATTGATGCTGGCGAAAAATCACCTGTCACCGCCATCTTCCCCTGGAAGTTGCACGCCGGGCGCAACCGCCTCAAGGTCTGGCCGCGGAACAACGCCGGGCGCGATGGGATTGCCAGTTGGATCGAACTCGAGTTGCCCTCGAAGTGAACCGGGTAGCGCGGACCCCCAGTTTTGGGGTCCGCGGCTTGTCCTGGGGGTCCGCGCTACCCCGTTAAGATTGAATAGCGGAGAAGATCAGGTTCAGAGCCTACTGCACCGGAGGAATGCGGACCAGGTCAACGTGCCTTCGACCTTTCCCGGGGATATCGGTGATGCAATATACCGAACCATCCTTGCCCACAGCAATCGAGTTGACCAGCCCGGGCCGCCCGCCGTCGCTAAAGAAAACCGCGCCGTGATCGGTGTACTTCGCGGCCGGAATATCATAGGTTATCAGGTGTAGATCCTCGATCCGTTCCCCCCGCCGTGCGTACTTGGTTACACGCCTTCCATTCTCGACGATGCCGCCTTCCGTCAGGTAATACAGGGTGTGGCCATCCAGCCCGAGATCGAAGCTGAGATAACCGAAATGGAAGTCGTCGTACTTGCCGCTGCGCCGGGAAGGCTCCGACGCTATGCGCTCCAGCACATCCACCCGCTCCGCCCGCGGATCGAACCGGAGTAAATAGGCGGAGCGCCCGTGGATGGCGTAGACCGCATTTTCGGGAGGGTACCAGATTGCCTGCCGCCAGCCATATCCCATGTTTTCTCCATCCAAGGGATTCCAGGTGCCAAAGTAGTCTTTCCGCAGGTTGTCTCCCTGGACCGTCTCAATGGCATCGCGATCGTAGCGGTAGCGCAGGATGTCGCCATCGGCGTTGGTGAAATAGACGGAGCCATCCCTCGGATCGACGGGCAGCGCCCGGCACAGAACCCGAAGGGTTGCGTGCCCGCCCTCCCCGTCTTTATACAGCGGGCCGAGGTTTTTCAGTTCGCCGGACTTCAGGTCATAACGCAGGAAATAGCCGGACGGCCAAGTGAGGCCGTAAAGCCGGCCGCGCACGGTATCCATGCTCATCGAAATGATCCCCTGGCCTGGCGGCGCTTTCGTCAAGTTCTCGAATTTTCCGCTGGCCATATCATACGAGAGGAAATGGCCGCCGGGATAAGGCTTATATCCGGCCGGAGGTGGGGCCATGGATTCGAATTCACCTTGCACGCTGTACCAGTCGACGTGGGTGGAGAAGTAGAGCTTGCCGCTGGACTCAACGAACTTGACGTGGCTTTTGCCTTGGGGAATCGTCTTGAGACCCTTTTCCCCGGAAGCCTCGGTCAGGTCGCCCAAGTGCACGATCTTGTCCGCCGCAGGATCGTACGAATACATCTGCGCGCCTGTGTCTTTGTCTTCCGCGCATAGGACGTAGTAGATTTTGCCGTCGCTGGCGGCTAACATTCCGTTGAATGTGCCGTGCGATAATTCGAAGCCAGAGTCAAAACCACGGGCTGTCAGATGTTTCGTCTCCTGTGCCCTCGCGGCTCGGCCGTAACAGAAGGCACAAAGCGCTAGAAAAGCGATTGGTACGCCCCACCTTCTAAGCATGTACATTCCTCCTCTGAGCATGAAAGCCCCTCCTATCAGCTGGGAAGACCTCCACAGCGGTAATGCGGCAGAAATTGTAACACGCAATGCAAAGTGCCGGGGCTGCTTTGAGGGGTATCCCCAGAGTCGTTTTTCCCCTGGTTTTGACGCGACCCTGGAGCATCTCGGGGTCTTTGTGGTCAGAGGCGTGCGTTACGCAGGCTGGAGAATTCCCTGGGGTGCGCTGAAAACTGCGGCATCCTCCCCTCGCTGCTCGTGGGTATCATCGTAGATGTTGACCCAGTCGAGGAGGGCCGCTACGACCTTGGGGTCGAATTGCTTCCCGGAACATCGGCGTAATTCGGCAAGGGCATCCTCAAAAGTGCGGGCGCTCTCGTAAGGCAGGTCGGAAACCATACTGTGGAAACACTCCGCCACAGCCACGATTCGCGCTCCCAGTGGAATTCCGTCTCCGGCCAGCCCGTCTGGGTAACCGTTGCCGTCAAATCGCTCATGGTGGTAACGAACGATGCGCTCGATGGCTTTCGCGTTCAGAGGTTCCAGCATCTTCGCGCCCCAGGCCGCATGTTTCTTCATGATCTCGAACTCTTCCGCCGTCAGCGGCGTGGGCTTCATGAGCATGTGCTCCGGCACGTCGAGCTTGCCGATATCGTGAACGAGGCCTGCCAGACGGATCTCTTCGACTTCTGCCTGGGATAATCCCGATTGCGTGGCAATGTGGGCTGCCAGCCTCGAAACTGCCCGGGAATGGCCCTCCACATAGGGGCCTTTGGCTTCGACGGCGAAAGCGAGGGCAGTGATGGTGTTCCAAAGCGGCTTCATCTGTTCCAACTCGGGCTCGCAGCGGCTGAAGGTGTCGGGGGCGGCGGAATACCACCCTTGCACCGCCGCTTCCAGATACGCTTCCAGCAGTCGCTCATTACGTTCTGCATTCCCCGGCTGGGGGCACAGCGAAGCCACCTCTACGCAGTTTCCGTTACCGTACTTGGCAAGGTCCCCTCCGGAATCCGCCGCCCCGAGGGTTTCCTCTTGGGTTCGACCGTGGTCCGGGAAGTCCGCGATCCCCAAGCTTGCCGTCACGTCGTGGGTGTGCAGGAAGTGGTCCGCTTCCACGGCGGCCCGCAACCCTTCCGCCGGAATTTCTGCCTGTTGCGTGTTTGTTTCGGGCGTCAGGATGGCGAACTCGTCAGGATGCCGCTGGGCGCGCGCATGGTGCGGTGCGACGGTCAATTCTGGTTCGTTGTAACCGTCCGGGGAAGCCGTCGTCCGGGCACTAAGGTCGAGCTTGTTTAAGTAAATCCCCGGTCGGCGCCTCGTTCCGACGACGGCTCCTGCTAGCAAGGCAATTGACCCAATGACTACCCAACCAAGCCAAGTCAGCTTTTTCTTCTGCACTTTCGCCTGCGCCGTCAGGTCAGGGAAGGGCTGCCGAACCTGGTCCACTATGCTGCGGACGTCGAGGTCTACACAGACGTAGAACTCCTGGCTCCGGCCTGCCTGGTCCCGCAGCACCAGCGAGACGTTGCCCGCCGCCTTGCCGTTGATCAGGACCTGGTAGGGATTCAACACCACAGTGTCGATAATGCCGGGGTCGGCCACTGAGACGCGCGTGATGCGTACCGGCGAGCTTACCACCAGCGGCTGCCTCACCAGCACATGCAGGGTCTCGGCTTCGCCCGGCGCTTGCTGCGTTTGGGACTCCTCCGCCGGCGGCTGCTGACCCTGGCGCGGGACCGGCAGCGCCTGCGGTTGCCTGGTCTGCTGAGCCCGCAGCGCCGCGCCAGTGAACATCAGCGCCAAAGCGATGCTGACGAGTAATGCACGATGTTCCTTGCTCGTCTTCACGCTTCTCCTTTGCCCCGCCCAGTGACGCACCCGTAGGCCTGCAAGGGTCAGGCTCTCGCGCTTGTGCCTGCCGCCGGCGGCGACGGAGCTCCGGCCTTTGCCGCGATAGGCACTGACAGCGCGAGCCCCCCGACCTTCCGTCTAGGAGCTAGCTGGATTGTATCCATGAAGATACCGGTATTCAACGGTACTAAGGTAAGGGGCCTAAAGTGTTGCTGATTTCAAAGCCGGTTGGAATGGTGGTGAATGACATTATTCCGAGGCGTCGAATCCGCCACTGCCTTTGAAGTTGGCTGTTTCGCAGGCATCAATTCGCCTGCCGCGCGCTGCAAGCGGCGCGTACAGTCCTCCCATTCTCCTTCGTAGCATTGTGGCTTGCGGCAGTCGAACTCACAGAGGGCATCATCCAGCGGGACCTCGCCGGCGAACAGTCCTTCTAACCAGTCCCAGATGTTTCGAAGAAGCCTCATGGAGCCGCCGCGAGGTCCTTCAGTTTTACCCGGACCTCTAGAAAAATCGCCTGGTTCCCCACGCTACTGCACGGTTCTGATGCTGAGGACGGACGCACGATCTGCCTGCTCTTCAAGAACGTGGGCGAAGGTGCAACGAGCGACCACATAGCTGAGAACGGCCAGCGCTGTTGTAATCTCCGCTAGCCCCCATCATTGTTATCGGCGGAACCCTGACGCGCATGAGGGTCATCCGCTTTCCGCCATGTACCATATCCGCTTACTTGACGTGCCCTGAAAACGTGCAAGTCTTTTAGAAAAATCGACCACCTCCCGCTGAGACGGGAAGCGATCTGGTTGTTCCGTCCTGCTCAATTGACATCGTACCACCCGTATTGAACGGGCAGGGACATTTTTTCACGTGACAATACATCTGTGGGGGCCGCGCTCTGGACTCCTCCTCGCGATTCGCCTTTGGCTTAGGTTTCGGTTGACAGACTTGCGGCTACGTGCCAGGGAAGGCGAGATAGTTCATGTCCTCAGGGTCTCGCGAGGCGAGGCCGTGGTTGCGCCCTGCGCCTGCTCGCGTCACCGATGATCCGGCATCGTGTAGGCCGTCAACTTTCCCAGGTACTAGATCTGCCTGACTGCGATACAATAAACGCTTTTATTCGCTCTCAAATTACCTTACAGGAGAATTGACCACGATGAAGAAAACAGCAACGAACTCGATAGTTTTGGGAATTACCATCCTGGCGGCAGCTCTGCTGCTTGTCGCCCAACGGCCCCACAGTTCGGGGAAACACGCCGTTAATTTGCCGGGAACCCAGCCAGACATGCCTTTTAGCAGGGGGATAGTGGCGGGGAACATGCTCTACGTTGCCGGGCACGCGGGATATGACGACAATGGCAAGCTGCGCCCGGGAGGCATTGGGCCAGAAACACAATCGGCGCTGGAGCACATCAAGCAAGTCGTGGAAGCTGCCGGCTTTCAGATGACCGATGTGGTCTCCACGACCGTCTATCTCGCGGACATTGGTGAATGGGGCGACATGAACAAGGTCTACAAGACTTTCTTCCCTGAGCCGAGGCCGGCGCGCGCCGCCATCCAGGTAACGTTGGGCGGTGGCGCTCGCGTCGAGATCAGCGCCATGGCTGTAAAGACACACTAAAGAAGACTGGGGCCTGCTACCATGCCCAAGCGTACGCCTCGACGCGCGGATCGGCGCCGGCGCTCAGCACCCCTGACTTCATATCCACGAGGATTCCCGCGTTCGATCCCAGCGACCACGGGCCCGACACGCGCAGCTTGTGGCCGCGCGCGATAAGCGCCTGCTGGGTGGCCTCGGGGATGCGCGCCTCGACCGACGCAGCGCCCGGTTACATGGTGTGGGGGAATACCGACGACGGGAAGCTGGTGGTCGACCAGCGCGGAGATTCGATGGCTTGTTGGATGTTCATACCGAAGTCGATGACGTTAATGAGCGTCTGGATGGTGCGCATCACCTGATCGTCGCCGCCGGGGCTTCCCAGAATCGCGAAGGGTTCCCCATCCTTCATGATCAGAGTGCTCTGCAGGGTGCTGCGCGGCCGCTTGCCCGGTTCGAGGGCGTTCGCCTCGCCTCGCACCAGCGAGTAGTAATCGCCGCGGCAATTGAAAATGATGCCGGTGTCGCCCATCACTACCCCGGTTCCGAAGCCGCTGTGCAGGCTCGGCTCAAAACTCACCATGTTGCGATCCTTGTCGATCACCCCGATGTAGCTGGTGTCGCCCTGGTAGTCCGCGTCGCCGTCAAGAACCACGCTGGCCTGCCGGTTCGCGCGTGGGGTATCGCTCATAATTTCTCCGGCGATCCCGGACGCAGATCGAGAGAGGCCGCATTCATATCGATGAGTTTTCTTCGTTCGCTCGCGTATTCCTTCGAGAGCAGCCCGGCGTAAGGAATCTTGATGTAGTCCATGTCGCCGAGATATTTTTCGCGGTCGGCCATGGCGAGCTTCATGGCTTCGATATTGATATGCAGAAAATCAGGGCTGTTCAGGCCGAGTGCCCTCAGGTCGTACCCTTCCAAGATGTTGAGGGCGAAGAGTTCGGCCGGTCCCTGGGTTGCGGAAGGATTCTTGTAGATCTGGTAGCCGCGATAATTGATGGAGACCGGGGTCTCGACCTCTGCGGTGTATTCCGCAAAATCCCCGTAACGGAACAGCCCCCCGTTCGCCTCGGAGAAAGCGGCAAATTCGCGCGCAATGTCACCTTTGTAAAAGCGGTCGCGCGCCGCTTCGAGCGCCTCGTGCCGGCCCTTCGCCTTGTTGGCTCTCTCGGCTTCGACCAGCTTCTCGAGCGTTCGGGCGAGGTCGGGATTCTTCAATATTTCCCCCGGCTTGGGCGGCTGACCGTTCGGCCGATATACCTTTACCGTGGTCGGATACTTGAGGATTTTCTTGGTGAAGGCTATCGCATTCGCGCGACCTTCGCTGAGGGGGAATCCGTCTCTCGCCAGCTCGATGGCCGGCTGGAGCACCTGTTCAAAGCTCATCGTGCCCCAACGATCAAGCAGAATGTACCAGGCGTCAACCACACCGGGAATTCCGCCGGAGAGCAGCCCATCACTGTCCGGGATCTTGCCGCCATTGTTCTTCTCATACCACGCGATGGTTGCGAGCTTGGGAGCGCGCGGCTCGGCGTTGATAGACAGCACCTTTTTCTGGCTCGCCAGATAAACCAGCAGGACAGCGTCCGCGCCGACGCCGTTGGAAGGGAAGTCCGTCACGGCCAGCGCCGCCTGGCCTCCCACCGCCGCATCAAAGGCGTTCCCACCTTCCGCCAAAATGCGGCGGGCCGCCTCGGTGGCTTGGGCTGTCATCGAGGAGATTGCCGCCACCCGTCCCCGAATAACCGGACGCATGGTTTGCGTTGGCGCCGCGGGACTCTCCTGGGCTGAGGCTAACGGCGCAAGGCCTAAGGAAAGAATCAATGTACAGAAGCCGAGAACTCCTGGTGTAGCTGTCATCTAAACCTTCCTAAAACGAGAGTGGCCTGCGGTCTCATAAGGGTGAGGGACAAGCACCTGCGCGGTCCCCACAAGTTGATGCCGCCAAGGATACGTCCGAGCCGCCAGGAAGTATACTGCGAAGCTGCGATGCCACTCAAACGCGGCGTCGGGCTCCATCACCGAGCCGTAGGTGGTCCATAGATCTCTCGCCGGCGACTCTCGCCCCCGGTCCGGTGGCGCAGACGTGCCGCCGTATGGCATGTCTGCGATTCAACCATCAGCGCTATCGCTGCGGCGCGTCCGCGCGCAGTCCCTCGTCGGGCTGGGAGCATTCGCAGGCGTCGCACAACGTTCTCTGTGCCGCCCGCGAATAAACGACGGCACATACAATCCCTACAAAAACCGTCAGGGCGTGTGCGTACCGCCCGCCGGTTCAGGCCAGGGGCGTGGGTCAAGAGCAAGCCGCACGGCTGCCGTTTTGCGGCATCCAGCGTTTTCTGTCATGTTCCGGGTATTCTGTTCCCAACATGTTCTCAGTTCTGCCCCCAAAAATCTGGATAAATTTACCAGCAAATGTGGACAACTGCTGGTATTATTATCCGGAGGAGACCACAAGTGCAATCGCATAAGCCCAAACGAATCGGTAAAGCCCGTGAGCTATTCCGTCGCCAGGGCGGAGTTCTCAGGACGCGGGACGCGCTGCGCCTCGGCATACACCCTCGAACCCTATACGAAATGCGGGAAGAAGGCAACCTGGCCCAACTGAGCCGTGGTCTCTATCGTCTCAGCAACCTGCCAAAGCTCGGCAACCCGGACCTTGTTTCCATCTCCCTGAAAATCCGCCAGGGAGTGATTTGTCTCGTTTCAGCTCTGGCCTTTCACAATCTAACAACCCAAGTTCCTCATCAAGTGTATGTGGCGCTGCCGCGCGGTGCAGAACCTCCGAGGATGAGCTTTCCCCCGATCCGGGTGTTTTGGTTCGCAGGGCCGGCGTTCAAAGCAGGAATTGAGGTTCACAAGCTCGACGGAGTGCCAGTTCACATCTACAGTCCTGAGAAAACCCTGGCGGACTGTTTCAAGTATCGCAACAAGATTGGCCTCGATACGGCAGTCGAAGCCCTTAAGCTTTATCGAGAACGGCGGAAAGTTAGAACCAATGAACTGATGCGGTTCGCGACCATCTGTCGCGTTCGAAAGATCATTCGACCCTATCTGGAAGCCCTGCTGTGAAGAAGAAACCGATTAGGGACCTCGTGGCGTCTGTTCATCAACGCTTGCTCGATAAGGCGCGCCAAACAAGTCGTCCCTTCAACGAATTGCTCCAGTACTTCGCGATTGAGCGATTTCTGTATCGCCTCTCTCAATCAAAATACTCCAAGAGTTTTGTGCTCAAGGGTGCTCTGATGCTAAACGTGTGGCAAGAATCGTCGCTTCCGCGTCCTACTCTCGACATTGATCTTCTCGGTAAAGGTGTCAGCAACCAAGTTGATTCTGTGGTCCGAGTGGTTCGTGAGGTTTGCGGCTTCCCAGTCAGTTCAGATGGAGTTGCCTTTGATCCCAATTCCGTCCAGGGCACGCGGATAGCAGAGGATGCTGGATACGAAGGAGTACGAGTCCGATTTAGCGGTTCACTCGGCAAGGCACGACTCAACATGCAACTGGACGTTGGATTCGGGGATGTGGTGGTCCCTTCGGAGCAAGTGATACAGTATCCATCGATTCTCGATTTCCCCAATCCGCGCCTGCGTGGTTACAGCAAGGAAAGCACAGTGGCCGAGAAATTCGAGGCTGCCGTCCGATTCGGTGATTTGAATAGCCGCATGAAAGATTTCTTCGACATTTGGTTTTTGTCTCGCCATTTTGACTTCGACGGCCCCACACTAAGGACAGCTATCATGGAAACGTTCTCTCGACGGAGCACAGAGCTTTCACCCGAAGTCGCCCCGCTGACCTCGGCCTTTGCCGAGGACACGGAGAAGGCCACGCAGTGGAGTGCCTTTCGGAGGAGAAGCCATCTTGAAACCACTCCCGAAAGCTTTGAAGCCCTGATGAATGCAGTTGTTGGTTTTCTTGAGCCGGTGGCCGTCAGCGTCTCGGCGGGCCGTCCTTTCAAGAGCCACTGGAGTGCGCCCGGCCCCTGGTTTTATTGATCCCACATGGGGCGGGTGACGCGGACGTGCCGTCGTAGGGCATGTCTGCGATTTAGCCATCAGCGCTCTCGCTGCTGCGCGCCAGCGCTCAGTTCCTCGTCGGCCTGGGAGCATTCGCAGAGGTCGCACCACTTTCTCTGTGCCGCCCGCCGCATGATGATAGGGTTCACAGCCCGCAGGTCGCGAACTGTGGTCAGCGCCTTCGGGTTATAATCTCCCCGTGGCCCGGCGCTATCAAAGGCAATCAGTGCGTAAACGGACGTGGAAGTTGAACCCATCGGATTTCGCGTTCTTGTGGGAAGAATGCCGGCGGTGCTTTTACCTCAAGGTTGCGAAAGGTTTTTCGCGGCCTCGAGTGCCGATGGCAAAGGTATTCACGACTATCGACCACAAAACGAAGGAATTCTGTGCAAGAAAGCGCACGGAACGGTTGCTTCAAGCGCTTCCGCCTGGGGTGGTTGAGTACGGTGAAGAGTGGGTTGAATCACGTCCGATAATGGTTCCGAAGCACGCGTCGACCTGCTTTGTGAGAGGGAAGATAGACACGGTCTTGAAGCTTGATGACGGGAGTTGGGCAGTCGTCGATTTCAAGACGGGGGAAAGGAAATCGGAGCATATATCATTATACAGCAGGCAGCTTCACGCCTATGCGATCGCTCTGGAAAACGCTGCACCGGGCATGCTCGAATTGCGGCCCATAAAGAAGCTTGGGCTTCTCGTCTTCGAGCCAGACGCATTCAGGAACGACCCCCTCGGCCCTGCTGCCCTGTCGGGGTCGATGACGTGGATTGAGATTCCGCGTGACGACGAAGGATTTCTTGCTTTTCTGAGTGAGATTCTTGACGTCCTGGAGTCGACAGAACCCCCCGCGGGCTCCCCTACATGCGAATGGTGCAATTACCGTGCCAAGGCGAGGCAGACGGGTCTCTAGAAAGGCGTGCGCTAACGTGGTATCGGCCGAGCGGACCGTGCAGTAGGTGATGCTACGCGGATTCCTGGTTAAACCAGATGGAGCAGCTCGCCCCTGCTGCTCCTGTTGCCTCTCTCTCAGTTCATGTAAAAGAGAAGCTCATGCTTGTGTGTGGGCTGCAAACAGCCATTAAGCTGGGCGAAGCATGATTCTTAATATACCTCCTGGCTTTGCTTGGCGTCCAGTTCTTCGGCAAAATCAAAATCCGTCCACTTAGTGAACCAGTATTTTCTTTTCGTGATGATCGCCTCCTGCAAAGGTTCGTCCTTTATCCCGTAAACCCGAAGTATCTCCTTCTTGGTCTGAAGTTTCACGTATGGGCATGCCAGAATATCGAGGAGTAGAAGAGTGAGCTCCGTATCTCTACGAAGCGTGGCCTTCTTCTCTCGGAACCTTCCTTTGATGGTTGCCTCAATCGAATCCCGAAGGGTGTGGTACCTCTTTTTCTCCTTCATGTAAAACAAAAGCACGACCAGAGAAATATAGTTCAGGGCTGACGTCAAACGGAAACCGCGGGCGCGACCGCCTTTGCGTTCGATGTTGAAGTAAGAAGTTAGCGCTTCCACATCAAGCCAGTAGTCGCGGCCCAACTCGGCTAGTGCTATCAGCAGGTAGAGCGTTTCGACTGGTGTGTGTTCTGAACTCCTGTACTTGTTCAAAATGAAACAAATATTCTCAAAGATAGCGTTGAAAACTGTATGCCTGAGATCCTTGTTGGTTGTGGCCTTTTTGAGGAAGGCCATGAATACCTGCAATATCCTGCACAGTCTAATCGAAGTGTTCACTCGGGGTGATACGGAGTAGATAAAGAATGTAAAATCGAGTACGGCCAGAATAGCCTGGCAAAGTTGCTTTTCCGAGGTCTCGACCTTGTTTATTGACCCATAATCCTTAATGATCCGGGCGCTCATCCGCTCGACGATTGCGAGAGTGAAATTGAGGGTGTCTTTGTAGTCTACTTCTGACTCTTTTAGAATCGTCTTAAACTGGGTAATCAGGTCATCCGAGTCAACGCCGATCTTTCCTCTTTTCTGATCTCTGGGTCGCGAGTCGGAATCGCCCCCTGAGTTTTCAGGACTGACAGTTTCAAGATCGTATTTGAGTGTTTCATTCAGCAGTTTCGCGATCCGATGTTTTGCCATCGAAATATTGGTAATGATCGGCTTCTCATAGTTGATCGCTTTAGCCCTATTCAGATATAACTTGTAGTCCTTAAGATTGAGTTGGAGGACCTGGAGGAATGCGTCTCTGACCTCTTCCTCGTTGTAGAAAACGAAGTAGTCATCAATGTAGCGAAAGACCTCGTAGTCTTTTCGGTGAACGACTTGATGTTTGCGTTCCATCTCAACGCACACCGCTCGATCAACTGACTGGAGAATCAGCTCCGCGAAAATGCGTGAAAACTCAGGTCCGATGATAATCCCATTTGTCTCATCGTAATTGGCCTGCCGCATGAACTCATCGAACCTGCCCCCAAAGGTCCTGTTGGACTTTTTCCTTTCCTCCTTGACGGTCCCCTTGCCGAGCAGCGCCCATTGCAGTGAATGCGTATAGACGCTATCGAAACACTTCGAAATGTCCAGTTTGAGAAGTCTGTTGTACCTCTTCTCGCAGCCATGAAACTTGACGGACTCATAAAATTTGAAGATGTGGCTATAATCTTTATAAACGAAGAAGGATCTCAGGTTTTCATATTCCTGGCCCGACTCCTCCACCCCAGTCGTTTCCACTGAAAGACTCCGATAGTGTGCCCTATCTTCGTAGAACGCGAATCGAGCAATCCGGCTTGGCCTTCTAATAGAAAACGGGCTGAGGCGGCAGTAGTAAAGGATCAACTCCTTATATGAGTCATAAAGGTTCACGAGTTGCAGCTGGCTTCTGGGATGGCAGATGGTTAGCTCTCTGAATTCGTCTTCCTTGTGCCGTATCTTGTAGCCGAATGGGATGGAGGCTAAGCCCCCCTTAAAATCCTTCAGGCACTTTTCGGTCACCGTCACGCCGAGGGTCGTTCTCTGATATGCCTCAACCTGCGCGTCACGGTCAGCGCCGACCAGAAGCCGGATTGTAGCGTCGAGCGCCTGGTCGCCTTGTTTCCAAAAAATCTCTCCGTCGCGGAATTCGACCTGGTTTTCAATCAAGAATTCGTAGAAATGATGATTCGAAAACGTGAGGGGGAGCTCGTAAGGCAATACGTCTGATAGGACAGCGCGCTCCTTCTTGTACTTTATTCTTTTCTTCCTACGTTTCATGCCGCCAGAGCTCCGTGATCTGTCCAAGTTCCCCCGTGCTGAACGCGTGATAGCGTCGCTGTGAGAAACCTTCTTCAAACGAAAGCTGGCTCAACCTGTTTCTGAGGGACTGCGATCTTATGAGGGCAATCTGCGTCTTCAGGCAGTCGTCAACGGACTTCAGCTCGTCCGAGCTGGAGAGTAAACTATTTGAGTAATACACCCCGATCATGATATTGGCTTTGCTATTCCGTAGCCGCGTGTTCCCCGTCATGAAGCGAATTCGCTTCACAAGGAGTCGTCGAGCTTTCTTTTCGTTAAGCTGTCCCTGCTTCCGATAGGCCTCAAATGAGCGTTTTATGCGATCTTTGTACTTTTGTTTCCTTTTGTCGCTAAGCCCAATCGTTATCGGGCCTTGTCCAAAGGTGATTTTGTAGCCTAGGTATTCCATGCAGCAGGTTCCCGGCGACCTGAGGTCGAACTGTTTGGTCTTGCTGGTATTCAGCCTCAGGTTGACAGCCGCCACTTGCCTCTCGAGGAACTTGCGATACTGATCTACTAAAGAGTTCGGTTTGGCAGCAAACACGACAACAATGTCATCAACATACCGCGCGTAGTAAATCAGTTCGTCGTGGGACTTGATGGCGTTGTCAAAATCTCGCATGTAGAGCTCCGAAAGGTATGCGCTGACGCCGACGCCGCGAGGGATACCTGTCCGCCCTCCCGACAGGTCCCGATAGTCGTTGAGTACCTGCCTGATGATCTTCCTTGACGGAAGCGCCAATAGGCTCTCTGCGTCGATTTTGTTCAGCAGCCCTTCGTGCGGAATGGATTCGTAGAAATCCTTGATGTCCGCGCGAATCACGTACTTAGGAAAGCCGTCCGCCAGGATACTTTTCAGCGCGGAGACAATCGAGAACCTGCTGCTTTGTTTTACGTCATACACCCTGCGGATGTTGTACTGTAATTGTTTCATGGCAAAATATGCAGTTGGCGTGTTCCCTAAGGTGTATGCCTTCCCGCCTCTCGGCACCGTCACTTGCTTTAAGACAAGACCAAAGTTCCCGTCGGCCATCTGGGAGCTGAGTCTTGCTAGTTCCTTTGTCAGGAGATCTTCCTTCTGGATGGTCAGCTGCTTCTTCTCATCTTTTAGTTTTGACAGCTCAGCCTCGTAGTCTGCCGCAGCAAGTGTCTTCCTCCTCCGCCGGAGGTCGCGAACCTTTCTCCTACATTCGCTGATTTGCTTGGAGACGTCCGTAACTTCGGGGAAAAAGCGCGGCTCGAGGTTTATCCCTCTGCGGCTCTCATTGTCAAATATTCGGCGGAAGTTGTCAGCTGTAAATGTCTGCTTGAGCATAATCTTTCTTCTTGTTCCTCACTACGCGCCGAACACGTTCTCCATTGCGCGGACAATCTGCCGATAGTTCCACCGTCGGGCTACTCGCGCGGGAAACGCCATCGGCCAACTGCCACGCTCCCGGGTCTCGTCGGTGCCATTGCTGTGGTGTTTCTCATCCCAGCCACAATCATCGGTCGCCAAGGTCCCAATCTCACGACTCGCAGAGGGTGCTTCGCACCCGCGGCAGCGTAACCCAGTGTCGCTCTTGTCGAACGCGTAGTCGCGAACGTTGCCCGAGTCCCATATTTGTCGAGCCATGGCTGTAGATAAAACGAATCTTACCATCTTTCGGTCTGCATGACACCGATTGACCGGACAACACTATTGTCGGGAATCTCGGATTTGGGGATGGGAACTAGGACGGGCTACGATCGGCTCGCGACTTGCCAGGTAACCTCCGGCACCTATCGTCGCATCAAGCAATTTGGCAGTCACCGCTTCCGCTGCGACCTGATGGAAGTTCTCGGGCAATTTCGGCAGCACAGCGTTTATGCTGAGCGCACAGTCGCAGGGCTTCGCTCTGCGCCGGGGGGAGGGGACGATTCTGGATTTTGATCAAGGTGGATTGGCTGAGGTGGAAGGGGAAAATGGACTTCCTGTCTCTTGACAAGCGGAACAGGATAGGCTAGGTTAGTAAGTGGGGCTGTGGGGGAAAAATGCTGAATGGTGAATTGTGAATTATGAATTGCCAGTTGCCTCCTCACTTCTGGCCAGCGCCGACTGCCTTCTGCTTACTGGCGGCCGCCTACTGCGTTTGAGGGGAGGCGGAGGGGGTCTTGGCCCATGCCGCAGACTACGACAAGATGTCACCGCCGACGGGTAAAGAAAAAGCGCCGTAACTTTAGAAATTGAGGGACCGACGCGCGAATGACCATGAAAACAAAGGACCGGCGTGGAAAGCTTGCGGGCATAGCGGGAATGTCATAGAAAACAAATGTAGTTACGCGTTGTAAGCGGGAATGTCATTGAAAACACAGTATGTTAGATGAAGCTCGCGAGTGGAGTAGATGTGCCTCTTAGGTTTCAGTGAGTGTTTGACGATCTCAGGTCGGAGGCTAACTGCTATCTCCAGATTCCATGTGGCGAATCTTCAGGTAGAGACCGCTGATGGCAAGCACGATGGCGATAAGGGCAATTCCCAAACCCTTGCGGCGAACATCACGTTCGCGAAGCGCGGCCACACCGGCCTGGTATGACTTGGCTGCGATTTCTACTCCCGCATCCGTGAATTTGCGGACCGCCGCGTCGTCGAAGTTGTGAACGTTGACTCGCGCTTTCACCAGCGCGTCGTTCGCGTCCACCAGTTCCACCTTGGCGCCCGAAACCTCCATTCCGGCGCGTTCTGCAACATTGAGCACTCTCTCCGCGCGCCCAATGGAGGCGTCGAGTTTGCCGAGATCTGCCGACATGGCTTGCGAAGCGTTGTAGCCCTTATCGCCCGGCGCGTGGCAGGTGATGCACACGGAGGGGGGCGCCGAGCCCACCCAGGCGTCCGTTGACCGGACGATTTCGTGGTTGGAATGGCACTGCACACACCCCGGCAATCCCATTCTTGCGAAGGCGGCTTGGTGGGGGCTCTTTTCGAAGAGTTGCTCGTTCATCACGTGGCAGGTACCACATACGTTAGCGACCGAGCTGACTCCGGGCGGTGTGGCACCGTGGTTGCCGTGGCAGGTCGAGCAGGTGGGCGCTGACGTGTCCCCACCCGCCAGCATCTCGGCGTGGACGCTCTTCTGGTAGCGAGCTGCCTGGTCGGTGGGGATTTTATACGCCGTCATGTAGACGGGGTCGGAGTGGCAATGGGCACAGGTTGCAGCCACGTTGGCAACATAGACAGGCGAACGCGTGTCCGAGGCGGGAAGAATGTTGTGCACACCGTGGCAATCGACGCAGGCAGCCACCTTGCTGTCGCCCTGCTTTAATCGCTTCCCGTGCACGCTGGTTAGATACTGGCTCAACTGGTCCACCCGCATCTTCGGATTGAAGCGATGCATGTAGGCGGCATCGGAGTGGCAGTGCGCGCAGAAATCCGGAATCTGGTTTTTCTTCGGTGCGCCGCGAAAGCCTTTGGCGCGGCTCATGGCGTTCATCGATTCGTCGTTCGCGTCGCCACCGTGGCAATCGGCACAGCTCAGGCCGGCTTGATGATGGACATCGGCTTCGAACTGCTGGGCGGGTTTGGCGAGATCCCCCTCCAACGCCGAGTGGCAGGTAATGCAGGTGTCTTTGGGCGGAGCAGCAGAGACAGCTTGCAGCGAGAAAAACAGCAAGGCGATGAAGGTCGTAGAATTCTGCATAGTGATCTATCGCAAGGCTAACGCCGACAGCACAACCATGTATCCGAGCACGAAAATTCCCAGGCCAGTGAAAAAGCGCGTCACGCGGCCGAAGCCGGCCCGGCGGTCCAGGAACGGCACCAGGACCCAAACCGCTGCTGCCACACCGAAGCCCAGTATCCCCGCAAATTCGCCTTCCAGGAAAAGGATTTTGGCAGGGAGATACTTCAGGGTTTGAAACATGAAAAGAAAATACCATTCCGGCCGAATTCCCGCCGGAGCGGGGGCAAAGGCATCGGCCTTGGTGCCCAGCTCCCAGGGGAAGATTGCGGCCAGCCCTCCCAGCACTCCCAACGCCGCGTACCAGCCCATCATGTCGCGAAGCAGGAAATTGGGGAAGAAAGGCATGGAACGCCGTGCTGTGCGTCCCTCCGCGATGCTGCGCTCGACGCTCGGTGGAACGCTCATCCCCAACTGCTGCACGAGCAATAAATGAACGGCAAGCAGCAGGGTGGCGACTCCCGGCAGCACGGCAACATGGAATCCGAAGAAGCGCGTCAGGGTCGCCCCGGTTACTTCCTCGCCGCCGCGCAAGAAAACCAAAAGCCATTTCCCTATGCCTGGAATCGATCCTGCCATCTGGGTTCCCACTTTGGTGGCAAAAAAGGCTAGAGTGTTCCAAGGCAGAAGATAACCGCTGAAGCCAAAACCCAGCAGGATGAAAAGCAGCAATAGGCCACTGATCCAGGTGAGTTCTCGCGGCTTGCGATAAGCCTTCAGGAAATAAACGCTGAACATGTGCAGGAAAGCGGTGAAAATCAGCAGGTTCGCCGACCAACTGTGCACGGAGCGGATGAGCCATCCGAAGCGCACTTGAGTCATGATGTATTGCACGCTTTCGAAGGCGTCGTTGGGGGTGGGCCGATAGTAAAGCAGCAGCAGGATGCCGGTCAGGACTTGGATGATGAAAAGAAACAGGGTCATGCCACCCAAGTAGGACCAAAGGGTGTGCCGATTCACCGGAACCGTTTTGTGGCGTAAGAACTCCTCCACACTTCCAGTCCCAAACCTTTCGTCCAGCCAGTTCAGCGTTTTGCGGTAGAGAGTAGTCATAGTCAGGCGGTGCGGGTGACCACCACGTCCTCGCCCTGAATGTGAACCTCATAAACCTCGAGCGGACGCGGCGGCGGGCCGCCCACATTGCGCCCCTCGAGATCGTAGAGTCCGTTGTGGCACGCGCACCAGATTTCTCGCAGGTCGGAGCGATACTGCACCGTGCAGTTGAGGTGCGTGCACACGGCCGAAAAAGCCCGGTAACTGCCATCCGCCAGACGGACCAGCAGGGCGGGTCGGGAACCGAATTTGAAGATCTTTCCGCTGTTGTTCTTGAGTTCTCCCACCTTCCCCGCCACCACAAAACGGCTGGCCGATTCTCCCACGGGCGGGGGAATGATGTATCGGATGGCAGGATAGACGAAGGAAACGATCGAAGCTGCGACGCCGCTACCCAGAAGGAGATTAATCCAGCGCCGGCGAGTTTGAATGCTTCCACGCGGAGTACGATCAGGGGTTTCCAATAAGGCCTTCTCCTCTCATACTGTCAGCCCGGCGCGCCAGCCTTGAACTGGCGGCTATTTCTTTTCCGGCGCTTTGTACCCTTCCAGGGAGTGGTTGTGCTCTTTGTAATACTTGCCGGCGTCGTTCAATTCTTTGGATCCCATCTTTACGTGGCAGAATGTGCAAGGCTTGCCTTCTTTCTTGGCGTATTCCGGCTTGGCAGTCGCCAAGGTGAGTAGGCAGCCGCAAAAGACGGATGCCGCGATCAGAACCTTAATCAGCTTCATGGATATTCTCCCTCTGGAATGTGCTCGTTTCTTTCCTGGCTGCGCCCTGTTCAGTCAGGGACAAGCCGCTAATGATGCCCTAAGGATGCCTTGGTTGGCAAGTGTGTTTTCCGGCTGGTAGTGTCTCAGTTTGACGTAGAGGCGGCCTTACGCCGCCAGGTAGCGAGGTAAACTCGCCGCTACAATTCCAAACTGAGACTCTACCTTCCGGCTGCGATAAAGCTTTGTGGCACGAGGTTGGAGGCAGGACCTGACGGAAGGCCCTGGCCTTAGCACCGACCTGTGCTCATTACACCCATTTTCCTATTGAACCAGACGCGTGAGTTCCAGAAACTTGACCTTCTGCTGCGCCTCGGTGGTGGCCAGAGGCGAGTAATAATAGTAGAGACTGGCCTTCACCCGCGTCTGAGTTCCCCGCGACATGGGGAAAGAAAACGTTTCGGTCTTGGTTTCGTTGGGCGCCAAGCGCGTGTCCGTAACGGTCCGGGCGCCCTTGACGAATACTAAATCCTCGCGATTCAGCACGGCGCCACTTCGGTCGGCCACAATGCGGCGGAAGCTGCGTTCCTCGCTGAAATGCTGTCCAGCCAGGGAATCGGCGTCGAGTTGCAATATCAATTGACGCAACGCTGACCCCGTGGGCACGTCATGTCCGGCGCCACGATTGGTCAGTCTGACGACCACCCGTAGCTGGTTGCCTTCTCGGGTAGCGGAGAGGTCAGCTCTGATGGCCTTGTTCAATTGCTGGATGGAATGGCCGCCGGGAATCTCGTGGAGATTGAGCGTTAGCGTTGCCGTGCGCTTAATCCGGGGATCGACCACATCTCCCTCGACGCGGTACATATGGCATGCTTGGCACCCTACATCGCCCTTTCCATAGGTGCTGTTTTTCCACTCGGAGTACGTCGCCAGAACCCGTAGGCCCTGCGAGTTCGTGTATTCGTGGCAGGCGATGCAGGCCAGCGAAGAAGTATGCAGGGGAGAGAAACGCGTCCCGTGAGCCGGCGAAACCAAGTCTTTGGAGGGCCCGCTTTTCACCAACGTGAACTCGACTTTGGCTTTCGGGTTGCTGCCCGTGGTTGTAACCTCCTGGATAGAATGGCAGTAGTCGCAGGTGACTCCTTCCCAGCTCACCTTTCTGACCAGTTCAAGATCTCCCGTCAGAACGGCAACGGGGGCGTGGCAAGCGAGGCAATTCTTGCGCGCCTGGACGCCGAAATCGGCCTCTGCTCCATTGAGAGCATCCTGAAAGAGCCGGCTCTCCATCGCGGTCGCATGGGCCGATTTCTTCCAACCGTCATAAATGGCGCGGTGGCAGTCGCCGCACAGCTCCGCACTACTGGGCGGTTTCAAATCAACGGCTAGGGCTGTCGTGCCGTAAAACAGGAGCAACGCGCACATCAGTCCGCGCATCGGTAACCTCCAAACAGGAATACTCCCAGCCCCGCAAGTGAGACCAGCGCAGGACGAATCAAGTGTCCGGAATTCCGGAATAAGCGACTCAAGGCCAACGCCAATTCGAAATGGTATTCTTGTCCACATTTGCGGGCGGCCAAAGGCCTTCCGCAGGAGAACCACCCGAACGGCGGCACGATTGGGACCAAACGTTGCGCAGGTGCAAAAAGGCTGCTTATTGCGGAGATCTGTAAAGAAGTTAAACAGTCCAGGGGGAATCAGATTGACTTTTTTGAGGAATTTCCCCCACAAGGTGGGCAAACTCCTACACTTTGCCTCATCAATAGCTGGCAGGGTGCATTCTGCATCTGCGCCGAGTCAGGTTATTTCGGCGGCTGCTGTTTCTTCTTGCCGAAAATACCCAAGAGTTGCTGCGCTGCGTTTTGTGGCTGCTGGTTTTGCTGGGACTGTGTTCCCTTGGCGCCTTTCTGCCCCAGCAAGCCACCCAATATCCTCGACACGGCAGACGATGGGTTGTTGGAGTTCGGCAGAAGTCCCTTGAGCTTCATCTGCGCCACCTGCTTGAGATGGGGCGCGAACTTCGGATTTTGAAACGTTCCGGTAACGATCACCGGGATGACTGTCTCGCCCTGGCTGTTGCCCAGGGCGGTATTCATGAACCCGCTGAGGCTGGCGGCGCCGCCCAGCTTGTCGGTAAACGCCTTTGAGAGCACGGCGGTCACGCGCAGATTGAGGGCCTCGGTAGCCAGGTCGGCGCCGCCCGTCACGCCGACGTTGCCGGTATCAAGCAGCGCCCGCAGATCGTTAGTTGCTACTGGTCGTCGTGTTTTTGAGCACGAGCACGAGTATGCGTCCGTCGGAGTGAAACTCTCCTCCCGTCGCGGTCTTGGCCGTGGTCAGCGGATCGGCAGGCGTAACGTGATCCCGCTGGACGACGAGCCCCGTTCCCGAAAGCGTGCCATTCACGTACTCGCGTTCGCCGTCGATGGCCGGATCGATCTTGTGCGTCACGCCATTGCTTTACGCTGGTCCCGCTCGAATCCGATATCGTGCGTAGCCGCTACGCACCACAGTGGCCGCCCATCGACCTCGTAGGGCGATTTCCAGACGCGCAGGTGATTCCGTGACATCGCCACCTTCACCGGCTCGCCGTGCGCAAATCCATAGTCCTGCGGCCGGTTGAAAAGAAAGAGCATGCTCATCGGCATCGTCAGATAGTCCTTCTTCTCGAGCGAGTTCATCACGGCATTCAGCACCGTGTTCCCCACCGACTTATCCACCTGCACCCAACCGGCTGTCGTGAATACCTGAACCATCTGGTCCTGCGTTCCCACGATCAGGACGTTCACCATGTCGCCGGGTTTGCCGTCGGGATCGGAAACGCGGCGCGGGATTTTACTCAGCAAATCGGGAGTGATGCCTGCCACGCGGGTTTCCACCGGACCGCCGACGTTTGTGGCGTCCGCTGAACCCTCGTTCAGAACTTCGATCTTCACGTGGAAACTTCCGTCCGCGGTTGAGGCTTCGCTTCATGCCCTGATTGATCCCCAGGTAACAGTCTCCCAGCCACAGGCACGTCGTATTCCTTGCTTTCGCCCACCAGAAATGCCTGCGCATAGGCGTCAGAACCGACGCGGCCGATCAACGCGCCGTGGCCGGCGTCCTTGACCGCATATTGGTGGATCAGGTCAGCCCATCCACGCGCGAGCCCTGCCGGGCCAAACGTCCCCGACGTTCGCATTTTTCCGGTGTACGAATTGTCAGCCGGATACGTGATCTTCCCTGTGGCCGTGAAGCGCAGCTTCGCGCCTCCGCGCACGTCGATGTTCGTGTCCACCCATTCCTTTGTCCCGGGCACGTCGATCTCGTACGACTTGTTGCTGCCCGCCGTCGCGGGGGCCGTCTGTGCACCGCACCGACAGGCCCGGGCACAGCATGGCCGCCGCACCCAACACCAGCGCCGCAATCTTCACAGTTGTTCTGGGCTGCGTATTTCTCATGGCTTGTCCTCGCGTTGGTTGATTACCATAGTTGTCAGCTCAGGGTACGCGAACAGCTTATCGCCGGCCAATGTCTTGTGCAACCGCCGCCACCCGAAACGGCTAGAAGCGCAGATGCATAAATTAACTCACGCTCCGTAACCCAGGGTCTTGTGCACGAACTCGCGGCTGATTTTCCAGTCATCGCGCAACGGCCGCGTGAGTCGGAAGCCCTTCTCGTGGGCGAGTTCGATCACCGCATCGCCCCTGAAGGGAATTGCGTGGAGTGCCTTGGCAATGCCCACATAATCCATATTCCCTTCGCCGACGGCTTCCGACCAAGTTCCATCCGCCTTCTGATCGCGGATGTGCATGAATACGATTTGCTTGCCGAAGCGGTGGATGAACTCATCCGGATCAACGCCGGCGCGCACCAGCCAGTTGAGGTCCGGCCCCAGCTTGACGTCCGGGAGGCGCGCCAGCGTTCCCTCGAGATCGCGCATGCCGTTCTCGACTTCATAAGTGTGATTGTGGAGGTTCAAGACCACGCCGTGCGCCCGGCCCAGGGCGATAATTTTGCGCAGAATCTCCGCTTGCGCGTCGAGCTGCTGGGGCGTCTTGGGCGCAGGAGCGCGGCCCACCGAGGTTCCGAGCGTACGCCCGCCCAGTTGCGCGAGCCGGGTAATGACCGTCTGGGCCTTTTCCATGATGGCGCGGTGTTGCGAGCGGTCCCACATGTCTGCTCCAAAGGACGTTCCGAGGATCGGGACGGAATACTTGTGGGAAAGCCCGCCGATGCGCTCTACGGCGTCTTCGTGGAGCAAAACCGTGTCCATCAACTCGAACGCCTCAATGCGCGCATATTTGAAGTCGGAGAAGATCTGCTCGAGCACTGGCGTATAGTCGTAACCCGGAAGGGGGGCAGCGTAGACCCAGGCGTGGCCGCCGATCAGGACATTTTTGCTTCGGGGGGTGGCGCTTCCTGCGAACGCTCCCTCCGCCTCAGCCAACATACCCGCCCCCATAACCACGGCAGACTTCAGGAATTGCCGGCGTTCGCGACTTTCCAAAGCTTCGCGATTTGTGGAACCAGCGCATTGCGGTCCCCTCGATCTGCTGCATTTTCGCATAACCCCTCCTCAATTTGCAGGACGCCCGCCCTGCACAAGAGTATTGAAATGACGGGTCGCTCAAGACACCATTCTCCGCCAGCCTGAGCGAGTTAACGAATCACCTGCGGGGGGAGCCCGCCTGAACGCGACGGGTGTGCGTCGAAGTCGCTTCCGTTCGGCCTCCTAACATAAAGTCTGTCGAGCCTGGATGCAAGTGTTTCGAGATCAGATGTTCATTGCATAGGTTGCGCACCGGGGTGGTCAGGTGTATGTTGGCGGACGGGTCGGAGTCCGTGATGGAAATTCCGGCTGACCTGCTGCGGTACATGGACCGGGATGCGAGGCGGTCAGATGAAGCGGACGCGCCACGCCACAACCTGCGTCCCCTGGAATACGGTGGGTACACAGCGCGGCAGAGCCGCAACCCAAAAGGAGAGTCACCACAGAGATCACAGAGTTCGCAGAGAAAAGCGCAAGCATTTTTCTCTGTGGTCTCTGTGCGCTCTGTGGTGGATCTTTTCTTCGCGGCCCACGAAGAAATTGACGGCTTGTGCTACAGAGGGGAGGATTATCATGCGGAAATCTCTTATATGGTTTGCTCTAACCGTGCTTGTGGTTGCGAGTGCGGCTGCGAAGGACTTGCGGCCTCCGGCGGTGCCGCTGGTGGCGTGTGACCCTTACTTCAGTATTTGGTCGATGGCTGACCGGCTGACCGACGACACCACCCGCCACTGGACCGGCACGCCTCATCCACTCGGCGGTCTGGTACGAATCGATGGAAAGGTTTTTCGGATTATCGGCAGCGAGCCGCCGCAACTCCCGCCGATGGAGCAACGCAGCCTCCGCGTGCTCCCCACGCGGACGATTTACGACTTTGAGGCGGGAGGCGTTGGGATTACGTTGACTTTCATGACGCCAGCATTGGCGCACGATTTGGATCTGCTCGCGCGCCCGGTCACCTATATCACCTGGACGCTACAGTCCAAAGACGGGCAGCCCCACTCCGTGTCGGTTTACTTCGACGCTTCGGCCCAAATCGCTGTGAACACGCCAGAGCAGGAGGTCGTCGCTTCACGATACCGGCTGGGCAACCTCACTATGCTGCGCGTCGGCAGCCAGGAGCAGCCGATCCTGGAGAAATCGGGTGATAACCTGAGAATCGATTGGGGATTCCTGTACGTGGTCACCCCCCCTGCTCCTGATGTGCAAGAGGTGATTGGGAACCGGCGCGTGACCATGAACGCCTTTGCCGAGAATCGGCCGATGGCTGACTCGGATGACTTATCCACGCCCAAGCCCGCCGGGCAGGGGACGGTGCTTGCCTACCAGATCGACCTCGGCAAGATCGACTCGACACCTGTATCGCGTTATCTGGTCCTGGCGTACGACGACCTTTTCTCCATCGAGTATCTGTATCGCAGGCTCCGGCCCTATTGGCGGCGGAATGGGGCGACAGCGCGCGAGCTGCTCGAAGATTCCCTGCGCGATTACGATTCGCTGAATAAGCAATGCGAGAAATTTGATGAAGAACTGATGGCCGACATGAGACGCGTCGGCGGTGAAGAATACGCCGCCCTGGGCACGCTGGCCTACCGCCAGGCCCTCGCCGCTCAGAAGCTAGCGGCGAATTATGACGGCACGCCCCTTTACTTTGAAAAGGAGACCTTCAGTGGCGCCGCGGTCAGCACCGTGGACGTGATCTATCCCGCGGCTCCCATTCTTCTGCTCTTCAACACCCAACTCCTCCGCGCCTCGCTCGTGCCGGTGATGGAGTTCTCAAACTCAGGCAGGTGGCCATTTCCTTATGCGCCGCACGACGTTGGCACTTACCCCCTGGCCAATGGACAGCGTTACTGGGGCGGGGACATACACAGCCATCTCCCCCAGGCGGAGCTTGATCAGATCACCGTTAACCAGATGCCGGTGGAGGAATCCGCCAACATGCTCATCATGTTCGCGGCGCTCTCGAAAGCGGAGGGCAACGCCACGTTTGCGGCGAAGTATTGGCCCCTGCTTGCCAAATGGGCCGAATATCTGGAAGCGAAGGGGCTGGATCCCGAGAATCAACTCTGCACAGACGACTTCACAGGACACTTGGCTCACAATGCCAACCTCTCGGTTAAAGCTATCGAAGGTTTGGCGTCCTACGCCTTGCTGTGCGACTTCACGGGTAAGAAGGCCGAAGCAGCACGCTACCGAAAAACTGCCGGGGAGTTTGCCCGCCAGTGGGCCAAGATGGCTGATGACGGTGACCATTTCCGCTTGGCCTTCGACAAGCCCCGCTCGTGGAGTCTGAAATACAATCTGGTCTGGGACCGGCTTCTGGGATTGAACCTGTTCCCGGAAGGAATCACTCGCAAGGAAATGGCCCACTACCAGCAGCGCCAGAAGCGGTTCGGCGTGCCCCTCGACAATCGCTCGGATTATACCAAGTTGGACTGGCTGCTCTGGACGGCGACGATGGCGGACTCGCCCGCGGAGTTCCAGCGCTTTCTCGCCCCGGTTTATGACTGGCTCAACCAGACCCCCACCCGCGTTCCACTAACCGACTGGTATTTCACGACGGATGGCAAACAAGCGGGCTTTCAGGCGCGTTCCGTTGTAGGCGGCATCTTTATCAAAATGTTGACCGACGAATCAACTTGGAAGAAGTGGGTTGGCCGGGGGAAGTAAAAGGGGCGCGGGAACGGCACCGTGCCGATCCTGAGGTGACCGCCTGAAACTGATTTCAGCGAAGTCCAGATTCACACCTACATGTGTCCATCAATCCGAACAAATGTGCAAAACAATGGGAGGGAGGAGATCTTATGAACATGAATCGACGCACCATGGCAAAGCTTGTGCCCGTGAGTGTTGGCGCACTCCTTTCATCGGCAAGCTTGCGAGCCAGCCCTAGCCAAGGGAGCGGGAATGGCAGCCGCCTTCGCAAGGATATTCGCTCCAAACCCATCCAGCGCCTTGTCGTTATGGGAGAGTCAAACACCTACGGCATGTCTGCCGGGGATCCGAACAATGAGTGGGTGCAGAGTCTTGCCGGCTTGATTCGGCGATTTCAGGACTCGCCCCTGCGCGTTTTCAATAACGCGATTCCTGCCAATGTGATCAGCCCGGCTGCCCCAGGCTACGATCCGAACGATGTGTACGGCACGGCACCCTCGGCGATCGAGCGTTATGAACAGGATATGATCAGTTACCGGCCCGACTTGGCAGCGTACGCATACGGATTGAATGATGCGCGCTGTGGTCATTCCTTGGATAGCTTTATGCAAGCGTATCGAGAAATTGTTGTCAACACCATCAAGAAACTGCCGGACGCCTTGGTAGTTCTGGTGGGGCCGTACTGGAATTTACAATTTGACGCCCAAACCTGGGCGGACCCGAAGTATCGGGGGTGGTTCGGGAAATTTAACTTACCCGGCGACGCGTTGGTTACTTCTTACAATAAGGCGATCGCGATGATGGCGCGCGAAACGGGTGCGCTCTTCATCGACTTGTATTCACTCCTGGAGGGGGCGACCTGGTTGCTGACGGCCGATGCTTGCCACTTCAACGATATCGGACAAGCGATGATCGGGATGAAGGTCTTTTTGGATATCGCCGCGCACTGTTCGTTTCTCTCGCTCAAGAGCAAGCGAATAGAGGAGGAACTCAATCTGAGCATTCGCACTACGGGCGGCACCGATGCCCTGCCCTACGTCATCGATTCATGGAGAAAGACCGATACCTGGAAGAAGTGAGGGTGGACAGTCGCGTGTAGTGCGACCGATTAGAAGTGGGCGGCGGCGACCGTTAAGGCCCCTAAAAAGATTTGTTGACGGCGTGTACGTAGACGACAACCAACACTACCACGGCAATCGTGGCCGCCACAACGACAGCAATCGCGATTAGCGCAACCTTGCTGAGGTTCTGGTCGACGTACTGAACCTGTGAGAACGTAATCTGCACCGGCGAGGTCTGGCGGTCGGGCAGCATCGTGAAGGTGTCGGTGTCGATCGTCTGGATGTTCCCGTGATATTCCTTGCCCGTCGTGGTCTTGACCTGGATGTGATGACCGACGCCCAGGCCCAGCACGGTCCGGCGGGCCTCGACGGCATCCGGCTGACCTTTCGCCCGGTAGAAGAGCACGGTCGGCTTGACCTCGGTCACTTGGCTATAGGCGACGTGGCGCGGAGGTTCCTTGGGCTTGGGTCGCAGCTCAAATCCATCTTCTGCAAGGAAGACCAGCGACCCTTTCAGCTTCTTCCCGTCAGCCAGGCGTAGCTTTAGATTTGCGCCGACTCCGTACTGGATAATCTCTTGCCTGATAAGCTCCGGATTAGTGGATGTCTCGGCGGCGAGGGTAGGGATATCGCCCAACGACCAGACCCCGATCCAAAACCCGAGCGCAATCGCGAGCACCCTGTATGATCGGCACATAAGTGCCTCTTTGAAACGATTGACTCCGAGAGTTCCGGCCGGAATTTCCGTTTTGATTTCCCGGCCGACCTGTAGTGTACATCTCACCGCCTCCGCATACAACGCACTCTCCTACTTTTCGGTGCCGGGGGTGCTTCCAGTGGCGGGCGTGAGGCCAGTCCGACACCTTCCAAGACTCCCAGAGCCCGCATCAGAGTTGTCCGTCGGCTGACGGACTACTTCGCGGTTCTGAATCCGAAAAATGTCCACACGTTTACTAATATGCACAACGAAGAGCAGCGGAGTAATCCGTCAGCCGACGGATAACTTCGCGCTACCCGCTCCTCGACCCAGCGAAGCACCTACGACAGCCTGCCACAGGACCATGAAAAACCCCAACCCAAAGGGCAAATGGACACCGGTCATTGCCGCGCGTAGACTAGCACCCATCAGCCCACCAACTATGGTGCCAAGAACTACAGTCGCATAGGAAGACCTCGCCCAACGTGGCCGTCCGAATAAGAACACGCTGGCCAGCACGAATGAGCCCAAGAACCCTGCGAATGCGAACGTCGCAATCATGAATGGCCCTGAATGGCGGATGCCCGACACGGCGATTCGCCACGTAATCGGATAAACTACGGAACTGGCGATCAGCACGGCCGCGGTTCGTAGCCAGCTATCTCCGGCCCAGCGGGAGATCGGGAGGAGGACTACCAGCGCGAACACCATTCCAGGCCAGACAATATGATCCAGGGTCTTTTGTTCGCGCACTATATAGATAATGTGAGACTGCGACATGAGACACGACAACACTCCCGAAACGAGACCAAGGAACCCCCACCGCACGGCCAAGCTCGCGCGTTTAAGGACGGAGCTCATCCCGAATCTCCAATCTGGAATGTCTGTCACCCTCGATCCTACATCCAGGCTTGCGTGTAGACAAGAGGTGCGCTGATGAGATCTTGGTCTCCACCAGTGTGGAGCGCGATTCCCCAACTCCCGGGCCGTCGGCTACACGGAAGAGACCTCCGATAGCGCCGTCGTTCATTCCCCATTTCATGTCAACCACTACCGGTAATAGGCAGGCTGTTCGATCTGGCAAAAACCATTTCACGCCTTGACTACTCCGGCTCGGAGTGTCTCCACCCGTCACGGGAAGCGAAGAAAGCTGGTAGCGCGGAGTAATCCGTCAGCCGACGGGTAACTCCGCGCTACCAGCTTCGTGCGCGAGCGGTCTGGGACCTTAGCCCGAATCGCGGGCGGGAGATGGCGGCGTGGACAGGCTGAGGGCTACAGTTACGATAAAATTGAGGCAGAGAGCGACGAAGCCCGCGTTGAATCCGAAAAAGGGGTCCCGTTTGGTGAGCGCCAGAAAAGCGACGGTGACCACACCGGCAACCATCCCGGCGAAGACGGCGGGCCTAGTGGCGCGTCTCCAGTAAAGGCCCAGTACGACGCCGGGGAAGAACTGCGTGACGCCGGAGTATCCCAGGAGCAAGAGCGATACCAGCGTGGTGGAACTGTAAATGGCGAAGTACAGGCTGATCAGGCTGAGCACCACCACCATCACGCGGGCCAGTCTGGCTACCTGATCGTCGGTCATCGCCGGCGCGAAGAATGGCGCGATAGAGGTTCTTGGCGAACAGCGTGGCGGCGGTGAGGATGAAGATGGCCGCGGGCACCATGGCGGTGAGAGCGCCGGCGCCGCCGACCACGCCCAGGAACCAGGCAGGGAAGGTCTTGCGGACGATGGTCAGGAGAGACATGTCGCCGTTCGCGAGGCCGGGGACCACCAGAACTGCGGTGAAACCGGCGAAGAAGACGAATGCCAGCGTGAGGGTGTAGAGCGGCATCACTACGGCGTTGCGGCGCAGGGTGTCGCCGCTCTTGGCGGTAAAGGCGGCCGCGAAGGCGTGCGGCCACATGTAGAATCCCAGAGAAGTCAGGAGCACCGTGGAGATGTACCATGTGTGGCCCAGGTTCGCGGTGGCGCCGGGCATGGTCAGGTGGGCGGGCCGGGCTTGCGCCAGCGCGGCGAACATGTTGCCGATACCGCCGAAGTGGATATAGGGCACGCCGATGCCGATGGAGAGTGCGGCGACCACCATCAGCGCATCTTTCAGGACGCTGACCCAAGCGACGGCGCGCACCCCACTGGCCAGAACGAACGAGGCCACGAGGGCCACCGCGATGATCATGGCGGGCGTGCGGCGGATGCCGTCGAAGCTCGCGACTTCCACAATGATCCCCAGTCCGGTGAGCTGTAGTTGCAGGTATGGAATGAGGAAGCAGACACCCACCACGCAAACGAACGCGGCCAGGTACTTGCTGTCGTAGCGCCGGGCAAAGAAATCGGATTCTGTTTGCAGGCCGTGTTTCCGCCCCACCTCCCAGAGCTGCGGCAGGATGAAGAACGATACTACGTAGGCCAGGGTGAGGTACGCCATGATGTACAGCGCGGGACCGCCGCGGGAATACGCCCAGCCGCTGGCGCCGAGGAACGCGAAGGTCGTGTAGATTTCGCCCGCCATCAGCAGGTACACGAGCACCACGCCGAAGCCGCGCCCGCCCACCGTCCACTGCTCCAGGTCCATCTTGCGGCGTGCTCCGGCGAGGAAGCCGATGCCGACGCCCATCAAGATGATGGCGAAGATCACCGTGAGAGCAACGCCGCTGGAACTCATCGCGTTTCGCCGTCCTTCTTATCCCGCCGGGCTTCGAGGCGGTATGCGGCCCACATACACAGGGTGCTGAATACAATCCAGGAGATCAGCCAGAACATGTTGAAGGGGATTCCCAGAAGCATTGGATACACGCGGTCCCAGAGCGGGACCGAGAAGCACATGGCGACGAAAGGAATCAGGGCAATCAGTAACGCCCCAAGGGATGGCTGTTTCATCTACTTCTTCACCCCGCCGTGCGATTCTCGGGCAAGTTTGACGGCGACGTCATGGTGCAGCCGCGCGTCGTGGGCCCGATTGACCACGCCCAGGCCACAGGCGCCGAGAGGCACGATGATCTCATAAGGACCCGGGCGTGTTCCAGGGGCGATCGGCATCGCTCAAAGTATACTTCAATCACGACTCTCGATTTGTCGCGCACACTTGCACGGCGTGCAGGCCCGAAAAGCCGAGCCTGCATTTGTTCGGTAGGTCGGAGATGCAGGCGCGAACTCCAGGCGGCAACACCCGGAACATCTCCCGGCACGTTAACGTATGGACCATTAAGCGGTCAAGCAGGCTGGCGGTGCTGGAGAAGGCAGGCTCCGCGGGAGGTAGTTTCATGGAATCGTTCACCAATCAGCTCAGACAAGTTCTGCGCAGGCTGCGTCGCGCGCCGATGTTCACTGCCGTCACGCTGATCACGATTGCTGTTGGCGTAGGGGCGAACACAGCGGTTTTCAGCGTGCTCGAAGGCGTCCTGTTGAAGCCTCTGCCGTATCCCTACTCCGAGGGGCTCGTTGGCGTCTGGCTCACTGCTCCTGGCCTCAACCTTAAGGATGTGCCACTGGGACCGGCAGACTACTTCGTATATCGCGAGCAAAACCGCACCTTCCAGAATTTCGGCATCTACACAGGCCACAACGCCAACATTACCGGCGTGGCAGAGCCGGAAAAGGTGGATTCGCTGCTGGTCACGGAGGACGTGCTTCCCGCTTTGGGCATACCCCCGGTGCTAGGGCGGTGGTTCAATCACCTGGACGATTCTCCGGGCAGCCCCGAGACGGTGATGTTGTCCTACGGGTACTGGCGGCGCAAGTTCGGCGGCGACCGCTCGATAATTGGCCGCAGTCTCAGGGTGGACGGCCAGATGCGGGAGATCATCGGCGTGATGCCGGCCAGCTTCCATTTTTTGGATTGGGGTGAACAGGAGCTGATCATGCCCTTAAAGCTCGATCGCGGCAAAGCGTTCGTCGGGAATTTCAGCTACCAGGCGGTGGCCAGGCTCAAGCCGGGCGCCACCATCGCCCAGGCAAATACCGACGTGGCGCGTATGCTCCCCATCGTCCGCAGCAGCTTCCCGCCGCCCCCGGGCTTCAACATGAAGATATTCGAAGAGGCGCGAATCGGCCCCAACGTCCGGCCGCTGAAGCGTGACGTGGTGGGCGACGTGGACAAAATTCTGTGGGTCCTCATGGGAAGCATCGGTCTGGTGCTGCTGATCGCCTGCGCCAATGTGGCCAATCTCCTCCTGGTGAGAGCCAAAGGACGCCAACAGGAGCTGGCCATCCGCGCTGCGATGGGCGCCACGCGGGCCCGGCTTGCCGCCGAACTGCTGTCTGAGAGCCTACTGCTTGGCCTGGCGGGCAGTGCGTTCGGGTTAGGCCTGGCCTACGGCGCATTGCGCGTTCTGGTGGCGATGGCGCCGGCCGGTCTGCCGCGACTGGATGAGATCGGCATTGATGCGCACGTGCTGCTGTTCACTCTGGGCGTGGCGCTGCTCGCGAGCCTCCTGTTTGGGTCTTTTCCGGTCTTCAAGTATGCAGGCGTAAGCCTGGGCGCGGGCCTCCGCGAGGGAGGACGCGCCCTGAGCGAAAGCCGCGAGCGGCATCGCGCGCGCAGCACTCTGGTGATCGTTCAAGTGGCGTTGGCGCTCGTCCTGCTCATCTCGTCCGGTCTCATGATTCGCACCTTTCGGGCTTTGACGCACGTCCAGGCCGGATTCTTCCACCCAGCCGAGGTTCAGACCTTCTGGCTCACCATTCCTGACGCGGAGGTCCCCTCCCCCGAGCGGACAGTCCGCATGCAGGAGGAAATCATCAGAAGAATCAAGGCCATTCCCGGTGTATCCTCGGTGGGTCTCGGCACAGCGTCCCCATGGACGGCAATCACCAGATCAATCCGGTCTACGCGGAGGACCGGACCTACACCGATGGGGAGATGGCGCCGCTCCGGCACGTTCGGTTCGTATCGCCTGGGTACTTCTCGACCCTGGGTATCCCGCTCGATTGCCGGACGCGATTTCACTTGGACTGACATCTACGACATGCGGCCGGTGGCCCTCATCTCCGAAAACATGGCGCGCGAGTACTGGGGCAGCCCGGCCAAGGCTCTTGGCAAGCGCATCCGGACCAGCTCCAAGGACGACTGGTGCGAGATCGTGGGCGTGGTGGCGGACGTTCACGACGACGGGGTGGACCGGGAAGCGCCTGCTTATGTGAATTGGCCCATCCTGATGAAGCACTACATAGATGAGGCGCCCTTCGTGCGCCGCAGCCTGGCTTTCTCCATCCGCAGCTCGCGCGCCGGTTCGCCGAGCTTTGTGAACGAACTGCGGCAGGCCGTGTGGTCGGTTGATCGCAACCTGCCGCTGGCGGATGTCCACAGCCTTGAATACTTCTACGAGAACTCGATGGCGCGGACCTCGTTCACGCTGGTCATGTTGGGGATCGCTGGGGGGATGGCGTTGCTGCTCGGCATCGTGGGGCTCTACGGCGTCATCGCTTATTCGGTATCGCAGCGGACGCGCGAGATCGGCATTCGCATGGCGCTGGGGGCACAGCAGCGGGAACTCACCGCCATGTTCGTTGGCCACGGATTGTTGCTGACGGGCGTGGGGGTTGTCTGCGGGCTGGGCGCAGCTTTCACCCTGATGCGCCTGATGTCGTCGCTGCTATTCAAGGTCAGCCCGGTCGACCCTGTCACTTATGCCGCAGCGTCCCTCGGGCTTATCGCCACTGCGGTGCTTGCCAGCTACCTTCCGTCCCGGCGCGTGGCCGCAGTGGACCCCGTCGAGGCCCTGCGTGCAGAGTGAACTGGGTTTTGCCGGTGAGAAGTATCACGCACGCTCCGATATTGCCCCTTCCCGTTGGGCATCGTCCTGAGGAGCGTCCTCATTGCGCTTGGATTGGGATTCGTCCCTCTCCGTTCCCCAGGCCCTCGGCTTCTTACCAGTGACCTCGACAGCGATCGCGTCCACAAACTCAATCCGGCGAGGGATCTTGAACTCCGCCAACCGCCGCCGGCAGTGCGCCACAACAGCCTGGCGAGAAAGCGTGGAACCGGGCCGAACTCCAATCGTGGCTGCAACGACTTCTCCTTGCCGTGTGTCGGGGATGCCGCGGACGATGCAGTCGCGCACTTCGGGCATTTCCAGCAGGACACCTTCTATCTCGGCTGGGTCCACCTTGATGCCGCCAATGTTGAGGACCGTTTTGGAACGTCCGCACAGGATCAACGTTCCGGAAGCTTCGAGCCTTCCGAGGTCGCCTGTCCTGAAAAAGCCGTCTCGGAACAGTTCCCGATTGAGATCGGGTTCGTCGAGGTATCCCGTCACGACCCCCGGACCTCGCACGGCGACTTCTCCGTTACAACTGGGTCCAAGGCGCTCGCCGCGCTCATCCAGGATGCGGACCTCAGCCGACGTGACCGTATGCCCGGCGATGCCGGGCTGAAAGGGCGTGTCCGGGGACTGAATCGCAATGACTCCGGTTTCCGTCGTGCCGTAAAGCTGCCGCACGCGCAGGCCCAGGCGTTCCTCCAAGCGCCGGGCGAGGTCCTGCGCCATCGGTGCGCCGAAGGAAATGGCGGTTTCCACCGACGCAAAAGAGGCGCGGCTGGCGTTGCTCTCAAGCAGCATCGAGTAGATGAATGGCGATCCCATAAGTAACTGGACCCGCTCCTGTGCCATCGCGGCTTCGGCCGCCGCAGGAGTGAACGACTCCAGGACAACTAGCGTTGCGCCAGACAGCAGCGACAGCAGCAGGCAATTATGAAAGCCGCCCGAGTGGTGGAACGGCACGGCGCTCAGGATGCGCGTCGCGGGCTTTACACCGAGCACGGCGGCCGTGCTTTGTGCTGCGGCCAACAGGTTCGCCTGGGTTCTAAGAGCCACGCGCGGCCGGCCGGTCGATCCGGAGGTGGTGAAGCAAACCGACGCCTCGTCCTCCCTGGACGGGGATGCAGCCACAGGCGCGGCCGGGGCGAGCAGCCTGTCCTGGATTGCAGGATCGTCGACCAGCGCGACACGCGGCGGCAGGACGGTTGCATCGCGCCAAGTCTGTTGCAGGAGGCGGTTCGTGAGCAGCGCACGCAACGGAACTCGGCCTGCCAGCCAGGCGATCTCGCGGCTGCGCCACTGCGGGTGGAACCAGACCCACACCGCGCCCATGCCTGAGGCTGCCAAAAACCCGGCGACGACTTCCCAGCAGTTCGGCAGGCAGACGGCAATGTGGTCTCCGCGCCGTAGTCCCAACTCCTCTGCCAGGTATCGTGCAAATCGGCCGCTGCGAGACATGAGGTCCGCATAGCAGAGTCGTGTCTCGCCTTCAATCAGCGCGAGAGTCTGGGGTTGCCGGCTAACGACGGAGTCGAACAGTTCCCTCAGCATGCCGCACCGTAATGCGTCGAGATGTATTCGGCCAGTGCCGGAAGGTCGGCCAGGAAGTCGGTTCTCAGCTCACCCGCTTGCAAGGTGAGGCCGAACTCCTTCTCGATCGCGGAGACAAACTCGAGGACGGTCAGGGAATCGAAGCCTGTTACCGCATCCAGCCGGGTCAGGGTAGCAAGTTCCTCGGCACTCAGATTCAGATTGAGCGAACTGCTGGCCAAACGCCGCAATCGCTGCAAGACGATGTCCGGTGTAAACATGGCTTCCAAAGAATCACGCTGACCAACGGATCCAAAAATCCCATTCCGCAGGGTGGCTCTTGATCTGCTCCTCCAGAATCCGAATTACTTCCGTCAAGTTGGTTTCGGCAAAACTCCTTCGGTCCGACGCGTTTTCCAGCCAAAGCGCCTTTCCGAACTCAATCCGCAGACGCCGCGAATCTCCCAGGAAGAGTAGCGGAACAAGCGGGCAGCCGGCAAGCTTCGCCACGTGAAGGAATCCTGTTGGAAAGCTCTCCTCCTGTCCCAAGAATCTGCGTTTGACCACTTCTTGCGAGAAGGCTCCGTCCACGTGGCTATGGACGAGCCCACCGGAGCGCAACCTCGCGAGCATCTTCAGAGTGCAGTCCGGGTCCTGGATGGTGACATCGTCGCCCACCAGTTCGCCAAGAAAAGCCACATAGCGTTTCTGAAGCAGGCGTATACCGAGCTGCCCGGCCTTTCGATCCGGAGGTTCACGGTTCCACACCGACAGACAAGGAAAACCGATCGTGGCGAGGTAACGCTTGGCCAAGCGGCTTGCGAAGAAATGACCGCTGAATAGCAACGCGCCCCTTCCAGCGGAAAGCGCCTCCGTGAGGTTCTCGAGATGCACAATCTCGACATTCCGCAGACGCAGCTCCCGCAAGCGCCGCTCCATCAGGAGGTCGTCGAGATACCTCAAGATGCTGTTATGAAAGTAACCGTCGGCGATGGCGCTCAGGCGAGGATCGGCGGTGTCTGCGTTGAAGGCGACGGCGAGCCTCTCTAAGAGAGCCTTCCGAGGACCGCGGAGACAAGCCGAGCTGCAGGCGGCGCTGGCGTCCCCGAACGCGTAGAGGCTGCGCAGCGGGAGAACTCGGGCCAGCCAGCGGGCAGGGTACAGGTAGACCAGCCAAGCTATGTCCTTGATCCGGATGAGCGGGCGGGGTCGTGTCGAAACAGAAGAAGGAGGTATCGGCGCCTGCATCGTGTCAAATATAAGTCAGGATTTGGTGATGTCAAGCTTCCCGCACTCGCCCGTCCCTTGAAATCGCCCACGGCGAAGCCGAGACTGCCCAGTCCTCTATGTCGCGCAAGGCTTGCGGCTGTCATGCTGGTCGAGCCCGTGGAATTGACGTGATTGAAATACGTCTCGGAGCCTTCGCAGGTCACCATGCAGCGCTCGCCCCATCTTACGAGGGTGTAGTTGTTGGCAAGTCCCAGCCAATCTTCCTCGCGGTCAAATAGGTGCTGGTCCGCTCCACCTCACGCAAAACGCAGAGCTGCGCTCTGCGCCAGCCGACGATTTGGCGATGGCCAGTGTAGGTCCGCAACAGGGCGAAGTCAGGCGGCCCCGGGCAGAAGGGGGTCCGGATAACCCAAATCCGACTGCCAAGGCGGGACGGAGGTATGGGCTGCCTGCGTGCTTGCTGTGACCAACTGTCTATTCTTAACCTCCTTTATTTTCAATAACATTCCCGCTTATCGAGGATAAGTACTTGTGTTTTCATAGACATTCCAGCTTTGCCCGCACCTTTTCAACAGCGGTCCTTTGTTTTCAATAACATTCCCGCATGGTTCGCTAAATCTTAATAATCTCTTTTCGCTTTCCCCGGCTGCGAAGGACTTCTTGTCTGAGGAGCGGAGAGCCAAATTGCGGGCTTTTCGTCCCGCTTGGCACCTTCTGGGGAGCGACTTGTAGGGGCGGCTCGTCCTGCGGCCCAAAGCCTTCGGGCGATGGGTCGCGAACCGCCCCTACGACGGTGGATCCCCGCTTGCGCGGGAGTGGGTTGGGGCGGGCAGTAGCATTGCAGCATGGCGTTCTCAGCAGGGCGTGACCTCCAACACAACCTCAACGCACCATCCTAGCCTATCTTGTGGCGTTTGTCAAGAGACAGAAAGTCTGGGTAGTGTCTCAGTTTGGAGTTGTAGCGGCGAGTTTACCTCGCCAGCCAGCGGAGGTAGCCACGGTCAATTCGTCTTTGGAATTGACCGTGAGTTCGTCATCGAAGGAAAAGCCCCCGGTCACGAGAGCTGGGGACTAGCCCGCAAGCCAATCCTCCAATTTTAGTCCCGGCGCGGTGTATGCGAAGGCTGGGGCACGCCAACTCCCCAGGAGTTGGCGCAGCCGGCCGCTGTGTTTTCTGTCCACATTGACAATCTGGACCCGGTTCCGGTCTGTGTTTGTAACCAGGAGCGCCAGTGCTGCGCCATCAGCTTCAGGCAAGCTGTAACCGATCACAAACACCCTGCAAGCACCTTTGAGTGCGCCCCCTGCTTGACGCCACAGATCGGCGAGCCCGCCATAACCCTGTTCGAAACTCTTTATGAAGCTCGGGTGGATGAGCATGGGTTTGGTTTTCGGCTCATCAGGCATCGACCTGTCGACGGCGTTGACTCCGAGGAACTGAAGGAAGCCGCGGGACAACGCTATATGGGACGCCCCCCCATCAAACCAGCCAACGCAGCCATGGAGGTGAAGAATCTTCACGGCAGATCCGAGTTCGGCTGCGGCACGGTCCGCCTTCGGATCGAAATCGAGATCCACCCGGAATCCGTAGCCCTTGGTGGGAGTCCATTTGCCTTGCTCCGACAACACTCTCTCGAGCGTTGCATCGTAATTGAACGTAATCACAGCGTCGCCAGGGCGCAGTCTCTCACCAAACTCTCGCAGCAGGTCCCACCCCTGCCCGGAGCGATTGTTCAAGTCGCCCCTGTGCCTTGTCTGGAAGAAATCCCCTAGCGCCAGCAGCATGGTCTCGCGATATTCTGCATGAAATATGGTTTCCCGGCAGAGATTGTCGGCGCACGCGCCGGCCCGTTGTGCCGCAGTGTTATCACCATTGTGAATCGCGCTCACAACCTTGCGCGAGGCGTCTAACCTCAGCTTCCTCGCCAAATCCAGGATCGTGAATATTCCTTCGAAATCCCTCCTTTGATATGCCTCCCTCAATAAGACGTCCCCATTACACTTTAACCACCCACAGAGCTCATTCCACTTCTCGCCATGTTTGCTCCCCTCTGCAGACGCTACGAATTTCTCTACCCGTGAGAAGAGCTCGCCTGCGAGGGGGTAGCCCACTTGCTTCGAAACGCCTGCCCCGATCACGTACACATTCACGGGTCGATGCTCCTTTGATATTCTAGGCTATCGGCGGATCATGTCACGCCGGCTGGCGCAGAGCGAAGCTCTGCGCTTCCACTCCAAATGCGGAATACTGACCTGGTCATACCTGCCCCCAGACGCCATTTCTCACCCGGCCAGTTGCAGTTTATCAGCAGAGCTGCGCTCTGCGCCAGCCAACGACGGCATGTCTACCCCACACACCCCACCGAATCTCACGGCTTGACCAGCGAGCCATCCATGCCGCGGACCACGTAACCGTCGTCTCCTCGATCCACCGGGGCGGGCGGATATTTCAGCAAGGCTTCTTCCTTAATATCTATGCCTAGTCCCGGCTCGTCGTTGCCGTAAAGATAGCCGCCACGAAGCTCCGCCGTGCCCGGCAGTAGATCGTGCACCGACGCCGGGAAGTGATTCTCCTCCTGGATGCCGAAGCAGGGGATAGCCATGTCCACGTGCCAGGCGGCGAGTTGATTCACCGGGTCGTTGTCGCCGCCTTCCTGCCACGCGGTGCGCACGCCGAATTCCTCGCACAGCGCCGCGATTTTGCGCACCGCCGTGATGCCGCCCACTTGCGACACGCGGCAGCGAATGAAATCGATCACGCGCTCGGAGATGAGCGGGACGTATTCGCGCGGGCTGGTGAACAGCTCGCCCATAGCCATCGGGGTCGTGGTGACCTTCTTGATCTCGCGGAACCAGTCGATCTGCTCGGGCGGCAGGATGTCCTCCACGAAGAACATATGATAGGGCTCCATGCGCTTCGCAAATTCGACCGCGCCGGTTCCCGTGAGGTGTTCGTGGACGTCGTGTATCAGCTTCACCTCGCTCCCGAGTTTGACGCGGATGTATTCGAACAGCTTGGTAATGACTTCGATGTAGAGGTCTTCGTCGAAGGCGGGGCCGGAGTAGCCGTTCTGGGGACGGCTGCCTTTTCCGGGCGGGATCACGCCGCCTCCGCCGTAGCCGCCCATCTGGGCGCGCACGTGGCGGTAGCCTTCCTCCATGAACTTGCGGACGTTTTCCACGACCTCGTCGCGGTCCCGTCCGTCGGCGTGGGCGTAAAGCGGGACGGCGTCACGCACCTTGCCGCCCAGCAACTCGTAAACCGGCATCCCGGCGCGCTTGCCCTTGATGTCCCAGAGCGCCATGTCGAGGCCGCTGAGGACGTTGTTTTGGATCGTGCTGTTGCGCCAGTAGGCGGAGACGTTGGTGCTCTGCCAGAGGTCTTCGATGCGGGCCGGGTTTTTGCCGATCCAGAACGGCGCATACTGCTGTTCGATCGCAGCGACGCTGGCGGCGGTCTGGTTGGTGTTGCTGGCCGAGCCGATGCCGTACAGGCCGGGCTCGCTGGTGAGGACTTTGAGAAATACCCACCGGTATCCGGCCCCGGCGCTCGTCGGGACGGCCTTCACACCGGTGATTTTGAGGTCGGGCAGAGCGCGGACCGCGTAGGCGTAGCGCGCGGCGGCCGCCAGAAATGGGACTTGCAGAAATGCGCGGCGTTGCATGACGTTGCCTCCTGAAGAATCTATAAGCCGGAATTTCCGTAATGGACCTCTGGCCCGACCTGCAACATACACGTAACCCCAGTTGAATACAACTGGGAATCGGGTTTGCGCTGCCAGGTGCTTGCACGGGCGACGGCACGGGCCATTCGTGCCTCTCGCGAGAACCCCAAAGACCGCAACGGCTCTCTTTCGACCTATGTTTGCGACACTCGGCGGCTAACTCGCCTGTCGGTAGACGAAATAAGTAGGCTCTCGGATACGCCTCCCACCTCCCTCACCTTAAGCCTGAGGCGCGAACCGGGGACGACGATGTCAGCTTTTGCCGCGATTGATGGCGCTTGGTAGCGGATTCTGCTGGCCTCGTGAGCGAGACCCAGTGGCTGCGGCGGTCATAGGCGCAAGGTGCAAACACTGCACTCATTTCGTGCTGTGTTCCTGTAGAATGGGGGGCTTCGGCCACCGGCCGGGGAATAAGTGGCCGCGGGGTCGCGTACACAGGAATCTGGCTAGCCCGCCTCAACTATGCTGCACCCGATTATTTTCGATTCCCCCGCAGCGCGTCTCGCCTCAAACGCGCGTGGGGGATTACGTTCATTCCTCGGCAAAGGGAACACATTGGGCAGGCCCGGTTTGGCCTCTTGGCTCACGGTCTGGCTGCTGGTGACGGGCGGCATCCTGCCTACCACCGCGGCTGGCATCGATCCCCCCAATTCCGACGTCGTCCTCACGGTGCCACGTGTTTCTAAGCCTCCCCAGTTGAAAGACTTCCTGGATATGAGGCCCAGCCCCCAGTGGGAGGGCAAGCTCGTCAAAGTCGACAACTTCATTCAGCGGCTGCCCAGTGACGGGCGGCCCGTGTCGGAGAAAACGGAAGCCTACTTGGGTTACGACGACCGGTATTTCTATTGCATCTTCGTAGCTTTTGACTCTGAACCAGGCAAGGTGCGCAGTCACAGGACTCCCCGCGACTATGTTACGGGCGATGACAAGCTAGACCTCTTCCTAGACACTTATCATGACCGCCGTCGCGCCTACGTGTTCACCGTGAACGCCTACGGCCACCAGCAGGATGGCTTGTGGACGGAGGGTCCGCGCAATCAATACGACAACACCTGGGATGCAGTTTGGGAATCAAGCGGCCAGCCCACCGGCCGGGGCTTCGTTGCCCGGATTGCCGTACCCTTCAAGAGCCTGCGCTTTCCGGCCACAGACGAGCAAACCTGGGGGATCGTCCTGGTGCGCTGGATCGTTCGCACCAATGAATCCGCCACGTGGCCGCGGGTCTCCACGCGCATCGAGGGCCGCATGAGCCAGGAAGCCACTTTGAAGGGGCTGCGCGGCATTTCGCCCGGGCGCGGTGACATGGTGATTCCCTATGCCTACACCCGCTCCTTCCGAACCCTGGATCAGAGCATTCCTAACCAACCTTATTTCCAGAGCAAAGACCTGGAGCCCCGCGTGGGAGCGGACGCGAAACTGGTCCTCAAACGCTCCTTCACGCTGGACACGACTCTTAACCCGGACTTTTCGCAGGTGGAGTCAGACCAGCCGCAGATTACGGTGAACCGGCGATTCGAAGCGTACTTTCCCGAGAAACGGCCCTTCTTCCTGGAAAACCCCAGCTTCTTTGCAACACCCATGAACCTGGTGTTCACGCGGAACATCGCGGATCCGCAATTCGGCGTGCGCCTGACCGGCAAGCAGGGGCCCTACGCGATTGGAGCACTCTTCGCGGACGACCGCTCACCGGGGGAGTCCGTTGCCCCGGGAGGTCCGCTGGAGGGCAAGCGCGCCTTCTTCACCGTCGTGCGGGCGAACCGTGATATATTCCGCCAGTCCACCATCGGGCTGATCTACACAGACCGCGAGCTGGCGGGCACATCCAACCGCGTGGGCGGGTTGGATACGCGCTTCAAGTTGCTCAAGAATTGGTGGGTGACGGCGCAGGCCGTGTCCAGCTCCACGACTTTGCCGGGTGGGACGCACAGCACGGGGCCGGCGTACAAAACACAGGCGCGCTTCGATGGAAGGACGTTCTATAGCAACGCCGAATATAACGATCTCAGCCCAGGCTTCAATACCCTGACCGGCTTCATTTCCGATGAGACGGTGGAACGGCCCACCAACGTCGGCCGGACGATCATGCGTCCGCCCCTGCGCACGGATATGCGCGGGGTGAGCGAAATTGCCATGTATCGCTTCCGGCCGGAAGGCAAGCATTTCATCTCCTGGGGGCCTACCGTCTTCGTCAATCCCGTCTGGGATCATCACGGCAACCGGCTGGACATGTACCAGGACTACACGATGAGCTGGGAGTTCACTGGGCAGACCGCTTTCGAACTCTACTATCAGGCAGACCAGGAGATGTTGCGGCCACAGGATTTCCAGGGGCTCACCGCAAACCAGGTTTATTCCCATCACCAGCAGGGCGTCTATTTCGAAACCGCTCCGCTGACCCATCTTGCGTTCAAGGCCAATTACTCCGAGGGAGCGCAAATCAACGTCGTTCCGCCCTCGGGCCAGCTCCCGGTGCTTGCCGAGTTGTCACAAGCGAGCGTGAGCCTGGTCGCCCGGCCGGAGCGCCACCTGCGCATTGAGAATACCTACCTGCTGGACCGTCTCACTGACCGCGCCACCGGCCAGAGCGTGTTCAATAACGATATCATCCGTTCCGTCTGGACCTGGCAGTTCACCCGGAAGCTGTCAGTCCGGATTATCCCCCAATACAATTCGGTCCTGGCCAACACCGTGCACACTTCCTTGAGCACAAGCAAGAACTTCAATGCGGATTTCCTGCTGACCTTCCTCCTGAACCCCTTCACGGCTCTATACGTCGGCTATAACCGGAACATGGACAACCTCGAACTGCTTCCTTACATTCCCTACAATCAACTCCTCCGGACGCGGGGCCTCTTGACCGATGGACACCAGTTCTTCGTAAAGTTCTCCTACTTGTTCAATTTCTAATCGAAAACGAAACTCCAGGCGTCAGAAGGAACTGGAAAAAATGCCCCACCAATCGGGGGAGACGAAGGAGCAGATTCCCGACCTCAAAAAGATGTCTGCGCTTGCTCCTTAAACAAGTAGCAGAGCATCAGCCTGACGTAGCTCTTATCAGCGCGAACCTGGCAAATGAATTGAACGAGACCGACATGCTGCCCGATGGCGAACCGTCCCGTTGAGCTCACTTCGTATTTGCCTTCTCGGTCTCCCGCTCCTGACCCAGCTTTTCAACCTTGCTGTAATACTGCTCATCGAATAGGGCCAAACGGTCTCGCTGCTTGGATTGGCTCCATTCTTGACCTTGCCGCCAGATGAAAACCTTGTTCCTCACTGCGGCGTCGATGCTCTCTTCGGTTGGAATGGTGTCGATGTAGGTGCCACTCTTCGGCGCATTACCGCCATAGCCTTGCTGCTGGTTCGAGCCGTAGTAACACCAATATCCCACGGCATTGCCGATGTTATAGCTGCTAATAGTCCAGCGAAGGAGGTCATCCAATTTCAGGCGCCAGACCCCCGCCTCCCCCCTCAGAATATAGTCGGCGTAAGCGTCAATAAAGGGACAGTAGATGCGGCCATCGTCGAGCGGGTCGCTGCTGCAATGCACATAGAGAATCCGATCGTCCCCCAGGATTTCACGAGCGCTGCGGATGACGGCATACGACTTGCGAAAGTCCATGGAGATGCCGTCAAAATAGAGGCCATCCACTTTGTATTCGTCCAAGACTCTTTGCATTTCGGTGAAGATATCCGGGGCGGCCGAGTAAAACGGACTGAGATAAACCACCACTTTCATCCCGTCTCTGTGAGCCTCATCGCGCACGCGGATGAATTCGTTTATGTTGAGAGGGATGTGTTTCGGAGTGAGCCATGGCTGAGGATGACCAGCGTACTTTTCCGTGTGCAAAATCGGGGTCATCCTGGCTTTTACGTCTTCCGGAGCATCCTGCCAAATGTACGCATGCAGGGCGAGCACTTTGCAGTGCCTCGCGGCATCCCGAATTTGAGCGGTGCTAGGGTAGGCTCCTACACCTTCGAGTTGTGCAGTGGTGCTATCTTCCGGCAAGCCATCGTGCTCAATTGCTTCGCGGGCGCGATTCCAGTTGAACGGCCGAGGCGGAAACACGGACAGCCATGCCTCGTCCCCGCCGCTGAGCTCGTAGGTAATATCCCAGGGAGGCACAAAGACATTCGGAGAGAGGGTGCTCTTCTTTGCCACCGGGTAAATTCCAAACCCTCCCTCACCGTCCATCAGCATCCATTTGCCTTCCTTCTCAAAATGGTACGTAGGCGCAAAAAGGCCCTTGAAGACGGCCTTGATAGCTCCATTCAGTTTCAAAATTGCCAAGCTATCGCCGTGGAAAGTCAACTCCCCTGCCTGGCAGGAGACCGTGCAGGAGAACTTGTCCTTCTTCTCGATGCGGAATGGCCCCACCGGCTTCCCGAAGCTGACGTTGAGCACTTCGCGCTCTCGGGGAATGCGTTGCCAGCAGCGAATCGCTCGCTGGCCATCGATTTGGAACTTCGCCCCCGTCGTTGTAACCGTGATCACGCCGCCCTTCTGGGTTACCGAATCAATCCGCATCCCCAAATCCCTTCCCCAAGCCCACACGCCACAAAACAGGGCAACGCCGAGGACCAAGGGAACTGTGCGTTTTCTCAACATGCCTCACCTCCTTTTCCACCTATACAACGCTTGCTTGCCTGGTGGCCTTCAAATTGGTGCGCTTCTTGCTGAGTTTTCTAGGCCCGAATGGCGAACCGTCTCGCCCTCGAACCATAAACTCCCGAAGCCGGCGCTCATCATAAAAGAACCACCGGCTCGCATATGGTGAGCAGTGTATTCATGGCGGGGCAATTGTCAATGCTGACGTCCTGCATCGAGAAAAGTAATAAATTTTGAATTCCAGCCCCGGCATCTTCCGGTCCTAAAGTTGGCATCCAATAATTTCGGGGGTAGTTGAGTTCCCGACTCGAACGGAAAGAATCGTGAGGTGACTCGTGACGAAAAATATCTTTCAAGCCGTGACCATTTTGCTTTTGAGCGCGGCCGCGCTGATGGCCGCATCTGTCCAGCGTTGGATTCACGTGCGAGTGGAGAGCGCGAGAGGGGTGAGCGGAAACGTGAGCATCAACGTGCCCATTGAGATGGCGTCGGCGGTTTTGCCTTCCATCCCGGCCGATCATCAACACCAAAACAAATTCAGTTTGCAGGCCTCGGTGAATGGCATGGATCTGCGGGCCATGCTGGACGCGGTTCGAAATTCGCCCGACAACGTTTTCGTTACCCTGGAGCAGCATGATAAGGAAGTGAGCGTGGCGAAGTCCGGGCGAAATTTGCTGATTAAAGTCGTTGAGAAACCGAGCGCCGAACATCATCTCGGCAAAACGATTGCCATTAAGGTTCCGATCTCGGTGGTTCGGGCGATGCTGGCCAACAATTCTGACGAGGTCGACATCGACGCCGGCATTCGCGCCCTGGCTCGCGAGGGCGACGTGGACGTGACAGTGAACAGTGAGAAAGAAACCGTGCGAGTCTGGACCGACACGCGCACCACGTCCGACTAGCGATGAGGTACGAGGATGCGGAAGCTCCGGCCGAGGAGGTTCAGCTTGAGAAGGCTGGCGTTCGACTCGCCTATGTCTTAAGCGAGGCTTTGAAACAGCACATCGCTAACCCTTGTTGATTTCACCCAAAACCGCGCCATCCCCCTGTCCCTGTTGCTCGCATGGATCACTCAGGGTCTGAAGCCAGTCGAGGAAGGCCATAACGACCTTGGGGTCGAACTGCGTGCCGGAGCAACGGCGCAATTCGGCCAGAGCATCCTCGAAAGTGCGGGCACTCTTGTAAGGCTGGTCGGAAACCATATCATCGAAACACTCAGCCACAGCCACGATTCGCGCACCCAGTGGAATCCCGTCCCCAGCCAGCCCGTCCGGGTAGCCCTTCCCGTCGTATCGCTCGTGGTGGTGACGGACGATGCGTCCAACATCCTTCATTGCGAAGGGTTCCAACATTTTCTCGCCCCAGGCCGCATGGCTCTTCATGGTCTCGGACTCTTCCGCTGTAAGCAGCGCGGGCTTGTTGAGCACGTGCAAAGGGACGTGGGTCTTGCCGATATCGTGGAGGAGGCCCGCCAGACGGATCTCTTCGATTTCTGCCTGGGATAATCCCGCCTGCTTTGCGATCTGGATTGCCAGCCAGGAAACCGCCTGAGAATGGCCCGTTGGATAGGGACCATCGGCTTCAACTAAGAAACCGAAGCTGGGGGGCAGGCCCAAAAGCGGCTTCATCTGCTCGAACCAGCGCCGGTAGTACCTGAAGGTGTAGGGGGTGGTGGAAAACGTCCGTTTTACCGCCACTCCGGGATATGCTTCCAGCAGTCGCTCATGACGTTCCCCTCGCCGCCTTGCTCCGACGACTGCTGCCAGCAAGACAATTGACGGAATGACTACCCAGACAAGCCAAGCCATCGGATCCTCTCCTTGCCGCGAAATACACTGACAGCACTAGCCTCCCAAGTTCCTCCAATAACCGCCTGCATTCTATCCATGAAGGTGCGAGTTTTCAATGACACTAAGGTAAGGTGTCGAATTCGCCATTACCGGCCCTTTCATGGCTGCGAGCCCGTCCGGCGAGGTCTGGCCACGGAATGGCCGATGCTGGCCCTGCACGCGCGCGATGGCGGTGCGGGCCCTCCCAAGCCAATGGTCATGAGGCTTCTGGACCGGTACTCCTGTACTATTGCAGCCTAAGTTGATATGGCTTATTTTCATCCTGAAAGATGGGAGAGGAGGAAACTAGGGGAATGGTTCTTGCTTGGCTTATCTTGATACTCTCGATGGCCATGTTCTTCTTCTATTTCCAAATCACCTGCCAAAAGATTCTCCGCCGGCAGTTTGACCGGGAATACTTTCGAGCTGTCGTCAACGCCAACTGTTTGGAGTTTCTGGCCCTGCGAAAGTCGCTCGAGGGGTTCGGCGCTCCCGTCGAATATTCCCGGTTGCGCGAGATGCTCGAATGTGACTACCTCGCCCTGACCTATCTCCTCAAGAATGCCACCGATGTGAAGCAACGGTATTCCAAAAAGGAACGCCTCTTGATGGTCTATTTCCGCTGGTTGTTCCTTTCACTGGCGGCACGGCGTTCAATGAGGTTTGGTGAGAAGCAGGCGATCCTGAGACTGACTTCCATTCTGCAATACTTTGCTAATGTGGTCGGCCAGCGCGCCAATACCATAAGGTTTGGGAATTTGCCGGCGGCCCTCTACCCCCTCAACCTTTAATTCAACCCGCCTTGGGGCGCACCTGGGCTGGACCTCCTTCCCGGGATGCGCCCCGCTCCTTACACATCATGGCAGCGAATCGCTTGGGCGCCATGTGCGCTCATGATGCGTCGGAGGTATTGCAGATCGATCTCGGCCACCCCGAGGAAGGCGAGCATGGTAAGAGTTGATTCGCAGAGATTTTAGGCCGTGACTTAGTCATGCGGATGCGTGCCAACTTAGGCCCGTGGAGACGTGCGGACCTGGGTCCGCCGATGTACATCCTGGGGCTTTACAGGCCGCGGAAGAACGCTTCCAAGCTGTCATCCTGAGCCCTTCGCCTGTCGTTCTGAGTCCGTCGGCTGACGGATAGCCTTTTTACAGGCGGGCGTCCGTTGCTCAGTTTGCCCCATAAGGATTACTATATTAGGGCAGTCAACGGTACACTATTTCGCTCAAGGAGGGACACATGCTCAGTCCGGCAGTTCAGGACGCCATGAATCAGCAGGTCAACGCGGAGCTCTATTCGGCCTATCTCTATCTTTCCATGGCAGCCGATTTCGAAGGGGCGAACCTGCGCGGGATGGCCCATTGGATGCAGGTCCAAGCTAAGGAAGAAACCGGTCATGCCCTGAAGTTTTTCAAGTACATTGCCGAGCGCGGCGGACGAGTGACGCTCACCGCCATCGCGGCCCCGCCCAGCAAGTGGGATTCACCGCAGGCGGTCTTCGAAGAGGTCTATAAGCACGAGTGTCACGTGAGTAGCTTGATTAACAAGCTGGTGGAGTTGGCGGAAGCCGAGAAGGACCACGCAAGCGCGGTCTTTCTCCAGTGGTTCATTAACGAACAGGTGGAAGAAGAAGCTAACGCTAGCGAAACCTTGCAGCAGCTCAAGATGGTGGGGGATTCCAAGCAAGGACTGTTCATGCTGGACCGCCACCTCGCCCAGCGGCAGTAAGAGAGCCCATCCTGCAGCATGGCCTTATCGAGGGTCAGATCGGCTACCAGCCGTTTCAACCGACTGTTCTCTTCCTGGAGCTGCTTCAACTCACGTGCCTGATCGACTTCCAGGCCAATGTACTGCTTCTTCCAGCGGTAGAATGTCTGCTCGGAAATCCCCACCCGCCGGATCAGCTCAGCGAGCGGTACTCCCGCTTCCGCCTGCTTTAACACCGCTACGATCTGTTCGACGTTGAATCGTTTTCGCTTCACGGCAAAATCTCCCTTCCTCGGGTACTAGATTTTGCCGGAAACTAACTCTCCAAGTGGATCAAAAAACCCGGGGCCGGCCACTGGGGGCTGACGTGGGAAGCGGTCCCGGCTCTCCTAAAACCTGGAAGCCACATCTCGCGAGGTTATTCAGGTGATGATCTCCGCGCTCACATTGTCGTAGGTTGCGTTGATACGCGGGCTGCAAGGACCACAATTCGCGATGCCGTCAGCAACTGGAGTACTGTTTCGTACTGACTCGACCTGGGCAACAATGCCGACAGCGGCCAGTTCATCCTGGGTGAGCCGCTCAATGATCGCGACCGAAGAGGAAGGTTACACCTGCGTTCGGCAGCCGAACTTCACCCTGAGATCGTTGATGCGAGTCTCGAAAACGATGGAGAACCAAGTTGCAGCGCGATTGAGGCTCTGGAGCGGCAGGAACCCTTCGTCAACTCGACCGTCGCACAGCACGCCCTGGCTATGCTGGCCCGGCTGCTTCGCTACGGCGAAATCAGCCATCATGGCGGCTTCATCAACCTGGCAACGGGCAGCGCTTCCATCCTGCGCATCGACCCGCAGTGTTGGAAGCGGCCCCGGAAAGTAAAACAGGCGCAACTGTCTCCTCTGTTGTCGGTAGGAGGAATATTCCGAGCGGATACGCTGAAATCACAAAACACGAGGGGCAGACATTGAGTCTCTCGACATCATGACGAGTGGGTGCCAATATATCAGACGACCGCAATCCCTTCGCTTTCATGCGAAAAGGAGGCACGATATGGCCACTACGGAAGACAATCTTAAGGAAGCATTCGCGGGTGAGAGCCAGGCGAACCGGAAGTATCTGGCTTTTGCAAAGAAGGCAGAGGCGGAAGGTTTCACCACTGTGGCGCGGCTGTTCCGAACCACCGCGGAAGCAGAGACGATCCATGCTCTCGGGCATCTGAATGCCATGGAGGGGGTCGGATCGACTGCGGATAACCTGCGCGCCGCGATCGCGGGCGAGACATATGAATTCACCGAAATGTATTCGCCCATGTTGCAGCAGGCGATCGCCGATGACCACCCGGCAAAGCGCATGTTCGCATATGCTTTGAAGGCAGAGGCGGTCCACGCGAAGATTTATCAGATGGCGCTTGAAGCGGTGGCGCAGGGGAAGGATCTAGCGGCGGTCGACTTCTACCTGTGCCCGGTCTGCGGCCACATTGAAATTGGCAAGGCGCCAGGCTCCTGTCCGATTTGCGGCGCCAAGGGGGAGAAGTTCGTGAAGGTTTAAGACCCCGGCATGGGGGTTTCCGGCAGACCGGGATCATGATTGGCGGGGATTCGGCCCAAGTCTCATAGGGAGTCATTCTACTGAATCGCAGACGACAAGGAATCGCCCGGCGGCAAGCCTGTCCAACCTCGTGCCAGGGAGGAGCGATTCCTTATTAAGCCCCGGTCAGACTTTGTTAGTGTCCATTGAAATCCGCGAAGGAGGATCCATGGGCAGCTACATCGTAAGCCTTAAAGATCGCCAGGAAATTGCCGAAGGCACGATGGCGTTTCATTTCGGCAAGCCGGCGGGCTTTGATTTCACCGGCGGTCAATCGATTGATTTGACGCTGATCGATCCTATGGAGACCGACGCCGAAGGTGACAAGCGGGCCTTTTCGTTGGCATCCGCCCCGCACGAAACCGATTTGATGGTCGCAACACGCATGCGCGACACGGCGTTCAAGCGCGTTCTCAAGACGATGCCACTGGGCTGCAAAGTAAAAGTGGAAGGTCCCTTCGGGTCCATGACTTTGCACAGAAAGGTGGATCGTCCCGGCGTGATCCTGGCGGGGGGTATCGGCATAACGCCGTTCCGGAGCATGCTTTGCCAGGCATTCAGGCAAAACACCGGTCATCGCCTGCTGCTTTTCTACTCGAACCGTCGCCCCGAAGACGCGGCATTTCTAGTTGAGCTTCAACAATGGGCAACACAACACCCGAACTTTACGCTCGTTGCCACGATGACCAGCCCCGGGAAATCCAAGGTCCCCTGGGACGGTGAAACCGGATACATCAACAAGCAAATGCTGGCGAAGTATGTTGGAGATCTGGCAAAGCCGATCTACTACCTCGCGGGTCCGCCCGGGCTGGTGGCAGGGATGCGGGACATGCTGAGCGAGGCGGGCGTACAGGATGACGAAGTTAACAGCGAAGACTTCGCCGGCTACTAAGATCAGTCTATCGTCACTGGAGAGCGCGGAACAGCCTGACTCGGGCCATGAGGGCAATGCCGAGTGGAACCCGAAGTCCAGCGGATTCGCAGCTTCCTCTTGTTTCCAGACTCACCGTCGTCTCCGCTCGATCCGTGCGTTGGCGATGGTGTGGCCTTCGAAGCGATCACCAGGGGCGTCGAGGTGCTTCGCTACGGCATCGAGCTTGATGCCTACCGCGCTGAGCAGGCCAGGGAGCGGATTCCGAACATAAACCATTACACGCCGGTCACGTCGGCCTCCTTGTTTACGCAGGACTTCTTAATGGCATCTTGGGAAATAATGATGATCGTCATATATACTTCTGGCAGGCAGTCAAGATGGTGGACAAGACAGCGGAAGAAGAGGATGCCGCCATAGGCCCACCGTCACATCCAGACGTGTTGCCCACCGCTATCCACTTCATTCAAGGCTGAATCGGAAGTCGCAGTGCGGTGCACCTTCCATGATGGTCTGTGTCCGTTGCAGCTTGAGGCGAGGATTGAAGCCTTCCGCGAAGCCCACATCTCGGCTACATGAGAGGCAGTGGCCGAATTCCTTCATACCTAATTTTTCATACAACTCGGCATAGGCGCAGCGGGTGACATTGAAGCTGAGCTTGAGGTCGGTTTCCTCGAGCACGGTCATCTCCAACGCTTTATCCTGCGCCCACACATCGCGTACAACTCTAGTGAAAGCGGCCATGTTATTGGCGCCGAGCTTTTTTGCCATCTCGCGGCCCGCGGCGCACGCCAGCGCCTGGATAACCTTAGCTGCCACGGAGAGCGCTTGTTCACGTCCCATCTTTTCCGCAAACGCCTGGATGAGCGGCACGGCGATTCGCGCCTCAATTTCGCGGCGCTTAAGCAGACTCGGTTCGATTTGATGTACGCTTTCTAGGCTCCCCTCAAAGTCGGCATGCATATGTTCTCCTTGTCTAACGGACGCAAGGCTGGCGGCCTGTGACGGCGGTTGCGGAAAATCCAGGCTTAGGCAGATCGCGCGAGAATTTGCAGCGAGCGCGCCTTCAAGTTCCATTGCCTTTTGCCCTCCGGAGAGCCTGAGGCAAGGGAATAGGCTTCGGAGGTCTCGACCTCTACGGCCTCATGCCCGTAGTTCGCCAAGACGAGGTAAAGCTCTCGATTGGCGAACGCAGAGGCAACCACGTTCTCAGGCAACGGTCGCGGGAAGAAATCGGATTCACTGATTTCAAGCCAGGCCCACGTGCCCTCCTCAACCATAGGCAGATATTCCTTGAGGTAGCGGGCATGTGTAGGGCGGGCTTCGGGACGCCCAGGAACTGAATCCCACCAGCCATAGCTGTACGGGCCGTGCGGATTGGCCTGGTAGTACTTCCAGATGGCACGGCCGTGGCTTGTCCAGAAATCTTTCGCTTCTGGCTGATATTGAATGCCGGGAATCAACGCCCGCTCGCCCGTGAAGGGTCTTCCGGCAAGCAGAAGAGGAAACTGCATGTACGGGATGGACTGCAGGTACAGTTCGTCTTCGTTCTCGATCTTCGCCCGGCTCATATCCGGGCACGGAACCACATAAGGGGGATGGTTCTTGACGGCCTTTCGCAGCGTGTCCAGGTTCCGCCCACCCTCGCCGACCCATAGGTAATCGTAAACCTTCAGTTCTGTGCGAGGGCGAGATGCGCCGCTATGGTGGACCTTGAAGATGCCACCGCGGCGCTTGACTTCTGCGTAGATGAGCCCCAGTAGATCCCCCAAGGCACCCTCCTCGCGATCCGATTCCTCGAAAGCCATCACCTCGTCAGGTGTGGGAGGTTGCGGGTTGCCTGCCAGCGGCACGTATCCCAGATCGTCGTAGAGCCCGTCCACACCGTACTCGTCCAGGATCTTCGCCAGATGTGGTAAAAGATAAGCGCGCCAGCCAGGACTCGCCGGCGAGCAGCGCGCGTAGTGGTAGTAGATCTCGATCAAGTCCTGATCGCGTGCCCATTCCTTGTGGAAGTCCGGGTCGCGCCGCTCAAAAAATCCACTGGAGGCGTACACGATGAGTTTCATCCCCCGCCGATGCACCATCTCCACAAAGCGACGGAAGCCAGCGGGATTCAGGGGGCTGTATTTGTCTGCTCCGAACAGGCGCTGAGAATCCGACCAGTCCTCGTGCACCTGGACCAGGCTAATGCCATGCTCCTTCAGCTTATCCAGTTCGCGCTCATCCCAGTCATCAGGATTCCAAACCTTGCGGCAGGGGTATTCACCAAGGTTGTAGCAGCATTGGCCAGCAAGATAGTTGGTGATCAGGTGACTCCGCAGGCACTTGCGGATTCTGCGTTCGCAGATGGCAATGTTCTCCAGTCGTTGACGGTGCTCGCTGGCATTGTAAGTATGGGCGACTGCTGGTGCATCCTTTGTCGCAGTTTCGGCTGTTTCAGCGCGTGTCGTTGACCGAAAGCTTCCCGTGCCGGCCGCCCCCGCGAGCGCAGCGCCGCCGCTGAATTTCAGGAATGTGCGCCTCTTCATCACTGTCTCCTCGAACATCGAATTCTAAGTTCTGAAACCGCCGATCCGCGGTTGGAACACACCTGGCAAACACAGTCGCCATCTCGGACGGACAGGCGCGAAGGTGTGAAAGTCGCAAAGCAAACAAGGCGGTTCTTCTTTGCGGCTCTTGTAAGTGTCGGCACGCTGATATTTCAATTCGGTTCAGTTTCCCACCCCTCGGTCGGGACTGATCCTGATGCTTTCGAGAATTAGGAGAGAGTATACCCCCACAGCGGGCAGCTTAAGTTCCGCCGGGCTGCCGGAGGGCAATACAAGCTGATGCTTTTCCTCCGCGTCGGGCGAAATAAGCCAAATGCTCCGGTATTTCTTACGCAAGACAACCTTGACTCCATCAGCCGGCTCGGGCGTATAGTTCAACAAATGCACCAGGGTGCGGCCATTTCTCGGCTGCTCAACTACGTTGTAACAAACTCCGCTTGGAGCCTCCACTAGAACAGGTCCCACCCCGCCAGCCTGTAGAAGGGTTTTCGCCAATTCATCGACGGACGGAGTCCGCTCGTAATAGATGCACTCGCCCTTGCCCACCTGTTGCCCAAACCAGGCGGGTCGTGGGCGCTTATGCGCTGTTTCATCGTACGTGGCCACGTCGCCCGCGGCAAACAGCCTGCCACCGCCCGCGACAAAACTCTTGAGAACGGCGAGCGCCCTTTCATGCACAGTTTGCGCAGTCAGTATCGTCACTGCATGGTACGGTGCTAGCTTCTCAGGCGATAGGTCGCGCTCGTAAATGACATCAAAAAGGACTCTACGCGCCGCCAACCCATTCAGCAAAGGGACACCCTCGCTCCGATCATCCAGCACAACCGCTACTGGGGAAAGAGATCGCGTTCCGGTGTAATACTGTTCCTGCTCGGCAAAGAATCGGTTGTATTTCCCGATGGCATTCCAGATAACCATGGCCTTGGGGTCGCTCTCGCTCAGGCCTTGAGCAAAGGCGCCTTCGACGAACAGCTCCATCCCAATGCCAAAGCTCATGGCTTCCGCCAAGGCCAATTGCTGCCGAGCCGCCGACATCGGGGTTGCCATGCGCTCGCCGATTTCCCGCACATTGTCCTCGATCATAATCGGTTTCCAGCCATCTGATAGAGCTTCGTGAATACGAAAGAGCCCCATATTGTTGACGAGCAATCCGTCCCGGACGGGGACTTCCTGCGTCATCCTTTCCTGTCGGACATGGGCCTTAGCGTAGACACCTGGTTCAACGCTGTCCTCGGTCGTCATGCTGTTCACAAGACGATTGAGGACATAGGTGTCCTGATGGAAATTACCCATAAGCAGGAAATCCTTCTTGCGCGAGGAACCGTGTCGATAAATGTCCTGATAAACATTCATGAGGTGGCTGCTGAAATTATTGTCGTAGATGATCCCGTCCGCGCCCGCATCGAGCGCCAGGTCCACTCGCTTCTCCAGGTATTTCACCCATTCGGAGTTGCCTAAATTGGCCATGTAGCGGGTCACTCGCCCCATTTTTGAGTAGTCACCCGCGCCGTAGGGAACTGGTTTGCCATTGTCACTGATCTGAACCCAATTGCGTGATTCGGGAACGTGCTCGAACATGTCTTCCCAGAACATATTCGCAATCGATTCGTATGCCATGACATGGATTCCATGGCGATGACACTCTTCAATGTACCTGTGCACCTCCTCCTGGTGCGCTCTCTCGGTTGGGATGGAGAAGCCGTTGCTGAACGTGACCCACACCATGTTGATCCCGGCTTGACGGAGCAGCGGGATGGTCCGTCTGTCGTACCAATTCGTCATGGCGAATAAGCGGTCGGGATCTGGCGGATTGAATCCTGGCCAGCCTGAGAGCATAGCCTTCGCCGTCTCAATCCGGCCGCCATCCCAACGCGCGAAATGTATGCGGCCCTGCTGTGCCCATTCCGGAAGAGAGTCTTTGGCAGGCCCGGCAGGCCATTGGGATGGGTACCTTGTCCGTAAAGATTCTCTGGCCGGTTCGGTACCAACTTGCGCTGATAGGACCATGGGCATTATTGACAAAACGAGTGCCAATAAGAGCCTCTTGCCGAGAAGTGCCATGAAAGGTTCCCCCTTGTGGTCACGCTTCCTCAGAGATTGGAATCTTACCGCACCCCGCTAAAGATTGTTCTAAAACCCCGGTAACGAAGAAGATCTGTCTGCTATGGTTGGCTGTTGCTCTTTCTCCCGGCGTGCTCTTTGCTCATGTTAGTATCTCCTGGTGCAAGCTAGTCCGCCACGGCGGATGAGAGGAGAAGAAATATCAGGACATCATCTATCGAGCCCATTCGGTATCTCAGCCATAGCGAGATGGAAGCGATTCATCACTCCGCGTTGAGGATTCTGGAAGGCACCGGAATGTGGGTGGATCACTCTGAGGCACTCGAATATCTGCGGGGGGCGGGCTGCAGTGTGGACATGGATCGCCGGATCGTGAAGTTCCCCCCCGAGATAGTGGAAGCCGCCATTGCGCGAATGCGACGCAGCTTCAAGGATCCCGAACGCTGGCCTAAACGTATGTCGGTGCGGTACTCGCAGGTGCGATTCGACGCGCAGCCGTTCCGTGTTCATGAGGATTTCACAGTCAGCGCGGGGGGATTCTGCTGTTTCATATGGGACATGGATGGCCGGCGACGCTACGCTACGCGGCGGGATGTCCGCGCGTCGCTGAGGCTCGCGGACAGACTCGACCAGATCACCTATACCGGCCTGCCCTGTTCCGCACAGGAGGTGCCTGCCCATCTTCGGCCCGTGGTCATGGCGGCGGAACTCGCCAAGGCCACGCGTAAACATGGTGGCATCGAAACCTTCCGCGGGCAGGACGTGCGCTACATTGCGCGCATCGGCGAGATCGTTGCCGGCGGTCGCGAGGCGCACCGGCACGATCCGATCCTGGTCGGGTATTCAGAGGCGCGCACGCCATTATGCATTGATGCCGTGATGGCCGGCGTAATGCTGGCCCATCTCGAACTGGGGCTGCCTCAGAGTCTCGACGCCATGCCGAGCGGCGGCGCCACGGCGCCCATGACAGCGGCGGGAATCCTGGCGTTGGGCTTGGCGGAGACCCTAGGAGGACTGGTCCTGGGATATGCCGTCGACCCCAACGCTACTATGACCGTTGACCTGACGCCAGGGTACTGTGACATGCGTTCGATGCATTTCTGCTACGCGGGCGCGGAGCGTATGCCGTTGCTCGCGGCGCGGGTGCAGCTCGTCTCCGAGTATTATGGCTGCCCGTCGGGCATCCATGGAGGCAAAACGGACGCCTGTATCCCAGGGATTCAGGCCGGAGTTGAGAAAGCGATTTCGATGTACGCCATGGTGTTGGCAGGTGCGATTGGGTTCGGCACCGTGGGCCACCTGGAGAACGCCGTCACGTTCTCGCCGCTGCAACTCGTCATCGACAATGAGGTCGCCCGATACGTGCGCCGAGCTGTCCGGGGCATCGAGGTCAACGAGGAAACGCTCGCACTCGACCTGATCGCGGAGGTGGGGATCAACGGCCGCACCTTCGACCATGAGCATACAGCCTTGCACTATCGCGAGGAAGAGTTACTGTCGCCGTTCTTCGACTGCCTCTCATGGGGGTCGGGCGATAGTGTGGATCGGGAACGTTTCGAGAAGCGCGCCGCTGCAAAAGTGCGTGAGCTGCTCGCAGTGGAAAGCCCGCCTCCGCTAAGCGCCGAACAGGAAGCGGCCATTGATGAGATTGTGAAAGAAGCAACGATGGATCTGAAGGCGTAAGCTGCGTAGGGGGGTAGTCGAGACAACACCACTTGAGAGGCCACAACGACTTGAACAAGCCAACTTCACGTCTCACGTTGATATTACTCCTGGCGAGCGCGGCAACGCCGCTGCCGTCCCAGGCCGCTGGGTATCACTATGCCCTCCGTGACGATGGATTCTGGATCCATAACGGCTCAGCATATTTTAACCGCCCCCTATTCGGCACGCACGAACCCTCGATGCTTCTCAGCGGTGACCGGCCCGCCTTTGCTTATTTTGCTCCGACGGACGTTGGCAAGATCGGGACGCTGTATATTGGCTTAGTCACGGCGCGCGGAGGCAAATGGTTGGACCATTTCTCGGAGATCGACAGCGTGTACCAGCCGGGACTGACTCGTCACGTTGTGAAAGATCCTGACCTGACGGCAGGCGCGCTGGAAGTAACCGCCGTTCCACTCTCCTCCTTCGAGGGGTTCACGATCAGACTGCGGTGGATCGAGCCCCCTGCGGAAAGAGTTCGCCTGGTGTGGGCCTTTGGGGGCGCCTCCGGGTACAACGTGAACTACGAAGCCCTGATCGCGAGACTCCAACTCTCAGAAAATGACACCACGCGGGACGTCAGCCACCTGTGGGGCAGCCGCTTTTCGCTGACTTCACCCACGATGAAGGGCAAGGAGATCTGGGCCACCTGCGACTTGCCTGGCACTCTGACGTTCAGAGAACCCCGAGAAGTTGTGGCTGGCCCGATGGAGGCAGAGCGTGCTGGCCCCGGCCGACAGCCCGTTGTGGTCTTTGGCGGAGACTGGTCCCCGGAGCAGAGTTCAGTGCACCTGATTTTTACGATGGCGGGTGTGACGGCTTTGGAGCAACTCGCCGCCCAGCCGGCCCAGACATTCGATAAATCTGTCGAGTTTTATCGGGCTCTCGCCAAGCGCGTTCAAGTGCGGACTCCGGACCCCTACTTCGACCTGGCCGTGGAAGCGATGGTCATCGCCAACGACGGCATGTGGATACCCCCCTCTTTCGTTCACGGTGCGCTGAGTTGGATGCAGCACTACCTGGGATGGCGCATCTGGTACGGATCGGAAGCCTACGGCTGGCACGACCGCGTCCGCTCGGCCATCCTGGCCTTCGCAGCCCTCCAGATTCAATCGGGCGAGAGTCGCGGAGCCATACCTGAAATGCTGGAAGAACCTGGCGCCGTCTTCTACAACATGAACGAAGTTTATCTCGACCACGTCTACTACCACTATCTTTGGACGGGTGATCGGGGGCTGCTGGCTTCGCTATTCCCTGTCATTCAAGGCGTGCTGTCCTGGGAAAAGAGACGCCTCGACCCCGACGATAATGCTCTCTACGAAAGCTGTCTCAACACTTGGATTAGCGACTCTCATTGGTACAGCGGCGGTGATTGCGGCCAGGCGTCCTCCTACATGTTCCGTGGATACCAGCTTGCCGCCGAGGCTGCTGAGGCCGCTGGAGCGGATCCCCAACCCTTCCGACAGGAAGCCGAGCGCATTCGCGCCGCCATGAATGACAAGCTTTGGCTCGCTTCCTCGGGCCACTATGCGGAATTCATCGATCACCTGGGACTCAAAAGAATTCATCCCGAGCCGGAGTTGCCGACGATCTACCACCCCATCGACTTTGGCGTTACGGACCAGTTCCAGGCTTACCAGATGCTGCGTTACACGGAGACCAGTCTTCGCAACGAAACAGGAATCCCCAACGGCGGACGGCTGGTTTGGAGCTCCAATTGGGCGCCCAATTACGACAAACATTATACCCACAGTACCTATGATCTGGTCTTTGCTGAGAATCTGAATCTCGCCATCGCCTACTACCGCGCAGGTCAGTTCGACAAGGCCTACCAACTGGTGAAAGGTGTTTACGCCTCTATGTATCAGGGTGGGATTCCCGGAGGCCTCTCCTGCCACGCGTATTCGAATGGTCAACAGCGTGCCAATGAAGAGTTCGGTGATGCCATCAGCATGTTCGCGCGCACAGCGGTGGAAGGTGTGTTCGGCATCCTGCCGGAGATGCAACACGGGATTGTCCATATTTCACCGGGCTTTCCTAAGGACTGGAAGGACGCATCCATTTCCACGCCCGACCTGAATTACCGATTTCATAAAACGGAGTCGGAGATTGCCATCGACGTACAAACCACGCAACCGCTGCGTATTCACTACCGCGTGCCGCTTCGCAACGCGAGTGCGGCGGAAGTATCGGTCAATGGATCGCAGGCTGAAGCACGCATCGAAGCCGGAATCGGAGGTCCGTTTGTGGATGTCACAGGGCCGTCGACCACCACCAGCAGCTTGAAAGTAAAGGTCAGACCGTGGGGAGGGACTGTGCGTTTCCAGCCGGTCGCAGTGACGGGGTCGCGTTTCACAGTTGGGACCGACAGTGCTCCCTTGCGAGAAGTTAAAGACCCGCAGGCCGTTCTTCAACAGGCCAAGTTGACAGCACGATCGCTGGAGGGAACTGTCGCGAATAAGGTGGGTCCGCACACGCTGTTTGCCCTCGTGGGAGACCGGAATGAATCCGCCTGGGAGCCAGTCGACGTGGAAGTTCGCCCGCCTGTGGAGATCCTGAAGCCCCGCGTGGATCTCAGCTCCGGGGCTTGCACTTTCGTCCTTCGAAACAACACAGCCACCACGATGAGGGCAAAAGGCGGAGCTCTATGGGCAGGCAAGACCACCCAGCTTGGCGTCGAGCTCCCGTCGTATATTGGGCAAGAGTTCAGGGCGGAAGGCGACGTAGCGGCCCTGCTGCTTGGGAAGAACCTCCTCAAAATCGTTAGCCTGCCGATAGCAAACACTGTCGCCACCGAGGTGCTTTATTGGCCTGAGGCTCCACCCCGTGTCGCCGGAGAAATGAAATGGAAGACGTTACGGTTGGATCAGTTTTATAACGACAGTCTTTCCACAGTCCTTTCGCACCAGTTCTGGACCTCCGATATAGATTATCCGTACGCGGTTTGTCGCGACTACATGCTAGAGCATTTGGTGGGCGACCGCAGTGGACGTCCTAACGATAACCTCCTGCGGTCTCGAGTCAACGACGCGGGAGTCTTTCTGACCCACGTCGGAATTCCATTTACTGGAAGGGCGGCAGGGAACAACGTCGTCGTTTTATCGCGCTGGAAGGAGTTCCCCGATCATGTCCGCGTCCCCGTTCAGGACGTGGCCCGCAAGATTTACCTTCTAATCAGCGGGGTCACGTTTCCAATGCAGAGCCAGATTGCCAACCTGCGGATCGTAGTCAACTATGCGGACGGCGGGAAGAACAACCTCGATTTGGTGAACCCGGATAACTTCGACAGTGGCTGGAGGGGCTTCTATGGCGGCAACCATCATTATGCGGCCAACGGCATGGAAGTGATTGGTAGCGGGCCGCCGGAAGAGAAGGACGATGAGGCGAAGACTATGCCTATAGCCCGGCCCGCAACCATCCTTTCCGAGCAGGGAGTACCCGAACCGCTTGATTATTCCAAATGGACGACGGCCACCCACGCTGATATCGTTGACGTGGACTGCGACCCCGGCCGCAAGATTCAGAACGTGGTAATTACTGTGCTCTCGAACGAAATCATTGCAGCGGTGCATGGCATCACCTTGTTGAAGTGATGGCCTGGAAAGAGAGGCGCGCCTGCCAATGAGAAACTGAACTTTTTCATTGTAGGCGCTAGCCGCGACGACTCACAATTACGGTCGGGTTCCAGATCACCGCGTCCTGCGCGAGGTGACCCGAGTGCTGGAGGACAAATCGCACCGAGTCGCCTTGCGCCACATGAAGGTCATCCACCCGGCATTCGACCGCTTTCGAGAAGTCAGGCAGGATTTCCGCCCAGCCGTTTGCCGGCCATATCTGCCGGTCGTTGTGCAGAATGCGTGCTTTGATCGCGTGCCCGTTTTCGGCGCTCAGATCCTTGCGGATTGACCCTGAGATGGTAAGCGTGGCGCTGGCCGGCGCGACAAGGCTACGGGATACGTCGGACTGTGCGCCCGGTTGCATCCAAATCCGTCCGATCGTGGCCATCCCTGAGCCCACCCACCGCCCTTCGTACCCCCCACATTCCCACCTCATTTCGCGGAATGAAGTGTCTTCGAAAGCCTCTTCATATTTCCATTGATTTGCACCCTGAGTCGGGCTGAAGCCGCCCAGCGCCGTATAAGTCTCAGGATCACCTGCTATCGACTCCGCCACAACCATTGGGCTTCGGTTGCCGTCGCCGTCCACTGTGCGAACCTCATACCGAGCCTGAAGGTTTTGTCTGGGATTACCCTTGTAATCGAAGAAAAAGGAACCTATTGCTGCTTTGGCAACCAAGGCCCCATCTTTCAAGATTTCGTAATAGGAGACCCAGTTGTTGTCGGCGCCCGCCTTCCAGGCAACCTCGACTCCCTGGATACCAAGGTTCGTCCCCAGCCGCTTGGTGACCCTCTGCGGAGGGCTGGGCGGCGTCTTGTCGGTCCCAGAGCCAGGATAGCTGGGGAGATTGAGGAAGATGAGCTCTCCGGGCTTAACCGGTCCGAGTTCGATGCCAGACTCCATCAGGTCCCTTCCGGACCTCGACGCCTTGTAGCTCGATCTTGCGCAGCGAACGTCGTATGTCGCTTCGGGCTCCAGGCCGCGTGGCTTGACGACGACGGGCTTGCCGGGCGCGGGATCGAGCTGCAGCGGTGTGCTTAGCGCGGCGTACTTGAATCCCATCGCGTCCACAATACCTTGGCTCGTATCGAGATCTACCGACGCCAAGACCATGCCATCTTCGGCCCGAACCACCATCAGGGTATAGACACCTTCGGCGTTTCCTTGGGCATACTCTCCGAGATGGGTGATCATAATTGGCTCCATCCCGGTCTGAATCGCCATGCCAAAGAACTTCTCCTTTACCGGCTTCTGCCCGCCAAGCTTCTCGACGGAGGTGATGTAAGACTTCTGCTCACCGGCCGTTATATATTTGAAATTCAATGGACCGTAGGCCTCCCCTGGAACGCCGTAGTACCGGTATTCATGGTCAACCAAGTCCTCATAGATTCCGCTATCCGCGCGCGCCACTTCGGTTGTGGTCAGTTTGCACATAAAACCACGGTCACCGTAATAGAAGTCGGACGCGGCGCGTTCCTTCGGCTTGCATAGCAGGTAGTACGTGGGGCCGAGCTTCGCGTGCTTGGCGATGATGACGCCCTTGGAGTTTGTGCGATCCATCCGCTGGAAGTACCACACCGCGGCGTCATTCTCGACGGCGGGTCGGAAGACGTGGCTCCACCGTCCCGCTACGCCCTGCGTAACCAAGTAGTGGTAGATTTCCCAGTCCCTCCGAATGGCCTCGAGGTCAGACCCGTCGCCGGGATCGCGATACCAACAGGGGTCCAGACAGAGGTGAGTGCGGTCGCTCGCGGCATTGTAGAACGTGTGGTCGAAATCGACGACGTTGTGGTACTTGTCAGGAGGCACCAGCAGCGACGTATAGTAACTGCTGTAAGGTCCCACGCCACCGTCCGTATATTCACCCGAATCGGCCAGGCGGGCCATGTCGTAGCTGATCCAGCGGCCACCCCCAGCGCAGGCGTCGATTCCACTTGCTTTGTGGGCTTGCTTAAAACCTTGTGCGAGACCACGAAAGTTCTGGTCAGAGTCGAGGTAGCCGGTGTCGGTGGCACTGGTCCCCTCTGCGCCATCGAAGCGCCACTGGAAATCACCCCAGGCCTCTACGCTCTTGTCGAGAATCTGCCGCTGCCAGTCGGCGGTGGCCTTGATGGATTGCTCCAGCGTGTCTTGCTTTGGAATCAGCCACTCCGGGTGCTGCTGCCCGATTTCAGAATCAGGAGTGGCGAGAAAAGTCGGATACCAGAGCACCCACTTCATGCCGTGCTTGGCAAGGTATTCGTTGGTGAGGCGCCATTCGGGGCTGTTCCAGCTACCCCACTTGTCATACCAGCCAGCGTCGTCCCACAGTATGTCGCCGCCTGTTTCCCTGAGTAGATCCACATAGCGAAGGTCTAGAGCCAAACGTCTTCCCCAATTATCGGCGCTTGGAGTTCCGCCCGCACCTACCCACGGCGAAGGCCAGTCCACTGCCCAGCGGGTCTTTGCGAAATAACCGGGATTGGTGAGATCCCACAGGTACTCATACTGCCAGTCGAGAAGCAGGTTTCCCATTGTGTCCAGGTCACCGGAGAATACCCCGGTAAAGGCCTTGGGAGTATCAATGCTCTCGCCCGGTTTCAATTCCTTGTTGTAACCCGCCACTTGGATCGAAAGATTGACCGGGCTACCGTCGTACTTACCTGCTTTGAAAGTCCAATGGCCCAGGTAGTCCCATCCCACCATGATCCCATGCTTGTCCTGTGGGTCATGCAGCACCAGTAGCGGCAGATGGGCGCTGAACATCAAGCCGCGTGGGCCGGTATCAGAAGGATCGTACGAGTCGAAGGTGCGGGCGTAAGTGGCGTTTACCTTCTCTCTTTTCAGCAACTGCGAGCCGTTGAACGCCCCCCCTCCTGTCATGTAATAAAGGTCAAGCTTTCCCACCTCATCACTAAGAACGCGGGACTCGAAAAACCCAGGGTCGCTGAGACGCACCGGCTTTGTGGAATCGTTCGAGATACTAAGCCACTCGCGGATGACTGAGCTTCCAGGGTAGGCGACATAATGCTTGGCAACGACCAAGGGGCCATGCCGAAGTTTCAGGTCCAGTTGCAGCTCGCCCTGCGACAACCGGTGGGAGTCCTCTGCCAACAGCACCCAACCACCGCTGCCACCAGTGATCTCTTGCCCGTCTGCGCTCAGACGGACCTCGCCAGATACCGCACCGCCCTGGATGTACTCGCGACCGGAGACCTTGTTCATGAATGAAGCCAGCGTCAGCCGGCCATTCTCGAGCCTGACAACCTTTTCGACGGCCGATGTACCGATAACCCAACGGCCCTCCTCATGCCGGATGTAGGCGTCGCGGCTTTCGAGCGCCTGCGCGGCCGATAAGTGGCCCGGAAGGCCAGAGACGGCTCCTGCCGCACCTAGGATGGTTATTCCCAGAAATCTTCGCCGATCCATAGGTCCTCCTAGGCATCCTTAGTTGCTGAATCTCGCTCTCGACTAATCAAGCTCCTGCGCTGGTCGCTTCTGTGCCCTTGTCGGCCTCTTCCTTGGTGGTGGACGCAGTGGTATCCGTTTCGACGATCAGCGGATGCCTGTCTCCAAACATTCCGACGCCAAGGAGAGCTCGGCCGTATCTCCAAGGCGGCTGCAGCGGAATCATCGCTAGGCAATATTGCCGCGATGATCATTGCTTTCTTTCCGCTATTCGAGAGAACTCGAGCCGCAAGAACCTGTTCGAATCAGGTGGCCCCATGGTCACCTGAAAGAAGGGTTTGTCGGACAGGGTCATGATTGTCGCACCAAAGGAGAACCACCCTCCGCCTGCCGCCACAGATCTACAGATAGGGTGATCAATCGAGTCCTTTGACTGGAGCGTTTCTTTGACCACTTGTTCATTGATGGCCGAGGCGGGCTTTCGCAGGCGTGTCGCCAGCGAGTTTAGCCTTACTTCGCTGTTGCCCTTGTTCTTCTCCTCAAGCGTCATTACCTGGATCCGTTTCTCGTGCCATGGCTTCAAATCATCATTCGCGAGCGGGTGGTTCGTATGGTACACGACGCTTCCGTCCGGCACGGGCCGGAACTCAACGACCTTGTCGGCCGAGGCTTCAAAATCGTAGACGCGATCGCCCACACCGACTATGTAGTTCTGTCCAGAGGCATGCTTAATGGTTCTTATGAAACTCAACACCTCTTCACCCTTCGCTCGCGCCAGCACTCCGCGGACAACACAAGCGACGGGGAGTCCGTCGGGCGAGGCACTGAGGTCCAAAAGCGTATTGGCCGTGATCGCAATGGACCGGTTGTTCATGCCATTTGTGGCGATCAGCCCGGCCGCGGTGAAGATAAACTGTTCGGGGATTGAGGGGCCTTCGGCGATGTGCAGGACAACCTGCGAGCCATCCCGGTAACTTTCAAGGTCCATATTTTGCGCGATGCAAGCCGGATGCGATCCGCTCCTTATCACACCCAGACTGCTGCAATGATGCGAACCGGCCTTGTCGAAATAAACCCAGATTTCATCGACCATCTGATATGCCAGCATGGTCTGATAAGGCTGGCCGGAACCCTCCGCGATACCCTTGATTTCGTCCAGTAGTTCAGGGGTCCACCTCTTGATGGCTGGCAAGAAATCCGTTTCGGCGAAAAACTTCTGCAGAAAGGCATCCGGGTCCATCTTGGACTTTTCTCGGAGGTCCTTTTTCCAAAGACCCACCATCCTGCCGATTTCCGGGCGTAGCTCTCTGCCATGCTTCAGCCCTCGCTCGTAGGGCGATCCACTGAGTTGGAGAACCCTCGGGATCCGCTCTCCATCAGGAGGCCTGGCGGCAATAGATGTGCCGGAATCCATGGCTTTGACAGAGAGCACAGCCAAAGCCAAGACCACCAGCGCCCTCACAACGGGATTTGCTGAACGGGACGGCGTTGAAATGACATTCCAGCAACCGTTCTTGTTCATGAAGAATTCTCCTCTTCGGTTCTTGCTTTCCGATGTACTTGGATCTTTCAACCAGTGCGGCGTCCCTGGAACAACAGACGGCGGGCCGGGGGGCTGCGACGGGGCGAGACCATACCCGCTACCCGCTACTTACTAGGCGGGGGCGCGGCCACCGTCATGCCATGACGCCGGAAGACTTCCATCATCTTCGCGCGGTCCGGCGGGCCCCCGGCGGCAGCACCGATTACTTCGGCAGCTTCGCGGAAGTACGCGGGGCCCATTATCGCAGGGGTTATGACGGCGAGCTGTTTCACATCCTCGCTGCCGAGGTTATCGAAGCGGTGCACCGCGCCTCGGGGGATGCACAGCGCCTGCCCGGGACCAACCTCGATCGGCGTGCCCTCAACCGTCCAGGTGAGGACCCCCTTGATGCCGTAGAGGATCTCCTCGTAGGCGTCGTTCTTGTGGGCCGGCGCCGCCAGCTTTTGCCCGATGGGGACGAGAACCTCGAACACTGACGCGCTGCCGTTGGAATCATCGCCCGTGAGGAGGAACCGGATCCCTAACGGACCAATCTTGATGGTCTCTTCCGAAGGATTAACTCTGGTCGTACGCTGCTGCATAATCGCCCCCTCTTTGAGTAAGGTTAATTTACTCACACACAGTACATATAATTTACTTCGATGGCAAACCCCACTCCCGGAAGACCCGAATTTAATGCACGAGAACCGGGAGACCTTGGGGATGCCTGCTGCGCTTCGCCATGGCGCACGATCCTGAGGTTGTCCTTTTACCTTTGCTGCGCCGAAGGCAATCGAGAGTCTCCTGCTTTCAGATGCCGCTCCGGATCATCTTTACCAAAGGAAGGCATGCCGTTATACTGGCCGGGTTATGAGGAGGCCAAACAACCTTTCAGAAAATGCTCACACGGAGCCTCTAGGGCCAACTATGAAAGACTCTTTCCCGGGTCGATTTGAGGATCAAGTGGCGCTGGTGGTGGGCGGCGCGCAGGGCATCGGAAAGGCGATCGCCGTGCGCCTGGCACGCGAAGGCGCGCGCTTGGTGATTGCGGATATCGACCGCCCCATGATGGCGTGCACGGAGAAGGAGATCCGCACGGCGGGCGGAAACGTGCGCACGCTCTACTGCGATGTGCAGAAGAAACGACTGGTGGACGGTACCGTGGCGCAGATCATCCGCTGGTACAAACGCCTGGAGGTGATGGTGTACGTGGCGGGAGTGAGCAAGGGCGTCCCCTTCGTCCAGACGGATGAGAAGCTGTGGGACTGGACGCTGGGAATCAACCTGCGCGGAGGTTTCCTAGTGGCGCGGGCCGTGGCCCCCCACATGGTCAAGCAGCGGCGCGGCAAGATGGTCTTCATGTCGTCTACGAATGCTTGGGATGCGGAAGCGCATCTGGCCCCCTACAATGTCTCGAAAAGCGGCTTGTTCATCCTGTCCAAAACGCTGGCCCGCGAACTGGGACCGTACGGGATCAATTGCAACGCCATCGGCCCCGGGCTAATCCGGACGCGCCTGTCGGAGCCTTTTCTGAAGAATCGGGATTTCATGAAGAAGTACGAGCAGTTGATTCCGTTGGGGCGGGTCGGCAGTCCCGAGGACGTCGCCGGGCCCGCGACGTTCCTGGCCTCGCGCGATGCCGATTATGTGAACGGCGTGCTGCTGTTTGTGGACGGCGGCCAGCTCGCGTGAGTTGGTGCGCTCGGACTTCCAACAGGTCGGCCCCAATCCGCAACTGAGCCGCAACCAAAAACAGGGGACGCTGAGGAGTGCTCACAAGTTCTTTGGAATGGCAGGCGTGGAGGGACTCGAACCCCCGACCCACGGATTAGAAATCCGTTGCTCTATCCACCTGAGCTACACGCCCCCCGACATCTACAATTGGATAATATCGGCGGCGGCGGCCCAAGTCAAATAAATGGAGGCTGCTCTCGCTCTGCTGCTCTCGCTGTTTCTAATACCAGGTGTTTTTGATAGAATCTGCGCAACTTCACCCTGGGGCGGAGCGAGGTGAAAAGCTGCTCAAACCGCCGGGAGCTTAGCATCCAAACCAGTTGGCCGGCGCCAAGCGAGGTTGCGCGAGACACAACCCATGGGCCAGAACATCTACGAGCTGCTGATCGGTGGTCCCCCAACTGAGTGTTCGCTGGCCTGCCTCGAAATCCCCGACGGGCAGAGTTTCACCTATAGTGATGTCGATGAGCACTCAGCTCGCATCGCCAATCTGCTCGCCTTGCGCGGGATTGTGACGGGAGACCGAATCGCGGTTCAGGTGGAGAAGTCGGCGCAAGCCGTCTTCCTGTATCTCGCCTGCCTCCGCGCGGGCGCGGTCTATCTCCCCCTGAATACCTCTTACACAGGCGAAGAGACCAGCTATTTTCTGGCGGATGCCCAGCCCCGGGCCATGATCTGCCAGCCCGAACGCTACGAAGAGGCGCTGGGCCTCTGCCGCCAGGCAAACATCCCGCTGGTTTTCACCCTGGGCGCGGCGGGCGAAGGGAATCTGCTTGAAGCCTGCCGCGACATGCCCACGACTTTCTCCGCCGCGCCCGCTTCCGATGGTGACACCGCGGCGATCCTCTACAGCTCGGGAACGACGGGGAAACCCAAAGGAGCGATGCTGACTCATGGCAATCTCGCCCACAGCGCTCGCACGTTGGTCGAGGCCTGGGGCTTTACCCGCCACGACGTTCTGCTCCACGCCCTGCCGATCTTTCACGTTCACGGCCTCTTTGTGGGTCTGCATTGCGCTCTGCTGAGCCGCGCCCGCTTGCTGTTCGTGCCGCGCTTTGAGGCGGGCCAGGTGTGTTCACTGCTGCCGGGGGCGACCGTCTTCATGGGCGTTCCAACCTACTACACTCGCCTGCTGGCGTTGCCTCAATTCGACCAGGAGGCCTGCCGGAACGTACGCTTGCTCATCTCCGGCTCAGCCCCGCTGTTGGCAGATACCTTTGAGCAGGTTCGGCAGCGGACGGGCCTCTACATTTTGGAGCGCTATGGAATGACCGAAACCCTTATGAATACCAGCAACCCTCTGGAGGGACGGCGCCTGCCGGGTTCCATTGGCTTGCCCCTTCCGGGAATTGCCGTGCGCATCGCGGGCAACGATGACCTTCCACTCGGCCCAGACAAGGTGGGCGAGATCCAGGTCCGTGGCCCCAATGTTTTTTCCGGTTATTGGAAAAAGCCCGAGATGAGCAGGACTTGTTTCACCTCTGACGGATTCTTTCGGACCGGCGATTTGGGGCGCATGGATAACCAAGGCTATATTTTCATCCTGGGCCGTTCCAAAGACCTGATTATCTCCGGAGGGTTCAACGTTTACCCAAAAGAGGTCGAGGATTGCATTAACCGTTTCGAGGGAGTGCAGGAATCGGCGGTGATCGGTATGCTCCATCCTGACTTCGGCGAGGGCGTAATGGCCGTTGTGGTGGCCCATCCAGGTGTGAGCGTTGACGCGGACGCCTTGCAACGCTTTCTGCGCCGCAGCCTTGCGAACTACAAGCTGCCGAAATGCGTGGTGATGGCGAAGGAATTGCCCCGCAACACCATGGGCAAGGTGCAGAAAAACCGTTTGCGGGAGATCTATCTCCCGCTTTGGCAGGAGTACCTGGAAGGACGGAACTCACATTGGCCGAGCGATTGAATTCCGCCGCTAGAATCCCGGGCCGAACGCCTCTGACCAAGCAACAAATCCTGGGCTTTTGGGCGGCCTGGGCAGGATGGACTCTAGATGGCATGGGTTCCTTCATTTATGCCCTGGTGCTTACCCCTGCTCTCACCGAACTCCTTCCCAGGTCGGGCATCGCCAGCACGCCCCACAATGTCGGATTCGCGGGGTCCGTTTTGTTTGCCCTTTTCCTTGTCGGATGGGGGCTGTCGTTCCTCTGGGGACCCTTAGCGGACCGGTGGGGCCGCACGCCCATAATGGCCGCAACGATCATCGTCTATTCGGTCTTTACAGGCATCGCTGCCTTGTCACAAAACGTGTGGCAGCTCGCCACTTTCAGGCTGTTGGCCGGCATCGGAATCGGTGGCGAGTGGGCGCTGGCAGGCACGTATGTGGCGGAGGCGTGGCCGGAGGACCGCCGGAGGATGGGCGCGGGCTATTTACAGACCGGTTATTACGCCGGGTTTTTTCTCGCTTCCGCTCTCAACTACACCGTGGGGGCACGCTATGGTTGGCGCGCCATGTTCCTTTGCGGGCTCGCACCGGTAGTTTTGGCCTTCCTCATCTTAAGACATGTAAGGGAACCGGAGCGCTGGCAACGTGTCGCACATAGCCCGACTACCCTCGGGCGATCCCCTCTGCGCCGGATTTTTGGTAGAAACTATCGACGGCGCACCTTGGTGAACACAGGGTTGCTGAGCGTGGCCATCATCGGGCTCTGGGCGGGCGCCGTATACGAGCCGACTGCCATCCTTTTACTGGCGGGCAAGGCGGGCATTACCGGAACCCAGGCAACGCGGATGGTTTCCGTCGCCAGCGGTATTCTAGCCCTGGGCACCATCCTCGGTTGTCTCCTGGTCCCTCCTCTTGCGGAGCGCTTCGGCCGGAAACCCACCCTGGGTTTCTATTTTCTCGGAATGGGCGCGAGCATCGTTCTCAGCTTTGGGTGGGCATTCTATCTACCTCACGGGCTCTACCGGTTCATCTCAATGTTGTTTTTCCTGGGATTCTTCGGCGGGAACTTCGCCCTTTTCAGCCTCTGGCTGCCCGAGCAGTACGGCACTTCGGTTCGGGCCACGGCCTTTGCGTTTGCAACTTCCTTCGGACGCTTCATCGGCGCTGGTATAAATTTCCTGCTGGGGGCGATGGTTCACAAACTGGGAACGCTCGGAAATCCCGTGGCCTTCACTTCCTTGGCCTTTGGGCTCGGCCTGCTCCTCCTCCCCTTCGCGGAGGAAACGCGCGGCAGGGTTCTGCCAGACGAATGACTCAGACTGCCTTTTGCATGTTGAGAATACTGGGGTGGGTGACGGGATTCGAACCCGCGACGTCCAGAGCCACAGTCTGGCGCTCTACCAGCTGAGCTACACCCACCACAACTGCGGGGCACGCCGGCAAGTTGCCTTAACACCTTTGTAGCATCAGGTGTGGAATGGTGTCAACTAATCGGGCGATCGGGTGATCCGAAGATCGGGTGAACGAAAAGCCAATCGGGTAATCGAGTGAACAAGAGACCGCACACACGGGTTCGTCGGCTCCATTCCTATTTGGGGAATCACGCTGCCGTTCTTGTTCACCCGATCACCCGATCACCGGGTTGAGTCGTCCACAGGGATTTCCTGTAGCTCGGTGGGCTGCTGGCAGCAGACGCAATCGCCGGGTTCAAGGGCTTCGATGTTGCACGTTTTGCAGAAGTAACGCACTCGATAGAGCTTCCCATCCTTGACCGTGTAAAGCCGCTCGACCTCGAATGTTCCATCGGCTTTCGTCGTCCCCTCGACGCGCACCTCCCGGTTGGCCAAGCGCTTGTCCAGCAAGGTATGGAATAGATAGGTCGTGGTCGCGGAGAGGGGCTGATCCTTTCCGTGTATTCGCAGAACCGGACCTTCCCCACGGAGGGAAAGCAGCCTTCCTTCCAAGGCTGCCAAATGACGCGCCGCGCCTTGGGCGGCGTAAGAGGGGGAAGCCGTCAGCGCGGCCGTCCACACAGCCAGACCCACCGCAATCGCTCGCAGTGGGCAGCCCCATCGCGCGTCCGAGTGTTTTTCAGAGGAATACATCATATCTATCGCATCATTGCCCAAATTAGTTCATTGGTTCATTGATTCATTAACTTGTAATCTTGCCTGTTTGCCTATTTCACCAACCAAAAGCACTAGACGCCTCGTGCTTATCCGGTTGTTTCAGCAAGCCACAAGCTGTAGTATGTGGGCGTGCCGCGCCCCGTGTTTCCGAAAACCTTGCACGAGTTCCAGTCGATGTTCGCTACCGAAGCGGCTTGCCAGAAGTATCTGGCGGAGTGCCGCTGGCCAGACGGCTTCATCTGCCCAAGGTGCGGGAACCAGAGTTCTTATGAAATCGTGAAAGCGCGGCGATGGCAGTGCACTCGTTGTCGGTATCAAGTCTCCCTCACGGCGGGGACGATTCTGCATAACACGAAAACGTCGCTGACGGTTTGGTTCTGGGCGGCTTACCTCATGACCACGGATAAACGTGGCGTCTCGGCGCTTCTCTTGCAGCGCCAGCTGGGTCTGCGCCGTTATGAGACGGCGTGGATGATGCTGCACAAGTTGCGGCAAGCCATGGTCAACATGGCCCGAGAGCCACTGCGTGGGGAAGTGGAAGTGGACGAGGCCTGGATTGGGGGTACCCAAGCGGGTTTGCGGGGAAGCCGACAACTGCGGGGCCGGAAGGCGGCCCTCATCGTGGTAGCGGTGGAGAAGCGTGGCCGCGCGACCGGGCGTGCTCGCATGGCGGTCATTCCGGATTTCCGAGGCGGCACCCTCATATCGTTCCTGCGACAGAATGTGGCACCGGGCTCTCTCGTGTATACCGACGCCCTCAACAGCTTCGCCGGATTGAAGGAGGCGGGGTTTCACCATGTGTCCCGCACTCAACCCTCGCGAGCCGACCTCCATAGAGGCGCGAAGTCCGCCGTGCCTTTGGCCGACCGCGCCATCGGCAACCTGAAGCAATGGTTGCTCGGAACCCATCACGGCGTAGGCCGCAATCAGCTCCAGGCGTATCTTGATGAATTCGTCTTTCGCCATAACCGGCGGAAGCAACCTATGGCTGCGTTCCAAACCTTGCTCGGTCTCGGGACCGGGCACAAGTCCACGACCTATAAGGAGATGCGGGGCAGGCGGAGCTTCCCAATCCGCCAAGCCAAGACTGACCCCAACATATTGGGGCTTGCTGAAACAACCGGATAAGCATGAGACGCCTACTCATTGAAGCAATGAACCGATGAATCAATGAATGAATGGCTCAGCCCTCCCACTTTCCGACCACCGTGAAAGCGAACGGAAGATCCCCACTCGAACCATGAACCTTCACTTGCAGGTTCCAGTGGCCCTGATCGTCCTTGACCACTGCCGGAAAGCTATCTCCATTCACGGGCGCTGCAACAAGGAAGCCAGGGTGCGGCGTCCCCGACGCCTGTCGCCCCAGCTTGACCAGATCCTCAAACTTCAGCGCCGTGCCAGGATCCTTGTCCACGGCAACGGGGCTGAGGACCAATGCGTCGCGGGTGGGGTTCACCCCCATATGATTCCCGTCTTGAGGGATCAAACCGTAGCGTAGAGTATAGAACCCCGGCTTGATGGCTTGCCCGCGGAAATCTGCTCCCTGGGCAGGGAAGTGCAGCACGCCAACGAATACTCCTTCGCTCAGGGAGCCATAAAGAAAGTCTGAGGAACCGCCGGCGCTGGCCTTGGTGGGGACGGTCTTTGACACCCACAATTCCATCAACGTGCCGCCTTGGCCGCTTACCACCCGCGCTCCCTGGGATTCCAGTGCATCCTGCAAGGGTTTCGGGAGGTCAGCGGCCGGAGGCGCTCCGACGCTTTCCACTTTGTAGGTTTGTCCAAACGCCATACCTGCCAGCACAAGCTGCGAGGCGAGAATCATCACCTGTGTGCGATGTAGTTTCATGGAATCATCCTCATTATTTAGATGCTTTGAACTCAGCAGCGGGAACGCCGGAATGGTTGGCTTCCCGTTTCTATTGTGCGGCATGCACGTGTGAAAAATCTATAGGGACGGAATTCAAGCGTCGGAAGTGGGCAGGGCACACTTTCAAGCCAACTGGCCACGGCCAACTGACAACAGACGACTGACCAACTGATAACTGAAGAATGCTAGAGCGCAAAGCTTCCCACAAAAGCGCTGCGTTTACCAATGTGGTTCCACACAACATTCAGACCCTGGCCTTGGAAGGAGTCCTCGAGCGTGAACGCGGGCATAGCGTGAGCCAGTTGAATGAGCGGCGGATAGTACACGAACTCGTTCCCGCAGATGTGGTCACCCTGACACAAGCTGCGCGTTTCAATGCGCGCCAGGTTCCCGGCTACCAGGTGGGCAGCGCCGTGGTGTTCGCCTTGAGCGAAGGCAAATTGAATGGGCGCTGTGTCAACGCGAACTACGTGGCTCAATAGCTTCCCGGCCATGGAAGCGGCGAAATCCTGAAGGGCCAAGCGCTGCCGGCCGTTGGCCTGTTGGTCGACAATCAGCACAGATTCGGCAGGGTAAGGGTTATGATAGGGGTCGCCCAATGTCGCATGAGCCTTCACCACTGCCACAACTCCCAGGCCGTTCAAACTGGTTCCCTTCCAATCCCCTTCTTTGATCTTCCATGCCAGGATTGCCTCGTCCCCAACCAAGCCGACTTCACCGTTGGCGAAGCATGGACCAGTATAGACATCGGCGCTTCGTGCCTCAATATAATCTCCCTTGATCGCCGCGCTGCCGGGGATGGCCAACACCACCATCAGACCTAACCCCACGAGCGTGGGAAGAAAGAGCTTCCGCATGGTTTACCCTCCTTGAAGCAAATTATCCAGAAAGCCCACAATAATTCGATGTCTGAGGGAGTGGAAAGATACTCGGGCGGCAGGGGGTGGGTTCGATTCGAATTCTGAGGTTGAGGTCGTCTGTCATCCTGAGTCCCGACTTGTCGGGACGAAGGATCTCTGCAGTTATTTTCTTGCGCTCAGCAGGCCACGACCCACTGCACAGATCCTTTTCCCGCAGAGGGGATCAGCATGACAAGGATGGCAGGATGCTTCGCGAAGTTTACCCCCATCCCGCAGTCGCGGAAGAATGGGCTCTGCACGACTACATCTACAATGCACCCCGCAAAAATCCAGCTAGAGGGGTTCGTAGCAAGCACGACCCGACTTGCAGTTCTCCATGTTAACTATTTCCCCATCCGGCCCAAGGCAATTCTGGGTGTGGACGCACCAGCAGATGCCGCTGTCGGAGCGGGGGACCGTCGGGTCAGGTTCAGCTTCGATAAACATCCACTTGGAGCGCAACAACCGGCAACGCTCACGGGAAGTTTCGGGCTGAGGAGTGGGTTCAGGCATCTTCAGACCTCTCCTTTCACAGCGCGCAACAGGGCTCGCTTCACCGCCACTCGGGCCAGTTGGACTTTGTAAGCATTCTTTGAAAGCGGCGTGGCTTTGCTCACGGCCGCTTTTCCGGCTTCGTCCGCCAGTTCGGCCATAAAGGTTTTTCCCACCAAAACCTGCTCCGCCTCCGGCGACGGCCAAGGCACGGGGGCCACATGACCGAGCACCACGCGCGCCCTCTTGACCGAACCACCCTCCATGCTGAGCGCTACCGCAGCGGCGGCCAAGGGCCAATCCAGCGCCTCTTTTTGGCGAACTTCGTACACGGCCATCTTGATTCCGGCAACAGGCGGCACAACGATCTCCGTGAGGATTTCGTGCGGCTTGAGCGTGTGCTCGCTTTCACTCTCGCTTCCCGGGGTAACGAAGAACTTACTGATCTCAAGCTCCCGCGCTCCCTCGGGACCGTGCAGCCGAACCGTCGCCCCCAGGGCTAGCAGGGCGGGACCTAAACTTGACGGGCTTACGAAATAAGCAGGGCCGGAATTGCCCAGGATGGCGTGGTAGAGGTTCTCGCCGTCCGGCACCAAGGGCTTTCCCTGATAAGTGGCCAGCAGGCCAAATCCATTACGGTAGTACCAACAGCGCGGCCGTTGGCAAAGGTCCCCGCCCACCGTTCCCACGCTGCGAATCTGTGGGCTGGTGACGCCTTGGGCAGCTTGGACCAACGCCGGATAATGCCGCCGCACGTCCGCATTCTCGATCAACTCGTCGAACGTGACCAGGGCGCCCAGGCGCAAGCCGGACCCTGATTGGGATTGGATTCGTTTCAGTTCCTTGAGTTTTTGCAGATCGACCACCCGCGCAGGACTGACGATGCGGTCCTTCATCAAGCTTAGCAGGTCAGTTCCCCCTGCCAGGACCGCTGCTTCGCCCTGCGCTTCGGCCAATAAATGGACTGCTGCTTGTAAGGTTGTGGGGCTGACATATTCGAAGTTTTGCATCAGGCTACCCCTCCTTTCTCGAGTGCGGCGAGAACCTTTTCCGGAGTGATGGGTAAGGTGGGCACGCGCACACCGAGGGCGTTGGCCACCGCGTTGGAGATGGCCGCGCCCGGCGAAATCACGGGAGGCTCACCCAGGCCGATCGTGCCGCGTTCGTCGTAACCCGGCCCGGTCATCATGTGGACCACCAATTCGCCGATGTCACCAATGCCCGCCAGCTTGTAAAACTCCATATTGGGATTCAGCATGCGGCCTGTGGCCTCGTCCATGACCTTTTGCTCGAAGAGCGCGTAAGAGATGCCCATGATCATCGCGCCCAAGCACTGGCTCTCTGCTGTCTTCATGTCGATGATGAGCCCGCAGTCCTGCGCGCACACCATTTTGTTGATCTTCACGATTCCTGTCTCGGTGTCCACGGAAACGTCCGCTATTTCCACCCCGCCCACGCCGCTGTCACCCAGCTTGCAGGGGCCGGGGTTCTTGCCGGTCGCCTGAATCGTCTTCACTCCCAGCTTGGCGCAGGCTTGCTTCCAGGTAAGGCTCTTGGAAGAGTCGGCTTTCGCCTGAATCTTTCCATCAGCGGCCACGAGTTCTTCGGCGGGGACCCCCAGGCTGGGGGCCACAGCAGCGAAGAGTTGCTCGAGGGCGTCTGTGCAACCGCGGCGCGTGGAAGCGCTCACTCCGCCCACGGTGGTGCTGCCGCCGGAGGCGCCGCTGGGCGGATACTTGGTATCTCCGATGTTTAGTTTAATCGCCGAGAGGGGAAGGCCCAGGGTCTCCGCCGCCACGATAGTGATCACGGTCCGCGTTCCGGTGCCCAAGTCTTGGCTCGCCAGGTTTACCTCGACGGAGCCATCGGGATGAATGTTCACATTGCAACTGCTATTGTGCCCTCGGCCACCCCAGGTGTGGAGGCTGATTCCCAGGCCGCGCTTGATGGAACTGGAAGTCGTGTGGCTGCGCGGATGCCAGTTCTTTTCCCAATCAATCAGCTCCGCCGCCTTGCGCAACTCCTGCCGGTATACCTCCCCCCGCTCGCCCGCCAGAACGGCGTTCTTGGAAAAGAACTCCAGCGGGTCCATGTTCAGCTTGGCGGCAAGGTCATCAAGAGCGCCCATCGTGAGGACTGCCGCCTGGGGGTGGTTCGGGGCGCGCCAAGCGCGCGCCGGGCCGGTGTTCGTGCTGACCGAGGTATGGCGAGTGACCTTGTTGGGTATGTCGGTGAGGACGTAGGGAAGGGGTACCATGCCAGTGCCCGCCGGGCCTCCGGTGCCCCAGGAGTCCGATTGCCAGGCCACGATGGTCCCGTCTTTCTTTGCCGCCACTTTAATCTTGGCGTAAGCGGAGGGTCTTGCGCCCGCCACTTCCAATTCCATGTCACGCTCGAGCATCAGCTTGACCGGCTTGCCCGCCATCTTGGCCAACCGGGCAGTCTCAATCCCCCAACGGTCAGCGCCGAATTTGCTGCCGAACCCTCCGCCGATGTATTGGCAGATATTCTCGATATTGTTGTCCTTAATATCGATACCTGCCTGCCTCAGAGCTGCGCCGACTTCACCCGGAATTCCGGATACGTTCTGAGTGGAGAAATAGGTCTTCAAGGTGTCCGGACCCGTCCACTCCGCGACGCTCCCGTGCGATTCAAGGCAGCAGTGTGTGATCGTGGCGATGCCGTAGTAACCTTCGGAAATGACCACATCGGGGTCGCTGAAAACCTTGTCAGGGTCACCGGCTTTCTCGCCGCCCGCCGCTTTGCCGTGCTCACCCACCTTGCTTAAGTCTTCTTCATGAACCAGGTGAGGAAGTTGCTCCAGTTCGATTTTGATCTTATCCAAGGCGTCGCGAGCGATGTCTGGGCTTTCCGCCACCACGGCCACGATTTCATCGCCTGCCCATTGAATTTCCTTGCCCACGTCCTGAATCTTTCGCACTGCCTTCACGCCCGGCATGCTCTCGGCGGCGGAGGTGTCCAAAGCAGTGATTTTGCAATGAGCATAAGGTGACCGCAGAATCTTGCCATAGAGCATGCCAGGGAGGTTGATGTCGTATGTGTACTTTGCCTTGCCGCTTGTCTTGGCGGGCCCGTCCACGCGGCTGATCCGCTTCCCAATCAATTTCCTTTCTCCTGCCTCCGGCCAATCGTATTTGCACTTAGGCATGTGCTTTCCCTCCCTTCATCGACTTGGCGGCTTCCAGCACGGCTGGCCGAATGCCAGCGTACGTCCCGCACCGACAGAGATTTCCCCCCAGTCCCCTTTCAATCTCCTGAAGCGTGGGGTTGGGATGTTTATCCAGGAAGGCCTTGCACGCCACCACAAAACCGGGCGTACAGAAGCCGCATTGCTGCGCGTCGTGCTCGACAAAGGCGGCCATGACGGGATGTAGTTCGTCACCGTGCGAGAGTCCCTCCACTGTCACGATGTCGTGTCCCTCCGCTTGTATGGCGAGCAGGTTGCACGCATAGACCGGTTTGCCATCCATAATGACTGTGCAAGACCCACAGACCCCGCGATCGCAGACCCTCTTGGCACCCGTCAGGTCCAAGTGGATCCGCAGAGCATCGAGCAGTGTGACGCGCGGTTCGAGATTCAGCTTGTGAGGCTTACCGTTGACCTTCAAAGTAATGGGGACAGGCCCTGGCCCGGCCACAGCCTCCGGCCCCGGGGGAGAGGCTGCCGCTTGCGCCTCCGTAATCAGCAATCCGCTGGATACGGCGACACTGGCCCCCTTCAAAAAGTCGCGCCGGGTGAGGTTTTCTCTCCTAGCCGCGACCTCTTTCGGCTTCTGCTTTTTCCGCTTCATGATTTGCTCCTTGGTTTGCTGAACTCAACTAGATGCGCAGGTATGAGTCGCCCCGCTTGCGAACTCAATTGTTCACGAAGCCCAACCGTCTCAGCTTTTTATTAACAAAACGCCATTATAGCACTTTTTTTCATGCACAGAATGGCAACTTCTTGCGCAGGTAACTTCTTGCGTGGGTAGTGGGTCAGTAGCTTCTGGAATTTGAAATCTGGAACTTGGGCTGCGGCTCTGCCGCCCGGTGTTCTCCTTGGGTCGAAAAGATCTGACACAGATCGTCTATCCGGTGAGCGCTCCCCGGAGCGCCTTGCGATACTGGGCGAATGCCTTGCGGCCTGCCGGTGTGAGCCTCAAGAGGGTTTGTGGGATTTTCCCGCGATACGTCTTGGTGATCTCGACGTATCCTGCCTCCTCCAACCGGGCCAAGTGACTTGAAAGAGTGCCCTTATTCAATGCTGTCTCGTGCAGCAAGTAGAGGAAGTCGGCTTGCTCGATACCCGAAAGCAAAGCGACGATCATCAGGCGTGCGGGCTCATGAATAACCCGATCGAGCCTGGAGATATTCTTCGTCTGGTCGTTCATTCCGCCTCCTGCTCCGCAGGCCGGGTGCGACGAAGGTAAAGATAAAGAGTAATCACGCCGGATACGAATAGGGTCAACCCCATAAATCCATTGTGGAGCGCCCCCAGCCATTCGTGATCCAGCGGGAGCGTGGAAATCGCCACCGGGCCTGCGACCATCACCCCCAGGACAACCCATCTGTAGGCCCTATCCAACCTGGTTGCGAAAGCGTAGAGGAGCCCCCACATTGCTGATACCACCGCCACCACTACAGTCTCCGAAAACCTGAAGTGGCGCCACAGGAAGGCGAAAGATATCGCCACAGGGATTGCAATAGCACCAGCGATCGCGCCTGTAACCCAGGGCTTCCCTGCCAGGCCCCGATACTTCACAAACCCAGTGCGGGGATACGTAATACGCTTTTTTAGCACTCTTACCCCACACAAGACCACGAACCCGACCAACGCTGCGCTCAGGCCCAACATACCGCGCCAGTGCCAAACCGAGTCTCTAGGCGCGCTCTTTAAGGACTTCTCCAACAGCGGCATCGTCAACCACATAAACCCGATACCTATCTCCCAGATCCCATCGATATACTTGTATCGCACGGGCCGGCGCGCGTAATCATCAAGTTTGTCAGACATGGTCTCACCTCCATGCCAACTAGTATGCATAGAAAACTAGTTGGTGTCAACAACTTTTTTGCGACCCAGAATCCGGAATTCACGTCATTCCGAGCGCAGCGAGGAATCCCGCTCTGGTCTGGAGGGGAAGGAATCAGAGCGAGATTCCTCTCCGTCGGCTGACGGATCGGAATGACACCGGGCCAGGACGGCGATGTAAAATCACCGCTACATCACGCCCCGCCCTTTATCATTTCGTCTTCATAATCTAAAATCCAAAATCTAAAATCGGAATGCCTGCTATGCTTGATGGCTCGGTTTCTGCCGAAGGTAGATTGAGTGACAAGCCCGACGGAATTAAACCAAAGTCGCATTGAACTGCTTAAGGGAACTGGAGGCCGTCTCCTTCCGAGCCTGCGTTATTTGTCGGCGACGGAGGTGCACGTTTACGCCTTCTCGATAGCCGCCAATGTGTATCTCTCTTTCTTTCCGTTCACGCTCCTCTTGCTCATAGTATGCCGCCGCTGGCTGCGCTGGGAGAGCGCCTACAATGAGATCCTGGAACTTTTGCAGATTCACTTGCCGGTGGGGGCGGATTCCATCATTCGGAATCTTTCCCAGCTCGCTCAAGGGCGTCCCAGGCTCCAGCTCATCTCCGTGGTTGTGCTCTTTTTCACCAGTTCGGGGGTCTTCTTGCCGTTGGAAGTGGCGCTGAACCAGGTGTGGGGTATGCGTCGGAACCGCAGTTTCCTGAAGAACCAGGCCATGTCCTTCTTTTTGGCTGTGACGACGGGCCTTATGGCGTTTCTTTCGATTCTCCTCTCCACGGCTGCTCAATGGGTGCTCACCGTCACCCTCGGATGGATCCCGGCTCCAAGGCTGGTTGCGGCGGTCTCCCGGATCTCGATGGAAACCCTCTCGGTCCCGCTCGCCGTCGCGATCTGCTTCGTGATTTATTTCTTCTTGCCGAACGGCCGGGTTTCGGTTATGCAGGTTCTTCCCGCGGCCATGATTGGCGGTGTATTGACCGAGGTGGGGAAAATCATTTACATACTGACGTTGCCGCTCTTTCGCTTCCGGGAGGTCTACGGGCCATTCTTTGTCTCCGCCACTCTGTTGTTCTGGGCTTATGGAGCGGCTTTGATCCTGCTCTTTGGCGCCCACCTCTCTGCACATGGTTTTGGCATTCCCGCTGAGGCAGGGATGGTTGGCATTGAAAGAGCGTAGCGGCGACTTCACGTCGCCATCGCAATTGGGGTCATGGCGATGTAAAATCGCCGCTACGTCGCCATCGGGAAGTGGTGTCATTTGTTAGGAGAGGCGCTGTGATCACAGGTCATTCCCGCGAAAAAGGGAATCCAGCCCGTAGACAGCGCGTTTCGGAAAGTTTGTGGAATGGATTCCCGCTTTCGCGGGAATGACGTGCGTAACACAGCTTCTAAGGCGGCCGCGCATGGATACACGAGCGACGATTCTGGAAATCCCCCGGCTTCTGCGTGAGACCCTGGAGAAAGGCGTTCACGACTACGAAACGCTTATCCGCCACTTGCGATGGGGAGAAGGGCCCATCTACATTTGCGGCTGCGGCGCTTCATTGCCGGTGGGTGTGGCGGGGGCTTATCTATTCGAGTGGGTGGCCGGCTTGCCGGCGCTGGTGCGCTCTGCCAAGGTCTTTGAAGCGTACACCGTTTCCACGCTGCGTCCCCGATCGGTCTTGCTAGTGATTTCGGCATCGGGTGAGGACCCCGACGCGCTCGAGATCGTCCGCCTAGCGCGCTCCCGGGGCGCCCTGCCCCTGGCGTTGACGCGCAGCGCCGACGGCCCGCTCGCCAAGGTGTGCAAGGGCGTTTTTCTCACGCGGGATGAAGGCGCTGAGGATTCCGCGGCAGCCGCGGTCTGCCAACTTGCTGCCCTTTCCAGCATGGCTCTGATTGTGGCGCGCCTCCTTAAGCACTCCGTCGCCGGGCTGGAATTGCTCGAAGACGAACTGAAGCGACTGCCCGCACATCTGGAGTGGTCTTTCACCCAGCTCTCTGACGCGCTGCGTTCGTTGGCGCAGGAACTCCGCGCTCTGGACCGATTCTGGCTCGCGGGAGGCGGTCTTTATCACCCCGTGGTGGTTCGCGGGGCGGGGCGTTTAAGCGCCTTTGGGGGGATTCATGGCGAGGGGATTGAGATGTCCCAATTCTGTTCCGGTCCTTTGTCTTATTTGCGGCGGGGTGAGGCCGTCATGTTTGTGTCCGGGTCGCGTCTGAGGATCAAGCGAGCGGTCCATCACGCCGCCGCCGAAATCAAGGTCAAAGGGGCTAGACTGATTTCGCTTACCGACAATAACGATCGTGAGCTAGTCGATCGTTCCGAGATGGCGATTCTCGTGCCCGCACTTAGCGAGGTGGGGGGGGCGATGCTCGCTTTGGCGCTCCTGGAGCTGCTGGCGACGTCAGGGGCGAGGAGCCTCGAGCGGAAGCAAGCCGGAAAACCTCTGCCCGGGCTGGTTGATGAGTCGGCTGGCTGACTATAATAATTCGGAGACTATATTAACTGCGCGTGATTGACACTTGTGCTCAATTCTGATTTAATAAATGTATGGAACTCGGAAAAAGATTAAGAGCGTTGCGCGAAGCAAAGGGCTTGTCGCAAGGTGACATCGAAAGACGGTCAGGTCTCTTGCGTTCCTACATATCTCGTGTGGAAGGCGGCTATACTGCCCCCTCCCTTTCGACCCTGGACAAGTTTGCGAAGGCACTGGAGGTCGAGACGTATCAGCTCTTGTTTCATGAAGAGGGCCGACCCAGTGCGCCCAAGGTGCCTGAGCAAGTCGGCGCGGGGAAACCTGTGAAGCGGTTGGTGAAGATGTTCGAAAGCATGTCCAGCGCCAATCGCAAACTGCTCCTCAGCATGGCGGCCAAGCTTAGCAAGCACTAGCTCGGGGCGAGCTCGCGCAAAGCAATCATCGGGTCGATGTCGACAGGGACATCGGAGGCGGTTGTGTGCCCGGGCACACCTGGGGAGCAAGACCGGCGCAGGGCGTTTCTTTTTCGCCGTGGTATAATGCCGCTATGCTGATTAGCACAAAGTTTACTCACGCTGATCTCCTGGAGGCGCCGGACGACGGGAAACGGCGCGAAATCGTCGAAGGGGAACTCTTCGTGACGCCCTCACCAAACCTCAGCCACCAAAGAATCTCCCGAAGAATTGAACTGGCCCTCGCAAATTACCTGGAAGCCTGCCCCATTGGTGAAATCTTCGATGCTCCAATGGACGTGATCCTGAGTGACTTTGATGTTGTGGAACCGGATTTACTTGTTGTTCTTAACGAACATCGTGAGATCCTGAAAACCTGGGTCGAGGGTACGCCCGATTTGGTGGTCGAAATTCTCTCCCCGACGACTTCCAAGCGCGACCGCGGCTTGAAACTCAGAGCTTATGCCCGGCACGGCGTTACCGAGTATTGGATAGTTGACCCCGACCAAAGGGCCATCGAAGTCTACCGGCTGGACCGGGAAAAATATCGCGCACCCCAGGTTTTTCACGCGCCGGAATCCCTTACTTCTTCGATGCTGCCGAATTTTTCGCTCTCCCTCGCCGACGTATTCAAGTCCTTGTGAACAGCCACTCGGAACAAGCATTCCCACCACACTTTGCCTTCCGACTTATGCTCGTCACTCGTCCCGCCGCGGCGGGTCACTCGTCACTAATCTCAGTGGATATGCTTGACCTTCTTTTGCAGGTAATCCATCAGAAGGTACTGGCCGAGGGTATAGGGTGTGGTGAAGTAAGCTTTGCCGCGGCAGATTTCGGTGACTTTCTGGACGAAGCTGATCAGGCTGTAGTCAGAAGCCAGCATGAAGGTGTTGATGAGGATTCCGTTGCGGCGGCAACGGGCGACTTCCAGCAGAGTTTCCGAAACGACAAGGGGATCCAAGCCCATGGAGTTCTTATAAATCCTGCCATCCTCGAGCGTGAGGGCGGAGGGCTTGCCATCGGTGATCATGACGATCTGGCGCATGTCTTTCCTCTGCCGGGAGAGAATTTTTTGCGCCAGGCGCAGTCCTTCGCGGGTATTTGTGTAGTAAGGTCCCACGCGGATTCGCGCCAGGTCGGAAAGCGGTACTTCTTCCGCCGAGTCGTGAAACAATACCAGGTGCAAGGTATCGCCCGGGTACTGGGTTCGAATCAGGTGGGTAAGCGCAAGGGCAACTTTCTTGGCCGGAGTAAAGCGGTCCTCGCCGTAGAGGATCATGCTGTGGCTGCAATCGAGCATGAGGACGGTGGCGCAGGAACTCTGGTACTCGCATTGGCGGACCTGGAGGTCCTGATAATTCAGCTCCAGGGGGATTTTGAGGCCGTTGCGCTGAATGGCGGAAAGCAGCGTGGCATTGACGTCTAAATTCAGCGTATCGCCGAACTCGTAGCGCCGGCTTGAACCGTCCGATTCGACCCCGGTGGCCAGTTCGCGGGTGTCGTGCCGGCCAAAGCTCGATTTGCCCAGCGAGCCCAGGAGGTCCTTCAGCGTCTTGAAACCGAGGAAATCCAGCGCCTTGTCCGTGACTTCGAACTTGGTTTTCCCATCGCCTTCCGCCACTTGACCCTGGCCCGGCTCTTTGGATTCACGCTGTCCGGGGTTGGGCTGCTCAACAGTGATATAGCCTTGCTCCGCGAGTTGTTGCAACAACTGGTTGATCTGTTCGGCCAGCTCGGACTTCTGGTAATCCTCCCAATTCTCCAGCATCTGCCGCAGTAGGTCGTCAGAGATTTTTCCCTGCTGCTGAAGAGCTTCGAGCAGCGCCTGGTGCAGTTGCTCCATGGTGCGCGCGGGATCCATTTCAGAGAAGTTCGAGTGCTGGTTGTAGAACCCGCTGTCGAGAAGGAAGTCCTGGAGAAGTTGGAGCAAGTCTTCAGCGCTCAGGTCGTCGAAGGGATTGGGAACGTATTTGCCATATTTGACGAATTTCATAGCAGCCCCAAGAGCAGTGGCTGGTGGTTAGTGGCTGGTGGTCGGTGCCAGCGGATACATCCCCCCAGTTCTGTCCTTTCAACTGACCACTAAGCACTAACCAGCCGCTGGCCGCCACTGACCACAGCCACTACCACTAGCCACTATCCACTAACCACTAGCCACTGATTTAGTTCAGCGAGCGCCGGCGATGCGCCACGGGACTGGGTTCCTCGACCGGGCTTTCAGCGCGCTGGCGTTCAACGTAATAGCCCAATTCCTCGTTTCGGCTGATCCTCTTCAACGCGGCGAGCCCTTCGAGGACGAACTCCGCGCCCGAGGCCAAAAGCGTGGGATCATCTTTTGCTTTGATGCCGAGACGCTGGGTCTGTTCCAGCAAACCCTGGATCTTCTTGAACTGCCCGTAGAGTTCTTCGGCGGAGGCATTGGGGGAGTATTTGAGTGTTCCTCCCAATTCGAACCATTGCACGATGGATTGGAGGGGGACAGCGTCGAAGTACTTCTTGAATATTCGAGCCGTAGCCTGCCGGATGATGTCGCGCACCACACTGTCCGCCCCGCGCATTTCCCCCTCATACTCGAGTTCAACCTTGCCGGTCAGCGAGGGCATGGCCGAGTAAATATCGGAGGGTCGAGGGACTGTCTTGTCTTCATGGTTTTTCACAGCGCGATACTCGGCGCTGCTGACCACGTTTTCCAGGCAGGTTATGGGCACGCGCTGGCTGACGCCACTGCGTTTGTCAACCCTTTTTTCCTGGCGGGCCTCGAAGGCAATGCTTTCTACGACCTCTTTTATGAACTGGGGGATCACCAGCTTCGTGCGGCCATCGCGATTGGTCCAAGCCTCCTGGGCTGTGATGGCCATAGCATGCTCGAGGGAAGCGGGATAATGCGTGCGGATTTCGGAGCCGATGCGGTCCTTCAAAGGAGTAATAATCTTGCCGCGCGCCGTGTAATCTTCCGGATTGGCGGTGAAGACGAGCGCTACGTCCAGAGGAAGACGGACAGGGTATCCCTTAATCTGTACGTCGCCCTCCTGCATGATGTTGAACAGCCCAACCTGAATTTTGCCCGCCAAGTCGGGCAGTTCGTTGATGGCGAAGATGCCGCGGTTGGCGCGGGGCAACAGGCCGTAATGAATGGTCAATTCGCTCGACAGGGCGTGGCCGCCCCTGGCGGCTTTAATGGGATCAAGATCACCAATGATGTCGGCGATGGTCACATCCGGAGTGGCCAGCTTTTCCACGTAGCGATCTTCCGGGTGCAGGTAGTCCAACGGCGTCTCGTCGCCCATTTCCGCCAGGCGCTCGTGGCAGGCCTGGCAGATCGGTTTTAGGGGATCGTCATTGATCTCACAACCGGCGAGGAAGGGGATGGAATCATCAAGCAGCGTTACCAGGGAGCGCAGGATGCGGCTCTTGGCTTGGCCACGCAGCCCCAGCAGGATGAAGTTGTGCCGGGAAAGAATGGCGTTGGCGATCTGAGGGATCACCGAATCGTCAAAGCCGATGATACCCGGGAAGAGCGGCTCGCCCGTAGCGAGCTTGCGCAGCAGGTTGGCGCGCATCTCATCCCTGACGCTTACACTCCTGTAGACAGACTTCTTCAGCTCGCCCAGCGTTTTTGCTTTTTGCATATGCCCTTAGCCCCAAACTCATTATATGCCCAGGCAGGAATTAACTCAACGAAGAGTCACGGGGGTAGTGTCTCAGTTTGGAATTGTAGCGGCGAGTTTACCTCGCCACGTAGTCCGTCGGCTGACGGATAAAGCCGCCCCTACGCCAAACTGAGACACTACCTCGCGCGGCGTCTTTTAAGAGGGTCGGCTGTTTGGGGATCAATAACCAAGTGAAGCGCGGACCTGTTCGGTAGGTCCGCGGCTTTCCGCTTCAAATTCTCGCGTTCTCGTCGGCGGGCAAACGTACGCCGTCAATGGTTAGCCCGCACCGGCTCTGCCGTTCGGTGGCGTCCACGCCCGCGTACGCATTTTGTAGCGCCGCGCGGCAGCGCCACAACCAAAAGCAAATACTCTGCGTCCTCCGTGCTTTTCAAGCTTTAACACAGAGCGCACAGAGCATCTCAGTGACCTCTGTGTTAAAGCTCTTCTGGCCACAGAGGACACAGCGAAATGTTCGCAAAAAAGCAAGAATTTACGAGTTTGCAATGTAGACCTGTTTTGGAGGTCTGCGGTTCGTCCCCGATTGACAACAAAAAACCGCGCACCTGAACGACAGGTCCGCGCTACCGACCTTTTCAATTATGTTTGCTTCAATGAATAACTCGTACTGCGGCCACCCGCGGGGTCCTTGACCAGGACGCCGCGTTCGACCAAGACGCGAATATCGCGGAGTGCGGTATCATGGGAGCATTTCGCGAGCTTTGCCCATTTTGTCGAGGTCAGCTTTCCATCCAGGCCGTCCAGCATTATATTCAGGACCAGTCGTTGCCGTTCATCAAGCGGGGCGTTCGCATAGCTCTCCCAGAACCGTGCTTTGCGAAACACGGCTGCCAGAGTAATCTCGGTCCCGTCAAAGGCGCGGTCAAGGCAGCCCAGGAACCACTCAATCCAGTTCGTAATATCGAGCGTCCCTTTTTGCGTTTTTCCCAGTACGTCGTAGTAGGCGTCCCGCTCCTGACGGATTTGAGCAGACATGCTGTAAAAACGCTGAGCGCTCTTTTCCGACCGCGCCAGCAGCCAATCGGCAATCGCACGGGCGATCCGGCCATTGCCATCGTCGAAGGGATGGATCGTGGCGAACCACATATGGGCTATGGCTGCTTTTAGAACCGGATCTGTTTTGCTCTGCCGATTTGCCCAATCGATGAATCCGGCCATTTCAGCATCGAGGCGATCAGCCGCCGGAGCCTCATACCGCACGCGCTCATGCCCTATCGGGCCGGAAACGACCTGCATCGGCCCTTTTGCATCGTCGCGCCATGCGCCAACCCTGATTTTATGGAGGCCGCTACGCCCTGTAGGAAAGAGCGCGGCATGCCATCCGAATAGGCGTTCTGCCGTCAGGGGCTTGTCAAAGTTTTGCGTGGCGTCCAGCATCATCTCCACCACGCCGTCGAGGTTGCGGTCCACCGCCGCCAACCCGGCAATTTCCAATCCCAGCCTTCGCGCGATCGAGGAGCGGACTTGTTCCGCGTTAAGAATTTCACCCTCGATTTCGTTGGACTTCAAAACATCCAGTGTGAGCATTTGCAGGACAGCCTCTCTTTTGAAGGAAAAGCCAAGAGCCTCCATGCGCCCGAGCAGACGCCCCTGCCGATGTCGCACCGCGGCAAGTTGCGCTCCCAGCGCCTCATGATCCCAATGAAATTTGGACCAGTCAGGCAGTTCGTGGATATATGTGCTCATTCTACGCACTCCATGCGTAGATTATAGCGCTTATTCTACGCATGTTCAACAACAATATACGCACTATATGCGTAGATTGTGGTGTTTATTCTACTCAAGGCGGGCCGACGGTATAACCACCTCGCCGTAACTGCCGGGTGTGGCGGCGTTTACGGCGGCGGCGATTTCCGCAAATGCACGGTCACGAAGATATAGCGGTCCTAAAGGAACGGGCGCCGCAACATGGACATCCGATGAATCCAGGCGCGATGCCGTGCACAGACAATAGTCAACCCGAGCCAACGAACGCTGGCGGGCACGAAAAGCCGTGGAATCAACAGGACAGGTCCGTGCTACGCCTGCTCCCCCTATCCCGTTCCCTATTTCCGCACCGGGGTGGATTCCGGCTGCCAGTTTCGCTGTAACAGTGGTGCGATGGCAGCGCCCCAGTCGCGTCGAGGGTCATCATAGGCGATGATGTACCGGGCGCTCCTCTCGGGCAGCTTGCTTAGTTGGGCTGGAGGCACGAGGACAACCCACGCGGCTTTGTTGCCCTCGCTGACAAGGCGGTTTAGAACCTGCCGCACCGTCACACCGCGCATCGTAAGGGGGCCCACTTGATCTTCGAATCTGCCGCCGAGGATGCTTCCCATTACACCAGCGACGCCGGGAGACGGTTTCGGGGGGCTAATCTCCCGTTTGAGTTGCCCGGGAAGCATCACGGTTGCAGCGGTTACCAAATCCGTCCTGCCACCGGTCGAGAACTCCTTTAAGACGTGGTCCAACAGATTTTGCTCGCCAGAGGCCAAGGCCGGATGCACGACATGAATCACTGTGCCTTCAACGTTCCACCTGTAGGCGGTTCGCTTGCCTAGTATAGCTTGGACAATGCTACCCACAGATCCCTCGTTTACGTGCACAGTGACGCGCCTTTGGAGATCTGCCGGGTTCAGGTACTCGACGCCCAAAGGGATGTGCGTCTGTCGCCCTAGCTGTAGAAGCGCGTCAAGCATGTTTGTCCTGTCCACGTCGAATGATTGGACAGTTCTCGTCGCGATCTCCGTTTCCTGACTAGCTCGCCGCGCTGCTCGCGAAAACAGGGTGCTTCCCTCGCAGATCAACAGCAGCGTCAACCCATAGAATGAAATGCGTATCTTAGTCACTTGTCTCATAGTTAATGTCCATCGATCGTTATCGAAGTACATGAGTACACGACGCTATTGACGTGTCCCATTTGCATGCTGTTGGCAGTCCAAGATTGACTGACCGGCGGCTTCTATAAAAGGGGATGTCAAGAGAAAACACTTCTCCCCTTCCGCGGGGAGGGAGTGGATCTCTGACATCCAGCCCCTTGGTTGCGGGTGCCAGGGTGATTTGATGGAGCGAGGCTCGCGCTGCGATGGAGGAAAGCGGAATTTCCTTTCATCCGGGCTGTGTGGACGCCGTGCGGAAGCTGCACCCTTCAAGCGGAGCGGTGGCGCGAAGTGCCAACCATGGTTCTATCGGAGACTCGTGGCCTATGGCTTTGTTGGGTTCTCCGAGGGGGCATACGGTGGCGCGTGAGACTGCTGGCCTAACCCGCCGAAGATACTCACCCTCGAACCCGCGCGCGCAGCGACCGAACCGACTCAGCGGGAATCGGAAACTCCCTCGCGTCCGGACGCTGCTCGCTCACGCTGCTTGGGGATTTTAGTTTTTGGGCGTCAAACGCTTTCTCCTTTCTTCCAAACGCTGAGCGTAATGGCGGCCATCTTGCGCGCCAGAGTGAGCCGCGCCATAGCTGGCAGCATGCCCTTGGCCAACAGATCCCTGATAGAAGCTGCCGAACGGTCCGGGACGGGCGCTGGCCGTGGTGGCGGCGCTCTTAAACAGGTTCTTCAGATCGTGATTGTGATTCAGGTTTAGGCCTCGAATCCAAGCCGCTTTCCGGGTGCGTTCCAACTGGCCGTTCACGAAGCGATAGTCAGCGCTGGAGCGTGTCTCCAACGCCAAGCCGCAATAGGCCCAGAACTGCCGCTTGGTGCGGAAGCGGTGGGGCGTCTGCACCCGCCCGATCAGCAGCCCGGCGCGAATCGGACCGAGAAAGGGAATGCTGCGCAGCAACCGAGCCGCCGCATGCTTGCGGGACTCTTGGGTCAGTTCGTGGCGGGCTTCCCGCCGCAGCGCTTGCAAGACATCGAGTTGCTGGTACAGCCGCTGGGCGCGCCTCTGCAGACCGGCTCCCCCCAGTTTTCCCAGCCACTCCTCCCGCCGCCGTCCGTACGGGCGCTTGCCGGCGGAGGGGATCGCCTGGCCGCGATACAGGGCCTTCAAGCGGCTCATCACTCGCGTGCTGTCTTGGGTGAGCGATTCATAGCTGCGCCCCAAATGCTTTACCGTCACCGTGCTCGTCTCGCCATGGTAGACGGGCGAGAGCAGGCCCGCCCGCAACAACTCCGCCAGCTTGCGAGCGTCCACCGCGTCACTCTTGTTGCCGGCCTTCAGCAGGGCGTTCTTGCGGGGATTACAGACCACCACTTGGTGTACTTGGCGAACTAAAAGATCGTAGAGCCATGCCGATTGCGTGCCTTCTTCGAAGGTCACAGACAGGATCCCCCGCAATCCGTGGATGAAATCCAGAATCGCGGCGGAGTGCGTGGGCAGCACCGACTCCATCACCAACTTGCCTTGCCCATCCAGCACCGCTGCCGAAATCGTGCTCAGATGGACATCTAATCCAACGTACTTTACATTGTTCATGGGGTGCTCCTTTCTTTAGAGGAAGGTTGTCCAATGGTTACGAACAACCTCAGCCTACTACGAAAGGGGCGCCCTTTTATAATGCGTGGCGCAGACGTCGTTCTGCGATGTCTGCGAACCCTCAAAGGCCCACGAGGGACTGCGCACGGATGCCCGGCCACGATTGTTAGGACGGCTAAAGCGCAGACATGCCACAGTGCGGCACGTCTGCGCCACCCGCGTATCGCCGAACCAGCGGCTTGGCTATCTCAACGCTTATGTGCAGCAACTCGGCTCGTCAGAAGCCTGAACTTCTCACGGCAGAGCCGCGATGATCTTCCGGTATTCGTCTTCTGCAAACGCACGGAGGGTCTCCGACCTGACACCCCCTTTTGAGCCCGTCAAGAGAGCTACTTTGGCTATTGCTTCATCGTTGGGCGCCTCGCTAACGATCACAAGGTCGTACTGCCCCGTCACCATGTAGAAGGCCTTCACTTCTCCGCCCGCAGATTTAACGAGTTTCTTGAATGCATCGAGCCGGGCGGGACTTTCCTTGACTTTCTCGATGCCTTGTTGGGTCCACCGTGCCAATGTAATGTACGTAGGCATGGTCGCATCTCCTCTTGTCCGGGATTTCCGATTTCAACTTTATCTCTGTGCGAAAACCATACGCCTGCCGCCCTCTCGCGTCAAGTCCAGATCGACAAACAGACTTCCTGTCTGTTGACAGACGCAACAAGATAGGCTAGCATCGTGTGTTGATGTTGTGTTCGAGGCCACGCCGTACTGAGAACGCTATGCGGCCCGCCTGCCGGCGGGCCACTGCCCGCCCCAACTCGCTCCCGAGAAGGTGCCAAGCGGGACGAAAAGCCCGCAAACTGGGTCTCCACTCCGCAGACAAGAAGTCCTTCGCAGCCGGGGAAAGCGAAAAGAGATTACTTAAAATTGAACGAACGATGCGCGAATATCTATGAAAACAAAGGACCGGTGCCGGAAAATTGCAGGCAAAGCGTGAATGTGTATGAAAACACAGGTAGTTAGCCGCATAAAACGGGAATGTTACTGAAAATAAAGGAGGTTAAAGACAGGCAGTCGGTCACGGAAAGCACGCCGGCAACCCAGGCCTCAGTCCCGCTTTGGCGGGAGGAAGAACCGCGGACCTGAAAAACGCAGGTCCGCGCTACCTTGCTGAAGGACGCTAGTTCGCGCTGCTTTCATTTGGGAAGAACCGCGGACCTGAAAGACGCAGGTCCGCGCTACCTTGCTCTCACCGGAATGGCGTTTCGACAGTGGCTGGACGAACAGGTATATAATCTGTCGGCCTGTTGGAAGAGAACAAACTATGGAGAGGGGCGCTGACGTGAATTCTACTAATTACTCCAACCACAAAACGAGATTTCTGGCATTGTTCCTAATACCTTTGGCAGTATCCCTGGCGCGTGCACAGAGCGAGCCAGAGGAGCTCAACACGATTCTCAAGGATGAGATTCTCTCACCGGCGGTGGCCGAATTTCAGATTCGACAATATTTGGTCGATCGGGTTGCGCCGCCTCCTCGCGTTCCTTCAAGCTCCCAGGAATGGACCTCTGAGGCGGCACGACTCCGGCATCACTTGCTCGAGGTGGCCTTTCATGGTTGGCCGAGAGAATGGGTGGAGGCGGGGCCGAAGTTCGAAGAAGTGGGCGTCATCGAAACCGGTTCAGGCTACCGCATACGGAAACTGCGGTACGAGATTGTCCCTGGGTTCGATTCCGTGGCGCTCCTTTACGAGCCGGAGAATCTGAGCAGCAAGATTCCGGCTATCTTGAATGTGAACGGGCACGTCGGCCCGCCGGGAAAGTCGGTCGAGTACAAACAAAAGCGCTGCATCAATTACGCGAAGCACGGCATGCTGGCCTTGAACCTGGAGTGGTTTTCGTTCGGAGAACTAAATAAGGAGGGCAACCAGCATTGGTTCGGCGCGCACTTGGATCTGGTGGGCGCGAATGAACTGGGACTCTTCATCCTCGAGATGCGGAAAGGCCTCGATTACCTTTACAACCACCCTAACGTCGACCGCAACCGCATTGGCGTGACCGGCTTGTCCGGAGGCGGATGGCAAACCATCACTTTGAGCGCGTTGGACGAACGGGTGAGAGCCAGCAATGCGGTGGCAGGCTTTTCTTCACTCCGCGCGCGGGTGGAAGCGAAGCGCTACGGCGATTTGGGTGACATCGAACAATCGGCGACAGACACTCTGGTCGGCTCGGACTTTTCACATTTGGTGGCCCTGATGCCCCCGCGCCCCATCCTGTTGACGTACAACGCCGAGGATGATTGCTGCTTCCGGGCGGGTCTTGTAAAGCCCCTGGTCTACGATGCGATCCAACCCTTCTTCAAGCTCTATGGTAAGGGGGATGCCTTTGACTGGCACGAGAACCGCGATCCCGCTACTCATAACTACCAACTGGATAATCGAATATCAGATTATATCTTCTTTAGCAAACAGTTCGGCCTCCCTCGGATTGACAACGAGGATCATGTGGCCCCGGAAATCAGGAGTTATGACGAATTGCTGGTCGGCTTGCCGGAAGACAATCTGACAATTTTGGGTCTGGCGCAGAAACTGGGCAGGGAGATTAGCAGGCCGCCAATCCCTTCTGACCCTTCCGCCAAGGCGGCTTGGAGCAGCGCGGAAAGGGCAAAGTTGAAGGAGGTGGTCCGCTATAAGCCCGTCGAAATCGAACACCTGTGGACCGTGGCCACCACCAAGAGCAAAGATGTGCAAACCATGTCATACGTGTTCCAGATGAGCAACGGGTTGAGCGCCAGCGGGGTGTGGGTAAGATCGATCCTCCAGAGCTCCGATTCGGCGCCGGTCACCCTCGTGCTCGACGACAGCGGCAGGGAAGCGGCCGCCGAAGCTGTCTCCGACCGCGTCAATCGCGGAGAGCAGGTCCTTGCCTTAGACCTGATGTTTACGGGGAGTTCTTGGAAGGACACCCAGCCCTTCCAATTCGCACAGCTTCTGGATGGCCTCGGCGACCGTCCTCTCGGCATGGAAGCCGCGCAGCTCAGCAGAATCACCCGCTGGGCCAGGGAGCGCGCCAGGGTCTCCAGCGTGCGGCTCGAGCCGGGAGGCATTCGGGCTCAGGTTGCAAGTTTGGTGGCAGCGGCGCTCGATCCATCGCTTTTCTCCGCCCTGGTGGTTCGAAACGGGATGCACAGCCTGAGCTACGTGCTCGAGCTGCCCGTGCACTTTGAGCAGGCCCCGGAGCTTTTCTGCCTCGACCTTTATAAGGACTTCGACATTGACCGCTTGGAGGCGCTGGCCGCGCCAGCCAAAGTGAGCGTGACAAAGCACCTCGAGATTCCGAAGAAGTGAGTTGTGAAGCGGGGCAGATGCTCTTGGACTACCCGGTGCGTGGTTGACGTCGGATATCTCCGTTCCCTCCAGCCTTTTTGCGGGCTTCTTGAGCGACCTCTATCTGCTGGGCCAGTTGGCGCATCGAGTGGACCACCTGCTGGAGTCGCTCCGGCTCATTGCGCAGCGAAAGAAGCTGTTGCTTGAATTCGAGTGCCAGAGGAAGCGCGGCAGCGAGACGGAAGGACAGGTAGCGGTAAGGCCGGAGCAAGTGGACCGGCATGTTGGACGCCTGGTGCAACTTTCGCATGACTTCCTGAAAGAGTCGGATGGCGTTTTCAGCCTCGGTTTCTCCCGGTGTGTCTGAACCTTCATCGTCGAAGAACTCGACCGAAGCGCGCAGGTAGGATTTCTCCTCGTTGGTGAGCACTATCTCGAACCGCCGCTTGCCGACGGTAAGGATATCCATGCGTCCGTCATCATATTTCCGGGTCACGCTCACCACCTGTGCGGTGCAGCCGACATTTGAAATCTCCTGGCCCTTTGCCAAGACTACGCCGAAATCCTGCCTGCCGAAGCCGGAAGTCTGCGCCCTCAGGCACTCGCCGATCATTTCACGGTAGCGATCTTCAAAGATGTGGAGGGGCAAAGGTTCTTCAGGAAGGAGCACCAATTCGAGGGGAAATAGTGGCAGGAGTATTTCTTCCATGAGAAAACCTCGCGGCGTGGCTGAGAAAAACAGAACCTCAGATCACGAGAATAAAAGCTGCTAACAAGCCTATGACGTTCAAGCTGCGCGATTATAGCACGCGATGGTGGGGAAGCGTGGACGTTGCAGGGGACCAGCCGTCCGCATCGCGGCTAATGTTTCCCCACCTCCGGATGGGCACGCGGCGCCAGCTACCGGAGCGGCTCGAACTCGAGACCATTCCAGGTACACGCTTTGGTGACTTTTATGGAGTCAATGGGTTTATCTTGCCCCACAGCGAAGAACTCCACGGTAGCTTTCCAGACAGGTATGTAAGTCTTCCCGCGCGATTGAAACTCCACTTCACCTTTGGTCACAGTGCCGGGAGCGCCGGCATTCTTCTCGAGAGGGCGGAGTATTTGCACCTGGGGAGGGAAGAAGCCGAGGTTTTGCGACTCGAGGGGAGCTACCCATAGCGATAGGAATTTGCCGCGCTCGAGGCGGCGAATCACCATATTCACTCCAAAGGTTGCGGGGCCTTCGCGGAATGGCTCGTGCGTGATGAGGCACTCGACCCCGTCTCCGAGCAGGTCGCGTACCTCCCCGGACAGGATCCCAGGCTTCATCTCGGAGAAAGAGAATTCAAGCCCGGGGCCAAGTTTGAAAGTCCCTCCGTCAGACAGAAAAGCTACCAGTCGCGAGGCCGCCAGGCCAAACGACGCAACGAAGCATACCAGCGCTCTGCCGGCATCCCCTTGCTTGACCAGCCAGCGTGAAACCGCCACTTGGGGGGTTGTGAAATCGTTCTTTTGTTCGATGCTGAGCTGGCGCAAGATCTCTTCATCACTGGGGTAGCGATCCAATGGAACAATCTCCACCTGGCTCGAATCCACCCAACCGTCGACAGGATTGAGCGTTGCGAGGTCGGTAATGCGGAGCATGGCCCGGCTCCTGCCATGCTTTGACTCCGTTTTCAGCACCGGGACTAGCGTGCCTCGGCCCAAACTCAGCGAAATGGTTCTTCGACCCACCGCCTTGTGCATAAACTCCAGCGGTCCCTGGTGAACGTAGCACCAGGCGATAGGCTGGCGATTGTCGCGCTCTTTGGCAGGCAAAATCCTGGCGGCAACGAGACCGGCGATTACGAGGGAGCCGAGAACTGCCCGTGAAAATCTCATGTTGTCCACTATTGTTCACTTCGGGCGGAGGCTGTCAAGGCTAGCCTCATCGGATTACCACGCTGCCGGGCCTCACTCTTCTAATATTGAGGGCGTAATCTCCATGTCCGAGATCCCTCACGGTGTACCCCTCTGAACTCAGATTGGGGCGCATGGAAAGTTTGGAGCCATTGAGCGTGACGCTGCTTACGTGAAAGGCCAGACGAAGATACTCCGTCCCGGGCCCCTGTGTCGCTGTGTATTGAATCTGTTTTGGAGCATAGGACACGTCCTTGAGCACCGCCTCTGAATACAGAATATGGTTTTCCCCCGGCGGAGCCCATTCGGGAATTCCCGCGAAGGCAGGGTAAAACATTCGGGGGCACTCCCCATAGAGATCTGACCACCAGTTGGAGATATGTTTGCTGACCGGACTTTCTATGCCTTCCCCATCCGGCTTATTACAGTAGGTCACCCAGTTTAACGACCGGTAGGCCCTTTCTTTGTAGGTTTCATCACCCGAAACCGCATACCACCGGGCGCATTGCGCGGCATAGCGCGCGGTTTGATAGTCCATCTTAGGGAGAAATCCGTCCTGCTCCCCCACGATATTGGCTCCCCATTGAGTTGCCGGCTCGCCGGGGGCACAACGAAAAACGAAGTTGTCCTCCGTCCACTTGATCAAACTGGGTACGTCCGTCCGCCAATCGGGATCCAATTCGGGATAATCGAATAGGGCCAATGTAAAGTCGCTGGCGGGCGTGTTGCTCTTGTAGGTGTTGCCGTAGTCCACGTTGTCTGTATGTCCGTCTGCCCAGTAGCCCGTCTTCAGGGGATATTGCAAGAGGAAATCCCGGGTTTTCGCGCGCGCCTTCTCGTACGCCTTCACGTCGCCCTGCTTCGCCTTAATTAATTGGTCAAATAGCATGTAACAACCGGCCCAGTGCGCGCCGTATTCTTTCGTAACCTTCCCGGTATCCATCACCACGCGATCAGGCCAGACGGGCTGAGTGGACGTGCCCTGGCGAACCTTGCGGGCCAGCGTATCAGCCACATTCAGAGCAGCAGTCAGATATGTTTTGTCGCCGCTGTAGAGGTACATGCGGTAGTACACCAACCCCATATCACCCGCGTAACCGACCTGGATCTCGTGAAGGGCCAGTCCTTTGTTTTTTGTAAAACCGCGGAATTCCATATCCTCGGCGTTCGTCGTCGTGTAGGGAAAGTTCGGCCACGCAAAAGATGAGGGACTGGTGCCATGAGCGATCGTGTAGTCCATGAGCTTCTTCACGATGGACATCACTGTGGCGTCGCCCGCGTAGGCATAATACAATCGCGCCGATTCAAACCAATTCGGAATCTTCTCGCCCACATCATTCATCCAGGTGTCCGCTTCCAAAACTCCGTTCTTATCCCAGAACGCGCAATAGAAGTAATACTGCGGGTAGGATGATCGCGGAGGTGGGCCGGGGCAGTTGGGGACTTTGGTCTTAATAAAATCCCACCGCAGCCGAAGGAAGTGGTCGTAGGCTTTATCAATCGGCAGTGACCAGGGGATGATTTTGTTCTGGTCGTCCAGAATCACCTTGTGTCCATTAAAGACATCTTCCGCGAAAGCGGGAAGCGAGCCGGTTGGGGAGACCGCCGCGAGCACCATTCCGACGCTCAGAAGCGCCAAGAACAAACGCCTGAACCACACTCCGTTCGACATGACTGACCTCCCCGGGGCCCCTGTGTCATTCCGAGCGCAGACATCATGGGCCTTTGGCCCGCCAACTTGCATGAAAAAGCGCGAAGCGCCTTGGAGTGCGGCAGCGAAGCTGCCGCCTTGAATTCAAGCGAAAAGTCCGTCGGCTGACGGATACCGCACTCCAAGGTGCCTTCGGCACAACCATTTTCATGGCAGCGAGGAATCTCGCTCTGGTTCTTTCTTCCATCAATCGCCAAGTCCGCCTTGTGCTCCGATCCGCTTCGACACAGGGCGAGATTCTTCTCCGTCGGCCGACGGATCGGAATGACAAGTTCGAGGGTGGGAACGGTTAGCCCGGCTCAAGGGCCTTTCTGTTTTTCCGCTTCGGCCGCCCTCTCGAGGAAGATCGCTCGAGCTTCCCGATACCGCTTTTGTGCCGCTTCGCGGTCCTTAGTGAAGAACCCGCTCCACTCGCCGCCGGGTGAAGTTTGCTTAAGGAGATTATCGATCCAACTGACGAAGAAGCGTGCATCGACGGCGCTGGCGCGAACGGGCGCGCCTTTCACGATGACGAAAACCGCGCCGGTATGGGTGCGATGCCCAGTTTGCCAGTCCATGCGCCGGGCGGCGAGCCATCCGCTCCGCCGAAATTCGATCGTGGTTTCGAAAACCGCCGGTGAGCCTGGCGCCACCTCGGCGGTCTGCGACGCCACTGACGCTCCGTTTTGAACCAACTCGATTCTGCCCAGATTGTTGTGGAGCGACCGCCACTCGACCCGCACTCGCACCGGGCCCGTCCCCTCCAGTCGAATCTCATCGCCGGGCTGCGCCGTTCCGTTCACATTAAGATCCAGGAATTCGTTGTGAGCGTTGCGCGAGACCACGGTTCGTCCCCGCGCGAGACCTTCAATCCACTTGTCGTAAGTGAGATGGCCATCCGGAATCCGGACGTAGGTCAGCAGAGTTCCGAGCGGCTCGTTATCGTTGCACGAATAGTCGGTGCCCGCGGCGAGCCCTGGACGAAAACCGGCATTGAGGATGCGGTAGTAAGCTTCGAGCGCGGAATCACCCCCGCGTACGTCTTCCATCAGGAACGATGCTGATCCCAGCGCGGTCTCCACGGGGTATTCCAGCGGCGCGCAGCAGTCCAGCGACAGCGGGATGCCGTCGGGCGGCGGGTAGAAAGCAAAAGGCAGGTATTGCATGTGCAGGAATCCGGCAATGCCGCCTTGCTCTTTTGCCCAGGCGAAAATCGGGTAGGTGTATTGCGCAAAGGGCTGGCCTCCGTGTTTCAGGCCGAGCAGGGCCAAGTGGCCGCCGATCATCTTCCTCTCAAACGTCACCCCTTGCGGATCGTAGTGCCATTCCGCGTCCCAATGGACAATGCGCTGGGGAGTAGAAGCCGCATTGTCCTGCCCTGTGATCATCTGGAGGTCTTGATCGGCATACTTGATTTCGCCATTGCCGGCATCGGCCAGCACGGAAATCACCGCGAGGTTATTCACTTTCATCATTTCCAGAAGCTGCTGTGGGCTGAGCATCTCTTTTTCATTAGACCGGCCGCAACCGATGCCCCGGTGCAGGTGCGGGTCTCCGGCAAACCAATTGGACGGCTCGGGTCTTGCAGCGGATTGGCCATAGACGGAGGTGGAGATCAGAAAATTAAATGGCAAAAGAATAGGAAGAAGGAATCGCACGCAGTCGGCGACCCGTGTGGTTTTCATGTTAGTAGCCTCAGTGCCCCGGTGAATTGTCTAAGTGATCGATCTATTCGCCTTGCCGGAGCGCAAGCCGCCGTCACCCAAACGGCAGTCGTAGCGACAGAATATATCGGTGATTGTAAGTGTGGAATTGCGTGAGGGCGATCTGCTCTCCCGCGCCCACCGCGATGCGCAGACGCCCAGTGATCGGAAACGAACCGAAGACAATCCCCGGGGTCAGAAACACCTGTTTCTTGCCCGCATTGTGCCCGCCGGACCAGAACGTAGAATTCACCTCCAGCATCGGCCAGACGACTCGCTTGATCCGGTACTGAGCCACGTCGTTCAGCACGATCGTCCGCCCCAAAACATCCGCGCCCGTCTGCGGGAGTGTCCCTCCAAATGTGTTCTGGAGGTTGAAATTGCCCCAGCCCTTTCCGAACGCCACCGCGGGACTCCATACGGCATGGCCCGCGCTATTCGCCGAATTTCCCGTCGGGATTGCAGCGTTGAGGACAAAGCCGACGAAGTATGCCCCCTCACCCTCCGGTGCGGAGAATGCGCGGAACTTCACCAGAAAGGACCAATCTCCAAATCCGTCACGGACGCTCGATTGGTGAGTCAAATAGGGCGGCATAGCGAACGCCACTTCCAGGCGGGTGGTCGGAATAATCTCTATACCCCTTCCTGAGCCGGCGTTCGCCGTCGAAGTGCCATTTGGATCCTGCTGCACGTAACCGTCGTAACGGAATTGCTGCACAAGGGCATTGTGCGTGGTCACCAGCGGTGCCGCCGTGTGCGGCTGTCGGGCACGCGCCTCAGCCGCACGGCGCAGCCAGGAGGTCAGCCATCCGTCGCTCGGCGCCGGATCAGCCGTGGGATGCTCCGTCGGGCGCTCATCCGCGCTGGGAGCGGAATCAACCGCTTGGGAATTCTCTACGGAATTCGCGGCTAGCGACGAATCGTCCGGACCCTTCGTTTGAGCGCAAAGGGTGGGCGCGCTAATCACCGCGGATGAAAGCGCGCCGAACAGGGCGGCCATCGCAAAGAATTTCTCCACAACTCAGCCCGAATCAGAAGAAAGATTTCAGTGCCAACTGCCCAATGCGAGGCGCATACGCCACGGTCACCAGCCCAAAAGCTCCGCTGTTGATATCGCCATTCGGTGTCATAAATTGGGCATGGTTGAAGATATTAAACCACTCCGCTCGAAATTCGAAGCTCTTTGATTCAGTCAGGCGAACATCTCCCCTGAAATTGCTTGTGCGAAGCGATCGGTGCTTTCCCTTCTCGGCTTGCGCAGGGCACCAAGTTATAGGATTTTCGTGGATGGGTTGGTTATAAACTGCAGTCTTCCGGACTTCCAAATTGCATGGAAGTCTGCAGGCTGTATACTCAAAAAACTTGCCGCGCCTCTTGCGTCGGACAACGCTGGTGGTGTAGATTCGCGCTGGCCCGGGCTCTCGCGTTGTAGGGGCGGCCCTTGTGGCCGCCCTTGGGCAACCATCCGCCAGCCGGCGGATTGCCCCTACGACGCGGGTGGCCCTATGAGGTTGCAAAAATGGTTTCCAAAATGATCCGCATGGTCCGCTTATTCTGCGCTCTCCTTGTGGCCCTTGCCGCGCCGCCCTGGAATCTCCAGGCGCGGGACCGGTTGGCCGACCAAGTCACCATTTATCGCGACGAGTATGGCGTCCCCCACATTGTGGGCGAAACAGAGGAGGCCACTTTCTTCGGTTACGGCTATGCGCAGGCGCAAGACCACCTGGAAAAGATGTTCCTCGAATATCGAGACGCGGAAGGGCGACGGACGGAGGTGCTGGGCTTTGAAGCGCTCGGCGATGGCTATCTGCGATTCATTCCTTACGAATATCGCTGGGATGGCGACTACTTGCAGCGTTTGCTGCGCACCAAGCGTGCGGTTGTTGAAAACCGCGATAAGATCGCCCCCCAGGTTTACCGCATTCTCTCGAGCTTTGCTCGGGGTGTGAATGCCTACATCGAAGAGCACCGCGGCGAAGTGCCCTCCTGGATTGACGGCATCACTCCGGAAGACGTTGAAGCCCTGGAGCGCAGCCAATACTTTCGCTTTTATAGTATTCACGAGGCGCTGAGCAAGATGGTTGACCTGCCATACTCATTCCCGAACCTGGGCTCGAATCAATTTGCCATCGCACCCGCAAAATCGGCAAACGGGCGCATTATTCATGTTGAACACACCCACATGCCCTGGGCTAACCGCTTCCAGAATTACGAGGCGCACCTCCTCACGCCCGGGAAACTGGACGCGGCGGGCATCAGTTGGTTCGGCAGCCCCTTTTTCTTGGATGGATTGAATGACCGGATCACCTGGTCGGCGACTTGGAACATGCCAAACATCTCGGACGTGTACGAGGAGAAGCTCAACCCCGGGAACCCACTTCAATACCTCTACGAAGGCGAGTGGCGCAAGATCAAAGTCGAGTATGAGACGTTTCGGATTAAGGACCCCAAGGGGATGGAAACGCTGACGCTGCCATGCTACTACACGCACCACGGGCCCATCGTCAAATTCGATAAAGAGCAACACCGGGCTTACGCGGTGAAGTTGCCTAACTACGACGGCGTGAATTATTCCACTAACCTTTACCGTCTCATGAAGGCGCGGAATCTCGAGGAGTTCAAAGTGATCGTTGCCCTGCACCTCATGCCGCGCTGGAATCTCCTTTACACGGATCAGGAGAATATCTATTGGGTACACAACGCCACGGTCGCCCAGCGCGCCGAGGGTTATGACTGGCGCAAGCCTGTGCCCGGCTGGGTCAGGGCGACTGAATGGGGGCCGTATTTCCTTTTGGAGAAGTATCCCCAATTGTTGAATCCGCCCTCCGGCTTCATCCAGAACTGCAACAATCCGCCCTGGCTCTCCACCGTAAACTCCGGCCTCCAGCCGCTCGAGCCCGCCCCTTATTACTTGCTTTCAGTGCAGAAGCCGGAAATCAGCCAGGAAGATCTGAACCCGCGCGGGGAGAGGCTTTTGAAAGTGCTGGCGCAGGATAGAAAGTTCACATTGGACGAAATGAAATCGCTGGCGTATGACACTTACGTCGTGCCGGCTGAAGTCATCGTCCCCTTGCTGGCGCGAGCGCTGGAAAAGAAACAGGAGGCCGTGGCCGATCCGGGCATCCGCCGCGCCGTCGAGACACTTAAGGGTTGGGACTTCCGTTCGGCCACGGACTCCGTTGCCCAGACTTACATCTACTTCTGGGCTCGGGCCTACCGCGATCTGTTTTCAGCCGCCAAGCTCGGGCGTTTCCTCGCATACTCGCGTTATAAAATCGACCTCGATTCAGCCGAGGAACAAGAGATGGCGCTCAGCGCTCTGGGGGAGGCAATCCAGCGGATTCAGAAGAATTTCGGCAAGGCGGAAGTCCGTTGGGGCGAAGTGAGCATTGTCGAACGCGGCGGCACGTTTCCGATGGACGGGACAGGCGTGTTTGACGTGCTCCATCCGGATGACGGCCCTCAACAGGAAGACGGAACGATTCACTGCGACGATGGCTGGGGCCACTTGCTGGTGGTCGAGGAAAGCTCGCCTAAGAAGGCTTGGAGCCTTCTGCCTTTCGGAGAATCGGAGAACCCCGCCTCCCCGCACTTTAACGACATGGCCCGGTTGCATAGCCAAAGAAAAATGAAGCCACTTTGGCTCACGCCGGAAGAAATCCTTGCCCACACGGAATCCGTCTGGGGCGACAAAGACCGGCTGAAGAAATACCTGCATTCACCTATGCCGCATTGACCCCAAACTGCCTGATCTCACCGGGGAGCCAGTCCACGACAGGACTCACTGCGCTTTGCTTGGGTTTCCCACAAGAGTGAAGACCGCCTCCCCAGGCAGTTCGATTTCCGCGTGACCATCCCGCGCAGGCACCGTCATAATTTTCTGGCAGTCCAGTTCGCGAGTGGTTTCGTAGAGATCCCAGCTCGCGGGCCCCGTGTTGGCCTGTGGCAAATCGACTCGAAAGCGGCTCGGGCCGCCTTCTTTCACACCCACGACCACCAAGGCATCCGGCGAAGGACCCTGGAAGGCAGACAGGGTGAGTCCCGAGGCCTCGGTCGTGGCAGCGATCCTCCGCCAACCCGGCCGCACGAAGTGGTACAGTTGCCGGGTGGCGTAATAACTCTTCTTGGGCGAATAGACATGGCTAGCGCTGCGGAATAGGCCGTAAAAGCACAATCGCTTGGCGCACTCCTCGTAATCGTCGAAAGCGTCGAAGAAGAAGAGTGCGCCGGCGCCTTGATTGAGAGCGGTGAGGGCTCGCCGGTTGGCGGCAAGGGAGAAATTCTTCCATTGGTTTTCGAAGGTCTTGTCCTCATCGTTCAAGTCGCCGTACTCCGTTAGCCACACTGGAACTTGCGAATACTTGCTGGATTTGACCCGCTCGACTTGAGGCCCCACCGAATTCTCCCCGTAGGTGTGAAAGGTGAAGACTCCCACCTGCTTCATCAATTCCTCGTCCTTCAGAATGGGGTCTGTATAGTCATTCGTAATAACCGCATTGTCCGGAACGGCCAATCGGACGTCCCCTAGGCCTTCTTTCTTCAGCCGCCGCGCCACAGCCTCCAGAACTTTCGGAGCCTCGTCGGGGTCGATCCGTGGGCCTTCCGGGGGATAGCAGTCCGTCTCGTTGAAGGGGCTGAAGTACTCGAAGTCAATATGCGCCTGGATGCGGGCGTATTCCACCATAGTGTCCACTTCCTCGGCGAAGTCGTCGTACCTGGCGGGGCTCAAGTGCCCTTGCAGGTTGGGCGGAACACGCTCCTGGCACACTTTGTGCCGGGGTGGCGGGGGGTTGTTGTCAGTCATCCAGACTGGAACCGGCCCCATGAGTGCCAACATCGGGCGGATGCCGCGGGAGTTCAGGTAGCGCAAACCGTTCCAAGAAGCCTCAAATATCGGCGAGGAGTAGCGGTCGTTCCAGTACTCCCAGTCCTTTGGTCCACTGGTTTCTTCCCAGTTGCTATAGACCAGGTAAACAACCACCCGAAACATCGTGACGCCAAGATCGTCAATTAGCGTGTCGAACATGCCCTTCATGTCGTTCCGGAAGTAGGGTCCTGTATAGTTCATTCCGAACCCCTGGATCTCCTGATACTTCTGACCCGGGTCGACCGTGATGCGCGCGCTGGACTGCTCAACCTGTGCGCAAGCGGGCAAGACGATCCCTAAAAACACCACCGATAAAAAATAGGCTGTTCGATTCTGAGTCACGGGCACCCCCTTGCTAAATGCGATGCTCAGGAGGCTAGACGTACTTTCAAATGAAGTCAAGTTGATCAGCGCGGAAGAGGGGTGTCCCGTTCAATAGGCTGAAAGAAATGGGGCTTTAGAGGTCGTAGGGACAACCCTCGTAGTTGCCCCCGGGCGGCCACAAGGGCCGCCCCTACAGCTTGAACCAAAAGCCCCGATTCGACTCTGGGAAGCTTGACACTCAACTCCCCTGCACAGTTATCATATCTGCGTTTATTGAAATCTGAGAGGTAAGCTTCCTATGAGAATCACTAGCGTGGAAGGAATTATCCTGTGGCTTCTTCGCTAGGAGGTCATTCACATGGTTCCTGATAGACTAAAGAGACTCGCCAGTACTCTCCACGAAAAAGGCATCGAGCATGCCTTGTTAAGCTCCTTCGTCAGCCTCCGCTACTTCACGGGCTACCAAGCGACCGTAGAGCTTGAGCCTTCCCCCATAACTCCCCTGTTAGGAGCATTTCTTTGGATTCGCGGCGAGCAACCGACTTTGTATCTTGCTGACATGGAACCTGGGGAAGGCATCGCGGGGAACGTGCTGCGCGAGAGCTTCTCGAGTTACGTCATCGAAAAGCCCCTGTTTGCCGTTCAGGACCTGTCCGCAAAACTGGTGGCGAAGTTGCGGCCGCTTCCGGCAAGCAAAGTCGCCATCGAGTCGGAAGAAATCCCCGCTGCGCTCCTCGACGTTTTGCGTTCAGCGTGCCCCCACCTGAAGTTCTGCTCGGTGAAGGATGTCCTGTCCACTTTTCGTATGGTGAAGGATGCCGAGGAGATTGAGACGATGCGTGAGGCCTTGGCGTTGTGTGACCTCGGCCAGAAAATAGCCAAGCAGCAAGCGACGGCGGGCCGCACCGAGATTGAGATCTTCAGCTCCGTTCGCCAGGCCATGGAAGCTCAGGAAGGAGGCCGGGTTCCGATCATTGCGGACGTGGTTTCCGGCCCCCGCACGGCGCTCACGGGAGGCCCGCCTTCCGCCCGCAAGCTTGAAGCGGGAGAATTGCTCATCGTGGACTTGGTCCCTCGACACCTCGGTTATTGGGGAGATAGCTGCAACACCGCTTGCGCGGGCGACCCGAAGAAGGAATACAGAGAAGCGTTTAACGGCCTTGCGGCTGTCCTCTCCGACGCTATCGGTAAGGTCCGCCCAGGTCTCCGGGCCTGTGACCTTGATAAGCTGGTGCGAACCGGGGTAGGGAAGCTGGGAGGAAGCTACCCGCACCACACCGGTCATGGATTAGGGATAAGCTGGCATGAGGAACCGCGGATTGTGCCCTATAACACCATCCCCCTCGAGCCCGATATGATTATTGCGCTTGAACCTGGCATGTACTTCGAGGGCAGGTGGGGTATGCGGCTCGAATATGTCCTCAGGGTTACAGCATCGGGTGCGGAAGTCCTGTCGAAATACCGTCACGAGCTTTGATCGGAGACCTATTTGAACGACCTTTCAACTCAGGGTGAAGCGAAAGCCGGCTACGCGGTACCGCGCCTACGTCGCGTCCTTACTTTGTGGGATCTGATCTTTTACGGGATCGTGCTGATCATGCCCATCGCACCGGTGCCGATGTTCGGGGTTGCACAGGTCCTTTCCCACGGCCACTTCGTAACTACGGTTCTAATTGCCATGGTCGCCATGATGCTCACCGCCGTCAGCTATGGAAGGATGGCAACGCTCTACCCCACAGCCGGCTCCGCCTACACTTACGTCGGGCGCGGACTCAACCCCCACCTGGGCTTCCTCACCGGCTGGGCCATGTTTCTCGATTACCTGATTCAACCGCTCCTGAACGGCATTTATGGGGCTCTGACCATCCAGCGTTTTTTCCCTTTCATCCCTTACGCGGTGCTGGCGGCGATTTTCGTAGGGACCATGACCCTGTTGAATCTGCGCGGTATCCGCGCTACGGCGCGCGCCAATATCGTTCTCCTCACCATCATGTGCGCGGTAATCGGAGTCTTCATGATCCTGGCCGTCCGCTACCTTTTCCATTTCCAGGGATGGCCTGGAGTTTTCTCTTTCCAGCCCTTTTACGATCCCAAGACTTTCGACCCTCGGGTTATCTGGACGGCCACTTCATATGCCGCGCTGACCTATATTGGGTTTGACGGCGTTACTACCCTCGCTGAGGAGGTGGAGAATCCCAAGCGCAACGTCATGCTGGCCACCGTGTCGGTTTGCTTGTTCACCGGAATCGTTGGGGGCTTGGAGATCTACCTCGGACAACGAGTTTGGCCGGACTACACGTCCTTCCATAACACTGAAACCGCCTTCATGGATGTGACGCGCCGGGTGGGAGGGCCGCTGCTTTTCCAGGCCTTGGGTCTCGTGTTAATCCTCGCCACCATCGGCGCGGGGCTGACCGGGCAGGTGGGCGCCGCTCGTTTGCTCTTCGGCATGGGCCGCGACAATGTTGTCCCGCGAAAGCTTTTTGCCTACCTCGATCCCAAGCGGAACAACCCCACCCGGAACATCTGGTTGATCGGAATTGTGGCGTATATCGGGACGCTGTTCATTACTTTCGAACAGGCAGGGGAGATCTTGAACTTCGGCGCGTTTCTCGCGTTTATGGGGGTGAACCTGGCTACCTTCTGGCAATTCGCCGTCGTGCAGCAGCCAGGCCGCAAGCGGCGATGGTTTGCCGACGTGGTGATGCCCCTCATCGGCTTCGTGTTTTGTCTATGGATATGGTTGGGACTTAAAACGCCCGCCAAAATCCTGGGTGGTGTCTGGTTTATGGCGGGATTCATTTACTGCGCCATCAGGACTCGCGGTTTCCGCGAGCGGCCAATCATGATCGATTTTACTGATTCCTAACAGGAGAGCCATTTATGTTTGACAGCGACACTGAGATCGAGAAATTCATTCGCGAAAACCTGTACGTAGCCGCGGTGTGCGACATCCTGGATGAGCTGGGTCACCGCCAACAAGCCATGCACCACCGCCTGCGCCCCTTGTTGCCCGATCGAAAGAATTGCGGCTTTGTCGGCCGCGCCCGCACCATCCGTTGGATGGAGACCGACTATATTCGCAAGGATGACCCTTACGGGCTCGAGATCGAATCGGTGGATTCTCTAAAGCCCGGGGACGTAATTGTGCATTCCACCGACTATGCCGGGACCAATGCGCCTTGGGGTGAGCTGATGAGCACCGTGGCGAAGAGAAACGGCGCCGTGGGATGCGTTTGCGACAGCCAGATCCGCGACTGCACCCGCATCATCGAAATGGGATTCCCCGTCTACTACGCCGGCATCCGGCCTCTTGATTCTATGGGACGTGGAATGGTGATGGCCTATGATGTTCCCATCCGTTGCGGTGAAGTCCTCGTGAAGCCTGGCAATCTGATCTTTGCTGACTTTGACGGCATCGTTGTGGTGCCCCATGAGGTTGAAGAAGCGGTTCTGGTGAAAGCGCAGGAAAAGGTGCACAAAGAGGATCTTTCCCGCAAGGAACTCCTGGAAGGGAAGTCGCTTCGTGAGGTGTACTTGAAATACGGCGTCCTGTAACGGAGAAGAGCTGCGAAAGCGTCGTTAACCGGCCAGGGGTGAATCGGAGGAACCGGCTGCGGCTGTGGTGTTCTCGCGAATTACGCCAATTTGGTCAGTGTAGTAAAAGTTGTTCCCACTCGTCCCCACTTGGTTAGGGGTAGCGAGGATAGAGTATGAGTAGACCTTGCCATTTGCATCAGTGACGCCCGGCAAGTATGTGAATGTATAACCACTTTTGGAACTTTCTGTGGCGGCGGGGGAGCCTCCTGACAGCACACTGTCAATTAATCCGGCGGCGGTGGCCACAGGATTCAATCCCCCGCCTGGAGGGCCCAAGTCACCCAAGGTCGCACTGTAGCTACTGTAAGTAGTAATGTATGTGGCTTCAGCCGTGTTGAGTACGTGGAGCGAGCTGACCGCTGAAGCCTGATTGGCTGCGACCCGCGACCGGAGCAAGTTTGGGATGGCAATGGCCGCAATAACCAAGATCACTGCAACAACGATCAGTAACTCAATCAGTGAAAAACCTACTTGATCCTTCTTCATCTTTCTCCCTTTCATGGCCCGAACGCACCAATTCCTTTTGGGTCAAAGCACTTTTCCCTCCACCAAGAATCTTCGTGGGTTATTCGTCATCTCTGATAACTACTGTGTTATCACTCAAATTATAAGCGCACCCCTGGCGAAGCGTCAAGGCTTTAGGTCAAAAAAGTCCCCCCATTGCCATTTCTTGTCGACGCGCCGTGACAGAATCTGTCATCGCAGGCTGACTATGCTCCGCGTCTGAGCGCTTACTTGACAGTGATGGATAGAAACTCGAATGCGGCGGGAAAAGCGCTCACGAACAAGCCGTGAGATGACAAGGGCATCAGGCATGGGAAAAGCCTACGAGCAGACTGTGCTGGCCCCGGCTCTGCGCTCATAGGCCCTCTTCCAGAAATCTGAGGATTGCTTTCCGGTCGAACTTGCCGTTCACATTGCGGGGCAGCACCCTCATTGGGTGGAATCTTCTAGGAACCATATGCTTTGGCAGTATGGTTGCAATGGTCTTACGGAGCACTTCTTCGTCCTTTACCCCGCCCTCGAGGAATACCTCGATACCAGCCCAGCCGCTCGGTGTGGGCGGCCATCCTACTGCAACCACGCCGTCCAAACAGGAGATCTTTCGAACCACAGCTTCAATCTCTCCAAGCTCCACCCGGTAACCCCACACCTTTACCTGCTGGTCAGTCCTGCCAAGGTAGGTTAGCGGACGGTCTCCCAAGGGACGCCGGACACGGTCTCCGGTTCGAAAGAAGACGGTTGTCTTCCCGGGCGGAATTACAAATGCTGCAGTTGTCTTTTCCGGGTCGTTCCAATAGCCAAGCGACATTTGGCGTCCATTCATGAGGAGCTCGCCCTCTTCTCCCGGCTTCACTTCGTTCAGATTCTGGTCAACCACCAGCACGCTCATGCCGGGATATGGATACCCAATCGGTACAATCCCCAGCTCGGCTTCACCGGGGGACCGGACGGGATCCCAACGGTAGGCGGTGCAGGTAATAGTCAGCTCGGTCGGACCGTAAAGATTCTCCAATATGCAGTTGGGTGCCGCTTCCAGCCATGCCGTGGCGTAAGACACCGGCAGCGGTTCGCCACAAAAAAGACTCACCCGAAGTGACGGATAACGATTTCGCTTCAGGAGGCCCACCCGGTTCATGTAGGCGATCGCAGAAGGGACCGAAGACCAGACGGTCAACTGCGTGTTGCGTATGTACTTCCCGGGATTGATCAGGGCTTGTTGGGAAGGGCAGCACAGAAATGCTCCTCGCTCCCAAGAAACAAACATGTCAGATGCAGACACGTCGAACGTCATGTCAAACATCTGTGACAGGCGGTCATTCTCGTTTATTTGATAGCGCTCGACCATGTAATCAACAAAAGAAATCACATTTCGCTGGGCCACAACAACTCCCTTTGGGTCGCCTGAACTTCCTGACGTGAAGAGCAAATAGGCGATGGAGTTGTTGCTGATGGCGGGTTCGCGCCAGGCATGCGGTGGGTCGAGACCCCTGGAGCCAACAAAACAATGCATTGGCCATTGTTGCTGCAACCCTCCGGTGTCGTCGATCTCCGGTATTATGATTAGCAGCGGCCTTTGAAATTCTGCCAAGATCGCTTGCAACTGTGGCAGCGATCCTATGTCGACTATGATCGACCGGCATTTGCAACGCTGCAACATCGTCCGTGTTCGGTTCAAGGGGAAGGTCCTGTTTAAGGGGACGTAGCCATTTCCCGCAAGTAACGAGCCCAATGCTCCCGCAAAAGCCACAGGAGCGCGGTAGGCGAATACGGCGGTGAGGGGGGTGGTGGAATACTCTGGGTGTGCTTGAATCGTTGCGGCGATCCGGCAGGCGAGTTCGCGAAGCTCACGGTAAGTCAGCGTCTTGCCTTGTGCGCTGAGCGCGGGCCGCTCCGGGAATTTTTCCGCTGAGCGCATGAACCCAGTCCATAGAGCCCGCTCCATCTAAGCTATGATCCTCCTTTCGTAGGGTTATGCAATAGTCCGGTCGCGGTAGGGATACCAGTGGAGTTTTCCGTTTCGAAAGGTGTTCACTGTTTCCTCTGGAGCGCGCCAGCCGCCCCAGGAGAGGCCAAAGCGCCCCAAATTCCAGAAGTATCCGTTAAGATGGACAGATCAGAACCAGAACTTCCCCTACTAGGAGTCATTCCCTTTGAAGGGAAAGCATCTGCAGGAGGTCATTGCCGGCTTGGAGGTGAAGGACCTGCGAGAGATTGCGGCTGGTGAAGTGATGAACATTCGTCGGGACATCGATGTAAGGCGGAGCGCCCGCCTCGTCTCTTTGCGAGAGAATAGAGGAACCAGGCCCTTCGGGACACACAACCTCGATCCCTTCTCCATCGTTCGAGACGTCATCCGCCAGCGAGAACAGTTCGGGCAGTTCTCGTCCCCCAAACGCGAGTCCAAGAAACAGGACGAGAAAGGTGATGCCCCTGTCGGAGAGCCTGATCTTCATGAGCAGATTTGAAAACTCCACGTTCACATTCCTTTGGTCCGGAATTTCCTCTTTGGCTCCTAACAGCCCCACATTATAAACCCCCGAGGGGTCCCAGCGCGCCATTTTTCTTGGGGGGGGGGCAGGGGCTCGGGACAAGGCCCTGTCTACCCCATCGCGAGTCCCGAAACTGCCGACTGCGGCCTTCCTATCCGGTTTTCTCAGACACCCCTCCGTCCCTGGTGGCTCCGGCGAACCCCGCCTTCACCCTATGCACGCAACTGACTCCGCACCTCGAGCGCAATGCAAAACCCCAGCGACCTGGCAACTCCACCAAGCTAAACCTTATACTACTCTCTGGGCCTTTCTCGCGGCGGCAGGCTCTGAACATAGTTGAGTTGAGGAGAACTCGATGGTTCAACTGGATATCGATCACGAACAAGTCGAACGGCAGAAACAGTCGCGTCGCGACCTGTGGGATTACAAACCGGTCGACCACATCCCCATTATTATCTGGCCTACCTGGACATTCGGGCATACCGCGCGAGAGCAACTCGAAAACGGCGACGTTCAGTTCGACGTCAACGCCCAGATGATCGAGAAATGCCTGCGCATTATTCCCGATGACTATATTCCCTGGGCCCGAGTTACGCTTGGCTACATGACAATCGCCACGATGTTTGGCATGGAGGTCCATTGGAGCAACGATCCCAGCCAGCCACCGGGTCTGAAGGGACACATGATCCACGATTTGGAGCAGGTATACCGGCTGGAGCGTCCCAGCAAGGATGCTGGCTTGATGCTGGAGAATATCCGGCGATTGCGCTTTCACGCGGCGAACTTGCCTTCCGACGTTTACATTACCGGGATAGATGCGGGCGGCCCTTTAAACACCTGCAGGGACTTGCTCGGGACGGAACTGCTTTATACAGCTTCGTTTGACGACCCGCAAGCTTTCCACCATCTTTTGAATCTGGCAACCGATCTTCAATTGGAGCTATATCAGGAGATTGTAAAAGCTCTGGGTGGCATCGACCGTATGACAGGCATAGACTTCGATCCCGTTTGGGCTCCGGAAAGATATAAGAGCTTCGTCAGCGACGATGTCTGCGCCACGATTGGGCCTGGAATATTTGAGGACTTCAGTCGACCTTACAACAACCGGCTGTATCGGCCTTGGGGAAGCGGATTGTTGCACAACTGCGGCCCCCATCCTTGCAAGCACCTGTATCTTGGTCACGACCCTAAGCTCAAGGGGCTGAGTGTCTCGTACAAGTATTCGCACCAGGAGTTTCCCGAACTGCGCGAACTCTTTGCGGGGTGGGGGATCATCCATGTTCTTCTTGATAATGAATCAACGCCTGAAGCGATCCTGGCAGCGTTCACCCATACGATGGAAACACTCGCCCCAGACGTGGTGGGTGTTCCGCTCTGCTTTGTAGACGATACATGGCGCGACGAAGACGTAACGGCCCTCTACTGGGACATGAGGAAGATTGCTGAGGAATACGCGGCGCAAATGCGCTGGGTGGGATGACCCGCCACCTAAGAGGCTACCCGCTCTTGATGGTCATGTTAGGCCCCGGAGGAGGCCAAGATCTTTTTGCATTGGGTTGCGAGCGGATCATTGGGGGCAAGTCGGATGAACTCAGCTAAGATTCGTTTGGCAGACGGAAGGGAGTTGCCAACGAGGGCGAGGAGTGCTGTGTGGCGCACCAAAGGGGCTTGCCCAGTGTCGGAGAGGACCTTACCCAGGACCTCCAACGCCTGCTCCGACCCGATGGAGGCCAGCGACCGCACGGCTTTTTCCAGGGCCCCCGCCCTGCTTCCGGTTTTTGCCAAAACGAACTGTTGCAGTCCCTCGACGCTTTCTGGGTCTTTCAAGAAGACTAGCTCGTCGAGTGCCATATCCAGGACTTGCGCTTTGAGGTGCGGCAGCGCCTCGGCAAAAGCCGCCGCGCGACCCGGCCCCTTGCATTTTATGATGGAGGCCACCGCGGCCCGCTGCACCCTGTCGTCAGGGTGGCGAAGCGCGCTGCCTAACTGGGTGGTAATTTCAGGGTCGCCAAGCTCGCCCAAAATCGTACAGGCGTTTCGCACCATGTACCATCGCTCATCGGAAAGCTTCCGGCGCGCTGCCTCCATGGCAGCGACCCCTAGCAGGGGAGCGCACATGTGCACCAAACGCAATCGATTGGACACCGAGGTTTCCTTTTCGAGGAGCGTGAATACAACTTCCCCGCTCTGCGGCCCAAACCACTTCGCCAGGGAACTCACGACTTTCGCCCATGCGAGATCATCGCGTTTGGCGAGGTAGAGCTCGATAACCCGCTCAAAGGACTCCGTGGTCAGCAGGTTATCCAGAGCCCGCCCGCAACAGTTGAGGTGTAGAGCTATGTCTGTGCCAAGACAGTTCTGGAGGTCTAATCCGATCTTATCAACTGTCCCGAAATCCTCGAAGAGAGCGGCCGTCTGGGCGGCGGTGAGCAGGCAGTTGGCTACCTGCTGATGGGAATCCCAATCAGCGTGCTTTTCTTCGAGCAATTCCTTGCTCAGGCGGGTCGCAATCTCTCGCAGGAGAGGCAAGGTTGCTTCGCCTACAACCACCGCGAGAAGTTGCGGTACCCTGGCCAGTTCATGGGCCCGCGTCTTGTCAGCGGGAAAGTCGAGGAAGCCCATATAATGCTCGACGACTCCGGTGACGTCCTTGATTCTCCCGGCGTTTATTGTCTCCTGGGCGTAATTGAGGAGGTGGTGAAAATCCTGGTCATCGAAGCGCGCAACTCCCATGAGCTGAGCACGCTTCTCCTGGGGGTTCAATTGCACCCACATGATTTCCTGCCGGATGCGGTCGAAGACCTCCGGAGGCAAGTGAGCCTCCTCGATCAAGCGTGAGAGCTTCTGGAGAAGGCGCTCCGCGACATGAGTTGCTTGCAGGCCGCGCATCAAAACCTGAACTACTTGTTCCTGCACAACCGGCATTATGGAGGCCGCGGGATTATCAGCGAGTCGTTTGACCACCAAATCGACGGTCACGTCTTCCACCAGGCTTTGAGCCACGTTCTCGGGAGGGCGTCCTGCCAGCTCGGACTGCTTTTCAGGCGGCAATGTGGATAACAAGTAAGTCGGTGCCGACTCTTCGAGCATTCGCACCAGAGCCCTCATGGACTCACGTGGGTCAGCCCCCGGGGTCATCAGGGCGGCCTGAGTCGCCTTGCCCGCAAGATCCCAGGTCTCCTTCGCCCCGCCCGCAAAGCCTTCCGGCTTTTCCATGCCGACAGACCGCAGAAGCGATTCCAACCCCTGCCAGCCTGCCCCGGCACCTGGTCCGAGAATCCCCTGAGCCATCAAGTAGGACTCAGGGTTCATTTGAAGCACCGTATCTCCGCCTTCGGAAATAACCGCTGGAAGGATGCGCATCCCCGCAATGGGATTCTGTTGCAGAAAGGGTTTGATGCCGCCTTTCTCTTCAATGATTTTCGGCCGTGTGCAAACGACTTCCAGCCCGCGCTTGAACTCACTGAGTGTGATCCCCGCTGAAAACGTGATCGCGCCGATGCCTCGCCGGCAAAACTCCCCCTCGAGCTGGGAGAGAGAATTGTCGTCTGTCAGGAGTTCGTTGATCAGAACCCGCTTGTTCAGAAAGCCGAAGGTGAACTGCTGGGTCTGTCTGACCAACGTATTCATTGAAGCGTAGAGCTGCGCCGTAGCTTTCTCCGCCGCGGGGTGATCCACCGAATACATGACCACGGTCTTGAACACCGTTTGCAGAGAGTGGGCAAATGCCAAGCCCTCAGCCTTCAAGGTCGTCTTTTCAGCCATAAGCCACCTGCCGGAGGTCCAACCGAAGCGTGCAGGCGCCTCAACCAGATGCTCCACTCTCGACCCAATTCCTGGGAAGAAACGTAAGGCAACCGCTCCGCCTTGTCAAGTTCGTCTCATCCTGAAGAAGTATCCATGTGCTTCATGCGAGCCTGTCGCAAAGCAGGCATTAGCGACTTCCGCTCCACGATCTCAGGCACACGCACGCGACCTGGCTCCGACAGAGTGGCGTTCAACTGGACGAAATCCCCAAGCAACAAGGGCATAGCGACCTGCGAATGACCCAGCGTTATGCCCATCTCGGGGCGAGCCAGGTGCAAGAGGCCGTGCGTTGCTTGGCCCAACCTTCGCAGTTCCGCACATTTGTGAGGGGAAGTTGACCTCTCTATCGGTCTAACCTCTTATCCATCAAAGCAGGCTTCTCAGAAAGCCGTTGTAGTGCCGACCTACCCTCTTTACAAGCGCTGAAGGAAGCTGTCAGGATGCGCGCTGACGATGTTTCTACGCAGCAAACGGCAATGCAAGGACGGCAAGGAGCACCGCTCCTGGAGTGTAGTGGAGAACCGTCGGGTGCGTTCAGGGCGGGTAGTGCAGCGGCAGGTTTTGTTTTTGGGAGAGATCAATGACCGCCAGCAGGGGGCATGGCGACAGACGTTGGAGGTATTTGATGAAGCCGAGCAGCGGGCCCGGACGCTGAGCTTGTTTCCGGAGGATCGTGCGATCCCCGCCGACGCGCTGGATGGCGTGCAGGTGAAGTTGCGGGAGATGGAGCTGCGGCGGCCGCGGGCGTTTGGCAACTACTGGCTGGGCTGCGAGCTGTGGCAGCAGTTGGGACTGGGGGCGTTTTGGGAAGGGCGGCTGGACGCCGGCCGCGAGGAAGGGGCGTGGGCGAAGGTGCTGGAGTTGCTGGTGGTGAGCCGGCTGATCGCGCCGGGCAGCGAGTTCCGTTTGCACCGGCAAGGATTTGACCAGAGCGCCATGGGAGATCTGTTAGGCAGCGGCTTCGCCGTGGCCGAGAAGGATCGGCTGTATCGCTGTCTGGATCGCATCGTGGAGCACAAGGCGGCGTTGTTCGATCACCTGCGGCAACGCTGGCAAGACCTATTCCAGGCACGCTTCGACGTCTTGCTGTACGACCTGACGAGCACCTATATGGAGGGCGAAGGCGAGGGAATTCCCAAAGCGAAGCACGGCTACAGCCGGGATCACCGTGGCGACTGCCGGCAGGTGGTGATCGCGCTGGTGGTGACGCCGGAGGGATTTCCGCTGGCTTACGAAGTGATGGAGGGCAACACCTCGGACCGCACGACGCTGCGGGGCTTTCTGGCCAAGATCGAAGCTCAGTACGGACACGCGCGGCGGGTGTGGGTGATGGACCGGGGAATTCCCAGCGAAGAGGTGCTGGAAGAAATGCGCGCCGCGAAGCGGGAAGTTTTTTACTTGGTGGGTACGCCGCGGGGCAAGATTCAGCAGTACGAAAAGCAGTGGCTAGAATTGCCCTGGCAGAAAGTGCGTGAGTCGGTGGAGGTGAAGTTGTTCGCGGAGGACGGCGAACTCTATGTGCTGGCCAAGAGTGAAGGCCGGCGGTCGAAGGAGCGCGCCATCCGACGACGCAAACTGGTGGGGTTGTTGAGGGCCTTGCGCAAGCTGCGCCGGAGTGCTCCGGCGCGGGATCAACTGCTGCTGCGCATCGGGGCGGCGAAGAAGCAAGCAGGGCGGGCCTTCGGCTTCGTGTCCCTGCGCTTGCCCAAAGAGGGAGAGGAAGTCACCCGCCAGACGTTCACCTTTCAGTTGGACAAAGAGAAGTTGCAGAAGGCGGAGCTTCGCGATGGACACTATCTGTTGCGCTCCAACCTGGTGGGGGAGAACCCGGAAGTACTTTGGCAACACTATGTCCAACTGACCCAGATTGAAGCGGCCTTCAAAACCTTGAAGAGCGAACTGGGACTGCGTCCGATTTATCACCAAGTGGAGAAGCGGGTGGAAGCCCACATCTTCGTGGCCTTCCTGGCCTACGCCCTTTCGGTGACCCTCAAGCAACGGCTGGCCGCCTTAGCGCCGGGCCTGACGCCCCGCGCGGTGCTGGAAAAACTGGCCACCCTTCAGATGCTCGATGTGTGCCTGCCCACCACCGACGGTCGTTGGCTGATCATGCCCCGCTACACCCAGCCCGAACCGGATCAGTCGTTGCTGCTGCACCAGCTCAATCTGAGCTTGCCTTCCCAGCCACCACCCCGCATCAAGGCCCCCCAGGAGGCCGCCCAAACCCCGCCACCGAGATTGAAAATGTAGTGCCGACCTTTGACATCCCTCCGCTAAAAACAAAGCACTTACCCTTCACCTGCCCCCTCAACTGCGAAAGGTCGGTTGGATTCCATTCTAAGGCCCCTGAAAGGCCCCGGACCGGGAACGGAATCTACGGAGGCAGAGGTAACTCGTTTGAATTGAATGGCGTCCCCGGCGGGATTTGAACCCGCGTTACCGCCGTGAAAGGGCGATGTCCTAGGCCGGGCTAGACGACGGGGACGGGAGCATCAAAAGAAAGTTAGAAGGCAGAAATCAGAAAGCCAAACGCAAAACTTGCGAGCGCCACTCTGGTTGTTTGCTAACAAGAAGAGTTGGCACTCATCTTGGCCAAAGGGTCACGCGGCCCTGATTTGTCAGCCTGCGCTTGGTTCCTTGGATGCCCAGAAAAAGCTGCACACCTACCGAACAGCTCTGAACCGCTCGCCCGCTATAGGCAGAGAATCAAGGCCTACCCCAAACCTTTCCATGTTATCAGTGGAGTCCGAATACTGTCAATTATTCTTCCGCATTGCTTGCGGCAAAGAGAAGGTTGGACTGCCTGGGCACGAGGGCGGATGTTTCCGGGACGGCGATTTTTTCCAGTTCCGGGTAGAACTCCCGCAAGGTTTCGGGCACGCGCACAGGCTGGTTCCTGATCAGCCTGATGAGCTGGAGGGCGTTGGCGATGGCTTTGCCCTGGAAATGGTTGTTGGTGATGACGAAGGTGACTTCAGTATGCCCCGCGATATTCTGAATGCGCGCCGCCCAGGGTTCCAACTCAGCTTGGCTGTAGAGGTAGTTGTAACGTTCCTCCGGGTGCTCGCTCGAAGTGAACCAGTGTTCGTAGTTGCGCCCGTGCAGGCGCACATATCCCACCGGGGCGGTCGCGCGCGCGCTGGGAGCAATCGACTGCCCGATCACGGGCTGGTCGATATTGCAGAAGCCCACTCCCTGCCCGGCGAGCCATTCAAAAACCTCCGGCTTGTTCCATGAGCTGTGCCGTACTTCGAGCACCAGTGGGTATTCCATGAACTGCATGATGAGGCCGCTCAAGAACTCATGGTTTTCGGGTGTGTTCCTGAACGACCAGGGAAACTGCAACAGCAGCGCGCCCAAACGTCCCTCATTCACCAAGGGGGCCAGACCCTGTTTGAACGTCTTTTCGTCCTGGAGGTTGGCGTTGCGTTCGTGCGTGAAGCGCTTCCAGAGCTTGGCGCTAAATTTGAAGTTGGGGTTGAAGGCGATTCTTGCCGCCCAGGCTTTCACCACTTCCGCGCGCGGGGGCGAATAAAAGGAAGTGTTGATTTCGATGGTGTCGAAGAATTGGGCAAGGTAAGCGGCCTCGTGAAAACCCCGCGGCTTGTGGTGGGGGTAAACGATTCCATCCCAGTCGGCGTAGGACCAACCGGCAGGTCCAACCAAGACGGAGGGGTTTGAGGGCGCCTTGTCCATATTCGCCTTTTATTCGCCTTAAGTTACCTCCCACGAGACGTTTTGTCAAGGATTTTTTCGCCAGATTTCCTCGCCAAGTGGTAGGGTCTTTTGGCTTGAGGGGACATTTGAAAAGCTAAGCAAGCTGCCTTATCATCAGTGCTGGTTTGGGTCCTTCCAAGCTGGACTATGTCTTGCACCAAATGGGGGTGGCCATGAGTACGTCGATAAGAGTCCGGGCAATTGGACGAGGTTTAGTAATTTTAAGTCTCATTGTCTTTCCGCTTCGGATAGCCAGGTACTTGGTCAATGTGGTCACGAATTGGGCTGGGTATGTCGGTGGTGCGCTTTTTGTGGCGGGCATCGTCGTCTGGATCGTCGGCAGTGTCATGGTGGGCTACACCGAACACCACCACAATAACCTGCAAGCTTAGTTCCGATCCCCAGCAAAGCGACGGCGGCAATTGGCGCGACCGCGATTGCATCGTGATTCCAGGGACACATTGACGCGCCGCATTGCGAACGGCGCCTCAGCCGAAACCGGCACGGATGATCTCCAAGTCCACGTCTGCGAACTGGCGCGCGACCCAATCGGCGTGTTGGAGTTCAGCCTGAGGACGACTGTGGGCAAGGGCCAAGCATTTCATGCCGGCGGCACGCGCGGCCACAACGCCGAAGGGTGCGTCCTCGATGGCGAGACATTCACCCGCTTGGAGCAGAGGTTCATGCAGTTGGGGAAGTTCCCGTAGGCGGCTGAGGGCTTTGAGATATATCTCGGGGTCAGGCTTCGAGCGCTGGCAGTCATCTGCCGTCGCCAGCACTGCGAATTTCTTGCGCAGGTCCAGCTTCCGAAGAAGATGTTCGATTTCCGCCAGCAGGCTGCCGCTGGCGATGGCCAGCGGGAAGTGCTGAGCGGCGCTGAGGACAAACTCCGCCGCGCCGGGTATGGGTGGCAGGCCGTTGTGGATGATTTTCTCATAGGCGCGCGCTTTCCAGGCCAACAATTCATCGCGCCGGGCGGCGCTGATAAAGCGTCCGTGGATGCGCCAGAGGTGCTCGATGACACCCCGGTCGTCGAGAGCGAGAAAATCCCGATAATATTCTTCTTTGGTGAGGAGCCAGCCCTCTCGAGCCGCCATTTCTTGTATGAGCTTCATGATGAGCGGTTCACTGTCAACCAGGATGCCGTCAAAATCGAAAATGATCGTGCGTAACAAGAAAGTTAGTCTCCCAGGAAATTCGCATTCCCCAACGCTGCCTCTACGGACCGTCGTCATGATACACTTGAGGGAAGGAAAGCCGCAAGGCAACGGAGGTGGCCGATGGTGGGTTAGTTTGATATGGAGGCGGCTATACGCCGGCGCGCGGTCCGCGAAGTGACGGATAGAATCGCCGTTGCAGGCAGCGACATAGAATCGCCGCTACGCCGGCAAGCAGCGACGAAGGGCAAGTAGCTTGCATCCATTAAATTGGGGCCGTACTGTATGGTGGATTGAAACAATGGGCCATGAATTAAGCATCCCGATCGCGTTTGTTGCAGGTGTGGTGTCTTTTCTCTCGCCTTGCGTACTGCCGCTTGTGCCGGGCTATATTTCAATGTTATCCGGGGCAACGATTGAGGAGTTGAAATTGGCTGCAAGCCCCGCGTTGATGGGCCGTATTTTGCGCAATTCGGTTTCCTTTGTGGTAGGTTTCTCCATCGTGTTTGTGACGCTTGGCGCTTCGGCGACGGCGGTGGGGAAATTCCTGCTGGCTCAGCGAACCACCTTCAACCTTGTGGCGGGTATTATCGTCATCGTATTTGGACTGCATTTGACCGGTTTGGTGAAGATTCCGCTACTTTATCGTCAGGCCAAGCTCGATACGGGGATGCCGCGCCGTGGACTGGTGGGCGCTTTTCTGCTGGGGTTTGCCTTCGCATTCGGCTGGACGCCGTGCATCGGCCCCATTCTAACCGCCATCCTGGCGCTGGCCGCACAGCGGCACACGGTTTTCCAGGGGATGTTCCTGCTGGCCGTTTATTCGGCGGGCCTGGCGATTCCTTTCCTCCTGACCAGCGTCGGTTTGGGCCAGTTCTTGAAGATTTACGGAGGCCTCCGGAAACACCTGCAAACGGTCGAAGTGGGTTCAGGCGTGCTCCTGATTGCTCTTGGCGTTTTGATGGCGAGCAACAAGTTCACAGTGATTTCGAGATACTTTTCGTTCCTGAACCGCTTCACGTTGTAAGGAAGCAGTCAGCTTTCAGCTCTCAGCTTTCAGCCAAAGACGCTGAGGACTGAAAGCTGAAGGCTGACGGCTGATAGCTTATTTTGGAGAGATTTTGCACCCCATACTGTTCAGCGCGGGTTCGCTGCATTTCCCCACCTACGGGGCATTAGTGGTGCTGGCCATTCTGGGCGCGATCTGCACCATTCTCCGATTAGGGCGGCGGGAAGGATTGGACTCGAGCCAACTGCTCGATTTTAGCACTTGGTTGCTGCTCGTGGCCCTCCTCGGCGCGAAGGTGCTGATGGTGCTTTCCGATTGGGGTTACTACCGGCAGAATCCGGGAGAAATATTCAGTCGCAGCACCTTTCTGGCGGGCGGGGTTTTTTACGGCGGCTTTATCGCCGCGGTGCTTTTTGCCGCCTGGTATATTCGGCTTCACCATCTTCCCTTCTGGAAGGTCGTTGACGTTTACGCACCCGCCATTTCCCTGGGACTCGGTATAGGCCGCATCGGTTGTTTTGCCGCCGGATGTGATTATGGGAAGCCTACCACCTCCGCCTGGGGCGTGGTATTCACAAACCCTATCGCCCACGAGGTATCCGGAGTGCCGCTGGGAATTCCGTTGTACCCCACCCAGCCCATCATGTCGTTGGCCTCGCTTTCGATCTTTGCCGTTCTTATATGGAGATATTCAAAAAAATCCCGCGATGGCGAGATTTTCGTGCTCTATCTTGCGCTTTATGCCGTGGCCCGATTTTTCATCGAATTCCTGCGAGGCGATGAGGACCGCGGATTCGTCTTTCATCATCTCTTGTCCACCTCGCAGTTTATTGCGATTCTGGCTTTCGCGACGGCAGTGTGGATGGCTTTGATCCTCCGCCGCAAACCGGCGAGGCAGCAGGCAGGGGTTGTCGAGACCAAGGAGGGCGAAGGGCGCGGGAATCCCATGGATAAGAAAGTGCGTGACGCGGTGGCCCCGTCGGCAAGGGTCGAGGCTGCTCCTGTGCCTCACGCGCCGAGAAGAGGTCGAGATTAAGGGAGAAGATATGGATTTGAATGAATCTGAGAGCGCTGCGGCTGGTGGGACGACCGAACAACCAAAGCCTGGGGGCGAGGTGCCGCGAAAGGCGAGCCGAGGCAAAGTGCTAATCGGTGCGGCGTTGGCGGTAACGCTGGTGGCGGGTCTGTATCTTGCCAACCGGTACTGGATCGCCCCCGCCCTGCGGACACAGGCCATGACCAACGGGGATCATCCCGATGCGCCGCCGATTTCACTGATGGACATCGAGGGGAAAAAGCTGGACCTGGCTGACTATAAGGGCAAAGTCGTGGTGCTGGATTTCTGGGCGACTTGGTGCGGGCCTTGCCGGATCGAGATTCCGGGGCTCATCGAATTGCAAAGCAAATACGCCAATCGGGGCTTTTCGGTTATCGGCATCTCGATGGACGATGAATCCGGGTCGGTGGTGGATTTCTACAGGGAATTCAAAATGAACTACCCGGTGGCGGTCGGCAATCAACGCGTGGGAGAGCTCTATGGGGGGATTTTTGGGTTGCCGACGACGTTTCTGATCGGGCGCGACGGGCGCATTTACGCCAAACACACCGGCGCCACGAGTCCCGCCGTGATGGAGGACGAAGTCCAGCAATTGCTGGCCATGAGTCCGACTGCCGAGAACACGAACTTCAAGCCGGGCTTGGCGGTGGGGACTTCGACCAAGATCGAACTCGGCGATCCCGCCGCCATCGATTCGGAAGTTCCCGGCTTGAACCTGAGCAAGCTGACCGCCGCCCAGAAGGAGACTTTGAAGAAGCAGCTTGTCGAGCAGCATTGTTCGTGCGGCTGCAATTTTACGCTGCTGAAATGCCGCCAGGTGGACCGGGCTTGCCGACTCAGCTTGAAGCTGGCGCAGGAGCAGATGGAGAAGATTCTGAAATCGGGAGTGTGAAAGAGGTATCGGGAGATCGGGTCATCGGGAGATCCGGTGAAGGGCACGGGCGTGCGCTACTGACTCCTCGACTCCTCGACTCGAAAGGTGAATATGAGGGCTTTTTTTGCAGTTGTATTTTCGTTTGGCTTGGTCGCCGCCGCGGCTTGGGCCCAGGCGCCCGGGCAGGTGGTAAAGGCGAAGGTTACGATGGCCTCGGCAGTGGCGCGTCCCGATACCGTCGTGAGGGCGGCGGTGGTGGTGGATGTCCTCCCCGGTTACCACATCAATGACCATCATCCCACCCTCGACTACCTGATTCCCACGGAAGTCAAACTGCAGCCGAGCAAGCAAGTGACGGTGAAGGACATTACCTACCCAAAGGGTGAGCCGAAGAAGTTTGCCTTCTCGGACGCGCCCCTTTCCGTTTACGAAGGGACGGTCCGGGTTGACGTAGCACTTCAACTGGAGCGCAAAACGCTGCCTGGGAACTATGAGGTCAAGGGGCAGCTTGCGTATCAGGCCTGCAACGATCACGCCTGCTTGCCGCCGGCGAGCGTGCCGCTATCGTTCTCTTTCAAAGTAGTGCGCCGTGTGGCTTCAGCAAGGCGCTCGAATTAGAATGCTGTCAGATAAAACGAGCCCGAATGAGCCAGGGCCAGCCCCCCCGCCGGACTCGTCGCGCGGGGCAGTGGTTTACCTTTTGGTCACCCTGGGGGCACTGGCCGCCTTTGTTTGGGCGCTGCGACCGGAGCGGCCGAACGTCAAGCCCGCCCCACTGCGCCCTCCCGCCGCCGCTTGCCCCCAGCTTGAAGGCCAATTCACGCCCACAAATTTCACCGAACTACCCGGGCTGGAGCTTGCTTCGCTCAGCAAAGAGCGTCGGAATCATGTGCTCCTGCGGCTCAACATGGAACCCTGCCCGTGCGGATGCAACAGCAGCATTGCTTACTGCCTCGTCAATCATGCGCGTTGCGGGAAGTGCAAGGAGCTGGCGCAACAAATCATCGCGGAAGAGCGCGAGGGGGAAACGCCCCAGAGGCTGAGACGGTGAAAAACGGTATAATAGAAAGCTGCCTGAGAAAGTGTGGTTAGCCGTCGGAGGTTAGCACCCATGTGGAAGCTCCTAAGAATATTGAGAGATACAAGGGAAATTCTCACCACGGCGGGAGCGGTGCTTGCCGCAGCGATCGTCGCGGTTGAGACCTACCAGGCACTGAGGAAGAAGATCGACGCTGCCCGTAGTTCCTAGTGCGGTGTCATTCCGAGCGCAGCGAGGAATCTCGCCCTGCGCTGAGGATCGGAGCTCAGGGCAGCCAAGGAGGTAGGTAGAAGGGAGAACAGAGCGAGATTCCTCGCTGCGCTCGGAATGACACCCTCTCTACCTGCCTGACGAATCTGCACGCAGATGCGCCGTGGCTCGACGAAGCCGCTCCACCACGCGACTTTGCCCCAAAGCCACCATGACCTCGAACAGACCCGGCGCCACCGCTTGGCCAGTGAGCGCCACACGCGTGGCATTAATCAGCAGGCCCGCCTTGACGCCTTTCTCTTCCGCCAGAGCGCGCAGGCAAGCCTCCGTTGCCGCGAGGTCGAAGGGCTTGGTATGGGCAAGTCGCGCACTGAGTTCCTCGAACAGCTCCGGTAATCTTGCGTCCTGCCAGAACTTCTTTTGCGCCTCGGGGTCGTATTCGAACTGTTCACTGAAAAAGGCGCGCCCGGACCGGGAAAAATCTTTGATGCTCCGGGCGCGAGTCTGGAGCAGGCGGACAGAAACTTCGAAGCGCTGCCTTTCCTCCTTGCTAAAGACATCCTGCCAAAGCCCGGCAGACTCTCAATTCCGCTTCCGCCAGCGCCAGAAGGCGCTCCGCGGGGAGATGCCGAAGGTACTCGCTGTTCATCCAGGCGAGCTTTTCCGGGTCGAAGACAGCATTCGACTTGGAAACAGCCGTGAGCTCGAAGTCCCGCACCATCTCTTCACGGGTGACGATCTCCTTCTGAGCGGGCGGCGTCCAGCCCAGAAGGGCGAGGAAATTCACCAAGGCTTCGGGCAGGATCCCCATCTCTCGATAAGCGCCCACGGAAGTCGCGCCATGGCGCTTGCTCAGCCGTTGCTTGTCCGGCCCGAGGATCAAGGGCAAATGCGCAAACTGCGGTTCCGGCTTGCCCAGCGCGCGGTACATCAAGATCTGCTTGGGTGTATTGGAAAGGTGATCGGCGCCGCGCACGACGTGGGAAATGCGCATGTCGAGGTCGTCGGCCACCACGCCCAGGTGGTAAGTGGGATGACCGTCCGAGCGGAGTAGGACGAAATCTTCGATCTCCTGGTTTTCGAGCTCGAGATGGCCGAAGACCTGGTCGTCAAAACTCGTTTTACCTGTGGCCGGGACGCGAAACCGCAGCGCGCAGGGACGGCCTGCGCTTCGCCCCTGTTGCCGCTCACCCTCCGAAAGATTGCGACAAGCGCCGTCATATCTCCAGGGCCTCTTCTCCGCTTCCGCCTGTGCGCGCTTGGCCTGGAGTTCTTCCGGCAGGCAGAAACACGGATAGGCGTGATCGCGCTTTTCCAGTTCGCTTGCCATCTCGCGGTAGCGCTCCAGACGCTGAGATTGGTAGAACGGCCCTTCATCCCAGTTGAGACCCAGCCATTCCATGCTCTCAAGGATTGCGGCGGTGAGTTCTGGTTTCGAACGGTCCGCGTCCGTGTCTTCAATGCGCAGAATGAACGCGCCGCCGTGACGGCGGGCGAAGAGCCAGTTGTAGAGAGCGGTGCGGGCTCCGCCCACGTGCAGATATCCCGTCGGAGAGGGTGCAAAACGGACTCGAATGTTGGACATAACGCCATGCTAAGTCATTGGGGGCAGGATGGGAAGTAGGAGTTTTGCTCGGGGGCGGGTGCCTTGGCGGCCAGCGGTAACTTTCCAGAGAGCCTGACATTTCCTGTCCTTCTGCCCGCTCTCCGCCAAGGTCTTAGCGTCGCAGTGAGGCGGGACGAGTTGCGTCGCCGGTAGGAACTCTCGCTTGCTTCTTCTATCGGCAAGCCGCCTCAAGAACTTAAATTCATTTAATTCGGAAAGCAGAGCCTCGAAGCTGGAAAACCCAAACCGGCCATTTCAAATAAGTTACCACTTATCAGAGCAATTTCAGTGCTTGCAGCGAGGCGATGCATCAGGTCTAATAGAGCGCATGGAAGCGAAGAGGCAAGCCGCCGTGGAAATTCTGCAAAGGTTACGCGAAGAGGGTTTTCAAGCGTTCCTGGTGGGCGGCTGTGTGCGTGACCTGGTGATGGGCTTTGTTCCGAAGGACTATGACATCTCCACCGACGCCACTCCCGAGCAGGTGGCGCGGCTTTTTCCGCAAAGCCTTGCCGTGGGAGCCCAATTCGGAGTGGTGATGGTGCCGCGCCAGGAAGGCAACGTGGAAGTGGCGACGTTCCGCAGTGATGGGCGCTATACCGACGGGCGGCATCCGAGTGAAGTCCGGTACGCGAAAACTCCGCAGCAAGACGTGCTGCGACGCGACTTCACCATTAACGGGCTCCTGTACGACCCGCTGAAGGAACAGGTCATCGATTACGTGGGTGGGCAGGCCGATATCCGCGCGCGCCGCGTCCGCACGATCGGTACCCCCTACGAGCGCTTCAACGAAGACCGCCTGCGGATGCTGCGCGCGGTGCGCTTGGCGGTGCGTTTGAGATTCACGCTCGAGGCAGCGTCGGTGGAAGCCATACGGAAACAGGCGACGGAGATCCGCCAGGTGAGTGCCGAGCGCGTGCGCGACGAGATCCTGAAGATCCTCACCGAAGGGCAGGCCCGGCAGGGTTTCGAGCTGCTCGATGCGACAGGTTTGCTTCAGGAGGTGCTGCCGGAGATCAAGCGTATGCAAGGGGTGGCCCAACCGGTGGAGTTCCATCCCGAGGGGGATGTGTGGGTCCATACGATGATGATGTTGGAAGGCCTGCGCTCCCCCACGCCAACGTTGGCTTTGGGGGTGCTCCTCCACGACGTGGGCAAGCCGCCCACCTTTGCCGTCCGCGAACGTATCCGATTCGATAACCATGTGGAGGTGGGAGCCAAGATGGCGGAGGAGATTGCGAGTCGCCTGCGCCTTTCCGCGCGCGAGACGGAACAAGTGATCGAACTGGTGAGGCACCACCTCCGCTTCAAGGATTTCCCACGCATGCGGCGCTCGACCCAGCTTCGTTTTCTGCGCTTGCCGGGATTTGCCGAGCACCTCGAGTTGCACCGGCTGGATTGCCTGGCGAGCCACGGTGATCTAAGCACTTACGAAATGGTTAAGCGTCTGCAAGAGGAGACGCCGGCTGAGGAAATCCGCCCAGCCCCCCTTCTACGGGGTGACGACCTGATTGCCCAAGGGTATTCGCCGGGGCCGATTTTTAAGGAAATTCTTCAGGCGGTTGAAGACGCCCAATTGGAGGGGAACGTACGCACCCCTGCTCAGGCGCTTAGCTTGGTCATAGAACGCTTCCCCCTGCACGGTCCTGACTAGCACTACTCCTTTAGGTGACACTACGCTAAGTGACAAGGGCTGATGGGGAAAAGGTGGGAGAAGGAATCCGCACAATGAAAACCCATTCAATTCGCATTGCTATATTATTCATGCTGCTTTTCAGTTGTGGGAGTTTGGCACAGCTTCCTAAAGCACCGCCGAACCCGGGGCCTGACGAGCGGTATAAAGCAGATATCCTATTGATTGTTGCCCACCCTGATGATGACAATGTTGTTGCAGGCTATCTCGCGAGGGCCATTTTCGACCAGCACAAACGCGTTGCAGCGGTCTTCTGTGCGGTCGGCGACGGGGGCGCCAACTGGGTCGGGAACGAAGGAGGCGCAGCGCTAGGGCAGATGCGTATCCTCGAAACGTGTAAGGCCCTTGAGTTTTTTGGTGTGACCAACGTATGGTTCTTGGGAGGTCACGACACGCCGGGCCAGGATCCCCTTTGGGCGCTTGAAAACTGGAATCACGGCCGAGCCCTGGACGAGATCGTTCGCCTGGTTCGGCTGACCCGGCCAGAGGTTATTCTGACTTGGCTTCCAGCCTACTCGGCGGGCGAAAACCATGACGATCACCAAGCAGCCGCAGTTCTCGCCACTGAGGCATTCGATATGGCGGGTGACCCCACGGTATTTTCCGAACAGGTCGCAATGTCACGAGATCCGCACAGCATCATGAATATGACTGAAGGATTGAACCCTTGGCAGCCCAAGAAGATCTACTACTACTCGGACTCCTTCGAAGCCTTCGGGCAATTATTTCCCGGCATGGGTGACACGTCATCCCCGTTCCGTAAGAACTTCCTGACGGGAAAGGGCCCGGCGTACTCGGGTGCTGATATTTCGCCCTCTCGTCACGTCTCATACGGACATCTTGCTGCCGAGGCGCTGGGCTTTTATCTCACCCAGTACGCCAACATGGGACCGGAGGCTATCGCCAAAGGTCACCTTTCCGGCTTTGAACGCAGCGTGACATTTGTGTTCGGCAAATCGGTGGTGCAGAGCAGCATGACGGGTGATGTATTCGAAGGGATCGTTCCCGGCGCCGTTTCCTTCGTCCGAGCCCCAGGGTATCAGCCCGAGACCCATGAGGGGCTAACACTCGAGCTTGGCGAACCGTGGTCGTTCTATCAGGAGTTCTGGAAGGCGCACGGCATTGAACACCTCGCCCAACTCTTGCCTGTTCCCGAGGTAGCCATCGACTTTGGGAGCGCCCTGCACGTCCCCCTTATCATCCGCAATGCGACGGGGAACTCTGAAGAAGTCAGCGTAACTGTGGCATTGCCGAAGGGCTGGACCGAAAAAACAGGGTCTGCTCGTTACTCTGTGGAGGCACGAAATCATTATCCCGTGCAAGCTGTCTTAAATGCTCCTGCCAGTGGGAATCGCGAATGGCAGGAGATTACCTGGAAAGCGGAGGCAGGTGGAAGGCAGATTGGAAGCATTAAGTTTCGTGTGCTTCTTGGGATTGGTGGCGGGCTGCCGCAATGAGGCAGTTGTGGGGGCGGTTCGCGAACCGCCCCTACTGCGCCGGCACGGAGAATGTATGCCGTATGACCCAAGAATTCATCACCGACACTCGAATCGTCTGCGAGGGTACGACTACTCCCAACCTGGTAAATACTACGTCACCATCTGCACAGAGAATAAGGAGCACTGGTTCGGAGAGATCCTTGGGTGAGATGCGCCGAAATGAGTTTGGCGACGCCGTGGCTCTGTGTTGGGAATGGCTAGCCCGGAAATATCTGCACGTGTTTTTGGACGAATGGATCGTCATGCCGAATCATTTGCATGGAATCATTGAAATCAGGGACGGGATGGGCGGTTCGCAAACTGCCCCTACGAAACGAAAACCACTTGGGGGATTGGTCGGTGCGTTCAAAACTGTGTCCACTGATCAATTCAACCAGATGCGTGGAACACCAGGCGCCCAGCTGTGGCAGCGCGATTTTTATGACCACATCGTCCGAAACGAAGATGAATTGAACAAAATCCGGGAATACATTCGAACCAATCCACTACGCTGGGGTTTCGATCCTGACGACGTGTAGGGGCGGTTCGCGAACCACCCCTACACTCTCGCGTGCGCACATGCATCGAACTACAGAAGGTATTTGGAAGGAGTACGAATGAACATGAGGCTAACTGTGAAAATGACTTGTCTGCTCGGTCTGCTGGCCGTCACGCTTGTGGTCTTGCCCCGCGTGGCCCCGGCACAGGATTTGGTAAAAGAAGCGCTGGGGGGATTTCCGTCTCAGACGATTCGCTTGGAGTTCTCCAGCCCGGCGAAGCTGCGGGGGCTCCCCAACTACGCGAGTCTCCGCCAACGCTACATAGGACCGAGACTGCGCAAGCTCGTTGACGCGCTTGGGCAACTGGGCATCCGCGAAGAGGATATCTCAGGTCTGGTCCTGGGCTGGCAACCGGGGAGCGCAGAAATGGCATTGTACGGCTTTGCCACCGGCCACTTCAGCGCCCAAGCGATAACGGAAAGCGCTGCGCAGCGGAGCATGCCGACCACGGCGATAGCAGGGAAGCAGGCTTACTGCCTCGAGGCGGGGTTGGCGGGGACCTGCGTCGTGGTGCTCCAGGATTCTCTGGGAGCGTTTGGCTCCTTGACCGCGCTCACTTCCATGCTGGAAGCGCGCGAGGGCCAGGCTCCCAGCCTGGGTTCTGATAACCACGTTGCAAGTCTCGTGGCCGGGGCGAACCAGGGAGCGCCGATCTGGGGCGTGGCCATGGGTCCTGCGGTGGCGGATTGGTTCCGAGGTTGGATGCCTAACCAGGGAAGCGTCAAATTGGATTGGGGGAAGGTTTTTGGCGATGTCAATTCCCTTACCTACAGTGTGACTGCCGCTGACAACGTCACCCTGGGCTTGAAGATGGATTGCAAGTCGTCGGAGGCTGCCGCCAGCTTGCGGCAAGTCCTGGAGGGCTTGAAACTAGTTCAACAAATGGCGTGGGACAGCCAAAACCCAGGCAAGCCGAATCCCTACCAGGCGATGAATGTGGGAATGCAAGGCAACCAGGTTTCTCTGAGTCTCACCACAGGGTACGCGGAGCTGGAGCTCGCCAGCGGAACGTGAGGGGACGGCGAATTAGGTGGGCGGTATACTGAAGGCAGCGGTCAGCTCTCAGCCACAAGCTCGAAGATCACGTCTCTAGCCTCGAACTCGGGACCACAGCCCTCTCCCCTTGGGAGAGGGCCTGGATTTTCTGCATTTCTGTCCTTCGTCCAGACCCAATTCATTAACGGTTATTATGTGAGGATCCCTAAGGGAGGGAATCATGAGCAGCTTCAATAATCTTTGTAGTGTGAGCTTGTCCTGGGAAAGTCCAGTAGTGGGCTGCTTCCGCAGTTTGGTGCGGAAACAACTCGCGAGCGTCGTGCTGGTTGGGGCATGTGTGCTGATGGTGGGAATTTCGACTCGGGCGCAAGCACAAGTCCAGAGCATCTTTCGGATAACGGACGGATCCTTCGCGAATCATGTCGAGTACCACACGATTGACCTGCCGCCCGGGAAGGAAATGGTGCTAGCTGACATCGAGGGTCCGGGCAAGATCACCTACTTTTATTACACTGACGACAGTCACGGGCACGCCAGTGTCGGGTCCGGCTTCATGTACCCAGGCTTGGTTCTGGAGGTGTTTTGGGATGATGCGGCGGCGCCGAGCATCCGTGTGCCGCTCTGGGCCTTCTTTGGCGCTTTTGATCGCAAGACGATTGAATACCAATCCCTCCCGATGCAAATCAACCATTACTGCTACGCAAGCTATCTGCCGCTGCCTTTCTCCAGGCGCGCCCGCTTGGTGCTGGCCAATGACGGGGACGAATTGTATTCACGTTCCGTGGCGTACGGCCTCGATTATGAACGTGACGCGGCCTTCGCAAACGAGAAGAGTCGCCTGCATGTTGCCTGGAGGCGCTCCAATCCGACTCGCGGGGGCATGCACCAGTTGCTCGAAACCACCGGTAAGGGCCAGTACATCGGCAACTTCCTGCAAGTAAATACGAAGTACGAAGGCTGGTGGGGGGAAGGCGACACCATCTTTCACGTGGACGGGAAGGCGTTAACCCACACGCCGGGAACTGAGGACGAGTACGGGTCGTGCTGGGGGTTCGAGCATACCTACTCCTACGTCTACAGCGGGTACATCCAGATGGATGAAGGCAAGAACCGGATGTACCGTTGGTACATTGCCAATCCCATCCGTTTTCAGAAATCCCTTGAAGTGGAAATCCAAAACCAGCGCGCGGAGGGCGGCGCACAGGTGCCTAGCCGCGATGATTACACCAGCGTGGCGTTCTGGTACCAAGAAGGGGCGCATCCCGCGCCTGCTCTCTCGCCCTACGCGGAACGCGTCGCGCCGAGCCGCGGCGCCCAGTATCCGAGATTGAAATAGAATCCATGCGGGGCCGACTGGTGGCGCAAACATGTCGCCGTTTGGCATGCATGCGATCATGGCGCCCCGCATTGCCGTTCCCAGCGCGCCAGAAGTAGGGGCGGCCCTTGTGGCCGCCCTGGGGCAACCATCCGCCAGCCAGCGGGAAATTTCCCCTTGACAAGTCTCCTCCTATATGTTACACATTGTAACGCTACAATGTTTAACACATCCAAACAACGGCCACGGGCGCTAGGCGAGCTCCAGCAACTCCTCATGGAATTCATTTGGTCGCGGGGTCCCTCCACAGCGGAGGCCTGCCGCCAAGCCTTGGTCCCCGTGCGCTCGCTCAAGGATTCCACGATCCGCACGGTGCTGCGGCGCCTGGAAGAGAAGGGTCTTCTCACGCACCAGGTGGAAGGTCGGACTTTTCTCTACCAAGCCACGCAGCCGCAGAGGCATTTCGCGGCGCGCGCCGTCCAACAGATCATCGACCACTTTTGCGGCGGCTCGGTGGAGCAACTGCTGGTGGGGATGGTTGAGAACAAGGTGCTGAAGCAGAAAGATCTGGAACAACTGGCCCGCCGCGTCGCCCGGCGGCGAGGAGAAAAGGGATGATCCTGTCCAGCTCCCATCTGTGCGTGCAACTGCTTCGCCACCTCGCCGAGCCCGCCCTTCGCGCTCTGCTGCTGGCCGCGCTGGCGGGTGTGGCACTGGCCGTGGGGCGAGTGAAGGACGCCGCGGTCCGCCTGGCCGTTTGGACGGCGCTGCTTTACGTGGCGCTGGCCATGCCGTTCCTTGCCTGGGTCGCACCCGCGGTTCGGCTGCCGATGCCCGCTCTCCTGACGGCGCCATCTGTTCCCCCGCCCGCGCCCGCCGGCATAACAATCCTCGCCACCCGCTCACCGGTACGGGTCATCGCCGGGGCAACGCCGTCCGTCCGGCCTGACTCCGCGGACCCCTCCGCAAGCCGCTGGACTTTTTCCTGGCCGCTGATTGCCGCCGCAGTCTACCTGCTGATCTCCGCGTACGCTCCGACAAGGGTCATGTTTTCTTTGATCAGCTTTCATATGTTGGCCGCAAGGTTCTGGCGCAGGCAGGCGCTTTCAAGTTTGTGGGCGGGATATTCGATACGATTGCCGAGCGCATCAGCCAGAAGGTCAAGCGCAGTTACAAGGTTGTTGAAGAGATTGACCAGGTAAGAAGCAATCAGATCGATTACCGGGCTGAGAAGAACATGAGCCTCAAAGGTCAGAACGCGCTTGTTACAGCGGATGAACTGGTCAAGATAGAGGGTGACCAGATTCATTTGGGGTGAAAAAAGGGTTAAGAGTGGTGAGTTGTGAGTGGTGAGAAAACAGAAATGAAAAAGCTGATAACTAATGAGCTGTTAAGCAAAAAGAACATAAGAGACTTTAAAGCGGAAAAGAGAGATTTTAAAAGATGATAAACACATACTCATTCCGTTATGCATTCAAGATGATGCCGAGGAGGCCAGGAGGAAGCGACGCAGGCATACTTTTACGTATGTCGAGGAGCATTCCGACGCAGCCGACAAGGGAAGCGCTTGAATGCGGAACGGAATAAAAGGGGGGATATATGTTCGCCAATACCCAAATGGGCGGCATGGACACCGGTTTTCCCGATGTATGCCTGACGCCGAGCCCGGCAGGGCCTGTTCCAGTCCCTTATCCGAACATTGCCAATGGCCCGATGGGAGTCCCTGCGGCATATAAGGTGCTTTTCATGGCGGCCCCTGCACATAATATGAGCACGCAGATTCCGCTCAGCAACGGCGACAATGCAGGCGTAGCCACAGGGGTTGCATCAGGCATGGTTATGGGCCCGGCAAAGCACCTGACCGCATCATTCACGGTCCTGGTGGGAGGCATGCCGGCCACAAAGCTTACAAGCGCCTCCCTCCAGAATTCCACAAACTGCCCCGGCGTGCGTGTTGCGCCGAGCCAGACAAAGGTGCTGCTCCTGGCACCTTAGGAACAGACAGGGGATGAAAAAACTTCATGCAAATAAGATACGAGGACGACATTTAAAAACAATCAGGGAGGAAAACCGGATGAAACGTTTGGTCATTACAGCCATGACAGTAATATTTATAATGTGTTCAGGCACACTTTGGGCCGTGGAAGATAACCTTGATAAATCCGCCAGAAATCTGGAGTCGGTCATAACGGGCATGCTCAAGGGCATTGACAGAACACTTACGCAATCTGCATCCATAATCGGAAAGCTGTGGCCGTCAAACCTCGAAACAAGAAGGGTTCTCAAAGAGTGCTGTCTGGGAAGGTCTTATGTGATCGACTGCACCTTCATTGATGAGAGGGGTATTATGAAAGTAATCGAGCCTGATAAATACGAAAAATTCGAGGGAACTGACATAAGCTATCAGGATTCGGTGAAAGAAATGTTGAAAACAAAAAAGCCTGTTACTCAGCGATCTAATCGATGCTGTCGAAGGTATAAAAGCAGTGGATTTTAATGTTCCTGTCTTCTCGGAGAAAAAAGAATTTGTGGGTTGCGTGAGCATGCTTGCAAGGGTTGAAGAGATGATCAAGTTTGCCGCAGTTCAGGTAGAGGCAGGCCAAGGCGTAAAGACCTGGGTCATGCAGAAGGACGGGCTTATAATTTATGAAACCGACCACTCTCAGATAGGTCTTAACCTCTTTTCCGATCCCCTTTACAAGGATTATCCCGAACTCGTAGAACTTGGCAAAAAAATGGTCAAGGAAGCAAGCGGCCAGGGGACGTACACATTCCTGATCAACGGTACTCAAAAAGTGGTCAGGAAGGATGCTGCATGGAGGACGCTCAGCTTTTACGGAAAAGAATGGATACTGGTGGCATACCAGCAGGAGAGATGACTCAGGCTTAAAAAATAGACACTATTTAAGGGTGAAGAGGAGACAGCAAATGAAAAATAAAATGATAATTTTGATGACTGCCATTATGATACTGGCATTCTGCACGGCCTCAAATGCCGCTGAGAATGATAAAAATCCGGCCTCGATGATGTTTGACGTCGGTGTTGTCGTTTCTTCATTGATGAGCCATTTCGGATGCATATATCAAAACCGTTTCAGACAGGCTTGAAGTGGCTGCCATTACGGAAGAGGCCGCAAGCGGAAGCTGGGAGAGAATAAAGCCGCTGCTGGCGAAAATAGAGAAGCAGGAAAAAGGAGATGCAGTCGCCTGGTTTGCGCTTCCTGACGGGTCATATTATACGGTTGATAAAGGGCTGATGGACAAAAACCTGAAAGACCGTACGTATTTCCCCTCAGTCCTTGCAGGTAAGATATCGGTGGGTGAGCTTGTTATCAGCAAATCAACGAATCAGGTATCGACAGTAATTGCGGTTCCGGTAAAAAAGAGGAATTCCGTGACAGGTGTACTCGGGGTATCGCTCTTTACCAGGAAGCTGAGTGTTCTTATCAATAAAAATATGAGATTTGAAGATGATGTGATTTTCTTTGCCCTTAACAAGGAGCATATAACCGTCAATCAATAAAAGGCCGGGACTCGTTTCCCTGGACCCCGAAGCACAGGGCGACAGCTCGATGACAATGGCCATCAAGGAAATGATGTCGATGGATGAAGGTATAGTGGAATATGATTTTCAGGGAAAACGCCGTGTCGCCTTCATGAAATCAAGATATTCCAACTGGTGGTATGCCGTCGGGCTGCCGGTCAAAAAGTAGTTTTCCGGCTTAAGAGCTGATTTAAAACATAACGGTTAAAAGCCTGAGGGAGGGAATATGAATTATTCTAAAAGACTTTTCTTCCTGGCCTTGATTGCTTTCGCATCATTGATCCCAACAGGGATAAACGCTGCCCAGACTCTGCCGGAAGGGTTTGTCTACCTGAATGATGTCATCCCGGACGTCAAGCTTGAAATGCGGTACTATACAGACAATAATTTTACAGGCCGCCGGGTGGACGGCTATCTGAAACCTCGCTGCATAATTTCCAGACCTGCGGCTCAGGCGCTTAAAAACGTGCAGAACGATCTCCTGGCGTTCGGGTTGGAACTCAAGATATTCGATGCCTACAGGCCTCAGATGGCGGTGAATAATTTCGCCAGGTGGGCGGCTGATGTTAACGATACGAAGATGAAAGAACAGTATTATCCCGATGTAGACAAATCAACCCTTTTCAAAGACGGGTACATAGCCTCGAAATCAGGCCATACCAGGGGCAGCACGGTTGACCTGACAATCATAGAGTCGGATTCAGGCAAAGAACTTGACATGGGAGGCGCATTTGATTTCTTCGGCCCCATATCGTGGCCGGACAGCAGGCTTGCACCGGCCGATAAAAGAGCGAACAGGCTTTTATTGAGAACGCTGATGATCAAATACGGGTTTAATCCCTATGAAAAGGAGTGGTGGCACTTCACGCTTGCAAACGAGCCTTTTCCGAAAACGTACTTCAATTTTCCTGTGGAATAGAAAGGCTTAAGGAAAATGAGGTCCCTGTTCTTTTCGCATGTTCAATAATGGATATAATGGAAAACCAGGTCGCAGCCGATAAAGTATTTCTGAGAGCCGAAAAATGAGCAGGTAATTGCAACAAAAAGGAGTGGACCATGAATAAGCATATAAAACTGCTTTCAATCATTTGTTTGACAGTCGCTGCGGGGATGATCATAAACTGCGGCAGCAGCTACCGCATCAATTATTCAAACGTCAAGGCAGACCTCAATTACAGCGGCACCCGGTCTGTTGCGGTCGGGGTTCTGGATAAGCGGCCCTATGTAATCAGCGGAGAGAACGACCCCAAATTCGTGGGGACCATGCGGGGCGGATATGGCAACCCGTTCGATCTCTGGACAACGAGCGATCTTCGTCTGTCGGATGAGATGGCTTCCACCATGGCGGAATCTCTTCGCAGCAAAGGCTTTAAAGTAGTATCGTCAAAGGCCGTGGTAGGAAAGGACGGGTCAGGGATGCTTACTGAAATGAAGTCAACAGGCGCCCAGCGGCTGGTCCTGATGGTGATGAATGACTGGTGGAGCAACTACTATCCGAGGAGCTTCGGCGCTGAAAAGAGCGAGCTTATCATCGATGTGGAATTGAAGGTCATGGATAGCAACAAGAAATCACTTGGTTCAAAAAAGCTCAAAGAGATTGTGAATGTGGAGTCGGGCTGGCCTCAGGACACCATACCCGGTTGGTACCAGAAGAAGATGACCCAACTGCTTAATGACAAGAACATTCAAAAGGCGCTCAAGTAGCATTTTTGTGCCGAAGCTCAACAATAGTGGAAAGCTGTTGCCCCCGGGCCGGGAGTAGGGTTCCAGCAACCGTTACTGGTTGACCCCCGCCATCTCTTCAGGCGAGTATCGATCACCCTGCACCTGATCCGCCAATTTGTTGAGCGTAGCTCGATTCTCCTCTGTGAGGCGGCAGTCAAGCGCCCCCAGGTTGGTCCGGAGATTGGCGAACCTGGTCGTGCCTGGAATGGCTACAACATGATCTCCCTGGTCCAGCACCCAGGCCAAAGCAACCTGCGCCGCCACGCATCCCTTTTGGGCGGCAATCTCCTTGATCGCCTCCACCAGTTTGAGGTTAGATTCGATATTTCCCGGCTGAAACCGGGGCTGCATCTGTGCCCTGTAATCAGCCTCGCCGGTGGGCCGGTCGATGGTTGAGGTGTAGCGGCCGGTCAGCATTCCCCTGCCTAAAGGGGAGTAGGCTACCAAACTGATGCCAAGCTTCACACATGTGGGGAGGATGTCCTTCTCAATATCACGGCTGAATATCGAGTATTCGGTCTGAAGTGCTGCAACGGGATGAACGGCATGCGCCCGCTCAATAGTCTTTGCCGAGGCCTCTGACAAGCCGACAGCCCCGATCTTGCCCTCTTGAACCAGCTTGGCCATCTCGCCTACTGTATCCTCGATCTTTGTTGCCGGATCGACACGGTGGAGATAATACAGGTCAATCCTTTCGGTACCCAGACGCTTAAGACTCTTTTCGCAGGAGTTCCTGACATTGGCCGGAGAACCGTCCACCCCCACGAAGGCGCCCGTGGCAGGGTCCCGCTGGGGACCGAACTTGGTCGCCAGAACGATTCTATCCCAGCGTCCGGCAAAGGCCTTACCCAGCAGTTGCTCATTGCGTCCCTGGCCGTAGATTTCCGCAGTGTCAAAATGAGTGATGCCCAGATCTACAGCCCGGTGGAGTAGATTGATGGCCTCCGACTCTTGCGCGGGTTCCCCGTAAAACTCGGAAAGTCCCATACATCCAAGTCCAATGGCCGATACTGAAATCCCTGATTGTCCTAGATTACGTGACAACATAGCGCCTCCTTTACCTTTAACCTTAAACCTGAGAACTTGATCCCTGGTCCCTGATTTGAACAAAAGGGGCCTGGCTTTGATCCATGACAAATTGATTATTATGTTCCAATTCAAGAGTTACACGGGACTTTTCACGATGCCTTTTCAAGACGATCTGCTACCCAGACTTTGATAATAGATTGTCTGGGTACACCCAGACGCCTTGCTTCTTTATCCAGTAATTGAATCATCCACACGGGAAAATCTACATTTACTCTTTTCTGTTCCTGCTCCGGCCGTCTTGCCTTTGACATATCAAGATGTTGGGAAATATCCCCGCCTTCATCAAATTTTTTGTCAAACTCACGAGCTTTCATATATATCAACCTCCTCTTTTCTGGATCGTCGCACCGAAATAATTCTTATCTTTTCGGACCGATAAGTAATAACGCCTGACCGAGTACTTCCCTGAAATATTGCCGACCACTAAAAATCTTGGTTCATCACTGGTTTTAACTGGAATCTCAATTAAATCAGGATCATTCCACAGGGCTTGGGCTTCATAAAAGTCAATCCCATGTTTTTCCTTATTGGTGTTACTTTTTTTCGGATCAAATTCAAATTCCATGGTATAATTATTATACCTTATCTATACATATAAGACAATATTTTTTGGCTAACGGAAACAAAAGTTGCCTGGCCTTGATCCATGACAAATTGATTATTTTGTCCCAATTCAAGGCCTGACACCGACCGTATTCTGGGGTCCATATCTATTTTATGTTCAGTCCTGCCTATTTATTAGTGTACCGCATACACATAGCCGTCATCGGCCCCGAAATAGATCGTGCCGTCTTCACCGATTGCGGGCGTGGAATTCATCGATGTGCCATTGGTTGCAAATTGCCATTTCGTGAAGCCGACCGGATCGAGCGCAATGAAATACGATTCTTGACTTGCAAGATAGATCGTGCCGTCAAAACCTATTGCGGCTGAAGAGTCCAATACATTTCCAGTCTTATATCCCCACGATCTACCTCCGTTGGGGGCAATTGCATAGAAGACATCATTCGTCATCGAGTTAGGAGCCGTTGTCCCCACATAGATCATGCTGGTTGGCCCGATCGCAGGCACGGCCTCTATTGGATTCTGGAGATCAAGTTTCCAGTAACTGAGCGCCGCTTGAACTGAGCGAATAAAGCCTTGCCATCGAGAGACCCTACATAGAGCGTGCCGTCTGTTCCGATCGAAGGCATACTCATTCCATTTTTGGCCTTAAATGACCATTTTTTTGTGCCGTCAGGGTTGACCGCATAAAGGTTATGATCGTTAGACCCTATATAGATCGTACCGTCCGCCCCGATCGCAGGCGAGTCTGACATAGAATCTCCGGTAGTGAAATTCCATTTCAGTGAGCCGTCCCCGGGGTTGAGCGCATAGAGATTATGATCATATGAAGCCAGATAGATCGTGCCGTCTGCACCGATTGCAGGCGAGCCAGCCTCTGAATCACCGGTTGGATATGACCATTTCAGTGATGCCATCTGGATTGATCGCATAAGAAACCGGTCTTCGGATCCTATATATATCGTGCCGTCCGCACTTATCGCAGGCGAGGATGTATATATCTCACCACCGGTCTGGAAATGCCCATTTTGGCGAGCCGTCCGCAGGGTCGAGCGCGTAGAGTATACCATTTTCACACCCCACATAGATTGTACCGTCTTCACCGATCGCAGGTGATGAATCCACCTTGCTACCGGCTGAGAAAGTCCATTTAAGTGCGCCTGTAGGAACAGGGCCTGTATCGACAGCAAGACTGGCGCCGGTATTGAAATTGTTATGATGTAACTTCGGCCATGTGCTGCTGGCGTATTGGTCTGACGCTGGAGTTAATGAAACGGGGGGTAATGGGGCTGATGTTTGACTGCTGCTGCTGCATCCAAGGGCAATAACTGCCAGAAAGCAAAAGGCTGAAAGCATATAAATCTTCTTCATAATTGACTCTCCATGACATACGGAACCTTTATTAAGCTTGCTGATAGTGATATCGGAATAAATTCAATTTACATAAAGGGAAAGAGGTGCCTGGCCTTGATCCATAACAAATTGATTATTATGTCCAAGACACGGGCCTTTTATGAATTTTAAGAGGTTGCCAGCCTTACAGCAAGCCAGAGGATGATCATCACGAATGTGACTATAACTGCCGGGTCGATCATCATGACCTTGCGTGTTGGTAAGGCTACCGTTTTTTCAAGGGATGCCCATTTGTGTTTTATTGATTCCATATAGGCAGGACTCTCCACCATGTTCAGAAGATCCCTCCGGCTGCGGTAGCGCACGACGCCGACATGTTCGAAAAAATCCGTCCCGTCGCTATCGCTTATAAGGTTGGCCATCTTCCTTGAATAGAACACCGGATAGGAACCGCGTTTGACGAGCTCTTTGATTACTGCCCTGTTGTAAAGACTTGCCGCTTCTTCTCCGGTCTTTACATCAGGAAATTCGCCTTCAGGATAGAGCGCCTTTTCCCTGTATCGCATGAGGTTGACCATATAAAAGGGCTTTCCGTCGTCAGCCTCCATGAACCGCCGGAAATTCTCTTTTTCAGCGGCGCTCATGTCGTCATACCCGCCTCTGGCAGAGAGCCTGTCGATTTCGGCCTTTGTGAGCGGCTTTGATAACCAGCGGTAATGCCAGAAAAGAAACATCAGATAGAGCGCTATAAGAATTATTGTGAAATATGTGATCGACATTGGTCAAATATATCCCAAAGGGCTGCAAAAACAAACCGCAATTACAATAACCATTTTTCAACAAACGGCGCTGCCTACCAGCCAGCTCAAATCGGTTTGCCCCGATGATCGTCCGGCATTTAATTCTTCATGGGGGCTCACTTGATGACGCTGTTCAGGTAATCGATTGCGTATTCGAGTTCGACGTCGGTCCCGTTCGCAAGGGCGATGATGTTATCGTAGGTGGCAGGGACCCTTATGTCCGGCATGATGCCGCCGATGCCTTCGGCGTTGCTGTCGACCTGAACGACGCCTTTTGAATCCAGCGAACGTACGTATGCATACCTGAAGGTATAAGGACTGGGCAATGTGAGGTGCACGCCTACTATGCCAAATGAGCCATTTGTGCCGTTAAAGCCTATGACCGTACCTTTTACGAGGTTTTTTATACCCATAGCCACACCTTCACCTGAGCTTATATTGCCCGGCGATACAAGGGCAACTACATAACCGCCGTAATACGGCTCCTGCGGTCGTATGAAAGCAGGGGTTTTCCCAATGAAGCTCAACTGCGTTTGGGGATCCGTCATTACGTCAACAAATGCATCGAGTCTTGCATCATACTGCACGGTTCTTTCATAAAAGAGCCTTTTTTTATTAAAGAATCCGCAGATGTCTGCCGCCATCTGGTCGGAACCGCCGAAGTTCGCCCTGATATCTATAATAATGCCTTTGGCATTGTTGTTTATAAAGTACTCAAGAGCCTGGCTAAATTTGTTGATAACGCGGTTCTGTAATGAATATGGGTCGCTCATGTCCAGCTCTATGTAAAGTGCCATATAGCCATAGCCTTGAGGCAGCATGTAATAATCGAGATAACGATTCGCCTGCTCCATGGTGGGCCTTCTGGCGAACCACTGGGTGATATCCGGGCTGAGATATGAATCATCCGCTGCCTTCAGCACCGTGCTTAAAGAAGATGAGATTCCGGGATTTCTGTAGACTACGGTCGCCTGGCTTCCGATGGGTGCGCGGGTCAGGTAGTTGAGCCTGATAATCTTTCGAGTAATCATTCGTCGCAGGCGGGCCTGATTTCCAGATGGGTTTTACCTGTGCTGCAGCTGCCTCAACTGAAATGCTGTTCCAGCTTAATATTTCGGCACCCTGAAGAATCCCGGCAGTCTCCGCCGGGCCGCCAGACAAAAGTTTTGCGGCGATGAAGCGTCCGTCGTCAAGCTCCACTATGGCAAGGCCATAGCTGTAGCCTACTTCTTCTTTCATTATTGTCTCGTCTATTGCAGGAAACGAGATGTGGCCGTCATGAATGTTTGAGAGGTATTCCCTGATTGCAAGATAATAAGACTTCGTATCATGGGACGCCTCAGCCTCGGCTATCCTTGGATAAAACTCGTCATAAAGGGCTTTGAAATCGATATTCTTCCAGTCAGTGAAGGCATATTCCCTGGAAAACCTGTCATGGGCTTTATTGAATGCTTCAGCCCAGCCGTCGGAACTGAAGTCGGCGTCAACAGGCGGCGTATACTCAACAGGTGCGCTGCTGTTGCTGCTTTCCGAGCAAGCGGTTGTAAGAGAAAGAATAATTATAAAGATAGCGGCGAATCCGGCAAAGGAGGTCTTCTTCATGAAGAACATATCGGAACATTCCTGAAATAATTGAAGTGCATTTCGGTCAGCCGGTATCTACGTGGAATAGTGCGCTATTAAAGGTGAGGCCGGGATTGTCCGGCATAGTGATGTAATATTGATTGTCCGGAAAACCGGCAGTATGATATATTCAGTACCTATTGCATCTGTGTTGATCCTGAAGAATTACGAGGGGGTATCGATTCATGATGAGAGAAATCAGATCCGGTTATTCATGGCGGCTTACAGTCCTGGTGTTCATAATCTCGGCAGTCCTTCTGGCCGGTTGCCTGAAAATAAGCGGCCCTTTGCATGATGGTAAGGCAGGCGGTTATTACAAGACCGCAATTGCTGTAAAGGGCGGCACCGGCAATTACCTCTTCACCCTTGAGTCAGGCGCACTGCCGCCAGGTTTAAGCCTGGCACAGAATGGGACTGTTTCCGGCACTGTCGAAACCGGAGCCACAGGTGTTTACACCTTCAAAGTGAAGGCCGTTGATGAGGTCCTGCCAAAGGATTTGTACAAGGCTGAACAGGAGCTGTCCATTGAAGTGAACGATACCCCGTACAAATGGACGCTAATTACCCATTTCGCCGTTGATAACAATATAAGCTATGATATGGGGATTATCCTTGAATACTATCTACAAACCCTTGAGGATATAAAGGCCCGCGACCTTGACAATAATATCCAGATCATCCTCATGATGGATGCCTACAGCGAAGACGCCAAATATGCAGACGGATATTATTACCTGACCGGGGGAGATTTCAATGAAGACCTTATGGTTTCTGTCGGCGAGATCAATTCAGGCTCATTAAGCGACACAGAGGCATTCCTGAGCTGGGCCACCGCACGATATCCGTCAGAACATTATATGTACTCGATATTCAACCATGGGAGTGGATTCACCGACCTGCCGCCCGATATGCTGGGCGTGCTCGGCATCGGGTTCGATGAAGGCAGCGATAATGACAGGCTTACGCATAATGAACTGGGGCAGGCCACGGCCTATCTGAAAGGACTCCTCGGCCGTCCTGTAGATATATTTTATCCGTTCGCCTGTCTGATGGGCGGGGTCGAGCTGGCCTATGAGGTGCGCGGCAGCGCCAGCTACCTCTTAAGCTCCGAAGAGAACTTCCCTGCCGATCTTTTCTCTTATCAGGGGATTGACGCAGTTATTGACGATCCGGACATTGAGCCTGTTCCGCTTGCAAGGGTCATGTGCGACAACGCATATCAGCTGATGGCTCAGCGCAAGCTTAATCCCAGGGAGTTCACACTGTCCTTGGTTGATCTTTCAAAAATAGATGCCCTGTACGATGCCATTAACGCCTATGCGCTGGAAGCGCTCGGCGATATTAACTATGATCAAATAACTGCGGCGTACTACGACCGGGCCGCCAGCGACAGCTTCAGCATGCAGCAAAACGATATCGAAAACTTCTACTATGTCGACCTGGGAGATTACCTCTATCATATCATCATCAGCGACGGTGTCGACCCCGCAGTCAAGGCCAGGGCAGGGAACGTATTGTCGACTCTAAGCGATGCCGTGCTCTATAAGCGAAATAATGGATATCCTGAAGCCTCTGGATTGAGTATCTTCCATGACATGTGGGTAACCGACGACCTCTATCCTCCGTCATTCTACAGGGAGATACTGCTCTTCGGGGCAAATGCCTGGACTGATTATGTCGATATGGTGATAAACCTGGAACCCTAGGATCTGCCGGGGATGGGATGTTGGAAGGAAATTGCCGGCTGCTGATCCTCGATTTCTTCTCTTACTGAATATAATTCTCCGATGTATTTCCCTGTGCGGCATCCCGGCTTAATTATTTTCTCTGTTTGGCCGATATGAATATTTTATATGTGTATTAGATTTGTGTTTTTTCTGGATAGGATTGTGTTCCTGAAAACATGAACGAAAGAGGTTTCTATGATTGGATTAAATATCAATAAACACCTTCATAATATCCTTTCCATATTCATTCTGCTTTCATTGATTCTTTCCTCGGGGTGCGGTGGCTCAAGCAGCTCAAATTCGGAGAGCCAGCCTGTATACAGCGCGACAATCGCTGAAGGCCGGGCGGCGGCAAATGAGATACTTGAGCAGACCGGCGCAAGCTCTATGACGGTCGGCTTTTATGCGGATGGAAGAATAGTCTGGACAGAAGGTTTCGGGTACGCGGACAAAGCGGAAAAAAGAGCGCCGTCAGAAGACACCATGTTCGGAATAGGCTCAACCAGCAAGATGATCGCAACCGTTGCAGCCATGATCCTTGTGGATCAGGGCAGGGTGGATCTCGATGAGCCGGTAACGACATATATTCCCGATTTCGAAATGCTTTCCAGCGAATATGCACAGGTTACGGTCAGGATGCTCCTGAACCATTCGCCCGGTTTCCCCGGCTCCATGTACCATAACAGCGAAACGACGACTCCCATAACCGATTATGCGGACCAGCTCGTAGAGGGTCTTAAATACGAAAGGCTCAAGCATATGCCGGGATTCATGCAGACCTACTGCAACGACGGATTTACCCTGATTGAAGAACTCGTCAAGGATGTCAGCGGGTCGGATTTCCCCCAGTTCGTTCAGGATGAAATTTTTAACCCGCTGGGTATGGGTCGCAGCAGATTTGCATTGTCCTATTTCCCGGATGATTCCTATGCCGCTTCTTATACCGGAGATGAGAGGGAACCGCAGATTTTCGTAAATGCGTATGCGTCCGGTGGCTTGAACTCGACACCCACTGACATGCTCAAGCTCGCCATGATGATTATCGGAAAAGGAAAACTGGGCGATACCAGAATCCTTTCCGGGAGCGCGGTCGCGGCAATGGGAACGGATCAGACCATAGGCAAATTCAATCCGGTGGTCAATGAAGGTCTGCGCTACGGCTTGGGCTGGGATACGGTTGCACAGCCCGCCTTTAAGAATTACGGAATAAGGGCATGGGAAAAGGGCGGGGATGTCTCCAGATACGGATCGGCTGATCCAGCAACTCTGCTGCCTGGCCGAGGGCCTGCCGTGTCTGGGCCGGATCGGCGGGTGGCCGGAAGACCGTCGTCTTGTATTTCCTTGCGGTTGAGGGCGAAGTAGGCGCCGAGTTCGGCCAGTACCAGGGCAAGACTGGGCTTGAAAGAGTCGAATGCCGCTCGCACCGCCGCCGGATCCACACCAGGGCCACTGCTGACCGCCTCTCGGGCGGCCCGCTCCAGGTCCGCTGCCGTCGAAGCGAGAGCGTCGGCGCCAAGATTGGCGGCCACTCCTTTCACGCCATGAGCCAACTGGCGAACCTGATCCAGCTGTCCCCCTGCGATCGCCTGATCCAGCGTGGCCGCGACTTCTCCATTCTTGGCGAGGAAGGATTCGAGCAGCGAAACATAAAGATCGAAATTGCCGCGAACTCGGGACAGACCGGTCACGGTGTCGATCCCCTCAATGTGCAAGGAAGGCGTGCCGACAACCGGCTCGTCGTGCGGACGATTCGGCGTCTGCCGGCCGAGACAGTGGGCCAGCGTCGCGTAGAGGTGGGCCGGGTCGAACGGCTTGGGGATATGGTCGTTCATGCCGGCTGTCGAGGCACTTTTCGCGGTCGCCGGTCATGGCGTTGGCGGTCATGGCAATGATCGGCAGGGAGGCGAAGCGCGGCTGTGCCCGTATCGCCCGTGATGCCTCATAGCCGTCCATTTCCGGCATCTGTACGTCCATCAGCACGGCATCGAAGGCAGTATCCTCCAGGGCAAGGAGCTCCAGGGCCTCGTGGCCGTTGCCGGCGGTGACGACGGTGGCTCCCTCCCGTTCGAGAAGGGTGCGGGCGACTTCCTGATTGATGTAATTGTCCTCGACGAGAAGAATCCGGGTGTCGATCAGGCTTGCCGATGACGGATCGTAGACCGGATTAGTGGCGCTGCGTGGTTGGTAACCAAGGGCAGTCGCCACCGCATCGAACAGCATCGACGGAGTTAACGGTTTGCTCAAGGTGGTGACTACTCCGGTGCCCACCAGGTCCCGTAAATCATCGCCCAAGTGGAAGCCATTGGTCAGGACCACGATCTGGGCGGCCGGATCGGTGGTCGCCCCCAGACGGAAGATGGCATCCGGTCCGTCCAGTCCCGGCAGCCGCCAGTCGAGCAGCACGATACCGAAAGGCGTCCCCTCAGTTGCCATGTAAATCATCAGCTCCAAGCCGTCAGCGAAATTGGCCATGGCCGTGCACCGCCAGCCGAAGCTCTTGGCATAGGCGCACAGACTGTCGGTGGCCATTACGCAATCGTCGATTATAAGAAGCCGAAGGTCGCGCAACGCCGCGGCGCAGTGCAGAAAAACATCATCATGGTCATATTCCGCCGGCGTGCGGGCAAAGCTGGCGGTGAAGGAAAAGATGCTGCCCTTGCCGAGTTCGCTTTCGACTTCGATCGTGCCGCCCATCAGGGTTGCGAGGCGGCTGCAGATGGCGAGTCCAAGGCCGGTGCCGCCATAACGTCGGGTGGTGGAGTTGTCCGCCTGACTGAATTCGAGGAACAGTCGGGATATCTGTTCCTCGCTCATACCGATGCCGGTATCGCGTACCAGAAAACGCAGGATTGCCCGCTGGTCGTCCACCTCGACTGGCTCGACATGCACGCTCACCTCACCATGGTCTGTGAACTTGACGGCATTACCGACCAGGTTGATCAACATCTGACGAAGGCGCTGGTCGTCGCCGATCAGGGTGGTCGGCAGAGTGGGCGCGATCGAGAACAAAATCTCGATATCCTTGGCCTGGCCTGTCCCACCAATGATGGTGGCGAGGTCGTGCAGGACAGTCTCCATCCTGAACGGCACGGGGCTCAACTCCAGCTTTCCGGCCTCCATTTTCGAAAAGTCGAGAATATCGTTAATAATAGTCAGTAACAACTTTGACGATGCCAGTATTTTCATGAGGTAATCGCGTTGCCGAAGTGAAAGTTCGGTGCCCACCAGTAAGTGGGCCAGGCCGATGATGGCGTTCATCGGCGTGCGGATCTCGTGACTCATCGTGGCGAAAAATCCCGATTTGGCGAAATTGGCTTTTTCGGCCACGATCCTGGCGTTCTCCAGCTCGACATTCGTTTCCTGCAGCGCCTGGTCGAGACGTTTGCGCTCAGTGACGTCGCGCGCGGCGGCGAACACCCCCTGCAGATTCCTGTCTCGGTCGTAGAAGGTGGTCGCATTGTAGGACACCACTGTTTCCTTGCCGTCCCAGGCCCGTGCGGTGAGCTCATAGTCGGTGATTTTCTTTGCGTTCAGCACCAGTTTGATGGCCGCCTCGGCCAGCTCCGGATCGGTGAAGTATTTCTTGAACGGCGCGCCGATCAGCTCGTCCACGCGTGTAATTGGTGAGCGCTTCCATCTGCTTGTTGACGTCGGTAATGATGCCGGACGGATCGGTAGTTATCAGCGCGTCGATGTTCGATTCGAAGAGAGAGCGCGTGTAGAACTGGTGGTCGCGCAGACGCTGATCGAGTTTCTTCTGTTCTGCTTCGACCTGCTTGCGTGCGGTGTTGTCAGTGCCGATCAGCAGGTAGCCGATGATTGCGTCTTGATCGTCGCGCAGGGCCGTGACCGACACGACCGCCGGGAAGCGGCTGCCGTCCTTGCGGATGTAGGTCAGCTCGTAGATGTCCTCGATGCCGCGTGAGGCCTTGAACACCAAGGCCTCGAATCCCGGCGCAATCGGGGTTCCGAGTTCGACGCTCAACGCCTTGGCCCGCGCGATCACTTCCTGCGGATCGGAAATGTCGGCCGGGGTGATCTTGTTCATCACGTCGTGCGGCCGCGTAGCCCAGCATGCGCTCGGCGCCGACGTTGAAGATCTGAATGACGCCCTTGGCGTCAGTGGCGATACTCGAGAAATTGGCGCTGTTGAAAATCGCGTTCTGCAAGGCCCCCGCTTTAAGCAGCGCCTCTTCCGCCTGCTTGCGCGCGGTGTTGTCGGTGCCGATCAGCAGGTAGCCGATGATGGCGTCTTGATCGTCGCGCAGGGCCGTGACCGACACGACCGCCGGGAAGCGGCTGCCGTCCTTGCGGATGTAGGTCAGCTCGTAGATGTCCTCGATACCGCGTGAGGCCTTGAACACCAAGGCCTCGAATCCCGGCGTAATCGGGGTGCCGAGCTCGACGCTCAAGCGCCTCGGCCCGCGCGATCACTTCCTG
>CAVWDS010000010.1:0-714084 GCA_963753795.1 uncultured Acidobacteriota bacterium
GGGAAACGGTAGTGGGTCAGTGATGTTGTGGCGGCGAGTTTATCCGTCAAGTGACGGACCAAATGGTCCGTCACTTGACGGGTAAAGCCGCCTGTACGTCAAATTGAGACAATACCGTTTTCCCTGCCGTGGACTGGGGGCCCTCAAACACGCTTTGGTAGACACCCGAGCTGCCCTAAGTTGCTTTGTTGCGAGAGGGAAATTTAGAGCCGTTCGACCTGTGCTAGTGAATTGATTGGTGGGCCTGGGTAGAGTTGAACTACCGACCTCACCCTTATCAGGGGTGCGCTCTAGCCACCTGAGCTACAGGCCCGGGGTCTGGTCGCGACCGTCGAGGCAACTCGCGACTCCCGTCGGAAGATCTACTAAGTATAGGCGGAGGACCGGCTTCTCGCAAGCGGAATCCTCCATCATTCTGGGCAGGGGGTAGTGTCTCAGTTTGACGTAGAGGCAGCTTTATCCGTCAAGGGACGAACCATTTGGTCCGTCAGTTGACGGATAAACTCGCGGCTATAACTCCGAACTGAGACACTACCGGGAAAACCGAACACTTAGCATCTAGTCGAAGGAGTTGGTACAATCAGGCTACTGGCCAATTACCTGAGGGCTGCAAGGAAGCGACTTTGAAACTGTCCGTATGAGGAGGAGAAAATGACGGAGGATCTCACGCTGGAAGCAGCAGAAAGAATATTGGCGGCGGCAAAAAAGAAGGCGGCGGAGCTTGGGACTCGCATGGACATTGCTGTCGTAGACGCGGGAGGCAACCTCAAGGCGTTTGTGCGCATGGACGGCGCCTGGCTGGGGAGCATTGACATTTCCATGCGCAAGGCGCGCACCGCCCGCTGGTTTGATATGAACACCGGAGAGATCGGAAAACTCTCCCAACCAGGTGGGCCTCTATTTGGGATCGAGCACAGTAACGGCGGGCTGATAACCTTTCCTGGTGGCATTCCCTTGAAGGACCGGAAGGGCAATGTGGTGGGGGCGGTCGGTGTCAGCGGCAGCACAGTCGAGAACGATCATGCGGTTGCCGCAGCAGGCGCAGAAGCCTTGAGCAAATAAGACGGTGCATCAGCCCGGTATGTTAGGCCGGCAGGGCTCGGGCGAGCGTTGCCATGAAAAAGAAAATCCTCTTAATCGAAGACGAACCGGGGCTTGCGGCGACTCTCCAAGACCGCTTACAGTGTGAAGGTTACAGCGTCGAAGCCGCCCAGGATGGGGAAGCGGGCCTCGAGCGGGCAACGCGTGATTACTTCGACTTGATCATCTTGGACATCATGCTGCCGGGGACAAGCGGCCTCGAGGTATGCCGGGAGCTGCGCCAGCAATTGATTACAGCGCCCATCTTGATGCTCAGCGGGCGCAGCCAGACAATCGATAAGGTTCTCGGCCTGAAGATCGGGGCGGACGATTACGTTACCAAACCCTTCGACATGCTGGAACTGCTGGCCCGAATCGAGGCACATCTGCGCCGGGCTCAGAGTGGAAGCGGGAGGCCGGGCGCAATTTACCAGATCGGCCCCATCCGAGTGGATTTCCGCCGCGCCGAGGTTTTTCGGCATGGAGCCCCGGTGGCTCTTTCGGCGCGGGAGTTTCAATTGATCAAATACTTCATCGAGCACCGGGGAGCGACGTTGTCTCGCAAGGAGCTTCTGAAGGAAGTGTGGGGATACGGTGGGGTGGCTTCCACGCGCACCGTGGATGTCCACGTCTCCACTCTACGACGTAAGCTGGAGACTAATCCTAGCCATCCACAGTTTATTCAGACTATAATGGGGCTTGGCTACAAGTTTCTTGGATGAGCTCCAGAGGCGCGCTTGACGTGCCAGGGGTTTCCGCACTGCGCTGCGGCGGGAACGGGATGAGCACGGTGGCTCACGAAGCCCCCTCCTGATCAGTATTCAGTTTTTCAAAGCGAGGGAACGAGTTCGCGTTGGAAGCTGCAAAAAGGCGCGGGCTGACATCAAGTCTGTGTAAGTAAACATTTACATTGGGCTAACAAAAAGGGGGAAAACCACCGCCGTCTTATAGCCTTCCAACGACTTTATGCTGCTTTTGAAACCAGTTATTTGCGCCCCGTTGCGCAATATTCACCTATAGCAGGAACCATGGCCGAGGGAAACGGAAACGATGAGGTAACCGGCTTATCTTAGCCCTAAAATGCCCTGCCTAAAGGGGCATACCGTACCGCAAGAGGATACTGGAGGAATCATTGACACGAGCGATCTCAGGGTTCATCAGGTTGATGCAAACGAGTGGCCTCCTGATTTGTATTGTTCTCGGGTGCGAAGCCGCCTGCGCGCAAGTTGACTCAGGAACCGTCGTTGGGACGGTCAAAAATCCCGCCGGTGACGGAGCGGCCGGCGCCAAAGTCTTTCTTAAGAATGAAGGGACTTCCATTACGAAAACAACTTACGCGCGGGGAGACGGAACCTACATTTTCACGCCGGTCAAGATCGGCACTTATTCCGTGTCCGTCGAGCTGCAAGGGTTTGTCCCCGCCTTTCAGACGGGGGTCGAGGTCGAGATCCAGCAACAGGCGGTAGTGAATTTCAACCTCGTTGCCTCCCAGGCTGCTTCGGGAGCCACCGTTTCTTCAGGATCGGCTGCGTCTTACACTTACGAGCCTGCGGACAAGGTATTGACTACCGAGGCGGTCAGAAATCTCCCCGTGTACAGCCGCAACTTCACCTTTTTGTCCCAGTTGTTTTCTGGCACAGGCCCCATCCCGGCATCGTCCACGGGCCTGGCGAAGACGGGGAGTTTCGCGGCCAACGGGATTCAGACTTACCAAAACAATTATCTCCTCGACGGGGCTGATAACAACATCCGTTTCCCGGACTTCCTCCCAGGCGCCGCGTACGAGGTCCTTCCTGCCATGGACGCGATAGAAGAATTCAGGGTTCAAACCCCTCTTGCCAGCGCTGCCATCGGAGGGGCCGCTGGCGCGGCGGTCAACGTGACGACAAAATCAGGCACGAACGAATTTCATGGAAGCGCCTGGGAATATTTCAGTAATGACGCCACTAATGCAGCGGATTTCTTTGATAACGCCGCAGCTCTGAAGAGGGCGGAATTGCGCAGGAGCCAGTTTGGCGCGACGCTAGGTGGGCCCCTGAGCATCCCCAACGTCTACAACGGCAAGAACCGGACGTTCTTTTTTGCCGATTACCAGGGAACGAAGTTTCGCCAAGGGGTTCCGACCGTCGCCACCGTGCCCACGCTCCAAGAGCGAGGCAGCGGATATACGGATTTCTCAGACTTGATCAGCGGGCAGCCGAAATGCACCTCCGGATCGGATGTGCTGGGGCGGACCGTACCCTGCGGAACGATTTTCGATCCTGCCACAACACGCTTTTTGGCGACCGGCCAAGTTGATCCGATTACAAATTTAAGCGCCATCGCCACGGGCTACGTCCGGGAGCCATTTCCGGGCAACGTGATCCTTGCGAAACGAGTGGACGCGGTGGCGGCGGGGCTCCTGAATCTGTACGCGGTCCCTACCACAACGAGTATTTACAATAACTACATGACGAACTCGTACAGCCGAGGTGACGCCAACCAGTTTGATACTCGCGTCGATCACCACATGAGCGATCGCAACCAAGTGTTCGGTCGTTTCAGCTACTTCGACAACCCTCAATTACAGGTGGGGCCTTTCCCAGGCATCGCGGATGGCGGAGGGTATACGCAGACCGCGAAGGCACTCAATGGCGTCTTGAGCATCAATCACGTCTCTTCCTCGACGCTGGTGCACGATTTCCGACTGGCGGCCGACTGGATGGAGTTGCAGAGGGTGCAAGCCTACGCCAATGACCTGACCGATATCCCTGCCCAGTACGGGATTTCGGGAGTTCCACAATACACAGGCAACGGCGGCCTGCCCACCCTCAACGTTGGGATTTACTCTCCGCTGGGAAGTGGTCCGTACATGCCCGCGGTTGATTACAGCACGACCTACCAGGTAAGCGAAAGTTTCACCAAGATCCATGGGATTCACATCATAAAAGGCGGGGCTGAGGCCATGCAGATTAAAGCCGCGACCAATCAGCCTCCTTATTCCCGCGGGGAGTTCGATTTCTCGGGCAACTTCACTTCCATTGCCAACGCCCTCGACGCCAGCACGGGCGCCGCGCAGTTTGTTCTGACGCCTGAGAAGTCGTCGATTGCTTTTGGGAAGAGTTACGTGGGCGGACCGAACCAGGTTCTTGCCTCCAACGTAACCAACACCTATGCGGACAACCGGCGGCTTTACTACGCCGCCTACTTGCAAGACGAGTTTAAGTATCGCCCCGACCTGACCATCACCCTGGGGGCAAGGTGGGAATACTTCCAGCCTTGGAAGGAGAACTTTAGCGCGGAGGCGAACTTTGTTCCGGGAGGGGCAGGGAGCGCCCAGTATATCATTCCTGCCGGTCGGGGAGTCGATACTCTCCCTTGCGGCCCGCAATACCCAATCACGTGCACCGCAACCTATATAAATACGCTCTCCACCGACTTTACCAATACGCTCATTAACGATAGCGTCACTCTTACCTATCTACCTCGAGGAAAGGTGATGGAGAGCCAATGGTACAATATCGGGCCCCGCGTTGGGTTCGCTTATCAGTACTCGCCGCAGGTCTTGGTTCGAGGTGGATATGGGCTGTTCTACGGGGGGCTACAAAACGAGGGGGCCCGGGCCAACCTAGGCGGCAACTATCCCTTTCAAGTCAATTACAAGTACACAAGTCCTGATGATGGTTCGCCGATCATCTACCCTTCCACGTTGAGCTACGCGACTTTGGAACAAGGGCTTGCGCCTGTTCCACTCACCCCTTTAGCGGCTACCGCGGATCAACTGGTATTGCGAGGTATCCAACGCAGTTTTAAGAACCCCTACTCGAATAATTTCAATCTCACGGTGCAATATCAACGGCCGAATAATGATCTTGTTCAGTTCTCCTGGGTGACGACGGTTGGCCATCATCTCCTGGTCAACCCGGGATTGAATGAAGTGGGCGAGTTGCTCCCCCCCTTCCAGCAACCTCAAGCCTATGAGCCTTACCTGAACTTTGCTTATGGGACGAGTTATATTGAGACGCAAGGGAACAGCAAATACAATTCCGGTCAAGTGCAATATGTGCGGCATCTAGGACACGGTCTCAGCTTCCTTGCCAATTATACGTATGCGACGAGCTGGACGAATGCTCTGGACTTTTTCGACCTCAAGAACCCGCAAACTTACCGCGCCCCTTATATTCAGGCTTTCGGCGTCAAGGGCGATTATCAGCAGGCGGATTTCAACGTTCGGCATGCGGCTCACTTCAGTGGCGGGTATGACCTTCCTTTTGGGCCGGGAAAACAATACCTGTCGCAGAAGGGCGACCCTATGGGGAGAGCCCTCGGGAACTGGACTCTCAACTGGCTCTTCACCTTTGCGAGCGGCCAGCCGGTGACCATTCCTTGTACCATTACGACCGCTGCGGGCGTGGGCTGCGATGCTCCGATGGTGCAGGGAGCAAATCCCAGCTCCGGACTGCATAATGTGAACCAGTACTGGAATCCTGCGGCTTTCTATAATCCCCCGGTGGCCACCTCCACAGGGCAGAGCGACCTTACACCTTTGGGAGGCGCCCCCACGCAGGCTTACGGCCCACCCCTTCTCAGGCTCGACGCCGCCGTTCGCCGCAGTTTCCAGGTAACTGAGAATGTCCGGGTCGAGTTCCGCGTTGAAGCCTACAACGTAATGAATCACCCGTTCTTCGCGGTGCCCTCAATCCTGAACTTTCTGAACACCACGAACTTCGGCCAGATCAGTTCTACGCGCGACAACCCGAATGATGCGCGCATCATCCAATTTGCGGTAAAATTCCACTTTTGAGTTCGAGGGCATCAAAGGTATATTTCATGCAAACCGGCAACATCAAACGGAAGCGTGAGAGAAACGGGCGGTCGCTAATCAGCAATAAGCGCAGGGGTCTAAGAGCCGCTCAGGAAAAAGTTGGGCGCGGGGAACAGGAGTATTCTCCTTTGCTCCGCCGCCAGGATTAGAAAGGTGGACATGCTGACTATCTTTTTCTTACTGCTTTCCATTCTCCTCACTGTTTTGAATCCTACAGGTCACAAACCAGTCAGGATGCCTTCCCATCCGCAGGAATTTCCTGCCTCCAAAGCGCGCGTTTTGAAATCGTACGCCGCACTGCCGATGAGTTTCGAGGTGAACCAAGGGCAGGCGGACCGCAGCGTCCGGTTTCTGGCGCGTGGCCAGGGTTACACCATTCTATTGAAACCCGGCGAAGCGGCGCTGGCGTTGCAATCACCGGGGCAGGGCGCTCGCTTTCCGGAAAAGGCGCAGCCAACGCCATCCACTCGCGTGCTGAGAATGAAGATCGAGGGAGCGAAGCTCTCTGCCCACGCCGCCGGTCTCCACCGGCTTCCCGGAGTCAGTAACTATTTCATCGGTAATGACCCCAGCCGCTGGCATACCAATATTCCGACTTATAAAGAGGTGCAGTTCGAGGATATTCGCCCCGGCGTGAACCTTGTTTATTACGGAAATCAAAGTCAACTGGAATACGACTTCGTCCTGTCAGCGGGCGTCAAGCCGCAGTCCTTGGGGTTGAGCTTCGAGGGCAGCGACGCGGCCATCGATCAGCAAGGTGACTTGGTCTTCACCTCGACTGATGGCCGGATGACTTTTCGCCGGCCGATCGCCTACCAGTATTACAGATCGAGCTCGGCAAAGAAGCGTTTCCTTGCCGCATCCTATGTTCTTAGGGGGCACAACCGGGTCGGCTTCGAGGTGCCCGATTATGACCCACGCGCGCCGCTGGTTATTGATCCGTCCCTAGTTTACTCGACCTACCTGGGTGGCAATGGAGGCGACACGGGGAATGCGATTGCCTTGGATTCTCTCGGTGACGCCTTTATTACGGGGAGCACCTCGTCAACCAATTTTCCCACCAGCGGCACCGTCGGTAGCCAAAACCCAAACCCTTATCAAGGGACTTATGGGGGCAACACGGACGCGTTTGTGACCAAGCTGAGGTATGACGGCGAGGCGATCGTCTACTCGACGTACTTAGGGGGAAATAACTTCGATGTCGGCAACGGGATTGCCATAGATTCTTCGGCGGATGCTTACATCGTGGGCAGTACAGCCTCCTCTAATTTCCCCACCACTGCCAACGTCTTTCAGCTCACTCTGGGCGGTAACACGGACGCCTTTGTCAGCAAATTAGACCCCAGTGGCGCCAAGCTCATATATTCGTCGTTCCTTGGCGGGAGCGATGTCGATTACGGGCTGGCCATAGCGGTGGACCTGTATGGGAATGCGTTTGTGACAGGCTCGACGCAATCCACCGATTTTCCCACGGTCAATCCGATTCAGTCCGGTAATAGTGGCAACGGGGATGCCTTTGTGGCCGAAGTCAACACGCAAGCGACACAGTTGGTTTATTCCACTTATCTCGGGGGCGGTAGCGCGGACTCCGGCCAGGGGATCGCAGTGGATTCCGGCGACAACGCCTATGTGGCGGGCTTCACTTTTTCCACCAACTTTCCCACCTACAACCCTTACCAGGCCTCCAACGCCGGGAGCGTGGATGCGTTCATCACCAAGGTGACTTCTGGTGGTTCCAGCTTCGCGTTTTCTACCTACCTGGGCGGAGAAGGAGATGACCGGGCCTGGGCGGTCGCGTTAGACAGCGAATCCAACATTTACGTAACCGGTAGCACGCTCACTTCCTGTTCTCCCGCATCGACCACGACCACACTGTGCAACCCCACCACAAGCTTTCCCACTACTTCCGGCGCCTTTCAGACCTTCACCACTAAGCAAGCACCGGGGTATTCCGCGGTGTTCGTCTCCAAGCTCAACTTTCCCGGTAATGCGCTCCTCTATTCCACTCTCTTGAGCGGTAGCTTGACTGACGCGGCGGCGGGGATTGCGGTCGACAGTGCGGGGGATGCCTACGTTACCGGACGCACTCAGTCGAATGATTTTCCCACCGCCAACGCCTTGCAGGCAAGCTATGCGGGAGGGACCTGCGGTTCAAGTCCCTGCCCGAATGCCTTCGTTACCGAAGTGAATCCGCTAGGATCGTCTTTAGTGTACTCCACCTATCTCGGGGGTAGCTCCGGAGACTTCGGAAATGCGATCGCGGTGTGGACCAACCCCAACAACAATAACGACGTCGAAGCTGCCGTCGCAGGGACAACGTTCTCCTCCAATTTCCCGGCCATCGCGCTCGCTTATCAAGGGCAGCCGGGCAACACCACTGGCCTTGGCAGCGCCTTCGTCTCCATGGTTTCCCACAACAATCTTCCGGCGGTTGCCTTGACCCCGCAGAAAATAGCCTTCGGGAACGTGGCCAAAGGCACCAGTAGTTCCGTAACCTCTATGAATGTTCCTTCGATTGTGACTCTTAGGAACGCCGGAACCGTCCCGCTTCAGATCACGAGTATTGCAGCGGGTGGCGATTTTACGGAGACTGACAATTGTGTAGGAACCCTCCCGGCGGGAGGAGGAGTCTGCGCGATCAAGGTCACGTTTACTCCCACGGTGCTGGCGGCCGAAACCGAGCAGCTATCCATCTACGACAATGCCACCGGAAGTCCGCACCTGGTCGCACTCACCGGCACTGGCGTCACGGGCGCCACGACGGTGCTGTTTTCGCCGACCAGTCTGGTGTTCGGGGCTCAAGTTTTGAACACCACCAGCCCAGCGCAGACCGTGCTCATGACCAACAACGGCCAAACCCCTTTGACCGTTACCAACATTACAACCCAGGGCGACTTCGCGGAAACCAATACCTGCCCTTCTACCCCGTTTACGCTTGCCGTGAACGCCAGTTGCGCCTTCCAGATCACCTTCACCCCCACCAACACGGGCATTCGTAAGGGGAGTCTCAGCATAACTGACAACACTATCGTCGGTGTATCGGCTATTACTTTGACGGGGACTGGGAACCCTAACTTCAGCCTGACTTCTCCTGCCCTCACGCAATCTCTGCCCATTGGCACGACCACTACCACCTTTACCATATCCATGACATCTCTGCTGCCTTCCGGCACCTTTACGGACACCATCGCCCTGTCCTGTGGGTCCGGCACCTGCGCGTTCAATCCAGCGAATATCGCTTTGAACTCCACCACCATACCGAGCACCAGCACGATGACGCTTTCAGGACTCTCGGCTACAAGCACCAACCCCTACATTTTCGCCGTCAACGGAATCGACACTACCACCGGCTCCGAGACGGCCTCGCTGACTTTAGCGATCTATTTCCAGGACTTCTCGCTTTCTGCCTATCCGGCCATTAACACCATCATCTCAGGGGCGACGACCATTTATACCGTCACGGTGTCGCCTATCAATAACTTTAGCCTACCGGTGACCTTGAGTTGTCTCAGGCCTTTGCCGCAGGGAGCGTTGTGTCTCGCCAACCCCGCGGCATTGACGCCCCAGGGTGGAGCCATCAGCTCCCAACTTTCGGTGAGCACCACGGCGCAATCAACCTCCACAACCGCAGTGTTGGTCCCGCGGCCACTCCCGCGGGTTCCCCCAGCACCCCCGAAGATGCTTGCCTTGTGGGGGGCGTGCAGCCTGTTGATGCTTATCGTCCTCTTGGTTCGCGGGAAGGCGCGGTTCCGTGGAACGGGGAAGCGCAGAAGACTCATATACGCACAGGTGGCTTTAGCCTCGCTGGCTCTTGCCGCAGCGTTTTGGATCAGTTGTGACACCCAGATCTACACGAATGTCATCCAACCGCCTACGGTCAACGGGACTCCCACGGGTAATTACCCCATAACTATCCTGGGCACCTATACCGGGTCAACTGCGGGAGTGGGAGTTGTCAGCGGAACTACGACGACTGTCACTCGTGCTACTAGGGTCATCCTCACCGTGCAATGACAACTGGAGTCAGAAACGCGGTGGAAGTCTTGAGGTTTGAAACTTGGTGGGAATGAGTCAGGTTTTTCGCCTGATTGCAGGGGAGGGCGGGGCTCCACCCCCGCCCTTCTGTTTTATAGCGGGCCATGGCTCGTCGGTCTGAGGCAAAGCCTCGCTAGAAGTTGAACGCGACCTGAAAATCGATACGGCGATTCGCCGCGGCCGAGGAGAAAAATCCTCCGATTAGCCCATTCGACCGGCCAAAGAGTGGCGAACCGATGTTGCCAGTCGGCGACGACAGGTTTACGTTGTTGAAGACATTGCGCGCGTTGGCGCTAAAGGTGAGGCTGTAGCGCGCGTTCGTTGCAGCTCCCCCGCCGAAGAAACCGCCGCCACCACCGCCACTTAGCCCGCGGCCTCCGAGCCCGCCGCCGTATCCTCTGCCACCACCCATTCCGCCCGGACCGCCGCCGGACCCACCGCGAGAGCCCTCAGGCTTTTTCCCGAAGCCGAACGTCTTGCTCAGGCGCAGGTTGGTCGTGAATTGGCCCGGACCAGAGCCGTAGTTGGGCCCGATGAGCTTGTCATTCGGGCCGGGGGCGGTATTGAAAGTCCCCCATCGAGTCGCCAGAATATCGGACGCCGGTGTCGCCGGGCCGGCGAAAGCAGGCCGAGCGTTGAAAATGGCAGTCCCATACAGATCCTGGTCCAAGACGATATTGAAGGGCGCGCCGGAGTTCAGGACGATGAAGGGGCTGACGGCAAACCCGCGCGGCATGGTCCAGGTGCCGCCCAGGAAGACGCGGTGCCGGACGTCGAAGCCCGACCGCCCGTAGTCCACCGCGACATCGTACGGGTTCATCGGCATACTGGTATTGCCGCTCGCGTAGCCGAGCGTGTAATTGCCAAATAAGTTCAGCTTCCCTCCCATGCGCATGTTGAAGTTCGTGATCACTTGATTCTGATTAAATATACCGGCGGACTCGTACTGGTAGATGTTTCCAACATCGGTAATGTTAGCGAAGGTTTGGTACGGCCGCACGCCCACAATGTTCGGCAGTGGGTCGGTTGCTGGTCTCGATGGGTCGTATGTCCCCGGAAGGGGCGCGTTGATGTCGCGGGTCATAATCTGATGGACCCCGTGCGAGGCGAGATAAGTGACGGAGAGCGTGGCATTCTTTGATAATTGCCGCTCCAGACCCACGCCCCCCTGCATCGTATATGGCGTTCGCAGGTTCGGATCAACATGGTCGATGTTCGAACCAGCCTGACAGCCTACCGTTGCGCTCAGAGTCGGAAGATTGGGGAAGAAGCCGGGGTCGTTGATTGTAAGGCCCTGCTGGATACAGCCATTCAGGCGCTCGGCCTGAAGCAGAGAATCCTGCGAAAAGCGGTCATAGAAAACGCCAAAGCCGGCGCGCAGGACGGTCTTGGGCGACTTGCCCCGGCCCAGGCCCCAAGCCAAGCCCACCCGCGGGGCGAGGTCGGCGTGGTCACTAATACCGCTCTGTGTCTCGAAGCGCAGGCCCATGCTGAGCGTCATATTGGGGCGGGCCCGCCAATCGTCTTCAACGTAAAGTCCCAGGTCAACGTAATTGAGGCTCACGGCGGGAATGCCGCTGTTGATCGAGAACTGAGTCGCCCCGCCGCCCGCCGCCCGAATCTGGGCGTCAGTCCAACCGTTTTGCAGGCCTTGCCGAGTAATCTGATAGGCGGTGAGCGTAGGAAACGTAAACGTGCCGTTGAAGTTGCCAGTCGAGCTGGTCATCTCATCGTTGTCCCGCAAGCGCCCTCCGAACCTGACGAAATTCTTGCCCAGATTGATCGAAGTATAGTTCTGGAACTCGTAGTGATCTTCGGTGTCCGTCTGTATTCCCTGGGTAGTGCCGCCGCCTGTAAATGCTCCCCGCACATAGAACTGGCAGGGATGTGTCGCCAAGAGGCACCCAATAGGCGGGCCGATAAGGTTACTGGTGCTACTGACGGGCAAATTCGCGGGCGCCGAGTAGTCGCTGTCGCGAAGGTACTGGAAACGGGATTGGTTCACCGTCCGGTCGCTGATCACTTGAGTGTCGCTCACCTGGATGGTGTGTTCGGCGCCGTTGGAGTTGAAGGCCTGCGGAGGGAGAGAAAAACCCCCAATGCCGTTGTTGGTGTTGTTGTTCTCCCAATACTGGTAGCGCACCGTCATGACGTTTTTCGAGCTGAGCTGGTAGTCGACGCGTGGACCGACGTTCATGCGCATGCGGGGATTGAGCACGGCCAGGCTGTATGGAATCTGCTGAGTCAAATCAGGACTGAGAACATAGGCGCTCACAACGTTCGGGTCGAGAAGGTCGCGGCGGAATATGCTGAAGAAGAAAGCCGCCTTCTTGTTGATCGGACCGCCGACATTCCCGTTGTAGAACTGCGAATGATAGGTCGGCTCCTCGAGGGCGAAAGGATTGCGCGTGTTGAAAGCTGTGGTATTCCCGCTCACGAACCCATGGCCGTGGAATTGGCTCATGCCAGGCTTGGTAGTAATTTCCACGCGGCCGTAGCCGAGCCGGTCGTATTCGGCCGAGAAGGGATTCTGATTGACTCGAATCTCGAGAATCGCGGACTTTGGGGGAAGCTGCCCGCCGGTGAAGCCGTCGATATAAATCTGGCCTCCGTTTGGCCCCGCCGCCGGCCCTGCCAGCGCCGACAGTTCGGACTGCAATTCATCCGGATCATCGGAGAGCGACTCGAGTTCCTTCCCCGAGATGACGAGTGAACTGGCGTTGTTTTGGGGATTGACGCTAACGGTGGCCGCCGTGCCTGTGACTGTGACCTCCTGCACTTGCTGTTCGATCTGAAGCGAGATGGTCAGCTTTTGAACTTGGCCTGCGCTGATTTCAACTCCCTGCTGCTCATAAAGCGCAAAGCCCTTGGCGATGGCCTTCACGGTGTATTTCCCGGGAGCCAGTCCTTTGAATTCGTAAACGCCGTCCTTGTTCCCTTCTGCGGCTTTGGTTTCTCCCCTAGCTGAGGTCACCAGGACGGTCGCTTGCATCACTGCTCCGCCTGACGGGTCGCTCACTTGGCAGCGCAGCGTCCCGGAAGAGGTCTGCGCAAGCAAAGGGCTGGCAAGAATTGGCGCCAAGAAAAGCGCCAGAAAGATACAAATCCATTTTCCAAATAGCCGAAATTTCATCACGTCTCCTACGAAAACGCCCGCTTTACAACCGGGCGCTGATTTATTGTGCTGTCTCTTCTCCGCCTCCGCCGCCGCCGAGGTTCCAGGGTGCCATGAACATCGCCTGGCTGGTGCTGGCGGAAGAGGCCAGGATGGCATCCACACCGCTCAGTACCGTGATTGCCGTAACTCCCCCGGAAGCCGTGCCTTGTGTGGCCACAATCATCACGGCGTCGCTCTTCTGCAAATCCGCAAGTGTTGCCGGCGGCATCCGGTTGAGGATTTGCTGGAGATCAGGCGCTCCACCGGGTCGCGGACCTGCCGGACCGCCGCCCGAGGGAGGGGCGCCTGCCGGCGGTGCGGCGGCGCGTGCACCGCCATTTCCGTTGGCGCCGGTCGGAGCCCCCCCGGCCTCCCCCCCCTTCAATCGCATGGCGATCCTTTGGGCCATATCGGGGGGCAACTTGCGCAGTTGAGAGTCCGCCGTAAACTTCACCAGCACGGGTTTCTTCGTTTTCAAATCCATAACGCTGATAGTGTTCTGGCTGACGTCGATCGAAGAGACCGTGCCGGCTATGTTCCGAAACGACCCCGAGACAATCCCTTCCGCGGCAAATTCGCTGCCATCCTCGTTGCGCGTGCCACGCGCGCGAAGTTGATCTCCGGGCTTGATTTGGTCGAGCGTTCCGGGTTTTGCATCGTCGAACCTAACGGAGTCCGGCGCGTACCGGCGCAGGACCGTGTCCTTGGTAACGTGGATCACCACTTTCTTGGTCGCGCCCAAGGCCACCGTCGAAAGCGTGATGGTGCTGGTGACGGGATCGACTGAACTCACCAGTCCGCCCACGCCGCGCTGCCAGGCAGCGCGTTCCGCTTCCTGCTTTTGCGCAATATCCGCCTTGCTCATGATGATCGCCGAGGTGGCCAGGAGGGTCTTCTGATCGTCCGAAATGTGCCCTCGCACCAGAACGCGGTCGCCGACGCTGATGTCCCCGGCAGTGATCTTGGTGGCAGACTTCAGATCTTTCTGATTGGGAGCGACACGGACAAGAGTGGCGTTGCTTTGAAGCAACACAGCCAGGCGCGTTCCGGAATCGGTCTGAATGGTGAAGCCGGTCGGCTCAATACTTACCACCGCTCCCATGGCCTTGTAGGCCGCACTCGGCGCTTGGCCACGTGCTATCGCTACAAGAATGAACACCAGGAAGCCCGCGCAAACGGAGGGAAAGACGCATCTTACGCCCAGGCTCATAAGTCTCCCCCCAGCCTTCTTCCTCATGATCAACCTCCGTTGTAACAGGCGCGCGAGTGAGGCTGAGCCCCACCCCTTCCAGTCAGAATTGCCAGTTGGTGAAATCACGCGGCAGCAACTTCCAGCCTTGTATGAACGCCCCCCACATCAATAATTATACAGCCACCGACGGAATTAGAATGGCTTCCGTCTGAAATAGGCTGCTAGAGCTAATACGTATGGGAGGGAGGGAGGGTTGCGCCTGTCCTCTTAAATTCGCGTTGAAGGCGCTCAAGGGGGCATTTTGTCTGTTTTCATGCCGCTTTATCAACTGGCTAACGCCCTGGAAACTCCTGCCTACAAGACCCGACAGGCGCGCAACATATAAAATTGAGGGTTTTGGTCCCCGTCCTCGTCATTCCAAGAGCGCGCCCCCCGACTTAGAGGCTCCGACTCAGAGAGTGTCAAAACCAAGCGGTAGGGTGTAAACTCTCTCCTTCTCTGGGTCCTAGAACGGGAATGCCGGCTGAGGGCACGCCCAACCGACTCGAGTAGGAGGGTCAACTGTGAATAGACAATTTGCTAGCTTATTGTTTGCACTGGTGTTTTTTAGCTCGGGGCTTTTCTCATCCAACCTGCCGCTCACTCCGTACCCGAACCAGCTTGAAGTGGGTCAGGGAGCACTCCGGCTGGGCGCGCGCGTCAGCATCGAGGTGGCAAGCAACGAGGAGGAAGACCGCTTTGCTGCTTCGCTTCTCACTCAGGAGCTGGATTCACTAGGCGGCATCGCCTCCAGCGTTGGAGCCAAAGGCGGCGGGCCGCGTATTGTGCTGGCGCGCAGCGAAAGCCAAGCCGGCAAGCGGATTCTGCACGAGTCGGGGTTGAGCCTGCCGCCCCAAGCCGAAGAGGAAGGCTACATCCTGGTGGTGACTTCCCGCGAAGCCTCCATAGTGGGTAAGACCGCAGCGGGGGTCTTTTACGGCGTCCAGACGCTTCGCCAGTTGCTCGAGCGGACGCCGGGAGGCGCAGAGGTGCCGGTGGTGCGCGTGGTGGATTGGCCCGCCATGCGCTGGCGCGGCGCGAGCATCGACATCAGCCGCGGCCCCATCCCCACGATGGCTTCCTTCAAGAGGGAAATCTCACTGCTGGCCGAATACAAAATCAACCTGTTCTCGCTTTACATGGAGAACACCTTTGCTTACCCCAGCCTGCCCTTGGTAGCGGCCCCGGGCGGCGCCATTACTCCGCAGGAAACCACCGAACTCGTCAACTACGCCAAACAATATCACATGGTGATCGTCCCTGAGCAGGAGTCCTTTGGGCACTTGCATTTGGCGCTCCAGAATGAGCAGTTCCAAGACATGGCCGAGGTCCCTTACGGCCACGTGCTCTCGCCCACCGTCCCTGCCTCCTTCACTTTCATCGGGAAGATGTTTGCGGACCTCGCGTCTGCCTTTCCGGGGCCGTTCTTCCATATTGGGGCCGATGAAACCTTTGAGTTGGGCCAGGGCCGGACCAAGGCGGAGATCGAGAAACTAGGCTACGGCAGCGTCTACATTGATTACCTGCGCAAAATCGACGAAAACCTGAGTTCCTATCATCGCAAGGTCCTCTTCTGGGGGGATATGGGTGTCCAGCACCCTGAGCATCTCAAGGACTTGCCGCACGACATGATCGCGGTTCCATGGGACTACGCGGCGCGAGCGTCCTTCGTGAACCAGATCAAGCCCTTCCGCGACGTGGGACTTGAAACCTGGGTGGCGCCGGGCGTGAGCAACTGGAGCCGCATTTTTCCGAACTACGCGGAGGCGCTGCCCAACATCCGGCAATTCGTGGCAGACGGAAAAGAGCTAGGCGCCACCGGGGTGTTTAACACCACCTGGATGGACGACGGCGAAAGCATGGTGAATTTCACCTGGTACGGACTGGTCTACGGCGCCGCTCAGGCCTGGCAGAAAACCGTGGATGAGCAGCAGTTCTCCGAGGGGTGGGATTGGGCGTTCTATCGTGCTCATGATCATCACTTCGCCACCGAGATCAAGAACCTCACAGAGATCCATCGCCTGCTTGAGGGCGCGGTCCATTCGGATGGAGAGGACTGGCTAACCTGGGTTGACGCCTTGAGCCCGGACGGGCAGAAGTTCTACGGCCAGATGGAGCCGGCCGCGCATCAGATTCGGCTTCTGGCTGAAGACGTGATTGCCGATCTCATCACCAACTCCCACCTCGCGCGCCGTAATCAGGACTTGCTGGACTACGTGGACTTTGCCGCCCGGCGGTTCGATTTCCTCGGCCAAAAGGCCATCTACGCAAAATACATCATGGACCTCTATGCCCAGGCGCAAGCCAACGCTGCGCAGCCCGAGACGGTCGGCGACATCATGGAACGAATCGACGGAAATAACGGCTTGCTCCAGGACATGCGCGACCAGACCAGCTTGCTGCGCGACCATTACAAGAAGCTCTGGCTGGGGGAGAACAGGCCGTATTTCCTTGGAAATATCCTGGTTCGTTACGATGAAGAGTTGCAGCGCTGGGAGCAGGGAGCCAGTCACGTGAATCATCTCCGGGACGCCTATCGCCATCCCCATCGCCTGCCGCCCTTCAACGAGCCGTAGCGAGTTGCGATGTTGTTGTGCTGTGAAGATTTTTCTCGCTGTGTGTGCCGCCTCTACGTCCTCTGTGGTCAGAAAAGCTTTGACACGGAGGCCACAGAGACACTCCGTGTGCTCCGTGTTAACGCTTGAAAAGCACAGAGGACACGGAGGTTTTCGTTTGGTTGCGGCGACGGGCCGCGCTGCGTTACTTGCTTGGGGTCAAGGGACATGGCACGTAGCCGTAGGCACAAAAAAGCGGGTGCGATTCCCAAAACGGCAGGCCCACCCGGAGGACGAGAGGACTCGTCCTCGAAGATTGCATTCTCATTAACCGAAGTGTTGGTGTGGATTACACTGGCAATTCTGGCTGTTTTTTCTCTTGTCACACTCTACTACCCGCTGGTCCGAGCTTTCTATCGCTTTGAGTTCAACTACAACGAAGGCTGGAACGTTTGCAATGCCCAGACCGCGATGCAGCATTTGCCCTTGTACTATCCGAAGTTCGGCTGGACCACGGTCAATTATCCCTTCCTATCGTTTTACTTGGTCGGGTATCTGTCGCGCCTGACCGGGGATTACCTGTTGACAGGTCGCCTGCTTTCCATCTTCGCGCTGCTCGTCTCGTGCGTTCTGGTAGGGCTGATTGTCAAGAAGCTGACCGGCGGTTGGGGAGCGGCGGTTTTTGCAGGCGTCTTTTGTCTTGGCCTTTTTTGCGCGCGAACCCCTTTCTCCGTGGGGGCGGACGATCCGCAAATTCTCCCCTTTCCGTTTTTCCTGTTGGGCATGTGGATGTATTTAGGGGCCCCGCCGAGCACGCTACGGATTGCCGGGATCACTTCGCTTTTCACCCTGGGAGGCAACATCAAGCAGAATCTTCTGTCTGCTCCCATTTCGGTGCTCTCCGACCTTTTCACTACCTCCTCGAGCAAGGCCGTGCGATTCGTGATCTTTGGGGCGTTATTCACGGCCTTGTCAATCGCCGTCAACATTCTGGTGGGCGGTCCATTCTTCATTTCTCACCTGTTGACTTCGAGAGCCTTTTCATTCGAGCAGCTTCGCAACTTGTTTTTTTCGTTTTATTCCCCTTTAGGACTGCCCCTGGCAATTTCTGCTTATTGGTCCATCTGGCAGCTTCAAAACCGCCAGGCGCGCATGATCTCCTTCTATTTCTTCTCCTCGCTACTGATCGGTGTGGTCTTTGGAGGGGGTTCGGGGGTCAGCCAGAATACGTATTTCGAAAACCTCTTTGCCATGTCAATCATTATGGGCGCCTGCCTGGATTTTTTGTGGAAGGCCCTCATCCGCGCCTTGGGGAAAGATGGCCGGTGGAGATTCCTGACCCCTGTCCTGCTCTATTCGAGTGTGGTCTTGACGTTCCTCCCCTGGGGCGCCAGTGTGCCCAAGGCCCTTTCCGAATTGCCGGAGCAGCAGAGGCAGTTCCAAGCTGAGGTATCGTTCCTGGCCGCGCAACCGGGACCGGCTATCTGTGAGAGCCTGATTCTGTGTTACGATGCGGGCAAGCCGTATGTTCTTGATCCGTTCAACAGCGCCAGACTGGTGCGGCTGGGGAAACTGAACAGCCAAGAGATCGTGAAACAGATTGCGGAGAAAAAATACGGGGCCATCCAAACTCAAGTTCCAGCGACTCAAAAGCGAAGCGATCGGTTCCCGGACGAGGTGTTTGAAGCTATAGGGAAATACTACGTCCAGGCGCTCAAGGCTCCCAATTGCGTTATCTACGTCCCCCGCACCGAGCCGGAGGGTGACTTAGACCGCCATTAACACTCGGACACTCGTAGCGGCGAGTTTACCTCGCCATGTGGCATTGTAACGGCGATCCCGCTTCTGCACGAGTGCCACGTGGCGGCGTAAAGCCGCCTCTAGTGCGCCTGAAAGCGTGCCTGGTCGGAGGGGTGAAAGTCCTCTTCAGGCATACGCTCTCCGGCCTGTAACCGAACGTAACTGCAACTCGCCGCAAGGCGAGGTTCCGTCGCGAGACGGTGTGGGAAGCAACGGGAGGTGAACGACCAGTCCGTACGATGAGAAACTCGATTCGGCCGATCGTGTGCGGCGAGCCTGCTAGAGAATGGCGAAGCCCAGACCTGCGGGGGACCGGAGGAAGCCCAACGAGCTGAGGGGTAGCGTGGGAAAGCGACGTTGGGGCCACGGGGGTGGTTGGAGACGGAATGGTCGGAAGGCCGAGCACGTGAATCAGGGAGACCTGCTCGTGGAGGAGCCGGTCGGGTGGTCGCCGGGAAATCACCCGTGCACTGCCGCGTCGGAGCGGGCAGGAGTCAGAGCGCCCATAGTAGCGAAGAAGGGTCCTAACGGGCCTGGAGCGAAGGGAGCGCAGGAAGGTGGAGACGTGACGGGCCAAGCCAAGGAAGCTCAACCTGCGACAGTGTCGGAGCGGACTCAACAAGCAGGAGAAGCTCAGGACCTCTGGGCGATACGGGCTCGGTGGGACTGGGCAGAACCAGCGGTTTGGACGGAACGGATGTTGACGGCCCTCGAACAGGGGGTGAAGGGAGGCAAGTGGTTCAGGCTGATCGACAAGGTCTACGCCTTGCCCAACCTGCGGAAGGCCTTCGCGCGAGTGCAGGCCAACGGTGGCGCGGCAGGGGTGGACCACGATCATCAGCTCTGGTCCAATGCTTTCTTTGCCGAACGTGGGTTGTTCTCCTTGGTTACGGCCCCTACTTTGGCCTGTCAGTCCTCTCGTAGGTAAGACCACCGACTGGAGAGCCGGATGCGGGACATCCGCCTGTCCGGTTCGGAGGGAGGGGGGACCTTACTCGGTTCTCCCTACCCCTATCAGCCGTGCCCAAGGTTGCGGTTTCCTCCTGTTTGGGCTAAAGTGAGAAATAAGCAAGGGCGAACTACGCAGGCCATCAACGCAGGCATCGGCAAATGACGCTGCAAGAAAAAATACCGGACCCTTCCATTCCGGTGACGCTTTTTGAAGTCGTGCCGGCGGCGGCGGATCAGCCGGAGGCTATCAACGAATCCCTTGCCGAGCTGGGACGGGTCAAGCAATTTGTGGATGGGGTCAACCTACCGGAAATTCACGACGAAGATCGTGGGGCGGAGCGCGCCAGCAAGTTCGTGCCGCGCGTGGAGCCGCGGGTTTTTGGCTCACGCATTCAGCGCGAACTGGGGGCGGAGGTGGTTCTCAACCGCGTGGTCGTCCATGACCCGAAGCCGGAAATCTGGTTCCGCGAGACCTGCCTGGAACGGGGCCTGCGGCATATCGTGCTCGTGGGCGGTGAATCCGCCGAACTCCGCTACCCCGGGCCGAACGTCATGCAGGCCGCCACATTGGTGCGGAGGGAAGGACTGCCGATAACCCTGGGCGGAATCACCATTCCCAGCCGAAAGAACGAATCCGACCGGATTCGCGCCAAGACCCGGGCGGGCCTCGACTTTTTCACCTCGCAGATTTTGTTTGACTCGAATGACGTGGTGTGGCTGGTGCAGCGGCTGAACGGCTTGCAGGCGCGCGTTTTCCTGAGCTTCGCTCCGGTCAGCCACCGCCGCGATTTGCAGTTCCTGCGCTGGCTGGGGGCGGACATCCCACAGGACCTCGATCGTTTTCTGCTGGGCTCGGAAGAGGGTGTCACGGCCCCCGCTCCGACCTGCCTGGAAAGGTCGCTCGACCTTGCGCAGCGGATTCTGATGGATGTCTTCGATAACCTCCCGCCTGACCCGCCACCCCTCGGACTTAACATCGAGCACATCAACCGCAGAAATTTCTCACCGGCAATCAAGATGCTGGATCGCCTGGGTAATCTCTATACAAACCTCGTAGCGACGCGCGCTCGGGCCAGCCTGGCGTGACCCGGGCAAAGGCCGTTTATGATGCGCAAACGGACTGTGGCACCCCCTCACCCGTCCCGCGCCTGCTGACGAAAGCGCCGGTTGCGGGCCACCCTCTCCCCCAAGGGGGAGAGGGCTGGAATGTAGACGAGGGCAACAGTCGAGCACAAATGTGGAAACTCCGGCGAAATGAAATTTTCGACTCCTCGACTCCTCGACTCGTACGGCATAGAATGCGGAAGTGGATCGAGAACGAAAAAAGCCGCAAGGCTCTTTCTTTGATGTCGCAGTGATGGCGGCCATCCGCCATCCGCTCACTTATCGCTTCCCGCCTTCCCTTGCAGTTTCTCCGGGCCAGCGGGTGCTGGTCCCCCTGGCGACTCGCAAAGCGACGGGCATCGTGCTTGGTCCAACAGGCAAGCTTGCGCCTGGAATCAAAGTGCGTGAGGCGTTGCGGGCCATCGATCCTGAACCTGTTCTCTCTTCGGAACTCGTAAAGCTCGGGCTTTGGATTTCAGATTACTACCTTGCGCCGCCCGGGGAAGTCTTCCGTGCCATGTTGCCGCTGAGGCGCGAGACTCGGCATGCCCGGCATGTTCACCTGACGGAAGAGGGAAGCCGAAAGATGCAGGAACTCGGGGCGGGACTGCTTGACGGAGAGCCGCGAAGGCCAGGAAGCCGCGCTGCTGGCGTACCTCGACCGGCGGCCCGGTGCTTCCCTCCAGATCCTCCACAAGAAATTTCCCCACGCGCTTGCGCAGGCGCTGGCACAGAAATGGGTGACAGTCGAGGAAGTGAAAGGGGAGCGCAGTCGCCGGAAGGTTCTTGCCGTGCGGCTGGCAGGACCTTTGCCGGAACTCCCACCCCGGCTTTCTCCCGTCGCGCGCAGAATTATCGAGACGCTCGAACAGCAGGGGCCTGCCGAAGATCACCGCCGGCTTCTCGAAGCGGCCAACGCGCACTTAGGCAACTTGCGCACGCTCAGCCGGGCGGGATTGATCGAACTTGGCGAAAGCAAGCGCGGGTGGTGGCCCGGGAAGCGATCGGGGACCCGAGAGGCTGGTTTTCCGAATGACGATGTGGAAGCTCCTCCCACACTGACGCCCGCGCAGTCCGCCGTCCTCAATGATCTCTCCCCTCGGCTTGATTCCGGAGGATTCAGCGTCGTGCTGCTGCACGGCGTTACCGGAAGTGGGAAAACGGAAATCTACCTTCACCTGATTGCCCGCTGTCTGGAGCGAGGCCGTTCCGCCCTGATGCTGGTGCCGGAGATTGCCCTTACCCCGGCAATGCAGTCCTTGTTTTTTTCCAGATTCGGGGATCAGGTCGCTTTGCTGCACAGCGGACTGACGGAAAGGGAACGGGACGATGGCTGGTGGCAGGTGCGCCGCGGCGAAGCAAAAGTGGTGCTGGGAACGCGCTCTGCCGTCTTCGCTCCCCTCACAAATCTGGGTGTGGTGATCGTGGACGAGGAGCACGATTCGAGCTACAAGCAGGATGAAACGCCCAGGTACCACGGGAGGGACGTGGCGGTGGTGCGGGCGCAGTTGGCGGGCGCCGTGGCTCTTCTGGGCTCCGCTACGCCAGCGCTGGAATCCTACTGGAATGCGCGGGAGGGCAAATACCACCTGGCCAAGCTGGAAGAGCGGGTGGGAGGCAGGAAACTGGCGGCGGTCGAGATCGTGGACATGCGCCAGGAGTTCCGCGAGACGCACACCCAAGTGCCCATCTCACGCCGGCTGAAGCGGGAAATCGAGGCCCAGCTTCGAGCCTCCGCGCAGACCATGCTCCTCCTCAATCGGCGAGGTTACTCGTGGTTTCTGTTATGCCGGAGCTGCGGCCAGACGCAGCGCTGTGTGAATTGTTCCGTCTCACTCACCTATCATCGCCGGGAGCACCGCCTGATCTGCCATTACTGCGGTTACTCAACTGCTGTTCCGTCCGTTTGTCCGGCTTGCGGAAGTGAATACCTCCACTATGTGGGCGAGGGAACTGAGAAGCTCGAGCAGAAATTGGCCGAGCTTTTTCCCGGCGCCCGGGTGGCCCGCCTGGACCGCGACGTGGCCCGCCGGCGCAGCGAGTTCCTGCGCGTGCTTTCGGATTTCCGGGCAGGGAAAGATCGACATCCTCGTGGGCACACAATTGATCGCGAAGGGGCATGATTTCCCCGGCGTTACGCTGGTGGGCGTAGTGTCTGCGGACATTGGTCTGGGCCTGCCGGATTTCCGGGCCGCAGAGCGCACTTTCCAGCTTGTAACTCAGGTGGCCGGCCGCGCCGGGAGAGGCGATGCCCCGGGGCGTGTTCTGGTGCAGACGTTCTTTCCCGATCACTACGCCATTCGCCTTGCCGCAGACCAGAACTACGAAGGGTTTTTCAGTAAAGAGATGGGTTTCCGCCGCATGATGCATTATCCACCCGTCACCGCTCTCGCCAACGTCGTGGCCCAGCATGAGAAGCTGGAGAGGGCCGCGCAGGTGGCAAAGGAGATGGGAGAATTCTTCACCAAGGTCGAAGGGCAGTTCCCAGTCATCAAGATTCTCGGTCCCGGACCTGCTCCCCTGGCTAAAGTCGAGCAGCGCTATCGTATCCAGTTCCTGCTGAAGTCGGCTTCACGCGCCACGACTTCATGCGCTGCTGAAACAATTGGCCGACCACTGCGCGCGCTCGGGGATCCAGCCCCGCGAGGTGATGATTGATGTGGACCCGGTCAGCATCATGTAGGGCCGCCGCCTTCCATGATTGTAGGGGGACGGCTTGCCGTCCCCTTTTCGCGCCTGACCGCAGCCGAGCATAGTCCTGCTCGCCGACCAGGGTCGCGGCAAGCCCTACCCCTACGATTTATTGCATCATCCCGTGCTATCGAACTGCAAACGGGGTGGGGACGAAGGTGAGAAGGAATAGCAATACCGCCAACAGGGCAAGACTCTTCCTCACTGTGCCGAGCGCTTCGGAGGGAATCATGACCACGGGGTGGCGAAGGCCGACGACCAGCAGGATGACAGCCCACACCATCCAGCCTGCCCAGCAGAAAATTCCCAGAGGGACCAGCGCCACGAATAATCCCCAGGAAACCGTCCGGTGTCTTTCGCCCAGAACCGCATAGAGGATGTGGCCGCCGTCTAGTTGGCCCACGGGAAGCAAATTGAGCGCGGTGGCAAACAATCCCACCCAGGCTGCGCAGCCTATGGGCTGTAAAGAGATGCTGGCGGGGTTTAAGCCGGGGCGCAGGATTTTCCCCAGAAGTGTGATGGCAAGCGGGTTGCCCAACGTGATGGTGTCTGGAAGATTTATCGGTACTACGGCTTGGCACTTCAAGGTGGCCACAATCAGGGCGGGCAGGGCGACGATAAACCCCGCGAGCGGGCCGGAGATCCCGACATCGAAAAGCGCGCGCCGGGTGGTGATGGGAGTCTTGATTCGAATGAAGGCGCCCATAGTTCCAATCAAGGTCGGAGCAGGGATAAAGTAAGGATAACTTGCCCGGATACCATAATACCGGCAAGTAAAGTAGTGTCCCATTTCGTGCGCCAGCAAGATGCTGAGCAGGGTGAGCGAAAATGGTATCCCGAGCTTTAGCATGCTGGGGTTATGGAGAATGCTTGTGAAAAAGGCCCGGGAGATATCCCAGTCGAAGGCGGGAAAGTTATGCGCGTAGTTCAGGGCGATGTGGGCGCCCACGATCAGGGTGCTCACGAAGGTGAGGAAAAACAGGAAGCCATGAAAGGCAGGCGAGTTAAACCATCGCCGCCGAGGTGGCCTGAAACCCCAAACCGCCGGCGGTTCGCCCCTTGACGTACTTAACTCCCGAAACGCCTCCCCGGCGCCAGGCCGGATATAGAATTCATCGCCCATAGCAGAGGATGCGAGAAAGTCTATTTTCGCCTGCTCGTCTAAATCTGTAAATAGTCTAGGGAAGCGTTTGCAATTCCTTGCCGGGTTTGAAGCGCACGGCCTTCCCTGGCGGAATGCTTACTTCGGCGCCCGTCCTGGGATTACGGCCGATTCCGGTCTTGCGGGGTTTTACGTTAAAGACACCAAAGCCGCGAAGTTCAATGCGGTCGTTTCCGGCGAGGGCCTTCTTCATGGATTCGAAGACGGTCTCGACAGCAATTTCCGCTTTGGTCTTGGTGATGCCGGTGCGGTTGACGACCTCGTTAATGATGTCCAGCTTTATCAAGCGAACCTCCTGAAAATACAGCCTTTTTATCGTAGAGAGTGGCTGCGGCGTTGTCAAGAATTTTCTCCTGCACTATGATGGGGCGTAGTACCAAACACGGTGCGGCGGAACTTTAGCCAGACACGTAGGGCCGAACGGCGTTCGGCCCTGGGGCGAGCGCCACTCGCCCCTACCTAACTCGCAAAAGCTCCGTGCGGCGAGAAGAAGATTGCAGCTAGTCGGCATGGGTCGCGCGGATTAAGTGGACGGTAGTCAGTATGATGAAGTGGGGCTTGCTGATCGTTGCTCTTGGCCTTTTCGCGTTGCCGCGATTCGCGACCACTTTGCAGCATCCCACGCCTTCTGCCTCGTCTCAACCTGTGGCAGCGATGGAGTCCAAAGCCTCAGCAGGTCAAAAACCGGTCGGAGCGCCGCCGGAAGCGGCTCATTACGTTCTAACGCCGGAAAAGCGGGCGAAGGCCATCGCTTTTTCGCGCACTCAGTATCTCTTGTATTTCGCAGGCATGGCGCTTTCTCTTGCCATTTATACATTGCTCTGGCGGAGTGGGTTCGCTGCGGGCTTGCGGGAATGGGTCAGGCGAGTCTCCGCCAGGCGCTTCGTGCAGTGCGCTTTGTTTGTCTCCCTGTTTCTTACGGCAGTGCGGGTTCTCGAGTTCCCCCTGGATTACTATTGGGGCTTCGCGCTCGAACACCGCTATGACCTCTCGACGCAGAGCTTCGGGTCTTGGATTGCCGACTGGGCGAAGGACCTTGGCCTTACTGCGCTGGCGGGAATTATTCTCCTTTGGGTTTTTTACTGGCTGGTGCGGCGCAGTCCGCGACGCTGGTGGCTTTATTTCTGGCTTGCCTCCATTCCCATCACGCTGGCTTTCATCCTCATTGAGCCGTACGTGGTCGAGCCGCTCTTCTACCGATTCACACCCCTCGAGAAGACACAACCCGCCTTGACCGAGCGCATCGAGAAAATGCTGGGACACGCGGGCCTCGCCATTCCCCGCTCTCGTATCTACGAAATGGAGGCGAGCGTCAAGACGCGAACTGTGAACGCCTATGTCTCCGGCTGGGGCGCCAGCAAACGCGTGGTCGTGTGGGACACCACGCTCAAGAAGCTGAACTCCGACGAAACGCTCCTGGTGCTCGGACACGAAGCCGGCCACTACGTGCTCCATCACATCCCCAAGGAATTCGCGCTGGATGAGACGCTCTTTCTGTTCCTGTTCTACGTGGGGTTTCTACTCATTAACAGGATCGTGGCGCGTGAGAACGCTGCGACCCGTCATGCGAATCGAGGAGTCGAGGAGTCGAGAGTCGAGAAGTTCTTGACTCCTCGACCTTCGACTCTCGACTTCTCGACTGTTCAGAGCGAGATTCCTCTCCGGCGGCTGACGGATCGGAATGACATCCGAACCGGGGTGGAAGGCGTAGGGGACCTCGCGTCGCTTCCGATCGTGTTTCTGGTATTGACGGTGTTGGTGTTTGTCGCCTCCCCGGCCCTCAATGGAGTTTCACGTCATTTCGAGCACCAAGCTGACCAATTCGGCCTGGAAGTGGCTTACGGGACCGTGGCTGACCCCAACGCCGCAGACGTGCAGTCCTTCGAGATAATGGGTGAAGAGGACCTGGAAGATCCTGATCCCAATCCTTTCATTCGCTTCTGGCTGTACACGCACCCGCCGCTCGAGGAACGCATTCGCTTCGCCTCGAGCTACAGACCCTGGGCCGAGGGCAAGCCGCTCGAATTTGTGCCCACAATTAGGGATTGACGGCGCCACTTGTTGATTCCACCCTCCTACCTGCGCCGGCTTTTTCCGCGGCGGGGCCGGAGAGAAGCGGGAGCAATCTCTCCAGGTGCGCAACATAAAAGACAGAATCCAGGATTCGGGAGTCAGGGAAAAAGCGAAGCCCTTCCCTGAATCCTGAATCCCAAATCCTGCTCTTCTGAATTCTGCATTTTTCCGACTAAAGTCCTTGACAAGTTAGCCGGTGCCATAGTCATAATGAAAAGAGAATCCAAAACTACGTTGGGTTGCGGGAATTGGTTCGCACCTGGGCAAAGAAGGAGAATCATAAATGCTGAGTAAACTTCTCATCGTGAGTCTATTCCTTTTGGCCTTGCTGGGGCTGTCAGCCGGGCCGTCCTGCCCCGGCAGGTGCACGACCGGTGTTACTAAGACATGTATCGCGCCATGATGGGCGGGCAGACGCTTCTCCCGAGTGTCAAGGCAAAGTGAGAAGTTCCGATGGGCGCTAACCTCAGTCGCCTTACGGCTCCCTGGGTTAGCGCCCGCCGCACGCCTCACCGGTCCCTCCCCCCTGCCCCTTCGCTTCTCCGCCCCTGGTGCATAATCGCTCCGTCTTCCTCGTTCCGCAGACGCTTCACTTAACTCCTTGCGGGGTTTCTTGCGGCTGTGATAATTTGAAAAGGATTGTGGTCCGGCGGCGAACCGTCTGAGTGTGCTGACACTGACAGTGAATCTGAGAATTGAACCAATTCGCTCCGTCAAGGGGACTCGCGATCTTCTGCCGCCCGACACAAGCCTCTGGCAGCGTGTCGAGGCAGAGGCACATCGCGTGTTTGCCGCCTATCATTATGGCGAGGTGCGCACGCCCATCTTGGAGGAGACAGCGCTCTTCGCGCGCAGCGTGGGGGCCGATACCGACATTGTGATGAAGGAGATGTATACCTTTCGGGATCGCGACGACGAGTCATTGACGTTGCGGCCGGAGGCGACGGCATCGGTTGTCCGCGCCTACATCGAGCACAGCCTCTACAACCAGGGCGGCATTCACAAGCTTTACTACCTTGGCCCCATGTTCCGCCGCGAGCGCCCGCAGAAAGGGCGTTACCGCCAGTTCTACCAGATCGGCGCGGAAGTCCTGGGTTCGCAAAGCCCGCTGGTGGATGCGGAAATCCTGGAGATGCTCGTCCTGTTCCTCGAGCGGGTCGGCATCCGCGAATATCAGCTTCTCCTGAACTCCGTCGGCTGCCCGAATTGCCGCGGTGAGTATCTGAAGGTTCTACGCGAGGCCCTCGAGGCCGTGAAGTCGTCGATGTGCGGGGATTGCCAGCGGCGCGCGGACACCAACCCCCTCCGCGTACTCGACTGCAAGGTGGAGGCGGACCAGCCCATCATCGAGAAGCTGCCCAACATCATCGACCATCTCGACCCCGAGTGCCGCCAGCATTTCGACCGCGTTACGAGTGAGCTTCAGACGCGCCGGCTCTCTTATCAGGTTACGCCCCGCCTGGTGCGCGGGCTCGACTACTACACGCGTACCACTTTTGAAATTACCAGCGGCGCGCTGGGCGCGCAGAACGCTGTGGTGGGCGGCGGGCGCTACGATGGACTTTCCGAGATGCTCGGCGGCCCGCCCACTCCGGGCATGGGTTTCTCGATCGGCCTAGACCGCTTGATTCTGGCTGTGCAGGCGGCGGCTGGGCTCGAGTCCGAGGCCCCGCTGGCGGCTTACGTCGTCTGGATGGGCGAGGCCGCCCTCCCCCCGGCCGCAGGCTTGGCGCGTGAGATGCGCGCGCAAGGTTTGAGCGTCGAGATCGATTACGGCCCCATGAAAATCAAGAAAGCTATGGGAGTCGCCAGCAAGCTCGGGGCGCGCTTTGCCATCATCATCGGCGAGGGTGAACTTTCCACCGGGCGCTATCAAGTGAAAGACATGGGAAGCGGTCAACAGCAGGAAGTGGAGCGTGGAAATATCGCGGTGCACTTAAAAGAAATTATGAATAGTAAATCAGTGCTGTCCCAATGTTGATTTCGAAAATTCCTGTAAGTGCAAGTTGTGCTGTGAGTTGGCCGCGAAAATGAGCAAAATCGATTTGAATTCGGATATACCCTTGTGCCATTTCCAAAGTTCCCGAGGGATGGTGCATGAACAGTGGCCGCAGGATTTTTGCTCAGTTGATGGATTTGCTTCCCATCGCCGAGTTCCGCCGTTGCGTCGACCGCTACGACGGCGACTACAAGGTGCAGAGTTTCTCCTGCCTGGATCAATTCCTGTGCTTGGCTTTTGCCCAGCTCACTTATCGCGAGAGTTTGCGCGACATCGAAACCTGCCTGCGCGCACATCAGCCCCAGCTTTATCACATGGGCTTTCGGGGCGGCATCTCGCGCAACAATCTGGCCAACGCCAACCTGCAGCGCGACTGGCGCATCTACGCCGATTTTGCCCGCGTGCTCATCGCGCAGGCCCGTACCCTCTATCAGCACGAACCGTTCGGGGTGGAACTCCACGAGACGGTCTACGCCTTCGATTCCACCACCGTCGATCTGTGCTTGTCGCTTTTCCCCTGGGCGCAGTTTCGACGGCGCAAGAGTGCGGTCAAACTCCACACCTTGCTCGATCTGCGCGGCAACATCCCGACCGCGGTTTATGTGACCGGCGGGCAGGTGAACGACGTGAAGCTGCTCGACCAATTGGTACTGGAAGCCGGGGCGTTTTATCTCCTGGAGCGGGGCTACGTCGACTACCGGCGTCTCTACCTGATTACCCAAGCTCTGGCTTTCTTCGTCACCCGCGCCGAACAGAACACACGCTACCGTCGCTGCGCGTGGCGTGGGGTCGATCACTCCACGGGACTGCGTTCCGATCAAACCATTCGCCTCACCGGACCCAAGAGCTCGCGTCGCTATCCCGCACCCCTGCGGCGCATTCACTACTTCGACGTCGAGAAAGACTTGCGCCTCGTCTTTCTCACCAACAACTTTCAACTCCAGGCGCTGACCATCGCAGAACTCTACCGTGCCCGCTGGCAAGTCGAATTGTTCTTTCGTCGGATCAAACAACATCTGCGTATCCGAGCTTTCTACGGCACCTCGCCGAACGCCGTGAAGACCCAAGTGTGGGTGGCGATCAGCGTGTATGTTCTGGTGGCCATCTTGAAAAAGCAACTCCAGCTGGACTTGAGTTTGTACAAAATCCTGCAAATCCTGAGCGTCACGATTTTCGAAAAAAGCCCGATTTTATTGGCCTTTTCGCAATACAACGACCGAATTTCAGAACCAGATCCTCGTATCCAACTGGATCTGTTCAACATATGATGGGACAGTACTGATTGAAATGGTGAATAGTAAATTGAGAAAGAGTGCGCAGAACTTAGCTTCCCGCCAGCCGCCGGATGGAGGCTTTGTTTGGAATTCATAATTCATAATTTATAATTCACTATTTACTATTCACTATTTGCAAAATCTTTTCTGGGTGGTGAACTTGAGATTGGACCTTCTTGGAGATCGACAACGAACTCACTACTGCGGGGAATTAGGAACGTCGCACGCGGGGCAAGCCGTTTTTCTGGCCGGCTGGGTTGATGGCCGGCGGGACCTGGGGAACATCATCTTTCTGGACGTACGCGACCATACCGGCGTGACGCAGGTGGTCTGCAACCCTGCCATCAGCGCCCAAGCACATGACCGGGCGGACGAAGTACGGCCCGAGTACGTGATAGGTGTGGAGGGCGAAGTGGTGCTGCGCGCCGCGGAGACTGTTAATCCACAGATATCTACGGGCATGGTGGAAGTCGTAGCGAGAAAACTTCTCGTCCTTAACGAGTCCAAAACTCCGCCCTTTCCGATGGACGACGAGACAAAGACGAGCGAGGAGACGCGGCTGCGTTACCGCTTCCTGGACTTAAGGCGAGGGCGGATGCAACGCAACTTGCGGCTTCGGCACCGGGCGAGTCAGGTGGTTCGCCAGCATCTCTGCGAGCTGGGATTTAGCGAGATCGAGACGCCGTTCATGACGCGCTCGACGCCGGAAGGCGCGCGCGACTATCTGGTTCCCAGTCGTCTGCATCACGGCCACTTCTACGCCCTGCCGCAGTCTCCGCAACTCTTCAAGCAGATTCTGATGATCGGGGGCTTTGACCGGTATTTCCAGATCGTCAGGTGTTTTCGCGATGAGGATCTGCGCGCGGACCGCCAGCCGGAGTTTACGCAAATAGATATCGAGATGGCCTTCCCGCAGCGGGAGGTGCTCTTCGAGATCATCGAACGGCTGATGGAAAAGCTCTTTGCGCTGGTCGAGGTGCAGGTCCCGCGGCCGTTCCTGCGCCTGAGCTACGACTTGGCCATGGAGCGCTACGGCTCTGATAAGCCGCACCTGGGATTCGACCTGGCCTGGAAACGAATCGACATGAGTGGGAATCCGCTAGCCAACCTACGGGGGTTCAAGGCGGTGAAAGCGCTTCGAATTCCCGGTGGGGCCGGCAAAATCTCGCGCAGCCAGATGGACAAATACCAGGTTCCCCTCAAGACGCTCGGGGCAGGGAATTTCGCCATCCTGGAAGTGAAGGATTCCGAAATTCAGTCGCGGCTCGCCAAGACGGTTGGCGAGGAATGCTTGCGGGGCATCGTAAGCGCTACCGGAGCCACTGCCGGCGATCTCATTGTGCTCCTCGGTTGCGAGGAGCTCTCGCGCCTCCGGCTCCGTCATCTCGATGAGGCATCCGGCTGGTTCAGGTTGGAGTTGGCCGAAAGGCTCGGCTTGGTCAGGCCCGGCACCTGGAGCTTTCTCTGGGTAATTGACTTCCCCATGTTCGAATACGACGAGCGAGAGAAGCGCTACGCTGCCATGCACCATCCTTTCACCTCGCCACGAGAGGAGGATCTGGAGGCGCTCGAGAGCGATCCGGGCTCGGTGAAGGCTCTGGGATATGACTTGGTGCTTAACGGGTCAGAAATCGGCGGCGGTTCAATCCGAATCCACCGCCAGGACATCCAGCGCCGGGTGTTCAGCGTCCTGGGCTTGACGGAGGAGAAAGCCCGAGAGCGCTTCGGCTTCTTTCTGGAGGCGCTCGAGTACGGAACACCCCCGCACGGCGGCATTGCCCTGGGTTACGACCGCATCATTGCGTTCATTGCCGGTGAGTCGAACATCCGCGAAGTTATCGCCTTTCCCAAGACCGCCAGCGCGGTGGATTTGATGAGTGAAGCTCCCGCCGGGGTTGAGCCCGAGCAACTGGAAGAGCTGGGGCTGGAGATTAAGAAAGAAGGGTAAAGGATAGAGGGTAAAGGGTGAAAGGCTAAGAACACCTGTCATTCCGAGGAGTCCCGCGTCCGCCGGACGACGTGGAATCTCGCATTGTTCTGGAAATACTCAGAGCGAGATTCCTCGCTTCGCTCGGAATGACACTTTAAGGGTCGAAGGCCTGACTTCTCGACCTTCCACTCTCGACTCCTCGACTTCTTATGTCCGTAATTCACATCCTGACGGAAGCCGTCGCCAACAAAATCGCCGCCGGCGAAGTCGTGGAGCGTCCCGCTTCCGTGGTGAAGGAGTTGGTCGAGAACTCCCTGGACGCCGGAGCGGGTCACATTCAAGTGTCCGTGGAAGCGGGAGGGAAGCGCCTGATCCGAGTGGTGGATGACGGAAGTGGCATGAGCCACGACGATGCCTTGCTGGCCTTCGAGCGGCACGCCACCAGCAAAATACGTTCTGCCGAAGACTTATTTGAAATCGCGACTCTGGGCTTTCGCGGCGAAGCGCTGCCTTCGGTGGCTGCCGTTTCGCGCCTGGTGCTCGAGACCCGGCACGCCTCGGAGAACTCGGGCACGCGTCTGGAGATGGCAGGAGGAAGGCTACGCGATGTCAAGGAGGTAGCATGGGAGGTGGGGACGCGCCTGGAGGTGCGGGATCTCTTTTACAACACTCCGGCGCGGCGCAAGTTTCTCAAGTCCGAATCCACCGAACTCGGTCACATTGCGAGCTTGGTGACGCATTATGCGCTCGCACATCCTGACAAGAGTTTTCGGCTGGTTTCGCTGACGCAACGAAATCTTGAATGTATCGCCGGTTTCGAGCCTGCGCGAGCGCGTTTACCAGGTGATGGGCGCCCAAACTCTCGAGCAACTGGTGGAGATTGCTCCGGTGGAGCGGCGCATGATGTTGCCCGCGGCGCTGGACACCGAGGAGGAGGCTGGAATTCCGACCGAAGGCCCCCTGGTGCGGGTTTTCGGGTTCACCTCCCGCCCGGAGGTGCACAAGCTCAATCGCAACAACATTTACTTCTTTGTCAATCGCCGGCTGGTCCGCGACCGCCTGATCCTGCACGCCATCACGGAAGCGTACCGCAACATTCTTCCTTCCACCGTGTTCCCGGTGGCCTTGATCTTTCTGGAGCTGCCGGCGATCGGAAGTGGATGTGAATGTTCACCCCTCCAAAGTCGAGGTGCGATTTCGCCACTCGGGATTCATCCACGACTTGGTGCGGGATTCGATTCGCCAGGCTCTGCTGGCGACGCGGCCGGTGGCGGCGTTTCCCATGCCCAAGGCGTCGCGAGAGCATGCCCATGGATACTGACGCGGCGGAGGTTGCGGAGAAGCTCGAGCGAAGAGCCTGCGGCAGGCCAAGGCGCTCAGCGACCCGCGTGCGGGCACGCCACGCAGCCGTCGGGCAACCATGGCGTCGCCCGGTTCTGCAGCCACCTTCGGTCTTTCCGCTCCGCGGCCGGAGCCGTGGACGGATCGGCTCCCGCTCGAGGCTGCGCTCTCTCTTTACGCTCCCGCCCAGCCGAGATCGGACGGCTGATTCGCTCGCCCGCGAAGCGGCCCCATCCGCCATCGTGGCGCCGGGCGAGTTGCCGGTGGATCTTCAACCTCTCGGCCAGGTTCAGGAGAGCTTCATCGTGGCCACTAATGCCACGGGGCTGTGGATCGTGGACCAGCACGCGGCGCATGAGCGGGTTTTGTTCGAGCGGCACCTCCGCCTGCGGCGGGAGAAAAAGGTGGAAGTACAACGGCTGTTGCTGCCCATCTTCGTGGAATTAAGGGCCGAGCAGCAGGTAACCTTTCAGGAGATTGCGGAGGAGTTGGCCGCCAACGGGTTCGAGGTCGAGCCCTTCGGCCAGCGCACGGTGGCCATCAAGGCCGCGCCCGCGGAAACTCGCGCCGACGATGTTGAACGGACTGATGCTGGAAATCCTGGACAGCGTCGGGCAGGAAGGGCGAGAACGCTGTCGCTGGATCTGCTGCGAAAGAAGATCGCCGCCTCCGTCTCTTGCCACGCTGCGATCAAGGTGAACATGTCGCTCGACAGGAACAAGATGGATTGGCTGCTGCGCGCGCTCGGCGAGACCGATTGCCCCATGACCTGCCCGCACGGCCGGCCCATCGTGCTGCGCTATGGGATGAAGGATCTTGCAGAAGGCGTTCAAACGGATTTAGTTATCAGTGTTCAGTCGTCAGTTGTCAGGGAGAGCCCAAGGCAGCAAGCTCGAGGCGTCCGGGTCTGCCGGGCAGCATGAATCAAAAGTGGGCTTGCCCTGAGAACTGAAAACGGAAGACTAACAGCTTCGAGCTCCGCTTATGACCGAACCTCTGGTCATCACCATCGACGGCCCGGCCGGGGCAGGGAAGAGCACGGTCGCGCAGAAGCTGGCGGCGCGCCTTGGACTGACCTATGTGGACAGCGGCGCTACCTACCGCGCCGCGGCGCTTGAAGGTGCTGGAGTCAGCCGTCGCTCCGGACGATGAGCAGGCGGTCGCAAGACTGATTGCGCAGCCGGATATCCGCATCCCACGGACGGGGCCTGCAATCGCGCGTTTCGCTGGACGGTCAGGACGTGACGGAAAAGATTCGCACGCCGGAAGTGACGCTGGCCGCGGCCAAGGTCTCGCGCTTGCCGGAAGTGCGCGCCAAACTTATCGCCGTGCAACGGAGCCTGCGCGCGGGGCGCGGTGTGGTGATGGAAGGGCGCGACATTGGCACCGTGGTCTTTCCCGAACGCCGCCTTAAAGGTCTTTCTCAAGGCGGATCCGGAGGAGCGGGCGCGCCGGAGGCTGAAACAGGACAGAAAAGAAGGGCGTTCGGCCACCCTCGAGCAGACCGCCTACGAAATCGGCCGCCGCGACCAGCTCGATGCGGAGAGGAAGATTTCCCCGCTCGTGGCCGCGCCGGACGCCTCGAGATCGACTCCACCCACCTCAGCGCCGATCAAGTGGTCGAGCAGATTCGTGGAATTGGCGCGGGAGAAAAAACTGCTGCAATCGAAGACTGTAGAAGGCGAAGAACACGGGGGAGGAAGCAGGGATTAGCAGACCCACACTGCTAGCCCTGACCCGATTCTCTGTACTTACCTTCCGCCGTTGCTCATCGAGGCGAGGAATTCGGAATTACTCTTCGTCTTCGACAGCTTGTCGATAATCAGCTCCATGCTCTCGACCGGGGAGAGCGGGTTCAGCACCTTGCGCAACACCCAGATGCGGTTGAGTTCATCCCTGGGGACCAGCAGTTCTTCCTTGCGGGTGCCGGACTTGTTGATGTCGATGGCGGGAAAGACGCGCCGGTCTACGAGTTTGCGGTCGAGGTTGATTTCCATGTTGCCGGTGCCCTTGAACTCTTCAAAGATCACGTCGTCCATGCGGCTGCCCGTGTCGATGAGCGAGGTGGCGATGATGGTGAGGCTGCCGCCTTCCTCGATGTTGCGGGCCGCGCCGAAGAAGCGCTTGGGGCGCTGCAAGGCGTTGGAATCCACGCCGCCGGAAAGGACCTTTCCAGAGGGTGGGACCACGGTGTTGTAGGCGCGCGCCAGGCGGGTGATGGAGTCGAGGAGGATGACGACGTCGCGCTTGTGCTCGACGAGCCGCTTGGCCTTCTCCAGCACCATTTCCGCCACCTGGACGTGCCGGGCCGCCGGCTCGTCGAAAGTGGAACTAATCACCTCCCCCTTGACGGTCCGTTGCATATCCGTCACTTCCTCGGGGCGCTCGTCAATCAGCAAGACAATCAGGGTGATTTCCGGGTGATTGCTGGTGACGGAATTGGCAATGCATCTGCAGGAGCATCGTCTTGCCGGTGCGAGGAGGCGAAACGATCAAGCCGCGCTGCCCCTTGCCGATGGGCGTCAACAGGTCCAGCACCCGCGCCGAAATGTTATCCTTGACCGTCTCCAGGTGTATGCGCTCCTGGGGATAGAGGGGCGTGAGGTTGTCAAAGAAGAGTTTGTTGCGGGATTCATCGGGCGGCTCAAAATTAATCGCCTCCACTTTGATGAGCGCGAAGTACCGCTCCCCTTCCTTGGGCGGCCGGATTTGGCCGGAAATCGTATCGCCCGTGCGCAAGTCGAATTTGCGGATTTGGGACGGCGATACGTAGATGTCGTCCGGCCCGGGCAGGTAGTTGTAATCCGGCGCGCGCAGGAACCCGAAGCCGTCCGGAAGGCACTCGAGAACGCCTTCGGAGAAGATGAGGCCGCTCTTTTCGGTTTGTGCTTGCAGGATCTTGAAGATCAATTCCTGCTTGCGCATCCCGGTCGCCCCCACCACGCTCAGGTCCTTGGCCACCTGCGTCAAGGTGCCGATGTTCATTTCTTTGAGCTTGGCGATGTCGAGGACTTCGCCTTCTTGTAGTTCTGCAATCTTTTCTTCCTGGATTTCTTCGGCTTTAACTTCTTGTTTCTTTGCAGGCATAACTTCTCTCTTTGTTTAAAGTGGATTTCTAAATCTGGAGTCTGTGCGCCAATGATTTCGACTTCCGCCGCTCGATCGACCTTCCATCCGTCCCTAAAGAACGAACAGTCATTGGCGACGACAAAAGAGCGGCACGAAGTGCGGTGAACAGCTACTCACGTGGACCCCGGAGTCTTGCAAGCATGATCTGTAAGGGGCTGCCGGGCCTGGCGTGTGTCCGCCCGGAGGAAACGCATGAAACGCTAACTTTGATGCGCATCTCCCGTGACGGGTTTCATCTGCTTCTCAATTCCGACTTGCCGCCTTCCAGTGCTAATTGGTCAATGACCCGCGATCCGTTTCGAGGGTTGGAGACTCCAAGCCGACCGGAGTTTCGGACTCGGAAACCAGGGCCGGCCGAACCTCGATCTTGCTTTCCAGTGCCAAGTCCAAAACTTCATCCATGCTCTCCACGAACCGGAGGCTCAGCTCTTGTTGGATAGCTGCAGGGATGTCCGCCAGATCTTTTTCGTTGTCGCGCGGCAGGATCACCGTTCGGCTGCCGGCGCGGTGAGCGGCGAGGAGTTTTTCTTTGACGCCGCCGATGGGCAGCACCTTCCCTCGTAAGGTAATTTCTCCGGTCATGGCAACTTCTCGTCGCACCGCAATCTTGGTCAGGGCGCTGGCCACCGCGGTGGCGAGAGTGATCCCTGCCGACGGGCCATCTTTGGGAATAGCCCCCTCCGGGATGTGAACGTGGATATCCAGGTGACGATAGAAGTCGGCCCGCAGTCCCAGTTGGCTGGCGCGCGAGCGAACGTAGCTCATCGCGGCTTGGGCGGATTCCTGCATCACGTCGCCCAGCTTTCCGGTCAAGAGCAGTTTACCCTTGCCTTGCATCAGGGTAACTTCGATGTACAGGATTTGGCCACCCACTTCCGTCCAGGCCAGTCCCGTAGCCAGTCCTATCTCATTTTTCTCTTCGGCTTTCGTGTCCCGGAACTTTATAACCCCCAGGTACTCCGCCAGATTTTCCGGTCCAACTATGACCTGTAGGGTCTTGCCTTCCTTCACCACTTTTCTGGCCACTTTACGGCAGATATTGGCGATCTCGCGCTCCAGGTTGCGGACCCCAGCTTCCCGTGTGTAATGCCGAATGATGTGGACAATGGCCTCATCCGGGAGGGTCATATTCGCGGTGGTCAAGCCCGTCGCCTCACGTTGTTTGCGAATCAGAAAACGTTTGGCAATTTCCAGCTTCTCGGGCTCGGTATATCCCTCCAGACGCAGGATTTCCATACGATCCTGAAGGGGCTGAGGAATGGTGTGAACGACGTTGGCCGTGGTAATGAAGAAGACCTTGGAGAGGTCATATTCCACGTCCAAGTAGTGGTCCATGAAAGTGTTGTTTTGCTCGGGGTCGAGCACTTCCAGCAGGGCGGCGGAAGGATCACCGCGGAAGTCCATGCTCATCTTGTCCACTTCGTCCAGGAGGAAAACCGGGTTGACCGTGGCGGCCTTCTTCATCATCTGGATGATCTGGCCGGGGAGAGCGCCAATGTAAGTCCGACGGTGGCCACGGATTTCCGCTTCGTCACGCACCCCACCCAGAGAGAGGCGAACGAACTTGCGGCCGGTGGCGCGCGCGATGGACCGGCCCAGGGAGGTCTTGCCCACCCCCGGCGGTCCCACAAAACACAGGATGGAGCCGCGCGGATTCTTCACAAGTTGCCGGACGGCGAGGAATTCCAGAATGCGCTCTTTGATCTTTTCCAATCCGTAGTGATCTTCCTCAAGAACCTTCTGAGCGCGACTAAGATCGCGGATTTCTTTGGATTTCTTTTTCCAGGGAACGGCAAGAAGCCAATCGAGGTAATTGCGCGAGACGGTGGACTCCGCCGACATGGGGGGCATCATTTCCAAACGCTTGAACTCGGTCATGGCGTGATCGAGGGCGTCCTTGGTCATCCCGGCGGTTTCAATCTTCTTCTTGAGCTCCTCAAGTTCGCTCTTTTCGTTGCGTCCCAGTTCCTTTTGAATGGCCTTGATTTTCTCGTTGAGGTAATATTCGCGCTGGGCTCGTTCCATCTGCCGTTTTACCCGGCCCTGAATGGTGCGGTCAACATTGAGCTTTTCGATTTCCACATCCAGGATATCCGCCAGGCGAGTGAGACGGTCCACGGGATCGAAGATTTCCAAAAGTTCCTGTTTTTCCTCGATGCTGACGTTCAGGTTGGCGGCGATGGTGTCCGTAAACTTACCGATTTCATCCACCTTGATAGCCGCAATCATCGTATCGTAATTGAGGCTTTGGGAAAGCTTGACGTACTGCTCGAAGAGCGCCGTTGCCCTCTGGACGAGCTGTTCCAGGCTGGGTGTGGTCACGGTGCGGAAGCTCTTGGTCTGAATGGTGACCCGGAAAGATCCGTCTTCGTTCGAAATCTTCAGGACTTTCCCTCGCTCGATACCTTCCACCAGCACTTTGATATTGCCGTCAGGCAATTTCAGGCTCTGCACGATGTTGGCCACGGTCCCCACCTGGTAAATCTCGTTGGGTTTGGGGTCATCAACCGAGGCGTCGTGTTGGGTGGCCAGAAAGATCTTCTTGTCCCCCGCCAGCGCTTCTTCCAGCGCTCGGATAGAGGCTTCCCGTCCCACTACGAAGGGAGTCATCATGTGGGGAAAGATGACCACGTCGCGGATGGGCATCATGGGCAATGAACGAGTCTCACACTTTTCGCGGCCTGAGAACATAGTGTTATCCATTAACCTGCCTTCTCGAGGAACGTCGAACTGAAGCTGATTTCGTGGTTCTTGACCATCTCCTCGGTCACTACAAACTCACGCAGCTTCCGCTGGCTCGGCAGGTGGTACATCAGGTCCAACATCAGGTCCTCGAGGATCATTCTTAATCCGCGAGCTCCCACCTTCCTTTCGATAGCCTGAGTCGCGATCGCTTTCAACGCGCCTTCGGTAAACTGAAGCTTAACATTTTCGAACTCGAAGAGTCTCTGGTACTGACGGACTAGGGCATTTTTGGGCCTGGTCAGGATTTCGATCAGCGCCGGCTCATCCAAATCGTTCAGCACGCTTACCACGGCCAATCGACCTACGAATTCAGGAATTAAGCCGTAGCGGATCAGGTCGGAAGGCTGCATTTGCTCGAGCAGTTCGACGTTTCTCCGCTCCCCCGGTGAGAGAACGCCCGGGTTGTCCCCACGGAAGCCCACGGTCTTCTTTCCCATACGCTGCTCGATGATTTTCTCCAGTCCTACGAAAGCCCCTCCACAAATGAATAGAATGTTGGTGGTATCCACCGGCGTGCATTCCTGGTGGGGATGCTTGCGTCCGCCTTGGGGCGGCACGCTGGCGATGGTCCCTTCCAAAATCTTTAGCAGGGCCTGCTGTACACCCTCGCCGGAGACATCGCGAGTGATGGAGAGATTCTCATCCTTTTTCGAGATCTTGTCGATTTCGTCAATGTAGATGATGCCTTGCTGGGCGCGCTGCACGTCACCCCCGGCATTCTGGAGGAGTTTCAAAATCACGTTCTCGACGTCCTCGCCCACATAACCGGCTTCCGTCAAAGTCGTCGCATCCGCAATGGCAAAAGGGACTTCCAAAACGCGGGCGAGAGTCTGAGCCAGAAGGGTTTTTCCCGTGCCCGTGGGACCGATCAACAGAATATTGGACTTGGTGAGCTCCACCTCGCTGCGTATCCGGGTCAGAAGGTTGCGTTTGTAATGGTTGTAAACAGCCACGGCCAGTTTCTTCTTGGCCTTTTCCTGTCCCACCACATACTGGTCGAGAAAAGACTTGATTTCAGATGGCCTGGGAGGCTTGGCCTGGGTAGTGGGAAGGTCTTCGCTGCGCTCCTCCTCCAGGATGGAATTGCAGACGGCCACGCACTCGTCGCAGATGTAGGCGCGGGGTAAGTCACCCGGCGAAGAAATGAGCTTACCCACCGCCTCCTGGGTTTTCCGGCAGAATGAACAGCGGAGCGCTTCCTCCGAGTTGGACCGTTTCGTGGTCATTGCGGCAAGTCATTTATGCTTGGAGATGATTTCATCAATGATGCCGTATTCGCGAGCTTGCTGGGCACTCATCCAAAAATCGCGCTCCATGTCGCGCTCAATCTTCTCGATCGGCTGGCCCGTATGCTTGGCCATGATTTCATTGAGGCTGGCGCGAATACGCAGGATCTCGCGGGCGTGGATGTCGATGTCCGTGGCCTGTCCCGAGAGACCGCCCATGGTCGGTTGGTGAATGAGGAGGCGTGAATTGGGGAGGGCAAAACGCTTCCCTGGAGTTCCCGACGCCAGCAACAGAGCCGCCACGCTGGCCGCCTGGCCAATACAGATGGTCGCCACGTCAGGGCGGATGAACTGGATCGTATCATAGATGGCCATCCCGGCGGTGACCACCCCGCCCGGCGAGTTGATATAAAGAGAGACGTCTTTCTCCGGGTCCTCGGCTTCCAGGAAGAGCAGTTGGGCGGTCACCAGGTTCGCCATGCTGTCGTCGATAGCGGTTCCGATGAAAATAATATTGTCCTTGAGCAGGCGGGAATAAATATCGTAAGCGCGTTCTCCGCGGTTGGTCTGCTCGACAACCATGGGAATCAGAGTCATGTTCGGCTGGCTGGTCATCGCCTTTTCGCTGGGGAAACTCAGTACCGTTTCTGGAACCTACTCACTTTTCCGAGTGATTTTGGCGTTGCGGTAGACGAAATCAATAGCCTTCTGGTTGCGGCGAGTAGACTTAATACTATCTAACTCACCCTCGCGTGTCAAGCGAGTCTTGAGCGTGGCCGGAGGCTCATTCGCCTCTTGGGCCATCTCGCGAATCATTTCATCGACTTCTTCTTCAGAAACCTCCAGCCCTTCCCCCGCAGCGATCTTGCTCAGTAACAATGAGGCTCGGACTTCCTTCTCAGCGTCCGGCCTGGAATCCTCGCGGAGCTTTTGCCAGTCCACCGGCGCCTGGCGGGGATCAATTCCTTGCGAAAAAAGCTGCCTCATCGTGCGCTCGAGTTTACGCTCCAGCCGGGCTTCCACCATGACTTCCGGGACAGGGAATTCGTGTAATTGAAGAAGTTGTTCCACGAGCTTTTGTTTGGCTGCCATTTCCACCCGGTGTCTGGCACGTTCCGTCAGATCCTGGCGTAACTTGGTTCGAAGTTCCTCCAGCGTAGAAAACTCGCTCACGGACTTTGCCAGGTCGTCGTCAGCAGCCGGAACCACCTTATGTTTGATGCTTTGAACCTCGACGCGGTAACGGAAGGTTTTTCCCGCCAGAGACTTTAGGCGGTAATCCTCCGGATAAGTCACTTCGAACTCGCGTGTTTCGCCCGGCCGCGACCCGCGCAGGTTCTCACTGAAAGCGGCCACGGTGCCCTCGCCACCCAGCTCGATGGACACGTCGTGAGCTTCCACGGGGCGGCTGGCAGGAGCCGTGGCGTCAAAGCGCTTGTAGCTCAGGGTCAGGTGATCGCCATCCGCCGCAGGACGGTCCGAAACGACTTCGAAAGTGGCGGCCTGTTCGCGGACTTCTTCTATCGCCTTCTCCATGTCCGCCTCAGTCACCTGGGGCGTTTCTTCCTCGACCTCCAACTCTTTATACTGCTTCAGCTCGACTTCAGGGAAAACCTCAAAAGTGGCCTTGCAAGTGAGAGGTTTGTCCTCTTCATATTTGAGATCCTCGAAGCGAGGGTGGCCCACCACCGACCACTTCTGTTCCTTCACGGCATTCTCAAAGAATTTGGGAACCAGCGATTGCACAACCTCCTCTCGAATGTCGTCCCGAAAGTGGCGCTGGACCAGCGAGGCGGGAGCATGGCCGGGGCGAAAGCCGGGGATTCGTGCCTTTCGAGCATATTGCGCGGTCACCGAGCCGGCCTCGTGCCGAACCTCATCGACAGGAATTTCAATCAGGAGTTCTTTCTTGCAGTTCGTTGCTTCCACAAGCCCTCTACAGTTGTTGGAGTGATTGATATTAGGACGGCGAGTTTGAAACTTCACTCAAACCAGCGCTAGTGACTCGGCAAAAGGGAAGCCATGATTGCAACTGGAAGGCTCTAGAGCCCCTCGCGACCCTAGCAAGCTTCAGTATAGCACGCGACTTCCGTCTGTCAACTCCTGACTGCCCGGGTAGTGGTGACATTTGGCGTGCGACCCATTTGAACCACCGGTCTTGCAAACGACACCACTGCCCTAAACGGCACGCACTACCTCGGATGCCTTCGCTGCGAGCACGCCGCCAAGTGATCGCAGTGATGTATTGGAGAGGAGTGAGCCTGTAAGAATCCACCTGCCGGGGCATCGCGAGCTCTCACCTAAGCCTCTCTAAATAACCACCTTTATTTTCAACAACATTCCCGCTTTAGGCGGCTAAGTGCCTGTGTTTTCATAGACATTCCCGCCTCATTCGCATGTTTTCCACAGCGGTCCTTTGTTTTCAATAACATTCGCGAATCGTTCGTTCAATTTTGAAGAATTCTCTCTTTTGCATGGGGTGGCATGACGGGCTTTCTATCCCCCTCACGGCGAGCCAATTCGCGGGCTTTTCGTCCCGCTTGGCGAGTTGCCGGAAGCGGGCCGAGGAGAACCGTAGCAATGACACATCGTGTTCCCGGCAGACCCTGACCTGCCACACAGCTTCAACTTACAATCATAGCCTACTCTGTTGCGTGTGTCAAGGGCCATAATGCGTGAGGTCCGACCGCCCTTCCGTGGGCCCCAACTGAAACGCGGTTGTATGTGTCTTCTGTGCCTCTGAAACTTCAGCGCAGGGAGCCCGGAGGATCACCTCACCCAGTCGCAGAGGCTCCGGCCGCGCGCATCAAGAGCTCATAAACGAACAGTTGAGTGATCCCCGAGGGTGGCAGAATCTTAATGTCGTAGCCGGGCATGGCGACGGCGGCGTCGCCGGGTTCATAGTGCTGATCGATCATGACGTCGTCATACTGTTCAAAGTTCAGATTCTGACCTGCCAGCGGGACCACGATCCACGCCGCCTTGGCCTTGGCCCGGCGGACGGCATCCCATGTCCCGGGAGGAACGCCGTCGTAATAGCCCAGGTAGATCAAATATCCGTCCGAGCCGAGGGCAGCAGGAAGGTGTTCGTTGTCCCCTTTGTATTCCTTGAACCATTTGCCTTCACCCCAAACCTCGTCGTGCATCATGTGCGAAACGATCAGGAGTGTTGCGGGGTGGGAGGCGGACCGGCGCCCCATCTCCTTCCCCACGCTCACGATCTTGTCGAGTTCTTGAGCCTGGATATCATGAAACATCCCGGCGATGGAATCCAGGTAGGCGCGCGCCGCCACCCCGGGCTGCACGGGCTCCATGTGAGGTTCTCCCTTCTCGTGAAACGTGTGTCCCCTGTAACGCTCGTTCCGCCCCTGAAACTCCGGATGCAGTGTCGGATAGAACATGCTTTGCCAAAACACCAGGGTTCTCCCTCGGCGAGCCGTAGCGGCCGCAACTTCCCCGGTAAGCGTCCAAAGCGAAAGCAGATTGCCCAGCAGAGCGAAGTTGGCATCCACATTCCAAGGCGTCAGGCTGTCGATGCAATGCTGGAATCCCGGCCCACCGCCGGCCGGACGGGGGCCAAACCCCATGACCAGGCATTCCTTCGACTCCAACTCAGCCGCTTTCCTTAGTTGAAGATCGCAGGTGCGCGCGTAATAACTAAGCCATTCGACATCACCCGCATGTGCGGTTGCGGCCTGAGAGCGAGCCCCGGTAACCATCAAGCCTCCGGAGCGGCCTAAACCCTCCGAGATCCACCCCACATCGCTACCACCCAGGTTCAAAGCGCGTCCGGCGAGCAAAGCCTCGGCCACCAGTTCCGCCGGCGCTTGCAAGCGGCCCACGTTGCGGCGATGTTGCTCAACCAGCTTTTGAGCGCGCTGCAGGTAAGCCTCAACCGGGCTTGAAGTCGCGCCAAACGCCCGCAGGCATGCCGCAACGAAAACAGTCTGAATCCACTCCCGACGACGGATATGCATTGCACCTCCTATGATGCTTGCTTGTAACGTGCCTTCCTCAAAATTGCTCGTTATGCAGTCTACACCGGCCTCGCATGGCCCGGGAAGTTCCGTGGAAGCGGTTCATGATGTTCTGGTCAAATACAGGAGCACGACCACGGCAACAATGTTGATGCCTAACATGAAGCCCAGAGATTGCGGCAACAGGTAAATATTGCAGGAAGACCCGATGTTCCCTCCGATGTAATGGTTGGTATTGCCGATCATCACACGAAAGCTGAAAAGAGTAGAAAACTCATACACGAAATGAGCCACACTGAACGTGGGAACCTGAAGAGCAAACAGGTTTTTGGCCCATTTGAATCCGCGAGGCCGCGCTCGCCAAAGTTCGACGCCCGCTAGTATGCCCCATACAAACAACGCTATCCCGATGATTGCCGATATCACCCTCAGACTCTCGTGCTGCTGAGCGGAGTGCAAACCCATCTGAACCGAGCCAAGAATTCCAAGCAGACCTCCGGCGACTAAAAGGAGGCCGATGATGCCTTTCCCATATTTCATCTTTCCATCCTTGTCGTTCTCCGTTTTCAAGATAGTCCAGTTCTCCTCCGTCTTCCGGATCAGGTGAGCAAACTCACGTTTCGCGCGGTTGTGAACATTGCCGGGTGCGTCATCTTCCACCGACAGCAGCGGGCTGAATCATGCCACGAAATCACTTCGCTTACAACTTCAATCCCCAGACGGTTTTCACTGCCTGACGTAGATTCTCACCCATTGGCGGCGCCTTTCAAAGCTCGCAAGCAGCCGCAGATGATACCTGGCCGCAAGTGCATTCTCCGGGACCGGGGGTTGATATTCGAAATAGCGCGCCTGAAGCCTTTGCAGCCAAGGGAAGCGGCCCAGCCAGTTGTTCGGGGGCTCCCAGCGGCGGGAATAAAGGTACAAGCAGTCGAAAGACTCCGGGGAAACGCCGTCGAAGTCATGGCCGGCGAAACCCTGCAAAGCAACCACGTTGAGGGGCTGGTCAACGTAGCCCAGAAACGGACGGGTTAGTTCGCCAGAGGCCGGCCAGGCGGTCAGGATTCGCCGCCTGCCTGCTTGAGCCTCGAGAAACTGCGCGGCCTGCTCATGAAGGCAAATGAAGTCCGCATAGGCCAGGTTATCTTCAAACGGAAATGGGTAGGGAGGATTCAGAAACCATGCCCACACGAAGCAGCCCGCGGTGAACACCATAACAGACCGTGCCGCCAGCCGCGGCAGACGCCATATCAGAATCACTGCGATCAAAATCAGCGGCGGAAAGACCGGCAGCAGGTAGCGAGGTAAGACCGCGCCGCCCACCACACTGAGCATCACCAGATAAGCCGCAGTGAGCCAGCTCCCAAGAAAAAGAAGCTGACGCAGAGTGCTTGGTCCCGGTTTATTTTGGACGGACGCTTTCGAAGCCTGAGGGGCAGGTCCGTCGGTTGACCCATGCCTGCACAATTCGTCGCCCGTAGCGCGCGCCCCGTCATTCCCGTGAAAAGCTTGCCCTGAGCTTGCCGAAGGGCGGGAATCCAATCCGTTGACGGCGCATTTCCCAAGGTTTGCAGACTGGATTCCCGCTTTAGCGGGAATGACAGGTGTTTGGAGAGCTGCGCCCATTCTGTTCCTCCGGGCCCAGCTAATTCCCGCGAGGGCGCCGGCCGTCAGAATCCAGTTGAAGCCGCCGACGAAAGTTTCATAAAGACGACGGAGCAAAGCCAATAACGCCCGAATTGGGTTGAGCGTGGAGTAAAGGTTGTAGTGAAGATATTCGCGGTTGCCCGTCCAGAACCCCGTGGCATGGTGATAGAAACCCACCCAGGCAACGAGCGCGACGAGGGGAGCGAGGTAAGCGACCCACCAGGCGCGCGCCAGCGAGACCGCCGCTTTCTTGTGCTGCCACCAGGAGAAGATCCAGGCCACGGGAAGCAGAACCACGGCGGTTTCTTTGCTCAGCACGGCGCACGTGGAGGCGAGCGCGAACCTCCAGGGATGTCCGCCAAGCAGGGCCAAGACGGCCAGCAAAGTGAACAACCCCGCGGCAAGATCGAGATGAGCCAGCGTACTCTGGGCGAAAAACAGGGGCGAAAGCGCCAGGAGCAGCGCGCTCCAGCATCCGATCTCTCGATTGGCGACGCGGCCCCCCAGCGCGTAAACTCCCGCCAGGGTGCACGCGGCAACTGCCATCATCGCTGCACGTGTAACGAGAGGTGAAAACCCAAACGCCCGCCATGCCAGAGCCAGATAGATGATGACAAGGGGAGTGTGTCCCGTGGGAAGGGTACTGACGGGAACCAACTGCCCGGAGCGGAAGAAATCCATCGCGGCAGGTATGTAATACCCAGCCTCGTCCCAATGGTAGGGCAACCGAAGCAGCGGGTAGTGAACAAGCACAAGGACGACGAGGGCGGCCAACCCATCAAAGATCGGGCGGAGACGGAAACCAGCAGACTTGTAAAGGGACGGCTTGCCGTCCCCTGATCGCCGTGAAGCCGGCCCGTTTCCTCCGTCCTCGCCGTTCAACTAACCCCTCACCCGTCCCGCTCCGGCTGGTGAAAGCGCCGGAGCGGGACACCCTCTCCCCAAGGGAGAGGGCTGTTCATTCACTTCGGACCCCCGGTGTCCAGCCAAAGATGTGAGACACGCTCAGCCCCTCGGGAGAGGGTAAGACCCATTTGCGGTGCATTCTGTTTCCGATATCACGGGTAGCGCTTCTTGTTTCTAGTTTCTGCTTTCTAATTTCTAGCCTCGACCTCGACTCCCTCAGAAGGCTGGCTTTCATTGTTTGAAAGATCCACCGCTGTCACCTGATAGTAGTAGGTATGTCCCGGCTTGACGCTGATATCGCGGAGGATTGGGGTTCGGAGCAGTTCTTTATTCAGCTTCTTGGGCTGCTCGCCGTTCTCACGCCGGTAAACATAATAACCGGCCAGGTCCTTCTCCGAATTGGCCGTCCAAACCAATTCCACCGCGCCGGCGGTGTACAAAGCGGTTAACCCCGTGGGGCGGGCCGGCGGAAATGTATCGCGGGGGATCACTTCGTACGGTTGCGAGCTATCGCTTTCGGCCATGGCGCCGCCCTCCTTGAACAAAGCCCGAACCTCGTAAGAGTAAGCGTGCCCGAATTCAAAATCATTGTCCAGGTACCGCGGTTCTTTAATCTCCCCCAGCATCTGGAATGATCCCGGTTTTCCGCTCGGGCTCCTATAGACGCGATACCCCGCAAGGTACTTGACCTCCCCGCCCTCCAGCGTTTTCGACGCCGGCTGCCAACGGAGCTCAATGGCGTTCTCCGTCGTTTTAGCTTCCACATGGTCGACGGGGCCTGACACATCCAACAGCCGCAGCCGTACGAGATTGGAGATCTCGCTCTCCACGGGGCGGTGGCGTAACCCGTGGGTGAGGGTGCGGATGACAAGAAGCATGTCTTCTGCCTGCCAGTCCTTAAATTCGTCCTCGGAAAGGCGCGCGGGGTAGAGGACTCTTCGGTCACTGGCGTAACGCGACCACTGGTCAGGTTGAAGCCGCGTCCAAAGATCTAGGAGCGGGGAGCTTGGCGTAGGCGAGGCGGGGGAGAGGCGGGTGCGGAGAATTTCGATCTCCAGAGGTTTAGTCAACCGTTCTCCGTCCTGAGCCTGCTGGGGAAGCGCAAACCGCATCTCGAGCGTGCGTCCCACCTGAAATACGCTGAGATCGGTTACGCGTTCCGGCACCTCGACGCGGGGCGGTTGCGGTTGCCCCTGCACACCGCAGCCAAGCAGGAAGCAAAGGCCGCAAGCTTGCACGAGGAAAAGCAGCGTGGTAATGGGAGATCGGATGCGGCCCAGCGGCTGAATCGCGTCACCAGCAGGATTCTGAAAGCCGTCTATGTAGGTTGTCATTTCCGAGCGCGCATGGGCCTGCCACCCGCCCATAAAAATGAAAATCATCGTGGTCACCCCCGCGAAAGCGGGGGGCCAAGTCAGTCCACGAAGAGCTGGATTCCCACTTTCGCGGGAATGACTGGCGTAAGGATTTTTGACGGAGCGGAGCGAGGAATCTCGCATTGGTCACAGGATATACCGGCTGAGGTCCTGATTCTTGACGATATCCGCCAACTGTTTTTGCACGTAAGCCGAATCGATGCGGACGGTTTTCTTCTTCAGGTCCGGGCCCTCGAAGGAGATTTCGTCGAGAAGCTTTTCCATAATGGTGTGCAAGCGCCGCGCCCCGATGTTCTCTGTCTGCTCGTTCACCGCGGCGGCGAACTTGGCAATTTCTTCCAGCGCCTCGTCCGCGAAAGAGAGTTTGATGCCTTCCGTTTCCAGCAAGGCCGCATACTGCTTCACCAGCGCGCTCTTGGGCTCCTTCAAAATACGGATGAAGTCTTCCATGGTGAGGGAATGCAGCTCGACCCGGATGGGGAATCGCCCCTGGAGTTCAGGGATCAGGTCGGAGGGCTTGCTCACGTGGAAAGCTCCGGCTGCGATGAAGAGAATGTGATCGGTGCGGACCATTCCGTAACGCGAGTTGACCGTGGTGCCTTCTACGATGGGCAAGATATCGCGCTGTACGCCTTCGCGGCTGACGTCCGGCCCGTGACCCCGTTCCCGGCCGGCGATCTTGTCGATTTCATCCAGAAATATGATGCCGGACTGCTCCGCGCGTTCCACGGCCACGCGGGTGACTTGGTCCATGTCAATCAGCCTGTTTTCTTCCTCCTGGATCAGGTAATCCATGGCCTCGACCACGCGCAGGCGGCGCTTCTTGGTTCTTGAGCCAAAAAGCCCCGGGAGCATGTCTTTGATGTTGATGTCCATCTCCTCGATGCCTTGAGAAGAGATCACCTCGAAAGCCGGGAAGCTGCGGTCCCGCACTTCAACATCGACCTGCCGTTCGTCGAGTTTTCCCTCCCGGAGTTGGGCGCGCAATTTCTCCCGTGTGCGGCGGAACTGTTCCTGGGCCAAAGCGGAGCGTTCCTCTTCTTCGTCGCCGCCGCTCTTTTCGTGGCGCTTCAAAGAAGGTGGAGGGGGCAGAAGGAGATCCAGCAGGCGCTCTTCGGCGTTCTGCTCGGCCTTTTCAGCGACTTCATCGACGCGTTCTTCCCGCACCATGTCAATGGCGATTTCCACCAGGTCGCGGACCATGGACTCCACATCCCGGCCAACATAGCCTACTTCGGTGAAGCGCGAAGCTTCCACTTTGAGGAAAGGGGAGTTGGTCAGCCGGGCCAGGCGGCGGGCGATCTCCGTTTTTCCCACCCCGGTGGGGCCAATCATGATGATATTCTTGGGAAGGATGTCATCCGCCTGCTCGGGAGGCAGCTTTTGCCGCCGCATGCGGTTCCGCAGCGCCGTGGCGACAGATCGCTTGGCTTCACTTTGGCCGATCACGTACTTATCCAATTCCGCCACGATCTGGCGCGGCGTAAGATCGTCCAGCGAGGTGGCAGTCTCGAGACTTTCCGGCAAATAGAAAACCATAGGATTGACGCTCGCAACACCCGGCCGTAGGGGCACGCCATGGCGTGCCCCTACAATTCTTCAATGGTCAATTGGTCGTTGGTAAAGATGCAGATCTGCCCGGCCAGGCGCATGGCCTCCTCGACAATCTCCTTGGCGGTCATCGCGGTGTGTTTTGCCAGAGCGCGCGCGGCGGCCAGGGCGAAAGGCCCGCCGGAGCCGATGGCCACAATCCCGTCATCGGGCTCGATCACATCTCCATTGCCGCTCACCAGGTAGGTGTTCTTTTCATCCGCGACCAGGAGCAACGCCTCGAGGTGTCTGAGGGCGCGATCCGTGCGCCAGTCCTTGGCCAGTTCCACTACGGCGCGGTTCAGGTTTCCGTGATACTCCTCGAGCTTCTGTTCAAACCTGGCGAAAAGAGAAAGGGCGTCGGCGGTGCTCCCCGCAAAACCCGCCAGCACTTTCTCATTGAAGAGGCGGCGGATTTTTCGCGCTTTCTGCTTGACGATATTCTCCCCCATGGTCACCTGCCCGTCGCCTCCCATGGCCAGCCGTCCCTCGCGCCGCACGCAGAGGATCGTGGTGCTCCGCATTCTGAAATGATTTTTCACCCTCGCTCCACCAACCCATTATAACAGATGGAACACTTACCGGACGGGTTGGAAATAGGTTGGAGGGTAATCGTCGTCATAGTGGGCGGAGCTGCGAAAGGTTTCGGAAATTCGTTCATCATCCATAAACCTTGCAATGTGCATCGGGGTCACAATTCCGTCGATATTCTTGTAGTCGCTATAGACGTCCGCGAACTCGTTCCAGTCGCCCGTCTTGGGGTCGCGCACGCGATAGGTGACGCGAACCGGCAGAAGCGTTTGACGATTCAAATCCAGTTTCACTTGAGTTCCCTGCGCGTCCACCATGGTCAGGGCTTGCGTGGCCACGTTATCCACGAAGTCAACACCGCCCGGCTGAACGAGCATCCCGGGTTCATGGATGCGGAGACGGAGAAGATTCTCCAGCGAATAGCGATTGGAAATCGTCCAGCGCCGCACCTGCTCCGGCAACTGTGAGGTCTGCCCGTACCGGTCCAGTTCCCAGGCGTTGTCGCCATTGTTGATGAGGATGACAGGGGGCTTCTTCCCGTAGCTGAACCGGCGCTTGTCCGGGTATTCGACGTAGCTTTCAAAAGGGGCGAACGCGGAAGTGGCCTCGTCACGGATGGAATAGATGCGGCCGCGAGTGGTCAGGCGTTTTACTTTCAAGAAAGCAGGTCCGCCCAAGGCGCGAATGACGCGTTCGAGGACTTGTTGGGCTTTGGGGTCGATGCGCGAAGGAACGGGATTCTGCCCGGCGCACAATCTCGCCCCGCTGGCTGCCCCGAGCAGGAGGACCAACGCAGCCGTCCCCGTGATTATCTTTCCGATCCTGCACCTTCGCTTTGCCATAATAATGTCCCCACGCCGCGGGCGCTCTGGAGAGCGGCCCGCCGCGGCGGGCCGCTCTCCAGAGCTAACCACACAAAACGCTCCCGCCGTTTACATTCAGGATTTCCCCGGTGATGAACGTAGCCAGGGGCGAAGCCAGGAAGAGAATAGGCAAGGCAATTTCCTCCGGGCGGGCGAAGCGACGGAGCGGAATGGTGGATATGGCTTGCTTATACACGCGCCTGTTGTTCAACACCTCTGTGCTCATATCCGTTTCCACCCAACCGGGAGCGACGCCATTGACCAAGATACGGTGCCGGGCCAGTTCTGTAGAAAGCCCTTTGACAAAGCTAATCAGCCCCCCCTTGCTGGCTCCGTAGTGCGTGTGAAAAGCCTCTCCGCGTTGCCCGGCGGTCGAGGAAACCACGATGATTCGGCCACGTTTCTGGCGGATCATTTGCGGAACAGCGCGGCGCACCAGGGAATAGACGCCTTTAAGGTTAACGGCCATCATTTCATCCCACTGCTTCTCCGTCACTCTCTGGATGGGCAGGGCTTTGTAGTTCCAAATCCCTGCGTTCGCCACCAGGATATCCAGCTTGCCGAAACGGTTAATTGCCTCCTCAACCAACCTCCTGGCGTCGGCCATGCTCGAGACATCGGCTCGCACAGCTACGGCCTGACCCTCCAGGCCCTTACACCTTTCGATGACTTGCCCGGCGGCGCGGTTTGCTCGCCGATAGTTGAAAACAACCTTCGCGCCCGCTGCAACGAACACCTTCACGGTAGCCGCACCGATACCGCGGGACCCGCCACTAACCACAACGACTTCATCCTTGAGGGTGATGCGCATGTTCTCCCGCCTGAGCGCGATGGGATGCGGATTCCCTGAGGCCTGTGGGCTCTTCAATCCAAGAATTGTTGATTCTTGCATAGCTTCTCACGCAGCGGAACCAGAGCGCTTTCGAATCCCGCCTTTCTCAGTTTATCACTTCCCGCACCTGCCGCCACCCGGAGGGCAATTCCGGTAGTGAGTCAGTTCGATGTCGAGGCGGCGGAGCCTGTCCCGATCTGAACGGGACGCCGCTACGACTCCCAACTAACCCACAGCCGCAATTCCCGGCGGATGTTTACCTACGATGGCAAGGCATCCACAAAGTTGTACGTTGGCCAGAGGCCGCTAAAGAGCAGCTTGCCGGAGAGGTTCGGAGGAAGGTGACGCGTGGTCTGGCGAAAGGGTTCCACTGAATCGCAGGGCACGAGAAACAGGAGAGGACTTCTTCGGGAAGGGGGGAATTCCACTATGTGGTGAACAAAGGAGCCGTGCAGCGAACCGCAGAGATTCTCAACCCACGCGCGAAGAACAAGGACGGTCCACTGAGCGCCTGGGTAGCGTGGTTTCTTCGTGTCCGAAAAGGGGGCTCTCGGACGCACTCGAGGGGGAGAAAAACATTCCGCCGGGATCGCGAGCCGATCAGTTTCCCCGCCCACCATGGGGCTGTCCAGGAGAACCTGTACGCCTACCTTTGCCAATCCCTCGAGTTCGCGGAGAAGTGCGCTGTAAGCATCGTGATTTTCCCTCAGCAAAATGACGGCGTCGTAGGGACACTGAACCCGACACCCATAGCGCAAGGGAATCACGGTCAGGCGGCGATAAAAGGACTCTACCACCTTCTCATAGGCGAGAAGTTTCGAGTCATCAGGGGCCCGGTCGGGGTCGGGAACCTTGGAAAGTGCGGCGCCCAAGCCATTGTAATGGGCAGTGAAGACACGATGCCCTGCCACGCCGTCGGGAATTTCGAGGGCGGTTGGAAGGGGCTGGCGAAAGATGCAATAAAGCTGGTAACTCATAGGGCTACTCCCGTCGACCTGCATCTGCTGACTTTGCGCTTGAGCGGCTTCTTTGCGGTTTCGATGTTGGCTTCTCCCCAGAGCGCCATTCTGGGCACTTGATTTCCAGGATCCCGTTGTGGCATGAGATTTGCACCTTCTTCGGGGAAAGGTTTCGGGGCAGGAGAACTTCCTTACGGTAGTTCCTGTCTCCTCGCTGGGCGGAAATTGTCAGCACGTCATCTTTGGCTTCAATGCGCACGTCCTCCTTGCCGATGCCGGGCAACTCCGCCTGAACCAAAAGGTGATCCCCCTCCTCAAAAATGTCCACCGGGGGTTCTCGGACCTCCTGAACTTCGGTTCGCCCTGACTTGACGTCTCGGCGGATATTCCCGAAGGGCTCGAGGGTCGGCCCCTCATCTCCCGACCCCACCTTAACGGTGAATCCGTAAATCCCTTTGAGCTCTCTTCCAGTTCTGTGAGTTTTCCTCGTTGTGGAGAGCGCGGGTCCGGCTTCAGCAAGTTCACTGAGCCTTTCCACCAAGTCTGCTAAGCCCTCGAGGATTACCCCCAAAGTACTTTCCGCCCGGCTTTGCGAGGCCTGTTTTTTCTTCCTTCCCGCCATAATACGCCTTATCCCCTTCCATCTATGGGAATGCCATTTTGAGCAAGGAATGGCTCCAGGCTCTTTTGCGCGGCTCCCCGACAGATTGGCATCAGCAGGTGTTTGAGTGACAGCAACGCTGCCAGGAATGGCTCCACGGGGAAGCCCATTGGCCCATCCACCACCTGGCACCTTCACGTCTGTATCGGCACTTGTGGGCGGCAGCTTTAGAAAAAGTGAGGGTTCTGCCAAGCGCCTTCACGCGGTTTCTTAGTACTTTCTCAGAAACCATGAGTTGGAAAGGCAGGTGATAGGCCCCTACGTGCTGTCCCGGCTGATTCTAAACAACAACCCCCCCCCCACCCCCTCCTTGCCAAGGAGGGGAGCCAGCAATTCACCAACTCCCCTCCTCTCTGAGGAGGGGGCTAGGGGGCATAGGCGCTAGAATAAGTCATTCGATGCTCCTTGGCGAACTCGTTGTGCAATGCGGAGGCGGTTCATCAAGTGCGCGAGCGGTTGCTGGAATTTTTCCATGGCGTAGGTTCGTGTCCGTGGTGCCTCCGTTAGAGCCTGGTGTGCCTTGGGCCACAGCCGCTGCTTCGCCCACAAGGACAAGGTCCCATAAATGGCCAGAGTCAAGTCGAGATGGCGCAACTGGACCAGTCGCCAGAGACTAAACCGCAAGGCTCCGGCAGCGGGGAACTCCCCAGGGGGAAAATGAAATCGCCTCCTCATGCAGACACTGAATCAAAGCCACCTCGATCAACTTGGCCAGACAGTAGGTGCGCACCAAGCTCGGGTCGAAGGCCCGCAACTGATCAAAATGCAAAAGCCCTTTGCAGCGTTTAAAGAACAGCTCAATCTGCCAGCGAATGCGGTAGAGTTCCAACACCACATCGTCGCTGGCGAGGGCTTCCGGCAAGCTCGTCAGCGCACAGAAGTAGCCTGCCAGGCGCAGCGCCGTGGCCGAAGGGGTTCGGCCTTTTTTGGCGGCATTGCGGCGCAAGTGCTGGCGGCTGCGGTTGGCGGCTTCGCTAGGCAGAGGACGAACCAAAAGCCGGGCCCGCACAGGGACTTTGCCGGGCAGGGGGACGTATACGGTCGTCTCCGTGTCTCCGGCCTCGGCTCTTTTCAAGGTCTGGCCCAAATCCAAAAGCTGCCCCTGCGCGTTGTGCAGTCGAATGTTCCGCCAATGCATGCGCAGCAGAACATAAGCTCCGGCTTCGGTTGCCGCATGGATGCTTCGGGCCCGCGCCAATCCGCGGTCCCCACAGACAATGTCTCCCGGCCGCGGCTGATCTCGATCCAATCGCTCACCCCCCTGGTGGTCGGTAATTTCAACCCGTCGAAGACAACAGCGGGCCGGATCATAGACGGCATGCAAACGCCAATCGGTTCCTTTACTGCCCGGCATGCTCAACACGGTAGCGTCGTTGATCCGAAACTCTGGCCCGGGGGCAGGTTCGGCTCGGAGTCGGTGCGTCAGCAGATGCGCCAATACCCTTTCCAGCAGAGGTGGAGCGTTGCGCAAGCGGTGGAGGACAGAAGTGTCTTTCAGCTCCAGCGCCGCCTGCGTGGACCAAGCTGCGGTGCTTCGCAAAGAGAGATCTTCCATGGCATATGCTAGAATAATTCTCAACAACTCCTCGCCGTTCTTAATATTGCGCCAGCGCTCGACGGCCCCGCTCGTTTTGGCCAATTCGCTCAAATTATCCGGCAAATACTGGCATAGATACTTCCAATCCTTCTCGATTAGGCTCTTGTCCATGCCAGAAGCATACATCAATCGCAACAAATGTCAATTCCTTATTCTAGCGCCTATGGGGCTAGGGGGTGGTGAGTGTGCCTAGCCTGAAAACAGTTCGGTGGAACGCCGTGCAGGTTATCGGGAGAGAGCGGTGTCGGGGAGGGATTCTTAAACCAACGATAAACCCGCCGCGGCGGGCCCACGAACCACGGACAAGAGCAATCTCTGCTTTGCGCCTGCTGCCGGCGGCCTACTGCCTACTGCCCACCGCTTCCCGCCGGCTCGAAGCGGGCCTGGAAGAAGCGCAGGTATTTGGGTTCGTAGATCATTTTCAAGCCGCGAGCCTGGTGGCGTTGCTCGTAGACCTCCAGGACCGACTCCGCCACCACGTCCATATGCTGCTCAAGTCGGAAAGAGTCTTCCCGACCTCGGTGTGATGATGCGGGTTCTGGCTAACGAGAACTTCCCCGGAGAGGCGGTTGAAGCCCTGCGAAGTCGCGGGCACGATGTGGCCTGGGTCAGGACGGATTCTCCCGGTTCAAGTGATGAAGGGGTCATTCGCAGAGCTGAGGCAGAGGCTCGAGTACTGATTACCTTTGACAAGGACTTTGGGGAACTGGCATTTCGCAGTGGTTTGTCTTCTCCTTGCAGGTGTGATCCTATTTCGCATCTCGCAAGATTCGCCCTCGCACGTCGCGCGAGTGTCGGTCGCCGTCCTGGGAAGCCGCGTGGACTGGGCGGGCAAATTCACCCTCGTCCAAGAAGGCCGAATCAGAATGATCTCACTGCCACAGCGAGCCAGAGGGCTATCCGCGAATGGCAGGGAGCGTCTTAGGCGCGAGGAGAGCGAGCAGATGGCAATCACAATACCGAAAGCAGTGAAAAAACTACTCGAAATCGTTAGCCAGCTTCATGATGCTCATCCCAGGAAGACGTTCGCCCTGGATGGTCGGCTAGTCGGTGACATCGGTGAAATCTTGGTCGAAGCAAGCTACGACATCAAGTTGTCTGAGGGCCAGCAGCAACACCACGATGGCACGACAACCGATGGTCGTCTAGTCCAGATTAAAGCAACAATGAAGAATTCTCTCACCTTTCCCGCCGATCATGTGCCGGATTACTACTTGGGCATCAAAGTGCACGAAGACGGGAGTTTCAGCGAGGTGTTTAATGGTCCAGGCGCAATCGCGTCGCAAGCGGTCAAGAATCGCAAGCCGCCCAAGACCAACCTCCACTCCATAAGCATCCGGACCTTAGCGACATTGAACAGTAAGGTGACTGCGAGAGACCGGATCCCTCTTCGACCTAATGCGGAGCTCCTGCCTACGTCGCCAAAGCTGCGCACGTGAGGTTCAGTGTCACTCCTTGAATCTGTGACGGGCGACGGCTTGAATGCCGAGGGCGTGCATAGACGACTACAGCACCCGCCACGAGTCTTCTAGAAACCCATCCACAAACCCCCTTTTCGGTACATGTCCCATCCTCCGTTAGCCAACAGCCCACATCGTGGCTCAGCGTCGGAACGGTTTCGCGCTGACGATCTTTCCGCCTTCTTCGACGGTGTAAGTAGCGTTTGCTTTGAGGTTCTTGAAGGTGTCCTTCTGCCCGCTGGGCCAGGTGATTTCCACGCTGTCAGCCTGAAGGGCTTTGCCCAAGCCAAAAGTCAAGGTGAGTTCGCTCTGCGAGCAGTAGCTCGAGCCGGAGTGGACGGTCTGCCAGTTGGCGCTTCCGCCCGAAGTGACGCGGACTTGCGCGCCGATGCCGTCGCGGTTCGAGCGCGTTCCCACGGTCTTAATCCGGATGGCGTTGTTGCGGCTGCCGCCGACGTTGCGGAAGAGGTAAGCCGGCCCGCCGTTACTCGTCATCAGGATATCCGGCGCGCCATCGTTATCGATATCGGCGTAGGCAGCGCCCCGCGCCACCCAGCGGCGCGTGAACCCGAGCTGCTTTCCGACCTCCTGAAACTTGTCGTAGCCCTCGTTGTGGAACACCAGCGGGAGTTGGGCGTAAGCCACCTGTTGCTGAATGCGACCAATATCCGGCTCGATGTGGCCGTTGGCGACGAACATGTCTTCGAGGCCGTCCAGATCGTAATCGAAAAAGAATAGGCCGAAGGAAAGCGAGAGCAGGCTGGCGCGGCCCACGGATGAGGAAGGCGCGATGTCGATGAAGAAGCGGTTGCCCTCGTTGTGATACAGCCCGAGCATCTGATTGGAGAAGTTGCCGATGGCCAGGCTCGGGTAGCCCGAGTGGTCGAAGTCATCCTCGTCGATCCCCATGGCCCCGCGCGCCACCCCATCCTCGCTGAAGGCGATGCCAGCCTGCACGGCCTGCTCGGTGAACGTCCCGTTGTGGTTGTTGCGATAGAGCTTGTTGCGTTCCGTGTCGTTCGAGACGGCGAGGTCCGGCCAGCCGTCCATGTCGTAATCAATCACTGCCACGCCTAGCGATTTGCTCGTGGGATCGTAGATGCCCGCTTTCTCGGTGACGTCTTCGAAGCACCCGTTGCCGAGGTTATGAAAGAGCCGTGGAGTGTCACCCTTATAAGCCTCCGGGGTGCAATAGGATTTATGCCGGCCGTCGAGCGTGCAATAAAGGTCGTCCTTCTCGGACCACGTCACGTAGTTGGTCACGAACAGATCGAGCTTGCCGTCCTTATCGTAATCGACCCAGGCGGCGCTGGCGCCGAAGCCGGCGTTATTCACCCCTGCGGTTTTGGTGACGTCCTTGAACGTTCCGTTGTGCTCGTTGTGGAAAAGGTGCGCTTCGCCCAGGCCGGTGATGTAGATGTCGTCCCAGCCGTCGTTGTCGTAGTCGCCCACCGCCACGCCCATGCCGTACGTCTCGAGGTCCAGGCCCGCCTTGGCCGTGACGTCGGTGAACGTGCCGTCGCCGTTGTTGTGGTAGAGCTTCGGAGTCGCGCGCCGCGTCTTGTGGCCGGGAAAGTCTTTTCCGTTGATCAGCAGGATGTCGGGATATCCATCATTGTCGTAGTCAATGAACGCGCAGCCCGGTCCCATGGTTTCCGGCAAGTATTTCTTTCCGAACGCCCCGGTGTAATGAGTGAAGTTGATTCCGGCCTTTTGGGTGATGTCCTCGAAATGAATTGTCCCGCGGCTGTCATCCGCCGGAGCCTTGACAGCGCCTGCGGAGGTCGCGGCGGATTTCAAACCCGCCATGAGAGTGACCATGGCGAACACCATGGCCAGCAAAATAAGAGCGCCGGCGATTTTGGATTTTCGATTTTGTATTTTGGATTGGGTGCTGGCCATCGTCCGCGGTCCGTCTTTCCTTCTCACTACCCTCCCAGTGTCATTTCGATCCGTCAGCCGACGGAGAGGAATCTCGCGCTGGTTCTTCTTCCTTTTGCTTTCTAATTTCTGCTTTCTGAATTCTGCCGACTGCCTTCTGCTTTCTGCCTACTTCCTGCCGCAGCGCCACCGAAACGTGCTCGTGTATGGGCTGTGCCTCGTTGTTGTCCTCGGGATGAGCGAGCTTGTAAGGGCCGGTGATGGCGCGCGAGGGTTCGTCCGCCTTGAAGCGCAGGTAGAGCTTCTCTTCCCGCGCGGCCTGCGCATCGTCTCGCAAGCCGCGATAACAGAGCATCAGGTTGTAATGCGCCTCGAGGTCTTCGGGGTCCACAGCCAGGGTTTTTTGGAATTCCGCAACCGCTTCTTTGTATTTGCGTTCGAGGAAAAACATGCGGCCCATCTGGTTCCTCACCACGCGGTCCCGCGGATACAATGCAGAAGCTTTGGAAAACTCGTCCAAGGCGGCGGGATAGTTGCCATCGGCCTTGAGGGCGAGTCCGCTGAAGTAATGCGCGCTGCCGAGCCGGGGATTGAGCTCGATGGCCTTCGCGAGCATGGGCTTGGCCGCATCGGTATTGCCTTCCTGGACGCGAGCGCGCGCCACGTTGACCCAGCCGTCGGCGTACTTCGGATCGAGCTTGGTCACGGTTTCAAAGGCTCGCTCCGCTCCTTTTAAATCACCTTGCAGCAGCAGCCCGATGCCATAATCGTTCCAGCGCTCGCGGTCCCTGGGATCCAAGCTCAAAGTCTCCACGAAGGGTGGAGAGTTCTTGGCGGCCACCGGAATCGTCGCGGTGTCTTCCGCGATCACCACGGTGGGCACATCGGGAATTGCCTTGAACTTTGCGGAAACCTTGGAAAGGTCGCCCTGAAAAACCCAGTGCCCATCATCGTAATTCTTGGTCACATCGGGATGGGCTTGGGAGGGGTCGCGAACACCGGCAAATGCCCACTGGGTGTGCCACCATGAAAATTTCCGGTAGTTGAGCTTCGCGGTGAGCGTGACTGAGTCTCCCGCATCCTCGGGAACTTTCATGCGGAAATGGACAGCGTCGGCAGCGCCGGGAGGTATCAAGTGGGCATACATGGTGGCGCGCGTGGACCAGGCGTTGCGCTTGTTAATGGGATTGCCGTGCGCGTCAAGTTGGAGCGAGCGGTAGAAGTGCGCGCCGGGCTCGACGGGGCCGTGGCCGTCCTCGGCTGCTTCCCCGCTCCAGAAAATGATCCTCCCTTTACTGTCACGGGCCTGAAGCTCCAGCCAGCAATCAAAAGCATCCACCGTGCCGCCCGGGAAGAAGTGGCCGACCTTGCGGGTGCGGACCACCACTTCCACGCGCACCGTATCACCGCGTCGCACCTGAGCCGCCGCGCGACCCAGCGGCCCCATCAGCTTCACAGGAGCGGCCCCGCTTACCCCCGCTGCCGCCAAGCCTGCCGAGGATTCTTCACCCACGGCAAACGTGCTGGCGAGTTGTGGCGCTTCGCCTCCCCCTCTCATCGTCCTCGCCGGGCCGGCGGTTTCAGCAGGTTCTTCGGCCAGGGCAAAGATATCCACACTGAGCGCGCCCCTCAGGAAACTCTCCACTTGTCGTACCTGTTCCTGGTCGCCGTAAGAGGTTGGGACTGCGGTGTTCGCCGCCGCAAAGCGGTGCGAATGCACGAAGCCATTGAGGTTGCCGAAATCCTTCGAGGGCACGAGCGGCATGTGGCAATCCGCGCACTGCGACGGCTGGGGCGGGTAATAGAACGACCTCGCGCCTTGCCCCGAAACGCCGCTGGCCTGCCAGTTATCGTAATCGTTGAAGCCGCGAATCCACCGGTAGTTATTGACGGGCACATCCAGGTGGACCTTGTGGCAAGTGGAGCAGAACTCCGGGACCAACTGCGGGTCCTTGTGGAAGGGCTTCAGAAAGGCCTGGCGGTGCGGCTTGGGATCGAGCTTCACCGCATAGTCATGCAGGAAATGGAGCAGCGGATTCTTGCTAGAAGCTAGCCGGTCGAGCGGCGGATAATCCATGACGAATCCGCCCTGGCCCATGGTGTCCTTCACCCGCGCAATCGAGTGGCACGACATGCAGCCGAGGCCGTTCTGGCCCTCGCGCGTATCCTCGACCTCCCGGATGGGATGCGTCTGCATCTTGTTGGCGAAGACCAAGGCATGATCGTGGCAACCGCCGCACCAGAGCGAGGGCTTGACGCCTACAGTGTCCTGCATGTACTCGATGGCTTTCCGGTACCACTGGTTATTGAAGGACGCCATGTGGTGCATGGAGCTTTGCCACTGATTGTAAATATCCGTGTGACACGGCCGGCAGGATTCGGAATCCATGAAGAACTGCGAGGTGATGGGCTTGCCGTCAGTAGTGGTCGCGGAACTGGGGAAGAGCAGGCTCGATGGGCCGCCCCCTTCATTATCCATACTCAGAGGAGCGGTGGAAGGGATCTGAATCCTAAAGCGTGGAGCGGAGTGGACATAATGATAAGTTGCCACAACTGCGTAAAATGTGCCCGCAGCCAGCATCACTCCCAGGCTCCAGCGCCACGCGGGTTGCAGGCCTTCGGTATCCGGTCGGGCGCCGCCCCCCCCTAGCCGGCCTCGCCATCGCATCAGCAGGAAAAACAGACCCACGATCGCCAACCCCACGTGCGCATAAAGCGCCATGCTGTGGGGGCGAGTCATCCCCACGAAAGCCAAGTAGACCCCGAAAACCGCAGCCAGCCCTAACAACACGAGCGCGCCGGCTCCCCAATCGCCGGCAAAGGCCTCTCGATGTTGAACGAGGAAGGCAACGAAAAGAATGCCCACGCCTATTCCCAGCAGCGGATGCAGCAGGGCGTTCGCCACATAAAACAGCGTGGGGGCGCCAAAGGCAGCGATGTAGGCACTGTTGCAAATGAGGACAGCCGCAGACGCGGGGAGGAGCCAGCCTCCCCGCCAGCGGCTAGAGCTTTTGTTTTGCATTCTCTTTTGGTCTTGCCCTGATTTTGCTCAAGACCCGACGCAGCCATCAGGTTAGCGGATATCACCTGGAAGCCGCAAGCGCTTGGCCACAGGGACAAGGCATTTTTCTGTACTAAAAGTCCGCTTTCTTTGCATTACACGCAGTCGAGAAGTCGAGAGTCGAAAGTCGAGGAGTTAAGAACTTCTCTGCCCTCGACTACTCGACACCTCGACTTGCAAGCAGGGCAATGTCCTCGGTGCCAAAATGACACGGGGAGACGTTGCAGAACCCGTTTTCGGCTTAGTTTTTGAGTTCGTTTTGCGTTTTTGACGCTCAAAATACAGTTCGTTTTTGAACCCAAAAACGGCCAACTCCTTTATTTGCAATAAATCCCTGAGTTCGTTCCATACAAAAAACATCTTTTTGCATTCTGAAGCAGGTTCCACCCTCCGGCGGGCCGATTTTGAACCCTGCCCGCCCGATATGCCGGAGCGTGTCTCATGCGTCGATTCTGATAGCCTATCACGAGGCTAGGCTGCTGTCAAGGGCCAAACGGGATTCAGGATTCAGGCGGCGATGGGGGTAACCCGGGTTTTGGCCCGGTACCTGCCGACCCGGAGGTTGGCGCTACACCGCCTGGCACTAAGGTACTATCGTCGCGTGCAAATCCCGCTTGACAGGTGTGGAACCAATATATAGGATTCACATGTATAACAACCTAGTCGTGGTGATGGCGGAGGTTGTGAAACTCGGACTGACATGACAGTGTTCAATTCAAATTTGGGAGCCAGAAAATCCAAGAGAGAGGGTCATTGACGTCGGGGCTGGTGATAGACGATGCCTACAGCTACTTCTGGCCGTCCTCTTCTATGCGTTGAGAGTATCCGGAAATCCTACGGGAAAGCGTTGGTACTCAAAGACGTGTCTTTTGAACTCGCCGAGGGAGAGATAGTCGGGTTTGTGGGACCCAATGGCGCAGGCAAATCAACCACCATGAAGGTGATTACAGGATTGGTGTCCCCCGATTCGGGAATGACCAGGATTTGCGGTTTCACCTTGGCGGGTGCGCCGCGGGCGTATCGGGAACGGCTCGGCGTTCTCATTGAATCGCCCGCCTCCTACCCTGCCTTGACGGCGTGGGATCATCTGGCGTATTTAGCACGGATCCGGAAGTGCTACAGTCCCACATTGATCAACTCCACTCTGGACCGGGTTGGCCTTCGCGACCACTCCAATAAACGAGTGGAGAAGTTTTCCACGGGCATGCGGCAACGGCTCGCACTTGCCATGGCAGTCCTTCATGGCCCGAGGCTCTTAATCCTGGACGAACCCACCAACGGCTTGGATCCCGCTGCAACTATTGAGATTCGGACATTGATTGGAGAGCTTGCGCGAGAACATGGCATAGCCGTGTTGATTTCGACACATGTGCTTCATGAAATCGAATTGATCTGCAATCGCGTTTTGTTCATTCGAGCTGGGGTGCTTGTTTCCTCCCGCGTGCTGGCGGCCAATGAGCAGAAGGAGGAGGCGAGGGTTATTTTTGTCACGCATGACCCCGAAAGGACTGTGGCCGTCATTTCGGAATGCTCCAGCACAAGCTCGCCCACAATCCGGGATTCTCATGTAGAGTGTCGACTATCCAAGCATGATGTCGCCCGCGTGGTTGCACGCCTTGTAGAAGAAGCAATTGATGTCTATGAAGTCAGGGAGAAACGGGAGAGTCTGGAAGAAATATACGTCCGAACTCTCGGGACCAGCCGCCATGTCGAATAATAAGTCGTCGTACCTGCTGCCGTTTATTCGTGCCGAAGTTGGAAAGCTTTGGGCCTTGCCCATCCTGCGACTCGCAGTGGCGATCACCCCGGTCGCTATGTATCTGTTCATTGCGGACATGTATCACCTCCGCCAGCTTCCGCTTCATACATCAGTGCGAAACCTCTTCGATATGCTCCCCCCGGTTCTCTTCGATGCGTGGAAAACTCTGATTTTGCAGACGGTCATTGTCTGTTTTGCAGCCTATTCCTCTGCGGTCGAGAGCCAATATGGGATGATCCGCCTTCTCTGTGCGCAGCCACTGTCCCGTACCGAGTATGTTCTCGGTAAAGGGGTGGCGATTTCAATTCATGTTACCGCGCTGACCTTAGTATTTGTTGGATCGGCTGTGGCATGGACTGCTCTGTATTCAGGCGTGCGTGGGGTGTCGTGGGCGGATCTGAATCAGCTTGCACTGTGCACCCTGGCCTTTGTCATCTTTGATCAAGCACTGGGATGGATCGCCTATTCTCTAGGGCTGTTGCGCCGAACCATAGGCGAATCCCTTATAACCGCTTGCGGGTTCTTCATTGTGTTCGGCTTCATAGCAGCATACTCGCCCCGCCCCGCGCAGACCTATTATCTCATCCGTTACTACTTCTTCCCTTGGAAGTATTTTCTGCGATTGGACTCCCAACTCAGGTTAATGGTCAGCGCTCTCTATAGCTCATCGACTTTGCTCGATCTGTTCTTGGTTGCAGTGATAACTTCAGGCTTGGCTTTTGCAGCCGGTTACGTGTCGTTCGTGCGGCGGGACATTACTGAATAGCAGAAGGGCGGCATGCGTCTCGTGAAAGAGATTGTGGTCAACATCGGCACTCAAGTCAAACGGGGCAGCGCCGAGCTGGCCATACTCTCGGTGCTGGCGGACGGGCCGCTGCACGGTTACCAAATCGCCAAAAGCATCGAGCGCCAGACGCGAGGCTTGCTGAGCTTCAATCTCGCCTCGCTGTACCCGTTGCTCTATCGCATGGAGAAGCGCGGCTGGGTGAAGGGGACATGGGAAGGTCCCGCGGGAGGCCGCCGCCGGCGTTACTACCGCTTGGGGCCGGCGGGAAAACGCCGACTGGTCCCCCTTCGGGCAGAGTGGGGACAGTTGTTTCGCGCCTTGAACCGTCTGGCGGGGGTGACCCATGCCTGACTGGCGGGAGATCGCAAGGCGAAGGTTGGTGCCGCTGGCCTTGGATGCTAAGCGGCAAGAAGAGATCATCGTCGAGCTTGCCGACCATTTGGAGGACCTTTACGGCGACTTGGTTCGACAAGGTAAACCCGAGGTCGAGGCTGTCCAATCTGCCTTGAGCATCGTCGCCGACTGGGATGAGCTTCGCCGCGAGATTCAACTCGCCGCAAATGACGAGCTCATTATGGATTACCGTTTGGGGCCCGCAGGGAAACGCCGCCTTAAGACCCTGTGGTTACCCGGAGCTTGCACGATTGCGCTTTCCGGCATTCTTCTTCGCTTACTCCAGATCCCGTCGGCACCTTCGCCAAATGTCTTCTGGCTACCTAACGGCCTAGCTCTCGTCATTTACTGGCGGTGGTTGGTGTGCCTGCCAGTGATTGGTGCGATCGGCGCGTACTGGTCCCGGCATGCGGGAGGAAAGCTTCTCGAACGCGCGTTGGCAGCTTCGTTCCCTGCCTTGGCACTGATGTGTTTCCCAGGCCTCCTTCTTCCCTTTGTGTTACTTTTTCACTGGATTGTGTACCATGACTCCCTACTTGTGCCATCTGCACTCTTCTTGCTGGGTTGGGTTGTTCTTCCGGAGGCTGCGCTGCTGCTGGGAGCCTTGCCCTTCCTCAGGGGAGATGCCGGGGAATCTCGCCCGGTCGCAGCCTCGCAATGAAGAGGGATAAGCGGCGTAGGGCCGAACGGCGTTCGGCCTTGGCGACGGGGCCGAGCGCCGCTCGGCCCTACAGTCGATACGCCGCATGCGCTCGGCCGGAACGCGCGCTACAATCGACGGGCGATGGCCTGCTGGGCGAGGGTGAGCGCCGAGCGGATGGCGCCGAACGTCTGGGCTTTATCCTTGAGCGAGCTCAGTTTGATAGGCGGTGCATTCTCCTTATAGAGGTGCTGAACGACCTTGCCTACGGTGGAAAGCATGAACTCCGGCGCGCCCTTGGCGATGCCTCCCCCCAGGACAATCAAGTCGGGATCGAGGATGGAAATAATATTTGAAATGCCGACCCCCAGCATAACAAAGATCTTCTCTAAAACGGCGCGGGCGTTGGGATCGCCCTGTCGGAAAGCCTCAAAAACGAAGTAAGCATCGCGTTCCGCGGCGAGGTCGGAAGCTGCGGAGCCGGCCGGCGGGGCGAGAGCCTTTCGGCCCTCGGCGGCAATCCCGATCCCGGACACATAGCTTTCAAAGTGGCCCGAATCGCCGAAGTCCTCGGCCCAGCGGGGCCAATCTATGTTCATGTGGTAGACCTCGCCGGCGGAACCGGTGCGCCCGCGATAAAGCTTGCCGTCCACAAACACTCCCGAGCCGGTTCCGGTCCCGATGGCAATCATCACGAAATTGTCGACGTCCTTAGCGACCCCGCGCCAATGCTCGCCGATGGCCGCCATGTTGCAGTCGTTTTCGAGGAAAACGGGCACGCGCAATTCTTCCTCGAGCTCGCGCCCCAGATGGATGTTCTTCCACCCTGGCAGGTTGTAGGCAAACGCCACCACGCCGCGCTCCGCGTCCACGGGGCTCGGGACGCCGATAGCGATCGCCCGAAGGCGTCCGCCGGCCTGTGCGGCCAGCGCGCGCACGCCCTCGACGATCTCGCCTATCAACTTGCGCGGGCCATCTTCGGGCCGAATCTTTATATTGGAGTCCTGGAGGATCTTTCCGCGGAAATCCGCCAGGGCGAAGTGGAGGTGGCTGCCGCCCAGGTCGATCCCGACTACCTGGCCAAAATCCGGATTGATCCCGACCTTCGCCCGTCCATCGCTGAAGATTAGGACCCCTTTCTTGACCAGCGGCCGCAGCTTGCCTAGCAGGGACTGGGGCTGAATGCCCACTCCCCGCGCCAGCCGGCTGATGGAAGCCGTCTCGCATTTTGCGGTTTCCTGAAAAACTCGCTGCTCAGTGCTTTCTGGTTTGACCATTGGGAACCCTCTTTGCAAGGATCAAGTCGGAATACGATTCGGCGACTATATCCTCTGCGGCGACACCAAACAGTTCTTGAAACTGGCGCGCCTGGGACCGTATCCTCTTCACATCACCCGTGCGTGAAATGGCCTCCACCTCGAGGAACTTGTCCAACCGCCGCACACGGTCCAGGTGAATTTTCACATTCTTGACGAAGTAGATTTCGCGGCGCTTGTCCACGACGGCCAGCGTCCCCAACACGCGCGCCAGGATCGCCCGCAGGGGATTCCGCCGCGGAAGAAGCATCATTTCGACCGCGGCCTGGCGGGCGCGGCGAACGTTGCTGCGCCGGTAGAAAATCAGGGCGTTCTCGAGGCGGCCTTCCCGAACCTTCAGCCGCCCGCCGGGGACGCGAAAATAGGTGTCGATCTGGTGGTCGGTGCCGATAAAGCGAGCGCGCAATCTCTTGAGCGCCTCGCGAACGCGCGGCTCGTTGTCCAACCGCGCTTTGAACTCGAAGTTGAGACGTTTCATAGCTACGCTTGCTTTTCCACCTTTAGCTGGCCATGCTCGATCAGCCACGCGAGCGACTCGCAGACTCCTTGCAGCGAGCTGTAGCGTGGTTGATAGCCGAGCAGCCTTTTGGGCCTTGGCGATGCTGTAATTCGAGCAATGAGCCAAGTGGACCCAGGTACTCTGCGCGTCTTCGTCAGAGACCGTGGATCGGTACTCCTCCCAAGGGACAAATCGCAGCCGCGCGCGGCTGCCCAAACCACGCGGCCAGAGATTCCGCGTAACCCCGCATCGTCATCGCCGCCGGCGAAACCGCATGAAAGCTTTCGCCCACGGAGGTATTCCGGTTGGCAATCGCCTTCATGAAGGCTTGCGCCACATCGTCGGCGTGAACGTGATGCAGCGTCTCCAGGCCCTGGTGCGGCATTAGCAATTCTTCTCCGCGGGCAAGTTTGCCGTAGACGTCCAGGCTCCGCGTGCCCAAAGGGTCAAGCGGCACCCAGCCGGGTCCCACGATGTGACCGGGCAGCACGGAGGTGGCCGGAAAGCCGCGAACCTGGGCTTCTTCGATGAGATAAGCTTCGAGCTGCGCTTTCTTGATGCCGTACTCGCCAATCGGATGACGCGGCAAGTCTTCCGTAATGGGAGCGGTCACGGGGTAGCCGTGTACCCAGGTTGTTCCGCAACTGAGGAAATGGCGCACCTTGCCGCGCAAGGCCTCGACCAACTGCCGGGCGGACTCCGCGTCAAAGCAGATCATGTCAATGAGGACGTCGGGCTTCAGCCTGGTCACATTTGACCCGAACGTCCCGGCCGCGTCTTCCGCCTTGCGGTCCATGATGACGTGCTGCACTTTCTTCCACGCGGGATCAGGCAGGTAGGGATTGCTTTCTCCTCGGTGGACGCAAACCACCTCGAAGTTCCCGTGGATCAGCCGGGGGACGAGGAACGTCCCCACATGACCCGTTCCGCCAATCACTACCGCTCGCATGTGTCTCCTCCTGCTCAATCCGCAATTCCATTCAGGCTTTGCGGCCGGGGGTAATATACAAGCGACCGCCTCCGCATGCAATACTCCGATGCATTTTCCGCGTTAGAATATGGGAGCGCCGATGGAACTCCGCCTCGAGACTCGTTGGAACCTGACACCTCGCGAAGCCATGCGCCTTCAGGAAAGCTTGCGCGCGCGCGTGGAGTTGCAGGACAGGTTTGGAGACATCCGTTACGTGGCGGGCGCGGACATGGCATTTGATCCCGAGACTGACATCGCTTTCGCTGGGGTCATTGTGTATCGTTTTCCGGATCTCGAGGAAGTGGAGCGGCGGATGGCGCGGCGCAAGCTGCGTTTTCCTTATGTCCCCGGCCTGCTTTCGTTTCGCGAGTGCCCCATACTGCTCGCGGCCTTTGCCCGGCTCGAGACCGAGCCGGACCTTATTTTGATCGACGGCCATGGGCGGGCGCACCCGCGACGCTTCGGCATCGCGTGCCACGTCGGCATCTTGTTTGACAAGCCCACTATCGGCTGCGCCAAGTCACGGCTGGTGGGCGAGCACCAAGAGCCCGGTGAGAGGGCCGGCTCGACTGCTGCGTTGATGCTGGAAGGCGAGCGCCTCGGAGTGGTGTTGCGAACGCGGGATGGCGTGAGACCCATTTACGTGACTACGGGACATCGTGTTTCACTCGATTCCGCCCTCCGCTTGGTGAAGCAGTGCCTGGATGGATTCCGCATCCCCAAGCCCACGCGGGAAGCCGACCACTACGTACGCGATTTGCGCCGCGCGTATCAAATAAGTCGAGAAGTCGAGAGTCGAAAGTCGAGGAGTTAAGAACTTCTCGACCCTCGACTCCTCGAGTTGTAAGCAGAGCCGGATTCCTCTCCGTCGGCTGACGGATCGGAATGACAACGCTCAGAGAAGGGCGGAATGCTATAATCAGGCGGTGGCAGCGGGTCGGTTTGATGTAGGGGCGGCTTTATCCGTCAGCCGACGGACCATTTGGTCCGTCAGTTGACGGATAAACTCGCCGCTACGAGGGGCGTTTGGGAGCTTGACATGGATAATGCCGCAAGCGTTCAGCCCAAAGGCGCGGCGGTTCGCGAAAAGTCCCAATTGATGTCGGCCTCGGAGATTGACCGCACCGTGGTGCGCCTGGCGCACGAAATCCTGGAGCGCAACAACGGCCTCGAGGGAGTGGTCCTGGTGGGAATCCGCCGCCGGGGAGTCCCCCTGGCCGAACGCCTGGCCAGGAAAATGACGGAGATCGAAAAGACCGCGCCGCCGGTCGAAACGCTGGACATCACCCTGCACCGCGATGACCTCTCGAGCGTCGGTCAGAAACCTGTCGTCCAGCCGCGGCTTTCCGTGGAGGGCAAGACGGTGGTCCTTGTGGACGACGTCCTTTACACGGGGCGAACCACGCGCGCCGCTCTGGATGCCCTGGTGGACCACGGGCGGCCACGGCGGGTGGAACTGTGTGTCCTGATCGACCGCGGGCACAGGGAGTTGCCCATCCAGGCGAATTACGTGGGCCGGGTTCTTCAGACAACGGATACCGAAATGATTGCCGTCCGTCTTCACGAAGTGGACAGCCAAGACCGCGTCATGCTTTGCGAGCGGGTTTAGCGAAGAACGCAATCCACAGATTTCGCAGATTTCACAGATGAAAGACCGTCTCAAAACTCTTCGCAACGCACCCGCGTGCTTGCCTAATCTGTGAAATCTGCGTAATCTGCGGATGATAACCGAGCGGGGGATGGATATGAAATTTCCGGTAGAGCCTGGAGATGTCAAGCTAATCCAAGGGCGCAGCAAAGGCCTCCAGGTCCTCTGCGACTGCGGCTGCGTCAACTTCAACTACCTCGATCCGCAGGACCCCGTGTGGCGCTGCCGCAATTGCCAACGCGTTTTGAGCTTCGACTTCCCTCGCCTGATGGAGAAAGCTCTCGATCCACAGATTTCGCAGATTACACAGATGAAGAATGAGCAAGGCAAGGACTAAGAACGCCGGCGTGAGTGTGGCCCCCCAATATCATCGCATGGGTAAAGGGCAGCTTTAGGTTTGCTTGCCCTGCCCTGCTCCTCTCCTGTCTTCAGCTCTCCTGATCTGTGAAATCTGAGTAATCTGCGGATAGTAAGGAGCTACCACATGTCCTACCCAAAGCCTTCCCGGCGCTCCTGGGCCGAGCCCTGGAAGATCAAGATGGTCGAGCCCATCCGCATGACGACCCGGCGGGAGCGGGAAAAGTTCATCGTCGAGGCCGGCTACAACACCTTCCTGCTTCGCTCCGAGGATGTTTACATCGACTTGCTCACGGACAGCGGCACCAACGCCATGAGTGATATCCAGTGGGCGGGGTTGATGCGCGGCGACGAAGCCTACGCAGGCAGCCGCAACTTTTACCATTTGTGGGAAGCGGTTAGCCAATATTACGGTTATAAATACCTGGTCCCCACGCACCAGGGACGCGGGGCCGAGCACATCCTTTCGAAGATCATGATCAAGCCGGGAGACTTTATCCCCGGCAACATGTATTTCACCACCACGCGCCTCCACCAGGAGTTGGCAGGGGGAAGCTTCGTGGATGTCATCCTTGACGAGGCGCACGACCCGGCCAGCGAGCACCCCTTCAAAGGCAACGTCGACCTCGAAAAACTCGAAAAGCTCATCCTCGAGGTGGGGGCGGGGAAGATTCCCTACGTTTCCGTTGCCGGAACAGTGAATATGGCGGGGGGCCAGCCACAATCCCTGGCCAACATGCGCGCGCTGCGTGAACTCTGCGACCGCCACGGCATCCCCATCGTACTCGATGCTACGCGGGCGGTCGAAAACGCCTACTTCATCCAGCAGCGCGAGGCGGGCTACAGCTCAAAGAAAGTGGCGGAGATCCTGAAGGAGTACTGCTCCTACACCCGGAGCTGCACCATGAGCGCCAAGAAAGACGCGCTGGTGAACATCGGCGGTTGGTTGGCCACCGACGACGAAGGACTTTACGAAGAAGCGCGCAACATGGTCGTAGTCTACGAAGGGCTACACACTTACGGCGGGCTGGCGGGGCGCGACATGGAAGCCATGGCGCGTGGCATTGCGGAAAGCGTCGAGGACGATCACATCCGGGCGCGGGTGGGCCAAGTCGAGTACCTGGGCCGACACCTCCTGGACTGGGGCATCCCCATCGTTAAGCCCATCGGCGGCCACGCCGTTTTCCTGGATGCGACGGGCTTCTACCCGCACATCCCGCAGGAGCAGTATCCAGCCCAGGCGCTGGCCGCCAACATCTACGTTGATTCCGGTGTGCGCACCATGGAGCGCGGCATCGTCTCCGCTGGGCGCGACCCCAAGACGGGCGAGGAGCGTCATCCCCGCTTGGAGCTTGTGCGCGTCACCATTCCGCGCCGCGTATATACCATAGGACAAGCAAGCCAAAAGATCCTGGTGGGTTAAGCCCGGATAATTCTTTACTATCTCAGACTCGGTCCAGCCCTGAGCCAGCAAGTCCACGATGAATTCGACACCCAGCCGGGTGCCCTTTATGGTCGGTTTCCCGGTGAGAATCTTTGGGTCGATGACGATCCGGTCTTGCCAGCTCATGCGTGCCGCCCTCCAGAAACCTCATCTGCTGATTCCGAGATTCTATCACCCTTTGCAGCGTAGCAGGAGTTCGGCGTGCTCACGCGAGTGTCGCATGGAAGACGCGCCCCTCCCGGGCGACCTCGTGGTAAATCGTGTTAGGGGTGTCCGCCCAATACTCGAAGGTCTCCTTGCTCGCGACTAACACATCCACGGGAATTCGTAGCGGGCGCAACACATCGCTTAGCCGCACCATCTCCTCGTGGCGCGAGGTAACTGTGGGTTCGATGACCAGCACGTCGAGGTCGTTGTCCTCGGTGATCTGGCCACGCGCGCAGGAGCCGAACACGATGATGGTCGAGCCCGGCGCCGCTTGCCGCAGCAACTCCACCGCTTGGTTGATTGTGGCTTCGTCGATCATGGCACGGCTAACCTGACAGGCGGCGCGCTATCCCCCCGCTTCGCTCAGAGCACTTCCATTCGCTTCCTAGAGAATACTACAAGACTATCGCGTTGCGGAACGGTGATCCGCAAGGTCGGCGGCAGGCATCGCGGGGAAGTCACCCCGCGAACCGGAAACTGCCGGGCTCGAGGCCGGAGCGCAGAGCAAGTTCGTGCACCAGCAACTGGATATGGACGGAATCAATCAGCGTTCCCAACCTCATCCGGACCGATTCCACCGGGACGAGCCGAATGTTGGTGAGGTCCGCAAATGGCAGGTCGGCATAAAGCAGGACGCGCCCGCCGTGCTTGCGGATATCCTGGGCCAGCTTGAGCAGACCATTGTGGGGTTTGCGCTTCGGGGTGGTTTCGCTTTGCCGGGCGAAGATAATGTAGCGATGGGCGGGGTCGATGATCTCCATGGGACCATGACGGAACTGAGCGGCACTCATCGGCTCCGCGCCCAATCTCGCCACCTCTTTGAACAAGAGCGCTCCCTGGTAGACCGAGGCTAGATCCGCTCCGCGGGATAGCAAGGCGACGTAGTGCGGGTTGTCAAAGAACTCCACGGCGGGTGGGACCAGCTCGTCGTGGCGCTCGATGATTTTTTCCTGGGCCTCGATGGCCTGCATTAACGCTTGGGTAAGTGCCTGCGGCGGCTTTCGGGCAATCGCCACTGCCAGGTACATCAGAACCGCCACGCCGCAGGTATAAGTCTTGGTGCCCACCGGGGCCGGGCGGCCGGCCATCATGGGCAACAACAGGTCTGCTCGCCGGGCCAGGGAGCTTGTCTCCGTATTGCAGACGGCCACCAAACCCTCTTTCCTCGCCAAGGCGCCAAGCAAACGGAGGACTTCCGCCGTTTCACCTGATTGTGAAACCGCCACCAGGAGGGTGTCCGGGCCGAGGAACTTCCTGTGATGGTCCACCAACTCGGCCGTCTCCCAGATCAAGGCGCGTATACCCTGAGAATTCAAGTAGGCCTGGGCCGGGTAGGCCGCGTACATGGACGATCCCATTCCGGTGAGCACCACGGTGGGCGGCCAGTGCTTTACCATAGCTCGTAGGGCCTTGGAGGGAATCGCTCCGGGGCTTGTGTAGAACTTCCGCAAGCCGGAAAGGACCGCCGGCTGCTGAGCAATCTCTGCCATCAAGGTGGTCATGGTGCAAATTATACACTGTTTAGCACTTGCGCCCAGGGGGTCGAATGAGGTTTCATAGGAACATGAAAATCATTCATTGCTTCGCCATAATTCTTGCGGCGCTGTCGGCGCCTTTGCTTTTTACCCATTACGCCGGAGCCGCTGAAAGGGCTGCCAACAAGGGCAAGTATCTTGTGTATGTCGGCACTTACACCGAAAAAGCAAGTAAAGGCATTTACGCTTACCGCTTCGATCCAGCCACAGACCAGTTGACCTCGCTGGGGCTGGCCGCCGAGACAGTTAATCCATCGTTTCTGGCGGTGGACCCCACCCGGCGATTCCTTTACGCTGTGAATGAGATATCGCAATACGAGGGACGAAGTAGCGGCGGAGTCAGCGCCTTCGCCATCGCTGCTGAGACTGGCAAGCTCACCTTTCTGAACGAGGTGCCGTCAGGTGGCGCAGGGCCTTGCCACGTATCGGTGGATAAGACCGGGAGATACGTGCTGGTGGCCAACTACGGCGGAGGAAGCGTGGCGGTGTTCCCAATTCTGAAAGACGGCCGTCTGGGGGAGGCTTCGGCCTTTGTGCAGCACAAAGGCGCCAGCATCAACCCTCAACGCCAGGAGGGGCCACACGCCCACTCGATTTACACGTCACCTGACAACCGATTCGTCATCAGCGCAGACTTGGGGCTTGATGAGGTGCTGATTTACCGTTTCGATGCGGGGAAAGGGACGCTCGCGCCAAACTATCCCGCCTTCGCCGTTACCAGCTCCGGGGCAGGGCCGCGGCACTTTGCCTTTCATCCCAGCGGAAAATTTGGATATGTGATCGACGAAATGCAGTCCACCATCACTGCGTTTTCGTACCAGCAAGCCAGCGGAGCTTTGGACGTGATACAGACGATCTCAACTCTCCCTCAGGATTTCAAGGGCGAGAGTAACGCTGCCGAAGTGGAAGTTCACCCTTCAGGGAAGTTTCTGTATGGGTCTAACCGCGGGCACGACTCGATCGCCGTGTTTGCCATTAACGCTCGCAAAGGCACACTCACGCCCGCAGGGGACGTTCCTACGCTCGGGAAGGAACCGCGCAGCTTTGCCATCGACCCAACGGGCACGTTCCTCTTCGCTGCCAACCAGAAGTCCGACAACATCGTGGAGTTCCGCATCGACCCGGCCAACGGGCGGCTGACCCCCACCGGCAAAGTGCTTGAGGTTCCCACACCAGTTTGCGTGACATTTGTGGCGATCCAATGATCGCCTGGCAAGTCCATCTTCTATGGGACTTTTCTATTTGATACGTCACGGGGAGTCGGAATGGAATGCCGAGAACCGGCTTTGCGGCCGCAGCGATGTCCCGCTCTCGGAGGCCGGACGCCGACAGGCAAAGAACTTGGCCGAGCGCCTTAAGCCCATCCCTTTTGAAGCGCTCTATTCAAGCCCGCTGGAGCGCGCCCTCGAGACGGCACGCTTGATCTCCGAGTCTGTTGCCCTGCAACCCGTCCCCGACCCCAGACTCGTCGAGCTTGACTACGGCCAGTGGGAAGGGAAGACCTTGGCGGAAATAATGGAGAACGACCCCAAGACTTTTCGCGCCTGGGACGCCAATCCTGCCCAAGTCGCGCCTCCCGGCGGCGAAAGTGGCCTGCAAGCTCAGCAACGCGTCGTGTCCTTCCTGGATTCCCTGGCCGCCAAGCATCCGCAGGGCCATGTCCTGGTGGCCTTCCACAAAACCATCTGTCGCCTGGCGATCTGCCACGCCCTGGGAATGCCTCCCTCCGAGTATAGAAGGCGCCTCATCCTGGACAATGCCGCGCTGAGTATTATCCAGGCTCGGCCATATGGTTGGCAGCTAATCGTGTTCAATGATACGTCGCACTTATCAGCCTGCCCACCCGACCGCACTTCGCTGGGCGAGGAGTTCTGAGAAACCTGCTAGGAAAAGCACGCCGCTTCCACCAGGATGGCGTGGATCTCGCCCGGGCCGTGCACTCCCCGGATGAGGATCTGTTCGATATCGGCAGTGCGGCTGGTCCCGGTGATGAAGACAACCGAACGGCCTGCCACAGCTTGCTCGGGCGCGCGTGCCACGGGAAGCCTTTCCAGGACTTCATCGAGCGACGCCACTAACTGGCTCCGACGGTACAGAGCCACATGCACAGGCGGGGCCAGCGATGCCAGTTGGACACCTTCCGTCCAACTGGTAACCACCAGGCTGCCGGTTTCCGCCAGGGCAAATTCCACACCTGTAATCCCCACCGTTGCCGCAAAGCTGGCCTCGGCAAAGGTCCTCAGGGAAGCGTCCCCGGCCCCGGAGGGCTGCCATACTGAGATGCCCTTGCCCCAAGCTCGGAGCAGCGGCTCGAGGTTCAACTCGGCCAAAAGTGGATTGCGGGAAAGGACCACGCTTGCGGCATTAGCATGGGAAAGGATGGTCTTAAGAGTTTCTTCTAACCCTTGGCGATTGGCTGCGCGGTGTGCAACGCCAGCCACTTTAGTCAATTCTGCCTCGAACGTGGTTAGCAGTTCCTCAGGCGGGATGGCAGGCAGTATCCCGACCAGCGGCGGGGCTGGTGGTAGGGCGCTTGCGCTAACCATCGAGCGGCCGTCCAGAGGACGGCCCAAAGCCTTCCGAATCCGTTGTATTATCTCTTCCTGTGCTGCCAATCCTAGCACCTCCCCCAGCCAAGTGGTTGGAACGTAAGCGGAAAGATTGTATCACGGCTCTGAAATATCTGGACACTTGAAGGAAGAATTCGGATACAATAAGCAAAAAAATTCTGAAAACTGTGCAACCTTGGAGGGACCTGGATCATCAATTATCGCTGGCGATTGGTTCAACGGTTTTTCCGGGATAGGCCGGAGGGTGGATAAGAATGCGAACAGTAGTGAAGTCTCAAAAAAACTCTTATCGAACGTTGTTGTTGAAGAAGCGGAGTGAATTACTGGCATCGGCGAAGGGCGCCCCTGAAGCGCTGGCGACAAACGTTCAGTCTCCGGATGTCGTTGAATTTGCAGTTAGAACTGCCGAGCAGGATGTGACAGCAATGACTGCAAGTCTGCGAAGTCAGCTATTGAGAGAAGTTGACAACGCGCTGGGCCGTTGCGCCCGCGGCACCTACGGCGCCTGCGAGGGATGCCACGAGGAGATTACCCCCCATCGCCTCAGAGCTGTCCCCTGGGCTCGCTACTGCCTTACCTGCCAGGAACTGCGCTCAAGAAATTAGGTGATCGGCATCCCCATACTACCCGTCTAATAAGAAAAACTCGTGACGGGAAGTGTGGAGTTTGTCTGCTGGCACAAGAACCTTACTAATAGTTGTACCTCAAGTCGTTCCCAGACTTCACCTAAGCTGTTTGTTATCATATAATTCCCATCTAAAAATCCTCCGGTGTGTTATCGTTAGCAGGTGGGGGAAGATAAGACTATGTCCAAGGTTCGAGTTCGGTTTGCACCTAGCCCGACGGGTTACGTCCACGTGGGGAATGCGCGTACTGCCCTCTTCAATTGGCTTTTTGCGCGGCACTTCCGCGGCGCTTTCGTTTTGCGCATAGAGGACACGGACGTCGAGCGTTCCAAGGAAGAGTACGAGCAACAGTTGCTCGAGGACCTGCGCTGGTTCGGAATCGATTGGGACGAAGGACCGGACAAGGGTGGGCCATTCGGACCCTATCGCCAATCAGAACGCAAAGAGACCTATGCCAGGGTGGCCACCCAGTTGATTGACCAGGGCCACGCCTATTTCTGTTTCTGCACCCCGGAGCAACTCGAGCAGGAGCGCCAGGAGGCTTTGAAGGCGGGACTTCAGCCCCGCTATTCGGGCCGCTGCCGCAAGCGTCCTCGGGAAGAGGCGGCGCGCAAGGTTGCCGCAGGCGAGCCTGCTGCGGTCCGGCTGAAAATCGTGGACAGCGCGTTTTCCTGGAACGACCTTGTCCACGGACCCACCAGTTTTTCAGGTGAAGTCATTGGGGATCCCATCCTGGTGCGCTCCGACGGGAATCCGGGTTACAACTATGCGGTGGTGATTGACGATCACCTGATGGCCATTACTCACGTCATTCGCGGCGACGACCACATTTCCAATACCCCGCGCCAGCTCGCCGTTTACCGCGCTCTGGGCTGGGAGCCGCCGCAGTTCGCCCATCTCTCTACGATTCTGGGTTCCGACCGCACGCGCCTTTCCAAGCGCCATGGCGCGACCTCGATGGAGAACTTTCGCGAGATGGGAATCCTTCCCGAGGCGCTGCGGAATTACCTGGCGTTGCTGGGCTGGTCGCCGGCGGATGGCAAGACGGAAATCCTGAGCCCGCAGGAACTGGTCGAGCAGTTTTCGCTCCAGCACATCACCAAGAGTCCCGCAGTATTTGACCAGGGAAAGCTCCATTGGTTGAATCGGCATTATATGAAGGAATGCACGCCTGGCCGCTTGGCCGAGCTTGCCGTCCCATTCCTGCTTGGGGCGGGCTACTTGGATGCGCATCCAAGTCCGGAAGTCCTGGCTTGGCTCGAACGGGTGCTGGACGCTGTCCTCAAAAACATCAGCACGTTGCAGCAACTGCCCGACGCGGTGCGTATCATTTTTGAATACGATGCCGGCAAAGCAGTTCAGGAGCTCGAGCTTTCTCCGATGGCAAGCGCGCGCGCCGTGCTGAACGCGTTTGTCCCCAAGGTGCTGGCCCAAAGCGAATTGACCTACGAGCGCTTCCGCGCGGTCACCAAGGAAGTGCAGAACGAGACTGGAAAAAAGGGAAGGGACCTGTTCCATCCCATTCGCGTCGCCATCACGGGCGCAGTCTCCGGCCCGGAGCTCGAGAAGCTGATTCCCATCTTCGAAGCCGGAGCGAAGCTGCCGCTGGCCCGGCACGTGAAGAGCGTCGCCGAGCGCTTGCGAGAATTCGCAGACTCGGCGAAGTTGAAGTCGGAATCGTAGCCCTCTCGCGAGGGGAGAGGGTGGACCGCGATCCCGATCCACTTCATCGGGACGGGGCCGGGTGAGGGGTCAGTTCCGCGGTGGTCAACCAATTCCTCGCTGCGGTTGTCTATCATCTCCGCGCCAGCCTCCAATATCTGCCCCAATGAACTCCAGTGATCTTTAACTACTTTTATTTTCAATGACATTCCCGTTTTATGCGGCTAAGTTCATGTGTTTTCATAGACATTCCCGCTTCGCCCTCGAGTTTTCAACAGCAGCCCTTTGTTTTCATAGACATTCGTGCGTCGTTCCTTCATTTTTGAAATTACCAAGGTCGTTCATTGTCCATCCCAAGCGACATCCTGTCCCGGCCTATTGTGCCTGCAAAACGTCCTGCCAGTCTCACATCTCCTCACATGGTCCAGCCGAGTGCGGGGCAAAGAGGAACCCGGCCAATTCATCATCCCCTGTCTCCTATTCCCTGTTCCCTATTCCCTATTCTCTGTCCCTGGCACCCGACACCTAGAAAGATAGCCTATCATGTTCCGCTTGTCAAGAGACAAGATGTCCGTTTCGGTCCGTCCCGGTCCACCTGCGCCGCCGCTGGTCCCGCGCCGGCGAGATCCGGAAGTGCGGGTTGCGCACCGGCCTCCCTGATGAGTTGCTCAACATCCTCAAAGATGATCTGGAATTGGGACAGCGTATAATGTGGGGCCGAGCCGCGCTCGGCCTGGGCCGAACGCCGTTCGGCCCTACAATGAAATACGACCCCAAGTTTCATCATCGTCGTTCAATCCGATTGCACGCTTACGACTACTCTTTGCCGGGCGCATACTACGTCACGCTATGCGCGTTCGGGAAACAGTGCATCTTTGGCCGGGTTGTCGGTGACCAGATGCAGGAAAATGAGTGCGGCAAAATTGTGCGGCAACAGTGGTTCGAATCTGGCCAAATCCGGCAGAAGCTTGAACTGGACGCATTCATCGTCATGCCCAATCACCTTCACGGAGTCCTATGGATTGTAGGGCCGAGCGGCGCTCGGCCTGGGCCGAATAGTCCTCGGGCGGGGCTGAGCGTCCCTTGCCCTGGGCCGAATGCCATTCGCCCCTGCGAACCTGGCCGAATCCGTCAGTTGACGGATTCGGCCCTACAAATCGGATCCCGGCTATGCGCCCGCATTCCCTGGCATCTTGGGCGTCAGGATTCAAATCTGCGGTTACCAGCCGGATTCGAAAATACTGGAACAAGCCGCACGCTGGCGTGTGGCAAGAGGATTATTTCGAGCACATCATTCGCGATGAGGATGAATTATTTAGAATTCGCGATTACATTCTCTCGAACCCGGTGCGCTGGAAATTAGATCGCGAGAATCCTGAGGCAGGCCGCGACCTCGAAGCTGAATGGCCGTGGGACCCCAACGACGCGCCGTAGGGCCGAGCGGCGCTCGGCCCAGGGTGGTAGGCGGTCGGTCATAGGAGTATTGCACAAAGACAGATGGCCGAACGCCGTTCGGCCCTACGTGCCATGAGTCGAGCCGTTTGTTGGCTTGCGAGGTTCTCGAAGTTGCGCGTTGACCGCGCCCAGGCGACTGGCCGTGGCCCCGCAGCGGCCGGAAGGTTCTATTTCTGGATTGACGCTGAGGTTCTGGCCAAGGACAAAATGGTGTGACGGTACCGGCCGAAGGGCGCATACACCCCGACAAAAACCGTCGGCACGTATCCGCCACCCGTGGCGGTGACTGCGTTCCAATCGATGCCTTGAACCGCGTAGAAATGGATGGATTGCAACCTTAGAAGAACACCGCCGGAGAAACGTGGAATCGTTTGCTCAATTTCTCGATGTGGGTTTTGTTGAGGTCACGTTTCTCGTGCAACACTTCGGATACGATGCTCTCAGAGCCAAAGATTGGGGCCAGATCCTTTTGGCGAAGGTCATGGGCATCCATCAGCGTGCGAAGGACTTCCACCGGCGAAGCCTGAGGAATGGAATGATGCTCTTCTTCGTATGCCTCAATCAAAGTTATCAAGACTTCGGCGTACTTTTCTTCATCGCGGGTGGGATTATCTTTGCTTGCCAGCTTGTCGAGGACCGACAGGTATTCCTCATGCTGGCGCTCGGACGTAATCGGTGTCGGCGAACTGATTTCGAGCGCGTATTTTTCGGGTACGGCGATCATGATTTTTGCCACTCCTTCTCGTCGTACTCAGCGTGACTCAGAATGCGTCGGACGTAAACCATTCTCCATTTGTATTTGATAGTCGCAATCAGCCTGCACCTGTTGTGGCTTATGTCGAACACCACAAAGCGCCCCACAACGTCTGAGTTCTTCCAACTGTTCCGAACATCAGCAAAGTCTTCCCAATCCGCATTCTTCGTTATCTTGTACCATGCGTTTAGGGATGCGCCCCATTCGCTGTGCTTCGCGGCCGCTTCTCTAATGGCCTTTCGACTGACGATCCGCATAAAGCATCTTCTCATTTTGCGAAGTTAGTGTCAAGCGGAAATGCCCGCGGGTGGTGGGTCAGTTTGATGTAGAGGCGGCTTTACGCCGCCATTTGGTCCGTCGGCCGACGGATAAACTCGCCGCTACAACTCCAAACTGACCCGGTACCTGCCCGCGAGAGGCGGACAAAAAGAGGAAGTTCTCGTCCGCGAGCTTGCTCGCGGTCTCTCGGCTTTCCGCCAAATTCCGGCCAGCAAGCTGGTCCCGCTGAGCGGGAAAAGCCGCAGCCCGTCAGTTGAAGGGCCGCACTCCAAAACAACGGACAGTCGCTCACATCATCAAAAACCTATGGGCACCATCACCCGAGCCAGGTACTGGCTTGCGAAGCTTTCGAAATTACGCGTTGACCGCGCCCCGGCGACTGCCCGTGGTCCCGCCGCGGCGGGGAGGCTCTATTTCTGGAATGACGCTGCGGTCTTGGCCATGGACAAAATGGTGTGATGGTACCGACCGAAGGGCGCATACATCCCGACAAAAACCGTCGGCACGTACGCCCACCCGCGGTGTACCGTTGCAGGTTTCGGAGTGCTGTTCGTCCGAAACCAGCGGCATCTAGGTTTTCGTGGGTTCGACATCGATCCCGATAATCCAAACCGGGACAGGGGGGAACGTGCGGCCCATGCGTAGGAGATCCCCGACGAGCATTTCGTAATAAGAGACGCCTGACGACATTTGTTTTCTGAGCCTATTCATCGGCAAGATTTCAACGCCTGCGTCGATCGCTCCAATGTTGTAGAAATATTGGAATTTCTGTAGGTCGTACTGCATAGAAAAATACTTTCCGAACTGTACCTCAGCGGCCACTCTCTCCTTTACAAAATCAATTTCCTTGAAGGGTCTGGCGTCGGATTTCAGGTCTGGAATTTCGATAGTCAAGTTGACCCGCTTTGCGTTCCATCCAAAGCGGCGAAACTCAGCCTTTAGTAGTTCATTCAATTCCTTGGGTGCATATAGCGCGAGGCCAAGTCGGGTTTTCTCGCGGCTGATTTTTGTTCTACTTGGCGACAGGACGCTACCTATTAGTTCTCGAATTTCTCGTTCAAGCCCGGAAAATCTCGTGTGTATTATCTCAAGGCCGCCCAAGTGAGAAAACTCGTGAACCGGAATCCTATGTCTACCCCGTGCCCTTGACGGCATCAAATGTTTCTTCGCGGATGATATAATTGCAAAACGGTCGAATCTTATGCCTAACGTCCACAAGACAAATCTACTGGCAACGCTTCGGGAGCGCTTTGGGGAGTTACGCAAACTTGAGGGCAGCGAATCGCTTTTTGCATTGGGGGATGATGCAGCGCGCCTCTACATTCGTTATTCCAGGGTTCACCCCAGGGGACGCACGTTCTTTGGACTGCGCGACGTTGACTTACGGCAACTCGAAGGTCACAACTCATTTCTATGCTTTTTGCTTGACGATGGGTCACCGCCGGTATTCGTTCCTTATGCTGATTTTGAGGAAATCTTTCGAAACACCCAAGTCGCTGAGGATGGTCAATATAAAGTTCAACTTCGTTCCGACCGCAATTCTCGCGAGATGTACATCGCAAGGCAAGGGCGATTCAACATTGAAGGCTATGTCGGATTTGACACGCTCGCGCAGACACTCGATGCTTCGAATCTAAGGAACGTCTGTGACTTGTCGCACTCCCAAGTGCAAACGCTTCTCGCAGCTATCGGAAACATTAAGGGCTACGAAATATGGGTGCCCAACAATAACGTGGGATACCTGGACTGGTCGCTAACCAAGCCATTTTCGCTTCGGGATGCCATGCCGGCAGGATTCGAGCGGGTTGGCGATATCCTATGCGAGATCGACGTTGTGTGGATTGCAAGCGGGCGAAACAGCATCGAAGGACTGTTCGAGGTGGAGCATTCGACGCCAGTTTATTCGGGGCTTCTTCGCTTCAATGATGTGCTGTTGACAGACCCTAGCGTCACCCGCTTCTCGATAGTTTCAAATGACACGAGGCGTGCTCTCTTCTCACGGCAACTGTCCCGACCAACCTTCAGGAAGAGTGGCCTCGCGGAACTATGCAGCTTCCTCGAATACGCCAACGTGCTTGACTGGCATAAGCGTCTTAACAGGGGGCAATCCAATGAAGGAGTCTAAACCAACTCTGCGCGTCTACACCGTAGTTGACGTCTTTCGCGGATGTGCCGAAGAGGCGAAGAGTTTTGTCCGATACACTGACGCGCGAGCGTACTTCAGAAAGCTGAGAAAGGGACGCAATCTGGACATTGATGATCTCCAGCTTTTCGAGGACACGATTGAACTCCCAGCGGAGCGGTAGCGCAGAGTTATGCGCGGACCTCATCACTCTGCGGCACTTCTGAACGACCTTCCTTGTATGCAGAGGTAAGCGTTATGATCGCCCCCGATCAGCGGATGCGGCCGCGAAGCCAGGAGAAAAACGCTCGCGGGCTACGCCGGAAGGCAAAAGGGCGCAGAGTTATCCCGCTGGGCACGGAATAACTCTGCGCTTCGAGCGGAATTACTCCACGGGTTATCGCCCGGGTTGTGGATAAGCATGGTGACATGTATCGCATGAAGCAAGCGTAGCGCGGACCTCTGCCGGGTGAGGTCCGCGGCTTTTTTCCGGCAATCACATTCTCCCGCGTTGTATTCCAGCGCCGTCAACTCTTCCGCCGACGGCTGGGGGTCCATCTCAAAAAGCATCAGCAGTTCCGTCGGTGAACGTCTTCTTGGTTTCTCCGTGTTGCGAGTGTAACGGCATTGCACACCTGATACCTATTAGACATTAAAGGAGGAGGTTTGCAGCGCCGTAAGGCGCGCAAGATCGTAGCCCACAGCGCAAGCTGTGGGTGGCGAATGCGAGCGATGTTCTTCCAGTCTCGGAGGGGCGAAAGAATGTGACGACGATTTCTTTCGCCCCTCCGGGGCTCAGGCCCCACACGGAGGATGCCTCTGTTCCCACAGCTTGCGCTGTGGGCTACGATCTTCCGCCCGTCGGCTGACGGGCTAATATCAGTTACAGATTACAGAGAGTGTTTTGACCAACTCAAAACTCTATGTCGGATGTCAAATCCGTATGAGGGGTGAAATTTTCTCGCTCCCTGCAAAATCTCTCCGCATATCTAACTCCCTCTTTGCCAACGCATTCAGCGCCTCCGACACTACCTTCCTCACCGGACCACGTCTGTTATCGGCGAATCCGGGTAAAGTCCAGGTGTCAGGTTTCAGGTGCCGGGTGCCTGGTGTCGGGTGTCAGGTCACGGAAGGAAAAGCCGCACACTCTCTGGAAGGCGAGAGTGCGCTGCCCGCTCTTCGCGCCCCGCATTTCCTGGCAGAAACAAGGCCCACTGGCTGGGCTTCTACGCTTACCTTCGTCAGTGTCCTAAGCGCGTTCGCGCTTGTGCGCGAAGTTATTCTGGTGGCTGGCCGTGATCGTGCCGAGCAGCGAGGTAGCGCAGACCCGTTTTCCAGGGTCTGCGGCTTTTCGCTGTTTGTCGCGCAAGAACCGCAGACCTTGGAAAGTAGGTTTGCGCTACGCTTGCTCCAGGGTGAGGCTTTTTGGTGGAATCAGCTTGACACTTGAGGTATAATGAAATTGGCAGTTAAGCGTAAGTCCTGCGGGAACCGCGCGCAAGCGTAAGCTGGGTTTGCCCCAGTCGGCCGCAGGTGCTAGCTGCCTTTTTTCTTTTGGGGATCGAAATATAGGAACTGAGCCCATCTTATTTTCTTCTCCAGCAACGAAAACCAGGTTTCCTTCCCATCCTCATACTTTGACTTGATGGCCCAGCAGACGAAATCCGCAGCCTCCACTCCCCGGACACCAAATTCGGCAGCGACTCTCTCGGCGCCTGAGAGGTCACGCGGCGATCGCCAGTAGCAATGCTCGATCTGCAGCTTCAGCGCGGGCTTGTTTTTGTTCGCCCGCTCGATGGCGGCTTGAGCCTCGATGTAGCCGTCGAATTTCAGGAGATTGTGGAACTCGCGATTGCGCCTGTCGCAGTAGAGACTGACCTCAGGGAAGTAACACAGCGGCCCCTTGAGCAACTGCCAGGCGAAGTAGTTGTAAAGTATCGCGTTCGGGACACCACGAAGATGCTCGCTGACCGTTTCGAGCTTCACGACGACGTATTCAATGTACAAGTCAAGGCATGCAAGGCCCCACAACAGGTGCCGCATCGGTTCTTCATTCTTGTGCTTATACAGGTACTCGGGCGGAATAAGGTCATTCTTGGCTGCGTGCCAAACGCGCGGGTGGCGCAGACGTGCGCTTTTAAGCATGTCTGCGATTAAAGGCGTCTAAGGCTCGTGCAAGCGGACCCGAGGCTTTGGGGCTCCTACTTTAGGTAGGCGTCGGGCTCGCCCCGCCGACCGAATGCGGATTCGCAAATTGAGGTGATTTGTTCCATTCCGACCCGTTAGATTGCAGCAAGCGTAGCGCGGACCTCTGCCGAATGAGGTCCGCAGCTTTTTCCGGCAATCGCATTCTCCCGCGTTGTATTCCAGCGCCGTCAACTCTTCCGCTAACGGATGGGGGTCCATCTCAAAAAGCATCGGCAGTTCCGTCGGTGAACGTCTTCTTGGTTTCTCCATGTTGCGAGTGTCACGGCATTGCACACCTGATACCTATTAGACATCAAAGGAGGAGGTTTGCAGCGCCGTCAGGCGCGCAAGATCGTAGCCCACAGCGCAAGCTGTGGGTGGCGAATGCGAGCGATGTTCTTCCAGCCCCGGAGGGGCGAAAGAATGTGACGACGATCTCTTTCGCCCCTCCGGGGCTCAGGCCCCACACGGAGGATGCCTCTGTTCCCACAGCTCGCGCTGTGGGCTACGATCTTCCGCCCGTCGGCTGACGGGCTAATATCAGTTACAGATTACAGAGAGTGTTTTGACCGACTCAAAACTCTATGTCGGATGTCAAATCCGTATGAGGGGTGAAATTTCCTCGCTCCCTGCAAAATCTCTCCGCATTTCTGACTCCCTCTTTGCCAACGGATTCAGCGCCTCCGACACTACCTTCCCCACCGGACCACGTCTGTTATCGGCGAATCCGGGTAAAGTCCAGGTGTCAGGTTTCAGGTGCCGGGTGCCTGGTGTCGCGTGCCAGGTCACGGAAGGAAAAGCCGCACACTCTCTGGAAGGCGAGAGTGCGCTACCCGCTCTTCGCGCCCCGCATTTCCTGGTGGAAACAAGGCCCACTGGCTGGGCTTCTATGCTTACCTTCGTCAGTGCCCCAAGCGCGTTCGCGCTTGTGCGCGAAGTTATTCTGGTGGCTAGCCGTGATCATGCCGAGCAGTCGATCACACGAGTTTTCCGTACTTTCGTGCAAGCTGCGCGTCCTCCCTCGCCTCGTCTGAAAACACCGGGTACATGCCTACGATCACGGCGTCCATCGGCTTGACGTTCTGGTAGGCGAAGGCGAACGCCTTGTCCAAAGTCTCCGCATCCCCGCATAACCGGCCCGCCGCCAGGATCTTGAAAGCCAGGCAGGGCTTCTTGACCTCCTGAATGCGCTTTGTCATCCGTTCGGGATCCTTAGCGAAGAAGTGCCACTCGTCTACGGTCGGCTGGCTCACTATCTTTTGCAGTTCCTCGGGCGTGCGGGTCAAGTTGTAGAAGCAGGTCATATAGAAATCGTTTTCCCACCCCGAATCCTCCACGCGCGCCAGATGGTCGGGATTGTGAGTGGAAACACCGGCCAGGAAACCGGCGTCGTGAACTCGCTTGACGAAGTCGTGAACCTCTTGATCCTTCCCCGCTCGGAGCAGCCTGTCCGTGACGCCACCATGATGGCAGATGGCAATCGGCGCCATCTCCAGCACTTCCTTCGGGATGCCTTTTTCGAAGTCCGAGGCGAGAAGAATGAACTGCAACTTCGAGCCCCGTTCCCGAGCGGCCAGCAGCGCATCCCGCACAACTTGCGAGTAATTGCACTGAAAGGTCGTGATGCCCTGTGCTTCGCAGTGAAGCAGAAACTCGGTGGTGCGCTCCGCCGTAAAGTAATCTAGCATGTGCCGGGTGAGCTTCGGGGGTGCGTACGCGAAGCCCCCGATGGGGTTGCCGCCCACGATCAAGCGAGTGACCTGCTTTTTTCCAAGCGGTATTGTCGGCAAAGGCTCACCGGAACTCCGCTCCTCGCTTATTACTGCCGACGACCATCCCAAAGCACCGGCAGCAGCCAACCCCGCTCCCGCTGCCCGATGCAGAAATCTTCTTCGCCCAACGTCGCTACATAGCATTGCTTCTCTTCTCCTGTTTCGATCCGCGCGCTCTCGCGATTCCTGGTGAGTAACTAACACAGAACTGCGGGCAAAGCAATGGTTCCTTAATCACCCAAGAATCGCGATTGGCGGGGTGAGGCGGTTGTGAGGAGGTGGAAAGGGTGACGGGCGCGACCTTCGGTTAACCGAAGGGAAGTCGCGAGTCAATTCAGCTCATGATTCAGGGGCCCATGCGTCCTCCGGATAATTTTTTCCCACCCCCCGCGGACACCGCCGCGCGGTAGTTCCACGGCTAGCCGTTTTTTGCCTCCCTGCTTCAGGTCCGCAGCGTCGCGCAACAGACCCGAGCGGATTGCAATAAGAGCCATTTCTCCAGGTCGGCCTTGATCTGCAGCATCCAGCCGCGCGCGTGGCGCACCAGCTTCCCCGCCAGCCGATACACCTTCCAGCGCAGCGTGGCCACCGTCACCGTGCGATAGGACGCCGGCAGCACCCGCCCTTTCAACACTTGCCCCAAATTGTAGGCTAACACCCCAATGGCAAAATACAGGGCATTGGCCTCCAACTGCCCGCACGGGTCGCCGCGGCGACCTCCATGCCAAAACCCACCTTCAGTTCCTTATGCCAGTTCTCGCTCTCCCCTCGCTGGTTGTGCTTCCAGACGACCTCGCTCGCCGGCTCCTCCCGGTTGCTGGCCACCGCGTGATAGCAATAGCGCTCCGCCTCGAACAAATTCGGCTGCGGATTCGGCCAGCGCAATACGATCAACCGGAAAGCTTGCTTGGTCCCGTTCAGGGTGTGCACCGTCTCGGCAATCTCGCGGTCGGTGGCGATGCCCGCTTGCGTCCGGTAGGGTTGCCAAGCCCCTGCCGGCAGGTTCTGAATTTCTCGCTTCACGGCGGCGTCCAGGTCCGCCGTGATCGTGAAACTGCGCCCTGGCTGGCTGTAATGGTTAATCACGGCCGCTTGGTAGGCCGCACTGTCGCTGCGGAAATAGATTCGCTTCCCCGGCGGCAGCGCCGCTTCGCAGCTCTGTGCAAACTCCAAGATCCCGGCACTGGGACTCTGATTGCCTTCCCGAAACTGGTGACCCACGCACACCCCGTTCACGTACCCCAGCAAAGGCATGTAGCCCTGCACGTGGTTATAGGTCCACGCGGCTTCCTGCTTCTCCGCCTCGATCTCTGTGGCATCCACATCCAGAATCACTTCCTCTTGCTCGAAACAAGACGCCACCAGTTTCCGGCTGACCTGCTGGATCGCTTCCGCCCCGCCCCGTCCTTGCCGACGCAGCCAGTCCCCCACCGTCCCGGCGTCCGGCACCGCTTCCAAGCCCAACTCCCCCAGCACCTCCTGCTCGGCCCGCAACTCCCGCAAGTCCTCCAGCCGCCTTCCTCCCGCATGCAGCATCCACACCAGCGCCTGCACAAACTCCCGCGGCTTATATCCTCGTCCCGACTTCGGACCCTCCAGCGCTCGGTCTACTTCCTCCCACAGCTTCACCGCTCGCGCCAGTTCCTCCAACACCACCAGCCCGCCCAGACTGGTCAGCCGCTCCGAACTTCTTTCCATCTTGATAGGCAGAATCAATTGCGGTAGGCTTGCTTCCATCGTTCACCCTCCGGGTGTGGGTCTAGGATTTCTCACAAAATCTCTATAACACACATCCCGTGAGGGTGAGCGTCTTTTCTGTGGTTTTCCGCCCCCGTCAATCGCGATTCTTGGGTAATCACCAATCGCCAATCACCAATCACAAATCACCAATCGCAAATCACCAATAAAAGAGTTTCCTACCAATCAACTACCGACCCATCATCCACATCGTAGCTCTCAGGGTTCTTCCAGTCGTGCCCGATCTTGTCGGCCATGGCCTCTTCGTCCAGTTCGATTCCAAGGCCGGGGCCGGTGGGAATGTCGATGTACCCGTTCTTAACTTTGAAAGGCTTCTTGAGGTATCCATCTCCCAGCGACACCTGCTCCTCGCACAAGAAGTTCGGGATGGAAGCCGCCAAGTGCAACCCGCAAGCGAGTGAAATCGGCCCCATGGGATTGTGAGGCGCAATGGCCGCGTAGTAGGCCTCCGCCATCCCGGCGATCAGGCGGACCTCGGTGATTCCGCCGGCGTGGCAGAGGTCAGGCTGGAGAATCGCGGCGGCTCTCTTCTCCAAGATCTCCCGGAATCCCCATTTGGTGAAGATGCGTTCGCCGGTGGCGATAGGCAAATAAGTTCCGCGGGCGATGTCCGCCAGCACGTCCACGTTCTGGCAGTTGACAGGTTCTTCGATGAACATGGGCTGGTAGGGTTCCAGCGCCTTGATGAGCACTTTCGAAGTGGGTGGAGGAACCGCGCCGTGGAAGTCGATGGCGATGTCGACCTCCGGCCCGGCGGCAGCCCGCAGGGCCGCGAACTGCTCGGCCACGTGATCCACGAACGCCTTGCTCTCAATGATGTGAGGCGGGCGCAGATTTGCCGGACCTGTCTTGAACGCCGTGAATCCCTGCGCTCGGGCCTTGGCGATGCCTTCCGCTGTGCCGGCATGGGCGTAAACGCGCACGCGCTGCCGGGTAGGGCCACCCAGCAATTCGTACACCGGCACGCCGAGCGCCTTGCCTTTAATGTCCCAAAGCGCCTGATCGATCCCGCTCAACGCGCTGGTCAGAATCGGGCCGCCGCGATAGAAGGCATGACGGTAGATAGCCTGCCAGTGATGAGCCACGGCCCGCGGGTCTTTCCCCACCAAGTACGGCTCCACTTCTTTGATGGCCTGAGCGCAAGTCTGCGCCCGCCCCTCCAGCAACGGCTCGCCCAGTCCTGTGATTCCGGCGCTAGTATGAATCTTCAGGAAAATCCAGCGCGGCTTGACAAGAAAGGTCTCCACCTTGGTGATTTTAATGATTTCCTTCACCCCCGGTTGTTTCTGGTTCTGGTCCGTGGCTTGAGGGGCTGTAGCTACGGTCCGCGCGGCGGCTGGGGGGCTGAGATACTCCGTAGCGCTCAGCCCCAATAAGCCCGCCGAACCTTTGAGCAACGAACGACGTTGTATTCCCTTCGACTCTTCTCCGCTCTCCTTCATGTTCAATCCTCCTTCAGAATGAGCCAGCGCAGGCCGGCCAGTTCGTTGGAACTGGTCCTGTGCCGCTCGAGGCGCTTAGTCGCCAAAAGTGCGGTCAAACTCATGCGAGTCCCCCAAGATGAACAGTTTCTTTGAACGCATGACCGTGGTGATGAAGTGGTGGTTTGACTTCACCTTGGCGGCAAATTCATCGGCCGTGTAAGTGGTTGCGTTCACGCACCGGTCGAGCCGCCGCTCGGCTTTGCGGAGGGGGCTCGACACCTCGGCGAGGCCAACTCGACCGATGATCATCAGGTCCACATCGCTGGCAGAATGCTCCGCGGACCTTGCGATCGAGCCGTAGATGAAAGCCCATTCTATGCGGTCTGCCAGAGGCTTGAGAGCATCACGTATGACGTCTGCCAATCCGACCGTCTTCAGGATGAGCCCCTGAAGCTCCTGGAAAAAGGGCGACTCCGTGGCAGCCTGAAAGTAAACATGCTTGCCTTCACGCTTTTGGAGAAGAATCCCTCCCCGGACCAGGGAAGCCAATTCGCGTTGCAGGCTGGAAGGCGTACGCCGCAGGTGACGGGCGAGTTCCCTCATGTACCACCAGCGTTGCGGTTCGCCGAAGGCGGCGGCGAGAATCGCCTGTCGAGTCTTGGGAAATAGAGCGTCAATGGCGGCAGACGTACGCATTATGCGTTATTATGTACGCGATCTGCGTATAAAGGCAAGCGTTGACGGTGTGCCCCACGGAAATGGTCTCGCTTTCCCGCTCTTGCTAATCCCTGACCCCTGCCGCCTGGAACCTGACACCTGCCCCTCCGTGGCAGGGTCAGGCCTTGACTTCCCGTTTAACCAGAATGCGGCGAATTTCCTTGATATCCGACATCAACCCTTCGATCAAGTTCTCCCAATCGGCCTTGTCCGCGGGACTGAATTCCCTTCCGTAGCCCTTCATCCTTTCGGGTCGCGCGTTCTCGAGCACCACCCAAAGTGTGGAGAGCTCTGCCGCGAGGACTTGCCTTGGCTCAGGCTTGCGAAGCTGGATAGAAAACCGTTTCAAAGATTCCGACAGCCGATTTCGAACTGTTTCCATCTTTTCCCGTCCCAGACGAATCTGCTCGGCCTTGAGGGGCAAGGGTTCGTTTCCGCTTGTCGACTCGAGTGATTTCAGGACCAATTCCATTCGGTCCAGGGCGCTTTCGAATACGCTCGCGACCGTAGCCAAGCGGCGAGCGTGGAGTTCATCCAGGGCCATAGGGCTACTCCTGCGTAGAGACGGGGGAACCTGTCCCGATCTGATCGGGGCGCCGCCATTTGGCGATCCCGCACCCGCAGACGCGGGGTCGCCGCTACTACGGTGTAGAGGCGGCTTCACGCCGCCATGGCGAGGTGAACTCGCCGCTACAACAGCCGTATCTCACGTTCCAGGCGGTCCAGGCGCGCGCGTGCCGCCTGGACGGCTGAGGCTCCCTCGGCGCGTGCCGTGCTGGCGCGCGCGAGGGCCCGTTCAGCGATGCGTCTGATTTCGTGCAGGAGCTTGCGGATCTCCACCTCCAGGCGGCTGCGGCTCTCCTCAACTCGGTTAAGGATGTCGCTTTGCACCCGAGTGCAGTTGGTTTCCAGCAGATGGTTAAGAAACTGCCGCGCATTGCTTTCGATCACGCTATGGGCTCCGACGAGGCCGAGAATCAAATCGGCCATCCAGCGCAACGGCGATGCGGGCTGCGCGATCTCGACGAGGTCGTGAAAGGTGAACTTCGATCGAATGCGAAATCCTGCTTCCGGGTCGAGGGCGTGCGGCAGGCGCGCGATCTCCCAGATGCCCGCCTCGGCGAGCTTCTTCAAAAAGTCGTTGCCCATCTGCACAAATCGGCGGGCGACCTCCCGATATTCCTTCTCCGCTTCTACTTGCTCGGTCTGAAGCCACGGCAGGACGTGCCGGCGCACCACCTCCTGAGCCTCGCGCATCATTCGACGCCGGTAGGAAGGCCCCGTGCCGCGCGAAACCGATTGGAGAGCCTGATCGAACTCCTGGCTCGCCTGAGGCGACAGAGAAGCGAGAAAGGCTTTATGCCGGTGGACGAGCGTATCAGAAAGGTGGTGCTGCCCAGCCATGAAGAGGTAATCGAGCTCTCGCATCGAGCGTTCTGCTCCAGCGAGGCTTTCCTTCATCGCCGCAATTCGCCGCTCGGATTCTCCGAGGGGCCGCTCCAGCGCCTCGCGCTCTTCGCTGATGATGGCCAGCAACTGCTCGCCCAGCCGCTCCAGACCCCGCTCGCAAGCCGCCCGAATCAATTGCCGGCCGGAGTCTTCAACGAGCTGGCTAAGCGCCTCGACCAGTCTTCCCCAGTCCCGCTCCGGCCCGCGGTTCTCCAACCGCTCTGCGGCGCTCACTTCAAAGACGGGCCCGGCGGGCCGTTGCAACCGCTTCTCGAGCAGCTTTCGCGTGAACCCCACCGCCGCCGCTCGTTCCTCGTCCGTAGTCCGATCCGCCTTGTTGATGACCAGGATCAAGTCCTGAACGTGTCGCGCCACGGCCTCGACGAGGGCCAGTTCCTCGCCCGCCAGCGGTGGGTCCGCGCCTACCACAACAAGCGCCGCATCGATATGGGGTATGAAAGCCTCGGTTGCAGCCGTGTTTCCCGTGAACACCGATCCCAGCCCGGGGGTATCCACCAGGCACATGCCCGCCGCAAGCAGCGGGCTGGGCGCAAACACTTCGACGCCCACGACTCCCTTCGAGTTCTCCGGGTTGTGCTCTTCGGATACATACTCGCCCAAGTCCTGGATGGCGATTTCTCGCCACGAGCCATCCCGGGCCCGGACTCGCGCTCTCTGTTTTTCTCCAAACCGGATGACGGTGGGCACGGCAGTGACCGGAATAAAGCCCACAGGGAGAACTGGCGCGCCGATGAGCGCGTTGATCAGCGTTGACTTGCCTCGCTTGAACTGGCCGATACATGCCACGTAGAAGCGCCCCTCTGCGACGCGGGCAGCGAGCTCGCGGGCCTCGTCGGCGACCCGATTCGTGCCGAGCTTTTCCCCCAAGGTTGCCAGGTGCAGGAGTCTGGCCGCGCCATCGACGTCACTCGTCGCGCCGAGCCCAGCAGCGAGGCCATCGCTTGGCGCCGTGTTCACTGGCAGAGGTATTGTGTTTTTGGATGCGGTCATAGGCGATACCTGCTGTGGGAGCAGGTCAGTTAACCTGAATCCGGCGTGATTCACGTTTTGCATATGCTTAGAAACCTTGTCAACATTGGCTCCGAAGGGTATTTTGGCCTTTGTACGAAAACCTCACTAAAAGTGTAGTTTTGGAACAATGCACCGTGTGCTGCAGAAGCTGCATTTTTAGACGCTGGAAGCCGGCTTCTGGCGATTTTTCACGCCGGATTCAGGTTAACAAAACGATTGCGCCCCCCTGGCGAGCAAAACTCAGAGGGCTTTTGGGAACCGTACTGAGAAAAGGATTTCAGCAAGCACCCCTACCACGGAACTGTCGTAGGAGTTATCAGTCTCGATGAGGGGGAGACGGTTGGCTGGGCGAACTCCATCGCCTTCAAACTGGTATTATACAGTGTGGTTCGCCATTTTCAAAGGGTCTTGGCTGCCCCGAGGGTCAGTCAACCTGCAAGGAACATCCCGGGACGAGGGAATTATCCAAGGAGGGTTGAAAGCTATGAAGGGCAAGTCCCGGCCATCGCGCTTGGTGGTGCTTTCGGTGGATGGGATGCGACCGGACTTTTACCGGCGGCCGAAGGAGTTCGGGCTGAACATTCCGAATCTGCTCGAGCTCGTCAAAGCGGGAGCCAGCGCGGACGTAGTCGAGAGCATTTATCCGACGACAACTTATCCGGCCCATGCCACCCTGGTGACGGGCGTGCCTCCGAGTGCGCATGGAATCTACAGCCACCTGGCATCGCTCGACCCCACCGAAAAAGCGCGGCCGTGGTGCTGGTTTGCGAGCGCCTTGCGGGTTCCCGCTCTCTGGGATGTGGTGCGGGCCACGGGGCGGAAAACTGCGGCCGTCAGTTGGCCGGTGAGCGCCGGGGCGGCAATTGATTACAACATTCCGGAGATTTGGGACCCGACGATGGCGGACCCGCATCGGGACTTCGCGACCCCCGCCCGCCATTCCACTCGCGGATTGTTCCCTGAAGTGATGAAAGCACTCGAACCCGTTCTTGGCAGCGCAACTCCCGACCGCTTGCGCTCTGAGGCCGCGCTATACCTCTGGCGTCGCTATCGGCCGGATCTGCTCCTCGTCCACTTTGTTCACTATGACCAGTTGGCCCATCAGTTCGGACCAACCTCACCGCAAGCCCTGGCCGCGATCGAACGGACGGACGAAGAAATCGGCCGCCTTCGGGAAGGCTTTTTGGAAGCTGAGGCGCCCACGCTCGTCGTCCTCTCCGACCATGGCTTTGCGCCTGTCGAGAAAGAAGCTGCCCCGCTTGCCGTCCTGGCGGAAGAAGGATTGTTCGGATGGGAAGCAGATGGTACACCAAAGCTCGGCAAGCTGGGGGCCGTCCATGCCGGAGGATCTTTCGCCATTTACTGGCTGGAGGAGCCGTCGGCATCAGAACGAGCCTCTTTGAAGCTGGCGGTGAAGCGATTGGTCGAAGCGGGAATCGTGGAAGAAGTTGTGGATCGCGCGCGACTCGAATCACTCTCTGCCGACCCGGATGCGGAATTGAGCCTCGACGCGGCGCCAGGCGTTTACTTTTCCGACCGCTTCGAGGGACCACTGGTGCGCGACAGCCTCAAAGATCGTGGCACCCACGGTCAATTGCCCACCCGCCCCGGGCTCGAGGCCTCCTTCATCATGGTCGGCCCTGAGGTCAGCGGAGGCCGAAATTTGGGCTGCATAGCTTTGACGCAGGTGGCGCCAACTTTGGCCCGCCGTTTGGGACTTCCGAGCGATATCCTGGCCTCGAACGAAAAAGCGGTCCTGGAATTGCCGATTTTTGATTGACACGACGGTAGCGCGGGCGTCTCGCCCGCTGTGGCGGGGGCATCCTGCCCGTGCAACTCTGCGGGAGCGGGACGCTCCCGCGACAGCGGGCGAGACGCCCGCGCTACAGCAATCAGCAATAGCAAAAGGCGCAGTTATGGTGCAAGAGCCAGCGGTCACGCCCGATGCCGTGAAGGCCTATCTTCATTCCCGCCCGCGTTGGATTCGCTGGCGGGAGTGGCTAGCGGGCCGGCGCTACGCTTTGGCGGCATTTCCAGATCGGCCGAAGCCACTGGTAGTGGTGTCGCATTCGTGTCGAGACGCAGCGAAGGCCCTCGAGATGGTGCGCGCCGTCGAGCGGGACTGGGGCGAAGCTCCCCAGGAGTGCCGCGAGGTGTACGACGAAATTCTCGAGCATTCTCCCAGGTTGGTAATTATCCAGTTCCGCCGCACCAACATCTGCGGCTGCCTGGGGCACCGGCATGTGATTGTGAAAGAGCCGCCCTTTGCCGAACCTCATGATGCTTTAGGGGGCGATCCGGCCGGCGAGTTGGATATCGCTTTCGAGCGCGTGGAGAGCTGGGTGGCTCTGCCTTTGACGGATATCGCGCTCGATACGCAATTCGTGGCAGGGAGCCGGCTGCGAGAGTTCCAGGCCGCGCGCCTGCGCCTGCAACTCCTCAGCATCCTGTTGCACGAGATCAGCCATATGGTTCGTTCCCAAGAGCCGGAGACTTCCATCCGCGAACGGAGCTTGGCCTTCTACCGCGGCGCGCTTGCCCGCTACGTCGAGAATGCCAAGGCGAGTTTGTCGCTGACGATCGACCGGTCGTTCTCGCGCTTCGAGCAGGATTAGCAAACGCCTTCCGCCTCCTCGCCGGCGGGGAGAAACACGCTGGCGGCGCCGTAAACGCCAACGTTCTTTTGCAGTTTAGCCGGCAGGATGGGGAGCTTTTCGACAAAGCCACGGTTGATGGTGTAATGGGGCATAGTCTGCCGGATTTTCTCAAAGAGGGGTTTGCCAATCTGCGCCACTCCTCCTCCGATGATGATCGCTTCCGGATCGAATAACGACATCATTCCTCCCAGCCACACGCCCAGAAAGAACCCTGTTTCGTCGATGATGGACTCGGCCACATCGTCTCCCCGGCGCGCCGCCTCCTGAATCATGAGGGGCGTGATCTTCCCCAGGTCCCCGGCCGAGAGTTCACGCAGCAGGCTTGGCCGGTTGTGCTCCTGCTCGAGGGCGACGCGGGCGCGGCGAGCCATGGCGGGACCGGCCGCCAGCGCCTCGATGCAGCCCAGCGTACCACAACCGCAACGATAGGGGCTGCGGTAGTCGATGGAGACGTGCCCGCCTTCGCCCCCCACGCCGTTCTTGCCGTGGTAAATCTTCTTGTTAATGATGACCCCTGTTCCAATCCCCGTGCTTACGGTCACGTAGAAGACGTCCCGATGTCCCACCGCCGCCCCAAAAAGGACCTCTGCAAGTCCGGCGGCATTCGCGTCGTTTTCCACCCTGGCTGGGAGATGGAAATCTCTTTCGAGCAACCGCGCCAGCGGGATATTGCGCCAGCCTGGGAGGTTTGGGGGGTTGATCACGACACCCGTTTTTGGGTTGAGAGGCCCGGGCGTGCACACACCCACCCCCGCGACGTTGTCCTTGCCCCCCGCCAGCTTGATGAGCCGCTCGATCAAATATACGATCTGGCTGTAGCTCCTCTTGAACCCTTTCTCCGCATGAGTCGGCACAACCAGGGCCTTCACCAGTTGCCCTTTCAAGGTCACCAGCCCTCCTGCCACCTTCGTCCCCCCCACATCGATACCTACAATCAATTTCGGCATAACAGACCCGCTCCAGATTGAGAATTCCTGCTCGCACAAGTCGAGAAGTCGAGAGTCGAGAGTCGAAGAGTCAACACTTCCTGACGTTTGACCTTCGACATCTTGACTCGACAGGTTACAACAAAAAACCACGAAATAGTGATTATATGGTGAACCCTAAAATGAGGGAATGCAGCAATTCAAGTGCGAGTGAATGTCAAGGGGTCGAGGTCGAAAACTCTTAACTCCTGGACTTCTCGACTTCTTGACTCCGCCGTGCTTGACGCTTGCCGCGCAGTTCTCTAAGATGGCTTGGAGTAGACCTTCAACCATTGCTTGAGGGTGTGAATGCCCCGAACCCGCTCACCGCGCGCCAGACGTTCCGCCGACGACTTGCTTTCCGATGTCTTCATCCCGGAAAAACTCTATTTCCGCATCGGTGAGGTGAGCAAGCTAACGCACACAAAGCCCTTTGTTCTGAGATTTTGGGAGACCGAGTTCCCTACCCTCAAACCCACGAAGAGCAAATCCGGCCACCGGCTCTACCGCCGCCAGGACATCGAGCAGGTGCTGGAGATCAAACGTTTGCTTTACGGAAAGGGCTTTACAATCTCCGGGGCGCGAAGGCATCTGGCAAAGAACCCCAAAGGCGAGGCCGAGCATCAACCCCATCTCTTCCTGCCCGCTTTGGATGCGGCCGAGTTGCGCACCATGCGACACGAACTTCAGGCCATCTTGACAATGCTTTCCCGCAAGTGCTAAAAAGGCAGTGACGTGTGATCGGTGACAAGTGACGAGCCACCCTGAAGTTTACCCGTCACTCGTCACTGTAGTGTCGGGACGTAGCGCAGCCTGGTAGCGCACTTGCTTGGGGTGCAAGGGGTCGCCAGTTCAAATCTGGCCGTCCCGACCAATCAATTCAGCGATTTAGCAACAACGCTAATTTGAGTCTTTTCGATTTGGTTGCCATTTTGGTGCACATCCAGTCCAAGATCGGCTATTTTTCCAGCGGCATGAGCATCCGGCAGGGGCGTAGAGATGCTGCCCAAGGCAACGCGCTTGGCGGCCATCCGGATATGCGAGTAACGTTCCAACATCTGACGGGACACGTGGCCCGCAATCGCCATGATGGTCTGGTCTGAGGCTTGGGACTCAGCGAGCTTGGTAATGGCGGTATGCCGAAGTCGGTTGGCCGAGCAGAAGGAGAGTCTATCATGGAAATGGACCGGAGAAAGTTTCTCAGCGTTACCTCCGCCGCCGGGGTTGGCTTTCTTGCGGCTGTGCCCGCTCGAAACCCAGGTGTCGGCTCCGAAATGGAGAAGGGGGCGTACAAATTCCGCCTTGCCTTCAACTGTTGGATCAACGACGTCCGCAACGAAGCGCCGCCGCTAGCCAACTGGCCGTACGAGGTGTTGGATGATAAGACGGTCGAGGGGATCATTAGGGCCTTGGACGTGCAAAGCGAAGCTGGTTACACGGTGGTTGATCTGTGTGGGCTTTGGACAACCTATGCCTGGCCTGTCGATATCAAGAGCGTAGTGGACAGGGATCGCCGGCGGCGTGTGAGCCAGATCTTGAAGGCGGCGCACGAGCGCAAGATGAAGGTGATTTGTTTTCCATCGGGCATATTGAATTGGGGTTTCGACGAGATAATCAAACAAAACCCAGCCCTGCAAGCTGGCAACAGGCATGAAATGAATCCGCTCCTGGAGGAGTCGTGGCAATGGCAGCACAGGGTTTTCGACTACGCAGCCGACAACTATGACATTGACGGGTTTCATCTGGAGGCTGCCGACCAGGGCCGGTGCATGACCAAGGAGTGCATGGAAAAGTGGCCGGACGACGTGGCGTACTACTGCTACGTTACCGGCCGAATGGCCGACCACATCCGCCAAAAGTATCCGAAGATGATGCTGATTACAACTATCCAGGGTTTCAGCACCTGGGGAAAGGGCTTCACCGAGGAACAGACAGCGCATCTCGTTGCGCTGAGCCAGAAAGTGGATTGCATTTTTGACCAAGGGCACCGTGGAACCTACATTCCGCAGGCCGAGTGGACGAGCTTTATTCCAAAACTGCACTGCGCTTACGGAACTTCGGGGGGCTTTTGGGTGTACCCCCCGCAACGCTGGGATCGCTCGCGATGGTTCCTGCCGTATACCAGCCGAACGGGAAAGCACCTTAAGGAACTTTATGAGGCAGGCGGGCGAGGGGTCATGTATTACCAGGGGCCGGTGATCAATCCGAGTACGGAGGTGAACATCGCCTTTGGAGGGCGGATCATGACCAACGTTGGAAAGAGCCTCGAGGACGGGCTGGCCGAAGTGCTCGAGTCACTGTACCGACCGAAGAAAACGGCGGCACATCGAAAGTTAGTGGAGATTTTCCAGAGAGCGGAGAACGCTTATTTTGAGCAGTGGAAAGCAGAAAGAATCCAGGAGCAGCACAAGGCGCCTCCCCCCGGGGAGCTACATCTCATCTCGCTATTCGGGGCTACGCCCGGCGCGGCCAGCTACTTGATGGAACCCTATCTGGATAGCGAGGGGCGTCGGGCCTACAAGCAAGGCTTGGTCTCAATTCTCAAGGACATTCTGGCGATCGAGGGAGACTTCGAAGATAAAGGCCGCATGGAGCGGATTAAAAGGGGCATCGAGGAGACGCTCGTGGATATCAACAACATCTCGATGGCCAAGAACGAGAAACAAGTATGGGATGACTCGCAAGTCGGGCTACGATTTTAGGTTGGCAAGGAATTGTTCCGTCGTAGTGATCCCTTTGGTTAGCTGGCGAAAGCGATCGGAAAAGCCGGATTAGTCTTTTCTCTCGGACGGTGAGCGGGCCAACACCTCTTGATGCCCAGACTGCTTGCAGCGACGGGCACCCCAGCCCTGGTTCAGGACCGCACCAGTCGCCGGCTTTACTCCTTCGCCTGCCACAGCGCCTGGTGGCCGACGTAATCGTCGTCCGGGAGGTTGGCGATGATCAGCCGCTTCAGCTTCAGTGGGTCGATCTCGCCCTGATGCTTGTAAACGACCTCGCCGTCCGGCTTGATGAGCATGGTGTAAGGTAGCGCGCCATTCCAGTCCGGATCGAAGGCCGCCATCAACTTGTAGATGTCCATATCCCCGAAGAGCAGGTTGGTGCTGGAAGCATGCTGCTCGTTCAGAAACCGGAGCACGCCCTTCTCGCCGTCCGGGTAATTGGCGCTCACCGTGACCAATGTGAAGGGCCGGTGGCGGTACATTCGGAACATGGTTTGGAATTCGGGAAACTCCTTGACGCAGGGCCCGCACCACGTCGCCCAGAAATCCACCAGCAGCAGCTTGCCGGTGGAGTTCTTGCGCAGGGCCTTCAAATCTTGCGCGCTGGCGAGCGTCACGCGGACGGGTTCTTTCTCGATCTCGGCCATCTCCTCTTTCTTGCCCTCGGATTTGTAAGCCCACTTTGTCGAGCAGCCAAAAGAAGGAGTCTTGGCAACGGGGACCGGTTTGCCGGCGAGGAGCGCGTCGATGGCGTTGCGCGCGTCGTGCTGGGTCACGTACTGTTGGCGAGGATTGTTGTCGACCCGGCCTTCGTAGCGCAGGTGGCGCGAAGAATCGAAGATGAAGACGTGGGGCGTGGCTGTCGGCCCATAGGCATGGGAGACCTTCTGCGTCTCGCCGTCGTAAAGATAAGGGAAATTGAAGCGCCGGTGCTCGGCGCGGATTTTCATCTCCTCGAGGGAGTCGCTGACGTCCGTGTAACCCATTTCGTCCAGGCGCACCGCGTCGCGGGCATTCGGCTCGATGGCCACAAGCGCCACACCGCGTTGGCGATAGTCGTCGGCCAGCTTCTTGATGCGGCTCTCATAGAGCTGCGCCGTCGGGCAGTGGTTGCAGGTAAACACGATGACAAGGACTTTGTTCACGGCGTAATCCTTCAGGCAGTGAGTCTTGTCGTCAATTCCCGGAAGGCAGAAGTCGGGCGCGCGTGCCCCGATGGTGAGCGTCGGATAGGGCGACGGCTCTTTCCCGGCGCGCAACGCGAGCGGTACGATGAGGGTCAAACCAAGCAGGCACAGGCCGTGGAGTTTCATTGGCATCGTCTCCCATGATCCTGAATTTCCGATTTCAACTCTACATTTGTCCAGAATCGTACTTCAGCTGCGCTTCCGGTTCAACTTCAAACCGCCCTGGCTCCTGTTGGGGTGGCATCGCGGCTCGCTTTGGCCCTCCCGGGCTTCCATCACCGCTCGGTAATCTTTCAACTACACCTCTCCGTATTTCAGCGGGCGCCACAGCCGCTCGATGAAGATGTTCGGAACTTCGGAACGAGTCTCCAACTGCAAACTTGGGCAAGATATTTTCCTTCCTGCCGACTCGATTTAGAAAGCGGCCCCGCAGAGTTCGTGCCGGAGTATACTAACGCGCACCGGGAGAGGGACGCGAAGCATCGATCCGCGGCACCCTGGCCCAATAACCGCGGAGGCACAAACGATGTCGCGAAATGCATGGTACTCAGTCCTCTCGTTGTGTTTGTCATTGTTATTCGCAACGGTTGTATGGAACCAATCTTTGTCTTATCCCGTCTCCCAAGAAAGCACGAAGGTGATTCACTGGCCTGAGGGGAAGCGGGTGGCCGTCAGCCTGTCTTTCGACGACGGGCGCGCCAGCCAAGTGGATGTAGGTTTAGAGGTAATAAACCCCACCGGCGTCAAGGTTACCTTTTTCGTTAATCCGGGCGCGCTCAGAAAACGGTTCGACGGCTGGAAACGCGCGGTGGCCAGCGGACACGAGATCGGAAGCCATAGCGTGAGTCACCCTTGCACGGGCAATTTCCCCTGGTCGCTCCACAACGCCTTGGAGAATTACACCCTGGAGCAGATGTCCCAACAGCTTGACGATACAAGTGCGCAGATTCAGGAGCTTCTGGGTGTGCACCCCGTTACTTTCGCTTACCCCTGCGGCCAGAAGTTCGTGGGGAGGGGTCCCGAGATGAAGAGCTACGTACCGCTCATCGGCCAGAAGTTCCTGGTCGGGCGTGGGTACATGGATGAATACTACAATGACCCGGTGTTCTGCGACCTGGCCCAAGCCGGCGGCATAGCCTTCGACGATATGGATTATATCGACATGGTGAAAAACATCTCCAAAGCCGCTCAGCAGGGTGGTTGGGTAATCTTTGCGGGTCACGACATCGGCCAAAAGGCCTTCCAGGTGACGGATACCATTGCTCTCGCTGCGCTCTGCAAATACATGCAGGACCCTGCCAACGGGGTGTGGGTCGACACCGTTGAAAACATCGGGAAGTATGTGGTTAAGCAACGAGGCAGCTTGGGAAAATGAAGAATGCTGATACGAATGCTTGGGATCGTGGCCCGCTCTCAGACGTTGACGTGCGCCATATGTTCGCCCATAATCCTTGCGATGAAGGTAGGGGGCGCCAATCATTACGTCACGCCGGCACCCAAAACAGGAGGTCATCATGAAGCAAAACTCTTCGCGCCGGGATTTTCTGAAGGTTTCTGTGGGCGCCGCCTGCGCGGCGCCGCTGGCATCGCTGGTCCCGGCAGCAACCAGCTTGGCAGCCACCGTGCCCGCCCCGGCTCCCGCCGCTGGGCGCATCAAGAAGGCCGTGCAAATTTACATGCTTCCCAAAGACCTGAGCTACGCCGACCGCTTCAAGCTTGCCGGCGACGTAGGGTTCGAGGGGGTGGAAGCCCAGACTATAGAAGACCCCAGGGTGGCCGAAGAAATCAAAAAGGCCTCGGAAGATGCCAAGCTCCCTATCCATTCCGTCATGAACATGGCCCACTGGGACAACCCGCTCTCCTCCAGTGACCCCGCCGTAGTAAAGAGATCGCTGGACGGCATGAAGACATCGCTCCATAACGCCAAGCTCTGGGGAGCGGAAACTGTGCTGTGTGTTCCCGGCGTCGTCAACGCTGACACCAGTTACCATGATGCCTGGATCCGCTCGCAAAAGAATATTCGCACCCTGATCCCGCTGGCGCAAGAATTCAAGGTCATCATCGCCATCGAAGAAGTATGGAACAAATTCCTGCTCAGCCCGCTCGAGATGGCAAACTATGTGGACGAATTCAAGAGTCCTTGGGTCAAACAGTACTTCGATGTGGGCAATGTGGTCATTTTCGGCTATCCGCAGGACTGGATTCACACGCTCGGCAAGCGCTTCGTGAAAGTTCACCTGAAAGACTTTAAGGTGCTGACGCAGGGATTCAGCCCGTTCCAGACGGAGTTTGTGAATCTCGGCGACGGCGACATCGACTGGGCAGCCGTGCGCAAAGCGCTTGCTGACGTCGGTTACACCGGATGGACCACGACCGAGCTTAACCCGGGCGACGAAGCATACCTGCGCGACGTGGCGAAGCGTGTCGATAAGTTGGTTCTCGGTTTGTAGGGGCCGCCGTTTGCCCGCGAGCTAAGTGCCGCGTTTCACAAATCCGCTGACGTTTCGTTAGAAGGCATGGCCCTTGAGCGCGCCTCCTGCAAGCCGACCGTCCCTTGGCTAAGGTGGAAGGCTCGAATGTTTCGCTAACCTGAACAGGCCTGCGGCCTCGACAGCGACTTGGCATGAAAGGAAACGAGGCCGGCCTGCTGGTCACTTGCTGGCGGTGCGTTTGGCGACGAGGTCAGTGCCCCAATTTCCGTCCTTGGTGTCCACGCGAAGCCGCATGTCGTCACCGGAGACTTTCCCCTTAAAGACCAGCGTAATGGGGTTGCCCTGCCACTCAGAATCGACCGAAAAGGAGATGTCGTTCCCTTCCAGCTTGCCTTCGTTGATGGGACGGTCCTTGCCATCGTTGCCTTGCATCGTGCCGGTCACCTTGCCGCCGTCGGATTTCAGGTTGAAGACCCAAGCCGGACCGTTCTCCGACTGGGCGGCCCATTTCCCGGTGACATCCGCTGCCCAGAGCAGCGAAGTCAGGCACCCGAACAGCGTGAGACAGAATATGAAACGTGAAATACGCATGACATCCTCCCTCCAGATTCCGACCCGTGAGCATCGCCCCCCGCACGGGTGAACACCTCGTGGGCCAGCCTTTCGCCATGGCGTCTTGCGGCGCGGGCAGGCCAACAGAAACGCAGAGTTCTCGCAGCAACCGAAGGTCCGCCGCTCTTAATGGCGTGCGAGTCCGTGGCGCGAGATCTTGAAGTCCATGGCGGTGTATCATACCAGGGAAGAAAACGCAATCCCGCGAAGCGCGGCGAAGCGGGTAAGTTGCCGGTCGATCAAAAACTGAAAAACGGGAATTCCGGCTTATATGTCATGCGGAGCCTGCGATCCGAACGGGTACGCGCTGGTCAGGGTATTCCATGGAACAAAATAGTCTGAGCCGTCACGAACTGCCCCGCAAGCTAGGGTGGCTGGATGCGACCATGATTGTGGTCGGGATCGTGATCGGGTCGGGCATCTTCCTGCTTCCGAACCTGATTGCTCAAAACCTGCATTCGGGCGAAGCCATTCTCTCGGCCTGGCTCATTTCCGGCGTGCTTTCCTATTTCGGCGCCCTGGCTTATGCGGAATTGGGAGCGATGATGCCCGCGACCGGCGGGCAGTACGTTTATCTCCGCGAAGCATACGGCCCAGCGTGTGCCTTCGTTTGCGGGTGGACCTTTATGCTGGCCGTGCTGTCAGGGGGCATTGCCTTCCTGGCCGTGAGCTTCTCGATCTATGCCGGCCAGTTCGTTCACCTCACGCCCATCATGTCGAAGCTCGTCTCTTTGGCGCTGATTGCGGTGCTGTCGGCCGTCAATTACGTGGGAGTCAGGGAAGGTGCGATGGTGCAAGTCACTTTCACGTTTCTGAAGGTCACAGGATTGTTGCTGCTCATCGGAGGCGCGTTTTTCAGTCACCTGGCGGTCCCGGCCGTGCCGCCGGCAGTGCCCTGCGGATTTTCGCTCCCCCACTTTGGCACGGCAATGATTGCCTGCTTGATGGCGTATAACGGCTGGACCTACATCAGCTTCGTGGCAGGAGAGGTGAAGGAGCCGGCCCGCAACCTTCCCAGGTCTTTGACCGTGGGGATGGTCGCCGTGATGGCGTTGTATCTGCTCGCGAACGTTGCTTATTTAAAGGTGCTGCCGATCCCGCAGATTGCGGCGACCAGCCGCGTGGGGGCCGCGTTGGCCGAGCGGACTCTGGGATCGATCGGCGCCACGGTGGTGTCGCTCACGGTGCTGATTTCAATTGTGGGAGCGATCAACGGCTGCATACTCACCGCGGCGCGCATCCCCTTCGCCCAAGCTCAGGACCGCCTCTTCTTTCGCCACTTCGCCCGCGTCCACCCGCGATTCGAGACGCCCGCGTTTGCCATCGTGCTGCAAGGCCTGTGGACAGCCGTGCTGGTGGTCAGTGGGTCTTACGAAAATCTGTTTTCCTACTCGATGGTGGCAGCCTGGATCTTCTACATGCTCAGCGTGGCGGCCGTATTCGTTCTTCGCCGCAAGCAGCCGGATCTGGCACGCCCCTACCGGATGTGGGGCTACCCCTACACGTTGGGCGCGTTCCTGCTGGTTTCGGTATGGTTCGTCGTGAATGCTTTGGCCACCACACCCGGCCCGTCCTTTATGGCGCTCGGCATTATCGCCACAGGGATTCCTATGTACTTACTCTGGCGCAAACCGGCGCAACAGCCGGACGCAACGGTGAAGGGGGAAGTTGAATCGTGAAGCTCGCCTCCCGGCATGTCGACGGCCGATGCAGGACGTCTGAAAGGGGCCGCTTGCTCTTTTCCGGGCTCTCCGCTGGGTAGCCAATGGGAATCAGGCTGACCAACTTGTAGCCTTGTGGCGCTCCCACCAAGCGGCAGATTTCAGCAGGATAGGGCTTCTTATCCCCGCGACCCAGCACGAGTCCAAGCCGTGGGCACGAGCGGCCAGCAGGATATTCTCCGTGGCGGCGCTGCCGTCTTCGAGGCAATACTTCGTGTCCCCGCACAGGACGCGCACGCACACCGGGGCGTCGGCAAAGAACTTCCCATAGTCGGTGGTAATGGCAGTCCTGCGCAGCACATCGAGATCCATCACAGCGACGGATTCCCATGGCTGTATGTTGATGGCCGTGGCCGCCGGACGCCCCAGCGGGGCCGCAACAGAAACCGATCAGCTCCGCGCACCGGATTCCTGCGAACACAGGCAAAAGATGAGGATCCCCGCTATCCTTTCCAGGATAGAATCAGGCGCTTGAGACGATCATAGGACTGCTTGGGCTGAAACTTTTCATCCACGAAGCCGCCATTTGGAATGAAAGCGGGATCCGCAAAGTCCCACCATGTAATCGCCTGTATCTGCGGCTTGCTGTAGCAAATGGTGTAAAACTGCTCGACCCAATCCGCTTGGACTTGCTGGGTCCACGCCTTGCCATGCCACACGTTCCCAGTGCTCATGCTCGCCTCGCTCGGGTTCACGGATGGCACCCCGAGTTCCGTGACATGGACAGGTTTCCCCAATACGAAGAACCGCTCCACTTGACGCTCGATTTCGAGCATGTCGCGAGCTGGGTTATAGAGCTGAAGTCCGACGGCGTCATAGGAAACCCGCGCGTCCTCGAGCGCCTTGTAGTACTGGAGCGGGGTTCGGATAGGTTGGCGCATTACGCCGTTATAGCTTTTGCCCTCGGCAACGTACTCGCCCCAGGTGCAGCAGGAATTGACCACTCGAAAGGCCGTCGGGTCAGCCAGGCGTGTGGTGTCCGCGGCCAGGCGTGTCAACTCCAGCAGTTGTTGCTGATCAAAGCCCAGCTCGTTGGCCCAATCGTGCGCTTCGTTGATGACATCCCAGGCGTGGATGCGCGAGCGAAAGTGGCCGACGCTGCGCAGGATGTACTCGCGGCAGCTCTGTTTGGTTTCTGCCCAAGTTTTCGTTTTCAGGAACTCAGGTATGCCCGCCCGGTGGAACCAGACCAGCGGATGTCCCTTGGGGAGAATCCCGGTTCCGGCCAATTCTCCAAGGATCGCCTCCACCGCGCTATAGTCAGGGTGGCCTTCGACGATCTCCGTGGAAGCACGATAGAATGGAACCGTGCCGTAGTTGAGGAGTTCGCGGTAACGGCGTGCATACTCATCCGATTTCGCATACCCGAAGGCGTTGCAACCGAACAGGAATCCCGGCCGCGGCCCGTTGCGAGCGATGTGGTGCCGCGCCCGTTCGACAGCCGCCATCTCCCCAGCCCACATAGTATCGACCAGCGAGTTGTTGGAGTGTCCCGCGCGTGCCGCCGGTTCGCTAGCGTCCGATGCCTTCGCCAGTGCCGCTTCGCCGCGGCTCAGCCGTTCGGTGACGCCGGTGCTTAATACCACCCCCTCGGACTCTGCCGCTTTAACGTAACGCCGAACGAAAGCCGCCCGGCTATGGGCGAATTCGTAGTTCAGCAGCAGTTTGCCCGTGATGGAGGGCGGGTAGAGTGCGCCGCCGTTGTCAGCGTACAGGTAAACCTGCCCGAAATCCCGCACCGGCAGGATCATCATCATCTCGAACTTGCCTGCGGGGAGTTCAATGGTGGCTGTGCCGTCCGTCCCCACCTTGGCTAACAGGTGATAGGGCTGGCCACTAGGGTCGGTTAGAAAAAGTGTTTTGAGCCGCTCCGCGCCCGCCGGCCCGCCGGCCGGCTCGAAAGCGCTGAGGGTGAGTGGTCCCACAGCCCCGGTTGGAATGCTTGCGGCCGCAACCGTTCCGCTGGCTGGAGGATCTTCTGCGGCCACGGTAAATGTCTCGCCCTGGCCTTGTTTCCCAAACACCGCCGCGCTCATGGCAACAGTTCCCGATGTCACGGCGGTTACGAACTGGCGTCGAGTCAACGTCTTTTGGAGAAATTCGGAAGTCTTCGACATCTTCACCTCCCTTTTGGGAAAGGAGTTTCAGATTTCTGCGTCCTTACCCAGAATTTCCGCTTTCAGTCTTCGCACGACCGGTAATGTACACGCGAGCGCTTCTGAATTCAATGTCCAGCGGAGCTTTCAGTGCTAGGCCCTTTCACGGACGACTGAAGGGCCATTTCTTGCCTTTCCCAAGAACCCCAGACCCAGTTCAGGAAGAGGCACAATAGCTGCGGCAACAAGGGTTCCTAGAGGTTGTTTTTGGCCTTGCCCAAAAAACCAACGGCGACCTATGGCAAGCGATGGGAAAAAGCGGCAGCAAAGAATTGCGAATGAGCCTCTTGATTCACTATTGGTGCAATGGGGATTCATCTCCCCGTGGGGTTAGAATCCCGGGGCCGAAAACCCGGCTGATTCTGACCCGATAACTGATTGTGTTTAGGTTCGCGCAGTGGGGCGAAGATTGTGGACCAAAGTCACAACATTTCGGATCACTTCCGGCAAGTCCGTTTTCCCAAACTCCATCCGTTTCAACACGCTGCATCACAGGTTCAATTCCGTCGCGTTATACTCGAAGACCTGTTCGACAGGTGCTCCGAAGACTCGGGCGATGCGGAAGGCCAGAAGCAGCGAGGGAAAGTACTTGCCCGCTTCCAGCGCCATGATGGTGTGACGCGTCACGCCCGCCTGTTTCGCCAGTTGATCCTGGGTCATTTCTCCGCGCTCGAAACGGAGCCTGCGAATGTGGTTTTTGATCTCCGGCTCCTGACTAGGCATGGGATCCACCCCGGTAGAGCACGATGGTCGTCATGGCTCGCACTCCCAGGACGAGAATGCTCGCCCAACAGACAACTTCCGCGAGCGTCCAGACCGGCACGGTTAGGGTAGTGTCCCATCCCTTGATAAACCCGATCGCGAGAAAGAGACCAATGAACGCCAGCCAGAACGCGCTGAAACCCACCCGGAATGCCTTTATGGCAATCGCGTAGTCCCGTTCATCGAAGGTTCGGCCTTGGAAATGGCGCCGGCTGAAAGCCGGCATTGCGGCCAGCGCTAACAGCGCGAAAACCGAATTGATGGCCGGAAGGTGCCCGAGGAATGCGAGAAAGGCGGCATACGCGGAGATGGTCATCACCACCACTCCAAGCATCCACCACGCCCACTTTTCTGAGTTCGACATGTAAGTCTCCTTTAGTTATGTGAACATAACTTACGGTAATGTATACATTACATAATGTGCGTTGTCAAGCACTTTCCCACGGCCATTGGTAGACCATTCCTCCGTCCTGTCTAGCCCCCAAGAATCGCGATTGAGAGGAGCGGAAAACCACAGAAAAGACGCTCACCCTCACGGGATGTGTGTTATAGAGATTTTGTGTGAAATCCTAGACCCACACCCGGAGGGTGAACGATGGAAGCAAGCCTACCGCAATTGATTCTGCCTATCAAGATGGAAAGAAGTTCGGAGCGGCTGACCAGTCTGGGCGGGCTGGTGGTGTTGGAGGAACTGGCGCGAGCGGTGAAGCTGTGGGAGGAAGTAGACCGAGCGCTGGAGGGTCCGAAGTCGGGACGAGGATATAAGCCGCGGGAGTTTGTGCAGGCGCTGGTGTGGATGCTGCATGCGGGAGGAAGGCGGCTGGAGGACTTGCGGGAGTTGCGGGCCGAGCAGGAGGTGCTGGGGGAGTTGGGCTTGGAAGTGGTGCCGGACGCCGGGACGGTGGGGGACTGGCTGCGTCGGCAAGGACGGGGCGGGGCGGAAGCGATCCAGCAGGTCAGCCGGAAACTGGTGGCGTCTTGTTTCGAGCAAGAGGAAGTGATTCTGGATGTGGATGCCACAGAGATCGAGGCGGAGAAGCAGGAAGCCGCGTGGACCTATAACCACGTGCAGGGCTACATGCCTTTGCTGGGGTACGTGAACGGGGTGTGCGTGGGTCACCAGTTCCGGGAAGGCAATCAGAGTCCCAGTGCCGGGATCTTGGAGTTTGCACAGAGCTGCGAAGCGGCGCTGCCGCCGGGGAAGCGAATCTATTTCCGCAGCGACAGTGCGGCCTACCAAGCGGCCGTGATTAACCATTACAGCCAGCCAGGGCGCAGTTTCACGATCACGGCGGACCTGGACGCCGCCGTGAAGCGAGAAATTCAGAACCTGCCGGCAGGGGCTTGGCAACCCTACCGGACGCAAGCGGGCATCGCCACCGACCGCGAGATTGCCGAGACGGTGCACACCCTGAACGGGACCAAGCAAGCTTTCCGGTTGATCGTATTGCGCTGGCCGAATCCGCAGCCGAATTTGTTCGAGGCGGAGCGCTATTGCTATCACGCGGTGGCCAGCAACCGGGAGGAGCCGGCGAGCGAGGTCGTCTGGAAGCACAACCAGCGAGGGGAGAGCGAGAACTGGCATAAGGAACTGAAGGTGGGTTTTGGCATGGAGGTCGCCGCGGCGACCCGTGCGGGCAGTTGGAGGCCAATGCCCTGTATTTTGCCATTGGGGTGTTAGCCTACAATTTGGGGCAAGTGTTGAAAGGGCGGGTGCTGCCGGCGTCCTATCGCACGGTGACGGTGGCCACGCTGCGCTGGAAGGTGTATCGGCTGGCGGGGAAGCTGGTGCGCCACGCGCGCGGCTGGATGCTGCAGATCAAGGCCGACCTGGAGAAATGGCTCTTATTGCAATCCGCTCGGGTCTGTTGCGCGACGCTGCGGACCTGAAGCAGGGAGGCAAAAAACGGCTAGCCGTGGAACTACCGCGCGGCGGTGTCCGCGGGGGGTGGGAAAAAATTATCCGGAGGACGCATGGGCCCCTGAATCCTGACCCGAACTGAGTCGCGAGCTGCCACTCACTAACCACGGCTCGCGGCCGTAGGCGTTTCCACCACCTCAGGAACGCGCTATATCGCTCAATCGCGATTCTTGGGTAGCCAGAAACGCTTGTACTTTCGGTCAAGTCCTGGTATGTCGCCTAGCGGAAACTTGCCTAGATGCACTATCGCCCGGGCCGAAATGATTAGGTTCCCGCACACTCAGCAATACGGGGATCCGAGTGCCTGTGGCAGACCAACATTGCCTTTTGCCGGAAACGTGCCGACGGTCTTTTCCCACGCCCCTAACGGCCGCGGGCGGATTACTCCCCGTAAACGCAGGATTTAGTCACGCCCCAGTGGGTCCGGGAGTACCGTCAAACGATGGCCAAGATTCTGTACTCCCGGCCAGGATATGATTCAAATGGGATTCCCGCAGCCCGGGGGCACGGGGGAATAGCGGGCTTTGAGGGTCACGACGGCCACTTTATGATTCCATTCGTGGCCATTTGTTCGCTCAAGTCACACATGTTGGACTGGCCGTGGGCAGCCTACCGCCGCCCGAATCATGTCTCTCGTGCAGCCGGCCCAACAGATGTACTAGCGAGGGTCCTCGATCGAGATTAAGAGGTTATCTCCGCTGCGGTCGTGCCCCTCTTCAGCGCAGGATGGGCAGCGGGTGATATTGTTGTGCCCCACTGTGCGAAGCTTGGTGTTGATGTGGTCGAGGATGCGGAATTCGGGCGCTGTCCCTCTTGGGCACTGTGTCCTAAACTAAAGGGAAATGGAGACGCAGGAATGTGACCTGCGACCATCAGGAGCGGACGGGTGTAAACTGGTCCCGGAGGTGGTTCGATGGGGATTCAAATAACCGACAACAAGACCAGGGTGCTTGACCCTCTGGCAGATGCCAAAACCTCCGAAGCCCTTCCGATGGTCGTCGTCTATCGCGGCCTCGGACCTGAGTATAAGGACTCGTACCGTTGGGATACTGCCGACTGGATGGTCCTCCAGATAAAGAATGCGATGCCGAAGGAGTTGCTGAACAAGGTCATTTTGGTCGTCCCAGACGATTACCGAGTGGACTGTGGGACGTGCCTCCACCAGGCGGAACAGCTAATCGGCAAGAAACGCAGCGTCAGTTTCTACTCCCTTTGCGGCTACTCAAGGGGCGGCGAACGCGTCTACAAGAACTTGCGTCTCAGAGCGTGGCGCATCCTGGGCCTCATCGATGCCGTGTCACCCAGGATGGAGGGGTACGACAATAAGGTCGTGGATGATTTCGCCCCCAAGATCCGTTGTGTGTACAATATAAGGAATTGGGGCACCCCACCGAAAGAGGGCAAGCGACCGGTGTCGTTTACCAAGGGGGAAAAGAATTATGAAACCCTCAAGACTTTCTACGACCACCTCAAGGATCTCAAGGTGAAGATGGTCGACGCGACGGATGTTCGACACCCGGACACGAACAACCATGCGGACATGCCGGCGTTGTTCTTTAAGACGTACGGACGGGACCTTACCCAATGATTGAGGTAGAGGCCGCAGATCGGCCGCCAGACAGTCACACTCGGAGTTGAACGGCAGGAGTGGGTGGTGGCAGGTGGACTCGAAGTGGCCGTTGCAAGCGCTCTGCTCTTGCTCTCCATAAACCGGGACCTCGGTGGAATCCAAGCCCAGGATCGTCCGGTGGCCTGAATCGATTGCTTCCGCTCGATGGCTGTCCACCAAGCGTAGGAACTGGGGAAGGCGTTCTCGATGTCGTCGTCGATCAACATGATGTGGAGTTCGCGGCACTGCTCGCCATAATGCCGGGTCAACTCCGGATCGGCTTCCCACCGAAGCCGGTTGGCCGACTTCTTCTTGCGCAGGAAAACGAAGTGGTCAAGCTTGGTGGGGTGATTGCGATCTCCATTGGGTGGCAGGCCTATGGAGACCTTGGTGGATACGGACAGCCGCTGGACGACACGGCCGTCTGGGTCGTGCGTGACGCCAATGATCATGGGAATTCCTCCTTTCGAAATGATGTTTTGACTTTGAGACACGCCCTGTGATTTCAGGCTATAATCCCGGCCACAAGTTGTGGCTGCAACGCCGGCGGTCGCAGCTTTCTTCGGGGCTGGTGCAATAGCTGTCACGGCCTTTCGAAGACAACCGCAGGTGAAGTATGAAACTCCGCTTGCTCATTTTGATTGTGTCTCTCGCCGTCGCCACCGGAGTTCGCGCGCAGCAGCAGGCCACTAAGGTTCAAGCCCGGCTGGGGGATCTTGGCCCATTGCCCGGTACGGTGCGCGAGAACCCGAAAGATGGTCTCAAGTATGTATGGATTCCGCCAGGGACTTTTATGATGGGCTGCTCGCCGGGAGACAGCGACTGCGGCGATGAAGAGAAACCGCCGCATCAGGTGACCATCACGAAAGGTTTCTGGCTGGGGCAGACGGAAGTGACGGTGGGCGGCGTACAAGACGCTTTGCCGGGGCGACAGGAAGGCAGATGCCACCTGAGCCGAGTTTATACGGGAGGCTGCTCAATCCTGGGTGGCGTGACGAGGCCATGCCCATTGTCGATGTGACGTGGGATGATGCCCAAGCCTATTGCAGTTGGGCGGGCGGGCGGCTGCCGACGGAAGCCGAGTGGGAGTATGCGGCGCGAGCTGGGAGCACCGCGGCGCGTTATGGCGATCTGGATGAAATTGCCTGGTACGCGGACAACAGTGGGCGTCAACGCTTGGACAGCGATAGGATTTGGAAGGAAGACCGAGACAATTACGTGAAGCGCTTGAACGAAAACGGCAACGGCATGCACGAAGTCGGCCAGAAGCGTGCCAACGGATTCGGGTTGTACGACATGCTGGGGAACGTGTGGGAGTGGGTGAACGACTGGTACGACCAGAACTATTATCAGAATAGCCCGCCTCAAGACCCATCGGGGCCGACGAGCGGTCAAGCCCGCGTTCTGCGTGGCGGGTCCTGGGTCGTCATTCCCTGGTTCGTTCGCGTATCGGTCCGCGGCAGATTCAATCCAGCGAGTTGGCTCGACGACAACGGGGTTCGTTGTGCGCGGGAAGTGGATGTTCCTTGACTCTTTTCCCTTCTCCTTTGACATAAGGAGCAGCACAAGGGCGTATGAGAAGCCCTGTAGGAAGGGACTTTAGAGGCCTGAAACGCCGACATTTGTATTTCTGGGGCTACCCTACCTGCCGGACAGGTTAGGCATTTTGAGTGCCTGTAACCCCTTCTAAACAAAGGGTCGCTGTCGGCGTTTCTTGGCTGATTTGAGTTTCCCGGATTGTCGCCTCCTTCGCAGGGTCAATTCCCTGCCAGTTCTCCCATAGGAAAGGGGTTTCAGACCACCATTCCTGTTTCCAGGTAGAAAGGCACCGGCTGCGGCTTCGCGAACGATTCTGGCGCTGTAACTCCCCCTTTCCTCTGGGGAGTCAGACGACGTAATGCGAGGTCCCGGGGCGTAAGGAGTGGAAATCTGCGCCGCTTGAGCAGCCGACTTGCACGCCAAGAGAGTGACAATCTGCACCTTTTGGCTCGCCTTCGTTTGTGCTCCCGCCTCCCCCCAAGGCGGCGACATCGGCCAAGCGCACGATGGCCACCGAGTTGCTGTATTGCGTGCCGTGAGTGTAAAGCACCAGCATCGGCATCTTGCCGCGCAAACACTTCTTCACCATATGAGTTATAGTGAACAGAAAGTCTCTGTCCGGGGACGAAGTACGCGGAATGCCCTCCCAAGATGCTGAGGGGGCGAGCATGGCGGGACAGCTAAGTGGTCGGGTCTTGTTAGTAGACGACGAACCTCTTGTCCGAAAGCTCATCTCGGGATACTTGGTGGCTGCGGGGTATGTCGTTCGGGTGGCGGTTGACGGTCTGGATGCGATCGGAAAACTCCGCGCTGGACCTCTGGACTTGATTATTTCCGACCTCAACATGCCTCGCATGTCAGGGTTTGAGTTTCTTGACGTCGTGCGCAAACGCTTCCCTCAAATACCCGTCATTGTCATTAGCTCCGTGGCCGCCGATGAATTGCCAGAAGGAGTGGCCGCTGACGCTTACTACCACAAGAAGTGGAGTCGGATTTGAGCAGCTCCTGCAAACCATCTCAGACCTGACCAGTAAACCTCCTCTACGAACTGCTCCCGCGCACGCTGACAACAACCCAGTCCAGGCAATATGGGATAGGGACGGACACTACATCATCGGCTGCGAAGACTGCTTGCGTGTATTCAGCGTCCCCCACACCCTTAACATGGGGCGAGATGAAAAGTGGACCATGTGCGTGCACTGTGGGAAAGTCGTTCAGTTCCTCGGCGCTGACGGAGATCCCGAGTGCCCTGCACGGCCGTAATTTCAAGTGGCCAATTCCCTCCCCGCTCTGAACCTGCCAGCTAGAAAGATTCGCTATGGCCCGCGCGTGGCGCATCGTCCGTCGCGCATGATTGCATGGTGGACTGAGGCTCGACAGATAGCTGTGCTCATCGGTTCCTTACGCATCCTTCGCCAGCTTGTTTCTCTCACGCTTCTCCATCCGGGCCACGACCTGGCCGGTCAGCAGGTCCACGGCGAGCACACCCAGCACGGCGACAGCTTCGAAGACCACTCCGGCCAGATGAGTGATCGCCAGGATGGAAGCGTTTGTGGTAGACTGTTAGATTGGTACGGGATGCGCTTGGGGTGCAAGTGGTCGCCAGTTCAAATCCGGCCGTCCCGACCAGTTTAGGGAACAGGTTACAGGTGACAGGGAACAGTCGCTGCCCTTCCTTCTTACTGTAACCTGTCACCTGTTCCCTGTAACCTGATACTTCCGGGGCGTAGCGTAGCCTGGTAGCGCGCTTGGTTCGGGACCAAGAGGTCCCCAGTTCAAATCTGGGCGCCCCGACCATCTTTCTAAAGCACTTAACACCATTTCAGGGCACCTCGAAAAATGCAAGTTCGTGCAAGTAAATTCTGCCAGAGGGCGCCGGCCAGCTTATCGGCCGCCGCCCGCTTGTCATATCATCAAGCGGCCGAGTTGAAGGAAGGCGGCATTTTACCAGGGCTTATCGGGAAGTCAGGCGCAAGGCTAGTGCAAGGCGTAATCTGTCGCGTCCTTTCCCGCCTGTTCCCGAGGGTAGTAGTTTCCCCAGGGGAGAATGAATTCCTCAAGGTAGCTTCGTAAGTACCGCATACATTGTCTTCCGTGTTCGTGCCCATTTCTGCAGATGATGGTCAAACGGCAGGAAAAATCGTAGTGGGTCAGTTTGGATGATTACCCAGGCGGTCGCTAAACACTGCGCCGTTACCCGAGAGCGTTCAGGTACGTTCGCTGTGGCGTCGGTGTTTAGCCAGGGGGCACGACGAGCGGAACAGTCAGGCAGCCTGTGCGTGCGAGCACGGGGTCAACATTACTGCAGATCGTCGATAGAACGGGATCCAGCCAGAGGTCTCTCATGCGATCCCCGCTTTCACTACCGCAGGACTCTGCTACCGGGTTATGATTGAGGAAGAGCCAGTGAATCAAAGCAGGGGTGTTGACCAATATGGATGTGCAGACCCATTGGGAAAGAATCTACACGCAGAAAGCGCCGAACGAAGTGAGCTGGTACCGTCCACACCTTGAGACCTCGCTTGCGTTTATCGAACAGGCGGCTGCTGGGCACTCCGCGTCCATTATTGATGTCGGCGCCGGCGAAGCCACACTGGTCGATGACCTTCTCGCCCGGGGATACACGAACGTGACCGTCCTCGACATTTCGCCAGACCGCCATCGATGCGAACAGGAAACGATTGGCCAAGGCCGTCGGAGCAGGTCCATTGGCTCGTCGCCGACATTACTCGGGTCGAACTGGAGCCGGCGGCCTACGATGTGTGGCATGACCGCGCGGTCTTTCATTTTCTCACCGCGGCGCATGACCGTGCCGCCTATGTCCGCCAAGTCGCCCGCGCGGTGAAGCGGGGAGGCCATGTGATCGTCAGTGCATTCGGACCCGAGGGTCCGACCAAGTGCAGTGGTCTTGAGGTCGTTCGCTACGATGCCGAGTCGTTGCACGGGGAGTTTGGGCCGCGTTTTCGTTTGATCGGGAGTTCAAAAGAACTGCACCAAACGCCGTTTGGGACCACGCAACAGTTCCTTTACTGCTACTGCGTGGTGGAATAGCGGCCCCCATCACCTCCGGGGAGACTGTCTAATTGGGCCAGCGCCATGTCCAAAGATTCGAATCCTCCGATTCTGGACCACGCGATCGAGCAACCCTCCGCATTTACCGCTAAGAAGATTGATCGAGGATCTTCGCCGGATCCGCAAAGTTCCCAAGGGTGTCGTTCCTCCTGTTTGCATTCTCGAGTTCGACGGAGACCTGACCGACTGGCTTGTTCAGGAAGGCATGGCCAAGCCTTTCCCGTCATGGGCCTGTTTTCACACGACCATGTTTGCGATGAAACTCGAAGGCGTTACGTGCGGGATCATCGCACGAACGATTGGCGGACCGTATGCGGTGTTGATTGCCGAACAACTCCAGGCCGCTGGAGCCAGGATCATCATTGGACTTACGTCCGCCGGCCGACTGGCGCCCAATCTGCCGCTCCCTTGCCTCGTGGTGGCGACGACCGCGGTTCGTGACGAGGGGACTTCCTATCATTACCTGCCGCCGAGCCCGGAGGTCGCGTGCCCCACGCGGATTGTTGCGTATCTTGAACGGGAATTGGTCGCGACCGGATGGAGCGTCCGCTGCGGCAAGGTGTGGACAACGGATGCCCCCTATCGCGAGACGAGAGCACAACTGAAGAAATGGGCCAGCCGCCGCGCTCTCGCGGTCGAAATGCAAACGGCATCGCTTTTCGCTTTTGGCGTCGCCCGGCAGGCTTCCGTCGCCTCTGTTGCGATGGTCAGCAACGCCATCGATCATCAGGGAGAGCAATTTGATACGGGCTCACCTCACGACGGACTTCGAATTCTAGAGGGGATCGCGCGAGCAGCCCGATCGTATCTCGAGACGGCGTGATATGCTTACGTCTGATTCGGAGAGTTGATTCGTGCAAGGTAAGTGCAAGGTAATCGTTCCCGGGCGTTCCTGAGCGTTTCTCACGGTGCCAGCCGTGCCCACAAGTCATTGATTGTACTGGAGATATTTTCATTCGGGACCAAAAGGTCCCCAGTTCAAATCTGGGTGCCCCGACCACTTTTCTCAATAACTCAGTATCGGCAAGCCGTCTCGCCAAGAAGGCAAACTCGCACAAGTCGCTTGCGCCACTACGCATCTCACCCGGACGATGGCGCGCGAGTTCCTTTCATTCATTTACGGCGCAGCTCATGCGGCACTGCCTCGCGCCCGCTGGAAAACCGTCCGGGCGTTGTCGGCGTACACCTTTTTCAGCAGGTGATCCGGCAGGCCGAAACCATAGAGCGGCCAGTGGTAGTTGAAGAGGTCGTGCGCGTAGAAGTGCTCATCGTGGGTTTCCAGAAGCCGGAAGGTGGTGCTGAACATCCGCTCGTTGTAGCCCATGTCCGTTCCATAGAGCACGCGGTCCTGGTATTTCTCGATGAACTGGCCCACGAATCGGGGGATGGGAGCGAGCTCCCCAAACCTGGCCGAGACGTCGGCGTACAGATTCGGATTACGCTCCAGGATTTGGCCCAGGCGCGTCAGGTCATAATCCAGATTCATGAGGTGGCAGGAGATGAAAATGGTTTTGGGGTGCTTCGCCACGGCGCGCTCCAGGCTCTCGATCAGTTCGTTATGCCCCAGCATGCCGGGCCGCATTTTGATCATCCAGGTATAGCCGTTCATCAGACCGTCGTTGGTCCTGTCCATCGGCTGGTAGGACCAGATCGGGTCCGACACGTGGATATTGATAGGCATACCCAACTGCCCGCACCTGTCCCAAAGAGCGTCCATGCGCGGATCGTCCGGATGCGGGCCGGGTGGCTGGGTACTCGGCGGAAAGAAACCGCTTCCTCTGCCTGGGTATCCGCCCCGCGGCCGGTTCGCTGCATTGGCCCCGCCCGGCTGCGGGGGACCGCTTCGGTATCCAAAGCCACTGCCTTTGTCGCTGATCTCCCCCACGCCCAAGGCGCCCAGGTGATGGCACTCTTCCAGTGCCTTGACAGCGTTGGGCCCAAATCCCGGCTCAGTGACGCCCGATAGATCAAAGCTGCACCACAGATCAAAGCGCTTCGGGTATTGGGAGTAAAGCTGGCTGATTTGGCTGAACCTTTCCGCGGTTCGCGCACCGGTGAAAATCACGGTCTTTTCCACGCCGGCGGCGTCCATCAGCTTCACCATGCCTTCAATGTCCTCCGGAGTCCGGCCGCCGTGGCAATGCACGTCGATAACAGGATACCTCGCCTTTTTGACCTCGGCCTTGGGGACCTTGTAAATGGACTCGGGACGGTAATCTTTAAGCAAGAATTTGTCCGGCGAGTCCTGCTCCGCATCAGCGGGGTTCGACGCCTGTAGCGCTTGTGCGGATCTCCCCTGCGCCGCGACTGCCGCCCCGGAAAGCATCATCCATTGCCTGCGGTTCATGGCCCCTCCTCCTTTGTTTGCAACTCCTGTCAACTGGGATTTGCTTTTTGGCATTTCAGACTGCCCCAATATACCACCCACTGCCTCGTTGTGGAGCGATCTGTTTTGGGGCCTAGCTTGCGCATCGTTTGACCCCGACTCCGTAGGTGATACAATCACGCGCTGAATATCGAACCCTGAATCAGAAGGGAGTTGTCATGCAACAAGAAGAACCGACTAGAGGAACGGCCTACTGCGTAGCAATCGGCCTTGCCGGCTGCGCTCTCGGGGGTATGCTAGTGTAGTGTCCAAGAATTACCTGGACAATGTTTTCTGCCTCTTTCGACTGCGAGGTAGCGTACAACCGGGTTGAATCTGTTCCAGAGTCTGGCGGCAGCGCGAGAGTTTTTCCTTGATCGATTCTACGGTCGCCGTCCAGACAAAGGGTTGGGGATGTTCATTCCACGCGGCCAGGAATTCCGCGATCGCTTTCTGCAGATCTTCCACGCTGTGGAACGATCCTTGGCGGACGCGCTTGGTGGTCAACTCCGCAAACCAGCGCTCGATGAGATTGAGCCAACTGGAACTGGTCGGAACGAAATGCAGGACAAAGCGCGGATGGCGTTTAAGCCAAGCGCGCACCTGGGCATGTTGGTGGGTGCCGTAATTGTTCATCACCAAGTGCAACGGCAGCGGGCCGGGGAATTCTTGATCCAGGCGGCGCAGGAATTTCAAGAACTCCTGATGCCGGTGGCGCGCAAAGCATTGTCCGATAACCCGCCCCTGGAGCACCTCCAGCGCGGCAAACAGGGTGGTGGTGCCGTTGCGCTTATAGTCATGAGTCAGGGTGCCGCAGCGCCCTTTCTTCAAGGGCAGGCCCGGCTGCGTGCGATCCAGCGCCTGAATCTGGCTCTTCTCATCCACGCAAAGCACCATCGCTTGCTGAGGGGGATTCAGATAAAGGCCCACCACATCGGTCAGCTTTTCCAGAAACCGGGGATCGCGCGAGAGCTTGAAGCGCTTCACCCGGTGCGGTTTCACCTGGTGACTGCGCCAGATGTTGCTCACCGTCGACTTGCTCACCCCCTGCGCCTTGGCCATCAGGCGGCAACTCCAGTGGGTCATGCCCGCCGGCTTGGTCTGCAGGGTCGCATCCACCAGGGCTTTGATCTTCTCCGGCCCAAAGGTGGGCTTGCGTCCGCGCCCCGGAGCGATCTTCCAAAGGCTCTCCAAGCCGTGCTGGGCAAAACGCGTGCGCCACAGGGTCACGCTCTTGCGATTGGTTCCCAGTTGCCGGGCGATGGCGCTCTCCGCATGGCCCTCGGTCGCCGCCAAGACGATGCGACAGCGCAGCGCCACCTGTTGGGGCGTTCCATGGGCGCTCAGCCACTGACGAATTTGCTGCTGTTGGGTGGGACTCATAACCAATACCGGAAGTTTTCGGAACATGCCCAAGCATAAACCGGATCCCGAGACTTGTCCATCTATTTGTTGGACGCTACACTAGTCGCCGCCGCCTCATCCTCCCCTGACAGCCGGGAGGTGCTCACCATGAGTGGAAGTTTCCTCCTGGTGATTGGCGCCCCAATGTTTTCCATCGCCATCCTGGTCGAGCTTTTCAGCATCGGTACGCATGTGCGAAGGGTTGAGACCGCCCTATCATCATTATTGCAGCGCCAGTCAGCCTCCGAACCGCCTGCCGCCCGGCCAGCAACAGTCAGACCGGGAAGCGCCTAGATTCCGAACGGATGGCGCAGAGCGAAGTCTGCGTCTCGGCGGACTTCTAATCCCTCAACAGGACAGAGCGAAGGTCTTGACAAGTGCGTCCCCAAGTGGTAGGCTACCACCATGGACCTTCACGTATGGCCGGTCCGCAACTGGCAAGCGAACAGTCGTTCCAGACGCTGCCACGCCCCAGTGGCAAGACCCGTGTTCATTGCCGAACATCCCGGGCTGGCTAGGCCAATGGTAAATGGGGCGGCGGAGTGCTCCACGGGAGCCTCAGTCGATGTTCCGCTGTCGCGTCCCGCGTTATTGAACGACCATCTCGGCAGGTGCCCCTCACCCGGCTCCGTCAGCTGACGGACTGAAGAAAACGCCGGCGGCGGTCCACCCTCTCCCCCAAGGGGGAGAGGGCGGGGGAGCGAGGGGGCATCCTCAGGAATTAAGTGGTACAGGGGGCTGGCGAATGGGAGGATGTTCAAAAAAGATGTTAAAATAGAGGGAACGAACTAGGTTAAGTCCTTTAGAATCAATAACAGTGTCGAAAAAACGAACTCAAAAATCGTGCAAAAGAGGCCCAAAAAACGAGCTCTAAATGCGAAAAAGTGTCCAATCAAAGCGAATAACGAACCCCAATGGGCGACATTCCGGCGCGCTCCTCTCCTCGCGCCGCGAACATATGAAGACGCCTAACGGAGAAGGCACGCTGAGAGCTTGCCGGTGGCTGCAAGTGCCGGTGATTCTGCTTCTGGTTCTTGCCCAGCGGCCTGTGCCGGGATTGGCTTGGGGTGATCGCGGGCACAAGTTGATCGCTGATGCCGCGGTGGAGAACCTGCCCGAGCCGCTTCGCTCCTACTTCCGGACTCGCAAAGTTTACCTGGTGGAGCATGCCTCCGATCCCGATCTGCTCGCGCATGATGACGCCACGGAGCGCCCTCATCACTACACCGACCTTGACGCCGACGACGCTTTCCCGTTTCCCAACCTGCGGCGGCAATTCGTTCTGGAAAAGGCAGCCCCCAAGCCCTGGCAGCTTCCGCATGGAGACTCGATTTGGCAGATCGAGCGCTTCACGTTGCGACTGGCCGATTCCCTTCGCCGCCGGCGTTGGCAGGAGGCGGACCACGACGCGGTTTTCGCCGCGCATTACGCCGCCGATCTCACCCAGCCCCTCCACACGGCCACGAACTACGACGGCCAATTAACCGGGCAGAATGGGGTCCACGCCCGCTTCGAGACCGACTTGGTGAATGCCCTCGCGGACGGCTGGCAACTCAAGCCTCAGCCCGCGATTTTCGAGCCGGACCTGCGCGCGCGGATCTTTCAGGAGATGGTTGCAAGCTTCTCTTATAGAAATGTGATCTTCGCAGCCGATCACATCGCGGTTTCCGGCCGGAACTACCTCGATCCCCAGTACTCTGCGAGGTTCTATAAACTTGCCGGGCCGCTGGCCGAAAAGCGGCTGGCCGCCGGGGCTTCATTCGTCAGCAGTCTCTGGTATACTGCCTGGGTTCGAGCGGGAAAGCCCCTGCTCCCAGGCAAGCCTGTTCATAGCCAAGTGTTTGAAAGGTTGCCTGCTGCTTCTTCGAAGGTCTCGAGATGAGGCGGAAGCAGATACTTGTGGCGGGGATTCTTCTGGCAGTCTTCTGCCTGGGAGTTCTGGTGGGTCGGCGCGCCGGCCGCCCTACTTCGACGACGTCTGGCTTCGCCTCGCGCGCTTCTTCCCGAGGAGAGGTGGCCGGCTGCGTGGACTTCCACGACGCCGGTCCGCACGCGGGCGAAACGGGCTGCGTCTCCGGACGCGTGGTTAAGGTTTTCACCTCGGGGGGCGGCAATACTTTTCTCGACTTCTGCGAAGACTATCGTGACTGTCCATTCACCAGTGTGATTTTTTCCTCTGACAAGCAGAAATTTGGAGATCTCCATTCCCTGGCGGGGAGGCAAATTGAAATCCGCGGGCCCATTACCGTGTATAAGGGAAGACCCGAAATCGTTATCCGTGATCCCGGGCAGATTCGAATGCCTCCCTTATAACTACCCTCCTCGGTTGCGGAGGGGTCAACCACCTCCTAACCCCCTCCTTAGCCAAGGAGGGGGGACTACAAGAATCATGGAATCCTGCCGAAGCCCGGAGTCTCGCCGATTGAAAGGCCCTATGCTTTGCTGCGTGGGACTTGTTTTGGTCCTAGCCATTGGGCCTTCTTCCCTGGGTGGCTTGCCGCCTGCCTGGGCCTCCGCCAAGGTGCAGCAAAGCGCGTTGCCGGCCTCCACCCAGCTCTTGCCGGGAGTCGCCGAGGCGGTAAACAAAGGTTTCGACCTGCTGGCGCGCCAAGACGCGGCAGGCGCGGAAGCTGCGTTTCGTCAGGCCATCGAACTGCAACCGGAACTCGAGATGGCGCACCGCGGGCTAGGCCTGGCTCTGCGGGCTCGCGGCCAGGATGAAGCGGCCTTGCGTGAACTCGAAGTGGCCACGCGCCTCGACCCTGCGGATGTGGATGCGCATTATGCGTTGGCAGCGACGGCATGGTCCTTGAGTCGCCAGTCTTCCGCTTCGCCGCGCACCCGAGGAGGGCCGGTCCAGGATTACCGCGCCCTGGCCGCCCGAGAGTATAGAAAACTGGCCGCGCTCCGGCCGCAAGATGCCTCGGTTCGGCAAAGCTTGGCCGAACTCGACCTTGAGGCAGGGCGAAAGGAGGAAGCCCTGGCAGATGCGCAAGCCGCGGTCCGCGTGGCGCCGGACGATCCCGTTGCGCACGTGGCCCTCGGCCGCGTCTATTTTGCCGGAGCAGAAGAAGACAAGGCCGCCGCAGAATACGAAAAAGCATTGAAGCTCAACCCAAAGGAGGGCCGGGCGTATCTCGCCCTCGGGCAAATCCGATTCTTCCAGCGGCGATATGCGCAGGCGGCAGAGAACTTTCAGCATGCCATCCAGGTTTCCCCCAATCTCGGCCCGGCGTACGCAGGCATGGCGCAGGTATTGATCCAACAGGGCCATTCCGCTGCGGCGCGAAGCATGCTGGAAAAAGTCGTGGCGATGGATCCGCAGGATTGGGAGAGCCAGTATCAGCTTGCGGTGTTGCTGAACGCGGCCGGGGAAGTGGGGAGCGCCGCGGAATTGCTGGAGAAAGTCACGCGCCTGCACCCGGATTTTCTGCCGGCGCAAGAACAGTTGGTCATGGGGTTGGTGCGCCGAGGGGATTTGAAGCCAGCCAGCGCCAAGGTCGATGCACTGATAGCCGAGCAACCTCAGGCGGCCGAGGGGCACCGCCTGCGCGCGCTTATCCTCTGGAAGCAGCACGACCTCGAGGGGGCGCTGGCAGAAGCCGCCATGTCGCTGGGGTCTGAGCCGGACTCCGCCTCCATGTTGGCCCTTCAGTCGATCTCGCTCTGGGAACTCAAACGCAAGAAGGATGCCGTGGCTGCTTTTCGCGAGGCGGCCAAGCTCGAGCCCAAGGTGGGGACGGCAGAGGTTTTTTGCCGTCTGGTGGTGTGCGACGCACGGGATATCGGCACGGTGAGTGATTTCCTGCACCGTAACCGTTGGGTGCTTGCCCCTCCACCGGGGCCATAGCCTGGGGCAGAGTCCAGCAACTGGCCGTCTGGCCTGACGCGACGCGAGTGGGGGCGTGAGGGATCAAGAAAAACCTCCACTTTCAGCTCCTGCTTCGTTTGGCCTTTGACAAGGCGCTTCTGTGTTGGTAGAGTTGCGCCAATGCGTAGGTGAGGTGACTTCACGCGCAGGCTAGCTTGTCTTTTCTCGACCCGGCGCGAAGATCCCCGTACGCTGTCCGAGGTGGCCATGCAAGGGACTATCAAGCGAATTATCCGTGACCGTGGGTTTGGGTTTATCCGCACTGCTGAGGGCCAGGAGGTTTTCTTCCACCGCAGCAGCCTTCAGGGTCTTAACTTCGACGCTTTGAAGGAGGGGGTAAGCGTCGAACTGGAAGTGGAGCGAGGGGATAAAGGACCCCGGGCTACGAACGTGCGTCCGAGCGAGGCCTAGTGCTGCGGAGATTGCAAGACCCCCCAGCAATCGCGTTCTTTTGGAGCAACGGGTGGATGTAGGCGGAATCAGGGGATAAGTCCGCCCCAATTTCCGCCCCGACAGTTCCCGCGCGCAGGAAAGTGTGTGCGAAGCCGGTTCTTGCGCCTTCCCCACAAACCCGTCTAGGGATTTTGGTTCATGATTATGCCAACTGAGCAACGGAAGGGTATTGCCTGTGGAGGGAACTGGGTTCTCGATCTCGTCAAGGTGATCGACCATTATCCCCCCGAGAGCTCCCTCGCCAACATCACCGCCGAATCTATGGGTGGGGGCGGATGCTCTTTCAATGTGACTCTCAACCTCGCCATATTCGATAGCCGTCTCGAGCTCTATGCTTTGGGCGTAATTGGAAACGACTCCTACGGAGACTTTCTGATCGATCAATTCCGCAAGTATCCCCATGTCCATCTCGAGCAGTTAAGGAGGACGAGCCAGGATGGGACGTCTTACACCGACGTCTTCAATGTTGCTTCCACGGGGCGCCGGACCTTCTTCCACTATCGGGGAGCAAACCGCCTTTTTTCTCCAGACGATGTTGACCTGGACAAGCTCCCGGTCGGCTTGTTTCATTTGGGATATCTGAATTTGCTGGACACGATGTATCAAGCGGACGATCAATTCCAGACCGTGGCGGCGCGATTCTTAGCCCAAGTTCGGGAAAGGAACATCAAGACTTCCATTGATCTGGTGTCAGAGGACAGCGACCGCTACCGGCAGATTATTGCCCCCTCGCTGAGGTTCGCGACTTATTGCATCATCAACGATTTCGAGGCCGAAAAGCTTTCGGGAATACCCATTCGGCAGGACCAGGCGCTGATCCCGGCCAATCTGAAAGGCATTGCCACAGCTATTCTGGGTCTTGGGGTCGATGAATTGGTGGTGATCCACTTCCCGGAAGGAGCTTACCTTTTGACGAAGGACCGAGGTGAGATTCTACAGCCTTCCTTGGATCTCCCCGAGAGTTATATCGTGGGAAGCACGGGCGCGGGCGACTCATTCTGTGCCGGCATGCTTTATGGGTTGTACAGCGGATGGAGCTACGAAAAGACGCTGCGTTTTGCTGTTTGCGCCGGAGCTATGAACCTGAGCGATCTGACCACGACGGGCGGAATCAGGCCCTGGGAAGAGGTCTTTAAGATGGAGGAGAAATTCCCTTACCGGAGACTCCCCTGAAGGGTGCGGGATGGCTCTGACGTCGATGAAGGATATGCTGGCAAGGGCACGCCGCGGGCATTACGCAGTTTGCTATTGCGAGGCCTGGAATCTCGAATCCCTTCAGGCGGTGGTCGAGGCGGCGGAGGAGACACGCTCACCGGTGATAGTGGGCTTTGGCGGCGGCTTTCTCATGCGGCCGGAGCGACCCCACCCCGAGCCGCTCGAGTACTATGCGGGACTTGGCCTGGCCGCGGCCCAGGTGGCCAGCGTGCCCGTTGCTTTATTGCTGAACGAAACCGACAGCTTCGATCAAATCAAGAAGGCCATCGCGCTTGGGTTCAACGGGGTCATGGTGGAAAACGAGCGCTGGCGCGCGGATGAGTATCAAGAGTTGGTCCGGCAGGTAGTGATCTGGGCTCATCGCCACGCTGTAGCCGTGGAAGCGCAAATGGGCCATCTGCCGGAGCACGCCGCCGCGCGCGATCATCACGGGTCGCTCACCGATCCGCAAGCCGCGCGGGCCTTCGCTCAATCAACGGGTGTTGACGCCCTCGCCGTCTCGATTGGAAACGTCCACGTCATGACTCGGGGCGGGGCTGCCATCGACTTGAAACTGCTGGCGGAAATCGAACGCCAGGTCAAGCTGCCCCTGGTGGTGCACGGCGGGACCGGTTTTCCACGCAACAAAGCTCGGCAGGCGGTGCGCTGCGGCGTGGCCAAATTCAACTTTGGAACGGGGCTCAAGCAGGCCTATCTTCGCGCTCTCGAAAGGAGTCTCGGGAAATACCGCGAACCGATGAACCCGCACCCGTTCCTGGGCATGGGGGGCAGCAAGGACATCCTGGTGGCGGCCCGGCGGGCTGTGAAGCGAGAGGTGGTTAAGCTGATGCAGGCTTTTGGCTCGGCAGGCAGAATGTAGGGCCGAGCGTCCGTCGGCTGACGGATCGGCCCAGGTCGGAAGGCGGTTTGGCCATAGGGATATCGCACAAAGCCCCAGGGCCGAACGCCGTTCGGCCCTACTTCTCGGTCATCTCTGCGCCAGCCAACGTTTCCCGGCGTCTCCGCCCAGCGCACACCGTTACGAAGTTCAGGCTTCCCTTCAAGTGCAAATTGTGGGAGTATTTAGTTTCGCAACCCGAACCTCCTGTCCCCTTCAAAACCTGAGCGGGTGTTTCGAAACCGAAGGGACGATGGGGAATTGATACTTGGCCTTCGTCAATAGCCTGACCAGCAAAGAAATCTTCGACTTGGTGCGTGCTGACCTCCAGAAGGTGGAGGAGGAGTTTTCCCTCCAGAGCATTTCCAGCGTTCAGCCCATCACGGAGATCGGTCAATACCTGCGCGGCAGCGGAGGCAAAAGACTGCGGCCCGCCCTGGTGCTGCTCTCCTGCAAACTATGTGGTTTTGAGGGGCCGGCGGCAATTCGGCTCGGCACCGTGGTGGAACTCATCCACACCGCCACGCTGGTTCATGACGACGTGATTGACGGAGCGGAAACGCGCCGCGGTCAGCCTTCCACCAATTCCCGCTGGGGCAACCACTTGAGCGTGCTGGCCGGCGATTGGCTTTACATGCAGGCCTTCAACAATGCCCTGGCGGAACGCAACTTCAAAATCCTGGACCTTTTCGTTGGCTTAACCCAAAGCATGGTCGAGGGCGAGTTGCTGCAACTGACTTGGCAGAGAAGGATCGACGTCCCCGAAGACGTCTATTTCGAGTTGGCTTATCGCAAAACGGCCTGCCTGTTTTCCGCTTGCCTCCGATTAGGCGCGCTGCTGGCAGGAAAGTGCGATGAGGAGGAAAGCCAGTTGGGTGCTTATGGCCACAATCTTGGCTTGTCCTTCCAGCTTATCGATGACGTGCTCGACTTTACTTCCTCCGAGGAGATCTTGGGAAAGCCTATCGGCAATGACCTTCGCGAAGGCAAGGTCACGTTACCGCTAATCTACCTCTTGCAACGCTGTGCCCACGAGGAAGCTCAGAAAGTAAGGTCTGTGCTCGAGGAGGGCGGTTTCAGCTCCCCACGATTCAGTGAGATTCTGGACTTGATCGACCGGTATAATACCTTGCGGGCCGCGAGAGAAAAGGCCCAGGAATTTGCTCAGAAGGCCAAGCGCTGTCTGGAGACGTTTCCCGAGACGCCTTACAAGGAGGCCCTGCGGTCCTTGCCTGATTTCATGCTGGATCGCGAGTTTTGAGGACAGCTTCGTACCCCGGGCATGAAGCACCGCCGCGAAACCGAAATCAAGCTGCTGGCCCGCGACCGCAAGGGGATGGGCAGACGGCTGTCTCAACTGGGTTTCAAAGTTCTCAAGGCACGGCACTTCGAGTGCAATTACCTTTTCGACTTCCCGGATCTTCGCCTTGGCAGGTCCGGGCGGCTTCTGAGATTGCGTTTTGCTGGCGGCGAACACCTGCTGACGTTCAAGGGACCTCCGCTTGGCACGCGCCGCTACGAAAGCCGACGCGAAATCGAAACCCGAGTCGAAGACGGAGTTCTCCTGCGCGAGGTTCTGAAGAACCTGGGGTTGAAGCAAGTGTTCATTTACGAAAAGTACCGTACCACCTATGCTGCAGGTGATCGAGCGGACTCACATGAATTGCCTCGGGTAGCGTACGACGAGACGCCCATAGGAAATTACCTCGAATTGGAAGGGCCGGAGAAGTGGATCGACGAAGTTGCGACCCGGCTTGGGTATTCGCCCCGGGATTACATCACTAGCACCTATCTGGCTCTTTACTTTCAGAAGTGCCGGGAAGATGGGAAGAGATTGGGCAATATGGTTTTCAAGGGGCGCAAATCGAGATTGGGTTTCGTTGCCGCCTGAGTTATAATATGTTGGTTTGCTGCGCTGCCGACCTTGGGTGGGTGGCGCGAGGAGGGTGTGTTATGGAGGGTTTGCTTCAGCCAACCCATTTGATTTTCATCTTGCTGATTGTTTTGATCCTGTTTGGACCAGGAAAGTTGCCAGAGCTCGGAAAGGGCTTAGGAAAGGGCATTCGCGAGTTCAAGGATGCCATCCGGGGCGGTATGGAGGGCGGCTCGGATAAGAAAGACGATAAGAAGGATGAGGAGAAGAAAACCTAGGCCGTCCTGCGCATTTCCACTCTTCCGAAGATCCTTCTCTGTCCTTGTCCCTCATTGTTCAGCGGCAAGAGTGTTTCACTGATCGAATAATCCTCGGTAGCTCAATGGTAGAGCGTTCGGCTGTTAACCGAAGGGTTCCAGGTTCGAGTCCTGGCCGAGGAGCCAACCTCTCGGACACGTCCAGGGTGTTTTGGGTTTACGTTCTAATTAACCCCCAAGGAGAGATTTACATTGGGCAGAGCAGTGACCTAAACCGCCGTCTCAGCCAACACAACGATCCGAACTATCGTGGCACTTTACACACCAAGCGTCACGCCGGGCCATGGCGGCTGGTGTATCAAGAGCAGTTGCAGAGCCGGCGTGAGGCGATGGGCCGTGAGAGAGAGATGAAGAGCAGTCGGGGCCGGGACTGGATCAGGCAACACCTTCAGATCGGCTGTTAATTCGTCAGCCGACGAATTCCAGGTTCGAGTCCTGGCCGAGGAGCCAACTTATCGGACACGTCCACGGTGTTTTGGGTTTACGTTCTCATCAATCCCCAAGGAAAGATTTACATTAAGGGGCACCCCATGTCGTGCCCGTACCGGGATTCTTCCGCAGTTCCTCAGTGATGCCGGGCCTCGTCCGACACGGGCCTCTTCCGACCTTTGCGAACGTTGACATTCCGATATAAAATCCCGGCTGATCAGAAATTCTGTTGGAGGGTCACACTCATGCTACATAGAGGCTTGCAAACCCATCGTGGCGCTTCCTCGATCCGGTTGCTTCTACTGCTGGTCTTGCTCCCCTCGTTTTCATTGGCGCAGAACCCCCCGACCAGCGCGGCGGAGTTCGATCGCAAGGCTTTTGCGGCGCTTCCCACTGAGCCATCCTATTCATTTATCAAAGAATTGACCGCGGGCATTGACCCGGAATTGGGCCGGCGAGATTCTGCTGCCAAGCCGGGTCCCGGCGAAATGGAGATCTCGAACCAAGGCTGGACCTTGGCAATTCACTCCGGCGCGGGGAGCCCTCTCCGTGAAGCGGCTCAGGCGCTCCGTTCCTATCTTGCGAATGCCATGCAAGTCGAATTGGGCGTACAAGAGAGACCTTCGCTTGCCGACTGGTCAACCAGCAAGCAGGTGATTATAGCCGGGACACGCGAAGACCTCTCCGGATGTGGAGCTGAGCTCAAAAGTGTGAAGGATTACCAAATCATGGTCTGGCCCGATCGAGTCATCGTGTGCGGGTACGACGAAGGGGGGGCCATGTACGGCTTGTACAATCTGGAAGAGCGGTTCAGTTTGCGGGAAGCTCCCTATCTTCCCCGCAACCTTAATACGATCCGGCACAGCTTGTACAAAGCTCGCATGACCCTCTCGGGGCTGGGCTGGATGGAGTGGCCGGACTCCTACCTTGCCATGTTGTCCCGCTACGGATTCGACTCCATTTATGCCTCGGTGTACGACAATCCGAACGGGGTGGGCGGACCGCCGCCCTTCTGGGACAAAATGCGGCGGCAGGATCCAGCGCGTGTGCACGACCTGATCCGCCGCGCGGAGCGGTATGGCATCAAGCTTTATTGCCCCATTGTCTACTTATATACGGGCGCACCCGAGAATGAAGAGGGACTGCGAAAGCTGGTGCGGGATATCGTCGCAGAGTTCCCTCAAATTCGGGGCTACATTCTGCTCACGGAAGGCTTTTTTTACCAGACTTGGTTTGGAGCAGGGGGCCAAGGCAATTTGGACTTGCGCAATTGGACCGCGCACTGGGCCCAGGGAGTGCGCATCGTGACGGAAGAGTGTAAGCGTCTGAACCCTGCCATCGAAGTGTTGCCCTGGAACTACAACGTCGACTTCCGGCCGGAATACGTGGACCTCAACAGATTCGTGATCGACCAACTTCCCCAGGATTCGATTCCGCTCGTGACCTTCGAGAACGGCAAAGACTTTGAGTTCGACGGCGAACATGGCTCGGTCAGGGATTACTCGATCAGTCAGGTCGGGCCCGCCGAAGTCGCCGAAGCCCAGATCAACGAAGCACATAAGCGCGGGATGCGCGGCATGTACACCAAGGCTGACACCTGGGCCAGTTGGCAATTCGGCACGATGCCCTACCTGCCGTTCCCTTTCCAGTGGTATGCCCGGTACCGGGCGCTGGAAAAAAGCGGGGTTGATGGAACCATGGAGAGCTGGAGTTATGGCTTCAAGCCCAACTTCGTCGCTGAGCTCCGGGATTGGTATAGCTGGACTGACGCTCCGCCTCTCGAGTCCTTGCTTCGCCAAATTGCGCGCCGGAACTTCGGAGCGGGCAATGAGGACCTCGTTATAAGCGCCTGGAAACACTTCAGCACGGCAATTACCTATGACCCCGACACCGGACCGACCTCCGGAGGAAACGCCGCCGTGGCCAATCCTCTATTCTTCCAGCAGCCAGAGTCGCACATCATGACTCTTCAGCACTCCTGGACGGATCAGGCCATTTGGTCGAGGGATTCCTCCCTGAACCCCTATTGGCCTTACTCCCCCCGTGAGTTCGTTCTTTATCCCGATTTCACAAACCACCATAACGTTGCTGAACGCTATGCCAGCCCAATGAGCCTCGGAGTCTTCAACAAGTATCTGCTGAAAGCCGCGGATGAGATGGCCGAGGGACTGAAGAGCTATCGCATGGCCGCGCTCAAAACTCCCGCCTGCAAGCGTCAGCAGGCGTTTCGCGAGGTCCTGCTTGCTGAGCAACTGGAACGTATGCTGCGCAGCAACAACGCTGTGCTGGAATTTGAAGATCTGCGTTTCCATCTGGCCAGGAGCGGTACGCCGGAGGAGCAGAAGCGGATTCTCGACCGCATGACCGGCATCCTGAAGGCGGAACTGTCCCGCACCAACTCTGCTCTCGAAACTGCTCGACGTGATTCGCGCTTGGGATACGAGTGGGAGGAAGACTACATCTATTGGCCGGAGCCGCTGGAAAAGAAGATTCAACTTCTCAAGGAGACGCTGAACGAACAGATCCCTGCTTATCGGCAGCAGCACAAGACACCTTAGAAGGCGCCAGGTGTCAGGCGAACATTGCTCCGAGCTGCGGTGATTTTCGCGAAAGCTTCCTGGCGCTGTTGCGGCCCTCTCCACCGGGGCGGAGGGGGCCATCCCTCAGGATGAGCGCTCACTCGTAACGGAGAGCTTCGACGGGATTGAGATGAGAGGCGCGGATGGCGGGAGCAAGGCCGCTGAGGATTCCTACAAAGATCAGGATGGCGGTGGAAACAGCGACGGTGCCAAGTGAAATATAGAGGTGGATGTCGCCTTTACCGGAGGTGTCCTCGTAGAGAGGGCCGTAAAGGGGAAGCGGCCCGATGGCTGCGGAAGCGGCATAGGCAAGGCCGATGCCGATGACCCCGCCAATCGCGGTGATGACCAGCGCTTCGGCAAGGAACTGCAACTGGATTTGCCAGCGGCGCGCGCCCAGGGCGCGGCGCAGGCCAATCTCCCGCACGCGCTCTTCCACGGCCACCAACATGATATTCATCAGCCCCACGCCGCCAATGCCTAGCGTGAGCGCTCCCACGAACGTGAACAGCGCCTCGAAGCCAATGGTGATGCCATCGATGATGGGCCGGAACTGCTCTCGACCGAACATCTGGACGGCGCGCTCATCGGTGGGTGAAAAGCGCTGGCGCTTGGCCAGCTCCGCGCGCACCTGCCGCATGGCCTCTTTTTCGAATCGAGGTGCGAGGGGCTCGAAAACCAGCACGGAAGCGTAGCGAGTGTTCCAGATATCCCCAGCGCTGGAATAGGGTATCCAGACAGATTCGTCGTCGCTGGTGAAGTAATTGCTGTCCTGAATCTTCAGATCCATGGTCCCGATCACGGTGAAACGAGTGCCGCTGATGCGAACCGTTTCGCCCACGGCAGGTTGGCCGCTGAAGAGCTTTTCCCGGAGACGGTTTCCGAGAAACACCACGCGGCGGCGCTCGAGCACATCCTCGGGGCTGATCCAGCGGCCGGCGCTGGGCACCTCGTTGCGCATTTCTCCATACTCGGGACAGACCCCGCGAATGGCGGTATTGGCCAGACGGTCACCGTAAGAGATGGGAAGCCAACGCACCGTTTCCAGGCAGGCGGTCCTGACCAGGGTGGCGTTTTCCCGAACCAAATCCAGGTCCGCTTTCTCGAGCACCACGTGCTTGCCGGCGCGCTGGCCTCCCGCCTGCTCGCTAGTCTGAGCGGGCCAGCAGATCACCGCACCCTTGCCGAAAGCGTCGAAGGACGCGACGACCACGGACCGAAGCCCCCGGCCGTAGGCGATCAGGAGGGCCACGGCGGCGATACCCCAGGTGATCCCCAACATGGTGAGGAAACTCCGCAGTGGTTGACGGCGGAGCGCGGACCAAGCTTGAATGAAAATTTCGTGGAACATCGCTTCTTACCTCAAGCTGATAGCTATCCACCCGGCTCATAGCGCAGCGCTTCAATGGGGTCCACCATGGCGGCGCGGCGCGCCGGGTAGAGCGCCGAGAAGACGGCGATGGTGCCCAAGAGCGCGAATGACATCACAGCGGACTTCCAGGTGGGCAACAGACCCGCAAAGAAGGCCGGCATGGGGATAAGATTGACGAGCGCGCAAAGACCGTAGGAGATGCCCATGCCCAGGCCGCCGCTCAGCAGCACCACGATGAGCGCCTCGATGAAAAATTGGCTCAGAATGGCGCGGGCGCTGGCCCCCACCGCTTTGCGCACCCCGATTTCACGGGTGCGTTCGCGCACCGCCACCAGCATGACGTTCATCACGCCGATTCCCCCCAGCAGCAGCGTCGTGATGCCCACCGCCCCCAAGAAGAGCTTCATGCTGTCCATGATTTTCTGAAATCCCTTGAGCTCCTCGACCGTGTCCCAGATGGGGGTGGCTTCCTTGTCGCGCGGGTCGAAGTTGTGGATGCGTCCCAGCGCCCGGCGCACTTGCCACTTGCAGGTTTCGTGCTCTTGGAGCGACTTCGGAGTTACCAACAGGTGATCGAGGCTGGTGGAAAGCAGGGGAGGTTTGTTGGGGAAATCCCGCAGCATGGCGTTGAAGGGGATGAAAATCTTATCCACGTCCCAGCCGTCATAGCAACTGTTCTGGTCTTTGCTTTCCATCACCCCGATCACGGTGTAAGGCAGGTTGTTAATGTAAATGCTTTCGCCGACAGCGGGACGGGTAGAGAAGAGCTGCTTCTTGATATTACTGCCCAGGAAGGCCACGCGGCGCCCCTGGGCGTTGTCTCCCCAGTCATAGAACCGGCCTTCAGCGACGCGGATCGAACGAATCTCAGCGAAGGGGGGAAGCGAACCCGTGACCAACGGCGAGGCATTGTTGTAAAGACTGCGAGTGGTTAAGCTGTCCCGCGAGAGCTCCGGCAAGACGTACCGGCAGGCCGTTGCCTCCTCCGCCACGGCGGGCGCGTCCGAGGCCTGCCAGGTAACTTGACGGCCGGCTCGCAGCCCGCCCGCTTGCATGCTGGTCCGGCCATTGAAAAAGATCATCAAGTCCTTGGCGAAGGTCTCCTGCTGTCTCATTTGGCCGACTCGCAACCCTTCGCCGGCGGCAATCATCAGGGTGATCGAGATGATCCCCCAGGCAATGCCGAACATGGTGAGGAAGGTCCGCAGCTTGTGCGACCACAAGGTGCGTAAGGTGTCGAGGATGAGATCGCGGAGAACCATTGTCTTGCGTCCCGAATGCTTCGAAGCAGGAGTCAGGAGTCAGAAGTCAGAATCCTGCGGCACCCCAAGAGTCGAAACTCGAAAACCGCCAAAGGGGGTCATTCCCGCGAAAGCGGGAATCCACAACCTCATGGACTCCCGCTTTCGCGGGGGTGACGCTGGGCGCAGCGAGTTTCGATTTTCGAGTTTCCATCCTGTCTCCTGACTTCTGACTCCTGACTCCTACTTGTCACTCGTCACTTGTCACTCATCACTGTAGTATCACCTGCTGCCCTTCTTTCAGGCCCTCCAGCAGTTCTGTCTTAACGCCATTGGAAATGCCCAGTTTCGCCGAGAGTTTACGCCGGCCGGTCTTGGACCCGGGATCGGGAGTCTCCAAGAAGGTGTGGCGGTCCTTGTCATAGATCACCGCCGCTTCGGGCACCATCAAGACCTTCTGTTTCTCCTCGAGGATGATCTCAGCATTGGCGCTCATGTTTGCCTTGAGCTCCCCGGTGGGGTTCTGGATGGAGACACGGACCTCGAAGGTTGTAACATTGTCCTTCTCGACGCCGAGCGGGGAGATCTTCGTCACTTTTCCCATGAACTTCTTGTCCTTGAGTGACTCGACCGAGATGCGGGCGGGCTGGCCCAAGAAGACTTTGCTGACGTCGGCTTCGTCCACCTTGCCTTTGACGTAAACCTCGCTCACGTCTCCCAACGTCATGATGTTGGTGGCCTGCGACCCCAGGATCAGAATCGAACTGATGGCGTCGCCTACTTCCACGTCCCGGGACAGTACCAATCCATCCATGGGGCTGACAATCGTGGAATTGCGTAGGTCCTCTTCGACATTATCGAGGGCCGCTCGCATCTGCGCCACCTGAGCCTTTGCGCGGGCAATCTCGGCCCGGCTCACCGCCACATTGCGCTGGGCTGACAACTGCTTATTGAGCGCGAGCTGATAAGTTCTTTCCACGTCATCCAGGACGGAGGCGGAAATCAGTCCCTCAGCCGCCAGTTTCCGGTTGCGCTCGGCGGTGGATTTCAGGAAGGGCAGGTCAGGCCCTTGTGCGTCCACTACGTTGCGCTCGAAAGTTGCTTGCGCCGATTGCACGGCGGCCTCCGCGGCCTGCAAGTTAGCGCGCGCTCCAGCCACCAGGGCGCGCAATTGCTCTTTGTCCAGCTCGACCAACACCTGACCCTGCTTCACGCGGTCGCCGTAATCGGCATAGATCTTCTCGACGATCCCGCTGGCTTTGGATTTGACTTCCACTTTCGCCAGAGGCTCGATCTTGCCTGTGGCCACCACGGAGCGGGCCAAGTCACCACGCTCGACCGTGGCCAATTTCGAGGGATCAATCTGACGACTCGGTCGTAAGGCTGCGGCAATGCCAAATCCGCACCCAATCAGAACAACCAGGACGACTCCCGCGATGATCCAACGCCGCCGCTTCTTATGATTGTTGTTTGCCATCGGTTTTCCTCGAACCCGGACGCTGCGCCGGGTGTCCAGATTCACATACGCGACAAGGGCGGGAAATGTTCCGCTCCAATTTATGAATGCCGGCTATGCTGTTTCCCCACAAGTTGGGACAAGCGGCGCTCCCCCAAACCCGCGGGACTCCATCTGCGAGATTTAGACGGTGGAGGGAGCCTAAGGTCACCTGTTTGCAGAACTGACCGGGGCTTCTCGCCCAGGCCGGAAGGGCGGGGATTTAGCCCGGCCGTTTAAGGCCCTCATAATCATCCCGATGTCTCGCGGCCCGCGCAGTCCGCCGGTCGACGGACTGTGCGAGCCGCGAGACGGATAGGGGGAGGAAGCCGTTCTGGCGGCGGGGCTAAAGTCCCGCCCTTCCGGCTCCCCAAGTCAAAAGGAATAACGTAGCGGGAAATCCCGGCTAAGGGATGGGTAATTTGAGAGAGGGTAGCTGCTTCGATGATGGCCGATTTGGCCCTGCTGAACCAGCTTGGTGGTCCACGGCGGGTGTATCAATAGTTGGTTTTGGCCAAGGGCGGTGACAGAAGCGACTTTGGATAGCTCACTACTTCCACACGAACCCGTGTCGTGCCGGACTGCACAAATCCCAGACGTTTCGCGGCGGCCCACGAAACGTCAAGCAGACGTTGTCCGATGTGCGGCCCACGATCGTTGACCCGCAACATTACGTCCTTACTATTCTCAAGGTTGGTAACTCGGATGGTGGTTCCAAAGGGTAGGGTTAGGTGCGCTGCGGTAAGTCCATTTAAGTCGTAAACCTCTCCGCTCGCAGTTTCATTTCCTTGGAATTCCTGACCGTACCAGCTTGCCACTCCAATTTCTGGTTGTCCTTGCGGCATGAGATACAAAGGGGGCGGTCCGAGGGAACCGGACAGCCTTGCTTCGGACCTGGGAGAAAGAGCGATTAGCCCTACCACCGCACAGCCCATGACAAGTTTCTTCATTCATCCTCCGGGCAGCACCCAGCCTTTCTTGGCCGAGCCAGCCTGACCTACCACCTTTCCTTTGCGCAATGGATTTTCCGACTATAGAGAAATTGGAAGAAGAAGTCAAGCGCGAAATACAGTGGGCATTGAGATAGTTTCTGCCGCCTAGACATCAAACTGACCCACCAGCACACATTCTAGTCCGATGGGTCTATTTTACCAGGAGTCAACATACTATTATTAGGCTTTCCAGTCTATATTCGAAAACCGTAAGCCTGTACCACCCACAATCCGTTTCAGCAGCGGAATGTTCTCAGTTAGAGGTTCGATCAGTGAGCAAGGGTCCTACCTTATTGCTGGCATGAGCGGGCTGCCTTGGGAACCCGAGGGCTGGGTCAACCCAAGGGTCGCAGCCAAGGTCACTGCAAGGTCGATTGGCTGACATTGGCTGAAGTAGACCCCCGGCCTGAACGCACTACCCCACAAGAGCAAGGGTACTTGCGAATCGTAGTTCCAAGGGCTTCCATGAGTGGTATCTCTGGTGCCCGAAACGGGCACCGCGTAGGGGTCCAGCACAACGAAGACATCTCCCCCGCGCTGGGGGTTGAAACTGTTCGAGGCTGCACGGGCCAAAGGAGACCAGGGCAAACCGCCCGTCAAGAGTTGCGTACGCGTAAAGGCGGCCATAACCCCAGGCGCGGAAGCAGCCGCCGTGGCCGCCACTTTTTCGGCTTCAAGAGGCTGAATGCGGTGCTTTTTCAAAGCGTCGGAGTCGAGGTAAATGTAAGACTCATCCGTTGCCGCAACCCACTGCCCTGGCCCAAAGACCGAAGCCATTCCCTTGTCGACAGCGCTCCGGATCAATGCAGGCTGGGCGCTCCCGGGGCCCCATTTGTGGTCCAGAATGAATTCCGGGTTGGGGGCAACTCCGTGGTCCGCCGAGAGAGCGATCCAGATGTTTCTTAGCCCGACAAGCTTGTCCAAATAGGCAAAGAAGGATGCTAAATACCGGTCCGTTCGAAGGGTCGTGTCAGCCACCTGCGGGCTGTAAGGGCCAAAAGGGTGACCAATATAGTCGTTTACGCTCAAAGATATGGCTAACAAATCGGTGTCGCTACCTTGACCCAACCGCTCGTTTTTGACAGCTTCCTCAGCGAACTTTAACTCCATTTCGTTCATGAAAGGTGTTCCCTGAAGCCAACCCAGGAACTTCGGGTCAGGGCATGGTTCGTCGGGCCCTCCCTTGAATTCACTGAAGACCTTGCCGTTTCCACCCGGAGTGTCTTGCAAGGCTACCCATTTCCGGCCACAGTAGTCCTTCACCGGCGAATTCCGGTTGAATTTCACCACCCAGGAGGGCAGCGTCGGCATGTAATAGGTGCTGGTAACAAAGCGGCCTGAACCGTGGTCATACCAATACGCGGCAGACGGTGAGTGGCCACCCATTAGGATTGACGCGCGGTCTTTAAGTGAGATAGCCACGACTTTCGACCGGAAGTCGCTGGCAGCCCGCAATTCGTCCCCCAAGGTGCTTCCGATGAGGTTGTGGGGAGAAAAACCTGGGGTCGCGCTGGCCCGGTCAGGCTCGCTGACCAGCTTAGTCGTTAGGTCCTCGACGCAATAGACCGACCGGCGAAGCGAACGCTCGTACCATTCGTTCCCCACGATTCCGTGGACGTTCGGGTACGCCCCTGTTAAGAGGGTGGCATGGCCGGGGCCAGTGGCGGTTGTGGCGTAGTCGTAGTGGCAATCCGCGAAGCTGGCGCCGCCGGTCAGTAAGAGGTTAAATCCACCCTCCACGAATTGTTGCCGGAAGCGCACCAAGTAGTCATAGCGGAATTGGTCAATTACGAGTATCAGAACCAGTTTTGGGCGGCGGGGGTATTCAGGCGCTTTTCCGGCCATCGGGACACGGAGTAGGAAGAGCGCCAGTAGAACCGCGGTCAAAACGCCAATCGTAGTCCTCTTCAACACAAAAATCCTCCTCGAAGGGTCCTCTCTTTTTCAAAGTGCTTCAGGATACCAGAATTACGCGCTGCTCCGTAGGGTTATGTCGGGCCATGGCAGGTGTTTCCGAGTGTGGAGATGTCGAGGCAGTTAGTGGAAACGAATGTCGAGATACCCGGCCCTCATGATACATTAAGTCCATGTCACAGGATCCGCTTCAAGGGATGCGGCCCATGCCGCGTCGCGTTCTCATTGTATTGTTCCTGGCTTCCCTCGTGCTCGCACCAGTTCGAGCGGACCTCTTGGCAGAAGCTGCCCAGACTTTCAAAACCAGGCTGTTGCAAGCTCCCGCAGGCCGCTTACCGGTGAAGATTGATCCCAGACGTGTGACGGTTCTCCCCAACGGGCGCCTCCTTACGCCTTCCGGCAAGCAAGTGAAGGTGGCGCCCCATCCCTACGGCCTCGCACTTAGCCCGGATGGCAAGACACTTGTCACCGTCAACAGCGGCACGCATCCATTTTCGGCAAGCATCGTTACGGACATTTTCGGGCTTGCTCCCCACGTAGCCCAAATTCCCCCCGGCTCCAAATCTTCAGACGCTGATCCGGAGAGCGTCTTTCTGGGCGCCGACATCGCGCGCGACAATCGCACGCTCTACCTGTCCGAAGGCAACAACGGAAGAGTGGGGATCTTTGACCTCGTAACACACCAGCGACTGGGATCTCTTAGCCTGGATGGTGAATTCCAGGGCAAGACCTACAGCCACAGTCTCAGCGGAGAACTCCTACTCTCCCGTGACGGCAAAGCCCTCTTTGTCTTGGATCTTGCCCACTTCCGCCTGGTGGCTTTTGATACCGCCAGCAAGCAGGCCATTGCCAGCCTCGCCGTGGGCCGGATGCCTTTCGGGCTGGCGCTCTCGCGGGATGGGAAAAGGGTTTACGTGTCCAATGTTGGAACGTTCAGCTACGCGCTGGTTCCGGGCTACGATGCCAAGTATGCACGAGATACGGGCATCACCTTCCCGGCGTTTGGATACCCCTCCAAGGATGCTGAAGAAGGCGCCATCGTGGATGGCAAACAGATTGCCGGTTTGGGAGACCCCAACGTTCCCGAATCCAATTCGCTTTACGTGATCGATGTGAGGGATCCTTCCAGGCCCATGGTGCTCGACAGAATCCGAACCGGGCTCGCCATTGGCGGCACGGTCGTAGGCGGAAGCAGCCCGGGCGCCGTGGTCGCAGGCAAGAGGAAGGTCTTCGTCTCAAACGCCACCCAGGACAGCATCAGTGTGATTGACGCCCGAAGCAGGAAGGTGGAGGAGAATGCCCTGATCGCTCCCGCAGGCGGCGTTAAGGGGTTGCGTGGCGTCCTGCCTTTCGGCATGGCGCTCAGTCCCAACGAAAAGCGCTTGTATATCGCCTGCGCTGGCATCAATGCTGTCGCGGTGGTCGATACCGACCTTATGCAATTTTTGGGTTTCATTCCCAGCGGCTGGTTCCCGGCGCGAGTTGCCGTGAGCGCCGACGGCAAGACGCTCTTCGTGGCCAATGCCAAGGGCTTTGGCGCCGGCCCAAATGGGGGGAGACATTTTCAGCTTGGCCCCGAGGGTGCTTACATCGGCGACATCACCAAGGGGACGGTTTCAATCGTGACGATCCCGAAAGATTACGAGTTGCGCCCCCTCACGCTTCAGGTGATGAGGAACAATGGCTTTGTTCCAGGTTTTCTGGTGGAGGGCCAGGCGCCGGCCTCCAAGCGCTCCCCGGACTTCCCGGTTCCCCTCCCGGGCTCACCCAGCTTGAAAATCCACCATGTGGTTTTCATCGTAAAAGAGAACCGGACTTTTGACGAGGTGTTTGGTGATTTGGAGGGCGCGGATGCGGAGCGCGACGCCACGTTGGCCCGCTGGGGGATAGATGCCACGGTCAAAGAAGAGAACCAACCGACATTGGAGCACGTACAGGTCACGCCCAACGAACATGCCCTGGCCAGGCGCTTTGCCTTCAGCGACAACTTCTACGTGGATTCCGACGTCTCGGCGGACGGCCATCACTGGCTGGTGGACAATTACCCGAATGAACTCCTGGAAGCGGCTTGGCCCGCCGCCTACGGTGGCAAGCTCGACTTCGTCCCGGACCAGGACGCCCCCGGACGGCTGGACCTCGGGGGCACATCCACCATACCCGAAACTTACCTGGAAAACGGCTCGCTATGGGAAAACCTGGCCCGCACCCGGCTTACCTTCCGCAATTATGGCGAGGGAATGGAGTTGCCGGGCAACGACGAAGGCACGGGGGAGTATCCCACCGGCTCGCGGCAATCCGTGAATGTGCCCATGCCGAAGGTCCTGTTCGATAACACCTCGCGGGACTTCCCGACCTTCAATACCAACATCTCCGACCAGTATCGCTTCGCCCGGTTTAAGAAAGAATTCGACGAATTCGTAAGCGGTACGAAACCTCTGCCACAGTTTATCTACATCTGGCTCCCTAACGATCACACCGCCGACCCGCGACCTGAGGATGGATTTCCCTACCGCGCCTCCTACGTGGCGGATAACGACTTGGCGCTGGGTAAGTTGGTGGAGTTGTTCTCTCACAGCCCTTTCTGGAAAGACATTGCGATCCTTGTAACCGAAGACGACGCGCAGGACGGCCAGGACCACGTGGATGCTCACCGCAGCCTGTTGCTGATGATCAGCCCTTATGCCAAGCCGGGCGTCTCACACGTCCATACCAGCATGGCGAGCATTCTCAAGACGATCGACTTGATTCTGGGCATGCCTTTCATCAATCAATACGACGCGGCAGCTACGGACCTCGCCGACATGTTCACAAATAATCCGGACTTCACCCCCTATACCGCTTTGCCTTCCGACACGCGGATCTTCGATCCCGGAAAAGCAAAGGAGCCGGGTCTCGAGGCCAGGCCCGGCGAACCACTTGATAATCCTGACCTTATCCGCAAGGAGATGAAGAATCGCATTGAACCGAAACAATGACTTTCCTTCGCCTTGACGCCCCTCAGTGGTTTCCCCTAGAGTAAAATGCTTGAGGGCGTTCCCACGGACGTGGTCCCAAAGACCATGAAGTATCGAACGCTCATTCGCACTGTCTAGCATATGTGGCTGAGGCACTGTGTATCTTAGTTGGCAAAAAAAGTCCTTCCTGCCCATTGTTATTTTGACCTGCGCCCTCTCAGCATTTCCTTTCAGCCCTGTGGCGGCACGGCATGGCATGGTGGTCTCGAGCGAACCCTTGGCATCCGAAGTGGGGGTCCAAATCCTCCGCGTCGGGGGCAACGCTGTGGACGCCGCGGTGGCGGTTGGGTTTGCCCTCGCGGTCACTCATCCGGTGGCGGGGAATATTGGCGGGGGCGGCTTCATGTTGATCCGCCTGGCGAAGGGCGACGCCGTGGTAGTGGACTACCGCGAGGCCGCCCCGGCGGCAGCTTCCCGCAATATGTACGTTAATTCCAATGGGCAAGTCGTTCCCGACGCCAGCACGCTCGGAGCTTTGTCGGCCGGAGTTCCGGGCACGGTGGCCGGTCTGGCGCTGGCTGAGCAGAAATACGGGAAATTGGGGCTGGCCCGCGTGATCGCTCCCGCGATTCGTCTCGCCCAGCACGGCTTCGTGGTCAGCTACAGCCTCAGCGAATCGCTCCGACAGGATCGGGATTTCCTCTCAAAGTTCGACGCTTCGCGCCGAGTTTTCCTCCGGGACGGACGCCTGTACGAGCCGGGCGAGCTTTTCAGGCAGCCGGAGTTGGCTCAAACGCTTAAGGCTGTCGCGCGCCGGGGTGCGCCGGGCTTTTATACGGGCCGCGTGGCGCAGGCGATCGCCGCCACCATGGAAAAGTACCATGGCCTCATCACCGAGCAGGACCTCGCCCGCTACCATCCGATCCTGCGTCAGCCGCTGGAGGGCCACTTTCGAGGTTATGAAATCCTGAGTGTTCCGCCGCCGAGCTCCGGAGGCGTAGCTTTGATTGAAATGCTTAATATCCTCGAGCCCCTGGACCTGGGGCCGGCTGATTCCTTCGAGTCTATGCATCTCATCGCTGAGGCCATGCGCCACGCCTACGCCGATCGCGCTGCATACCTGGGTGACACCGACTTCGCTTCGGTGCCTGTAGCCCGTCTGACCAGTCAAGCATATGCAGGGAAGCTGCGGGAAGAGATTCTGCATTCCCAGCCGGAGGCGCCCATCACAGCGGGTAATCCGCAGGCGTTTGAAGGCGCCCAGACCACTCACTACTCCGTTGTGGACGCTGACGGGAACGCGGTGGCCAACACCTATACGCTGAATAACGGGTATGGCAGCGGCGTCACGGTCGAGCGTGCGGGTTTCCTCTTGAACGATGAGATGGACGACTTTGCCGCGAAGCCGGGAGCGCCGAACATGTTCGGCCTCGTGCAGGGCGAGGCGAACGCCATCGCTCCAAACAAGCGCCCACTCTCCAGCATGACCCCCACCCTGGTCCTTCAGGACGGCAAGCTCTGGCTGGTTCTCGGCTCCCCGGGCGGAGGCACGATCATCAACACCGTTCTCCAAGTGCTCTTGAACGTCTCGGTCTTCAAGATGGACATCCTCCAAGCTGTCTCTTTCCCGCGTTTCCACCACCAGTGGATGCCTGACCGGCTGGTCCTCGAACGGGTCGGCTTTTCGGTGGACACCGTCCGGAAACTGCGGGAAGCCGGGTATCAGATTGATTTTAGCGATAGGATGGGTGACTGCGAGGCGATCGAAGTCGATCCCCTTTCGGGATGGAAGTTCGGCGCGGCTGATCCGCGCGCTGACGGAAAGGCGGTCGGATACTGATGAACTACGGTCTCTGTACTTCCGTGTTTGCCGAGCAAAGGCTCAATTCCCATGTTCTGGACAAGATACTGGCGGCGGGCCTGCGCGATTTCGAAATCATGGCCGCCCGCCAGCATCTGGACTATCACGATCTGAACCATGTGCGAGATGTGGCGCAATGGTTCAGCGACCATGCAGTTACTCTTCATTCTCTTCACGCTCCCCTTTTTAACGACTGGAATTGGGGGCGGGCGGGAGGGCTGCTCATTTCCGTTGCCAGCCTGGAGCGCCGAGCACGAATCGCCTCCATGGATGAAATCAAGCGCGCCATCGAAGTGGCCGAGCGCCTCCCCTTTCGTTACCTCGTTCTTCACCTGGGCATTCCCGGTGAAGAGTTCGACCTGCGCAAGTTCGATGCTGCTTTCACCTCCCTCGAGCACCTGAACATCTTCGCCAAAGAGCGGGGTGTCCAGATCCTGCTGGAGAATATTCCCAGTGAGTTGAGCGCCCCCGAGCGCATTCTGACCTTTTTTCAGTACACGCGCCTGGATTTGAAAGTCTGCTTTGACACCGGCCACGCGCATATGACGGGGGGCGTTCAATCGGCCTTCCGGACGCTCCACCAGCGCGTCGCCGCCATCCACCTTCACGACAACCGTGGCGAGAAGGATGAGCACCTTCTGCCGTTTGAGGGGGAGATTGATTGGGCGCAGACCATCCGCGACTTCCGGTCGGCGGACATACAGTTTCCCGCCCTCTTCGAGGTGAATAGCGAACGCCATGAAGCCGGCATCCTGGCGCGGCTTCCTGAGCTGATAGCTCGACTCGAGGAATTTTAGATTTTGGATTTTAGATTTCGGATTCGAGTTTGCGGTTGGTTCTGCATCTCGAAGCCCGATTGCTGTCATCCTGAGCCCTTCGCCTGTCATTCTGAGTCCGTCGGCTGACGGACGAAGAATCTCCGCAGGTGGCTCAGGGTAAACTCCGCGAAGGATCTCCGCAGTTCGCTCGGGCAGCCTCCGCGAAGCATCCCTGCAGTTGTGGTCGGGCCCAAGCACAAAAGCAGCCGCAGGGATTCTTCGGCCCAAAGAACGGGCCTCAGAATGACAGAACTTGAATTCTCGTTTTGGGCGGCACATTAGGCAAGGAGAGCACCCTTGGTTCCCACAGTTGAGATTCGAAAAGTTTCCGATTACGTTGGCCAGGAAGTTCTTGTGCAGGGGTGGCTCTATAACCTGCGGGAGAGCGGCAAGCTGTTGTTTCCGCTTTTCCGCGACGGCACGGGCCTGATTCAGGGCGTGGTGGTGAAGAGCGCGGTTTCGCCGGAGGTCTTCGAGCGGGTACGCAACCTGACCCAGGAATCTTCGCTGCGAGTCACCGGCAAGGTGCGCGCGGATAAGCGTGCTCCGAGCGGCTTCGAGTTGGATGTGAGCAACCTCGAGATCGAGCAGTTGGTCCCGATCGAGAACCCTTATCCCATTACCCTCAAAGAGCACGGCACGGAATTCCTGATGGACCATCGCCACCTCTGGCTGCGCTCGATGCGCCAGCGCGCCATCCTGGGGGTCCGGCACGAGATCATCAAAGCGGTGCCGCGACTTCTTCGACGGGCGCGGCTTCACCTTGGTGGACACACCCATCTTCACTCCCTCGGCCTGCGAGGGCACCACTACGCTTTTCGAGGTGAACTACTTCGACGATAAAGCTTACCTCACCCAGTCCGGCCAGCTTTACAACGAGGCGGCGGCCATGGCAGTGGGCAAGACTTACTGCTTTGGGCCCACCTTCCGCGCCGAAAAGTCCAAGACCCGCCGCCACCTGACGGAGTTTTGGATGGTCGAGCCGGAAGTGGCTTTCGCCCACCTCGAGGACACGATGGTGCTGGGGGAAGAACTGGTGGCTTTCGTCGTGGAGCGGGTTCTCGAGAAGCGCCGCCCGGAACTGAAAACCCTGGAGCGCAATGTGGCCAACCTGGAGAAAATCAAGCTGCCTTTCCCGCGCTTGAGCTACGACGATGCGGTGAAATTGCTCCAGCAAAAGGGCAGCGAGATTCAGTGGGGTGGCGATTTCGGCGGCACCGACGAGACCCTCATCTCCGAGAACTTCGAGCGGCCCGTGCTGGTCCATCGCTATCCCAGCCAGGTGAAGGCCTTCTATATGGCGCCTGACCCGCAACGCCCGGAAGTGGCGCTGTGCGTGGATATGCTGGCGCCGGAGGGTTATGGGGAAATCATCGGCGGTGGCGAGCGCCTGGCCGATTACGATCTCCTCCTGAAACGCCTCGAGGAGGCGAACTTGCCTCGCCAGGCGTTCGAGTGGTATCTCGACTTGCGGCGCTACGGCAGCGTGCCGCATTCGGGCTTCGGCATGGGCATCGAACGCGTGGTCGCCTGGCTCTGCGGCCTCGAGCACGTGCGCGAAACCATTCCCTTCCCACGCATGCTCTACCGCTTGGCGCCTTGACATATTTATGTCAGGCTGATATGCTTTGACGCATGAGAACTACGATCCGGTTTGACGAGCAGCTCCTTATTCAGGCCAAGAAACTTGCGGCCGAAAGAGGTACGACACTTACGGCGCTTCTTGAGGACTCTCTGCGCGAAGCTCTGGCCCGGCGTAAGCCTCCTCAGCGCCGCTCGAAGCTTCGCCTGACCACCTTCGGGCGAGGGGGCGTGCAACCCCACGTTGACCTCGACAACACGGCGTCGCTCCTCGACCGCATGGAGGGCCGTGATGGTGCTGATTGACGTCAACGTGCTCGTCTACGCTCATCGCCGCGATTGCTTAAACCACATTGCCTACCGCCGCTGGCTGGAGGACTGTATCAGTTCTGACCAAGCTCACGGAATGTCGGATTTGGTCCTTTCCGCATTTCTCCGAATTGTGACCCATCCGCGGATTTTCAAGCTGCCGAGTAGACTGGAAGACGCACTCCGGTTTGCCGCTGAAGTGCGTAGTCAGGCCAGTTGCGTGCTCGTAACTCCGGGCGTTCGGCATTGGGAGATCTTCACCCGGCTTTGCCGGGCGGCGGGCGTCAAGGGCAACCTTGTCCCCGATGCTTATCTGGCGGCCCTGGCTATCGAATCGGGGAGCGAGTGGATCACCACCGACCGTGACTACAGCCGCTTCCCAGGACTTCGCTGGCGGCATCCCTTGGAGTGACCAGGAAGCTGGGCAAGGCTTAGCGTGGCACGGCAGGGCCTGATAGCAAAGCCCGAGCCCCCCGACTCCAAGATAACTACCTGTCTTTTCAACAACATTCCCGCTTTCTGCTTATATCTCCCTTGTTTTCATATAGATTCCCGCTTTGCTCGCGGGTTTTCCAGAGCGCTCCTTTGTTTTCAATGACATTCCCGCATCATTCGTTCAAAAAAGAGTTCGTTCCGGCTTTTTTGGTCCGAGTGGCAAGCCAAGCGAGACATATCGGCAAACCCCATAAGGGCATTGGCCGGGCCCCCGCGAGACCACCGAGCAAGGCGCGCTACGCCAGAACAGTTGCTCATAATAGTAGGCTATAGTAATTCTCGCGGCCTGTCAAGAGACACGATGTCCCCAAGAATCGCGATTGGCGGGGTGAGGCGGTTGTGAGGAGGTGGAAAGGGTGACGGGCGCGACCTTCGGTTAACCGAAGGGAAGTCGCGAGTCAATTCAGCTCATGATTCAGGGGCCCATGCGTCCTCCGGATAATTTTTTCCCACCCCCCGCGGACACCGCCGCGCGGTAGTTCCACGGCTAGCCGTTTTTTGCCTCCCTGCTTCAGGTCCGCAGCGTCGCGCAACAGACCCGAGCGGATTGCAATAAGAGCCATTTCTCCAGGTCGGCCTTGATCTGCAGCATCCAGCCGCGCGCGTGGCGCACCAGCTTCCCCGCCAGCCGATACACCTTCCAGCGCAGCGTGGCCACCGTCACCGTGCGATAGGACGCCGGCAGCACCCGCCCTTTCAACACTTGCCCCAAATTGTAGGCTAACACCCCAATGGCAAAATACAGGGCATTGGCCTCCAACTGCCCGCACGGGTCGCCGCGGCGACCTCCATGCCAAAACCCACCTTCAGTTCCTTATGCCAGTTCTCGCTCTCCCCTCGCTGGTTGTGCTTCCAGACGACCTCGCTCGCCGGCTCCTCCCGGTTGCTGGCCACCGCGTGATAGCAATAGCGCTCCGCCTCGAACAAATTCGGCTGCGGATTCGGCCAGCGCAATACGATCAACCGGAAAGCTTGCTTGGTCCCGTTCAGGGTGTGCACCGTCTCGGCAATCTCGCGGTCGGTGGCGATGCCCGCTTGCGTCCGGTAGGGTTGCCAAGCCCCTGCCGGCAGGTTCTGAATTTCTCGCTTCACGGCGGCGTCCAGGTCCGCCGTGATCGTGAAACTGCGCCCTGGCTGGCTGTAATGGTTAATCACGGCCGCTTGGTAGGCCGCACTGTCGCTGCGGAAATAGATTCGCTTCCCCGGCGGCAGCGCCGCTTCGCAGCTCTGTGCAAACTCCAAGATCCCGGCACTGGGACTCTGATTGCCTTCCCGAAACTGGTGACCCACGCACACCCCGTTCACGTACCCCAGCAAAGGCATGTAGCCCTGCACGTGGTTATAGGTCCACGCGGCTTCCTGCTTCTCCGCCTCGATCTCTGTGGCATCCACATCCAGAATCACTTCCTCTTGCTCGAAACAAGACGCCACCAGTTTCCGGCTGACCTGCTGGATCGCTTCCGCCCCGCCCCGTCCTTGCCGACGCAGCCAGTCCCCCACCGTCCCGGCGTCCGGCACCGCTTCCAAGCCCAACTCCCCCAGCACCTCCTGCTCGGCCCGCAACTCCCGCAAGTCCTCCAGCCGCCTTCCTCCCGCATGCAGCATCCACACCAGCGCCTGCACAAACTCCCGCGGCTTATATCCTCGTCCCGACTTCGGACCCTCCAGCGCTCGGTCTACTTCCTCCCACAGCTTCACCGCTCGCGCCAGTTCCTCCAACACCACCAGCCCGCCCAGACTGGTCAGCCGCTCCGAACTTCTTTCCATCTTGATAGGCAGAATCAATTGCGGTAGGCTTGCTTCCATCGTTCACCCTCCGGGTGTGGGTCTAGGATTTCTCACAAAATCTCTATAACACACATCCCGTGAGGGTGAGCGTCTTTTCTGTGGTTTTCCGCCCCCGTCAATCGCGATTCTTGGGATGTCCGAGCCGCAGCTCAAAGGCGGAGGTCTGCGCTGCCCGCTTACAATCGGCTCAAAATGTTCAGGTTCCGCCGTCTATGAGGCGTGGCCGGCATCAAACTCAGGAAGGTGTTCACCAGGCAGATGACTACGAATGATCTGTAAGTTGTGTGAGGTCCCCAACCGAAACCCCGCTCGGATAAGCTGCCACCAAAACGCGTTGTTATTAATGCGCAGAGTCGCAGGGGCGTTGCCGGGCAGTATATTAACTGTTGGAGGGAGTTCAAGGTCGTGAGCCTTTTCTGGGAAGTATATTCTTAATTCAGGGCCCCACTTGTCATAGGTGGTGATGATTTGAATCGGGTAATAACCGCCGCTGTGAAGGACCGGTCGCAAACCAGTGAGCATGTAGTAGTTATGCTCAAAGCTCGCCTGAGATTGCGGCGGCACTTCCGCATTGAACTCAGCGTAACGAGCGGGGAAGCCCAGCGTCCGGAAGAGTCGAGGTGACCGGTGGGTAAATGGCCCAAGGGGAGCTTCGGCCTACGGACGGGCCGGGGAAACTATGGCTGGCGCGTGCTCCGTGGTATGGCTCCTTATCATCCTGTCACGGGGGAAGCTAGCCGAGCTCCCCGGGGGGTATAACGGAAGCCGGGCGCACCTGCTTCCTGTTCACGTCCCACGTTCCAATCTTAAGCCGTTTACCGCTCCCATACTCCAGAACGTCCACCCAATTGTACGCATTAAATAACAAGCCGAGGGACGGCGACGTGCCCGCCGGTGACAGAATAATGGAGAGAACAGGCAAAGCCAAGGAGCTATATTCCTGCATAGGTCCTACGTCCCCAAGGGTAATCGGCGACGTCTTGCAACGAACAAAAACAAGGTGAGCTTCCCCTCCCCGGCGGAGCACTCCCGTGATGTCTAATTCCATTTCAAACGCTTCGGAGCAAGGGAACGCATTGAGCAGGCCATATCTCTTCAGGAAACCAGAAAGCGTATCGCCGCAAGTCTCATAGACCTGGGCATCCCAACTCGGGTATATGTAGCGAAGTCGCTTCCTCAACCACGCCGTAACATCGGCGCGCAAATCGCTTGCCTTGATTTTCATTGGCAGGAACCTCGGATATAATCAGTCCGAAACGGTCGTCCTTGAGATGCGCTCAACGCGGGAAGATTTTTTTCGCCAATGCGCTCAGAACGGTCGCTGCTTCCACCGCCTTGTATACATCGTCCACAAATATGATCGTAAGCTTGTCGAGCAGCGAAGACTTCTTGACCTTAAGTCTATCAACTATCCTCTGCTCCTGATCTTGCGTTGTTACTATGATGGCCTTTTGGACATATTGTGTGACAGTTTCAAGTCGGTCCAACGAGTCCGCAAGGTTGCCACCCAATTGAATCTCTACGGGAAACTTAACGTGGCCGGCGAAAGGAATGTAGCGGACCCATAAGCAATCAAGCTGTCGATCACCTTCTTGTAGTTTGATAGCGTACGTGGGAAGAGCATCGTTCACGCTAGCCCGCTTTTTTGCCTCGAATTCAAAGAACTCGCCTATTATCTTGATTTTGTCTTCGAGGTCCCCGTGAGAAATCTGGGTGCGTCGGTCTGTTGGCACCTCGCTAAGGCGAAGGACAGCAGCAAGCTTCAGACCCTTGTCAGTCAGGAAGAGTTGATGGGCAACAACTGAGGCGTATCCGAAGCCACGTAGCCAGTTGTAACGTATGGGCGCTTGGTTCTTCGCAAAGGTGAGCGGCTTCATCCTTTCCGCCCACTTTTCCTCCACTTCCTTGAGGGAAATCGGTGCGTGTGATTCCACAACATCGAGCATCTCTCGGAAACCCATAACTTTTCGCAGGATGAGCCGAAAGAGGGTTCCTGAGTCTCCCGTCTTCAGGAATTCTTCTCCTGCCGTGGTGATGAGGTACTGGGAATTATCTGAGCGCACTACGCCGACCGCCTCCAGGACATTGAGCAGTTTGCGGGCAAACTCGGGCACTACGTGGTACTTGCCACAAATCCATCCGATTGCGTCGCTGCGCGTCGGAGTTGATTGCTTAATGCGCGCCAGAATATCGGCGGTCGATCGCGGGTAGTCGCCTATGCTCCCGACATTCGGCCAGAATACCTTTATGGGTTGAAGCCCAGTCTTGCGCGCCATTCGTCACCACATGTTGAGAAATTGCATGCAGTCGAGGTGCAGCTTCATATCGAAACCAAAAGCGCTCACAGTCACGGTAATCGGCATGAAAGCGTTAGATCCTTAACTGAATTATGGTTGCGGGGATTGAGGACTCCAAATGCAAAACGAATTGTTCCTTTACTCGTTGCGCCGATGAGTGTGGAGCCGGAGCCCGCGAACGGATCGAGCACCAGTTGGTCCGCAGGCGTTGTGAAGCATTGGATCAAGCGCTGTCCGAAAGCGACAGGGAAAATCGCGGGATGGTGGAGCGCGATCTCCTCGGATGACTTCTTAATGTCCGACCAGACCGATATCGAATACTTGGTCCAGGTCGCACCGTCCAGCTCGTTGGCACGTTTTGCGAACGCCCGGCGGATTCTTGCTGGGGGACTTTTAGCCTCGGTCGCGAAATCGAATTGTGCGGTTGAATCGATTTTCCCGTTCACATTCTGTCCTGCGCTCGACGGCAAGCCATGTGTCGCAGAGTAACCGAACTTCCTTTTTAAGTCAACGAGGGTGGGGCACAAACCGAGCGCTGATGTCTGCGGAAATGAGAGCTGTCCTCGTTAGGCTGTCGCGGCAGCGGCACTGGCCCCGGGCCGAATCCTTCAGTTATCGGACTCGGCCCCACTTTGCATGTTTGGTTGTGGCCAGAAGTCGCGTTGCGCCGCCAGCCAATCTCGGCGCAGTTTGCTCACGACAGGTCCAGCAATATGGTCTTCAGATCACTCATTGCTTCGAGCGTGTGCCGCCCGCCGAGTCTGCCAATGCCCGACTGTGTGCCGCTCATGCCGCCGAACGGGACATGGAGCTCCCAGTAAATACTCGACTCGTTGACGTTAACGATCCCCGTGCGCAAGCCTTCGGCGAACTTAAAGGCGCGTTTCATGTCGCGCGTCCAGACTGAGGAGACTAATCCGTAGGCGCTGTTATTGGCCCACTCCAGGATTTCATCGTCGGAGGCGGCCACCATGATCGGAGCCACAGGGCCGAAGGTCTCTTCCTTGTTGAACTGCATCCCCGGGGTGACCCCGTCGATCACGGTCGGCTGATAGAAAAGCTTGCTCCCGAGTTCGGGAACTCGACTGCCGCCAATCTTCACCACAGCGCCTTGCGCCAGACCGTCCTCGATGTGCCGGTCAGTCTTATCAGCCACGGCGTAGTTGTTGAGCGGGCCCATGGTAGTTTCGGGCGAAAGGGGATCGCCGAGCCGGTACTTCCCGGCTTCTTCCACCAGCGCTTCAACCAGGGCGGCGTGGATCCTGGGCGTAGCTATAATGCGTTCCGTGGCGGAGCACACTTGGCCGGCGTTGAAGAAACAGCCCGCGGCGATGCCTTTGCGGGCACGGTCCAGATCGGCGTCGTCGAGCACAATGGTGGGACCGTTTCCGCCCAACTCCAAGAGCAAAGGCTTGCCGGCCCCTTCCTGGGCGATGTGCTTACCGGTTTGGGGACTCCCGGTAAAGCCGATCGCCGCGGTGAGCGGATGCTTGACGACTTCGTTCCCCACCACCGGCCCCGGCCCGGTCACCAGGTTGAGCGCCCCTTTGGGAACTCCGGCCTGCTCGATACACTCCACCAATTTGACCGCGCATACGGAAGTCGTCGGCGCCGGCACCCAGACGATGGTGTTGCCCATGGCCAGGCCTGGCCCCAGATATTCCACGGGGATGTTGATAGGGAAATTCCAGGGGGTAATCACGCCGTAAACGCCGCGCGCTTGCCGGATAGACCAGGCGCGCTTATTGGGATCGGATACAGAGAAGTATGAGGTCTCCATGAACTTGAGATGTTCCGCGGCCTCCCGGAAACCGCTGATGGCTGCCCTGACCTCATGGATGGCTTCGGAATGGTAGGGTTTGCCCTGATCGAGAGATAGGGTGCGGGCAAGTTCCTCCAGACGAGCTTCCACAGCATCGGCAACGCGATTCACCATTTTGGCTCGGTCCCAGACGGAGAGGCGCGCCATCTCCTTCTTCGCGGCATGAGCCGCCAGGACGGCCCGGTCTGCATCTTTGCGCGTGCCTTGCGGAACACGCGCAATCACCTCGAGAGTGGCCGGATTGTAAGCGTCAAAGTACTCGCCGCTCTCACTCGCTACCCACTCACCGTTGATATACATGCGCAGTTCGCTCACGGTCGTATCTCCTTTTTTGGAGTGCGGCAGCTTGCTGCCGCTTTCCTCCAGCGAGCTTGCTCGCGGGGCCCTACTCCTGTACACGGCCAGCAAGCTGGCCTGACTTAAAGCGGCAGCAAGCTGCCGCACTCCAGATCCGTATAACCCTACCGAAGCCGGCCTTCTTCAGCCAGCATTTTGAGCAGCTTCTCGAAGGCGCCCGCCGTTCGGTCAACATCCTGAGGGGTGTGGCGGCAAGACAGCAGACCCCCAGGCCAGATGGCTATATCCACTCCTCCGCACACTAGTCCCGTTCGTATCAAGTGCGGGAGGTCACCGCCCCCAGATAGGCTCTTCAGCTTTTGCCAAGGCACCTTGCCGGCCATGATATCTTCAGGTCCTACAGGCTCGTTTTCAGGATTCGTGAAAATATGGAAATTGGAGAAATTACCATACACGCACCAACTCGAGCCAAGCCGTCGTAGGATCGCATTCAGCTCATTCTCGCAGGCACGCCGCGGTGCGATTGGCAGTGGCGATGACGTCGGACGTAGAAACTATTTTGAGAGTAGCAATCCCTGCGCGAGCGGAAACAGTCTCGGCATTGTAGGTCCCCTGATGGGGTACAATCGGCGGCAGGATGCCGTTGTCCCGCCTGAAATCCATGACCTGCATGATTTCAGCTCGGCCTACAAGCGCGCCGCCCGGATATCCTCCCGCAAGGATTTTAGCCAGGGTGGTAAGGTCCGGCGTCACGTGGTAAAAGCCCTGGGCGCCGCCCGGCGAGCAGCGAAAGCCGGTAATCACCTCATCAAAGATGAGCAGGATGCCCAGGCGTGCCGTCAAGCTCCTCAAATCCCCGAGGAATTGCGGATCGAGCGGAACCTTTCCGAATGTCGCTCCCGTGGGCTCGAGGATGATGGCCGCCACGTCGTCGCGAGTTTCGCACACGTGTTTGACGAACTCGAGGTCGCCGGGCGGACAGATCACCACACTGTCCACGATGCCTTTCACGATACCCGGCGCGCCGCCGGCATCACTAAAAGCAACGTGGTCCTGCCAGCCATGAAAGTGCCCGGCGAATCGAATCACAATATTCTTACCCGTATAAGCCCTGGCCACCCTGAACGCGAGAAGCGTAGCCTCTGTTCCTGTAACCGTGAACCGTACGCGCTCGGCGCAGGGAATGAGCTTCTGGATCAGAGCTGCCCACTCGAGTTCCAATTCATGCGAAGCGCCGTAGTGGACCCCACGCGATAGCTGCTCCCGAACCGCTTCCGTCACCGCGGGATGATTGTGACCCAAAAGGAGGGCTCCGTGCCCGCCGAAGTAGTCCACGTACTCGTTACCGTCCACGTCCCACTTGTGGGCGCCCTCGGCGCGCGAAACGAATATGGGATGCGGTAGAAGGTACCTCGAGTCATGGGTCACGCCACTCGGAAAAAGACCTCGGGCCTTCTGATACAACTCTCGCGAGGTGGGGGTCTTGCGGACATATTCCTCGACCAGTCTTGATTTTGTGTTAACTGGGTTTTCGCTCATGATTCCCTCACAATAGGCGAATGTCATTCCGAGCGCAGCGAGGAATCTCGCTCTGATTCTTTCTTCACACCAACCTCCTTAGCTCACTTTGGCCTCTGACCCACCGCCATACAGAGCGAGATTCCTCGCTGTGCTCGGAATGACACAGGTGCGGCGGCAGAGCCGCCTTTCCCAACACGACGCCTCAGGCCCCCGGCAAAAAGCACATTGGCACGTCTCGCGAGGTGCGAAGCCCCGGTTTTACTTCCAGGATGGCTGGAATGCAATTGACCGCAATGGCCGTGGTGGCGAGATCCCCGTGGATGCCCCCCACAACGCGCAGATTCAAGTCGGGAACCCCGCTGATGGTGATCGCGTCCACAGGGTCGCGCGCGCCGAGATACATCTCCAGTTCCAAGCGGACATTCGTCTTATCGCCAGCCAGCCCGTTTGCTACCTGGTGCACCCCCACCACGCGGCCCGCAGGCACCTGCAAGAATTCGCTGCGCACGGGCTCGGTCGCGACCACCGGATCGATGGTCTCCTCAATGCGCTCCACGGGCAACCCTATGCAGTCGCTAATCATGGCCACCGACTCCGGCAATCCGTGGTGCTTGATCTTCCCCGCAGCCACCTGGGCGCGGAATTCCTCCTCCGTCATTCCTGCCCCCACCTTCTTCTGCAACGGCAGACGGCGGCGCGAAGCGTCGACCACCCGATGGACTTGCACTTTGGTCACCTTGTGGCAAGCCGTAGCCAGAGTGAGCACCAACTTGTCCATGGCAAAGCCCGGGTTAACACCCGTCCCAAGCAGAGCCACGTTATGCTCGCGCGCGCAACGGTCGAGCTTTTCGCTCAAAGCTGGATGCTTGCGGAACGGATAGGAAAGCTCCTCGCACGTGGAGACCACGTGCAGGCCCGCCTCCAGGCACTCGATTAATTGATCCATCACGTCCGTCAAGTACGATGAGGTGGTGTGCACCACTACATCGGCTTGCGATTGCGATAAGGCCTTAAGATTGTGAGCAACCGCCACGCCGACGTCCCGTCCTGCACCTGCTACCTGTCCCAAGTCTTTTCCTACCTTCGCGGGGTCCACATCGACGGCCCCAACGATTCTCAGTTCCGGCTTCTCCAGCATCAGGCGCACTATTCCAGCGCCGATTGGCCCCACGCCGTACTGAAGCACACGAATTTGCTTACCCACAAGCTCACCTCCTGAGAGTTTGTTGTGCCAAGGACCGGTACCGTTGGCACGGATTTCCTTTTATTTTTTCCGGTTCGGTAAGATACACTCGACCGCCTCGGAAGGCAAGGTCCTGTCGAGTTCTTCAGGGCAAAGTCACCGCGGCCACGGCCAGTCCGCCCAGGGTTACATCATCACTTTGGAGCTGGGCCACGGCGGGCGGCTGAAAAGCCGTCTGTTGATCGACCACCTCCAAGCGGCCTCCGGAGGCGCCGGGAACGGTCGCCACAATCGTCCGGTCGCGTTTATTCACCAGCAGCAACTTGCGTTTGCCGTCGCGAGTGACGAAACCCAGACCGTAAACCGAGGGCGTTCCCAGGCGGGTTTCAACAAGCTTGTCGCCGGGGGTGAAATTCGTGCGGAGCAATTTCAGCACCCAGAAGCGGGCGTTGGGCTGGCCAGTGTTCCAGTCCACCAAGCTGACCGAGGGCCATTGGGTGGGGTAGCCGACCATCTGCGACTCGCCGGCAACCTCGATGCCGAGCTTGGCCACCTCGCCGAAAAGGTAGGCGTACATTGCGCCGGAGAGATTCCAGTAAGAGTTCGGGATGGGTGGGGCAACGTAATCGGGCGGCATCCCCGTGCCGTCGGTGCCGCTTTGTGACCCAACTTCGTCGAGGTCTGTCTGGGTTTGCGGGGAAAGGCGCTTCCGGACGGATTCGACCCAGCGCACCACGGCCAGAAATTGATCGGCTTGGTTGAAGAAGGTGTACTGCTGCACTTCGGGTGGCTCGTTCTGCGTGGGTTTGGCGTAAAAGTGGTAACTGACCATGTCTAGAGGGATCCCCGGCCGGTGGTGGCGCGGGTCCAAGAAATATTCCATGAGTTGCATATTGTTTTCCGCCGAGTCCAGAGCCAGCGAAACGAACTTCATGCCAGGCGCCACTTGCCGGATGGCGGCGACGATGGCGTCGTAATCGGCGGTGTAATCCTGCGGGGTCATGGAGTGCTCGTCATCGACTTCGTTGAAAACCTCCCAGTAGTCGATCTTGTAATGATGACCCGACTCGCGCCGCTTCCCGGCTTCGTCGGTGAATCCCCCTTGCGTGTACCAACTCACCAGCCGGGCAAAGTACTGCGCCAGTTCCTTCCGACTCGGGTCACGGAGGTCCTTCCCCTGCTCGTAGGTCCAGGTTATCTGGTCGGGATCGTCCGGGTACGGCACCGGCTTCTCCGTCTTGAACATCCACTGGGGAATGGTGCTGAAGTTCACAACCACCGAGTGGCCCGCCGTGGCATTCATGAAGTCTTCCATCATAGGGTCGATCAGGGAAAAGTCCCAGGAGGTCTGGCCGTCCTTGGGGGGCTCGAGCTCCGCCACCCCCAGCTTGGGATAGGGCAGCCACGGTACGTAACGAACGTAGTCAGCTCCCAAATCGTGCAAAGCCTGGAAGACGCGGTCGTGAATCTTCGAGCCGCGACGCAATGGCGGCATAACAACCACTTGCAGCGTCGGCGTCGTCCTGGAAACGGCAACCACCTTGTCCCAGGCGACCCGGACGGAAGCTTTTTCCGGCGCCGGCTTTGCCCCTGTTTCTTTTCTTGTACACGAAATTACGGCGATCAACGAGCAGATCAAGAGTAAAGCACAGAGTTGAACGGCCCTGAAAAGTCTCATGAAACCTCCTCCGCAAGCTATCTCATTGGCCGGCTTTCTGCACAATGTCTTCCACCGCGTTGCTGTCACCCTTGGCAGGTCCATGCCAGACGCTTCCACCGTAAGTCGCAATGTAGATCTTTGTAGGGTCGAGTGGGTCGGGGATCACGCGACGGCCCCATTTGAAATTGTAGCCCCTGATTCGTTGCCAGGTCTCGCCCCGATCGTCCGATCTCCACGCGGAAGATTCAAACCCGCTGGCATAGATAACCTTCGGATTACGCGGATCGACTGTGATGTCGTGAACGTACCGGTCGCGATCAAGCACCCGCCGCCAGGTGGCGCCGCCATCGGTCGAGAGGAAGATTCCGCCGCCCACCGTTCGTGTGGCATCCGGGTGGCGCGCCCAAGCAGCGAGATAGAGCCGCTGGGGATTATCAGGATCGGTCTCCAGCCCTTGCGGCCCATTGACGTCGTCCGGCAACTTCATCTTCGCCCAGTGCTCGGCGGCGTCGGTAGAACGGTAGAGCGCCCCATCACCTTCGCCACCAATGCTTCCGTCATCGTTGCGGCGCACGACCACCAGGTACAGCACGCCGCTCGAGTCCTGCGCCAAGCGCCAAGCAAAAGGTTCCTTCTCGGTGATGCCGTCGTTCTTCAGCGCCCAGTTGCGCCCCCCATCGGCAGATTTGAAGACCCCGCGCGCGAAACCCGCCACGTAGAGCACGCGTGCGCCGGCGGGACTTCGCGGATCGAGAATTATGTGCGTGGCAGTTGTGGGCGGCATTCCCTGGCTGGAACTGGTCCAGGTTTTTCCGCTATCGTCGCTTCGGCAGACACCGCCCGTGGATGATTGTACGGCTCCCGGCTGCGCGAAAAAGAACTTGTGCCGTGGCAGACTATGCTGGCCGCTCATCGCGCACCAGGCCCGGCCACGCACTGCGGGATCGAAGGCCATCCAATACCCCGTTTCGGTCCAGCTCGGCGGGATGCCGTCCATGGAGACGGTCCAGCTCTTGCCGCCGTTCTCACTCCGCATGAGCCCAATATCGTCATAGGAGATGAAGACTCGCTGCAAGTTGAAGGGATCGAAGTGGACTCCGTAGTCAGTGGTGACGTCCAGCCCTGTACTCGTGTAGGTCCCGTCCGGCAGTTTCTTCGAGTACACGGATTCCCAGGTCTTCCCGCCATCGGAAGTGCGCAGCATGCGGCCGGTGTCGGTCCCAAAGCAGAGGTCGGGGTTGGTGGGAGCTACTCCGAGTTGAAGGGGATTTCCGCCCCAGCCTGGCCCGAAAAGTTCGCTCATCCAGGGGTCGTGGATGTTGGGCGCGCTGGTCATGGATTCTTTCCAGACCAATTGCCAGGTGCGCCCGCGATCGGTGGTCTTGGCGGTGCCGAAGAGGGCTTTCTTTCCACGCCGCTGATTGTTGTAGGAAACATACGCCACGTCAGGATGCCATAAGCTCGTTGCCACGGCCGACGCTGATAGGGGAGAGGAGGACTCCGGCAGAAGAGATGGCCGCCAACTCTCGCCGCCATCGTCGGAGATGTGCAGCTTCCCCGCAGCAATCATATAGACAACCAGCTTGCCGCCCTTCTCCGGAAAGCCCGCCGACACCAACCCGCTGTGAAGTTCCGGCCGGCCCTCAAAAGACTCCACACCCGTTAGCGCCGGGCCGCGTCGCCACTCTCCGTCCTCTCGGACCGTCACCGAGCTGGCTCCGAGGACGTAAAGCGTCCTGTCCTCCTGTGGCGACCGCGGGTCGATGATGATCTTGTCAGCGCCATCGGGAAGGTCGGCGATCTTCTCCCAATGCTTGCCCCGGTCAGTGGAGACGCCGAGAGCTGTGGCTTGGCCCCTCTCGAACCCGGCATAGAGGAGCGCCGAGTCCGCCGGATCGACGGCCAGCGCGGTGATTGCGCCATCCGGCGAATCGGCGCGCACCACCCGCCAAGTCTTTCCGGAGTCGTTGCTGCGGAAGAGCGCCGGCGCGCTGAACGGGCGGTCCCCTTGAAGATCTTTGGGCACTGGGGCGGTCTTGGCATAGATAACTTTCGGGTCCACGGGATCAAAAACAAAGAACCATGCGTGGTCCCCCAGATTGAACATTCGCCAGGAACTGCCCCCGTCATGGGAAATGAAACAACCGGTCATGTCACCGGACACCAACACGTGTTTGGCACTGTGCGGGCTGATGGTGGGCAGAAACATTCCGCCCCCGCCGCCCGGGCCGATCACCTCCCAGCGGTCGTACCGCGCTGCGCCGGCGAAGCTGAGGGATGCCCAAAGGGCAGCGAGAAAGAAAGTTTGGAGTGCGGTTCTAAGTCGCATGTGAAGCCCCCGACTCGATGCTCTTTGCCGAACGCCTGCGCAGGTCAGAAACGTTCAGCGCGAAGCCCTCGATCCGGTTCTCGTCCAGTTGCACCGTCTTGGCCTGGACGCCGATCCTGACCCCGATCCGCTTCAGAGGCTGCCGGGTTTCACGAAGGTAATTGTGGGAAATGGTGATGGCGTCCGTTCCGCCCTGCACGTCAATCCCCACGCCGTCTTCGGGGCCGCTGTCCACGATGTGGTTGTCTTCCAACCGGTTTCGGTCCGCACAGTATCCCCCTTCCCCGCAGAGACCTCCATCGTCTTCTACTTCCCTGAAAATCACTCCCACCTTCCCACTCCGCCGAATCTCGTTGCCGCGAACCACGTTGTCGGTGTCTTTGTGGCCGAAGTGCACACCGAAGTCCTGGCTATCCAGAATTACGTTGTTCTCTAAGCGGCCGTACCGGACACCCCAGCAAAAGTAAAAACCAATGTAATTACGCTCCAGCTTGTTGCGCTGAACCAGAGGGCGCTGGGAGCCGCTGCCGGCATGCAAGCCGAAGCCGGCGTTATCGTGGCAATGGCAGTCCTCTATCAACGCGTCGTGAGAGGTCTGCCAACTGATGCCGTCGGCAGCCGACTCTCGGGAGGTTACATTGCGGATGTGGATGCGATTGCTGCGGTTCAGCCATATACCCGCCAAAAAGTTGCCCCAGAAGTGGTCGAGAGATTCCTGATTCGCCTTCTTGCCGTCCAGCGTTATGCCCTCAATCACGACGTCCGCGATTCCGTCCCCACAGAGAAGCGGAAAAAGCGTTGATATGTTGGCTTGTCCTTTCAGCGTGAAGTTGTCATCGTTCAAGGGCTGATCCAGTTTGAAGCGGTTGCCGCTGCGGGCGACGAGACTGCGCCGGATGATGAAGTGGCCTTGATGCCAGACGTTGTCGACGCGGAGACAAACTCCGTCACCCACTTGGAAGCCGCTCGCATCGGCCAGCGTGACTTCCTGTTCCCAGTTCTCTGAGTCCGCAGCCAGCTTGGTCTTGGCCTGCGGGGCCTTCATCAGCACCGAGTCCGGGCCGCTCCCTAAAATGCGCACCCCTGTCCGCAAGGAAACGGCGTTTCGCAGTCGGTAGGTCCCAGGCAGGATGTGGAGCGTTCCGCCACCCTCGGCGGCAAGGTAGTCCACACCGGCCTGGATCGCCTTTTCATCGCCGCCCACTAGGTCCGCTTTGTTCGGTCCGACCGTGAGCGTAAGCCGGGACTCCCAATTCGGTTCCACCGCGTCACCGGCGGTGGCGCGCGGTTTGGAAGCTGCCGGCAGCTCCTCACCCTGGGCGGTTCGCATCATGAGGCCGCCAGCCAGTACCGCTGGTGCGGCGCTCAGGAAATCACGTCGTGTCCATCGGAAACACTTCGAGCTTGTCATCACTCCTCCTTGACCACGGATGGATCATGCCGAGAGCCCTTATTCCCCCAGGACCTGCACAAGGTAAACTCTCTCGAGGGGGCCGTCGTATTCCATAAAGTAGATGGTCTGACGGGAGCCCCGCACGATCTTGCCATTTTCAATCGGGAACGTGCACTGGATTCCGCCCAGGATGCTTTTCAAGTGGCTTTCAGCGTTGAAGCCCAGGCGGCCGTCGAAGTCCAGGTAGCGGCGATGGTGGTAATCTTCTTCTTCGGGGAACAGTCGCGAAAAGTGCGTGAGGATGTCTTCCTCGAGACAGGGAATTCCCTCCGTCACCAGCAAGCCGGAGGAAGTGTGACAGGTCATTACGTTGACCAGTCCGTTCTTCACCCCGCTCTTCTCGACAATGTCATCCACCTGCGGCGTGATATCAATCGCTTCTTCGGCTTTGCGGCTTTGAACCCTTACCCTCTCGAGCTTGATAATCATTGACTTTTTCCGCCCTGCCTCGTGTTTAATCCGTCACCGGTTGTAGCGGCGGTCTATGACCGCCGTTCGGCGCTCGGAGAGCGCCGCTACAATTTACCTACTCTGCATCTTAAGCAGACGTTCCGCATTCGTGGAGAGGATCTTCTCCAGGCACCCTTCCGTCAAGGGCAGCGACTTGAGCGCTCTCACCATGTTTTTGATCTCCACGCGCGGGTAATTGGAGCCAAACACGACCTGGTTTCGGAGGCTCCGCTCAATGAGCGTGGTCGGGATTTGCCGGCTGTAAACAAACTGGAAAAACTCCTTCGGGCTGTCGTAATAAAGGCCTGAAGTGTCAAGGAACACGTTGGGATACTTCAAGGCCAAAGCGGTTGCATCCCAAACCCAGGGCCATCCCCAGTGGGCAAGCACAAAGTTGAGGTTCGAGAATCTGCGAATCGCCTTTTCCAACAAAAGTGGCTGCCCCTGTTCGAGTGGAGCTCCCGGCGCCCAACTCATCCCAGTATGAATCAGGGCCGGAATTCCAAGTGAGGCTGCCACTTCATAAATGTCGAAGACTCTGGGATGGTTCAGGTCAAAGGCCTGAAGAGCTGCGTCGAGTTTCAGACCGTTCAGACCAAGCGCTGTGATGGCGGATTCGAGCTCTTTCGGCGCGCCGGGCGCCATCGGGTCCACGCTCGCAAACCCGATGAAACGTCCGCTCATGCCGCAAAGTTCGGCAACCTGTTCGTTGCTACTGACAGCATCCTGGAGGGCCCGCGCGCAGGCGACGGGGAGGAGGACAGCCTTCTCGATCCCTGCAACGTCCATTTGTAAGAAAAAAGTTTCAAGCGGCTGAAAGTTGTTCCCGATATTGAAGACTGCGCGCGCCATGCGCTTGTAATTCGGGTATTTTTCCGCGAACTCGCGGATGAGCACGGGGTGGGTATGAAAATCAATCGTCATTGTGTCTTTACCTTCTGCGAATGCTGCTTAAAGAAACGCTCAAAGTGCAGCCGGTCACGGAACGCTTCCGTACCGCCAGGGCGAGTTATGGAAAAGGCTCCGGCGGTGTTGCCGTAGGCCACGCAGTCCGCCAGCGCCGCTCCTCGCACGTATTGGTGAATGAAGCCTGCGTCGAAGCTGTCTCCTGCCCCCACGGGATCGACGGCCTCGACTTCCAGCGCCGCGCATCGCTCCTGCCCGGAGGGGCCGCGTGCCACCGCCCCCTCCGCCCCCAGCTTTACCACCAAAACAGGCACGTGTGGGGAAAGCACGGCAATAGCGGCTTCCAGGTTGTCAGTGCGCGCAATTTTCTTCGCCTCGCGCTCGTTGGCGAGAAAAACATCCACATGCTTCAGGACCGCGAACAAGTCGTTATCCCAGCGGTCTTCCGGATCGTCGTTGGTGTCGAGCGATGTCGTGAGGCCTTTTTGTTTCATCATCTCGAACAACTCCGCGATGCGCGGCCTGAGGGCTCGGTGCAGAAAGTAAGACGAAAGGTGAAAATGTTTCGAATGCGCCAGGTAATCAAGGTCCAAATCTTCGAAGCACATCTCGTCCATGGTTCCAGGATAAGTCAGAATGTTGCGGCAATCCGTCCGCGGCAGGATCACGGTAAGGCCCGTGGTTGTCGGGCCGCTCACTTTTCGCACCCTCGAAACATCGACGCCGCCGGCCGCCAGCCGCTCGAGCGCAATCTGGCCAAGCGGATCGTCGCCGATGCGGGAGATAAATCCGACCTTGCTCCCCAGCACAGAAAGGTTGTGGGCAAAAATAGCTGAAGAACTTCCCAGCGTGAGCGCCAGGCGCTTGGCCAACAACTCACGTTCCGGCTCGAGCTTCTCCGGCAACCCGTAGAGAATCAAGTCCAGGTTCAACTCGCCAACGACTGTAACATCAAAATGAAACACCTGGGATAAGCCCTCCTACTGTCAATCAGATCCCTTCGCCTGTCATTCTGAGCGAAGCGAAGAATTCTCTGCAGTTGGCTCAGACTAAACTCCGCGAGGAATCTTGCTCTGCATCGCAAAACCGTACATTCTTGTCTTCTTGCAAACTCTTCTCTGTGTCCTCTGTGGCGAGAAGAGTTTTAACACAGAGGTCACTGAGATGCTCTGTGCGCTCTGTGTTAAGGCTTGAAGAGCACAGAGGACACAGAGTTTTTCCAATGGGTTGCGGCACTGCCGCACTGCACCTATCCGCCGCTCCTATCAAGGATGACGGCCCTCGCCAGATTTCGCGGTCTGTCGATGTCGAACCCCTTCTTCAGGCCTGTGTAGAGCCCCAACAACTGGCAGGTGACGAGATAAGCAGCCAGCCTTGCCAATTCGGGGCTTTCGAGGTTGAGTTCAACGAGGAAATCCGCCTGCTTCCGGGCGGCGTCGTCGGCCTTGTTAGCAATCACCAGGGTCGTTGCGCCGAGGCCCTTGATCTCCTCCAGAACTTCGCGTTCCGGCGCGTACCCCGTTTCCGAAAGAAGAAAAGTGATAAGGGTTTCCGGCCCTACGATCGCCTTGGGGCCGTGGCGGAATTCCAACGTGTGAAACACCTGCGCATAAGAGCAGGACATTCTCTTTGATCTTGAGCTGGCCTTCCGAGGCAATACCGAATAGAGGTCCCTGGCCAAGGAAGACATAATCGGCAAAAGTCCTGCTCTGCACGAATTCCTGAATCCGAGGATTCACCGAGTCAAGGATGGGCTGCACGCCGGCGGGAAGCTGCCGTAGCCCCTCTGTAATTTCCTTCCGCTGGGCGAAACACGCGGCCAGGGACTGCAAGCCCAGCAACATGGCGGTGAAGGACCGAGTCATCACCACACTTTTCTCATCTGCCGGAAGAAGGTAGATCGTGCAGGAGGAGATTTCCGCAAGGGGATGATGCTCCGAGCAACTGATGGCCAGCGTGCGAATGTTCCTCGCACGTTCCAGATATTGCGCCGCCCGAACAATTTCCGAGGTGTGGCCGGAGCGAGACACCAGGATGGGCTGGCACTTTGCCGATCCGCTCAGGACGAGATCGGGAAAAAGAAGCAGCTCCGAAGCCGGAACGGCCCGAGCGCGGGTTCCCGTAATCATTCCCCAGCTTGCCGCTGCCGCCTGCGAAATGTAGTAGCTTGAACCGCAACCGATGAAGAGGTACTCGGCGTCTTTAGTGAGCCGTTCTTCTGCTCTTTCGAGTTGTTTGCCCTCATCCAGCGCCTTAAAGCATTCTTCCCAGCAGCGCGGTTGCGAAAGAATCTCGTTGGGCGTAATTGCTTCGCGAGTCTTATCTGTAGAATTCATTCTGGTGTTGTTTCTCCTTTTCATTTAGACTCGGGGCGACTAATGCTCCGGTTTATAACGTTTCACTTCGTTTGTCAAACAAGACTCTCAGCGGAGGGCTAGGCATTTTCAGGACCAGGCGCCCCTTGTATACTGCTGCGGCAAGTGAAATCCCTGTGCATTGATCCACTGACCCGATATGGTTCCGGCTGGGACACTAAATCTGCAGGAGGAACGCAATGAAAATAACCCGCCTTCATATTAATCGACGCGAATGGTTGGGAGGGTTGCTAGCCTTGGCGACACCCACGGGGTTGAGTGCCGGGCAAGAGACGGAAACCAGGGAAGAGTACACGCTTCGCAACGCCCACCTCGATTTTAGTTTTGCGGTCGATCGGGGCAGAGTTGCCTCTCGTCGTCTGAGGAATAAGCTTGCCCATGAGATCGTGGAATTGCCTGAGGCAGACTTTGCCCTGGAGTTGGATGGGGGTAAGGTGGCAGAGGCTTCGGAGTTTACCGCCAGAGTCACACGCAAAGACACGGAGAGGATTGAACTCCTCTACTCGGGTGCAACGGAAGCTGGGGCCGATCTCCAGGTACGCGTCGAATACTCTCTAATGCCCTCCAAGGACTATCTTCGCAAACAGCTTTCCGTCCGCCAGGCAGGGAAAGGCGAGCCGCGAAGGGTGATGAGGGCGGACCTCGATCTCTGGAAAGGGGTAAGGCGGGATTGGAAATCGGCGACCGCGGACCAGATGCGTTATGGCAGTCACCCGATTTTCTGCCAGACGATGTGGGCGGGTGTCGAGTTCGTGGCGGCGTTTAATGAATACAGCCACGAGGGCTTTGTCCTGCGCAGCCGGCCGGGTGGGAAGGCGCTGACCTCCGAGTGGTTGAGACTCCGCTCCACCGTAACAGGAGTCGCCGAGCCCGAGAAAGCAAAAGAGGGCTTCCTCCGTTACATCGAGGATGTTCGCCTGGCGCCCCCGCGCTTGGTCGCCTGCTATAACACATGGTGGAGTTTGCCGGAAATCTTTGACGAAAAAAAGCTCCTGACTCTAGTCCAGACAGTGGTTAAGGACCTCTACGAAAGACACGGAGTGTTTTTCGACTTCATCACCGCGGATATGGGCTGGAGTGATCCCCAGAGCATTTGGGGAGTGAACAAGCGAGACTTCCCGAATGGCTTAAGCACCGTCATCGAGGCAATAAAGTCCGCCAACGGAAAGTTGGGCTTATGGATGTCGCCGAGCGAAGTTTATAAGCCTGTTATAGATTATAAGTGGGCTGAAAAAAATGGCTACGTCGTGGTCGCGGCCAGTCAAGATCCCTCTGACTCCCACGGGGAAGGTATCTCCTTGGCCGATCCAAAGTACCTTGACTCGGCAAAAGACCAACTGCGGAGACTCATCGAAGAAAATCAGCTTGGACACGTCAAGTACGATGGCTTTATAGCCCGAGAAAAGCGCGGCCATGACAATCTCCTGCCGGGTGAAGATTCCGTGGAGCCTCTGGCGGAGTGTTCACTCGAGTTGCTGAAGGCTTCCAAGCAAGCAGACCCCACGGTGTTTACCGAGCCGACCTACCTTAATTCCTTTGCTAATTATATTAGCCCCTGGATCATCAAGTACGCCGACTCTGTTTGGGGTAATGCGGGAGGCGATTGTCCTTTGGGCTTCAGACCCGCAGTTGATTATCGCGAGTCCCAGACGACCGCCCGTGAATATTTCATCTTTATGTCCTTGCAGGAAGTTTGGCTGCCGCAAAACGCCCTCCAATATTTTGATATCGTTCACTGTGATGAAGCCGCCGGCTTTGCAAATCACGCGGCCATGGCCTTTGGCCGGGGAAGGTTTTTTGTTTCCACCTACATCACCCCGAAGTTCATGACGGATGCGGACTGGGGGATTTATGCCGGCCTGCTGAAGTGGGCGCGGCGCAATCAGAGGCTGCTTCAAAACACCGTGATTCTCACCTCCCGTGTCGAGCTTGGGGAGCCCTATGCTTATGCGCATTGGAGCGGCAGGCGGGGGATCGTCGCCGTTCGGAATCCCTGCAACCAATCCAAGAAGTTCACACTGGATTTGGCAAAGGCCGGAGCCCCGAAGGCGCTTTCGGATGCGGTTTGCTACACCCAATATCCTTACCGAAAAGGAATCGCGGAAGGGGTCACCAGCGCGTCGGTAATCACGCTTGACCTCGCTCCCTGGGAGCTGGATTTTCTGGAGATTGTGCCGCGCTATGAGCTTCCCGAGCCTGTGGCATTAGGAGCACGATGGTATCGCGACTCCGGCGGCAGCATGAGAGTTTCCTCGGAAGGTTCGAGTAGTGTTCGCATCCTGCTTCCGCGCGGTGGCGAACAAGTAGTGGCCGCGCAACCTATAGCCATCGCCGATCCTCGCGGTGAGGTCCGTGCGCAAAAGACAGAGCGGTTGCCTGAGGCCCAATGGTTCCGCCAACCCGACAAGTCATTGCCGACCGCCTCCTTCGATGTGGAAGGCGAGATAGAAATCCCGGAAGGAGCCGCCAAGGGCAAGGCCCTTCTACTGCTTGAGTTTCCCGGCAAGCAGCACTTGCCCAGCCGTTGTACTTGCCAGATTAACGGTCGCGCCGTAGCTCTACAAGAGAGTTCTTCTGCGGGCCATATTGGTTACGACATGGTCACCCCGAATTGTCCTTGGAAAGATCTGCTGCCCTTCATAAGCCGCTGGACTTGGTACGTTTGCGAACTTGAGAGCGGATCGACGAGGGTGAAATTCACCGGGTTCTTCCCTTACGAGCGTTGCAAAATAGGCCTTTGGGTTTGGGCCGATTGGGATCTCATGCCGCAATCGGTCCCGGTCTCGATTGAGTGTCCCGAACCGGAAATGCCGCAACACCAGGGGCATTTGAAGCGGCGGGGAATTTGCGTCTTGTCGCCCGTGGTTCCGCGCGAATCATAACCCACGGAGCGAAGTTGGAGGGTTACATAAAGGGCATCAAGGCAGGGCGGATACCCAGGAACTCGCCGCCGGCCCGGTTACCCGGGCGGATCTGAGCATGGCTAATAACTACGCCCTGATTTACACTTTCCAGGCGACAGGCGCCGAGTTGCGCGCCGCCATGGAGCACGCCATCGAACGTTATCTGCGCAGCATCGGTAGCATGGAGGAGAGGTTTCGCGACCTGTCTGCCGGATGGTGGCCGATCACTCGCCGGCCTCTCGCCGTATCAGGTTTCACCTATGCATTCTACCGCTGGCGCCCGGAAGGGGAACGGGTCGAAGTAAGCGGTTTGGAACCGCAAAAGCTTTACCGCGTCGCTGCCACGGAGCGTGTGTTGAGCCAATCCGTGGACGGAAACGGCGGGCTCGGATATTTGGGGTGGCTTCCCAAGATCCAATGGACTGGGATGAACGAGATCGATGCACAGGAGCAGTATCTGCGGAAGCACAGCCCGGCCACACCAGCCCCCGGGGGAAGGATTACGGAATACTGAGTTCATTTCTATGTCGGTAACTGCAACGTTCAAGACAAAGTGGTTCTGGTACTCCGTGCTTTGCATCATCAGTTGGGGTGGTTGGACCATCTTCGGGAAAATTGCTTCCCGGGACATCTCGGCAACGACCCTTCAATTTCTTTTTCCCTTCGGATGCCTGCCTGTGGCGGCGCCGCTGCTGTTTTCCCGCCACTTCCGGCTCGAGAAAAGCTGGAAGGGTATCTCCTGCGGGATCGGCAATGGCGTCCTTGCAGGGATTGGGGGCCTCGCTCTTTTTGCGGCCTATCGAACGGGCGGTAATACTGCGGTTATAACCACCGTAACCGCGATGTACCCGTTGGTCACCGTTGTTTTGGCCGTATTGCTTTTGCGTGAGAAGCTGAGCTATCTGCAAATTCTGGGATTGCTTTTTGCGGCCGCTGCCTTCGTAATCTTTTCGATGTAAAGGAGACCATCGCTTGCACTTGCCCCTCTGGTTTTGGCCCGCGGTAGTTGTCCTCATCACTTGGGAGTGGTCGGCCTTTTGCAGAAGCTCTCCACAAATTACCTCTCTGCGGAATCAGCGCTCATTTGGCTGGTGGGCGGATATTTTCTGCTTCTGCCGTGGCTCTACCCCCGGGAATCGGTGCTCAGCTATCCGATCAAAAGTCTCGTGTACACGATGCTGAGTGCCGGCTTGAACACTTTGGGCGCCTGGGCCCTTTTAGCGGCGATGAAGGCGGGCGGCAGGGCTTCAATTATTGTGCCGCTCACAGCACTCTACCCACTCATCGTAGTGTTATCCGCCCCCATAATATTAAAGGAGACGATTACGCGCTTGCAGGGTGTCGGGGTGCTTTGTGCGCTGGTTGCGGTTTTCCTGCTGTCCACCTAGCAGGAGGGAGAGAGCGAAAATGCGCGAACGGGCGATCGTTCTGTTGGAAATCGGCGCCCTGGCGTTGGGGCTGGTGAGTTGCTCCCGGGGCCGCCTTGGTGCGATTTCGGGATTCGAGTTCGTCTCGCAGGACAGCGGCTTCCGCGTGGAGTCGTCACAGTTGGCCGTGGAATGCGGTCGTGATCTCGGCCTGCGCGCCTACCTCAGAAAGAACGGAAGGTGGGTTACGATTTCGTCCGACGGTGAGTCGCCGGCAGTAACATCGCTGCGCATCGCCGGCAAGGACTTCTCTAAGATAACGCTTGTGAAGGCGGGCATCGCCGAAACGAATGCCTCGACGCTTTTTGGGGAAGCGCGCAGGGTTCACGCCGTTGCAGAAGATCCGTCGCACGCCTTGGCTGTGACTCTGACTCTGGACTTTCCCGCACGATATCCGGACGTGGTGGTCATCACTTCCGAAGTGAAAAACCTCACCCCGCAGACGGTTACCCTCGAGGAAATCGACCAGGCGTCGCTCGCTTTGTCGCCTGGGTTTACCCCCAGAGCCGCGGACGAAGCCCTCTTCTGGTCGCTCCAGGGCGGGGGATATAAATGGGGCGGAGATTACATTCTGCCGGTGCGCGCCGGCTTCACGCAGGACAATTACACCGGCCCCAAGGGTCAAGGCAACGGAGGAGGCTTCCCATTCGTGGACCTCTGGAGGCCTGGAGATGGGCGTGGCCGTGGCCCTGCTCGAGCCCAAGCCCGCGCTAGCCTGGGCGCCCGTGAATGTCATGGCGCAAGGGCAAGCGCAAGTGCGTGTGACGACGCGGCCTTCCGCAGTGATTCCTTCCGGCGGGACTTACACAGCCGCTCCCGTGATGGTGGCCGTCCACGAAGGGGACTTCTATGAACCCGTGGTCCGATATCGCCAGCTCATGGGTGATCTCGGAGTTGCAACCGTGAATCATTTCGAACCCGATGACTACGCTGCGGCATGGTGCACCTGGGGCTACCAGAGGTCCTTCACTGTCCGGGACATCCTCGAAAAGACGCCCCAGATGAAAGCTATGGGAATGAAGGAACTCATCCTTGACGACGGCTGGTTCACTCGTTTCGGGGACTGGGAGCCCACACTAAACAAATTCCCCCGCGGCGAGCCCGATATGAAGGCCCTGATTGATAAGGCTCATGCCCAGGGATTGACATTCCGCTTATGGTGGTCGCCGGGATCAGCGGACCCGGGGTCCACGATCGACAAGCAGCATCCGGAGTGGTTCATCCTGGACAACCAGGGGCGCCGGGAAAAGGCCAGTTGGAACGCCTACTACCTTTGCCCGGCTTACAGACCCGTGCAGGATTTCACGCGCGGCCTGGTGGAACGCTTCGTCAAGCGTTGGGGAGTGGATAGTTTCAAGCTTGACGGAGGCGACTTGAATCATGCGCCACTGTGCTACAACCCCGCCCACCATCACGCCCGCCCGGAAGAGTCGTTCCAGCAATGGCCGGGAATGTTCCGGCAGATTCGCGAAACGGCGATGGCGATCCGGCCGGATTTTCGCATCGAATTGTGCCCCTGCGGGATCACGCCTTCTTACATGCTTGGAACCGCTTTCGAGCAGCCGGTGACTTCAGACCCCTCTGATACTCAGGTGACACAACGCGTCAAGTTCTTGAAGGCATGGTTCGGACCCCGAGCGCCGGTGCTGGAGGAATACGTGGGTTTGTTTGGGCAGAAGGAACCGAATGGCACGCCTTACGGTTTTCGGGCGGAGCTTTACCCGCGCGCCATCGGAACAGGTGCGGTGGTTTCCACTTTCAGCCCGGTGCTGAACAAAAGCCACGCGGAGTGGACAGCCATTTACAATCAGCGCCGCCTCGCCGAGGGTGAATACCTGAATCTTTACGATGTCGGCTGGGACAATCCGGAAGGCCACGTGATCCGTAAAGGCCAGAGTTTTTACTACGCCTTCTTCACCCGCCTACCGGGAGGGGCGTTCAACGGCAAGATCCCCTTGCGCGGACTTTCCTCCGCGCGCTTCCGCGTGGTGGACTACGTGCGCAACCAGGTTATCGGGGAGGTGGCAGGGCCGGAAGCCAATATATCCGTGGGCTTTCGCGACAGCCTTCTGCTGGTTGCGGAGCCCGCTTCGGCTCCAGGAACGTAGCGGAAGTCGTCAATGTTCCGAGCTTTGAGGCTGTGCGGTTTGGAACCGTCTGTCATTCTGAGGCCCGACTTGTAGGGCCAGCGCCGCTGGCCCCTACGCCTTCGGTTGCGACTGGCTGGCCCAGAGCGAATCTCCGCGGTCTTCAGGGATCAGAAACCCGCCAAAGCGCAGAGCTTCGGTCTGCGCCAGCCCGCGCTGTCCGCGCCACCCACCCAAAGGTTTCATGGTAAACTCTCCATCATTATTATGGGAGTTTCTCGAGGGGAGGTTCTTGAGCCAAATGCGAGGACTGATGATGGGGCAGGCAGGACATGTGTTTAGGACTATCGGGGTAACGCTCCTGTTTACACCCGCTCTGCTGCTGTTTGCCACGGTGGGGAGCTTGGGACAGGAGTTGCGTGCGGGATACGCGAAAGTCGACGTCACTCCCGTTGGGCCGGTGGACCTTGGCGGGTATGACTTGCGCGGGGCGCCTTCGGACGGCATCCACGGGCACGACCGCCTGTACGCTCGAGCCCTGGTATTCGAAACCTCCGGCGTCCGTGTGGCCTTCGTGGTGGCGGACGTGATCGAAATCCAGGGGCACGACATTTTCCGCCGCAAAATCGCGCAGGCCACGGGTATCCCGGAAGCGAGCATTCTGCTCGGCGACGTACACAACCATTCTGCTCCGATGCCGCAGGCCGTGGCAAAGACCGAGTGGGACCGCCAATTTGCGGACGGACTGGTGGAAGCGGCGCGACAAGCGGTGGCCAACTTGAAGCCTGTCCGCATCGCCGCAGGCACGGGGCACTCGCGCATTGCCATGAACCGGCGCCAAGTTCGGCCTGCCGATTCGGATTCGACTTTGACCTTTGACGAGAACGCCGCCAGCCAGTCCTTTGGCAAGCACAAGACCGATAAGCCGGTCATGATCCACGAATTTGGCGGCGTGATGCGGCTGGGCGCGAACCCCCTGGGCCCGATCGACGACGCGGTGCAAATCGTGCGCGTGGACAAGGCGGCAGGCGGGCCGCTTGCCGTGATGATTCACTACGCCTGCCACGGGACCTCGCTGGGAGGACGCAACAGCAAGCTCTCGGGTGAGTGGATGGGACGAATGCAAGAGTACGTGGAAAGGCAGTTCCCGGGTCTGGGCTCCATCTACTTGCAGGGGGCGGCGGGCGATATCAACCCGCGCGTGGTGGGTGGCCTGGATGGCTACGTGGATAATGTGGAAACCACTTGGGCGCTCGGCGAAGAGATCGGGCGCGAGGTGGTCCGGGTGTACGGCGGGTTGTCGCCCGAGTCTTGGGTCAGGCCGCGCGTTCAGATGGAAACGGCCGAGATCCTTCTGCCGCGGCAATACCGCGAGCTGTTTCAGGATTTCACTGCCACCGCCGTGAAGGTCCCCACCACGATCGTCCGCCTGGGTGACCTGATGTGGACCACTTTTCCCGGGGAGATGTTCAGCCACATTGGCAAGCAGGTCAAAGCGGCTTCGCCGGCCACCTTCGCGCACCTGATGGGCTACACGAATGGCTCTGTCGGCTACTTCCCGGATCAAAAGGCTTACACCGAGGGCGGGTACGAAGTGGCTGAAACCGACTTCGATCCGCAGTCCGAACGCATTTACCTGCGGGCCATCGCCGCGCTCATGCAGCGCTTTCGATAGGTCACTTTCCATAGGACAACTTTCCATAGGACGCTTGACCATCGCGTCCCTTCGGCGTACACTTCTTCTCAGCGGGCGCCTGTAGCTCAGATGGATAGAGCGGTTGCCTCCGGAGCAACAGGTCGCAGGTTCGAATCCTGCCAGGCGTACCATTTGTTAAAGAACTCTGAACCTGATGGTGTGAGGAATTTCTTCCAGTGCTCGGACTAGGCCGTCATCCCACTCATGATTGATGTCCAGGATGGCGTATCCGACCGTCCCTTTGGTGTCGTAGACTTGCCGTTCCACGTTGATGCCTCGATCCGCGAACACCCGGTTGATGGCCAGCAACATCCCGGGAATGTTCATGTGAATGTGCACCAACCTGTGGTTCTGCGGCGTGCTTTCGAGTTGACATTGCGGCAAATTCACGCTGAGCCTGGTGTTGCCGCTCTGCAAGTAGCGGTGCATCTGCGCCGAAACAAATTGCCCAATGCTTTGCTGAGCTTCTTCCGTGCTTCCTCCCACGTGCGGGGTCAGGATGACGTTGGGAAGGTTCTGGAGTGAGTTGGAAAAAGGGTCACCGGCTGCCCGGCTCTTCCGGGAAAACATCAATGGCCGCCCCGCTCAGCTTGCCGCATCTTCAGGTTTTCCGCCAGTGCTTCATGATTGACCACAAAACCGCGACTCAGGTTGAGGAAGAACGATCCCCTTTTCATCATCCGAAACTCTTCTTCGCCGAAGAAATCCCTGTTTTGTGGCTTGCCGTCAACGTGGAGTGAAACCACATCGGCGGTTTGAAGCAGTTCGGAAAAGGTGCAGTTCTTTGCGTTGCCTCGCGCCAGAACCTCCGCCACATCGCAGAAGATGACTTTCATCCCCACCGCCTCTGCCAACTCAGAAAGTTGCGAGCCAATCTTGCCGTAGCCCACGATGCCGAGAGTCAGGCCACGAACTTCGTGGCAACCCTTGGCGCTCTTGTGCCAGAGGCCGCGGTGGAGAGCGAAGCTACTCTGAAAGACCCGCCGCACCAGCATGATGATTTCCCCCAAGGCGAGCTCGGCCACGGAGCGGGTGTTACTGTGGGGATCATTGAACACCGCGATGCCCCGCTCGGTGCAACTGGGGCAGTCAATCTGCTCGACTCCGATACAATACGCGCCTACCACAAGTAATTCGGGAGCAGACTCCAGAACAGACTTGGTGATTCTCGTCTTGGAGCGGATGCCGAGCACGCGTGGCATCGCGAACTTCCTGAACGAGTGCGGCCTCATCCGGGCTTCCGGGCAGGGTCCTGACTTCGTAGCCGGCGCGGGAGAATGTCGCCACTGCATCTTCGTGAATGCCTTCAAAGAACAACGCTTTCATCGTCATCTCGCTCCCTCGACCAAGCGGAAGCCGTTGGCGCGCTTCTGAGCCACATCGTGCCTCTGGTTTCCGCTGTTACTTAGGAGGATGCAAACTCGGCGGGCCATGAGATTCGAGCCTCCTTGGCAATTATCGCCGGGTATCTTACCACGCTTTGCCAATAGAACCTGCATTTGCGGGCCTGATTCGGTTCTGGCATAATGGCCTTCGGCGCCCAGGGTCACGCTGGTGAGGACGGGTCGAGTGAACATTAGAACTTCTGAAAAGCAGCTTAACGACTTTTGTCGCAAGTGGAAAGTCGCGGAACTGTCTGTGTTCGGCTCGGTGGTGCGTGACGACTTCCGCCCCGACAGCGACGTGGATCTGTTGGTAAGCTTCGCCTCGGACGCCCAATGGAGCCTCTACGATTGGACCGACATGATCGGGGAGCTCCAGGAGATCTTCGGTCGCAAAGTTGACTTGCTCTCGCTCCAAGCCTTGCGCAATCCCTTTCGCCGGTACGAGATTCTGAAGGCCCGCGAGATCCTATATGCAGCCTGAGATGCGGCGACCAGTAATGAGACTCGCCATGTTCGCCGCGCCTGTAGAACCCTTACACAGCGGAGCTCGCTGGCCGCAACGAAAATGAGATTCTCCGTGTTCTCCGTGCCCCTCGAGCCTCGACACAAAGGCCATGGAGGACCTGAGCGGACTCTATGTTTAAGCTCTTCTGGCCACAGAGGCCACGGAGACGTTACTGGCCCGAGAAGAAATCTTCCCGCACTGACAAGAAATTATGGAGGAGTAGTACAAAGAGCATGGAGGATTTCGCAACGCTGTCACATCTGATCGCACCTCGCAGGATAGGAGAGGGGAAATGCTCAAACGGCTGGAAAATTTCGTGGAGGGTGCTTGGCAGGCTTCGCGCGCGGTGGAGGCTTTGAAGGTGCTTAACCCGGCATCGGCGCAGGTCCTGGCGGAGGTGCCGCTTTCGCCGCCAGCGGAAGTTGACGCAGCGGCCGCGGCGGCGCAGAAGGCATTTCCCGAATGGCGGCGCAGACCGGCTGGCGAGCGGATCCGACCGCTGTTCAAACTCAAGTCTTTGCTGGAGGAGAACCTGGACGACCTGGCGCGCAGCGTCACCGACGAGTGCGGCAAGACGTACGCCGAGAGCGTGGGCGAGTTGCAGCGCGCCATTGAGAATGTGGAAGTGGCTTGTGGCATCCCATCCCTGATGCAGGGCTATAACAGCGAAGATATTGCCCTGGGGATTGACGAGCACATGATCCGGCAGCCGCTGGGAGTGGTCGCGGCCATCACCCCTTTCAACTTTCCCGCCATGATCCCTTTCTGGTTCATGCCCTATGCCCTGGCGACGGGCAACTGCTTCATCCTGAAGCCCTCCGAACGCGTGCCGCTGACTTCCAACAAGCTCTTCCACCTGCTGGAGGTCGCTGGCTTCCCGCCTGGCGTAGTGCAGTTGGTCAACGGCGGCAAGGAGACGGTCAACGCCCTACTCGACCATCCCGCCATCCGCGCCATCAGCTTTGTCGGCTCCACCGCGACGGCGCGCTACATTTACAGCCGAGCAGCGGCCAACGGGAAGCGCGCCCAATGCCAGGGCGGGGCTAAGAACCCCGTGGTGGTCATGCCGGATGCCGATCTGGAGATGACCACCAAGATCCTGGCCGACTCTGCCTTCGGTTGCGCCGGGCAGCGCTGCCTGGCAGCCTCGGTGGCCATCACCGTGGCCGACGCAAAGAAAGCGCTCACTGAGCAGTTGGTCGATGCGGCCGGCAGCCGCAAGGTGGGTTACGGACTGGATCAGGGAGTGGAGATGGGGCCGGTCATCTCGGCCGAAAGTAAAGCGCGCGTCGAAGCCCTGATCGCCAAGGGAGAACACGAAGGAGCGAGCCTGCTGGTGGATGGGCGGGGCAAGAAAGTGAAGAACTACGAGGAGGGCTTCTTCGTTTTCCCGACCGTCATGGAGGAGGTTCCACCGCAGGGCGAGATTTCCCGCACCGAGATATTCGGCCCGGTGTTGAGCTTGATGCACGCCACGTCGCTCGACCAGGCGATTCAGATGGTCAATGCCCGCAGCTATGGCAACATGGCTTGCATCTTCACTCGCGACGGCGCCAGCGCGCGGCGCTTCCGTTACGAGGTCAGCGCCGGTAACGTGGGCATCAATATCGGCGTGGCGGCGCCTATCGCAACTTTCCCCTTCAGCGGATGGGGCGAGAGCTTCTTTGGCGACCTGCACGCCCAGGCGCGCCACGGCGTGGAGTTTTACACCCAGACTAAGGTAGTGATCGAACGCTGGCCGCGGGAGTGGAACCGCAAATTCTGAGGGGTCTGATCATCCTAAAACCCAAGAAATGTGGTAAACTCTGATTGAGTCAGATTTTACGTATCGAGGTGCCTGCGTGAGGAGCATTACGGCAACGGAGTTGGCGCGCAATCTTCGACGGGTACTGGACCGGCTGGCCATCGAGGGCGAGGAGATCGTCATTGAGCGCAACCGCGAACAAGTCGCGCGTCTTCTGCCTGGCCCGGGGCGGCAGACTGCGCTCCAGGCCATGGCCGACCTCTACCGAACCCTCCCAGAAGACGCCGCGGCCACCTGGGAGACAGACAGCCGCCAAGGGCGGTGGAAGGGAAGCCGGCTGGATAAAGGTGTACGCGACCCATGGGCTTCTTAGTGGACACCTGCGTGTGGGTTGACGTTGAGCGGGGCGCCCTAGCCCCCGCCGATGTGGCGGCGCTGACCGCCAGCGAGCCGGTTTTCATTTCTCCTGTAACTCTCGCGGAACTGCGTTTCGGCGCGGAGATCGCTCAAGAACCGGGAATCCGCCAGAGACGGCTGACCGCTCTCCGCCGCCTCGCACGCAGGCCGCTTCTACCCATAGATGGCACTACCGGAGATATCTTTGGCAGCCTGGCCGCACACATTAAGGCCGCCGGCCGGCAGCATCGTTACCGGGTTCAAGATCTCTGGCTCGCCAGCCAGGCGCTGCAACATGACTGCCGGTTGCTAACCAGAAACCTTCACGACTTCGAGGATATTCCGGGCCTGGATCTCGTGCCCTACCGATTGGGTACCCAGGGACTTTGACGAGTGAGGGTGGTCCGAGCCCGGAGGATATCATGACCCACGACTACGCATTCGAGATGGCGACTTCCGCCGTCCGCTTCGGCTTTGGCGTAACGCGCGAAGTGGGCGCAGAGCTGGCGGATCAGGGCAAGCAATACGCCCTAGTCTTCACCGATGCCAACTTGCGCTCCTTGCCGCCCGTGGCTACGGTGCTCGAATCGCTCGAAGAGCACAAGATTCGCTTTTCGATCTTCGACCGGGTGCGCGTCGAGCCCACCGACGAATCCTTTCGCGAAGCAGTTTCTGCCGCCCAAGCTGACAACTTCGACTGCTTTGTCGCCGTGGGCGGCGGGTCGACAATTGACACCGCGAAAGCGGCCAACCTCTATAGTTGTTATCCGGCCGACTTCCTCGATTACGTCAATCCGCCCATCGGCAAGGGCAAGCCCGTTCCCGGCCCTCTCAAAACCCTGATCGCGATTCCTACCACCGCAGGCACCGGCAGCGAAACCACCGGAGTGACCATATTTGACTTCGTCCGGATGCATACCAAAACCGGCATCGCGCATCGCCGCCTGAAACCGACGCTGGGCCTTCTCGACCCGGAGAACACCCGAACGCTGCCGCCCGCTGTGGCCGCTTCGACCGGGCTGGACGTGTTGAGCCACGCCGTCGAGTCCTACACCACCCTGCCCTTCAACGAGCGCCCGTTGCCCGCGCGGCCGATTCTGCGTCCCGCCTATCAGGGATCGAACCCCATCAGCGACCTATGGAGTTTGGAAGCTCTGCGGCTGGTAGCGACTTACCTGCGGCGCGCGGTAGCGGATCCGACTGACGACGAGGCGCGCGCCTCCATGCTGCTGGCCGCCTCCTACGCCGGGATTGGATTCGGGAATGCCGGTCTGCATTTGCCACACGGCATGTCCTATCCTGTATCGGGCCTGGTGCGGGATTACAGGGCGCCGGGCTACCTCGTCGGACACGCCCTCGTGCCGCACGGGGTCTCGGTCATCCTCAATTCACCCGCGGCCTTTCGCTTCACGTCGGCGGCTTGTCCCGAACGCCACCTGAAGGCGGCTGAGATCCTCGGCGCCAAGGTCAGCGGCGCGCGCCTGGAAGACGCGGGGAAGATTCTGGCGGACCAGATCATTGAGTTCATGCAGGACCTGGGCATCCCCAGCGGTTTGCGGGAGCTCGGCTACCAATCGTCAGATATCCCGGCGCTCGTCGAGGGCACGCTGCCGCAGCACCGCGTCACCAAGCTCTCGCCTCGCCCTTTTGGGCCGGAAGACTTGGCCCAGATCTTCAGTGATGCCATGGTCGCTTGGTAGGATTACGATCGATGGATCTGCACTTTTGGGAATCCTGCGCGTAGGGCCGAACGGCGTTCGGCCTTGGCAGCCGGGCCGAGCGCCGCTCGGCCCTACGCACGCTAGCCCGCGGCGCATCTCATAGCGGTCGGTTTTTTCAGGTAAGCCCTCCATGGTTTCCAATAGTACTTTGGCCATCCCAGGCGAACCCCTTTGTGGTCATGTTGCGGAACCCCCACATGAACCAGATCGATCCTGCCACCCTCCGGCGCCTTGGAGAAGGTCAGGACGAGAATCGAGTCGAGGTCCGTCTTTTTCCAGTGGGTCGCCCGCCAGGCTTGAACGATCATGCGGTTGGGGAATACGATCAGATTTCTTCCGGCGAGCATGCCATCGAACGCCGTGAAGTTGGCGCCAACCCTCGAGCTAACCACCGCTCGGCTCCCCGTCGCCGCTGAATGCTCTTTTGAGCCGGTGTAGATCTTAAACAGTTCTTCGGGCGAAGCCTCGAACGTAACACTTTGGACGATCGGCTTAGTCATTCTTTCCTCCCTTTTCCCCTCTCATGTTCACTCCCCACCTGCGGGCAGGGAGCGACCGCGCCAGCCCGCCTATTCCAAATCGGGCAGATGCTCTCTGGGAATGAGAACGCGGATGGACCTCGCCTGGCCGGGAGTTCGTGCGATGAGTCCACGCTTCTCCAGGGTCAGGATCATCTGGTGAACGGAAGGCGGAGAGACTCGGAAGTACCGCTGCATGTCCGCTTCCGCCGGCGCATGGCCATGGATCTTGAAGTAGTAATGAACAAAAGCCAGGTATTGGCCCTGCTTTTGCGTGAATGGCACATTCATAGGTTACCGTATGATCGTACCATGAGATTTCTTCGGGTGCCTTTGGTCCTCTTTGAACACGCCCTGATGTTCTGCCAACTCCCGTCGGCCAGTACTCCCTCCTGGGGACCATGGCCTGCGCTTCCCGTCTTGCCTGCTGACACCGGAGAAGGGATGCTCCTCGACAGCCCTTGTGGTATGCTTCGATCATGTTGAAGGAGGAGTTAGCGTGCGGTCTGTGAACTCTCTCCCAGCCACGTCGGGTGGATTGCGGCCGTTTTTTACCGTGGGTCACTCGATTTTGGAGTTCGGGCCTTTCGCCAAACTGATCAAGGACTGCGGGGTTGAGCTCCTGGCTGACGTGCGCAGCTTGCCTCAGAGCGCCCGTCTACCCCATTTCAGCCAGCCGGCCCTCGAGAAGCTGCTGGGCGACGAACACATCTCGTACCTCTTCCTCGGTGAGGAACTGGGAGGCCGCCCGGACGATGCCGATGCTTACCGCCCCAACGGAGTGGTTGACTACGCAGCGCGCCGCAAATCCTATGCCTTCCAGAGGGGAGTGGAACGCCTTTTGAAGGAACTCGAGGGGCGGCCGGTGGCGATGATGTGCGCGGAGGAAGACCCGCTGGAGTGTCACCGTTTTCTCATGGTCTGCCCCGAGCTCGTCAAGCTGGGAGTTCATCCCCTGCACGTGCGGAAGGGTGGGCAAATCGAAACGCAAGAGGCGGCCGAGGACCGGCTGCTGGCGGCGAACGGCTTCGCGGCCGTCGCCGCAGACACGCTTTTCCCCCAAGCACGCAGCGAGGCGCTGGAGGATGCCTACCGGCTTCAAGCTGAAAGATTCGCCTTTCGCGTCAAACCCTTCGCCCTCGAACCTTGGTAGGATTACCCATGACTTCAACGATTTTCACCATCGGCTTCACCAAGAAGAGCGCCGAGGAATTCTTCCGGCTTCTTCAAGAGGCGCAAGTCCGGAGGCTGATTGATATCCGGGAGAATCGTGTCGGACAACTCGCAGGGTTTGCGAAGTATCCCGACCTTGCCTTCTTCCTCGATCGCATCGCGGGGATTGCCTACAGCTATCAACCTATCTTCGCCCCTAGCCCGGAAATTAGGGATGCCTACCGCAAGACACACGACTGGGCGCAGTTTGAGAAGTCATTTCTGAAACTGATGAAGCAAAGGAGAGTTTTGGAGGCAGTCGATCCCAGCTTGTTTGAAGGAAAGGTGGCGCTCCTTTGCTCGGAGGCCGAAGCCGACAAGTGTCATCGTCGTCTGATAGCCGAAATGCTGGCGCAACATTGGTCGTCGCAAGGACACGCCATCGACGTCAGGCATCTGCTCTCTCCCAAGAGACTGCCGCGCAAGAAACGAGCTCCTACCAGCCATGAGGGAACTGATCCTATCTGACATCACGGTGATGGGCCTGGGGTGTTGCGTGATTGGATTGGAGCGGACTGCGCAAGGCGTCTTCCGTTCCGTCCGGCCAATGCCGCACAGAGGCTACGCGTGGCCCACGACATTTCCCTATACTCGAGGAAGCATGGTTCGCTTCTTGCCTGCTGCGACTTTGGCCTCGCCGCCCCACCTTGAAGATCAGAATACCCACGGGTTGGCACCCGCTGGTGAAGGGGTGAGTGAACTCGACTTGGTTGTCATGCTCCAGGGCGCGGAGGTGTCTGCCAACCTCGAAGGACTCTTCGGATGCCCATTGCACACTGACTCGCAAGCCGGCAACGCGTGGGTGGACCCGGGCTCTGCCAAGAGGTCGATCTGCGGGTGTGACTTCAGGAACATCCGCTTTCGCGTCTTCGGTGAGCGCGGCGACCCGAATCTTCGCGCCAAGCTAGTGCTGCCATCGGGGGAAACCCTGAATAGCCTGCCTGTTGTGGATCGCGATTGGCGTCGTTTCTTCGACGGCCTTGTCCAAGGCCGCGCACAGTCTGGCGCCACCCCTGACCCCGAAACATTTCTTAACCGATCGATTCGGAACGAACTCATGCGAGCCCCTTACGGGTTTGCCCGCATCGGCCTTGCCAGGGGAAGAGCCAAAGAAGACAAATGCTGGCTGATGCTCGACTCGTTGTTTCCGCAGCCGAATCCTGCGTGGTTGGGCAGCGTGTGAGCCGGTCCCGTCCTCACGCTTTCCCACGAGGTAGTTCCAATGAGCTCACCGGAAAACCTGGAAGCATCGCGCGCTCTTGAGCTTTCTCGGAAGTGCGTCGCAAGCAGACTTCCTTCTCAGGCGCTCCCCGGAGATGATGACGACCTTGTCGAAACCGGTGTGCTCGACTCGATGGGTTGGGTTGACGCACTTATTTCGATCGAATCGGCCACGGGTCTTCGAGATTTTGGCAACAATTGGCCAGAGAGCAAGACAAAGAGTATTCGAGCCTTGGCAGATATGATTCGCGAAGCTCACACAAAACTGCCGGAAGTGGACACCAAGGAACGCCTCGTAACAGGGACGCATGAGGGGTCGGAGGTTTCGATCAGAGGTTGGGGCTACGCTTTGGGTTCGGTGACTATTGACGCAGACCAGATCGAACAGGAGTTGCATCTTCCGGCGCACAAGATCCGCGAAGGAGCAGGCATTCAGGCTTTACGGTTTGCCTCCGCCAGCGAAGACGAGTTAAGTCTGGGCCAGAGAGCTGCCGAGATCGCTCTGGAGATGGCTGAAGTCGCCGTCGAGAAAATCGACTTCCTGGTGACTACGAGTACCACCTTCCTTGGCCTTCCCTCATTCGCCGCTTCCTTGCACTCGCGGCTGCTTTTGGTGCAAAGTTGTGCCGCTCTTGACGTAGGGGGGGCTTGTACGGGTTTGATCTACTCGCTGGCAGTGGCGAAGGGCCTTCTTTGCAGCGCCCCTCGAGGGGTGGCGCTTGTGGTGGCTTCAGAAGTCCATAGCCGCAGACTCGCTGCTTGTGATGCGCCGGGAGAATTTCGAGGGCTTTTTGGTGACGGAGCTTGTGCGTTCATTGTCGCGCCCGCCGCTGACGCTAACCGGGAAAACTCTCTGCGACTCGGCGACTTCGTCTGGGGATGTTCCGGGACCTTCGCATCTTCACTAAGCGTAAATGTAGTTGACAATGCCAAAATGACCGTTCAATTCAAAGGGGAACAGCTCGCCCACGCCGCGGTTACGCAAATGGACCGTATCCTTGAGGTCTTGGAAAACAAGAGTGGGCGGACACGGGCCGAAGCCGATTATTTGGCCCTGCACCAGCCCAACCCTCGCGTTGTCGAAATACTGGCTGAAAGATCCCACGTCCCCTTGGAGAGGATTCCGCTGGTATCCAGGACCTGCGGGAATCTCGGGTCTGCCACCTGCGGCGTCAGCCTGTGTATTGCTCTCGACAACCTCCGTGCAAGACAAGACCCTTCACGAGCACCCTTGATCTTCATGGCCGCAGTCGCCCCGGGCCTGATTTGGGGCGGCGCTTTCCTTTTTGGAGTGCGGTAGCTTGCTACCGCTTTCTATCCTTCGCCAGGACCAACTTGCTAGTCGTGAGATAGTGTGCCGTGGATGGGCAGGGCGGGTGGCGCTGACATGCGCTTTTCAGCATGTCTGCGATTGGCCAAGAAAAGGCAGCGCGATTGCCAAGCGCAGAACCGAGCAAAGAATACGGCTCGTGGAGACCAGCAACCCCAATTTCCACTTGACTTCTGTGGTAGCACCGTGCTACCTTGGGAACGGTGGTCCTCATGGAAGAGGCGACGTATACGCTTGATTGGATAAAGCAACTGTTCCAGCAGAACCGCTGGATAGTAACCACCACAGCAATGAACTCTGTGCTTGACCTTGGCATGGATGACGAGGACATCTTTGAGTGCATAGTGATCCACCTTAACGAAACCCACTTTTGCAAGACAATGCCTGCGGAGAAAAAGCCAGGACTTATGCAGGACGTATACAGGATTACCTACGAAAAGCAGCGCATCTATCTCAAGCTGCAAGTCGCAAACGACTGGGCTGTTGTTATCTCCTTTAAGGAGGAGTGAAAGAGAGGAACCTATGAAATGCCCCCTCTGTGGTACAGGCACGGCCAGGAAGGTGGAAAGGAAGGATTACCTTGCGCGATACAATGGGGAGCCGGTCGAGGTGGGCAGCGTGGAAGCCTACCGTTGCGACGCTTGTGGTGAGGATTTTCTAACACCCGAGCAGAGCCATGGCATGTCGGTCGCCGTGAAAAATGAAGTGCGAAAGAAGCTCGGCCTGTTGTGCCCTGAGCGAATCGCGGCGATTCGAGAAAAGGCTGGTCTGACGCAAGCCCAGCTCGAGGAGCTTCTGGGCCAAGGGCCGAAGGTCGTTGTTCGCTGGGAGAGCGGGAAAGTAATCCAAGGTAAAGCAGCAGACACAGTCCTTCGGCTGCTCGAACGCGAACCCGAGCTTGTCAAGGACTTGCGGGAGATCGAAAAAAATCGGTCCAAGCAACAAGAACGATACGCCCGACATCCAGCAGCAAGTGGAGCACGTACGGTGACTCGGTAATAGCCCGATCCGGGTACGGGCCGCCTCATTACCGTGAGTCACCATGACCCGAGAGGTCATGAACCAGATCCGCGCCACCTGCCACAGCGGCCAGAGGACTACAGGGTCGTTCCACGATTGTTGCCCCATCTCGCAGGGTGATGGTTTTGCCGGAAATTGCCGGCACGCGCTCGCCGGGCACTATGATTCCGACCAAATTCAACGGGTCGGCGGCGGAGAGGGTGACGATTTCGCCTGTGGGTTCGAGGTGGCGGGCGGCGCGCAGCGATTCGGGCGCCACCGGCAAGGCGAATTGCTCGCCCAGGAAACCGTCCACAAAGCGGCCACCGCGCACCTCACCGCGATCCTCGAGGCACCTGAAGGTAATCAGCAGCTCGCGCCACTTGAACGGGAATTCCTCCCGCAAGGTTAATTCTCGAAACACCACACCATAACGCTCGAGCAGCACACGGCAAACCGCTTCGAGAGCCTTGGCGCGATCTGTCGGCTCGCCTGAAAAGAGCGGCGACCATCGTCCCGTGCTGTGTCGCGGGCGAGCCTTGCGGCCTCGGCCTTGTCCGGCGCGGCGCTTCGGGTCGATGAGGGCGCGCAGATTGTCGAAGCCATCGGCAGTGAAGAGTCCCGCCGCCACCAATTCCCAGAGCGCGGTTTCGACTTCCGATTTGAGCGTACCGGTTCCGCGCACAATGTCGGGGAAAAACGAAGCGCCGCGCTGCCGGATATACTCGAGCACCTCCTGTGCGACGTGGCTTAGGGCTCGATGAACTTCCAGCAGCGGGGCATGACGCGGAATCATCCAATCCGATTCTTCCCGCACGAAGAAGGTGACAGGGGCCACGCTCGAGGGAGTGATGCGCCGCGCGGCAACACCTGGCATGTCATTCCGAGTCCGTTCGCTGTCATCCTGAGCGCAGCGAAGGATCTCCGCAGTTCGCTCAGGGTAAACTCCGCGAGGAATCTTGCTCTGCATCGTGGCGGAAAAGCGCTGATCAGGAAGGAGACCAGAGCGAGATTCCTCGCTGCGCTCGGAATGACACGCTTTCGTGGGATCTCTGGAGAGCGGGGCGGCATAAGTCTCGCTCGGCTCGAGGGTGGCCGGATGCGGCGACAAACGTCCCCAGCCCACGGCGCCGGTCAGGCAAAGCTGGTCGAGTATTTGCGGATCATAGCCCGCCACGCGGGGCGCCAGGATGTGCGGCTCCCAGGTGCTGGCGGGCGCTTCGAAGCCTTGCAATTGCCTTATGACTTCGAGCACGCCCCGTTCACCAGTCACTTGCGTGCCTGGGGCGAGGTGTTGCCAGCGCAGCAGCCAGCGCATGAACTGAGCTCGAGTGACCGGCTGAATCTCCTTGCGTAGCGCACCCAGCGTGAGCCGATGAATGCGCGCCAGCAGCCGGCGATCGCACCATTCAATCGTGGGGCGCCACCCCTTGGTTCCCTCCTCTGAGAGGAGGGGAGCCGCTGCGCCGGTGAATTGTCCTCGCAACACTCGACCTTCGGCCTCGAGGCGAAGCATGGCAGCCTCGGTGTCAGCCGCCGGCAATCCCACGGTGCGGACCAGCCAGGGAATCTCGAGGGGTCCGGAGTGCGCCATCCAACCTCGGACGAGCTGAAGCAGGGCTCCGTCTCTCGCAGTAACAGGCTCGTCGATTTCGGCCGGTTGGGTCTCGAGCTTTGCCTGAGGGAAAAGAGTTGAGAACGACTTGATTCTCTCCGCCGCGACCCAGACGATACCGTCGCCTACCACCGCACGAGCGGCGCGCTTCTCGGCGACAAGTTCACGAAAAAGATTGCCCCACAGTACGGCAACCTGCGCGCCTCCGGGCGACGGGAAGTTTTCGGGCAAGGCAACAAATACCTGGAGCACTTCGTTCAATTCGTCCGCGTCGCGAACATCCGGCCAGGCTTCTTCGCGGACTTGCGCGATGGCGGCGGGATCAAGCCGACCGATTTCTGTGAGCACTGACTCCGGCAGAGCGCGGCGCAGGGAAACGGCGCGCGCCCGGCGCTCCTCGAGCGGGGCATCGTCGAGGAAGGCGTAGGGATTGGCGTTCAAAATCTCGTGCGAGAATGGAGAGGGAGCAGGCGTGTCCACCGCGAGGCAGCGGATACTGCCATCGCCGATCCCGCGCAGCACCCGGATCAACCCCTCGAGGTCCAGCGCTTCCGTGAGCACGTCTTTCATCACCTCCCGGACCAGCGGGTGGTCCGGAACGCGAATGTCGCCCTCGAGGTTGTCCTGGCACGCCGCCGCGTCCGGGAAGACTGCGGCCAGGAGGTCGTCCGCGCGCATGCGTTGAATTTGAAGCGGAATCTTTTTTCCGTTGCGAAAACGCGGCAGCGCCAGAGCGCGTGTGGCATCCCAGCGCCAGCGCGTGGCGAAGATGGGGGAAACCAGCGCGGCCTGCTCGAGGACGGCGGCAGTGGATTCCGGCGCCAGAAAATGGAAGACATCCGCGAGCGGAAAGCTGTGCTGCTCGCCAAGCGAAATGTTCAGGCCATCCTCGGTGGCGGCGGCTTGCAATTCAAAATTGAATGAACGGCAAAATCTCTTGCGCAGCGCCAGTCCCCAGGCTTTGTTGATTCTGCCGCCAAACGGCGCGTGGATGATGAGTTGCATGCCGCCGGCCTCGTCGAAAAAGCGCTCGGCAACAATTCTGTTTTGTGTCGGAACCGCGCCCAGCATGGCGCGCCCTGCCAGTACGTATTCCACAGCCTGCTCGGCCCCCGCGTCATCCAGCCCGCATTGCTCCTTCAACCAGCCGATAGCGGGTGACGTAGCGCCACCCTTTACCTGAATGCCGAATAACCCCTCCAGTCTGTCATTCCGAGGAGCCGCAAGCGACGAGCAATCGCGCACGTCCCACCTTTCCAGAGCGAGATTCTCCGTTGCGATGAGAGCGGTTGTGCCGAAGGCACCTTGGAGTGCGGTATCCGTCAGCTGACGGACAGCTACCGCCTTTTCGTCGGAATTCACGGCGGCAGCTTCGCTGCCGCACTCCAAGGCGCTTCGCGCATTCTCATGCACAGTGGCGACCGGCGTTACAGCCAGGCTGCTAATCTTCTCGCGTATCTCTGAAACCTGGGCGGAAAGCTCCGGCGTGCGCGCCGGCGCCTCGCCAAGCCAGAAGGGAATATTGGGGGCCGCGCCGCGCGCATCCTCCACCAGCACGCGTCCTGAACCGCCTTCGATCCGGGAGATGCGCCAGGAGGTGTTCCCTAACAAGAAGACGTCGCCGCCCATGCTTTCGACCGCGAAGTCTTCGGCCACGGTGCCCACCGTGACGCCTTCCGGCTGCGCCACGACCGTGTAAAGCGCGGACTCAGGAATAGCGCCGCCGTTGGTAATGGCCACTAAGCGGCTGCCGCGCCGGCCTCGCAGGCGATGCTGGACGCGGTCGCGATGCAGATAGGCCCCGTAGCGACCGCGGCGAGCGGTGATTCCCTCCGAGAGGATTTCGAGCAGTGCGTCAAAGTCCTCGCGGGGCGAATCGCGGTAGGGGTAGGCCTGGCGCACGACCTGAAAGAGATCGTCTTCCTGCCACTCTTCGCAAGCGCACATGGCCACGATTTGTTGAGCCAGGATGTCCAGGGGCGCATCCGGAATCTCGAGGCGGTCGAGATCACCCTGTCGCAGGGCTCGAACCAGCGCAGCACATTCGATTAACTCGTCGCGCGTTGTGGCGAAAAAGCGCCCCTTGGGCACTGCCCCGCGCCAGTGGCCAGCCCGGCCGATCCGTTGCAAGGCCACGGCAATGGAATGGGTTGATCCGATCTGGCAAACAAGGTCCACTGTGCCGATGTCGATGCCGAGCTCGAGGGAAGCGGTGGCCACTAGCACTCGTACGTCTCCCGACTTCAACCTATTCTCCGCAACCAGCCGCACCTTACGCGCCAGGCTGCCGTGATGCGCCGCGACGGCATCCGCGCCCAGGCGTTGGGCGAGGTGATGCGATATGCGCTCAGACAGCCGCCGGGTGTTCACAAAGACCAGCGTCGAGCGATGTTGCCGCGCGAGCTCAGCCAGCCGGTCGTAAACCTCTTCCCACATGTCATTGGTGGCGATGGGTCCAAGTTCGCTGCGAGGCACTTCCACCGCAAGGTCGAGCGCCCGCCGTTGCCCAACGTTGACGATGACCGGCTCGGCGCGGCCATTTCCGGCCAGAAACTTGGCTACCAGCTCGATGGGCTTTTGCGTGGCTGAAAGTCCAATGCGCACCGGTGGGCGGTTCGGGCGCGACTGCGCTATCAGAACTTCCAACCTTTCGAGTGAAAGCGAAAGATGTGCGCCGCGTTTGTCGTCCGCCACGGCATGTATTTCATCCACAATCACCGTTTCAACGTCGCGCAGGATGGCGCGGCTCTTTTCCGCCGTCAGCAGGATGTAAAGCGACTCGGGCGTTGTCACGAGTATGTGCGGTGGCTGCTTGAGCATCGCCCGGCGCTCCGGCGTCAGTCTGTCGCCGGTGCGAACGGCGGCGCGGATGGGGGGCATCAATAACCCTCGCTGACCTGCGAGCGCGGTGATTTCGCTCAGCGGGACTTCCAAATTCTTGCGTATGTCGTTGCTCAGTGCCTTGAGGGGCGAAACATAAAGGACTTCCGTCCGATCCTGGAGCTCGCCGCTCAGGGCCTTTCGAATCAGGCGATCAATGCAGGCGAGAAACGCTGCCAGCGTCTTGCCGGAGCCCGTGGGCGCGCAGACCAGCGTGGATTTGCCTGCCAGAATTGGTGGCCAGCCCTGCTCTTGCGGCTCCGTTGGCGAGCCGAACCTGCCTTCGAACCATTCCTGGACGAGCGGGTGCGCCCAAGCTAAAGAGGCCAGAGAATTCTGCGGCATGTCGTCCAAGCCCGAAGTCAGCATCTGATTTTAGTTTAACCGGGCTTTACAAAAATGCAATGTTCAGGCGTGCAAGTGTAGGGTTGCTCAGAGCGCTCGATCAGAACCAAACGGTTGGGCGGGAATTGCCCCGAAGGGGCAAGCCGTCAGTAGCCCTGGGTGCAACCGCCCGGCTTGCTTCCTGGTATAACTCAGGTTATACTCGTCTCATGAAAACAGCAATCTCAATTCCCGATCCTCTTTTCAATGCGGCGGAGCGGGCAGCGAAGCGGGAGAAGGTTTCGCGTAGCCGCTTTTACGCCAAAGCAGTTGCCGCATATCTCAAGTCACAGCGGGAAAAGGGAATCAAGGAAGCGTTGGACGCGGTTTATGCGGGAGAACCTTCGGAGCCTGATCCCTTTTTGACGGCTGCAGCGTACGACTTACTATCCAAGGAGAAGTGGTGATTCGACGGGGCGAAATCTGGTGGGCCAATCTTCCTCCGCCGCTCGGGTCGGAGCCAGGTTTTCGGCGTCCCGTTCTCGTGGTCCAAACGGACCCATTCAATCAGAGCGGAGTTGCGACTGTAGTCGCTGTGGCGTTCACGTCCAATTTGAGGCTGGCGGATGCCCCTGGCAATGTGCTATGCCGGCGGCAGGACACCGGCTTGAGCAATGACTCGGTGGCCAACGTCTCGCAGCTCACGGCGCTCGATAAACGCTGGCTCACGAGCCGCGTATCCAAGATATCGCCGCAATGCTTTCGCCAAGTGGAGGACGGTCTGCGTTTGCTTCTTGGCATATAGCCAAGGTCAGCATCTCCGTGAGTCGCTATTACACCAGATGAATCTTCAAACGCACATCGCAGAGCTTTACGCTCGTGAGACCAAGGAATTCGGCGAGGAATACTTCCGCGCCTTTGACGAATTCAAGTCGGCGCTGAATGAAGGCCGTATTCGCGCGGCGGAGCCTGAGCCGGGTTCGCCAACTGGCTGGAAAGTGAATGCCTGGGTGAAGAAGGGGATTTTGCTGGGGTTTCGGATTGGGCGCATCGTGGAAATGCCGCCCGCCGATTCTCAGTTTCGCGACAAGCACACGTTTCCTTTGAAGCAAATCCCTGCGAACCAAAACGTGCGCGTAGTCCCCGGTGGCTCTTCGATACGCGATGGCTGTTACCTCGGTAAGAACGTGACGTGCATGCCGCCCATGTATGTGAACGTGGGGGCCTATGTGGACGATGGGACTATGATCGACTCGCACGCCTTGGTGGGCTCGTGCGCGCAGGTGGGCAAGCGCGTGCACCTCAGCGCCGCGGCGCAGATTGGCGGCGTGCTCGAGCCGGTCGGCGCCATGCCCGTGATTGTGGAAGACGAGGTGCTGGTGGGCGGCAACTGCGGAGTCTTCGAGGGGACCATTGTTGGTAAGGGAAGCGTTTTGGCCGCCGGCACGATTTTGACCGGCTCCACCCCCGTCTACGATTTGGTGCGGGGCGCCGTCTATCGCCGCGAGGGTGAAAAGCCGTTGATGATTCCTGCGGGTGCGGTGGTCGTCCCCGGGGCCCGCGCCATTACCTCGGGACGAGGGAATGAGCTGGGCCTTTCCCTCTATACTCCCGTCATCATCAAGTATCGCGACGAGAAGACAGACCAGGCGGTGCGACTGGAAGAGCTGTTGCGGTGAATGTCCATAGTCCGTCGCCAGTGGTCAGTGGCACAGGCACTCCTGCCTGTGCCACTTGTTTTGCTGGATCGTCAAATCTAAAACCACAGAAAACTTTAATAGATAAATTTTATGGTAATAATAAGTAAATTGAATTGTGAGTGATCAAGCATCTCGGTTATTCTCGGTTGTAGGGAGCGGAAGTTGCGCTTCTAGCGGTGCCCCCCGAGCGAGGGTGTGTTCTCGGTCGGAGGGGGGGCTAAGACAATGAATGGCTCGCTCTTAAATAGGAACGTCATCCGTCTCATCCTTACGGCGCCGCCGGCCAAGGTGCTGAGCGGCGTATCCACAGAGAGATCGCACGTCATCGTTACGGCGCCGCCAGCCTGAGGGCTGGGCGGCGAACCGCGACAAGAAGCCAAAACAAAAGAAGAGATTGACAGCGGCAAAGTGGAATGCTATTCTACCTACCGACTGGTCGGTAGTGAGTGCTCGCTGCTGTCGGAGCGGGAGAGAAGATGCCGAAATTTTACTCGGGTTCGGAACTCTTACTCGAAAGCCTCAAACGTCAGGGGGTGGAAGTGTTTTTCGGGCTTCCCGGCGGTGCCGTATTACCTCTTTACGACGCCCTTTACAGCGCGGGCATTCGTCACCTGCTGGTGCGTCACGAGCAGGCTGCGGCCTTCGCGGCAGACGGCTACGCGCGGGTCACCGGCAAGCCGGGCGTCTGTCTTGGCACCTCCGGGCCCGGCGCCACGAATCTGATCACTGGCCTGACGTCGGCGATGATGGATTCCATTCCGGTGGTGGCGTTGACCGGCCAAGTGCCGTTGTCGCTGCTCGGCAAGGACGCCTTCCAGGAGGCCGACACGATCGGCATCAGTCTGCCCAGCACCAAGCAATCATTTCTGGTTCGGTCTGCTGCCGAGGTCCCTAGCGTGATTCAGAAAGCCTTCAAAGCCGCGGTATCGGGACGGCCCGGACCGGTGCTAGTCGATCTCCCCAAGAACGTGCTCATGGAAAATGCCGAGGCCAGCTTTCCGCCCCATGCCGGTCCCGTACTTCCCGAGCGCGTGCAGGAGTGGACGGACGACGAGGTCGAGCGTGCCGCCGATATGATCCTGGAGAGCCGAAGGGCGGTGCTTTATGTGGGTGGAGGCGTCATCACGGCCAACGCCTGCGAGGAATTGCGCGAGCTTGCCGAATGACGCACATTCCCCGTCACCACGACGTTGATGGGTCTGGGGAGCTTTCCTTCCCGCCATCCGCTTTCGCTGGGCATGTTGGGAATGCACGGCTCTTACGCCACCAACATGGCGATCTGCCAGTGCGACCTGCTGATGGCGGTCGGCGCGCGGTTTGACGACCGCGTCACCGGCCGCCTGAACGGTTTTGCGCCCAACGCCAAGAAGATCCACCTGGACGTGGACCCCTCCGAGGTCAACAAGAACGTGCGCGTGGATCTGGCTCTGGTCGGCGACGCCAAGGAAGCCTTGCGCGCGCTCCTTGCCGCCTTGAAGCGCAGGAACGCGCACACCTCCAATGGAACGGCAGCAGTGGCTGCAGCGCATTGAGTCCTGGCGCTCCGAGCACCCGCTGACCTACGACAAGTATGCCAATAACGTCAAGCCTCAATTCGTGATCGAGACGCTCTCGCAATATGCCAGCGAGGATGCCATCGTCGCCGTGGACGTGGGCCAGCACCAGATGTGGGGCGCGCAATTCTGCGAATTTCACGCGCCCGCGCACGTGGCTCTCTTCGAGCGGGCTCGGCTCGATGGGCTACGGCTTCCCGGCGGCCATGGGCGCGCAAATGGCCTTTCCCGATCGCCAGGTGATCGCCATCGTGGGCGACGGCGGATTCCAGATGACCCTGAACGACCTCGCCACCGTGGTGCAGTACCGCGTTCCGGTCAAGATCGCCATCATCAATAACCGCGCCCTGGGGATGGTGCGCCAGTGGCAGGAGATCTTTTTTGAGAAACGTTACTGCGACATCGACCTGGACTTCGCGCCCGACTTCGTGAAGCTGGCCGAAGCTTACGGGATCCGTGGCGCGCGGGTCGAGCACCGCACCGACGTTGCGGATGCGGTGCGGGATTTCTTGAGCGATCGCGAGCCGCGCCTGATCGACTTCTGGGTGGATCCGGCCGAGAACGTTTATCCGATCGTTCCGCCGGGAGCGTCGCTGGCGGAAATGGTGGTGGAGCCGCCGCGCGTGCTGGTGGAAGAGGAAGCGCTCGACGATCTGTGGGCGGTTTAGCGTCCTGACAGGAGCAGGCTATGCAATGGTTGCTGACCCTCGAAACGAATAACGACATGATCTCCATCTGCCGGCTGATGAACATTTTTCGCCGCAAGAGCCTGAAGATCACCACCCTGGCGATGACGGCCCGGCCGGCGGGGTTCTCCCTGATGGGTGTCGTAGACTCGCCGGAAGCCGATGTAGACTACCTCTTCAACTTCTTGCGGCGGACCGAGGGGGTGCAGCACGTCACCTGCTACCGCCATGAATCCTTTCCGAATGCTTCCTTCGTGTTCATCGATTCGGAAGAGGACAATTCCAGCGTCGCTCAACTGCTGAAAGCATTTCCTGAAGCGAAGTTGGTTTTTGCCAGCCACGGGAAGTATTTGCTGGAGATTCCGGCGGACAAACGGCGGAGCCCAGCCTCGACCGGCGCTCAAGACCCAGCGTTCCTTCCCTTTGCTTGCGTCAAGACAACACGCTGCGCCCCGCAGCCGGAGCTTGCGGAAGTCGAGGCTTGAGGCCCCGGAGGGGCCTCTCGTGAGTAGCCGCAGGTTTCAACCTGCGGACAACATTGCAATGCGAATTAGTCAACCCCAAGGGGGTCGACCAGTAGGTCGGCCCCTCCGGGGCCGAGGCGGTTTTTTTGCCTCGTTTCCGCGGGTTACACCCACGGCTACTCACGGCTTGTCCCTTCCGGGGCATTTCCGGCCCGCCATTCGGCCCTGATCGGAGACTCTGACGAAACCATATCCCGACGAGTAGTACATGACGCCAAGGCGAAGAACTGGTATTCTGCATTGTTCCCCTGATGTCAAGAGCTGGAGATATTTCATTTTTGAAAAGGAAACGAAATGGCAAAAGTCTATTACGAAAATGACGGAGATTTGAAAGACTTGGCGGGCAAGACCATCGCGATCATCGGCTATGGGAGCCAGGGGCACGCGCACGCGCTCAATCTGCGCGACAGCGGGCTGAAGGTTATCGTGGGTGAAGTCCGCCCCTCTACCCCTCAGGCCAAGGCGAAGGAGGCGGGCTTCGAAGTGGTGGATGCTGCGGAAGCCTCCCGGCGCGGCGACCTTATCGCCGTGCTCATCCCTGACCATGTGCAGCCCAAAGTTTACAAGGAACAGATCGAGCCCCACCTTGGCAAAGGGAAGACCTTGTTGTTTGCCCACGGGTTCAATATTCACTTCAAGTTTGTCATTCCGCCTCCCACGGTGGATGTCATCATGATCGCGCCCAAGTGCCCCGGCCACCGCTTGCGCGAGCTTTTCCAGGAAGGCATCGGCGTGCCGGCCCTGCTCGCCGTCGAGCAGGACGCCTCCGGCCACGCTGAACAAACCGCGCTTCGCCTACGCAAGAGGATTGGGGAGCCTTAAGGCGGGCGTCATCCGCACCACCTTCAAGGAAGAGACCGAAACAGACTTGTTCGGCGAGCAAACTGTCTTGTGCGGCGGGGTATCAGCCTTGATCACGGCGGGATTTGAAACCCTGGTCCAGGCGGGCTACCAACCGGAGATCGCCTACTTCGAGTGCCTGCACGAATTGAAGCTGATCGTGGACCTGATTTATCAGGGCGGCATCAAGTACATGCGCTATTCGGTGAGCGACACGGCGGAATACGGCGACTACACGCGCGGGCCGCATGGTGATTGACGCGCACGTGCGCGAGACCATGAAGAAGATCCTCGCCGAGGTTCAGAATGGCCGCTTCGCGAAAGAATGGATGGAGGAAAACGCTCGGGGCCGGAAGAAGTTCCTCGAAATGCGCGCCCAGGCCGCAGAGCACCTGATCGAAAAGGTTGGGAGTGAGCTGCGGAAGATGATGCCCTGGATTCAGGGTTCCAAGGAGGAAGCCACCGCCGCCCAAGCCGAGGCGCGACGATAGCGGTGAAAACGTGAGCCGTGGGGAGAGGCCGTCGGGCGAGCGCCGCTCGCCCCTACGCCAACCGCAATCGACTCAGTCGAGGAGAGATATGAAGCCTGCAACAGACGCTTCGCAGAAGAGTGCCCAAGGCGGCAAGACTTTTCACTCCCGGGTCAGGAAACTCGCGCTCATCGGCGGCGGGAAGCTGGGCGAAGCATTGCTAACGGGAATCTTGGGCTCGCAGTTTGTTCCTGCGGGGTGCATCGAAGCGACGGTAGCGGTAGCCGACCGACCACGGGCGGACCACCTGACGGAAAAATACGGCATCAAGGCGCACACTAACAACATTCAAGCAGTCTCCGGTGCCGACTTGGTGCTTATTTGTTTGAAACCCCAACAGGTGAAGGGCGTCCTGCACGAAGTCAAGGACAAGCTGAGAAAAGACGCGGTCATCATTTCCTGTGCGGCCTCGGTGACAACGTCCTTGATCGAGCGAGAAATAGGACGGCCGGTGCGCGTGGTCCGCGCCATGCCCAACACGCCGTGCCTCATCCGCCAGGGAATGACGGCCCTTGCGGCGGGGCTCCATGCCACGGAAGATGACGTCGGCATGACCCGCGAGATATTCAGCTCGATGGGCCGAGTCGTGGTGGTGGGTGAAGAACACATGGACGCCATCACCGGCCTTTCGGCTTCCGGCCCTGCCTACGTTTATTTGATTATCGAATCATTGGCCGAGGCGGGGGTGAAAATGGGGCTGCCGCGCGACCTTTCCACCGAACTCTCCGCCCAAACCTTGTTGGGAGCGTCCGCCATGGTGCTTCACACCGGCGAGCATCCCGCCAAATTGAAGGATATTGTAACCACGCCTGCGGGCTGCACGATCGATGGCCTGCTCGAGCTCGAAGAAGGCGGCCTGCGGGTCACCTTGATCAAAGCGGTGGTTCGCGCCGGCCAGCGGGCACGGGAGCTCGTGGAAAACCAGAATACGTAATAAGTCGAGAAGTCCAGAGTCAAAGAGTTAAGAACTTTCGACCCTCGACTCTTTGAGTTGTGAGCACAGCGAGACTCCTCGCTGCGCCCTCCAGAAAATCAGCGCACGCCCGTCATTCCCGCGAAAGCGGGAATCAATCGTCAGGTAGTTCGTCGATGAGCCGGACGATCTCTTCCCAGAGCGTATTCGAGCGGTCGCCCACCAAGCTGATCTTAGTGGCCACGTCCGTTAATTCATCCCAGAACTTTTCTGTTTGTGGGTTAAGCGCCAGAACCCGCTTAACCCCCTGCTGCGCGTCCCGCATCATGTCCTGATACTCTTCCATAAAGTCTTTCAAGACGCGGACATCGGGAATGGTGGGGGCCTTCGCGTTAGGCATGTTCAGTTCTCCAGTCGTTCTTCTAACTTTCTCACCTTTCTTCGGGCGGTGTCAATTTCCCCTTCCCAGCCGGGTGCGCGACATAAGTGTGGGGGGTGATGGGCTTGGCTTTTGCGAGGACGTAAACCGTGCGTAATGATACGCTAGGCATAAGGAGGCACCTTATGCCGGATTCTCTTTCTGCCTTGGAAGCAGAACGTCGGTCGATTTTGCATCAGATCTCCGAACTGGGTGACTTTCGGCCGGGATCGATCACCGCCACCCAGGGGCGCTGCGGGAACCCCCGCTGTCACTGTCATCAGCCTGGGGAGGCGGGCCATGGCCCCACGCTCCGTCTCACCTACAAGATGCGAGGCAAGACGGTGACCGAGAGCTTCTCCAGTCCGGAGGCGCAAGGCAAGGCGGAGCGCGAGATTGCCGAGTTCCGCAAGTATCAGCAACTGAGCCGCGCTTTTGTAGAGCTGAACGATAAGATCTGCCGTCAGCGTCCGATCCCGGAGGAGGCGGGAAGGAAGGAGCAGGAAAAAAACGGCGGAAGCCATTCAGCGGGAAGTGGCGGAAGAAGTAGAGTCCCTCCTGGCGGTGATTTTTGCCGGACGGCGCAAGTCGGGAAGGCTGGACTTGGAAGCCGTGGAGATGGCGACCCGCGCCGCCCTGCACCGCGCGGGGGCCGGAATGCTGGAGGAACTACTCACCCCAGAGGAGGAGTTTTCCCGCCAAGTTCCCTGCCTCTGCGGCCAGGCCGCTCGATATCACCAGATGCGTCCCAAGCGATTGTTGACCGTGCTGGGGCGAGTCGAGACCGAGCGTCCCTACTACGTGTGTACGCACTGTCAGCGAGGCCAGAGTCCGCGCGATCAAGAACTGGATGGGGTGGGCAGCGAGTATTCCCCCGGGGTACGGCGCATGATGGGCTGGGTGGGTAGCGAGTCGTCGTTTGAGCAGGGACGGGAGCAACTGGAACTGCTGGCGGCGCTGGAGGTCACCACCAAGGCGGTGGAACGGCAGGCAGAAGCCTTGGGGATGGAAATCGCGGCGCAGGAGCAGGTGGAAATTGAGCAGGCCCTGGAACTGGAGTTGCCGCAAAAGGGACCGGAAATCCCGGTGCTGTACATCGAGATGGATGGAACGGGGGTGCCGACGGTGGCCTCCGAGACGGAGGGACGAACTGGTAAAGAGGGAGAACAGGCCGGCACGCGGGAGGCGAAGTTGGGCTGTGTGTTTACGCAGACGAGGGTGGATGCGAAGGGCCGACCGCTACGCGACGAGGCTTCCACGACCTATAGTGGAGGGATCGAAACGGCAGAGGCCTTTGGCCGAAGGATGTACAGCGAAGCCGGGCAGCGGGGCTGGAGCGGGGCGAAGAAGAAGGTAGTGCTAGGGGACGGTGCCGTGTGGATCTGGAACTTGGCGGACGAGCACTTTCCAGGTTCGGTTCAGATCGTGGACCTCTACCACGCTCGGCAGCACTTGTGGGACCTGTCGGGAAAGTTGTGGGCTACCGAGGAGCGCCAGCGCCAACGATGGACGAAGAAGCTGGAACAGAAACTCGAGGGCGGCAAGATCGAGTCCTTAGTCAAGGAGTTGCGGTTCTTGCCCCCATCCACCCCCCAGGCGGCGGAGTTCCTCCGGCTCGAAGCCGATTACTTCGCCCGCAACGCCCCGCGCATGCGCTATCCCGAATTTCGGCGACAAGAGTTGTTTGTGGGCTCAGGCGTGATCGAGGCGGGGTGCAAAACCGTGATCGGGTCGAGGCTCAAACGCTCGGGCATGTTCTGGACGGTGCGCGGCGCCAACGCCATCCTCGCCCTTCGCTGCAATCGCTTGAGTGGCAAATTTGAAGACTATTGGGAGAACCGCAGGTGCGCCTAACCGTCACAGTTTTGTCGCGCACCCCCTGCGAAAGGTCGGCTAGTCTTTTCGGCAGTCCTATGGTAAAAATAATGACAGGGGCGAATTGCCGTTTGTGCGTTGCCCGGGCCTGGGGCAGACTCTCGCAAATAGAGAAGGAATTCTACATGTCGGAGGTTCGTAAAGACGTTCTCCCCAACGGTCTCACAATTCTCACTGAGGCGATGCCTGCCGTCCGCTCCGTCTCCATGGGCATCTGGGTGAAGACCGGGTCGCGCCAGGAAAGCGAGGAAGAGAACGGCATCTCGCATTTTATCGAGCACATGGTCTTCAAGGGGACTAAGAACCGGAGTGCGGAGCAGATTGCCCGTGAGGCCGATTCGATCGGTGGCCATCTGGACGCCTTTACGGCCAAGGAGTGCACGTGTTTCTCCATGAAGGCTTTGGACGAGCACGTGCCGCGGGCCTTCGACATCGTTTCCGACCTGTTCCTCAATCCTCTCTTTCAACCGGAAGACATCGGCAAGGAATCGAAGGTTATCCAGGAAGAAATCAAGATGGTCGAGGACACGCCTGACGACCTGGTGCACGAGATGTTCACGCAGAGTTACTGGCGTGGGCACGCTTTGGGCAGGCCCATTCTGGGCACTCGCCACACGGTGAGCAGCTTCAACCGGGATCGGCTTTGCGACTACTTCCGCCGCCATTACACCCCCAACAGCACGTTGATAGCCGCCGCGGGAAACCTCGAGCACGCGCGCTTCGTGGACCTGGTCGCCAAGTCTTTTGCCGACCTGCCCTGTGGGCCGAAGGTTGACGACGGTCCCCCGCCCACCCCACACCCCAGCATCCGCCATCGGCATAAGAGAGAGCTTGAACAAGTTCACCTCTGTGTCGGCGCGCCTTCCTACCCGCAGTCGCACGCCAGGCGCTTTGCCTGTTACATCCTCAATACCGTGCTCGGTGGCGGGATGAGTTCGCGGCTCTTTCAGAACATTCGCGAAAAGCGCGGGCTGGCCTACTCGGTTTTCTCCGGCCTCAGCAGCTTTCGCGATGCCGGTTGCTTGAGTGTTTACGCAGGCACGTCGATGGAGAATGCGCGCCAGGTCCTGAGCCTTATCCTCGAGGAGTTCCGGCAGTTAAAGGCCCAAGCCATCAGCGATCAGGAACTCCAGCATGCCAAAGACTATCTGAAGGGTAACCTTCTGCTCAGCCTGGAGACTACGGGCAGCCGCATGTCGAATGCGGCGCGGCAGGAAATGTATTTCGGGCGGTACATCTCGCTCGACGAGATCTCCCAGCGCGTCGACGAAGTGACTTCCCCTGAATGTGCTGGAAGTGGCGCGCGAGTTCTTCCAAACCGACCGGCTTGCGGTCACCTTCCTTGGGCCGATCAACGACTTCAGGTTTACCCGTGCTGACTTGACCTGCTAGGCTGGATTTCCCGATCTGTTTTTATAGAAATTACGGATTCGTTCCCGTGTGTTCCACAGTGGCGCTTTGTTTTCGTAGGAATTCGGGCTTAGGTCGTTCAATCTGAAATGGCCAAGTTTGTTCTCAGCCCGCCACAGCGACATTTTGTCTATTCCGGCCGCACTGCAAGAGCTTTTGCTTACTCCGCTTCCTCCACCTGGACAGCGCACCAGCAGGATGCTAAAAACGCCTTGGGAATCCGTCAACCGACGGATCAGTCCGACTCAGTGCGGAGGGAAGCGAGGAATCTTGCTCTGGGAACAAAGGGCTTGCGAGATTCCTCGACCTGCGGCACAGAGCCTTCGTGCGACGGGTCGTCGCCTGCGCCTCCTGGGAATGACAAGCCGAACGGGTTTTTCCGCAGCCTGCAAAGCCCCGCCCTTTCCGTTGGCCGATGAGGAAAGCTCACCTTGGAGGGAAGTCCGGGCTGGGTAGTGGGTCGTTTTGATTCGTGTAGCGGCGGTCTCTGACCGCCGGCCTTGAATTCTCAAGGAGTTCCGGCGCTCAGAGAGCGCCGCTACAGCAAACTGACCCACTACCCCGGGCCAGGCCTTAGGGCGCGGTCCTCGGCTATAATCAAAGACCAGGTTTTTGGCTGCCGATGGCCGACGGAACAAGTGCCGGCCTGTAGGCAGGCGTTACGTCGCGAAGGAGGAGCCATGCTGATCGTTCATGTTCACGTTCGAGTCAAAGCGGAATTCATCGAGGCCTTCAAGCAAGCCACAATCGAGAACGCGCGCAACAGCGTCAAGGAACCGGGCATCGCGCGCTTCGACGTGATCCAGCAGGCCGATGACCCTGCCCGTTTTGTTCTGGTCGAAGTTTACCGCAGCCAGGAAGCCACCGTCCGCCACAAGGAGACCGCGCATTACGCCACTTGGCGCGACACCGTAACCTCCATGATGGCGGAGCCGCGCACGGGCATAAAATACTCGAACATCTTTCCCGCAGATGAGGGTTGGTGAGGCAGAAGGCGCTATACTGAGCGACATAAATTGTAGCGTCGATCTCCGATCGACGACGGCGGTCGGAGACCGCCGCTACAGCCGAATGCGCAATCATTTATGTCGCTCTGTATAGAAGCAACAACATGTTCACGCCCCCGTTTGACCTTGAACGGCCACGTTGAACCGTCCAGACTGTCATTCCAAGGAGCCGAAGGTGACGAGGAATCTCGGCAGTTCCTCAGTTTCAGAGCAAGATTCCTCGCCATGAAAATGCCTGTGCCAAAGGCGCCTTGGAGTGCGGTAGCAGCAGCTACCGCCCTCGGACTTTGGTCAATACGACGTGGGCGCAAAATCCAGAGAAGAAAAGGCGGTAGCTGCTGCTACCGCACTCCAAGGCGCTACGCGCATTTTTGTCCAAAGTGGTGAGCCGAAGGATCATGAAATCTGCGCTCGGAATGACAGAGTGGAGGGTTTTGACCCAAGTTCTGGGCCAGGACATACTGCGCAGCCAGGACGAAGCAAATCGCGGCCACTGCGAGTGGCTTCTTGAGTGCCCTGTCCCACTTCATGCGCATGGATTGGCACCCTCCTTTCTCGCCTGCCGTTTGGCGGCTTCTCAAAACTGCTGAACAACGGCGCGCAGTTGCGAAAAATAATCAGAGATCGTTTTTGCGTCAAATGGGGTCGGAATGCTGCGATAAGGAAAAGACAGGCAGGAAACAGAGGGCTTTACTCACGCTATTAGCCCTCACGCGAGGATCGCGCGCTCACCATGCATGCAAAGTCCACCTCAACCCGAATTCCGAAGTGGAACTCCGCGCTCCTGGGCCAAGTCGTTGAATCCGAATTTTCTGCGTTGACGGACCTAAGAACAGAACCGGTGTTTACTTTCTACGGAAGTGCCCCCTCACCCGGCCCACTCCGGCTGGCAAAAGCGCCGGCAGCGGGCCACCCTCTCCCTTGGGGAGAGGGTGGGGAGCGTAGCGAGCCGGGTGAGGGGGCACTTCCACTCGAGCCTCGCAACTTCGGAATTCGGGCTCAATCACGACGAAGCAGGAAAGGTAAGCTACACGCGCTTTTTGGCCATGGGAGCCAAATGCCAGAATTATTTTCGCGGGTCGGCGATTGTGAGAACCAGGGCGGAATCGATCGCCTTATTAACGGGAGGCGGTGCACTCCGACCGACCGTTCGTTCTGGAATGGAACGGAGCGTGCCAACGTTTTTTCACGGGTCGACAGATGTGAGAGCCGGCGCGCAGGTCTACCGAATCGATCAAGATTCCATGGGCAAGACGAGTTCATTTTCCAACTTGTGCGGTCGGACGTTATATCTCTTGCAATGTCAGTCGGCAGGAGTATAAAGGTCAGTAGGGAACGCGTCCGGCAGCACCTCCGAAGCGGTGCGACCAAAAGGGCCGTTACACGATACGAACTCGGCCAGATGTATAGGCCAAAGGATGAGCTTGAGGGCTTCTGGGAGATCCCCTAATGCGTGCTGAGTACGACATCCTGCTAAGTCACACCTGGGCCGAGGCCGACTTGGACCGCGCCCGTGAACTCGCGGCGGCACTGCGGGCGACGGGTCTGCGGGTTTGGTTCGACGAAACGGAGATCGCAGATTTCGAAAGCATCACGCGCGCCGTCGAGCAAGGGTTGGAGCGCTCGAAGGCGCTGCTCGCCTGGTACTCGAAGATTTACCCCACTCGCCGGGCCTGCCAGTGGGAGCTGACCGCGGCCTTCCTTGCCTCCCAGCGCGAAGGCGACCCGCGAAGGCGGGTGCTGGTGGTGAATCCCGAGACCAGGGCCGACCACATTCACCCGATCGAACTGCGGGACGCGAAGTTTCGCCCTGCGCCTGCCCTGGGTGATGGCCCTGCGATCCAAGCTCTCGTCAAAGCGATCCGCGAGCATGTGGCCATCCTCGGCGGCCCACTAGCGGAGATACGCACGCTCACTCCTCCCGTGTGGTACGGCAATCACGGGGTCGGCTCCACGCGCTTTGTAGGACGCCTCGAGGAGTTGTGGCGTGTCCACTCCCTTCTCCATTCGGGTGACGCCGCCTTGATTACCGGCGCAACCGCCGCGAGCGGTGGAATCGCTAGTGTGCGGGGGCTTGGAGGCGTGGGGAAATCGCTGCTGGCCGAGGAGTACGCGCTAAGGTTCAGCGCTGCCTACCCGGGCGGCATCTTCTGGCTGCGCGGTTACGGCAACGAAGACGCCAAGGCGGGCATTGGGCCGGATCAGAGAGAGGCGGAGCGCGAGCGCCAGGAGCGTGACTTCGCAGCGGGGCTCGGACTCTCTGTAGAAGGCCGGAGCGCTGCCGAAGTCGAGGGCGCACTGGCCCGCGAGATTGAGCGGCGTGCCAGCGTTTGCCTCTGGGTCGTGGACGACGTGCCGGGCGGCCTCGACGGCCAGGCACTGCGCCGTTGGTTTGCGCCTCATCCGCTAGCCCGAACGCTTGTGACCACGCGCAGCCGCGAATACAGCGCTCAGGCTAGTGGCATTGACTTAGCCGTGCTGCCACGGGACGAAGCTCATCAATTGATCACCTCGCGGTGCGCTCCGGTCGACGGCGCGGAAGAGGAGCAGGCGCGAGGCCTTTCCGAGGACCTCGGCCGCCACGCTCTGGCCCTGGACGTGGCTGGGGCGGCGCTTGTTTCCTTCGGGAGCGGCACCCCCTTCAGGGACTTTCGCGCCGAGCTTGGCCGCCGGGATAGGGACACGCTGGAACTCGCCGGGACACTCGCGGACGCGCTGCCCAATGGTCACGAGGCAAGCATCGCCGGCACGCTGCTCCGCAGCATTCGCAAGCTAGGAGTGCAAGCGCAGGAACTTCCTCCGGCTGGCCTCGGTGCTGGCCGTGGCGCCCATTCCTGCATCCCTGGCCGCGGCAGTGTTCGAGCTAACGGACAGCCTCCCTCATCAGGACGCGGTGTGGAACGCCCGCCTTGCATTCAAAGAAGTCACGAGCGCATCGCTCGCCGAGGTTGCGGGGGCGAGGGGGGACGCACGAGTCGTGCACACGCTGGTTTCCCGCGCGGTTCGGTTTCGCGACACGGCGCCCGAGCGGGCCAAGGCGCTGCGAGCGACGGCGATTGAAGCTCTCAGGGCGGAGATCGCGAACGCGGCAGAAGACGCCCGGCTTCACTCCCAAATCGAGTTCCACGTGACCCATGCCCGGGAGGTTGCCTCGACGCCGGCGACTGTACGTGAGGCCAATCTTCTAGCCTGGATAGCCTGCTATGACCACGAACGAGGAATGTACGATTCCGCCCGCGCCCTGTACTTGCGCCAACTCGAGTTCTTCCGGCGGCTGCAGGGCCCCGAGCATCCCAACACTCTTGCTGCGATGAACAGCTTAGCAACGACGCTTTCGGCGCAAGGGAACTTGGAGGGGGCGCGCAAGCTGAACGTCGAGACGCTTGAGATTCGCCGCCGAGTCCTGGGACACGAGCACCCGGACACCCTCATCTCGATGAGCAACCTAGCCAACGTGCTCCAGGCGCAGGGGAACCTCGCAGAAGCGCAGAAGTTGGGGATGGAGACCCTCACCTTATGCCGCCGGGTACTGGGGCCCGAGCATTCAAACACGCTCAACGCAATGAACAACTTGGCCCTGGCGCTTGGTGCCGAGGGCGACCTAGCAGGGGCGCGCAAGCTGCAGCAACAGGTGCTTGCGGTCCGCCAGCGGGTGCTGGGGCCAGACCACCCATCCACACTGAACTCAATGGACAACCTAGCCCACACGCTCCATGCGCAAGGTGATTTGGCAGGGGCGCGCAAGCTTCAGGAAAAGGCCGTCGCCGACTTCCAACGCGTGCTGGGACCTGAGCACCCCCGCACGCTCATCTCAATAGGCAACCTAGCCCCAATACTGTTCACTTAACGTGATTCTTGTGCTATTCTGGTTGGGGCGGGAGGTCCCCCAGAATGGCCCGTACCGTCGGAACTCTACCTGCAGGCAGCCGCATTACCGACTACATCAGCCTGGGTGTCATCACCAAGTTTTTCCCCATCGAGAAAGTCCGCGAGGCTTTGAAGCAGACGAACCGCACCAGCCGGCGGGAGCGTGATTTGCCCGCCCATGTGGTGGTTTATTACGTCATCGCGTTGGCGCTCTACATGCGCTCTTCCTATCGCGAGGTGCTGCGCTGCTTGCTGGAGGGAGTGCAGTGGCTGCTGGATCCGTCGGCCACCGTAAAGGTAGCGGGCAAATCGGGGATCTCGCAAGCCCGCAGCCGGCTGGGGACCGAACCGCTGAAGAAGCTGTACGAGACCGTCGTAACCCCGATCGCCGAAAAACGGACGCAGGGAGCCTGGTATCGACAACGGCGGCTGGTGAGCCTGGATGGCAGCACCTTGGATGTGGCAGACACCGCGGCGAACGACCGGGCCTTCGGCCGGCCCGGGGCCAGTCGGGGATCGAGTGCCTACCCCAAGATTCGCTTCGTGGGCTTGCTGGAAAATGGCACCCACGTTCTGTGGGCGGCGCAAGTGGATTCCTATGCGACGGATGAGATCACACTGGCGCAAGCCGTGGTGCCCGCCCTGAAAAAAGGCATGCTGTGCTTGGCCGACCGGTTTTTCCCCGGCTACGAACTGTGGCAGAAAGCCGCGCAGACGGGCGCTGAACTGCTCTGGCGAGTCCGCCAGAATGCGCGTTTGGAGGTGGACCAGCGCTTGGCGGATGGCTCCTACCTCAGTCGCATTTATCGGTCCACCTCGGACCGCCGGAATCAGCGCCACCCCATTACGGTCCGCGTGATCGAATATCGTCTGCAGGATGTGCCAGGAGCGGAGCCGATCTATCGCCTGATCACCACGATTCTGGATCCCCGATCGGCCCCGGCGAAAGAACTGGCGGCGCTCTATCACGAGCGATGGGAAATTGAGACCACGCTGGACGAACTGAAGACCCATCTGCGGGGTGCCCAGATCGTCCTGCGCAGCAAGACTCCGGAACTGGTCCGGCAGGAGTTTTATGGACTCCTTATGGCCCACTTTGCCATTCGCGGCCTGATGCACGAGGCCGCCCTGCAGGCGGATGAAGATCCCGACCACCTTTCCTTCCTCCATGCCGTGCGGGTCATACAACGGCGCCTGGCTCGCTATGTCGCTACTCCCCCCTCGGCAGAAGAGAGCGTTTCATGAGGCCATACTCCAGGAGATTCTGCAGGAACGGGTGAGTTGCAGCCGCCATCGCATCAACCCCCGCGGCGTGAAGCGCAAAATGAGCGACTACCGGCTGCGGCCTCGCAAGCGGGGACCTACTCGCCGCATCAACTTTTCTGCATCCGTGAGGATCGTTAAATGAACAGTATTGAACCTAGCCCATACGCTCCGTGCGCAAGGAGATTTGGCGGAGGCGCACAGTCTCCAGGAAAAGATTCTCAACCTTCATCGACGGTTGCTCGGGCCGGAGCACCACGATACCCTCGTCTCAATGGGCAGCCTCGCCCATACGCTCCAAGAACAGGGCGACCTGCTGGGCGCGCTCAAACTGATGGATGAAGATGTAACCATCACCCGCCGAGTGCTGGGACCCCAACATCCGGACACGCTCGTCGCCATGAACAACCTGGCCGAAGCGCTGCGGGCACAGGGGGACTTGACGGGTGCGCGGAAAATGCACGAAGAGATGCTTGGCATCCGTAACCGAGTGCTGGGGGCTGAGCACCCGAGCACGTGCATCTCTGCTTGGAATCTGTTTGGAACCCTTCGCGGGCTGCGTGAGCACAAGGCAGCCCAGGCTGTCCTCGAGCAGAAGCTCCGGTGGCTGCTTGGCCGCGATCCCGGCACGCTCAGCGCTGACCAGCGCAAAATCCGAACAATGGTTGCCGAGGCGGTGAAAAGCAGCGACAAGTGACGAGCGCCGAGTACGGAAGCCGGCTCTGCTGGAGAGCAACCGTGCCGAGGGATAACCCGGCGGGCTCATCGCGCCGATGAGGTCGGGGGCGTGCCTCCAAGCGGCTCCACGCTCCCGTTCCCCCAACTCAGAAGGTGTGAAGAAATCGGTTGGGGCATTTGTAGCGGCGCTCTATGAGCGCCGATGTACCTGAAAACGCAAGATCGGCGGTCATAGACCGCCGCTACAACGCGATTTTTTCACACGTTCTCAGGCCCGGACCTCATTGAACGATAGACCCCCATGCCTTGAAAACTCCCGCCGCGCCGCGGCGGAATTCGGTAGCTTACCGAAAACGGCGACTTTTCATTTCACGCTGAACCATGAGGCGGCGATGCGATTCGAATTTGCCACAGCTACGCGCATCCTGTTCGGACCGGGAGTGGTGCGCGAAGTTGCTCCTGCCGCAAAGGAGATGGGTGGGCGAGCGCTGCTGGTCACAGGTTCTCGGACGGAAAGGGCCTCCCTGGTGATCGAGGCATTAAAAACAGAGGGAATCGCGTGCGTTAGCTTGGCCATCCACGCAGAGCCCTCTGTTGCTTTGGTTCGTCAGGGCGTGGAGCTGGCCCGCCGGGAACAATGCGACCTGGTGATCGCTTTCGGCGGGGGGAGCGCCATTGACGCCGGAAAAGCCGTTGCGGCGCTGCTGACCAACCGCGGTGAGCTGAGCGATTACCTGGAAGTGATTGGCAAGGGGCAGCCCCTCCGCAATGCTTCTCTCCCCTTCATCGCCATCCCCACGACGGCCGGCACGGGGTCTGAAGTCACGCGCAACGCGGTGCTGGCTTCCGCCGAGCACCGAGTCAAGGTCAGCTTGAGGAGCCCGCTGATGCTGGCGCGCCTGGCGGTAGTGGACCCTGAGTTAACGCTCGAGTTGCCGCCTGCGGTCACCGCCCGTACGGGGCTCGACGCCCTCACGCAGTTGATTGAGCCTTACGTCTCGATCCGCGCCAATCCCCTCACCGACGGCTTCTGTCTCGAGGGCTTGCGCTGTGTCAGTCGCTCGCTACGCCGCGCTTATCACTGTGGTCGCGACATCGCGGCTCGCGAAGACATGTCGCTGGCGAGCCTGCTGGGCGGACTAGGGCTGGCCAACGCCGGCCTGGGCGTGGTGCACGGATTTGCCGCGCCGGTGGGTGGCATGTTCGACGCCCCGCACGGAGCCATTTGCGCCGCGCTGCTGCCGCACGGGATGGCCATCAATATTCGCGCCGCCCGCGCTCGCGCCCCGGAAGGTGAGACAGTGCGCCGCTATGAAATCGTGGCGCGACTGCTCACCGGCAAGCCGGACGCCGTCGCCGAAGAAGGAGTCAAGTGGGTTCGCGCGCTGTGCCGTGAATTGCAGATTCCACCTCTCCGTTCGTACGGAATTCAGGAACGGGACGTGTCCATCCTCGTCGAAAAGGCCTCCAAAGCCAGCAGCACGAAAGGCAATCCCCTCACCCTCACATTGGATGAGCTGCGCGAGGTATTAACCAACGCCTTATGACAGGGACTTTGACGCGACCCTTATCGGAAGGTCCTATACCCGCGCAGATTATGATATAATCAAAGCCTGTGCGTATTTCTCTCAGACGACGGCCTTTCAGGGCGGCGATCATCTGCGGCCTTACGCTGCTGCAGGCCCACCTGCTGTGGTTGACGACGTTTCATCAACACCCTTTAACGGCGTTCTCCGGGGGAGCTTCGAGTGTTGTTAGTCAAGGCACCTCGCAACCGCGTGCGCCGGTCGCCACCCAGTTGAGTTGCAGCTTTTGTCAGATGGTCCGCCAGAGTCTGGCCCTGCCGCTGGCTGTATTCCCAGTGTTACACGCGGAGGTTTCGGTATCCCGCCTGTTTCTTTTCTCCCCGGGTGGCTATCAATCCTACGAGTCGAGCGCCATATTTGGGCGCGCCCCACCTCTTTCCTAGTCTGCTTGCCGAATCGCAGTTTGTCGCCGAGGAGCCCGGAATCGACGTCCTGATTCCTCCTCAAAGCCAAACCCAATGTTTCTAGATGGTGCTGCCAGGAAGGCTGACATGCAAATACTTCGAAAATCGGCATGGTCTCGACTTCGGCTTGTTAAGACGGTGATTCCCCTCCTATTAGCCCTGGGATGGCAAACCGGCGTGGCGCAGCAGCCAGCCCCCAGCGTGAGGATCGACCTCGACCAAGCTATCCAAATGGCGGTGGTCCACAACCACGCCTTGAAGGCCGCCCGCACCGAGATTCAACAAAGCCAGGCACAGGAGATTACCGCCGCCATTCATCCCAACCCGGTCTTTACTTATGACGACCTGTTCGTTCCAATTTTTAGCCCCGGCCAATTAAACGCTCAGACGATAAACAACGTCAGCGAGTTTGATGTGGGGGTGAGCTACACCTTCGAGCGGGGACACAAGCGGCAGGCTCGCATCCTGGCCGCCCGAGACCAGACCGCCGTGACACGTTCGCTGGTCAGTGATACGGAACGGGGATTGACTCTTAACGTGGCGCAGCAGTTTGTCGGCATTCTCCTGGCCAAATCCAACCTTCAATTCGCGACGCAGGATCTGGCCAGCTATCAGCAGACGGTGAACCTCAGCGCCGAACAGTACAAAGCGGGGGCGATCAGTGAAGGCGACCTGCTGAAGATTAAACTTCAGTTGCTCCAGTTTCAGATGGATGTCTCCCAGGCGCGATTGAGCATGGTGCAAGCTTTCGCGAGCCTGCGAGCGCTGTTGGGCTACGACGCCCTCCCGGCGGGATACGATGTGGTAGGCGAACTCGCTTACGCGCCGCTGAAGCTCAATCAAGAGGACCTGCAACTCAAGGCGCTTCAGTTGCGGCCGGACTACCTCGCCGCGCAGCAGGGGGTTAGCGCCGCGCAGAGCCAATACTCCTTGGCCAAAGCCAACGGCAAGCGTGACTTGATCACCACCCTCGATTACACCCACGTTTCTGCAGTGAATAGCGCCAGCATGCTCCTGAACATTGAAATTCCAATCTTTGACCGAAATCAGGGTGAGATAGCCCGCACCCATTACGCTATCATGCAGGCGCAGGAAACCAAGACCGCGGCCGAACAAACAGTGATGACCGACGTGGCCAACGCTTACCAGGCATTCAAGACCGGCGACCAGGTGGTTCAACTTTACCTCTCCGGCTATCTGAAGCAGGCCGAGGATTCGCGTGATATCAGTGAATACGCTTACAAGCGCGGCGCCGCCAGCCTGCTCGATTTCCTGGACGCCGAGCGAAGCTACCGCGCCACCCAATTGGCCTATCGCCAGGCATTAGCCACTTACATGCTGGCCATCGAACAGTTGCGAGAAGTCGTAGGGACGAGGAAACTGCCATGAAACCAGCAAGCAAAACCCTAGGGAAAACGGGCGCCCGCCCAGCCCCGTCAGGGGCGGAAGGTTGTAGCCCAGGGCGCAAGCCCTGGGAAAGACAACCCGCTCCCCGTCCGTCAGTTGACGGACACCCCTCTGTCGCCGCGGCGACCGGGAGAGGGGACGGGGTGAGGGAGGGCTCGCCTACCCGCGGCTCACGCCGTGGGCTAAATTCTACCGCCTCTGTCGGGGCTGTGGAGCCGTTCTCAGATTACGGCATTTATTCAACGAATTTCAGTTACAGAACTTTGGCACGCGCTGCCCTTCCTGTGATTCTCGTGGGATTGCTCTTCCTGGCGGGGTGTGGGCAGCGCGTGGCGGACGCGGGGGCCTCTTCGGTTTCCTATGGCTCCGCCGCGGGCGACGAGCTCAAGGCGCAAATGTTCACCGTCCCAGCGGAGCAGATGGCGCACCTCCAGGTGACGCCGGTGGAGGTGACGCGTTTGCCGCGCGTATTACGCCTGACGGGTTCGGTTGCTTATAACAGTTTCAAGACCACGCCGGTTATTACGCAGGTGAGTGGGCCGGTGTCTAGGATTCTGGTTTCCCCGGGCGCCGTGGTCCGCACGGCTCAACCCATGCTCTATGTGAGTAGCCCGGACTACGCGCAGTTGCGTTCCACCTTTCTGAAGGCGCGCGACGCCCTTGGATTGGCGGAGAAGAGCTACAACCGTGCTAAGGACCTTTATGCGCATCACGCCATTGCGGAGGCCGACTTACAGCAGGCTGAATCCACGCGCAACCAGGCGGAAGCCGATCTACAATCGGCCGAGCAGGCACTGAAGGTTTTGGGAATCAACCAGCTTGACCGCTTGCTCAAGAATCCCGTTTCACCCGAAATCCCCCTCCTGGCGCCCCTTGTCGGCGAGGTCGTGGAAAGGCTTGTTGCTCCCGGACAGGTGCTCCAGGCCGGGGCCACGCAGTGCTTCACGATCTCCGACATGAGCACGGTGTGGGTGCTGGCCAATGTTTACGAGCACGACCTGGGATTCGTTCACCTCGGCGACCCCGTGGTGATCCAGACCGACGCGTATGCCGACTCCTTTAGCGGAAGGATTTCTTATATTGCCACGGCGCTGGATCCCACCTCCAGAACTCTCCAGGTGCGCATTGAGACCAGTAATCCGGGCAAGAAACTGAAGAGGGACATGTACGTGACGGCCCTTGTCCACGCCGGCGCGACGGAAGGCGCGCTCACGGTGCCGGACGCCGCCATCCTTCGAAATAATGAGAATCAACCTTTTGTTTACGTAGCGGAAAACGCCGGCCAGCCCGGGCAGTTCGCCCAGCGACTGGTCACCATTGGAGACAGCCAAGAGGGCAAGACGGAGGTTCTGGGCGGACTGCGCGCCGGGGAGCGTGTGGTCGCCGACGGAAGCTTGTTTTTGCAATTCGCCAATTCCTATCAGCGGTAGGGAACAGGGAATAGTAAATTGTGAATAGTGAATTTAGGAATGGCGAACAGGAGGGCAACGGAACATGGAAGGTTGGATAACGCCTTTGGTTACTGGGGTAACCATTTCCTTCTCCGTTCTTGCTATTCCCTGTTCCCTACTACTCACCACTGACGACTGACTACTGACAATGATTCATCGCATCGTTCAATTTTCGCTGAGCCAGCGGTTCTTAATCGTGATGCTGACCGCGTTTGTGGTCGTGGCAGGAATCGTCGCATTTCAACGCATGCCTGTGGACGCCTACCCGGACCTCTCTCCGCCCATGGTTGAAATCATCACGCAGTGGCCGGGGCATGCCGCGGAAGAGGTCGAGCGGCTGGTGACCCTGCCCATCGAAGTTGAAATGAACGGTCTCCCTCGTCTGGTGTTCATGCGGTCCATCTCGCTTTATGGGCTCTCCGACGTACGGCTGACTTTCGAGGAAGACACGGATAACTATTTTGCCCGCCAAGTTGCGTTCGAGCGGTTGAGCGAAGCCGGCGTGCCCAGTGGCGTGACGCCCACGCTGGCTCCCCTGTTCTCCCCCAGCGGGCTTGTCTATCGCTACATTATCGAGAGCCCCGACCGCTCGCCTCAGGAGCTCAAAACGATCGAGGACTGGGTGCTGGAGCGAGCCTACAAATCGGTCCCAGGTGTGGCGGATGACTCCGGATTTGGCGGCACGGTCATGCAATACCAGGTGTTGCTCGACCCCACCCGGATTTACGGGTATCACCTCACCGTCCCCCAGGTCGTGCAGGCTCTCTCCGCCAACAACGCCAACGCGGGCGGCGGATTCTATTCACAAGGAGGGCAGTTCTACTACGTGCGGGGGCTGGGCCTGGTGCGCGACACCAAAGACATCGGCGAGGTTGTGGTTGCCAGCGTCAATGGCGCTCCCGTTCGGATCCGTGACATCGGCGAAGTTACCATAGGCCATGCGCCGCGACTGGGGGAGTTCGGCTTTCAGAACAACGATGATGTGGTCGAAGGCGTTATCCTGATGCGCCGGGGCGAACAGACTCAAAACGTCCTAAAAGGTGTGGAAGAGAAAACAAAGCAACTGAACGAGCAGGTCCTCCCCAAGGACGTGAAGGTTCGCCCCTACTACGACCGAAGCGACTTGGTGAAGCTCACCACGGACACGGTAGAAAATAACCTGCTGCGGGGCATGGTGCTGGTTCTGATCGTTCTGGTTTTCTTCCTGGTGAGCTTCCGGGCGGCCCTCATCACGGCGCTCACCATTCCCTTGGCCCTGCTCTTTTCTTTCATCGTTCTTCATGCCCACGACATTTCAGCGAACCTGCTCTCCATCGGAGCCATTGACTTCGGCATCATCATCGATGGGACCGTGGTTATGGTCGAGAATATTTACCGCGAGCTGGATTTGAGGCACGGGACGGAGTACAAGCTGCACGAGGTCATTGCCGCGGCGGCGCGTGACGTCGACCGCCCGATTTTCTATTCCGTGGCCGTCATCATTGCCGGCTATCTTCCCATTTACGTGCTGCACGGACCTTCCGGCCGGCTTTTCCACCCCATGGCCGACACCATGTCTTTTGCCTTGATCGGCTCCTTGATTCTGGCCCTGACCTTGGTTCCCGTCATGGCTTCATATTTTTTCAAGGCAGGGGTGAAAGAGAAAACCAATCGCGCTTACGAGTGGTTCAAGCAGGAATATGCGGTGGAACTGAATTGGTGCCTGGACCGCCCCAAACTGACCATGCTGATCGCCACGGCGATCTTCGCCGCCACTTTGCTGCTTGTGCCGTACATTGGCGGCGAATTCATGCCTCACCTGGATGAGGGCGCTTTGTGGGTCCGGGCCACCATGCCATACACGATCTCCTTTGAGGAAGCGAGCAAAATCGCCCCCCAAATTCGCCAAATCCTGATGTCTTACCCCCAGGTCACAGTTGTGGGTTCGGAGCTTGGGCGTCCCGACGATGGGACCGATCCCACGGGTTTTTTCAACGTCGAATTCTATGTGGGCCTTAAGCCTTACAAAGACAAAGCCTGGGCAGGACCCCTTCACACCAAGGAGCAGCTCACTGAGGCGCTCCGAGACCGGCTAAGAGCTTACCCTGGCATTATTTTCAATTTCACCCAGCCGGCCGAAGACGCCGTGGACGAAGCGTTAACCGGCCTGAAGAGCGCTCTAGCCGTCAAGGTGTACGGCTCCGACTTGAATATCTTGCAAAACGCAGCTTTGCGAATCAAGAACACCCTCGCCAAAATTCCCGGGTTTGCGGAATTAACCGTGGTGCGCGAGCTTGGCCAGCCGAGTCTCCTCATCGATGTTGACCGGGCGAAGATTGCCCGTTACGGAATCAATGTGTCCGACGTGGAGGCCGTGATCCAGGCGGCCGTGGGCGGGCAGGCCGCCACACAAGTCATTCAGGGCGAGAAACTCTTCGACCTTGTCGTCCGCATGCGGCCGCAGTTCCGCGAGAGCGCACTCGAGATCGGCAATCTCCTGGTCGGCACTCCGGCCGGGCAGCAGATTCCCCTCAAGCAGCTTGCGGACATCCGGCAAGGCAACGGCGCGTCGTTCATCTATCGCGAAAACAACTCGCGCTACATCGGCATCCAGTACAGCATCGTGGGCCGCGACCTGGAGCGGGCAGTGGCGGATGGTCAAAGGGCGGTGCGAAAATCCGTACCTCTGCCGCCGGGCTACCGTCTGGAATGGGGTGGCGAGTATAGCGAGTTCCTCGCCGCCAAGTCCCAGCTCAACGTCATTGGTCCCGTCACCGTCCTCCTCATCTTTCTCATCCTTTTCGCTCTCTACGGCAATTTCAAGTTCCCCATCATCATCGTGCTCAGCGCTGTCCTCACAGAACCGGTTGGGGCGCTGCTGGCCCTCAAGCTGACTCACACTCCTTTCAGCGTTTCTTCGGTCCTGGGCCTGCTGGTTGTGCTGGGCGTTTCGGTTGAGACAGCCGTCATCAATGCTTCTTACATTAATAAACTGCGACTGCAGGGGGATGATATCCGAAAGGCGACCTTCGAGGCCTCCTTGGTGCGCCTCCGGCCCATCATGATGACCGCCCTGGTTGCCTGCCTCGGTCTTCTGCCCGCCGCGCTCTCGACAGGGATCGGCTCGGACTCGCAGAAACCTTTTGCCATTGTCATTGTCGCTGGCTTGATTTCCCGGTTGATCCTCGGGAGCATTGTGAGTCCAGTGCTGTATAAGTTGGTTGCCCGCGAGGGCGATGTGCTACAGGTTTAGCGGGAATTTCTGCTCCGACAGGAAGGCCACCGCTCGAATTGATTTTCCTGCGCGGGGCCTATAGAATCGAATCTAGGGTTTAGCCGATGTTTGTCGAATAGATCGAGGAGGACCATCAATTGATCCGGAAAAGCTGGGCTAGCTATGAAGTATTGGTCGGGGTCTTACTGCTTGTGGCGGGAGTGTTGATTGCCGGCGGGGTGGCAAAGGTCAAAGCAAACGCTCCGGATGATGCCGCGCTGAACGAAAAGATCGTCTCCTACGTTCGCGCAAAGTATGGTATCCCTGACACGGTTACAATAACGGCGTCACCTTTTCAGGTATCGAATTTCCCGGGCTTTCTGGTCTCCACGATTACCACCGACGACGGCAAGCAACAGAAGAACACTAATGTATTCCTTACCAGTAACCGTCGCTACCTGATCGTGGGGTTCCTGTTTGCTCTGGGCGCCGATCCGAAGGCCGAAATTGTTCAACACACCCGTGAAGTATTCAAGATCCCTGAAGCTACCAGCCTCAGTTTAGGGCCTTTCCATGACTCCGGCTTTCCCAATTTCTTGGCGACAACCTTGGCTGCCGACAACGGGAAGCGGAAGGACACTCTGGATTCTTACATTACTAGGGACAATCGTATCCTGGTGGTGGGAAGCATCCTCGACTTGGGATTGGATCCCAAGCGGGAAGCGCTGCGAACCATCGTAACCACGAACCAGCCCACTCAGGGTCCTGCGCATGCTTCGGTGACTATTGTAGAATACGCGGACCTGGAATGCCCCTCTTGCGGAAAACTCCATGAATTCCTCGAGAAAGAGCTCCTTCCGAAGTACGGGGGCAAAGTTCGAGTTATCTTCAAGGAGTTTCCCCTTGTACAGATTCATGATTGGTCGCTGACGGCCGCCATAGCCAACCAATGCGTCTACAAGATCAAGCCGGAGGCCTACGCGCCTTACCGCTCGTTGATTTTCCAGAACCAGATTACCACCAACGCCGCCAACGTCCGTGACAACCTTTTGAGTTATGCGGACCAAGTGGGCGTGGACCGCGTTAAGCTGGCAGGGTGCCTGGATTCCAAAGCCTCCCTCCCACGCGTCGATGAGGGGGCTCGCGAAGGAAAGGAGCTGGAGGTTCAGAGTACTCCGACCTGCTTCATCAATGGGCGCATGCTGGTAGGATTCCCGTCTCCTGAGGCCTATTACAAGGCAATTGATGCAGCCCTGAAAGAAGCCAAATAGCATCGGTCGGCAGGGAGGGAATATGGGGAAGAGGAAAAGCACCCTCGTCTTGAGCCTAATGCTCCTTTCATTCCTCAGCTTGGGGAATATTGCGCGCAGCCAGGGGATGTCGGGGAACAGATTACGCGAGCCCGGAGATCGTCTTGGGGTTGAGAGGCTGTTGGCTCTGCTTGATAGCGACCGAGTTAGAACTTACTTGGGGCTCGAGGGTACGCAGGTCGAGCGCCTGCGCCAGATCGTGCTTGAGACGGAGAAGGCTAATGTGAAAGTCAGGGCCGAGATAGAAGTGCGCAGGATCGAACTCCGGGAAGCCCTGCGCGCCGACAAACCCGACCGCGATGAAATTCTGAAGAAGGTGCAGGAGATCTCGGACCTTCGCGGGGGAATGATGAAACGCGATGTGGAGGCAATCCTTGCGGCCAAGACCGTTCTCTCCCCCGAGCAACAAAGGAAATTATTATTCCTCATTGAGAGCCGCGGTGAGGGTGTGCCCTTGAAAGAAGAACGTAGAGGCACGCGTGCCAAGCCGCTGCCCAGGCTTGGCGAGCAGCCCCAGCCGGTCCCGCTTCACCCCGGCGAACCGCCGGTCCAGTAAAGTCTTTACTTGCCAGATTCGAGCAAGCTTCGAACTTTCGCCGCGCCCGCCGCATCTCCGGCGGAGTCAAGCGCGCTGGCTTCGGCGGCGATGGCCTGAGTATAGGTGGGATCCACAAACCAAGCCGTGTGAAACTGCTCCGCCGCCTGGCGAAAGTTGTCCAGTTTCATCAAGCAAGTCCCCAGGTAGAAGTGCGCATTCAGGTCGTAAGGGTTCACGCCCACCGCGAGCTGGAAGTATCGAGCGGCCTGCGCATAGTCCCGCTGCGCGAAATAGGTTGAGCCCAAAAGGTCATAAGCCTCGGTGTACTGGGGCGCAATCCGAACCGCCCTCTGGAAAAGCACAATGGCTTCCTCCGTTCGTCCGTGCCGGAGCGCAATCCGGCCCAGGCCAAGGTTGTAAGCGTAGCCGAGCCCGGCCATCGGCCAGGAACTTGCCTCATTCAGGCGCCTGGCCTCCTCGTATTCGCGCAACGCTGCTTCGTCGTTGCCTTCTCTGAACATAAGGTTTTCTGCCAACTGGAGGTGCAACACCACCGAATTGGGAGATTGCTCGCCGGTGCGGCGGGTCCAGGCTTCGTTGTTACGCCAGTTCGGGACAACCTGAATGCTTTTGAGCATCCAGAAGCAGATCAAGAAGGCGAGGGGAGCAAGCATGAGGCGTTTGCGCCAAACTCCCGGCGCCCACCGAGCAAGCTTTTCGGCGCACAAGTACGAAATGGCCAGGCACCACCCGGCGGAAGGGAGATAGGAAAAACGGTCGGCGACTTGTGGGAAGCTGAGCTGGCGGATGTCAAGTACCGGCAGCAAGGCCACACCCCACCAAAGGAGGAGAAAACCAGTAACAGGGGCTCGCCCCCGGAGGCTCGCTGCGCCCAGGAGACCCGCCAAGGTGAGCCAACCCCAGGGCGAATGCAAGCTGGAAGTGAGATCGAAGCTGCGGAAAACGTCTATATGAATCGGCAGGAAAAAGAGCTTGGCGTGCTGACCCAGGAGAGCCACGCCGGCAGCGAGCACTCTAGGGGAGATTCTCCAGAGGTGCGCAGTGGCGGCCATGCGTCCCAGGACGAGATGCCGAGTCCATAAGTATGCGAATGCCGTGGCCAAGTAAGGCAACAAACACACCAATTTCTGTAGTGCCTCCGTCTGAAGTGGTGTAGCGCCGCCCTTTAGGGCGGCACGTGCCGGTCCCGCGCTTGGCGGGACCGGCGCTACATCCTCGACCACCTTCTCCGCCCGACTCCCGCATTTCCTTGAACCGGGCGAGAAAAACCAGTAGGACATCACCATCAAGGGAAAGCTGAGCGCCATTTCCTTGAAGAAGAGCGCGGGGAGGAAAGCGAGCGCGGCAAGCACATGTTTTCCGAACTTCCTTTGGTCAGCCGTTTCAGCATTGCAAAAGAGCAGGAAGGCGAGAAGATAGAAGAATCCGGCGCCCAAGTCCGGTAGACCGGAAATCCAAGCGACGGCTTCAACATGCAGCGGGTGCACGAGCCACAGGATGGCGCCAACTAAAGCCGCAGTTTCACTCCGCAGAAGTTTCCGTCCCAGACAATAGACCAACCAGCCCGTGGCAGCATAAAGCGCCAGGTTAACCAGGTGGAAGGGTGCCGGATCAGAGTCTGCCAGGCGGGAGATCAGCCAGTAAATCGAGAATTGCAGCGGTCGGTAGAATAAGCTCGAGTGGCCGCCTTGGAAGGCCCAGGCGTCACCGGTAAAGATATGTTTCCAAAAATGCGGGTTGCGGATGAAGGGGTTCTCAACGATGAGGGGTGAGTCGTCGAAAACGAAACCGTTCGTCAGCATCCTGCGGAAGACTGTGAAGGTGAAAAGGAACAAGAACGCTGCGCACAGCCCCCGATGCCTCTTGAGAAAATCGTCCCATGCGTTGAACAACACCTGACCTCACACTCACCAATCATCCAATCAACGGGCCATTATAGCTTCACCCCGGAGACGGTGCTCGATATCTTATCGGATTAGGGAGATTCAGCGAGGCAGGGGTTTGGTCCCGTGAGCCAGCAACGCACCCTCTTGCTTGAAATTCCGCATTTGCTCCGCGTCGCGGAACCAGCGCCCCGTGTAAACGTCCGGGATGGGTGAGCGGTCAGGAATGCGGCGGTAGCCCACCGCGCCGAATCCGGCTTGGCGGAAAAGCTCGGCCCACTCTTCCGCGGAGAACAAATGGGTCGGCACCTTCAACAACTCACCCCATTGGTGGCAATGCGGATTGTCGCGGTAGTAGTTGATGAGAATCCAGGCCGAGCCGCCGGGCGCAAGAACGCGGAAGATTTCGCGCAGGCCCTTGGCGGGGTCGGGCCAGTAATAGGCGGACTCGACAGAGAGGACCGTAGTAAAGAAACCGCTGTCCCAGGGAATAGCATCCGCTACCCCGCGCGCGAAGACGACGTTGGGGAGTTCGGCGCTCAGCGCCTCCGCCCGCCCGAGCATGGCATCGGAGACATCTATCCCCGCCGCCAAACCGGCGGAAACCACAGACGCCATTCTGCGCACCAACCAGCCCGTCCCGCAGCCCACATCGAGGACCCTGTCATGGGAAGTAAATGCGATGAGCGCAAGCATCGGCTCGACGATCGGAAGATGCGATTTTTCCATATCGTCGCCGCGCCCCGCTTCTGCCCAGCGGTTGAATTCTTCGCGAAGGTGGTATTCGAGCGATTGATCGGTCATGTGAGATGGAAGACTTATTTATCCACCTTAGCCAGCAACTCCACGAACTTCTGCTCGCGCTCGCCCTGATCGAATCCCAGTTCCTTCTCCATGACCTGAGTGGCATTCATGGAGCAGAATTTGGGGCCGCACATGGAGCAGAAGGCGGCGTCTTTGTAGGTTTCGTTAGGCAGCGTTTCGTCGTGCATGGCGCGCGCCGCCTCGGGGTCGAGCGAGAGGTCGAACTGGCGGTTCCAATCGAAGAGGAAACGCGCGTACGAAATGGCGTCGTCGCGGTCGCGAGCACCGGGGCGGCGGCGGGCGACATCCGCCGCGTGGGCGGCAATCTTGTAAGCGATGATACCCTGCCGGACGTCGTCCTTGTTGGGGAGACCAAGGTGTTCCTTGGGGGTCACGTAGCAGAGCATGGAAGCGCCGTGCCAGCCGATCATCGCCGCGCCGATGGCCGAAGTGATGTGATCGTAGCCCGGCGCGATATCAATGACCAGCGGACCCAGTGTGTAAAACGGCGCTTCGTGGCACATCTCTATTTCCTTGTCCACCTGGAGCTTGATCTGGTCCATGGGGATGTGCCCGGGGCCTTCGATCATCACCTGAACATCGTGCTCCCAGGCCTTCTTGGTGAGCTCGCCCAGGGTCTTGAGTTCGGCGAATTGCGCCTCGTCGCTGGCGTCCGCGAGACAACCAGGGCGCAGGCCGTCGCCGAGCGAAAAGGAGACGTCGTATTTCTGAAAGATCTTGCAGATTTCCTCGAAATGCGTATAGAGAAGATTCTGCCGGTTATTCTCGACGCACCACTGGGCCAGAATCGCTCCGCCGCGGCTGACGATGCCGGTGATGCGTTGCCGCGTCATGGGGATATGCTCGCGCAGCACACCGGCATGGATGGTCATGTAATCCACGCCCTGCGCCGCCTGTTCCTCAATCACTTCGAGCATGATCGCGGGAGTCAGCTCACGCACCCGTGACACGCGTGAAAGGGCTTCATAAATGGGCACCGTACCGATGGGGACGGGACTGTGACGCAGAATCGCTTCGCGAATCTCATGAATGTTGCCGCCCGTCGAGAGGTCCATCGCCGTATCGGCGCCGAAATGCACGGCCGCATGGAGTTTTTCCAGCTCCTGTTCAATATTGGAAGTGGTGGCAGAGTTGCCGATGTTGGCATTGATTTTGCATTTCGCCGCAATGCCGATGGCCATGGGCTCGAGCTCGAGATGGTGGATGTTGGCAGGAATGATCATGCGTCCGCGCGCCACCTCGGACCGGATGGTCTCCGCCGGTAGGTTCTCGCGCTTGGCCACAAACCCCATCTCTTCCGTCACCACCCCCTGGCGCGCGTAATGCATCTGCGTCACCACTGGCCCGGTGCGATTCTTGACCCAATCACTCCGAATTGCAGACAACATAAGCTTCTTCTCCTACCTTTCAAATTCTCACAATGGCATCCCAGAATTTCAGTGTAGCGCCTGCCACGACATGCCGCAAGCTGCTCCAGCCGTCAGTGTGTCATTCCGAGCGCAGCGAGGAATCTCGCTCTGTTCTTTCTTCCACCACCCCAGAGGCCACTTTGACCGCTGACCTGAGCGCAGAGCGAGATTCCTCGCTGCGCTCGGAATGACACCCAGCGATGGCCCTACCGTGTTCGCGGCTAGAGCGGCATCCTAGGCCGTGGCAACGCCAGGTCCTGCCTTTTCCGCAAGGACTTCCTTAAGCTCCTCCGGTGTGTTGACAGGCGGTTGGCACGAAGAGCCGGTGCAAACCAGCGCCAAAGGCACGCCCGCAAAGGGCAAGTTGGGCAACGTGGCGGCGAGCCCCGGAGGGAGTTCGCCATTCTTTAGCACCTCTGGGGGAAACGCCAGCACTCGCTTGCCCGCTCGCGGCGCCTGGTAAGCGGCGCTTAAGAGTTCGGAAGTCCGCCTGTCATTGGCCTCGCCAATGACCACCACTTCCACCGGAGGCTCGAGGTGGTTAAGCAGGGCCAGCCCATAACTGGACGCGAAGAGGCCGTACTCGACGGCTTTCGACGCCAACAGAGCCAGCGTTTCTTCTGCCTTTTCGCCGAAATCCGCACGGGCGGCGAGGTTGGCGAGACGGTCGAGAACCAGGACCGCTACAGAATTACCCGCCGGGGTCGGCGAATCCTGGAACGGCTTTCGGGACATCGTCAGGTTTCCCAACCGATCATTCAGATCGCGCGCCGCATCAAAGAATCCGCCGCCGGCCTCATCCCAGAAGCGGCGCAAAGTAGTTCCCGTCAACTCCAGGGCTCGGTCGAAATACCGGCGCGCGCCGGAAATCTCATAAGCATCCAAGAGCGCCGCCACCATGAACACCTGATCGTCCAGCAACCCCTCGACACGAGGCTGCCCGTTCACCAGGCTGTGGTACATGCCTCTTTCGGGATCGTAGGCCTTGTCGAGGAGGAGGTCGAGGGTGGCAAGAGCCCTATCGCGCGCGCCCTCGAGGCCCAGGACCTTGTACGCCTCGAGGAAGGCGGAAATCATCATCCCGTTCCAACTGGCGTAAATCGTCTTGTCCACAAAGGGGGTCGGGCGCTTGGCGCGCGCTTCCAGTAGCTTGGACTTGGCCCGCACCAAAATCTGCCCAATCTCCTCTGGTTTCAGTCCCACGCGGGCGGCAATGGCCTCGAAGGGCTGATCGACGAACAGGACGTTCTTGGCCGGGTCGTGCTGCATCTCACCTTGAGGCTCGATGTGGTAATAGAGTGATGCCACGTGCGCCTCGAGCCCGTCGAGCACCGCCCGGGTCTCCTCCAAAGTCCAAGTGAAATAATCGCCATCGTCTTCCAAGCTGTAATCAGCGTCCTGGCTGGCGTAGAATCCGCCCTGGGAGTCAGAGAGAACACCTTCAACAAAGGAAAGCACGCCCTCCGCGATGTCCCGGAAGAAGCGATTCCCCGTTAGCTGATAGGTGCGCAGGAAATTCACCAGCAAGCCCGCGTTGTCATAAGCCATCTTCTCGAAATGAGGGACGATCCAGCGCTCGTCCACTGCATAGCGATGAAAACCACCCCCCAGTTGGTCGTAGACACCTCCGTGGCCCATATGCTCGAGGGCATTGGTCACCACGGTCAGAAACGAAGTTTGGCGAGTGTGGAGATAGGCCTCCAGCAGCAAGTCGAGTGCGCTGGGGTGAGGAAACTTCGGGGCGTTGCCGAACCCACCGAACTGTGTGTCGCTCATTCCTCTGACGCTCTCGAGCAAGGCGCTCAAAACTTCCTTCCCTGCTCTTTCACCTTCCCGAGGGAAGTGTTCCACCCCGGCCAGCGCCTCGGAGATCTTCTGCGCGCTCTCCAGGATTTGAGCCCGCTGGCCTTTGTAACTCTGCGCGACGGCTTCCAGCACGCGTCTCATCCCCGGCCGGCCGTATTGGTCCTCCGCAGGGAAATACGTGCCACCGTAAAACGGTTTGCCTTCGGGTGTGAGGAACGCCGTCAGCGGCCACCCCCCCTGGCCGCTCAGTGCGCTCACGGCAATCTGATATCTCGAGTCGATGTCCGGCCGCTCGTCACGGTCCACCTTCACCGCCACGTAGTGCTCGTTAATCAGGCGGGCCACTTCCGGGTTCTCATAGCTCTCCCGGTCCATTACGTGGCACCAGTGACACCAGACCGCGCCGATGTCCAGAAGGATGGGCTTGTCCTCTTCGCGAGCCTGCGCAAAGGCTTGATCCCCCCACTCCCGCCAGTTGACAGGCTGGTGCGAGGCACTGCGCAGATAGGCGCTCGCGGCTTGCCCCAACTCGTTCGCTGGCTCGATGAAGTTCATGAGACTCGAAATAAGTCGACAGTCGACAGTCAACAGTTAACAGGCAACCTTTTACTGCCGACTGTTGACTGTTGACTGTCGACTGCCCTTCGGTCACTGGACGCGCGAGGACTTGGGTGGCTCGTCTTCAGGTCGAGCTTCATCTAAGGGTTTGCGCCCTGCAAAGCCTTCCTCGATTCCGTGCCAGTATTCGATGCGCGCTTCACCCAACTTCCAGCAGAGATAGACTTCTTCGTCTCCCCGCCGGCTTGGAAAATCTACCAACCCTATCTCCAGGTCCTTGATCAAACACCCGGTTTGCTGAATCTCGTCCACCGTCCGGGCCAATTGTTCGGCAACCTTATCACGCTGGGTCTTCTTGCGGTTGAGCTCCGCGAAAGGTGGAAACGAACCACCCAGCATCATAATCCGCAGCGCTGCGTTGGAGATGTCGGCGGAAATGCTGTCCAGGGCGCGCTTCTGCTTGCGAGCCTCCTCGAGGAACTGCCCGATCACGGGCAAGAGTTCTTCAGCTTCGTGGCGGTTGAAATACTTTTCAGCCATGGAAGTACAGTCGAGAACTTGAGAGTCGAAAGTCGAGAGATCTTTGGTTTTCGCTTGACTCCCGACTCTCAACTGCTTCTCGACGAAGTACAGTCAACAGTCGAGGGCGAGAGGTTCTTGACTTTCGACTCTTGACTCTCAACTGCTTTTCAGCATGCGCTCGAGCGCCACACGCGCCCAGCATTTAGTTTCCGCGTCTACCGTAACCTGGTTTACGACCTCTCCATCCACCAGGCTTTCCAGCGTCCAGCAAAGGTGCTGGGGCGAAATTCGATACATCGTGCTGCACATGCACACGCAATCGTCGAGAGGCATAATCCGCCGGTCCGCGTGCTCCGCCGCCAGGCGGTTCACCAGATGTATTTCCGTGCCTACGGCCCATTGGCTCCCCGGCGGCGATGCCACTACTTGTTTGATGATGTATTCTGTCGAACCTACCTCGTCCGCCAACTGGCAGACCTCCCAGGAACATTCTGGGTGAACGATGACCCGGATGCCAGGACGCGCTTTGCGCGCTCGCTCGACGTGTTGGGGCAAGAATCGCAGGTGGACGGAACAGTGTCCCTTCCACAAGATAGTGCGCGCCTTCCGCATATCCTCCTCGGAAAGCCCGCCCGCATCCGCCCGTGGATTCCATACAGCCATTTGATCCAGCGGAATGCCCATGCGATAGCCCGTGTTGCGGCCCAGGTGCTCATCCGGCAGAAACAAAGCCTTCTCTCCCCGCGCCAAAGCCCACTCCATCAGCTTCCTCGAGTTCGACGACGTGCACACCGCGCCGCCGTTTCGGCCTACAAAAGCTTTGATCGCAGCAGTCGAGTTGATGTAGGTAACGGGAACGATCTTCGCCCCCGTCGCTCGGTTCAGTTCCTCCCAACAGATTTCCACCTGCTCGAGCTCGGCCATGTCGGCCATCGAACAGCCGGCGTTTAAGTCAGGGAGCATTACGATTTGATCGTCGGCGCTCAAGATATCCGCGCTCTCAGCCATGAAGTGCACGCCGCAAAAGACGATGTACTTCGCTTCCGGCCGGGCGGCGGCCAATTGCGAGAGCTTTAGAGAATCGCCTCGGAAATCCGCAAACTTCACCACCTCGTCGCGCTGGTAGTGATGCCCCAAGATGACCAGACGCGACCCCAGTGCAGCCTTCGCGCCGGCGATGCGCTCCTCGAGCTCCTGCTCGGAAAGCCCCACATAGAACTCCGGTAGGGTATTGAAGACTGCCGTCGCCATTTTTGTCCCTCAAATCATTTTAGCCCAGTTCGTCGCCGACCTGTAATGGTGTTATGTCGCGCACCCCATTGTTGCAAGTCGGTGTCATTCCCACGAAAGCGGGAATCCAGTTTGTCGCCTGGGGCATCTTCAAATGCTTGCGGAGTGGATTCCCGCTTTCGCGGGAATGACGGCGTTTCGACATCACACCCGCGCTACCCCCCGATGTATACCATCGTGCGGTCCGGCTGGACAAAATCGGGCTCATTAATGCGATGGCCGGGCTCCTTCTGGTAGACCGCATTGAGGAAGAATTGCTCAATGTCGCTGTCCGATGCCCCATTGCGAACCAGATGCCGCACGTCATGCTCTGCCATCGAGAACAAGCAAGTGCGCAGCTTCCCGTCGGCGGTCAGGCGAATCCGGCTGCATTGCCCGCAAAAGGGGATGGATACCGGGGCGATAATTCCAATTTCGCCCTGCCCATCCGCGAAGCGATACCGCAAAGCGGTTTCGCTGGGAGAATGTCGAGGTTCCTCGACCAGGGGAAAGACGGGGGAGATGGCCGCGACGATTTCCCGGGCGGTGACCACTAACTCGTGCTTCCAGGAATGGTCGGCATCCAGGGGCATGAATTCGATGAATCGGAGGATGATGTCACGCTTTCGGGCGAGCCGGGCAAAATCCACAATTTCATCGTCGTTGAACCCGCGCACCAGCACGATGTTCACCTTTACAGGCTTCAAGCCGGCCTCGAGCGAGGCATCTATTCCGGCCATCACTTTTTCAAGTGAACGCGGGGTGCGCGTCATCCGAGTGAACTTCGCCGCGTCCAACGAATCCAGGCTCACGGTAACACGTGGAGAGCCGGCCGCCGCAAGGTCCCTGGCGATTTCAGGCAGGAGGTAGCCATTGGTGGTTATCGCCACGTCCTCGAGGCCGTCGATTTGCCGCAGACGCGAGATGAAATCCACGACTCCCGCGCGCAGCAGGGGTTCGCCTCCCGTAACGCGAACTTTGCGGATCCCCAGCCCCGCCAGAACCCGGCTGAGCCGCAGGAACTCATCCCAGCTCAGCAGTTCACGGTGCGGAAAATAGTTCTTCGGATCGGCAGACTTGCAGTAAACGCAACTGAAGTTGCACCGGTCCGTCACCGAAATGCGAAGGTCGTGAATCTCACGCCCGAATTTGTCTCTCAGTACCATTGCTTCACTCGGAATGACATCCCCGAACGATGGCCACCCCCAAAAACAAAAAGACCTACCCGCGTTTGGAGTAGGTCCTGTTCTCCTTTCCAAACACGGGAGGCGGCTCGATTTCTCAAGTCACCCTATCGGCCCGCAGGGCATGGGCTTGTGTTGTGCCTTTGGCGCCCCGGGCTCGGAGAACACTTTCATCCTAAAGCATTAGATGACCGGATGCAACATAAGGTTCTTTGGAGTGCGGCGCACTATTTTCTTCTTGACGTGCAAGGGCCAATGCCTAAGATTGGCGCAGGTGATAATGCAGAGGGAGGATTGAAATGTCATCATCACGAAGACAATTCATTCGGACCGCCGCAGGAGGCGTGAGCCTGGCTTGGAGTGGAATGCGGATCACGGCAGGGCCCGGCGGCGGGGCAGGGCTAGCCAAGCCAAATGCGGCCAACTCAAATCCCGTGTCGGCGGACCGGTTCCTCTACGGGTCGCAGTTTTACCGCCCACCCAATCCGCCCCGCGCCCTGCGCCGCGACATGCTCAGGACCATTGCCGAACAGTACAAGTTCAACCTGATTCGAATCTGGCCCAACTGGGATTACGTGAACCCCGAGCCGGACAAGTGGATTTTCGACGAAGTAGAAGAGGTCATGAGTTACTGCGATGAATTCGGGCTCGAGGTGCTTTGCGGCCTGATGTTCGAGCTTGCCCCCTGGTGGCTCGAGCAGAAGTATCCGGGCGCCCGCTTTACGGACGCGAAGGGCCAGCAGGTACGCATTGCCCCGAGCCCCAATAACGTCACCGGCGGCTGGCCGGGATTGTGTTCAGACTGGGAACCGGTGCGAGAAGCGGGCGCCAAGTATATCCAGGAATTGATCAAGGTAGTGGCGCCGCACAAGTCGCTTTTCGGATACGACTGCTGGAACGAGCCGCACATCGAGCCCGCCTGGGCGCGCAACATCTGGGCCGGGCCGCAGGAAATCCTCTTCTGCTACTGCGAAAAGACCATCGAAGCCTTTCGGGATTGGTTGAAACAGAAATACGGAACTCTGGATGCTTTGAATCGCGCCTGGACGCACCGCTACCCAAATTGGGAAGTCATCGACGCACCGCGCGAATTGGGAGCCTATGCCGACTGGGTTGATTGGCGGCGGTTCATCATTGACCGCTGCACACGAGAAATGAAATTTCGCGTGGAGACGGCGCGGGCGGCCGACCCCGAGCACGTGATGGAAAGCCATGCCGCGCACCATCCGCCCGTGGATGGTTGCGCTAACGAGGGCACGAACGCCTGGCGCCTGGCCGAGGTCCTTGACGCCTGGGGCATGTCACTCTTTCCCCGCTGGCAGTTCCCCATCATTTACCACGGCGCCGCCAAGTACGAAATCACCCGCTCGAACGCCGCCGGCAAGCCCTTCTACCTGACCGAGCTCGAGGCAGGTCACGGTAACCAGGGCCTTTGGAGAAGCCCTAAGATGCGGCCACGCGACATCCGTGTTTACAACTGGCTTGCAGTGGCCATGGGCGCCAAGGGCATCATCTACTGGAACTACCAGGCCGAAGCCACCGGGCGCGAGGCGACAGGCTACGGCCTGGTGGCGCGCAGTGGCGCGGCTACGGACCGCTCCCAGGAAGCGGAGAAAAACAACGCCATCATCCAGGCCCACTGGGACGTCATCAAAGATTTCCATCCGCGGGCGGAAGTGGCCCTCCTCACCGATCAGGATAATGCCCTCCTCACTTACGCCGCGCAGGGCAATGAAGAACCCTCCACAGCTTCGTTTCAGGGCTATTACAAGGCGCTCTGGAACCTGGACCTTTGGGTGGACTTCCTCGAGCCGTCAAACCTGGGCAAGGGTAATTACAGGGTGCTCATCGCGCCCTGGCACCTTATCGGAAAGAAAGATACCTGCGAGCAATTGCGCCGGTTTGTAGAAAAGGGCGGTACGCTGATTGTCGAAACCGGCTTTGGTCTCTATGACGAGAACTTGTACTACAATCCCACCGTTCCGCCGTATGGACTGGACCAGGTGTTTGGGTATCGCGAAGGGGAAGCTTTCTGGCTCAAGAATGAGAAGGCTCCGGCGGACGTTCCGGCTTCCGACCGGGTTTATTACCAGCCGGAAATTGTCTTCACTGCGCCCCTCGCGGCTCGCGTCCGCGGAAAGACTTACCTGACACCGATTGAAATCGCTTCCGCAAAACCCATTGCCACGTTTGAAGACATGACCGTGGCGGCCACCAAAAAAGTGGGCAAAGGGCAGGTCTATTATTTCGGCACCAACCTGGGCGGCAGCATCGCGGCAGGAAGCGACGGCGGAATCGACCTGCTGCGGGCCATCATCACCAAGGTCGTGAAAGCGCCTGTCACAGGGGGTAAAGTGCGGCCGCGACTGGTGGAGGGAGAGAAGCGCAGCCTGCTGGTCGTCTTCAACGACACGCCCAAAGACCAGGCGGCCAGTATCGAACTTCCACCACGCTACAAAAGGGCCAGAGACCTTCACAACGAAGTCAACCGGCCCATCGTCAACAACGCGCTCCAGCTCACTGTGCCCTATCAGGATGCGGTGGCCCTGCGCGTTGAATGAGGGGTGAGCGCTAGTCGTTTCCTGGTGTCATGTGACACCCAAAAATCGCGATTGACGGGAGCGGAAAACCACAGAAAAGACGCTCACCCTCACGGGATGTGTGTTATAGAGATTTTGTCAGTACTGTCCCAAGAAAATCGGGGCGGTTTCTGTAAGTGCTTGAGGGAGCGAAGATAAAGGTCGAGATGGTTTTTTTCGATTTCAATTTCGGGCGTCATTTTTGGCATGATTCTGCTGTTTTCCACCCTCGTTTGGAGACAGCAGATGAATCTTGGCCGAACCGTTTTTTCTCAACTTTTGGATTTCATCCCGACCTACCAGTTTCAGATTTGCGTCGATCGCTACCAAGGCAATCGCTACGTCAAAGACTTTTCTTGTTGGGATCAATTCCTCTGCCTGGCCTTTGCTCAACTCACTTATCGCCGCAGCTTGCGCGACATCGAAACGTGTCTCCGCTCCCAGCAACCCAAGCTCTATCATATGGGCTTCCGGGGGCAAGTTTCTCGCAATACCCTGGCCCACGCCAACGAAGTTCGAGATTGGCGGATTTATGCCGACTTTGCGCAAGTGTTGATTGGCATGGCCCGCGACCTCTACCGCGACGATTCCTTCGGTGTGGAGTTGTGCGAGAGCGTGTATGCCTTCGACTCGACCACCATCGATTTGTGTCTGTCGCTGTTTCCCTGGGGCCAGTTTCGCCGCCGCAAGAGCGCGGTCAAGCTGCACACCTTGTTGGACCTGCGCGGCAGCATTCCGACCAGTGTTTATGTGACCGGCGGGCAGGTGCACGACGTCAACCTGCTGGACGAACTGCTGCTGGAAGCGGGAGCGTTTTACTTGCTCGACCGCGGTTATCTGGACTTCGCTCGCCTCTACGCCTTTACCCAAAGTTGCGCCTTCTTTGTCACCCGCGCCAAAAAGAATCTGCAGTTCTACCGTCGCTGCTCTCGTCCTGTGCAACGGTCCAGCGGCGTACAGTCCGATCAGACCATCGTGCTCACCGGAGTGCGAACCGCGCTGCGCTATCCCGATCCGTTGCGGCGCATCGGATATTTCGATGCCGAGAAGGATTTGCGACTGACCTTTCTGAGCAACAATTTTCTGCTCCCCGCGTTGATCATCGCTCAACTGTACCGGGCGCGCTGGCAAGTGGAATTGTTCTTTCGCTGGATCAAACAGCACCTGCGCATCAAGGCTTTCTACGGCACCTCCGAGAATGCGGTGAAGACTCAAGTCTGGGTCGCCCTCTCGGTTTATGTTCTGGTGGCCATCGTCAAAAAGCAGTTGGGGCTAAACTTGAGCCTCTATCAAATTCTCGAAATTCTGAGCGTTACGATTTTCGAAAAAACCCCAATTTTAGAGGGTTTTTCCGACTTCAACGATCAATTACTGGCTGCTGAGCCCTGTAACCAATTGAGCCTGTTCGAGTTGTAATGGGACAGCACTGAGATTTTGTGGGAAATCCTAGACCCACACCCGGAGGGTGAACGATGGAAGCAAGCCTACCGCAATTGATTCTGCCTATCAAGATGGAAAGAAGTTCGGAGCGGCTGACCAGTCTGGGCGGGCTGGTGGTGTTGGAGGAACTGGCGCGAGCGGTGAAGCTGTGGGAGGAGGTAGAGGGCGCGCTGGAGGGTCCGAAGTCGGGACGAGGATATAAGCCGCGGGAGTTTGTGCAGGCGCTGGTGTGGATGCTGCATGCGGGAGGAAGGCGGCTGGAGGACTTGCGGGAGTTGCGGGCCGAGCAGGAGGTGCTGGGGGAGTTGGGCTTGGAAGTGGTGCCGGACGCCGGGACGGTGGGGGACTGGCTGCGTCGGCAAGGACGGGGCGGGGCGGAAGCGATCCAGCAGGTCAGCCGGAAACTGGTGGCGTCCTGTTTCGAGCAAGAGGAAGTGATTCTGGATGTGGATGCCACAGAGATCGAGGCGGAGAAGCAGGAAGCCGCGTGGACCTATAACCACGTGCAGGGCTACATGCCGCTGGTGGGATACGTGGACGGGATGTGCGTGGGCCACCAGTTTCGGGAAGGCAATCAGAGTCCCAGTGCCGGGATCTTGGAGTTTGCGCAGAGCTGCGAAGCGGCGCTACCGAGGGGGAAGCGAATCTATTTCCGCAGCGACAGTGCAGCTTACCAAGCCAAGGTGATCAACTACTACAGCCAGCCGGAGCGCAGCTTCAGCATCACCGCCGATCTGGACGCCGCCGTGAAGCGAGAAATTCAGAGCCTGCCGGAAGTGGCTTGGCAACCCTACCGGACGCAAGAGGGCATCGCCACCGACCGCGAGATTGCCGAGACGGTGCACACCCTGAACGGGACCAAGCAAGCTTTCCGGTTGATCGTATTGCGCTGGCCGAATCCGCAGCCGAATTTGTTCGAGGCCGACCGGTACTGCTATCACGCGGTGGCCGCGAAGCGGGAGGAGTCAGCCCAGGAGGTGGTGTGGAAACACAACCAGCGAGGCGAGGGCGAGAACTGGCATAAGGAACTGAAGGTGGGTTTTGGCATGGAGGTCGCCGCGGCGACCCGTGCGGGCAGTTGGAGGCCAATGCCCTGTATTTTGCCATTGGGGTGTTAGCCTACAATTTGGGGCAAGTGTTGAAAGGGCGGGTGCTGCCGGCGTCCTATCGCACGGTGACGGTGGCCACGCTGCGCTGGAAGGTGTATCGGCTGGCGGGGAAGCTGGTGCGCCACGCGCGCGGCTGGATGCTGCAGATCAAGGCCGACCTGGAGAAATGGCTCTTATTGCAATCCGCTCGGGTCTGTTGCGCGACGCTGCGGACCTGAAGCAGGGAGGCAAAAAACGGCTAGCCGTGGAACTACCGCGCAGCGGTGTCCGCGGGGGGTGGGAAAAAATTATCCGGAGGACGCATGGGCCCCTGAATCATGAGCTGAATTGACTCGCGACTTCCCTTCGGTTAACCGAAGGTCGCGCCCGTCACCCTTTCCACCTCCTCACAACCGCCTCACCCCGCCAATCGCGATTCTTGGGTGACACTCTATGGTTGACAATGGTTACGCTTCACTGTATGTAGGGCGGGGCCCCTGCCCCTGCCCACAAAACCGAAAGGGGGATAACGATGAGCTACAGAAGGTTTGGGCGAGCCGGGTGGATGGTGAGCGAATTGGGTTATGGCATGTGGGGAATGGGCGGCTGGACTGGCTCCGCTGATGCCGAATCCAAGCAAGCCCTCGAGCGGTCCGTTGAGCTGGGCTGTAACTTCTTCGATACAGCTTGGGCTTACGGGCAGGGTCACAGCGAGGCGTTGTTGGGATGGTTGGTGCGCCAGAACGCGGGCAAGAAGCTCTATACGGCCACCAAAATTCCCCCCAAGAATTTCCAGTGGCCCAGCCGGCGTGAATATACTTTGGACGATTGCTTTCCACCGGATCACATCGAGGATTACGTCCATCGAAGCCTCAAGAATGCCGGCCTGGAGAGCTTCGACCTCGTGCAGTTTCACGTTTGGGAGGATTCCTGGGTGGACGACGAGCGCTGGGCGAGGAAATTAGACGATCTGCGCCGCCAGGGGCTCATTCATGCCATAGGCATCAGCATCAACCGCTGGGAGCCCTGGAACGGCGTGCGGGCGGTTCAATCCGGCCTGGTTGATGCCGTGCAAGTGATCTACAACATTTTCGATCAAAACCCAGAAGATGAGCTCTTTCCGGCCTGCCAGGCGAAGGACGTGGCGGTGATCGCCCGCGTCCCTTTTGATGAAGGAACGCTCACCGGGACCCTCACGCCGGACAGCAAATGGCCGGAAGGCGATTGGCGCAACAGCTACTTCGTGGCGGAAAATCTTAAGGCCAGCGTGGCGCGCGCCGAGGCGCTCAGGCCTCTCATTCCGAGCGGCGTGACCATGCCTGAGATGGCTCTGCGTTTCATCCTCAACAATCCCACGGTCAGCACCATCATCCCCGGAATGCGCAGGGTCAAGCATGTGGAAGCCAATGCCGCCGCTTGCAACGCCGGGCCGCTTTCGGACGAACTTTTCGCGAAGTTGCGACCTCACCGCTGGGACCGGAAACCCACCCGATGGTCGCAATAGGTTTGCGGGCGGAGCCCGCCTTGGAGTGCGGCAGCGGAGCTGCCGCCTTTGGTTGGCTACGTAGCGTTGACCTCTAGGTCAGTACGGTTGCGCCGACCTAAAGTGTCGGCGCTACAGGATGCCTTGCCGCTGGAAAGGCGGTAGCTGCGCTACTGCAGTCCAAGGCGCGGACCTTCGGCCCGCGCCTTGCGTGGTAGGGGCGAGCGGCGCTCGCCCCTTGGCCGAATCCGTCAACTGACGGATTCGGCCCTACGTGCTGCTTTAGGCGGTATAGGGAGGAATTCACAATGCGAACTCAAATTTCAAGGCGTACCTTTCTCGCGCGGACCGGAGCCGCGGCTGCCACGACGGTGGCCATGCCCGCGTTCACGCGCGCAGACGCCCAAGTATCTGGCCGGCCGATGCGGCTGGGCGGCCCTATCTTTCTCAATTCGGAAGATCCTGGCGAACAAGCTCGAGAGCATCGCCGGCTGGGATACCGCGCCGCTTATGCTCCCAAGGTGGAATTGAAGGACAAGGACAGGATCAACGCCATTATTAAGGAATTTGCGGCCCAGGACGTGGCCCTCGCGGAAGTGGGCGCCTGGGTGAACATGCTCGACCCTGACCCTGAAAAGCGCCGCAAGAACCTGGATTACGTTCAGGAGCGGTTGGCGTTGGCTGAGGAGCTGGGCACGCGTTGTTGCGTGGACATTGCAGGCTCCTACAACCCTAAGTTCTGGGACGGCCCCGACCCCAAAAACATCAGCCAGGAGTTTATTGACGCGACGGTGGAGAACTGCCGCAAGCTGATCGATGCGGTGAAGCCGCGGCGCACCAAGTTCTCCATTGAAATGATGCCTTTCACCTTCCCCACTGGACCGGACGACTACCTGAAGCTGATCAAGGGAGTGGACCGCAAGGCCTTCGCGGTCCATCTTGACGTCTGCAATGTGATGAACAGCCCCGAGCGCATGTACCACAACGGCGCCGTCATTCGCGAATGCTTCCGGAAGCTGAGGCCATGGATTGCCTCCTGCCACGCCAAAGACTTGGATTGGGAGCACTACGTGCAGGTGTGCCTGCGGGAAGTGATTCCCGGACGCGGCCAGATCGATTACAAGGCCTATCTGAGTGAACTCGCGAAGCTTCCCGTTGACGTTCCCTTAATGCTTGAACACTTGAAAACCGCCGAGGAGTACGCGGAGGGACGGCGCTATATTCAGGGAGTCGCCAGCGAGCTGGGCCTTTCCTTCGGCGCCTGAGGCGCGGCGTGCGGAAAATGGAAACTCGAAAATCGAAAGTGGAAACTGGCCAGTTGTCCGCAGTCAGTGGTCCCTAGTCAGTGGGGGCGGTCGAGTGTAATTCTGACATCTGACTCCCGACTTCTGACTCCTGAATCCTATACGGAGGTGCTAACACATGACTGAGGATGCCGGAATCACTCGAAGAGATTTCTTGATGGAGACGGGCGTGGCGGGCGCCGCGGCGGCCGTACTCGGAGGTCTGGCCCCGGCGCGTGTGCTGGGCGCGAATGACAAGATCCGCGTCGGCGCCATGGGCACCGGTGGCCGCTGCCAGTACCTGATGAGGCTCTTCAAGGATAACCCCGCGGCTGAGTTGGTGGCGGTCTGCGACGTATACGGGCCGCACCGCGACAAGGCATTGGCGATTGCCGGCCCGGCGGCCAAGTCCTACCTCGATTACCACGAGTTGCTCGACCGCAAGGATATCGATGCCGTCATCATCGGCAGCCCCGACCACTGGCACAAGCAGATGCTCATTGATGCGGTGCATGCCGGCAAGGACGCCTACCTCGAGAAGCCCATCATGCACTCCATTGAAGAGGGCGTAGAGATGGTGCGAGCCGTCGAGGAAAGCAAGCGCATCGTCCAGACGGGCACGCAGCAAAGAAGTTGGCCGCACTGGATCATGGGCAAGCAGATCGTCGAATCCGGCAAGCTGGGGAAGATCACTTTCGTCCATACTTACTGGTACCAGGACTACACCCTGTTTTTCAAAGAGCTGCCTCCGGTGGACCAGTCGCAGCTCGACTGGAAGCGCTTCCTCGGCAACGCGCCCGACCAGCCGTTTACCCTGGAGAAATTCTACTGGTGGCGTTGGTTCTGGGATTTTGGAGGGGGGATTTTAACCGATCTTCTTACTCACTGGATTGACGTTATCCAATGGTATATGGGCCAGCCCGCCCCCCTGACCGCGACCACCACGGGAGAGGTCTACCGAATGCCATGGCAGGCTCCGGACACCCTCACGGCGGCCTACGAGTATCCCGGGAAGTTCATGGTCACCTTCACCGGCGCCATCAATAGCAGCGTGGATGACGGAGGGATCATATTCCGGGGCAGCGAGGCCACCCTGAAAATCGACCGCGCCCACATGGCGGTTTATCCCGAAGGTGGAGCGCCTGTGCCCGGCACATTGGTTCCTGAGCCTGAAATCCTGGTCCGCTCCGAGCGCGACGGCACCATTGACAACGTCAATAACTTCCTCGATTGCGTGCGCACTCGCAAGACTCCCAATGCCGACATCCACGTGGCCTTCGAGGCGGCGCGCACTTCCTGGATCGGGAATATCGCCCTGAAGCGCGGGATGAAGGTGGTGTGGGACGCGAGCAAGGGACAAGTTGCGTAGCGGCGATTTTACGTCCCCAAGTGGTAGCGGCGATTTTATGCCACCAGGAGTTTGTCATTCCGAGCGCAGGGAGGAATCTCGCTCTGTGCTGAGGCGGATCGGAGCTCAAGACGGACTGGGAGACGGGTGGAAGAAAGGACCAGGGCGAGATTCCTCTCCGTCGGCTGACGGATCGGAATGACAGAGGGAGCCTTGTGCATCTCAGGCACGGCGCGGCCCTCGTAGCATGCGCGCCGGCAAGGTGATGATCGCGGCCAGCAGCTCAAAGACCCCGCCCACCGCGATGCCCACGATGCGGAAGGGCAAAAGCAATAACCAGACGAACGGGTATAGAACCAGGGCCAGCAAAGCCAGCGGCCAGCAAAGAACCAGGAGTATGCACCAGAGCAAGAATTTGACCATCCGGAAGCCTCCAGAACGCCCTCTCGCTTAATCATACGCAGAACGACTGAGAATGTTCCGTCGCAGGCTGGACCCCCTCATCCGGCCCCGTCGGCTGACGGGCTGAAGAAAGCGCCGGCGCGGACCACCCTCTCCCCCAAGGGGGAGAGGGGCAAACGAGGTCAGCGACGGGATGTCGATGGTCCTACCTTTCTGCCCAGAGAGCGTAAACCAGGCAGGCCATGAATAGTACAAGCAAACTTGCGGAAGCCACAAAGAGGGTAGTGAAAGGCTGGTTCCAGGAATTGAGCAGCAGGCTTCGAAGCCATTGCGCATCGGAAAGGCCGAAGTTCACCAAACGGTCCAGCCAAGCGTGGATACCAGTCCACTTCCAGACCAAGAACGCCAACAAGCTGGCCAGGCCGCAGGCCACGGCGAATCTTTCGGCAAGGGCAATGGGGCGTGTGGCGAGTTCGGCTGCCTCTCGCCGCGCCCGCAGTTGGGCCTTCCACCAGACAAGTCCCGCGTCAGGCAATTTCATATCGGCCAACAAAGAGGCATTCTCTTCCCGCAGGAGTTGGCCTACCAAAACGACTTCCGAGCAGACGGGGCAATTCTCCACGTGGGTGCGCAAGGCCGGATCGCACGCCTCCGGCCAGCGCCCACATTGAAGCATTTCAGTAACGGCCTGTTCTTTTTCGCACTGGGGAACTTTCATGTCTTTGCTCCGAATGCCGCCATGTGCAAAGCGCCAGTCATTCCCGCGAAAGCGGGAATCCAGCCCGTTGACACTGCTTTTGCGAATGTTTCCGAAGTGGATTCCCGCTTTCGCGGGAATGACTGTGGCTTGGGACAGCCTGGCGTCTCACCTCTTGCCACCTCCAGTGATGCCCGCTCTGCGCAATATTCCCAAGAGTTTTTGCCGGGCGCGGAAAAGCATCGGGCGCACGCTCGCAGCTTTGAGTCCCACCACGTCGGAAATTTCTTTGTGGCTCGAGCCCTCGACGTAAGCCAGCCAAAGCAATTGCAGCTCGCGTGGCGTCAACTGGCGCAGTGCTCCCTTCAGATCTGACCGCGCCTGCACGCTCTCCGCCGTCTGCTCCGACGTGGCCATTTCCTCCATTTCATGCAGCGGGACGTTGACCCTGCCTTGGCCGCGCCGCCAACGGTCGCGAAGCAGGTTTGTGGCAGTCCGGAACAGGTACTGCTTCGCCTGCTCCTCGCTCATGGCAGCGTGGCGGGCGCGCAGAAAGCGGTAGTAGCACTCCTGCATGAGATCATCCGCCGCGGCAGAGTCACCCGTCACTTTGGCAAGATACGCCCAAAGCGCGCGGGCTGTCCGGTTATAGAAGGCCCGGAAGCTCCCTTCATCCATCTGCAAGGCGGCTTCGGTTTGCAGGGCGTCCTCTGCTTGTGCGAGCTCCGAATAGGTGAATTCCCGCATGGCGGCGCAGCGCTCATCTCTTTCGGGGCGGCTGCCTCTCGTCTTGTTCATAGGAGGCCCAGGCGCCCTTCTTTACGGACGTTTCGATGTTACACCTTCCAGCAGTCCCAGGTGTTGGGAAAGTCCATAGGCGGCTGCCGCTGAGAGCAGGAATCCAATCCCAACTGTGCTCGCCAGAGTGCCTAAAACCAGGCAGCCTTCCGCGCCTTCGGTCACGTGGCTCCGCAGGTAAAGCAATCCCATCCCCACCAGCAGCACCACCACTCCCAACTGCATTGACAAGAGGATCCGTCCGAAGGGGTAGGGAGTTGGTCGTGTCCCTTGGGCTTCAAGCTGGAAGGGCTGTGATTCCAGAAAGCGTTTGCCCGCTTCCGTCCCCATGTAAGCAAGCAGTTCCTGGCTGGCGCTGAACTTCTCCAGCAGCTTCGAATGGACCTCGGCCTGGACTTTCGCCACTTTGCCCCAGCGCCGGTTTTCCAGAATGACCCTCAACACCCAGAGGAGAGCGCCGAGGATGAGGACAAACAGCAGGAAGGGATACGCATCATTTAGGAAATGAGCGAGGCCATATTGTTGGGAATAACGACCGCTTTGGGCGCGGTCCAACTGATATTGGAGCGCCTGGACCTTCAGTGCGGGGCCACAGGGCCCTGCAAGGCTCCCGTTCCCAGGGGCCGATGAAGCCGCCACATCTGCGTCAACAGGTAACCCCTCGGTGACCGAGGGCTTCTGTGCGACCTCCGGGTGCTCTTTCAGAAAGGCTGCGAGTTCGGGATGCTTGCGGAGATAGCCTTTGTCGCGAATCAATTTGGGCTGTTTCACGAGCTCGCCGTTAATTTCAGGGTGAGCAGCCAAAAAAGAGATGAGCTGCTGTTGAGCGGATGAGCCCGCCGCCACCTCGCTTTGTCCCGCCGCATCCTGAGGCGGGGGCGTCGCGCGCAGGGAAGTTGTCCCCGCAAGTCCTAAACCCAATAGGAGAACTGCGAACCTCAGAACCTGCCGCTTGAATGTTCCATGCATGACTGCCAACCTCCGTCCTTATGCGATGCGCTGAGATGGTAGCGAAGACCTATTTCTCAAGGTCTGCGGCTTGCCTCCCGGTTCGCGTCCAAGGGCCGCGGACCTATAAAACAGATCCGCACTATGCTTGCTTCACCTGATATAACGAGCGGCAAGGTGATTTGTTAACAGGTAAGTTCGGTTTCTTTTCAAAAGTGGAAGCGGTAGCGCAGCTCAGCGTAAATCTGCCGCGGGTTCACGAAGTGTGTGCCGCCGAAAGTGTTGCTGTCATCCAGCATAAAGCGGTTATTACTGAGGTTCACCGCGTTCAAGGAAACCGACCATTTCTCTCCGAAGTATTTGCCCAGGGCAAGGTCGGCGGTGGTATGAGGCTGCAGATGAGCGGGGCCATTGCCGTTCAGGAAGCCGGAGCCGAAGTTGACGGCCGGGGTGGCCCAGAAGCGGCGCGGTAGCTGTAGCGAAAGAACCGCGCTCAAGGTGTTGCGCTGATCGTGGTCGAGCATGAAATAACTTGTGGGAGCGAACTCGATCAAACCTCCCGTGATCGGCCCCAGACCCTCAGCGATTTGATTGGAATAAGCAATCCGTAATCGAGCGCGCCCGAAAATCTCGGGTGAGCGCAGGGTGACCTCGGTTCCCTTAATGCGCGCTGCCAGATCGGTCAAGGGTATGAAGATGCCGGAATTGCCGATCGCGTCGTGGTCGAGGAAATTGCTTGCGTTGGTGTGGAAGTTGTCCACCTCCACCGCCCAGTTGCGAAATGGAATGGTCAAGCCGATATCGTGTTGGATGTCGCGTTCGCCCGGCAAGGGCACGAAGCCCAACCCTTGATTCAATGCAAATTGCAGCAACGGGCCGGAAAGGGTGTCGAGCGGCGGAGGCTGGTAGTAATACGCGTAGTAACCTCGCACGATCCAATGGAGGCGTGGCAAACGAATTCCTCCGCCCAGCCGCGGAGAGAGGGCGTTTTCGTCGAGCAGGCCGCCATAATGTGTCCACCTGACGCCGGCGTCCAGGGTGAGCCAGGAGGTAGCCCGGTACTGATCCTCAGCGAAAAGCGACTCCGAGTTCCCCCAATGCTGCTCCTGCTGCTGAAGCACTTGGGTGCCCGGATTCGCCGTCAAGCCGAAGAAGGTGTTGCCGTGTTGCCCCCAGACCTCGAGGCCGAATCGAGCGTTGTGCCCTTTTTTCTGCGCCTGGAGCAGGGCGCGGGCCCCCATGTAAGTTGAGCGGCTATTGTCGTCAAGAATGAACGGCGTATCCCCCGGCCCACCCACATAATGCGCGTTGTTGAAGTGGAAATAGGGAGAGAGGGAGAAGAACAATCCGCCCGGCGAGGTGTGAGCCCACTGGAAGCCCACCAAGTAATCCCGTTCGAGGTCGAGGTCGCGTACTCCGGCCCCTTGGTCGTCAGGGGTGTTTGGGATTTGATAATGGTCGCCGCGCAGGGAGGCGATCCAGCGGACCTGGTCTTGCGCCGAGGGGTTATACAGGAGGGAAAGAAATCCCCCTAATCCGCTGTTCTGATCGTGAATCACCGCCGAAGTGGGAGTGCTGAGGCCTAGATCAGAGCGGTTGCCATCCAAGCTGCCGTAATAGGCAAAGCGCTGGGTGTGCCCGCCGAAGTCAAGCTGGTCATCGGTGGTATGGAAGTTGCCATAGGAGGTGACCAGCTCGGCGTCGTTGTTGCGCTCGAACCCCGAAGGCGTGACCACGTTGAAAAAGCCGTAGGTGCGGTCGCCATATTCGCTCGAGTAGCCGCCCCGCTGGACTTCCAAGGATTCCACGTTCTTGGGGTTAATCAAGGGCGCCACGTTGGCGGCAATGTTGGTGTTGATCACCGGAATGCCGTCGAAAAACCAGTTCACCTGATGGCCGCCGCGCATGTGAAGCATGTCGTGGACCATGTAGGCGCCCGGCACGTAATCGGTGATCATGGCGAGGCTGTTCGTCTGATCCGCGCCCGGAGTCTGCGCAATTTCCTGCGGGGAGACTGCGGTTTGAACGGTGGAGGACTGGGTGTTGAGTTTGCTGACTGCGCCCGAAACTTCCACGGTTTGTTTGAGCCCCGCGATCTCGAGTTGGAAATGGAAAACCGGACCCTTGCCCGAGGTCACGGTGATCTGTTGCTGGAAGGGCGCAAAGTCGGGCGCAGTCACCGAAACCTCATAGTCTCCCGCCAGGACGGCGTCGAACTGAAACTCGCCGTCGGCATTCGACTGCGCCGTCTGGCTCCAGCCCGAAGCGGGAACGCGAAGCGTCACCTGAGCGCCCTGGACAGGACGGTGCGCCGGATCGTGAACGATACCTCGCACATTGCCAAGATCTGTGGCGTAGAACTGCTGTACCGACAACAGGACTACGGCCACGGCAAGAAAGCCATGCCGTGGACGCATTTCTAACCTCCTCGAAAACACACCACGCAAAGATGTCGTCTGCGTTGTAGGCGCGGCCCTTGTGGCCGCCCTCGCCAACTGGCGGATTGCCCCTACGACTCGGAAGCCGGTAGCGTGGACCTCCGCTTTTGAGGTCCGCGGCTCTCACCTTGTTCCGCTAGAGGGTTCGTGGAGGTTGATCCGGTGGGGGGATAAACGCATCTTCTATTGCACGTAATTGAGCCGCTTGACGGTAAGGAGAGGAGTCCGGATTGGTGGGCTCGTCCGACGCGGGCAGATCAAAGATCAAACGAACTGGAGTGGTTAGTCCGGGTGCGGAAGGATGCGGCGAAACGCTGCACGTGCACGTCGTCTTGGAACCCGAGTGGGGCGCCTTGGACATGGGGCAGCATTTAGGCATTGACGAATGTGACGAGCGCATGGGGCAGTTCTTGCTACCGCAACAGGCCGAGGAAACACAACAGTCTTTGCCCTGGCCTCTCTGCGCCAGCAACGATGCGCCCGGAACGAGGGAAAGAAGCAGCGAGAGCGCTAATGCCCAAGCCTTTTTTGTAGTTTTCATGCCCCATTTCTTTATACCAAGCCGTAAGGAGGAACGTCAAGCGTTTCACCATTCAATATTTACTATTTCATGACTGTCAGCGCAAGGTCACGACGGTGGCGCCCCAGCCCCCGGCTTCAAGCGGGGCGTCCTGGAAAGAGAGAACAAAAGGTGTGCGGGCCAGCACGGCGCGTACGATTTCGCGTTGCACCCCGATTCCTCGTCCGTGGATGATGCGCAGGGCTTTCAGGCCCAGCCGGTGGGCTTCCTCGAGATACGCTTCGACGGCTTCCTGGACGTCCTGGGGCCGCATCGTGTGCAGGTCGAAGACATCGGTGATCGGGATTCGCAGTGGCTCGTCCTCTTGGTCCATTTGGCCCTTTGTTTTTCAGACCCCCTCGCCCCCCTCCCCTCTTTCGCCGCAGCGACCGAGAAACCCCAGGCCCTCTCCCCCTTGGGGGAGAGGGTGGCCCGCCGCCGGCGTTCTTCAGCCGGGGCGGGCCGGGTGAGGGGGTCCGTTTTCAAACCAACAGGTCGCTAGGACAGCCTGAAGTAGACCTCCACGGTGACCTTTGCGGGCACGGGGTAGCCTTTTCTCAGGGCGGGATGGAATTTCCACCTGCGCACGGTCTGCATCGCGCTCTCATCCAGTCCGTCGCCCACACCTTTCAACAGTTGGACGCCGGCGACGCTGCCGTTAACGTCCACCGTCGCCTGCAGCCGGACGGTTCCCTGCAACTTGTCCCTCCTCGCCTGGCGGGTGTAAGCAGGCTCGGGCTGATAGATGGGCATAGGAAACGTGACGTGGTCTTCACCCGCCTTATAGATGGGCACCGGAGAGTAGAGGTTGCCTTCGCCATAGACCTTTGCGGCCTTGGTTTGAATGGTCGTGGCGTTGCCGCCGCTTGTGATGGTCCCCTCTACGCGGGTGACGTGCTGCGGAGTCCCCAGCGGAGCGCTGAGCCAGAAAGTCTTAACGGCCCACCAGCCTGTCGCCACAAGGACGGCCAAGGCAATCACCAACGACGCAATAAGTCTTGGCTTCGACATACGGACCTCCTTCACCAGCAAGGCAACGCGTCGCGCTAACTGGCTCTCGACCAGGAACAAGGGCGCGGGAACCGGCATCGCCCTCGGCGCAGCGGCGATTTCGAGCAGGGCGTGGAGATAGGACTTGCGCGCTCCGGTCAGCGCCACAACTTCGCTGTCAACCACCTGTTCGCGGGCGAGGCGGATGCTGCGAATCACCCACCAGAGGGCAGGATGAAACCAGAAGAGCGTCAGGATAAGTTCCTCGAAGAGATTCACCAGCCAGTCGCGCCGCGCCACATGCAGCAGTTCGTGGCACGCAATCGCTCGCTGGTGACTCTCGTCCATACGCTCGAAGTGCCTGGGAAAAATGACCGCAGGGTCGAGCCAGCCGAAGGTCACCGGCGACTCCACGCGGTCCGAGTAATAGACCGCCGGCTCGGCGCCCACCAGCGCCTGCGCCTCGCGAAGCGTATCCGGCAAGGGAGCGATACGGCGCGCCGCGCGCCGGTAATGGCCGAGACGCCAAAGCCCCAGGGCCAGGCGTAACAGCCCCAAGCTCACGCCGGTGACAAGCACCAGCAATACCCAGACATGAAGTGGAAACTGAGCCAGCAGCGAATCCCCACGGCCGGCCTCTGTGCCGATGATCGTCGCAACGCCGCCCGCCGGGGCGAATCCCATCCGTTGCCAGGGCTCGAGCAGCGGCAAGAGCAGGCAGGCCGCCAGCAATGCTTGCCAGTAGGCAAGCACGACGCGTGGTTGCTTCAGGCGCAACGCCGCCGCAGCCAACCCGCCCACCGCGACCACCAGCGCCACCTGGACGCTGTAGGCCAGGAGATTCCCTAGCCACCACGAGGCGCTCATTCCGCCTCCTCGATCGTGCGCGCGATCTTTTCCAGCTCTTTTTTAGACAATCGCCGGTCCTTGATAAGGTGGACCAGCAGCGGTTCGGCGGAGCCGTTGAACACCCGGTCCACGAACTCGCCCACCATGGCTTTGATCACTTCGCTGCGCGGGCGGGTGGTCTGATAGACGTAGGCGCGGTCCTGCGCCTGCTTCTTCAGATATTTCTTTGCTTCCAGAATGTTCATCATGGTCATGACGGTGGTGTAGGCGATCTTGCGGCGCTCGCGCAGGGCCTCGTAAACGTCGCGCACCGTGGCGCGCTCCAGCCCCCACACCACTTTCATGATCTCGAGTTCCTGCTCGGTGAGGGTACGGCTCCGGGTTCTCATACTAATAAGCTAGTACTAATTAGTTGAGATTGTCAAGCGGAATCTCCGACGCAAGGGAATTGGGTCTCTGCCCTCTCCCCAAGGGAGAGGGCTGTTCATTGACTTCGAGTCCCCGGAGCCCAGCCCACGCCGACAATAATTCTTCTTGACATATTCCAGTTTGTGAGCTACTGTGCTAGCGTATGATTACTTTCCGTACCTTCCGCAAGGACCAGCCCCGCCTCAGCGCCTCTGCTTATCCTGGCGAGGAGAAGCCGTCGCAGTGGGGGAAAGTGATTTGTTGGCTAGCTTTTACTGACAACCATCAACTTCCGACAGCGGGTTACAATGCGAGAAGAAATCTTTTTTGACCGAGAGATGCGCGAATGTCTATGAAAACAAAGGGCAACTGTGCAAGACTAGGATGCGAAGCAGGAATATCTATGAAAACAAATACACTTAGCCGCAAAATCCGGGAATGTTGTTGAAAATACAATTGGTTAGCTATAGTCACAGTAAGGGAAGGTGGCATCTATAGACAATTTGTCCTCACAAGCCCACTTTGGCCCGAAGCGACTGCTTGCACTGTCCTCGTCCCCCTCTGCTTGGCGTTCCATCGCAAGTCACGCCTTCCCGGTCATTCCCATCAGCCGAGGGGAATCCACCTTCTCGTGGGCTGACTTGGACCCCCGTCCTTCGGCGGGCTCAAGGCAAGCTTTACGTGGGGGCGACAAGAGCCGTGAACATGGAAGCGCCTTGCAGAATGAATCTGCGGGTGTGAGGTGGTGTTATAATCTCGGCTCGCACTTTTCGAGGCCCTCGCTGAAAGGCGCGTGTGTCGTTGGGGTACCCTCGGAGAAAGCAACGCCAAGCGCAATTGCCGATGGACGGGGAGAGAGTGGAGGAGCGGTGACCCCATCTTTAAGTCTCGCGATTGGATTAATGTCAGCGGGCACGCTGGGACTGGGCGGGAGGATGGTGCGCGCCCTGTTCCTGGGTTGGCGGCGCAAGGATCCCGCCGAACTCGAAAGGCTTCGGCGCCTGGACATCAACAAGCGTGGCCGGATCAGCGCGGGCCGAATTGTGGATTTGGTGGAAGCCGAGACGGCGGGGTCAAGATCGTCGCTGGTGGTCTATTCTTACGAAGTGGCTGGGGTAGCTTACGAGGCTGCCCAGGACGTTACGGCGCTGCCCGAAATCGCCGCTACCGCCAAGTTTCTGCCCGGCCGCACAGCCAGCGTCAAATACGATCCCAGACGGCCTGCGAATTCCATTATCGCCTGTGAGGAGTGGAGCGGGCTCGGATAGGGAATAGGGAACAGGGAATAGGGAACAGAAGGCAGTAGGCAGTAGGTTATCAGTAGGAGGCAGTAGGCCGGGAGTGGGCACAGGGGAGATGGGAATCAAAAATCCAAGATTCAAGATTCAAAATCGCCCGAGCCTCAAGTCCCCAGCTCCAAGTCCCAACCCCTTAACCCTCAGCCCCTTTTTCACATGAGTTTTCAGGAAAAACTCGAAGAATTGCGGCGGCGCCAGATACGCGCGGAGGCGGGCGGCGGTGAAGAACGTCGGGCCAGGCAGCATGCGGAGGGAAAGCTCTCGGCCCGCGAGCGGCTGGAGATGCTCTTTGACCCCGACAGCTTTGAAGAGATTGACATGCTGGTCGAGCACCGTTGTCACGATTTTGGCATGTACAAGCAGCGCGTACCCGGCGACGCGGTGGTGAGCGGCTACGGGCGCATCAACGGCCGGTCTGGCCTTTGCTTTCGCCCAGGACTTCACCGTCTTCGGCGGTTCCCTGAGCGAAGCGAATGCCGAAAAGATTTGCAAGATCATGGATATGGCTATGAAGGTCGGGGCGCCGTTCATCGGGCTGAATGACTCCGGGGGCGCGCGTATCCAGGAAGGGGTGGCGTCGCTGGCCGGATACGCCGATATCTTTCTCCGCAACACGCTGGCTTCGGGCGTGATCCCCCAGATTTCCGCCATCATGGGACCGTGCGCCGGGGGCGCGGTGTATTCCCCTGCCATCACCGATTTCATCCTGATGGTCGAGAACACCAGCTACATGTTCGTGACCGGCCCGGAGGTCATCAAGACCGTAATGCACGAGGACGTCAGCAAGGAAGACCTGGGCGGGCCCATGACCCACAATTCCACCAGCGGGGTGGCGCACTTCGTGACCCAGCGACGACCCCGACTGCCTGGCCCTGATCCGCGAGTTGCTGTCATTCATGCCGCAAAACAATCACGAAGATCCACCCCGCGTTGACACCCAAGACCCTGTCGAACCGCCGCGATGCCGTGCTGGACACGCTGGTGCCGGTTGAGCCCGACAAGACCTTACGACATCAAGGAAATCATCCACCGCGTGGTGGACGACGGCTATTTCCTGGAAGTCCACGAGCACTTCGCCAAAAACCTGGTGGTGGGTTTTGCGCGGCTGGGCGGGCAAAGCGTGGGCATCGTCGCCAACCAGCCCGCCGTCCTGGCCGGGTGCCTTGACATCAACGCTTCCGACAAGGGCGCGCGCTTCGTCCGCTTCTGCGATGCCTTCAATATCCCCCTCGTCACGTTCGAGGACGTCCCGGGTTTCCTGCCCGGCACGCAGCAGGAATACGGCGGCATCATTCGCCACGGCGCGAAGTTGCTCTTCGCCTACGCTGAAGCCACCGTCCCCAAGATCACCGTCATCACCCGCAAAGCTTACGGCGGCGCCTACTGCGTGATGGGATCAAAGCACGTCCGCACTGATATAAACTTGGCCTACCCGACCGCGGAAATCGCCGTGATGGGACCGGAAGGAGCGGTGAATATCGTCTATCGGCGCGAGCTTCAGAAGGCAGAAGACCCGGAAGCCTTGCGCCGCGAGAGCATCGCAGGAGTTCCGCGAGCGCTTCGCCAACCCTTACATCGCCGCCGAACGCGGCTGGGTGGACGCCGTCATCCAACCCCGCGACACCCGCCCCAAACTGATCGCCGCCTTGCGCATGCTCGAAACCAAGCGCGACACCAACCCACCCAAGAAACACGGGAATATCCCTTTGTAACTACAAAACTGCGAGGATGCCGCGCGCCGCCAGGCTGATGCCCACCGCCAGCACAAGCAACGCTGTGGCGGCCGCCGCGGTCAGTCGCCAGCCCAGCTCGCGGAACATGGATGCGAGCGTAGCCATGCAAGGAAGGTAAAAGGTGACGAAGAGGGTGAAGATAAGGATTTGTGCAGCGCTCATCACGGAAGCTACGTGGGTGGTTCCCAGGGCCTGCATGAGCATCAAGAGAGAGAGTTCTTTTCTCAGCACGCCGAAAATCAGGGTCAGGCCCACGGCGCGGGGCAGGCCCAGCAAAGCGGTCAACGGAGAAAGCGCGGCATTGATGATATGTTGCCATCCGCAGAACTCAATCAGACCTAGAATGGCGCTGCCCGCGACGAGCAGCGGGAACGCCACCAGCACGAACTCCCGCAGCCGCCACCAGGTCTTCATCATGACTACCTTGGGCGCGGGCAGGCGGAAGGCCGGCACTTCCATCAACATCCCGGGTGAAATCTCCGGCCAGATCAGGGCCAGGATGTGGCCGGCCAGCACCACCACCAGTAGATTCAAGACGTAGATGCCGAGCGCGTAATAGGCGCCGAGGTAGACGCCCACTAGCGCCAGAATCACCGTCATGCGCGCGGAGCAAGGGACCAGGACTGCCAGGAAGGCCGCAATGAAGCGGTCACGCCGAGAACTGAGGATACGCGTTGCCATCACCGCCGGGACGCTGCACCCGTAACCGAGAAGCACGGGCAGGGTCGCCGTGCCGTGCAGTCCGAGCCGGTGCATGAGGGCGTCCATAAGGTAGCCTACTCGTGAGAGGTATCCCAAGTCCTCGAGCAGGGCAAGGCATACCAGGAAGGGCAACAAGTAAGGCAGAACAATGGCAACGGCCCCTGCCGTTCCTAGCAGTGCGCCTTTGCATGCGGCGAGCAGCACGCTGTGCGGGTCCATGTGCTGGGACATCGAGGCGATGAGGGCGTTGAACACACCTAGGATGCGATCCTCACCCAATTTGCCCACTGTGAAGATCAACTGAAAGATGCCCAGGAAGACCAGGATCAGCACCGCGTATCCCCAAACCGGGTGCATCACGAGCCGGTCAACCCTTTCCCGCCAATCCCTTCGGGGATGAGTAACCCGGGCGACGCGCTCGAAAAGGTTCAGACAGGCGGCGTGCCGCGCGGAGGAAATTGCCGCATCCGCAGGCTGGCCCACAAGGCGCGTGATCTCGTCTTGGGCCTCGGAAACTGCCGCAGCCACCGAAGGGGCGGTAGGGAGGTGAGCCGGCGCACGGAGATCACGTCCGTGTCGATGCCGCATTCTGTGACGACGCTGGAGTTGCGCCAATGTGCGGGGATCGCTCTGCACGAACTGCAAGGCCTCGAAACGAGCCGGCGGAAATGCCGCTGCGGGCGCGGCCTGGGCTGTCGCAGTGGCAATGGCACTTAAAACAGCAATTTCATTGGAAACTACAATGTCATTCCGAGCGGAGTGAGGAATCTGGCTCTGATCTCCCGAGGAAGGACCCCGAGCGAGATTCCTCTCCGTCGGCTGACGGATCGGAATGACAGCTTTGTCTTGATGCCCCGGTTCGATGCCGGCGTCTCCTTGATCGCGGCCGTCGCCCTGCGTGGTAAGACCAGTGAGCTTTTGCGCCAACCGCGCGACGGTGTCTTCGACTTCCGGCGCATAGATGAAGGGTCGGGGACGAACTTGCGTCGTCTGGCGGGAAAGACTCAGGGCGGCGCGGAACGAGTCGAGGATTCCCTGCCCGCGGGCGGCAATCGTCTCTACTACCGGCACCCCGAGGGCGAGGGAAAGGGCCTTGGAATCGATGAGGATGCCCTTCCGCACCGCCTCGTCCATCATGTTCAGGCAGACGACCAGAGGCGCTTGCAGGTCCTTGAGTTCCAAAGTCAGTTCCAGGCTTCGCGCCAGTTGGGAAGCGTCCATGACGTTGATGATCACATCCCATTGGCCGCTGATAAGGCATTGGCGCGCCACGGCCTCCACGGGATTCGTGGGGGTCAGGGAATAAAGCCCGGGCAGATCAACCAAGTCGACGACCGTGCCCATCACCCGTGCCTGGCCCAGGGTGTACTCGACGGTGGTTCCGGCAAAGTTGGAAGTGAGGGAGCGGTAGCCTGCGACAGCATTAAATAGCGTGCTCTTGCCGCAATTGGGTTGGCCGACGAGAGCGACCTTCACGGCAGGACTTCTACCTTAATCTTCTCGGCCAGTTGCTTGCTGACTGCAACTTGCGTTCCCCGGTTGTCAATGACCAGCGGACCTCCAAAGGGCGCGCGGCAGACAACCCGAATCTGGTCGCCGGCATGGATGCCGATCTGATTGAATGAGCGACGGACTTCCCAACCGCCAAGAATGGTTTGAATCTTCAGGTAATACTGGCCTTCTGCTTCGTAAAGGTTCAAGGGTGAGTCAAACTTCGCGTTGTGTGACATCGCACTGCATTATAAGGCAAAAAGCGTTCCAGACCTACAATAAAATAGGTGGGAGGCTCAGCAAGGATAAAGTCGCTTATCGCAAGAGAGTTGCATGTAACTGAGGCCAAGGTCGACATTGTAGGGTGACACTTTGGCCCTTGCCGAAGAGGGGGATTTCACGCTGGGGGTGTCAGGTTCCCGGTAAGTTGTAGGGGTAGGGCTTGCCCTACCCTCGTCGCAATTCCTCAATCAAAGGTCCGGGGATCCAACAGGCTTAGTCACTTCAGGAACCATTCCTCGTGGGCTCCTGCCAAATTCGCTGCGGTGCCTGCTGTAACCGAAATAGATGGTCAGGCCAATGACAAGCCACACCAGGAACCGCACCCAGGTTTCGATCGGCAAACTGGCCATGAGGACCAGGCAACAGAGGATGGAAAGGAGAGGGACGACTGGGACCCACGGGGTGCGAAAGGAACGGCGACGCTTGGGCTGCGTGCGGCGGAGCACAAGCACGCCCAGCGACACCAGGACGAAAGCAAACAAGGTTCCGATATTGGAGAGGTCGGCCAGCGTGCCGATGTCAAAGATGCCGGCGGGGATGGCCACAAAGAAGCCCGCCACCCAGGTGCTGACGTGAGGGGTGCGAAAGCGCGGATGGACCTTTGAGAAGACTTGAGGCAGCAGACCGTCGCGCGACATGGCAAACCACACTCGCGCCTGGCCCAACTGGAAGACCAGCAAGGAGCTGAGCATCCCTGTCAGGGCGCCCACGGTCACCCACTTCATGACGTTTGAAAGGCCGATAGCCATCAAGGCGTTCGCCACGGGCGCGGCGTTCCGCAAGGTTGGCCAGTATTGGATTCCCGTCAAGACCAAGGCCACGGACACATAGAGCACCGCACAAACCACCAGCGAGGCGATGATTCCGAAAGGAACATCCTTCTGAGGATTCCGACACTCTTCGGCGGCGGTGGATACCGAGTCAAAACCAATGTAAGTGAAGAAGACAATCGCCCCGCCGGTCAACACGCCCTGAAAGCCGTTGGGCATGAAGGGCTTCCAATTCGAGATGTGTATAAACCGCGAGGCGGCGACGAGGAAGACGAGGATGGCAATGAGTTTCACGCCCACCATCAAATTGTTGGCCCCGGCACTCTCGCGGATTCCGATCACCAGAATCACGGTGAGGGCCATCACGATGAGGAAGCCCGGCAAGTTAAAATAAGCCCCTGTCGCCTTTCCACCCACGATCATGGGCCCCATGAGTTTGCGCGGCAGCTCCAGGCCAAAGCCGCGCAACAGGCTGTCCACATACGCGGAGAATCCCACCGCCACCGCCATGTTGCTGACGGCATATTCGAGGATGAGGTCCCAACCGATTATCCAGGCCACTATTTCGCCCAGGGTGGCATAGGAATAGGTGTAGGCGCTCCCCGCAATGGGAATCATCGAGGCCAACTCGGCGTAGCAGAGTCCCGCCAGCGCGCAGGCAATCGCCACCAGCAGGAAAGAAAGGGCAATCCCCGGCCCCGCTCCGGGCCGTCCTGCCATTCCCAGCGCCCTCTGCCCGTGCAGCAGCGCATCCAACAGAGGGGCCTTGAGGATGGAGCGCACTTCCAGGACCTCACCCGCGGCGGCTGTGCCGGTCAGGATGAAAATTCCCGTGCCGATGATGGCGCCGATGCCCAGTGCCGTCAGCGACCATGGCCCCAGTGTTTTCCGGAGCTGATGTCCAGGGGCGCCGGCCTCCGCTATGAGCTTGTCGATGCTTTTCTTCCGAAGAAATTGATTGGCCACGCGATTCCTTACTGCCCTCTAATATCGTGGTTCAGAAGACGGTCCTTTGTTTTCTATGACATTCCCGGTTCGTTCGTTTTGCTTTGAGAGTTGAGGAGTCGAGAGTCGAGGGTCCAGGAGTTAGCAACTAAGTCCCGGCTGGTCAGTGAAGCCTAGTCTCAAGTTCCGGTTCAGGACTGCTCGACTTCTCAACCCTTGGACTTCTGGACTTCTTGTCCTCGTTCCTTGTTTTCAACGACATTCCCGGTTCGTCCGTTCAAAATGAGATTGTCTTCTCGAGTTGAACTCGAATTCGGAAGTTAGCGTGGTTGCGATGTGCATTTTGTAGGGGCACAGCGCGCTGTGCCCCTACACCCGGCCCCGCACCATTTTGTTCCTCCGGTATCTGCGTCGAACGGGCATCGAATCAAGTGGCTCGGCGCGAACGGCGGCTGCCAATTTTCGAATTCGGGTTGAAACAGGCACTGGAAAGCGAGAATAACCCAACCCCGGCCCGAATGTCACCTGTCTTGCGGCGCGACAGGAAGGACGAAACTCCACACGGCTGTGCGCGGCGGCTTGTTGGCCTAGCGCGGCCGGTTGCGCTCCGATTCGACGCAAACGGCGGTTTTTGGCCCTTTTTCGGGCTCGATTTGGGTTCATTTGCGCTCAAAAACCAGTTCGTTTTGCATACTCCGAAAATGCAAAGTCTTGTGTTTGCAATAGATAGCCTAGTTCGTTCCCTCTATTTTAGTATCTTTTTCCATCTCTTGCCGATTCACCCCATCCCGCGCGGGCAGGAGGGGCCACAGGAGTCCGTGTGAAGACGCGGCGAAGCCTGTCATTCCGAGCGGAGCGAGGAATCTCGCTCTGGGTCTTTTCAAGGCAACTGGGAATCTCGCGCAACAGGCAGGTTTTTGGTCCCTTTTGGCGTTCATTTGCACTCAAGAACTAGTTCGTTTTGCGCATTAAGAAAAGTTGGGGCGTTTGTTTTCAATAAGTTCCTGGGTTCGCTCGTTCTATTTTAGTATCTTTTTCCTGTTTTCCTGATCTTTCCCTGTTGCCGGGTCCGTTTCGTTCCCTTGCCGCGCCCGCTTGCCGGGGCTTCCTTGCGACAACGATAATAGGCTACCACACGTTTGTTGTGGTGTCAAGAAAAATATGGGGGGAGAAGTTTCCCCATTTTTCTGGCTGTGCGGTGCGATCCGCCAGATTGTGCCATGAAAGTGCCTGTGCCGAAGGCACCATGGAGTGCGGTAGCAGCAGCTACCGCCTTACCTGGCGTGGGATGCCCTGCCCGCTAGAAAGGCGGTAGCTGCTGCTACCGCACTCCAAGGCGCTGCGCGCATTTTCATGCAACGTGCTGAGCCCCAAGGCTCATCAGATCTGCGCTCCATTGTGAGCGCCGCGCTCTTTCTCGGGTATTCGGGACTAACTCACGGAATAGGGTGTCCCCATTGAAAATAAAGCTCTTTTGCGTAGCCTCCCCGACTTGCGAACCTGCTCTCACCCTTTCCTCCCGGCTACGCCGTGCTTAGGGGGGTGAAACGGGCAGGCGCCAGGGGCCACGTAGCGGATTTATCGCGGGTTATGGCTAGTTCAGGCTCTTATTCCAGGTCCCGCAAGAGATTATGCCTCTTTGGAGGATAGGCTGTTATGCGTCCAACTGGGTAGTTTCCGAGTTGCCCGTCATCCGGGAGCTACCTGCCGGGCAGATATACGACGTGCCGACTATACGGCCAGGGGCTTGCTGGTTGCGGACAAATCTGCCAATATTCTGAGCCCCCAGGGGGCCGTAGATTCAGCCTCAGAGGGGCGATGATTCAGCCCCAAAGGGGCGAAATAACGAAGCCCAGGCCGTTGGCCCATAAGCGTTAACCTAAGCGGTTGCCCCTTTCGAACGAATTGGGGTATGCTGTGGGCATGGAGGCTTCGAACCCGGAGGTTGGGGAGTTGGAGAATTGGGAAATCCTACGCACGTTTTTGCCACCGGAATGGGCCGAGCAGGCGCGTCGTCTCGGGGCGATGCGGCGGGCTCGTTACATTCTCTGATCCGGAAACGGTGCTGCGCGTGTTGCTCCTGCATCTGGCCACGGGCTGCTCTTTGGCGGAGACGGCGGCACGGGCTTCGGCCTCCGGATTGGCACAGATCAGTGCGGTAGGAGTTTTCAAGAGGCTGCGCGTTGCCGAACCTTGGGTACGCTGGCTGGCGCAGCAGATGCGGGGCGCCGCCGAGTTACCGATGGCGGTGGCGGGGCGGCGGGTACGGGCGATTGATGCCACCTGCGTCTCCGAGCCGGGCAGCACGGGGACGGACTGGAAAGTTCATTGGGCGGTGAATTTGGCCGACCTGCAATGCGATTTTTTCCAACTGACCCCCGTCCAGGAAGGCGGGGAAACCTTTCGGCGCATACCCGTCGTGGCGGGCGATATTCTGCTGGGGGATCGTGTTTACGCAGCGCCGCCCGGGGTGGCGCACGTGGTGAGGGCCCAGGGCGACGTGATTGTCCGGCTGAATCGCCAAGCGCTGCCACTGTTTGAACGCGGCCGGCGGATGGAATTGCTGCCCTTCTTGCGGGGGCTGAAAGGAAAAACCCCGCACGTGCGCGCGACGGAGGTGCGCGATCCGCAGGGCGGGTGGATCGCCGGGCAGTTGCTGGCCTTGCGCCAGAGCGCGGAGGCGACACGCCGGGCGCAGCGCCATCTTTATCGGCGGGCGCAGCAAGGACAAGGCACGGCATCGGCAGAGGCGTTGGAATTCGCCGCCTACTTCATGGTCTGGACCACCTTGAGTGCGGCTTTCCCCGCCGCCGCGATTCTCGATCTGTACCGGCTGCGTTGGCAGATTGAATTGGTGTTTAAGCGCATGAAATCGATTCTCGGTTTGGGTCACTTGCCCAAGAAGGACCCTCGCAGCGCCCAAGCCTGGCTGGAAGGCAAACTGTTCACGGGACTCTTGATCGAACGGATGGTGCGTACCGCCGAATCCTTTTCCCCCTGGGGCTATGCCTTGGCAGGCCCGACGCAGCAGGTGGCGTGAGGTTGAATTCATGTACCGTCAGGTAGGCGCCGCGCTTCTGCTCCCCCAAAGCCTCACCACGGTTCTGCGGCAATGGCGAGCCATCACCCATGTATTGGCAGAACCGCCCCGAGAGCGGCACCGATACGGTTTTGCTTAGGTTAACGCTTATGGGCCGTTGGCCTGGGCTTTGTTAGATCGCCCCTTTGGGGCTCAATAACCGGGGCTTCGTCCGCGCGACGCTTCGTTTCCTATTCAAACGCGGTACGGAAGCCATCCCAGCCCGGAGCTAAACAATCCTCTTTGCCCTTAAAAGGCCTACACGCGGATGTGGCACCCGGCGGTTCCGAACGTATCATCGGTAATCCGGAAACAATCCAGATGAGTGAGAAGTCCAAACCGTGGATGTGGTTCGCGCCGTCGTCTCCGACAGCTAATCCGTTTCCGCCTCTCACCTACCGTCGTGGCGGCGCCCCTGGACCTCTCTTCTTGACCTTGGGCTTGCGGGAGCCGCGCGGCTCTGTCCGCTTCGGTTTTGGGGGACGCTTGTTGCGCGCCGCGCGCTTTAGCTTCTTACGTTCTGCTTTGTCCTTGATAGTCTTGGTGTTCATAAATATGCTCATCGCTCCTTAGTTGATAGACCGCGACGTAGAAAAAAGTCACCACAGAGCGCACAGAGACCACAGAGAAAAGCGCTTCTGGTGAAGGTTAAGGATTACACTTCCTTGTTTATTCATCAAGAGTTTGTGGCGCGCCTCTTCTCAGTGACCTCTGTGGTGAAATCGTTCTTCCGTTGCGTGCTACGCCTTTTCCAAAGCCGCGTATTGTGCCATGAACTTCTTCTGGCCGTAGCCGGGAAAGCTGATAGTCAACTTGGTCTCCTCGCCCTCGCCTTCCGCCCCAAGGATAGTCCCCACACCGAATTTGGCGTGCCGGACCTTGGACCCGATTCGCCAAGGGGAGTGGCCTGGGGAGCGCGCTCCGGAGGCCGCTTGAGCTCCGCGCACCCCGCGCTCTCTGAGAAACCGTTCGACGCTCGAGACAGAATTGACCGCGTTCTCCCAGTTGGTTTGCGCCTTCCAACCTAAACTCGCAGAACTCAAAGGCTCCAGGAGTTCCCGAGGGATTTCCCGCAGGAAACGGGAAGGCTTCGTTTCCTCAGAAGATTCACGAGCAAAGGAGCGTCGTTGCCGAGCCCAGGAAAGGGTCAAGCGCTCCTTCGCCCTGGTCATGCCCACATAACAGAGCCGCCGCTCTTCTTCAATTCCCGCCGCATCATCGATGGAGAACTGGTGGGGAAACAGTCCTTCCTCCATGCCCACCAGGAATACGGCGTCGAATTCCAGGCCTTTGGCGCTATGCAGGGTCATCAGGGTTACGCGAGAATGTTCGTCGTAGTCGTCCGCGTCGGAAACAAGCGAAGCATGGTCCAGGAATTCCGCCAGCGTCAGGCCCTGCTCTTCGGCTTCGGTAGCGGCATTCACCAATTCCTTGAGGTTCTCAATACGGTCTTCGGAAGCCGGTTGATGCTCCTGTTCCAGAAGCTCGAGGTAGCGGGTTTGATCCAGGATGCTTTCGAAGAGCTCGCCCAGGCGCAGGCGCTGGCGATCACCCACCAGTTCTTTCATGAGCGAGTGGAAGCCCTCGAGCGCCCGCAGGGCTCGCGCCGGCAGCCGCCTCTGAAACAGTTCGTGCTCGAGCCCTTCCCACAGGCTCAGCCTGTTTTCCCGGGCCGACTCCGCCAGCGCTCCCAGTGTGGTGTCGCCAATCCCGCGCGGAGGCGTGTTGACGATGCGCCCAAACGCGGCGTCGTCCCTCAGGTTGTTGGCCAGGCGCGCGTAAGCCAGAGCATCCTTGATTTCCGCCCGGGCATAGAAGCTGAACCCGCCCACCAGCCGGTAACTGATTCCCCGGCGGCGAAAGCTCTCTTCCAGCACTCGCGATTGCGCATTGGTGCGGTAGAGGACGGCCGCGCTCCCGTCCCCCGGCTCGGCAACCGCGCTCGCCACCTCGCCAGCCACGAATTCGGCTTCTTCATCGGCGCTGCGGGCCTCGAATAAGCGAAGTCTTTCTCCGCCGCTGCGATCGGTCCAAAGCGTCTTGCCTTTGCGCGCCAGGTTGCGGCTCACCACCGCCCCCGCCGCGTCAAGAATGAGCTGCGTGGAGCGGTAGTTCTGTTCCAAGCGAATGCTCTTCGCCTTAGGATAGTCCTTTTCGAAGTTGAGGATGTTCTCGATGTCAGCCCCGCGCCAGCGATAAATGGATTGATCCTCGTCGCCGACCACGCAGAGGTTCTGCTGGAGCAACGTCAACTGGCGGATCAATTGATACTGGATGTGGTTTGTGTCCTGGAATTCATCCACCTGGATGTAGCGGAAACGCTGGTTGTAGCTCTCGCAGACTTCGGACGACTGATAGAGGAGGTCCACCGTCTTGAGCAGCAAGTCGTCGAAGTCGAGCGCGTTGGCGCGCCGCAGCTTGCTTTCATACAACTCGTAGAGGGAGGCCAGCCTCTGGGTTTGCGGGTCGGCTGCCTCCGTTCTCAGCTCCTCGGGAGGACATCCCCGATTCTTGGTGTAGCTGATTTTCCCCAGCGTGCTTCGCGGGGAGGTGATCTGCTCGCTGAGACCCAGTTCCTGAATGCAGGCCTTCATCACGCGCAACTGGTCGTCCTCATCATAGATGGTGAAATCGCGGCTGTAACCGAGCCGGTCGATATGCCGGCGCAGCACGCTGACACAAAACGAATGGAAGGTGGAAACGTGGGGGGCCCCCGGCCGCAACTTCATCCGCGCGGAAAGCAGCTTTTCAACACGTTCCTTCATTTGCCCGGCGGCTTTGTTGGTGAACGTCACCGCGAGAATGTTCTCGGGTGGCACTTCCCGGGATTCGATCAGATAAGCGATCCGGTAGGTGATAACGCGGGTTTTGCCACTGCCCGCACCTGCCAGAATAAGCAGAGGCCCTTCGGTCTCTTCTACGGCGGCGCGCTGCTGGGGATTAAGTTGGTCGAGGAGATTGGACATTCGGAATCTGGCAAGTTGAGAGTCGAGAGTCGAAGGTCAAAAGTAAATCCAGGATGTAAGCTTCTACGACTTCTCAAACCACGGCTATTTTCATCTGGCTGTGCCCTGGCTCGAATTTCCATTGTACACGATTGCGTCATCTTTTATCGTGTTCCTCATCGCGGTCGCGCATTTCCCTGCGAATGGTTTCCGGGTCGTCCAGCGGCTCACCAGGGCGGGCTTGCATCTCGAGTCCCGGCTCGCGGACTTTCGCCGGGTCGAAGATGCGCGTGTCGGAAGGCAGCGCCTCAAAGGGCGTGAAATCGGGCGCGTCGGTGAACATATCGGTGAGGTCAGTGGCGGCGGCATCGTACTGGTTCAAATAGGGCAAGCCGAAAATGAGGTCAAAAGTTTTCAGGATGCTGGCCATGCTCGTGTGGACGTGGGAGACGCCGCGGCGAGCGTAAGGGCTGATCACCAGCGATATACTCCGGTGGGCATCCACGTGGTCCCGGCCATCCTGGGCGTCGTCCTCGGTGACGAAAATGGCCATATCCTTCCAGAAGGGGCTGTGCGATAACAACTCGACAAGCCTTCCCAACGCCAGATCGTTATCCGCGACATAAGAAGCGCGATAAGGATAGCCATCTTCCGGACGCGGCTTGGCCGTATGATCGTTGGGCAGCCATATATAAAGGAACTGTGGAAGCGGTTCTTTCCCGTTCGCGTACCGAAGCTCGAACTCGCGTTGGAATTGCCCCAAGCGGTATTGGTCGGAGATGTTCGTGTTGAAGGTCGCGTAGCTTCGCGAAGTGTTTTCGAATAGAACTTCGGGCATGGGGATGTTGACAGCTTCCCGGACGCCCGTGGGCATAAAACCAGGACCGCCGTGGCCGCCTGGCAGCGAAACGCCCTCCCCATAGTTTCGGAAGGGGATGTGGTGCCTTGCCAGGTGCTCCCAAAGCGAACCTGCCTCGAGATAAGTCTCCGGGCAGGGGTTCCCGCAATCCAGGCTAAGGCGCCCGGGAGCATCATCGTCAGCCACGAAACTGAGCTTATCGCCATACGCAGCCGGCCATTCCGACTCGACCACCTCGTTGGGATAATTCCCTACCAGCCAGTGGTGGCCGTCCACCGAAACGTCCGAGTCCACATAGAAGTTGTCACTGAAAGCAAACCTTCGCGCTAAGGCATGGGCGTTGGGCGTGACGCGCGCCCCCTCCACGACTGCCGTTTCTTCCTTGTCTCTCACCAAGGCGTTTTCGCCCCACCGCGCCATGCTGGGTTCGCCCTCCACCTTTGCACCCGCGATTTGCACGTCCCCAAAGACTTCATCAAAGGTCCGGTTTTCTCTCACCACGAAGACGACGTGGTGAATCTTCGTGCTTGACTGGCCGGGGGGAGGCACAGGGGACTCCGCGCGGCGCGGCGTCGCCTTAGTCTCATGGACGAAGCCGTTGTTCTTCAGCACGCGAACGGTCATCTGTTTGAGTTCGCGCCCCTCAGGGATGGTTATGATCGAAACGAATCCGTGGGTAATGTCTCCGATGTAAGTTCCTTCCGGCCCTTCTTGAAAATTCGGTCCGCCGTTGGGGCCGGCGCCAAATCCTTTTGCGTTGGCCACGTAAAGCGTTTTGCCATCGGGGCTCAGGGCAAGCCGGGCCGGGAACCAAGCGGTGGGGATATAGCCCAAAACTTGTCCCTTGCGGGCATCGAGCACCGCCACGGCATTAATACCGGAGCATGCTACGTAGAGACGCTTCTCGTCCCGGCTCAACGCCATCTTAAAAGGAAGCACGCCTCGCAATCCCTTCACTGCCTCCGCGGGCTCCAGCAAAATCGCTTTCTCGATCCGGTTTGACCGCGCATTGATGATGGTGACGCTGTCCTGCGTAGCGTTGGAGACGAAAACCCTGTCGCGGCCAGCCACCACTGCGCCGGGGCTTGAACCGCCTACGGACTTGTCTCCGACCCCAATTCCAGTCTTGATCTTCGCAACGACTTTAGGCTGGGCGGGGGCAGCCAAATCGATTACCCAAAACGAGTTCGCCTCGGCTACATTCGGGTCACCCAGGCCGGGAATCTGCTTTTCCTCGACGGTCGTGCCTTCGGCCGCTTGCTTCGAGGGGAAACCAAAGGGAGGAAAATCCAATCCGGTCTGCTTGGGCCGGTTCGCGTCGTATCCCGGAATCAGAGAGTATTGGAACATGCCCACATTAGAGACGTATGCAAACCTGCCATCCGGAGAAACGGCTAGCCCGAAAGGGAGGCGTCCAACGGCAATGCTGGAGAGAACTTGCTTTGAATTTGTATCAAGAATAACAAGCCGGAAGTGGGCGAGGTCGAGGACGTAAAGGCGGCGGCCGTCCGGTGAGAGCTGAAGGGCGCCAGTAAGGCTGTGGGTATAAGTCTTGCGTTGGAAAGTCCCGTCGACACTCAATGAATAGAGGCGCTGGTAGGTTACCAGGTCGAAGATGCCGACCCTGCCGTTGTTCCCCTCCGAAAGATACAGGGTGCGATTATCCCGTCCCACAGCCACGCCGAGGAAAACGCTGTCCGGGTCGGCATCGGCAGATTTGAAGCCCGGTGGAATTTGAACAACCTGCGGTTCGCGGCTGTCCAGTTGGGTGATGATGGAGACAGAAAACGGGTGCGTGCCGCTGTTCGCGGTGACCAGAGTCTTGCCATCCGGACTGAGCGCAAGCCCATAAGGGTGAGGAGCAACCTTCACGTGGCGGCCCAGCGGAGTTATCAGGCGGCCGTTAGGAAGAATCGTTTCCCCGGAAGGATCGATCTTGACCGGACGATCAACAGCGGGCGCCATGAGTTCCTGACTTACCTGCCCAGGGTGTTGACGCGCCAGCAGCCATGCCTCGTCCGCGATTAACAAAACCGAAAATAGGCTCGGCAGGAGCACTCGCCATGCCAGGTTGCGCATAGATGACGCCTCCACAATAAAAGTCTTGCCATGAACATCGAGTATAGAACAGATTGACCTTGCACTAATGTTACACTGCAATTATGAATAGTGAATGGTGAATGGTAAATTGTGAATTGCGGATGCAGAGTTTGCTCTGGGCGCCGTGCGCCGGCCTCCTGTAACTCTAATTTGCAACTACTGCGCGTGACGGGAAGGTTTTTCTCCGTGCCCTCGGCGCGGGAAAAGCTTTATCACAGAGGTCACTGAGATCCTCCGTGGTCTCCGTGTTAAAGCTTGAGAGGGACGGAGGCCACAGAGAATCTCGTTTCGGTTGCGCCCCATAGGCGCGCTGTTCGTTGAGCTTCCTCAATTCATAATTTACTATTCACTATTCAGAATTGCCCTACTGGCAGCGGGGAACCTATGCCTGCGAATCTCACCCCCGAATATTTCGAAGCCGAAAGGCGGTTCAAGGCCGCCGACACGTCGGAAGAAAAGCTGGCCGCGCTGGAAGAAATGCTGGCCACCATCCCACGCCACAAAGGGACGGAAAAAATGCAGGCCGACCTGAAGCGGCGCCTCTCCAAGCTGCGGACGGAACAGGCCAGGAAGCCGGTGAGCCGCGCCGGCACTATTCACCGCATCGAGAAGGAGGGCGCGGGCCAGGTGGCGCTGATCGGCCCGCCGAACAGCGGCAAGTCGATGCTGGTCCGGCAACTCACCCACGCCATGCCGGAGGTGGCCGACTATCCTTTCACCACCCGCATCCCTCTGCCGGGTATGATGAGGTTCGAAGACATTCAAATCCAGCTTGTGGACCTGCCGCCCGTTCATCCCGACTTCCCTGAGTCTTGGCTTTATCAGATTATTCGCAACGCAGATGCCGCGCTGCTGGTCGTGGACCTGAGCGATCCGGACCTTCTCGAAGATCTCGAAACCACTCTCACCCAACTCGCCAAAGCCAAGGTCCAGGTCGGCGCGGGCGAGTTGCCAAGTGCCCCGGGATGGCTCGCCAAGAGGACGCTGCTCGTCGCCAACAAGCTCGACGCCGGCGGCGCCGTCGAAAGTCTCGAGGTCCTGAAAGACCTCTACGGCGCGCGTCTTGAAGCCCTTCCGGTCTCTGCCGAAACGGGCCAAGGGCTGGACGAACTCCGCCACGCCGCTTTTGATTTGCTCGAGGTAATCCGAGTCTACACCAAGGCCCCTGGAAAAAAGCTCGAACTGACCGCGCCTTACATCTTAAAGCGCGGATCCCGCATGCTCGACTTGGCGGCGCACGTCCACCACGATTTTCTCACCCAACTCAAGTATGCGCGGGTCTGGGGGCACGGGAAATTTGAGGGCCAGATGGTCAACCGCGATTACCTTCTGGCCGATAAAGACGTGGTCGAGTTGCACCGGTGAACACAAATTGTATGGTGAATAGTGAGTTGGGCACCGCCTGATAGCATGCTTGCGGTTCCTTCAGGGACTGGATTTAGAGAAGCCGATGCTTCGTTCCAGGTGTTTTTATAATGGTCTCCTTCCGGCAGCGGTAGAAGGTTTGTTCCGAGATGCCCACTCTGCGGATTAGCTCCGTCACGGGAACTCCCACCTCGGCCTGCTTCAGCACCGCCACGATCTGCTCCACAGAAAATCGCTTCCGCTTCACGGCAAAACCTCCTCTTCGATTCCTGGATTCTACCGGAAACTAACTCTCCAAGTGGATAGGCAAAGGGTGCGCGACAAAACTGTGACGGTTAGGCGCACCTGCGGTTCTCCCAATAGTCTTCAAATTTGCCACTCAAGCGATTGCAGCGAAGGGCGAGGATGGCGTTGGCGCCGCGCACCGTCCAGAACATGCCCGAGCGTTTGAGCCTCGACCCGATCGCGGTTTTGCACCCCGCCTCGATCACGCCTGAGCCCACAAACAACTCTTGTCGCCGAAATTCGGGATAGCGCATGCGCGGGGCGTTGCGGGCGAAGTAATCGGCTTCGAGCCGGAGGAACTCCGCCGCCTGGGGGGTGGATGGGGGCAAGAACCGCAACTCCTTGACTAAGGACTCGATCTTGCCGCCCTCGAGTTTCTGTTCCAGCTTCTTCGTCCATCGTTGGCGCTGGCGCTCCTCGGTAGCCCACAACTTTCCCGACAGGTCCCACAAGTGCTGCCGAGCGTGGTAGAGGTCCACGATCTGAACCGAACCTGGAAAGTGCTCGTCCGCCAAGTTCCAGATCCACACGGCACCGTCCCCTAGCACTACCTTCTTCTTCGCCCCGCTCCAGCCCCGCTGCCCGGCTTCGCTGTACATCCTTCGGCCAAAGGCCTCTGCCGTTTCGATCCCTCCACTATAGGTCGTGGAAGCCTCGTCGCGTAGCGGTCGGCCCTTCGCATCCACCCTCGTCTGCGTAAACACACAGCCCAACTTCGCCTCCCGCGTGCCGGCCTGTTCTCCCTCTTTACCAGTTCGTCCCTCCGTCTCGGAGGCCACCGTCGGCACCCCCGTTCCATCCATCTCGATGTACAGCACCGGGATTTCCGGTCCCTTTTGCGGCAACTCCAGTTCCAGGGCCTGCTCAATTTCCACCTGCTCCTGCGCCGCGATTTCCATCCCCAAGGCTTCTGCCTGCCGTTCCACCGCCTTGGTGGTGACCTCCAGCGCCGCCAGCAGTTCCAGTTGCTCCCGTCCCTGCTCAAACGACGACTCGCTACCCACCCAGCCCATCATGCGCCGTACCCCGGGGGAATACTCGCTGCCCACCCCATCCAGTTCTTGATCGCGCGGACTCTGGCCTCGCTGACAGTGCGCACACACGTAGTAGGGACGCTCGGTCTCGACTCGCCCCAGCACGGTCAACAATCGCTTGGGACGCATCTGGTGATATCGAGCGGCCTGGCCGCAGAGGCAGGGAACTTGGCGGGAAAACTCCTCCTCTGGGGTGAGTAGTTCCTCCAGCATTCCGGCCCCCGCGCGGTGCAGGGCGGCGCGGGTCGCCATCTCCACGGCTTCCAAGTCCAGCCTTCCCGACTTGCGCCGTCCGGCAAAAATCACCGCCAGGAAGGACTCTACTTCTTCCGCCACTTCCCGCTGAATGGCTTCCGCCGTTTTTTTCCTGCTCCTTCCTTCCCGCCTCCTCCGGGATCGGACGCTGACGGCAGATCTTATCGTTCAGCTCTACAAAAGCGCGGCTCAGTTGCTGATACTTGCGGAACTCGGCAATCTCGCGCTCCGCCTTGCCTTGCGCCTCCGGACTGGAGAAGCTCTCGGTCACCGTCTTGCCTCGCATCTTGTAGGTGAGACGGAGCGTGGGGCCATGGCCCGCCTCCCCAGGCTGATGACAGTGACAGCGGGGGTTCCCGCAGCGCCCCTGGGTGGCGGTGATCGATCCCGGCCGAAAGTCACCCAGTTCGGAGATCTGATGCAAAATCGACCGACGTTCTGCTTCCAAGGCAGAAAGAGAATCCGGCATAAGGTGCCTCCTTATGCCTAGCGTATCATTACGCACGGTTTACGTCCTCGCAAAAGCCAAGCCCATCACCCCCCACACTTATGTCGCGCACCCATAGGCAAAGGGGACCTTGACTCCCCTTTGCCGCAAGAATTACCATGGTAGGTTGGCTTTTCCTGCAAATTCCTCACTGTAGGGCTCAGGGCGAATGATCGAGCGGATCACGGTTCGGGGCGCGCGGCAGCACAACCTGAAGAACATCGACGTGGAGATTCCCCGCCAAGCCTTGACCGTGGTCACGGGCTTGAGCGGCTCGGGCAAGTCCAGCCTGGCGTTCGACGTGATTTACGCCGAGGGCCAGCGCCGTTACGTTCAGACCCTGTCGGCCTACGCCCGGCAATTCCTCGACCAGGCGGAGCGGCCGGATGTCGACACGGTGGAGGGCTTGAGCCCGGCCATTTCCATCGAGCAAAAAACCACCAGTCGCAGCGCGCGCTCAACGGTGGGCACGATCACAGAAATCTACGACTATCTCCGCCTGCTTTATGCTTCCATCGGCGAGCCGCATTGCCACCAGTGCGGCCGCCCGATTTCCCGCCAGACCACGGAGCAGATTGTCTCCTCCATCATGGCTCAGAACCAGGAGGGCCGCGCTGAGGGAAACGGCGAGGGCCAGCGCATCATGATTCTGGCTCCGGTGGTGCGCGGGCGGAAAGGAGAATTCCGCAAACTCTTCGAGCAACTGTCGCAACAAGGATTCGTGCGCGTGCGGGTCGATAAACAATTGCGCCAGGTGGATGAGGAAATCCGCCTCGACCGGCGCCGCAACCACACCATTGAAGTGGTCGTGGACCGCCTGCTGCTGAAGGCTGGAATCGAAAGCCGCCTGGGGCAATCCATCGAAACGGCCATGAAGCTTGCCAAAGGCATCGTCCAGGTGGCCGTGGTGAATGGCGAGGAGCAGCTCTATTCGCAGGAGTGGGCGTGCGTGGATTGCGGCATCAGCATCCCCTCGCTCGAGCCTCGTTCCTTTTCCTTCAACAGTGTCTACGGGGCCTGCCCCGCTTGCCGAGGTCTGGGCAGCCAGTACACTTTCGATCCCGCCAAAGTGATCGTCGATTGGTCCCGGCCGCTGCTCGAGGGCGGGCTCGGGCCGGGCGGCGGGTCGTCTGCCATACAGCGCGGCCTGCTGCGCGCCGCCGAGCAGTATGGGTTCGACTTAAGGACCCCCTTCGAGCGCCTGCCGTTGAAGATCCAGAACCTGGTTCTTTTCGGGCGCAATCCCGAGCGATCCAAGGCCCCTTCGGTTTTTCCGGGCGTGTTGCCCCTGCTCGAGCGCTGGTATGGGGAGACCAAGTCTGAGAATTATCGTGACTGGTTCGGGCAGTACATGTCTGCGGTCCCTTGCGCGAAATGCCAGGGCAAGCGCTTGCGACCGGAAAGCCTGGCCGTGACTATAGTTGACCTCTCCATTGCCAACCTCACGGCGCTTCCGGTGAGCCGCGTGCAAAAAGTCTTGAGGGAACTTCACATGACGGCCCGCCAGGCGTTCATCGCGCAGCGCATTTTGAACGCCATCTTCGAGCGCCTGGAATTCCTGGACGCCGTGGGATTGGGCTACCTGAGCCTTGACCGCTCCGCCGCCACGCTCTCCAGTGGCGAAAGCCAGCGCATCCGGCTGGCCACGCAGATCGGATCGAAGCTGCGCGGCGTGCTCTATGTGCTCGACGAACCCAGCATCGGCCTGCACCCGCGCGACAACCAGCGACTGCTCCAAACCCTGGAACGATTGCGTGACTTGCAAAATACCGTCCTGGTGGTCGAGCATGACGAGGAAACCATACGCCGGGCGGATTACGTGGTGGATCTCGGGCCAGGGGCGGGCAAGCAGGGTGGTTTTGTGGTCGCCGCCGGGCCCCCCGGCCAAATCGAGACCACCGAGGATTCTCTAACCGGGCAATATCTTTCGGGCAAGCTGCGCATTCCCGTCCCCGCCGAGCGGCGCTCGCCCAACGGCAAATGCCTCGCCGTGCTCGGCGCGCGCGCCAACAATTTGAAAAATATCGATGTGCAGTTTCCGCTGGGCTTGCTCACGGTGGTGACGGGCGTCTCAGGTTCCGGCAAGTCAACCCTGGTGAACGACATCCTCTATCACGCCATGGCCAAAAAGCTCTACCGGGCTATCGCGGAGCCGGGCGCGCACAAGGCCATCCTGGGACTCGAGCACCTGGATAAAGTCACCGTGGTTGACCAGTCGCCGATCGGGCGCACGCCGCGCTCCAACCCGGCCACTTACACAGGCGTGTTCACGCCCATCCGGGAGCTCTTTGCGATGCTGCCCGAATCGCGCGAGCGTGGCTATCGCGCCGGCCGCTTCAGTTTCAATGTCAAAGGCGGCCGCTGCGAGGCCTGCCAGGGTGAAGGCTTGCGCCGCATTGAGATGAATTTCCTGCCGGATGTCTTCGTGACCTGCGAGGTCTGCCGCGGCCGCCGCTATAACTCCGAGACCCTGGGGGTGAAATACAAGGGGTATTCCATCGCCGACTTGCTCGACACGACCGTTCGGGATGCCCTGCCCATTCTCGAAAACATTCCCCAAATCAAGCAGCGGCTCCAGACCTTGCTGGACGTGGGGCTGGGTTATGTCCACCTGGGCCAGCCCGCCACCACGCTTTCCGGCGGCGAAGCCCAACGCATTAAATTGGGACGCGAATTGAGCCGCCGCCAGACCGGGCGCACCCTGTACATTCTTGACGAGCCCACCACCGGCCTCCATTTCCACGATGTAAAACAACTCCTGGAGGTGCTCAGTCGCTTGACAGACCTTGGTAACACCGTCATTATCATCGAGCACCATCTGGATGTGGTGAAACAAGCGGATTGGGTCATCGACCTGGGCCCCGAAGGCGGTGAGGAGGGAGGCAGAATCGTTGCCCAGGGCACCCCGGAAGACGTGGCGCGCGTGAAGAAGTCCTTTACCGGCCAGGCTCTCGCGGCCCTGCTCAATAATGGCCGGCAGTAGCGACGATTGCGGAGCGCGGTCGTAGCGGTGAGTTTACCGGGCCACGCGGCAGCGCAAAGCTACCTTTTCGACAAACTAGCACATTGCCTCATATGGACGCCGTTTGACACCTGCTGCATGACAGGGGTATGCTTCCATTATGGTTCCATTTTGGAAACCAGAGGACCGACGATGGCAACTCTAACGATCAAGAATATTCCCGAGAAGCTACGCGAGCGGCTCAAGGAAAGCGCCGCGCAGCACCGCCGCAGTATCAACGGGGAGGCTATTTCCTGTCTCGAAAAGGCCCTCGTCGGCAATCGCTTGGACCCGGAAGATTTTCTGGCGCAGGCGCGCTCATTGCGCGCGCGCATGTCCCGTGTTTTTGTTACGGAGCGGGACCTCCGTGTCGCTAAGAACCAAGGGCGCCCGTGATCATCGCGGACACCAACCTCATTGTTTACTCGCTGGTTCGGGGGCAACACACCGAGGAGGCGGAAGCCGTCTATCGTAAGGACCCGAAGTGGGGCGCACCACGTCTCTGGCGCTCTGAATTTCGTAACGTGTTGGTACTCTACCTGCGCCGCAAGCTGATTGGAATGGAGGAGGCGTTCGAAACCATGGAGCAAGCTGAGCGCTTGATGAGGGGGCAGGAATTCGAGGTAGAATCTTCCCACGTCCTTCGGCTGGCATCGACCTCGGGGTGCTCGGCCTACGATTGCGAGTTTGTGGCCTTGGCGCAGGATCTGGGCGTGCCTCTGGTCACCTCGGACCACGCTCTGATCGCCAAGTTCAAGTCCACGGTTGTTTCAATGGGGACTTTCTGCTCCTGAAGTTGGGTCCGATCCTTGACCTTCGACTCTAGACTTCTCCACCAAACCGATGACAATCTACCCACAGAAGCCGCTTAAACTCGACAAGGTCAGCACTTATCCACTTGCCTCGAGGCCAAGCAAAGTCACGGTTCGAGACTTCGCGAAAGTCCCGAGGCTCGGGGCCGGCGTGCGCCAGTGGGTCAATTCTCTGCCCCATATGCTGGCCGGGGAAAGCTTCCGCACTGTGGTCGATGCAATGGAAAGGGCGCGGGCTAAGGGCAAACCGATCATCTGGGGGATTGGCGGGCACGTGATCAAGTGCGGCCTCGCTCCCATCCTGATTGCGCTCATGAGGCGGGGCTATCTCACCGCCGTGGCAATGAATGGCGCGGCGATGATCCACGACTTCGAAATAGCCCTGGTGGGCGCTACTTCTGAGGACGTCCCGGCAGTCCTAAGCCGCGGGGAGTTTGGCATGGCTGAGGAAACGGGCCGGATTATTAATGACACCATAGCGACGGGCGACCGGGAAGAGTTGGGTATCGGAGAAGCTATCGGCCGCTTTCTTGCCCGAAGCCGGCAGGGGCGTTTCCGGCGCTTCAGCCTTTTGGCCCAAGCCTACCGCCTGCGGGTTCCGGCAACGGTGCACGTAGCCATGGGAACAGACATTATCCACAATCATCCGGCCATCGACCCACGGGCGCTGGGGGCCGCCACTCATCGCGATTTCCTTCTGCTGGCCTCGCTGGTTAAAGGCCTGCACCGTGGGGGCGTTTACCTGAACGTCGGGTCGGCTGTGGTGCTGCCCGAAGTGTTCTTGAAGTGCCTGAGCCTGACCGCCAACCTCAGCCGGGCGCCGCGTGGCATCACCACCGTGAACATGGATTTCATCCAGCATTACCGTCCCCTGCAAAACGTGCTTTTGCGGCCGACGGCGGGGACCGGAAAGGGCCGGGACCGCAGCCACGGCTATATGCTCATCGGGCACCACGAGTTGATGGTGCCCTTGTTGGCGGGGGCGCTTAAGAGCAGGTGACAGGTGTCAGGTTTCAGGTGTCAGGTGCAAGAAGCTGTCAGCCCTCAGCTATCAGCTTTCAGCAAGAAGAACCTGTTCGCTGATAGCTGAGAGCTGACGGCTGATAGCTTTCCTATCTTGCAAGCGGGACGATGCGGGATTTGAGGATTCGCCGGTCGCGGGTCAGCAGAGGAATCTTCTCGACGATGCTTGTGGCGGCGATGATTTCGTCGGCAGGATCGGAAGAGAAATCCAGTCGAGTGCTGCTGCGCGCGATTTCGAGGGTGATAGGGAGAATAGAAACTTGGCGAAGACATTGGCGGAATTCCGCGCCGTCAAGATCCATGTCGAGTCGGCCGAGTTGAACCAACTTCGCCAGCTCCCAAAGTACCACATCCGAAATGGTTAGTTCGTTCTTCACCACCAGATCGTGTTCGCGAGGGGAGAGGTCGTCGTTAAGGATCGAGATTAGAAGGTGGGTGTCAAGATTGAGCATGCCAATTTACGCCGGTTGAAAAGATGTCGCCCTTGATAACAATCTTCCCCTTCATCAGGCCTATGAGTTCTTCGTTTCTCCGATTGGAAAGGGGCATGAGCTTGGCGACGGGGCGACCCCGCTTGAGAATTATAATTCCCTGTGGTTCGAGGTCATCCAGAATCCGCAAGCACTTTGCCTTGAATTCGGTTGCCGTGAATGTCTTTCCTTTGATCTTCATAATGACCATAGCATACCAAATGACCGGTTTCCTGACCAGTCAGATTTTGTTAGACCCCCCGGGCAGGCGACTCGCAGCTTCTGGAGAATATAGACCTTGATGGACGAAACTCAACAACAGATACCTCCTCAGGATTCGGCGCCGCCCCTGGAAAGCGCACCCACGGAAGCACAGGTATTCCCGCCCAGGCCCTGGGCGCTGCGCGATCTTTTCTTCTTCCTCGCCTTTGTGCCTGTCGCGTTTTTCGTTGCCAATATTCTTGTCGCCTTAGGCTACGCGCTGATCCAGCCAACCCTCCACGGGCACTTGACCAAAGAGAAACTCTCCAGCGATCCCTTTTTCTTGCTGGCGCTCCAAACGGTCTTCTACGGTCTGATGCTCGCCTATACCTATGTTCTTGTGGCCTTGAGCCACTCGCAACCCTTCTGGGCAATGCTGCGCTGGCGACGGATAACGGCGGGGAAGGCGCTCGCTTGCCTTGTGGGCGGCGCGTTCCTGACCGTCGCCATCGCTTTGTTTCCCCCGGTTCTTCCGGACGCAAATCAATTTCCCCTTGAAAACCTGTTCAACTCGAGGGCGGCAGCTTATGCCATAGGAGCCTTTGCCATTTTAGTCGCTCCCTTCATGGAGGAAATGATATTCCGCGGTATCCTCTTTGGCATCTTCGAGTCGCAAGTTGGTCTCCGCTTCGCCATTCTGATGACTGCCATCCTGTTTGGAGGATTGCATGTGCCTGAGTACTGGGGCGCCTGGAACCATATGTTTCTGATTTTCCTCGTGGGGCTGGTGTTTTCGCTGGCGCGCGGCAGGAGCGGTTCATTGGCTCCCAGCGTCTTTCTTCATGTGGGATATAACGCCAGCATGATGATCGCTCTGTTCATATCCACTCAGCACTTCCGAAACTTGAACCCTTTGCCCGGTCCCTGAGAACCCAATGTCCTCTCACCGACCGTTCTTCTCCTCCAGTGTCCTTGCGCTCTACACTCGGCTTCAAGGCGGGGATGTCGCGGGTCGCGGCATCCCACACAATGTCCGTGTCGATTTCGAAATACCCGTGCACCAGGACATTGCGCATGCCGATGATCCTTTGCCAGGGAATGTCTGGGGCGAGGGCCCGAACGTGTTGCGGGAGGGCCCTGGCCGCCTCACCAATGATTTGCAGATGTCGCAGGAACCACCCTTGGAGCAATTCATCCCCTTCGAAAGCCTTCTTGTCGCGGTTTGCGTAGCGATTGATGGCCGCGATGGCTTCCAGGATGTCCCGTAGGCGCTCTGCCGCGTCTCTCATACCGGGACCGCCTGTGCAAGCACTCGACTACGGATGCGCGCTTTGAGACCCTTTTCAGTGACCACATCCACAGGGCATCCAAACAAAGCTTCGAGTTCCGCCTGCAGACCGCCAAGATCCAGGAGGGACCTCCCGGGCTCCATCTCGACCAAGAAATCTATGTCGCTCTGCTCGTCTGCCTCGCCGCGCGCCACGGAGCCAAAAACCCGCACATTGCGCGCCCCGTACTTGGCCGCCATGCCTAAAATGTCTGCTTGTTTCCCCTTTAGCATTTCCTTGCGAGCCATCATTAAGCTCCTATCTTCAAAAGGCTCAGCACTGCCCGGCACCGGCGTACCGGCCCAGAGTAATGAGACCCAACACGACGTGACGGTCAGGCTGCGTTCGAAGTTCTCATTATACGCCCGGACTCCTGGCGAGAAAAACGCTTCGCCCACTTTGACGTAAGTCGCGTGTGTTTCGGAGTGCGGCGGCTTGCCACCGCTTTTCCCGCTCCGCGGGACCAGCTTGCTGGCCGTGCCGCGGATGGTCGCTTTCACCGAACGACACGGTGGGCGAGTAAGCTCTCGGCGGGTAAAGCGGCAGCAAACTGCTGCGCTCCAAAGCGCTTACGCTTCCCCGCGGCGCTTCACGTCGATTTGGAGTCGCTTGATCTTTTGATTGAGGGTGGAAAGGGGGATCTTGAAGCGCTCGGCAGCGTCGGTCTGGCTCCAGTTGGTACGAGCCAGCATATCGAGAATGACCCTGCGCTCCAAAGTTTCCATGATTTCAAAAAGCGACTGGCCTTCGAAGTGCCGGGAGGCTTCGCCCTGGTCGTCGTGCGAGCCGTCTTGAAAAAGTTGTTCAGGCAAAAGATCGAGCCCCAGACTTGGCCCCGAGGCAAGGACCACAGCCCGCTCCACGGCGTTTTCCAGTTCACGCACATTACCCGGCCAGTCGTTGTCCATTAATGCTTTCATCGCGGGGGCGGAGAACTGGAGGCCGAGGCGGCCATTCTCTTCGCCAAACTTCTTCAAAAAGTGCTCCACAAGGTGAGGAATATCCTCCTTGCGCTCGCGCAAGGGGGGAAGACAAATGCTAATGACGTTCAAACGGTAAAAGAGGTCTTCCCGGAAGTGCCCGGCAAGGACCAACTTGCGCAAATCGGCATTGGTGGCGGCGAGGATGCGCACATCCACCTTGATGGTTTCCGTCCCGCCCAGGCGCATGAACTCACGCTCCTGGATCACCCGAAGCAGTTTTGCCTGAGTTTCCACCCCCACCGTGCCGATTTCATCGAAGAAGATGGTCCCCTGATCGGCCAGTTCAAATAATCCGCGTTTGGTGGCGATGGCAGAAGTAAAGGCGCCTTTCAGGTGGCCAAACAGGGTGCTCTCCAACAGGTCCACAGGCATAGAGCCGGTGTTGACAGGAACAAAAGCGTGGTCGGCGCGCGGGCTCATGGCGTGGATGGTCTTGGCCACGAGCTCTTTGCCGGTTCCGCTCTCGCCGGTAATCAGGACGGTGGCGCGGCTGATGGCTACTTGGGTGATGAGGTCCATCACCTTCTGCATCTTGTCGCCCCTGCCCACGACGTTGGGAAGAGCGAAGCGTTTCAGCGCCCGACGGAGCTGAAGGTTCTCGGCTTGCAGGCGTGATTTGTCAAGGAGGTTCCGGACTTCGAGCAGCAGCTTGTCATTGTCCCAAGGCTTAGTGACGTAACTCTCGGCCCCTTCCTTGGAGGCCTGGAAGGCCATCTGACTGGAGTCGTAGGCAGTAATCATGATCACGCCGACTTCCGGCGAGTCATGTTTTATGGATTTCAGCAAGTCCAGGCCGTTGCGATCCGGAAGGTTAATGTCCAGAAGAACCAGGTCGAACACTCCGCCTTCAATTCTCTTCAGGCCCTCTTCCCCGGTGGAAGCGGAGTCCGCCTGATAACCCTCCAGCCTGAGCACTTGTTCCAGGCTCTCCCGGATTTCCTGCTCGTCATCAATGATGAGAATCGAGCCCTTAGGCGACATTTACAGCTTTCCTCGCAACCGGTAACTCCACACGGAACGAGGTGCCGCGGCCCACCGCGCTCTGCACCTCGATTTTCCCCAGATGTTCACGAATGATTCCATACGTCACTGCGAGGCCTAAACCCGTTCCGCGGCTCGTCGACTTGGTGGTGAAGAAGGGATCAAAAATCTTGCTGAGGTGCTCCGGGGAAATACCCACTCCATTATCCGAAACTTCCACCCGCACGGAGGAGTCTTCGCATTCGGTGGCGATGGTCAGTTCGCCGCCGCGTGGCATGGCATCGCGCGCGTTAATAATAAGATTCATGAAAACCTGCTGGAGTTTTCCGGGATTGGCGTAAACCAAGGGCAAAGAAGAGCACAATTGGGCATTCACGGAAATCTTGGAGGCGCGCAGCATCGGTTCAACGAGCGACACGGTCTCGCGAACCAGTTTGTTCAAATCGAGATCGGTATACTCACTGCCGCTGACCCGTGAGAACTTCAGCAGGTTGTTGACAATTTCTGAGGCGCGAAAGGCCTGCTTGATAATCTTGTCGAGGGTGGGGGAGCGGGGATCGTCGGCCGGCATCTGCCTGGTCAGCATTTGGGCCTGGGAAGCGATCACCGCCAAAGGCGTATTCACTTCGTGCGCAACGCCCGCCGCCAGCAAACCAATGGAGGAGAGTTTTTCTGCCTGAATCAACTGATCCTCGAGGTTCACGCGCTCGGTCAGGTCGTTGAAAATCAGCAGTCGGCCGAGTACGTGGCCGTCCTTTCCCACCAGCGGGACCGCCGAAAGGTTCACAATCAGGGTCTGGCCACCCGGGGTCTGCAAGCGAAACTTGTACAAACTCAGGACGCTTTGCGCATCCGAAGCTCCAGGCAATTCCGCCAACAGTTCGGGTGGGAAAACGGCTGGGAGGGATTTCCCCACCACATCCTTTCGCACCAAGCCGTAAAGCCTCTCCATGGCGGAATTCCATGACCCCACTTTTCCTTGCAGGTCGCAGGCGAGAACGCCGGCGTTAATCGATTCGATGATGTTCTCGCTGAAATCGGTGAGTGCCTGGTATTCGAGCGCCCGCTTCTCCAGCGATTCGTAAAGTTGGGCATTTTCCAGCGCCACGGAGACATACCCGGCGAGGGTTTGCAGGAGGTCGATATCCTCACTGGCGAGGAAGTCTCCCTCGCGCGTTTTCCCCAGGCCCAGGTAACCCAGGGTGCGCTCCTTCACCTTGAAGGGTAAGTAGTAGTGCAGGTCTAACTGCTCGATCGTCTTCTGCGCCGAGGGAGCGAAGCCAAACGGGCGTCTGACACTGTCAAAAAACAGATACTCTTTGCCCTGCTGGGTGTAAGCGGGGTCAAGGAAACTCGTATCCAGTCCCTTCCCGTAGCTCACGCCGCGCGACTTGACCAGGCGAAATTGGTCAGATTCGGTCGCCCAAAAAACCGCCAGGCGGTCGACACCAAGGGCTTCGGCCAGCTTTACAGTCACCCGTTCCAGCAGACGATCCACGTGCAACTCCGAGCTCAGTTCGCGCGCGAATTCCAGCAGGGTGCGACGATAGTCATAACGCTGGCGGTTGAAGAACCTGTCCAGCCGCACTTGAATCCAATTCACCATGGGCTGGAAAACCAAGGCAGTGACCACCACAGCCAGGACCCATCCGCCGCGGCTGGTTATGGGAATCGAGGACCGAAAATAATCCGCAAATAACCCGATGGCGCCAAAATAGACGGCTACAATGGTGGCCGTGGCCAACGTATAGGCGACACCCCTGCGGAAAATAACATCCACGTCCATCAGGCGATAACGCACGATGGCATAACCAAAAGTGACGGGGAGAAAGACAAGAGAAAGGGCAGAGAGGTTCATCCAGGCGTTGGGAATAAAACCCAGGAAATAGGGAATCGCATAGAAGGCCGCAAACGGTGCGATAGCAAGCCAAGTCCCGCGCGTCACCCATTTCAACTGCTGCTTCAGCAGAGGCACCTGTGCCCGCGCATAGGCGTGTTGGAGCACCACGGCCCCGAGCAAAAAATAGACGGCCAGATACACAAACTCTACACGGTCAAGAAGCCAACGAACGTGGAGTAGCGGCATAGGAAAAATCACGAGTTCCGTGGCCACAAGGACATGAACGGCCGCCAGGGTTGCCCCCGGTACATAAAGGGAAGGGATCACATACCGGCGACCGCGCAGGATCGTATTTTGCTCCGGAAAACCAAGGCAGAAGTGCAGGAAGAGTGCTGGCTGAAGAAGCAAAGCAAGGACTTGCAACCAATACACGGTCCAATCAAACAGGTTCAGCTTCCCGGTGTAGGAGAAGGTGTACAGGATGAAGGACGCCAAGCAGAAAACGTAAAAATGCAATGACTTAGGGGCCGTCCAGCGCCGGAAAAGTATGAAAGTGCCGATGACCAGATATATCAGGCCCACGAGGCTGAGATAGTATCGCACCGTCGCGGCAGCTTTTTGTGGAACCAGAATGAGCGAAGTCTGGAACTTTTCGTCATTCCGCGCTAGGGAGTAGCTTGCCTGGGACCATACATCAGCGTGGAAGATCTCGCGCCCGGCGTCAGCCGCCGTGTGAATCGGTTTCTTGTTAATCGACTCTAAGAGATCGCCCTCTCGGATCCCTGCCCGGTCGCCTGGTCCATCGGGGGTGACAATCCAGGCTTGCACTCCCCGCTGAGAGTCAACCCAGGAGACCCCGTCCTCTGGCAACCGATAGCGCACCCGCTGCTGGAGATTGAGAACAGCGAACACGATAAGCGTCAGGCTAAGGATAGCCAGCGAAAGGGATGTAAACCGGTAAGGTGGAGCTTTTGTCATCTGGTGGCGGACACCTAGAAGCTGTTGCTTAGACTACCAACAGAAGTCGAGAGCAATTTAGATTCCATAAATTGAAGTCCCAAGAAACAAATAACCTATTTGTTTTCAACTAGGTATAACACAGAAAATATTGAAGCTGCGCCAGCTACAAAATTCGGGATATGACCTCCGTTTTTCCGTATGTCGGCTCTCATCCTTAGAAACAGACGACGACCGGAGTATTGGGGTTTAGGAAGAGCGTCGTGACGAATCGGTTACAAGGCAAGGACTTTTGGCCTACAAACTACTAGCCCGAAGTTAAAATTCCACGGAGAAGCCCCCGCTGATAGACCTAAAAGTTGAACTCAGCAGCAAAGTCTTTTCGCCGGCTTGGGTCATGGGCGAGTAGCCTTGGGCTAATAAGTTCCGGAAATCCGCGATGGCTTCTATGTGGGCGGGAAGGAAAGCAAGGGCAGGAAGGGGTTGGTGGATTTGGACACCCAGAAATGGTTGTAGTTGCAAGTCGGCTTGCCCTTGAGGATCCACCATAGTTACACGTCCGCGCTGAACCCATTCGTAGGAGCTCGTCAGTCGAGTCTGGGTGACGGGGATTCGGGCCGAAACCCGTCCGGCCAAGGAGGGGCTGCGAACCGGCTTGAGCGCGCCTTGTAAGTCTCCCCCTGAGAAACGGTTGACCATGCTGGGTGCATACAGAGAATCGCCACTAAAGTAGGCGACGAGAGTTTCGACGCGATTCCCCAGACGTTGTGCGTAGGCCACCCGATATCCAGTAGAGCGGTAGTCACCCATATTCACAAAAATCCCGTCCAAGGCCGGGTTAGGCAGGTAATTACCGGCAAGCCAGTTCACTGCTGCGGGATGGGAGGATCCCCAAACGGCTGCGTTCTTGATCTCATCGTGGTAAGCGGCGAGTTCGAATCGCGCGGAACCGTGCAGACGGTGGTTCAAGGAGACCTCGGAGTGGTTGAGCTGCTGGATCTCCGGCCGATAGCCTCGCAGCGTCAGTATGGGGAATGAATCGAGCCGGTTGACTCGGTCTAGCAGACTCCCTGAACCGTCAGATGGTTCCCTCCCCACTTGAAGGGCAAGCTCGGTGGAAGCGGAAAGGTGGTAGGCCAGCTTCATTCGCGGCTGTGCGACAAGCACATCACGAATCGCATTTAGGTAATAGATATCCGCGCCCGCGGTCAATGTCAGGTGCGGATAGATGTAACGGGTTTGCGTGTACGTGGCCACTAATCCCCGCGCAGAGGAATCGGCAAGCTGTCCGCCGCCACCTGGAGTGGTCACGCCGGTTGCGTAACCCAATTGGTGGACAACCAAAGAGATTTCCTCGGTATCGCCCGTAATCAAGCCCTTTCGATATTCCGCCCCCACCGAAGAAGTCAGGGTTCCGCCGGTCGCGGCTGAACCCACCGCCAGAAGATCGGAGTCCGGGGACAGCGGGTGAAGGTAAGCCAAAACGCTTCCCAAGCCTGGGTCGCTGGCGAGTGGATCCGGGTAAGAAGATCCCGGCACCATGCCAACAAGACGCCGGCCGGCGGGCAGAGGAGGTTTCACCGCGTTCGGGGTGGTCGCTACGACCTCCTGCCGGTATCGGAGGATCGGCCGGGTGGCTGCGGACGTCCTCAGCACCCATTTCCAATCGTCGCCCAAGGGGCGTGCGCCGCTATCGGGAATCTGAAAGCGCAAAGGGGCGAAGGCGTCGCCTAAAACAAATTTCAGAGTGGAGGTCTGCCCCGCTTGCACTTTAATCCCGTTCCGATGAGCGGGTAACCGCGTTGGGGAAATAATCTGAAGGGAGTACCAGCCCGGAATGAGATTCCCCACTGCGAACTTGCCTTTAGCGTCGGTGATGACGCGTTCCACCTCGTCCCCGGCGCTGGCGGTGGGAATCAACAACGGCCCGATAACTAGAACCGTGGCGCCCATCAAAGGGTTGCCATGATCGTCCGAAACGATGCCCGCCAACCGCCCATACTCCGAGGCGAGAGCCCCGACCGAACCGAGCACCGGGCAAAGTAGGCTCCCGGCCAGAAGGACGGCTGAAAGCCTGATTCCAGAGTTAGAGGATTTCATGTGAATCGTCTTGCTCTCCCGAATTCTCCCCACACTTGACCCGCAAAAATACCAAGCCGTTGTTACTTTACCTCAAAAGTGGTCGAAGGTGAAACGGTTTGTTTTTTTATGTTGTCCGTGACCTTAATCTGCACCGTGTATTTGCCGGGTTGAAGCACGCTCAAGGGCATTTGCTTTTGCAAGGTTAACTGCTGCGAGGCGTCCTTCAGTTTGGCAGGGTCCTCAGCTTGCGCGAGAAGGCTTTTTCCATCCTTCAGCAGTTGGTATTCTACATCCAACGATGGCTTATGCGTCTTCGCGTCCTCACCCAGGTTATAAACCTGCATGTAGATGCCGAGATTCTGGTCGCGGGTAAAGGTCTGATTGACGCTGGGGCGAACCTTCGTCCCCCCAATGACGAAGGGACCGGTGCCCACTTGACTGGTCGGCAGAGGCTGGATCAGGTCCGCTAGAATCAAGGAACTGTTCGTCAGCTTGCCTTCGTCAAAGTGCGGAACCACCACGCCGATTTCCATCGACCCCATGTGCCCGTTGATGTTGTCTTTCATCACCAGGCTCAGCTTGTAGCGACCGGGGCGCAACGCGATGGCATATTGATATACCGCCTTGCGTCCCAAGGAGCTCTGAAATTCATGCTCTGGAACGTCCACCACCAAGGTCTTTTCATGGGTATCTACATTTCTTCCACCCAGGCTGGTGAACTGACTATAGATATCCATGACGCCATGCATCACCCCGTCCTTATTCTGGAACTGCAAGTCACGGTATGCTACTTGAACGGTGACAGGAGTGAGCACAGTCTCATCGGTCACGCGGAGGAAGTCAGTACGAACATCGAAAGGCAAAAGCTGGGCGGAAATCTTCGAGGTCACAACCGCCTTCAGGTCTTTGAACTTGACCTCCGGCGGCGTGAAGATCTTGGCGTAGAGATCCAAGCGCGTAAATTCATTATATTGGTCGCCTACCGGAGTCATTGTTGTGCCTAACGTCGAGCCGTCAGTACGGTTAAAACGCTGACTCTTACTTGCTCTGCCCATAGCTTCGTTCACAGTCAACCCGGCATTCGGCACGTTGAGCAGGGCATCCTTTTCGCCTGGATTAATGGTGAGGTGAAACTCTCCGGTCATCGTAGGATCGACGAATTCCAGCAGCACGTTGGTCCCAATGCCGTCAATATAACGATACCGCCAAATTTCGAAAGGATAAGTGGAGGTCGTGCCACCACCCTCTTCGTAAGGTCGTTGGTAGGTGCCACCGGCGTCGTGATCCTCGTTCTCGTCCGGCGGGCCATACATGATATAGATTCGCCCGCGGTCGGTCCTCCAACCCTCGAGGCCCGAGGCATAGTGCTCGTTTGCGTAAGCGATGCGCCGGTAGTATTCCTCTTTGAACTCGTTCTCGGGGCTGCCAGGATTAGGATTGCGCCGCTCCCAGAAATTCTCGATGAATTGTTCCCTTTCATCGTCCGTGCTTAGCTTCTTGAAAGCTGCTCTTTCCTCACCGGTAATAATGTAAGGAACTTCTTCATCGAGCCATTTCTTATAGGGGCTCTCCATTTCTTTCTGGATTGCCTTCTGGCGGCGTTTTTCCGCCTTGCTTAGCTTTTCGTTCTCTTGAGGCGCCGCCTTCAACACGGGACAAACCAGCCCCCCTAGCATCAAGCCCGAAAACAGTACCCGGAGGCAGACCTGCCACCGGCGGTGGCTGATGGATTTAACCCGCTTGAACACCAACGGCTCTCCTCTCTCAACCATTGACAGTGCCGATTGTATTTATTGAGACTTGAAAAGTCAAGGTCCTAAGCCCCCTTGACAAACTCGTCACCCTCCCCCCCCCCCGTCTCACAGACAGCCAGTTCGATGCTGTTCAGGCCGAAAGGGTGGCTTGAATGCCAAAAAAAGATCACCCCTCGGAAACGAGCCGACATCTTCGCCGCACGAACGTCTTAATAAGGGGAATGGTGGCCCCCAAATTGAGCTTTTCTAAGTTGCTGGGCGGAGTTACAATAGGTGGGAAGGCCCTGGAGGATCTCTCGAGGGAATGGGCGTAAAAGTAGATGCCCCCCAATCTTCCTTCTCCTCGCCGGGCAGGAAACACGAAAGCTAGGCCCGCCTGCCTTGCCGCAAGACCTTGAGTTCGGCTGACAAGGGAGAGCCGTGTTTTGGAGAAACTTTTCAGGCCAAGAAACCGTAGTATGCTTAGAAGCCGCTGCCGTGGCGATGGGGTGGTGACGTCGGACCCAACTGACAGGGGGGTGTAGACTCCCCACGGCCCAGTGGAACGAGGGGGAGTTCGATGCCTGCACGTACAATCGAAGTAAAGGATGGAACAGCCGTGGCCCAAGCAACCGAACTGGAACTCGGACGTATCACTTATCCTGAAGGTGCGAACGCGACTAGCCCGGCCTCGTCCCGGCCTGGCAATGGAAAGGTCAGGAAGTCAAAAAAGAAGAAGATGATCCTGGCGCTTGTGGGAGCGGTAGCTCTGGTGGGGCTGGTGACAGGCGGGATCATTTGGAGCAAGGGCGGGGTTGTCACGGTTCAGACCACCAAGGTGGCGCGGCAGGATTTGTCGGCCATCGTGACGGCCTCAGGAGAAATCAAACCGCCCACGGCAAACCTGGCCAACGTGAATGCGAACTCCTTCGGCAAGATAACCGATATTTACGTTAAGGAAGGCGACACGGTTAAGAAAGGCCAACTCCTGCTGAAGACAGAGGCGGTCCAGGCGAACGCCAACATTGATGGGCAAAAGGCCGCCCTCGCTACCGCAAAGGCCGACGTGGAGGGGTACCAAGCGGCCGTCCGGTCTTCGGCAGCAGGTTTGAATACCTCGCAGGCCGATCTGCAATCTGCCCAGGCCAATCTGGTCCGCGCCCAGCAGGAGTTCAAACGGGGGGAGGACTTGCTGCGCGATAAGCTGATTGCCCAAAATGAATTCGACACGCGCCTGAACACCGTCAAGGTGGACCAGGCCAATTTGGATAGCGCCCACGCGAAGGTAGCCCAGGCCAAAGCCCAGCTTCAGCAGGCCACTTACAATCTTGACAGCGCCCGCGCCCGCGTGGCCCAGAACCAGGCCACACTGGTCGGCCTTTTGGATGCCCGCGACAAGACCATTTACACCTCACCCCTCGATGGCATCGTAACCTCCTTACCAGTGCACGTGGGCGAGAACGTGGTGCCGGGAATTCAAAACGCGGTGGGAAGCTTGCTCTATCAGGTTTCCGATTTGTCGGTGATTACGGCGGAAGTCAAGGTGGATGAGACGGACATCGTCAATGTGAAACTCGGGCAAGCGGCGGAGGTGACGATTGACGCCATCCCGAACAAGACGTTCAAGGGAAAAGTCACCGAGATCGGCCAGAGCGCCGTCGGCCGCACCTCCGGGACCACCTCAGGAACGAGTACGTCAACCACGGAAGAAGCCAAGGACTTCAAGGTGGTTGTGACGCTGGATGCCCCCCCGCCGGGTCTCCGCCCGGGGCTTTCCACGACCGCCAAGATCACCACCGCAACCCGCCAGAACGCTGTGACTATCCCCATCCAGGCACTCACTGTCCGGACGCGGCGTCAATTGGAAGAAGAGGAGAAGAGCAGCAAGGGCGGCAAAGGCAAGGTGCAGGCCGCCACATCGCAGCCCCCCACTTCCGCCAAAGATAAAGACAAGGGGAAGGAAGAAGTGCAGGGAGCTTTCCTGCTCAAGGATGGCCGGGCGGTCTTTACCCCGGTCGAATCCGGAATTATGGGCCAATCCGATGTGGAAGTGCTCAAAGGTGTTCAACCCAATGACGAGATCGTTTCCGGTCCTTTCAGTGTGCTCCGCACGCTGAAGAACCACACGAAGGTGAAGGTGAACAATAGCGCCCTCAAGCCTGCCGGATCAACTTCCTAGCCGGCCTGCACTCGGAATGACATGCCGGACAGGCCGCAGGCGAGTGGAAAGGAAACACGCATAGCGATGGGAACACAAGTGGCGTCATCTTCGACTCAGGAAACCATGACCCCATCCGTAGGAGTCATGATTCGGACGGAAAACCTCTGGAAAACTTACGACATGGGCGAAGCCATCGCGGTGCACGCGCTCAGCGGTGTGACGTTCGAGATCGATCGGGGCGAGTATGTCGCGATCATGGGCCCGTCGGGCTCCGGCAAGTCCACTCTGATGAACTTGATTGGCTGCCTGGATACCCCCACGAGCGGCAAATACTGGCTAAACGGCCAGTTGGTCAGCGAACTCTCCGACGACGAACTGGCTTACATCCGCAACAAGGAAATCGGGTTCGTCTTCCAGACCTTCAACCTTCTTTCCCGCGCCAGCGCCTTGCACAACGTGGAACTGCCGCTTATTTACAGCGGCATTCCCGCCCACGAGCGTCTGGAAAAAGCCCAGGAGGCCCTGCGCAAGGTTGACTTGATGGAACGCATGCACCACAAGCCCAACGAACTTTCTGGGGGACAGCGCCAGCGCGTCGCGATCGCCCGCGCCCTGGTGAACAACCCTTCCATCATCCTGGCCGACGAACCCACAGGCAATCTGGACTCGGCCACCGGCGAGGAAATCATGGGCGTGTTCGAGCGACTCTACGAGGGCGGAAACACCATCGTCCTGGTCACTCATGAACACGACATCGCCGCTCACGCTCATCGGATCATCCACGTCCGCGACGGGAAGATCGAACGCGACGAAAGCGTCAAGTGAAGGGTGCCTTCGTGGACCGCGCTGCAACGTAGGGGGACGGCTTGCCGTCCCCTTCATGTTGTAGCGTTCATCGACCAGGGTAGGGCAAGCCCTACCCCTACACAAAGCAGGCAGGAGGAAGTCTCTTGGCTGCACTCAGCCAACCGCAAGCGCTTCTCCACAAACTGAGACCCCGAGCGAGTGGGAGGAGCGGCTTTTGGTTCACCTCCCGCGAGGCCTTTTGGCTTGCGCTGGAGGCGCTGCGCACGCACAAGCTTCGTTCCTTCCTCACCCTGCTGGGTGTGGTGATTGCCACCACCACGTTGATCGTCGTGATGTCCGTCATCAATGGCATGAATCTCTACATCGCCGATCACATCGCCAACTTGGGGACCAACGTCTTTATCGTCCACCAGTGGCAGTGGGCCCAGGGGGGCGATGCGTGGTTGAAGGCGCGGCGCCGCAACAAGGCCATCCGCATCGAAGACTTCGAATTTCTTCGCGACAATATCAAGGGCTATAAGAACATGGGCGCGGAGGCCAACCTTTGGGGAGACGCCAACGTAAAGTACAAAGGGCGCATTCTGCACGAGGTGAACCTCTCCGCTGAAACCCCGAACATGATTGATATCGGCCAGGCGAAGGTGGAATCCGGCCGGTATATCAATGACACAGATTACGCGCACGAGTCCATGGTGTGCTTCATCGGCCAGGATCTTGCGACTGAGTTTTTCCCCAGTCTCGACCCCATTGGCAAGGAGATCACCGTACGCGGCATTCCTTTCCGGGTGATCGGAGTGGCGGCTCGCATCGGGACAACGTTTGGCCAGAGCCAGGACAAGTTCGTCCAAATTCCTCTGACCACCTTCCGTAAGGTCTTCATGGCGCGCCCCAATCTGGCGGTGAATGTGCAGGCCTGGGATGCTCAGCAGATGATGGTCCTCGAGGACGAAGTCCGGGCCCTGATGCGGGCCCGGCGCCACATTCCGTACAAAGAGGACGACAATTTCGGCATTAACGCCTCGGACACCATCATGGCATTGTGGCATCAACTGACGGCGTCCATCTTTGCAGTCACGGTGGGGATCGTGGCCGTTTTTATGGTGGTCGGTGGAATCGTCATTATGAACATCATGCTGGCTAGCGTGACGGAGCGCACGCACGAGATCGGCATCCGCAAATCCCTGGGCGCCCGGCGGCGCGATATCCTGATGCAATTCATCATTGAGGCCAGCCTTATGGCGCTGGCCGGGGGGGCTACCGGCGTCTTGCTGTCCCTGCTGATCAGCAAGGTCGTGGACATCTTTTTCACCTCCAGCGTCCCCTTGAGCGCGGTGTTGGTCGGACTGTTCCTCTCCACGGCGGTCGGACTTTTCTTTGGGATCTATCCAGCCCAAAAGGCCGCGAACCTCGAACCCATTGAAGCCCTGCGGACGGAGGCCTAGGAATGGCCCAGCGGCGACAACCTGTTCGCGAGAACCTATTTCTGGCGCTGGACACTCTCCGCACTCACAAGTTCCGCGCTTTCCTGACCATCCTGGGCGTACTGATCGGAACGGCGACGGTCATCGGAGTGGCTTCCATTTTCAAGGGCCTCGATCAACGGGTCGTGGAGATGATGGAAGGTTTCGGAACCCGCACCCTGTTCATCTACAAATTCGATCCCGGGATCAAGACCAATCTGACTCACGAAGAAGCCATGCGCAAGCCCCTGACTTACGAAGACGCCATGGCCATCCGTGACCTGTGCCCCTCGGTGGAAACTGTCGCGGTAGAGACTTTCCGCTGGGGTCCCCCAGTCATTGCCAAGTATAAGGGCCTGGAGATGGTGGACGCTAATTTCTCCGGCCCTACACCCGAGGCATTCCAGACAATGAACGCCGAACTGAAGGACGGCCGCTTCTACACGGACGTGGACGATTTGCACCGCCGGGATGTCGCCGTCTTGGGGGCCGACGTCGTCCAGCGTTTTTTCGAGAACGAGGATCCCATCGGCAAGAGTGTCAACGTTGATGGTCACAGTTTCGAGGTTATCGGCACGCTAGACAAACTCAAGCAATTCCTGGGTGACAATGGCAACGATCGTAACATATACATTCCCTATTTCACATTCAGGAAGTACTATCCCGACGCCAAGGATAACTTCATCACGGCGATGGCGTACGCCGGCAAGCTCGAACAGGCCAAGGATGAAGCGACGGGTTTGCTGCGCCGCCGGCGAAACGTGAAGTGGTCTGACCCTAATAACTTCGGTATTTCCACCGCAGACTCCATCATCAAGCAGTTCCGCGACATTATGGGAACCGTAGTCCTGGTGACCATCCTGATCTCCTCGATCGGCCTGATGGTGGGCGGCATCGGGGTGATGAATATCATGCTGGTTTCCGTAACGGAGCGGACACGGGAGATCGGCGTGCGCAAAGCCATCGGCGCTCGCCGCAGCGATATCACCTGGCAATTCCTGCTGGAGGCCATGAGCCTTACGGGAGCAGGCGGAGTGCTGGGAATCCTGTTCGGCTATGCGCTGAGTTTCCTTATCCGAACCCTCGTTCCCGCCCTGCCTTCCACCGTTCCCCTTTGGTCGGCGATAGTAGGCTTTATGGTTTCGGTCAGTATCGGCCTTTTCTTCGGCCTGTGGCCCGCCATTAAAGCTTCCCGCCTCGACCCTATTGTGGCATTGCGGTACGAGTGAACGGAGTTCTCGTCTGAACCGGGGCTTCCTGAATTACGTATTTGAATAATGGTGGGGTCTGTCATTCTGAGCGAAGCGAAGAATCTCCGCAGTTCCGAAGATTGTCAACTACCGAGATTCTTCGCTTCGCTCAGAATGACACGCCTCAAAGCGAGGAGGAGGTCTCGTGGCTGAACTCAGCCAAACGCCAGCGCTGCTTCACAAGATGAGATCGCGAGTGGGCCGGAGGGCCGGGCTTTGGGTTACCTCCCGCGAGGCCTTTTGGATTGCGCTGGAGGCGCTGCGCACGCACAAGCTTCGTTCCTTCCTCACCCTGCTGGGCGTGGTGATTGCCACCACCACGCTGATCGTCGTGATGTCCGTCATCAATGGCATGAACCTCTACATCGCCGATCACATCGCCAACCTGGGGGCCAACGTCTTTATCGTCCACCAGTTTAAGTGGGCCCAGGGATACGAGGCATGGCTGAAGGCGCGGCGCCGTAACCAGCCCATTCGCATTGAGGACTTCGAATTTCTGCGAGACAACCTGAAGGGTTATAAGAACATCGGCGCCGAAGCCTGGATGAACCGTTCCGACAATCAAGCGCGTTACAAAGGGCACACCGTTTACGAGGTCCGGATTGACGGCGAGACTCCCAACATGATCGACATCGGGCAAACGAAGGTTCAATTGGGCCGTTACCTCAACGAGACCGACTACACTCACGAGTCGATGGTGTGCTTCGTGGGCCAGGATTTGGTCAAGGAGTTTTTCCCCAATGTCGATCCCCTGAACAAGGAAGTTCAGGTGAATGGCATTCCCTTCCGGATCATCGGAACCGCCGAGAAACTGGGGTCGATGTTTGGCCAGAGCCAGGATAACTTCGTTGAAATACCGCTTACCACCTTCCGCAAGGTATTCCGAGCTCGCCCCTCGCTGGCCGTGAACGTCCAGGCAGCGAATTCCCTTCAGATGGCCGTGCTTGAGGATGAGGTGCGGGCCCTTATGCGTGCCCGGCGGCACACCCCCTACAACGAAGATGATACCTTTGGCATCAATGCTTCAGAAACTCTGATGGACTCGTGGCATCAATTGACCGGCACAATCTTCGCGGTGACCATCGGAATCGTGGCGGTGTTTATGGTCGTGGGTGGCATCGTGATTATGAACATCATGCTGGCCAGTGTGACGGAGCGCACGCACGAGATCGGCATCCGGAAATCCCTGGGCGCCCGGCGCCGCGATGTGCTGATGCAATTTATCATTGAGGCCAGCGTTATGGCGCTGACGGGGGGTGCTATCGGTGTCTTGCTGTCCCTCCTGATCAGCAAAATCGTGAATGTCTTTTTCACTTCCAGCGTCCCCTTGAACGCGGTGTTGGTCGGACTGTTCCTTTCCACGGCGGTCGGACTTTTCTTTGGCATCTATCCTGCCAGCAAGGCCGCCAACCTCGAACCCATTGAAGCTCTGAGGACGGAGGCCTAGGAATGGCCCAGCGGCGACAACCTGTTCGCGAGAACCTCCTGCTGGCGCTGGACACGATGCGCAGCCACAAGTTCCGCGCCTTCCTCACCATTTTGGGCGTGCTGATCGGAACCGCCACGGTGATCGGCGTGGCTTCGATCTTCAAGGGACTCGACCAGCAAATGGTGGAAATGGCGCAGGGCTACGGCACCCGCACCTTGTATGTTTTCAAGTTTCAGCCCGGCATCCATTTCAACCTGACACGCGAAGAACGGATGCGCAAGCCCCTGAAGTACGAACACGGCATGGCCATCAAAGATCATTGCCCTGCGGTTGAATCCGTGGCGGTGGAGATCTTCACCTGGGGACCCGCCATTACCGCAAAGTATAAGGGCGTGGAGATGGTGGACGCCCAGTTACAAGGTAGTACGGCTGAAGACTTCCGCATCACTAACGCGGTCTTGAAGGACGGCCGCTTGTTCACGGACATCGACGACTTGCACCGCCGGGCGGTGGCCGTGATCGGCGCCGACGTCGTCCAGAGGCTCTTCCTCAACCAAGACCCCATCGGGAAAGAGATTAATGTGGACGGCCATAACTACGAAGTCATCGGCACTCTCGGAAAGCGCAAAGCCCTGTTGGGCGACAACGGGGACGATAGAATCATCTGCCTCCCTTATTTTACCTACATGAGGTCTTATCCAAACGCCAAGGAAAACGCCTACACCGCCTTGGCCTATCCGGGGAAGATGAATCAGGCGATGGACGAAATCACCGGCTTGCTCAGGCGCTTGAGGAACGACAAGCCCTCCGACCCTGACAGCTTTGGCATCGCCACCGCTGATACCTTCATCAAGCAGTTTCGGGACGTGATGGGATCGATCGTCCTGGTCACCATCGTGATCTCCTCCATTGGCCTGATGGTGGGTGGCATCGGGGTGATGAATATCATGCTGGTTTCCGTGACCGAGCGCACGCGCGAAATCGGCGTGCGCAAAGCCATCGGCGCTCGCCGCAGCGATATTACCTGGCAATTCTTGCTCGAGGCTATGAGCCTTACGGGCGCAGGTGGCATGATGGGAATCCTGGCCGGCTATGCTCTGAGTTTCCTTATCCGAACCTTGGTTCCCGCCCTGCCTTCCACTGTTCCCACCTGGTCGGTGATCGCGGGCTTTATTGTCTCGGTCAGTATCGGCCTCTTCTTCGGCCTGTGGCCCGCCGTTAAAGCCTCTCGCCTCGACCCCATTGTGGCATTGCGCTATGAGTGACAGGAAGGCCAGGCTCTCTTCATTGCCCGCAAAAAGGAAACGATCATGCCGGAAATTTCCCGCCGTCGCTTTCTCCAATCTTCCGCGGCCGCGCTTGCCGTCTCGGGTGCGGCATTTGTCCACGAGGCTTTTCCCGCTTCGACGGAACCTAACCTCACCTTTCCGCGCGAGGCTCGCGAGCGCATCGCCGTGCCCTCCTGGCCATTCCGAGGGTATATCGAAGCTGCCACAAACAGGTGGGCCCGCAACCCTAAACTCCCGGGCATGGACCTGAAGGATTTCGCCGCGATGGTGGTAAAGCGATTCAACGTGCGCAACATCGAACCGCTGAGCGATCACTTCAGTTCCACCGAGGCAAGCTACCTGCGGGAGTTTCGGGCGAATGTGGAGAAAGCCGGAGCGCAGGTGGTTAACATTGCCGCCGATCCGCGCTTCAGCTTCTACCACAGCGTCGAAGCGCAGCGCCAGAAAGCGGTGGCTAACGGAAAGAAATGGATTGATGTCGCGGTAGCTATCGGGTCCCCGAGCGTGCGTCTGCACATCGCCGGCGCGTACAAGGTGAAACCTGACGCAGACCGCGCGGCGGACAGCTTGAAACAGTTGGCCGACTATGGCGCGCAAAAAAACGTGCTGGTGAATCTCGAGAACGACGATAACGTGAGCGAGGACCCCTTCTTCATCGTTCAAGTGATCGAGAAGGTAAATCATCCGTATCTGCACGCCTTGCCTGATTTCTGCAATTCGATGCTGACCCACAACCAGGAATTCAACAACCGCGCCATGGACGCGATGTTCAAGCATGCTTACAACATAGCGCACGTGAAGGATTCCGAAGTTGACGACAAGGGAAAACTGTATACCGTGGATGTGGCAAAGTGTTTCGAGATCGCGAAGGCCAACGGTTACCGCGGGTACTTTTCGATGGAATGGGAAGGACAAGGAGAGCCGAACGGAGGGACTGAGAAGCTCATCGCGGAGAGCCTGAAAAATCTGAGCGCGTAGGGAGCGCGATTCTGCGGCCGGCCATCTTGGCGCCCCGGCTCCGCCGCGAATGAGAATCAAGTTGCGATGGCGAAGCCATCTGCTACAATCCAGGGCGGCTTTCTAATTGTTCAACAGGAGGACTGCCATGTTCGATAAGGGAATTACTCGACGAGAGTTTATGGGGCGCTCGGTGGCGGGCGCCGCAACCGCCGGCCTGGCATTGGGCGCGCCAGCCATCGGCCGTGTGGCGTCTCCAAACGAGCGGGTCACAGTTGGAATTATCGGTGCGGGGATTCGAGGCTTGGAGCATATGCAAGCTCTCCTCAACGTGAAGGCCAATGTGGCCGTGGTGTGCGATCTCTACGACGGCCACTTCCGCCGCGCCAGCGAGATCCAGCCGAACACGCCCACCACGCGCGAGTTTCGTGAGGTGCTGGACCGCAAAGATCTGGATGCCGTCCTCATCGCCACGTCGGACCACTGGCACGCGCCCATCGCCATCGCGGCCATGCAAGCCGGCAAAGACGTCTATTGCGAGAAGCCCATGACCCACACCATCCCGGAGGCCCTGGAGATGGTCAGGACCTCGAAAGAAACCGGCCGGGTGGTCCAGGTGGGCAGCCAGAGCCTGAGCATGGAATCAACGCGGAAAGGAAAAGCCTGGGTTGATGCCGGGGAAATCGGGAACATTTTCATGGTGCAGTGCGAGATCTACCGGCCCGACCCTGTGGGCGCCTGGAAATATCCCGTGCCGCCCGATGCTTCGCCGCAGACGGTTGACTGGGAGCGCTACCTGGGCAACGCCCCCAAGCGTCCCTTTGACGCCGCGCGCTTCTTCCAGTTCCGCAACTGGTGGGACTACGGCACGGGCATCGCCGGCGACGAGTACGTTCACCTGCTTTCGCGTGTTCACTATTTGATGAACACTCAGTTTCCCCTAAGCGGCGTGGCCAACGGCGGCATTTACAAGTGGACGGGTGACCGTGAAGTCCCCGACATTCACAACACGCTTTACGACTACGGCAAATTCCAGGTGGTGGTCATGGCCAACCTCGTTTCCAACTTCGAGGGCGGCGAGATCGTGCGCTTCATGGGCGACAAAGGCACGGTGGTCCTCACCGAGGAGTCAGCCAGCTTGCTCCCCTACGACGAGGAGTGGCTATACGGCTATCCGCTGGAGAGCTGGCCCAAGGACACCAAAGATCCGTTCCTGGCCGCGCACAAGGACGACCCGACCGCAGATTCCGGCACCTACGATAAACAACCGCATCGCAAATCCCAGCAGTTCCGGCAGGTGGCGGAGGGCACCGAGGACCACTGGCGCAATTTCTTTGCCGCCGTCAAGTCCCGCCAGCAGCCGATCGAGAACGTGGACTTCGGTTGCGGAACGGCCGTGGCCTGCCATATGGCCAACCTTTCCTACCTGAAGAAGCAGCGCCTCTTCTGGGACGCCGCCAAGTTGGAACTCAAGTCCGAAGCTTAGTAGGCGCCGGCTGTAGCGCGGGCGTCTCGCCCGCTGTGGCGGGAGCGTCCCGCTCCCGCTGCCGGGAAGCCCCACCCTAACGCTGGAAACAGAACTCGAGCGAGGACCAGGACGAAGCGCAAGAGAGCGCGGGCAGGATTCCCGCGCCACAGCGTAGGTGAATCAGTGTCTCAGGCGAACATGGTGCGGGGAGGGCTCTGTTCAGTGTGATTCAGTGAAAACCGTAGACAAGCAAGTGGTGGCACGCGTAGCCGAGGCCGGCGCCAATCAACGATCCGACAATCACGTCGCTGAGGAAGTGCAGGCCCAGCATGATTCGGGAAATCGCCACGCTGAGGGCGCAGAAGAGCAGGCCGCACATCAGGGATGGCTCAAACGAGCCGATCGAGACGGCGAAGGCGAAAGCGTTAATCGAGTGGCCGGAGGGAAAAGAAAACTGGTCGGGCGGCAAGAGGGTGGCCCAGCAGTGGGAAGCAACCGCGCAGGGCCGCTTACGTCCGGTCAGCCTTTTGAGGGCGAGGAAGAGAACCGTCCCCAGCCCGCAGGAGACGCCGGCGGCCGTCACCGCCGCAAATCGCGATGGCCCCCCAAAAATCAGAACCAGCGTCCCCAGGAGGTACCATAGCCAGCCGTCGCCGGCCCGCGTTGCTAGGATCATCCAGATCCTGATCCAGCGCGGCGGTTTCCAGCGGTTCACGCGCCGCATCAGGCGCTGATCGCCGCTGGAAATGATGTCCAACATCGTGGCCGGAAAAGTCATGCCGTCGCCTCTCCGGTGGCGGCGGGAATAGATGGGATTGTCGCGCCGCTATCCAGACCACGCATGCGAGCCCACGCGTGTCCCCACTTGCGGGCGAACCGCCTCTCCAAAAGGTGATTTATAAACGTGAAGGCGGGGATGCCGACCAGGAATGGAGCAAGAAGCAGGGTGGCGGGGGTCTCCCGGAACATCTCGCAGCCGACCGCCAAAACATCGCGAGTCAGTTTCCAGTAACTCCCCGACTCGCCGCGCACTCGAGCCCGGCCCTCGCGCAACCCCTCCAGAAACTCAGCCTTGTTGCGCGCCCCACGAACTTCCGTCCAGACGCTGCCCGCCGAACGCAAGGCATGTGCGTCGCTGCCGCCCACCGTGATGCTCCGTGCGTGGGATGCCAGCCGGGCGGCAAGGTGATTGTTGCGGGTGAGCAAGTGCCCGTTCAAGACTTCGACCGCAGGGAAACAAGCTTCGAACCAGTCGAAGTCGTCCGCCGCGCGGCGTCCGGTAAGAGCGGAGAAAACGTGGTTGACGCTGAAGAACACCCGCTGCTCCTCGAGATAAGCCACCAAACGAGGAAGGTCATTTCGCCGGCTCTGAATCTCCAGGTGCTGGCTTTCTGTAATGTCGTAGGCACCAACATGCACTTCGTTCCCGCTGGGCGCCCGACAGGTGACCTCCTCGCTGAGGAAGAAGTCCGCATGCCGCCGAAGGCTTTCCCCCGCATCGATCGAATCGTGATCGGTCACCGTGACCAAATCCAGCCCCAGGTGCTTGAGCTTCTCGTAGAGGGCTTCGGGCGGGTTGTAGCACTCGCGGCAAAAACGGCTCAGCACCGGCAGAGTAGCCATGCCGGAGTGGACCGTGTGCACGTGTAAGTCACATCGCACATTCTAGATTGCGTTTCCTATGTTACAAATCCGTAGCTTGGACATGAAGAGTTGGTTAAAGGTATACTTTTCGGTTCATTATACTCTTTAGGCTATGCGAGAATGCGTGCCGATGGGAAGAGTCGAGTTCGTTTACTTTGACGCCGGGGGCGGGCATCGAGCCGCAGCCACCGCCCTTCGCATCGTCACCGAGCAACAGCTCCAATGGGACGTCCACCTGATGAACCTTCAGGAGCTGCTCGATTCCATCGATCCCGTTCTCAAGCTGTCCGGTCTGCGTTTACAAGACCTGTATAACTGGTTGCTGAAAAGGGGATGGACGTGGGGTTCAGGATTTGGATTACGCGTGCTCCAGGCCGCCATCCGGCTGTACCATCCGAATCAACTGCGGCTGCTGGAGGAGTACTGGCAGAAGAGCCAGCCCGCCCTGGTCGTTTCCCTCGTTCCACATTTCAACCGGGCCATCCTCGAGAGCCTGCGGCGGGTGACGCCTGTTACGCCATTCGTCACGGTGCTGACCGACCTCGCTGATTACCCTCCCCATTTTTGGCTCGAACGCCAGGAGCAGTTTGTGATCTGCGGCTCCGAGCGCGCCGTCGCACAAGCCCGCTCTCTGGGGCTTCGCGAAGACCAGATTTACAAAACTTCCGGGATGATTCTTCACCCCAAGTTCTATCAGGGGATGGATGTGGACCGCGCTGCGGAACGGCAGCGCCTGGGCCTGGACCCCAGGTTGCCCACCGGACTGGTCATGTTTGGCGGGCAGGGCTCGAGCGTGATGGTGAAAATCGCCAGGAGGCTCGAAGCTACCAAACAAAATCTGCAATTGATTCTCATTTGCGGCCACAACGAGCGGCTGGCCACAGAATTACGCGGCATCCAGGGAGAGGTTCGCAAGTTTGTCGAGGGCTTTACCACGGAAGTTCCCTACTACATGCGCCTCGCTGACTTTTTCGTTGGCAAGCCCGGTCCCGGCAGCATTAGCGAAGCCCTGGCCATGAAACTGCCGGTGATCGTGGAGCGCAATGCCAGGACCCTGCCCCAGGAACGCTACAATGCGGACTGGGTCTTCGCGAAGCAGGTAGGGTTGGTGGTGCGCAATTTTCGCCAAATTGCTCGAACGGTCGAGGAGCTTCTTGATCCCGCCAATTTCGCCCGCTACCGGGGCAACGCCGCAGCCGTGAACAACCGAGCGGTTTTTGAGATCCCTGGCATGTTGCACGAAATCCTGAAGAAAGTGACGCCGTAGCACGGGCAGCCTCGCTGTCATGCTGAGCGCAGCGAAGCATTCTCAGCAGTTGCTTTCTCTGGGTTCAGCAGCACGCGACGAACTGCAGAGATGCTTCGCTGCGCTCAGCATGACAGGCCTGCGTATCATTCCTAGCCAAACAGCGCGTTCAAGCTCTCCGTGTAAGGTTCGCGGGCAATCCCTCGCTCCGTGATGATAGCGGTAATGTAGCGGTGGGGGGTGACGTCAAAAGCCGGATGGCGCGCGGGGACTGAGGGGGGTGCGATTTGCACTCCACCGAGCTGAGTGACCTCGGCCGAGGCCCGTTCCTCAATGGGAATCCCCTCCCCGTCAGCTAGGCTGCGGTCAATTGTCGAAAGCGGGGCGGCAACGTAAAAGGGGACGCGGTTCTCATGGGCCAGAACGGCTACGCTGTACGTCCCGATCTTATTCGCCGTGTCACCGTTGGCCGCGATGCGGTCGGCGCCCACAATCACGGCCCTAATCTGGCCCTGCTTCATGAAATATCCCGCCATGTTATCGGTGATGAGGGTCACCGGGATACCGTCTTTGGCGAGTTCCCAGGCCGTCAGGCGCGCCCCCTGAAGGAAAGGCCGGGTCTCATCCGCAAACACTTGGATATTCTTCCCTTGTGATACGGCGGCGCGGATTACGCCTAAAGCCGTGCCGTACCCTCCCGTGGCCAGGGCGCCCGCGTTGCAGTGGGTGAGGACCGTTCCCGAATCCGGCAGGAGGGCAGCGCCGTGCCGCCCCATCGCCTCGTTAATGGCAATATCTTCGGCCAGAATTCGCTTCGCTTCCTCCTCGAGGTCGCCCCTCACCGCTTCCACACCCTGCGCGTCAGTACTGTGACGGGCGAGGGAGGCCTCAAACACTCTGTGCATTCTTTCGATAGCCCAAAAGAGATTGACCGCAGTGGGCCGGGTACGGGAAAGCGTCTCCGCAATCCGGTCAAAATCGCAGCGCAAGTCAGGAACGGTCCGGGCGCTGGAATTCTTGATCCCTAGGGCGACGCCCATCGCCGCCGCAACGCCAATTGCCGGCGCACCGCGAATGACCATGCCGCGAATGGCTTCCGCCACTTGTTCATAGTCGCGACAAGTGAGGTAGACTTCCTCCCCGGGCAGCCTCGTCTGGTCGATCATGCGCACGCCTTCGGCAGTCCACTCGATGGTTTTGAACATGGCTATTTAATGGCAATCTCCGCCCTCACGATGCCCTGAGCGGGAACCTTCTCAAGGCGAAAGCCCAGCTTCTCGCACATTTGCCGGGTCACCGAGTTGTCAATAAGGAATTCGGCCTTCAAGAGCTTGATTTTTTCCTGCTTGGCAACCGCCATCAGGCGGCGTATCAGTTCCGCGCCCAGACCTCGGCGCTGGAATGCGTCGGCGACCAGGATGGCAAACTGCGCATCCTCGGTGCCCGAGACCTTGGTCATTCTGCCTACCGCCATGATTTCGGGCTGGCCGGTATATGGGTCCACCTGGTCGGCCACCAGGGCTAGTTCGCGTTCGTAATCATTGAAGCAGATGCGAACCAGCCGTTCGTGCGCGACGCGCTCGCTGAGCGCGATTTGGTGTGTGTAACGCATCATCACACTACGCTCGGAGAGCATGTTGTGGAACTTGACCATAAGCGGCTCGTCTTCAGGCCGAATGGGTCGGATGGTGGCCGTCGTGCCATCCTTCATCGTGAAAGGCGCCGCATATTGCGACGGGTACGGACGTATAGCGAGCTTGGGGAGTTTGTCTTCCGTGACCTCCGGCCCGTGCACTACGATCCGCGCGTCCAGAGCTACCAGCCGCTCGGAGGAAGCCAGGAGCGGATTGATGTCAATTTCCTTGATCCAACGTTGCTCGACGACCAGGTAGCTGAACTGAACCATGAGCTTTTCGAGGGCGGCGAGATCGACCGGCTTGCGCCCGCGCACCCCCAAGAGGGCTTTGTAAACGCGCGTCCGTTCCATCATGCGGCGCGCCAGGGTGGTGTTTAGCGGGGGCAGGGCCAGCGCGCTGTCCTTGAAGACCTCCACCAACTGCCCGCCGGTCCCAAACAGCAACACAGGGCCAAACTGTGAATCCAGGCTGCTGCCGATGATCAATTCGTAGCCGTCCAGACGGACCATGGGCTGGACCGCCACGCCTTGGAAGTGCTGTGCGCCGACCTTTTCAGTCACCGCAGACTTAATCTTCTCGAACGCCACCTGCACGGCTTGGGCGTCAGACAGGTTCAGGCGCACCCCCCCTACGTCGGTCTTGTGGGTGATGGTCTCCGAGTAGAGCTTGAGCACCGCCGGATAGCCGAACTTTTCCACAAGTTCGACAGCCTCCTGGGCCGTCGTGGCCACGTCCGTGGGGACAGTGGGAATCCCGTAAGCGCTCAGGAGCCGCTTGGATTCCACCTCCGTGAGGATGCTCCGTCCTGACTTGCGAACCTCCTCAATAATCTTTGCCGCTTCTGCCGCCCCCACGCCATGGCCGTTGACCTCACCGGGCAGCACCGGGGTTTGGTACAGACCCTGCAAGTTGTAGCTATACTGCCACATGTAATGGAAAATCTTGGCCGCCGTGTCGGGAAAGGGGAAAGTGGGGATGCCCGCACGATTCAGGATGTCAACTCCCGCCGACACCTCCGCGCCGCCCATCCAACTGGCCAGGAGGGGCTTGCCTTGCAGTTTGGCGTAAGGCCTGAGTTGCTCGGCAATCTGTGTAGGGTCAGTCATCGACTGCGGGGTGAGAACCGCGAGAAGGCCGTCGGTGTTGGGATCCTTCGCGACAAGCTCCACCGCCTTGGCGTAGCGCTCCGGGGTGGCGTCCCCCAGGATGTCGATGGGGTTGTTGTGGCTCCACTCCTTGGGAAGAAAGCCGTTCAGCGAATCCATGGTTTGCGGAGCCAGTTCCGCCAGTTCGCCCCCAACCGCAATTAGCGTGTCCGTGGCCAGCACTCCCGGGCCCCCGGCGTTGGTGAGGATGGCCAGGCGCGGACCCGTGGGGCGCGACTGCTTGGCCAGCACATCGGCCATGTGGAACAGGTCCCCGATACTCTGTACGCGCAACACGCCCGTGCGCCGGAAGGCAGCGTCCAGCACTTCATCGCTTCCGGCCAGAGAACCCGTATGAGAGGCAGCGGCTTTGGCGGCGGCCGCACTGCGCCCCGCCTTAATCACAATGATAGGTTTGGAAAGTCCCACTTCCCGCGCCGCAGAAAGGAAGGCGCGCGCGTCCCCGATGCTCTCCATGTAGATGATGATGCTTCGCGTGCGCGGATCATCGCCGAGGTAATCAATCAGGTCGCCCCAGCCAACATCGGCCATCGAGCCGATGGAACTGAAGACGCTGAAGCCGACCATTTCACGAAAGCTCCAGTCCAGAACCGCCGTACAAAGAGCGCCGCTTTGGCTGAGGAATCCAATGCTCCCCGGGCGAGCCATACCGCTGGCAAAAGTGGCATTAAGGCCGGTGTTGGGACTCATGATACCCAAACAGTTGGGGCCCACGATGCGGATCTTTGCCGCCCGGGCCTTGGCAACAATCTCATTTTCCAGTCGCGCGCCTTCCGGGCCGAGTTCCTTGAACCCGGCGGAAATAATGATGACGCCCTTCACACCCGCTGAGGCACAATCGTCCATGACCCTGGAAACGGTGGAGGCGGGAGTGATGATCACCGCCAGATCGACTCGCTCTGGCACATCGAGCACATTGGGATAGGCTTTTACTCCCAGAACCTGTGGCCGCTTGGGATTGACCGGGAAAACGGTTCCTCCGAAGGGATTGCTAATCAGGTTCCAAAACGTTGTCCGGCCGACGCTGCCGGGATTCTCTGTGGCCCCGATCACCGCAACCGCTTCCGGGGAAAAGAAAACATCCAGCGGGTGCTTGCGACGATGCAAGATGTCGTGGGCCGATTCAAACGTAGGTATCGCAGATGGTTTCATTAGGCAAATCTCCTGTGGGACTAAATGACATGAATATAAGATTGAAACCTGCTGACCATAATACCCGGAATGGGTCATGAAATTCAAAATTCTGCGATAGAGATGGCCGGCCGGTGGCGGTCAATCCAATAAAACCAGGGGACGAACAGCCAAGCACAAAGAGCCCCGATCTCCAGCGCCTTCAGGCTGGGGGGCGGAGGACCAAGGACGTTCGCGAGATAGAAGATGACGAAAACGATTATCAAAGCCCGAAAGGCGATGACCCCGGTCTTGTCCTTGGCACGCGTGCTCCTGAGGTAAATCGCCACGCCCGCAACAAACATAGCCCCTTCGACAAGCAGCGTCGCCGGAAGTGAATTCCATAAACCTAAGCCGACGAAGACGCGCCCAGCGGGATAAAGCGGCATGTCGGGCCGGTGGGAAATGGCGTCGAGAATCCAATGGCTCATCACGCAGGCCCAGATCACGAAAGCGCCTTTCAGGTAGCGCTTGCGAATCAAATAGAGGCCTGCAAGCAGTGATGCCCACCCAATATCCGCCAGGAGACTGTGCGAGAGGGGATAGGAAACAAAATCCAGTGGCGTGACCACCGTCATACCCGGCACGATTCGCACCTGCTCCCATCCCAAGAGCAAAAAGATCGGCCACAACAGGTCAGTGAATTCGACGGCCACCGCCAAGGTACCCAAGGAAGTCCTAGGCGCCGCCCTCTTCGCCGCTAACGCCACCGCGATGTGACCAATAAACATTTTTGTCCCTGTGGAGCCTGTAATATGTCATTGTACAGGTATAAAGGGATTGAAGCAGGGCAAAGACGCACGCAACTGCAGGTCTCGGAATCGGTAGGAGGTGAGCATGGCGGATGTGGTTTACGTTTCAAACATAACCATCGATCGGCAATCGGGGCCGGTGCGTGTCGCACGGCTTCCTGGGGAGCCCCAGCCCGTAGTCTTCAGTGTGCACGGGGACATTGCCCGGCATTACGGGCTGGACCCCTCCCGGCTAGGGTCATCGCACGCCGCTACACTCGATTACGTGATTGCGGCACTGGGCGGTTGAATGTTAGGGACCTTCGGGGGCGCGCTGGACGCGCGCCAAATCGATGCCCAAAACGGCCGGTTAAAGGCGGGGGTGCGGGGAGAGGTGGGGTCTGACGGAGGGGTGTTGGTGATCCGGCGAGTTCATGTCCACTTTTTGTTGCAGGCGCCACCAGAGGCGCTGCCAACCGTGGAGCGAGTTCACGGCGTCTACTCTGACCGATGCCCCGTCTACCGGACCCTGCGCCCCGCCATGCAGATCACCTCCAGCTACGAGCTCAGGGCTGGCTGATCTGAGTGTGTCGCTTTCCCAGGAAAAGATAGAATTGCGCTTTGCTGCAGCCACTCTAAATCAGATTGTCGGGAGGAAGGCGATTGACAAAAGGGGGGGGCGCGGCTTAGATTTATGGCATGGAAGTGCATTTCACCCCCGAGCAGGAAGCGCAGCTTTGGCAAATCGCCACCCAGGCAGGCAAGAACGCCGAGCAATTGGTGAAGGATGCCGCCATGCGCTTGCTTGAGGAGGACACACGGTTTCGTGCCGCCGTTCGTAAGGGCATTGAGCAGGCCGACCGGGGCGAATTTATCGAAGAAGAAGAAATGGACGCCCGCATCACGCGGATGTTCGAGCCGTGATGCGTATCCGCTGGACGCTCGCCGCCGCGGCCGACTTAGAGCACATTAACGACTATCTTCAGGAACACCATCCCCACTTCGCACAATCGACGGTACTCAAGCTTTACGAGGGCATCCGTTCCCTCAAAACGATGCCTCATCGCGGCCGGGTTGGACGCGAAGAAGGAACCCGTGAACTGGTTTTCGCGCCCATGCCATACATTGCGGCGTACCGCGTAAGAAAGGAGACCATCGAAATCCTGCATATCCACCACGCCGCGAGAGACCGGCCTTAAGGGGGGGGTTGCCCCGGTATCACGCGACGAAATACCGAAGAGTGGCCGGAGGCATTGGTTTCTCCGTAGCGGATTGCGGACCCAAAACCATGGGGTGCGCTACCTTGCTGTTGATTTCCTGTGACAAGTGGTCTCAGGCTTTAGGGGCTAGAGCTCCTCGCCGACATTAAGGATTTAGCGGGAGGACAAACGCTTTCCATAAGGGAGAACTAGAGCCATGAGCATGAGCACCAGCATCGACCTGAAGCTCGACCTGCCCTACGCCTACGCCGCGCTGGTTGGGGAATTGTCAACGGCTCTAGCCGACCTCGGGATGCAGTTTGCAGCGGGAGCCCATGGCCGCCTCCTGGACGGCGCGTCGGAAGTGGGCCGCGTGACCTGCTGGCAGCCGCAAGAGAAGATCGTACTGGAATGGCACGGGGCTGATTGGCAACCGGCTGAAGTAACCGCCGTCGAACTCCGGGTCGAACCTATCGAGAGTGGCACGCGTGTGACGCTGGAGCATGCGGAGTGGAGCAGGGTGCTGGGCGACCAGGGGGATGAACTTGCAGGCTGGTTTTCCGCCGAAGTTGCAGCTCCCCTCCTTCGCGCCATGGCGCCAAGGCGCTTGGGCGATTGGATCACCGATCACAGGGCCCGGCGCCCGTCAGGGCAGCAGGCGCGCGCATTCTATCGCGATCCTCTCTACCACCGCCCTAACTTCATGGCGATTCTGAAGGTACTTGGGTTAAGGGACCACGACTATATGCTTGAGGTTGGTTGCGGAGGCGGGGCATTCCTTGAGGATGCCCTGAAAAGCGGCTGCAAAGCGGTAGCCATCGATCACAGTCGAGACATGGTCAGAGTGGCTCGCGAGGTCAACCGCGAGGCCCTCAACCAAAACAGGCTTGAGATTTGCCAGGGAGAAGCCGATGCGCTCCCATACCCCAATGGGACATTCACCTGCGCGGTGATGACTGGCGTTTTTGGTTTCATACTGGATCCCGCGAAGGCACTCTCCGAGGTCCGACGAGTGCTCGCGGGTGGGGGGCGCTTTGTACTCTTTACGGGCACAAAAGAACTGCTTGGGACACCGGCAGCGCCGGAGCCGATGGCATCGCGCCTACGCTTTTATGAGGACCAGGAATTGGAAGAACTCGCCCGAAAAGCAGGATTCGTTGAGGCAGTAGTGGAGCGGCCGGACTTCGAGCAGTCCGCTCGCGAGGTAGGAATACCGGAGGAATTCCTCGGACTATTCAAGGGACGCGCTGGCGGCCAGTTACTGATCGCGCGTCAGCGATAAATGGGGTCCGTGCTGGAATAAAGATTCCATCGTCCACCAAGTGCCCCCTCACCCGGCTCCGTCAGCTGACGGACTGGTGAAAGCGCCGGCGGCGGGCCACCCTCTCCCCCAAGGGGGAGAGGGCGGTAACCAACGAGTCTAAGTCTAAACCTGAAACTCGCGCTTCACCTTCTCCGATTTTTCGGCCACCGAGCGGGCCAGTTCCTCCTTGTAGGCGCCGAGCTTTTGGGCGAGCTCGGTCTCTGCGGTGGCGATGATCTCGATGGCGTAAATGGCGGCGTTGATGGCGCCCGGTTTGCCGATGGCTGTGCAAGCCACGGGGACTCCGGCGGGCATCTGCACGGTGGAGAGCAGCGCGTCGAGTCCGGCGAGCGTGGTGGTGGCCATAGGAACTCCGATGACGGGCAGCGTGGTTTCCGCCGCGATCACGCCTGCCAGATGGGATGCTCCTCCGGCTCCCACGATGATAACCTTGAGGCCGCGCTGGATGGCCGTCCGCGCGTACTCCGAGGTACGAACCGGCGAGCGATGCGCGGAGGTGATCTCAATCTCGAAGGCCACGCCGAACTTCTTCAACATCCGCGCGGTTTCCGTCATGACGGGCAAGTCCGTGTCACTGCCCATGACAATCCCCACTAATGGCTTCTCAGACATCCAAGTCCTCCCGCCCCTCGCTCACCACTCGAGGATTGACGGTTCCAGGTCAGCTTGACTCGGGCGGGGCTGGCGACTCTGCCGTACGCTCACCGGCGACGCTGCCTGGAGCGTCAAGGGAGAGTCGCCTCAAACCCTTCGCGCCAATGTCCCGCCGGTAATGCATTCCCGCGAACTCGATTTTGCTGACCGCCGCGTAAGCGCGGGCGATGGCGCGGGGCAGGTCTTCGGCTGTCGCCGTCACGCCCAGCACCCGCCCGCCCGTCGAAAGCAATTGAAAGTTCTCGAACTTCGTCCCCGCGTGAAACACCTTGACCCCACCATGAGTTTCCGCCGCTGCGATACCGTCGATGACCTTCCCCACTTCCGGCTTACCAGGGTAACCCTTCGAGGCAAGCACCACGCACACAGAAGGGTTAGGGCTCCAGTGGGGTTCGAGGGTCGCGAGACGATCCTCGCTCAAGGCCACAAGCAGCTCCACCAAGTCAGAGCGCAGGCGCATGACAATGGGCTGAGTCTCGGGGTCGCCCATACGTACGTTGTACTCGAGTACCTTTGGCCCTTGCGCGGTGAGCATCAGGCCACAATAGAGGAAGCCTTGGTAAGGCGCCCCCTCCACCGTCATTCCGACAAGGGTAGGAGCAACAATGTCCCTGATGATTTCGGTACGAAGGGTTTCATCCAGAATCGAATCCTCACTGTAAGCGCCCATGCCCCCGGTGTTCGGGCCTTGGTCGTTGTCGAAGACCGCCTTGTGGTCCTGCGTGGGGACCAGAGGCAAGATCGCACGGCCATCGGTCAGAACAATGAAGGAAAGTTCTTCGCCCACCAGCGTTTCTTCCAGAATAACCCTCTCGCCCGCCGAACCCAAGGTCCGCTGGCGCATGAACTCGTCCAAAGTCTTCTCGGCTTCTTCACGCGTGTGAGCGATCACCACGCCTTTCCCTGCGGCTAATCCGTCGGCCTTAATCACTACCGGCAAGCCAAACTCCGCCAGGGCCTTGACGGCTTGCTCGAAGCTCTCGGCAACCTTGAACCTCGCGGTGGGGATCGAATGCCGCTGCATGAACTGCTTGGAAAAAATCTTGCTCCCCTCCAGCCGGGCCGCCGCCTGGGTGGGGCCGACAATCGCCCGCCCGGCCCGCTTGAACTCGTCCACCACGCCTGCCACCAGCGGCGCTTCCGGCCCCACCACCGTGAGGTCCGCCTGGATCTCGTTCGCCAGCTCGAGGATCTGCGCGGGATTCGAGACATCCACGGGGCGGCACTCCGCCTCCTGGGCAATGCCGGCGTTGCCCGGCGCGCAGTAGATCTCCTCCATGAGCGCACTCTCGCGCAGCTTCCAGGTCAGCGCGTGCTCTCGTCCTCCGGAACCAATTATCAGTATCTTCATAGAGTGGCGTACACTAACGAGAACTTCGGTTTTTGTCAATCACAGAAATGACAAAAATGACGGAAGTTCGTTTGCCTCGACTTTGGATGTTTGCGATGAGGAACAAAACGGGATACACTGCCCGGCGCTGGAGGGCAGAATGCGAATTAGAAATGACGTAGGGACTCTGCGGCTCATCCTGGCGGCAGCATTTTTCACTGCCACGGCATCTGCGCAGCAATACGATCTCTTGCTGCGAGGGGGGCAGGTCATCGATCCCGGCAACGGAATCAACGCGCGCCTGGACGTGGCGGTGGTGGGCGATCACATTGCCGCCGTCGAGGCCAACATCCCGGCCTCGCAAGCGCGCAAGGTGGTGGATGTATCAAACTTGTACGTAGTGCCCGGGCTGGTGGATTTGCATATGCACGTGTTCGGGTATTCGGGGACGATACCAGCGGATGAGAACGCGCTGCCCGCGGGGACGACTACGATTGTAGATGCAGGCGGCAGCGGCTGGAGAACCTTCGACAAATTCCGGCAAACGGTCATCTCGAACTCGAAGACGCGAGTGCTCGTGCTGCTGAATATCGTGGGCAAGGGGATGGTCGGCGAGCCCTATGAGAGCGACACGGAAGACATGGACCCTGCGAAGACCGCCGACACGATCATCCGCAACCGGGACGTCATCGTGGGGATCAAGACCGCGCACTTTGGGAAGCCAGGGTGGACGGCCATCGATCGAGCTGTCGAGGCAGGCCGCCGCGCCCACGTGCCCGTCATGGTGGACAGTAGTATCTTCATCAACACGGGCCGGACGTCGCGGGAGGAGTTGCTCGAGCACCTGCGCCCGGGGGACATGCACACGCACATGTTCAACGACCGCCAGATCGAGCTGATCGACCGCTTCACCGGCAAGGTGGAGCCCTGGATGTGGGCGGCGCGCCAGAGCGGTGTGCTGTTTGATGTGGGCCACGGCGCGAGCAGTTTTCTCTGGCCGGTCGCGACGCCGGCTGTGGCGCAAGGGTTCCTGCCTGATACGATCAGCACGGACCTGCACGCGGATTCCCTCCGCATCCCGCAGTCGGACATGCCGAACGTGATGTCGAAGCTGATGATGCTGGGCATGAGTTTCGACGATGTGCTGGTGCGCTCGACCGTGAACCCTGCCAAGGAGATCGGGAGATATCCGGAGCTCGGGACGCTGGGCGTGGGGCGCGTGGCCGATATCGCCGTGCTCGAGGCAGAGACCGGTGTGTTTGTGTTCAAGGATTCGTGGCCGGCGAAACGCTTGGGCACGAAGCGGCTCGAAAACGTGTTGACGGTCCGCGCCGGCAAGATCGTCTATGAACGGAACCCGCGACCCCCGGCCGTACAGGACACCACTATCTACGATTTGCTGATCAAGCGCGGGCGCATCGGTGATCACCCGCAGGAGGTGGACTTGGGCATCGTCGGCAACCGCGTGGCGCGGATTGGGCGCGGACTCAAAGCTGCGCACGCGCGCGTGGTGGTGGAAGCCGAAGGGTACCAAGTGACGCCCGCGGCGCTCGTGCAAGGCGCCGCCGCCGACCTCGAGCTCGTTGATGCCGGCCACGTCATCATGACCATCCGGGGCGGCAAGGTCAGGACCGACGATTTGGGGCTGACTATTCCGGATATCAGCCGCGCCGGACCGTACAGCAATTTCCGATAGCGGTTGCGGAAAGGCGGGGCTTGAGCGTGCAGTCCGTCCTGCCTTGTCATTCCGAGCGTAGCGAGGAATCTCGCACTGCCTTGCGAATCGGAGCTCGCGTGCGATGGAGGATGGCAGGCGGATGAAAGAACCAAGGCGAGATTCCTCGCTACGCTCGGAATGACACACCTAACAGCCAGGAGAATGACATGCCTATCAGAAAGCTTTTCCTCGCGCTGGCCAGTGTCTTTTTCGTATGCTCAGCGCTGAACGGGGAAACTCACCGCATTTCTCCCGACCGCTACTATGTAACCTTCTCGGCTGCGCACCCACCCCTCGCCCGCCTGCGCCCCGGGGATACGGTGATCACCAAATGCCTCGATTCGCGCGGGCGTGACGAAACGGGCAAGCTGATCTTTGATGGTGATAACGTCCTCACAGGCCCTTTTTACATCGAAGGCTCCCAGCCGGGCGACGTGCTCGTGGTGCGTCTCGACCGGGTGCGCCTGAATCGCGACTGGGGCTGGAACATCATGCGAATTTCGGTGGACGCTCTGGCTCCGGAAACGATCGAAAGACTCTTTCCCGCAGACTGCTGCGATGAGTGGCTACAGCCCGGACGCCGTAACGCCATGCGCTGGAACCTGGATCGCGTGCGCGGCGTGGTGTCGCCCTCCCGTGCCGTCGGCGAGCGCGTCAAGCTGGAATTTCCGGCGCATCCGGCGTTCGGCTGCATCGGCGTGGCGCCGCCCAATAAGCAGGCCATCGATTCCGGGCCCATGGGCACGTACGGTGGCAACATGGATTACAACGCCATGGACGAGGGAGCGATCGTCTACTTGCCGGTTTACGAACCGGGGGCCTACTTCATGCTCGGTGACGGACATGCGGGCTTCGGCGACGGCGAACTCTTGGGCGACGGGACGGAAACCTCCCTGGATGTGCAGTTCACCGTGGACCTGATCAAGAAACACTCCATCGGCTGGCCGCGCGTCGAGCATCCTGATTCGATCGTCACGCTAGGCTGTGTGCCCGGCGGCATCGAACATGGCTTCCGCAACGCAATCTCGGAGATGGTGGCGTGGTTGACTAGCGACTACGGCCTCTCCCCCCAAGAAGCACACGTGATAATTGGAATGGCGGCTGAATTGAGGGTGGCTTCCTGGTTTGGCACCTTCACCTGCAAGGTGCCGAAGAAGTACTTGCCCCCGCCCACCGGTCCTCGACCTTTTTGAAGCTTTCAGCCATCAGCTTTCGGCACGCATGCTGATAACTGAAAGCTGCGAGCTGATGGCTTCCTCGTTCATGCGCGCCGAGCGGCCTGGCGCAGAATCCCGCGCAGCCGGAGGCCGACGATGCGCTCCTCGCCCGGATACATATTATAGGAAGCGAGATTGAGCCCATCACCGCCGGCGTTGACCTCAATCGAGGGATCGCCGTCACGCAACTGCTGGGCGCAGTCGCCGTATTTGAGGTTCAGCCGGCTCTCGTCCCACTGCACGCGGAGATAAGGAACCGGGTGCGCGCCGGGGCCGGGCACGTAGACCTCGGCCGTGACCGTGGAAACGCCGCGCAGGTCCTTGGCGACGCTCTCCATGAAGCCCCGCCACAGGCGCATGTCGGCTTCGTGATCGCGTTTCACGTACTCCTCGAGCGCCACCAGCAGGCCCAACATCTCCTCTTTGCCGACCTTGCATGGGCGGCCTATGGCATCCTCGTTGGGATTGTTGTTGAGGAGCGCAGCCTCGATCAAGTCTTTGCGCCCCAGCAGCAAGCCCGAAGCCTGCGGCCCGCGTATTCCCTTGCCTCCACTGAAACCCACCAGATCGAAGCCTTCTTGGACGATGCTCGAAAGATTAGTGGCTGGCGGCAACTCGGCCGCGGCGTCGTTGAACACCGGAATCCCCGCCTGCCTGCCCGCCGCGATGAACTCCGCGCGCTTGATCTGCCCCTTGGGCTCAAAAATGTTGGTGAAGTAGAGCATGGCGGTTTGAGGGCCGACGGCGCGGTGGAGATCATCAAGGGTCTCAACTTCCACCAGCTTGACTCCCACGGTGCGCGCGGCGTGATCGAACCCGTTGCGATGCTCGCGGGGTACTATTACCTCGTTCTTCATGCCCTCGAGGTTGGGAATGCGGTGGATCTTCTCGGCGTCGGTGCCGGTGACGCAGGCCGCCGTGGCCAGCAGGATCGAGCCCGCGCCCCCGGAGGTAACCATCGCCGACTCACAGCCGAGCAGCTTGGCGATGCGCTCCCCCACGGCTTTCTGCAAATCCTCCAGCCGGACAAAGCTACGCGAGGCTTCTTCCATGGCCCGGCGGGCCGGCTCCGGCATGATCGAACCCGTGAGGATGGTGTAAGTGCCGGCGGCGTTAATGAAGGGGCGCACGCCGAGCTTCCTGTAAATCTCACCATGTTGAGAAGCCATTTGCGCCGCCCGAATATAACGCGGGCGGAAACCTGCGGCCGCAACAGATGCCACGGCGCCACTCGAAAGAAAAATTCGTCTGGTCACTTTATCCTCCTTCTTTGATGCCGCGTGTACAGTATAATCAACAGCGAATCTGCGGGCAATTGGACTGCATGTATCACTGAAGGATTTTCTCGCCTGGTAAGCCTTACCTGTCCACGTCCCGCTCTCCGCCTGCGTTGTCGGCAAGAGTGAGGATAATTTCATCTTCACTTGGCCGGACGGCCGCCCGGTGAAAGATTTCTGTGCACCGCGGGCCGAGGGAACTGAACCCGCGGGTAGTGTCTCAGTTTGACGTAGAGGCGGCTTTACGCCGCCACGTGGCGAGATAAACTCGCCGCTACAATTCCAAACTGAGACACTACCAGCCCGCGAAGCTCCTTGACGCGAAGGCGAAGATGATTGAGAATCAGCTTGGCCATGGTTCGGCCATAGTCCCAGTGGAAGTCGGCCATGACATTTGCAAGACGGAAAAACAGCTCGTTGATTGGCAACATGCGGGGGTGGCGGAACTGGTAGACGCAAGGGACTTAAAATCCCTTGTCCCGCAAGGGACGTGCCGGTTCGATTCCGGCCCTCCGCACCAACCCGTTCTCAAGCCGTCGCAATCAATGCGGCCGTCAACGATCGCTCACACCTCCTCCGCGATGTCGCGGCCGCTTAGGCGGCGTTTTCATCCCGGGCAACTTCGAGCCATTACGCAATCATTTGCCATGGGTCTGAACCACCTCCCCTGATTCTGGGCCGTGCTTCGCAGCACAGAGCTTCGCTCTGCGCCAGCCCCGAACTAACATGGACTGCCTCACTTACTGCCGCCGAATAACCATGCAAGCGCAATAATCGCACCGAGCCCAAGCAAAACAACCTGCTGGTTTTCCTTCACCTGTTTCAACCTTTGTAAGTAGGGCAGAAGTTTGAGCAGCGCGTGCTGGGGGTTTTGATACTCGAAGGGAATGTACTCCCTTCCCTCAAGCATGGCTAGGCTTTCAGGTCCCACACCGGGCTGAACGAGTGGGATGATCAGCTTCCCGGCGCGCTCGGCAAATCCTATTTCCTGCTGAACGTAGGCCGAAAATCTGCTGTTGGCGGTCAGAAGGACAACAAGCGCGTCGCAGTCCGCGATGGCCGCCTTAACTTTGTCAGCGACCATCTTGCCAGGTTGGGGGTCATGCTCGTAACAGTACACCTCAACTGCGATACTCTGCGCGTTCTCCTTGATCCAATTGACCCACACACTGTCCCTTGAGCTATGGCTTAGGAAGATTCTGTAACCCATGCAGCCCCCTTTTGGTTTCTCGGCCTCAATGATTTTCCGTTCTTCCTCCGTGATGTTGTAGAGTTCGCAAACCAGGTCGTCGATTTCGGCGTCGGTCGCGGCGATTTCGCGCGCTAGGCGAGCGGGTGAGACGGAGGGGCAAGCCTCTTCGCCTCAACTTTCAATGCCGTGTCGATTACGAATTGTAGGCAGAAATCTACGTCATCGTCAGTCAGCGTGATCTCCTCCTGCCGCCGGAAACACTGGAAGTCTCCCCACCGAGAGCCCACCACGCCTGGGGTAATCCTTCTGAACCTAATGTAATCTCGCAAATCGAGGCCCCACGCAACCAAATTCACAACACGGCGGATCTCTTGGATCTGAGCCTGCATCTCGCCTAAACAATCATCAATCGCCCGGACTGCCTTGCCGCCCAATTCGCCACTTGTCAGTAGCAATTCTTCATAAGAGACTGGTCTGAACAGGAAGAGACCCGACCAAGGATTATTCCATGGTATGTCAGGAAACATTGTGCCGAACAGCAATTCCATAACAATGGCCAACTCGGTAACCGCTCCGTCATAGTCCCTAGCTTCGATAAGGCGTTCTGCTGCTTTTACTCTGTTCCGCAGCTCTCCTTCGGGCATAAGGTTTCCAAGGCTGACCTCGGCGAATTCGAACCCGAATACGTTTCTGCACACTTCCTCAAAAAATAGTGGAACAACGGGAGCCAGGTCCCGGACCTCGTCTGCATTCGGGAGAAGCGCGTGATGTTTGAAGTTGGTTCGAAGATCGTTCAACGCTCGGAAGCGATCCTTGTAGGGAGGCTCTCGGTTCGTTTTTTCCTTGACCCTCTCCCAGAACTCCAGGAAGGCCCCGTACTTCTCTTTTGGCACGCCAATTTTGTCTGACACCGCAGATTGAAAGATTTCAATAGAGTCGTGCAATCGTAGCAGTCCCTCTGCCGCCACGAGGGGCGAGGAGGAGCGCAGTGAGAGGTTTGCACTGCGGAGGAGGTACTTGGCATAAGTGAGACGTTTTATGCGTAGAGCTTCTTCGTCAACTGGGGTCGGCATATTCGTAGTCTCTGTTGGCGGCGGGGCTAGCCACCCTCGATAACTCTTCGCTCTTCGTCGGCAATGCCGTACAGCTCGTAAACTAGGTCGTCGATTTCTCCGTCAGTGGCGGAGATTCCTCTGTCGATACGGTCAACTTGCGAGGGCGCGAGCTTGCCAGAATGCTTCTTCTTGTTCAGTTCCAACATACGGTCCACCAGCGCCACCATCTTGTCGTGCCGGGACTTGTCGGCAGGGTCGGAGAAGTTGATGGGGCGGATGGGAAGTTGCTCGATGTATTGCTTATTCGCGGCAAAGTAGCCGCCGTGGAATGGGGTCGTGACGCTTTTGAAATAGAAATCCAGGAGTCTCGAATTGAGAAGGCCGCAAAGGTAGGGAAGACTGACCGTCGGGTCCGCTGAGGTGATTCCATATCCGCCTGTGGTCACGTTGATAAAATAGAATCCGTCTGTATTGTCGAGGTACGTAGCGAGGTGCGTGACCATGTAAGGCACCATGAGCTTGGGCTGTTCCCACATGCCAAGATTTTGGGTGCGGCCGAAGCGATACCACTCAGCGTCCTTAAACTTACCCTTCTCGCGGTTCTCCAGGAGCTTCTTATTCCGATTCACGTAGTACCAAGCCAAGGGATGGTCGCGTCTCATCTCGGCTGGTGTGAGAAGCCGCGCTGAGCAGTCCTTGACCTCATAAGGGAACAAGACAAGCGCAGTCGGCTGCACTGAATACCTGTTAATACTTCCGCTCCGAACCACCGGTTTGAGAATACCCGATTCAATTTCGACCCACTCATTCAGTTCCGGTGAGAGTACGTTTGTTGTGCTCTTTCTTTTGCCTCCCGCAAAATCCTTGAAGAGATAAACCGTGTCAGCGCTCGTGATCGGGCCCTGATATATCCGCGTCGCAACATCAGCCAACTTGAGCGACATCCGTGCAAGCTTCTCAAACAATTCCCTGCCCGCGCCAACCTTGAAGTTCCACTCTGAACCAGCGATATCGGCGGCGGGAATTTTTCCCTCGGTGGCGTCGCCTGTGGCGCGCCACGCGTCCAGGTCGTTGACCTTTTGAAGCTGCAAATGTTTGCTCCCAGATTTTTCGAGGAACAGCAAGCACGTGTACGTGGTTGCGCCGTCAAACACCTGCTGATCACCGAAGTGGACGACGTGCGCGAGGTGCGTGCCCTCCGAGAGCAAGTTGCGCAAAGGCGCGCCATACTGCGCGTTGAAAAACTTGTGTGGGCAGATGAAGCCGAGCTTGCCCTTTTCGTTAAGAAGGCTCAGCCCCTTTTCAATGAACACGACGTAAATATCGTAGTTGCCGGAGCTGGCTGCGTTGAAATGCCGCTTGTAGAACTCCACTTCGACGGGCGCCCATTCCTTCATCGCCTGGATGCGGATATACGGCGGATTCCCGATGACGCAGTCAAAGCCGCCGTCTTTCATGACTTGGCCGATGCTGATTTGCCCGTTGCCCAATGTAGGGGCGGTTCGCGAACCGCCCCTACGCCCGCGTTGTAGGGGCGCCCCTTGTGGGCGCCCGTTCTGGGCGGGCACAAGGCCCGCCCCTACGGGGACGAAATTCCAATCGAATGCATTGATGCGGTCGCGTTCCTCGTCGGCGAACAGCGCGCCCTGATCGTAGATATCGGGGCCAATCAGGGAATTCCCGCACATGATGTTGTATTTAAGTTCGGGCAGCAGGTGCTGCTTGGGCGGCAATTGGGACTGCTCGCCCTCGAGAGCCTTCAGATACAGGCTCATCATGGTGATCTCGACGGCTTGCGGGTCGATGTCCACACCGAAAAGGTTGTTGCGCAGGATTTTGGCCTTGCGATAGACCGATAGGCGTTTCGAGCCGTCGGGGTCGGTCCGTACCTCGCGCATGAAATCGAATGAAGGGTGGGCGTGGCGGACTTCCTGCTCCGGATGCTCCAAATACCATTGGGTGTGATAGTCGATCAGGTATTGAAACGCCCCGATGAGGAACGAGCCGGAACCACAGGCGGGGTCGAGAATGCGAATCTTCTCAATCTGCTTCGGTGACTTGCCCTCAATGATTTTGCCCACCGTGTTTTTGACAATGTAATCCACAATGTACTTGGGCGTGTAATAGACGCCGCCCGCCTTGCGGACTTCCGGCTTCTCCTCGACGCGCACCTGCTTGGGCGTGAGCCGGATGGTGTTGCCGAGATAGCGCTCGTAAATCGAGCCGAGCAGCTCGACGCCGATCACGTCGAAGCGGTAAGGGCTCTTGGGCGGGTACAGCCGCTTGATAATGCGCGCCAGGATTTCGGAATCAATTTGGATTTCTTCCGAGAGGTGCGGCTTGAAGATTTCGCCGTTGAAATCCTCATTGATTTTGCGGAAGAGCGCATTGAGCCAGTCGAAGATGGGAAACTTGCCGCCGTGGGTTTCCCATTCCTCGACCACCTCCGCAAGCTGCCGCTTCTCGATCACGTGCCGGTCTTCCGCAATGCGGATGAAGACAATGCGGTCCAGCAGCCGCTGGACCACCTCATTCAATTGTTTGGCAGTGAGCGCGGGATTGCGCTTGTGGATGTCGCGCGCCAACTCCTCGCGCCAGCCGGTCATTTCATCCAGGAAAACGTCGTCCACTTGCTTGCGCAGGTGAGGGGCGCGGCGAATCTTGGGGAGGAGCGCGTCCAGCGATCCGGCGGCAACCCGCTCGCGGGAGAAATCCCAGAGTTTCTCGGCGTTCTCGAGGTATTCAGCGCATGCCAGTTTGAGCAGCAGGCCTTCGTCTGCGTTGCGCTCATCGGGCTGGCGAGAAGCGTCGTAAAAGCGGAACTCTTCAAAGTCCGTGAGGATGACGAAGAAGACCGACCGGGTGTTCCAAACGTATCCCTTGGCTTGGAGAATGTGGTGGGGATTGTCCAGAGCCTCAGAGGGAGCCTTGGCCTCGACGAAGAATTTGGTTTGCCCGCCGATGCGGAAGTTGTAATCAGGCCTCCCCGTGGTCTCGCTCTCGCCGCGCTCGACGATCACCTCACGCTGGTGGTGCGGCAGCCCCGCCTCATTCTCCACGTCCCAGCCCAGTGCCTTGAAAAACGGCGTGATGAAGTCAACGCGCGCCTGCGCCTCGGAATAACTCTTGGATAGATAGTAGGACCGGTCTGACTCGAACCGGCGTGCCAGCTTTTCAAGCGTTTCTTTGAATGAGGCGAGGGAAGCCGACAAGAGCCGCTCCTTTGGCTTCGATTTGATACCGCTCGCATAGGATTGTAATTGAAGAAGGGTAGGGCTTCAAGTCGTGGAAGCGCGGTCGTGGAAGCGCTAGCTGCCTGGACGTCATGCCGCTGTCAGCGGACGCTCGCAGCCTGGAAAAGATCCGACTCGAAGATCACCCAATGCCAGTCATTCCCGCGCAAGCGGGAATCCGCCTTCTTGTGCGCTGACGTGGACCCCCGCTTGCGCGGGGGTGACAACCGCGGCGGTTTTCATCCCACTAGGTGGCCGCAGGCTGATTTGCACCCGGGACGAAGCGTGGTAGGCCCAAGAGGACACAGAGATGACCTTCTCTGACGCGGGCCGGGGGATCTTGAAAAATCTCTTGACAAACTATGCCCAACATGATAGGCTATCAAGTGATGCGAGGCCGGCCTATCATGCCCTTGGAAACCGTGCGGATGAAATCCGCATGCCGCTTACGAAGCCGACATTATGTCATCACCTTCCTTCGCCCACGACGATCCTGCCAACATGAAAATGAACGAGCGAACCGGGAATGTCTATGAAAACAAAGGAGGGGGATGAGAAACCGAGCACGCAAGCAAGCCGTTGACCGGATGGCAAACGACGGCCCGAGATGGCAGCACGAGACGTGCGTTGTTAACCCCTCGACTCTCGACTTTCGACTTCGCGACTTCTGGAATTGATCGAGCGGAGCGGGAATGTCTATGAAAACAAAGGGACGGCGTGGAAAACCCGGGGCGAACCTGGAATGTATGTGAAAAGAAAGATACTTAGCAGTTATTTTCTGGAATGTCACTGAAAATACAGGTAGTTATCGTGCGACTGAGGAATCTGGAATTCTCAACAAAGGAGTTGATCCTCTTGTCCGGCAGGCTTGGAATGTTTCGTGTGAAACAACTGCGGTCCGCCCTATTGCGCAGTTTCGGCAAAGCCTCTAGAATCGAGTGACGATGCTGGACGAGGCCACCGTCCGCCAGTTGCTCGAACCGTTTGAGCTGAGTCTTAGTAGCGATCAGATCGGTCAGTTGATCGCTTATCTCGAACTGCTCCTGCGCTGGAATGAGAAGATTAACCTGACGGGCATTCGTGACGCGCCGAGTTGCGTGCGGAGGCATTTTGGGGAAAGTCTTTATCTGGGCCGTTGGGTTGCCTTGGATGGTAGGCTACTCGATATCGGAAGCGGGGCGGGGTTTCCCGGCTTGTGCTTGAAGATCATCTTCCCGGACTTGTCGGTGACGCTGCTGGAGCCGGTGGCGAAAAAGCGTGCGTTTCTCAAAGAGGTGGTCCGGGTTTGCGGAATGAACTCCGTGGAAGTGCGCAGGGAACGCCTGGAGGACTTTGCCGGCGCTGCGGCATTGCCGGGCTATGATGCGGCGACGTCGCGCGCGGTGGGACATCTGGAGGAACTTATCCCGCTGGCCGCGCGCTGCCTGAAGGCTGGGGGGCAGCTTTTTCTCTGGCTGAGCCGCCGACAGGCAAGCGAACTAGGCTATACAAAAGGTGGGATAGAGCCGGTGCGGAGCCTGCGGGTGCCCGGCGGCGGGCAGGGGGAAATATGGTGGGGGAAGAAAGCGGCTTGAGGATGGCCGGAAGGTTTCTCCGTTAGGGGTATGTTCCACGTGAAACATCGCATGCGGTATTCGGTCAGTTTGGCGCTGTAGCGGCGATCCTCCGTCTACGGGATCGCCAAAGCGCGGCGGAAAGCCCCCGCTGCGTCAAACCGACCCACTGCCCCGGCGCCTTTCACTTGCGTTATTCTCCAGCCTTTGATAGATTTGCGTTTCTTCGGGTTGGTGCCTTTGGGAAAAGTCATCGCTATTGCCAATCAAAAGGGTGGAGTGGGAAAGACAACCACCGCCATTAATCTGGGGGCTGCCCTGGCTCGCCGGGACATGTGGACTCTGATCATTGATTGCGACCCCCAGGCCAATGCCACCGGGGGCCTTGGCTTCCCCAAAGACCCATCGCGCAGGACCATATACCACGCACTCATGCTCGATGTGCCCTTTGACGAACTGGTCCAGAAATCCCCGCTCGAGGGCCTCCACCTCATCCCCTCAGACAAGAACTTGGTTGGAGCGACCATCGAACTTGTGGATCGCCCCGACCGAGAAAAAGCTTTGCGCAAAAGGATGGAGACGTTCCGCGACAAGTTCAACTACATCCTCCTGGATTGCCCTCCTGCCCTTGACCTGCTCACCCTTAACGCGCTCGTGGCGGCGGATTCCGTCATCGTGCCGGTGCAGTGCGAGTATTTCGCGCTGGAGGGTGTCTCCGAACTTTTCGATACGCTGATTCGGCTTCGCCGCGCCCACAACCGCAACCTCGCGGTCGAGGGGATTCTTCTGACCATGTTCGACGAGCGCACCAATCTCTCTCATCAGGTTCGAGACGATTTAAGGGACTTCTTTGGCGACCAAGTTTTCTCGACTGTCATACCTCGGAACGTTCGCTTGGCCGAGGCGCCGAGCTTCGGCAAACCGATTTTCCTCTATGACCCCGATTGCAAGGGAGCCGCCAGTTATCTTGAGCTGGCACAGGAGGTCATCAACCATGGCCAGAAAGGCCCTGGGTCGAGGGCTGAACGCCCTGCTCCAGACTGTTGAGTCCACCACCTCCGGCCTCGAGCAGGTGCGGGTCGACCTCATCGATCCCAATCCGTTTCAGCCCCGCCGCGCCTTTCCTGAAGACTCGCTGGCAGAGCTTGCCGACTCCATCCGGGCGAGCGGGATTGTCCAACCCATTCTGTTGCGCCGCAGCGCCCCAGCCGAGGGCCGCTACCAGCTTGTAGTAGGTGAACGCCGATGGCGTGCTGCCCGGTTGGCCGGCCTCGAAACCGTTCCCGCCATGATCCGGGAGCTTGCGGATCAGGACGCCCTCGAACTCGCCCTGACGGAAAACCTGCTCCGTCAAGACTTGAATCCCCTCGAGGTAGCCCGCGCCTACCAAGCGCTCCAAGAGACGTACCACCTCAGCCACGAGGAGGTCGCAGAACGGCTGGGCATCAATCGTTCCTCCGTCACAAACACCTTGCGCCTGTTGCGGCTGCCGGCGACCGTCCAGGAGATGCTCTCCAAGGACGAAATAACCTACGGCCACGCGCGGGCGCTCCTGGGTCTGAATTCTGAAGCCGCGCAAGTGCAGCTCGCCTCGAGGATTGCCAGACAGGGCCTCTCTGTGCGCGACGTTGAGAATTTGGTGGCTTCTCGAGGAGTAAAGCCAGCGGCGCAGAAGACCGGCTCCAAACCCCCAATCGATCCAAACGTCAGAGCGGCCGCGCTGGAACTGGAACGAACGCTGGGCACGCGCGTCAAAATCCTCGGAGATGGCCGCCGCGGGCGCATAGAAATCAGCTATTTTTCGGCTCAAGATCTGAACCGGATTTACGAATTGATCGTCAGGCATTAGAACGGCTCATGTACCTTTTGCTATTTCAGTTGTACGCTATCTCTTGAATATAAAAGGGGATCTGATAGCCCCCATGGGAGGCCACGATGCCATTCGGCTTTGGAAAATCCAGGCGCCGCCAACTGGCTGATCTCCCCGGTGATTGGGTCGGGTGGCTGGAGCCCGGCGTGGAGGTCGAGGGGAAGATGAAAGTCGCCTCCGGCCTGATCCGCGTTAACACGCACTTCAGGGGTGTGATCAACTGTGAAGGCACGGTCGTCGTCCACGATCAAGGAGAAGTGGACGGGGAAATCCACACCCGGATCATTAGCGTCACCGGAAAAATAAAGGGGAATATCCATGCCTCTGAGCGGCTCGAGATTAAGGAACACGGCGTGGTCCTCGGCGCAATTTATACGCCTTGCCTTCTCGTTGATCCCGGGGGCTTCTTCGACGGCCAGTGCCACATGCCTACGCCTGTGCCCGCCGCCCAAACCACCAATGATGTGGGCGCCAAGAACCACCCCTAGAAGCCCGTCCCGAAAGAGGGAAATGCCCGCTTGCGTTTCCAGCCTTTCTCTGCCGAAGATGGGCGCACGCCAGATTCTCCGTGAAGCCGTCTAGTCCGCCAGCGCAATTATGCACACCATGGATCAGCGGACTGACGTGGTGCCGGTTCGCCATCGTGTGCACGGTTGACCCAGGTCCCGCGTGCGACCGCCCCCCGACTTTTGTCGGAACAGACGCAAGCAGGGAAAGCTCAAACACAGCTGGAAGGAATGTAATGCAAACATATATATCTCCTTGTATATTATGTACTATATGAACATATTCAAAATGGCCTGATTTCGGAAAGCCCATCGCGAGCCCTGGACATGGGGTGTTGCTTGCCTGTCAACCGCGCAGGAGGTCTTGACCTGTCAGGGTGCTGAAAAACCCTCGGGTCATGTTATTCTGAGCGAAGCGAAGAATCTCGGCAGTTGTAAAATCAACCAACTGCAGAGATCCTTCGTCGCCTGCGGCTCCTCAGGATGACAGTCCTGGAGCTTTTTCAGCACCCTGCCCATAGGTGCAAATTCCGGTACGGCCCAGAGCGCCCAAACAAACCTGAACACAGCCGCCTGAGCGTCGCTCTACAGGTCATCTTGCGGACGTAACCTTGATCGACCCCAGGCGGTAGCGCCGGCGCCCGTCGTCATTGGGCAGCGGAAGCGCGAGCACCGGTTCTCCCGTTGCGGTTCCAACCGATATGTAGACGTCGTACGTGCCGGGCTTCAAAATGTGAGCCGGGAGCAGCCTGTAAGTGAGGAGCGGCTTATCGTTTTCCTCCAGCTCCGGTCCAAATTCCTTCCGTGAAATGATCATGGCGTGCTCCGGCGGACCTACAGGCAATTCGCGAACGTCGAAGTCTTCGTCCACAAACACCGCAGCGATGCCGCCCTTCTGGTCCTTGAACGTGATCGTGGGATGTCCGCCCGGCAGGCACGGCGCCACGCCGGCATTCCGCCAGCGGTAGCCAATGGCCATAGGACCTGCCGCTGTCACCTCCGCCGGCCAGGATGCCTCGATCAGTTGCAGACGGTAGCCTAGGCGCAAGTTGATCCGGTTCACGAGATCGCGGTTGTCCGCCAGATACTCCCGCGGATACCAGTGCACGGTGAGGTAGCTGGCATGGTAGTCCTCGACCGCCTGCAACAACAGGCGCCCGTCTCCCCATGCTCCACTCTTCTTCGACATTCCGTAGTGCTCCGATTCGAGAATCACGGGAAGGCGCGGCCAGAAGTTATACGCGAGATAGGCATGATAGTAAGCATGCGCGCCAGGTTCGACAAGGATGCTGTCGTCCCTTAGACTCAGTCCCTGATCGCGCGCATAGCCAAGCGTCTCGATCCCGCGACCCTGGATCATGAAGTCGTCGTTGGCCACCAGGAGAGTGTGCTTGAAATTCTTTTTGTAAAGGTCAATGTGCCGGCGGAGGGTGCCGACGGAGTAGGGCCTCTTCGTGCTGGCCACGGTGTGACCTTCGCCCCAAACGCCGAACGAGCCGACATCAATGAACGCCACGTGCGGATTGCCGTCGTATCGCGCCGCGGCGGCGGCCAGGAAGTTGTCCAGCTTTTGGAGAAAGATCGGGTCATCGAAATCAGGCTCCCACATGGGGCCGTCAGGAGCAATTTCTCCCTCGCCTTTGAGGTGGTAGCCTCTGGCCCCGGCTTTTTCCACCCAGCGAGGCGTGGCGTAGGGCTCGCGGACCTGGGCCTCCGAGGTGCAAAACCGAAAGGCGATGGTCTTGCCCGCTTCCACCCACTTCTGCATGGGCGTGTCAACGATTGACCAATTGAACTTTCCTTCTTCGGGCTCGATGTCAGACCAATCCAGGCGCATATAAACGGAGCTGACACCGGGGAATTCCGGCACCGTGTCCGAGGGCGACAGGTTCACCGTATAGGTCGTAAGGCTGTTGTCGTAATGGTGGAACATCCACCCCATTCCGGGATTGATGAGCGCCGCTCCCGTATCTTGCGGGTGGACGATGATTCGATCCGATTGCGCCCGGACGAAGCCCGCGGTTGCGGCAAGGAGCAGGAAACTCCAGAAGATCTTTCTCACGCTTGTCATTGCAGATTCTCCTGACATCGCTCAGCGGTCCCTGACGGCGACCCTAGCCGAGTGCGGGCGGCCACGGGCTGGCGCATTGCGAAGTCCGCTCGTGGGTCAGTGCGGTGTTGTAGCGGCGAGTTTACCTCGCCAGATGGCGGCGTAAAGCCGCCTCTACATCAAGCTGACCAGCTTCCTCCAGCCCACGCCCCTTTAATGCCTAATTCACTTCCAAGTGGTCCTTATCAGGAAGTTTGGGGAAAGGCGCATGGGGCTCGGTCTGATACCAGAACGCCACGGAGGAGATATCGTCCTGCAAGGGCAGGTAGCGCCCGCCGGAGCGCCAGCCGAGGGCTTGGATAGTCACCCTGATATCTTTCTCAAAGCGGATGGGGTCCATGATGTGCCAACGGTACAGCCCAAAGCGCTGCTGCGAATCGTAATGCCCATCCGGGCGGATCACCTGAGCCAGCCCCGAGTAAGGGGAAGTGAACTCCTGATAATGGGAACCGCCTGGCGGTGGCGTCCCAGGCTGGAGAAGGTTAGGGAGGGCCGCCGGGGCAGCCGCGTCAAAGTCATATGAGCCACAGAAGTAGTCCTCCGTGCCGGTGCCGTTGATGGTGGGGAATTGGGTGTCGCCATCCAGGAAGAACTTGATCTCGCCTTCGCCCCACCAGCCCGTGTTGCGCACGCCCCAGGCAAGGTAAGTGCCCACGTAGTGTCCCCAGCCTTTGACGCCGTCCAGGATGACGTGATCGGTCTTGAGGGGCAACGGATTCGATCGCCGGAATTGTGCGTGGAAGTAAGCCGCGTCTTCAGGGACTTCGGTAAGGACGTAGTCAATCTGGTAATAAATCGTCATCGGCTGGTCGTCGAGATTCTCGAGGGTCATCCTGCAAGACTTGCGAAAAGGCATTTCCCAATAAGAATTGAGCCCGCTGCCGGGGTTCACGCAAACCGCCAGCGAGGAGATTTGCGCGTATCTTCCCCAGCCGCAGGCAAAGAGATCGCCGACCGGCACCTCGACCGAGGGTTCGCGCTCGCCGTCCCAATAGATGCGCACTATCGAGAACCGATAGTTACCCGAAGGGGTCATCCAGATATGCTCAATCGCTCCCGGCCCCTGGATCTCCGCCAGCGTGAGAACCTGTTTGGGTTCGACCTTCAGCGAGGGAGATATCTTCCAGCCCTGGCCCAAATCGCGGGCAGCACTGGCGCCTGTCCCCACGGTGGCCATGCCGCCTTTGCCCTTTTCACCAGTCAAGTTCTCGGGACTGATGGAGCGCGTCTTGGCGTGCGAGAGCCGCGACAAGTTACCCATATTCAGGTTGAGCCCGTTGTACGAGGTCGTTTGGGCCGCGGCATTTAAGGCCACGAGAGCAGCAGAGACCAGCAAGCCGATTATCCAACGAGATGTCCTCATTCGTATTCCCTCCTTGGTGCCTGACCGTTTTGAAACGCTTATATCTGCTCGGGTTGAGGGTAGATTGTCAAGACCTTCTTCGCCGAACGGGGATCATGCTGCCTCGCCTGCCGGACAGGGTGGGGCTGTCGGGTTAATTCCCATTTGTAATCACCATTTTACGGGTCATCCTTCCGCCTTGTCAGGCAGTGGGTCAGTTTCATGATTGTAGCGGCGGTCTGTGACCGCCGGTCTTGGATTCTCAAGGACTTCCGGCGCTCGCAGAGCGCCGCTACTGCAAGTTGACCAATTGCGCTTCGTTTGGGCTTTTTTGCGTATTTCCAGCACGTTTTTCCGCTTCTTTTGGGCTTCGTTTTGAGTTCGTTTTTTGAGACTTTTGTTGATGCTAAATGACTTATTTAGTTCGTTCCGTTAAATTTAACATCTTTTTTGAACTTCATGCCTGTATGCATCGTGGTGTCTCTCAAGAGCCTCTACCATTCTGCGGCAAGCGAACGCGCTCGTAAGTTTGTTTGGGCTCTTTTGCGTATCCACAGCACGTTTTTCCGCTTCTTTTGGAGTTCGTTTTGAGTTCGTTTTTAGACACTTCTGTTGATTCTACAGGACTTATTGAGTTCGTTCCGTTTAATTTAACATCTTTTTTGAAGTTCATGCCTGTCTCCGTAACATTTGCTGTGGCCTTTCGGAAACACTCTCTGGCGGAATTGGTCTTGCCCTGAGCAGCCGGGGATCTTCAGTGACGTACCTCACACCTGCCTCCGTGGCTTGGCAGGACGGGAGAGAGCCGCAACCTCGCAAGGTCAAGACAGCCTCTCCGCCAAGGTCCATGTACGTAGCCTATCATAGGGTGGCGGATTTGTCAAGACCTCCGCAGCCCGGGTCAGGGTGGCGTCAAAGTTCCCAAAGGTCAAGATGCCAACTCGGCAAATCAACCCAGGCAAATCAACTGGTGTAGCGTTACTTTTGGCTAGCCTAGCCGCTTGCCACTCTAGAGTTGAAATCCCCTGACTTGCCGCGCGGGATGCTCAGCGACACCCATCGTGAAGATTGGAGATGTTTGGCGAGAAAAACGATTTGGCCAATGTGGCAGGCATAATGTGCCACCTGGCGGTTGATGGCCTGCATCACGGAGTGAGGCTCACCGCGAATATAAACCGTGCGCTCCAGGTCCGAGTCTTGCAACGGCTCGAGCGCGCTAAACAAACACCGCCACCCCGACTCCCATAATTCCATCAGCGCGGAACGAGTTGCCGGCGGCGTCTCGAACTCGGTATCGCGATGGCGGTCGGGCTTCTCGCCGTCACTGGTGAGGAAGTCCGTCCATCGCGACCGCATGTTCCCCGCCAAGTGTTTGACGATGACCGCGATGGAGTTGGACTCCGCATCCACCGCCAATTGCAGTTGATCGTCGGTAACCTGCGCCATGGCTCGCTCCCCCAGTGACTTATACACTCGGAAGACGGCCAGCGAGTCTTCAGGGTATGAGGTAAGGAACTTGTGTGCCATAAATTCGATTATAAACGCACTCCCGCGTCAGTAATTATTGATAACTCACAAAGGCCACCGGGCGGCTGTCAGGCGACTATGAGGGAACATTGATGTCCAGCAGTTAGGCAACGTCACGCGGCATAGAAAACCCGTGCCGAATCCAATATGGCCTTTCGACGGATGTAATTCCGGCTGTTTTCAAGGCCTCGCCGGCTTACCAGATCCACTTCGCGAGCAAAGATTTCTTTGAGCTCTTCCTCCATCTGGACCAGATCGAACAGGCTGGGGTGGGAGTCCGGTGCAAATGTCACGAGCACGTCCACGTCGCTGGCGGGGCCAAAGTCTGGCCGCAAGGCCGAGCCGAAAAGGGCGAGCTCGGCAATTTTCCACTTCTGGCAGAATTCACTCATCCGTGTCGGGCTTACCTCACTGAGCACGCTCATCCCCGCACCCTCCAATTGCCCTACCCGAATAATATCATTCTACCCTGAGTATTCCTCGCGAGAACGGTTTTCCTGAAATCTCATAGACGGTGGCCTTCCCCGCGCTTGCTTGACCATGGTCCGTCAATGCCGTATAATAAAAAAATGAGCGCGGCGATTGCCTACACCAGTGTCTATGAGAAGCGGGTAGGGAAGGTCCTCCGTGTGGAAGAGCGAAACGCGATGGAACTCCACGTTGCGGAGACCCCTGAGATACACCCGGTCGTAGCAGGCACGGGTGGGGTTCGAAAGGCGCGGTGGGGCCGCCAAGGAAAGGGAAAAAGGGGCGGAGTTCGAGTCATCTACTTTTACCGGTCAGCGGCCGATGTGGTCTACTTCCTCGACATCTATGCAAAAGCGGCGAAGGAAGACTTGACCCCGGCCGACAAACAGCAATTGAAGGAGCTGGTAAATCGTTTGAAGGGTGTCTAATGACAAAGACCAAGCACTCCAAAATGGGTAAGCGTCTGATTGCCGCTATGAAGGAAGTCGTCGATCACGTGGAGGGGAGGAGGGCCCTTCCCATGCGATACGTCGAGGTCCCTGAGGATGTGGATGTGAGGGCGATCCGGTCCAAGCTGGGCTTGTCGCAAGCGGAATTCTCAAGGCGCTACGCCGTCAGCCCGCGCTCGCTCCAGGAATGGGAGCAAGGGCGCAGGCGTCCGGAAAGCGCCGTGCGCGCCTACTTGACGGTGATTGATAGAAACCCGGAAGCAGTAGAAAAAGCGCTCATGAACAAGTCGTGAGACGGGAAGGGCATCAGGCATCAGCCCGCATGGTAGCGCAGGGCTCGCGCTCCAGCCCTGCGGCTTTTCCACCGCGCCGTGGTTTTGACGGCGCGCTTAAAGTTGTGACGATTTCATTCCAGGCAAGGTTAGAAAAACCAAGATTACCCAAGGTGCGGTGCGGAAAAGGCTCGCGCCGCTGGAAGAGCCGCAGGGCCGAAACACGGGCCCTGCGCTACATTTGCCGTCGGGGGTGGCGCCGAGATTGCCCTTCATGTCGGCGACCGTTAAGAAGCCAGGACAGGCCACGGATTGGACGCGGTGACAGAGATGTTGCGCGTCTTCATGGGGCGCCCCGATGCATCGGGGCGCCAGCCGCGAATTATGGAGCGGCTTCGACGGTGAGTCTGAGCCCAATTGCCTTGGTGACGGCAACCAACGTGGACAGGCGGGTGGCGCATACATGCCGCCGTTTGGCATGTATGCGATCACGGCACCCCGCATTGCCGTTCCCAGGGCGCAAGTGCATTCCAACCAAATTGCCAAGCGGTCGCATACATCACAATACGACGTATGCGCCACCCGCCAGCCGGAGCAGTTTGCCTGTTTCTTGTCACTGGTCACTCGTCACTTGTCAGCGCTTTTATAGCGCCCCCGGCTCCCACAAGTCACTTCGGGAAATCGCCGACCCCCAGGAACAAGGGTCTGCGCCAGCCGGCCCGCCGACTCACCCGTTCACACTGCCCTTTTGGTCCGAGCTTGGTGCCTCCTTGTGCTGAGGGAGGGGCTCGGCCAGCCCCAACCTTATGAAAACCTCATCCCTTTGCTTGGGATAAAGGAGCCACTCGATGAGCCAACGAGTTCGAAGCTGGACAAAGTCTCCAAATCCTGCAGCCAGCCTCTTGACTGGAAATCCGAACACCCCCTCAGTGATGAGTAGAACATGACCTGTATAGCTGAGAAGAACGACGAGAAGCGGTATTGAGTACCTCGCCGGAACGTATGCACGCACCATTTTCGACTCACCAGCAAATATCGAAGCGATAATCACAGCCGCAAAGAACAGAACAAAGACCATCTTTCCGGCCAATCTGCCAGTCGAGGTTGAAATCCCTGTTATTCGAGCCTCAAGCCGACCACGTTCTTCGAGTAGCTGACGCTGCGCTTCTTCGGCCGCCTGACGCTGCGCTTTAGTCTTAGAGTGCTCGGCACGCTCTAGCTGAAGTTGCGCGTCGGCCTCCGTTGCGTATTCCTTCTTCACTCGTTGCAGGATCTCCGTGATGGTCTCATCCGTGAGATTCTCTTCCGCACCGAGGGTAAGTTGCATCAGTTCCTTTTGAACGGTCAAGGAGGTCCGCAGGAGACTATGGTCCGTGTGACTGATGTGGCCTTTGGCTCTGAGGTCGTCGGCGCTCTCGACATACTTACGCCACAGGCGTTCGGGTGGTCGTAGGGCAGCATAACACATAGCCATTACTTCCAGGCGGGGGAGGTCCGTCGCGGCAAAAGGCTGCTTCAACCAAGCGATATTGGCTAGGCTAAACGCCGTAATCACGGGCGAAATCTGCCGCGAGCCCTCCAGGTCCTGACCGTAATGGTATGCCACGCGAGCAAGCTTTGCGTTGGTCGTAACCAGTACCGCGACGCTGTCTTCTAGCGAAGCAGGCTCCTTCCCGGACCGTAACGCGTACACGCTCCGGATGGAGTTGATATCGTTCAGCAGGGCGCGAGGGTTGTGGTACCGGATATCTTCATCCAGCGATGTCTCGAGGATTTTCTCGTCTATCTGATACGCTACTTTGTATTGGGGCGTCGGGTCTCGAATAATTCCCAGCGTGGCGAGGTCGTGGTCGAACCGACTGCATAGTAGAAGCAGGTCAACTGAGGAGACACCACGCTGGCGCATCTCGCGGACGAGCGGGCCCCTTGCCATAGGGTCCTCCAGGTGCCCCGCAGCCGCGAGGATCACCCCGTGGACCTCCGTGGCAGTGTGGGAAAAGACGGCGATTCGGCCGCCGAGTTGCTTCGTGAGATTGATAGTCTCCTTTGCCGCCTCGCACCCCTCTTGGCCAACGAGCCCCAGCAGCCGCAAAATGAAGGGAGTGTCCAAGTACGCGGTCAGATGGGAGAATTTCTTGGCCGCGGATTTGAGATCGGGGCAGAGCAGCGCGTTGGCGAGCATATAACCTTTCACCAGAACCATAACGGATTCGAAACTCTCCTCAGAGGTTACCAGTGCTTCACGAATGAAGGAGCTCACGACAAAGTTAGTAGATCGTGATTTTTGGGACGGGAGCATTGGTAGCGGGGTGTGATGAATATACGCGCGCAGGCACTCGATCCCGAAGTTGGACAAATAGCTAGCTATTGCATCTGTTGCGGTACCAGCGTCCCACTTGACCGCGAATTTCGTCTTGGCGAAACCGAGGAGACCCCCCACGAGCTGGCTCAGTCGTTTCTCGGTTCGGTCGCGGAGTTCGCCGAAGCCTGTTGCTTGGATCTCGTGGGCCAGCGTGTATCCGTACATTCCGCTAGCGAGGTCACCACGCCGGCACATGCGCTTAAGGCAAAGACCCACCGTCGGTCTAGGGATGTTGAGTCCGTAATCGGACCGCAGTATCCCGGAAACAGTTATGTCATTGATCTGTTCGACCTTCTTCGCTGCGATCGCTTCGTAAACAAATGGTAGAAGGTAATCCAAATAATCGCGGCCCTGCTCCTCCGCGTTGACCTTGAGCATCGCCAGGCTAATCAGGGACACTGCGCTTTGCATAGCAGCCTCGAGCACGAAAGGCGCAAGCTGAGAGATCCAAACTGCAAAGAGCTTACCACATTTCCCTCTTGCTCGGAAACAGCAAGCAGGTAGCCACCGTCAGCGCAGTCCTGACCGTGGGCTTTTCTCTTTCCGAGGCCGATTCATACGAAGTAATTCCGGCGGGCCATGCCATTCACAACAATGCAAGAACCCACGGTCAGCAAACCACTGACCGTGGCCCGCTCCCTTCGGGCATGACTTTGGCGCGGGCATGCTCGCCCGCAGTGTGCCCTCCTCCAAGCCAATTCGAATGAGCCGTCAGCTCCCACACGTCGCTTCGCGAAATCGCAGACCCCCAAGATCAGGGGTCTGCGCCAGCCAGCCACTTCGCAACGCGAAGTGAGCAACCTTTTGCGCGTGGAGCAACCCTTCGGCACGCGAGGAGAAAGGGCGGGGAATTCGCAAGGTACGTTCCTTGCGCCTGTCTTCACCATGTCCAATCATTTTGTGGTACTATTCGGCCCGGTCCCGTTATGTCTCTGTTTTTCAGCGCGATCCCCTATATTCTGGCTGCCGGGGCAACGATCCTTGGGTTTCTTACCCTATTGAAGGAATGGGACGAGTATAAGAACGCACGATTAAGGGGAGGCGTAGTAGTCGTTTTCACGATTGTTGGAATGCTAGGTTTTGTGAGTCTCCATCTGGAGAACCGAGAAAAGAAGAAGGCTGCGGAAGACATCAGCGGTCTGAAAGGTCAGGTGGAATCTGCCGAGAACGCGCAAAAGGAAAACACTAAGGTGTTTGTGGAGTCGTTCAAGAGCTTATCTCAGAAAGTGACTGATTTGCAAACCCAAGTGAAAACTGAAGCGCTCCAGAAACAGGTGAAAAGGCTACAGGCCGACCTACAGGCTAACATCAAGGCGCTGGGACCTGGACCGAAGGCTGAGCTGCTTTTTTCATTTTCCCATCCACAGGCACCCCTTGGGCAGCCGGTGATTCCTATCAAGGAGGTGACGCTGCCACTAAAGCTGGATGGGAGCGTTCATGTTGAGTTCAACATCCTCAACTCAACGGCGGTAGACGCGATAGACGCTGAGGTTAACGTTCAAATTTGTGATCAGTGTAAGTATGCCAAAGAACCTGACGGCCTCAGTAAGCTTCCTGGTTTAGAGGAGACTCGGCGATATCTTTTTATCCATAACCTTCATGCGATGACAGCATACGAGACCCTAAGCTTAGACGTTATCCCTCCTCCTTTCGTGCAAGCGTTTCCTGTGGGAATGGACTATCGCTGCAATGCTTGCAGCATTCCTAAGGAACAGCCCAAAGGGATAGTTCACATCTTGCGACCCTAGAATTAGGAACGGTGAAATTCGTTTGGGCCGCGGAAGCTCCCGCAGTCCGGACACCGGCGCGTGGGGCCCGCGTAGGTCGCTGCGCCGGTAACCAGCAACCGTAGCGCGCGGAGCAACCCGGGGGCACGCGCGAGAGGGGAGCAGGTGTAGCGCGGACCTGCGTTGTAGGTCCGCGGCTCTTCGAGGGTTCCCGAGTATACAAGCCGCGGAGTTCAAGAACAACTCCGCGCTACCAAGCGTGCTCTTGCTTGCCGCGTGACGAAAGGCGGTAGCTTTCCGTCGGCTGACGGATACGCCACTCCAAGGCAGGCTTCGCCCGCAGCGCGGGCGTCATGGAGTGCGGCAGCGGAGCTGCCGCCTTGTTGCCACTGCAAACAATTAAACGGGACAGGACATCAACGCCCAGGCCTCACAAGGAGCCTCCCACCTCCAAGACGGTCACCGAATGGGCGGGGAATCTGCAGGAGAAAGGCAGGCGATCAACGCGGAGCGATTTCTCTTGGATATTGACGTTCGCCGAACTGCCGAAGGGATTTGCCGCGACCTTTGTCTTTGCCATTCAGCTCGAAGACGCGCACCGGCCCGTCCGAAGCAAGTTTCCAGCCGCTAATCCGAATCGTTGCGCTCAGATCCTGGTCCTCGCTGCGATTGATGACCGCGAGGTACAGGGTGCGCCCGTCCGCGCTGAGCGTCGCGAGGCTATCGAGGGTTGGGAGGTGAGGATTAAAGGGGGCCATCGGACTTTGGGTGGAAGTGGCCAAAACGAAGCTTCCCGCGTGATGCCGGTAGAGCAGGCAAGCGAAGTACTCCGGGGTCAGCTTCACGGAAGGCTGGTTGACTTCCACAATGCCCTGAACATTGATCAGTGATTCGATTGTCGGCCCCGATATCGAAAGCCCTATCGCAGGTAGCGTTCGACCCACTCGAGGTGCCGTTCCATGATGTCCAGGCGTTGTGCCGGGTTATTCGGGCTGTGAGGCATGCCCGGATAAACAACCATCTGCGTTGTGACTCCCTGGCGTTTGAGGGTGTTGTAAAGCTCATACGATTGTGAAATGGGCACGCGCAGGTCAGCCTCTCCGTGCAGGATCAGGGTCGGAGTAGTGACGCCCTTTACATGATACATGGGGGAGTGTTCCAGATATACCGGCAACCTATCCCAGGCTTCGCCGGAAAGATAATACGGCATGAAACTGAGAATGTCGGTAGTCCCGGTGAAACTCCACAAGTTGGTTACCCCGGCTCCGTCGATGGCTGCCCTGAACCGGTGCGTGTGCGTGACGACCCAGGCCGTCATGTAGCCGCCGTAACTCCACCCCATGATGGCCATCCGCGCGGGATCGGCAATGCCGTCGGAGATCAGGCGTTCGACGCCTGCCATCAAGTCCCCGTAGTCCTTGCCTCCCCAGTCATTCAGGTTGGCAAAGCGAAATTTCTTGCCGTAGCCCCCGGAGCCTCGAACATTGGGCCTCAAAATCGCGTAGCCCTTTGCTGCGAAGGCTGCGTAAGGATATAGGCCATTGTCGCCAAGGAACGTGTCGTTAAACCGGCTCATCGGCCCGCCATGGGCTACCACCAGCAGGGGACACCTTTTGCCTGCCTCGTGACCCACCGGAAGCGTGAGCAGCCCCTCGATATCCAGGCCGTCTGTCGAGTTCCAATGGATTGTCCTGGTCTCGCCCAGCGGGAGTTTGGGCAGGTCGGCATTGGCCGAACTGACCTGGACGGGAAGGCCGCCGGGCACGGTCATGACGTAGGCCTCCGGAGGCGCGTTCCAGCTTTCCTGGGAGAAGCCTACGTGTGTGCGCGTGGTGTTCAGCGTGGCGCCGTGCAACGCCCCTTTGGGGGTGTAGATGGCTTTGGTCAGTCCTTCCAAGGAGACGCTATACAACACCGAGTGCATGCCCTTTTCTCCCGCGAAGAGCAGGCGGGTCGAGTCGGCTGACCATCCCAGCACCAAACCCATGGCTTTGCGCGGCAACAGGGCCGGCGGCAACAAACTCGAGGCGGCGAGCGATGGCCCCGCATCGAAAGTGTCCTCAATAACTCGAGGGGCGCCGCCCTGGCGCGGCACGAGCACGATGTGTTCCTCTCCCGCCCAGCTCGCCTGGTCGGCAGTGCGCAGGTAAGCGAGGTAGCGTCCGTCGGGCGAGTAGTGCGGCTCACCTTCCGCGGCGGGACCGTTGGCCACCACCTTCACTTGGCCGCTGGCAATCTCGACTTCTGAAACGTCGCTTTGGGGCCACATATCCTCGCTCGAGCTTGGCTCGTGCTCGAAGGCGATGGAGCGGGAGTCCGGCGACCAGTCGAAATTGACCACGTGATAGGGGGCGTCCAGGAGCCTGCGCAAGGCGCGCTTTCCCGAACTGTCAGGCTCCGTGGGCATGAGCCAGAGGTTGTCATTGATAAGCTCCTCGCCCACCACACGTTCTGCCGCCATCCGCGATGGAGCCTTCTTCTCTTTACCAGAGGGGTCATGCCCCAGCAACGCGATCCACTTTCCATCCGGGGAAAGCTGATAGCCACTGAGGCGCCCCTGCCAGTCCGTGAGCCTTTCCGCTTCGCCTCCATCCACTGGAATCCGCCACAGGTTGGTTTTGCCGGAACGGCCGGAGAGGAAGTAGACCCTTCGGCCATCGGGCGAAAACGCCGGCGAACCTGCTCCGGCCTCATCCTGCGTAAGCTGGAAGCGCCGGGAACCATCGGCGCGCGCCAGGAAGAGCTGCGCGATCCAGTGGCTTTTCTCGGGATCGAGGGAGGCATAGCTCTGCGTGTACGCCACCGAGCTCCCGTCCGGAGACGGCACGACTGCGGCGATGGTCCGGACCTGCATCGAGAGGCGCGGGGTCCAGGCATTCGGTAGCACTTGAGCCTGCGCGGCGATGACGATCAACGTCAAGCCGCCAATCACACCTCCTACCACTAAGCCTACTTTCAGACGTTTCATTTGACTTCACCCCATCGAGTTCGCCGGAGCCTAAAAATACTCTGTAATGCGTCACTCCAGGTAGGATTTTTCGTACCAGGAAATGTACTCGCGGAGATTTTTCAGGTAGTCCTCGAGTCCAAGAAGCTGTTCATCGTAGATCAGATAGCTCATGTCGGGTGTGCGAAATGCAAAATGGCGCGCGCGGTCCTGCTGGTAAAAGAACTTCTTTTGCGGCGTCGACAGGCCCTTCGGGAGGCGAGTTTTCTCCCAGACTGCCACCAGCTCACGGAAGACTTCATCACGCTCCTTGAGGTTGGCTTGGAGGATTCCCGCGGCCTTCTCCAAAGCCGCGCGAGCCGCCTGATGGTCGAGGTAGTGTTGATGCTGGGCTTCGCCGATCGCCTCTTCCAGCTCAGAGAGTGCCAAGTAGGTGTGAGCCGTATGGCTCACGAGCCGGGCGATGCTGGCGAAAACCTCGAAATCATAGCGCTGCTTGACCCCACCCTCGAGATTGCCCCGGCAAATGGCCAGCGCCCGCTGCATCTGCTGCACCTGGAAGCGAGAGTTTTCCACTTGCTTCTTGTATTGCCGGTTCCAGAAAGGCTTGTATTCGATGGCATTGCCATGGGGCAGGTCGGGGAGGCAGGTCTTCTCGGCGTCGCCTTCGTGCCAGACCATGCCGCCGAAGCTATCCATGTAAAAATAGGCGCCGCGATTCAGCAGCATCCAGAGTTCTCCGAGATCTGTAGCTTCCGGACCGTAGAAGTTCGTGAAATACTTATTCACAAACTCGGCGTGTGTAGGTGCGTTCCCCTTCCATGAGTATTCCGCCGCATGCACGAAACGCATCATCCACACCTGATTGTGCAAGCCGCTGTCGTCCCACGACGTGCAAACCATCCCTTCAAATATCCCTGAAGGCGCCGCAGTGGCCAGAGTCCGGTAAGAATTCTCCAGGCAGGAATCTACTGTCTTGCCCTCGCGCACTCGGTAGAGATAGGGTAGGAACAGGTGTTCGATGCCGGGATTAGGGTCGTAAATCCAGGCGGGGTTGCCAGCCTCCCGCGAGCGCTTCGCCAAGTCCAATTGCAGCGGGTCGGGGAAAGTGACGAGTCCCTTGGGGGGCTGCACCCTTTCCTCCGGCCTGTACTCCTCGAGCCACGCCATAACTTTCCGGCCTTGAGACATCAAGTGGCCCGCGCAGCGGTCCACAAAATCCATCATCAATCCATACTTGCCGACTTCTTTCATCCTGGCCTGACAGCCGCACTCGATCCCCTGCCCCAGTTCATAGGTTTCGTCCGTCCCCATGTGGATGTAGTCGGAGCCCGGCGTAGCCTCAATCGCGTCTCCCCACAGATCGAAAAGCAGCTTGTAGCTGCCTTCCTTGCGAGGGCAAAACTCCCAATTCGAGGCTGGGATCTCTCGCAGGTCCGCGTACTGTGGCCACTTGAGGATGAAGCTCACGTGCCCGAGTCCCTGAACCAGCGGAACGATCTGCACGTGGTATTGGCGGGCATAGCGGGTGAAACCCTGCATTTCTTCCATCCTGAAGGCGCCCGGCGCTCCGATTTCCGGATGGCTCGGGTAAGCGAACTTGTCTTCCCATTCCCAGATCAGCATGTTGATCTTGTAGTCGGCGAGCGTACGGATGAAGCCTCGAACGTACTCGGCTTTGTCTTGGTGGTGCTTGGTGTCGTAGTGGACCGCCCGCTGGGCAACGTCCGGCCAGTCGCGGATCGTCATTCCCTTGACGAACGGAGCAGCGTGGCCTCGCTGCACAATCTGCAACAGCGTCCGCGTGCCATAGAACAGGCCGGCCTCGCCTCCGCCCAGAACATCGATGCGATCCCTGCCAACCTTCAGCTCATAGCCCTGATCACCGCCTTTGCCTGGGACATCCCGGCGCAGAAGCCGGATTGATCGGGCACCTGATGAGCCACCGACTTGCACGGCAATGCCAAAATCCGTTTTCAGGCGAGCGGCCAGATCCCCTGCCGCAAAGCGATCGCCCGCGGAGGCCCGCGAGTCCAGGGTTATGCTGACCTCTCCCTCGAACATGAAATTGTCGCCGCTTAGAATCACCTCGTGAGGATAAGGAATCAGGCTGATCCCTTCGCGCCAAAGCGCGCTCTGTGCGCCGGCGGAGTGCAGGCAGGCGAGAACCGCCCAGGCAGCGGCAAGCAATGGTGAAGCCGTCTTTCGCATGTCTCCTCTCCCGAACCAACTCACTTCCTATTCTTCCCTGTCCGCTCGCTCCTTCCGCTTCGGCAAGCAGCAGATTAGATTCTCAATTCGGGTTAATGCTTGTTGGCAAGTTCCAGTTTGTGGGCTAGGTAAGCAACGGATGATTGAGATGAAACAGAGACTCAAGGCGACTTGTCCTCGCCGCCGTGTTCCATCCCCAATCGCTGAAGCAGCCAGCCGGATGCTCGCAACCCCGCTTTCGCCTTAGTTCACCGTTTCGGGACGGGGCTCGGGAGGAGAACGACGCGGTCGGCCGTGCATCTTTCGACCACGGGGCTTCTTGACCCGGTCCTGCACGATGACCCGCTGGCAGTCGAGACACATGAGGTGTTGGCCGCTCGGCGATTTGTTAACCCGCGACGACCCGCAATGAGGACACATTAGGGACATCATACCAGTGGCTCACTGTAGCACATCTGTGGCAATGTGAATAGATCTGCTTTGCTACAGTCCTATCAAAGCGCGGGATTGGGGAACTTTCGCAGGGGGCTATCTTCCTCACCACGGTCGCGGCCGCGGAGAAAATCAAAGTCGCAGCCCTCGTGGGCCTGAAGAATGTGCTCGAGGTACATTTTCCCGTATCCCCGCGAATAGTGCGGGGCGGGCGGCGTCCATTGGGCCAGGCGCCTTTTGATTTCCGCCTCCGGAACCAATAGCTCCAGTCTCTTTTCACCCACATCCAACTCGATCTCGTCGCCCTCCTTGACGATGGCCAAGACGCCGCCCAGGGCTGCCTCCGGCGAGATATGCACGACGATGGTGCCAAAGCTGGTGCCGCTGATGCGCGCATCGCTCAGCCGCACCATGTCTTTCACCCCGGCCTTGAGCAATTTGGCGGGGATCGGCAAGTGGCCCCATTCGGGCATGCCCGGCGCACCCTTTGGGCCGGCATTCTTGAGGACGAGGACGGAACCCTCGTCCACCTCAAGATGCGGGTCGTCAATGCGGGCCAGCAGGTCGCGGTTGTTCTCGAACACCACGGCCTTCCCTTTGTGCCGGCGCAGATGAGGCGAAGTGGCGGATTGCTTGATCACGGCGCCGCACGGAGCAAGGTTTCCGCCCAGGACTACGAGACCGCCCTCCGGGTAGAGTGGTTGGCTGAATGGCTTGATAACTTCCCGATTGAAACACGCCGCGCGGGATATGTTCTCACCTAGCGTCTTGCCGGTGGCCGTGATCGCCTCCAGGTGAAGCTTTGAAGTGATCTCTTTCATCACGGCGGGTACCCCTCCAGCGTAACTGAAATCCTCCATCAGGAATTTGCCTGAAGGCTTGACATTAGCAATCACAGGTATGGTTCGGGAAATCTCGTCGAACCTCGAAAGGGGCAGTTCGATGTCCAGCCGACCGGCAATGGCCACCAGGTGGACGATGGCATTCGTCGAACCTCCCAACGCCATGAGTAAGGCGATGGCGTTCTCGAGGGCGGCAGGGGTCAGGATTTGGGAAGGACGCAGGTCTTCCTTCACCATTTCCACTATGCGTCGCCCGCTCTGCTCGGCGATGGCCAGACGGCGCGAGTCCACGGCGGGAATATCCGCCGCCCCCGGCAAGGTCATCCCCAGAGCTTCGGCGAGACTGGCCATCGTGGAAGCAGTGCCCATCACGGTGCAATGCCCGGCGCTGCGCGACACGCAACTCTCGATTTCGCACCACTCCTCTTCGCTCAATCGTCCCGCCCGCACCTCTTCCCAAAAGCGCCGCACATCGGTTCCGGAGCCGAGTTCCGTGCCGTGCCACATGCCGCGCAGCATGGGTCCGCCGGGAACCATCAGCGCGGGCACATCGACGCTGGCAGCGCCCATGAGCTGCGCCGGCGTGGTCTTGTCACATCCGCAAAGCAGCACCACTCCGTCCAGCGGATAAGCGCGAATGCATTCCTCCACGTCCATCGCCATCAAATTGCGATAGAGCATGGTGGTGGGCTTCATCAGCATTTCACCGAGCGAGATGGTGCAGAACTCGAGCGGAAATCCCCCTGCTTCCCACACCCCTCGCTTCACGGCTTCCGCCACCTGGCGCAAGTGCGTGTTGCAGTTGTTCAGTTCGCTCCAGGAATTGCAGATGCCGATCACGGGCTTGCCCTCGAACACCCGCTCGCTGAAGCCTTCGGCACGCAGCCAGGCGCGATGCGCCAGTCCCCATCGGTCGTCTTTCCCAAACCAGTCGCGGCTGCGGAGTTTGGTTGATTTGTCTGTGAGTGGCGGATTCATATCAATCGGTGTCGTTTCATCGCTGCCAGTATAGGAAAGAAATGGTGTTGGCCGCAAGACGAAGCCACGGCTGACATTCACATGCGGCGCCACGTCATCTCCACGCGCACCGGGACTTCGTTTTTGACAGGGACCGTCAGGAGTTTCGGGGGGTCGATCTTGAAATCGGATATCGTCGCCGGGATTGTTCCGGTTATCCGCGTCTCATTTCCTTGCGTCACCCGTTGGAATGAAACCTGCTTATAGTGGACGGTTTGGCCGGCAAACTGGATTTCCAGGTCAGCCTGGATCGTCGCTGATGCGGTTGCGTCTTCAGGAAATCGGGTACGCACGACGACCATGGGGAATTCCGCGCCACGTGTCACTTGCAGCATGTGAAGATCACGGTTACTGTCCCCGGAGTCAAAGGATTTTACGGGGACCGCGATCAAGAAATCACACTGTCCGTCGTGACAAACGCCCTTGCCTCTCGCTGCATGGCTGACCCCCTCCGATTGGTGCAGCGGATGAGACACATGATACGTCAGAGTGGATTGATCAAGAACCCATTGGCTATCCGCACGAGCAAGCTCGGGAAGTGTAAGAAGCAATAGCGCCGCGAGCGCCTTCTTATTCTTAATCATAAACGCGCCTTTGTTCCTATTTGAGAGACATTGATAGCATCGCCGCGACATACGAACCGAACGTCGCGATGGCTACCTCGGAATGCGCCTTGGCGATCCCATGAACCCGTTCCCCGCGGCTCAACTGGTCATAAGCTATTGCCCCTAGGATGGGGGTCAGGACCATCCCTGGCCCGTGAATCCATGCCAGGTCTTTGTGCAAGCGAATGTGGCCGTGGGTCGGAGTCCCTGGCACCTTGGGGGCGCGGATGGCAAAGTAAGCGGTGGTGAAATACATCCCTGCCGTCACCCCGCCCAGAGCGGTATGCACCTCGCGGCCGGTTGCACTGCCCGCCGTGCCATGCCTGCCTTTGGCATTAAGGGAAGTAATGATCGTGGCGGTCATCGGACCCAAAGTGATTAAACCAAGCTTTTGATGGACCTGGAGCATGTGCGACCGTTTATCGAGCATCGCCTGTTCCTGGGGATTTCCGTTGGTCTGATTCGGAGAGATGCCCAGATCCCCAAGTGAAAGCTCTTGGGCAGGGCTGGAAGCGGCAACTAACGACAGATCCAGCGTCTGCTGGGCGCCTGCCGCAAGCGTCACCTTTGCTACTTTTGTGCTAAACCCTTCCGCCGAGACAGAAACCTCGTAATCCCCCGGCGCGAGATTGGCTGTCGTGTAAAACCCCACGAGATTGGTTTGGGTCTCCGTCGATTGACCCGTGGCCAGATTCTTGACGGAGACTTTGGCGTGGGTAACAAGCACTTGGGAAGGGCCGGTGACTGTGCCAGACAGCGTGGCGCTTGCGACCTGTGCGCGCAAGGGATCCGAGATGAGGAGAGAAAGTAATGAAACCACGACCCCAAGGAAGCACTGCGCCGTCTTCGAATCCATGTGAGATTCTCCGGTTCGCCAAAATTTAGGTAAGATTACCCGTCCCTTGAGTACGATGCACTGGAACGCATGAACGTTGACCGCTGCTCGCCTGAGCGAAACTTTCCTGCACAACTCACTTGGCCGGAGGGGCAGCGGCCGCGGGAGCCGCGAGCGCCTGCTGCACGATGGCCGGAAGCTTATCGGCGTTGGCGAGCAAGAGGCTCACCTGCCACATTTCTTGCTCAGAAAGCGAAGCGGCGAAGCCAGGCATGCCGGTCAGGCGGATGCCGTTCTTGACTTTCCAGAAGGTTTCACCCGGCTTGTCGTCGGTGACCATTTCGTCCGGCTGAAAAAGCTGCGGAGCTTTGGGGAACATGCCCGAGGTCACAACCGGAGCGGGCTGGTGAGGGAGACCGTGGCACATCGCGCAATTCTCGCGGTAAACCCGGGCCCCGGTCAACAATGCGACCTCATTCGAAGAAATCGGCACGGTGGTGGGCATTTCGCTCTGAATCTTGTTCTTGAGCGCCTGGCTTGCAATCAGTCTTTCGAAAGGCATGGGCGGATCGGTAGTGGCCACCGGCGCCCGTCCCGAAACCAGGTAAAAAGCGACTAATGCTGGTACCAGGATTATCCCCAAGATCATTCCCTGGATGAATTTTTTCACGTGTGAATGCACCTCCTTTGAAGGTAGACCGCGAGCCGGGCTCTTATCGGTCTTCGAGCGGTTCAGATCGCGTGCAGATCAAATCCCACCAAAAACCAAAGGCGTGTCCCCTCGTGCGACTGGACGACTAACCCATTTCGTCGAGTATGAACCGTCTTCCAAACGAGTGCAAGGCTGGTACAACCTGGGGGGTCTGAACGTGCTTTTCGGATCTACACCCCCTTTGCATCGACGCTTTCATTTCTGTAGTATTCGGAATCATGAATGACCCGACCATCGTCGTGGCGGGAGCTACGGGTAATCTCGGCGGACGTATCGCGAGAGCTTTGCTCGAACGGGGAGCCAGTGTAAGAGCGCTTGTTCGCCACGGCACGGCGCGAGAGAAGGTTGAGCGACTGCAAGAGCTCCGCGTAACGATTGCCAGTGTCGACTTGAACAGCGCTTCCCAAGTGACGCCGGCATGCTCCGGTGCGGCGTGCGTGGTGTCCGCGCTAGCGGGATTGCGGGACGTGATCGTGGAAACGCAAACGGTTCTGCTCGACGCTGCGATCAAGGCTGGCGTGCCACGTTTCATTCCGTCCGACTACTCGATCGATTTCACCAAGTTTCCACCCGGTGAGAATCGCAACCTCGATCTGCGCCGAGAGTTCCACAAGCGCCTCGATAAGGCCCCAATTTTGGCGACCACGATCTTCAGCGGTGCGTTTGCCGATATGCTGACCGGTCAGATGCCGCTCATTCTCTTCAAACTGAAGCGAGTCCTCTATTGGGGCGACGCGGACCAGCGCATGGACTTCACGACCATGGACGACACGGCCGCATTCACGGCCAGCGCGGCCCTTGATCCATCCACCCCCCGCTTTTTACGAATTGCTGGCGATCAGCTCAGCGCCCGGGAACTGACGGCGGTCGTATGCGAGGCGACCGGAAAGGAGTTCCGCCTGTTCCGCGCCGGAGGTCTGGGAATGCTCGGCACGCTGATCAAGGTCGCGCGCACGGTCGCTCCCGGAGAGAGGGAACTTTATCCGGCATGGCAGGGCATGCAGTACATGCGTAACATGTTTGAGGGCCGGGCAAAGCTAGAGCCGCTCGACAACGATCGCTATCCCAATATTCGTTGGACGACGGCGCGGGATGTGCTCTCCGCGCATCGAGTTAGCTAGCCTGCGCACCGGCAAGAGCTCGGTGGCGCCGAAACACTATCCGGCGAGCGCAAGCGCCGCGCCGATCGCTGCGAAGTCTATCCCGCCGTGGGACGTTAAAGCTCCGCACAGGTTTTTCAGGCACGATAAGAGACGGGGCGCGTCCTTCGTCGTGGAGTGTCCATAGGAGGCGCCAGAAGAGCCGGCAGGAACTTCTAGTAGGCAGTTACGAGAGCATTTGTAGCCGTGAGCTCCAGGGGCTTAGTAATGGTAAGGGTCCCGCCATTCACACGAATCACTCCCCGGTGTTTCCAGTCGCTGAGAATACGGGTCACGCTCTCGCGCGAGGCACCGATGCTTTGGGCAATCTCCTCGTGGGTCATGTGAAGTGCAATGCGCAGACCGTCAGGTGTCTGCTGCCCGTGCTTCTGTGCCCACTGCAAAAGGAATTGGGTGAGTTTGGCATAAGTATCAGGGGCGAGAGCGAGCATCCGGGTCTGCTGCCAAGCCTTGCTGAGCTCCATACTGAGATGCTTGGCCACGCGTATCGAGACGTCGGGGTTGGCGCGCACGAATTGCAGGAATTCGAGACGTGGAATGAAACTCACTTGGCTTGGACATAGCGTCTCCGCACTGTTGGGATAAGGCTCATCCCCTATCAGGGAACTAAGACCGAGCACTTCGCCGTGCTCGACAACCCGCAGCGTAAGGCTCTGCCCTTCTGGGGAGTTCACATAAAGCTTCGCCTCTCCTGAGCACATGATGTGGAGCCCACGGGTTGGCTGCCCCTCAACAAACAGCAAAACTCCTTTGGGATAGATGGAGGTCTGACGGAGAGAATTCAGGGTGGAAAGTGCCGCATGGGGGAGTTGACAGAAGATCCCCTCTTCTCGCGTTGGGCAGCGAAGGCAGCTTTCGATGATTGGCAGATTGTATGGCCCTCTCGGCCCGTCTGCGGGCATTCGGTTACCCCCTCCCATAGCCATTATGTCTCAATTCGTGCCCAGATTCCAACCGAAAGATACGCGGCGGTAAAGCCAAAGTGACCAAAATTTGAACATTGAAGCTCAGTTGGCTCGGCCAATCTATCAAATGTTTCCCAGCAACTTTGTGATGGGCGTCACAACGTCTGGGGTCACTCATCACTGAAGTTGATTCTCGCCTCGCCTAAGCTAGCGGATGTTTATTTCGAATTTGAGGTGGAAAAATGAAAATAAGGAATCTGACGACTCTGGCATTCACCAACTTGCTGATCGGACTCAGTCTCGCTAGCAGCAGCCAAGCGGGCGAGATCAAGGGGAAAGTTACGGTGCAGCGGATGCGATCCGCGGAAAACATTGTCGTCTACATCGACGCCATTCCCGGCAAGACTTTCGCCGCGCCTGCGAAGCACGTCGTGGAAGATCAAAAGCACATGGCTTTCGTTCCCCACGTGCTGGTGGTTCTGAAGGGCACCACAGTGGATTTCCTCAACAGTGATCCCGTGGGCCACAACGTCTATTGGCCGAACATCAGTGGGAACAAGAAGCTGGCTCACAATCTGGGGACTTGGCCGGAGGGCCAGACGAAGTCCTTCACGTTCAACGACCTCGGGGTCGCCCCCTTGCTGTGCAACGTGCACCCCGACATGTCCGGGTACATGGTAGTGGTTCCCACACCCTACTTTGCGACCACTAACAAGGAAGGGGAATTCGAGATCAAGGATGTTCCGGCCGGCAACTACACCCTGAAGACCTGGAGCGAAGAGGGCAAGCCTTCCACTCAGTCGGTGAGTGTTTCTGGTGAATCGACGCCTGTGAACCTCACGGTGTCACGTTAGGCGGATTTCTCCCGCTGTAGCGGCGGTCTCTGACCGCCGAGCCGTAAGGGCACGCCATGGCGTGCCCCTACGAAATAACAAGCAATTGGGGCGGAGCAGTACGGTGGCCAAGCAACGGACCAAACTCGTAGACCTGGACTGGCTGGAGTCGAACTTTCCCTGCATGCAAGCCTGTCCGGTTCACACCCAGGCGGGCCGCTACGTTTCCCTGATCGCCGAGGGTCGTTATGAAGAAGCCTACCGTTACGCCCGCCTGCCGAATCCCCTGGCTTCGATTTGTGGCCGCGTTTGTGGTCATCCTTGTGAAACGGCCTGCCGCCGCGGGCAGTTTGATGCGCCTATCTCCATTCGCGCCCTGAAGCGGTTTGTGACGGAGCGATACGGTCCGGAATCACGCACTCCCCTCGATGTCCATTCCGAAAAACCCAAGGTTACTCACCAGGAGCGCGTGGCGGTAATCGGCTCAGGCCCCGCGGGACTGGCGGCCGCGCACGATCTGGCCCTGCTCGGTTATCAGGCGACCATCTTCGAGGCGGCGCCGGTACCGGGCGGCATGCTCCACCTGGGAATTCCGGAATACCGGCTGCCTCGCGACGTCGTCCAGGCGCAGGTCCGCGAGATCCTGGAGTTGGGACCGGAGCTGCGTCTGAACAGCCGGTTGGGTGACTTCTCTCTAACTGACCTGCGCGCGGAGGGATTCCAAGCCATTCTGCTGGCCATCGGACTGCATCGCAGCCGCGACCTGATCCTCCCCGGTAGCCACCTCGACGGGGTTGTGACCGGCACCGATTTTCTGCTGAACGTGAACCTTGGCTACCAATTCTCCATCGGCAAGCGCGTGGTGGTCATAGGCGGCGGCAACGTGGCCATGGACGTGGCGCGCACGGCGCTGCGCCAGCAGCAGCGGCAGACGCTCGATGCGCTTTCAAGCTCAATCCTCCCGGATCAATTGACGGAGCCCGAGCGCGAAGTGGTGATGAAGGAACTCATGGACGTTACTCGCACGGCGATGCGGTTGGGCGCGGTCGAAGTTCACATGGTGTGCCTGGAGTCCCGCGAGGAAATGCCGGCTTTCGAAGAAGAGATCGAGGAAGCAGTGCGCGAGGGCCTGCGGATTCACGCCTCACGCGGGCCCAGGAGGTTCCTGGGTCAGAACGATAAGCTGACCGGGCTGGAGACGGTCCAATGCATTTCGGTCTTCGATGCCCAGCATCGCTTCAACCCGGTTTTTGCGCCGGATACGGAAAGCGTTCTCGCCTGCGATACGGCTATCCTGGCCATCGGGCAGACCTCCGACCTCTCGTTTCTGTCACCTCAGGACGGGATTGAGACGACCCGCCAGGGAACCATCAAGATTGACCCACAGACTCTCATGAGCACAGCCCCCGGCATCTTCGCTGCGGGTGACATCGCCTTCGGTCCCCGCCTCATCATCAGCGCCGTGGCAGACGGGAAAAAGGCTGCGGAGGAAATTGACCGTTACCTGCGCGGTCCAGCCTGGAAACCTAAACCTCGCTACGTGCAAATCTCGGTCCTGGACCACCACCAGATGGCGCGGGAGTACGACGAATACTCGCGGCTTTCTGTGCCCACGATTTCGCTCGACCGTCGCACGGGCATCGCGGAAGTCGAGGTGGGTTACACGGAAGAACAAGCCCGGCAGGAAGCCTCGCGCTGCTTGAAATGCTGGATTAACACCATCTTCGAGGGCAACGAAGCGGAGGGCACGGAATGTATCCTGTGCGGTGGATGCGTGGACGTCTGCCCGGAAGACTGCCTGCAACTTGTGCCCCTCAGCCAGTTGAAGATTGCTGAGGCGGAGAAGGGGAAGGTTAAAGAGTTGCTAGGGTCGGATCCCATCACATTGCAGCACCTCACCCCCGATGAACTCCCCGGCACGGAAGGCTCGATCATGGTTAAGGACGAAACCATCTGCATCCGCTGCGGCCTCTGTGCCCAGCGCTGCCCCGCGCACACCATCACCATGGAAGGCTTCGAGGTGTTTGACCACGATCCCGAATCGGTGGAGGCATTGAGCAGGGAGAAATGAATATGACCTCAGAAGACGGACCGAAAACCGCCGGGAAATCGGAAACGAAAACTCCCCCCAACCGCCGCGACTTCTTCAACCAGATTGCCGGTTGCGCGCTGGCCGTCGCGGGCATCGGCGCCGCGGTGGTCACGGTGGAATACTCCTCGCCCAACGTTCTGTTTGAGCCCCCCACGACCTTCCGGGCCGGGTCCCCGGATGACTACCCGGTGAATTCCGTCACTTACATCCAAGACCAACAGGTTTATATCGTTCGTACCGAAAAGGGCCTCTGGGCGATGACGGCGGTGTGCACACACCTGGGGTGCATTACGCAATGGAAGCCGGAATCAAACCAGATTGCTTGCCCGTGCCACGGAAGCAAGTTCGAGAGGGATGGAAAGGTACAAGCCGGCCCTGCTCCAAGCGCCCTGCCCCACTTCACGGTGCGCTTGACGGCGGACGGAGCGCTGGAGGTAGACAAGCTCGAAACGGTCAAGCAAGGGGAAATCCTCCGAGTTTGAGGACTGCATGGCTACGACAGCTTGGATACAGCTAAGACTGGAACAACTAAGAAGCACGCGCGTATGGCGATCCGTGTTCCGGCGCGGTCCGGCTCGCACCAACCGCAGCAGGAGCCTGGCGATATTTGGCAACCTTTCATTGCACCTCTTGCCGGTCAAAGTGCGTGAAAAGTCCTTGGGCGTGCGCGCCACCTATTATCTCGGGTCCATTGCCTTCTTGCTTTTTGTAGTGCTGACGATCACCGGCATCCTCTTGATGCTTTACTACCACCCGGCGGTACCGGACGCTTACCGTGACATGAAAGATTTGATCTACGTGGTATCCAACGGCGTTTTCCTCCGCAACCTGCACCGCCTGGCCGCCCAGGCGATGGTCATTGCGGTTTTCTGGCATATGTTTCACGTCTTTTATCGCGGCGGCTACAAAACTCCCCACGAGTTCAATTGGGTGGTGGGCGTAGGACTGCTTTTGGTCACGCTTTTTCTGAGTTACACCGGTTACTTGCTCCCCTGGGACCAATTGGCATTTTGGGCAATCACCGTGGGGACCAACATTATCAGTTACGTTCCCTTGCTGGGAAGGCCCATCCGGTTCTTGCTGCTGGGAGGGCACATCATCGGGCAGAACGCTTTGCTGCGTTTTTATGTTCTCCATTGCGTCATCCTGCCGCTCGCCGCCGTGGCACTGATTGCCGTGCATTTCTGGAGAATTCAGAAGGATGGCGGGCTCACTGTGCGAGAAGATCATGAGCGAGACGAATAGCTACGAGGCTGGTTTCGGGTCGGATGCGGTCAAAGATCCGCGCCGCATCGTCTTCATCACTCGGAAGACCTCCGCCAAGGTCAAAGGCGAGGTGGGACGGCAACTGATGTCGTACCCCCACCTGATTTTGCGCGAGGCGATCGTCTTACAGGTCCTGACCATCGTCCTGGTGGGGGTAGCGCTTTTCTGGGACGCGCCGCTCGAACAGCTTGCCAACCCCCTGCTCACGCCGAATCCCGCCAAAGCGCCTTGGTATTTTCTTGGCCTCCAGGAACTGCTTCACTATTTCCCGCCGATCCTCGCGGGAGTTCTGATCCCCACCCTGGTGGTTCTGGGGCTCGTGGTCATCCCTTATTTCGAAGTGAACATTCAGGGTGAGCCGCTCTGGGCCGGCAGCCGGCGACGTCGCGTGCGGGTTTTCGTGGGGGTGGTCATCGCGCTGGTTGCTTTTTTGGCATTGTATGACGCCTGGACCGTGCTGGTTCCAACACTCCTGGTGGCGGCACTGGCTTTGCTTGCATATATGCAGCCCTCCCGCCCCTCGCGGTTCGTGCAATTCCTGGCGTCGCGTACTCTTCCGTGGTGGGTGATGAGTTGGTTCATTGCTGTGGCGTTGACGCTTACGATCGTGGGGACATTTTTCAGGGGCACGGGATGGTCTTGGGTCTGGCCTTGGAGATGACATGCTTCCTGAGGAAATGGGCAAAGTCTCAAGACGCTTTCGCTGGGCCTTCGCGGTTTCGAGTGTGGTCTTCGTGGCGGTCCTGGCCATTTCCCCGGTCCGGGATTACCTGCGCTCGTGGAAGAGATATGAAAGGGAATACGTTCGCTTCGCTCAGTCGCGGCCGGATACCAAGCGCTTGCTGGCGGATTTCCGGTTCGAGATCAACCAGATCTGGATCCCGAACTTGGGTGTTGTGGATCGCTGCACCACATGCCACCAGGGCATTACCCAGCCAAGTTTGCTGGATTCCTCCGTGCCCCAGCCCTTCCGAGCCCACCCACCCATCCCGCACCGGGCACGCGATTGGGGATGCGTCATTTGTCATCGTGGCCAAGGCTGGGCGACGGAAGTTCGCGACGCCCACGAGACCACGCTCGCCTGGGAACAACCCATCTTGCCCGTTCAATACATCCAGGCCTCTTGCGCTGAATGCCACCGCGAAGACCTGCCCCAAACGCCGCGTCTCAATCGCGGCCGTGAGATCCTGGTGAGACTCAACTGCGTGGGTTGCCACCGCCTCCAGGGGGTAGAGCGGCCTGCGATGCTCGGCCCCGACCTGACCAACCTCGGCAGCAAGGTCAGCCGCGCCTGGATCTACAAATGGCTGAAAGAACCGCGCACGATCACCGCCAGCGACGGCACCGCCGAAGTCAACGGCTACGAGAATGAAGAAGAGCCGCGCATGCCCAAATTCCGGCTCAGGGAAACCGAACTCGTGGCGCTATCCGGCTACCTCAGTACCCTCCAGAGCGAAAAGATCCAGCCGTACAGGTTCGACCCGCAGGTGGTGGCGGCCTGGGCGAAGCGGACCGACCTGGTCGAGCAGGGTGAAACGCGTTTCCGGCAGATGTTCTGCATCACCTGCCACTCGCTCGCCGTGATCCGCGCCGGTGAGACCAAGCTGATCGGCGGTGACATCGGCCCCGAACTCACCAAAGTGGCCAGCAAGGTGAATCCGGACTGGCTGGTGGCTTGGCTGCGTAATCCCCAGGCCTATTTGCCGCACGCGGAGATGCCGCGCTACCAATGGTCCGACCAGGACTTGTTCACGGTAACCCGGTACATGGAGTCGAAGCTGACCGATGCAAGCCTGTTGACCGATATTCCAAACCTTGGGACACCCACTCCCGCAGAGGTCCAACTGGGCCGGCGGCTCTTCCTCGAGAAAGGCTGTGGCAGTTGTCATGCCATCCAGGGAGTAGCCCCGCAGGCGGACTACGGCCCCGACCTCTCGAGCCTCGGTGGGAAAACCGTTTCACAACTGGAATTCGGCAAAGCTAAGATCCCGCACACGCTAGTTGCCTACATCGAAGCCAAGGTCACCGACCCGCTCTCCGTGAACACCGCGGCACGCATGCCCCAGTATTCCCTCAGTTCGAGCGACTTGAACGCCATCACCACCGCGCTCTTGAGCATGTCAGGGAGCAAGGCCACGGCGGGTCTGGAGAGCCTGGTCCGGCCGGCGCAGCACCCACAATTCCGTCCCGCCGGAGCCTTCGGCGAGCTCTATGAGCGTTACAAGTGTTACGTCTGCCACCGCTTCAACGGCTACGGCGGCACGCTGGCGCCTGACCTGACCTTCGAAGGCAGCCGTGCCCAACGCAAGTGGATTGCCGAATTCCTGAAGAACCCGCAGACTTTGCGCCCAACGCTCATTTTCCGTATGCCCCAGTTCAACATCCCAACGGAAGAGACAAACGTGCTCGCGGATTATCTCAGCATGGTCATGCAAACGCCCAACGTGAACATAGGAGACTCGAAAATCAAGTCGGTCACACCCCAGATGGTCAGTTTGGGTAAACAACTCTACGAGGTGAAATATCAGTGTCAGTCCTGCCATACCATCGGATCGACCGGCGGTTATGTCGGGCCCAACTTGAGCAACTTGGGCAATTGGATGAACGCGCCTTGGATTGAGGAGTGGTTAAAAGACCCCCAATTGCTCGTTCCTGACGCCATCGAGCCACGCCGGAGTCTCACGAACGAAGAACGCACAGCTCTGACCGCCTACTTGATGACGCTCAAGCAGAGCGGCTCCGTCCAGGCCGCCGGCGGGGTCGGGAGGGGTCAATGAAAGCGAGACTTATTGTTGCACTGCTCTTGCTTGCGTACGCGGGCATTGCAGCCTCCTGCCGCGAGAAGTTGGCGGCCGCAAAATCCGATCCTCTTTCGCGCGCTTACGACACCGAACAGGATTGGAACGACTCCCAGCGGGTCATCCCACTCAGCTATCAGCAAGCGCAGGGAAAGCGGGTGTTCTACCAATACTGCGTCTGGTGCCACGCGGATGCGACGCCTGCGGGCCCGTCCAATCGGTCGAACCTCAACCCCATGCCGCCGCTCGCCAACGACGGCGCCGTGTTCAATTCTCTCAGCGACGATCTCTTGCGCAACACCATCACTTTGGGGGGGAGCGCCGTGGGGAAATCCGCCCTCATGCCCTCCTGGGGTAATACGCTGAAACAGGATGATATCAGCGCGGTCATCACCTTCTACCGCGCCATCGCCCAACCTCCTTACCAGGCCCCGGCGCGACCCGGACCCCAATATTCGGTGAGGTAGAACACCATGGCCATTTCGCGAGGATTGACCCATCGAGTTCTGTTGATTCTGAATGTTTCCAAACTCGCGCTTCCCTCGTCACGGACGTGCCAAGTCAGCTCAGGGGGATTGTGAGTTCCCAACTGAATTTTTAATTTTGGAGAGACTTCCCAAACAAGGAGAGTGCTGTATGAAAAAAGTGGTGATTTCTTTACTTGCGTCAGTTCCGGCGCTCTTTCTCGCCTTTCTTGCCACACTGAATCCGACCAGCGTGCAGGCTGTTCCGAGCTATTCGCGCCAGACGGGATTGCCGTGCAGTGGCTGCCACTACACGCCTCCGGAACTCAACCCTGCGGGACGAAAATTCAAGCTGCTCGGTTACGTTGATAAGGATAAAGACAAGAAAGGGATCACGGACAACTCAAATAAGCGGCATGCAGGGCTTGATCTTCTCTCCTCACTGCCCCTTTCCGCGATGTTCGAGACCTCATTCGCCGCGACGAAATCACCCCAGCCGGGGACCCAGAATGGCAATTTTGAATTTCCTCAAGATGTGTCGCTCTTTCTTGCTGGGGCATGGACAAGCCACGTCGGGAGTTTTGTTCAAGTAACCTACGATACCCAAGATGACCATTTCGGCATCGATAACACAGATATCCGCTACGCGAATAAGAGGAATTTCGCGGGTAAGGAGCTCGTTTACGGCGTGAACTTCAATAACAATCCGACCGTAGAGGACCTTTGGAATGATACGCCGGCATGGGGTTTCCCGTGGATCTCTAGCGATTTCGCACCCACTCCTACCGCGGGTCCCATCATTCGAGGTGCTCTGGCGCAGGATGTCGCAGGATTCGGTGGTTACGCAATGTGGGACAATCATCTGTATCTGGATGCAACGATTTATCGCTCGGATCACGTGGGTACTTCTCAACCTAATCCGGGAAGCGGTCTTACCTACAACATCCGGGGGGTCGCGCCATACTGGCGCGTCGCTTGGCAGGAATCGACGCCGACGACCCAGTTTGAGGTAGGCACTTATGGAATGCATATGGCGTCGACCCCCGGCGCGATAGTCGGCCTCCAGGATGGGTATACGGACTGGGCCGTGGACTTTCAGTACGATCGAACGTTGTTTAGGAAGGACGTGCTTTCGCTGCGCGGTACGTATATCCGCGAGAATTCAACCTTGGCCGCAACCTTCGATGCGGGGGGAGCACAACAGAGCAAGCACCACCTCGACACGGCTTTGGTAAATGCCGAATACCATTTCGGCAATCGCTATTCTGCCACACTCGGTTGGTTCGATACCGGAGGGACCGTCGACCCCTTGCTGTATGCGCAGAGTCCGGTGACCGGCAGTGCCAATGGCGACCCGAGAGGCGCCGGGTATACTGCCAACTTCTCGTTTTGGCCGATGCAGAATTTGCAGCTCGGCGCCCAATATACCGGGTATACACGTTTCAACGGCGCCGCAACTAACTATGATGGTGTGGGTCGCAACGCGAGCGGCAATAATGCAGTGTATCTACTTGCGCGATTCATTTTCTGAACCGCACATAAGCTATAGCCTCAGGATTTTTTTCTGCGGCTATTTAAGACGGCGAAGTACCGTTCTGGTGAAGAGTGTGAGAGTGGCACTGAACCTTCAGTAGGCTGAATAGTCGTTTGGTTGTTCCGGGGCATGCATGAGTTCACCTGCTTCTCGGGCCTCCACGTGTTGGCTTACGCGCTGCCCAAATGGAAGATCGGCTCGACACCCACGGCGCGCGCCATGAGGGTTTTCTCCTCCTCCGGCCTGATCGGCGCAAAACTCTGCGCCACGTCCGTGGCGAGCCGGAAGTACTTCTCGTCACCAGGAGGGACTGCGGCCGTGATTGGTTTGGATAGAGTCCATCGGAGGCCGAGCGCAGCTTCTTCAGGAAGAGCGGCGGGCTGATACCAGCACTTCGGATTAGGCCGCTGGCTCTCCTTCATAGCTTTCGGCCAAGTGGTTTTGGCCATCGCCTTCAGCGCCAGGATCCCCACGCCCTTTCGTCGCGCCCTTTCGAGTACCTGTGGCCCAAAGCTGGCTTGCGAGAATAAAACAAAGTTAATTGGAAAGAGGATGGTATCAAATTCGTATCGGTCCATTGCTGCCAGAGCTGCCTCGACCGAGTGCGCAGAGAATCCGAGAAAGCGCACCTTGCCGGCTTGCTTCGCCGCTTGGAAGGTTTCCATGGCCCCGTCAGGCCCAAAAACTGTTTCGACGTCGTCCAGGGTGGTCAAATAATGGAACTGGTAGAGGTCAAAGTGGTCGGTTCTCAGAAGGCGGAGTGATTCCTCGAGTTCCTCTTGCGAGCCGCTCTTGGTCCGCTCGTCCGTCTTGCAGGCGAGAAAGGAGCGCTTGCGGTACGGTTCGAGAGCCGGCCCCAAACGTTGTTGCGCGTCACCGTAAAAGGGCGCCACATCAAAGTAATTAATACCGCGGTCGAATGCTTCGGCGACAAGGTCATTCGCCCGCGACTGCTTCACGTTCATTAACAGCATGCCACCCAGGCCTATGATGGAGAGTTGCTCGCCGGTCTTCCCGAGCGGGCAATGGGCGATGGGTGCAAGCTTGGCCGCTTCTCCCACACTCTCCCGCCGCGTCAAGATGCGCTTCGGAGCCGACACCTTCGCAGCCACAGTTCCCTTTCTTCGATTGTCAAGACGGCGCATAGGCCCTCCTCCCTTAGTAACAGGAAAACCCTTTGAAGCCCCTAACCAACCACCTACTTTTAGCATCCAAAGCCAGCCTCGTCAAATCCACGCAAGGTTCGCTACAGGAAGAGTAAGTGCGGCCCCTCGAAGCCGTCGGCGAAGCTCCGTTTGACAACTTGAGGGCCATCGCCGAAGATAGGCTCTGTGGAAAAAGGATAGAGGGCATCTTCAATAATCACATTCGAAACGTCACAAGAGCCAGCCGGAGATTATGCCGATGACCCGCGAAGAGCAGAGACTGGAGGAATCCCGCCAGCGGACGGAGCACTGGAAGCGCTGGGGTCCGTACCTGAGCGAGCGGCAATGGGGCACTGTGCGCGAGGACTACAGTCCTAACGGCAAGCCATGGATTTATCTTCCCCATGACCATGCGCGCTCGCGGGCCTACCGCTGGGGCGAGGACGGAATCGCCGGCCTTTGTGATCGCCATCAACTGATCTGCTTTGCCCTCGCCTTCTGGAACGGTTGTGACCCCTTTTTGAAGGAACGACTCTTTGGACTGACCGGCGAAGAAGGCAATCACGGCGAGGATGTGAAGGAATACTACTTTTATCTGGATTCCACACCCACCCATTCCTACATGAAGTACCTCTACAAGTATCCCCAGGCGGCCTTTCCCTATGCGCAACTGGTCGAGGAAAACCGGCGGCGGGGCAAGGGGGATCTGGAATTCGAACTCACCGATACCGGAGTATTCAATGAAAACCGGTACTTTGACATTTTCGTCGGGTACGCCAAGGCTGCTCCGGAAGATATTCTCATTCGCATCACTGCCTATAACCGCGGGCCGGCAAGCGCAGAACTTCACCTGCTGCCGACGCTATGGTTCCGCAACACGTGGTCATGGGGCAGGGACGGTCGGCGGCCGGCGCTGAACCGTCAAAGCGGTCCGGCGGAGGTGACGGTAGTCGAGGCAGTTCACGATTATTACGGTAAGCGGTGGCTGGTTTGCGAGGGTTCGCCACCACTTCTTTTCACTGAGAATGAGACCAACACGCGGCGGCTCTACAGCGCGGAAAACCGCACGCCTTACGTGAAGGACGGGATCAACAACTACATCGTCGACGGCCAATGCGGGGCCGTGAATCCCTCGGAGGTTGGAACCAAGGCGGCCGCACATTATCGGCTGAATATCGCGCCCGGCGAGAGAGCCGTGCTCCGCTTGCGCTTCACCCCTCAGCAGCCCACATCGGAGATGTTGCAACAGCCGTTTGAGGTGATTTTCAGCCAGCGAATTGCAGAAGCTGATGAGTTCTTTGCGAAGGTCATTCCACAGCGTCTTTCCGCAGACGCGCGCAACGTGCAGCGCCAAGCGCTCGCCGGAATGCTCTGGTCGAAACAGTTCTATCACTATGATGTGCACGCTTGGTTGGAAGGCGACCCATCATTCCCTCCACCTCCACCCGAGCGGAGGCAAGGCCGAAACCACCAATGGGAGCATCTCCACAACGCGGACGTTATTTCGATGCCCGACAAGTGGGAGTACCCCTGGTACGCTTCCTGGGACCTCGCCTTCCATTGTGTGGCGCTGGCGCTGGTGGACCCCGACTTCGCCAAAGAGCAACTCATCCTTCTCTTGCGCGAGTGGTTCATGCATCCCAACGGCCAGCTTCCGGCTTACGAGTGGGGGTTCAGCGACGTCAACCCGCCGGTACACGCCTGGGCGGCTTGGCGCGTCTACAAAATGGAAAAGCGGCGCCGGGGCAAGGCCGATCGCGAGTTTTTGGAGAAGGTCTTTCACAAGCTGCTCCTGAATTTCACCTGGTGGGTCAACCGCAAGGACCCCGATGGAATGAACGTCTTTGAAGGCGGCTTCCTCGGCTTGGACAACATCGGCGTCTTCGATCGCTCCAAGCCCTTGCCCACCGGAGGACATATCGAGCAATCCGACGGCACGAGCTGGATGGCTATGTATTGCCTCAACATGCTGGCGATGGCCATGGAATTGGCGCGCCAGGACCCTGCATATGAAGATGTGGCCAGCAAGTTCTTCGAGCACTTTGTGCACATCACCAAGGCGATGAACAACCTGGGTGGACATGGCTTTGCCTTGTGGGATGAGGAAGACGGTTTTTACTACGACGTGCTGCACCTGCCGGAGGGCAAGCATCACTTCCTAAAGGTCCGGTCCATGGTCGGCCTGATTCCCTTGTATGCGGTGGAGACTTTGGAGCCGGAAGTGGTAGAAAAGCTCCCTGGCTTCAAACGGCGCATGCAATGGTTTCTTGAGAACGTTCCCGACGTTCCCAGGCACATCGCCCAGACGCAACGGAACGCTCGGGGCGTGCGGCGCTTGCTTTCCATTGTGAGTCTGGGGCAACTTGTTCGGGTTTTGCGCTACATGTTGGATGACAATGAGTTCCTGTCTCCTTATGGTGTTCGGGGGGTGTCGAAGTTCCACCGAGATCATCCTTACGTGCTGAATTTCAACGGTCAGAGCTACCGCGTGGATTACGAGCCCGGCGAATCTCAAACCGGCCTCTTCGGCGGGAACTCCAATTGGCGAGGGCCGGTCTGGTTCCCTTTGAACTTCCTACTTATCGAGACGCTGCAAAAATTCCATTATTATTACCAGCAGGATTTGACGGTGGAGTGTCCCGCTGGCTCCGGACAGATGAAGACTCTTTGGGATGTCGCGGCTGAACTCTCGCGCCGCCTTACCCACCTTTTTTTGCGAGGGCCCGACGGGCGGCGGCCAGTCTATGGCGAAAACGAAACCTTCCAGACGGACCCGCACTGGCGGAACTTGCTCTTGTTCTACGAGTATTTTCATGGGGACAATGGTGCCGGTCTGGGGGCCAGCCACCAGACCGGCTGGACAGGGCTGGTGGCAAAACTGATTCAACAGAGCGGCGAGTAGCCATCGCACAGGTTGTTTTCGTGTCTTCGCCTGCAATTCGATTTGACAAAAGGCCACGAGAACCGGCTTGGGTTACACGCACCCGGAGGTGCTATACTTAGGACATGCGATCCAGCAGTTCAGCGCCAGCCCCGAGGAAGCATGACGCAAAGGAATACGGGTACACCGTCGTCTATCAACGCATGCCTGAAGGCGGTTACAACGTTGTAGTCCCGGCGATTCCCGAGATCTGCACGTTTGGCGAAACCCTCTCCGAGGCGCGGCGCATGGCGAAGGACGCCCTTCGCTGCTTCCTGGAGAGTGCCCTCAAGACCGGCGAGCCCATCCCCAAAGATGTCGAGCCCGCCACCGAACACATCGCAGTTTCCGTGGCGTGAGGCGCATGCCCGATAAGCTTCCTGTCCTCAAATCTAAAGAAGTGGTCCGTGCCCTGCAGCGTGCGGGCTTCTATATTCACCATCAGGCAGGCAGCCATGCGCGATTGCTTCATCGGACCAAGCCTGACCTGCGTGTGACAATTCCGATTCACTCGAAAGACATCCCACCTTCACTGCTGCGTCGCATCCTCAAGCAGGCGGGCTTAGGGGAAGATGAATTCGCAGAGCTGATTTAGTCCGTGATGAGGCTTCCTTAAGGGGTTGGCCGCCACACCGAGTCCGAAAGCGAACTTGTCGCGATAACGGTTCTTGCCCTCGAAAACTACAACGGTCATCGCGGAGCCGAGCCGTTGAATGCAGGGGATCCGCGCGTTTACGTCCGGGAGTGTAATCTGATATGCTGATTCCTGAACCTCGAGGGATCTCGACGGTTGCTGCCGATTGCTCAGGGCGAGACTTACAACTGGGGAGCCCGTAATGAACTCCGACACTCGGGAGGGTTTGAAACGCACTTGGTCGTGCCTCTTTATGAGATACGGTCCAATCGGCCTTGCATTGTTTCTCGCCCTGCCTCACGCACTCCTCGGTCAGGAGCTGGGCAGAGAGATCACGGCGTACGCGGTTGTCGAGCCGCGCGCGGGAGAGACTTGCATCGTGTGCGAGAAAGCAATTGGGGCAACGGATCGAGTCTACGAGGTCGAGGGCCAGCGCGTGGCCGTGCACGCGGGAGCTTGTGACAATGCTTTCACACGGGAACCTGGGCGTTATCTTGCGCGCTTGAAACCCCGCGGGGCGTTCCTGGGAGCGGAGCCAAACCTCGGACCCAACATCTCGTGGAGATGGTTCGCGTTTGGAATTTACGTTTTCCTTGGCTTAGTGTTTGGGGCGCTGTGCGCTTATCGCGCTGTGAATCGTGCCCTCAAGCCCTGGCCATGGTTTCTTGCTGGCTTCTTCTTGAACCTTTTTGGTTTTCTGGCTCTAGTCACACGCCCTGCGGGCGATAGCAGTATGGCGGGATTACCTCCGGGCTTGGTCAAAGTTCCCACCACCTATTCGCCAAGGGTTTGTCCCCGGTGTGGGAGATTGAATCATCCTTCGGCAACGTCTTGTGTTGAATGTGGAAATAAAATCGAGCCTCTCGTGACTTCTGAGGTCACCCGCGTAGGGCTGGCGTAGGGGTGGCCTTGTGGCCGCCCTTGGGCAACCATAATAGTTGCCCCTAACTGAAAACCGTTGTGAACGTTGTCATTCCGAGCGAAGCGAGGAATCTCGCTCTGACTTCTTCCTCGACAGACCAGAGCGAGATTCCTCGCTTCGCTCGGAATGACATCTCATTATGCTTAATAAACTCAGGCAACAGATCGATGCCATTCTCACCAGCGGTGACCTGTCCCAGCGCCGCCCGGCGCTGAAGCCGCACAATCAGAGCAATATCTCGGGGCTCTACATCATCGGCGATTTGGCGGGTGCGCCGGTGATCAAGCTGGCTATGGCGCAGGGTTTCGAGGTTGTGGAACACATCGCCGGCCTGCCCGATGCTCGTTCCAATGACCCAGCGATGTTTGATCTGCTGATCGTGGGGGCCGGCGCGGCCGGGCTGAACGCCGCGCTTGCCGCCAAAGAGAAGGGCCTGCGCGTTCTGGTTCTTGAGAAAGCGAAGATTGCCAACACCATTGAAGACTTCCCCGAAGGCAAATGGGTCTATGCGGAGCCGGACGCCACTCCTCCGAAGGGGAAACTCTGGCTGGACGGTGCGCGCAAGGAAGACCTGATCGCACGCTGGCACCAGATCGTGCGCGAGAACGGGCTCGAGGTGAGGACGGAAGAAGGGCTGAAGTCGCTCGAGCGCCAGAAAGACGGCGCTTTCCGGGTTGTCAGCGACAAGGCTGAGTATCGCGCGCGCCGGATCGTACTCGCCACCGGCCAGCGCGGTAATCCTCGCAAGCTCCGCGTGAAAGGTGAGGAGCGCGAGCGGGTTTATCACCGGCTTTACGCCCCGCGCCATTACAAGGACCAGGACATCCTGGTGGTGGGAGGCGGAAATAGCGCCGTCGAGGCGACGCTGGTGCTTGCAGAGCAGAACCGTGTACGACTCTCCTACCGGGGCGGCGAGTTCTCGCGACTTTTCAAAGACAACGAGCGGAAGCTCAACGCCGCTGTGGCGGAGAAGCGCATCGAGCTTCTGCTCAACTCCAATGTCCTGGAGTTTGGCGAACGCGCGGTGCGCCTCGAGCTCGACCGTGGCGGGCACCAGGAATCGCTCGAGACGCCTTACGACCATGCTTTCGTTCTCATCGGCGCGGAATTGCCCGTCGTATTCTTGAGGTCGCTTGGCGTCAAGATGGAGAACGAGTGGGATGGAAGCCCGTGGCGCGCCGCGGCGCTGGTTCTCGTGGCCCTGTTGGGCCTTTGGGTCTTGGGGGGTCACGCCCAGTTCGCTGGACACAGTCTGCTCTCTATTCCTACCTGGTTGGGCGGGTTAACGGCTGCCGCCGGCGTGGGTGCGCTGGTCGCACTGGGGCTTCGAGATGACCGATACGCTTGGTTGGGGGTTTCGTTCCTGGCTTGCTACACCGTGTATGGCGCCAAGGTCGGTTCCGGCAACGAATTCTGGCCCTTTCGCGACTGGGGCTACAAGGCGCTCTCCTTTCTCAATCGTCCCTGGTCATTTTGGTATACCGTTCTTTACACACTCATCATGACGACGTTTGGCTTTCAGGCGCTGAAACGTTGGGGACTCGATCGCAAAGACAAATTCCAGATTTGGCGCTACGCCAGCCTCATCTCCTTCCAGTGGATTTTCTTCTTCCTGATTCCTGAGTTCCTTTTTCAGTGGGCAGTGAAGTACCAATGGGTGGGCGTACGTCTGGCCACTGACCCAAAATTCGCCCAACAAGCTTGGCGCGCCTACGGCATCATTTACGTCTGGCCGTTGGCCTTCTATACCTTCTTCAACAACCCTCATGAGATTTGGATTGTGTGGGGTGTGCTGCTGGCTTTCGTCGTCATTCCCATCTTTGTTCTGTTTCACGGCAAGCGGTACTGCTCCTGGATTTGCGGGTGTGGCGGGTTGGCGGAAACCTTCGGGGACCGTTGGCGCCACCTGGCTCCCAAGGGCCGAACCAGCATCAAGTGGGAAGGGATGAATCTGGTTGTGCTTATCGCCGCCACGGTCGTCACCGCGATGGTCCTGCTTAAAGACAGCATCAGCTTTCTGCGCCATCCGGCAGCCTGGGGCCTGGACACGTACCACCTCTTTGCGGACGTGTGGCTGGTGGGCATCCTTCCTGTCACGCTCTATCCGTTTTTGGGTGGCAAGGTCTGGTGCCGCTACTGGTGTCCCTTGGCCAAGCTGATGCACTTGATGAGCAAAGCGTACGCGAAACTGGGGATAAGCCGCTTTGCTATCGTGGCCAACGACAAGTGCATCGCCTGCGCTGAATGTTCGCGCAATTGCCAGGCGGGAATCGACGTGATGAGCTATGCGCTCAAGCAGCAGGTCTTGGATAACGCCACCAGCTCCTGTATTGGCTGCGGCGTTTGCGTCAGCGTGTGCCCAATGGATACGCTCTCCTTCGGCGGCGGGAAGCACAACCTGGTCCAGATTCAGCCCCAAGGCGCGGCTGGCCGGGTAGTGTCTCATTTTAAGTAGCGCCGACCTTTAGGCCGGCAAGTGCCAGCCTGAAGGCCGGCGCTACGAATCAAACTGAGTCACTACCGCTGCTCGGCTTTCGCTGAATTGATGCCCGAATTCCTGTATAATTAGGTCTCACCTCTGGAGGCAAGGTTTTTGATATGCCCACATCCATTGTTCAGAAGCTTCAGGAAGAAATTCAGGCGTTGGAGCATGAACTAAATCACGAGCTTCCTCGAGAGTTGAAGCGGGCCCGCGCGCTCGGCGACTTGAGTGAAAACGCCGAGTTCCACATGGCCAAGCAACGCCAGGACTACGTTGGCGCGCGGCTTGGCCAGCTTAAGAAGAGGTTGGCAGATCTCTCGCTGGTCAATCTCGGTAATATCCCTAAGGACAAGATCGCTTTTGGCTCGAAGGTGGTCTTATACGATGTTGACCGGGAATCCGAGATCGAGTACAAATTGGTTACGAGCGAAGAGGCGGAGGTCAGCAAGGGCTTAATCTCTACGACCTCGCCCATTGGCCGTGGCTTGATGGGGAAGAAGCCAGGGGATTCGGTCAGGATTTCGACGCCCAACGGAGTGCGGGAGTTTGAAATCCGGGCCGTTCAGACCATCCACGAGCAGTCCGAAGCCTAGAAGGTTGGCATACTTCGGTGGTCACTGGGAAAATCGGCGACACGCTCGGCCGTGTGCTTGACGCCATTGTGCGCGGCTTTGCGGCGATGGGCGTCAACCCTAATATCCTCACCTTTATTGGGTTCGGCATCAACCTGCTGGCTGCCTACTTGTTCGCCTATGGCTATTTTCGCTGGGCGGGTGTCACCATCATCCTGGCGGGGATTTTCGACATGGCGGACGGCCGCGTGGCACGACTGGAGGGCCGCGTGACGCCCTTCGGCGGCTTCTTCGACTCCGTCATGGATCGCTACTCCGACCTCTGCCTGCTGATCGGCCTGTTGATCTATTACGGACGCATCAACCGGTTCCTTTATGTATCCCTCGTCGCCGTGGCCATGATCGGCTCCGTTATGGTGAGTTACAGCCGCGCGCGAGCCGAGAACGTCATCCCCTCCTGCAAGGTGGGCTTCCTGGAGCGACCTGAGCGGGTGGTGCTGATCATCATCGGCGCCTTATTTGACCGCATGGCCCCGGTGGTCTGGCTCATCGCTGTGCTCTCCAACGTGACGGTGATTCACCGCATCGCCTTCACTCGCCATGAAGCACGGAAACGCGCCCCCCACACCCACGAAGCCTAACGGAAATACTGCTCGACGACAAATCCTTGTGAAATAGGTTAAAATCGGGCTGATCGTTTCGGATTCTGGGGTTCCCCGGACGAAGGGGGGAACGAGATCCTTATGTCCAACGCGCGGCGCCATAAGCAGTTGACATCCGTTTGGTCCCTTAGCCGGCTAGTCGCCATTCTGGCGTTTTGGCTATGGATAGTTCATCCGCTGGCGGCTTGGGGTCCGACGGGCCACGACATCGTGAACACCTGGGCGATCCAAACCCTCCCTTCCGAGATGCGCGGCTTTTTTGAGGCGAATCGTCAGTTTCTCGTTGAACACGCCAATGATCCTGACCTCTGGATGACCAAAGATCGTTACGAACGCAAGCGGCACTACATCTACATGGATAAGTATGGAATCTTTCCCTTCTTGGATTTACCGCATTCGTTCAGACAGGCGGTGGAGAAGTACGGGTCCGGGCGCGTCAATCGCGACGGCGTGCTGCCCTGGCAGGTGGGAGAATACAGCCTCCGCTTAATGACGGCGTTCAAGTCTGGTAACTGGGATCAGGTGAAACTGGAGGCAGCCGTGTTGGCCCACTACGTGGCGGACACCCACAATCCGCTTCATGTTACGAGAAATTTCGACGGCCAACTAACCCGCCAGACAGGACTGGCGGACCGGTTTGAAATTCGCCTCTTGGACCGCTACTCGAAGTTCTTCATACTCCATCCCCAAGATGCGGCGAAGATCGACGATCCCACCGAATACGCATTCCAAAGCTGCCTCGAGGCTTATACCAGCTTGGATTCCATCATCCTCGCGGATTTGCGCGCTCGGGAGGGCCTGCCGGATTATACCGACGAATACTTCGATCGTTTCTATTCACAGATCGGCGCCACCGTGATGAGGGCTATCAACGAAGCAGCGCACGACGCGGGGTCCTACTGGTACACGGCCTGGCTAAACGCGGGTAAGCCAGCACTGCCCGGACGATAGAGGAAAGGGCAGAGAATAAGGAATTGGAATAGCAACACGTGGATTACGGATGGCGATGCAGGACATGCACGGCGATGTCCGGCCAGAATTCGCGAAAGCCATTCGTAAGGGCGTCCCGCCCGATGGCGTATCCGTACTTGCTGGCGAACCCTCCAAAGGTCCTGGTTTGGCTAGGGTAATACGCCAGCGAAATGCCTTGCGAGATGCCCCTGCCCAATATTTCGGAAGCATTGAAGCTGGGGTCACCCTGATAGTTGGGAGTGATGACGACGCGAGAGGCGGAGTAGACGAGTCGTTTCAAGATACTGCCCCTGCCCAAGGCATAGTAACGCTCGTCCTGATGGAAAACTGTGGGCAAGGCAAAGATGACCAGGTAGTTGCCATCCGTCTTATCGACGAAACCTCGCCAATAATACCTCCCGAAGCCGGGCAAGCCTTTGCCCAGTTGCGGGTGTGTATTTGTTCCTTCCGCCAACAAAGAGGTGATGCCCACGAAGACAAACGCCGAGTAGTCAAAACTGTTTTGGGTGGCGAGGACAAAAGCCTGCCTTGGTGTAGGTGGCGGCGGGACCACCCCGGCGCTGACGGCGCGGAAATTAGGCATGACACCGAGGATGCGCTGGGGCTGCGGGTTCGCCGGCGGGGTTCCCGGGCTCCCGGGCTTAGTAGCTGACTGTTTCTGATCGCCCGTGGCGCTCGACGTCTCGGACTGATGCGCCGGCGGATTTTGTGGCGGGCTTTGCTGATCGAGAGATGAAGGATGGGGGAATTCCGGCAATGCCGGGGAAGTTGCACTGCGCTCTTGGGCACGTAGGCTGGCGGCGAACAGGAGCAGCGATAACGGCGCAAGGAAAAATAAGCGGTAGTCTGAGCCCTCGCGGAGTTGGCGAGTTAATATTCGCATATTTTTTGTTTGCTGCCCCGAAAATATTGGGCTTCGTCTCAAAAGCCGTCCCAACGACCGTAAACCGCAACGTCCTTTCCACGTTGGTTGCGCCCTCGACTTACTTAAAACCCCCGCCCCGCGCGGCCATCGGCGAGACAAGAGGATAGATTAGATGCCCCTTGTCAGGCTGGGGTTTCCAACTTGCCGTCACCCGATTACGACAGCCCACCTCAATAGTAGACAAGCCAGCGCCTTTTGGGGCGTGCGAAGCCACGATTGAGGCAGCATGCACCATATTCAGCATTCCTGTTCCCTATTCCCTGTTCCCTATTCCCTGTTATGCTGATGCTGCCATGCACGAACCCGCCACTGAATTTGAGTCATTCATCCGACACCTTCCCAAAGTGGAGTTGCACCTCCATTTGGAGGGAAGCGTCCAGCCTGAAACCCTGCATGAACTCTCGCGTTCCAAGGGGCGTCTGGAGAAGGAGACACGGGACTGGATCTCGGAACGCGCTAGGCAGAGATACCGGTACGGGAACTTTCAGGATTTTCTCCAGGCCTTCAAATTGGTGACCTTGCTCCTGGAAACTCCGAGCGATTACGCCATGGCCACCGCTCGGCTGATCGAGGGCCTGGCGAACCAAAATGTGAAGTATGCAGAAATCATTTTCGCCGCCGGAGTTGTGCTGTGGAAGAAACAACCGCTCGAGGCTATTTTCGGCGCGGTGGCTTCGGCGGCGCGCGCGGCGCAGGAAGTTCTCGGCGTGCGGGTGCAATGGATTTTTGACGCCATCCGCCATTTCGGTGTCGAGCATACGCGCGAAGTGTTACGCTGGGCCGCGCGCTTTCGGCGGCAGGGCGTGGTGGCTTTAGGTATCGGCGGTGACGAAACGCGCGGGCCGGCGGAACTTTTCAGGGAGGTTTTTAGGGAAGCCGGCGAAATGAGCCTCCATGTTGTCGCCCATGCGGGAGAAGCCTGTGGACCGGAGAGCGTGCGCCAAGCGGTCGAGGCGCTGGGAGCCGAGCGCATCGGACACGGACTTTCCGCGGCGCGTGATCCGGCTTTGCTGGCGTTGCTCCGTGACCGCCAGATTCCATTAGAGGTCTGCCTCACCAGTAATGTCGCGACCGGCGTGCTGGCCCGCATCGAGGACCATCCCTTGCCGAAGTTCCTCGAGGCCGGCCTTGTGGTGACGTTGAACACTGATGACCCTGCCATGTTCGGGACAGACTTGGTTAATGAATATCTGTTGGCCGCAAGAACTTTCGGCCTTACGCGCGAGCAGATGCTTCATCTGGGTCAAAACGCCATCCGCGCTGCATTCCTGCCGGAAGAAGAGAAGCTGAATTTGCTGAGCTTGTTTTGAGCTGTCATCCTGAGCGTAGCGAAGGATCTCCGCAGTTCGTCGTGGGCTACCAAGCCCCAGCTAAAACAACTGCACAGATCCTTCGCTCCGCTCAGGATGACAGATCGGGATGCTTGTGGGGATGAAGATGAGGGTGTGAGTGAACTTCGCCGGAGGGGTGAACGTGGCGGTGAACGTGGATAAGGTTGGTCCGCTCCAGCAAGGCCGTGTCGCGCAAGACCTCCGCGGGCGCCCCTTCGGCTACGACACCACCGGTCTCGAAGACATAACAGTAATCCGCAATATCCTCGACAATATCCAGGTGGTGTGTGGTCGTAATCACGGTCTTCATTCCCCCACGCCAGCCCACCAGGAAATCGATCATCTGGCTTGCGCTCTTCGGGTCCAGCGCCGCCGTGGGCTCGTCGAGCAGGAGCACTTCGGGGTCAAGCACCAGCACCGACGCCAGGCTTACCCGTTTCTTCTCGCCCGTCGACAAATGATGGGGGGAGCGATCTTTGAGCGGGGTTATCTTCATAACCTCGAGCATTTGGGCGACCTGCCTGCGGACATCCTCCTTGGGCCAGCCGAGCTGCAAGGGGCCAAAGGCCACCTCATCAAAGACCGTCGGGGAAAAAAGCTGGACATCGGGATTCTGGAATACCAGTCCCACTCGGCGGCGAAACTGGTAGCCGAATTCATGATCCTGTAAACGATGTTCGGTGAGTGGCTCGCCGTCGAACAAGACGCTGCCTTTTTCCGGAAAGGCCAGCCCGTCCAGAATGCGCAGCAGGGTTGACTTGCCCGACCCATTGGCTCCCAGCAGGGCCACTCGCTTACCCGGTTTGATGGTAAGGCTCAGGCCGTCGAGCGCGGTCACCTTCTGATAGCAGAAGGTGACGTCTCGCACCTCAAAAACCGGAACTGACATTCAGCTCTCCCTAATTCCGATTGGGTCTTTGCCCTCTCTCCAAGGGGGGTCATTCATCGCCCGAAATAGAATCCCCCCGAAGCCAGCAGCACAAAGACGGCTAGCATGATCCAGTCGATCGTCGATGTGTGAAAGTCATCCAACACATAGACTTCGCCGCGAAAGCCTCTGGATAGCATGGCGCTGTAAACATCGCCACTGAGTTGAAGGCTCTTGGACATCAGAACTCCCGCGCTCGAGGCGGCCACGCGACGGCGTTCGGCTCCCTCGAGCTTGCCCACCATCCGGCTGCGGCGCGACTCGAACATGTCGTGGGCGGTTTGAAGCAGCAGGAGAATATAGCGGTACGTCATGCCCAGGGTAACGACGAAGACCACGGGCACGCGCAGCACTCGGAGCGCCTTCAGCACATGGCTCCAAGGTGTGCAAAGTATCAGCAAAACCGATAACGTTGCGGCAGTCTCCACCCGGGCCACGAGGTAACACGCGCTGGCCAGTCCCTGAGCGGTGACCGGCCAACCAACCCCTGGAAGCCGCCAGACTTCCCGGCCCGGGATAATAAATGGAGCGGGGAGGGCAATGACCCCGGTAAACACGAGGATGGCAATCCAAACCCGCTTTGCCAGGATTCCAAGAGAGACGCGAGACGTTACGGCCATGGTCACCGCAACCGCAAAAACTGCGCCGATAACCCAGAGTCTGTGGGCCATGGCAGCGGCCACGACCAGGGCCAGGATGCCGACCACTTTGATTCGTGGGTCAAGACGCTGGAGCAGGCCGTCGCTTGTCGCGAGTTCTTCCGCATCGAGAGCTCGCTCCATTCCATTAACAAGATTCGAAAGGGTGCGTTCAACAAAACTCATTCGCTGCCTTCGAGAGAGGGTAGCGCAGACCTCCGCTATTGAGGTCTGCGGCTTTTATCCGTCAGCCACCGGACGGACCTGCGGTCTTCATCGACTCTGCTTCTCGTTGCCTGCCTCCGCGTGCGAACAACGCGCTGACGATCAGGAAAACCAGGATGATGATGCCGGAACCGAACATGGCGGAAAGCAGGTAGCCAAGCGCCGGCCGCCGGACGAAGGAAGGAGCGTACTGAGGAAAGGGCGCGGTCCACAGGGAGTAAAGACGCTCCAAACCTTGGGGTGCTTGTCTAGGGGGGGCCGCGTTGCTCGAAGCCGCCGCGATCTTCTGCCGTGCTGCTGCCTGCGAAAAATCGCGCGCTCCCCACTCGCCCCAAGCCGCGCCACCCGCCAGGACACCCAGAGGAGTCAAGGCCAACAGCAAGCCCAGAGCAATCCAGAGGGGTCGCACGGTACTCCAGGCGCCTTGACCCACAACGTGGCGGACCTCCTCATCACCGGGAATTGCGCACGGGGCTGTGAGCTTTAGCAAGGATGGATTCGCGCGTTGCAAGTAGGCCACCACTCCCCCTGACAAAACCAACTCGGCGAGTCCCGCAAATGTCAAGTGTCCAATCATGATGGCCGGAATTGCAATGCGCAAAGGGTACGGGGCATACAAGGGCGCGCCGGTTGCGTCTCTGAAAAACAGGGGCTGAATGCCAAACTCGACGGCGGCACATAACGCCGATGCATTGATGGCAGTGTAGCCAGCTAACGCTGCTGCGACAACTCTTCGCGAAGACGTGATGGCCGCCCGCCCGGCCAGAAGGCGATAAACAAAGTAAGCCACCAGAGAACCGACAATCGCCATGTTAAAGCAGTTGGCCCCCAGCGTGGTGATGCCACCGTCCCCAAAGAAGAGAGCTTGGATCAGCAGGGCAATCGAAAGAGCGAGAATGGAAGCCCACGGCCCCAGGATTATGGCAGCGATGGCGACGCCCAGGGCGTGCCCAGTGGTGCCGCCGGGCAGCGGCAGATTGAACATCATGACCAGGAAGGAAAATGCCGCAAACACCGAAAGCAACGGAATAAGCCTCGTGCTGAGCCATCGCTTCAACCGGCGCATGGCAACGTACCAGAAGGGCGCCGAACTGGCATACAGCACCGCGCACGTGCTGGGACTTAGGTAGCCATCGGGAATATGCATAGGAACCTGCTCATCAGCATAGCACACCCTTATTCTACCGTATTATGCTTGTAGAATTCGTGTTACCTGTTCTCGAGAGGAAAGGAGGAGCATGGGCGTCCATGCTGCGTTTCCGCCGCGCCCTTTTCGCTTTTGGGGTGCCGACGCCAGAGTGGTATAATGGCGCTCGGCGGGGGTCACCATGGACGAGACCGAAATCATCTTTAGCGTTCAGGAATCACCTGAAGGCGGGTATGAAGCCCGAGCCCTGGGTTTTTCAATCTACACTCAAGCCGACACTCTGGACGAACTGAAAGCCATGGTGCAAGACGCCGTGCGCTGCCACTTCGAGCCCCAAAGCGCCCCTCGACTTATCCACCTCCATCTCGTGAAGGACGAGGTTATCCCCGCTTGAAGCTCCCATGCGACCTCGACGGGAAGAAGTTCGCCTCTCTCCTTCGTCGTGACGGCTATCAAATCACCCGTCAGACCGGCAGCCACATTCGTCTAACCTGCTCGGCGAAGGGCGTCGAGCATCACGTGACCGTGCCTGCGCACAAAGAACTTCGCGTCGGGACCCTTCACACGATTCTCCGGGATGTCGCCGCCTATCTCGACATGGAACAAGCCCAACTGCTCGAGGAGTTGTTCGGCGGGTAGCCCCCGCTGTAACCCCTCGGCAGCCCTTGCTCATTCACGATCCGCCGGCGGCTAGCGTCCTGACGGATGTAATTCTTTGCCAGGGCAACAAGACGGCGGCTTCGTCGCCGCACCCAGGGGAGAAGGCCCGCGGCCGGCGTTCTCCTCAGCCGGCGAGGGCGGCATCAAGGTCAGCAATAAGGTCGCTGACATCCTCCAGACCCACGGAAATGCGGATCAGGTCCGGCGTGATCCCCATCTGCAATTGGACATTGCGTGGTACGGAGGCATGACTCATTGTGGAAGGATGCTCGATGAGCGACTCGACTCCTCCCAACGACTCCGCCAAGGTGAAAATTCGACAGCGCGCCAAAAACTGCTTGACGGCTTCTTCACCACCTCCCAGCCGGAAGGAAAACGTTCCCCCAAATCCACGCGCTTGACGCAACGCCAAGTCATGTTGCGGATGGCTTTCCAGTCCTGGATGCAGCACCACGGACACCTGGGGATGCTTCTCCAGCCAGCGCGCAATTTCCAAGGCGTTGCGGTTGTGCTCTTCCATGCGCACGGCGAGCGTTTTGATGCCACGCAGCACCAGGAAACAATCCTGTGGTCCTGCGCATGTCCCCATGGCATTCTGCAAAAAGTAGATCCGTTCGGCAAGGCGCGGGTCTTTAACCACGAGACCGCCACCCACCACGTCCGAATGGCCGTTGATGTATTTGGTCGTCGAATGCACCACGATGTCCGCGCCCAACTCGAGGGGCCGCTGAAGATAGGGCGAAAGAAATGTGTTGTCACAGATGACCAGCGCGCCATGCTGGTGCGCCAGTTCCGACACCGCGCGGATGTCCACCAAATTCATGAGGGGATTCGTGGGCGACTCCACCCACACCGCCTTGGGCGCGGTGGCAAGAGCTGAAGATAACTTGGAGAGGTTTCGCAAATCAACGTAGTGGGCGCGGATCTGCTTCGTCGCGAAAACCGACTCGAACAGGCGGTACGTGCCGCCATAGAGGTCGTTGTGCACGACGATGGTGTCTCCCGACTCGAACATCATGAGCAGCGTCGCTTCGGCGGCCATACCGGTCGCGAAAGCGAAGCCCGCCGTCCCGCCCTCTAATGCGGCAAGGCAGGACTCCAGCGCCTTGCGGGTTGGATTCCCGCTCCTCGAGTAGTCGAATGGGCCATGCTGACCAAAGCCGAGGAAGGCAAATGTGGATGTCTGGTAGATGGGCGTCATCACCGCGCCGAAATGTTCCTTGGGGTTGTATCCAGCGTGGATTGCAATTGTCTTGAAATTCATAAGCCCTCGCAAAAGAAATCTCCAGTCGACTCACCCTTTTTGGAGCGCGGCGACTAGATTCATGTAGAAGGTGGAACAATACAGTATGACATCTTCGACCACCAAGACACCAGGGCACCAAGGAAGAGCTTTGTAATCAAAACCCCTAACCCTTGGTGCCTTGGTGGTGGAAAGATGGAATTGCCGCGCGAGAGAACAACTGTATAATGACTGCCCGGAGGTCTTTTGATTATGTCACGAATCCTTTTGGCATTTCTGATGCTCTTCGCAAGTCTCACTTCTCTGCCTGCTCAGACGCCTCCCAAAATCAAGGTGCTGATTTTGACAGGCGTTAATAATCACGACTGGCGTGCCACAACTCCGCTGCTGCGCGAAATCCTGGAAAGCACTGGCAAGTTCGACGTTCGCGTCAACGAAGAGGTCCGCGGAAACACGCTCGAGACCTTTTCGCCTTATGACGTCCTGCTGCTCAACTATAACGACATGAAGTATTCCGCCGGTCCCTGGTGGGACGAGGGGGCGCGCCAGGCGATGCTGGACTTTGTGAGAAACGGCAAGGGCCTGGTTTCTTACCACGCTTCCAACAATGCCTTCTGGGGTTGGCAGGAATTCGACAAGCTGGTGGGAGGCACCTGGCGCGAAACGGCTGGGCATGGCCCTTATCACGCTTACACCGTGACTATCGTCGACCGCGAGCATCCTATCACCAAGGGCATGCCCGCTTCTTTTGCCGAGCGCGACGAGCTCTATCATCGCCTCTCAATACAGCCTGACATCCACCTCCTCGCCTCGGCGTTCGATGATCCTAACAATTGCCACAAGCCCGGTCAGGGATGCGGGACGGGAAAGGATGAGCCGCTCATCTGGACGGTATCCTACGGGACAGGCCGCGTATTCCAGACCGCTCTGGGGCATGACGTGAAGGCCATGCAGAGTCCCGGCTTCATCTTGACCCTTCAACGCGGCACCGAGTGGGCCGCCACAGGGCAAGTGACCATTCCCGTACCTGCCGACATGAAGTAGACTTCCGGTACAACGCGGGTGATCCATGTCTCCAAACTTCGCGGAATACTACGACGCGGTGATTAATTGGGAGAAGCGTCTGGCGCGCGAGTTGCCGCTGCTGGAAGAACTCGCCCGGAGTGCCGGCCGGCGAGTCCTGGTGCCGGCTTGCGGGACGGGGGGGCATGTGGTAGCGCTGGCCCGGCGAGGCTTCAGCGTGCTTGGATTCGATGCGGACGAAGACACGGTGGCCTTTGCCCGGCAACGAATCCGCCATGAGGCGGATGCCATCTCCGCGGCCGGCGGCCAAACCGAGGTAAGCCTCCTCAAGATGGAGGAAGCCGGGGAACTTGGCCCCACCTACGACGCCGCCTTCTGCTTGGGTAATGCCTTGCCGGGAATCTTGGGCGAGGGGCAGTTGCTGGCCGCCTTAACGGGAATCGTAGGCGCTTTGCGAGCTGGAGGCGTATTGCTTACCCAAAACCTCAACTACGATCTTCGATGGAAAGAGAAGGCCCATTGGTTCCCGCTGCTTTCAGGAGAAACTGCAAAAGAAGAAGTCTTGCTGGTGAAATTCGCCGACTATGAACTGCAAGCGATCAACTTTCACGCCATGTTTCTGGCGCGCGAAAAGGCGGGGGGAAAGTGGCAATCCCACGTCAGAAGCTCTCGCCAAATACCTCTCTTCCGGAACCGTCTCGCCGATCTTCTAGCTCAAGCCGGTTTTGGGAAGCTGCAATTTTGGGGCGATTACGCTCAGTCTCCGTTCGATCCGGCAAAATCGAATGACCTGCTGGTCAAGGCAGAAAAACTGTAATGCTCGCTTCAAGTAGAAATTCTCGAGAGGAGTAAAACGAGATGATGAATTCGATCCCGAGAAGACGATTCTTGCAAAACGCTGGGCTGGGCCTGACAGCTCTTGCCTTGAGCCGCACGGAGCAGCTTCTGGCGAGTCCTTACGGCATGCCCATCGGCTTACAGCTCTACACCGTCCGCGACAACATGGAAAAGGACCTGGAGGGAACACTCAAGCGGGTGGCCGAAATCGGATATCAAGAAGTGGAGTCGGGCAGCTTCGACTACTATGGAAAGAAGCCCGCAGAGCTCCGGCGAATTCTGACTGAGCACGGCCTTAAGATCATAAGCACGCAATTCCAGGAGTCCCAGCTTAAGTCTGATCTCGAGAAACACATTGCGAGTGCGAAGGAATGCGGCGTCACTTACATCGGATTGGCCAGCCTGGACGAGCAAGACCGCAGGTCGCTCGAGGCCGTCAAGCGAGACGCGGAATGGTTCAACCAAATCGGGAAGTCCGTCAGCGCGGCGGGCTGCCGGTTTTTTTATCACGGCCACAATTTCGATTATGCCAACGTGGACGGTGCGGTCATCTACGACGAGCTGATTCGCAGGACGGATCCCAAACTCGTAAGTTTCGAGCTGGATTGCTTCTGGTGCGTGCGCGCAGGGAAAGACCCGGTGGACTACTTCCACCGTTTTCCGGGGCGCTTTCCGCAGCTTCACATCAAGGACTTGAAACCCGGCTACCCACCCACCACCGGGGAGGACTCTCGGCCTGGGGCCTTCACGGAAGTGGGCCAGGGGGTCATCGACTGGAAGAAGATTTTCAAGGCCGCGCGCGAAGGTGGTATGAAGCATTTTTACGTGGAGCAGGATGAGTGCGACCGCGACTCGCTCGAAAGCGCCAAGATCAGTTACAACTACCTGCACAACCTGAGCGTTTGACTTTGTCGTGTTTGCCTGATTACAGGGCAAATGACTCGGGGTGAATCTCAACCGGTGCGCAAGAGGAGGCAAGTGATGTCGTCGTGCTGGCGGGTGTGACCCACGAAAACGTCCACAGCCGATAACAGGTTCTTGAGTGTGCCTTGCGCACCCGCTGCGTCGCTGGATTTCAGCACAGCCAGGACGCGCGGTTCTCCGAATTCCTGGTCGGCTTCGTTCACTGCTTCAATCAATCCATCCGTAAAGATAGCCAGCAGGTCGCGAGGGCCCATGGTTGTGGCGCCGCAGGTGAAATGAGCGCCGGCGTCGATGCCCAGCGGCAGGTCCCCGGTCTCCAGCCGCTCGATGCTCCCAGAGGCGCGGCGAATGAATGGCGTATCGTGCCCCGCGCGGATGTAGGAGAGTACACCCGTCTCGGGTTCTAATTCTGCGAAAAATGCGGTCGTAAAGCGGAGACCGCCCAGGCTGTGGGCGCAAGCGTAGCGGTTTATCCCCTCGACCAACTCGAGGAGAGAAGTATTGGCTTCTGCCAAGGTGCGCAGGCTGGCTTGAAACGTGGCCATGAGCAATGCCGCGGGAACACTCTTTCCTGCCACATCCGCCACCACCAGCAGCAAACGCTTCGAGTTGGATTTCGAGTTCGGAGAAGGGCGCAAAAAGGCGTCGTAGTAATCCCCGCCTACAGTGTTGGCGGGCCGCGAAATGAACGCAATCTCGACTCCCGGCACCTCGGGCGGTGTCGCAGGTACCAACCAGCGCTGTATCTCGCGCGCAATTTCGAGGTCGCGCTTCATGGTGACGCGGTCGGCAAGTTCGAGCACCAGCAGAAAAAGCAGGGCCGCGACGGACAGCAGGACGGGCAGGAAATTGTTGGGCAGGGCGACCTCGTGGCCATGTTCGGAAATCGAAATTGTGATCTGGCTCTTGGTCAATGCAACGATGGCGAAAAACAAGGCAATGAGCAGGAAGACCCGGCGGGCCGGAGAAAGCTTCATCAGCATGGCCCAAAAAAGCGCGCTGGTGGTCTTCCTGAATCGCCGCCCTCGAGTTTCCTTGCGCAGCGCCTCCCAATCTATCTCGCGGGAGTAAAGGCTGTAGCTCGCCCGCGCTTCCGCCATGAACTGCGACCACAGAACTTGCACCGCGATGCCTTCAGTAACCCGCTGCCAGAAGCCTTCAATCCTTTTTCCGATACGCATGATAATTTCTCCCAAGCTCGCGACGTGCCTTTCGAAGTCGCCGCCGGAATCGGAGGGCATGATAAAGCATTATAGGCTAAACGAGGCCGGGAGGTGCCAGGTGTCGGGTGTCTGGTAGAATTGTGAATTACGAATAGTGAATTGTGAATTGCCTACTGACCACTGTTCTTCCCCAATCCCGAGCAGACGGGAGGAATGCGCCGCGCCATAAGCAGTAGGCAGGTTGCTGTGGGGACAATCAAGCAACCAATTCATAATTTTAGAATTCATAATTCAAAATTGTTCCCGACCGATCAGCCGCTCGATGCGCTTGCGGATGGGCGGGTGGGTGGAAAACAGGCTGGAGAAGACCGCACCTGGGGTGAGCGGCTGGCAGATGTACATGTGCGCCATGGAGGGCGAAGCTTGCATGGGGATGCGCTTCGAAAATTGATCAATCTTGCCGAGCGCCCGCGCCAGACCTTGGGGATTTCCGGTGATGCGCGCGCCAGTGGCGTCCGCTTCGTACTCGCGCGAGCGGGAAATGGCAAGTTGAATGAGCATGGCCGCAAGCGGCGCCACGATCATCATGGCGAGCGCAGAGAACATGCCTCCGCCGCGCCGATTGTCGTCGCGCGAGCCGCCAAAGCCCCCGAACAGCTCGCCCCAATAAACCATCCGGGCAATCAAGGTGATGGCCCCGGCTAGCGTGGCCACCACCGCGCTGATCAGGATGTCGCGGTTCTTCACGTGCCCGAGCTCGTGCGCCAGCACGCCCTCAATTTCCTCGTCGTCGCAAATGTCCAGGATGCCACCCGTCACCGCCACCGAAGCGTGGCTGGGATTGCGGCCGGTGGCAAACGCGTTCGGCGAATCAGTGGGAATGTAATAGATCTTGGGCACCGGAATGTTAGCCTTGGCCGCCAGGCGCTCCACGATCTGGTAAAGGCGCGGATTCTCCTCGCGCGCAATTGGCTTCGCGCCACTCATCTTCAGCGCAATCTTGTCGGAAAAGAAATAGCTGCCCAGATTCATCACCGCCGCCAGCACCAAGGCAAACGTCATTCCCCGCTGCCCGCCCCAAAGCTGCCCAATGGCCAGCAGCAGGCCGGTCATCGCGGCAAGCAGTATCGTTGTCTTCAGATTGTTCCACATGGATTAAGCCTCAATGTATTAGATGCCTGTAAGCTCGTTCGCGCTTGAAAACTCGAAGGCGGCCGCTGCGACTCAGCTTGCCAATAAGGAGATTACGCTGGGATGGATACTGCTCTATCACGTACTCGAAGATGGTATCGCGAACTTCATCCTCAAGGCTGTGGTTATGCTTGCGTGCTTCTCTGAGAAAGCTCTTGTAGATTTTCCCCGGAACCTTTCTAATCCTTACGTCTCGCATGGACCTGACCCCGGATCGACTTCAACCCACAGGCATGCCTCGATCGCCTCGTGGGCGTTCGCCATCAGCTCTTCCATGGTTTCGCCCTGCGCGGCACAGCCGGGGATCGCCGGAACCTCAGCCCAGTAGCCGCCTTCCTCCGCCTCGTGAACCACCACCTTGATTTTCAACGGGGGTGCCCCTCTCTAGTTCGAATCTCTACAAAATTATATCATGAGGCGACAAAGCAGGAACATGAGGCCGTCCACTACACGGGTAAAGCCCAAGCTTGGGAAAACGGCAAGCGTAACTACCCCCTAATCGTTATTAACCATTCGATAAACGTCTCTATTGAGTCCATCGCCTGCCGCAGGTTGTCCTCGGTGACAGAGATTAGCTCGGGCAAGAGTTCGTCGGAAAATAGGCTTACGGGGTATTTGGATTTGTACTGCCGGTCCCGCCACCGAGCAAAAGAAATGGTGTGAGCTTCGTGTTCGATTACATTCCTCGCGAGCACTATCTCTTCCAGAATCGAAACCGGGACCGGGGACTTATCCCAGTCACAACCCAGTAAATCCCGAAAGACTATTTTGTACCGTTGCAGCCAACCCCCATCTTTTTTTTCTTTTTTTAGCTTCGCTGCCAGTTCTCCCGCTTCTCTCCACAGCCCGCGGTCTTTGATATAATCATTCAGGCATTCTTTAAACGTCTGCTGAAGAGCGCTCAGGCATGCTTCCCCCAAGAGGCTCTTACACGCATTCCCCTTCTCGTACCTGTCCATCACTTCTACCGGCGGACTCGGATCCTCGTCCTCTCCCGCAAAGCTGTAGGACCATTGTTCGTACTCGGCCTCAGCATCCTTGATTACTTGATCAAAGGGCACCTTGCCCGTTGCGTAAAATTCTCTCAGTACTTCGAGCTTCTTATCAAAGAAGTATTTGATGTCCATCCAAGTTCGGCGTCCTTATCACCGATCCTAATGCCAGCCGGCGCGGACCTACAGAACACGTCCGCGCTCCAACTGATCGAGTACTTGCTTTGCATCGTTGCAGATCTTCGCGTTCCATTGGGGAGCGTTGGCGTCGCGACATGCCCGGCGCGCGTACTCGCGCATGGTGCCGTCCAAGGTTACCAAGTCGACGTAAGGTATAGCTAGTGCGTGTGCCAAATCGGGAAAATCATTTGGATCAAGTGTTGCGGTCTTGTCCCTGACGAGTTGGTAGTATAGTTCGTGCGTCAGGCGAAGGCTCGGACAGCGTTCGGCGTTCTGGCTCACCCAATCAATGAACGCATGAGGGTTCGGTACTGTGCTTCCGAGGCTGCGCCACCGTATCGCCTTGGAAAAGTTCGACTGCAAGTATTCTCGAAAGCTAGGCACAGGACGTTCTCGGTCCCGCTGCAAAAGCTGGATGAAATCCCCTTGAGTACCGGAGGGTTGCCTAAGAATATTGGGGGACCTCCAGAAACAAGTAAATACTATTTCGGCGGCAGAGGCTCTTAGCAGCAGCTTGAACGGACCCGAGGGTTCCCTCTCCATGGATTTGTCAAGACGATCCGCAAAAGGTTGGATCTGCCTGTACTCCTGACCCGCAGAAAAGGCACGCGCAGCCTCCTTGAGTTCATCGATGTCCAGCTCGAAGAGGCGTATGTAAAGATGCGGCACCTCCTCTATACTGTTGAGCACTCTTGTCACCACCGTGGTGGCAGACCCTGAGAATAGAGGCTGTGAAATCTCACGAATGTTGTAAAAGGAAAGAACTAACTTGTGCTCACCGGACGCCAACCTGTCTGCGAATGCAGAGGGGCTAATAGGCTCCCCGCGCTCGAATAGGTTTATCAGGTCTCTTGTGTCCAGGTATATGAGCATTGCATTACGCAGTCTCCCCGCCTAGGCCCCATAACCCCCACAACGCCAGTCCTAACACGCCGGCGCCAGCAATGTAACTTCTGAGCTGCGGGCTCTCAGGCGCGCCAGAGAAAGCCCAGTTGGCAAAGTGCTCGCAGTTGGCAAAAAGGACGTTGTAAGGGTGGCCTGCTTGCGAGTACGCCCGACCTAAGATAGCGCGCTGATGTTCGAGTGTGCAAGGCGCGTCCGCGACCTCGACCACTCGTCCAAGGGCAAATTCATCGAGGGACGTGGGGACCACACACGTCCCGTTGCTGTGAAGCACCATGGGCGTGCCGTCGGGCGTGGTTCCTACGAAAATTCCGAAATGGTCTGGCCACAAGCCGGGGCTCTTTGCCTTCAACACGGAGCCCGGATAAGGTAGAACTGGCTGCTCAAAGTGGATGATATACACAGGTCCCCCTAACAACTTAATTGTACCTCAGCTTCTCGCCGCCTTGGCCGTGGCGCGCTTGAACGTCATCGTGCCCTTCTTCAGGTCGCCGTCAACTTCCACCGATTCGCCGGGCAGCACCTCGCCGTCCAGGAGCTTCATGGCCAGCGGGTCCTGGATTAGGCGTTGGATGGCGCGCTTGAGTGGACGAGCGCCGAATTGCGGGTCGTAGCCTTCGCGGAAGAGCAGTTCGTGCGCTTTGGGAGACAATTCAATCTGGATCTTGCGCTCGGCCAGCAGATTCTTCAAATAACCGAGTTGCAGTTCGATGATCTTCTTGATGTTTTCCTTGCCCAGTGGGTTGAAGATCACAATCTCATCCACGCGGTTCAAGAACTCCGGACGGAAGTGTTCGAGCAGTGCCTGGTGAATTCGTTTCTTTAGGGCTTCGGAAATCGCCGTCGGTTCATCGGCCCCCCGTCCGTTCATCGCCTCGTGAATGAAGGTGCTGGCGATGTTGGAGGTCATGATGATGACGGTGTTCTTGAAGTCCACGGTGCGGCCCTTGCCGTCGGTCAGGCGGCCGTCATCGAGGATTTGCAGGAAGATGTTGAAGACGTCGGGGTGCGCCTTTTCGATTTCGTCGAAGAGCAGGACGGAATAAGGCCGGCGCCGCACCTGCTCGGTGAGCTGCCCGCCTTCCTCATACCCTACGTAGCCCGGAGGCGCGCCAATCAGCCGCGCCACCGCGTGCTTCTCCATGTATTCCGACATGTCAATGCGCAGCATGGCGCGCTCGTCGTCAAACAGAAATTCCGCCAGCGCCCGCGCCAGTTCGGTCTTGCCCACGCCTGTGGGCCCGAGGAAAAGGAACGAGCCGATAGGCCGCTTGGGGTCGGAAAGCCCGGCGCGGCTGCGTCGCACGGCGTTCGAAACGAGCTTCAGCGCCTCGTCTTGCCCGACCACCCGGAGTCGCAGGCGGTCTTCCATCTGAACGAGCTTGGCCACGTCGCCTTCGAGCATCTTCGACACCGGGATGCCCGTCCATTTCGAGACCACGCGGGCCACGTCCTCCTCATCCACCTCCTCTTTCAGCATGCGGCCCGCTTTCTCCATGCCTTCGAGTTTCGCGTTTACGGAGGCCAATTGCTTCTCCAGTGTCACCAGTTTGCCGTAGCGGATTTCCGCCGCCTTGTTCAGGTCGCCTTCGCGCGTTACACGCTGTTCGTCGACCTTGGCCTGCTCGATTTCCTGCTTGAGCCGCCGGATTTGCGTGATCACTTCCTTTTCAGATTTCCAGCGCAACTTGAGCTTGGACGACTCCTCTTTCAGCTCGGCCAACTCCTTTTCAAGCGCCGCGAGGCGTTCACGCGAGGCTGGGTCTTCCTCCTTGCGCAGGGCCTGCCGCTCGATCTCGAGTTGGGTAATGCGGCGCTCGATCTGGTCAATCTCCGCCGGCATGGAATCGATTTCAATGCGGAGGCCGGAAGCGGCCTCGTCAATCAGGTCGATGGCCTTGTCAGGCAGAAACCGGTCGGAGATGTAACGGTTCGAAAGGACCGCGGCGGCGACGATAGCGGAATCCTTGATGCGCACGCCGTGATGAACCTCGTAGCGCTCCTTGAGCCCGCGGAGAATGGCGATGGTGTCCTCGACGCTCGGCTGGCCGACATAAACCGGCTGGAAGCGGCGCTCGAGCGCCGCATCCTTTTCAATGTATTTCTTGTACTCGTTGAGCGTGGTGGCGCCGATGCAGCGCAATTCGCCGCGCGCCAAGGCAGGCTTGAGCATGTTCGAGGCGTCAATGGAGCCTTCCGCCGCCCCCGCGCCCACCAGTGTGTGAAGTTCATCGATGAAAAGGATCACCTGGCCGCTCGACTCTTCGATCTCCTTAAGCACGGCCTTGAGCCGGTCTTCAAACTCTCCCCGGTATTTCGAGCCGGCCACCAGCGCCCCCAGGTCAAGTTGCACCAGGCGCTTGGATTTGAGCGACTCCGGAACATCGCCCGCCACCACACGCTGCGCGATGCCCTCCACGATGGCCGTCTTGCCCACCCCCGGCTCGCCGATCAGTACAGGATTGTTTTTGGTGCGCCGCGAAAGCACCTGGATGACTCGCCGCACCTCGTCATCGCGGCCAATCACGGGGTCGAGCTTCCCGCGCCGCGCGAGCTCGGTCAGATCGCGGGCGTAGCGTTCCAGGGCCTGGTATTTGTCCTCGGGGTTCTGGTCGGTCACGCGCTGCGTCCCTCGAACAGAAACCAGCGCCTTCAGAATGGCGTCGTGGGTGACGCCCAGCCGCCCCAGAATGCGGCCCGCAGCGTCCTTCGACTTCCTCGACAGCGCGAGCAGGAGGTGCTCGGTGGAGACGAACTCGTCCTTGAATTGCTCGGTCTCTTTGGAAGCCTGGTCCAGAACTTCTTTGAGCGCCGGCGAGAGATAATGGTCCGTAGTGCCGCCCACCTTGGGCAGGTTCTCTATCGCCTGCTCAGCCTCCTTCGCAACCGATGCGGGCGATACCCCAAGCTTGGCCAGAAGGCTTGGGACAATGCCCTCCTTCTGCTCGATCAGAGCCAACAACAAGTGCAGGGGCTCCAGTTGCTGGTTGCCGAAGCGGCCCGCAACGTCTTGTGTTCCCTGAAGCGCTTCTTGGGCTTTTACCGTGAATTTGTCAAAACGTGTTGCCATGCTGGAAACTCGAAAATCGAAACTGGAAAATCGACCCTCGCCCACCGAGTGTAACAAGTGCCACTATACAGTTTAGCGAGGCAAATGGTTCAGAAAAACAGTTGCTGGTGTTATTTGGGGCGGGATCCGTGTCGAGCCGCCCGACATTCCCGCGAGAGCGGGAATCCAGTCTTTCAACACTTTATCTCCGAAGGGTGCGGGGCGGATTCCCGCTTTCGCGGGAATGACCGGGATTTGCAATGCCCATGTCTCGCAAATCACACCAGTTTAGAAAAACAAACCGCGCCGGGCCGCCTTGGCGACCCTAGCGCGGTTCATGAATCCTGGGCGAGCAAGCCGTCGCCAATGTCTTCGGTGGACCCTTGCCCACTCCCGCCGGACCAGCTTAGCTCTTGCTCACGTCGATCTTGATGGTCTTCGGCTTCGCCTCTTCGCGCTTGGGCATCGTCAAGGTCAGCAAGCCATCCTTGAACTCGGCCTTCACCTTGTCCGCGCTGATCGAGTTGGGGAGCGAGAAGCTCCGAGCAAAGGATCCATAGGAGCGCTCCACGCGGTGGTAGTTCTGCTCCTTGACCTCTTCTTCGAACTTGCGCTCGCCTTTCAGATAGAGCGTGTTGTCCTCAACCCGAACTTCTACATCCTTTGGATCGACCCCGGGCAGTTCTGCCTTCAGGACAATGGCGTCCTCGGTCTCGTAAATATCGACCGGAGGGGCCCAAGCGCGAGTCGAAAGCTCTGTTTCGCTCACCTGGGGCGAAAATGCTCCCCGAAACAGACGATCAAAGTCCCTCTGAGCAGTAACCAGATCCCTGAGTGGTTCCCATCTCACAATAGCCATGTTTGTCTACCTCCTTGAATTTTCCTTCCAACATCTTAGTAGATGAACATCATATAAGTTTAGTTACATATTGTCAAGAATTATTGTAGCTTTATTTTCAATTACTTGAAAATATAAATGAACTAAAGTGGATACATTACTATCTTCTTTCTGTCCAGTCCTGGTATAGAGAGCAGATTCCAATGGCTATTCATTGGCCAGAAGCGGTGGGTTGAAATTCGTCTATCAGCGCTGCGCGCAGCCCTCGAGCCTCGAAAGCGGTATAATCTCAATCTGCCATTTCCTGCTTGGGGCACGAGAGAACTAGCCAAGCGCAAGCGCATGAAAGAAACCGGAGGTCGAGGTTCGAGAGTCATCCTTCTTTGTTCGAGAGGGTATATGATGATTAAACAGCTTCTCGTCATCGCCGCCCTGGGGGTTGTTGGCTTGCCGTTCCTGCTTTACTCGAAGGCCGAGTTGAGGGTTGGCGACCGGGCGCCAAACTTCGCGCTGCCCGACCAAGAGGGCGACACGGTAAGGCTCAGCGATTTCAGGGGGAAGAATACCGTAGTCCTGGCCTTTTACATAAAGGCCAGCACGCCGGGTTGAACCAAGGAGCTCGAGGCGTATCAGGCTGATATCGCCAAATTCATAGCGACCGGCGCGCAGGTGCTCGGAATAAGTGTCGACAAGCCTGAGGCCAACAAGGAATTCGCCGCAAAGATCGGCGCCACATTCCCCATCCTCAGCGACCCCGGCAAGGAAACCGCCAAGGCCTACGGCGTCCTCAATTTCACTCGGCTGTTTGCCAACCGAGTCACTTTTGTGATCGACAAGGAGGGGGTGATCCAGCACATTGACAAGGGCTCGGATGCGATCAACCCTGCCGCGTCCTTTGGCGCCTGTAGCCTTCTGCAACACAAGAAACAATGAGCGCCCGGCCATGGCGAAGCTTGTCAATTTATGCCATGAGAAGTTTACTGCCTGCTGCCTTCCTCCTGCCGCCGTCTCCCGCTTCTAGTCAAAGCTTATTTCCTTGATCTTGGCAAGGGGCAGGGAGAAATCGAAGACTTGTTGGCTGGCCGGATTGTACTGGTCGGTGATGCCCAGGAGTCGGACTTCCACGGGCTGGGAGGTAGGCATACGGAACTTGCCCTCTTCGACCTGACCATTGCGCAGGGTCATTTTCAAGTGCTCGCCCTGGACCTGGAGGTGGTCGACCTTGGAGAATTCGGCCTCGTCGGCGCTCCCGTTCTCGAGGAGCACGGTGAAGCTGGTGGTAGGAGGAACCGACTCCAACAACGAACCGCGCCCGCCAGGAGGGTAGAAGTCCAGGTAGACGTCGAAGACGCGGGTGATTTTACCTGCCAAGTCCGTCACCGTGGCCTTGAAGCCGAAGCGCTTCCAAACCTCCACGATCTGCCGCCGGGCGTCCGGGCTGGCGGTTTCGACGCTATAAGGCAGGCTTCCCTTGTTCAGGCGAACAATTTCCACCCGCCGGTCTTTCTGCTCGAAGTGCTTGTAAACCAGGAAGGAGGAATCCTCACTCACCACGATGGCGCCGGACTGCACCACCACCTGCCTTCCCTGGGCATTCATCTGGTAGATGGTGTCCGCGCGCGAGGGGGGCGCCATGCCCACCAGCAAAGCGAGCGAGAGCAGGGTGATTCTCACTTCGGGACTCCCGCAAACAAGTAGGCCCCGCCGCGATAGCACAGCAGTCGCTCTGCGGGGCCCAGGCATGTCGCACCAAGACTAGTACTTGCTTGGTCTATTTGGCGTACTTAACTGGTTGCGTGTTGCCTTTTGCTTTCAACGACTTAAAAATGCGCGAACTAAACCAAGCAAGTACTAGGGTTTCTTCTTCGCCTTCTTATACTCCGTTGGCACCGTGCCTTTGAGTTGTTCTATGCTGGCTTTTGCGGCTTGCGCCCACTGGCCGTTGGGCTGGAGCTTCAAGTAAGTCTCGAACGCCTCAATGGTTCCGGGAACCACATCGAACGTGCCATCTGGCTTCGGTGGCCCCACCTTGCCCATCAGAGCCATGCCGTACTGAAAGAATGCGCTGGCATTGTTGGGATCGAGGTCTATGGCCTTCTTAAGGGCTACCGCGGCATCGTCCATCTTGTTCTGATTGACCATGACGGCGCCCAGATTGTAGTAATAGCCGGATGCTCCGGCGGGGTTGGCATCTGCCGCCTTCTGGAACTCCGCTTTGGCGTCATCGACCTTACCCATTTCCGCATAAACGCTGCCCAGGTTGTTGTGCAGAATGGGTTCATTGGGGCTCAACGCCAGAGCCTTCTGATAAGTTTCGATGGCCTTTTGCTGGTCCTGCTTCCTTGCGTCGGCGGTCTGATCCTGCTTTGCGGCGGCTCCGTAAGCCTCTGCCATTCGAGCCAGGACCACGGGCAGGTTCTTTTCCTTCGCCAGCGGCAAAGCCTTCTCATACATCGCCGCCGCCTCGGAGAAATGCCTCTGATTATAAAGGAGCGTGGCTTCGTCGAAGGTCTGCTTCAATCCCACGAACTGCTTTTGATCCTTCGTATCCGCTTCCATTTTCTTCGCCGTGTCAGGGTTGGCCATCTGTTGTTTGACAGCACTGGCCTTCTCCTTGGCCATGTCAAAGTCGACTGTGTCGGGGCCTCCCATTCCAATCTTTTGGGTGACGACAAAGACCTGCCCGCCCTCGGGACTGAGGAGCGTGATCTTGTAGGTGGCAGGAGCAAGACCGATATATATATACTCGCCTTTCTTGTTGGTCTTTGTGCGCTGCTTCCAATTCATCTCCGTCCGTTCCACCTGGATGGTATAGCCTGCCAGTGGTTTTCCATCCTCACCGGTGCACTTGCCTTCCACCCCACCTAGGTTTTGTGCGAATGCGGAAACCGTGAACGCCAAAGTCGCCAAGGCAACCGGCACCCCGGCCAGTCTCCGCATCAATGAACTATGCATAATTTCCTCCTTCATTTATGTTCAACTGTTTCATTCTAGCGCCACTTGGGAATCCACTCAACCCCATTCGGAAAATGAGGCAACACTCAACCGCGGAAGGAACGAACGCCATCCTGGCGTCGCCTTTGCCTCGCTCCCGAAGCGCCCAGCGATGTTCCCGCTTTGCCTGAGCGTGCCACAGCCTCAATGCGGCCCAGGGCTCAGGGCAAAGCGACAACGTAAATAACCGCCCTATCATAACGCAAGAAACACGAAAATCAAGCGCGTAGGCAGGTCAGGGCGTGGGAACGTTTCGCCGGCCGTAATATGGGCGTTGGGTGTAGGGTATGGGATCTTCGATCCCCGCCTCTTGGAAGGCTCTCAGCCGCAAGGCGCAACTGTCGCATACGCCGCAGGCCATATCCTCCGCCTGGTAACACGACCACGTGTGCGCGAACGGCGCGCCCAGTTCCATTCCACGCCGGACGATTTCGCTCTTGCGCATGCGGATGACCGGCGCAACGATTTCAAGCTGTGTTTCCGGCTTGGTACCCGCAGCAATCACACGGTTGAAGGCCTCATAGTACGCAGGGCGGCAATCGGGATATCCGGAACTGTCTTCCTCCACTGCGCCAATAAATATCTTGCGGGCGCCCAGGACCTCCCCCCAGGAAACGGCAATGGACAGAAAGTGGGCGTTGCGAAAAGGCACGTAGCTGGAAGGAATCTCCTTGCGGTCCAGATTGGCCGGCTCGACGGGCAAGTCAGGGTCAGTCAAGCAGGAGCCGCCAATCTGCCGGAGGTGACCCAGATGGCACACCAGGCGATGTTCCGCGTGAAAAAAGTCCGCCAGCGCGTAGAAGGACTGTAGCTCGCGAGCTTCAGTTCGCTGGCCGTAGGCAACGTGCAACATCGCCAAGCGGTAATCAAGGTTTGCAATGGCCGTAGTGACGCAGCTATCCATGCCCCCGCTGGCGAGAATCACGGCGAGTGGCTTGTCCGTCGTCCGTAGTCCGTGGTCCGTTGTCCGTTGTCCGTCGTCAGTCTTCATTCGCTTGTCTTCGCTTTTTCACGGTCAGGCGGCCCAGGTGGACCCGTCCAACCCTTGGTAACCGCTGTAGTTGATGCGGCGGTTGGGCCGGCTCGTCCCTCCAAGCACTTTCCTGGAAACCATCCCTTACGATGTTCGGGAAGTTGATTGACGAAACAGTCCCTCAATCGCGTAAGCTCTTTCTGCAAGGCCGCCCAGTCCCACTGCCGCTCCTTGTTCGGGGCGTCTCTTTTTCGTAAGTAAGATGCGCGACAAATTCATTTGCCTTTCGTCTTTCATGCTTTAAGAATGGGCTCTCGTCCTGACGACTCGCTTTCCATTTATCCACGTTACTTACATAGTCCGCCGCGCATATGCGACCTTTTTTCTGATCTTGGAAATAAAAGTCTCTTAAGTTTCGAAGATGCAGGACAAAGCTCTCGAGGTACGCATTCTGTGTGACCCGGTCCTTCGCGCCAGCACCAGTTGTGAGAAACGAGGCGGTGGCCAAAAACATATCAAACTCGTAGTTTACATGCTCAGATGCCTTCTTAAGGTCCTGGTCTGCCCTTCCCATGTGCCACCTCTTAATCAGCGTCCATCCATTTGCGTACTGCCGACTGCCTACTGCCCACTGCCTACTTTTCCTCAGACTCCCCGCGCCTCCGGTCCCCAGATGAACTTATGAATTTGCAGTCCCAGTCGCACGTCCAGATCGTCGCGGAGGATCCAGGCGGCGAGGGTGCGGGGCGCCAACTGGTCGAACACCGGCGAAAAAATCACTTCGTCGACATGCTGATGCAAGTTGTGCTGGGCGAGGAAACCTCGGGCGTAGCGGTAGTCATCCTCATTCAGGATTACGAACTTGATCTGGTCCTTCCGGTCCAGCCAAGCCAGGTTATCAAAACAGAATTTGCCTTCCTCACCGCTGGCGGGGCATTTCACGTCAACCACTTTAACGACCTGGCGCGGCAATCGAGCAAGGCTGCGCTCACCGCTGGTTTCAACGAGCACGCGGTAGCCCTCGGCCAGCAGATGGTCGGTCAAGGGATAGACTTCCTGCTGCAAAAGGGGCTCGCCGCCCGTCAGCTCCACTAATTTCCCGCCCAACTGGCGGATCGTGGCCAACGCCTCCGCAACCGACATCTTCTGCCCTCCGTGGAAGGCATAAGCGGTGTCGCACCAATGGCAGCGCAGATTGCAGCCCGTAAACCGCACGAAAAGGCAGGGCAAGCCGGCATAGGTGGACTCGCCCTGGATCGACTTGAAAATCTCGGTGATTACCATCCTCCCCCCGCCGGCGCCGTTAGAAAAAACTTTCCCGATCTAATCCATTTTACCCGATTTCTCACCGCTCTGAGGTTGCCGCTCAGGATTAGGTAGTGGGGCAGTTGAGGCTTCTGGAGCGAAATGGATGAAAATCTGCAAAAAAGATGGCATAATGTGTTTGCGGGCGAAAATTCTTCTAATTAGTTGATAGGGCTTCGTTTGAGTCTGCGGGAATCTTTATTTTTGGATGAGTGTACGTATTGGCATGAAGATTGCATCCAAATAGGTAAGTGCGCGAGGAGCGGGTTATGATGACGCACGACGACCTGGGGAAGATCCGCGAAGAAAACGAAGCTGAAGATACCTGGCGGAAATACTCTCGCCATGTGGTCGCGGACCTGCTGGAGGGTTGCGTGATTTGCGGCACTGTCCGTGAACGGCAGCGCTTAGCCCGCTGCCGCTGGTGCGAAGACGTGTACTTTTGCAAGCAGGGCGTCTGCTCGCATCAGCATCAGGCTGAGATGCATCCCGCTGTGGCCTTCTGGACCTGGTAGGAAGAGAGCAGTGACGAGTGACAAGCAAGAACACCGCACAGTGGCAGCGACGGGCTGCCGCACCTGAGCCTACACGCAGGGCGTTTGGCCACTGCCTTCTGCCTACTGCCTACTGCCTACATGGGGACGGTAGGTGGCCGAAGTCGTATCTGTTTCCCAAACAGTAACTGCGTGCACTTGTAATCCCTGAATCCCCGCCTGAGGCTCGATTTCGTCACAAAAATACTTGGCAAGATTCTCGGCCGAAGGGTTCAATTGGTCAAAGGGTGGAATATCGTTGAGGAAGCGGTGATCGAGTTTTTCGACCAGACCCTTAATCTCGGTCCGCAATTCAACAAAATCCATTAGCAGCCCGGCCACATTGAGCTTTTCTCCGGCCAGGGTCACTCGGACCTTGTAGTTGTGTCCGTGGACGTTCTCGCACTTTCCTTTGTACCCGCGCAGGGCGTGCCCCGCAGCAAAGCTGTATTCAACGGATATTTCGAACATAATGAAGTTCCCTGTTTCCTGTTCCCTATTCCCTATTCCCTAGTCTCGCATGAAACCCTTCACGTCATCCAGCCGATTCGTCATCCGGTAACGCGGCAGGCTCTCGAGGAAAGTCTTCCCATATTGTTTGCGCATCATGCGGTGGTCCAGGATGGCGAGGACTCCGCGGTCCGCCTGGCTGCGGATCAGCCTGCCAAACCCTTGTTTCAATGCGAGGACCGCCTGCGGCACCTGGTACTCCATGAAAGCATTACCGCCCTCTTCGTTGATCTGCCGGATTCTGGCGGCGATGACCGGGTCCGAGGGGACGGCGAAGGGGAGCCGATCAATCACCACGGCGCTCAATTGCTCACCTTGTACATCCACGCCCTGCCAGAAGGAGCTTGTCCCAAAAAGCACGGCGTGAGGCGTATTACGGAAGCGCTCGAGCATTTCAGTCCGGGGCATGGAGCCTTGAATCAGCATGGGATAGCGCAAGTGGGGGCGCACCCGCTCGAAGACTTCGCGCATCTGCTGGTGGGAGGTAAAAAGGACGAAGGCCCGCCCACGGGTGGCCTTCAAAAGTTGGACAACCTCTTCGGCCGCCAGACGCGCGAAGGTCGGCTCGCGCGGGTCGGGCAAATGCAGCGGGGTATAAAGCATCGCCTGGCTCGGGTAATCGAAATGCGAATCCAGGATTCGCTCCTTGGCATTTTCAATCCCCAATCGTCGCTTCAAGAAATCGAAGTTGCCTCCCACGGCCAGGGTGGCGGAGGTCAAGATCACCGTCTGCACGCTCTCGAATAACCGCTGGCGCAGGATGGGCGCCACATCGATCGGCGTGGCCTCCAGGAAAACACCTCGCCCGCGCCGTTCCCACCAATAGACCATGCTCCGTTCTTTTCCTTCCATGACTGCCTGTAGGCCCTGGCGAAGCTCGACGCTGCGCCTCATGAGGTTGTTGACTTCCTCCGGCCGATCTTTCAAACGGCCCAGCTCGGTTTCCAGCAGCACCAGGGCATTGACCAGGCTGCCATAAGCGCTGCCATTCACTTGCAGGAAGGCTTCCCGGTGATCGAAGTTGGAGCGAGTTTCCGCGTTCGGGAAAAGTTCAAAAAAGGTGTCCGCGCGGCGCCGCAGTTCGGCGACGGCATGCAGCACCTCCGCGCTCTTCAACCCCTTCACCTTGAGGGTCGCTTCCGTATCGCGCGCCAGTTCTTCGACGCGATAGTTGCTCACCTGCAATCCGAAATACTGCGTGGCCACGTCTTCGATGTCGTGCGCTTCATCGAACACCAGGGCTTCATAATCGGGGAGCAGGCTCGCGGCCTCCGTTCCCCGCAGGGCCAAGTCGGCGAAGAAGAGGTGGTGGTTCACGATAACCAAGTCGGAGGCGGCGGCGCGTTGGTGCATCAAGGTGATGAAGCAGCGCTCGAATTGGGGGCACTTCTGCCCTGTGCAGGTCTCTCGCCGGGCGTCCACCTTTGTCCAGAGTTCGCTCGCATCCGGCAGCCAGGGGAGTTCGGCGCGGTCTCCCACCTCCGTCTTCGCTTCCCATTCCCGCAGTCGGGGATACTGCGCCACTTCCTCCAGGCCGTTCAGCACCGGCTGCTTTTCAATGTCGTAGAGCTTCTGCCGGCAGAGATAATTCTGCCGGCCTTTCATCAAGGCGACGCGCACGTCAGGGAACAGCTTTCTCAAGAAAGGGATGTCCTTGAAGAAGAGTTGTTCCTGGAGGTTCTTGGTGCCGGTGGAGATGACCACGCGCTGCCCGCTGCGCATCATGGGAACCAGATAAGCCAATGTCTTGCCGGTGCCCGTGCCCGCCTCCACGATCAGGTGCTGGCGGTTTTCGCTCGCGGCCTCGACGCTCTCCGCCATTCTCGAGCTGGCCGGGCCGGTACTCGTACTTCGGGTGACGCCGCGCCAGCCATCCGCCCGGACCAAACACCCCCTCGAGAGGAGCTTTCTCAGCCTTCTTGTTGTTCGTGACCGCCATCGTGTTAGAAGTCGAGGAGTCGAGGAGTCGAAAGTCGAGAAGTTCTTAACTCCTCGACTCTCGACTTCTCGACTAAGAAGGATACCACACGCACGATAGGGGCGGGCAGAGACACCATCACTGCGTCTTGGTTTCATTAGAGATGTTGGCTGGCTTTGGAGTGCGGCCCGTCGGTTGACGGGCTGCCGCTTTATCCCTCGCGAGCTTGCTCGCGGTCGGGTTGAGTCTCCACAATCCAGTCCGCGAGCTTACTTGCGGTCATCTCCGTCGCGCCCAGCAAGCAGGGCCCAGCCCGTCAGTTGATGGGCCGCACTCCAAAACAACGGATCGTCGCTCGCACCGTCAAAAACCTATGGTCGCGATCACCCGAGCCAGCCACTGGCTCGCAAGCTTTCGAAGCCACGCGTTGACCTAAGCCGTCCGGCTCCTTCCGCACCGCCCGCCTTGCAGGCCCGTAGGGCCGACAGAGAATAGCCCACGGCGTGAGCCGTGGGGCCGAAGGATACCCACAGCGTTCGGTAGCCCCGGAGGGGCGACAGAGGCTAATCCTCGATGGACAAGTGACCGCAAGGCGCGGGCCTTGGTCTGTCGCCCCTACCGGGGCTTGGCACATCTTAATGGGACGTTTCCTCCCACGGCTTACGCCGTGGGCTAATCTCTGCCGCCCGTCGGCTGACGGGCTCGCACGGTCTCATGACTGCCTCAGGTCAACGCTTATGGGGCTTGCGCCCGCGCACGGCGGGTCAAATGAGACCCTGGTCTACAGTCTACCCTTCGTCGGCTGACGAACTGCGAAAAGGCCGCCCGCATAAGGAAGGCTTTGTCAGCGAACTTCTGACCCAGGGCACTAGACTCACGAATTCAGGTAGAGTGCAAGGCAGTTGGAGGGACCGGGACAACCCAATCGGCGGGTTCGCGATAATGCAAGCTGGACATGACAAATTGTCGTTATAGGTCATTTCCGGTTTGCTGAGTCGAGCCTTAATCCATTTTATTTTCAACAACATTCCCGTCTTTAGCGGATAAGTTCCTTTGTTTTCATAGACATTCCCGCTTCGTCGCCGAGTTTTCAACAGCGGACCTTTGTTTTCATAGACATTCGCGCATCGTTCGTTCAATTTTAAAGTTACTAAGTTCGTTCTTTGTCTGTCCCACGCGACTTCTTGTCCTGACCTGTTCCGCCTGCCAAAGGCCCTGCCAGCTACAGGGAATAGGGAATAGGAAATAGGAACTAATGAACCGGTTCCCCTCACATGGACTACGCGGTAAGCGGCGCCAAAAAAGGACCCAACCAATTCACCATTCCCTGTTCCCTATCCCCTGTCCCCAATTCTTTGCCCCTGCCCTTCCGCCTCCAGCCCCCAGTCCCCAGCCCCTAGCCTCTGGCACCTGACACCGGCCCTTCCACGTACTATACTAGCCTATCTTCTTCCGCCTGTCAAGAGACAGGAAGTCTGTTTCGGCCCGCTCGGGATCGCACGCGCGCCCCGGGCGATCCCGCGCCTCACAAGCACCTCCAGCGGACGAATCACGTGCTAATTGACCCGACCATTTGATGTGTTACGACATTTGGTCGCGCAGCCCCACTGCCGCGAATTGACTCGTTGCGATTCGTAAGGGCGTGTAGTGGTAGAATCAGGCTCACCATTGTTATGGCCCTGAACGAGTCCGACACTCGCGCCAAACTCGTCGACCCGGCTATTCATGCCCGTGGGTGGACAGAAGACCTAATCCGCCGCGAGGAAACCGCCGGGGCCATTGAGTATATCGGTGGAAAACCACGCAAGCAGCCAAAGGGCCGGGTGGACTATACACTGCGCGTCAAGGTGAACGCAGAGACGCAAGCTGTTGCTGTGGCACTCATTGAGGCGAAAGCCGAAAACCTTCCCCCAACCCATGGCCTGGAGCAAGCCAAGCTCTATGCATCCTGCAAACGGATGAATGTTGCCTTCGTTTTCTCAACCAACGGTCGCCTTTTCGTGGAATTTGACCGCACAACGGGCATAACCTCAAAGCCCCGAGAACTCTCGGAATTTCCGACTCCCGCCGACCTCCGCGCACGCTATGAGGGCAGCGTCGGTTTCTCGCTGGAAGACCAAGCCGCGCGCCCGCTTCTCGCCCGATACGCGGGCGGGGAAGCTACGCGCCGTTACTACCAGGATGCTGCGATTCGGGCCGTCTTCGAGAAGATCGCCAGATGCGGAAAAACTGGCCAGCCTAAGCGAGCCTTGCTGTCGCTCGCCACTGGCTCGGGCAAGACATATATCGCAGTGCAGATTCTGAAGCGAATCGCTGACGCCGGACAACTTCAGCGGGCGCTCTTCGTATGCGACCGCGACGAATTACGGAGCCAGGCCCTGGGGGCTTTGCAGAACGTATTTGGAGGCGACGCCGCCGGGGTCTACAAGGACCCCGATGGCAAGAACCATGCCCGCAATGCCCGCGTCCACGTTGCGACGTATCAGACCCTCGACGTTGACACCGAGGAAGGAACAGCCAACTTTCTTACGACCTACTACCCGGAGAATTACTTCAGCCATATTGTGATTGATGAATGCCATCGGTCCGCTTGGGGGAAGTGGTCGCAGGTGCTCACACGCAATCCAAAGGCTGTGCAAATCGGCCTCACGGCGACCCCGCCGTTGTCCTGCGTGAAACGAAGGAAAGGATATTTGCCGCATGACTGCCGAGCTCCAAGCGTTTGGGCTTGAGGCGATTGAAATGCTTTCCCAAACCATCGGGGATCACTTCACTGGGTCCGAGATCACCCGCCTCTTCAGAGGTAGTGGATATCCCGAGTTCGTGCACGACCAGAGTACTAAGTGGCGTTTCGTGGCAAATGCATTCGAACAGCTCCAAGCCAGCGCCGGAAATAAGCCGCACCATGTGCTCAAAGTTATTCAGACGGCCAGCAACCCGCAGGGATGGATTCGTAACAGAGAGGGATTTGAGAAGTTCCTATCGACGGTGAACTCAGTGCTAGAGTTCTATGGACTTCGCATCGGTGATGACGGGTTGCTGCAAGAGACGGCTAACAAGGCAGTAACGGTTCGGCATGCTAAGTCGCCTGACGAGCTCGCTATTGACAATCGGGGTTTACACCCCCACGTCATTCGCCACGCTCGTAGCCACTTTTGTCGTGGGGCGTACTTTCACGCTGTTTTTGAATGCTGCAAGGCCTTTGATAAGGCGGTCAGAGATAATACGGGAATCTCAAAATCAGGTCAGCCCTTGATGAGCGAAGCACTTAACCTGAACGGACCGTTAAAGCTCAACAGCCAAAGGACAACCAGCGAAAAGGATGAACAGCAAGGTATCATGTACCTTTGCATGGGATTGATGAACGCTGCGAGGAACCCGCAAGCACACGAACCAGAACTCAACTGGCCCATGACTCGGGATGATGCTCTCGATGTGTTAGGCCTCATTTCATTTCTGTATCGGAAACTTGAAAACGGAGTTGTCTTTCTGCCGGGATCGACAACGGCCGCGAAAATCCAGCTATGAGCATGTTTAATTCTCAGGATGAACTGAGGCACGAGAAACTTCTTCCCTCAGGCTGGCGCTGGGCGCGGCTGGGGGAGGCTTGCGAACAGGATCGTCGGATTGTCGAGCCGGGTTCTGGTGTTGCGGCGACCTTGCCGTATCTCAGCCTTGAGCACGTGGAGAGCACCTCTGGTCGGATATTGAGAGAGGCAGCCAAGCCAGTTCAAGACGAGGCAAGGAGCACAACATTCGCATTCGATTCTCGCCATGTTCTTTATGGGAAGCTGCGACCATACTTGAACAAGGTAGCCCTCCCAGAATTCAGCGGGCGCTGCACCACAGAGATAATCCCACTCCTGCCGTGCGCCGGGACGGACCGTTGCTACTTGGCTTGGCTTCTGCGCAGGGATGAAACGGTAAGCGCGGCCATGCGCCAAAGGACTGGCTCACGTATGCCGCGAGCGGACATGGATGACCTGCTTTCCCTAAAAATCCCACTGCCGCCGCTGGAAGAGCAGAAACGGATTGCGGCGATTTTGAATGAGCAGATGGGGAAGGTGGAGCGGGCGCGAGCTGCCGCCGAGACTCAACTCGAAGCCGCCAAAGCCCTCCCCGCCGCCTACCTCCGCCCCGTCTTCTCCAGCCCCGAAGCCCGGCAGTGGCCTCGGAAGCCGCTAAGGCAGCTTTGCGGAGATATTTACCGATACCCGTCATTTTATGGAATGGAACATCTGTCAGCTGGCGTCCCTGTCGTCAGAGGCGAGCACATAAATGAGATGGGCGAGATTACGACGGATTGGACCAGTTATTGGCACATAAGCCAATTAGTGTCGGATAAGTTTCCGCGAACTGTGCTTCAAGAAGGTGACTTAGTTTACACAGTGAGGGGAACGATTGGGAAAATAGGTATCGTAAGATCGGCTCACCGAGGGGCGCAATTGTCTCCGAATCTGATTAGGATTTCACCGCTGCAAGTAGTTTGCTCGGTTTACCTATGGCATTACTTCCGATCAATCAAGGGAACGAAAGAGGCTGTTGTGGACAACGCAGTCACTGTTGCAACCGTCAAGGCAAGCGATCTTGGCAGAATTGAAATACCTGTTCCTCCCTTCTCGGGGCAGCAGCGCATTGCGGCGATGCTTAACGAACAGATGGCCGCAACCGAGCGGGCGCGTGAGGCAATCGAAGAAGAATTGGACGCTATCAACAAACTGCCCGCCGTCCTCTTGCGCCGGGCGTTTGCGGGGGAATTGTAGGGGCACGGCGCGCCGTGCCCCTACACGACCATGAAATTCGATCTGAGAATCCATCATCGACGCTCGATCCGGCTACCTGGTTACGATTACTCATCTTCGGGAGCGTATTACGTAACGATTTGCACGCGCCAAAAGAGCTGCCTATTCGGACGCGTGCTGGACGGACAGATGCATCGCAACGATTTTGGCGACGTCGCCCACGAAGAGTGGTTCCGTTCCGCGAAGCTGCGGCAAGATATAATGTTGGATGCGTTCATTGTGATGCCCAACCACATCCACGGCATCATCATCCGTAGGGGCACGGCGCGCCATGCCCCTACGGTCGAACGGTTTGGGAAACCGGTTGCCGGTTCGCTGCCGACCTTGGTCCGTGCCTACAAATCGGCGGTCACCAAAGGCATCAACACGCTTCGCAAGACGCCCGGTAAATCGGTCTGGCAGGAGAATTATCACGAGCACATCGTTCGGAGCGAAGCGGAATTGAACCGTATCCGCGAATATATCGCCAACAATCCGTTGCGTTGGGGCTTGGACCGCTACAACCCCGAACGGCCTACATCGGCAGACGATGATCTTGATTGGTAGGGGCACGGTGACCTGTACCTATACCGAAACTGTAGGGGCACGGCGCGCCGTGCCCCTACGGGTGGAACATGGCAAAAAAGAACACCAACGGCAAGAAATTCAACGGCCAGCAGTCGCTGAACGCGGCCATCAAATCCATCTGCGACATCATGCGGCGGTCGAATTGCGCAGGGGCTCTGCAATACGTCCCGGAACTGACCTGGATTCTTTTCCTCCGCATTCTGGACGAGCAGGAAGCCTAAGGATGCCGAGCGCGCCGAGGCCGTGGGCGCAGAAATCACGCAGTCGCTGGGAGCACCTTACCGCTGGCAGGATTGGGCAGCCCCGGGTGGACCCAAGCGCCAAGAACTTGCAGGCGGCACGCTCGGTGCATTCAAGGGCTTTGTGGATGGAGAATTGATTCCCCACCTCAAGAAACTGAAGGAGCGCCCGAACGCTACCGCGCGGCAAAAAGTCATCTCCGAAATCTTCTCCGGCATTGACCGCACTCGCATCGATACCGAGCGGAACCTTTTGGACATTCTCGACAAGGTCCACGAGATTAGCGGCGAAAGCGTGGATACCACGCACGTCTTTACTCTCTCCCAGGTCTATGAAGGCTTGCTGCTCAAAATGGGAGAGAAAGGTAACGACGGCGGCCAGTTCTTCACCCCGCGCGAAATCATCCGTGCCATGGTGCGGGTGATTGACCCCAAGGTCGGCGAAACGGTTTATGACCCCGGCTGCGGGACAGGCGGGTTTCTGGCGCAGTCGTTTGAGCACATGGCCGGGCCGAACAATCGGGACATCACTTCGCCCGACCAGCTCGAAACTCTCAAGGTGCGGACGTTCTATGGCCGTGAGAAGGACAACGCCATCTACCCCATTGCACTTGCCAACCTTGTGCTGCATGGGATGGATGAGCCGCACGTCTGGCACGGCAACACCCTGACCGGAGCGGAGACTTACGGTGGACTGTTCTCAGGAGCACCAGCTCTCTACGACGTAGTGCTGATGAATCCACCTTTTGGCGGCAAAGAAGGCAAGGAGGCCCAGACACGGTTTGCTTACAAGACCGGAGCAACCCAGGTGCTTTTTCTCCAACACGTGATTGACAGCCTGAAGCCGGGCGGGCGGTGCGGGATCGTGCTGGACGAGGGCGTGCTGTTCCGCACCAATGAGACGGCGTTTGTCCAGACCAAACGCAAGCTGCTGGACGATTGCGACCTCTGGTGCATCGTGAGCCTGCCGGGTGGCGTGTTCACGGCGGCAGGCGCGGGAGTGAAAACGAATCTGCTTTTCTTCACCAAAGGCCAGCCTACGGAAAAGGTTTGGTACTACGATCTTTCGGACATCAAAGTCGGAAAGAAGAAACCGTTCACGGTGGATAAGTTTGAGGACTTCTTTCGCCTGCTTCCCGGACGTGGTGACAGTGACCGAAGCTGGACCGTCACGCGGGAAGAAATCGAGAAGAAAAATTACGACCTGAAGGCCGTTAACCCCAACGCCAAAACCCACGAGGACACGCGGACGCCCGAAGAGTTGCTGGACTTCATCGAGGTTAAAGGCAAGGAAATAGCCGAGGCGCTATCTGCACTCAGACTACACAAGAGCAGCCAATAATCACCCGCTGGCCTGACTGCCAAGGTGTAGCGGAAGCTTTAGCGGGTAGCCCAGACCTATTTTTTCAGGTCGGCTTTTCCTTCAAATTCACGGTCCCTCATTTACCGGCAACCGAACACCATCCACCGCGAACCTTCCCACCCGAGGTAGGGCCGAAGCCGTCAACTGACGGATCGGCCTGGGGGAAGAGGCGCTGGCCCCCACTCTCATGTCGCGCGCCGACTTTGCTTGACGCTGCTCTGTGGCTCAATTAGACTTTAATCATCGAGACTGCGTGCGTTAGGGAACCGAATGAAAAAGGAAACGATACTCACGGCAGTGGTTTTTCTCGTGGTGGGATTTCTTGCGGGGTATATCACGGACGCGCAGATGAACTGGAGCGGGCGGCAGAAAGCTGCGACGACGGCAACCGCAAGCATGCCCTCTGGGATGCCCGGCGGCGCTGCCGGCGCCGCTCAGGGTGGGGGCATGTCAGGATTGCCTGAGGGTCATCCTCCCGTCGACACTGCATTGATGATCAAGCAACTTCAGGATCAAGCGGCACAAAACCCCAAGGATCCGGAGATTCCTCTGAAACTCGCCAACTTCCTGTATGACCAGCGGCAATACGGACAGGCCATCGAGTGGTACCAGAAATCCCTGGCCCTTAGTCCGAAGAACGTCAACGCCCGCACGGACATGGGAACGGCATACTATTATACGGGCCAGCCCGCGCAAGCACTGAAACAATACACTCAATCGCTAGCCATTGATCCCGACCACAAGCCCACCTTGTTGAACATGATTGTGGTGAACCTGGAAGGGACCCACGACTTCGCAGCCGCCCGGCGGGCGTGGGACCGATTGCACAATCTCGATCCCGCGAATCCGGCTCTCCCAGACTTGAAACAGAAGTTGGATGCGGCGCAGGGTTCAGGTGGCGCTCCGTCCACGCGGTGAACACGGCGCGGCAGAGCCGCAATGGGAAATTCCAGATTCAAAATTCAAGACCCTAGCTTCCAGAAAAGTTTGCCAGAAAAGCAAGAAGTTACGATCCTATATTACAGGGCATCCCGCAGGCCCCTCGAGCCGTCTGACAAATGAGGGGCCCGGGAAGCTGACGGCTGCTGGTTCAAAGAAACTGCGGAGATTCTTCGTCCGCCAATAAGAATGGCGGACTCGGAATGACGGGGACGGTTCATGGGACGCTTGCTTTCCTATTTCGTGGAATTAGTCTTCCTCATCGTGGTCTCGAGGATGCTCGGCCGGGCTTTGCAAGGTCTCTTCGGTCCCTCTCCGCCGCGCCGGCAGGGCCGCACTGCTGAAGGGGAGCCTCGAGACTCTTCCCGGATGCGCATCGGCAAAACCGAGCGCGATCCTGTTTGCGGCATGTTTGTTTCCACAGAAGTATCCCACCGCCTGATGCGCGGCTCGGAGACCCTTCACTTCTGCTCGCATGAATGCCTGGAGCGATACCAAAAGGAAACAGCGAATGTATCGGCTTGAACGGGGAAACCTTGTCGTGGAGGCAATCCGTCGACTGATCCGTCAGTTGACGGATTGCCCCAGGGCGGCCATCCGTCGGCTGACGGAGCCGCCCCTACAACTTCGGAATGTCCGGTTGCTCGCTTGGCTGGCACTGCTAAGCCTGTGGGCGCCGATACCTGTGCTGGCTTGGGGCGGCCAAGTGCGGCTCACGCGACGATACCGGAGCGGCCAGAGAATGGTCTACGCGACCAAGATGCACACGAAGGCGGTGATTCACTCCGAGCCGCCCGAGTTGCAGAATTTTCTGCCTCCCCTGCCCACCGACTTCACCATGCAGCAGCAGAACACCGTGACGGTAAAGGGAGTCCACAGCGACGGCAGCGCGGACATTGAGAATCATTTCGACAAGTTCGAATTCCAGTCGGACCTCACCGAGCGCGTGTCAGGGAATTTCCTCGACCCTGCCGTAAAAGCGCAGCAGGAAATCAGCGAACACGTGGCTGGCCAGGATATCGTCGCCCACTATGACCGCAGCGGACGGCTCCTGGGGTTTGAAGGCGGCGAGGGCTTGTTCGAGCAGTTGGATCTGGCCTATCGAGAGCCGCTTCGCCAGGCGTTAAGGTTTTTCCTCGAGCAAGTGGGAGGCGGGACGCTCTATCCCGAGCACCCGGTGAAACCGGGTCAGACTTGGAAGCGCAAGTTGGACTCACCGGCCAGCACCGCGTATCCCTACAACGTCGAAGGGGAGAACACCCTGCGTTACGTCGGCAAGACCAAGGTGGGGGGCGTAAAAGCCGCGGTGGTGGAATGCAGCTTCGTGAACGTGGTGCGGCCCGCGTCTGGTGGGGTCCTTGGGAAGACGGAGCCGCTGGCCCAGCTTCAATCCCACGGCCTGGGCGTGGACATGCGCATCGACGGCCGAGGCCAAGGCCGGGTGCTGCTGGCGCTGGACGACGGGAGGGTCCTCGAGAACCATGCCACCGTCCACCAGACCCTGAACGCCCGGCTCGAGAACTCGGCCTCGATCCCTTTCATGAAGTCACAACCCTTAAAGCTCGAGGTGCAATCTGACTCCGAGATAGACGTGGTCGGCGCCGGCAAGTGAGTCTGAGAAAGAAGTGGAGGAGTCGAGAGTCGAAGGTCGAGGAGTTAAGAACTTTTCGACCCTCGACTCCTCGACTTGTAAGATTCGTTGCTGCGGTGTTGAAAGTCACGTCATTCCCGCGAAAGCGAATCCACTCTGCAACCATGCAGAAATGGGCGGCTTACGGGCTTGATTCCCGCTTTCGCGGGAAAGACTGGTGTTATGAGAGGGGTCTCATCCCAAATGACGCAACACCCAACCCGCGAGGCCACGCCTCGCTTCAAGTTTGACACTCTCGCACGCCTGGTTTAAATTGACGGTTTAGTTTCCATTAGGTTGCTGAAAGGAACTAAGGAGTCGACATGCTCGATCTGGGTTTTGTGCGTGACAATCTGGAATTGGTGAAGCAGAAAATGGGCGAGCGCGGGCTGGAGGACGCGCTTGGAGGCTTTGAAGATATTGACCGCGAAAGGCGCAAATTCCTCCTGGAGGCGGAAACGCGCAAAGCGCGCCGCAATAAGGTTTCTGACGAAATTGCGGCTTTGAAAAAGGCGAAGCAGGATGCCTCTGCCCTGATTGCCGAGATGAAGCAGGTGGGGGCTGAAATCCAGGAGTTGGATGAGAAGGCCAAAGGATACGATGAGCAATTGCAGGAACTCCTGCGCAATATCCCCAACTTACCTCACCCGAGCGTCCCCGCCGGCCGGGGACCAGAGGACAACCTGGAGGTTCGGCGTTGGGGCCAGCCGCGCCAGTTCGACTTTGAACCCAAGGCGCATTGGGACCTGGGGCCCGCCCTGGGCATTCTGGATTTCGAACGGGCTAGGAAGATCGCCGGGACCCGATTCGCGGTTTACAGCGGCATGGGGGCAAAGCTGGAGCGGGCTCTGGCCAACTTCATGCTCGATATGCATACCAAGGAGCACGGCTATACCGAGATTCTTCCTCCTTTTATCGTGAACTCCACCAGCCTTTTCGGCACCGGCCAATTGCCCAAGTTCAAGGAAGACCTCTTCAAGCTCGAAGGGACGGATTACTGGCTGATCCCCACCGCGGAAGTCCCGGTCACTAATCTGTACGCAGGAGAGGTGCTGGAAGCCGAAAGGCTGCCGGCAAAGCATTGCGCGTGGACCGCCTGTTTCCGAAGTGAAGCTGGCTCTTACGGCAAGGACACGCGTGGCATCATCCGCCAGCATCAGTTTCAGAAAGTCGAGCTGGTGAAGTTCACCCTTCCTGAAAGCTCCTATGATGAGCTCGAGTCTCTCACCCGCAATGCCGAAGCTATTCTTCAGCGCCTGGGGCTTCCCTATCGCGTTGTTGCACTGTGCACGGCCGACCTGGGCTTCAGCTCGGCAAAGACCTATGACCTGGAGGTCTGGCTTCCCGCCGCCCGCGAGTACAAGGAGATATCCTCCTGCTCAAACTTCGAGGCATTTCAGGCCCGCCGGGCGAACCTCCGGTTCCGGCGCGGCAAGGCAGGCAAGACGGAATTCCTTCACACTCTCAATGGCAGCGGGTTGGCCGTGGGGCGGACCTGGGTCGCGATCATCGAAAACTATCAGCAGGCTGACGGCTCAGTCGTGATTCCGGAGGCGCTGCGCTCTTACCTCGACGGGCAGGAGAAAATCAGTAGGCAGTAGGCAGTCGACAGTCGGCAGTAGGCAATTGGCAGTAACCATTGTGTGTGAGTGGCAGGGCACAAGTGGCAGGCTGACAACCGGCACGGGGGAAGCCAAAGCGCAAGTACGGAAGAACAAATCAAAACGCAAATTGCAAATCGCAAGACTAAAGACCCAAGTACAATTCTCTGGGATCGTCGCAGTCCTTGCCGTGGCTTTGCCATTTGCGCTTTGCGTTTTGCGCTTTGCCTTTTGACTTGATCTTCGCCCTCGCTTGCGGCCAACAGCGGTGCTGGGGCGCCAATTCTCATTTTCTTGCCGGCGTGCGAAGATTTTCCCTCCGAGGACTCGTCCTCGCCGTGGCTTTTGTAATTTGAAATCTGGAATTTGCCCAGCGGCCAAGGGCCGCGACGTACTGCCCGGCAACTGCTTTCTGCCGACTGCCCACTGCCTTCTGCTTTACTTCTGTCCGCTCTCCCTGTCTGGGGCGGGTTCGGGCATATAGCGGTGAAAGTCGCCGGGCAAGTGGGTGTGTTCGAACTGGATGGTCGAATGTCTGATACCGAACTCGCTGGCTAAAACGTCGCGGAGCTGCTGGCAGATCCTTTCACTCTCTGAGGTAGGCATGTCCAGGATGTGGATGTGGCACGAAAGCGCATGAGACTCAGTACCCAGGCTCCAGATATGAACATCGTGGACTTCGCGCACCCCCGGAACCTCCAGCATGGCGTTCGCCACTCGTTCCAGGTTCATGCCCTTGGGGAGGCTCTCGAGCAGGATGTTCGTCGATTCCGTGATGACGCCCAGCGCTGTCCAGACGATCATGCCGGCAATTAGGAATGCGAGCAGAGGGTCGATCAGCGTTTGGCCGGTCCTCTGGATCAGCCAAGCCCCCGCGATGAGAGCGAGGTTGGAAATCGCGTCCCCCAAGTTGTGAATGAAAACCGCGCGCAGGTTCAAGTCGCGGCGGTCGGAGGCCAACATCAGTGAAATGCTTCCGTTCACAACAAAGGCCACAATCCCCACGATCAGCATGGCCCGGGCGGCGACAGGCTCCGGCCTCAGAATTCGCTCGTAACCCTCGTAGCAGATAAGGACGGCAACGGCCACCAGCAGCAAGGCATTTACAAAGGCCGCCAGCACGCCCGCTCGTTGATAGCCGTAGGTTTTTTGGTGATCGGGGGGCTTGCGTTCGAAGTAGAGGGCAATCCAGGCGAGCACCAGCGCGGGAAGGTCTGTCAGGTTGTGCCAGCCATCACTGACGAGCGCCAAGCTGTGCGCGAGATGGCCCGTTACGAATTCAATCACCACCAGCGCCAGCGTCACCAACAGCGCGGCCTTGACTACCCAGTCCGCTCGTCGAAAGTGACTGTGCGTATGCACACGAACCCCCGCCGAATTCTATTCCATTGGGGAATCCTCGCGCAACAACAGTGACAAGTGACGAGCAGAAGTGCAGGTGCCCGGTGTCAGGTGTCAGTAAAGAGCAGGGCAAATTCACCAGTGACGAGTGACGAGCCGGATTCAGGATTCAAGAGTCGGGTGTCAGAAGCAGGAGCCCTGCCTTCTGCTGGTCACTCGTCACTTGCCACTCGTCACTGCCTTTTTCACACCAGCTTCGCTTCTAGCGTGATCTGGGTACCGGCGAGGGCCTTGGAAACCGGGCAGCCTTTCTTGGCGGCTTCTGCCTGCTGCTGGAACGTCGTGTTGTCAATTCCCGGAATCTGCGCCTGGGTGTGCAATTCAATCTTGGTGATGCCAAAGCCGCCCTCGACGGGTTCGAGGTGCACCTTGGCTATAGTGTGGACGCGCGTGGGGGTGAAGCCAGCCTTGGACAAGCCGGCCGAAAGAGCCATCGAATAGCACCCGGCGTGCGCGGCCCCGATCAACTCCTCAGGGTTGGTCCCTTTCCCAGTTTCGAATCTTGAAGCGAAGGAATAGTTGCCTTCGTAGGCGCCGCTCCCCAGCTTCACCGTGCCCTGACCTTCCCGTAAGTTCCCTTTCCATTCAGCTTCCGCAGTTCGAACAGCCATAGTGGTGTGCTCCTTTTGAGGAATTTAGAAAGACTGTGTGGGATAACCGTCAATTAGGCCCCAGACGCCATCGCGCCACGGCCCGCCCTGAATGCTCTTGCCCGCTAACCCTGAAAAACCAGTATAACACGCTGAGCCATGCGTAGGGCCACCCCTTAGACCTCACCGATGCTCCTCATCCACCCCAGCGCCCATCGGTGCAGAAGACGCGGAGGAGATTTTCTCCCAGGCACTGGTTTTCCAGTTGTCAGCCGGTCCGGCGGCAGCCTTCCAGGCAGGGTAAGGAATTAGAAGCCGGTCTGAAAACCCTACAATGTAGGGCTCATACATCCGCCGTAAATCCCACAACTTCTGCTGTGCGGCCGCGCTGCTGCACAAGGGCACGCGCGCCGAAACAAGAAGCCCGCGCAACTGCTCGAGGTCGTCATCAGACAGGCGATCGGAGACGGGCTGTCTTGGCGGAATGTGCATGACCTGAGCAAGGTCCACAAGGGCGTGCCGTGAGATTGCGAAGGTAAGCTGTGACTGCCACTGGAGAGCGCCCTCTGCGTAAGATATCAGCAGGGCGCAAGTGTCAAGGACGGCGGTAAGAGCGGCAAGCCAGGATTGGTTGTCGTGCTGTGAGCGGAAATAGCATAGCACTGGAAATGAGAGGTGGCTCTCCATGAGTTCCGCCGACCACGCTTCCCAATCGCGGAGGAATTGGCCAAGGGCTTCAAGGTTCTGACCGCGGGCGTGCCGCCGGACAAGTTCTGCTGCCGTGGGAGGAGAGCCAGCGCGGGCGTCAAGCAGCGAGATATTCACTTCTCGCCGCGAAAAGGCGCCGTAAAGCACGGGTAGGTAAGAGATGACAATGGCGAGGAAACCAAAGCCGGTTCCTGATTCAAGCACGGTAATCAATCGCGCAGTTCGGGTGTGCGGGGTGATGTCACCGAGGCCCAGCGTGAAGAAGGTCGTCCCGCTCATATACAAGTCAGTCCAGAAGGTGGTCGATTCGCGGAAGGCGACCTGCGGCGACCCGGCGGCCCAGTGGAGCATGGCGAAACTGAAGATCAATCCCGCTGCCCACAGGACGAAGAGCAGCAGAAGAGAGAGCGGTCCGTAAATGCTGAGATGCGCTTCCCGGCGTCTTCCGGGCTTCATCCACCTGGCGACCGCTGACCAGGGAGGCCAGGTGCACCGATAGAAAAGCCTCGCCAGCCGGACACGTCGCGTGACCCGCCGGGGCAGGATGATGGTTTCAAAACCGTCCCACAGGATAACGACGAGCAGGAAAATACCGGCGATGGTTGCAAGGTATCGCATTTATGGGACCAGGACGATCTTCCCGTAAGCACCGGGTTCCATGACCGCTTGATGAGCACGCGCTGCTTCCCCCAGCGGCATTTGGCGACCGACGACGGGGTTTAGCGTTCCGCTCTCCAGGCCCGCGACGAGCGCCGCGTGGATGCTGGCCAACTCCTCCTTGCCGGCGTTCAACAGCGTGAACCCAAGGATGCTCAGATCGCGCTGCATGGTGGCCCGAGGATTGATTTCAATGCTGCCCCGATTTCCGATCACCACCACGCGGCCGCGCAGGGCGAGCAGGGTAAGGTCTTTGGCCAGATTCACGTTGGCCAGCATCTCGAGGATGACGTCTACGCCGCGCCCCTTGGTTAACGCCATGATTTGCTCCGCGTAGCCCTCGACGCGATGATCTACGACGTGGTGCGCGCCCTGCTCGAGTACCAGCTTTCGTCCCTTGTCCGTGCCCGCCGTCCCGATCACGGTGAACCCACCTCCGCGCGCCATCTGCACCGCAGCAATGCCCACTCCTCCGCTGGCCCCGTGAACAAGGACGGTCTCTCCAGGCTGCCCATGGGCGCGGTGGTAAAGGGCGCGATAGGCGGTAGCGTAGGGAACATTAACGCCGGCCCCTTGCGCAAAGGTCACCCGCGCGGGCAAGTGGTGAACCTGCGCAGCTTCGCAGAGCGCCTGCTCGGCGTAGGCGCCGCGCAGCGTGCCGGCGACGTACACCCGCTCGCCCACTGCGACGCTCGCCACGCCTTCGCCCACCGCCGCCACCGTCCCCGCTGCGTCCATGCCGGGCGTATAGGGCAGCGGAGGCTTCAGCGCATAAGCGCCCGAGCGGATGTAGCTATCCACCGGGTTCACGCCGACTGCCTTCACACTCACGACCACTTGGCCCGGGCCGGCCGTGAGGTCCGGCACCTCCTCCAGCTTCATCACTTCCGGGCCACCGAATTCATGAACGCGGATTGCCCTCATTGTTTTCCTCCTGAAGAAATTCTCGTAGCGCGGGCGTCTCGCCCGCTGTGGCGGCAGCGTCCCGCTCCCGCATGCAAAAAGACTTAACCGGCCCCTTGGGCAAAGAATTCCTTCGAGATCGACCAAGCGGCAAGAAGGCGCGCAGGCAGGATGCCTGCGCCACAGCGGGCGAGACGCCCGCGCTACAGCGCTCGACCCCGTGTTTCCAGCGCCTTGACTTTATTCAGCCGCCGCACGTGCCGCTCCTCGCCGGAGAATTTCGCATGCAGGAAGGCGACGGCGAGTTCGCGGCCAAGCGCCGGCCCGATCACGCGGGCGCCCAAAACGAGCACATTCATGTCGTCATGCTCCACACCTTGGTGCGCAGAATAAGTATCATGACATATGCCCGCTCGGATGCCCTTGAGCTTGTTGGCGGCCACCGACGCGCCAACCCCGCTGCCACAAATCAAAATCCCCCGTTCTGCCGTTCCACCTAAAACCGCATCGCCCAATGCCGCCGCATAATCGGGATAATCTACAGGATCTTCGCTGTTCGTCCCGAGGTCAACAACCTTGTGATCCAACTCCCCAAGGTATCTCACCAGATCTTGCTTCAACTTGAAGCCCGCATGGTCCGAGGCAATCGCGACGCGCATCATTTTCCTCCACCGTAGGGGCGCCCCTCGTGGGCGCCCAGGGCGGCCACAAGGGCCGCCCCTACAAGGCATGCAGCCCCGCGTCCTCCGCCACCACTTTGGCCAGCGCCGCCCAATCCATGTTTCCCCATCCGCGGGCCACGCCGCTTACAAAATGATCCCGAATGACACTGGCCACGGGCATTGGAACTGCGGCTTCTTCCGCCGCAGCCAGCACCAACCGAAGATCCTTAAGACCCAGACGCAACGCAAAGCCGGGGGGCGAAAACTTCTCCCCCATGATAATTTTGCCGTAGTTCTCGTAAATGGGTGATTGAAAAAATGAACCATTGACTATCTCCAGAAGCTTTGCAGGCTCGACCCCGGATTTTCGGGCGAGGGTGAATGCTTCCGAAAGGGATTCGAGCATGGAGGCAATCATGAAGTTCCCCGCCAGTTTAACAGCATTGGCTGAGTACGGCTCAGAGCCGATAACGAAGACCTTCCTGGTGATGGCCTCGAGGAGCGGTCGCACGCGTTCGATTGCCTCCTTCGGACCTGCGGCAACCGCCACCAGCCGCGCCGCCTCGGCGGCATCGGGTCGCCCGAAAACCGGTGAGGCGATAAAACTCTGGCCGCGCGCGGTGTGGGCCAAAGCAAGTCGCCGTGAAAGCGCAGTGCTGATGGTGCTGAGGGAGAGGTGAACTCCTCCCTGGGCGAGGGAATTAAGGATGCCTCCGTCTCCAAGAGCCGTCTGCTCGACCGCAGGGTCGTCCGCCAGCATGGTCATGACGACTTCATGTGTGCTGGCTTCGGTGAGAGAATTTGCCACCTGGGCGCCCGCGGCCGCAAGCGCTTCAGCTTTGCTCCAGGTCCTGTTGTAAACGGTCAATTGATGACCTGCCCTGAGCAGATTGCGCGCGATCGGCAGCCCCATATTTCCTAATCCGATGAATCCGCCTCTCACTGCTCCTTCCTCCTGTATCAAGAGCCGATCACGACAATCCATTGGATTCCGACGGCGCAGTTCGGTTTCAAGAGCCTACAAGTCAAGGAGTCGAGGGTCGAAGAGTTCTTAACTTCTCGACCTTCGACTCTCGACTTTTCGACTCACCAAGTAAGCTCCCCGCAACAAGCCCAAACTTACCCACTACTGCCCCGCTACACTCCATGACAGGTTTGAGGTAAGATAGAAATTGGCGAATCGGGGGAGGAATTCCGATTCGGAAACAAAGAAGGGCTGAGCGTATGCGCCCCCTCAATTCGGGAAAAGCGGAGAGAAGCCCCGCGCAGCGTGACGACCTCAAAAAGACTGTTCTGGAAAAATTAGCGGCCCTAGTGTTTCTGGTTGGGCTTTGCGGTGCGGCGGCCTGTCTCCTTCAGGCGCAGAGCACGCCATCGAGCTCAGCGGCGTCCGGCGGCAACAACCCTGCTCAGCGGACTTCCACTCGACCTGACGAAATCCCTCCCCCGGCAAGCAAGAACAAGATTCGTGTGCGGGTCGAAGTCGTGAACGTCCCGGTGACCGTCATCGGCAAGCGAGGTCTCCCCATTATTGACTTGACGCAAAGTGATTTTCAGATCTTCGAAGACGGGAGGCCCCAGGCCATCCGCTACTTCAGCCAGGAGTCCCACGACCCACTCCGCATTGGGCTTATCTTGGACACCAGCAACAGCGCGCGGCGGCAACTCGAGTTTGAAAAGGATGCGGCGACCGAATTCCTCTACCAGATGCTGACGGGGAGGAACACCAGAAACCAGATTTTCTTGCAGACCTTCGATGCTACCAGTTCCCTTATCCAGGATTTCACTAGCGACGCTGAAGTCCTGAACGAGAAGATTCAAGAGCTGAAGGCAGGAGGTGGGAAGGCTTTTTACGACGCCATCTATTCTGCGTGCAAGGATAAGATGATGCGCGCCGGAGACCCCGAGAGCACGCGGCGGGTGCTGGTGGTGATCAGCGACGGCTTTGACGTCCAGAGCCAACATTCCCTGGATGAAGCGATCTCTATGGCGCGCAAGGCCGAAACGATGGTCTATGCCATTGGCAATGCGGCCCATGGCTTCACCAATCCGGGGGACGATATCTTGGCGGGGATTGCAGAGGGAACGGGCGGCGGGGCGTTTTTCCCACTCCGGGAGGCGCCCGGCACTGATTTGGCCACCGGCTACCTTTCCCATGGGCAGATTGGGGAAACGTCCCAGAATAAGGGTCTGGGCGCCGAGACCGGGACATTTTCCGCGCAACGACTGGTGCGAATTGCCGATGCGATGGAAGCCATCAGTCATGAGCTGGGAGCGCAGTACGAGATCGGATACACACCCACCAATGCCGCCCTCGACGGGACCTATCGAAGCATTCGCGTCCTGCTGGCGCGCAAAGGTGTTACCTACCGCTGGAAACCGGGCTATTTCGCCACCCCGGAGTGAAACCAAACCAATGGATGTTTCCAATTTGCTCAACAGCCTCCGCAACGCCCGCATCGTTGATCTCAGCCAAACCCTCGAAGAACACATGCCGCACTTCCCCACGCATTCCATGTTCTTTCACAACCTCTGGGGCTCATACTGGCATGGCGGGCGCTCGCTGAGCTATCAACTGGTGATGCACGAGCACAACGGGACGCACGTGGACGCGCCGGCGCACTTCATCAGCGAGGCGAAGCCCGACGCCCACCTCACCATCGACCAGATTCCCTTGGCCCATTTGATGGGCCGGGGCGTTCGCCTTGATTGCCGCGCCTGTCAGGAAGCCGATTACGTTTCGAAGAAGCAGATAATGGACTGGGAATCCCGACACGGAGCGATTACGCAAGGTGACATCGTGCTGTTTGACTTTGGCTGGTCGGCGCGCTGGGGGCTTCGTCCCCACGATCAGCTCTACGTCGAGCAATGGCCCGGGGTCAGCATGGAAGCCGCTGAGTACCTTATTTCCAAAACCGTGGCTGCTCTCGGCGTCGATACGCTTTCCCCTGACCCGCCGGAAGCGCTGCGCACCAATCCCATCCACCCCGTCGTCCTTGAGAAGCACCTGCTGATTATTGAGAACCTCACGAACCTGGGAGAGCTACCCGATTTCTTTCTGTTCTTGGCTTTGCCACTTAAGATCCGCGCCGGTTCAGGCTCGCCGGTGCGAGCTGTGGCGCTTTTCTAAGTTCTCACCCCTGTAACTCGAGGCCCTCTCCCCCTTGGGGGAGAGGGTGGACCGCAACCGGCGCTTTCACCTGCCGGCGCGGGCCGGGTGAGGGGGTGTTTATGCCGTCCCCGCCGCCGGCGCCGCTTGAGGGCGCAGGAAAAGGATGAGGGCGGAGCTCAAGAAGTAGGCGGCGCTGAGCAGGCCGAAGGCGTAAACAAAATTCCCCGTGTGTTGGTTCATGTACCCTATGGCCAGGGGACCGAAATAACCACCCAGGTTTCCGAGGGCGTTCACCAAGCCTATCGCAGAGCCCGACAGGGAGCGAGGCAGCGTCTCGGTAGGAATAGCCCAGAAAGGCCCCAACGCTCCGAAGGACCCCGCCCCGACAAAAGAAATGGCAAGGAAAGAGAGGGCAGGAAAGGAACGAGTCAATAGGACGCTGGCCAGCATGAACGCTCCGCCCCACGCCATGGCCAACGACACATGCCAGCGCCGCTCCCGTCTCTTGTCGGAATGGCGGGAAACGATAATCATTCCCACGGCGGTTAAGAGGTAAGGGAGTGTGAACAAGACTCCGACCTGCGCGCTGCTTAGCTTCCGAGCTTTTTCCATGGCAGTCGGCAGCCAGAAGAGATAGCCGTAGTTTCCAGAATTCAGCAGAAAGTAGAACCCCACCATCAGCAGCAACGGGGGACGGAGGAGGGAACGAAGCAAAGGTTCGGGCGTGACGGGTTCGAGTTCCACGGACTCGCGTTCCAGTGTGGTTTCCAGGTGGTGGCGTTCCTGGGCAGAAATCCAACGGGCCTCGCGGGGATGATCGTCAATAAAGCACAACCAGATCACCAGCCACAACAAAGGGAAAAGGCCTTCCGAAATGAGGAGCACGCGCCAGTCCCAGCGCCCCAGAATCCAGCCGGAGAGTGGTGAAGAAAAAATCACGGCGATGGGAAGGCACAGCATCCAGTAAGCATTGGCGCGCGCCCTTTCGGCACGCGGAAACCAGTGGGCCAGTAATACCAGGGTCGCCGGCCAAACCCCGCCTTCCGCCACCCCCAAAAGAAGCCGCATCATCCAGAACTCACGCCAAGTGTGGACCAACCCGCAACCCACCGAGCAGGCTCCCCAGAGAACCAGCAGAATGCTCACGAAACGCTTGGCGCTCCAACGCTGCGCCAGGTATCCGCCGGGAATCTGCAAGAGCAGGTACCCCCAGAAAAAAACGCCTGCGGCGGCCCCCGCCTGTGGGGGCGACATATGAAGAGCGCGGCTCATCGAGGGCAATGCCAGTGAAATATTCGTCCGATCGATGAAGGCAATGGTGTACATGATGAAGGCAACGGGGATGATGTGCAGCCAGCGCTGTGAGGGCATGACAATCGGACCCAAAACGAACCCGCAGCATATCAGCAGTCACGCTCGCCTTGCAACGGCTCGCGTAGCGCGGGCGCCTCGCCGGCTTTGGCGGGAGCGTCCTGCACCGGGGAAGACGAGCCGGTCAAAATTCAAAGGGCAAGAATCGCCTTCGCAACCACACTTTTGCCATTTGCCTTTTGCGCTTTGCCATTTGACCTGCATTTGCACGCGGCGACCTCTCCTACCGTTCGCGTCAAAAGTCCCTCAGCATTTGCGCGCCTGCTTGACCTTGCCCGAGTAGTAATTGACAAGCTTCCCCGGCTGTGCTAACTAAGACCTCAGAAGCTCAGAGATGGCGTATGAGTGTGGAAGAGTTCCAATCCGCGTGGGAGTTGCTCAAAGAAGCCTATCAGTACCAGATGGGCGGGGACTACGACATGGCCGTCGAGCTCTACAAACGCTCCCTCGATCTTCATCCCACCGCGGAAGCTTTTACCTTTCTGGGCTGGACTTACCGTTTCCAGGGAAAGATCGAGGACGCCATTGCCGAATGCAAGAAGGCCATCCAACTTGACCCTGAATTCGGCACCCCTTACAACGACATCGGGGCCTATTTGATTGAAAAGGGTGAATACGACGAGGCAATCCCCTGGCTCGAACGGGCCTTGCAATCACGGCGCTACGACTCCTATCACTACCCGCATTACAACCTCGGGCGGGCCTACATGGCAAAGGAAATGTACGTCCAGGCCCGCTACCACTTCGAACAGGCGCTCAAGCTGTCACCGGATTACACGCTGGCCAAAGAGGGTCTGGAAAAGATCCGCAGAAAGCTGCAATAGCCTCCGTTCACTGGTATGAAGCACACGGTATCGGGAAAAGGAAGCTCAAGATTAAGTCCTTCCTGGACTAAGTCGATGCCAGAGAGGCGGCGCCGGGGTATCACCCACTACGCCCTCTGTATTACCGACGCTGAACCGGACCTGCAACCGCGCAAGGTTTACAGGATTCTGCCGGATCGGACTGCAAACAAGGGGAACTACTTGAGGGTGATCGACGAGTCCGGTGAAGACTATCTCTATCCAGACCGGTACTTTGTTCAACTCAAGCTCCCCCAGAGTGCCGAAATTGCCTTTGCCGTGGCGACTTGAGGCGGCACAGCTTCGTCGCGAGCTTTTGACACCTGAACACGCCGGGCCCAAGTAGATATTATGCCAACCGCTCAATTGCAGTATCTGTCCGAGGAACTGGACAAACTGCGGGAGCAGAAGCTCTATCAGAAGCTGCGCGTGCTCGAAACCGAGCAGCTTCCAATCTCCCGCTTCGATGGCCGCGAGGTCATCAACCTTTCGTCCAACAACTATCTGGGTCTGACCACTCACCCCAAGCTCCGTGCGCGTGCCCTCGAGGCGATCCAGAAATGGGGCGTAGGCTCCGGCGCGGTGCGCACCATTGCCGGCACCATGGCCATCCACCTCGAGCTGGAGGAGAAGATCGCCAAGTTCAAGCAGGTCGAAGCTTCGGTGGTTTTCCAATCCGGATTCACCGCCAATGCGGGAACGGTGCAAGCCATCCTGGGCCGCGAAGACATTATCATTTCCGACCAGCTCAATCATGCTTCCCTCATCGACGGCGGCCGGCTCTCGCGCGCTGAAATCAAGATTTTTCCGCACAAGGACATCGAGGCGTGCGAAAACATTTTGAAAGAAATTGCCGGGCGCAAGTGCCGCAAGCTGCTCGTCACCGACGGCGTTTTCTCCATGGATGGCGACATCGCGCCGCTGCCCCAGCTCGTCGAGCTGGCCGAAAGGTACGGCTGTATCATGATGATTGACGACGCGCACGCCTCCGGCGTCCTGGGACGCAATGGACGCGGCACGGTGGATCACTACAACTTGCACGGGCGCGTCGATATCCAGGTCGGCACGCTCTCGAAAGCCATCGGCGCCCTGGGCGGCTATGTTTGCTCGACCCGCGACACGATCGAGTTTCTTTACCACCGCGCCCGCCCCTTCCTTTTCTCGACTTCGCATCCGCCTTCCGTGGCCGCCACCTGCCTGGCGGCTTTCGAGGTGCTGGAGGAAGAGCCGCAACTGATCGACCGGCTGTGGGCCAACACCCAATTTTTTAAGGAAGGATTGAAGAAGCTCGGGTTCAACACCGGCGTGAGCGAGACGCCCATCACTCCTGTCATCGTGGGCGACGCCGCTCTGGCTCACCAGTTCTCCCGCCAGCTTTTTGCCGCCGGCGTGTTTGCCCAGAGCCTCGGCTTCCCTACTGTCCCGGAGGGCAAGGCCCGCATCCGCACCATTGTCACCGCTACACACACGCAGGAAGAGTTGACCCGCGCGCTCGAGATCCTGGAAGGCGTCGGGAAGAGATTGAAGATTATTTAGCCCCCAGCGTCGATTGGTCTGTTAATCCTATTTCATAAGCTGCGAGTTAGGCCTCTTCAATCACTTTGAGGCCCAAGAGGTGACCCATCTGATGTGCGGCACGGAGGTGATCCCCGTAGAACAACACGCGGTGCAGACTGCCCGACCAGTTCAGGAGCAGCTTCGCTGCGTCCCGGACTTGCGTGGCAACCTTGGTGCGGCAACCCCGCGGCAGATCGGGTGTGGCAATGATAGGCGCCGTGGAAACCAGCAAAGTTTCGGCATCAGCCAGCTTGGCTACGGTCACGGTCTGCCCCACGCGCATCTTGACTTGCACGGAGACGCCCTTGTTATCTTCCATGTGCGAGCGCACGACATAAGGTGCGGGTGAGCGCTTCACGCCGTCCAGGCAGGTAGCCGAAACGCAATGCGCATGAATGACCGTGTTGGATTTTGTATCGATAACAGGGTCGCTGACAAAGCCGGGCTTCCCGGAATAGTATGTGAAGAGCATCTGTGTAAAGGTGCTTTCCAGATCGCCTTCGCAGACACCGAAGAGCCCGCGATCGTTCAACTTGGACCAGGCGACGCAGGGATAGGCGGGCAAGTCCCCCCGGCGGAATCCGCCCAGACAGTCGATCGTGATCGCATTGGCGCGCTCTTCTTCCAACAGCTTCTCGACGGCGGAATACAGACGAAAAGCCTCGATGACCTCAGCGGGCTTCGGCTCCACCACCTTCAGGGCAGCGTTCATGTAAGCCGTCGCGTCGCGCTGGGCCGCTTGGCGGTCAGTCGCCTCGTATAGACCTTGCAAGCGGGAATAGGGCAGGAACTGAATCCTCGTGCCGAACTTCTGTTCCAATGCCTGGCTTGAGGCCGTGGGCTCAGGTTCAGGTCGGATGCATACGACCCGGCTCTGGCGGAGACGGTGCTGAGCTCCCAGCACGCGCAAAGGCGCCTCCAGGTCGCCCAAATCGCTCGAGGCCACAACTTCTACGCGTCTCCCCTTGGCCAGAAGGGCCGACCACTGAGACCAGTCGTGACCGCTGTACGGTTGGGAGAACAACACCAATGGGAGTCCGGTTTCACTCAGAGGCTCGATCAAATTCATGACCGTGGAAGTCAGGTTGAAGACCAGGAGGCCGTCAGCTTCCTGGAGCGCTCCCTGAACCCGGGAGAGATCCTCCGGTACTCGCAGAAGATCGTGGCCTGTGAATTTCACCGAAGGCTCGGATTTGGATTCAAGGGCCTCCAGCGCCGGCCGAAGCCGTTGGATGTCGTCTTGAGGTTTGAAGTCCGGCCGCGGCCAAGTTGGCACGGGCTTGGCCAAGTAAAGAACCAGGATGGATGCGGGCGAGGACCGAACGCCCGGCGTCCTCTCCGCTGCGTTGGGAGGAACTGCCGCTCGCAGATTCATTCCGCCAGCCACAGCCATAGCAGCCGCCGTAGAACCAAGGAACTCTCTTCTCGAAAGATCGCTTCTTTTCTGCATTGTTCCTCCTTGACGAGGATTTGCATCTTGCTTTCCCGGCCAACCGAGGGTATGCACCTCGTTGCCTCCCCATGCAATGATCTAAGTCAGTTTTCAGCCAGAATCCGCTTTTTGGCATTTCTGACGGCCAGAGTATACCTGACGCTCCTTCGATTTTGAACGGTTTTCTTAGGCTCCATCCAACTGGCTCCCAAAGGTCTCTGAGGCCGCGCTCACTGCCCCCGCCACTTGGCCACTGCCTCATCTCAACGCGATTCCGCGGGCACCTTTTCGACCCTTGCCTTGTTGTGGGTGAATTTTTCTTCCTGAGGTTCGATTGGGACGTTCACGACGGAGACGTGAGATGAAATTAGGGCCCCGGTTCGGGAATCGCAGATGAGTGATCTGCGACGCGGGCGGGCTGCGTCATGCGGTAGAAATGGTTCAGCGGCACACGACCGGGACCCACGCTGTAAGCCTTGCGGACGGCCTCGGTAACATAGGCTTTGGCCAGAACCACGGCATCGCGAAGCTGACGGCCCAGGGCCAGGTTAGCGGCCACCGCGGAGGAAAATGTGCACCCCGTGCCGTGGGTGTTATCGGGCTTTACGCGGTCACCAATGAACACTTCGAGCCCCGAGCCGTCAAAGAGAACGTCGATGGCCTTGTCCAGGTGCCCCCCGGTCACGACCACGGCGCGGGCACCCATCTCGACCAGCTTGCGCGCTGCCGCCTTCATCGCTTCCTGGTTTTCCACCCGCAGGCCGGTCATTGCCGAGGCTTCGAAGAGGTTGGGCGTAATCACGTAGGCGCGCTTGATTAATTGCTCGCGCAGAAACTCCTGGCACGCGGCATCCGCCAGGTCTCTCCCGCTCGAGGAGCGAAAAACAGGATCGAGCACGGAGGGGATCTCGGGGTTGGATTCGAGGACCTCGCTTACTACTTCCGCATGGGCTCGACTTGCCAGCATGCCGACCTTGATGGCTTTCACCCGGCCATCCGCGAGGAGGGCAGCAATGGTGTCTTTCAGAACCGCAGGTTCAGTGGGGTAGAGGGCGGAGACGCCCTGGGTGTTTTGGATGGTGAGCGCTGTAATGGCGGCGACGCCGTAGCAGCCATGCGCAGCAAGAGTTTTCAGGTCCGCAGCGATTCCTGCTCCCGACGAGGGATCGAAGCCCGCGATGCTGAGGACCACCGGCCACGAGGCGCTAAGCTGGTGATTCATCATTTTTTCGTTGAGTCTCTTTTCCTGGCACGAGACTTTAGATGATTATAAATGGGCTTGCCTGGTTGTCAATAAAGATTTGCGGGCTGGGTCGTGGTGTCGTTTGTAACGGCGACCCCCCGGCAACGTCGGTCATTCCCGTCAGCCGACGGGAATCCAGTTCGTCGGCAACGTATTTCCCAAAGTCTGCGAAATGGATTCCCGCTTTCGCGGGAATGACTGGCGTTTCGTGAGGGGCGCCATTCCGAATGACACCATCACCGCCGCCGCCTTCCTTTTGACAATCCGATAGCGGCGGGGTAGGGTTGTTTTAGACACAGGAGGTTTGAATGCGCGCGCTAGTGATGAGCCTTGTAGTTCTGGGGTTGGCAGGTTCAGCCGCTTGCCACCGGTCGAGCGGAATTCATTCCAAGGCAGCAGTGCAGGAGGCGATCGAAGAACATTTAAAGCAACGGTCGAACGTCGTCTTCCAGAACATGACAGTGGAGGTTGGCGAGGTTACCTTCAACGAGGACACTGCGCAGGCCCAAGTGAGGTTCCGCAGCAAGCAAGCACCCAACCTGGCTGTCGGCGTAGTTTACAAATTGCGCAGGGTGGACAATAGATGGCAGGTGGAGTCCACTTCAGCGACGACCATGCATGGAGCAACTCCGCAAGGAAACACCCCTGCTCCCATGCCGTCCCCGTCCACAAACCCTACTGACATTGGTCCCCAGCCTAGCCACTGAATAGGGAACAGGGAATAGGGAACAGTAAACCGAATGGGCAACAAGGAAAAGTGAGCAGGGAGAGTGTTCCTACTTCCTGTTCCCTGTTCCCTACTCCCTATTCCCTACCGCGAGCTCCCGGCATGACGGAACTCCGCCCAGCCCTTGCGCGGTTTCGACCGCCCTGACAATAGCTTCTGCGGCCGCCTCTGCCGCTGCCGTCCCGAGGGTGTTCACTTCAGCGCGCTTTCTGCCCACTGAAAGAGCAAAGACCAGGTCGCCATCAAATTGGGTATGAACGGGTTGAATGACGCGTGCCAGTCCGTCGTGCGCCATTTGCGCCACTTTCGTCGCCTGGACTTTGTCTAGCTCGGCATTCGTCATGACGACGAGCAGCGTCGTATGGGTAGCTCCGAAGCCCTTGCCAACTCCCCCCTCGAGCATGCGTTCCGCCGTCACCGCGAAGGTCGCCGATTCAGTTGACACACGCGCTCCGGCAATCACTTTGCCGGTCCGGGGATCGACCACATCGCCAAAGGCATTCACCACCGCCAGCGCCTGCACGCGAACCCCGCCCCGCAACACGCGAGTCGAGAACCCCACGCCACCCTTGCTGGCTTGACCGATCCCATAGAGCTTTCCGACTGTCGCCCCAGTCCCCGCCCCGACTGACCCTTCAACAACTGTCCGGCTTGCCTTCTTGCAGGCTCGAAACGCCATCTTCCGGCTGGGTCGGGCCTTCGACGAGCCCAAGTGAAGGTCGAAGATGACCGCGCCGGGAACGATGGGCACGTGAACCTTTCCGGTGGGGAATCCGACGCCGCGCGATTCCAGATACTCCATAACCCCCGCGGCAGCGTCCAGGCCGAAAGCGCTCCCTCCGCTCAAGAAGATCGCATGCACGCGCTCCACTACATGGCCGGGAAGGCAGGGCGCCAAATCGCGCGTTCCCGCAGCGGAGCCCCGCACGTCCACTCCGCAGACCCCGCCCCCTTCGCAAAGGACAACCGTGCACCCCGTCAGCCCTTTGAAGTCACTCGCGTGACCGATGTGGACGCCTGGAATCGTCTTGCTGGTTTTCGTTTCCTTGAACGTGACCATCCTGACGTTCTAGATTTCCCCCGCTTCCCTGCCTGAGAAAAAGAGAATGGCCCCCTTCGGCGGACGGTCCGAATCTCTGAGGTTGCGAGCGGCTCAGATGTTCTTAAGAGTGGTTTTGATACGATCTTCCAGCTTTTTGACCTGTTTTTCTTTGTCCTGGTCAGGAGTCTCTTTCAGTAGGCCTTCTGCCGCCTTGACCGCCTCGTACCCCTCGTTGCAAACCGTCCGCTGCTTCATTGGATCATTGCTGTGCTTGCGGTCGAACAAACTTGCTGCCTCCAAGAGCTGATTGCCGAGGAACAGCGTGAAGTCCAGGCCGTTGATGGTAGTCGAGCCTGAAGCCAGCGCGTCTCGAGCCTTCGAGCGGTCGCCTGAAACCGCCTCCGCCAAGGCATCGTCGATCCCCTTGTTGAGCGAATCGACCGCGGCGATCTCCTGTTTGTCAGGCTCAATCCAGCCACCCATCCTGACTTTCGCGAGATCCGCCACCTCCAGGGGTCCCTCGATCGAGGGATAGGGCGCTTCCAAAATCAATTCCTTCGAGACCTTGCCGCCTTCCAAAAGCTGGTGTGCAGTTTCGGCCAAACCGAGCGCGGCCTTCATCCCGTATTGCATGTTATCTTGGTGCACGCGCTTGTACTCGGCTTTGAAATGCGTGTTTTTGGTCTCGTCGGCTCCTTTCATAAAGGCGTCGACCAACTCCTTATAGCTCTGGACCTGGCCTGCGAAAATCACCACGCGAAGCACCTGCGCACGTTCCGTGAACTTCGTCGCCGGGGAGGCGCTCGCCAGCCCGTCGGTAAAATCCACCGCGCGGTCAAAGCGGTTACGCTTGAACATATCCTTAGCGTCCTGATAATCGGCCGCCGGACCGGTCGGCTTGGGCACCGGCGCCGAACAATTCAAGGTGAGTGCCAGGCTTGCTAGCAACACAAACAGCACTCGAGGAAAGTGTAAGGGCGAATGATTGGCTAGGTACATCTGCTTACCTCCTGAGGGAGCGAAGGCATGGATTATTCCGTCGGCGACCCTGCGTCGCGGCTTTGGTCAATGCCCCCTCGGTTACTTGGTTTCCCTTGCCTCCTTCCTTGCGTCGGTTGGTTCCCCGTGCAAGGCAGCAAGGTACTGCGATTCAGCGCCGCCACTATATGCCAAGCCCGGAACGATTTCAATAGGGCTGCGGCCCGGGGCAGCCGATTGGTCACTCTCATGTTCCGAGGCCACTGCGCCCTTATTGGAACCATTTCCTTAAGGGGCTGGTAATTGAATGGCATTGTCGTGATAATCTTCTTGCTCCGCGCCCGGCTTTGACTGGAGGCTTGCCATGAAGACTCTCTTCCTCGCGCTCAGGTCCGTCATCTACATGACTGGGTTCTTGCTTCTCTGGGGTTGGATTGCCCTGCGGGTACGAGCCTTCGACCAGCGTCTTGGACTGTCCTTACCGGCGGCGGCCGAAATACCCGGCGCTATCCTGGTGGTCCTGGGAGCAATTCTGGGGCTGGCGTGCGCGGGCGCGTTCATTTCGCGAGGACAGGGAACGCCCGCCATTTTTGATGCCCCGCGAGCCTTCGTCGCCATCGGCCCCTACCGGTACGTTCGCAACCCGATGTACATCGGGGGGCTGGCCCTCCTCATCGGATTCGGTCTCTACGAGCGCTCGGTCTCGATTCTGTTTCTGGCTTTGCTCTGCTTCGCTCTCGTTCATCTGTTCGTCGTCTTCTACGAAGAACCTACCCTGACACGGAGATTCGGGAGTTCTTATCAGGAGTATCTCCAAGCCGTGCGCCGGTGGATTCCGCACTGGCGCAGTGCTGATCGCTCTTGAGATCGCTGCTTGACTGAAAGCCACCCGCGGCACCAGAATGACTCGCGCCTTCCTTAGGCCGGAAACGGAGATTCGATGAAACTGCTTCCCACCAGCGCCTGCATGTGGAACGCCCGGCGAGCCGGGACTGTCATCCCTGCCTTCAACATCCCGTTTCTGCCCATGATGGAAGCGGTGGTCGAGGCGCTGCGCGACACCGATTGTTTCGGCCTCATCGCCGTGGCGCGGCCCGAGTGGATGAAGTTCGAAGCGCGGAGCATTCGAGCCATCTATCAGGAGTACCACCGGGTCAAGGACGAACGATTCACGCGCTTGCATTTGGATCATGTCCCCGTCATCGACGAAGACAACCTCAGCGTAGACTATGAGGCGATAATCCAGGAAGCCATCCAACTCGGTTATCAGTCGGTGATGGTGGACGGCTCCCGTCTACCCTTGGACGAGAATATCCAGGCAACCAAAAAGATCGCGCAACTCGCGCACGCCGCGGGTATTGCGCTCGAGGGCGAATTGGGAGCAGTGTTCGGCCACGAGGCTGGTCCGCTTCCTCCTTACGAGGAACTCTTCACCAGCGGGAAAGGCTTCACGGCCGCAGAGGACGCGCGGCGATTCGTTCAGGAAACCGGAGTCGACTGGCTGTCGGTGGCAGTGGGGAATGTGCACGGGGCCATTTCCGATCTCACGCGGCACAACAAAAAGGTCGAAGCACGACTGAACATTGAACACTTGCAACGTATTTACGAAGCGGTGAAAATTCCCCTGGTTCTGCACGGAGGGAGTGGGATCAAGAAAAAGTACATTCAGGAAGCCATCCAGCGGGGAATCGCCAAGATCAACATCGCCACGGCCATCCGCCAGCCTTATGAGGTAGCTCTGAAAGAATCCCCGGAGGCGGCGCGAGAGTCAGCGTACCACGCCGCAGTGCAAGTCCTGACTGAAGAGCTCGAGCTGAAAGGGTCTCGAAAACTAATTAATCCCGAGGCTTGATGGGCGCTAAGTCAAGGGCGATGTCTGGAAGAACGGTGCTGGTGCCATTCGGGATGGATTCCTTTGGCATCGTCAGTCGCAACGCCAGTCCTTTCGCATCGCCAGTCATTCCCGCGAAAGCGGGAATCCAGCACTTCGACGGCCCATTATTGAGGGCTTGCGAAATGGATTCCCGCTATCGCGGGAATGACTGCGACGATATTCATAGGAGGCTAATATGAACAACGGGAAGTCCACATTTGCATTATTCATTGGCAATCGAGGTTTTTTTCCTGCTTCTCTTCTCGAAGGAGCGCGTCAGGAAATGGCGCAGGTCTTGAAGAACTTTGGCCATGAGGTTTTGATGCTCGACGCCGGAGCCACGCGTTATGGCGCCGTGGAGACGGTCCGAGAAGGTCAGGTTTACGCCAGTTTCCTGCGCCAGAACGCAGGCAAGTATGATGGGGTGGTCGTGTGCCTCCCGAATTTCGGGGATGAAACTGGCGCTGTCGCTGCGCTCAAGGATGCCGGCGTTCCGGTCCTGATTCAGGCCTACCCGGACGAATTGGGCAGGATGGCGCCCGAGCAGCGCCGCGACGCGTTTTGCGGTAAGTTCTCGATCATGGATGTCTTTTGCCAGTACGGCTTGCCTTTTACCGCCCTTAAGCCGCACACCGTGCATCCAGGAAGCCCGCGCTTTGCAGCCAACATCGAATATTTCGACCGCTTGTGCCGGGTGGTGAAGGGTATGAAATCGATGGTCGTGGGGGCCATCGGCGCGCGAACTACCGCCTTCAAGACAGTCCGCATCGACGAGCTGGCGTTACAGCGACATGGGATCACGATGGAGACGCTCGACCTCTCGGATGTGTTCGCGAGGATGTCCGCCCTTCGCGCCACGGAGGAAGCGGTTGTCGCCAAGGCTGAAAGGCTAAAACGGTATACCTCCTGGGCCGGCGTCCCCGAAACCGCGCTCGAAACTCTGGCGAAGCTGGGCGTGGTGCTTGACGCCCTCGTCGATGAGTTCGGCTTGCAAGCCTTGGCCATCCGTTGTTGGGTCGAGATGCAAAAGCAACTTCATATTTCCCCCTGCGTGCTGCTGAGTGAGATGAACGATCGCGGCGTCGTCGCTGCGTGCGAAGTGGACGTTGGCAACGCCGTGGCCATGTACGGTCTGAGCCGGGCTTCCGGCAAGGTTGCGGCTTGCCTGGACTGGAACAATAACTACGCCGAAGAAGATGACAAGTGCATCCTTTTCCACTGCGGTCCGGTCCCGCAATCCATGATGGCCTCACCGGGTCAGGTTACCGACCACTCCATTCTGGCCAACGCGGTAGGCACGGGATGCGGCTACGGATGCAACACGGGCCGCATTGCTTCCACTCCTTTTACCTTCGGGAGCCTGCATACGCAAGGGGGCGAGTTGAAGTTCTATCTCGGGCAGGGCCGCTTCACCGCGGATCCCATCCCGGAGAATTATTTCGGTTGCGCCGGCGTGGCGCAGATCGATAACCTGCAAGACACCCTGCAGACCATCGGCTACCTTGGACATCGCCACCACGTCAGCGTCACCCCGGGACACGTCGCCGGTCCCGTAAGAGAAGCGTTCGAGAAGTATCTCGGCTACGAGGTAACATCGGTGTAGCGCGGGCGTCCCGCCCGCTGTGGCGGGAGCGTCTCGCTCCCGCAAGATGGCGCGTGTAGGATGCCCGCGCTGCATCTGCCAGAATATCGTCAATGGATGATCCGTATGAGTCTGCTAGGGGTCGATGTCGGAACCTCGGGGTGCAAAGCCGCGGCCTTTGCGGAAAGCGGGGAGTGTCTTGCCAGCGCCTACCGTGAATATGCCACCTTGCACCCTCGCCCGGGCTGGGCCGAGCTCGACAGCCGCGAAGTGTGGAGCGCCGTTCAGGACACCATTGCCGAGGTGGCGGGTCAGATGGCCCGGCATCCCGTTCGCGCGCTCTGCGTCAGTTCCATGGGCGAAGCCATGACCCCGGTGTCCGAGGACAGGCAGATTCTGGGTCCCAGTATTCTGTCCTCAGACACTCGCGGGGTGGAATACGTCGAAGCACTGGCGCGCCAGATGCCTCAGGAGACCTTCTTCCGCGTCAATCCGAACATTCTTGGCCCGCAGTATTCCCTGCCCAAACTCCTCTGGCTGCGCGAGCATCAACCAGCGCTTTACACGCAAGCCAACAAGTTCCTCCTCTGGGGGGATCTCGTGGCTTTCATGCTGGGCTGCGACCCGGTCACCAGTTACTCCCATGCCAATCGCACTCTCCTTTTCGATATTCGCAAAGAAGATTGGTCTGACCCGTTGCTTCAATTGACCGGAATCGAACGCGCCAAGCTTCCGGTCCCGTTGCCCAGTGGCACTGTCGCAGGGACCGTTTGTGAGCGCGCGGCCCGGGAACTGAATCTTCCCAAAGAAGTGATGGTGGTGGTCGGTGGCCACGACCAGTGCTGCAATTCACTGGGCGCGGGCATCTACCAGGCTGGAAAAGCCGTGTGCGGCATTGGAAGCTTTGAATGCATTACGCCCACCTACGATCATCTTCCGGACGCTGCGGGGATGTTGCATTACGGTCTCAATATTGAACACCACGTCCTGCCAGGGCTTTTTGTGTCTTTCATCTACAACCAAGGTGGGACGCTGGTGCGATGGTTCCGCGACACCTTCGCTAGCGCGGACCGCAAACTGCTGCCTGACGGCGAAGATATTTACGACGTCCTGGCGCATGAAATGCCTCCCGAGCCCACGCGCTTGTTCACCCTGCCCTATTTTGATATTACCGGCCCGCCCGGGTTTATTGCCGATGCTTCCGGCGTCCTGGTGGGACTCAAGACCAGCACCAGGCGCGGCGAGATCCTCAAATCCATCATGGAATCGGTTACTTTTTATTTTGCCGAGAGCTTGCAGGCCTTGAACGAACTTGGGGTGGATCCTTCGGAGTTTGTGGCCACCGGCGGAGGAGCGAAATCGGACCAGTGGCTTCAGCTTAAGGCTGACATCTTTGGTGTTCCCTTTGTGCGGCCACGCGTCACGGAAGCAAGCGTTCTGGGGGCTGCCATCCTCGCTGCAATCGCGGCAGGGGTTTTTGGCCAGCCCGCTGAAGCTGTAAGCCAATTCGTCAAAGCCGACAGGGTGTTCGAGCCGCATCCCATCCGCCATCGGATTTATCAGCAAAAGCTCGAAGCCTATCGTGAGCTGTTTCCGCTCCTCAAGAATTTCCTTTCCAGACTTGAAAAGAGCGAACGGAAACGGGCGTAGCACCAATGAGCCGGGCTATGGAGTGCGGCCCGTCAACTGACGGACCGCACTCCAAAGTGCTTCGCGCCAGGCGCCGATGTTATTAACTGGAATTCCTGGAGAACCGCTTGGTTCGCGGGAGGTGAGGAACCTGGGCGGAAAGCCTTTTTCTCTCCGCTTTCTCCTGCTTGTATAAAGCCTGATACCTTCCCAAGCTGCGCCTGAGCCGTTCAGTGGGTTTCATTTTGATCCTCCTTCCCGAGAAAAACCATTATAGCACTCGGGGCCCTCCACCGAAGATTACCCCTACCGACTTTCAATAGCGTTGAGCCAATGACCCCGGAGAGCATACAGTACCCTGGTCCGGCTGGGCCGAAACCAAACAGCATTATCGGCCAAGCTTGTAATGGCTTGAGAAGACCCATAAATGCAGCGTGAGGCCGTGGCGGCGGAAAGCCACCGCTTCCTTCTCCCCTGTCATTGTCGACAAGTCAAACCACAGTAAGGAATTAGCCGGAAACCACAGGCGACGCGCTTGCTGGCTCCAGGGAAGCACCACTCTGGCCGAACTCAGCCACCCATCTGGTGGAATTCGGCCAGTCCCCTATCGCACTCCTCCGCATTGGCTAGCTGCTGTGGGCGAAGCACGACGGTTGTTCACTCATGCGGTGTGGTAGGCGAACAACGGTCTGACAAGGGCAGGAGAAGGGCACAAAGGTTCCTTACAACCATGGGAGGGCAGGGTTAACATTCAGCCTACCCAGGCGCAAGGTGAAGGGAGTCAAGGCTTTCGCCCGCTTCCCCATGGCGACGCGCCATACCTTGCATGATGCCTTGTGTTTTACCGGGGTTTTGCTGAAGGAAATTGCTCCCGCCCGCCCAACCGCTCGCCGGTTGTGTACTAGCCATTGACTTAACCCTTGAGTGATCTGGTGAGCCAATTGCTCGTAGACCATCGTAGAGAAGAAATGGGTCAAGTTGGGGTGCTACCGGCGAGTCTCTCTCGCCATGTAACGGAGTAAAGCTGCCCCCACAACAATCCGACCCATTACATTGGAGGTTGTCTATGCCACGAAACTTAAGTCTCTTAAGTTCGCTTCTTTTGGCGTTAGTGTGCTTTCCTTCTGCAATCATGGCCACCGAGCGGCTTCGGATCGAGCCGGGAACGAAAATTCCCGTTCGGCTTGAAACCAGCGTAGGAACGAAAGAGTTTTACGAGTGGCACTCTTTCGGCAATGTGCGCACAGTTTCCGGAACGTTGATGCAGGACTTGGTTACGCCCGACGGCCAGGTGGCGCTGTCGGCGGGCACGAGGATCCGGGTTGCAGTACTCGAAAGTAAGCGCGCTGGACACATTACGGGCAGATCCCGTTTGCGGCTGGGCCTTTACTCGGTGCGTACCGCGGATGGCGAAGTGATCCCCCTCGATGGCTACCCCACGAATTTGAACCATCGCAAAGTGGACCGCGAGGGAACGGCGCACGGACACGGTGGACTGGTGAAAGACGGCGCTGTGGACTTTGGATCGGTGGTTATCGGCGCGGGCGCCGGCTTCGCGGCAGCCGGGCCGCCGGGTGCAGCAATTGGCGCCGGCGGCGGTCTTCTGGTAGCCGCAATCTGGACCGTGGCGCGACGCGGTCCGGACCTGGTGGTTCCTGCCGGCACTGTGATGGAATTTGTAGTTGGCCGGCCAGTTTCCCTTGTGGCCACGGGTGACGTGGTCGATGACACTCCCAGGCTTCGTCCCTCCACGTGGGGTCGCGGCCGGGTGATCCCGCCCTCGGATGATTTGCTGGCGCTGGCTGACCAGGTCGAACTCGATCCCGAAGGTGTGCTCCAGCAGTTGAAGCAGATCAGGTTCAAAGACCGTCCTGGCGTGGATCGCGCTTTCGCAAAGTACTTGCAGGCGGTGGCGCGCTTCCAAAAAGGTGACCACAGCAAGGATACGCTCAACCTGATGCGGGAGGCCTACAGAGACGCCCAGAGCTCGGCGTTGCCCGCTCAGGCGCGCGCGGAGATGGCCCGCAACTTGATTTTCATCCTGCGCGCCACGGAGCGAGATTGGGAACGCGACCCGCTCCTGAACGATCCTCAGGTGCAGGCCGCACTGGTGGAGGAAGCCCGATGAGGCCCGCTTTAATTCTGACTCTCCTGGCGTGCGCGCTGGCCAGCGTGGCGCTCGCCCAGGCGCCTGCTCCCGGCAATGTGCCCCCGCCGCCCCTGGCGGGCGTAGCGCCGCCGCCGCCGCCGGCTCCTGACACCACCGGGTCCGCGCCGGAGGCGTCGCCCCCTGCGGCTTCTGAAACTCCTCAAACGGCGCCCGCGGAAGCTCAGGGGGCACGCGAGACGCCACTGGATGCTGAGACCTTCGATGTGCGCGTGCATCACCGCCTCGAGCAGTACAACCAACGTCGCGTGCAGCGCGAGCTCGAAATGGCTTCCTACGCTGAGGCGAGTGGCAGTGACCCCGGCCTGGAGCGATTCACCGACCCGCGCAAGGTGCAGGTGGAACTCAAAGACGAACTCGATCGCGAACAGACCAGCGAGCAACTGGCCAACGACTATGCAGAACAGGCCCGCGAAGTCCTCAGCAAAGAGCAGGCGGTTCAGGACTTCATCACCAAGCGAGGCAAAACGCTGGACGACTTGAGCAAGCAGAACGGCGCCGTCACTCGCCAGGATCTCGAGGTGGCCCTCGCCAACCTGGCCCGTCTGCCCGACTCGCCCCAGATTCAGGCGCAGATGCGCGATATCGATCGGCGGCTGTCCGAGACCGAGCGCCTCGAGAAGGATTTGCCTGCCCGGCGGACGCGCGCTCAGCAGGAAGCCGCCGCAGCCACTGAAGAACTCGCTAAGCTCAAGGAGCTCGAGCAGTCTTACGCGAAGGAGTCCAAGGCCTTCGCGGCCGACGCGCTCTCGGCCCAAAACAACCGGTTGGGGCTGGCAGACAGGCTCGAGTATTACCTTGTCCGCGCCCAGGCTGAAGACGTGCTCGAGCAGGGCCGCAAAGCCACGCAGTCCGTGCAACACCTCTCGGCCAGCCCTGAGGTCGAGAAGACCCTCAACAGTCCAGGGTCAAGCGCCAAGTCGGACAGTGACTTGGAGCAGTTGAGGAGTTGCATACAACAGTCCGGCGACGTGCAGGCTTGCCACGAAAAGGCGCGCCAGGCGCCTAAGGAGTAGCTTATGAAAAAGCATGGAAAATCAGGTTCAGGCCTCCCGGCGGCGCAATGGGCTCTTTCCCTGGCCGCTGCCGGGGTCCTGGTTCTGACGCTTGCTCCCGCCAGCCTCGCCGAGAGCCCCGACGCTCAGCCGGCAGCCCTGAGCAAACAGCGCGCCGCGCTTTATCTCCAGGCCACGCGCGGTCCACTCGCGAATCTTGAGAGCGACTTGAACCACCTGGCATTGCTGTCCGAGAGATGCCGCGTCGATTATGGCGCCCAAGCGTGTGGCCTGTCCGACAAGCCCCTCGAGTCCGGCAAGCTCGAAGAGCGCTATGCCTACTACGTCAAACAGCCTGTTGAAGCACATTCCAAAGGGCAGGAATTGAAAATCCACCGGCGGAATTGGGCGGGGTCGAGCGCACCTACATCACGGTAGAAGCTGTCAGCTGTCAGCCGTCAGCTTACCCGTATCGTCGCTTGGACACTGGGTGCCGATGTCGGAAATAGGGCCCGCCCTCTCCCTTGGGGAGAGGGTGGTGAGCGGAGCGAGCCAGGTGAGGGGTTACTTCGTCATGTTCCCCCATCTGATCCCTGGAGAGCGTCCGACCGACCCCTCACCCGTCCCGCTCCGGCTGGTGAAAGCGCCAGCAGCGGGACACCCTCTCCCCAAGGGAGAGGGCAAAGACCGAATTGCCCGCCGTGCTCTTGCTTATAGCCGACGGCTGATTGCTGATGGCTGACGGCTGATAGCTGACGGCTGATAGCTGATTTATGGCTCGCGTGAGACTCATCAACGCTTCCACCTGGCTGGCCTTCGCCGCAGGGGGGTTGTATCTCGTGGGCACGGCGACGGCACTTGCTGCGCCGCAGAAAGGATCGACGGCGCGGCCTCCCACGCTTTCCAGGCGCGCCCGCTCGGCCAAACCCACTTGGCATTCCGGGCCTGCTACAACGCCGCCTCAAACCGAAGTCGTGTTGCCGCCTCGCGAGGCGCCGCCGCCCGCAAAGTCAACAATCCTCCAAGCGCAGGCAGATGGGAACAAACCAGCCGTCACGAAGCCATCGGCTGTAACTACTGCCGGCCCGGATTTCCTCACAGGACACTCCTCGGTGGCTGCCCATGAGCCTACGCCCACACCGAACGCCATGCAGCGCGACGGCTCGAACGCTTCGGAACCCGCAGCCCAGCGTGTCCGAGATGACCTCAGCCGCCTGCGCAACGATGCCGGGGCGCGTCGCGCCTTCTACGACGAGCTGCGCCGCACGGTCGAGCAGGTGCGCTCCGGCCGGCGGGATGAAAACTCGCAGAACCCTGCTTCCACGCTGCCAAAGCTGAAATCCGGGCGGATGGGGGAAGATAACTGGTCAGGGGGAAGCAAGCCGTCCCCCTACAACCTGTAGGGGTAGGGCTTGCTCAACCCTCGTCGGCCCGCCCGAGGAGATGAGGATCATCGTCGTTGTCACCCGCGCGTAAGCGGGGGTCCACGTCGGCCCAAATAGCATGAATGACGCACCTGAATTTCTGCTGCTCGAAGCAACTGGCCCACGTCCCGGGGCGCTCCTCCTCTCCTCGAGTCTTTTGAGCGCGCTTCTGGTCCTGGCCACAATTCCGGCGCGTCCAATGGGCGCGACCGCTCGTCCGCGCGCGGAGTTGGTTTCAGAGATGGTTCTACCGTGCGGGATGCTCTGGCTGCCCACAACTCCGGCGCGCCCGAATTCCCGCCAGAGCGGAGCAGCTTCTCTCAAGGTGGACCCGGCAGCGCGGGAGTCGCCTTCGCTGCCGGTTCCCAGCCCGACGGCGGGAGCCGCCGCTCGAACTGACCCCTCGGCGGCGGCGCCCCCGAATTTACAACTGAGCCTCTTGCCGCTCGCCTCGAGTGATGTTCTCTCTTCTGCTGTGAAGCTGCCGCCACCCCCCGCAGGCGCAACTCAGGTTGCGGCTGGCGATGCCCGCAAACCCGTCCCCGCCGCCCTTGGCGCCCTTCCGCTGCCGCAATTGATCGAGCGCGAAGCCACACTTGCCGCCGGCCTCGCCGCGCTGCCGACTGCCCGGCGCTTGGCTTTGCCGCGCCTCTCCATTCGCGTGGATGCGGATTGGCTCGAAGTCCTGCCTCAGACGAAAGAAGAACTCTACTTCTCCGTTACCAACCCGCAAGTGGATTCCGAGGTTCTCGCCTACTCGCCCGCCACTCACAGCTTCACCTTGAAGCGCCCGATGCGGCCGCTTTGGCAGGTTCGCGAGGGCGAACGAGTGCCCGAGCTGGCCGCGCTGCGCTCTGCCGCCGCCCGCCAGTTGGGCGTCTCCCCCGAGTTGGTGGGCATTTACACCTGGCATCCTCCCGTCCTCGAGAACGCCTTGCGCATGTTTGTCCTGGCACGAATGGAGCGCCTGGGCGTGCAGTTGGGCCCCAGCGACGTGGTCACCGTCCGCTTTGCTTCCGGACCCGACGGCTGCCTCATGACCCTCGAACCCATTCGTGCTGTGGGATTTCCGTGAACCGCCCGCGCCGCGCACTCAGCGTGAGGCAGGTAGAAGGGGTAGCGCGGAGTCTCGCCTTCCAGAGACTCCGCGGCTCGTAAGTTACGAGGCTAGCGTCAGGTCTCATACCGATTTGAGATCAAACATAGAGTATTAGAAAATGGAGGCAGGAGGAAGAGCGCTTCTTGGAGAAGCGGCAGCAGGCTGCCCTGCGGGGCCAGATTCTCTATGATTGAGCTACCGGCCTCCCTCCGCACGAGGTGAGGGAGTCAGAAGAAGCCCTCATGGTCCCCTGGCGGGATCGAATAGATGTGTGGTGGAACCTGGCCACCGAATCGAGGCGAACCACCAACCAGGAACGCCAATAGATTTTCCTTGACGGGGCCGACAACCTTATAGATGCGCCACCGCTCGGACCCATGTAGGGAGTCATTCGGGCAAATCCTATGCACACTCAAATCAAGGCCTGGGTTTTCGACGCTTATGGAACTCTGTTTGACCCTTTCTCGGTTCAGTGGAAAGCGGAGAGGGTTTTCCCCGGCCGGGGTGAGGCTCTGAGCCGGCTCTGGCGCTCGCGTCAGCTCGAATATACATGGCTGCGAACGCTGATGCATCGTTATGCAGATTTCTGGCAGGTCACAGGGGATGCTCTGGTCTATGCCTGCCGCAGTCTGGGCTTGCGTTGCGAGGCGACACAACAAGAGGAGTTGATGCAGGAATACCTGCGCCTGGAGGTTTATCCCGATGTGCGTGCGGGGCTCGAGGCGCTGCCGAGCCGGCGCCTGGCCATCCTCTCCAATGGCACGCCGCAGATGCTTGAGGCCGTGGTCGAGCACGCCGGGCTGAAACCGGCGTTCGCCGCCCTGCTCAGCGTGGATAAGGTGAAGACCTACAAACCCAGCCCCAACGTCTATGAACTGGCCGTGGAGTCGTTGAACTTGAAGAAGAGCCAGATTGGCTTCGTATCTTCAAATTATTGGGACGCGGCAGGCGCTGCCGCCTTCGGGTTTCCAGCCTTTTGGCTCAATCGCTCCCGAGCAGCCCCCGACGAATTGGGAACCACCCCAGAGGCCGCCATCACGAGCATTTGTGAACTCGCCGGTTTCGCCTGAGCAAGGGGAACACCGCCGAAGAAGCTCGGGAAGCGCGTGCCGGTTGTTCCCAGCCAGACGAAGTGGTACGTTGAAAGCATTATGAAAGAGCACCTACCGACCGAAGCGAAAGGGACGCCGAGCTTTCATGTTGTCGTGGAGGCTGCCGGTCGCTTGACCGAGGAAGAGCAGGAAACCCTGATCGAATTCCTCAACCGCCGTTTGGCAAACCGTCGGCGCGCCGAGCTGGTGAGGGACATCTAAGAGGCGCAACGCGAGTTTGAGAGTGGCGCCCTGCGGCCGACGACACCCAACGAGATCATGAAAGAGATCCTTTCGTGAAACGGTCCCTGCTGCGCTCAAGCGCCTTCATTCGCAGAGCAAGAAAGGTCCTCAAGAAACACCCCCAGTGGTCTGCGGACCTTCATTCAACCTTGGACTTGCTGGCCACGGACTGCTTTCATCCGCGCCTCAACGGCCCTCAAAACATCTTCTTTTTCTACTCTCCCTTCGGGCCCCGTTCCCTCGATTGAAGCCAGGTCGATGCCTTTCTCCTCCGCCAATCGTCGCGCCAGGGGAGATGCTTTGATTCTTCCTGTGGCCGGAGGAGTGGCAGACGGCGGGAGGACTTCCGCGCCGGCTGAAACTGGCCGAGGTTGTGAAAGCGGAATCGCAACTTCAGACTTGGTGAACTCATCAATCTGCTCCGCAGCTTCACTCCCGTCTCCCAGCACCCCAATGAGGGTAGTAGCAGGAACCGTCTGGCCCTGCGCATGAAGTCGTCTCAAGAGAATTCCCGAGGCGGGCGACTCGACTTCCATAATGGCCTTGTCAGTTTCGATTTCGAGCAGAACTTCCCCTTTCCGGACGGGCTCGCCCTCGCTTCTTCGCCAGACCATGATGCGGCCTTCTTCCATTTCGGCGCCTGTTTTGGGCATGAGGATTTTAGTCAAGGGCATAAGCACCCACTCCGCGTTGGGGTACGGATCCGCTGGTCAGATTCGATCACTTCCATTTTCGAGCAGTGAGAATCCGTTGCACGATACTTTGGGGTGAGGGAATCGTGGCTTGTTCCAAAACGCGGGCAAAGGGAATCGGAGTATCCCTGGCCGCGATGCGGATGGGCGGCATGTCGAGGAAGTCCATACACTGCTCGCACACCCGCGCGATGATCTCCGCGCCGATCCCACATTGCGGGTAACCCTCCTCGACGGTCACCAGCCGCCCGGTCTTTTGAACGCTCGCGGCAATGGCGCTAAAATCCAGTGGCCGCAAGGTACGCAGGTCAATGACCTCTGCCTCGATCCCGTGCTGGGCCAACTCGCCCGCAGCCTCGAGACAGTTGAGTACCTGGCGCGAGTAGGAGACCAAGGTCAGATGCGAACCCTCTCGCTTTACTTCCGCCACCCCGAGAGGGATCAGGTATTCCGGGTCCTCCGGGACGTCGCCTTGGAGGTTGTAGAGGAGTTTATGCTCGATGAACATCACCGGGTTATCGTCACGAATGGCGGATTTCAAGAGCCCCTTGGCATCCCCCGGCTTCGAAGGCATGACCACCTTCAAGCCGGGAATGTGCGTGAACCACGCCTCCAGGCTCTGGGAATGCTGGGCAGCGTAACCCTTGCCTGCTCCCCCCTGGGTGCGGATCACCAGGGGAACCTTTACCTGCCCTCCCAGCATGTAACGCACCTTCGCGACCTGGTTGGCGATCTGATCCATGCACACGCCCACGAAGTCGATGAACATCACCTCCGCCACCGGGCGCTGGCCGGTGAGAGCCATGCCCAGCGCTGAGCCTACGATCGCGGCCTCGCTAATGGGGGTGTCGATCACACGCTCCGGGCCGAATTCGTCGAATAGACCTTTGCTGGCCCCCATGGCCCCGCCGAACCTGCCCACGTCCTCCCCAATGAGGACTACTCGATCATCGCGGCGCATCTCTTCTGCCATCGCTTCGATAACGGCTTCGCGATAGGTTTTCTCAGCCACTTCAGTCCTCAGCGTAGACATAGCAGGTTGATTCCTCGGCTTTCGGGTCAGGGCTGGAACGCGCAAAAGCCACGCCGGCCTCGACTTCCGCCGCGATCTCCTTCTCGAGCGTCGCCAGTTCTTCTTCGCTGGCGGCGCCTTCCGCGAGCAACCTGGAACGGTAACTGCCCACCGGACACCGCTTCCACCACTCTTGTTCTTCCTCTCGGGTGCGATAGGGGCGGTGGTCGGAAGCGCCGTGTCCGAAGTATCGGTAAGTTCTCACCTCGAGCAGGGAAGGGCCATCGCCGGAGCGGGCGCGGTTGATGGCCTCTTCCGCCACCGCGCGGACCGCCTCCACATCCATCCCATCCACCGTAACTCCGGGCATGCCATACCCTCGGGCCCGGTCGGACAAGTCCGGAGTCGCGGAGACCTTCGTGATGGGTGTCGAAAGGCCATAGAGATTGTTTTCACACACCCAGACGATGGGCAGTTGGAATGCTTTCGACATGTTGGCGGCTTCGTGGAACGTTCCCTGATTGGTGGCCGCATCACCGAAAAAACAAATCACCACTTGGTTGGTTTTCCTTCTTCGGATGGTGAAACCGGCGCCCAAGGCGATGGGGCAGCCGCCGCCCACAATTCCGTTCGCTCCCAGATTCCCGCGCGCAACGTCGGCAATATGCATCGAGCCGCCCCGGCCGCGGCAGTAGCCCGTCTCCTTGCCGAACAGTTCCGCATACATTTTCCCCATCTCCGCGCCCTTCGCCAGACAGTGCCCGTGTCCTCGGTGGGTGGAGAGAATGTAGTCGTCTTCATTGAGCAAGGGAATCACACCCACTGCCGACGCCTCTTCCCCGATGTAGAGATGGGGTGACATGCCGGTCAGCGCGCCGGCTTTGTAGAGTTCATGCGTCATTTCCTCGAACTTGCGGATACGCAACATCTGCCGGAATAAGGCCTTGCGGGTTTGCGCAGACAGCTTGCTGGGATTGTTCATACGCGGTGTTTATCCTGCCAGTTCCTGTCGTCCCTGGACCAATCGTTTCAGCTCGTCGGCGATCATGTGGCTGATGATCAAGTGCACATCCTCCACTTGAACCATTTTGTGGCAGGGAACAACAATGCAGAGGTCGGCGAGGGCGCGGGCCTTGCCGCCCTCGAATCCGCTGAAGCAGATGGTGGTCGCGCCGCGTTTCTTGGCTTCTTCGAAGGCCTTGAGAATATTCTTGGAATTGCCGCTTCCCGAGATTCCCAAGACGACATCTCCAGGTTCCGCCCAGTTGGCCACCTGCTCGCTGAAGATCTGGTCGAACCCCATATCGTTCCCAATGCCGGTGACGAATGAAGCGCTGTCATTCAGACACAGAGTGCGAAAGCGGAGTTGCTGCGCTACTACCGCTTGCTTGTTGTCGGAGCTTACGGTATGTTTGGCGAGGTCGTTAATCATGTGGGCTGCGGTGTTGCAGTGACCCCCGTTCCCCATGGTAAATATCCTGCCACCCCTCTGGCAACATTGCCAGAGCACTTCGACAGTTTTCACGATTTCCTCCCAGGGAAGCTTCCCCAGAACTTCCTGGAGTCCGTGAGCATAAACCTTGAGATTCGCCGTGTGGTCCATTCGGGGAGCCTCCCTCGGGTTTTCAAGCCAGCCCATAACGTTGTTCGAGCGCGCTCGCGAGGGCATTTAATCTTTTGCTTTTCGCGCAGGCGTACAGTGCCTCGAGGTGGGTATGGAGCTCTTGCCCCTCCCCCGAAACTTCCCCGGCCCTCCACAAATCCAGTGCTTCCCTCATCGCTTGAGCGCCCAGTCGCGCGTCCGCCTTTCCGTCCGGACCCTTGACCGAGTTGATGGCGGAGCCGGCCAGGAAAAGCACTTGTCCTTTGGGCAAATGCTTGTCCGCATCGATCAGGTTCAAAATGATATTGCCTTGGTCCAGGCCTCCGGCGCGCGCGATCATCACCGGCTTGATACCCTCCAGGGGTTTGGTCAGAGCCTCTTCACATTTGCGCCATTCCAGTCCCTGCGGGCGCAAGAGGGGCTGGGCGGTTGTCAACAAAGAGGTCTGACGAAAATCCACACCATCCAAGCGCGCGAAAAAGTCCAGCACCTCGCGCCAAATCGATTTTGTTCGAGAGGATATGCCACTATTGTGGCCGTAGATTACCGGGGGCTTTTCCAGCTTCGCCGTCCATTCCCGCACGGCGCGCACCGTGCCACCCGTGTATTGCTCGCTGAACATGATCCCAGCCACGCCCGTTTCGAGCACGCCCATGACGGTTTCGTAGAGCAGATGGGGAGGAGAGGTAACGTGCGGCGCAAATATCAAGCCGCGCCCGCCTCGCGATTCGCCCAAGCGGCGGATGACTTCCAGCGCTTTGCGAGTTCTCGACACCAATGGGCAATACTCCAAAGCGGGAAAGAGGTTTTCATCTTCCTTCACAAATAGAAAGAGTTGCTCCTCCACTACCTGCTCGACCAGCCGGGCGACCTCATCATCCGTAATTCCCGCCGTGGGCTTCAGTATGGTTCCAAATGCGGGCTCATCGACGGGCCAGTTGGTGAGCGCACGCACTCCGGAGCTTCCATAGGAGGGTCCGGGGAAAGTTTTGAGGATTGCCGAGGGGATCTTGATGTCAACCAGCTTGGCCTCCGCAAACTCCCACAAACCGAACACTCCCTCGCCGCCCATCAAATGGAGGAAGTCCGTGGTGTAGAACTTCCCGTCGGCGTGCTGAAAAAGCAGCGCCGGGAAAGAAACACGGACCAACCCCTTACGCTCGCTGCTGTCCCAAGGCGAAACGCCAAGCACCCGTCCCGTACAGCGATGAATCAGCGTGCCGGGCCGATTCTCTTTCACGCCGGTCGTCATGTGGTAGGAGATCAGCTTCCCGGCGGCCGTCAAGCTTCCGGTTCGCGCCTGAAGGTAATAAGTTCCAATGAGTGAATCGGGATCTTCCGGAGCGTCCGCCCAGAAATGGGATTCTTCGTAGATGCGTTGGCGAAGGGAGGCTTCACGCTGGTCGATTTCAAGTGAATCTGTGTTTTCTATGGGCATATCAGATCCCGGCGAAGTCGCGGCTCGAGGAATCCCAGCGCGGAGCGGAGTGGATGGCGGGCAGCACCTCCCCCGGCTCGTTCACGACTGACCACATGGATTGATGCCGGGGGTCCATGAAGCGTTCGGAAACGCTCCGCTCGAGCGCGCGAAGCAAATCGTCGAAATACGACCGGGTGTTCAGAACAACGATCGGGCCGAGGAAGAGGGCCAACCGCTTGAGCGAGACGGCCTCCAGAAGCTCGTCGAATGTCCCCGAGCCGCCGGGCAGGGCGACCACCGCATGGGCATCCTGAATCATGAGCCGCTTGCGCTCGTGAAGATCGCCCACCACACGCAATTCGGTGATGCCCTTGTGCCCCCACTCCAGCTCCTCCATGAAGCGGGGAATGATGCCGATCACTTTGCCCCCCTCGGCCAACGCGCCCGCGGCGAGAGCCCCCATTGATCCTACCGCCCCACCGCCGTAAATGATCGTGGCTTCGTTTTTCGCCAGCTCACGCCCCAGGCGCTCCGCAGCTTCGAGATAAACGGGATCACATTGGCGGCTTGAACCGCAATAAACGCAAACTCGAAAGTCCGACATCACCTTCTCTGCTTGACGAAGGAAGTTACCTCTCACCCGGCTCCGTCAGCTGACGGACTGGTGAAAACGCCGGTCGCGGGCCACCCTCTCCCCAAGGGAGAGGGCCAAGGTTCCGACTCAAACCTTCAGGAAAATCTTCTGGCGATAGAGAAACCACAGAAACAGCCAACCCACAGCCAAAGTGCTGAGGTCAAAGAAAACGGGCTTATAGGGCCCGAAGTAGTTGATGAACCCCCGGACGAATATATTTGCGACTGTTCCAAGATCAAACTGGCTGCGAAGCACGTAGATGGTAATGGGATTCAGGCCAATGACGGTGAAAAAGAAAGCCCAGCGCCGGTAGCCGCGCACGTCGATGATCCAGTAGAAGAGGGCGAGCAGCAGGAGGCTCCACCCGCCCGCGAACAGGACGTACGAGCTCGTCCAGATGTTCTTGATGATGGGAAACCAATGACCCCAGACCAGGCCCAGGAACAGACTGGCAACACCCGCCAAGGCCAGACCCAACGCCTTGCGCGCGGGAGCCCGGCTGGAGCGCAACCAATGCCCGGCCAAGGCGCCCATCAGGCACGTGGACACGGCCGGAATGGTGGAGAGAATTCCTTCGTTGTCGCCAAAGATGTAGCAGCAGAAGGGTCGAGGCACAAGGTGCTGGTCGATAAACGCCGAGAGGTTGCCGGAAGGGGTAAGAACGCCGGCGCCGATGCCCGAAACCGGTACCAGCCTCATCACCAGCCAGTAAACCACCAACAGGCCGCCGGCTACCGCTGCCTGCCCGCGCACGCTGGCGTTCATCATCACCAGCGCGGCGATGAAATAGCACACTGCGATACGTTGCAGAACTCCAGGGATGCGAAGCTCTTGGAAATTGAAATTCAAAAGACCATTGACAACCAGGCCCAGCAAGAACAGCAGAGCCAGCCGCCGGACCAGATGCCAATAGATCTGGGCACGGTTCGCGCCGGCTTCCAGACGCCGCGTAATCGAAAAAGGAAGCACCACGCCGACGATAAAGAGAAAAAGGGGAAAGATCAAATCTTCGAAATGGAAGCCCTCCCAGGTCACGTGTTGGAATTGCAGGTTGAGCCCGGCCAGCATGGGGGAAGGAATCACTTTGTGCAGGCTGTGGATTATTTCCTCGCCGCCGGTAATCCAAAGCATGTCGAAACCGCGAAGCGCGTCGATGGAGGCGATGCGGCCGGAACCTGGTGAGTGACTAGTTGATGCGTCTGCCATGGTCCTCCCTGCGCCCAGGAATGCGGATCAGAAGCTCCGCCTGGGCAAGCACGAGATTATGCCTGAATACTAGGGAACAGGGAATAGGGAACAGGGAACAGGGAATAGGGAACAGGGAATAGGGAAGAGGGAATAGGGAACAGGGAACAGGGAATAGCGAAGAGGGAAGAGGAAGTAGGGACAGGGAATAGGTGCCCTGTGTCAGGCGTCACGCGGCAGGTGTTAGGCGCCGAGTTTCAGGAGTGAGGTTTCCGGGGCCGGTCGCCAACGGACCGCGAGTGTTCTGTTCCCTATTCCCTATTCCCTATTCCCTGTTCCCTCACTGGGCTTTCGGAAGACGATGCAATAGTCCTCGCCCTCCCATTCGACGGGCGTTGTCAGCGCCTGAAATCCCGCCGCGCTGAGCTCATCAATCAGCAATTGCTTGGGCATGCCGTGCCCGCCCCGGTTTTCCGGCACGCCCTTCACTGGCCGGGGATTGGGCCCTTTCCCCGGGGGAAAATCGATGACGGCAAGCAGGCCGCCGGGCTTGAGCGACTCGAAAAGGCTGGCGTCCTCTTTTGCCGGCTGCGTGAAATGATGGTAAACGCGCCGCATGAAGATGGAATTGCAGCACTCGCGAGGCAGGTTTGCATCGGCTTCTCCCGCTTTGACCACGGTGATGTTATGCGCCTTCTGTGCGGCCGCCAGGGACTCTAATTTGGCCAGTTTCGCGGGGTCCAGTTCTGTAGTGTAGACGCGGCCCGTTGGTCCCACGCGCTCGGCGGCGGCTAATGTCATGCCGCCATCGCCCGCTCCGATTTCCGCCACCACGCTCCCCGGCTTCCAATCGAGCAGCGTCGCTAACTTGTCGGCTTGTCTCTGGTCCTGCGCCTGCCCGTGACAGGCGGCAAGAACCAGGGCGCCGAATAGTAGCGTCAAAACAAGCTGCCGACTCCTGGTGCGAAACCAACCTTTGCTAATCATCGTGTCCCCCTGCATTTGATGGTAACACCGCCATCGAAGGGAATCTATCAGCCGGCGAGGGTAGGGCAAGCCCTACCCCTACGAGTTGTAGGGGGACGGCTTGCCGTCCCCTGTCTGGCGCGCGATTTCGCTCGAAACTTCAGGAAACGTGGAGTGGCAAGCCGCAAGAAGGCTGCACAGGGCTTCGGCGCTCGAGCCCTCGAGGCGCATGGTTACCACTGGCTCGGTGACGGACTCGCGCACCAGGAGGGAGCCTTCCGGCGTTTCGATTCGGAGGCCATCAAGGGTGGTTTCTCTCGCGCCGCGAAACAAGTGGCGCAGCCGTCTTGCAAACTCAGCATACGGCACAACGCTTGCTGGCAGGCGTAAGTCCGGCGTCGCAAAGAAGGGAGCAAGCGAGCTGCGAAGTTCCCGGAGCGAACCCGCTTTAGCCACCAATTCAGTCATCAAAAGCGCGGAAAAGAGCCCATCGTCTCCTCCCTGAAGTTCCTGGTAGAAATAGTGGCCACTCGCCTCGCATCCAAACAGACATTCTTCTTCGATCATCCGGCGCTTGATGAAAGCGTGGCCGCTCCGCTCGATGATCGGGATGCCGCCGCACTCGAGGACCGTCCGGCGGACCAGACTGGAGAGCTTGATGTCGAAGACGACTCGAGCGCCGGCCTGTTTGGCGAGCAGTCGCCGGATAAGCAGTGCCGCGACTTCGTCGCTAGTGACGAAAGAGCCGGTCTCGTCCACAAAGGCCACACGGTCACCATCGCCGTCCCAGGCAATGCCGAGACGTGAATGAGTCTTCATGACTTCAGATTGCAATGCGGCCAGCGCCTCAGGGCGCGCGCAATCCGGCGAACGGTTTGGGTACGTTCCATCCACATCACAATAAAGGCGATGAAACGGGAGGCCGAGTTCAGCAAAGATTCGCGGCGCGAGCTCGGACCAGGCTCCATTCCCGGCGTCCAAAACTGCTTCCAGCCGGCCGGCGGGGGCGAGATTTTTCCACCGCGCAATGATCCATTGCCGGTAGGCCGTGACCGGGTTCAGTTTCTCTGTTGAACCTTTGGAGGAGCGGAAGGCGCCCTTGTCAACCCGGCGGCGAAGCTGGGCGAAGTCCTCCGGCAGCGGGGGCAGGGCGCCGATCATGAGCTTGAGTCCATTGTGGGCCGGTGGGTTATGCGATGCAGTAACGATCAGAACTGCATCAGTTTCAAAATGCTGATGAGCAAAATAAGCAATGGGGGTGGGAATTTGCCCCGCATCGAGCACGCGCGCTCCCGACCCGACGAGCCCCTCGATCAGCGCGCTCTTCAGTAGGGGCGTGCTGGCGCGGAAATCGCCCGCCACCAAGGTCTTGGCCCCCGCAGCCATCCCGGAAGCCACACCCTGACCGATGAGCCGAAAGAGTTCCGGCGAGACCTCGTCCGGAACCGGTCCCCGGATGTCACATGCCTTCCACGGGTTCATGTGGCGTAACCTCGCCGCGCGCACGCCTCGCGAAATGACCTATAGATCTCATCCAAGGCCGGGACCAGGTCTGCCGATGGGTGGTAGGTTTCCAGGATGCTGGTCATGGATTGTATGGCGTGGAAAATGTTGCCAGAGAATAGAGCGCCGGTGGCCGCCAGAATCGCTGCCCCGAAGGCCGCGGTGGGATAGCGAGGCTGAACGACGGTCCTGCCCAGAATGTTTGCGCGTAACTGCGAAAGGACCGGGCTCCGCGCCGCCGCGCCCGTGGAAAAAATCCTGTCCCCGACTTTAATTGCGCAGCTCTCGAGTATTTCGTAGCCCCAGCGCTCCACGAAACCAATGGACTGCAATTGCGCCGCGTAAGACTCGAAGGAATCGCGCGGATTCCCTTCCAGAAACGACTCGGCTTTCGGGTGGGCAAAGGGAAACCTCTCGCCCTGACCCCAGAGCATGTAGCAGACCACCGAGGTTGGAAAGTAGTGGGCAGCCAGCCGGTCCATTTCCTCGGCAGAGGCCGCGCTCCCGGGCGTTATAACGCTTCCCAGCCCGGTGTTGCTTGCTGCTCCCGGCACCCACAAGCCCCCGGGATGCAGGTGGAAGTAAATGCCGCTGCGCGCCGCCGGCTTCCCGTCGTGAAGCACTTTCCAGACCAGGGTGGTTCCCAAGGTTGTGTTGGCATCGCCGCGCCGGCTGGCTCCTGAAGCGATCACGCTCGCCATCCCGTCGGTGGCCCCTGCCATGACAGGCGTGCCCGCCGGCAGGCCCGTCTCGGCGGCGGCCACGCTGCTCACCTGTCCGATGGGCTCGCCGGGGCGGCGAACTTCAGGCAGGCGGTGGTCGAGCAGGCCCGCGGCGCGAACGCTTCCAGTCCACGAACTGCTCTCCGGGTCGTAGCCGAGCTTCAAAGCGTTGGTGAAATCCGAAATCCCAAACTCGCCGCTCAGCTTTCCAGACAGCCAATCCGCCGGATGCAGGACGTAGCGCGTGCGCTCCCACAATCCGGGCTCCTGCCGCTCGACCCAGGCAGCCTTCACCAGCGAAAAGGACGGCCCCAGACGCGTACTCTGGGCGCCGCCTTGTTTGTTGAGTTCCTCCGCAATCTCCACTCCCCGGCCATCGTCGTAAAGAATTGCCGGGCGCAAGGCGCGACCTTCCGCGTCCGCCACGACCAGAGACCCCGAAGTGGAGGTGACCGCCACCCCTCGCAGTTCCACGCCGGCAGCTTTCTCTTTCAGAGTTTTGGCAATCGCCTGCCCAACGGAGCACACCGCTTGCCACCATTCGTCCGGGTCTTGCTCGTGGATTCCTCCCGCCGCGCGGTGGTCCTGGCGAATCTTCTCCTCCGCTTCCGCCCAAAGCTCGCCGCCGGGACTGATGGCAACGCCGCGCACTCCGCTGGTTCCCACATCAATTCCAACCACGGCGCACTTGCTATCGCTGTTCATAGACGCGTTCGACCTCAGGAGATCAACGGCAGCGCGGACCCGATTTGTCGATCCGCGGTTTGTTGAAGAAAAAGCCGCAAACCCAAAGAACGGGTCTGCGCTACACGGCTAACAAGCTTTCTTTTCAACAACATTCCCGCCTTATCAGCGTAACTATCTTTGTTTTCTATAACATTCCCGTTTCGGCCGTGATCTTTCAACAGCGTTCCTTTGTTTTCATAGACATTCACGCGTCGTTCGTTGACTTTCAAAGAATTCTTTTTTGCCATTTCACGACCGGAATCGACATTTTGTCCAAAAGGAACGAGGTTATTCTGCCCCTTCTTGTGCTGCTCGGAGCGCCATCCAGGCGGGATTTGGGCCTCCGATGTCCTACCGAAAGGAAACTGCTTCCCTCCGGCTTGCAGTGCGGGCCGAGCCATGATTCAGTATTCTAGCCTACTGTTTTGCGGTTGTCAAGAGACATTGAGTCCGGCTAGCAGATCAGCATGAGCATAAGCTATGCTCTCGCGGACAAGGAGAACCATGGCTAAGAGCACGCCGCGGATACCCCAAGAGCTCCAGAGGTGGATCGACGCGCGCAAGAGGTTTCACCTTTCCCACGCCCAGGTTCAGATGGCGCGTGAGTTGGGCATGAACCCACGCAAACTTGGTCGCCTCGCCAACCATGACCAGGAAGCGTGGAAAGCTCCTCTTCCGGTTTTCATCGAGCGGATCTACCAGAAACGCTTCGGAAAAGCCAGGCCGGATCGCGTTCTTTCCATCGAGGAAGGAGTGCTCGAGGTGGCGGCAAAGAAGGCCAAGAGACGTGAGCGTCGAGCCGGCAACGTTGCAGCGCCACACGTGGTTACCTTGCTGTAGGGTCAAGTTTTTTCCGTTTTTCCCCGGTCTCGACGATGAAAAGCCGGTATTGTGAGTAGCGGTGTTGGTTGGAGAAAACATACCGTCGCAGTTGCCCACTCACGGACACCTGGCGCGGCAGCCACAGCCTCTTGCCGCCCTGCTTAAAAGTCACTTCGGAGTACTCGACTTCGGTGGTTTCCCTCTGCAAGCCGACGGTCAGTTCCGGTTGCTGGATTTCGGTCCACAGGCGGAGTATCCGGAAGCTCACCGGGTCGATCCACGCCACGCCTTGCACGAGAACAAATCCGGTCTTGTCGTCGAACGTGACGCGCTCCGCCTGCCGAGCCACCCCGGGCCGCTGGCCAAATGCGACGACGTAGGTGTTCTGGCCTTTCACCAACTCCCGCCCCAAATACCGGAAGCGGGAGTCACGTTGGTAAGTGGGATGAAAATGCACGGCCAAAGAGACGAATCCGATGGTAACCACGCCGCCTTTGGGATCGCCCACCCAAGAATCGCGATTGACGGGGGCGGAAAACCACAGAAAAGACGCTCACCCTCACGGGATGTGTGTTATAGAGATTTTGTGAGAAATCCTAGACCCACACCCGGAGGGTGAACGATGGAAGCAAGCCTACCGCAATTGATTCTGCCTATCAAGATGGAAAGAAGTTCGGAGCGGCTGACCAGTCTGGGCGGGCTGGTGGTGTTGGAGGAACTGGCGCGAGCGGTGAAGCTGTGGGAGGAAGTAGACCGAGCGCTGGAGGGTCCGAAGTCGGGACGAGGATATAAGCCGCGGGAGTTTGTGCAGGCGCTGGTGTGGATGCTGCATGCGGGAGGAAGGCGGCTGGAGGACTTGCGGGAGTTGCGGGCCGAGCAGGAGGTGCTGGGGGAGTTGGGCTTGGAAGCGGTGCCGGACGCCGGGACGGTGGGGGACTGGCTGCGTCGGCAAGGACGGGGCGGGGCGGAAGCGATCCAGCAGGTCAGCCGGAAACTGGTGGCGTCTTGTTTCGAGCAAGAGGAAGTGATTCTGGATGTGGATGCCACAGAGATCGAGGCGGAGAAGCAGGAAGCCGCGTGGACCTATAACCACGTGCAGGGCTACATGCCTTTGCTGGGGTACGTGAACGGGGTGTGCGTGGGTCACCAGTTTCGGGAAGGCAATCAGAGTCCCAGTGCCGGGATCTTGGAGTTTGCACAGAGCTGCGAAGCGGCGCTGCCGCCGGGGAAGCGAATCTATTTCCGCAGCGACAGTGCGGCCTACCAAGCGGCCGTGATTAACCATTACAGCCAGCCAGGGCGCAGTTTCACGATCACGGCGGACCTGGACGCCGCCGTGAAGCGAGAAATTCAGAACCTGCCGGCAGGGGCTTGGCAACCCTACCGGACGCAAGCGGGCATCGCCACCGACCGCGAGATTGCCGAGACGGTGCACACCCTGAACGGGACCAAGCAAGCTTTCCGGTTGATCGTATTGCGCTGGCCGAATCCGCAGCCGAATTTGTTCGAGGCGGAGCGCTATTGCTATCACGCGGTGGCCAGCAACCGGGAGGAGCCGGCGAGCGAGGTCGTCTGGAAGCACAACCAGCGAGGGGAGAGCGAGAACTGGCATAAGGAACTGAAGGTGGGTTTTGGCATGGAGGTCGCCGCGGCGACCCGTGCGGGCAGTTGGAGGCCAATGCCCTGTATTTTGCCATTGGGGTGTTAGCCTACAATTTGGGGCAAGTGTTGAAAGGGCGGGTGCTGCCGGCGTCCTATCGCACGGTGACGGTGGCCACGCTGCGCTGGAAGGTGTATCGGCTGGCGGGGAAGCTGGTGCGCCACGCGCGCGGCTGGATGCTGCAGATCAAGGCCGACCTGGAGAAATGGCTCTTATTGCAATCCGCTCGGGTCTGTTGCGCGACGCTGCGGACCTGAAGCAGGGAGGCAAAAAACGGCTAGCCGTGGAACTACCGCGCGGCGGTGTCCGCGGGGGGTGGGAAAAAATTATCCGGAGGACGCATGGGCCCCTGAATCATGAGCTGAATTGACTCGCGACTTCCCTTCGGTTAACCGAAGGTCGCGCCCGTCACCCTTTCCACCTCCTCACAACCGCCTCACCCCGCCAATCGCGATTCTTGGGGCCCACTTCCCTCTTGGAATCCGTTCGAAACTCCTGGAGGCTAGTCTTATGGGCGCCTGGTTTAACCACAGCCACATAATTGAACTTGCCATCGTAATGCAGCGGGCGCCTCGCCGGTATGGTATCAACCGTGGAGCTGATGCGTTCCGAACAAGTCGTGTTAGAGAAGTTATCGAAAAAGTCAGCGACGGTGGCTCCCACTCGCTTCAAGATCATAGGCAACATGGCCTGGCTGGTCGCCGGCGTTAGATGCTTGAGTTCGTGGACCTGCTTGGCGAGCTCGGGAGGCGTTAAATCCACAAATGTCTCAGGGACACTCTTGGACTCAACTCCCGTGTAGCCTGTGACCTGGCAAAGCAGTCGGGGGGGCAGGTAAAGCAAGGCCCCGTGGGGCTTGACATGGCGGCCGGTGAAATCGCACTGAAGGGTGGTCTCGCGCCCCTGGATCTCGAGTTGGCGGGAGCTCAGCGGGGCAGCGCCGCGGCCCCCGGCTATCACCAAAACGGCAAGCGCCACAAACCGAAGAAGGCTTCGACCCAGGCCGTGCGCTCTCATACTAAGGGCACTTCGACCCATTAGCCATCCTTCGATACAGGACTCCCATTTCGGACGCTCGATTCCAAACCATTATACTACGGGGGGCTTTTCTTGGAGCCGTTGAGGGGCATTGATGAACGCAGCGGGCCTTGCAGTAAGGTCAAGGTTTTTTACGGTTTTCCTCGGCCGCGACTATGAAAAGCCGGTATTGTGAGTAGTGGTGTTGGTTGGAGAAGGAAAACCTTTCCAGTTGGCCAGTGACGTTCACCCCGCGCGGCAGCCACAGCGTCTTGGCGCCCCGCTCAAAAGTTACCTGGAAGTACTCGACTCTTGACGACGAAACGCCGGTACTGTGAGTAGCGGTGTTGGTTGGAGAAGGCAAACCTTTCCAGTTGGCCACTGACCTTCACCTCGCGCGGTAGCCACAGCGTCTTGCCGTCGCGCTTAAAAGTCACCTTGGAGTATTCGACCTCGGTCGTTTCCCTCTGCAAGCCGACGTCCAGGTCCGGTTCCAGGATTTCGGTCCGCAAACGGAGAATCGCGAAGCTCACCGGGTCGATCCACGCCACGCCTTGCAGGAGAACATATCCGGTCTTGTCCATGAACCTGACCTGCTCCGCCTGCCGGGCCACCCGAGGCCGCTGAGCAAATGCCACCACGTAGGTGTTCTGGTCTTTCACTAACTCGCGCCCCAAATACCGGAAGCGGGACTCTCCTTGGTAGGCGGGACGAAAATGTGAGATCAGGGAGACGAATCCGCTGGTGACTATGGCGCCCCGGAGCTGGGCCGGTCCGCCCTTGGTGTCGGTTCGATACTCCGTGAGGGGAGCTTCTTTGTTCCCCGGTTTGGCCAAAGCCACATAATTGAACTTTGCGTCGTGCTGAAGCGGGGCTCTTCCCAGAGTGGTGCCATACACTGTGGTATCAACCGCTAGGTCAACCGCTCTATTTTCGACCTCGGAGGTGATGTGTTCCGAACAAGCTGTGTTAGGGAAACCGTTAAGAAAGTCCTCCACGGTTGCTCCCACTCGCTGCAAAATCATCGGCAACATGGCCTGGCTATCCGCCGGCGTTAGATTCTTGAGTTCGTGGACCTGCTTGGCGAGCTCGTCAGGCGGCAGATCCACAAGAATCTTAGGGACGATCTTGGGCTCAACTCTCGTGGGGACCGTTGAGGTGGGAATATTGTCGGGAGGGCGGAGGACGCCAGGCTTCGTGGGGCTTGACACGGGGACTGGTGAAATTACGCGGGTGAACTCGGCTGCTGCTACCAGTGAGGTTTTGGAGGCGAAGTAGCCGCGTCGCGCCTGAACAGTGAAATGTTCACGAGTGCTGAGGGTCACCTTGAGGGAGTGAAATTTCCCATTCAGTTTGGCATCCGGCGGTGAGAAAGTGAGCACGTAGAGGACTTCGGGGACTGCCGCGGCCCGCCGGAAGCCCTCGTCAAAATCGTTGTTGTTGTAAAAAAAGACGCCGCCCGTGCCGGAGCTTAGGTTGGCGAGGACGCTGGTGGAGTACGCCGAGCCTATATTTTTCAGATTATTCTTGGTTGCCTCCAACCTGGCCGGGAGTTGGTATATTTGGTCTGCCGTCTCGCCCGGGACTGGCGCTTCGAGCCCGGGGGAGTAAATCGCGCTGATGACTACCTCCTTTTGCAGAGCGCGGTTGATGATGGCGTCCACTTTATCCGCCTGAGTCTCGGTCAGGAAACCCGCCGAGACCAGCACCAGACTGCGCTGGCCCGGCATGGCGGCCAAGCGGCTTACAGAGTTTTCCAGAGTTTGCAACGAGTACCGTGCCTGATTCTCGGCATAAGACCAAACCGCGGTGGCCTTGAGTTCCGCATCGCGCTCTGCCGCCGCCTTGCAGTTTCCATGTTGACCGCCCTCCCTTGGCTGCATCGTGACAGGACGCCCCTCCATTCGGTTGGTCGCCTCGTTTTGGTCCTCGCCCATGCCCGCCCCACACATACATTGGGTGGCTTCCCTATGCGCGACGGCGAGCGCGTCAGCGGAATGCTCCCTTTCGATTAGATAAGCTTCGAATTCGTCAATGTCGGGACAACCACCCGAGCGCTTCGCCCGGGGCGCCAAGCGGAACAAGGCGTCGTGGAGTTTTTTCCGGTCGCCGGTGAAAGCGACTTGGTTCTTGCCACTGGCGGTGAGGATGGCCACATGGTCTTGGGGCTGCACCGTGGTCGTCAGGTAGCGCCAGGCCGCGTCGCGAGTTCGCCGATAGTCGTCGACTGTAGCGTGCAGATCGTCAAAAAAGAGAGCGATGAAGCGCTGGGGAACCGGGCTGAAGGGCGGCTGCGGAACTGCGGCAGTGGTGCTGGCTGGGGCAGCTTGAGCCTGCGGCGCTTCGGGCTTTGGTTTGGAAACCTCCACGCTAAAGCTGGCGATTTCCTGCGGCTGACCGTCATCGAGTAGCCGGAAGTCTTCTTTGTGAAGATCGCCGACCGGTTGCTCTTTCGCGTCGCGCACCACCACTCCCACTACCACCAGGTTGCGTTGGACGGTTATCCGGAATGGAGGTGTAGTCTGGGGCGCCTGTGCCTGCGGCGGGTTGGCGGTCTGAGGGGCAGCGCCGGCGCCGAAGGCCAGCACCAGGGGCGCAAGGGCGACAGACCGAAGAAGGCTTCGGCCCAGGCCACGCACGAGCATACCATGCGTTGTTCGAACCATTTGCCCTCCTTCAAAACCAAACTTCCAATTGCCCGTGTCATTCCGAGCGCAGCGAGGAATCTCGCTCTGGTTGTTTCTTCCGCGTATCTCCTGGTCGATCCTGAGCTCAACTCCGCTTCAGCGCAGAGCGAGATTCCTCGCTGCGCTCGGAATGACAAACCCGAAGGCCGGAAACCCGGAGGTTTTTCCGTCGGCCGACGGGCAGAGCCGCACTCAGCGCTGGCGTCCGGGATTAACGTGAACTTGGCGCGTGGCTGAGCGGCAGCTCCAGCGCGGCATCGTGAGCATCTTCAGCCAGCAGGTCGCTGAAAACAGCACGGCCCAGGCCGTAGAGTATCATTCCAACTATGCCCTCTTTGAAGTCAGTGTCCTCGAATTTGGCCACTGGGGCGCCCTGAAGAATGATCGTGATGACGGGGCCTCGGCATTGGACCGCGATCTTCTCCTGACGCGCCCGCTCACTGAGCGGGAGGTCCTTCCAGGGGAAGAGATCCCGCGGCACGGGTTCAGAGTGGTATTTCTTCACAAGCTTAAATGCGGTCCCGTGAGATTCGGAGGCCTCCCGGCTGACAAGGACGGCATAGTACCCGCGGTCATTAAGGCGAAAAACCAAGCCAGGGACGGTTGCCATATCCCCGCCTGCCCCGCCAGACTTCCACCCCACGCTTACCGAGACATTCAGGTCACCCGTAAACAAGGGTCCGTTGGCAACCAGCACGCCTTCAAGCGGAACGGGTTCTCCGACTTCTTGGGTTTTAATGTTCACGCCCGCCGAACCAAAGGAACTGTTGTCGAAGTCAAACGCGTAATTGGGATCCGAACGCGCCTTCGCATTGACAATCTCGTACGTTCCGGCCTTGTAATGGTACCCCTTCTTGTTGGGCCATCCGCTGGCTGTGTCCTGAAAGTCCTCGTGGTAGACGGCACACCCATTCTTGGCCGTAACCTTGGACTCGTAAGGGTAGGGCTTGAGCTTTTCATCTTCACACCCGGCCGATTGCTCGGGAACCCCCGCGAAACCGCGCCGCGCCCGAACCCGCGCGCCAGGTTGTGCTACTCTAACCTCGATGCGATGGAAGCCGCCTCCCTTCACCTTGGGATAATAAGCTAGCGTGTATTGCGTCCGGAGCTGATGAGCCACGGCGTCGACTGCCTCCTGAAGCTTGTCAGGTGAGGCGGGGAAGAACGACTCAGCACCCGATTCGTCGGCCATTTGGTTGAAAGCCGTGAGCGGGTTGTCCACCTCCTTGCGGGTGACCAGCATGATCTTCTGCTTGCGGGATTTTCGGTACAAGTCATACTCTCCGCTGCCTAAAAAGCCGATGATGAACACCTGAGCCTGTGACGCCTGAACAATCGGGATGAGTTCCTCCAGTGACCGATGACTGTTCTGGTCCGCGCCATCCGTTACCACCAGTAGCGCCTGACGGTGGTGGTGAGCATTCCGCATGTAGCAAAGCCCTCTCGCGATTGCGTCGTACAAGCTGGTGGTATTATCCGTCGCAACTGTTTGGGAGATCGCCGAAAGAATACGGTGCGGGTCGCTGGTGAAGTCTACAACTTTATCCACCTGAAGATGGAACCTCAGGTAGAACATTTCATCGGCGGGGCGCATCGTGCTGATGATTTGGGATAGAGCGGCTTTGGCTTGATCGAGCTTTCCCGTCGTCCCCATGCTGCCGCTTACATCCAGGAGGATCCCCAAGCTGACAGGCTCAGCCGCGGCGTCGAAAAACGAAATCTTCTGCGGAACGCCGTCCTCGTACAATGAGAACTGCCCGGCGGTTAACCCGTGGACCTCATTGTCGTTGCGATCGGTCACCCGCACGGCAACCGAGAGGAGATCAACTTCAGTGCGAAGGGTGTATTCGGAACCCGCAACCGCAGGCTTCTGGGCGTGCAAGCGCGGAAGGGGCACAATCATGAGGAGGGCGCCGCAGAGGATCAACGGTCCGACAAAATAGAGGAGTATTCCAGGAGGGCTTTCAGCTTGGCGCATCAGCTTGCCTCCTTAAGAACCTAGACTATACCATTGTCCCACGGGTTACATCGGCAGGAGTTTTTTTCAATCTCTGGCCGGACACATCTTCGGACTTTAAGCCCGAGCGTTGCCTGCGGTCCCGTACGCTGGCGCACCCACCACAATTCCTAATGAGCTGCCCGGTACGACGATTTCATTTTCGGATCGTGCACTCCACCTGCTGGTTGTGCGGGTAAGTGTCGTAGCGGCGCACCATGAAATTAGAGATTCGAGATTTCAGATTCAAGAAGAGAACGCTTGAGAAAAGCGGCTGCCTTGACAGAAGGGGCCGCGAAACATAGAATCCATTTTCACCTTCTAGAATGTCTCTGGCTGCCGCCAGAAGGGGGAACTTTCGCGTGGCCTCACAACCTGGAAGTCTCGATGTCACGATCGTGGGCGGGGGGATGATCACCAATGATTTACTTCTTCCCTCCTTATACCATCTGCAAAGGACCGGCGTCGTCCGCAAGATCGACATCTGCGCCTTGGGCAGTCCTCCTTTGAAGGCCTTGGCGGACAGTCGGGAGTTCCAGGAAGCCTTTCCGGGACAGGATTTTACGCCGCATCCATCTTTGCTCGAGGCGCCGGAGAAGAAGTTTCCCGAGCTGTACAAAGAGGTCATCGCGGCGATGGCTCCGGGCAACATGGTCGTGGTCGCCATGCCCGATCATCTCCACTTCGAAGTGGTCAAGCAGGCCCTGCATAACGACCAGAACGTGCTGTGTGTGAAGCCGCTGGTGCTCCGGTACGAACAGGCGGTTGAGATCGAGAAGCTGGCCGCCGAGAAGGGGCGCTTGGTGGGGGTGGAGTACCACAAGCGCTTCGACCGCCGATCCCTGGTGGCGCGGCGGGGTTATGCCCTGGGCCAGTTCGGGGCGTTTGTGATCGGCGAGGCCAAGCTCATCGAGCCGTACTATTATCGCTTCTCCAATTTTCAGAACTGGTTTACTTGCGCTCACACTGACCCCTTTACTTATATTGGTTGCCATTACGTTGACTTGGTTTACTTCATTACCGGCCTGAAACCGGTGGAAGTGTCTGTGTACGGGGTGAAAGGAAGATTTCCCAACGGGAACGAAGCTTACCTGTGGTCGCACGGCCGCGTGACCTGGGAAAACGGCGCCCTGCTCTCCGTGCTCAATGGTTTGGGCTACCCCGATGCCGCCGCCGGGAGCAACGATCAGGGCCTGATCATGTATTGTGAGGGAAAAGGCCAGACGGGGCTGATCTTCCACGACGACCACAATCGGGGCGTGGCCTATTCGTATCTCGAGGGCCTTGGTCCGGGAGGCTCGCAATACAATTACGTCAGCCCTGATTTCTTCCGCCTTGTTCCCTGGGAAGGGCCGGGCTACAAACCGATCGGTTACGGGTACGAGTCCGTCGCGGGCATTACCGAGACCATCCATCGCCTAGAAAACGAGACGGCGGGGTTGGAGCCGGCGGCGGCCCTGGCGCGGCGCCGGCAGCTCCTCCGCGAGGTGGACGCCCAAGGCCTGATTGCCACGCCCGCCAACAGCTACATCAACGAGCTGGTGGTCGAGGCGGCGCGCATGTCAATTCTTCAGGGTGCGGCGCCCGTCCGCATCGTTTACGGCGACCACCCGCACGTCGAATAACAGAGGAGAAATATGGCTGTTTACGATCTAACACCTGTCGAAGTGGCCAAGGTAGAAACAAAATACCGCAGCATCAAAACCAAGTTGCCTGTGCCCGAGTCCCTGCCCATCTTCGAATCGCTGGGGCAATCGGAGCCGCGCTCGATGATGGGGCAGCCGCCCATTGTGTGGGACAAGGCAGAGGACTTTATGGTGAGCGACCCCTGGGGCAACCGCTGGATTGACTGGTCGTCCGGCGTGCTCATCACCAACGCCGGGCACGGACGCAAGGAAATCCGCGCCGCGCTGCGGGAGGTGATCGACCGGGGACTGCTGGCTTCATATGTGTTCGTGCACGAGCGGCGCGCGCGGCTGGCGCAAATGCTCCGTGAGCTTTCTCCCGATCCGCAGAATTACCGGGTCTTTCTGATGAGCACCGGCAGCGAGGCGACGGAGAACTGCATCAAGTTATCGAAGACCTATGGCCTGGAAAAACACGGTCCGCACAAGAAGTATTTCGTGTCATTCGACAATGCCTTCCACGGACGCACGATGGGCGCCCAGCTCGCCGGCGGGATGGGAAAGGCAGAAGAAGTGGATGGTTGATCGCGACTCCACATTCGTGCAGGTGCCATTTCCCGACGGCTACAAGAATGAGGACATCTCTTTCGACCTTATTCTTGAAGACGCTCCGGGAGAAAGGCGTGCCACCCCAGGACATCGCAGGGGTGATGACGGAGACCTATCAAGGCGGCGGGCCGGATTTCCTGCCGGTGGACTACGCGCAGAAACTCGAGGCATTCTGCCGCGAAAACGACATTGTGATGTGCTATGACGAAGTGCAGGCGGGCTTCGGACGCACCGGGAAAATGTTTGGGTACGAGCATTATGGGGTGCGCCCTGACTTGATCGCCTGCGGCAAGGGCATCTCGTCCTCATTGCCCATTTCCGCCGTGATCGGACGCGAAGACATCATGGGGCTTTATCCCCCCGGCTCGATGACTTCGACGCACTCCGGGTCTCCCCTGCCGGTGGCCGCCGCTATTGCCAGCCTCGAGATCATTCAGAAAGAAGGGCTGGTCGAGCGCGCAGCGTGCTTGGGCGAGATCCTCATCGCGGAGTTGCATCGGCTTCGGCAGAAGCATCCGCAGGTTCTGGGTTGCGTGCAAGGCAAGGGCCTGGTGGCGGGGATTCAAGTGGTGAAGCGGGGCACGAAGACTCCCGACCCCGAGACGGCTTTGAAGATTAACATCGCCTGCTTCCACAAAGGGCTGCTGATGTTTGCGCCGGTGGGCTCGGAGGGAGAGTGCCTGAAGATCGCTCCCCCGTTGACCATTCCCGAGGACGCCCTGCGAGAGTCCATCCAGGTTCTGGAAGAAGCGCTGGAGGAGGTTCTGGGGCGGAAGTGAATCGGGGCAGGGAACACAAAACCTCGCCTGTCATTCCGAGCCATTCGCTGTCATTCCGAGCGAAGCGAGGAATCTCGCTCTGATTCCCTCACGCCTTTAGAGCGCAAGAGCCCGTCCCTAGTCATCATACCTTGGAATGAATGACGCGCAGGGCGGGCAGGCCGTCGGGTTCAGCAATGACTTCAACGTCGCGGAAAATATTGGGGCTTTCTTGCTTGAGGACGCGGCAAACCTCGACGGCCAACAAGCGGATTTCAGTATCAGCGTGCGGGCTGCCGCGAAGTTCCAGAAAGTGCCGCCAGGCGCGGCTGTTGCCGGTGACGAAGATTTTGGTTTCACAGGCATTGGGTAGAATGGAGCGCGCTGCCTGGCGAGCCCACTTGCGGCGGTCGCGCGGGGCCATCTCCGGGTGCTTGCGTTGAACGTGCTGGGCGGAAGCTTCCGCGAGCTCGAGGTAGGCTTTGCGGATCGTCTCGATAGTCTGCTGCCATTTCTGGCGCAACTCTTCACTTTCCTGAAAAAGGGGTGGGACCACATAGCCGGCGTCGCTCTCGTCCACGTACCGCTGTGAGAGCTGTGAGTAGCTGAAACCTGCCCGGTGGCGGACCAGTTCGTGAGTCAGAGCGCGGCTCACGCCGGTAATCAGCAGACACCAGACCGCGTGCTCGAGCACGCTGCCGTGTTTCGAAGTCAGAATGTTCTCAACGTATTCCTGGTTGGATTTCCGCCCTTTGCCGAAAGACATGTAGCAGGTGCGCCCGGCGATTTCAGCAAGCACCTCGGCAGCGGCTGACGCGTCGGTGGTGAACAGCAAGCCCTCGTCCTGGAGAAAACGCGCCACCTCCTCGCCGACCACGGTCTGGCGGCCGACGACATAAACTTTTGGCTTGGTGATGTAGGGATCAGGCATCGGGTGTCCGGTTTCAGATGCCCTGACGGCTTACCTACTTGCTCGGTGCCGGCGATTTCCCCTCGCTGAGGGCGGCAGCGGTCTTCCTGAAGTCCGCATACTTGCGCTGGAAGCGTTCCACGCGGCCCGCGCTGTCCATTATCTTCTGTTTCCCGGTGAAGAACGGATGGCAATGGGAACAGATTTCCAGGTGCAACACGTCGCTCTTAAAGGTGGAACGCGTCTTGAAGGTGTACCCGCACGCGCATACAACGGTCACTGCGTGATAATTGGGGTGAATAGCGTTTTTCATGGAACTCCTTGAGTGCAAGCGCACAAGTATTTATTGTAACTGCCTCATCCCGAAGTTTCAATCGGAAATCGGTGCTTTGTCATACGCGACATACATGTGAAAGCCGATCCCTTGGAGGCAGCGCGGGCGTCTCGCCCGCTGTGGCGCGGGCATCCTGCCCGCGCCTTCGTGCGCCTCGTTTGCGGTTGCCTTGGAGCCCTCTTGGCGAAGCTTGGTTAAACTTCCTGGGCGCGGGAGCGGGGCGCTCCCGCCAGAGCGGGTGAGACGCCCGCGCTACAAGGCTCCCGTCACCCGAGCACGGGTACCACGACGGAGCGCACGGCGCGAGAGTCATCACTGAGGAGAAAGTGGACAAGGCGCGCTACCTCCTCCGTCTTCACCCATTTGGAGAAGTCCGCCTTGGGCATGGCGAGGCGATTGGCCTCAGTATCCATCGTCCCAGGCAGGAGGCAGTGCACGTGGATATCGTAGGCCTTCAGTTCGTCGGCCAGGATTTCGCTGAGCTGGCGAACCGCCCCTTTGGAGACCGCATACGCGGCGATGCCGGCGCCGCCGCTGCGCAGAATCGACCCGCTCGAGACCGTCACGATTCTGCCGAAGTTTTGACGAATCATGACCAGGACGATGGAACGTAAACAGAGAATGAGGGAGCGGAGATTCAGGTCGAGCATGTGATCCCAAGTCTTGTCATCGGTTTCGAAGCTCTTGCCGGCCGCGAAGCCACCCGCCACCGCCACAAGGTGATCGATGCGCTGCCACTTCGCCAAGACTTCCGCTGCCAGGCGTTCCACTTCAGAGGCCTGGGTCAGATCCACTTTCGTGCCAGTGAGATTCCCACGGTGTTCGCCTGCGCGGCCTTCCAGCGCAGCCAATTCCATGTCGGACCGGTACGTAACAACGACGCGGGCGCCAGATCGTAATAGGTCCAAAGCCACGGAACTGCCTAGCGCCCCTGTGCCACCCGTTACAATCGCGACGCGATGCCCAAATTCCATAACGCCTCCCTAGACATTTTGAATGCCCCAGTGAAAAGGATGATACCAGATTGGGACGTTGCTGGAGAGGGCCATCCCCAGCCCGATGTCATTCCGAGCGAAGCGAGGAATCCCGCTCTGGGCTGAGACGGATCGGAGCTCAAGACGGACCAGGGGGGCAGGCGGAAGAAAGAATCAGAGCGAGATTCCTCGCTACGCTGGGAATGATGCGGCATTTCCATGAAAGAAACAGCGGAGATTCTTCGGCCCCCAAAGAATGGGGGCCTCAGAATGACAGAGGGGTTAGTTGCTTTCGTTCTTGCCGAAAGATACTCGGACTAATTGGATTAGCGTCCGACTCCCCCCGCCTTCCAACGCCACGACCTTTTCCAGGTTGTGGGCCTTGATCTCGAATGTAGTTTTTCCTTCCGAGCCATGGTCGGTGAATTTAGTGACTTCACTTCCCAGGTGCTCTTTGTAAAAGGCCTTGACTCTCTCCAAGGAGTCCGAAGTCTCGAATTTCGCGACCAGTATGCGCACGCCCGCCTCCCCTCCAAACCCGAGGTTTACGGCTGCTGAGTCCTTGTCATTCACCCTCGTTGCGCCGGGGTAGAGGGGCAAACCCAAGCTGTCCTCATCGACATCATGATGAACTTCAATCGACCCGATTTTGCCGCCCGGGACGTTGATGGAAACCGCCTTCTTGCCGCCTCCTCCCTCTTCAACTTGCAGTCGGAGGTTGTGGGAAAGGAACCTTAAGCCGGTCCAGACGGTGATTCCGCTGACCAAAACAATCAGTGCCAGAACCAACAGGACAATCGCAACAATGTTGCTGCCGGACCGTGGGGGTTGCGGTGGAACGGGGGGACGCGGTGGTTGGGGGCTTGTACTCATCAGACACTCCTCCCTTCATCTTCACTAGAGCATACGCAATCACGCCCTGGCAAGTTCCCGAAACGGAGCGCTTGAGTAAAATCCACCCTCGATGATATTGTGGCTCTTGTGCAAAATCTGAACGCTCGCCGGGAGAAGATCTGAATGCGATATAGAAAACTGGGTAACAGCTCCCTCGCCGTTTCTGCCATCGGTCTCGGATGCATGGGCATGTCGGAGTTCTACGGGCCACGAAACGAGGAGGAGTCTGTGGCTACCATTCACCTCGCGCTCGACCAGGGTGTGAATTTCCTGGATACCGCGGACGTGTACGGCGTTGGTCACAACGAGGAGTTGGTCGGGAGAGCCATCCAGGGCCGGCGGCACGAAATTGTTCTTGCTACCAAGTTCGGCAACATGCGGGGAGCGGACGGCAGCTTCCTGGGAATCAACGGCCAGCCCGAGCACGTGCGCGGGGCCTGCGAAGCCAGCTTGAGGCGCCTGAACGTTGAGACTATTGACCTCTATTATCAGCACCGGGTCGATGCCAATGTCCCCATCGAGGAAACCGTAGGGGCTATGGCGCGGCTGGTCGAGGAGGGTAAGGTTAGGTACTTGGGGCTTTCCGAGGCCGCTCCTGCAACCCTTCGTCGCGCGCACCGCGTCCACCCCATCACCGCTTTGCAAACCGAGTATTCACTCTGGAGCCGTGATCCCGAGGATGAAATTCTTTCCACCTGCCGGGAACTTGGAATCTCCTTCGTTGCCTACAGCCCGCTGGGGCGTGGTTTTTTGACCGGCCGTTTCAAGAGCGTCGAGGATCTGGGGCCCGACGATTGGCGTCGCAATCATCCGCGCTTCCAGGGGGAGAATTTCACACGCAATCTGGAACTTGTCCGTCGGGTCGAGCAAATGGCCTCGGAAAAGGGCTGCAAAGCGTCGCAATTGGCGCTGGCCTGGGTGCTGGCCCAGGGCGAGGACGTCGTGCCCATTCCCGGTACGACGCAGCGAGCGCATTTGGAGGATAACGTTGCGGCGCTCGAGTTAATCCTCTCACCCCAAGACCTTGCGCGCCTCGACGAGGTTGCCCCCAAGGGAGCAGCCGCCGGGGGACGCTATCCGGAGCGGGCCATGAAAGTCGTTAACCTGTAATTGCAGCCGTTCGGGTTTCTCCTGAAGGCACCACCCCTTATTCCCCTCCTCAGAGAGGAGGGGAATTACACTCCCCTCCTGACTCAGGAGGGGCGGGGGGGTCGGCCCAGCACGACATTACCCGCACCCGGCGTGAAGGGGGAATCGTCGGATCGGGGCAATTTACAGGCGTACCCGCGCCCCCTCCTCCACCGAGGGGGGAACTCGCAGCGCGGTTTCGGCTGATGTGGCCGATTGAGAATTCAGGCAACAAGCCTGCAAGAGGGATTTTTTCGCAGCTTCTCAGGTCTGGGCGTGCTGGGACGTGCGCGGAGCGCGATAGCGCACGTCAATCTGCGGCGTTTCCAGCCGCTGATGATCCTGGATGCGCGAGGTCAGGCAGGCTTCCAGAATCCCGCTCACGATTAGCGTGCGCTCCACCGAATAAGGCGCTCGACCGGTTTCGAACATCTCTTCAATCTTACTCACCAGGCAAGCGGAATAGGTCACGTTGGGAGTCGGTGTGAGGAGAAACTGGTTGGACACAAGCCCCTGCTTGCCCCGCAAACGCGCGGCGAAATTGTAGTCCCTGACCGCTCCGTCGAGCATCAGCAGCGTGGTGCGCAATCCGTCCCGGTATTCGATGAAATAAGCGGCCGGATTCTTGACCAGCTCCGGCAACACGCCGCTGCCCACCAGATCCTGCTCTCGCCCGTCGACGGCTGACATCCCAAGCGGCGAGTCGCTGCGCGAAAGCGCGGCGGTCAGCAACTGCTTCGACCAGCGTCCTTCCTCCCCGGCTTTCCAAACCGCCTCACCTTCGATCATCTGGACTGCCTTGACGCCGGTCTCGCCCCCCTTGCGCCGCTCGACCATGCACTGCATGGCCTCGAGCGCGTGGTAGTCCATCGCGTCCGAGCCCCTCCCCACACCCTCCATCAGCGCACTTTCGATTTCGCAGTCGAGAGGCAGTTCGAGATCGGGCAGCCGCCAGGTGACCGGCAGCGAAGAGCCTGCCAGCATGGGGAATTTCAAGCGTTTGGATGCCTCGACCATCCACTTCGCTTTCTCGAAGCTGTAAGAAAGATTCTTGTCGTTGTAAACCGGTACGGCCCGCCCGTCTTTTTCGAAGACCTCCACGACCTGCTTGAAGAACTCGTAGCGCGGGTAAAGGATCTGTCCCTTCTCGTTCTGGGGATAGTCGCCGTGCTCGCCGACGATCAAGACGGCATCCACCGCCAGCCGGTCGCCGCCGCAACGTAGCGCCTCAGCGATGGTCGGATAGACCTGAAAGCCGAATTCCCGCGCCCGCTCGGCACTCTGATCTCCCTCCGGCTTCTGATCCACGTACAACGACACCACCTTCATGTCGGGCCGGTGCCATGCCCCATTGTGTGGGTATCCCACCAGGAAACGGTCCCCGATGTGCTGCGCGTGCGAGAGATAGCGATATACCGTGGCGATGACAGCAATTCTTTTCATTGCGGCTACGTTCTCCAGTAAGTGGATTCCCGCGTAGGCTGATAGTGTATGGAAAGATGCGGGGTCTCACAGCGAACTTGATTGCGGTAGAGGCTATCCACCCCCGCCGCCGTGAGCCCGGTGGTCAGCAGCGTACGCTCCACCGGATAGGTGGCCTTGCCGGTGAGGATCATTTTTTCCACGTTGTTCACCAGCGGGCTGAAAAAGTTCGCCAGGGTGGTGCGGTCCGGCGGCATGGGCAGGTACATCTGGGTGGAGAAAGGCTCCTTCCGGCCCTCGAGGCGGGCGGCGAAGTTGAAATCCTGCACCAGCCCGTTTAGCATCACCAAGGTGCACTTCAGGCCGTCGGCGTGTTCGTATTGGTAAGCAAAGGGGTCTTTGGCTAGCCGGCGCAAGTCGTCCAGGGTGGGGAAAATGTCGTTGAAACCCGCCCGCGCGGGGGTGAGCGTGTGGCTGCGGCAGAGGGCGGCCTCGAACAACTCACGCGGCCACACACGGTTCTCGTGCGCCTGCCAAAAATTATCCCCCTGGTAAGCCTGGAGCCACTTCACCCCGCTCTCGCCTCCCCGGCGGCGCTCCACCATGCACTGAATCGTTTCGAGGCCGTGGAAATCGTAGCTGTCCATGCCCCCGTAAGCAACGCACACAGCTTCGCGGACCTGTGCACCCAAAGGCATCTCGAGCGAAGGCGTCCGCCAGGTTACCGGGAGGCTCGAGCCGGCCATCAACGGAAAGCCCATGCTCCGCGACGTGTCGTACATCTCTTTAGCCCAGTCCCAGTTCCAGGAGAGGTGCTTGTCATTGAACACCGGCACCGATCGCCCGCTCGAGCGGAACACGCTCACGATCTGCTTGAAAAACTCGTAGCGGGGGTATTTCACTTGCCCCTTCTCAGTCTTCGGATAGTTGCCATGCTCGCCAATCAGCAGCACGCCGTCCACCGCCAGTTTGCTGCCGCCCAGCGTCAGCGCCTCGGCGATGGAGGGGTAGACCTTCATGGAGGGGAAGCGGGCTGCGCGGTCGCGACTCAGATCCCCCTCCTCTCCGACCTGTTCACAATAAAGCGCGACCAGGTCAATGGGAGGCTTGTGCCAGGTGCTGTTCCAGCCGTAACCCACCAGGAACCGGTCCACAAAGTGCTCCGAATGCGCGTACTTGAACATGGTGCCTGTGACCAGAGCGATCTTCGGGCGCGCGGTCGCGGCGAGCCATTTCCTCGGAGCTAAAGCGAGCCAACTCCCCGCCGCTGCACTTGCCAACAGTTCTCTTCGTGTTATCTTCATGGCGCGCGACTTTAACACCTTCCAGTAAGGACGTCAAGATTGAAATCTCGAGTGAAATCTTGAATTTGAAATCTCGAGTTTTGGATTGTGTCCGAAGGTCGAGCTGCGCCACCCACAACCAGGCAAATTTTTAAATCCTTTTGTTTCAGTAACATTCTCGTTGTGTTCTTGTATGTCCTTTGTTATCATCAACATTCCAGCTTCACTCAGCAGTTCTTCCACGGCCACCCTTTGTTTTCAATAACATTCCCGCTTCGTTCCATGCAAAAAAGCCTAGAAGTCGGGATTTGAAATGTTTTTCCTTCTTTCTGCGATTATCCACACTTTTTTGGCTCCGATTGGCCCTTTTTGCATGCAGAAACCAGTTCGTTTTGAGTTCGTTTTTTTGCACTTTTGCTGATTATAAAGGACTTGTTGAGTTCGTTCCGTTAAATTTAACATCTTTTTGCATTTTCACGCCTTTTTCCGTCCTTTGCGGGCCGTTCTTGAGTCTCCTTCCCGCGCTCTCTGCCGGCGCTCTCATGGGTCAGCATAAGTAGGCTACCACATCCGCCGCCGCGTGTCAAGAGGAAAGTGCAGGTGTCAGGGGCTAGTGTCCTGTCACATAAGTTCGTTCATTAAGTCAGGTTGTTGGGGTTCGCCGTGCTCAGCCCCGGTAGGGGCGGAATAACTTAGCCCAGGGCGAAAGCCCTGGGGAGAATGTCCCCCCACCCCTTTTTGTTCCCTCTCCCCTGCCTGGCAGGGGAAGGGGAGGGGGGAGAGGGCCGCGCTCAGGACCCGTCGGCTGACGGACTAAATTCGGCAATCTCCCCGACGAATAATTACATTGTCAAGGGTTGCTTGTTGGGGTTTTGGCGTACAATACCCGCACCGAGGTCTACGAGCAACGGCCCAATTCCGTCAAGAAGGCGGGGCCGCCCATCGCCCCCCAGGAGGCGCGTCATGCGAATTCCTCGCATTGCTCTACCAACAGCAATCTGTGTCGTTCTTTCGGTCGTCGTGCCGAGCGCGCGAGCCCAATACGTCTTCAATCGAGCTGACTTCCCCATCGTCTATGGGCCCGGGGTAGATCTCGCCGTCGCAGACTTCAACGGCGACGGAATTCTCGACTTGGTGGGCCTCATGGGGGGGATGACGAACGCTCCGGGTACGCTTTCTATCCTGTTAGGCAAGCCGGACGGTACATTTAGCGCCCATACCGACTACGACGCGGGGGTGGACCCCGTTCAAGTGCTGGTAGGCGACTTCAACGGCGATGGAAAACTTGATATCGCCACGGCGAATCAGGATCTAAATGGTTCCTCCGTGTCGGTGTTCCTGGGGAGTGGCGACGGCACCTTTCAGGCGCCGATTACAACTTCACTTGGCGCAAACGCCTTTGGCATCTCTGCCGGGGATTTCAACGGGGATGGGAAACTCGACTTGATAGCCGCTGTTGTGGGCGGCGCAATTGAGGTGATTCCGGGCAATGGCGATGGAACCTTCGGCCTTCCGGTTACGACGCAGGTGGTGACGAATGGTACCTATTACATTGGTAGCCCACTTGCCGTCGGTGATTTTAATGGTGATAGCAAGCTCGACGTTGCAGTGCCACTTAATCCCGTTTCAGGTGTAAACGGTGCCGTGGCGGTTCTCCCCGGAAATGGTGACGGGAGCTTTAAATCACCAGTGATTTACCCCATGCAGGCCAATTCTAACATCATAGCCGCGGACGTCAACCACGACGGCATCCTCGATCTCGTCGGCGACGGCTCAGGCATTTCCGTCCTGCTCGGTAATGGAGATGGCACGTTTAAGCCGGAAATCGATTCATCGCAAGGAACCGGCTACGGCGACCTCGTATTGGGTGATTTCAACGGCGACGGCAACCTGGATGCCGCGGTGGTAGCAGGCGTTTTCTCCCCGCAGCTTTGGATCTGTCTCGGTGACGGTAAAGGGAACTTCGGAGGGTCCGGTCCGTACGCGCTCCCGACAACCGTCGGACCCTTGCGGGTTGGGGATTTCAACGGCGATGGCGCCCTCGACGTAGCAACCGTAGGAGTGTCACGCGTCTCCGTTCTCCTCGGCAATGGTGACGGGAGTTTTGGGCCCACTTCCCATATCTTGGGAGTCCCTGGCCCCCAGTCCGCGGCCGTCGCCGACTTTAATAATGATGGGAATCTTGACCTCGCGATCGCAGAATCCGTAAGTTATCTCGGCATTCTACTGGGGAACGGTGACGGTACATTCACTGGGGCAAGTTCGGTGACCTTAACCGCCGCTGGTTTGGAGGCTGTTGCAGCGGACTTCAACCGCGACGGCAAGCGGGACGTTGCCGTCCTCCAGAGTATCGGTATTCAGATATGCCTCGGGAACGGTGACGGCACCCTCACGGCGGGTTCGCAGCTTCCCACGCTCTTCGGCGACGATGCTCTCGTCGCGGCGGATTTCAACGGCGATGGCAAAATTGACCTTCTTGTGGGCGGGTCCTCCTCAACGGCCCGATTGTTCTTAGGTAACGGCGACGGAACGTTTCAGCCGCCCCTCGGTAGGATGAACTGGCCGGTCGGCCTGTCGGGTCAGTTGATTGCCGCCGATTTCGACCACGATGGCAAGATGGATGTGGCGGCGGCGGGGAATATCGACAACGCGGGCGCACTCCAGATCTTTCTAGGCAACGGCGACGGCACCTTTCAGCCGGCGCTCACTTTTCCCGCGGAGTTGTATCCAGACGGCCTCGTCGCCGCAGACTTCAACGGCGACGGCAAGCTCGACATTGCCATTGCAACATTGGACGGCGTCGATGTGTTCTTGGGCAATGGGGACGGCACCTTCCAGCCCTACACAGCATATCCCCCGGTGTCTTCCTCTATAAACACCAACACGATCGTCGCTGGCGACTTCAATGGCGATGGCAAAACCGACTTAGCAGCGTTTGACGAGCAGAATGGTATTCTCTATATGTTCATGGGCAATGGGGACGGAACGTTTTCCGCACCTCTTGGTTTCGTGGTGATGCCAAGGCAGCTCATGGTGGTGTCCATGCCGCTAGCCGCCGGCGACTTCAACCGCGACGGGACTGACGATATAGTTTTCGCATCGTGGATTTGGAATAGCGCGCCCTTGGCCAGTCTGCGCCCGAGGTCGCTCGACTTTGGCGAGGTTCCAGTGGGCAGTTCGAGCGCCCCCCAGACGGTGAACCTCTGGAACGTGGGCACAGCGCCCCTTAAACTCGAGGGCGTCACGGCGAGCGGTGACTTTTCGCTAGCCAACAACTGCCCCAGCAGCGTGCCGCCGCGCGGCCAGTGCTCGATTGGTGTGACCTTCACTCCGACGGGGGGCGGTGCACGCAACTCGGCCCTAGTGGTTACAGACAATGCCCCCGTTCACGATTTAGCGGTACGCCTGCTGGGAACCGGTACCGGGGTTTCTGTCATTGCCTCGCCTTCGGATGTCGCCTTCGGCTCTGCCCTTGTGGGGGCGACAACCCAATCCCAAACTGTGACCCTCTCCAATACGGGCAGCGTTAGCCTTTCGTTTTCGGCCATCTCGGTTACTGGGCCCTTTGCCATCGTAACTTCAGGAACCACGTGCGCGGTCGCCCGCGCCGTAGCCGCAGATTCAAGCTGTACGGTGGCCGTGAACTTCAGTCCGACCGCGGGCGGCCAAGCAACCGGCAGCCTCTCGTTTTCCGACAACGCCGCCGGAAGCCCGCAAATCGTATTCCTCGCCGGTACGGGTCTGGATTTTACCCTAGCGGCGGCTTCGGGCTCTTCCACCACTGCGACTGTCACCGCTGGCCAGACGGCAACCTACAATCTAAACCTCACGGCGACGCACGGCTTCAACGCCGCGATTAACCTCACTTGCGCCGGTGCGCCATCCCTCGCCACCTGCACCGTTTCCCCCTCTGCCGTCACAACGAGCGGGTCGTCCGCCGCTCCGGTCACTGTTACAGTCGCTACCACCGCAGGTTCTTTCTCGGCGCCACGGGGTCGCTTGGTCCCTCCCGGCGGTGGATACCCGGCGCACCCGTGGAGCGCAATAGGGCTGTTGCTGGCTGCGGCTCTTGCACTGGGGTTGACGGGCAGGGCCTACCAGTCTGTGCCCACCCGCGGGGCGGATTCCACAAGGATGATCTTCAGCATTTCGGTTATCGCCGCGACACTGATTAACCTGGCCCTGCTGGCTTCGGCGTGTGGCGGTGGTGGCGGGGGCGGGACGGGCCACAACGGCGGTACGCCGCCCGGCTCGTATACCCTCACGCTCACTGGGACCGCAAGTTCGGGTTCCACGACACTCACTAACAACATCAAGTTGACCTTAACCGTGAATTAACCACAAGGAGGGGGAACCTCACTCCTTCTACTGGACAGCCAAGACCTACGCCTAGTCGGGTTCGGCTCGTTGTGTGGTATAATCCGGGCCCTATGCAAAAACAATCGTTTGTCATCATTTGCCTACTTTTGGGGCTGGTAACTGGCTTTACCTATCAGGCAGTTGGAGCCGAGAACAAGCAACCGTCTTCTTGCGGCACCCCACCAGAGTTTGTGTCGAGGCACCCGCTCCCGAAGGCGGAGCAGGAAAAGGTCAAGAAACTCAAACCGCAGGGTTCCGTTACTATCGTAATCAGTGCGGGGGGAGAAGTCGTTGACGCCAAGGTGGCGCAGGCCACATCCGACGAAGCTGGCAGGCTGATGATCGACCTGGCGAAGGGGATGATATTCAAGCCACGCCCAACGTGTGGTCCAGTCAAGACTGTCGTGAACTTTGATCAGGGCAAGTGAAACAGCGAAAGAAGACCCTTGCCGTCCGAGTTCAGCGCTGACAACGCGAGACTCGTCACGCTGACCGGCGCAGAGCGAAGCCTTGCGGTTTTCAGGAATAAGAAACCCGACGAAACGCAGAGCTTCGCTCAGCGCCGGCCCGCGGCCAAGGCAAAGTGGAGCCGGCATTAGTGATCACGGCACCAGAACCCCTTCAGTTGGGAAGGAGAGATTCGTTTGTGCAAACGGGTCCAGATTTGTCCTCGGTTCATAATTCCTTAAGTAGATCTCTTCCAGAATTTTTGATCTGCCGTATATCCTCCCTCTGGTCTGTCCTCCGGAAATCAGCAAACCCGCGCCGACTAGTGTTTTCAGATCTCGGCTGGCTACTTGCTCGGAGACATCTGCATACGCCCTGTAATTGGAATTTCTGATCCTGTAGCCAAATGCTGCGTTCACCAAAGGCGTCACCGCTCTATCTGGCAAGCCCAGACGCTGTACAATTTGCTCTGTTTCATCCCAAACTCGTTGTGTCATCCGGCTTCGCTGTAATAACCAAGAAGCTTGACGGAAGTGGGCCAGCAAATTGAATCTAATCCAAATTCGACAGTCATTTTGTGGATTCCATGACCCTCGGCCAACCCGAGATAGAACGTCGTAGTATTCCTGCGTGAACCTGCCAAGATATTCTTCGATGCTACAGAACTGTGGCTCGATGATCTGCTCACGACCCAAGACAAGGGTCTGAAGGCATCTGGCCATCCTGCCGTTGCCATCCGAGAAGGGATGAATCATTACCAAGTTCAGGTGACCCATGGCCGCCCGAACTTTGACCGGGAAATCGGCAGATTCATTTAGCGAAACAACCAATTCATCCATCAGCGAGGGGACTAGATCGGCATCTGGTCCCTCGTAGACCCGTTGCTGTTTCTTCTCGTCTTGCACGAAAATGGGTCCGGGTCTGTAGCGTCCAGGGTTCTTGGAAAGATCATGTTGGAGCATCATGAAGTGCAAGCTTCGTATCAGTCCTTCGTTGTACGAAAAATGAGGGTCGTTTGCGAGCTGAAGGGCATACGTCATCGCGTTCCTGTAACCCAGCGTTGCAAGCCACGTACTCTTCTCGGCCGAAAGAGGTTCGTCATTTTCCACCGCTGCCATCGCATCGTCTCTGGTTACGTTTATTCCCTCAATGCTGTTAGAGTGACGGATATTTCTTGCCAATGTGGTTTGGCGGAGCACCCCAGACCATCTTGAAGGCGTACTAATGGCGTAGCGCAAAGACTGACGCATTGCGTCGATCCTAGAAACAACGTCACGCTCTAAAGAATCGAGCTTTGGTGGAATGAAAAGCATGTGGAAAACCTCCATATCCCAAATTTCATACATTAATACAGAATGCTTCTGTTGTCAAGCTACAATTATTTTATATTTCCATCGACAATCGGGTTTCGCTCATGCATAACGGTCAGGATGAAGTGCATCGGGACAGCGGGCCTTTCCCCCGCGGGCGAGGGGCCTGAATTCTAAAAATGCGCATCGGCCTATGAATGAGATAGCGCCTGGCATCTGGCGACCCCGCGCCTGCGGGGTCGGCGCTACGCCAAATTGAACCGCCAAATAGGTTAGCAGGACCTTGACTCCCCTTTGCCGTGAGAATTAACATGGGAGGTTGGCTTTTCCTCGAAATTCCTCACTGTAGGGCTCAGGGCGAATGATCGAGCGGATCACGGTTCGGGGCGCGCGGCAGCACAACCTGAAGAACATCGACGTGGAGATTCCTCGTGGCTGGCGCAGAGCGAAGTTCTGTGGTCCCCAGGGATTAGAAATCCGCCGAGCGCAGGGCTTCGCTCTGCGCCAGCCGACGCGCCAAGGTCATCGAGGCTGATTTGCATAACCAGCATGGCCAAAGGAACGAGCCGCGAACCTCAAAAACGGAGGTTCGCGCTGCCTGCACTAGCCCGTATTCCAGACGGAGGAAAGCCTTTTCGGAGAATCGCTGCGCCTATTGAATTCGCCCGTTGTTCTGAGTAGGTTTCCTGTTCATGCAAAGTTCAACAACAGTTCACCCAGAGTGCATTGATTTCGCAACAGGCCTGCATCAATAGGGATAGTGAATGCCTGTAAGTAATGCAGGTGCTTCGATTGGGGTAGGGGACGGCATTCGCGGGGGGTGCGCCACAAGCGAGAGCGGCAAAAGGCAACTCCACAAATCGCGATTTTACTCAGGAGGTAAGTCATGAAATCGACTCGGATATACGGCCTGCCCCGCTTAGTGGGGTTTGCGGCACTGGTCATCTGCTCCAGCGCTCTATACGCGCAAAATGGGCAGGCGCCGCCCCCGCCGGGAGTGAATCCTGCGGCGCTTTGCAGTATGTTGCGAGAGGGTTACACGAATTTTCAAGAGTGCCACTCCGCGACGCAGATCCAAATGTGTTCCATGGCGCAGCTCATGAGCCAGGACCCGACCCAAGCCCAGAGACTCGACGCCATCATGGGCGAGCTGAAGCCTGACAAGGCCATCCGGCTTGTCGAAGACTTCGCCAGAAAGTATCCCACCAGCACCGCACGCAGCTATGCTTATTCATTCGCAGCAAATGCTTATCAACAAAAGGGCGATATGGAGAAAGTCGCCGAGTACGCTGACAAGAGCCTGAAGGTGGACCCTGATAACCTCATGAGCTTGATTCTGAGCGTTGAGGTGTTGCCCCTGCCACAATATATCAACAAACACCGGGCTGACCGCGGCAAGATTCTGCGGCAAGCACAGAACGAGGCCGATCGCGCGCTGCGGCTTATCCCGCAGATTCCCAAGCAACCCAAAGAGGCTGAGGCGGATTATCAGAAGCGCCTGGCAGCCGTGGCTAGTGAAGTTCATGGAGCTCTCGGCACGGTCCACCTTGAACTGGCGTCCGGCGCGCCGGGCGGCCTGGACAAAGCTGAGTTGGCGAAGGCTGAGCAGGAATTCCAGACTGCCGTGACCACGACCCCCCATCCCGATCCCCGTGATTACTATCGCATGGGTGAGGCGTATGGGGTGGAGGGTAAGTTGGACGATGCTATTCAAGCTTTCACGAAGGCCGGCAAGCTTGGACAGGGTACAGTGATTAAGGCTTACGCCAATGAGCAGCTCGCGCAATTGAAAAAGAGGAAGGCCCAGGGTTTGGCCGCCTCAAATCCTAGTGGAGTGTCCGGAAATTAAGTAGACGATGCTTTCGGCCTCTTTCCGCCGCGAGGCTGCGTACAACCGGGTTGAATTTGTTCTCGATTCTGGTGGCAGCGAGAGAGCGAGTAGATACAAACGCGGACCTCCGCCCCGCGCCTGCGGGATGCGCGACTTTTTTCTGGTAAAGGCATTCTCCTGCGTCGAATTCTAGCGCCGTGTTGTCCCGCGTTGCGGGATCCCCCCTTTCTTTCCGGCTGGGTGGCGCAAACGTGCGCTTTTCAGCATGTCTGCGCCTTCAACGAAAAGACCCCTCACCCGGCCCGCGTCCCAAAGAAGTGCGCCGGGATCGCAGTCCACCCTCTCGCCCCTCGGGAGATGGTAAGGAGCTAATTCCCGCCCCGTTGGCCTTTGACGGAACCCTGACCAGGGGGCAAGAACCTCGTTCCATTTACAATTTCGGGTTTACAATGGTCGGGATGATTATGCGAGACAAACTGATCGTTGCGCTGGATCTGCCGAGCGGCGATGCTGCGACTCGAATGGCGGAGAGCCTGCAAGGCCGCGTTGGAATGTTCAAGGTTGGCTCGGAGCTTTTCACTGCCGAGGGGCCGGTACCGGTGCGTTATCTCGTGGCCACGGGCCACAAGGTTTTCCTCGACCTTAAATTCCACGACATCCCAAACACCGTGCGGGCGGCGGCCCGCGAAGCGGCGGAGCTTGGAGTGAGCATGCTGAACGTGCACGCCTCCGGGGGGCGGAAGATGATGGAGGCGGCGCTCGAGGGAGCGCGCCCGACCGGAACTGGGGGTGGTGATGAGGCGCGCCCCAAGGTGCTTGCGGTAACGATCTTGACCAGCCTCGAGGTACAGGACCTTCAGGAGCTGGGGGTTTCTGGAACGCCTGTCGAGGCTGTAATCCGGCTGGCTCGTTTGGCGCAAAGCGCCGGGCTGGACGGCGTGGTGGCCTCGGCGCGCGAAATCTCCGCCTTGCGACAGGCGTGCGGCCCTGACTTCCTGATTGTCACGCCGGGGATTCGGCCGGCCTCCGCCCTGCACCATCCGGTGCGGGGCTCCGCTGCCACCAATGACCAGGCGCGAATTGCGACCCCCGCGAGCGCCATCGCCGCGGGCGCGGATTATCTGGTGGTGGGACGGCCGATAACCGGCGCGCCCGATCCGGTGGCCGCCGCGGATGCGATTGTTGCCGAGATGGAAGAGGCAATTCATTGACGATTGACGATTGACGATTGTCGATTGCCGATTGAAAAAGCGGTGTGGCGGAGTTCTCCACTGTCAATCGTCAATCGACAATCGCCCATCGACAATTCCAGGGACACAACACATGACTGACAACGAAATCCTGCAAATCTTTCGCGAGAACTCGGCTCTGCTGGAGGGCCACTTTATTCTTTCCTCGGGCCTGCACAGCGACCGCTACATTCAATGCGCGCTGGTGTTGCAACACCCGGAAATCGCCGAGCAACTGTGCTCCGAACTTGCTGCGAAGCTGCGTCATCTGGGCGCGACGGTGGTGGCGGCGCCGGCCCTGGGCGGAATCCTGGTGGCGCACGAGGTGGCGCGCGCGCTGGGCGTCCGGGCGCTCTTTACCGAGCGGCAGGAGGGCAACATGACTCTGCGCCGGGGATTCAGCCTGGCGTCCGGCGAGCCCACGCTGGTGGTGGAAGACGTGATGACCACAGGCCTCTCGACGCGCGAGACGATGCGATGCGTTGAGGAAGCTGGAGGCGAAGTAGTGGGGGCCGGGGCACTGATTGACCGCAGCGGCGGCGCCACCGACCTGGGCGTACCCAGGGCGGCGCTCGCGACCTTAACGATACAGAACTATAATCCTGCCGAATGTCCGCTCTGCAAGTCCGGCATTCCCGCCGTCAAGCCGGGCAGCCGCAGCAAGCGCCCTGGATAGGCGTTGTAACGGCGAGTTTACCTCCCCAATGGCGGCGTGAAGCCAAATGGCGGCGTAAAGCCGCCTCTACATCTACCAGGATTTCAAATATGTTTTGCTGGATTTCAGACCCTTAGTGGGAGTATCATGCCACCCTTTGAAGTGGTCTCTGACCGGCGTCCGGCCTTTGTAGCGGCGGTCTGTGACCGCCGTATTTCAGAGTCGAAGACTTCGGCGCTGATGGAGCGCCGCTACAATTTACCGGTCATTCTGGTAAAGGAGTCTTTACATGAGGCGGTTGTTGGCATGGCTCGTGGTTCTAATTCTTGTGACGGCCCAAGCCTTTGCACAGGCTGCGAGCAAGAAATCCTGGGTATCGCTTTTCAACGGCAAAGACTTGAGCGGCTGGAAAAATAACGGTGAGGAAAAGTGGGTAGTAGACAATGGCTCGATTCTGGGCGAAAGCACGGTGGGAAAATACGGCTACCTGACCACCGAAAAGACTTACGGCGACTTCAAACTTCGCTTGCAATTCAAGTGTGAGACGGACGGGAACAGCGGAGTCTTCACCCGCTCGACCATCACGGGTAACTCGCCCAAGACCGGACCGGACATTGTCGGCATGCAAGTCGAGGTCGACCCGACGCGTCATACGGGAGGGATCTATGAGAGCGGCGGACGTGGCTGGGTTGCCATGCCCACGCCCGAGGGCGAGCGAGCCATCAAGCCCCGCGACTGGAACAAGCTCGAGGTTCTGGCGCAGGGAAACCACTACGTCACTCGGCTCAACGGAAAGCAGGTTGTGGACTTCACGGATTCGGCGCCGAAATTCACGGAGGGAGTGATCGGGCTGCAACTGCACACGGGCGGCGGAGTCAAGATCCACTTCAAGGACATTTATATTCAGGAGCTGAACTAGCCGTCAGAAATCAGCTATCAGCCGTCAGCTATCAGCGGGAACATCGCAATGTGGTTAGCGAAGGCTGACGGCCGAGGGCTGAAAGCTGAGAGCTTAGAGCTTAGAGGATGCGACTCAATCATCGCTTCTGCAATAATATCGAGGAGGCATATTCACAATGGATAGCTTAACTGAAAAGATTAGCAGGAGAAGTTTTCTTGGCACGGCGGCCGCGACGGCGGCGGGCATGATGCTCGTGAAACCCGGCGCGGTCCGAGGCGCGCAGGCGAATTCGACCTTGCGCCTGGGAATTCTGGGCTGCGGAGGGCGCGGCACGGCGGTCGGAACGGGATTCGTGAACAACACCAATACGCGCGTGGTGGCGCTGGCGGATCTGTTTGCCGACCAACTCGAGGCAGGCCGCAAACACTTCGATGAACTCAATCAGTCGAAGGGTTACGCGGCCATCGATTCCTCGCAACTCTTCCGAGGCCCCAAAGCCTACCAGCAGATCGCGGCATCGAAGGAATTGGACTTTATCCTCATCACCACTCCTCCTTACTTTCACCCTCTCCACCTGGAAACGGTGGCGGCGGCGGGAAGGCACGTGTATTGCGAGAAACCCGTGGCCGTGGATGTGCCGGGGGCCAAGCACGTGATCAGCATTGGCGAGAAGGCCAAGGGAAAGCTCAGTCTGGAAGTGGGATTTCAGATCCGCAAAGCACCGCCCCACGTCGAGCTGGTGAGGCGCATCCAGGCGGGCGCCATAGGCAAGGTCGGTTGCGGCTTGGCCTACTACTACTGCGGCCACATCGACCGTCCGGAGTGGCCGAATGCTTCTCCGGAAGAGAAAAGGCTTCGCAACTGGGTGTGGGACCGCAAACTCTCGGGAGACATCATTGTCGAGCAGAACATCCACGTTATTGACATGGTGAATTGGACTCTACAGGGGCATCCCGAAACTGCCGTGGGCGGGGGCGGACGCAAGCTGCGCACGGACGCGGGGGACTGCTGGGACAATTTCAATTTGGTCTTCACTTATCCGGAACATGTGCAGGTCAGTTTTGGATCCACGCAGTTTGGTAATAACCCGGCCTTTGACGCCGCAACGCGCTTCTTCGGCCCCAACGGCAGCTCGGAAGCGCACTACGACCACCGGATGAGCATCGCCGGAGCCGAGCCTTGGGACGCAGGCCTTGGCCCGACGCAAGGAGGCAGCGGCCAGTTCTCGGCCGCAGGAACCTTCAAAGGCTCCCTGGACCAAGCCGAGCCGGAAAAACAAAAGGCCTTTGTGGAGAGCATCACCAGCGGGGAATTTCATAACCAGGCAGCACAGGGCGCCGAATCCGCCATGAGCGCCATGCTGGGACGTACGGCCGCATACTCGGGCAAGTTAGTTACCTGGGATGAATTGTTGAAGTCCAAAGAGGTATTCGATCCGAAAATCGATATCTCGAAATTTGCGTAGACGCGAAGTGTGTCACGCTGAGCCGTTCGCTGTCATCCTTAGCGCTTGTCATTCTGAGCGAAGCGAAGAATCTCCGTAGTTCGTCTCAGACTGCTGAACCCACGAGGTAACTGCAGAGATCCTTCGCTGCGCTCAGGATGACGGCGTACGGGCTTGAGATGACAGATACAGATTTTTTCATACGTCCTGAGGAAGGGGCAGGTCGAAATGAGAAATGAAGGTTCACGACGAGATTTCTTGAAGATTTCGATTGCCGCGGGCGCGGCGCCTTGGGCGGCGCTCGGCAGCGGGCCGAGGGCTTCTTGGGCGTCGCCGTTGCCGGGGGCGGGGCACATCAAGAAAGCCGTCCTCATCAGCATGCTGCCGAAAGAACTGAGTTACACCGACCGATTCAAGCTGGCGCTGGAAGTGGGTTTCGAGGCTGTCGAGGCGCAGACGATAACGGACGAGCACGAAGCCGAGGAACTCAAGAAGGGGGCGGACGAGGCCAAGATCAGAATTCATTCCGTGATGAACATGGCTCATTGGGCCAATCCGCTCTCCTCGAGCGATCCTGCGGTAGTGGAGAAGAGCCTGGAGGGGATGCGAACTTCGCTCCACAACGCCAAGCTCTGGGGGGCCGAAACGGTCTTGTTGGTACCGGCGGTCGTCAACCCGCAGACGAGTTATCGCGAGGCGTGGATGCGCTCCCAGGAGCAGATCAAAAAGCTGCTGCCTCTGGCTGAAGAGCTGAAGGTCATCATCGCCATCGAGGAGGTCTGGAACAAATTCCTCCTCAGCCCGCTCGAGATGCGAAGGTACGTGGATGAATTTCAGAGTCCTTGGGTCAAGGCGTATTTCGACGTGGGCAACATGGTGCTTTACGGCTATCCGCAGGATTGGATTCGCACCCTGGGAAAACGAATCGCCAAAGTCCACCTGAAAGACTTCAAGCGAGTCGAGGATGGCTACCGCTGGGTCAACCTGGGAGAGGGCGACATCGACTGGCCCGAGGTCCGCAAGGCTTTCGCAGATGTTGGCTACACCGGCTATGCCACAACCGAGCTCCCGAAGGGCGACGAAGCCTATTTGCGCGACGTGAGCCAGCGCGTAGACCGGCTGGTGCTGGGGAAATAGTGTTTAGCAGGCCGATGAAAAAGGGGGTAGAGGCGGCGGAATCTGTCCCGATCTAATCGGGACGCCGCCCTCGGTCGTTGAATTCATTGGAGACATGGCGGGGTAAACCCGCCGCTACATCAGCCTGTTAGTGCTGCGGCTTGAAAACGGCCACGCCAAGAGGCGGCAAGGTTATCTGGATGTGGCAAGGCTGATTCTGCCAGGGAGATGGCGCCGCCTGCCGGCCGGGTGAGTTGGTAACGCCGCTGCCGCCGTATTTCGCCTCGTCAGTATTGAGAACTTCGCGGTAAAAGCACGCCTCGGGCACGCCGACGTGGTAGCCGGCGCGGGGTACGGGCGTGAAGTTACAGGCGACAACCAGATGATTCTGCGGGTCACGAGCGCGGCGCAGGAACGCGAGCACCGAGCTGTCGGCGTCGTGAAAATCAATCCACTTGAAACCCTGCCATTCAAAATCCACTTCGTACAGTGAGGGCTCGGCCCGGTAAAGGCGGTTCAGATCGGCAAGCAATTGCTTGACTTGGCGGTGAGGCTCGTAATCCAGCAGGTTCCAATCCAGGGGCTGGCTTGCATTCCACTCGTTCCAATGGCCGAGCTCCCCGCCCATGAAAAGCATCTTCTTGCCGGGGTGAGTGAATTGGAAGGCATAAAGCGAGCGCAGGTTCGCAAACTGTCGCCACGCGTCACCGGGCATCTTGGAAAGCAGAGCGCGCTTGCCGTGCACCACTTCATCATGGGAAAGCACCAGCACAAAATTCTCACTGAAGGCGTAGAGGAGCGAAAAGGTGAGGAGATGGTGGTGGTACTTGCGGTGGATGGGTTCCTTGGAGAAGTAAAGGAGGGTATCGTGCATCCAGCCCATGTTCCACTTCAGGCTGAACCCCAGGCCTCCCAAGTGGGTGGGGCGTGAAACCGCCGGCCAGGCGGTGGATTCCTCCGCGATCGTCAACACTCCGGGCCGATCCTGGTGAGCGAGTTCATTGAACCGTTTGATGAAGTCGATGGCATCGAGGTTCTCGTTGCCGCCGTATCGATTGGGGATCCATTCTCCCCGCTTGCGCGAATAATCCAGGTAGAGCATGGACGCCACGGCGTCGACGCGCAACCCGTCGGCATGATATTTTTCCAGCCAGAAGAGCGCGCTGCTGGAGAGGAAGTTGCGAACTTCCGCCCGCCCGTAATTGAAAATTCGCGTGCCCCAGTCGGGATGCTCGCGCAGGCGCGGGTCTTCATGCTCGTAAAGGTGCGTGCCATCAAAAAACGCCAAGCCATGGGCATCGGCTGGAAAGTGCGCGGGCACCCAATCGAGAATCACGCCGATGCCGTGCTGGTGGCAGTAATCGACGAAATACATGAAGTCCTGGGGCGTGCCATGGCGGCTGGTGGGCGCAAAGTAACCGACGGTCTGGTAGCCCCAGGATTCATCCAGCGGGTGCTCCATCACGGGCAACAGCTCAAGGTGCGTGTAGCCCAGTTCGCCGACATACTCGACCAGTTGCTCGGCGAGTTCGCGGTAGCTGAGCAGACGGTTGCCTTCCCCGTGGCGCCAGGAACCGAGGTGAACTTCATAGATGGCAAGAGGCGAGTCGAGGGACTGGCGTTGGGCGCGCGCTTCCATCCACGCCTGGTCGTGCCAGACATAATCATTGATGTCGTGTACGACAGAAGCAGACTTGGGCCGGAGTTCGGCAAAAAACCCGTAGGGGTCCGCCTTAAAACCCAGATAATCGTTGCGGCCCTTGACCTCATACTTGTAAACCTCGCCCGGCGCGAGCCCCGGAACGAACAGCTCCCAAACGCCGCTGCTTCCCCGCACGCGCATGGGATGTCGGCGCCCGTTCCAGTTGTTGAAATTTCCCACCACACTCACCCGACGCGCGTTGGGAGCCCACACGGCGAAGACCACGCCTTGAACCCCCTCGACTTCGATCAGGTGAGCGCCTAGCTTTTCGTAAGACTTGTAGTGGGTGCCTTCGCCGAGGAGGTAGAGATCGAACTCAGAAAGGATGGGGGGAAAACGGTATGGGTCTTCAAACTCCGGCTCGTTATCTTCACCGTAATGGGCGCGAAGCCGATACGGGAAAACCTGCGCCTCGTTTGGGAACACGGCCTCAAAAAATCCGTCCGCATGGATGCGTTGCGAAGGAAAGACTTCCGAGTCGCGCCGCACCCAAACTTGCTCCGCTCCCGGCAGGTAGGCGCGAACCGCAACCGCCGGCTTCTCCTCCCACTCCACGATGTGCGCGCCCAGAACGTGGAAGGGGTCCGAGTGTTCCGCGTTCAGAAGCGATTCGACCTCTTCCAGTGGCGCAGTTGTGGCAGCTAGCAAATCGCTTTGTTTCAGCATGTCTAGACTATTGTATACGAGGACTGGGGGGAATAATCGAAGGAATCAAGAGGCGGGTGCCAGGTGCCAGGTTTCAGGTGCTAGGTGTCAGGTACCTGATGCCAAGTGCAAGGTATCAGGTGTTAGGTGCCAGGTGTTGGCCTGACACCCGAAACCTGACACCTGGCACCTGCCTTCACCGCCTGCCGCCCCCGCCACCACCATGCCCACCGCCACCGCCACTGTGCCCACCGCCACCACCGCCACCACCACCATGTCCACCGCCACCGGAGTATCCCCGACCCCCACCGCCTGACGGAGCGGAGTATCCACGTCCGCCGCCCGAGGGAGCGGCATATCCACGCCCGCCTCCCGACGGCGCGGAGTACCCACGCCCGCCGCCCGACGGCGCGGCATATCCACGCCCGCCACCCGACGGCGCCGAATACCCACGCCCACCGCCTGACGGGGAGGAGTATCCACCGCCCCCGTAGGAGCGCGGGGCGGGCCGCTCAACTACAATAGGCTTACGGATGTTCAACGAGGGGCGGCTACCATACCCGCCAGAGGGTTGCCCCTGCGAACCGTAGGAGTATCGGCCCCCAGTCGGTGCTGAGGACTGTGCGCGTGGGGCAGGAGAATTCCACGCCCCGCCCCTGGTCGAAGGGGCTGGCTGTCTTTGCCCCGAGAATCTCTGCCAGCCGCCCTGGTTGTTTCCCTGCTGCGGAGCGCCGGGCCGGACTTGGTAGTTCCGGCCATAAGCCCCCGCTTGAGGCCGCGTAGTGCTATAGGGCGCGCTGTTGGAGAAGCTGCGAGACGACTGACCTCCTTGTGCCGGAGACGAAGAAGGTGAACGCGAAGCAAACCGTTGCCAGTTCGAGTTGCCCGATTGGCCTTGGGTGGAAGGGGTCATCGGCCTTGAGTTCCCGTACGCGGGCCGGTTGGCGTTTCCAAATCCGCCGCTGTTTGCGCCTCCTGCGTTCCCAAACCTTCCAGTAGTATTCGCGCCTGCCCGTGCGCCATAGTTCGAGCCGCCAGCGAAGTTGTGCTGCTGGACCATCCGTTGAATCTGGGCAGCCCGCTGATTAAAGGACTCCGGGGCGGCGGCAACAGGACTCTTGCTGTAGAAACGCGTGTTACTGACCGCCCGCGACGGAATGGCGGAGGGGCTGGCCAAACGATTACCCGGCATCAAGCTCGCGCGCGTGGGGACCACCGGCAGAGTTCCCCGTACCATCTGGCCCTGCCGCAGCGTAGCGACATCCACGCCGCGCCCGAACCCCCTTACCATTCCTTTCCCGAACTGGTCCGTAGGCATGGTAGTGATAGCGCGGCGGATGTTGGGATTGGTGAGCGCCGCCTGAATGTTGGAGGTGTAGCGCCCGCGCACGCCCCCGTATGGACGGATACCGCGACCGAAGGTGTTGATGTTAGTTATATTGTTAATACTCACCGCATTGTAACCGTTGCGATGTCCCCACCATGGAAAGGGGCGGTCATAGGGCCCCAGCGGGCACCAGCCAATCGAACCGAAACCATAACCAAGCCCAAATCCGAACCTCCGGCCGCCAAAGCCGAATCCGAGGAAGGAGACGTAGGCCGGCGCCCAAGTGGGGCGATAACCCCAATACCCAGCACCTGGCCACCAGCACCAACGGTTACCCCACATGCACCAACGACCGTAATGGTAGGGCGCCCAGCCCCAGGGCTCATAAGAAACCCAAGTCCAGCCCCAATAAGGCTCCCACGCCCAATTGCCATTATTGTAGGGTACCCAGTCCGGCCCAACATTGGGAGCCCAGACGTTACCGTATTCGGGCGTATTTTCCCACTGACCGTACTGGTCAAGGTCCTGGGAGCCAGTGTAATAGCGATTCGTGTACTGCCAGCTTTGCGCTTGCTCGATCGTGCGGTCGCGATCGTTGTTCCATCTATCCCATTCGTCATTAGGCGCGGCATTGGCGATCTGGTATTCGGGATTATCCGTGCCTCTGACGAAGATGGCCTGGCCCCTTTCCACGGTCGTACTGCCCTCCTGGGTCGAAACCTCTGCGCTGCCTTTGCGGACGGTGAGTTCCGTTTGGGAGTTCGCGTCGATCTGTATGCGGTAGACGCCCTCACCCAGGGGGCGTATGGCCATGTTGGGGGTGTCAATTTCAACTTCCGCCTCCGTGCCTTTCAACACCGTGAAGTCGACAAGGCCGCTGGCAACCTGGACTTGAATATGCTTTTGCGCGAGGTCGGCAATCTTCACAACGGAATTCTGGTCCATGCGCAGGATGTTGGCGAAGTCAAGCTGGACTTCGGCGCGCGAGCTTGCGGCCGTCGCCACCGTATCGCCCTGCACCACCGGCGAGTTCACTATGGCCGCCACCCATTCCCCGCTGTCCCCGCGCTGGGTGGAAACCTGGCCGTTGAGCATGCTAATACGGGCGGCGCCCGGCGCAGGTCCCTGATCCTGGCCCGCGGCATCCGGCGGGGGTCCTTGCTCCTGGGCCTCGGCGTCTGGCGGAGGTTCTTGCTCCTGAGCCATGGCGATCCTCGCTGCCAGAAGGCACAGCGTGCTGAGCGCAACTAAATACCAGAGTTTTCGGCTTTTCATGGCCCACCTCCCACCCTTTTGGCTGATAGACCTCATTTCTTCCTCCGTCTTGTGTAAGGCACGTGGGTCGCCAAAGCTCAAGGCTAAGGCAGGATTAGCCATCTTATTGAAACGCAAACAGTTAAATACATTTGCCGAAAGAGCTGCTACTCAAAGCGTGAACTTGGGTTTGGCCGAATTCAACCGAGGGTGGCCGATTTCAGCCAACGAAAACCTTGCTTTGGACGGCAACCTCGGTAAAATGATAGCAAATGCTTGCTGTCATTCCGAGCGCAGCGAGGAATCTCGCTCTGAACTGGGGGAGCGCGAGGAACTTGGGCAGAGCGTGATTCCTCGCTACGCTCGGAATGACAACTCGGAGAGAAGAATAATCGTGCCGGGTTTTGATCTGAGGAGTTATCTCGACCGCTTCCCCGAAGTTTGCAAGAAGAAGTTCGGGCGCACTTATTCCTTTCAATCCCTGGAAAAGAAGTTCGAACAGCTTCGCTCCGGGAAGCGGTGGCTGGTGGCGAAGGATGTCCTAAACATCTTCGACCCGGCTCAGACCGCCTTCGCGCTTTATTGGCCGAAGCCGATTGAAAAGGAGTTGGATCAGACACTGAAAAACGCTCATCTTATGGTAGGCCCGCTTCCTGCCGATGCGCATGACTTGGTGCAGCGGGCGCTGCGGGTTTTCCACAATATCGGCCTCGTCTCCCTGGTGCTGCGCTTTGTCCACCCCGACCGTTTCGGGGTTTTCAGCACGCCCATCATGAGCGTTTTGCAGGTTTACCGCCCGCGCACCGTCGACGTCTACCTTGCCTATTGCGACGAGCTTGGGGTGTGGAAAGATCACTTCAAGTTACCTTCCGTGGCTTCCACCGAGACCGCTTTGTGGACCTATCACGAGCTGACGATGGAGGAGCTCGAGGCTGCGGACGGGATTAGCGTGCGCACGGCGTTTGACGCAGATATCTGGATTCAGCGCCGCCGCGTGGCGCAGGTTCTGCGACCGTTTCTTGAGAAATACGGCCCTCTGGAACTTGCCCGCATTCTGGTCTACGAAGACCCAAACCTGGCCGGCATGATCGCCGGGGAAGAATATGAGCGGCTCCTCCGCTTCGCCGCGCGCCGGCTCTGCGGGGGCTTGAAGCTTTACGTCAAGGGCGCCACCGAAATCCTCTTCGACCGGTTGCTCGAGGGTGGGCATATCTCGCTAGGGGACAGGACGCTCCTGCGAAGGGCGTGGGGTGCCCGTTGCGCCGCGGTCCACCCTGAGAACACCCCAACTTCGGAAGAAGTCGAGAATATGATCGACATCATCGAGCGCATCTGCCGCCCCTGGGAATCCGCCGCGTAGGGGTTCGAGCGTGTAGGGGCACGCCATGGCGTGCCCCTAAGCCGCATCGCGGGCGACCACGAGGGTGGCCCCTACGTTTCAGGTTCGTCGGGGACGCCCAGCTTTGACAAACGATAACGGAAGGCGTTGCGGGAGAGGCCGAGCAGGCGCGCGGCTTGGCTCTTATTGCCATTGGCGCGGCGCAGGGCTTCCTTGATGATCTCGTCTTCGTACTGCTCGAGGGTCATGCCGGGAGGCAGGAAAGGTCCAGAAGCATCGCCGGCAGGCATTCCAGGTCCGATGGCGACCGCCCCGCTGGGGCCGACGTCCAGGCGGATGTCGCCGACATCGAGCATCGTGCCGGTCGAGAGCGCCACGGCTCGTTCGATGATGTTTTCGACCTCCCGGATGTTTCCCGGCCAGTGAAAATCCATCAGCATTTTCATCGCGGCGGGCGTGATGCCGGTGATGGGCTCGGCGGACTCGCGGGCAAAGCGCGCCAGGAAGTGGTCCACCAGGTACGGGATATCTTCCTTGTGTTCGCGCAAGGGCGGAATGCTGATGGGCACGACGTTCAATCGGTAATAGAGATCTTCGCGGAAGGTGCCCTGCTCGAGGGCGGCCCGCAGATCCTGGTTCGTGGCCGCGAGCACGCGCACATCCACTTTAAGTGTCTTGGTACCTCCCAGGCGCTCGAACTCGCGCTCCTGGAGCACGCGCAGGAGTTTCGCCTGAATGGTCGCGGGCACGTCGCCAATTTCGTCCAGGAAGACGGTGCCTTTGTCGGCGAGCTCGAATTTGCCGGGCTTCGCGGTCATCGCGCCGGTAAAGGCGCCCTTCTCGAATCCAAACAATTCGCTCTCCAGCAGGTTTTCCGGGATGGCTGTGCAATTGATCTTGATGAAGGGGCCGGAGGCGCGGCGCGAGTGCTGGTGGATGGCTCGCGCGATCATGTCTTTGCCCACGCCGCTTTCCCCGCCCAGCAGCACGGTGGAGTTCGTGGGCGCCACGCGCTCGACGACGGCAAGCACCTCTTGCATCTTGGCGCTCTGGGCGACGATGTTCTCGAAGCGGTAGCGCTCGCCCAGGGCCTCGCGCAAGTCGCGGTTCTCCTCGCGCAGGCGGCGGACGTCAAGCTCCTTGCCAATGATGAGCTTGATCTCCTCCATCGAGAACGGCTTCAGCACATAGTCGCTTGCCCCGGCTTTCATCGCCTCGATGGCGGTCTCCACCGTCCCGTAGGCCGTCATCAGAATGACCGGCATGGGTGCGCTCGAGCGCTTCACGGCTTGCAAGAACTCGAGTCCATCCATGCGCGGGAGTTTGAGGTCGGTCAACACCAGGTCGATCTTTTCCTGCCGCAAAAGCTTGAGTCCGGTCTCTGCATCGGGGGCCGCGAGCGTGGCGTAGCCCTCCTCGGCCAGATTCAATTCCAGCAGCCGCAACATCTTCGGTTCGTCTTCGACGATTAGGATGGTAGACATCGCCCTACTCCGCCGGCAGAAACACCCGAAAGCACGCCCCCTTGTCCGGCTCGCTCGAAACCCGGATCCAGCCGCGATGGTCATCCACGATTTTCGAGACGAGCGACAGGCCCAATCCCACCCCTTCTTTCTTGGTGGTGAAAAAGGGATTGAAGATCTGCTCATGCAGCTCGGGTGGGATGCCGGGCCCGGTATCCTCGATGCCCACCTCGACGCCGCGCCTGCCGTCAGAATTCGCCGCCGCCACCCTGACGGTTAGCTTACCGCCGGTGTGCGTCATGGCTTCATAGGCATTGAGCACAAGGTTGGCGAACGCCTGCTCGCAGAGGTCGGGATCAACGTTCATTTCCGGCAAATTTTCGGGGTACTGCCGGCTGACTTCCACCTTTGCCTCCGGCCATCGCTCGCCTGCCACTTTCAGCGCCCGATCAAGGATGGGCGGAATCTGCGCCGGCCTTCTTTCAAGCTTGAGCGGACGCGCGAAGTTGAGGAAGCGAGTGACGATAGTGTTGAGTCGGTTCACCTCGCTGGAAATATATCCAGCCAACTCCGTGGTGAGCGGATCAGCAGACTGGAGGCGGCGTGTAAGCGTCTCGGCCGACCCTTTAATGACCGCCAAGGGGTTGCGAATCTCATGCGCCAAGCCTGCGGTGAGCTGGCCCAGAGCCGCCAGGCGCTCCGAACGGCGAGCTTCTTCCTGCGCCTGCTCGAGACGGCGGTTGGTCTCCGCCAACTCCTCCGCCAGCAGCCGATAGCGCTTCGCCTGCCGCCGATTCTCGCTTACGAAAGGGTTCACGAGCACGGCCGCAAGGAAAAAGAAAATGTTTCGGAGGGCGAGTTCCTTGGCGCTTTCCGGCGTCAGTTCGTAATTCATTAAATATGCAGGGATCAAAAGCGAACAGTAAGCAGCCGAAGTGATAGCCGTCCAAATCAGCGTGCCGGTACCCTCGAAGAACAGGGCCGCCGTCATAACGGGCAAGAAATAAATAAGGTAGTAGCTGCTGCTGATGCCGCCGGCAGGGTCTCCTGTGTGCTTCATGAGCCAAGTGGCCAATAGAATCTTGATGATGACGCTGTAGAACCTGCCGCGGGAGGGAACCCAGGCAAGGAGACGATGCTCAAAGATTTGAAACAGGCCGATGGCCAGCAGGATCTCCTGCTTATGGACCTCCTTAATGGGGTCCATCAATGCAAGGCCGCCTAGAAAGGCCAGCCAGAGAAGATCCGTCCAAGCGAAAGTGTGGCGTTGTTGTTCTGCCATAGTGCCGATTGGTTGACACCTTAATGTAACACGACCACAGTTTGATTATGGTGTCATTTGCTAGGCGCGGGTACTGCAGGCGTCGTCATTCCCGCGAAAGCGGGAATCCAGTTCGTAGACGACGCCTTGCAAAGTATAATTGATTTGACAAATTCTGGCCCAGTTCCTAAACTGGTTAGCTTCGGCTTGGACCTCAGGAAAGGTTGTTCATAATCCCCAGTTTTGCTCCCCAAGGAGCAGCTATCCCGAAGCCAACTCAAATCCTTTAAGGAAGCAAACTCATGCCAGGCATCATCAAAGAAAGACTCTTCACCCCCGGACCCACCCCCTTGCTCATGGAGCCCCAGGCGCGCGCCATGGTCGCCAACGTCCACCACCGGACGGAGGCCTTTCGCCAGATCATGCGCGAGACCTTGGATCTCCTGAAGTATTATTTCAATACTCAAAACGACGTCCTGATACTGGCCAGCTCCGGCTCCGGGGCGATGGAAGGCTCTGTCTCGAATTTGGTGTCTCCCGGCGAGCGTGTATTGGTAGGTACGGCGGGCAAATTCGGCGAGCGCTGGCTGGGCTTGGCGGAAGCTTACGGCATTGAGGCCGTCAAGGTCGAAGCTCCCTACGGCCACCCCATAAGTATGGGGGAGATCAAGGACAGGCTGGAAAAGGATGGCCCCTTCCGGGCGGTTTACGTTCAGGCCACCGAAACCTCGACCGCCGTGAGTCATGACGTGAAGGCGCTGGGGGAGATCGTCAGGAACTATCCCGAGACCTGCCTGGTGGTGGACGCCATCACCGGCCTCGGCACCACAGAATTGAGCCCGGATGAGTGGGGTCTGGACATTGTGATCGGGGGATCGCAAAAGGCGGTGATGATCGCTCCCGGCCTGGCCTTCGTCAGCGTGAGTGAGAAAGCCTGGAAGATGATCTCGAGCGCCAAACTTCCTCGCTACTATTTTGATTTCGCCAAGGAGCGCAAGAACCAGGCAAAAGGTGAGACGAGTTACACTCCGGCGACCACGCTCATCATCACCCTGCATTCAGCGCTCGAGTACATTAAGCGCCTAGGCCGGGAGAACCTGATCGCCAACGCTGCCCTGCTGGCGGAGGCCACTCGCGAAGCTGCCAAAGCGCTGGGGCTCAAGTTATTTGCGGTCTCCTCCCCTGCCAACGCCGCCACCGCCGTCTGCGCGCCGGAGGGGATGGATTCAGGGGCCATCGTCAAGGAAATGCGCAGCCGTTTCGGCGCGGTCATCGCCAACGGCCAGGGCAGCATGAAAGGCAAGATCTTCCGCCTTGCCCACCTCGGCTATTACGACGTTCCTGAGCTCTTTGCGGCAGTGGCAGCTCTCGAGGTCGCACTACTGAAGCTGGGGCAGAAGGTTGAGCTAGGCAGTGGCGTCCGCGCTGCGCAGGAAGTCTACCTTCGGCGATCCGGGTAGCGCGGACCCCCGGTTTTGGGGTCCGCGATTTGTCCACGGGCCGAATAAAAAACCGCGGACCCCAAAACCGGGGGTCCGCGCTACCCATGTTGACTTAAACACTATGAAAATCCTCATTGCAGACAACGTTTCAGAACGGGCGCTAGAAGTCCTAAAGGCAGAGAAAAGCTGGGACGTGGTTTTCCTTCCCAAGAAGCCAAATGCCACGGTCGCGGAGGAGATCAAGGACGCCGACGCCCTGGTGGTGCGCAGCGCCACGAAGGCGACGGCAGCGTTGCTCGAGCACGCCACGCGCTTACGCGTCATCGGGCGCGCAGGCAGCGGCGTGGACAACGTGGACCTGGACGCCGCGACGAGAAAAGGCATCGTGGTGATGAACACGCCGGGCGGCAATGCCGTCAGCGTGGCCGAGCACACGATGGGATTGCTCCTGGCCTTGGCGCGACGTATCCCGGAGGCGGACAGCCTGCTCAAACACGGCAGGTGGGAGAAGAAAAAGCTCACGGGTATCGAGCTACGCTCGAAAACACTGGGCTTGGTGGGCTTCGGCAACATCGGACGCGAGGTGGCGCGCCTGGCGCAAGCTTTCGGCATGACGGTTCTCGCTTCAGACCCTTTTGTTTCTTCCCGGCTGGCGCAGGAGCAGGGCGTGAAGCTGGTGTCCCTCGAGGAACTGTTGAAGGAAAGTGATTTCCTGAGCTTGCATGCGGCGAAGACGGCGGAGAACCGTCACCTGCTCAACGCCAAGACGCTGGCTCTCGCCAAGCCCGGTTTGCGCATTGTGAACTGCGCCCGCGGTGAGCTGCTCAACGAGGCAGACTTGGTCACAGCCCTCGAAAGCGGCCAGGTAGGGGGCGCGGGGCTGGATGTATTTGAGACCGAGCCACCTAGGAACCCGCGCCTGCTGAACCACCCGTGCGTCATCGCCACCCCGCACATCGCGGGCTCGACCGAAGAGGCGCAGGAAATTGTGGGTATCCGTATCGCCGAACAGATTCGTGATTATCTTCTGCTGGGCGTTCCGCGCAACGCCGTCAACATGCCCACCATCTCGCCCGAGGAGTACCAGAAGCTTGCGCCTTACCTCCAGCTTGGCGAGAACCTGGGCTCTTTCCTGGCCCAGGTCGCCGACGAGCGGATTAGCGAGGTCAGCATCAGCTACGACGGCGGGCTGGCGGAACTGAACACCCACCTCGTGAAGAACGCGGTCCTGAAAGGCATCCTGAAAAAGGCCCTTTCCGATCGAGTGAACATTGTCAATGCCGGCACCCTGGCGCAGGCGCGGGGCATCGAAGTGTTGGAGCTGAGCAGCGCCCGCCGCGCGGCATTCTCCCATTCGCTGGGACTGGCCCTGCGTACGGAAACCGGGTCGGCCAGTGCGCTGGCCATGGTGGGCCTGCGCGGGAACCTGCGCATTCTGGGCATCAACGAGCTCGATATCGAAGCTCCACTCGAGGGCATTCACATCTACATTCGCAATCAGGACGTCCCGGGTGTCATCGGGCGCATCGGCACCATCCTGGGCGACCACAAGGTCAACATCGCGAATTTCGCCCTAGGTCGGGATATTCAGGGCGGCGAAGCGGTGGGGTTGGTCCAGGTTGACGATCACGTCCCTGAGGAAGTGCTTGCTGAAATCCGCTCCATCCCCGCCATTCGGGTTGCGCGCGTGGTCGAAATCTGACGGGCAGTGGTTAGTGGTTAGTGATTAGTGGTCAGTGGTTTTGCTAGCCACTAACCACTAGCCACTGATCATGAACATCTGGGTCTTCAAGATCAACACCAAACGCGGCTGGGAATTTGACCAGTATTTCCGCTCACTTGCTCGCGGCTCGTACGAACTGGGCGACGAAGCCTGGATACGCAGCGCCTCGAGCCTGCGCTTTATCCGTGAGGAAGTGAAGCGCGGAGACGTCTTCCTTTGCTACGAAGTGGACCGCAAGTGGGTAGTGGGAGTAGCGCGGGCAGCTTCGGATGGACGCGACACCGGCATGGGATCTCTCCTCGATTTCTGCCCGCCGCGCCAAGCCGTGCGCTTGAAGAACCCCCTCGAGCGGCATCCCGACCTCGATCACATCCTGGCCTTCAGCCCCCAGCGCGGGCGCGGCACCGTCCAGAAGATCAATCGGGATGAGTTCGCTCGCCTGCGCCGCACCATGCTGCGCAAGAACCCCGAGCAGGCGGAAGCCCTGCGACGGCTTATGGGTTGAGATCAGCCATCAGCTATCAGCAGTCAGCTTTCGGCCGGGCTGGTTGAATTGCTTTAGGAGACCATGTGCCTTGAGCCGTCGTTTCATTTCCTGGAGACCAATGGGTTCTTCTTGCCGGCGCTCAGCGACGACGGCGAGATCGTGCAAACCTTCAAGGAGCTTCTTGTACTTGGCAGTGGGAAGGATGACCGCCGTCTTTTTCCCCCTTCATCCACCACAAATTGATGCCTTCGCGCCGTCACTGCCGGCCTCATCAAAACTGCAAACCGAGTCTGCAGTTGGTTCAACGCACTCGCCGAATTCCCTGTCCCAATGTCGTTGTCAATATTCACGACGCAGACATTGGGCGAGCAGAAGTTGTGTATTCGGAGTATGAGAGGGTTGTTCAATCAACCGTAATGGTACCCGTGCGGAAGTCCATCCACTCCGGCGCTGGGCGGCAGGGTGTGGCAAAGCACAGGAAACCGCAGCCTCTCCATTCCCAACGCTTCGATCCTGTCAATGGGAATTTCAGGCGCAAACTCCACCCCGCTCCCAGTCGTAATCTGCTCGCGCGTCGGCGTTGCGGAGGGGTCGTATCCCAAGAGCACAGCAATATCCCAGTTCACGAGTGTTGCCGTCGCCCCGGTATCCAACGCCAAACGGACTACGGCGCGCCCTCTGGGCCCCCAAAGTCTTGCCCGAACAATCACCAGCCCCTCGTCGGGGTCAAAGGACAGGCTCATAGGACAATGGCACCCTCTTTGGGTAAGGTGCCCGTATAAAGGATCGCTGAAGACCTGGGCGCCAGTTCCCGTGCTTTACGGTACACTTCATCCCGGTCTTTGCTGTGCCATAGAACCCTACCCTTCCTGACCTCCAGACTCTCCGTGGTTTCGGGATCCTCGACGAGAATCCACTCTGAGTCGAATTTTTCATGGATTTCGACCAGCGACATTACTTCGTTCATCGTTACCCCTCCGTTGAAGCGCGCCGGGTTACAAGCGATTGATTACACTGGCAAGATACCCCGCCCCGAAGCCGTTATCGATATTGACGACGCAGACGTTGGGCGAGCAGCTATTGAGCATGCCGAGCAGGGCCGCGAGACCGCGGAAGCTGGCCCCATATCCCACGCTCGAGGGGACGGCGATCACGGGCGCGCTCACCATGCCAGCCACGACGCTGGGCAGCGCGCCTTCCATGCCTGCCACACAAATAATCACGCGCCCCTCCCTCAGGTGCCGGCTCTCACCCAACAGCCGGTGGATGCCCGCCACACCCACGTCGTAGAGCGACTCAACGCGATTTCCCATGATGTCGGCGGTGACGAGAGCTTCTTCCGCCACGGGGATGTCGGAGGTGCCCGCGCAAACCACCACAATTTTCCCTTTGCCTCGGATCTTACGCTCGTGGCGAAACGTAATGGCCCCGCAGAGTTTATGGAACTTCGCCGTCTTATGCAGATTCCTCACCCGCTCAAACAACTCCACGTCGCCCCGGGTGACGAGGACGTTGTGCCGGTTCAGCAGCATCCGGCGCACAATTCCCTCCACATGAGCGGGATCTTTGCCGCGCGCGAAGACCACTTCCGGGAATCCCTGGCGAAGGGACCGGTGATGATCGATCTTGGCGTAACCCAGGTTTTCGTAGGGTAGGTTGCGCAGGCGCTCGAGCGCCCCTCCCACGCTCAGCTTCCCTCGCCGGACCTGTTGGAGCACTTTGGTGATTTCTTCAGGAGTCAATCTCCCCTCCCCTGACTTCACTTAGCCCTATTGTCAGTATATCAGGTGACAAGCGGGCGTCTACTTTTTCCCCAGCTTCTTTTCCAGTTGGCGTGCCTGGGCGTTCAACTCGCTCAACTGGCGGAGGTCATCGTCGGCGGCGGAAATGGCGTTTTGGATACGGGAAAGTGCTGCGTCGCTGAAGGGGCTGGAGTTTGGATCGCGGCTCGAATCCAGCATGCCGCTCATGGCTCGGAATTGACTGGTGACGTCACGGTAGCGGCGCATGATGGAAGTCAAATGAGCATCGCGGCGGCTTTCCAGCTCTTGCAGGTCGGCCACTACACGCGTCAATTCGGCGGCGCGGGCGGTGCCCGCGCTGCTGTCGCTCTTCAACTTGGCGTTGTCCGCTTCCAGCGCGGCAAGGCGTTGGCGGGAAGCTTGTAACTCGGCCTGGGCGGAGTCGAGTTCCTGTTTCAAGGCGTCGAGTTGGCTCTGCCAATCCGCTTGCTCCTTTTGACAGCGTTCGTCGACGCTGGCGAGCGCCTTCTCGCGTTCTTCGCCGGAACTCACAAGTTGCGCCTGGAGCACGCATGTTGTTGGCCTGCGCTTCGCTCAGCTCGCGGTTGAGCAGCTCGATGGTCGCATCGCGCTGGGCGAGTGCGGCTCGATAATCACCCGGCGGAATCAGAATCTCGGTTTCAGGGGGAGGCTCTTGAAGTTCGCGTTGGCGGAGAGCTGTCCTCGAAGCTGGCGCAGAGATCGCAGGTCTGCGGCCTGCTGCCGCTCGAGGACAGCGAGTCGCCAAGACTGGCGAAGAATCGATACCCAGCGAGGCAAGGAAGGCGACGCCCAGAGTCAGCACGAGAGCGAATTGCAGACGTCCCAGCCGCATCATCTTATCCCTCCTTCGGGCGCAAGCGCGTGCGCCACGAGAGCGCAGGTCGCTATCGCCGCACGGAGCACTCAAGTGAATTTGGATGTCGTAGTGAATCTTGCCGGGGCAGCGCCAGGGTGAGCCTCCAGGCGCTCGAAATTCGCGCAAACATAGCGGAGATCGCTTCCGGGATCTCCGCCACCGACCGGCACACATCTCACTCTTGCCGCCGGTCGCGTCGGCAAGGGTCTCCAGGCCATTCTGATATGCTACGTTGAGTCGGTCCCGCCGGTAGTTGGAGATGAACCACAAACAGGGGCGCCTCAAGCGAACTGCTGACTCTCCACCAGCTTGGAAATCTTCTCCTCAATCAGCGCCGTCGGGAAAGCGCCGGCTGAGATCGTGGGGATCGCTCCCATTAATGACAGGATTCGTGTAGTCCTCGCGGTAACTGTAGATGTTGCCGTCGGTGATATACAGGACCGAGACGCGCACCGGGGACTTGCGCAGGATGGCGTCCGCCAGCGAGAGCGCCGATGGAACGGTTTCGAGCAATCCGGGTTCGCCGCTGTTGGACAGGGAGCGGATGGCGTCGATCGAGCGGCTGGCGGTTTGCGCTGGGGTCGGCCAGCACTTGCAGGCCATCCTGGGTGCGCAGAAGCCCCACCCAGGCGTTCTGGGGCAGCTTGGAGATTTCGGCAATCAGCGCCTGTTTGGCGGCTTCGATGAGCGCCAGGTCCCCAGTGAGATCCAACACCACCAGGATTACCTGGTCGCTGCTCGGGCCCAACTGCGCGGTGACGGGCACCGATTTGCCGTTGAGCGTGGCTTCGAACTTGGGAGGAAGGGTGCAATCATTCGTCTCAATCCAGGCGGGAATCGAGACGCTGGCCGTTTGCGCATGAAGGGTGGCAATCGAGCGAAACAGCGAAAAGAACGGCCGGGAGTGCGGAGCAGGTTCGTGGCATTAGAAGCTGAACTTCAGCCCAATCTGGATTACACGCCCGCCATGAGAGCCGATGATCTTGCCGGCGTTGACATTGGGCGCGCTTGCCGGACCGATATTCGGATCGGGATAGTTCCAGTTGGCATGATTGAGGATGTTAAACGCGGTGGCGCTGAACTCGAGCGCGCGGTCGCCGCCCATGGGCATGCGCTTGTTCACGCTGAGGTCCATGGAATTATAACCTGGGCCCAGCAGGTCCGGCATCGGTCCGGGGACCATTCCCCAGGGTGAAGTCCGGCGGCTGATCGAAGGCGGCCGGGTTGAACCACAGAGACGGCCCCGGATTGGCCACGTGCGGGTCCACGCCGGGCACCACATTTACGTTGAGTGTGGAAAGCACGCCTCCGGTGTTGTTGAATTCGGGATGAAGCGCCAGCGGCGTCCCGTCATTCCAGTAGGCCGTGCCGCTGACCGACCAGCCTTTGACCAGCGGCCCCGCCAGTCCGAAAAACGGAGCAGCGGCTTGTCGGAGCCGAACGGCAGCTCATAGATGTAGCTGAGCTGCAAGTACTGCGGCGTATTATAGGAGGTGAGCGCCCAGTTGTTGCGCCAGTTGAAGAAGTCCTGATTTCCGTAAGGGCCCGAGTAATCGTCGAGCTGCTTGGAAAATTCGTAGTAGGCAATGAATGAAAGGCCGAACGACGCGCGCTTCTCCACTCGCACGAAGCCGGAGTTCCGCTGGTAGCGGCCCGCCGGGTAGAGACCGTAAAGCTCGAAGCCCTTGAATTGCGGGTACGGTTGCAGCGAGTTCCGGAAGGCCAGGTCGTAAAGCGCATCGCCATAGCTCAGGAAGTGCGGGGTTGATCGCGTTGGGATTGGCGGCACCGTCGCCCACCAGGATGTCCCGGCCGCCACTGTAATTCGCCCCCACGGAAACCACCATGGAGAAACGGTATCTCGCGCTCCACGGAGAGCGAAGCGATTGATAGACCGGTTCCCGCCCGCTCAGATCGACGAAATCCGCCACCGTGTTATCGGCCGCCGACGGGCTGATGTCCGGCAGCGGCGCGGTAAACGGCGGAATGCCGGCTGCCAGGTCGAGCGCCGGGCTCAGTTGGGTATTCGGCGAGATGAAGGTCTGGCGGGCATTGAAGCCCTGCGTGCCCCACTGGCCGTTGTAAATCGGGATCTGACCGTGTGAGCGGCTGAATGAGGCGCGGACAACCGTCTTGGCGTCGCCGCGCGGGTTCCAGGCCACGCTCGCGCTCGGGTCGAGATCGATATTGGCGGGGCGCAGGCCGCGAGACTTGCCGTTGAGTCCGGCAAACACGAGCGCGCCGGGGAGGCCGACCGAGGGGTCGATTACAGACGGATCAACTGTGCTCTGGCGATTGTACTTCTCCACCCGCGGCGTCCGGCGGCTGAGATTGAGGCTGAGGCTGACGGTCAGGTCTTTCGAGATTGCGTACTTGTCACGTCCGGAGATGGCTTGGTAGGAGTTGCGGAAGTAGGATGGCGCCGTCGATGATGGTGCGCTCGGCGTACGCCGGCAGGCCGAGAAGGAAGCTGGCGAACGGATCGCCCGTATCGATAATCCCCGGCAAGCTGGTGATATCCGCGGAAAATTGGAAATAGCCGGAGGGATAAGCCGGATTGAACGAATTCACCTGATAGTAATCTGTCTGAAACGTCAACCCGAGAGAATGTTTGCCCTTTCGAGTCGAGATCGCATCCTCAGCCTCAAACGTGTTGCGAGCGTTCCGCGTGTTGGGATAAGCAGTGCCCATCGAGAGATAGTTGCTGAGGAACTGATAGGTCGGGAAAGGGGAATGAGAGGCCCCGCCAGCCTGCGACACGTCGGAAACCGCGATCACGCTCGCCGAGTTGACGGTGTTGGGGTTGGCCGTAAAAACGTAATCGAGTTCCGTGCGGCGCGTGGAGAATTGCTGCTCCGGTGCGGTTGGGCTGGCGATGTTCGGGAAATATTTCGGGGAGCTGAGGAACCCCCTGGAAATAGTGCTGTTGGAGGTGAGCCGATGCCGCTCGCCGAATTGGCGTTCAAGCTTGGCAATGATTCCGTCTGCCGTGTCGACCTCCGGGGAGTTGACGAAGTAGTTGTTCTGGAAAAAGGGGCCGATATGTGTGTTGGGGAGAGGATAAAGGGACAGAACTTGCTGAACAATCGGGGCCAGGCGGTCCGGCGGGATACGGTTTCCGGGAAAGGTCGAGCGCAGGTACTGAAGATTGCTGGTGGAAACGGGCAGGCTCGGATCGTAAGCGGGATTGGGGGATGTGGTGGCCGGATCGTAAATGGGCAGCAGGTAGCCGGCTTGGTCCACGGTTTGCGAGAAGTCGCCGGTGCGTTGAGCGGCGGTGGGGATGGTATGCAGCGAGGCGCGGAAGATCTCCTCTCGGACACCCTCGTAGGACAGCGCAAAGAACGTGCTCTTGGGGTTCTTGAGCAAGTGCGGGATCAACACAGGGCCGGCCACATTGAAACCGAACTGATTGCGCCGCAACGGGGAAACACTCTCGCCGTTTTGCCTCACCTCGTGCGGGATGGCATCGAGAACATCGTTTCGGAAGTTTTCATAAAGACGGCCGTGCCAGAGCATTTTCCGCCCACGTTGCTTTTGCGCGCTCGCCGGGCTGCCGGGCCGCATGCCCAAATCGCGGGTCAGAACTTTGAATTCTTCGGCGGCGCGGGCGAGGGGAGGAGGCTGCTGAGGGGGCGATTTGCCCTCTTGCGAGGCGACGGCTGATACACAGGCGGCGGACAGGACAAGGCTCAGCCGCAAAAGCGCGTGGATGAGAGTTTCCATTTCCCACTTCACAACACTTCAAAATATATACCGTAGCCCCATCCTGTAGCAACCCTCGGAGATAGCGGGTAGTGTCTCAGTTTGACGTCGAGGCGGCTTTACGCCGCCACGTGGCGAGGTAAACTCGCCGCTACAAATCCAAACTGAGACACTACCAGATAGCGCGGGCATCCTGCCCGCGTGTGGCTCGTCTACGGTTGCCAATGCCATCCTTGCCAAGAGCAGGCCCGCGGGAGCGAGACGCTCCCGCCACAGCGGGCGAGACGCCCGCGCTACGATTTCCCCCCGAGCCTCCAGGAAAGGTCAACTGCAGAAGTCTACCGCCCTGCAACTTCTGGGGAAGGGGCGAGTCCTAATCGTTGCTCCCCACAGTAGCAAACAAATCGCTTGCCACGCAGGAATCCAACCAGCGTAAGCCCACACTCGCGCGCCAATTGGACCGCCAGGTCGGAGGCGGCGGAGACCGAAGCCAACAGTGGAACTCCCGCCAGCAGCGACTTTTGAATGATCTCGAAGCCCCCTCGGCCACTCGCCAGCAACGCACAGTCTGCCAAAGGGATGCGCCCTTGTAACAATGCCCAGCCGATGAGCTTATCCACCGCGTTATGCCGCCCCACGTCTTCTCTTGCGGCAATCAGCTTTCCGGAGGCTTCGAACAGCGCGGCGGCGTGTAACCCTCCGGTTCGGCCAAACAGCACTTGGGCGGACCGGAGAGTCTCGGGAAGACTACAAAGGATTTCCGGATCGAGTCGGAAGCGAGGATTGGGCCGCTTGATCCCTTGCAGGAGACACCCCTCGATGAACGCTTTGCCACATAATCCACAACTGGAGTTCGCGAAGAAGTTACGTTTGATCCGCTTCGAATTCAGGGTTTTGTGCCGCTTGAGTTCAACATCCACAACGTTCTGATTGGAGCCTGGTCCTTTGCCAAATCGCAGGCTAGCCACCTCTTTCGCCGAGCGGATGATTCCCTCGCTGAAGAGGAAGCCGGCCGCTAATTCAAAGTCATCCCCGGGAGTCCGCATGGTCACGCTGAGGGGACGCTTCCCAAGTCGAATTTGCAGTGGCTCTTCGCCCACCAGGGAATCGCGCACCCGCCGCACCTTCCTGTCATTCCATTCGGACACGGTCGAGCGGTTCACCGAACGTGAGCCAGACTCCATTCCCTCGCGCTCCTTTGCTTGACTGCCTTGATTCCATTGTAGTCTGCCCCACAGCGCCGAGTCCACACCCGACGGCTCGCAACTGGTAGCCACGACACGCTTTTTGTGTCGTGGGCTTTTTCACCCGCGAGATGCTAAGGGGAAAAGTCGTCCAAATCAGTGCGTGCCAGTGGTCGGGCATCACCACATAACCGTACAGGAGAAACTGCAGCTTGCGGCGCGATTCCGCCAGCGCATCGACCACCAGCCCCAATTCCTCCTCCCCGAGCGGCGCCAGGACGCGGCGAAGATTGACCGTGAGGAAGAAAATGCGGACCGCGGTTCGCAGCCGGTGAACGTGCGACACGGGTAGATAATACCACCGCGATGCAGAAAAGCCCACGACACAAAAAGCGTGTCGTGGCTACCCGCTTAGGACGCCCAAATACCCGTCGATATAGCAAATCTCAGATTCGCCGGCGATTACGCCTTCGAGGCCAGCCAATGTCGTTCCCATAGTTCGCTTCTCTCGGCTTGCATTTTCATTGTAGAGCGCGACGGGGCACCCGAGAGCGGCGAATCCGGCAAAATTGCCGGCCGGTCCGCCCACGCACCTGGTACTTCATGTTTCCGCTGGAAATTCAATTCCGCTGCGGCAATCCTTCTATCGCTGATATTTCCGGCCGTGGAGCCGGTATTTCACGTCCCGAAACCACTCGTAGATCTGGTTGTGCTTGTCGCGATACGAGAGGTTGCCGGCGCCGTCTACCATGGCCTGAACGCATCCCGCTTCGCTGGGCGGGAAGCTCATGGCGAGCGTAGAGCGGTCGACCCAGATTTTTTTGTCGCCCGCCGGGCCGGTGTCCACGTCCACAATGACGCTCTTGTCGCAACTCTCGCCGTCAAGAATGGTAAATCCCTTCACATTCAACGGCGGACCCCAGTCCTGCAGGAAAGATTTCATCGGATACTGGTTCTGCGCATCTACCGTAGGCGCCCACAGGTGGTAAGCGGCCTCATAATTGTGCGCCTCCAGCAGGTTGAAGAAGCGTTTCACCTGCTGTTCCTGCGAGAAATTATGGAAAAAGTAATACGCGAGGCCGGTGACCACCGCTACCGCGAGCACCGACAGGACGGTGATCTTCACGATCCGCGCCCGCCGTTCGTCTCCGGCGCCGTAATCATCGAGAAAGCCGGCCATTAATCGACCCCGCTTTTATGTATGATGGCATAAGGTCGTCGGCTCCTGGACAGGGAGAGTAGACTGGCGTTGTGAGTGAACCAGAAACTCTCAGCGAGGAGGAGCCGAGACATGATCATTATAGGCTGTGATTTCCATACGCGCTTCGAACAGATTGCGATGTTGGACACGGAGACGGGGGAGATTGAGGAGAAGCGGTTGGAGCACGAGAGCGGAGAAGCGCGAAAATTCTACGCAGGGTTGAAGGAGCCGGCCTTGGTGGGGATCGAGGCGACGGGCTACACGCGGTGGTTCGCCGAGATGCTGGGGGAGTTGGGGCACGAGCTGGTGGTAGGCGAAGCAGGGAAGATTCGGGCCAAGGAGACGCGCAAGCAGAAGCACGACCGGCGGGACGCCGAGCACCTGCTGAACCTTCTGGTGCGGGGTGATTTTCCCAAGATCTGGCTGCCCCCTGCCGAGGAGCGGGATGTGCGGGTGCTGGTCGAGCATCGTCATCAGTTAGTGGAACTGCGCACGCGAGCTCAGAACGGACTGCAGGCGATCGCCCTCAGCTACGGGCTCCGGCGGCGCGGGCGGTTGTGGAGCCAGCGCGGGCAGGAAGAACTCAAAAAGATTCCTCTAAGGGAAGGGATGGGGCGGCGGCGAGAAGACCTGATGCGGCTCGTCCGGCAACTCGACGTCTGGATCAAGGAGCTGGATCAGCGTGTGCAGCAGGAAGTGGCGCGACGCGAGGACGCCCAGCGCCTGATGACCCCCCCGGGGGTGGGTCCGCAGACGGCGCTGGCGACCGTGCTGGTGCTGGGCCCGGTGGAGCGTTTCCCCGACGACCGCCATCTGACCAGCTACCTGGGACTGATTCCCCAAGAAGCTTCCAGCGCCGGACGGCAGCGCTTTGGCCACTTGACCAAACAAGGCAATCGCCTGCTGCGCTGGCTGCTGGTGGAAGCCGCGCAGACCGCCAGTCGGTACGATCCTCGGCTGCGCCGGGCCTATCGTCGCTTGGCCTTTCGCAAAGGGACGGCGGTGGCCAAAGTCGCCATGGCGCGCAAGCTGGCCATCCGGTTGTATATCATGCTGCGGGATAAGATTGACTACCAAGAGTTCTGTCGGCGAGGTTCGCATGCCGGGATGCTCGGGGATGTGGCGCTGGTCTAACCATGACCGAACGTATGATGGAGCTCCCGGCCTCCCTCCGCACGAGGTGAGGGAGTCAGAAGAAGCCATCATGGTCCCCGCGCGGGATCGAATAGATGTGTGGTGGAACCTGGCCACCGAATCGAGGCGAACCACCCACCAGGACCGACAACACGATTTCGCTTGACGGAGCCGACAACCTTATAGATGCGCCACCCGCGCTACCATCTTTCCGGACGGCTGTTGTATCATCTCTAAATATGATGCACGCAGAAGACGCGGGGGTGGCGCAGACATCGCATTCTATGTCTGCGACCCGATCGAACTCCCCTCCTTGGTTAAGGAGGGGCGGGGGTGGTTGGCCGCGCGCCTTCGCCCTGCCCGCCCCTCCACCTCACGCACACCGACTACCGGTGGAAGTGGCGACTCGCATGGGTTATTCTGGTAGAGTTGGTAGCCACGACACGCTTTTTGTGTCGTGGGCTTTTTCACCCGCGATACGATTCCGGCAACCAGACATAATCAATCTGAATGGGGCAGGTAGCCACAACCTTCTTGTCGAGTGCGAAGTTGTTATAGCTCGACCACCGCCAGTCCTCCGGCTTCCCTGCCAACCCCTTGCGCACGGGGTTCAGGTGCATGTAAATCAGCCGTTCGTTAAACTCCTTGCCGTGGCGCACGAACCGATCCCAAAACTGATGTTGCCATGCCGAGCCGGATCGCTCACGCACCCGGTTCAGGGAGCCCGCCGAAAGCCACTTAATGTCCTGAATCACCCGCGAGATGCTAAGGGGAAAAGCCGTCCAAATCAGTGCGTGCCAGTGGTCGGGCATCACCACATAACCGTACAGGAGAAACTGCAGCTTGCGGCGCGATTCCGCCAGCGCATCGACCACCAGCCCCAATTCCTCCTCCCCGAGCGGCGCCAGGACGCGGCGAAGATTGACCGTGAGGAAGAAAATGCGGACCGCGGTTCGCAGCCGGTGAACGTGCGACACGGGTAGATAATACCACCGCGATGCAGAAAAGCCCACGACACAAAAAGCGTGTCGTGGCTACCCGCTGAGGGGGCCGACCCTTGACGGGTCAACCCCGTTGGGGTTGTCAAATTATGGGCGGTCCGTTATCCGCAGGTTGAAACCTGCGGCTACTCACGGAAGGCCCCTTCGAGGCCTGGGGGAGTTGGAAGTTGGCCAGATGTGTGAAACTTCGCAGTGATGGGCTATCGAAAGACTTCGACATATTGTCGAACCTATCAAAGGCTCTTCCCAGCCGAGAGCACGACCTGTCGTCGCCGTTGTTTCAATGATTTGGATAGGATCAGCTTCTGGGCATTGTGGCGCCCCGCGTGCTGGATAGACCAAGACGATTCCCCGGCACCATCGAGGTCGTGGGGTAGTAGTTGCGAGACGTGCGTCATTGGCTGGGAGTGGACAATATAACCGAAGGGGCGATAGGGGTAGGGAGAACCGAGTAAGGTCCCCCCTCCCTCCGAACCGGACAGGCGGATGTCCCGCATCCGGCTCTCCAGTCGGTGGTCTTACCTACGAGAGGACTGACAGGCCAAAGTAGGGGCCGTAACCAAGGAGAACAACCCACGTTCGGCAAAGAAAGCATTGGACCAGAGCTGATGATCGTGGTCCACCCCTGCCGCGCCACCGTTGGCCTGCACTCGCGCGAAGGCCTTCCGCAGGTTGGGCAAGGCGTAGACCTTGTCGATCAGCCTGAACCACTTGCCTCCCTTCACCCCCTGTTCGAGGGCCGTCAACATCCGTTCCGTCCAAACCGCTGGTTCTGCCCAGTCCCACCGAGCCCGTATCGCCCAGAGGTCCTGAGCTTCTCCTGCTTGTTGAGTCCGCTCCGACACTGTCGCAGGTTGAGCTTCCTTGGCTTGGCCCGTCACGTCTCCACCTTCCTGCGCTCCCTTCGCTCCAGGCCCGTTAGGACCCTTCTTCGCTACTATGGGCGCTCTGACTCCTGCCCGCTCCGACGCGGCAGTGCACGGGTGATTTCCCGGCGACCACCCGACCGGCTCCTCCACGAGCAGGTCTCCCTGATTCACGTGCTCGGCCTTCCGACCATTCCGTCTCCAACCACCCCCGTGGCCCCAACGTCGCTTTCCCACGCTACCCCTCAGCTCGTTGGGCTTCCTCCGGTCCCCCGCAGGTCTGGGCTTCGCCATTCTCTAGCAGGCTCGCCGCACACGATCGGCCGAATCGAGTTTCTCATCGTACGGACTGGTCGTTCACCTCCCGTTGCTTCCCACACCGTCTCGCGACGGAACCTCGCCTTGCGGCGAGTTGCAGTTACGTTCGGTTACAGGCCGGAGAGCGTATGCCTGAAGAGGACTTTCACCCCTCCGACCAGGCACGCTTTCAGGCGCACTAGAGGCGGCTTCAAGCCGCCACTTGGCGATCCCGCAGAAGCGGGATCGCCGCTACAACTCCAAACTCAGACACGACGCAGCAGCAAAAGAGGTTGAGACAATCTGCTTTTTGTGCTAGATAGTTAGCGCCACGACGACCGGGCAGAAAGGAACATAACGTGTCTTTAAGTCAACAGCCTGTGGCCACGCTCTTGCACCATGACCTCTCCCAAGTAGACGAGATTCTCCAACGGTTTCCAAAAGCCGGCTCCTCCGATGTGATTCCGCTCTTGCAGGCCGTCCAGCAACGCTGTGGATATTTGCCGCGCGAGGTGCTGGAGGTCATCGCCAATCGGACGCGGATTTCGCTGACTCGCATGTACGGCGTGGCGACGTTTTACGAGCGGTTCCGTTTCAAGCCGGTCGGTAAACACGTGATCCAGGCCTGTCACGGCACAGCCTGCCATGTCAACGGCGCCAATCAAACCGGCCGCGCTATTCACCAGACGCTCCAGATCAAGGACCGCGAAACGACGGCGGACGGGCTGTTCACGCTCGAAACGGTGGCTTGCCTCGGCTGTTGCAGCCTCGCGCCGGTGATGATGATTGACGACAAGGTGTACGGCCGCTTGAATGCGCAGCGCGCCCAACGCATTCTCAGCCGCTACCGGAAACCGGGAGAAACCCGATGAAGACGTCCACCACAAACTCGCACTGGCGCATCGCAGTCGGCCTCGGCTCCTGCGGCGTGGCCGCCGGCGCGCAGGCGCTCTACGAGCTGATCGAGAAACACGCAGACCGTTCACGAATCACGCTGCACAAGACCGGCTGCGCCGGGCTTTGCCACCGCGAACCGATGCTCGAGCTTTACTCGCCGAGCGGCGGGCACTGGACCTATGTGCATCTCGACGAGCGCGGCGTCCGGCAAATTCTCGACCGCCACATCGGACGCAACCAGCCGGTTGAAAAATATCTGCTCGAGGGCGCCGGGCGCGCCGAAAGCGTGCGCGGCTTTTTGTCCAAACAGAAAAAGATCGCGCTGGAAAATTGCGGCGCCATTGACCCTGAATCGCTCGAGGCGTACCGCGCTGCCGGCGGTTATCGCGCCGCGGAGCGAGTGCTCGGCGGGGTGACGCCCGCGCAAGTCATCGAGCTGGTCACCGCCAGCGGTTTGCGCGGACGCGGCGGCGCAGGTTTCCTGACCGGGTTGAAGTGGAAATACGCCGCCGAAGCGCCCGGCGAAAAGAAATACATCGTCTGCAACGGCGACGAAGGCGATCCGGGCGCGTTCATGGATCGCAGCGTGATGGAAAGCGATCCGCATCGCGTGATTGAAGGCATGACGATCGGCGCGTTCGCCATCGGCGCCTCGGCCGGTTTCATTTACGTGCGCGCCGAGTATCCGCTGGCGGTCAAACGGATGGCGCTGGCCATCGAACAAGCGCGCGCGGCCGGGCTGCTCGGAAAGTTCAACATCGAAATCCGCGAAGGCGCGGGGGCGTTTGTCTGCGGCGAGGAAACGGCGTTGATGCAATCCATCGAAGGCGCGCGCGGCATGCCGCGGATGCGTCCGCCGTTCCCGGCGCAGCGCGGACTCTGGGGTTACCCGACGGTGATCAACAACGTCGAGACATTCGCCAACGTGCCCTGGATCATCAACAACGGCGCGCCGGCGTTTGCGGCGCTCGGCACCGAGAAGAGCAAAGGCACCAAGGTGTTTTCGATTGTCGGCAAAATCCGCAACAGCGGCCTGATCGAAGTGCCCATGGGCATCACACTCTCGGAGATCGTTTACGAAATGGGCGGCGGCAGCGCCACCGGCCGCCCCATCAAGGCGGTGCAAACCGGCGGCCCCAGCGGCGGCTGCATTCCAGCCGCCTTGTTCGACACGCGCATTGATTACGAGGAACTGGTCCGGCACGGCGCGATCATGGGCAGCGGCGGCATGATTGTCCTGGACGAGGACACGTGCATGGTGGACTTGGCGCGCTATTTCCTCGCCTTCACCGCCAAGGAATGTTGCGGCAAATGTTCGCCGTGCCGGCTGGGCACGGCGCAGCTCTTGGAAATTCTCACGCGCATCACCGAAGGCCGAGGCGCCGAGGCCGACTTGCAAACGCTCACGGAGCTTGGCGCTACCGTGAAAACCACGTCGCTGTGCGGACTCGGCCAGACCGCGCCAAACCCGGCGCTGACCACGCTGCGATATTTCCGCCACGAATACGAAGAACACATTCGCGAGCGGCGATGCCGGGCGGGCGTTTGCCAGGCGTTGATGCTGGCGCCGTGCGAGAACTCCTGTCCGCTTCATATGAACATCCCCGGCTACCTTCAACTGCTCAAGGAAAACCGGCTCGACGACGCTTTCGAGCTGGTGCTGCTCGATAATCCCTTGCCGGCCACCACCGGCCGCGTCTGCCAATATCCCTGCGAACAACGTTGCCGTCGCGCCACGCTCGACGAGGCCGTCAACATGCGCGAAGTCCATCGTTACATCGCCGACTCCCGGCTCGGCAGGACGCCGGCGGCAAAAATCGTTCGCCGGTTGAAACAACGAAAACTCTCCCTCACCGGCAAACGCGTCGCCATCGCCGGCGCCGGGCCGGCGGGATTGACGGCGGCGTTTTACCTCGCGCTGCTCGGCCACAAAGTTACCGTCTTCGAGGCCGCCCCGCGCCCCGGCGGCATGCTCCGCTACGCGCTGCCGCAATACCGTTTGCCGAAAAACACGCTCGACCGCGAGATCGCCGTGATCCGCGGACTCGGCGTGCAGTTCACCTGCAACACCGCCCTCGGCGACGATATCACGCTGGAAGAATTGACTGGCGCGCACGACGCGGTGCTGCTGGCGTTTGGCACGTGGGAGGAACAAGACCTCGCCGTGCCGGGCCGCGAACGGGCCGGGGTGTTGCCGGCGCTGGATTTTCTCGAAGCCGTCAGCCACGGGAAACAAAATTCGCTCGGCCACCGGGTCATCGTCATCGGCGGCGGCAACGCGGCGATTGATTCCGCGCGCACGGCGTTGCGTCTCGGCCCGGAGGTGACGATCGTTTACCGGCGCACCCGTGAGGAAATGCCGGCGATTGCCGAGGAGACCGCGCACGCGCTCGAAGAAGGCGCGCGGCTCATCACGCTGGCGGCGCCGGTGCAAGTGCTGGGCGAAAACGGCAAGGTCACCGGACTGGAAGTCGAAAAGACCGCGCTGGGCAAATTCGACGCGCGCGGCCGGCGCGCGCCGGTGCCGACTGGCGAGAAATACGTCATCCCGTGCGACACGATCATCGAAGCCATCGGCCAAAAGGTCGAAGCCGAGTTGTCCCGCAAACTCGGCCTGCGGGTCACCGGCTCCGGCACTGTCGAGGTGGATGCGTGGACGCTGCGGACGAACGATCCGAAAGTCTTCGCCGCCGGCGACGTGGTGAGCGGCGCGGCCAACGTCAGCGGCGCGATGGCGTTGGGCAAGAAGGCCGCTCAAAACATTGACCGCCAGTTGACCGGCCAGGATCGTTTTCGCGAGCTTTGGCCGGCGCTCGAGTACGACAACACGCCGCCGCCGCCGCACGGCCAGGGCGGCAAGCGGAATACCGCGAAGATCGCCGGCTGTGCGGTGCGCCGCCACAACTTCAACGAGGTCACACGAACCTTCAGCGCGGGGCAGGCGCGTGCCGAGACGTTGCGCTGTCTGCGCTGCGACATCAAGACGGCGGGGGAGGACGAAGCATGAAAACCGTCTCGCTCAGCATTGACGGCAAATCCGTGACGGCGGCCGCCGGCACGACGATTCTGAACGCCGCCACCGCCGCCGGCATTGACATTCCGCATCTTTGTTACGACCCCCGGGTTGAGCCGATCGGCAGTTGCCGGCTCTGCGGCGTGAAGGTCGAGGGAATGCGCGGCCTCATCGCCTCCTGCGGACAGGCGGTCAGCGACGGCATGAAGGTCACGACCGAGGACGACGAACTGGCGCTGCACCGCCGGCAGATTCTGGAATTGCTGTTGTCCGATCATCGCTCGTCCTGCACCAGTTGCGACAAATCCGGCAACTGCCGGCTCCAGGATTACGCCTACCGCTATCATGCCGATCAGAGCCGGTTCGGCACGCTCACCCACCAACCCGACGGCCCGAACTACACGACCCTCAACAAGGGCATCCTGTACGACGCCGACAAGTGCATCAAGTGCGGCCTCTGCGTTCGTTATTGCGAGACCGTCCAGATGGCCGACGCGCTGACGTTTGCGTGGCGCGCCAAACGTCTGGTGGTCACCACGCCCTTCAACGAGGACTTGCACAAAACCACCTGCGAACTCTGCGGCGGCTGCATCCGCGTGTGTCCCGTCGGCGCCATGCTCGACAAGTCCGCCCTGGGCTTGGGACGCGAGCAAGACCTCAGCCGCGTCCGCACCACCTGCTCGTACTGCGGCGTCGGTTGCCAGATGGATTTGGTGGTGGACAAAGCCCGCAGCCGCATCGTACGTGTGACCGCCGAGCCTGGCTCGCCCATCAACGACGGCAACCTCTGCGTCAAAGGCCATTTCGGATTCGAGTTCGTCGCCTCCAAGGACCGTCTCACGCATCCGCTGATTCGCAAGAATGGCAAGTTGGAAAAAGCGACGTGGGAGGAAGCCATCGGCCTGGTCGGCAATCGAATGCGCGAGATTCGCGACCAGCACGGCCCGGACGCCGTCGCATTCGTCTCCTCGTCGCGCTGCACCAACGAAGAGAACTACCTGATGCAGAAACTCGCCCGCACGGCTGGCGGCACGAACAACGTGGACAACTGCGCCACCACTTGCCACGCGCCAACCGTCGCCGGCCTGGCGATGTCGTTCGGCAGCGGCGCGATGACCAACAGCACCGCCGAAATCAAAGACTGCAACGTGCTCTTCCTCATCGGCGCCAACCCGACCGAGGCGCATCCGATTTTCGGATTGGAAATGAAACGCGCGCTTCGTCGCGGCGCCAAGCTGATCGTCTGCGACCCGCGCAAGACCTGGCTCGCCCAGCGCGCCCACATCCACATCCAGCACCGTCCCGGCAGCGACAACATGCTGCTCAACGCTATGATGCGCTACATCCTGGACGAAGGACTGGCCAACCAGTCGTTCATCAAGAGCCGCTGCGAAGGTTTTGAGGAGTTCCGCGCGAACCTGAAGCAGTACACCGTCGAGAAGGCGGCGAAGTATTGCGGCGTAGATGCCGAGTTGATCCGCACCGCGGCGCGTTGGTATGCGACCGGAAATCCGAGCGCGATTTTTTACACGCTTGGCATCACCGAACACACCTGCGGCACCGACAACGTCAAGAACGTTGCCAACCTCGCCATGCTCTGCGGCCAGATCGGTAAACCCTCCAGCGGCGTCAACCCGCTGCGCGGCCAGAACAACGTCCAGGGCGCCTGCGATATGGGCGCGATGGCCAACAAACTTCCCGGCTACCAAGACGTGACCGACCCCGCGACGCGCGCCAAGTTCGAGAAAGCCTGGGGCGCCGCGCTCCCGCAAAACCAAGGCGGCAAACTGCCGTACTTTCTCGAAGCCGCCGGACGGGGCGAGTTGAAGGCACTCTACGTCATGGGTGAAGATCCCGTCGCCACCGAGCCGAACAGCGCCCGCGTCATCGAGCACCTGCGCAACTTGGAATTCTTCGTCATTCAGGAAATCTTTCTCAATGAGACCGCCAAGCTAGCGCACGTCGTTCTGCCGAGCGCCTGCTGGGCCGAGAAAGACGGCACGTTCAGCGCCTCCGAGCGCCGCATGCAACTGATTCGCAAAGCCGTCGAGCCGCCCGGCGAAGCCCGTGCGGACTGGCAAATCCTCTGTGCCGTCTCGACCGCGATGGGCTACCCGATGCAATACCAAAGTCCGTCACAAATCTTCGACGAGATGGCCAGCCTGTCGCCGATCTTTGCCGGCATGAGCCACCAGCGGATTGCCGCCGCCAACGGCCTGCAATGGCCATGCCCGACGCCCGACCATCCGGGCACGCGTTTCCTCCACGAAGGCAAGTTCACCCGCGGCAAAGGCAAGTTCCACGCGATCACCTTCCAAGCGCAGAAGGAGGAACCGTGTAAGGAATTTCCGCTCATCCTCTCCACCGGCCGCACACTCTATAACTACAACTGTGGCACTATGACCCGCCGCTCCGCCGTCATCCACCAGAAAGACCCGGCCAACTTTGTCGAGATTCACGCCGACACCGCAGCGCGTTACGGCATCCAGCCCGATGAGAAGGTGATTGTCCGCACCCGCCGCGGCCAGGTCACCGGCCTTGCCATTGTTGGCGATCGCGTTCGCCCCGATACAATTTGGATGCCATTCCACTTCGCCGAAGAGCCAACCAACGCCATCACCAACGATGTTTTCGATCCCGTCACCGCCACCGCCGAATACAAGTGCTGTGCGGCGGTGTTGGAGAAGGTTCATTGACGATTTTCGATTGACGATTGTCGATTGCCAAAGTATTCACCACTCGTCGAATAGAACAATACGACCGGCAATCTTTGAACGATCTTCGGTTTTCAATTCATTTGCCCCGCGTAAGGATGTTTCACAAAGAGTCACTCGCCCAGACCGCATTGGTGGGCCTTAACCCGTGGGTAAAAGGGCAGCGTCTAAGCCACCCGAGGGGAGTTGGAGTTCTGCCTACTGCCTACTGCCTTCTGTCCTCGCCTCGATTGCATCCAGGATGCCGCCGACCGCCGCCAGGAGATCGGGATCTTGCACCGGCATCCCGCGGCGCGAGGCTTGGCGCAGAGCAAGACTCTCCGGAAGACACGCCAGGACTTTCAGATCGCTCAGGCCCTGTTCGATCAGCGCTCGCTCTTCGGCATCTCGAACCTTGTTGCCCACGACAAACAGATGAGAGAGGCCGATGTCTGCGGCCAGTTGCTGAATTCGCTTGGCGGTTTCGAGAGAAGACTGGCTGGGCTCGACCACGATCAAGAGGGCGTCGGCGCCTCTCGATGTTGCTCTCCCCAGATGTTCCAGCCCCGCTTCGCAATCCATGAATACCCAATCCGAGCGCTCCAGCATGACGTGTTGGAGCAGGTTCTTTAGGAAAGCGCTTTGCGGGCACGCGCAGCCTCCGCCTCCCTGGCCGATACCGCCCATCACCAGTAGCCGAACCCCGTGATCTTCATAGGAGAACCGGTCCGGGATATCGTCTACGCGAGGATTGAGCCGGAAGAATCCCTCCAGCGAGCCCAGGCGCTCCTCAATCAAATCCTTCATCCCGACTAAAGCCGGCGGGGCCGAAGGAAAACCAAGTGCCAGATGCAGGTTGGGATTTGGATCGGCGTCGATGACCAATACGGGGTGTCCCCTCGTGGCCGCCTGCCGGGCCAACAAGGCCGTCAGAGTGGTCTTGCCGACTCCGCCTTTGCCGCTGAGCGCAATTTTCATAATGTTAGTCTAACCGCCCGGCACGGGGGCCGCAAGCAAACAAGAACTTTACCACATAGGACACGGAGATCACGGAGAAAAGCCACATCAAGACGAAGTGGTTTACTCTGTGGTCTCTGTGTGCTCTGTGGTGGATTCTTTCTGCTTTGCTGAGACAATTCGTTCGCACAACATGCCGCCGAGATGGGCCAGAATCTCGAGGTGGTGGTAATGGCTGGCGGAGTTGTCAAACAGGACCTGCGCCGAGTCAGGGAATTCTCCTCCTCCTGACCAGTAAACCACAGCCAGGGGTATGCGGGGAAATGCCCAGAAGCGAAACGCGGCGTCCCCCATTTCGGCAGGTTCTCCCCCGAGTTCTCGAGCGATGGCGCGGAAACTTTCCACATCGCCCCGAAAGCTCCTAACTAATAGGTTTCCGCTGTAGGTTTGAAAAGCCTGCTCATAAAACGCCCCATGGGGCAGGTTGCGCAACGAGACCCAGTTGTTTTCCAAAGGAGCGCCATCCGCCAGGAGGAGGTGCTGAAGAATCAAGCCCTGGAAGTGCGCGGGGCAAGGCTGGCCTTCCTTATCGCGAACCGCCAAGTCCGGCCATGTTATAAGGTAGGGACAACCCAAGAAGCGGAGCTCGAGGTGAGTCTCTCCCTCCGCAGTTTCGCACGTTGCGCCCGACCACAGGGCTACTTCCGCAGGGTCGCGTCTCCGGAGAGCCTCTTGCGTCTCCTGCAACTGCTTCTCGAGGCTGGCAGCCCAAGTTGGATTCACTCGCATTCAACAATAACTTCGCTGGCTGTCAGACTATCAGCTCTCAGCCTTCAGCAAACCCCCAATCAATGGTGGTTTGCTGATAACTGACTGCTGATAGCTGACGGCTGATAGCTGTATCAAGCCCCCACCGCCACACCCTGAAAAGTCTTCTTTGCTGTGTACATGGGCGGGGCAAGCTTGAGGTCTGCGCGCTTCTGGTCCAGGTGCTCGATGATCTGCGCCGCGGCCTTGACGGGGTCGGCCTCGAAGAAGAATTTCCCGCCCGTCAGCTTTTCCACATCATCGGTGAGGAACTTGTGTACGGCAGGGCTACCCAACACAGGGTGAGGCGTGCCGAAGTGAGTGAGAACGCCAGAGGCCACAAAGTAAAACCCAATGGCTATGGCTTTTTCCGACATCCACTCAGGCGCCGAACCCGCCACCGGAAGTTGGGAAAAATCTTCTCCCAGGCCTCCTTCACCCACGATCTCGATCAGCGTGGTCAGAATGCGGGAGTTGTCCACACAAGACCCGACGTGCAACACGGGAGGGATTCCCACGGCTTCACAGATCTCCCTCAATCCGGGCCCGGCGCTTTCAAAGGCCGCTTCAGGACGAAGCAAGCCGCACTTGGCATCCGCGATGGCGGCGCAGCCCGTGCTGACGATCAACACGTCATTCTTGAGCAGTTCGCGGGTGAGAGCAATGTGCGCATAGTCATGGAGCATGTTCGGGTTGTTGCATCCCACGATCCCCACCGCGCCTCTCAGCCGGCCGTCGATTACAGCGTCGTTGAGGGGCCGATAGGTGCCACGATAGCGGCCTCCCAAGAAGCGAAAGACCGAGTCGGTGGTGAACCCGGCGATCAAGTCCGAGCGGCTGTCGGGGATGGTCACCTTGCGCGGGTCGCGCCGGGTATAATTCTCCACGGCCCGCCCCACGATCTCCTTGGCAACTTCCAGCGCCCGCGCTTCCTCGAATTGAATGTGTTCAACACCAGGCATTTTGTTTTTGGGTGAGGTTGTGACCAGTTTCGTATGGAAGCAACTGGTCAGGCTGGCCAGGGAGGGCATGACGCACTGCACATCGACCACCATGAGATCCACTGCGCCCGTGATGACGGCCAGTTCCTGCTGTAAGAAATTTCCGGCCACCGGCACGCCGTGGCGCATCAGGATTTCATTGGCCGTGCAGCATATGCCGGCGATGTTGATTCCCTTGGCGCCTTGACTCTCGGCCATTTTCAGAAGTTCCGGGTCCCGGCTGGCGGCCACGATCATCTCGGAGAGAACGGGTTCATGGCCATGCACCACGATATTGACGGCGTCCTTCTTCAGGACCCCCAGATTGACTGCGGCGCGCAGGGGTTTGGGAGGGCGAAAGAGGATATCCTGAAGATCGGTAGCGAGCATGGAACCGCCCCAGCCGTCCGCTAGCGAAGCGCGCAATCCTTGCATGAGGATGTTCCGGTAATCGGTGTCGACCCCCATGGTGCTGCGGTGCATGATCTCGACGATCTCCCGGTCGATTCCGCGGGGGCTGATCTCGAGCTTGCGCCAGAGCTCCTGGCGCCGGGCGGGGGCGCGGGAAATGTACTGGAGCTCGCCTTCCTGCTGGCCAAACATGCTGAGCGCGCGCTCGGCCAGGGCCTTGGCAATCTCCGCATCACTGTGCCCATCGGGGGCAACCCCGAATTCGGCTGCCACGCGGCGCAGCTTGGCGGGATCCTTGATGGCATAGCCGCCTTTATCCTCCGCTGCCAGGAGAAGCGCATGGGCTACATCGCGGCCGTGATCGGAGTGGGCCGCTGCTCCACCTGCCACCATGCGCACCAGGTTGCGGGCCACAATCGTATCCGCATCCGCCCCGCAAGTGCCCCGACGCGGCCCGGCGCCAAACGGATCGATGCGGCAGGGGCCCATATTACAAATTCGGCAACAAACCCCAAGTTGGCCGAAGCCGCATTGTGGCTGCTGCTCTTCCCATCGGTCCCATGCCGTCTCGAGTTTCGCGTTCTGGGCATGCTGAAGCATTTCCTGTGTGGCACGATCAACGCTTTTTTGATTCATTGCAGCCTCGCTTTCAAACATTCACCACGGAGAAAACATTCATCACAGAGTGCGCAGAGACCACAGAGAGGTATGTCCACGCGTGCGAGCAGGCATTAAAGGCTACACTCGCTTGTTTGCTCCACCACATCTCCGTGACCTCTGTGGTGAAACCGTTCTTGCGCCTTATGCTGCCGCCGCAGTCCCTGAGCCGCCCCTTTGGCGATAGGCTTTCAAGTAGCCATCGCTGTAGATCTCCATCCCGAGCAGGAGTTCAGCCGTGGCCACCGACTGCCGCAGTTCCTCATCGCAGACATCCAGGATCGCCGTATCCAGGCCCATAGCTACCGCCATAACCATGAAGGTGCGATTGATGAGCTTGCGTTCTTCCGTCTTAGAGGAAACATTGCTCAGGCCAATGGAAATGTGAGGCGGCGGATCGGAAAGCATGGTCATCTGCTGAATGGCATTGAGCACGTTCTTGGGCTGGTCCTGCATGAACTTGACTGGCATGACTATCGGGTCCAGAAAGACGTCAGTCGGGGAGAGACCGGCTTCAATCGCCGCCGCGAAAATCTTGCCGCCCAATTCCAAGCGCCGATCCACGTCCTGGGGGCTTCCTCTCCCGTCCATCACCACGCCCATGATCCCCGCCTTGAACTCGGTGGCCAGCTCGAGAAGCGGAACGAGCTTGCTATCTTCAGCGGTGGTACTGTTGAGAATCACCGCCCGCTCTCCAACCGCGTCTCGATAGGCCTTGAGCCCCACTGCGAAACATGTCGGCGCGGGGGCAATCAAGCGAGAGCGGCAAGGCAGTCGATTCCGCCACCACTTGAACCAGCCAGGCATAATCTTCCAGCTTGCGCGAAGCTGCCCCCATGTTCACGTCCAGATAATCAGCGCCGCCTGCCTCCTGCTTGGCGACGCGATCGTGAATCACGGTCTTGTCATGTTCCTGAATCGCCCGGCCCACGTCCTTGAAGGAGCCGTTGATACGCTCACCGATCAATATGATGCCCATAAGTTCTCCTCCTGGAGATTACGTCTCCACCCTCTCCCCGAAGGAGAGGGCTGTCCTCCCTGTTTCCAGGGGGACCGTCTTTTACGCCGCAGCCGCGACAGCGGTCGCCCCGGAAAGTTCAGCGATGGTTTTCTTGAAAGCATGAAGTGCCTCGGGATGACGAAGAATGAAAAGATCGCATCCCGCCATCAGATAGGCCACTGCCGTGCTGGCCTCCCAGAGCGGCGCCCGCTGGCGCTGGGGACCCCATTCAGGGATCTCCTCTTCTGAAACCCGAGCCTCTTTGACGCCCCAAGCCTCGATCCCGATATCACACAGGATCGGTTGCGCCAGCGTCCTGTCCCCCTTCAAACCAGCCAGCCGGCCCCGTTCCATAACCGAATAGATGTACTCCAGGCCGTACCCGAGAGCTGCGCAGGTGGGGTAAATAACAATTTTCTCGACCGGGAAACCCATGTCCTGGGCGAGTATGTTCACCTGCTTGGCGATGTTGACGTCGCAGGGGGATTCCGCGATGATCTTGTGCTTGTAAGCGGTGCACACCGCCACCAGAGTCTTGTAGTTGTCCTCAGTGATGCTTCCGATAAGGCAGTTTTCCCCTGCCGCCGCCTCCGCCACTGCCGGGAATACCTCGTTGTCCTTGTCGGCATTTCCAGTGCCCCAGATGATCAGGGGCGCCGGGATACCCTGTAGAACTGCCTTCACTGTTTGGGCTGCTTCGGTGGGAGACCGGTTGCCGCGTTCGGGGTGACAGCCGTCCAGGCGCAGGCAAATCAAGTCGGCCCCCAATTCGAGGCACTTCTGCGCCCAGCGCACTGGATCCCCTAGCACATCGCCGAACGGCTCGCGCAGCAAGTCCGGCCATTCTTGCGGATAGACGTCGCAAATCTCCATGGCCACGGCAGGCCGGCCGCTCGGTCCCTCAAAATCCAAGAACGGGAGAGTCGCAGAAGCTCCGACAGTGACAGTAAAAGCTCGAGTTCCCCCATCGGCTTGAGTCGCACCTATGGTCACTGAACTAACTCGTCCACCCCAGGTTTTCTTCATATCTGGAACCATTATTTCCTCCTCCTCAAACTTCCGACTCTGTCATTCTGAGCGAAGCGAAGAATCTCTGCAGTTGCTCGATTTTAGAACTACGGAGATTCTTCGCTTCGCTCAGAATGACAGGCAAAAGCGGCAGTCGTCGGTGACAAAACCGCCTCCACAATCTCTCGAAGCGCTCTTCGTGCTGTTGACTCCGGCGCCAACTGACTCAACGGTTCTCCCTGCAGGCTGAGTTCGCGCAAACGGCTGTCCGAGGGCACCACACCGAGCAATCTCAGGCCCGTTTGTTGCGCGAGGGCGGCACGTGCCGGGCTAATGCCCGGCGGCACGTCGGCTGCTACGTCGTTTAGGACAAGGCATTGCTCGCCGATACGCAAAGCCAACTTCTTGGTCAATTCGCGGATCCTCGAAGCCGCCTGGAGCGAGACCGGCATACCGTTGCTGACAATCAGAAGCACATCGACGTCCTGGGTGGTGCATCTGGACAGATGCTCGAGGCCCGCTTCGTTATCCATCACCACGTACCGATAGCCGCCCCGCAGGCGGTCAATGCATCGCCGTAAAACGTTGTTGACCGCGCAATAGCAGCGTGGCCCCTCCCCTGCCCCCATCGCCAGCAGATCAACTCCGCGCCCCTCCCACAGGCACTCTTGAATTCCCATCTCCAGATAGTCATCCTTGGTTACTCCAGGGGGAAGTTTGCGGATATGGTCCAGCAGTTCATCGCGCAGCTCGCTGATGGTTTTTTCCACCTGGCACCCCAGCACATAACCCAGGTTGGGGTTGGGATCGGCGTCCACAGCCAAAACAGGACCCTCCCCGCGCTCGATCAGGGATTGAATCAGCAATGCCGCGAGGGTGGTTTTGCCGGTGCCGCCTTTGCCGGCCACGGCCAGGGTGAACGCCATCTACGTCCAAGCCTCCACTTCTTGCAAATGCTTCACGGATTTGAACCGACTGAGGTCCGTGTGCGGGATGAACCGCGCCGCGAGAAATTCATCATAATAATTCGGGTAATTTATAAGATCATAATACGTAACCGATTCAGCGATGGCATGCAGTTCCTGCCAGGTACTCTCCGACAGCAGGCCCAGGTCAGCGCCCAGAATCGACGTATTGCCAACAAACCGAATCTTGTCCACCGGCAAGTCCGGTATCAGCCCAATGGCGATGGCCTTTTCCCGGTCGAGGTAGTTCCCGAATCCACCCGCGATGTAGACTCGCTCGATCTCCCGAAAGTCGAGGCCAATGGCGCGCGCCAGAACCTCGGCGCCGGCATAAATAGCCGCCTTGGCGCTGAGCAGGTTGGCGAGGTCGGCCTGAGTGACCACGATATCCTTGCCGGTTTCCAAACGGGAGGCGGGCACCAGAACGAACTCCAACAGGCCGTCCCGCTCGCGGACGCGCTCGGTTTTCCCGGCCACCAAATGCCCCGAGCGGTCAATGAACCCTGCCTTGTACAGTTCGGCGACCAGGTCAATGAGTCCGGACCCGCAGATACCCCGCGGATGGCCGTTCCCAACCGTCTGATAATGAACCGAGCCTTCGGGACTGATTTCCACCCGCTCGATAGCCCCGTGCATGGCCTTCATCCCATGTCTTACACCTGAACCTTCAAAGGCAGGACCTGCCGAGGCGGAACAAGCAATCATCCAATCGCGATTGCCAACGGCGATCTCCCCATTGGTGCCGATATCGATCAGCATCTGCACCTTTTCCGAACGGCGCAGCCCCACGGTGTGGATGCCCGCCGTCACATCGCCCCCGACCCATCCACCGATGCTGGGGACGGTGTACAGCAGCCCCCGGGGGTTAACCTGAATACCGACCTCGACAGCTCGAACGGGCGGGGTGGCGGCGGAGGCGGGTATATAGGGCGTCTTGCGAATGGCGCTCGGATCCAGGCCCAGCAACAGGTGCGTCATGGTGGTATTGCCGGCGCAGACAACCGCCGTAATGTTGCTCAGGGCAACGTTATTGCGTTGCACCATCGCCGCAATCAGCCCATTGATATTGCCTACCACCGCGTTCTGAAGTTCGTCTAATCCCCCTCGGCGTGCCGGCATGGACGATGCGACGCGTCACCTCGTCACCCCAGGCGCGCTGGGAGTTGTATACCGCCTCGGCGTCGATTCTCTCAGTCGTATCCAGGTCGATCAGGTGGGCCACCACCGTGGATGTTCCTACGTCCACCGCCACACCCAGATTTCGGCCCGGAGCGTTACCGGGCTCCACCTGGAGCACCTCCAATGTGCCTCCACGCCAGCCCAGCGTGACGGTCACTTTCCAGTCCGCCTCACGCAGCAATTTGGGCAAAGTTCTCAGCACCTTGAGCCCCAGTTGCATGATGGGCGCGGGGCGCTGGCGCCGAATCTCTCGAAATAGCCTGGACTGATCGGAGAGGCTGTCGTCCAGACTCGGACGTGGCAACTTGAGGTAGAGTTTGCGAGTCAGAGGGGCGGGATGCACCTCGATTTCCCCTGCCAATCGGATGCAGGGCACGAAACCGCTGGGCGTCAACGTCGATGAGGATTTGAGCGGCCTCGGCACGGGATTCGGGAGGTATTTCCACCTCCACGTCCCCGACTACCTTGGTTTGGCACCCCAGGACGTAGCCGCGCCGGATCTCCTCCCGGCTGAGCATGCTGGTGGGCTGGGCGGTCACGTTCCCCTGTCTGACGATCACCCGGCATTTTCCGCACAGCCCGTCGCCTCCGCAGGAGCTCGCCAGGTCGACACCGGCAATCTTCGCCGCGTCCAGGAGGGTTGTCTCCAAAGGCACACGCACACGGTCACCCTCAGGCCAGAAGGTCACCTGCACGCGACGCTCCTTTTGGACCACGCTTGGTCCTGTACTCATCCGCTCACCTGCGATTTCCACTGCGTCTTCAGAAAGCTGGGAATTCCCGCCGCTTCCTCCGGGCCGACGACCACCTCACAGCCCGCTTCATCCTCGAGTTCACCTTTCAGAACCGCCACCAGCCCAGGGATAATCAACTTCTTGTGCCGCACTTGATTCAGTATCCCCATACTCTTGACGGCCTTGGCGATTGTCTCACCCGTCAGCTTGTCATCAGCGTAGGAATTCAGGATCCCCAGCCCGCCGGTTTCCACGGCAGCTATGTAAGCAGGTACCTTGCTATTCTCCACCTCGCCCTCGACGGTGAAGTACGTCAGGGCGAAGTTGGTGGTGACCAGCACGGGCGAATCCGGACCGGCATCGCCCACCTTGTACACCTTCGACTCGACGGCATTGGGCACCTGCGGGTCGGTGAAGATGTTGAAGCGGGCCGTGAGCACGGGAAGGATCTGCCAGGGTTGCTTGCCGCGCATGACCACGATCGATGCGTACTTGCACGAATAAGTAATGGCCTCGAGGGTTTCCTGAGCCGGGTCCTGAGCGGTGGTGAGGACCATCGCGGGGTAACCGAGCGGCCGGAAGGTCTTTTCCAGAGCAAGACGTCGCAACTGGGTCAGGCAGGTCAGCCCTTCTCCCATGCTTCGGATGGCGGGCGCCAAGACCAAGTCTCCCACGCCGGCTGCTTTGATCTTAGTGGTCAGGTCCGCCAACTCTTCCAGCGTCTCCCCCTTGACCGCCAGCGGCACCTTGAACTTGGCGCTGAGCTCGGCCATTTGCTGGTAGTTGCTCTTATCCGCGCCATAGACGAGCGGTCGGCGGTCAGCCAGGACTTCCAAGGCGCCAGCCAAGGCCTTGAGATCACTGCTCATCAGGACCACCGGCAACTCCGTCAACTCGCGGAGCTGTTTTGCCGCAGCCAGGAAAGACCCGCCGTCACCCACCTGCTCGAGAGCGATCAGCTCGATACTGACTGGCTTTCCACTGCGCACGAATTTCAAGTCGTGGATCGACTTGATTTCTGTCGCCACGTCGTCCGTGTCCTTGAGGCAAATCGCAAAGGCGGTAGGATGGTGGAACTTTTCTTCGTGGCGGAAGAGCACCGTCTCGCCTCCGATCTGGACCGCTCGAGGGCCTGCGCCCAGCGTCACCGTGCGCATCGGCGGGGCTGCCGATTCGGCCAGTTCCCGCTTCGCGTCCTCGGACACGTAGGGGCATGCCTCGAGGGCCACCTTCTTCGCCGCCACCTGCATGGCGAACGCCATGCAAGTCGGGACATTACACTCTCCACAATTTGTCTTAGGTAACAATTTATAAATGCCAATTCCTGTGAGCTTAGCCATGCTTGCTCCTCCTCCATCGCGCTGTAGCGGCGGTCTATGACCGCCGCTTTTTAGAATCGCTGGCTTTCGGCGCTCACAGAGCGCCGCTACAAATCAGCCCATGACAGATGCCATCGCCAGGGCCGGGTGTTCCACCTTTTGCAGAAATTCTACCAATTCCTCAACCGCGACTGCGTCCTTCTCCGTCGCAATCTTATCCAACAGCTCAGCTTGCCCCATTTCCTCGAGCCGCTTCTCAAAGCGGTCCCGCATTTCGTCCTTGAGTTCCTGGGGCATCCAAACCACACGTTGCAGCCCGCCTTCAGCGGAGATGAACTTCTCGCTGACCAGATACATCCTGCCTACGCCCAGGAAACCGGGGGTCTGCACTCCGCCACCCACCTCGCCGGCCATGGTCGAGAAGGTCATGCCGATCGGGGTCATCCCCTGGAATTCACGGTTGACCACCATGACGCCGTTGGTCTCCGGCAGGATGGCAACTATGCACTCGAAACACCCGCAACTGGTCTGCGGATCTTCCATGATCGAGTACATCGTCACCTTCTGAAGGTGCCCATTCGAGGCTTTGGCCACGTATTGATTGACTCCTGCCCAAACTCCCAGCGTCGGGTCCAGGCAACTTCCCTTCACAATGGGCTGGTTGGGACCGTGCGAATCCATCTCGAATGCCGCCCGGCAGTCCAACCAGGTATAGGCTCCGCACAAACCGAGGCGTTGAGGGCTAACAACGCAGACGTGGTTGGGCGCATAACTCTGGCAGAGAATGCAACTGTAGAAGCGGTCCACATCTTCGTCTTTCATCCCGGCCATACGCTCATCGCGCTTGTCATAGGCCGCTCGAGCGTCCCGCAGCGGTTCCTGCATTTGTTGCTCGTCGGTAAAGATCGTCGCTTGCACTTTGTCCACTATGCCGGAGAACTCGTCCTTGTATTTGTGAATCAGCAACTCGCCCAGGTGCTTCATCCGGAAACCCTTCTGGTAGGCTTCCTTGCTGATGCGGACCCAGTTGATGTCTCGCTGGCCGATGTGCATGATCCCACTGGCGCAACTGGTGAACTTGTGGATGCGCCGCTCCAGCACGCTCTCGAAGTCCTCGTGGAAGCTGCGGCCGGCGACTTCCACCACGATTCCCAACGGCAGGGCGGTGCCCGGCGCAGCCTGATCGATATCAGGGCCGATCAACGTCACTTTCCCGTCCTCGACCTGGTCCATGGACCTCTTGCGCAAGTATTCAAAGGCCACCGAGTATTTACCTCCGAATTCCACCTGGAGGTTCTCCTTGCGCACTCGCTCGCCCTCGAACGCTGCGCCATAGGCAATGGGGATGGGGATCTTGGAGATCTTGAGCTTGAGTCCCCGCACCTCGACCGCTTTGGGCACGATGCGCTCCAGCGCTACGCTCGAGACCACGTGCTCGTAGGTGCAGATGCCGCGCGGCAGGATTTGCGGGATGGCAGAATCGGCGATCACGGGGAAGCCGAAGTTGATGGCCCCCGCCGCCGTAGCGTATTTCTGATCCGTGATCAACTGGTCCGGCGGAGCTTCCGGATCGATGCCCAACGCCAGCACGAAGGCAAAAACCCGTTCCTTGTTGTAGAGAAGGATGTGGCGCGCCCCCTCGATATCGCCCGGCTTGACTCCACCGAAAGTCATGGCGGAACGCACAGCAAAGTTGAGGGCATGCACGGCAGCGCTCATGTCCTTGCCGTAGGGAACGAGATATGTGTCCCAGCCCATCTCGATGTCCTCTTCCGCCAACTGCTCGGCCATCGATCGGCCATTGCTGCTTCCGGCCATGAACACTAAAATGTTCTTCTCCTGAAGTTCGCGGGCCAGAGCCACGGCTTGCTGATTGGTGGGCAGGGCGCCAACACAAGCCGCAAATCCCGGCATGCGACCGTCCACCAGCTTGATGCCTTGAGTACGCAATATCGAGTCATCCGTAAACCCGATGAACGGGGGCGTTGGACGGTATTGAGGATCGAGATACTTGAGCGCCTCGATGATCTCTTCGGCGACCAAGGTGGCAATCCCCGCATCCAGGGCAGAACCCAGATAAGGAAGCCAGAGGCTGTCGCTGGGGACTTCGGGGAGGAGGATCTTCATCTCATCCAGCGCTTCCTGGCAGTCTTTCAACCTCTCGACCTTCTTCCCCAGCATGGCCAGAATCAGCGGCAGATAGTAGCCGGTGTTGGGATAGGCTATGCGTGCTTCCGCGCCGCGCTGCTCAATGGCCTCGCTGAGTTGCTGCTGCGCCAAGTTCATGTAATAGTGCGCGCCACGAATGGCGGCTGTGGCAATAATCTTGGACATGGTTCAGATCCTCGTGCTTGGACTTACCAAGCTGATCCCATCTCTGCTCCTCTTCTGAAGAAGAGGAACGGGAATTAGGTTTCCGCCCTCTCCCTAGGGGAGAGGGTGGACCGCGATCCCGATGCACTTCATCAGGACGCGGGCCGGGTGAGGGGTCACTTCCCCGAAGCGATCACATGATCCAGCGAGACCAAGCAACCCCTCACCCGGCTCGCTACGCTCCCCACCCTCTCCCCAAGGGAGAGGGCTGTTGCTTGACTTCCGTGCGCCCGAGTAACGCCTCTCCAAAATCCTTCCCACGGCATTCCGGGCACATTTCCAAATAAGACTTCACCAGCGGCTGGCGGTTCTTCAAAAGCTCGAGTTGGCGGACGGATCCAAAACCATTGCCACACTTGCGGCATTTGAAAAACGGCATCAAACTCATCCACCGGTCGATCATTCGTTCTCCGGGAAGGTCTTCCATCTTGATGCAGCCGGTGGGGCAAACATAAACGCAGGCGCCGCACCCAATGCACTCCTCGCTCGGCTTGCCGAACGGCACAGCGGTTTTGCGATCTGCGCCTCGGCTCTCGAATCCGATCGCCGCCTGGCCAATCAAGTCCCGGCAGACGTTCACACACAGGCCACAGAGAATGCACTCCTCTCCTTCCGTCTTCTCCAGGTCGGTGTCGAGAACCCCGAAGCGCGCCGCGAATTCGCGGATGGTTGGAGAGCTAAAACACCGCGCCAGCAGGAGTTCAATGACCGTGCGGCGGTCCTTCTGGATTCTCTCCGAGTTGGTGGAAACCTCCAGGCCATCTCCCTCGACGGGAAAGTTGCAAGCGGTGACCACGCGAACGCGCTTGCCCCTCTTGATCTCGACGATGCAAACCCGGCAGACTCCGTAGGGCTCGAGCGCCGGGTGATGACAGAGCGTGGGGATCTCGATTCCCACTTTACGACCCGCCTCCAGGATGGTGGTCCCCTCCGGCACGGACACCGGCTCACCGTCAATTCTCAGGGTGCAAATTCTGCCTGGCTCTGCCATCAGATTCCCACCGACCTTCTCACTACCGCGTCAAATTTACAGACCTCGAAACAAATCCCGCACTTGATGCATTGCTGCTTGTCGAGCCAGTGCGGTTTCTTCAGATCTCCGCTGATCCCGCTCCGCGGGCAAAGCTTGACGCAGGCCTTGCAACCCGTGCACTTCTCGGGGTCTATCCAGTATTCGATCAGCGCCTTGCAAACCCCCGCCGGGCATCTCTTATGCCGGATGTGAGCAACATATTCGTCTTCAAAATATTTGATCGTAGTGAGCAGCGGATTGGCCGCGCTTCCGCCCAAGGCGCAAAGCGAGCTGTCCTGGACCGCATTGCCCAGGTCGACCAGCCTTGCGAGGTCTCCCTCCCTGCCTTGTCCCTCGCAGACGCGGTTGAGGATGCTCAGGATTTGCTTGACGCCTTCCCGGCAGGGTGTGCATTTGCCGCAGCTTTCTTCCAAGAGAAAATTGAGGAAGTATCTTGCCACATCCACCATGCAGGTGTCTTCGTCCATGACGATCATACCGCCCGACCCCATCATCGAGCCGACTTTGGTAAGCTCGTCAAAATCCACCGGTAGATGCAGCAGGGACTCCGGCAAACATCCGCCGCTCGGCCCGCCGGTTTGGACCGCTTTGAATTTCTTATTGTTGGGGATGCCCCCGCCAATGTCATAGACGATTTCGCGCAGAGTGATGCCCATCGGCACTTCGACCAGCCCGGTGCGGTTGATCTTTCCCACCAGCGAGAAAATCTTGGTGCCCTTGGAATTCGCCGTGCCCATCGAGCTGTACCAGCCCGCGCCGTGATTGATGATCAGCGGGACATTGGCGTAAGTCTCGACATTGTTCAAATTGCTGGGCTGGTTGTGAATGCCTTTGTGCACCGTGTGGACGTACTTGGCGCGCGGCTCTCCGGGCTTGCCCTCAATGCTCGCCATTAACGCCGAACTCTCGCCGCAGACAAAGGCACCGCCGCCCTGGCTGACCTGCACGTCAAAATCAAACCCCTGCTTGCCTAAAATGTTTTTACCCAACAGCCCGCAGGCGCGCGCCTGCTCAACCGCGTGGGTGAAGAATTTCAGGGCCAGGGGATACTCGTGACGCACATAGATGAAGCCTTGAACCGGACTGACCCCGTAAGCGATGGCATAGGCTGCGATAATCTGCCCTTCCAGCACTGAGTGGGGATTCCCTTCGAGCACGGACCGATCCATAAACGCGCCCGGGTCGCCTTCGTCGGCATTGATAATTACATAGCGGAGCTGGCCATGAGCGTTGCGGCAGGTTTCCCATTTGAGTCCGGCCGGAAAACCTCCTCCGCCTCTTCCGCGCAAACCGGCTTTCTGGACTTCCGCGATGACCTGCTCCGGGGTCATTTCAGAAAGCGCCTTGGGAAGCGCGGAATAACCTCCGATCCTCAAGTAGTCGTCAATACTCTCCGGGTTGATCAGGCGGTTGTTCCCGATCAGGAGGCGCTTTTGGCGCTGGAAAAAAGGCACCTCTGACTCGTGCACGATTTTCTCCGTGCTCCCCGGCTCCCGATAAAGCAGCCGCTCGACGGGCTCGGATTTTTCCAGAACCTTGCTCAGGACTTCTTCCGCATCCTGGGGACGAACCGAGGTGTAAAAAATCTCTTGCGGGAAGACCACCATCAAAGGGCCTTTTTCGCACAACCCGTGGCAGCCTGTGAAATTCAAGCGCACTTTGTCGCCCAGGTTGTTTGCCTCGATGTTCTCCTTGAGGGCGAGGTACAAGTCCCCGCTTCCCATGGCCGAGCATCCTGTGCCTCGGCACACAGCGAGACAAGGCAGATTGGGATTATGCGAGGCTACCAGCTCTGTCCGGTATCGGCTCAGCTCTGCCGGGCTGGAAAAAAAGGGAATTACCTTTGGGGCGAGGCTGGTTTCCGGCGGCGCTCCTTCCTCTTTCGGTTTTGCCCCCTTGCGCGGCTTCTGCGCCTTGCCCTCTCGGACTTGCCGGAGCATCCTTCCCACCGAGGGCGCGCTCATATTCCCGAAATATTCGCCGTCCGCCACCACGATTGGCGCTAGCGCGCAGGCTCCCAGGCAGTTGACCCTGTCCAAGGAGAATTCCAGGTCCGGAGTTGTCTCTCCGGATTTTATCCCCAGCTTGCGCTCCACCTCTTCCAAAATCAGCGCCGCCCCGCGCACATGGCAGGCCGTGCCCATACAGACATGGCATTGATGCTTGCCGCGCGGCTTGAGGCTGAATGCCTTGTAAAAGGTGGAGATTTGAAAAAGCTGGCTGGCGGGAATCTGCAGCTCTTTGGCCAGGCAGAGCAGGTCCTCTTCCAGAAGGTATCTCTCCTGGTCCTGGAGGGCGTGAAGGATGGCGATAATCTGTTGCGGATTCCGTTGGTAGCGTTCCAGAATGTTTTCTAGCGCGGCTCGATTCATCACACTTCCCGAATTAAACCCTCATGAGCGAAAAGTAGCGCCGGGCCTTAGCCCGGCATGCCGCCCCTTCTTCTGCGATTGCGGGATCAGGGCAGGCTCTAAAGGGTGGCGCTACGCCTGTAAACCTGCTCAAGGGACAGCACGCTATTCAGTTAATCCACCCTTCTTTTCTATCGTCTTTGGTCTCAAGACTAGCTACGGTCAAAGCCGTCGTGCGCAGCTTTTCTTCCGCGACCACATTGGCGTCCACCAGCTTGCGCGCCTTGGTGGGGCACGCCTCAACGCAGGCCGGCTGCTTGCCCTCGGCGAGCCGATCCCAGCAGAGACTGCACTTGGCCATCACTCCCCCGTCGGCCCTCATGATCGCGCCGAACGGGCAGACCAATACGCAGCTCGAACAGCCTATGCAAAGTTCACGCTTGAACAAAACGGTCTGGTCTTTCCCCGCACGACAAAGCGCCGAGGTCGGACATGCCGCGGCGCAAGGCGCGTCGTCGCACTGCTGGCACTGTAGCGGCACGGGCTGAGCTCCAACCCGCAGTACTCGTACCCTCGTAGCGGGTTTTGGGTCTTCAAGAACCGCTTCAAACAGATTCTTGGATACAGACCGGCTGATGGCGCAGGCCAATTCGCAACTGTGGCAGCCCAAGCATTTTTTCAAATCCGTCACGATGATCTTCATTTGTTTCTTTATCCCCTAAGCCCGGCGGCCCGCACACTCATCCTCAATGATGCAAGAGAAAATTTCGCTGACTGGGGTCGATGAGGATCGGCTCGGAATGACACTGGAATGCCCGCCGGCGAAAGCCGCAGAGACACCAGTGGCGTTCAATTCGGTTCGGATACCGAGGGAACCAACTTGCAGCGCGATCCGGTCGTGAAGAGCCATTACCGCTCTCCTCGTCAGAGGCTCCGAGCAAAAGCGTCTTACCTCGAAGCCAAGCGAGCCGCACAATGTACGCCTGTGCCGGCGGCTTGGTCAAGCTGCTTTTGCACGGGGACGCGCGCCCTCAAAGTGAGGTTCTACCTGCTTTCGCCCCTTAGACCCCCGCTCCTGAAGTACACGCTATCCCGCCTCCTACTCCAGAGCATGCCTGATGCCAACCTAACCCCGGCCCACACCGTTGCTGGCTCAGCGGATATTTTGGAATGATTGCAGGCTCCTAGCGCCCAAGGCGCACGTTGATGTAGCGTGGGCGTCAAAGCTGGGTCTGCTCATCCAGGTGCTCGCAGACAGGAAAATGCCCCACAAGTGGTGAATTTTTCGCCATATTCTTGGCTTTGATGGGGGTTTTTTGCCCGGAAATGATATTCCGTTTTGGGCGTGCCAAAAAGCTAACTGCTTTATTTTCAAAAGAGTCCTCGGTCCGTTTCGCCTAAGTAGTATCTACTTGGCAATTTCTTCCCATATTCCCCCCCCCAGCGGGGCGATTTCGAAGCCCCCTCGGGCGGTCTGTAGCGACCCCCTTTGTAGGTTATTACAACTAGGCTATCACAAGTTCAGCCTAGCGTCAAGAGCAAAGTGGTAGGATTCGGGAGTCAGGATTCGGGACCGTAGCGCAGCTCCCGCCCGTAGCTTGCCCCAGTCTGCCGGGGGACCTGCGGCTCTTCTGACGGATTCGGCCCTACAAGCTGCGCAAAATGTTTGCAATCGCATCGGACCATATTTCAGTTATACTGCCTCGAAATGCGCTGCTGTTTGACCCTCCTACGATAGGAGCAGGTTCATATGACCAACCTCGAGAGATTTGTGAAAACGATCAATTGGGAACTTCCCGACCGGATCATGACCTATGACTTGGTCGATCACGCCGAGATTCTCAAGAAGTACGGCGGGGAGGGGGATTTGCTCGAGCGCAACGCCAGGATGTGCAAGCGGATCGGTCTGGATGCCACACGCTACATTCACGACCCGGAACATCACTGGATGGGCGAAAAGATCGAGAATTGGATTCGCTTCTTGGGCGTCGACCCCGGCCAATGGGAGGTGGTCGACGCAGGCGGGACGGCCTGGATTGGCAAGCGGCCATTCAGCGACCTGCGCGGCCTCGAGAAGAACATGCCCAGCACGCCCAAGAAGAGCGAGATCGAGGAGTGGTACAAACCGGCCATCAAGAAGATCAAAGAGGTTTATGACTCGTACGACGTGGTTTTCATCGGCGGCGTCGAGGGTCCTCTCACCGACGCTTACACTTACGCTGACATGTTGTTGTTCTGCCAGGCCGTCTACGAGGCTCCGGAGCTGGTGGATCGGCTCATGGAAGTGTGCGGCGCCTTTTCTCAGTACATCGCCGAAGTGTACGCGGAGAATCCCTCCGCCCCGTTGCTTTTCATGGGTGAAGACGTTGCGGGCAAGCACGGACCGATCTTCAGCCCCAACTTCATTCGCGCCAAAGCCTTGCCCATCTGGAAGCGCATCGCCAAGCCCGTCAAGGACAAAGAGTATAAATTCCTCTATCACACCGATGGCCGGGCCACTGAAATCTTACCCATCATCGTGAATGAACTAGGCGCCGACGGATTCAATCCCATCGAGCGCAACGGCTGCAACGACATCTTCGAGATTCGGCGGCTTTATCCGCGCACCCTGCTTTTCGGCAACGTTTGCTGTGAAGTTACCCTGCCCCACGGCACGCCGGAAGAGGTCGAGCGGGAAACCCTCGAGATCATCGAGAAGATCGGACCCCAAGGCGGCATCCTGATCGGATCCTCGAGCGAAGTGCACGACCTGGTTCCCGTCGAAAACGCGCTGCGCATGTACCAAACCGTTCAACGTTACGGAAAATACCCGATCAATGTGATGGTATGAAAAGATGTCATTCCGATCCGTCGGCTGACGGATCGGAATGACACTGGACCTCTAGCACGGCTGTAGGGCCCAAGAAAAGGAGGCATCATATGGTTAAGAGACTAGGGGCACGAACGGCGGCAATGCTGGTCGGTTTCTTCGTGGCCGCACAACTGGCCGCGGGGCAAGTCTACACCCACCCCGTCGTGGAAGCTTTGGCGGCAGAGCGGCCGGCGGTGAGCGCCGCGTTGCTCGAGCGCCTTAAGAAGGTGCACATCGAGAACGCCTGGGGGGTCCTGATGAAGCATGGTTACGAGCATCAATTCGCCGGCGGGTTCATCGCCTCACAGCCGGACGTTCCGCTGGTAGGCCGCGCCGTAACGCTACAGTATTTGCCCATCCGGCCGGATCTGCAAAAGGCTTTGAACACCATCGCGGAGAAGACTGATCACTCCCCAGTGTTTAACGTGCGCGCCGCGGAGGAGGCCAGGCCCGGAGACGTGATTGTGGTGCAACTGGGCGGCCTGGCGGTGGATTTGAAGGACACCATGTTTATGGGCGACGTTACCGCCACGGGCATCCGCGCCCGCGGGGCCGCCGGAGTGATTATTGACGGCGGCACGCGCGACTGGGACGTCATTCGCTTGTGGAAAGATTTTCCCGTCTACGTACGCGGCGTGTACGTCGTGGGGCAGGCCGCGCAGGTGGGCGTGGACTGGAATGTCCCCATCCGCCTCGACGAGGTTACCGTCCTGCCCGGTGACATTATTCTCGGCACGGCGGAGGGCGTGATCGTGATCCCACCCCAGTTCGTCGAGGAAATTGTGCAGCAAGATGAGGTCACCGAAACGCGCGAAGACTTCGAGCGCTTTCAGATGAAAGAGGGAAAGTATCGCGCCAGAGACATCTACCCCATGAAACCGGAGCTCGAAAAGCAGTTTCAGGATTGGCTGAAAAAGCGCCAGATACATTGAGCCTGAGGCTCCCACAGGCGGCGCATGCATGAAGGGCGATATCTGCATCACCGGTGGGTCGTTCTTGAAGAGGCTCTAGGACGAGGACGTCTATCGGCAGGAGTACCGGGATCTGACGGAGGTTCTCAGTTCCGTCGGATGCTTTATCGAACGTGTTTCCAACCAAAGGCGGCTGCACTCAGCGGTAGGACGTAAAGTCCGAAGACCTACCCAGGCAAAAATCCCTACAGAAAAAGATCCCTACAGAAAAAGATTGCAAAACCCTCGTGCCGGTGCTAACGTTTGCTCAGTTCCATAGACTGTCTATGCCACGGAGGCAAGCTCATGCACCAGGACGAAATTCCTCCCGGAACCCTTTGCCTGTTAATCCTCAAAGCCCTGGCTCGGGGCGGCGAGCTGCACGGATATGAAATCGCCAACTGGATCGAGCAGGTTTCCGAGGAGGTTTTGCAGGTTGAAGAAGGCTCGCTCTACCCCGCGCTGCAACGCATGCTAATTAGAGGTTGGGTAACGGCGAAATGGGGCGTCACGGCGGGGAATCGCCGGGCGCGGTACTACCGCCTCACGCCGTTAGGCCGGAAACAGCTCGAGGTCGAAATCTCCCAGTTCGAGCGGGTAATGCAAGCCATCACGCGCGCCATTCAGACAGCCTGAGGGGGGATCGCCATGAATTGGTTTCGTGAAATCAGCAGACGGCTTTGGAGGTTGATTCATCGCGATCAATTCGACTCCGACTTGCAGGAAGAGATGCGCCTGCACCGCGAGCTGCGCGAGCAGGAGGAGATCGAGCGCGGCCTCTCGGCGAAGGAAGCCCACTACGCCGTGCAAAGACGCTTCGGCAACGACCTGCTTTTGAGAGAGAAGAGCCGCGACTTGTGGGGATGGAACTGGCTCGACACCCTTTTGCAAGATGTTCGCTACGGATCGCGGATGTTGGTCAAGAATCCCGGTTTCACGGCCGTCGCGGTGGTCACCCTGGCGCTTGGGATCGGGGTCAACAGCACGATTTTCAGCCTGGTGAACACGGCTGTCCTACACCCTTTGCCCTACCCGCACGCCGATCGACTGGTGCGAATTGACTCGCCCTACGGGGACATCCTCTCTCTTGACGACGCGGCGGAGATCAGGCGCCAAAGCCATTCCCTCGAATCGCTAGGCACTTGCTCCTTCGTACCGTTGCCTGTGACTTTGACCGGTGCGGCAGTGGCAACCCGCTTGAGAGAGGTCGACGTCTCCCCCGAGAATGTTCACGGTGCTGAGAGTCGCTCCACTCTTTGGCCGAACCTTTTCGGCCGAGGAAACCACGCCGGACAGAAGCCATGTGGTAGTCCTGAGTTATTCGTCCTGGCAAAAGTACCTGGGTTCGGATCGAGGAGTGATTGGGAGAACAATAAGCCTGGAGAAGCAGCCGTTCACGATTATCGGTGTAATGCCGCCCGGATTCGGTTTTCCCAGCCAGCTCGTGGATGTTTGGATCCCAACGACTACGCTATCACCGGCAGAGAAGAGAGTTTCGGTGGGCAGCATCGCCGTCGGGCGTCTCAAGGCAGGCGTGGGGCCTCGCGAGGCGCAGGCCGAGCTAAACGTCATTGCCCAGCGTCTAGGGTGGAAGTCCCGGACGGGCGAAGAGCTGGATCTGCGGGTAGTTTCTCTTCAAGAGCAGACCGTTGGGCCGGTTAAGAAAGCCCTGTTGATCCTGCTGGGCGCCGTCGGGTTAGTGCTCTTGCTTGCTTGTTCAAATGTCGCGAACCTGTTGATGGCCAGAAACGCGCGCCGGCGGCGGGAAATTGCGGTGTGCGCGGCGCTGGGCGCGTCTCGCCCCCGCCTTATGCGCCAACTGCTGACGGAGAGCTTGCTTTTGGCTTTCCTGGGCGGCTGCCTTGGTTTGGTTGCGGCGCTGGGCGGGATCCACCTCGTGCGGGTACTCGCACCCCCACAACTCCCCCGCCTGGACAGCGTCAGCGTCAATGGCTGGGTGCTCGCATTCACCTTTGTGGTTTCTCTTCTCACCGGGATCGCGTTTGGGGTTTTCCCTGCCTTTGTGGCTTCCAAACTTGACCTGGTCGAGTCGCTGAAGGAAGGAGGCATGACGTCAAGAGCCGCCTTCGGGGCCACACGCCTCCCCAGGGCGCAGGGGGCGCTCACGGCGTGCCAAGTGGCGCTGGCTACGATCCTGCTAATAGGAGCGGGGCTGGTGGTGCGAAGCCTCTCGCGGCTGATGAGCGTGCACCTGGGTTTTGACCCTCGGCACCTTCTTGTGGTTCAGTTGAGCGAAATGGACCTGATGCCTCTTGGCCCGGACGCAACCATGCTCTTTTACGAGAGGGTCTTGGACGAAGTGAACGCGCTGCCGGGTGTCGAATCGGCGGCGCTCGTATGGGCTTCTCCAATTGGGGGAGGAAGAATGGCAACCCCCGTCTACCGAGAAGGGGAGTCGATGCCCAGTTCGATGCAGGATTTATTTCAAGCCTTTAAGCGCGAAAGTCAACTCTTCCAGGCAGGAGATTCGCATACCCATATCACCCATATGCAAACTGTTACCCCGAGATACTTTGCCACCATGAGAATTGCTATTTTGCGGGGTCGCGCGTTTACGGACGCTGACAGACATGGGTCTCCCCCCGTGGCTATAGTGAACGAAACCCTGGCCCGTCGTTTTTGGCCCAATGGGGACGCGGTGGGCAGGAAAATCAATGTCGGCGGGGGTGATCGCGCCTGGTGCGAGGTGGTGGGCGTGGCCGACGACGCCCGAGACGTCAGTCTAGAAAAGGAACCCGGACCGGAAGTTTACCGTCCCCATCTTCAACTGCGCGAATTGGAAAGCGCGTTAGTCGTCCGCACAATCGTTCCTCCGCAACGCTTGAGTAACGCCATTGTCAATCGAATCTGGTCCGCCGACAAGGACGAAGGCATTCCTTCTGTGATGACGATGGATGAGGTGCTCTCGAAATCGGTCATAGGGCCGCGCTTCCATGCCGCGCTGTTCAGCCTTTTTGCGTTCTTGGCGCTGCTCATGGCGAGCGTCGGCGTCTACGGTGTTGTTTCTTACTCGGTCAGCCAGCGGACACATGAAATAGGGATTCGCATGGCGCTCGGCGCGAAGCCCGGCGACATTCTCAGGCTCGCAATCGGGCAGCAGATGATTATGACGCTGCTCGGAGTAGCAGTGGGCTTGGGTGTCGCCCTTGGCCTTACACGCGTGATTTCGAGCCTGCTCTACGGCGTGGCCCCGAATGATTTGGGCACGTTTGTCGTTGTGCCCATTCTCCTTGGGCTTGCTGCCCTGGCGGCGTCGTACGTACCGGCGCGGCGAGCGACCCAGGTCGATCCCATGGAGGCGTTGCGGTACGAATAGGTGTCAGGTGCTAGGTGACAAGTGCCAGCCGTCAGCGGTCAGGCACGGTAAAAGACACCGGCTGCTTGCTGATGGCTGAAAGCTGCCGGCTGAGTTTTGACCCACGACTCTGGTATCGTGTCGGCTATAAATAAGCCATCCTGGAATTGCTGAAGCGGGCAAGCCCCTCGTTGACGAATACACCCCACTGGCCCGTATGGCGATTGTACATCCGGGTGCTCATTGCGACTTTGTTGTTTGCGTAAACTTCACAAATCGATCCATCGACGACGATTTTTAGCTCCACGGGTTTCCCCGCGATCAAGCTGAGTGGCCGTTCCAGTTCAACCCAAAAAGGCACGTCACCGGCTCGGGGCCAGGAGTCCAACACCAAGCGATTGCGGCGGGGTTCGAGACGAATGTAGTAGGCCTCTTCGAGGTCATCGTCCGCCCGGAACATGATGCCGCACCCTCGCGTGTTTTCTGTAAATTCCACGGTGGTTTCGATCTTGCACGGCTCAGATGGTGTGCCTGCGGTTGCGCACCCAAAAGAATCCGGCACGGCAATGCGAACTGCGTTCGCGTCGATTTCGCAATTTCCGATGCCTGCTTTGAACTCGAACGCAATCTGCTTTGAGAATGCTTTGTCCACTGTTTCCGGGACTCTTACGTTGAGCGTTCCATCGGCCTCCTGTACGACTTCGTGTACGACGAGGTTCCCGCCCCAGTGCCAAGGCTGGAAGTCACGGCTCTCCGCACGGGTCGGATTCCAACCGAACACAAATCTCCGCCTACCGTCAGAGGCCGTCTTGGCGGCATAGAAGGCGCGATTGTCAAAGGTATCGTTCTCGGGCGCAAGCCACGGCCCCTTGAGCGACCTGCTCATCCGATAGTGCGTGACCGAACGTTCGGTAAAGGTGGAATATGCCAAGTACCACCAATCGCCCATGCGAAACAGGTCGGGGCATTCGTGAGTGAAGTACAGCCCGGGGGCCCAGAAAGGCTCCCGCACTTCCCACTTCCTCAAGTCCCGGGAGACGCAAAGGGCCGTACAACCGCGCCGACGTGAGGGGCCAGTCTTCAGCCGGGCCGCGAGCAGCATCCAGTATTCGCCAGCCTCCTGGTTGCGGAACACGAAGGCGTCCCGCCAGTCGTGGGGCTCATAGGTAGCCTGAGGAGCATAGAACGTGTCTTCTGGGATCTTTTGCCAATGCAGCAGGTCGTCGCTCACGGCGTGCATGACTCCCTGCTCCGGCTTGCCTTGGCGGCGCAAGTATGAGTTGTGGCCTGTGTAGAAGATGTGGAAGCGCCCCTCGCCCTCGATCACCGACCCGGTAAAGACGTAGAGGTCCTGCTCCTGAGGAGTGCCGCGCGACAGCATCTCGCCATGCTCGGTGAAGTGAACAAAGTCCCGCGTACTGATCTGGTACCAAGGAGTCCCCTCGCCGTGCTTGTGCCGGTCTCGCCAATCCAGCAGATAAAAGAGGTGGAAAGTCCCATCTTTGTAGAACGGGATGAAATCCGCAGCCCACGCGCCTGCGGGCCTATAGAAGAACTCTCCACTGCGATCTCCAATGTCCGTACTTTCAGCGAGAGTCTCATGGGCCGGCCGACCAGGCGTTGCCCCCAAGCCAAGCTTTCCACCCGTCAGCAGCGTAGCCGTTCCCAATCGCCCCATGAATTGCCGTCTTCTCATGTTGTGTCCCTCCTGGCAATGACACTGCTATGCCGAGGCGAGTTTCCACGGCTTGCGATAACGGCGCGTGACCAGCCGGTTGGCTGCGGGATCTCTGAAGACCCTCTCGTGCTCGTCGTCCCACCGTATTCTTCTACCGGTACGATAGGCAATGTTGCCGAGCAAGCCGGACTTAGTGAGCTGGTGCGCGTACTCGACATTGCACGTGGTCCGCTGGCGCGATTTGATGGCGTTTAGAAATTCGCGAATATGACCGGGCGAATCAGGGATGGTAGGAGCGGGACGCTGAAATTCCGTCACTTTCTTCCCTTTAACATAGAGCTCGTGCTGCATGTAATTCACCGCCAAGCTGGCCTCGGCGCCCTGGAAAACGCAGCCGATATGGCCCAGGCTTTCGAAGCCGGGAAGTGGCGTGGGATTGAGCGTCCAGGTGAGGTCGAGGTTGGGAAACTGGTAGAGGAGGTCAAGGGTGTCCGGGGTTTCCGTATTGTCGGTAAGAAAGAAGCGCCCGCCGACGGCGGCTACGCTCTCGGGCGCTTTCAAATCCATCGCCCAAAAGACCACATCCGTGATGTGACACCAGAAGTCGATGAAGATACCGCCCGAATAATCCCAGAAGTAGCGGAAATTGCGATGCGAGCGGTTGGGATTGTAAGGGCGCTTGGGAGCCGGGCCGAGCCAGAAGTCGTAGTCGAGCTCCGGCGGAGGGACGCTGTCTGGCGGATTCCCATATCCCTTCGTGCCTGACGTCATCCAGCAAGTCACGCGGCTGATCTTGCCCAGCATCCCCGACTTCACCAGCTCGACAGCGCGACGATAGTTCGGGGTGTGGTTATGGATGTGCATCCCGACCTGCGAAACCCGCTGGTTCGCGCGCGCCGCCTTCACCATCGCGCGGCCCTCGCCTATCGAGTAGCTGAGCGGCTTTTCGACGAACACGTCCTTCCCCGCCTGGAAGGCCCGGATGGTGGGCAGCGCGTGCCAGTGGTCCGGGGTGGCAATCATCGCCGCATCAATCTCGCGTTGGTCGAGGAGCTGGCGGAAGTCATGAAAACCCTTTGGCTTCTTGCCGCGTAGCTTCTCCACAACCGCCAGGGCCTGATTCAAATGATCTTCATCCACATCGCAGAGGGCGGCGACGTCGACATCGTCGTGCTGCATGAATTCCTTGAGCCGGCCGGTTCCCTGGCCGCCCAGGCCGATGAATCCCATCTGAATCCGCTCATTCGGCCCCACGCCCCCCAAGGCGCGATAGTTGGACGCAGTGAGGCCCAGCGCCAGGCCTGCTCCCACGCTTTTCAGAAAGTCCCTTCTCGAGCCGCCGCAGTTTTGAGTGTTGCTTTCATCCATGGAGATTGACCTCCCGTGTTCTCATGATTTATCGAATTCGCATGCCCACAGCCGGTTTCAATTGGGCGGGTGATTATACACCTGAATTCAAACTGAACTCGTATGCTCGGGTTGCCCTTTGCTTCGAGGGTGGGGCAGGTCACCTCGTCTGTCACCCTGGGCCCATTCGCTTCGATCACGGTAACCTCCGCTAAGGATCCCGGCAGTTGGTTAGTGTACGCGCGATGGTAGAAATCTTGAAGTAGTAGACTTGGTGTGAATGAGTCAAGTTTGGCATTCCTGGGTTTGCTCCCCGAAGGGGAGCACCTTGAATAGCCATGGGTGAAACCCACGGATGGGAAGGCGTAGCGCCGACCTTTAGGTCGGCATGCACTATGCTGACCTAAGGTCAGCACTACATCGACCCCTTCGGGGTTGGGCAGCGTTTCAGAGATTGCCGACCGTGGGCTTGCGCCCACGGCTACTCACGGTCCACCGCTTCGCGGCGAGATCGTGCTCGTCGAGTTGGGGCAAAGCCCCGCCAGTGTCGTGCGTCCAACGATTCTTTAGATTTGGCGACCCCGTTGGTCTGGCACAGAGCAGAGTTGCGCGCTTCGGCGGTTTCTAATCCTTGAAGACCGAGGTCGCTGACCCGTTCCCCAGCATCGCCTTCCGCGCCGCGAAATCGCTGTGATGTTTGTTGGGGCACCCCCCATGGGCGCCCTAAAAGGAACGCGCAAACAATCCACCACCAGAGGGCAGGCAGGAGGCCCGCCCCTACTTCCCGGCATGATGCAGAGCTTAGCTGGGCAAAGCAGGAAGGCTGTCATCCTGCGCAGTCGTCGCCGGGTCGGGCCGAGGGGTCTCGCACCCGAGGTCACCCGCCGTCAGTAGTTGTTTCAGGGTGAGTCAGCGGTCCGTGGCTGCTTACAATCCCATACTTGCCATGCCCTCTGATGACTGCTGAATCCAGATTTCTAGGCAGGACTTTTGGCTGGTCTTTTGCCATCGGGCCTTATTGTATGTTCACCGAAACCGCAACGTTATGCACGCCGCCACCGGATGAGCCATTTACCGAAGCCTGGTAACTGCCGGGCGGCGTAGCTGGCGGGACACCCGTACCGCTCAAGTTAACACTCTGCGGGCTGCCAGGCGCTTGGTCCCAAACCTCAAGGGGAGCCTGGATCGGCCCGGTCTTACTGGGTGAAAACGTCACATTAATTGTGCAGCTACTCCCGCCTGCCAAGTCGCTTCCGCAGTTGTCTGTCTCCGAAAATTCGCCCGGAGGGCCGATGCCAATGGTATTGATGGCAAGCGAGCCGCTTCCAGTGCTTGTGAGCGTCACGGACTGCGCCTTGCTGCTCGACCCCACGTTCATCTGCCCAAACGAAAGACTAGTTGGCGAGAGGCTTCCACCCAGTGTACCGCCGCCTCCTGCGCCCCCCCCACCCCCGCAAGCCACCCAAACACCCACCAGCAGCAGGGCGCTCCCAAGCAGCCAGCTTACTCGACGCCGCCCAGCCGCCGTCAAAGCCATCAGTGTCCCCAACGCTAAGAAGCCAGCAAACGTCCAGAGCCATCCGACAGGCAGGCGAAAACTCGGAGGAGGTCGGAATTGTGGGGCTGGTGGCGTGGCACTGTATTGGGGAGTCGTTGTGACGGTAAGTGTGGCAGTCACGGGGGAAGAATTGGTCACGGTGACGGATGAAGGCGAAACTGTACAGGAAATCCCTGGTCCGCTAGCGCCGCAGGACAGGTCGACCGTCCCCGTGAATCCGGAAATAGGCGCGATACTGAGCGTGGCGGTCCCGGACTGCCCTGGCCCCGGGATGTTGATGGTGCTTGGATTCGCTGCCACGCTAAAGTCCGTTACGTTCACTGTCGTCGTAGCGGAAGTGGACGCTGTGTAGTTACTATCGCCAGGGTACTGCGCAGTAAGGTTTACTGGACCGAGCGGCAAACTTGCGTTCAGTGAGGCCTGTAAGGAGGCGGGCGCCTTGGCCGAACCGTTAATCCAGGTGTAGCTCCCCCATCCTTGGACGGGGGTGCTCCCCACCAGGAGTTGCACCTTGCCTGTCGGGGCCAGGCCGCTACTCTGCGTGCTGACGGTCACGTTCAAGGTGTTGTAAGGCTGCTGAACAATGGACGACGATAGTCCAGTGAACGCAGTGGTTGTCGGTGCTTGGGTAATGGTAACCAGGAGTGTGGGTGACGTGCTTCCGGCATAGCTATTGTCCCCCGCGTAGCTGGCAACAAAATTGTGCGTCCCAGGAGATTGCTGGATAGGCTGATCCTCCGCGTAACCCTGGCTGTTCAAGGTGTAACTCCCGGCAACGGTGCCCGGCGGGGGACTTTGTTCAGTGGGCGCCGGGGACACGGTCAAGGCCCCGGTCGGGCATGGGTAGGAGATCAATCCGGTCGTGACAGAGGCGCAAAGCTGGCCGCTGCTGTTGGTCACATCCATGCGCAAAACGTAGGGAGACCCGTAGGGGGCGGTTGTAACGTTATAAGCGGGAGGCGCAGTGGCGCTGAACGTCACGAGGCGTATTTCCGTCAGGCTGCTTTCTTTTCCCACGGTGACAGGGATTCCAGGCGAGGAATCGCTCGCCCCGAAAGTCTCATTGCCGGCGTAATGGGCCGTCACATTATAAGACCCGCCAGGGAGCATGGTGGTCGAATTGGAAACGCTGCCGCCGCTCAGCGTAAAGGGGCCAATTCCGTTAGCATTGCTTGAACTGCCGCCGGTTTGCGCGATCAGCGAGACATCCCCCGTCGGCGTTCCTGCACCGGAGCCGGGGGCAACGTTGATCGTGAAGTTGACCGGCTGGCCGTGCGTCAGCGTGATAGGATTAGTGGGGGGGCTGGTGGAAAGTGACAGGTCGGTAGTCGAAGGAGTGAAGCTGGAGGTCCAGTTGTTGACCAGATTCGCGACATTGACGGAGCCCAAGCCTGTGGCTAAGTCGTAGCCCCCGCTCGCAGGGTATGCTGGCGAGCCAGCGTAAACCATAATGCCATACTGCCCAGAAGTGGCGTTGCTACAGTCCGGCGTTCCCCCTTGGCAGATCACCGAGTTGTTCCCCAACGTCACGTCGTAGAAAATGCAGTTCGAATTCGTTACCGGAGCCGTGCTGGAATTGCAGCTTGCGCTGCTCTTGGCCGCCATCGGGTAGAGCACGTAATTCGCATTGCCCTGGCGGCCGTAGCGTTGGTTCACTAGAGCCATGACGCCCGCGAACACTTGTGCCGACGCCGAGGTTCCTGAGCCAGCTTGAAAATCTGTATAGTAGGCATCATAAGCCAGACCACAGGAGTTCACATTACCGCCAGTTGAGGCATTCGCATCCATCTGGCACATCACATAGAAGCCGAAATGCATGCCGTTGCCCGCAAACAGGGACACGTCCGGGATGTCGCGCGCACCGTCACGGGGTACGCCCGCCCCGCTCTGCCAGGGAGGTTTGGAGTAATTTCCACTGCAAGTGAGGTTGGGGAAAGTGCCCGATGGATTGGTACAACTGCTCGGTCCTCCCCCGCCCGCAATCAGGTAGAGGCCGTAATCGAGATAGGTGGTGTTGGGGGGTGGGGTGCAGCCGTACACCGAGCCGGAGGCCGCGCAAGAATCGTTCCAGGTGCTTTCGGGAATGTAGGACTTGGCCGAAGACTGCGAGGAATCGTTCGTTAGCGACCAATACGTTAGCACGTTGTTCGTATTGAGGCTAAAGTCCGTTCCCCCCACGGCCACGTTGAAAGCGGTGGAAGCGAGGCCGCTCGCCGACAAGCCGTATTCGGCGGCCGTTTCGCCGCGGTTCGCGCTGTCGCATCCCGCGGAGCCGGAGTCACCCGACGCGACTATAACTGTGATCCCTTGTGCAGCTGCTTGCTCCCATAGGGTATTGTAGAACTGGTTGCCGCCTGTGCCCAGGTGAGCCTCGCATTCACCATAGCTTTCGCTCATGACGGGCGCCAGGTTGTTGTCAATGATGTAAAGGGCTGAGAGGTCGATACCCGACGTGGTCTCGGTGGATTCCGAGACCACAAGATCAATCGTCGCGCCCTTGGCGACCGCTCCGGACCACTGGACGTCGAGGTCGGCTTCGACCTCGTCCGCGTTAATCCCGGGGTCGGGACCGTTCAAAATGATGTTGGGAGGATTCGCCGGAAGGCCGAACATGGCCCGAAAGTCCGCCACGTCCTGGGGATTTATATTGGTCTCCCCCACAACAGCGATGGTCTGCCCGGTGCCGTCGGTTCCAGCCAACCAGAGCGGCGCCACGTTGTAAATGGTGGCAAAATCCGCCGGGCCAAGGGCAAAATAGTAGCATGTATAACCATTATCGGTACTACAAGGTATACCGATGGTGAACAGCGGCGTACACCTCACCAGTCGCCTTCCGCCGCCTGAACGTGCCCAGGCTGTGGATCAGGGGCTTCTTCGGGAAGTTGTTGAGCGAGGCAAAGCCTGCCACCACCGGCTTGAGCGCCGCAGGAATCTGCGGGTCGCTGACGTTGGCCCAATGTTCCTTGCCGTTGACCGCGAATTTGTGGATCTCGGTGTGCAGCCCCTGTCGCACCAGCCCTGCCGTGCCCGAAAACTCGATGACCGTACGGCCCGTGGCCACTTTGTTGACCCAAAGGCCCTGCGACCTAAGCCAATCGGTCACGGCCTGTATATCCGCATCGGCGGGGCCGAATTGCTCGCCAAACTGCTCCGGGGTGAGCCACATGTGATAGTTGGGCGAGGACTTGACCTGCTGCTCATCCAGCAATTTCCGCAGCGCCGTCTCCTGCTCCGCCGAGCGCTGCAAGACGAGCAGCATGCGTTCCATGGGCAGGCTGTCAGGCGCGGCGCCCTGGTCAAATTCAGGGCGCGCCAGCGGATGTGTATTCCCTTGCAATGTGACGGGCTTCTCCAGGTCCACAGGTTGCGTGACGCGCACGGGGACGCGGGCCGTTTGCGCGGAGGTTGTCAATGAAAAGAATAGTATAAACGCGATGGTTAAAAGGGTTGGCAGAGGAAGCGAGCGTAAGAGTTTCATGCTGCCTCCAAGGACGAAGGTGGTGGCTGTCAGGGCGTGGCGGCCCCTACGACATATTGTCCTAGCGGATAATATCTCGTTTGGAGTCTCCTTATTGAGACCACCGGGCCGGACTGTACACCCAACTAATTCGATTTGCAATGCCCCTCACTCATTATTGATTCATTGAGAAAACGACTCCGCCCCTGCTCCTAAATGACTTACGGACGGGGTCGAAGCCAAGCCTCACGCCGCCCTTCAATGACTCAATGAGCCAAGGGATCAATGAAACAAATTCTTCGGGGATGGGCTACACATGTGGACATATCGTCTCTTGACAACGTCCCGCCCCTGTGGTAGCCTATCGATGTGAGAAGTGGACACGTACAAACCTTGGAGAATAGACATTCTGCCCTCAGAGGCTGAGTTCGCGGAAGCGTAGTAACTTCAGAAAGTGAATGAACGACTCCCGAATGTCATTGAAAACAAAGGATCGCTGTATAAAACCCGCGGCTGAAGCGGGAATGTGTATGAAAACAAATGACTTAGCCACATAAAACGGGAATGTTATTGAAAAGAAAGGCGGTTAGCCTGCGCGGGTGCAAGAATGAACTTTGAAGGGTAAAGCGCGAAATGCTATGCCGTTTAGCTGGGCAATGAAAACTGCCGATTGAAGGCCGACCGCTAATAGCTGAGCGCTGCCCGCTGGCCGTGGCAAAACGAAGGAGTGATCGAGAATGGAATCGTCCAACGAGGTTGGGAGCAGTTCCGCGGGCAGAAACATGGCGGGCCGAGTGGCTTTGGTGACGGGTGGATCGCGAGGCATTGGACGCGCGACGTGCCTGGCCTTGGCGGCCAAAGGCGCAGCCGTAGCAGTACTTTGCCGGAGCCGCATCAATGAAGCCAAGGAAGTTGCGGAGCAGATACGGTCGACCGCGGGGCGGGCCCTGGCCATTGAGGCCAATGTACTTGACCCGGGAGCGATCAAGCGCTCGGTCGAAGCGGCCGTCGCGGGGCTGGGGAAGATTGACATCCTGGTGAACAACGCCGGTGAGATGACCGATGCCGCTGTGGTCGATTTGAAAGATGAAGATTGGGACCAAGCTCTGGCTATTAACTTGACCGCGTCTTTCCGATATGCGCGCGCGTGTATCCCTTCCATGCAGGAACGCCGCTGGGGACGGATCATCAATGTCTCGTCACAGGTGGCTTATACCGGGTCGAATAACCATGCCCACTATTCCGCCGCCAAATCGGGGCTGCTGGGATTCACCTTTTCTTTGACCAAAGAGCTGGGGCCTTACGGAATCACGGCAAACGTGGTGGCCCCGGGGCGTATCCTCACGGATCTGCTCCTGGAGCGCATGGCCGGACGCGAGCAGGAATGGATGAGCCAGACTCCGATGCGGCGTTTCGGGCGGCCGGAAGAAGTGGCCGCCGCCATAGCGTTCCTGGCCTCGGAAGAAGCCGGTTACATTTCCGGCGCGGTCATCCACGTGAATGGCGGACTTGTAATGGGATGAGAGAATTGGTTGATTGTTTCATTTACTCATTGATTCATTGGAGGGTGTTGCGCTGACCTTCGTAGATATACATATAGTAGTGAATAGTAAATAGTAAATATTGAGTTTCGCCCCGGATGGCCTCGAGCCGCTCCCCCCTGGTCACTCAGTTGACTCCTCCTCGACTCGCTTTTCTCGTCTCGCCTCGAACTGGAGGCTGAAAGACATTTCTGATCGGGGTCGTTCCGAGCAAAGCGAGGAATCTCTCATGGCCTTTGTCTTCAGAGCGAGATTCCTCGCTTCGCTCGGAATGACAGGCTAGCGGGTCGTTCAGCGTCCTGCTAAACCGCCTTCCTGTGTGCCGACCCGCTTCGCTTCTCCACTTGTCATTCGGGGTTCCCGGCTTCAGGGCGAGGTGCGCGCATTAGCTGCCCACACTTCCGGCAGTGTTGCCGCCGCCGGGCGTTTAGCGTCTGGCAGGCTGGACAAACAAGGTACATGGCGCGCGCGAACAGACTGGTAAGTACCCAGGCGCCTCCCAGGATAGCGGCGGCGAGCGCGAAATTGAGCAGCGCCGAGCTCATACCTCGTGTGGCGTCCCGGCTACTACTTTACAACTACCACCCCTACCCTCTCCTTATAAAGGAGGGGGGCGCTAACTCCCCTCCTCTCTGAGGAGGGGGCCAGGGGGTGGTGGGCACGCCACTGGTTATTTGCCCAGCGATGCCCTGGCAGAGCGGACAGCTTCGATGAACTTGCGGGCGTTGGCAACCACCACGTCCAGCTTGCCTTCTTTCAGGACTTTCACGTTCACCAGTTCTCCCCCCACTGCCACTGCCGCTGCCCCGGCTTTGATGAACTCCGGCGTGGTTTCAAGATTGACTCCGCCCGTGGGGACGAAATCAATCTGCGGGAACGGCCCCTTCAGCGCCTTGATGTAGCTGGGCCCGCCCACGGGCCCGCAAGGGAAGATTTTCACCATGTCAGCGCCTGATTGCCATGCCAAAACGACTTCGGTGGGCGTGAGGGCGCCGGGGAAACACGCCTTGCTGTAACGGCGCGCCATTTCGATGACCAGCGGATTAAGTGAAGGTGTAACGATGAACTCTGCCCCGGCCAGCAGAGCTGCCCGGCAACTCTCAGGGTCGAGGATCGTCCCCGCGCCGAGCAGCACCTTATCCCCGAACTTCTCCACCACGCGTTCCATGACTCGGATGGCGCCCGGAACGGTCATGGTGATCTCGGCAATTCCTATCCCGCCTTCGATAATGGCTTCTGCGGCGCGCAGGGCGTCGTCGGGCGAGGGCGTGCGCACAATGGGAACCAAACCAACTTCACGAATAAGTGCCAGAGTCTTTTCTTTTGTCCAGGACATTTCTCTCTCCTCAATTGAAGGGGTTAGGGACTAGGGGGTGAGGCCGGACAGAAGGCAGCGGGCAGTAGGCATTCGGCAGAGTGTCGTAACGCCGCGACCCTCTTGGTGTTCGCCTTTCCCTAGCCCCCAGTCCCTAGTCCCCAGCCCCCAGGGTTTACCGTGCCACTCTCAGGCTGGCGCCCTTGAGCAGATTCTCTACTTCCTGCAGCGTCGCCCAGTTGAAATCACCGGGAATGGAATGCTTCAGGGCGCTAAATGCGTTTCCGTAACGGACGGCGTCAGCGTAAGACTTCTTCGTCAAATAGCCGTAAATGAACCCGGCGCTGAAGGAATCACCTCCGCCCAGGCGGTCGACGATTTCAAGTTCGTACTTTACATCGTCGAAATACTGGCCTTCGGCGTAGGCAATGGCTGTCCAGGTGTTCCGCCAAACCAGCGGGTTCTCTCGCAAGGTAATGGCAACGGCCTTGAACTTGAACTTCTCGTGAAGCCGGCGCGCCACATCCTTGTAAGTCTCGCCGGAAACTTCCGCAAAACCTTTATCATCGGTCTTGCCGGAAGCTGCAATCTTGAAGACCACCTTGGTGTCTTCCTCAGTGGTCATCAAGACGTCCACAAACTCCATCATCGGTTCCTGCACAGCCTGCGCTTTGTCGGGCGACCAAAGCTTGCCGCGGTAATTCAGATCGTAACTCACGGTAAGTCCGGCCTGCTTTGCCGCCTTGAGGGCCTCGAGGGTAGCAGCGGCCGCCGAATCGCTGAGCGCCGGGGTGATGCCGCTGGTGTGAAACCACTTCGCCCCCTGAAACACCTTTTGCCAATTGATCTCGCCCGGCTTCACCGCGCTGATGGCCGAATGCGCCCGGTCGTAGAGCACCGAACTGGCTCTGGGTGCGGCGCCGAACTCGAGGAAGTAAAGCCCCAGCCTACCCTCCCCGCTCCAAACCAGGTTGGAAGTGTCCACCCCGGCCTGGCGGACTCTGTTCTCCATTAGCTTCCCCAGCGCGTTCCTGGGGAGCCGCGAGACCCAGGTGCTTCGCAGGCCTAAGCGGCTTACACCCACGGCGACGTTCAATTCACCGCCGCCGATTCGCAAGTCGAGTGAGTTGGCTTGCTCCAGTCTCTCGAAATGCGGTGGAGAAAGGCGAATCATCGCTTCGCCAAAGGTCACAACGTCAAACATTATTCACCTCCGTAAAATGTGGCAGCATATTAACAGTAAATAGTGAATTATAAATTCTGAATTTAAAAAGCGTAGCCGTCCGAACCCGTGAGGGCACCGTGCAATGCAAACTCCGCGTCCACAATCCACTATTTACTATTCACCATTCTTGACATCTCGGCCCCATAAGCAATGCAGGCGAGAATATCAACTTCCTCAAGCGCAGGGTATTCCGCCAGGAGTTCAGTCTGCGTCATCCCGCTGGCCAGGTAGTCCAGAATCAGCGACACCCAGATGCGGTGGCCGCGGATACAGGGCTTCCCGAAGCAGACATTGGGATTAATCGTGATGCGGGAAAGCAGTTCCTCTCGCGTCATGCTTGCCCGTTCCCTCCTCGGTTGCATTATACCGCCAGGGACGCGCTATTCCTTACCGATTTCGCCGAGGGGTACTGGTGTTATTTGCAAGTTCTGAGTGCTGGAACTCGCAGTCATTCCCGCGAAAGCGGGAATCCACCCCGCGAACCTTTGGAGATGCGCTCTCTACAGGCTGGATTCCCGCTTTCGCGGGAATGACTGGCGTTTCGAGATGCACGAAAATAACACCACTACCCGCCATGGACGCGGTTCAAAACCACGTACTGGCCTTGTACCGGCGATATTCTTCCCCAAATGCCTGTTCCAAGACCCTCTCCTCTTTTCTTGCCCGCAGGATTTCCACGAGGTAGATCGAAAGAAAGCATAGCAACGGAATCAGCTTGCCCCAACTGATAAACAAACCAAGATAGGCTATCCCACCGAAGAGATAGATGGGATGGCGAAATTTGGAGTAGAGGCCTGTAGTCACAAGTGTTTTGGCCTGCGCTCGGACGGCGAAAGACCTCCCGAGCTGAACCCGTGCAAGCATCCACAAGCCGAATCCAACAACCGCCATGCTGATCCCGATAAGGCGTCGCGAGTGCCACGGTCCCTGGTATATCACGAGCACGCCAAAACCAAGGAAAAAGAGCGATTCGATCAAGTAAAGTGATCTCACCCGCCACCTCGTCGCACGTGGCTTCGCCCGACGGCCTTCACCATCTTACACCACAGCGAGTCCGCAATTCACACTGTTTAGAAGACTGAATAGGACAGGCCTTTCGTCTTGCGGTCCACCACAAGGTCGAGGGGCGGCTCAATGTTGTTCACCTTTACGGTGACGATGACCAGGGACGCCCCCTGGGATTTGGCGCCCAGAATCTGAAACTCGCGGATCTTGCCGTAATCCCCCTGTATCCCCCAGCCGTGAAGAAAATCCTGGTAGGTATACGATGGGCTCGGCTGCCAAAGCCGGTAGGCCTCCTGGAAATTTCCCTGCTTGAGGGTTGTCAGGAAGCGCGCCACAGCGCGCTCCTCGGGATAATTTCGAAACGCGAAGTAGAGACCCTCGGCAAGCAGAAAAATCAAGATGCCAAGGACGATGTACCTCCAGACGTGGATAGGAGGTTTGGGAGGTGTGGTGTCTAACAGCGTCATGGGCTTCGCCCCCTTCCATTCTATTGTACCCGAGTTCACGCCATCAAAGCGTGCGTTGGAAAAGCCAGGTGGCCAGAAACATGGAAACAACGGCGAAGATGGCGAGATAGGCCAGGTCGCCCGCGATCGCGACCAGTGGGGTATTCTTGAGCAAAAGGGCCTTGAACGCGTGCACCGCATAAGTGAAGGGATCGACTTCGGCAATGACTTTCATCCACTTGGGGAAGCCATTGATCGGGTAGACGGCGCCGCTGGGGAAAAAGAGCAGGGTGTTGAGGACTCCGAAAATCGCCCGCGGGACCAGCGGGTCGCTCACCCTTACCATGAAAAGAAACATCATGCTGATCAGGGAGACGGAGGTAACTACGATGAGAAAAATGAGCTTCATCATGCGGACAGGGTCCAGGGCGTGGGGGATACCGGCGATAATCGATCCCAGCGTCGTAAGGATGAATCCCGCCAGGGAGGCCTTGATGGCCCCTGACATATTGAAGCCCAAGATCAATTCAAATTTGCTGATCGGCGTAAGAAGATAGCCCTCGTGAAGCCCGCGCGCCTTATCATCAATATAGATAATCCCGCCGCCGATCATCACCGAAATATAAATCGCAATTACAATCGAACCGGAAAGCAGGTATTGGATGTAGGGAACGTAGGGGTAAAGCTCCACCACGGAAAGCGTGATTCCACGGGGGACGCGGGGATTGAGGCCGCGCTGATTGAAGGTCCCGATGAGATCGGAAAATGTCCCTTGCAGAGCCCCCACCGCGAAATTATCCGTGTTGTCTTCAATGAGCGCCACCTGCGGCGCGTCCTGGGCCAGAAAACGTCGGGAGAACTGAGGCGGAATATTGAGGACCGCGTTGATCTTCCCCTCTCGCAAGTCCGCGTTGGCCTTGGTGAGGTCCGTATAATCGACCGTGGTGAAGGTTCGCACATTGGCGGCAATGGCTCCAAACATCTCCCGCAACTTCACCGTGGGGATGCCGCGATCCTGATCGACGATTCCCACCTTCAATTCTTTGATCTTTCCACCGAAGGCGTAACCCAGCACTACCAACTGAACCAGCGGGAAGAACATGGAAACGACAATCAGCGTAGGACTTCGCATGAACCTGCGCATGTCGCGTTCGATGATGGCCAGAATACGGTTCATAAGAGTCCGCCCTTAGCGCGTAAAGCCCGTGCTGCGTATGAAGCTGAGATCGCGGGCGGCCGCGTCCTGCAAGGCATCCCGCAATTGCCTGCCGGTGTAATGCATGAAGACGTCATCCAGGGTGGTGCTCTGCACCGAGAGCGAAGTAATTTCCACATCCGCCATGCGTGTGGCTTCCATCAACGACACGGTGGTCCGGGGCCCGTTGTTCGACCCGATGCGGTAAACATGGTCTTCCGCCTTCACGCTTTGCACTTCCGGAAGGTTCTTGAGGGTCTCAATCCATCCCTCGGGAATTCTGGAAAAGCTGATTTCCAGAATATTGTTTCCCGGAATGGAGGCCTTGAGCTTCAGCGGCGAGTCGAGCGCCACAAGCTTCCCGTGATCCACAATAGCGATGCGGCCGCAAAGCTTGTCGGCCTCATCCATGTAATGCGTGGTCAGCAGGATAGTGAGGTCGCGGCCCTTCTTGAGCTTCATGAGCATTTCCCAAACGCCGATGCGCGAGGCGGGATCGAGGCCCGTGGTGGGTTCGTCAAGAAAGAAAATGTTGGGCTCATGCACGAGTCCGCGCGCGATTTCAAGCCGCCGCCGCATGCCACCGGAAAAGTTCTTGACCGGTTTATCCGCCCATTGCCCTAAGTCCACGGCTTCAAGCAGTTCTTTCACCACGCGCCGGCGCCGTTCACGCGGAACTCCATAAAGCTTGGCAAAGATGTTCATGTTCTCGTTCGCGGAGAGGTCCAGGTCGGAAGTCATGGCTTGGGGGATCACTCCAATTGACCGGCGCACTTCAGCCGCCGAGCGCACTACGTCAAATCCATTGATCCGGGCGCTGCCGGAGGTGGGAGGAATCAGCGTGGTGAGCATGCGAATCAGCGTTGACTTCCCGGCGCCGTTGGGACCGAGCAAGCCAAAGATCTCCCCTTGCTCCACGCTAAAGCTTAAGCAGTCCACCGCGCAAAACGAGCCAAAACACTTTTTGATTTCCAGAACTTCAATCGCCGGCACTAGCCTGTTCTCCGTTGTTAGTTGTCAGTCGTCAGTAGTCAGTCGTCAGTACTCAACTGTAGTCACTCAACCGCTGCCACGAGCTCCTTTAATTTGAAATTTGAGATTTGAAATTTGAAATTGTGTATTCACCTGGCCACTGGCAGCGGGACATTGATGTAGGCTGTCAACCCCGGCCAGAGACTGCGGTCGCTGTTATCGACCCGCAAACGGAATTCAAAAGTCTTGATATCGCGCTTGCTGCGGTTCACGTCGCGCTGTGTCGCATAGTCAGCATCCACGCCGCGATAGAAAACTGTCCCTTCTCGTTCGGCCCCTGAAGGCAGGCGCACCCTCATCTTCTCGCCCAAGCGCACGCGGTCAATGTAAGTCTCTTCAACATCAACCCGCACCCAGAGATCGTCGGGATTGACAACCTCCAGAATCGGTTGCGCGATATTCACCACCTCGCCTTGGCGAGCCGGCAGGCTGGCGACAAAGCCCGGGATGGGCGAGCGGATTTCAGTGTAATTGAGGCGGACCTGGGCTTTCGACATCTGCGCGCCAGCGGCCGCCAACTGCCGCCGCATCGAGAGCAGTTCATTTCGCCGCACTGTGATCTGGTCTTCATTCGCGCGTGCCAAGGCTACGGCCGCGCGCTGCGCTTCCACCTGCTTGCGGAGAGATTCCACATGGGCTTTCTGCGCCTCATAAGTCGCTCGCGCCTGATCGAGGGATTGGGCTGAAACAATGCTCTGCTTGAAAAGTCCCTCGGCTCGTCCCAGGTTCACCCGGTCCAGCTCCAGATCCGCTTCGGCCTCGGTTTGTTGCGCCTGCGTGGAAGCCAGCGCCGCCTCTGCCTGCCGGATCTGATCCCGGGTCTGCTTCTCCTGATATTGCAGCGCGGCTTCTGCCTGCTGAACCTGCGCCGCCGTGCCTTGCTCCGTGTGCACATAGAAGGCCTTGTCGGCCCGCAACTCCTCCGGCTCGATCACCGCCACGAGCTGCCCCGTCTGTACTGTGTCGCCTTCTTTAACCAGAAGTCGCGCCAATTGACCCTGAATCTGCGCGCTGACGATGACGTCGTTGGTAGTGACGATACCCGTAATCACCATGCTGTGCGGCCTGGTCGTACCTCTGTAGTAGGCCACGCTGCCGGCAAGCACCAGCAGAATGAGCGCCGGAATTAGTATTTTGCGCTTCATCGCACCTCACTCTCTGGATCCGTGAACAGCGCATAGCGGACGAACTTCAGCACTTCTTTCTTTCGCCGTTCCACATTGCCCTTGGCGTAGGGGTCTATTCCGCTGACCGCGCGCAACACAGACGCCGAACTGAAATAAAACACAATCAGCGAGACCAGCGAAATGGCAGCGTGGATACTATCCATCCGCCGGAGCTCCCCAGTCCGCATCCCTCGCTCGATGACCTTGAGAAGTGCTTTCAGCCGCGGGAGGCCGTGCTCCCGAGCGAGTCGGACCCAGGTTTTTTCATCCGCCATCAGCATCCGTTGAAACAAGGGACCGTGATGGCGGTGGGCGCCAATGAATTCGAAATGGAGGTTGATATAGCGCAGCAAGAGCGAGCGGGCCGAACCCTCGGAAGACAGCACTTCCAAGGCTCGCCGGTTAAAGTCCGCCAGGTAGCTTTCCAGGACGGCTCGATATAACCCTCCCTTGCTTCGAAAATAATAGTAAAGCAGCGCCTTGTTGACGCCCGCCGCAGCGGCAATAGCGTCCGTGCGGGCGCCCTCCAGCCCTTCATCCCCAAAAATCCGCTCCGCGGCTTCCAAGATAGCGTCACGGGTCGCTGCGCTGTTGTGAGGGCGTGAGCTGCGTGCCGCCGGCTTGTCCGAGATCCGCTTTTCCATTTAACTAACCAGATAGTTAAAATACAATGTTGGCCTAGGGCTGTCAAGAGGGCTCATGCAGTGGTGCTGGGGCATCGGCGTGTTGCTGACCGGTAGCGCCCGCCGGTGCCTAGATTCCGCACTTCGACCACTATTACTATGTACTGTCAAGAGCTGTATTGCCTTTATGTTGTTATAGTTCGGCTATTGCCAGAAACGAAATGGGTAGAGTAAAATAGAATGTGTGCCGATAAGTGTAACAGTTCGCACCTCGGCGGAGGCCCAATGAGGAAGATGAAGCTCAATCTTGGAGGTCAGATGGTGCCGGCAGAACAGATGGCTTTCAAGCCAATTGAAGAGCCCTGGAGTCTATATAGGCTGGACGATGGCAGCACATTGAAAGTCAAGATTGTGCTCACAGACGTCTTCAAACTGGCTGTTCCAGACCCGGTCACCGGCCTGCCGCAAGTCATGGTCCGTGCTGGTAACATTGTTTCCATCGACGTTCCAGAGGCTCAGTCATCGAAAAAGGAGGTGCAGTGATGCTTGAGCTTAGAGAGTGGGGACCACAGCCCATCGATTCATTAGTGCTTGCATCTTCTGACGCGTTCATGTTAGAGATCGGCAACGGGAATTTGGCGACCACTCCAAGAGTGTCGGGCATGCCGCCGCACTCCTCAGATGCGAAAATGGCGTCCTCCGAATCCGTGGAGTGGATACCTTTAACGCATCAGGTTTCCAGGGTTTTGGTTGAGGTGTTCAAGAACGTTCGGGAGGTCAAGTCTATTTGCGCTCAATTTGGTCCCGAGGAGGTCACAGTCTGGACACTGCTCGAAAGCCATGACCGGAAAGCCCGAGAGAAAGTCTACAAGAAAGAGCTAGAGGTATGCCGTATTCTAGGCGTCTACGACTTTGAATTCCGGGTAACGTCTTTCGATTTAGTTTCCCCGGAGGATCTTGCTAGAACCGGCTTACGCGAAATCTACAGGCGAGACTAGATTGCCGACATGCCACACACTGTCGTCGATTACCTTCAGCAGGCGGCACACAATACACAGTTCGCGCAACATATCCGCGACAACAAAACTGATTGCTTGGATTGGTCGGTAACCTGTCTATTCTACGCCGCAGTTCATTACGTGAATGCATATTTCGTCAAGCTTGGGATGCCCATTCCACGTCGGCACACGAACCCTGACCCGAAAAAACCAGGCAGGACGAACATCGTTCAAACGGACCCCCAACTCAGTGCAATTTACCCGGCATATCGTCATCTCGACGACGAAAGCCGAGACGCGCGATACGAACTCAAGAAAATATCCGAATCTGATTACGACAAATATCTTTTGCCAAAGCTTGAGAAAATCAAGAACTTCATCACCCCCAAGGTAACCAATTAGCCACAAAAAGCTTACTACTGACACATCTTAGGACACCACCCGTGAGCGGGTAGGTAGTGGCTGGCATGTATGGGAGGATGTTTGTCCCCACCTACTATCTACGACCTGCCAGCTACTGACAAGCAAGCGTAGCGCAAATCCCTCTCCCGGGATCGCCAATCGCAGATCGCCAATTGAAGATTGAAGAAAACGAAGATCCTCAATCGAAAATCACCAATCCTGCTGGACCTGCGGCTCTGTAAAAGCAGTAGGCAGTAAGCATTGGAGAGACCGAAGAACTCAATTCAAAATTCACAATTCAGGACTGCCCCAGCCCCTTCTTTCCACGGACCACGGACACCCAACGCACTATCGTTGCGGCGTGTAGTCGAAACGCGTGCGTATCTTGTCGCGATGACGTTCGAGGGCCAGCTCGACGAGGCGGTCAAGCAGCTTGGCGTAGGGGAGGCCGCTGGCTTCCCAGAGCTTCGGGTACATACTAATGGGCGTGAATCCGGGGATGGTGTTGATTTCCAGCACGAAAATTCTTCCGCTCTTCCGGTCCAGCAGGAAGTCCACGCGGCCCATTCCGGCGCAGTCGATGGCTTGGAAGGCCCGCACCGCGAAATCCTGCACGCGTTTGCTCTGGCGGGGGCTGAGGCGGGCGGGAATCACCAACTCCGAGCCTTCCTTGATATACTTCGCCTCGTAGTCGTAGAACTCGTTGACGGGAATAATCTCCCCGGGCACGGAGGCTTCCGGGTTATCGTTTCCCAACACCGCGCACTCGATCTCCCGCGCCTCGATGGCCTTCTCCACAAGGATCTTACGGTCGTATTGCGCGGCCAGGTCCATTGCGGCTTGAAGCTCTTCCGGCTTGTGCACTTTGGTGATCCCCACGGATGAGCCCAAGTTGGCGGGCTTGATGAAAAGTGGGTAGCGCAGTCGTTTCTCAATTCTCTTCCGAACCCCGGCGGGGTCATGCTCCCAATCCCTGCGGAGCGCCAATTCCCAGGGAACCACGGGCAATCCGGCCTCACGGAAGAGGTGCTTCATGACGTCTTTATCCATGCCCGCAGAGGAAGCGAGGACTCCGGCACCCACGTAGGGAACGTCGGCAAGCTCGAGCAATCCCTGGATGGTTCCATCCTCCCCAAAGGTGCCGTGGAGCACGGGGAATATGACATCCACTTCCGGGCGAGCCTTCAGCGTCGGGGATGACTTGGCCAAGGGAAGAAGCTTCGGGCTGGTCGGGTCAACCGAGGGCGTGACGGCCCTGCCTTCCTCAAGCACCGTCTGCAAGGGCGCGGTTCGCTGCGCCGCACCCCCCCCCGCCGTCTCCGTCAAGAGTCCGAACGCTTTGGGCCCCACGCGCCATCGGCCTTCGCGTGTGATGCCGATAGGCACCACTTCATACTTCGCCGGGTCGAGCGCCCTCATCACCGCAGCGGCGGAAATCAATGAGACTTCGTGCTCACCCGAGCGCCCACCAAAAAGAACTCCCAAGCGGATTTTCTTTGTCACAGAATCTTCTTCCCCAGCGCGGAGCTGACCAAGCCGACGCCCAGGATCGCCGTCTTATTCATGACATCAATGATGGGATTGATCTCCACCAATTCGAAGGCCAGCATTTTCATGCTGTCGGCGACCATTTCCATTGCCAGATGAGCCTCGCGGTAGGTGATGCCGCCAGGGACGGGCGTGCCGACGCCGGGCGCCTCAGCCGGGTCTACCACGTCCGCGTCGAAAGAGACGACAAAACCCGCAGTCCCATCGCCGGCGAGCGCAATGCTCTTTTCCATCACCGTGCGCATTCCCAGCTCGTCGATGGCCCGCATTGTAAACACCGTGATGCCCGACTCTTTCACAAAGCGCCGCTCGCGGCTGTCCAGGGCGCGCGCCCCAATCAGGACGCACTTTTGGGGCGGGATTTTGGGTGCGTAGCCGAAAATCCTGGTAAGCGACTCCGGACCACGACCTAAGGTTGCAGCCAGCGGCATGCCGTGAACATTGCCGCTGGGACTGCTTTTCGGCGTGTTCATGTCAGCGTGCGCGTCAATCCAAAGGCAGCCCAGCGACTGCTGCCGCCCGCGATAAAACTTGGAGATGCCCGCCAGCGTGCCGACGGCTACGGAGTGGTCGCCGCCCAGTGAGAGAGGGAAATAACCTGCCTCCAGGGTCTGGTGAACACGCTGCGCCACTTGCCGCGACGTCTCGGCAATTTCTTTCAAGTATTTCGCTCGCCGGTCACCATAGTGCTGCTCCTCCGGCAATCGGACATGAATGTTTCCGGTGTCCTCCACCTGATGCCCCAGATTCTTCAGCGCCTGGTTAAGCCCCGCCGCGCGCACCGCCGAGGGGCCCATATCCACTCCCCGGCGCTCCTGCCCCAGGTCGAGCGGAACGCCCATAATACGAATCTTCATCGCCGCGCCCCCGAAACCGAATGCGCTACTGCACTTGCCAACTCATATCATACCTAATGATTCGAAGATTCGCCGAGCCCGCGGTAGCACTGTTCATAGCGGCTGTTTGGGCTTGCGCCCGCCGTTCCAGGTGTCGGGCTTCGGCGTGTCAGCCGGCCAGTACTTGCCCTGGGGGTCTTCCTTCCATCGCTTCCCGCACAGCCCGGAGATGACCTCCCACTCGGGCGCCCCCAGATCGAAATCCGGATGGTAAACAAAACGCTTCAGGCCGGCACGCTGCGCCGCCACCAGGATTCGATATAAGTCAGTGCTCGACATCGGATCCCCGGCATGGGGATGCCGACCGCTCGATACCCAGCCGATCACCTTGCTTTCATCCCCTATCCCCTCCAGCGCCCGCTGCGTCTCCGTATACACCACTTCCGTGAAAAACCCCTCCGGAAATCCCACCAGGTCCATGTCCGCCAGCGAGTGTATGCCCGGCAACTCCAGCCCGAACCACGCCTTCACCACCGTGAAACACTCCCTCTCGCTCAACTGCGGGTTCCATTCCGAGATCTTCTCCACCCAGCGCGCGATCGTCCCGTACATCCCGTCGAACCCTCGGTGCCAAAAGTAGAGCTTGGGGAAAATATAATCAAAGTAGGGATTCATCTTGGCGTAGTCCTGGGTGGTGAGAAGCGAGAAAGTCGAGATGCGCGTGATCCCCCCCAGCTTCACCTTGCGATTCAGCCGGCCCATCTGCTCCCGCACCGCCGCCATGTAGTGCAGCGAGCCCTCCTGCCGCCTGCGAAACCAGTAAAGCGCATCCTCGTTGAAGTCGAAAAGCGCCAAACCGCCCAGCACGCCGCCGGGCGCGTAGTATCTAACTCGCGACGGCGTGAGATGATGAAATTGCTCGAGAAGGTGTGCCGCGCCTCGCTCCATGCGGCCTACATCCACGCCCGTAGCGCTGAGCACGGCCTTCTCGCCATCCGTTATCTCAAACGCTTCCCCACCATGATGGAAGGCAAGTTCGTAGTTGTGTTCGCTGAGGGCGCCGTCCATGACAATCCCATGGGCCTGGGGAAAAGCGTTCAACGTATCCTGCGCGGCGGCGGCAAAGCCCACGGCGTTATAAGGATCCTCCGCCACGGGGCGCGACCCTCCCGACTGGCCTGAGCCGAAGAAGAGAATTTCCCAGCCGCGCGCGGCGGCATTGTCCAACATGGCCTGAAGCATCTTTTCTTTCTGGGGTTCGCGCGGTTCCTCGCGGGGTGGAGCGACACCGAAAGCGGCATACACCTTGGGGTCGAAGGCGAACGTAGGGGACTGCGCTCCAGCATATTGATACTGATAGGACATTTCGAACGGGGTGATTTCCCGATAGAATCGCATGTAGCCCACGAGGATCCCGCGCACCCCGCCCTCTTCCCAGGCATCGAAGGTGCGTTGATAGTCGCTCATCCAACGTTCTAGCGGGCTGTGCACAAAGACCCAGGGCACCATCTTGCCGCCAGGGGCTTCCACGGCGCCTGTTCCCGTTTCTTGATTCCCAACTCTCGCTTCCGTTTGGCTCGGCGAAACAATCCCGGCAAATGATCTCCCCAATGTGCCGAGCATGATTCCCGTAACAAAATCCCTGCGCTTAATTCTCCCTTGACCCGCCACCGTGTTCCGCATCAGCCCCTCCTTGTCAAAGTGGTTAATGGTTTATGGCTTGTGGTGGTCAGCGGCTAACCCCGCCGACCACTAACCCGCATTCCTCATTAAAGAATTGAAGAAGGCTATCTCTTCTGGCATAAGCATTTTGTTCAGAAAGACTTGCGCCAGAGAAGGGAGAAAGCCTTATAAGTATGGAGTGTAACGGAAAACTCTTTGAATTTCACCCCCTGGGTGGGCGGGAAGTTCGGGTAGGGTTTGAGGGTGGGGCGATCACGAGCGACGGCGGAGGGCTGCTGCTGCGCGAGGTGGAGAAGCGAACCGGGATCGTGGAGCAGTTTGCGGCCTGCCTCACTGACCATCGGGAGGCGGAGAGGGTCGAGCACACGGGGCGGGAGTTGGTGGCGCAGTCCGTCGGCTGACGGATACGGGCTGGCGCTGGGGTACGAGAATTTGAACGATCACGATCCGTCGGCTGACGGACGGCGGGGCCTGCTGCTGGCGGTGCTGGTCGAGAAGGAAGATCCGACGGGAGAGAGCCGGGCGCGGCGGGTGGTGGCCAAGGTGGAGCATTTGGAGAAGGGCGCGAACCGGCGCTTTGTGGTGACGTCGTTGGGGCGGGAGGTCTGGGAAGCGCGACGTTTGTACGAAGAGTTATATTGCGCGCGGGGAGAGATGGAGAACCGAATCAAAGAGTCCGTCAGCTGACGGACTGTTCGCGGATCGGACCAGCACGGGGTTGATGCGGAGCAACCAGATTCGGCTATACTTCTCCTGGCTCGCGTATCTGTTAGTGGAGGCGCTGCCAGGCTGCATTCGCCGCTCTCAGCACCATCGAAGCGGGTCGCAAAAAGCTGGCGAGAAATCCAGGCTAGCGTCAATACTGTTCATTTAACGATCCTCACGGATGCAGAAAAGTTGATGCGGCGAGTAGGTCCCCGCTTGCGAGGCCGCAGCCGGTAGTTGCTCATTTTGCGCTTCACGCCGCGGGGGTTGATGCGATGGCGGCTGCAACTCACCCGTTCCTGCAGAATCTCCTGGAGTATGGCCTCATGAAACGCTCTCTTCTGCCGAGGGGGGAGTAGCGACATAGCGAGCCAGGCGCCGTTGTATGACCCGCACGGCATGGAGGAAGGAAAGGTGGTCGGGATCTTCATCCGCCTGCAGGGCGGCCTCGTGCATCAGGCCGCGAATGGCAAAGTGGGCCATAAGGAGTCCATAAAACTCCTGCCGGACCAGTTCCGGAGTCTTGCTGCGCAGGACGATCTGGGCACCCCGCAGATGGGTCTTCAGTTCGTCCAGCGTGGTCTCAATTTCCCATCGCTCGTGATAGAGCGCCGCCAGTTCTTTCGCCGGGGCCGATCGGGGATCCAGAATCGTGGTGATCAGGCGATAGATCGGCTCCGCTCCTGGCACATCCTGCAGACGATATTCGATCACGCGGACCGTAATGGGGTGGCGCTGATTCCGGCGGTCCGAGGTGGACCGATAAATGCGACTGAGGTAGGAGCCATCCGCCAAGCGCTGGTCCACCTCCAAACGCGCATTCTGGCGGACTCGCCAGAGCAGTTCAGCGCCCGTCTGCGCGGCTTTCTGCCACAGTTCGTAGCCGGGGAAAAACCGGTCGGCCAAGCACAGCATGCCTTTTTTCAGGGCGGGCACCACGGCTTGCGCCAGTGTGATCTCATCCGTCGCATAGGAATCCACTTGCGCCGCCCACAGAACGTGGGTGCCATTTTCCAGCAAGCCCACGAAGCGAATCTTGGGGTAGGCACTCGATCCCCGACTGGCCCCGGGCCGGCCGAAGGCCCGGTCGTTCGCCGCGGTGTCTGCCACATCCAAGGTGCTGCCATCCAGGCTCACCAGCCGCCGTTGTCGATACCAGGCTCCCTGCGTCCGTTTTTCGGCGATCGGGGTTACGACGGTCTCGTACAGCTTCTTCAGCGGTTCGGTCCCCAGCCGGCTGCGGGCTTGCGAGATCCCCAATTTGCCCGCTACCTTTACGGTGGCCGACGGATCCAGCAGCCACTGCACTCCCTCCAGCAAGCAGCGCAGCACCTCGCGATAGGAAGAGCGCATGTAGAGCGCCAACGCGATGACGTAATAAACCACCACATGGGCGGGCAAATCACGCTCCCGCCGGCTGGTGCGGTTCGTCTGCTTCAAAGCCTCGCGGACTTTCTCGATGGGGAAAAACTTGGTGATGACACCCAGGCTGATGTAGTCGGTAATGCGGCTGCCTGCAGGTAGAGTTCCGACGGTACGGGCCATTCTGGGGGACCTCCCGCCCCAACCAGAATAGCACAAGAATCACGTTAAGTGAACAGTATTGAGGCTAGCGTGTGAGTCTTTCTGTGAACCGTAGCACGATTCGAGATCGGGATAGGGCCAACTCGTTGCAGCGGGCCTCAATCGTCTGCATTATTTTCGGTGAAGCAGCCAGGCGAGCGTCGCGGCATTGCCCGGATTCGTAGCCCTGCGGCCCGATAAGAACGCCCAGTGTTGCTGGCAAATCCACGCTGAGAGATTTCTTACATGAAACGAAGAACTTTCATTCAAACGAGCTTAACGGCGGCGGCATCCCTGTATGGGCAGGCCGCTGCCCTCCCCGGCGGTAGGCCCATCGTGCTATCGAACTCCATGCTGCGATGGGACCTCGAGGTGGGCCGGGCAGGGCTTCAGGCGAGAGGGTTCCGAAACGCGCTTAGCGGGCGTTACGTCTCCTTCGCGCGCTCGCAAGAAATCTCGCTCACGTTTTCCGCCTCTCGACAGCGCATTGAGATTCCCTGGTGGAAATGGACGTTAGGCCAGGAAGCAGCCGCTGACCCCGAAGCGCCGGACCCGCGCGGCCTGCATCTCGGCTATCACCTTCCTGCCCTTCCCGAGGAAACCCAATGGGGTGGAGCAGACAATCTTTACCTTCACGATGTAAGAGGACTGGGGAAGCCTCCCAGCCCCAGCTATCGCGGCTACGCGTGGTTCCGGCAACACTTCCCCCTGCCGGAGGACGCCCGGAACGAGGAGATCGTCTTGGCGTTGGGAGGCTACGACCAAGAGGATTGGCACCGATATTGGATTTACGTGAACGGGGTTGTCGCGGGAAGGCGGGTGAGTTCCGGGCGCTGGCGCGAGCCCGGCCTGTTTTCCCTCAAACCCGGTTCCGAGGCGCACCGCGCTCTCTCTTTTGGGGAAGGCAACCGCAACACTCTGGCGATATGCGTCCGGGGCTACGACAAGACATTTGGCGGCCGCCCGCGCAACGTGATGGACCGCGCCCTGTTTACCTCGAACCTGGTGGATCAGTTCGTCTCGGTAGGCCCTCCTTATCGCACGGTCTCCGAATTTGCCGTGCAGGCGCTACGCAATTATGGTGCGGGCGAATCTCCGGGAGTGAGCATCTCTCTGCGCAACGAACCAGAGCAGATCGAAGTCGAAGCCCATTACGAGTTAAACCGCTTCACGCGGCGAAAGTGGCTGCACATTAAGAATGCCGGAGGCGCCGACCGCTTGCTGCTGGACGTGACGATGGATGATGCACACCTCGAGGAGCCGGTGGAGGAAGGAGGTTACGGCTTTCCAGTACTTATTGGAGGCGAGGCGTTCTGCGGCATCGAATACCCGACCGCCCTCAATCAGGGTTTGCCGGGCCGCGTGAGGTTGACCCACTTTCCCGGAAGGGTATTGAAACCGGGTGCGACGTTCGAGACCAAGGTGGCGTGTTTCGGAGTGGCCAAGAGCGGCGAGGCCCCCTATCAGTTCGTGGATTACATTCGCAGCGCCAGCCCGCGTCCGCAAAAGATTCTGTCCATGTACACGCCGTTCGGCATCAACAGCCATGCGGCGTTCACTCTCGAGGAGCAGGATCTCAGTGAGGCCACGGTTGTGGACTCTTTGCGGGATGTGAAACGCTGGAGGGACCTGGGGATTCAATTTGATTATTTTTGGACTGATTCCGGCTGGTGGCAGGATCTTTATTCCACCCGGCTCGATTATCGAGAAGACATCTGGCCGGAGGGTCCCATGAAGGTGGTGAAAGAGGTTGAGGACTTGGGAATGCAATATGGCACATGGTTTGACGCCACTTTCCCGGATTGGGGTATGGGCAACTCAGCAGGCCTCGAGGCGAGCCGGAGACCGAACCCGGAGGGTTACTGGCCGCCGCTGCTCTATCGCAATGGAGTGCTCCAACTCGATTTTCAGAGGAGCATGTGCGTCTCGGCCGAGCCTTACGCGCACCTTCTCAAGCAAGCGATTCTGCATCACGTGAAAGACTTCCGGGTCCGCGGCATGGATCTCGATAACGGGAGATACTATTGCAATAGCACTCAGCACGGCCACTTGCCGGGCAAGTACTCGACCGAAGCCAACTACGACTCGGTGATCGACATCGTCAAGGCCGTTAAAGAAGCCGCTCCCCGCGCATTGTTTATGGGTTATTGGGGCATCAGCTCGCCCTATTTTTGTCTCTTCGGCGACACCCTTTTTGAAACCGGCATCTCCGGGGAAGGCACCGGCCTCTCGGATTACCCTACGGTGGTTCATCGCGACAGTTCCACGCTTCTTGTCGATCAGGGTTCGCATCTCGCCCAACTGATTCCTCCCTCGAACCGCGACAGTTTGGGCGTATGGATCACCAACACCAGTTGGGGCAGTTACGTCAAGGCGGACCGGTGGCTGGAGGCCATGGTAATGGACCTGGGGCGGGGGAACCTGCTGTTTCCGCAATTGTGGTCGGACCTTGCCCTGATCCCGGAAGAAGAGGTCGCCGTACTCGGCCGCCTGGTTCGCCTCGCGCGGGCGCGGGAGCGAATCCTGCTCCAGCGGCGCCACCTGCTCGGAGATCCGTGGTGAAACACCGTTTACGGATACTCCTATTTTGACGGTGACCATGGCTTGGTCTTCCTCAACAATGTGCATTTTCAGTCTCGATCGTTTAGCCTCACTTTGGATTCCTCTCTCGGTTTCGCTGGCAGCGGACGCGTGAGCCTCCGACGCCATTTTCCCGAGACCAGGTCGCTTGTCAAAGGTGCAGAAAGGTCTCTCGCGCCCGGCGAGAGGATCGACTTGTGGTTGCGTCCGTTCGAGGTGGCAATGCTTGAAATCGGCCCCGATTCCAAGCTGTCCGGCGAGGGAACTTTCTCGGACGAGAACCTGGCGGAAAGGCCGGAGGCGCTGGGGCGGCAGCTCGAGATAGTTCCTATGGATCCGACGCCCGATTCCGACATCGGTTTCGCCAATTCCGAGGAGTTGACCCGGCGCGGCTTTGCCAAGAAAAGGGTCGCATTCCGAACCCATCTTCCGGAACTCTCCCACCCGCACCCGTGGCTGGCCATCGTGGCGCGCCATATGGCAGGCGGAGAGCCCTTCCGGCAAAACGGCATTGCCGAACTCTCGCAAATTCATGCTCGCATCGGAGAGAAGCGAGTCTACTTTTACACGACGCCCAACGTCCGGCAGACCGTGAACGTTTGGAACCATTGGCTGGTGTTCCGTACCGTGCTCAACCGCGGCATGCAGGACAGGGAGATGCAATGCGCGGTCACCTCGTATCTCCCTCCTGACGCCTCTTGCGAGCTGGAGGCATGGCTGCTGCCGGCATGGTGGTTGGGAGCCCAACCGAAGCCTCGGGCTTCAAAGGGGATGCCCTAAACGAACCGTCCCGGACTTTGCGCTTTAGCACGATGGCGTTGATCCACAGCTCTTGACGTTAAATAATTTCTTCGTTACTTATGCACGTACATGAATATGGCACACGGAAAAGCCGCAGAGTCTCTGAAAGACGAGACTGTGCGCTACCCGCTCCGAGTCAACGGTGCTATCGATCCTGCAACTTTCGCAAGTCGGCAAACTACCCCGCCAAAGGAATTCAGCAGTGAGCCCGGCTACGCTGGTAAACTCATTCTCAGGATCAGTCAGGTGTCTCAATGTCAATGACCAACAAGATTGCATGGCAGGTTGAACGCTGCGCATTGGCTCTGCTCCTACTGGGTATTCTCTGCATCGTAAACGACCGGGGCAAAGCCGCTGACAAGACGACGACCTTGAGCGCGACCGAGGCAAGGATATTAGTCTACGTTTCGCCAGTTGGGGAGGAGCAACGAGCAAGCGGCTTCGACATCGGTATGGAAGCACAAAGCAGCGCCCAACTAAATCAGGCGGACTACTATTATTTTTGGGTCTACAACGCCAAGCGCGAGCAGTCGTATGGCTCGGTCACGATCGGCTACTACGCGGTTAATAAGCACACAGCTCAGGTGTGGGACACCGACGAGGAAAAGCAACTTTCGAGCAAGCTCCTGTTAGGCGTACAGAAGATAATTCGGGAGTCGCACCACATCGATGAAGGTACGATGGAAAAGTACCGTAGCCGGCCGTTCTGAAGGAGCGAATGACAAAAAGGGGAACAGGGGAAAAGGCGGGACAGCCTGAACAGCGCGACTTTTTGCTACGGACCGCCGGCTGGCGCAGAGCGGCAGCTTCGCGGTCGCTGCCCCAGACAGAGCCTAGTTCGGGCAGGGTGCCTGCAAGCCTTATAAACACTTCAGGAAGGAGCATCTGCAATGAGTCTAAGTCGAAGGTCTTTTGTGAAGTTTCTCGGCGTAAGCCCTAGTCTATTTCCCTCGCTTTCATTTGCGGAGGCAAGTCCTCTCTACGTCTCCGTCCCCGCCGCGTCTGCGCCGGAAGGGTCCGATCACCCTCTGCAACTGCCGTTCCGGCACATCCATCTGGACTTTCACACTTCTCCTGCCGTCACGGGTGTGGGGGAGGATTTCAGCGCGGAGGGCTTTGCCCAAACGCTCAAAGACGCGTCCATCAATTCCATTACAGTTTTCGCCAAGTGCCATCATGGAATGTCCTATTACCCCACCAAAGTCGGCACCCAGCATCCCCATTTGAAAACCGATCTCTTGGGGGGAATGATTGAAGGATGCCACAAAGCCGGCATTCTGGTGGTGTCCTACATCAGCACCATGTACGACCAGCACATGTGGCGCCGGCACGGGGACTGGCGGGTTCTGGATGCGAACGGCGGCGAGGTGGGGCTCGGGCAGAACACCGGCCCGATGAAAGTGGAGCTCGGGAGAATCTGTCTGAATTCGCCCATGCTGGACTACCTGGCGGCCCAAGCCGAAGAGGTGGTGAAGAACTACGACATCGACGGCATGTTCTACGACAACATGGATTATCCATCGGGCGGCTGCTGTTGCGCCTCCTGCATGCTGGAACGGGAGAAATTGGGCTTGGATTCGACCAAGCCCGAAGTCCGCACCAAACACGCGCAAATGGTGCTGGACCGGGCGATGTCGAGGCTTGCCCCCATCGCTCGCAACAAGAAGCCCAACATGCGCGTCTTCTTCAACGGACCCGTCGGCTATGACCGGGTTCCCTTCATCCGCGAGTGCTTGAAGCACTTTACCCATATCGAGATTGAGTCTTTGCCGGGCGGCGGCTGGGGTTACGGCTTTTATGAAATGGCCGCGCGTTACGAGCGCAACTTGGGCTTGGAAACGATGGGAATGACGGGCAGCTTTCACCGCAGTTGGGGGGATTTCGGTTCGGTCCGGAACCAAGCGGCGCTGGATTATGAATGCTTCCGCATGCTCGCGGTGGGAAACCAGTGTTGCGTCGGCGACCATCTTCATCCGCGGGGCAAGCTCAACCCGGCGGTTTATGAGCGCATCGGGCGAAGCTATCGCAGCGTGGTGGAAAAAGAGCCCTGGTGCCGGAATGCCAAACCGGTGACGGAGATCGGGATACTCACCAACCTCATTCGCGGCTACCACGCGGGCGCTTACGAATCAGACGTGGGCACAACCAATATGCTCGAGGAGTTGCACCATCAGTTCGACGTCCTCGATGCGGAGTCGCCCTTCAGCGCTTATAAGCTCATCATCCTTCCGGACAGCCACCGGCTCGACGCGCCGCTACTGGCTAAGCTGCGGACGTACCTCGCGGGAGGAGGGGCGCTGATTCTAAGCCATGAATCCGGCCTCGATGAAGCGGGCAAGGAGTTCGCGCTCGAGGAGGTCGGCCTGAGTTATGAAGGGCCATGGCAGCATGAAGTGCAATACCTCGAGGTCACCGATGCCGCGCTCAACCAAGGCCTGCCGCACATGGTCCAGATTCTGTACGAAAAAGGAGACGCTGTGCGGCTTCAATCAGGCGCCCACCCGCTGGCGCGCGTCTGGAAAGCTTATTTCGACCGTAATTACTTGCACTTTCAGGTGGAACAGCCGCCGTTTTCAGAGCCGACGGACTATGTGGGGGTTGCACAACACGGCAACGTGATTTATGTCGCCGCGCCCATCTTTCGCATGTATGCGGATTTTGCTTATCAATTCTACCGGCTCCTGATCGGGAATTGCATTGCGCGCTTTCTGCCGAATCCGCTCATCAAGTCGAGCGCCCCATCGACGGCCCGCATCACGGTGACCGAGCAGGCAGGCCGTAAGATTGTGCATGTCTTGCACTATGCGCCGGAACGGCGGGGCCGGGATCTGGATATCGTCGAGGATGTCATTCCCTTGGCCAACCTCAAGCTCGCTCTTCGCCTGGAGGCGCGGCCCAAGCAAGTCTATCTTGCGCCTCAGCGGCAGAGCCTCAAGGCTGATTTCCACGATGGCTACGCTCACATCATCGTCCCCTCCGTGGAGGGACATCAGATGATTGTGTTTGAAACTTGAAAGAAGCTGTCAGCTCTCAGCCATCAGCTTTCAGCGAGCATGCTGTTATCGAGGTAATGCAGACCTCCGTTCTGCGCTATTCGCTTTGCAGGTACATGAGGAGGGAGATATGTCTTCTGCACGCTTGCTATCCCCATTTGCCATAATCTTAGCAATGGTTGTTAATGCGGCTGCCGCCGGGAAAACGGACTTATACACGGTCTCAATCCCAAACCTGAGAGTTTCCGCTGGCGAGTCCGTTGTATCTCTTGAAGTGGATGTAACTGCTGGTGCCATCCAATCGGTCTCAAATATACCGCTCGGTTGGTACTTTGTCGTGGACAATGATGCTTCCTGGCTAACAAAAATCAAAGGCAACACGACGGTCGGCGCAGCATCTCTGAAGCCAGAGGACCTGAGGAAAGTACAGTTCGTAGTCAAGAAGAACGAGTTTGGGGATTTGAAGTTCGAGCTCTCTGGGGCTGTTTCCGTCACCAAAGATTACAAGAAGGAAAGACAATTGCCGCTCAAGATGGGCGATTTTGCGTTGACCCCTTCGCGATGAGCGCCTGGAGTCGCGAAGGGCGCATCTTGCAGGGCCAGCGCCGCTGGCCCCTACGCGTTTGGTTGCGGCAGCGCCACGCCCCACCATTAAGTTTTCGCGTGGATAAAATAATTTGATGGGGGCCAATGGCAGAGCGGTCGTTATAATATCTGCTGTCATCGCCAAAAAATAACGGTCAAGAACACAGGAGGGAAAATCCATGCGTAGGTTTCTAACCCGGGTCCTTCTCGGCTTGGCGCTCGTGGTTGGATTGACGGCTGGCCGAGGGTTCGCTCAATCCTCAGCGCCAGCCGATAACCCGGCTCCAGCCGCGCAGTCCGGGGCGACTACCGTCACCGCCGACCGCCTGGCCCAGCTCGAGCAGCAGGTTGCAGACGCGCGCAGCTCCGGCGACAACGCCTGGATGCTGACCTGCGCGGCGCTGGTTCTCATGATGACCGGACCCGGCCTGGCGCTCTTCTACGCCGGCTTGGTTCGAAAGAAGAACGTCCTTGCCACCATGATGCAAAGCTTCACGCTCATGGCGCTGGTGACGGTGCTCTGGGCTCTTTTCGGTTACAGCCTGGTGTTCCATGCGGGCGGGGGATTCCTGGGGAATCTCGGGTACATTTTTCTCCGGGGCGTCGGCTCGACACCCAACGCGGATTACGCAGCCACCATCCCACAGCAGACTTTCATGGTCTACCAATTAATGTTCGCCATCATTACGCCTGCCTTGATCACAGGGGCGTTTGCGGAACGCATGAAATTCAGCGCCATGGTGCTTTTCATGGTCTTGTGGTCCATCATTGTTTACGACCCCATGGCCCACATGGTTTGGGGAAAGGGAGGCTTGCTCAATGCCGCGCTCGGGGGGGCCTTCCCTACCCTTGATTTTGCCGGGGGGACCGTGGTGCACGTGACTTCCGGCGTGTCGGCGCTGGTCTGCGCGCTTTACCTGGGCAAGCGATTGGGTTATCCGAAAGAACCGATGCCGCCCCACAGCGTGGTGCTGAGCTTCATCGGCGCTTGCCTGCTCTGGGTGGGTTGGTTCGGCTTCAACGCCGGAAGCGCGCTGGCGGCGGGAAGTCTGGCCTCGAGCGCTTTTGTGGCCACGCATTTCGGGGCTGCCGCTGCCGCCCTGGGATGGGCCGCAGCCGAGTGGTTCACCCGCGGCAAGGCCAGCGTGCTGGGGGCCATTTCAGGGGCGGTGGCCGGGTTGGTAGCGATTACGCCCGCGTCCGGGTTTGTCGGACCTATGCCCGCGCTAGTTATCGGGCTGATCGCCGGCGTGTTCTGCTTTCTGATGGTGGCCAAGGTGAAGGGCCTGTTCGGTTACGATGATTCGCTCGACGTGTTCGGGGTGCATGGCGCGGGCGGCACCATCGGGGCGCTCCTGACCGGCGTCTTCGCGTCGCAGGCGGTGAACGCGATTTATAAAGACAGCCACGGGAATGCCTTGCCCGTGGGCTTGATTGATGGCAATGCCCACCAACTCTTAAACCAGTTCGTAGGTGTTGCCATTGCCTGGGTGCTTGCCATCGTCGGCACCCTCATCATCTTAAAGGTTGTGGACGTGGTGGTGGGTTTGCGCGTTCCTGCCGAGCATGAGATTCAGGGTCTGGACCTGTCTCAACACGGGGAAGAAGGTTACAATCTGGAGGTTTGAGCTGACTTCGGCTGATCTAACTATTTGGGTAGGGGCACGCCATGGTGTGCCCGTACAGTCAGTCACAATGGGCGGCGTAGGGGTCCCGCAGACGCGGGATGGTTGCACATGGCGGCCACAAGGGCCGCCCCTATAGGGGAAGTCTCAAGTAAAGGACAATGGCCAATGAAAAAAATCGAAGCGATTATTCAACCCTCGAGGTTTGATTCGGTCAGGGACGCCCTGCATGACATCGGCGTGGAAGGCATGACTGTCCTGGAAGTGCGCGGGCACGGCCGGCAGAAGGGACACACCGAGTTTTACCGTGGCAATGAGTATACGGTCGATCTGCTTCCCAAGATCAAGATTGAGATGGTAGTCCCGGACAAGCTCGCCGAACAGGCCGTTCAGGCCATTCTTAAAGCCGCGAAGACGGGGAAGATTGGCGACGGAAAGGTTTTTCTGACCCACGTGGACGATGCCATCCGCATCCGCAACGACGAGCGTGGCGATGCGGCCCTGTAAATGAAACTCTCGGACTACTACTCTGCCGAATCCCTGAAGATCCAACAAGAGTTTGACCGCACGGGCGATGGCTTGGCCGCGCTGGGCCAGCGCTCGGACGCGGCGGACGTCGTGGTGGCCAGGCTTTACAGCCAATTCTTTTCCCCGCTGCTTGATGAACCTCGCAACTTCTGCTTGCTTGCCCTGGGTGGCTATGGCCGCCGCGAGCTCTTCCCACATTCAGACATTGACCTGCTTTTCCTTACCGAAAACAGCGCAGAGAAGCCCTCCCGGCGTGAGGCCGTAGCGGCCATGCTGCGGGAGCTCTGGGACTTGCGGCTGCGCATTGGCCATAGCGTGCACACCCTGGCGGAGTGCGGCCGGCTGCACCGCGATAACCTGGAATTCAACGTGGCACTGCTCGATTGCCGGTATCTTGCGGGCGACCCCCAGCTTTATGTGCGGTTGCATGATGAGGTGCTTCCACACCTGGTGGCGCGAGATCATCAAGACCTGCTGCGCAACCTGGCGGAGATGACACGCCGGCGGCACGCCAGGTATGGCGACACCATTTTTCACCTCGAGCCCAACCTCAAGGAAGGTCCCGGCGGCATCCGGGATTATCATGTTTGCCGATGGCTGGCGCGCATCTCGGAACTCGAGAAGCGCAGAGCCTGGAGTGCGCCGGAGGAACTCTGGCCCGCGGATTTGCGCGCCGAGACCGGTTCGGCTTTCGAATTTCTTTGTGCTACTCGTTGCTTTCTGCATTACCTCCGCGAACGCGACGACAATCAGTTGAGTTACGAATTTCAGGACCAGGCCTGCGCGCGTGGAATTGCCTGCCAGCCCGCCGCGCCGCTCACCGCTGCGGATTGGATGCGGGTCTACTTTCGCCATGCCCGCTCCATTTGCCGGCTCACCCTTCGCCTGCTGGACGATTACACCCCGGCGCGCGCGGGAGTCTATGGCCTGTTCCAGAGTTGGAGGTCTCGCCTCTCCAACGCGGATTTCTCCGTCCTCCAGGAGAGGATCTACGTTCGCCAGCCTGACGCCCTGGCGCAAGACCCCGCGCTGCTTTTGCAGTTGTTTGAGATGGTGGGGCGGCACGGGCTCGAGCTGAGCCGGGAAGCGGAAAGGGTGGTTACGGAAGCGCTACCGCACGTCCTCGCCAAGCCCTTGGAGCCTGCGGTGTTTTGGGGTCACTTTCGGCAAATACTCCTTTTCCCCTCGGCCGCCAAGGCCTTGCGTGACATGAATCGCCTTGGCGTTCTCAGCGCCCTCTTCCCGGAGTTCCAGGTGATTGATTCGCTTGTCATCCGGGATTTCTTTCACCGCTACACCGTGGACGAACACTCCTTCATGACCATTCAGAACCTGCACGCGCTGGCTCGATCTCGCCGGGAGTCTCAGGACCGGCCCGATTCCGGCAGGGGGCCGGAGTGGGAAGATAGACTCGCCGAGATCCTCAAGGAACTGGAAAAACCCGAACTTCTCCACCTCGCTTTGCTTTTCCACGACGTAGGCAAAGGCATGGAAACCCCGGATCACATCGAGGGAAGTCTTGACGCGCTGGAGGGGATCATGGCACGACTCGAGTTGGAGGCGGCGGACCGCGCCAGCGTCCGATTTCTCATCCTCAACCATCTCGAGATGTCCACCACCTTGCAGCGCCGAGATATATTCGACCCGGAGACGGTGCGGGTGTTCGCAGGGAAGATCGAGACTTCCGAACGCTTGAAGATGCTGGCCCTGCTGACCTACGCTGATATCAAGTCGGTCAATCCGGAAGCCCTGACGCCTTGGAAGACCGAATTGTTGTGGCGACTCTATGCCTCCACGGCGAATTACCTGGCGCGCAGCGCGGACGAAGAGAGGCTGCGGCCCACTGTCACCACCGCATCACCGGCGGAAATGATTCTGCTGCTCGAGCCTTCCGCGACACGAGAAGAAGTCGACCGTTTCCTCGAGGGATTGCCGCGGCGATACTTGGCCACCCATTCGCCCGAGGAGATTGCGCATCACCTCCGGTTGGCGGGGCGGCTGGGCCAGGAGCCTGCCCAAGTCAACCTGAGAGCCCTAGGCAGTCTCAATGAGCTCACCGTCATCACCCCGGACCGACCGTTTCTCTTCGCTTCAATCACGGGGACGCTGGCGGCTTGGGGGATGAGCATTGTGAAGGCCGACGCTTTTGCCAATGCGGCGGGTGTGGTCCTGGACACTTTCAGATTCGTGGACCTCTATCACACTCTGGAATTGAACCCTTCGGAGGCGGACCGCCTGAAATCGAACCTGATGGACGTGCTTCAGGGCAGGTTGGAGCTCGCTAAGCTCCTGAGCGGGCGACTCCAGTCCGCAACCGTCCGCAAACCCAAAGTCACTATATCCACACAGCTCCGTTTTGACGACTCGAGCTCTTCCCACAGCACGCTTCTCGAGCTGATTACCTACGACCGCCCGGGCTTACTTTACCAGGTCAGCTCGGTGCTCGCCGAGCTCGGCGGCAACATCGAGATTGCCTTGATCGACACGGAAGGGGAGAAAGTGATCGATGTCTTCTATCTTACCTCGCAGGGCAGGAAGCTCCGGCCCGAGCTCCAGGGCGACATCGAGAAGGCCTTGTTGCCGAAGCTGGGATAAAACAGGTTTCAGGTGCCGGGCGTCGGCGACGTAGCGCGGGCGTCTCGCCCGCTGGCGTGCGGGCATCCCTTCGCTTCGCTCAGGGCAGGCTCTGCCCGCGCCATCACGGCCTTCACCGTCACTCACTTTCGATCTGCTTTTTCCGGTGACCGTTAAAACTTGCTTGGTGCGGGAACGAGGCGCTCCCGCCACAGCGGGCGAGACGCCCGCGCTACGTCCCCTGACACCTGAAACCTGACACCTTTTTCCCCTCCCGCCCCGCTCTAATCCAAAAAAAATTGCTCGCATTGTAAATCTTTTCTTGACGACGACTCGCCTCTTAAACTATTTTTGCGGCAGAGTCTGAACATTCGAATTTCCGGGTCGGAAAAATTCCAGCGCGACACGCTTCAACCATCAACGGCGCGACGAGACAGGAGTGAAAATGAGGGCGAGGGCATCTTTCGGTGGTCTACTCGGACTCCTTTTCTTCGTTTTTTCAATAGGTACAAGCTGGGCACAGACTACGGGCACCATTCGCAGCACGGTTACAGATCCCTCCGGCGCGGTTGTGCCGGGCGCGAGCGTCACGGCCACTCAGAGTGACACTCACGTTAGCCGCGCCGTGACGACGAATGAGAGCGGCGACTACGAGTTTCCAGCCTTGCCTGTGGGGCGCTACACCCTTGGGGTGCAGGCAGCCGGATTCAAGATTGCCCGGCTCAACATCGAGGTCAGGTTGGGTCACGTTAGCGCGGTGGATGTGAAGCTGGAATTAGGTCCGGTAGCGCAGGTGGTTACAGCCGAGGCGGCCGCCCCTCTCATCGAAATCGTCAGCACGCAGATTGGCGCGGTGGTGAATGACAAGGCGGCAGTCGAGCTTCCCTTGAATGCTCGTGACACCTATTAATTGCTGCAATTGCAGCCCGGGGTGCAGTCGCAACTCGGGTCGGACCTCTTCTATGGCAGCGATCAGCCGGGGGTGGTTTCGGTGAACGGAGGACGCGGGCGTTCGAATAACTATACTGTGAACGGGGGCGACGCCAACGACCAGTTCGTGAATCTGCCCGGCGTGCAGCCTTCTCCTGATACCATCGAGGAATTCCGCGTCTTGACCAATAGCTTCGACGCCGAATTTGGCCGCAATTCAGGCGCGGTGGTCAACGTCGTAACCAAATCAGGCAGCAACGCCTTGCACGGTAACCTGTATGAGTTCTTCCGCAATAATGTGCTCAACGCTCGTGGTTTCTTCGACACCGCAATACCTGACTTCAAGCAAAATCAGTTTGGAGGCACTTTGGGCGGACCCCTCCGCAAGGACGGAACCTTTTTCTTTACCTCATATGAAGGACGTCGGGTCCGGCAGGGAACTTCCTCGCCGGCATTTCCTGTGCCTACCGCTGCCGAGCGGGGCGGCGATTTTTCTGCCGGGGCGCCTTTCGCGGGGACTCTGAACGACCCCAACGGCACAGTGTCCGCCCTTCTGAACTCTCGCCCGGGGTGCACCGCGGCGGTAGCCGCGGGCGCTGGGGCGCCGATCGCTCCCGGCACAGCCTACTCCGACATCTTTCCCAACAACTACATCCCTCCGCAATGTTTTGATCCCACGGCGCTCGATTTGATGAACCAGTACGTGCCCCCGCCCAACTTGAATGGGACGGAGTACCAAGCCGTCCCCACAGCGCGTGAGTACGAAGACCAATTTACCGGGCGCATCGATCACAAGCTGAGTGACCGCCAACAATTCAACGCTTATTACTATTTTTCGGATCAGTTCTATACCCAGCCTTTTTCCTTCTTCCAGGGCGCGGGCGCGAACGTGCCGGGGTTTGGAGGTCTTTACAACACCCGCTACCAGCAATTGAATTTCACGCATACCTGGGTGATCAATCCCACCACCGTCAACGAGCTTCGCTTTGTCGCCTTCCGCGAGGCGCAAGGAGAATTCAACCATCCTCAGCATACGAACCCGGTCCAGGCCTCCTGCGCCAACGTACCGGCAGACCAGTGTTTTTCAGACCCCAGCGATCCCGCGCTGGGCATCACTCCCAATCTGGGGGCCGGGCACGAGGGTGTGCCCTTCGTTACAGTTTCCGGCGGATTCGCGCTCGGGAACAACTATGAAGGCGAGCTTCCCCAAATCGGGAACACCTTCCAAGCGATGGACAATCTCAGTAAAGTGGTCGGCAATCACAGTTTGAAATTCGGGGCCGATGCGCGCCGCCAGCGCTTTGACCAGCTTCTGTATTTCAACGTCAACGGCGATTACTCCTTCCTTGGCGGTGGCCCGAATGATCTCGGATACGACGACCTCTTCCCCAACTACCTTCTCGGCCTTCCTGACTCGTATTTGCAAGGCTCGGCGCAGCACGAAAGCGTGCGCGGCACGTCGCTTTATCTGTACGCGCAGGATAGCTGGAAAATTCGCCCCGCCTTGACGTTGAACTACGGCCTGCGCTGGGAATTAAACACCCCCATCGCGGATGTCGGCAGGCGCACTCAAACTTTCCGTCCGGGGCAAAACACTGCCGTCTTTCCTTGCCAGCTCAGTCCCGACAACCCTCTGGTGGGGGTGTTCGGAACCACCGATTGCGGACCGGGGACTGCGGGCGAGGCTGTCTTCCCCCAAGGGTTAGTCGTGCCGGGGGACAAGGGCATCTCAGACGCGTTGACGCAGTCCTATTACCGGGCCTTCGCGCCGCGAATCGGCCTTGCCTGGAGCCCCACGTGGAACGGTGGCGCGCTCGCCAAGATTACGGGTGGGCCGGGAATGACGAGCATCCGGGCGGGTTGGGGGCTTTTCTACAACCCCATCGAACAGCTCGTGCTCGAGCAGTTTAGCGGCGAACCTCCGTTCGGAGGTAGCATCAACCTTTCGGAAACCCTCTTCAACACGCCCTTCGAGGGTCAAGACGGTTCGATCTACCCGAATCCTTTCAATGGCATCCTGAATCCGTCTCGTGGTCACTCGGTCGACTGGTCTTCCTTCCGGCCGATCCTGATGTTTGGGGAACTCCAACCCAATATCCGCCCGCAATATGCGGTTCAATACAATTTCACCCTCCAGCGCGAGTTGACGCGAGACATGGTTCTTCAGGCGGGGTACGTGGGCTCGCAGGGGCATCGCTTGCTAGCCACCCACGACTTGAATTACGGAAATGCGCAAACCTGCCTGGACTTGCAAAGCCTCTCCGACTACTACGCCACTTCCGATCCTGCGCTTTCCTCCAGCCTGGCATGTGGCCCCTTCTACGCCGATAGTTCTTTCCAAATTCCCGCCAATTCCATCCCTGCCGGCATGAGCGTGCACCTTCCCTACGGGTCAGTGCCCGTGGTGTCAGGACCTGATAACCCCGCCGTGACATTGGTCGGGCTGCGGCGTTACTCGGCGCCCTTCTGCCAGCCAACTACGGGCGTCGGATGTCCGCCGGATGGCACTCCGGTCTTCGCCAGCATTTTCGCCCAAGACACTATCGCCAACTCGAGCTACAACTCGTTGCAGGTGTCCCTCGAGAGGCGCTTCGCCAAAGGCCTCCAATTCCTTGCCGCCTACACCTGGAGCAAATCTTTTGATCAGGCCTCGAGTTTCGAGAATACCCTCGACCCGCTTTGTTTCCGTTGCAGCCGGGCACTTTCGCTGTTCAACGCGCCCCAGCGCTTTGTGCTGAGTTACCACTGGGAATTACCAGTTCCGCAAAAGCGAGGACTGGTGGGGAAGGTGGTGGATGGCTGGGGTCTGTCGGGCATCTTTAGTTTCCAGAGCGGCTTTCCCATCCGCATCACTTCCTGGAGCGACCTGGAACTCGAGAATAGCCAGGATTTTGAGTATCCCGGCGAGCCTGACTTGGTTGGGAAATTCACCACCCAGAACTCGCGCAAGTCGGGTTGCGCCTTGGGAACCGGTCCCACTGCTGGACCTGGCGCACCCGCATGCGAGCCCGTACCCAATCAGTTCTTCGACCCCAATGCGTTCGTTCCCCAGGCTCTGGGAACCATCGGAAATTCCCCGCGCTCCATTTGCTGTGGTCCGGGAATCAACAACGCAGACTTCGCCTTGCTTAAGACCATGCGACTCGCGGAACACAAAGAACTCCAGTTCCGAGCCGAGTTTTTCAACGCCTTCAACCACGCGCAGTTCTATGTCCCGGACGGCAACATCACGGACGGGCCAACCTTTGGCCAGGTCTCAAAAGCCCGTGACCCGCGGCTTATCCAGTTCGGCTTGAAATTGTTGTTCTGAGCGTGTATATCGGACAAGCGTCGGTTTTTCGCGCCCTGAAAGGGCACAAGATAGGAAAAGGAGGAGGCTCGTTCCCGACCCTGAAAGGGTCATATTAGCCTGACCCGCAGGCCGCAGGACCGGCATGATGCCATACGGGTTCGACCCTTTCAGGGTCGGACCTCGTGGGGGCACGTTTTCCGGGGGCGTTGCCCCCGGCTACTCTGTTGATCCCCTGCGGGGATCATTGATCCAGAGTGATCACCCATGATGCCGGCTTCGGGCGAATGAAACCTTTGAGACGCTGGTGTTGGAGCAGCTTCTCTGAACATCATTCGTCAACATAGAAGGCGTAGAAACGCTGCCAGACACGACAGTGGGAGTTGCTGAGAACGGTGGGCGTCAGGCGCAAACCCGTCGGCATTGTCCGACACCCAGGAAACTGCTAATAGCCACCCAGAGTTCCAACTATCCGCCGCCGAAACGCTGAGTTCCGCTCTGGGGCAGCCCGAGAGCCGGAAAACCCATGCGCTTACAACACAGGCGTGCGCTGCGAGCTTCTCAGATTTCCTTAGAGCGAATTAACCGCTGAAAACCGCTGACAGTTCCCATATAATTCGGTTTGATCGCTTCCGACAAGTGCCGCTAAGCTTCTGCAACTGCTGTTCTAACGGGGCTGCCGTGGGCGACCGTAGAGCAGGGTTATGATCCGGCTGTCGGAGCGCATCAGCAGGTTAGGGAAAGGATTCATGGCCAAAAAACGGGTTTGGGAGTACGACTTCTTCATTGCACACGCCGGGCCAGACACAGATGCCGCGGAGGAGCTCTATAACCTCCTGCTGCCTGGCGCTCGAGTATTTCTCGACAGCAAGACTCTGCTTCCTGGAGACGATTGGGACCGTGAGTTGGCTTTAGCTCAAAAAGACTCGCTCATTTCCGTTGTTATGATCTCCTCGCGCTCGGGAGACGCATATTATCAGCGTGAGGAGATCGCTGCGGCAATTTCAATGGCGCGAGAAGACAAGAAGCGCCATCGCGTGGTTCCCGTCTACCTTGAGGAGATCTCGGGGGATGAAGTCCCGTACGGACTCCGCGTTAAGCACGCTTTGTCGATCGATAGGCATGGGGGCTTCGCGGGAGTGGCAAATCAGCTGAACAACCTGCTTACGCGCATTAGGCCCCGTGAGCCTGTCTCTCAACAGGAGCCCGGCACCCCTAGCGCCGCCACAGTAAACCTTTGGGACGCGAGCGTCGAGGTATACAAGGATGCCATTCTGAACGTACTGCCTGGCCAACTAGTGGTTCGTTGCGGAAGGTGCCGAGGAACGGGTAGTAGGGACAGGGATGGGCGCGAGCCGCGGTGTCCCGTTTGTGACGGTGCTGGCCGCGTTCTGATTGCAGCGGTCCCGGACGCATTCATACGGTGCCGTCTTTGTCGTGGTGACGGAACCCGAGACCGGGACGGACGGGATCCGGCCTGCCCGGTCTGCAATGGGGTCGGGGGCGTTGTCATTGACTCCCCTGTGGTTAATTGCGCCGCATGCGCGGGGTCTGGTTTCCGAGACCGGGATGGGAGACTTCCGATCTGTCCAGCGTGCGGTGGCAAGGGCGTTCGGCCTTTGTCAAGCTTGCGGAAGTACTAAGATCGTGCCTGGTGGCTAGCTCGCGGGGAAACGCTGCCACGAGCGGCTGTTTCCGACGATTGTCGCCGGAGAGCGGTGACAAGTGACAAAGCGGCGAGTCACGCGGAGCGCGACGCCGAGGCAGCGCGGACCTGCGCCAGCCCGCCTAAAAGGATTCCACCCCAAATGATACCAACATCATTCTGCGGAAAAGCGTTGAAGCAGGCGGAGAATCCTGGTAGGCTCGTGGGGACCGACCGGGACTAGTTTCCCGGAAACGAGGTAGTGGACTGGTTGGAGTGAGCAGTACAGCATTTCTTTACATACCTTATCCAAGTCTATTCATCGGAGGTTTAATATGTCTGAACGTCATAACCGTCGCGACTTCCTCAAGACCTCGGCTCTGGCCGCGCTGGGGAGCGCCGCCGCGCTGAATTCCCGGGAGGAGCGATTTTTTGCAGCGCCTGCCGGGGCCTCGCCTTTCGCCATGCCCCAAACCTTTCATCAGGGCTTTCCTACCGGCAAGCTCGGGACTCTCAATGTGACCCGCCTTTTCCTGGGCTGCAACCAGGTGAGCGGGTATTCGCATTCTCGCGATTTGACTTATGTGGGTCGCTTGATGCAGGAATACCAGACGGACGAGCGGGTCATGAACACCTGGCAACTGGCCGAAGAACTGGGCATCAACACGGTCCTCTCCGACCCGTTCGACAAGCCAGTGCGGATCATGAAGCGGTATCGGAAGGAGCGGGGTGGAAAGATTCAATGGATCTCGGAGGTTCATCCCCACAAGTCCTACTATGAAACCCGCCTGGCGGACATGAAGGAGAACCTCAAGCAGATTCTCGACAATGAGCCCAACGCGATTTACGTCCAAGGCGGGGTCACCGATTCCTTCGTCGACCGAGGCCTGGTGGATGAGTTGGGTGAGGTCCTGGAGCTGATGAAAAAGACAGGACTGCCCTCCGGCCTGGGCGGTCATTCCGTGGAAACCCCTAAGGCCTGCGTGAAGGCGGGCCTCCAGCCCGATTTCTTCATGAAGACTTACCACGCGGACGACTATTGGTCAGCCTCGCCTCGCGCCCAGCGCAAGGAGTTCCTCGTGGACCGGAGCGGTCCCGACAATCACGACAACATCTGGGATATCAAGCCCGAAGCAACGCGCGAGTTTATGGCCACGTTCCAGAAGCCCTGGATTGCCTTTAAGGTGATGGCGGCGGGAGCCATCCCTCCGGAAAAGGGCTTCCGGTTTGCCTTCCAGGGTGGAGCGGACTTCATCTGCGCCGGCATGTTTGATTTCCAGGTTAAAGAAGATGTTGGGATTGCCAAGAAGATCCTGGCTGAAAACTTGGACCGAACACGCCCCTGGCTGGCTTAGGGTGTTGACCCACACGGAAAGACAGCCCTCTCCCCAAGGGAGAGGGCGGTTTTCATAACTTCATCGCCGTCCAGAAATGACACCTTCTCCCCAAGGGAGAGGGCAAGAACCCAACTTTCCCTGTCAGGGGGTGATAATTCTATGAAACGAACCTTGGCGCGCTGGCTGTACGCGGCGGTGTGTGCGGGGTTGATTCTGGGGGCGGCGAGCAATGCGCTAGCCGCCCAGGATAGTCAACTCGCCCGAACGCCGCCTATGGGCTGGAACGATTGGTACCAATATGAGTGCAAGGTAAGCGACAGCATCATGCGCGCAAACGCCGACGCCCTCGTAAACACGGGCATGAAAGCTGCCGGCTACATATACGTGAATATTGATGATTGTTGGCAGGGCAAGCGCGATGAAAAGGGATTCATTCACCCTAATGAGCGTTTTCCTGATATGAAGGCCCTTGGCGACTACCTGCACAGCAAAGGCCTGAAGTTTGGCATTTACTCGTCGCCCGGGCCGAAAACCTGCGGACAATACGAGGGCAGTTATCGGCACGAGGAGCAGGACGCGCAGAGCTACGCCGAATGGGGTGTGGACTTCGTAAAGTACGACTGGTGCAGCGGGCAGGAGGTCTATAAACCCCAGGAGATGCGGGGGGCGTATCGCAAGATGTATGACGCCCTCCGGCGCACCAGGCGCCCCATGGTTTACAGCCTCTGCCAGTATGGCCTCGAGGCCGTCTGGCGGTGGGGGCCGGAAGTAGGCGGCAACATGTGGCGCACCACCGATGACATTGGGGGTGACTACGACCGGGCCACGCTTTTCGGGTTCCAGCACAATGGCCTCGAGAAGTTCGTGGGGCCGGGACATTGGAACGATCCGGACATTCTCCAAATCGGGATCGGCAAGCTGAACAACGATGAAGGGCGCACCCAGATGACCTTGTGGTGCATTCTCGCTGCCCCGCTGCTAGCCGGAAATGACCTTACCAAAATGACCAAGGAAACGCTGGAGATTCTGACCAATCCGGGGGTGATCGCCGTGGATCAGGATTCCCTCGGTGTCGAGGGGCATCGAGTATGGCAAGAGGGTCCTTTGGAGGTCTGGATGAAGCCGCTCGCAGATGGCAGTAAGGCCGTGGGGCTTTTCAACCGGAGCGGCTCAGGGCTGCCCATTACGGTGAGGTTCGCGGCGATTGGAGTTGGCCATTCCGCTCAAGTCCGCGACCTGTGGGCTCGCAAAGACCTCGGCACAATGGCCGAGAAATATACCGCCGAGGTGCCCAGACACGGCGCCGCCCTAATCAAGGTGAAAGCTGAGAATGCTAAATAGTAATCTGCCCTACCAGGAGCGCTTCCTGGCAGGGCGGTACTTGGCGAGGTATTCGTCGAGGTCTTGATCCGAGATCGTAAGATGGTGCTGGATCGGGTCTTCGGCGGTTTCCGTGAGGAGTTTTTTCTGGAGCTTTTGATAGCAGAGTGCAGCCCCATCCTGGTAGGGGAAGTGCCGTTCCTCAAAAGCCCGGTTCGAGATGGTCAGCGTGAATTCCCGGTCCTCAGCCTTCATCCCTACAACCTTGTAGGAGTAATCCCTGCCGCGGGGCTTTAGTTGGAACCCGGTATATTGGATAAGCGCGTTCACGGTGCTGGATACCTCCTCGCAACCAACCGCCAAAAGCAGCAAGCCACAAAATTATGGGCTCTGCGGCCCTCTCATTGCTCTGCTTGTCGGTCACAAAAATTGATTAACTCTATATTGTACACGTTTGGGGCCAATCACACCAGACTTTTCTGCTTGGCAGGAGGCTGACTCATCAGCAAAAGCCCCTGCAAAAGGAATCCTGCCAGGAAGCCCCACATCAAGTTGGTAGTCAGGAGGGAAACCACTCCCACGCACGCGGCAATGACGAGGAGCGGCAGGCGTCTAAGGATGTCGCGCAAATAAGCCGCATGTTGGATTCCCACGTAAACCAGCAAAACTCCCAAGACGGCGGCGGGGATCAGTTTCAAAAGGCCCACGGCAGCGCGGCCAAACATCGCCAGAAGAATGCAAACCGCGCCGATAACGTAACTGGACCTGGGATTCCGCGCGCCAAATTGGTAATGCGCGGTGACCCCTCCCGAGCCGTGGCAGAGTGGGGGAGCCTGGATCATCCCGGCGATCAGATTGGTGAGGCCTATGCTGATACACAATCCACGCACCGTGACGCGGCGAGCCTGCGTCCCATAGAGGATGCGGGCGGTGTTCTCAGTGGCCACGATGGAGTTTCCAAAGGTCAAGGCGAATTGTGGAACCACGAGCAAGGTCAAAACGCGTCGCAGTTCGGCAAGACGCGGGTGCAGGAGAGTGAGAGGCAGCGGTCCCCAGCCCAGGGCGGGAAGCTTGCCCCATTGACTCATGAGACCCAGCGTGATCCCTGCCGTCAATAGGACCAAGGCAGCGGGCAGCCGATGTGAGCGTTGAAAGGCCAGCAAAAGAAGGGCTCCGCCCAGCCCAATTTCCCAAGGGGCTACCGTGAGGCCTGCCCCCAAGACCACCGTGGAGCGCGGGCTGAAGATCAGCCGCAAGCCTTCCCGCGCCAGCAAGAGGCCGAGACCCAATTGAATGCCCCTGACAATGGGGAGAGTGAAGAGCTTCGCCAGCCACCCGGCAAGGTTGGTTACTCCCACAATCGCCAGCAGCGCTCCCATGAGGAGTCCGGCGCTCGCGATCGAGGAGGGCGGAAGCGCCATGGCCAGCGCAATCGCCGCGACCGCCTTGAAGGGCTGAACGGCCATGGGGATTTGGAAATAGCGGCCCGCCAAAATGTAAGTGACGCCGGCCGCAAGAAACGCCGCCGTGGGATCCACGTGATTGAGGGAGATGAGCGCAATCGCGATGGGAAACAACACCCCAATGTCGCCGAACGCGCCGGCCACATCCCACCGCGTCAAGGGCCAGCGAATGCCTTGCGACTCCACCTTGGCGGCAACACCCAAAGCTCAAGACCTCCTCTGGAGGGGCCGGATGATCATGACTTCGGTGGCCTTAATGAGCGCCGCAGCCGTCTCTCCCACCTTCAGATCGAGGTCACGGGAGGCGTCACTGGTAATGATGGAGGTGACGGATTGCCCTCCCACATCCAGCACTACCTTGGTCAGCAGACCCACCGTTTGCAGCCTGATGATCCGCCCCACTAGCTGATTTCGCCCGCTAATCACGTGCTCGAGCCCAGCCCCCGCACCGGAAACCGGCGCGGTGGGCGCAAGCTGAGCCGTAGAAGTGGCCTTTCCGCCGTGACCGCGCTCGCCTCTTTGAAAAAGCAGGCGGTCAACCTCCGAGCGCGGCACACGGTGATGCCCCCCTGGCGTCATCACAGTCTTGATCTTGTGCTTGTAGATCCATTGTTTCAAAGTGGGATAGCTCACGCCCAACTCCCGCGCAGCTTCCGGGACGTGAAGGAGTTCCATGGTGTCCTCTCATCAAATACGGCTTAGATGGAGTATTATATACGAATCAATACGAATTCACCATGGCTCTGGATGGGTCTTGGCGTGAATCTGCGAGGTGGGCAGATACACTCACTCTGCCCAATTGTGAAGATAAGTCTGGTTTGTCAGTGGCCGGGTCCTACAGAAGAGAGCGAAGACGAAGGGCAACCTCAACTCGGCAGAGGCGCTCGCAGATTAGACTTATTGAGGGCGCGGACGAGTTGCCCCTCGACGGTTCCCTTGGAAGTCCCGCGCACCACGGCAATCTCATCCACCAGGAGTTGCCAGGCGCGATCCATCATCTTTTTCTCCCGGAAAGAAAGTGGTTTGGCCTGGTTCAGGATAATGAGAGTCTTCAAGACCTCCGCAACCTGTTGCAGCGACCCATTCCGCATCTTCTCGGAATTCTCCTTGAACCGCCCCTTCCAATCCTGCGGCGACTTACTCTGTCCCTTCTGCAAGTAATCGAGGATAGTGCTAATTTCGCTGGTCCTGGTCACCCGGCGCAGGCCTACGTTGACCACGCTGGTGATAGGGACGATCACCCGCATAGTGCCCGAAGTGAGACGAAGCAGATAAAACAATTCCGGCTGGCCAGTCAAGTTTCGAGTGGATATCTGTTCGACGATACCCACACCTTGATTGGGATAGACTACCTTATCGCCTATCTGAAAAGACATGGATTTCCTCGGTTATGGTAAGAGTGAATGCATGACTCCCATCTAATAGACTACCTTTGCCAAAGGGCAAAGTCAATGGGGTCTTGTGTACTGCCTGAAAGTGTGTTGCTGTGAGATTCATAATCCCTACCATCTATAATCCTGTGAGGTCCCAGCACACCGGAATCAGATCGGTATCGCTGTTTCGTATGTCCCAGTCGTATGTCTTACAGAGTCGTCCAGTTTTGGTGTCGAGTGCGAAATGATTGCTTGAGGGAAGGCCCTGGATGGCTTGGAATTGCGGCGGTATTGGCACGAAGCGCTGATAGCCGACAGATGTCGAAACGGTAGGTGCTTTCTGAGGTTTAGATCGAATCGAAAAGAAGGTCAACGTCGATACGAGCACTACGAGTAGAGAAAGCAGGACGTTTGTAATCCTTGGTGAATTCATGAGTTGTCCTCGTCGAAAGGGTTGGATAGGGGTTCTAGTGGCACTTTTACTGGGTGACCGTCGAAACACGTTATGCCATAAATTCTCCATTCGGCAAGCGCTTTTTTCGGCTTGCTACCGCCACTCGCGCTGGCCGCTAACGTATGCACTCTGGCGTGAGCTTTGCAGTCTGCCACTACGCATTTTAGCGACACATGAAACATTGGGGGATCATGTGGCTCTAGATTTGGGCTCCAGAAGAAAGATCGCTTTGGAATCTCGCTACACAAATATCGGTAGCCATTGCCGCAGTGAGGACATACAAAGTCTAAGAACTCTTTTCCCGTGGGTGACGCCGTTAGACTTGGAATTATTTCTTCTAGGACGTGCAGCGGGAGAACTGTGTCAAGCTGACACTTTTGGTTCTTGCAATGGACGACATATTGCTCTAGCACAAATGACCTCCGAACAATGCTGGGTTAAAGCTATTCGGCAGCAAGCAACTCTTCAACCGTCCAAATGTGATCTGTCAACCCCGCCTCCATCGCGGGTGTAACTCGAAGGGTTTGATGAACGCGGCAGACATTGTACCAGAGAGCATAGAGGTCAACAGCGGCTTTCAAATGCGAGAGTTTTTTGCTGAATCCGTTTGTCAATCTTGTGAATCGGCGAAGGTGCATCCTCACGGTGAGATTGCTGCGCTCGACATAGCTAGTGCAGATATGGTCGAGATCGGGGCTTCCACTAACTGGGGTTGGGACCGCCTCGATAACCTTGGGAGGACCGTACCAGTCCGGCCCCGCGTTTTCAGGCTTGCCGTAGACCTTGATAAGTTGCGCGAAGTCTACGTCAGCACCAAAGCATTCTTCCATCGCACCGATATAGGGCCGGAAGCCATCGGACGTAACTTGCAGTCTTCCCGTTACCCGCTTGCTGAGGTCGGTGACAAATTCCAGGGCGCTAGGGCCATCACGCTTTGCAACCAAGTAGGAGATTATCAGCTTGTTTTCCGCGTCCAGGGCAAGCCATGTATAGGAGTCTCCCCATTCAGATGGATCGTCCTCGTGGAGCCTCTTTTCTTTTGTGTGGACAAAGCACCAAAGTTCGTCAAGCTCCACGTAGCGAGATTTTACGCCGCGTATCTTGGCGTTAAAGATTCGGCGGCATTTCTCTCCGACCGTAAGCAGCAAGGACATGATGGTGTTCTGGTCGGTGTTGATAATCCTCGAAATGGCACGGATGCTCATGCCCTCGACCATAAGGCGAATAATCTGTGCGGCTCTGTCCAGGCTGATAAGGTGATTTGCGAATTTGGTGCCCGTCGCACTAAAGGTTGCGCTGCAATTACGGCATCGGTAGCGTTGAATCCTCCGCTTGCCATAAGTCCCGAATTTCTTAACTGTGGTGTGGTGGCATCGTTGGCAGGTCATGGTCGCTCTCTCCTTGATTTTTCGCGGGGAAAGCGCCACAATGGGTTTTGCGGTCCTTGTGCGGCTAACCCCGCGCTTGGATTCAGCCCCGCCGCCGATTGGCGTCGGAGGCGGGGCTTCTTACCTAATCATTCAGTTGGTGGCGATCTAGGCTTCATAGGTAATCTCCTTTCTTTGAAATTCGGCCCCGTGTCAGCGGGGCCGTTTGCCTTTTGGACAAACTCATTTCTGGCGCTTGGTCCTTTCTCGTGCAGCATCCTCGAACAAATTTGCCAAACTCCGCGATGCACCATACTGAAGGCCAACCCACTTGTATTTCGCAGGCACGCCAGTTTCTCGGATAACTTTTGCTTCCCCATCTTCAACGATTCGGTTGACCGTGGTGGTTATGGATGCCGTGGGAGCTTTGTATTCATGGACCGGAAATCCAAGCTGTTTGATAATTTCTTCAATGTCGGAAATCGTCATCCATTCTTTCACGGAAGCCCGCATAGCCGTTCGACAAACATCTATCAGGCCCCGCAAATCAAGGTCAATGATTCCCTGAGCTGCTTCTTCTTGTTCGCAGAGTTGTGCAAGCAAGGCCGCGCGGCGCTTGAGTTTGGCTATTTTCTGCTCAAGTATTTCGCGTTGTCTGACGAGTTCAATCAACTCGTCCTGAGCTTGTTCAAGGTCTGTTCGATAGTTGGTTTTCGTGTCCATAGACAGGAGCATATACAAAATGAAAACGCTTGTCAAGACAAAAAGTAAAAATAACTCTGAATCCCAAAAGCAATGGGAGGTTGCCATTGGTGATGCAAAAGATCTGCTCAATAAAGTGGAGTTAAGGGCTGATCGATTGCGCGCTACTATCAAAGGATTGATGGAACTGAGGGACGCTGGTGAACCGTACCAACAGGTGGAACTTTAATTTCCAGCAACACAGTTTCAGGCAGTACCGGGTCTTGCTTGGGGAGGGCGCTTCGGAGGAGGCCTCCATGGGGAACGGTCAAAGTGGCCCAGCAGGGGGCGCACTGGCACTGGAGATGGACCTGCCACCGCCTCCAGACACCACAATGACAAGCAGAAAGCATTGTATACTAGGGGTGGAGGGCAGTGGGGCTGAGTCCACATGCTGCAAAGTTTTCTAGTCACTAGCGCCGCGGTGTTAATCTTGGTTGCTAGTCAGATCTTCTGGGTTGGACAAATGCGAAACTGGGCGACGTCCTTAATCCCCAACTCCGTTTGGCGCCGTCGCGTCAGCATTGCAGGTTTGGTGGGTTATATTCTGTTGTTGTCCTATAACCTCCTTCCTTCGTGGCTCATGCTCGTTATCAACAGGATCTCGATGATAACTAGGGCACGAAGCGCAGGACCCACACATCTCGCTTTACGCGCCGCTCTGTTCCAGGCGCATTTCTGGGGGTGGGTTCGTGGCGCGCCAGGCGCCGAACCCACACATCTCACTTTACGTGCGGCTCTGCTCCAGGCGCCTTTCCAGTGGTGGATTTTCTGCTCGCTATTGGGTTTTCTTATCGCCGTCCTTTTTGGGCTGGGGGACCGGATGGCCCGCGCCGCTCGTTGGCTTTACCGGAGGGTCGCGCAAGCCGGCCGCGCCGTGCCACTGCCCAATCCTGTTTCACTTGCCCGTCGGCATTTCCTCGAGAGAACGGCCTTGGCGATGACCTCGGCCCCATTTGTGGCAGGCGCTTACGGGATGTTCTATGAACGCCTCAACCTCGAGGTTTCTCATCGCCGGATCAAGATCCCTAGTCTCCCTAGGGCCTTCGACGGTTTCCGCATCGCCCAACTTTCGGACATCCACATCGGCCCGTTCATGCCTGCCGAAGAGATTCGACGCTACGTGGGCATCGCCAACGGCCTCAAGCCAGAACTGGTCGCGCTCACGGGCGACTTCGTCACCTGGGACGACTCCACTCAATTTGCGGCGGTCGATGCCCTGGCGGGGGTCAAAGCCCCCTTCGGGGTTTACGGCTGTCTCGGCAATCACGAGATGTTGGGGAAGGTGGAGGATTCCATCACTCGCCTTTTCGCGCTCCGAGGCATTCGCATCCTGAGGGGCGAGCGTGCTTTGATAAGGTCCGGAGATGAGGTCATCAACCTGCTCGGAGTGGATTTCCAGTCGCGCTCCCCAATGGGGCCCCGCGGCCAGCGCTTGGTGCGCGAGTACCTTCAGGGTGTGGACCGCTTGATGGCCCCCGGCACGGCTAACATTCTGCTCAGCCACAACCCCAACACCTTCGACCGGGCGGCCGAGTACGGGATTGACCTCAGCCTGGCCGGGCACACCCACGGCGGTCAAGTGACGCTGGAGTTTATCCATCCCGACCTCTCCCCCAGCCGCCTCATCACCCCCTACGTGCGGGGAGGGTTTGAGAAACCGGGCGGCCAGCTCTACGTCAATCGGGGCATAGGAACTATCCTTGTGCCTATGCGATTCGGTGCCCCACCCGAAATCACCATTTTCGAATTGGCCCGCTCTTAAGTACGTACCGGAGGAAACTAAGATGGAAAAACCTATAGCGCGGCTTTCCTTTTTGCTCGTGGTCCTCCCGCTCTTGTTGATCGTGGCCTGCGACAGGGAGGATTGGGATGCCGGCCCACCGCAGGCGGAATCGCAGACCGTCAAGCTGGGCGAAGCCAAGTCGGCGCGAGTGGAAATCGACATGTCCGCAGGTGAGTTGAGCATCAGCTCTGGGGCAAAGGAGCTGCTTGAGGCTGACTTCTCGTACGGCGGCGCATCGTCAAGACCGCAAGTGGATTACAAGGTGAGCGCAGGTCAAGGTCGGCTCACGGTTCGGCAGCCAGGCTCATTTCACGGTCGCGGTGGCGGTCACAACACGTGGGATTTGCACCTCAGCAATAAGGTGCCCTTGGAACTGAAGGTGGACCAGGGTGCGGGCCGCGCCAGACTAACTCTGGGAGGCCTCTCACTTAGTAAGCTGGACGTCGACATTGGGGCGGGGGAAACCATCGTGGATTTGACCGGCGACTGGAAAAATGACCTCACCGCCAGCATCCAGGGCGGGGTGGGCAAAGCTACTGTCCGGCTTCCCAGCGACGTTGGCGTGCGGGCCAGCGCACAAGGCGGCATCGGCGCCATCCACGTCCACGGCCTGAAGAAAGAGGGCGACGCCTATGTCAACGAGGCCTACGGAAAGTCACCTATCACGGTCAAGGTGCAGGTCGAGGGCGGGGTTGGCGAAATCAACTTGGAACTCGGCGAGGCCCCGCCATCCGTCTGAAGATTCCAGACCTCGAGGTGAAGTCATGAAGGTTGTTGACCCGGTATGCAAGATGACCATTGATTCCGAAAAGGCTGCCGCCACAAGCGAACACAAGGGGCAAACGATATACTTTTGCGCCAAGGGCTGCAAAGCGAAGTTCGATCGGGAACCGGAGAAGTACATCGGAGAGTAGGGAGGGCCTTGTTGCAGCCGCAAGAGCAGCGTAGAGAAAACCCTTGGGGTTCCCCTCTTGCGCCTGCTGCCGGGGCGCCGTGGGCTCTGTTGTACTAGATCCTAACTTCTTCGCGCGCCGCGAAGCTTTTTCTCAGTGTCCTCCGTGGCCTGAAAGGATTTAACACGGAGACCCAAGAGCGGCTCCGTGTTCTCTGTACTACTAACCCTGAACTTCTTCGCGCCGCGCGAAGATTTTTTCTTGCTTGTCACTCTCGGCCGCTTTGGTTGCGGCCAAAGGCCGCGCTAGGTTAAAGCTTGACAGGCACAGAGGACACGGAGAATATCGTCTTGGTTGCGGTTAGCAGCCGCGCTGTAGTAGTAGTTTCATAATTCTCCCTTTCTCGTCAAATTCATCCGCATTGGAGTGTTGAAAATGAATCGCAGGAAATTTCTCGGAGCAAGTACAGCACTATCTATGGGCGCGTTGGCCGCCCCGGGCATACCGGAAAAGGGCGAGTCAGCGCCGCTCCCATTTCCCCCACCGCTGCCCTTCCTGGAGGAAAAGAGCAAACTGAAGATTACCAGCGTGAGGATGGTCCGCCCGAGGCCCAAGAAGCCGTCGCCCAGTTATGAACCCACGCCCGGATCGTGGTCTACGGGTGGAGTCGAAGTCGCCAACCCGATGTCGATCTATCCCAAGTACAAGGCCAGACGGGATTTGTTCATGGCGGCGGATCTCGGACCTGAAGTCGTGGAAATTGCAACCGACAAAGGAATTAAAGGAATTGGTTATGGGGGACCTGGATGTAGCTTGGTGATCGAGAAGCACCTGCCCAAGCTGCTCATAGGCGAGGACCCCTTTGATGTCGAAAGGCTCTGGGACATCATGTGGCGGTCCACCCTATATTACGGGCGCAAAGGGATTGTAGTGCATGCCATCAGCGGCGTCGATTTGGCCCTGTGGGATATTATCGGCAACGCTTTGGGCCTGCCCGTCTACAAATTGTTGGGCGGGGAAACCAAATCGAAAATCCCTGCCTACTGTACGGGAAATGATATCGAGCAGCACCTCGAGTTTGGCTACAAAAGGTTGAAGCTGGCCGTTCCCTACGGACCGGCGGATGGGAGGGAAGGCCTGAAGAAGAACGTGGCGCTCGTCAAACGCACTCGCGAACTGCTGGGACCCGACGGCGACATCATGCTCGACTGCTGGATGGCCCTCACGGAAGACTATACGGTGGAATTGGCGGAGGCGGTCGAGCCTTATCGGGTTTATTGGATGGAAGAGTGTCTTCCGCCCGATGACTACGACGGATTCCGAAATCTTAACGCCAGAATCAGATCGACTCGGTTGGCCACCGGTGAACACGAGTATACGCGCTACGGCTTCAAGCTACTCTTGGAGTATAACGCCGTCTCCATCTGGCAGCCTGATCTGAGCTGGGGCGGTGGAATCACTGAGGCGCGACACATTGCCGCAATGGCCGCCGCCTATAATATCCCCGTTATTCCACACGGCGGATGGAGTCGCGGTGGCCCGCACTTTATTCTCGCCACGACGAACAGCCCCTGGTGTGAAATGTTTATGCCTCCGCCGGGCGGGCCGCCGGAAGTCTACCGGCAGTTCGAGGAGGAAAATAATATTACGCGTGGACCCGAAGGCATCTACATGAGACCTCCGGATCGCCCAGGGTTTGGATGGGAATTGATCGTGGATTAATCACCGGCTCCGTGGCGGGTCACATCGCTGGGGGAATCATCCTTCTGGTTAATGGCTTGAGAGGTTGGAAGCACTCATATGATTTCCACCCTCTGGCGGTGAGGGCTGTCCGGAGGGAGTAAAGCCACGACCGCTTGATCCAAGGTCGCAAGTTTTCCCTTCTTGTGGATGGCCAGACCAAGCAAATAGGCGTCGCTCACCTGCCGGTGTCCCACGAGTCTTCCTTGAAACGACTCGACGGCTTCACCAAAACTGATTTCATCACTCCAAAAAAGGTGGTGGCGATGCTTCAGATTTGCACCCAACAGGGTGATGGCTTCTTGTGGCGTAACGGCATCGCGGGAGAATGCTGGGTTTGACACGAGTCGCACGAAAGCAGCCTGAGTAAAAGGACAGGTCGCCCAACCCTGGCGTGCATGACCCGAAAACCACTCCCCGACCTGTGAATGTGACTCGTGAGCAGGCCACATCAATGCAATCAGAACATTCACATCCAGGAGGAAGCCCGTCATTCGTCATCCGCTTCGATCTCCTCAATCTTCTTCCTGCTCACCGGAGGAGAATCCGCCGGAAGGTCGAAGACCTGGAGACCGTTGACTGTCCGTGTGGGCCGTTGACTCGTAAGCCCGCGGCGCACCAGCTCAGATACAGCCTTTCCGAGGCCGAGCGACCGGGCATCCGCATAACGCTTGACGAGCTGCAGAACTTCGTCATCGAGTGAGAGTGTCGTACGCATAGATTAATGATGCCGGATGTTCAGAATGATGTCAACAGGCGGCGCTGACATCAGAATTAGGAGGTGATGCGCGCCTGACCCATCCGCATACAAACGGCGCGGACTACGAACGGCAGAAACTAATGCTTCACGGCCTCAAGCCTCCGGACGGTGGCGGCGTGGCCGCCGGTTGGCTTCCAGGATCTTCTTGCGCACCCGGATCGACTGCGGCGTCACCTCCACCCACTCATCGTCGGCGATGAACTCCATGGCCAGCTCCAGGTTGAGCGGCCGCGGAGGCACAAGCCGGATCGCCTCGTCGGCCACGGAGGCGCGCATGTTGGTCTGCTTCTTTTCCTTCACCGCGTTCACATCCATATCGTCCCAGCGCGCGTTCTCGCCCACGACCATCCCTTCGTAGACCTCGATCCCCGGCCCCACAAAGAGCTCGCCGCGCTCCTGCAGGTTATACAGAGCGTAGCCGGTGGTGCGGCCAGGCCGATCGGCCACCAGCGAGCCGGTAAGCCGGCGGGCGATGTCGCCCTGCCAGTCGGCGTAGCCGTCAAAGAGCGTATTCATCACTGCCGTGCCGCGCGTATCCTTCAGGATCTCGCTGCGCATCCCGATCAACCCGCGCGAGGGAATCGCGAACTCCAGGCGGACGCGCCCGCCCGGCCTTCCGTGCCCCGCCATCTTGGTGTTGATGCCTTTGCGGGCGCCCAACTTCTGCATCAGCACGCCGACGAATTCCGCCGGGCAGTCGATGATGAGTTGCTCCACGGGTTCCTGCACGTTGCCGCCCACCTGGCGGGTGATGATTTCCGGCTTGCCCACCGCCAGCTCGTGTCCTTCGCGACGCATAGTCTCGATGAGGATGGCCAATTGCAGCTCGCCGCGGCCCAACACCTTGAACGAGTCGGTGTTGTCGGTCTCTTCCACCTGCAGGGCGACGTTGGTGAGCAGCTCTTTTTCCAGCCGCTCGCGAAGGTTGCGCGACGTGACGTAGTTGCCCTCACGCCCGGAGAAGGGCGACGTGTTCACGGTAAACACCATGGAGATGGTGGGCTCATCCACCGGCACGTGCACGAGGGCGCGCGGTGTCTCCAGGCTGGTCACTGTCTCGCCGATGGTGATGCCCTCGACGCCGGCGATGGCCACAATCTCGCCCGCTGCGGCGCGGTCGATGTCCGTGCGCTCGAGGCCTTCGAAACCGTAAAGCTTCGTGATGCGCGTCTTCTGGGTGGCGCCGTCCAGCTTGACGATGGCCACTTCGTCGCCGCGATTGAGCGTGCCCGAGAAAATTCGCCCGATGGCCAGGCGTCCGTGATAATCGCTGTAGTCCAGGTTCGCCACCAGCAACTGCAGCACGTCGGCGGGATCGCCGGCGGGAGGGGGGATGTGCTCGAGGATGGCCTCGAAAAGCGGCGACAGGCTCTCCGAGGGCTGGTCGAGCGAGGTCGTGGCGATGCCGCGGCGTGCGTTGGCATAGAGAATGGGAAAATCGAGCTGATCTTCTGTGGCGTCGAGATCGATAAACAGGTCGTAAACCTCGTTGATGACTTCCTGCGCGCGGGCGTCGGCACGGTCGATTTTGTTGACCACGACAATGGGAGGCAGCTTGGCCTCCAGCGCCTTGCGCAGCACGTAACGCGTTTGCGGCAGCGGTCCTTCGCTCGCGTCCACCAGCAGCAGCACGCCATCCACCAGCTTCAGGGCGCGCTCCACCTCGCCGCCGAAATCGCTGTGGCCCGGCGTGTCCACGATGTTGATCTTGACGCCGTGGTAGAAGATGGCGGTGTTCTTGGCCAGGATGGTGATGCCACGCTCGCGCTCGAGCTCGTTCGAGTCCATCACGCGCTCTACCACTTCCTGGTTGGCTTTTAAGATGCCGCTCTGCCAAAGCATCCCGTCCACCAGCGTGGTCTTGCCGTGGTCAACGTGGGCGATGATGGCAATGTTTCGGATTTTGGATTTTAGATTTTCGATTTTGGATCCTAGCCCCATGACTGTTGCGGGGTCGCTCATTTGTGACTACCTACCGTTTCTGGGCTCCGGCTGGAAAGAAGGAGATCCTGGGCAACACAGCCAAAGATGGCCACCAGTAATCACGCACGGTTCGACGCGAGACCTGCTTGGGAGAGCGGACTTGGCGATACGAAAAGTAACGGTTGACAACTGAGAAGCCGTGACAAGTCCCAACATCTATGTTACGGCATAAAGACGAAACGTGGAACAGGTAATAAGGTGGAAAATACTTCTTCAAACCTTCAATGTGGCAGGCGCGGGCGTGTCGCACGCGAACGAAACGTCATTAGGGCCTGCTCCAGTCCTCAATTTTCAACTCTCTTACCCGCCGGAACGCACGATCGTTGGTAACCAGCACAGCTCGGGCAGCCAGCGCATGGGCGGCGATCATAAGGTCCAAGTTGCCTATGGTCTCCCCATCACGTTCGAGGGCAGCACGCAGTCGCGCATAGTGCTGGGCGGCCTCCGAGTCCCAAGGCAACCGATCGACGCGCAACAGGAACTCTTCTACGGCGGTCTTTAGCCGCACGGCCTCCGGTCTGCGGGCGACCCCAAAACGCAACTCCGCCTCGGTAACCGCCGAGATCGAAACCTGGGCCATCGGCACCTTCAGCAAGCGCTCCCGCACACGGGGGATGTTGCCCTTGATGACGTAGCTGGCCATATTTGTGTCCAGCAGGTAACGAGTTGGCATCAGAACAGCTTCCGTTTCTGCGGGGGTGCATCCTGGCGATCCGCCAGGAAGTCCTCCGGCACATCGATGGTCTTCATCAACTCGAAGAAGTCCCGCCAGGATTCCGGCCTCCGCGACAGGATGACATCGCCGCTGGCAGGATCACGGCGGACATAGACCTCCGAGCCCTCGAAGCGGTAGTCCGCGGGCAGGCGGACGGCCTGGCTGCGACCATTGCGGAACAACTTGGCAGTACGAAGCATAACTTCCTCCTGGGATATATACCATGATAGATTACAGCTCGAAAACGGTCAAGTCGACCATTTTCAAATAGAGGAGCTAACTGTATACTGCCCCCCTCGACGCCAGCGCTTATTCCGGCTGCGAGGTGGAGCAGCTCAGAATGCGCGTAATATCTCACGGGGAGAATGCTTGTCATGAGGAACAATCGAATGTCTAACTGGGCTTTTCCGCTAGCCATCTTGATAGTCGCGATTTCTTGCTTTTCCGCCGTGGCGGCGGAGGGGGTTCTGCAACCATTGGATTTGCGTTGCGAGTATCGCAAAAACCCGCTCGGCATCGACACTCTGAAACCGCGCTTGCGCTGGGTACTGGAGCCGACCGATCCAGAAGCGCGGGGACAGAGGCAGGCAGCTTACCAAATACTGGTGGCGAGCAGCGAAGAAGGGTTACGCTACGATCAGGGAGATCTCTGGGACACAGGGCGAGTGGAATCCGACAGGTCCATTCAATTTCCCTACGAGGGCAAGCCGCTGGCTTCGGGGATGCCGGTGTGGTGGAAAGTGCGGGTGTGGGACAATAACGGCAAGCGCTCGGCCTGGAGTGAGCCTGCTTTTTGGTCAATGGGGCTGCTCAAAGCCGAAGACTGGAAAGCGAAGTGGATCGGGCTCGAGAGCGGCGAGGGTAAGCCCGAACAGTTGAAAGCAGCGCAATGGGTCTGGTCGTCGCAGCCCGGTCCAGGCGTGAGATATTTCCGCCGCACCATTGAGATTCCCCAAGACAATTCCGTCTCGGATGCTCTCCTTTATCTGGTTGGCTCGGGCAATTCATCCCTTTACATCAACGGGAAGCCAGTCGGATCAGCGAAGGGGATCGAGAACCCTATCTCGGTTGACGTTACACAGAGCTTGCACAGCGGCGCCAACATCCTCGCCGTCTCTGTGAGCGCTTCCGGTGACGCTCCTTCAGGCCTGATCGGCGCACTCGAGATGGAGCTGGCGCGCGGCGAACCGGTGGCCATCTTCACGGACCAGCAGTGGCGAGTCTCACCCGACGAGGTGGCCGATTGGAATAAGCCTGAGTTCAACGACTCCGCCTGGGAGCCGGCCAAAGTCCTGGGCCCCTACGGCATGGCTCCCTGGGGCGAAGCGGGTTGGGCAGAGCGAAGCGTCCTACCTGCCCGCATGCTTCGCAAGGACTTCAAAGTGGAGGGACCGGTGAAGCGCGCCACGCTCTATATTTCAGGCCTGGGCCTCTCGGAAGCTTACCTGAACGGCGCCAAGTTAGGTGACGACGTGCTGGTTCCCGCCCTCACTGACTACGATAAGCGAGTTCTCTACTTGACGTACGATGTCACCAAGCGTCTCCAGCGGGGCAGCAATGCGCTGGGTGTCATTCTCGGCAACGGGCGCTATTTCGCGCCCCGGCACAACGTTCCCACCTTCATGCGGACCTTCGGCTACCCCAAGCTGCGGCTACAGCTTGAAATCGAACATAGCGACGGAAAAGTAGAGCGCGTGGTGAGCGACGAGAGTTGGAAGCTGACCAGCGAGGGACCGATCCGCGCCAATAACGAATATGACGGCGAAATCTACGACGCGCGGCAAGAGATGGAGGGCTGGAGCGGACCGGGCTTCGACGACAGTGGTTGGCAAAAAGCGCAGGTGGTAAAAGGCCCCGCCGGAGTCCTGGCGGCCCAAATGATTGAACCCATCCGCGTTACGGAAACCCTCAAGCCGATTGCCGCCACCCAAATCCGCCCCGGGGTCTACATCTTTGACATGGGCCAGAACATGGTGGGCTGGTGCCGGCTGACCGTCTCAGGACCTAAAGGAAGCCAAGTCTCACTTCGTCATGCCGAAAGGTTGAGGCCCGACGGCACGCTCTACCTCGACAACCTGCGCTCCGCAAAGGCCACTGATGTCTACACGCTCAAGGGCACGGGGACCGAGGTGTACGAGCCGCGATTCACCTACCATGGCTTCCGCTACGTCGAAGTAGTCGAATTGAGCAGCTTCTTCGGCAAGCCAGACTTGTCTTCCCTTGAGGGGCGCGAAGTTCACGACGCCGTCGAGCAACACACTGACTTCGCCTCTTCCAACCCGCTGCTCGACCAGATTTACAAGAACGTGGTTTGGGGGACCAAGGACAACTACCGGAGCATGCCCACCGACTGCCCGCAGCGCGACGAGCGTCAAGGTTGGCTGGGCGACCGGTCTGCCGAGAGCCGAGGCGAGCCCTACATGTTCGATGTCGGCGCGCTCTATGCCAAGTGGGTGGACGACATCGCGGACTCCCAGGACTCGGAAGGCAGGGTCAGCGACGTGTCTCCGGCCTACTGGCCCTTCCGCAATGACAATATCACCTGGCCATCCAGCTTCATCATCGTCCCCGACCACCTTTACGATCAGTACGCCGACTTGCGAGTGATCGAACGGCACTACGAGGGAATGAAGAAGTGGATCACTTATATGCGGACGAACCTCAAAGACGATCTCATGCCACGCGACGTTTATGGCGATTGGTGCGTCCCGCCGGAATCTCCCGAATTGATCCATTCGAACGATCCTGCCCGCAAGACCGAAGGCCCTGTGCTGGGTACAACCTACTACTACCACCTGCTCCGCCTGATGGCGCGCTTCGCAACGCTGCTGGGCAAGGAAGGCGACGCGAACGACTTTAACCAGCTCGCTGACAGGCTGGGAGTGGCATTCAACAAGACTTACTTCCACGAGCCCACCGGCCAGTACAGCAACGGTTCCCAGACCTCGAGCGTCCTACCCTTGGCCTTCGGCATGGTTGCGGAAGGGGACCGGCAGAAGGTCTCCGAAGCGCTGGTGCGGAAGATTGAGGAGCAGAACAAGGGGCACCTCGGAACCGGACTGATCGGCGGCCAGTGGCTCATGCAGGTGCTCTCCGCCAACGGCCACCCGGATGTCGCTTATGAAATCGCCTCCCAGAAGTCGTACCCAAGCTGGGGCTATATGGCCAGCCAAGGCGCCACCACGATCTGGGAGCTTTGGAATGGCGATACGGCAAACCCCGCCATGAATTCGGGCAATCATTTGATGCTGGTCGGTGACCTTATCACCTGGCTCTATGAGAACCTGGCGGGTATACGCCCCGATCCGGCACAGCCCGGTTTCAAGCACATCATCATGCGCCCCACCCCCGTCGGCGACCTGACTTTCGTGAAGGCTTCGCACAAGTCTCCCTACGGCGAAATTATGAGCGACTGGAAACGTGACGGCGACCGCTTTACCTGGAGCGTTACCGTGCCCGTCAACACCACGGCAACGGTGTACGTTCCCGCCCACGATGCGGCATCCGTGAAGGAAAATGACAGGCCGGCGGGCGAAACACCGGGCATCAAATATCTGCGAATGGAAGCGGGCACGGCGGTTTTCGAAATCGGTTCGGGTAGTTATCACTTTGTCTCGAGCATAGCGCGCTGAAGAGGGCCGGGTTCACGGCGACTAGGGGACGGCAAGCCGTCCCCCTACAAGTTGTAGGGGTAGGGCTTGCCCTACCCACCCCCGAAGGAGTTCACTATGAACGATGCGAGTTTTGCGGCGGAGAAGACTAAGACCCGCCTGCCCTGCTGCTGGGCGATAGTGTTCATAGCCGCTGTCACTTCCCTCAGTTACCCTTCGAAAGGGTTCGGGAGCGCCTTCGATAACCGCGAGAGCGCCGTGTCCGTCTCAGACCTCGAGACCTTTGGGACCGCCGGTAAGGAAGGAGCGCTTTACCCCGACCGCGAGGTAGTGCTTTTCCAGCATGAAGGCGTGGGATGTTTGACGCAGATGTGGTTTGGGGGCGACTGGCCGGGATATGACCGTACGCGGATTCGCTTCTATGTCGATGGCGAGCCTAGAGCCTCGATTGCGATGGAGCTTTTTCTCGGCCACGGAATCGGCTGGGGCGATCCCTCCGCCCCCTGGGGTTCCGCGCGCCTGGGAAAGACGGGGCATCCCAGCGGCCTCTATAATACTTACCGGATCCCCTTTGGAAAGAGCATCCGGGTTACCGGGCAACTGGGCGCGGGCATCGAGAAGCCGCAAGTGTTCTGGTGGATCATCCGGGGAGTCGAGAACCTCCCGGTTTTCCTCGGGAATCTGCGGCTGCCTGAGAAGGCGCGGTTACGCCTCCAGGTGCGCGACAACGTCGAGCTCGAGCCGCTCCAGATGTTCGACATCTGCCATTCCACGCGCGCCGGCGCGCTTTATCAGGTGACCCTGTCCGTGGCCAGCAAGAATTTCAATTTTCTCGAAGCTGTCCTCAGGGCCTATTTGGATGGCGCGCAGAAGCCCCTCCTGCTCTCCTCAGGAACCGAGGACTACTTCCTTGGAACCTATTACTTCAACCGCGGCATGTACCACTTTCCCCTCGCCGGCCTTACCCACAAAGAGCAGGATGCTGACGGCACTTGCCGTTTTTCTGCCTACCGTTTTCATGAGGAAGATCCCATTATCTTTCAAAAGGGGTTTCGTCTCGCCTGGCGCAACGGCGAAGAAAAAGACGGCAAACCCTATGGAATGCCGCAGCACAGCCGAGCCACCAGCTATGTCTGGCTTTATGAATGGTGAGCGAGCAGCTCAGGCCGCAGGGATGAAGTGGCGCAGCAAAAGGAAGCACACAGAGGAGATGAGGGCAGAGGCGGGAATGGTTAACACCCACGCCCAGATAATCTTCCTTGCCACCCCCCAGTGCACAGCGGTCAGGCGCTGGACGCTGCCCACACCCATGATGGCTCCGGCAATGGTATGAGTGGTTGAAACTGGAATGCCGGCGTGCGCTGCTCCCAACAGGCTGATTGCGGCTGCGGTCTCGGCACAGAACCCCCCCACCGGCTTTAAGCGCGTAATCCTCATTCCCATCGTCCTGACGATTCGCCAGCCCCCGAACAACGTTCCCAGCCCAATAGCCGTGTGGGCCATCAGCACGACCCAGAAGGGGATATAGAAGTGGTCAAGAATTCCCGCCGTGAAGAGCACTCCGGCGATAATCCCCATCGTTTTCTGAGCGTCGTTCGTACCGTGTCCGAAGCTGTAAGCGGCGGCGGAAAGCAGTTGCAATTTACGGAAGTGGCGGTCGACGCGCGCGGGAGGAAAATTACGGAACAACCAGTACACGGCAATCATAAGTCCGCCGCCGAGAACCATTCCCAGAATAGGCGAAAGACCAATGAAGAGGAGAGTTTTAGTCCAGCCGGCAGGGATGATCACTTTCCATCCCGCTTTGGCCACTGCTGCGCCGGCGTACCCGCCCATCAGCGCGTGTGAGGAACTGATGGGTAGGCCGTAGTACCAAGTCAGAATATCCCACACAATCGCGCCGAGCAGGCCGGCGAGGATGACGTACAGGTTGACGAATTCGAGACGGATCATGCCGTGGCCCATGGTCCTGGCCACCGCGGTGCCAAACGTAAAGGCGGCGACGAAATTGAAGAAAGCCGCCCAAATCACCGCCACCCGCGGCGACAGCACCCGGGTCGAGACCACGGTGGCTATGGAGTTGGCGGCATCGTGGAAGCCGTTCAGGAAATCGAAGGTCAGAGCAACTAAGGTGAGAAAGACAGCAAACCAGAACATAATTCGTCGCGTGAAGAAGCTCGAGCAGATTCCACTCGGAAGCTCACCTGCACTTCAGATTGACCCTGGGTCGGTCCTTAAGGGTCTGCGGGCAAGGCTGGCTGAGAACTTATGTGCTTTTCAGAACCACCGCTGCCAGGACGTCCGATACGTCTTCGCACTTGTCGGTGGCAGCTTCCAGCACTTCGTAAATCTCTTTCCATTTTATGATCTCGACCGTTTCCGTCGAGTCTTCGAACAACTTGGCGATGCATTCGCCTTTGATCCGGTCGCTCTCTTCTTCGATCTGTTTGAGCTGCTCGCAGTATTTCAGGATGTTTTGGGGCCGGTTGAGTTCTGAAACGGCTTTGACCAGGATCTCTGCCCCCCGCAAGATGACGTTGGCCAGTTGAAAAGCCCCGGTGGTTACGAATTTCACCTTGTAGGTGACGAGCCGGCTCGCCGCTGCGTCCACCAGATCCATAACGTCATCGAGCGCCGAACTTAGAGCGTGGATGTCCTCGCGGTCAAACGGAGTGATGAAGGTCTGGTTCAGTTTGGTCATTACGGAACGCGTTAGCTGGTCGCCTTTGTGCTCCGCCGCCTTGATTTCCGAAACTTGTTTTTCAACCTCGCGAAAATCACGGAAAAGAACCACCAACTGTTGGGCCGCCTGGTGGATATTCTTGGCCTGCTCGTTGAAAAGGTCGTAGAACTTGCCATCACGTGGGATAAGTTGCACCCTGCACCCTCTTGTTCGGTGGCTGAGCCATAAATTCTTATCGAATTGCGGTCAAAACGCAAGGGACATTACGTCCCTAGGCGGTAGTGTCATCTTCGAGGCTTGGGAGAAAGCCGCTCAGGTTAGACCTTTTGCGGTTGCAGCAACCCCTGCGCGGCTAGTGCCTTTTCGAGCAGGGCGCGGTTTTCGGCTTTCATGGGGACCATGGGCAGGCGGTAGACTTCCTCGATCATGCCCATCATGGCGAGTGCGGCCTTGACGGGAATGGGATTGGTCTCGATGAAGTTCACCTGCATCAGCGGCAGCAGGCGGAAGTGGAGTTGTCGCGCCTCTTCGAGTTTTCCCTCCAGCAGCAGGTGCGCGAGCCTGGTCATCTCGCCCGGGATTTCGTTCGAGACCACGGAGATGATGCCCACACCACCCAGCGCCATGAGCGGAAAAGTGAAAGCGTCGTCGCCGGAAAGCACGCGGAAGCCCGGCGCGACGGCGGCAAGGACTTCCATCTGCTGCATGATGCTACCGGAGGCTTCCTTGATGCCGATGATGTTTGGAACTTTCGAGAGGCGGGCCACTGTGGCGGGCTCGATATTTGACGAGGTGCGTCCCGGAACGTTGTAAACAATGATGGGCAGGTCGGTGGATTCGGCGATGGCCCGGAAGTGCTGGTAAAGGCCTTCCTGGGTGGGCTTGTTGTAATAAGGGGCCACGGAGAGAATTCCCTGCACGCCCAGCCCACGCGCCTCGGCGGCAAGGTCGATCACTTTTCGCGTGTTATTTCCGCCCACCCCGGCGATCACGGGCACTTTCCCCGCCACTTCCTGGACCACGGCGCGGACGACACCCAGATATTCAGCGTGTTCGAGCGTGGGAGTTTCCCCCGTGGTACCGCAGGGGACAAGGAAGTCGATGCCGGCGCGGAGTTGGAACTGAACCAAACGCCGCAGGGCGTCAAGGTCTAGGGTGCCATCCTTCCTGAATGGCGTCACCAGCGCCGTGCCACAACCACGAATGTCCAGGCTCATAAAGCCTCCTCGAGACACAACTCGGGACTTCTTTGAGGTTGCTCCGCAATTCGTCGAGCGTCGCCGCCTGAGTATGAGCACCCAGGACTCCTGGAACGAATCCAGCGCAAAGTTTCGTCTCGGGGTCCGTACATCCGGGGCCGAGCTTTCGACCCCCGCACCCGTCCCGCGCCGGCTCGTGAAAGCGCCAGCGCGGGCCACCCTCTCCCCCAAGGGGGAGAGGGCCAGAAATATGTTACGCCCTCACCGAGACGATTCCAGGACATCTGCGAAGCTGAAAATACCCTTCTTGCCCACCACCCAGCGTGCCGCGTGCAGGGCGCCTTCAGCGAACCCCTGGCGGCCGCGCGCCGTATGCCGAAGGATAATTGTATCCGCTTCGGAGTCGAAGCCCAACTCGTGCGTGCCGGGGATGTAACCCGCGCGCACACTGGTCACGGGGACCTCGCGGCCTCTGAATTGGGATTGAATCTGCCGTTTGATTTCCAGCGCCGTGCCGGAGGGCGCGTCTTTCTTGAGCTTGTGATGAGCTTCGGTGAGGTAAGGGTCGTAGGTCGGGAAACCGGAGAAGATTTCCGCTGCGGCGCGCGCCAGGCGATAAAAAAGGTTCACCCCGATAGAGAAGTTCGCCCCGTATACCATTCCGACGCCAGCGCTTTCGATAATCCTCCGCACTTCCTCCAGCCGGCTATGCCAACCTGTTGTCCCCACCACGAGATTCACACCCAGCGCCGCGACCCGGCGAATGTTCTCGACTACCGCCTCAGGAGTGGTGAAGTCTATGCAAACATCTACCCCCCGGAAGCTCTCAGAGGTGATGCCCTGGCCCTGTGCGTTGACGTCAACATCCATCGCCAAACGCACTTCGAAGCCGCGCTGGGGCGCAAGCGCGGCAATGGTTTTGCCCATCTTGCCGTAGCCGAGCAGGGCCAAGTTCATCTGTTCCCTAATCAAGATACCCTTCCGACTTCATCAATTCCGCATTGAGCAGAGCCGCGCCGGCCGCGCCGCGTATGGTGTTGTGGCTGAGGGCGATGTACTTGAACTGAAGCACTGGGCAGGGCCGCACGCGACCCACCACGGTGGCCATCCCGTGCTCGGCGGCGAGATCGAATTTGGGCTGCGGGCGGTCCCGCTCTTCGCGGACGATGATGGGATGCTTGGGGGCAAACGGCAAACCCAGCTCCTGCGGGAGCGAGCGAAACTTCCTCCACACCTCAATCAGGTCCTCGACTGAGGCCTTGGACTTGAGGGAAATCGAAATCGTCTCGGTGTGGCCGTCCTCCACCGGCACGCGGTTGCAGTGCGCGCTCACCACGAAGTCGCCGGGCTTGACCGTCTCATCCAGGAATTTCCCCAGCAGCTTGCGCGTCTCGCGCTCCACCTTCTCCTCTTCCCCCGCAATGTGAGGGATTACGTTGCCGAGAATATCCAGCGTGGGCACTCCGGGATAACCGGCCCCGGAGACCGCCTGCATGCTGGTCATTAGCACCTTCTCGAGGCCGAAGGCCTTATCGAGCGGCGCCAACGACATCGCCAGACCGACGGTCGTGCAGTTCGGGTTGGTGACGATCATGCCCTTCCAGCCGCGCCGCTTTCTCTGGATTCGCACCAGGGCCAAGTGGTCGGGGTTCACTTCCGGAATCAACAAGGGGACATCCGGCTCCATGCGGTGATTGCTGGAGTTCGACACCACCACGTGGCCCGCCTGCGCAAACTCCCTTTCGACTTCACCCGCAACCTTGGAATCAAGCGAGGAGAAGAGCAGTTGCGGCGCGTGGTCCGGCTTGCATTCATGCACCGGAAGCTCGCTAGCGGCTTTGGGCATGGGTTCACGCACCCGCCAGTTGCAAGCCTCCGCATAAGTTTTCCCGGCGGACCGTTCCGAGGCTGCAAGCCATCGGACTTCAAACCAGGGATGGTGTTCGAGCAGGCTCACAAAGCGCTGCCCCACCATTCCCGTCGCGCCCAGGATTCCGACTTCAATCTTTTTCATAGTTAATTTACCAATGCCTTTCTCCCCCAACCTGGTAGCGTGGACCCCCGCTCTTGGGGTCCGCGGCTCTTCGTACGGACCCGCGCTATATATCCTCACCAGATAAAAGCCGCGGACCTCAAACCCGGAGGTCCGCGCTACCAAGCTCTCGACTCTCGACTGTCAACTCTCGACTGCCTTTTTCAGCTCACGCACCAGCCGGCAATAAAGGTCGGCGGCCTGGACTAGATCAGCCTTGCGGACGCACTCATGCGCGGTGTGGGCTTCGGTGATCGATCCCGGCCCCAGCAACACGGGCCGTCCCCATCGAGTCAACGACGGCAAGTCAGTGGTGAAAGCCACCACGTCGGTCGCGTAGCCGTCCAGTTTCTCCATGAGCAGGGGCGGCGTATCGCGAACGAATTCGAACTCACAGCGCCCGCCGAGCAACTCCGAAATCTTGCGGCGTATCTCTTCCGAGTCTTTCACGGTGCGAATCACGATCTGGGCTGCGGCGTGGTCCGGGACAACGTTTGCCGCCCTGCCGCCCGAGATCACCCCGATGTTCAGCGTGCCAGGGCCCAACAAGGGATCATGAGGCAGGGGAAGCTTGCGCAGATCAGCGAGAACCTCGAGCAGCTTATCAATCGCGGATTCACCGAGGTGCGGGTAAGCCGAGTGCGCCATCTTACCTTTGCAACGAATGTCCAGCCGCAAATTGCCTTTCGACCCCAGCACCAGTTTGTTTTCCGTTGGCTCGCCGTTGATAATGTAGCGGGAGCCGGGTGGGTGCAGGTTCGCCTCGCGGGCGCCGTCGCTGGTGGTTTCCTCTCCCACCAGGAAGAGCAAGGCGAAGTCCGTCACGCTTTCGCTAAGCAGCCGTTCCGCCGCCACGGTCTGCGCGGCCAGGATGCCCTTGGCGTCACATGCTCCACGCCCGTAAATAAACTCCCCGTCCTCGCGGGCCGGAAGGAAAGGAGGCACGGTGTCGATGTGCGTGCTCAAAACAACGTCCGGCTTTCCTATCTTTACAAACACGTTGGAGCGGTCGCGCGAGACCGGCTGGAGCTCCACCTCGAAGCTTCGTGCCGCGAGGTGATCGCGCAGGAATTCGGTGCAGGCGCGCTCGTGGCCCGTCACGGATTCGATGTTGATTAAGGCCTTGGTGAGCTCAAAAATATCCATTACATTTCTCTTCCGCCCGCTGGCCTGCGGTAGCATCGACCTTCAGGCCGACGCCTCTCCTCTTTTCTCGCGCTCCCCCTCCGTGCCGACCTAAAGGTCAGCGCTACAGCTTGCTGGATGCGGGTCGCCGCGCACCTCCCAAGTATGTCCCGACGCTCCCGCAAACAGCCCCTCCGCTAGACCTTAGCGCACAAAGGAAAAGAGCGTCAAGGCCCTTCGCAGGGTTGGCTATTTCCTGCCCAGGAGTCGGACCCTGGCTGTCAAGGCGCGGCCCTGGATGCCGCTGTAGGTGAGGAAATCGGGCGAATCCACGTTGTTGTTCACCACGGAGGGGTTTGACCGATTGGTGATGTCGTTGAATCCCGCCCGCAGAGCCCACATGAATCCGAATACGCGAATGCGCCGCTCCATTTGCAAGTCCAGAGAAAAATACTCGGGGAAACGCATGGAGTCTGGGGCACCGACGAGCTGCTGGTTCTGGTTCAGCAGGCTGAAGGGAAATCCGTCGCGCCAATCGAGCGAATAAGCGAGAGCGAAGTTCCATGGCAAGGGCATCCAGCCAGAGGAGAGGAAGCGGTTTGGCGTGTCCCAGGGGAGCGGGCCGCCCGCCTGGGGGCTGAACAGCGGGCTGTCAATGCTGAAATCCAAGACAGCGTTGGAGTGGGCCCTGGAGCGTGTGTAGGAAGCGAAGAGCGCGTGGCCGCCCTTGAAGGTGTGGCGCGTGGAAATCTCCACCGAGTCGTAGCGGTCCCGCTCGAGACCTTCCAACTGGAAATTGCCGCTGAAGCCGCCACCCTGGTTGACAAATGTCCAGCCGTCGCGTCCTCGTTTCTCGAGGAACTGAAGTTGGAGGTAAATGGCATGCGGCATTCTCCTTTCAAGGCCCAGGCTCCAGTTGGTGAAGCGAGGAATCTTGAGCATCCTGTCATCGACCACGAACGAGGTCACCACAGGTGGCTGGACAAGCGTCTGGCCCGTGAGGTTGTAGAAGAAATCGGTGCGCTGCCCGTTCAAGGAGCGTGTGAGCAGGTCGAGATTCGTCGCGTCGCCATAAACGCCGACCCCGCCGGAGAGCTTCGTCTCGCCGCTTCGGCTCAGGAGGTAGCTGGCGGCCAGGCGCGGGCAAATCAGGAAATCCCGGACCACATCATCCCAATCAAAGCGTATCCCTGGCTCGAGCAGCAAGCGGTCGGAGAGCGACCAGCGGTCTTGGGCGTAACCGCTGGACTCGAAATTGTCTTTCGTGAATGACGTCCCGCCCTGGAAGGTGATCGTCTGGGAAAGAGTGCCATTCGGGCGCAGGATTTCAATCGGCCGCCGCTGATAAGACTGGCGGTCGGTGATGCGGTCGAGATCCAACCCGATTTTGAGCTCGTGCCGCCCCCGCCAGCTTCTGGGGGGAAGGTAGAGGTTGGCGATTCCCTGTGCGCGGCCAGCGCGCCGGTCCGTGGTCTCGAAATAATTGCCGCTGTATTGCCCCGCGCGGTTGACATATTGATTGGCGCCCAGCGGCAGGAGCGAGCCGCGATATTCGCCGGCAGAACCGCCCACCTCGAGCAGCGTCCCCCCAGGGAAAAGGTGCTGGTCCTTGAGCATGAACAAGTAGGCGGAGTTCCTCTGGTCGAGCGTCGTGTCCAAGGGAGTGAATCGCGACAGCCCCAGATGGTCCGAGCGGAACTCGTTCACCAGGAAGCTGGTGGTGAGGATATTGGAAGAGGTCAAATTCACCTGCGCCTTCGAAAGGTTGCCGACGCGCCACGCGCTGCCACGGTCTGAGCCGGCAGGAAGGTCTTTGATAAGATTCAAGCCGTAGTCACCGTCAAGGGCATTCAGGAACCAGGCTCTATCCTTGCGGAGGGGGCCGGAGAACGTCAGGCGCGGCATCCAGGTCCTGAGGTGGATGCCCTTCCAGTTTTGAATGGAGGGAATGAAATCCGTGGCTGTGAAGCGAAGATGGTCGTCCCCCATTACGGTTCTCAGGGTCACCAATCCTCCGGAGCCCTTTCCGTACTCAGCGGAGTAGCGACCGCTCTGGACTTCCGCCGACTGGAGGGCATCCACGCTCACGCGCGCATTGAACAACCCGGTTGCGGGGTCGGAAACATTGAACCCGTCGAGTTGGTCAAAGATCTGATGCGTCCTCGCACCAGCCACGTGAAGCTGCCCGAAGCCGTCCTGAAGAACCCCGGGCAGCAAAGGCAAGGCGTAGCGGATATCGCGACCGACGGTGAAGGGAAGATTGATAATGTCCTGACTCGACAGGGCCGCGCTGGCCGAAGTCTTTTGGGGATCGATGGCCGGTGGCGAGTAAACCACGTCGACCGATTCCGCATATTCCTGGGTGTGATTCAGCGTGACCTCCAGGTTGCTCGTTTCAGCGACCCGGACGTCGCTCGAGTTGAACACGAAGAACCCAACTTTCTCGACCCGCAGCGAATAGACTCCGGGTGTGAGTCTGGAAAATTGACAACGGCCGGCGTAATCAGTTTCGGCATTTTGGACGAGGGAGTTCGCTTGGTCGGTAAGCGTCAGGCGTGCCGAGGACACGGCCAGACCGTTTTCATCCAGGACCGTAACCAGCAAATCCTGCCCCGCGAGTTGCTGGGGCCCTGGCCACGGCGGAAGGGCAGAGGCGGGAAACGTGGCGGTGAGAACCAACCCACAAAGGGTGGCAGCTTCCCGAAGACACCAATGCGCGACGCCATTTCGACGACGCACTCTACCGCTCGGCATCGGAGAGACTTCTCCCCCCTCCGGGATGCTTGTATTGTAACCCCGTTACGGGGAAATTTCCCTGTTGTGAGAAGGCCTGAGCCGGATTAATTCGACGCCTGTGTCACGCGAACGACACCAGTGCGCGATTAAGGGTGGGGATTTCGCTGGCAACGGAATTGCTCAACAGAAAAGGTGCTGTGAAATTCCACTACGATTTGGCAGAGGCCCGGACAAATGGTATGACATTTGGAGCGCTAGAGCGTCTTTTGGTCACTTTCGGCGCCGCGGGCCTCGTTCCTCTCCTCCTTGCTTTGCCCCTGCATGCCCAGCAACCCAAGCCATTGCCGGGAAGCGAGCCGTGCCTGGCTTGCCACGAAACCGGACCCCGCATAGGCAAGCGGCAGCCGGGAATGCCACCCCCTTTCAACGAGGCCGCTCTGCGGGCCTCTCCCCACACCACACTGGAGTGCACCAATTGTCACAGCGATCTGGCCGGCAAGAAAGAATTTCCCCACCCCGAAAAGCTCCAGCCGGTTGACTGCGGCACGTGCCACGCCGATGAAAAACAGCAGCATGCGGAAAGCCTGCACGGGAAGGCGGCGAGACGCGGTGACCCGCTGGCCCCTCGCTGCACGGATTGTCACGGAACTCACAACATCCTGCGGCCTTCCGATCCCGGATCTCCCACCACGATCACCCAGATCCCCTTCTTATGCGGCCGCTGTCACCATGAAGGCACCGCCGTCCAGCTTACTCACAACATCCCGCAGGACAAGATCCTGGAAAACTATACCGAAAGCATCCACGGCGAGGGCTTGTTGCGCCGTGGCCTGATCGTCACGGCGGTTTGTACCAGTTGCCATACTGCGCACTTCGTTTTGCCGCACACCGATCCCCGGTCTTCGATCTCCAAACAGAACATCGCCCGGACCTGCACGAAGTGCCATGCGCAGATCGAAACCGTGCATCGCAAAGTCATCCGCGGCGAGTTGTGGGAGAAGCGACCGGGCCTGATCCCCGCCTGCGTGGACTGCCACGAGCCGCACAAGGTCCGGCGAGTCTTTTATGCGCAGGGGATGGCGGACCGCGACTGCCAGCGCTGCCATGGCAACCCGGAGTTGAAAACCGCCGGTGGTGGCCGCATGCGCTCCCTATTCGTCAACGAGCAGGAACTTTCCGGCTCGCGGCATGCCCGGGTAGCTTGCGTGCAATGCCATACAGGCGGTGACCCATCCCTGGTCCGGCCTTGCGCCACTATAACAGCCCGGGTCGATTGCTCGATTTGCCACGCCAATGCCGTCGAACAGTTTCAGCAGAGCATTCATGGACAGTTGTTGGCCAAGGGCAGCCCGGACGCGCCCGCCTGTGCGGACTGTCACGGCACGCATGGCAGTCCTGAGCAGGAACAACCCCCGCTCGCCGACCTTTTCCCGCAATGTTCCGGCCCTGTGCGGCAAGTGCCATCGCACGGGGCAGCAGGCGGCGGTCCGTTATAAAGGGACGCAAACCAACGTGGTGGAAAATTACGAGGAGAGCATCCACGGCAAGGGTTTGCTGCAAAGTGGCCTGACCGTGACGGCGAACTGTGCCGACTGCCATACACCGCACGATGAGTTGCCCCGTCGCGACCCACGCTCCAGCGTGAATCCCAAGAATGTGGCCGCGACCTGCGGTCGGTGCCACCAGGGGATCTACGAGGCCTTCACCGCCAGCGTCCATTCGGCAGCGGTGACCAAAACGGCCAAGCCCCTGCCGGTGTGCAACGACTGCCACTCCGCGCATACCATCAAGCGGACCGACCTCTCGGACTTCCGCCTCCACATCATGGAGCAATGCGGTCGCTGTCATGAGGCCATCGCTAAGACCTACTTCGAGACCTACCACGGCAAGGTTTCCAAGCTGGGTTACGTAAAAACCGCCAAGTGCTACGACTGTCACGGAGCTCATGACATTCGCGCGGTCACCGACCCCGCCTCCCGGCTCAGCCGAGCGAATGTCGTGAAGACCTGCGGCCAGTGCCATGCAGGCTCCAACCGCCGCTTTGCGGGATATCTGACGCACGCCACTCATCACGATCCCAAAAAGTATCCCATCTTGTTCCTCACCTTCTGGGGGATGACCTCGCTGTTGATGGGCACACTGGTCGTGGCCGGTATGCATACGGTGGCTTGGCTGCCACGCTCGCTGAAGTTCAGCCGGGAATTGAAGGCGAACGGCCATGCGAACGGCGCGTCCTACGTGCGTCGCTTCCGGCCGTTCGACCGCAACCTGCACCTCATGGTCATCGCCAGTTTCTTGGGTCTGGCCCTGACGGGCATGACGCTGAAGTTCTCCTATACGCGCTGGGCGCAGGTGTTGTCACACTTGCTGGGAGGGTTCGAGGCCGCCGGGGTCATCCACCGGTTCTGCGCTGTGCTCACCTTCACCTATTTCGGCTTGCACCTCTGGGACGCGGCCCGCCAGCGCCGGGCGAGCGGTAAAAGCTGGCGGCAGTTCGTCTTCAACTCCGAGAGCATGGTGTTCAATCGGAACGACTGGCGGCAGTTTATCGCTTCGCTCAAATGGTTTGTGGGCAGAGGGCCGCGCCCCGACTACGGCCGCTGGACGTACTGGGAGAAGTTTGACTACTTCGCGGTGTTTTGGGGCGTGGCGGTCATCGGCACGACGGGGTTATTACTCTGGTTCCCGGAATTCTTCACGCGGCTACTGCCCGGTTCGATAATCAACGTGGCCACCATCATCCACAGTGACGAGGCGCTGCTGGCCGTGGGATTCATCTTCACCGTGCACTTCTTCAACACGCACTTCCGGCCGGAGAGATTTCCCATTGACACGGTCGTGTTTACCGGCGGCGAGCCGCTGGAAAAATTCAAGCTCGACCGGCCGCGCGAATACCGGGAACTGCTCGAGCAGGGTGAACTGGAAAAACGTCTGATGCCCGCTCCGCCAACGATCATCGTTCAGTTCTGGCGCCGCTTCGGCTTCACCGCCTTGACGATCGGGCTCCTCATCATCGCCCTCATCCTTTATGCCGAGCTCTTTGCTTATAAGTAATTGAGGAGGACTTGTGCCTCTTACTATCCTTGCGTGCCTAGCCTTCGTCAAGACCTTCAAACAGAGCTCAGGCTATGCCTTTAAACAGCGAACCCGACAGCGTCTCTGGCAGGATCGGCCCCACGACCACATTCGAGCGAGGATAGCCGAAGACCGCTATCCGTGATGTCAGAAGATCGGCGCGACTTCGGGCCAGCCGGGCAAGCGCACGATTTCAGTTCACGTCCTTGCCGCCGCCTGGCGTATGGGGGAGGTTGGCGACTGGCTCGCTTGCGGGATTGTCGGGCAGGGGCGGGATTGCGCTCGCGGCTCTTGCCGCCGCATCTTGTGGTGCAGCCTCATCTTCTTCTCGCACTTCGTGCTCCGGGGCTCGGCCGTTGATCAGCGTCCACTTCAGCGGATAAACCTCCGGATCGAAAATCACGGCATAGAAGTGCCATATGACGACGGCGAGTGTCGCCAAAATCGCTTCGTAGTAGTGAATGGCGGTGAGGACATCCAACCAGGGATTGGAGAGATATCGAAGCACGTAGTTATGGGCCCAGAGCAGAACCCCGGTGATGCCCATCACCACTGTTCCCCAGACCAGGGCCCAGTATTCGATCTTCTCCGCATAATTGAACTTCCCGTACAGCGGCAACTCGCGGCGGTAGCCAAGATTGTAGCCCACGGTGTGGACGGCCTCGCGGGCGTCCCGGACCTTGGGTAGCATGGCGAGCAGGGCTTTGCGCCCCTCGACGGTGAAGAAGAGGTAAACGAGGTGGTAGAAGCCCGCCGCAATCAAAATCACTCCCGCGATCCGGTGCACGAGTCCCCGCAGCGGGAAGTCCTTCTCCCAGCGCACGATCGGCGCCGCCCAGGAGCTCCCCGGGAACTTCAAGGCAAAGCCCGTGATCACCAGAAGCAGGAAGCTGACCAGCAGGATCCCGTGTTGGACGCGCTCATTGAGCGTGAGGCGCAGCGGCCTGGTGGTGGAATGATATTTCGCGATGTGCCTTCGCAACTTGCGTAACCAGTCGAGGAGATTATGGCAAATCATGAAACCGAGAGTGGCAGGAATGGTGAATAGGTAGAACATCCGAACGTAGCGAAGCCAGGGGTTCGCGGCCGCGGCGCTGGGAATCACATGCACGGGCCCAAGGGCAAACGTCTTCCCGGCATCCGGATGGCATTTGCCGCAGGTGGCGGCAAGATTGGCTTTGGCAATCGAGGAACGCGGGTCGTTGGAAGGAAGAATGTCGTGAATGCCGTGGCAGCTTGCGCAATTGGCTACCGTCTGGGAGCCGGCCTTGGAGGCCAGCCCGTGGTAACTGTTCTCATAGCTCGTAACACGGTCGGGTGGAAGATTGAAACGCGCGTCGAGCCGCGTGTCGCCGTGGCAGCGCGAACAGGTAGCGGTGGCAATATTCGTCACATAAACGGGCGATTTGGGATTTCCCGGCGCCAGGATGTTGTGCTCCCCGTGGCAGTCAGTGCAGGTGGGGGCCGCCGTGACGCCTGCGGCCACGGCCCGGCCGTGAATGCTGTCCTGGTATTGAGTGAATGCTTGCTGGTGGCAGTTACCACAGGTCGAGCCAACGTTGCGCTTGGAGATCGGCGAGCGAGGATCGGAAGGCGGAAGGATGGCGTGCGTTCCATGACAATCATTGCAGACGGCTGCCTTCTTTCCCTCACGAATGGCCCGCGCATGGACGCTGGCTTCATACGCCTCTACGGGCCTGGCCGCAGCAAACAGGTAGTTTCGCGCCAGCTTCGGATCCGAGTGGCAGTGGCCGCAGGTAGAGGGAAGGTTCTTGCTGTTAACGGGGGAGTCCGCCGCGGAGGCCTCGAGCACTTTGTGCGTTGCTCCGTGGCAATTCTCGCAGCTTGGCGCGTCTGTGTCGCCTCGCCCACGAGCTCGTCCATGAATGCTGGAAGCGAATTCCTTGACCTCGCCAGCATGGCAAGTGGCGCAAAACGCCGCGCCGCGAGCGGCTGGATCTACTATCTCGTGCGCGTTCCCATGGCAAGCCATGCAGGTCGCGGAACTATCCGGTTTTCCAAGCGCCGAATGAGCGCTGGCAGCCAACTCCACGGCGACTTCTCCGTGGCAGGTAAGGCAGGAGGCCGATGCGCTCTTTGCCGTGTGCGGGAGCTTGGCTGCCCCTGCGTGGCAATCCAGGCAGCGAAGCTCCTTGTGGACGCTTTGTGCGAGCGCCTCGCCCTTTACGGTGATGAGCTTGCCTTGCGAGTTCGTCAAACCCGAGGACGGTCCGTGGCAGGAAAGGCAATCGTCTGAGGCCCGGAGGCAGCCCATGCCTCCAGCGAATACAATGACCGAACTGAGGACGACAAACCTACTCAGACCCATTTCAAAGAATTCCCGCCTCCTGTGCAACGATTCCAGCCCCGAGCCAGGACTAACCTCCCAAGTCAAACATGATTGGGATGCAAACGTCAAACTGCGAATTTCCACCCAGAGAGTCGCTACGGTTGGGACATTTTGGAGCCCTGGGCACCCCTTCCTGGCACTTATGGACATAGTGTTGCAGTTATCATGCCGCGGGAGCGGAGTTTTTCAATACCTTAGGGCTGACAGTGCGTCGCTTTTCAGGCCGCTCATCATGGGTTCTTGGCGAAACGACAGGGCCGAGTGGTGGGTTTCCTGGCGTGCACTGACGGGAGGACGCGGGATGCGCCTTGTTCCGCTATTGCGAGACTTGGAAGCTGAACGCCGCGTCCGAGCTAATCTTGCTTCCCGCGGCTGAAGATTGTGTCAGGACAATACCTCGAGGGCCGCTTCCTGTCGTAACGAAGGTAACCCCGGCCACTTTGAAGCCTGCCTTCTCAAGGAGGTGACGGGCTTCCGTAATTGGTCGGCCGACGAAGCTGGGGCAGAGGTAGGCCTCGGGCGCTTCCCCGACAGAAACCAGAATATTCACGGCGGGGCTTCTTAGCTCCGCGCTTTCCGGGAGCGGGTCCTGCGCCACGACTTGGTCGGGTTCAACGCTGGGCCAGTGAATTCCCACCACGTCGCCCAACTCGAGATTGCGCTGAATGGCGGTGATCCGTGCGGCGCGGACACTCGCCCCCACAAAGTTGGGAATGACGACTTGAGGAGGCCCCAGACTCACCAGGACATGCACATGCTGGCCAATCTTGATGCGGGTTCCGGGCGGAGGCATCTGGGATACTATCGCCTGGGGAGGGAATTTGGTGTTGAAGAGTTTATCTTCGACCTTCATCTCGAGACCCAATCCGCTGGCCATGCGCTGAGCGTAGTCGAAAGACAACCCGACCATGTTCGGCATCGTCTCCTGGTGGCCGCGAATGGTAAGCCGGATGGTCGTGATGGCGCTGAGCAGCGCCACGGTCACCAGCACAGTAGATAATAGAAAGAGGCGGAAAAGAGTCCGAATGCGTTCCCGAAGGCTCATCTTGACGCCCTATTCTATCACGCATCTTTCTCTACGTCGCGGCCTGATGGCAGTCATTGTCGTTAGCAGTCATTCCCGCGAAAGCGGGAATCCACTCCGAAAGTCTTCGGATATTCGGCGCTTGCGCACTGGATTCCCGCTTTCGCGGGAATGACTGCTAACTGCAGCGTCCAGGTTTAGCAAATCACGACAGTACCCCGCCAAACTCGCCTTGACTAACCTTGAGCCAAACCAGTACTATGTGGCTCCAACCCACTGGAGGTACAGCATGTCCAAAGGCTCGTCCGAAGCAGCTCTCTGGAAGAGTTTAGACACTTTCCGAATCGAAATACCTTCCTGGGGATTTGCTAATACCGGAACCCGTTTTGGCAAATTCATCCAACTTGGCGCCGCGACGTCCACCGAGGAAAAGTTTAGCGACGCCGGGCAGGTTAATCACTTTACCGGCATTTGTCCGACTGTGGCCGTGCACGTCCTCTGGGACTTTCCCGAAGGCCTCAAGAGCACGAATGAAGTGAAGGGGTACGCCGCAAAATACGGCGTCGGAGTTGGCGCCATCAACCCCAATGTGTTTCAGGACCAGATTTACAAGTACGGTTCCTTAGCCAACCCTGACCCTGAAATCCGCCAGGCAGCCTTGCAGCATATCCTGGATTGCGTGGAGATTGGGAAACAGACAGGGAGCAAGGACATCTCTCTCTGGTTTACGGATGGATCATGTTACCCCGGGACCGCAAACATTCGCCATCGGAAGCAGTGGTTCGCGGAGGGTTTGAAGAAAAGTCATTCCCAGCTCTCACCCAGCCAGCGATTGCTCGTGGAATACAAACCCTTCGAACCGGCCTTTTACCACACTGACATCGCCGACTGGGGTATGGCTCTCCTGTTGGCCCGTGCAGCCGGCCCGCGCGGCAAAGTCCTTGTGGATACGGGCCACCACTATCAGGCGCAGAATATCGAGCAGATCGTGACTTGGCTCCTCAGCGAGGACATGCTGGGAGGTTTTCACTTTAACGACCGTCGTTACGCCGACGATGATTTGACGCTGGGTTCGATCGATCCCTATCAAGTCTTTCGCATCTTCCACGAAATCCTCTACTTTGAGTGGGAGGTTGGCCGGCGCGCGGACCTCGCCTACATGATCGACCAGAGCCACAACTTGAAGGGCAAAATCGAGGAAATGATCCAGACCGCCGTGACGGCCCAGGAGTTGTACGCCAAGGCGACACTTGTGGACCACGAGCGTCTGGCTCGCCACCAGCAGAAATGCGAGCTAGTGGACGCCGAAGAGTGTCTTAAAGAAGCCTTCTCAACGGATGTGCGGCTGGTAATCCGGGAGTGGAGACGCTCGAAGGGTCTGCCGGAAGACCCCTTGGCCGCTTTCCGTGGGTCCGGGTACATGCAACGGATCGATCGTGAGCGGGCCGAGAGGAACCAAGCCGCGGGTGGGAGCTACGCCTAACCCAGTCGAGAAGTCGAGGAGTCGAGAAGTTAAGGGCCGACGTTTAAGGAGTCTTCGGCTTTTCGACTCCTCGACTCCTTGACTCCTCGACTCCTTTGGCAGGTGCCCCTTTACGGAAGGAATGGCGACCATGAAAACCGGTACTTACATTGCGGCAACCGATTTGGGAGCGGAAAGTGGCCGTGTCGTCCTTTGCCGTTGGACCGGGGAGGAAGGAATCCTCGAGGAGGTCCACCGTTTTCCCAATGGCGCGCGTCAGGAGGCGGGCCACCTGGTATGGGACCTGGACCGCCTTTGGCAGGAGATCCTCAAAGGACTGCGTCTTGCTGTATCGAAAGCGGGGGGCCGCATCTCGAGCGTCGGTGTCGATGGTTGGGGTGTGGACTACGTGCTGCTTGACCGCACGGGAAACCGCATCGGTCGCGCTTACTGCTACCGGGACGCCAGAAACGCGCCCCAGATGGAGCGCGCCTTTACGCTCATTCCACAAAGACGCATGTACGAAATCACCGGGATTCAGTTTCTTCCTTTCAACACCGTTTTCCAGTTGATGGCGCACGTCGCCGAATTCCCTTCGGAATGGGATCGTGCGGCAAAGTGGCTCACCCTGCCGGAGTATTTCCTTTACCGGCTCTCGGGAGTCGCGATGGCTGAGTATACGGAGGCCAGCACCACGCAACTCCTCGATGTCCAAAAGCGGTCCTGGTCAGAGGAACTGGCCCGCGCCCTGAATCTCAATCTGGAGAAATTTCCTCCCATCGCGCCACCAGGGACGCCCCTGGGGAAAATGCGGAAAGAGATCGCCACGGACCTTGGTCTTTCCAACGTGCAAGTCATCGCGCCGGCCTGCCACGATACCGGCGCGGCTGTGGCAGGCATTCCTTTCCCGCATGAAAACCTGGCTTTCATCAGCTCCGGGACTTGGTCCCTGGTGGGCATGGTGCTTATGAATCCCGTGGTCACGGGACCGTCCTTCGAGCAGAACTTCACCAACGAAGGCGGCGTGGCAGGCAGCATCCGATTCCTGATCAACGTCATCGGGTTGTGGCTGCTCCAGGAGTGCCTGCGCGAGTGGAATGCGCAGGGGCTTCAGTTGACCGCCCCCGACCTGGCGCAGCAATGTTCGGACACCCCCGTTGACGGGCCGTGCTTCGATGCAGATGAGAAAGCCTTTCTCGCGCCCGGCAACATGATTTCACGCATCAATACCGCTCTCCGTGCGCAAGGGTTTGAGGAAGAGACCCGACCCAAGGAACTTGCCGCCATTATCTTCCGCAGCCTGGCGCGACGCTACGCCAGAGTTGTCAGGGAGCTTCAAAAGCTTACCGGAAAGCCCATCGAACGCATCTGCATTGTCGGCGGGGGCGTAAGGAATGAAACTCTCAACCGCCTGACCAGTGAGTTGACGGGCCACGAAGTCCTCTGCGGCCCGAGCGAATCCACCACGGTGGGGAACATCGCCACCCAGATCGCGGCGCTCGAGAAAACGAAATCACTTGAACAAATTCAAGCCATCAGCGCGCGGCTTAAGTTTCCAGCGGCCAGTTGAAGAGAGTCGAGGAGTCGAGAAGCCAAGAGTCGAAGGTCGAAAACAAGAGGGAAGCCGAGCGACTTTTGGTTCTCGACCTTCGGCTACTTTACTAACCAGTTGCGCTTCTTGACTCTTCGACTCTTCGACTCCTTGACTCTTCTCGACTCTGGAGAACTGTGATTAGCATGGCCGAGGCACTGGCGTTGGGATTCGGATCGGGTCCCATTTGCGTTGCCTCCTGCGGACCAGTTCTGCTGCCATGGTTGGGCGCCGACCCGCGCGACTTGCGCACGACGGGTCGGTTGCTGGCCGTCTTTTTGGGCGGTCGCCTGGCGGGTTACTTGGCATTCGCCGTCGTGGCCTGGGCGGCCGGTTTGACCATTCCGGTCGACCTGCGCACTCGCACCCTGATCTTCGGGCTGGCCAACTTCGGCTTGGCTGCGCTTTTGGGTTTCTCGGCGTGCTTTCCTCGCCACCCTTGCGTCAAGGCGGCGGACGAACGCCACCCGCACCTCTACCAGATCGGCGCTGCGGATCGTTTCCGCCCATCCGCCGCACTCACCCTCGGCTTCCTCACCGGACTCAATCTCTGCCCGCCGTTCGTTGCCGCCGGCGTTCGCGCTGCGGCGACTCACAGCCTGGCCGGTTCGCTCGCCTTCTTCGCGCTATTTTTCGCCGGGACATCCGTTTGGTTTCTCCCCTCGCTCGCGGTCAGCTCGCTGCGTCGCTTCAATGCCGTTCCGACCGTGGCCCGCATGACCATGGCCGCTCTCGCGGTCTATTATGCCTACCTGGGGGTGGTGAGCGCGGCCTCCTGGCGGCTGGCTCCCGGACGGGCGGGAAGTCTTCTCATTCTTATTACGGGGATGGTGTCCCATGCCTGACCGAGCTCGTTCGAGCTCCCCTGCGCCTCCGCGCGGCATCGGGCGCTCGCTTCTCCTGACCGTGCCCATGGCCCTATTCACGATGCTGCTGTTCACGCCCGTCCTCCGGCAGCCGGGCCGGCCTGCCAAGTTGGCGGCCCTAATCGCCTGGGCGTTCATGATGGCATTGTTCTTCCTGATGATGCGCACCCGCGAGACTTATCGCTGGCGTCGCATATTCTTCGTCACTTTGGGGTTCCTGTTTCCGGTTGGTTTTATCTGGGACCTCATCGCCCTGCGCTCGTCCATGAGCATCCCCATGGAACGGATGCTCTCCGGCGACACGCCATTCTGCTTCATGGTGATTCCCATGACGCTGATCCCAGCCGCGCTGACGAAAACCATCATCTTCCCGGGCTCGGTCCTCCCCACGCCCTCGAACCCCCACAGCATCGCCATGATGGTGGCCCTGTGGCTGCTTGCCACCGTCATTCTCGGCAAAGCGTGGTGCAGCTATGGCTGCTTCTTCGGCGGGCTGGACGAGGGCTTCTCGGCGATCGCCAAGAAGGCGCGCCTCCGCAAGATCAACCCACGGTGGCGCCTCGCGCCGTGGGCGATTCTTGTGGCCATCGTGCTGCTTTCGGCCGCCACGTTCGAGCCCACCTACTGCATGTGGCTCTGCCCGTTCAAGGCGGTCACGGAGTTTCCCCAGGTGCGCTCCACCCAAACCGCGTTCCAGTTCGGGATCTTCATAGTGCTCTTTCTGGGGCTGGTTGTGGTGCTGCCGTTTCTCACCAAACGGCGCACCCAGTGCGCCTTCTTCTGCCCCTTCGGGGCCTTCCAATCGCTCTTCAGCAGGACCAGCATCTTTGACATTCGAATCGATAAGGAAAAGTGCGGCGCCGGCTGCCTGTTGTGCCAGAACAACTGTCCCACGCTGGCCATCGACCAGGACGCGATTCGTAACGGGAAGGCCCTCTCCTCTTGCATGCGCTGCGGCGCCTGCGTCGACGTTTGCCGCAAGGACGCTGCGGTGTGGCATATCAAGGGCACGCCGGTGGGCGTGAACCCGGAGCGCGCGCGGCTGCTCTATCTTTACGCGGCCTGGATCTTTGCCACGATGTTTGGCGGCAGCATCATCGCCAACTCGCTCCAGAAGCTGATTGGGCTGGTAATGTGAGGCCAGCGGGCCCCGTGTCATTCCGAGCGTAGCGAGGAATCTCGCCCTGTTTTGTGGAGGATGGAATCAGAGCGAGATTCCTCGCTACGCTCGGAATGACAGGGAGACGCCCATTGCGGATGTCATCCTGGGAAGGAGAACGTCATGATGAAGCGCCTGCCTGTCATACTCGGTTATGCCGTCGCGGCGCTGACCATCGCCGTGGCGGCGGTGGGGCCGCTGTTCTGGTTCGGCTTCTTCAGCCGCGCTGCGGCCAGGACGTCGCTGCGCATTGACCCCACCTATACCGGTGGCGAGCCTGCGCGCAGCATCGTCCGCGATGCTTACCGGATTGTCATCTACAAACCCGTGCTGGAACACGCCCCGCTTTCGCCCACCGCCTCGTTTGTGCAGATTGTGTGGAAACCCGTCTCGGCGCTGCCTGCCGCGGTCTCTGAGCCACTCGACCTGGATGGCGACGGTCGGCCGGATTGCGTGGTTTCCTTCCAGGCGTCGCGCGATCCGCGGGCGAAACTGAGTGTCACTGTAAAGCCTTTGAACGCCCTCGTCCAACCGATGAATGGGGTGGGCAAAGATTCGTTTTCATCGCTCATCGCGCGGGTGAACGGTGCGGTCATCGTCCGAGTGCCGTTTCGTCCTTGACCCCAGATGATTTTTCTAATAGCGTGAGGAGTTCGCGAGGTTCGAGATGTCCAGAATTCGAGTGGCGCTCTTTGTAACGTGTTTGGGTGACCAGTTCTTTCCCCAGGTGGGGGAGTCTGTGGTCAAATTGCTTCGGCGGTTGGATGTCGAGGTCACCTTCAATCCTGCGCAAATCTGCTGCGGCCAGCCGGCCTTCAACACGGGTTACTGGGATGAAGCTCGGGCGGTGGCTTCAAAAGTCCTCAACCTTTTTGATGATGCGGACTATGTGGTGTGCCCCTCGGGTTCCTGCACCTCGATGGTGCGGGTGTTTTATCCCGAACTGTTCGCGGCCGACCCCGACCGGCTGCGAAAATGCCAACAACTACGCGACAGATTCTTCGAGTTCTCGGAACTCCTGGTAAACGTCTTGAAGGTCGAGGACGTTGGGGCGAGCTTTCCCCATCGCGTGACGTACCACGATTCCTGTCATCTTCTGCGCGAGCTGGGCGTCGAGGAACAGCCGCGCAAGCTGCTGCGCAAGGTGCGCGGCATCGATTTCGTGGAGATGGAAGGCTACAAGGTGTGCTGCGGCTTCGGGGGGACCTTCGCCGTCAAGTTTCCCGAAGTTTCAGCCGCTATGGGTCAAGACAAACTGGGCTTTGCCACTCAAACAAACGCCGAGTACCTTGTCGCCAATGATTCCGGGTGCTTGATGCACCTTGCGGGGATGATTCATCGCCAGGCGTTGCCACTCAAGACCATGCACCTGGCAGAAGTACTGGCGCAAAAGTAGCAACGGTGCAGGCTGGCGACCCCCTCACCTGGCTTGGCTGATGAAAACGCCGGCGCCGGGCCACCCTCTCCCCCCAAGGGGAAGAGGGCGGAGATTGGCGACCTTTTGATTTTTGACTCTCGACTCTCGACTTCTCGACTTAAAATGGCTGACACAGGCGTCTACAGTAACGAAGTTCACGAGCGCGGCAACAAGACGCTTGCCGATGCGCATCTTCAGGAAGCTTATCGCTCTTCCACCCTCCGTCTTTACACTCACCGCCTGGCAGCGATCAACGAAGTGCCTGGCTGGCAACGGCTGCGCGACCGCGCCCAGGAGCTCAAGCGCGAAGTAATCGAGTACCTCGACTATTACCTCGAACAGTTTGCCGACAACGTCGAGCGGCGCGGCGGCAAAGTCCACTGGGCCGCCACAGCCGAGGATGCCTGCCGGATTGTTCTGGAAATCGCGCAGCAATGCGGGGCCCGAGAGATCGTGAAGGCGAAATCCATGGTCGGGGAAGAAGTGGAACTGAACCATGCCCTCGAAGCGCAGGGGATTCGCCCGGTCGAGACCGACTTGGGCGAGTTCATTATCCAACTCGAGGGCAACCGGCCCGCGCACATTGTGGCCCCGGCCATCCACCTGGACAGGCATGATGTGTCAAACCTGTTTACCACTCACCTTAAGTCCGAGCGTACCGACGTGCCGGAGCGCCTGACGGCGATTGCGCGACAGGTCCTTCGAGAGAGGTTTGCCAGGGCGGAAATGGGGCTGAGCGGCGGCAATTTCCTGGTAGCGGAAACCGGCACGGTGGTGTTGGTGGAAAATGAGGGGAATATCCGTTTTTGCACTACTGCCCCGCGCGTGCATGTGGCGCTGGTGGGGATCGAAAAGCTGATCCCCCGTTTTGCGGACCTCGGCGTTTTCTTGCGGCTGCTCGCGCGTTCGGGCACGGGACAGAAGCTGACTACGTACACCTCTTTTCTCACCGGCCCGCGGCGTCCGGGTGAGGACGGCCCGGACCAGATGCACGTGGTGCTGGTAGACAATGGGCGCGTGGCGACCTTGGCGGACCCCAAGATGCGGGAAGCGCTTTTCTGCATCCGCTGTGGCGCTTGTCTGAACACTTGCCCGGTCTATCGCAAGATTGGAGGGCACGCATACGGTTGGGTTTACAGCGGCCCCATCGGGGCGCTAGTCACTCCTCAATTCACCAGCCTCGGGCAGGCGCGAGAATTGCCGTTCGCTTCTTCCCTTTGCGGCGCCTGCCGCGAAGTTTGTCCCGTCAAGATCAATATCCCCGATCTCCTGCTGCATTTGCGGAGTAAGGCGCAGGATGAGGCTCCTGCACCTCGGGCGAAAGGCGCCCTCTTGCGCGAGAAAACCATGATGCGCTTGTGGGCCTGGGCCTTCTCCCGCCATTGGGTTTATGCGCTCGGCGGGCGCCTGGCGCGCTGGGGCCAGTTCCTGCTCGCTCGCTCCGGCTGGATTCGAAAAGTGCCCCTCTACCCGGCCTCCCGCTGGACCGAGGCGCGAGACGTCCCCGCGCTGGCAAAAAAGTCCTTCCACGATCGCTGGAAAGAAATTCACTGAACCATACCTCACCCAAGAATCGCGATTGACGGGGGCGGAAAACCACAGAAAAGACGCTCACCCTCACGGGATGTGTGTTATAGAGATTTTGTGAGAAATCCTAGACCCACACCCGGAGGGTGAACGATGGAAGCAAGCCTACCGCAATTGATTCTGCCTATCAAGATGGAAAGAAGTTCGGAGCGGCTGACCAGTCTGGGCGGGCTGGTGGTGTTGGAGGAACTGGCGCGAGCGGTGAAGCTGTGGGAGGAAGTAGACCGAGCGCTGGAGGGTCCGAAGTCGGGACGAGGATATAAGCCGCGGGAGTTTGTGCAGGCGCTGGTGTGGATGCTGCATGCGGGAGGAAGGCGGCTGGAGGACTTGCGGGAGTTGCGGGCCGAGCAGGAGGTGCTGGGGGAGTTGGGCTTGGAAGCGGTGCCGGACGCCGGGACGGTGGGGGACTGGCTGCGTCGGCAAGGACGGGGCGGGGCGGAAGCGATCCAGCAGGTCAGCCGGAAACTGGTGGCGTCTTGTTTCGAGCAAGAGGAAGTGATTCTGGATGTGGATGCCACAGAGATCGAGGCGGAGAAGCAGGAAGCCGCGTGGACCTATAACCACGTGCAGGGCTACATGCCTTTGCTGGGGTACGTGAACGGGGTGTGCGTGGGTCACCAGTTCCGGGAAGGCAATCAGAGTCCCAGTGCCGGGATCTTGGAGTTTGCACAGAGCTGCGAAGCGGCGCTGCCGCCGGGGAAGCGAATCTATTTCCGCAGCGACAGTGCGGCCTACCAAGCGGCCGTGATTAACCATTACAGCCAGCCAGGGCGCAGTTTCACGATCACGGCGGACCTGGACGCCGCCGTGAAGCGAGAAATTCAGAACCTGCCGGCAGGGGCTTGGCAACCCTACCGGACGCAAGCGGGCATCGCCACCGACCGCGAGATTGCCGAGACGGTGCACACCCTGAACGGGACCAAGCAAGCTTTCCGGTTGATCGTATTGCGCTGGCCGAATCCGCAGCCGAATTTGTTCGAGGCGGAGCGCTATTGCTATCACGCGGTGGCCAGCAACCGGGAGGAGCCGGCGAGCGAGGTCGTCTGGAAGCACAACCAGCGAGGGGAGAGCGAGAACTGGCATAAGGAACTGAAGGTGGGTTTTGGCATGGAGGTCGCCGCGGCGACCCGTGCGGGCAGTTGGAGGCCAATGCCCTGTATTTTGCCATTGGGGTGTTAGCCTACAATTTGGGGCAAGTGTTGAAAGGGCGGGTGCTGCCGGCGTCCTATCGCACGGTGACGGTGGCCACGCTGCGCTGGAAGGTGTATCGGCTGGCGGGGAAGCTGGTGCGCCACGCGCGCGGCTGGATGCTGCAGATCAAGGCCGACCTGGAGAAATGGCTCTTATTGCAATCCGCTCGGGTCTGTTGCGCGACGCTGCGGACCTGAAGCAGGGAGGCAAAAAACGGCTAGCCGTGGAACTACCGCGCGGCGGTGTCCGCGGGGGGTGGGAAAAAATTATCCGGAGGACGCATGGGCCCCTGAATCATGAGCTGAATTGACTCGCGACTTCCCTTCGGTTAACCGAAGGTCGCGCCCGTCACCCTTTCCACCTCCTCACAACCGCCTCACCCCGCCAATCGCGATTCTTGGGCCTCACAGAACCCTTGACTGCCACCTTTTTTCCATGTACTATTTGAATGTGTACAGGATCTTGGAGGAGTCGCTACCATGCCGAGAATAGCGGTTGAAGACAACAGCCGGATGTCCTTGCGGATTCGGGCCGAGGACAAGGCGTTACTCTTGCGTGCGGTGGCGCTGAACCACACCGACCTGACGGACTTTGTCACTTCGTCACGCCTTGCTTGCCGCCAAGGCCGTCATCGAGGAGGCGGATCACGTGCAGCTTTCCGGCAGGGATAGTTTGCGGGTTCTCGATCTGCTGGAGAATCCGCCTGCGCCGAACGCAAAACTGCGGGCAGCCGCTCGGGCATTGCCAAAGCGGGCCTAATCGTGACGGCATGGCACGAAGAGCCGATCAGCAAGAAACATGATCGGGAAGCGTTCGACTGCGGCGAAGAAGCGCTGAATGAATTCTTGCGCCGTTACGCCCGCAAGAGCCACGAGCTGGGCGGCGCGAAAACTTTCCTTGCGATTGACGATGCCGACAACAAAACCATTCTCGGCTTCTACAGCCTGAGCCCCGCCTCGGTTGACTATGCCCGGACGCCGGAGATCGTACGGCGCGGGCTGGCACGCCATGACGTGCCGGGCTTCCGCTTGGCGCGCTTGGCTGTGGACCGAAGGTTTCAAGGGCAGGGAATTGGCGGGCAACTGCTGCTCGCGGCGGGCAGACGCTGCCTGTTGGCCTCGGCGGAGGTTGGCGGCGTCGTGCTTGTCATCGACGCCAAGAATGAAAGGGTGGCAGGATGGTATGCCAGCTATGGCGCTGTGCCGCTGCTGGACGCGCCGTTATCTCTGCTGCTGCCACTCGCGACAATTGAGGCCGCGCTTAAAAAAGCGGGGAAATACTGAAGCGTACGTTGGCTCTCAGACCCCTCTTCCCCCCGCAACTGACCCCCCAAGAATCGCGATCGACGGGAGCGCAAAACCGCAGAGAAGACGTTCACCCTCGCGGGATGTGTGTTATACAGGTTTTGCGAAGAACCTAACACCAACACCGTGAGGGTGAACGATGGAACAGAGCCTACCGCAATTGATTCTGGCTATCAAGCTGGAAAGAAGCCCGGAGCGGCTAACCAGTCTGGGCGGGCTGGTGGTCTTGGAGGAGTTGGCGCGGGCCGTGGGGCTGTGGGAGGAGGTAGACCGCGCGCTGCAGGGTCCGAAGTCGGGGCGAGGGTATCAGCCGCGCGAGTTTGTGCAGGCCCTGGTGTGGATGCTGCATGCGGGGGGAAGGCGGCTGGAGGACCTGCGGGAGTTGCGGGCCGAGCAGGAGGTGCTGGGGGAGTTGGGCTTGGAAGCGGTGCCGGACGCCGGGACGGTAGGAGACTGGCTGCGCCGACAAGGGCTGCAGGGGGCGGAGGCGGTGCAGCAGGTTAATCGACGCCTGGTCGAGGCCTGCTTGCAGTCGGAACCGGAGGAAGTGATTCTGGATGTCGATGCCACCGAGATTGAAGCGGAGAAGCAGGACGCCCAGTGGACCTACCACCACGTGCAAGGCTACATGCCGCTGGTGGGGTACGTGAACGGTGTCTGCGTGGGGCATGAGTTCCGGGAAGGCAACCAGAGTCCTGGCGCCGGGATCTTGGAGTTTGCGCAGAACTGCGAAGCGGCGCTGCCGAGGGGGAAGCGAATCTATTTCCGCAGCGACAGTGCAGCTTACCAAGCCGAGGTGATCAACTACTACAGCCAGCCGGGGCGCAGCTTCAGCATCACCGCGGATCTGGACGTGGCCGTGAAGCGGGAGATTGGGAACCTGCCGGAGACGGCTGGGCAACCCTATCGGACGGCGGAGGGCATCGCCACGGACCGCGAGATCGCCGAGACGGTGCACAGTATGAACGGGACCGAGCAAGCCTTCCGGCTGATCGTGCTGCGCTGGCCGAACCCGCAGCCGAGTCTATTTGAGGCCGGCCGCTACGGCTATCACGTGGTGGCCAGGAATCGGGAGGAGTCGGCGAGCGAGGTGATCTGGAAACACAACCAGCGAGGCGAGAGCGAGAACTGGCATAAGGAACTGAAGGTGGGTTTTGGCATGGAGCAGATGCCGTGCGGGCAGCTCGAGGCCAATGCACTCTATTTTGCGATTGGCGTGCTGGCGTATAACTTGGCGCAAGTGCTGAAACGGCGGGTGCTGCCAGCACCCTATCGCACGGCGACCGTGGCCACGCTGCGCTGGAAGGTGTATCGGTTGGCGGGCAAGCTGGTACGCCACGCGCGGGGCTGGGTGCTGCGGATCAAAGCCGATCTGGAGAAATGGAGGTTGTTCCAATGCGCCAGGGTCTGTTGCGCGACGTTGCGGCGTTGAGGGTAGGAAGTGAAAAGGAGCGGCGGTTGAAGAACGGCGCGGCGGTGTCCGCTCGTGGCGGAAACAGACTCTTTGGAGGACGCATGGGCCCCTGAATCATGAGCTGAACTGAGTCGCGACTTCCCTTCGATTAACCGGAGGTCGCGCCAGTCACCCTTCCCACCGCCGCACAACCGCCTTACGCTGCTCAATCGCGATTTTTGGGTGACCCCCACAGCCGTTGCTTTATGAGTCGTGGGATGTTAGAGTTGCGAAACATAATCGTTCAATCATTGAATCTGATGAGCGGCACACTGCGAGCAGAGGAAGGATTCGCGAATCTGGATGGCCTTCGCGTCCATTACCGCAGCTTCGGCTCCGGCAAAACAGCCATGGTCTTCCTTTCCGGCTGGGGCTGCGACATGTCGCTGTGGCGGAATCAGGTGCCGGCGCTACTGCCTTATAGCCGTGTAGTGCTTGCCGACCTCCCAGGCCACGGCGGCAGCGACAAGCCGGACATCCCTTACACGCTCGGCCTGTTTACACGAGCGGTCAAGGCCGTGGTCGAACACGCGGGCATACCAAAAGCCGTTGTTGTGGGGCACAGTATGGGTGGGATGGTGGCGTACGAGTTCGCCCGCCGATGGCCGGAGAGGACCGTCGCCCTGATCTGGGTTGATGGCACATTCGGTATTCCCATTGAGGTCGAGCAACAGATCGCCGGGTTCCGTAGGCGGGCAGAGGAGTGCCGGTCGCCGGATTATCAGGAGAAGGTCCGACAGTTTATCGACCAACTCTACGTCCCGGAGACCCCCACGCCCATCCGCGACGAGGTCGCGCGATCCATCCTCTCGACTCCCCAACACGTGCTGGCAAGTTGCATGGAAGGTCTTGCTGACCCCCGACTCTTCGAGCACCACACCCTTGACATCCCCGCGTTCGCGATCTTCAGCTCGTTCTGGAATCCCGAGCGCTACATCGATATATTCAAGAAGAGCCTGCCCCGATTCCAATACGAGGTGCTGACCGGCGTCGGCCACTACCCGATGCTCGAGAAGTCGGACCAAGTCAACGCGGCGCTTACACGCTTTGCCGCGAGCATTCAGCAAATGTAGCGGCGATTTTACTTCGCCACGTAGCCATCTGCCGCGCCAGAGTCGGATGGCAACACAAATCGGTTCCAAAAAGGCTAATGGCGATGTAAGATCGCCGCTACCCGGTGGGCCCAACCGAAAGACGGCGATGTAAAATCGCCGCCACTTCGCGGCGGGAGGGGTTGCCTAACACCATGCTTCATCAACAGACGCGCAGTGCTACAGCTCGATCTGCTTCTAGGCTCTGGCTGCGTGTACTCCTCTTGGCTACTCTTGTGACACCTTCCGTCATAAGAACACAGGAGACGAAGCACCTCCAACCTCCCAAAACAAGGACGGGCGATGTCAAAGAAGTGATACAAGGTGTTGAGATCGCCGATCCTTACCGCTGGCTCGAAGATCAGCAGAGTCCCGAAACGCGGGCTTGGATCAGTGCACAGAACACGCACACGCGGGCCCTTCTCGACTCGTGGCCGGGCCGGGCAGCACTGAAGCAGCGGCTCACGGAACTCATGAAGGTGGAGGACATCAACATACCCCTGGAGCGGAACGGCAGGTACTTCTTCAAACGCAGAGCGGCAGACCAGGACCAAGGTGTGTTGTATATGCGAGTGGGGCCGGAAGGGAAGGACGAAGTCCTCGTAGATCCTAATCCGCTCAGTCCGGACAGAAACATTTCCGTCGATCTCAAAGATGTCTCGAACGATGCGACGCTTGTGGCTTATAGCCTCCGGCACGGCGGCGAGGACGAGACTACGGTTCATCTCCTCGATGTCAACACTCGAACCGAGTTGCCGGACCAGCTGTCGAAGCGTCGCTATCCCACTATCTCAATTAAACCCGACAAGAGCGGCCTTTACTACACTTGGGAAGGACCGGACGGCCCGCGCCTCAGCTACCACGAGACGGGGAGCGACCCCGCCAAAGACCGTGAACTCTTCGGCAAGGGCTATGGGCCTGACAAGATCATCCTGTGCGATTTGTCGGAGGACGGCCGTTACCTCACTATCCACGTCCTCTACGGTGCAGCGGCCGACCGGACCGAGATTTACTGCCAGGATCTCGAAAAGCAGGGTCCCATTCGCCCGCTCGTCAACGACATTCCTGCCAGGTTCATCGGAGAGGTTGGAGGCAGTCAGGCCTTTCTGCAAACCAACTGGAAAGCCCCCAATGGACGAGTACTCGCGGCGGACCTGGGGAATCCGGCGCGTGAGAACTGGCGTGAAATTGTGCCTGAAAGTGACGCGGCCATCGAGTCCCTCTCTCTTGCGGGCGGAAAGCTCGTCGTGAAGTACATCCGGAATGCCAGTTCACAGGTAAAAGTGTTCGGTGTCAGCGGCGAGCACGTGCGGGACGTAGAGCTTCCAACAATTGGCTCAATAGTAGAATTCAAGGGGCGCTGGGCGAGCAAGGAGGCGTTCTACGGGTTCACGTCGTTTCCTATTCCACGGAGGATTTACCGCTACGACACTGAAACTGGCAACCAGAGTGTGTGGGCGGAAACTCACGTGCCGATTCATGAGGAGAGTTTGGGAGTCAAGCAGGTGTGGTACAGGTCCAAGGACAAGACGCGCCTTCCAATGTTCCTCATGTACCGCAAGAGGACAAAACTGGACGGCAACAACCCGACACTGCTTACAGGCTACGGGGGCTTCAACCTGAATCGAACGCCGATTTTCTCCGCCAACTTTGCGCTCTGGGCCGAGCAAGGTGGCGTCTTCGCGCTTCCCAACCTTCGGGGCGGAGGTGAATTTGGCGAGGCGTGGCATCGCGCCGGAATGCTCGACAAAAAGCAGAACGTGTTCGATGACTTCATCGCAGCAGCGGAGTGGTTGGTCAACAACCACTACACTCGGCCCTCCAAGCTGGCTATCCTGGGGGGCAGCAACGGTGGACTGCTGGTGGGCGCAGCCCTCACCCAGCGGCCTGACCTGTTCCGCGCAGTGATCTGCGCTTACCCCCTCCTTGACATGCTGCGTTATCACAAGTTTTTCGTCGCAAAATTCTGGGTTTCGGAATACGGCTCGGCCGATGATCCCGCTCAATTCAAATGCCTCTACGCTTACTCGCCTTACCACCACGTCAAGCCTGGGACGAAATACCCCGCCGTGCTTTTCGTGACCGGTGATGGTGATACCCGGGTCGCCCCTCTCCACGCGCGCAAGATGACGGCGCTGCTTCAAGCGGATACGGGCTCAGACCGGCCCGTCCTGCTTCGCTACGATACGGAGGCAGGTCATTCGCGGGGTGTATCCGTAACGAAAGCCCTCGACGAAGCCGCGGATTCACTCGGATTTCTTTACTGGCAGCTCGAGGCGCCGTTTTCGCCATCAAATCGGGAGTAGCGGCGATTTCACACCGCCACGCACCCGCGAATTCATTTCGCCGGGCGAACCGTTTACCGGTATCATTCCGATCCGTCAGCCGACGGAGAGCAATCTTGCTCTGCCTGGACGCTGTGGAGGTCATTTCCTACTTCAACTACATCCATCGAGTCGCTGACGCCCTGGGCATTGACCCCGAACCCGAAATGCGCTAGGCCAGGCGACGAGGGTAAGGCAAGCCCTACCCCTACCCGGCGCTATTGTAGGGGGACGGCTGGCCGTCCCCTGGACTGCGCTGTAGATTACCCTCGCAGAATCCAGCAGATCAGCAAACCCATACCCGCCAGGAACTTCACGCCATCCAATCCCGTAAAAGCTCCGTGCAACGCCCAGAAGCGGGGCATGACGGGTGGGGGTGGGTTGCGGGGAACAAAATCAATGCTTCGCCCCAGGGAGACAATCATAGGTGTGAGCACGAGCGTGAGGATCAGGACCAGCCCCAACATTGTGCAGACCACTCCGAGCCCAAGGGAATCTCGCGGTCTTTCGCGCCACAGAATCAGGAACAATGCAGCGCCGAGAACGGCCTGAGCCAAACCGTAACCCCAAAAATACGCGCGGTTGATTTCTGAAGCCACGTGCCGCAGTACGGCGCGAGTCTGGCCCTCGGCGATGCCTTTGGTGGCTTCCAGGAATCGAGGGTTCGCAGTTCGAAGGACGCGGTCCACCGTGGCAAAGGATCTTGTGGCAGCGAACCACATGAGTGGTGTCAGGGTAAGCCACGCACTGAGGATGGCGACTTTAAGCATCGCGGTTGGTCCCATTTGGCAGTCAGCCTTCAGCTATCAGCGGTCTGCTTCATACAGTTCTCTTGCTTACGCATGTTTCACTCGGTTAAGCTCTATTCTAGCTTAATTCGCTCTATCGCAGCTCTGTAGCGCCGACCTTTAGGTCGGCACTCCAGTGCTCGCGCGTCGTGCTGACCTAAAGGTCAGCGCTACGAGCGACCGGGCGGGCAGATTGATGCGCCCGGAAGGCAGTCGGAAGCGCATGAACCGAGTTTTCATTCTTCACTACCACGAAATCTGGCTCAAAGGTGGAAACAAGAATTACTTCCTCAGCCGGCTGCGCTCCGCCATCAAGCAGAGCGTTTCTGGTTTGCCGGTTCAATCGCTCAGTAGCGTTGCGGAGCGCTTGCTGCTAATCCCAGGGGAGGATTCCGCTGCGCCGGCTATCCTGGAGCGCTTACGCCGGGTTTTTGGTCTCGCTTACATTGCCTCGGCCCGCGAAGTTCCGAGCACGCTTGCTGAGCTGGGGCCTGCGGCTTGCGCCATGGTAGCGGAAAAGAACCCACGCAATTTCGCCGTACGCGCCAAGATCGCTGAGACCGGATACGGCATGAACTCGATGGAGTTGGAGCGTCAACTCGGGCGGGTCATCCTGGACTATTTGCGAGCGAGAAACCCAAGCGTCCAAGTGAACCTCACTAACCCGGAGGTGACCTGTTGGGTCGAAGTGGTGCCTGGGAAAGCTCTTATTTATTCAGACCGCGTGGATGGACCCGGCGGCCTGCCTGCCCTCACCAGTGGCCGGCTCGTGGTGTTGCTTTCCGGCGGGTTTGATTCCGCGGTGGCGGCCTACAAGATGATGCGACGCGGCTGCCACGCGGTTTTCGTGCACTTCTTCGGCAGCCCCTCTCCTTCACGGGATTCATCCAGGGGCGTGGCGGAAGAAATCGTTCGGACGCTTACACCTTACCAGTTCACCTCACGGCTTTACCTGGTTCCCTTTGACGCCGTGCAGCGCCAGATTGTTGCGGCCGCGCAGGAGAGCTTTCGCGTGCTGCTTTACCGCCGCATGATGGCACGCATGGCGCGAGAGATCGCTCGGGTTGAGCGCGCCATGGGCTTGGTGACCGGAGACAGCGTCTCGCAGGTGGCCTCACAGACCCTGCATAACTTGGCTGCCGTCGACCACGGCCTTGACCTCCCCATCTATCGCCCCCTGGCCGGCGACGACAAGTCGGAAATACTGCGGTTGGCTCGGCAAATCGGCACCTACAGGATCTCCTGTGAACCCTTTGAGGACTGCTGCCCCCGCTTCCTGCCGCGCGCGCCCGCCATCTTTGCTCATCCCGAGCAGCTCGACCGGGCTGAGGCGGGGGTCGATGTCCCTGCGCTGCTCAGGATGGGTCTCGAGGCGACAATCGTAAAGAATTTCAAGTTCGAGCAAGGGTCGGTGACCGCGCACGAGCGACTGCCTCGGCGCTTCGAAAAGCTTCTGCCCGCCCTTAAAGCGGTCCCGGACCCCAGACAATCTTCATGATAGCTGGACCCTCGCCCTTTTATGTCATTCCGAGCGCAGCGAGGAATCTCGCTCTGATAGCTCCTTCCACTGCGCCTAAACGGCATGATGCAGGTGTAGTAGGTCTTCAATGTGGAACACAAGCGCCCCCAGCGCGCGTCCCGCCCAGCCCAGAGCGAGATTCCTCGCTGCGCTCGGAATGACACCTGACTCATACGTCGCGTACCCTGCCCTTTCATAGAATTGACTGCCCCGTTGCGCCTTCCTATAATTGTTATTGGTGGAGAACTCGACGATGAAAAGACTGCTCTTCTTTCTTTTACTCTTCTGCGTCCCGGGGGGAGAAATCTTTGCCCAAGTCCCCGCCAACGCCCCCAACAGCAACAATTCTCAAGCTCGGGATGACCAGAATCGAATCAGGGTGCGCGTCGAACTGGTCAACGTCCTCACGACCGTTACAGACAAGAAGAAGCGGCTGGTCACCGACCTCACCAAAGACGATTTCCGGATTTTCGAGGATGGCAAGCCGCAAGACATCCGCTTCTTCAGCCGTGAGACCGACCTCCCCTTACGCATCGGGATGTTGATCGACGCCAGTAACAGTGTTCGCGACCGGCTACGATTTGAACAGGAAGCGGCTATCGATTTCCTGAACGAGGCGGTGCACCCCGGCAAAGACCTTGCCTTTCTGGTCGCTTTTGACGTGGAACCGCAGTTTGTCCAGGATTACACGGACGACATCGAGAAACTCTCGAACGCCATCAATGGCCTGCGGGCCGGCGGTGTTACAAGCCTCTTTGATGCTATTTTTTTCTCTTGCAAGGAGAAGATGCTCTTCTTTCCGCCGCCCGAGCCTTACCTGCGCCGGGTGATGATCGTCATCAGCGACGGACAGGATAACCAGAGCGTGCATACTCGGGATGAGGCACTCTCCATGGCGCAGCGTGCCGAGGTTACAATTTACACGATCAGCACCAACCGCACCGGCGCGGAGGGAAAGGGAGACAAAGTCCTCAGCCGGTTGGCGAACGAGACCGGTGGGCATGCCTTCTTTCCCTTCGAGGCGGGTGATTTGGCCGCAAATTTCCAGGAAATTGCCCGCGAGCTCCGCAGCCAGTACAGCTTGGCCTACGTTTCAACGAACTCTGCCCACGATGGGTTCTTCCGCTACATCACCGTTGAGCCTGTCGATAAGAACCTGCACGCGCGGGCCAAGGCCGGTTATTTCGCTCCGTCTCAGTAGGGAACAGGGAACAGGTTACAGGTCATAGGGAGTGCGCGCCCGCGGAGTAGCGGTCAGGTTCCGCGCAACTGTTCCCTGTAACCTGTTCCCTGCTCCCTACTCCGTGGGTGCGTAGTAACCCCGCCGGGCCTGAACTTTGTATTCCCTGTCGCGAACTTGCAGACGGATCTTGCGAAAAGACCCATCGTGCTTGGTGTTGGTGGGCGTGTATCCGAGCAGGTATTGAGTTCGCAGTTCGTTGGCAATTTGCTGAAACGCCGCCGAGGCATCCTTGGCGCGATTCACATCGATAACGCGGCCGCCCGTGTCGTCGGATAGCTTCCTCAGAACGGAATCCCCACCGAAGCCCATCGTGTATCCCCGGTAAAATGGGCGGTCAATTATGGCGACGGCATAATTCATCACATCGGATTTCTGTGCGGACTCGAGGGCGGTCTCCAGCTTGACCCTGCTCCCTTGGTCTTCACCGTCCGTCAAAAGGATGAGGACCTTGCGCCCCACCTCATTCCTGAGAAGCTCGTTGGAGGCTAAATAGACAGCGTCGTAAAGGTGGGTAGCGCCGCCGGAGTCGCCCGTGGGCACGGGGGACGGCAGCACGCCATGAGCGCCACCATTGATTACGGTCCCGTCGATGGCGTGGGCCAGCAATCGTTGATCGGCCGTGAAATCCTGAAGAAGTTCTACCTCCACGTCGAAGTGCAGGACAAAAGCCAGGTCCTTGGGACGCAGCACTTGATGCAAAAAGGCCTTGGCCTCTTCCTGCTCGATTCCCAGCACCCTTCCTTGGCTGGGGCTGGTATCCACCATGATTCCCATGGTCAGAGGAGTGTCAGTTTCACGCGAGAAGTAGCGGATCTCCTGCGGTTTACCGTCTTCCTGAAGTTCGAAATCCTCTTTCTTCAAGTCCGGGATCAGGTGCTTCTTCTTATCCTCCACCACGGCGTACACGTTCACGACTTCCGTGGATATTTTCAAGGTGGTCTCGGGTGCCTGCCCAGGTTTCTCCTGGCCCAAACCCGGCAAACTTACCCACGCCAGGAAAATCATCCCGAGAACGATGGGCGTGTGAGTTCTCCCGGTAATTTGGGCGAAACTTGTGGTACGGTGACGCTCTCTAATATTTAATGTTCTCGCCATGTACTTCTTAGATGCCGCGACGAAGCTCCGCGTTTTTGCCAATTAAATGTTTACTTGGACCGGAGATCGCCCAATCCGCCTGCGCAAACTAGAGGTCTATGAACCTGAACGCGGAAGTTGATCCTCGAAAACGTCTCCGCCGATTTGTATTTTTCCGGATTCGGACGCCGCAATTGCATTTTTTTGTCGCGAACTTCACTTTCCTCTTGACAAGACAATTGCGTGTCACTATACATGAGATTGAATACGCGCTCCGCCAGCAACGCTGGCGCGAATCTCAGAAAGTTTGGAGGAGAATAGAATGGCAGCGAAAAAGAAAGCAAAGAAGAAGAGGTAAGTTCTTCAGCAAATCCGAAAGGAACTATCGGGGATGCAGCGATGCATCCCCGAAGTTTTTTTGGGGTCTTTTCTCCTGGCAGAGTGCTGGAAGTCTCATTCGAACTCTTAACTGTCGACTGTCAACTGTGAACTATCCTTCTGTGAACTGTCACTCTCAGCCGGATTCCCTTCCGCGGCGGTGAGCGCGCGGGGCGACTCATCCACGGGCTCGATCTCAGGGAGTTCATCGCCAGCGGCCGCGCCAAGTTCTTTTAGCTTCCGGGCCGAGGGCAGCACCCGTCCTTCCAATGAGCCGACCGCCTTATTGTAAGTATCGACGGCCTTCTCGAGAGCTGATCCAATCCCTTGGAAGTGACCCAGGAAGGGCCGAATGCGGTCGTAGAGTTCCCTTCCCAGTTCGCTGATGAGGCGTGCATTCTCCGCGATCTGCTCCTGCCTCCATCCATACGCCACGGCGCGAAGCAAGGCAATAAGGGTCGTCGGAGTGGCCAACACCACCCGCTTCTGCATTCCGTCCTCGATCAGGGTGCGGTCCTGCTCGAGCGCCGCGCTGAAGAAGGACTCGCCGGGAAGAAACAGCACCACAAACTCCGGGGCGGGCTCCAACTGCTCCCAATAACTTCGCGCCGCCAACTGATTCAAATGAGCGCGAACGTTTTGGGCGTGTTTGTCGAGCGCCTTTTTTCGCTCCTCGTCTCTGGAGGCGGCCGCGGCATCGAGGAAAGCCTGGAGCGGAACCTTGGCATCCACAGCGATGCGCCGGTTACCGGGCAATCTCACGATCATGTCGGGGCGCAGCCGGCCTGACTCCGACGCGAAGGTTTCCTGCTCGGTAAAATCGCAATGCGCCGACATGCCCGCCAACTCGGCCACGTTCCGAAGGGTCATTTCCCCCCAACGGCCCCGGGCCTGGGATCCGCCCTTTAAGTGCAATCGCCAGAGTCGAGGTCTTTTCCTGCAATTGCTGATTTGTGACGGCCAGGTTGCGGAGTTGCTCCTCGAGCGTGCCGTAAGCGCTTTGACGGGCCTTCTCCATTTCCAGGATCTGCTTTTCATAACGGCTGAGGGATTCCTTCAAGGGAACCACCAGCGCGTCGATTGCCTTCTGGCGCGTCTCGAGGTCTCCTTTGGCGTGGGCTTGGATGGTTTCGAAGGTGCTTCTAGCCAAAGCAATAAACGCTTGGTTGTTGCTCTTAAGCGCCTCCGCCGACAGGGCTTGAAACGTATCCGACAGGTTCTTCTTAGCCTCACCCAATAACTTCTTCTGTTCTTCCAGGTTCGCCTGCGCTTCTCTCAGCTTGGTCTCCGCGGCAACGCGCAGTTCTCCCTCCGTCTTTATCCGCTCGCGCAAGGCCTCGAGGTCTTCCAGCGTGCCCTGCAATTGCTCCAATTCTGTTTGAGCCTTGACCTTTTGCTCGCTTTCTCCGCGCAGCAATTGCTGAAGGCCCGAAATCTCCTTCTCTTTGGCGTCGAACGAACTCTGGAGTGCGTGGACCTGCGTCCGCACCTCGCTCACGGTGCTTTCTGCCGCTTTGATGCGGCCCTCCGCCTCTATCTGCGCTCTTGCGAGTTCGCCCCTTGAGCGAGCTGTCACCCACAGCCAGCCGACCGCAATTCCCAACGCTAGACCGATCACGAGCGGGAAGACGGTATTCATGAGGTCACCTCGGCGGTTCTAGAAGTTTCCCTCGTGCGCAGGGCAGATAGGCCGGTAATCGCAGAACTTGCACACAAAACCGGGGGCCGCGGGGAAATGGTTCTGGCGAATCCGGTCCGCTACCGTCAGAATTTCAGTCTTGACAGCTTTAAGGTCATGTTCGGTCCTGACAGTGTGGACAGGCTGGTTGTTGGTGAGGCAATAGAAGGTCAAGCGCCGCGGTCTGAGCTTCATCTCTTCTTGCGCGGCCAGGGCGTAAACGGAGAGTTGCAAGCTGTGGTCGGCATCCTTCTGCGAGCGGGGCTTGCCGGTCTTGTAGTCAATCAGTTCGACGGCGCGGTCGTCCTCTCGCGCCTGCGGGACCAGGGGATTAATCTGGTCGATGCGGCCTTCGAGCAATACTTCGCCCAGGTCCAGTGAGAAGGAGCTTTCCATAATCAGGGGGAGAATTTCATTGCTTTCCTGCTTTGCCACGAAGGCGCGCAGTTGTTCCAGCCCGGCTTGTTTGTAGGCCTGCTCCTGATATTCGTCTTCGAACCCGCTCTTCCTCCACGCCGACTCGAAAAACCTCTTCAGGGCCTCGAAACTGGCTTCTCCCTCGGCCCGCAACTCGAAGTAGCGCCTTACCGAACGGTGCATGATGTTTCCAAAGGTGAGCGCCGCCTGCGGTCCTGTGGGGATTCTTAGGTAATGGCCAAATTTGAACTTCAGCGGGCAATCCTCGTAATCCTCAATCGACGATGCGCTCAGGCGCAGCTTTTCCCCAGGCTTGATTTCAGGCTCGCGCCCGGCCCATTCTGCTATCGGTGGATGAACCCCGGCCTGCTCGACCGTCTCCACGAACAGTTCTTGCTGAGCACTTCCTCCTCCCTCGTCATTCCCGCGAAGGTGGGAATCCACTCCGGAAACCTTCGGAAGTTCGCTCGCTACGGACTGGATTCCCGCTTTCGCGGGAATGACAGGCCATTCCTTCACCTGGAGGCGCGCGATATCCCGGGCGCCTACCACCGGGTTGTCGAGCAGGTCATTAATGAACGTTGACGGCTTCTTCCCGGGCGCAGCCACGCTGGAAACATAAAGACGGTCCTGGGCGCGCGTGAGGGCCACAAAGAACAGCCGGCGTTCCTCTTGCATGTGAATATTCTTCGGCGGCAAAGGTCCTTTGCGAAGCTCGTCAGGGAACTCGATGACAGCCCTGCGCTCCGTGGCCGGAAAGCGGCGCGGGGCCACGCTGAGCACGAAGACGACGGGAAACTCCAGCCCCTTGGCGGCGTGAACGGTCATCATCTGGACTGCATCGCCGCGGTCCTCGGGGAGGGGCGCTTCAATCTTCCCTCCCGCCTCGAGGTAATGCTGGAAATAATAAAGGAATTCCCCGAGATTCTTTCGGGGTTTCCTTCCCTCGTGTTCCTCCTCGAACTCAGGCCCGGCCAGTGGGGGGAATTTCGAGATTTTCTCTTCCCAATCCCGCAGGAATTCCCAGAAAGCACTCACGTACCTCAGATCACTCTCGTCAAGGAAGGAATCCAGTCGGAGGCGCTCACGGAGCAGCTTGAACAGCGTGGTCACCGTCCCGTTTTGCGCCGCCCAGTGCAAGTCATGGAGGAGTTCCTTCAACGCTCCCCAGTTGGTGGCGCAGAGGGGGGTGGGGTCTGGACCCTTTTCCCAGGCGGTGAGGACATCATAAAGCGAGCAGCGCCGCCTCTCCGCCTCGAGGCGGACTTCCAGGGCGACTTCTTCCGGAAAGTTCCAGCGCGGGGCCAGGAGGACGCGGGTGAGGCTGATATTGTCGTGGGGGGAAAGGACAAGGTTAAGGTAGGCAAGCAGGTCCCGAATGATCACGGTGGAAAGAACCGAAAGGCCACGAATGGCGAACGGTATGCCCCGGCGTTGAAATTCCTCCACGAGCCGGTCTCGATAGTTATGCGCCCGGTAGAGGACGGCAATGTCGCCATAAGAAGCGCCCTTAGCGATGAGCCGTTGTATTTCGTCGGCAACCCAATTCGCCTCGCTCACAAAGTCCGGGCTGCCCGGGAGATAGACCGGGCACCCTTCTTCGCGCGCGGGCTTCAGCTCCGGCTTGTCTTTATATCGGTCTTCGTTCTTCCTGATGACCACATCCGCGACGCGCAGCACGCGCTCGGTGGAGCGGTAATTGCGATTCAAAAATATGGTCTGGTGTCCCGGGAACACTTGCCTAAACATGTCGAAGGCGCCGTGGGAGGCGCCCCGGAAGCGGTAAATGGCCTGGTCGTCGTCCCCGACGGCGGTTATGTTGAAGGGTGGGGCCACCAGCCGCCTGAGCAGCTCCACCTGGGCGTAGTTCGTGTCCTGAAACTCATCGACCAGGACAAAACGGAACTGCGCGCGGTAACGCTGGCGGATTTCCGCCTCGCGGTCGAACAGGCGCACTGCCTCCGGAATCAGGCTGCCAAGACTGGAACTCCCCGCCCGCTCGATCAGCCGGCGGCTGTTGCGGAAGACCCGCGACAACTCCTTTTTCTTTTGAATCTCCTCTTCTTCGAGGGCTCGTTCCTCGGCATCCAGCTTACCGGCATTCTCCAGAAAAGCGCGCTCAGCCTCCTGGGCATATTTCTCGAAGTCATCCGGCTCGATGAGCTCGTCCTGGCAGCGAGAAAAGAAGTCATTCAGAGCGTGCAGGAAGGCCCCGGGTTCAGCCAGCTTTTGGAAGAACTCGAGCTGGAGCTGCTCCAGGCGTTGGCGGAGGAAAACCCACACATCCTCTTTGTCCAGCAGCATGCGCTCGCCGGCCTGCCCGCGATCTGCCCCTGGGTTGCGAACGACTTCGTAAGCAAAGGCGTGAAAAGTGGAGATGTGCGGAAGGGTGGTCAGGTCAGGCAGGGTCTGGCGGACACGAGACTTCATCTCTCCGGCAGCCTTCTCCGTGAAGGTTAAGGCCAGAATGTTTTGCGGTTCAAGTCCGGGGGCGTCCTCGAGCAAATGGACGATCCTCTGCGTTATGACACGGGTCTTGCCGCTTCCCGGGCCCGCAATGACGAGCAGCGGCCCATCGCCGTGTTCCACCGCCCGGAGCTGTTCAGGGTTGAGCTTCGACATGAAAGCAAGTCAGGATTCAGGATTCGGGATTCAGGGAAAACCCCCTGCACACTCCTTTGCATCCCGAATCCTACCCTTTCCCCAAAAACCAAGCGACCACCAAGGTCGCACTTCCCTGAATCCTGAATCCTGCATTCGGGTTGACCTTATAGCCACGACTCGGTTATCTTGAGCTTTCGATGCAACCAGTCAATCGAACGCTGACCCAGATCGCCCCCTTGCCCGGTCTGCCTGCCGAGCAAGGCGTTGGGCTTGGCTGGTACTGGATTCTTTATCTGGCTTGGGGCACGCCGAACACAGAGAAATTGCCTGGCCAGCCTCACACTTTTTGCGGTGCCAAAACATTGGTGTCGAACGGGATTCGTAACCAAGCCGACGTTTTGACCGTCCATGAATAAGGCTGTATTCACCGATGGATGAGCGTCTCGACGCGCTGCCCAAATCCAATGACAGGATAGGACATCGAGATCAGGCGATCATGCAACCTGCATTCAATTAAGGATAGAAACATGAGCACGCCCAGTACAATAGAAACAAATGAAGTCGAGGTTGGACCGAGCATTTCGGCAGGACCTCCGGGCAAGGAGCCGAAGCGCCGCTGGTGGGTTTGGCTCCTCGCGCTCGCGGTTTTGGGTTACGGCGCGTACCGGGTGCGGAAGGGAATGGTAGCGCCGCAAGCGGTGACCGCCGCACAGGGGGCGAATCGTAGGTTACCCAGCGTGCCCGTGGTCGCGGCGAAAACTCGAAAGGGTGACATCGGCGTCTATTATACGGGCCTGGGCGCGGTGACCCCGATTTATACGGTCACCGTCAAGAGTCAAATCTCCGGATATCTGATGCAGGTATTGTATAAGGAAGGCCAGACCGTTCGTAAGGGCGATTCGCTGGCGGAAATTGATCCACGGCCATATCAAGTCATGCTGGAGCAAGCTGAGGCCGGGTTGGCCCGCGACCAAGCCAACCTTGAGAACGCGAAAGTGGATTTGAAGCGTTATCAAACGCTCGTCCCTCTCCACGCCGTTCCGGAGCAACAACTGGCTACCCAGGACGCCTTGGTGAAGCAGTACGAGGGAATCGTTAAACTGGACCAGGCGCAGATTGACACCGCCAAGTTGGACCTCGTTTATTGCCATATTACCGCGCCCATTACGGGCCGCGTGGGCCTTCGGCTTGTCGATCCGGGAAATTACGTGACGGCGAACGACGCTACCGGATTAGTCGTCATCACCCAGATCGAACCCATCAGCTGTAATTTTCCCTCTTGCCGAGGACGAGCTTCCGGCCGTCCTGCAGAAGATGCGTGCCGGAGCAGCGACTACGGGTGGACGCCTACGATCGGGAAGGTACGAGAGCACGGCCCAGGATCGCGCAAGGCTGGTTGACGACCGTCGACAATCAGATCGATCCGACCACCGCCACCGTCAAATTGCGTGCGGGCTTCGACAATCGGGACAGGGCGCTGTTCCCCAATCAGTTCGTCAACGCCCGATTGCTGGTCGAGGAGAAGCACGGGGTGACGCTGGTGCCCACTGCCGCCGTGCAGCGCAACTCGCAAACGACTTATGTGTTCCTAGTGAAACCAGATTCAACGGTGACCGTCCGTCCAATAACTATAGGCACGACGGAGGGCTATGAGTCCGAAGTCACCTCCGGTCTATCCCCTGGCGACGTCGTCGTCATGACCGGCGTCGACAAACTCCAAGAAGGAAGTAAGGTCAGGGTGCAGATGTACGACGAAAAGGCCCAGAAGGGAAGCTAAATGAGCCCCTCACGGACATTTATTCTGCGGCCCGTAGCTACATCCCTGCTGATGGTGGCCATTCTGCTGGCGGGCGCGGTTGGCTATAAGGAGTTACCGGTATCGGCGCTGCCGGAGGTGGATTATCCCACCATTCAAGTGATTACGTTTTATCCCGGCGCAAGCCCGGACGTGATGGCGTCTTCGGTGACGGCCCCGCTGGAGCGGCAGTTCGGCCAGGTTCCCGGACTCCAGCAGATGACCTCCACCAGTTCCGATGGTTGCTCGGTCATCACCTTGCAGTTCAACCTCAGCCTTAACATCGACGTGGCCGAGCAGGAAGTGCAGCAGTCGATCAATGCTTCCGGAACCTACCTTCCCCCGGACCTTCCGACTCCACCGATCTACAGCAAGAGCAATCCGGCCGATGCGCCCATCCTGACGCTGGCGCTCACTTCTAAGGACCTCCCGCTTTCCAAGGTCGAGGACCTTGCCGACACCAGGTTGGCGCCCAAAATATCGCAGTTGCCCGGCGTTGGTCTGGTCAGCATCAGTGGCGGGCAGAAGCCCGCGGTTCGGATTCGGGCGAATCCCACCTTGCTGGCATCTTACGGCCTCAACCTGGAGGACCTGCGCAGCGCCATCGTCGCCGCCAACGTCAACCAAGCGAAAGGCAATTTTGACGGTCCCCACCAGTCCTACCAGATCGGTGCCAACGACCAGTTGCTTTCGAGCAGCGACTATGCTCCGCTCATCATCGCGTACCGGAACGGCTCTCCCGTTAAATTGACTGATGTCGCCACCGTCGCCGACGACGTCGAAAACGTCCGCCAAGCGGCTTGGATGAATGAAGTTCCTGCCGTCATCGTCAACATTAAGCGGCAGCCGGGCGCCAACATCATCACGGTCGTCGATCGCATCAAGACACTGCTGCCGCAGCTTACCACAGCAATGCCTTCATCGGTCCAGGTCAGCATCTTGACCGATAGGACCACCACCATTCGGGCCTCCGTGCGGGACGTGGAGTTTGAGCTGATGCTTGCGGTAGGGCTGGTGGTGATGGTTATCTTCCTGTTCCTGCGCAATCTTTCCGCCACCGTCATCCCCAGCGTTGCCGTTCCTCTCTCCCTGGTCGGTACCTTTGGGGTGATGTATCTGCTCGGCTACAGCTTGAATAACTTGAGTTTGATGGCCTTGACCATTTCCACCGGCTTCGTCGTGGACGACGCGATCGTGATGATCGAGAACATTACCCGTTACATCGAAGAAGGTGATGCCGCCGCTCCAGGCGGCGCTCAAAGGGTCCGCGCAGATTGGCTTCACGATCGTCTCACTGACATTTTCATTGATTGCCGTTCTCATTCCGCTGTTGTTCATGGGGGATATTGTCGGCCGGCTCTTCCGTGAATTTGCCGTCACCCTGGCCGTTACCATCCTGGTGTCCGCCATCGTTTCGCTGACTTTGACGCCGATGATGTGCTCCAAGCTGTTGAAGCACCGGTCCGTTGATGAGCAAACCCGGTTCTATCGCGTGTCAGAACACGCCTGGAATTCGGTGATTGCCGTTTATGATAAGACCCTCCAGTGGGTGCTCCGCCATCAGATTGAAACCCTGCTGGTCGCAGTTTCCACTCTCGTCCTGACCGTGCTGTTGTACATCTACATTCCGAAAGGGTTCTTCCCGATTCAGGACACGGGCGTCATCCAGGGTGTATCGGAAGCAGCTCAGACAGTGTCCTTCCCGGAAATGGCCAGAGAGCAGCAAGAGTTGGCGAAAGTCATCTTGAAAGACCCCGCCGTAGAGAGTCTTTCCTCATTCATCGGCATCGATGGCACTAACACCACCCTGAATAGCGGGCGCATTCTCGTCAACCTGAAACCGCTCGAAGTCCGCAAGATAAGCGCCAGCGACGTCATCCGCCGCTTGCAACCGGAGCTGGCTCAGGTGCCGGGAATCACCCTGTTTATGCAACCGGTGCAGGATATTACGATCGAGGACCGGGTGAGCCGTACGCAGTTCCAATACACGCTCGAAGATCCGAGCGCGGACGAGTTGAACGCTTTCGCACCCCGAATGCTCGAAAGGCTTCAGGCGTCGCCGGAGCTGCGAGATGTGGCAAGCGATCAGCAAGTGGGCGGCCTTCGGGCCCGGCTGGTGTTCGATCGCCAAACGGCTTACCGCCTCGGCATCACACCCTCGGCCATCGACCAGACGCTCTACGACGCTTACGGCCAGCGGGAAGTGTCGACCATCTATACTCAGTTGAACCAATATCACGTGGTCTTGGAAGTGAAACCCGATTATCTGAAGAATCCTTTAGACCTCCGCGATCTATTCATACGGACTAACGCGGGAAGCTCGAGCGGTTCCTCGGGCTTGGTTGCGGGGGGGTCGGCGGCGAACCAATTGTACGGGCCGACGAGCTCATTGACCGCTGCAAACACGAGTCTTTCGTCTACCGCGTCATCTTCCGCCAGTTCCTCCGCGATCGCATCGAATAATGCGTTCGGCGGGCGCCCGATCAGGTCTTCCTCTGCCTTCCCGAATGGAGGCCAGGTGCCACTGGCCGCCTTCACTCATGTGGAAGATATGAACGCTCCCATCACCGTGAACCACCAAGGTCAGTTCCCGGTGGTGACCCTCTCTTTTAATCTGGCTCCCAACGCGTCGCTGGGGGATGGCATCAAAGCCGTGAACAAAGTGAAGGACGAGATCGGCCTGCCGCCGAGCATTCAAGCGGCATTTCAGGGTACGGCCGCATCATTCCTGGCCTCGTTGTCAAATGAGCCCGTGCTGATTCTGGCGGCCCTCATTACAGTCTATATCGTCTTGGGCGTTTTGTATGAAAGCTACATTCATCCCGTCACCATCCTGTCCACGCTGCCTTCGGCGGGTGTCGGTGCGCTGCTGTCTCTCATAATCTGCCGTAATGATTTCAGCGTCATCGCCTTGATCGGCATAGTCTTGCTCATCGGCATCGTGGAGAAGAATGGCATCATGATGATCGATTTCGCTTTGGATGCGGAGCGCAAGGAAGGCATGACACCGGTCAATGCCATCTATCAGGCCTGCCTGCTGCGGTTCCGGCCCATCATGATGACCACCATGGCGGCGCTGCTCGCTGGCGTGCCGCTGGCGCTCGGCACCGGTACTGGCTCAGAACTGCGCCGGCCTTTGGGCATTACCATGGTCGGCGGACTTGTCTTAAGCCAGTTACTGACGCTTTACACCACGCCGGTCATTTATCTCTGGTTCGATCGCCTGGCAAGACGGTTCTCCCGGGGTCGTGAGATCAATCCAGGTTCGGAAGCGGTTCCGGCCAAGTAAGCCATGAATATCTCAGCGCCTTTCATTCGCAGGCCGGTTGCTACGACGCTCCTCGTCATCGCCATCACTCTGGCCGGAGCCGTCGCCTTCCGCCTCCTTCCCGTATCGCCCCTGCCCCAGGTGGACTTCCCCACCATCTCCGTGTCGGCGGGTTTGCCGGGCGCCAGTCCCGAGATCATGGCCTCCTCGGTAGCAACCCCGCTGGAGCGCCAATTCAGCCGCATTGCGTCCGTCACCGAGATGACCTCCTCGAGCAGCCTCGGTAGCACTAACGTCACATTGCAATTCGATCTGAACCGCAACATCGACGCCGCCGCGCGCGACGTAGAGGCCGCCATCAACGCCGCCCGCGGTTACCTGCCGTCCAATCTCCCCAATAACCCGAGGTACCGCAAGGTGAATCCGGCCGATTCACCGATCTTCATACTTGCACTTACATCCGACGTGCTGAGCAAAAGCCAGATGTATGACGCTGCTTCGTCGATTCTGGCACAGAAGCTTTCGCAGGTGAACGGCGTAGGCCAGGTGATCGTGGGAGGAGGCGCGCTGCCGGGGGTTCGGATCGAGCTGAATCCAACCGCCCTGAACAAATATGGCATCGGCCTCGAGCAGGTCCGAGGCGTGTTGAGCAGTGCCAATGCCAACACTCCCAAGGGGCATTTTTCGGACGGTCACCGCATGTGGGAAGTGGGCGCCAACGATCAGCTTTTCAAGGCCATTGACTATATGCCGTTGATCGTGGCTTACCGCAACGGATCGGCCGTGCGCATCTCCGATATCGGCCAGGCGCGCGACGCCCCTGAAGACATTCGTGCGGCGGGTTACTCGAACGGCAAACCCTCCGTTCTGCTCATCATCTTCCGCCAACCGGGCGCCAACATCATCGATACCGTGGATGGCATTCGCGCCGCCCTTCCCCAGCTTCAAGCTGCCATTCCCCGATCAATCCATACGCAGGTGGTCATGGATCAAACCTTGACCATCCGCGCTTCCGTGAAAAATGTTGAGGAAACGTTGATCATCTCAGTGATTCTGGTGATTCTGGTCGTCTTCCTCTTTCTGAGGAATCCGCGCACGACCTTCATCCCCAGCATCGCCGTCCCGGTGTCGCTGATCGGGACTTTCGGTGTGATGTACCTGCTGGGCTACAGCCTCGACAATCTGTCGTTGATGGCGCTCTGCATCTCCACCGGCTTTGTAGTTGACGATGCCATCGTGGTCATCGAGAACATCTCCCGCTATCTGGAAAAGGGCTTGCATCCGTTCCAGGCCGCGCTCAAGGGAGCGCGGGAAATCGGCTTCACCGTAATGACCATCAGTATTTCGCTGGTTGCAGTGTTCATTCCCTTGCTGCTCATGGGAGGGATTGTGGGCCGCCTGTTCCGCGAGTTTGCGGTAACCCTGGCCGTCGCTATCATCGTCTCCATGGTGGTCTCGCTCACCGCGACTCCCATGATGTGTGCTCATCTCTTGAATGAACACGAGTCCCATGGCCGGCTGTACCGGACTAGCGAGCGAGCCTTTAACTGGGTGGTGAAGTTGTATGGGAAAACATTGTCCACCGTGCTTCGCTATCCGGCAATTACCCTGTCTGTGTTGCTGGTCACGATTGCGCTCAACGTTTATCTTTACATTTATGTGCCCAAGGGATTCTTCCCGCAACAGGATAACGGACGGATGATGGGTGCAATTCAAGCTGACCAGGACACCTCGTTTCAAGCGATGGACAGGGTTTTGCGACAGATGATCAATATCGTCGTCGCCGACCCGGCCGTTGATACTATCGAAGGATTCACGGGTGGCGGACAGATGAACACTGCGCGCATGTTCATTTCCTTGAAACCGCCCGCAGAAAGAAAAATCAGTGCCGATCTGATCATCGCACGCCTGCGGCCCAAGCTCGCCAGGGTGCCCGGCGCCACGCTTTATATGCAGGCCTCGCAAGACGTGCGCGTGGGTGGGCGATTCGGCGCCGCCCAGTATCAATACACCATGCGGGGCGACAATCTACGGGATCTGCAAGACTTTGCTCCCCTCATGCTGCAGGAGTTGAGAACCATCCCCATCATCGCGGACGTGAACAGCGACCAGCAGGACCGCGGGCTGCAAGCCTTTGTGCAATATGATCGCGCAAACGGCCGCGCGTTTCGGTATCTCGCCGCAATTGATTGACAACACCCTCTACGACGCCTTCGGTCAGCGCCAGGTTTCGACCATGTACGCACCGTTGAATCAGTACCACGTGGTAATGGAGGCGGCGCCCGAATACTGGCAGAACCCGCTCTTCTTACGCCAAATCTACGTGCATTCACCGAGCGGGCAACAGGTTCCCTTAAGCGCTATCGCTCATTATGCGCCCATAACTGCGCCGCTGTCGGTAAGCCACCAGGGCCTCTTTCCAGCCGTCACCCTCTACTTCAACCTGCGGCCGGGCATCGCGTTGGGAGATGCCGTGGAAGCCATTAATACGGCGGCGGCCAAGATTGGCCTTCCCCCAACGATTCATACTGGATTCGCCGGAACAGCACAAGCCTACCAAGAATCGCTGGGCAGCGAGCCCCTTCTGATTGCCGCGGCGCTCATTTCGGTTTACCTGGTGCTCGGGATCCTCTACGAAAGTTACGTTCATCCCGTTACCGTTCTCTCCACGCTGCCGTCGGCGGGCGTTGGCGCGCTGTTGGCGCTCCTGCTCACCCACACTGAACTCACCGTGATCGCTGTTATCGGAATCATTCTCCTGATCGGGCTCGTGAAAAAGAACGGCATTCTGATGATCGATTTCGCGATCGCCGCCGAACGGAACGAAGGCAAGAATTCGCGTGACTCCATCTACGAGGCCTGCATGTTGCGCTTCCGCCCCATCCTCATGACCACGATGGCCGCGATGCTGGGCGCTGTGCCGCTCGCGCTCGGTACCGGCACCGGCTCGGAGTTGCGCCGTCCGCTGGGAATCGCCATCATCGGTGGGCTGGCGGTGAGCCAGTTGCTCACGCTTTATACGACTCCAGTCGTCTATCTTTACTTCGACCGCATCCAGAACTGGTGGTATCGGGTTCGAGGGCTGGATCCTGAGGTGGCCAAGCGCCTCGCCGCCGAAACGGAACATTGAGAAAGAAGCGAATTTCATCGATGGACACAATCCTCGCAAAACCTGCGCGCCCCATAGCCGACTGTCACCGGCGCCTCTACGTTTTCCTCTGCGTCACGGCGGCCGGCATGCTGCTCCTCCTAAGTTCTTGCCGAGTGGGTCCAGAGTACAAACGCCCGCCCGCCGCCGTGCCAGCGGCTTACAAGGAGCTCCCGCCTGCGAATTCTCCCCAAGCGTCGGAGTGGGCGCCCGCGCAGCCCAGCGAGGCCCTGGCACGCGGCAAATGGTGGGAAATCTATAACGACCCGGAGCTCAATACGCTGGAAGAACAAGCGAGCATCTCCAACCAGAATCTCTTAGCGGCGGAGGCGCAATTTCGCGAGGCTAAATTCGCCGTGCGTGTCGCGCGCTCCAGCCTGTTTCCGACGGTTGCCGCCAGTCCGTCTATTGTGAACTCGCGGGCTGCCGTAACTGGAACTGCCGGTAATCAAGCTTTTGTTCCCTCTTCACGGACGACCTATGACTTGCCGGTGGATTTGTCATACGTGGCGGATATCTGGGGAAGCATCCGGCGCAGCATTACGGCAAGTGCGGAGAGCGCGCAAGTCTCTGCCGCCCTGCTGGAAAATGCTCGCCTCTCCTATCAGGCAGAGCTTGCGCAAGATTACTTTGAGTTGCGCGGCACGGATGGCGAAAAAGAATTACTCGAAACCACCGTGAAGTCCTATCAGGATTACCTCAAGCTCACACAGGACAGGTTTAATAGTGGTGTGGCGTCGGGTTCGGACGTTGCTCAGGCGCAGACCCAGTTGAACACCGCGCGAGCCCAGATGATCGATTATGATGTGGCGCGCGCACAGTACGAGCACGCCATTGCCGTCCTGGTGGGAAAGCCTCCCGCAGAGCTCTCCGTCACTTACCGCCCGATCAAGATCACACCCCCACCCGTGCCGGTGGGAGTTCCTTCCACGCTCCTGGAGCGCCGCCCCGATATCGCTGCATCCGAACGCCAAATGGCCGCAGCGAACGAGCAGATCGGCATCGCGAAGGCCGCTTACTATCCAACGCTGAGCCTCAGCGCATCGGCGGGGGTTGAGAGCGCACAGTTCCTGAAGTGGATCTCCTGGCCAAGCCGATTCTGGTCCGTGGGACCTCAGTTAGCAGAGACGGTCTTCGATGCAGGCAGGCGCCGCGCGGTGCTGAATCAGAGTCTGGCGGCCTACGATGCCACGGTGGCGAGCTATCGCCAAACCGTTCTCACGGCTTTCCAGCAAGTCGAGGATAACCTGGCCGCGCTGCGCGTGCTTGAGAAAGAAGCGCAAGCCGAGGACGATGCCGTAAAAGCTGCCCAAAATTCGCTGGATATTTCCACTTACCAGTACAAGGCCGGCACCGTCAATTACCTCACTGTAATCACCGAGCAAGCCATTCTTCTGCAAGACCAGGTGCAAGCCCTGAATATTCTGACTCGCCGCATGAGCGCCAGCGTCCTTCTGATCGAAGCGCTGGGCGGCGGTTGGAACTCCTCAAAACTTCCCGCCCTGAAAGATTTGGCGAGCGGCAAGTAGGGTCGGAATCTGGGAGACATCGAGATTGTTATGCTCTGCCCTCTGAACTGATAGATGTGGCGGACGAGCACCCTACCGTAGCGCGGCAAATGCCAGCCAAGGGGATCGATCAGGAGGATACAGGCGAATGCTTCAAGCGGCGCTAAGAATGCCACTCGACAGCAGAATGATGGAGAAAAACGCTCTCGGTCTCTCGTCCCGGCCTGAGCAGGAGTTGGGCGTTTCGCCGGAGGAGCCTTGGCGGAGGGCATCGCGCACCCACGTTCTCCTTGTTTCTCTGGCGCTGCTTGCCAGCTTGCTGGCTGCCTCCTTTGCTGGGGCCCAGAGCGACAATCACCCGGCTATTGCCCCAAGCTTGTTCATCGAAGTGCGACTCGATGCGCCCTTGAAGCTCACCCACCTGAGGCCCGGGAGCGTGCTGGAAGGGAAGGTTGTGCGCGCCGTGTATTCCGGCGGTCGCCAGGTGTTTCCAGCCGGTAGCCAGGTCCAGTTGACAGTGGACCACTTGGAGCGGAGACCGAAGGGGCACACCGACCATTGGCCTTGGGTGGTTCGGCTCTTCATTCCCAGGCATGAGGATTACCTCTCCTTTCAATCCGCCAGCGTCACTCTTCCTGATGGAACAGGGTTGCCCATGCAGGTCTCCTTCGTCTCTGGGATTCATGAGGTCAGGGTAAGCGCTCAGGCAAACTCGGCGGTCCAGTCCCAAGAGGCGAGCCCCACGGCATCCAGAGTCACATCCAAAAGAAAGAGGCCCCGGCAATTGGGGTCAGGCAGTGGTCCCACGTGGCTTCTGGCGGCAGAGCGTCCGACAGACCGGGACTTGCCCTCGACCGCCGACGGGGAAAGCTTTTCCAATCCGGTGTCTCCACCTTTGTCTGAGACGCTGGCGGCTGGCACCCAGGCACACGTCATTCTTCTGGGTTTCTTAAGCGCGTCGAAGAGCCATGCTGGGGACTCATTCCAGTCCCGTCTGCTGGAACCTGTACGCCTGGGTTCGAGGGTGGTGTTGCCCGAGGGAGCAGTATTCGAGGGGAGAGTTGTAAAAAGCGTTCACCCGCGCTGGCTCAGCCGGCCGGGTTCCTTGCAGTTGACGTTCACCAAACTTGCCCTGCCCACAGGAGAGGGCACTGCCACCGTTGCCTCGCTGGCAGCGGCTATGGTGGATCGGAGGTCGCAGCTAAGAATGAACTCCGAAGGCGGTCTAAGTGGCGGCAGCCCCGGCAATGCGCGCTTGCTGCTGGATCTTGGAGTATCGGGGGGAATCGCCAAGGTCTCGGACGACTCCTTCCAACTCATCGCGGAAGCCCTGATCTCCACAGCTACCGACGCTTCCACTGCCGGGAGTGCTCGGCTTGTTGCCGCGGCTTTCTCGGTTGTTTATTTCATCACCCGGCGCGGGCGGGATGTGGTTCTGCCCAAGTACACGAAAATGGACATCACGTTCGATCAGCCCTTCCGACGGCCTCACGAAAAACGGCCGAGGGCGGTGAGAAATCCAGAGTAGCGCCGATGGGGGCGCCCTCCCCCAGGACCCATCCCCCTTGCGCAGTGAAGGAAGCGTGCTGTGGCCAGCACACCGCACGCGGCTGAGCGCCTCCGAAGCCCCGGCACTCAGGTTCCTCTGACCCCCGGAATGCGCTAGGCGCATTCCAGGAATCACAGGATCACAAGAAGACCACTGACTGAACACCCGAAATCTCAAAGCGCTTTCGGCAGCGGGGATTCTTGCATTGGACGAAATCGTCTCGCCGCAGCATATAGTTCCTGGATTTGGCAAATCGCGCGCGATCTCGTTCGTCCGCGTGACCTGGAAGCTTCTTCCTTTTTGTACGCACCAACCACCGAATCTCGTAACCGTCTGTCTGATGACAAAACAGGCAGGAGAGGGTGGCAGGTTTCAGAGTTTCAGTCTCGTCAAAAAAATCGCGCTCATCCATATCGTGCGTATCTTAGCCGGATTTCTCCTGTAACTCCACACTCATTTGAGGACAGGGACGCCTTGTCCGGCAAGAAAGCATTAGCACAATTTTCTGGAACAGCCGTATAATGCGCTGGGGGCGAGACTCACGCAGTCTCTTAGGTTTTGCTATTGGCGGAGGACCTCTCGTATGGCCCACACTTTTGGGGAGCAAGAGCTCGCCGATTACCTCTTTGATCGCATCATTGTGAATTGCCCGACCTGCCTGGACACCAAGTGCCTGCGGGTGGCGTGTCTGAAGGTTGCGGAGGAGCTTCTCGAGGATGCTGAAATCGCTTACAAGCTGGCGCCTGTTTCCGATGGCGGGGCATAAGCAGGGAACAGGGAATAGCCCATAGGCGTTAGCTGTCCCCTGTTCCTGTTGACCTATTCCTTGTCTCAAGTTCCTTGGTCCCTACCGCGAGGGTGTGATTCCGAGCGCAGCGAGGAATCCAGCTCGTTCTGGTGATGTGGACCCCCGCTTCCGCGGGGGTGACGAAGGCTTGACTTTCATTTCGATAGGTGGGCCCCAGGCCCATGACCACTCGGAATAACAGCGGGAGGCTCAGGCAACTGATTCTGGCGGCAGGAATTTTGGGCCGAGCCAGGCCAACGCCAGGGCGTCGATCAGCCCATGCGCCAGCATGGAAGGATAAAGGCTTCCGAGGTGAATGACGGCATAGGCCAGCAGCGCCCCCAGCAGGAATGCTCGTAGCATCCCGTTCCAACCTTGATAAACGTGCGCCAGCCCAAAGGCCAGCGAGGAAGCAGCCCACGCCCAGGCGCCGGAACGCAGCCATTGGCTGAGTTGCGCGAGGAGGAGGCCGCGATACAAGAATTCCTCGCAGAGAGCGGCCGTCGGAGCCAGCAGCAGCACGGACCAGAACTTTTCCCGGCGCGTCTTGGGAATCAAAAGGTAGACCAGTTGGGCCTCCGCCGGCCACCACCCAAGGCGTTCAAGGAAAAGACCCAGGCAGATGCCGGCCGTAGACAATGCAACCAGAGCAACTGCCCAGGTGAGCGCGGTGAGGGGCGCCAGCGCTTGGAAGCCAATGGAAAAAGCACTCAGCGAGCTGAGAAAGAAGATCAGCAGCCCCAAGCCCGCGAGCGCCCACTGCGAAATTGCCGCCGAGAGGTAAAGTGCGAGCCGTGGCATCTGACGGAGTTGGCTGTCGCGCGCGGTGGATAAGGAAAGAATCGGAACGCCGACAACCAAGAAAAGTATGAAGAGAACCAACAGTGCCTTGACTAACATCTTCGGTCCACCGGGAGTGAAGATCCAGAACAGAACTGCTCTTTGGTCAACGCAAGAGATACGCGCCCAGCACCGCCCGGCAGCGGTCGCGGTAAACTTCCACCGGCACGTTCTCAGGGCCCGTTAACCACTGGAGACAGTAGCCGTCGACCAGCGCGCGAATGGTGGACGCAGCCTCCACCGGGCTGACCCGGCGAAACTGCTGCTCTCTGATTCCGTCTTCCACGATTCTGGTATCCCGCTGCCGGCACTTCTCGAAGAACTCTGAGAAGAGCTTTCGAAAACGGTAGGAGCGTGCGCCGCGGCTGACAAAATCGAAGAACACCAAATAAAGTTTGCGATTGACCTCGGTACTGTGAAACAGAACTTCCAACTCGGCACCCAGTCGGGTGCGCGCAGGTTCCTGGGAATGGACAACCTCGTCCAAGCTCCGATTCAACTGCTGGAGCAGCCACTCCAGGATGCCGAAGAGGAGGTCTTCCTTGGTCCGGAAATAATAGAGAGCTCCCCCCTTACTCGAGTTCGCCCGGGCCACGACGGAATCCACCGTCGTAGCCTCGATCCCTCGCTCCAGGACTTCTGCGTAGCCCGCCCGCTGGAGAGCTTCGCGACGGCGGCTAGCCAGTTCGGGATTGGCCCTGCGTGGGCTCATCAGGCTCCCTGTGTTGTAGCGGCGAGTTTATCCGTCAACTGACGGACCAAATGTCGGCGAGTTTGCGCCGCCAAAATTACCTCGAAAGATTGCCTCCGCAAATAGCGGCGTAAAGCCGCCTCTACATCAAATTGATCCACTACCTTGAGGCGCTCCCGCCAGCATGATAGCATGAGTTGAGACCAGGGCATTCGATGAACGCGGGAATTTCAACCCAAAATCTTGTCGGGCTTGATCGCCAGGAGTTGGAACGGCTGGTACAGTCGCTGGGGAAGGCGCCTTATCGCGCCCGCCAGCTCTATCATGCGCTTTACTGCCGTCGGGAAAAAGAGCTTGCCGCCTTGACGGACCTCGACAAGAATTTCAGAGAAGCCTTGGCAGCTCATTGTGAAATCACTTTCCCTGATGTCCAGGGTGAGTTCATATCGAAGGACAGTTCCGCCCGCTTTCTGCTGCGTCTTCAGGACAGCACCTCCATTGAGACAGTGTATATGCCCGAGGAAGAGAGGATCACGCTTTGCCTTTCCAGCCAGGCGGGTTGCGCCGTGGACTGCCGGTTTTGCTTCACCGCGCTCTTAGGACTCCAGCGTAACCTTTCGGCGGGAGAGATTCTTGGACAGGTACTGGCAGTAGCCAGAGCACGCGCCATTCCTTACGGTTCACGGCTCAATCTGGTCTTTATGGGTATGGGCGAACCGCTCCTCAACCTTGCCCAAGTGATGAAAGCCATTCGGATTCTCGCCGACCCCCAAGGTTTTGGCATTCCCCTGCGTCGCATTACGATTTCCACCTCGGGCATCGTCCCGCGGATGCGCGAGCTTGCCCGCGACCCGAGGCGTCCAAAGCTGGCTATCTCGCTCAACGCTTCCAGCGAGCAGCAGCGGACCGAGCTGATGCCGATAAACCGAAAATACCCGCTCAGCGAGCTCCTGCGCGCCTGCCGAGCCTATCCCTTGCGCCCGCGCGAGCTGCTCACTTTCGAGTACGTCCTTTTGGGCGGCTTTAACGATACCGACGCCGATGCCCTGCGCGTGGGGGAACTGCTGCGCGGCATGCGCGCCAAGGTCAACCTCATCCCTTACAATCCCGGCTCCGAGCTTCCTTATCGCCCTTCGCCTCTCGAAAGAGTTCTAGCCTTTCAGCAGCTTCTGACGGAACGGAACATTCCAGCCTACATTCGTATTTCACGGGGACAGGATGTGGGCGCCGCCTGCGGCCAGCTCCGACTGGAAGGAATGCGAACGGGCGACAGCACCACCCCCTAGCCCCCTCCTCAAAGAGGAGGGGAGTTGGTTCCCCTCATTGGTAAGGAGGGGATGGGGAGTGGTTGACGCGACACTAGCGCAGGTTTTTCAGGACAGATTCCGATGACCGCCAGCATGCGCCCGGCGCTGCTTCCCTCTTGGCGATAGGAATAAAAGAGGTCCGTGTGGCAGGCGGTGCAGAGATCCCCCCCAACCACATGCTGGGGCGCAAGCCCTGCTTCCAGGAGCTGATTCTGGGCCACGGCCACGAGGTCAAGGTGGATAGAAGGCTTTGAGGACGCGTTGTGGCCCGGTGGTTGCCTACTCAGGAACGAGAGTGAATGGCGTTCGGGATGCGAGGTCGGGGGTTCAGACCGTTTACGAAAGAACTTATCCGCGCGCGGGAAGCGCCCTTGAAACGCTTCCTCCACCTCTTCCCCCACCTCATAACAACATACACGGATGGAAGGACCGATCGCGGCGAGCAGGCTTCGGGGATCAGAACCACACACGCGGTGCATCTCCCCCACGGCCTTTTCGACGATGCGCGCCAGCGCGCCACGCCACCCGGCGTGAACTGCCGCCACCGCCCGACGTTTCGGGTCCACCAGCAATACGGGCAGGCAATCGGCGGTTCTCACCGATAGCAGGATGCCAGCTTGATCGGTCCACAGCGCGTCACCCGAAGGTTGGGCAACGCCTGGCTGTTCAGGCATTCGATTCCCGGCCAAGCGGTACTCGAGTTCGCCGCCGTGTGCGCGCTTAACTTGGTAGATAACGGCGGAATGGACTTGCCGGAGATCCGCCAGTGCGCACTGTTCCGCGCCGAGCTGCTGCAAGAAAAGCTTTCGGTTCTCCCGCACCCTGGCGCGCGGCTCACCCCTTGTGAATCCGAGGTTCAGCTCCGCAGACCGGCCGCGGCTCACCCCGCCCTGGCGGGTGCTGAACGCATGGACCAGCCAGGAATAACGGGCCATGAGCGGGTGCTCAACCCAAGCCAGTCCGCCACGCCAGACGATTTGTGAGGCTGAGTGACCCAACGCCCAATATAGCACACCCTGCACGATCTCCATGCGCTCGGGCTGGCTTGAACTTTGCCCCTCGCTCTGATAGGCTGAAGTGAGGAGAACAGGGCTGCGGGCTGCGAGAAAGGGGAGGGGGAGACCATGTTATCGGACCGTCTGATCCGGATGATCGAACACCATGCGGATGAGTTGACGCGCGCCTTGGTTGAAAACCTCCTGTCCAATCAGCGCACCGCCGCTTACCACCGACTTTCCCGAGAAGCGCTCCACGGTCGTACCTACGATGTGTACAAGAATCTCGGCTTGTGGTTGAGCAGCAAAGCGGAAGAGGACATCGAGGCAGCCTACACCGCCCTGGGAAGGAAACGCGTGGCCGAGGGAGTCCCCCTCAGCGAGGTCGTTTACGCCCTCATCTTGACCAAGTATCATCTACGCGACTATATTCGCTCTGCCGGCTTGGTCGATTCGGCGGTGGACCTTTACCAGGAACAGGAACTTCATCGCCTGTTAGGCCACTTCTTCGACAAAGCCATCTACTACACGGTCAGGGCCTATGAGCGCGAGGCTTCCTTCCAGGAAGCCACCGGTGTCGTGAAGAGCGCGCGCTGAGCCTGGCGCCGCCACCAGTTTCTAGCTCATGATTGTTGGGACCGGGGTTGATATAACAGAGATTGCCCGCTTCGAGCAAGCTCTCCGCAAGCACGGTGAGCGTTTCTCCAGGCGCGTGTGCACCGCCGCAGAGATCGCGTATTGCGAGAAGTTCAAGAACTCGGCGGAGCGGTTTGCCGCCCGTTTTGCGGCCAAGGAGGCGGCATTTAAGGCTTTGGGGACAGGCTGGAACGACGGAATACGGTGGGTGGACGTGGAAATAACTCACTCGCCGAGCGGCAAACCGGAGTTGATCCTGCGGGGTCGGGCAGAGGAAATTGCCCGCCGCTTGGGAGTTACGCGCACCGCGGTTTCGATTTCGCATTCTGGCCATTACGTTGTTGCTCTGGTCATTTTTGAATCCGATGGCTAGCCTTCGCCAACGCGGGCGGCGTTATTTGCAAGGCATGAGCCTGGTGGTGCTTTGTCTTCTCGAGTTGCCGCACGCCTGGGCACAGCATGCAGAGGAACCACAGCAACTCCCGGTATTGGGGACCAAAGAAGCATCCCGCCTGCTTATGAGCCAAGCCCCTCCGGAGTACCCCGTCCTGGCCAAGGTGAACTACATTCAGGGCCGAGTTCGCGTGCGACTCGTGGTCTCCCCCACTGGCACGGTTGCGAGCGCGCACGTGCTCAACGGCGATCCCCTTTTGGCCGCGGCCGTGCTGAACTCGATTCACGGGTGGCTTTACCGCCCGTATGTGGTCGCGGGTAGTGCCACTTCTTTCGTAACCAGCGTGGAGGTCCGTTTCGCGCTGCGTATAAAGAAATTGGACCTCAATCCCACGCAGGCGGAATCCGACTTCCGCCGGCAAGTCAAACCTCCTGAAGTGTTGACGGGGCCGAAAGAACCCGACTCCGCTGATCCTTCGGTGCGCATGCGCTTGCTGGTGAACGCAGAAGGCAAAGTGATCGACTCGGAAATCGTAAAAGGCATTGCCTCCGAGATTGAAAGGGCGAGGAAGAGCATCGAGCGCTGGTCGTTCCGGCCGGCGAGATGGGGTGCTCTGTCTATTCCTTGGTACCTTGACGTTGACGTCCCCGTTGACCACGCCCCTGTCCAGGCAGGCATCGGTTCGCCGAGCGGGCGTTGAGGGCCCGGGGGCAGAATGACCCGGCGCGAGAGAAATATTCCCCTCGAGAGTAATCCCGCGCTAAAATTAGGAACTGAGCCGGAGGTGAACCGCCGGCCCGGCGCTTGACGCCGCTGGAGTAAATGGTTAATGAAACTAGATTGGGCAAGACGAACCCGGAAAATCTGGCCTCTGCTCTTCACGATCCTGATTCCGCCAGGCGCGGTTTTTGGAGTTGAACGAACCAGGGAGGCCATCTTTCAATACGCGGGCGGAACTGAGAAAATCGAAATAGATTGTGCCGGCAAGTTGGAAGTCACCATGGAGGGTCTGGCTTTCAAGTGTCCGACGAGCTCCGTGGATATGCCCTTTTCGACGATCAGCCTGATGCAATTTCGCCCCGATGTGAGCCCCCGCGTCCGCAAGCTGAAGCTCAAGTGGACCACCTACCCCACTACTTTGATTGCGGGCAAACAGAATAGATATTTCACCGTTGTCTACAAGAACAAAGGCGTGACTCACGTAGTGGTCTTGCGAGTCGATCCCCTTTCCATGCGCCCTTATCTCGCCGAGATCGAGCTGAAATCCGGGAGGCGCGTCGAGGTGATGCCCTACGGGGATTACTCCTGAGCCTGCTATGGACTGCTCCCGCCTAAGAAATATCCTGCCCTGGTCCGCACCTTGACCCCGCTTCGGTCCACGTGCACTTCGATGCGGTGAAAACCGTTGGCGCCGGGCGCGCGCGGCACGTAAGCGATTTCGTACTGGCTCTGGATTTCGCTGGAAATCCGGTTCAGCTCGTCCTGCAACGGCTTCTTTGACCAGCTCCCATAACACACCCCGCCGGTGTACCCGGCATAGAACTCCAGGGCGTTCTTGGCCACCACCGAGCGGATCACTTCCCCGGTCTCGACGAGAAGGGGAACGACCGGTAAGGCAGGCGCTTCATAGGTTTTCTCGACGTTCGAGGGTAAGGGCGCCTGGCCGGGAGGCGCGGGAAGGCCCATGTTGATGTACACGGGGTTCGGTGGGGGGGCCTTCGGTTGCTTGGCCAGCATGGCGCGCGCCGGGCTGAATCCCAGACCGTAGATCGTGATCCCGGCGTTCACGGCTCGTTGCACGACCTCTTCCTTACTGGTTTGGCTGCCTAAGTCATGGCCATCGGAAAAAGCTACGATTATCCTCCGGTCTTCCTTCGGCCGGCTTTCGAGCAGCGCGATGGCGCGCGCCAAGGTGTCATTGAGATGGTCAGAGCTCCCCCGCGCCTCGAGACCGCGCAGAGCGGATTCCAGCTCATCACCATTTTGGGTGAAGTCCTGGACAACACGAATCTGATCGCCGTAAGTCACCACCGCCGCCTCTCCCTGCGGCCCGAGCATGAGGCTGGAAAACACCGGACCGAGGGGACGAACTTCCTCGAGCAGCGGGTCCGAGGTGCTGTTGGCTTCCACCACAACCACTGCCGACAGCGAGCGCTGCTCCAGGCTGAAATGTTCGATGCGCTGGCGGATGCCGTTGTCTAGAACCTCGAAGTCATTTTGCTGCAAATCGAAGACGTAGTCGCCTTTGGAATTAATCACCGTCACCGGCGCCGTCACCATGTTTGCCTGCACCCGAATCCGCGGTTCGGTCGTGGACGATTTGGTGTCGGCACGCGACTCTTGCTCGGACGTCGAGCCCGCCGGGTTATCGCGGGCGGCTCCTTCCTGGGCGCGGGCAGAAGGAAACAGGATGAGAACACAAAAACCAACCGCCAGCACCACGATTAAGGCGGATTTTAGGAAAGCACGAGTGTAATTCACAGCCATTCGCTCCTCCACACATTGCCCTGCTCATTCATAGGATGTCCACATGCGCCCAGGTGTTGCCGCCGAAGGGCAAAACCCGTGTCGCAGTCATTCCCGCGAAAGCGGGAATCTACTTCGCAAACTTCCGGAAATGCGCGGTCGAGCGGCTGGATTCCCGCTTTCGCGGGAATGACGGACGCTTCGAGAGGCATTCCATCCCAAATCACACCAACACCCTCATCCCCCCCGCGCGTTGTCGCAGGGCTTCGAACAGCACCACGGCGGCGGCCACGGAAACATTGAGTGAAGGCACGGGGCCGCGCAGGGGGATGTGCGCCAGTTCATCACACGCTTCCCGGACCAAACGGTGCAAACCTGCCCCCTCTCCGCCCAAGACCAGGGCGCATCCCTGGGCATAGTCCAATTCAAGGTAAGACTTGCCGGCTTGGGCCTCGAAGCCGTAAACCCACACTCGGCGCTCTTTCATCTCTTCCAGCGTGCACACCAGGTTGGTGACGCGCGCAATCTTTACGTGTTCGAGCGCCCCGGCTGAAGCCCTCGCCACCGCGGGCGATATTCCTGCGGCGCGGCGCTCCGGAATCACGATCCCCTCGCAGCCGGCGGCCACTGCCGTGCGCACGATGGCCCCCAGATTGGCGGGGTCTTCCACACCGTCCAGGACAACCAGCAGAGGCCGCGCGGAACTTGCCAGAAGAGTTTCGACGTCGTCATAGGCTCGAGGAGCGCAGACCGCCACGACGTTCTGATGTTGAGTGCTGCCCGCCGCGCGCTCCACCGCCGGCCGGGGAGCAAAACGCACACCGATGCCGCCCGCCCGGCAGGCATCAATGATCTCCTGCACGCGCGGGTTGTGCTGGCCTTGCGCCACGAGTACGTAGTCAACCGGGCGGCTGCGCACGGCCTCCTTGACCGCATGAATGCCGTAGACCACCTCGAGCTTTTCCCCGCTCTCTCGATGCGACATGCGTTTTTGTGTTGACAGCTTACGATACCACACCCAAGCCCGCTATGGGGCGAGTGTCCGTCAGCAGACGGACCGCCCGAGGGCCGAATCCGTCAGGTGACGGATTCAGCCCTACAATGCACACGGTCCGCGCCACCTGCTGACCTAAAATCGGAGAACAGCAGGGCTTCCTGACGGGTTTCGGCTCCATCAGCTCCGCGCGGGTGTAGTCAGGATCGTAGAGGTTCAACTGCCATTTGCCGTCTCGACCGATCTGGGGTTTTTCGGCTTTATACCCTCGGCCAAGCACGCTCTTATAGGATGTCTCAACACTTGGAACACCCAGCGCCAGGTGGTGCATCACTCCGAGGGTTCGTGGCGAGGGATTGCGGACGTTCAGCATATATTCGAGCCAATCGCTTCCTTCCGGCACACGCATATCCACCCAATCCACGCGGTCGTCGCTCATGCCCCCGTACCAAATCGAATGGAAGCCGAGAATATCCTTGTAGAAGCGGTCCGCCGCCGCGCGGTCGCGGACTGTGACCCCCACGTGGATCATGTGCTCTGAGATACGAGTGTCCGGAAGGAACTTGCCGAAATTGCGGCGAGTGAGCGACCCCTCGAGGTACTCGACGAATTCCACCGAGTGCCCCTCCGGATCTTTGACCGTGAAGCTCAAATTGCCGTCGGGTGCGGGCTTCAGGGAATCAGGCACTGACACCCCCTGCGCGGCAAGGTAATCGCGCAGGGCGCGGGCATCCGTGGTCTCGAAGGCAATGTGCGAAAGCCTGTCTTCCGCGGGGCTGGCCAGGCCGGGGAAAACCTGGATATATTGATGATCGTTCACCTTGAAATTGGTCAGCAAGAGGCCGCCCGCCGGCTTGTCCAGCGTGAACGCTTCCTGAAATCCCAAGATGTGCCCGTAGAATTCGCGGGCCGCAACAAGGTCGCTGGTCTTGATGCCGATATGCGAGATCCCTATGATGGGCGGGCGATGCGCCACAGGCTTGCCTGGAGCAACCACGGCAAGCAGTGCCGCAATAAAACCGAGACCGATCGCGGCGAACAGCGTGCAGACCTTAATACGGACGAAAGACTTGCCAAGCGACTTGCGACCTCCGGCTTTTCTCATCATGTCCAGACCTCCCTTGGGTTTGTAGGGGCGGCCACAAGGGCCGCCCCTACAGCCTCCTCCGTGTGCGCCTGGCGCTTACTTGGGATGAGCAATCACGTCTTCAATGCGGTAGGTGTCATTGATGATCGTGAAATAGAAGCGCCAGCTCTGGCTCACGCGCGCCTGCCACAGGTCTTTCGATTCGTCGTACTTCTTAGCGTGCAGGGAAGGGTGCTGTAGGTTGCTCAGCAGGAAGCGCAACTGCTTTTCAAAAGCTCGTCGGACATTCGGAGGAGCAGCACTCAGGGACTCAATCGCACGATCCGACAAGACAACCTTCATGAGGGAAGCGTACTATTTCGGTTTCGTTACTTTCCGGCTCCTGATTTCCTTGCGGATAAACCTAATAGCTTCTTCGGCGGTCTCGAACGGCCCATGATAGGGGCCCTTGCGGGCTTCCGCCAACCGGGCGTCGATGATCCGTCGCTGCGCGGGCGTGTACTCATCACCAGCAAGGGGGAGCTTGCGCGAGGCCGTGATGGCCCCGCTGGCCGCCTTGGACCGCAGCCCATCCCCGCCCTTAAAACCCGCCTTCCGCCGAATCGCGGAGGGCGTCACCAGCGGCGATGCGTTTCTTGCGGTTGTTCCCATATCGCCTTTAGTCTAAGCCGGCGCCGCACCCACGTCAATATCTGCGGAACAACAATGTCCCTTGGTCTGCTCCGCGCACCTGTCCCTTGACCTCGGCCTTTTGACCAATTCCTGGCAGGGTGAGGATCAGGGCAGCCGCGGACCCCGGAACGCGACGCACGAGATTCGGCTGCGGTATTCCGTCGAGCAATAACTGAATATCCTCGATGGCGGCTGCGCCCTCACCCTGCGGCACGAAGCGCAATTGGTATGAGCCGGCGGCGGTGATCTTGTGGGAGAGATCAACCTCGAAGCGGTGATTTTCCCACTTCCCCACGGCGTCATCCGCCCAGACCGGCGCAGGGGAATCCCAGGTGGAAGGAGGCTGTGAACCCGTATCGAACACCGCCAGGCGCCGCATCGAAGCTTGGCCAACGCTCTCCGTGATATTGAGTCTTACGGCCTCGAGAACGGTCGGCGTGACCGGTTGGATTCGCTTCTGTCCGATGGATGTCCCCTTTCCAAGCGCCATCCACTTTCCCTGGGCTCGGCCCTCGAGTTTGTAGGCGCGAACCCGCTGGCCTGCCGAGCAGTCTTCTTGCAAGATCACATGATCGATACGCGCCGGGGAAGGAAGCGACAAGGTGAGGGATTCCCCCGAACCGTGGCTCTCCGCGATGCTCCGCCCGAAGCGCCGCCGGATTTCACCGCCAAACTCGCGGGCGCGCGCGCAGTCGGCGTCGGGCAGAAGGCCGCGACGGTCGGCGGGGATATTGAGGAGCAGTTGCGTCCCGCGGCCCACCGAGCGGTAGTAAATCTCGATGAGTTGGTCGAGCGAAAGCAAATTGCGCTCATTCTGCGTGCTCCAGAACCAGTTGGGGCGGCGAATGGAAACGTCGGCCTCGAGCGGAAGCCACCTGCCGCCCTGCGGGTCGCCATGCATTGCTGTGGCGACGCCCGTCGCGGCATCGGACTTGGACACGGCATTCCACACCGGATAGGGAGCGAACCCGTCTTCATTGCCAAGCCAGCGGATGGTTGCGAAGGGACCCTGAAAGATCATGGCGTGCGGGGCCCGCTCTTTAAGAATGTCGCCCACAGGCGTGGCCAAGGAGCCGTCGAACCAGACCTCCACCATCTCGCCGTAGCGGGATAACAATTCGGTCAATTGGCGGCGATAGAGCTGGTTGTATGCCGCCTGCAACTCGGGAGTCTTGCATCGCCCGCCGGTGCCCGCGCCGAACTTGTCATCGCGAGGAGAAAGGTAGACTCCCAGTTTCAAACCCTGTTTGCGGCACGACCGGGAAAGATCGGCCATGACATCGCCCTTGCCGCCGCGCCAGGGCGTGTTGCGGATGCCGTAGTCGGTGGTTTCGGTTTGCCACACGCAAAACCCACCCACGTGCTTGGCGACGAAGACGATGTACTTTGCCCCCAGACCCTGGGCGCATTCAGCCCATTGGTCGGTATCGAGTTGCTCGGGGTTGAGGGCGGAAAGAGGAGTCGAGAGGTCATCATACTCTCGATCTTGCCAGGTATTGGGCGCAAAATGCGCGAACATGCCGATTTCGAGGTCCTGCCAGGCGGCCTGGTCAGCGCTCGGCGACGCGAGCCTTCCATTCGCTGGTGAGGCGAGACTTGGCCGTGCCGCCGCGCTCGTACGCCAAATAGGAAGAGTTGCACTCGCACCGATTAGAGAATTGATGAAATGACGGCGATTCATGATGGCTAGATTCCCGTGGTGGTTATTTGGCTTGGCGAAGTTTGAGCCGCCTGTATTCCCAGTGGAACCTAAGCGAGAATGCGAGGACCGCTATGATCCAAACAAGAGGAGAGGCCCGCGCGAACGAAACAATGTCAATGCCTACTGTGGTTCCCGGAGACGTTAGGGGTATAAGCGTGACCATTACGCAGAGTAGTAGGAGGATTCCGACCGCTATCAGCGAAAAGAAGCCTGCGAGTATGCTTTTTACGAAAACCATGCAACCATAATAGCACCCTAAACCCACGTTCAGCGACCTCCTCGACCGTCGGGGAAACGTAATCTAGAAACTCCCGTATGCTGTTCGTGCGCCCCGGCCAGATCACCCCTTCGGGCCAAGCTACCTGAAACGCGCGCGAAATGTTATGCGTGCTATAATCATGGTTTGGATTCGGGGAGCGAGGTGGAAAGCTCGAGGCGCGCCGCCCCGATATTTTTTTCTGCGGGAAGACTGCTGGCAATGAAGCAAATCCTTTTGACCAACGACGACGGAATCCAGGCGCCGGGGCTGAAGTGTATGGAAGAGAGCCTGGCGTCGGTGGGGGAAGTCACCGTAGTGGCGCCGGATAAGGAGATGAGCGCCAGCAGCCAGTCCATCAGCACGCACACACCGCTGCGGGTGCGTCAGCTTGAGGAGGGGCATTACGCCGTCTCAGGCACGCCCGCGGACACGGTCATTATCGCTATCTACCACTTGCTGCCGCGGAAGCCCGATCTGGTGGTTTCCGGCATCAACCCCGGCGGCAACCTGGGGGAAAACGTGGTCTACTCGGGTACCGTGGCGGCAGCCATGGAGGCGGCGCTGCACGGCGTGCCGTCGTTCGCCATATCCCTGGCCACGCGCAAGCAGTTGGATTTTTCCAGCGCCGCCAGCTTCGGCGCCCAACTGGCGGCCAAGATCCTGGAGGAAGGCTTGCCCGAGGGCGTCATGCTCAACGTGAACGTGCCACGCGGCGAAGTGCGCGGGGTGCGTCTGACCCGCCAGAGCCAGAAGATTTCTCAGAATCTGGTGCTGGAAAAGAAGGACCCGCGCGGGCGCCCCTATTACTGGCTGGATGAAACGGTGGAACTGAACCAAGTAGAGCCGGATTCCGACTATGCCGCCATCCTGGCCCACGAGGTTTCCGTTACCCCGCTGCACGTGGACCGCACCCATTACCCCAGCCTCAATCACCTTTCCCACTGGCTGCCTGCCCTGGAGTTGACCGTGGGCAGGTAGCGCGGGCTTGCTCTGACAGCGCCGAGCTAAAGGTCGGCGCTACACCTGATTTTTTTGACAGCCGCAGCACTGAAGAAATACAATTTGTATCTTAAGGGCACTTCGAAACATCGACTAAAGAGATAGCTGTTGGCGGCAACTGATTGTCTTATTCAAATCTTCCGGCCCGGCTCGGGAGAGGCCGGCGGTCGAAACGTCTTCAGGCAGCGGGTAAGGCGCCAGAGCGGGACCACGGCAACAAGCAGCGCATTCTGAGAGCTTAACTCGCTTGTGGAAACCCTGTTGGGGCTCCCTCAATGGCCCAAATTTTCCATCGCAGCACTAATACAATTTCGCGCGTGAGTATCGGCGGGGCAATATTTATCGCCGCCGGCCTCGGCTACCTGGGGTGGGCCGTCACCCAATCACCTTACCTCACCGACGTCAACGTCGCCCGGCAACAGCCTGTACCTTTCAGCCACAAACATCACGTCACGGATGACGGGATTGATTGCCGCTACTGCCACACCTCCGCAGAGAAATCATCCTTCGCCGGCATCCCCTCAACCCATATTTGCATGAGCTGTCATTCGAAACTCTGGGTCAACAGCCCCGCGCTGGAACCCGTGCGCATGAGTTATCAGAGCGACAATTCACTGGAGTGGACGCGAGTCAACGCGCTGCCCGACTTTGCTTATTTTGACCACAGTATTCACCTCAATAAGGGCGTTGGGTGCACCACCTGTCATGGCCCGGTTGGAGAAATGCCTCTCACCTGGAGGGCTAACACGCTTTACATGCGCTGGTGTATTGATTGCCATAAACATCCGGAGCGCTACGTCAGGCGACGCGAGGATGTCTTCAAGGCCGACTACAAACCACCCCAAGACCAGCTCGCCCTGGGGCGACAACTGATGAAGGAATACAAGATTAAAGATGCGAGGCAACTGACGGATTGCTACACCTGCCACAGGTAAGCTGCAAGGATCGGAAAGGCTAATGGCCGATAACGACACCACAAGACGGGCCCACGAGCCGGTCAAGCTCCAGGCTGTAGCCGAGGATGACGCCAAGAAGCGGTTTTGGCGCGGCCTGGACGAACTGGCGGAAACTCCGGAGTACAAGGATTTCCTCCGACACGAGTACCCGTACGGAGCCCTGCATCCGTCCCCAGACGAATTGCAGGGTGGAGCGGCCAAGGGAGCCAACAGCCTCGGACGCCGGGACGTTCTGAAGTTGATGGCGGCCTCCGCTGCATTTGCGGGCCTGACCGCGTGCACGAAGCTCCCTACAGAAAAGATTTTCCCTTACGCTCACCAGGCGCCGGAGGAATTCATTCCGGGCAGACCGCTCTTCTACGCCACCGCCATGCCTTTCGGTGGTGTCGGCACGGGGCTGCTGGTGGAAAGTCACATGGGGCGGCCCACGAAGGTCGAGGGTAATCCCGGCCACCCCGCCAGTCTTGGCGCTGCCGACGTCTTCGCGCAGGCCTCGGTGCTCGGTCTCTACGATCCGGACCGCTCGCAGGTGGCCGTGCGCAATGGCCGGATTGGGAGTTGGAGCGCATTCCTCACGGTAATGGATCAACTCCGTTTACAGCTCGCCGGCAGCAAGGGAGCGGGGTTCAGGCTGTTGACGGAAACCGTCACTTCGCCGGCGCTGGCGGACCAGATTCATTCACTTCTAACCCAGTTCCCCTCCGCCCAATGGCATCAGTTCGAGCCCTGGGGCCGCGACGCCGCGCGCGAGGGCTCGCGCCTGGCTTTCGGCGAGTACGTCAACACGGTGTACAGATTTGACCGGGCCGGCGTAATCCTTTCTCTCGATTCCGACTTTCTCTGCTCAGGCCCCGGCAGCCTGCGTTTTGCGCATGACTTTGCCGACCGGCGGCGGATTTCCGACAGCCAATCGACCATGAACCGGCTGTATGTGGTGGAGAGCACGCCGTCAGCTACGGGAGCGATGGCGGACCATCGGTGGCCCTTGCGCGCTTCGGAGGTGGAAGCTTTCACTCGCCTGGTTGCGGAAGGGCTGGGAATTAAGACGTTGTCAGGGGCGCTGCCAAAGTCCTCCAATCTTTCTGCTGCTTGGGTCGCCGCGCTCGTCCGTGATCTTCAGAATCACCGCAGAGCTAGCTTGATAGTGGCAGGCGATCAGCAGCAGCCGCTGGTGCACGCGCTGGCGCACGCCATGAACGAAGCGCTTGGGAATGTGGGCGAGACCGTTTACTACACGGCGCCGCTCGAAGCCAACCCGGTCAATCAACTCGAGTCTCTGCGCGAGTTGGTTTCCGACATCAAAGCTGGCCAAGTGGACGTGCTGATGATGTTGGGCGGCAACCCTGTTTTCACTGCTCCGGCGGACTTCCAATTTGGCGAGCAACTTCTGAAAGTCGGCTTGCGAATCCATCTCGGGCAGCACGAAGACGAGACCGCTGAACTCTGCCATTGGCACATCCCCCAAGCACACTACCTCGAGTCGTGGGGCGATGTCCGGGCCTACGACGGGACCGTAAGTATCATCCAGCCGCTCATCGCGCCGCTTTACGAAGGCAAAACCGCCCATGAACTCCTTTCCGTGCTCTTGGGCCAGGCCGGCCGAGGGCCGCACAGCGTCGTGTACGACTACTGGAAGGGCCAAACGCCTGTTCCGAATTTTGAAGCGGCCTGGGAATCCTGGCTCAACGAGGGAGTGGTGGCGGGAACGGCTCTGCCTGCCAAGCCGGTGAAGCTTGCACCCGATTTCCCGGCACGAGTGCTTCAGAACGCACCCGGTGGCCGCAGTCAGGGGGACAGGCTTGAAATCGTCTTCCGTCCCGACCCCACAATTTGGGACGGGCAATTTGCGAACAATGGATGGCTTCAGGAGTTGCCCAAGCCGCTGACCAAGCTTACCTGGGATAACGCGGCCATGCTCAGCCTCGCTACCGCGGCACGTTTTGGGGTGAAGAACGGGGACGTGGTGAAACTTCACCTCGAGGGCCGCGAGGTTCAGGCCCCGGTTTGGATCATGCCGGGTCACGCGGATGATACCGTCACGGTGCACCTGGGTTACGGGCGGAGGCGCGCCGGCAAGGTTGGCTCGGGGATTGGTTTCAACGCCTACGCGATTCGCCCCTCGAGCGCGCTCGAGTTTGGCTCCGGGCTTCAAATCGCGAAGACCGGCGCCACCTACGCCCTGGTGACCACGCAGCATCACCACATCATCACCGGGGAGAACCAGAAGAAAGAGGAAGAGGAAAGCGTTGCGGCAGCCCGGCGAGACCTTGTCCGGGTTTCGACCCTCGAGGAATTTCGCAAGAATCCGGATTTTGCCAAGGACCCGGAGGAACAGACCACGCGCGCTCCCTCACTGTATCCGGGCTTCAAAGACGAGGGTTATTCCTGGGGCATGGTGATCGATCTGAATAGCTGCACAGGCTGCAACGCCTGTGTGATGGCATGCCAGTCTGAGAACAACAGCCCGGTGGTCGGTAAGGAGGAGGTGGCGCGGGGCCGCGAGATGCACTGGATTCGCGTGGACACCTACTTCCGCGGGGCTCTCGAAAATCCCGAGACTTACCACGAAATCGTGCTGTGCATGCAGTGTGAGAATGCCCCCTGCGAATCCGTTTGCCCGGTGGGCGCCACCGTCCACAGCCCCGAGGGCTTGAACGAAATGGTTTACAACCGCTGTGTGGGCACACGGTATTGCTCCAACAACTGTCCCTACAAGGTGAGGCGCTTCAACTTCAAACTCTACCAAGATTGGACGACGCCCAGCCTGAAGGCGCTGCGGAATCCGAACGTGACCGTGCGCAGCCGAGGCGTGATGGAGAAGTGCACTTACTGTATCCAGCGCATCAATGCCCGAAAGATCGAGGCAGAGGAAAAGGATCGCGAGCTGCGCGATGGAGAGATTCTCACGGCTTGCCAGCAAACCTGCCCCACGCAGGCCATTGTTTTCGGCAACATCAAAGATCCGGACAGCCGCGTATCCAAGCTGCGAGCGCAATCCAGAAACTACGCGCTGTTGACGGATTTGAACACGAGGCCACGAACCACTTATCTGGCCAAGCTGCGAAATCCCAACCCGGAGATCAAGGAGTAATTGTTGACCCCCGAAGGAACCGAAAATACCGCCGCCACGCGACCGGGCAGCCCTTTTCTTGCGCCCGGCCATTCCTACGCTTCGGTTACCGACAAGATCAGCTCCATTGTCCTGGTGGAAGGCACGAGGAAGGGCTGGTGGGTAGGGTTCGCAATCGCCTTTGCGCTGTTCATGCTCTTCAACATGGCGGTTGCTTACCTGCTTTACATCGGGGTTGGCATCTGGGGAATCAACATCCCCATTGGCTGGGGATTTGCCATCGTCAATTTTGTTTGGTGGATCGGGATCGGGCACGCCGGGACGTTGATCTCCGCCTTCCTGCTGTTGATGCGCCAGGCTTGGCGCCAGTCCATCAACCGCTTTGCCGAGGCGATGACGCTGTTCGCAGTCGCCTGCGCCGGGACGTTCCCGCTCCTGCATATGGGCCGCCCCTGGCTGTTTTACTGGTTGTTACCCTACCCCGACACGATGGGGACTTGGCCGCAATTCCGCAGCCCGCTGGTCTGGGACGTCTTCGCGGTGTCCACCTACGCCACCATTTCGCTCCTCTTCTGGTTCGTGGGGTTGATCCCCGATCTGGCCACTTTGCGCGACCGCGCCAAGGCGCGCCTGGCCAAAATTGTTTACGGCATGTTAGCTATGGGCTGGCGCGGTTCAGCCGTACACTGGCGCAATTATGAGATGGCTTCCTTGCTGCTCGCGGGGCTGGCCACGCCCCTGGTGGTCTCCGTCCACACGGTGGTGAGCTTTGATTTCACCGTTGCCATCGTACCCGGCTGGCACAGCACCATTTTTCCGCCCTATTTTGTTGCAGGAGCCATTTATTCGGGCTTTGCCATGGTCCTAACGCTGGCAATTCCCCTGCGATATTTTTACAAGCTCGAGGACTTCGTCACCGCACGCCACCTGGACAACATGGGAAAAATGCTGCTGGCGACGGGCCTGATCGTGGCCTATGGGTACATGATGGAAACCTTCATGGCCTTTTACAGCGGGAATCCTTACGACCGATACATGATTATGAATCGCATGACCGGCCCTTATGCTCCTGTTTACTGGATCCTCATCACGTGCAATATTGCTATTCCCCTGACACTTCTCTGGTCCTCGCGCATCCGAAGAAGCGTGCTGGCGCTTTTCCTGATTTCGCTGGTGATCCAGACCGGCATGTGGCTGGAGCGCTTTGTCATCGTGGTAACCAGTTTGCACCGCGATTTCGTGCCCTCTTCCTGGGGAATGTATTACCCCACGATATGGGATTGGGCGACTTTCATTGGAACGATCGGCCTGTTCTTCACCTTGTTCCTGCTTTTCATCCGCTACCTGCCCATGATTTCGATCTTCGAGATGCGGGAACTGGTGCACAAGACAGTGACGAGTGACCCGCCGCGGCGGGACGAGTTATGAAGCGCCACGCAATTTACGGCCTCATGGCCGAATTCGAAAATCCGGAAGAGCTGCTCAGCGCTGCCCGGCGCGCGCATGAAGCTGGATACCGCGCGGTGGACGCCTTCTCTCCTTTTCCCATCGAGGGAATGGCGGATGCAGTGGGCTTTCACAGCACGCGCGTCCCGCTCCTCTGCCTGATGGGAGGCCTCATGGGATGTTTTGGAGGCTTCTTCCTTCAATACTGGCCGAACGTTTTCGGCTATCCCCTGGACATCGGCGGCAAGCCTTACAACAGTTGGCCTAATTTCATTCCCATCACTTTTGAACTGACGATTCTTTGCGCGGGCCTGGCGACTGTCTTCGGAATGCTGGCGCTCAATGGCTTGCCCACTCCCTATCATCCGGTCTTCAACGTCCCGCGCTTCGAGTTGGCCACACGGAGCCGGTTCTTTCTATGCATCAAGGCGCGGGACCCGAAATTTGATTTGCAGAAGACAAAGGAATTTTTGGCCAGCCTGAAGGCCAAAGAGGTGGCGGAGATTGAGTCCTAAAGACTTGTTAAAGAATTTGTGGAACAGCGCAGCCGGCGGGCGCAACCAAGCCGAGACTATCCGTGTTCTCTGCACCTTTCGCACGTTAGCACAGCGCAGCCGGTCCGCTATCAAACTCGGGTCTCCATGTGCTCCGTGCTTGGCGAGCTTTAACATAGAGTGCACGGAGCCTCTTACTGACCTCTGCCTTGACTCTCTTCCGGCAACGGAGGACACGGAGAAAAACCTTCGCGCGCGAGGACGTACGTCACGAGTGGTACAGAGCGCGCGCTGGGCTGGTGTCGCTCTCTGCGGGCTATTTCTGCTCGGATGCCGCCTGGACATGCACGTGCAACCAAAGTACAAGCCGCTCGACCCCAGCAGCTTCTTTGGCGACGGCAGGTCGGCGCGGCCCGAAGTTCCGGGCACCGTGGCGCACGGGCATTTACGCGCCGACGAACTCCTGTACACAGGGAAACTGAATGGGGAGACCGCGGATGCCTTTCCATTCCCCATCACGCGTCAGGTACTCGAGCGCGGCCGTGAGCGTTACAACATCTATTGTTCGCCTTGTCACGATTACACGGGCAGTGGAGGGGGAATGGTCGTGCAGCGAGGTTTCCCGCCTCCGCCTTCTTATCACCTCGAGCGGCTCGTGAAGGCACCGGCGGGGCATTTCTTTGAGGTCATGAGCAACGGCTACGGGGCCATGTACAGCTACGCGTCGCGTCTGACTCCGGAGGACCGCTGGGCTATCGTCGCTTACATTCGGGCGCTCCAGTTGAGCCAACACGCGCGGCTCGAGGATGCGCCACCAGAGGAAAGGGAGCGTTTGACGGAACAGGCCAAATGAATTCGACTGAATCCCTCCAATCCGGTCTCGAGCGTTTCCAGAAGAGTTCGCTGGCCGTCGGCCTGGCGGCCCTGGCGCTCTGTGTGGCGGGCGCCTTCCATAGCCCAACGCAGTTCTTCCGCTCCTACCTGCTGGCGTTTGTGTTCTGGGTGGGTGTTGCGCTCGGGTGCGCCGCGATTCTGATGCTGCACCACATGGTGGGTGGAAGGTGGGGCATTCCACTTCGCCGCTGCCTCGAATCGGGAACACGAACATTCTATTTGATGGCCGTTTTGGCGCTGCCTCTACTGTTCGGCCTGCGCCTCCTTTACAGTTGGGCGGATCCGGAGAAAGTCAGGCTGGATCCCATCCTGCAATACAAGCAGCCTTACCTGAACGTTCCGTTTTTCATTCTCCGCACGGTGATTTACTTTATCGCCTGGATCGCGCTGGCCTACTTCCTCAACAAGTGGTCTATGGAGCAGGACGAGACCGCGAACCCCCACTTGGCGGAGCGCCTCCAGAGCCTCAGCGGGCCCGGCATGGTGATTTACGGGCTCACCGTCACCTTCGCCTCTGTGGATTGGGTGATGTCACTCGAGCCCCAGTGGTTCTCGACGATTTATGGAATGATCTTCATGGTCACGCAAGCGTTGGCGGCGATGTCCATCGTGACGGTCACTGTTCTCTTGCTTTCAACCCAAAAAGCTTTCTCCGACCTCATTTCCAAGCGGGTCTTGAATGACTATGGGAACCTGCTCCTGACCTTTACCATGCTCTGGGCTTATCTCTCTTTCTCCCAATACCTCATTATCTGGTCGGGCAACTTGCAGGACGAGATCCCCTGGTACGTCAGCCGCGCCTCGGGGGGATGGGCCTGGGTCGCCATGGCGCTCATCGTGTTTCATTTTGCCGTACCCTTCCTTCTGCTATTATCCCGCTTTGTAACACGCCGGACGCTCTGGCTGGGAGTCGTAGCTGCAATTCAGATCGTCATGAGCGTGATTGATATCTTCTGGCTTATGGTGCCTGCCTATGAGCGGTCAGGGCCCCAATTTCACTGGATGGACTGGCTGGCGATGCTCGGCATCGGCGGCGTTTGGCTTTGGCGATTCACCGCGAGTCTGAAAAGCAGGCCCTTGCTGCCACTTCACGAACCGTTGGCGGAGACTATCGGTCATCATGTTCATGGAGGGGAGCATGCCTGACGAACAGCCCAGGTCCGGTCACGAAACAAGCGATGCGAATATCCGCAATCTGATTGTTTTCGGCGTCGGCTTGTCTCTTCTGGTCGTCGCCGGCCTTCTTGTAAGTGGAGCTGTGCTCCATTACTTTGTCGGCCATCAGGAGTTAGGTCCTCCGGCGTCGCCATTTGAAAATGTCCGGACGTTGCCGCCCGAGCCACGCTTGCAAGTTTCCGCTCCGAAGGACCTCGAGCAGTACAAGGCCGCGCAGGACGAAATTCTGAATAACTACGGATGGGTCGATCAGACGGCCGGGGTCGTAAGGATTCCAATTGACCGGGCCATGGATATCCTGCTTCAGAAGGGTCTGCCGGTTCGCGGTGCAACTCCGGCGAAGCGAGGCGCGCTAGAAACTCCCGAGCCGAACTCTGGCCAGGGGACAGGGAAGGTTACGCCGGCCCAAACGGCGATGGTATCGAGAACTGGAGGCGCGAAGTAATGAATCGGATTGCTAGCCCTTACATCATATTATTTAGGGTGCAAACCCATCCCGTAGTGAAAGGGCGAAGGAATAAGCTTGATGGCGGCTGCTAATCAACGGTTTGGGCTATGCGTTCGAGGCGACGGGCAACGTTTGGCGTGTCGCCCATGGCTGGTCCTGCTCCTAGGCATTCTCGCCGCTTATGGGGCAACCGACGCACGCGCGGACAATGCGAAGGTTCTTCCGCCCCTCCTGCAAGGAATAGGGATCGACCAAAAGTTGAATGAACAGGTCCCTCTTGACCTGCAATTCCGAGATGAAACAGGCAAAGCGGTGACGCTGGGGGATTACTTCGGCAAGAAACCGGTAATTCTGTCCCTGGTTTATTTCGATTGCCCCATGCTTTGCACCATGGCCGAGAATGGCCTACTGCACAGCTTGCAGGAAGTCAAATTCAGCGTGGGAAACCAGTTTGACGTTCTCACGGTCAGCTTTGACCCGCACGACAGCGCGGAACTTGCCGCCGCCAAAAAGGCGGTCTACGTCGGCCTATACGGGCGAAAGGGCGCCGAGCGTGGCTGGCACTTTCTTACGGGAGATGAAGCCTCCATCGAGCAACTGACCAGGGCGGTGGGGTTCCGGTATAGATACGACGCGCAGGCCAAGCAGTTCGTTCATGCCACGGGGATCATGTTGCTTACCCCACAAGGCAAAATCGCGCGCTACTTTTACGGGATTTACTATCCTTCGCGCGATCTGCGCTTGGGCTTGGTCGAGGCCTCCGCGAACAAGATTGGCTCGCCGGTTGATGAGGTGCTGTTGTTTTGCTGCCGCTACGATCCCGCCACCGGCAAGTACGGCGTGATGATTTCACGCATTCTCCAGGTTTCGGGGCTGATGACCGTTCTTTCCATCGGAGGGCTGGTACTGGCGCTCTCCAGGAGCCGGCAGCCGGCCAGCAGCCTGTAACGCTTACTCGTTGAAAACCCGATCTTGTCGGACCCCCTCACCCCCGGCTCCTCTCCCCCACGGGGGAGAGAGGGGGGAGTAGGTCTGGAAGAAATAAATAGGTGCGGATAAATCTCCCCTCGGTCGCCGCGGCGACAGAGGGGCCGGGGTGAGGGGGGGGCGCGAGCCTGGCCTCCTCGACTCTTGACTTTTGACTCTCGACTTTCGACTTGTTTGACTTGCACGACGGAAGGTGACTGAAGAAAATGTGGCAAGGGTTCCCAATTCGGCCCGATCAAGCTTCCACCATCGCGCCTGGGGTCGATCATCTTTACTATTTCCTGACCGCGGTCGATTTGTTTTTTACCGCCCTCATCTTCCTGACCGTCTTTTATTTCGCCATCAAATACCGGCGCCGCTCGAAGGAGTCTAAGGCTACACAGGTGGAAGGGAGTCTCCCGCTCGAAGTGGTCTGGACCATCATCCCGCTGGGCATCTGCGCCTTCACCTTCCTGTGGGGATCGAGCCTCTACGTCCGAAACTCCCGTCCGCCCGAAGCGTCCACGGAGATATTCGTGGTGGGAAAGCAATGGATGTGGAAGCTCCAGCATCCCGAAGGCCCGATGGAAATCAATGAGCTGCACGTCCCTGTTGGCCGCCCCATCAAATTGACCATGACCTCCGAAGATGTGATTCACAATTTTTATGTCCCCGCCTTTCGCGTTCAGAAAGACGTTGTGCCGGGGATGTACACAAGCATCTGGTTTCAGGCGACAAAGACGGGCCGATACCATTTCTTCTGCAATCAATACTGCGGCACGAATCATTCCCTCATGGGCGGCTATGTGATCGTCATGTCGGCGGATGACTACGAGCAGTGGCTCAGTGGCGGCATCCGCGGGGAATCGATGGTATCCGTAGGCGCCAAGCTTTACGAACAACTGGCTTGTATCACCTGCCATGGAACTGGCAAGGGCCCGCCGTTTGTGGATCTATTCGGGAAGCCGGTCAAACTCAGTGACGGAACGACGGTGATTGCCGACGAGGCTTATATCCGGGAGTCCATTTTGTATCCTTCAGCGAAGATCGTGGCCCGATATCAGCCCCTCATGCCGACCTACAAAGGCCAGGTCACTGAGGAACAATTATTGCAACTTATTGCTTACATCAAGTCTCTGAGCTCCGGGGAAGGGAAGGTAACACAGTAATGGGCACGGCAGCCGTTGAAACGGGGATCGAATCTCGCGTCCATTATTTGAACGCCAGCTACGGCATCAAGTCATGGCTGCTGACCACGGACCACAAGCGCATCGCGTTGCTCTATCTCGCCTCGATCACCTTCTTCTTCTTTGTCGGCGGCGCGGCGGCGGTGCTGATGCGCCTGAACCTGATTACACCCCAGGGCGCGCTGCTCGAACCGGAATCCTACAACAAGCTCTTCAGTATGCATGGGATCATCATGGTCTTCCTTTTTATGATCCCCTCCATCCCGGCGGTGCTGGGAAATTTCCTCGTCCCCATGATGATCGGGGCCCGCGACTTAGCTTTCCCCAGAATCAATCTCTTGAGTTGGTACATTTTCATGTTGGGCGGCCTGTTCACACTTTATGCCGTGATCACGGGGGGAGTGGACACAGGCTGGACCTTCTACACCCCGCTGAGCACCACCTATGCCAATACCAATGTGATTTCTGCGGCGCTCGGCGTGTTCATTGCCGGCTTCTCCTCCATCCTGACCGGGCTCAATTTCATCGTCACCATCCACAAGATGCGCGCCCCCGGGCTGACTTGGTTCCGCCTGCCGCTGTTTATCTGGGCGCTCTACTCGACCAGCGTCATTCAGATCCTCGGTACTCCTGTCCTGGGAATCAGTATCGTGCTCGTCGCCCTCGAGCGGCTTATCCATGTAGGGGTTTTCGATCCGGCCGTGGGAGGGGATCCCATCCTCTTCCAGCACCTGTTCTGGTTTTACTCCCATCCTGCGGTTTACATCATGATCCTGCCCTCCATGGGTGTGGTTAGTGAACTCATCACCGCTTTTTCAAAGAAACGAATCTTCGGTTACAGCTTCATCGCCTTTTCAAGCGTGGCCATCGCCGCCATTTCCTTCCTGGTCTGGGGTCACCACATGTTTGTGGCGGGACAATCTGTTTACGCGGGAATTGTGTTCTCCGCGCTGAGCTTCGCGGTCGCCATTCCCTCCGCCATCAAAGTTTTCAACTGGACGGCCACTCTCTACAAGGGGTCGGTCTCCTACCAGGCGCCCATGCTTTATGCGTTAGGCTTTATCGGCCTCTTCACCATGGGCGGCCTCACCGGCCTGTTCCTCGCCACGCTGGCCATTGACGCGCACGTTCACGGCACTTATTTCGTGGTGGGTCATTTCCACTACATCATGGTGGGCGGGGCCGTGATGGGTTATTTGGGCGGGATTCATTATTGGTGGCCCAAGATCTCCGGACGCTTGTATCCGGATGGTTGGGCGAAATTGTCTGCCGCCATCATCTTCATTGGCTTCAACCTGACTTTCTTCCCTCAGTACATGCTCGGCTATCTGGGAATGCCCCGTCGTTATGCGGTTTACGCGCCTGAATTCCAGGGACTGAACGTGATGTCGTCCGCCGGCGCATCCATCCTGGGCGTAGGTTACCTGATCCCGCTGGTTTACCTGGTCTGGTCCATGCGCTACGGGCCTGTCGCCGGGCCCAACCCCTGGGGCGCCAAAGGTCTGGAATGGCAGACGCCCTCTCCGCCTCCCACCGAGAACTTCGAGGAAACACCCATTGTGACAGAAGAAGCTTACGCCTACGGAACAGAGGAGTCCCAAGTTGCATAGCAGCACCGCTTTGGCAGGACAGTTTGACGATCTCCAGCAACAGCACGAGGCCTCAAGCCTTGGAATGTGGGTATTCCTGGTTACGGAAGTTATGTTTTTCGGCGGCTTGTTCACCGCCTACATCCTTTTTCGGAACTTCTATTTGCCCGCCTTCGAAGCCGGCAGCCGCCTGCTGGACGTCCGAATCGGGGCCTTCAATACCGCCGTCCTTTTGTGCAGCAGCTTGACCATGGCCCTCGCCGTGCGCGCCGCCCAACTGGGAAAAAAGGGACTGCTGATTACCTTCCTGCTGCTTACCTTGCTTTTGGGGCTGACCTTTGTCGGCGTCAAACTCGCTTTCGAATGGCGGCACGATTATCTGGAAGGGTTTGCTCCCGGCGTGAATTGGACTTTCAATGGGCCTGATTCGCGACACATGGAATTGTTCTTTTGCTTCTACTTTTTCTTGACCGGCATTCACGCCCTCCACATGGTGATCGGAGTCGGAATCCTTGCGGTACTCATCATTATGGCCGGGCGGGGGAGATTCTCGCCGCAGCGCTACAACGCGGTCGAGATGTCAGGCCTTTACTGGCACTTCGTGGATATTGTCTGGATCTTCCTCTTTCCTCTACTGTACTTGATCGGGGGGCGCTACTGATGCCGGGCCACGTTGTACCCAAGAAGCTCTATATCCTGGTTTTCGCTGCACTGATCGTCTTTACCGCCCTCACGACAGGCGTGGCGTTCGTTAACCTCGGCAAATGGAATACGGTCGTGGCCCTGGCCATTGCCGTCTCGAAGGCCTCGCTCGTGATTCTCTTCTTTATGCATCTTCGCTGGAGTTCCGGCCTCACGCGGATGGCCCTGCTTGCCGCCTTCGTGTGGTTTGCCATCCTGGTCACCCTGACGCTCAGCGACGAGTTTACCCGCCAGTGGACGCCCGTCCCTTCGAGCTGGGAAGCCCAGATTCAGCAACAGGTGCGGTAGGCGCTCGCGGCAAAGTGCCGCAAGCGGATGACTGATCCGGCCCCTGGTTTGTGCGCACGCTTTCGGGCGCCTGGACGGAAGGATGCAGCCTCGCGGCGCAAAGCTAGGGGCCTGAGAGGTGTACCCTCATTGAGTACGATTGTACTCGGGATGAGCACGGATACCTCGCTGGCCGCAAAGATGTACAGGTCATAAAGGAACGGGCGCTGCGACCGGGACATGCGGTCGATCTACCCGCCGTGCGGTGCGGAGGCAATAGTGAACCAAACGGGCGAGTGCTGGCGGGTGCGAAAAACCGCGGACCTCAGCCTACGGCGGTCCGCGCTGCGTTTGCTACAGAGTTTGACCTGCGCAAACTCTCCAGTACTTGCTCCTTGTTCCCGGTGGATTCCCATTCAGCGGGTCGATCTCTGCCGTGAGAGATGCGCGGCGACATTGGTCGCCTTCCAGAGCAGGGCAGGATGCCGGGCAATCCGTTCGATGATGTCTGGACGGTTTGGGAACAGCAACTCGGGACGGTACTCCCCCCGGGCCATCGCATCCAAGTAAGCCTTTTCCTTCGCGTGAGCGAGAACACTCACGAGCAGTGGTCGTATGGCTGCTGCCATGTCTTCTACAGTCGGCCGATCCCCGGAGCGAAGCAAGGGGTACAAAAGCCTCTTGATGTCCTCCCTCTTCACGCGCTCATAGCGGTCCAGCGTGTAACTCCTCAAATCGTGGGCGAGTGTGCTGGCGAAGAGCACCGTCAACTTCGTTAGCAACTCGCTGTCATGGTTAACTCCCGCCTGCGAGAACCTGTAGAGGTCATAGAGGTCGCGTGGGTGGCTGCGCTCGATCATGGCTTTAAGTTTGCCCGCCATCAGCTCTTCGATGGCCAGGACAGGGAACTCGCAAGGCGCTTCATCGGCCAGTTGGATGGCCTTGCGTGGCTGAGGGGGCAGGGCACAGACCCGCATCAGAAAGTTCACTTCCACATGGAGGTGGTCTGCCCTCTTGGTGTGATTGTTGAAGCTCAGGTGAAACTCCGTCAGCGCCCAATCGTTCTTTCCTGGGTGCGTCCTGTAACCCAGTCCGAGAGTGATCTGTTCTACCGCGCGTTCAACTTCAGCGCGTTCGGCCTGCATGCGGTCGCGGTCGACCTGGCCGATGTAGTTCATGTCAATGTCAACGGACAGCCGGGGGAGTTCGAAAAGGAAAACGTTGATGCCGGTGCCTCCTTTTAACACCAGCTTCCCCTTCAAAAAGGGGTGACGGAGGAACTCCCGCAGCACTTCTTTCAGCCGCAGGACCTTCTCGACGTTGTAGGGATCAAATCCTGTCTCCTTTGCAGCGTCGTTCAGATAAGCAGCGTCGAGCTTCATGTCCTCACGCCTTCCGGAGATGCCTCCTCGAGCGTCGAAGGCGCCATCAAGTTCCACGTGGGGATCCAGCGTTGCCCTGCTTCCTTCTTCTCCAGGTAGACGACGCCTCGCGGCGCCCGACGCAGGAATTTGTCCCGGTACTTCGGCAAGAAGTAGAGCTTTTCGGCATGACGGTCAAGCATGTAGCCGAGGCGCGAGTAAAGCCAGGGGCGCCGAAGCAGTCGCAAGTACTCGAAGGCGGCCTCGAAGTCAAACGACGGAAACATGGCGAGGCATCGGTCCAGCTCTTCGACCCCGCCGCTATATTCCAGAGAAGCAAGGCAATCGACCAGAGAACGCTCGCGGGTCGTCGCACGGACGCCTCCTTGGGTTTCCACCAGAAAGTCCGCACGCTTTGCCTGGAGCAGCCGTGTGAAGGGAGCAGCTCGATGAAACATGACGCCGTCATAGACAATATCGCGCCGTGGTCGGCGTGACAGATAGTAGGTGACTTGGAACACTTGGTTTGCCACGCCCGCGAATTCCAGCGCCGAATGGAAGGCTATCACGGCGTCCGGGCGCAGCTTGGCCGGGAGCGCAAACCGATTGAATGGCGCGCTGCTTAGACCGCCCGTATAGACCCCCGCTGAGACCGCGCGTATCCGGCGTTGACGCTTCAGGCGGTAAACCAAGTCGCTGATTGTGCGGTCGCTGGTTCGGTTGCCATAGCGCCGGCGGAGATCGTCCAATGTGAACAAAGGCGTGGTTTCAGCGTATCGAACTAGCGGGGTCGTCGGAATTAAATTCTTATATGTATTCATATTTACGTACTAATGGTGCGTATAAAACACTTTATGTGAGAATACTTTTCAGTTACCTTCTCATACAAGAAGAAATATTAGCACTTAAAGTGAGACATTGTCAATGTATGTGAGAACAAACTAAGATTCGCATCAGTTGAGAGGGGACGCCGCAACCTGGACATGCGATCCATCTGCGCGCGGTGCGGTGCAGAGGCAACAAAGAACCGAGCCGGCGAGCGCGAGAAGCCGCGGACCTCAGACAGCAGAGGTCCGCGCTACGCTTGGCTTGCCATGGACAAAGAGCAGACCAAATCCTGCCGGATGCAAATCGAAGATGTCCATTTGTCGGAATCGTATCGCGTGACCGAGAAGCTGCGGACAGCAGAGTCGTGCCCCGGATACCAGCTACCTGCGGATCATTGATTCGAGCCTCATGGGAGTCCAAAACGGATCTCCTAAGTCGCGACAGTCGGAAAAATGCGGACAATTCTTGCCCCTCATGTACTCCAGACGGCTGCTGCTGGTCAGAGTCTGCGTATTACCGTCATACTCCAAATAGACGGTCTGTGAATTTGTTGTGTGCCAGGGCGTGAAAAGCTGTGTGAATACTCCGACCGCAGCGGAAGCCAAAACTCCGTTGGCCCATACTACCTGAGGTCGGTCGCCTGCCGTGCCGTAGTTCTCCGCCTCTCTCGCGAGCAAGTCATCTCTTAGAAATCCAAGGCAACGCATGCACAGTGTGCCGGGCATGGAAAGGATCACCTGTCCCGAAACAAAGAATTCGTCTCCAACCAAGTGCACGTCCATTCCGATATCCACGTATGGGATCAGATATCGCCTTGCTGTCGTTTCAAGCTCGTACCGATCGCGATAGGTGTCGACGGATCCGAAGATGACATCGCAGCCGCGCAACGAGCAGTGGCATTCATGCCACTTCTTGGCCAGTGTCTCCACGCGAGCATTTGGGTTAATCCTCTTTATCGCTCGCTTCGCAATGGATGTCTTTCGCCACCGCTTTGCTGCGTCTTTAGTGGTAGCGCCAACGAGACGATTGAGGTTGGATTCTTCGACTCGGTCCGGGTCTACCAGAAGAAAATTTCCGAGGCCCAGATGTGCTAGCTGCTGTGCCAGGTGGGAGCCACCTCCACCCAGCCCGATAAGACCAGCAATGCAGTCATCAAGAATTGTGTCGCTGTTCTGACCGAGGAAACTTTGGCGCTTATACCTTCCCTTCATTTCCCCTCCGGAGAAACCACATTGGCGCGCCCACTATCGAGAACTCAGAAACAGGAATCGGAGTGGGAGCTCGCGGGTGCCAACAGAGGCCCGCCATCGAATCCATACTCAAGACAATTGCGCCGTGAACAAGTTGTGGACGGACATGCCAGAAATCCGGAATGAATTTGGCAGTCTCGCGAAGGTCGACTCCGCTGAACCTTGCTGGACCGCGATGCCCGTGAACATGGACGTGAAACATCGCGGACTCACTCGTCAAGGAAGCTTGCAGCGCCTTCCTAATCGCGCCCGAGCCCATCATCGCTCCCACGCTGATGTCTCGGACGTAATCCTCATCAGCAACTGGATGATAATCGTGAGCGAGGATTACCCAGCCCGTCGGGTCCAATGCTCCTACCTTGCAGGAAAGGAATCCGACCCGCTCAGCAGCAAATGGATGCGGTCGGCGCAGATCGGCGCGAACGCGACGGAGTAAACCGCAAGTAATTTTGAAGGCCACCCTCATCTCAGTGCCCTCAGGTGTTGCGCCAGTATCTCAGCAGGACGTTGATCGGCAGGCACGTTGTTCCAGGACCAAGTGTGCCAGGTTCGACTCAGAATGGTGTGAGTCGACCAGTTATTCCCCTTCCCCGGAATAACCACTGAAAGAAAAAGACGGGTCGTATACCCCCCGTGCTGCTGTGGGCAGAGCAACCCGTCTAGAGTGCCACTCGCACACGGATGCTTCAGGCAAGGCAGGAAAATGTAGGTGATTCCGCCTTCCCCCATCTCCTGGGCGGCGGGACAAATCTGCCGGAGCTCCTCCATCGCTTCGCCCGCAATCGGCATTTAAGAAGAGCCCCCTGGCGCGCGTGACTGATGAAGACCTCCCCACCCTTGACGTCGATAGGCTGGTTATCATCAAGGGGCCTCAACTCGCCGTGTACGACTTCGTCGAGCTCCTTTGAAGGATCTACTCCTACGAGCTTCTTGAATTCTGAAACCACGTAGGTGCCTTCCAACACGTTATGCCGCTTCCCATCGACCGTAACAGTGACTTGTTTTCGGTGGTGGTGATGACCTTCCGAGGCCTTCTCTTGCTGGTCCAAAACATCTTGAGTCTTATCGTTCAGATTCATGGTTTGGCCCCTCCTTTGGGGCCAAGCTTATTATCGGAAAGTCTGCGTTGTATGTCAAGCAGCATTTTCGCATTGAAGCAAAAATCTTGTTGATTTAAGGAAGCCTTTGAGCTAAGCTATTGATGATTAAGCGAGATAGGAGGGTTACACATGCCGACGCTTGGTCAGGAATTATCCAGGCTGAGGTCGCTCAAACGCTGGACGCTGAGAGAAGTCGAGGAAAAAACCAAGAAGAAAGTTTCAAACAGCTATCTTTACCAACTCGAGAATGACAACGTGAAAGAGCCTTCACCAAACATCTTGTATGAACTGTCTGTGGTTTACGGTGCCTCTTATCCCGACCTGATGAAATTGGCTGGGTTTGTAGTCCCTTCCTCAGCGGGCGTTGTTTCCAGCACGGGTGCCTCAGTAGCGTTCAACGCGCTAGACCTTACTGAAAAGGAAAAAGAGGAAGTAATGGACTTCATCGAGTTCATGAGGAGAAAAAAGAAAACGACTCAGCGATGAAGACGCCACCACAAATCGCGGTACCTCGTTCAGCGGGAGCGGTTACCGCCGAGGTTCAAAGGCTGCTGCGAGCTGCCGACGTCAGGGGCCAAATCCCGACGCCCAAGTCTGCGATTCTCGCCTGCACACGGCTCGTGGAAACTGGTGAATTGGACTTAGCTGACTACGAAGAGTCCTTCGCAGAAAAGGCGTCTGACTTTTTCCATAAGGCCATGAAGAAGGTCCTGGGCTTCCTCGACAGGAGAACGCGACGGATATACATCGATCCAGAACTGCATTATTCCCGAAGGACTTTCGTGACGTATCACGAAGTAATCCATCGGATAGCACCTTGGCAACACATCACCTACACGGAAGACGACGACCTAACCTTAAGCTTGGAGTGCAGCGCGCTTTTCGAATCCGAAGCAAACTATGGAGCCGCCGAGATCCTATTTCAATGCGATCGATTCGAAACGGAGGCCCGCGACTACGCGGTTTCGATAGCTAGTGCTCTGCACCTTTCCCAGAGGTACGGGGCGTCCCGCCATTCGTCTCTTCGACGGTTCGTGGAAAGAAATCACCGCCCGTGCTTATTGCTGGTTTTGAAAGCCACAAGCCGTGAGCATGCGGACGGCAAAAGGTCCTTCTTCGTTTCCTACTCCATTCCAAGCGCGTCCTTCACCTTGCAGTTCGGGGAACCCCTCGATCTGGCCTTCATCAATCCGGATCACGAACTTGGCGGGATCCTCAACAACGGCAGTTCCGGCGCGATTATTTTGCAGGATCTCAAAGGCTTTTCTCGATCCTGTAGCATCGAGTGCTTCAGCAACAAATACCATCTATTTGTACTCATTCATCCAAAGGACGACGCGCCGTGTCGCCGAATGGTGCTCATTCGTTCCTCCTGACTATCTTGCGTGACGCACATGCGGGTGTCCAGGGGATGGATGCTGTCCCGTGGGTTCTTGGGAAATGGGCAAGTGTAGCGCGGACCCGTCTTGCAGATTCGCGGCTTGCAGCTTCAAATCCTCGCGTTCTCATCGGCTGGAAAAGGCACGCGGTCAATTGTCAGGGCGCCGTGCCAGTGCTCGGGCTGAGAATGCGCGGGCTTTACTCCGTCAGAGTGACAACACCAAATCTGAGTTTAGGGCTTGACAGACTCCCTTCCATTGGCTACAGTTGTAGCGTATGCTTCCGCGCCGGGTACTGGAGGGAATGTCGGCCGCTTCAGGGCCTTTCCCTACCCTGGGGACAACAAGTCCATGCGGGCCGGAATGGGCAGTCTTTTCGTCGGCTTTCACTGTAAACTACCTCGGCACGGCCAGTCGGTCGCCCTTCGTAGGGTGGACTGGAAGCAGGAAAAAGAATTCTTTTTTTGCAGGGACGATGCGGGAATGTTGTTGAAAACAAAGGACAGCTATTGGACAACCTGGAGGCAAAGCGGGAATCTTGTTGATTACGCATGAGTTAATCGCAGAAAGCGGGAATATTATAGAAAACAAATAAGATCGCCGATTTCCGAAGATTGAAACGCTGGCATGTTGGCGCTGTACGTGTTTCCAGCGGCTGACCTTGCCGACCCTCTCATCTCCTTGGGCGTCGGCACCGAAACAGCAAAAAAAGATTTGCCATCCCAAAAACGTTGGGGTGCGCCGGTCGCCACGACCTACCGTCCGCCGACCTTAATGGCGGGTGAAATTTGGAGTGCTGTCGTAGGGACGGGCAAGCTCCGGCCCGACACGGACAATCTGACTCTTCACAGGAGAACTGACTTGTGGTAGCCTATGTTAGTGGTCGAATTAGAAAACTTGCAAGTGAGCGCGGGAAGGGGGTTGCGGGTCGGCGCGGTGGTGGGGGAATGGGTTGAAAACAGAAAAAAGATACTAAAATAGAGGGAACGAACTGAACAATGTGTTGAAGGCAAAGGAGTTAGCTTTTTGCGGGACCAAAAACGAACTGGTTTTTGAACGCAGAAAAGCCCAAACGAACCCCGAAAAGTGGCCAAGAATCCACCGTTTAAGCGGCCACGAACCCGAATTCACGAGACGAAAGGCGCCGGCGAGTGGGCGAGCATAAGGGGGCTACACGCGCTTCGAATTTGGCCGCGCCAAGCATTGGAAATCCGACATGGACCGAAGAGAATTCCTGGAAACTGTAGCCGCGGGCGCTGCAACAACGCCGATCATGGTGCGACCGGGCGAGGCGGGCCCGGCCGGCGCGCAAGCTCCAGCCGCGCCCGCCTCGCCGGGGACGAGCCCGCGCCTGCGCGAAAACTTCAACCGTGGCTGGCGCTTTGCCCGGCAATCGCAGGGGACCGGCGCGCTGGGATCGTTCGACCGGCAGAACGGCGCCGCCGGTGAAGTCGAGCCGCGCTTCCGCAACGCCTACCAGCCCGAATACGACGACTCGAGCTGGGATTCCATCAACCTGCCTCACACCTGGAACCAATTCGACTCGAGGGATGAGGCGCCCGGCTACTGGCGCGGCATCGGCTGGTACCGGAAGCATTTCCTGATTGCCAGCCAGTACTCCGGCAAGCGAGTCTTCCTGGAATTCGAGGGCGCGAGCAGCGTGGCCGAGTTCTGGCTGAACGGCCGGCGAGTGGGCGAGCACAAGGGCGGCTACACCAGCTTCGAGTTTGACGTGACCGGCTACGTAAAGTTTGGGGAAGCGGCAAACCTTCTGACCGTAAAGGTTGACAACCTGTTTCGAGACACCCTGCCGCCCACCGTCAAGACCGACTACACCTTCTACGGCGGAATCTATCGCGACGTCTGGCTGCGGCTTTCGGAGCCCACTTATATTTCCGAGGCTGTTTGGCTCACTCCCTCGGTCAGCGAGAGCGCGGCAACGCTCGAAATGCGCTCGCGGCTGGTCAATCAAACCCCCCAAGCCCAGGAACTGACCTTGGTGCAGGAAGTTCTGGACCCGCACGGGGGGCTTGTCAAAACGTTTTCGCTGCCCGTTCAAGTCCCGGCGCGCCAAACTGTGGAGGTGACGCAGGACGGCGGCACGCTGGCGAACCCGCTGCTTTGGTCGCCGGAAACTCCCACCGTCTACCGCCTCCGCTCCAGCCTGCGCGCCGGAGCGCGCCTGGTGGACACGCTCGAAAACCCGCTGGGTTTCCGCTGGTTCAAGTTCGATGCGCAGCGGGGATTCTTCTTGAACGGAAGGCGGGTGCAGGTGCAGGGGACGAACTGGCACCAAGTCTACCCCGGAATGGGGAACGCGCTTCCGAATTCACGCCATGCGAGGGACATGGAAATCATCCGCGGCATGGGGGTGAACTTCTGGAGGACCTCGCACTACCCGCACGACCCGGCTACGATCGAGGCCTCCGACCGGCTGGGCCTGATGGTTTGGGAAGAACTCCCCGTCAACAAGGAGATCGGCGATCGGCGCGAGTACACGGCGAACGTTCTGGCGATGGCCGACGAGATGATCCGCCGGGACCACAACCATCCTTGTATCATCGTATGGGGTATTGCAGGAGAGGTTAATGCTCCCCTGGCGATCACGAAAAAGGTGATCGGGGCGGTCGCCGCGCGCTATCGCCAGCTTGATCCTTCGCGGCCCGTGGCCATGCACCAGCCGCGGGGCGAGGAAATCGAGGCCCTGGTGGACGTGGTGGGCCTCGGCGTGGGCAAGGAAACGGATGACAAACACCAGCGCTTTCCCAACCGGCCATACCTTGTGGCCGAGTACTCCGCCTCCACCATGGGACGCGGGATCTATGGGGGTGGACCGGAGAGCGAAGAGGCGGCCTGCGAAAACCACGAGAAGTACCTCCGCCAGTTAAACCAGCGCCCCTGGATGGCCGGCGGCATGATCTGGCACCAGTTTGATTACGAAGGCGAGACCTACGACACGGTGATTCCGCACGTCGTCGCCTTCGGCATGGGCGACGTGTGGCGAATTCCCAAGGACGTGTGCTTTTTCTATCAAAGCCAGTGGACGGCCAAGCCCATGGTTCATATCCTCGGTCATTGGACGTGGCCAGGGACGGAAGGCAAGGAGAGGACCGTGAAGGTCTTCAGCAACGCCGCCGAGGTTGAGCTGTTATTGAACGGCAAGTCGCTGGGAGCGAAAACCGATGCGCCCGACGCGGGATTGCTGCATCCTCCGCGCCTGTGGACGGTGCCCTACCAACCGGGAACGCTCGAGGCGGTGGCCCGGCACGAGGGCCAGGAGATTCGCGACGAGCGCCGCACGGCGGGCGCACCTCATCACCTGGCGCTCGAAGCGGACACTCGGGAGCTCGAGTCCGGGAATCTGGAGAGCCTTGCTTACATCACAGCCCGCGTGGTGGATGAGAGCGGCGCCGTGGTTCCCACGGCGGAAGTTCCCATCACCTTCACCTCGAGCGGGCCGGGAGAACTTTTGCGGCAAAGCTCGCTCGGTCACGGCATCGGGTGGACCTTGGATGCTGTGGCAGGGATCGCGCAGATGGCCTTCCGCGCCACGGACCGCACGGGGCACGCGACCATTAGCGCTTACTCACCGGGCCTGCGCATGGGCCGCCTCGAGATCAGCGTTCAGGCGCCGGGCAAGCCGGACGAGATGGAGTATAAGGAGAAGTTCGACATCGACGAGCCCTGACGATGAAAATGCATGTGCCGAAGGCACCTTGGAGTGCGGTAGCAGCAGCTACCGCCTTCCGCCTTCGGTTCGTAGGGCAAATGTGCAAGGGGCGGAGGAAGAAAAGCGGTAGCTGCTGCTACCGCACTCCAAGGCGCTGCGCGCATCTTCATGCAACGCGATGAGCCCCAAGGCTCATGAAATCTGCGCTCGGAATGACAGGTTGGAGGAGAGCCACGGTGGCTGTCAAGCGCGCCATCGTTCATCCAGCCAGCGGTAGGCTGGGGGCAACCAGCAGTGTCCCTGGATGTCTGCCAGGTTCTTGGCAGCGGACAGGGCTGAGGCTTCCTCCCGGGATAGCTGCTCGTAGCGCGTCAAAGCTTGGTAGTTCTCATCCACCATGTAATCGTCAAACATGCCGGGCAGTACGGAAGTCATGACGGGTTGCCTGTAGATAAATCGCAGCGCGGCTTGGCAGAGCGTCTCGTCCGGAAGGCGGTCGAGGCTCTTGGTCAGCTCTGCCACCACAACAGGCAAGACAGGATGATACTTCGACTCATACAGCTCGACCCGCGCGTTCTGAGGTTTCGACCCCTGGCGCGCCCTCGGGTCCAGGGTGACGATCGAGCCAGCCGCCAACGGTTTGATGGTGATGAGGCCGATCCCCTTGCGCGCGGCGGCAGGGAGAAACTGGCTGTAGCCGGCGCGGGCATGGATGAAATTGTACGGGAACATAACGTAGTCCAACCCTTCCAGTTCCCGGAGGGCGTTCAACATCAGGGCCTCATTATGAGTGGAGATCCCGATGGCTCGCACCTTGCCTGCTTCTTTCGCCTTCCGCAATGCATCCCAGTCTTCCAGCAGTCGATCATCCACTTGCGGGCCTTCCCCCGGGTAAATCCGGAACATATCCACGTGTCCGTAGAGCTTCGCACCCTTATCAATGTCGTCGCCGACAAACTGCGGGAACTGCCGGCAAAGCGAGATCAGCACCTTGTCGCGTCGCGGGCGCACCAGGCGGGCAACCGGTTCCCATTGCCCTTCCGATTCGTAGGTATCAACCATGTTGATGCCCAGGTCCAAAGCATGCGCGATATGCCGGTCACGCCGCGCTTGCCCTTCTTCGTTCAACACCATCTCGGTTCCGACTTGGTGCTTGTAAGCGGGATCGGTGTGCGAGCCGAACGACAGCAGGGAAACGTACAGGTCCGTTTGACCCAGCCGCCGATAGACCATGCCACCCCGGCGAAACTCCCGCACGGCGGCGCCCGGTTGAGCCATGCTGGTTTCGGCCCTACCGATTCCGGCTCCTACAGCCGCTGTTGTACAAGCCTGAAGGAAATGGCGTCGTGACAGGCGATGGATCATATTCCCCCTTTGCTAGACCGTCACTTGTAGCGGCGAGTTTACCTCGCCATGTGGTCCGTCGGCTGACGGGTAAAGCCGCCTCTACCTCAATTGGTAGACCCTAAGATGAAACCGCGGCAGAAGAACCGCCGTGGCACGCCCCACAATTCGCAAACCCCTCTTGTATTAAACCCCCACTTGACCGGCGAGTCAATAGGGCCGCAGGACCCAAGAATCGCGATTGGCGGGGTGAGGCGGTTGTGAGGAGGTGGAAAGGGTGACGGGCGCGACCTTCGGTTAACCGAAGGGAAGTCGCGAGTCAATTCAGCTCATGATTCAGGGGCCCATGCGTCCTCCGGATAATTTTTTCCCACCCCCCGCGGACACCGCCGCGCGGTAGTTCCACGGCTAGCCGTTTTTTGCCTCCCTGCTTCAGGTCCGCAGCGTCGCGCAACAGACCCGAGCGGATTGCAATAAGAGCCATTTCTCCAGGTCGGCCTTGATCTGCAGCATCCAGCCGCGCGCGTAGCGCACCAGCTTCCCCGCCAGCCGATACACCTTCCAGCGCAGCGTGGCCACCGTCACCGTGCGATAGGACGCCGGCAGCACCCGCCCTTTCAACACTTGCCCCAAATTGTAGGCTAACACCCCAATGGCAAAATACAGGGCATTGGCCTCCAACTGCCCGCACGGGTCGCCGCGGCGACCTCCATGCCAAAACCCACCTTCAGTTCCTTATGCCAGTTCTCGCTCTCCCCTCGCTGGTTGTGCTTCCAGACGACCTCGCTCGCCGGCTCCTCCCGGTTGCTGGCCACCGCGTGATAGCAATAGCGCTCCGCCTCGAACAAATTCGGCTGCGGATTCGGCCAGCGCAATACGATCAACCGGAAAGCTTGCTTGGTCCCGTTCAGGGTGTGCACCGTCTCGGCAATCTCGCGGTCGGTGGCGATGCCCGCTTGCGTCCGGTAGGGTTGCCAAGCCCCTGCCGGCAGGTTCTGAATTTCTCGCTTCACGGCGGCGTCCAGGTCCGCCGTGATCGTGAAACTGCGCCCTGGCTGGCTGTAATGGTTAATCACGGCCGCTTGGTAGGCCGCACTGTCGCTGCGGAAATAGATTCGCTTCCCCGGCGGCAGCGCCGCTTCGCAGCTCTGTGCAAACTCCAAGATCCCGGCACTGGGACTCTGATTGCCTTCCCGAAACTGGTGACCCACGCACACCCCGTTCACGTACCCCAGCAAAGGCATGTAGCCCTGCACGTGGTTATAGGTCCACGCGGCTTCCTGCTTCTCCGCCTCGATCTCTGTGGCATCCACATCCAGAATCACTTCCTCTTGCTCGAAACAAGACGCCACCAGTTTCCGGCTGACCTGCTGGATCGCTTCCGCCCCGCCCCGTCCTTGCCGACGCAGCCAGTCCCCCACCGTCCCGGCGTCCGGCACCGCTTCCAAGCCCAACTCCCCCAGCACCTCCTGCTCGGCCCGCAACTCCCGCAAGTCCTCCAGCCGCCTTCCTCCCGCATGCAGCATCCACACCAGCGCCTGCACAAACTCCCGCGGCTTATATCCTCGTCCCGACTTCGGACCCTCCAGCGCTCGGTCTACTTCCTCCCACAGCTTCACCGCTCGCGCCAGTTCCTCCAACACCACCAGCCCGCCCAGACTGGTCAGCCGCTCCGAACTTCTTTCCATCTTGATAGGCAGAATCAATTGCGGTAGGCTTGCTTCCATCGTTCACCCTCCGGGTGTGGGTCTAGGATTTCTCACAAAATCTCTATAACACACATCCCGTGAGGGTGAGCGTCTTTTCTGTGGTTTTCCGCCCCCGTCAATCGCGATTCTTGGGCAGGAGGTGAGTTAGTCTTGCGCTCGAGGTCCCCGCTCAGGCGCGAGATCTTCCTGCTTTGCTCCCCTGATTGATTCCAAGTTCCCGCCCCCAAGGCGACGTGTGGTGCCCGCTCGCCACGCGCTCCACCGAGGATACGTCCACTTCCACGGCGGCTGACCGCTCCAGTATTTCCACGGAAAGCACCAGCCGGTACAAGTTTTTCTTGCGCACCAGAATCCCCTCCAGCCCCTGCAAAGGCCCGGATATGACGCGCACCTTGTCGCCACATCGCAGAAAAGGGTGAGGCTCGACTCGATTTCCCCATTCGATCGCCTTTCGAACCGACTCGATCTCGGATTCAGGAATGACCGCCGTCTCACCATTGATACTCAAAATGGAAACAATCCCCGGCGTGGTCACCACCTCGAGCTTCCGCTCCTGCATCCCCCGCAGAAATAGATAGCAGGGAAACAGGGGAAGCGAGAGATGGACGGTGCGGTCCTTCCATCGGCGAGTTGCATCGTAAAGGGGAAGAAAGACCTCGAGCCCTTTGGCGGAAAGAGATTGGGCAATGGTCTTCTCGTGTTGATGTCGTGTGTAGAGTGCACACCACGGCCCGCCCACACCCGATTCGTTTTGCGCGCTTTGTGAATCCATCGGCAACATAGTGCCCCGCCGTGCGACTTATAGGAGAACACGCTGGCAGGCCAGAGGTCAAGCTTCGCCTGAACCGGAGGCTTGAGAATCAGGTTTCCACAGCTTCCTGTTCGCTACCTGTTTTCGACGACAGCTTTCTGGAACGCGGAAATGACCGCCGCCCGAGTCAGCCCGGTGCATTTCAGGTACCTGCGTCCCGCTGCCGGCAAGCGGATTCCGTTGGCGTCGCCTTCGAGCGGTAACTCTTTGCGAAGGTCTTCCAAAAGCTCGACCCGGCTGCGCGGCAGGGGCAGCCGCAAAACACCTTCCCCGGAGATGTGCCAGTAGACGACGTAAATACTTCCGGCGCGCTGAAAAACAAAGGCCCGGATAGGCCGCTCCGCCCCCGCCACGTTGGAGATCTGTTCATAGGGCACAAGCTCGAGCTGGTTCTTCTCGTTCAGGACCAGGGTGTGTTCCTGCTTGAGGTTGCGCAGCGACTCGCGTTGCGCCGCGGTGAGCTGTTCGCGCATCTGCTCCCACCGCCGGATCGCTTCCAGAATGTCCGGGGTTCTCGGGTGCGCATCGAACTTTTCGGGATCGGCCGCTAAGGCAATGGGGCAGTCCCAGGCTGCCGCCCGGCTGGCCGCGTATTCGTAGATGTCCACCTGGCTGCCTATGGATTTCTCGGTAGGCAGGTAGAAGTAAAGCCAGCCGAAGTTATTGTGGCTGAAATCCATGGCGCTGCGGGGCGCTTCTTCCGCGGGGTGGAGGCGAATGAACTCTTTCATCTTCTCCGCAGGTACGCCGTCAAAGGCGTTCATCCGCGACATCATGTGCCAGGAGAAATGGGAATGCGCGGCAGCCTCCGCGAAGAGGGGTTCCGGCTGGATCAGCCGGTAAACCTGCCACTGCGCCCAGGAGGTAGTGAACCAGTAGGGGTTGTGCACATCCTCGGCGCCGTCGAAATAGGCGAACCGGAACCCTGGCTCGTTGTAGAGCGGGGCAATCCGCTCCGCCACCTCCGCCTCGATGTCAGATCTCTGATCGAACCGGATGAAGAGTGGCCAGTCGTCCACGTCCAACAGTCCGAACTTCAGCCCCTTTCTGTGCGCTGAGGGGTGGGTGTTCAACGCGCCTCTGCGGCAGCCGAGGAAGCGATAGGGAGGCGAGGCTGTGTAGGACTCATAGGTGATCAGTTCGTCTTCGAGTTGCAGGAAGCGCCTTTCATTGTCCATGGTGCTGCCGCGGGGATTTTCAAATACGGAAACGACCGTGGACTGATCTTCCAGGGGCGCGGCCAGTGTGAATACGGTCCGCAGGTGGAGGCGCGGATCGGGTGTCGGCGTCACATAGGCATCGTTCTTCGTCGCTTTGTTGTAGTGGACGTGCAGGCCGGGCAGCAGACCGGTGGCTGCGATTTTCGATGCCAGCGCTTTCAGGTCCTCGATGCCGTTCGGGTACTCCGGGCGCCACTCGAAATGCCCCGCGCTTTGGGCGAAGGTCGTGTAGTAGACCTGTATGGCCCGCAGGCCAGCCTGCTTGGCGAAGGCCAAGTAGCGGTCAACGTTGCCAGGCGTGACGATGCTCTGCTTGCCGCTTGCGACGCCCACGATCATCTGGGACCACTTGTACTCCGGCCGCTGCCGGCTTTGGGCGCCTTTGGGCAGGCCGAAATCCTCCTCCAGCCGCGCGATCCGCTCCAGCAGGCTCCGAGTGCGTGTGGCGATAAGCGCCGCTCCGACTTCCTCCATTTTCACTTCGCCCACCGCACTCGCCCACAGGACGTGATAGTTGGCGCGCGGGTCCGCGTCAATCTGGGCGAAGGGATCGGTGGCCAGGACGTTGACGGCCACGTCGTTGTCCCACATCACGTTCAACCAGTTGCCGAAGTTCTTCCGGTTTCGCACCGGCAACTGGAGAAAACGGACCTCACTCCCTTCACCTTTCCCTTCCACCTTCTCTAGCGTAAACCCGATATAGTCTTCGGTGCTCTTCACGCGGATGACCGCAGTGTTGGCTACCAGTTCGAAGCCCACCAGCAGCCGGTCACCTTCCCGCCGCACGCGGTTGGCGGCGTAGGCCGTGCGCTTCGAGGGGTAAGCCACCCATAAGTCGGTGTGATTGGGACGGTCCAAGATCAGGGAAAACGCGGAGGTGTTCGTTCCCGGGGCAAGACATTCCTGTCCGCTGGCTTTCTCGACCAAGCTGAGCGCCCGCCCATCTTCCTCGATGACCAGGCGCAGGTCACGGTTCTCCAGCGTGATGGCCGAGCGAGCCGGCGCCGCCCCCAGAAGACAAGCGCCCATTATGGCCGCTAAGAACTTGGCGAACATGATCGCTCCTTTCGATCCTCAACACACTCCATCCAGCGCCCGATCCGGATCCTGCCATCCGCAAGCTTCCAGGCGCCGATGCAGCTCCATTTCCTGGGCCGCGTTCAACGGATAGAAGGGGTTGCGCGAGTAGCCGCCGCTCAACCCCCAATAGTTGAGAATCGACCGGTAAGTGGCCAGATCGCTCACCGGCCCAACCTGCTGGAATGTGTACAAGTGCACGATCGGAAGGATGCGTTTCCAGATTTGGAGACCTTTGCGGGCGTCGTTGCTGAGCAGGGCCTGGTGCATCGCCTTGGCCGCGCGCGGCGCCACGTTGAGGATGCCGCTGATCCACCCGTGGGCCCCGGCGCAGAGGGCCTCGAAAGCGGCCAGGAAGCTGCCGTAGAAGATCCTCATCTTGTCGCCAACCAGCAGGCTCAGGTCGTGCACGGGCACGACAGTCTCGAAAGTGGACTTCACCATATGGAGCACATCTTCTTCCACCAGCTCGGCGATTTCGCGCGGAGTCAATTCCGGGCACGCTGAATTAGCGGGATTGTTGTACAGCATGATGGGCAGGTGGGTATTCCGCCTGACATCCCGGTAGTGGCGCATGACCGCGGCCTTGGACGGCCTCTGGTAGTAAGGAAGGATCACGATGAGGGCATCAGCCCCGTTCTTCTCCGCCGCCTCGCAGAGTTGCAGCGTGAGCTTCGTGCTATAGTGACCCGCGCCGAAGATCAGTGGCACGCGGCCCGCGGCGACTTCCCTGGCCAATTCGAACAACCGGATACGCTCGCTGTTCTCCAGGGCAATAAACTCGCCGCTGGTTCCTGCGATCACCAGGCCGTCCGCTCCCTGCCGGATCAGCCAGTCCCAATGCCTGCACGTCAAACTCTCGTCCAGGTTATTGTCCTGGTCGAACATGGTGAGCGCCGCGGGAAAAATTCCGCGAAACTTTTCAAGTGAATAAGGCATTATCACCTCCACCCCGACCGTGGCGCATAGGGGCGCCGCGCGATGCCTTCCTCCTTCAGCTCAATTCCGTAGCCCGGCAGGCAGGGCACAGGAAAATGGCCTTGCTGAAGCTGGGGCGGATGATGAAGCAGCTCTTCCCAGATTTCCCGGTCGGCTTCAGAGCCGATCGTCTCCAGGATCGTAAAGTTGGGTATGGAGGCGGCAAAGTGCAGGTTCATGATGGTGGCCACCGGACCATTGGGATTATGTGGCGCCATGCCGATGTAGTGCGCCTCGGCCAGAGCGGCGATCTTTTTCATTCCCGTGAATCCCCCGCAGTTCACCAAATCGCACTGCAAGATATCCACCGCCTGTCGCTCCACAAACTCGCGAACGCCGTGCAAAGTGGCCCAACGCTCGCCGGCGGCAATGGGAAGCGACGTTTCCGAATGCAGTTTCGCCAGCACGTCCACATTCTCCGGTGGCAGCGGCTCTTCCACGAACATCAGGTCCAAATCTTCGAGTGCTCGGCACAGCCGCAAGCCGGCCTTCAGGTTTAGGCGTCCGTGGCAATCCACGGCTATTCCCAGTTGCGGGCCTGCGGCCTCGCGTGCCGCCAGGAAGAATTCGCGAATCCGCCGAAAGATGGAAGGGTCGAGATACTCGGTTTCCTTCCAGTCGCGTGCTACCAATCCGCCGGTCCCCGAGTAGCCGGCGGCGCTGCCGCCCTCGGCCCCGTAGAACAATGGCAGCGTGGTTTTAATGGCCCGATAGCCTCGCGCTGCACAGGCCTTCACATTGGCGGCAAGGTCTTCCGGACTTTTCCCCGCCGGGCAGTGGCAGTAAACGAGGACTTGTCGCCGCGTGGACCCTCCATGAAGCTTGTAAACCGGGAGGCCGCAGCTCTTGCCGAGAATATCCCACAGCGCGCAATCCACCGCGCTGATAGCTGTGGCGTGCAGGGGCCCGCCCACCCAGAAGGAATCCCGGTACATCTTCTCCCAGTGGTCTTCGATGTCGGTCGGATCTTTCCCTATGAGATAAGACTTGAGCTGGAGGATGGACTGCTCGATGGTCAGGGTCTTGCGCTTCATCACGGTCTCAGAGACACCTGTGAACCCCTCGTCAGTCTCCACCCGCAGCAGGACGCAGTTGCGAAAACCGAGATTCACGATGGTGGTCTTGAGATCAGTAATCTTCACGTCAGTGCGCCAGCCCCTTTTCCCAAATGTTGTAGAGTCCTTGGTTCCCCTGCTCTCCCAGCCCCATTTCGAGCGCCTGGGTGAACAGCGAGTAGGCGAGGTCCGCTCCGGGCGCCTGCAACCCGAGTTCCGCGATCCACTCCCTCGCCAGCCGCAGGTCTTTCTGCTGAAGGCGGATGCGGAATCCGGGAGAGAAATCCCCCTGTAGCATCTTGGGGCCAAGGCGCGTGAGCATCCAGGACGAGGCCACGCCCGCCGAGATGACTCGCACGGTAGTTTCCGGGTCGAGTTTCGCGGCCGCAACCAGGCGCATTCCTTCCGCCGCCGCCAGCAAGTTGAGCGCCCCCACCACTTGGTTTACGAGCTTGGTCTTCTGCCCGTTGCCATGAGTCCCCGTGTACTCGACCGTCGTGCCCATCACCTTGAAAATGGGTAGGCATTTCTCGAAAGTTCCCTTCTTGCCTCCCACCATGATCGAAAGAGTTCCCGCCACAGCTCCCGGCTCTCCGCCAGTGACTGGGGCGTCCAGCATTTCACAACCCTGCTCACCAAGCCGCCGGGCAAACTCCACCGTGGCCGCCGGCGAGATGGTGCTCATGTCGATGACGATGTTGCCCGGCTTCAGGCCCTTCGCTGCGCCCTGTCTGCCGAACACCGCCTCCTCCACATCTGCCGTGTCGGGGACCATGGTAATCACCACGTCGCTATCGCCGGCAGCATCTTGGGGGGAAGCAGCTTGGCGCGCGCCCTCCGCCGCCAGGGCCTGGCCTCGTCCCTCTACCTTGTCGTAAACCGCCAGCGAATAACCCGCCCCCAGCAGCCGCTTGACCATAGGCTTTCCCATAATTCCCAGCCCTACGAAACCTATATTCATCGGAACCACCTTTCCAGCTCGAGCAATCGCGCTTTACCTTAGCAGCGTCTCACCCAGTCGTCAAATTGATTCCCCTCCTTCTCACTTCATGAGCTCGGCCACAAAGCGGTCGTCCGGCTCCCCGAGATAACGGTAGAGAAAACCGGCACGGTGCGGGAGGACCTTGTGCATCCAGTCAGTTGGGTCGCTCCAGATGACCGGCCGGGGCGCCATAGCTTTCACCAGATCTTCCAGGTCCCAATGCAGCGCGAAACCAGGGATCACGGCGTCGTGCAGGTCACGCGTGAGAGGGACTTCCAGGGCTGCTCGCAGGCTATAGGGAGTGCCGTCGAGCCAGATCTTGCCGATTCGCGGGTCGATAGAAGCTGCCATGAGCAGCCAGACGCCGGAAACGTTGCGGGCTGCAGCGCGGATGGAGCCGGTGTCGACGTCTGGCCGCGCCACCAGCGCGTCCACGCCGCGCTGAATGTCAAAGGCACGCATTCCCGCCAGATTCTTCCCGATCACCCAGGCGCGGATATTCTGCGTAGCGAGGGCCTGATCCTCGCCTCGGGAGGGCGAGTCGACGTCTCGGCGGCGCAGGTTCAGGACCACGGCGCCGCGCTCGGCAAGGCGCTCGGCCAGGGGCGTATCCATATCGACCAGCAAGACCGCCGGTTTGTGCCCGGGCGCTATCGGAGCATATAGCGTGCCAGAGATTTCCAGGCCGGGCTCCACTTCCAAAGCCAGTTGTTGAGTGCGAAAAACCTCCCCCGGCGTGTCACTCAAGACGTGCACAAGGGGCGGCTGGCCCGGGCGATCCTCGGACCACTTGCGGATTTCCGCTAACAACTGCTCAGAGTTTCCCTGGCTCATCCTCTGTCGAAAGCCGTCCAGGATCACCTGATAGATTTCGCGGCCTTCCACTTGGCCGGTTTGAGTCGCGAGCAGATCGAAATCCGGCGCCATCTCCACCGGCTCTTCGCGGAAGTTGCCGCGACCGTCTTTCAGCCAGCGGATCATCCACTCGTAGATCGCCTCGCGAATCTCGAGCGGCGTGCCGTGCGGCCCGGGACCGACGGCCCAGTGGATATGGTCTTCGGCATTGTAAATCCGGTACCAGTCCAACGATTCCTGATAGGCGTGCCGCGCGCCTTCGATGGGGAAGAAATCGCCGAGCGTGGAGTTGATCAACCAAGGCTTCGGCGCGAACAGTTCGATGTAATCCGCCACATCCAGGCCTGAAGACAGGAAGAAGGGAAAACTCTGTTCGGAATCACCGGTGGGTCCGGCGAACAGTTGGTGCCAGGAATTTATGTAGCAGGCCGGGGCCGCCACCTTGATACGCGGGTCGAGCGCCGAGATGTAGGTAGTCAGCGTTCCGCCGCCCGAGCAGCCGGTGCAGCCTATTTTTTCGCTGTCCACCTCGGGACGGCTGAGCAGGTAGTCGAGCGCGCGCTTGGCGTCCCAGATGCGGTAGCGCGCGAAGTTTTCGCCCGCCAGAATGCTTTGCGCGCCGGCCTGGAAATGCTGATCGGTCGCGCCGCCAATCAGGGAAGCTTCGACCCTGCGGTCGTAGGCCTGCTGGCGCTCGCCTTGGCCCACCGGATCGTAAACCATCACCACGAATCCCTTCATGGCCAGGTTCGCCGCTATGCGTTGCGCTCCGGCCTTGCCTTGTTCATAGTGGCCCATGGGCAGGAGCACGCCCGGGTGCTTGCCGCCTTCTCTGGGCAGGTAAAGGTCCGCCGTCACATAAAGCTCGGGCAGGCTTTCAAAGATCACTTTCTCGATGGTGTAGCGCGGCCGATCGAGCCGGCCCGTGACTCGAGCCTTGAGGGGGCCGTTGTAGTCAGGGAGGCCACCCAGCAACTCCAGGATTTTGGCGCGCACCCAGGCTTGCCGCGCTTTCGCTTCGCTCACCGAGTGAATCCTCGCGATAGCGGCCTCACGGTCGGAAAGCTGTTGTTGCGCGATCCTGTCCATCCACTGAAGAAAACGATCATCCGCCGCCGCACCCAGCGCGACGAGGTTCAGTGTGCAGATACAGATAAGGAAAACCTTTCGGATCATCTCAGCACCCCCTTGAAATCTCCGGCCCGGGCAATATTTTGCGCCCGGCGCATTGAGAGTCTACACCATCGTCAAGTGCTGTGAAACTGACCTTGAAGGATGCAGGAACAGAACAGTGTGCTTGATGGTCGCCTCAGTTTTGAGTCGTAGCGGCGAGTTTACCTCGCCATGTGGCGGCGTAAAGCCGCCTCTACGTCAAACTGAGACACTACCGCCACAACGTGCCGCAAGTGCCAGCGCATAGTTGGGCGGTTGCCTTACGCTAGGGGCTCGCCTTGGCTGATGACGGTAACGTTGGCGCGTGGACTGGCGCCTGCCGCAGCGTCGCAGGTGAACGAAACCTCGTTTTCGCCTTCTTCGAGGATGGGCACTTCACCCTGGGGCTTCACCTCCGAGAGGAGTTCCATGTCAGGGCCATAGAGTTTGCAGTCGGAGAGCGAACGAAACTCGAGGCAACTCCCGCTTTCGATCTGCGCGGGGAAAACGAGTGTCCTGTTGTTGATCGTGATGGCAGGGTTACTGACTTTCGCCTTCACCAAGGGCAAAGCCTTGATGGGGCTCAGATAGCAGGCTACCTGCTTACCTGGCGGCAAGTTGTTATACCACATGCTGAGTGATTCCAGGTGGCCGTAGTCCACGGAAAAGAAATAGATGGAATATGTGTCTCCATACGGCCACGAGTAATTGGCGTAGCGCTCTCCTTCCGGTTCAACCAGTTCAAAGTATCGCCAGCCGGTAAAATCCACGGTTACATAGTGCTCGCCAATAGCGAGACTGAGGTGCTCGGGGCTCCTCAATTGAAAATTCAGAATTTCTCCCTGCCCGTCCCCATACACCCAGACCCCCAGCGCCTGATTCCGACTGAGGTCCAAGGCGGGGTGAAATACCTTCCCTATCTTCGTCCAGGCCCCCTCGCGCTTGGGATGAGCGCTCAAGGCGCTGTAGCATCCGCTGCCCGGCTGAACTTTCACCTGGGCCGACGAAAACTGGAGGTCCGCGGTAATCCCGGAATCAGACGCGCGGTCGGCGAAATCCTTCGCATCGTTGAAATCAGCCAGCACCACATTTCCGGCCCCATCATAGGGCCCTGCGGACATCAACGCTTCGATGCGTAATGCGAGCGGCTGCCGCCCAAATTTGTTTTTGCATCGCCAGACGCCGCTCCAGTTATTGACGCCCTGTACCTTGTGTTTGGCATATTGGACGGGCCGAAACTGTAATTCACCCTTGGTGTTCTGAGTCAGGGTGAACTCGTCGCCGGGTACGCGCAGCTTTGCTTTGATCGTTTCCGGAAAGTAGTTGGACTGACGCAAAGTTTCATAGCGCTTTAGAACGGCGCCGAGCCTTTGGGATACGGGCTTCGTGGAAAAGCTTTCCGGGTCGACCCCCATCATAGCTAAACCCGAGTCGGTACCCAGGCACTTGCCGCACAGGTATTCGATATCATCCTCAAGCATTGGCTCGACCTGAATTCCCGTCCAGCCACGGAAGGCCCACCACCCCATTTGCCCGGGAAGAAACATGCGCGAGAATTCTTCATTGGCGGCGAGGTGGAGATCGATGAATTTCTTATAGCTTCGCGAGGGGACGTCCCAAGCCACCATGCGGGAGCGCACATACCAAAGATGATGATGGAAGGTGCTCATTTCCATGGAGGCCGGCTTGTTTAAGCGCTTCCATAGCTCGAAGACAAATTTGGAGCCGTAGTGCCAGCCGTTCTCGCCGCCCCCCAGCACGTCTTCGCCGTCAAGGGCGTCGAGGTACATCATATCGAAGCCGCAGGCGTTGAACATTTCTGCCGTCTTCCCGGCCACCTCCGCGAGCAAGGTTGAATCACCGTCGGGAACGAACAGGCCGAAGCATTCCTTGAGGTGGCGCACCTTTGCCCCGCTGGGGTGGGGGACAGCGTGCGTACCGTAAGCTGCGCGCGTGCAACCGGTGAAACCGTAAGGGGATTCCTTGGAAACACCGCTGTAGGTTACGAGTTCGTCTTCGATCTGAAGCGTGACGCTGTTGCGCACAAAGAAGCCTGTGATCGCAGACATGTCCTTGGTGGGCTCGATCACTGACAGCGTCGCAGACTCCGCCGTCAAGGGCGCCGCCAAGGTGAAAGTGGCGTCGCTCGCCAGGCGGGGATCCGGGACAGGCGTCACCCAGGGGCAGCTTTTGTCGATGAAGAATGAGTAGGTGTGTAAACCGGCAGCGATCCCCGCTTGATGGAGCTTGTCAATAACAGCCTTCAGGCTAGCCTGGCCACGTGGGTACATCTCCGGATTAGGCCGGCAATCGCCAAATCGGAAAGTCTTTCCCCCGTGAAAATCGATCTGGTTTAACCCCAGGCTCTGGACAAGCTGGATCCAGGCGTCCACTGTTTTTTCGGTCACGTTGCCGAAATTAAAAAGGTAGGAACCTCGGTTGATTTTGGCCTCCATCGCCCAGGGCCCCCCCACTGGCGAGTGAGGCAGGTCCTCAGCAGCCTGCACCACTTCTTTCATCACCTGTCGAAGCTTCTCCTGTGGACAACCGATCATCGCCGCCCTTGCTCCTGCGAAGCCGAAACGCGGATAGCACAGCGCGCGGAGGCGGCCGTTCGGGCCAGGTAATTCCGGCACATTGGTTTTGAGATTGAGCGCCAAAGCGCAGCCGGCAAAACGGTCCTGCGCTGAACCGCGGAGCGCCAGAGGTATATCGAAGAACGTCATCTCTTCCACCTGTGCGTCACTGACAGAGAGGACCTCGAAAATGAAGTAATGCCTTTCGGTAATTGCTTTCACCCGCGCGCTGACCTCAGACTTGCCGAAGTGTACAGCAAGCTGCCCATCGGCATGCGAGACCGCCGAGGCGTTAAACTCCTGACCGGCTTTCTTGATTCGCGCAAAGTAGGAGACAGGACTCCGGGCGCAGTAATCGTCGCCGGTGCTTTCATCGACGAAATGGAGATTCTGCCCGTCGTTGCCAATCACATACCTGAGGTGATCGTTCTTGATTTCAATCTGACCGCCTTCGGCACCTCGGGCCTGAAGAAAGTCTCCGGGCTCGAGTGCCTTCAGCGAGGCGAGGGAGGCAAACCCCTTCTTAAGGAATTGTCGCCGCTTCATGAGAATCTCCTTTCCCAGAGGAAGCATCAATGGCGTGCGTTCCGAGGCCTGCTGGAACGTTGATGATCCCCAATCCATTCTCAAACGTCACCGGTTGCGCTTTTCCATCCACAATAAAGTTTTTCACTCCCGAGGCTCCCGGTATTTCGAAGCGCCACTGGGAGGGATGATCCCGGAAATAGGAGCAATAGTGATCGTCGTAGGCCACAGCGAGGCGCAACGCATCGCCGCCCCCGGAGGCGACCTTGGCATGCATGTAGGCAATGTAGCTGTTCATGCTGATGGTGCGCCAGCCGCTGAGCTGCTCGAAAATCTTGGGGAACTCTTCCGGGTGCTGCGAGATGCCACGGTCGTGCCCGTCGGGAGGAATCCAAATCACCAGCGGAGAGTCGGCCGTGCCGCCGAACTGATTGTAAACGGGGTGATTCATGTCGATGGCCAAGTCAGGGCCCTGGTATTCGCCGGACCAACCGAAGCCCAGGCGGGCGGCGATTGTGGCGGTGTTGTTGGCGTCCGACTTGGAAACACCGCCTCCTCCCGCCACTAATGAAAGTGGTGTTACCTCGAACTCCTTTTTGAACCACTCGATGGCCCGTTCCATGTGAAAGCGCTGGGCGGATTCGGCAACCTCCTTGCCGCGTTCTACATCCCCGAACTCACGGTACCAACCCACGTCCGCCTTTCCTTCATAAAGCGGCGCATCCCACCAGGGGCCGGGCGGTGAGTCGAGGTCGGGTTGCATGTGAGTCCAACCGTGGCTCTGGACTTCGAACACGCCGCGCTGCAACCCCTCCTCGAGGCCGCGGCGCGTTGAGACATAGTCCTGCTTGGTGCCAAAGGCATCCGTGAAGACCTGCTGGAACGAGGGCACGACGGCGCGCCGGTCGCGATCCACGAAGCCAGAGCAGACATTGACGGTCAGCAGGGCGTGGTGCTCGGCTAGGGGTTCGATGAGGAACTTTTCCATCTGTTGTTGGCTCAATGTGGGGTAATGCCAGTGCTCGAGCCAGGAGTTGGACGCGCAACCGAGGTCGTCCATCATGAGGATGGCGTCCTTTGACCAATCGTTCTCGATTTGATAACCGACCGCCAGGGCAAGGGCCCTTCGCAACACGCTGCGTAAGGCTTGGTAGTGAACGAATTGCAGGTAGTCGCTGCCGATCCATATGGCGTGGTTGCCGGAGGCCAGGTCGCGCACGGTGATTTCAGGAGAGTCGCCTTGCGTGGCGAGAACCTGCGCCCCCAGCGCTTCCACAGTGACGCGTTTCTTGTAGAGCTCGAATTTCCACGGAATATCCACCCCCAAAGCACCCCGAGCGGTGAGTCCAACCCGAGGGTCGTCGTTGGTATCGAGCGGGTCGGGCAAACCACGAAGGAGGTAATGATCGGGCGCCTTAACCCTGAGGGGTTGCCCCGTGTCGTAATAGCCCTTGTAGCCGAGGCCGAGCAGAGATTCGAGCACAGGATGCTGGATGCGGTTCGACAGCGCCACCAGCCCGATGTTCCATTTTTGCGCGGCGTCAGCAAGAAGCGCGTAGTTCTGATCCAGGAAGGCGCTGGGGTCGGCATCCCAGAGGATGGCGCCGTACCGAGGCTTGCCATCGTAACCGAGAAAGGCATTGGGATCGAGCCGTTGTTGATCCAGGCGCAGGATGTCGAAGGGGATTCCCCAGTTCTTCAGGAGGGTGACGATGTCGTGGAACTCGTTACCCCCCCGCACGAGGTAACTCGTGGGGTCATCCCATTGCGTGCCGATAATTAACAGAATTCGGTTCGGCCTGTAGGTGCGCGGCTGAGCGGCTCCGGATAAGGACATAGCCAAAGCAAGGAGCAGAATAGGGACCGCCAGGCGTTGCATTTTCACTGAAAGTTGCAAAGGCAATCCTCCTTGAGATCTCGAGGGGGTAGCGGGACATGAGGGAGCATTATACGCCCGATTCCATACGCACAAGCCTTAAAGTCGCTGGAGAACGAGACTCTGCCCTACCTCCTGGCCATGCAGTTTTGACTTCTCATCTCGGACGGGTGTGGTATCATCTCGGCCAAAAATCGGACCGCCGGTTTAGCTGGAATTTTGGAGTGGTTTTGGAAGAGGAGAGCAAGCACGCCTGAGGCGTTTAATTCTTCTTGCTCGTTCAATTCATCAAGGAGGGGCAAATGCGGAACACGGTCAAGGGTCAAGGGAGAATTCAGCGCAGGGATTTTGTCACGGGAATCATGCTCGGCGCGCTGGGGAGATCGTTTGCCGGGGTTATTTCCCCGAGCCCGACAGAGGCGCGAGTCGGCAATCAAGAAGCGGGAACGCATGCTGGAGAAGCCCCTGGCAGCAAATTGGTGCCCTGGATGTATATCCATAACCCGATAGAACATTGGATGGCCGACTATCAACGCACCTTCGATGCCTGGCACGAGGGCGGGGTGCGCGGGATCGTCGTTGGGCCGCTACGATTTTTTCCGAACGTCCCCGAGTATGAGATGTCCTATTCGTATCAATATGCCAATGCGAAGTTCCCTACGTTCGCTCCCGACCCCAAAGTGTATGCTGCTTTCGGTGTCGCTCCACCCCGAGAGGAGCCACGGCAACCCGAAAAAGAGAAGATGTTTCAGGCTATGGTGGACAACGCCGCCTCGCGCGGCTGGGAAATTCTCTTCTTCGGCTCAGGCCAGTCGGGAGGGTCGCGCCCCGCGGCGGAGGACCCTTATAACGCCATCGGCTTTGCCGCAGGCGTGCAGGATACGATGAACGCCTTTCCCCAAGCCCACGGGATTGTCATGGACGGCGCCCTCGGCGAGCACTCCTATGAACTTGCGTTCCACCACGGCGGGGAGGTTTTTGAGGTCACGGACGGCGAAAAGTCCCTGCTCAGGGCTGCGGGCGTGGATGTGGGTCGCATGGAGCGAGGCGCAGCGCACCTTCTCGAGCAATTCCATCATCTTACGCCGTCGCGGGTTAGATACTACGCGCCCGGCGGCGTGCTGGGCGGTTTGGCGCTTTTCGACTTCAACGAGGATGCGCTTTACTGGTTTCGCAGGCGGCAGGAGGGATCGCTGCGCTACATGGCGGCGGTGCGGGAGCAGATGGGCCGGCTGAATCGCAAGGTGAAGCTGGGGGGGATCACGCGCATCTCGACTTTCTCCCTTCTCACCACGCAGGACTATGCCAAGATGAATCCCTACTTTGATTATATTTTCCCCAAGCTCTACTTTTGGCACCGAGGGTTCGACGGGATGTACGGGACGATCGCGCGCTGGGTGGAGAAGATCTCGGAATGGAACCCGCAGTTGAGTGAGAGGGAGTGTTTCGTGGTGGTGAAGGCGTGGTTCGGGCTGGAGTTGCCGGGCATACACTCGCTGGCGGACATGGACCTAGTGGGATTTCCGGAGGCGTTTTTTTCGGAGGTAGTGTATTCGGAGACGCAACGAGCGCTGGAGGGGATAGGGGACGATAGCAAGGTGATCGGGTGGGTCTCGAGTGGGCGGCATCCACATGCCGGGGATCCGATGTCGAGCGCGGACTTATACCGAATCCTGGTGGCGGCGCAGCGTGCCGGACTGAAGCGTTTTATTCACCATCCGGATTTCGATCTGGGGGCGCCTGAGTGGGAGGTCATTTCCGGGCTGTGTGGGAAGCGATGGAAGGAGGACCCCCAGGGCAACTACTGGCCGGCTGACACACCGAAGCCCGACACTTGGAACGGCGGGCGCAAGCCCAAACCGCCGCTATAAGCCGGGTAGTGCATCTATAAGGTCATCGGCGTTGTCAATTAGAATCTCTCAGCTGGCACGTCTTTTTTGGAAAACACCGGCGCTGCCTGCGGGACGCGTGAGACGCGCCGGCTGTTCCTTTCTCTTGGTCGTCAATCCTCGTTGCCCGCCGGTGGAATCTTCCGCGGGAATTAGCCCCACCTAACTGGTCACCTGGCGAGCCTCGGAAAAGTGTTCCACCGGACCCATGACCAGCACCACGGCCAGCGCCGTCAGCGGCCCCAACCTCACGCTTCATTTTCCACCGCCTGGAGGAGAGCCCGAATGTAGCCATATGCGAAAGCGAAAGCCTGCTCCTGGCCCGTGTCCCCCTCCATTTGTGGCACATGGTCCGGCATGATCATGCCGTCGTAGCCCACTTCCTTATAAACTCGCATTGCCCGCACCATGTTGACGTCGCCGTTATCCGGAAAGGTTTCTTGAAAGTTCAGGAAGTGTCCATGAATGTTGCGGAAGTGTACGTTGAAGATTTTCCGCCTCTGGCCAAAGTAACGGATGACGTCGAAAATCTCTTCTCCGGGACGTTCCAACATCTCGCTCACTGTCCCCTGGCAGAAATTGAGACCGTGAAAAGGACTGGGATGAATTTCGACGAATCGCTTCAAGCCCTCGACGCTGCCTAAAACGCGGTGGATGCCTCGAAAACCCGCCTCCCGAGGCATGCCAGGATCATGCGGGTGACAAGCCATTTTAACTTTGCATTCCTCCGCCACCGGTACCACGCGTTCCAGGAAGTAAGTGATTCGCTCCCACATCATTTCCGCAGTCACCGGGCCAGCCTGCGTGAGCGTCTCGCCTTGTTTGGCGACATCGTAGTTGAAGGTGCTGTAAAGGGCTTCGCCACGCCCCCTGGTCGGGGAAGTCCGCGGCACACCAAGAAGTGTGAGGTTGTACTTTACGGCGGGAATGCCTGCCCGGGCAACGCTGCGGATCATCTGGCAGATTTCCTCGATGTCCCGGTCGCGCTCGGGAGACTTCCCCAACATGATGGACGGAAACTCCGCTCGATCAATGGGACTGGAACTCAGAGGTAACGGGACCATCAGCAACTGGAGACCGAACGACTCGACCCTTTCCTTCAGCTTGGTGAGTCCTTCGACACTCCAGTGCTCATCCAAACGCGCGGAGGGGACGCCGCTACAGATGTGATTAACTCCTAACGCAGCCAGATCTCGAAGTGTCTCATCCGAAGGGCCGGCGCCAAATTGCGAGCCTAGCTTCATTCGAGCCTTAGGAGGAGGATCGGCGGGTGTCCTCGCCAGGCTTCGGTGGGCAGACATACTCGAGGCGGCTGCGGTGCTGATTTGCAAAAACGATCTGCGGTCCATTCGGCGCTCCTCCCTGCTTGCTCAGGATCGTGGGCATGTCTCGAGCCTGACAAGCGCTCAAAGGTTCGTACTATAACGTACACCCAATGTCAGCGGCACTCAGCGATTATTCCGCTTTCCGATTCCCGGTATGCGGTGCGCCCTACCGGGATATCAGCAGTGGCTTATAGAAACGCGCCCGGAACGCCGGCTCGCGCAGCAGGACGGTCGGCAGGAAGTAAAAGGCATCAGCCAGATAGCCTTCGTACCCACAGGGCTTACCGTCCCAGGTCGTCCAATCTATACCCTTGTAGGAGGAATTCTGCACGCCATTCTGAAATCCGCCGGCTTGTTGGCGGCCCAGCATGGCTCGCAGCGCTTGGTCCGCCCTCTCTCCCTGGCCCACCAGGTAGCTCGCAACAAGAAAGTGCAAGCTGTGTCCGGCTGAGATTCCTCCGTTCTCGTACTGCTGGAATGTGTCGGTTCCGTCTTCGCGGCGCGGGCTGCCTAATCCGTCAGGTTGGATGTAGTCTGCACGACGAATCGGCTCCAAGGTAGGGGGGATCCCCAGCTCGAAGCGGTGGAAACCCGCCGCCTGCATCTTGGCCCAGATTCTATCCACAATTTTCCTGCCTTGCTCGAGGTCCACCAAGCCATACTCGATTGCAAGACCGTTGACCACGGGGCTGGCGTAGTCGTGCAGCTTTCCGTCCTGGCTTCTCCAATTCACGATCCAACCGGTCTCGGGGTTGTAAAGAAGCCGCGCATAGGCAGCCTTCAACCGCTCCGCCAGTTTCGTGTAACGCAAACGCTTGTCCTCCCGGTGGAGCTTCGACTCGAGGTCGGCCAGATAACGCCAAGAGCGATAAACCACGGCGTTGGTGTAGGCGTCCTTATGACCGTAATTCACCGCGTCAAACCAGTTGCTCGAGCGGTCGGGTTCGATGAGCGTGTTGGCATTGCCACTCTGGGTGGCTTCCACCAGGCCGTCGAAATCCTGGTCGCGCCGGGCGTGGAAATCCGCCACAAATTCCAGGCGGCTTATCGTCTTCTCGAGCCAAGTGAGGTCGCCGGTAGCTTCCACATAATCCCAGGCGCAGATGACCGGGCCGGCGTTGGCATCCAGGAAATTCACGTAGTCCCAGTAGCCCACCACCTCGCCGGTCATATGGGTGCGCTGCTCGAGCCAAAACTCGATGGCGTGCCGCACCAGTTCCGCCACCGAGATGCCCTCCGCCACCACCGGGGTCCATAGCATGTGATCGGCGTAGAAGATCAGCGAGAAGCTGCACGGATCGCTGAGGACGTTGTTGGCCAGAATGCCGGAAGGAGCGCTGAAGGCCCGGTTTTGCTCACCCCAGCGGGCGCTGGGTTGAAAGGCATTAAACCAGCCCCGGCGCGCGAGGCGCCACATGGCTTCGTCGTGGAGGCCTGGCGGAGGGGCAAGCGTCACGGGGGCGAAGCTGAACGTGTACTTGTGATCCGCGTCGAGTTGGGGCAATTCCAGGACAAGGTCCACGATGTGGTTATCCCGGCTGCCCTCCAACCGTCCTCTTATTTCATTCGAGGGTGTTATACGCAATAGCATCTGGCCAAAATCCGGAGCGCTGATGAGTATCGGCGATTCAAAGCTCCCGTCATCTCGCCACCGGCTGGGCAAGACCGTCGTGGGCGTGACCATCGGATCAAACGGGAAGACCAATTCGACACTCTTCGCCGGCAGGGCGCCCGAGCCTTCCGCTGACAGGGTCATCCGGAAACTAGCGCTCGATGTGAAGATATCCCACTGGAGCGCGCTCTGGGGCGTCACCTGTATGTGGTAGCGAGTTCTCTCGCCGGAGGGCTGGGCGGAGGTCGGCAACTCGGCCCCGTTGCGCCACTGACCGTCCGTGCGCACTCGCAATCCAACCCCGCTGCCCTGTCGCAGCAAGTTCGAATGGAAGCGCTCTCCTCCCTCTGTGTCCCAGCTCAGCACCGGCACAAGGCTCCGTTTGGGGTCTGCTTCAAGACGCAGGATGGGCGCAGGGGACGACGCTGGCATCGCGGAGTCACCTCGCGGAGGGAAGACTGTGCTCAATCCCGTTGCGCTCAGTCCCGCTGCGCAGGTCTGGAGGAAGGTGCGGCGAGTGGTTTCATGCGTGGCATTCATCTTCATCGAGTGACCCCTCATGTCTGCTTACTTGCTCGGATTAAGTGGCAGCAGCTTCAACCGGAAGGTTTTGATCTGATACGGGCCCAAATCAAACTGGAGCGTCTCGTTCACAACCTCGAGGTCTGCGCCGTCGTCCTCGAGGAGGTTCACTTCATGGGCGGAGGAGATCCCGGCGTTTAGCTTGATCTTAATGCTGCTGCTCGGGCGGCCTGTGGCCTCATAAACTCTCAGGACCACGCTGCCGCCTCGGCCCGGCTTCAGCGCGGAGACGACGACGTCGGGCTGGGACACCTCGAGCAATCCCCATCGTTTTGGCAAGAGACCTGGGTGTGAACTCACTTTGCGAACTGTTAACGGATGGTTGAACTCCCAGCCGGCTCGGTATATCTCCGCGCTACGCCAGTCTCCTTCGTGGGGGATGAGCGCATAATCAAAGGTTCGCTTCACCCCTAACTCGAGCCCTAAATCTGAGGAAACGCCTGGCTCATAACCGCCGAAGAAGGGGTACGCGGATATTCGCGCCGACCGCAGCAGAGATAGCATCAGCGTTCCCATCGGCAACGTTGTTCCCGGGGAGACCCCGATTGATTAGGGCAACGCCCTTGGTCCCGTCGCTGTAATCTATCCAATTTTGCGCTGGAAACTCCTGCGCCAAGGGCCGTTCGATGGCGCCGAAAGGGATTTCGTCGAACCTCTGTCCGCTTTTGATGGAGGTGGGGAACAGGACCCGGTAACGGACGAATTTCTCGTTATTCAGGATGTCGGTCCTGATATCGATTCGCCGAATTCCCGGGTAGAGCCTGACGGTTGTCTGGAAGCTGCCATCGCCGAACGGATGCGAAATGTGGAACTCAGAAAATACCGGCCCCTCTTCGGTCCTCCCGTCGCCGCCCACCCATTCGTTGCTGAAGTGCGTCCTTTCGGGCGGCGGCAAGCCTTGCTTGCGAGTCATGGCAGTGAGTCTGCCGCCGTTCAGCGTGCCGTATAGTTCCCAGAAGTCCCCGCCATCCTGCTCGCGCGCCACAACGTTGGCGGGACGGTCACCCAGCGCGTCCCAATCGCCGGGCTTCACGTGTAGTTTCGTCATTGCGCCGGTCCAAAGATCGAAGGCGGCCCGGTAATACTCGTTTTCGAGAGACCCGAAGTCTTCGTGCATGGTCGAGATTGGCGGCGCGCTGGAAGCTGTGCGGTGTTCGCCACCCGAAGCGCCAACCTGCTTTGGAATTACTTGGTACAGCGAATACCCAATTGCCGGTACGTCGCGGGCAATGAACGCAATCTTCGCGTGCTTGATGCCCCCGTCGCTGTACCGTGTTGTTTCGATGTACTGGACCGGAACGGCTTCACCGGAAGGGGCGATAAGTTCGACCACCTTATTGCCTGCTTGCGAAAAGCCAATCTCAACTTCTGCAATGTCGCTGCGCGGCCACCCGAGAGGGTTGAAGACGACAACGGGAATGCCCTCCATGCGCGTGTCAATTTTGGAGGCGATCGCGTCGATGCTCGTCTCCACCATTTCTTCCCCGAGGCTCTGGGAGAATTGGCATCCGCGAATTGTGTCTTCGTAAACCTTGTCTACCATTGTGCCGGAGGCCAGATCGTGAGCTTCGTTGAACAGCACCGGCTCCCAGGCGCGGGGCAGGTTATCGTTGTCCGCTGGAAATCCCAGCCATGAGGCCAGGGCGCTCAGTTTTTCAGCGGTAGCAAGAACGCGTTCAAGGTCTCTTATCCATTGCTTGAGTTCAATTCGCGCGCTATACACCCCCTGAAAAACAGGGTTGAGTTCGCCGCTCACCACGGGCCGGTTTGGCCGTTTGGCAACCACGGCCTCGAAATCGCTCGGAACTCCAAAACGCAAGGCAAAGGGCTGTTTCCCTTCTCGATTGCATTCGCCCACCATGGTTGGCAGCCCCTCTTCGGGCTCGATAACGTCGGCTCCGGCCACGGCTACGCGCTCCGGCCATCGGGAATAATGCCCCAGCGCCTCCCATTGTTGGCGTGCATACAGATCGAACCCAAACAAGCTGCTGGGCGTGGGGTAGAACATGCCGTAGCCTAAAGGGAGCCAGAAGGCGGGGATCCGCGTGCCGTCAATTCCTTCCCAGAGGAATTCGGAGGGAGTGTCATTACCGTGCACCCCGCGCTGGAACCAGTAGGACTTGTATCCTGCGAGCTTCAGGAGTTGCGGCATCTGGGCATGGTGCCCGAAGGTGTCGAGCGCCCAGCCCACCGTTACGTCCACCCCTAACTTCTCACGGTAGTAGGCTTTTCCGTAGAGGGCTTGTCGAATCCACGACTCGCCGCTGGGCATGTTCACGTCCAGCATGACGTCGTTCGCGCCCACAATCTCCAGTTTTCCCTCCGACACCAGTTTCCGGAAGACCGCCGCTTGCTCGGGATACCTCTCCAGGAATGGTTTTACGTAGGCGACTTGGTCGAGCACAAAACGATACTCCGGGTGGGTCTTCAATAGCTCGAGCGCCGTCAGAATGTAGGGCAGGCCGATCTCCAGGTATTCCTCCCGTGTTTTGAAGACGGCGCCTTCCCAGTGCGTGTGAGGGATGATCCAGAGAGTACTATTCGCCGGGCTGGCTGGAATCGCCTCTGCCGAAGCTACTGAATCGCGGCCGGCTTGACCGTAGACGGCAAGCGGCGCCCATAAAATCGTGCCAAGAACGAGTCCCAGAATTGTTCGCATAGCCATATTGAGTTCCAGTTCAAAGATAAACGGCCGGCCCACCGCCGACGATGGCAACGCAGTCGTTGTCACGAAGGTTTACTGGTTGACGAGCGGCGCGCGGCATGGTCCGAGCCTGTTTGGCAAGGACGCGGGGTCAATTCACGTCGCCCATAAAAGCCCCTTGCGGCGCAAAGGCAGCATCCTTGTTGAGAGGCATTTTAGGCTGCCTGGGAACGCAAATCAAGATGTAGAGGCGGCTTCATCCGTCGGCCGACGGACCATGTGGTCCGTCAGTTGACGGATAAACTCGCTGCAACAACTCCGAACTGACCCACTGCATAAGAGCCGGCACACGGAAAAGAAAAAGCGATACTATGAAGCGGATGAAGCTTTTGAGTCCAGACGAAGGTACCATTCGAAGGGCGCTGCTGGAGTGGTATGGTCGAAACGCACGTTCGCTCCCGTGGCGGAAGAGTTGTGATCCCTACGCCGTCTGGGTCTCTGAGGTAATGCTTCAGCAGACCCAGGTGGCGACAGTGGTTCCCTACTACGAACGTTTTCTCGAGGCCTTTCCCACCGTCGCCGCCCTAGCGCGCGCCCCGCTCGAGCGAGTCCTCAAACTATGGTCAGGACTTGGCTACTACCGCCGCGCCCGTCACCTCCACCAAGCCGCCCAGGAACTGGTTCGCAGCTTTGCCGGGGCGTTTCCCCGCGACTACGAGCAGATTCGTTCGCTGCCCGGAATCGGGGATTACACCGCGCGAGCCCTTCTGAGCATTGCCTTCGGTCTGCCCTACACCCTGCTGGACGGAAATGTGGGTCGAGTCCTCGCGCGTCTCGCGGCGCTCCAGGGTAATCTTAATCAGCTTGGCTTCCGTCGCGCTGTCGAAGCCCAACTCGAACGTCTGCTTTCGCGTCGAAGCCCCGGCCACTTCAACCAGGCGTTGATGGAGTTAGGGCAAACCCTCTGTCTGCCACGCGGCCCCCGATGTGCTGCGTGCCCGCTGCGCCGCTGGTGCCGGGGATTCAAATCCGGCCACCCCCAACTCTACCCCCAGCCGCGTCCCCGACGCGCGTCCGAGTCCCATTCCCTTGCTGCCGCCATCTTCCGGCGCGGACACCGAGTGGCTATGGTGCGCGGCCTTGACGACGGCCTGCTCGACGACTTGTGGAATTTTCCCTGCGCCTTCGGCCGCTCCCACGCGGAGGCGCTCGCGAGCTTGCGCGATAAGCTCGCTGGTTTCGGGATCCCCTCCCTCACCCTCGGCGACTCCGTTGCCGAGCTCCATCATGGCATTACTTACCGCTCCATTCGCGTCCATGCTCACCCAGGGAAGATTTCGCACCCTCCCCGCAAGAGCGGACTTCGATGGTTTCCCACTTCGAGCCTGGGGCAGGCCGCGATTTCGCAACTGGCTCGCAAAATCGCGAAGCAGGTGTTGTGATCCACCACAGAGGGCACAGAGACCGCAGAGAAAAACATTTCGGCTTTTCTCCGTGAACTCTGTGGCCTCTGTGGTGGGCCTCTTCTTGGGTTAAAATGTAATCCGCGAGGAAAGTGTCGCTCATGGCGAAAACCGCGCAACCCGACCCCTCCGCGCTCCTCAAGCTTCAGGCCAACATAAGTGTGCAGCGTTACTTCGAGGTTTCCCTGCTGCTGACCCTGGCTACTGCATTCATCACCGTCACCATGACCGGCAAGTTGGACTTCGTCTCGACCGTGGTGGTTTCCATAGCGCTGGGCGTGAAGCTTTGGAGCTATTCTCGCGAGGCTGACTTTTCCCTCTCTCCCCGCACCGTCACGCGCATTTCCATTTTTTACATCTTCTTCTACGCGCTCGATTTCTTGATTTTTTCGCCGGGCCCGGGCGCGCTGGATAGGATGCTGACCGCCACCGTTCACCTGATTCTGTTCACCATCGTAATCAAGATCTTCTCTGCCAGGACTTATCGCGATTACGGTGAACTTGCCATGCTGTCTTTCATGATGATGCTGGCCAGCGCCATCCTGACGGTCAGCACCACATACCTGGTATTTTTCATCTTGTACGTCATCTTGGCCATCTCAACCTTCATCAGCTACGAAATCAAGCAAGGAATGGAGTCGGCGCCCCGCGCCCCGGAAGGCCCTTTCCGAAAACCTCGGCAGAACAGGGCCGCCGTCGAAGGGGCGCTGATCAGGGTGGCGGTGGGATTAGGCGCCGGCATTTTTCTTCTGGCCACGGTTCTCTTTTTCGTCATCCCGCGCTACCGCACAGGTTACCTGACCTCGCTCTCTTCGCAGGCGCAGAACATTACGGGGTTTTCGGAGACCGTCAACCTGGGAGACATCCGCAAGATCCTGCGTTCCCCTTTGGTGGTCATGCGCGTGACGGTGGAAGGAGATCCCAGGCAATTGCAGGGTGTGAAATGGCGGGGTGTGGGTTTGACCAGCTTTGACGGCACGCACTGGTTCAACGATAACACGGAGCAGATACCCATCACGCCGGCATCCGAACAGCGTTTCGTTCTGCCCCGGCTGGAGGGCTGGCAGAGCCGTTCACGGCGCCCGCTCCGCTACCATGTGTTGCGCTCGGCGCTCTCCACCGACGTGCTTTTCGCCGCCCCCACTCCCCAGGAGGTTTTGGGCCGGTTTCACATGGTGGATGTCGATGAAACAGGCTCCCTGCACAGCCCTCAATACGCCTTCGTCCCGCTTGCTTACGATGTGGTTTCGGAGGCGGGGGTTCCTTCGGCGCGGGAGTTGCAGCGGACCTCCACAGACTACCCTGACGATGTCCGCCTAGTGTATCTCCGGCTCCCCGATCTGAACCCGAAGATTGCCGAGCTCGCCCGGCAAATCACATCCACTGCCACGAACAATTACGACCGCGCCATCGCGATTCAGAATTACCTTCGCGGCAATTTCCGCTACACCCTCGACCCGTCAGCCATCGAGCCCAAAGACCCCATCGCCAGTTTCCTGTTCAAATCCAAATCAGGATATTGCGAGTACTTTGCCGCGTCGATGGCCGTGATGCTTCGCACCCTCAATATACCCTCGCGCCTGGTGAATGGCTTTCAGACGGGTTCCTATAACCGCATCGGCAAGGATTTTGTGGTTCGCGCGCGTGATGCTCATAGCTGGGTGGAAGTATATTTTCCGAAATACGGCTGGATCACGTTTGATCCCACTCCGGCAGACCCCAATCCCATCCGCGCCGGCGCCTGGGACGATTACGTCGACGCCCTGAACCTTTTCTGGAGCGAGTGGATCGTCAACTACGATTTCAGCCATCAAGTTCGGCTGGCGCGGCAGGTGGAACAAACCTCCAGAAATTTCCAGCAGGAATTCTTGGACCGTACGGATGAATTTAAGCGGCGAGCGGTGGGGGTGGCTTACCTCATCGAAGCGTGGCTGATGTCGCACAAGCTTCTCATGCTCTTAATCATGGTGATTATCCTGGCAGCGCTGCTGGCCGGCGAAAAGGCCGGTTCGCTGGCCGATCTCCGGTTTTTCTGGCTTTGGAAGTTTGGACGCCGACAGCTCGCACTGAGCCCCCGCCAAGCCACCCTTTCTTATCAAAGATTGCTGAAGACTCTGCATAAGAAGGGCTATCCCAAGCCCGCCGCGCTAACGCCCTGGGAATTCGCTCGGTCGCTCGCGGAGACGCGTCTCGGATCAGGCGTCTGGGAATTCACTCGCCTCTACAACCTGCTGCGTTTCGGCCAGGCACAAGTTCCCATGGCGCGGCTGCGGCAGCTTCTGGATGAAATTAAGAGCAGTGACAAGTGATGAGCGACAAGTGACGAGCAGGAGACAGGAGTCAGAAGTCAGTTTTCACCTCTGAGCGGTTCGGCAATCGTGAATTGTGAAAAGTGAGTAGTGAATAGTGAATTACCCGGAGGCGGCCCGGTCCCTTGGTAATTCACTATTTACCGTTCATAATTCACCATTCCTCATTCGTACCTCAGCGCCACCATGGGATCGACCTTCGCGGCTCGGCGAGCGGGCACCAGTATGGCCAAGCAAGCCATGAAAATCAGCACGATGGGCACGGTAATGAACGTCCAGAGATCAAAACTGCCAACACCGTACAGGAGGCTGGACACAAGGCGACCCACCGCAAGACCGGCAGCGAGTCCCGCCGCGAGACCCACGCCGACCGTGCTTAGACCCTGCCGGGCGAGCATGGCGAGTGTTCTCTCGGCCGAAGCTCCCAGAGCCATCCGGATGGCGATCTCGCGCGTGCGGGCGACGACAGTGTAGCTCATCAGGCCGTACAACCCCACTGCTGCGAGCGTCAACGCCAGGAAGCCGAAGACGCCCAGGAAAGACGCGGCTAGGCGCGCCAGAACAAGGGATTTCCCGATTTGTTCTTCCATGGTTTCCACGCCAAAGACCGGCAAACCGGGGGCGAGGCGTTCCACTTCCTGCTGAACAGCCCGGGCAAGCGCCATAGGTTTCCCCACCGACTTGACCACCAGGCTGATCCCAAATATTGATGAGAGATGCTCAAGGTCTTTTCCGTTTTGCGCGGCGAGCGTGTAAAGGCATGGCCGAAAGGCTTCTCCGATGGTCTTCAATTTCGTGTTCCCTGCCACCCCGACGATCTCGTAGACTTCACCCCCCTTTGCGGATTCCAAACGCACTCGCTGCCCCACCGGATTCTCGTTCGGAAACAAACGCTCAGCCATCGCGCGGTTGATGACGGCAACCGGCTGCGCCTCGATAGCAGCGAAGTCCCTACCTTTTGACAGGGGAATCCCCATGGTCTCGAAATAGCGCGACCCGACCAGGTGCCGGTTCGCATTGATCATGCGCGACGTTCCAGGGACCCAAACATCATCCTGCATGGTGGCGATACCCAGAGGCAGCGGCGCCACCACACTTGCAGAAGGAACACCCGGCAGCCCGGACACCCGCTCTTCGAGTTGCTGGAGGAAAAACCTGCTGCGTTCCCTCGAATAACCTTGGGTTGCGGGGTCAACCGTCACAACAAGAAGGTTCTCAGCATGGAACCCAAGGTCAATTGAGAACACTTTCCAGAGGCTATGCAGAAAGAGCGCGGCGGTAACCAGCACGACCACCGAAACCGCTACCTGAACCGTGACCAAGACTCTACGAGTCCATTGGATCGAGAATCCGGTGGAAACAGGGTCACCCTCCTTTAGGGAGGCGGTCACGTTCACTCGCGTAGTGCGGACAGCGGGTGCGAGCCCGAATATCAGGCTGGTCAAGACAGCGATTCCTGCCGTCACCCACACAACTCGCAGGTCGGGAGCAAAGTTGAAGACAATGGGCAGCGGCACTGGAAGCCCCATTCTCTCCACCACTCTTGTGACAACCGACGCCAGAAGCAATCCCACGGCGGCGCCGAGAAATGCGAGAATGAGGTTGCTGACCATCAATTGCCGGATGACACGCGCGCGGCCGGCGCCTATCGCCAGCCGAATGGCTGTTTCCCTTCGCTGCAGCGTTCCACGCGCCAGCAGCAGGTTCGAGATATTTGCACAAGCAATCAGCAACACCAGGCCGGCCATCACCGTAAAGACTGCCGAGACTCCCAGAAACCTCTTGCCAAGCTCGCCGGGAAGTACCCCGGCGGTCTCGAGCGCAACGAACTGCTTTTCCTTCTCGCCAGCCGCCTGCCGCATCCGGTCATAGATGACGCTCACCTCCGCCAGCGCCTGCCCGCGCGACACTCCGCGCTTAAGCCGGCCGAAGATGTCAAAGCTTCCCCGCACCTGGGGGTTCGTGAAGGGATGGACCTGGGCCGCCTTGGAGTCCAGTTGCGGCAGCATGGCCATGGGAGCCCAGAAGTCGGGAGCCACACCAAAATTGAGGGTGCGGACGTTGATCGGCATCACGCCCACAACGACGTAACTCGCGTTGTCGAGCCGGATGGCCTTCCCCAGGATCGCAGGGTCGCCACCGAACCGCGTGCGCCAAAGCTCATAACTCAATATGACCACCTCTTTCAGTGACGAAATCTGATCCTCATCCGGCAGGAAGCCGCGGCCAAGTGCAGGCTTGACCCCCAAGGTGGTGAGGAAATTCCCCGTGACACACCATCCGTAGATACGCTGCGGCGGTTGGGTTGAATTCAAGTTCACCGCGAAAGGCATGCCGTAGGTGGTGGAGACGCTTTCGAAGGATTTCGCCTCGTCACGGAAGGCTAAATAATTCTGATAGGTAAATATGCCGTTGGAGAAGGCCACCAGGCGTTGGGGTTCAGGAATGGAAAGTCCGCGCAGCAGGAGGCCATTGACGATGCTGAATACAGCGCTGTTCGCCCCAATCCCCAGCGCCAGGGTAATCACGACGACTGCCGTGAACCCCGGACTCCGCTTCAGTTGGCGCAAGCCATAGTGAACGTCCTGCCAGAGCGATTCGATCATCGCTTCCCAACCCGCGCTGCGGATTTCTTCCTTCACCGCGTCCATGCTCCCCAACTCGACGCGCGCGGCGTGCAGAGCCTGCTTGTAACTCATGCCTGAGCGCATTTTATCTTTCACAGCGGCATCCAGGTAGCCGCGCAACTCTTCGTCCATTTCCTGTTCCACTTGCTTCTTTCGGAACAGCGCTCGTATGCCAGCAACAATGCTTTGTATGCGGAACATCGCAATCTCCTTCACCACCAAGACACCAAGACACAAAGAAAAGCCAAAATCGGCGGCAGCATGCGGCGAGCGACCCAAGGTTGGCTTTCAGCTCTTCGCTTCTTGCTCTCCCTTGGTGTCTTTGTGTCTTGGTGGTGGTCCTCAAGCGCGCCATCGGCTCGCCTCTATCACCACCAAGACACCAAGACACAAAGAAAAGCCAAATCAGGAATCTCCAACGCCAGGCCTGCGACCCCCTCACCCGGCCCGCGACGGCTGGTGAAAGCGCCGTCGCGGTCCACCCTCTCCCCCAAGGGGGAGAGGGCTGCCTTTCCCTCAATCGGTTTTCGAATTTCGAGTTTCGAATTTCGTCTCCTACTCAATCGACAATCGGCAATCGAAAATCGTCAATTACTCGTACCTCAGCGCCTCCATGGGATCGACCTTAGTCGCCCGGCGCGCAGGGATCAAGTTAGCCAACGCGGCGATTGCAAGCTGCACCAGCACGATGAGCGCGAAGGTTGAAGCGTCAGTAGGCCGCACCGAATAAAGGTATGAAGCGAGCAGCCGCGTCAAGGCGAAGGCGCCAGCAAGGCCGCTCGCGATACCGATCAGGAGCCAACTGAGGTTCTGGCGGAGAATTAACCAAACAATCTGTTGCCCTCGTGCGCCGAGAGCCATGCGTACGCCGATTTCGTGCGTCCGCTGCCGCATCCCATAAGAAGCCACACCATAAATTCCAACCGCCGCCAGGACTACTGCGATTGAGGCGAACGCTCCAATCAACTGCAAGATAAAGCGTCTTCCCGCGGCCTCTGCGGCCACGAGTTCGTCCATGGTCTTGATATCCGTGACCGGCTGGTCGGGGTCCACTCGCCAAATCTCTTTCTTGACTCGAGGGATCAGGGATGAAGGTTCAGAGGCGGTCCGTAGAACCAGGGACATCTCATTCGACGGCCATTGCGCGTAAGGCATGAACAGTTCAGGATCGGGCGGCGCGTCCAACCCGAGTTGCCGAACATCGCTCACGATTCCCACGATCTCGAGCATATGCGGTTTGAATTGGACGTGTTCGCCCGCGGGGGTTCGTTCCACGACGGCCCGATAAACCACGATGGTCTTGCCTATTGGGTTCTCGTTCGGCCAGTATTTGCTGGCCATGCTGCGGTTGATCACACCGACCAAGGGCGAGTTCGCGGAGTCCGCAATCCCCAGTTCTCTACCATTCAGCAACGATATTCCCATGGCGCGAAAATAATCAGGGCTGACGGCATGGTAGCCCGCTGTGCCCTGCCCGGGGTGGGGTCCCGGGATCTCGAACCCGTTCCACGTCTCGTTGCGCGTTAACGGCAGGTCCGTGACGGCACCCACGGAGCGGACCGCGGGCATGGCGGTGAGACGTTGCAGAACGTGGTCGAAGTAGGCCGTCTGTTTATCCGGTGTGGAATACTTCGCTTCAGAAAGGCTAATGTCCATCGTCAACAGATGTTCTGTACGGAACCCAACGTCTTCTTCCAGCAGGCGCAGCAGGCTCTTCATCATCAGCCCGGCACCCACCAGCAAGACGAAGGACAAGGCAACTTCGAGCGCAATCAGCCCCCCGCGCATGCGGCCAACGCGACCGCTCGCGAGAGAGCTTGGCGCGGGCCGGGTAGCTTTCAAAGCCGGCAAGACGCCGAACAGGACGGTCGCGAGCACTGCCAAGAGCGCACTGAAGAGAAGCACGGTCAAGTTCAGATGGAGGTTGGCATCCTGGATTCGCGCGGAGAAGTTACCATGTGGTGGCGCCATGCCAGCCACTAGCGGGATCGTCCAGTATGCCAGGACCACGCCGATCGCACCGCCCGAGCCTGCCAGCAGCAGGCTTTCTGTTAGCAGTTGCCGCAAGATGCGCCCGCGGGTTGCGCCCACAGCGGTTCGGATGGCCATCTCGCGCTCGCGCGCCGCGCCCTGCGACAAGAGAAGATTCGCTACGTTGGCGCAGGCAATGAGAAGCACGAAGGCGACCGCGCCAAACAGGACCCCCGCGGTCTGGCTCGCATCCGAAACTATGTATTGCCCAAGCGGTTCAAGAGCAATTCCTTGTTTTTCCGGTTCATGGTAGGCTTGCGCGAGGCGGACCGCGATGCCGTTCAACTCCGTCCGCGCCTGCTGCTCGCTTACTCCAGGGGCAAGGCGGCCCAACACCCGCACATAAAACCAGTCACGCTCCGGATTGGGGATCACAGGTACGAAAACCTCGGAGGGCGCATCTACCCGCGGGTACGGTCGAAAGCGGACCTGCGGCGGCAACACGCCCACGACCGTGTACGCCCGGCCCTCGAGGTGGATGGATTTGCCGATGATTCCGCCGTCGCTGCCGAATCGTCTCTGCCACAACTCGAAGCTCAACATGGCAACGTGCTCGTCATCATCGCCGGTGAATTCGCGGCCCAATACTGGGCGAATTCCCAAGGTCGTGAAAAAACCCGGCGTGATGGCCGCACCCTCCAGGCGCTCGGGTTCCGCCGTACCCGTGAGGTTCAGGGGTTGCTCCTCACATGCCGCCATGGATTCGAAGGTGCGGCTTTGACGCTGCCAATCGCGGAAGTCAGGGTATGAGGATGCCTCCATGGCGGCTTTGTCTTTGCCCTCAAGCGTAAAGACTCTGAAAAGCCGGTCCGCTTGCGGGTAGGGAAGGGAACGCAGCAGGACCGCATCGAGCAGGCTGAAGACGACGACGGTTCCCCCAATGCCGAGGGCAAGCGTCAACGCTGCCACGACCGTGAACCCGGGATTCCTCCGCAGCACGCGGAAGCCGAAACGCAAATCTTGCCAAATAGCCTCGAGGGTTGATTCCCAGCCCGCGCTGCGGATTTCTTCCTTCACCGCCTCGACGCTGCCCATCTCGACTCGTGCGGATCGCAGAGCTTCTTCACGGCTCATCCCGGCGCGCATCTTCTCCTTCACCGCCGCGTCCAGATAGCCGCGCAGTTCTTCGTCCATTTCCTGTTCCACTTGCTGCTTTCGGAATAGCGCTCGTATGCCAGCGACCATGCTATGCAGGCGGAACATCGCAGCCTCCTTCGACGAATCGAAGAGCGAAATTGGAAAATCGAAACCGGAAACCCGACCACGACCCCCGATTTTCGATTTTCGAGTTTCGTTTCTAGGCAATCGCCGACCACCAATCATCAATCACCAATGGCCGACCTGACACCTGACACCCGACGCCTGCTCTCACGATGCTTCCATAATGCGGCTGATGGCCGCGAGCTGTCTTCCCCACTCCTCGGTTTCGGCCTTCAGTTGCTTCCGACCGAGACTGGTGAGCGCGTAGAACTTCGCGCGGCGATTGTTCTCCGTCGGCCGCCATTCCGGCTTGATCCATCCCGCCCGCTCCAGGCGGCGGAAGGCGGGAAACAACGAACCCGGATTGACGCGAAACACTCCCTTGCTGATCTGTTCGATCCGCAGGGCGATGCCGTAGCCATGTAGGGGTTCGAGCGCCAGGGTTTTCAGGATGAGCATGTCCAGGGTGCCTTGAACGAGGTCGGTGGGTTTCAAGATTCCTCCTCTTGATTGTCTAGATGAGGATACGCTTTTCCTCTAGATTGTCAAGAGGAAAGATTGTCGCTGGGGGGTTGGCGGTTGGTGATTTGTGATTGGCGATTGACGATTCTCGATTGCGGACCCCGGTGGTGAAGAGAGCGCATTTCAATTAGAAATCACCAATCACAAATCACCAATGAAGCTAGCCACTGGTCACTAACCACTGCTTTACTCGTACCGCAACGCCACCAGAGGATCGACCTTCGTCGCGCGGCGCGCGGGGATGTAGGAGGCCAGCAGCGCCACGGCGAGCATCACCGCAGAGACAACCACGAATGTCATGGAGTCGGTGGGGCGGACCGAGTACAGGTAACTCGCAAGCAGCCGAGTGAGGCCGAGGGCAGCCAAGAGCCCAACAGCCACCCCAATAAGTGTTTGCCTCATGCCCTGCCCTACCACGAGCCTCAGGACGTCACGTCGTTCCGCGCCGAGCGCCATGCGCACGCCGAGCTCATGCGTACGCTGGCTGACGGAATAAGAGATGATGCCGTAGATTCCGACCACCGCCAGCAGGAACGCCAAGCCCGCAAAAATACCCAGCAACAGAGTTCGGAACCTCGGCTCATCGACCGATTGTGAGACAAGTTGCTCCATGGTGCTGACGGATGAAACGGGTTCGTCCTTGTCCACAGAGCGAATCACCCCTGGCAAGGCTGCTCTGATAATGCTGGAATTCTCCCCGGTATGAATCACCAGAAACACGGCATCTTGAGGGTACTGAAGGATCGGCAAATACGCCGTTGGCCAAGGCTGCTCGGTCAAATCCATGTCCCGCACGTCACCGACGACACCCACCACTTCGAACGGTTGCCGTGGGTATCCCGCGAAGTTGAAGTGTTTGCCAATCGGATTCTGGCCCGGCCACGCCCGTCGTGCCATGCTTTGGCTGATGATGGCAACGTGCGTCGAGCCTTCTGTGTCTCTTTCCGTGAAATTCCGGCCCCCGACAATAGGAATGCCCATCACCCGGAAGTAGTCCGGGCTCACGACACCGTAACCAGCGATCACGCCGGTTTCTGGTTGGAACTTCGGACCACCTTCAATATCCAGGGCGACTCGCATAGTTGCCGCCCGTCCGAAAGGCAGCGCATTAACGAAGGCCCCAGTCTGGACACCCGGCAGTGCCGTGACACCGGACAAGACCTCCTGAAAGAAGGTCAGGCGGCCCTCGGGTGCGCTGTACTTTGGCCCGAGCAGGCTGACCCTGACGGCCAGCAAGTCCCTGGTCCGAAAACCCGGATTAACGTCGAGAAGCTTTCCGAAGCTGCGGATCAGTAAGCCGGCGCCAATCAGCAAGACGAGTGCTGCCGAGGTTTCAAAGACGCCAAGGAGGCCGCGCAGACGACAATGAGCACCCACGCTTGGCGCGGTTGGGGAGCCCGCGCGCTCTTTGAGGGCCTCCGTTAAGTCAAATTTCGATGACTGAAATGCCGGGGCGAGTCCGGAGATGATGCCTGTGAGCACCGCCACGACAAATGTGAACGAGAGCACCCACCCATCGACTTTGATGCCCATTGTCAGGATATCCTGAGCCGGAATGAGCTTCTTGGCCACCTGGACGGCCCACACACCCGTCAGCAGGCCCAGCGCGCCTCCCAGAAGGGCTAGTAACACGCTCTCGGTCAGAAGTTGCCGAAACAGGCGGGTACGGCTGGCGCCGAGGGCAGCACGAAGAGCCACTTCCCGGAATCGGCCCGCACCTCGAGCCAACGAAAGATTGGCCACGTTCGCGCAAGCGATCAGCAAGACAAAGGCGACAGCGCCCAACAACAGGAGCAGGGCCGGACGGACATCCCCCACCATAAAATCGTGCAACGAAGTCACCGAAGGGGGATTTTCAGCCTTAGCACCTGCCGGCATTCCGCGTTGAGCGATGACGCCAAGCTCGGCACGCGCCTGATCAAGGGTAGCTCCGGGACGCAGCCGGGCAAACTGCGTTCCTCCAATGGAGACTCCCCCGAACATCTCGTCCTCAAGATTGCGGGGGAGGGTTACCCAGATTTGCGGATTGCCAAGGAATTCGAATCCGGAAGGCAGGATGCCAACAACCGTGAAAGACTTACCGTTGAGATGAAGGGTCCTTCCAATCACGCCGGGGTCTGAGCCATAACGGGACTGCCAGAGTTTGTAGCTGATGATGGCCACGAACGGATCCTCTGCTGACTGTTCGGCGGGTAGAAAGGTTCGACCCCGAATCGGATTGACACCTAACAGGCTGAAGAAGTGTTCCGAGACCTCGGCCGCGGCGACGCGGTCCGGCTCTCCATCTCCAGCCAAGTTGATCATCCCATTCTCGCAAAGGGAGAAATCGGCCAAGGTCTTTGTTGTCTCCGCCCAATCATCCCACTCGAAGTGCGGCTTTGGCGCGGGGACAAAACGGTTTGCGTAAGGCCATCCGACCACCACGAGGCGCCCGGAATCCTTGAACGGCAACGGACGCAGCAGAACGGAGTTCACGATGCTGAACATGGCGGTGTTCGCGCCAATGCCAAGAGCGAGAGTGAGAACGGCAATGGCCGTGAAGCCAGGGCTGCGACAAAGTTGGCGCAGCCCGTAGCGAATATCTTGCAAGAAAGTCTCAAGCCAGCGCCAGCCCCACATGTCGCGCGTGACTTCTTTCACAAGCCCCACGTTGCCGAATTCGCGGACGGCTGAAACGCGCGCATGCTCGGCAGATTCGCCTTGCTCGATGTGATCGTTGGTGGCCATGCGCAGGTGACTCTGGACTTCCTCGTCCAGGTCCTCTTGGCGTTGCCGTCGGCGGAACAACCAGGCCCAGAAATTCATGGCTAACCTCCTGACAGTTGAAAATGGAGCAACCGACCCCCTTACCCGTCCCGCGCCGGCTGATGAAAACCCCATCGCGGGCCACCCTCTCCCCTGGGGAGAGGGCTGCGCTTTTTTCACTAACCACTAACCACTGCTTTACTCATACCTCAGCGCCACCATGGGATCGACCTTCGTCGCCCGGCGCGCGGGAATGTAGCTCGCCAAGAGTGCTACCACGAACATGCCGCAGAGTGCCGCCCCGAAGGTGGGGGCGTCGTTGGGACCGAGCCCGAATAGGACGGAGCGCAGCAGGTGTGCAGCGCCTACGGCAAGCGGCAATCCGACCAAGGTGCCGGCCAAGCTCACGACAAGGCTCTCACGCAGCACCATCCAGAGCACTTGGCGGCGTTGTGCGCCGAGTGCCATTCGTACACCCAGTTCTGCGGTCCGTCGGCTGACACGGTAGGCAAGCGTTCCGTAGAGGCCAATAGCGACCAGCAGCGTGGCGAGCAGTCCGAAGGAGGCCGAGAGCCGTGCGAAAAGGCGCTCCTGCATATAAGTCTCCTCGAATTGCGCTTGCTGAGTCATCGGCGCGAGAAGGGGAATATCCGGACCTGACTCCCGAACAACGCGACGAACCTCCGGCAGAAGCGCCGTGGGCGTGCCCTCCGTGCGCAACTCGAAGTGCAAAGTGCTCGTGCCGCCACCCTGGAGGTATGGGAAATACGCCATAGGGAAATCCTGTTCGCGCACTTGGGTGTATTTGCTGTTGGTGGCTACACCAACAATTGTGAATTGAGTGCATCGCGGGTCGGCGCATTGGGACATATTGTGGCCGAGAGGATTTCTGCCATGCAAGAAGCGGTCGGCGAATGTTTTGTTAATGACGACCACTTGGGGTGCAGAGGAACTATCCGCGTCGGAAAAGTCTCGCCCCATCAGCAGAGGCGTTCGGAGGACGTGGAAATAGTCCGGTCCCACGGAATTCCAGAGCATCATAGAGGATTGCGCGTCGCGGGGGGCGGCGCCATCCACAAAAACGCTTCCGGTGTTCTGCCAGCCGGAACCCAGGCGGTTCTCCATGAACGTGACGGATTCCACCCCCGGCAAGGCACGCAGGCGCTCAGTAAGACGCTGGAAGAACTGACTAACTCCGCTTTGGGCGTGAAGCGTCTGCGGTGACGTGACCCCGAACACGAGCAGGCCCTGGGCGCGCATGCCCAGCTTTGTGGTCTCCAGGTTCCGCAGGGTCCGCAGCAGCAATCCCGCTGAAACCAATAGCACCAAGCACAGCGAGATCTGCAAGGCCACTACGAACCTTCCCACTCGCAGGCGGCCCCTTTCCTGATAACTCGTTGCGGCGGAGATCCCGAGCGCCAGAGTGGCCCGTGCCCACAAAGCGTTGCGCAGAGGGGCCAGCCCGAACACCAAGGCGGCCAGAGCGGAAATAATGAGCGTGAAGCCCAGCACGGTGCGATCGGGCGCGATACTGTATTCAAGCTCCGCCCAGGAAGCCAGCACGCGAGTGCTCGCGATGGCAAAGATCCAACCCAGCGCGGTACCCCCGGCGACCAGCAGCGCGCTCTCCGTAAGCAACTGGCGAAACATATGCGCACCGCCGGCGCCCAGCGCCATTCGGAGGGTGAATTCCCGCTGGCGCGCACCATTGCGCGCCACCAGCAGCAAGGCGACGTTGATGCAGGCGATAACAAGAACCAAAATCACCATCGCCATGAGCACGGTTAAGGCGATCTTCAGGCCTCCGTTCGTCCCTGCGGTCCCGCGCAGCGGCGTAAGGTAAAGCCGTGGTGCTTTCTCCTTCGCATTCCGAGCGCCCATCCCCTCGTAGGCGGCCCTCTCAAAAATGGGGTTAAGTCGCGCCTCGGCCTGCTTCATGGTCACTCCCGGCGCCAGCCGGCCCACCATCATCAGGTACCACCATTTCGGTGCGCCATACAGGGTGAAGCCACCCTCCGCAGGTTGACCCCAGGGAGTCAGATCCGGCCGGCTCTGGAAAGGAACCCAGAGGTCGGTCGCCGCGCCACGCGGCACGCCGATAAAGTCGTGCGCCGCAACCCCAATGATTGTGAAGGGAATTCCCTTAACATACAGGGTTCGGCCCACCGCCGAAGGATCGCGCCCGAACCGGCGAGACCAGTAGCCATCGCTGAGCACGGCTACGAGGCTGTGGCCAGATTCGTCATCGAGAGTGAAGTTGCGGCCTCGCTGGGCGCGCACTCCCAGCCCCGCAAAGAAGTTTCCGCTCACCATGTCGACAGACGCCTCTTCGGGCTCCTCGCCGTAACGGACGGAAACCTTTGCAATCCCGAGAGGCACATAAGCCATCACATCGGAGAAGATGCCGTGCTCATTCCGAAGCTGCTCGAAGGAGGCTTGGTTGAAACTAAAAGACGTACTTCCCGTTTGGGTGGCGTAGCTCGGAAGGCCGGTTGTCTGCAAGTAGAACAACTGCTGCGGATTGGGCACGGGCAGGTAGCGCAAAAGGGCAGCGTTCATGCCACTGAAGACCGCCGTGTTGGCGCCGATGCCGAGAGCGAGAGTGAGAACGGCAATGGCCGTGAAGCCAGGATTGCGACGAAGTTGGCGCAGGCCGTAGCGAACGTCTTGCAGCAAGGTTTCAAGCCAGCGCCAGCCCCACATGTCGCGCGTGACTTCTTTGACAAGCCCCACGTTGCCGAATTCACGGACTGCTGAAACGCGCGCATGCTCGGCAGATTCGCCTTGCTCGATGTGCTCCTGGGCGGCCATGCGCAGATGACTCCGAACTTCCTCGTCCAGGTCCTCTTCGCGTTGATGTCGGCGAAATAACCAATCCCAAAGGCTCATGGCTGACCTCCTGATAGTTGAAATTCGTGCAAGTGACCCCTCACCCGACCCCGTCAGTTGACGGGCTGGTGAAAGCGCCGTCGCGGGCCACCCTCTCCCCTGGGGAGAGGGCAGCTCAATCTAATCTCGACGCAATCTAACCTCATACAAAATCCAATCTCGGGCAGAATCTAACCACCATCAGGCGCGGGATTCATGATGCCGGCGATGGCGGTGACGATTTGCGTCCAGCGGGCCTGCTCCGAAAGCAACTGCTTTTTGCCAGCGGGAGTCAGACGATAAAACTTGGCGCGCTGGTTGCTCTCGGTCTGCTTCCACTGCGAGATTAACCAGCCCTGCTTTTCGAGGCGGTGAAGCGCCGGGTAGAGCGACCCGGTCTCGACCTGCAAGACTTCGCCCGAGCGCCCGCGAATCGACTGGCTGATGCCGTAGCCGTGCTGCGGCCCCCACTGCAAGGTCTGGAGGACGAGCATGTCGAGGGTGCCCTGCAATAACTCGATCCGATTTTGGTAGCGTTCTCTCTTAGGTTTCATGATGTAGGCAGTCTACTCCCCAGGGCTGTAGATTGTCAACCCCCTAAAAGACCGAAACTGGAAACTGGAAAATCGAAATTCGGCTGCCGACTCGCGAGTTTGGATTTTCGTTTCTAGGCCAATCGCAAATCGCCGATCACAAATCGGCAATGATCAATCGCATGTGTTACGCCAGAATCAGCTTGGCAATGGTTTGGAGCTGCATGAAGGATGTGCCTTCGTAGATTTTTCCGATTTTCGAGTCGCGGAGATATTTCTCGGCGGGATAGTCCTTGGTAAAGCCGTAGCCGCCGTAAACCTCGAGGCATTCAGAGGCCACGCGCTCGGCGACCTGGGAGCAGAAATACTTAGCCATGGCGGCCTCTTTCAAGAACGGTAGCCGGGCGTCCTTCAGGCGGGCGGCGTTGTAAGTCATCAGCCGTGCGGCCTCGAGGTCGGTGGCCAGCCGGGCAAGCTGAAACTGGATAGCTTGAAACTCCGCCAGGGGCTTGCCGAACTGCTTGCGTTCTTTCGCATAAACGATCGCGTGCTCGAGGGCCCCGCGCGCCAGGCCGAGCATCTGCGCGCCGATGCCGATGCGTCCCTCGTTCAACGTTTCAATCGCCACCTTATAGCCCTTGCCCACTTCCCCCAGCAAGTTTTCCCTGGGAACGCGACAATCGTCCAGAATCAGTTCACACGTGGAGGAGGCGCGAATCCCCAGCTTATCCTCCTTCTTGCCCAGGCTGAAGCCCGGGGTGTCGCGCTCGATCAGGAACGCAGTGACCCCCTTGTAGCCGAGTCCGGGATTGACGGTCGCGAAGACGATAAACAAACCGGCTTCCCTGGCGTTCGTGGTCCAAAGCTTACGGCCGTTGAGGACAAAGTGGTCGCCGTCCTGAAGGGCGCGTGTGGTGAGAGAAAAGGCGTCGCTGCCCGCGCTTGGTTCGGAGAGGGCATAAGCGCCCACGGTGTCTCGAACCAGACGCGGGAGGAATTTCCGCTTCTGCGCTTCGCCGCCCCAGCGCTCGAGGGCATTGTTCACCAGGGTGTTCTGGACGTCGATCACCACGCCCGCCGAAGCATCAACCCGCGAGAACTCTTCGATGGCCAAAACGGCCATGAAAAACGTCCCCCCGCCGCCCCCGTAACTCTCCGGGACGGTCAGACCCATGAAACCTTGCTTGAAGAACTTATCAATCAACTCGTGATTGAAAACGCCCTCGCGGTCCATGGACTCGACGTGCGGGCGAATTTCCTTTTCGGCGAATTCGCGCGCCGCCGCCCGGAACATCCGTTCTTCCTCGCTGAGCGCCGTCAGCGGGGCTATTGAGGAAAGGTGTGCAGCAGTAATATCAGCCATGCGAGCCCCCAAGTTGATAATGCGCCGCCCCGTCCCGCATTGCGCGCCCGCGCCCTCGTGTCAGCCAGAAAGAAAGGCTAGACTGTGGCAGCTAAGAAGACGAACGGTCCGGGGTCCCTTGCCTATTGTAACAAGGCGCGCCACTGAGGGCGTGGTGTTTTGCGGCCGAGCGCCCGTGGCGGGACGGCGGACAATTGACCACCTCCCTTGTGTCTTGTACTCTCGACCGCATTTTGCTTGGGTGCGCGACAAAACTGTGACGGTTAGGCGCACCTGCGGTTCTCCCAATAGTCTTCAAATTTGCCACTCAAGCGATTGCAGCGAAGGGCGAGGATGGCGTTGGCGCCGCGCACCGTCCAGAACATGCCCGAGCGTTTGAGCCTCGACCCGATCACGGTTTTGCACCCCGCCTCGATCACGCCTGAGCCCACAAACAACTCTTGTCGCCGAAATTCGGGATAGCGCATGCGCGGGGCGTTGCGGGCGAAGTAATCGGCTTCGAGCCGGAGGAACTCCGCCGCCTGGGGGGTGGATGGGGGCAAGAACCGCAACTCCTTGACTAAGGACTCGATCTTGCCGCCCTCGAGTTTCTGTTCCAGCTTCTTCGTCCATCGTTGGCGCTGGCGCTCCTCGGTAGCCCACAACTTTCCCGACAGGTCCCACAAGTGCTGCCGAGCGTGGTAGAGGTCCACGATCTGAACCGAACCTGGAAAGTGCTCGTCCGCCAAGTTCCAGATCCACACGGCACCGTCCCCTAGCACTACCTTCTTCTTCGCCCCGCTCCAGCCCCGCTGCCCGGCTTCGCTGTACATCCTTCGGCCAAAGGCCTCTGCCGTTTCGATCCCTCCACTATAGGTCGTGGAAGCCTCGTCGCGTAGCGGTCGGCCCTTCGCATCCACCCTCGTCTGCGTAAACACACAGCCCAACTTCGCCTCCCGCGTGCCGGCCTGTTCTCCCTCTTTACCAGTTCGTCCCTCCGTCTCGGAGGCCACCGTCGGCACCCCCGTTCCATCCATCTCGATGTACAGCACCGGGATTTCCGGTCCCTTTTGCGGCAACTCCAGTTCCAGGGCCTGCTCAATTTCCACCTGCTCCTGCGCCGCGATTTCCATCCCCAAGGCTTCTGCCTGCCGTTCCACCGCCTTGGTGGTGACCTCCAGCGCCGCCAGCAGTTCCAGTTGCTCCCGTCCCTGCTCAAACGACGACTCGCTACCCACCCAGCCCATCATGCGCCGTACCCCGGGGGAATACTCGCTGCCCACCCCATCCAGTTCTTGATCGCGCGGACTCTGGCCTCGCTGACAGTGCGCACACACGTAGTAGGGACGCTCGGTCTCGACTCGCCCCAGCACGGTCAACAATCGCTTGGGACGCATCTGGTGATATCGAGCGGCCTGGCCGCAGAGGCAGGGAACTTGGCGGGAAAACTCCTCCTCTGGGGTGAGTAGTTCCTCCAGCATTCCGGCCCCCGCGCGGTGCAGGGCGGCGCGGGTCGCCATCTCCACGGCTTCCAAGTCCAGCCTTCCCGACTTGCGCCGTCCGGCAAAAATCACCGCCAGGAGGGACTCTACTTCTTCCGCCACTTCCCGCTGAATGGCTTCCGCCGTTTTTTTCCTGCTCCTTCCTTCCCGCCTCCTCCGGGATCGGACGCTGACGGCAGATCTTATCGTTCAGCTCTACAAAAGCGCGGCTCAGTTGCTGATACTTGCGGAACTCGGCAATCTCGCGCTCCGCCTTGCCTTGCGCCTCCGGACTGGAGAAGCTCTCGGTCACCGTCTTGCCTCGCATCTTGTAGGTGAGACGGAGCGTGGGGCCATGGCCCGCCTCCCCAGGCTGATGACAGTGACAGCGGGGGTTCCCGCAGCGCCCCTGGGTGGCGGTGATCGATCCCGGCCGAAAGTCACCCAGTTCGGAGATCTGATGCAAAATCGACCGACGTTCTGCTTCCAAGGCAGAAAGAGAATCCGGCATAAGGTGCCTCCTTATGCCTAGCGTATCATTACGCACGGTTTACGTCCTCGCAAAAGCCAAGCCCATCACCCCCCACACTTATGTCGCGCACC
>CAVWDS010000011.1:0-465778 GCA_963753795.1 uncultured Acidobacteriota bacterium
TACTTGTGCCATTCCGCCCCAAAATAAACGGAAAGCGCGATCCACAGTTTTTCCAGCGCAGGCAGGCGCACTCGCTCGCCGAACACGTTGTAGTGGCGCTTTTGAATTCGCCCCAAAAGGCGCCAGTAAATCGCCGCCATAATTTCCGCCGCAACCATGGCGCGGCGGTCCTGCGACGAAAGAAACTGACGCGCGACACCAAAGAAATGCCGCGCTCGGTCACACTCGAATTGCATCAGCTCAATGAAAGGGTCGTTGTAGCCCCCCGACAGCAGTATCTCAGGACGGACGCCGAACCGATCCAGATCCTCCCGCGGAAGGTAGATGCGCCCGCGCCGCGCGTCGCTCTGGATGTCTCTCAGGATATTGACGAGTTGCAGGGCTTTGCCGAGATTCACAGCGTAATCGTGTGTCCGGGCGTCCGTATAACCGAAAATCTCAATCGCGATCAGGCCGATCGTCGAGGCGACGCGATAGCAGTAAAGAGAAAGGTCGTCAAACGTCTGGTAGCGCGCGCCATTCAAATCCATCTCGAGGCCCAGGATGAGATCCTCGAAGGGCTGCCGGGGGATCTTGAATTCCCGAATGCTCGCGGCGAGGGCGGCCATTTCGGGATCCTCGAAAGCCGCGTTCTGCTCGCCGTAGCAGGCATCGAGCGCTTGGCGGTAACGGGCGATCTGGCGGCCGGCTTCCTCCGGCGCGAGCCCGCTATCCACAATGTCGTCACCGCGCCGGGCGAAAGCGTAAACGGCCTCAATGGCTCGCCGCTTTTCGCGCGGGAGAAATACAAATGAATAATAGAAATTCGTGACGTGCGGTGTGACGGAGCGGAAATCTCTCATTGATGCTCTCCGGGTGGGCTGGTGATGACGGGAGCGTGTTCACCCATTCCCACCGGCAGAGCGCGCCGGGCGCGGAAATAGAGACGCACAAAATCCAGCTTGCCGAGGGATGGCCTGCGCCGAAAAACGTCATAACCCACCAACTCAATTTTGCGGAGCACGGTCATGCCGCCGAGCCACGTCAAGCGAAGCTGTAAGCGCAATTCCGGCGCGACTCTCTCCGGCAGCGCTTGGCCTCGCTCGAACCACTGGCGGGTGCGGGCTATCTCAAACTTCAACAATTCACGCCAGCGCTCGTCCACGCGTCCGGCGCGCAGGTCGTCCAATGTGTAGTCGAAGCGTTGAAAGTCTTCCAGGGGCAGGTATATCCGGTCGCGCTCGAGGTCCACAGCAACATCCTGCCAGAAGTTGGCGAGCTGAAGCGCGGTGCAAATGCAATCCGAAAGAGCAAAGAGGTCCGGTTGGCGGTGGCCGAACAGCTCGAGAACCAGCCGCCCGACGGGGTTGGCGGAGCAGGCGCAATAGGCGAGCAAGGAGGAGAAATCCCGGTGGCGATTCACGCGGACGTCGGATTCAAAGGCGCGCAGCAGGTTCTCAAAGTTGTCGAAAGAAAGCTGAAATCGCTCGATCGAGTCGCCCAGCGCCAGGAAAACCGGATGGCTGGCTCTGCCGGAGAAGCATTCACGCAGCAGCTTGCGCCATGCTGCGAGTTTTTCGAGCCTGCCCTCGACCCCGGGCTCATCGGCGAGGTCGTCGGCGTATCGGGCAAAAGCATAGATGGCTGCCAGCGCATCACGTTTGTCACGGGAAACCAGGCGCGAGGCGACGGGGAAGTTCTCATAATGACGGGCGGCCAGGCGCCGGCACTCAGCATAGGCAGCCCGAATTCTCTGGTCGGAGTAACGCACCGTCTACTTCGTTTCCGCCCTGCGTCGCCGGATGAAGGCCGGCACGTCGAAGTCATCTTGGGGGATTTCCGCGCTCATCTCCGACGGCTCCTGTTCCACGGGAAGCTTTTCCTTCCTGGCCAGCGCCGACCTGACGCTCTGCTGCGCGGTGCGGATGGCCATCGAGGGGCCGGCGAGCGGCTTGAGGCCCAATCTCTCGGATTTGATCCCCGTAGCGATGACCGTGACCTTCACCGCATCACCCATCGACTCATCGTGAACGGCGCCAAAAATGATATTGGCGTTTTCCGCGGCTGCTTTCTGCACAATGCTCGACGCTTCGTGAACTTCATACAGAGTAAGCTTGCTGGATCCCGTGATATTCAGCAGGATGCCTTGGGCGCCGTTGATGCTGGCGTCTTCGAGCAGCGGACTGGAAATGGCGCGATTGGTGGCTTCGACGGCGCGGTTCTCCCCCTCGGCCTCAGCAGTTCCCATTACGGCGTATCCCATTCCCTCCATAATCGTCTTGATGTCGGCAAAGTCGCGGTTGATTATACCCGTGATGGTAATGATATCGGAAATACCCTGAACACCTTGGCGCAGGACATCGTCGGCTTTTCTAAACGCTTCGAAAAAGCTGGTGTCCTTATCCACAAACTGCATCAGACGCTCGTTGGGAATGCAAATGACGGTATCCACGCTCTGGCTCAATTCCGCCAGCCCCTGTTCGGCCTGCATCATTCGCCGCTTGCCTTCGAAGGCGAAGGGTTTGGTCACCACCGCCACCGTCAGGGCGTGAAGTTCGCGCGCCAGGCTGGCGACAATGGGTGCGCCTCCGCTCCCGGTTCCCCCGCCCAACCCTGCGGTGACGAACACCATGTCGGCGCCCTCCAGCGCATCAATGACCTTATCCGTGTCCTCCAGTGCCGCGCGCCGGCCGATTTCAGGGTTGGCGCCCGCACCCAGCCCCTTGGTGAGCTTGGCACCCAGTTGGATTTTCACCGGCGCTTTCGAGCCGCGGAGCGCCTGCGCGTCAGTATTAGCCACGAGGAAGTCCACGCCCGTCACGCCGGCTTCTATCATGTGGTTCACGGCGTTTCCGCCGCCGCCCCCCACGCCAATTACCTTGAGTTTGGCGCCCGCGCGAAGCTCATCGGAAAAGTCAACCCGCAGGTTGTCGTTGCTTTCTTCAATCTCCATTTTGACTCCTTCGTAGTAATACCATTGGTACAGTGAACACGTGTCACGCTGGTCCGCTCTTGCCCCGCAACGCTCGCCACATCTTAGCCATAAGCCCGGTTTCCTGTGCGTCCCGAAGCAAGCGGCGACGATTGCCGTAGACCACCAAGCCAACCAGGGTTGCATACTCCGGCTCGGCAAGGTTTTCGCCCATGTTCTCGAGTCCCCTGCAACAACCCAGGCGCACGGGGAGGCCGAGAGTCTGCTCCGCCAACTGCACCAAACCACCCTGCATTGCCCCGCCGCCCACCAGAATCAACCCTGCACCCAGTTGCCTAATATGGCCAGAGCGCTCCAACTCGTCTTGGATCAATTCCAGCAGCTCAAGGGTGCGAAACTGAATGATCTCTTGAAGTTTGTCATAGCTTACTACTCGGGCTGGACGCTCCCCAACACTCGGGACCTCCAGGACGCCGCCAGGCGTGCCATCGAGCTCGAGCTCAGCCCAGTATCTCTTGACTTTCTCCGCTTCAGGAATCGTGGTGCGCAGGCCCACGGCGATGTCGTTGGTAAAATGTTCGCCGCCCACCGGGATGGAAGCGGTGTGCCGGACGCTGCCCTGCACGTATACGATCATGTCGGTTGACCCGCCCCCAATGTCTACCAGCGCCACACCCAATTCCCGCTCGTCCCCCGAAAGGCAAGCGACCGCCGCGGCGAAGGGTTCATAGACCGTATCGAGAACCTTGATCCCAGCCAGATTCGCCGCTGTTACCACGTTTCTCAGAGCCGTGGATGACCCAGTAATCAGGTGCACGTTGGCTTCAAGCCGCGCGCCGCTCATCCCCACGGGGTTGCGAATCCCCTCGCTAGAATCCACCACATAATCCTGCGGTTCCAGGTATACGATTTCCCGGTCCGGCGGCAAGGTGATACCGCGAGTGGCCTGGAGGACTTTTACAATTTCGTCCTGAGTGATGGTTCCTGTACTGCCGGGTGTTTTTCCCAGCCCCACTGCGCCTTGGGAGTTCACGCCTTTAATGTGCGTGCCTCCTACCCCGACGTATGCCGAAGCGATGGAAACCCCCGCCCCGGTTTCCGCAGCTTCCACGGCCTTCTTGAGGGCCAACACGGTAAGATCGAGGTTGACTATGACGCTCTTCCGCCAACCCTTCGACTCCGCCACTCCAAAACCCGCCACCTGGAGTTTCCCGCCCTCTCCTGGCTGGCACACGAGTGCGCAGGTTTTGTTACTCCCCAAATCCAAGCCCACAATCAACTGGTCTTTGCGTGTCAAGGGTCCCTATTCCTTTAAAGTTTTCGCGGCTTCGACGCCTCTCGCGGGTGAGCCCGGAGTTCGACCCTGAGGGTTCACCACGACCTGATTACGATAGCGCAAGTCCACCGAGTCAAGCGGTGTGTTGGACTTGCGTAACTCGGGGAGCACCGTCAGGAAACGGTGAAAATGCTCCAGAAAATTCTCGTGCCCAAAGTGGACCTGCAAGGTCTCACGGCCTTGCACGAGCAGGGCTTTGAGATCATCACCATCCGCCAGATCCGCTTCCGAAACTGTCCATCCGGAGTGGGAAATCTCCTCGCCGAGTTGGCGCATGAAGTCCTGGTAAAGCGCGATGCGGGTCCGGCACCCCTCTAAGCCGGCATCCCAGTCCAGACCAGTGATTACCGGGAAGTCAAAAGAGGCGCTCTCCGGCTTATCCAGCAAAACTCCCTCGCTATCCACCAGGCTCACGTGACCGCCCACGTTGGCGAAGGCCACCGGAGTCCTTTCAATGACCCGCACCACCAGGCGGTTAGGAAAAACTCGAGTTAAGGCTGCACTTCGGACCCAGGCAACCGCTCCCACTTGCTTCCGCAGGGCCTCCAACGATAGCCGAAGGACATTTATGCCAGGACCGTTGCCTGCGTGCAGAGGCAATCCCAGCGCGTTAGCAACCTCCTCGCGGGACACAAACCGGCTTGCAGTCACCTGGATATCGTCAGCGGACCGCAATTCAAACCGCGGCGACGACAGGGCAAACGTTGTCAGGAAATAGCTCGCGATTCCCACCGGCGCCGCAACCGCCGTGAAGAAAAGCACCCAGCGCCACCCCCACGATGGCCGGTGGCGCCGAACCGCCACGGCCTTCTGCCGCCGAAGATAGGGGGATTCCTCCTCCCTGTCTAACCCCTGGGGCGGTAGCGCCTCTTCTTCTGTCAACTGTCTACCCATCTGACCTAACACCTGCCAAGTGCGGGGTAAGAATTCCGGAGATCGAATCTGTCCAAAAGGACGTAGGAAGCACCGGGCTTTAGCCCGGCACGTGCCGCCCTAAAGGGCGGCGCTACGCTCTCATCCCCTCCAAACAATCACTTCCTCTTCAAGCTCCAGCCCATACGCCTTAAGGACTCGCTCGCGGATGAGGTCCATCAATTTCAAGATATCCGCCGCCGTGGCCTGGTAACGATTGACAATGAAATTGGCATGCCGTTCTGAGACCACCGCGCCCCCCAGGCGCGTTCCTTTCAGGCCCAACTCGTCAATCATCTTTCCCGTGGAACGCCCGGGCGGATTCTTGAAGATACAGCCCGCGCTTCTTTCATGAATGGGCTGTGAGGCGCGGCGTTTCTGGTTGTATTGCTTAATTCGGTCCAGGATCACCGCATAGGGGCACTCCGGCAACTCGAGCGTGACGGAGAGCATAACGTCATCGGGGGAGAAGCTGGTGTGCCGATACTCGAACCGGACATTCTCCGTCCTTACGGTCTCGGTCAGCCCCGTGGCGCCGTGAAACAACGTGAGGGCGCGCACCACATCCCCCATCTCAGTTCCGTATGCGCCGGCATTCATGCGCAAGGCTCCACCCACCGTCCCCGGTACGCCAATCAGGCCTTCCATGCCCCCCAGGTTCCGTTTAGCACATTCGAGAACCGCGGTGCCCAGGTTTGCCGCAGCAGGCGCCTCGACGCGGTTTCCCGCAAACGACATCGCCTCGCCGCGTGCCAGACGAAGCAGGACATCCGGCAATCCTTCGTCCGCCACCAGCAGGTTCGAGCCGCCGCCCAGGATTCGCCAGGGACTCCCCGCTGGTGCAAATACCCCACTAGTTCCGGCAAGCGGTGAGCGTCATGCACCCGGATGATATCCGCCGGGCCGCCCACGGCCAGGGAAGTGTGCCGGCTTAGCTGCTCCCCCGGGAGCCACTCCGCGCCCAAACCGGCCACTTGCTCCGAGACTCCGTATTCTCGCGCCAACAATGACATCAGCTTTGAACCGCTCCTGATGGAGCCGAGCGCCCCTGGATCGCCTCCGCCAGGGCATCGCCGATTCTCCCTACGCTTCCGGCGCCAACGGTCAGAATCAAATCGCCGGGTCGTAAGTCCTCCAGAACTCCCTGAATGACGGCTTGATTTGAAGGCGCGTATCGAGCACGCGAAAAACCGAGCTCGGCCATTCGCTCCACCAGTCGTCGAGAGGTGACGCCCGGGATAGGCTGCTCGCTCGCCGGGTAAATATCCAACACGTAGACCTGATCCACAGCCTGGAAGCAATGGGCAAAGTCGTCCATGAGGAACCGGGTACGCGTATAACGATGGGGCTGGAAGATGGCGATGACTCGTTTGGCCCCCCAGAGCCGGGCCGCCTCGAGCGTGGCGCGGATCTCCGTGGGATGATGCCCGTAGTCATCCACGATTGTTATGCCCCCAAATTCCGCTTTGACCTGGAATCGGCGGTCGGCGCCGTGGAAGCTCTCCAGGCCCTTGCGGATTTGCTCGGCGCTGAGGTCAAGCTCCAAACCCACGGCGACCGCCGCTAAGGCATTCTGCGCGTTATGCCGTCCCGGAACCCGGATGTTAAAGCTCCCCAGTGGCTTCCCCCTGGCCTCAACGTCGAAGCACGCGCCGCGCGGTTGGAGCCGGAGTGACGTGCCCTGCACATCAGCCCCGGGATCGAGACCGTAAGTAACTACGCGGCGCCGAAGCTGCGGGAAAAGTTGCCTGACTCGCTCTCCCCAGGGGGCATCTGCGCAGGCTACCACAGCACCATAAAACGGGACCTTATTCAGGAAGGAGAGGAAGGCGGAAGTTATTTCATTCAGGTCACGGTAATGGTCCAGGTGCTCGCGGTCGATATTAGTAACCACGGCAATCGAGGGCAAAAGGTAGAGGAATGAACGGTCACTTTCGTCGGACTCGACCACCATCAGTTCGCCCTTGCCCAGCCGGACGCTGGAGGCGAAAACATCCAACCGCCCGCCAATAACCGCCGTGGGATCAAGGCCCGCTTGCGTCAGCATCACCGCGATCATCGAAGTGACAGTCGTTTTCCCGTGAGCACCGGCCACCGTGACGCAAAACTTCAAGCGCATCAACTCGGCGAGCATTTCGCCCCGGGGTATAACCGGGATTTGCAGACGCTGGGCTTCCTGCACCTCGAGGTTGCCCGGTTGTATTGCTGAGGAAACTACTACCACTTGGGCGTCCCGGAGATTGCTCGCGGCGTGACCTTCGAAAACTCGCGCTCCCAGCTTTGAGAGCCGATCTGTTACGCGTGTCGCCTTCACGTCAGACCCTGAAACTGCAAACCCTAGATTGAGCAAAACCTCGGCGATGCCGCTCATGCCAATACCGCCGATGCCCACGAAGTAGATTTTCCGAATCTTGCCTAGCATGGGTGATTTGTCATCCCTCGGATGTAGCGCGGGCGTCCCGCCCGCACTACACCCCCTCAATGCTTCGCAGCCAATCCTTCGACCAAGTCAGCAATATGCGCTGCCGCCTCAGGACGGGCTAGGCTCTTCGCGGCCCGCTCCATCCGCATCAGTTTCAGGGGGTCACCGAGCAGTTCACGGATTTCACTTATCAGCCGCTCCGGGGTCAGTTCCGCTTGAAGGATCACGCGAGCCGCGCCGGCCCGTTCCACGGCCCGGGCATTTGCCAGTTGGTGTTGATCCGTGGCGCCCGGAAATGGAATCAAGAGCGCAGCCCGCCCCGCTGCGGCCAATTCGGCCACCGCGGCGGCGCCGGCCCGCGAAACCACCAGATCGGCCTGCGCCATCGTCCCTGGCATGTCCTCGATAAAAGCGAGGACGAGCGCCGCTACGCCGTGTTCCAGAAAAGCCTCGCGCACTGCATTATAGTCTGTTTCCCCCGTTTGGTGGACCACCTTGAGCCATCCCGATTCGCGCTTCAAGAGCGGAGCGCATTGGACCATGAGCTCGTTGATTGCCTTCGATCCCTGACTACCACCCACGATCAGGATGTTGAAGGGCGACTCGTGTCTTTTCGACGGGATGGAGTGGAACGCCGCCCGAACCGGAAGGCCCGTGACGCGAGCCTTTTCGCCATAGAACCGCGCTGCCTGCTCGAAGCTGACTGCCGCCAAACGGACCACCGGGGCCAAGGCACGGTTTGTAAAACCAGGCAGTGCATTGGGCTCAATCAGCAAGGTCGGGATATCCTGGAGGGCGGCTTCCACCATCACGGGTCCTGCCAAATACCCACCCACGCCGACGACCACCTGGGGCTGAAAATCGCGCAACACCTTGGCCGTGGCCACTGCCGTTCGAGGAAGCACCATCAAGTTTCGCACTCCCCGAAACCCACCTATACCCTTAAGTCCAGCCGCGTTGATGGTACGAAGAGGAAAACCGGCTCCCGGAATTAAACGCGCCTCGAGAGGTCTTTTAGTGCCGAGAAACTCGATGACATATTTCATTCCGGAGCGCTCGCGGCGCGCTCCACGAGCACGCAGTTCCTCCGCCACAGCCAAGGCCGGAAAGATGTGGCCTCCCGTTCCCCCAGCGACCATCAGAAATCGCAATGTGAGCTCGAACTGCCCAGAACTGAGGGGGACGCCAAGCTCCTGGCGGAACGATTCCACGCTCCCTTCCCTGCCTTGAGTCTCGACGGCCTTGACGACCAGCGCCATGAACCTTCAACCTATGCTTCATCTTGTGAAATGTTCAGAAGCATACCCACCGCAGCCAACGTGACGAAAAGTGACGACCCACCGTAACTTATTAGCGGCAAGGGTATGCCCTTGGTAGGAAGCAGGCCGAGCACAACGCTCATGTTCACCAGAGCTTGTCCGACCACCATGACGGTCAGCCCAATGGCCAACAACCGGCCAAACTCGCACGTGCATCTGGCACTCGCCCGCCAGCCCCGCCAGAGGATGATTCCAAAAGCCACCAGAAGGGCGAGCGCCCCGATGAACCCCAATTCCTCACCCACCACGGCAAAAATGAAGTCGGTCTGGGGCTCGGGAAGATAGAAGAGCTTTTGTTTCCCCTCCATCAACCCCACTCCGGTAATCCCTCCCGTGCCGACTGCAATAAAGGACTGAATGATCTGAAACCCTTTTCCAAGAGGATCGGCATAAGGGTTCAGAAACGCCAGCACACGGTTATGGCGGTAAGTGGAATGGAAAACCAACCAGTAAACCACAGGGACCGCCCCCAGTGCCGCACTGGCGAAATACTTCAGGCGAAGTCCCGCCGTGAAGAGCATTGCCGCGACGATCATGGCGATGGCCAGCGCGGTTCCGAAGTCCGGTTCCGCCATCACCAGGGCCATACTCGAACCGGCGACCACGCCAACAGGAAGCAAGGTATGCTCGACATCGTTCACTTTGCCTAACCGCTGCTCGAGGAAATAGGCAAGGAACAAGACCAGGACAATCTTGGAAAATTCGGAAGGCTGAAAGCTGGCGCTCCCCAAATGCAGCCAGCGGTGAGTATTGTGGCTGCGGTCGGCAAATAAAACAACCACCAAGAACACCAACTGCAAGGCCAGCGCCGGAAAAACCACCACCGGGTTGGCTAGACGACGATAGTCCAAATACATCAATACGACCAAGGCAACAAACCCTGCCCCAGCCCATCCCAACTGGCGAATCAGAAAGTAACTGCTACTACCAAACTTGTCGGTGGCCACCACCGCCGAGGCACTGAAGACCATGAGGGCGCCGAAAAGCGTCAACGCCACAACGGTACCAAACAGAACCTTGTCGGATTGAAGTCGCCTTGCCATGCTTTGTTAATCCATCCCGGGTAGCCTCGCTTGAGGCGCCGAATCAGGGGCCGCTGGCTTCGGGTTCCCCTTATCGGCACGCGCCGGACTGCGTCTTGAACAACCGGATATGTCTTTCGTTCCGCCCTCGGCGAAGTCGGGGTCCGTCGGTTCGCTGGCGGCAAGACCATCCTCTTCAGCCCTTCCCTCGTACGGCAACGGGGCGTCATCAATTCCTTCAGGTGCTGCAGGCGGCGGGGATTGGCTCGTTTCGGCCGGCTCTGGGTAACCTTGTGCCAGCTCATCTTCTGCCGGCGGAAATTCGTCGGCATTGATTTCGTAAACGAGGGTCAGCTCATGAGGCGGAGTTTCTGTGGCGGAACCGGTGGTTACGCGGCGGTTGGAGTCGCCTTCGACAGGCCCGGCAGGTCGCTTGAGCGCCTCTTCGACTTCTGGGGATGAAGCCTCTGGCTCAGGTTCGCGACTCGCCTCGGGTGCCTCTTGGGATACGCCAGCGAGTGGGTGAGCCTGCAACTGTCCCGAGACATCGGACCCCAAGCTCGCCGTGTCCTGCTTGGAATCCCATCTCCATCTGACCGAACCCGATTCCACCTTTTGCGCCAACCGCTCGACCAGTTCCTTAAACACGCGGCCACGATGCTCATAATCCTGGAACTGGTCGAAGCTCGAACAAGCAGGGGCAAGGAGCACCACATCTCCAGGACGGGCAGACTGGAACGCCTCCTGCACGGCGCTTTCGAGAGTGCCCGCGCGAATCAATTCCACGGCGTCGGAGAGCTCCTGAGCGATGCGGTCCGCCGCCGCACCGATGAGGAGAACTTCGCGCACCCTGTCCTTCAATAAAGGCCGCAGAGGACCGTAGGGAGCCCCCTTGTCCTTTCCTCCCAGAATGAGATGAACGCCCCCCTCGAAGGCCTCCAACGACTTCGCTGTCGCATCCACGCTGGTGGCTTTGGAATTGTTATAAAATTCTACCCCACAGATGTCACGAACGTACTCGAGCCGGTGTTCGACGCCCTTGAATTCCCGCACTGCGCTGCGCACGGCGTCGAAGTCCGCTCCAAGCACGCAGGCAGCAGCCGCAGCTCCCAGAACGTCTTCCAGATTGAAACTACCCCGAAGGCGTACCTCTCGTGTCTCCAGAAGCACCCGCTCCAGATGCCCCATGCGGTACACAACATTCCCATTCGAAACAAAGAGACCGCAGGGAATTTGCTGTAGCCGGCTGAAGAACACTTTGCGGCTCACCAAGGCAGGACTGAGGCTGCGTACCCACGGGTCATCAGCGTTCAGGATGGCATAATCCTCCGCCTGCTGGTTGCGGAAGATCTGCCTTTTTGCCTGGGCGTAAGCCTCGAAGGAAGGGTGGCGGTCTAGGTGGTTGGGTGAAATATTCAGCAAGACAGCCACGCGTGGACGAAAGTCGCGAATGGCTTCCAACTGAAAACTACTCAACTCGGCGACAACGATCGAACCCGCATTAACCTGATCCACGGCGGAGCTGAGAGCGACTCCAATATTCCCGCCTACAAAAGTGGGAAAGCCGGAGGCCTCAAGCATCTTGCCCAGAAGAGCCGTAGTAGTGGTCTTGCCGTTAGAACCGGTAACACCCACTATGGGAGCGCTCAAATACCAGCTCGCAACTTCAACCTCAGGCACAACGGGAATGCCGCGCGCGCGAGCGGCTTGCAGTTGAGGCAAGTCCCACGGCACCCCAGGGCTGACTACCACGAGATCGTGAGCGAGAAAGACCTCGAGGCGCTGCGACCCAAGCTCGAGACCAATCTTTTCAGCCAGAAGCTCCGGCAACAGGGATCCGAAGGCGGCAGGAGGCTTGATGTCGGTCACCGTCACGACCGCGCCATGCCGCCGCAGGCAAAGTGCTACGGCGCGCCCGCTCCTCCCTAAGCCGACAACCAGCACGCGCTTGTTACGTACGTCAGTCATGCCATCCCCCTGCGCCGGGAGCGGCTATTCTGGCGAAAGTAGGAGTCCAGAATCTCAGAGATGACCTCCGAAAGGGACCTCCTGGCCTGCCGGGCCAGCCGCCGGGCAATCACCAGCGTCTCCCGGTTGAGGGTCAAGCTCACGCGCCTTGGGTGGCGAAATGATTTCGGCCTTCCCATGTTAATTACCGCGCATTTTATGCGCAAAAATAATGAGCGTCAAGCATTATGCATCGACTGACACCTCGCCGTTGTCCGTAGTCCGTGGTCCGTTGTCCATCTTTGTACCACTGGTTTGCGCGGCGTTGTTATTTCGCGAGAATTTCTCGTTTCGGTTGCGGCTGCCGGGCCGAGCTGTAGAACTACTGAAACGGCCAACTGACGATGGACAATGGACCACTGACATCCTTATCTCAGCTTCAGCGTGGTCAGCGCGAGGAGCGCAAAAACCAGCGCGGCGATCCAGAAGCGCGCAATTATTTTGGACTCTTTCCACCCCTCCAATTCAAAGTGGTGGTGAATCGGCGCCATTCGGAACACCCGCTTGCCCCTGAGCTTGAAAGAAACCACCTGGATTATCACTGAAAGCGCCTCGATCACGAAGATGCCACCAATAAACGGCAATAGGAGTTCCTGTTTGATGATCACCGCCACGGCGGCGATCGCGCCGCCGAGCGCCAGCGAGCCCACGTCGCCCATGAAGATTTCTGCGGGATAAGCGTTGTACCAGAGGAATCCGAGACTTGACCCCACCATCGATCCGCAAAAGATCGTCAGCTCGCCCACGCGCGGCAGGTGCTCTAAGTCCAGATACTCGGAAAGGACGGCATGGCCGGTGACGTAGGTCAGGACCGTCAATGCCGAGGCGGCAACAATGACACATCCGATGGCCAATCCATCCAGTCCATCGGTCAGGTTAACCGCATTCGAGCAACCCACGAGAACCAGCACGACAAAAAGCAGGAATGGCAAAAAGGCAAAAGGGTAGGTCCATACTCGGGAAAGGAAACCCTCGATCAAGAAGTCGGGCCGGAAACGCTTGAAGAAGGGAAACGTCAGGGTGGTAGAGTAGAAACCGCGCGCCGAAAAGAAAATTAGCACCACCCCAAAGACGAAGCTGACCAGAATCTGAAGCAAGAACTTGGTTCGCCCGGTCAGGCCCAGGTTTTTCCGCTGCCGAACCTTCTGCTGGTCGTCCCAATAGCCGATCCCTGCAAAAGCCGCCGTGACCCCTAGCACGAGCCAAACAAAAGCATTTCCGAGGTCAGACCAGAGAAGGGTCGGAATCAATATACAGAGATTAATGAGCACGCCGCCCATGGTCGGAGTGCCCGCCTTAGACTGGTGGGATTTCGGCCCGTCTTCCCGAACGTACTGGCCAATCTGGAACTCCTTGAGCAAACGCACAACCCAGGGACCTACAAGCAAGGAGAGCAACAACGCCGTCAGGCTGGCGTAGGCGGTTCGGAAAGTGATGTAGCGGAAGAGATTGAGGATGTGAAACTGGGCATGAAACTTGATATAGAGATAATAGAACATGTGTGTTCACGTGCTAGTCGAGAGTCGAAAGTCGAGAGTCAAGGTGTCGAGGAGTCAAAGAGTTGAAGAGTTGAAAAGCCAAGGTCGGCGGTTCGACTGATCGATCCTCGACTCCTCGACTTATCAACTCCTCGACTTCTCCACTGCTCGACTCTTTGACTCCTCGTCTCGACTCCTCAACTCTTCGACTCCTTGACTTATCAACTCCTCGGCTTTCGACTCTCGACTCTCGACTTTCGACTCTCGACTGCTTTTCAGCATTTCGATCACCATCTCCAGGTGAACCCCACGCGACCCTTTCACCAGGACCACGTCTCCGGGTTCGAGCAGCGTTCGGCAAAACTCTCCCGCCGACGCCGCGTCGGGGAAGAAGCGGGTCTGTGCGGGCGGCGGACCCGCAGCCACAGCGCCTTCAAGGAAAAATCTCGCCTCGCCTTGCACCGCGATCAACCAGGCAAGATTGGCCTCCGCGCACTTGCGACCAACCTCTTCGTGCAGTTTCGGAGACTGCGGCCCCAATTCGAGCATTTCGCCGGCCACCACAATCCGCCGGCGAGCGCCAGGCCACGTCCGCAGTGTTTCAAGCATGCATTCCATGGCCTGCGGGTTGGAGTTATAGGAATCGTTGATAATCGTGACCGGCCCCGGCAGTGTGAGGATCTCTCCCCTTTGCGGCATACTCTGGAATTCTGCCAGACCTCGGCGCATTTCCGGGGGGGGGACATCGAGACTGGAGGCGACGGCGATAGCGGCGAGCGCGTTCTGGACGTTGTGGCGACCGGGAAGGGGAAGAAAAAAATCGGCATCCAGGTTCGGGCCAATAACTCGGAACTCGCTGCCGACTCCTTCTCCCGGCTTGACCCAGCAGGCTTGAAAATCTGCGCCTGACCCCATCCCAAAGGAAACGACCTTTCCCTTGAACCCCACCGCAAATCGTTGCACGCGAGGATCGTCATAGTTCAAGACGGCGGTAGGCGTTCCCCCGCGCCAAGAGAGATTCTCGACAAGTTCCCGCTTCGCTTTGGCGATGGACTCCACGGAATCAAAGAACTGCAAGTGAACGGGGGCGACGTTGGTCACCACGCCGGCCTCCGGCTCAGCCATCGCAGCTAAATGCGCAATCTCGCCGGCGGCAGACATGGCGAGCTCCACCACCGCAATTTCGTGCACTGGCTCGAGTCCCAACAAAGTCAGGGGCAGGCCGTAGTGGTTATTCAGGTTTCCGACCGACTTATGCACTGCGAACCGCCGGCCCAGCAAAGCGGCGATCATCTCCTTCGTGGTGCTCTTTCCCGTACTGCCGGTCACGGCTATAAGCGGACGTCCCCACTTGCGGCGCACCCAATGTCCCAGATGCTGTAGCGCCTCGAGTGGGCTCGGCACGGGAAGAAGAACTGGCCTGAGGCCTGGCGGCGCTTCTTGAAAAAAAGCATTCTCCACCACCGCCCCAGCGGCCTTACGCTCAAATGCCTGAGCAAGGAATTGATGTCCATCGAATCGGGGCCCGCGCAGCGCGAAGAAGAGTTGACCTGGCCCGATTGAGCGGGAATCCAGTGAGTATCCAGTGACCACCCGCTCCAGTGCGCTGCATTGGGAATTGAGCAGTGTCGCTATGTTGCCCAATGTTAGTTCCATGAATTCTTTGGACCCAAAGGGCATGTAGCGCGGGCGTCTCGCCCGCGCTACATGACATGCTTCATTTCAGGCCCCTGGGTGATAGCCCATTTCGTGTAGCACCCTCCGGGCAACTTCACGATCGTCGAACGAAATCGTGCGTTCTTTCAGTATCTGGTAAGTCTCATGTCCCTTTCCAGCCAAAACTACTACATCTCCTTCGCGCGCTTCCTCCACTGCCTTTCGGATCGCGGTTTCGCGATCCACTTCGGCCCAGTAGGGTTTCCCGGCCTTCTGCAAGCCTACCTGCGCGTCGTTCATGATGAGCAACGGGTCTTCGCCGCGGGGATTGTCCGAGGTGAGCACGGCAAGATCGCTCAAGGACCCTGCGGCTTCGCCCATCATAGGCCGCTTCGCGCGGTCGCGTTCGCCGCCGCAGCCGAAGACCACAATGAGCCTGTCGCGCGTGAGTTCGCGCGCCGTGCTCAGGACATTGCGCAAAGCGTCATCGGTGTGCGCGTAATCCACGATCACCAGGAAGGGCTGGCCTTCATCAATGCGCTCGAAGCGGCCCGGAACCGCTTTCAGGTCCTTGACTCCCTCTTCGATTTTTTCCAGCGGGATACCATAGGCGAGGGAGGCTGCGGTGGCGGCCAGGATGTTCATCAGGTTGGCCCGCCCCACCAGCGAGGAGACAAGCTGCAGTTTGCCTTCCGGGGTCACGAGAGTGCCCTCCAGGCCATTGTGCCGGTAGTCGATATGCTTTGCCTTAACCTGGGCGTTCGAGTTCATGCCGTAGGTCAGCCTTTGGGGACACGGCACATCCAGAAGCTTCCTGCCCCAAGGGTCATCCAGATTTATGACCGCCCATTCTGGCGGAGGTGTTCCAAGCCCCTCAAACAGACGGCGCTTGGCTTCAAAGTAGTGCTCGAAATCTTTGTGGTAATCCAAGTGGTCGCGGGTCAGATTCGTGAAAACGGCGACAGAATAAGGGAAGCCCCAGACCCTTTCTTGGGCAAGCGCATGCGAGGAGACTTCCATTACTACTCCTGCGCCTCCCGCGTCCACTGTCTGAGAAAGGTAAGACCACAAATCCAGCGACTCCGGGGTCGTGTTGAGCGCCGGCAGCGCGCGGCCACCGACCCGGTACTCAATGGTTCCGAGCAGGCCCGTGGAGATTCCCGCCGCGCGCAAAATACTATCCACCAGAAAGGCTGTGGTAGTTTTTCCGTTTGTCCCGGTGATTCCGATCAGCTTCAGGCATAAATCAGGCTGGCCGAAGAAGAGGCGTCCAGCATTCGACAGCGCCCGGCGAATGCGGGGGACTCGCGCCCAGCGCGAGGCCAGGCCGCTGGGCGGCATGCGCTCGCTGACGACGGCCACCGCGCCCCGCTCGAGGGCTTGAGGGATAAACGCATGTCCGTCCGCTTTCTCACCCTGAATCGCAAAAAAAAGGGTTCCCCGTTGAACGCGACGCGAATCGTAAGCTAAAGAGGTGACCTCAGCCCCGACTTCCGGGCCTGACTCGAGGCCGTCCAGTCCTCGGAGCAACTCGTCCAGTTTCATTTCCCACTCGCATTATATCACTGCGGGAATCTTGACAGCCTTACCACCAAGCGTGTCCCCAGCGGCACCTTCGCATGCGCAGGGAGATTCTGCTCGACGGCCAATCCACTGCCCAGGAGACCAAGCTCCAAGCCAAGCTTCTGGCATTCTTGGGCGACGCTGCGCGCCGCTAAACCGGACAAGTCCGGGACGGTTATGAGAGGGCCGCTGTCCAAAACCTCGGTACGGGGCGTGCCGGCTGCCTCCGTCTCACGGTCCTCTGAAACTCTTGCCTGCTCGATCTTCGAAAATGAAGCGGTTTGAACGGGGGAAGCGGCAGCCTGTAAGTGCTCAGAGCCCTTAGGTGGGTTTCCCGCAAAGTCTCCGGGTTTCTGGCCCGGAATCCCTGCGGGCTTTGCGGAGGCAACCTGAGGCCATCGGGAGGGGGTGTCTTGCGGAACGTTCGCGTAACCCAGAGTCTGCTCTGCGATGGACTTGAACACCGGGGCTGCCACTTCGGCCCCGTAAATTGCTCCTACCGGTGAGTCGATAACCACCAGAATGGTTACCGCCGGTTTTTCTATGGGAGCGAACCCGACGAAGGAAGCTACGTAGTGCGATTTGGAATAAGCGCCAGAAGGATCGATTTTCTGCGCCGTGCCGGTCTTGCCCGCGGAAGAGTACCCGGTAAGTCGCGCGGCCCGGCCGGTTCCTCTCTCCACCACGGCCGCTAGAAATTGCTTCAGGAGACTTGCCGACCGGCCGCTGATCACCCGGTGACCGGGAACAGGAGGCATGGCGTCGTGTGCCTGGCCTAGAAAGAGGTCGTGAACCAAGCGCGGCTCGAACAACACTCCCCCGTTGGCCACGGCGGAGTAAGCAGTTACCAGTTGAATGGCCGTCACCCCGACTTCCTGCCCCATGGAGATTTCGCCAATGGAAATTCCCGACCAGCGGCCGGGAGGCTTAAGAAGCCCACGTTCTTCTCCCGGCAGTTCAACGTCAGTCTTTTCGCCAAAACCGAAGCCGCGGATATATTTGTAAAGCCGCTGCTCCCCCAAGCGCAGCCCGAGCTTTATGGCTCCGACGTCGCTGGAGTTGACCACCACATCCCTCACGGTGAGGTAGCCGAAGTGTTTATGGTCGTGAATGACATGCCCCGCCAGCACGATGCTTCCCTGCTGGCAGTCGATGACTTCATCCGGGTCCGCCAGTTTCTCTTCCAAAACGGCGGCCACGGTCACAAGTTTAAAGGTCGAGCCGGGCTCGTAAACCCAGGCCAAGCCACGGTTCTGTAGCCCTTCCGGTGGGCTCTTGGCAAAGTCATTGGGATCGTAGGTGGGTTGGCTGGCTAGGGCCAGGATCTCGCCCGTGTTGGGATTCTGGACAATGGCCACACCCCCGGCGGCATGCCATTTCTCCACGGCCTCCGCCAAGGCCTTTTCCGTGATGTACTGGATCTTTTCATCCAGGGTTAGGACAAGATTCTTGCCCGGCTCCCCCGCCCACTCCGTCGATTGAAACGACTTACGCCGCGCGTCCGTGGCCAGAAGTACACGTCCTGGGCGGCCCCGGATGATGTTATCCATGCCGTACTCGAGGCCCGCGAGCCCCTTGTCATCCAGACCCACGTAACCCATAATGTGGGCTGCCAAGTCCCCTTTGGGATAGAAGCGCTTGCTCTCCCTCTGGAAGTATATTCCCTTCAGATTGAGGTCACGGATGCGGTTGGCTTCTTCCGGGGTGATCTTCCTTTTCGCCCAGCAAAACGAGCGGGAGTTAGCGATGCGGTCCAGCAGGTCGCGCCGATTCAGGCCCAGCACGGGGGCCAGTAAGTCAGCCACCATTTTGGGGTCAGGGATCTCGCTGGGAACCGCAAAGACGGAATCCACCGGCAAGCTCATGGCCAGGGGGTTCATCTGGCGGTCGAAGATTTCGCCGCGCTTGGGCGCGACTTCTATCATGTGTTGCTGCTGGCGCTGGGCTCGAGCCAGCAAATCGCCGTAATCAATGATCTGGAGGTGGTAGAGCTGGACGACCAGACCGGCCATCCAGAGAAAAAGCATGCCACCCAACAAGAGATCCCGATTCGTCGCCCGGGACCTGTGGGTTCTCTCCCGCTGCGCCTGCGTTATGCGAAGCACCATGGGACTATGGCTCGTCCGGACTTCCTTCGCCGAGGGTGAGGGAGTTGCGCGCAAGCTGCACGCTCTCCGGTTGTTTCCACGATGGCGCGTTCGCCCCGCTCCACTGGATCACTTGTTGCGGACCGGGCGAAACCATGCCGAGATCCTTCCGCGCCAGGGTGTCAATCCTTTGTGGATCGGCCAGCCCGGCCTGGGACAGCCTCAATTGATGGTTCCATTCCTGTAGCTTGACGCGCTGCGCCTTCAGTCCCTCAATCTCGTAACCGTCCTGCACGCACTGCAGATGTTGCCACGAGAAAAGCAGGACAAAAAGAAAAGCCAGTATCCCCAACCCAAGCAGATTGAAGTATTCACGCCACTTCTCCAGCCCCACCTCCCGCACCAGGCGGGAGTTATCAATGTGCTTGGTGAAATAGATTTCCGGGAAACTCGCCCGGCCCGCCGCCAGTGGGTTTACTGGACGCCGCCTCGGTTTCGGTAACGTGACTGCCGCAGTCGCCATATTTCAGACCTGCCCTGCGACCCTTTCCGCCGCCCGCAGCTTGGCACTGCGCGAGCGCGGATTGGCTCGCACTTCTTCCTCACTCGGGCGCACGACTTTGCGCGTCAGGATTCGCGCCTGCCCCTGATGTTGCCAGGCTTGAAAGGCTCGCTTCACCATGCGGTCCTCGAGCGAATGAAAACTCAGTATCACCACCCGGCCGCCCGGCTTCAGCACTCCCAGCGCTCGCGCCAACAGCGATTCCAGGCATTCGAGTTCATGGTTCACCCCCAGCCGCAACGCCTGAAAAGTGCGTGTGGCAGGATGAATGTGGCGGAGGGCCGTCCGGTAGGGGATCGCTCGCGTCACCACCTGCGCCAGTTCGGTGGTTAATCGATACGGACGGCCCTTCACAATGGCTCGCGCAATCCTGCGCGAGTGGCGCTCTTCCCCCAACTTGAAAATCAAATCCGCTAACTCCCGCTCGCTCATTCGGTTCACCAGGTCTGCTGCGCTGGCGCCCGTGCTCGGGTCCATGCGCATATCGAGCGGTCCTGGCACATTGAAACTAAACCCTCGAGAAGCGTCTTCGAGCTGTAGGGAACTCATCCCCAGGTCGGCCAGCAAACCGTCGGCAAGCGGAAGCCCGCTGGCCGCGTGCAGAGCGTCAATCTGGGCGAAGTCCCCGTGCATTGCGATCAGTTTCTCTCCAAAACTTGTCAGCCGTTCCCGGACGACAGCCAACGCCGCCCGGTCCCGGTCTATCCCTAACAACTTCCCTCTCTCTAGACGTCGAAGAATTTCCTCGGCATGTCCCCCTGCCCCCAGGGTCGCGTCAATGTAGAATCCGTCGGGCTGCACATTCAGAATCTCGATTGCTTCTCGCCGCAACACCGGCACATGTGTACACCAGGGATCGGGATTCTGCTTCCGTGCTTCGTCCTGACCGATCGCATCATGCGCCACGTCTCACAATCCCAAACCCGCTGCCGCTGATTGCTTGTCCGAACTAATCAAATCGCAGATTCATAATCCCGGATCGCTAGATCCCCAAATCGCTCAGCGCTTTCTGGTCTTCTTCGGTAAACGGTTCCCGCTCCAGGTGCTCGAGGTAGCGCTGGTTGTTCCAGACGTCGAGATACTTCAGGTAGCCGAGCACCGCGACTTCACCGTGCATCGCCGCCGATTCGCGCAAGACAGAGGGGATCAGAATCCTTCCCTGGCTGTCCGCGTGGCCCATCTGGCCGAAGTAGTTAGTGCGGTCGAGGAACTTCTTCACCGACTTGTTCATGGAAGGCTGCGCCTTCAACTTCTCCTCGATGGCGCGCCACTCCGGGAAAGGGTAAATGCGCACAGACTGCCCGTCGAGGCTAGTCACGTAGAAATCCGTGCCGTAGTTCTCGTCTAGATAAGCCTTGAGGGCAGTCGGGATCTTGAGCCGACCCTTGCCATCTACGGTCGCCGGATAATTCCCGCGCAGCATGTTCAGTCCCTAGAGTCTTACTCAACCCAGCGGAATCTTCGCCAGAACAACACTTTTTACCACTTCAGACCACCCTACTCCACGAGAATATAGATTCCTCCAGCCCCCTTGTCAAGAGATATTTTGACTTTTTTTTACTTTTTTTGACCCTGATGAGCTTCTGAGAGTTTTGATCTATCTAGTTGATTCTTAGTTTCTTATCAACTTAGAGCCGCTTCCCCGATCATTTGGAGGTGATGCCTAATCACTAGATCCAATGTCTATCCCACCGAACGCTGGGGCGAAAAAGGGCTTACCTTTTTTCGGCGTCCTGTTAAGATTTCATTCCCTAACTCCGCTGACACACCGGAAGGGGAGGTGGTTACAGCCGGAGCACTAATGATTGATGGATTTGAGACAAACCAGCCACAAGGTGGGCCAACATGAAAAACCTTCTAATAACTTCCGACACGGTCATCACAGAGCAGAAGCCGAATAAGGACTCCAAAGACTGGAGAGCCGCCCTCACACTTTCGGCTCTGCTCATGTTCACGCTGAGTGTCTCGGCAATCTCCGAAGACAAGAAAGTGGAAGAAGCCGTCAAGAAGATTGAGGGCGTTGCCGCTCAGGGTCCTTATAGTGCTTCTTGGGATTCTCTGGAAAGATCCAAAGTTCCCACGTGGTATGAAGACGCCAAGTTTGGAATCTTCATCCATTGGGGCGTCTATTGCGTGCCGGCCTTCGATAATGAGTGGTATCCGCGTGATATGTACATACAAGATAATCGTGTATTCAAATATCATCTCAAGACTTACGGCCCGCAGTCAAAGTTCGGCTACAAGGACTTCATCCCCATGTTCAAAGCCGAAAAGTTCAACGCCGATCAATGGGCGGAATTGTTCAAGAAGGCCGGGGCGAAGTACGTGGTGCCCGTCGCTGAGCATCACGATGGTTTCCCGATGTATGCCTCCGACCTTACGGAGTGGTGCGCCGCGAAGATGGGCCCGAAGCGCGACGTGGTGGGAGAGCTGGCCGCGGGGGTGCGCAAGCAGGGCTTGCATTTTGGAGCTTCCTCGCACCGCGCGGAACACTGGTGGTTTTTCAACGGCGGCACGGCGTTCGACTCCGACGTCAACGATCCCCGCTACGCAGGCTTGTACGGTCCGGCCCAATCGGATAAGGTCCAGCCCAACAGCGCGTATCTGGACAATTGGTTGGCGCGCATCGGGGAGATCGTGGACAAGTATCATCCGGAAATCGTCTGGTTCGACTGGTGGATCGAGCAGCCCGCTTTCAAACCTTACCTCCAGAAGTTTGGCGCCTTCTACTACAACCGCGCCGCCGAGTGGAAGCGCCAGGTCGCCATCAACTACAAGAACAAGGCTTTTCCCGAACACGCCGCCGTGCTCGACATCGAGCGTGGGCAATTGGACACACTGCGCCCCCTCTTCTGGCAAACGGACACTTCCGTGGGCGAGAAGTCCTGGGGATACATCAAGAACGAGAAATTCCGTACCCCGGAGTCGCTCATTGACGAGCTGGTGGATATTGTGAGCAAGAATGGCTGCCTGCTGCTGAATATCGGGCCCAAGTCCGATGGCACTATTCCTGAAGAAGCCCAGAAGATTCTGCTGGACATGGGCAAGTGGCTCTCCGTTAACGGGGAGGCCATCTACGCCACAAGGCCCTGGAAGGTTTACGGCGAGGGTCCGACCAAGGTGGTAGGCGGTTCTTTCAAAGACACCGCCACGAGCGGATACACCGCAGAGGACATCCGGTTCACAGCCAAGGGCGATGCACTCTACGCGATCGTCCTCGCTTGGCCGAAGGATGGGAAGATGAGCATCAAGTCGCTGGCCGCCAGTTCTGAATTGACGAAGCGTGAGATCAAGACAGTCCAGATGCTGGGCTCGAAGCCCCGAGTCAAGTGGACCCGCAGCGCCGAGGGCCTGAGCGTCGAATTGCCCAACCAGAAGCCGAGCGGGTACCCCGTCGCACTAAAGATTTTCCCCGTGGACCGAGCCAGGGTACAGGCGGAATAGAGGCATGTTAGGCCATCGTGCCGACACCTCACTCGCTATCGCTTTAGATGAGCCGCCCGACGCCCACGGTATGCGTCTCAGTAGTCGATCGTCTGTTGTTACCTGCGGATGGGTAACCACGCATTTGACGCCGCGGGAAAGGCCGCTTCTGTTAACAAGCATGTGACGATGCATCGTCAATTTCTGTTTATATTGAAACAACTCTTTACTGTTTTTTGTCATCGTCATAGTAAGCTGCTTAGTTGGGAGTTTTGGCTGCTCGGCCGGCGCGGAGGTTACAAATGAGGAGCGTACTTGGCCTCGTGACCCTTGCCGCCTTGGCAATGCTCGGGTGCGGGGGAGGCAGCCCACCCTGCTTCAAATGTCCGCCCGACACGTCGTGCATCGCCCGCGGCGCGATCTTCGTAGCCAATGCGGGCTCGGACAATATTTCGGCGTTTCAGCCGTACGACTTCAACCCCGGGTATACAGGCGGTGGAGTCTGCGGGTCGCCGTTCCAAATGAGCGCGCCGCCCACGGCGCTGGCTGGTCTTACACCGATCACTTCGTACCTGCTCGTTCTGAGCCAACCGCAGAAGACGGTGTCCATGTACTCCGTAGATCTGGTAACGAGCGTACTCACCGGACCCCTCTGCACGATCAATTCGCGTTACACGCCGGTTGCGGTGACGGGAACGGGGGGCTTTGTCTATGTCGCAAACGCGGAGGGGAGCGTCTCCGCCTATGGGTTTTCCGCGAACGGGACGGTGGCGAATGAAATTCCAGGCTCGCCATTTCCAGCCGGTTCCGGGCCAGTGGCCATCACCGCAGGCGAGGGGCCGGGACTCGTGTATGTTGCCAACTCGCAGTCGAACAACATTTCCGGCTACAGCGTGGACGCGAACACCGGTGTTCTGACGCCACTAGCGGGCTCGCCCTACCCTGCCGGCCAGGGGCCGGCGTCGATTGTTATAGCCCCGGCGCCGGGTCCAAACATCGAGGGCGCGCGGCTGGTGCTGGTGGCCAACAAGCTTTCAAACAATGTTTCCGTTTTCTCGGTCGCGGGCGATGGAAGCCTCAGCCCAGTGCCGGGCTCACCCTCCCCGGTAGGCGGCTCACCCTCTTCTGTGGGCATTGCGACTAGTGCCATGCCCATGGCATTCGCCTACGTATCCATCCCCGCATTGAACCAAATCGCGGGATTCAGCATTGACGCGGCCACCGGTACGCTGGCGCCCTTGGCTGGCTCGCCGTTTCCGGGGGGATTGGGCCCTTCCTCGGCTGCTATTTCTACGGAGGGGAAGTTCCCCTACCTGTTGGTTGCCAACAATCGCTCCAACGACCTTTCCGTATACACATTCGACCCGACCACCGGCGCGCTGACGCCTGTGTCCGGCTCACCCTCCCCTGTCGGAAAGTCACCCACCGCCGTCCTGTATTTGCAGGTGCCGCAATGACAGCACGGGGCGAGATCGCACTATTCGAAGTATGCAGCTTCTCTGCCGCGAATCTTGAAAAGCCGGTGCTACTCGTAGGAGGGGACCTCCAGGCTCAGACCTTCGATGGCGTCAAAGTGCCTGCGGTTCCTGGTCACCAGCGTGAAGCCCTCTTCCATCGCGGTTGCTGCAACTAGGGAGTCAAAAACGTGATGGATTCACCCTTGGTGCTCCTCGCTTTATTCTAGCACCGAAGGTGACGGTAATCAGTCTGGGCGTAATGCCCTCTCTTTTACCCTCATTTAAGGGTAATACCCTCTTTCCGCCAAGTCGCGCCGGGACCCCTTCCCAAACAGACTATCTTCTTGGCTTTCTGAAGGTCGCGCAGCACCCGCCGCACCATATCCGGGCTGACGCCAGGACAAGCGCGCCGCAATTCGTTGAGACTGAACTGCCCTGGAAATGCATCGATAGCGGCTTCGACCAAGGCGGTCTTCGCTCCACGAGGGCTCTTCAGTAGCTCGGCCCGTTCCTCGAGCTCAGCGTAGGCAGTCTTAAGGACGAACAGGAGGTAGTTCACGTAGGGCCATGGATCGTGGCGCGTCTCATGCCAACCTTGGGAGCTCTGCTCCAGCGCCTCGTAATACCGCTCCTTGTTCTCCTCGATCACGCGCTCCAGGCTCACGTAGCGCCCGACTTCGAAGCCAAGCTGGTAGCACTGCAAGAGCAACAATAAGCGGGAGACACGCCCGTTGCCATCGCGGAAGGGGTGAATGCAGAGGAAGTCAAGGTTCATAGCCGCCATCAGGATGAGGGGATGCACGCGACGTTCTCGAAGGCTGTCGGTCCACAACCGAATCATCTCCTTCATGTAAGCCGGACTCTTGGCTGCCGTCACTGTCTTGAAACGAACTCTCTGCCGCCCGTCGGCAAGCTTTTCGATGATGTCGCTGTCCTCGTCCTTGTAGTTTCCCGCATCCCAGAGCTCACCGCGAACCAGGCGATGCAGCCGGCGAATGGTCTCTTCTGAAACGGGAAGGCTGACGCCGCTTTCGTGGATAAGCTCAAGCGCGTTGCGGTAGCCCCGAATTTCTTCTTCATTCCGATCGCGCAGTTGCCCCTTGCCGAAAACAACCGTGGCGATTCGAGCCTGATCCGCCTCAACGCCCTCGATGCGGTTCGATGAAACTGCACTCTCGATCAAGGCATTCTCTCGCAGCACCTTGAGCCTTTGCGGCGACTGCCCGGTGAAAAGTTCCTGCTTGCCGCGCGCTTCGCCCAGATCAGCCAAGTACCAGGAGGTCGTGGCTGGGATCGTCTCAATTCCCGAGGCAAACTGTCGGAGAGTCATCATAAATCAAAGGAAAAGCCGCAGAGTTTCAAAAGGCGAAACTCCGCGCTACCTGGTCATTCAAATTGTCTTCGGAAGTCTTCCAGTTGTTGTCGAAGATCCGCAACTTCCTTGCTCAGGCTCTGAACTTCAGTCTCCAGGCGAGCGATCCGCTGTTCATCTTGAATGCCTGTTGCCGCCAGGGGCTGCGTTTCCACCGGCGCGCTCCACTCTTCCAGTTCTCCGGCCAGCAGGTGCGCATAACGCGATTCCTTGGTACCCGGCTGGCGCGCCAGTTTCTTCACCAGGGGAGGCTCTCTCTCCATTAGGCGATGAAGGGCGGACTCCACCACACCCAGGTCGTCGAATCTATACATTCTTTCCGTACGTCCGCGCAATTCGCCCGGAGTCTGCGGACCGCGCAACAGGAGCACGCAGAGAACGGCCATTTCTCTGCGATCGAAGTTGAAGACTTCCTGGAGCCGGTGGGCATATTTCGAAACACGACTGTCCGCGCTGCTGGCTTGGGTCACCAGGTGTTTTTCATTCAGGCTGCCCAGAGCGTCCCTCACCGCATTCTCCTCCAGCGCCATAACCGGATCGCGGTTGGACTTCTGGTTACACGCGTTGATGAGGGCATTCAACGAGAGCGGATAGTAATCCGGCGTGGTGATTTCCTTCTCCAAAAGCGCTCCCAGGACTCGCACTTCAATTTCATCGAGCGTGGTCATGGTTCGCTCCGAATCCCGCCTTCCCTTCCTGCAAGAAACAACCATCCCAGGAAGAGCAACCCCAGCAGTGCAAGCAGCAAGCCATTCGACCGGTAGAAAGCAACGTGTTGTGCGAGCAACGAAACCGCAGGCTCCGCCACTTGCAGGCAGAAAGCAGCGCCCAAATAGGCCAGCAGGTTATTGCGGAAGAACCAGTAGACAACCGCCGCCCCAACGGCAAGGGGGACGATGCTCAGCACCCAGCCGGCAAAGAATTCGGGAAGCGAATGCGCGCTCGCCGGCCCCAGTCCGACCAGCCCCACCAGAATCCCAGCCCACAGCCACCAAGCCCGCCTTGTCCATCCCAGGCGAATGACATAGATTGCCACTCCCAGCCCGGACAAGTAGACGACACACCATACTAGCGCCCGCAGGATGAAGCCTGCGCCAGGAAAGGCCGCATTGAACATTCCCGAAAAGACCTCGATATCGACGGGGGCAAAGGCGTGATAACGGCTGGCGAAGAACTCTCCCAGCTTGTCCAGACCAAGCTTGGCAGCCAGGGCCAACACAACACATACTGCCGCATCTCTCCGCCACAGGCGCCGGGCGCCGCTTCGCAAGAGATTCCAAGCCTCGGGATAAAGGCTCGCGGCGACGCCCACCAGTAACCAGCAAAGCAAGCCGGCCAGCAAAGGAGCGACAACCATGCCGACCACTTCGAACAGTCGGTAAGTGGATAGAGGGATGGAAGTCACATATTGGCGGTCCAGTCCCGGCCACTGGTTGAACTCGGAAAGTAGCATCAACACCGCGATCAGAGCGCCCATCTTGGCAGCGGGACGCCAAGGCATCTGGCCCGACCTGATCTTGATGACCAATAAGACCACGCCGGCTCCGACCAAGGCCAAGCCTACTAGAACGCCCGCAAAAGTGAGGACCGAATTCACCAAACTCGAAGAACGGCGTTCTCGCTCCCACGCCTCCGGAAGCTTAAACATGCGCGCAAACCCCACCACCTGGTCGCCCGCCACTTCAACCTGGAGGCGATAATGGGCGTCTGCCACATTGCGGGGATCGCCGGCTTTGGCCTGCCACACCAGCGTGTAATCTTCCCGCGCCTTCCGTTTCTCCGCCTCCGAACTTTGGAGATCAAAACCCGAGAGATGGTAGCCTTGCTCCTCGACAAACTTTGCTGCCAGGCTCTGGGCCTGCTCGGATGAAAGCGAAGCCCCGGGCGCGTTGTCGTCTAACAGCCTCCGATAACCGAACACCTGGCCCGTGGTCGGATCCAAAAAGACGTGGTGCTCCTCCTTTTCCAAGGGCCGAAAGTAACGCACCTCAAAAACCGCAAGGCGGGTCGCCAGGCGGTAAGTCTGATCGGACTCTTTGATGGATTTGTGCTCGAGCAAATAGCGCACGGCCAGGGGGTCAACGTTATCGCGAATCCAAGCCACCTGGTGATAACGTTTCGGGTCCACCTGCCGCTGCCGGAGGTAGGTATCAGCCGCGCGGAGGGCTTGGTCGCGGGTGATCTGCAACGAGAGGCCCTCCCCAAAACGATAAACGGGAATAACGGCAAGCAAAGTGAAGAGGAGCGTGAGGACTCCGGCCAGAATCAGCCGCTTTTGGGACAAGGGTTGATAGACAAGAGGGGCTTCCGCTTCGACAACCTCTTTGCGAACCGGCCTGGAGATTCCCTCGCGGGCGTTGCTCAGGGATTCGTCTTCGCTGAAAGTCCCAGTGCGCCAGTAGGCGACCAACGCGACCACTAGCGGGATCAGCATGATGCCCGCGGAGACGGCGCCCGACACCATGAGGTAATGATTAGGAGAACGAATGAGAAGAAAGGCGGTATAGAGCGCATCCACCGAATAGTGCCAAATCAAAGTGGCCAGAATACCGAAGCGCAGCATGATCAGGCCCGTCACAATGCCTCCCAGCCCCACCTCAACGCCACGAATGAAAAATGGCTGATTGGGATATGCGGCGTGGAGGAATCCCCAGATGAAAGCAGAGAGGACCAATGCGACGGGCCCCGACCGCAGCAACTTCTTCAGGAACGGAATGGAGAAAGCCCGGAATTGCAATTCTTCGGAAACGGCCGGAAAGAAGCCGATGAAGAGCACGGTAACCCAGGGGAATTTTGTGTTGAGCAGGTCGGTAAAGGGAACGTCAGCGGGCGCCCACGCCCCCAATTTGCCGGCGGCAAGGTAGAAGACAGTCTGGTAAGCAAAGAAGAAGAAGGTGAGAGTGATTCCCACTACATTGGCGATAAAGAACGAGCGGCTGCGCAAGCCCTGCCAACTGAAGTATCTTCGCAGGGAGACCTGGTTCGGATAACCTTCACGGTACATCGGCTCCGAAGAGGCCACCAGCAAGAAAATGGCCGCCCCCGTGCCGATCGCTGCAAGAAGGCCGTCCCAAAGATATTCAGTAACAAAGCTGGAGTAGGAGTCCGTAGTGCGGTAGGCGAATTCAGCCAGGGAAAAAGAGTTGAGCTGGCCCAGGAGGTACAAGGCCGCAGCCACCGCGCCGAAAGCCAACGACATCCACAGCGGCACATCACGGTCGCGCAGGCGCCGGATCAAGATCACCAGCATGGCGACGCTCAACAAGATCCAGAAAACCTCGTCCACGATTTGCGCGGCGTTGTTGCGGGAGCGGAGTTTTTCATAGTCCCGAGTCCACTGCTCAGGAACCTTGATGAACTCCCGGTAACCCGCCACCTGGTCGCCATCGACCTCGACTTCGATGCGCAGGCTTCCTTCACCCAGGTCCACACTTTTCACCTTCCACGTAAAGTCATGGTCGGTGCGCGCCGGGCGCTTCTCCGATTGCGTCTCCACGAACTCGAGGTCGGAAAGATTCCGCTGCATCACCTGATTGAGAAATCTCTCCGCGATGGTCCGGGCGGAAGCCTGATCCAAGCCGGCGCCCGGCGCGGCTTCGGGGATATCGTGGTCAAAGCCCACCACCTCGCCCGTGGGCGCCAAGTCCACGCGGAATTCTTCCTTCTGTTGTGGCTTGAACCAACGATGGGACCAATGCCAAAGACGAATAGGACCGCGGGTCAACCGGTTCATCTGCTTCAAGCCCTGAGTGCGCTCGAGATAAACCTTTGCCTGATCGTCGTAATCAAACACCGCCGCATGGCGATAGCCGTCCAGCTTGAAGCCGCGCTCGACAAGGAACTTCTGCGCCAAAGGAGCGGAGTCGTCCCTGTTCACGCGGAACTGGATCGCCGCCTCTGGAAATACATGCGAGAAGTACTTGACGCTGATGGCGAGCGAAAACGCAGCGATGAGTATGGCGGCAGCAATGGTCTTGCGGTCGAAGGACGTGAGTTTAATGGGCATGGGCTCCTCAGATTCATGTAGCGCGGGCGTCTCGCCCGCTGTCGCTGGAGCGTCCCGCTCCCCCCAGTGCGGGCGCGGGCAGAATATCGGCGGCACGGCGGGCGAGACGCCCGCGCTACAGCTCTTTCCTCTTCAACCACTTCAGCATGACCCAGGCCGACGTGCCGTCTGAATAGTAGTATTCGACGCGGTCCACTTTCCTGTAACCTCGAGCCTCATAAAAGCCTTGTGCCGCCGTGTTGTTCTCTTGGGCTTCGAGGTAAACAAACAACAGTTTCTGCTCGCGCGCCCATGCCTCGGCGGCGTCCATCAGCAAGCTCCCGACTCGTCGCCGGCGCCAGCGGTCCACCACATCGATGGTCACAATGTGGACCACTTTTTGCGCTTGGCGCTCGGCAATGAGGAAGCCAACGGTTTCCCCGATCTCTTCCGCGACCCACGTCCGGCTTCGCCGCTGGCTTATAAACCCGCTCAACTCCTCCCGAGGATAAGCAATGCCCGGTGCGAAGCAAGCTTGGTCGATCTTAAAGAGTGTCTCGAGATCGTCGGCCCGGAAAGCGCGCAAGTGCATAAGAACAGGATTCAGGAGTCAGGATTCAGGATTCAGGAGGGGCAAGAACCGGGACTGGAAACTGGGTAGGGTGGATTGGGTTAGTTCCTTCCCGTAGGCCTTCGCCCACTCTGCACAACCGACAGCATGACAATTCAGTCCTGAATCCTGGATCCCGAATCCTGAATCCTCTGGTGCCCGACTCTACCGCTCACTTCGTTCCGGCTTCGCTGAGACTCTGGCCCAAATGTTCCGCCACCACCTGCGCAGTTTCGTTCACGGCCTGGTCGAGGGAAGGCGGGTTGAAAGGCCGGAAGACGTTGTCCTGCCAAATGGACCCGCCACCTCGGTCGGAGATGAACACTTCGGAGTGAAGCCGTTTCAGCCGGCGCGACTCCAAGCACGAACCGGTCACTAGGGCATCGGCTTCTTTAGGGTTGGCGACGATCTTGAAACGGCCCATTTTCCCCAAGCTCACGACCAGCTTTTCACTCAGGGCGTTGTCCATCCGCTCAACGTAAATGCTGCGAATTCGCGTGAGCTTCCGGTAGTCGCTCACGGTGGCGGTCCGAGGACCACGCGCGCTGGACCCCGGTGCGGGGCCGAGGGTGGGCTTTTGCTCCTGCTCTCCTCCCGGCTGTTGGGCTTCCTGCGCTCCCATCACCGGGACCAGCAAGAATGCTATCGCCAACCACCCGACGCTTCGCTTCATGGCGACCTCCCATGACGACGGCTAATGGACTTATCTCATCCTTTCCTTCATCAATCGCTGGCGGTCCTTTAAATCCTGGCGATCGTTCCTCTGTCTCTCGCGCATAGCCCGCATCTCGCGCTTCATTTGGTGCTGCATCTGCGCGCGGGCCGCTTTGGACGTTCCCATGCCCTTCCAGGAGCGTTTCTGGTTTTTCTGCTGGACCTTCAGCGTCTTCCATTCTTGCTTCTGTCGCACCTTGAGCGCTTTCCTTTCCGCCTTGACCTCGTACCGGTACTGACCCACTCCGGTGCGGGCTACAGGAAAGCTCAGCACAAACGTAACAAATACCGCGATTAAGAGTTTTCTCATCCTTCCTCCGCTTCCGGCTCGCCATCACAGGTGAGTGCTCGACGCCTGCCTCTCCCGCCCCCGTGGTGTCCCACTTTGAATGTAGCGCCGACCTTCAGGTCGGCACCTGCTGGCTTAAAGGCCAGCGCTACGAGTCAATTTCCCTCGCGCCCACTCTTTATCAACTCGCTGCGCCCTCCAGTCGAATCTTACCGGGAATGCGCCCGGAGAACAACAGTCAAGGCGACATCGGGGTACCGCTAGATGGATGCCCGACGAGCCGCGGCAGGGCGATAGAACACGTAGAGCATCCAGCCCACGGTGGCAAGGCCAGCCAGCAGCAGCACCACAAAAATGGAGAAAACCACCCATTGGCCTTGGACCGCAAGCAAGTGTGGATCAAAATAAGGACGCAGATAAGCGACGCGCACGAAGTGCCGCAATACGGCCATCATGCTAACCGTGCTCAGGATCGCGACGCTCGATGCCAACAGACTCTTGGGGGCAATCAAAAGGGCCAGCAAAGCCAGGAAGGTCCCCAGGATGAGAAGGCCCACGGGAAGTGTCTCGCCCACCAGGGCCTGCCGAATTTCTACAGGAAGGCCGAACAAGAACCAGAGCCCCACCAGGAATTGCAACAAGGTCCCCGCCATGAACCAACTCACTCCGTAACGTCTTCCCCACTCCGCCAGCTCCGGCGATTCCGTTTGCCAGCGCCGGGAAAGCAGCGCAACTCCCAATCCAGCCAAGGCTACCGCGGCCACTACGAAGTGAGCCAGACGCGCAATGGTCAGAAGAGTGACGGGACCAAGAATTGTCCCTACTTGCCCGTTCACGAACAGGCTGTAGAAATCCTGGGGATGCAGCATGGCTGTCATGTTCTTCGTAAAGAAGAAGGCCACATGAATGAAAAGGATGGCGGTCACCAGGATCACCCATGCGGCCGTTGGCCCAAGCTCGTCGTGCTGCATTTGGTACCAATAAACGCCGTAGTAGCCGAGCATGACCAAAAATACGACGGCAAGCCAGTACCACGCCATGAGAACAGAAGACGTATAGAAGAGCTGGCCATAAACGAGCTGTAGGAACAACAGCGGAGCCACGCCCAACGTGATGGTGAAGGCCGTCACAGAAGGCATGGCGCGGGAAACGCGACGTGTGAATTCACGATGCCTGGAATCGCGCCGGCCTAGGAAGCTGGAAACGCTAAGGATGATGACCCCGCCCAAGAGGAAGTTCATCGCCAGCAGGTGCAGGATAAATGTGAACACCAGCAGAAACTCCAGCAGCCAGGGCGGCGCCGGCAAGGGTACTGGAACTGGCGCAGGGATGACAGGATTCATTGTTGCGACCCTCCCTCTCCAGTCGCGTCCGTGGACTGGCTTTTCGCGGCAGAAGGTCCCGACTCAACGGCGATGCTGACCGGCGGGGGGTTCAAACTCGCCAGCCAGGCGCCCAAAGCCTGTCGCTCCGCGTCGGTCCCTGCGAAGGGCGGCATAAAGCCTTTCAAAGCGTTGAGGTGGACCAACTGGTAGTCAATCATCACCCAACTCCAGCCCTTGACAGCGAAGCGGATGCTGTTGTAACCGTTCACGGTATGACAACTCGCGCACTGCACCCGGAAAACCTCTTCACCGGCGCGCTGCAGAGCATGGGGGTCCACCTCGTGCTGGCGAACCCAGAGCGCTGACTTCAGCACTCCCTGCTCCCGCACGCGCCCCATGTCCGCCAAGCGTAAGCTGTTGGCGTACATGTAGCCGTAAATGATGTAGGGCTTACGCACTGCTTCCCGTACCCATTCTGTAACGCCGGTTGTCGAAAGGGCAAGGACGGCGAGCAGGAAAGCAAAAACCAAGTTGAAATGGCGCGGGCGCTGGTAGGGGCCGAAGTAAGCGAACACCATGACCAGGGCGGAAAAGAATATTGAGAGGCCGGCGAAAATGGTGACCGCCGGTGCCCCGCCCATGGAAATCTCGCGCGCCATGCTCGGAAGGGTGGAAATGTACCAGATGCCCGCGAAGGGAATTATCAGCGCGCCGAGCAGCAGCCATCTGGCGGCATAGCGGACAACTTCATTGCGCAGGGCCACGTCGCCGATCGCGGACGAGGTAATCAAGGCATAAACACCTGCCAGCGCTATGCACACTGCCGTCCGCACCACCAAGGAAGGCAACATGCCGGGATTGAAGTAGGCTGCCGCGAAGGTCCGCGTCTCGAGCCATCTCCCCGGCGTCAACATGAACGTCAGGATGCCGTTGATCACCAGCAGGCTGGCCCAAGCTGCCCCGAAATAAATCCATCCCACCATGAGGTGCGTTTTGGCGTCAAGCCGGTCCCAGCCGTAGTAATAAATGAAGGCTGCGGCAATCTCCACGATGAAGAAAACCCATTCGATCGCCCATCCCCAAACAAAAACATGAATGAGGGTGGCGGTGGCTTCAGGATTCACTAAGCCGATGCTCCACCAGATGCCTACACCGCTCACGGCCCCAAAAACCAGAACCACCAGCACGAAAAACTTCGAGTGGGACTTCACGTATTCCAGCAGCGCGGGATTGTTGTCGCGATAAGCCTTGCGCTCGGTGAGGGGCAGAAAGAGACCACCGCCTACCGCAAAATGCGAAACAAAGACATGGAGAATGGCGATGATTCCGATGACCAGTCCCCCACCTAACATGAATGGTTCCCAGACTGGATAATTCATCAGCGAACCCCTTTATCGGCGAAACCTTTGCGAAATGACCGAGGTCTGATGTTATGCTTCGGGCGGCGAAAGTTCAACTGACACAATGTCCTAGAGGGGCTTGATTTTGAGGTTGCGGAATTCGATGCGAAAACCTTCGGCTTCAAGGCCTAAGTAGCCCTTGGGCACTTCAGGAACCGCGAATTCGCTGCTCACCTCACCATTGACCGATAGAGTGACTTGCGGCCCTTGGCACCGAATCTCGTAGATATTCCACTCACCCGGCGGCTTGATGTGGTTTACCGTGGGTTTAGGACCAAACTTGATGTCCGTGAGTTTGCCGTCAACCAAAGTCTGTCCGAACAGAAACCCGTCGTTTCCGGCGCCCACCTGTGCCTGGAGCCAAACGCGCCCGTCGGCGCTATTCCGAACGAAGACCCCGCTGTTGTACCCTTTAAGTCCTTCGCGCTTGGTGAAGCGCCATTCCACGTGAAGAATTAAGTTGCCGAGTTCGCGATCGCAGCGAAGCCATTCGTGGCCGCGATCACCCTCGCAAATAATAGTGCGGTGCGCTTTGTCCAGCTTCCACTGTGAAACAGGATTCAAGGGCTTACCCGGCGGGATGGCCACCCGCGTCCAACCCTTGAACGACTCGTCAGGCAAGATATCGATCCAGCCGGAGGCATTGGGCGCTGGAGCTTTGTTTGTCTGTGCCCAGAGTGAAGTTGAAAGTGGACACAAGAAAACGGTGATCAGAAGCCAGCGCAAATTCATTGTCACACCTCCTCCAAACCAGGCATATCAGTTTCAACTCGTATCTGTGCTTCCATTCCCCCGTGCTTTACTCACTATTTCCGGAACTCTTCAGAAACCACCAGCCGTAGGGCCAAAGGTCTCGCACCGGCCAATGTCTGCCACAGCTTACCACTTCCGTCTGGCTAAGACTCGATCATCACATTTCCGTCGGTTGTGCTCGGCTCCAACCACCTGTATTTTCTATAACATTCCCGTTTTTAGAGGATAACTACCTTTGTTTTCTTGCACATTCCGGCTTTTGTCCCAAGTTTTCAACAGCGGTCATTTGTTTTCATAGACATTCCCGCGTCGTTCGTTAAATTTTAAGTAATGTTTTTTTTGCTTCACCTGTCGAGGCAAACTTCTTGTCTATGGTACGGCAAGGCAATTTGCGGGCTTTTCGTCTCGCTTGAGGTATTCTCGGGAGTGGGTCGGGAGGGGGCCGTAACATTGCCGCATCGTGTTCCCAGCAGGGCGGGACCTCCTGTCCAGCTCCAACGTATGATCCTAGCCTATCTTGTTCCGCCTGTCAAGAGACAGGAAGTCCGGGCTCAGTTTGGAGTTGTCGCGGCGAGTTCGCCTCTGGCTTGTCCAAATTACCCTCGATCCAATCGGCTACCACCTGCGGCTCCGCCGCCCTGTCTTGCGGAAAGGCTTCGCCTTTCCGTAGGGCGTGTGTCCTGAGCAACCTCCTCCGCGCAGGCTGGAAGGATGAGCCTTCCAGCCTGCGCGGAGGAGGGCGGAGGCTGCGGCACTGGCCGTGGCGATGGCGACGGCGGGGATGTATAGCGTGATCTCTTTCCTGGTCTCGCAGCGCACCAGCGAGATTGCGATCCGCATGGCGCTGGGCGCGAGCCGCGCCGCCATCGTCAAGACGGTTTTGGTGACCACGAGCCTTTGGGTGGTGGCAGGGCTGGCAGGAGGCCTCGGCCTGGGGTTGGCCGCAAGCACAACCTTACGCTCGCTTACGGACACAGAAGCCGCAGGGTCACCGGCCATGTACGCCGGTGTCGTGCTGTTTTTCCTCGCAGTTACGCTCATGGCGGCCTACCTGCCCGCCCGGCGCGCCACCCGGCTCGATCCTGCGGTGGCTCTACGCTGCGAGTAGCAGTTTGCCTCTAACCAAGCAATGGGTATAATCTTGCAAAACTGTATGAGCACAGGGGACGTGTAGGTTATCCTGAATCACCTTGTTCCCACTACGACACCTCGCGTCCTTCAAGTTCATCTTGCTTCTTCTTGTCGTCTTTCCCGTCTGCGGTGCCTACGGGCAAGAAACTGTATTCGACGTCCCCAGTGCGGACATCCTGAACAAAGGAAAAGTCTATGGTGAATTGGACGGCACTTTGCGGCCAGTAGATTTCTTGGCCACTTTCACGCCGCGCGTCGTCGTTGGCATCGGTCACGGAATCGAAGTCGGAGTGAATTTCAACGGTCTCAGTGCGCCCGGCTTGGACGCACTCGAAATCTCTCCAACGGTGAAGTGGCGGCTTTGGAAAGCCAAGACCTCAGGATGGTCCTTTTTGGTTGGGGATGACCCGTTTTTTTCCGTCCACCGGCGGACCTACGACGCGGGAAATTATGTCTATGCATTCCTCGCCAAGGAGTGGGAACACGGCACGCGCGTAAGTTTTGGCGCAAACGATTTTACACGCAGCGTTGTCGCCAAAGCCAACCGCGCGGGTGGACAGTTCACCTTCGAGCAGCCAATTAAGAAGCGTTTGACGCTCGCAGCCGAGTGGTACACCGGGAATAATTCCGTCGGCTATGTGAACCCAGGCGCCATCATAAAACTCAACTCAAAAGTCACACTTTACGCTGCCTATCAGATCGGAAATGTCGGCGTAACCGCCGGCAATCACCAGTTCCTTTGGGAACTTGGCTACAATTTCAATTAGTTGTGGGTATTCCTTCGCCAACTGCGGAACTGGCAGTGTTGCCGGGCCACATAACGTTTGAAACTGCCTTGCCCGCTCAGCGACGGGAAAGTGGCAAACATCCTAAGCCTAGGCAGCCTCAATGCGGTTAATCAAGTCGAGTTGCTCATTGCGGTTCTCGGCGCCGATGGTAAAGGCATCCAGCAGGCCGAGCGAGAGCGCGTATTTCAGCGCCTCATCCTGGCGAGATCTCATATCACCCTGACCGAGGATCTTCATGCCGATAATCGCCTTGCCCGCCTCGCGCCCCGCCCGCAGCGTGGCGACGACGGTCGCGGGGTCTGCATCCATGTGCGACCCGATGGGGTTCACGCGCGAAAGCATGATCTGGACCCAGGGAGATTTTGCGGCGGCGCGGAGCGCGCCAATGGTGTGGCAGGAGCATCCATGAGCCCGGATGATTCCCTTCTCTTGCGCCTCCGAGATCGCGTCCATGGCCGGCCGGCATTTCTCGGTCCAGCCGTCGTCGGTCAGGCAATGCATCATGAGAATGTCGATGTAGTCCGTCCCCAATTCCTTACGGAAGCGGTCAATGTCGGCGCGCATTCCTGCGGCATCGCGTTTCCATGACTTGGACATGACGGTGATTTTTTCCCTCGGCAGGTTTTTCAAGGCCGCCGCCACGTGAGGATGCGTTCCATAGGAATCCGCCGTGTCGAAGAAACGCAAACCGTGGTCGTACCCCTGCGAAAGCAGATCGGCGAGGCCCTGAATGCCCAAAGCCGATTGATTGGAATGATGGTTGGAACCAATTGTCCCCGTCCCGCAGGCCAACCGTGAGGTCTTGATACCGGTTTGACCCAGGGAGACAATATCCGCAGCGCTGAACTTTCCCGTTGCTGGCGGCAAGGGGCCGGCCCAAGACTTTGAGCCCAGCCACGTCGCAGCAACACCCATCACTGACTCGGCCAAGAAATCTCTACGCTTCACGATTGCACCTCTCAAAAAATTGATTTGCCTTCAGCGGAATCCGTTGAGTGGAATCAGCCCGCTCGAAAATATCCAGGCGACCATGAGGGTCGTCCCTACAACCCCAACCGTCCCAGACTTAATGTCACTAACCTTACCACCAATGCCAAGTGTCTGCAATACGCGGGATGGAGTCATACGCGGGATGGAGTCATTTTGAAAGGGCTCCCTTTCCGGTCGTCGTCATTCCCGCGAAAGCGGGAATTCAGCTTCCTCCGTACCGACGTGGACCCCCGCTTGCGCGGGGGTGACAGCACCCGGCCAATACGCACCAGGAGAATGTCTCCATACAAATATTTGCTTTTTGAAACTGATAAGCCCCATAATCTGTCGTTTTCCGGTAGCGTCTCAGTTTGGAGTAGCGGCGAGTTTATCCTCCGTCAACTGACGGACCACGTGGCGGCGTAAAGCCGCCTCTACGTCAAACTGAGACACTACCCGTTTTCCGGCTGTGAATCAGGTCATCGAAGGATAGTTCCAATGCTCCGCAATGACTTACCACGCCCACGCAACCCGTTGGGCAGAATCTCGCGTCGCGGCTTCCTGGGAGGCGCCATGGCACTTACGGTTATGAATTCACCACTCTCCCTGACCGAGGGTCAGGCGAAATCGTCGAACGGGTCAATCCTGGCTTGCGTCGGAACTTACAGTTCACCGCAAGGCCCCGAGGGAAGCATCGGTTACGGACAGGGCATCTACCTGTTTCAAATGAACCCGGCAACAGGGGCGCTGACGCAATGCGGGCTCTTTAAGGATGGCTCGAATCCGTCCTGGCTGGCTCTCGACCATTCCGGAACACATATGTACGCCGCGCGTGAGACCGCAACTTTCGAGGGCACGAACTCCGGCTCGGTGAGCGCCTTTTCGCTTGATCGCTCGAATGCGCGTCTCGCGCTGCTCAACACCGTCAGCTCCCAAGGGGCCGGCCCTACTCACCTGAGCGTCCACCCTTCCGGCAAATACGTGCTGGTAGCCAACTACTTCGGGGGGACCGTGTCTGTGCTCCCCATTGGGTCGAACGGCGAGCTGGGCGCCGCCACCGACGTCAAACAGGAGCGGGGCACGGTGGGGCCAACGCATCCTTCCAACGCCCCTCCCGGCAGCTATGCCATTAGCGGCCACGACGTCCCGCACGCGCATATGGTCCAGGCCGATCCTACGGGTCGCTTCGTTCTGGCCTGCGACCTGGGGTTGGACCAGATTAGGATCTGGAAGATCGATATCCAGAATGGCACGCTCACGCCCAATGATCCGCCTTTTGCTTCGTTGCCTCCGGGAGACGGGCCGCGTCATTTCGCCTTCCACGCCAATGGAAAATGGCTGTACTCGCTGCAAGAAGAAGCCTCCACGCTGGTCTTGTTCGACTTCGACGCCTCGAGTGGAAAGCTTACGGCGAGGCAGACAATTTCCACCCTGCCCAAGGGCTTCACCGGCACCAGTTTCACTTCCGAGGTAACGGTCTCGCCCGACGGGAGATTCGTCTACGTCTCGAACCGGCTGCACGACAGCATTGCATATTTTTCAATCGGCAAGGAGGGCATGCTGACCTGGGCGGGCGAGGCTTGGACTCGAGGCGATTATCCGCGCCACTTCAACATCGACCCCACGGGGAATTTCCTCTACTCGTGCAATCAGAGGAGCGACGCCGTCACTACTTTCCGCATCAATCGTGAGACCGGCGACCTCACGTTCACCGGGCAATACACTCCGGTGGGTACCCCGTCGATCATCATATTTCTCAGATAGAGGCTGACTCCCATGCGCTTGAATGACTCATCGCACCCACGCGACCCCTTCGGCAGGTTCTCGCGCCGCGGCTTCCTGAAAGGCGCCGCGGCTTTAGCCGTGACGCGGCCTTCGCTCGCCTCGGCGCAAGGGCGGGCGAAATCGTCGCAACATTCCATCCTGGCTTATGTTGGCGCCTACAGTGGAAAGCAAGGTCCTGTGGGGAGCAAGGCTAATGAACAGGGCATTTTCCTGTTTCATATGAACCCGGCAACGGGGGTTCTCGCGCAACGCGGGCACTTTGCGAATGACTCGGCAACGGCCTGGCTGGAGGTCGACCCCTCCGGAAAACATTTGTACGCCGCGAATATCATCGAAACTTTTCAGGGCGCCAACTCCGGTTCGGTGAGCGCCTTCTCGATCGACCGCGCGAACGGAAATCTCGAGTTGCTCAATACCGTCAGCTCAGGAGGAGCCGGCCCCGCCCACGTGAGCGTCCATCCTTCCGGCAAACACCTGCTGGTGGCCAACTTCAGCGGGGGGTCGGTGGCAGTACTCCCCATCCGGCCGAACGGCGAACTGGGCGCCGCCACCGATGTCAAAGCGGATATAGGCACGGTGGGGCCAATCCATCCTACCAGCGCCGCGCCCGGGAACTTTGCCATATTCGGCCACGACGGCGGCGCTCACCCGCATATGATCCAGGCCGATCCTACGGGTCGCTTCGTTCTGGTAAACGACCTGGCGCTCGACAAGATCTTTATCTGGAAGTTCGATGTCCAAAAAGGCACGCTCACGGCCAATGATCCCCCATCTGTCGCGTTGCCGCCGGGAGACGGGCCGCGCCATTGTGTTTTCCAAGCCGATGGAAAACGGCTGTACTCGCTGCAAGAACAAGGCTCCACCCTGGTGTTGTTCGACTTCGACGCCACCAGTGGAAGGCTGACGGCGAAGCAAACCGTTTCAACCTTGCCCAAGGGCTTCACCGGCACCAGCTTCACTTCGGGGATTGTGGTCTCGTCCGACGGGAAGTTCCTGTACGTTACCAACCGGCTGCACGACAGCGTGGCGATTTTTTCCATTGGCAAGGGTGGTGTCCTGACCTGGGTCGACGAGGTTTGGACTCGAGGCGATTATCCGCGCGCCTTGGAGATCGATCCCACAGGGAATTTCATTTACGTATGCAATCAGCGGAGCGACGCCATCACCGCTTACCGCATCAATCGGGAGACAGGCCACCTCACCTTTACCGGGCAATACACTCCGGTGGCCACCCCGGCGATCATCATCTTCCTCAGTCGCCACAACTGGGAACAATCATGAAGCTCAAGAGTAATTTGGAAACCTCTCGACGCAGCTTCATCAAGCTCCCGCTGGCCACGAGCGCCGCCGCGCTAGTCGCTGTGCAAGCTCGGGCGGCGACCGCCGCCTCCCACAAGAATGAAGATGACCTGGACAATCTTAAGCTTGCCGTCAAGATCGACGTGCATTCCGCAAGCGACGACGAAATGCTTTTCCTCAAACAGATTGGTTTGCAGTGGGTCCACGCCGAGTTCGGTGACGACGCCCCCTATGAATTCATCAGGAGTACCCAAGAGCGGCTTGGCCGCTACGGACTCAAGATTCACTCTGCCCTCCTGGACACCTATCGCTCCCTCAAGATCCAACTCGGCCAGCCCGGTAGGGACCAGGATATTGAAAAGTTCCAGAGTTTTCTGCGCGACCTGGGCCGCGCCGGAATTTTCTCTGCCGCCATCGATTTTCACCCCGCCAATACCTACACCACCCAGATGATCGAATCCCCGCGTGGGTACAAAGTTCGCGAGTTCAGCGTGGACGACTTCCGGCGTAACGTCGAGAGGCCACGCTTCGAACGCGAATATTCCGCCGACGATATCTGGGCCAATTACACCTATTTCATTAAGGCGATTCTCCCCGTTGCGGAGCGCGCCGACGTCCGGCTGGCGCTGCATCCTGATGACCCGCCGGTTACGCCCATGAACGGTGTGGCGAAGATCTTCATCAACTACGACGCCATCAAACGGGCCGACGAGATTGCCGGCCACAGCAAGTACTGGGGATTAACCTTCTGCGTCGGGACCTGGTCGGAAGGGGGCGAGAAAACGGGCAAGGATGTCTATGGAATGATTCAGGATTTTGGCGCCCGGGGAAAGATCTTTGCCGTCCACTTCCGTAATGTCAGTTCGCCCTTGCCGCGCTTTCACGAAACTTTTCCAGACGACGGCTACCTGGACATGTATCAGGTCATGAAGTCCCTCCGCCAAGTGCGTTGTACCGCCTCCCTCATCCCCGATCATTATCCGGGGCTTGTCGGCGACACAAATCAGCGCATGGCGAACGCCTACTGCATTTCCTATATGCGCGCCCTTCTTCGGCGGGCGAACGAAGAGATAGGTTAGTTTCAATACCTCGCCCCAGTGCTCAACTGTATGGGTGGGGCGCCATGTTCCTGCTCACCTTTCATTTTGTTTCCGTTGAGTCCACACTTGTGGTAAATTACGAAACCGAAATGACAACACCTGCAAACGAGTGGGCGCCCCAGGTGGGCGCGGCATTGTTTCGAGAACGGCTGGCGCGAGGCGAGGCGGTATTGGGCGGCTTCCTTTCGCTGGGATCGGCCCAGACCGCCGAATTGATGGCCGCCGCCGGTTATGATTGGGCGCTCATCGATCTCGAGCACGGCGCGGGAGATGAGATAACTGCCCTGGCACAGATGCAAGCCCTGGCCACGCACCGGTGCATCACCATTGTGCGGGTGGAATCGAACGCGCGGCAACGCGTGCATCGCGTTCTCGACTTCGGAGCGCATGGCGTTATGTTTCCCCACGTCGATACAGCAGAGGAGGCAGCGACCGCAGTCGCCGCCATGCGCTATCCCCCGGCGGGCGTGCGCGGCGTGGCGTTTTCGAATCGCGCCTGCGCGTACGGCGCCAATTTTCGCCCCTATCTCGAGGGATCAGCAGCGCTGCTGACCATCGTCCAGATCGAGTCGCCCACTGCAGTTAAGAACGCGGAGGCCATTGCAGCCGTCGAGGGCGTGGACGTCTTGTTCATCGGTCCCTCGGACCTGTCGCACTCCATGGGGATACTCGGCAATTTCGAACACCCGGACTTTGACTTCGCGGTCCGGCGGATCGCCCAATCTGCCTTGTCGCGTGGGAAGCACTGCGGAATCCTGTTGCCGAGTCCCAGGGACCTCACGCGGTTCTTCGAACTCGGGTACCGTTTCCTCGCCTCCGGTTCCGACGCAGTTCTGCTCAACAACGCAGCCAGAGCTCTGGTTCAGTCACTTCAGAAAAACCTCGTCGAGTCCCAGCCCCGCTCGTGAGCGGGACAGCTTTTCACCCGGCGTATTAGGTAAGGGAGCAGGCGCCCGGTTCCGCCTTGGTTCACACGACCCCGCGTATGCCCGGAGCGAGAGAAACATGACTCACTTCGAATCCGTTAATGGAGTATACGCGAGCGTCGGGCGGATAGCAGACCAATGCTTCGTCGGGTTCGCGGAAGAGCGCCATATACCGGCTGATTTGATAGTCGTCGTCGAAGGCAGAGATCACCTTTTCTGTTTCCGCTTTGCTAAGGCCGAATTCCGAGAGGTGGACGGCCCCTCCGGAGCGTCCGGAGAGCTCAATATATTTTCTTACGAATGCAGCCAGGTCCATAGCCGATTGCTGATTTGCGATTGACGATTGACGATTGAGGAAGTGGTGTAGCAACCTCCTCCGCTGTCAATCAGCCCGGTATATAGGGATCAATCAAAGACCACGAATTCCAGCCAACCCCGGGCAAACGACGCGCCGGGAGATTCCTGGCAAGAAACGAAAAGGCCGTTACGGATTTTCTTGTCCCTTGAGCTTCTTCAGCGCCTTCAGGATTTCGGAGTTTTCCGGTTGCTGTCTCAGCCCGTAGATTTTCATCCAAGCGATCTTGCCCTCCTTATCCACAATGAACACCGCGCGGTCGTTGATGAAGGGTATCTGGTGTCTTGTGGGAGGAAAGATGCCATAATCCGCCGCGGTTTTGGCGTAGGGCCAGCGGTCCGTCGCGAGGGGGAACTGAAGACCGCCCAGAGATTTCTGGAAAGCGATATGGCAGAAAACCGAGTCGGTGCTGACGCCCACGACCTGGGCGTTGAGGTCAGCAAAGCGGGCGAGGTCCGCCTGGAATGCTGACAGTTCTTTCTGTCAGACAGGGGTGAAGTCCAGTGGGTAGAAGCAGACCACCACATTTCGGCCGCGATAGGCGGAAAGCTGAAACTCGCCCTGGGTCGAGCCCGTTGTCGAGCTGAGCCTGAAATCAGGCGCCTGGTCTCCAATTTTCAATGCCATTTAACCCTCCCTGTCATTCATATTGAGAAATCTGCGCGGTAGTTGCCGGGCTCCCCGTTGAAGATGACCAGCTCGGGGTCTTTAACCCTTACCTTGCTATAGGGTACCACAGAGTGCGTGAGCCACACGTTACCACCAATGACGCTGTGATGGCCAACCCGGGTATGGCCGCCCAGGATGGTGGCGTTGGGGTAAACGGTGACGTGATCCTCGAGGTCCGGATGGCGCTTGTTTTCCTGCCCTCGACGAAGCTGACCTTCTTCATCCTTGCTGAGCGGATTGAATGCTCCCAGCGTCACACCGTGGTAAAGAGTCACCTTATTGCCGATGCTGGCGGTCTCGCCGATCACCACGCCAGTCCCATGATCGATGAAGAACGATTCGCCAATGGAAGCCCCGGGATTGATATCGATGCCGGTGTGGCTGTGCGCCACCTCGGTCATCATGCGGGGAAGGAAAGGCACTCCCATCTGGTAGAGCCGGTGCGCCAGGCGCTGCACGGTAATTGCCTCAATGCAAGGGTAGCTGAGTAGAATCGCCTCATGGCTGGCGGCGGCGGGATCATTCCGGAAAGCTGCTTCGATATCCGAGGCCAGCAACCTGGCCAAGTCCCGCAGTTGAGCAAATACTTGTTCGACCAGTTCCTGGGCGCGATCCTCAATGTCAGCAGGAGACTGTTCCCCCAGGCAGCGCCGGTCGAAGCGCATGGCAGAGCACAACTGCTCGCGCAATAGCGTCTCAATCTCGACCAGGTAAGGCCGGGCTGCTGTCGCCGCGCGATCCACTTCCGCGCCCTGGCCCTGATAAAAAACAGGGAAAAGCAGCCCGAGGTAATGACGGCAGATTTTCGCCGCGGCCTCTCGGCTGGGGAGCAGAGACTCGCACCCATAATCACCGGAAAGTTGCGCATCCAGCGCCACCTTAAATTCGCTTGCAAGATTCTCTAATCGTTTGTCATCCATAGCCCGCCAGCCTTTCAGTCGAGGAGTCCAGAGTCGAGGAGTCAAGGAGTCAAGAAGTCGAGAAGTCAAGAAGTTCTTACCCATAAGCTTCGGCCTCCTGCAATCGAGGATCGAGGGGTCGAGAAGTCCCTGCCCTCGAGATTCGACTTCTCAACTCCTCGACTTCTCGACTCCTGCGCACTAGCCGATTCCCTCGAAGAGCACCGTGGACAAGTAGCGCTCGCCGGAATCCGGCAAGACCGTAACGATCGTCTTCCCGGCAAACTCCGGTTGCTTGGCCAAGCGCACAGCCACTGCGGCCGCGGCGCCGCAGGAAATGCCACTTAGGATACCTTCTTCCTTGGTCAGTCGCCGAGCAAACTCGATGGACTCTTCGTTGGAGACTTGCTCAACACGGTCAACCAACGACAAGTCGAGAACCTTGGGGACAAAGCCCGCTCCCAGCCCCTGGATCTTGTGCGGACCGGGCTTGAGAGGCTGCCCGGACTTGGTTTGAGTCAACACGGGACTTGCTGCCGGCTCGACCGCCACCGACAGGATTTTCTTGCCCTTGGTATTCTTGATGAAGCGGGAAACGCCGGTGATGGTCCCGCCCGTTCCCACCCCGGACACCAACACGTCGATCGTCCCATCGGTATCGTTCCAAATCTCGGGTCCAGTGGTTTTTTCATGGATGTCAGGGTTAGCAGGATTGTCAAACTGCTGGGGCAGGAAATAGTGTTTGGGATCAGATTCATAAATCTCCTGCGCCTTCTTGATGGCGCCGGGCATGCCCCCCGGCCCTGGGGTGAGGATCAAAGTGGCGCCAAGGGCCACCACCACGCGCCGGCGCTCGAGCGACATGGTCTCCGGCATGACCAGCGTCAACTTGTAGCCGCGCGCGGCGGCGACGAATGCGAGAGCAATTCCCGTATTGCCGCTGGTAGGCTCAATGATCTCCTTCTCCGGTGTCAAAACCCCTCGCTTCTCAGCGTCCCAAATCATAGCTGACCCGATCCGGTCCTTCACCGAATAGCCAGGGCCGCGTCCCTCGATCTTTGCCAAAACGGTGGCCTTGGCTCCGTCGGGTATTCGGTTGAGCCGAATGAGCGGAGTTCTTCCGATACTGAACGAGTTATCCTGGTAAATGTTCGACATTGAATATCCTCTCTAGAGTGAATTGTTTGTGCTCAAATTAGTCGTCCCTTCGTCTAGGGAACAACTGTCGGCCCTCAGGAGGGAATTCCCTTCCCGCGTCCTGAGAGTGAGACTTCGTGAAGACTGAAGATGATCTTGGATTTACCCCTGGCGCTCCTTATGGCCGAAGCCATAATAAGCCCAGGCTAGGTACAGATGCATTGGAGGGCTGTCCCGCCGGCAATGGAACGAACGATGCTAAACGCGTGGTTCTTACGCAGGAGAGTTGGAATCGTTATTTTAGCCTCCATCCCCGCTCCTCGGGTCACTGCCTAATTTCGACATCACGCAAAACCCGTCTTTATTTGATGCGGCAGAATAGCCGGCGATTCTTGCAATAGGCCAAAACTGCAACCGTCCTATTCGACGACCTCAACCGGCTCGGGGCAAAAGCCCCCCCCCTCTTCGGCCAGCATCCAGCAGGTCAAATCCTTCGCGCAGCCCCGCTCTACCGATACTATAACATAAGAATACCACGGCCAAGCGTGTTCGCGGTCGTAAATCGAAGGCCGCGCCGGATGATCCGGGTGGGAATGGTAATAGCCCAAAACCTCTAAACCCCTGGCGCGCGCATCCTTTTCCACCCGCAACTGATCGAGCGGATCGATCAGGAAGCGGTTGTGCTCCGTTTCCCTTGCGGGGTTGTCAAGCGGGAGGAATTCCTGCGCGCGCGCCGGGTCGTTGCGGAGGTTCTTCAAAGGAACAATCTCACCCACCTGTTTCGAAACGCCATTCGCTTTCCCCAGCATCGCTCCGCAGCACTCAAAAGGGTAATCCTGGGCGCCATGCCGGCGAATGGCCTCCATCTGCGCGTGATTGATCTTGAGCGCCATGAGAGTTTCGTGTGGAAGATTCCCCGTCAGGCCCGCGACATCCGGCGGACCTTCAACTATTCTACTCTTCTTCCAAAGCCCAGCCCTTGCGCTTCTTGCCAGCAATAGATTAGATTCTGGTTCTAAGGTATGGATTTCGGATTGTAAACTTTGCGGGGTCGAATGGAATGGAACGAACGCGATCAGTAACGACCGATCTTCGGAAACAGTTTACCTCCGCCGGTTTTGAGGTTGTGGAGGCGGGCATATCCCCTGCCTCACTCGGCGTGAGAAAGTACAACTGCGTCCAATACCTGGAACCGAAGGCTGAGCAAGGATGGATTGCTGTTGGCCCGCCTTATTTCATCATCCGCGGCTTGAACTATGAACTCGAGGACCGCGGGTACCAGAAGTTCTGGCACCATCAGGGCACGCGGTTCCCCATTCGAAAAGCCGACCTCCAGGCACTCCACCGCTTTGACGAGGAAGTCCGCGAAATCCTTCGCTTGCGATCCCTCTACAACGAGTCCTTGGGCTCGACCTGCGCCCGAACCGTGTATGACCGCCTGGAGGGAAGGCCGGATCGCTGACCGCGATTTCCCACCACAAACAGGGAAGGGCGGGATTTTAACCACGCCCTCCCATGCTGCAGCTCATCTTATGGTTCAGGTTTGGTCTTGGTGCCCGGCGTCGCCTGGTTTGTGCCCTGTGAGGAGGACGAAGCAGGCTCAACCGGCCTCGGAGGCGCGGCAACAGTGGGGGCTTGAACGCGCCCGGGGGCAGCAGAAGCCGACTTCGGCGGCGAATTCGGGGGCCCGACTTCGGGTTTGGCGGGCGGCCCGGACGGGCGTGGAGGTGGCGCGGGCGAAGCAAGTCTCGCCTCACGCGCGTACGGTCCCCTTCCGGTTCTTTGCTGCCAAGGGCGAGGAGCAGGCCGAGCTTCTCCTTGCGGACGCCGGCCCGGCGTCTCGGGAGGCTGCGGAATGGGGCGAAAGATAATCTCAATCTGGACCTTGTCCATGTCCTCTTCGCCCAACTCGATGATCTGGTCGAATCCTTCCTTGCGGATGTCCGCCTTGGTCTGACCAAAAGCCAAGTGCTGCCGCTCGATCACAGGACTTCCTACCGTCCTCTCCCGTGATCGGTCGCGCTCCACGCATTTCTCGAGTGAAACATCAAAAAGGAAAACGACGCAGGGAACGCGAAACCTCTTTGCCAAATCAAGGTACTCCCTGCGATGGGGCGGAGCGAGCGCTGTGGAATCCACCACACAGAGCCGGTTCAAGCCCAGCCGCAATTCCGTGAGGTAGTGGACTAGAGCAAACGCCTGGGCTTGAAAGCGCTGATCCCGCTCGTCGTCGCACACCCAACCTCGCGCCCAGTCAGAAGAGACGATCTGGGTAGGGCGAAAATGACGCTGCGCAAAAGTCGACTTGCCGCAGGCCGCGGGTCCGCAAAGCAAAACGATCGACGGGCGGACCAATCTCACTCGCTTCTCTTGGCTCTGATTTGCTGTTGATTCTTGGGCCATAGTAGTAATGACGGTTCAATTCTAGATTTGGCTGCTCATCCCCGCTGATCCGGAAGTAAAGGGGAACGAAAGTTTGAAGACTCCCAGGAGAGTCTTCTAACCCAATAGATTATGATACCCCCCCGCTATGAATGGTTGCTCTTCTCTTTCCTGACCTCTTCCCTCGACTCACACGATTATTTCCCCAAACCGATCGAACATTCGTGCCGCTCGCGGGACACACGTTCCTCCTCGAGGTAGGCGCGCGTGCGGCGAGTTAACTCATCGAAGTCCACTTGGTGCGCATCGAACTCGGGCCCATCAACACAGGCGAACTTGACCTTCCCGCCCACAGTGACCCTGCATCCTCCACACATGCCAGTGCCATCCACCATAATGGGATTCAGGCTGGCGTACGTCAAGACCCCCCATTCTCGGGTGACTGCGGCCGCAGCGCGCATCATGGGAATCGGCCCGATAACGTGAGCAGCCCCAAGCGCGTCAGGGTTGCCGGCCCGCCAAGCGCGCATCAGATCCACCACCGTGCCGTGCAGCCCTGCCGAGCCGTCGTCGGTTGCCCAAAGAACTTCGTCGGCCACCGTGCGCAACTCTGCGTCAAGGATGATCTGAGCGGTTGAACGCGCGCCGCACAAGGCCGTGACGCGGTTCCCCGCTTTTCTGAAAGCCCGCGCCACGGGAAGTAACTCGGCGACCCCTACTCCGCCGGCGACGCACAGGACGTGCCCGACTTTCTCGATGCTGGCCGGTAGGCCGAGCGGTCCCAAGAGGTCCGCCAAGCGGTCCCCGACCTCGAGCCGCACCGTGGCGCGACTGGTTTTTCCCACCGCCTGCACGACGAGAGTTATGCTCCCCGCCGCCACGTCTCCATCCACAATCGTCAGCGGGATGCGCTCACTCATTTCTGTGGGCCGGATGATGACGAACTGGCCCGGCTTCCACCGCGCTGCAATTTCCGGAGCTTCCACTTGCAGCCAGGCAATTTCCGGTGTGACTAGCCGTTTGGCCAAAATCCGATTGCCCACGTTTAGTGGCACAGGCACTCTTGCCTGTGTGCTGTCGACAGCCGGGACGGGTGACACAGGCGAGAGTTCCTGTGCCACAGACGCCTGCTGCTGGAGGGCGTTGTGAATCGCGGCGGCGGCAGCGCGGCCGTCGCGCATCGCCAGGATAACAGTCGAGCCGCCACGGACGACGTCGCCACCCGCGAAAACATTGGGAATACTGGTTTGACCCTGTGCGTCGATCACAACCTTGCCCCGTTTGGTCAGGAGCTGCGGCGTGGCGCGCTGCACGGTTGGGTTGGGACTTTGACCGATGGCCATCACCACCGTGTCCACAGGCATGCGGAATTCCGACCCGGGCATGGGAACCGGAGAGGGCCGGCCAGATTCATCAACCTCTCCCAACTGCATTCGGATGCACTCCATCTCGCGCAGAATCCCTTTGTCGTCACCGAAGAGGCGGACCGGCGCGGCCAGGAAGTCGAAGTGCACTCCTTCTTCCTCGGCGTGCTCGATCTCCTCCAGCCGGGCACGCAATTCGGCGCGCCCGCGCCGGAACATGATCGTCGTATTGCTGCCCATGCGCCGCGACCAGCGGGCCGCGTCCATGGCAGAGTTGCCTCCGCCCACCACGACCGTCCGGGAGCCAATCCGAACCGGCGTGTCAGACTCCGGGAAGCGAAAAGCCTCCATCAGATTCAGCCGGGTCAGGTATTCATTGGCGGTGTAGACGCCGATCAAGTTTTCCCCGGGAATGTTCATCAAATGCGGCAGGCCGGCGCCGGTGCCGAGGAAGATGGCTTGAAATCCTTCCGCGAATAATTCCTCCACGGTGGTTGTCTTGCCGACGATGAAATCCGTGCGAAACTCGACGCCCATGCTTCGCAGGCGGTTTACCTCGTCACGGATGATCTCTCGCGGCAGGCGGAAATTCGGGATGCCGTAGGCCAGCACGCCACCCAAGCCGTGCAGGGCTTCGAAAATGCTGACCCGGTAGCCGTTTCGCACCAGATCGTAGGCCGCAATGAGGGATGCGGGGCCGCTTCCCACCAGAGCCACGCGGGCCCCGTCCAGCGTCGGGGGTGGCGGCGGAGTGGAGGCGGCTTGACGGTGATGATCGGCTGCGAACCGCTCTAGGGATCCGATGGCTACCGGTTGCAGTTTCTTCCCCAGCAGGCAGGCATGCTCGCAGTAAAGCTCATGCTGGCATACACGTCCGCAGATGCCCGGAAAAGGACTTTCCTCACTGATCTTGTCGAAAGCCCCGGCAAAATCCCCCTGCGCCATCAAGCCGATGAAGGCTTTGACATTGATGTGCAGCGGGCAGGCCTCGACGCAAGTCGGATTCTTGCACTGCAAACATCGGAGCGCCTCGACCTGAACGTGCGCCAGCGAAAAACCCAGGGCCACCTCCGCCGGACCACGCAGGCGCTCCTGCGGTGAGAGGAGTGGCAGAGCCTGACGAGGCGCTTTGGGGTTGAGTTTCGGCTTTGGTCGGCTTTCAGGAGTCGGAGTCACTGTTGACTTCGTGTTCTCTTGGTTCAGCATTAGCCTCCTTGAAAAGCGTACGTCTTCCCTGCTCGGTCAGTTGAGGGGTCGTGATGACAAGGCTGCCAAAGGTCTTTCAGCATCCTGTTAGGGTCCAAAGCGGCGTGGCGGCGGACATTGCGCTGCTTAAACCCCATTAAGCGCAGCCAGCAATTCTTTTGCCAGCCGCCAGATAGGGAGCAATCGGCTTGGGTGGCAGGTCGCAACCTAAGACCTTTGTCGCTTTGCAGCCTCAGGAGACAAATTGCCCACGCGCGCGCTCCGGCTTGATGATGCGGCATTTGCAACACTCATCTCCGCGAATTGGGCTATTGTGCCCACCCGCCGCCCAGCTTGGGGTTCGTTCCTGATGTCTCAACTTGGAACCTCGCCGCGGCGCGGGGACAATGCGCATACCCCATGCCAGCCACGCTCAGTGGTCCTGCCGTTCGGGCGGCGAAGCATCTTGGCATTCCCTGCTCTTGCCTGCATTCCACCTACTAAGTACATTTGTTTTCAATAATATTCCCGGATCATGCGACTAAGTTCCTTTGTTTTCACATACATTCCGGCCTAATTCTGGAGTCTTCTAAACCGGTCCTTTGTTTTCATAGACATTCAAGCTTCGTTCGTTCAAAAAAAATTCTCGTAAAGTTACTACGATTGAAGTGGTGGGGGCAAACAATGACACATTGTCGATTTAGAAATAAAGATCGGGGAGCCCGCGCTGGGCTTTGCAGGGTCTTGAGAGTACGGCCACACATCGCTTCCTAGGCTATCATATTAAGCGCAGCCTGTCAAGCGTTTTTTGGCGGCCAAGGCGGAAGAGCCAGGATTCAGGATGGGATTCAGGAAAAGGCCAACCGTGGTTATATTCCGTACTGCTGTGTTAAGATGACTCTTTATTCACCCGATTTCCCGATCATAAAAAGCAATGATTCTGGCCGTAGTCGAAGACCTCCTTTTCCTGTCCAAGATCCAGCAGACTGCCCAACACCTCGGCGTGGCGGTGGAATCGGCTCAGCCTGCGGACTTGCCCAAGCTAGCCATCGAGTATGTTCCGACCGCCCTCATCATCGATCTGAACCATCGGTCAGGCAAAGCCTTGGAAGTTTTGCACACCCTCAAGTCTGACTTGAAGACAAAAGACCTCACGGTCATCGGTTTTGTGTCCCACGTTCAAAACGACCTCATCGCTGCGGCGCGTGACGCCGGCTGCGACCTCATCCTGGCGCGCTCCGCCTTTGCCAGCCAACTCCCAAACCTCCTGCAACGGTTTTCTTGAACCGGCACGGCAGGGCGCGCCGCAGGATAGGTCTGCCTGACCCGCTGATTTCTGTGTTATGCCGGCGACATTTGGCAAAGTCGCAGGTTTCCTCATCGCGCCTCCATTACCTGTGGTAATATATGAGCATGTCATTGGCTCGTTCAAAGGTCACTGCGCAAGGTCAGGTCTCGGTGCCCGCGGAAGTGCGTCGAAGGCTTGGCATCGGCCCCGGGTCAGTTCTGGAATGGAACGAAGAGGGCGAACAGATCGTCGTGCGCCGATCGGCTCGGTTCAGCTCGGAGGATATCCATCGGGCACTATTTCCCCAGCAAGCCCCGAGGCCTCGAACCCTCAATCAATTGAAGGAAGGAATCCGACAGCACGTGCGGGAGCGCCATGCGCGCCGTTGACACGAATGTCCTCGTCAGACTCATCACGCGCGACGATGCCCGGCAAGCTGCATCGGCTGACCATTGGGTGAAGAACGGGGCGTGGGTCTCAATCTTAGCCCTCGCCGAAGCAATGTGGGTCCTTTCAGCCGTGTACGAACGTGGCCCCACCGAAATCGCCTCTGCGGTTGAAATGCTTCTCAACCACAAGGAATTGACCTTTCAAGACTCGGACGTTGTGGCGGCGGCGCTTAAGCGTTTCCGCGAGCGGCCGGCACTTGGCTTTTCCGACTGTCTCCTACTTTGCTTGGCTTGGAAGGTGGGGCATTTGCCGCTGGGTACGTTCGACCGGGAACTGAGTGAGCTTGACGGAACGGAAAAGCTGTAAGCAGTGCTGACTGCGAACTTACTTTCGGGGGCGTGGAATCGTGCAGGCTGCGGGCTATAACAAGCAAACATCACAGGAGGACATTCAATGACGAAGAAACTGCTGCTTCTCTCCGGAATCCTCTGCCTTTTCGCATGCGCAATCTCCCTCAATGCTGCGAAGAAAGCAAAGACCGACCTACTCAACGCAAACGGCGTGCCCGTTGGCACCGCAACCTTCAGCCAAAAAGCCAATGGGGTTCAACTGGAGCTGAAGGCCTCTAATCTGACGCCGGGAGTTCACGGCTTCCACGTCCACTCGGTGGGGAAGTGTGAAGCGCCCGATTTCAAGTCCGCCGGTCCTCACTTCAATCCCGAGGGCAAACAACACGGCTGGGACAATCCACAGGGCCATCACATGGGCGACCTGCAAAACCTGAACGTGGGCCAGGACGGAAAAGCCACCACCCGATTTTTGATTATGGGGGCTACGCTTGGTGAAGGGCCGAAGTCGTTATTTCACGAGGGCGGCACCTCCCTTGTCATCCATGAGAAACCGGACGATGGGAAAACCGATCCCGCCGGCAACGCCGGGGCCCGGATTGCCTGCGGCGTAATTGAGCGGTAGGCCCGGTCCCAGGAGAAGAAATCAGGAGTCGGAAGTCAGGAGCCGGGAAGCTGACGGCTGATAGCAGGCAGCGCAGACCTCCGTCCTGCGCCACTCGCTTGCTGTCCTTCCCCGGCAGGCCGGGTGCAGGAGCGTTTTGTTGATTACTCCTGGCATCACAAATATGTCTTGGGTCCGCCGTGCAATAAGACCTGTGCAAAATGGGGCAAACAGGGGTTTGACAGTTGGCTGTGCTTCAACTAGTCTTAGACTAGTGGAAAGGTTCTCATGAACACTGTTGGATTGTTCGATGCCAAAACCCATTTGTCAGCCTTATTGCAGCGCGTTGCCAAAGGGGAAGAGATCACCATCACGAAGCATGGCGTGCCGGTAGCGCTGTTGGTCCCGGCTGCGAATCGTCGCAAGAAGGATCCCAAGGAAGTTGCTGAACGGATTCGCGCCTTGCGCCGCGGTGTGCGAAATGCTGCTTATCTCGAACTCGCGATCCGTGAGGGACTGCCCCTGGCCACCCTGGACAACGACCTGAGAAAAGCCGCCAAAGCGGTTGGTGTCAAGATTGCCGGGACAAAATAGGCTCCGACTATTTCTACCGCAGTCTCAAGAACTCCTCCAGCGAGATCCCCATTTGTCGGACGATCTTAAAGAAAAGCGGCGGGCCGACTTCGCGCCCAGGATGGAGAGGTATCGTCACCGCGCGTCCGTCGGGGTGGTTCCAGCGTTCGTGACTCCCTGTTTGTCTTGTTCTGACGAACCCCAATGCGCGAGCCACTTTCTGAAACTCTCGCGCTGTGGCGCTAGGCATGGACGATCTCGGTGGTGTCGGCGGGCAGGGGAATGCGCTTGTCGCGATATTCCTCAGAGATGATTCCAAAAACCTTGCCAAGCTCTGCAAGAGCTTCTTCCCGGCTGGACATCAGGGCGTAGCAACCTGGGATGGCGGGTATCTCGGCCACCCATGAACCATCTTCCTGCCGGTAGAGAATCGTCTTGTAATCTTCGATACTCATGACCTGAAGGTGCCAATTCCAACTTAGTATACCACACTATCGCAGGTAGTGTTCGAGGACGGCTTCCCACTTGCCTTGGGCGGAGAGAATCAGCTCGATGACCTCGCGCACTGCGCCCCTGCCTCCCGGCTGCCGGGTCATGAAGTGAACGTAGCGGCGCAGGAGTTTGTGGCTATCGGCCACACCGACCGCCAAGCCGACGCGAGTGAGCAGAGGCAGGTCCACGATATCGTCGCCCACATAGCACACTTCCTCATCTTTGAGGCGCGCCTCTCGGAGGATTTCCTGGTAAGGCTCCAGCTTTTCCCGCGCATTCTGCTTCAGGAAGTGAACGCCCAATTCCTTGACCCGGTACTCGACGGCAGGTGAACTGCGGCCCGAGATGAAGCCTGTCTTGAGCCCGGCTTGGTGGGCGATGCGGAAGCCCAGCCCGTCGCGCGAATGGAAGGCCTTGCTTTCAACCAGGCCGCCACCGGGACGCGGAAGATAGAAGAAGTGCCCCTCCGTCAAGACGCCGTCTACGTCCATGAGCAGGAGCTTGATCTTGCGCGCGCGGGCTTGGAGTTGTTTAGAAGTCATAGGCATGATCATCCTCGATAGTTTGGAGTCCTAGGGAGACTAGCTGTCACCACCAAGACACGAAGACACCAAGAACAACCGTTCTCCGTTCTGGCTTCTGCCTTTTCCTTGGTGTCTTCGTGTCTTGGTGGTGACAACCGTGTTCATCTTCAAAACATTTGTGTTGTCCAGAGGTCGTGGATATGGACTACGCCTTCCAGCTTGCCTTCTGCGTCCACCACAAGGAGGGAGGTAATTTTCCGAGCCTCCATGAGATTCAGGGCTTTGGTGGCCAATTCTTGCCGGCCGATGGTCACGGGATTTCGCGTCATGGCGTCCCCTGCTTTCAAGTCCAGAGCACGGTTCCCTTCCCGCTGGAACAATCGGCGCAGGTCGCCATCGGAGATGATTCCCAACAGATGCTTCGATGCGCCGGTCACCGCAGTGAGACCCAGACCTTTCTTGCTCATTTCATAGATCACGTCCGGCATGGGCGTGCGCGGGCCGACGCGGGGAAGTTGATCCCCCGTGTGCATAACGCTCTCGACCCGGCGCAGCTTAACCCCGAGCTCCCCGCCCGGGTGCAGTGCGGCGTAGTCGGCTTCGTCGAAGCCTCGCTGCTCGAGCAGCGCCATGGCCAAGGCATCGCCCATGGCCAGCATGGCGGTGGTCGAAGCGGTGGGGGCCAGGCCGAGCGGGCACGCTTCTTTTCGAATTCCCACATCGAGCACCGCGTCACTGACCTGCGCGAGTGTGGAGTTCAGATTGCCCGTGAAGGAGATCAGCGGGATAGCCAGACGTTTGACGGTATCGAGCAACTGTAGCAGCTCCGCGGTCTCACCACTGTAGGACAGCGCCACCAGGACGTCGTTGCGGACCAAGCGTCCCAGGTCGCCGTGCAAGGCTTCTGAGGGATGCAAGAAAAACGAGGGCGTACCGGTGCTCGAAAGCGTGGCGGAGATCTTCTGGCCGATCAGGCCGGACTTCCCCATGCCGGCCACCACCACCCTCCCTCGACAGGCGTAAAGGATTTCTACAGCCCGAACGAAGGTCTGATCGAGGCGGTCCACGAGTTCGCTCAAGGTCTTCGCCTCGATCTCCAGAACCCTGCGCGCTGTATCCAGACTCATCGCCGATTCACTCAAGACAAGGACAAAAACCTATCTACCAGTCACGCTGTCATTCCGAGCGCAGATTTCATGATCCTTCGGCTCACCGCTTTGCATGAAAATGCGCGCAGCGCCTTGGAGTGCGGTAGCAGCAGCTACCGCCTTTTCTTCTGTCGATCTTGCGCCCACGTCGTATTGACCTAAGTCCGAGTGCGGTAGCTGCTGCTACCGCACTCCAAGGTGCCTTCGGCACAGGCATTTTCATGGCAGCGAGGAATGACACCTCCAAGGATGGTCACAGCGTGTTTGCGGCTGGAGCGTTCGCCTTCGCGTTCACATCCGCGCTTCGATCTTGTTGACGACGGTTTTCAGTGCCTTGATCCGCGCCCACCACTTCCAGTTGCCTTCGATGATGGTCCAAGGCGCGTAGTCCGTATCCGTTTTCGCGAACATGTCTTCCAACGCTTCAATGTACTGGTCCCACTTCTCGCGGTTGCGCCAATCCTCTTCGTTCAGTTTCCAATTCTTCCAGGGATCTTTTTCTCGCTTCTTGAAGCGGTCGAGTTGTTCCTTCTTGGAAATGTGAATCCAGAACTTCACCAGCACCATGCCGTCATCCACCAGCGTCCGCTCAAATTCATTGATCTCCCGGTAAGCGCGTTGCCATTCCTCTTTCTTGGCAAATTTCTCCACCCGCTCGACCAGCACCCGGCCGTACCAGGTGCGATCGAAGATCCCCAGGCGGCCGCGGGGCGGAAGCCGCAGCCAGAAGCGGCGCAGCCAGTGGTAGGCCCGATCCTCTGTTGAAGGCGGGCCGATGGGGCGGACTTCGAAGCCGCGCGGGTCCAGGGTTTCCGTCAAGCGCTTGATATTGCCTCCCTTCCCCGCCGCATCCTCGCCTTCGTAAGCCACACAGACTGCAATACCCTTCTCAATGATCTTCCGCTGAAGCTTCAGCAGTCTCAACTGGTACTCTTCCAGGAGCTCCTCGTACTCCTGCTTGGACTCGAGCTTGTTGTCGAGATCAAGCTTATCCAGATAGCCCATGGTGTCACCTTTCCTGATGCTCCTGGTACGTGTGCTGGTCGGGCTTTGGGACGGCCTTGGCTTTCTGCTCGCGGAGGACCGCCTTGCGGCTCAGCCGGATCTTGTTGCCCTCGATGGCAATCACTTTAACCAGCAACTGGTCCCCTTCTTTGAGTTCATCGCGAATGTCCCGGATACGGTGCTCAGCGACTTCACTGATATGCAGCAAACCGTCCGTACCGGGGAAAATCTCCACGAAAGCGCCAAAGTCCGCCAGCCGGACTACCTTGCCGAGATAGGTCTTGCCCAACTCGGCCTCGGCCAGAAGGTCCTTGATCATCTTGAGGGCCTTGTTGGCAGCGGTTTCGTCGGTGGCGGCGACGTTGACCTTGCCGTCATCCTCCACATCGATCTTCACGCCCGTCTGCTCGATAATGCCGCGAATCACCTTGCCCCCCGGCCCGATAAGTTCGCCGATCTTCTGACGGTTGATTTGCAGGGTGTAGATGTGGGGTGCAAATTCGGAGATCTGCTTACGGGGCTCGGAGAGCGTCTCCAGCATTTTTCCCAGCACGTGCAGGCGGGCCAACTTGGCCTGAGCCAGCGCCTCGGCCATGATGGAGGCGGTGATGCCGGAGATCTTGATGTCCATTTGCAGGGCGGTAATGCCGTCTTTGCTTCCCGCCACCTTGAAGTCCATGTCGCCGTAATGGTCCTCGTTACCTGCAATGTCCGTCAGGATGGCGTATTTCTCGCCTTCTTTCACGAGTCCCATGGCAATTCCCGCCAGGGGCGCCTTGATGGGCACGCCCGCGTCCATCAGCGCCAGGGTCCCGCCGCAGACGGTCGCCATCGAGGAAGAGCCGTTGGATTCGAGGATGTCCGAAACCACGCGAATCGTGTAGGGGAATTCCTTCTCTTCCGGGACGACCCCAATCAGGGCACGCTCCGCCAGCGCCCCGTGGCCGATTTCCCGCCTGCCGGGACCGCGCAGGAACGCCACCTCTCCCACACTGAAAGGCGGGAAGTTGTAGTGGAGCATGAATCGTTTGAACGCCTCGCCCTCGAGCACGTCGAGCCTTTGCACATCCTCGGCGGTCCCCAATGTCGCGGTCACCAGCGCCTGCGTCTCTCCTCTGGTAAAGAGGGCGGAACCGTGCGTGCGCGGCAGGATGCCCACTTCGCTGCTAATCTCCCTCACTTGGTCGAACGCGCGGCGGTCAGGCCGCTGGCGCTTCTCCAGAATGTCGTCACGGAAGAGGCGCTCTTCCAGACGGCTGAAATAATGCCCGGCCAAGCGGCGCTTCTCTTCCTCATCTTCCGGGTAGCTTTCCAACAATTTGGTCCTGCTCTCGACGATTCGACGTTGGCTTTCCTGCTTGGCATATTTCGAGGTGTCCATGGCTTCGTGGAGCTCCACCTCGACCTTGCTCTTCACTTCCTGGTAAAACACCTCATCCACGGTGGGCGCAACAAATTCCCGCTTCTTGATACCGAGCTTCTCGAAGAGATCTTTTTGCATGGCCACGATCTTGCGGATTTCGCCGTGCCCGTACTGGAGGGCCTCCAGGATCATCTCTTCCGAAACTTCCTTGGCGCCCGCCTCGACCATCACGATGGCATCATCCGTACCCACCACGATCAGATTCAGCAGGCTGGACTTGGTCTCCGCATAGGTGGGATTCGCCACCAGCCGTCCTTCCACCAAGCCCACCCGCACCGCTCCGATGGGTGCATAAAACGGAATATCTGAAAGGTAAAGGGCGGCTCCCCCGGCAACCATCCCAATCACGTCCGGGTTGTTGTCCGAATCCGCCGACAGGACCAAGGCAATCACTTGGGTTTCGTCGTTGAAGCCTTCCGGGAAAAGAGGCCGGACCGGCCGGTCAATCATCCGGCTGGTGAGGATTTCCTTTTCGGTAGGTCTTCCTTCCCGCTTGAAGAAGCCGCCGGGAATCTTCCCAGCGGCATAGTTATATTCACGGTAGTCAACCGTTAAAGGGAAAAAATCGATGCCCTCGCGGGGCTCCGATGAACATGCGGTCGCCAACACTACTGTGTCACCGTACCGGACCACGGCGGAACCGTTCGCCTGCTTGGCCACTTTGCCACATTCAATACTAAGGGTGTTTGATCCCAGGGCAATTTCTACTCTTTGCATCTCAATGTCCTCCGATAAAACGAAAAAGCGACCGGCACCCGCTGGGCGGGGGGTCGCTTGGCGCAGTAAATTTGTCGCTTTGGGGATTACTAAACTGTCTGCTCAAAACCGGCTACTTGCGGATGCCTAGCCTCTCGATGACGCGTTTATAACGCTCCGCGTCCAGGCGTTTCAGATACTCCAACAGGCGCCTTCTTTTGCCCACCATCATGAGCAGACCACGACGCGACGCGTGGTCCTTGCGATGAACGCTGAAATGCTCATTCAGATAGTTGATTCGTTCGCTCAACAGGGCTACTTGAACTTCCGGCGAACCTGTGTCCTTCCCGTGAACTCGGTAACTCTCAATCAGGTTGCCTTTGGATTCGCGCGTCAACGGCATCCGCCCATCTCCTCGCTTCTCATCTCTATTTTCAACTATTTGAGAATAACATGAAGCTGTAGTCCTTGGCAAAGGAAAATCGAACTCATGTGTGTAGGGGCAATCCGCCAACTGGCGGATGGTTGCCCCAGGGCGGCCACAAGGGCCGCCCCTACAAGGCCGGGCCGAGGGGCGCCCCCCCCCATCATTCGGTTTCCCCTACGCTCCCTTGCGAGGGCATGAGCAGGATTTCTTCCAGGGTGGTTCGTGGGGGTTGTGCCAGCGCGCCAAAGACGGCCTCCGCAATGTCCGCCGGCTGGATGAGGTCGAGGCGGCAGACGGGGAAGCCAAACTCGTTGGTGAGGCGAGTGTTCGTGGAGCCCGGCAGGATGCCTGTGACGCGAATCTTCAACGGTCGAAGCTCCTCGCGCAGCACCCGCGTCAGGCCCAGTGCTCCAAACTTAGAAGCGGTATAGGCCGAACAATTCGCGAAAGCGTGCTGGCTGGATACCGAGAGGATATTCACCAGATGGGGCGAGCGGCTGCGGCGCAGGAGAGGCAGGGCGGCGCGGGTGCACAAAAACAGGGCGGTCAGGTTGGTATCCAGGTTGCTCCGCCAGTCGTCGAAGGAGGTGGAGAGGAAGGGCTTATAAGTAAATACGCCGGCGTTGTTGATGAGGACGTCGAGGCGGCCCATCTCCTGCTCGACCACCTTGAACAGCCGCTCCACTTGCCTGGCCTGCGTCACATCCGCCTTGACCACCAGCGCCCCGCCGGTTACTTCCTCGCCGGCCTTGCGCAACGCCGCTTCCTTCCGGGCCGCCAGCACCAGTCTGGCGCCCTCGTCCCCCAACCGCTGCGCAATCGCCAGACCGATTCCTCGGCTGCCGCCGGTCACCAGGATGACTTTTCCCTCGAGTTTCATAAATCAGTGACGAGTGACGAGCGGAAGTACAGGTGCCAGGTGTCAGGTTTCGGGTGTAAGTGCAGAGCAGGCGGAAAGTTTGTAAAAACCAACACCGTTCTTGCTCGTCACTTGTCACTCGTCACTCGTCACTGCCTCCCTAGCTTCGCTCCCGCACCAGTCTCAGAAATTCCGCCCGGGTCAACTCGCTCTTCCGAAAGGCCCCCATCATGTGCGAAGTGATGGCGACCGAGTTCTGCTTTTCCACCCCGCGCATGATCATGCAGAGGTGCTTGGCCTCAATGATCACGCCCACTCCCAGGGGTTTAATCCGTTCCATGAGCGCTTCGGCAATTTGCGTGGTGAGCCGCTCTTGCACCTGAAGGCGTTTGGCGAAGACATCGACCACGCGGGGGATTTTGCTCAAGCCGATGACCTTCTGGTTCGGAATGTAGGCCACGTGGCACTTGCCAAAAAAAGGCAACAGATGATGCTCGCAAAGGCTGAAGATCTCGATGTCCTTGACGATCACCATTTCATCGTAGGCCACCGGAAACAGCGCCCCGTTCAAGATCTTGTCCAGATCCTGATGGTAGCCGCTGGTGAGGAAGCGCATCGACCTGGCCACGCGCCCGGGAGTTCGCTTAAGGCCCTCGCGCCGGGGATCTTCCCCGACCTCACGCAGCAGGGTGTGAATCGCCTCCTGGAGCGGGTCGGATCCCCCCTCTTTTTCGAGCTCGTTCAATGCCGTCATGGGATCTTCAATCATTCTTGCCCTCTCAGTTCCTGCTCCCCACGCTGCCTTCGCCCTCATATTCAAAGAAGTTCCAGTTGGTCTCCTCCAACCGCACGCGAGCGAGGCGGGCGGCGTGCAGAGGTCCACCGCCCTCCACCTTGTCCTCGAGCAGATGGAATATCTCCTCGCAGACGTTTTCCGTGGTGGGCACTCGGGAGTGAAAGTTCTCCACATCCAGGTTGAGGTTGGCATGGTCAAAGCGCTCCAGTACTTCTTTTTCGACCACGCCGTCCAGCGCCACGAGGTCAAAGGCCATGCCGGTTTCCTGATCAATCGGCCCCTCCACCGTCACTTCCAGCACATAGTTGTGGCCGTGGCCAAAAGGGCTGTCGCATTTGCCATAAATGCGCAGATTCGCCTCATCGGACAGCGCCTCGTTATGCAGCCGATGGGAAGCGGAAAACCGGTAGCGGCGGGTGAGGTAAACCATCAATCTCCGTAGTGGTATAGGGGCACGCCATGGCGTGACCGTACGATCAATCTCCGTAATAATCCACAAAAAGGTCGGGAGTTTCGTACAACCTTATACGATGCAGCTTGCCAAAGCTAAGTTTCGGGGCCAGCAGGCGCCAGATTTCCACTGCAATGTTCTCCGTGGTCGGAATCTTCGTCGCAAACGCCGGGACTTCCTGGTTAAGGAATTTGTGGTCCATCAACTGCAACACTTCACGCTCCAGGATCGTCTTGAGCTCTTTCAAATCCACCACCATGCCTGTGGTTGGGTCGATCGAACCGGCTACCGTAACCTCGAGCGTGTAGTTATGCCCGTGGCCATGGGGATTATTGCACTTGCCGAAGATACGCCGGTTCTCTTCCGGCGAAAGCTTGGGATTGTGATAGACGTGCGAAGCGGAAAACTCCGCGCGGCGTGTGACGTGAATCATCCTCTACCCCCTTAGGTAACGCGGGCGTCTCGCCCGCTGCGGCCCGAGCGCGCTTCCTAATACGTCAGCGTCAAGGCGGGCGAGACGCCCGCGCTACAAGGTTGAATAACGCCGTCCTTTCCAGTCAATATGGTGCGAAACGCGATGAGCTATAACCGAGTTGATTAATAGCGCGCCGAGGATCACCGCGCCTTCGAGCCTCCACGGCCCCACACGGGAGTCAAATCCAAGTCGAGTGACGGCCCGTAAGTAGCTGGCGTGCCGCACCACGACAACGAGCAAACACCCTAGGGCCCCGCCCAGGTTAATGACAATTCCCCGGCCGGATAATAACCAGATTAAGGCTACGACCAAAATAATCTGCGGTAGCAAATCAAATACACAAAGTCCGGCCAATGTCTTGAAAATCTTCGACAGGTTTCCCCCGTAAATTAGGAAGAGATTCTTGGTCCATCCGCGCCACATTTCACGGAAGGTGTGGTACATCCGCGTTTGGACCCAGGCTGCTCCCGGCAGGAAAAGCAGTTTGCCGCCCGCCGCCTTGACTCGCTTCGCCAACTCCACGTCTTCGAGAATTTCGTTGCGGACTGCCTCGTGCCCGCCCACGCGCGCGTACACCTCGCGCCGGATCAGGAGATACTGGCCATTCGCTGCCGCCGCAGGCGATCCGGGGTCGGACACTTCTTCGAATCGGTAAAGGCGCGCCAGGTTCACATAGACGAGCGGTATGACAGCCTTCTCCCACCAGGTTGGCGTTATCTGGCCGGGCGAGAGAGAAAGCAAATCAGCGCCTTCCCGCTCCGCGAGCTCGAGCAGGGCCGCAAGGCTGCCCGGCAGGTGCTCCGTATCGGCATCGGTGAAGAGCAGCCAATTACCTGCCGCCTCGCGGGCCGCCATAGTTACGGCGTAGGTCTTGCCTAGCCAGCCTTCCGGCAGCGAATCGATATGCAATACGCGGAGAAGCGGCATCTCCGATTTCATACCCTCCAGAATCTCCAACGTCCGGTCTTCCGACTGGTCATCTACAACCAGGATTTCCCGCACCCTTTGCTGGTCTGCCAGCGATCGGAGCAGGCATTCGATGTTGGCTGCCTCGTTACGGGCGGGTACGATTATGGAAACCAGACCGGGATAATCTTGGCTCATCTACCCTGCACTACTGGATTGCCGATTTTCGATTGCCGATTGCTATTTACAGGAGAGTGTCACCCCACCTGTCGGTGGTCCATTGTGCACCAGAAACTGCGTCACACAGGGGTGTCATTCCGAGCGCGGCGAGGAATCTCGCTCTGCCTGGGGGGATCGCGGAAGAAAGAATCAGAGCAAGATTCCTCGCTGCGCTCGGAATGACACGGTCTCGTGTGGTTTCTGAAGAGGAACTTGCCACTGCTTTTTCAATCGACAATCGGTAATCCTCGAATTCCTATTATAATGAAGGGCGCGGCGATGAGCAAAACGAACGGGGTTAAGATCCTTGTACTCTTGCTGATTCTGGGCGGCGCGATCCTTGTGGCGTGGCGCCTGCGACAGCCGCACCCCGTGGACATTGGAGAAAGAGCGCCTGACTTCACCCTTCCGGCTCTCACTCAGGGTTCGCTTTCACTTCACGACTTGGGACGACAAGTGGTGGTGCTGAACTTCTGGGCCACCTGGTGCCCGCCCTGCGTCGAGGAGACTCCCGGCCTCGAAAAGTTCGCCGAACAAATGCGCCTCCAGGGCGTTACCGTGATGGGCGTCAGTGTGGACGAGGATGCGGCAGCCTTGCAGACTTTTGCGGCCGAGCAGCACCTTTCGTTTCCCATTCTGCGCGACCCCAATCAATCCGTCGCCAACCGTTACGGGACATTTAAATTCCCGGAAACTTACATTATCGACCAGGAAGGCAGAGTGGCGGAAAAACTGATCGGGGCCGTGGATTGGCAGGACTCCCGCATCATTACTTTCGTCCAGGAACTCGCCCGCGGACCAGCAAGCAGTAAGCAGTAGGCAGCATCCCTGCGTCACTTGCCGGTCGCATCCAGAAATTCTCCCACGGTCAAGCCCGCTTTCGCGATTAGGGCATGCAGCGTTCCGCGCGCAACTTGAGGATGATTGGGAATTGAGAGCGAGGCAATGTGGCCAGTTTTGGTTAGAATGATATGGCTGCCCCGTTGACGGGCCACATCCCAGCCTAGCTTCTGAAAAGCCCGAACGACGTCCCGAGGTCGAAGCAGCGGAACGGGTGGCATCAGGTTACAACTTCCACTTCACGCGTGGTGACTGTAAGAGGCAGGCCCTTCTCCGCCCGAACCTCGAGGCATTCCCTGATCGCCTCGCGGATGTTTTCCTCAGCTTCCTCTTCCGTTTTACCCTGACTTACGCAGCCCGGAATGGAGGGACATTCAGCGATGAAAACACCGTCTTCGTCCGGGTAAATGGTGATCAGCAGTTTCATTTCAACTCCTGGCTCCAATTATCGCACAATTTGTTCCCTCAGCTACGCTTGCTCGTCGGCTTCGTGCGCGCTGGGCTAATCGGAGGGTGACTCAGGTTTCGCTACCGGCTGAAGCTCCTGGATAGTATAGTCCGGCGGCACCTGAAACAGTTCGGCGGGTGGTTCGTCAAGCACGAGATTGGTGAAACGTGTCACAGTCTCACCATACCGCGGATCGTTTGTGATGCTGAGAAGCATTAGGCGCGCCTTTGGCCAATACCAGCGTTCATAGGTGGTCTGTATGGGCTGATCGTTGCCCTCGGCGCCTGTCGGGATGGTTGTTGTGATGCGCTCTCCCCTCGCTTCGACACCCTCTATTACTTGCGTGCCGAGATCTTCATGCGTGTGTTGCGGCTGAACTGGTGGCGACTGCATGAGGTTGGCCGACGCCCCGGGCGCCCGAGGCAGAGACGGAGGCGGCGGTCTTCGCATAACTGTCTTTTGAGCCGTGCGATCCCGAGTTCTGAGGATATAGCGAGCGCCAACTACGGGGTCTTCGATGCGCACCGACTGGGGCGAGTCATTCTGCCCCCCAGATTCCACGCCAGGCGCAAAGTCCTCATAGCGTGCGCGCCCCTGGCTGTCCTGGTACACCTTGATCAGTTGCTTGTGCGTGATCTTAGTGCCGTCCGCCAGGGTTTGAGTTGTTACAATGACCTCATCTGCTGAGTAGGGAAACCTAACCACACCCCTGATTCTCTGGCCGTATGTGGAATCCGCAGAGATCGCCTGCGATGCAGGCTGCGTTGGCTGCGGCGCCTGCTGTGCGACCAAAGGACATCCGATCGCCGCCAAGGCCCCGAGACACAAAACCGACAGCAAGCAATGAAAATGGCTGTTCACGGTTTCACCTCCGGCTCTTGCTGTATTAGACGCTCGCGATTGTACACCGGTTGCCCCGAGGGATTTGTCAGCGAGCGTAGGGCGGGCCCCACTCTCAAGTCCGCAAAGCATGATCCCTCGCTTCACTTGGGACAAGAGCGATGGACCCAGTGTGATAGGGACGGGGGCTAACGTTACTCCGGCACCTTGAACAGGCCCCCGGGATTGTCCTTGAGCACCACGCCTTCGCCGTGGCCGCCCTGGTCTACGATGAGTTGCCGCAAAGCGGCTCCATCGAGCACGTTGTTCGCGATGACGCAGTTCTGAAAGTTCTTGCACACGATGCCGTAGGCGGGGCTCCACGCTCCCCTGCCGTCGTCGTCGCGCCCGGCCTCGAAATTGTTGCCCACGCAGGTGACGCCCTTCGCACCCTCGATAAGTAGATGAGACGAATCATGGCTGGCGGCGTCCGCCAGCTTGCCGCTGCGCTTGAAGAAATTTCCGGTTATGGTTATCTGAAAGCAACTCCGGCGGCCGTTGCGCAGAGCGAGCGCGCAGGTCCCCGCGCGGTCAAAAAAATTCCCGGTAATCTGGTAGCCGTCGCTACCGGTGATCAACATGTTTTCCTGCCCATTCCATTCCACGCGATTGGCGGTGAAGGTCACGGAAGCATTTTCGTCGCGCGCCCCAAAGCCGGCGCGCTGGTTTCCGGAAAACCAGTTGTCGCTGAGGAAGCCGTCCCAACCCCGCAAGCTCAGGCCGTCCCCGTGATTATAGGCCAGCATCGAGTGCCGGACGGAGAAGCACCAGGCGCGCGTGAGGTTCACGCCGTCGCCGGTGAAGCGCGCCACCTGGCAGCGCTCGATGCGGAAGGCGTCCTCGTGCTTGCCGTAGTCCGGCTTGTCGAGGAAGATGCCGTGAACGCCCTTGCCCAAGCCGCCGCCATCGAATGCTAGGCCATCAATCGTGGCGCCCGCCGCCCCCGCGATATTGAGCAGGCACTTGGCAGAGGCGCTCGAGAGCCGCAGGACCGTTCCGCCGGGTTGGCGATAATTCCACGTGGGTACGCCCACCAAAGCAGTGTTCAGCCGCATCTGGAGGTCCGCGCAGAGGTACACGCCGGGCGGCACGAATACCGCTCCTTGCACTTCCCCCGCAGCATCCAGGGCACGCTGAATTGCCATCGTGTCGTCCTTCTTGCCGTCGCCGGTGGCCCCGAACTCGCGCACGCTGATGCGTTCCGGCCTGGCGGCAGCCCCTTCCGCCCGCGCGGATGATTGCGCGCCCAAGAGAAATGAAGCGCCACCGAGCAAAGCGCTCCTGGCCATCTCTCGACGGCCGAGAAAGGATGAATCGCTGTTCGTCATGTTTATGCTCCTTGGTGCAGATTCCAGCCCTCTCCCCCTTGGGGGAGAGGGTGGACCGCCGCCGGCGCTTTTCAGCCGGGGCGGGCCGGGTGAGGGGGTCGCGACTTTAAGGATCACTACCAACCGGTCGCGTGCAGAATATCACTAGCATCAATCGAAATACCACGCCAATGCTTGGCATCCTGCCCGGACGACATCTCTTTGCAGGCGCGGAGTGGGATTTCCCAGCGCCGGGAGCGGCACACTCCTGCGACAGCAGTCGACACGCTCGCGCTTGACATGTGGTAGATTAGGGGCTGTGGGCAAGTACGACGAGAAAACATGCACAAGTATGAGATCATCATCTATTGGAGCAACGAGGACCAAGTCTTCGTTGCCGAAGTCCCGGAATTGCCGGGTTGCATGGCCCATGGCAAGACTCAGGAAACGGCGCTCACACACGCCAACGAAGCCATTCAGTTGTGGATCGACACCGCCCGGGAATTCGGGGATCCCATTCCGGAACCGAAGGGCGAACGCCTCATGCTGGCCTAGGTATACAATCCCCCGGCGGTTGACGTACATACGCACCCATAGTGGCATGTATGCTGGGCGGTACGCCGGAATCAGAGAGAGATTCTAACTCCTATCGATCTGCGAGCCCCTTAATATTTCAGACTCGGCTTATCGCATACATCAAAATCGATGTATGCGCCCGCGAGGACTCCCACAAGTCCCTCCGGGAAATCGCCAGCGGTGGGGTTCCTGTTCCATGAACTCGTCCACGTCGAGCAATACCGCCAGCTTGGGGTTCCGCGATTCTCGGAGCTGTACGTCCGTGGGTTCCTGTCGGGCGGCCGCTACAGAAACGGGCAATTTGACCAATTTCTGGTGCCCGAAGTCTCGGCGACGACTCCGAACGCACCCATTGGATTCTATCGCCAGGTAAATCACTGTTAATCGCGTTGGCGGAGCAACCTTTCGTCGCGTTCCGAATTCAGACTTAACAGTTGGAAGAGGTTTACTCTCGAACCAGGAATTTAAGCACACAAGGGGGCTTTCTGATAGGAATCATCAGCCCTTGGAGGCAAGGATGCGCAAAGCAGCGCTGCTTCTCTTCATGGTAGCAATCCTACTGGCTATGGCGAGTTGTGGAAACCAATCCCAGGTCGCCTCGACCCCACCAAGCGACCCGCCGCCCGACCCGGTCGCGGGCAATGTTCCAGTGGGTCTGACGGTGACCGACACGCCGCCTGCTGGGGTGACGGTTTTGTTCTTCCAATTGACTATCACGGGCGCCACGCTGACGAACTCTTCGGGAGGGAGTGTTACCCTCTTGAGCAGCACCAATGCGGTTCCCGTGAACGTGTCTCAGCTTCAGACCGACTCGGCCTTTCTGGCAAACCAGAACGTACCAGCAGGCAGGTACACCAGCTTGAGCGTGACTTTCTCGAATCCGACGCTCATGATCAATAACGGCACGGGCGCGGCCATTGGCTCTGGCGCAGCCCTGGGCTCTTGCCCGATCGCCGAAATGTGCATTGGCACAGTGTCCATCAGCCCTTTGACGCTGACATTTTCATCGACGCCTTTCCCGCTCACCTTATCGGCAAATTCACCGCTGGCATTGAAGCTGGATATTCATCTGAACCAGGTCATCCAGCCAGACATGAGCATCAATCTGGCGGCTGCCAATGGCGTCACCCTCACGCAATCAACGCCACCCTCGACGGGGAAGCCTATCCCTGCGCTCGGCAAGTTGAAGGGGACGATTCAGAGCCTCGGCACGAGCCAATTCACTCTTCAGACCCCATATTACAGGACCTTCACCATCCTTGCGGACAGCAACACCAGTTACAGTTACCCCAGCGGTATCTGCTCGGCGGAAGCTTTCTCCTGCCTGGCTACGGGACAGGTTGTAAACGTACAGGTGAGCCTCCAATCCGACGGGAGCTTGCTGGCGACCGAGGTTGACTACATTCAAGCTTCGACACAAGAAACTTTCGAGGGCAACATCATCAGCTTGAGTACGTCGGGCGGCAACACAATCATCGAGCTCGTCATGCCTGAAGGAGGACTTGCCAATGTGACCGTTCCAAACAGCGGCGTCACGTATGAAGTCGATACGGGCCGCTTTGTCATCCCGCACGGGCTGACGTTTGCCGGAGTTTCTGACCTGCGTGTCGGTCAGGAGATATTGGTTACACCCCAAGGCTTAGTGGCCTTCGGACCCCTTCCTTGGGTAGGTCCGGGCTGGAATTCCGCCTACATTGACGCGGCCCACTTTGCGGCCAATAACCTTACCTTGGAGCCCAGCCAGATTACTGGTTCGGTAACGACGCTCAACGCAGGCGCATTGAACTTTATTATCAGCACGAACCCGAACTACTTCATGCCTCCTTCGACGACTGCCGGTACGCCCCCGACCCCAATTCCCATCAATATCAATGTGCAAACGACCGGGGCGACCACCTTTACAAATCTCACGCCGGACACCTTCTCGGGGCTGGCAGTGAACGACGTGGTTTCTGTCCGGGGCTGGCTCTTCCCGTCAGCAGGCGCTGTCCCCAATATATGTACTGGCACTGGCGGATGTTACCCCAGTACGACGGTCGCGGCAGAAGCGGTGGTCGGCCGGCCTGGGCCAACTGCACTTTTCTGAGCGGAATTGATAACGCGCACGCCGCGCCATAACCCAAGGGGGACCGGACACGCGGTCCCTCATTTTCTTTCAGGAAGACCGCTGCATGGACCATCCCCCGCTGTCGCCGCGGCGACCGGTCACTCCCCAGGATGTTCTCATACCCGGTACCCCAGCGGTGATTGCACGTCGTCAATCTGGATGGGGTACGACGGTGAAAATAAGTCTTCAGTTATAAGTTTTCAGTTATCAGTAACGACGGGTGGCAAGGCGAAAAGTGACAGCTAGTCCCGGGCCCCGAATCCCGAGCCCCCAACCCCTAATCCCCCGCCCTTTCCGCACGAGAATCAGCCATTCCAGTTGTTGAGCCCCAAGGGGGCGACCCACCCCAGCCCAGGCCAGCGGCCGGGTTACGCGGCGTGATTCATTTCAACGCTTGAGCCCTGAAGGGGCGACCCACGATCTTGCTTCAATCCCACACAAATCGTTCGTCGTGATCAACCCCGTCCACCTGCAAACAAATTCGCTGCTCTTCCTGAAAACTTACCACTCGATGGTGCCCCCCCTCGACACCGATTGTGGCGTAGGTTTTAATTGGTGCGCCCCTTCAAGGCTTGAGGTTGTGATCGCTCGTTGATTCCCAGGGCGCTGCCCTGGGCTGGGATGGGTCGCCCCGTTGGGGCTCACGATTGCGGAATGGATTTTGATTGGCGCGCCCCTTCAGGGCTTGAGGTTGTGATCGCTCGTTGATTCCCAGGGCGTTGCCCTGGGCTGGGATGGATCGCCCCGTTGGGGCTCATAATCATCCTACGTGCGTCCTAATGGCTCCGGACTCCCAAACCCTGACCCCTGCATTTTTCCTCTTGACAGGCGAAGCAAGATAGGCTAGCATAGTGAGTGTCTGCTCTGCGGGTGCCCTTGGGCATGGGCGGAGGCTCTTTTCGATGCGACGACGCAAATCAGCCCTCGACCGAAATCCAGGAGGTATGAAAGCGGCAGAAGAGTCCTTTTTTTCAATTGGACAGGAAGTCTGCTTCCTCGGGGGAAGAATTCTTTTCTTGACCGAGCGATGCGGGAATGTTATTGAAAACAAAGGAAGAGTGTGGAAAGCTCTGGCGTAAAGCGGGAATGTATATGAAAACAAAGTAGATGCTAGCAGAAAGCGGGAATGTTATTGAAAATAAATGGTGTTAGCCTTGATTTCCCACCACGCTGGGACACATTTGGCGGCAGGCGGAAGGGAGGGTTTTAGCCCCGCCGAAATCCCCGCTCCCGCCATCTGTTCGTCCGGCCCCCTGCGATGGTCGCGGCAACCAGCCGCAAGCTTCGCGGAGCGCGAGCCACGGGAATAATCATAAGCAAGCGTAGCTCGGACCTTCGTTTCTGGGGTCTGCGGTTTTCCCCATACTCGCGCTTTCGAATCTAAGGGCAAACGAGCTGGCAGTGCAGAATTGCGCCGGGACGCACGGCGAGCCGCGGCAGGAAGCAATAGTCGACTCCCAATCGTCACCGACCCCCTTGGCTCTTGCTGACTTCGGGAGAGCGACGTATTCTTGATTCTTGGGGAAACACAAGGCCGGGCAATCTAGCAGGCACCAGCCAGCAGTGGGCAGTCGGCGGGTGGCCCAGTCCCAGGCTTTCGACCCCCTCACCTGTCCCGCGCCCCGATGAAGTGCATCGGGATCGCGCGCCACCCTCTCCCCCAAGGGGGAGAGGGCCAGATGTATTTCAGCACAGAATCGCGATGAGGAAACAAACTAAGAACCGAGATCGCCCCCCCAAAGGCGCCACGCCTCAGGCCTCGGCGACCGGAACCGTCATCGACCCCGTTTGCGGAATGGAGATCAGCCGCGAGGATGCGGTGGGCAGCTACGCGCACGAAGGGCAAGAGTACTTCTTTTGTAATCCTTCCTGCCTGGAAAACTTCCGCGCCAATCCAAGTCAGTACCTGAGCCCCGGCCAAGCTGAGGCAGCCTCCGGCGTAGGGGTGATCCGTCAGCCGACGGATCGCCCAGGGCCGAACGCCGTTCGGCCCTACGATGCGCGTGCGAATGCAATCTACACCTGCCCCATGGACCCTGAGGTGCGGAAGCAGGGCCCAAGCGCATGTCCGAAATGCGGGATGGCGCTCGAGCCGCTCAGGGCCACAGCCGCAGCCACCCGCACAGAGTATGTATGCCCAATGCACCCTGAAGTCGTGCGTAACGAGCCGGGGAGTTGCCCCATCTGCGGCATGGCCCTTGAGCCGCGCTCGGTGACCGTGGCGGAGGAAACAAATCCCGAGTTGGTATTAATGACCCGCCGATTCTGGGCTTGCCTGGCCTTAACCGTTCCAGTCTTCCTTATCGCGATGTCCGAAATGATTCCCGGCCAGCCTCTGCAGCACCTTTTTTCCCCGCGCCTGCTCGGTCTGGCGGAGTTTGCTCTGGCCTCTCCGGTGGTGCTTTGGGGAGGATGGCCATTCTTCGAGCGCGGCTGGGCCTCAGTGATTAATCGCCACCTGAACATGTTTACCCTGATCGCCGTGGGTACGGGGACGGCCTATGTCTACAGCGTAGTGGCCGTTCTCTCGCCCGGTGTCTTTCCGGAATCGTTTCGCGGGCCGGGCGGCGCCGTCCCGGTCTACTTTGAGGCGTCGGCAGTTATTACCACCCTGGTGCTCCTGGGGCAAGTGCTGGAGCTTCGCGCGCGCGCCCAGACCAGCAGCGCGATCAAGGCATTGTTGGGCCTTGCGCCAAAGACTGCGCGCGTGGTGCGGGACGACGGCAACGAGGAGGACGTTCCTCTCGATCGCCTCGAGCGGGGAGATCGCCTGCGCGTCCGTCCCGGCGAAAAGGTAGCCACGGACGGAGTGATTCTCGAGGGCTCGAGCTCGATTGATGAATCCATGGTGACGGGTGAGCCGATCCCCGTCGAGAAGAGGGTTGGAGACCGCGTGACGGGTGGGACGGTGAACGGTCCCGGGAGTTTTCTGATGCGGGCTGAACGCGTGGGCAGCGATACGCTGCTGGCGCACATTGTGCAGCTTGTCTCGGAAGCGCAGCGCAGTCGAGCGCCCATCCAACGCTTGGCGGATGTTGTTTCCTCTTACTTCGTTCCCACCGTAGTTCTCATTTCCGTACTGACTTTTGCTGTTTGGGCGAGCGTGGGCCCGCAGCCGCGGCTTGCTTATGCGCTGGTGAATGCCGTGGCAGTTCTTATTATTGCCTGCCCTTGCGCGCTGGGACTTGCCACGCCGATGTCGATTATGATGGGGACGGGACGTGGCGCATTGGCGGGCGTGCTGATCAAGAACGCCGAAGCGCTCCAGGTCCTCGAGAAAGTGGACACGCTCGTGGTGGACAAGACGGGCACGCTTACGGAGGGAAAGCCTCGCCTGGCTTCGGTTCATGCCCTGCCAGGATGGGATGAGGCGGAAGTACTCCGCCTGGCCGCAATTCTGGAGCGCGGGAGCGAGCATCCTCTGGCCGCCGCCATCGTGGCCGGGGCGCAAGAAAGAGGGATCGAGCTCGGCGAAGCTCGAGAATTCCTTTCCCTCACCGGTGAGGGTGTGGTGGGCAAGGTGGAGGGCAAAGCCCTGGCACTCGGAAACCGCCGGCTTTTCGACAAGCTGAAGATCGAATTGGCCGCCCTGGGCAACAAAGCCAGCCAACTTCGAGGCGAGGGCCAGACCATGGTCTTCATGGCGGTTGACGGGCTTGCCTGTGGCTTGCTGGCGGTGACCGATCCCATTAAACCGTCCACACCTGACGCCCTGCGCGTATTGCAGAAAGACGGCATACGTATTGTCATGCTTACCGGCGACACCCGCGCCACCGCCGAGGCTGTGGCGCGAAGACTGGGCATCGGCGAGGTCGAGGCAGAGGTTCTGCCGGAGCAGAAGGGCAAGGTCATCGAACGGCTTCAGGCCCAAGGGCGCGTGGTGGCCATGGCTGGGGATGGCGTTAACGACGCCCCGGCGCTCGCCCAGGCCCAGGTGGGCATCGCCATGGGGACGGGAACCGATGTGGCCATCGAGAGCGCCGGGGTCACTCTGGTGAAGGGGGATTTGCGCGGCATTGTGCGGGCTCGAAGGCTGAGCAAAGCCACCATGCGCAATATCCGACAGAACCTTTTCTTCGCGCTGGTTTACAATACCCTCGGGGTGCCGCTGGCAGCGGGCGTCCTTTACCCGGTGCTGGGACTGCTGCTGAGCCCCATGCTCGCGGCGGCTGCCATGACGTTTAGCTCGGTTTCTGTGATCAGCAACGCGCTCAGGCTGCGGCGGCTGGAGCTGTAGGTGTAAGGTGTCAGGTGCCAGGCATCAGGTTTCAGGGCACAGTAGGTGAGGATTCGCAGCAACTCACGACAGACAACTGAGGTCAGGCAGGCGAAAGCTGGGAGTCGCAAGGCAGGAGGCAGAAATCAGTGGGGCGTGAGGAAAAGGAAGTAAGCGATTTGAAGAGTGTCCCAGCCCCCAGTCCCCACCCCCCAGCCCCTTTTTTCAACGGCTGATCTTCGAGGTTCATGTTATGACGTTCCTAACCACGCGCTATCACTTGAAACGAAACTTGACCGCAAAGGACTTCGAGAGGTTGCACGGCCTCTCCACCGTTTATGGCCTCCGAGGGCTTTCCATTGATGGCCCGCTTCTGGTGGTCGAATATGATGCTTCCCGGATCCACGAAGCGGAGGTCTTGGCGCAGGTCCGCCAGGCGGGGATTCCCGTAGAACCAGAAAAGCCTATTGCTCCCGGCGGCTTCGATTATGCGGGCGAGTTCAGAGATTTCGCCTGGCCGACTCGAGGGCTAAGCCCCGCCAACCGGAAGGGCTAGGGTGTGCGAATCTTGTAGCGCGGGCGTCTCGCCCGCTGTGGCGGGAGCGTCCCGCTCCCGCAGAGGTCCATCGCAACAGCGGACGAGATGCAAGAAGGCGCGGGCAGGATGCCCATGCCACAGCGGGCGAGGCGCCCGCGCTACCGCGCGGCTTGACGAATGTCGAAGGGCGCGCTAACTTTATTTCAGGACTATGAAAAGCAACGGGCACATCCCACTGGCAAGCTTTTACCTTCTGGAAAGGACCGAGGCGACCCTTCCGAAGCTTGCTGATTTGAGCGGCTCGATCCTGGAGTCTCTGAGGGCACTGGGCATCGCCGCCGAAAAGCTGCGCGGCAAGCGCGTCGCCGTTGCCGTGGGCAGCCGCGGCATCGCCAGCCTGCAAGAAATTGTGGCCAGCGTGTGCGGCTGGCTAAAGGCGCAAGGAGCGCGGCCTTTCATCTTTCCCGCCATGGGGAGCCACGGAGGGGGAACCGCGGAGGGCCAGCGCAAAATCCTCGAAGGATACGGCGTCACAGAAGCCGCCACGGGAGTAGAGATTCGCTCCTCCATGGAAACCGTGCTTGTCGGAACAACCCCGGAAGGGTTCCATGTTTTTATGGATCGGAACGCCTGGGAGTCCGACGGCGTAGTGGTGGTGAACCGCATCAAGCCCCACACCGATTTTTCAGGGAAGATTGAAAGCGGCTTGTTGAAAATGATGACCATCGGCATGGCCAAGCTGGAGGGGGCCAGCGAGGGTCACCGCAACCATCGGAAGTATGGACTCGAGGCTACTATTCGCGCCGTTTCGGGAAGAGTACTGGCCAGCGGGAAGATTCTCTTTGGTGTGGCGGTGGTGGAGAACGAACTGCACCAAATTGCAGCCGTGCGCGCCTCACTGCCGGAAGGCATCGTGGCGCAGGAGGAATCGACGCTCCAACTGGCGCGTACTCTCGTGTCGCGCATTCCGTTCGCAGCCTTCCACCTGTTGGTGGTAGACGAAATGGGCAAGAACATTAGCGGCACGGGGATGGACACCAAGGTGATCGGGCGGGGGGTGGAACTGCCGCCCGGAGAAGCGCCCAGGATCTCCATGATCTACGTGCGCAGCCTCACGCAGGCAAGCGGAGGCAACGCGGTGGGCATGGGCTCCGCAGATGTCATCCACGAACGTCTCTACCGGGCGATTGACTTCGAGAAAACCTACCTCAACGCGCTCACGGCCCTGAGTCCTGCTGGGGGCCGGTTACCTATTCATTTACCCTCGGACCGCGAAGCTCTTGATCTGACCCTCGGCCATCTGGGAAGTCCGGCGCCGGCGGAACAGCGGACGGTTTGGATTCGTAACACTCTCAGCCTCGACCGGATTGCCATCTCAGCCCCTTTGGCTCGCGAGGCCACAGCGCTTCCGCGCTGGCGACTGTTGGAAGGAACTCATCCCGCCGATTTTGACCCGGCCGGAAATCTTAATTCGCTGTTCGGTGGGTAGATATTGTTAGCCGATGCGCCGCCTCCAATATTGCTGTGTCGCGCCCTTCAGTGCATTCGCCTGAGAGTCCTGTCTATTATTCTCATGACCTCCATAGGCTTTGGCAGCGCTTATAAGACATACGCTTGGCCCCGCCCGGAAACTTCTGCAAAGATCGAGTGCTCATCTATTTCCAGCGCGCTCTTGGGACGCTCCGTAAGTTTTTGCGTTGCTTTCCCCCCCGGCTACGAAGCATCATCCAACAAGCGTTACCCAACCCTTTACTTCCTCCATGGCCTCTTCGAAGACGAGCATAGTTGGCTGGACCGGGGAGGTGAACAAATCTGGGAAAGCCTCACCGCGCAGGGCGAGCTCACGAATTTCATAGTGGTCTTGCCTGCCGGAGGCCGGACCTTTTACGTCGACTCACAAGACGGCCGCGAACGTTACGAGGATTTCTTCATTCAAGAACTAGTGCCCGAAATCGACCGCAAGTATCGCACCATGGCCGTCGCCAGGGAGCGGGGCATTAGCGGAGTGTCCATGGGTGGTTACGGCGCTCTTCATCTTGCCATGCGTTATCCCGAGGTGTTCGGTTCTGCGAGCGCCCATAGCGCGGCATTGCTGCCCAAGTTTCCTGATCCGCTGCCCACTGAAGGCCGCTGGGGTTTTTACGCGCGGGTGCTCCAGGAACCTTTCGGGTCACCCCTTAATGAGAGCTATTTCGAGGCCAACAACCCTCTTACCTTGGCCGAGCATCCGGAACACTTCCCCCACCTGGCGCTTTATTTCGACTGCGGCGACCACGACCGCTACGGTTTCGAGGAAGGGGCCGAACTTCTCGACCACATCCTCTCCCAGAAGGGTTTCCCGCACACCTTTGCCCTCCGCCCTGGCAACCATGGTTGGGACTACTTGCATCAGTACCTACAGTTTTCCCTCAAATTCCAATCTGAGGTATTCACAGAGACTCGAAAGACCAGCTTGACGACTCACTAAAGGAGACAATTCTATGGCGAAGACTGGCCCACCCTTCGAACTGGTAACCATACAACTGACTGACAAAGGCGGGACGGGCGTCATCGAGATTGCCTGGGGGAGACTACGCCTTTCCGCTTCTTTCACCCCTGCTTAGGCGTTTTGGCGTGACAACCTTACTCATTCACGCATCGGAACCCTCTCACCCCCGACCCCTCTGTTCGTCGGCTGACGGGCAGAGGGCGGAGTAGAACTGGAGCCTCTCATGTCCCAACCACTGCGAGTACTTGCGCTCTTTGCTCACCCGGACGACCTGGAGTTTCTCTGCGCAGGCACACTGAACCTTCTGGCCGACCGGGGAGCCGTAGTTCACCTCGCTACGATGACGGCGGGCGACTGCGGAAGCACAATCCTGTCGGCGCGTGACATTTCCCGCCTTCGTTTGAAGGAAGCACAGCGATCCGCCGACCTGCTTGGCGCGCCGTTCACTTCCCTGAAGGAGAAAGATCTGCTCGTCTTCTATGATCGGCGTACGGTTTGCAAAGTGATGGAATTAGTCCGCCGCGTGGATCCGTCCCTGGTCTTCACCCACTCCCCCTCGGATTACATGCTGGACCACGAGATCACCAGCCTCTTGTGCCAGACGGCCTGTTTCGCCGCCATGGCTCCCAATTTCCGAACCGGTGCTAGAAAACCCGCAAAGGCAACCCGAGCGATCCCACATCTTTATTACTCCCAGCCCACAGGGATCACTGATATTCTGGGCAAGGAGATTACTCCCAGCCTGTGCGTAAACATCGACCGCTCCTTGGAGCGCAAAGAGCGGATGTTGGCCTGCCACGAAAGTCAGCAAGCCTGGTTGAAGTCACAACAAGGACTCTCTGCCACGGAGAGCACCATGCGAAAAATGGCCGCCTGGACAGGGGCCCTCGTCGGTTTCCAATGGGCGGAAGGATTTCGCCAACACCTTGGGCAGGGATTCCCGCAGAACGACCTCTTAAGCACCCTGCTGGGCGAATCGGTGAAGAAGCTGGCGAGTCAAGGCTCAGCCGCATAGGTGTTGACTCTACCCTCCCGGGCGGCCGTACAGAAGTATAATAATTGTGCGGGACATGGAATTCTGGCAATTTCGAGATGGATTCAAAGCGTCCGGCCGATCCCAGACCACGAGACTTTGAGCTTGTCAGCCAACCCTGCCACTTTGCTTGCCTACGCTTGGCGTTGCCTGAGGGCGACCACAATCGAGGGCACAGTTCTGTGCGTTGCACTTTGGCTCAGCTTTCCCAGGTCCGCCGGCGCGCAGGTCTCCGAGTCCGGAGCCAAGCTCTGGGGAGAGCGAGTGTTGGATGTCCAACTCCGTTGTGACGCACGGCTGGCCCTGAAGGACTTTCCTGGTGTCGTTTTGCAACAGGTCAACCAGCCTCTCGATCCCTCGAAAATTGCCGCGAGTTTGAAAAAACTGTACGCCACTGGCCGCTTTACCGAGTTGCGCGCGGAAGCTGAGCCTGGGCAGGCAGGCGTCCACTTGCTCTTCGTTGGGCGTGCCCAGTACTTTGTCGGGATTGTTCAAGTGGAGGGAACTCCGAGCGCCTTGGAGCCTCGAGTCCTGCTTACCTCCACCCGCCTACGACTAGGACAACCCATTTCGGACGACATTCTTATCGCGGCCCAGAGTCATATCTCCGACACGCTCGCTTCCAACGGGTACTACCGGGCGACGGTTCGGTACCGCCTCCTTCCTGACCCCGCAACCCAGGAGGTAGAGGCGTTATTCTCCATTTTTCCCGGGAAGCCAGCGCACTTCAGCGGCGTGGAATTCCAGGGCAGCCCTGGATTCCCACCGGCGAAACTCGCAAAAGTAGCCGGCTGGCGCCACGCAACGCAACTGACGTCCGCGCGCCTCGAACGGGGCTTGTTCAGACTCCGCCAGTTCTTTGTTTCGCGCAATCGTCTGCAGGCAACCGTGAGCATTATAAGGCGCGAATATGACAAACAACTCGATACCGAAAGGCTGCTGGTAAGAGTTGAAACCGGCCCCCTGGTGCGGGTGCGCGTCGAGAGGGCCAAGATTTCGCGCTCCAAACTCAAAACACTCCTGCCCGTTTATCGCGACGGTGTAGTGGATGGGCCCGCTCTTGCGCGCAGTGAGAGAATTCTGGAAGACTATTACCAGCAACAGGGCTACTTCTCCGCCGCCGTGAAGGCAACACAAGCATTTCATACTGAGTCTCAGACGCTGGACCTCACTTTCCGAGTGAATCGGGGGAAGCCGGGAGAGTTCGGGGGATACGGCTTCGAGGGCAATCGGGCCATTTCAACCGCGGAACTCGTAGCGGCAATTTCCCTGCCCGCGCAGGGATTGTTCAGCCGCACCCCGCAGTACAACCAGACCCTTTTGGAGGACAGGGTAAACACCCTGACGGCACTCTATCAATCAAGAGGCTTTCTGGATGTCCGGATCACCCCTCGCGTGAACGATCATTTCCAAAACCAAGCTGGCTATTGGTTCGTCACCTTCCAGGTCGAAGAGGGACTCCGGACAACCGTTCGCCAACTGGTTTTGACTGGAATCTCCACCGAGATGCAGAAGGCCCTCTGGCCTTCTCTGCTGACCAAGCCAGGCCAGCCTTATTCACCCCGGCGGGCGGCAACAGATCGCGACACCCTATCTGACTACCTTGCCAACCTCGGGTACGCTCAGGCCAAGGTGAGTCGGGGCACCTCACCTGTAAACGACCAACATCAAGTGGATGTGGATTTCCGTATCGAGCCGGGGAGTCAAGAACGAATCCAACGCATCGTGGTGGTGGGAAATGAACACACACGGCTAGGGGTCATCCGCCGTGAGCTCATGATCCATCAGGGTCAACCTCTGAGCCAGCAAAACGTCGCCGACTCTCAAAGCCGGCTTTATGAGTTGGGAATGTTCAGCCAGGTTCAAATCGCTCCCCAGGACGTGCCCAATTCTGAAACGGAGAAGACCGTCTTGGTGTCGGTCGAGGAAAGCCGGCGATGGACTTTAGGCTATGGCGGGGGACTCGAGGTCCAGAGGCTGGGGAGCAATAACCCACAGGGCACCTTCAAAGCGAGTCCCCGCATCTCCCTTAACCTCAACCGGCTCGACGTCGGAGGACGCGATCAAACCTATACTCTGTGGGGGCGGTTATCGTACCTCGAGACGGGCGCGGGAATGAGCTATGTGATTCCCTACCTCGCCAATCGCCGTGACCTGAGCTTGCGCATCAACGGATCGGTAGACCGCACCCGCGACGTGCTCACCTTTACAGATGACCAGAAAGGGGCCTCGGTCACGGTTGAAAAACGCTTCAGTACTTCGACGGCAATTTCGGCCCGCTATAGCTTCTCTCGCGTTGAGGCTCTCGACCTTTCCAGTCACATTTCCCAGGAAGAGGCTTCCCTGCTGAGAGGGCCGACGTGGGTGGGAGGATTCGGCGGCAGTTATGTCAACGACCGTCGCAACGATCCCTTGGACGCCACCCGCGGCTCCTATTCACTTGCCGACGCGGGAATCATGTATAAGGGTCTTGGCTCGGAGGCCAATTTCTTTCGTCTCACGGGTCAATATGCAACTTACTACCAATTGAGCCCGCACCTGGTTTTCGCCCGTAACACGCGATTCGGTTTCGAGTCTCCCTATGGCAGCCCGATGAAGATCGCCGTTGGGCCTAACCAATACATCTATACCGACAGCCTCCCTTTGCCGGAAAGGCTCTTTATGGGAGGCGCCGATTCACATCGTGGTTTCTCCATCAACCAAGCGGGACCGCGAGACCCTCAAACGGGATACCCCATTGGTGGAAATGCCCTCTTCTTCAATTCGCTCGAGCTTCGTGTGCGCATGGCGCAGCAACGGCTGGGCATCGTCCTCTTTAACGATACTGGGAATGTGTTCACAACCATCCGGCACATGCGCTTGCTGAAATTCAATCAGAATGGCCCCACGGACCTTGATTACGACTCGGACGCGGTTGGGGTGGGTCTCCGATACAAGACGCCTGTCGGGCCCTTAAGCTTTGATGTGGGCTACAATCTGAATCCCCCGCGGTACAACGTGACAACGAACGGGATAGTGGAGGTGCGGCAATTAGCTCGCTTTCAGTTCTTCTTGAGTGTTGGTCAAAGCTTCTAGCCATCTTGGGGCTGATGTCATTCCGATTCATTGAAGGCAGCAGGCCGAAGGCCCATGACGTCTGCGCTCGGAATGACATAGGATGGACACCGTGGATTCGAGCTAGTGCACTCGTGTTCCTGAGCATGGGGTTGGCCCCGGTGTCTTCCGGCGCCGAAATTCTGGATCGTGTGGTGGCTTCGATCGGCAACGTTGCCATCACCCAGAGCGACGTGGAGCGCGAATACCGTCTGGAACGTTTGCTCGACGGGCAATGGCCGCCACCCACCCCCGACCGCAAGACACTAGATCAGGCTCGCGAGCGCCTGGTTTATCAAAAGCTGCTGCTCGAGGAACAAACCCAGGATCTTTCCCGTGACCCCGCTTTGGAAAAGACGGCAGCCGAGGAACTGGATGGCCTGCGCAAGCGGTTCCCATCCGAGCAGGAGTTCCAATCTGCTCTCCAATCGTTGCACATGGACGAGAAACAAATCCTGACCACACTTGTCGATCAGCAGAGGGTTTTGAGGATTATCGAGCAGCAGTTGCGGCCAGCGGCGGCCCCCGGAACAAGCGACGTTGAATCGTACTACCGCGACGTATTCACACCCGAATATACGCGTACGCACCGCCCTCCCGTCCCGCCCTTGACGGAAGTGGAAGAGCAGATTCGGGAAATCCTGGCGCAGAAGAAGATCGATGAGCTTCTTGCCAGTTGGTTGGAGGGACTGAAGCCTGGCCGCCGCGTGCGTTTTTACTCTTTCTGACTTTGGTCTTGTAAGAGCTGTCATTCCGATCTCCCAGTCGCGGAAGTGGAATCTCGCTCTTCTGACCGTTGGCTTGGCTGCTTGGCGATGGCTGATGACAAGAGGTTGTAAAAGCTGTCATTCCGAGCGGAGCGTAGACGCTGTCATTCCGATCCGTCGGCCGACGGAGAGGAATCTCGCTCTGCGCCGATGAAGAAAAAACCAGGGCGAGATTCCTCGCTCCGCTCGGAATGACAACTGGACAGAACTTTTCAGCATCCTCTTAGAGAACCTGAATGTCGAAACATTTTCGGATCACGCTCGCCATTATCGGCACGCTAGTGGTGCTGGGCACGGCCGCGATCGCTGTCATGAGCACTCCCTGGTTCCGGGGTGCTCTGGAACGCCGTCTCGTCGTTGGGCTCGAGGAGATGACCGGCGGGCGAGTCGAAGTCCGGGAGTTCCGCTTTCACCCCCTAGTCCTTCAAGCGATCTTCCACGGATTGGTGCTGCACGGAAGCGAAGCGCCCCAAGCGCCTCCGCTCTTCTCTGCCCATACCGTGGTGCTGCGTCTCAGCCCGACCAATTTACTTCACGGCAAAATGCGAATAATGAGCTTGGACTGGGATGGAGCCGAAGTGCATCTCAAAACCAACCCCGATGGTTCGACGAACTTGCCCGGCCCTGTCGCGCGCTATAGCGCCGGGCAAGCCATGGAGCAGTTGATCGACCTTCGCATGGGCAGGGTGACTTTGGCGCACTCCACGTTCTTTTGGAATGACCGGCCACTCAGCATGGATCTGAGTGGGCGCGATGTAGCCCTGCTGCTGCGCCTCCGCAGCGGTTCCCGCTACGAGGGCAGCTTCTCGGCCGCCGCAGTAACTGCCAATAGGCCGGGGCTATCGACGCCACCCCTTACTTTTTCATCCCGCTTCGCATTGGCGCGGAATGAGCTTGCTGTCACATCTTTAGTTTGGCAGTCCCGCGGAATGACTGGACAAGCTTCGTTCACCTTCCATCCCGCCCCGGAACCCGAAGGATACTTCTCCTTCCAGACCAGCTCGGATGTGCCGGCTCTGGTTTCGCTGCTCCGCCTTCCCGATCTGCGGAGCGGGAACTTGCGCCTCGAAGGCCAGGGAATCTACCGTCATGGGGAGCTTTCCGCGCACGGACGGCTTCAGGCCCGGCAAATACTGCTCCGCGATGCTCAGTTCAATGCCGGCCCGCTCGAGGTCTCGGCCGACTACGCCCTGGAGCGATCGCGAGTGGCAATTTCCAATTTGAAAATCCTTGGATGGGGAGGCGGTGCGCTGGGCGAAGGCCAGGTTAGTCTTGCCGGGCCAACTCCCCAGTTTCAGGTCCGCGCCCGGCTCCGTGACATGAATCTGGCTGCATTGCTTCAAAGTTCCAAAAGCAAACCCCTGCTAATCACCCAGCTTCACCCCGCATCTGTCATCAACGGGACGGTCGAACTAACCTGGTCCGGGCAGTTCGAGAAGGTAAAGACGGAATTCGATCTGCATTTCTCGGCCCCCGCTAAATACCTCCCGGGCTCGCTTCCCCTCAGCGGTGACATGCAGGGTTCACTCGAAATGAATCATGGCTTCTCAGTAACCTTGGCGGACTCGAATTTTCACACTCCCCATTCTTTCTTGAGAGCCAGGGGAACACTAATCGAGTCAGGGGAACGCGGGGAACCCTCCACCACGCTGCAAATCCAATTGCAGACGGCGCAATTCGAGGAATGGCGTTCGGTGCTGGCGACCCTGCTCCCATCAACTTCGCAACTCCCACTCTTGCTCGAGTCGCCGGCGACTCTTGTGGGAGAAGTCACAGGCTCGATTAGGAATCCCGAAGTACGCGGCTCCGTGCGGGTGGGCAAGTTCGAGTTTGGTGGCTGGACATGGGACGGCCTCGGGGCGAACATCGCCGCCAGGGCGGACTCCTTGCTGGTTTCGTCCGGACGGCTTTCGCACGGAACGAGCGTGTTGACCCTTGAGGCTTCAGCCCAGCTTGAAGATTGGCGGATTACCAAGAGCTCACAGTTGCGGGTTTCCGCACACGTTCAACCTACGCCGCTGGAAGGCCTTAAGGCCGCGCTAGGCGTTGATTACCCTGTGGGCGGCCGCGTCAGCGGGCAAATCAACTTGGCGGGGACAGCTTCGAACCTCGAGGGGACAGGCAACATCAGGGTGGAGGAGGGCAACCTCGCCGGAGAAACTTTTGATTCCTTCTCGACCAGTATTCGGGTCGGTAAGTCCGCTTGGGACTTGGGTGCGATCGAGCTGGTGAAAGGCCGCGGCAGGATAACGGGAAAGGCACAGTTTGAACCTTCCAATCGCTCCCTCACGTGCCAACTTCATGGTGCGGGCCTTTCCCTCGTCGAGTTCAAGAGACTGGCACGCGCTTTCCCCAACATCTTTCCTCCCTACCCGCTGGAAGGCCAAGCAAGCTTTGACCTTAAAGGCAACGGGACTCCTGACAATTTCCAGTTTCATTCCACGGGTCTCGTACAGAGTATAAAAATTGGCGGCACTCCGTTGGGCGACCTCTACATTCAACTGGAGGGCAAAGACCGGAGCGTTCAATTTCGTGGTATAAGTTCCGGACCCACCGGAATGTTCAGCATGAGCGGAGACGCCCAGACCGTGGGCGATTGGCCGCTTCAACTTCAAGGGCAATTCGCGTCATTTCGCTTGGATCCATTGGCCCGCCTGTTGCTCAATAACAAGTTCAACGCGCAAGTCGCTGCAAGTGGGTCCTTCAAAGCAAATGGTTCTCTGCGCGATTTGTCGAAGCTTGAAATGCAGAGTCAGGTCGAGACTCTCGAAGTGAGTTTTCCTTCTCTGAAATGGAGGAACGAACTGCCCGTGGACGTGCGGTTTGCCTCGAACAGGCTCTCCGCTCAGCCCTTCCGCATGCAGGGCCCTTCCACGAATCTTACTCTCGAGGGTTCTCTCGATCTAGCCGGCCCAGCTTCCCTCTCCCTCTCCGCACAAGGTGTGGCTGATGCCGCCTTGCTGAGTCTGCTTGATCCCAGCCTCCAGGCCTCCGGGCATTCGCGAGTCAAGGTGAGCGCCTCGGGTTCACCCGCGCGGCCGCAATTGAATGGAACAATGGAGATCGAGGATGTCAGTCTTGCCCACGGGGGTCTTCCCTTCCGCCTGAGCAACCTGAAGGGCGAAATCCAGCTCGAGGGGGAGAGAGCCACGGTGAAATCATTAAGGGGCATCAGTGGCGGCGGTACCGTGACCTTGGATGGCTTTGTGACCCTGGCTTTGCCACCCCGTGTCGAACTGACTGTGAAACTCGATCAGGTAAGGGTGCGCTATCCCTTGGATTTCACATCTGTCCTCAGCGGGACTTTGCGTTTGGCGGGAACATCGGACCGTTCCCAGTTGCGAGGTGAATTGGCCCTCAGCCAAGTGTTCGCCAGCGGAAGCAAGTTTTGGCTTGACCAAGTGATGCAGCCTTCTACTCCCCTCGCCCCCTCTGCACCCGGTGAGGCTTCCCCACTGGCCGATAGCGTTCGGTTGAACGTTCGAGTGTCCTCGCCCACGCCGGTGAGGCTGCAAGTGCAGGATATGCGGCTGACCTCCGACGTTGATGTCCACTTGCAAGGCAGCCTGGCAAACCCCGTGGAAGTAGGAGCGGTGCATTTCCTGAATGGCGAGGCCATCTTCCGGGGAAATCGCTTCACCCTGGACCGAGGCGACCTCAACCTGACCAATCCCATTCGCACCCAGGCCACGCTTGATCTGGAAGCTCGAACCCGCGTCCAACAGTATGACCTGACGGTTGATGTCTCAGGCCCGCTCGGGAACCTGAAGATGACTTATCGTTCCGACCCTCCCCTTCCCACCGAAGATGTGCTCTCGCTGTTGGCGCTGGGGTACGCGCGCCAACAACAGCAAGCGTCCACTTCAGGATTAGTCAGCTCCTTCACCGGGGGCAACCCCTTACAAAGCGTGGGTGAGAGTGCAATACTCTCTCAAGCCCTCTCCAGCCAGGTCGGAGGCCGCATCCAGCGGCTCTTTGGCGTGAGCCGGATCAAGATCGACCCGAACGTGGGACTGCCGGGGATTAACACCGGCGAGCGAGTGACCGTCGAGACGCAAGTGAGAAGGGACTTGACCCTCACCTACATTACCAATACCGCTTCATCACAATACCAGATCATCCAATTTGAATGGGCGGTCGGAGAAAACGTCTCGCTCATCGGCGTTCGCGACCCGAATGGAATTGTCGGTGTCGAACTCAAGTTCCGCCGGCGGTTCAAGTGAGAGGGAACAGGGAATAGGGAACAGGGAACAGGGAACAGGGAATAGGGAACAGGGAATAGGGAACAGGGAATAGGTAGGTAGTGGGCAGTAGACAGCGGGGGAATTGGGAATGAGGGATAGAGAGCGGCGCTCCCTGTTCCCTATTCCCTGTTCCCTGTTTCCTATTCCCTATTGCCTGTTCCCTCCGTGCTATACTGGTTACCGTTGCGCCTCCGGAGAGGTGTCCGAGTGGCTGAAGGTGCACGCTTGGAAAGCGTGTTCACGAGAAATCGTGACGTGGGTTCGAATCCCACCCTCTCCGCCAGACTATCTTTTGCAATTTCAGTGAGTTGGGAATACTCTGTTTTTCGTGTACCTCTGGTGTACCCTTCGTGTTCGCGAGGGACAAGGTATGAGTCAGAATCCAGATGTTCTAAAGTATGTACTCTACGAAGCCCTGCAACAACTAGGACACGCACCAGAGGCGGACGAGATCGTGAAAAGGGTGCAGCGTCTCCAGATCGGACTTCCCGCCGAGGACGAGTTTTCGGTTATCCTCGGATGGCTCGGCCGATGCCAGCTTGTTCACAAGTTGGATCAGAGTCAATTTCCGCCTGAGTCGCGATCCCTGTTCCAAGTTCCTGACTTGATTGCGGTATTCGATTACCACGGGCGTTCCATCCCGGTTCTCATTGAAGTGAAAACTGACAAGGACGCTACCCTTTCCTGGCCGCCCGATTATCGTGAACGCATTCAGCAGTACGCCGACACCCTCGGACTCCCGCTTTTGGTGGCTTGGCGGCGTAAGACCCTCTGGACGCTGTTCGATGTAAGGCACTTGGCGAGGGCGACCGCTAACTTCAATATCAAATTCACTGAGGCAATAAAACAAACGCTGATGTGTGAACTCGCCGGGGACTTTTCCTTTTCCTTCAAGAGCGGTACGGGAGCTCACATCAAAATAAACAAACTCAGTAAGTCAGAAAATGGATTTGAAGGCGTTGTTGAAGAAGCATACTTCGCTAACGCGGATGGTCAGCGCTTCGAAAACGTGCCCGGCCTCCTCCCTTTGTTTCTGTGTCTTGATCAGGAATCAAAGGTGGTTGAAGAGGACTCGCACATCCTGCAAAGCTTCTTGTCGCTTAGCGGGAATGCGGAATGGGGGCATAGGGCGCTGGCTACTCTGTTTCGGTTTTCTACCCGCGCCGATACAATCCACTGGCGGGAAATCTTGGAGAAGAACAACGCGCCTCAAATCATCACGGGCGGCCTCAAGTCGGCAGTTAAGCAAGCCCAAGAGGTTGGGTTTGCGGAGCGTTGCCTCCACGTCAGACCGGTGACAATGCCGGATTTCTTGGGTCGTACATCCGCAGTCGCTTAACTCCTGCGCTTGCGGTGGGAAGCCGCTCTGAGTCAGTTAAGAGCCTCGCACTTTTCGCATACCTGTCGCGTACCCTTCGTCTCGGCAAGGGACGCTCCCCAAGTGCGCCTGGCGTCGGCCTCGAGTTGCCCCTGGCGTGCCCGCACCCAGGGCGAGGAGTGCTTTTCGGTCACCTTAATACTGCTGTGTCCGAGCAACAGTGACACCCGCTCCATCGGTACTCCCGCCTGAAGCAAGCCCCTGTAACCTAACACCTCGCACCTGCCTTTTTGTCCCCTGCACTTTCCGCTTGACGGGAGGACGGCGAAATGCTAGCCTATGACGGTTGTCGAAAGACGGCTTTTGGATGTCGGGCCGGGAAAGGACCCCGAGAACGACCCGGTGGACGGAAGGAAACCGGTAGGAAATGGGGAAACAACGTAGTCGGCCAGTCTGGAGTCGTAGCGGCGAGTTTATCCCTCAACCGAGGCGCCAAGTAGGTGGCGGCTCCTCTCGGGAGGGCGGCTCTTTCGCGATGCTGGTCATTCCCGCGCAAGCGGGAAGCCATTTCTTGGCCGACCCCTTTGCGAAGGACTACGGTGTCGATTCCCGCTTTCGCGGGAATGACTGCGATGCGGTTCCGCTTTCCCCCGAGTTGCGGCGTCCCGATTAGATCGAGACAGGTTCCGCCGCCACATTGAGAAAAAGATGTTTTTTAGATGGAACGAACTCAACTATCTATTGCAAATGAAGGATTTACCATTCTTGAAGTGCTAAAAACGAACTGGTTTTTGGTGCAAGAAAGGCCAAACGAACACCAAGAAGTGGCTGTAGCGCTGACCTTCAGGTCAGCACGGACAGCCTGCCGACCTAAAGGTCGGCGCTACGAGGTGGCAGCGCGCTGCCACACTCCAGAAATTGAAGAAACTATGCGCGAATGTATATGAAAACAAAGGACCGCTTTGAAAAACTCCAGGACGAAGCCAGTATGTGTATGAAAACACATATAGTTATCCGCATAATCCGGGAATGTTATTGAAAATACAGGGTGTTAAGAGGCGGCAAGGCTGCTGTTGTGTGGCTCATGTTTTTGAGTACAATAAAGGCCCAACGAACCCCCAAGAGTGGTCAAGAAACTGCCCATTGTGCGGCATTGAACCTAACCTTCGGAGGAAGCATGACGAAGTCCCTTCTCACATTCCTTGCGCTCAGCCTCGCAACCGGCGGCGTGGCAGCACATGCGGCAGCCGGGCCGGAATCCAGGATCAGCCTGAAAGAGGGCTGGGCGATTCAGTCTTCCGCCCAGATCTCGGATCAAGGTGAGGCAATCTCGACGGTCGGCTACGAGCCGAATCAGTGGTACCCCACCACGGCGCCAAGCACGGTGTTTGCGGCGCTGGTTGAGAACCACCTTTATCCCGATCCCTATTACGGCATGAATCTGCGCTCGGTTCCAGGAGAGGATTATCCTATCGGCCGTAACTTCTCGGCTCTTGAAATGTCGCAGGACAGCCCCTTCCGGCGCTCGTGGTGGTACCGCACGGAGTTCGCGCTGCCCAAGCTCGAGCGCGGCCAGCACTTTTGGCTGCACTTCGACGGCATCAACTACCGGGCCAACGTGTGGCTGAACGGCCGTCAGCTTGCGAAGTCTGACGGGCTGGTAGGGATGTGGCGGCTCTTCGAGTTTGACATCACCGAGGCAGCCCGCGCCGGCCAGATGAACGCGCTGGCCGTGGAGGTGTTTCCACCCCAGTCAAACGACTTGTCCATCACCTGGGTCGACTGGAACCCTGCCCCGCCTGACAAGGACATGGGCATCTGGCGCAGCGTTTACGTGACCACCAGCGGCCCGGTGGCGCTGCGCTACCCGCGCGTGAACACGCACTTCGACCTGCCGTCGCTCGCGACCGCTTACCTCACGGTGATCGCCGAAGCGCGCAACGCGACCGACAAGGCCGTAAAGGGAACGCTCACAGGCCACATTGAAAACGTCGAGTTCTCACAGGCGGTGAAGCTGGCGCCCCACGAAACCAAAATGATCACGTTCATGCCCGCGCAGTTCCCTCGACTCAACTTTTCTAAGCCTCGAATTTGGTGGCCGGCGAAGCTCGGAGGGCAGGACCTCTACCGCCTGGACCTCCAGTTCAAGGTGGGCGGCAAGGTCTCCGACCGCCTCAGCCAGGATTTCGGTATCCGTGAGGTCACCTCGGAGCTTACCAGCCAGGGCTATCGCCTCTTCAAAATCAACGGCAAGAATATCCTGATCCGAGGCGGCGGCTGGTGTCCCGACATGATGCTGCGGCCCTCGCCCGAGCGCGACGAGGCTCAGCTTCGCTACCTGCTGGGAATGAACCTCAACACCATACGCTTCGAGGGCAAACTCGAGTCGGAGGAATTCCTGAGCTTGTGCGACAGGTATGGCGTTCTGATTCAGGCCGGCTGGTGCTGCTGCGACCATTGGGAGAGGTGGAAGAACTGGAAGGAGGAAGACTACTCGGTCAGCGCGGAGTCCTTGCGCGACCAGCTCCGCCGCCTGGGCGCGCACGCTTGCGTGTTCGACTGGCTGTACGGCAGTGACAACCCGCCGCCGCCCAAAGTCGAGGACACTTACCTGAAGGTCATCCAGGAAACCCACTGGCCGAATCCTTACCAGTCGTCGGCCACCGCCAAGCCCACGCCAGGACTCGGCAAGACCGGTCTGAAGATGACCGGACCGTACGATTACGTGCCGCCCAACTATTGGCTCGAGGACACCAAGAATGGCGGCGCCCACGGCTTCAACACCGAGACCGGCCCCGGCCCGGCCGTCCCGCCCGTCGCCAGCTTGCGCATGATGCTTCCGGCCGACCACCTCTGGCCGATCGACAAGTTCTGGGAGATGCACGACGCTGGCGGCCAGTTCAGGACCCTGAATGTGTACACCAAGGCGCTCGAGAGCCGCTACGGCAAGGCAGACACGCTGGAGGACTACGTCGAGAAGTCGCAACTGATGACCTACGAAGGCGAGCGCGCCATGTTCGAAGCCTACGGCCGCAACAAGTACACTTCGACCGGCGTGATCCACTGGATGCTCAACAACGCCTGGCCGTCGCTGTTCTGGCACCTTTTTGATTATTACCTGCGTCCGGCGGGCGGATACTTTGGCGCGCAGAAAGCCTGCGAGCCGCTCCACGTGCAGTATTCCTACGACGACCGATCGGTGGTGGTGGTGAATTCCTATTATCAGGCGTTCCAGAACCTCAAAATCACCGCTAAGGTTTACAACCTCGATCTCACGCCGAAATTCACTCGCGAGGCCAGCCTGGACGCTGCGTCGGACAGCACGAACCGCGTCTTCCAGATCCCTCAAGACCAAGACCTCACTACAACCTATTTTCTCGACTTGCGCCTCGCGGATGGCTCCGGCAAGCTCGTAAGCTCGAATTTCTACTGGCTCTCCACCAAACCCGACGTTCTAAACTGGGCGGGCAGCACCTGGTACATCACGCCAATCGAATCTTACGCCGACTTCACCGGCCTCAAGGATCTGCCGCGCGCTGAGGTCAAGCTGTCGGGCAATGTCCAGCGCCAGGGCGACGCGCAGGCGGCGCGAGTGACGGTGCGGAATTCGAGTTCGCACTTGGCGTTCTTCCTCCACCTGCAAGTGACCAAGGGGCAGGGTGGAGACGAGGTGCTCCCCGTCCTGTGGGACAGCAATTATTTCCCGTTGATGCCAGGCGAGAGCCGCGAGGTTACCGCCACTTACTTTGGTGCGGACGCTCTAGGGTCGAACCCGGTAATCGAAGTCGATGGTTGGAATGTGCCGCCGGCTTCGACCGCGCTGGTGATGCAATGACATGCCCGCCGGTGGCCAAATGAATCCCGGACCTTTTCATGACGGTATCGGCAAATCGCGAATCACGCGGAAGGTGTCGCGGGCGATAAGCAACTCCTCGTTGGTAGGGATGACGAAGATGCGGACGCGGCTGGAGTCGGTGGAGATTTCTCTTGCCTTACCAACCGCCTCCCGGTTGCGGGCCGGATCAATCTCATACCCCAGTTCTGCCAGCCCCTGGCAGGCCTTCTCGCGTACCAAGGGGGCGTTCTCGCCGATACCGCCCGTAAACACCAGGCCATCAACATGGCCCAGCGCTGCGGTATAGGCTCCGATGTACTTCCGCAGGCGGTAGCAGAACGCCTCGATGGCCACTTCCGCCTGCTTGTCCCCTTTTTCCGCTGCCGCCATCAGCTCTCGCATGTCGTTGGACTCGCCCGAAATGCCGTACAGGCCGCTGAACCGGTTCAAAAGTGTAGACATGTCGTGAATGGTTAATTCATCTTTTGACATTAGATAAAGGATGATCGCGGGGTCAAGGTCCCCGCAACGCGTGCCCATCAGCAGTCCTTCCAGAGGTGTAAATCCCATGGAGGTATCAATAGAATTGCCTTTCTCAATCGCCGTGACCGAGCAGCCATTGCCCAGGTGGGCGGTAATCAGGTTCGCCTCGCCCTTGGCCTTGCCCAACATTTCCCTGCAACCGAACGCCACGTAACGATGCGAAGTGCTGTGGAATCCGTAACGCCGAATGCTGTAGCGGCGGTAATAGGAATAGGGCAAACCGTAGAGATAAGCCTTGGGAGGAAGGGTTTGGTGAAAGGCCGTGTCAAACACGGCTACCTGCGGGACCTGCGGCAAAACCTTTCGCGCCACAAGATATCCCCGCAAGTTGTGAGGATTGTGGAGCGGGGCCAGTTCGCTGCACTGTTGGATCGCCTTCTCGACCTCCTCATCAATCATCACCGAAGCCGAGAAACGCTCACCGCCGTGAACCACGCGGTGTCCCACCGCCTCGATTTGTGAAATATCCCCAAGGGCCTTGGCCTCCCTGAGAGCTTGAATTGCCCGTGTAAGCGCCGTCTGGTGGTCCAGCATCTCTCCCGTTACACTCTGAGCAGGGTTGGGCGGCACGGTCAAATGCAACACCGCTTCGTCCGTCCCGATCTTTTCGACGCTACCTATGGCAATACAACGGTCGGCGTTCGACTCGATCATCTCCACATTCGTTTCGATCAGTTGGAACTTGATGGATGAACTGCCGCAGTTGAGGACAAGAATCTTCATCACTCACTCCATAACCTGATATCGTGGTTTCAGAATGACACCAGAATGCCTTCTTCAGCAACCGGATAAAAGCCTTTCATTGGCGATTGGTGATTGCCGATTGGTGATTGAAAAAGCAGGGCTGCAACAAGTGCGTGGGCACGAGGAAGCCTCCCCCTGTCATCAGCTACAATCCTAGCCCTCTCCCCCTTGGGGGAGAGGGTGGACCACCGTCCCAATGCACTTCATCGGGAGGCGGGCCGGGTGAGGGGGTAGCGAGCCTGGCTCCCGTCCGTGAGCATGCGCAGCCCCCGTATCTTGCGCAGGGCGCGAGAAAATGGTTACACTCGCTCATGGCTTTGTTGGAGGGCAACTCGGTCCTCGTAAGTGTCCAAAATCTGCGCAAGCATTATGGTGATTTAGCAGCTCTGCGGGGTATCAGCTTCGACATCCTGCAAGGCGAAGTGTTCGGCCTTTTGGGACCAAACGGGGCGGGAAAAACCACCACCATCGAAATCATCGAGGGCCTGCGCCACCCTGACAGCGGGTCGGTCAGCGTGTGCGGGCTCGACCCTGCACAAGAGAGTATGGCCCTCAAGGAGCGTATTGGAGCCCAACTCCAGTCCACCGTACTGCCGGACAAGATGCGCGTGGACGAGGCCCTTCACTTGTTTGCCAGCTTCTATAAGCGCTCCGCCTCCGTGCAACTGCTCCTGGAACAATTCGGCCTGGTGGAAAAGCGTCATACGTTTTTCGAGAATCTTTCCGGAGGTCAAAAACAGCGCCTGGCGCTCGCGCTGGCGCTTGTTAACAGTCCCGAATTGGTTCTGCTGGATGAACCCACCGTGGGCCTCGACCCGCAATTGCGCCGCGAGATTTACTTCCTCATCGAGCATTTTCGGGGAGAGCGACGGACCGTATTACTGACCACTCATTACATTGAAGAAGCCGAGCGGCTCTGCGATCGCGTGGCGATCATGGACCGAGGCCAACTCGTTGCGCTCGGCACTCCGCGTGAGTTGATTGCGCGCTCCGGCCATGGCGCGCGGCTCGAGGTTCGCCTCGCGAAACCCATCGGCCTCGACCGCCTGAGGCTGATCGAAGGGGTGATTGACTGCCAGGAAACAGATGGCGCCTATTTTCTTCACGCCCAGCCGGCCACCGCAACCATTGCGGCCTTGATCCGATTTCTGGAATCCGAGGACAATGCCCTGCTTGACTTGCACATCGCTCAGCCCAGCCTGGAAGATGTATTTGTGGAAATGACCGGAAGACGGATGGAACACTGACCATGCCCACGCTTCGCATTGCGCTGCTGACCATCCGCCTGGTGATGCGCACCAAGGTGGCGCTGTTCTTCACCTTCATCTTCCCCCTGGTTTTCTTGTTCGTTTATGCCGGTCTGTTCGCTCGCGGCCAACCCGAGGTCGTGGCTTATATGTTTGGTCCGGTCATTACGCTGAACATCATGGGCAGTGGGTTTTGGGGACTGGGCATGCAATGCGTGATGCAACGCGAACGCGGCAGCCTGCGCCGCTACCGTCTGGCCCCCATTGGCCCGCGCACCATCCTGATGAGCAACCTGCTGGCGAATTACCTGCTCCAGCTTCCCACCATCAGCCTGCTGCTCTTTAGCGCGCTGGTTTTCTTCCACATGCCGATGAAGATCGGATGGGGGACGCTGCTGATCCTCGTGACCGTCGGCACCTTTGCGTTCGCAGGCTTCGGACTTACGATTGCCAGTGTGGCGAACACGATGCAGGAAGCCCAGATTTACAATAACCTTGTCTGGGTTACGTTGTTGTTTCTCTCCGGCGTCACAATCCCCTTGCCCATGCTTCCGCGATGGATTCAGCGGCTCGCCATGTTCTTTCCTTCCACCTATCTCGTCTGCGCTTTTCAAGGTGTCATGGCGCAGGCAGAACCCCTCCTGGACCACGGGCCGGAAATACTGGTTCTGGTGACCTCAGGAGTCTTCGGTTTGCTTTTCGCCATGAAGCTCTTCCGCTGGGAAAAAGAGGAGAGGATATCCACCACGGCCAAACTGTGGTCCGGCGTTTTCGTGCTGCCCTTCCTGGTTATGGGCCTGTGGATGAACACGCGCGCCAACCCCACCGCCCTATGGGCCCGCTCCTATAACGTGATGGGGCGAGCCAGCGCCCCCACCCCGAATCCGGAGGCGGAGAAGACGAACCTGATTGAAGACTTCGACGGTGTTCAGGCGTCCGAAGAGCTTTTGCGTCGCTGGCAAGTCTCGGCAGATTCCGATGTTGCGGGCCATTCCATGGCGGAGATTTCCTTGCTCACACCGGGGGCGGAGGGAACTCGGCACGCCATGCGCCTGCAAGGACACCTGGCGCCCGGCCCCAAGAATACTCAGGGTTACGTCTCGGCGCGATGCGAAGTTCGAGTACCCGCGAATTCGAGAGGATTGCGCGGCATCGAGTTCGAAGCTCGCGGCGAACCTCGTGTCTACCAAGTGGGATTACAGCCCCCAAAAGCGGCCGCCTCCCCCATCCCCGCAATCAGTTTTGTTCCTGGCGAGGCTTGGCAAAGCGTGCGTCTGCCCATCGCCTGGTTGGCGGACCCGGCCAAGAACGGACTGGCGGATGGCCCATGGTTATTGGAAATCTCGGTGACCGGCCCACCCGGCGAGTTCACCTTGGACCTCGATGAAATTCGATTCTATTGAAAGAAGTCGAGGAGTTGAGAGTCCAGAGTCGAGAGTTACTCATCAGCGCCGGTAGGGGTAGGGCTTGCCCTACCCTGGTCGATAAATCAACACAAAGGGGAAGGCAAGCCGTCCCCCTACAAGCTGTTCACACGCTAGTTGGTGTTGAAGGCAGTCGGCCAGCGTTGCGCGCCGTGGAGGACGGCGAGGATCTGAATCTCGTCCCGGTGGATGCGGTAGGCAATAACGTATGGCGTCCGGGCAACGGCGAGCTCTCTCGCTCCTTTGACACGGCCTTCGCGGCCCGCGAGCGGATGACGGGTCAGGATGCCCACCGCCGAGAAGATGCGCGCCACAAGCTGTCTGGCGGCGTTCTCGTTATCTTGCTGAACATAATCATACGCCGCTTCAAGATCTTGCTCGGCGAGGGGCATCCAGCGTGTCTTCATCGCAGGCGCCGCCGCCACTTGGCTACAACTTCGTCGTGGGGCTTGCCCATCCCTGAGTTGGCTTGCCGAATGCTTTCCTCGATGTGCGCGAGTTGCCAGCGCTGCACTTCAAGGTAGGCGTCTACCGCCTCATTGAGCAGAAATGTACGGTCACGGGCCTGTGCCTTTCCCAGTTCGTCTAGTCCGGCGACTTTCTCCGCGTCGAGCCGGAAACTCACCGTCATCTTGCTGTTGGCTTGCTTTCGCATAGGGTCTCATAATACGGGATATTTCCAGATAATTCAACCGATGACGGCAGGTCGTATGGGGGGACGCGGTAGGCGGGGAAGATCCGTAGGTCGTATGTGGTAGGTGGGAAACAAAAACAGAGAGGTTGGCGTTCTCCCCCACCTACCACATACCGTCCTGTCACTGCTCCAGAGTCGAGAGGTCACCTGTGGGCAGGCCCAATTCCCAGGCCTTCAAAACCCGCCGCATGATCTTTCCGCTGCGCGTTTTAGGAAGCTTGTCCTTGAACTCGATTTCACGGGGCGCGGCATGGGCCGCCAGCTTCTGCCGAATAAATTTCTGGATCTCATCTTTCAACTCATCGCTGGGCAGGTATCCTTCGCGGAGCGCGATAAAAGCCTTAATGATGTGGCCGCGCAAAGCGTCCGGCTTTCCGATCACCCCGGCCTCAGCCACCGCCGGATGCTCGAGGAGGCAACTCTCCACCTCGAAGGGTCCCACATTCTCACCGGCCGTGATGATGAGGTCATCCACGCGGCCCTGGAACCAGAAATACCCATCTGCGTCGCGGTAGGAGCTATCGCCCGTGACGTACCACCCGGGAATGCGAAAATAGGCCCGGTAACGCTCCGGCTGTTTCCAAATGGTCGGCATCATGCCCGGCCAGCCAGGCTTGACCACCAGATTCCCCAGCGTGTTGGGGGGCAACTCCTTACCATTGTCATCCACGATGCACGCTGTGACGCCCGGAACAGGCTTGCCCATTGAGCCGGGCCGAATGCTCATGGAGGGATAGTTCGAAATCAAGATATGGCCGGTTTCAGTCATCCACCAGTTATCGTGGATCCTTCGCCCGTAAGTCTTCCAACCCCACCATACCACTTCCGGATTCAAAGGTTCCCCCACGCTCAGGACGTGCCTGAGGGAGGAAAGATCGTACCGCTTCGCAGCCTCCTCGCCGACCGCCATCAACATTCGGAACGCCGTGGGAGCACTATACCAGATGTTCACTCGGAACTTTTCAATCGTGCCGTACCACTCAGCGGCGTTAAAGCGACCGCCGCGAATCAAGTTGGTCGCTCCATTCAACCAAGGCGCAAAAATTCCGTAAGAGGTGCCTGTTACCCAACCGGGGTCCGCCGTACACCAATAAACATCGTCTTCCTGAAAGTCGAGCACCCACCTGCCAGTCATCAAATGGCCGAGCATGGCACGTTGGACGTGGAGCACGCCCTTGGGCTTCCCCGTCGAACCCGAGGTATAGTGGATGATCAGTGGATCATCCAGTGTCAGCCACTCGATTTCGGTCTTGTCCTCCGCCGCATCCATTAACGCTTCAAAACTATAATGTCCCTGCGGCAGGCCATCGGTGCCCGCGCCCACCAGGATCACGTGCTTGAGCATCGGCAACTCCCATTGCGGGACTCGGTCCACCAGTGCGGGAGAGGTCACCAGAGCCACGGCCCCGGCGTTCGCCATGCGGTCGCGAACCGCGTCTTCCATGAATGCTTCGAAAAGCGGGCTGGGGATAGCCCCCATCTTCAAGATTCCAAGAATGGCGATATAAAGCTCCGGCCGCCGCCCCAGAAACACAAAGACGCGGTCCCCTTTAACAATTCCGAGTTTCCTCAGGGCATTGGCAAAGCGATTCGACTGAAACGAGAGGTCTTCGAAAGTGAGCCGCGCCGTGTGTTCGCGGTCGGTATAAATCAGTGCAAGCTTATTCCGCCGGCCGCGAGTCAGGTGCCTGTCGATGGCCTCATGCGCCATGTTCACCTTACCGGTGCGGCTCCAATCAAACTCCTTGTGAACATCCTCCCACTTGAAACTCTTGTAAACCGCGTCGTAATCCGGCAAACGATGCTTGCCAGGAGCATCCGTCGGATCCAACACGTTGTTCACATTCACCGGCGTCTTGGTAGCCATAATTGCGACCCTCCCTGATTATCGTTCCCGCGGTAGGGGGACGGCTTGCCGTCCCCTGATCGTCGCGATTTCAGCCCGTCTCATCCCACCCTGTTCGTCGTCAGGGGTAGGGCAAGCCCTACCCCTACAACTCGGTTTGACGCATTAAGCCCCGATATGCTTCGTCCAACAGTTCTACAACGTGGAGTACCCGGCGTTTCCCTCCAGCGCGCGAAATGCCGGCACGCAACTGGAGCAGGCAGCCGGGATTCGCCGTCAGAATAAGATCGGCTTTCGTCTCATCTATCCGCCGCATCTTGCTCTGGAGAAGTTTTTCCGCCAAGTCGTTGTGGACCACGTTGTAAATCCCGGCGCTTCCACAACAGATCTCCGATTCCTTTAATTCCACAAGCTCCAAGCCCGGCACTGCCGCCAGCAACTTCCTGGGCGCGGACCGGATTTTTTGCGCATGAGCTAAATGGCAGGAGTCCTGATAAGTCGCCCGCAGCCGAGTTGTCGCGAATTCCTTATTAAAGTCGATGCCTGCCAGGAATTCCGTGACATCTCGAAGTTTACCGGAAAAGGCCTGCGCCGGCTCGAGGTATTCTCGCTCTTCTTCTTCAAAGAGAAGCGGATATTCCTTCAAGACCGAGCCACAGCCCGCCGCATTCGTAATGACCGCGTCATACCCATCGGAGAGGAAGGCGCGAATGTTCCGTTTGGCCAGCTTGCGCGCCAAGTCGCGAATTCCCGCGTGGACGTGCAGCGCGCCACAGCATCCCTGCTCAGCGGGAATGACCACCTCGCATCCATTCTTGGCAAGCACGCGCACCGTCGCATCATTCAGCCGGGCAAAAGATAGATTGGCGATACATCCGGCAAAGAAGGCTACCCTGTAGCGCCGAGTCCCCACAGCAGGAACTACTGTACCCAGGCGCTCCGTAAAAAACGGCTTTTCCATCCGTGGCGCGAGTCCAGCTACACGCTCCATGTTCCACGGCAGAATCTTCAGCAGGCGAGACGCAAGGACCAGCCTCTCCAGGCCGGACCTTTGGTAAAAACGCAGAATCCTCCCCGCCACCTCCAACCTTTGGCGGTAAGGAAGGATTTCATAGAAGAAGAGCTTCCGCAAAAGGGCAGCGAGAGGCGGCCGCTTGTAATATTTCTCGATTTGCCCTCGCGCCGCCTCGACCAACTTCCCGTATTCGACGCCCGATGGGCATGCGGTTTCGCAGGCGCGACAATCCAGGCAGAGGTCGATGTGCCGCACGAAGCTCTCGCCCAGAGGTAACCGGCCCCGTTCCACCTGAATCAGTTGATAAATGCGCCCGCGAGGTGAATCCATTTCCAGGCCAAGTTCGCGATAAGTCGGGCAGGCATTCAGACAAAGACCGCAGCGAACGCACCTCGAGTATTCCGCCCAACGAGGGGCTTCGCCTGGACCGTACCCGCTACGATTCGCCTCGAGTTTTGTCGGCGTATCCGTCATTGGTTAGCTATCAGCCGTCAGCTATCAGTTTTCAGCCCAGGACCGTCAACTCCTTCGTGCGCTGCCCTTCTGTGTGAACTCCGTGGCCTCTGTGGTGAAGGTCTTCTGGTTGCGACCGCCGGGCCACGCCGTGCCTCTGCTTTCTGATTTCTGCTTTTCTTGGAGGCTGAAAGCTGACGGCTGATAGCTGATGGCTGCTCTCTAAAGTCCTCCCACAAACCTTCCAGGCGACAGGACGCCTTTTGGATCCCACGCCGCCTTCAGTCTTCGCATGGTTTCCAGGGGGTCGCCCGGCGTTCCCCACGCGTCCCGTTCGGCATCAAACCCGTTTGGGTATTGCTCCACCACCAGCGCTCCCCCCAGGCTTGCAGCAGCCTTGCGAGTATTCGTAACAAAGCGGTCGGCAACGGTTCCGAGCTTTCCTCCCCATAAACCAAGAAGCACAATGCCAACTCCCACCTGGGAAAAGCCAGCCAACTTTACCTCTTCACTCTCAGCCACCTGCTGAGCAAAGCTGAGAAATTCCTCGGAGTTGGCGATCGGCAGGGTAGCCTTCAGAAGCATGACTTCCGGAAAAGAGTCCGCAAACAATTGCTCATAATTTCTTAACCGAACCCAGCAACTCTCCGCCGTTTGCTCACTCACCTGGCGGCTCGGGACACCCATGGACCGCCCCATTTCGGCAAGATCCTTGGCGTGCCTTTCCAGGATTCTTGGTGAGCCACCCACTTCTATCCAGAGCTCCAGTCCCTGTGCTTCTCCCCCTTGCAGTCCGTTCTGGAGAAGGCCCGAAGCCACAGTGTTCAAGAGGACCATGCACAGGGGTTCCAAAGGCGAGTTCAGGACTCGTCTGCGTAAGTCTCGCGCCAGACCGAGTGTCCCCGGTTCGAGCACCCAAGTGGCACGCGAAGTCGGGCGCGGAAACAGTTTGAGGCTGGCTTCCACGATCACTCCCAGCGTCCCGTAAGAGCCCACGAGCAGCTTGCACAGATCGTACCCCGCTACGTTCTTCACCACACGTCCGCCACTCTTGATCAACTTCCCTTCCGTCGTGGCAATCTTCATTCCCAGCACCATGTCACGAGCGGAGCCGAAACGAAGGCGTAATGGTCCCGCCGAGTTCGTGGCCAGGATGCCCCCTATAGTTGCACAGGCTCCACCGCGCGGGTCCAAGGGAAGCCATAGCCCCTCGCGACCCAGAAAGTCTTGCAAGTCCCCTAACTTCATCCCTGTTTCAACGCTGATCGTCAGGTCTGCCGGCTCATAATGCCAAACATGGTTCAATTTCTCGAGTGACAAAGCAAGGTCGTAGCGGCGGGGCGGGCTGCCTAGGGCGAGTTTGGTGCCATTGCCGCGAGGAATCACGGCGAGGTCGTGGTCAGCGGCGAACTTCAGGACCGCGGCAACACCTTCCGCTGTGGGCGGGCTCACAATGTGCTGGGGAACTTTGCCTGCCACCGCCAGCGCCGCGCAGGCAGCGGGTTCTGAAACCACATGCGATTCACCCACAATCGCTGCAAGGGCCAAATGGACGGATTCGGCGGCGGTCGTCACAACAGGCCTCCTGCAACCACTTGGCCCGCTCGCAACTCGCCGCACATCTTGCCGGTAGGAAGGACCTTCCCTGGGTTGAAGCGCCCCTCCGAGTTGAAGACCTCCTTGATCTTTCGCATCATGTCCAAATCATCCGCTGAGAAAAGGTAGGGCATCAGGTTAATCTTCTCCATCCCCACGCCATGTTCGCCGGTGATCGAACCGCCCATGTCAATACATTTGGCAAGGATTTCCGCCGCCGCCTCGCGAACCCGTTTGGACTCATCCTCATCGCGCGGGTCGAACAGGATGATGGGATGAAGGTTTCCGTCACCGGCATGGAATATATTCCCAATCTTCACGCCGTACTTGGACCCGATCTGTCCAATAAACTCCAGCATTTCCGGCAGACGGGTGCGGGGAATCACTCCGTCCTGCACATAATAGCTTGGGCTTATTCGTCCCAGAGCTCCGAAGGCGTTCTTTCTTCCCTTCCAGAAAAGATCGCGTTCTTCTGCCGACTTCGCCTGGCGAACCTGCCGCGCCCTATTCTCCTGGCACACCGACTCGATCTGCAGCGCGTCTTCCTCCACGGCTTCTCTGAGCCCTTCAACCTCCATCAGCAGAACTGCGGCGGAATCCATCGGATAGCCTGCGTGCGTAGCTTCCTCGATGGCGCGCAGCGTGAAACCGTCAATCATTTCCAAAGCGGCAGGGGTGATGCCGCGCGCGGTAATCGCCACCACCGTACGCGTGGCGTCGATTACGCGGTCATAAACCGCCAGCAGTGTCGCCACGCTCTCCGCCTTGCGCATCAAGCGAACGGTTATCTCCGTCACGATCCCGAGGGTCCCCTCGGACCCAACGAACAAACCTGTAAGGTCGTAACCGGGAGGGTCCAAAAACTTGGCCCCGGTATGAATCACTTCCCCATTCGGCAATACAACTTCCAGCCCTAAGACGTGATTGGTCGTCACCCCGTGCAAAAGAGTATGCGGTCCCCCCGCGTTCTCGGCGACGTTCCCGCCCAGGGTGCAGGCCTTCTGGCTGGAAGGGTCCGGCGCATAGTAATATCCGGCATCCGACACTGCCAGGGAAAGATCGAGATTCACTACGCCGGGCTGCACCCTGGCCCGCTGGTTCTCGATGTCGATCTCGAGGATGTCCTTCATCCTCGCAAAGGCAATCAGGATCCCACCCTCCCAAGGAAGCGATCCCCCACTCAAACCTGTCCCCGCACCACGGGGAATGACCAAGAGCTTGTGACTCGCCGCAAACTTCACAACCTGGACTACGTGCTCCGTGGTTCGCGGGAAAACCACGACATCGGGTGGACGGAGGGAAGAAAGGCCATCGTACTCGTAAAGCATAAGGTCTTCAGGCCGCCATAGAACAGCCTCCGGACCCAACATCTTCACGAGTTCGCGGACCATCGAGGCGAGCTTCACGACGCACCACGCAGGACGGCTGTGCCCACGGCGCGAGCTCACGGAAGGGTAAAGTCGATTCGCGCTGGGACAAGCAATGTATAACCCCCGCAACCTGAGTATATCGACGTTCCTGGAGAGCGTCAACGCGCCTCTGTCGTGCCGGGCGCACAGGGTGGCAGCATCCTGACGTTAGGGTGTCCCACGGTCCTACGGAACCTCCCGCGAGCCTCATGCGTACTAACTGTTCAATGAAGGAAGCTAACCGAAATCTCGCGCGGGCGTCCAAAAAACAGGGAGGCGGAATCGGGGGGAATTAGAAAACTAAACACCAACTCCTGGCGTCCAAACTGGTGACCGGACAGGAATCGTAAGGGGTTAAATGGACTTTCTTCGCTGAAGGTTTGGCGGCCTAGGCGAAAGGAATCCCGGAGGAAAGGCTTGGGGGCTTTGTGGGCCCCGGCTTTTCATTTAACCCCGCCTGATTGTAAAGGCTTTAACAACGGAAATGCAAGGAATGCGCAAATAAAGGTCGAGGCGCAGTCGCGTCAGCCGACGGGCCGCTCGTATTAACGAAGACCAACCAGCAACGAAGGAGGATCCCATGGATATGAGAAAGCGTCTCGGGAAATCAATTCTAATGGTGGCTCTGCTTCTGGCCTCCGGTGTTCCTGCCATAGCCAAGGACTCGCGCCAAGTAACCCTTCGCCATGATGCCGTTCTGAGCGGCACATCCCTTCCTGCGGGTCAATATGTTATACGGTGGGAGGCCCAGAGCCCTCGAGCAAGCGTGGAATTCGCGCGGGGTCGCAAAGTTGTTCTCACGACAGAAGGCAGAATCGAGGACCGTGGCCAGAGGTACCCCGCCGATACGGTCGTCTATGACACCGCCTCGGATGGCACCTTGACCGTTAGTGAGATTCGCTTCGCCGGATCGAGCGAGGTGCTCGTTTTCAAGCAATGACGCTTCTAGGGTGGCAAACCCACACGGCGCACCAGGTTTTGAAAACGGGCATGCGGGCGAAGAGGATCCAGCCTCGGCTCCGCTTTGAGGCTCATGAGCATTGAGAAGGAGCGCTCTTCGCAAGCTCTCTCCAGCCACTGAAACGCCTGGTCTGCCTCTCCCAGTCCGACGTAAATAATTGCAAAGTCGTAAGCCGAGACAAATCTCCGCTCCGCTAGCTTGTGCAATTCTTTCAGCGCCGTCCGCGCCTGCTCTTTTCTGTTAAACACGGCATAGGCATGACCGAGTGCCCCTACCCTGTCGGGGCTACCTGGGGAAACAATCAGCGCTCTTTGGAGATGCGCGATCGTTTCCTCATACATTCCCTTTTGCTCGTAAGCCCAAGCAAGAAAGTAGTGCGCCGCAGCGAAGTCAGGTTCCATCTCGAGCGTCTGTCTGAGCTGTTCGATCGCCTCATCGTACCGGCGGTCCCAATACAACATCAGCCCTAAGTGGGTTCTGATAATGATTGACAGGGGATTAAGCTTTTGGGCTCGTCGCATCTCGGCGAGAGCCTCATCCACGCGCCCCAGCATTCCCAGAAAGAACCCATGCCAGTGACGCGCTGTCGCAAAGTTCGGGTTAAGTGCAATGGCGCGTTGGTAACCTTGCTCGGCCCCAGCCCAGTCCCAGTCGAACGAATGTGTGGCGAAAGCCAAGGCGTTATGGGCTTCGGGAAGCGCATCGTTAAGCTCCAGAGCCTTGATCGCGGCTGCCTTAGCTCTAGGGAAGGCCTGCCTCCCGGGAAAGACTCGGAAGTGATCGGCCAGATCCAGGGCGACCGCTAACCCTGCATGTGCCACGGCATATCTGGAGTCTCTTGAGGTAGCCTCCTCAAAGTGCGCGATCGCGTTCTTCACGCCTTCGGCAGTCCCTTTATTCAAGCAGTAGCGACCCCTGAGAAACGCTCCGTGGGCTTCTGGGTTTGCGGTGGAAGCCCCGGCCATGGCCGCGCGCTTGGCGGGAAGCAAATCAATCTGCAAGGAGTGAGCGACGTGGCGGGCAACCTCACCGTGGAACGCCGGTACGTTGGCCCTATCGCCCTCAAAGCGCTCGGCCCAGAGATGAGTGCGGTCCTTGACCTGAATGAGTTCTGCACTGACACGTACCCGCTCGCCGGCGCCACCCACGCTGCCCTTGAGAACATAGTCCGCCCCCAGCTCTCGCCCGATTTGGTCGATATCTTTGTCCGTGTTCTTGTATCGAATCGCCGATGCCCGCGCGATGACGCCCAGGCGTTGCGGGTGCAAGCGTCCCAGCCGCGCAATCATTTCCTCAGTCATCCCATCGCTGAAGTACTCCTGCCCGGCATCACCGGTCAGGTTCTCAAACGGCAGCACCGCCACAATCGGCTTGCGCGCTCGAGGCTGGGCTTTTAAGGCTGCGATGAAGCGGTAGCCTCGCCGAGGCAGAGTTTCAATGAATTGGGGATGAGCAGCGGAATCAGCCAAGGCCCGGCGGAGCTTCTTGACTGCCGTGCCAAGACTCGCCTCGAAGTCCACAAAGGTGTCGCCGGGCCAGAGTCTCTTCCGGAGCTCCTCGCGCGTCGCAACTTCGCCGGGCCGCTCGAGCAGTACCGACAACATTTGGAAGGGTTGTTCCTGGAGCCTTACCTTCACTCCGTTCTTGCGCAATTCGCCCGCTTGCAGATCGACTGCGAAGGCCGCGAAGCGAACCTCGTGGCGGTGACTCGATGCTTTTTCCATGGCAAGCTAAACACTCTAGCACGTTTACCAAAGGGAGGAAAGCCTCTTCGTGGTCCGGGTTGCCCGCATATCGAACTAACCCTGTGCTTTGTGCGGGTTATCTGTTCATGCATGGTTCATAGAAAGTTCACCTCGGGTCCATTGACGTCGCCATAGGCCTGAGTGACACTGTCTGCATAAGGGCAATGCAGGTTTTCAGATTAGGAAAGGGGCGGCATGCGCAAGGGCTCCGATGTGAACACGACTCGAAATGGAAGGTCGAGTGCTCGCGCAAGTGTGGACCAGCGCCTCCTGAGCATAAGAAAGTGCTCGAGATTGCAACGGCTATCGTAGCTGAGATGCAAGGAACGACCAGGAAGGATTAGGAGTGCCGGTCGATGGCTCGTCCGGTTCGGATTAACAAAGACCAACCAGGGAAGAAAGAAAAGCCAATGAAAGGGAGAAGCGAATGAACATGAATTTCAGAACGTATCTCGGAGCGTCGGTTCTGTCGGTGGCGCTGTTGCTAGCCGCCGGCATTTCTGCCTGGGCGGCGAGCTCGCGGACTGTGACGCTTCGCTATGACGCGGTCCTGAGCGGAACAAACCTTTCGGCGGGTCAATACAACATACGGTGGGAAACACACAGCCCTGAGGCAACCGTGCAATTCGTGCGGCGCCACAAGGTTGTCCTCTCCACAGAAGGCAGAGTCGAGGCGCGCAATAAGAGCTACGACCACGATGCGGTTGTGTATAACGCCGCTCCGGACGGAAGCATGTCCCTGGTTGAGATTCGCTTCGCAGGATCGAGCGACGTCCTCGTTTTCAATCAGTGACATCTCAGTTGCGGAAGCGCCAATGAGAATTTGAAAAACTTACCGGGCGGGCCGTTTCCGCGGCCCGCCAATCGCACTGAGCAGTTGTAGCGGCGAGTTTAGCTCGCCACGTGGCCTGTCGACTGACGGATAAGGCTGCCGCTACAGCAAACTGAACCGCTAACCTTCTGCTTTTCCGGTGGGCACTAGGCCCTTCCCCAGGTAGAATAGGGGGCTTATGGTGCCCCTTCCCCTCACCGATCACATCCGGCGGCGGAGCTTCTGGTTTGTTACTCTCACGCTAATCGCCGTGAATGTGTTGGCGTTCCTCTTCGAACTTGCGCAGGGCCGCGACATCAACCGGCTGGTTTTCGTCTTTGGAATTGTCCCGGCTCGATATGTCACCCGCTACGGATTCGCGAACCTGAATGTGGCAGGCTTTCTTGTTCCTATCTTCGTTTCCATGTTCCTGCACGGGGGATGGCTGCACCTCCTCGGCAACATGCTCTTCCTCTTCGTCTTCGGGCGGAGTGTGGAAGACCGTTTCGGGCATATCAAGTTTCTGTTTCTTTACTTCCTTTCCGGTTTGGCGGGCGCCGTTCTGCACATCGCGCTCAACGCGGGGTCTCGCATGCCGACCATCGGAGCGAGCGGAGCTATCGCCGGAGTGCTCGGCGCCTACTTCGTCACCTTTCCCCGAGCCCGCATTACCACTCTCATCCCCTTGATCTTCTTTTTCTGGACGATCGAGCTGCCCGCCATCCTGGTACTAGGCTACTGGTTCCTGATCCAGTTCGTGACAGGCTACCAGATGCTGGCGATTCAATCCGCAACTGGTGGGGGAGTGGCCTGGTGGGCCCACGTGGGAGGATTCATGATGGGCCTGCTCCTCGCGGTGGCCTTCCGGCCCGCCCGGAGAGGCCCGGTGGTGGAAATCCTGCCTTGAGTCAGTCGAGAGGTCGAGAGTCGAAAGTCGAAAAGTTCAGCTTCTCGACTTCTCGACTCCTCAACTTCTCAACTCCTCGACTCTCAACTCCTCGACTAGATGAAGCTTGGAGCTCCGTCGGGAGTAAACAAGAACCCCCTGTGCCATGTCTTCCCTGGCAGGCGCTTGAATGCCTCTTCGTTCATTTCATAGCCCCAACCCGGCTTGTCGGGAATCTCCAAGTAGCCTTCTTTCGCCACAATGGTGTCACCCATGACCAGGTCCTTGCGAGGAGACTCGTCGTCCGGGTGATATTCCAGAACGAGGAAGTTCGGGGTGGAGGCAGCGAAGTGGATGTTAATCAGCGTGGCGAGCGGGCTGAGCGGATTGTGTGGCGCCACCTGAACGTAACGTGATTCGGCAATCGCAGCAATCTTCTTCTGTTCCAGCATTCCACCCGCCAGCGTTATGTCCGGCTGAATGATATCAGCCCCGCCTAAGGTCAGCAGTTGCTGGAACTGGTACTTGGTGTAGAGTTCTTCTCCTGTCGCAATCGGTATCTGAACTCTCTGCCGTAGCGCGGCCATAGCGTCCAGGTTCTCGGGCCGCAGCGCCTCCTCGAGGAACAGCGGACGTACGGGCTTCAAGGCCTCGGCGAGCTCGTAGGCCAAGTACGGCGCCCATATCCTAGCGTGGGCATCGAAGCACAGGTCAACGTCCGGCCCTACCGCCTTGCGCAAGGCCTCGGCTTTCGCCGCGAAAGCGTAAATCGCGGCACTCTGCGGCACGGAATCGGGAACGCCGAAAGAAGCTTTGAGCGCGGTGTAGCCGTATTTCGCAATTAACTTTTCGGCATCCTCGGGAGTGCCGACCCCCTGGTAGCAGCGAACCTTGTTCCGGCATTTCCCGCCCAGCAGCATGTGAACGGGCAGGCCCGCGGCTTTGCCCGCGATATCCCATAACGCCAGCTCGATGCCGCTGATGGCGGCGTTAACCACCAGACCACCTGGGAACCGGCTGAAGTTGTACATGGTGGCCCACAGGTACTCGATGTTGCGGGGATCCTTCCCCACGAGCCAGTCCTTAAAGTCGAGTATGTTAGCCATAACCGCCGCATCGGGCCCTCCCGGATAAGCCTCGCCCCAGCCGTGGATGCCCTGATCGGTCGATACCTTCACATAAACGTAGTTATGCCCTGTGTTCACCAAGAAAGCCTGGACGTCGGTGATCTTTAGCTCCGGCTTCCCGGTGTACTGCGGCGCGGCCGCTTGCTGCATAGCCGCAGCCTGGAGCGGAATGCCCACCGCCGTCCCTCGAAGAAAGTCTCGTCTGTCCATATTTCCTCCCTCTGAAGTCTCGTCAGCTTTACGAAACGGTCTCCCCACGTTCGCGCTCGGCCAAGTAAACGCCCAGCAAAATCAGCGCGCCGCCGCCCACAACCCTCAGCGTGATCTTCTCCCCGAGCAGCCATGCCCCCAGGAGCGCCGCTACCACCGGCTGGAGGTACGCGAAGGCAGCTACGCGTGAGGCGGAGAGTTCAGTAAGAGCGAAGGCATAGAAAAGGTAGGACACCACAGTCCCCAGGACGATCATGAATGCCAACCCGCCCCAAGCGCCGAGCGTGACCTTGGCCCATTGGATATGGAGAACTGAGCGGGCAGCAAACGGGATCATCAGCAAGGCCCCCACGGTGAATGTCAAGGTGTTAAGGGTAAGGGCGTCGTACTGATTCGCGATTTCCTTAACCTGAATCGTGTAGTAAGCGAATGAGGCGCTGCCTGCCAGCACAATCAAGTCTCCTTGCCAGTGCGTCGCGCTCCCCTTCTCCGCCCCGCCCAGCGTGAGCACAGCCACTCCCCCGAAGGAAATCAGCATGCCGAGGAACTTGGGCAAGGTTAACGGCTCAAGCCTTATCAGGCAAGATAGCGCCAGCACCATGACTGGACCTAGCGCCACGATGAGCCCGGTGTGCGCCACCGAGGTTCGAGCCAAGCCGTTGATGAAGCAGATCTGGTTCAGCGTCATCCCGTTGAATGCCACGCCGATGAGAACAAGCCATTGACGCCCGCTCAAACACAACTCAGGCCATCCCCGCCATGCCAAGAACAGCGCAGCAAAAAGGAGGGCGGCGCCGGCAAGGCGCAACTGCGCCAGCCCCATGGCCCCAAAACCGTTCACGGCCTCTTTTCCTGCCACGATATTCGAGGCCCAAAACACCGTCATCCAGAACAGGAGAAAATGCATCAAGGCGTAGCTGTGGCCTGGGGCCTTGGCGGCAGCCTGCTGAACTTCTTTGGCCGGTGTGCTAACCAAACAATTCCTTTCTTACGGTCACTTTTTCAATTCGGTCGAGGTTGGGCTCGTATCCCAGCCCGGGAGTCTGGGGAACACTTATGGTTCCGCGCGCGCTGACGGTCACCTCCGGGCAGATGATATCCTCGGCCCAGTATCGTCGGCTGGCTGAAACGTCTCCCGGAAGGGTGAATCCGGGGAGCGAGGACATGGCAATATTGTGGGCGCGGCCGATTCCGGACTCGAGCATGCCCCCGCACCAAACCGGAGTGTTTCTCGCACGGCACACCTCGTGTACTCGCTGGGCGGAGGTTAAGCCCCCCACGCGGCCCAGCTTCACATTAATAATCTTGCAGGCGCCCATTTCGATGGCCTTACGCGCGTCGTCGGCGCTGTGAATGGACTCATCCAGGCAAATCGGAGTGGAGATTTCCCTTTGCAGTCTGGTGTGATCGATGATGTCGTCCCAGCCCAGGGGCTGCTCGATCATCATCAGATAGAACCGATCGAATTGCTTTAGATGAGCCAAGTCGGCGAGCGTGTAGGCGGAATTCGCATCGGCCATCAGGGCGATTCGAGGAAACTCTGTACGGATGCGCTCCAGAACGTCGATATCCCAACCCGGCTTGACCTTTACCTTGATCCGCTGATACCCGGCTGAAACTTCACAGGCGATTTTTTCCAGCAGCTCCTCAACGCTGTTCTGAATCCCGATGGATACGCCGCAGGGAATCTCTGCCAGTTCCCCGCCAATCAGCTTCGCCAGAGGAGAGCCCTTCTGTTGCGCCTCGATCACCCAAAGCGCATCCTCCAAGGCCGCTTTGGCCATGTTGTGCCCGCGAATGGGACGGAAGCTCGCGGCCACTTCAGAAGGTGACGCCCACTGCTTCCCTAATACCCAGGGAATCAGAAAATCCCGCAAGACATGCCATGCAGTTTCGGGAGTTTCGTGGCTGTAGAACGGCTCTTCTCCGGCCGTGACTTCGCCCCATCCCTCGAGGCCTTCCGCATCCACCCGCACCAATACTATTCGGCGCGTGGTAGTTCTGCCAAAACTCGTCTCGAAGAAATGGACGAGGGGCATTTGAATTTCACGCAGCTCCACACGATCAATCTTCATGTGACTTCAACTCGTTCCATAGGGTTTCCATTTCCTCGAGAGTACACTCCCGCAGATTTCTTCCCCGCCTCGCCATTTCCTTTTCGAGTGCCCGGAACCTGCGCATGAATTTCTGATTGGCTCTCCGCAGGCAAGTCTCCGGGTCGGAGCGGAGGATTCGCGCCAAATTCGCGGCGGTAAATAACAGGTCGCCAACCTCTTCCTCGAGCCGGGATGATTCGTTGCCTGCCTCCTGGTTCAGTTCGCGGCGAATTTCTCGAATCTCCTCCTCAACCTTTTGCAGCACGTCCTCGGCCTTCTCCCAATCGAAACCGACTTCCGAGGCTCGCAATCCCAGTTCATAGGCGGCGAGCGTGGCAGGCAGGGTTGGGGCAATCCCATCCAGGAGAGATTTTTCAACGCTCCTGCCCTGAGCCGCTGAGTCCCGCTCCTGCTCTTTTACCTTCAGCCAACTCTTGAGGGCTTCGCCGGCATTGCGGGCGCGGACCTCGCCGAAAACGTGAGGATGCCGCCGAATGAGCTTGGCGTGCACGCCCTGGATGACGCCGTCGATGTCGAAGCGCCCTTCCTCTTCCGCGAGCCGGGAACAGAACACCACCTGAAAAAGCAGGTCGCCTAATTCATCTTCCAGGCCTTGGAAATCGCGCGCGTTGATTGCATCAATTACTTCGTATGCTTCTTCGAGCAGCAATCCCTTGAGCGTATCGTAATCCTGCTCGCGGTCCCAAGGGCAGCCCTCGGGTCCCCGCAGATGCGCCATCAGATCAACCAACTTGGGAAGTTTTTCGCCGGCCAGAGTCACTCCTTTCCCAGGCAGTGGGAAACCCGCTGGACTGCCATCGGTGAGCCTTGCTAATCTATCAGGGCAGCAGCACAGACTGCAACTTGAGATGAGATTCCAGTGGACGCCGCGCGCCGAGGTGAATTAACCTTGCAGGGGTACAGCGCGGCGGAGCCGCAACTCAAGAAAGGTCCACCACAGAGGCCACAAAGTTCACAGAGAAGAGCCGAAGTATTTTTTCTCTGTGATCTCTGTGCGCTCCGTGGTGCATCTTTTCTTGCGGCGCGAGAAGGAGAACACCCATGCAATCTGCAAACCCGGACCCAGCCTGGGAGAACCCCGTCAAGAAGTTGCTGCGAGAAGGAAAGCTTGTGATTGGGATGACGCTTACTGTGGCGAGCGCTGAAATCGCCGCGCAGGCTGCTGGTCTCGGTTTTGACTTCCTGTGGATCGAGATGGAGCACAGCCCCATCACCCTGGAAAGCCTACGGGACATGGTTCTGGCCACCCGCGGGCTAAAGGCCATCCCCTTCGCCCGGGTTCCCGTCAACGAGATTTGGACCGCCAAACGCGTGCTTGACGCCGGAGCGCTGGGCGTTATGTTTCCCTTCACCAGCACCCCCGAGTTGGCTCGCCAGGCTGCCGCCGCGTGCAAGTATCCACCCCAAGGCCGGCGAGGCTCCGGAGCGGGCTTGGCGAAGTTTCGCTGGCCGGCTGCTGAGGGCTACTATGACTTCGCCGACCAAAATGTTATGGTGGTGATCATTGTCGAAGAAGCCCGGGCCGTGGAGGAGATCGACGCGATTGCCGCCACGCCCGGAGTTGACGTCATCTTCGTTGGCACCAGCGACCTGGCGTTCTCTCTGGGATATCGCGGGCAATACGATCACCCTAAAGTCCAGGAAGCCTTGAAAAAAATCGTGACCGCAGGCCGAGCACACAACAAAATCCTGGGCGCGCCGGTCGCCGATTCAGGCCAGGCAAAAAAATACTTGGAGCAGGGCTTTCTATTCTTTCAGGCGACAACCGAGATCAACTTGATGGCGCTCGGAGCCCGCCAGCTTCTCGAACCGCTGGGCAAGGCCGCCGCCGAGCCAACGATGAAGACTCTGTACTAATCGTGGATCAAGGGAGGTGGCATGGCGAGTTTTCTGGTGACGGGGGGCGCTGGGTTTATCGGCTCGGCGTTGGTCCGTCACCTCTTGGACCTGGGCCACTCGGTAAGGGTGGTGGATAATTTCAGCACGGGGTTCAGACGCAATCTCGATGATTGTCTGCACCGCATCGAACTGATTGAAGGTGACTTGGCGGAGCTTGCCGTTTGCGAGGCTTCGGTGCAGGGAGTCGAATATGTGCTCCACCAGGCGGCCATTCCTTCCGTGCCGCGCTCCGTGGATGACCCCATCGGCAGCCATAGGGCGAATGTCACCACCACCCTGAACATGTTAGTGGCGGCCCGGGACGCCCAAGTAAAGCGGTTCGTATTTGCCAGTTCCTCGTCCGTATATGGAGACAGCGAGAGGTTGCCAAAGCTAGAAACCATGCCTGAGAATCCCCTCTCCCCTTACGCGCTTACCAAACTCGCGGGAGAGAAGTACTGTGTAGTCTTCCATCGTGTTTATGGCTTGGCGGCCGTTTCCCTTCGCTACTTCAATGTGTTCGGCCCGCGCCAGGATCCTCATTCCCCCTACTCAGCGGTTATTTCGCGCTTTGTGGAAGCGGCGCTGCGGGGTGTTCGGCCCGTGGTCTACGGCGATGGAGAACAATCCCGTGACTTTACTTATGTAGACGACGTAGTGGAAGCCAACCTGCTCGCTTGCCGTGCGGAGGGCGTGGGCGGCATGGTGTTCAACGTCGGCACCGGCCAGCGACACACTCTCAACGACCTCCTTTCTTCTCTTTCCGCCATCGTGCGGTACCAGTTGGAACCCCAGTACTCAAACGCTCGGGTGGGCGACGTACGCCACTCTCAAGCGGGGATTGAAAAGGCACAGCGCTTCTTGGGATTCAAACCAAAAGTGCGTTTTCAAGAAGGGCTTGAACGCAGTGTGGAATGGTTCCGAAAAAGTTTGAAGCCGTGACCTGGCCTGCAAACGGCCTGTTCCAAACGTTTCACGCTGAAGCCGTTCGCTATCATCCTGAGTGTACATGGGCCTCCGGCCCACGCCGCTGTCACCCCCGCGTAAGCGGGGGTCCACGTCAGCCCACAAGGAGCTGGATTCCCGCTTTCGCGGGAATGATGGTCATGGGGTGACTTCCGGCCCACGGAAGAATCTCCGCAGTTTGCTCACGCCAAACTCCGCGAAGCATCTACGGGGGTGAGAAGTCAAGGAACATCCCATTCCCTTGGGGAGAGGGTTTGGAGTTTCTGCATTTCTGGCGGAGCCTTCCACGCACCGAACCCCAACAATGACAGCGCAAACCACATCTATGGTTTGGTCGACAAACCGTCAAGTGATTGCACGCTATGGTAAGCCCATCCTCGCTCGATATGTGATATTATATTTACTGTCGTTGTCGATATAAATTTGCCTATATAATTTGAAATACGCAAAAATATGCGTTACTATATAAACCATGGGACAAAATATAAAGAAGCCTATCAAACCTGTGCGGCTGGATGGCCTTCCCGCAGACATGCGCCACGAGCTGAAAGAGGCGCGGCGCAAGCGCGGCTGGAGCCAAGCCGAGCTGGGTCGGCGCGCCGGTCTGCCGCAGATGCATATCTCCGGTATCGAGTCCGGCAAAATCGTGCCACGCTTCGACACGCTCCTGGATCTGGTGCGTGTGCTCGACTATGACCTCCTGATGGTCCCGCGCTCGCTCGTACCCGCCCTGCAGGCTCTCATCCGCGATCATCGAAATCAAGACCAGCATCGCGATGAGGGAGAACAATCCCTCTACGCGACCGAAGACGACGAGACAAAGGGGCAGGCCCGCGATGAAATTTGATCCGAAAAAACTGAACACGCTCGCCGTGCAGATGCATGGCCGCCAAATCGGCGTCATCAACCGCCTGGCCGGTGACCGCCATCTCTTTGCCTTCGAGCAGGATTATATCGACGATCCCGACCGTCCGACACTCAGCCTGTCTTTCAAGGGCGAGACTGGCGGGCTGGTCACTGCCACGCGCCCGACCGGCCGCCGCCTTCCGCCCTTTTTCTCGAACCTCCTTCCCGAAGGCCATCTGCGGGACTATCTGGCAAAGCGCGCGGGCGTCAAATCCGAACGCGAGTTCTTTCTTCTCGCTGTCCTTGGCGCCGATCTTCCCGGCACCCTTGTCGTGACGCCTCGTGACGATGAGGACGGTGATGCTCATCATGATGCCGATGACCATCATGATGATCGGGGTCATGATGCCCCGCTGCGCTTTTCACTGGCCGGTGTGCAACTGAAGTTCTCCGCCGTCATGGAGGCCTCCGGCGGACTGACCATCCCCGCCGACGGCATGGGCGGGTCCTGGATCGTCAAGCTGCCCTCGGCCCGCTTTCCCGCCGTCCCTGAGAACGAACACGTGATGCTGGAGCTGGCGCGCGCCATCGGCATCGCCGTCCCGCCCCACCGGCTGGTCGACATAAAAGCAATTCAGGGACTGCCTGAGGACGCTGGGCGCATCGAAGGCAATGTGCTCGCCGTGCAGCGGTTCGACCGCGGTCCCGGCGGGGAGCGCATTCACATGGAGGATTTCGCGCAGGTGTTCGGGCTGTTTCCCAGCGACAAGTATGACCGCCGAAGCTACGCTAATATCGCCTCCGTGCTGTGGGCGGAGACTGGACAAGAAGTAACCTACGACTTTGTCCGGCGGCTGGTCTTTTCCGTGCTCATCGGCAATGCCGACATGCACCTCAAGAACTGGTCGCTGCTTTACCCTGATCGCCGCACGCCGGTATTGTCGCCGGCCTATGATTTCGTGGCAACGCTGCCATACCTTCCCAATGACAGGCTCGCCTTGAACTTCGGTGACAGCCGCAGTCTCAACGAGATCAGTGTCGATCAGGTGCGGCGTTTCGCCGATACCGCACGCATGCCAGCGAGTCCTCTTTGGCAGATTGTTACCGAAACAGCGGAACGAACAGTCGCGGCATGGCAAACACTCGAACTCGCGCCTTTGCTGCCGCATGATATGCGGACCGCCATCGGCAACCAGATTCTCGCGGTAGCCGGAAATATCCGTCGGAACCAGACGTCCGCACCGGCCTGACCTTTTTTGCCCCAGACATGGGCCACCACGCGCACGGTCAAGTCTGGAACAGGGGCGGGTACGACATGAACATCTGGAGCGAAAAGAAGCGCGTCGAAAAAATCGATTATATGCACAACAATCCGGTGAAGCGCGGGTTGGTCGCGCAGCCCAGTGATTGGCCATGGTCAAGTTGGAGACACTGCCGCCTAGGGGACAGTTCCGCTCTGGCGACGGATCGGTTGCCGTAAACACTGGGCGCGAGTGGTCACAGCGGGAGGCATTGGGACGCATACAGAGAAGACAATGTATGCGCCACTCGCGGGTCACAGTGACGCGAAGCCGAAATACGTACATGTGGCTGCGCGTTCAAGTCTCCGCGAATACAAACCCACGATGATGCCCATGAGTTGCTCTTAGCTTCGCATGAAGCCCCCAGGCGAGAGGGTAGTGTCTCAGTTTGGAGTTGTAGCGGCGAGTTTACCTCGCCACGTGGTCCGTCGGCTGACGGATAAAGCCGCCTCTACGTCAAACTGAGACACTACCCGCGAGAGAGACTGGTATCAGAAAAGCTTCCTTCCTGCTAGACTGGTCAAATAGACAGGTCTGGAGGAGTGCGAGATATGACCACGATGGGTTTCTACGAAGCGCGGACGCATTTTTCGGAGCTGCTCGACCACGTCGCGAAGGGAAGGAAAGTTCTTATCACACGGCGCGGCAGACCTGCGGCCCTGATTGGTCCGCCCCCCAAGCAGCACCAGCGGGATGTGCGTCATGTCGTGCAGGAGATGCTGGCGTTCCGGGACCACGAGGGGCCAACGCTGGGCGGCCAAGTGACCATTCGGGAACTGATTGACGAAGGTCGCCGCTCTTAGGCGGACGCGCGTAGCGCCGTCCTTTAAGGGCGGCATATGCCGGGCTCCCGACGATGTCGGGACAGGTTCCGCCCGGCGCTACGGAGCGAGAGGAGGCGCGATGGCGAAAAAGGCAAGGAAGCCTGGCGTGGCCGAGTTTGTCCTCGACGGCTCGCTCGCTTTGGCTTGGTACTTCAAGGACGAGGCAGACCCGTATGCGGATGCGGTTGCGGCGCGCTTTCCGGCTGCGCGCGCCCGCGTGCCACAAATCTGGCCCCTGGAGGTGGCGAACGCTGTGCTGATGGGAGAGCGTCGCCAGCGGAGCACGGAAGCGCAAGCCGCCAAATGGCTTACCTACCTCGGGTTCCTCCCCATTGCAGTCGATGACGAGACCAACGACCGGGCTTGGGGTGAAGTGCTAAGCTTGGCGCGCGCGCATCGCCTTTCGGCCTATGACGCGGCCTATCTGGAACTGGCCTTGCGCCGCGGCCTGCCGCTTGCGACGCTAGATGACAAGCTCAAGGCCGCAGCCTCCGCCATGGGCGTGCCGGCGTTTGCCCCCTGACGCATAGATCCCGCCTTGTCGCCCACAGTTTACCGAGGAATCTATAGCCGCAGTCCCTGCTTCTGAACGCCGCTCGCTACACCATCCTCGGCTCGGACAACGGTGTGAACGAGCAGCCCACGTGCAGTTTCCCATCCGGAAGTTGGCGGCAGTAGACTCGATGCAAGGTGAGTTCCACCTCGGGCAGGAAGGGAGCCTGTATTCGAGCTGGAAAGCTGTCAGGTACCTCGAGGTTGTCCATCAGCAAGCCAATGCCCCCCAAGCTCATGTCCAGAACCTTTACCACCCTGCATTTCTCCCGAAGACGCACAATGCCTAGCCGGCGTGCTCCTTCGACAGGAATTCGTTCATACAGGCGGCGGTTATGGGTGCGCTCGGAAGGCTGGATTGGCTTTGCCCCTAGCCCCAAGTCCGGACTCCCAACGGAGATGGCAGGGGGACGCCGGCCTCCAGCGTCTTGCGCGGCATCGGCTGGCCGCTCCCGTGGTTCGACTTCGGGCGCAGAGCTTGAAGCCGTGGGGACGGTATCCTCGAGAAGTTGAGGGGCCCTTGGTTTGCTCTCGTAAAGGTTCTTGTCCGCCCTTTGATATAGCTCTGTTCCCTCCTGGCCATCTTCAGGAAAGATGGCAATCCCATAATCAATTCCCACCGGCGTGTCGGGGGCTAGAGGTCTGGCATAGGCTTCGAACTTCCGCGCAATCCGCTCTGCCAAAGCTTCGGCGCTGAGCCGCTCGGCTTGAGGGAGAAGGATGGCAAACTCATCGCCACCAATCCGGCAAGAAATGTCAGAGGCGCGGATCGTTTCCACGCTGGCGCGTGCCACACTGCGCAGAATCTCGTCTCCCGTGGGATGCCCGTAAGTGTCGTTGGCAAGCTTGAACCTGCGAAGGTCCAAGATAAGCAGTGCGAATGAGGTCCCGTAACGTCTGGAGCGGTTGATCTCCCGACCCAGGTATTCTTCGAACATGCGGCGGTTCTTGAGGCCAGTGAGCGGGTCCGTGGCGGCGTCTTGGCGCAACTTCTCGAGCTCCTCGTATTCCAACAAGATGGGTTTGCGCAAAAGCTGTAATTCGCCAAAGTAATCCACCGCCGCAGTCCTAAGCGAGACGGGGCGCCCGAGCTTTTCCGTCAAATCGTTCCGGCGGGCCAAGATCCTTTCCCAATGGGCGATGCTCTCCTTCTCGTCTACCTCAACACTGGTAAGGCCCCTGAGGAGTCTCTGCAAAAAAGTGGCTTGGGGAGCTTGGCCAAGCTCCCGCAAGTTGTGCACAATCAGTTCCAGCAAGTAGTCGGAGCTGGCCGGCAAGTCCACACGCGTAAGCGCTTCAGCCTTCCCCGTCTCCTCAGTCAGGGGCAAAGGTTGCTGGGAACTCTCCGAGATCTTTTCGCTTCGGTCTGTTAACCCGTCTTCCACGGCTTCACCAGCCCACACACCTGCCCTGCTCACGGCGCGCTCAATACCATAAAGCGCTGAATTCCAAATTTGAATTTCAGATGACTTATTCCGAGGCAGGGAACTCGCCAGACCATGACTGCTGCGCACGCCTTCCGATAGATTCAGGCCAATATTAACATTAGGAGAGTGCGGAGAAGGGTTGCAAGCGAAAAGATGCCGGGGTTACTCCTATCGGCACACATTGTTTACCAGAATGTTAACCTCGCCTCGGGAATCCCCGGCCACCCGCTGATTCGTGTTATACTAACTTAGATGTGAGTCAAACACCGATAAACCGATCCGTGAATCCAAACCCATGAATGAAGTGCAGCCTACGATTTTCCCGCAATCAACAACGTTCAGCTCAAAAGTGCAAAACAGGACGGCTCAGGTCGGCGTGATCGGATTGGGTTACGTCGGCCTGCCTCTGGGGTTGCTGTTTGCCCGGAACGGCTTCCCAACCACGGGTTTCGATATCGACCAGGCAAAAGTTGATATGCTCGAAAAGGGACAGAGCTACATTAGTCACATCCCAGCTCCTGCCATTGCGGAGCAGGTCGAGAAACGAGGGTTTCGTGCCACAACCGATTTCGCCCTCCTCAAAGCCATGGATGCCATCTTAATATGCGTCCCGACCCCCCTCGACCAACATCGCGAGCCTGACCTTTCCTTCGTTCGCAAAACTACCGAAGCCATAACACCGCATTTGCGCCGCGGCCAGTTGGTGGTGCTGGAGAGCACGACTTATCCCGGAACCACCGAGGAGGTGGTTCTGCCCATCCTCGAGAAGTCCGGCTTAAGGTGCCCCATCCTGCCTTACGTCACCGACGGGTCTCGCGTCACCGCCCCATCGGAACCGACGGGTGACTTCCTGGTGGCATTTTCCCCTGAGCGGGAAGATCCCGGAAACAAGCAGTTTCAGACACACCAAATCCCCAAGGTCGTCGGCGGTGTGAATGCCTCGAGCGCGTGGGCGGCGCAGGTTCTTTATGGCCAGGCATTTGAGAAGACACTCGTGGTCAGCTCCACGCGCGCCGCAGAGATGACCAAGATTCTGGAGAACACTTACCGCTGCGTGAACATTGCGCTGGTGAATGAGTTGAAGCTGCTCTGCCTGCGGATGGGAATCGACATTTGGGAAGTCATCGAGGCGGCCAGGACCAAACCCTTTGGCTTCACACCCTTCTTCCCTGGACCGGGATTAGGCGGCCACTGCATCCCCATTGACCCCTTCTACTTGACCTGGAAGGCTCGGGAGTACGAGTTCCCCACTCGCTTCATCGAACTGGCGGGTGAGATCAATTCCGCCATGCCCGAGCACGTCGTAACTTCCCTGCGAGAGGCTTTGAATAGACGAAAACAATGTTTGCAGGATGCCCGAGTCCTGATTCTGGGGATTGCCTATAAGAAAGACATCGACGACCTGCGCGAATCACCGAGTTTGCGAATCATCGAGCTGCTGCAAGACGGTGGAGCCCAAGTTGATTACCATGATCCCTATTTCCCCCGCCTCCATAGGATGAGGAAGTACGACTTCGGGATGGGCGCCGTCGAGCCCACGGCCGAAGCTCTGGCCTCATACGATGCCGTGGTCATCGTGACGGACCATTCCAGCTACGACTACGCGGCCGTGGTGCGCCACTCGAAGCTCGTCGTTGACACGCGGAATGCCACCAAGGGAGTCAAGGAGCACCGCGAAAAGATCGTGCTGTGCTGAGTCAAGGAGAGTGAACCATGTGTGACGGATTCCTTAATTCCTGCACCCCCGGCGCGAGTCACCGCAAAGGGACGCCGCGAATTGGAAAGCCACTCCTGTTGGCGATTGCCCTTTTGGCCGGAGCAACCCTTGGCCGCGCTCGCTCCGCAGCAGCGGTTGACGTCCCCGTCGTCAAAGGCGATCTGGGGCCCTGTTCGGCAGACTTTACAGTTCTTGATAGCAACGGCAAACCTGTTTATAACGCCAAGATCCACGTCACGATTCTTTACGGCTTCATGAACAAACGAAAATCCGACCTTGAAATCGGCACCAATAGCGACGGCAAAGCGCGCATCGAGGGCTTGCCTGACAAACTCAAGAAGCCGCCACTGGAGTTCAGGATCAAGAGTGGCGATTTAACAAAATCCGTCACCCAAGATCCCTCCGCTGATTGTCATGCGAGTTTCAACATCCCGCTCGGGAAACCGTAAGTCCAACTCCCCCAGGAATAGGCCCTGACTGGGAGGATTTCCGACTTGTAAACACGAAGGCGGGGCGAAAGTGTACAAAATGTCCCTTCGGGCAATTCGACACTGCGCCCGCATGTCTGGTTGACATGCCCATGAAGTTTCGATGAAGATAAGCTATATGGGAGCAGAAACAAGCAACCATGCGGGGCTTGCGGCCCAGGCCGACGCATGCCGTTTGGTAGTCCGGAAGGAAAAGGGCTTATACGAAATTCTAAATTTTGTTATCCCGGGGTTGGAAATCGGCCAACAGATTGTGATCGTGGCCGGCCCAGCCTGCCTGAACGATGTGGCGCGCGGCCTGAGTGAAAACGGTTTGAGGCCGGACGTGCTTTTGCATAGCGGGCGCTTGGTGTTTCTGACCGCACCGGATTGCCTCAACGAACTGTTGAGAGCGGGCGATCCACTTCGGAGAAGCCCCTTGCACCTCCACGGCACCGTCATGCGATGGGTCACCGACTGGTCGTGGGCCCTATCCAAAGGTGACGGGCTCGACGTCATTCGCGAATACCAACGCCGGCTGCACGACTTTATTCGTCCCCTCAATGCCATTTCCATCTGCACTGTGCATTGCGAGAAGCTCGGACGGGCATCGTTGTTGGCGATTTTGGCAAACCACCGTCGCGCCGCGCGCGTTATACAACCTCTCCAAACGTTGCAGCGCACCGCCCACGCCTGAGTTGTGACTGGCCGCCCCAGGGTGTGATTGAAGCTCAAGGGGCGCGTGTGCCTCAGCGAATCTCAAACTAAACTTCCTCAATCTACGTCAGACGCGCCGCGCCCCAACCATCCGGCAGCGAGCTACTTGCCGGCTCTGCATTGGCGCGAATCTGTCTCATACCACACCTGCCGCTCGTTGTAGTAGCGGTATCTCTCCACCACTCACGGTAAGCGATACCGAGGACGATATGATCCTCGGTGGCCCCGCTGACCCGGAAGCCGCCCCGCCTTCTTTTGATGCGGGCGATGCCGAGAGCGACTAGCCCCAATACTGTTCATTTAACGATCCTCACGGATGCAGAAAAGTTGATGCGGCGAGTAGGTCCCCGCTTGCGAGGCCGCAGCCGGTAGTTGCTCATTTTGCGCTTCACGCCGCGGGGGTTGATGCGATGGCGGCTGCAACTCACCCGTTCCTGCAGAATCTCCTGGAGTATGGCCTCATGAAACGCTCTCTTCTGCCGAGGGGGGAGTAGCGACATAGCGAGCCAGGCGCCGTTGTATGACCCGCACGGCATGGAGGAAGGAAAGGTGGTCGGGATCTTCATCCGCCTGCAGGGCGGCCTCGTGCATCAGGCCGCGAATGGCAAAGTGGGCCATAAGGAGTCCATAAAACTCCTGCCGGACCAGTTCCGGAGTCTTGCTGCGCAGGACGATCTGGGCACCCCGCAGATGGGTCTTCAGTTCGTCCAGCGTGGTCTCAATTTCCCATCGCTCGTGATAGAGCGCCGCCAGTTCTTTCGCCGGGGCCGATCGGGGATCCAGAATCGTGGTGATCAGGCGATAGATCGGCTCCGCTCCTGGCACATCCTGCAGACGATATTCGATCACGCGGACCGTAATGGGGTGGCGCTGATTCCGGCGGTCCGAGGTGGACCGATAAATGCGACTGAGGTAGGAGCCATCCGCCAAGCGCTGGTCCACCTCCAAACGCGCATTCTGGCGGACTCGCCAGAGCAGTTCAGCGCCCGTCTGCGCGGCTTTCTGCCACAGTTCGTAGCCGGGGAAAAACCGGTCGGCCAAGCACAGCATGCCTTTTTTCAGGGCGGGCACCACGGCTTGCGCCAGTGTGATCTCATCCGTCGCATAGGAATCCACTTGCGCCGCCCACAGAACGTGGGTGCCATTTTCCAGCAAGCCCACGAAGCGAATCTTGGGGTAGGCACTCGATCCCCGACTGGCCCCGGGCCGGCCGAAGGCCCGGTCGTTCGCCGCGGTGTCTGCCACATCCAAGGTGCTGCCATCCAGGCTCACCAGCCGCCGTTGTCGATACCAGGCTCCCTGCGTCCGTTTTTCGGCGATCGGGGTTACGACGGTCTCGTACAGCTTCTTCAGCGGTTCGGTCCCCAGCCGGCTGCGGGCTTGCGAGATCCCCAATTTGCCCGCTACCTTTACGGTGGCCGACGGATCCAGCAGCCACTGCACTCCCTCCAGCAAGCAGCGCAGCACCTCGCGATAGGAAGAGCGCATGTAGAGCGCCAACGCGATGACGTAATAAACCACCACATGGGCGGGCAAATCACGCTCCCGCCGGCTGGTGCGGTTCGTCTGCTTCAAAGCCTCGCGGACTTTCTCGATGGGGAAAAACTTGGTGATGACACCCAGGCTGATGTAGTCGGTAATGCGGCTGCCTGCAGGTAGAGTTCCGACGGTACGGGCCATTCTGGGGGACCTCCCGCCCCAACCAGAATAGCACAAGAATCACGTTAAGTGAACAGTATTGCGACTAGCCCGGGTTTCTCAGCACGAATAGGGAAGGGCGGGGTTTTAGAGGCTGCGGGAAAAACCCTTCCAAGCTGTCATTCTGAGCGAAGCGAAGAATCTCGCCCTGAGTATTTTCAAGACAATGCGAGATCCTTCGTCGCCTGCGACTCCTCAGGATGACAGCCGCAAGGGGTTTTTCCGCAGCCTGTTTAACCCCGCCGTTACCGGTACATCTAATCGTTCCTCCGTCTCGCGCCCCGCGCAGTCCCGCAGCCGCGCCGAAAGCGCCGGCCGTTTGGTGTGAATGCGCCTGGGCAATTCCCGCACCAGCGCCTTGATCGAGGCCTTCGACCGACTGTGGCCGCGCATCGAGCAGGCTCTCCTGAGCGGGGAACGCGTGGTTGAGATTCGATAAAGCGGCAGGGTCGTCCGGGCGGCAGCGAGAAGCGCGACAGCGGTGGGTCGATCCTTGCCCGGCGTCATTCATAAAACAAAGTGCCTTTTACCATCTGGGCCATCAACACAAAATTAAGGCACTACCCACGTCTGGACAATTAAGACGCGACTGGCGTAGGATGTGTGCGGACTGGTTAATTGGCTACCGTAAGGTCAACGCTGGCTAACTTCGGCGGCGCGCCCGCGCAGGAAGAAGCGGACCCGTCAATGCCAAAGAAAAAAGCAGGCCGATAATGGCCTCCCCTCACGATATAGAATCCGCAAGGCTCCGTATGCTGGAAGCGCGAAAGGCGCTTGAGGACTATGAAACGATTAAGGGCTTTGCTCTTTCTAGCGAACACAAAAGGCTGACTCGGGTATTCGCCAAAGCCACAGCGACCTACCTAAGGCTTTCAGCAAGCCAACGATGAACATGGCTATGCTGCAGCAACACCTGTGGCTGCCCTTTGCTTACCCCACCAACACACATTTAGGACACTACCCGACAGCGGCGGGTGGGTCCTTGCCCGCCAAACGCCGAGCCGAGGCTCTGCGCCAGCCAGCGAAAATGGCTTGGCGGGCGGTGTCTATTTTATTGAGAGATCGAATTCCCTTAGCTCAAGGTTTGGAAACCCAGCGACGGCATGGCGAAGTTTCTCATCCGCCTTTGCGACAAGAATAATGCCTCGCACGCTTTGGCCTGACTTGGCCAGATAGCTTCTGACGTAACCCATATATCTTCCGATCTGGTCTACAATCGAATCTTGCTTCGACCAAAAGCTTTTCAGTTCAACAATAACCAAGGCACCGTGTCTGTCCTTGCATAGTAAGTCGATTCTGCCAATTCCGGGACATACGCGCTGCCTCTCAATTAGTTGCAGCCCTTCCTCTATCTTGTCGAGCTGTTCTATGACAACGGACTCCAAGTTCGCCTCATGAATGTTGCGCGTGACGTGGTTATTGTCTTTCGCATCCAAAGCTGGCTTATTCTCGATCAGAGGTTTTCCCGGGTTCCCTGATTCCAGAGCAATCTTCGCCTGCCGCCATTGCTTCAACCCTATCGTGAGGCTTCCCTTTTGCAGGAAGAACTTTTTCTGGTTGCTCAGGTGAACATACATCCAATATTCGGGTGTTCCAGTGGGGAATTTGTAGAGCTTCTTCTCTTCAATTTTGCTCACAATTTCCCTCACGTCGATATATTCCTTGGACGAGATGAGTACTTTGGATGCATAGGTGACATACCTCAATCCGTCGCTCACCTTCGAGAAGTCGGGCAATTTCGAAACACTTCGCAATTTGAATCCAGGATATTCGGCTACGAAGAATGGCGAATTCTCTCTTTTGGAGAGCACGTAAAGCCTCTTTTCAACAAATTCGACGGGTATCTCGCCTCGAATGGCGACGGCCATATCTATGAGTTCAATGATACCGATGGGTTTATTCTCTTCTGCCAATATTTTCGACAACAGTTGAACGAGGTACTTTGGAATCAGCAAGGATTCTCTTTGCTTCGATTGCCTCACTTCTGTTTTCTCCCTTTCGTTCTTCACGGCAGGAACCTCAACTTTGTGCGACTATAGCCACAAATCTGGCTAAATATCAAGCAGGCGAGCTGTTAGGAGCGGTCGGGGAAGAGCGCGCCCAGATTTCTTCGATTTGGTCTCGGAGCGTCGCGATAGCACTCATGTCTTGGAACTGCACTAAAGATGTGAGCTTGTCCCCTGTCTGTTTCAGAGATGCCCCTAACGAGTAGAAGTCTTTATCATCGACAACAACATACCTGTCATGGACATCGCTCTTCTGCGTGCGAACTTCAATACTGCGTTTGAATTGCATCGTAAAGGTTCGGTGGGCAGGTTCAAAGCCTGGTTTTATCTCCTTCGTTAGTATCCTGATGGCAACGTTTTCGTTGCATGGTTCCAGCATGTCAAAGAGCGTGCGGTCCACGTAGTTGTCGATGATCGTAATACTGGTCTTCGCAGATTCCAGTATCTCTGAAAGCCGCTTGTATGCGAAATATTGCGAACCTGGAGGAAAAACCACCTCCCTTGGGGCCGCCTCAAATCGTTCGATTAGTTTCTTGGTTGGGTATCCGATGCCCGGCATGCCGGACCCGTGCTTACGCAGCAACTCTTCTTCTCCCAAGCGCCAAGCGGCCCTTCGCAAGTCCTCTTTCGTCACCCCCAAATAGGCAATGTCTTCTTCCGACTCGAAATCTACTGGGAATCGGTTGGGGTCACTGCTCAACTTATACCCAAGCCAATAAGCTTTTGCGATCAGGTACTCGCGCACAATTCCATCTGGAAGAGTCTTTCGGTCCTCCACAATGTAATCCCTGACCTTTATCTCTATATACCGGTTTGGGTCATCCGGTTCGACCCTGAACGTTAGCTCATTCCGGTCGAAGGCTTCCCTGATTGCATTCCAAGATAAGATTTGTTCCTTTGACTTAAAATCGTGAGCGTTCACGATCGCGCGCCTGAAAAACTCTACACTTACCCAGCGCGCCCCTCGTTTTGCGATCAAGTCTTCGACACGAAACTGGTACGACATGTTGAATTCATATGACCCATTAGAGCGCTGAAACTCTACGAAAATGCACTCCCCAGAGCACGTTACCATTCTTATGGCGGTCATTCTTACCTACCTCAATCCAGTAATAACGGGTCGTATTTTACTTCCTAAAACATCTCATCCTGCTCGTGTTTCGTTTTCCGTTCGGCCTTGGCAAAGGTTTCTACGCGATGCGCGGGATACTGAATTTTCTTGCCTTCCAGAAGTTCGGCGATGGTGAGGATTTGCAGCCGCGGGTAACGGCCGGGGAAGTCTTTCGATTCGTAGAATCCCCCGGCGGCGGCTTCCGTCAGCATGGGTTTGGTGGGCTCGCGGAGTGTTATCAGAACTCCGATGGGGGCTTTCTCCCGTTCCAGAACACCCTTGAGGTCGCGGACGTGATTCACACCGATGTAACCGCTCTTCACCTGCACAATCACTTGTTTGGCCTGGCCGCTCTTGTCATCGAAAAAGTTGATGTAGCCGTCGATGCCGGTGTCAGCACCCTTCTTGTGGTCCTTGGCGGGGCGCGCGTTTACCAAGTCCACTGCCCACCATTCGAATTGGTGCGGACTGATTTCCTTTAACGCTTCCGCGCTCGCAAGGTCCGTGGGAGCCCCGATGATTTCGTAGGGGCTGAGATCGTTGTGGAAGGCATCGAGCAAGCGGCGCTGGACCAAGTTGATCGCTAGATAGGTTATATCAATTCCGATCCAACGTCGTTTGAGCTTTTCGGCGACAGCGATAGCCGTGCCACAGCCGCAGAAGGGATCAAGTACCAAGTCGCCTTCATCGCTGCTGGACTTGATGATTCGGTCGAGCAGTCCTTCGGGTTTTTGGGTCGGATAGCCGAGTCGTTCCGCCGACAGGTTATGCATCGTCCTGATATCCGGCCAGATGTCTTGAATCGGCACACCTGGCATGTCCTCTGGGTAGAGCTTTAGACGCGGCATACCACCTTTCTTTTTGGGCCAGTGAATGCGCCCCTCAGCCTCCAACTTATCCATGTTTTCTTGTGTTTTCGCCCAACAGCGCGACGGCGGCGGTGTGACACCCCTCCAGGTGTAGATCTGGCCTCTCGACGCGTGAGACATCGCCGCAGTAAGGTCCCGCCGGAAGTACCGGCGCCCCGATTCGTCTAGTTGATCAAAAAACGTCTCGATGTACTCGCTGTCATAGGGGGTGTATTGCTGGTTCCAAACGAACTCTTCTGACCGCGAGTAGAAGAACAAAATGTCGTGAACAGCACCGAACTTCTGCAAGACGTTGGCATGGGCCGAAGTTCGCTGCCAGATTACCTCGTTACGAAAATTCTGCGGGCCGAAAACGGCATCCATCAGCAACTTGATGTAGTGGCTTGCCGTCGGGTCGCAGTGCAGATAAATGCTCCCTGTGCGCTTAAGCACGCGGTGAAGTTCGACCAAGCGAATGGCCATCATGACGAGGTAAGCCATCATGTCGTTGCGACCCAGGAAGGCCAACAAGGCTTGCATGAGGTCAGCGAGCTTACGCGGGCCGCTGGTGACGATTTCCTTGTATACCGCCTCTGCTTCCATGCTCCACTGCCAAGTGTCCTCAAAGGCCGTGATCTGGGCGGCGGATTCTTCGCCGCTCTTTTCCTTGAAGAGGACGTTGTAAGTGGCGTTGGAGTTGAAGGGCGGGTCGAGGTAGATCAGGTCAACGCTCGAGTCCGGCACCTGGCGGCGCAGGATGTCGAGGTTGTCGCCAAAGTAGAGTTGGTTTTTCCAGTCCATTGCCAGTGAGCATACCACAAAATGCCGGGGTGGCAGCGGCATTGCTTTCCTATGTCGCCGCCTCGTAGAGCGTTCCACTGCCAACGCCAAAAGCGGGGCGCATACATCCAAGACCACGCGTGCGCAATGTGGCGGTTGCCCAGGCCTGTCAGGGCCGGGAGATTGTGGCCCACGGCGGCAGCCTCTGCCAGCCGGGTACGGGCATCTCCTCATTGGCTAAACTGCACGGGTCGTTAGGTGTGAGCTTCGGACAATTGATAAATGACGGGCGCGAAAGAGGGCGACGGGATTGGTTTGCCTTCGGCCTTTGCCGCTTCCATCCAAGCTGCTTTGGCCTTCAGAACTTCCGCCAGAGCCTCTTCCGGAGTCTCGCCGAAAGCGGCGCAGTGATGAAGATCAGGAATATCGGCAATGTAGCCGCCATCCTCTTGGCTGTAAAAAATGTTGATGTGGTAGTCTTTCATTTGTCACCGCCTAAAGTCAGGTTATACCCTTCCACGAGAGCAAGCAACTGTTTGACCTGGTAAGGCTTGGCTTTTCCTCTTACCTCTTGCAGGTTTACGAGTTCGCGGACGCTTGGATGAGCAAAGATGTGATGGCTGCCTTTCACGCGTGAGAGGTGGAATCCAAACGCGCGGGCGAGAGCGCAGGCTTCCTCGAATCGCAGATTCGCGGGGGATGACAGTGCTTTCTGGAGTAATTTGTGAGGGTTCACGTCCCTGCCCCTCGCCTGGCGAGAACCTCTGACTCATCGCGGAAACACCTTTGGGAAGTACCGTGGCCTCGCGCAAGCTCGCGCGGGTCGCCAGTAACGACTTCCTTGTACACCGCCTCCGGCTCCGGGCCCCACTGCCAGGTGTCCTCAAAGGCAGTGATCTGCGCGGCGGATTCTTCGCCGCTCTTTTCCTTGAAGAGGACGTTGTAGGTGGCGTTGGAGTTGAAGGGCGGGTCGAGGTAGATGAGGTCAACGCTCGAGTCCGGCACCTGGCGGCGCAGGATGTCGAGGTTGTCGCCAAAGTAGAGTCGGTTTTTCCAGTCCATTGCCCGTGAGCATAGCACAAATCGACATGAACGATGCGGTGGCTGGGGACACTCCACATTTCCCACTTGACAAACTTCCTACAACAGGCTACACCGGTAGCGTATGGAGAAGTGTGGAAGAGCGGCGGGGGCGAGAGCCGGTTGGTCGGCTGGTGTCGCGTCCAGTAATTCAGCGAGGGGGGCAGCGCTTCATGCCTCTGCCTGCTACTACAGGCGGGGTGGGCATGGGTCCGCGCGAACTGGGAAAACGGTCGCTGTGCAGGCCCTTGCCATCCGTTGTAAACTGTCACGCTGCGGCGGGTCGGCGGTCCTCCGGGGACCGAGGGGCGAAAAAAGAATTCTTTTTTTTGCACGGACGATGCGCGAATGTCTATGAAAACAAAGGGCCGCTGTGTAAAAAGTGCGACCTAAGCGGGAATGTCTATGAAAACAAAGGTAGTTATTCGCAGAAAGCCGGAATGTACATGAAAATACAGCAGTTAGCGTTAGGGGTGACGATGACCCCGCGCGAACTGGGAAAGCGGTCGCTGCGCAGGCCCTTGCCATCCGTTCTAACCGGCCACGCCGCGTCGGGAAGGCTGTCCACCGGGGACCGTGCTGCGAAAAGAGAATTCTTTTTTTTGCACGGACGATGCGAGAATGTCTATGAAAACAAAGGACCGCTGTGGAAAAATCGCAGGCTAAGCAGGAATGTCTATGAAAATAAAGGTAGTTATTCGTTAAAAGCGGGAATGTATATGAAAACAAGGAAGTTAATTATTCCACGGCGACTCGACGGCAGCACTGTAGCGCCAGTCGCGCGGTTGTGGCGCCATGGACATTTTGCACCTTATGTAGGGTGGAGTCACCGCGGCCGCCTCTAACACGCATCCTCAGTGACGCAGAAAGGAATCGCTTATGTCCCTCCGTCCGATTAAACGAGTCGTCTTATCGAAGCCAACGCTGGAAGGCGCCGGGGTACACCTGCGCCGTGCCTTCGGCTTCGGCAGCACCTCGGACTTCGACCCTTTTCTTCTCCTCGATGACTTCCGCAATGACGTTCCTGCGGATTACTTGGCGGGCTTCCCTTGGCATCCTCACCGCGGCATCGAAACCGTCACCTACGTCCTCGCCGGCACCGTCGAGCACGGCGACAGTTTAGGAAACAGCGGCGTCATTGGCGCTGGTGACGTGCAATGGATGACGGCGGGGAGCGGCATCATCCATCAGGAAATGCCGAAAGGGGATCATGCCGGGCGCATGCATGGCTTCCAGTTGTGGGCGAACCTTCCCTCGGCGCTCAAAATGACTCCGCCTCGCTATCAGGAGGTGAAGTCGGGCGACATGCCGGAAGTGAAAGACGATGATGGCACCCAGGTCCGTATCGTGTGCGGAAGCTTCTGGGGCAAGCGGGGTCCGGTAGATGGCATTGCCGCCGACCCCATCTACCTCGACGTCTCGGTCCCTCCCGGTCGGAGGAAGGCTATCCCGGTCGAGACCACGCGCCATGCTTTTGCCTACGTTTTCTCGGGCGCTGGGAAGTTCTGCAACGCCTCCGGCCCGCTGGCCGTGCCCACCGAATCGGTCGGCTGGTTGGATACAACACCTCCTGCGCAGGCCGAGAACCATTCGCTCGTGCTCTTCGATCGCGGCGACGAGGTCGTAGTGCAGGCTGGAGACGAGGGAATCCGATTTCTGCTGGTTTCGGGCAAGCCGCTGCAAGAGCCAGTAGCCTGGTACGGACCCATCGTGATGAACACGCAGGAGCAGCTCCGGCAGGCTTTCCAGGAACTCCGCGAGGGAACATTCCTTAAAGGATAGCAGAGCACACCCATGAGAACTTCTTATTGGAAACTTGCATTCATCGCGGCAGCGTTGACCGCTCTTATCCTGGCGGGCAGGGCTCGTCTCGGGCCGGCTCAGGAGACCTCGAAGAAGAAGAGCATTTCCCTTCCCTCCAGCAAGATTCTCTTGGGTCCCGCGCCCGGCCATCCGCAACGGACCAACAGCTTTCCGACCGCCCTGGCGCTGAGTCCCGACGGGCGCTATGTTGCCCTGCTCAACAACGGTCGGGGAGTGGAAGAATCCGGCTATCAGCAATCCATCGCGATTGTTGATTTGGCCAGCCAGCAGGTCCGCGACTTTCCTGATCCTCGGCTAGTAGTGGGCGCGAAGCAGACTTATTTCCTCGGGCTGGCGTTCAGCAGCGACGGGAAGGTGATTTACGCCTCAATCGCGTCGTTAAGCGACCCCGCGGGCCAGAAGCCCAACGACACTGGCAACGGCATCGCCGTGTACTCGTTTGAGGAAGGCAGGGTCGCTCCCCAGCGGTTTGTCAAGCTTCCCTTGCCTGCACTCGGCCCTGGCAAGCAGCCCGGCGGGGTCTGCAACCAAGCTCCCAAAGGCATGGTGGCCCCCTACCCCGCCGGTTTGGCAGTCATCCCAGGCGAGGGCGGAGACAAGCTGCTGGTGGCCGAAAACCTCTCCGATGACGCCATCCTACTCGATCTCGCCTCCGGCCAGGTCCTCAAGCGCTTTGACTTGACTATCAACGAGCACGTGCCCGGGTCCTACCCTTACGGCGTTGCCGTCACGCGCGACGGCAAGCATGGATATTGCAGCCTCTGGAATGCTTCCCAGGTGGCGGTCCTGGATCTCGAAGGCGGTGAAGTCACCGGCCGGATTTCGCTCCAGGCCCCGAACTCCCCCACGGCCGCCGGCTCGCACCCCACCGCCCTGCTGCTGAGTCCGGATGAAAAGCGCCTTTATGTAACGCTCGCCAATGCCGACGCCGTCGCCGTGGTCGACACCGCTGCGCGAACGCCGGTCACGATGCTTTCTACCAAGCTTCCCGGGCAACGCTATGCGGGCACTTACCCGAACGCGTTGGCCGAAAGCCCGGATGGCAAGCGCTTGTTCGTCGCGGCGGCTTCGCTCGACGCCGTGGCAGTGTTCGATCTGAATGTTGCCCCTGCCAGCGCCCCGCAGGCCGCGCTGGGATTCATTCCGACGGAGTGGTATCCCACCGCACTCGCCGTGCACGGCGACGACTTATTCATCGCCAGCGGTAAAGGCCAGGGCACCGGCCCCAACTCCGGCCCGCGGGCGCCCTCCACCGTAGACACGGGCGCCCAGCATCCCTACATCGCTTCGATGATCCATGGCTCCATCGCCAGGGTGAGCATTCAGGAAACCGAGCGCACGCTGGCGCAATCCACCGACGAAACCCTGAGAAGCAATCTCATGCGCGGGAGAGGGGACACCATCCCGTTCCATGCCGGCGCGAACCCCATCAAGCACGTGATCTACATCATTAAGGAAAACCGGACTTACGACCAGGTCTTCGGCGACCTTGACCCTGGCGATGCCGACCCGGCGCTTTGCATGTATGGCGAGAAAATCACGCCCAACGAGCACCAATTGGCCCGGCAGTTCGGTATCCTCGATAATTTTTACTGTAGCGGCGAGGTTTCCGGCAACGGCCATGTGTGGTCTATGGCCGCCATAACCAGCGACTACACGGAGAAGACCTGGCCCATCTCCTATCGAGGGAGCGAGCGCTTGTACGATTACGAAGGGACTGTTTCCGGTGACATTCCGCTCCGCCAAGGCCAACCGGACGTGAACGAGCCGGGCACCGGCTACATCTGGACGAACGTGGCCCGCCACGGCCTTACCCACCGCAACTACGCGGAATATGTGGAGACACACTGGTGCGACATGCCGCCGGGGACGGGGACGGGCTGCGCGCAAAAGTCCATTCTCAAGGGACGAGCCCCTGCCGGCTAACGTCGGCCAGCCGCACGGCTCCCCGAGTCCCTGGCCGTGGCCTGTCCCGATCATCACCCGCAACGTCGCCACCAAGCCGGAAATTGAAGACCACTTCGATCCGCGCTTCGCCGATTTCCGCGTGGATTATCCGGACCAGTTGCGGGTGGACGAATTCCTAAATGAATTTACGGACTTCGTGAAAGCGCGCCAGGAGGGGAAGGGGACGGTTCTTCCGCAGTTCGTGATCCTGCGCTCTGGGCAACGACCACACGGTGGGCACCTATCCCGGCTATCCGCGACCCGAGGCATCTGTTGCGGACAACGATCTGGCCGTGGGGCGCGTGGTCGAGGCCGTCTCGCACAGCCCTTATTGGGACGACACTGCCATCTTCATTCTCGAGGACGACGCCCAAGACGGCGCTGACCACGTGGATGCCCATCGCAGCACGGCGCTGGTCATCAGCAAGTATTCACCCGGCTCGACTCAGCAGCCCTACGTGGACCACAACTTCTACACGACCGTGAACATGGTCCACACCATGGAAGTGCTGTTGGGCCTGCCGCCCATGAACAACAACGACGCCCAGGCCGCCGTGATGGCGCCCCTGTTCTCGGGTGCGGGAGACCAGCCACCCTTCAACGCCGACGCGCGTAATCTCAAGAACGGCCTGCTCTACGAGATTAATCCTCCAAAAGGCCCCGGCGCAAAGGAGTCCGCGCGCATGGATTTCTCGCATGCTGACGCCGCCGATGCGGCCCAACTCAACGCCATCCTGTGGCGCGCCAGCAAAGGCAACACCCCCATGCCCAAACCCGTGCACAGAGTTATCAGGGTCGAGGAGGGCATTCCCTTTTGATTCAGATTAGACCAAGAAAATGGGCCGGTTTCAGGTTTTATCCGACCTGCAAATTGCGAAGGTAGGGCACGCTGGCCCTCATCATCTCGAGGTCCATTTCGACATAGTAATTCTTGATGCCGCCGGTTTTTGCCGCCCTAAATATTTTCTTCCAATCGAGGGAGTCCTGGCCCACCGGCGCTTCCTTCCTGGCTTTCGCGGACCATCCCTGCACGTGCATCGAAATGAAGCGTCCCGGGTACTTGGTGAAGTATTGCGCGGCGTCGTAGCCCTCACTGATCGCCGCTACCTGAAACTGAAACTTGACCAGCTTGGCATCCAGAAGCTTGAACAACAGGTCATAGGTCCGCTGCCCGTCCACCTTCGTGACCTCAAAGACCTCATTATGAAGCCCCTGCTGGATGCCGGCCTGGGCGGCCTTCTCGCCCATGCGGTTGTATTCCTCGGCCGCCCGCTTGACATCATCCATGGTGGGGTGGCACGGGCCCTCCAGCGTGGGCACGAGCATTTGGGTAAGCCCGACGTCCTTTGCCCAGGCGATTCGGTCCTCCTGATTCTTTCTCAGTTCCTCGATGCCAAAGTGCGAGCTCACGCAGGTAAGGCCTGCATCACCCAAGATTCTCCGCAGTTCGGCCCCGCTGTATTTCCCGATACCGGCGAACCCCGAGTCGGCGTAACCGACGGGCGAGCACAGCTCGATGGCCTGAAATCCGGCCTCGGCAAGCTGCTTGATGGTGCCGGGAAAGTCCTTGGCGATCATCTCCCTGACAGGCCACGTCTGGCACCCAATAGGCATGCCAAGAGGATTGGCGCCAAGCGTGCGCGCGTTTGCAGATAGGAACCCCGCCACCGCAGCGCTCGTCGATGCCTTCATGAAAAACTCTCTTCTTGAAATTGCGGACATTCACGCCTCCTTACCCACTCAATGTAGAGCTTGTTACACCGGGCCACGGCATTATCTCACGATTTATGCTATTCCGCGGGAGTAATCACAATGTTTCGAAAAGCCACTCGCCCTTGCTCGCTGCCTTGAAGGTAGATGGGCCCTGGCAATTCTTCACGGCTGTCGAGAGCCCCGCCAGTGATCCCTGGAATCTCTTGCTGAGCGATGATGGTTTGACCATTCTGCACAATAGTGATTGTTCGTCCGAGGAGCGTGATGTCGAAGCTCTGCCATTCTCCGGGCTTGCGCGGCAACTCCGGCGTGGGGGCAAGGAACCCATACACCCCACCCGTATGGTGGCTGGGGGGTTCTTCCTTCGAGTCAGTTTCGATCTGCACCTCGTATCGGCCCCGCAGATACACTCCGCTATTGGATTTGGGGCCGCAGTTAAACTCGAGGTGCAATTTGAAATCTTCAAACTTGGAAGTCGTAATGATCTCAGAGCCGTGTCCATTGCTAGCCAGCGTGCCGTCTTCGACCGTCCAACTTTTCGCCCGGCGCGGGTCGCTGAACCTCCAGCCGGTGAAATCCTTGCCGTTGAACAAGGTGACGGGTTTGCCCCATTTTGGGGCGCCTTTCGGTTTCAGGGCCGGCGCTCGGCGGCCGGTCCATCGCCAGGAAGTCCCGTTAGGGCTGGTCGTGGAACCCACAAGTTGGCCGCTCACCAGCTTCCCTTTGAACAGCGTGTCATCAGCAAATCCCTCTTCTCCCTTGGGCGAAAGGAACTCGATCTCCCCCGCCTTGATCTCGACCTGCGGGAGCGGGGTCGCATGTTCGGAGACTCCCACCATCACAACCTTTGGCTTGCCCTGCTCCTCAGAGACCTCGATCCAAGAGGGGAGCTCCCCCCTCGGCGTTTTGATGCTCAGATCCCAGCGCCCCAAGAACACCTTGATCGCATCCGGCGCGCCGGCAGGCGGGCTTGCCTGGAAATTCCAGCCTTCGGAATATGCTCCGCGAGGCCACAACATAGCTAATAACAGAGTTGAGTATAATAACCTTTGACTCATGTTTACACCTCCTCAATGACCGGAAGCACGTAGCTCAGGGCGGCGAAGCCGCAAACAAACCTGTCTTGTAGGGGCAGGGCTTGCCCTGCCCAATCCGTCCGCTGACGGACAAGGGGGTACCCCTACACAAGGTGCAATAGACGTTGCAAGTTACTTCCCAGGACCAAAGCTTCCGATTGCTCCGGCAATTTCAGCAGCTTCACAGAAAACATCTCGACGCGAGGGTCCAACTCCGGCGCGTAGGAACCGAACAGAATCCTTTGCGGAGGTAATTCGCGAGCTGCCATTTCCAAATACTTCCGGCTGACAACACTCGAGGTCCCCACATAGATATTGGCAAAGCGCTTTACCAGGTCCATAGCTTCGTAATGCGCCCACCATTGCCAGGAACGGTAGGCCCCCAGGTGCGGCAGGATGAATTTCACCGAAGGATAGGCGGTGGCGATCATGTAATACGCCCTGGCGGGTCCCGGATACTCATTGAGGTCGGGGTAGTAAACCACCGGGATATTCAGCTCGGCCGCGGCGTCCAACAATTCACGGGTTGGATGCCCATCCGATCTGACGCCCCTCAGGCCCATCACTTTCACTTCCTCGCTGAGCGTGCGCCGCAGTTGGCCTGTCTCACGTTGCGGATTGTGCACCGCGAATCCAATCAACTTGTCAGGGTACTTCTCACACCACTCGGCAACCTGCTTGTTGGTCGAGTCGTAGTACGGGTTGCGAGGAGCCATCACGCAGGATCGGTCAATACCTGCTTCTGCGTTGCGGGCTAGCAATGCTTCAACCTTATATTCAACCGGGCGGCGGGGCGAATCCCAGCTTTCTCCCACGCCGATTTGTGCATCCGAATCGATGACTAAGGTTTTCATCGGTTATACCCGCCCTCCCAGCAGGCGCAGTATATTACCCCCAAGAATCAATCCCTCCTTTTCCTTGGGCAGGTTTAGAAGTCGAATCTTAAATATCTCCAGCCGGCAATCAATTTCCGGCTCGTCCGATCCGAAGAGAATTTGTTGCGCCGGCAACTCTTTGGCCGCCTTCTCGAGATAACGAGTCATAACCACGGCAGCAGTATCCAGGTGAACGTTCGGATAGCGTTTGGCCAAGTCGATGGCCATAAGATGTCCCGGCCAGTTTGCCGACTGGTCGCTTCCCAAGTGGGGAATAATGAAGTTCACGGTTGGGTATGAGGGAAGAAACTCTTCGAAGAGCTCAACATGCTCGTTGGAATCGTACAAGATTGGAATGCCCAACTCCTTCGCCGCATCGAGGATCTCTGGGTTCGGTTGCGTGTGGAGTTTCAATCCGCGCAGGCCTAGATCGTGGACCTCATGGAACATCATTGAGCGGCTGCCACTCTCGGTTTGCGCATCATGCCTGGCAAATCCGATGAATTTCCCGGGATAGCGTTGGCAGGTTCGGGCGATATCCTCGTTGGCTTCTTTGTAAGAAGTGTTGTTGATCGGGAAAATGACCGTCTTATCGATGCCCGCTTCCCGGGCGTGTTGGAGGATTAGTTCCGGGTCGGCCACTGTTTCCCAAGGCGCGCTGAGCTCCTGCGTCGTGCCCGGCTCCCGGCATATCCCCACGTGGGCATGGCAATCAATGACCAAAAACTTGCCTTGCCCGCGCTGTCCAGGTGAATTGAACCCATCATTCGTGCCGCTACCACTGGCCCAGCGGCTCACCGCTTGGCTCGCGAGCAGGGTCCCGCCTGCGGTCAGGAACCTCCTCCGAGATGCATCGATTCTTCTGCGCACCATTTTCAATTCCTCCGCATCGGTTCGCGCTGAGGTGAACATTGTCATTCCGAGCGTAGCGAGGAATCTTGCCCTGCTTCTTCACCCAGGCGCTGGCCGGAGCGAGATTCCTCTCTCGCGGCTGCGGGCTCGGAATGACACGGTCCGTTAAGCGGGCTGCAGGCATCGCCAGATTGTACTCGAACTGTCAAGCCCAAGGTTGTCTGTTTTTGTTGCATCGAGCGATACCAGCTTGACCCGCGACAAGGCTGGGTGTATGGTTTGACGAACCTGAGATGGGGGGCTCTAGTCACACATGAAAGCCTTTTACATAGCCGTTTCATTCTTTCTATTTTTCACTAACCTGCTGTTTGCTCAGCAGCCGCTCTTCCGTACCGTGGACATTGACGTGGGCGCGACAGACAAGGTCCAGCTTTCGGACGGCAAGAGTGCGACTGTGAAACTACTCTCGACCAGCGAAACGCGGGACAAAGCTCGTTCGGCGATTCGGGAGGCTCGCGCGGAAGTGGAGATCAACGGTTCCCGCGCCACCCTTTCCTGCGGGAACTATCGTCTGCCCGTGACCATGGGCGGGGTGCAGGTGGACTGCACCGTGACCAAGGCCTACTATCAAAATACCAACCGCAATCACTGGGAGCTTTTAAAGGACGCGCGGCTGCGCCTGTGGCCGGCGGGGTCGCCGTTCATGCCGCCGGGAGCGATGGTTTATCCGGTTCGGCAGCGCTGGTTCGCCTCGCGAACTCAAATGGGGAACGAGCCGACCTACGTCGATGCGGGCGAGAGCATCAGCTCGGCCAAGATTTACTATCACGCGGGCCTCGATATTGGCGGGGCCGAGGGCTTGGTGGACGTCATCGCCGCAACCGACGGCACCGTGGTGGGGCTGGGAAAAGCCGTCATCGACAAAGAAAAAGACAATGCGGCCATCGACAGGACGTTCAACGACACCATCTGGGTGCTCGACGCGCGCGGCTGGTACCATCGCTATACGCACTTGTACTCCTATGATCCTTCGGTAAAGCTGGGCGGACGGGTGGTCATGGGACAGAAGATCGGCAGGCTGGGGAAAGAGGGCGGGAGCGGCGGCTGGTCGCACCTCCACTACGAGATCCTCAGCCGGCAGGCCTCCGGCAAATTCGGGACTCAGGAAGGGTATGCGTTCTTGTGGGAAGCCTACCAGCGGCAATACAAGCCGCGCCTGATCGCCGTGGCGCGGCCTCACCAAGCCATACTGGTGGGAGAAAAGGCGGCGCTCGATGGGTCGCGCTCGTGGGGTGAGTCGCACATTGCCCGCTACGAGTGGACTTTCACCGATGGGGAGAAAGCCTCGGGAGCGAAAGTTGAGAGGTCTTACTCGAAGGCCGGCACGTTCAGCGAAATCCTGAAGATCACCGACGACCGTGGCCGCACCGCTTACGACTTCGAGACCGTCAACGTGCTCGATCCGAAACATCCGGATCAGGCGCCGCCGTCGATTCAAGCCGCATATTTCCCCACGATGGGTGTCCCGCCGGGGAAGCCTGTCACTTTCAAAGTGCGGACGTTCGGCACTACGGATGGGCAGGAGAGTTGGTCGTTCGGCGATGGCGCCACCGCCACAACCAAATCCGATGGCAATGTCGATGAACACGCCAAGAACGGATTCGCCGTCACCACCCACGCGTTCACAAAGCCGGGAGACTACATCGTGCGCGTGGAGCGCGCCAACCGGCTGGGCCAGAAAGCAATCGCCCATTTGTGGGTGCGGGTGGGCGGCTCGGAGCAGGGCTATTGACGATTGCCGATTGTCGATTGCCGATTACAAAGCAAAGGAGTCTACTCATGTCAACTCGACGCACTTTCATCAAGCAAGCTCTGGGCAGCTCAGCCGCCTTGGCCGCCTCCGGGCTTTTCCCATCCCAGCGAGTGCTGGGAGCCAATGACCGCATTCGTATCGGTTTGATTGGCGGCGGTGACCATGGCCAGGAGATCTTGCACGCAGCCATACGCTGCCCCAATGTCGAAGCCGTTGCAGTGGCGGATGTCTACACTCGTCGCCTCGACGAAGTGAAAGCGTTCGTTCCCTCCATCCGCACCTACAAAGATTTCCGCCCCCTGCTCGACGATAAATCCATCGACGCGGTCTTGATCGCCACCCCCCAGCACCAACATGCGCTGAACTTTGTCCCCGCTATTCAGGCGGGCAAGGACGTTTACCAGGAAAAGACCATGGCGTTTAATCCCGACCACGCGCGGCGCATGAAGAAGGCCTTCGAGGGGTCGGGCCGGGTAGTGCAGGTGGGAATTCAGGCCATCAGCACTCCGGGCTTTGGCAGGATTAGCGAGATGGTCGCTGCCGGCAAACTGGGGCTCATCACCGCCCTGCACACACACCACTATCGCAACGCTCCCTACGGCGGATGGACGCGCAAAATCCCCGCCGACTGCGACCCCCAGCATGTGGATTGGAAAGCTTTCCAGGGCGAGGCGACGCCTCATCCCTTCGACCCGCAGCGCTATATGAACTGGCGCTTTTACTGGGACTACGACGGCAGTAACGTCTTTGAGAACATGGTCCACCAGGTGGGGTTCTGGCAAAAGCTGATGAAGTTCGACATTCCCGACAGCGTGACCATGACCGGCGCTAATCTGCTTTCGCCTAAAATGCAGGTGCCGGACACCGTGGATGTCTCGATGCTGCAAGGGAAGGTCCTCTTTACCTGGAATTCCATGTTCGGGAACAATTTCTATGGCGAAGGGCATGACCTGCTGTTGGGCAACAAGGGTACAGTCTCGCGGAACGAATCCGACCAGCTACGCTACCAGCCGCAAGGCGGCGAGAGCCTGGGGGTCAATACCCTTTGCGCCGTACCCCCCGAGGGCGGGCAAGAGAAGGGCTACTTCGATGGCACCGATGTGCACATGCAGAATTTCTTCGACTGCATGCGCAGCCGCAAGGGGCCGAATTGCTCGTTCGAGGTCGGTTACCGCTCGGCCATCACTTGCCAGATGGCCATTGCCTCTTACCACAAAAAGCGCGCCGTGCGGTGGGATCCGAAGACTAAGGATATTGTTTAATGAACACCCTTCTGCTGCTGGCGCTTCTGGGGGCGCCGGGCATTACACCTCAAAACCTGCGTTGCGAGTACCGGGTTGAGCCGCGCGGCGTCGACGTCAGCTCGCCACGCCTCAGTTGGACGCTCGCAAGCACGGAACGGGCGCAGTCGCAGTCCGCCTATCAAATCCTCGTTGCTTCAACGCCCCCCGGGCTCGACGGGAACCAGGCAGATTTGTGGGACAGCGGCAAAGTGGCAAGCCAGGAAAGTGTGAATATCCCTTACGCCGGCACGCCACTCGCCTCTCAGCAGCGCTGCTACTGGAAGGTGCGGGTTTGGGACAAGGGAGGCATTTCCTCAGAATGGAGTCGCTCCGCAAGCTGGTCGATGGGGATCGTGAAGGCGGAGGACTGGCACGCAGCGTGGATTGCGTGGAGCCGCACGGCGCTCAATTCCGGGCCGCTGCCCATGTTCCGGCGTGAGTTTACTCCGGCGCGCAAGATAACCCGCGCCACCGCCTACATCTCCGGATTAGGCTTCTTCGAACTGTATCTCAATGGCCGCAAAGTCGGCGACCACGTTTTGGAACCGGGTTGGACCAACTACCGCCGCACGCGCCTGTACGCGACGTACGAGGTTGATGAATTCCTGCATCCGGGGGCCAACGCCATCGGGGTGATCCTGGGGAACGGCATGTACAACGTGACGGGGGGCCGCTACGTCAAGTTCAATGGGAGCATGGGCCGTCCGGAATTCATCCTGCAACTCCGCCTCGAGTACGATGACGGGACCACCCAAACCATCGCTTCCGACGCAAAGTGGAAGGTGGCCGCCAGTCCCATTCGCTTCTCGTGCATCTACGGCGGAGAGGATTACGACGCGCGCCAGGAGCAGCCGGGATGGAACGAACCCGGCTTTGACGCGAAGGGCTGGGAGACGGTTCAGATCGTGGACGATTCCACGGAGCGCCTGGTCTCGCAGGAGCAGCCTCCCATCAAGGTGATGGAAGTGTTCCATCCTGTAAAGATCAGCGAGCCCGCGCCGGGAATCCACGTCTACGATCTTGGACAGAATTTTGCCGGCTGGCCCCAGATCACCGCGCGCGGCAAGGCCGGAACCTCGGTCCGTCTCACCCCGGGTGAATTGCTCGACGATAAGGGCTTCGTCACCCAAAGAAGCTCCGGCGGCCCTGAGTATTTCACCTACACCTTGAAAGGCGGCGGCCAGGAAATCTGGCACCCGCACTTCTCCTATTACGGCTTCCGCTACGTCCAAGTGGAAGGCGATGCCGAGGTCACCGATCTCGAGGGCCAATTCCTCCACGCCTCGGCGCCGCAGGCAGGAGAGTTCTCCTGCTCGAATCCGCTCTTCAACCGCATCCATAAACTGATCGACACGGCGGTGCGCAGCAACCTCCAGAGCGTGGTCACCGATTGCCCGCACCGCGAAAAACTCGGCTGGCTGGAAGTGCCTTACCTCATGGCCTCGAGCTTCGGGTATGATTACGACCTCTCTGCCTACTTTCCCAAAGTTGTTCGTGACATGCAGGATTCACAGACCGTCGAGGGGCTCATACCTGACACCGCACCGGAGTACGTTGTTTTCTCCCATGGCTTCCGAGATTCGCCGGAATGGGGCAGCGCCATGGTGATGGTTCCCTGGTGGGCGTACCAAAAATACGGCGACTGTCGATTGCTGGAAGAGAGCCTGCCGGCCATGGAGCGTTACGTCGACTATTTGGGAAATAAGGCAAAGGATAATATCTTGTCGTACGGCTTGGGCGATTGGTACGACATTGGGCCGGGCGAGCCCGGTGTCTCGAAGCTCACTCCTCTGGGCGTGACGGCCACCGCCACCTATTATCAGGACCTGAGAGTGGTCGAGCGGGCCTGCGTCAGATTGGGACGCCAGGCTGAGGCCGAGCGGTATGGGGGGCGGGCGGAAGCAGTCAAGGCCGCCTTCGGGCGCAGCTTTTTCGACGCCCAGGCCGGCCAATACGCCACAGGCAGTCAGACGGCCCAGGCGATGCCCTTGGTAACAGGATTGTGTCCACCCGAGGAGCGCCGGCGCGTGCTCGAACACCTGGCTATTGACGTGATCCGCCGCGGCAATCAACAAACCGCCGGCGACATTGGCTATCACTACCTCGTGCGGGCGCTGATGGAAGGCGGCCGCTCCGATCTGCTTTTCTCCATGACCAACCGCACCGACCCTCCCAGCTACGGCGCGCAACTGGCCAAGGGCGCCACCGCGCTCACCGAAGCCTGGGACGCCGATCCTGCATCGTCACAGAACCACTGCATGCTGGGCCACATTGAAGAGTGGTTTTACGCCGGCCTGGCAGGCATTGAAGCGGATTCCGAACACATTACCATCAAACCGCAGCTCGTCGGTGATTTGACTTGGGTGAAAGCCTGGCACGAAACGGTGCAAGGCCGGGTCGAGAGCAGTTGGAAAAAAGATGATGCGGGCTTCGAGTTCATCGTGCGGATTCCGGCGAACGCCTCGGCTACGGTGTACTTGCCCGGCCAGTCGGTCGGGCTCGCGACGGAGAGCGGGCGGCCCATCGCGCATGCGGAGGGCGTCCGCTTTGTACGGCAGGAAGGTCCAACCCTGGTGTTGGAAGTCGCTTCCGGTAAGTACACCTTTCGCATACCGCGGTAGCCGGAGTCATAGCCCTCTGCAACCATGAAAAAATCCCCCTAGGGTCACGCCACGGCGTGCCCCTACGAGGATTTCTTCACACCTTCTGATTTGTAAGGAGGGGGGCGCATCCCGGAAAGGAGGTCCGGCCCAGGTGCGCCCCGAGGCGGATTGAATTAAAGGTTAGGGACGTAGTCGGCGGCAGTCATGTTGCCAAAGCTTGCGTTGTTGGCGCGCTGGCCAACCACATTAGCAAAGTATTGCAGAACCGAGGTCAATCTCAGGATCGCCCGCTTCTCACCAAATCTTAACAAACGCCTTGCTGCCAGCGAAAGGAACAACGAGTGGAAATACAGGATCAAGAGTCGTTCCTTGTTGGAATAGCGTGGTTTCACATTTCCGACGTTCTTGAGGAGATAGGTCAGGGCGAGGAAATCGCATCGTAGCATCTCGCGCAGCCGGGGATAATCGGCCGGCGCCCCGAACTGTGCCAGCGACTCTCGCAAGGCCAGAAACTCCAAACCGTTCGCCTTGACGACGGATCGGAAGTACTCCCGGTCAAACTGCCAGCGGAGAATCTTTTGGCAGGTGACCTGGAAGTAGAAGAAGAACATCGCCGCCGAGAGAATCAAGATGAGCGAGGAAACAATCATGGCCTTCCACCTGATTCAGACATTCGCATTTGGCGTGGCCTCGGCCGAGGCAGAGGGCGCGCGCCGGGTAACCTTGATTGCGTTGTCTTCAACATACACGGTCGCATAAACTCACACCAGAAACATCCCGTCACATCTTTCACGCTATTTATGACCTACTTCTACTCCCGATGCCATAGCACGATAGTACCGGGTCGGAAACTTCTTGACCCCCGCACGCCGCCGCTTCTCCTCCTCCTGGGGACCCTCCCACTGCTCGAGACGAAGGGTGTGGGCCTGAAGGTGGTCGGCGCTTCACAGAAAGTCTCTTGACAAGCCGCGCCTTGGATGATAGGCTAGATTTCGATGCTAGGCCGTTCTGCCAGGTTCGGAAAGAGTTCACGCCCGGCTCGCTGCCCTTCCCTTCAAAACGACAGTATGTCATTGCCTGGCCTGGCCACAACCATCATGCCAGTAACTTTAGAAAATGACCGAACGACGCGCGAATGTTATTGAAAACAAAGGGGCGCTGTGGAAAACTTGCAGGCAAAGCCGGAATCTCTATGAAAACAAAGCCTATTAGCTGTTAATAGCGGGAATGTTGTTGAAAATACAGATGGTTATCGGGTGGTCGGCAAGCCAAGCGCTAGGAGAAGTTGGCGAGCGCGCGCATGGCTGCCAAGTCGTCCTCCAGGGGGGCCAGGGGGCTGTACTCAAGGGCCACCGAGCCTTGAAAGCGGTCACCAAGCTCGTAAATAGCCCTGAACACATTGCGGTAATTGATCTCGCCCGTGCCTGGTTCGTGGCGCCCGGGAACATCTTCCACGTGGAAATGTCCAATGCGGTCTATATTCATTCGGATATTCTCGATCAGATTACCTTCCATGATCTGAGTGTGATAGATGTCGAAGAGCAGCTTGACGTTGGGGCTTCCCACTCGGTCCACCAGTTCGGCGCCGTCGCGCACCCAATAGAGAAAGTAGCCCGCGTGGTTGACATAGGTATTCAAAATCTCGAGGATGGCGGTGACGCCGTTCTTCTCCAGCAGGGGCGCGGCCTCGCGCAGCGCCGCTACCGCGTTGGCCATCTGCTCGGAGCGCGGAATACCTCCCAGTTCGTTCCCTGTCAGGACCACCAACTGCCGGCAATCCATCTTCTTCGCCGCCTGGAGCGAAGCCTCGATTTCGCGCAGGAATCCCTCCCGCTCGCGCGGGTTCACCAAGCCGCAGCCGGGCGCGGTCACGCCCTTGTTGGCCACCAGGCAAGCGCAGAACAGCGGGGTGCGTTTCTTCTCTGCCACGAAGGTTTCAAGCAGCGCGGGATCGCGCCAGTCGAACATCTCGTAGGCGTCATAGCCCAGTCGGCTAAGCAGTGCCATGGCTTCCGCTACAGGCATGCGGCCCAGCATGCCCCAGGTGACCGAAAGCCGCAGGCCCTTCTTGCCTTCCACATTCGCGCTGGCAGCCGGCGTCACCCGAGAAAGCGAGAGACCTGCGGCGGCCATGCCAAGAAATGAACGACGGTCCATGACAAACCTCCAGAAAAGCGGGTTAAATATTCGGGCGCTCATTATAGGGGAGCCACGAACCATCTGCAATCATCCGCAAGGCGTTCCCCTTCGCCTTGACAGGTGCGGTGGAGGGCGAGAGAATGCCGGGTCGCCGCAGTGCGTTGCGTGGGGACTGGGGGCTGGGGGCTGGGGACGCAGGTTTTGCGGGGGCAGTCCAGCTAGGGATCGAAGCTTTGAAAATGCTTGAATTGCTCGTCGCTTTCGCAACGTATTCTGCGTGTTCTCCGTGCCCCGCAAGCCTAAACACGGAGACCACGGAGTTTCTCAGTGAGCTCCATGTTGAAGCTTTTTTGCCCACAAAGGACACAGAGGCATAGTTCGCTACTCGTCCCAGCGTAAGCAAAATGTTCTCTTACTCGCCAGACCACTCAAGCAACCAATCACGCAAGCGTGTGACCACTCGGCCGCTCAGTTGCGAAATCCTAATGAGTCTGGCTCTGGGACTCAGCCTCATCCTTCTTCCTCTTGACCTAATCGCCCGTGGACCGCTGCCCAAGCGTTACGAGTTTTCCCTTCCCCGCATGGGGACGATCTTTCGCATCGAGCTTTACTCCGCGGACGATGCGACCGCGACAAAAGCGGCTGAAGCTGCCTTCGCCCGCGCCGAAGAACTCGAGCAGATCATGAGCGACTACCGGGAGGACAGCGAACTCATGCGCCTGGCGCGCGAGGGAGCGTCCGCGCCCTTCCCGGTAAGCGACGACCTCTACAATGTCCTGTCGAAATCCATTCGAATCTCAGATCTCTCACACGGGGCCTTTGATGTTACCGTCGGCCCATTAGTAGACTTGTGGCGAAAAGCGCGAAGGACAGGCCGCTTCCCTGACGCTTCGGAACTCGCGCAGGCGAAAGCGCTGGTGGATTACCGAAACCTCGAGCTCGATGCCGCGCGCCACACCGTCTTCCTGAAACGCGCCGGCATGAAGGTCGATCTGGGCGCGATCGGCAAAGGCTACGCCGCGGACCAGATGCTGGCTCTTTTGCGGTCGCGCGGACTCCGCCGGGCCATGGTAGTGGCAGGGGGAGAAGTGGCCGTGGGTGCGGCGCCGCCGGGAGAAGCGTGGTGGCGGGTGGCGCTCGACACGCCCGACACGGGTGCGGGGAATCCACCCTGCACACTCTTACTGCACGACTCCGCCGTTTCCACCTCGGGCAATTCCAGGCAATTCGTGGAAGTCAACGGCAGGCGTTATTCGCACATCATTGACCCTTCCACGGGCCTGGGCCTGGAAGGCGCCGCCAGCACCACGGTGATCGCTAGGGATTCGACGACCGCCGACGCCCTGGCGACGACGCTCTCCGTAATGCCGGTCGGCGATGGAATCCGCCTTGCTGAATCGCTTGCGGGCGTGGCGGCCTGCTGGGTCCGCCAAGCTGGAAATGGCTGGAAGCGTTACGCCTCACGCGGTTTCCCAACATCGTGCCTTGGCCCGAAATGAAAAGCTGCAATTATCCAGGAAAGTTAGTTTTGGGGTTATACTTTTGGGTTTTGTGTTTTGCCTTTTGACCTGTTCTTCCCTTTCCCTCGCGTTGCGGGAAGAAACGCGCTGTCAAGTAGAGGAACATGTTTTTGATCATTACGCCTCTAAGGAAATTCGGTCTTAGTCGTAGGAATCTGAGCCTCATTGGAATTGGGATTCTCCTCGGCTTCGCGATTCTGCTGGGAGGGAAGGTGGGTGTCGATGCCACCTCGACGGACAAGTTCTGCGACCAGGCCTGCCACACCCACCCGGAGGCGACCCAGACCTGGATTAAGTCAACTCATTTCACCACCAAAAGTGGGGTGGTCACGCATTGCATTGATTGTCACCTCCCCGCGGCGGGACTCGGGTATTACACCGAAAAGGCCCGTCTGGGCGCGCAGGACATCTACGGCAAGATTTTCAAGGATACGAGCAAGATTAATTGGCAATCCAAGCAGAGCCTCGAGCAGGCCCGCACTTTCACTTACGATTCCGCTTGCATTCGCTGTCACGCCAACCTCTTCAGCGCGGGGCTCTCCAGGAAAGGCGCGGACGGGCACTTGCACTACCAGCGCTCGAAGGACAAGATGCGGTGCATCAACTGCCATCAGCACTCGGGACATTTCCGGGGCAAGAAGGCCGAGGAAGTCCCGGAAGAAGGCGTAGCTGAGGAGCAGGAACTCGACAAGTCGTTCCCGCCCGTCCCCCAAGGCTTCAGGAGCTACGCCGAGGCCATTCCAGGCTCGGAAGTGAAAATCCGCATGGTGGCGATTCCCGGCGGATCGTTTATGATGGGAAGCCCCGAGTCGGAACGCTACCGGCGGCCCGATGAAGGGCCCGTGCACCGCGTGAAGCTCAGCCCTTTCTGGATGGAAAGGACTGAAGTGAGCTGGAGAGAGTACGAGGTCTACCTGCTCCAGCGAGGGAATCGCGGCAGAAGCCGTGACAACCCAGCTTCTGATAAACCCGATGCGGTGACGGGACCTACGCCACCCTACGGTTCTCCAGACCAAGGCTGGGGAAGAGGCTCGCGTCCGGCCATCACCATGACCCATTATGCCGCCAGCATGTATTGCGAATGGCTCTCCGCCGTTACCGGCAAAAAGTTTCGGCTTCCCACCGAAGCAGAGTGGGAGTATGCTGCACGCGCGGGTACAACTTCTGCTTACTTCTTTCCCGGCGACCCCCGCCAGTTCACTCGGCAGCGGTGGCTGAATCGGTTGTTGGGCGTGAAGACAGCGCCGCTCGGCGAATACGCGTGGTATTTGGAGGACAGCGCGAGCAGGACGTATCCGGCCAGCGGGACCAAAACCAATCCTTGGGGCTTGGTCAACATGTTGGGCAACGTGCGGGAATTCTGCCTGGATTGGTATGACCCCGAAGCTTACTCGCACCTCCCGGATTCCGAGATTCTCGATCCCCGCGGCCCGGCCTCGGGGCAGGAGCACGTTGTGCGCGGAGGTTCGTATCGTTCCGATGCCGCCGACCTGCGCTGCGCCGCGCGCGACCATACCCGGCATGACGAATGGCTGCTCACTGACCCGCAGTCGCCCAAGAGCATTTGGTGGTACTCGGACTGCACCGACGTGGGATTCCGCGTTGTCCGGGAATATATTCCAAAGGAGAAACGACATGAGTGACCAAGAGAAGCTTGATCTTAACCGCCGGACTTTTATCGGAGCCATTGCAGTCGCGGGAGCGGGCGCGGTGCTGGCAAGTTGCGCCAAGTCCTATCCTCCCATGACCTTCGTGGACGTGGCGCCGGATGGCCCGCCGCTCAAGGCGGGACTTATCGGCTGCGGCGAGCGAGGCACGGGAGCTGCCCTGAACTTTCTCAAGGCGGGGCCGAATCTGAAGATTGTAGCGCTGGCCGACGTCCTCAAGGACCATCTGGGAACTTGCCGTGACACGCTGGCCCAGAAGGCGCAACAGCAGATTGCCGACGACCATTGTTTCATCGGCTTTGATGCTTATAAGAAACTGCTCGATACGGATGTGGATATCATGTTGAATGCTACGCCGCCGCATTTCCGGCCCATCCATCTCGATGCTGCGGTGGAAGCCAAGAAACACTGCTTCATCGAAAAGCCGGCGGGCGTGGATGCACCCGGCGTGCGCGCTGTGCTGGCCGCCGGTCAGAAAGCTGCGGCTTACAACCTGTGTATCGTCGCGGGGACCCAGCGGCGGCATGACCGTGCCTATCAGGAGACCTATAATCGCGTCGCCCACGGCGCCATCGGCAAAATCACCGGGGCCAGTTGCCGCTGGAACACGAGCGGGCTATGGTACGCGCCGAAAAAGAAAGAGTGGTCGGATATGGAAGCCATGATTCGGGACTGGGTGAATTGGGCCTGGCTTTCGGGCGACCACATCGTGGAACAGCACGTTCATAATCTCGACACCATCCTCTGGTTTACGGGCATGAACCCCGCCAAGGTGGTCGGGGTGGGCGGGCGCGCGCGGCGCGTGACTGGTGACCAGTTCGATCACTTCTCCTTGCAGTTCGCCTACGAAAACGGAACGCGCCTGGAAAGCATGTGCCGGCAAATTGACGGCTGCGCCAACGACGTCTCCGAATACGTGGTGGGGACAGAGGGCTACACGAATTGCAAGAACACTATTTTCGATCTGACGGGGAAGGTCATCTGGCAATATCAGGAGGCGGGAGCCGACCCGGGCAAGACGAAGTTCAACCCCTACGATCAGGAGCATGTGGATTTCGTCACCGCCATCCGCAAAAACCAACCAATTAACGAGGCGGAACATGTCGCCCATGCCACGCTGACCGCGGTTATGGGGAGAACCGCAGCGTACACCGGCCAGGAGGTGACGTGGGAGGCGATGATGGATTCCAAGGATCGCCTCGGCCCGACGGATTACGCCATGGGGCCGGTGCCCAGCATCAAGGCCGTCGTCCCCGTGCCAGGGAATGGCGAAAACATGGCTAAGCACATGCGAAGCTGAAACGTAGCCTTCAGCTTTCAGCCGTCAGCTTTCAGCAACTCCCCTCCTTAGTTAAGGAGGGGCAAGGGGGTGGTTGGCCTGGGCGCTGGGTCACGTCCACCATCCCCTGACCCCCTCCTCCGCCGAGGAGGGGAACCATTTTCCGCTCGATGGGTGGGCCGCAGGCCCATAACCACTCGGAATGACAACCTTCTCTAATTCGGACTGACATCCCCCTCTTGGTCGGAATGACATCCTCCTCTCGTAATGTCCAAACTCTAGGCCCTCTCCCCCTTGGGGGAGAGGGTGGCCCGCCGCCGGCGTTTTCTTCAGTCGGGGCGGGCCGGGTGAGGGGGTCGCGGTCCTGGCTTCGAGCTAAGAACCGCGGATCCGCAGGCGCGGCACAGAGGTCCGCGCTACCCGCCGCTTCTAGCGGCCGATAATATAACGAAAAGGATCTATCTCTTCCCGCAGGATTCGCAGTTCCTCTTTTTCCGGAGGCTCTGTCTGCTTTAAACCAGGCGCCGCAAGGATCTCGAAGCCGGTGTTTTCTTGAACCTGGGCAAAGCTCACCCCGGGGTGGACACTCTCCACTTGCAGGCGCTTTGACTCGTCATTAAAACTCATCACGGCGAGGTCTGAAATAACCCGATAGGGCCCGCACCCGGCAGGAAGACCTGCCGCCTCACGCGCCCCCGGGCCAGACAGATAACCAGGCGTAGTAACAAAATCGAGCTTCTCAACGTAGCGCCTTCGCTGGTGCAGCATCACCACCAGGATGCGCCAACAGAAGCTTGCCAAATCGTTGGCGCCTCCGCTGCCCGGCAGGCGGGCCTTGGGCTTTCGGTAGTCACCGATCACGGTGGAGTTGAGGTTGCCGTAGGGGTCGATTTGCGCCCCGCTCAGGAAGGTATAATCCATCATCCCACGCTGGCAAGTCTCCATGATGTCGCTCATGCTGGTCGTCATCAAAGCTCGCCAGAAGCTGCGCGAATCCCCTACCGAGATCGGCATGGACGGCATCAGCGGCGCAACACCCCCAGCTTCAAAGACAATCAGCAGGTTCGGCGCATGGGTCTTCTGGGCCAGCACGGCCGCGGCCACGGGCACGCCTGTTCCCACGGCGGCGGTGGATCCATCTTCCAGCAGTCTCGCTGCCGCGCAGATCATTAACTCCATTGCATTGTAGTCAGCCATGTCTAGTCCGCCTGTGGCACCAGTAACTCCAAGGCACGCAGTTCTCTGATTCGGTTCATTCCGCCGCAGAGCCGCAAGTAACTCTCGAAGTCCGGTGTGTCGAAGATGTACTTCTTCAGGAACTTGCTGAATTCAGCCTCGTCCTTTTCAACCTCGAGCCATAGACGCAAGTGCTCTTCGTCTGAAAAGTATTCGCCGGGCATGTTTCCAGGGTAAGACCCGAAAGGCACCTCGCAGACCGCATCCACGCAAAAAGCTGGGATAATAGTGGACTCGGGGTGGCTGCGGATTTCGTCATTGCTCACCAGGTGTTCCACAGAAATAATCACACGCTTGGATGCCCGGGCGATGTCAGCGTCAGCGACCGTGTTTCCCCGGATGCGACAGTTGCCATAGCAATCGGCCTCGTGAACGTGAATAATTCCCACGTCCGGATAGAGAGCCGGGAGAGCAACAAGTTTGCGGTGGCTGAAAGGACATTCGATCTCCCTGGCAGCGCTGAAACGGAAGGTGTCTGTTCCGAGCATCGTGTAAGAGGGAATAAAGGGGATTCCCGCTGCGGCGGCACGAAACCGGCAGGCCAGTGCGAAGTTTGTCCATTCACAAATCTCGATCTCGCCGCTCTCGACTACACGCCGAGAGTGCGGGGATAGGCCGCGTGCCTCGAGCCCGAGAACGTAGGCCAAGTCGAGGCGTGCAATGAGCCGCTCCCCGTGCATGTTCCCCGCGGCCACGATTTCAAAATCGTGCGTCGCGGTGTGTCCTGCGAACCCCAAGTTCCTCTTCTTCTGTCTTAAGATCTCATGCAGGATTGCCGTAGCGATGCGGTTGGACCCGAAGCCACCGGAAGCGACGTAGTCGCCATCCTTCACAAATCTTGTCACCGCCTCCTGCACAGACATCAGCTTGTTCGTCAGTGCCCTGTTCTTCTGTCGAAAAAACGCTCGGGCGGCCTCGCTATCAGGGTTCATAAATAGTGGACCCGACCCACAGCTCAGCTCGCTCATGCTACCTCCTCGAGTGGCTTCTTGGCACAGATCGAACCAATTCTGCCACATTGTACTCTAACAAGGTACTGGTCCTGGGCCTTGCCCGAGACTGTCTCGAGCGGGCAACCAATTACACGAAGGCACGAATGATCGGCAAGCAATCGCTATTCGATCAGCGATTGACTCGGGCCAAGCTGTCCCAAATGGAAGAAGGTTTGTGGATGGCCTGGCAAGCCGTGAGTAGCGCCGCACAGTTGGCCGATCAGTCCGAGCCCTGCAAGGTGCAAGTAAAGTGCTGCGCCACGGAAGATCTTTTCTTGCCGATGCCTCTCTCGAAGTTTGCCACCAGTCCATGGAACTTCTTTGAGCGCGCGGCCTGACCGACGACAGGCTTCTAAGCAACTACTCGGCAGTGCTTCAGATTACCGTGCAAGACCGCTCTTTCAAGCAGATCCAATGAGACCGCGCACTGCACTCACAATGCGCTCCGCATCCGGCCGGTAGAAATTCTCCATCGGAGGGGAAAAGGGAACGGGGATGTTGGGTGAGGCGACGCGCTTCACTGGCGCGGTCAAGTAATCGCTCAAGGTATCGGAGAGGGTGGCGGCGATTTCGGCGCCCCATCCGCCCTGGCGCGGGCCCTCCTCGACGATGACCGCACGCGTGGTCTTCATCACCGAAGCGTTCACGAGGTCCCAATCGAAGGGCACCAGGCTGCGCGGGTCGATGACCTCGGCGCTGATGCCTTCCTGCGCCAGCTGTTCCGCCGCCTGGAGAGCGCGGTGCATCATGAGCAGCGTGGCAATTATTGTGACGTCGTCCCCTTCTCTCCTCACAATCCCTTTGCCCAACGGGACCACGTAATCTTCGTTGGGAATGTCACTCGAAGCATCCACGGTTCCTGACTCCGCGCGCGCGCCCTTGGCCCCGTAAAGCAGTTTGTGCTCGAAAAGGAGCACCGGATTATCATCTCGAATGGCGGCCTTCAGCAGTCCTTTTGCGTCGTAGGCGGTTGCCGGGCAGGCAATCTTGATCCCTGGAACGCTGAAGAAAATAGCCTCGAGATTCTGCCCATGCTGGGCGCCACGCCCGGTTGCGCCGACAGGAGCCCGCATCACCAAGGGCACGCGGACCTTCCCGCCAGACATGTAATGCATTTTTGCAATCTGGTTGACCACTTGATCCATGGCGTAGAAGAGGAAGTCGCCGTACTGCACGTCCGCCACAGGGCGCAAGCCCATGATCGCTGCGCCCAGGGCCAGCCCGAAGAATCCCCCCTCCGAGATCGGCGTGTCGATGATGCGCTGGCGGAAATCCTTCTCCAGTCCCAAAGTGACCGTGAATGCGCCACCCCAGCCTCCGCGCACCCCAATATCCTCACCTATGCAAAAGACCCGCTCATCACGGACCATCTCTTCGCGAAGTCCTTGGCGGAGGGCTTCCGCTATTGTCATCTGAGCCATAGTTCTCCCTTTCCTCAACAGGATGCTGATGAACCCCTCCAGCCTGTCGTTCTGGGGAGTCCGCACCACCCACGCGTCATTCCCCCGAAAGCGGGAATCCAACTACTTCTGGACCAACGTGGACCCCCGCTTACGCGGGGGTGACGACAACGGTGTCCCATTAAACGAAGACATCTTCGAGCGCTGCTTCCGGTTCCGGGTCCGGTGCTGCCATGGCCGATTGGACGGCGCGTTCGATTTCGGCGTCGACCTCGGCGCGAATAGCCTCGAGTCCAGCTTGGTCAATCAACCCTCCTGCCAGCAGATATTCTGCGAACCGGCAAAGGGGTTCCCGCTTGAGAGCCTCCTTGCGCTCTTCCTCGGGTTGATAGTTGCAGGGATCACGACGCGAGTGGCCGGTGATCCGATAGGTCATGCATTCGAGGAGCGTCGGGCCGTCACCGGCGCGGGCGCGCTCCACGGCCTTACGCGCGGCCTCGTAAACCTCCAGGACATCGTTCCCGTCTACCGTGACACCCGGTATGCCGTAGCCTGCCGCGCGATCGGAAAGCTTCTTCAACCGCACCATCTCGAAGATGGGCGTGGAAGCGGAGTAGAGATTATTCTCGATCACATAGACCACAGGAAGCGACCAGATCGCACCCATATTCACAGCTTCGTGAAAGGCTCCCTCGTTAACTGCCCCGTCGCCCATGAAGGAGACTGCCACGCGCGGCTCCTTTCTGTACTTGAAGGCCCAAGCAATCCCCGTGGCAATCGGGACTCCGCCCGCCACGATCGCGACCGCGGGCACCATCCCTTTCTCCAAATCTCCCACGTGCATCGAACCCCCTTTGCCGCGACAACAGCCTGTGGTCTTTCCGAACAACTCGTGCATCAGGGATTCCACCGTCAGTCCTTTGGCCAGCGCGTGCCCGTGCGGACGATGCGTGCTGGTGATGACGTCGTCGGAGTTCAGCGCGCTGCATACGCCCACGGCAATCGCCTCCTGCCCGTGGTATTGGTGAATAGTGCCCGGCATCACCCCTTCCAGAAACAGGTATTTGACCCGTTCCTCGAACTGCCGGATCAGCAGCATCTTTCGGTACAGCGAGATCAGAAAACGACTGTCGTATCCCATACCTTTACTCCTTCGTCCCTCCGTCCAACCACCCCAAAACTGAGAGAATTGGCTCTGTCATTCTGAGCGAAGAATCTCCGTAGTTCTAGAATGAAGTAACTGCAGAGATTCTTCGCTTCGCTCAGAATGACAGACGGCGAAACAAGTCCCACCGCACACTCAGAATATCTCCCCCGACTCGATGACCTCTTTAACCTTGCTCAGAAACGCCGCCGCCGTTCGCCCATTGATGAGGCGATGATCGGCGGCAAGTTTTACGGTGACGACGGGGCGGGCCTTAACCTCGCCCTCCAGAATCACCGGCTTCAGTTGAATCGCGCCCAGCGTCAGGATGGTGCTATGTTCGGGGAAAATGATGCCATCAAAGGCTTCGATCGGGTACATGCCCAGATTGCTGAGGGCCATGCTTGCACCGCTCATCTGCTCGGCCCGCAGGGTGCGCGCCTTGACCTTCTCAACCAGATCGGCAACCTCCTTCTGCAAACTCACTAGGTTCTTTTTCTCGACATCCCGCACCACCGGCAGGAAAAGTTCGTTGTCCAGTCCAATGGCCAGCGCGATATGGACGCCCTGCGGGCGTATGACTCGTTCCCCAACCAATTTCGCGGCCACCAGCGGTAGGGCTTCCGCAGCCCGCGCCATGGCTTTCAGAAAAATCGCCTCGTAGCTAAGGCGTGCGCCGTCGACATCACTCTTGGCGCGCATCTCCTGTGCCAAAGTCATGTCAATTGACGCGGTAATGCTGAGGTGAGGGATCTCCTTCCAACTTCTCTGCACGGCGCGTGCTACCGCGGCCTGGGCTCGCGGCAGCGGCTCCCCAGCAGGAGCTGCTTCCGTCGGCGTTCTGGCCCGTTCACGCCCGGCGCGCTGCACGTCCTCGCGCGTGATGACGCCTCCCGTGCCCGTCCCCTGCACCCGGCCAAGATCAACGCCTAGTTTGGCGGCGAGGTTCCGCACGATAGGCGCGACGCGGAGGGATTGACCCCCTCCGAGTCGGGAGGAAGCGTCCACGGTAGGCGCTGCGCCTTGCGCGAGAGCGACTGCGGTGGTTGCCGTAGCCTGAGCTTCACCAGCCGCGGAATCACCGGGCTTGCCGACGTAAGCGAGGACGTCTCCCGTGCGGGCCAGGTCTCCAGCCTTCACGACAATCTCGAGCAGGACTCCTTCCCCGGTCGATTCCAGTTCGGCTACCGCCTTGTCGGTCTCGATATCAGCCAGCACATCGCCGCGCTTGACCGCCTCACCTGGCTTGATCCGCCAGCCTAAGACTTTGCACTCCTCCACATTCGTCCCCATGTCGGGTAGCTTGATTGCCGCCGCCATTCCAGTTCTCCATTTGTAGCGGCGCTCTATGAGCGCCGAAGTCCTTGCTTCTGAATACGGCGGTCATAGACCGCCGCTACAACGCGAGCTTACCTACGTCTGACAGGCCCCGCTCCTGGTTCAATAGGCTCCAAACTTATGAAAGGCGTTGATCATGGTGACGAAGTTCTCATGCGGGATGTAGTTCACAATACTGTGACTACTGCCGGCAACCCAGCGTCCCTGAGGTTTCAGGACGTCCATATGCTCTCTGACATCTCGCTCCACCTCCGCCGGGGTACCTTGGACGAGCGGCCAGGTGATGTCGATATTTCCAAACAGGGTGAGGCGCTCACCATAGCGGTTCTTATAATCCCGGTAGTCGATGCCGGAAGGATCCATGGGCGTAATACCCTGCACGCCCATTTCAATGAGCATGGCGATGGCGTCGTCAATCTTCCCGTCGGAGTGGAACATGATGGGAATCTTGGCATCGCGAACGGGAGCCAGGATTCGATCGTAGTGAGGACGCCAGACTTTCTCGAAGATTTGCGGGCGCACGAATAGGCCTGACTTGAAAGCAAAGTCGTCCGCCGCAAAGAAGATATCCACGCCCGTCTGCGCCACGCGCCGGGCCAATTCAGCAAAGTAGTCTGCCGAGCGCGACATCAATTCTTCAAAGAGCTCCCGGTCTTCCATGATCATGATCATGCAATCCGCGAGGCCCACGACGAATTCGTAAAGAGTCTGAAACGCCGAGGCGCAGAGGAAGACCACACCCACGCCCGTGCTTTTGGCCGCATCTACGTATTCGCGAACGTACTGAAGTCGTTCTTCAATCTCGGCCTCGCCCGGCCAGATGATTCGGTTCAGGTCGGCGCGGGTCTTAATGCTGCGGTCCGTAATCAAGCCCACGCGGCCGTTGGGGCGCGCCTGTTTCAAGGGCGTCCACAGAGCCTCCAGAGCAATGGCGTCCTGCCCGATCATTTGGCAAAGCTGGATGTAGTCCTGAGGATACATGGGCCGCGCGCCCTCGCCGGCTGCGGCGCCTTTGGCCGGATCACCTCCCACTCCCAAAGTGTTGCCCGCTTTGCGTCCCAGGAGCCGCTCGACGTGCTGGTCTTCGATGAGGATTTCAAAATGCGGCACACGGTCCGTCTTTTCGCCCCGCAGCGCCGCGATCAGCCGGCCAATATTGGCCTCGCCCGCAAAAGGCACAATCTCCGTCATAGCTTCCTCGCTCAGCCGGCGACCAGGGCGCGACGAACAAAGTCGATGGCTTCGCAAGCGTCACCCCGGCGGATCACTTCGCCGAAAGATTCCAGTCCTATACGGTCAATGGCGCCGAAAAGCGCCTGGATCCAATCCCGGCACTGGGTGGCCGCGCGCACCCCGTCCTCGCGGTAAGGGAATATGTCCAGGGTGAGCCAGCCTTTGTAATCGAGCCGCCGCAGCCAGTAAATGAATTCCAGCGACTCTACCAAATGTACCGAGCCGAAGATCATGTCGTCGTCCCAGCTTCGGTAGTTGTCATTGAGATGGAGGTAATCAAGCTTCCCGAAGCTGCTCAGCAGGGCGGCCGCCTCGGCAAAATTTTCCCCCGCGGCCAGCGAGTGACCAATGTCCAGCAAGACCCCAACGTTATCCATTCCCTGGAGCAGCAGAAGCACCTTGGCCGCGCTCGAGACGAAACAGTGGGTGCGCGGTTCCTTGAGCTTGTATTCGACCAGTATACGCAGCCGGCGGTTGTGCCCGGCACAAGCCGCCAGGCCGTCGCGGAGCCATTTCCAGGCCTCGAGATAGTCGGCCTGAAAACAGTAGTCATAGCCGTCTTGGCCGGGCCACACGTCGATGTAAGGGCAGCCGAGCTCCGCGCCCCAATCCATGACTTTCTTGATTTCGTCCACAGCCTCTTGGCGGGTCTTGGCGTCAGGGGCAGCCAGGCTTCCTCGCCCCCACTTCGCCTGCGTCCACAGGTCCGGCACCAGCATACATATTCTCAGACCTCGATCCTTGAACATCTTCGCGACTTCGCGGATGTTCTGGTCGTTGACGTGCCAATTCCCCACCAACTCGAGGCCGTCCAGGCCGGCGACTTGCTGAGCCAAGTCGAGCATTTCCTGCACGGTTGTGCCACCGCCGCCGTAACCACTCAGACAGTAGCGATCCGCGCAGTTTCCAAAAGTGGGCAGACACGCGCCGAACGGATGATTCTCGATCATGAGAGCCTCCTCTTAGTCATCGAATTTCATCGGTTTGGGATGAAACTTGGGCGCTACGCGCAGCCAGGGCGTGCGGGGCCGCTCAATGTACCCCCATTTCTCCAGCGCCCGGCGGAGTTCCTTGTTTTCCGGCCTCTTCGCATATTCCAGAAAATTCTCTTTCGACATGGTGGCCGCAATCGCCTGTTGCCACGCTTTAGCGCCGGCCATGTATCCGTCCGGATGCCCCAGCATTCCTCCCCCCGCCGGAATGACGATGTCCGTCCCGTATTCTCCCACCAAAATCGGCGTCAAACCGGGATACACGCCGGCGCAAGGCATCGGCCACATCGGCTTGATGTGACCCATCGGCGCCAGTTTTACATGCGCCGTCCGAATGCCTTCCTCCAAACTCACCATGGGGATGCTCGACCAGTAGGTGGGTGTCAGCATCAAATCCCCGCCGCACAGCCGCAGCAGTTTGGCGAAAACCGGCCAGGCAATGCGCGGCTGGGCGGCAATCATGAAGGAAGCGTGGATCAAGATTGGCACGTTGATCGCCGGGTCTTCGGCCAGTTGCCGGATCACCGGCAAACCTGCGGAATAACATACCAGCAACCCCCGCGCCCCCAACTCGACCGCCCGCGCCGCCTTATCGAAGATCCTGCGTGGCTCATCCGTGATGCTCACAAAGTAGATGGTGCGCTTGCCGGTCTTCGCTTCCGCCTTTTCCTGCGCCTCCAGCACCGCCTTCAGGCGGTCCTCATATTTGCTGTTGTACACATCGCTGGTCATCTCATCGTCTTTCATCATGTCCACCCCGCCCAGCGCCGTCTGGTAACACTGCTCTCCCACCTGCTTGGGTGTCATCCCCATCTTGGGCTTGATAATGTGCAGCGAGAGCGGCCGGTCAGGAACGTTCAACGCCTTGCGAATTCCCGGCACGCCGAACTTCGGACCCTTGAACTTGGCCAGCAGGTTGTCAGGAATGAAGACGTCCAGCAGCCGCATCTTGGGACTGTAGGCGAAACAATTCCCCGCGATGCTCAACAGCATCATAGGCACGTTGTCAATCCAAGCGTCGATGGGGAAGGCCAACTGCACCACCGCTGATCGCCGCGAGGCGCTGTTGGTGGGAATCTCGTAATAGCCCACCATCTTGCCGCACAGCCGGCGCCGGACCTCTTCGGTTTCCTCTCCCACCTTCTCCCAGGTCCCTGTGGAACCTTCAACGGCCACAGATTGAATCAGGGCGAAGTGGTCCATGAACTCTTCCCCGGGCAACTCATCGTCCATGAAGTAGGTGGCGACGATGTGATTCGAACGATCGATCCCCTCCAGGGTTTGTACGAAAATCTCCGGATCGTGATATCGCGTGAACATGATTATCCTCCTTGTGGCGATCTGTCTCTGTAATCCCTCACTGTAGCGCCGCCCTTCAGGCCGGCATCACCCGGTCCCCGATTTTCGGTGGCAAAGATTTGAAGGCAATACTAGCAAAACGATTTTTATAATTCAAAGGACTTTCCATGTATGCTCAAGTTTTCAAGGAATTCAAATTATTTTTGCCTTTTTTTCTTTTGCCTTTTTTCTTGACACCAGGTTGCCCCGGTGTTAAATGCCGTCCGCAGCGGAACCAAAAAAGTTCACGGGAGGCGAAGATGGATCGCAGAGAATTCTTCCTAAGAACGGGACTCATCTCCGCAGCTTTAAGCGCCGCGGCCACGCCGGAGGTTGAAGCTCTGGATACGGGCCTGCCAGCCCGGCGCGTTGAACGTAATGGCGCCCTGGAGCTCACGAACGATGCTCTGACGTGGCATTTGGAATGGCGTGACGGGAAACTCGCCAGTTCTGGCTTTGACAACAAGCTCTCAGGCCACACCTTTAAGTTTTCCTCAGCCCAGGAGCTTCTCCTCTCTTTTTCTGCCTCGACCCCTCGCATCGAGATTCCCTGGTGGAAGTTCATCTTTGGTCCGGACGAGACCACGGTCTCGCCATCCGAGGAACAGGGTCTCAAGCAGGGCTATCACGATCCGAACTTTCAAGACCAGGCCTGGGGTGTCACTGAGAATCTGTTGCTGCGGGGACTCTCTGGGCTGAAGCGCTATCGAGGCGGCATCCGCTTTGACGGTTACGGCTGGTTTCGGCATTGGTTTGAACTGCCAGCCGATGCTCAGGGCAAACAGTTAGTGTTTGTGCTTGGGGGCTACGATCACCAGGATTGGAACGAGTACTGGATCTACGCTAATGGGAAGGAGATCGGCCGTCGAGTCGCGAAAGGCCGCTGGCGAACGCCCGGGCAATTCACCCTGGCGGTGGAGAACGCTGCGTATGCTCCACTGCGCTTTGGTCCAGGTGAGAAGAATCTGCTGGCGGTAAGGACGCGCGGGTACGACAAGCACTTTGGCGGGCTCAGTGATGAAGTGCTTAAGCATTACGTCTACGAGCCTGTCTGGGCAGACCAGTTCATCTCCGCCGGAGCGCCTTATCTTCAGGTTTCGGACTTTGAGGTTCGGGAGATCAAGCAGGCAGATTCCTCTCGAGTCATCTTTGAACTGCAAAGCCCTTCTGCGGGAGTCCGCGCTTCGGCTCATTACGAGTTGGATGGTCCAACCCGGCGCAAATGGGTGGAGGTCGAGAATCCGGGCAACAAGGAACTCCTCCTTCTTGATGTGCAACTCGATGACTTTGCCACGGGTTCATCCACCTCCGAAGGTGGACCGGGCGAACCTGTATTCGTGGCGGATGAGGCGTTTTCGGCCCTCGAGCACCCTGCCGGGCTCAATCAAGGGGACCAAGGCCGCATCCGAGTCACGCACTTTCCAGCTCGCCTCCTGCCGCCTGGCGGAAAGACCCGCAGCCACGTCGCCCTGTTCACCGTCGCCAAGACTGGCCAAGCGCTCGACCAGTTCATCTCCTACGTGCAAGAAAGAAGTCCTCGAAAGAAGAGGGCCATTTCGCTTTACACACCTTACGGGATCAACAATCAGTGGGGTGGCTGTCCACCACTCGATGACGAGGAGACACTGAATATACTGAGTGTCTTGGAAAAATGGCAACAAAAGGGACTGAGATTTGAGTATTTCAGTCTGGACCAGGGTTGGATGGACAATAGCTCGGACCTGACTCGGTTTGCTCCACAATGCTATCCGCAAGGCCCAGCCAAAATTGTGGAGCGGGTTAAAGCTCTAGGGATGAAGTTCGGTCTCTGGTTTTCGGTAAGCGGCGCCGGCTGGTCTTGCGGAGAGAATCCCGCCGTTCGACCAAGCTTCATTCCCAATCCAGGAGGTTCGGGCGAAGTCGGGCCTTCGCCCGTGCCTTACCGGAACGGTTACATTGCTAACGGTGGTGTCCCCGGGCAGCTCTGTGTTGCCTCGGAACCTTATTTCAGCATTCTGCGCGACGCGATTCTCTATCACATCAGGGAGAACGGCCTGAAGTTTTTCAAGCTCGATATCGGCAGCTATTACTGCAATAGCACGCGGCACCGCCACCTGCCGGGGAAATACTCGGTAGAGGCCATGTACGAGCGGCTCCTCGAGATAGCCGCCCGCGCGCGGCAGGCCGACCCGGACGTTTACGTCATGTGGTATTGGGGTGTACGCTCGCCATTCTTCGCCCTGCACGGGGATTCAATTTTTGAGTCAGGGTTGTTCATGGAGGGGTCCGGAACGAGCTGGTTTCCGACTCTTTACTACCGCGACTCTGTCACCTTGAATCTGGACCAAAGCACTCAATTCGCAAAAACCGTACCGCCGATAAATAAGGACAGTTTGGGAGTTTGGCTCGCCGATATCCGTTGGGGGAATTTCACGGGGAACGAACGCTGGAAAGAGGCGCTGGTCATGGATCTCGGCCGTGGCAATCTGCTCTTTCCCCAGTTCTGGAGCGACATCCGCCTCCTTAATGATCAAGACGTCAATTTCCTCAGCCAACTGGATGCGCTCGTCAAGCGGAACGATTCTCTGTTCTTGAGGCGGCGAAACATACTCGGCGATCCCTGGAAAAACGAAGTCTACGGCTATGCCGACGTTCAAGGATCGCACGGCTTTCTGTTCCTCAACAACGTGCACTTTGCGTCCCGCAAAGCCTCACTTCGCCTGGGGTCGGAGCTTGGGCTCGAAGCCCCTTCGGGTAGTCCCTTGGAAATTGTATCCCATTTCCCGGAGAAGCAACGGATTGTGCAGGAGGATGGATCAGGATTCCGAGTGGGGGACACGGCGGAAGTGTGGCTGCGTCCGTTTGAGGTGCTCATGCTGGAGGTTTCGCCGAATGTGGCCGGCTCTGACCATCTTCTCAAACGTGAGGTGTTTGCGTCACAAGCTGCCACAATGGGCGGTTCACTGGCGCTCGAGCGTCAGCCCCAGGCCGACTGGATGGACATACGATTCGCAGATGCAACGCGCTTCGAACAGCAAGGGTTCAAGAAGAAATCCCAGGCGTGGACGACTACACTGCCCAAGCTTGGAAGCGGGCAACAGATCCTGGCCATTGCCGTCAGGTTGCGGGAAGGTGGCCTGGAGTGGCGCTATTCACCGGTGGTGGTCGAGATCGTGCAGGTAGTTGCCCATATCAATGAACATCCAGTTCAGCTCATCCCGGTTCCCGATGCCCGTCAGTATGGCAATACCCAGAAAATGGGTTGCTCTTGGGTTCTGTACAAGTTGCGCTTGAACTCCCAGTGGTCAGGAAAGAGAGTGCAATTTGCGGTGCATGCCTACCTCCCCGAGAATGTTGCAGCGAAGGTTGAGGCATGGCTGGTTCAGCAGTGGTGGGAAGAGAGCACCCGGCCGCTTGGCGATGGTTACTATGGGGATGAGCCCTCTTAGATGACAGCTCGGGCCCTGCCGACTCTGTTGCACTTGTAGGGGCGCCCCGCTTGGGTGCCGAGGGCAGCCACAAGGGCCGCCCCTACAAGGTGGTTATGAGCCAATGGGAGATGAATAGGTGCAAACGAAACCAATACTAGAACTTTGCCGAGTTGCTTATGGAAAGGAACTGCTAATTCGCTTTCTATTGCTGGTGTTTATGGCCTCTGGCTTTATCGCCAGGGCCGCCGTCCGGCCTGCGCGGAACTTCTTGGTGGAAGGGGGGAAGGAGAAGGCGGTCATTGTGCTGGGCGACAATTCCGATCCCTTCTACCGTTTTGTGGGAGAGGAGTTGCAGCGGTACGTGCAGGCGATCACGGGGGCGTCGCTCGAGATTGTGACCGCGAGTCAAGCGGCGAGCCAGCCGGAGGGTCTACTGGTGCTGATCGGGGGGCCGCAAGCCAACAGTCTGGTCACGAAAGCGGTGAACAAAAGACAGGTCAAGTTCTCGGATTTGAAGGTGGACGGTTTTCTGTTGTGGAACGTGCCGGTGGGAAGGAAGCAGGGGCTGATAGTGGGGGGCAATGACGAAGCTTCGACGATGTACGCTGCCTACGATTTGCTGGAGCGGCTGGGGATCACTTTTCTGCTGGCGAAGGATATTTTGCCGGAGAAGACGGCCGATCTGAAATTGCCGGCTGCCAATGTGCGAGCGGAGACGCCCTTTCCGCGCCGGGGACTGCTGATCTCGAACATCTACCCCAACCGCGGGATCATGAACTTGGCAGAAGTAAAGTCAATGCTGGACCAGATGGCGAAGCTGAAGATGAATTTCTTGCAATTCTTCTGGTTCGAGCACGAGCCCTGGATCAACTTTGGGTTCAGGGGGGAGAACAAGCTGCTAGGGGACGCCACGGGGAAGGAGACAGGGTATTTGACGTGGCGCTACAACTACGGATCGAACCTGATCAAGGATGTCGTGGTGGGTCAGAAGCTGTTTGGGGGGCGTGAGCGGATGGCTCCGATGGAGTTTCAGAAGGTCGAGACACCGGAGGATGGATTTCGGGTGGCGAGGGAGTTCCTGACGGAGATCATCCGCTATGCCAAGACGCGGAAGATCAAGATGTGGCTGTGCGTGGATCCCACCACCTTGCCCGGGAACCTGGCGCGGTTTGCCCACCGGGCGCCGAATCTACAGTTGCCGTTTCATCCGATTCTTGGCACGCACATGTGTCCAGCCGATCCCGAGTTGCACGAGATGAATGAGAACAGGCTGCGGGCGTTGGTCGAGACCTATCCGGAGGCGGAAGGGTATTTTTTGTATGTCCCGGAGATGTTCCCCGACTGCCAGGATGACTTGAATCGCAACTTTCTACTGGGGGAGCGAGCGAAATACGAGAGTGTCATTCCGCCTTGGGCTGATTATTACAATAACGGGTACGAGCGGGATCGCACGGTGGTCTTGGACTCCACAACTAATTCGGTTCACATTATCGAGAAGATGCTGGAGGCGAAGCCGCGCGTGGCGCCAAACGCCAAGGTCGGCATTGGAGGTATTGGTCGTGGGTTCCTGCTGCCTTTACTCGACAAGACGTTTCCTAAGGACGTTCCGATTACTGACATGGAGTCGCGCGCGATCTGGACGCCGCGAGGCATCCCCATGCAGCTTTTCGGCGGCATGGGGGAGCGTGAGCGGACCATCGTGCCGCGCTTGGACGACGACAACGGAATGTTTGGGATGCAGTTCAACGTCAATTTGTATTATAAGGATCGGGTGCTGGAAGGGTCGGCAGAGAATGGCGTCGCCGGATTTGCCGGACAGCTCAATCGCCCCCGCGGGATGGAGCAAAACTATCGTTACTTGGCGGAAGGGGCCTACAACCCGAAGCTAACCCCGAAGGAATTCTATGAGGGTTATGCCCGACGGTTGTTTGGCGAGGCCGCTGCCCCTGACATGGTGAAGGCTTTCGAGACCCTGGAAGCCAACGAAGAATACCTGGGCTGGACCCAAAAGGGGAACTTCGGCTGCTGCGGGGTGATTGCCGAAGTCGCGATGGCGCACAACCTGTATAAACAGCCGAACCCCTTCGATGGGCCGAAGGACTGGAACGGGTTCATCAGTAGTTCTCATAATTTGGTTAAGTACTACGAGCGGGCGGCGGAGAACTTGCAGCAGGCGTCGGACGCAATGAAGGCCGCCGCGCCCAAGGTGGCCCCGCATGGCCAGGAAGAGTTGCGCTATCTGATGAACAAAACTGAATCCTACCGCATGCATCTGGAGACCTTGATAACGGTCCGCAAGGCTTACGTCGAGTTTGATGAAGCGTTTGATTTGTGGAACGCCCAAAAGCTGGATCGCGCGGAATTCGTCCGTCGCTTGGACGCCAGTCTGGCCCTATTCGACGAAGCCCGGCGAATGGGGCGTCAAACGACGGAGAAGTTTGCGGAAGTGATTGATCATCCGTCGGACATGGGGGTATTGTACCGGGCGAATTTATTTTTGGTCACCGGGCTAGAGTTGGTGGAGCAGACGATGCAGGACATTGTGAATTATCACCATGGGAAGGAGTACACGAAACTCGTTCCGTGGAACAAGATTTACTACGAGTTCCCGCAGTTTTCCCCGCTTTGGTGAAAGGATCTGGCTCTCATGCGTTGTAGGGCCGGGGCTTGCCCCGGCCAAGCTGCCCCAGAGGATGGTCCTGCGAGGCCTGTGCGCTTCTCGTGATTCCCGCTCTCATCCGTTGCGGCGCACGATGAGATCCTCGATTTGGACTTGCAGAGCCTTCCCCAGCCTGGCCAGCGCCACCACGCTGCCAGGCTTCCGGCCCGTCTCGATTTCGGCAAGATATCCGGCGCTCACGCCTGCTGCTGCGGCAAGTTCCCTCTGAGAGCTTCCGCGCTTTTCCCGCCAGACCTTGACGGGGCTTTCCCCATCCAGCAATCGGCGTGCTTCTGCGGCAGTAAGGTAATCGCGACGGGCAGCCTGCATGCCCTTCGCCGCCTCATGCCTGCGCCGCTCGACCACGGCCGCGCGGTCCTGCGCGTCTTCCAGTTCGCTCAGGAGCTGTGTCCAATCGCCACGACTGACGGTCACGGTATCCCGGGTTTCGCCCAGAATCTTTACGCCGTTCATCGGTACACCTCCCGGCGATGCGCCACCCTGTCCACAAGCATGTCCGCGTCCACGAGCGACCGCGCTGCAGGTGATGCTACACATGGAATCTGCTTGGCTGATCCCAGGCATGCCAAAGCCGGGCGTGAGCCCGCACGGTCGCGCTCTTCGAGTAGTCGCACGGTGCCAACGGAATATCGATTGGAAGGAAAGGGGCGACGCAGACGCGACACAGCGCTAGAATACAACACGTGGAACGCGATCGCCAGATAAAGCGCGGACCCGTCGGCTGACTGGTCCGCGTTCGCTTGGTGCCACCCAGGCCACTCGCCTCAGGAGGTCAAGATGCCGATGATTCGATTTTCACGTCGGGTTGTGAAGTTAGCCTTCCTATTCGCCTGTGTCGGACTGCTGAATGCAACTCTGAAGGCTTCTGGAAGCGCGCAGGGGATGATTGCCAACAAAGGCCAAGCGGCGGCGTTGATTGCGATAGGCGATAACGCCAGCCCCTCGGATCGCTTTGTTGCCGGCGAACTACAGAAGTACATCGAGACGCTCTCCGGGGCAAAGCTGGAGATCGTCTCCTCGCGCGAGGCAAGCCGGCAGGCGAAGGGGAAAAGCCTCTTGTTGGTGGGCGGTCCCGAAAGCAATGAACTCGTGCGCCAGGCGGCCAATCGCGGGCAGGTGAATTTCCAGGGATTGAAACCGGAGGGCTACATCCTGCGCCGCATCAGTCTCGAAGGACGCCCCTCGCTGGTCGTGGGAGGGAACGATGAGGCGGGCACGATGTACGCGGCTTACGATCTGTTGGAGCGGCTGGGATTCGTCTTTTTGTTGACTAAGGACATCCTTCCACAGAAACGGGTTGAGGTTTCCCTGCCCTCTCTCGATGAGCGTGTGGAGCCGGCCTTTCGGCGGCGCGGCGTGCACGTCGACAACTGCTACCCCAACCAGACGATGTGGTCGCTGGACGATTGGCGAAAGATCATCGACCAGATGGCCAAGATGCGGATGAATTACCTGCAAATCTTCTGGTTCCCCAATACGCCCTGGCTGTCCTACGAGTACCGGGGTGAAAAGAACTTTCTGGGCGACGCTTCGGTAAAGGAAAGCGGCTACATATTGTGGCGTTCCCAGCAAGGTTCGTTTCTGGTGAAAGATGTGACGATCGGACGGGAACATTTCAAGTACCCACGTATTGCTCCCCCTGAGTTGCAGGACGTGGAGACACCGGACCAAGCGTTTCAAAAGGCGCAAGACCTGTTGCGAGCCGTCATCGCTTATGCCAAAACGCGGAAGATTAGCACCTGGCTGGCCATTGACCCGGTAAGCCTACCGCCGAATCTGGCGCGTTTCGCTCGAAACCGCGCCGGCGACCTGCCGTTTCAGCCGGTCCTGGGAGGGGCTTACCTGTGCCCCGCCGACCCTGTGGCGCATGAGATCAACGAGAGCAGGCTGAAGAGCCTTTTTGCAACGTATCCGGAAGCGGAGGGATACTTCCTCTGGTTTCCCGAACTCTACCCGGTGTGTGATGACGACAAGAGCCGCGCCTACACCTTGCAGGAACGACCCAAGTTCTTAACCGAGGAGTCGCTGCATTGGATGACCTATGCTAACGGCTACGAGAGAAACGCAGACCGCGTGGTGGATTCCGACGTGGGCACGGTGGAGCTGATGCGGAGTGCACTGGAGGCGCGCGATCGCATCAATCCTAAAGCGAAGGTCGGCATCGGAGCCTTCGGCCGCGGCTTCGTCTACCCGCTGATCGATAAAATGTTTCCCAAAAACGTGCCCTTTACGGACATGATTTCGCGCGCCATTTGGACTCCCATGGGAGTTCCCATGGGCGACTACGGCGGCATGGGGGAGCGCGAGCGCACCTTGATCACCCGCTCGGACTGCGATAGCCACATGCTGGGCATGCAGTTCAACGTGAACATGTACTACAAGGATCGGACCTTTGAAGGCGCCTTGGAGAACGGCGTAACGGGGCACACCACGCAGGTGAACCGCGCGCGGGGAATGGAACAGAATGATAAGTTCATGGCCGAGGGGGCCTGGAAACCCCACTTGAAACCGAATGAGTTCTATCAGGACTACGTTCGGCGCATCTTCGGGGAAGCAGCAGCTCCGGAAGCTTTGAAGGCTTACCAGATCCTCGAGGAAAACGAGGAATACTTAGGCTGGACAGGAAGAAACAACTTCCCTTGCTGCGGTGTTCCTTACGAAATCGGAATCATCCAGTCGTATTCCGAGCAAGGGAATCCTTACGACGGGCCGACTTTTGCCGGCTGGGCAGGGTTCCTCGAGCATGCCCGCGATGAGTCTCTGTACTACGCCCACGCAGCAACACTTTTGCGTCAAGCGCTGGCCCACCTCGAGCAAGCGGAAAAGCTGGTCGCGCCCGGTAGCCAAGCGGAGCTGGCTTATGTGAAAAACAAGACTGAAGCCTACGCTATGCACCTGGATTCCATGGTGCAACTCGAAAAGGCTTACCTCGAGTTCGACGCGGCTTTCCGCGCCCGCGGGGCGGGAAACGAATTCATGCAGCAGTTGGATCACAGCCTGGAAATGTTCCGGGAAGCCCAACGCATGTCAATGGCCATGGCCAGCAAATTCGCGGAGGTTATTGATGATCCCTCCGACCTTGGGGTGCTCTACCGGATAAACGTCTACATGATCGACGGCACGGATATTGTCGTGCGATTCATGCAGAATATCGATGACTTCCATCATGGGAAACCGTACCTGAAGCCGGTCCCTATGGAGAAGGTTTTCACTCCTCTGCCGCGCGTCCAACATGGCAGGCTCTAGATGAGAAGAGGCAAAATTGGGTCATCCACGCAATCGTTACTACCGGCAGCCGCTTTGCCGCAGCGAGGCAAACGAAAAAGGGCGGCTTAGCCGCCGCCCTATCGTTGCCACTGCGTGCGCTCCGAATACCGTCACGAGCTTGTTTGGCCGCTGGCCTTGGTGAAAACAAGCTTCTCCGGCCAGCCACCCGGTTCGATCGCAGTAATTACATTGGTTTTTCCCTGCATGGCAGTCAGGATCTCCGTATATTCGTTCTTCTGCGGTTGGGTCTTTACCTTGGCTTGCGCCTTGGCAACGAGCTTCCCGTCCTTGTAGAATTGGACTTCCGGAGACTTAGTGTGCTCCGGAATCTTCATCGTGTAATTGCCCGCTTCCAGCATTGTGCCGTTGCTTAGCTTCGCAGCGCTAGCGAGAGTCAAGTCAAATGATTTTGTAGAAGACTTCCCGAACCACGAGCCGGCGAAGCTCAGACTTGCGGTCATCACCAGTGCGGCTGCAAGTGTAACAACAAACCTAACACCCTTTGCGTTCATGAATTTCCTTACCTCCTTTCGTCCTTGTCTTCCCTATATACTTGGACGCGCCGCGGCCTGGGTTTGGTTGTGCGATGACTACGAAAAGTGACTTCTGAGGCGACCGACGTTCGACTGGTTTGCCGGGCGTGCGCCTCTAGGGAGTAGATAACGGTGAAATTTGACGGTAATCTCGGTAAGTTTCATCGTGGATATAGCCCTTGCGCAGCCACAGAATCTTTGCTTTAACCTCGATACGGAAATGTCTCGGCAGCCACAGCCCTTTCATGACGCGGGCCTGTTCAAGAACAAAAGTCGTTCCCGGAGTCACCTTGGCAACAAACCACCCGAACCATACGGGTTTGACGACCTCGGCTTCAACTTTAACCCACTGGTAGTCGTCCCTATCAATCCACAGCTTTCCCCTCATGCCAGTAAGGACCTTTGTTTCCCGACTGTTCGGTTTGTATCCCGCCCGAGGTGTGGCTTCCAAAACATCCACGTCGTGATCTTCCAGCCTCTCCTGTCCTGCCATTTTGAAATCGAAAGCCTCAGTCATTGCACGCATGAGGACGAACATCCGATTACGGTTTTCCTGGTATTGTGCCAGGCGCTTCGCACGCTGCTTCGCAGACTCACTCGCGCGTTTCGCAATTACACGCTGGAGCTCCTGGCTCTCCTGCGCCTGCTCGGCCGGAGGAAGAGGTTTGTCGTTGACCGCGATCAGACGGGAATAGGGCGACCCGTCGATCATCAAGACTTTGTAGGTCCTTGACGTCGTCGACCCGCCCTTGGTATCAGCGTCCCGCTCAATATCGGAAAAATGCGGAACCGCTTTCCAGTCAGCTTCCGTGGCAGCGATGGAAAGCCTGACGATTTGATGTGTATTGGGCTGACCCGAAAAGGCGAAAAGAATGAAAGCCAGCGTGAACCATAAGTAGGCCAAAACGCTTGCTGGCAAGTAAGTCTTTCCAAGACGACGCATTAGCGGCGGGAACTCCTCACGATGCACGCCCTTAGCATCAACCAAAATAACCATATCGCACTGACAGAGGGCACAACAACTTGGGCGCGATTCGCCTTGTCGTCAGGTTCATTCCTGGGTTCAACGCACAGAGTTCAATCACAAACACCTGAACCGAACCGCTTGGCGATCTCTGTAATGGCAGGTGCAAAGCCGCGGATTAACGCTGAATAGGCTTTCCCGTCTTCCTGACTTTGGAGGAGGGCCGCTCCGGCAGCGCATCGCTTTGCCACCCGTCGACTGTTCCCATGACGCGTGTGATCGTGTCAAATAAAGCGTAAACCTTTTGATATTTGGCGCCATTACTATCCACAAGCCGCAGGCGAAAGTGGGGGACGCTGCCTTCGTGCGTTACCAGAATCGGGAAGTACCCCTGGAGATCCCCTTCCCTATACGCAATGGCATACGCCTGTTTTTTCTTCCACCAAGTGAGCACCCGGATGTGCGAATAGTCGTAGGTCTCGGTGCCGGAGCGGTCCGCTACCAAGTACTGCGGCACTTGGTGACCATTATCGTCTACCGTATTCAGCACCAACCACGCCACTAGATTCACATCCTGCGCATAGGCTGAAATGCTACTCGGGATGTCGAGTTGGACCAGGTGACCAAGAACCCAGCCCGCGCGCGCACCCGTCCGAACCAAATACCAGGCTTCAACAGGATTTGAGGGAATCGAAGGGACACCCGGGATGCCGCTTTCTTGAGGACGCTCTACCACGCGCCGACCAAAAACTGCCAGCTCCTGGTTCGACTTCACTTCGGCCACGACGGCGGCATTGCGTGATGGCTCGATATGAACATTGGCCATATCGGCGGCGTGCCCTGTAGCCTGCACCGGCAGGTCCCTCATTTCTTTGAGGAGGCGCTCATCCTCAGCGTAAGTCGCCGCAGCCATGAGTCCGTCTTTATCTACCCAACCATCGTGCCCGTCCAACAGGCGCACATGGGTCCACTGGCGAAAGCGAGCTAATGCGTACAACCGGTCTCCGGATTTGAGAGTGGCAATCTGCATGCGAATTTCGGCAGGGGTGTCCCAAACTCCCAACGAATCCGGCAGGACGTACGCCGCCTCACCTATGGGCTGGACCGGAGCGTAGGTAAGAAAATAGTTTCTGAGCGCCAGCACCGGCTCACCGGCTTTACTGTGTTTCGGAATGTAGATAATAAGGTAATACGCGGCTGAAACCAGCGTCACGAGCAGTAGAAGTAAGAACGCGGTTCGGACTTTCATCTTTCTGAACCCTGCCTACTCCACATGGGGGGCATGAAGGCTACAGAGTGTCTCCTGAGCAGGTATGGATCTGATCCCTTGGTTGCCAAAAGAGAGCTCCATTCGTTCGGCCGCAACGGTCTGTTTCCCCGATCCGTGACCCCCACTCTCACGACCCTCTTCCATTTTAGCTCACTCCGACTGAAGCGCAAATCCTCGCTAACGGAGTCCTGGCGGTTGGCAAAATCCGTAAATCTGTGGTTAACTAGGCGATCTCGGCTCGCATCCCCGACTTATCGAGGCAACCATGAGCAGGGTCAGTCGTCGATCGTTTATGGAGAAGGCCGGAGTGACTCTTGCGGTGGGATCTCTTTCCCAGGCGTCGAGTGGGAAGGGTGGCGTGCCCGCCGGGCAGAGGGCTGCAAACGCTTCCGGGGACAAGAATGTGGTGCGCTATGGCGTCGAGCGGTGCGTGGTGGAGTGGGCCTACAGTTCAGGTAAAGCCTACTCTGACCCTTTCAATGACCTCGAGCTGGATGTGGTGTTCACGAACCCTGAGGGACGCGAACAACGGGTTCCGGCGTTTTGGACGGGAGAGCAACTCTGGCGGGTCCGATACTCTCCTGCCAGCACGGGCCGATACACCTATCGCACGGTCTCCAGCGACCCCGCCAATGCGGACTTGCACGGGCAGAGAGGTACATTGGAAGTGTCAGCCTACACAGGGGACAATCCGCTGCGCAAGCACGGTCCGGTCCGAGTGGCGGCAGACCGCCGGCACTTCGAGCACGAAGATGGTACGCCCTTCTTCTGGCTGGGAGACACCTGGTGGATGGGACTGTGTAGCCGGCTGCGTTGGCCGGAAGACTTTCAGGAGTTAGCGGCCGACAGGGTGGCCAAGGGATTCACCGTCATTCAAATCATTGCGGGCCTGTACCCCGACATGCCGCCCTTTGACCCGCGAGGCGCGAACGAGGCCGGCTTCCCCTGGGAGCCGGATTATGCGCACATCAATACACACTATTTCGACATGGCGGATTTGCGCATCCAGTATCTTGTCGAGCGTGGCTTGGTACCTTGCATAGTTGGTTGCTGGGGTTATTTCCTGCCCCTCATGGGCATCGCAAGGATGAAAAAACATTGGCGAAACCTGATCGCCCGCTGGGGGGCTTATCCTGTGGTGTGGTGTTTGGCGGGAGAAGGCGCCATGCCATTCTACCTTTCAAAAACCAAGACCGACGACGCAGCCACGCAGCGGCACGGTTGGACTGAAGTAGGAAGGTACGTGCGCGGCATCGATCCCTGCCATCACCCCATAACGATCCATCCCACCGACAACGCCCGAAACCAACTCGAGGATCCCTCCGTTTTGGATGTCGATATGCTGCAAACGGGTCACAGCGACCGGAAGAGCATTCCCAACACAGTGAATCAAGTCACCGGGTCATTGCTCAGAAGTCCCCGCATGCCGGTCCTGGTGGGGGAAGTCTGCTACGAGGGAATCTTGGAGGCCAGCCGGCAGGAGATTGAACGCTTCATGTTCTGGACCTCCATTTTGAATGGGGCTGGCGGGCACACTTACGGAGCCAATGGAATCTGGCAAGTGAACACCGCCGAGCGACCCTTCGGACCCTCGCCGCATGGGCGTTGCTGGGGTAATACCCCCTGGGACGTTGCCGCAAAACTCCCTGGGTCAGGTCAGCTTGGGTTCGGTAAGGGGCTACTCATGCGATATCCGTGGTGGCGGTTCGAGCCACACCCCGAATGGGTGGACCCGCATTGGAGCAAAGAGAATTATGAACTGCCCTATGCGGCAGGCATCCCCGGCGAGGTGCGAGTGATCTTCATTCCCCCCATGTGGGATCCCCCCAGAGTGAAGAGCCTCGAGTCGGGTGTCGCCTATCGAGCCTATTACTTCAATCCTGCGACAGGAAAGCAGCACGAGGCAGTCGAAGTAACGCCGGACACCACAGGTACGTGGCAGGCCCCTATTACGCCGACATTTGCGGACTGGATCATTGTGCTGGAGAAGAAAACTTGACTGACCAAGGAGGTCAAAATGGAGCGTGTTTGCTTTTTGACGAGGGTGAAACCGGAGAGGCTGGCGGAATATAAGGAGCGTCACAAAGCGGTCTGGCCTGACATGCTGCAAGCCCTGCGAGAGACAGGTTGGCATAATTACTCGCTCTTCCTCCGGGAAGATGGCTTGTTGGTGGGATATTTTGAAACGCCGGACTATCAGGCCGCCTTGGCGGGAATGGCGAAGCGTGAAGTCAATACGCGTTGGCAGCGGGACATGGCACCCTTTTTCGTAGGTCTGGAAGGCCGACGCCCGGACGAGGGCTTCCTGCGCTTGGAAGAAGTCTTCCACCTGGCTTAATCGCGGCGACGCGCCGTCCAACGTGTCATTCCGAGCGGAGCGAGGAATCTCGCTCTGGACGAAGTTGAATCGGAGCTTAAGGTGGACTAAGGGGGCGGGTCGGAATAAAGAATCAGAGCGAGATTCCTCGCTACGCTCGGAATGACAGAACTTGCGGTTGCCCGAGGAGAAAGGGTGCATGGCTGACGTTTCGAGTAGGGGCGGCCCTTGTGGTCGCCCATAAAGGAGCAACCCAAAGGAGAAAGAACATGGCTGACGTTGATAGTGTAAAAGAGACCAAGGAATTCTATCTGGATGCCCCCGCCAAGAACCAAGCGTTCTTCCTGAAGGGCTCGGGAGCGCTGGACTGGGGAATGCAGAACCGGCTGGCGCGCATTTTCAGCCCCGCGAGCGGGCGCACCGTCATGCTGGCCATCGACCACGGATACTTCCAGGGTCCCACCACGGGCCTCGAGCGGGTTGATGTCAACATCCTCCCCTTGCTGCCTTATACCAACGCCCTGATGCTGACCCGTGGCATTCTGCGGGCCATCGTTCCATCGTCATTCACTTCCGGCGTGGTGCTGAGAGCCAGCGGCGGACCCAGCATCCTTAAAGAGCTCTCGAACGAGCACCTCGCGGTGGATATAGAGGATGCTGCGCGGCTCAACGTGTCGGCGCTGGCAGTGCAAGTGTATATTGGCGGCGAGTTCGAAACCCAGACGGTCAACAACATGACCCGGCTGGTGGACGCCGGCTTGCGCTACGGAATCCCCATCCTGGGCGTCACGGCAGTGGGCAAGGCCATGGTGCGGGACGCCAAGTACTTTCGCCTGGCGTGCCGGATTTGCGCCGAACTGGGCGCCCAATTCGTCAAGACTTACTATGTGGCCGAGGGTTTCGACACCGTTACGGCTTCCTGCCCAGTGCCCATCGTGATGGCGGGCGGGAAGAAACTGCCGGAACTCGAGGCGCTGACCATGGCCTATCGCGCCGTAAGCGAGGGAGCATCAGGGGTGGACATGGGCCGCAACATTTTCCAGGCCGACGCACCCACCGCCATGATCCAAGCGGTGGGAAAAGTGGTCCATGAACTGATGAAACCTGCTCAGGCTTTCGACCTGTACGAAACTTTGAAGCACGAAAAGAAAGAGGTATTTGCAAAGTAGAGGCGAGCGTCCGTTGGCTGACGGATCGCCCAAGGGCCGAACGCGCACCGTCGCCAGAGCAGCTTTGGTGCGTCGGCGACCGCCCTGCGGCCCATAGCCTTCGGGCGACGGGCCGTTCGGCCTTCCATCCCCCGGTTGCCTGGGCTAGACTGGTGCTACTCCCGCCGGAATAGATTCCGCAATCGGACTCTGTGTCTCTTGACAGACAGGGTTAGATAGGCTAGAATTCTACGTGGGGTTGAGGAAGAATGTTGATTCAGCCTATGTGCCGCCTGCCACGATTAAAGAAAGATGGAGCTGGTGGGACCCTTTGGGGAGCGCGACAGGTTGGGACAAGATGTCGTTCCAACAACGGAAAGCGACGCGTAGCAACTTCAAGAATCGCAGGAACAACGCGCGAATGTCTATGAAAACAAGGGGTCGCCATGAAGAACTTGCGGCCGAAGCTGGAATGTTGTCGATAAAAAAGGACATTCGAGCGAAATGCGGGAATGTTACTGAAAATAAATGATTTATTGATTTGCATCTAGTGCCCTGAGACAGAAGCTCACGGCTGGCGCAGGGCTTCGCTCTGCGCCAGCCGACGGGAGCTTGTAGCGCCGACCTTCAGGTCGGCACCCATCTCGGTAACCCCGCCACGCGGGGTCAGCGCTACGATGCAAAGAGTATTCTGGAGAGTGCATGACAGCTTCATCTGCCTTCGACATACTGCGAGAATCGTCTCCGGTGGTGAGCGTGGGCGTCCTGACGGCGGACCTCCTCTCATTAGGCTCGGAGTTAGCCCTGCTTGAACGTAGCGGCGTCAAAGTTGCTCATGTGGACGTGATGGATGGCTGCTTTTGCCCCATGATGACGGTGGGACCGCCACTGATTAAGGCACTCAAGACTCCCCTGCTGAAGGACGTCCACTTGATGATTGATGAGCCGTTGAACAAGGTGGTGGACTATGTCGCGGCGGGGGCCGACATCATCACCATCCATCCCGAGGCTTGCTCGCACGTTCACCGAGTTTTGCAGCAAATGCGCACGATGAAAAACGTCAATGATCCCGAAAGGGGCCTGGTGCGCGGCGTGGGGTTGAATCCCGGCACGCCCCTCGAGGTCCTCGAACCTCTGCTCGATGAGTTGGAGTTGATATTGATCTTGGCAGTCAACCCGGGGTGGGGTGGCCAGAAATTCATTGCTTCCGCCAGGAGGCGAGTTGAGAAGGCAAAGCGCATGATCGCCGGCTCGGGCCGTGAAATACTGCTCTGCGTCGATGGGGGGATAACACGTGACAACATCGCCGAGGTCGCCGCCCTGGGCGTGGACTTGATCGTGACCGGCAGCGCAGTGTTCGACGGCAAGGCAGCGGAGGCAAATGCCAAGTTCATGCTCGAGGCGGTCAGGAAATGAAAAGCCAATGGTCAGATGAAGACGCCAGCCGGCTTGTAGGTCAGTACGCTGCGCAATGGGGCGAGGATTTGGCTCTGCGGACCTACTCGAGCCGCCTCCTCGGCGCTGAGGAAAGCTTGGTCCTTCACGGCGGGGGCAACACCTCCGTCAAAGGCTATGCCACGAATGTTTTGGGCGAACAGGTCCCAGCCCTTTATGTGAAAGCCTCGGGCTACAACCTGATAGATATCGAACCTCAGGGGCACGCGGCCGTGGACCTCGAGTTCCTCAAGAGACTTCGCGCGCTCGAGGACCTTTCCGACGCCGCCATGGCGGACGAGTTCCGCGCGCACCTTTTCAATCCTCACGCCGCCACGCCCTCGATTGAAACCTTGGCGCACGCCTTCCTGCCCCACAAGTTCATCGATCACACTCATGCGGACGCGGTGCTGGCGCTGACGAATCAGAGCGAAGCTGCGCAAGCGCGTGCAGGAGGCGCTGGGCGAGGACGTGATCATTCTCGACTACGTGAAGCCGGGCTTCAAGCTGGCCAAGGCCGCAGCCGCCGCCTACGAGTCCCAGCCGGGCTCGAAGGCCATGGTCTGGATGCGGCATGGGCTTGTCACCTGGGGGACGACCGCGCGCGAGTCCTACGAGGCCACCATCGAACTGGTCACCCGCGCCGAGCAATACTTGGCCCAGCGTGCCACTCGACCGCTGGTGGTGCAGGTATCGACGCCACCTTACGTGGCAGAAAAGAGGCTGGTCACCGTTGCCCCCCTGGTCCGTGGCTTGCTCGCCGAACACAGCGGGGACGCCGATCGGCCCTACCGCCGCGTCATCTTACAGTCGTTGACCGATCGCGAGACTCTGGATTTCGTCGACTCGGACCGGGGCAAGCAAATTGCCCTCTCTCCGCCTCTCACTTCCGACCACCTGATTCGCACCAAGGCGTTGCCCCTTTGGGTCGATAGCCCGGCCTATGAAGACCCCCTGCGACTGCGCCAGCAACTCGCCACAGCCCTCGGAGAGTACACGGCTGCCTACGAGGCGTACATCGCGAGGAACTCAGCGCACTTGCCCGAGGGCCTGACAGCCTTCGACCCGCTGCCCCGCGTGCTGCTGTTGCCCGGCTTGGGCGCCATCTGTTCCGGCAAGAATGTTCAGGCCGCCAAAATCGCCCGCGATATCACGGCACACACGCTGGCGGTCAAAGCTCAGATCGCGGCGATGGGAACGTATGAGGGCCTCTCCGGAAGCCATATATTTGAAATGGAGTACCACACCCTCCAGCACGCCAAGCTCGGAAAGCAAGACGACTTGCCACTGGCGCGGGAAGTCGCCGTGATCACAGGGGCGGCAGGAGCAATCGGTTCGGCGATTGCCCAGGGGCTACTCGAGAATGGCTGCCACGTGGCAGTGACCGATTTGCCTGGGCAGCCCCTGGAAAACCTGGTCGCGGACCTGAAAGGGACCTTTGGGGACCGCGTCCTAGGCGTGGCGATGGACGTGACGGGCGCAGCTTCTGTCGCCCAGGGGTTCGAGACAATAACCAAGACCTGGGGCGGCGTAGATCTTGTCATCGTCAACGCCGGGATCGCCCTGGTCTCATCCTTGGCAGAGATGAAGCTGGAGGCATTCCAGAAGCTGGAGAGGGTGAACACCGAAGGAACGCTCCTGACACTGGCAGAGGCAGGCCGGCACTTCAAGTATCAGGGAACCGGTGGCGATATCGTTGCAGTTTCCACCAAGAACGTCTTCGCTCCCGGAGCCAAGTTCGGGGCGTACAGCGCTACCAAAGCCGCTTCCCATCAGCTCGCCCGCATTGCCAGCCTGGAAATGGCCGAAATCGGGGTGCGCGTCAACATGGTCTCTCCGGATGCCGTGTTTTCGCACGGCACGCGCAGGTCAGGCTTGTGGGCGGAGGTTGGACCTGACCGCATGCGAGCGCGCGGACTGGATGAAAAAGGCCTGGAGGAATACTACCAGACACGCAACCTCTTGAAGGCCCGGGTCACCGCGGAACACGTGGCCCGAGCTGTGCTCTTCTTCGCCACGCGCCAGACGCCCACCACCGGCGCAACCATTCCCGTGGATGGAGGCCTGCCTGACTCGACACCTCGGTAGGATGTAGGGGCGGTTCGCGAACCGCCCCTACAAACCTGCCGCCGTGCTACAATCCTCTCGAATGGCAGTCAGCCCAAAGTCCGCTACGCGCGTCATTGGAATTGATCCGGGGCTGAACGTCACGGGCTACGGCATTGTGGTCTGCTGCGCGAACGAGGCGAAACTCCTTGAAGCCGGCGTGATTCGCATGCCGCGACGCCACGGGGAGAGTCTGCCGGAGCGGCTTGAGTCGCTTTTCGTCGAACTGCGACGGGTCATCGAGGAATTCAGCCCGCAGGCGATGTGCTTGGAGGAAGTCTACAGCCACGCGAGTTACCCTCGGACGGCGATTCTGATGGGCCACGCCCGCGGGGTGATTTGCCTGGCGGCGCGGCTGGCAAGAATCCCCGTGCTGAGTTTTTCGGCCAAGCAGGTGAAGCAGTCCATAACGGGCAATGGCAATGCCTCGAAGCTCCAGGTGCAGCGCGCGGTGCAGAATTATTTCTCGCTCCATCGTGTGCCGCATCCGCCTGACGTGGCCGACGCGCTGGCCGTAGCACTGTGTTACGTGAATAGGAGCAAAAACCCTTGATCTCCGAAATCACCGGTGAAGTCCTCTACGACCGCATCGAGCGACAGTCGCTGCTGGTGCGCGTCAGTTCGCTCTGCTACGAGGTATTCGTACCTTCCGGGATTGCCTCGCGCCTGCGAACTGCGCCCGCTTCCGAGCGCCACAATCCCATGACCTTTTACACCATCTATTACATCGATGGCGGCCTGGGCGGTGGCCACCTCACCCCGAAGCTGGTCGGCTTCCTTGACCCCCTCGACCGGGAATTCTTTGAAGTGTTCACCACTGTTCCCGGCGTAGGATTCATGCGGGCGCTCAAATGCCTGGTGCGGCCGCTGAATGAAATCGCTCTGGCCATCGAACGCGGCGATACCGATTTCCTGAAGGGACTGCCCTTTATCGGGGCCAAAACCGCCGAGCGCATCGTGACCGAGTTGCGCGGCAAAATGGCAAAGTTCGCCCTGGCGCGAACCGAAGAGCCGCTTTCCGTGGAGCAGGAATCCGGGGCCGAACTCAAGCAGGAGGCGCTGCAAGTCCTTGAACAATTGGAATACTCGCGACCGGAAGCTCAGCGCATGGTTGACGAAATTTTCTCCCGGCACAAGAACCTGAAGACCACCGAAGATTTCTTGCGCCGGCTGTTTGAACAGTTGCATCCTGGGGACAAGGGATGACCGCATTCTAGAACCTCCGGCCCTCTCCCCCTTGGGGGAGAGGGTGGCCCGCCACCGGCGCTTTCTTCAGCCGGGGCGGGCCGGGTGAGGGGGTCGAAGCGCCGGAGGAACATCAGGGCGAGATTCCTCGCTGCGCTCGGAATGACACTGAGGTCGATGCGCCGCCCTGACACCTGGAACCTGACACCTGAAACCTGCACTTATGTCTCGAGAACGCCTGGTATCGCCGGACCTGATTTCGAAAGAAGAGGAAGGCTTTAACCGCAGCCTTCGTCCGCCCACGCTCGAGGAGTACGTGGGTCAGAGGAAGGTGGTGGAGAAACTCTCCATCGCTTTGCAGGCCGCCCGGCAGCGCAACGAGCCCATCGAACACGCCCTGTTTTACGGGCCGCCGGGGCTGGGCAAAACAACGCTCGCCTACATCATCGCCAATTACATGGGCTCGAAGATCACCACCACCTCCGGCCCGGCGCTCGAACGTACTGGCGACCTCATGGGCATCCTCACCAACCTCGCTGAGGGAGACATTCTGTTTATCGACGAAATCCATCGTCTGCCGGTGAACATCGAAGAATTTCTCTACCCCGCCATGGAGGACTTCAAAGTAGATTTTGTGGTGGACAAGGGAATGTTCGCCAAGACCATCAATGTGCCGCTGAAGAGGTTCACGCTGATCGGCGCCACCACGCGCGCGGGAAGCCTCTCCGCGCCTTTGCGAAACCGCTTCGGCCTCTTCTACCACCTGGAGTTTTACGCTGTCGATGAGCTCCGCCAGATCATTATGCGCTCGTCGCGCATCCTGGAAGCGCACATCGAGGACTCGAGCGCCCCGGAGGTGGCTCGCCGGGCTCGAGGAACTCCGCGCATCGCCAACCGGCTGCTGCGCCGGGTGCGCGACTTCGCGGAAGTCAAGGCTACCGGCCTTATAACTCCCCAGGTGGCCTGCGATGCCCTGAAGCTGGAGGGCGTGGACGACGAGGGTCTGGATGATCTCGACCGCAACTTCCTCTCCACGATCATTCGTGTTTACAATGGCGGCCCCGTGGGGGTGGAAGCGCTTTCCGCCACTCTCAATGAAGAAGTGGATACGCTTGTAGACATGGTGGAACCTTTCCTGCTTCAACAAGGTTTTATCAGCCGAACCAAAGCGGGCCGCAAAGCTAATGAGCCGGCTTACAAGCACCTGAAGCTGAGACCGCCGGCTGGAATTCCGCCAGCGTTGTTCGAATGAACGGGGAAGTCAGAAGTCAGGAGTCAGAATTGGGTGACCTCCAAACCCCGAGGCCGATACCGAAGGTTCCATCTTCTGAGAAGCGAGTGTTTCTATCACTCGGCTCGAATCTCGGCAACCGGGTAGCCAACATTCGTAAAGCGCTCGAGGAATTGCCGGGAGTGGGCGTAGAAATCAAGCAGGTCTCATCGTTTTACAAGACCGAGCCGGTTGATTTTCGGCCGCAAGCATGGTTCGTGAACTGCGTGGCGGAAGCGGAGACCCACCTTATGCCTCTGCAACTTCTAAAGGCGGTGAAGCTCGTGGAACGCGCCCTGGGGCGCCGCCCTGCCGTGGCCAAACGTCCGCGGGCCATCGATATCGACATCCTGCTTTATGAGAATGTAGTGGTGCGCTCAGCGGTGTTGAACATTCCTCACGAGCGCATGGCGGAGCGACGATTCGTTTTGCTACCGCTTCGCGAGCTTGCCGGGAACCTTCGCCACCCCATTAGCAAGCGGACTGTCTATGAAATGCTGGCGGAAGCCGGGGACACCAGTCAAGTGGTGCGATTGAACGGTACCGGGTCAGTTTGATGTAGAGGCGGCTTTATCCGTCAGCCGACGGACCATTGGGCGAGGCAAATTCGCCGCTACACCGCCCAAAGTGACCCACTAGCGATTGAACGCTGAAGGGAGGAGCAAAGTGGTGACTCCTTCTTCTTACGACGTACCGCACTTCATCGCCGTCGAAGGTCCGATTCGTGTGGGCAAGACCACGCTGGCGAATATTCTCGCCGAGCGCCTTCAGGCGGTCCGAATTTACGATCCCGAGGATAACCCCTTCCTGGAAGGATTTTATGAGGACAAGCCCGGCGCCGCCTTTCAGGCCCAGTTCTACTTTCTGATGAAGCGCTACAAGCAGCTTCGTGACCTGGACGTGGCGTCAAACGCGGAGCGCGTTGTGGTGAGCGATTACATCTTCGAAAAGGACAAGATCTTCGCCTACCTCAACCTGAACGATACCGAACTCCAGGTCTACGACCAATATTACGACTTGTTGGCTGAGCAGGTCCCGACTCCGGATTTGGTGATATACTTACAGGCGAAGCTGGAGACGCTGAAGAAGCGGATTGCGAAGAAGCAAGTGCCGTTCGAGGACCGCATCTCCGACGAGTACCTGGCGGCGCTGGTGAACGCTTACGAGCACTTCTTCTTTCATTATAAACGGAGTGATTTGCTGGTCATTGATACGTCCGAGATCGACTTTGTCGACCGGAGCGAGCATTTGCAGGAACTCCTCCAGCGGCTGAGCCAACCGGTAAAGGGTACGCAGTATTTTCTGCCGCTTGGATCCGCGCCCGCGGACTGAGACGGTCGTGAGTGATTGATTGCGCATAGTCCAGGCGCGAAGAGAGCCGTCGGGTTTGGCGCTAAAATCGTTTACTCGAGCGGGTTTGACCCTCTCTGTCCAGGCAAGTGGAGGCCCACCCGGGTCCCCGGACGCCCTTTGACGGGCGCCGGAACTCCCGTCCTGCGACAGAGAGGGTCTTGTTTTTCTGAGCTGAGGAGCGACGCCATGGACCACAACAATGAGGCCGTGAGCAAAGTCACCGTGCCCTGGATTCTCGAACGCAAGCTTCAGGGTGAAAAGATCGCATGCTTAACGGCCTACGACTATCCCACAGCGCGTTTGGTGGATGAGGCAGGAATTGATTTGATTCTGGTCGGCGATTCCCTGGGCCAAGTCGTTCTGGGCTATGATTCCACCGTACCTGTGACCGTGGAGGAAATTCTCCACCACCTGCGAGCGGTTCGCCGCGCCACGCGCCGTGCCCTGCTGGTTGCTGACCTGCCCTATGGCGCATATCACGTGAGCGACGAGAAAGCTCTGGAAGTTGCCATCCGGTACGTGAAAGAGGGGGGTGCGGAGGCGGTCAAATTAGAAGGCGGCAAGAAGCGCGCGCCTCTCATCCGGCGTATAGTGGACGCAGAAGTGCCCGTGATGGCTCATATCGGACTCACGCCCCAGTCCCTCCATGCCATGGGGGGATACAGGGTGCAAGGGAAGACATTGCAGTCGGCCAATGAACTTCTGGCGGACGCCGAGGCCCTCCAGGATGCGGGAGCATTTACCATCTGTCTCGAAGGCATACCCCGCGAATTGGCGGCCATCGTTACCCGACGATTAAGTATTCCCACCATCGGCATTGGCGCCGGCCCCGATTGCGACGGGCAGATTCTGATCTTTCATGATTTGGTCGGGTTATGCTTCCTCCCGCGCACAAAGTTTGTCCGCCCATACGCTGATACGGCGGCAGATTTGCGTCCGGCTCTTGCACACTTTCGGGAAGATGTGGTGAGCGGCCGCTTCCCTGACGATAGCGAGTCTTATCACTGGCCCGCCGACTTGCGGGACCAGGTGGAACAAGACCTCACACGCGCCACTTGATGGCATTTCGTGGCTCGACCCATGACCACGCGCCGGATTACAACTCCGTTTGAGATGAGGCAGTTCACGGCTGAAGTGTGTTCCCATGCAAAGTCCGTGGCGCTTGTCCCCACCATGGGAGCCCTGCATGAAGGACACCTCAGCCTCGTCCGCCAGGCCAAGGCGCAATGTGACGTGGTCGTAGTTTCTATTTATGTGAACCCCACCCAGTTCGGTCCCGCGGAAGATTTCGCGCGTTATCCTCGCAATCCGGAAAAGGACCTCGAGCTTCTCGAATCCTTAATGGTGCATGCGGTCCTCGCACCGTCCAGCACGGAGATCTATCCGGCAGGTTTCTCGACATTTGTGGATCCCGGTCCCATCGGAACTGTTTTCGAGGGGGCCGTACGGCCGGGGCATTTTCGCGGCGTGGCGACGGTGGTTTTGAAGCTCATTAACATCGTGAGACCGGATATAGCCTTCTTCGGCCAGAAGGACTTTCAGCAAGTGGTTGTCATACGTCGCCTCATCCAAGACCTGAACTTGCCGGTGCGCATCGTGGTATGTCCCATTGTCAGGGAAGCGGACGGCCTGGCGAAGAGTTCACGAAATGTTTATTTGAGCGCGGAGGATCGTAAGGCGGCGTTGCTCCTCTCCCGGAGCCTGAAGAGGGCTGAGGAGATGGCTCAGGCAGGTGAGGGTGAGGCGCAAAAACTCCTGGAGGAAATGCGTAAGATGTTCGATGCCGAGCCACGCCTCAAGCTCGACTACGCCGCCCTCGTGGACCCGGCCACTCTTGAACCCGTCGCACAAGTGATCCCGGGTTCGGTGGCGCTGCTGGCCGCATCCCTCGGCACGGTGCGTCTTATCGACAACCTGATTTTCGGTCCCCCTGGCTCGACTCCCGAATTGAAGCTCCAGCTTGCCTTGACCGCTCACGCTGCAGAAAAGGACAGCAACGCAACTCCCAGGCCTGACGTCGATAGCTTGCGTCTAAGCATAGAGAATTGCCGGGACTGCGCGGCCGTTTCTTCCATCTCGCTGCCGCCCCGAGAGTTCCTTGCCAAATACCTCAAACGCGACTACCCCGACCTGCATTCGACACGCGTGCTCGTCATCGGGGGGTGCGCTCCCATCGACCCGGCCGGGTTGCCCTATTGCCGTCCGGAAACGCCGAATCCCTTCGCCACCAAGCTCTATGATCTGCTTGGCGTGAGAAACTTTGGAGAGTTCAAGACGCGCTTCGCGCTCACCGACGCCGCCCGTTGCCACGCAATAGGGAATCGTGTGGACGAAAGAACTCTTGACTATTGCGCCAAACATCTTCGCCAGGAATTAAAGCTTTTTCCAAACCTGCAATCCATCGTCATCCTCGGGGAATATGCATACCTGCAGTTCCAGAAACATATTCTGGGCCGCGAACGAGCAAGGATTAAACCCTTCGGGGAACTCTTGAAATCGCAGGGCTGGGCGCAGGAGAATGTCCGGCTACCTTCGCATGGTGAGCGCGCCGTGCGCATCTTCTATTGCTACCACCCCACCTTTGAAAACAAGAAGAGCCCTTCCCTTGCGCCATACCTCGAATAGCCGGTTTCGTTGGCAGTGGTCTGCCGGCAGGGGGGCGTGGGCCTGTTTTGCGGATCCGAGGGCGCTCGCCGCGCACAGAGGCGGCCAAGCCAGCATCGGGCGCATACTGGGAAGGCCACGCGTGTGCCACCAAAAGCTAGAAATGTGAGGTTGCCAGAAGCAACACAGCTCCCATGAAACGAGTTTTCCATCTTTCCCAGCCGCGCCAATTGTGTTGCAGTGTTCTGCCGTCGCTGCGTAACCCCCGCCGCGTATTGACTTGCCCGTGGCTGTGACCTAAGATGCCGCCATGGTGGACCCGCTCTCATGATCGGCACGACTGTCTCGCACTACCGCATCCTGGAGAAGCTGGGTAGGGGCGGCATGGGTGTAGTGTATAAGGCCGAGAATATCCGGCTCGGGTCTCTTGTAGCCCTCAAGTTCCTGCACGAGGAGATGTTGCGCGCGCCCCAGCATGACCCGCAAACAGCGGCCATGGCCCTCGAGCGCTTCAAGCGCGAAGCCCATGCGGCCTCCGCACTGAACCATCCCAATATTTGCACCGTTTACGACATTGACGAGCATGAAGGCCGGCCATTCATCGTCATGGAGTACTTGGAGGGCCAGACCCTCAAGCATCGCATTCAAGGCAAGCCTGTGAGAGTCGAGGAGATGCTGGAGTTGGCGATTCAGGTTGCTGACGCTCTGGAGGCGGCGCACCAGAAGGGCATCATTCATCGCGACATCAAGCCGGCGAATATTTTCGTGACGGAACGCGGGCAGGCCAAGATTCTGGACTTCGGGCTGGCGAAGCTGGCGCCGCAGAAACCGGGGCTGGGGGCTAGGGACTGGGGGCTGGGAGATACTGCAGACACCGCGCCGGAAGAAGATTCGCTGACCACTTCGGGCATGGCGGTGGGGACGGTCGAATACATGTCGCCCGAGCAGGTGCGGACCGAAGCCGTGGACCAACGCACCGACCTGTTCAGTTTCGGCCTGGTGTTGTATGAGATGGCCACGGGCCGGCGGGCCTTCACGGGGGCCTCGCCGGGCGCCACCTTCGACGCCATCCTCAATCGTGCGCCCGTCCCGGCGCTGCGGATTAATCCTGAGCTCCCCCCAGAACTGGAGTACATCATTAATAAGGCGCTGGAGAAGAGCCGCGACAAACGCTACCAGAGCGCGTCGGAACTGCGTGCTGACCTCTCCCGCCTCATGAAGCGGCTTAGCGTCTCACAGGCTATGCCCCCGCCGTTCGGGGCTCGCAGACTCTGGCGCACCTTCGGGAAGCCAAGGTTCGCACTTCCTGCTTTGATGGTCCTTCTCGCGCTCGGATATCTCGGGACACACGCTATAAATCGTCAGCGCAAGGCGAAATGGGCACGCGAAGTGGCGCTCCCCGAGATTGGGCAATTCGCTTCCAATCGTGATTTCACGCCCGCCTTCCGTCTGGCGCAGGAGGCCGAAAAATACATTTCCGGAGATCCCCAGCTTGTGGAGTTGTCTTACTCTTTGTTCGATCTGCTATCTGTGAAAACAACCCCTCCGGGGGCGGCTGTCTATATCAGAGACTACGCTGACAAAGCCGCGAGGTGGGAGCTTCTTGGCCAGACACCCATCGGGAACGTGAAGATCTCAAGGACCTTCAAGCGATACCGAATCACCAAGGAGGGCTTCGAGGAAATCGAGGGCTGCGCTGGGACCTACGAGAAGAGAAAGACTCCGGTGGCGTTGAATTTCACGTTGGCCAGGAAGGGTGGCCTGCTTCCAGGGATGATCAAGATCGAAGGAGGAAAATACAAGCCGAAGATCAGGCAGTTTGCCGACGTGAGTCCCGTTGAGTTGGATGCATTCCAGATTGACAAGTTTGAGGTCACCAACCGGGAGTACCAGGCATTCGTGGACCAAGGTGGCTACAGGGAACCGAAGTACTGGAAACAGGAGTTCGTCAAAGGCGCTCGCCGGCTGACTTGGAAAGAAGCCATGGGGCAGTTCCTGGACAAGACCGGCAGGCCGGGACCCGCAACCTGGGAACTGGGCCATTATGCTGAAGGACAAGACAATTATCCGGTGAGCGGTGTCAGTTGGTACGAAGCCGCCGCCTATGCGGAATTTGTCGGGAAAAGCCTTCCAAGCATCTATCACTGGGACAAAGCCGCAGCCATAGATGCGGACACCAGCTACAATATCGTTCTGCAAAGCAATTTTGGCGGCTCCGGCCCCTCGCCCGTCGGAAGCTATCAAGGTGTTGGTCCGAATGGGACTTTCGACATGGCTGGAAACGTCCGGGAGTGGTGTTGGAACAGCACCGGAGACGAGCGTTATATCCTCGGTGGTTCCTGGGGACAGCCACAGTATTTGTATTATGAGGGAGAGAGAATCCCGCCGCTTGATCGTTCCCCAACTAACGGCTTCCGCTGCATCAAGGCCTTCGGCAACGGGTCGATAACAGAAGCGCTCAAGAGCCGCATCCCGGAACGGCCTCCGGGCCGGGATTTGAGTCGAATAAAACCTGCCTCGGATGAGGCTTTCAACATTTACGCCAGCTTTTACACCTACGACAAGACTCCCCTGAATACGGCCATTGAAGCGACTGAAGACACCTCGCCCTACTGGCTTAGGCAAAAAGTGAGCTTCAACGCCGCCTATGCGAACGAGCGCGTCATCGCTTACCTCTTTCTGCCAAAGAAAACCAAGCCACCTTATCAAGCAGTCATTCACTTCCCCGGCGCGTTTGCGAGAGGAGTCCCTTCCATCGATGATTATCCCGAAGGACGCGTGGATCTCTTCCTGAAGACAGGCCGTGCAGTAGTATTTCCTGTTTATAAGGGGACTTTTCAGCGCCGTCCGGTCGACATCTCAACTCCCACCTTGAATCGAGACTATCACATAATGCTCTATAAAGACCTCGCCAGAACCATCGATTACCTGGAAACACGGGCTGATTTCGATACGCGCAAACTAGCGTATTTTGGGGTCAGTTGGGGAGCACAATTGGGACCCGCCCACGGAGTGCTGGAAAAGCGGCTGAAATGCCTGGTGCTCGCCGCGGGAGGAGTTTGGACCGACGGCTTTTATCGCAATCCCCTTCCCGAGATCGATTCGCTGGTTTTCGCCCCTCGCTTGACGGCTCCCGTTCTGATGTTGAATGGTCGATTCGATTTGATGTTTCCGCTTGAAACAAATGTAAAGATTTTCTTTGATCTTTTGGGCACGCCTGCAAAGGACAAGCGGCTCGTGGTTTTTGATGGCGGCCATATGCCCCCCATAGACCACAGGCTGGCTAAAGAAATGCTCGACTGGCTAGATCGTTATCTGGGACCCGTGCAATAGCTGATTGCCCCCTCCGGAACCGGGTGGCTGGTTCCGCTGTCACCCTCGGCACCTGTGAGACTAACTTACAATCACGCGCAACAGCGCGGCCCGTTGCCGCGACCCAAAAGTACACTCACCGTCGAGTAGAGAGGAAGCGCACCACATGCTGACCGCGCCAGTCCAACCGATCACGGGGACGTGCACGCAGGGCACTCGTGTCTCTTCCTCCCCCTCTAAAATTCCGTACGGTGGGTTTTCCCCAGTACGGCTTCAAACGGGAATTCCGCCGCGACCTTCACCCACCCGGAGTGGCTCGAGCCTGCACCCCGTGCCAGCTTAGACGCGGTTAAAGTCCCCATCTCAGAAGAGAGCAACAAGCCGTAGCGGGACTTTCGTCCAAGCGGCACTCTCCCCTTCTGACAGAACGCTCCCGTCCAGAGGTCCTTGGCTCGCCAGCGGGTTGTATTGTCCCACCGGGTCGTCGCTTACTATGACCTCATCCGAGGCTCTCGGCCCCTCCGGACCGACTTATGACTTTGCCGTCCGGTCCTACCCGGACCGAGAGATTCCCCAATTTACTCTGCCTGTCTGTTTCTTCCGTGCCGTCTTCCGTACCCCGGCAGACCGAACGACTGCGCTTGGCTGTTCCTTCATCGTCCGCTGTGGCCTTCCCCATCTCTGTAGTGGGTCGGCATCTACATCCCCACGCGTTCCGGTTCCAGCGTGGCTGTGTAACGAGGCTGCAAAGTTCACTTTATGGTACGGCCCGGAAGTTTTGCTAGCCCTGCACCGGCCAGGGCGTTTACGTTCGAGCTTTCACCTCCAGAGTCGCCTCACGAAGGCGTCGAATATAACTACGCGGGTAAATCAGCCAATTCCCGCGGCCGGACTTGCACCGGCAAGACAAGCAGCATTATGGGCTGCGAACAGAGGTCACAGAGAAAGGCGGGACTTTTCTTCTCTGTGGTCTCCGTGCGCTCTGTGGTGAATCTTTTCTTCGCGACCGACGAAGAAGTTGAAGGCCAGTGCTACATATCCCTGCCCAGTTCACCCCGCCCCTGGCCCAACTTCCTCAGCCTGCGCTCCGATCCATGCTTCCAAGACCTTCCGCGCCGCATGAACTTCCCGCTGCCGTTGCGTATTGACTTGCCCGTGGCGGCGACCTAAGATGCCAGCGAAGGCAGGCCCGCACTCATGATCGGCATGACCGTCTCGCATTACCGCATACTGGAAAAGCTCGGCGGCGGGGGTATGGGTGTGGTGTACAAGGCCGAGAATGTTCGGCTTGGTTCTCTTGTAGCCCTCAAGTTCCTGCCCGAGGAGAGGTTGCGCGCGCCCTGGCATGATCCACAGGCAGCGGCCATGACCCTCGAGCGCTTCAAGCGCGAAGCGCGTGCGGCTTCTGCGCTGAACCATCCCAACATTTGCACCATTCACGACATCGACGAGCATGAAGGCCGGCCGTTCATCGTGATGGAGTACCTGGAGGGCCAGACTCTCAAGCGTCACATTCAAGGCAAGCCTGTGAAAGTCGAGGAGATGCTGGAGTTGGCGATTCAGGTTGCTGACGCTCTGGAGGCGGCGCACCAGAAAGGCATCGTGCATCGCGACATCAAGCCGGCGAACATTTTTGTGACCACCCGCGGCCAAGCCAAGATTCTGGACTTCGGCTTGGCGAAGCAGGCGCCGGAAAGAGCGGGGCTGGGCGCTGGCGAATCGGGGACGGGAGAAACGGCAGACGCTGCGGCAGGAGCAGACTCGCTGACCACTTCGGGCATGGCTGTGGGGACGGTTGAATACATGTCGCCCGAGCAGGTGCGCGCCGAAGCCGTGGACCAACGCACCGACCTGTTCAGCTTCGGCCTGGTGCTGTATGAGATGGCCACGGGACGGCGGGCGTTCGCAGGCGACTCGCCGGGCAGCGTCTTCGATGCCATCCTCAATCGCTCCCCGATCCCAGTGCTGCGGATCAATCCCGAACTGCCGCCGGAGCTGGAAAAGATCATCGACAAGAGTTTGCAGAAAGACCGCAAGCTGCGCTACCAGACGGCCGCGGACCTGAAAGCCGACCTCGAGCGGCTGAAGCGCGATACGGATTCAGGGAGATCGGCGGCTGTAGCGGCGGTCTATGACCGCCGACAAGAGACGGCGCTCATAGAGCGCTGCTACAGCAGGCGCTGGGCGACGATTGCCCTGGCTGGCGTCGCACTCATCGCCGTGATCGCCGGGGCAGTCTGGTTTCGATTCTTCCGCCCCGGCTCGAGAGTCGCCGGACCGCCCATGCGCATCGTTCCTTTCACTAGCTTTCCCGGCCACCAGGGAGGCTCTAGCTTTTCCCCTGACGGCAATCAGATTGCTTTCACGTGGGACGGAGAGAAAGAGGACAACTATGATATCTACGTGAAACTGATCGGCACGGAGAAGCCGCTACGGCTCACCACCGACCCGGGGGAGGACATGGGAGCGGTTTGGTCACCGGACGGCCGCTACATCGCCTTTCGCCGCCACAGCGAGGCTGAAGACGGAATCTACGTTGTTCCTGCCCTGGGCGGCGCGGAACGCAGGCTGTACACACCGAGCCTTGGGGGCTTGTCGTGGGTTGAGTCCTTCGACTGGTCTCCGGATGGGAAATACCTGGCCTATGTTGACCGCCGATCCGACCAAGCCCCCCCAACCATCTTCTTGCTCGCCGTAGATAACCCCAATGACATACGGCCCTTAACCACGCCTGCCGATCATCAGTGGGCGGATTTTAGACCTCGTTTCTCTCCCGATGGCCAGACAATGGCCTTCTCCCGCCGCTTAGGCGAAGGAAATGCCGAGGACATCTTCCTCGTACGCATTTCGGGCAAACAACCTAAGCGTCTCACCTTTGACAACGCTGCAATCTATGGCTACGACTGGACCCCCGGCGGGGTCTATATCGTCTTTTCCTCAGATCGCCTCGGCGGCAGCGCTCGCCTGTGGAAAGTTCGAGCCTCCGGCGGAGAACCGGAACCGTTGCCGGTGGGCCAGGACAGCGCTTACGCTCCCTCACTTTCCCGCGATGGGCGCCGCCTGGCGTACACGCAGGCGTCTAGTAACGTAAACATCTGGCGATATGAGGTTCCCCAGACGGCGGGTCCGAGCGCGCCACCCACAAAGTTGATCGCCTCGACATACGCTAACGTGGGCCAACAATTCTCGCCGGATGGAAAGAGGATTGTCTTTGCCTCCACGAGGTCTGGAACTTCGGAGATCTGGGTTTGTGACAGCGACGGCTCAAATCCTAGACAGTTGACTTTCTCCGGCCTCTGGGCGGGCACGCCGCGCTGGTCTCCTGACGGCCGGCAGATTGCTTTCGACAGCAGCCCCGAAGGCCATCTCGGCCTCTTCATAGTGGGCGTGGAAGGCGGCCGGCCGCGTCGCCTGACCACGGACGCCTCCAACGATTCAATCGCGAGCTGGTCGAGGGACGGTAATTGGATTTATTTCGTTTCCGATAGGACCGGCAGCCTTGCAGGTGTGGAAGATGCCCGCCGAGGGAGGTCAGGCGGTGCAAGTGACGAAGAAGGGCGGCGAGGCAGCCTTCGAATCTTCCGACGGCAAGACCCTCTACTACGCCAAGGGCCTGGAGGTTCCCGGCCTTTGGAAGGTCCCGGTGGAAGGCGGGGAAGAGACCCCGGTTCTCGAGCAGCTTGCCGCGGGATATTGGGGTTACTGGGGGGTGACGGCCGAGGGCATCTACTTCTACAACGCCGGCACCAAGGCCATCGAACTCTTCAGCTTTGCCACGCACAAGGTGACGCAGGTTGCCAAGCCCGAGAAGGGACCGTGGATGTGGCACCCAGGCATTGCGGTTTCTCCCGACGGCCGCTCGATCCTCTATGCCCAGATGGACCAAAGTACCAGTAACGTCATGCTGGTAGAGAATTTCCGCTGGTAGATGAGGTGTGCGAAGGCACCCGTAAGGCAAGCTCGACTGTGTAGCGCCGACCTTTAGCTGGGCAGTGGTGTGTAGCACCGACCTTTAGTTCGGCAGTGCCGGCCTGAAGGCCGGCGCTACATCCTACGTGCTTCGACCCTCTGCGCTCCGGCCCCCGCTTCCAAGACCCCCTGCGCCGCATAAACTCCCCGCCGCAATGACAGCAATGACCGCGTATTGACTTACGCGCGTCTGTAACCTAAGATGCCAGCAATGGTGGGCTCGTTCTCATGATCGGTACGACCGTCTCGCACTACCGCATCCTGGAGAAGCTCGGAAGCGGGGGCATGGGCGTCGTCTATAAGGCCGAGGACACCCGGCTTGGCCGCAGCGTGGCGCTCAAGTTCCTGCCCGAAGAACTGGCCCAGGACCGCAAGTTCCTCGAACGTTTCCGCCGCGAGGCGCGGGCTGCGTCCGCGCTCAACCATCCCAACATCTGCACTATTCATGCTATTGAGGAGCAGGAAGGCCGGCCTTTCATCGCCATGGAGTACCTGGAAGGCCAGACGCTGCGCCAGCGACTCGCCGTAGGGGCACGGCGCACCGTGCCCCTACCCACAGACGAACTGCTCGACCTTGCCATTCAGGTTGCCGACGGACTGGAGGCGGCGCACGCCAAGGGCATCGTCCACCGCGACATCAAGCCGGCGAACATCTTCGTCACGACCCGTGGGCAGGCGAAGGTCCTGGACTTCGGTTTGGCGAAGTGGACGGGTGTAGGGGCGGGTTTGAAACATGCCCCTAGCGGCGAAGCGACGGCTGCGGCGGAAGAGTCGCTGACCAGCACGGGGATTACGGTGGGGACGTTCCAGTACATGTCGCCGGAGCAGGCGCGAGGCGAAGAACTCGACGCACGGACGGACCTGTTCAGTTTCGGCGCGGTGCTGTACGAAATGGCGACAGGTCACCCCGCCTTTTCCGGGACAACTTCCCCGCTCATCTTTGACGCAATCCTGCACCAAGCGCCCACCTCGCCAGTGCGGCTGAATCCCGACTGCCCGGCGGAGTTGGAACGCATCATCAACAGGGCGCTGGAAAAGGACCGCATGGTGCGCTACCAGAGCGCGTCCGACATTCGCAGCGACCTGCAGCGCCTGAAGCGGGACACGGAATCCGGGCGTGTAGGGGCGGGGTCGCCGCGGCGACTGCCCGCCCCAGAAGGGCGCCCACGAGGGGTGCGCCTACGAAAACTTTGGAAGGTGCTTGTTCCCGCTGTCGTGATACTTGTCGCTGCTGCCATCGGGGGAACGCTCTACTTCCGCTGGCGCCAGTCTACGGCCCGCCTGACCGACAAGGACACCATCGTCCTCTCCGATTTCGACAACAAGACGGGCGATGCGGTATTCGACGACACGCTGAAGCAGGGACTGTCAGTGCAGCTTGAGCAATCGCCCTTTCTCGCCCTGGTTTCCGAGCGCAAGATCAACGAGACATTGAAGCTGATGGGCCGCCCCGCCGGTGACCGGCTGACGGCGCAGGTCACACAGGAGGTCTGCCAGCGCACGGGCAGCAAGGCCATGCTGACCGGCTCGATATCGGGGCTGGGCAGCCAGTACGTGATTGGCCTGAAGGCAGTGAACTGCAACACGGGGGACGTGCTGGCGGAAGCGCAGGAACAGGCGGCGGGCAAGGAAGCGGTGCTCAAGGTTCTGAACGCCACTGCGGTCAGTTTGCGGAGCAAGCTGGGCGAGTCGCTCAGCTCGGTGGAGAAATACGCCACGCCGGTGGAGGAAGCGACTACGCCATCGCTGGAGGCGCTGAAAGCCTACAGCCTGGCAGCAAAGGCGGGCCATGCGAAAGGGTTCACAGCCGCGCTGCCCTTCTTCAAACGGGCGGTGGACCTTGACCCGAATTTCGCCGTGGCCTACGCCCAGATGTCGGAGGGCTACTGGACCCTCAACGAGATGGGGCGGGCGGCCGAAAATGCACGCAAGGCTTACGACCTGCGGGAGAAGGTAAGCGAACGGGAGCGGTTCTACATCGAGGGGAACTACTACCTGCTTGCGACGGGAGAGCTGGAGAAGGGGGCGCAGACCTACGACCTGTGGCAGCAGACCTACCCAAGAGACTCCTTTCCTTACATTCAGCTGGGAGCCATTTCCGGCACCCTGGGAAACTGGGAAAAGGCATTGGAGGAAATTCGAGAGGCGGTGCGCCTGGACCCAAATGCTGGAGTCCCGTACTATCTCCTCGGCGTCGACTACACGAGCCTCAACCGGCTGGAAGAAGCGGAGGCGGTGTACAAGCAGGCGGAGGAACGCAAACTGGAGAACCAGCTTGTACTCCAGGGCCGCTACTGGTTGGCTTTTCTGAAGGGCGATGCGGCGCAGATGGTGCAGTTGATCTCAGACGCCATGGGCAAGCCGGGCTCGGAAGACCTGTTGCTAGCCGCGCAAGCGGACACGGAAGGTTGGTACGGCAAGCTGAAGAACGCACAGGAGCTGACCGGGCGGGCGATGGATTCAGCCCAGCACAACGACGCCAAAGAGACGGCGGCAGGATATCGGGTAGAGGCGGCGCTTCGCGAGGCGGAAGCGGGTAACCGGGAGCAGGCTCGTGCCGAGGCCAAGGCGGCAGTGAAGCTGGCCCCGAACCGCGACGTGCGGGCGATAGCGGCGTTGGCCCTGGCGCGGGCAGGCGATACGGCAGGAGCGGAGAAGCTGGCGGCCGAACTCGACAAGACCTTCCCGCTGGATACGCTGGTCCAGAGGTATTGGCTGCCCACCATCCGGGCGGGGGTCGTCCTGGAACGCCAAGACCCGAACCGGGCAATCGAATTATTGAAGGTGGCGAGCACGATCGAACTCAGCTCAATTACGGCCGTCCTGACTATATTCCTGTGCCCGGCTTATTTGCGGGGGTACGCGTATCTCATGCTCCACGACGGCAACCGAGCGGCAGCGGAATTTCAGAAATTCATCGACCACCGAGGAATGGTGATGAACTTTCCCTGGGGTGCGCTGGCCCGGCTGGGACTGGCACGTGCTTACGCCATGCAGGGCGAAACGGCGAAAGCTCGGGCGGCCTATCAGGACTTCCTCACGCTCTGGAAAGACGCCGACCCCGACATCCCCATCCTCAAGGAAGCCAAGGCGGAGTACGCAAAGCTGAAATGATCCCGGCGCTTTCATGACCTCCTGCGCCGCAGGAATTTCCCGCCGTAGAAGAACAGTAGGCAGAACGCAGAAGGCAGCAGGAAGCAAGCAGAATACGAAACACGGTAGTTGTAAACGACGGAGGGAACCATGCAGACGGACCTGAGGCAGATCTCAAGGCGCAGGTTCCTGAGGGAATCAAGCTTCTCAGGTGGTGTCGCAACCGTCCTTATGCTCGTGACGGCAAGGTGGGTGCGAGGTGCTAGGTTTGATCCATCGCAGGTGGGGGCGATCATTCTGCTGGGACCGCCGGGGGCGGGCAAGAGCGAACAGGGACGGCGGCTGGCTAAGCGGCATTCGATCCCCGTCATCTCCAGCGGCGACCTGCTGCGGGACCAGGTCCAACGCGGCACCCAACTTGGCCTCCAGGCCGACCCCTACATGAAGGCCGGGAAGTTGGTGCCTGATTCTGTGATGAACCCGATCCTGGAAGAGCGGCTATCCCAGCCGGATTGCGAGCATGGTTTTATCCTGGACGGCTACCCTCGTGCCCTGACTCAGGCCGAGAGTCTGGACCTTGTGCTGAAGAAGAAAGGTATGCCGCTCCGCGTCATCCTGCTTGAAGTTCCCAGCGAACTCGTGCTCAAGCGTCTGGCCGGACGGCGCGTCTGCCCGCTCTGCAATCGCTCCTACAACATCTACTTTCAGCCTCCCAAGAAGGAAGGCCGGTGCGACGACGACGGCACGCAACTCGTCCAGCGTCCGGACGATATGGAAGAAGTGATCCGGCGGAGGTTAGAAACCTACCAGAATGAAACCCAGCCGGCCATTGATTACTACTCGGAACAAGGCCGCCTTATCCGTATTGATGGTGCCCAGACACCCGAGAAAGTGGCTGGGGAAATCGAGTCCAAGCTTGGCTTGCATTAACAATACCGCACGTCAGCCGCTGGGGACTTGCTCGACCTCACTCGCATGGGGGTCATCAAATAAGGTTCGCCACGCGTCCGGGCCATGCCCTACCGTGTGGATTCTCAGTCGCAGCAGATCGCGTTGACTTGCCCTTACACGCGGCGTATGCTGACGCCATTGGAAGTTCGCCTCATCTTGCTGTGAGGTAATCGCCTCATGGTCGGCCAAACCGTTTCCCACTACCGCATCGTTGAAAAGCTCGGTGGCGGGGGCATGAGTGTCGTCTATAAGGCCGAGGACACGCAGCTTGGCCGAAGCGTGGCGCTCAAGTTCCTGCCCGAAGAACTGGCCCAGGACCGCAAGTTCCTGGAACGCTTCCACCGCGAGGCGCGGGCTGCGTCCGCGCTGGATCATCCCAACATCTGCACTATTTATGCTATTGAGGAGCAGAAAGGCCGGCCTTTCATCGCCATGGAGTACCTGGAAGGCCAGACGCTGCGCCAGCGACTCGCCGTAGGGGCACGGCGCACCGTGCCCCTACCCACAGACGAACTGCTCGACCTTGCCATTCAGGTTGCCGACGGACTGGAGGCGGCGCACGCCAAGGGCATCGTCCACCGCGACATCAAGCCGGCGAATATCTTCGTGACCACGCGGGGCCAGGCGAAGATTCTGGACTTCGGTTTGGCGAAGATGGCGCGGGTAGGGCCGAGCGTCCGTCAGCCGACGGATCGGCCCTGGGGCGAGGCCGAACGCCGTTCGGCCCTACCGGAGGAGGCGACGGCTGCGGCGGAAGAATCCCTGACCAGCCTGGGGATGGCGGTGGGCACGTACGAGTACATGTCGCCCGAGCAGGTGCGGGCCGAAGGCGTGGACCAGCGCACCGACCTGTTCAGCTTCGGCCTGGTGCTGTACGAAATGGCCACGGGGCGGCGGGCGTTTGCAGGGGAGTCACTGGGCAGCGTCTTCGACGCCATCCTGCACAAGGGGCCGACTTCTCCCGTGCGGCTGAATCCTGACTGCCCGGCGGAGCTGGGACGCATTATCAACAGGGCACTCGAGAAAGATCCTCGCCGGCGTTACCAGACGGCCTCGGAACTCAAGGCTGACCTCCAACGCCTGAAGGGCGAGACAGCGGAGGTGAGAGGAACACGGCTCGCCCTCCTCTGGTGGGTGCGGCAAGCGGCGGCTCTACCCAGGCGTTGGCTGTTGGCGCTGGGAATTGCCGCCCTCGCGCTCGCGGTGGTGCTCGTTGGCTTGAACGTGGGTCGTTTGCGTGAGCGGATGCTCTCGCTTGTAGGGGCAGGCCATGGCGTAGGGACACGCCAGGGCGCGCCCCTTGCGAAGATTGAATCCCTGGCCGTCCTGCCGTTCGAGAACCTCACGGGCGACAAAGAGCAGGAATATTTCGCCGACGGCATGACCGAGGAACTCATCTCCAACCTTGCGCAGATCGAGGCTCTGCGCGTGATCTCACGCACTTCCGTGATGCGCTATAAGACGACCGACAAGCCGCTGCCACAGATTGCGCGGGAACTCAACGTGGACGCGGTGGTGGAAGCGTCCGTGCAGCGCTCAGGCAAGCGGGTGCAAATCACCGCGCATTTGATCGACGCTCGAAGCGACCGGCACATGTGGGTCGGCAAGTACGAGCGCGACTTGCGGGATGTCTTAAGCCTTCAGAGCGAAGTCGCGGCATCCATCGCCAGGGAGATCAACATCAAGCTCACACCGCAGGGGCAAGCGCGCCTGGCCGTCGCCCGCCCCATCATCCCGGAAGCGTACGAAGCTTATCTGAAGGGGCGCCATTACACGTCCATCATGGGGGGGGCCGAAGGGCAGTTGAAAGGAATCCAGTACTACCAACAGGCGATCGAGAAAGAACCCAGCTACGCCCTTGCCTACGCCAAGATGGCGCACTGTTATGACATGCTGGCTTACATGGAAATTCCGCCGGCGCGGGAATACCAGCAAAAAGCCCGGGCGGCAGCCGAGAAAGCCTTGAAGCTGGACGACGACCAGATGGCCGAGGCCGAGGCGTACATGATATTCGCGGACCAGAAGTACTGGGCGCAATGGGACTGGTCCGGCGGCCTGGCGGGGTTCCGCCGCGCTTACGAGATGGCTCCTGGCTCTCTGGATGCCGTTATGCATTACGGCTATGGCCTGCACGTGCTGGGCCGGAATGACGAGGCCATCGCGATATACGAGCACGGTCGTGAGCTCGACCCGCTCTCACCGGGCACAAATGCGTGGCTGGCTGGCGCCTTATACGATGCCCACCAGGACGAGCGGGCGATTGACGTGTATCGAAAAATCCTGGAGTTGGAGCCGAGCAACGCCGTGGCATACAACGGGCTCGGGGACATGTATGAGGCTCAGGGAAGATACGATGAGGCAGTGGCAGCCTACCTGAAGTCTGCTAGCCTGGCTGGCGACAGCGCCGAGAAAGTGGAGGCACTCCGGGTCGCATATAAGGCCGGCGGCATCCGAGGTTACTGGAGGAAGCAGTTCGTGTACTTTAAGGAGCAAGCGAAGCGAGGACACGTCCGGCCATACATCCTTGCCATGCTCTATGTACACCTGAACGAGAAGGATCAAGCGCTTGATTGCCTCGAAAAGGCTTATCAGCAGCACACTCCCGGGCTTGTCTGGCTCAAGACGCGACGAATTTGGGACCCCCTGCGCTCCGACCCGCGCTACCAGGATCTGTTGCGCCGTATGAACTTCCCGCCGTAACTACAGGTGTCAGGTGCCGGGTGCCAGGTGTCAGGGATTCGAGTTTCGGAGTCAGGGGAAAGGCAGTAGGCAGAAGGCAGGCGGAGAAAACGAGAATGAATAGCACGGCGGCGGTCCCCATTCCCAAGCCGTTCATGCCTCATCCCAGCCTCAGCGATGAGGTGAACCGGAACATCGTGCAGTCGGAGATCGAAGGTGGTGTATACCTGGACGAGCTCTGCGAGGGCGCGGTGTTGGAAGTTGAGACGGAGCATCATGGGTACACCATCGTCGTTCGCGGTCGCGGCCAGGAACTGATTTCGGGACATCCGCAGTACTGTCCCGATCCCATCCCGGTGAGAATCGCGGGGTGTACGTGGGGTGGCTCGATGCTGAAGCTACGGTTTATCGGGCGAGGCATGCGCCTGGAATTCCGGCACCCCGTATTTCGGACCATCCTAACGTCACGAATTGTGGACATCCGGGCCGCGGAGCAGGTCGCAAGCAACGCTTGAGCGGCCAAGAAACTGACTGTCCGCCACATGCTTCCAGGACCTCCAGCGCCGCATGAGCTTCCCGCCGTGAGCATGGGGCGCGCTGGTGCCGTCTTCCATATTCGACCGCGGGCATGAGCTTTCACTAGCGACCTTCGCCTCGGCCCAGCGGGTTGCGGGGAGGCCCTGAGTCCGCTATTATACGTGCCTAGTTGCTTGGGTTGTAACTTCTCGGCCCAGGTATGCGCGCGAAACTTGCGGAACGGGCTCGGCATTCGGGGTTAACCTCGGGGCGGAGCTGCATTAAGGCACGCGAAGGGTGCACCAGATCATGCGGTGGCCCACGCCAGGGGAATCATCCGCGAAGCTCCAAAGGATGCTCGCGCGCGGAGACCAGCGAATGGACAGACTTCGCTCTTTCTTGAAGCTGGAACGCGGTGAAGAAGTTCCCGTCTTCCTGCTCTTTTCCTATCTGACGCTGGCGCTCGCTTCCTACACGATCATCAGGGCGGCGCGCGACGGCATCTTTCTGCACAAGTTCAGCGCCCTGGAGCTTCCTTACGTCTTCATCGGCATCGGAATCGTCATTGGTTTCATCGTTGCCATTTACATCCGCCTTGCCGCTCGAGTCAGCCAGGCGTGGCTGATCTCGGGCTGCCTTCTCTTCTTCATCCTCAACATAATTGCCTTCTGGGGCGCGTTGCGCTCCGGGTGGGCTCCGGCGCCGTGGATCTTCTACGTCTGGACGAGCGCCTTCGGCATCATCATTACTACCCAGGTCTGGACGGTGGCCAACAGTGTGCTTGACCTCCGACAGGCCAGGCGAGTCTTTCCGCTGGTTTCGTGTGGCGGGATTCTGGGCGGCGGAGGGGGCGGCCTGATCGGGGCTTGGCTCGTCAAATCGCTCGGCACGGAGAACTTGCTGTTGGTGCAGATTCCGCTCTTACTGCTGGCCATCGTTGTTGCGCAGGTTTTGATTCGCCGCTACAGCGTCACGCGCCGAGCCGCGCAAGCGGGAAAGGCGGGGGGAGAGGGCCACAGGGCCCTTAGCGCCGTCGCCAAGACGATCCTCGCTTCGCCTTATTTAAAGCTGATTGTGGGCTTGCTCGCTTTATCCGCAATCGTCACGCTGACCGTGGACTTCCAATTCAAGATCGTCGTTCAGCATGCCTTCCATGCCAAGGATCAGCTCACGGCTTTCTTCGCGTCCTTCTACGCATACCTTGCCTTCGGGGCCTTTCTCCTCCAGATGATCGCAGGCTCACGCCTTGTTGAGAAACTGGGAATTCGAGTGACACTGTTTATTCTTCCCCTGGCCGTGATGCTCGGAACAGTCACGCTGGTGGCTTTCCCGCTGGCACTCTGGGCGGGCGGCGTGCTGAAGGGAAGTGATTACACAATCCGCTATTCGATTGACCGCGTAAGCACCGAACTGCTCTACGTTCCCGTGCCGCATTCGGTCAAGACGCAAATCAAGGCCGTCACGGACATGGTCGTGCAGCGCCTGGCGGACGGTGTGGGTGGCCTGATGCTTCTGGTGGTGACCAGGGTTTTGCACCAGGGCCAGGTGGGCGTGTGTATTTTCAACCTGATCCTGCTTTCGGTGTGGGTCTGGGTGGCATGGCAGGCGCGCACGGAATACCGAAAGGAAGTCTCCAAGATCTTCCTCGCCGGACCCGAACCCCTGCCCGCGCCGATCATTCGGGAGGTTTTTTCCGAGCCTGGGTCAATTGCCAGTTTGAAAACCATGCTGGCTTCGGCGGACGAAGAAGTCGTCTTGAGCGCCCTCCAGTTGGCCGTCGCCCTCCGCCGTCCGCATTGGATTCCACAGAACCTCATTGCTCATCCTTCGCCTCGCGTGCGTGCCAAAGCTGTGGAATTGGCTCCCCTGACCGAGGCGGGACTATTAGAGCGCGTCAAGAAGGAAAGCAATTCAACCGTTCGCGCCAGCGCAATTCTCCGCGTGGCGCGCGAGACCAGCGCAGCGGGGGGACGCGGCGTGGGGCTTATGCGCTTTCTCCAGGAGCCTGATCTCCGTGTGCGGCTGTCCGCCCTGGTGGCTTTGGCGCGGCAAGACAGTGAAATTCCCCCGGGCACAATCAAGAGCGCACTCGACCGGATTGGCGCTGAACTGGCTCCGGATTCCACCGAGTGGGAGGAGGTTGCGGAGGCGTTAGGTGACATCCCCCATCCCGAGGCCGTCGCGTTGCATCTGCGGCTCCTCCAGCACTCCGACCCGTCTGTGAAGAAGACCGCTATCCTCAGTGCCGGGCGCGCCGGGCATCGCGAGTTGGTGCCGTTCTTAATACCCTTGCTGCGCGATTTGCACTGGGGTCCTGACATCCGGCTTTGTCTGCGCGAATATGGCCCCCGCATCCTGGGAACACTCGCGGATGTTTTGAAGGACCCTTCCGAAGAACTCGATATCCGCCGCAGTATCCCGCTGGTCTTGGCGTATCTTCCCCAACAGGAGTCGGTGGGTATCCTCCTGGACGGCTTATTCGATTACGACGGCCTGCTTCGCTACCGGTCGATCCGCGCTTTAGGAAAGCTAAGGCTTCTCGACCCCGAGCTGAGCTTTGATCGGCAGAAGGTAGGTCTGCTCCTGCGCGAGGAATCGGAAGACGTCACTTGGTGCCGGCAAGCGCTGGCCGCGTTGTACCCCCACGGCGGCAGCAACGATCTTCTGGAGCAGCTCTTTAAAGACAAAGTCAATCGCGGGAAGGATCGTGTGTTTCGCCTGCTGGCCCTGCTGCTTCCTCCCACTGCGGCTATCTCAGCGTTGTTGGCCATGGCCGAAGGCGACCGCCTGAAGCGCGCCGCCGTGGCGGAGTTTCTCGACAACGTCTTGCCGGGCAAGTTGCGGGACTATGTTCTCCCGGTCATCGAACCTAAGGCTAAGCTTTTGCGCCCGGTGCAAACCGTGCGGCAGATCCTGGAGGCTTGCCTGAGAAATCCGGACCCGATTATGCGTGAGTGCGCCGCAGAAGCGATTGGGAAGAATCGCTGGCCCGAGTTCACTGCCGGTGAAGCTTCCTAGTGCCTCGAGGAGGGGCACACCTATGCCTGATGAGATGGCTTACAGTCCATTGGCCCCGGAGAGAAGTTCAGCCCAGCCCCGTTTGACCACCCTCGGCAAGGCGGAGCTCATCCGGGCTCTTGACCTCTTCTCCCAGGCCAGCGTGGAGCAGCTTTACCGCCTGGCCAGCATCGCGCAGGAGGCGGATTTTGCCGCCGGGTACACCATCTTTCGGGAAGAGGAAATCGGTGATGCTTTCTACCTTCTGGTGCAGGGGAAGGTCGAGCATGCGTCCGAGAGGCGGAACATCAAGGAGATCCTGGGGCCGGGCGATGCGGTCGGGCTCTACTCCGTGCTGACGCGCGAGCCGCGCTATGCCACCGCCAAAGCCCTCGAAGATACCTTCACCATCTCCATTGGAGCAGAGGATCTCTACAACGTGCTCTCGAACAACATGGAGATCGTGGTCAGTATCTTCAAACACTTCGTCAAGAAACTGGGGATGGGCCCGATAGAGTCGTGATTCAGTAAAGCACGGCCTTCTCACCCTTGATGGCGATCTTTTGGTCAAAGTAAGTTACTATCAGATCCCGACGCGCCATGATCGCCTTGACTTGCTCCTTGCTAAGGTGCGGCTTGGTCTTTTCCATCACCACCTTCTCGTCCAACTGCCGCATCTTCTCGAGCAAATGCCGGTCGCACATCACCAGCCGAGCAGGATTCTCCAGAGTATGCTTTCGCCGGAAAGCGCGCGTAAAATCTATCATCCAGAGCTTCCAATCTTCGCCGATCAGCATATTCCCCTGGTTGCGGTCGATATCGTAGACGAGCTCGCTGAACACCCACATTCTGTTCATCTGCATGTTCCAGGCATTGAGGTCCGGTGGCGTCAGCTTCCGATCGCGGCGCTGCGCCTCATCCATCTTGACGGGAAGCCACCAGCTCAGCGCGCCTTTGTGGCCTCCCCAATTGCGTTCCACCGTGACTGGCATCATGTAACCCAACCCCACGAGTTTAGCCAGCTCATAGGCCGCAATGTCGAAGTGGTAGGAATCTCGAAATCCAATTTCAGTGGTTCCGTCAGGCAGCTCGAAGGTAGGTCTAAACTCATCAATGGACTGGAAGGCGGCGTCGTGCTTCAAGGTGCCGTCCGACAGCGTCAACCGCCAGGGCGAAGTTACACCCTTGCCAATTTGGTGATAATTAACTACCTTGGCTTTGAGCAGAAATTCTCGGATTTGGTCTTCGGTAAGATTGGGTTCTTGCGCGAATACAGCCGAGCCAACGGCAGCAAAGCACACGAGCGTTAGGAGCACCGCCCGGCGATGCAAGCGAATCATGGGTCACCTCATGTCCTATAGATCTCAGACAACCTGGGTAAAAATGTACCTCTACATGGAGCAAAGATCAAGGCCTAGTGTGCAACACGGTCCTGACCACGGGCGAAGGGACTGTGGCGTCAGTTGCAGAACTAGTGTGCCGGTCCGGCTAATTCCTTACAACAACCACCCCTACCCCCTCCTTACCAAGGAGGGGAACCGGTTCACTAATTCCCCTCCTTGCGGAGGAGGGAGCTAGGGGGTAGTGAGCGCGCGTGGGCTGTAAATGGTTAAGTAGGGCACCGTACATATAAACCCCGCTCGGAACCCTTTTCCTGAGAGCAGAAGAGGCGTAAAGTGATGGTTTAACAAGGAGGTCTAATTGATCAGTAAATCGAGCATTGCATCTCTGGCCGGCAGAAGCGTGGTCGGTCTTGCCCTTCTAATGGCGCTGACGTCTGCCGGGGTAGGCCAGGAGCGAATCATTGCTGTCGGTGATGTTCACGGCGCGCTTTCGCAATTCGTGAATATCCTACAGCGCACTGGCGTGATCGACACCCGCAACCAATGGGTCGGCGGGTCAACGACTTTGGTGCAGGTTGGTGACGCCACCGGTCGTGGGACTCAAAGCCGTCAGTGTCTTGACCTGCTCATGCAGTTAGAGGCCCAGGCGGGGGAGCAGAACGGGAAGGTCATTCCACTGCTCGGCAATCATGAAGTGATGGTCATCATGGGCGACCTCCGATATGTTCTTCCGGAAGACTACCAAACTTTCGCTGGGGAGCAATCAGCAACTGTGCGCGAGCGCGCCTACGACGAGTACGGAGCCTTCCTGGCTAGAAGGCGCAAGCACAGGAGAGCTCACGCTGCGCCTGACGAGGCCGCTCGCCAGAAGTGGATGGAGGAGCACCCGTTGGGTTTCTTCGAGTTGCGTGACGCCTTTGGCCCCCAGGGACTGTATGGGCGTTGGCTCCGCAAGCTCGATACGGTGGCGCAGGTTGGGGACGTGCTGTTCCTGCATGGCGGGCTGAGCCCGCGTCTCTCCTTTCGCAGTATCCGCGAGATCAACGACCGCGTCCGGACCGAAATGGCCCGCTTCGATTCCATCTGGCAGTCACTCTCAGAGCAGGGAATCATCTGGCACTATATGCGGCAGGAGGAGGCGTTCCAGGAGGTTCAGGATGAACTGGCGGCAGCCGGGTCGGCGGGCGAGGTGGGGGATCGACGCACCATTGGGGAGATGGAGGATCTTCTCAGCCTGAAAAAGTGGACAACGGTTTCCCCCGATGGCCCATTGTGGTACCGAGGTTATGCCGACGAGCCGGAGGGGAAGCTAGAGCCAGGGCTGGAAAAGATAATGGCCCGGCTGAAAGTCCATCAGATTGTAGCCGCACACACCATCACCGGCACGCGGCGCATCACGAGCCGCTTCGCCAACCGGGTCTTCCTCATTGATACGGGGATGGTATTCGAGGAAAAGCACGAGGGCCGGGCGTCAGCACTGGAGATTCAGAACGGCCAATTCACCGCATATTACTCCAGCGGCGAGCAGCAGGTGCTGCTAAGGCGGGAGAGTGGCGGGACAGCCCCCGCGCTCAGCCACGCTCAAGGCGACGGAAAGCAAGAGCCGTAACCGCCCGCCACAAGAGGCCCGCCCTGTGCACAGGACACCCGCCTTCCTCACCTTTTCAGCGCCGCCAGGACTTCCTGGATGTGGCCATCGACCTTTACCTTTGGAAAGACGTTCGTTACATTGCCATTACCGTCGATGATATACGTCGTCCTTACAATACCCATCGACTTTTTTCCGTAGAGGTTCTTTTCCTGCCACACCCCATAAGCCTCCAGGGTCCTATGGGCAGTGTCGCCGGCCAAGGAGAAATTGAGCTTATACTTGGCCTTGAACTTTTGAAGCGCCTCGACGCTGTCGCCGCTCATCCCTAGAACTTTCGCTCCCAGCTTGTCCAGTTCTTTTTTGGCGTCACGGAACTGGTTCGCCTCGCTGGTTCAACCCGGGGTATCGGCTTTCGGGAAGAAATAGAGAATCAGGGAGTGCCCCTTGAAATCTTTCAGGCTCACCTCTGCGCCTGAATCCGATGGCAGTGAAAAATCCGGCGCCTTGTCACCGACCTTTAGCATATGCTACTCCTCTCCGCTCAGTTGTCAGTCGTCAGTCGTCAGTAGTCAGTTCCTCGTTGCCCCCCGGGTGCCCCTTCCCTGCCTACTGGCACGCCGCATCTGAAACCTGATACCTGGTACCTGGTACCTGGTTTTCCTATCCCAGCTCTTTCTTCAGAACTTCCTGCACCAACTGCGGGTTTGCCTGGCCGCGCGTGGCCTTCATCACCTGGCCGACGAACCAGCCGAACGTCGCGGTCTTCCCTTTGCGGTATTGCTCGACCCGTTTGGGGTTCGCGGCCATGGTCTCGCGGACAATGTCGGCGATTCTCTCCGGGTCGTTAATCTGTTCCAAACCTTTCTCGGCCATGACTTCGCCTGCGCTTTTTTCGGTTCGGACCATCTCGGCTAGAAGGTCTTTCGCTATCTTCCCGGAGATTGTTCCTTTGGTGATCAACCTGATCAACTCAGCAAGGTTCTTCGCGAGGACAGGGTACTCGATGAACCCCTTTTTGTTCTCTTGCAACAGGAAGATTAGGTCGTTCAGGATCCAGTTCGCAGCGAGCTTCGGCTCTCCAGAGAGGCTCGCCACCTCCTCGAAATAGTCTGCCATCGTCCGCGACATAGCCAGAAGCGTTGCGTCCTGCTTGGGCAGCCCGTACTGACTCAGGAGTCGTTCTTCCCGACTCTGGGGTAACTCCGGCAGTGACCGCCGGACCTCTTCTTTCCACTCTTCCGTAATCACCATGGGCAGCAGGTCAGGCTCGGGGAAATATCGGTAGTCGTGCGCAAACTCTTTCGAGCGCATTCCGTAGGTGCGTTGCTCGCGGCTATCCCACAGGCGGGTTTCCTGGGGAATTGTTCCACCGCTTTCCACAATTTCAATCTGCCGCTCGATCTCGTGCTCGAGCGCCTTCTGGAGAAACCGGAAGGAATTCAAATTCTTCACTTCGGTTTTCGTCCCGAAAGCTGAGGCCCCGGCGAGCCGCACGCTGACGTTCGCATCGCAACGCAGGCTGCCTTCCTCCATGTTGCAATTTGAAACCTCGAGATAGAGCATCAGCGTCTTGAGCCGCGTGAGGTAGTCATAAGCCTCCTCAGGGGAGCGCAGGTCGGGCTCGCTGACAATCTCGGCTAAGGGAACCCCCGAGCGGTTCAAGTCAATATAGGAATTGCGGTCCGAATCCGGAAACCCTTCGTGCAGCGATTTCCCGGCGTCCTCCTCCATGTGCACGCGAGTGATCCCGACGCGCTTTCGCGCTCCGTTCACTTCAATCTCGATCCAGCCGTCCTGGGAGAGAGGCTCGTCGTATTGCGATATTTGATAACCCTTGGGCAGGTCGGGATAGAAATAGTTCTTGCGGGCAAAGCGTGAACGCGCATTGATAGCGCAGTTCAGCGCCATGGCCGCCTTCATAGCCATGGTTAGGGCCTCACGATTCAGCACCGGCAGCGCTCCCGGCAACCCAAGGCACACCGGACAGACGTTGCTATTGGGTGGGTCACCAAAACGGGTCGAGCAGGAGCAGAAAATCTTGGATTTGGTCAGAAGCTGGACGTGTACCTCCAGCCCAATAACGGCTTCATATTTGGCGCGAACCGCAGTGGCCACGGGCATTTTCCCTCTCGAAAGGCAAGTTTTCCAGCATCAGGCGACTGACTTCCGTGTCGTGCGCCCCTTACCCGGCCATTATACAGGTGTCAAGTTCCCGGTGTCAGGTTCCAGGTGGCGGGTTTCTAATTCCGGGAGCGCGAGTGTCATGCCGATCCACCAGCCGACGGAGGGGAATCCCGACCTTTCGAAGCTCGTGTAGCCCCCCGCGTGCTTGCCCACTCGCCGGCGTCTTTAAACTCGCGAATTCCGGCTCGAGGCCGCACAAAACGTGGGTTTTTGGGCACTTTTTCGAGTTCGTTTTGCCCTTTTTGCACTCAAAAACCAGTTCGTTTTGCACACTTCAAAAACGATAAGTCCTTTATTTACCACAGATGACTGAGTTCGTTCACTCTACTTTAGTATCTTTTTTCCATTTCCGCGCCTTTTCCCCTTGCCGGGTCCCTTTGGCCTTCCCTCGCCGCCGCTGCTTGCCTGCGCTCTCTTGCGACAACTATGATAGGCTACCATAGGCCGGTTCCGAAGTCAAGAGAAAAGTGCAGGGGACAAAAAGGCAGGTGTCAGGTGCTAGGTTTCAGGCGTCAGGCGCGAGAATGAGGAGCGTCTACTTTCTGCCTACTGCCTTTACGTGTGCTCCTCGGGTTGGTGCTCCCTCGCATACCGAACCATGGCGCGGAGGTTTTCAGGTCGCGTGGCAGGCGGCATCTCACAACCGGTGCCCACTATGTGGAACCGCCCGCAGGTCTTGTGGCAACGCCTCGACGCTTCGTAGACCTCCTCCGGTGTTCCTTCCAGCATTTCCGTAATCGTCGCAACGTTGCCCAGAATCACCCGGCCCGGGCCCAAGGTGGCGCGCGCCGCCTGGAGGTTGGTCGGTGAATCCAGTTCGAAGATTTGGACCGGCAACTGCCGCATCTGTGGAATCAGAGGGTCGGTGTTCCCGCACATGTGCAGGCGGACAATCACCTCCGGATGCGCCTTGCGGATGGACTCCACCACACGCATTTGCCGGGGAAGCAGAAACCGGCCATAGTAACGAGGTCCGATCATGCAGGCCGCCGCGTCGCTCATGCCAATCGTATCCGCGCCGGCCCGGATCTGTGCTTCCGCGTAGAGCATCGCGACTTCGGCATTGAAATCCAGCAAATCATCTACAAAGACGGGATCGTCCAGGAAATCCGTCATGACGTGCGTTAGCCCACGCAACTCACCCGCCAGCGCCAAAGGCCCTTCGACCCAACCCACAATTGATACTTCCCCGCCGAACTCCCGGTGCAGGATTTCGATTGCCTTGATCCTGTCGTGCATCCGTCCTCCGCCCAGCGGGTCGGGGATTCGGAAGGTCTTCAAACGTGACTTATCAAGAAGCGCTGCCCTGTCCTCGCAAATCGCCGGCCCCTGGTCTTCGTACCAGTTAATGCTTCCATCTCCGGCAATGTCGAACACTTCCCGCGCGGGATCAGAGCAGGTCAGCAGACAGTCGATCCCAAAATCCTGCACGACCCGGCTCTGCGCTTCGGCCATCTTCCTTCCATCCTTGGTGTACTCGATGTAAGGCATCCCGGCATGTTTGGCGGCAAACATCATAATCACAGGCTGCACCGCCAAATGATCAACCCTCTCGCCCGCCACCAAGCCGCGGACTCTTTCTAAGGAGCGCATCCAAACCCTCCAATATTCAGCATGTCGAAAGCCGAGTATACACCACGCCGCTTCCGCCAAGTCATCGCGCTCCAAACTCCCTTTGACGCCCGTTCGAGACGCAAGTCATTCGCTTTCGCGGGAGTGACTGCGACTTTCAACGCCCATGTCTCAGAAATCACACGAGCACCGTCCGCGGCCTGCGGTTGACGAGGCACCCTCGCCAGTGCTACAAGTAGAAGTGGGCATCAAGTCCGATTCTTGAGGTCTGGTTTTGTATATTTTCGAGGGAGGAGTGTCATGGACAGGCGAGATTTTCTGAAGAAGGGAACCACTGCCGCCGCGGGTCTGACGGCCTCGAACGGGATTCTCGAGCCGTTGGCCAAGGCGGATGAAACCGATCGAAATCAAAAGCCCATTCCGAAACGGAAGCTCGGCAAGACAGGTGAGGAGCTTTCCATCGTCGGCTTCGCCGGCATCGTGTTGATGCACAATAGCCAATCGTTTGCCAACAATCTCGTGGCGGAAGCAGTGGACCGGGGCATCAACTACTTTGACATTGCGCCAAGTTACGGCGACGCTCAGGCCCGCCTGGGACCTGCCCTCGAGCCCTACCGCAAGAAGGTCTTCTTGGCTTGCAAGGAGGGCGCCGAGCGAGAAGAAGGAGATTGGACCAAAGACAGCGCCGCAAAGACTCTCGATGAATCTTTGCGGCAACTGCGCACGGACCACGTGGACTTGTACCAGTTTCACGCCTTGCAAAAGATGTCGCAACTCGACGAGATTTTCGGCCCTAACGGCGCCATGGAAGCGTTCCAGGCGGCCAGGAAAGCGGGCAAGGTGCGGTACATCGGCTTCTCGGCGCATTCGGTGGAAGCGGCGATCGCGGCCATGGACCGGTACGACTTCGATACGATCCTGTTCCCGGTTAATTTTGTCCTCTTCTCCCAAGCCAAGTTCGGACCACAGGTGATCGAACACGCGCAGAAAAAGGGCGTGGGCATCATGGCCATAAAGGGCATGGCCAAGACCACCTGGCCTGAGTCCCAGAGGAAAGGGCACCCTCAAGAGAAATGTTGGTATCAGCCTGCCGATTTTCCCCATCAGGCCGCACTGGGTTATCGCTGGACACTTTCACAATCGATCACGGCAGCCATGCCTCCTGGCGATGAGAGATATTTCCGGCTGGGGATGGACATCGGCCAGCAATTCAAACCCGTCACGCACACGGAAGAACAAAAGCTAATGGCCAGCGCTGCCGGAGTCAATCCGATTTTCCATCTCGGATCCGCATAGCCGGGCAATTCAGCCCACGCCTCGCCGGTCATCGCGCGGCCCGAAGGTCCGCGCCTTGGAGTGCGGTGGCGGATCTACCGCCTTTCCAGTGGCAGCGCACGCCACCCAAAGGCGGTAGCTCCGCTACCGCACTCCAAGGCGGGCTGCGCCCGCAAATGTCCAAACTTGAGATTCCCGCTTTCGCGGGAATGACTGATCATTGCAACGCCATGTCTGCAAACGATACAGGCAGCCACCCTCGCGAACTTCGGCGTCTCGCCTATATCTGTGAGTAGGTCGTCGGCCTTAGGATAACGTTCGTAATGTTGGAAACGATTTCCTCGAAGGCATACCTCGGCATCGTGGAGAGCTTCTTCCATTCTGGGGCTGACCGGAAGGCACCCCACTTCTTGTTTCGGTCCGCGAGATCTTCAAAGCCGAGCATGTAAGTCAAGTTCGGCAAACGTGACCCGATGAGTGTGTCGCCGTAGAAGACCTGCCAGAATCCAGCCTTTTCGAAAACGTCGAATTCCCCGCTATTGAACATCTCGACCTTCCGCACGTGGTCCTGAGGGGTAGGACTTTCGTAAGTCCGAAGCTCAAACATCCGCGAGCGGTGCTCGCTTGTCGCCGGCGGGACCATGAGTCGAGGCTTCCCCTCAAAAGCCACCATCAGTGAACTTTCCATTCGCACAAAGGCCGGCTGCGAGGCGGGTGCATTCAAGAAGGGCGCCCCGGCCCTGAGATACTCGGCGTCTCGATTCAGGCGGAACTCAGCGGTGAGGAGCGTCTCGAGCGAGGCGCTCGGCATCAGAACGAAAAGCCCCGGACTCTCGGGACCGATTTCGACCTCGAAGACGCCCACCGGGCTGATCCCCAGACGGTTCAGCGCCGGCACCAGCGCCTCCCCTAAGAAGTCGCTGGCCAGCTTGACTTGTGGACCTCGGAACAGGTGGTAGCGCCGAAGTTCGTAGTACTCGCGACTCTCGCCCGTCGCCCCGCTCAGGCTGCTGCCCGGATGGGCGAGGGACGCCTTGACAGCCAGAGCCGAGGCCGCCAGGGACGAAGCCAGAAAATTCCGTCTTTGCACGATAGTTCCTCCCGTGAATGAATCCGCTCTTCAGTGTTCTCCTTAAGGGGATCTGCGGCGTCGAAAACAATCCGCATTCGGATTATTCCATACTTTTAGATGCCGAGAGGGGAATTCTCTGCGGCGCAGGGTTGAACCTTATTGATGTACTCCGACCTAGGATGGAGAAACTAAGCAATCTCTGGGAGGTTACAGTTAGAGCAAGCCTGCACGATGCGCGAGAGCGCGTGAAGTGACAACCAATTCTGTAAACGGGCGCCCTTCAAAGGCAGATGTTGTCCCTGCCCGTTTGATGATACCGGGAACGGCAGCGACAAGACCCCGGCAAAGGTCGGCCATCTGCTGGACGGTCGGCTGACGCCCTGCGCGGACCAGGGCATTGCAAAGTTCTCTAAAAAGGCCACTGGCCCTTCCATTATGAACGTAAACGTCCGTCCCGGCGAGATCACTGAGTGATTTTTGCAACCTTCGTTTCCTGGATTCGAAAACGAACCAGTCATGCTCGCCGGGGCGCAATTTCTCCAAAGCGACGACCAGGCCCAGCTCAAAGGGCATGTTAAATCGCGGTGTGGGCGGTGGCCCCATGTCCAACTCGACCCGCGAGAGGTCATGAAAGGAATATTGGCAGCTACGGATGAGGCCAAAAATGCGGTCAAGCCGGCGGGCCCCGCCAGGAACCTCGAGCGTTGCCCTGGGCACAAGACCAAAGGCCGTGAGTCCGGCAATATAGGCAAGATACAGATCTTGAAACGATTTGTCGTACGGTATGTTGAGGAAAGCGCCGACTGACTTGGCTGGGGAGGGACTAGAGCTTGGGCCTCGATTGGCCATGCCTGTTAGCACCCTTCCTTCCCGTTGTGGCTCGCCGGGATGAGGACCGCTTCGGGGCAGAGTGGATTGCCTCAGCAAGCTCCTCGAGCTCCTTTGCGCGCGCCAACGGAACCCCCAGAAGCCTCGCTGTCTCCTCAATCGAGGGCACAGCCGTTGTGATTCTTACCGGTCCGCCCATGCTCAATCCTCTTGGTTGAGTCTACCCCAACTCCTTCCCCCACTCAAGGTCAAGTTGCGGCGGTGCATGCGACCGTTCTGGTCCATCCCTTCTGGACCAGCAGCCAAGCGCATTCTTGATGCAGGGCCGCTCCAGAAACAGCCTTCAGCCGTCAGTTTTCAGCTACGCGGCTGACGGCCTCTGCCCCAGCCGAAGCTCGGATTCTCACTCAAACCTTAAAACAATCCCTGCGCTGGGAACAACATTGTGACTGGTCCCGGTGATGATGCTGGGTTGCCCGGTTACGTAATCCCTGAGTTCCAGGCGCAAGGCCAGCTGCAAGTGAAGGATAGGAGGAAAGCCCACGCTGCCAAGATTCGTATGATTCGCATGTTCATCCTCCCCAGCCTCGACGCCACGTGCGACTCGGTCCACGACGGCTGCGGCTTCCAGTACTGAACAGAAATGTCTGCGACAAATGTCTGCTTCTGCGATGTCGAAACGGTGGTGGGAGTTGTTCCCATGTCGCAATATAAATTGTTTCTGGAATGCAACTTTTTCGGTGAATGTGTCGTCTATATAGGTAACTCAACTCTAATGACTACCTGGGGAAGCAGGTGGCTCGGGGAGACTTGGGTTACTTGCTTCCTCCTTCCTTTACCTGCATTACTTTGCCGTTCTCCGCTTTCGGCTTATCTTGCCCCTGTTTGTTGATAAGTAGGGGCGCGGCACGGTTCCTGATGGGTTTGCGCGTATCGCGAAGGGGGATCAAATCCTCTGGCCCAAGGCAGCGAACTGCCGCCAAATCACAGACTTCAAAAACCTGGATTCATTTGAGAACCAAGTCAAGATTGGCGGCCGCGCAGGACGCAAGGAGATCAAACCCCAGAGGGCCAAATCGAGGGGTCACCACATTTTCACCGGCAAAATTATCGTGCTCGTGGATTCCGAATCGGCGTCCGCGCCGGAACTGTTTGCGCGCATCGTGCAGATCGAAAAGCGAGGCATCTCGATGACTTGGCAAGACGCAAGTGCGCAGGGTTGCTTGCGGGAATCTAGGTCACAATGTGATATAATTTAGGATTATGAGGCCTCGTACTTCTTCGCCCGCGCACGGGTCAACGAACGCCCTTGTACTCCGCCGCCTTGCCTGGTTCCGCTATAATCTTCGCCGCTTTCTTCGCTTTAGCGAGCGGGCCACGCGCCCGCACGGGCTGACGCCTCAGCAATACGTCCTGCTCTTGGGGGTTGCAGGCTACACCGGCCGCGGCTGGGCCACCATCAGCGAACTGGCGGAGTTTTTGCAGGAACGCCACAACGCGGTGGTGGGACTCGTGCGAAGAGCTTGCCAGAAAGGCCTGGTGCACAAGGACCAACGTGGGCGCGACCGTCGCTTCGTGCGCGTGCGGCTTACCCAGCAAGGGGCCACCGCCTTGAACAGCCTCGCCAACCTCCACCTCGAGGAACTCAAACGCATTCAGCTTGACCTTGGCAAGGCACTCAAATCCAAGCCGCAGTTTATCAAGCCGCACGAAGGAGCCTGATGACCCACTCATCATCATTTTGTCCGGTCGCGGTATTGCCCTTCCTGTTAGAATGGCGTTGGAACCTTGGTTGAACCCGAATTCGTAAGTTGAACCAGGTTTCTGGTTTCATGGAATGGAAAAACCCCTCACCCGCCCTCCTCCCTCGGGCACCCTCTCCCCGGGGAGAGGGCTGTCATTTCTGGACGGCGTTGAAGTTATGAAAATCGCCCTCTCCCTTGGGGAGAGGGTGGCCCGCTGCCGGCGCTTTCACCAGTCCGTCAGCCGACGGAGCCGGGTGAGGGGTTAGTTGGGAGGGGCTCGAAGCCCAGAGTGAAGCAATTCTCAGGCGCACCGTCCTGTTCCTGCGCAGCTTTGGTCGAAGCGAGTTCAGTCTAATGGATTGGAGCGGAACAGCGCCCCTCAATTTGCGAATTCGGGTTGAAGGAGCCGGATGCAGAACAGTGAATGGAAAGTGGACGTCCTCTTGCCGGGTAGTTGGCATGGCGCGACCTCCGTGTTACTCTCCAATAGGAGCCATCACGTCATTGTGGACACGGGGATGCCTCACGAGGCGCACGCCATAGTCAAAGCTCTGGAAGCCCGCGGCCTGCGGCCCACAGATATCCAAACCGTCATCAACTCTCATTTTCATATCGACCATATGTCAAACAACACACTATTCCCGGGCAGCGAGATCTTCGGCTCCCAGGAATCCTACGACTGGTGCCGAGCTGTGTATTCTGATCTCCTGGACCAGCAGAATTGGCAAACTCTCATTTTGAAATACTATCCTGAAACCTTCGACTACGAGCAAGCAGAGGACATGATGGGCAAGCTCCGGAAATTCGCGCTGCGCTGGTGGGACCCCAAACGATTGGGGGACTCTTCCCAGTTCCGGTGGATTGAGAAACATGCCCTGCCGCATGACCTGGAGAGCTTTGTTACCTCGGGACACGTTCCCGGCCACGCTTCCATCATTGTTCACGGGGGGAATCAGCGCACCGTGATCGCCGGGGACGCTCTGCTCAGCCGCACCCACGAGGAAAAGGTTCTGACCATGATTCCCCACCACCGAAAACAGTTCCAGCAAGACCGGGCGCGCATCCTTGCCATGCAGGGCCGAATCCTCCCCGGACACGATTTGGAATTTTCAACCCGCCCTTCTGAACACCGCTAGCATCCCGTCGCACTCAATCGTTGACAACCCGAGCTTGTCGAACCCCCTCACCCCCGGCCCCTCTTCCGTCAGCCGACGGACGAGGGACCGGGGTGAGGGGGTTGCAGCATTGTAAAAAGTTAAGCGTGACAGGACACTGGACCTGTTTAACTGATTGCGGAGAGCGTGCGAAGGTAGTCTGCTAGCGCCTCTGGCCAAGGCCGAGGCAGTGAGAATCCCGCTGCCCTGAGCGCGGCCATTTCCATCACCGCATATTTCAGCCGGGGAGCTCGGCGTCCCATCCGATCGGCAGGGACACCGACTACTTTGGCGGGGTCAAGTCCGGCCAACTGGGCGGCGCGCCGGGCGAGTTCATAGCGCGTGCACGTTCCCTGATTGGCAAGGTGGTAGAGGCCATAGCGGCGAGCTTCGACAACCTCCATGATCTTGTAAGCAGCATCGAGCGTGTAGGTTGCGCAGCCCTCCTGGTCGCTCGCCACCACGTACGGCTCTCCGGCAGCGATCTTGCGCAAACCTTTTTCGATGAAATTCGTCTTCCCCGGCCCAAACAGTACGGGGACACGGAAGATCCAATGCTCCGGCAGGGTTTGCGCGATGGTTTCTCCATCCAGTTTGGTCTGTCCGTAAACCGTGATTGGGGCGGGCCGGTCAGACTCGACATAAGGCTTCGTACCCTGCCCGTTGAAGACGGCATCCGTGGAAATATAAACAACCCCCGCCCGAACCGCGCGCGCCGACTCCACCACGTGCCGGGTCCCCTCGACGTTCACCTGATGTGCTCGCGCGGGGTCAGCGTCGGCGATATCCAAATCAGGAATACCCGCGGGATGAACCATCACCTCCGGGCGGATTCGTTCCAGCAGGGCGCGCACCGCTTCCGCGTCCGTGATGTCGGCATCGGCGCGCGTCAACGTGAAGACCGTGTGCCGGGAGGTGAAGGCCGCCACCAGAGCATGCCCGAACAACCCCGCCGCGCCGGTAATTGCAATTCTCATAAATATTCCTTCCACAACAATTGCACTCATTCCCGCGAGAGCGGGAATCCGCTCCACAAACCGTCGGAAACGCTTTGTCTAAGAGGCTTGGGCAAGCCCTACGCCTACCCTTTATAGGGGGACGGCTTGCCGTCCCCTCTTCGCCCTGCTGCCGCTCGACCGGGGTAGGGCAAGCCCTACCCCTACAACTTGTAGGGGTGGATTCCCGCTTTCGCGGGAATGACCTGCGTTTCGAAAGGGATCATATTGCGAATGACACCATTACGCGTTCCCAATGCAGAAGCGACTAATTCTTTCCAGGCGCAGATTTCTCGAGTCCCTCCTCGTATTCCCTCAGCTTTGCCACCACTTTCTGCGCAAGCTGGTCGGACGTCATGGAGCGAGCAAAGATCTTCGTCTTTGGGCCCGCAACTGTGGCAGCTTCGTCTTTCTTCTGTTTACGGTCCAGGATGTCAGCCTGCCACACAGTCTGGCTGGTCACCCAGTCTGTGACGCTGATTGAGAGTGGCGGGAGTTTGTCGCTTTTTGATTTCGAGCCGGGCAAGTGCGGCCGGTCGGCGCCCTTCGGCTGAGCGGTACCTGCGCGCGTCTCCAGCCGCAGCTCCTTCTCAGGGTTGATGGCCTGGATGACCAAGTCAACTCCTTCGGCATTGCCCGTAACTTTGTATTTCCCCCAGCGGCGCAGAGAGTCGATGATCCACTGGTCGAGACCATTGGGCATGGAGGCGACGTAAATCAGCTTTCCCACCACCAGTTCGTTGGGCTTCTCAGCAGACGCCTGCTGGCCCAGCGCCATACCACCAGTCACGACCACCCCGAGGCAAAACGACGCGCACAAAATACCAGATATTTCCCTTTTGACCTTCATAGCCTCCCATCCCCTGCCCTAATCTCTCCTAACAGTATACACCGCGGCCGGCGTGCAAGCGGATGGCCGTCGCCCGTCGCAGTCATTCCCGCGAAAGCAGGAATCCACTCCGCATACCTTGGCGAATGCGCTGTCGTCAGGCTGGATTCCCGCTTTCGCGGGAATGACTGGCCTTTCAAAAGGGATCCCATCCCAAATGACACCAACACCCAGCCGTGGAGGCACATTCCCGCGCAGATGGTTCTCCGTAGCCTCTCGGAGTTATGATACGATTGCCGCGCATAAAGGACTTCATATGAAACAGAATTCGCTCCCCCGGATTACTCGAAAGACTTTCTTAAAGACCGCAGCGGCGTTTTCGGCGAGTGCCCTGTCGTTGGACATGGGGATCGCTCAGCCCCGATACGAGCCGCTCGACCAGAAGGCATCGGAGCATTCTCCGGTGAGGCTTGGAAATACCCAATGGCAACTCGGTCTCGAGCCGGGTGGGGGTTTGAAGGCTCAGGTGGTCCATACACCCTCGGGTATTGTCCTCTCCGAAGGCAGCTACAGCTATTCCATGGGTGCTCCTTCTTTCGGCGAAGCCCAGGTAAGCCAGGAGAGCAAGACAAGAATTGTGAGACTGACAGGCGAGGTTCCCGGCGGCATCGAACTCCAGCATGAGTTCAGGGTTCCGGCTGAGGAACCGTGGGTGGAAGAGCAAATCACTATTTCGAACCGCAGCGCAGCGGTCCTGGCCTTACCTTACGGCCGCTGCGGGTTCGTGCTACCAGTGACACTCGAGGCCGGAGCCGTGACCGGCGCTTTGAGGGATTTCAAGGTCACCGCCGTGCCCTATCGCCGGGAACCCAGCGGCAACCGCACTCAATACGCCGATTACACACTGCTTCAGGTGCTCAGCGAACCGCGGAGTTCCCATCTGCGGGCGGAGACTCCGATCGACCGCGTTGGCAATGTGGTGGTGACGACGGTGTACATGTCGGGAATCATCCAAACGCTCTATCCGTTCTATGCCTCCGAGGGTTGGATTCTCACCGATGGGCGTCGAGGTTTCCTGCTCACCAAGTATAGCCAGCACGGCATGGAATGGGCTTTACTTGACCGCACTCCCGTGAGCGACGGGTGCGCCGGTTTTCGCTGGGGAGGCTTTGGCATTTTTCAAGGAGACCCGGAGCACGGCGCCTGGCTTGCGCCCCAGCAGTCGCACAAATTTGGAATTACACGCATTACCGCTTACGAGGGCGGAATCGAAGAGGGCTTCTACACATTTCGCGCGGAGATGGAAGCCCGCGGACACGGTTGCCCAAAGGGATTCAACCCGCCGGTGCATTGGAATGAACTCTACGACAATAAGCTCTGGTGGCTTCCCGGGGGCGGCATGGATTTGCCTGAGAACAGAAAGAAGTACTACACGCTGGCAGACATGAAGGAGGAAGCGGCCAAAGCACGCGACATGGGATGCGAGGCTCTCTACCTGGATCCCGGTTGGGATACACGTTTTGCCTCGAAGATTTGGGACGAATCACGACTGGGCAAATTGAAAGACTTCACTGCCCTGCTACGCCGGGAGTACGGCCTGAGCCTGTCCCTCCATACTCCTCTCTCCGGTTGGTGCGATCCCTCCTCTTATTCGCGAAGCCTGGACCGTATGAACCGGGATGGCAGCCGCGTCCAGAAGTCGTTGTGCGGCGCGTCGGCGCAGTACGTTGAAGAGACTCGGTCTCGCCTCGAAGCCTTGGCGCGAGATGGCGCCCGATTCTTCATGTTCGACGGTACGATGCACAACGGGGAGTGCTGGGACCCCGCGCATGGCCACCGCGTTCCTTCCGGGCGCGAGGAGCACGTCGAAGCCACCAACAAGCTGGCACGCCTGGTCCACGCCAAGTACCCGGACGTGCTGATCGAGATGCACGATCAAATGGTGGGCGGCACCCACCTCCGTTACGTTCCGACGTACTACGGCCAGGGCTGGGGCGGCAGGGCAGAGGAAGCCGGTGGTTCCGCCGGATTTGACTCGGTTTGGGCGTTCGAGTTGATGTGGGATCCGATGACGGACTTGGTGGGCGGGCACAGCATCGCCTTGTATTATTACAACCTCGCCTATTCGTTGCCGCTCTACCTTCACATCGACTTGCGAAAAGACAATGCCCAGTGTTTGATGTTCTGGTGGAATGCCTCGACCTGTCGCCATCTTGGAATAGGAGGAACGCACGCCGACCCTCGAGTGCAGAAGGCCCAGAAGGAAGCTATGGCGACATACCGGCAGCTCGAAACTTTCTTCAAGGCGGGAACATTCTACGGGCTCGATGAAATGATCCACCTCCATGTCCATCCCACCGAGCCGGCGGCGGTCATCAACTGTTTCAACTTGGCAGACCACGCGGTTAACCGACGCTTTGAACTCCATCCTGGCAAGTTGGGACTCGAGGCGATGGGATCATACCAGATCAAGGGAGCGACGGCCCGGCGCGCAGAGGACCGATATATCCTCGAGGTTGTGGTCCCGAGTTACGGCCATTCCCTAATTGAAATGCGCAAGGCTTGAAGGAATCGGACCAAGCACTCCCCTCTGCCGCTGATGAATCGAAGGAGGATTTAATGGACTTAGGACTCAAGAACCAGACCGCCGTGGTAACAGGGGGAGGATCAGGCATTGGGAAGGCGGTATGCCTTCTCCTCGCCGAGGAAGGGGCCAACGTCGCGATCGTGGACATTCACGGGGACGCGGCGGACCGGGTCGCCGCAGCGATTCGCGAACGGCAGGGGAAAGCAATAGGAATCACTGCCGACGTCTCCAAGGCCTCCGATGTGGATCGAATGCTGGCGCGCGTGCTGGAGGAATGGGGCTGGGTCGATATCCTGGTGAACAATGCCGGGATTATTCTCCAGGCTTCTGCCATGGACATGACAGAACAACAATGGGACAAGATTCTCGGCAATAACCTTAAGAGCTGTTTTCTCTGCTCGCAGGTTTTCGCCCGGCAAATGATCCAACAAGGCAGGGGCGGCCGAATCGTCAATATTTCGTCAATTCACGCCGCGCTGTCCGAGCCTTCGGCCAGCGCCTACACGGCCGCCAAGGGAGGCATGGAGGCGTTTTCGCGCACCCTGGCGACGGAGTTGGCGCCCCACAAGATTACCGTGAACTGCCTCCGGCCAGGGGCCACGTACACCGAGCTCACTGTCCCCATGTACACGCCGGAAGTCAAGAAGGCTTTGTACATGCGAATTCCGCTGCGCGAGATTGCCGAGCCCGCCTGGATTGCCGATGCCATCGTCTTTCTGGCCTCACAGAGAGCCCGTTACATCACCGGGCAGACACTGACAGTTGACGGTGGCTACCTGATGGACGGAAGTCTTCCCGGAGCTGAATATTGGAAGTGATTTGACCTAGAGGCTTCATCAAGGTAGAATCGCTAGGGGTAAATTCAAAACGCCTTTTACTCAGGTGGGTAGATGGCGAGGCCCTTGCTGTGCGGGGCGCGCCAAGGTGCCAGCACCTTCGGCGGATGCCGGAAGCGACAAGGGCAAAAGGAGGAAGAAAATGGCTCGAGTGGCTCGAGAAGTAGTACAGAAAGGCGGAGTGGATGTTGACAAGCTCCTGGACCTGCTGGTGCGGAATGCTTCCGCAGAATTGACCACCTTCTATTACTACACTATTCTGCGCGTCAACCTCATCGGACTTGAAGGAGAGGGCTTGAAGGAAATCACCGAGGACGCGCGCATCGAAGACCGCAACCACTTCGAAGCTCTAGTCCCGCGAATTTACGAACTGGGCGGGAAACTCCCGAGGAACATGAATGATTTTCACGACCTGTCGGCTTGCCCGCCGGCTTACCTGCCCGAGGATCCGACCAATGTCAAGGCGATGCTGGAGGTTCTGGTCAAAGCGGAGCGCTGTGCCATCGGCGGTTATAACGCCATTTGCAATCTGACCGCGGGCAAGGACCATCGCACGTATGACCTGGCGCTGGCTATCCTGCACGAGGAGATCGAGCACGAAGCCTGGTTCTCGGAGTTTCTGGGCGAAGGTCCCTCCGGCCACTTCCGGCGCTCCGGAACGGGCTCAGAAAGAAATTCACCGTTTGTTTCCAAGTTCTTGCCCCGTTGATTTTCTCATGCGGCATTCCCGCCCGTAGGGGGACGGCTCGCCGTCCCCTGCCGGTCGTGCCGACCATCGACGAGGGCAGGGCAAGCCCTACCCCTACGATCCAGGGGCCGGGGGTGAGGACGTCGCAACATTAGTAATAAGTATGACAGGATACTGGCGGGACGACGGTCAATAAAACTTCCCCGTGAAATTGGTTGGATTGGTGAGAGGTACGCCGCGGCATTGGCCGGCGCCAGTGTCGCAGCAGGGCGGCCCACTTTCGTCGTAGCCGCACGTCCATCCGGAAAAATCGCCAAGAGAATAGATGCCATGGTTATCATCGGGCGCCAGGGGAAGGACCAGCACGTTATAACTGCCGGGCGGAACAAATAATTTGTAGCCGCCGCCCGCGTTGGCGAAGCCGTCCACGACGACGTTGCCCGTGTTCGCGTCAACCGCCACCACGTGCGCTGCAAAGACGCCGCCAATGTTAGGAAACGCGACCTGCCCGGAGATTGTTCCCATGTAGGTCGCAAAGTTGGACGACGGATATAGGAAAGATATGGCAATGACGTCATCGGAGGAAAGGGTTCGTTGCTGGCTTTCGCCTGTGTCCCCGAAAGGAGACATCACGGCGTGGGCAATTCCGCTATGGTCAAGCCCCAGCGCGTGGCCGAATTCGTGCATGGCGACGGCTTGCAGGTCGAAGGCGCCAGAAAGCGCTGGAGTGGAAGTGGAGAATTGAGCGCGAGGATTGAAGGCGATGTCCGCGTCAAACACGATGGAAGGCGAAGTGGTTTTTATATTTACCTGGCCGTTGCACTCGCTGAATGTATAAATCGTCCCCGGCGTGCCCGCCGGCCCGGTCCTGAAGTAGTCGGTGCTTACGGTAGTGAAGGCCAGGGCAGCGGCGCCGGTAGGAAAATCGGCGGCGTTATTGTCATTAAATGAAACGACGTTCGTGCAATCAATCTGCGGATTGGGCAGGTTGGGGACGTCGTTCCCGTTAGCAATACTAATATTCGTCAACTGTTGCCCGTTCAGCGATGCTGTGGCCCAGGAGCTGGAGGAATTCATGAGGGCCGTCTTGAGGGGCAGCGGATTCGTGCCATCGGTAGTGTCCACATTCGCCGGAGGTCCGCCGGGATTATTCAACGCCCAGGTGAAGGAGGCATTCGGCCAAAGAGAGGGTATCGGTCCGTTGACATTATTCTGATAGGTCGTGTAGGCAAACGCCAGGATCGCACCCAGCAACGTCAAACTTCCCGCCATGGCAACTACGACTTTAGGGCGAACGCAAAAGACTCGGTTTACTCCTGGCATCCTCACCTCACGTTGGCCACGAGCACTCTACCCAACAGCGGCCCCGCAGCAGGCTCCGTGCTGTGCGCGGAAAGCAGGGTCAACTTCCCGCCAATGGAGACCTCCGTCCAGGAGATCTTCCAGGAATCCCCGGCTCGCTCCGCTATTCCCGAAATGGCGCTGCCGGCGGGGATCACCAGGGCCGAGTTGGGGAAAAGATCGGAAGTTGTTCGCCCCTTGACGTCCATGCGCCTCACGCCGGAAAATTGCGCGGACTTGATGGCTACGGAAATGGCTGTTCCGCGCGGGATGGTCAAAGGACTGCTGAGCGCCGCTGAAACTTCCCTTTGGAATTGGCGCGCCGGAACCGCCGGCCCGGCTATGACCGATCCAACACCTGAAGCCGGAGCCCCGCGCATAAGAGAGCCCAGCGGCAGGATGAGCTTTTCCTCTTGCGTCTTCGCGTCGCGGTAGATCCTGTAGGCGCCCTGCATCATTCCGACGGGGAGGAACTTGGAGGAATCCCCCGGCGAACGTTCCAGGAACAACACATAACCTGCCTGGGCATGGAACTGAATGGTCCCTGCCACAAAGACGTGCACGTTGCCGATTCTGCCCCCCGGCTGCTGGACCACCAGCGAGGAAGGGGGATTACCCTTGTAAGTCTGCTCGAGGGCGAGGGTAGTGTAGGTGTAAATTCGAGTGTGACCAGGGTTCCAGAGGGTCTCCTGGCTGACCACGCGGCCGCGGACGATCTCCGTAGACGCCTCGGCGAGCTGGTCCAGACTCATCCGCACCAGAGTCGTGGCGGACGCCGAGGCCGCCATTAGAACTGCCGCAAATACCGCCCTAAGCAGAGTGCGTATCTTCATCGTTTATTGCCCCGAGGAAGCAATGAGTAGCCCGCCCACGAAGACGGAGAGTTCACCCGTGGTGGGATTTGAGACCATGATATTTCGCAGCCCTGGCACAGCAGTGGCACTGACTGTAATGTCGAAAGTGACCGACGGCGTGCCGTCGTTAGTCTGACCGAATTGCGAGCCGGAGGGCTGCACCACGGTCACATCGGCGGGGTTTCCGCTAATCGAGTAGACCGTCCCCGAGACTATCCCACTGCCGACCACGAAGATAGTCGCCGAGCCACCCTGCGCCACCTGCGCCCCGGTAGCCGCGGTCGAGCAGGAGCTGCCGCTGCACGTCCCTGCGCCGTAAATGGACAGGGTCGGGGTCAGCGGCGAGACCTCCACGTTAATATTCGAGATGGTTTGGCCGGAAGCCACCTGCACGGTATTCGCGCCGGACGACCGCGTCACAACAGTCACTGTGGCGGAGGCCGACTTGGTACCGTCCGCCTGGCTGGTAGCTGTGATGGTTACGTGGTTGGGCGAAGGCACGCTGGCCGGCGCCCTATAAAAACCTGTAGTCGAAATAAAGCCCACGGTAGAATCCCCACCTACCACACCACCCGCACTCCATGTAACGGCAGCATTGGTTGTCCCCGCCACGGTGGCGCTAAACTGCAAAGCGTACGACGCCGGGACATATGCCGTCGTTGGGCTGACGGTGAGTACAATCGGATATGTCTGCAAACCTCCGCAAGCGGCGGCCAACAGTGACACACTTAGACCAAACACTATTCTCGCAACACACTTCCCGTGCGTCATCCGCCGAATCCCACTCATAACCGCCTTTGCAGACTGCTTATAGGACTCCTGAATGCCGGCTCCTCAAGGCGCCATGGAAACCGCGCCCTTTCGCCGCCCTCTTAGGCACATAATCCATAATCCGAGCTTTGAAATCTAAAATCGTCTTATCCGCTTAAAGTCTATCATTTGATCACTGCGGCGAGAAGGTGGACCCTCCTGAGGTGGGCCACTCTAGGGCGGAAACATACCTTGATTCTGCCCAGGCGTGGCAGGATTTCCCTGGGGTGGTCCGCCGAAGCCGCCTAGCGTGCCTCCCTGGCCCGGCTGCCCGCCCGCCCCTTGCGGGAGGCCGGGAATCGAGGTCATAATGCCAAGCGCACCTAGATCCACGCCAATGAACTCCCACTCGTCATAGTGTGTTTTCTGATTCCAAATGCGGAACGATTGCTTATGGCTGGTGCTGGCAACCCCCACAATGAATGTGCCCCCGCCCTGATTACCTTCGCCGAAAAAAGCGGAATTCTGCTGGGCACCCGAAGGGTTCCCGCCGGGGTTGGAATCGAGAGAGAAGCTCCCCGTTGACTGGCCAACTCCACTCCCCCCCGGACCCTGCTGGCCCAACGTACTTCCACCCATGCTCAAGGGGCCTGACATTCCGAACCCGCCTGCACCTTGGCCCGCGCCCGGTTGACCCTGCCCTCGCATGGTGAGGGGTTGCGTCTTCGAGTCCAGCAGAACTCCCTGCGCATTGGCGTGGATGAACCGCCACTTCCCGCTGCGCGTCATCGGGTCAGGATACTCCTTACGAAGGAAGCGCCACCCATTGGTCGGCTTCGTCAATTCCTCGATTTTGGTCGGAAATCTCTGGAACTTCTGGTGGAAGCTCGCGACAGCACGCGCGTACTGGATGCCGCGGAAGATGAGTTCCTGTTCGCGCTCGCGCTGGCTTTCCAGATAGACGCTGGGCAGCACCGCAGTCAGTCCGATCAACAAGACGGTAGCTGCTATCATGGCAAACAGCAGCGCGTAGCCGGAATCGACTCCTGGACCGCCGGCAGATTTACTGCGGAACGGGCAAATCAACATTTTGGTGCAGTGTAGCATCTTGGACTGTAATCACCGTCGGTGTTATCTTAATGATCTTGTATCGAGTCCCGACGGAATCACCCTCGTGGACTACGAAAATCTGGTCTTCATCAGAAACCATTGCTTCCTTGACTCCCCCCTTCCCCTCGGAATAGCCCAGGAGCTTCAAAGTCACCGGGGGAGGAGGTGGAGGTTGCGGCGCCGCTGCTTGGACCGCGGCCTGGACCGGCGACGCCTCGGTTGGGCCCCCCACGAACTCGAACGGGTTCCGGCGCAACTCGGGAAGCGGGCGATCTTCAAATTCCTTCAGCAGGTCCTGCTTGACGACGGGGTCGTAACGGGACAGCTCATCCGATATTTTTTGCTTCCCGGCTGCACCCTTGGCGCCCGGGACAGCGCTTGCTTTGGTACTTGGGGGGGTCCTCGCCCCGGGGCGCGTGTTCTCCGTGCGCCCGCGGTTGAGTTGCAGCACGAGGGTTACGACCAGGACGAGCGACACCGCCCCCAGAACTCCCGCGCCCCATTTCTGAATGTGCCCAGTTCCTTTCATGGTGTCAAGTACAGGTCAGCCGCCAAGCGCAACTCCAGCGCGCGGTTGTCACTCGCTGCAATATTGAAACTCCGAATCAATATCAAATCGCTCGCAGTTTCAAGACCATGCGCGAACTTTAACAGGGTCGGGAAGGAGCCGTCGACAGTGATCAACATTCCCAGAGGCTGCAGCGGCCCGGAAACCTTGGTGTCTAATTTTTTGTAGACGACCTTGGCAAGTTGAGCCCCGGATTTCTCCGCCACAAGTCGCAAGAGCTTGGCGGCCTGCGAGTATCCCTGACGCCGCGGCGGCGTGTGGTCCTGCTCGAACGCGGAAAGCCTTTTGCCCGCCTCCGGCAATGCTTCCAGAAACTTCTTCAGCCGCTCGATACGAGTTTCCCCGTCAAAGATACGCCGGCGTAAGGAAGCAAAATCTTTTTGCGCAGAAGAAGCCAGCGCTTGCGTGGACTGGTACATTCCGTAATAAAGCAACACATCCAGCAGAACCAGGGAAGCGCCGGCTATCTGGAAAGCTCGAATTACATTTTGGTGACGACTCCTGGGCAATTATTCCCCCGCTGCTTCACTCCCGCCTACCAGATAGTGCGCTGTGCAGGCAATGTTCTCCAGTTCCGAACTGGCACCTGCCTCTTCGAACCCTTCATTGATAATCGCCACATCTTTAAAGTGGGGGGAGTCTTCAAGGTGACTCAAAAACTGCTCAAGGGCTTCTTCGTTCTTGCCTGTAATCACAAAGCGGACGGCCAGTTCCTGGCCCTCCGGCGCCAAGGCCAGCGCTGTAAGCCGAACCTCATCGGGTATGAGATCGGTAACTTCCGCGGCCAAGTCCGTCAATGAGATTCGTTTCTTCTCAATCAGCGCGTTGACGATTTGCACATTATCGAGAAACCGGCGCGACTGCGGCTCCTCCAGTTGTCTGCGCAGCGCCATTTCCTGGGCGCGCAACGCGTTCTCCCGATCCTGGTACCTGGCAATTGACTTCTGCACGGCCCTGTATTCGCGGTATGAACGAACCGAGGCCAACAACAGGAAGGCCAATCCTGCAACGCCCAGCAGCGTAGCGGGGATAGCCCAAAACAGCGCGTAGCGTTCGCGAGCGCTGGCTGGAATGGCCAGATTCAGGGCAACTCTCATGGGTTTAGTTGTGGTTCTCCAATAGTCCGGCAAACGTCATGCCGAACCCTTCCAAGATCTTCTTCTCGGCAGGCGGAAGGGTCAATGCATGGGAAGCTGAGCCGGTCAGGAGCTGAACAGGCCGGCCTGTCGCTTCCCCAATTTCCTTCTCCAGTGAGGAACTTGTCGGCGGCCGGACGTAAATGTACAACGCCTCGATCTCACTCTTAAGGTGGTCACGGCAAGTGGCCACCACGCGCCCAATTTCGCGCACCACTTCCCCGTCGCCCTCTGCCGCGCGGCCCTCGAGTACGCGATTGCGCCAAAAGCTAATGCCGTCTCCCACCATCACCACCGTCGTCACCGAACCCGAACAGACATGCACAAGAACTTGGCTGGCATGGCTTGCGGCGGGTAGCAAGGGAAGAAGAGCCGCCGTGGCAGGCAAGACCAGTGCGGGGCGTAGCGCTCACCGTCTCGAATGCCGCCTCGTATTCCGCTACGACGGAATTCCGCATTCCCATAGCCAGCAACTCGACGGATTGATCTCCCTTGGAGAGCACTTGGTAGCTCACCCTGGCCTCCTCGGGTGGAAAGGGAAGAATCCCTCCCATCTTCCAGCGGACCAGCGACTCAGCTTCCCCACGGTTGTCAGGAAGCGTCTCGAAGCGCAGGATGGCAACCCGTACCGATGGGTCCGGCAAGAGGATGCCCAGCCGACCACCGGCATTGCCGATTGCCTCCAGCACTTCACGGATGGCCCGGTACACCACCTCCTGCTTGGCCAGGTTAGGCCGACCGGGAAGGGGTTCCAGCGCTCCCGTCTCAAGCTGCCGGACCGCAACACGGCGCACTTGGCGCGCTGACCTGTCCAATCTTGCGCCCGCGACGAAACCCGGCTGCATATCGAGGACTACAGAGGGCAAAAGGAAGGAACCAGTTCTTCCTCCCCGCTTGGGCGACAGTCTGGCCTTTAATGTTTCCCAATTCATCGTTTCTCTGACGCCATTGTAGGGGCGGCCCTTGTGGCCGCCCTGGGCGGCCACAAGGGCCGCCCCTACAATTCACTCCACAAAGGTGACCTTGTTGATCTCCTTGAACGTGGTGATTCCAAGCCGCACTTTTTCCAGCGCCGACTCCCGCAGGGTCACCATGCCTTCTTCCCGCGCCACGCGGCGAATCTCCGAGCTGGGTTTCTTGTCCAGAATCAGTTCCCGCACCCGGTCCGAAAGGGCCAACAATTCACCAATGGCCGTGCGCCCGTGGAACCCTGTCTGATTGCACCCCTGGCAGCCCACGTTCTCGTAAAAGCTAATGCCTCTCCACGCCTCGGGAGCTTGGCCGGACTCCTCGAACACTTCGTGCGATATCTCCGTGGCACGCTTGCACTCTTCGCACAGCGTCCGCACCAGCCGCTGCGCCAGAATGCAGTTGAGGGCGGAGACGAAGTTATAAGGCTCAACCCCCATGTTCAGGAAGCGCCCCAGCACGTCCACCACGTTATTGGCGTGCACCGTGGTGAAAACCAAGTGGCCGGTCAAGGCGGATTGGATGGCGATCTGCGCCGTCTCGTTATCGCGTATCTCGCCCACCATGATCTTGTCCGGATCATGCCGCAAGATGGACCGCAGACCGCGTGCGAAGGTCAGACCGCGCTTTTCGTTCACCGGAATCTGCGTCACGCCGCGAAGCTGATACTCCACCGGGTCTTCGATCGTGATGATCTTGTCTTCGTCGCTCTTGATTTCCGAAAGCGCGGCGTAAAGCGTCGTGGTCTTGCCGCTCCCCGTCGGCCCCGTCACCAGAACCATGCCGTAAGGCTCGCGGATGAATTTTCGCAGCCGCTTGATTTCGCGGTCCGCCAGCCCCAGTACTTCCAGCCGCAACTGGCGGAACTTCTCGTGCAGCGATTCCTTATCCAGGATACGCAACACCGCGTCCTCGCCATGAATCGAGGGCATGATGGACACGCGGAAATCAATCGGACGGCCACGGTAGCGCACCCGGAAGCGCCCGTCCTGAGGGACACGCCGTTCCGCAATATCCAATTCCGACATCACCTTGATGCGGGTGATGAGGTTGGATTGGAATTCCCTCGCCAGGGGGGCCATGGCCTGCTGCAGGACCCCGTCCACCCGGAACTTCACCACCACCGAGTTGTCACGGCTTTCGATGTGGATATCACTGGCGCGCCGCTCCAGCCCGGCAAAGATGATGGAATCCACCAGCCGGATCATGGGGCTGACGTCCCGCTCCTCGACCAGGTGCTCGAGCGAAAGCCCTTCCCCGGCGGCCTCTTCCTCGCTGATGACATCCAGCCGAAACTCCTCCGTGGCCTCGTCCAGCACCCTCTGGGAAGGCTCGGTTTTCTTCAGGAAATCACGCACCTGGCTGGGCGGGGCCACCCGAATGACCAGTTGCCGGTCGAGCTTCATTTCCAGCTCATCCAGCCGGGATAAATCGGTGGGGTCGCCCACCACGATGACCAACTGGCGATCGTGCGCCTCGAGCGGCAGAAACTGGTAATGGAGCATCATGTCCAGGGGGATGGTGCGGAGCAATTCCGCGTCCGGACGGCAATCGCGCAAGTCCACAAAATCAAAATGATATCGCGCCGCCTGTTGGCGTACTTGCTCGAGTTCGGCGCTTAACTCCTGAGAAAGTTGTTCCAACTGCAACCTCCCTGTAGCGGCGGTCTATGACCGCCGGTCGGCGCTCATAGAGCGCCGCTACAGCAATCAGTGAATCTGCGCAGCCATGGAGAACAGGGGCAGGTAAAACGCCACGAGCACCGTTGCCACCACGATAGCCATGAGGGCGATCATAATCGGGTCTACTAAAGCCACGAGCGTGGCCAGATCCACGCTTACATCTTCCTCAAAGAACTCCGCCACGGCCTCCAGCATAGTGGACATGGCCCCGGTAGATTCGCCCACTTCCATCATATCCAGAGCCAGGGAAGGGAACAAACCGTAGGGGCGGAGACAGGCGCTGAGGGCGCGACCAGAGATCACTTCCTTTTCTAGCGTCCCCAATCGCCTTCGCCATCAGAGGGCTGGTCACCGACTCTTTCGCGGTCTCCAGGGCTGAAACAATGGGGATGCCCCCCTGTAAAAGGGTGGAAAGTGTCCGCGCGAATTCCGCCACGGAGAACTTGAGCAAGAGTTTCCCCACCACGGGCAGGGTGAACTTTGCGCGTTCCCATGCCAAACGCACGCGCCGGGAACGAAGCATCCCGCGCGTCCCCATCACGGCCAGCACGATCCCCACCAGAATGACCGGCGCGAAACGCTTCACTCCCTGCGCCAGGGAGATCATGAAGACCGTAAAGGGTGGTAGCTCTACCTCGAGCTCCGAGTAAAGCATGGCAAACTTCGGAACCACGAAAGTGATAATAAAAGAAATCAACCCCACCAGGAAGGTCATCAGGAACGCAGGATAAATGAGGGCAGCCATGAACTTCTTGCGGAACGTGCGGGAAGTCTTCTGATAGGCGAGGTAGTGAGCGAGAACCCGGTCCAGGCTGCCGCTCCGCTCCCCGGCACTGAGCGTTGCGCAATACATCTTTGGAAAACGGCCCACCGACTCGAAGGCCTCGGAAAGCAATGCCCCCGCCCGAACTTTCTCCTGGACTTTGTTTAATGCCGTGCGGAGCGCTTCGCTCTGGGCTTGACCGGCCAACAATTCCAGGGATTTTTGCAAAGGCAGCCCGGATTTCGAGAGGGTCAGGAATTGTTGATTAAAGACGAGGAACTCGTCCGGCTTGATGCGGCCTCCCCTTCCCGGGGCCCATCGCGCGGTCAAGACCTCCTTGGGCCGAATGGAGAAAACGTAGAACCCTTCGGTCTTTAGCCGGTGACGGAGTTCTGCTTCCGAACCAGCATGCTCCGTCTGGGTTAAGACTTTGCCCGCGTCCGTCCCGATTTTGCAAACAAATTCCATCTTGAGTTTAGGAGTCGAGAAGTCGAGCAGTCGAGAAGTGAAACACTCTTAACCCTGGACCTACTCCCACTTCCAGCCAGGGGTCGAAAGTCGAAGTCCGAAAGCAAAACTTTCCAGCTTTCGACTCCTCAACTCCTCGACTTCTCGACTGCTCTTCTCACCAACTGCTGTAAGGCGTTCCATCCAGCGCAATCTCATCCGACCCGCTATGCACATCCACTACTCCCGAGGCAGCTTGGCCGGGACCTGTCGGGACATCTTCGACATCCGTACGCCAGGTTTCGTTCGAGCCGGTAAAGGGGTCCACAGGAAGCCCACCCCGCAGGTAACCCGCCTCCACCAAGTCATCCAAGGAGGAGGGTGCCTGTTGCTTGTCCACGGTATATTCGTCGATGAGCTTCCGCAGCGTGTACAAATCGTCATGCAGGACTGCTTCCCGCGCGTGCTTGATGGCCGTCTGAAAAATAGGCACGGACAAGGTGGCGAGGATCAGGAGCACCGTCAGGACCACCATCAGTTCGATAAGCGTGAAGCCCCGCGTGTTGCAGTGGCCATCGGGGAGCTCGGAATTCGGAATCTGAGATTGCAAGCGGGAAGCCGGCAGCTCAGAATTTGAAATTTGAAATCCGAGATTCGCAAAGTCACACGCCCATCCGTGCCTCCAAGGCTGTCCCCTGAAGACCCGTTTCCACTTCCCCACCCCGAATCTCGAGCTCCTACCAATCACTGTACTTGCTCCCATCCGAGGCGGTCCCATCGCTCTTGGAGTAGACGTCAAAAACGTTCTGGCCGCCCCAGCTTCGGGAGTCAGTGTCATCCTGCATGGAGCGCATCCCCCAATCGGGCGAGTTCGTCATGGGGTCAAGGGGCAGCTTGCGCAGGAACTTATACTTCGCCGTGGCAGCTCCTTTCAGCGTGACCCCGTCGACCAGCGTTTGAAGGTCCGGAGGATAGCCAAAGGTGTCGGCTTTGATCGGTATCATCCCGTGGTCAGCAAAGTCCTTGTAGTGGTCGATGGCTTCGCGCATTTGCCGCAGCTCCCTCCTCAGCTCGACCTCCTTGGTTCGCTGGATCTGTACGCGGGCCAAAGGAAGAGCAACGGTGGTCAGAAGCAAAATGATGGTAATGGCCGCCATCAACTCCACAAACGTAAAAGCGGAGTCGGCCTTGTCATGGTATTTCGTCATGTGCTCTTGCCTGCTCATTGCGGTTCGCCGGGCGGTTGTCCGGGGATTTCAGGTCCGGGTAGGGGCTGCATACCTGCCGGCTGGGGTTGGCCGGTCAAGGCCACGCGACTTCCGGCGCCCGAACGGGGTTCAGGCAGGCGGACGACGCGGGGAGTCAACATAACCAGGACCTCCGTTTCCTGTCGTTCGGCGCGCTCCGTGGAAAACAAGTAGCGCAAAAGCGGAATGTCGCCGAGGAATGGCACGCCACTCACTGTATTAGTTATGCTGGTTTGTATCAAGCCTCCGAGCACACTCACTTCACCTTCCTTCAGGCGAATGTCATGCTCAATCTTGCGCTGCCCAAAAGTAGGCTCGCTCACCCCCCCGACCGTAAGCGGCGCCCCCAGGGAAGAAATCTCGATCGAGGCATGGATCGCCACCTCTCCATCAGAGAGCAGGTGTGGCGTGAGTTCCAGGTTCACGCCCACGTCCTGGAACTGAAACTGCGTGCTGGCCAGCAGGCCAACCCCTGAGGTCCCCGAAGTGGCGCCAAGGGAGGGCAGAAAGCTGCCCGTGGCGTAAGGAACGCGCTGGCCAATCTTGAGCTTGGCAACTTGGCCATCCGTGGCGCGGACCTGCGGGTTCTGGAGAATGTGAGTGCGCGTATCATTCAATACCGCATTGGCCGCGGCACTGGGCACAACGAGGGCGAAATCATTGGTGCTCAGGTGCACGCCGGTCGGAGTTGTGGCAGTCGTTGAGGTTGACGATGACGGTGTAAGGGACGGTGCGTACACCAACCCACCCTGCAATCCAGGCGTTACCGCGCCCGAGGACGTAATCGTGGCAGGATACAAGCCCAGGTCACGGGCGCGGTCGCGGTCGGCTTCCACCACGGACACTTCCATCACGATTTCGGCTTTGCTCCGGTCCAGCTCGTGAACGAGCTGTTCGGCGGCCGCAACTTTCGTAGGGTTATCGCGAATCACGATGGAGTTTGAATCCGGGTTGTCGATGATCTTTTGCAGTCCCAGAACTTGTTTCAGAGCCGTGGTGATTGCCGTGCGGTCCGCAGCCGCCAAAGGGTTGGAGAGGTAAATGGTCTTAAGCTCTTCCACATCATAGTCCCGGCGATCCGCGGGCGAGTCCGGAACCACCAGGATGGTGTTGGGGGTGATCGCCCTCCAAAAGCAGTGAGTTTGCAGGGCCACAATGTTCAGCGCTTCCTCAATCGTCACGTTGGAAAGATCCACAGAAAACTGCGGAACAGGCCGAAAAGAGGAGGTGAAGGCAATATTCAACTGGGCGAGTTTACCCAGAGCCTCGAAGACTTTGCGGCTGTCGGCATTAGGGATGCGCAGGTGGGCCAGCGGCTCGGGCGGGAAGGGTTTCAACTTTACCGCCGGCGCATTCGCCGCTTCTTCGTTGGCCTTTAGAGCTTGCTTGAGCGCTGACTCGCGGGCCTGTCTGGCCGCCGCCTGCGCCGCCGCCACCCTGGCCAGTTCCTGAGCTGCGGCTTCATTGGTGGGATCAATGCTCACAGCCTTTTGGAATTCGCCGGAAGCTTCGTCCGGGCGTCCTTGCTTCAACAGGCGCTGCCCTTGCTTGAGGTGGAAGGCTGAAGCCTCAGTACGAACCAGCTTCTCATGGATAATGATCTTGGCGTTCTCAGGATAGTCCCGGCGTGCTTTCTCATAATCGACCAGCGCAGTATCCCAATCCTTGCGAAGTTCCGCTTTTCGCGCTTCACGGAGGGCCACATTGCCGGCGCTACATCCAACCAGCCATACCAAAACTAGACAAGAAGCTGAGACGCGCAGTTGTTTTGCCATCATGTCTTGCTCCCGCAGCCTTAAACCCTTCCCTTCCAATCGCCATTATGAATGACAGCAAGCAAGAAAACAAGCGTGCGCATCGTTCGCCAAAGGGTACTTCCCCACGCTGCGCCCCATCTGTCTCAAGCCGGGTCTGGAAGACCTGCAAGGAGGGCGCCGCGAGGTTGATCCCCCTGGGGGCGCACTCCCAGGAGGTTAGACGCTGAAAAGGTCCTCAGCGTCTAGCTGCCCCGAGAATTTTCTCGCGTTACGTAGGGAAGCCATGGTCTTCCCGGTTGCGCTTCCTGCCTTCGAAGCGTACCCATGGTGATAGCCTCAGTCAGAACTGCCGGTTGCGATTCACTGCTCTCGACACTTGTCGCAGTAACCGCCGGCTTCCACCCGAACAACCTTGATACTGAAGCGACGCTGGCGTTCGATCTGCCCCTTAAGCTTCTCGAAAAGGGAACTTTCAAATTCTTGAATACGACCACATTTGAGGCATGCCAGGTGAATATGATCCCGACTCGCCTTGGCCTCGTAAAAGTGCTTCCCGCCCTCCAAATGCATCAGGTCAAGCTCGTCCACCAAGCCGTGTTTTTTCAACATGGCTAAGGTTCGATAAACAGTCACCTTATTCAGTGTGGGATCTTGACCCCTGGCACGCTCCCAAAGAGCAATGGCATCCAGATGGCTTTCCGCGCTCTGGATTATCTGGATCAAAAGACGCCGCTGATGCGTCATCCGCAAGCCGCGCGAAATCAACTCCTGCTCGAGAGAGTGCCGCACATCTTTCAATTCACTTGGCATGAGCCCCCACTACGTTTGATTTGCCAAGGTAGGCAACAGCATAGTTTCGCTTCCGGGAGGTGAACTGTCAACGAGTTTAGACACTTCGAGTTTAGACACTTCCCTCTACGCTTGGCGGGGAATTCTGCTGCGTAAAAAGCAAAGCCCCCGCCGTTGCGGGCGGGGGCTTGACAGTCATAGTCTGAAATCTTCTCCAGACCGGCAAAAGTAGAGGCGAAGCTTACTGCGCGGAAGTGGCCTTCGGCGCCTTCGTCTTCTTCGTCTTCGTCGCCTTCGTCTTCTTCGCCTTCGTCGCCTTCGGCGCTTCCTGTCCTGCCGTGTCCTGTGCGAACACCGGCATAGCCAGCGAGAACGCAATCGCGAAAGTGAAAAGCAGTGTCAAAAGTTTCTTCATGTTAGGTCTAGACCTCCTCAAAGATTACTTTCACTGTTCCTCTGAGCAAGGCATGGGCCATATTGCCACGATTGCATTGAACATTGCCAAGTAACTGAAATACAACGAGTTATGACTACCCTGTACAAGCCAGCGGGAGATGGTGACGGACTCCGGCTAATCGTCATACACCAACTCGTATACTCCCGCACGGGATGGAGCAAGAGAGGCAAGGACACAGTGTCCGAGAAATTGTAGGGGGACGGCTTGCCGTCCCCTGTTCGCCGTGAACCCAGGTCGTTAGGTCACCCGTTGTCGAGGGTAGGGCAAGCCCTACCTCTGCAGAGCGAGTCGTCCCTTCCAGGAGAGGGCGATCTCTTGCAGAATGGTCGGAAGGGACTTGGTGATTGCCCAGCTTGGGAAATGCGATTTTAGCTTCCTGAGATCGCTGTAGTAACAGATGTGGTCGCCCACCCGGTTTTGGTCGACGTAGCAGTATTTCTGTTTTTTGCCAGTGATCTGCTCGATCATCTGAAAGCTCTCCAGGATCGAGCAGGAGTTCTCCTTGCCGCCCCCCAGATTGTAGACCTCGCCGCAGCGGGGATGGCGGTAGAATTCGTGCATCATTCTGGCCACATCTTCCGAGTGAATATTGTCGCGGACCTGCTTCCCTTTATAGCCGAAAACCTTGTACTCCTTTTGCTCGACGTTACAGCGCACCAAGTAGCTGAGAAAGCCGTGCAGTTCGACTCCGGAGTGATTCGGACCGGTTAGGCAGCCCCCTCGCAGGCAGCACGTGGGCATCCCGAAATACTTTCCGTACTCCTGCGTCACGACATCGGAGGCCAACTTCGAGGCGCCGAAAAGCGAATGCTTCGATTGGTCGATGGGAAACGACTCCGGGATCCCGTTGGCGTACGACGGATCATCGTATTCCCACCTCGTCTCCAACTCACGCAGCGGAATGGTGTTGGGAAGATCGCCGTACACCTTATTGGTGGACATGTGAACGAAAGGCGACTCCGGGCAGGCGCGTCGCGCCGCTTCCAGCAGGTTCAACGTCCCCACCGCATTGACATCAAAATCGTCGAAGGGGATGGCCGCCGCCCGGTCGTGAGAAGGCTGAGCCGCCGTATGGATGATCATGGCTGGTTTCAGCTCAGCGATCAGCCGCAGAATCGCCTCGCGGTCGCGAATGTCGAGGGAGTGGTGCTCATAGTTGGGAATCGAAGCCCGCAGCCGCTCCAAGACCCAGCTTGTATCTCCCGCCGGACCGAAGAAGACCGCCCGCTGATTGTTATCCAGCCCGACTATACGGAAGCCCAAACGGCTGAAGTGCAGGCTCACCTCCGATCCGATGAGTCCGCATGAGCCGGTGATGAACGCAAGTGGGGTTAGCATATCAATAGTCCACCTTCAGTCTTCGAAATCCGTGAGCACACATCCGCAACATAATCAGGCCATGCTTGAACACTTTCGTCATCTTGGTGGCGCCGAAGATTCTCTCCTGGTAATGGACAGGTTGATCCAAAATGCGCAGATTCAACCTGGCGGCGCCGAAGAGAAGTTCGTAATCGCCCCAGCGGTCCATAGTGCCCCAAGCGCCGATCATGGGGCGAATCCTCTCCCAATCGGTTCGCCAGAGCACCTTGGTGCCGCAAAGCGTGTCTTTGATCCTTTGACCGAGCAAGTAGGAGAACACCGCGCCGAAGAACTTGTTCCCGAACACGTTGGCGCTTTTCATCGCCGCTTTGGGAACCGGGTACACCAATCGCGATCCATTGACGAATTCCGCGCCGCCCCGGGTAATCGCATGGATAAAGTAAGGCAGCTCCTCGGGCATCACGGTGAGGTCGGCATCGAGGATCAACAAGATGTCACCCGTGGCGGCCTCAAATCCCGCCCAGACGTTCTTCGATTTGCAGATGCCCGGCCCTTCGACCAGCCGGATGTTCCGCTCCGGATATAACTTTTGCAGGCGGCGAACCTCGTCCGCCGTTCCATCTGTCGATTTGTCGTCGCAGAATATGATCTCTGTCGAGCGGCCCAGTTCCGGCATACGCAGGACGGCGTTTTCAATGTTCCCGCACTCGTCCTTGCACGGAACAATCACAGAAACGGTGAACTCAGAAGCATCGACCGGCTTCGGTTTAGCCCTGGCGACCAGCACCTCAATCATGCACAGGCGGCCGATTAAGGGCAGTTTCGCCACCACCCGGTTCATGAATGCCGAAAGCAAAGGAACGTATTTCGGAAACAACGCGCTGCGATAGGTCTTGAGCCACTCGAATCCGCTCAAGGTCAGCAGGCCGATCAGGTCCTGCTCGGAAAGCCAGTTCTGCTGGGTTTGGGGAATCTTCAGGTGCAACCGCTGAGCCAAAGCGATCAGCGGCTCCCAGGCGTCGTTGTAGGTGTAGATGAGCAGGCGCGTGTGCCGCTCGCAAGCGGTTTGGAGCCGCAGAAGCGTCTTCTGTACATCGGCGATATCTCCCACGTCACAGAGCAGAATGTAATCGAACTTTTCCTGTGGGGCGAAATCTTCGGGAAACACCTCATAGTACGTAAACTGCGGGTGCGCGGCCCGCGCTACAGCGACCATCTCCGGGCTGATTTCCAAGCCCACGCCATAACTGGGCTTGAGAGCCTCGAGTAGAAACCCTGTCTGGCAGCGAATATTCAGGACGCGCTTGCCCGGCTCGGCCAGGTGCCGAAGCAGGCGTTTAAGACATTCGTAGTAATACTTGTTTCGCCGAATCCACTTGGCCCTTGTCGCAGCCCACACGGACTGGTGCTGCCGGTTGTGCTCATTCTGTAATTGGAGGGCCTTCGGACCCCAGGCAGGGGCCGAGTCCAATCGGGACGGCGCGGGTGTTTTGGCGGTGCTGAACGGACTGTGCATTGATTGGCGCTAAGATTCGAACTTGCTTTCTAACCTGTCCTGCCGAGCCCTTCGCTGTCCTGCCGGGCCTTTCGCTGTCATTCCGAGCGAAGCGAGGAATCTCGCACTGCCCGCTCAGGGTAAACTCTGAGAGGGATCTCGCGTATCCCTTCTTTCCAGAGCGAGATTCCTCTCCGTCGGCTGACGGATCGGAATGACAGTGGTCACAGGCATGCTGCTGGACCGGCCTGCTTTTCTAACACCACCAGCATCCTCGAAGCAAGACTGGGGAACCTGGAAAGGAAAGAGTCCACCCGATTCAACAGGGGCAAGGCGGCCATCGGGTACAACTGCGGCCCTCGAAATCCACCTGTTCCCAGATAGGCAAGCGCGGAGAAGTACGTAACCTCAGCCATACGCCAGGAGCGAAGCTTCTCCCGGAAGGCGCTGGATCCGAAGACGCGACTAGCATTCCCCTGTGCGGCGTAATAACCTGATCCCTCGCGAATCAAGCCCGCAGGGACCTCCCACTGAATCTGATCGCCCAGCCCCAGCGGTTCGTGGTGAAAGATGCCGAAAACAAATCTCCCGAGGACGCCCATCGCCGGATCGAAAATAATCACCTTCCCATGCTCGGTTAATACCCTGTAACACTCGCGAAGCGCCATGCCAGGGTATTCCAAGTGATGCCACACGTCAAAGAGAATCATATGACTGACGGAGCCGGCGGCGAAAGTGAGATCGTAGGCATCCTCAACCTGGTCGAGCCACGGGTTAGGAAACAGGTCCGAGGTTATGCAATCCGGCAAGTGCTCTTTGATATAGCCCATTCCGGAGCCTAGCTCGACAACCAGGCCTGGCTGTGTGTGGTCAACCCGCTTGGCGATTTCGCGGCCGAATTGCCAGTACACCTTGCGGAGGAGGGGCCTCCTTTCCCAGTGCCGGCGGTTCTCGTGTATTTCAACGTTGTGTCGCTCGAGGCTGACCATCATCCATCCTCCGGACAGGAGGCAACCCACTTCCCTTGTGGTCCGTCAGTTTTATCCAGAGGCGGCGGAACCTGTCCCGATTTGATCGGGACACCGGAGTTTCTACGTTTTCCGCCGCCATTCGTCTAGCCTCCGCCGCAGGCAGAACCCGATCTTTGCGGAGCGATACACGAGCCACGCCACAGTAACCCTTGCCGCCTATTAACATCCTTTCTTTTCAATAACATTCCCGGATTATGCGGCTAACTACGTGCTTTTTCATAGACATACCTGCTTAGCTCGCGAGTTTCCAAGAACTGTCCTTTGTTTTCATAGACATTCGCGCATCGTTCTTTCAATTCTGAAGAATTCTCTCTATGCTTCATCCTCAAATAAAGAACTCTTTGTCCGCCACCAAGCCTGACTCCTTGCCGGCTCTTCACCTCGCTTGCCGTTTTTGAAGTCGGCTTGGGCAGGCGGGAAATGCCACTGCCTGGTCCCTGTAGGTCGCGAGGACCCGCCCGGCTTCAACTTAGATTTGTAGCCTATCTCTGGGCGTTTGTCAACAGACAGGAAGTCTGTGCGCCTTATTACGGCGTTCTCGCAGACGTGGGATCGCCGCTACAACGCCCAACTGCCCCCCTAGCAATCCCTGGGGGCCCTCGCCAAGGCCAAGAGTTTAGAACACGTCTCTAAGTGTATGAGAACGGCAACAAGCGAGTCCCAGGAAGCCTATCTCCGCCAGACTCCTAATGTGCTGTCCCGGCTAGTGTCCTGTAACATAAGTTCGTTAATTAAGTCAGGTGCTTGAGGTTCGCCGTGCTCAGCCCCGGTAGGGGCGGAATAACTTAGCCCAGGGCGAAAGCCCTGGGAAGAATGTCCCCCCCACCCCCTTTTGTTCCCCCTCCCCCGCTTGGCGGGGGAGGAGGCGGGGGAGAGGGCCGCACTCAGGACCCACGACTGTCGCCGTGGGCCAAATTATGTCGCCCGCCACGGCGGGCTGACTTACGCCATGAGAATCAGTTACGGGACATTAGGGTAGTCGGATTGCTCTGGTTCTGCAACCGGGCTTGGTATGCCCCGTCCGGTAGCGGTGTCATTTGGAATGGCGCTCCTTTCTAAACACCGGTCATTCCCGCGACAGCGGGAGTCTGCGCCGCAAACCTTCGGAAATAAGCTGTCTACGGACTGGGTTCCCGCTTTCTCGGGAATCGGGAGTTTTCACATTTTCCAGGCTGCTAACCAACATGGCAAGGTGCGGAGTTCCCCCAGCGGGGTGGGAGGGAAGCTCACTATGCCACGCGCGCAGCACTCCTCCAACGTAACCTGGGCATGGTTAGCGAGCCTCGCGGACCTCAGTGGTTAGCCCGTTACACATCAAAGTAGAATGGGCCCGGGTCCGGTGGGGGTACCATGGGAATCGGGTTGGGTGGCGGAGAGCCTACTTCTTGGGGGGTCGCGATTTCCCGTTGGGGAATCGGCGGGTCTTGCCGACTCACACTTGCAGAGGGGTGAGCTGATAAAGGCGAGCCAGTTGTCCGGCCTTGTGGAGATCTCCTAGCTGCAACGCTTCCCGCACTTCATCGAGTTTCTGCGCGTCCTGCAACAACAGGTAGGGGGACCAGCCAGTTTCCGACTCGAGCCACTCGATCTCGACGGCAGCAGCGTATTGTCCTTCATGAATGAACTTTGTGCCGTGCCTTCCCGTCATGATCTCCTCCTTGAGAAATCGTTTGTCCACCGACCGGGATCCGGTCTGTAGGCGGTGACGACAACCGCTGGAGCCACCGCATGGCTCGGGATGCCCCACACAACATGCACGGGCTTCCCCTCGTAGTCCCGCTGCAAGACCAGCACGCAAGGCCCTCGGTAGTATGTGGGGTACACTTCAATGACCTTGCCCTCGCGGGTCCCAGCCAGGATATCCCGAACCAGAATACCGTCGGCGGCAAGCTCATCATAGCCATGATCCGAGATCACGACCTCTCCCCGCGCCACCAGTTCTAGGATGCTATCAAAAATCTCGCTCGTCAATATGTTCGTTCCTCAGAGGGTTCCGCTGCCGCAGGCCATTCTCGCAGGCCTGCCAATTCCCGAAGCGACTCGTGGAATTGTTGATTATACCCACGCCGAAGCCATGATGGCAGAGAGATCGCAGACATTAAAATTCAACCGTCTGCGCCAGCCCGCGGGAAGGCTCTGCCTTTCTTGCATTTTCCAGACTGCAAGCCAACGCGGCAAGGTGCGGAGATCCCCTGGCAGGGTGGAAGGGCCGCACGCCGTGCTATGTGTGGACCCCGGCTCCAACGTAACCGACGAGTGGTCAGCGAGGCCTCGCGCATCTCGGTGGCTAGGCCGTTAAACGGCTAAGTGGACGGTTTCCGTACGCGCGACCGTTTCGGGCCTGCTGCGGATTGCTTCACCGGGCCCGTCGACGAGCATTAGGCGATTTTCGCTGGGTAGTCCATCGGCGGCTAGCAGAAGTGACGATTTCTTCGCCATGGCCGATACAGCTGCAGGAAGTTGGGCCAAGATAGGCGCCCATCAGCGACACGTCTACATGAAAGGAGCAATCTCGCCAGGCTGAATTTCTCTGCCAAACAGTTGCTTTGCCCGCTCGCTTTCACGGTCAATTTCCTTCCGCAGTTTCCGCTTCCAGTCCCAGCCCAAATCTAAAAAGCGGAGTCTTTTCTCTACCCGTGTGCCGCATTCACAAGCTTTCTCGATTTCAGCTCGCCAATTCAGTAGACGCTCATCAGCGAGCGACAACACGATTTGGAGCGCCGCCCAAGCTGAATCGGAGTCTTCGGATTTCAAGAAGACAGAGTACCATTGCCGCGCTAATACATTCTTGCGGACGTTTTCACGCAACACATTTAGATTTTCTTCGACCCACGAACCCCCAATGTCAGCCTCAGAGACAAGTTCTTCAAAGCACTCTGAGGTGACATCTGAGAAGCTTGCGAGCGTTAGTGCTTTTGCTCTTCTCCATAATCTTGGGGCCGAAATCAAGTTCTCGATTGCCTCCCGAAGCCAACCGAGCCGTTGCGATCTGCCACAATTGATGCCAATTCTGGCAATGGATGCATCGTTCCAACACTCATCAAGGACGATCTGGCGGGCACGCATCGATTGACTGTTATCCTCCGCAGTGAACGCGAGGCTGACAGTATCGATCACGACAGGGTTGCCCTCCCGCTTGTGAACAACCGTCCAAAGTTCGAGCCCCAACGGTGAATCGCGACTCAGCAAAATGCGGCAAATCGGTTCCAAAAAGGTTCCCAATCGCGCACGCATGGAGAGACCTACTGGTGAGTCGGCCAAAGCAGGCTGCACCCACCGCTCCACGAGGGCGGGGAACTGCTCGTAAATGCGGTCCATTACCTGGAGGTCGAAGTCCCGTCCGTACCATTGGAGCGCGCGAGTTTGCCATGCAGCCAAAATTGCGTCGTACCTGCGGTGCATTTCCTCATTTGACTTTCGGACCCATTCCTCACCGTTGATGTCGAACAAGTCTTTCAGCTTTACACTCGGGTCCGTCGGCGGACCCGACGTCCAGGACCTGGGTAAGCCGAAGCGGACTGTGCGTTCTTGTGCAGGTTCACTCAGGTCGGGGAACGGGCCCTCACTGTAATTACGCCCCGCGTCCGTTTTTATCTCTGGTAACTGCTCGATGTGATGGCCGTCAGCCGATATAACTTGGTGCCATACCCGGTCAAGTAATCCCGCGTAAGACTCGATCTCGTCGGATCGATTTCCGCGTTCCCTTACGACGGGTCCGACAGCGGAAAGTGGTAATCGTTTGGCTATATCTACGAGCGAGACGTGCCCTGCGCATTGGGCGTACAGCAGAGACAGCCATTGCTCCAACGGATCCGTGTCCTTGTGAACCGACAAACCGACATCCACGATGCGTCGCCCAAGAAGTTTGTCGCCACTGACCACAGCTGCACGCACCGCGCCTGAGCGCGCTTTGATATCGCCCGAACTTGCGATTTGCACCAACCGGCGTCGGTCCGACTCCGAAAAATTAACCCCCAAGTACGGAAGCATCCACAATAGGCGACAGAGGGCAACGGAGTCAGGAGTTGCATGGAGAATCTTGACGGCTTCGCTTATGTCCTCAGGCAAAGGCGGGGCGAACCAGAGGCCGAGACCGACGAGGTCGATTGCATTTGCCGGACGGGCGAGAATCTGGCGGAACAGGTCAGACGGGCTCAGGTGAGGTGCAATCGCGGAGAAGGCGAAGGCTTCGGTTATTTGCGTCTTGTTCAATTCGCGGGTATGGTCTTCAACAGGACGCCAATCTGGAGAGTCAGCCGATAAATCGGCGGTCACACGTGATACCGCAGAGACCTCGTCACTGTTTAGCAGGAGGGATATCTTAGGGAGCATAACTGCCAGAAAGTACTGGCCATCGCGGCTGCGACTAGGCATCGTCCTAACCACACCGCGCATATAACCGGCTATGTCAGACGGTGCGCGGCCACACAGAACCGGCGTTACTATTTCCAGATAATGATCTTCGGAGGTACGCGCACCAAACGCATGAATCATTTTCTGGTCTATCGAGGCAAGGGCTCTCTTAGCTCTGTCGATGAGAGAGCTCGGTACTGCGACTGATGGATCGACGACGCAGATAGGGGCGCGACCCAAGATCATGTGTAACGGAACGTCTTCGCGCCCAAGGCAGGCGATGGCTTCGTCTCGGGTCCATTTATAGAAGCTCCTGCATGGATCGCTGGCGTGCTGCATTCTCCGTTCTTTGTACCATTCGGGTATGAGGTCGTGCTCTTCGATCAACAATTCCGATTCCTTGCTCCCGATTGCAAGGAGAAGAGCTCGAGCAGCGGCGGACGCAACTGCTTCGTGACGCGCCAGAAGTCGCCGAGCCTCTTCTAAAACTGTGGCATCAACATCTCGATCGGACAAGCGAATGACCCACGAGACCAGATCACCGAAATCGGGACCATCCATCACGGCGGACGCGATGGCCCAGCGGACAAGGGAGGGAATGAATGGTGACAGGTCACCGGCCGACATGATCATCAGCCCAAACCGGGCCAGCCTTAGAAGGAAGCCGTCGGATATCACGGTCAATTTAACGCCAGCCACCTCGATTTCGCCTGGCACAACTGGGCACCCGGCCCTCGCTTCAATTTCGCTTCTGACTCGCTCTTTCTTTTCCAAATCGACACCGGGTGCTACCGTCTTCTGACCACTCGAGGCGCTCCAAGTCTGGTCATTTCCCGGCCGGTCGAACTCCTCGTAATGGCGGCCGAGTGGGTGAACAAAACCCATCCAGCGTTCAATGGCTGGAATCAAAACAGCCTGCAGTTTCGTCTCGTCTCTATTAGTAGCGAAAGCCGTGCCTAGGAATTGCTGCGCCGCTCCACTGTCGCATTTGGATGACCAAAAGTCCTCAGCAACTTCAACGAAGACTTCCGGTCGTCGAAGGACGTAGTTAGTGAACGCTGACTGGGAAGTGTCAGCCCAATTTCTAAGGCCAAGCCAGTACCGAACTAGCTCCTTGAGGGTGACTTTCGGGAAATCATTCTGGAATAGAGCGTGGAACAGAGCAGAGCCGCATATCTCGACCTTGCGGTCCATTTGGGGCTCCGGCTCAAACCAGGACGTTAAAAACTCTTCGATCTCCCTAGGGCTGTCAGAGGAAATTCTCGCCAAGTCGTCGGCTAGAAGCATGCCAAAGCCATAGATCAAACGGAGGGGCTCGACCCTAAACGACGACGCTGTCGCGCCGCGAGGAATCTCTATAACCAGCCCACCGCTGGCAATCTCTTCATATATGTTCGCCTCGTTACGGCCAGGCTCCGCGATCAACAATCGCAAGTCTTTTGGATTCAATTCCGGATTCTTGCGAGCCCGTTCCGCCAAGTCGCGAATAATCTCGAACAGTTGCTGATCGGTTAAGGGATAGCGTAATTTTGACGGCCGATCCTTTATTTCCAGGTAGATCAGACGTTCTCGGGTGAAGTCGGCTGCTGCAACCATTTCCTGATAGTGGTCTAGCACCAATCGGCAACATCTTGGTATAGAGATGAGCGGCAAAAGGTCAGGCGGGATTTGGCTGTAAGAGATTTGACTTCCTGAAAGGGCCTGGGCCAGTTCCTCAGGCGAGTAGCCTTCGACTGTGATCATACGAACTGCAGTAGGACTCCCCATAGGGAAGCGATGTCGCCAATGATATGGCCGGTCAGTTGAGAGGACTCCTACCTTCTCCCGCCAAGGAGCAGTCAGCAGCGTGGTGAATAATGGGCGCCAATCCACGTCGGCCCGTTCGTTGAGGCCGTCCACCAAAAGAAGGATGAGTGGCCTGCCTGTTGCTTCAGTGGTAAGCCAGCGATCAACTTTACGTGCCCACCCCTTTTCATCCAGAATTCCGGCCCATCTAGCAATCAGGCGCACGAGCAGCTTATCGGGCGATTCATACTTCGGCAGCTCCTGGGCAACGGCTGCAAAAGGGAGCACCACAGGCATTTCCCCCCGCTCGACCCGCCCAATCACCCAATCAAATACTGCCCACGTCTTACCTGTCCCTTCTTCGCCCAACGCCACTGCGGGCGCGGGGAACCCTGGTGCATCCCACCAATCATCGAGTTGTTTGATCAATTCAACCCGTCGAACTACCCGAGCTTGCGGGGCCCTGATTCCGAGGCTTTGGAGAAACACACTCTGCGCGCGCTCATCGTCGCTTAAAATACTGAGAAGCTGAGCGTTAACCCGCTGCCGGGCTGTATCGTACCCTATGGTGCCGCTCAGCTTTGCAAGCAATCGTGCTTTCGTTGGCTCGAAGTCCGGCTCGTTACCGATCGCGAGCAACGCGGACCTAAGGTTCCCAAGGTCGAATCCTGATTGGTGTAATTCGGCCCAGTTTATAACCGCATTGGGGAATTCGGCCATGAGAACGCCCAGACGGGGGAGGCCGTTGATACCCAAATCCAGAATGACGATTTCGATGCCTTGAGCTTCCGAGTGCTTGTCCAATGTGGATGCAGTTTGGTCGTCTACATTGCGCGAAGCCGCAAGGACCCACATGTCGAGATTCTTATCGGAAATCGCTGCCTCTGCTACTTCGGCGAGCAACTCACGAAGCTTGAGGGGGGTAGTCTGTCTATAGTGCTTCGCCTCCACCTTAATGGTGTTGGCATACCCCAATTCCGACCCGGCATCACGGCCGGATTGCCGGCCGGAACTGGAGAGCCGAAACTCTTGACCCGTGGCTAACTGTAGGAGGACAGCAACCAGTCCTTCAAAACCGGAAGGACCTGTGTCCTGTAAGCTACCGAGGAATTGGCCGACCACTTCGATTGAAGCCTTTAGGTCCATGGACAGACCCCTGCTGAGGTAAACGCACCTGAGTCTGGAGCGCAGAACATGAGTCGCTCTTAGTATATCCGATTGACGGCGGGCCCGAAAGTTATCGAAGGAGTTTCAGACTGCAATCAGCCCTTCGGCCTACATCGGTCACAAGAAAAACCTTAATGTAGACCGTCACACATCAGGTCTAGGATGGTCGCACGCTCGAAGACAACCCAGGTGCGGTGCGGCTTATCCACTGCCCTCAGCGGTCAGTTGGCCGAATCGTCGAAATTAACCGGCCAATCTTTCGAATCACACCTCTAAGTGCTGTAGCTGAGAAGCGGTATTCTTCTCCAGTTGGGATTTTTCTCTTCAGGAGGAGGGGCCCCGCTTCCGGCTCAGATCTTGGCGGGTCAACGCCGGGGCAGGGCCCCTATGAACCACGATTCTTTTTATCCCACTTTCTGCTCCGCCGCACAAGCTCGAAACCGATTGGGCTGGCGACGGTGAGAAGGTCATGCTGCGGCAATGCCCGGTTTGCGAACGCGATTCCATCATCGGTCACGGTCGCCGCCGCAAGCAGGCGCACGATGAGCATCACGACTGGATTGGGATCCGACGCGGCCTTTGCCCTGGTTGCGGGAGGACCTTCACCCTGCTTCCCCTGCTCTCTCTCCCCTACACCCACTACAGCTTGCTGGCTCGCGGTCAGGCGCTCCGGCGACACTTTATGGAGCACTGCTCGTGGGAAGAGGCGACGCCTACGCTGAAGGACCCCGATCGGGTGCCCGATCCCTCCACCCTCCGCCGCTGGTCGGGCGGCCTGGACTGCTTCCAACCGGCGGCTTCCTTTCGGCGCCAAACGCTCGCCCGCCTGGCCCATTGGCTGGGGCGCGGCGCTCCAGCCGATCCCCAGGCTGAGCCATTATCGGGGCTGACTCCGGTGCTACAGGTTCTCTGGCCTCTGCGTCTCTGAGAAGTTTTCTGTTCCCCCACCATCCTTGCCTGGGAACGCTGCCCCCTTTCTCTTAGGCTCGTCTCCGGGAGCAAAAACCGCGCCATGGGCGAGGGTCTCGAACAACTCAAACACAGACTTCCGCTGCTCGATTACTTGCGGCAGCAGAATTGGACCGCCCGGCTGGTGGGTCACGGCCCCGAGTTCGTTGGACTCTGTCCGTTGCACTCGGAGACCCGGCCTTCCTTCTATGTCAACGCTCACAAAAATCTCTTTTACTGCCATGGTTGCGGTCAGGGCGGCGATCTGATTCGCTTTGTCGAGTTGTCCCAGCACCTGTCCTTCCGCCAAAGCCTCTCCTATCTCGAACAGCCAAGCGCTCTGGCGGACCCCGCCGCCGTGTTGGGGCTTGCTTCCGCGTTCTATCAACGGCAACTCGATCGCTACCCGGAGGCACGGCGGTATCTGGAACAACGCGGAGTGCGCGACCCCGCCCTGATCCGGGAACTGCAGATCGGTTATGCCCCGGGCGGGAGCTTGCGGCGTCACCTCCTAGCTCAAGGCTATTCGCTCGGTCTGCTGAAGCGCACCGGCCTCATCAACCGCAAGGGCCACGACGCCCTCTTCCAGCGCGTCGTCTTCCCCTGCTGCCGGGACAGCCACATCGTCAACTTGTATGGCCGCAGTATCGACACCGCTTTCGCCCATCGATTCCTCCCTGGCTCCAAAGGTGACTTGGTCGCCTGGGAATCGGTTCGCCAATTTCCCACCGTGATTCTCGTCGAAGGTCTGTTCGATCTCGCGGTGTTGTGGCAGGCAGGTTTTCGCCACGTCACCTGTTCGCTGGGCACCCATCTCAACCCCGGCCAGTTTCGCCAACTGTGCGACCGCCCGCGCACCGTTTATCTCACCTTCGATGTCGACGCCAACGGCAGCGGCCAGCAGGCCGCGCAGGGGTTAGCCCATCGTCTGCGTGCGCAAGGCATCAGCACTCGCCGCGTCCTCCTGCCCCCTGGCCACGATCCCAACTCCTTCTTCGTGCAGGGCGGTGACGCGCGACAGTTTCACTCTCTCCTGGAGGCAGCTCAATCATGAGGTTCCACGTGATCCGCCCGCAGACTCCCAACCCCGCACAAAGTCCGATTCGTGTGGTCGAGCACGAAACCGGCCGGGAGGTCGGCTGGGTCAATCGCTACCTCGACCGCGAGTATGTCCGCCGCTTGGCGGACACTACTCTGCGCACCTGCGCTTACAGCCTGCTGCACTTTGTTCGCTGGTGGGAGAGTCTTCATCACACCGGTGACGTCGTCGAAGGTGACCTGACCGAATCGACACTCCTGGATTATCTGAAGTTCCAGTGCAGCCACCAACCTCCGTTTTCCAGTTCCACCATCAATGACCGCGTCGCCGTCGCCGATCGCGCCCTTCGCAACGAGTTCCCCGACGCCCCCTGCCCGATGGCTCAGGGCTTTCAGCAAGCTTATCTGCGGCGCGGACCGCTGGGCTTGGGCCGGCGGCGGGTAGCGATGAGCCGGCTGCGAGTGAGGGTGCCCAAACGCCACCTCGTCCCGCTCTCGGTGGACGAGGTGGCACGTTTTTGGTCCAGTTTCCGCACGGCTCGGGACTTGGCCATCGTGGGATTGATGCTTCTGCAAGGACTGCGCTCGGCCGAAGTGTTGGGTTTGAATGAGGACGACGTGTTGCTCTCCGAAGCGCAGCTGCGCGTGCGCGGCAAAGGCAACAAACTGCGCTTACTGCCACTGGCGCCGGAAACCGTGCAACTCCTCGATCACTATCGGCGGCTGGAACGGCCCCAGGCCGGCACCGCCGCGCTCTTCGTCTCGCTCAAGGGACCCGCTCGCGGAACCCGCATGACTCTGGCAGGATTACGATCCTTGTTCCGCTACCATCGCAAGCGCACCGGCATCAAGCTCGCTAACCCGCATCGCTTCCGGCACACCTTTGCCTCGGACATGGTACGCGCCGGGATCAGCCTGCCCGCGCTTATGCAGTTGATGGGTCACGCCGACATCCAGACCACCCTGCGCTATGTGCAGATCACCCCGCAAGACGTCTACCAGCAGTATACGCGCGCCGTGGCGCAGCAAGTCCGCCCCCTTCCGAGGCTCTCTTCATGAACCGCGCTGGACGTCCTCCCCTCTCGCATCCACTGGCCTCCGTCTTCGACCGCGCCGTCGATTCTCTCTGCGCGGCGCTCGGCCCGGAAAGCACTCGTCACTACCGCGGGACCGTGCGCAACTTCCTCAGCTATCTCGGGACGGCTCACCCCGAGGTGAACTCCCTCGACCAACTGCGCCGGGAGCCCCACCTCCTCGGCTGGATGTCCCGCCTGCGCTCCCAGAGGCCGCCGCTCGCCACCTCCTCCTATATCAACCGGCTCATCGCTCTGCGCCCCGTGCTCATCGAACTGGCTTGGACCGAACAGCTTCCTCAACTCGCCCGCCTGATTCGTCGCGAGGATATCCCGCGCCGTCCGCAAAGACTTGCACGCCCGCTCACCGCCCAGCAGGATCAACTTCTGCAGCAGGAGTTCGTCCGTCGCAACGATCTGGGAGGTAACGCCTTTCTGCTGATCCGCCATACCGGCATGCGCATTGGTGAGTGCGCCGATTTGTCCTTCGATTGCCTGCGCTCGACCGGCCCCCATCAGTGGGCCATTCACGTGCCGCTCGGCAAACTCAAAACGGAACGTATGGTCCCGGTGGATTCGTTGGTGGTGACGGTCATCCAACGCTTACGATTCTTTCGCTTCCTCGATCCGCGGCCTCCCGATGGCCGACTCCTGGCCCGGCGCAGCACCAAGGATGCCCTCGTTCGTCAACTCCGCGATTATCTGCATCAGGTCTGTCACTCTCTGGGCCTTTCCACTCGCATCGTCCCGCACCAGTTTCGCCACACCTATGCCACGGAGATGCTTCGCGCCGGGGTTAGTTTTCCCGCTCTGATGAAATTACTCGGCCACACTTCTCCGGACATGACGATGCTCTATGTCGAGGTGGCGTTGAATGATCTCCAGCGGGAATTCCAAGCGGCTCGTTCAAAACCTCGGCATCTGGTTCCTCAGCCGAAAACGTCTTTCGCCCTCCTTCGAACTGGGCTCGACGGGGTCATCGATTCCTTGCAGGCTGCTCAACATGCGCTGGAGATGTTCCGGCGAACGCTGCCGATCGGTGCTGTCCGCAGTTGCCTCGACCGGCTGTCCAATCGCCTCACCAAGATCATCACCGAAGCGCGCAAACTCGGCACACCCTGAGAATGGGCAGAGATTGGCCGGTTATGTCGCCAAACCGTACCTTTGGTTTGCGCTGTCATTGCTGGGGGTACGGTAGGGGGATCCACCAGAAATGTAGAAACTCTGGATTCCCGCTTTCGCGGGAATGACCGGCGTTTGGAAAGGGATACCATTCCAAATGACGCCACTACCTCTCGTCTTACGGGTCGTCTTACGGGCTTGTAAAAAACGGGATGAGGTCAGTACAATGAAGCGTGGCCTGCAAAACGCCCTGCTTTGGTATTACGAAGAACGTGAAGACCGCGCGCGCCAACGTCCTCAAACTTGTCGCTCGCTGAGCGTGTGGGGATAACCTCCAGAGAAGGCGTTGGAGAGGTTATCTAGTGTCCTGTAACTGAATTTCACGGCGCAAGTCAGCCCGCCGTGGCGGGCGACATAATTTAGCCCACGGCGACAGCCGTGGGTCCTGAGCGCGGCCCTCTCCCCCCTCCCCCTCCCCCGCCAAGCAGGGGAGGGGGAACAAAAGGGGGTGGGGGGACATTTTTCCCAGGGCTTTCGCCCTGGGCTAAGTTATTCCGCCCCTACCGGGGCTAAGCACGACGAACCCTGAGAACCTGACTTAATGAACAAACTTATGTTACAGGACACTTGTAACACGTCCGCAAGGAGATGATGTTCGCTGGAATAGCTGCACCGCCGAGAGCCGTTTCCGAGGAGCGTAGCCAGGAACAGGGCGTGCGCGCCCTGTACGCCGGGTTCGCGCTCTTGGCGGCAGGATTGCTGGTTTATTCCCAGACCATGGCGTTTCATTGGGATGAAGGCTTTCACATTCTCACTGCACATCTTATCGTTACAGGCAAGCGGCCCTACCTCGACTTCTTCTTTCCACAGACTCCTTTGAATGCCTATTGGAATGCGGCGTGGATGGGAGTCTTCGGTCCAAGCTGGCGCGTGGTCCACGCGGTAGCCGCCCTCGCAACCATTGGCTCCGTCCTGTTGATCGCGCAGTATCTGTTCGCGCTTTTTCCCGATCGCCGCTGGCGACCGGCCGTCGCCATCGCCGCGCTGGCTCTTTTCGGACTGCATTCGCTGGTGTGGGAGTACGGGGCGATCTCGCAGGCTTATCCGCTTTGCCTGTTGCTGGCGGTGGCGGCGTTTCGGGCGGCGATTGCGGCGGTGGACCGGGCCCGGTCTGGGATGAGTGCGCTGGCCGGTGTATTGGCCGGCGCGGCAGCGGCATCTTCACTGCTGACGGTGGCCGCTTCCGTCGTTCTGCTGATCTGGATTTGGCTCAACAATCGGGCCGGAAACCGTTGGATCAAAGTTGCTGCCTTCGTGGTTGGCGCTGTGGCTCCCTTCACCCCCCTGCTGATTCTGTTTGCCCATGGACCGCACCAGGTGATATTCGACATCCTCAAGTACCACTCCATCTACCGTCGCATCGAGTGGGATGGAGCTACCGCGCACGACATCGGCATCGTCACCGACTGGGTCAACGGCTCGCAAAGCCTGCTGCTTGTGCTGCTGGCTGTTGCCGGTCTGTTTTCTATCAAGAGGATTGGATTCGACCAGCCGCGGCGCGCGGAGTGTCGTCTGTGCCTTTGGCTGGCTATGGGCATCGCCGGGCAGAACCTTTTCGCGCATCCGACCTTCCCGCAATACTTTGTTTTTCTGATCCCCTTTCTCACGGTATTGGGGGCCATTGGGTTTTATGCCGTGGCTGCGCGCCTGGCGGATGCGGACCACCCCCGGGCCCCGGTAATCGTAATGCTTTGCATCGCGGCTCTTTGCTTGGGCAACAGTCTCTACGAGGATCGGGACTCCTATACCTGGCGTCAACTCGAGCGAGTGGCCGATAAAGTGGAGCAGGTAACGCCAAAGGACGCACCGCTGCTTGCGCCCGAGCAATTGTACGTTCTCGCGCGTTGGCCTGTGCCCCCCGGCATGGAACACGACGATGCGCACAAGCTTCAGCTCGCTCCCGCCGAGAACGCGAGGCTTCACATTCTGCCCAAGGCGGAGGTGGATCGGCAGATCAAGGCGGGCGATTTTCCCACTACCGTGGCCTGCGACGACGACCGGGTGAGCGAACTACAAGGGTGGAACGTTTACTCCCAGAAGGCCGATTTTGGCGAATGTACGGTGTTCTGGCAGTTGAAGAAGAACACCACTCAGCCGAAGCCGCAACCATAGTCCGCTCGGCCGTTCGCCCGCTTGTTTCATTTCGGCATCGGGACACGTGGCGCGGGCGTCTCGCCCGCTGTGTCGGGAGCGTCTCGCTCCCCCGCCAAGGAGAAGTGACAAGGCGTGCAAAAAATGCAGGTCCAAACTAAAGGCGGATTCCCCAGGCGCGCGGGCAGCATGTCCCTGCCACAGCAGGCGAGACGCCCGCGGTACGTCACAGCGCTGCGGTCTAGCCTTATTAGCTGAGGTCGGAGTACAATAGTATCCTGGGTTAAACTTAATTCAGCATCTAATATTGACTGATGACGCAAAACCATGAATGCCGATGCGCAGCCGTACTCCTCACGATAATTAGCTTCCTGGGGTCTGCGCTTAGCCTTGGCGCTGCGGTACCGGAAACTCAAACCCTGAATGGAGAAGTGCTGGGAGTCAGTAACGCTCCGATAGCAGGGGCGACCTGCACGCTGGTCGGTCCCGGCTTGCCCGGAGAAGGGCGACCCCGAAGAACCGGAGAACAGGGGCGCTTTGAATTCACGGGATTGATCCCTGGTAGCTATGATCTGACTTGCGCCGCGCTCGGATATGAGCCTCTAATTCAGAAGGGTATCGCAATCACCGAAGCAGAGTCGCCCTTCGTCCAGGTCGTCCTGCCCCGCGAGGAAATCGTTCGCGAAAAGGTGGAAGTAAAGGAGAAGGCGCCCGCCGTCTCCTTGGAAACCGCCGCACCACCGGAGGCCACGGTCAGCTCAGGACAGCTTCGGACGTTGCCTCTGGTGGAGAAGAAATTCCTGGCGGTTTTGCCGCTGGTGCCGGGGGTGATTCGGACACCCGACGGGAAAATAAACATCAAAGGCGTCACTGAGAATCAAGGCATGTTGCTCATTGACTCTGCGGAGACCGTCGATCCGGTTACGGGAAGTTTCTCGATTCAAGTTCCCATCGACGCGGTGGAATCGGTGGAAGTTCAGAAGACCGCCTATCAAGCCGAGTTTGGCCGCTTTAGCGGCGGGCTGACCAGTGTCCAGACCAAAGCTCCACTGAACAAGTGGAACTGGGAATTGAACGACTTTATCCCCAGCCCGCGCATCAAAAGCGGCCACATCGTCGGCATCGAGGACGACTCACCACGCCTTAGCTTCACCGGCCCGATCGTTAAAGACAAACTGACTTTCGCAGAATACACCAGATACGATATCAACAAGCAACCCGTGCGCGGGCTGGCTTGGCCACATAACGAGATCAAGAAGCAGGGGTTCGAATCGTTCACCGATCTCTACTACGTCACTTCCACTCAAAACCTTGTAACCGGCAACCTAAAATTGTTTCCCTTGCGCGAGCAATACGCCAATATCGACTCCTTTATACAGCAACCCGCCTCCTCCGACTATTCCCAAAGCGGATTCTCATTCGGCGCTACGGACAGGTACATGTTTACCAACGGCGGGCTGTTGACAACCCTCTTCCAGTACACCGACTTTGACAGCTATGCGCACGGGCAAGGTTCACAGGATATGATCCTGACGCCGGACAATTGGGAAGGAAACTGGTTCGACGCCTGGACTCGGGATGGCCGCCAGCAAGAACTGCTTCAGAATTATCAATCCGGAAGGAAAGACTGGGCCGGCCGGCACACACTCAAAGTGGGAGGCGACTTTGTTCATCGCTCCTATGACGACCACAGCAAATCCCATCCCGTGCAACTCCTGCGCGCGGATGGCTCGCTTGCTGAACTTATAACCTTCCAAGGAGCGGGCGTTTTAGATGCCAAAGATACGGAAGTGGCGGTATTCGCCCAAGATCACTGGGCCTTAAACGACCATCTCGCCCTTGATTACGGCGTGCGCTATTCCGGCCAGACGCTCGGCGCGCCTGCGGCGTTCGCCCCACGCCTCGGCTTGGCCTATTCTCCTGGACGTAATGCCAAGACGATCATCCGATCGGGCATCGGCCTCTTCTACGATCGCCTGCCGCTGCTGGCCGGCGATTTCACCCAGAACCTCACGCGCGTGGTCACTTATTACGATACTCAGGGAAACGCGCTCGGCCCCCCCATCGTTCTCCAGAACTTCTACCAGGAGAAGAAGGAGCACGGAATCGTTGTGCCCTCCCACAACCGCCTGGGCAGCACGCCCTTCAACTTAACCTGGAACGCCGAACTGGACCAGGAGATTCGACCCAACCTGATCGCGCGGGTGAGTTATCTCAGCAGCCGCTCCTACGAGGAGTTCATCATCAATCCGCTTTACAACGCCCCCGGCGGCCCACTTCTGCTGCTCAGCAACACCGGCGCCTCGCGCTATCACGAGTTTGAATCCACCCTGCGCGTCAGAGTCCGTGAGAAGGCCGACTTCAACCTTTCGTTCGTTCAAAGCCTGGCCCGTGGGGACCTGAACACGCTCTCCTCCGTTTTCGTCCCCTTCGAACAACCCGTCATCCGACCCAATTTCTTTTCCACCTTGCCCAGCAACGTTCCCAGCCGGCTCGTCACCTGGGGCCGGTTCGATATCCCCTGGAAAATTACCGCCAGCCCGGTGCTTGACCTCCATACCGGTTTCCCTTATTCCGCGGTTGACGTTTTTCAGAACTACGTCGGCACGCCCAACAGCCTCCGCTTCCCGACGTATTTCTCGCTCGACCTGCAACTTTCCAAAGATTTCCGCATGCCCTGGATTCCCTGGGCCAAGAACCATAAGTTTCGCGGGGCGTTGCGGATTTTCAATGTCACTGACCATGGCAACTTCCGCGACGTCCACGACAACGTCGCCTCCGCGTATTTCGGCCAATTCGCAGGCTTTCTGCACCGTTTCTATGACGTGTCGCTGGACGTTGTTTACTGAAAACCCAGGGGACGGTTTTTCGTCGTGCTCATTCTCGACATAGGATGCGGAAAGAAAAAACAAGAGCCTTCTGCGATCGGCCTGGATCGCCAACCCGGGTCGTCGGCCGACGTGCTCTGCGACCTGACGCATTTCCCTTGGCCACTCAAGGACAATTGCGCGGGCAGGATTTACCTCTCACATTTTCTCGAACATCATCCCGACATTCTGCGTGCCATGGCTGAGGTGCATCGGATTGCTCAGCCCGGCGCCGAAGTCATAATCGTAACACCTCACTACAGCTCCCTTGACTCCTACACTGACCCCACCCATTTGTTCCACCTGGCATTTCACAGCTTTGAATACTTCGAGCGAACCAGCTTCGAAGATTTCACTTACAATGCCGGTGGGTTTCGGATCTTGGAGCGTCGTTTGACCTTCGGCGGGAACTTGCTACTCGATAACCTGGGAAGATTGTTCGCGGCTATTTCGGTAGACTTCTACGAGAAGCATTTGGCCTGGGTTTTCCCAGCGCGCAACATGATTTGTCGGCTATCCGTTTCAAAATGAGACGAAGCTATTGGTTTTGGGCTTGCTCCGGGGGTGGTGGCGGCAGGTCCTTAGCTTCCGTGGAGCGATTCACAATAAAGGTCAGTTCCGTTCCTTGCACCAGAATGATGTCCTTTTCGTGCTTGAGCAAGTTATAGATCAACGCGGTCCCAGCGCCGATGGCGGCGCCATAGCCGATGTCAGCCCCCATGCTATGCCCGCCACACATGCCATAATATTGGCACTGAATTTCGTGGCCCAAGCCTACCGAGGCGCCCGCCCCGGCTCCCATACCCCCGGCGATAGCTGCACTCACCGCCGCATCCTTCTTGCTTTTGCCGCACCCCTGGAGCGTGCCTTCCTCATCTTTGGTGTGAGCACAGGGCGCGTTGTTCGAATCGTCCAAAGTACTCGGAAGCTTGAACTCCTTGTCTTCGTCGGGGGTCACCAGCTTGTCGATGACCAGTCGCATCTCCGCTTTGCCCTTAACACGTTTCGAGGGCTTTACGAAGGCGACATGTCCCACAATCTGACTGTACTTAGGGACCACCTCTTTCCCGTCCACGACGATCGGCTGGGAAACCTGGCCTGTAAATGTGTCGCCTGTCTTATTGGTCTTGGAGGTAAGCGTGGTGGTAAGCTTCATATGAAGCACACTGCCCGCCGGGATCAAAGTCTTTTCCTGCGGCACTTTCGGCTCGTCAGCAAACGCCGATGTGAAGAGCAGCACCAACGCCGTGAGGACGCCCAATACTCTCACCGTCCGACTTAGCATGATTTGCTCCTTCCTCTGTTGCTTCGCTCTGACCCCAGGTTGACTGTGCGCGGCACTGTTACAACCCCTACACTTTCATACCTTCCGAGCAGTCTACCACTTCCCCCCATTGGATGCCAATGCCGTGTATTTCGATTCGGAATGCATTGATTCGGTTGCCCGAAACATTGAGGATTGTTGATTGGCGATTGTCGATTGGAAAAATGGCAGGAGGACTTCCCCGACTATCAATCGGCAATCGAAAATCGGAAATCGACAACCCCTGCCGGGGCGGCTAAAGGCGCCCGCCCGCGAGGCTATAAATCAGTACCGCAAGCACGATGAGCGTAACCACGACATAAAGCCGGTCACCCTCCAAGGCAAAGGCAGCCACCGAGAAGGCCACGCGCGCCAGGGGAGTTGCGATCAAAAGAAGCAGCCCGAGCTGGATCAAGCCACGTCCTCGAAAGGCCAGGGCGTCTTTCACGATTCCCGACATGGTGCGCAAGTCCGATGGTTCCCCCTTGAAAACATGGAATTGAGGCGTCGCAAGTCCATGCCGGACCAGGTATACGGTCCCTCCGAAAAGGACCACTGCCGCCGCCAGCGTCACGCCCACCCTGAGGAGGGTCCCGATCAATTCCTCCACATACTGGTCCGTCCATTCCCGAGTCTGGGTTGCCACCCTATAGCCTCCCCGTCAGTCCGTGGTAGATCATCTCGACCGCCATTGCGCCAATCACCAAGCCGAAGACAAGTCGCAACCACTTTGTATGGACACGAGTCAAAACACGCGCTCCCACCAGCGAGCCGACCACCACCCCCAGCATCACCGGCGCGGCCAGACCGGGATCAATGTAGCCACGGGCGAGATAGACGCCGGCGCTGGCGGCAGCGGTTACGCCGATCATGAAATTACTGGTGGTGGTCGAGACCTTAAAGGGAAGGCCCATGACCTGATCCATGGCTATCACCTTGACGGCTCCCGACCCAATCCCCAGCAGGCCCGAGAGTATCCCCGCCCCGAACATCAAGCTGAACCCACTGGGCACGGCTTGCGGGCAATAACCCATCGGCCCATCCGGGGTGGGATAGCTGCTGTTCATTTTCAGGCGAGTGGCAAGCGGATCGGGCTGGCAGTTGCCCACTCGCTGGGGTCGCGGCCGGCTGGAAGCGTAGGCGGAATACAGCAGAACGAGCCCAAAGATGATGGAGATGGTGCCTGTGGATATCCTGGCGGCCAGCAAAGCCCCCGCCACCGCGCCCACGGTGGTTGCAATCTCGAGGAACATCCCAATTCTGATATTGGAGAAACCCTCGCGAACGTAGGCGGCGGCCGCGCCCGAGGAGGTCGCGATCACCGAGACGAGTGTGGCGCCTATGGCGTAGCGAATATCGACGCCGAGAGCCAGGGTCAGCACGGGAGTGATGATGATCCCCCCGCCCAGGCCCGTTAACGATCCGACAAATCCGGCCAGAAGCGACGACACCCAAACCAGGAGAGTGAATTCAATGATATTCACTGATACTTTCCCCTGAAGCTATGCCAGCGGATGGCCATTAAATCAAGAACCATTCGCGTGGAGTCGCGAAGAAACCGCACCTTGGTCGCCGGGTTGTCGTTCCACCTCACCGGCACTTCCACTACCCTGCCCCCTCTTTTTTCAATGAGGAACAGGAGCTCGGGATCGAATCCAAAACCCTCGATGCGCATCCGTTCAAACGCCCCGCGAGTGGAACTGCGCCTGAAAAGTTTGAAGCCGCATTGAGTGTCATGCAACTTGAGGCCCGTGAAGACCCTCACAAGCAGATTGAAAAACCGGCCGCCCATATCACGGAACCAGGGCTGATGGATTCCGATCAGTTCGCGTTCCAGGGCGCGTGAACCTACGGCGGTATCGGCCCCGGAGGATCGCAAAGCCGAAAGCAGTTTATCCACCTCTTCGATGGGGGCAGAAAGATCAGCGTCGGTGAAAAGTACGAGCTCGCCCCGCGCTTCCAGCACTCCGTGGCGAACCGTGAAGCCTTTGCCATGGTTTCGGTCGTTCCGAACCAGACGGAGGCCGGGAAACTCTGAAACGATCTCGACCGTCTTGTCTCGAGAGCCGTCATCCACTACTATCAGCTCAACCGTATAAGGCTTCGACTCCTTGAAGCGACAAATCCTCTCCAGGGTGTCGCGGATACGCCGCGCTTCATTATAGGCAGGAACGACAATGCTCAGGAAAGGGTCAGCCATCGAAGTCGAGAAGTCGAGAGTCAAGGAGTCGAGACCAGACTATAGTACGGGCGAGTTCTCGGATGCAACAGGGTTTGTTAGCGAAGCGTGCTGTAATCACCCCCAATGGTGCCCTAAGCTGCCGGTTTGATGAAGTGATGTAACCCCTCCCCCTCTCGAGGCGTCTAGGAACTTGAATGCGCTAGCGGCAGTCGCGAGGCGAAGTCTATCTAGCGCCCAAGCAAAGGAGGTGTTTTCATGAAAAGAATTGCCTGTTTCTTAGCTTTCGCATTGACATGTGGTGTGTTCATGATCTGCGCGGCCAAGGCGATGGCCGCCGACGAACCCGCGAAGGTTGCCGGAACTTGGGAGGTCTCGTCCCAGGGTCCCAACGGACCCATGACCCAAACCCTCACCATCCAGCAAGACGGCGGCAAAATCAAGGGCACGATGACCGGGCGACGCGGGGAGGCCCCCTTCGAGGGCACAGTCACCGGCAACAAAATCGCCTTCACCATTAAGCGTGAAACTCCCAATGGTACGTTCACAATCGAATACTCCGCCACAGTTGACGGGGATTCTATGAAGGGAACGGCTCATAGCGAACGCTTTGACCGGGACTGGACCGCGAAGCGTACAAAGTAACTTCCACGTGCAGTACTCGAAGCTAAGGGTAGCAACCGCGAAGGGTTCCTCAGGTTGCGGAAAAACCCGTTTGCCCTGTCATTCCGAGGACCCGGAGGCAACGAGGAATCTCGCATTGTCTTGAAAACGCTCAGAGCGAGATTCCTCTCCGTCGGCTGAGGGATCGGAATGACTGTTTGGAGGGGTTTTTCTGCAGCCTGTCCAGGCCAGCGTTTTCTGAGGGCTTGCTGAAATAGACCGCTCCGCATCGAAACCTGGGGCACGGCGAGCTTGCTCCAGAACCAGGTCTGGTCTACGTGTTCTTCAACTTGGGAAGCAGGGTACTGACTTTTCCCGACTTAGGGTCGAATTTAAGGAAGGTTCCGTCCAGAGTGCCGGCATAGCCAGCTTCGAGATTATAATCCAAGACGACGTCCTTATCGGGGTCATCAAACACGTTGTAATCAGCCTTCATGCCCCCCACCGAAAAGGTGGGATGAGTGTGGTAATACGCTACCGGCTTTGTGTCAGGCGGGCAGCCGCAGTTGGGTAGGCGCTGTCCCACGTCGACAGTTGTCGGATTACCCTGCGTACGTGGCGGCATTGCAAAACAATAACCGTCCTTCTCGTAGATCATCCCCCCATATTCTTTTCGTTGCACTATGGATTTCGCAAGGATGTTGTTGAGCGCTTGACGCGCGATCTGGTCCATCCGCTGGCTGTTCATATCTCCTCCTGGCCTCCCTAGTTCCGCTTCAACATTGTACGCCGCTGTGGCCAAGGGGCCCGGCAACCCTTCGCCGCGGGTTCCGCCAGCTTGCTCAGGCGAGCGGCTTTAAGCGAGATTTCAGTTTTGGACTCTTAGGCCCAAGTCAGTATATAACAGCCATCATCCTGGTAGCAACTCCACACCTCACTGGGTCAAATGTATCACGAGCGGGATTCCCTGCTATACTCTCCTGTTTCAATTAAGGAGGTGGATTCATGAAAAACAAATTCTCTTTGCTGGTATTAATCGTTGTTAGCCTGGGGTTCAGCGTGTGCGGATGGGCGCAGCTTGGAATGTTTTCAAAGGAGCAGCTCGTGGACCTGACTCGAGAATGGAAAGGCGAGCGCTTTCCGGACGGGCGGCCCAAGATCTCCGATGAATTGCTCCAGCGAATGGCGACCGTGGACGCCGAAGAAGCCTGGGGCGTACTCGTGGGGCATGGGTTCGCGAATCAATTCGAGAGCGGGTGGCATGTGATCAACCCGGGGCCGCGCCTGGCGGCCAGGGTGGTCACTGCCGTATTCATGCCGGTGAGGCCGGACGTTAACGCCGTGATCAATGAGCACGGCAAGGCCGAGGGCCGCGTGGGAGCTCAGAATTCCTGGATCATCGACATTCTCAAGCCCGGAGATATTCTGGTGGCGGATCTTTTCGGAAAGATCAAAGAGGGCACGCTCATCGGTGACAACCTTGGGACGTCGATTTACACCAAGACCCACACCGGCTTGATTGTGGACGGCGCGGTTCGCGACGAGACGGGAATCCGAGAGATTGAGGGGTTCCGAGTTTACAGCCGGGGAGTGGATCCCACCGGGTTGAGGAATGTAATGCTGGTGGGTATTAACGTCCCCATCCGCATCGGACAGGCTACGGTGATGCCCGGTGACGTGGCCGTGACCGATGTCGAAGGGGTCACCTTCGTCCCTCCGCAACTGTGCGAGGAAGTGGCCGATAAAGCCGAACTCACTCACCTGGTCGACGAGTGGGGCCACGCCATGCTGCGGCAGCAAAAGTACACGCCCGGAGAGATTGACGGCAAGTGGAGCCACCAAATGATCGAGGAATTCAACCAGTTTTGCGCCTCGAAGGGCTCCAAGCAACGGATGAAAGAGCAGTAGGCAGGTGGGGAGGTGGGCTGGCGGGCAGGTGGTTAAATCACAGCCCTCTCCCCCTTGCGGGAGAGGGTGGACCGCATCCCGATGCACTTCATCGGGAGGCGGGCCGGGTGAGGGGGTTTCGATCTTGCGGGAGGCAATTGCAGATGGACAACGCGGCTTGTCAGTTGGAGAAGTCTTCACTTGACGAAGGGCTCGAAATTCGCAGGTTCCTGCGCGACGAGGTGTTTATGTTGACGCTCATGGCCGTCGTCCAACGAGGTCACGTTTACAAGCCCGGGAGCACCAACGTGGACGCGTTTCATCGCTGCCTCCGCGAGCGCCTCGAGGCAATTGCAGAGGACTATAGGGTGCCTGTCGCTGAGGAGACGCACCTTCGGAATATCGAATTGCTTGGCGACCAAATCTCCGCGTCTTGTGGGGAACTGCTATGCGGTGACCGTTTCCGCATCGGAAGTGCGCAGAAGGCGCTTAACCTATTCCTCAAATACCTATGGTGCTTGGGTGAGATCCCGGAACCTCCTCACTGCCCGTTTGATCGCCGAATCATCGAAAAGCTACCACAAAATTTTCGATGCAGTTGGGTGTGGTGCGACAAGATCGAGACCTACAAGGTATGGGTTGCTGAGGCTCGGAAAAAGGCCGGAACCATGCCTCTCGCAGAGTGGGAGCTTGTTACGTATAACAAATAACGCCATGATTCGGCGGGTGGTGATAAAGGGGAACTGAACGTATGTTCGACTTCGGCAACAGGGTAGAACTGAAGGCCCCTGCAAAGAAGTTCCGGGAAGTCGGTGTCGATACCTTCGAAGGCCCCTTCGCTGATTATTTGATCGGGGACTATTACTCCCTCGCCGGGGCTGAGAAAGCGGCAAAAAGTGAGGCAGGCGAGATGAAGCCGGTATACGTCTGTGACGACCAGGCGAAGATGGTTTTCTCCGCTGGAAATCCATGAGCAGGCAACAGACCTGTTGCATCTCGGCTCGCTCTCTAAGCAGTGGAAGCGACCCCTCACCAGGCCCGCGACGGCTGATCAAAGTGCCGTCGCGGCCCACCCTCTCCCCATGGGAGAGGGCTAAGGTCCGATGAACAAGGAGATGAGCGATGTCTAGCCACAATGACACGACGCTTGGCCGGCGAGAAGTCTTGAAAACTTCGGCCGCGGTGCTGGGAGGAGCGTTTATGGGAAGCGATTCTGCGGCAGAAGCGGAGGTGCGGAATGTGAATACCAACTCGAGTCCCTCCAACCTGAAGATCACCGACCTGCGCGTGGCGACGGTCGCGAAGCCCGGGCCCAGCCCCTGCACCATCATTCGCGTCGATACCAACCAGGGCGTTTATGGACTGGGCGAAGTTCGCGACGGCGCCAGCCCAACTTACGCGCTCATGTTGAAGAGCCGCATTCTGGGCGAGAACCCGCTCCGCATCGACTACCTGTTCCGAAAGATCAAGCAATTTGGCGGGCCGGCGCGGCAAGCGGGCGGCGTGGTCTCCATCGAAATAGCGCTCTGGGATATCGCGGGAAAGGTGTACGGGGCGCCGATTTACCAGATGCTGGGCGGCAAATTCCGCGACAGGATTCGCATCTATGCCGACACCACGGAGTCGAAGGACCCCAAGGTTTACGCCCGGAATATGAAGGCTCGAAAGGAGGAATTGGGCCTGACGTGGCTGAAGATGGATTTAGGGATCGACATGGTCCAGGACATCCCGGGCACCGTGACTCGGCCTTCGGGATTGAGCGCCTGGGAGGACACATTCCTCCCTCACCCCTTTGTGGCGACCGAGGTTACCGAAAAAGGAATCGAGAAGCTCTGCGAGTATGTTGCCGCCATCCGCGAAGCCGTGGGAATGGAAATCCCCCTTGCCATGGACCACCTCGGCCACATCGGGGTGAAATCCTGCATCCGGCTGGGGAAGGCTTATGAGAAATACAACCTTACCTGGATGGAGGACTTGATTCCCTGGCAATATACTGACCTGTGGCAGCGCATTACGGAGGCAAGCCCTACACCCACCCTCACCGGGGAAGACATTTACCTGAAGGAAGATTTTATCAAGCTGTGTGAGAGGCACGCGGTGAGCAAGATTCATCCCGATCTCGCCACCTCGGGCGGAATCCTCGAGACACACAAGATCGGCGATGCGGCCATGGAATACGGCGTTCCCATGGCGATGCACTACGCCGGTCTGCCGGTGGGCTGCATGGCGAGCGTTCACTGCGCCGCCGCCACGGAAAATTTTCTGGCCCTCGAAGATCACTCCCTGGATGTGCCCTGGTGGCAGGACCTGGTGGAAGGCATCGAAAAACCCATCATCAACAAAGGCTACATCACCGTTCCGGAAAGACCCGGGCTGGGCGTGACGCTCAACGAAGATGTCGTGAGGCAGCATCTGAAACCCGGCACGGGCTACTTCGAGCCCACCACCGAGTGGGACAAGGAACGTTCCTGGGACCGGGTTTGGAGTTGATCACCGCACGGGACTGGGGTTTGAACCACCACCCGAAGAGTCCTGGCTCTGGAGTTTTCTCAGCGCCTCGAGGGCCTGAGGATTTGCGGGCTCGCTTTTCAGTCCGGTTTGCAATTCCCGGAGCGCTTCGCGATTTCTATGAGTATCTGAGTAAAGCAGTCCCATCATAATATGGGCGCGGCCGGAAGAGGGCTGCAATTCCACGGCTTGCTCGAAGGCATTCTCCGCTTCCGCATACCTGCTCGCGCGCCAGTACGCCAACCCCAGCCCCCAATAACCACGCAGTGTCCTGGCCACCCGGAGAGAATCCTGGAATTGTTTCTCGGCCTCCTGGAGTCTCCCATGGTCGAAGTAGAACTCGCCCAGCCCGATATGGGCGCGCACGCTCAAAGGGGAAAGGTTGACCGCCGTCATGTATTCCTTTTCCGCGTAGCCGGCTTGCCCGGTCTGGTCGTACACCTGAGCCAGGTAGAGGTGAGCCTGAGGCTCTTTCGGGTTCTTCAAAATGGAGCGGATCAAGTAGCCCAACGCTTCGTCATACCGTTTAAGTTTCAAATTGAGCAGTCCGAAGTTATCCAGAATCAAGGGATAATCCGGCGCAACCTTATCGGCTTCCCGTAATTCCTGTTCCGCATTCTTGAGATCATCGCGGTCGAGATAGAGCGTGGCGAGGTTGAGGCGCATAAGGTAGGCGTCAGGTTGCAAAGCCAGCGTGGCCTTGTAGAACGTCTCGTCGTCGTGCCAATCGCGGTTTCGGCGGATAATTCGTAGCGTGCATAAGGCCGCAACAGCCACTGCGGAAATGACCACGAGCGCACGCCACTTGGCGCTGCGACTTGCCGTTGCTCTCCACAAGGCTGTCCCCGCCCAGCCCAGAGCCCAGCAGAATCCCACCGAAGGCAAATACAGGTAGCGCTCCGTGAATACATTGGCGGCCATCCAAGGGGCGTACAAGACGGGGGCCAAGTTGAAGAAAAAGAAGAGCAGCCCGAAGCTGACCAAACGTGCGCGATTCCAGAAAAAAACAACGAGAAATGCCAACCCCATCATCGCCACAGCGCCCGCGATTACCCGCGGGTCGGAAGGACTCGTGCTCATGTGGAAGGCATAAAAAGCGCAAAGTGTAGCGGGCCAGACGAGCTTCCAGACGTATTGGCCAGCCAGCGCGAGGGCGGAGAAGACTATCGCGTCCGGCCCCATAGTGGGGAACTGGGATCTGCTTGCCAACCCGCCCACGAAGTGGATTCGGAAAATCAAGTAGACAAGCGCCAGGAGCCAAAGCGGGCCGTAGCGCGAAAGCTTGATTCCAGCGCTGGTCTCCTTGCGGTCTTCCCGACAGCAGTGCTCGTAAAGCGCGGCTATCACCACCAAGGTGAGTGCCGGCTCCTTTGCTAGCACTGCCAGGACGAAGCTCGCGGCCACAGACAATTTGCCAAGAACCAGTCTTCGCCCGCGCCACTTCGAAAGTCCCAGGAAGAACCAGAACGTCAACAGATAGAGGAGAGCCAACTCGAGGTCCGTGACGGCGGCGATCCAGGCGACCGACTCAGAGTGGATAGGATGAACGGCGAACAAGCCGGCGGCGACAAACGCCAACAGGCGATCGTCAAGCATGCGCCAAGTGACAAAAAATAGCAGAAGCACCACGAGCAGGTTCAGTACAAGATTAACCAAGTGAAAGGCCAACGGTGCGGGTCCGAATAACTGGAAGCAGACCAAGTACCCGAATGACATCAACGGGCGATAGTAGTTACGGGGATAGTCTCCACCGAGGAAAGACCAGACCGGGGTGGTGAAAATCTCCTTCAAGTGATGAAAATTCTGAAGGTACGGGTTATTGACAATTTGCGTGGTGTCGTCGTAAACGAAGAGATTGTGGAGAGTGTTGAGGTAAGGCAGGGCGGCAAGGGCCACCAGAAAGGCCAGCAGCAGGATGTCGGTCCGGAGTATTGAACGTCGAGACCCGGTTAGGCTCGCAGGATGGGAATCCGCTTGCGCTCGGCCTTCCAGCAAATGACTCATTCCATTTCGCAACGCGCTTGTCATTCTGAGCGAAGCGAAGAATCTCCGCAGTCGTAAGGTCGACAAGCGACTACCGAGATTCTTCGCTTCGCTCAGAATGACAAGCGCGTCCAGCTCAGCAGAACAAGTACTTACGCCAACGTTCGTCCGAGCGGCCCACCATGCGCATGATCTGACGGCTGGTATGCAGCGTAAACGGGCGCGGCGGTCTCAGAAGTTTCAAGCCCGCTTCTTCCGGCAGCCGGTCGCCTTTCAGATTGTTGCATTTGTGGCAGCAAGCGACCAGGTTATCCCAATCCGTATGGCCGCCCCGCGAGCGCGGAATCACGTGATCCAGCGTGAGTTCGTGCGCAGGCAGAGCCCGGCCGCAAAACTGGCAGGTGTAGCGGTCGCGCAAGAGCAGATTCTTCCTCGACAACGCCCGCGTCTGATAGGGAATGCGCCGAAATTCCAGCAGCCGGATGACCGAAGGGATACGAATTGCGAACCGTGCGGCGTGGATGAAGCTGCCATCTTCTTCTTCCGTGGTCGCCACGCCTTTCAGGATAAGGACCAAGGCACGGCGCACTGCGGTGACGTTAATGGGCTCGTACGTAGCGTTCAATACGAGCACCGGTTCTTGCAGCGACGGTTGGTGGTCATCCTCCGACATAACATTCATCCTGCTAAAGCGCCATTCCTGGCCGCTGGGGTTAATTATGTTCAGTTCTGCCTAAGTTCGTCAATAGAAAGCAGTGGCTAGTGCCTAGTGGTTAGTGGTCCCTTGTCTCTGTCAGTTGTCAGTACTCACCACTTTAGCCCCCTACGCACTAGCGGGCCGCTGCTCTTAGTCACTAGCCACTAACCACTAGCCACTGCCTCCAAGGGCGTCCGTGTCCGGGAACTGCGGCGTGGCGCGCGCCAGCGACAAAGCCAGGACTTGCGAGGCGCCCGCCTGCTTGAGGGCCGCGGCGCAAGCCGAGAGAGTCGCCCCGGTAGTCATTACGTCATCGATCAGCACGACCGTACGGTTACGCACCTGTTCAGGCCGAACAACGGAAAAGACACCACTAACATTCTGCCGCCGCGCGCTCGCACTCAGGCCAACTTGGGGAAGGGTAGCGCGGATGCGACGCAACGAACTTGGCGCTAATTGCAATCCGCAGAGTCGCCCTTCTCTTCGGAGCCTTCGGACCAAACCCCTCGCCAGCAGTTCAGCTTGGTCGAACCCTCTTTGGCGCCTTCGCGAAGGGTGCAACGGCACCGGCGCCACGATGGGCGAATCCGGCTCAGGCAGCGCCTCCCAGGCCCGTGTCAAGAGCGCACCGAGGCGGCTGCCCAAGTATTCCCGCCCGCGAAATTTCAAATGCAGGATAGCCTTACGCAAGTTTCCGGCGTAGAGCCCATAGCTCCGCGCCCTGTCGAATTCTTGTTCGCCCTGCCGGCACGAGCCGCAAAGCGAGTTGACAAAATCCACTGCCTGCGACGAGCCGAAGGGGAGACCACACCGTTCGCAGGAAGGGCCGAGCCAGGGTTGAAGGCTTTCCCAGCAGACACGACATATGGAAGCGCCACCTGGTTCCGTGAGTTCCTGCTCGCACAACAGGCAGTCGGTAGGAAACACCGCGGCGAACAGACCGCCGAGTAGTTCCTTAAGAAGGGAGGGACGTGGCAATTTGTTAATGCCGGTGAGAGAGAAGACGAACCTCGCTTTCGATCGTAGGGGCAATCCGCCAACCGGCGGATGGTTGCCCAGGGCGGCCACAAGGGCCGCCCCTACAAGCTAGAGGAGACCCTGGTCCTGCTTTTCCTGGCACTCGATGCAATGGCGCGCCCAAGGCACCGCTTCCAGGCGTTTTACCTGGACCTCTCCCTGACAGGACACACAGAGGCCGTAGGTGCCATTCTTGAGACGGTCCAAGGCATCGTCAACCAATTGCAGCAGACGCCGGTTCTCATCGCTTTGGTGGAAAAGGAACTCCTTGGTGTAGGAGTTGGCGGCTTTGTCGGCGACATCCTGAGTCGCTTCTCCGTCTGCCTCACGCCCGTCGCGCTCGGAGTTCGTCACCAGCCGCATCAACTCGTCTTGCGTTGTGACCAGGCGCTTCTTGTAGTACTCGACTTTTTTCTTATCCATGTCCAACCTTTTTTGCCGCCAAATCAACCACCACAATAAAATCTTATGAGGCGCCATGCAAACTGTCAAGCAGGCGCCACGATTCAGGCCCCTCTTGACGGCCTTTTGGGGGTAGAATGCATCGCTGTAGGCAAGGCGAATTCACCCAGGAGGAGCATAATGCCAGGAATATACAAGATCACAGAGCTGGTCGGAACCTCACCCACGAGTTTTGCCGAAGCGACCAAGGCCGCAGTGGCGGAAGCGGCAAAGACGCTGCGGAACATGGATTGGTTCGAGGTTGTGGAGGAACGGGGTCGGATCGTGAACGGCGCGGTGGCGGAATTTCAAGTCACCATTAAAATTGGGTTCAGGCTCGAGAGGTGACAGAATCCCCACGCAGTGTAGGCGCATCGGAGCGCCTACGCTTGAAGTGTCTGGCAAAGGGAGGTCTATAGAAGATGAACGACGGATCCCTGAGTCGCCGCGAATTCGTCCGCCTCAGCGCGAGTGCGATGGGGTTCGGCGCCATGAGTGTCGTGGCAAAAGCGAAACCTGAGCCGCGGCCGGAACCGGCACAGGATCAAAGAGCCCCAACGATCGCGGGGGGAAGGCGGGCCACTGATTCCGAAATGCAAATGGCCGACGACATGGTCCATTCTTTCGGCGTGGCGCAGGGTGGTTGGAAAAAAGGCGCTGAATCCGGTTTATTTTCCGAAGTAATGCAACCGCCCTTTTCATTTCTCTACGGAGGTAGAGAATCGTCCGCTCTGCTCTCGGGTTGGAAATGCGAATCAAGAACTTCGGACGTAGCCGGTGTGGGCGCGCGGCATGAAGTCACTTATGTGGACCCGCAGACCAAGCTCGTGGTCCGCGTCAGTGCGATTCAATTCAAAGATTTTCCGGCCGTGGAATGGGTGATTCATTTCAAGAACGAGGGGGCTTCAGAAACCCCGATCCTGGAGTCGATCCAGCCACTCGACACATCATGGCTCTCTCGTGACAGGGATCCCACCATTCACTACGCTGAAGGGGCCACTTGTTCCATGAACGACTTCAGGCCATTGCGAAGAAGCTTGAACGTCAAAGGCGAACTCCACCTGGAGCCGGGCGGGGGACGATCTTCCAGCGACTTTCTCCCCTTTTTCAACATCGAGACGAAAGGAGAAGGCGTCGTCGTGGCCATCGGCTGGACGGGCGAATGGGCCATAAGTTTCAAACATCCTGAGGGTGATTCCATACAGGTGCGCGCCGGCATGGCCCTGACGCATCTGAAGCTGTCACCGGGCGAGGAAATCCGAACGCCTCGCATCCTGAACTTGTTCTGGCAGGGCGGGCGGATGCGCGGTCACAACATGCTGCGGCAGTTCGTTCTCGCGCATCATCGGCCGCAAGCGGGCGGGAAGCCGGTGGACATGCCGATTTGCAACGGCAACTGGGGAGGAACGCCGGCGGCCACGCACCTCGAGAACATCCGCCAAATTGCGGCTCATCGCCTGCCCATGGACTATTACTGGATCGACGCCGAATGGTTCGGAAACGGACCGTGGTGGCAGAACACCGGTGACTGGCAAATCAAGAAGGACCTGTATCCCCAAGGCTTCAAGCCCATCAGCGACCTCCTGCATTCATCCGGACTCAAGCTGCTCCTGTGGTTTGAGCCGGCACGCGTCTCGGAGGGAACGCCCTGGTACACCGAACATGCCGCGTGGCTGCTGCAAGTCCCCAAGCCAAGGCGCTTCTATAACTGGGGAACATCTCAGGCGGACCCCCTGTGGGTGAGAAACGAAAGCCTGCGCAACCAGATCAAAGAGAACGACAGGTTGTTTAATCTGGGCATTCCCCAGGCGAGGCAATTCCTCACGGAATTTATTTCGAGAAAAATCGAGGAGTTCGGCCTCGACTGCTATCGCCAGGACTTCAATATTGCCCCGCTCGAGTTCTGGCGGACCGCTGACATGCCCGATCGACAAGGTATGACGGAAATCCGTTGGGTCGAGGGTCTCTATGCCTTCTGGGACGAACTGTTGCGACGCCACCCCAACCTGGTGATCGACGTCTGCGCCAGCGGCGGCAGGCAAATGGACCTGGAATCGCTGGACCGCTGCCTCCCTCTGTGGCGCACGGATTTCCCCAACGATAACACGAGCAAGCAGTGCCACACGCATGGCCTGCTTTACTGGCTGCCGCTCAATGCCACTACGGCGGGAAACTTGGAGACCGCCAGCGACTACGACGTGCGCAGCAGCATGTCCAGCGGATTGCAGTTTGGCCTCCTGGCCAACGATGACACGCCACAGGCCAAGAAAGACTACAACCATTTCCCGTTCGAGCGTGTGAAGAGAATTCTCGACCAGCAACGAGCCATCGAGAAATACTTTTATGGCGATTACTACCCGTTGTGCGACTACTCCCAGGCCGAAGATGCCTGGATGGCTTACCAACTTGACCTGCCAGGTGAGAAGGAAGGCCTGCTGGTGGCTCTAAAACGCCCGGCGAGCCCTTACACGAAAGCTAATTTCCCGCTCCAGGCCCTGCGCCAAGACGCTTCTTATGCGATCACCAATTTGGATACGGAGCAGAGGACGACAATGTTGGGCGGTCAACTGATGAGTCAAGGATTGGAGCTGTTACTTCTCAAGAAACCTGATAGCGCCCTGCTCCGTTACCGCCAAGCCGCGCCGTAGCGCTGACCTTTAGGTCAGCACGGTGGGAACGCAGGACAATGCCGACCTAAAGGTCGCCGCTACTCCGTTACCGCGAAAGAGGAGCCTAAAGAGGCGCTGCCCCAAACCGACGAGTGACGACTTGTTAGGAATCGGATAGGGTGGGGATTCAGCCCCGCCATTCCATCACCACGCACGCAGAACTTGACTCACTTGCACCACCCGCTCTCTCGCGAAACTCCCTGAACGATGGCCGCCTCTTGAAGAAGAAAAGGTGCGTTGCGCACCGGCAATCCGACGAGCCGAATCCTGCGACGGGAACGGAGGCTGCCTGCAAGGCGTGGATCAGGCGAGCCCATTGATGCTCGCGACGAACCCGGTGGTGGGAATACCAGATCCGCTCGAGGCGGATATGGCGCCGCAGGTAATCAATGTGCCAGTGAGGCCGCGGCGACACCTTCTGATGGTGCGCGACTCGCGCCCGCACACCTCCCGGCCCCAGGGCGCTGCCCACGTAAACGTAGAAACCTCGTCGAAGCTCGAGCGGGCCGAGTTTCCCGATTCGGACCAGCTCAGCCCTGGAACAAAAAAGGATCAAAGCGTAGGTGCCGCCTTCTGCTGTTATGATCGTCCGGCTCGTCTCTGTCGTCGCAATTGCAGGCATGGGGTAAGTGGTTTCAAGTCCGAAACGCAAATTTAAGGTCGAACTTAGGTCTGGTGTCAAGGCTCGCGGTAGCTTATTCTTAGTGGCGATTTGGCGAAAAGCCGCAGACCTTGGATAGCAGGTCTGCGCTACGCGAGGTGAAGAACATGAAAGCCGCATTTTACGTCGGAAATGCAACCATGAGCACCGGTCCGCAGGCGGCCCTTGAACCCACCTTCGGCCAAGTGCAGATCAAGGTGGGTTATTGCGGAATCTGCGGCACGGACTTACATATTTTTCACGGGAAGATGGACCGGCGAGTTCACCTGCCCCAAATCATGGGGCATGAGATGTCCGGCACGGTTTCAGCGCTGGGACCGGGTGTAGAGGGCTTTTCGGTGGGCGATCCGGTGACCGTGATGCCACTCGATCCGTGCAATAACTGCCCCGCCTGCCGCGCGGGTCACAACCACATTTGCCAAAACCTCAAGTTCATGGGTATTGACACTCCGGGGGCCATGCAAACTTACTGGACAGTTCCCGCTCACACTTTGCATCATCTTCCCGCGACTTTGCCATTTCGTATCGCCGCGCTGGTCGAGCCGGTGTCAGTGGCCTGCCACGCCGTGCGCCTGGGCTCCGTGGCGGATGGAGAATATGTTGTGGTGCTGGGGGGTGGGCCGATCGGCACGCTGGTAGCGTTGGTGGCGAAAAACCAGGGCGCCAGGGTCCTGGTATCCGAGATTAATCCTTACCGATTGCAGCTTCTCCGGGAACTCGATCTCGAGGCCATGGATCCCCGGGAGAAAGACTTTTCAGAGTACGTAACAGAGCAAACCAAGGGAGCCGGCGCGGACGTGGTTTTTGAAGTGACAGGGTCGGCGGCAAGCGCCGAGTTGATGACCAAGCTCCCTCGCACGCGGGGGCGAATCGTGGTTGTGGCGATATTTGCCGACCCGCCCAAGGTTGACCTATTCCGCTTCTTCTGGCGCGAATTGCGCTTGCGCGGCACTCGCGTCTATGAGCACCAGGACTTCGAGGTGGGGATCCGATTGGCCACTTCAGGATCGCTTCCGCTGGAACGGCTCATCACCCAAACCTATCCTTTGGAGCAGGTGCAATCGGGACTCCAGCAAATGGAGCGGGGCGGCGAAGTCATGAAAGTCCTGATCGAGTGCAGTGAGGAGTGACCCGCCGCGGCGGGACGAGTGACGAGCAGGAAAGCATCTTCGCGATACAACAACGTCACATGAATTAGTAATGCAACACGGGTCGGTGGCCGCCACTAAAACGAACTTCTCCGTGTCCTCTGTGCCTATAAAGCCTCAACACAGAGAACACGGAGCATCTCAGTGATCTCTGTGTTTATTCTTTTCTTGGCCACAGAGAACACCGAGAAGAAACATTCTTAGCGGCACAACAAGATCGCACGAACTGGTGCTATAGGAGGACAACGCGAGATGCAAATTCTTGAGCAGTTCAAACTCGAGGGCAAAATCGCTCTGGTGACGGGTTGCAGGCGCGGGATCGGGCGGGCCATGGCGGTGGCTCTGGCCGAGGCCGGAGCAGACATCATCGGGGTCAGCGCCTCGCAGGAGAAAACCGGCAGCCAAGTGGAACAGGAGGTTCGCGCGCTGGGCCGGGATTTCCGTGGTTACGCCTGTGATTTCAGCGACCGTAAGGCTCTTTACGCCTTCATCCAACAGGTGCAGGCCGATTTTCCAACCATTGATATTTTGGTGAACAATGCCGGGATCATATTGCGCAAACCTGCCGTCGAGCACCCGGACGAGTACTGGGACAGGATGATTGAAATCAACCTCAATTCGCAATTTGTTCTGAGCCGGGAGATCGGCAAACGGATGGTAGAGAGAGGCCAGGGGAAGATCATTTTCATTGCTTCCCTGTTGGCGTTTCAGGGTGGCATCCTGGTTCCGAGCTATGCGGCCAGCAAGGGCGGCGTGGGTCAACTTGCCAAGGCCCTGGCGAACGAGTGGGCGGGGAAAGGCGTCAACGTCAACGCCATCGCGCCCGGTTATATCAGCACCGACAACACCCAGGCGCTGCGCAACGACCCGCAGCGCGCCACGGCCATCCTGGCTCGAATCCCCGCCGGACGCTGGGGCGAGCCCGAGGACCTCAAGGGAGCCGTGGTATTCCTCGCCTCCGAGGCTTCGAATTATGTCCACGGTTCTATCCTCACGGTGGATGGCGGCTGGATGGCCAGGTGAGCCTTGGCCTGGCAGGCGGCGCCACGAAGGATGCTCAGCAATTTACTCTCGAAACATCACAATGACCGGGCCGAACTGTGTCCAAGCAGGTTGATTCACGGCATTGTCCATCGCTTCGGAGGATACCAGTGAAAAACAGGTTTAGGATTGTGCTGGCGGGAGTCCTGCTATTAACCGGCTTTTTCTTGGGCTGTCGTCGAGGAAGCGGTCCGGCTAATCCTGCTGCCTCTGAGCCGAAGGCCAACGGGCATCTGGAAGCTTCTGAATTTCCCGGCACGCTGATGGGACTCCAATACGAAACCTACTTCACCAAATTAAACGTCGGGTGGGATGCGCACCGCAGGACAGACATACCGGGGCTGAACAAAGGAACACAAGAGGCAATCCCGATCCTCGGAACGTATAGCTCCTACGACGTCAATATAATCAGGAAGCACGAGGAGTGGTTCGAGCATCTGGGAATCGACTGGTTGCTGATTGACTGGAGCAACTTTCTTTGGATGAGTCCGGCTTGGGAGCAACATCAAGGCGCTACGCACGAGATTGAGGAGACGACTGAACTGCTTTTCAAGACTTACAGCCAAATGGAAAAAGAAGGCCGGCATCCGCCGAAGTTAGTGATCATGTTGGGGCTGCAGAACGGGCCTCCGGTGCCCCACGCGCTCGAGAGATTGAACGGAGTTGTGGCCTGGACCAAAAGAACTTTTTTGGACAAGCCTGAGTATCAGAACCAGTGGCTTTATTATAACGGCAAGCCCTTGCTGACCATCCTGTTCAACCCTCTTCATCCCTGTGAAGATCTTAAGAAGGCGATTGCTCAAACACCGCTCGAGGCGCCGGATTGGACGATTCGTTGGATGGCTTCCCAGCTTCAAGTCGACCATGCTGCAGAATGCGGAATGTGGTCTTGGATGGACGGCATCATCCGCCAGGTGGTGACTTACAACTCCGGCACGGCGGAAGAGACTGTGGTAACGCCATCGGCTTTTCCAATCCCGGACGGTTGGCTCGACCCCCGCACGGTTGGAAGAGATCACGGGGCGCCCTACCTTGAAAGTTGGGAAGTGGCTTTTGAAAGTCATCCGAAATTCATTCAAATCCACCAGTGGAACGAATTTGCAGGGCAGCCAAAAGGGGAGGGGGCAGGGCCAAAGCATAATATTTATGGCGACGAGTACGATGCGGAGCTGAGCGATGATATCGAACCAACGCAATTGAATGCTTGCGGTTACCGCGGATGCGGTGGTTGGGGCTACTACTATGTGAACCTGACAAAGGCCTTGATCTCACTTTACCGCAACGAGACCTCCGACATCACCGTGATGGCGCTTTCTGCCCCCTTTCAACCGACCAAGGCGAAAGACAGCAAGTTGCCTTTGACCTGGAAAACACTCGGGAGAGAACCCAGCAGTTACACATTGGAAATAGACGGGAAGATAGTGGGAAACAAGATCACTGGGCAGAGCTACTTGTTGGACCTCTCGCAGCTACACCCAGGTAAGCATCATGTCAACCTGGTCGCGAACGATGCCCACACTTATTTCGACCTGGGGCCTGAGAATTTGGCGGAAAGATCGGGGACACCCCTGCCCGTCACGTCTGCCATCGAGTTCACCTACGCGCCAGACTCGCCAACCCCTTGAGGCTGTCATTCCGATCCGTCAGCCGACGGAGAGGAATCTCGCTCTGGCCTAAGGCGGACCGGGAACCACAGTGACCTCAGGGAGTAGGTGCAAGAAAGAACGTAGCGAGATTCCTCTCCGTCGGCTGACGGATCGGAATGACAGGGGACGTTAGGCAGGGCCTGCAACCCAAGTGACGCGCGGGCGACCGCTGGAAGGGTTGCGGTCGACGAGGATGGGAGTGCGAAAGAGGCGGCTGAGCACGTCCGGCTGGAGAACCTGCTCCGCCGTTCCCTTGGCCAGGCAGCGACCGCGTTCCATCAGAATCAGCTCATCGGCCAACTCCGAGGCAAGGTTCAATTCGTGGGTGACCACGACGGCGATGAAGCGTTCCGAGATGGCGAGATGGCGCAGCAGCCGGAACATTTCAATCTGGTAGCCGATGTCGAGGTTGGCCGTGGGTTCGTCCAGGAGCACGAGTTGGGGCCTTTGGGCGAGAGTTCTGGCCAGAACCGCCCGCTGGAATTCCCCGCTGCTCATTTCCAGCACGCGCCGCCCGGCAAACTCCGCCAGGCGGGTCTTTTCCATTGCCCAGTCAACCCAACGTTCGTCTTCGGGAGACTCGAAGAGACTGCGGCCCAGGTGAGGGTGGCGTCCCTGGCGAATGAATTCGCGCACCTCAAAAGAAAACAACAAGATGGTCTCTTGACGAGCCAAGCCCACTCGCCGCGCCAGGGGCCGAGGCGGGAGGCGGTGAAGATCCGCACCGTCCAGCGTTACCTTTCCTGCCTGCGGCCCCAAGTGCCCGCTGATAATTTCCAGCAGCGTTGACTTGCCGGAACCGTTCGGGCCGATGATGGCGATAACTTCTCCCGAATGCGCTTCGAAGCTTATGGAAGCCAGCTCAAAGTGCGGGTAACGGAATGAAACTCCTTCCACACGCAAATGGTGGCGTATTCCCTGTGCTGGACTTAATTCGGTAGTATCGGCTTGCAAAGCACGCTCGTCCATTGTTCGAGGTAGGTAGTCAGTAGTCAGTTATCAGAACTATCCGGTCATGAGTCGAATAGATCGAGTTGGTTACACGATAGGTCCAGTTCATTTTGACACTTAATGTGCGAAAAAGCCCGTAAAAGTGGAGTTTTCTCGAACAAGGTGAGGCTCAAGATTTGCGACATGGGGTAGAGGTTGAGTTCGAGCCCCAGTTGCTTGCGAACAATCGCCACCAAGATCGTAAATGGAGATGGCGATCCAGATTTGGGTCTTCACGGGATTGGGTGAGAGGCCGTAGAATTTCTTGATGTGCAGAGGCTGTTTGATCCATTTGAAGGCCAAGTGATCCGTCCCTATTAGCTTTCCACATGTTTGAGCAAGGCTAGCAAGTTCCCCGAGAGGATCTTGCGTTTCTGCTCTTCCGTAATGAAGGCGTTCTTCACGCGCGCGATGACCGTGGCGGGGCAATTGATCGCGAAGTCGGAACCGAAGAGCACGCGGTCAGGCCCGATCGTCTTTACGGCGTATTCGAGCATGCCCACGCGGTCGTGCCCGTAACCCGAAGTGTCGAGGTAGGTGTTAGGGTGGGCGGCGATGGCGCCGATGCGCTTGAAAATGTCATTGAATTCATGACTGTCGCCAAAGTGTGGAAAGACGATGGTGGCCCGGGTAAATTCCTTGATGATGTATTCCATCTCGTCGAGTTCGGTGTGGACGTCCAGCACCATGTTTAGTTTGTTCACTTGCTCCACCAGCAGCGCGAATTCCTTGATGGTGTACTTGTAAGGAACGGTATAGTTGCAAAGTTCGCCCACCCAAACAAACCCCAACTGTTTGTGGCAGTCCTCAATTTCCTTCAGGGCTTCGTCGATGAATAGGGGGTTCACTACACACGCGCCCAGAAATCTTCCCTTGTATCTCTCCACAAAGCGTGCCACCTCACGATTGCCGGCGATGAAGTCGGCAGGCGTCTTGGCTAATTGGCACTGCACGTTGTTGATGATGCCGCGTTGGACTCCCGTGCGATCCAGATAGCGGGCGAATTCCTCGAAGGTGCGGGTGACGGGATACCATTGCCACACTTGGTTGCTCTGGTCGCTCGGGCAGTGGAGGTGTGCGTCGAAGACCTGGTAAGGCTCCCGCGCGTCCTGCTTCTCGCCAGATTCCCGCGCGCCAGGTTGAGCATGCGCGGAGGAAGCGTTGTCAATACCTCCCACAGACACTCCGCCTGCAACTGCACGCCCCGCCGCTGCAGAAGCAGGAGCGAGTGCTCCCATAAACAGAAAGCTCTTCTTCAGAAACTGCCTCCTCGCGTGCGGATGGTGGTGATGGAAGAAACTCATGGTCGGCTCCTCTCATTTGGGAAGTTTTCTTTACACGAAAGATCATTCACTCGTCGCTTACTCGTGAACGGGGATGAAATCCATCAACTGCGCGAATACGGTTTTGCCGACATTCATGGTCCACACCCTCTTCACAATTCCTAGCCTGCGGTCTTACGCAGCAAGTAGATGAACACCGGCGCGCCCGCCACGGCGGTGACGGCGCCGACCGGAAGTTCCGCCGGAGCCAGCGCGGTTCGCGCGAGTGTATCAGACAGCACCAAGAGGATAGCGCCCCCAAAGGCGGCGGTGGGAAGCAGCATCCGGTGGTCGTTGCCCACCAGCATTCTGCCCAGGTGAGGCACCAGCAATCCAAGGTAGCCAATCGCGCCGCTGGCAGAGACCGCAATCCCCGTCAGCAACGACGCAAGGATATAGACGCCCACCTCGACGCGCGCCACGTTCACTCCCAAATGGGCCGCCTCCTCAGCGCCCAGAAGCAGGACGTTCAAATCCTTGGCAAACACATACAGACCCGCAATCGCCAGAATGATGGCCGGAGCCAGGAAGCGCAACTCCGCGACCGGGGTCACGCTGAGGTCACCCATCAGCCAAAACGCAATGCCACGCACATCGCGAGTGGAAAGCAAAGTGAGCATGAACAGGATTACGGCGGATAAGAAGGAGGCGGTAATGACGCCGGCCAGGATCAACGTGTAACTTGCCAGGCGTCCGCCGCGCCTTCCCAGCAAGTAAACCCAAACCATGGTGAGCACTGCCCCGACAAAGGCCGCCAGGGGTGAGGCAGCCGCAACGCGCCCGCCCACCCAGAGAGCGAAAATGGCTCCCACCGCTGCGCCGCTCGAGATTCCCAGTACGTAGGGATCGGCCAGCGGGTTGCGCAGCAAAGCCTGGAGGCCTGTGCCTGCAACTGAAAGCGCCGCACCCACAAGAATGGCCAGAAGAATTCGCGGGAGTCGAATCTGGAGCACGATGACCGCCGCTTCGGATTTTGCACCCGGCGAAGCCAACGCCCTCCAGACTCCCGACAGCGGCAAATGGACTGCGCCCATGGTCAAAGACACCAACACCACCAAGCCCAGAAGCAAAGACATTACCGCTGCAACCACAATTACATTCCGGGGCGTTGCTGGAAGGGTCATTGACGTTCCCCTGTCTTGATGGCCCCCGTTGGATGCAGGACCACTGCCAACTCTTCCAACGCATCGACAAGGCGTGGGCCGGGCCGCATGATGCTCTCGGAAACGAAAAACATCCGGCGTTCCTTCACCGCCCGCAGATCCTTCCAACCAGGGAGGCTTTGAAACTCCTCTGTGCTCGGAGAAAAAGATTCGGTCTTGGGCAAGATGATCACGCCGGGATTCTCCGGCAGCAACTCCTCCAGGCTCAATCGCGGCCATTCACCCTTCAGGTTCTCGCCGATGGGAATCCCGCCGGCGGCGCGGATGACGTCGGCGATAAATGTCTTGGGGCCGACCGTAATGAGAGGGCGATACCAAACCACGAAGAGCACCTTGGGCTTGGGCTGGCTTTCAATCCGTTTTTCGATGCGGTCAATCCTGGCTTGCATCTGCGCCACGAGATTCTTCGCTTCCGCCGGGTGTCCGAGAATTATCCCCAGATCCTCGATCGAAGTCAGGGTCCCCGCCAGAGTGCTTGCCGTCACGCCGTAGACGGGTATGCCCAACCGTTCAAGCTGGTCGGCTGTCTCACGCCGATTGGCCTCCGGCGTGCCCAGCGCCAAGTCGGGCTTCAGCGCCACGATCCTCTCCAGGCTCGGATTCAGCATCGTCCCGACGTGGGGCTTATCCTTAGCCTGAGGTGGAAAGTCGCAGTTGTCCGTGTCCCCTACCAACTCGTCGCCCAGGCCCAGAGCATAAACGATCTCGGTAATATTCGGAGCCAGGGAAACCAAGCGCCTAGGTTTCTCCGGGACATTTACAGTGCGGCCAGTCTGGTCTTTAACTATGCGCCCGGAGGCTGCGGCGGGCAGCAAAATTGAAAGGATTGCAGCCAGGACACAGACCAAAACCCTTGGGCTGCCTTGAGAGTTCGGGCCGGAAGGTCGGCCATATGTCCTGTATTTGCCCATGAAAACTTTCCAGTCTAGGACGCACGATTTTGTTTGTCAAACCTCTGCCCAAACAACCTCTGCCCAAAGTAGCGATTGTCGGCGGCCTGCCTTATGCCCATCTGCGGGGAGTGGAGAGCGGCTTCACCATCGCGCGGGCCGCCAAACAAGGCCTGTTGACGGTCAGCGACGACCGTGGACGCATCCTCGCCCAACAAGATGCCGCCAGCGTGCGCTTTGCATCTCTTCTTGCCACCGCGCCCATTCGGCATCCTGCTCAACGAGGTCAGCGGCATAATAGTCGGAGTCTCGTGCGATGTAGTCGCGAATCGAGCGAAGGTCCTCGATGGAGGGATCAGTCCAGATGAGCTTCATTGGGAAAGGAACTGCTTCTTCACTTCGTCGTGAGCAACCACGCGGCCCTGCTCGGCGGCCTCGATTCCCTTCTCAATTTTCTTCCGCACGTACACCTGATAAATGATGTCATCCCACGAAGTCTCCTCGGGCAGGCCATCGATCAACTTTAGAGCTTCTTCTTTTACTCCGCCCATGTTGCTTCCCCCTTCGTTTCGTCACCCAAGTCTCTTCCCCAATCTACCACATAAACTGGTTCTTCGCTTTGGAATGCGCGCCGATCCGTGCTCCAAAGGCAACAGACGATTGATGTTGTTTCAATTCCAGCTTCGGGCTTCCGGTTTCTCCCCATTTTCGAGTTTCAATTTTCGATTTTCCAGTTTCGACTTTCGAGCCCGGGGTGTACATTATCCCTCTAAAGACCGCCGGAGGAGCCGCCTCTGCGGCGCCGGGCGATGCGCGCGCTTGTCCGATGCACAAAGGGAGAACAAGGAGAGACTATGAAGGCTTCGCTTGTGGTGGCTCACATTCTGATGTTTGTGAGCGCTTTGATTGTGCTTATTTTCACAACACCCACCTTCGCGCAGGAGGGTTTCTTCCGCACCGAAAATCGCAATGGCGTCTGGTGGGTCATCGACCCACGGGGCGTCCCCACGCTCTCTTTGGGCGTCGACAACATCTCCTATGAATCCGACCGGGTGCGGGGCACCGGCACATGCCCCTATTGCGAGACGCTCGGCAAGATCTATCCGGACCGCAACGCCTGGGGCCTGGAGGCGCTGGCCCGAATTCACCAATGGGGCTTCAACACGATTGGCGCGTGGTCGGACCCCGTACTGTGGACCCACGGGACTGCATATACCGTGATCCTGGACATTGCGGCGCGAGCGGGAGCGGATTGGCAGCAAAGGAGACCTGCGGACTACTTCGCGGCGCGCTTCGAGAAAGCCGCGACAGAGATCGCGGGGAAGATTTGCCAGCCGCGCCGCTCCGATCACATGCTCCTGGGATACTTCAGCGACAACGAACTGCGCTGGGGACCGGACTGGGGCGGCAAGGAAACCCTACTGGAGATGTACTTGAAATTGCCCGCAGGCGCAGCAGGACACCAAAAGGCAGGTGAGTTTTTGCGTGAACGATACGGAAACGACATCAGCAAACTGAATCAAGCCTGGGGCGTGAGCGCGGCGAGTTTTGAAGAGCTGCCGGCGCCGGCGGCCACCGAGGCTTACAAATCCAACGCAGCGCAGTTCCTGGAAATCCTGGCGAGCCGGTATTTCGAAGTGTGCGAGCGGGCCATTCACGCCGCCGACCCCAATCACCTCTACCTGGGCGCGCGGTTTGCCGGCATGCCTCCCGAGGCCGCTCTGCGTGGGGCTCGCCACGCCGACGTGGTCTCGATCAACGTCTACGCCTTTGATCCTCGCCCGGCGATCCAGGCCGTGTTCAAGACGACCGGCGCCGGTGATGGTCACCGAATTTGCTTTTCGTGCCGAAAATTCCGGACTGCCCAATACGCGGGGCGCGGGGCCGAAAGTCCCCGACCAGGCCACGCGCGCCAAAGCCTATGCCGACTACGTCACGCGGCTGGAAAGCCTTCCCGAGGCCCTCGGCTATCACTGGTTCGAGTGGGTTGATGAGCCCAAGGAGGGCCGGTTCGACGGGGAGAATTCGAACTACGGGCTGGTGGACATTCAGGACCGCCCCTATCAGGAATTTGTCGAGACCGTGAAGAAGGCGAATGCGGCGGCACTCGAAATTCACCGGCGCGCCGGGAAGCAGTGAGGCCGCGGGTGGCGTATACATTGCCATGTATGTATGCGCCCCGTCGCCCATACACATGTCCCCGGTCGCCGATATAAAAGGCAATGACGGCGCCACCCGCGGGATCGAAGAGAACTGGCGTGCCGTCATTTGCACTGACGCAAATTCACACCCTCACAGGAATTCCGTTTTGTGTGCGCAGCCTGGCACGGTCAGTCGGTTCCGGGTCATTGTTCAATAGGGCTTCAGGGGAGGGGTCGACATCACGGCCTCGGGAGCGACCTCGGGTGCGAGGTCGACAGGTTTCTTCGAGCAGCGCAGATCGTTGCTGGCGAGGCACAGATTCTCCGTCTGCTTCCCTTCCAGGCGAAGATAGACCTCGTTGTCCTTTGGCGCGCGATTCGATTCGATCCAGGCATTGCGGGTATTGCGCAGAAGCAGCACAGGACTGCTATTCGCGGTTTCGAAATCCGTCACCCTGAGATCCTCCACATCGTCCGAGACCAGCGCCGGGCGCAGGTCTTCGCGTTCCACGGCGACCTGCGTGTTGAGAATCCGCGCGTTCTTCACATGGCGGCAGTAGAAGCCGTACGCCGGCAGCACGCCAAACATATTGTGTTCAGGATAGGCGCTGGCGTTTTCCGGGATGTCGCGGCCGGCGTCGTCCCGAGTTCCGCCGCCTGCGAAGCGGACGCGAATGTTGGCCAAGGTGAGGTTTTCGATAGACCGTTCCGGGAGGCCGCAGATGGCGCACCCCACCTGCGCGGCCCCGCTCGCCTGAATATCGTGGATCACAACGTTGCGGAGGCTGCCCAACCCCGGCCTGGGAGCGCCCGCGTAAATCGGACGGGCGCGGTTCCCCAACCGGAGAAAGATGGGCACGCAAACGTTACGCATCGAGATATTGCTAACAATGATATTCTCAAGAATAGCACCATCCACGGTTTCGAGCGCAATCCCCGCGCACCGGGTGTCGTAAACCGTGCAGTTGGAGATCACGATGTTGTCAAACCCTCCCACGCTTTCCGTACCCACCTTGAATCCATTGGCGGGGGTGCTCACCACACAATTGGTCACGGCCACGTCCCGGCAGGGGCGGTCCAGGGTGCTCTTCAGTACGATGGCATCGTCGCCTGAGAAGATCTCGCAATCGGAGATGCGCACCTTCTGGCAGGCGTCGATATCGATGCCGTCGTTGTTGGCATTGCAGCGGCTGTGCACCGTCAGCCCCCGGATGGAAAGGTTTTCGCAGGCCAGGTAGTGCTGCACCCACATGGGCGAATCCTTGAGCGTAAGGTCGGCGACATGAACGTTGCGACAGTTCACCATCCGAATCAGATAAGGCCGGACCCCGTACCCCCCCTTGAACGCTGCGCCCTGTCCGTCGATAGCCCCTTTTCCCAGAAGGGAGACATTCTCCAAATTCTCCCCATAGATCAGACTCTGGTGCGCGTAAACCTCGGTGTAGCTGCGGAGCGCCGGCTGCACCGAGGGGAAATCCGCCAGATTCGAACTTCCCAGCAACACTGCGCCATCCTCGAGATAGAGCGAGATGTGGCTCTTGAGAAACAAAGTTCCGGAACGATAAGTCCCCGGCGGGAAGTAGACGATTCCACCCAAGGATGCGGCGGCATCGATGGCTGCCTGCAACGCCTTGGTGTCCAAGCCTTGGCCATCGCCTACTGCGCCGAACTCCCGCACGTCGAAAACTCCTTGAGGGTTCTTGGGACTAGGCGCCCTGGCATAGGCTGGCGGGGAGCAAGCCAGAGCCCCACCCGCCAGCCAAGTTCCCAGGAAACGCCGACGAGTCCCGTTGGATTTCATGAAGCTCTCCTTATGTGAAAGCATGAATCAGCCCCTGCCGGCTTGCCGCGAAAGCCTCGGCGGCATGGAACCGGGAAATGACCTGCCGTGCTTCATCGAATGGGGCGCGAATTGGGTTCGAAGTCTGCAAAATGGGGTGTCTTTTGGCCACTTTTTGGGGTTCGTTTGCCTTTTTTACGCTCAAAAACCAGTTCGTTTTTAGCACTTAGAAAACGCTAAGTCCTTTTTTTCCACAGATAGCTTAGTTCGTTCCGTCGAAAAACATCTTTTTTCGTCTTCCTGTCGATTCTTTCCGTTAGGCGTGTCCGGTTCGAATTCCCTTGCTGCGCTCTCTTGTCGGCACGTTCCTGCGACAACCCGGGCAGGCCACCGTTACCCCGTACCAGTTCTGCGTTTCTTGCTGCATTTTCGCCATTCTTTTGGGTTCGTTTTGCCCTTTTTGCGCTCAAAAACCAGTTCGTTTTGCGCACTAAAAAAAGGTAAGTCCTTTATGTTCAATAGATAGCTTAGTTCGTTCCCCCGAAAAACATCTTTTTTTAATTTCCTGCGGATCTTGATCCCTTCGCCGGGTCGATTTCGAGACCATTGCCCGTGGCGGATTCAAAGCGCGCTCCTTCACCACAACGGTAGGCTAGCACAGGCTTATCCCGTTGTCAAGCAGAAATTTAGGAGGAGTTTCCCCGTTTTTTTTGTTTGTGCGGTGCAATCCACCAGATTGTGCCATGAAAATGCCTGTGCCGAAGGCGCATTTTCATGCCACGTGCTGAGCCCCAAGGCTCATCAAATCTGCGCTCCATTGTGAGCGCCACGCTCTTTCTCGGGTATTCGGGACTAACTCACGAAAAGGGTGCCCTATTGAAAACAAAGCTCTTCTGCGTAGCCTCGGTGACTTGTGAACCCGCTCTCGCCTTTTCCAGAGCTGGCTACACCGTACGTTTGGGGTTGGAATTCAAGTGTCAGGAATCTCTCACACTTTGAAAACCATATCTTCTTTGCTTTCAACAGTTACGCCAAATGGGCACAAAATTATGAGGAGAGTCCTGGAAATTTACAGAGCGAAGTAAACCGTCGGAATTGGTGCTCACCACAGTCTTTTAAGTCCGTCTAATGGGACATGTGGTGATGCCACATGACTCTCCTCCTCGGGGAGGGGAAAGCGAGGGGGTGGCGGGCACGGATTCAACACGCGGGGCAACCACCCCCTGCTTCCCTCCTTATTAAGGAGGGGAATGTGGTCTTGCCACAGGAGGAAGCATGGCTAAGGAAAAGCTCGACCTTCTTCAAGGAACCCTGGATGTAATGGTTCTCCGCACACTCGATGTCCTGGGACCGCAGCATGGTTACGGCATTGCCCGGCGCATCGAGCAGGTGAGCGGGAATGAAGTCCTCCTCAACCAGGGGACCATTTACGCTTCGCTCGTGAGGCTTCAGCAGCGAGGATGGATCTCAGCCGAGTGGGGGGCCTCAAGCAACAAGCGCAAGGCAAAGTTTTATTCCATTACAGACCAAGGCCGCAAACAACTGGCAAAGGACGCTGCCCACTGGGAGCGCCTTTCTGCCGTGATGGGCCGCGTGCTCGCTTTGTAGCCAGAACTTTGGAGTGCGGCAGCTTGCTGCCGCTTTCCTGCGGGAACCTTGCTTCCAGCAGCGTATCGAGCAAGCTCGATATGTAAAAGCGGCAGCAAGCTGCCGCACTCCAAAAGGTGGTGACAAATGACCATTTCACTTCGCCAGGCGCTGAACCGCCTGCGTGCATTTTTCCGTAAAGAGCCGCTAGATAGCGACCTCGAGGCGGAGATGGCCGCTCATCTCGAGCTTGCCATCGAAGAAAACCTCCGTCGCGGTATGCCGGTAGAGGAAGCCCGGCGCCAGGCGCTGATCCGATTCGGCGGAATGGAGCAAGCGAAAGAGCGGCATCGCGAGGCGCGCGGTTTGCCGGCACTAGACACGCTGATACAGGATTTGCGCTACACTTTTCGAACCATGCGCCGGGATCGTGTCTTTACGCTTGTCGCGGTGCTGATCCTTGGGCTGGGTATCGGCGCCAATGTCGTCGTCTTCAGCGTCGTGAACACGATCTTGCTGCGCCCGCTGCCGTTCCGTGACCCCCAGCAACTCGCCTGGTTTGCTGGGAACAACGGCGTGGGCGGCCTTTCTGACACAACCTACGAGGTAGACGCGTATGAGGAATTCCAACGTGACAACCATTCGTTTCAGGAGATGACGGCTTTCGTACCCTTCTACTCCGTCTCTGAAGGGACGCTCATGGGCCCCCGGGAGCCAGTGCCAGTTTCAGGCGTCTGGGTGGCTGGGAACTTCTTTCAAACCCTAGGAGTTCAGCCGGCACTGGGGCGGCTATTCACTGCGGAGGAGTGCGTGAAAGGCGCCAGGCCCGCTGTGCTGCTGAGTTCTCCCTTTTGGCAGCGGCAGTTCGCTGCGAATCCGGCGATTATTGGGCAGGCGATCAGGCTCAATCACGATGCGGTAACTGTCGTCGGCGTGCTTCCGCCCACCTTCGACTTCGGGGCTGTTTTTTCGCCTGGCTCGAAGATGGATCTTTTTGTCCCGGCCATCATGGATGGCATCCGCAATTGGGGACACACCGTGTCGATCATTGGCCGTCTCAAGCCTGGAGTGACGGTCGCGCAAGCGCAGGCCGAATCTAAAATCCTCTTTCCGCATCTCCAAGGAGCTGCCAATCCAGATTGGGGTACCGACATCAAAACAACCATCACGGGATTGAAGGACCATGTGAACGGTAAGCTGCGCCGCTCGCTGATTGTCCTGTGGTGTGCGGTGGGCCTTATTCTCCTCATTGTCTGCGTGAATCTTTCAAATTTACAACTGGCGCGAGCCGCAGCGCGCAGCAAAGAATTCGCCATGCGCAGCGCTCTGGGCGCAGGGCGTGGACGTCTGATTCGCCAACTGCTGACGGAGAGTTTGGCGCTGTCAGGCGCCGGCGCGGCGCTCGGCCTGAGCCTCGCGTTTGTCATCACCAAGTACCTGGCCCATCAGGGATCGATGGCGCTTCCGTTGCTCAGCAGCGTCAGGGTTGACGGCGCCGCGCTTGCCTGGACGCTGCTGATCGCGATTTGCGTCGGGGTTCTGTTCGGTCTCGCTCCCGCGTTCAGGGTGTCGGGCAGCAATCTCCAGGAAACCCTCAAAGACACAGGGCCTAGCGTGAGCCAGGGAAGAAAACACGAGCGCCTGCGCTCGACTCTGGTCGTCTCGGAAGTTGCGCTGGCTTGCGTATTGTTGGTCGGCGCGGGCCTGCTTATGCGCAGCTTTCTCCGCGTGCTCGACGTGGATCTGGGATTCCAGCCGAGCCGCGCGGCCGCGATCAAGGTGAGCTACGATGATGGAGGCAATCCAGCGCGGCGTGGCGCGATCCTGCAAGAAATGTTGCGGCGCGTGGGTGCGCTTCCCGGAATAGAGGCTGCGGGGATTGCCGACATGCTTCCGCTGGACCGTAATCGAAGCTGGGGACTGTTGGCGAAGGGGGAGGTCTATTCCAAGGAGAAGAGTCACGATGCCTTCGTCTATGTCGTAACTCCGGGTTACCTCGACGCGATGGGCATGCATTTGCGCACGGGCCGCGACTTCAATTGGCAAGATACGCCCCAGAGCGAACAAGTCATCATTATCAACCAGGCCGCAGCCCGCCGGGAGTGGCCGGGCCAGGATCCTATTGGACGTCTGGCGCAAGGAATAGGCCGTGGTGGCGACAGCCGTGTGGTCGGCGTAATTTCCGACCTTCGGGAGAGTAGCTTGGAGGATGCCTCCAGTCCCGAGGTCTATGTCCCTGCAACTCAGGAAGACCCGGAAGGAGCGGAGTTGGTGGTGCGAACGCAGCTTCCGCCTGCTGCACTTGCCTCCAGCGTAATGAGTACGCTGCGTGAGATGAATCCGGAACAGCCTGCGACGGAGTTCCGGTCGATTCAGCAGCTTGTGGACCGAGCGGTTTCGCCACGTCGATTCTTCGTACTGCTGGTGGGGACCTTCGCGGTGATGGGCCTGATTCTCGCTTCGCTGGGAATCTACGGAGTCATCTCCTATTCGGTTACGCGGCAGACGCAGGAGATCGGCATCCGCATGGCCCTCGGCGCAACTCAGGCGCGCGTACTGCTTGGTGTGATTGCCGGCACGCTGCGGCTGGCGCTGATTGGTATTGCTCTGGGGATGATTGCATCGTTTGCCGTCGCGCGGCTGATCGCCTCGCTGCTCTTTGGGACTTCGCCCACCGATCCGGCAACATTCACAGGCATGGCTCTTCTGTTGTGCGCGGTGGCGTGTGTTGCCGGATATATTCCCGCCCGGCGCGCTTCACGTATCGATCCCATGACTGCTCTCCGTGGCAATTGAGGAAGCGTTCTGATTCTAAAATTGGTCTTTGCCTTCTGAAGCTGTGAAACAATCCCTGGAGGAAAGAAAGGGTTCATCCGTCGGCTGACGGACAAAGTACGCGAAGGTCGCAAAGAAAAGAAACGATTTTCACTTTGCGTTCCTTTGCGCCTTAGTCCGTCAGCCGCCGGATGAGCTGTTTTGATTTTTTAACACCTTCTCTCCCAAGAGGAGAGGGTGGCCCGCGTCCGGCGTTTTCACCAGTCCGTCAACTGACGGAGCCGGGTGGGGGGTCAGTTGCAGAATCACAGGCACGCTGTGTGGTATGCTCGGCATGGTCGGCTGGTTTTTGACTTTCGACCTTCGACTCTCGACTTTCGACTTATCAATATGTCCCAGAGGTGAAACGAGAATGGCCAAGGTACAAGTAAAGTTCACGGACTACTTTGCCCAGACGATCCAGCGCATGCGGGAAGACGGACTGCTGCTGGTGAGCACGGGCACGGACGGAAAAGCGAACGTCATGACGATTGGTTGGGGAACGATTGGCTGCATCTGGTCGCGCCCTGTCTTCATCGTGCTGGTGAGGCCCTCGCGCTACACTTATAGCCGGCTCGAGCAAGTGAATGATTTCACAGTGAATGTGCCTCCGAGAGAACTACCGGCAGCCGTGAGCCATTGCGGGACGGTTTCCGGCAGACATCACGACAAGTTTGCTGAGGCGCAATTGACCCCCCTTCCAAGCCGCGAGATTCGCTCCCCCATCATCAAGGAGTGTGTGGTTCATTACGAATGTCGGACGCTGCACCGCAACGATCTAGTGCCCGAGGCGCTGGCGCAGGCGGTGCGGGAGGAATTCTATCCCCGCGAAGATTTCCACCGCGTCTACTTTGGGGAGATCGTGGCAGCCTATGCCGATGAAGATGCAGGCACGCGCTTGAGCGTCGAACAACCCGGGGCCGGCAAGTCTCTCAGGTAGGGAAACGGGTAGGGGCCAGCGGCGCTGGCCCCGGGCCGAATCCGTCAATTGACGGATTCGGCCTCGCAAGATGCCTCATTGTTTGCGCGGGCCGATTTGTTCCATGGGGATCGGCTTGAACCCTAACTTGTATGCCGGTGAATCGTCACGAAGCTGGAAGTTGCCATGCGCGGCGTCCACAAATCCAGGGTCGCCCTCGATGAAGTTATCCTGAATGTGAATGATTTTATCCGTCATCCCGTCCAAGAGGTCTAACCACTTCCCTCCGTAAGAAACGTTGCGCACAATGGAATTGCCCTTGGGCACGGCCGTGTCCGGATCCTCGAAGAGCGTGACGAGCTGGGGATACCGCGTGCTGTAGGGAGGCTCTTTGTAGCGCATCGCCTTCAGCCCTTCGATCAGCGTGTTGTCCTTGCCGTTGAACCAGAAGCTGGCCCAGCCCAGGCCGCGCGCGTCCACGTGCACGGAGGGTGTACATTCGACGAAGATATTGTTCTCGATAGTGTTGTCGCGCCCGCCGCCGATCATTGCCGCCCGGCCCGCGCGGTAAAACACGTTGCCGTAAACCAGCGTGCCGCTGGCGCAGTCATCCAGGTAAACTGCCTGCACAAGGTCGTCCGCCTTCACGCCCTCACTCCCCAGGTGGTGAAAGTAGTTATAGCGAATCACGTTGCCGCGCTCCGTGTAATCGCGGCCCAGATAAAACGCGCCAACGTCGTGCGTCTCCAGCGCTACGTGGTGGATCTCGTTAAACTCGATGCGATGCTCGTTGCCGTGGAGCAGAATGGCACAGTGGGGCGCATCATGGATCCTGTTATGTTCGATGCGGTTGCCCACACCGCTGATGAGCACACCCGGCGTGTAAGTTCTCACCCAGCGCCCGAATTCGTGAAGATCACAATCCTCCACGGAATTGCCCGCAGGGGTCAGGGTGGGCCGGTCGCCGCCCGCCAGGGTCACCGCGCCGTCGCCGGTTTGGGAAATGTCGCATGCCAAGACGCTGTGGCGCTCGCCGCTCTCGATCTTGACAGCTACATTGCCGATGTTGCGGATCACGCAGCCCACGATCTTGTTGCCGGCGCCGCCGCGGATATCCACGGCATCGCCGCGTGTGTACTCGAGCGTCAGGCCGCGCAGGGTTACACTCGAAGCCCCATCGAGTGTGATGAGCGGTTCTTCCAGCAGCGAGACAGCGGCTTCGCCACGCCCCAGCGGCGCGGGCGGCCAGAAATAGAGCACGCCGCTGCTGCGGTCCAGGTACCACTCGCCAGGCTCATCGAGCTCCTCGAGGATGTTCAAAGCGCAATAGCGCTTCCCTTTCGCGTAACCGTAAACGCCTTGCGGGGGATAGGTGATTATTTCGCGCCTCGTAGTGTCGATGGACTTCACCTTCTCGTAGGAATCAGCCCAGTCGTAGGTCCAGTAGCCATGCACCCACACGTCGTCCAAGGCGGCCCAGCGTGCGGGCCGGTCACCTTCATATTGGAAACGGTCCTCCTGGCCTTTAACGGCGCCAGCGGTTGTTGCCCATTCGCCGTTCGGCCAGCGCGCCAGTTGCATGGGCTTGCCTTGAAAGAAGAATTCCACCCCGGCCACGTGCGTGGGGCGGCCGAAACCACGCGGTGTCAGTTCCCCAAAATTCGTAATGCCTTGCTTCTTCAGATCGAGAGCGACCACCTTGCGGCGCGCGGCAGGATCAAGCCTTCGCAGAACGGCGGCGTCGGTGACCCGCCGGAAGCCGCGAATCGGCCTGCCGCCGATCAGCCGCACTGATTCATTTCGGTAAGCCTGGTAAACGGCGCCGGAGTCCTCCGCCGTCAGGCGAAAGGTGCGAGTTACCATGTACGTGCCACCACGGATCCACACCGTGACGGGACCGCCCGCTTTGCTGGTGCGCATGGACTTTTGGGCGCGCTCCAAAGTCGCAAATGGCCGGCTTAAGGTGCCAGGATTTCGATCATTGCCTCTTGCCGAAACATAGAAGTCGGCGCCATAAGCCGGCGCCCAGGAAAGCATCAAAAGAATCAGCGCAAATCGCATCAGACCCCCCTCGCTCCTGCATCGGTGCACGCATGCAGGCCAACCAAGATAGCATATTGGGCAGATCAATGGTGTGCTGCCAAAGTTTGTGCTGTAGCGGCGAGTTTATCTCGCCAAATGGCGGCGTAAAGCCGCCTCGACATCAAACTGACCCACTACCCATTTATGACCAAATCCACCCGCGGGCCTTGTGCTACGATGTACAGAAGCAATTTCGGAGGCTCTTCATGAAGCTCTCGACACTGCGCGGCTCCAGGCTGTTCATGGTCTGGCTGCTTGGTGGCTTGGTGTTCATCCTCGCGGCGGGGCAGCGGGAGCGGACGACCGACACCGCATCCTATGTCGTCGCTAGGAACGTGATGGTGCCCATGCGCGACGGCGTAGGGCTGGCGACCGACATCTACTTCCCCGCTCGGGACGGCACTCGGCGGGAGGGCAGATTTCCGGCCATTCTGGAGCGTACTCCCTACAATAAAGATGGGGCCACGAGGCAGATCCTCCCTTTTGTGGAGCACGGCTACGTGGTCGTCTGCCAGGACACGCGCGGACGCTATGCCTCGGAAGGTGTCTGGCACATGATGACCGACGACGTGAACGATGGATACGACACTGCCCAGTGGCTCGTGAACCAGTCCTGGAGTGACGGCGGATTCGGCATGATCGGCACTTCTTACGTGGGCGGCACGCAGCACGCCATGGCAGAAAGCAATCCGCCCGGGCTCAAGGCCTTGATTCCGGTGGACGCGGTGTCGAACGCCGGCTACTTTGGCATGCGCAACGGGGGAGCGTTCGAGCTGCGCTTTATGAACTGGATCTTTACTACGGGCGCGGCGCAAGGCAGTCGCGAAGCTCGCGACCCAGCCACGCGCTCGGCTCTGGAAGAGGCTGCGAAGCATGTTCGTGAATACCTGGCCGAGCTTCCCTTGCGCAAGGGTACGACGCCGCTCAAGCTTGCCCCCGAGTACGAGGACTGGCTGGTCCTCGCCATGAGCCACGGCGAGAACGACAGCTTTTGGAAGCAGCCGGGCTTTGACGTCGTCGATCAAACGAGCCGATACAAGGACGTCCCCGCCTACTTCATCGGCGGCTGGTACGATTCCTGGGCGCTACAGACGACGATGAGCTACATGGCTCTCTCGCGCGCCAAGCGCGGACCGATGAAACTGATCATGGGGCCTTGGATCCACGGCCAGCACATGTTTCACACACACGGGCAGACGGATTTCGGCTCCGAGGCGGCAATCGACAGCGAGGCGTTTCACTTGCGCTGGTACAATCACTGGCTGGAAGGCGCGGACAACGGCGTCGAGCGCGCCGCTCCGGTGAGGATCTTCGTAATGGGTGGCGGCAGCGAGCGGAAGACGGCGGAGGGTGTTCACGTGCACGGTGGCGTGTGGCGCGATGAGCAGGAGTGGCCGCTCGCGCGCACCCGCTGGACTCCTTATTATCTCCACGCCGAGGGCGCACTCTCCCCGGAGAAGCCGCCCGAGGCCGACAGCAGCTCGAGCTATGATTTCGATCCGCGCAACCCCGTCCCCACCGTTGGCGGGAACATTTCGTCCGGCAATGGCATCTTACTTCAAGGCGCGTGGGACCAGCGCTGTAGCGAGGCCGTGTGGAACTGTCACAACAACCTCCCACTTTCCGCGCGGCGCGATGTGCTGGTGTTCATGACGCCGCCTCTCGATCACAACGTGGAAGTGACGGGCCCCATCGACGTGAAACTGTGGGTGTCGTCGTCAGCGCCCGACACCGATTTCACCGCGAAGCTCATCGACGTGCATCCTCCCAGCGCCGACTTGCCGGCGGGAATGGACATGAACCTCGAGGATGGCATCCTGCGCGCGCGCTTCCGCGATTCCCTCGAGCGTGGCGAGCTCATGCAACCCGGCCGAGTCTACGCTCTGACCATTCATCTTTACCCGACGTCAAATTTGTTTGCGAAAGGTCATCGCATTCGGCTGGACATTTCAAGCAGCAATTTTCCCCGCTTCGATGTCAACCCCAACACCGGCGAGCCGCTCAACGCGAACCGGCGCCTCGCCATCTCCACCAACACCGTCTATCACGACCGGGAACACCTGTCGCACGTGATATTGCCCATCATTACCACCCCTTAATCGGGTGATCGGGAGATCGGGTGAGCAATGAACGGAGCGCCGCTTGTTTGTCGTCCACCCGATCACCCGATACCTTCACTGCTCATCGCGCTCAGACTTGCCGAAGCTCTTCAAGACCAGATGTTTCTTCTCCACGGACTCTTGTCCGCTGTCCCCCTTGACGGTCACTGTTTCCAAATCCCCCACCAGCCTCAGGTAATCAGGGTCATCAGGTTGGCGGCCTGAGCCCCGTTCGACCTTTCCGGAAAAACGATAGTACTTGCGATGGATGGTGTTGGTCTTGAATTCCACGTGGTCTTTCTTACGCGCGCCCGAAACAATTTCGTAATTGAGCACGTCGTCGGATTCCTCATCACCCTGGAGGATTTCAATGTACCCCTTCAACTTCCCCTCTTCTTCTAGAATTCCCAAGGTGTCATCCGGGGAAAGGAAATGGTACTTGGCGGTGATGTCGTCAATGCTCTCAACTCCCTGAGCAGCAGCGCGACAACAAGGGGCGACCACAAGGGTCGCCCCTACACCCCAAAAAAGCAGAAGGATGGCGAGGGACCACGAGGCTTGATTCCAATTCCCTTCACGCATTCCTGCCATAGGTCGTAACCACCTTTCGGACTGTTATCTTGCCTCATGAAACCCAAAGCAGCGCCGCCCCTTAGGACGACACGTGCCTGTCCCCTAGGCGAGGGACCGGCGCTACGTCCGTAGACAAGTGTATGCTGCGTTAGGCGAGACAGCAAGGCAGGTTGATCCGCTTGACAACCCGGCGGTTTTTTGGGGACCATGGCCACAGCCTTCAGGGGCATGTCCAAATCAGAGGGGGAGGTCCAGCGCGGACGTGCGCGGGCACCGATATGCCGTAGCATGGTAAAGCAGTGGTTAGTGGTCGGTCGCCAGCGTTCCGTTGTGACAACTTACTGCCGACAACTGACCACTGGCCACTGACCACTAGCCGCTGCGCTCGAAACAGCCCAGCACGCGCAAGAAATTCGTCACCTCACCCAAGTGGGCGAGCGCATTCCGGCAGCGCTCTTCCTTCAGGTGGCCCAGGAAATCGAGATAGAAGAAATACTCGAAGGGGCGGCCACGCAGAGGGCGCGATTCGAGCTTGCTCAGATCGATATCACGCAGCGCGAACACGCTGAGGCACTTGTAGAGAGCGCCGGGAGCGTTCGGGGTGGAAAAGACAATCGAAACCTTGTTCGCCTTCGCGGCAACGTGCGGTTTCCTGGAGAGCAGCAGAAAGCGCGTGTAATTCTCGCGATGGTCCTCGACGTGCGTCGCTAGAATGCGAGCACGGTAGATTTCGGCGGCAATGCGGCTGGCGATGGCCGCGGCCCCGGGCAGGCGCCGCTCCGCCAGCATCTTCACCGCTCCGGCGGTGTCGTAGAAAGGGATCTTCTCAATCTGGGGGTGACGCTTGAAAAATTCCCCGCATTGCGCCAACGCCACGGGGTGAGAGTAAACCTGGGTTACGTCCTTGAGCGCCGTGCCGGGTGGAGCGATGAGGTTGTGCACGATGCGCAGGTTCACTTCGCCGACGATGTGCAGGTCATGCGAGAGCAGGAGGTCGTAATTCTCGTAGACTGACCCCGCTAGAGTATTTTCGATCGGGGCCAGGCAGTATTTCGTCTTCCCGCTCGCCACGCTTTCGAAGATGGCCCCAAAAGTCTCGCAAGGCTTTACCGTGATGCGCCTTCCCAGCAGTTTATATGCGGCTTCTTCGCTGAATGAGCCGCGCTCACCCTGAAACGCAATCCTTGGATTAGCCATTTTCACCCTCAGGCATTGCCGAGCAGGCCGCGAAAGAAGAAGTCCACGTAGGCAGAGGAGATTTCCTCTTCCTTGACGGGCCCTTCCAGGTGGTACCACTGGTAGAGCCAGTTGATCATCCCCAGTACGGCAAAGGCGGCGATATGGGGAGAGAGCTGGGCCGGCATGCCGGACTGCTCCTGCACCCGCCTGATCAGGTCCTCGAGATAGTCGATGTAAGCTCTCTTCCGGGCGTTGATCTTCTGGCGCAAGCTGCCTTTCAAGGAGCGGTTCTCGTGGAGGATAACCGTGATCTCCATGTCGCGGGCGCGTGCGACCAAATCAATGTGACCGATGATGGTTTGGCGCAGCTTCTCACGCGGGTCCGCGATATCCTTCACTTTTGCCAGCACGGATTCCTCCAGGATATCCATGCCATAGTTCATGATTTCGAATAGCAGCATATCCTTGCTGCTTACATGATGGTAAAGACCCGCTTTGGTCAGGCCGACTGCCTCGGCAATATCCTGCATCGAGGCGCCGTCGTAGCCTTTTTCGTAAAACACCCGCGCCGCAACCCTGCAGATTTCGCGTAACTTTTGGCGAGCTTCAGCCGTTCGTGTCATCGCAGAAAGCGCAATACTCCCAACGCGGCCAGAGTCTATCACAGTATCCCGCAGGCGGGAAGGTAATCTCACTTGATTATAATTTCCTCTGTCCTCGCTTGGCGGGAGCGATGGACAGCGAAAGAAGTTCCCACACCGCGTTGTTATTCGGATCTCAATGCCGCGAGCGGATCCACGTTGGCCGCCCGCAGCGCGGGGATAAGCGCCGCGCCAGCCGCCATAGCGCACAGCAGCACTGAGACGACCACAAAGGTGATCCCGTCGTAGGGAGAGACCCCCTTCACTTGTGAAGCAACGAGCCGCATCAACACGCAAGCAGCGACTCCGCCGAGGACCAATCCGAGAGCCGTAAGCGAAAGCGCCTGGCCCAGGATACGGCGGACGACCATGGCCGGCTCAGCTCCAATAGCAATGCGAATGCCGATTTCTCGTCTTCGCCGCGCCACAGAGCAGGCCACAACCCCGTAGAGACCAACCGTGGCCACGATGGCCGCCAGGATGGCGAACGATGTCAGAAGGCCCGCAGCGAGCCGTTGCGGGGCAAGCGACATCCGCACGTGTTCCTTCCCGCTGTGGACGGCGTAAAGTGGCGCGCCCGGGAAAGCCTCTTGCCATTTGCGTTGAATCTCGCGCAGCAGAGTTCCCGGTTCGCCGCGCGTCCGCACGATCAAGTTCCCTGCGGGCAACTGCCATTGCCAGGCCGCAAAATACATGTACGGCTCCGGCTGTTCCCAGACGGAAACATACTTGGAATCGCGGGCCAGCCCCACCACCTCGAGCAAGGTCCGGTGGCCAAGTTCGTCTTCGACCGCGATGGTGTGCCCCACCGCGCTCGAACCGGGCCATAGGCGCTTGGCCAGCGTCTGGTTGACAATCACCCCCTTCGCTGAGTTCTCCTTGTCGCCCCACGTGAACTCGCGCCCTGCCAAAATTGCAATCCCCAGGGTGTGAAAGTAGGCGGGGCCTACCATGTTATACGCCGCTCGAAGAACTTCCCGGCTTTCCGCATCCGCAACCTGCATGGTGGAGTGCATCATGGTGAGCGGCACATCCCTCGCCACCGTCACTGTCTCGACGCCTGCGACGGTCGAAACTCCTCTCAGCGCAGCCTCGAGGAAAATCTGGCTCCGCGCGTCGTTGTAATGCTCTCGGGGTACATCGAAACTCATGATCAAAAGATCAGTGGGACGAAAGCCAAGCTCAACCGAGTGGGCCTTCAGGATGCTTCGCGCGAAGATGCCGCCCACCACCAGCAGGACCATCGAAAAAGCCACCTGCACCACCACGAGCAGGCGCTGGAGCCAGTCGCTGCTGGGACCCTGCAAAGGGGCGTTGCCGGACTCCTTCAAGGAAGGGATGATATCGGGTTGGCTGGCCTGAAGAGCGGGAGCGACGCCGAAGAAAAGAATCGTGGCAAGTGACAGCAAGAAGCCGAAAAGCAGCGTGCGACTGCCGAGCCCCAGGTCGAGCGGCAGCGGAATCCCAAACGCATTAGGAAAGCGCGCCAGAACTCCATCAAGACCATAAGCAACCAGCAGGGCTGCGGAAAAGCTGGCGATGACCAGCAAAAGGTTTTCGGCCATCAACTGCCGGATCAGGCGCGCACGTCCTGCGCCGAGCGCGATCCGGATCGCCATCTCGCGGCGCCGGGCAAAAGCCCGCTCCAGCAGCAGATTCGAAACGTTAGCGCAGGCCAGTAAAAGCACCAATCCCGCTCCAACACTGAACACCATGAGCGATTGCGTGATCGAGCCGCGGTAGGCAGGCCAGAACTTGGACCGGCTGGCTGAGAACGCGGCAACAGTGATGTCCCGGTTGGTGGCGGGTTCGGATCGGGCGAGCTCGGCGGCAATAAGCCGCAGCTCCGCCTCTGCCTGGGAAACAGTGACGCCCTGTTTCAGACGGCCAAGCAGGACCATCCAACGCGCGGCGCGCTGATGAAAGATATCGATCTCCGCGGTCCGCGGGCGCAGAAGAGAAAACGTGCTGAGTGGGATCCACACCTGGGGCGGATCACCCCAGTTCAGGTTGGCGCCCCGGTAGCGCTTGGGCACTACACCGATCACGAGGAAGGCATGATTCGCAATCGTGATCGTCTTCCCAATCAGGTTCGAATCACCCCCAAAGCGTTTGCGCCAGAGATCCTCACCCACCATAGCCACCGGTTGGGCGCTCGTGGATTCTCCGTCCTCTCGAGTAAAGGCGCGGCCCGCCAGGGTGGAAGCTCGAGCATGGAGAAATAATCCGTGCTTACCGCCTCCACGGAAACGCCTTCGGTACTTTCCCCGATGCTCAGGTTCAGAGGAAGCCGGACATAGGCCGAGAGATGCTGGAAGGATTGACTGCGCTGGCTGAAATCCTCGTAGTCGGGGTAAGAACTCGAGACGTAACGCGCGCCCTTCTTATCGAAATTATAGACAGCCACAAGCTGCTGCGGCTCGGGTAGCGGCAGTGGACTCAAGAGGGTCTGGTCCGTGGCATTGAAAATTGCCGTGGCCCCGCCTATTCCCAGCGCCAGCGTCACTACTGCGGCAGCCGTGAACGCCGGATTCTTGCGCAGCATCCGCAGGGCGTAGCGAGCGTCCTGCCAGATACTCGCAAAAAAGTTGCTTCTCTCTTCTCCGCCTGGCACCATGGGCTCTTGCATTGCCTCTTGCTCCACTCGCCGCAGGCCCCGTCCCAGTATGTCCTCGTCGCTCAGTTCTTCGAGGGCCATTGGCCGGGCTTCATCTTCTGCGGTCCCGCCAGAGACCAATTCCTTGTACCGGTCCTCGAGGTGCTGTGCCACTTCCTCGACAATCTCGGCCTCGCGCGCCGGCGCCAGCTTCAATGAGGCAAGCCGTTTGCCAATTTCCTCTTTCCAGTCAGGCATGTTTTACCTCTTTGATGCGGTTGATGGCCTCGACGAACTGCTATCAGCTCTCAGCCATCAACCATCAGCGCGCCAACACCTTGCTTCCCGGCTGACCGCTGACGGCTGCTACCTGACACCTAGCACCCGGCATCCGACACCTATTCATGCCGCAGCGCCACCATCGGGTCTACTCTCGTTGCACGGCGAGCGGGGAGGTAACTTGCCAGTACGCCGACCATAAACGACAACAGCGATACCACAACGAATGTCGCTGGGTCCGTGGCGCTGATTCCGTAGAGCAAGCTGGAGAGAAATCGCGTTAATCCGAAAGAAACGAGCAGACCAATTGTAATGCCGCACAACGAAAGGCGAGTCCCATCGCTCACCACCAAGCGAAGCACGTCGCGCCGTTGCGCCCCCAGAGCCATGCGGACTCCGATCTCATTGGTGCGTTGCGCGACCGAATAAGCGATCATGCCCGAGAGCCCGACGACTGCCAGGAGCAATCCCAACGAACCAATGACGCCGAGCAGAATCCCCGTCACTCGCGCCGGAAAAAGAGCGAACGCTAATTGCTGCTGCAACGGGCCCAGTTGGATCAATGCCAAGTTCGGGTCGAGCTTCGATACTTGCGCACGAACTTCCACCAGCAACGAAGCAGGGCTGCCGGCGGTCTGCACCACGAGAGTCGCCTTCGGGTGATACTGCTGAAGGAACGACCTGAAGAGGGCGGGTTGTGGCTCCTCGCCCAACGTGCGATACTTCCCTCCCCTCACCACCCCGATGACCTCGTAGTGTTCGCCGCTTTTCTCATCACCCACGATGAGCCGCTGGCCCACTGCATCTTGATTTGGCCAAAAGCGATTGGCCATGGCGTCGTTAATCACGGCCACGAGTGGCGCGCCTTGGCGGTCGCGCTCATTGAATTCTCGCCCTCGCAGCAACGGCGTGCCCATAGTGCGGAAGAAACCGGGGCCGACGTCAAAAAACTGAACTACGAAACCTCCCTGCCCTGGCGGCGGTTGCCGGCCTTGAACATTGACCTCAAGTCCCATGTAATCGCCCTGCAGCGGCAAGTAACTCGCCACCGAGGCCGACACCACACCGGGCAGGCCTTTGACTCTTTCGGTGAGAGTGTCATAGAAGGTCCTTCCTCGATCCTCCGGGTAGTCAAGGCTGTTCAGATTAAGGGTGGCGATCAAGCGTTTCTCGACGCTGAAGCCAGGGTCAATTGATTGCGCATTGAAAAGACTCCTCAAGCAAAGTCCGCCTCCGATAAGCAGCACCAGACAAATCGCGACTTGCGCGACAACCAAGGTGCTGCGCAATCGCGATCGGCGGTAGCTGCCACTGCGCGCTGTCTCCTTCAGGGTTGTTATCAAACCGAATTTCGTGCCCTGAAGGGCTGGAGCGAGCCCCAGCACGATCCCTGCCAAGAGCGATAACGCCATCGTAAAAACCAGCACACGCCAATCGGAAGTTAACTCGAGTCGAATCGGCAACGTGGGCGGCTTGAAGCGCAACAACAACGGCGCGGTCCATTGCGCCAGGGAAAAGCCCGCCGCCCCAGCGAGAGCTGAGACCAGGAGGCTCTCGCTGAGGGTCTGTCGAATGAGCCGCCAGCGCGACGCCCCGAGAGCAGAGCGAATCGCCACTTCGTGCCGGCGTGCTGTCGATTGCACCAGAAAGAGATTTGCAGCGTTCGCACAAGCGATCATCAACACAAATGCAACAACGACTTGCAACAGGCCGGTGAACGCGCCCACGTAGCCGCGGAACGGGCCGGGCATCATCGTTGCGGGAAAAACAGCAGCATCAATGTCCTTATTATTGGCAGGATGCGTCTGCTCAAGCTGGTGCGCCAGCAGGCACATCTCCGCCTTCGCCTCGTCGCGTGTTGCGCCTGGTTTCAATTTCCCGATTGCGAGGAACTCATGTGAACCCCGATTTTCCAGCAACTGTGGGTAGTGCTTGATGAGGGGTTCCATCATAATTGGCATCCAAAAGTCAGGGCTAAGTCCAACAATCATTCCACTGAACCCCGCTGGCGCGACGCCCACCACCGTGAAGATGATCCCATTCAGAGTGAGCTCTTTTCCAAGCACGCCGCGATCCGCGCCAAACCGTTGTTGCCAGAATCGGTGACTCAACACCACCACCGGATGCGTTCCCGGGACCTTGTCTTCTTCGGGCACGAAGGACCGTCCCAAGGCAGGTCTGACTCCCAAGGCCGAAAAGAAGTTTCCCGAAACGAACTGGCCCTGGACCAACTCTCCCTGCCCCGCTCGGTTCCAGCTTATGAAGGCGGGATCAGCGGTATACGCGATGAGATCGGAGAACACATGATTGTGGTCGCGATAGTAAGCGTATTCGAGAAAGCTGAACGGCATATACGCCTCAAAAGCAGAGCTGGCCTTTACGTTGCGGTCCCATACCTCCACGAGACGAGTCGGAGACTCGACGGCAGGCGGCCGCAGAAGGAGGGCATTGGTAAAGTTGAAAATCGCAGTATTCGCTCCGATGCCGAGCGCCAGCGTTGCCACTATGATGGCCGTGAAACCCAGATTCTTCTGCAACATCCGCAGGCCGTAGCGAACGTCTTGCCAGATGCTGGCGAGAAAGTTGCTTCTCTCTTCTCCGCCCGGCACCATGGGCTCCTGCGTTGCCTCTTGCTCCACCCGCCGCAGCCCGCGCGCCAGCAGGTCCTCCTCGCGCAGTTCCTCGAGCGCCGCGCGCTGGGCTTCGCTTTCTGTCGCCCCGCCAGATACCAACTCTTGGTAGCGATCCTCGAGGTGCTGTGCCACTTCCTCGACGATCTCGGCCTCGCGCGCCGGCGCGAGCTTCAAGGATGCCAACCGCCTGGCAATCTCTTCTTTCCAATCAGGCATGTTCAACCTCCGTGATGCGCTTGATGGCCTCGACAAACACTTGCCAGCCATGGCGCTGTGAAGCCAAAATTTTCCGCCCTTCCGCGGTGAGGCGGTAATAGCGACGTCGCCGCTGCCCGCTCTTTTCCACCCATCGCCCTTGAATCCAGCCGCGCTTTTCCAGGCGGTAGAGCAGGGGGTAAAGCGAGGCGACGTGGAAACGCAGCGCGCCGCGCGAGCGCTGCTCGATCAGTTTGCTGATGTCGTAACCATGCCGGGGCCGCGTTTCGACCAGGGAAAGAATCAACAGCTCGGCGCTGCCTTTCTTCAACTCTCGATCGAGAATTTTTGATTCCATATATGACATAGCCATATATTGCAGAAGCGGAGTTCGGAAGTCAACAAAACTCTTTAGGCTGCTCCAGCCCTCCCGCTGTCATTCCGAGCGCAGCGAGGAGTCTCGCTCTGTGCTGAGGTAGGTCGAAGCTCGATGGGGCTAGAGGGTAGGGGGAGAAAGAATCAGAGCGAGATTCCTCGCTGCGCTCGGAATGACACTTCCGGGGGCGGCTCTGTCCGTCAGCCGACGGAAAAGGCCCCGCCTTTCCGCAGGCCAGCTTGTCCCTTTTCCCTTCGCGGGAAGGCTACGCCTTCCCGCGGCCTCGGGGCTATGCCGGCCCGCGCCAATCAATCTTCTTCGCTCAGCAGGATGACAGACCATGATCCCCATAATGGCGGGAAAACCGGGCGGGTGCGCGACAAAACTGTGACGGTTAGGCGCACCTGCGGTTCTCCCAATAGTCTTCAAATTTGCCACTCAAGCGATTGCAGCGAAGGGCGAGGATGGCGTTGGCGCCGCGCACCGTCCAGAACATGCCCGAGCGTTTGAGCCTCGACCCGATCGCGGTTTTGCACCCCGCCTCGATCACGCCTGAGCCCACAAACAACTCTTGTCGCCGAAATTCGGGATAGCGCATGCGCGGGGCGTTGCGGGCGAAGTAATCGGCTTCGAGCCGGAGGAACTCCGCCGCCTGGGGGGTGGATGGGGGCAAGAACCGCAACTCCTTGACTAAGGACTCGATCTTGCCGCCCTCGAGTTTCTGTTCCAGCTTCTTCGTCCATCGTTGGCGCTGGCGCTCCTCGGTAGCCCACAACTTTCCCGACAGGTCCCACAAGTGCTGCCGAGCGTGGTAGAGGTCCACGATCTGAACCGAACCTGGAAAGTGCTCGTCCGCCAAGTTCCAGATCCACACGGCACCGTCCCCTAGCACTACCTTCTTCTTCGCCCCGCTCCAGCCCCGCTGCCCGGCTTCGCTGTACATCCTTCGGCCAAAGGCCTCTGCCGTTTCGATCCCTCCACTATAGGTCGTGGAAGCCTCGTCGCGTAGCGGTCGGCCCTTCGCATCCACCCTCGTCTGCGTAAACACACAGCCCAACTTCGCCTCCCGCGTGCCGGCCTGTTCTCCCTCTTTACCAGTTCGTCCCTCCGTCTCGGAGGCCACCGTCGGCACCCCCGTTCCATCCATCTCGATGTACAGCACCGGGATTTCCGGTCCCTTTTGCGGCAACTCCAGTTCCAGGGCCTGCTCAATTTCCACCTGCTCCTGCGCCGCGATTTCCATCCCCAAGGCTTCTGCCTGCCGTTCCACCGCCTTGGTGGTGACCTCCAGCGCCGCCAGCAGTTCCAGTTGCTCCCGTCCCTGCTCAAACGACGACTCGCTACCCACCCAGCCCATCATGCGCCGTACCCCGGGGGAATACTCGCTGCCCACCCCATCCAGTTCTTGATCGCGCGGACTCTGGCCTCGCTGACAGTGCGTACACACGTAGTAGGGACGCTCGGTCTCGACTCGCCCCAGCACGGTCAACAATCGCTTGGGACGCATCTGGTGATATCGAGCGGCCTGGCCGCAGAGGCAGGGAACTTGGCGGGAAAACTCCTCCTCTGGGGTGAGTAGTTCCTCCAGCATTCCGGCCCCCGCGCGGTGCAGGGCGGCGCGGGTCGCCATCTCCACGGCTTCCAAGTCCAGCCTTCCCGACTTGCGCCGTCCGGCAAAAATCACCGCCAGGAGGGACTCTACTTCTTCCGCCACTTCCCGCTGAATGGCTTCCGCCGTTTTTTTCCTGCTCCTTCCTTCCCGCCTCCTCCGGGATCGGACGCTGACGGCAGATCTTATCGTTCAGCTCTACAAAAGCGCGGCTCAGTTGCTGATACTTGCGGAACTCGGCAATCTCGCGCTCCGCCTTGCCTTGCGCCTCCGGACTGGAGAAGCTCTCGGTCACCGTCTTGCCTCGCATCTTGTAGGTGAGACGGAGCGTGGGGCCATGGCCCGCCTCCCCAGGCTGATGACAGTGACAGCGGGGGTTCCCGCAGCGCCCCTGGGTGGCGGTGATCGATCCCGGCCGAAAGTCACCCAGTTCGGAGATCTGATGCAAAATCGACCGACGTTCTGCTTCCAAGGCAGAAAGAGAATCCGGCATAAGGTGCCTCCTTATGCCTAGCGTATCATTACGCACGGTTTACGTCCTCGCAAAAGCCAAGCCCATCACCCCCCACACTTATGTCGCGCACCCCACGGAAAGTCAACTCTTCCCCCTAGCCCCAATACTGTTCACTTAACGTGATTCTTGTGCTATTCTGGTTGGGGCGGGAGGTCCCCCAGAATGGCCCGTACCGTCGGAACTCTACCTGCAGGCAGCCGCATTACCGACTACATCAGCCTGGGTGTCATCACCAAGTTTTTCCCCATCGAGAAAGTCCGCGAGGCTTTGAAGCAGACGAACCGCACCAGCCGGCGGGAGCGTGATTTGCCCGCCCATGTGGTGGTTTATTACGTCATCGCGTTGGCGCTCTACATGCGCTCTTCCTATCGCGAGGTGCTGCGCTGCTTGCTGGAGGGAGTGCAGTGGCTGCTGGATCCGTCGGCCACCGTAAAGGTAGCGGGCAAATCGGGGATCTCGCAAGCCCGCAGCCGGCTGGGGACCGAACCGCTGAAGAAGCTGTACGAGACCGTCGTAACCCCGATCGCCGAAAAACGGACGCAGGGAGCCTGGTATCGACAACGGCGGCTGGTGAGCCTGGATGGCAGCACCTTGGATGTGGCAGACACCGCGGCGAACGACCGGGCCTTCGGCCGGCCCGGGGCCAGTCGGGGATCGAGTGCCTACCCCAAGATTCGCTTCGTGGGCTTGCTGGAAAATGGCACCCACGTTCTGTGGGCGGCGCAAGTGGATTCCTATGCGACGGATGAGATCACACTGGCGCAAGCCGTGGTGCCCGCCCTGAAAAAAGGCATGCTGTGCTTGGCCGACCGGTTTTTCCCCGGCTACGAACTGTGGCAGAAAGCCGCGCAGACGGGCGCTGAACTGCTCTGGCGAGTCCGCCAGAATGCGCGTTTGGAGGTGGACCAGCGCTTGGCGGATGGCTCCTACCTCAGTCGCATTTATCGGTCCACCTCGGACCGCCGGAATCAGCGCCACCCCATTACGGTCCGCGTGATCGAATATCGTCTGCAGGATGTGCCAGGAGCGGAGCCGATCTATCGCCTGATCACCACGATTCTGGATCCCCGATCGGCCCCGGCGAAAGAACTGGCGGCGCTCTATCACGAGCGATGGGAAATTGAGACCACGCTGGACGAACTGAAGACCCATCTGCGGGGTGCCCAGATCGTCCTGCGCAGCAAGACTCCGGAACTGGTCCGGCAGGAGTTTTATGGACTCCTTATGGCCCACTTTGCCATTCGCGGCCTGATGCACGAGGCCGCCCTGCAGGCGGATGAAGATCCCGACCACCTTTCCTTCCTCCATGCCGTGCGGGTCATACAACGGCGCCTGGCTCGCTATGTCGCTACTCCCCCCTCGGCAGAAGAGAGCGTTTCATGAGGCCATACTCCAGGAGATTCTGCAGGAACGGGTGAGTTGCAGCCGCCATCGCATCAACCCCCGCGGCGTGAAGCGCAAAATGAGCAACTACCGGCTGCGGCCTCGCAAGCGGGGACCTACTCGCCGCATCAACTTTTCTGCATCCGTGAGGATCGTTAAATGAACAGTATTGCCCCTAGCCCAACCTTCGCAGTTCCGCACATTTGTGAGGGGAAGTTGACCTCTCTATCGGTCTAACCTCTTATCCATCAAAGCAGGCTTCTCAGAAAGCCGTTGTAGTGCCGACCTACCCTCTTTACAAGCGCTGAAGGAAGCTGTCAGGATGCGCGCTGACGATGTTTCTACGCAGCAAACGGCGATGCAAGGACGGCAAGGAGCACCGCTCCTGGAGTGTAGTGGAGAACCGTCGGGTGCGTTCAGGGCGGGTAGTGCAGCGGCAGGTTTTGTTTTTGGGAGAGATCAATGACCGCCAGCAGGGGGCATGGCGACAGACGTTGGAGGTATTTGATGAAGCCGAGCAGCGGGCCCGGACGCTGAGCTTGTTTCCGGAGGATCGTGCGATCCCCGCCGACGCGCTGGATGGCGTGCAGGTGAAGTTGCGGGAGATGGAGCTGCGGCGGCCGCGGGCGTTTGGCAACTACTGGCTGGGCTGCGAGCTGTGGCAGCAGTTGGGACTGGGGGCGTTTTGGGAAGGGCGGCTGGACGCCGGCCGCGAGGAAGGGGCGTGGGCGAAGGTGCTGGAGTTGCTGGTGGTGAGCCGGCTGATCGCGCCGGGCAGCGAGTTCCGTTTGCACCGGCAAGGATTTGACCAGAGCGCCATGGGAGATCTGTTAGGCAGCGGCTTCGCCGTGGCCGAGAAGGATCGGCTGTATCGCTGTCTGGATCGCATCGTGGAGCACAAGGCGGCGTTGTTCGATCACCTGCGGCAACGCTGGCAAGACCTATTCCAGGCACGCTTCGACGTCTTGCTGTACGACCTGACGAGCACCTATATGGAGGGCGAAGGCGAGGGAATTCCCAAAGCGAAGCACGGCTACAGCCGGGATCACCGTGGCGACTGCCGGCAGGTGGTGATCGCGCTGGTGGTGACGCCGGAGGGATTTCCGCTGGCTTACGAAGTGATGGAGGGCAACACCTCGGACCGCACGACGCTGCGGGGCTTTCTGGCCAAGATCGAAGCTCAGTACGGACACGCGCGGCGGGTGTGGGTGATGGACCGGGGAATTCCCAGCGAAGAGGTGCTGGAAGAAATGCGCGCCGCGAAGCGGGAAGTTTTTTACTTGGTGGGTACGCCGCGGGGCAAGATTCAGCAGTACGAAAAGCAGTGGCTAGAATTGCCCTGGCAGAAAGTGCGTGAGTCGGTGGAGGTGAAGTTGTTCGCGGAGGACGGCGAACTCTATGTGCTGGCCAAGAGTGAAGGCCGGCGGTCGAAGGAGCGCGCCATCCGACGACGCAAACTGGTGGGGTTGTTGAGGGCCTTGCGCAAGCTGCGCCGGAGTGCTCCGGCGCGGGATCAACTGCTGCTGCGCATCGGGGCGGCGAAGAAGCAAGCGGGGCGGGGGCCTTCGGCTTCGTGTCCCTGCGCTTGCCCAAAGAGGGAGAGGAAGTCACCCGCCAGACGTTCACCTTTCAGTTGGACAAAGAGAAGTTGCAGAAGGCGGAGCTTCGCGATGGACACTATCTGTTGCGCTCCAACCTGGTGGGGGAGAACCCGGAAGTACTTTGGCAACACTATGTCCAACTGACCCAGATTGAAGCGGCCTTCAAAACCTTGAAGAGCGAACTGGGACTGCGTCCGATTTATCACCAAGTGGAGAAGCGGGTGGAAGCCCACATCTTCGTGGCCTTCCTGGCCTACGCCCTTTCGGTGACCCTCAAGCAACGGCTGGCCGCCTTAGCGCCGGGCCTGACGCCCCGCGCGGTGCTGGAAAAACTGGCCACCCTTCAGATGCTCGATGTGTGCCTGCCCACCACCGACGGTCGTTGGCTGATCATGCCCCGCTACACCCAGCCCGAACCGGATCAGTCGTTGCTGCTGCACCAGCTCAATCTGAGCTTGCCTTCCCAGCCACCACCCCGCATCAAGGCCCCCCAGGAGGCCGCCCAAACCCCGCCACCGAGATTGAAAATGTAGTGCCGACCTTTGACATCCCTCCGCTAAAAACAAAGCACTTACCCTTCACCTGCCCCCTCAACTGCGAAAGGTCGGCTAGCACCAATACTGTTCATTTAACGATCCTCACGGATGCAGAAAAGTTGATGCGGCGAGTAGGTCCCCGCTTGCGAGGCCGCAGCCGGTAGTTGCTCATTTTGCGCTTCACGCCGCGGGGGTTGATGCGATGGCGGCTGCAACTCACCCGTTCCTGCAGAATCTCCTGGAGTATGGCCTCATGAAACGCTCTCTTCTGCCGAGGGGGGAGTAGCGACATAGCGAGCCAGGCGCCGTTGTATGACCCGCACGGCATGGAGGAAGGAAAGGTGGTCGGGATCTTCATCCGCCTGCAGGGCGGCCTCGTGCATCAGGCCGCGAATGGCAAAGTGGGCCATAAGGAGTCCATAAAACTCCTGCCGGACCAGTTCCGGAGTCTTGCTGCGCAGGACGATCTGGGCACCCCGCAGATGGGTCTTCAGTTCGTCCAGCGTGGTCTCAATTTCCCATCGCTCGTGATAGAGCGCCGCCAGTTCTTTCGCCGGGGCCGATCGGGGATCCAGAATCGTGGTGATCAGGCGATAGATCGGCTCCGCTCCTGGCACATCCTGCAGACGATATTCGATCACGCGGACCGTAATGGGGTGGCGCTGATTCCGGCGGTCCGAGGTGGACCGATAAATGCGACTGAGGTAGGAGCCATCCGCCAAGCGCTGGTCCACCTCCAAACGCGCATTCTGGCGGACTCGCCAGAGCAGTTCAGCGCCCGTCTGCGCGGCTTTCTGCCACAGTTCGTAGCCGGGGAAAAACCGGTCGGCCAAGCACAGCATGCCTTTTTTCAGGGCGGGCACCACGGCTTGCGCCAGTGTGATCTCATCCGTCGCATAGGAATCCACTTGCGCCGCCCACAGAACGTGGGTGCCATTTTCCAGCAAGCCCACGAAGCGAATCTTGGGGTAGGCACTCGATCCCCGACTGGCCCCGGGCCGGCCGAAGGCCCGGTCGTTCGCCGCGGTGTCTGCCACATCCAAGGTGCTGCCATCCAGGCTCACCAGCCGCCGTTGTCGATACCAGGCTCCCTGCGTCCGTTTTTCGGCGATCGGGGTTACGACGGTCTCGTACAGCTTCTTCAGCGGTTCGGTCCCCAGCCGGCTGCGGGCTTGCGAGATCCCCGATTTGCCCGCTACCTTTACGGTGGCCGACGGATCCAGCAGCCACTGCACTCCCTCCAGCAAGCAGCGCAGCACCTCGCGATAGGAAGAGCGCATGTAGAGCGCCAACGCGATGACGTAATAAACCACCACATGGGCGGGCAAATCACGCTCCCGCCGGCTGGTGCGGTTCGTCTGCTTCAAAGCCTCGCGGACTTTCTCGATGGGGAAAAACTTGGTGATGACACCCAGGCTGATGTAGTCGGTAATGCGGCTGCCTGCAGGTAGAGTTCCGACGGTACGGGCCATTCTGGGGGACCTCCCGCCCCAACCAGAATAGCACAAGAATCACGTTAAGTGAACAGTATTGCGGCTAGCACCAAAATAACAGTACCTTGGGGCTATTTGCCTGCTGCGGTCTTCGGACGGAAATAATCACGAATCACAAGAACTAAGGTTTGCTCTGGATCCCGAAACAGATAGGAAGTGAGGCCAGACAGAAAGAATCTGCAAAAGGTTGTCTTCAATCGCTGACGAGATTGTACGAACGGCACGCCTTCTCAGGATGAAGACGACCCGACGATAGGAGAGCAACGTGAAACCAATTCTCAACCTAACGTGGAAGGTTTTGTTGATGTTTTCAGCTTGCTTCCTGTTGGGAAAGCCGGCTTTTACTGAGCACCCCAAGATTGCGCCGGACCTGGAGGCCGCAGATCCCGACTCCTACGTAAGCGTGATTGTTCAATTCAAACAAGCCCCAACCGCAAGACATCATGCAAAAGTCTTGAGTCGAGGCGGTCAACTGAAGTCTGAGCTCGGCATCGTGAAGGGCGGGGCTTACAAGATCCCGGCCAGTAAGCTGAAGGAACTGGCCAGCGACCCCGACGTCGCCTACATCTCGTCGGTCGATCATCCCGTCCAAGGAATGGCGACTCCCATTTCCGGGGCGCTGCTGGACTACTACGACGCAACGGTGAACGCCCCATTCGGCTGGCAGTCGGGCTTGGACGGTACTGGCATCGGCGTGGCGCTTATTGACAGTGGCATTTTCGACCTTCCCGATCTGAAGAATTCCCACAATTCCAGCCGGATTGTCTATCACCAAGATTTCACTGGGACCGGGGCTACCTATGACCAGTATGCCCATGGCACGCATGTGGCCGGCATTGTCGGCGGTAGTGGCGCGAGCTCTACCAGATCGGGCTATTTTTACACCTTCAAAGGTATCGCACCCAACATCAACTTAATTGACCTGCGGGTGCTCGACCAGAACGGGCAAGGCAGTGATAGCACTGTCATCAGTGCCATCCAGAGCGCGATCAGTCTGAAAACTATATACAACATTCGGGTCATCAATATCTCGCTGGGCCGCCCCGTCTACCAAAGCTACACGCTGGACCCGCTCTGCCAGGCGGTGGAATCAGCCTGGAAAGCCGGCATCGTGGTTGTGGTCGCCGCCGGCAACTACGGCCGTGACAACTCGCAGGGCACGAACGGCTACGGCACCATCACCTCCCCCGGCAACGACCCCTACGTGATCACAGCGGGGGCCATGAAGACCATGGGTACCCCTACCCGTGGCGATGACCTGATCGCCAGTTACAGCTCGAAGGGCCCCACCATGATCGACCACTTCGCGAAGCCGGACATCGTGGCGCCAGGCAATCTCATCATCTCCCTGTACAATGTTTCCCTCACTTTGCCGAGGCAGTATCCCAGCAATGAGATTCCTCGCTCGCTGTACCAAACCAACGGAGGCAGCATGAGGTCTTCGACCTATTACCGCCTCAGCGGCACAAGTATGGCGACTCCAATGGTAAGCGGGACGGTGGCGCTGATGTTGCAGCAGAACCCGTCCCTGACACCCGACCAAGTGAAGGCTCGACTGATGCGCGACGCTTCCAAGGCGTTCCCTACCTTCAGCACAGCGACCGACCCGGTCACGGGGCAGCTCTACGTCAGCCAGTACGACATCTTCACGGTGGGCGCGGGGTATTTGGATATTCAGGGAGCCCTGAACGACACCCAACTTGCTGTTGGTAACGCTCTGACTCCGAGCGCAACCCACAACAGCGCCACAGGGGATGTTTACTTGGTCACCGACTCGAAGTCGGTGTGGGGCACCAACTGGTTGTGGGGAACCAAGACCGTCTGGGGAACGACGCTGATGGACCAGAAAACCGTGTGGGGAACCACTTCGGCTGTATGGGGCGACGGCGTGACCCAGGGCTTCAAGTCGGTTTGGGGGACGAAGACGGTCTGGGGAACCAACAACGCGTTGACTGAAGCCACCAGGATTCTCATCAACGGAGAGTAGCCTTATCACCCACCAACACTCGCCGCGGCAATGTACGCTGGGTGGTGGTGTCATTTGGAATGGGCTCCATTTCGAAATGCCTGTCATTCCCGCGGGAGCGGGAATCTAGTCTATAGACTCCCTATTTCCGAAGACTTACCGAGTGGATTCCCGCTTCCACGGGAATGACTGCGGCTTCGGGGGCTCGTCTCCCGCAAATGACACCCGTACCGCCCCCTGCCTGGAGCGTGCAATGAATTTCCTTTTCGCCTATACTTACAGCGTGGGCCCATAGCTCAGCTGGTTAGAGCAGCGGACTCATAATCCGTTGGTCCCAGGTTCAAGTCCTGGTGGGCCCACCATCAACCTTAATCGCGTCATCCTCGAGCCCGTCGGTTTTATTATGGCGCGGAAGATGCCCCTGGGTATCATAGCGCGGGCGGAGGGGGCAGCCCGCCGGCAGCGGCGTGGTGGGCTCACGCCCGGAGGAATCTCATGAAGCCACGCCATTTCCTCGCTTTTGCCGGCAAAGTTACGGCGGCGCACATCATCACCTATTTGGTGGCGGGAACAATCACCTACCCTCTCTTCACCAAAGAGTTCTACGTGGGCTCGAACCCCATCTTCAAGCTTTTCATGCGTACGGAGGTCGAGCCGGAGCTGTGGGGACATGTGGCGACATGGTTTCTCCCCGCCCAATTTCTGGAGGGACTCCTGATAGCGGCGGCCCTGTACCCTTTCTTCGACACGCTCACGCTCTGGTCGTTCAGCAAGCGCTTCCTTTCCATCTCCGGGCTCTACATTGTGCTGGGATTCTGGGCGGCTACGGTGGCGGCCCCCGGAACGATTGAAGGCATGGTCTACCTGCGGCCCATCTTCACTCCGCTCGCGCATTTGAAGGTCCAGCCGGAGATCATCGGGCAGGGCTTGGCGTTGGGGGCGTTGGTGGCGTTATGGATGGGCCCGCCGCCCGTTGAATCGCCACCGCAAGGCTGACCGGCGATTCATGGCCTGCTCCGCTCTGGCGTTCAACTATGAGCCTGCGGCCTTTCCCGCGAATCGCGGCACAAACTCTTCGGCCACGAAAGTCTCAATTGTTGTGGGTGTAGTGTTCTGCGCCGAACGCGGCTCCAGAGGCGCCATGTAACCGGAGTTCAGCGCTTCTGACATTTCCAGAAGAAGGTCAGCCATGCTCGAGGACATGCCTAATTGAAGCAAGGCAGGCTTGAGCTGTTGGGGCGGCAACTGCATATAGTTGAGATTGGGCTTGCCGATGGCCTTACCGATTACGGAGGCCACTTCCCGGTAAGTCACGTCGCGCTGGCCGAGAAGCTCGCGCGCCTGCTTGCCGGTGAAGCTGAGCCGTAGCAACCCCTCTGCGGCCCTGTCGCCTATGTCCCGCGCCGCAATCATGGCCACGGACAGGTCGCCTCGCAACGGCCCACCCAGGACGCCAAAATTCTTAATCACCGCGACCTGAGGCAGGAGATTCTCCATGAAATAGCCAGCGCGAATGTAGAGAGCATTCAGGGCGGCAACGCTGCCCAGTTTCTGTTCCAGGTTATGCAAGCCGAGGACAGGGCCGGTCCTTTCCGGCTTGTCGGCTCCCACACTGCTGAGAACTACAGCATGCCCGACGCCGGCATCCTTGATTGCAGTCACCAAGGCATCACTCACCCGCTCCTGGTAACCGTTCACGTCTGGTGCTGCGGGATTGGGGGGAATCATTGCATACACAGCCTTCGCGCCAGTGAATGCTTTGGTTAACGCGGCCGCATCGGTCACGTCCGCAACGAAAGCCTCGGCGCCCTTTTGGACAAACCCTCCAAGGCGGCTGGCGTCCCGGCCAATTACGCGGACTTTCTCTCCGCGGCCCAGCAGTTTCGCGGCAATCACACTACCTGTGTTTCCGGTCGCACCTGTAATTGCATACATGTTTACACCTCCATAGCTCTTGGATGTGAGCCCCCTACCAGAGGTTCGAGCCGCCAGGGCTCTGCCACCAGAAGAAAGTCAAATGAGGCCATCCATGCTAAGAACGACGGGGCGGCGCATGCGTCGCGAAGGCCTTTATCGGAATGTATGCGCGCCCGCCTGTAGCCGATCAACAATCCAGCCTTCACACTTCGTACTTCAGCCATGCTCGGGCCCCCGCCGCCTGTCACGTGAAATCTGCCACCTAAAACCCGCTTTTTCGCTATGATTCGCTCATATTTGCGCACAAAATTGAGTTCGTTTTGAGTTCGTTTTTCGCTCGTAAAAGCTCTAAGTCCTGTGTTTGCAACAAATCCTTGAGTTCGTTCCCTCTATTTTAGTATCTTTTTTGCATTTCCTTGCTGTTGCCCACACTCTGCGGGCCGCTTTCGAGTCTCCTTCCCGCGCTCTCTGCCGGCGCTCTCCATAGGTCAACCATCATAGGCTACCACGCCTCTGGCCTCGTGTCAAGAGCAAAAGCGGCAATAACCCGGTTGCTGTAAGTGAAGTAACGCGAATTTGAAGGAGAAGCCGCACTCTCGGGAAAACGAGAGTCTGCGCTTTTCAACCGTGTCCCGCCGCGCAAATCCCGGTGCTATCTCGCAAATTGGAACTTGCCGATGGAATTGAAAAGAGCCATGATAATGGACAAAATTAAAGGGGGATTTGACAGTTTGCCAGTCGGCAACGACGTCCGGTGACTTATGAGCGACACCATCAAGCGGCTCACGATTGAAGGGTTCAAGTCTATCCGGAAGTTGGAGGACTTTGCGCTTAGCCCATTGAATGTTCTCATCGGCGCCAACGGTGCGGGGAAGAGTAACTTTGTCGCATTCTTTCGCTTGCTGCGTGAGATCATTGACCAGCGCCTTCAGCAGACTGTCGCCATGGAGGGCGGCGCGGACGCGCAACTGTATCTGGGGCCGAAGGTGACTCTGAGAGTCCGAGGGAGATTCGCGTTTGGTGCGAACTCGTATGAATTTGAGTTGGCACCAACAAGCGATAATCGGTTCATCTTTGCCAAGGAGTTCGTCTCCTTCACTGGGATGTTTCACTCGCGGCAAATGCTGGGTTCCGGCCACCTCGAGGCCAAGCTCAAAGAAAGGAAGGACGATCGGGGCAAGAGTGGGCCGCATGGCGTGTCGTGGCATGTCTACGAGGCCGTTTCAGGGTGGGTTGTATATCACTTCCACGATACGAGCCCTGAATCGGGAGTCCGTCGCCAGCGAGCCATCAATGACAATGAATACCTCCGCCCTGACGCTGGGAACTTGGCGGCTTTTTTATACCGCATTCAGCAAACCAACCCAAATCACTATGAGAAGATCCGCGATGTCGTGAGGCTGGCCGCCCCATTCTTTAATGATTTCAAGCTCCGCCCAGTAGTTGACAAACCAGAGTTGATTCAACTCGAATGGCTTCAGAAAGACTCGGATTATCCGTTCCGTCCTAGCCAGCTATCAGACGGCACTTTGCGTTTCATCTGCCTCGCTACAGCTCTGCTCCAGCCGTCGCCACCCGCAACGATGCTCTTTGACGAGCCTGAGCTCGGGGCTCATCCTTACGCTTTGACGCTCCTAGCTAATCTCTTCCAGCAGGCAGCGAAGGACACCGTTCACCAAGTAATTGTCTCAACCCAATCCGCGCAACTGGTCAACGAGTTCGACCCGGAGGATGTCATAGTTGTCGAGCGGACTCAGGGCGAGTCAGTTTTCCGACGCTTGGAGTCAGCGAAACTGTCGGGGTGGCTCGAGGATTACACCCTGGGAGAGCTATGGCAGAAGAATGTGTTCGGGGGAGGACCGAGAAATGAGGCCATGCCTATACCGCCCGATGATGATGGTGGCTCTCCCACCCTCCCCGAAAAGGAGGGAAAGAGCGTAGGGGACGAACGTCCGTGACCCGCTTCAGCGTTATCGTGGAAGGGCGGACGGAGCAGGCGTTCGTCCGAGATGTTCTCGCTCCGTTCCTCTGGCCCACCAAAGTCTACTTGACTCCCATCATCTTGGGCGTTCCCGGCCACAAGGGCGGAAGAACGGATTATGCGCGCCTTAAGAAGGACGTGCTGCGGCAATTGAAGGAGGACCGAACCGCTTACTGCTCCACGATGCTCGACTTTTACGGGTTGGGAAAAGGCTTTCCAGGCACGCCTCTGCCGCCTAATATTCCGAATGTGGACAAGGTGGTTCACCTTGAGCGTGCGATGAAGGAAGACATCATCGCAGAAGTGCCTGACCTGCGCCCTGATGTTCGATTCCTCCCGTACCTCCAATTGCATGAGTATGAGGGGTTGCTGTTCAGCGATCCGGAGGCATTTGCCAACGGAATCTACCAGTCGCATCTGACCCCGAAGTTCCAGACCATCCGCCAAAGTTTTCCCACTCCTGAGGATATTGATGATAGCCCGGATAGTGCCCCCTCGAAGCGCGTTTTGCGCCTCTGTCCTTCCTACAATAAAGATCTGGACGGAACGCGAGCCGCAAGCGCGGTGGGCATCGAAGCTATGCGGCATGAGTGTCCGCATTTCCGTGATTGGGTTGAGAGCCTCGTGCAGTTAGGCGCCCAATAGCATCCGCGATGACAGCATCGGAGGCATGCGCCTTCCGTCGAGTGCGCGCGGGCAAGAAGCGCAGGGGATGGTAAACTAGGCGAGGAGACCCGATGCGCGAATTACCCTCGCCGCAGGAAGTCCTTAAACTCTTCGAGCGGGACCCGCAGCGAACTTTCCGTCTGCGCGAACTGGTGCTCGAGCTGGGGCTGCGCTCCAGCCAGGCGCGTGAGTTGAAAAGCGTTCTGAAAGAGCTCGCCCGCAGCAAGAAACTTGTTTACCTGAAGAAAAATCACTACGCCTTAGTGCACAAGGGCCGCCACGCCGCGTCGGAAGCTGTAGCGGCGGTCTATGACCGCCCTGGCAGCGGTCATAGCCTCCGCGGCGGCGGTCACAACCTCGGCGGCGGTCATAGACCGCCGCTACAGACAACAAAGTCGCCCAGCCTTGTCAGCGGCCGCTTGATCGGGCATCGCGACGGCTACGGCTTCGTGGTGTCTGACGTCCCGCTCGCCGGCACCGACCTCGACATCTTCATTCCCCCGGATGGCATGGGTTCAGCCTTGCACGGCGACCGCGTTGAGGTGCACGCGCAGCGGTCCACCAAGGGCTTTCGAGGCGAAGGCCGGATGGAAGGCCGCGTCATCCAAGTTACCGAGCGCGCGCAGAAGACGGTGGTGGGCCAATTCCATTGCGGCCCGCGCTACAACTACGTGATGCCGTTCGACCAGCGAATTCCCTTCGAGATTGTCATTCCGCGCGGGCAGGAATTCCCGGACGTCGAGCCGGGCTACCCGGCGCCTTCGGAGCAAATAAATCCAGCGCAAGTAGTTGCCAGGCAGGACCCCCTCACCCCCGCCCCCCCCCCAAGGGGGAGAGGAGAGGTTATTTCCCCGGGGGCACTCAGCCGCCACCGGCAATTCGGCGGGGAATCCGAGGGCCGCTCTACTCTTGCGGCGATCTATGACCGCTGGGCTGCCCGCGACCTCGACGGCCTGATTGTGGACGTCGAAATCACCAACTACCCTCGTCCCGCCACCCTGCCGCGCGGGCGCGTGATCGAGGTTCTGGGCCGCCGCGAGGATTTCGGCGTGGATGTGGAAATCATGATCCGCAAGTTCCACCTCCCGCATCGTTTTCCTTCTGACGTGCTGGCCGAGGCGAACGCCGCGCCGCAGTATATCCCGGAGCGCGACCGCGAAGTCCGGCGCGACTTTCGCAGCCTGCCGATCGTCACCATTGATGGCGAGACGGCTAAGGATTTTGACGACGCGGTGTACGTGGAGCGCCTGGCCTGGGGCAATTACCTGCTTCATGTTCACATCGCTGACGTGTCCCACTACGTCCGGCCCAGCTCGGCGCTCGACCGTGAGGCGCGCCTGCGGGGCACGAGCGTCTATTTTCCGGACCGCGCCGTGCCCATGCTGCCCCTCGAGCTATCGAACGGCATCTGTAGCCTGAACCCCCACGTGGACCGTCTGGTGATGTCCGCGCTGCTGGAATTCGATCCCGAGGGACGCCTGGTGGAATACGAACTCCTGCCCGGAATCATCCGCAGCGCCGAGCGGATGACCTACACCGCGGTGCGCGACATCCTGGCCGGCGAACCCGCCGCCTGCCAGCGCTACGCCACCCTGATCCCCGACTTCAAGCGGATGGAAGAGCTGGCGCGCCTCCTCGCCCGTCGCCGCGAGGACCGAGGCTCGATTGACTTCGACCTCCCCGAACCCGAAATCGAGTTTGACGAGCATGGGCGCATGACCGGCATTACGCGCTCGGAGCGCAACTTCGCCCACCGAATTATCGAGGAGTTCATGCTGGCGGCGAACGAGGCCGTGGCGTCCTACCTCGAGGGCAAAGGCATTCCCTCGCTTTACCGCATCCACGAAAAGCCCGAGGCGAAAAAGGTGATCGAGTTCGAGGAGATCGCCGCCAGCTTCGGCTATTCGCTGGGCATCGAACTGCCCGCCGCGCGGCGTACCCGAATGCGCCTTCGCGACGAGCGCGACCGCTACCCGCGCTTTCACGAAGCCCTCGAGGGCGAGCTCAAGATCACCCCATTCAATTACCAGCGGCTCACCCAGCGCCTCGAGGGCAAGCCGGAGGAACGGATTCTTTCCTACCTGATGCTGCGCTCGCTCAAGCAGGCGCGCTACTCGGAGGAGAACGTGGGCCACTTCGCCCTGGCCGCTCCAACCTATACTCATTTCACTTCGCCCATCCGCCGCTATCCGGACTTGATCGTGCACCGGATTTTGAAGGCGGCGCTCGCGCAGGAGGGAGGCAGTGCGCGCACGATCAGGGAACAGGGAACAGGGAATAGGGAACAGGGAATCGGCAACAGGATTCGAGGGGAAGGGACTCCGCGCGGCGTCGCGCGACAGCGGGCGAGACGCCCGCGCCACAGCTACCTGGCGCAGCGTTCGTGCATCCCGAGGAATTGCACGCCCTGGGGCTTGAAACCTCCGAGTCGGAGCGCCGCGCCGCCGATGCCGAGCGCGAGCTGATCGAGTGGAAGAAAGTCTCCTTCATGGCGCAGCACGTCGGCGATGAGTTTGAGGCGCTCATCATCAACCTGATCAAACGTGGGTTCTTCGTGGAACTGACGGACCTCTTTGTGGAGGGCTTCGTCCCGCTCTCCAACCTCGAGGACGATCTCTACGTCTACCGCGAACGCCTGCGCGCCATCATGGGCCAGCACTCGAAGCGCGCCTTTCGCCTGGGGGAGCGAATCCGCGTGCGCCTGATCCGCGTCGACCGCTCGGAAAACAAGCTGGAGTTCTCGGTGGCGGAGTGAGGGTAGGGCAAGCCGTCCCCTGATCCGTTTAAGTTTTCTCCCCAAACTGCCGTCCACCGGGTATCATTGCTTATGCGAACTTCACTTTCAAAAGGGATTCTACTGACGCCGTGAACATCGACGAACAACTTGCTTACCTCACCAAGGGCGCGGAGGAGACTATTCGCGTGGAAGAACTCAGGGCCAAGCTGGAGCGCTCGGCCCGGACGGGAAAGCCGCTGCGCGTCAAAGTGGGATTCGACCCCACAGCTCCGGACATTCATCTCGGCCACACGGTGGTGATCCGCAAGATGAAGCACTTCCAGGATCTCGGCCACACGGTCATCTTTCTCATTGGCGACTTCACCGGCATGATTGGCGACCCGTCCGGCCAGAACGTGACGCGCAAGCCCATGACGCCCGAGCAGGTGGCTGCCAACGCCGAGACGTACAAGAAGCAGGTCTTCAAGATCCTCCATCCCGAGAAGACCGTGGTGGATTTCAATAGTCGCTGGCTGGGCGCGCTCACGGGGCGAGACTGGGTCACGCTTTGTTCCAAGTACACTGTGGCGCGAATGCTGGAGCGCGACGACTTCTCAAAACGCTTCAAGGAGCAGCGCCCTGTTGCCATCCACGAGCTTCTCTACCCACTGGCTCAAGCCTACGACTCCGTGGCGCTGGAAGCGGATGCGGAGTTGGGCGGGACCGACCAGAAATTCAATCTGCTGGTCGGGCGCACGATCCAGCAGGAGTACGGACAGGAATCGCAAGTCATCATGACCATGCCGATACTCGAGGGACTCGACGGTGTCCAGAAAATGTCGAAGTCACTGGGCAATTACGTGGGCATCAACGAGCCGCCCGCCGAAATGTTCGGTAAGCTGATGTCCATTTCCGATGAGTTGATGTGGCGATATTACCTGCTGCTGACGGATATGACGCCATCGCAGATCGAGGAGCTTAAGCAAGCCGTGGCTTCAGGCCAAGCCCATCCGCTTGAAGTCAAGAAGTCTATGGCCCGTCGCATCATCACGGACTTCCATGATGCCGAAGCCGCTGCTCAAGCGCAGCGGGACTTCGAAGCTCAGTTCAGGGACAAGGGTCTGCCCTCCGTGATCGAGCAGTTTGCGTTTCAGCTTGGAGCCAAGCGAAAACTATTTCGCTTGCTTGTGGATCTGAAACTGTTCCCTTCAAACTCCGAAGCCCAGCGCAAGATCAAAGAAGGGGCTGTTTATATGGCGGTCGGTGACTCGACGCAACCCGATTGGAAACGGCTCACCGACCCCACGTGGGATTTCGATCCCCGTCAGTACCCAGTGGTGATCTTCCGCATTGGCGCGCGACCGCCGGTGAAGGTGGCGTTTGGGTAGCGCGGACCTCCGCAGTCGAGATCCGCGCTACCTCCTCCAATTGGCAGCGTGCTAGACTAGGTATGGAGACGATGGATGCGACAAATCAAAATCATTGTCGAGAAGCACCCGGACGGGTATGTGGCTTATCCACTCGGTGTCCAAGGTGGGGTCGTGGGGGAAGGCGATACCTACGAAGCGGCGGTTGCCGATGTCAAATCGGCCATCAAGTTTCACATCGAGAGCTTTGGCGCCGAGGTTCTCGAAGTCCAACCTCCAGTGCTCGAAGCTTTTATTGCTGAAGCCGCTGTCGAGATCTAAATAGCAAGAATCGGCTTTCAGCTCCCTGCCCTTTGTGCCAAAATTCCCTCTGCCGAATCCAATAGGGAAACCGCTGACACGGTGAAAGGCGAAGTTTCCCCCTTCGGGTGCATTCCTTCGGCAACAGGGAGACAACGATGGCCGACGTTCAAGAAGCTTTCCTCCACGAGCAATTGCTGGAGCGGCGGGAAAGGCTGGGAGCTGCCATGGCCAGTTCGCGGGCCAACGAGACCTTCCGGCAGCTTCTCGATGAGGTTGATTCCGCGCTCGAGCGCATGGAGGCTGGAAGTTTTGGCATCTGTGAGACCTGCCACGATTCCATTGAAAAAGACCGGTTATTGGTAGACCCCTTGATCCGTTATTGCCTGGATCACCTCACGGCAGGGCAGCGCCGGGCGCTGGAAGAGGACTTGCAACTTGCTTCACAACTCCAGAGAGGATTGCTTCCCAAGCATCATACGGTTTTTGCCGGCTGGGAGGCCTGCTATTACTATCGCCCTCTTGCACTCGTGAGCGGGGACTACTGTGATGTGGTAACTCACCAGAATGAGTTCGAGGATGTTTACTTCGCGCTGGGAGATGTTTCTGGAAAAGGTGTCGCCGCCTGCATGTTGATGAGCCAATTGCATGCCATCTTTCGCACTCTGGCCACTTCCGGTTTGAGTCTTCAGGCCATGGTCGAACGAGCCAGCCGTGTCTTCTGCCAGAGCACAATATCAAGCTTGTTTGCCACGCTGGTTCTGGTCCGAGCAGGACAGGCCGGTGAAATTGAGGTGTGCAATGCCGGCCACTGCCCTGCCCTGTTGCAACAAGGAGGAGCAGTGAAAGAGCTTGGAGCCACAGGCCTGCCCCTGGGCTTGTTCTGCGAGGGAATTTATCCGACTCAGAATGCGGAAATGGCTTGCGGCGATATTCTCTTTCTCTATACGGATGGGGTTTCCGAGGCGCGGTCAGCAAATGAAGTAGAATACGGCGTAGAACAGCTCAAGGAATTGGTAGCTTCAAGCTCCACACTATCCGCACAAGCCCTGGTCACTGCCTGTATTGACGATTTGGATGTGTTCCGAGCGGGAGCCCCGCTCCTGGATGATTTGACCATAATGGCGATACGACGCGTCGCTTAGCAGGATGCTGAAAGACACTTCGGATTCGCGCCATTCCAAGGAGCTTAAGAGCTTGGCGGGGGGATGCTCAGGTTGATAACCACCTTGCTGCGGGTGTCGAAGGAGCTGACCTGTCTGGTCTCCGAAGCCACCCCTTTGAATCTTGCCTGAATCGCGTAATCGTGATGCGGATCGAGATCGGAGAAGTGGTATTGCCCTTTTGCGTCCGCGTATATGGCCATAGTCTTTCCCGTCTGGAGGTCCTTGAGCGTCACTTCCGCGCCGCCAATTCCGTTCTCGGTCTTGTCCGCTACCATGCCACTTACCGTCTTGGTGGCGGGGGCCTTCTGCTTCGCCGCCAAACCGGATGCGTCGAGCAGCAAGGCGAGGCCGAGCGCGCCGCATAGCACGCAAAACCCCCAATAAAACCGCCGCGCCGAGAAGTCTCTTGACCGCTCGCGCGACGACGGGAAGCCAAGCATCAAAGCGGTCCGAGCGCTCAATTTACCAAGCCTCCTCTTCTTCTTCCTCGTTCGAGAGTACTTCCAACTCCACGGGATCTGTGTTCACGACTTGTAGTTCAAGACCGCACTCGGGGCAGTCCACCCTCTGCCCTTCTTCCACCTCGTCATCGATGTCAATTGCGGTCCGGCATTCGGGACACAAGGCCATGGCTCACCCCCCGCCAACGTATCTCACCAGCAAGGAGAAAAGTCTAGATCATTTCCCAAAACGATGTCCAGCGCTTCGAGAATATAGACTGAAGTGGTCTTTTGGAAAGTCCGCAGAATTGGCTCTTCCCATTGTGGGCCGTGACGGCTACCCTAACATGGTGCAAGTGAGTTCAATATAGCGCCGGCGTTCGAGCCGGCAACTGCCGACCTAAAGGTCGGCGCTACACTGTCCAGTACAATTGCGAGGTGCCCCATGAAGGAAGATTACAGGTTTGAGACTTTGGCGGTCCACGCCGGGCAATCCCCATGCCCTCTGACCGGAGCTGTGGATACGCCCATCTATCAATCCACGAGTTTTGCATCCGCCGATGCCGAAGAAATGGCCGCCGTGTACGCAGGAGAGAAGCCCGGCTATATGTATACGCGCTATGGTAATCCCACTCTCCACGCACTGGAGGAAAAACTGGCCGCGCTGGAGTGTGGCGAAGCCGCCCAGGTTTTTTCCTCGGGGATGGCCGCCGTCTCTTCGGCTATCCTGGGATACGTCCGGGCGGGTGACCACGTTGTTGCGGCGCGCTCGCTTTACGGGGCCGCGTACGATTTCCTCGCCAGAAAGCTCCCCAGCTTCGGCGTCTCCACCACTTTCGTTCAGTCTACGCGCGTGGAGGAGTTCGAGAAAGCGCTTCGGCCTAACAGCAAGTTGATCTACTTCGAGACGCCCAGCAATCCCGTGCTTGAAATCCTGGATATCGCGGCCCTCGCTCAACTCGCCCGCGCGCGTGGCATTCCCTCCATGATGGACAACACGTTTGCTTCACCGGTCCTCCAGCAACCTCTGAAGTTGGGTGTTACGGTGGTCGTTCACGCCGCCACCAAGTACCTGTGCGGTCACGGCGACGCCATGGGCGGGGCAGCGATCGGCCCCAAGGATTACATTCACTATCTCAATCCAGTGCTGTCCCATTACAACTCGAACAGGCTCAATTGGTTACAGGGCTCAGCAGCCAGTAATTGATCGTTGAAGTCGGAAAAACCCTCTAAAATTGGGGTTTTTTCGAAAATCGTAACGCTCAGAATTTCGAGAATTTGATAGAGGCTCAAGTTTAGCCCCAACTGCTTTTTGACGATGGCCACCAGAACATAAACCGAGAGGGCGACCCAGACTTGAGTCTTCACCGCATTCTCGGAGGTGCCGTAGAAAGCCTTGATGCGCAGGTGCTGTTTGATCCAGCGAAAGAACAATTCCACTTGCCAGCGCGCCCGGTACAGTTGAGCGATGATCAACGCGGGGAGCAGAAAATTGTTGCTCAGAAAGGTCAGTCGCAAATCCTTCTCGGCATCGAAATATCCGATGCGCCGCAACGGATCGGGATAGCGCAGCGCGGTTCGCACTCCGGTGAGCACGATGGTCTGATCGGACTGTACGCCGCTGGACCGTTGCACAGGACGAGAGCAGCGACGGTAGAACTGCAGATTCTTTTTGGCGCGGGTGACAAAGAAGGCGCAACTTTGGGTAAAGGCGTAGAGGCGAGCGAAGTCCAGATAACCGCGGTCGAGCAAGTAAAACGCTCCCGCTTCCAGCAGCAGTTCGTCCAGCAGGTTGACGTCGTGCACCTGCCCGCCGGTCACATAAACACTGGTCGGAATGCTGCCGCGCAGGTCCAACAAGGTGTGCAGCTTGACCGCGCTCTTGCGGCGGCGAAACTGGCCCCAGGGAAACAGCGACAGACACAAATCGATGGTGGTCGAGTCGAAGGCATACACGCTCTCGCACAACTCCACACCGAAGGAATCGTCGCGGTAGAGGTCGCGGGCCATGCCAATCAACACTTGCGCAAAGTCGGCATAAATCCGCCAATCTCGAACTTCGTTGGCGTGGGCCAGGGTATTGCGAGAAACTTGCCCCCGGAAGCCCATATGATAGAGCTTGGGTTGCTGGGAGCGGAGACACGTTTCGATGTCGCGCAAGCTGCGGCGATAAGTGAGTTGAGCAAAGGCCAGGCAGAGGAATTGATCCCAACAAGAAAAGTCTTTGACGTAGCGATTGCCTTGGTAGCGATCGACGCAAATCTGAAACTGGTAGGTCGGGATGAAATCCAAAAGTTGAGAAAAAACGGTTCGGCCAAGATTCATCTGCTGTCTCCAAACGAGGGTGGAAAACAGCAGAATCATGCCAAAAATGACGCCCGAAATTGAAATCGAAAAAAACCATCTCGACCTTTATCTTCGCTCCCTCAAGCACTTACAGAAACCGCCCCGATTTTCTTGGGACAGTACTGATCTCAATCAAGAAATCATTCGCGATTTCGGCGGATGCCTCAGTCCCTTCAATGCCTGGCTGATTCTGCGCGGTACCCACACACTCCACCTGCGCGTGCCGGCCCAATGCTCGAATGCCCAGAAGATTGCAGAGTTTCTCGCTCGCCATCCCCAGGTCGAGCGGGTGAACTACCCCGGCTTGCCAGACCATCCCGGCCACGATGTGGCCAAGAAACAAATGAAAGCGTTTGGGGCCATGCTCAGTTTTGAATTGAAGGGAGGATATGAGGGCGGCAAGAAGGTCATGGACGGCGTAAAGATTTTCGCCCGCGCGGCGAGCCTCGGCGACACCCGCTCGTTAATCGTTCATGCCGCGTCCACCAGTCACCGCGCGGTTCCACGCGAGCAGCGGTTGGGCATCGGCATTGCAGATGGGTTGGTGCGGCTCTCGGCGGGCGTGGAAGCAGTCGAGGATCTGATCCAGGACCTCGATCAAGCCCTGGCTTAACGCGATGCTGTCCCCGTGTCATTCCGATCCGTCAGCCGACGGAGAAAACTCCCGCCCTGTTTTGTCGAGGAAGAGATCAGAGCGAGATTCATCTCCGTCGGCTGGCGGATCGGAATGACACGGCGGGACGGCACTGATAAAATGCCAACTCGGAGGCATTGTATGCAGCGGCTCATCGCCATCGGCCTGGCTTTTTACTCGTTTTTCCTGATCAAGACGAATATCCCCCGCTTGCCAACGCGCATTCCCACGCACTTCAATGCGGCGGGAGAAGCGGACGGATGGGGAAGCCCCGACACCCTGTGGTCCTTGCTGCTGATTCAAGCGTTGACGTGCGGCCTTTTCCTGGTGATCCCGCTTCTGGGCCGGCGCTTTCCGGAGAGCGTCAATCTAGGGTTTCGGAATCTCAGCGACTTCACGCCGGCGCAACGCGAGCGAATCATGCCCTTCCTTACCGACATGATGGGGTACGTGAGCGTCCTGTTAAGTCTTCTTTTTTGTATTCTCCTGCGCGACATCATCCATGCCGCCTCATCCTCCCATCCCCACATCTCCCTTTGGTGGGAGCTCGGATTGTTCCTTACTAGCATTGCCGTGACCATCATTTACTACATTCGTCGCATCTTCGCCGTAGCCAACGAAACAGAAAGCCCCGGCGCAACATAACAGGATGCCCGCTTGCCGGCGGCAGGCCACCCTCTCCTCCAAGGGGGAAAGGGCGGGAATTTGGATGAGAGGAAATGACTGGCAATGAGGAGGAAAAATGAATAAGCGATTCTGGCTCTTGGGTGTTCTCCTGCTGACCGGGCTCTCGATGCCCGCGAGCGCACAATCCGGCCCACCGCGAATCATCGACTGCCACGTTCACTATAACGGAGACCCGGAATTCGTTCGCAAACTGGTCGCGAAGCTGGATTCCGTGGACGGACTGGCATTTCTCATGGTTACTCCCGCCGATCTCGAAACCGCCAAGCCGCTGATCGACCATGCTCCGAACCGGCTGGTGGGACTAGGCAGGCTCGATCTTGATGATCCTCGCGCTGTGGAACGCGTGGACGAGTTCCACGCGGCAGGCTTTCGCGGCTTGGGTGAACTGGAATTCCCTCTTAAGAATTTCTACGATCCCAGCTATTGGCCTGTTTACGAGCGGGCTGAAAAATACGGAATGATCATTGTCTTCCATACGGGAATTGTGGCCCGCGGCGACCCCAAGCTGGCGGTTGACGTGAGCGTGGACAGGATGCGTGTGACGTCTCTGGACGGCATCGCGCGGCGCTTTCCGGGAATTACCATCATTGGCGCGCATCTTGGCAACCCGGACTATGCCTGGGCCGGAGAGTTGGCCCGCTGGCATCCCAACCTCTTTCTTGACGCCTCGGGCTCGTCCTTGATTAAACTCCAGGACAACTACACGTTTTTCAAATCCATTTTCTGGTGGACAGGTATTGAGAGCCCGCATACCCCCAAGTCCGCCGCCAGCGCCTTCGAGAAGCTCGTCTTCGGTTCCGACGTGTTCGGGGGCGACTTGGAGGAGTTTGACCTGGCGCAGGCGCGCTACCACAAAATGCTCGCCGCCTGCGGCGTTTCACAAAAATCACAGGGCAACATCTTCGCGGGAACGCTGTGGCGCATACTTCAAAAACAGTGACGAGTGGCGAGTGACGACGTCGGCCGCCACAAGCCTGTCATTCTGAGCGAAACGAAGAATCTCCGCAGTTCGTCCGTAGCCGCCGAACCAAAAAACAACCGCAGCGATCCTTCGCTGCCATGTTGGGGCGCTTACGTAAAGGACGATGTGTGCGCCGCCCGTGGCAAAAGCCGCGGACCTCAAAACCGGAGGTCCGCGCTACTTCAGAAAATCTCAAATCTTTCCTGCTCCACGGCCGGATCGCTTTTGATGATGACGTCTTTTTGGGTGATTGATTCGAGCTCCGAAACCAACGCGCCTTCGCGCGACTTGAGGGCCTTGGCCACTTCGGGGTTCACGCGCAGAGTCATTACCTTGCCTTCGACCTGGCCGGCCATTCTTCGCGCGTCCGCCAAAATCTCATTACAAACCGTCGTAGGAGATTTCACCCAACCGGAGCCGGAGCAGTAGCTGCAACGCTCGCACAGCGTCCGTTCCAGGGATTGCTTGACTCGCTTCCGGGTGATGGCCACAAGGCCAAAATCGTGGAAGGCGATGACCTTGGTTGGGGCGCGGTCTTTACGCAGGGCCTCCTCCAGCACCTGGGTCACCTTGGCGCGGTTCTTGCGCTCGTCCATGTCAATGAAATCCACCACGATGATGCCGCCCAGATCCCGCAGGCGAATCTGGCGGACGATCTCGTTCACGGCATCGAAGTTGGTCTTCAGGATAGTGTCTTCCAGGCGGTTGGTCTTGCCCACGTATTTGCCCGTGTTAACGTCAATGGCCACCAGAGCCTCGGTCTGGTTGATGACGATATACCCCCCGGACTTGAGCCACACTTTGGGCTTGAGCGCCTTTTCGATTTCCGCCTGGATGCCAAACTCCTCGAACAGCGGCGTCTCACGGGTGTGGAGTTTGACCTTACCGATCAAGGAGGGCTGGCTGCGACTCACAAAATCCAACACGCGCTCGTACTGGATTTCATTGTCCACACGCACGCATTTGAAATCCGGGGTAAGCGTATCGCGCAGCACCCGTTGAACCAGATCGAGGTCGCGATGGATCAGCGCCGGAGCCTTTACGCGCTCCATTCTGCTCCGTATTTCATTCCAGAGGGTGGAGAGGAATTTCAGGTCTGCTTTCAACTCTTCCTCGTCGCGGCCCTGGCCGGCGGTGCGCACAATGAAGCCGCCGGTCAAGGAGCCTTTGTTTTCGAGGATGATGTTCCTCAAACGCAGGCGCTCCTCTTCCGATGAGATCTTCCGCGACACGCCGATGTGCTCGACGGTGGGCATATACACCAAGTAGCGGCCGGGCAGCGCGACGTAAGAAGTAATGCGCGCGCCCTTCGTGCCCAGCGGCTCTTTGGAGATCTGCACGAGGATTTCCTGGCCCTCTTTGAGCAGCTTCGAGATCTGGACCGGCTGATTGTTGCCGGGCCGTGACTCCCACCGAGGCTCGCTGCGGCCTTGATTGCTCGGCCCTCGCCGCCCTCTCCGGCCACGCCGGGGCGCGAACCGCGGGCGTTGGTGAGGTTCCCGCAAGGTGTACGTTCCCTCGCTGGGTGCGCCCGGAGTCTCGGCTGCTCCGGCCTGACCGGGCTGCGGCCCCGGTGGAACCTGCATTTCCTGGCTGGGCTCAGCCGAGGCAGCTTCAGGAACAGTCTCGGCGGATTGAGCTGTTTCCTGAGCCGGTTCGGGGAGGGTTTCTTCCGCGCGCTCATCGGCAGTAGCGAGTTCTGCGCGCTCTCCCACTGTCTGCTCATCCGACGGGCCGCCGGTTTCGTTTGCCGGCACGACATCAGAATCGACAGGCGGGACCTCCGAGTCTACAGAAGGCGCGGCAGGCATCAGCCGCGCGCTCTCCTCCGCCGTCCCCGCTTCCCCACTTGGCCCAAGATTCTCGGTTACTGTCGCGGGGATGGGAGGGAGTAGTGTAGCGCCGTCCTTTAGGACGGCATGTTCCGGTCCCGCCGTGTGCGGGGCCGGCGCTACGTCCAGTTCGGGGGAGACTTCAGTTTCCGACTGGTCAGTTACGGCGGAAGAAGCCTCCGGCGTCGGCGGCTCCGGACTTTCAGATTCTGCGGGAGCAATCCCCGCTACTGCGGGAGCAAGCGCTGCGGCGTCCCCGCCTTCAGCTTGCTCCAAGACTTCACCCTCCGCCGTTTCCGGCTCGGCAGGGATGCTCTCCTTAACTGCAAGCTCTTCCGACTCGGGAACCGCATGGCTATACTTCGCCAGGGATTCTCCAGGCAAAATGTCGAACGCGGGCGGAGCAGAACTCTCCTGCCGCGGGACGAACTTGTGCTCTGCTTGGCGATGCTCGCCGAACTTTCGCGCCCGATGCCGCCAGCGGCGACCGCGCGGCTCGAGATGACTCTGCTCACGCGCTTCACCCGCGGGTCCAGGTGAAGGGAGAGGGGTTGCTCCTGCTGCGGGGGTGACGGCCGGTTCAGGGGTGCTTGTTTCGACAGGCTGGCTTTCGGGAGGCGCCTGAGCCGGCGCTTCCGCGGTGGGTATCTGTGAGATTGCGGGAACTGGAGCGGTCACCTGGTGCGTTGCCTCTGGGTTCACCGCCTCGGCCGGTGGAGCAGCCGCGGGGGCTGCCTGCGCCGGTTCTGCGCTAAAGCCGACCGCGCTCGCTTCCGCCTCTTCCAGGATCTTGTCGTAATCTTCCTGGTCTTCGAAAAAGAAATCCGAAACGTAGAGGAAAGCGTCTCTGTCCAGCCCGATATCCACGAAAGCAGATTGCATGCCGGGAAGCACCCGGCTGACGCGGCCTTTATAGATCCCGCCCACCAGCCCCACATCCGTGTCGCGCTCAAAATACACTTCCACCAACTGGTCGTCTTCCACTACGGCCAACTTCGTCTCGTGAAAAGACGAAGAGATAAACATCTCCTTGGACATGAAAACTCCTTTTCAGGGTTCGCGGGGGATCCATCCGTTTGTCGTAGCGCCGACCTTTAGGTCGGCATCCATCGTGCTGACCTAAAGGTCAGCGCTACGGGAGATCAGCCCTCGGCTTCCCTGGCCCGGTGGCTTCGTCGAACGATGAAGCTCATCGCCGGCGAGACCGGACAAAATCGATCTCAAGTGGCTTTGATGCCGCGCCTGCGAGCGCAAGGCGTCGCGGACCCACCCTGTCCGCAATCAACTGGCGCGAACCCAACCAGTTCCAGGATTCAAACTCCTAAGCCGCGCGGGAAGCTTTCTCCGCTCCCCTCGAACCAAGGCGCCGCCTAATTCACAAATCGCTTCGCCCGGACGTTCATAGCCACGCCCAAGCCCAGAAAGGTGAACAGCAGAGAAGATCCTCCCTGGCTCATGAGCGGCAGCGGAATGCCCGTCACCGGGAAGAGCCCGATCATCATCCCCGTGTTGATGGCAACCTGGAAAAACAATACCGATGCAAGCCCAACCAACAGAAATGCTCCGGCACGGTCCGGCGCCATCTGCGCCCCATCCAATAAGCGGAGCAGCAAGGCGAAGTAAAGCAGCAAAACACACAGTGTACCGACGAATCCCTGTTCCTCCGCATGGGCCGCAAAAATGGAATCCGCATGGGAGACAGGGATGAAGCCCAGACGGCTCTGCGTGCCGTTTCCGATGCCTTTTCCCCAAAGGCCGCCCGAGCCTATAGCAATCTTTGTTTGGGTTACTTGGTAGCTGGTGCCTTGCGTGTCCTGCGACGGATGAACGTAGGTCATTAACCTGTCGCGCTGATAAGGCCGTAGAAAGTGCCATGCCACCGGCAAGGCCAGCGCCCCTAACAGGAAAAGTACGGCAATTTGCTTCCACCGAATGCCCGCGAGCAGAATGCCCGCCGCGACAATCGCGGAGAACGTCAAAGCTGTACCGAGGTCAGGTTCTAAGGCTACCAGGATTGCCGGCACTCCCGCCAATAAGCCGAGCTTGACCAAGTCCCCCCACGTAGCGGACTTGCTTCGCCTTTCCGCAAAATAGGCCGCTACACACAATATTATAACTAATTTGACCAACTCTGACACTTGGAAAGTGAAACCGCCAAAATGCATCCATCTCTTGGTCCTGGCGATGGCATGACCAGCCACCAGCAACTCTCCCAAGGCGAGCACGGACAACACGTAGAGCCAGGGAGTTTGCTCGAGAAGGAAGTGGTAGTCGAGGTGGCTGATGACTAACGCCAGGACGATGCTGAGGATTAACCAATAAATCTGCCGCCTGAACTGGCCCTCGAGGGCGGAGTGCTGCGTGGTGCTGTAGATCTCAACCACTCCAAGTATGGCAATACCAATAGCCAGTCCCAGCAGCAGCCAATCTACATCGCGAAATCGAAACCGCATGGCCATGTTGATGCGCCCCCCCTAGCGAAATTCCACGTCTGAGGCCAGCCTTGTGGAGGGCGCCGCGATGGCTTTGCTCAGCATTCGCCCTTGGTTCTGCGTTTGAACCAGGGGAGGTTTCTGCACTGTCTTCTTTTCGAAATAAGCTTTAATGACCTCGCGCGCGACAGGAACCGCCACGGTCGAGTGTTCACCCCGCATAACCAGAGCTGCCACAACGATCTCAGGTTTATTGCTGGGAGCAAACCCAATAAACCATGCGTTGTTCTTGAAACCGGCGTTCTTCTCCGATTTCTGCAAATTAACACTGACGACCTGGGCAGTCCCGGTCTTACCGGCAATATCAATTCCCGGGCAGCGGGCGTTGGCCCCCGTCCCCTCGCCTTCGTTGACCACACCCCACATGCCGCTCGTTAATGCCTGCAGCGTGCTTTCTCCTAGCGGAAAGTTCTCTGAGGCGGCGTCGGGGGGATCCACTCCCAGGGCCAGCAACTGGTCCCTGAAAGCCAGATGGGGCCGGGAGAGGGTTCCGCCCCAGGCGACAGCGCCTATCATGCGAGCTAATTGCAACGGCGTAGCCACCACCGCTCCCTGGCCGATGGCAACGGACATCGTCTCACCCGCCCACCATTTTCGCTTAAAAGCCTTTTGTACCCATTCCGGGGATGGGATCAGTCCAGTTGCCTCCCCCGGCAAGTCGATTCCGCTTCGCGCGCCTAGCCCTAAGCGCCTCGCGAAATAGTCGATCTTCTCGATTCCCAGGAGCTTTCCCAAGGTGTAAAAGTAGACGTCGCAGGAGACGATAATGGCACGGTGCAGGTCAACCCTGCCATGCCCCTTATGCTTCTCCCAGACCCAGTCGTGGTAGGTGTGCCCGTAGATCTCAACCGCCCCTGCGCAATTCAAGCTGAAGTCTGGTTGGATAGTCCCTGTCTCCAGGGCGGCGGTAGCGGTAACGACTTTGAAGACCGAACCTGGGGCCAGTTGCGCCTGGATGGCTTTGTTCATCATGGGTTTCATGGGATCGTCGGTAAGTCTTTCCCATTCCCCGCGGTCGATGCGCTTGGCGAAATCGTTGGGATCGAAGGAGGGGTGGCTGACCATGGCCAGCACCTCGCCGGTGCGGGGGTCAAGAGCCACGACGGCGCCGGGCTGGTCGCCCAGGGAGGCCTCTGCCACCATCTGCAAATCCAGGTCAATCGTCAGTCTCAGATCGTTTCCCGGAATAGCATTGATGGTGGTGAGCGAACCCACTTCCTCCCCACGGCTATTCACAATCACCCGCCGCATACCATCCCGCCCGGCCAGGACCGGGTCGTACTGACGCTCGATTCCGAATTTGCCCACTACGTCACCCGGCCGGTAAGGTGAGCCGAGCTTGGCGATCATGTCCTCCGACACCTCGCCCACGTAACCCAGGGTTGCTGCGGCTACTTCGCGCTTGGGGTAAAGGCGCTGCTGAACCTGGATGAGGTCCAATTCGGGATACTCGATCCGGTGAGATTCCACGAAGGCGATATCATCGAGAGTCGCTGATTGCTTCAGGACGATGGGTTGAAACCGTGGCAGCCGCGCCGTATGCTCCATCAGGCGTTGCAATTCGACGCGGTCAAGGCCCAGGCCTCGCGCTATTCCTTCCAGGCGCTCGGGGGCCAAGGTCGCCGCGCTCTCGCGCATCAGCAGCACGCTAAAGGCCGGGAAATTGTCCGCCAGCACGCGCCCTTCGCGGTCCAGTATCCTCCCCCGCGGCGCGATGACAGGCAGGTTGCGAACCCGGTTGCGTTCAGCTTGTTCGAGGTAAAAGCGGTGCTGCCCGATTTGTATCCGCCAGTATCCGACCAGCAGTCCCAGAAAGGTCAGAGCGATGGTGTATTGGAAGAAGGCGATCTTCCAGGCAGGAAGGCGCTCATGTTCCGGAAATCGAACTTCCATTTACACAAACCACCGGGGCCGAGAATACGTTCAGGCCGAGCGAGCCTACCTAGGTGCCTATGTCGGTGGCGCGACACCCTGCCTCGCGCGCCCCGGCGGCTTACTCCTCTATCAAATCAGCAAGGTAACATATCGAGTGCTGCAATTCAAGGCAATTACTCTTGTAGGCCCCGTTCCCACGAGGCTACCAGAACGTCTTGAGAAGGGGGCTTTGACGAATTCGTTGGTCGGGAGTTATCAATGTTATTCCCTCAGCTCGCGCCGTGGCCCCGATGAGGCGATCGGCGGGATCGCATGGAAAGTCCTCAGGAAACTGCCAGGCCAGCGCCGCAATTTCCGGTGTAATGGGCCTGATTTCCGCGCCTGACTTCTCGATTAGCATCCGCACGGATGCCTCAACAGTACCTTGGCCCTTCACAAGCCCTTGCGAAAATAGCATGGCGAGTTCCCACAGACTGATCGCAGCCAAAGCAATTCCCTCGCTTCTCCTCACCGAGGAAGGGGTAGGGGGTGGTGGGTGCGCGTAATTTGTAAATGGTCATGCAGGACACCGCACTATCTGATAACCAACTTATTTTCAACAAGATTCCCGGATTATGCACGTAAGTACCTTTGTTATCTACGACATTCCAGCCTCGTTCCCAAGTCATCGAAGCCAGTCCTTTGTTTTCATGGACATTCGCGCATTGTTCGGTGAATTTTGAAGAATTCTTTCTTACTTCTTTTGGGACAATAGACTTGTTGTCTGTGGTGCGACCGACCAGTTGCGGGCTTTCCGTTCCGCAGGCCCTTGCCCGGGGATGGGTTTGCGCGACGGGGTGGCATTGCAGCATGGCGTTCCCGGGAAACCGTGACTTCCCGCACAGCTCCAACATATAATTCTAGCCTACCTTGTCGGGCTTGTCAAGAGGCAGGAAGTGAGTACTATGGCGGCGAGTCGCTTGGACACAAACCGCGCACAAACACCCCTTTCGAGGAAAGCCCACCTCCCTTGCCCGCTTGAGGCGGCGGCATGGGGTGGGGGTGCTACGCGTGTTGGGCTGCCAGCTTTCCCTCAGACACGTACCGTACAATTTCCTCAAGCGCTGCTCTTTCTTCAGAGTCCCAAACCGTGTTGCCTCGCGGGTCGCCGTAGGTCTCGAGCGATTTGAGGAAGGCTTGCACGACCTCGGGGTCAAAGTGTGTTTCCCGACAACGAAGCACCTCCAAGATAGCATCCTCGAGGGTAAGGGCCTTCTTGTACCCGCGTTCGGAAACCATCGTGTCAAAACTGTCCGCCAAGGTCAGGATTCTTGCGCCGAGGGGGATTTCGTGACCCTTCAAGTTGTCGGGATAACCGCAACCATCGAACTTTTCGTGGTGGTGGCGCACCATCAGGCCGATACGCTGGGCGACTGCCACCTTCAAGGGGTCCAGGATTCTCTGGCCGTTCACGCTGTGGCCCTGCATGACGGCGTACTCTTCCGCGGTGAGGGGCGCCGGCTTATACAAAATGGCGTGCGGGATGCCGATCTTGCCGATATCGTGGAGGATGCCGGCGCGCCGAATCTCTGCCACTTCCTCATCCGGCAAGCGCATCTGCCGAGCGATCTGCGCCGCCACCCGTGAAACCGCCTGACCGTGGTCCCGCGTGTAATGGTCAGAAAGATCGATAGCGCGCGCCAGCGAGGTGACGGCGTCGACCACCCTGACCTCGCCGTCTGCATTGACCGCCTTTTCGAGGTGATTGAGGATCTCGGTAAAAGCTTCAGGCCCCGTGGAAAACTTCCGCTTGAACTCCACGTCTAGGTAGGCCTCGACCTGTACATAGTGCGGAACCGGCATCGCCCCGCGCACCCGGTTGCCTTTATCGTGCTTGGCCAAGTACATTCCCGTATCCGCCACCTGGAGGATCTGTTTGTGTGTGGCCCCGTGTTGAGGGTAAACTGCAATGCCGAAACTGGCCGTAACGTGGTGCGTGGCCAGTAAGGGTTCTTTCAAAATACTCCTGCGCAAACGTTCGGCGGCGCGTTGGGCTTGTTCCTCTGTCGTGTCGGGCAGCAGGACTGAAAACTCGTCCCCGCCGTAACGTGCAAGCACGGAGGATTGCCGAAGCTGATCGTTTAACAGTTTGGCCACCTGCCTGAGCACCCGGTCGCCCTCTAAATGGCCATGCTGGTCGTTCACGGGTTTGAACTGATCGAGGTCCATCATGATGACGGCGAAGGGCTGGCCGGAACGTTGCGAGCGGCCCAACTCCCGTTCTAGGGCTTCCATGAAGTAACGGTGGGTTTTGAGGCCGGTAAGGCCATCAGTGATAGCTTCCTCCAAGGCGTTCTGATAGACTCGCGCATTGTGCAGGGTGATGGAGAGCTGGTCGGCCAGTGTTTTGAGCGTCAGCACATCCTGGGCGGAAAAGGCCTGGTCGCGACGGCTCTCCAGTGTCAAGACGCCCAGCAACTCATCCTGGTATGCCAGCGGCAGGCTGACCCCAGAGCGTGCGTCTGGGGCCAGCATGGAGTGCTCCGGCTCGCCCGGAACCCAATTTGCCACCACAGGCTCGCCGCGCTTCGCTGCGGTGCCTGATAATCCCCTGCCTAAGGGGGTGCGGCGGCCAACTAATTCCTTCCCATAGCCTGCCCCCGCTTGCACCACGAGTTCATCGCTCTTACGATCCCAGACCTCAAGGCATGCCCAGTCGAGTCCAAAGGCCGTACGCACCTGATTGCAGATATTCGGCAGCAACTCTTCGGTGTTGAGGACAGATGTCGCCCTCCGTCCAATTTCGTTAAGCAAGGCCAAATGGCTGGCACGGCGCTGCTCCCGTTGGAACGCGCGGGCATTTTCGAAAGCACCCGCTGCCTCATTAGCGAGCACACAAATCAGATCCAACTCCTGGACCCGGATGGCCCGTTCGCGCTCGAAGTTGGCCAACGACAGCACTCCCTTGGCGCCGTCGGAGAAGGTGATAGGCACCCCGCACCAAGTGCGGATGGGAGGGGTCCCGGGCGCGGAGAACGAAGGATACCTGGCCCATTGCCAATTTTCGACAATCAGGAGTGGGGCGCGGGTCTGCATCACCTCTTTCTCCAGCAAACTCGCCTCCCTGCCTGCCGCCAACCCTGCATCACTACAGTGCTCGAAGGGCACGACCGTTTCCAGTGGCCCCTTGGGCGAGTCTTGCATGGCAAGCGCGAAGTCACATCCTGGCAGCAAATCCCTCATGTTTTGCCGGAGGGCTGCTACCTGTCCAGGTAGGTCGAAAATCTCGCGCATCGCCCTACCCACTAGATCAAGAGTCCGCAGATACTTGCCTTGGCGCTCTCTCTCCTGGACTAACGACCACTTATCCAAGGCCGCGTTCACTTGATAGCCTATGACCGCCGCCGAGTGCAGTTCCTCGGGTTTAAAGGCCTCCCGCGTGCGCCGGCCTACCACCAGCGTTCCGTAGATACTCCTTTGCGTTGCCAAGCCAATGATGAGCAACGATCTCAAGCCTTCCTTCTTCATGATGGCCACGAACTGGCGAAACTGAGGGCCGAAAGGGGAGGCCTTCAGTTCCTCCGCCCCCAAATCGGCAACCGCCAGCAAGTTTCCCCATCTCTTGGCAGATGAGGCGAGATACTCTCGCATGGCCTCCGCGGACAGCTCTTCCACCGCAGACACGGAAAAGCCGCGAGCACTGATGTGGCTCAAACCTGCCCGGGCTTCTCCCTCCAAGAGAACTAACCCATGCCTTGCACCAAGGGCTTTCAGCGTCCCGGCCAGAGCGCCTTCGGCCATTTTCTTAGGATCACTGCTTTCGTCAAGGCTTTCGTTGAAGGTTTGGAGGTTGGAAAACAAACGCACAAGGGAGTTGCGCTTGGCCGCGTCCTGTCGCGCCTGTATTCTGGCGCCAACGACTAATGCAGCAAAAAGAGACAGCAGAAGTAACAACGAGGGCCAGTGCCAGAGCAGTTGGGAGATGAATGTATCTATCACGTTCATGACCAGAGTGCCTGCCGCTGATCGGGCGATCATCACCAGCACGATGCGGCCTGGCGCGATTCAGGGAGAGGCCGGACTATCTGGGGACCCGTCCCCCTCCCGCTACAAGTTGTAGGGTCCCCCAGGAAGCAACGCCCCCGTTCCCGCCTCGCACCGATGATGGCTGCTGCTAACAGGCAATTGACGCCGTGAGAACCCAACCAAGCCATGCCATCTCTTCCTCACCTTGCCGTGATGGCACTGATAGTGCTAGCCTCCCGATCTTCTGCCAGCACTGACCTGGATTCTATCCATGAAGATACCCGTATTCAACGGTACCAAGGTAAGGTACTAAGGTACCCTGACAACTGCCGTTACTGGCCCCTTCACGCACGCTCAAAACACGTGCGCTGCATCTGCTCCCTGTATGTCCCGCTGCAACGTATCGAGTTGTAGGTTCTCAAGGGTGCGGTCAGGGCTGGGAGTGCAAAGGTTGTGTGTGAAGGGGGCTTTAAGTTATAAGAGCCCACTGCCGAAGTCAGTTTGGAGTCGTCGCGGCGAGTTGATCCGTCGGCTGACGGACCAAGTGGCGGCGTCCCAAGTAGATCGAGACAGGTTCGGCCGCCTCTACATCAAACTAACCCACTCCCGAGGTCTATTTCGGTCCGCGCTCCTGTCAGCAGGCATCAGCCGGGTGGTGATACGTCTCCCAGCCTTTGTAATTGCTAAGGGCTTCAGCGACAGCACGCCCGAAGCGGCTGCGGTTGACGGCCACGTGATGTTCGTAGCCGTGGTTGCAGATGTATTTCAGCAGCTTTTGCATTTGCGGAACCCTGACTACCCCGTAGCCGCCGAAACTCTGCGGCCGGTCGCTCGTGATTTCGCCTTCGCCGACGTAGGCGCGCAGCTTGCCCCTCAAATCGTCGGTGGAGACGCGACAATAGGTGAGGGGGCCGCTCTTCAGTTTGCCGACCACGGTTCCGTAAGTGTTGTCCTTACCGACCGAGCCGGCAATGATTTCCTGGAAATCCATCTTGAAATCTTCGAAGAAGTGCTTGGGAAGATTCGAGCAGTGGAAGATCACGGCCTTATCAGGGTCTTCGCCGTAGTTGTTGTTCCAGTCGACAATAGCGCTGGGCTCGCCGGCGGCAAGCTGAAGAATGTACATCGAGATCATGCCGATCATATCCGTCTCGCAAGCGCTGGGCATGAGGTTGTTGGACATCATGCTCATCAGCGTGCAAGGTACGACGCCGAAGAACTCTTCCATAGCCGTCCAACACTGCACGGAGGAGCCGACGAGTTCGTTCGCCTTGAGCCATTCATCCAACACCAAGCCGAACTTTGCCATCTTCAGCAGAGAAGCCGAAGGAACGGTCTGCGTGGGGACATAGCCCTGGATGGAGGCGATTTTCGCTTGCACGTTTTCGTCGTCGTCCTTCAGCCGCTGAATGCGCCCCAGGACTTCGGAGAGGTCCAGGGTTTCGACGCTGATGCCATGGTTTTCCATCAGCTTCTCGCTGAAGCGCACTGTGTTGAAGGCCGCGGGCCGCGCGCCGATCACGCCCACACGGACGTTCTTGAGTCCTTTCACAATCCGGCAGGTGGCGGCAAAGGCCTGCACGTCGTCCGCGAAGACAGGAGAGGAAGGAGCTTCCGTATGCAACGAGGTGAGGGTGTAGCGGATACCATATTGCCAGAGGTTGTTGCAGACCGACATCTTCCCGCAGAAGCTGTCGCGGCGCGTGCTCACCAGCATCTTGTCCGGCTCATCCGGGAAGGCATGGATCAGGACGGGCACTTCGAGCCCCGACATGCGGATGGTGTTGGCCACGCCGCGCTCGTCGCCGAAGTTGGGAAGGCTGACGAGGATGCCGTCGATCTCTTCGCCATGCTGCTTGAACAGGTCGGCGCACTTGCGCGCATCCTGAAGGGTTTCAACCGCGCCAAATTTGGTTTCTTCGGGAGTCAGGCAAATGCTCTTGTAGCCTTGCTGCTCGAGCGTGCGCAAGACTTCTTCCCGCCCGTCGCGGGCCAGGATAGCAGGAAAGAAACCACGGTTGCCGATGATGACGCCTAGAGTTGTCGCCATGGGAAAAACCTCCTCGAGGTAGCCTGTAACGTCTTTCCATCGAGTCGAGCCAGAGCGACATCTTAGCACGAAAAAAAATATGAATAGTGAATAGTGAATAGTAAATGGTGAAAAGCAGACGGAGAGTTTGCTTCGCGCGTCTTCTCCGGGTGTCCAGAATCAAGGTTTCCTCAATTCATAATTTACTATTCACTATTCAGAATTTCATCGAAAGCGGTCCAGCACGGGGAAAACAATCAGGCTGAGGGCCAGGTTCACCAGAACCGCGCTAGCCAATTCCAACGGAACGAAGGGGGGGGGGGGGTCCAGCAAGACGCGCTGAAGCCCTGCCATACAGAGGTTGTGGAGCAGGATAAGGGAAGCGGTCACCACGGATCGAGCGAAAAGCGATTCAACGTTGAACCGGATAGCGGCGGAGGCAGCGAGATACCCGACGAGCGCTTTCGCCATTCCGAACATGCCCAGGTAACCGTGCGAGAGCGCGTCCTGCATCAGGCCTAGACCCGCACCCGAGGCGATGCCGAAAATCTTATTCTGGCGAACCAAGGTGAAATACACGGTCACAAGCAACGGGAAGTCCATCAGTCCTGCTACCGGGATCTTGAGGGGTAAGATGGTTTGGAGCAGGAGCGCCACCAGGATGGTCACCCAGAGGGTAGCGGCGTGGACTCGGAAGGCCTCGACTTCTCGCTCGGGAGCAACGGGCATTGTGCTCTTAGACTAAGAATGAGGGTTAGCGTTTAGGGCTTGCTGCTGTATCGAGTTAGGCTTCAAAACCACCAGCACGGTTTCAAGCCGGCTCAGGTCTGCGGCTGGCTTGACTTCAACATTCTTATAAATATTGCCGGGGCTGGTCCCTACGACCGTCCCCACACGAAGCCCCTTGGGGAAAATCTGGTCGAGGCCGGAGGTCAGGACAACCTCGCCGGAGGAGACCGGCTCTTCGTTCATAATATAGCGCACAAAACAAAGGTTTTCGCTGTCGCCCTTAAGGACTCCCTGGACGCGGGTCTTTTCGAGCAGGACGCCCACTCCGCTGGAGGGATCGGTGAGCAGCAGGACCTGGGAGGAGCGGGAGAAAACGGCAATAATCTTGCCTACTACGCCTTCCGGGGTAATCACCGCCAGGTCCGACGTCAGACCCGAATCTAACCCCTTGCCGATGAAAATGGCGTTCGAATTCTCTCCCGGGCTGGAAGCAATAACTTCCGCAGCAACGGTCTGGAACGGGAGTTGGCTCCTGAACTCCAGCAGGGCGCGCAGGCGCAGAGATTCCACCCCCTGCTCGGAAAGCTGCTGGACCTGGGATTGCGCCGACACAAGCTGCGTACGGAGTTCCTGGTTTTCCTGCTGAGCGCGCAGAAGGTTTCGATAAGTCCGCCAAGCCCCCACGGAGATATCCGTTATCCCTCGCAACGAACGTTGGAACGGATCGACCAGGGCGACCGCCCAGACCCGAATGAGGCGAACGTCATGGTTGCGGGTGATCTGAAAGGAGAGGAGCAAAAGTTGCACCACCAGGACCGCGGCAAGGATAAAAAAGGCGCGGTGGCGGGCAATGAAGGCTTGCACGTGCGGGCCTTCCCGCGTGACGGGCTGTGCCGGCGCTCCCGATTCAGGAGAGTTGGGATCAAACATAAGACCGCCTGAGGCAATTTGTCAGTCGTCCGTTGTCGCCAGCCGAAAGGACGCTACTGACCCTTTGCACCTCCCCTCTATTTTGCTGAGAGCACGTTGCATGCCAAACCTAAAATCGGGTGATCGGAAGATCGGGTGATCGCGAGAAAAAAGAACCTGGCGGATCCTACCCGTCCAATCCCCCGATCAACCGATCATCCGATCTCCCGATTCCAGTGTTCTTCGTTCAGCCGATCTCCCGATTCGGGGTCACTCTATCGCCACTCGGCGTAGAAGGTTAAAATCCGTCAACATTCTGCCGGTTCCCAGCACCACCGAAGCCAAGGGGTCTTCGGCTATGGAAACGGGTAAGCCGGTTTCCTCGCGAATCCTCTTATCCAAGTTCTTCAGCAACGCCCCCCCACCCGTCAGCACAATGCCGCGGTCGGATATATCCGCCGACAGCTCTGGCGGTGTGCGCTCCAGAGCCACCCGGATGGCGTTCAGGATCGTCGCCACGCATTCAGAAAGCGCGTCGCGGATTTCCGTGTCGTCGATGGTAATCGTCTTAGGGATTCCCTCCAGCAAATGGCGCCCCTTGATTTCCATGGTGAGGGGTTTCTCGAGCGGATAAGCCGAGCCGACTTCGATCTTGATTTGCTCGGCCGTCCGTTCGCCAATCAGCAAGTTGTACTTGCGCTTGAGGAAGGCTGTGATAGCCTCGTCCATCTCATTTCCTGCCACTCGCACGGAGCGGGCGTAGACAATGCCGGAAAGGGATATCACGGCGATGTCGCTGGTGCCCCCGCCGATGTCCACAATCATGCTGCCGGAGGGCTCGGTGATGGGCAGGCCGGCGCCAATGGCCGCCATCATCGCCTGCTCCACCAGGAACACTTCGCTGGCGCGGGCGCGCATGGCGGAGTCCTGTACGGCGCGCTTTTCCACCTGCGTGATTTCCGAAGGCACTCCGATCACAATCCGGGGATGCACGAACATCTTGCGGTTGTGCGCCTTCTGGATGAAATAGTTGAGCATTTTTTCGGTGACTTTGAAGTCCGCGATGACGCCGTCTTTCAAAGGGCGAATCGCGACGATGTTCCCCGGCGTGCGCCCCAGCATATCCTTGGCATCGTGCCCCACCGCCTCGATTTCTCCGTTGATCTTATTGATGGCGACGATGGAAGGTTCGTTAACCACAATGCCCTTGCCGCGCGCGAAGACCAGGGTGTTGGCGGTTCCAAGGTCAATGGCGAGGTCGGAGGAGAAAACACTGAACAAAGAACGCACATTCATGGCGTCGTCAACTCCCACTTGTTGGATGGAGTGTGAAACTGCCGGGAGGAGTGCATTGAATAATGCAGCGTTAGGCAACGAGGAACGTTCGCCAGCCTCAATGACATGATGGCCGGTGGTAAGAGTTCAGAGGGGGAAATCGCCTTTCTCCTGGCTGGTCTTAAAATTAGCAGGCCTCCCATGCTGAGGGTATGCTTTCTCGACGGGCACCGAACCGTCAAAGATCATGTTTATTCTTGACCAATCCCGCCCTAGGGTCAAGAGGATTCAGTGGTTAGTGGCTAGTGGTCAGCGGGGCAGTGGCTAGTGGCTAGTGGTTAGTGGCGAGTGAGTGGCTAGTTTCTAGTCCCCAAGTGGCAAGTGGATAGCGCTTAGTCAACTCTAGCCACTAGCCACTAACCACTTCCTTCCTGGTTGCCGGGAGCGTGTACTCTCTTCTATAATAAGGAAGTTTGGGGTGAGGTCGAGGAGCTTTCATGTATAGATTCTTCAGACGGAATCGAGAAGCGGTAAAGAAGTACTTGCTGATTTTCTTTCTCAGCATCGTGTCCATTGGCATGGTGATTACGCTGGCGCCGATCCCAACGGGGGATACCAGCCGCACGGAATCAAACGTTTTGGCGTCAATGGGTGGGGCGAACATCACCACGGCGGACTTGCAACGGACTATCCAAGCGCGGTTTCGGAACTCCCCGCAAGCGAACCAAGCAAGGATGATTCCTATGGTCGCAGGCAGCTTGCTGGATGAGATGATCTTCCAGCGGGCCCTTATAGCTCAGGCCAGGAAAATGGGGATCGAAGTCTCTGACCAGGAGCTTGGACAGACCCTGCAATCCATTCCTTGGCTTATGCAGAACGGGTCTTTCATTGGCATGGACCGCTACCAGGACGTGATTTACCAGCAGACAGGTATGTCAGTGCAGGAGTTTGAAGCAGAACTGCGGAACAGACTTTTGCAGGACAAGATCCGCAGCGTGGTGACAGATGGAGTCGAGGTTCCTCCCCAGGAAGTGCTGCTGGAGTTCCAGCGTCGCAATGCCAAGGCCAAGATTGAATATGTCCTGTTTGATCCCAGCCAGTTCATCAAAACCGTTGAGGTCTCGCCGGGAGCACTGGAAGCCTACTTCAAGAAGGACCCGGAGCGCTATAAGGTTGGGGAGCAACGGAAAGTCCGCTACGTATTGATAGACCCGGATCACGTGAAGGAACAGGTTAGGGTGACCGACGAGGAAGCCCGCCAGTACTATACCCAACACCTTTCCGATTACAGGATTTCCGACCGGGTGAAAGTGGCGCATATTCTTTTCAAAACGACGGGCAAGAATCCCGCCGAGATTGCGGCCATTGAAAAGAAGGCACACAACATCCTCAATCAGATTAAAGCTGGCGCGGATTTTGGGGAGTTGGCCAAGAACAACTCGGAAGACACTACGGCATCAAACGGCGGGGAGCTTGGTTGGCTGGTGCGGGGGCAGACCGTTAAGGAATTCGAGGACACCGCCTTCTCGATGAAGGCGGGGCAGGTCAGCGACCTGGTCAAGACAGTCTACGGAATCCATATCCTCAAGGTCGAGGACAAGCAAACGGCGCACCTCCAATCCTTCGACGAAGTGAAGGGTTCGATCCTGGCGGAGCTCGAAAAGCAAAAAGTCGCCGACGCCCAGGAGAAGCTGGCTGACGGTCTTCTGAGCCAACTGAGAGTTAAGCCGGACGCATTTGAGGATGTGACGCGCAAAGCGGGCCTGGAATCCAAGCTGTCTCCCCTGTTCAAGTATGGTCAGCCGGTTGCCGACCTGGGAAATGGGGACGCGTTCGAGAACCTGGCCTTTCAGCTTCACAAAGGCGAGGTCGGCACGCCCATCAGCGTTCCGAAGGGCCAAGCCATTATCCAACTGGCAGACATCGTCCCGGAGCATGCTCCGACTCTGGAAGAAGTGCGCGCGCGCGTCGAAGAAGATTACCGGGCGGAACAGTCGAAAGTGCTGGCAGCGGACAAAGCCAAGCAATTTGCCGCCCAGGTCAAAACGGGTGACTTCGCCAAGCTCGCGAAGGCCGATGGCCTGACGGCGAAGGAGAGCAAGGATTTCGCGCAGCAGGATTTTGTCGAGGGTGTGGGGTCAGGTTCGCAGCTTTCGGCGGCCTTCACCTTGCAGGTAGGCCAGACCAGCGATGTCATCTCCCTGGGGGAGAACAGTGTGGTGTTCCGTGTTGTTTCGCACACCCCGGCGAATGACGCCGACCTCGCCCAACAGCGGGATCGAATCACAGAAGAGCTGCTGGACCGCAAGCGGAGCTTGGCCTTCGAGCTCTACCACCAGAATCTGAAGCTCCAGCTCGTCCAAACCGGGGAACTGAAGCTGAACGCGACCGCGCTCCAGCAGTTCATCGCGCTTTACCGAAATAAGTAGAGAGTCAAAAGTCGAGAGTCGAAAGTCAAAAGTGCAAGATTAGAACGCCGCCCTCCCACCGCGGCGGGAGGGCTTGGCCGGGGCAAGCCTCGGCCCTTCATCCCGATTTAAATACTACCCAGGATTAGTTGTTCAATCGGTGGTATCTGTAGACCGCAGAGCCGGGCTGCTCGCTGATTTCTACGGGCAGTCCTTTCTCCATCAGCTCTTGTCCCGTCATCGCCTTCGTTCCCGGAACATCCAGATTCACGACCTCGTACTGAGAGGACGGGTCGAGGCCATGCAGCCTGAAGCGAGCCGCCTCGAAGGGACTCTCCGGGCGGCGAAAGACCTGCACCTGGCCATCGCCCTGCTCGGGCCGATTGAATTGCCAGGCGACCCAAGTGTCGTTCCTTGTGCTGTAATCGACGAGAGGGTAATAGTCACCGTAGTAATACTCCGCGCTCTGACGCCATTGGGAGCAAAGGCGACGCAGGCCATCATAGTCCAGATCCTTGCGGCGCACGTCAATCTGGAGCACGGCTGCCGGACACATATCACTGCGAAAGGAGTACGAGTCGACCCGATTGATACCCGTTCCGAAGTAGGGTATCCATAAAGCCATGCCGTAGGTTATATTCTGCATCGCCGTGGGCTCATAGACGTAGTCACTGCGCCACAGCGGGACAGCGCGGCGCAGGGTCTCGAGGTCGTTCCGCCGGCCGCCCGAGGCACATGTGTCGATGAGCAAGTTCGGGAAGCGGCGGCGCAATTCATCCCAATAAGCCAGGTACCCCGTGACGTGTCGAATTTCCGTGATCCCTTGGCGGTCCTCTTTGTCATTCGCTCGCCACATGGGGAGGGGATCGAAATTGAAATCTTGCCGGTACAAATCGATGCCCTGCTCTCTGAGTAGACTGCTGATATGCTCGACCAACCAGTGCCAAGCTTCCGGGTTTCCCAGATAAAGCAGCTTGCTCTCTCCCTCCCGCCCCAGCAGCCACTCCGGGTGCTTCTCGTACAGCCAGGTGCCGGGAGTCACGCGCTCCGGCTCGAACCACACAATTGACTTCAGACCCTTACTGTGCACGTAATCCGTCACCGCGCGCAGTCCCTGTGGGAATCGCTTCAAGTCAGGCTCCCAGGTACCGACCTTCCACCAGCCCTCGCGGAAGGGATACCAGCCGGCATCCATCCACCAGTAGTCGAGCGGGACACGCTCCGCCAAGTATCGATCGAGCAGGGCCTTTTGGTTCGACTCATCAGCGTCCTGCATGATGTTGGTAACAATGCCCGGTTCTGCCTCAAGCTGAGGAGACGGGAGCTTACCGCCGGGACGCGGCAGATTGTGGGCAATCATCCACCTCCGCCACACGTTCTGCGCTTCGATCCACTCCCCTTTCCAGAATTGCAGCGCCACTAGCGGAGTCCTCACCTCTTCGCCCGGCAACAACTTGAAGTGGGTCAGTTCTTGCCCGGCGCGAACCTCGAGTTCCCTCCCTTCGTCGCGCTTGAACTCCGCCGCCCATTGCCCCGGCCAACCCAGCGCGATAATCACTCCCTCCCCAGGCCACTCGACATTGAAATAGCACAGGTCGCTATTTGTGGGCCGGCCTCCCATGGCCGTGATTCGCAAGTCCGCTTTGCGCTCCAGCACCGTTTCTCTCGGCTCATAATCAGTGGGGGAAGCCGGCGATCCCTTACTGTGGTGAAGTAAGAACTCCCCTTCCGCATTTCGCTCGAAGCTTGTATCCAGCGCCTGGACCTGCTCCAGAATTGGGGTGTCCTCCTTCCCTTCATTCTTGAAGTACACAGTCCATTCCACGGTCGGGAAATCACGGTAGGCTACGGCAACGCAGCGCACGCGCAGGCCTGCCTTGGGGTCGCTATAGATTAGGACGTACTCGGTGCGATTCTCGTCCAGGCGGCGCTCGTGGCGCTCGAGTTCCCAAGTTTTCAGCAACTCACTCGAAGGCCGGTCACCATAACGGAATGAAAAAGGTGGCCCCGCGGCGTAGGGCGCGCGCGACGGTCCGACCGGAAGATCGCTCAGCCAGACCGCGCTTCCGTCCACAAGGTTAACCCGAGCGTCGGCCCAATCCGCCTGATCCCACGCCGGATCATCCCACGGATTCCTTTCGCCCACCGCCGTCAATTCGAGCGTAATTTGCTTGGCCCCGCCCAGATCCACGTTTATTGGGACACCCGCCATGCCCTCGCGCATCAGACTGGAACGGAACAATTCAGTTCCCTTCGCTTTGACCGACAGCACGAAGCTCCCACGCCCCCCGTAGCCGACATCATCGTTGTTGCTATCCGGGCCGAGCACCGCTTCGAGGCTCTTGGCGGGCTTGGGGAGACTTACTTCAATCTTGCCCGCCCCGAAATGCAATCCCCTCTGAAATTGTTTGGCGGAAATTCGCAAGAGGTGGCCGGCAATCGTATTCCTTTCCATCAGGCCGTTCCTTGTGTACACAAGCAGATAGGCGCCCTCGGGCACACTTTGAGACTTCCCCTGAAACTTGGCGCTAACCCAGCGGCTGGCTTCGTCAGCCTCTTTGACTGTCGCCGAAAAAACTTGGCGTGGCTGTGCCGCGATCCAACAAAGCCACACCGCCATGGCAGCAACGAACGCTTTCATGCCGCACCCCCTGCGAATTGAGAGAAATTGACTTTCTTGTGTGACCTGCTAGTATGAAGTTAATGGCTACGATTACTGTCGAGAGAAGACCGAAATCTAAGCGCGTCATGATTGAAATTGATGCCGACAAACTGGAGCGCTTGGCGGCAAGCCTGGGCTTGCTTAGTCCAAGTTTTCTGAACAGCATCTCGCGTTCTGAAGAAGAGATTGCGCTCGGCAAATCCAAGCGCCTCCGCGGTCTGCGCGAACTGCGCCGCCGATGACCGAGATATATTACACTGAAGAATTCAGTCGGCGTTACCGCGAGCTTCCGGTCCACATTCAGAAGAAAGCTGAGCGGCGCGAGAGGCTGTTTCGCGAGAATCCTTTCCATCCATCGCTCAAAACTGAAAAACTTCAACCGTTCGAAAAAGAATACTGGAGCTTGCGTGTGGATCGGAACTACAGGATCATTTTCCGATTCGGTGAAGCCAACAGGGTTTATTTTGTGACCTGCGGCCACCATCAGTGGATTTACCGCTACCTTCTAACGCGCTAGCATATCACCGCACGGAATGACATGCGCGGGCCGCCAGACCTTTACCAGATGTGACAGGCCTTGGCCGCTTCGGGCTTCTCTCCCGAAAGCACCAGGATGTTCGTGATATGTTCCAGGTACTTTCCCCGGATTTCTTTGGCCTTGTCTGTCTGGTCCAAGTAGAAGCTGCGCCCCGGCAGTCCCATCCCGCCTTGGTCAAACTGGGCGACGTCCCGCGAGGCATCGTCGTAATCCGGCAAACCGGAGAAGCCCAGCAGCGCCGCCTCAGTCTGATCGTCCCCTTGCACCCAGGCGCCGGGAATGGTCTGGTGCAGGTGCGCGACCTCGAGCGCGATGTCCGACTTGTTCCGCATGGCGTTGATACGCTCCAGTTCCGGTTTCAGCCACTCCGGCGTGCGAGCGTCGATGGCTTTTTCATCCATACAGGCGTAGTAAAAGTCGCCGACCTTCTGCTCGTTGGGCGTGCGGCTTCCCCCGGCAACCGAGGTCTTCTCCAGGGTCGCGCGCAGGAGCGTCTCATTCCAAAGCTGTAAGGGATATTCAACTCCCCACCCTGCCTGGTCGGCCGGGATGGGATGGGCCGACAGCCACTTGCCGTCAGCGTACTGATAGAAATCGTCGCAAGGATTCACGCTGCGATCAACGATGCCGGCGCTGAAGTGTTCGAGCGCAGGCAACTCCCCGGATGGGGTCTGCGCCCGAACCGATAGGGCGGCGGAGAGAACCAGCAGAGAAACCAGAACTACCACTTGTTTTCGGAAAAAATGCATAGGGACCTCATCGTTTTGGACGGTTACCACATTTCGATTATGAACTCAACCGGACCGACAACATACAACTGACCGCCGCCGAATGCAATCGCCAGCCGGTCTTCTCTATTCACGCTTTTACGGGGCACGAATCTTTCGCCCATGAATTCACGCAAGGACGAATGAATGGCCGTCATTCCGAGCGGAGCGAGGAATCTCGCCCTGGATGTTTCTTCCACCTACGCCGAGGCTGCCCCGCCCCGACTTCGTAGTGATTGCAGTTCCAGCCGGGAGCCGGATTCCTCGCTTCCCTCTGTCGAAAGTCACGTCATTCCCGCGAAAGCGGGAATCCAGTTCATCTGGTGACGTGGACCCCGCCTTTCGGCAAGCTCAGGGCAAGCTTTGCACGGGGGTGACGAGGGCTTGACTTTCATTTCTATGGGAAGGCCGCAGACCCATGACCACTCGGAATGACAGGCACCGTCCCGCGGCCAAGTGGTAAAATCGGGATTCGATCAGGTAGCGCGCAAATCATAGAAGCATTGCGAATGCAGAAGCTCTTCTCACGCCAGTTCCTCCTTAGTGAGGTCGCAGTTCTCTGCTATCTTGCGGTGCTCACCATCTTCATCCACTTCCTCACCAACGGCGGCTACGGATACTTCCGCGACGAGCTTTATTACATGGCGTGCGGCGAGCACCTGGCATGGGGATACGTTGACCAGCCACCCTTCGTGGCTCTCATGGCCTTCCTCACGCGCCACCTGCTGGGTGAGTCGCTCTTTGCGTTGCGCTTTTTCCCGGCGATTTGCGGAGGGTTCATCGTTCTACTCACCGGCCTCATGGCGCGCGAGTTGGGGGGCGGGCGCTACGCGCAAGCACTTGCGGCCGTGGCGGTCATCGTAGCCCCGGTTTATCTTGCCATCGACAATTATTTCTCCATGAACTGCTTCGACCAGGTCTTCTGGGCGTTGGCGGGCTATATCGTCATCCGGATTCGGAAGCAGGGTGATCCCAAGTTGTGGCTACTGTTTGGCTTGGTGGCGGGCATTGGTCTCCTGAACAAGTACTCGATGGGTTTCCTGGGGCTGGGGATTGCTGTAGGGCTGGTACTGACGCCCGCCCGCAGGCACCTCCTCGACAAGTGGCTATGGCTTGGAGGCGCCATCACCTTCGTCATTTTCCTGCCCCACATCCTCTGGGAGATTCACAATGGCTTCCCCACCCTCGAGTTCATCCACAATGCCACCGTGATAAAAAATCTTCCGCAAACTCCCTTCCAGTTTATGGGGGGCAGTGTAATTCAAATGCATCCCCTCACTGCGCCGATCTGGGCGGCAGGGCTGGCCTTCTTCTTTCTGGCCGAAGCGGGAAAGCCGTTTCGGCTGTTCGGCTGGGTTTTCGTCTCTATCCTCGCGCTCTTTCTGCTCACCCGGGCCAAACCTTACTACCTCTCTCCTGCCTATCTTTTTCTTCTGGCCGGCGGGGCCGTGGCCATTGAGACCTTCATGCAGCAGCGGAACTGGAGCTGGTTCAGGCCTGCGAGTTTTGTTTTGTTGCTGGCAAGCGGGGCCGCGCTGGCTCCCTATGTCCTTCCCATCCTCCCCGTTGAAACCTACCTCAAGTACCAGTCCTCAATCGGACTCGAGGCGCCGAGAGAAGAGAAGGGGAAACTGGGGAAATTGCCGCAACAGTATGCGGACATGTTTGGTTGGGAGAACATGGTGGCCACTGTTGCCAAGGTGTATAACAGCCTTTCACCGGAAGAGAAAGAGAAGTGTGTGATTGGGGCCAGCAACTACGGCGAAGCCGGCGCCATCGACTTTTTCGGCAAAAGGTACAGGCTACCTCACGCCATCAGCAGCCACAACAATTATTGGATTTGGGGGCCGGGAGAGAAGCCGGGTGAGATAGCAATTATCGTGGGCGGAAACCCGAAGGATTATCACAGTATGTACGACGACGTGCAGCAAGCGGTCACGATCAACTGCGAGTACGCCATGCCCTACGAGACAAACCTGCCTGTGTTTCTGTGCCGCCGCCCCAAAGTGACCCTGCAACAAGTTTGGCCGCGCTTAAAGCATTTCGTTTAGCAGCCAGCTACCAGCCCAGGGGCTTCCCCTGGTTCTGCTCGTTGAGCCAATGCTCGAGCGGAGCAAAGTAGTCGCGAATGGCGGTGGCGTCCATTTGCCGTTGGCCGGTGATGGCCTCGAGGGCGTCGGGCCAGGGGCGGCTCAAGCCCATCTCGAGCATCGCGTTCAGGCGCTTGCCGGCTTCCTTGTTTCCGTAAATCGAGCAACGATGCAGCGGCGCTTTGCACCCCGCCGCCTGGGCCAGCGCGCGGTGAAATTGGAATTGCAGAATGTCGGCAAGAAAGTAGCGCATGTAAGGAACGTTGGCGGCCACGTGATATTTGGCGCCGGGGTCGAAATCCTCCTCGCTTCGGTCAATGGGAGGAGTCACTCCCTGGTATTTCAGCTTCAGCTCCCACCAAGTCTGGTTGTACTTCTCCGGGGGTATTTGGCCGGAAAAGACCTTCCACCGCCACTGGTCAATGAGCAGGCCAAAAGGGAGGAAGGCGATTTTCTCGAGCGCCTTGTTGAGCAGGAACCCGATATCCTTGGAGGAATCCGGGGCTTTCTCGAGCAGCCCGATTTGGACCAGGTATTCGGGCGTTACGGAAAGCGCAATGGTGTCGCCCACCGCCTCATGGAAGCCGTCGTTGGCGCTGTCGCGGAAGAGGAAGGGCTGGGTGTTATAAGCGCGCTGGTAAAAGTTGTGGCCTAGCTCGTGGTGGATGGTGGCGAAGTATTCGCCCGTGATGTCAATGCACATCTTGACGCGCAAATCGTTGACGAAATCCACGTCCCAGGCGCTGGCGTGGCAGACCACGTCGCGATCCTGGGGTTTGACGAAAAGCGACCGCTGCCAGAAAGTTTCGGGCAAGGGCTCGAAACCTAGGGAGGTGAAGAAGCGTTCGCCATAACGCACCATTTGCTTGGCGTCCGTGTTCCGGCTTTTCAGGATCTTCGTGAGATCATAGCCCGGGTCGGCATCTTGTGGAGCCACCAGCGGGTAGATGTTCCCCCACTCCTGGGCCCACAAATTGCCCAGCAGGTGGGCTGGGATGGGGCCGTGCGCTGGCACTACCGCCTCGCCATATTTCTCCCGCAGCCTGTTCCTGACGTAAGCATGCAGGGCCACGTAAAGGGGGCGGACCTGGTCCCAGAGCCGGTCGAGTTCCTCCGCGAACTCCTCCGGCTTCATATCGTATTTCGATCGCCACATGGCGCCATTATCTTGGAAGCCGAGTTCGCGCGCTCCCTTGTTGGCGAGCTCGACGTAGCGGACGAAGTCCTTCCGCATGGGACGGGAAATGGCATGCCAGCCAACCCAGGCATCGCGCAACTCCTTCGGGTCGCGGCTGTTGGCCATCACGCGGGTAATATCCTCGATGTCCAGGCACTTGTCTTTGCCCGGCGGGCACCACTTGCCCTTGCCATACGTGCCCTCCAACGCGGAGACAATCTGCGTTAACTCCGCGCTTTCCTTGGGGTCCGACGGTGTGGCCAGCGTCAGCGAGAGCTTCAGCAGTTTCATCTTGCGCGCCACATCCTCGGGCAACTTCACATGGTCGAAGCGCGTCGACTGCTTGGCCAGTTCCACCGTGGCGTTGATGGCGCGCTCGTCGGCTCGAGCCGCAAGCATCTCCGTATCCTCAGTGATGTAAGTGGCTTTTACCCAGTCGGCGCGGCTGGCCTCCACGTTGACCTCGAGCAGCTTAGCCTCCGCCGCCGCGATGAATTTCTTTGCTTCTTCCACTTGCTTTGGTGATGTCACTTTCTTTTCCGCTCCTAAGAAAGATGAAGTCAGAATCAGAATTGCGCCCAAACTAGATAGAATAGCGCGAAATCCCCGTGACCAAGATCTCACGAAAGCCTCCCAATTTGGAATTCTCATTAGAGATTAAGTTATGCTTCCACCGCATGAAGAGCCGAGGCCGGCAGTACAGCCGTAGCAATGGTTGCGGGTGACGATGCGTCGTTCGTGAAGGAGTGCCGGATCAAAGTCCCGCACGTACTGGGGTGAGCCGAAACCCAAGGGTAGAGCGAGCATCTGATTGAAGTCGCAATCGTAAAGGGTGCCGTCCCAGCCAACCGAGATGATGTTCCGACACATCACTCCGGCGGCTGCGGCGGGATTAAAGGCATTAACCAACCTTTGCATATAGCCATCATAATTTCCGCTTGCCAGGAGAAACCCCAGAAATCGGCCGATGGGCATGTTGGTCATGGTGTAGAGGTTGTTGAAGGCCACACCGTGACGCCGCTCGAGTTCGCTTCGGAACTGCGCCTCGATGGCCTGCTGCTTAGGAGGTAGAAAGGCTCCCACGGGATTATGGACCAGGTTCAAAAGCAAGCCCGATCCCGGCTGGCCGTAACCCAATTCGTTCAGCTTACGAAGCGCGGAAATGGATTTGGCGAATACGCCACTGCCCCGCTGAGCGTCCGTCTGGGCTTCTCGAAAATAGGGGAGTGAAGCGACCACCTCCACCCTGTTCCGAGATAGGAAATGGGCCAAGTCAGCTTGCGCGGGCAGGAGAAGCACGCTCAAGTTGCAACGGTCGATCACATGCCGGCCCAGTGCCACCGCCTGCTCCACAAGCCAGCGGAAGTTCGGGTTCAACTCCGGGGCCCCGCCGGTGATGTCCACATTCGGAATTTCCGTCTTCGCCAGGGCGGCGATGCAAAGCTCAGCAGTCTCTCGCGTCATGACCTCTTTGCGGTCAGGCCCCGCGTCCACGTGGCAGTGATGGCAGGTCTGGTTGCAGAGCTTCCCGGCGTTAATTTGAAAGACCGTAATGCCGATAGCGCGAAGGGGATCGAGCGCCGCCGTGCGCATCTTTTCCTCAAACGGAGGAATACCATTCGCCTGGCCGAGGATGTGCAACTGGTCAGAAGTTTGAGCTAGCGGGCTGGAGCGTGCCTTTAAACTGAGTCCCATGGTTGCGATGTAGCGGCGATTTTATCCGTCAATTGACGGACCATATGACGAGATAAACTCGCCGCTACGTTCTACATCGAAAGCTTTCCCACCGCATTGCGCATCTGAACCCCATGCACCAGCGATGCGCCGCCCCGAAGGGCACAGGCCACGTGCACTGCCTCCGTCATTTCCTCGATGTTGGAGCCCTTTTCCAAGCAGGCTTGCGAGTAAGCATCAATACAATAAGGACATTGCACGGCATGCGCCACTCCCAGGGCGATGAGGGCTTTTTCTCGTTCGGTCAGTGCCCCTTCCGCAAAGACAGCGGCGTAATAGCTCTGAAACTTCTCCCACAGTTCTTTGTTCCCTGCGCCAACCTCGGCAAACTTGGCGAGGTCTCCAGGATGATAGTAGGTCTCCATGGCCAGTCTCCTACAGCCCTTAATTTGTCACTTGTCACTCGTCACTCGTCACTTGTCACTGCACTTTGGCTCGAATCTCCGCCCTTTTCGACCAATTCACGAGAAAGAGCGAGCCCACCAGAAATAGGGGGCCGGATATGACGACGACCCAGGAGGGATGGTGCCGGGCCCAGATCAGATATAGTATCCCCAGAACAACAAAAAGGACTCCCCCAACCCACTCCCGACGCCACGAAACGGCGAGCACAAGCACAATAATGGCGGTCGGAATAAGATGCACAGAGAGCGCAGCGATGGTTTTCACCACGCCGAGGCCTTCGTTAAAAACATCGAGGGCAAACAGACTTATGAAGAGTGCGAACGCGATGCACAGAACCCTCGGTGACCAGAACAACAGCCGCTTCACAGGTCCTTTCATAGAGACCAGATCCTCTCTGCCCCTGACACCTGAAACCCGACACCTGGAACCTGTTCTTCTGTCACTGCCCTCTGCGCTCCTCCTTGATCACCGCCGTGAGGACCATGGAGACGATGCTGACCACCAGGGCGCCCAAAAACGCCGCCCAGAAACCATGTACGTAGAAGCCCACGTGAAACCAGTTGACCGCGATATAGGAAGCCAGCCACAAGGTAATTCCGTTGATCACCAGAACGAACAGGCCTAGCGTGAGGATCACCAGCGGGCAGGACAACAGTTTCAGCAGCGGCCGCACAATCGCGTTCACCAAGCCCAAAATGATCGCCATCACCGCGAATAGAGTCCAGCTATTCTTCTCCGCATGGATGCCCGGCACCAGCCATGCGGCCACGAATAACGAGAGACTGCTCACCACCCAGCGAATTAGCAGGTTCATTCCTGTCCTCCACGCAGAGCCAGATTCCTCGCGGAGTTTACCCTGAGTGAACTGCAGAGATCCTTCGCTGCGCTCAGGATGACAGCGAAGGGCCTGGAATGAAACGGGCGCAGAAGGTTCCTGTCATTCCGAGCTTACGCGTGGCTGCCACCCAGGTATTTGCCCGTGCGGTCGTATGGCCACGCGAGGCCGAGCTTGGTGTAGTACCGTTCGCACTCGAACATATCGGGCAGATGCTCTGCTGCACCCTCCTGGAAGGCTGCGAAATGATTCCCCGCCTTGACGCCCGGGTTTTTCGGCGAGTCGTAGTCATCCTGGCAGCCATGCTGGATGCGGGACACGAGATGCTTATTTAGCTCGCGAATGAGCCGCCGCGCCTGTGGAGTCCATCTTCCGTGTGGCGCGCCTCCCTCCGCGGAAATGAAAACCTTCTCAAAACCCTTCAAGCCGCTCTGCCAAACGCTCATGAGGTCGTAGTCAGAAACAAAAATCTTAGTCTTAGTCACTGCCAAGCCGGAGGATCCCGTCTTTTCTTTGGTGGCCCATCGTTTGGGCCGAAAAACACCGTGGTGAGCCCGGGCAGTTACTTTCGGGCAGCGCACCACGATAAGCAAGCCCTTACGTGTGAATTCGCGAAAGGCAAGAACGTCGCTCGCGTCCATGCCTGACACACCTGAGAACTCGATGTCTCCCTCAGGCACGCCCTCCCGCCGCCATTCCTCCTCGCGTTTGTGTTCGAGGAGCTCTTGCATCGTGCCCTTGAGACCTTGACTTGCCATGGTCGCCCTCTTCAAAGCCTCGAGACGATCTTCTGAGCGATGACCTTGGCCGCCTCCACGTTGTTTCCAGCCATGCGCAAGTCGAGGTTCACCATGACGTCGCCCTTGCGGAACATCAACGTAGAACCCATGGGACCGACGTAGGCTTCATCACCAATTCCCTCCACCGGTTGGAATCCACCCACGCCTCCCGCGACGCCCTTAAGGGCCATTCCCGCAATCTTCAAGGCCAACGCGCCACCCTGCCACGTCACTTGAACGCCCAGGGCCTGGTTATTGCCCGCGGATAACGTATACTGACAATGCGATGTCCCACCGCTGGCCTCGGAGACCGTTGTTCCGAGCGCCTCGCCCACCTCTTCTTTCGTGACCAGCGAACACACATCGCGCGCCGTAGCCGCCCGCCCCGAAGTGGCGCTCTGCGACATGTCGTAATGATACGTCCGGGATATTTCCCTGGCTCTCTTTCGCACCCGGTAACTTAAATAGACACAACTCCCAACTCCCAGGAGCGTGACCAGAGCAAAAAACGCCAGCAACCCGACTATGATCTTCAGAGCGGTACTTCCCGATTTGGCGGGCGCAGGCCCCGCAGTCTGGACCCCGCGGCGGGCGCGGCGGGCGCAGGCCCCTGCGCGGCGGCAGGCGGCGAGGCAACGGGGGTGCCGCACTGCAAGCAAAAACGCACGTCGTCTCCTAACGCAGTACCACACTTGGTGCAGAATCCGGCCATAGAATTACCTCCTCATCTCTCGACGGTCTCCCTGACGCCTTAGCCTTTCCCTCGGGCATGCATTGCGCCCTTCACAATGTACACCATCCATTGTCACCTGAACTTGTTCGATGCATTCTCGGGTAGACCACCCCACCCATGCGTGACCCGATGCCTCCATCTTAATGCTCCACTTCCCGGGAGGCAAGAGTTACCCGTCGCGCGTGCTGGTGTCATTCGGGATGGGACTCCCGTTCGAAGCGCTAGTCATTCCCGCGATACGAGTCATTCCCGCGAAAGCGGGGATCCACGGAGGGGAAGCCGGCCCCCGCTTTCGCGGGGGTGACGCGGCTAGGCAATGGGTTCTTCCGTTCCCTGGCACCTGAAACCTGACACCTGTTCTTCACACGCTCACCGTTCTCCCATCTTCACCGAGCACCGCGCGCGCCTTCTTACGCTGCGCGAGGTTGGCGAGATGCAGCGTGCGCACCGCCTGATGCCCGATCTCGACGGGAGCGTTAGGTTGTCTGCGCGACCGCACGCATTCGAGGAAGTTCTGAATGTGGGGTACGGTCCGGGTCACCCCGCCAGGCAGTTTTTCTTTGGCTGGCGCAGGGCGCACCCAGCGCGTTCCTGCCCAGGGTTCCTGATATAGCCGGTAACCATCCTCGCAGAGCTCCAAAGTTCCCTTTTGGCCGTGGAAAACGATGCCCCAGCCATTCTGGAAAGCGTTGGTGTAAGTCAGGGTCCAAGTGCAGGTGAATTTCGGATACTCGAAGATGGCGCAGAACGTGTCCGGCGTTTCCGAGGGCTTCAACTTATAGACTTCGCCATAACATTGCGCGGCCGCGGGCTGAGAGGAATTCGTGAACCACTGGATTACGTCGATCAAGTGTGTTCCCTGGTCGGTCATGTTGCCGCCGGAATAGTCCCAGAAATAGCGCCAGTAGCGAAACCGGTAGACGTCAAAAGGGTGCTTGGGCGCCGGCCCTTCGAAGCGCTCCCAGTCGAGCTTGCTCTCGAGCACGGATTTGGGCCGCAGGTTGATGTTCCAGTACCACTCGGCGCGCACCAGGTCGACCTCGCCCAGCGCTCCCTCGTCGATGAGTTGCTTACACTCCTGCACAATCGGCGAACTCCGCCTTTGCATTCCGATCTGCACAATGCGGTCGGTCTTGCGCACCTCAGCCACCATGCTGGCCCCCTGCTCGATGGACCAGGACATGGGTTTCTCGCAATAAGCGTCTTTGCCGGCGCGCATCGTGTCCGCCAAATGGTCGTGATGCCAGTGCTCCGGCGTGGCAATGAGCACGGCATCAATATCTTTGCGTTCCAGCAGCTTGCGATGGTCGGTGTAGCCCGTGGCATGCGGCCCAGCGATCTCGAGGCCCGCGTCGAGGTTCACGCCGTATACGTCGCAGACCGCCCCCCACTCCACGCCCTGGTCCTTGAAATTCTCCATGTGGCCGCGGCCCATGCCGCCCGCGCCGATGATGCCCATCACCAAACGGTCGTTGGCCCCAAACACTTTGGCGCTGAAGGTCGGATGCGCCAGCACCCCTAGCCCCAATACTGTTCACTTAACGTGATTCTTGTGCTATTCTGGTTGGGGCGGGAGGTCCCCCAGAATGGCCCGTACCGTCGGAACTCTACCTGCAGGCAGCCGCATTACCGACTACATCAGCCTGGGTGTCATCACCAAGTTTTTCCCCATCGAGAAAGTCCGCGAGGCTTTGAAGCAGACGAACCGCACCAGCCGGCGGGAGCGTGATTTGCCCGCCCATGTGGTGGTTTATTACGTCATCGCGTTGGCGCTCTACATGCGCTCTTCCTATCGCGAGGTGCTGCGCTGCTTGCTGGAGGGAGTGCAGTGGCTGCTGGATCCGTCGGCCACCGTAAAGGTAGCGGGCAAATCGGGGATCTCGCAAGCCCGCAGCCGGCTGGGGACCGAACCGCTGAAGAAGCTGTACGAGACCGTCGTAACCCCGATCGCCGAAAAACGGACGCAGGGAGCCTGGTATCGACAACGGCGGCTGGTGAGCCTGGATGGCAGCACCTTGGATGTGGCAGACACCGCGGCGAACGACCGGGCCTTCGGCCGGCCCGGGGCCAGTCGGGGATCGAGTGCCTACCCCAAGATTCGCTTCGTGGGCTTGCTGGAAAATGGCACCCACGTTCTGTGGGCGGCGCAAGTGGATTCCTATGCGACGGATGAGATCACACTGGCGCAAGCCGTGGTGCCCGCCCTGAAAAAAGGCATGCTGTGCTTGGCCGACCGGTTTTTCCCCGGCTACGAACTGTGGCAGAAAGCCGCGCAGACGGGCGCTGAACTGCTCTGGCGAGTCCGCCAGAATGCGCGTTTGGAGGTGGACCAGCGCTTGGCGGATGGCTCCTACCTCAGTCGCATTTATCGGTCCACCTCGGACCGCCGGAATCAGCGCCACCCCATTACGGTCCGCGTGATCGAATATCGTCTGCAGGATGTGCCAGGAGCGGAGCCGATCTATCGCCTGATCACCACGATTCTGGATCCCCGATCGGCCCCGGCGAAAGAACTGGCGGCGCTCTATCACGAGCGATGGGAAATTGAGACCACGCTGGACGAACTGAAGACCCATCTGCGGGGTGCCCAGATCGTCCTGCGCAGCAAGACTCCGGAACTGGTCCGGCAGGAGTTTTATGGACTCCTTATGGCCCACTTTGCCATTCGCGGCCTGATGCACGAGGCCGCCCTGCAGGCGGATGAAGATCCCGACCACCTTTCCTTCCTCCATGCCGTGCGGGTCATACAACGGCGCCTGGCTCGCTATGTCGCTACTCCCCCCTCGGCAGAAGAGAGCGTTTCATGAGGCCATACTCCAGGAGATTCTGCAGGAACGGGTGAGTTGCAGCCGCCATCGCATCAACCCCCGCGGCGTGAAGCGCAAAATGAGCAACTACCGGCTGCGGCCTCGCAAGCGGGGACCTACTCGCCGCATCAACTTTTCTGCATCCGTGAGGATCGTTAAATGAACAGTATTGCCCCTAGCCCAACCGCCGCTGTGTTGCCTATAAATCTCCTGCGTGTGATCCCCTCGTCTGCCATAGTAGCGCCTCCCAGCAAAGCATATGGCGCGGATTGTATGCGAGAAACAACTCCGAGTCCAGCATAGCCTTGACAGTATTGCCATTGAGGACGGACAGAAATCTTGACGAAAAGGCCGTTTCACGTTAGAGTAAACTAGTTTAAACTGGTTTGGTGGTGACCCATGGAAATTATAGGCGCATTTGACGCGAAGACGCATCTGTCGGCTCTGCTCGATCGGGTGGCGAGGGGCGAAAGGATCACGATTACAAGGCACGGCATTCCGTCGGCAATGCTGGTACCTGTCGGAGAGGCGGGTCCGAAGCTGACGCATGAGGAGATTGTCGAGGGCATGCGGGCATTGCGCAAGCGCGTAAAGCCTGACACAATGAGCGTGCGCGAAATGGTGAATGAAGGACGGCGATTTTGAGCGGCGTGGTTATCGATGCGTCGGTCGCGCTCGCCTGGTGCTTCCCGGATGAAGCTAGCGAGTATGCTGACGGAGTCCTGGTTGCCCTGAAAGGACAGGCCATAGTCGTTCCGGCTGTATGGGGCCTTGAAATTGCTAACGCCATGCTGGCAGGTGAGCGCCGCAAACGTTTGAAGCTGCCGCAAATCTTGCGCTTCGTTGCCTTACTCGAGGGACTTCCAATTTTTCAGGATGGTCAGGCGGTCAGCAAGAACGTCAGCAATGTTCTACCGCTGGCGCGCCATTACGGTCTTTCGGCATACGATGCCGCGTATCTGGAACTCTCGATCCGCCACGGCGTTCCGCTCGCCACACTCGACGCCAAATTGCAGAAAGCAGCGCAAGGGGCTGGCGTGAAAATCTTCGCGGGAAAAACCGCCTGATAATGACCTTGGCTCACCGAAGACCTCCGGCGGCTGGCGGGACAACTGACTGCTTCGCTTCGAAGGACATGCGAAAGTCTTCTTTCAGCGCCCTGCTATGAGCCGAGGGGCCGATTTGGCGATGCAAGCACGCAGTGATTCCAGGATGCACCGGTCGCTCTTCCCCGCACGCGAGCGGTTATTTATGGCCTCGCTTCTGTTCGCCTTTCTGTTCCCCTATATCACTTGGGAACAAGCCGCGGGCTGTGCTCTCCTGCTCCTCTTCTTCAACCTACTGATTCTGCCTTGGCTGGATCTGGATGTGACTGAAGAAACAGCCCTCGCCCCTGGGGAGAGGGTGGCGAGCGTAGCGAGCCGAGTGAGGGGTTTCCTGCTTAGCCTGACGACCCTAATCCCTCCTCGCCCCGCAAGTGACCCCTCACCCGGCCCGCGCCGGCTGGTCAAAGCGCCGGTCGCGGGCCACCCTCTCCCCTTGGGAGAGGGCGAGAACTCAATTTCTTCTCGCTTACCTGGGGAAAGGGCGCGAACTGGGATTGTTCTGTACCCCATTTCAGTTCTGGCGCTCATTGTCCTTTACCGTAATCACCTACACGTTGCGGCAGCAGCTTGGGCCATCATGGCGCTGGGCGATGGCATGGCGACTGTTGCTGGAGAGGCTCTGGGTGGCCCTGCACTCCGCTGGAACCGGCAAAAGACTTGGGCCGGTTCTCTTAGCTTCGTTATTGCAGGAACGGTGGGCGCGCACCTTCTTACCCGCTGGATCGCTGCTGAAATTCCTCCCGATAAGACCCTGATGGTTTGTGCTGCCGCCGCCTTGCTCGGGGCGGTGGTTGAAAGCCTTCCCCTCGCTTTGGACGACAACCTCACGGTGCCGCTGGTCGTGGGCGCTTTCATGTTTTGCGCTTACCTGGTGGAGGGTTCCGCGCTCGACAGCAATCTGCCCTATCTCGGTCGCCGCATCGTCCTGGCGATTGCCGGGAACTTGGGGTTCGCATTGCTCGTTGGCGCGTTCAAAGCAGCGTCACGCTCCGGCGCAGTTTGCGGATTCCTGCTCGGAACCGCGATCTATCTCGGCTACGGTTACAAGAGCTTTATTCTCCTTTTCGCGTTTGTTTTGCTGGGTTCGCTTGCCACGCGCTTTGGCTTTGCGAAGAAAGCAGCCCGTGGCGTGGCTGAGCGCAGGGGAGGGGCGCGAAGCTGGCGCGAGGCGTTGGCCAACCTACTCGCGGCAGCGTTTTTTGCGATCCTGGTAATTACCACCCATCACGAGCCTGCCTTCCTGATTGCACTGGTGGCGGCGCTGGCAGAGGCCGCGGGCGACACCGCCTCGAGCGAAATCGGCCAGTGGATTTCGGACCGCGCTTACTTGATTACGACCTTCAAGCTTGTCCCGGCCGGCGAAGACGGAGGAATTTCCCTTGCAGGAACGGCGGCCGGGTTTGCGGCCTCTGCCATCATAATGGGACTGGGTCTTGGATTAGGATTGTGCGGGCCGTACAGGTTCGCCGGACCGGCCATCGCATTCGGCGCCGCCGCCACGGGCAATCTGTTCGATAGCTTTTTGGGCGCCACTCTTCAGAGGCGAGGGCTTGCGACAAATGGCATGGTGAACTTTGCGGGCACCAGCGTTGCGGGCGCGCTGGCGTTGGGCTTGGCGCTTCACCTTGGGCTTTGAGTGTGCAAGTCGAGGAGTCGAGGAGTCGGAGGCGAGGGTCGAAAGGCCAAACATGTGTTGGCTTTTGACTCTCGACTGCTCGACTCCTCGACTTCTCGACTTCGTTACCGGCGATGCCCATATCCCCGGCCGTAGAACCCGCGGCCATAACCGAAACCCGGCCCGTACCAGAGTCCCAAGCTTACTCCCCAGGGGTAAGGGTAATAGGGGTAATAATAGTAGGGTGGTGGAGTAGCAACCGGAGGAGGCCAGCCATATCCTTTACAGGTCCAGCCAGAAGGAGGCGGCGGACCCTGCGCCGCCGCGGCGCGATTGTACTCGTTGCTACTCACATACCGGAAAGCTTGCGGCGCACGCTCAGTGGAAATGGTGATCGGCTCCGCAAGCCGGAATGTCAATACCGACTCCGGATAGATCACCGTCGGGCGGCCACGCGTTAACAGCACGCCCACGGTTCCGGCGATCAAGCCAGCCCCGGCGCCAATGGCAGCGCCCGGACCCAAGTCCGCAGCGCCGCCCACCGCGGCGCCCAGAATGGTAGTTCCCGCAATGGCGCCGGCATCCCGGCCATTCGAGGTTGGGCCAGCCAGGTTGGTCAACTCCGTTTGGATCGGCACCTGTTGGCCATCCACCACGGTCAAGTCGGTTAATTGGACTGCCAGCCGGGAAACGCCTTTGACGCGGCCGGCTTTCTGCACTTCGGAAACGCGGCCGCCAATGATTTGGCCGCGCTGCGCCACCACCACGCCATCGGCGACCAGCGGCCGCGTCAGAGTCGCGGAGAACCCATCGCCTGCCTGATTCCGGTCCGAAGACAGCATCTGGTCTACTCGCACCGTCACAAATGTGCCCGCCTGAAGCCTCAAACGCGGCGGTACCGCCTGGCCAGGCGAGTTGTTGGCCGGGGGATAGTTTGCCTGCGGGTAGTTGGCCTGTGGGTTGTTGGCCTGCGGGTTGGAGAAACGGCGCCATCCGGGACTGGGCGTCGAGTTTGGCGGCGGGGCAGTAGACGGGTCTTGCGCAAACGCCTCGAGCGACACCGCCAGGAAACTCAGCGCGACGCAGTAAGCGATAGCCCGCAATGGCTTGGTTGGCGTACTCCTCATAAACAACCTCCTCATGTCTCGCAACATGGTAAGGCATCTTCCATTCCAAACCCCGCTCAGCTTTTATCTTGATGAAAATAAAAGGCTTGGCTTGTTTCGCGGCCCGCTGCGGTTACCTACGCCTGGCCGTAATCCACCACTGCTGGTCGATTTTGGCCAGTCGCTTTCACCACAGAGGCCACGGAGGAGGATGCTACCCCTGCTCCCCACCGAGCGCAATGATCCGTCCGCTGTCCGCCGACTGTCGCGACGCGGTCATCACCTGCATGACCTGGCATGTCTCTTCCGGCGGACACCGGCGAGGCGGCTGGCGCTCGGTGACGCAGCGCACGAAGTAGCTGAGTTGGGCGACGAACGCATCTTCAGTCGAGGCTGTGGGCTCGCTCACCGTACCATCGCTCTTGTACAGGCGGAAGGAGTGCGCTGCCTGATCGCGCTCCTGGATGTTGGTGCCCACTCGGAACGTGTATTCCAGCGCCCCTTCGCTGCCATAAACAAGAATGCTGGTGCTAAAGGGCCACGCCTCCGGCATCATGAGACTCGACTCGATGCAGGCCTGCGCCTGGGGGTAAGTCAGGGTGGTATGAACGTGGTCCCAGCTTCCCGTCGGCGACTGGATTCCCACCGTGTAAACGCTTTGAGGATGTCCTAGAATCCAATGGATGAAATCCACGTCGTGGATTTGCAGGTCCAGCAGGGCCCCACCGCTCCTCGCCGGGTCGCGGAACCAACTGCTCCAGGGCGGGTACTTAGAGAGCCTGGAGGCGGTGACGGAACGGATCGAACCGATTTCGCCGGCATCAATCAGTTCCTTGATGCGCGCGTACTCTGGCCAGAAGCGCAGGATGTGCGCCACCATGAAGATGCGGCCATGGGCCTGCGCTGCCTGAAGCATGCGTCGGGCGGAAGCGGCATCGAGCGCCATGGACTTCTCGCAAAGGATGTGGCGACCGCACTCGGCGGCCTTAATAGTGGCCTGCTCGTGGAGGTCGGTCGGGAGACCGATGATGACGGCGTCAAGGCGGTCGTCACGAAACAGGTCCGTGTAACTGGGGTAAATCTGCAAGCCTGGAGTTAAATCGCGGATCTTCTCCGGCTCGAGAGTGGCCACCGCCAGCACCTGCGCGCCCGGAACTTTTCGCGCCGCATCCAGATGGACCTGTCCGATGTACCCCATGCCCGCAATTCCCAGATTGATCATGTGCTATTCCCCCTTGTTCACGACGGCTGGTTTGAAATCCAAGCGGTGCTCGTGAATCTTCTCGATGGCGTGAACGATGTCATCCATGTCCTCGCGCTCGGCCAGGAGTTGCCGGTGCTCGAGCCAAACCGCTTCTCGGCAGGCGCGCTCCGCATTGGGACAAAGCGCTTCGAAAGCGGCGTAATCGATGGCATGGTCGTAGTGGCCGCAGGTGAGCGGGCATCCGCGGGGGTAGAAGTCCTGCCGGAGGAACATGGGGTTCTTGTAAAGCGGGTGCGCGTACCCAGCCAAACAGGAGACCCCTTCCGCCAGAAGCGCCGCCAGGAAATCCGAGCGCGAAACTCCAAACTCCTGCTCGTTGAAACAGAAAATGTAGAGGTGATAAGAGTGCCCGGTGACGAATTCGCGGACTCGAAGCGGGCAAATTCCCGGCAGCTTGGACAACCGCGCGTCAAGATAGCGGGCGCTTTCCCTCCGCTTGGCGCTCTGGGCCTCGAGTCTTTTCAGTTGCTGGAGGAGGATGGCGCCTTGAAATTCCGTCATGCGGTAGTTCCAGCCCAGCCGGGAGTGCTCGTACCAGGGCCTGCCGATTGTCCGCCCGCCCCAGACGTAGGACTCGCAGAGTTCAGCCAAGTCGCGATCGTTGGTGGTGATCAATCCGCCTTCCCCGGCGGTCATATTCTTTGAGGCTTGAAAGCTGAACGTGCCGGCGCGCCCTATCGAGCCCAATCCCCTGCCCTTCCATGTGCCTCCGTGCCCGTGAGCCGCGTCTTCCACAACCACCAGATTGTGCCGCTGCGCGATGCCCAGGAGGGATTCCATGTCGGCAGCCTGTCCGGCGAAATGCACGGGAATGATGGCTTTGGTTCGCGGGGTGATGGCCTCTTCCACTCGCTGGGGAGCGATGTTGAAGGTTTCATAATCGATGTCCGCGAAGATGGGGACCGCGTTCACGGCGAGCGGCGCAGTGGCGGTGGCGATAAAAGTGTAGGGTGGCACAATGACTTCGTCTCCGGGCCCCACGCCAAGAGCCTTCAGGGTCACCTCGAGCGCCGCCGAGCCGTTGGCGCACGCGATGCCGTACTTTGCGCCCTGCGACTGCGCGAAGGCTCGCTGAAACTCCGCCACCTTCGAGCGGGGCTGGCCCGCTTCCGGCGCCGCCGCTTCCACCGCTTCGCCGTGAGAATACCGCCACCAGTTACCGCTGCGTAGTACTTCGAGCACGGCCTGCTCTTCGTTTTCATCAAAGGCCGGCCAGGAGGGAAAAGGCTTGCTCCGCTCGGGTGTGCCCCCAAAAATTGCTAATCGGCTCACAAAATCCTCCTCATATTCGGGTTCGGTGCTGCGCAAAAGCTGGTTTTTTGGCCGCTTTTGGGAGTTCGTTTTGCCATTTTTGCGCTCAAAAACCAGTTCGTTTTTAATACTTTAAAAAGATAAGTCCTGTCTTTTCAACAGATAGCTCAGTTCGTTTCGTCAAAAAAACATCTTTTCTGATATGGCGACGTTTTCAGGCCGCCGCTAGGTCCGTCAGCCGACGAACTAAGCGGCAAAAGGTAAGCCATTCTTTGCGCACTTTGTCCGTCAGCCGACGGAGGAACCCTTTTCCCCCGCATGGAATATATCGTTGCTTCTTCGCCGTGGGTCAATTTCCAAGCCCTTTCCCGCCCCGCCTTCAAGCGGCCCCTTATGACAACCCAGATAGGCTAGAACATCTCGCTTCTCCTGTCAAGAGGAAAGCGCAGGAGTCAAAATGTCGGGCGGCGGGGGCCAAATGTTCGAGTCAAAGATTATTCACTAATACTCCGCCGTTTGGGGAGTGTCAGTCAGGCGGCCCAGCATCTGGTAAATCCTGATCACAGCGTGGTTCACCATCCTTTCTCCCGCGCCCACCTCCACCCAGGCAGTGGCGTCGGCGCCGCCATAGCCGCCTTCAGTGGCGGCTTGGATGGTGGGGAAATAGCCGTAATAGCCGTTGGCATAACCCAGGAAAAAAGCGTCGCGCACCGGACAACGATCGCGCCAGTTAATTTGAAATTCCACGAAAGCTTCCCCTGGCACGGTCATGAAAGCAATATGTCTGTTAAGCAGAACGGTGGCCACCGGCAATTGCCATTCTTCCCGGATGGCAGGAGCAAAATCCTCGAAAAAAGTCTCGCCGTAGCGCATGAGAGCTTCGCGGAATTTTCCCGGCTGCCAGCGCAGGTGGAAGGTTATCGGATCCTCGGCAAATTCCAGACTGGCCTCTGAATCAGATTTATTCTCGATGCCTTGGGCCACGCGCGCGGCTTCGTGTCCCAGTCGCTCCCCCGTCCAGTCGCGCCATCTACCCGCATCCTCCTCGAGCGGAGTAACGGCGTAGTAGGGATTGATATCGGCCGGAGCGCCCTGAAGAAAGAAACACACTGGCTGCCCGCCAAAGGCCTGCTCGACCCTACGCGCCATCACTCCAGGAAAATCGGCCGAATAGTTCAGGTTGTCGGCCCCAAACACTACCGGATGGCATGCGTAGTTAACGAGGATCGCCAGGGGCCTGCCCTCGCTCGTGTCAACCCGAAGGACGGAGACGGTAGGATCAACCGGGGAGGTAGGGATCCTGGTCAAGTTACGGTCGAACCAGGTGATGGTTCCATCCGGATTCACCCGGCGACGATTGTGGCCGACATAGGCCGCGCCGTAGCCTGTGCCCAGGCGAGCCACTTCAGCACGCTCATGCGCGGCGTCGATGGCCCGAGCAATTTTCTCAATCGCGATTGACTCCCAAAGCGGCGTGCTCCCGGCTGGATACTCATCCTTGATGACAGGCCCCGAATGAGTGTGCGAAGCGGCGACGAGAACGTACGAAATCCCACTCGATTTACTGACACTTTCCCGCAAGCGCGCAAGAGAGGGGGGCCCAAACGGCCGCCCTAAATCGAGAGCGACCATCGCCAGACGCTTTTCGCCAACTTCGAGCACCAGCACGCGCGCCCACAGTGGGTCGAGAGTTCCCGTGGCAGGACCCTGGCGTGCCGCAAAGCCGTACATCCGCTGGCCCGCCGGCGGCGTGATATCCACTTTGGCGACACCGGCCTCGAGGGCTGCGCCCGCGACATCAGTCACCATTTCCGACCTCCCCGCGTAAACATTACAGTCGCCTTGTGTAAGTGTCAATCGGGTGATCGGGAGATCGGGTGATCAGATGATCGGATGAACAAAGAAGTGATCGCCTGCTTGCTTCTTCTGTTCACCCGATCGCCCGATCTCCCGATGACCCGATATCCCGATCCTTCATTGCCCGAATCCTTCTTTCACGGTCTCCCAGAGATGCTCATGCTCGATGCTGCTCCCGGAAAAAAACACGATTCCGTCGGCGCCGTTGCGTCGTGCGGCTCGGATGGACTCCAGCAGCCGTTCGGGCGGAAAGAATCCCGGCGGCGGATCGCCTACTAGCCTTTCGTTGATGTGTCTCAGGCTCAAGACAGCTTGGCGTTCTCCCTCGGAGCGAATCGTTTGGGGAAGGCTCCGGAGCGCCTGGGCAAACTCGTCCTTGCGCGGGCCCGCAGGGAGTTGGGAGAGCGTAGTCTGGGAAAGGTGAAGGGCCTCTGCCCGGTCCGCGCCGCCCTCACCTTGGCGCGCTACCCACCGGTCGAGGGCGGCATTCATCTTGTTAAGGGGGTCATACATTTCCCGGTACAAATATCCCGTGGCAATTCCCTGATCGAATTCGCTCTTGTTCACCCACTTTTTCTGGTAACGCGTGTACTCTGCGAATTCCTTTAAGAAGGTCTCCCAATCAACGCTGAAATGGCTGCGGTAGGTCATGGGCATGAACTCATCCACATACTGTGTCCAGTCGGTCCAGCGCTGGCCGATAAACCTCCCGCTGGTTTCGGGGTTCTTGAAAACTGCGGCGGAAATCACGGCATTAGGCTTTATGCTTTTCACCAACTCGTAGGCCGAACGGGCAAATTCTTTGATGGCGTCCGTGCGATAGGTATAAAAGAAATACGACATGTCCGGAGCGGAGTCATACTCATACCTCCCGTACAGGAGAAAATTCGCCTTCTCGCGCCGGCTCCACTGCTCCCATTGCGGAGGTTTGGGCGTGTACTCCCGGCTCAGGTCGGCATCAACTCTAGGCAACAAGCGTTCCTGCGGAGGGTTGTGCGGCTCGACCTCGTAGGCAAGATGGCTGTGAGTGAAAATGTGCTCCAGGCAATAGTCGCAGAAACAATATCCGTCGGGGTTCACATCCCCGGGATAGCGGACGTAGTCGTGGTGAATGCCGTCCACGTCGTAGCTCGTGACGATTTCCCGAATGACCGGGAGCAGGTACTGATCCGTGTAACCCGGACGGCGCGCGGGGCACATCCAGACATCCGAATAGGGCTGGTTTGGTCCGAGCGTTTCGGTAGCGGTGGTCTCGCCGTCGGGACTGATGGCCGCCCACTCAGGATGATGCTTCATGGCATAGCCGTCGTGACCCTCCACGAAATCCACTAACCAGGCATGCACCTTCATGCCTCGCTGGTGCGCCTCGGCGATCACAGCACGGAGGACGTCAAAGTTGCGGTACTCCGAATCCACGTCTTCCGGAAAGAGCCTGCTCGGATAGAAGAGCTTGCTCTCGTTCTTGATCAGCAGAACGACGGTGTTGATGTGGGCGTCATGAGCCTTGTCCATAAAGGCTGCAACCTCGGCTTGATTGTGACCGGCGTCCCCCGGGGGGACCCACAAGCCGTAAAGCTCGGGGTGGGAATGAGAGGATGGTTCCTGAGCCACCCCCGTCGCGCAAGCGACCAACAAGCCAAGAAGCACGGTGCACAGGGTCTTTCGCATAGGAATGGTCCTCCTTCGAGTTATTCCGGGATTCCAGCCGCCTTCAAAATCTGCCTCCGTGTCCTCTGTGCCCACAAGAGCCTCATACAGAGTTCACTGAGACGCTCCGTGTGCTCTGTGTTAAAGCCTGAGAGGCACGGCGAGCGCAGATGGCTCATCACCTTTTCCAAGCACTAGTCGTAGGGCGAGCGCCGCTCGCCCCTACATAACGCGGCGGCGCGGAAAGAGCCGTGATCTCATCATGATGCCGCCTATGACGACCAGCACCCCACCGGTAGCAATGGTTAACTTGTAGGCACGAGGGGTCAGCAAACCAGACCCGATAACGCACAGCACCAGCCCCATTAGGCCGATCACGAGCCCTGCCACAGGCGTAGGGCTGACGACAGATGCAGCGGTTGAGATCGCGGGACGAGCCAGCCGGTCAAAAAACGCCGAGGCCCGTTCCCCAGCCTCCCCGCTGGCCGGAAAAGCGTAGGCTGCCACAACGAGCACCAGGGTTGTGATGCCGGAAGGGATGGCGAGACTTGCCGCCTGATACGAGCCCAGGTTGGCAGGCTTGAGAATCCATTTATAGACGAGAAACGCAAGACCCATGCCGATGCCCGCGGCGAATCCCGCCAGAGCGCCGCCCGCTGAAAGCCGCCGGCTGACCAGCCCTGCCAGCACTGGCAAGACGGTGGGCGGCAAGAAGAAGGCGAAGGCCGCCACCATGGTGTCAAAGATAGTCCAATGGAAATAGGTAACCACCAGGGCGATTGCCAAGGGAATAAGCGCCACAAAGGCTGTCAACACTCGCCCCACGACCACCAGTTCGCGCTGAGTAGCCTTGGGATGGATCAGCCGTTGGTGTACATCTACGGTAAGGACTGCTGCGATGACGTTGTATCCTGACGACAATACGGACATGGTAGCTGCGAACAGGGCCGCAATGAGCAACCCCAGCATCCCGGGGGGAAGCAGGGCAACGCTCACCCGCGCATAGATCGTCTGTGGATCAAATCCTTGCAAGGGAATGAACGCTCGCGCGAAAATCCCTGTAAATATCCACAAGGGAGGCAGCAGGAGGAACAGCAAACTTGCGAACATACCTACGCCGTAGGATTCCCGGTCGTTGCGCGCGCAATAAAACCTCTGGATCAACGACCAATTTCCGGCCAGTGAAAGCCCACTGAAAATCAGGAAAGCGCCGATGTACTCCCAAGTATAAGGGGCGTGCGCCGGGCGCAGAAAATCCGGCGGAATGGCGGAAAGGAAATGGTTCCAGCCTCCGGCAGCTCTCCAAGCCAGGGGGACAAGCATGAGGACCGCCGTGCAGACCAAAACGAATTGCACAAAAACCGTGATGACGACCCCCCAAAGTCCCCCGGCCACGGTATAAAGCAAGGTAATCAATCCCACGGCGAGCATGGCGGTGGTCGGGGAAATCTTCAGGCCGGCGGAAACAAAGATGCCAATCGCCACGATCTTCAGGCCTTCGTCAATCACCCGGAGAGGGATGCCCGACCAGACGAAGAGTTGGCGGACAAAAGAGGAATAGCGTGTTTCCAGGAATTCCATCGGCGTCAACACCCCGGCGCGCCGCCAGCGACGGGCGAAGAGCAAGGTGGTCAGGAAGGTGCCCGGGACCGTGGTCCAATAAAGCGAGAGTGCGACGAGGCCATATCGGTATCCCAGGCCTGCGTAAACCACAATGGAGAGGGCGCTGACGTACGCCATCAAAAATGAAATCCCGCCCAGCCACCAGGAAAGCTCCTTGCCACCGCCAAAATACAAGTCGAGTGACTTCATCTGGCGCGAGTAGGCAAAGCCCACTCCGATCATAGTGGCGAAAAAGGCGGTCAAGACGGCGAGATCAGCCCCGTGCATATGTGGTTTAGATCTCCTGCGGCGGTGCGGCGACTCTTTCGGTATTGCCGGTCTCCAAGGACTTGTGAATCGCTTCCAGCGTCGCGGTCACTTGCCGGCCATCGAATGCAGTCACCCCGGGCGCCTTTCCTTCGCGCAGGGCAAAGAGGAAATCCTCCAGGCAGGAAGGAAACGCTCCCCTCATGCGGCCGAAAATCTCCGAATTCAAGAATCCCTTGGGAAATGAGAATTTCTCCTTCGTGCTCATCTCGAAAGATTCGCACTTACGATCCATGTGGATATGCCCGGCGCTCCCGATGACTTCCATGAAGGATTCGACAATGGCCGGGAAAGTGTCGGGATAGACCCACGCGGATTCGAAAGTCACGAAGGCTCCCGAGGCAAACTTCACCTGCGCCTGGATCACATCGTAGGTGGGAATGCCCATACGGGCTAGGACTTCCTTCCGTCCCCAGGCGCGTGCCTCGACGGGCTCCGAGGCCAGCCACCAGCGCATCAGGTCGATATCGTGCGAAGAGAGAAACCAGGCGGAGGTTGTGTCACCGGCCCAGGAAAGGAGCTTCGTCGAGACGAAGATCGTGTCGTTCTTGCGCGCATACCCCGCCAGCGGGATCCCGATTTCACCGCCAGCAATGGCCGTCTTGGCCTGGTGATAAGCCGAAAGCCAGCGGTGATTGAAGGCCACCTGAATGATTTTCCCTGCCCGCTTCGAGATGCGAATTAACTCGTCAGCTTCTGCCGTGTTGGTCGTGAAAGGCTTTTCGACCAGCGCGTGCCTGCCGGACTCGAGCACGGCGCGGGCGGGCTCGAAATGGCCCCGATCCGGGGTAGCCACCACTACGGCGTCCAGATCCTGGCGTTCCAGCATCTTCCGGTAGTCGATGTAACCGTGAGGAACGCCGTAAAGGGAGCGCATCTTGTCAACCTGCTCTTGCTGGAGCGAACTGACAGCAACGACTTCCGCCAAGGGGTGCGCCGAATAGATTTTAACGTACTGATTACCCATGGTTCCCAAACCAATAACTCCGATTCGAATCCGTTCCATCGTTAGCCCTCCTCCAGCAAGCCTGCGAAATTCGTTCTCAAAATCTTTTCCTTGTCCAGGTCCGAAATCCGCGCCGACAAAACCCGCCCCAGAAGCAGGGCGGCTTCCAGGAAAGGCATATCCGATCCAAAGAGCACGCGATGCGCTCCCAGCCGAGCCACCGCGCGCTCGATAATGGTGCGGTGGCTTTGAGACCCAGTAATGTCAAGAAAGGTATTCGGAACTCCTGCGGCAACTTCGAACGACTGCTCATAACCCCGCCATGTCACCCCGGAGTGACCCAAAATGATTTTGGCCTGCGGAAATTCGCGGGCTATAGGGCCAAGCAATAAAGGACCACAGTTGGAGTCGGAGTCCCAGGTGTGGACGAGCACTATGGCATGCGTCTGGTTGGCGAAGTCCCAGACGGGACGGTAATGTTCTCCAGTCACCGGATATTGGTGGCACTCGGGGTGCAACTTAATGAGCGGAGGGCGGTGGAAATAGCTCCAGCGCTCGAGCTCCCCAAGGGCTTCACCCGCAGGACGAGGGTTCACTGTTACATATCCCCGGAAACGCTGCGGATATTTTTGCAGAACCTCGGCAACTTCGGCATTCCCGCGCGGACAGTCGTTGTAGCAGGCTCGCGTCGAGGTGATGGCCAGGATTTCAGTATTCAGGAGGTCCATCACTTGCAGCATTTCCTCGGCGCTGTGCTTCCAGGCCGGGAAATCGGGATGGACGCCGAGGTGCCCGTGGCAATCGAAGATGGGGACAGGCGACCTCACTGGCTTTTCCTCCCCAGCAGCCGGCGCAAGTTCCCGCCCGCGATTGCCAGTCTGGCATCGTCCGAGATCCGCGCTGTCGCGAGGACGGCCAGCGCCGCCCCGGCGGTGTACAGCGGCATACGGCTTCCGAACGCCAGGCGCATGGGGCCGAACTTGTCCACCAAGCATTCGAGCTGGCGATGCGCCACACAGGTCGAGGTGTCGATGTGCAAGTTCGGATGCTGCCTGAACAGGGGGAAAAGGTAGCGTTCCGCGCGATACCCCGTTTCGAGAAGCAGAACCTGTAAGCGCGGATAATCGCCTAGCCACCGGGCGAGCGAATCCCATTCGATATCTTCTCGCGCCACAAGCGCCAGCACTGAATTTTCTTCGAGGTATTCATAAAGCTCCCCAGAACACCACGGCGCCCAGGAGAAATTATGCTTCTTGACTCCGTAAGAGAGGCGCACGGCTTGGGGGTTTCGCGCGCCAAGCTTCTGGATGAAAAGCGGATCGGGTAAAGCCGCCCAGGCCGGCGCCAAGCGCTCCTGGCATTCGCCGGCGAGAAGGTTGTTCCCTTCCTCGGCATCGTATTCCTCGCCTGCGAAGTGGGAGACCAAGGCTCGCTGGATGCCCAAGCGGTCCATTTCCTTTAGCAATTCGTCGGTCTCCAGAACCAGTTCCCCGTGCAGGCCGGAGCGCCCCAGGCGCACGTTGGCGTCAAATACGTTCCAGGCGGCCACTTCACGGAATGCCGGGTCCAGTGTCAGGGTCGCCTCCTTGAAAAGGAGAGGAGTCATGTCAATATCTGATGCTGACAATGTGCTCTCCTTTGGCCAGGCGCGCAAACGAGATGAATCCCCCCGCCTGGGGAGGAGTGACGAGACCCCGATCCAGCCTCACCTCGCGCGCCGGCTTCTCCGTGTAAATCTTCAGATCCGTTATGGCGGAGCAGAATACGTGGACCTCCACTGGATCGAGGACCTCACGCAGGGTGACGTCGGCTGCGGGATTGGAAGAGAAGAGCATTTGCCCGCCACGTTGCAAGGACTTGATATTCCCGCCGAAAATCTCCTCCACATCGTTCCCATGGTTGACGGCGAGCACATCGGCCTCCGCCGTCAGACCACCCGCGGTCAATGGCCCCGGCTTCGAGCGGAACATCACCTCCGCCGCGCCGCCCACAGCCTGAAAGCCTTGGCCCGACGCGGTTGAAACAGGCTGGAGTGAAGCCGCCTCTTCCCCGGCCTTTTGGAAGTGCATGGCCACGAGAAAACTGCCTTCCTTCTCTCGCGCTGAATTCAATCGAAAGGCTTCGCGCGGTTCGACCTGAATCTGATCGAAGTTGCCATAAGCGTTGGTGGGGATCGGCTGAGGTTCAAGTGTCCAGTGGGTGTTCTCCCCTGTTGCGGTGAGTGCGGCAAATGCGGCTTTGCGGCGAATCAGGGCTCGAGCGGCATCGGTGCTCGCCTCCGCCCCTGGCGGAATGTGCAGCAACCATGAGTAGCTATGAGGCGTGGCGGCCTCAATGCGGTCGTGGACAACGAGGATGCCGGGCTTCAGAAAGACGTACTCGCGTGCCAGGCGGTTTACCTGGCCCGCGTCCGCATACGCCGGAGCGAGGTTGGCAGCAAGGTAATCGATCCCCGGCGAGAAGACGTGTCGCTCAATTCTGGCGAAATTCTGGAACGCCGCCCAGTACCGGCCGTCGTAGTCTTCCTGGCTGAAAGCATCGCCGTCGATGATTACCGTATTGTGCGCGGGGGCCTGAGTAAAGTAATCCGGGTAGTGCGGATCCCTGTAGTAATCCGCGTACCCCGCCTCGGCAACTAAGTCCTCCCCAAAAGCTGCGGCTTGAAAACTACCTTGATCGTGGTGCTCGTGATTGAACCAGGGACCAACCCGCAGGGAAATCACCGTATCGTCGGGCTGCCAGCCGCTGCGCAGGACGGCGCTGCCGCGCGCGGGAAAGATGCGTGAGAGGGGCGGCTGCGGCGGCGCCTCCGAGGGACGCGTGCAGCAGACGAGGTCCAGAAGGCCTGGAACCCGCTCGCTCTTTTGCCCGGCATGATCCGGCCCAAAAACTCCCCTCAGACTTCCCTCGGTAGCCGTGTCGTAGAACGTTCGCAGCGCCGGATCGCCGCCAAACTCCGCTCCCCAGGCGAACCCCGAGAGGGCTGGGAGTCCGTGGCCGGAGTCTCCGGTATCAAGCAGCAAGTCCGGGCGGACCTGGGCGTAGCGAAGCCACCAAAAGGCCTTCATCATTTTCTCGAAGCCTCGGGGACGAACGTCCAGGGCGTGCAGCGCCCCCATCCCCCACGACAAGCCTTCCATGGCGAAGTGTTCATAGCCCGCAGGCTCGGCTTCGCTGCCGTCGCCGGGGAACAGACCCTCCAGCATGCGTTCATACGTCACCACGAGTTCTGCCAAAGCCGGTCCGAACCTGCTCGACCAGTCAGGGACGTCGCCATAGAGGGCCACGCAGGCCTCGATGGCCCCACCCACCGTCTGAGCCTCGTGGTTGCTGGAGGCGATCGGCAAGCGGTCGTAAGTGAAGTACCCGTCTAAGGCGGGACGGATTGACTTCTCCAAAAATGCTTCGGCAATTTGCGATTTCTCTTGCTGCGAAAGCTCGTCCGCGATCAGGTCGTAACCGAGCGCCACCTTCTGCGTGAACACTCCCGCTCCATAGTAGTTGTGCAGCCCGTTGGCGATGAACCATGGCGGCGTCCAGGTAGGCCATACGGCAACCGCGAGCAGAGCGCGCCGAGCAGACTCCAGCCCCTGCCGATCACCACTCAGGCGAAAATCCAGCGCGTTGAAGGCGATGTCGCTGCCGTAATTTTCGAGCAACGCGAAATAGTCAGTCAGACCGGGATGTACTGAGACGGTGGGCAGCAGCGTGATGTTCTGGCCCGCCTTGGGATTGTACGCAATCGAGGTCCGCAACTCGCTCGCCCGCTGGTGCACGACGGCCAGCAATTCATTCGAGTAGGACTGCGAGCGCAATTGTTCCAGGCGCTCGGGGGTGAGTAGAACGCGAGGGTGGGCGGGAACTTTTCCCAGCACAAGAAAGCTGAATTCCGACTTTGCCCGGCCGCTGGTGATTTCAGCCTGATAAAGGCCGGGCTTGTCCGGTGCAGCAACCTGCGTATCTCGCGCGTCCCCTGCCGGAATGCTCACGGAGCGCACCAGTTCCCCTAGGCGGTCGCGAACATCTACTCGCGCAGCAGGACCGGACTCCAACTCGACCTTCAGCGAGCCGCCCACCGAAACCACTTCCCGCGCCACGACATCATCATCGACCGCTGAGCGGTCGAGCTCCGGTGCGTGAATAGGAAGGCTCTCTGGCCGTTCAGCTTGAATTTCCAGCGCGCGCAGAGTCAGCACACTGTGGCACCCCAGGGGGGGCGCCGCGACTTCGGCCTCGAGAACGATCACCTCCATGTCCGCGCCTGCCACAGGGATTTCCAGTTGGCGGCCCTCGACCTGTACCTCGTGCACGCCGGGCTGGAAGGAGAGCGAGTGGTTGTAACGCCTCCCATCCATAGCGCCCAAACTGAGACGCATACCCGTGATTTTGCCGCACGTCTCGAAGCCGTAAACGAACCGAAACGAAGAAGACGGCGTCGTGTGAAATTTCAGCGGCCGCACCAGACCCACGCGCAGGAGCCGCGCGCCGTAGGAGATCACGTCGCGAACCAGCACGAAAGACCCGTTCACCTCTTTCGTATATACCGTGGGATCGTAGCCCACATCCTGGAAGAGCGGGTAACTCACCCAGCCGGGGATACCATGGCTGAAGTCTTCACGGAAAGTCCAGCGTGTGAAACCGGATGTTTGATGAGCGTTAGTGCTGTCATGCTGAGCGGAGCGAAGCAAAGCGGAAGAGCAAATCAAAAGGCAAATCGCAAATCGCAAAACGCAAAAGTAAAATCCCGGGAACGACTTTCTTGGATCATTGCAGCCCTCGCTGTGGCTTTGCCATTTGCGTTTTGCGCTTTGCCTTTTGACTTGTTCTTCGCTCTTATTCTTCGCTCTTGCTTGCGGCCAACAACCACGCTGTTGGATCATGGTCTCGACTCCTGAGGGCTCTCCTGAAGCTGCAAAAGGGAACCAGCCCGTTGCTGAATCTTCTCGAAGGCGGCGAGTACGTCGTCGACCTCTTGACGCGTCCCAAGAAAGAGGTGGTGCTCCAGCCACAGACCCTCCTTGCAAACCCGCTCGCTCTCGGGCAGGAACAGCGTCTCATAATCCTGCTGCGATCTCCACTTTCCGCAAGCGCAGGGGGGAAGCGACTCCTTGCGAAAGAGCGGATTACGGTACAGGGGATAAGGATAGGTTGGCTGGGCTGAAATTCCCTCGGCGCGCAAGGCGCGAAGGACCAAATCGCGGGGCACGCCCGCAAATGCCGCAGGGTCGTAGCGCAAGGTGATGATGTAATGGGGATGGCAGCTCACCCGCTCGTCGTCTTCTGCGAAAGCGAGACCTTGGAAGGACCGCATCTGCTCGCGAAAGTAACGCACATTTTCGGCGCGCCGGCGGTTCTGCTCCGGAAGCCTTGTTAGCTGCGAGGAAAGCACGGCCGCCTGAAATCCCGTCATGCGGTAGTTGCTGCCCAAGGTAAAGTGCTCATACCAACCTGCGCCTTTGTGCCGGCCCAGGTTGCAGTAGCTCCAGACCTTCTCAGCAAAGGCGGAAGAGTTGGTGAGAACCGCGCCCCCTTCGCCCGCGGTCATCAGCTTGAAGGCTTGGAAGCTGAAAGTGGCGGCGACGCCGAAGTTGCCCACCGGAGTGCCTCGCCAAGCGGCCCCGTGGGCGTGGGCTGCGTCTTCGATTAGGGCCAGTCCGTGGCGCTCTGCGATGGCACTCAACGCGTCCAGGTCGGCAGGGTGCCCGCCGAAATGCACGGCGATCATGGCTCGGGTCCGGGGCGTTATCGAAGCTTCCACAGCGGCCGGAGAAAGGTTGAGAGTGGCCGGGTCAATGTCGGCAAATACCGGCACACCATGGGAGATCATGACGGAGGTCGCGGTGGAGACAAAAGTGATCGGTGGAACGATCACTTCCTCGCCGCACTCGAGCTCCAGCGCGCGCATCGCCGCCTCCAGCGCCACCGTGCCATTGCAACAAGAGATGGCATGACGGACGCCGTGCAGGCGGGCGAAGGCAGCTTCGAACTCCTTCACTTGCGCGCTATAGCCACCCCAGGTCCGGCTACGCAAGACTTCCTGGAGCAACTCTTCCTCTTCCCGATTGAAGACTGGCCAGTCGGGCAAGGGTTTCTGCCGAACCGGCGGGCCTCCCAATAGCGCTAATTCCATGCTAACGTACTCCCTGACCCACTCTTCTTGTATAGCCGGCGGTATAGCCGAGAAGAGTTGAAATCCGCTTGCACGTTTCCATCACCGCCTTGGCGATCTCCGCGTCGCGCGCCGGCTTGACTCGCGCCGCCGGCCCCGAAAGGCTGATGGCGGCGCGGACGCTACCCTCCGGGTCGAGAATCGGCGCGCCAATGCACCGTGCCCCTCGTGAGTCCTCTTCATTATCGATAGCGTATCCACGCGCCCGAACTTTTTCCAACTCGTGGTGGAAAGCAGCGGGCTCCCGGATCGTGCGGGGGGTTAACGCCTCCAGAGGATGAGTCTTCAGAATGGCCTCGACCTCGGGGCGGGGTAGACGGCAGAGTAAACATTTACCGAGTGCTGCCGAATGTACCGGGCCGCGCATCCCCGCGTGGGCCGCCAAACGAAAAGCGTGCGAGCATTCTATCACATGAATGTAAAGAACCTCCCCGCCATCCAGGATGCCCAGATTGACGGTTTCTTGAAAGCGCTGAACTAACTCCGCCATGAAGGGCGCAGCCAGACTGCTCAAATCGAATGCCGGCCGCAGCTCGCCCGCAAGGTGGCCTAACCGCGAAGTGACGGAGTACCGTCCTCCGTTCAGCTTTTCGACATAGCCGAGGCGCTCCAAGGTGAAGAGAATCCGGAAAACGCTGCTCTTCACCTGTCGGGTGCGGGCAGCTAATTCGCCCAAGGCCACTTCGCGCTCCCCGTGAAATGCTTCCAGAACGCGCACAGCCTTTTCGAGCACCGCGATGTAGTTGTTGGTAGGCATAACCGGCGGGCCAGTATAGCAAGCTCCTTCGGTCTTGTACAGTCCGAGTGTGGAATGCGTTCTTAAGCTCAGAACGGTAACCTATTTTCTCGCTTCTGTATCCTAGGCGTATGAACGCCTGACTTGTGATTATGATTCGTCCGTGTAAATCATGGCGTGGGGCCTTTGGTTCCAGCACATAGAACGCAACATGGCGTCAGGAAAGATCCTCCGGGGCGCCCTATCTTTTCCAAGATCAACTTCTTCGAGATATTTTGGAAGCCCTCAATCCACGCGGCCCTAAAGGAACATTTGTGATTTTGCGCGCATTTATAGACGAAAGCTATGATAAGCAAATTTTCGTGCTATCCGCTTTGGTAGCGGTTGGAACCGAATGGCGTTGGCTTTCGCGGGACTGGACAGCCTGTATAGAAAAATGGAACGAAAGACTTCGATCACAGGGAAGAAATCCCATCACCCGATTTCATGCAGCAGAGTGTAACAGCCAAGACAACGAATATAAGGGATGGTCAAGAGAAGAGTAAGTCGAGTTTATGTCGCAACTGATACAAGTTCTGGGAAGGGCAGAAATGCACAGGGTTTCTCTAGCCCTTGACATGGAGGATTTTCACAAGGTTTTCCCCGATGCTCGCCGCACCGCAAAACCTGATCTTCCTGGTTTGATCTATGGCATGATGACTAAATTCAGTGTGTTAATGCTCGCCCCACCGTTTATTGCAGTGGACCCGACCGTCAAAATAACTCTAGTCCAACCTATTGCTTTGTGTTCTCGAACAAATCTTCTACCTCGCGCCTCGTGAGACCGAATGTAACCGGGCTATATGTATCGCCAAACTCGCCTGATTTCCGCGTTGCCCACGCTCCTGACTCCGATTGATGATAACAGTACGATGCAATCCTTCCGTCCGGTAGGGTCTTTGTCCAAGTCTCCTCTGCCATAACAACCCCCCCCTCCGTCGAAGAGTGTAGGTGTGATTCATTGCTTTGTCAATTGCGTGACTCCGAATGTCGTGACTCCGAAAAAATCATCACAAAAATTCAAACTGGGGCACTACCCCACCATCTGGAACCTTCCCTTGTCGCCGAATATATCCGATAATTCCCTGGTGGCTGTGGCGAGCGCCTTTGCGCCCGGCGGTTCCGCTGACCTCGCGGGCAAGTGTGGCTTGGAGTCAGTTAACCCCACTACCAAGCCGCGCGGGACAAGGCATTGAAGCGCCTGGAGCACTGGTCGCTTGGACGTGGTCACACCACAAAGATTTTTCTGCCGTGTGGGGTGTCCCCGCGCCCTCTGTGGTCAGAGAAGCTTTAACACGAAGGCCACTGAGACGCTCCGTGTGCTCTGCGTTAAGGTCTGAGAGGCACGGAGGTCACGGAGAGTTTCGTTTTGGTTGCGGCCGAGGGACGCGCTTTATGACACGACGCGAATCGCTTCTCCAATTGGGCACAGCCTTCATGGTTGCCGCGAAGGCGCAAGCGCAAAGTTATCTTTCCACGCGGGGGGATTTTCTGAACTGGTCAAAGGAAGAGGAACGGTACTGGTTCTTTAACGCCCGCGACGGCCTGGAGCGCTTTCACCGGCTCGCTTACGCGCATTCGGACGTCTGCGCATTGCGGGAGATTGGGCGTTCTGCCTCGGGCTTGCCTGTCTACGCCTTGCGTGTTGGCCACGGCCGGAAGCAGGTGGTGGTCCTTTCGGGCATGCACGGCCCCGAGCCAAGTGGCCCGCGCGGCTTGCTGGCCTACCTCGACGCCCTGCTAAACGCCACCGCGCCTTTTGGGATTTCCGTTGATAGGCAAAAGACGCTCGAGGCCATCACGCTGCATGCCATTCCTCTCCTCAATCCCGGGGGCGCTCAGCGCTTCTCGCAACACTTCCCCGACTCCTGGCATGGCACGTGGATCCCCGACTGGACGGAAGCCAACAAGGTCAGGTTCTTCGCCGAGGGCAATGAGCCCATGCACTTTTATTACGGCACCTACGTCAAGAAGCCTCCCATGCGCTTCACGGCGGAGCAGATCGCCCAATGGGAAGCGACCGGGCAGGTGCTCGGGTCCAGCCTCACCGACCAGGGACTCGACATGTGGTTCGACTGGGACGGTACGCAAGGGACGGAAACTCGCGCCACGAAAAATCTCCTCGAGTCGCTCCACGCCTATTGCGTGGTCGACTTTCACAACTTCATGTACCCCACGGAAGTGTTTGGGCCGACGGTCTATTCCCAGGGTGAGGTGGCAGAGGAAGAGCGGAGCTTGGCCCTCGCCCTCCAGGAGACTTGGCGAACCCGCAAGCTGCGCTTCCATGACCGGCCTCCGCGCCCATATCCGAAGCCCTCGGAGAAGTATTATGAGGACTACTGGTTTCACCAACTGGGGGCGCGGGCGTTGATTGTCGAGGTAAATGGAGGGATGCTGGCCACCGAGGGGGCGGAATACGAGCCCGTGCCCGGGGAACGTGCCCTAACCCGGCGAGAGTCACTCGAGACCGTCGCCGCGGCCACGGATACGCTGGTGAAGCAGATTGCCGCCATGGCCTAGTGGGCGGGTAGCCACGGTCAGTGCAGTTCTGACCGTGGGTTCTTCCTTGAAAGCCTGGGGCCATGGTCGAGCTACAATAATTTTGCCTTGCACCGAGCTACGGTGGCGGCATGCCCCATTCAGATTGACTACCTATCCTTGCCGGTCGGATATCGGGCAGGTGAAAAACCCACGATCAGAACTGCACTGACCGAGGCGACCCGCTGCGGCATGCACCGAATCAACGGCGTGTTATGAGGGTCAGAAACCGGTGTTCCGGATATTATACGGATTAATCTAATCATCGTTAGCTGCAACAAGGAGACAACCCTGAGCACATGTCCTCTGCTGCGCGAACCCTCCTTCTGATCACTGCTTCCTCACCGGAGATCCAAAGGGTACGGCGTTCTCGTGTCCTGAACTTCCAGCAGATCACCATGCCGTATCTTGCCGCCTTCGCACCGCCACATTGGACGGTGCTCCACATCGATGAGGCGGTGAGGCCGGTCGATTTCGGGATGCAAGCGGACCTGGTGGCGATTACCTTCCATACCCCGAGTGCGCCTCACGCGTATGCCTTGGCAGCCCGGTTCCGGCAGCGGGGAATTCCGGTGGTACTGGGTGGACCGCATGTGACTCTGATGCCGGATGAGGCGCAGGCGCACGCGGACGTGATCTTCGTCGGGGAGGCTGAATCCCACTGGCCGCAATTCTTGCGCGACTTTGACGCGGGGCGGCATAGCCAGCGGTACTGTTCCACTGAACCCCCGACTCTGGAACATGCTCCCGATGTCGCGGAAAGACCTGTTTCACCGGCGCGACCATACGGGTGGAGTCCTGTTTGCCACGCGCGGCTGCCCGTACCGTTGCGATTTCTGCACGCTCGCGGTCATGTATCAGAGCCGCGTGCGCAAGCGACCCGTGGCATGCGGTGGCGGAAGAGTACGGCTCTTTCCCCGGCAAGGTGATCATCCTGTGGGATGACAACATCGCGAGCGACATCGAGTACGCCAAGACGCTTGTTCAGGGCCCTCGCTCCCCATCGCAAGTGGTGGAGCAGCCAGGCGAGCATTCATGCTGCCCAGGACGACGAGTTCCTGGAGTTGGCCGCGAGAAGCGGCTGCAAGCAACTGTTCGTCGGGCTGGAATCAATCTCGCAGGCCAGCGTGAATGAAGTGCAGAAGGGGTTCAATCGCGTGGCCGACTACGTTCGCGCGATTGAGCGGATCCATTCCCATGGCATAGCGGTGCAGGCGGGAATCGTCTTCGGTTTCGACAACGACACGCGGGCGATCTTCGGCGAGACGTTGGACTTCCTCGAGGCAGCAGGAGTACAGAATGCGACGTTCAACATCCTGACTCCCTTTCCAGGCACTCGGCTGTACCAACGTCTGGAAGCAGAGGGCCGGATTCTGACGCGCGACTTGGAGCAAGTACAACGGCCGGGCTGACGTGGTCTTCCGGCCCAGACAGATGAGCCCGGAGGAACTTTTGGCCGGATACCAGTATGCGAACAGGCGATTCTACTCATGGAAAAGCGTATGCAGGCGCTTGTCACGCTCTCCGGTCGAGCTGTCTTGGACTTTGCCCTTGAACTTGGCGTACGCGTTCGCCCTCCGATAACCCCGGCGACAGAAGCGGGTCGCCACGGTCAGAGTTGGTTATGGGCGAGAAGTTCGGACCGCAACTCCAGGCGGCGGACGTCGTTCATGGCGAGCAGGCACACGGTGGCTCGACCGGTGGGCGTAATCCCCATGATGCGCACACCGCGAAACAAAAAGTGCTCAGACCACCGGTCGCGCCTGGGGTGGAAGAGGGACACAAGCTGGCCGCTCAGGGAATTCACCCCCGTGAGATTAGTGCCCTTGTGAAGATTGCAGCGGTGGCAGGCCAGCGCGAGATTCTCGACCTCATCGCCCCCGCCGTGCTGTTTGGCGACGATGTGCTCGATGTGATGCGTTAACTCGCTGTGCGCCTGGGGCAGCAAGCAGTACTCGCAGCGGTTATCCGCTCGGCGCCGGAAAAGTTCCCGCGTGGTGGCATCCATCGCTAGCTTTGATTCAAATCCAGGTGTCGCCGGGCCTTAAGCTTTAAGATCGAGATGAAGTCCCCCGCGTTGATGAAGGCCTCATATTCTGCCCGTTCTTCCTCACTGAGCATACCGTTATTGGCGCGTTCCGCGAGGGCATCGATCCGCGATTGGACCGCAGGATCAACTCGCAATTCAGTCACTCGCCGGGATGACTCGGCGTCGAGGCAGCGGCTCAACGGGTCCAGGAGACCGTCCAGCGCTGTGTCAATGGCAGGATTCCCCATGTCCATTAGATTACCATAGGGGGCGTTGCAGGGACAGAAGAAAGGAACAAGCATAGAGCGCGGAGTAGTTCCGGTCCGAGCGCAATTACTCCACGGCTTTTGGTCCTTGGGTGCTATCCAATTATGTCAAAATATCATGTCAAGTGCCGCGGAGTGAGGCAAACAACGCCTAACTTCGCGCTACCCGCTCCCCGCACCGTACCCCCAGCAATGACAGCGCAAACCAAAGGTACGGTTTGGCGACATAACCGGCCAATCTCTGCCCATTCTCAGGGTGTGCCGAGTTTGCGCGCTTTGGTGGTGATCTTAGTGAGGCGATTGGACAGCCGGTCGAGGCAACTGCGGACAGCACCGATGGGCAGGGTTCGCCGGAACATCTCCAGCGCATGCTGAGCAGCCTGCAAGGAATCGATGACCCCGTCGAGCCCAGCTCGAAGGAGGGCGAAAGACGTTTTCGGCTGAGGAACCAGATGCCGAGGTCTTGAACGAGCCGCTTGGAATTCCCGCTGGAGATCATTCAACGCCACCTCGACATAGAGCATCGTCATGTCCGGAGAAGTGTGGCCGAGTAATTTCATCAGAGCGGGAAAACTAACCCCGGCGCGAAGCATCTCCGTGGCATAGGTGTGCCTCAATTGGTGCGGGACGATGCGTGCGGAAAGGCCCAGAGAGTGACAGACCTGGTGCAGATAGCGGCGGAGTTGTCGAACGAGGGCATCCCGGGTGCTGCGCCGGGCCAGGAGTCGGCCATCGGGAGGCCGCGGATCGAGGAAGCGAAAGAAGCGTAAGCGTTGGATGACCGTCACCACCCACGAATCCACCGGGACCATACGTTCCGTTTTGAGTTTGCCGAGCGGCACGTGAATGGCCCACTGATGGGGGCCGGTCGAGCGCAGGCAATCGGAGGATAAATCGGCGCACTCACCAATGCGCATGCCGGTATGGCGGATCAGCAGAAAGGCGTTACCTCCCAGATCGTTGCGACGGACGAACTCCTGCTGCAGAAGTTGATCCTGCTGGGCGGTGAGCGGGCGTGCAAGCCTTTGCGGAGGGTGCGGGATGTCCTCGCGACGAATTAGGCGGGCAAGCTGAGGAAGCTGTTCGGTCCAAGCCAGTTCGGTGAGCACGGGGCGCAGGGCGATGAGCCGGTTGATATAGGAGGAGGTGGCGAGCGGCGGCCTCTGGGAGCGCAGACGGGACATCCAGCCGAGGAGGTGGGGCTCCCGTCGCAGTTGGTCCAGAGAGTTCACCTCGGGGTGAGCCGTCCCGAGATAGCTGAGGAAGTTGCGGACGGTCCCGCGGTACTGACGAGTGCTTTCCGGGCCGAGCGCCGCGCCGAGAGAATCGACGGCGCGGTCGAAGACGGAGGCCAGCGGATGCGATAGGGGAGGGTGTCCAGCGCGGTTCATGAGGAGAGCCTCGGAAGGGGGCGGACTTGCTGCGCCACGGCGCGCGTATACTGCTGGTAGACGTCTTGCGGGGTGATCTGCACATAGCGCAGGGTGGTTTGGATGTCGGCGTGACCCATCAAGTGCATCAGCGCGGGCAGGCTGATCCCGCCGCGCACCATGTCCGAAGCAAAGGTGTGCCGGAAGCGATGCGGGTTAGCGAGCTTGATGCCGGTGCGCTGGCGATGGTAGCGGAACAAGGAGCGTAACCCTGCCAGCGTCATGCGGGCTCCGCGCACGGGTCCCTTGAGCGAGACGAAGAGCGCGGCGGTGCCGGTAGGGGGCCGTTCCAGCCGCCGATAGTGATCGAGGAGTTGCACGGTTTCGGGAGCGAGCGGCAGGAAGCGCAGTTTGTTACCTTTGCCGCGCACGCGCAACTGCGCTTCGGAGAGCAATAAGTCGTCCTCATTCAAGCCCAATACTTCGGCCGAGCGCAGTCCTTGCAGAAGCATCAATCCTACGATGGCCAAGTCCCGGGCCGTGCGGAAGCTCGACCAAAAACGTGCCACCTCCTCCACCGACAGCGGGACGAGGTGGCGTTTAGGCACCCGCACTCGCAACCGGCTCATCGCTACCCGCCGCCGGCCCAAGCCCAGTGGCCCGCGCCGCAGATAAGCTTGCTGAAAGCCCTGAGCCGTCGGGTCGGGGGCGTCGGGGAACTCGTTGCGCAGGGCGCGCTCGGCGACGGCGATGCGGTCATTGATGGCGGAACCGGAAAACGGAGGCTGGTGGCTGCATTGGAACTTCAGATAATCCAGGAGTGTCGACCCGGTCAGGTCACCTTCCACCACGTCACCGGTATGATGAAGACTCTCCCACCAGCGAACAAAGTGCAGCAGAGCGTAAGCGCAACTGCGCAGAGTGGTGTCCGCCAGGCGGCGGACATACTCGCGGTCGAGGTAACGATTGACCCAGCCGACCTCCCGGCCGGTTTCGTGCTCGACCACACGAAGGGGACTTTGGGCGGGGTTGGGAGTCTGCGAGCGGATGACGTGGAACCTCATGATAGGGCTTCCTCCAGGAGAGAGTGAAACTGTCGCGCGTCACCGCCCTGCACGAAGAAGGAGTTGGGATCGTGGCCAGGGGGCAGGAGGACGCGGCGAGTGCTGATGCCTTGCGCACGCAGACGATGGGCTAACCCCTGTGCGGCCTGCTGGCCGCTGCCGTTGGCGTCGACATCGAAGGTGAGATAAACGGTGCGCGGGCGGTCGCACAGTTGGCGAAACTGGCCGGGGGTGAGATGGGTGCCCAGCGAACAGGTGACGTGGCGAAAACCTGCCTGCCACAACACCGCGAGATCGAACAGACCTTCGACGAGAATCACGGTGGGAAATTGGCGAACCGATTCCCAGGCGACCAAGTCACCTTTGGAGCCAGGGAGGAATCGATGGGTGAAAGCGGTGTTGATACTGCGGCCATACAAGTTGACGATGTGGCTGTCCCGGCAGCAGGGGAAGACGACGCGCTGGAAGAGGGCGTCGTGGCCCTTGCGGTTGATGAGGCCGGTGCGCTTCAGCAGACCGAGCGAATAGCCTTGAGCTAGGAGGTGACGCCGCAAGCTCCCGCCCGGGGCATAACCGATCTGCAGTTCCCGGATCAGGGCGGGGTCGCGCACTCCGCGTTGTTCCAGATACCGCCGTGCCTCCGGGTAGCGATCGAGTTGCCGTTGATAGAACGCGGAAGCAAGCCCCAACACGGCGGCGGGGTCCGCCAGAGCGCTTGGCTGTTCGAGATAGGAGAGGCTTTGGCGGAAGGACAGGTGCTGGGACAACTCGACAAAGCGAATCAGATCGCCGCCCTGACCGCAACCATGGCAGTAAAAGAGATTTTTGTGAGCGTTGACATAGAAGGAAGGCCGGGTCTCCGAGTGCAACGGACAGAGTCCAACGAACTCGGGGCCGTGACCCACCAGCCGGGCGGTCCAATTCTGCTGCCGCAAGTAATCGAGCAGCGGAAGTCTGTGTTTGAGTTGTTCGAGACCCTCGCCCATGGCGCGGTTTTTGCTCCCGGAGACGAGCCTAAGAGAAAGGGGGCAGCGTTCCCAGGCAAGGATGGTGGGGGAACAGAAAACTTCTCAGAGACGCAGAGGCCAGAGAACCTGTAGCACCGGAGTCAGCCCCGATAATGGCTCAGCCTGGGGATCGGCTGGAGCGCCGCGCCCCAGCCAATGGGCCAGGCGGGCGAGCGTTTGGCGCCGAAAGGAAGCCGCCGGTTGGAAGCAGTCCAGGCCGCCCGACCAGCGGCGGAGGGTGGAGGGATCGGGCACCCGATCGGGGTCCTTCAGCGTAGGCGTCGCCTCTTCCCACGAGCAGTGCTCCATAAAGTGTCGCCGGAGCGCCTGACCGCGAGCCAGCAAGCTGTAGTGGGTGTAGGGGAGAGAGAGCAGGGGAAGCAGGGTGAAGGTCCTCCCGCAACCAGGGCAAAGGCCGCGTCGGATCCCAATCCAGTCGTGATGCTCATCGTGCGCCTGCTTGCGGCGGCGACCGTGACCGATGATGGAATCGCGTTCGCAAACCGGGCATTGCCGCAGCATGACCTTCTCACCGTCGCCAGCCCAATCGGTTTCGAGCTTGTGCGGCGGAGCAGAAAGTGGGATAAAAAGAATCGTGGTTCATAGGGGCCCTGCCCCGGCGTTGACCCGCCAAGATCTGAGCCGGAAGCGGGGCCCCTCCTCCTGAAGAGAAAAATCCCAACTGGAGAAGAATACCGCTTCTCAGCTACAGCACTTAGAGGTGTGATTCGAAAGATTGGCCGGTTAATTTCGACATAACCGTCAAAGTGAGCTGTGATACGTAAATCCTACGGCGCTAACCGAGAGTTAGGCCAGTTATCTGGTCAGCTCGGTCAAACGATGACGGACGTTTGGCGTTAGAGCCAAGAATAAACAACTCGCAAGCCAGTGATCGGCAAACAGTCGATTGTAGTATTTGTGCGCCAATTTGCTCTAAACTATGGCTGCCTTTCTACCTTGGTGAGCCTCGTATGCGCTTTCGATTCTACCTAACTGCCGTTGCTCTTTGCTTGTCCAATGCTTCGGCATCGGGAAGCCATCGCATGTATTGTTACCAAAACGTGCTGACTCGAGGTGCAACTGGGGGGGGAATAGTCCAGGTAAATGGTTTCGCGGTGGAAGTGAGACCAACTCAGGACCCTGATGATCCTGACTTCATGACGTGTCATGCGACCGTACGTTCCCCACAAGGCAAGACCGTCTTTGAGCACAATGAGTGGGGTATCGAGATAGATCCGGTAACAGGTAGGGATGTAAATGGAGATGGGCAGCCTGATGCGGTCCTTGTCAGTTTTTCTGGCGGAGCCCACTGCTGCTGGACTTACCACATCATCTCTCTTGGCAAGGAACCAGGGTTGATTCGGGAGTTTGAGAATCGGTCTACGGCATCACTTAAGGACCTGGAGGGAAACGGTCAAATCGAAATCCTGATTCGAGATGGAGAATTCGATGAGGGCTTTGGGCTGGACCATGCATTTTCGGCCTTTCCGCTGTTGATTGTTCGATTGAATGGAACCGAGTTCGAGGATGTCGGCTCCAAATTCTGGCGAGTCTTTGAAAAAGAAATACAAGAGAAACGTACAAAGCTAAACCGTGAGAGGCTGAAGGAATTTCTCCAATCGAATCCGAATGAAATCCACGACGACCTGGATTATCTTGGCACAAAATCAGCCATCGTATTAATTGTCCTCGACTACCTCTATGCGGGGCGACCCCAGGAAGCGCGAAGGGCCCTAGATGAATTGTGGCCTGCGGCGTTTCAGCAGCAAACGTGGAATGAGATGCTCAATGGATTTTGCTCTGGCTTCCGCGCGGACTTAGGGTTGGCAGTAAGTGCCCCTTGTCGCGCAACTCACTGACGCCTTCGTCTGGGGTTAATACAAGAACTACCGAAGCCCAGTTACCCAACCAGTTGGTTATGACTCCGAAACGGCGTTCTGGGAAAAAATCCTGCCTGGTCGCCAAGGGTTTAGAAATCGTCAAGCGTTCCGCCACGCCTGGCACTTTGACAGGGAACGGCCAAACCACCGAGATGCGCGGCCTCTCTGACCATTCGAAGGTCACGTCGGAGCAGTGCTGCACGCATGGCTTGGTGAGCGGTCCTTCCACCCCGCCGGGGGAGCTCCGTACCTTGCCGCGCCAGTTTGCAGCCTGGAAAGTGTGGAAGCTCCGAGGTCATTCCCATCGCGCCGAAGGTGTGAAAGAATCGGATGCGGGATCTGTAGTGGCGCTCTGTGAGCGCCGACGTACGTGAAAACGCAAGGCCGGCGGTCATAGACCGCCGCTACAGCGCGATCTTTTCACACCTTCGGCGGGATGGGAATGGCTGCGGCTTGGAATGCCATCTCTCGCCAACAACACCCCTACCGGTCTGTTTACTTGTCTGCGTTTACTCTGGTGATTGAGCGCCGGCGCTGCTATCATACGTCCTTTTTGCGCCGGCATCCGAGATTGGAAACTGGTTATGCAACCTGCTGACTGGGGTGTGATGATCGTCTACGCGCTCCTGGCGCTCTCCATCGGGGTGTATTTCACCCGACGCGCCAGCGGGGGGATTGAAAATTATTTCGTGGGCGGGCGCTCTCTTCCCTGGTGGGCGATTGGCTTCTCGACCGTAGCTACATTTACCTCGGCCGGGTCGGCCTCGGCTTTCACCATGCTCGTTTTCTCCGGGGGGCTGCTGGGGAACTGGTGGTGGTGGATCCCCTGGGCCATCTGGATGCCCTTGGTCGCGGTAATCTGGTCAAAGTTCTGGCGCCGCTTGAAGATTGTCTCCACCGCCGAGTTCGTCCAGTTGCGTTATGGCGGCAAGGCTGCGAGCGTCTTCCGGTCTGCTGCGGCGGTCTATTTCAGCTTCGGTTGGGCAGTGGTGCTGATGGCCTACGTGACGGGGTGGTTGACGAAAGCCGTCGGCCCGATTCTCGGTTGGCGTGATAGTTCCATCATTCTGTTTGCCGCCACCCTCACCCTCGCTTACACCATGCTGGGGGGTCTGCTGGGAGCTGTTTACTCGGAAATATTTCAATTCGCTTTTTTCGTGGTCGCCAACGTTATTTTTATTCCCGTCATCATTCACCAACTGGGCGGGCTGAGCCAAGTCTATGCCAATGTGGAGCGACTCCGCGGCCCCGGGTTTTTCCAGGCTACGCCGCCCGGAGGAGATTTCACCTTCCTCACCATCTCTGCCCTCATCCTCCAGGGGCTCTTTTTCGCCGCCTCGCCCTCCGGCGGCGAAGGGTTTACCGCGCAGAAGTTCATGGCCGCCAAGAACGAGTTTCATGCCCAGGTGGGCCAACTCTTCAATGCCCTGCTTTCGCTCGTGGTGCGGATCATTCCCTTCTTCTTTCTGGGCCTCATCGCGGCCAGCATTTTTCCGCGCCATGCCCTGCCGGAGGAGAACGTCTGGGGTGAACTCGTGCGGCGCTTCGGATTTACAGGGCTCACCGGGATCCTGGTGGCCGGGGAGTTCGCCGCTTTTCAATCCGCCATCAGCACCCTGATGAACTGGGGCGCCTCCTATTTGATCAATGACCTGTACAAACGGCTGCTCAAGCCGCAGGCGAGCGAGCGGCACTACGTCTGGGCCGGGCGCGTCGCAACCTGCTTATTATTGGCGCTGGCCTTGGTTGCGGGCCGCTTCTTGGTGAAGGGGATGATGGTCTGGTTCCTTTTTATCAACAACGTGATGATCGCCTTCATCCTGCCCCTCGCCTGGCTGCGGTTCTTCTGGTGGCGGCTGAACATCTGGGGCGAAATCGCGGCGCTGGCGGGAGGCTTGCCACTAGGCTATATCATTTGGTTCCCGCTGGGCTTTGCCCACAAACCCTTCTGGCAGGGATTCCTGCTGCTCTTCGGGGCGGGGTGGGCGACCATCCTGGCTGTTACGCTGTTGACTCCGGCGGAGAAAACTGAAACGCTGGAAGAGTTCTACCGAATTTGCCGGCCGCCAGGGTTCTGGGGGAGAATCACGAAGACGCTTCCCGACCCCGAACGGCAGCGCATCAAGAAGGAGCTGCGTTCCGATATCTGGGAGTGCGGGCTGGGTATTGCCTTCTGCACCGCCAGCGTCGCCGCCACCGCCAACCTGTTCGGACGCCACTGGCCTCCCAGCATCCTTTGGCTGGTCGTCGCTGTCGCCAGCTTCTGGCTCTTTGCGCGGCGCTGGACGAAGCGGGGGATCTTCAAGTCGCTGTCCGCTTGATCGAGTGGAGGTGGAAGATGATTTCGAAAAGAGCAGGGATTGATCGCGCTGCCAAGCTAGCGCTGTGCATTTTGCTGGCGTGCGCGCAGGCGCTCGCGGCCGACCTGTTTGAGAAATCCGAGGTGATGATCCCGATGCGCGACGGGGTCAGGCTGCACACCGTCATCTTCACGCCGAAAGATCGCAGCGGACCCCTGCCCATCCTGTTTGAGCGCACGCCCTACGGCGCGCCCTCGGACGAGCGCCGCGCCACCTCGAGCTTCGAGTTCCTGATTGATGATGGCTACATCCTCGCCTTCCAGGACATCCGCGGGCGGTTCAAATCGGAAGGCGAATTCGTCATGGTGCGACCTCCGCGCAACCGGGCGGATCGCAGCGCGATCGATGAAAGCACGGATGCCTACGACACGATCGACTGGATGGTCAAGAACGTCACGGGCAACAACGGGCGCGTGGGCATGCTGGGAGTTTCTTATCCCGGCTGGCTGGTTACGATGGCCCTGCTCGATCCCCACCCCGCCCTCAAAGCCGCCTCTGAACAAGCAACCCCGACCGACATGTTTCTCGGCGACGACTTCCACCACAACGGCGCCTTCCGCTTGAGCTATGGCTTCGAATATGCGGCTATGCTGGAGACTTCCAAGGAGGCGAACACGAACTTCGCCTTCGATCGCGCAGACACCTATCAGTGGTACGGTGACCTCGGCGTGCTCTCGAATGTGAACGACAGGTATTTCCATGGCAAGATGTCCACCTGGAACGATTTTGTTGCGCACCCGAACTACGACGGGTTCTGGCAGAAGCAGGCCTTTCCCCGCTACATCAATGGCTCGCCCAAAGTGCCGAATCTGAACGTGGCAGGCTGGTGGGATCAGGAAGATTTCTACGGCCCGGTCAAGGTGTATGAGCTATTCGAAAAATCGGATCCGCAGCACTTGAATTACTTGGTTGCAGGACCGTGGAATCACGGCGGGTGGCGCGGCGCCGACGGCAGCAAGCTCGGCGAGATTCCCTTTGACTGCAACGCCAGCAAGTATTTCCGCCAGCACATCGAAGCGCCCTGGTTCGCTTACTGGCTGCACGACAAAGGCTCGCGCGACTTCGCCGAAGCCACAGTTTTTCAGACGGGCAGCAACCGCTGGGAGAAGTACGATTCCTGGCCGCCCGCCTCCGTCCGCCCCACGAATATCTACATGCGGGCCGGAGGCAAGCTGTCGTTCGATCCGCCCGCTGCGGATGACGGCGAAGCCTCCGATAGCTACATCTCGGATCCTGCGCGGCCGGTACCATACCGGCACCGGCCGATCAGCCCCACTTACCCCGGCGGCGGTTGGCCGACCTGGCTGGTGGAGGACCAACGGTTCGTGGATAACCGTCCCGATGTACTTACCTGGGAAAGTGAGCCACTGAAGAACGACCTCGACGTCGCCGGCGATATCGTGGCCCGGATCTTCGCCTCAACCTCCGGCAGCGATTCGGATTGGGTGGTAAAGCTGATCGACGTCTATCCGGAGACTTACCCTGATAAACCGCAGTTGGCGGGTTACGAGCTGATGATTGCGGATGAAATCCTGCGCGGGCGGTTCCGTGAAAGCTTCGAGCATCCCAGCGCCGTCGCGCCCGGGGCCGTGACGCCCTATGCGATCGACCTGCACACGAACGATCACGCGTTCCTGAAAGGGCACCGCGTCATGGTCCAGATCCAGAGCACCTGGTTTCCGTTGTACGATGTGAACCCGCAAACCTTCGTCGAGAACATCTTCACGGCGCGGGCGACCGATTATCAGAAGGCTACCCAAAAGGTCTTTCGCTCGGCGCGCGCCGCTTCTCATATCGTGCTGCCAGTTATGCCCTGAGCCCTCGAAAAAGGGGATTCTTTGGTCTTAAAGGGGGTAGCTAACATCTCCCGACGGGCCGACGAACTGAGGATCCCCGAGGGGTTATCCGGGGTCGGAGCCGCCCTGTGAGTCAGGTGAGCCGGAAGGACCATTGGCAGCGCTTTCCCCTTCGACGCGGTTCCGACCTCCCGCTTTGGCGCGATAGAGGGCTTGGTCGGCCAAAGCGAGCAAAGCTTCCATTTCATCTTGCTTGGGATGGCACAAGGTTGCCACTCCCACGCTAACCGTAATATTGATGGAAAGGTCTTTGAGCGTTATGGGCTGTGCGCAGACCACTTTACGAAGCCGTTCCGCTTGCGCCAGGCCTTGCGCCGTGCCGTGGTCGGGCAACACTACCAGAAACTCCTCTCCCCCTATGCGCCCCACAGTGTCATAGGTGCGACTGGATGCGCGCAGCCGCTGAGACACCTCGCAAAGAACTCCATCTCCAGCCGGATGCCCAAACCTGTCGTTGACTAACTTGAAATGGTCGATGTCCACCATCATCACAGTGAGGGGTTTCCGTTCGCGAGTGCCGCGGCACAATTCCGCCAGCAGGACATCCATGGTGGCACGACGATTCAACAGTCGGGTGAGGGGGTCATGCATCGCCTGCTCGCGAAGGGCTTCGCGCGCCTGAATCAAGCTGTCCTGTAACTCGACAATCCTCGCCCCGGCGCGAAGACGCGCCCGAAGCTCATAAGGGTCGAACGGTTTGGTCAGGTACTCGTCCGCGCCCGCATCCAATCCCGCGATGACATCTTCCTGGTATCCCCTCGCGGTCAGGAGGATGAGGTAGATGTAAGGTTGGAGGTTAACACGCCTCACCTCGCGGCAGACCGAAGTCCCGTCCAATTCCGGCATCATCCAGTCCAGGATGGCGAGGCGTGGCGCATTGGCCTGCTGGAGGATTTGCCAAGCCTGTTGGCCATCTGACACCGTCACAACCTCATAACCCCACTTCTCGAGGTAGGCCTGCAACATCCGCCGGGTAACGAGATCGTCTTCAGCCACCAGGATCTTCATAGTTTCATGCCGCCACTCAGATTAAGCAACACGGGTCTCAACTCCGCGAGGGCTGACTCGAGGCCCTGCAGGGCTTCGGCAGCTTGTTCGAGATGGCCCTCGCGGCCCATCATCTCCATGCTCAACGCGGCATCATATGCGGCTTGGGCGGCGAAGTTCGCCACTGTCCCCTTCAGTTTGTGCGCAGCCCGCTCCAAGGCTCGTGCATCGCCGCGTTCTACAGCCCCCCGGATGCCGCAAATTAGATTCGGACAGTCTTCCAGGTAGAGATTCACCACATCTCTCAGCAATTCAGGCTCTCCTTCGAATCGTGCGCGAAGCGTCGACTCGTCGAGGACCCCCTGACTGGGCGGCGGCTCCGCGCCGGATGCTGCCTTGAGCTCGGGGAACCGCACACTGTCGATCATTTCAAAGAGCTGACTGGAATTGATAGGCTTGGCAACATAATCGTCCATGCCCGCTTCCAGGCAACGCTCGCGGTCACCCTTCATGGCGTATGCGGTCATGGCGATAATCGGCAGACGAGCCCCGGTGTTTTTCTCATTTTCCCGGATGGCGGCCGTAAGCTGCAGCCCGTCCATCTCGGGCATCTGCACATCCACCAGGGCTAAGTCGAAGCGCTCTCGCTCGAGAAGTTCTAGCGCTTCGCGCCCGTTGTTGGCTATCGCCACGTGGTGGCCTCTACTCTTGAGGAGATGCTCGGCCAAGCGCTGGTTCACAACGTTGTCTTCGGCCACCAGGATCTGCAACCCTCTCCGTTTCTCGCGCAGGGAATGGCGTGTCACCACGGACCCCCTCTCCGGCTCCCCCATGGTCGAGCCGAGTAGGTTGACTATGGCTTCCAGCAGATCCGCCTGCCGCACCGGCTTGGTGAGGTAAGCGGCTATCCCCAGTTCGCGGCAGCGGGCCGCGTCTCCGCGCTGGCCTCCCGAGGTCACCATGGCGACCTGCGTTCCTGCCAGTTGCGGCTCGTTCTTAATTTGCTCGGCCAGCCGAAAACCATCCATCGCCGGCATGTGGGCGTCCGTCAAAACGAGATGAATGGGATACCCACTCTCCTGGGCGTGCTTGAGCGCCGTGAAGGCTTGAAAGCCGTCCGCCGCTAAACACGTCTTCATGCCCCAGGAAGAAAGCGTCTCATCCAGCACCCGCCGATTCGTGGTATTGTCATCCACAATCAGGACCGGCACGCCTCGCAGCGTCACGGGCGACGCTCTCTTCGGCTGCATGCCTGTCTTGGCCCGCCCAAATCGTGCCGTGAAGTGGAAAGTGCTTCCCTTGCCAGGTTCACTCTCCACCCAGATTCGCCCCTGCATCATCGCTACCAGGCGCGCCGAAATCGTCAAGCCCAGTCCAGTTCCGCCAAAGCGCCGGGTAGTGGAACTGTCTGCCTGTGCGAATGCTTCGAAAATGAACTGCTGTTTGTCCCGGGGAATACCGATTCCCGTGTCCCGGACTGTGAAGTGGAGCGAAGAATCATCCTGGGTAAGAGCCTCCACTCCTACCCGCAGCAGGATTTCTCCCCGCTCCGTAAATTTGAGGGCGTTGGAGAGAAGGTTGACCACGATTTGCCGCAGACGCGTAGGATCGCCCACCACCCCATCCGGCACCTCCGGGGCTACGTCACAGATCAGTTCGATGCCCTTCCGGTCAGCCGCGAATGCGAACATCCGGACGGTTTCCTCCAGACTATCGTGGAGGTCGAATTCGATTAAATCGAAGTCCAGCTTCCCGGCTTCGATTTTGGAGAAATCCAGGATCTCATTGATCGCCGTCAGCAGGGAGTCGGCCGAAGACTTCACCATGGTCAGGTATTCCCGTTGCTCGGCGGTCAAGTCAGTGCTCAAAGCGAGTTCGGTCATGCCCAGGATGCCGTTCATGGGAGTGCGGATTTCATGGCTCATATTCGCCAGGAAATCGCTCTTGGCGCGGCTGGCGGACTCGGCCGCCTCCTTCGCTTTTTGCAAATCCGCCTCGCCTTGCTTGCGCGCGGTAATGTCGATCATGGTGCCCTCGATCGATTGGTCGCCGTCCTCGATCAAAGTGGCGGTTTCCAATACCCAAACAGGGGTGCCATCCTTCCGCTTCATGCAATGTTCAAAATTGGTCAGCGCACCGCGTTCTTGGAGGCGGGAAGTAAACGCCCCCCGGGCCGCGGGGTTTGGGTAAAGGTCCGCGGAGGCCCGCCCTACCAGTTCACTCGGGCTGGAGTAACCGAAAATGCGCGAAAAGGCTTCGTTACAATCCAGGATGCGCCCCGCCAGGCTGGACCGAAAGACTCCGGCCAGATTGCGTTGGAAGAGGAGGCGGTACCGTTTTTCACTTTCCTCCAAGGCCTTTTCCGCTCGCTGCCTTTGGGTGATATCGCGAAATCCCCAGACCCGCCCAATGTTTCTCCCCCACGCTCGCTGCGGCTCGGAATGCCGTTCGAAGACCCGTCCATCTTTAAACTCGACCAGATCGTCACAGTGGGCCTCGGAGTCCTCATACAAGCTCCGCATTTTGCCCAGGAAGGCATCCGGATCCTTCAATTGTGGCAAAACGTGCTCCAGCCATTTGCGGCCGTCGTCCGAGGCAAGAATCGACTTGGGGATGTCCAAAAGCTCGGCAAACTTCGTATTGTAGGCAACGACCCTTCCCATCGCATCCAGTACCAGAATTCCGTCCGCAGTGGACTCCAGCGCGGCCCGGATGGTCTCGGTCTGCTGTTGCACGCGTCGCCTCAACATGCCAGCCCAGACCAGGACCCCGGCGATCATCAAACATGTGAAGGCTAGCAGGAAAAGCGCGCGCTGGAGGTTCCACCACGTGGCCTGTTGCAGCACCACAATGTCGTCCGGTGTGCGCAGGAGCAGCCCGAACCCCACGGGGTTCCGGTTCTCGTCAACCCTGACGTCGCAGATTCCCGTCAATTGCAATAAGCTGCCAGTTCGGACATGGGCAGGCATTTCTTGTCCGGCCGCTCCTTCAATCTCGGCTCTGAACACCACCCCGTCTGCGTCGATGGCGAGCGCCATTTGATTGACCTCGAGTGAGACGCCCAGCAATCGCCCCCGCATCCGGATGAGCTCGCAATCATGAGTCCCCAACAGCGCTTGCGCCGCCGTCACCACGTGCGGGGGAGGCGCAGCGTCGACGCCGATTTTGCGGTAGACCGCATCCTGGAGCATAGGGCTGAAGTCACCCACCGCAGGGAACCCCACAACATCAACCCGGTCACCGACATTCAAGGGTGTCAATTGACGCGTTTCGACTTCCAAACCCTCTTGCGCATCTCGTATGAAGATGGTCTTCCCGGGTCGCTGTAGAGTGACGACCCCTTGAACGTGCACGCGTTGGTTGAAAGCTCCGGCCGGACCCAGCCTTAGGACAATGTGAATGGGACGCACCGGGATCGAGAAGAGGTCGGCTGGGGCAGGCGTCTCGATGCTGAGGTTTTTCAATGAGGGCACTAACAGGGTGGCGCCAATGAACTGGTTCCGGGGATTGTAAGCCCCCCCCGAAACTCCCCGTAGCCGGACTTTGGCCCCCACCAGATCCTGGGGGATGGGTTTGTAATCCAACACGAACGCGGGAATGATGGCAGTCCCCGAGGCCACGCGCAGCAGCAACCGGCCCTGGGTTTCTGCTACCGACCTCACCACTCCCTCCACTTCCACATACTGGCTGTCCTCAACCCCAGTAACGAATAATTCGCCCGAAACCTTCCGGGGAGCGGGCAAAGGAGCTTGACCCAGGATTTGAATCTGCGGATTCACAATCTCGGAGGCAAATTCTCCGCCGCCGCTGACGCCATCGATCTCCACGTATTGGCCGGAGTGAAAGTTATTCATCGTTTGTTCTACGTTTACGAAAATGCCAGCCGTGGAATCCTGAACAAAGAAATCCCCCTGCGGTCCGTCGGCATAAGTCACCACAGCCCGCACATGGACCGGGTACCCAAGCCGCGCTTTCTCGGAAGGGAGTTCTCTGACTTCACGAATGGTCTTCAGAATGGGCAGGGTCCGCGGAGGTTCGCTTTTCCCCTCCTGGCCGGCAGATAAACTGCCGAGCAGAAGAAAAGCTAGGAGAAAAAAAGGGGGGGGAACATGCGCACGCCTTCCAGTTTCTGTGGGAGGATTCTCGGTTGGAAGCGCCATGATCTCCTTGGCCACCACCACAAATCCCGGATGGAGAGAAGGCGAGGATGGCAGCCATTCTCTGTCTCGTCGAATGATACTAAAGCAGGCGGGCGAAAGCAACACCATCCCAAACCCGTAAAGAGCACGTAAGTACTACGTAGCGCGGGCCTCACCTTACTGAAGGTCCAACTCGCGTGCCTTGCTTCGCCCCACTTCGGCGCACGCACCAATTCACGTCAAACCTGGTAGGTGGCCCATGTCCCTATGCACCCGTGCCCTCTTCTGAGGTGGAGTAATCTCCTTATGGGCTCGGCAATGTAACCAAATAGCGTGTGCCAATTCGTGGCCCCATGCCGGCACAGACCCGCTGGATCACCCTCGTGGTCCGCCAGGATTTCCTTCAGGACTTCCACGGTAATCTTTCCCCACGAGTTTCTCACTAAGGCGCGCATCCGGCAAAGCCGTGCAGGAGAATCAGGGACGGTATTATCCTCGAAAGCGGCAAATTCCGGAGCAACATAGTGGTTGCTGTGCAGACGCATGTCGGGGTGTTCGTCGTGGTAGATTGCCACTCCTTCCGGACGAATCTCCACATCAGCAATTTCACCTTGGCCATCCGCGAGGACCAAGTTCGCCGCCGAACAGGCATTATGCTGCTGGAGCAGCGCGATTGCATCTTTTACGGTCTTCTGCTCTAGAATGGCACGCTTCATCGGGTAGTGTGGAACTCCCGGGCGGAGCTCGCAACCAAAAAGGGAATTGGCAAAGTGTGCTACACCAAATTCGTTTATTCCTGAATAACCAAGCTGGCCCGCAAAGGTAAGCATTAAAGCCCGCGGGCGTCCATCCGCCGGGCACACTCTCAAGACGATCGCCACGTCGGCAAACTCGGGTTCAAATTCCTGGTTCTGCCCAATGAGGACATTCCCGTCAAGCGTTGCTTCACCCCGGAGTGCAAAGGTGGTGCAACCTGCCTCGCCGCCATAAAGCGCCTGGGTTCGCACCTGGCAGAGGAGGGCCTCAGAGAATGAAATCCCGGCTCCATCGGCAAGCCCCCGGACTTCTTCAACATACTTCGGGCTCAGACGCTCAATGACTCCAAGAAAGCGATGGGCGTTACGGCACAGCAAATCCCTCGGCTTCCCAGCCAGGCGCTCTATCCAGATGAGGTACTTCCTGACGAGTTCTCCAGCCTGCTCTCCGTGCTGGCGGCCCATTTCGTAGGCGGTTCCCTTCACTTCGACCAGTGGAAACAAAGGTCCCATCTTTCCTTCCTTTCTTTTCTTTGCGCCTTTTGCGTGCTTCGCGTCTTTGCGTGACAGCTTTTGTTCGTCCCGATTACTTCACAGCTCCCGAGGGCTACGGTCTTGGCTTCTTCGGGTTTAGCTCTCCTTTTGGCTTCAGTTCACCGACTAGAAGCCAATAGGGAAGCACGCCGGCAATAAGAACGAGGGTCGCAAGCGCAAAGCCTGGGAAATAGGCGCCCGTCCGACTGATTAAGATGCCCGCGACAAGCGGCGAGAGCACACCGCCCAGGTTTCCTACAAAATTAGCCGCCCCCGCCCAGGCTCCCACTTCCCCAAGGGGGGCACAGTCCTGAAGTATCACCAGGGCATTTGCCGAGGAAAGTCCGACCAGAGAGGCTCCGGCAAGCAACAGCATGGCGGAGGTGACGTTGGCGGCGCGAATGGCTGGGATGAGCAGCAGACCCGTGGCAAACGAGGCAGTAACCACCCATTTGCGTACCCGCGTCTCATCCCATCCTCGACGGATCAAGCTGTCGCCAAACCAGCCTCCGGCCGCAGCGCCCAAACCCCATATCAAATAACTCAGAGAAGCATATATACCCGCCTGGAGCAATTGAAAGTGCCGGACGTGAACGAAGTAATCCGGCAGCCAGGTCATCAACATATATTGGTAATATCCAAAACTAAAATAGCCCAGGCAACATCCCACCAGATTTCGGTCGAGGGTGAAACCCCACCCCCGCCGTACATCCGCCGCCCGTTGCCTCCCGCTCATGTTTATTGCCAAAGAGCTTCGCCCCGGATAGACCAGAACCCAGGGAAGCAACCAGGCAAAGGCTGAGAAGCCCACAATGGCAAACATCAGCCGCCAACCATAACGCACCGTCAACCAAGCGACCAAAGGCGCGCCCAACGCCAATCCCAAGCGTGTCCCGGATGTGCACATGCCGGTGGGCAATCCGCGATCCCGTGGAAGGAAGAGAATGTTAACCAGCTTGAGGTTGCCAGGAAGAAGAACTGATTCTCCGATCCCCAGCAGGACACGCATGGCCACGAGAGTTGCTACTCCCCCCACGAAACCCGTCAACCCACAGGCAATTGACCACATCGCAAACGCGCCGGCATATAACCAGCGCATTCTGCAGCGGTCAACCAGCACCCCGACAGGGATTTGAATCGCGGTGTAACACCAGAAAAAGGAGGAGAGGACCAATCCTTTGGCCGTTGGGCTGAGGGCAAAATCGTGCGCGATCTTGGGCAAAGCCACCGAGATCGTGGCCCTGTCCAAGTAATTGATGACGGCGGAAAGCGTCAAGAGAAGCACTAACGACCAACGGCGCAGGTTGGAAACACCCCGAAGGATGGCCTCGTCCGTTTCTTGCACCGGGGATGACCGTTCTTCCGTATTGTCGATGTGTGGGGTCAGATGGACGCTCCCGCGCGGCCTTTGGCCATACTTCGGCTCCCTATCTTACGTCAATTGTGTCAAGTATTGCATTCCGCTTGACACCTCGGAGCGCCGCCTTTAGCATTCAGGGCGCTTTGTCAATGTGGAGGATCTGATGACCCGAAGAATCGCCAATTTCCTCGCGCCCGTGGCGCTGGTGTTGGTAACTGCCGGCGCCTTGCCGGCGCAAAGCAAGTGGGCAGTCCCCGAAGCAATGAAACCGCTGCCGAGTTTCATCAAGGTCCCGGTCTTCCCCGCGGACCTGAAGGAAGACCCATCACTCCCCCGGGTCTTGATCATCGGAGACTCGATCTCGATGTACTACACGGCTGAAGTGCGCCATCTGCTCGCTGGGAAAGCCAATGTCTTTAGGATCCCTGACAACGGCAAGAACACCGGGTACGGGCTGAGGAATATCGACTATTGGCTGGGCGATGGCCATTGGGCGGTAATTCATTTCAATTTTGGCTTGCACGACCTCGCCATCATGCCGGCGACGGGCAAAGAGCAGGTGTCGCTCGAGGACTACGAAAAGAATCTGCGGCAACTGCTCAAGCCGCTTCAAGCCAGCGGGGCCAAGTTGATTTGGGCAAGCACCACGCCGGTTCCCGAAGGAGCCCGCGCCCGCAGCGAAGCCGACACCGTCGCCTATAACGCCGTCGCCAAGAAAGTCATGGATGAGAACCGAATTCCTATCGATGACTTGCATGCCCTCGTGGAAGCAAACATGGATAAAATCGAGAGATGGCAATATCCACAAAACGTTCACTTTCGGGCGGAAGGTTGCGTGGAGTTGGCAGCGCAGGTCGCCAAGTATATTCAAGAAGCCCTCGGCAAGTGATGCCACCTCCCTGGGGGTGTCATTCCGCCAATCGCCGCAGGGTTTTGATGCCGTAGATCAGCGTGCGGGGAAGGTGAAAGGGGTCCTTGACTCCCAACCCCGGCACCAGGTTGATGGTCGGCCGGCCCTCACGATCCAGGTACTGATGCCAATCCCCGTGCTTGCGGTCGGGATAGTGGCTAAAAGCGTAATCGTGCACCCGCCAGTACCACTCCATGCACCACGCTTCGCCGCACAGTTCGTAGGCGCGTAGCAGACCATAGAGCGCTTCCGTCACCGGCCACCAGACCTTCGCATCGGGAGCGTGCCAAACAGGCTTGCCCCCGGCAGCATTCCGAGCCATGAACAGGCCGCCAAACTCTTCATCCCAACCCTTCTCCATGTGCCAGCGGATTGCTTCCAGCGCCTGCCGAATCCGGTCCCGGCGCCGGTGATAAGCGTAGATACGTTCCATGAACCACATGCTCTCGATGGCATGACCAGGAACGTAGGTCTGGCCAATGTCGCCCTCGGCAGGTTCACCGCCCGGCCGCACAAACTCAAGGAGCACCTGTTGCTGGGGTTTGAGGTGCTGCGTCATGATGATCTCTGCCAGCTCCAATGCCCGCGCCAGAATCTCGCTATCCTGGGTAAGAAGGCCCAACTCATGATATACGAGCGCGAAAATCATGAACGGCCCATGCGCTTGAAGGCCCGCCGGGATGGGGTTAGGCCGCGTGGGAAGCTTGGAATGGTCATTGAGAAGCGGACTTGTGCGGCGAAAGATCTCGCGCCCGGCTTCGAGCGCCTTGGGGTCGCCCGTCACGCGAGCGTACTCCGTCAGCCCGTAGAGGGCAAATGCATCCACGTAAATGCTCTCAGGGCCCACGACAGGTTCGCCACGCCGGCTGACCCGAAACAACCACGCGCCGGATTTGTCCCGCCCGTGCTCCAGAAGGAAATAGGCGGTTTTATGCGCGAACCCCAGCCACTGCGGGTCATGGGCCAATTCCTGGTACAGGACGGAGTAAACCCAAAGAACCCGGCCCTGCGACCACATAACCTTGTCGTCGCTCTCCAGCCTGCCGTCGTCGCCGAGAAGGGTGAATGCACCGCCAAACTCGCGGTCCACTCCGTGCTTTAACCAGAATGGCAAAACGTGATGGTACAGATGGTCTTCATAAAAGGTGAGCAGTTCTTGGAAGGTCATCATCGCAGAAAGTTCGCCTCCTTTACCACCAGCGCCTGAGGGAAAAAGTACAAGATTAATTCGCCCCGAGGCATATTTCTACTTTTTTCGCAAACTGGTAGAATGCGCCGGGTGCACGCTGTGAAACCACCTTCCAGTGTCTTGACGCCGGCGGACTGGGGCCTGCTCTTCAACGTCGATTTTCCTCTCCTTAGGCGGAGTGCAGGCCCACGTACACTCAGGACGACCGGGTCGGACGCCCGATACGACCGTGCAGCCGGGCCGAGCACCCGGTTTCCAACGTGCAATGGGAAGTGGCCTGACGTATACTCCTAACTTCTTAAGAGAGCAAGATGGAAATCCCCGCTATGCAAATCCCGGCTGTATCAACAGGAGATACCATGAACAACACCATTGATCGTCGAGATTTTCTAAAGACCGCAAGCCTGACTGCGGCTTCCTTATCCCTCGGCGCACCCACACTTGCGGGCCAACCCTCGGAACTCATCAAGAATTCCCCCGGCCACCCCAGGCTGCTCTCCGGTTGCTGCGCTTACTCCTACCGCAAATATCTCGAGCACGGCCCCATGACCATGGAAGACTTTATCCTTGCAGCCGTCGAACTGGAGATCGACGGCGTGGACATGACCACGTACTATTTGAAATCCACCGAGCCCTCTTACCTTCTCGGACTGCGGCGCCTGGCCTTCCGGAACGGCGTGCCGTTTTCGGGCGCGGCGATCGGTACGGACATGTGCCAGCCCGACCCGAGCAAGCGCGCCACGGAAATCGAGAAGATCAAGAAATGGCTCGAGGCCACTGAGCTGCTCGGCGCCTCCCACTTGCGGGTGTTTGGCGGCGAAGTTCCCAAGGGCGCGAGCGACGAACAGGGCATCGGGTGGGTGGTGGAGACCATGAAGCCCGCCTGCGATTACGCGGCGGCGAAAGGCATCACGCTGGGCATCGAAAGCCACGGTGGGATCACCTCCAAGGCTGCGAACATTATCGAAATTCTCCGCCGCGTGGATTCGCCTTACGCGGGGTGCAACCTGGACATCAGCAATTTCCCAGAGGACCCTTACACCCAGATCGAAGCCTGCATCCCCTACGCCACCCACACGCACATCCGCGACTTCTACGGCGAACCCAGAAAGCCTCTCGACCTCGAGCGGGTTTGGAAATTGTTTGCCCAGGGCGGATACAAGGGGTTTACATCCGTCGAATACGAGGGTGAGGAAGAGGCGAAGACGGGCGTGCCCAAACTCCTCGCCAGAATTAAGGCCCTCAACAAGAAATATTCAACTGTGTAATGCCAAGGAGTAACACCATGCTTACGCGCCGCAGATTCCGTTCTGCCATCACTTGCCAGAGGGCCATCGCTTCGTACCGCCGCGACCACAGCGTGCACTGGGACGAGAGCCGCGAGGATATAGTCTAAGAAAGGATTGACAGGCAAAATGGCTAAGAAAAGCGATTCGAGGTTTTCTTCTCTGCTCTTTACGACCATTTTCATCATGATCCTTCTTTTTTTGGGCCAACCTTTATCGGTGGCGCTGCCGTTGTCCGACAACGAGGCGGAGGAGCTCGAAGTGCAGGTTGGCAAGACGGTTGAGATAACCAGCTCACATCGCTATTGCTGGTACCCGACGGTGCAGCGTTTTGCCTCGGGCGAAGTGATGGTGACCATGCGCATGAGCCCGGACGAAGTCAACCCGGAAGGCGACTTCTCGGCCTATTGCCTCTCGAAAGACGGGGGATTGACCTGGAGCCGACGCTATACGATGGGCGCGGGAGCCAACGTAGACGGCGCTTACAGCGAGAGCCCTCGTCCCGACGGGACCATCTGGCAGCTCTATGGTTGGACGGAGTCTTACCTTCCGGGGCCGGCCGAGCACCTGCGTCTGACTTTGACCAAGTTCTCGCGAGGGGGGACGGAATTTCAGCAGTGGCGGGATGTTCCCCTCCAGATGTCGCATTCCGTCGACGTGGGTCGCACGGAGCTGTTTGACCGGCGGGTGCAAGATGGGCAGTTTGGCCCGCCAACCCTCGGTCGTGCCCTGGGGACCTATTCTCGAGGCGCTGGACGGCGCTCTGTTGGCCCCGGTGTATTACACGACGGAGCGAGACAAACGCTACTATCGACTGGCGTTGATCCGCTCGAGTGACGGGGGCAAGAGTTGGAATGAATACTCCACCGTGGCCGCAGTCGAGCCTGGAGAGAAGCCCTGGCCGGGGATGGGGGAGGAAGGTCCTTGTGAAACGGGCATGGTGCGTCTGGCCGACAAGCGCCTGTACGCCATTTTCCGCACGGGCGGAAACGGCTTCATTGGACAAGCCTGGTCGTCCGATGACGGCAAGACGTGGACGAAGCCCACATCGACGCCCTACAAGGGAGTAGCGTTGCGAGTGCGACGGCTGAGCAACGGGCTGCTGGCGTGCACGACGGGGCGGCCGGGTCCGGTGGTGGTCATGTTCAACGTCGATGGCAGCGCCGCGAACTGGTCGCACATTACTCCCATCTTCGACGGGAAGAGTACGCATTACACGGATTTCATTGAGGTCGAGCCCGGTAAGCTGCTGGTGGTGTATGACAGCGTGCCGTATGGCTGGCACGAAATTCCATACTCAGATCGCGAATCCAAGAACGTCATCTACGGAACCTTCGTCGAGGTTCGAAAGAGCAGGCATTAACCCGGACGCTCTCATGCTGGGACCGTTCGCTGCCATCCTGAGTGGAGCGAAGGAACTCCGCAGTTCGTCGTAGGTTGGTGAGCGCAAGAAACAACTGCAGGGATTCTTCGGCCCCAAAGAACGGGGGCCTCAGAATGACAGGGGCCAACCCAAGTTCGGCTACTCTCGGTCAGAATCACTGGCGGGCGGCTTTTTCATTTCTTGCTTGCTCGGCGTTTCAAAGAGACCGAAATCCCAGAACTCCAAGTTGAGACCTTGCTGGGCCAGGTCGCCCAGGGCGTATTCTCCGGGGTCGAGGGGATGTAGAGGTTTCAGACAGTAAAGCCCCGACGCCAGTTGTGTGCGCTCCAACCGCACGGCAACGTGCAACTCCGACGGCTTCCCGATGCCGGCTCGGCTTGCCTCAACCTTTTCCACCACCCGCGACTCTTTCACCACCTTCACTGAAACCAGCTCCAGCTTCGCGCCCAGCCCAGTGGAAGACTGGACGTAGAAGGTCGGCTGCGCCTGCTGAAGCCGCACGGCAGCTTTCGGGCCAGGCAGCACCGCGACCGAGCGGCCTTTCAATAAATGCACAGGTACGGCCAGGGCAAGCGCCGCGCGCTTCTTGTCCGTGACCAATTCAGCAGTAGATTGAACCAGGCGAATCACGCGCGATCCATCGTACGCATAGACCCCATCTTCCTTAGGCAGGCGAACGCCAGGGGCAATCTCGAATCCGGTCTCCAGGGGCCTCTCGAAGCGTTGCTGCTGGATCTCGCGGCCTTCCTCGAGTTGTTTTTTCTGGACGGCCTTTTCCTGCTCCTGGGCTCGTTTCGTGGCTTCCAAGTCCACCAGGTCCAGAGGGATTTCCTCCCACGCGGAGCGCTCCACGCTGTAGTAGCGCACTCGGTCCCCATGCACCTCGTAGCTGGAGACGACTTGGTATGTCCCATCCTTCAGGAAGAGTTTCTGGCTAGCCCCGATCGCCTGGGACTCGCACACCAGGCACGCCAGCACCGCGACCGCCACCCACAACCCTCGCCTAATGGATCGCATGGTTCGACCTTCGTCCATTTAGATGCTACGCCCGGTTCACGCGTCGTTTCCACGCGCACTACCAATGCTGCGCACAATAGCATATCTTAGTTGGCGGAGGAGTGCGGTTTATCTTCAGGATTCGGGCCCCAATTTACGACTTCTCAGCTTCCACGGAGAGATACTGATCCAAAGCCCCAAAGGGAAATGGAGATTCTGTGCCATGACGAAGAACCAGGAGCCGTCGCGAAGAGAGTTCCTCAGCAATAGCGGAAAACTCGTAATAGGAGAAGCGCTACTGTCTCTCACAACAACCTCGGGAGGCGCAACTGCTCGGGATCCCCAATCGGGCTCGCGCCAGCTAATTACGAAATCGCAACTGAAAAACACCGAGTTCTTTTTTGGCGCCAGCGTTTACCCGGAGCTGCAAACCAAAGAGGAGTGGGACCGGATGCTGGATCACTTCCAGCGCGCTCACATGAACAGTGTGCGCGTCTCCGAGTCTTCCTGGGGAAATCTCGAGAGCGCGGCGGGAAAATACAATTTCGCCTGGTTGCATAGCTTCCTGGACGACTTGGAAAAAAGGAATATGAAGGCCATCCTGGGGACAGGTTCGTACATTCCCCCGCAGTGGCTTGCCGCCGGAAACCCCGAGATTCTGGTGCAACTTCACCCCGGCGTGAAGGCGCATCCGATGGCGCGGCATGCGCCATGCTTGAACCATCCGCTGTACCGCAAGGCTCTGCGCGAGTACGTCCTGGCTATTGGGAAGGAGTTTAAAGACCATCCTACGGTCATTGCATGGCAGTTGGGAAATGAGATGGAAGGCAGCGTGACCAGGCTCTGCTACAACCCCGCCTGCGAAAAGGCCTGGACGGAGTGGTTGAAGAGGGCTTACCACACTCCGGAGGAGTTCAATCGCCGGCTGAATCTGGTTAGTTGGGGAATGAAAATACGGTCGCTCGAGGAAGTGCCCCAACCGGGCGAAGGAGTCGAGGAGAGCGGCAAAGAGATTGCTGCGCTCACGCTGGCGCACCGGCACTTCCGCCGGGACGTGCTTCTCGATTTTTTCGCCATGCAAGCCAAAGCCTTGCGGGAAGCCGGTGTGAAACAGTGGATTACCACCGATTGGAACACGGAGTGGGATGCGGTTGCGGACGACCCCCAAGCCGGCCAAATCATGGACATCGCCGGTCTGAACTACTATCAGCCTTGGGCGGACAATCGAGAATATTGGGCAGATCTGGCTTGGCACCAGGACATGCACCGCTCGGCCTATGGGCGTAAGCATTTCATTACCACTGAAAACCGCTTCGGAGTGGCCGGCGGGACGTACATCGGTGACCCGTCTCCGAGCCGGGAACAGTTCCACATGTGGGGACTGGAAGCGGCGGCTTTCGGAAGTTCGGGCCTGTTTTACTGGACAGGCAATCGTTGGAGAGGTGGGCATTGGCCCCATTGGGGCGGGTTGCTCGACTGGTCCGGGCGTTCCGAGCCGGACTTTGACTGGGCCGTCGAGTTGGGAGCGATATTTCAGAAATGGGGACAACGCCTCATCGCGAGCCCGGTGAAAGCTACGGCGTTAGCTCTCACTGACTTCGAGCAGCGTGCTGCGCTGGAGGTTTATCCGCACATCAAAATGAGCCTCTCTCTGCTGCCGCAATGCTTCGACGCGTTACACCGGCTGGGCATTGGCGTGGACAGTATGAATCTGGCTACGGCAGAAGACCCAGCCAATCTGCAAAAGTACTCTCTAGTGCTGATACCCGCGGCTACTACTATGGATAACCCCCGCGTTACGGCGGCTCTCAAGGATTTCGCACAAGGCGGTGGAGTGATTATAATCACGCCTTTCACGGCTTACATGGATGAAGACGGAATATTCCGCGGTGACGGCTTTGCTTCCAACCTCAAAGAGTTGACGGGCGGTTTGGTGCGGACGGTGCGGTGGATGGGGTCGGCGGAGGCGAGCGGAAGAAGAGGTCCCGAAGTCGAATGGAAGGGCCGAGGAATGACCGGAACCTCTCCTGTTGGCCTGGATGGCTATTGCGAATTCCTGGAGGTCGAGGCGGAGGCTGAGTCAATCGCCAGCTTCAAGAGCGAGCAGGCGATTCTGAATGGCAAGCTAGCCGCGACGCAGAGGAAACTGGGGCGGGGCGTTGTAGTCAAATTGGGTTTCTGGCCAGGAGACGACAGTTTGCTGCGCCTTATTCGCCAGCTCATTCCGGACGGCGGAGACTTCCTAGGCGCACCCCTGCCGCCGGGCGTGCTCGCAGTTCCGCACACGGATAACAGCATGTTCATCGTAAATACGACAGGCAAGGAAATGGTTATTGAGATCTCGCGGCCTGCGTCGGACCGACTTTCTGATATCAAGTTCAGTGGCAGAACGCAATTGAAACCGTTCCAGGTTGTGTGGCTGGAGAATTTAGCGGGTTAATGAGTGTCAGTACGTTGTGGAGGTCCGACGCTCGATGGCCGTCACGACAACACAACGTTCTTCTGGGTGGATGTCGAAGAAGATTCGCCAATCACCAACACGACGGCGGAACCCCTCACCGCCTCCTTTGAGTTTGCGTACGTCACCAAGGAAGGGATTCTGTTCCATCTCGTCAATTGCAAGCCGGATGCGAGCCCGGTCGTTGGACGGGATGCGTTTAAGAGACTTTTGCGCGGGCCCTGCGAGGGCTACGGCCCATAGCTTCTTGTCTGCGGAGTTCATCGAGTGTGACGTAGTCACCGCGTTCGTACGCGGCTCTACCGCGACCAATTGCTCGTAGCTCGGCAGGTGTGGCAATCTCCTCCGGGAACTGCCGAATAGAGATATAGGTACGGAGCGCTTCAACGACGAGCCCGGAGCGAGTCCGATGCTCTTCTCGTCTAGTCTTCTCTACCTGCTCTGCCATCTCTGCCGGGAGTGAAATAGTGATGGTTTGACGTGCTCTCATGATAACCTAGCGTCCCTTACAAAGCCTTAATCCATCAGGATACCACAAGGAAACTATGAGTGGCAAAAATCAACCAAAGACTCATGCAATCAAGATCAGCGAAGCGACCTACAAAGATGTGCGAAGCCTCGTGATGGAGAGCGATATCCTGCGCGTGACCATTCTTCCCGAGCACGGGTCAAAGATGGCATCTCTGCTGCACAAGAGGACCGGAGTCGAGCACCTCTATCAACTTCCCGGTGAGCGTTTTCGCAAGGGTGCTTATGGAGCACCCTACAACACGGGGGAAGCTTCCGGCTTCGATGAGATGTTTCCCACGATCTCGGAATGCTATTGTGACACCTATCCGTGGGCGGGCACATTGATGCCGGACCATGGCGAGGTTTGGAGCATACCCTGGCAGTTCGAGGTGAGAGAGGCTGGCGTTCGGCTTTCCGTACACGGCGTTCGATTCCCCTACCTTCTCTCGAAGCTGGTCTCCTTCGAGACTCCCTATACCGTGCTTCTTCGCTACCGCATTGACAATCCCTCCGCCTGCGCCTTTCCGGCTATGTGGGCGGCGCACCCGTTATTCAACACCACTCTGGGATCATGGATTATCCTGCCCCAGTCAGTGCGCAACATTATGAACACAGTGGCGGGACCGGCGCTGGGTGGATACGGCGGGCGGTTCAGCTTCCCTGTTGCCAGGACGGGCGAGGGGAAGGAATGGGATTTGTCCCGGATGGGGCCGAAGGAAGACAAGTACTACTTCAAATACTTTTGCATGGATGATTTGGACGAAGGGTTCGCCCTCATCCACGATCCGAAATCGCGCGAAACCGTGGCTCTCGCCTGGCCGGTGGACAAGGTTCCATACCTCGGCATGTGGGTCAACGAAGGCGCCTGGGAGGGTCAGTTCAATGTCGCGCCCGAGCCTTGCACCGCCCCCTTTGACCGTTGGGACGTGGCTCGACAATGGGGCAAGCTCCCGGTCGTTCCAGCTTATGGTAGCCTTGAATGGGAACTGCGCTTGACCGTGGGCCTGGCGGACAATCCGCGCCGCGTCGAACGGGATGGGACGATCGGGTGACGGCAGTCCGAGAAAGGATGGAAGACAACCATGATGAAGCACAGGGATCGAGTGCTCGCCGCGCTCAGCCACGAAGAACCTGACCGGTGTCCGATGCAGATCAGCTTCACCCCCGAATTCGCTTCCAGGCTCCAGAAGGATTTGCTTAACAAGACCGGCCCCTCGCATAACCCTCACGGTGGCGGCAACACCTACGAACTTGAACAGGCCTTGGGCGAAGACATGCTATTGACCTCGGTGGGTTGGGCCAACTCGTACTATTTGGAAGCAGGTAATTACACAGACGAATGGGGGATCGGGTGGAAGCAGTGCGAGTACGCCACAAGATACGGCCAAGGCCGTTATACGGAGATGTCCAGCCATCCTCTCGCGAGCGACGAGGCGCTCGAGACTTACCGGCCCCCGGACCCCAACCGCCCGGAGCTTTACCAGGACGCCGAGCGCACCCTCCGGGCCTTCAAGGAGGATTACTGGATTGTGGGTGTCACAGTCACCACGATCTTTGAAACCGCATGGGCATTGCGAGGGTTGGAGCGACTGCTGACGGACTTCGTTTCCAATCCCGAAATCGCAGAGAGGATACTGGACATCCCTTATCAATACCATCTGACCGCAGCCAAGAAACTCGTGCAAATGGGTGTGGATATGATCTGGGTTGGTGACGATGTGGGCGCGCAGAGCGCCATGCTGATCTCTCCGCAATGTTGGCGCAGGTTTCTTAAGCCCCGCATGGCCACTTTCATTTCTGAGATTAAAGCCCTAAACCCGCAGCTCAAAGTCGCCTATCACTCCGACGGAATGATTAGCCCCATCATTCCCGAACTGATTGAGATCGGCGTGGATGTCCTGAACCCAATTCAGCCTGCCTGTATGGATCCCGCACAGATCAAGCGCCAGTTCGGGGACAAGCTGTGCTTTTGGGGGTCCGTTGACGAGCAGCACACGCTGCCTTTCGGAACGCCTGCCGACGTGCAAGGGGAGATTCTGGAACGGCTCAACACGATTGGAAAAAACGGCGGCTTGATTCTCGCCCCGACCCATCATGTGCAGTTGGACACGCCGATCGAGAACTTCTGGGCCTTGCACAAGACCATCGTCGAAACGCCCTACTCGAGCCTGAGCGGCTAAAGGCTCCACTTGAAACTGACTTCCTTCCCCAGGTACTTCGGCTCCGAGGGCTGTTCCTCAATCCAACTCATGTCCATCCTTTGGTTTTTCCGCTTATCAAACAGTTCCACTATTCTCCGCTGCTGTTCGGAAGTCATTTCACCTATACCGATGTCATCCCCCAACGCCCCATTGGAGATGGGCACCGGAACATTGAAGGTCTCGACGGCATAGCGGCTGTATTCGAAACGAGTGACCGGCGCCCAATTGCAGGACCACAGGACATTGCGGTAATTGGGGAAGAGTCCATAGGACCAGCCCTGGGGAGTGCAGGCACTGTCTTGATAGGTGCCATGGGCAACCAGGCAGTACGGGGCAGCCTGGTCATATTGAGAAAACGCCCCGAATATCATCCGAAGCGAAAAACGCCAGTTGCGAGTTGGCCTCGGCCACTCTAGCGGCCACTTCTTTCACCAGCGTCATCATCCCTCGGCTTGCGTATCCGGGTGCGGCCTGCGGTCCCAAATCACTTGGTCCTACCACGAAAGTTTCGTCCCAGATGAACCCGTCCACTTCCTTCCCGTACTCCTCCAGCAAGGCCTGGATGTATCGCAGATAGAACTCCCGCACCTCCGGGTGGAGTGGATTCTGGGCATAGGTTTTCCCTTTCGTGTCCGGTCCCTCCCAGCCTCCCCAGCGAAGCACCTTGCTGGGATTATAGATGTCCTTCAAACCGTCGCAGGCGTTCATGCCGTCCGCATAATAGATCCCCACCCTGAATCCCTTGTCCTTCGCATAACGTATCCGCCGGTGCATGTCTGCAATTGACATGGGCACTGGCCGGGCGGCCTTCACCGAGGTCGCGTGCCAGATGTACCCGGTCCCGCTGTCCGGAGCCTCCGGCAGCGACTGGAAGTGCGGGTCCAGCGCGTTTGGGAAGGCTGTCCATTCCTTGAGAAATGCGCCTTCCCGCATATCGAACGAGTATTCCCCAACGCAGCTATACCAACCGTGCAAAGCCAGGAAAACCTTGCTGCGATCCTGCGGGGCAATCAATTCCGTCAGCGCGTCAATATCCCTGAACCAGCCCTGCCCGTTCTTGCTCAAGTAGTCGTAATCCACCATGGCCACTTCATGCACCCAATCCGGCCCCGCTTTCACCTCCGCCAACGACGTACCATAAAACACCTGCATCGCCGCCTTCTCATCCCCACGATGCAGACCTGTGTAGACCACCCGCTCTTCTTTCTCCACTCCTACTTGCCCCAGATACACACAGTTAAATTTCCCGGCCTTCTCCCCCTGCGCCAGATAGAAATAAGACTTGAAGTAGGGGTCCGTACAGTGCGTCAAGCGCAGGTCCGTCTGGTCCGCGTATTCATCCACCATGGGGATTGCCAGTAGTTGCGGCTTCCCCATCGCTTCGTGTGCCCCCGCCATCGAATACACGTATTCGTTCTCACTCTCGAACCCAAGGATCGGCTTCCGCCGCCCAATCCCGTTCTTCAAAGGCAAAAATACCTTTCGGTTCTCGAACGGCAACTGGAGGTTGCGGGGCAGCACCAGTGTTACACCCTCGTTGATCTTCCTTGCAGCCTCAATCCCCACCTTCTGTTTCAGCGCCACGATTCCCTGCGGCAGTTCCCCAAGTTCCAGTTCGTAATTTACGGAAAAAGTATGTTGACCGGAAAAATCATATCGGAAGACCAGCTTGGAACCATCCTGGCGTGAGACGATTGGCCGCTGGCAATGGTATTGCCTCATCCCCGCTACCACGACCCAAGGCCGGTTGTCGCCCAGACGGGGATTGAGCAACTCCAGTTTCCCATCCGTGAACGACACGACCTCGCCCGCCGGCGTCACTTCCAACCGCCAACCGCGTTTCTCGATCGTCTCATTTTCACTGGCCGCTCCGCTCGCAGCGGCGAGACGCGGCAAAGAAATCGAAGCCACCGAAGCGCCGACTGCTTCCATAAATTCTCTCCGCCGAATTTTCATGAATCGCCTCCGCTCACGAATCGAAATTTCCGGACGCCTTTCTACCGGGTGTCAACTTTCAAAACGCTGTCGTTCGGGTCGGGCGCGGTGGGTGGGACGGAAATGAGCAAACGATCCCCCTTCTGCTTGAACTTCGCTTTCCGGCCAGTCGCAAGCACGGTGATTCGGGAGACGCGACGCTCCAGTCCGGGCACCTCCAACTCGGGTTTCGATGGCCAGTCGAACACGTGCAGGTAAATCGTCTTGCCCTTCGCGGTGGTCTTCCCAAACGGGAGGTTTTGCAACGGCCCGTAGGTCGTCCCGTAAATGGAATCGCCATTTACCTTCATCCACTTTCCCATCGCCTGGAGCCGCTCAACGAACTCAGGCTGGATAGTGCCTTCCGGAGTTGGGCCAACATCCAAGAGGAAATTCCCGCCCTTGCTGGCCACGTTGGCCAGATCCTGGATGAGCGCTTGAACAGACTTGAAGTGCTGATCGTTCTTGTTGTATGCCCAGGTGTCGTTAATCGTCATGCAGGTTTCCCAAAGCTGAAAATCTTCGGGAGGAGGGACTGTGGCCGGCGCTGATGCCTGCGACTCTGCCGCACCCGGCAATTTCTCTGCCGCTCTCTTTGTCGGGATCCTGTCCGGGATTTGCTGCTCGGGGGTCACAAAATCCCCGTCCACCCCGATCCGGTTGTTCACCAGCGCGGCGGGCTGTAATTCATGGATCAAGCTGATGAATCGCTGACCTTGATACTTTTCCTCGCGGTCGAGCCCGTCGAACCAGATCAGCGCCACGGGGCCATACTTGGTGAGCAATTCCCGCAGTTGGCCCTCCATGTAATCGAGGTAGCTGGCCCACTGCGGGCGGCTCGGATCGCCGTGCCAGGTGTCCTTAACTGGCTGGGAAGTGTCCCGGTAGCCAGGGTGGTGCATGTCCGGCGGAGAATAATAAAAGCCTAAGGGCATCCCGCCTTCCTGGGCTGCTTTGGCCAGCATGGCCATGACGTCCTTGCCGTAAGGCGTGCGGGTGATCTTATAGTCGGTCAGCGCCGAGTCGAACATGCAAAACCCATCATGATGCTTGGTGGTAATAACCATGTAGCGCTGCCCGGCTTGCTTGGCTAGCTCAACCCAGGCCACGGGATCATATTGGGTGGGGTTGAACCTTTTATACAACGATACATACTCAGGCTCGGTGATGTTCCAGTGCGCCTCGGGCGCCATGATGGGCCACGAGGCCTCGACGCTGGCCACGGAATACGGGCCCCAATGGATAAACATCCCGAATTTTGCTGCCCTGTACCAAGCGGTCCTTTCCGCCTCCGTTTGCTGCGCGCCCTGGGGTAGGGCGGCGGCTTCTGTCCCCTTCGTTAAGGATACCCCGACTAGCAGAGCGCCTACGGTCAGCCCAAAAAGAAAAATCAGCCTGCTTGCATAATCCTTCGTCATTGCGTCGCTCCTCCTCTGCTGAACCCTCCCCACATCCCAATCGTGACTATGCCCTCTCCCTTGAGGAGAGGGTGTCCCGCTGCCGACGTTCTTACCAGCCGGAGCGGGACGGGTGAGGGGTTGGTTCCACGCTGGGCAGGGATCAAATGAGTGAACATGACGAGGTATTTCTCACCTGGTTCGCTCCGCTCGCTATCCGGTCCCCATGCGATAAGCATAGAGATCGAGGGTCCAGTTCTCGATCCGGCATGGGCGGATGAACTTCGTGTCCAGCCTCGCGCTGCGCAACAAATACAGGGCCGTTCTTTCAGCTTCGGTTTGATTGCGCCGCATTGGCGCATGCGTGGGATTGGAATTCGCACGCGAAGAGTATAACAGCCTTGCGAAGACCCAGCCGGTCACAACAAATTATTTTCCGACGGAACTAACCCCTCACCCGTCCCGCGCCGGCTGGTGAAAGCGCCGGACGCGGGACACCCTCTCCCCTTGGGAGAGGGCTGAATTTCCGATGTATATTTCACATCTCGGGATCATTTTCCCTTTAGGAACTCCCGGATCTTTTCGAAGTCTTCGCGGAGAATCTTTTCTTCACGGGGATTGCGAAGAACGTAGGCGGGGTGAACAGTGGCGAGGGCTCGGGAAGCAGCGAAATCATAGAATTGGCCGTGTATTTTGGTGATGCCTTCCTTGATTCCTAAAACAGTCCTGACCGCAGGCGCGCCGAGGCAACAAATCAAACGGGGCTTAATGGCTTCGAGTTGCCGGAAAAGGAAGGGTGAGCAGGTTTCGATCTCGTCCTTCTCCGGCGTGCGATTCCCGGGGGGACGACACTTGACCACGTTGCAAATGTAAACCTCTTCCCGTTTCATGCCGATCATTTGGATCATGCGGTTCAGAAGTTGCCCGGCGCGCCCCACAAACGGCAGGCCCTGCTCGTCTTCGTCGGCCCCCGGACCTTCCCCCACAAACACCAATTCGGCGTGACGATTCCCTTCCCCAAAAACTATGTTGTGTCGGCCGCCGGCGAGCTTGCAGCGCTGGCAATCCCCCAAGTCCGCGCGGACTTGCTCGAGCGTTTCGGGCCCCGCCGGCTTTGGCGCTGGCGCTTCGAAAAGACTCAAGGATGGCGCGGGGGGCCTGATGGGCGCCGCAGCAACTACGGTTTGGGAAGCCCCGGCACAAAGTGGCGGAACCGGCGGAGCGGCACTGACAACAGGCTTGGTTTCAGTTAAAGCCGGTTTCGTCACGGCCGGCAGTGGAGTCCCCGCTGTGGAAGGTGAATCCACAGTTCCGCGAGCACCCGCAGCAGCTAAAAGTCCGCTGGACTCGGGCACACGCCGATAGAATTCCTCAATCCCCAATTCGCGGTAGAACTCCAGCCAGTTGGCAAGGTCTGCACGTAGGCGTTCGTCCATAAGAAGTTGTCAGTCGTCAGTTCTCAGATCGGGCGAACGAAGAAGTGTTCTACCGATCACCCGATCACCCGCTCACTCGATTGCTGAATCCTGACTCCTGAATCCTTCCGGATGCCGACAACCTCGTCGAGGACGCGCTGAGCCACATCCAGTTTGCTCATTTTCTCGAGAGGCTTAGTGTGGCCATCCGGGAAAACCAGGGTCACGATATTGGTGTCCGCATCAAAGCCCGCGCCTTCCTGCAATAGGTCATTGGCCACGATAAAGTCGAGGCGCTTGTCGCGCAGTTTGGCAGCGGCATTGGCCAGCAAGTTCTCAGTCTCCGCCGCGAACCCGACCACCACTTGTCCAGCCCGCCGTCGCGGAGCGAGCATGGCCAGGATATCGGGCGTGGGCTCAAGTTTCAGGGTCGGGATCCCGTCCTGCTTCTTGATCTTTCGGGGAGAAACTTCCGCCGGGCGGAAGTCCGCCACCGCCGCTGCCATCAAGGTCACCGAGGCCCGCTCGAAATGACGCAAGACAGCCTGCGCCATCTGCTCTGCGGTGCGAACTCGCTCCACTTCTGCTCCCGTCGGGGGCTTAAGGCAAGTCGGTCCGCTCACCAGGACGACTCGAGCCCCGCGGCGGCAACTGGCCTCAGCCAGCGCATAACCCATCCTCCCGGAAGACATGTTGCTGAGGTAGCGCACGTCATCCAAAGGTTCTTGCGTTGGCCCAGCCGTCACCAGCACGAGCTCGCCGCTCAAATCGTCGCTAACCCCGAGAGTGGCAAGGACCGCCTGCGCGATGCTCTCCACAGACGTGAGGCGGCCCGCGCCGGTCATCCCACAGGCCAGATAGCCCTCGTCAGGCGGCAGGACCTTGACGCCCCGCTCTCGCAAGATCTCCACATTCTTCCGCGTGGCAGAATGTTCCCACATGTTCACGTTCATGGCCGGGGCCACGATGAGGGGGGCCTTGGTGGCCAGGCAGAGAGTGGTCAGGAAGTCGTCGGCAATGCCGTGGGCCATCTTCGCCAGCACGTTTGCCGTGGCGGGACAAATCACCAGGGCATCAATCGCCTGCGCCACGGCCATATGCTCGATGGCGCTTTCCACGTTCGCCGCACCCTGCGCCTCCCCAAACATTTCCGTGATAACTTTTCGGCCGGAGAGAGCCGCAAAAGTAAGGGGCGCTACAAACTCACACGCATTCCGGGTCATCACGACCTGGACTTCCACCCCCCGCTCTTGCAGCAGGCGCAATAGCTCCGCTGCCTTGTAAGCGGCGATGCCGCCCGAGATTCCCAGTGCAACTCGCATGGTGAAAACCAGGATTCAGGACCAATGAAAACCTGGATTCAGGATTCAAAATTCAAGACCCGGAACCCAGAGCACCTACTTCTTTTGTCTCTTGTTCTTTGCGCTTTCCTCTGCCGTTGGAGCCAGCAACTCAAAAGGCACCAAGCCGGCCATCACTTCCGCCTGGGCTACCCTCGTCAGCCTCTTCTCAGCGCTCTGAATGAGCGGGCGGGCGCCGGCCTGAAGCTGCCGAGCCCGCTTGGCAGCGACAAGAATGTAGCGAAACTTGCTGTCTATCTTCTGAGGTAATTCCATCCGATCTATCCTCCAAATGTCTTGCAAATTTCTTGAGCGCGCTCCGTCTGGCTCTGGCGGCGAAATCGGCCTGCCCGAACTATTGCTCGCAGAGCCTGTCTGGCCGCGGGAAGGCGGTCGTTAACGACCAGGTAATCATACTCGGGCCAATGGGAGATTTCCTGGCGGGCTGCCGCCAGCCGTCTTTCCACTGCCTGGGGCGAATCCGAGTGCCGGTCCGTCAGCCGGCGTTTCAGTTCCCGGAAGGACGGCGGCATGACGAACACGCTAAGGGCTTCCGGCAAACGCCGCCTGACTTGTTGATGCCCCTGAACATCGATATCCAGCAAAACATCCCGGCCGGCCGCCAGGGCCTTGTCGATCTGCGCCTTCGAAGTCCCGTACAGGTGGCCGTAAACCTCTGCCCACTCGATGAAATCACCGGCAGCTATCATACTTTCGAACCGCCGGCGGGTCACGAAAAAGTAGTCGCGCCCTTCTTTCTCGCCCTCGCGCCGCGGCCGCGTGGTATGGGAAACCGAAAAAGCCAGGTCCGGCAGAGACGCAACCAACCGTCTCACCAGGGTTGATTTCCCGGACCCCGAGGGCGCGGAAATGACCAAGATGCTACCACGTCCACAGGACGGTTTAGAAAGCCTTTTCTCCATTACTCAATGTTCTGAGCCTGCTCGCGCAGCTTTTCGATTTCACTCTTCATCTCGATCGCCAGGCGCGCGACTTCCAGGCCAACTTCGGGCAAATCCGTTGTCTTGGACAGAAGTGTGTTCGCCTCCCGGTTCATCTCTTGCAGCAGGAAATCGAGCTTTTTCCCCACCTCCGGACTCTCCGCGAGCAGTTGCTTCACTTGCGTAACGTGGCTGCGGAAGCGCGTCAACTCCTCCGTGATGTCAGAGCGGGAGGCCAGGTAGGCAACCTCAGCCGCCAGCCGCACCCCATCCAGTTCAGTACTGCCCATCAACTCCCTGAGGCGGCTTTCCAACCGACGCTGGTAGAGCCCGGGGAGCCGTTCTGCCAGGCTCGCCACGCCCTCCGTTAGCGATTCAAGCCGTGCCAAGCGGGTCTTGAGGTCGCGCCCCAAATCTTCCCCTTCGCGGGCGCGCATCTCGTTCAGGCTCTCGAGGGCCTGCGTGGTCACACGTTCCAGGAGGCCCCGGACTCGCTCGAGGTCTTGCGGCGAAATCTCGCCGTTGCCTGACGTGGCCAAGCCAGGGATGCGCAGCAGCGCTACTAAATCCGGGTCGGAGGCGGAACCGAACTCTTCTCGCAGGGTGTGATAGGCAGCAATGTAGGCGGCCAGGAGCTTGCGGTCAAGCAAAAGTCCGGCATTTCCCGGCTGCTCGAAACCGACGGTCACCTCCACGTGGCCGCGCTGGATGTGATTCTTGATGAGACGCCTCAGCAGGGGATCCAGGGATTCCAGCGTTGAAGGGGCTCGCACCTGAACGTCCAGAAAGCGGTGGTTAGTGCCACGGATACTGACGGAGAGAGAGTACCCTCCTTCTTCAGCTTGAGCCTTACTATAACCCGTCATGCTTCGAATCATGGTCTCTCTTCCACTTGCGACGCCCGCTCACGGTTCCGCGTCCACGAATTGGAGGTCGTGCAGCTTCTGGTACATGCCCCCCCGGCAAATCAGGTCTTCATGGCTGCCGATCTCCGTGATGGTGCCGTGGTCGAGGACAATAATCCGTTCCGCGCGGCGCACGGTGGAGAGGCGATGGGCAATCACCAGCACGGTGCGGTCCCGCATCAGGTTGGCCAGCGCCTTCTGAACCAGGAGTTCCGATTCCGTGTCGAGCTCGGAAGTGGCTTCGTCCAGGATGAGGATGGGTGGATTCTTGAGAAGCGCGCGGGCAATGGCAATGCGCTGCCGCTGCCCCCCGGAAAGACGCTGCCCGCGCTCCCCGATCACCGTCTGGTAACCCTCGGGCATTTCCAGGATGAAGTCTTCCGCCAAGGCGGCGCGCGCGGCCTCCCTGGCGGCCCGCTCGCTGGCCGGCTGGCTCCCGTAACAGATGTTATTGTACACGGTATCATTAAACAGGATAGTTTCCTGAGTAACGATACCGATCTGAGAACGAAGTGAGTTGAGCTTTACGCCCCTGACGTCATGGCCGTCAATCAAGACTCGGCCTCGCGTCACATCAAAAAACCTGGGAATGAGACTGGCCAGGGTGGTCTTTCCTGCGCCGCTCGAGCCCACAATGGCCACCACCTCGCCATTGCGGATTCGCAGGTTGATGCTGCGCAGCAACGGCAAAGCCTCTTCGTAATCGAAATCCACGTCCTGAAATTCAATCTGGCGCTCGAACGGCGGCAAGGTTATGGCCCGCGGCTCGTCGTGAATATCCGGATGGAGGTCGAGATAGTGGAAGACTTGCTCGGAGGCGCCCAGAGCCTGCGCGTAGGCGTTATGGACTCCGGTGAGCCGCTTGATGGGTTCATAGGTCTTAATCAGGGCATAGAGAAAGGCCACGAACCCGCCCGTGGTCTGCGCGTGATGCATGATCTCCGTGCGGGCATAAAGCAGAATGCCGGCGACGGTGATGGCGCCCAGCACTTCCATGATGGGGGAAGTCGCTGCCTGGGCCCGCACCCAGCGCAGACTGACGCGCAGCAGCCGGCGCGTGGCCGCCTTGAATTTCTCCACTTCCGACAGTTCCATGCCAAACGCTTTGACGATGCGGATGCCGGAGAACGTCTCCTGTAGGACGTTGTTCAGGTCCGCCATCTTGTCCTGGCTGGAGCGGCTGGAAATGCGAATGTAGCGCCCGATATTGTGGGAAGGAAGGACGACCAGGGGCACCAGGATCAGTGAGCCCAAGGCCAGGTGCCAGTCGACATAAAACAGCACTCCCAGCAACCCCACCAGAGTAAAACTTTGCTTCAGGAAGTCTGCGGCAGTTTGCGAAACCGCGTACTGAATCTTCTCGATATCACTGGTAACCGCGGACATCAGCCGGCCCGTGGAATTCCTCGTAAAGAAGGCCATCGACTGCTGGATAATTCTCGAATAGAGAAGATTCCGGAGGTCCCTCACCACGGAATGGCCAATGAAGTTGACAAAGTAGGTCGCCAGGTACTCCGCGACCCCTTTGAGCAGCGTCACGGAAATGATCGAAAGGGCCACGATGGTCCAGGCATTGTGAATCCAAGGCGGGAAAAAAGACTGAAGGTATACCGCGTATTTCGCGTGTCCCACGAAGGGCCATTGGAGCAAGACAATCTTACCCGCATCAGCGCCCGGAGCAAGCACAGCGTCAAAGACAGGTTTAATGAGTAACGCCGTCAGCGCCTCACAAGCCCCCACCCAGGCCATCAAAATGAAGGCGACCAGGAAGCGGAAGGAATACGGCTTTATAAAGGCGAGCAAGCGTTGGACTTGGGTCATCACGTCAAAAGCCCTCGGCCGACCAAGCCCGTAGTGTGCCCATCAGGGGGAAGTTTAACTCCTAGGCATAATTGAGTCAAGCAAAAGGCAGAGTCGGGAGTGGGTCAGTTCGGGGTTGTAACGGCGAGTTTGTCCGTCAACTGGCGGACCATGTGGCGGCGTCACGATCAGATCCGGCCAGGTTCCGCCGGCTCTACATCGAACTGGGCCATTACCTTCCGTTGCGCCGTCTATTCTGCCGGGCGGGGAATCGTTATAATGCCGGGTAATGCCGGTTTCGCGTCTACGGGGGGGAGGCATGCCGATGCAACTAGCTGAATTCAGGAATGAGCCGCTCTGCGACTTCAAGGGCAACCCGGAGCACGCGAGGCAGATGGAAGCGGCCCTGGAGGAAGTCGGGCAAAAGTTGGGCCAGGAATACAACCTTGTGATCAACGGGGAGAGGATCAAGACTCAGGATAAGTTTTACTCCTCCAACCCTGGGCAGAAAGATCAGGTGGTTGGGGTGATTTCCAAAGCCGACGCTGGACTGGCGGAGCGCGCCCTTCGCGCCGCGGATAGGGCCTTCAAAACCTGGAGTCACACCCCGGCAGAACGGCGCGCGAAACTCGCGCTCGAAACCGCCCGGATCATACGGGAACGCAAGTTCCATTACATGGCGTGGATGTGTTACGAAGTGGGGAAGACATGGGCGGAGGCCGATGCGGACGTGGCGGAGGCCATCGACTTTGCGGAGTTCTACGCCCGCGAAATCCTCCGGCTTGACCAACCGCAGCCCCTTACTTCAGTTCACGGTGAGAGAAATTTCCTCCGTTACCTTCCTCTGGGTGTGGGGGTCGTAATTCCGCCTTGGAATTTTCCCCTCGCCATCCTCACCGGGATGACCATGGCCTCTGTGGTGGCCGGAAACACTGTGGTCCTGAAGCCCTCGAGCGATTCCCCCGTGATCGGGTACAAGCTGTTCGAGGCGCTCGAGAAGGCGGGCATGCCGCCAGGGGTGGTGAATTATCTCCCTGGCCCGGGTGGTTCAGTCGGCGACGTGCTGGTGGGACATCCGCGCACGCGCTTTGTGGCCTTCACAGGGTCAAAAGACGTGGGGCTGCACGTCAACCTGGAGGCGTCGAAGACGGGGCCGGGCCACATTTGGGTGAAGCGCGTGATTGCAGAAATGGGCGGCAAGAACTCCATCGTAGTGGACAGTGAGGCGGATTTGGAAGCGGCGGTGGAAGGCGTCGCCGTCTCCGCCTTTGGCTACCAGGGCCAGAAATGTTCGGCGTGCTCGCGGGCCATCGTGGTCGAGTCGGTTTATGAAGCCTTCCTCGGGAAGCTTCAAAGCCGCGTGGCGCAGATTAAGGTCGGCCCGGCCACGCGCCCGGACAGCTATATGGGCCCGGTGATTAACGCCCGGGCAATGCAGTCCATCCTGGATTACATCGAGATCGGCAAGAAGGAGGGCCGTCTGTTGACAGGCGGCGAAGAGGCTCCCGGACCGGGATACTTCATCCAACCCACGGTCATTGCGGACGTTGCTTCTCAGGCCCGCATCGCGCAGGAAGAAATCTTTGGTCCGGTGCTGGCGGTCATCAAGGCCCGGAACTTCGACGAGGCGCTGGAGATCGCCAACCAAACGGAATATGGCTTGACGGGGGCTGTGTACACCAAAAACCGCCAGAAGCTGGATCAGGCTGCGGAGGACTTCTTCGTGGGAAACCTCTATTTCAACCGAAAGTGTACCGGAGCCCTGGTGGGCGGCCACCCCTTTGGCGGCTTCAATATGTCAGGAACAGATTCGAAAGCCGGTGGCCGTGATTACCTCTTGCTCTTCACCCAGGCCAAAGTGGTTTCTGAGAACGTGGGGGGGTAGTTTTCGTGTTACTGCCTACAAGCTTGTTCGCTCCAAGCCTCGCTCCAAGCCCCGCTTGCGTACTACGGAAATTCTGCTAAGATGAAGACCGTATGGCATCGCTGGCGACTGTTCGACAATCCGCGGCGACTAACCACGTCTTACACCAAGGTGATGCTCGGAATTTAGATTGGGTACATTCTGAGTCGGCCTGGCAGTTCCTAACGAAGACAACTGACCCTCGTTTAAGCATGTTGGAGAGATTTGCGGAAGCCATAAATGTTTCACTGGTTGATGTTGATCTGGTAAGATGATCCAGGTCATTCCCTTTGGTCGAATCCATGGATGAATTCAAGACAGAGAAGGTAGTCTACACGCCAAACGATTTCGTTCTCTGGCAAGAGAACGAAATTATTGAGATCACACCTAAGTTTCAGAGACGTGCAGTTTGGCGAACGCCCGCGCGGTCGTATTTTATCGACACATTGCTGCGGGGTATGACAGTACCGCCGCTATACTTTCGCATGACACAGAACAAGGCGAAAACTAAAACAATTCGCGAGCTTGTCGATGGACAACAAAGGGTCAGGAGTGTTCTGGATTTCATTGCGGATGGTTTTCGGCTCTCCAAGACATTGAAGGCCCCGTGGGCTGGACTGAAATTCAGCCAACTGTCCGAAGACCAGCAGCAGCAAATAATGTCGTTTAGCTTTACTACAGAGATTTTCAAGGGCATCTCCGACGAGCAAATCCTCGAAGTATTTTGTAGGTTGAATACGAATGGCGTCGGGCTCAATAATCAAGAGCTTCGTAACGGTAAATATTTCGGATTCTTCAAGCAAACTTCCTATAGTCTAGCCATGGCATATCTTGAGTTCTGGCGAAAGCATAAAGTGTTTAGCGAGCAAAGTATCGCTCGGATGCTCGAGGTGGAGTTGACCAGCGAACTGCTAATCGCTGGGAGCGAGGGAATGCAGGACAAGAAGAAGACGATTGACTCGTTCTACGACAAGTGGGAATTGTCCTATTCAAACAAGGACAGAGACGAGAAGCGATTCAAGGAAACCCTAAACACCATCTCTGAGACCTTTACCAACGATGAGCTGCTGAACAGCGAGTTCCGAAGACCACCGCTTTTCTATACGCTGTATTGCGTCGTTTTCCATCACATGTTCGGGCTACCGAATATTCAGAGGCCGAGTCCACGAAAACGCCTTACGGAAGATCAGCGGGACGATCTAAGGGAAGCCGTTAGTTCCCTGTCAGACAAGATCGCTGAATCCAATCCAGACACCGACCAGATACAAAGCCTTCATAGCGGCCTGCCAGCGCCAAACGGACAATATCACACCGAGGAAGGTTAGATTCGAAACCCTCTTCGACGCAGTATTTTAATTCCAAATGCCGAGGCGCATGCCACGATTCGATAGCCTGCTAGCTAAGCACGCACAATCAGCGATTGCAATCGTTAGGGCCGGGGAATTGGCACATGTTTCTGGTGCCGTTACGATCCGCAAAGAGTGGAGCACGGTCAGGCTAGAAGCGCTTTATGAGTTGGCATACCTTCGGGTGTTCGCAGCGTGGGAAATGTGCTTGGAAGCCGTTTTTTATCGTTCGCTCTGCGGCTATGCTTCGGCTGCAGGACAAGAGACGCTCCTCAGTGGTTGGACTATCCAACCGTGCCCGCAGCTGAATCGGCAGCGTTGGGCGGTCGTTCATACCTGCTCTGGCACAATCCTCAGTTCGTGATCGATCGATGCCGGAGTTTCTTCAGGTCTGGGACTCCTGGCTGTCCCTCCGTTCAGGAAAGCACGGTCTCTTCCAACTTTACTTATCTTGTGAATTTGGCAAACATTCGGCACAGAGTAGTGCATGATCAGGACGATGCTAAACGAAAGTTCGACGCAAGCACACTACAGATAGCAGCGAGAACCTATCCCTCTTCGCGCCCTGGCAAGTTCTTGCGGGATTGGGATACATCGAATTCACCACGCCAGAGATGGCTCGAGGTTACGATTGCAAGATTGATTGCCCTGACTGCTCAAATTGTTTGATGAACCAAGTAAGTTATCGCCCAAATTGGGAAGAGCCGCGGACCTCAAAAACAGAGGTCCGCGCTATCGGCCACCACCAAAAGGTTTGATATTTTCAGATGCTTGGGGAGTGTTCCCGGCGATGGGTTGCGTGCATAATGGGATCATGGCCGACCAAACAGTCCCGTTGCAACCGGATGTCCGGCGACGGATTCTTCGAATTCAGGCTTTCACGCTCATCTGGATGTTTCTGGAGGCGGCGGTGTCCTTGATTGCGGCCTGGCGGGCCCGCAGCCCGGCCTTGCTCGCCTTCGGAGGCGACAGCGCCATCGAGCTGGTCTCTGCCCTGGTGGTTTACTGGCGGTTCCGCTCTCACTCCGCGGAAACGGAAGCCGAGGAGTTTGCTAGCCGTATTGCCGGCACCCTGCTCTTTATCCTGGCGACATATGTGCTACTGGCTTCGGGAGTGGCGCTCCTTGGAAAGCGCGGAGCCCGCCCCAGTCTTGCAGGAATAGCCCTCCTGCTTGTAGCTGCGGTGGTAATGCCCTGGCTGGCCGGTCAGAAGCGAAAGCTATCAGCCATCGCTGCAAGCGCGGCGTTGAGAGCCGATGCGGCGGAATCTGCGGTGTGTGGTTACATGGCTTGGATTGCGCTGGCCGGCCTGTCAGTCAACGCCGTCTGGGGAATAAAGTGGGCGGATCCCCTCGCCGCTTTGTTCCTCACACCTTTCATCTTGCGCGAAGGGTGGGAAGCGGTAAGGGCGTAGCACGGGACGGAGGTCCACGCTACCGGCTATTTCCCCACGCTCGCCGGGTCAAAATCGTTCTGCAAAGCAGCAATCTTCGCGAGCCACGACTTGTACTGGGAGAGTGAGAAGGGCGGCATACCCTGCAAGTAGTGATTGACGTACCTCTGGCCGTTGGCCGTCCACTCCATCAGGAAAAGCCGCTTGCCGGAGTGAAAGACCGGGATGCTGCCCACCTCCAGGTTGGCATTCGCCTTGGCCGCGTAGTCCCCTTCTAGCAGCGTCTCTCCCGAGTCCGCATCCCAAACGCGGTAATGGCCGCTCGCATCTTCGCGAGAATCGTTTCCCACCACCACCCGGACGTGCCAGTCTTGGGGCTCATCCACCATGAGGCAGACGGGTTGCTGCACGCGGCGGATATAGTAATAGGCAAGCTTCTTGTTGAAGTAATAGTCCACGATGGCGTCAGAGAATTGCGGCCACCCGTCCATGACATTCCACCAGATCAGGCCCGTGCTCTGCCACTTTTTCAAGCGGGTCATCTCGACGAAGAACTTTTTTGCTTCGGCCTGGGAGACCTGGGAAGCCAGAATAAAGTCTTCGATGTTGTCCGGAAGCGCGCCGAACAATTCCTTCACTTGGTTGGCCATCAGGTTGATGCGGTACGGGTTTCCCGACATGTCGGTGGAGTGAAAGATCCATTGGGGATTGTCCTGCCAGGGCCACACGTGGTGCTCGTCCACGAAGCGCTTGATCGAGGAAAGGCCCGGGCAGCCGTGGTAACCAATCTCGCTCACAAAATGCGCCGTGTGTTCTGTGTAATAGCTGCTCTTGAAGTAATCTCTCGGCCCCCACAAATGGTCCTCGGGCATGAGCTTCGTTAGTCCGGTGGCGATGACTTCCGGGGACATGTAGGGAGAACTGGGGAGATAAGGCCGATAGGGATCACACTGGAAAACCACCTGCGGCAGGACGTCCCGCGTGATCTTGTTGTGCGCGGGGTCCAGCCCTGAGAAAAAGTAGGATTCATCCACTTCGTTGTCACCCGACCAGAGCGCGAGGGAGGGATGGTTGCGCAGCTTTCTCACCACGGATATGCCTTCCTGCCTCATGACCTCGAGAAACTCCGGCGTCTGCGGGTAGATGGCGCAAGCCATGGCAAAGTCCTGCCACACCATGATCCCGTTGCGGTCGCAGATATCAAAGAATGCGTCGTCTTCGTAAACGTTCCCTCCCCAGCTTCGCAGCATGTTGCACCCGAGGTCGATGAAGAGTGCGAGAATCTTCTCGTAGCGCCCCGCATCGCGGCTGTGAAACGCATCCGCAGGCACCCAATTGGACCCCTTCACCAGGATGGGCACGCCGTTGACCTTGAAAAGGAACTGGCCGGGCTTCTCGAGGCTGGTGGTCTCGGTTCGAATCAACTCCAGCTTGCGGATTCCCACCGAGTCCTCGCGAGAAGCAAGCACTTTGTCGTTCTGCAAGAGTTGGGTGGTCACCTTGTAGAGGTTGGGATTGCCGTAGCCTCTGGGCCACCACAGCAGGGGATCGCGCACATGGATCTCAAACCGTCCGGCGCTGAACTCCACTTTGTGGAGGTGGTGTGAAGGTGGATTCGCCGCAACGGCCCTGGACGCGCAAGCGGAGTTGGGGGAGCAGCGCCAGATCCGTGGTGAGTTCGTAGGAGACCGTCAGCGTCGCCTGGCCCGGCTCAGCAGAGAGAGTGGCGAAATACATGTCTGTGATTTCGTGCCGGGCGTGGACGATGAGTTCCACCGGACGCCAAAGGCCCGCCGAGACCGCCCGCGGCATGATGTCCCATCCGTAAGAGTGCGCAGCCTTCCTGATCCAGATTGCCTCTTGATTGGTGCGCCCGGCGCTAATGGTGTAAGCCGGGTCGTACTGCTTGCCGACAGCCTCGATCAAGGGCGACCTTAACCTGACCGTCAGAGTGTTTGGCCCAGCCGGGTTCAACTTCCCCGTCACTTCAAAGCGCTGCTCGATGAGGGCATCCGAGGTCTCACCCAATTCCTTCCCGTTGAGCCAGTAGGTGGCGAGGCAATCCACGCCCCGGAAGCGCAGTTCCACCCGCTGCCCGGAAATCCCCGCCGGGGTCGGAAACTCGCGCTGATACCACCATTCGTACAGCTCGTAGGGCTTCAACTTGGCGAGGTTATCGGCGAAGAACAGGTCGGCGGGCAATACACCCTTCCTCGACAGGTCGAGTTCCACGTTGCCGGGCACGGAAGCTTCGATCCATTTCAGCCCCTGGGTCCGGAGCTGGTCGGGGTTGGCAATTTGATATTTGCCTTGGGGGAAATAAAAGAGCTTCCACTTGCCGTCAAGACTTACGCGCATCGTTTCTGAGGCTGGCTGGTCACCGGTGGCCTTCGTCGGCGCCTGCGCCTGAAGCCACGGAGTAGCTGCAACAAAACACAAGAACAAAGAAAATGGCCGAGCTTGTTTCATGTTACGTCCTCCTGGCGCCGTCCGAACCCCGAAGGGGTTGAAATTGAGTAGTCCGTCAACTGACGGGCAAGGGCACGGTTTTGGTGCCCGCCGCCCACGGGTGGCGCCCCCCCATTAATCTTACCGACCCCGAAGGGGTCGAACCGTTCGGCCCCTCCAGGGCCGAGAGGGTTTTCGATGCATCGTTACCGTGGGCTTCACCCACGGCTACTCATGTGGCCCCCCTTCGGGGAGCAAAACCTCTTCGCCGGATGCGCTCAATGGGCCCCGCCGCGAGGAGCATCGCGGCAGCCAGCAGAGCCATTCCGCCAGCCCAAACGAACGCCGGTTTGTAGCCGAATGTGTCGATGACGCGCCCGATCGCCAACTGCGCTGCCGCGCCCAGCAGCGTCCCGGCAGCCCCCGTGATTCCGTACAGAACGGCCACATGCCTGGGGGGAGTAATTTCCGTGATAACCGTATGAATATTCGACCCAAAGGACTGATGTCCGAAAAGCGCCACGCTCACCAGCGCCAAGGCCAAGTAAGCGGCAGGAGCGAAGCAGGCTGAGGCGCCCACAACGCAAAGCGAGGCGGAAGCAAATAGAATAGTTTTGCGGCTGCGATCCAGGCCCAGCCCGCGTCGGATCAAACTGCTGCTGGCCCAGGCGCCGGCTAAGGCGCCCACGCCGGCAGAGAAGAAAGGTATCCAGAGAAGTCTGCCCACGCTGGCGAGGTCGAACCTTCGCACGTCCTGAAAGTAGCCGGGAATCCAGAAGAGGTAGAAATACCAGGCGGCGTCCGCAGAAGCCCGTGCCGCCAGCACGTACCAGTATTTCCGCGTCCTGAGGACCTCGGAAAGCGAAAGGTCATCTTCAGCCGGAGGGACGCTTGTGGGCGACCCCCTCACCCGGCCCGCCCCGTCTGAAGAAAACGCCGGCGGCGGGCCACCCTCTCCCCCAAGGGGGAGAGGGCGTGAAATCGTACAAGGGTCGCCTGCTCCGTAATTCTCTCCCCCAGGGGGGAGAGGGCCTGGAGTTTCTACGTTTTTCGCGCGGCTGCGGCCTGTGTGAGAGCCGCGGCGGGAAACCGCGCAAGGGTCATTCGCCACGTCCATCTTAGGGATGCGCCGGTGAAGGAGAAGCCAGGGCGGAAGCAGCAAAAACCCCAAGGCGCCGGTCACCAAAAAAGACGCCCGCCAGCCGTAATGAATCGTGATCCAAGCTACGAGAGGAGGAGTGAGCAGGGTGCCCACGCAGAGTGCAGAGAGGATAAGCCCCACGGCCTTCGCTCGGTTTTCTGGCGGGAACCACTCGGCGGCCCCTCGCATGGCGGCGGGATAAAAGCCGCCTTCTCCTATCCCCAAAATCGCCCGGCAGAGAGCCAGGCTGCGCAGTCCCTGCACCAAGGCATGCGCCATGCTGGCGAGCGACCAGAAGGCCACCGTGAGCGCGAAAGCGCCCCGGTATCCCAGGCGGTCCGCGAGCCGCCCTCCCAGGACGTAGAAGACCGCGTACATAACCAGAAAAGCGTTGATGGCTAGGCCAAAGTCCGCGTTCGTCAGCGTCAGGTCCCGCCGCATCTGAGGCATGATTACGCCCACCAGCGAGCGGTCCATGTAGTTAAATACTGAGCCCGCGAAGAGGAGAAAAACGATTAGCCACGCGAATCCGTGTTGCGGATCCCGGTTGTCACTCATAAGATTGAGGATTTATACTACATTTCGCATCGTGAGGACGGATAATCATGACCCATCGAGAACGAATTATGGCAGCCATCCGAGGCGAAACGCCCGACCGGCTGCCCTGGGTTCCTCGCCTGGAATTTTGGCATCGCGCAGCCTTGCGCCATGGAACGCTGCCAGCCGAGCTGCGTTCCCTCAGCCTCACAGAGATTACGGAGCGGCTGGGGGTGGGGTGCTACTCCTCCGTCCCTGATTTCACCGACTCCACGAACGAGGATGCCATGCTCGACCGGGCGCTGGGCATCTACCGTCTCCCGGTTCTTCCATATCGCGTGACCCTCGAAGATGTCGAGCGCCGGGTGCTCCGCCGCGGCCAGGAAACCACGGTCGAATATCACACGCCGCGCGGCTCCATCCGCACCGTCACGGTGTTCACTGAGGAAATGCTCGATGCGGGCGCGTCCATGTCCTGGGTTGTCGAGCATGCCCTGCGCGAGCCGCGGGATTTCGACGTGGCCGGCTATATCTTCTCGCACCTCAAAATCGAGCCCCAATTGAATGGCTATCTGGCCCGCCGCGATGAGGTGGGCGAACGTGGCGTCGCAGTCGGCTATCTCCTGGGAACGGCCTGCCCTATGCAGCACATCATGAAAGAACTGATGCCGCTCGAACAGTTTTTTTATGCTCTTCATGACTACCCGGAGAGAGTCCAGCGGCTGGCGGAGCAAATGGAACCCCTCTACCAGCAGCTCGAGGAAATCGGGGCCAACTCTCCGGCCGAGGTAATCTTCCTGGGCGCCAACTATGACGACTCGATCACCTACCCCGCCTTCTTCGAGAAGTACATTCTCCCTGCCTTGCGCGATTACGCGGGAGTGCTGCATGCTAAAGGCAAATACTTGATGACCCATACCGACGGCGAGAACAAGCTACTGCTGGGTTTGTACCTGCGCGCGGGATTCGACATCGCTGACTCAGTGTGTCCCTATCCTATGACCCGTTGCCGGCTGGAAGAGATTCGCGCCGCCTTTGCGGACCGCATTACGATCTGGGGTGGGATTCCCTCCACTTTGCTCTGCCCGGCCAGCACTCCCGAGGACGAGTTTCGCCGGTCAATTGCTCAGTTGATCGAACGCTACGAGGGCGAGAGTCATTTCATCCTCGGCGTCAGCGATATGGTGACGGCGGATGCCGATTGGGACCGCTTGCAGTACATCACAGAGAAGGTGGCAAGGACTTAATCGCCCCTCGCAGCGCCTTACCGCAGGCCTGCTGGGCACAGGAAAACTAACCGAGCTGATCGCCGTTCGGCTCCCTCGGCACCGTCATGGTATTCACTGGAGAGATGCTTGACGGTGGTAACTCTGCGTTCCCAGTAACACCCTTTGTTGTCAATAACATTCCTGCATTCTGCCCGTAACTACATTTATTTTCTACAACATTCCCGCTTCGGCCTGGGCTGCTGAAATCCAGTCCTTTGTTTTCAATAACATTCGCGTATTGTTCCTTAATTTTTGAGTTTCCCACCGCTTCCACACGCTGCAAGTTATGGGACATAATGTCGCTGCCACGGACTGCTTCCATGCTCTCCTTCCTCCCGCCATCATCCTGACCCGGAGGAGCGACCGGGAGGGTGCCAAGTCCTTTCCGCAGCCTCAGCAGTATCCTCACTTTGCGGTCAATGGAGCGGTCCAGCGCGCCTTCCTGGCGCAGCATCATGCTCCACGTCTCCCCCTCCGGCGCCAGGCAAGCGTCCCCCGCTCGATGGCGGCTTTCTCCTCATTCACCTTTTCGGCGTACTGAAATTCCTCTTGCACGCCGGCGATTTCCTCCTCCAGCAGACGCAGAAGTTCCTGACGCTCCGGCTCCCCCGGCGGCTCGCAGGGGAAGCCTATTTTGCAGTAGGTGCTGCCGTTCTTTCTCGTCGGCTTGTTGCGCGTCGAGGTACAGCGGGTCACTGAAGCGGTGCAGCAGCCTGAAAATCAGCGCCTGTCGCCACCCCACCCTACCTCGGTAAAGAGATTCCAGCACAGCGTACTGGCGGATCCGGAAGGTGGACTGGTTGACCTCCTCCCGTACGAGTGCAAGAAAAGAAAGCAGCCTTCTCAGCCCCACCCCTCGATCCGTGGACCCCGACAGCTCGACATCAAGCATCTCGTGCTGGGAGGCGTGGAAGGTGACACGGGCCATCTCCTGCTGGCGGCGGTGTTGCCAGTCGTCGATCCCCTGCAAGGCGCGGCGCTTCAGGCCCTCTTGCGCCCGCTGCACCCGTGCGCGCCGCCAGTAGAGCCTGGCCAGGTCGTCGATCTGCTTTTGCCAGAGGATTTCTCCCGGACCGTACGTCAACATGAGTTCCTTTTTGAGGTATTCGAATTCTTCCGGGTCTTCGCCCAGCGCCTGCATGGCTTGGCGCTGATTTTCTTCGCTCACGTAGGCACCGTGCTTCAAGGCATTGAGCTTGGAATTCTGCTTGGCGGCGGGGCTGCGCGGTCCGGTGGAATGCCGGGCGTTGCGGCGCGCGGCGGCGAGCAACTGGGGAGTAAGTTGGGGTGATTTGCGTAAGGACATGGTTCCTCCTGGGGCGGGTTGTCAGATTGCGAGGAAAGGACTTCCTCGCGGGATTGAGGCTTTTCACACGAATAGGCTATCACAGTAGGAGGGCGTTGTCAAGAGACAATGTGTCCACACCCCTAGCCCAGGGGTTCTTCGATGGACTCATCCAATCCTTGATCCATTGACTCATTGAAGGGACCTTGCCTCGTTTTCTTCATTGAATCAAGGATCGAATGGATCAATGGGTCAATCGCTGGATTCCATTGCTTTGGGCTCTCTTGGCGCCTTGGTGTCTTGGTGGTTCGGTTTGATTAGCAATAGTAAGGGCAGGCGTACTGTCCGCGCTTTCCGAATCCTCGTCGGGGCTGTGAAATGAAAGTCCTTGAAAATGAAAGTCCTTGACTTCTGGACTTCATATAGTAGACTTATATTGAAATTGCTCCCCGCTCGACATGCCGTAAGGCCTCGGGCGGGGTTATTTATTTTAGGCCGTGCCGATGCCCCCTGAGCCAGCCGTCAAACGCGCCATAGCTTTCATCGACGGACAGAATCTATTCCACGCAGCACGCGAGTCCTTCGGATATCCCTATCCCAGTTATGATGTGTCCGCCCTCGCGATGGCAGTATGCCAAGCGCAGGGATGGGCGCTGTCCCAAACGCGTTTTTACACTGGCATCCCTGACCCAAATGATGATCCATTCTGGCACAGCTTCTGGTCTGCGAAGCTCGCTGTTATGGGGCGTCAGGACGTCCACCTCTTTGCACGGTCCTTACGCTACCGGAACAGAGTTGTCAGTTTAGCGGACGGGACGAAGCACACATTTTTGGCTGGCGAAGAAAAAGGAATTGATGTACGCATCGCCCTGGATATCATCCGCCTGGCTCACCGTGAGGAGTTCGATGTTGCCTTGATCTTCAGCCAGGATCAGGATCTTTCAGAAGTGGCGGACGAAATTCGCGCCATCGCTCGCGAGCAAGACAGGTGGATCAAGGTCGCATCTGCTTTCCCGTTCAGTCCGACGACGAGAAATCGAAGAGGAATTGAAAAGACAGATTGGATCAAGGTGGACCGCGTTACGTATGACGCCTGCCTTGACCGTCGCGACTATCGGCCAAAGCCATCGCCGGGTTCCGGGCGTAGTCCATGAAGCGACCGCCGTTGCTGATTGAGGAGTGGCTGCTGGCGGCGGCGCTGCGCGGCCCGGTGGAATGCCGGGCGTTCCGGCGCGCGGCGGCGAGCAATTGGGGCGTAAGTTGGGGTGATTTGCGTAAAGACATGGTTCCTCCTGGGGCGGGGTGTTAGGTTAACGAGGAAAGGACTTCCCCGCGGTTGGGCTTCTCACCTGAGTAGGCTACCACAGGGGCGGCGCGTTGTCAAGAGACAATGTGTCCACATGTCTAGCCCAGGGCTGGGGTCAATCTACGCGCGATGTCGTGCGGGGGTAACGGTAGGCCGAACCGGCGAGCGCGGGCGTGAAAAGACGCGGACGTCAGACAGCGGAGGTCCGCGCCACGAATGCTTCCTCGCGCGGAATTCGGCAATTACCGGGGCGAACCGGTGCGCCGCAGGGTTCTGGCGAGAGGCATCAACAATCTCGTTCAGGGGGACATGGCGGATAGGCAGCGCAGCAGTGCAGCCCGAGATGAGAACCCCTGTTCGGCAAATTCGGGAAGCCAGCGGGAGGGGAAAGGAAACCCAGACGGTTGACCCGGCCGTTGAAATTGCACTACCCTGCCCTGATGCTCCTCGACACCCTTCGGGAAAAAACGAAGTTGAGCGAGTTGGCTAAGTGGGCCCTGGGCGGCGCGACCTCGGCTGCCCGCGAGACACGCGACTTTCTGGAAGTGTCTTTCGCCAACATCGCTAACAATAGGCAAAACAAACTGCTTCACAGGATCTGCTTGGCCGATGAGGACGTCACCGACTCACTATTGCATGAACTGGTTGCCCATGAATTGTTACGCCGACTCCGGCTTGAGCCTGACTTTGGGCCGAAGCTGGGCACTAACCTGACGCCCGACATGATGGCCACGGTTGCAAACCAACGGTTCATCGTGGACGTTTTCTTGACTCGCAATCCTTCCCGTACCATCAGACCCTTCCCTTGTCCGTTTCCGGGTCTCCCTGAGTTTCAATACGTCGTGGACTCTGGGGACAGAGCCAAGAAGATACGAGACAGGATCATGGAGAAGCACCAGAAATACTCGCGAACCGGAAAGCCCATGATCCTTGTCGCATTCCTAGGGGATCTCTTCATGGAAATGAAGGACGTGCAGCATGCACTGTACGGCGCATCGCTTGGCGATGGGTGGCTGCACGAACCGTTTCCCAACGCGATTATGAAGTTTAGCCCAACCTTCGCAGTTCCGCACATTTGTGAGGGGAAGTTGACCTCTCTATCGGTCTAACCTCTTATCCATCAAAGCAGGCTTCTCAGAAAGCCGTTGTAGTGCCGACCTACCCTCTTTACAAGCGCTGAAGGAAGCTGTCAGGATGCGCGCTGACGATGTTTCTACGCAGCAAACGGCGATGCAAGGACGGCAAGGAGCACCGCTCCTGGAGTGTAGTGGAGAACCGTCGGGTGCGTTCAGGGCGGGTAGTGCAGCGGCAGGTTTTGTTTTTGGGAGAGATCAATGACCGCCAGCAGGGGGCATGGCGACAGACGTTGGAGGTATTTGATGAAGCCGAGCAGCGGGCCCGGACGCTGAGCTTGTTTCCGGAGGATCGTGCGATCCCCGCCGACGCGCTGGATGGCGTGCAGGTGAAGTTGCGGGAGATGGAGCTGCGGCGGCCGCGGGCGTTTGGCAACTACTGGCTGGGCTGCGAGCTGTGGCAGCAGTTGGGACTGGGGGCGTTTTGGGAAGGGCGGCTGGACGCCGGCCGCGAGGAAGGGGCGTGGGCGAAGGTGCTGGAGTTGCTGGTGGTGAGCCGGCTGATCGCGCCGGGCAGCGAGTTCCGTTTGCACCGGCAAGGATTTGACCAGAGCGCCATGGGAGATCTGTTAGGCAGCGGCTTCGCCGTGGCCGAGAAGGATCGGCTGTATCGCTGTCTGGATCGCATCGTGGAGCACAAGGCGGCGTTGTTCGATCACCTGCGGCAACGCTGGCAAGACCTATTCCAGGCACGCTTCGACGTCTTGCTGTACGACCTGACGAGCACCTATATGGAGGGCGAAGGCGAGGGAATTCCCAAAGCGAAGCACGGCTACAGCCGGGATCACCGTGGCGACTGCCGGCAGGTGGTGATCGCGCTGGTGGTGACGCCGGAGGGATTTCCGCTGGCTTACGAAGTGATGGAGGGCAACACCTCGGACCGCACGACGCTGCGGGGCTTTCTGGCCAAGATCGAAGCTCAGTACGGACACGCGCGGCGGGTGTGGGTGATGGACCGGGGAATTCCCAGCGAAGAGGTGCTGGAAGAAATGCGCGCCGCGAAGCGGGAAGTTTTTTACTTGGTGGGTACGCCGCGGGGCAAGATTCAGCAGTACGAAAAGCAGTGGCTAGAATTGCCCTGGCAGAAAGTGCGCGAGTCGGTGGAGGTGAAGTTGTTCGCGGAGGACGGCGAACTCTATGTGCTGGCCAAGAGTGAAGGCCGGCGGTCGAAGGAGCGCGCCATCCGACGACGCAAACTGGTGGGGTTGTCGAGGGCCTTGCGCAAGCTGCGCCGGAGTGCTCCGGCGCGGGATCAACTGCTGCTGCGCATTGGGGCGGCGAAGAAGCAAGCGGGGCGGGCCTTCGGCTTCGTGTCCCTGCGCTTGCCCAAAGAGGGAGAGGAAGTCACCCGCCAGACGTTCACCTTTCAGTTGGACAAAGAGAAGTTGCAGAAGGCGGAGCTTCGCGATGGACACTATCTGTTGCGCTCCAACCTGGTGGGGGAGAACCCGGAAGTACTTTGGCAACACTATGTCCAACTGACCCAGATTGAAGCGGCCTTCAAAACCTTGAAGAGCGAACTGGGACTGCGTCCGATTTATCACCAAGTGGAGAAGCGGGTGGAAGCCCACATCTTCGTGGCCTTCCTGGCCTACGCCCTTTCGGTGACCCTCAAGCAACGGCTGGCCGCCTTAGCGCCGGGCCTGACGCCCCGCGCGGTGCTGGAAAAACTGGCCACCCTTCAGATGCTCGATGTGTGCCTGCCCACCACCGACGGTCGTTGGCTGATCATGCCCCGCTACACCCAGCCCGAACCGGATCAGTTGTTGCTGCTGCACCAGCTCAATCTGAGCTTGCCTTCCCAGCCACCACCCCGCATCAAGGCCCCCCAGGAGGCCGCCCAAACCCCGCCACCGAGATTGAAAATGTAGTGCCGACCTTTGACATCCCTCCGCTAAAAACAAAGCACTTACCCTTCACCTGCCCCCTCAACTGCGAAAGGTCGGCTAGGTTATTCCGAGCTTCCAGAAGATCGGGCATGAGGCGAATGGCCCCACGGTACTGCGCGATCGCGCCGGAGAAATCACCCTTGTGGTAAAGAGCGTTACCGAGATGGTACGTAGCAGCGAAGTCGTCTGGCCTCAAGCGGATCGCCTCGCGGCATTCCAGGGCGCCCCCATCCTGATCGCCTGCATCGCACAGGGCGGCACCAAGTGTGCCGTGCGCTTCCGCGTAATCCGGCTTGAGCCGAATGGCTTTCCGATACTCCTCAATGGCTCCTTTGAGGTCGCCTTTGCTCCTAAGCGCCGCGCCTATTTTTACGTGGCTCTCAGCGTCGTTTTGGGTCGGGCTACTTCCGGACGGGTGGCTCCGCTGCCCTTGTAGCCTTTGCCTGCCCTCTCTGGACGGGAGCAGCGGCCTTTTGGCCGAACAATCGATTCCAAAAACCCATAGGCACCTCGTTGCAGGAAGCTTTAAGTAACAAGAAATCTACCGAATTGTCAAGCTCTTCGCCCGTCCATGGGTTGCGAGCTTGATTATCAAGCCCGGGACTTTGGCCTTGACACCGGGATGGAGCTGTGGTAGCCTACCGTGGTTATCTAAAGTGCGCCCGGCCAGGCGGCGGCAAGGGAATGCGAAAGGGACCGGGAAAGAGGGGAAAAAGCGGGGAAACCTAAAAAAAGATACTAAAATAGAGGGAACGAACTCAGTCATCTGTGGCAAACAATTGACTTAGCTTTTTTGAAGTGCACAAAACGAACTGGTTTTTGAGTGCAAAAATGGCCAAACGAACTCAAGAAAGTGGCCGGAAATCCACCTTCTGTGCGACATTGAGCTAGAAACTCGTGTCGTGGGGGATTGCGAATAAGACGTTCCCCTTGCCACGGCTGAGACTTGAGTTATGTGTGAGGGAGCGCCCTACGCTAGGACCGATTGTCGCTGAGGACGAGAGAAAGGAATTCTTTTTTTGACAGAACGAAGCTTGAATGTCATTGAAAACAAAGGACCGGTGCGCCGGGATAAACCGGCAGGAAGCAGAGAATGAAAATTTCTCACGAGGAAGGAGTAGCGATCCACTCGGCCCCGAGTTTTGCTCTGTGTACCGCGAGGTGCACAGTGAAGCGTAAACAGGGGAATAGGTGGGCTGGGTATTGAGCTTCGAAAATGTGCAATCAGGACGCCGACGCCATCGGTCCGGCGGAAGGCCACATGATTCAGGGTCGTTAGCGCGAGACCCTGAGCAGTCCTGCGTAGTCGTAGACCCCAGACACGCCTCGACACTTTCTGCACGAGAACCGGGAGACCTCGGGGACGTCCGTCAGCTGACGGACCGACGGGCGAAGGCTTAGGCCGTACGGCCCGTATGCACGTTTCCGAGGAGTCGGACAGCGGCATAGTACCGATGAATCACTTGAACAACGACGGAAGGCCGTCGGCGGAGAGTGGGGAGGGAAGGCTGCTGGTCAAGGAGAACACTCCTCCGCCTAGCACGCACCCGACACAGAGCGGGGCACGCGTGTTCCAAGGGCTGGCGGGTGTGCGGATTCGCCGCTATTCATCCGCGACAAGAGCCGTATGCGCTAACTAGCGCACGTACGGATCTGTGCGGGGGGTACCGGGTAACCGGTATCCCTACCGCGACCTGTTGAAAACTTACGGGTAAAGCTGGAATGTCTATGAAAACACAGGCTGTTAGCTGCTGTTGGCTGGAATGTCGTTGAAAATAAATGCAGTTAGCTGTGGCTGGTGAGGCAATGCCCTACGCTGAGAACGGCTCACAGACCCGATAGGGTCTGGCCAAGTCTGGACTGCACCGCATGAGCACTGAAAACCCCGCGAAGCGAGGCCTGGAACGTTCGCTAAGCCCTGACGCGGCAATTTCGAATCGCCAGCGCTTCGAACACATTGTGCTCGACTCACCGCCCTTGCTGCTGGTGACGGACGGGATCCTTCTGTCCACCTTGGCGGATGGCGTGGTTCTGGTTGTGGAAAGCGGAAACACCTCGCGCGGCGCATTGAATCGGGCTCGTCGAATCCTGGACCGGGCCGGCGCAAATATCCTGGGTGCTGTCCTCAACAAGCTGGACGATCGAGTTGACGGCTACTATTCTTCACGTTATCGGTACTACAGCTATTACTACTCCCGAGAACCCTCGACCTTGAAGGTCGTGGAAGGGGGTTCGGCCAACGATCAGCGACCCACCCTCACCCGCAGATAAGACCACTATGGTTCCAAGACCTCTTGGCGCGAGGTAACCCCATGCTAACGCGCGATGTGGCTGTGATCGGAGCGGGTCCGGCCGGGTTGTATGCGGCTTATCGACTCGCCTCGGCGGGCCTGGGTGTCACGGTGCTCGATGCCCAGGAGAGGATCGGTGAAAACGCGGTCTGTTCCGGCGTGATCGGGGAGGAGGCCTTTGTGCGTTTTGGCTTGCCCACCCGGCCGGTCTTGAACCGCATTTACTGCCTCCGGGCGGTCTCGCCGGCGGGAAGAACCTTGGAGTATCGCTCGCCCACACCGCTGGCGCGCGTCGTCGACAAAGCGGAATTCAACCGCGACCTTGCGAACCTGGCGCGTTCCGCCGGGGCTGAGCTGTGTTTAGGCCGGTTTGTTGACGCTATCGACCGCGAAAAGGACGGAGTGCTTTTGCATTTCTGCTCGCGTCAGCGGGGGGTTGGGAAACTGAGGGCGCGGGTCGCCGTAATAGCATCCGGAGTGAACGGTTCCCTCAACGGGGCCCTTGGGCTCGTGAAACCTCGCGAATTCTTGCGGGCCATCCAGGCTGGTATCCCGCTGGGGAAGGATGGGATCTCCAACCCGACCGAGGTGTATGTGGGGCAGTCTGTCGCGCCCGGGGCCTTCGGTTGGAAAATCCCTTTGGGACACGGACGCGTCCGCGTCGGTCTTATGTGCGAGGAAGATCCCCTACCATACTTCAGCGCACTTTTGCAGAGAGTGGCGCCCGGACCGGATCGCGGTGCGGCGAGGGTCCGGCAGAAGGCCATAGGGCAGATGCCGGTCGGAAATTGTGTCACGGAACGCATTGTGGCGATCGGGGAGGCTGCGGCTCACGTGAAGACCTCGACGGGAGGTGGGATATACTTCGGGCTTCTTTCCGCAGAAATGGCTGCCGAAGTCGTAATTCGCGCCTTTCGAAAAGGTGACTTCAGCGTCCACACCCTGGGCGAGTTCGACCGCTTCTGGCACGCCGCTTTCGGCATCGAGTTGTGGGCGGGCTATCTCGCCCGAAGGCTCGCGGCGCGTCTTTCCGATAGCCTCATCGAAAGGGCCTTTGATAGGGCCAAGGGAATTGACCTGCTGAGCAGGCTGAATGGGAAGCTGAACTTCGATTGGCACCGCAATGCCATACTGGCGTCCATGCGTGGCTTGTTCGGCCCGGCCGCAGGTGTCTGATCCGTCTATGCTCAAACGGGGCTTTGACATTCTACTTTCCGGCGCGGGGCTCATCGCATCGCTGCCCTTGTGGGGGATGATTAGCTTGGCGGTAAAGCTCCACGACGGCGGCCCCATCTTTTATCGGCAAGAGCGTGTGGGGAAGGATGGCCGCGTCTTTACAGGGCTGAAGTTCCGCTCCATGGTTCCCGACTCCGATCAGAAGTGGGGTGTGGTGCCCGCTGCGGAAAACGACCCCCGGGTAACGAAGGTAGGGAGAATTCTGCGGGCCACGGCTATGGATGAACTGCCGCAACTCTGGAATATCTTGCGGGGAGATATGAGCTTTGTGGGCCCGCGGCCGGAGTGGGTCGAACTGGTGAAAAGGTTTCGCGCCGAGATTCCTTCCTTCGATTTGCGCCATAAGGTTAGGCCCGGCCTTACCGGGCTGGCCCAGGTTTACGGCCACAGCGAAATGTCTCGCCGGCATAAGCTCCGCTATGACCTGCTCTACGCGCGGCGGCAGAGTCTCTGGCTGGACATTCGGCTGGTCCTCTTATCGTTTGCCGTCACCTTCACAGGCCGGTGGGAGCTTCGGGAAGCGAAGATTTTGCGCCCCCGCCAACGGCCCTACGGAAAGCCAGCGTCCGCCGGGACTGCTTGGCCCGCTGAAGCGCTCCTTTCAAAAGGTTTCTCGGAATCACCACGCTCCTTATGAGTATCTCCGTGGAGTGAGCCAGACCGCTCCAGGCCGCACTCCTTCCCGTCAGCCGACGGGAATGACGGGCGTTTCGCGGGAGTGACCGGCGATCCGTAGGGGACACATCTCCAAATGACACCACTAGCCCATGTTCCCTGTGCGCGTGTCTTGCGGGTTCCCGTCCATGTGATTAACCTCGGAGATGTGGTGCGGCAAGTGGATGGGTGGATTCAAAAAGGGGACGGCCCGCGATGGATTGCCGTGACCAGCTCACACGGCATCATGGAGGGATTCGAGCATCCGGAGTTCAGGCAAATCCTGGAGTCGGCAACCCTCTCGGTTCCCGACGGCAAGTGGACGGCGCGCGCCGCAGCGGCCCGACTCTCCCTTGAACCCCAGCAAGTGCGCGGAGCTGACTTGATGTGGGCATTTTGCGCGCTCGCCAACCAACGTGGCTATAGCAGCTACTTTTTCGGCGATACTGATGAGGTGCTTGAACGGCTCACCACGAGACTCAGCGGCCAGTTCCCCGGCCTGCGAATTGCCGGGGCTTATTCACCCCCCTTCCGGCCTCTGAGCGCGGAAGAGAACGACCAGATCATCCAGAGAATCAACGACGCCCAGCCCCATGTGCTATGGGTATGTCTGGGGCTGCCCAAACAGGAGCGCTGGATCTTCGCCCACCGGCAGAAGCTTCGCGTACCGATCGTCATCGCCGCGGGGGCTGCGGCCAAGTTCTTGAGCGGGAGCGTCGCGCCGGCGCCCGCCTGGATCAGGGAGCGTGGATTTGAATGGCTCTGGCGATTGGTCCGTGAACCACGGCGCTGCTGGCGCCGCGCCATGCTGTATGGGCCGCGATTTGCTCTCTTTGCCGTCCTCGAACTGAGCGGCGTCAGGAGGTTCGATTGACGAGTCCGAACATCGATCAGGTTGTAAGACTAGAGTGGGTCTTCAAACTACTCGTGAGTCTGGTCGCAATCTTTTCGCTTTCACTTGTCCTTCGTCCCCGTCGAGGGGTCGTGGATCGCCCGGTCTCCGAAGACGCATACTACGCTCTTACGGTTTCCCGCAATATCGCTGAGGGCAAAGGGGCGACCATTGATGGGTCGACCCCTACGAACGGGTTTCAGCCCCTGTTTGTTTTTGTCTGTGTTCCTCTGTATGCCCTCGCAGGGCATGACAAAATTCTGGCCGTCCGGCTGGTTCTTGGACTCTCTTGGATGCTGTATATGGGAACTGCCATGGTTATGGGGCAGACCGTGCGCGACTTCGTGGGCTCGAGCGATGAACGCCAGGCTCGTTTTGCCCAATGGATAGCCGCCTCCCTGTATCTCTCAGCTCCCTTGCTTTTCCTTCAGCACTTCAACGGCTTGGAGACCCAAGAATCGCGATTGAGAGGAGCGGAAAACCACAGAAAAGACGCTCACCCTCACGGGATGTGTGTTATAGAGATTTTGTGTGAAATCCTAGACCCACATCCGGAGGGTGAACGATGGAAGCAAGCCTACCGCAATTGATTCTGCCTATCAAGATGGAAAGAAGTTCGGAGCGGCTGACCAGTCTGGGCGGACTGGTGGTGTTGGAGGAACTGGCGCGAGCGGTGAAGCTGTGGGAGGAGGTAGACCGAGCGCTGGAGGGTCCGAAGTCGGGACGAGGATATAAGCCGCGGGAGTTTGTGCAGGCGCTGGTGTGGATGCTGCATGCGGGAGGAAGGCGGCTGGAGGACTTGCGGGAGTTGCGGGCCGAGCAGGAGGTGCTGGGGGAGTTGGGCTTGGAAGTGGTGCCGGACGCCGGGACGGTGGGGGACTGGCTGCGTCGGCAAGGAGGGGCCGGGGCGGAAGCGATCCAGCAGGTCAGCCGGAAACTGGTGGCGTCCTGTTTCGAGCAAGAGGAAGTGATTCTGGATGTGGATGCGACGCAGATCGAGGCGGAGAAGCAGGACGCCGCGTGGACCTATAACCACGTGCAGGGCTACATGCCGCTGGTGGGATACGTGGACGGGATGTGCGTGGGCCACCAGTTTCGGGAAGGCAATCAGAGTCCCAGTGCCGGGATCTTGGAGTTTGCGCAGAGCTGCGAAGCGGCGCTACCGAGGGGGAAGCGAATCTATTTCCGCAGCGACAGTGCAGCTTACCAAGCCAAGGTGATCAACTACTACAGCCAGCCGGAGCGCAGCTTCAGCATCACCGCCGATCTGGACGCCGCCGTGAAGGGAGAAATTCAGAGCCTGCCGGCAGGGGCTTGGCAACCCTACCGGACGCAAGCGGGCATCGCCACCGACCGCGAGATTGCCGAGACGGTGCACACCCTGAACGGGACCAAGCAAGCTTTCCGGTTGATCGTATTGCGCTGGCCGAATCCGCAGCCGAATTTGTTCGAGGCGGAGCGCTATTGCTATCACGCGGTGGCCAGCAACCGGGAGGAGCCGGCGAGCGAGGTCGTCTGGAAGCACAACCAGCGAGGCGAGAGCGAGAACTGGCATAAGGAACTGAAGGTGGGTTTTGGCATGGAGGTCGCCGCGGCGACCCGTGCGGGCAGTTGGAGGCCAATGCCCTGTATTTTGCCATTGGGGTGTTAGCCTACAATTTGGGGCAAGTGTTGAAAGGGCGGGTGCTGCCGGCGTCCTATCGCACGGTGACGGTGGCCACGCTGCGCTGGAAGGTGTATCGGCTGGCGGGGAAGCTGGTGCGCCACGCGCGCGGCTGGATGCTGCAGATCAAGGCCGACCTGGAGAAATGGCTCTTATTGCAATCCGCTCGGGTCTGCTGCGCGACGCTGCGGACCTGAGGCAAGGAGGCAAAAAAGCGTGGCCGTGGAACTACCGCGCGGCGGTGTCCGCCGGTGGTGGGAAAAAATTATCTGGAGGACGCATGGGCCCCTGAATCATGAGCTGAATTGACTCGCGACTTCCCTTCGGTTAACCGAAGGTCGCGCCCGTCACCCTTTCCACCTCCTCACAACCGCCTCACCCCGCCAATCGCGATTCTTGGGTGGAGACAGGCAGCTTGCTTTTCCTGTACGCTGCGGCCTGGCGCTGCCATCAAACAAACTGGGACAAACCATTTGGAAAATCCGTTCTGTTTGCCATTTTGCTTGGACTCATTGTCCTGGCACGGATCGACGCTGCCTTCTTCGTGGTAATCGTCTGCCTGGGCCAGTGGCTCTCAAACAGGCGGTTAAGCTTGCGGCAACGGGCCGGGCGCTTTCTCAAGCTGGCGACGATCTCCTTTCTTGTATCCTCCGGGTGGTGGCTCAACAATCTTGTAAAGTTCCACTCCCTCATGCCCAGCAGTGGAAGAGCTGAGCAGGCCTGGGAGGTTTCCGCCTTTAGGTGGGAACGCGTCGCCGCAGCACTGGTGCGAGGTCTTGTTCCGTGGGTCTACACTAAGGCTCACTGGGACCGGAGCGCCGGTACGGTGATTCGCTCGCTTATCATCCTTTTGGCGATCGGGACCGGGATAAGATACCGCAGGGAGATTTGCCGGTTCATTTCCGACCTGAGGTCTAGAGGTGAAGTGGCGGGGCGAACACTCGAGTTTGTTTCCTGGCTCGCCACCTCGGTGGTCGTTCTGGCGGCGTGGTACGCGCTCTCTTCTTGGGCGGTGCACTTTTACACCCGGTATCTTGCGCCCTTGACTCTCGTCGCCACCTTCCTTCTGGGGTCTGTGGCCGCCTGCATGTACCGCAAGCTGCCAAGGGTCACCGCAGCCTGTGCGGCTATGTTAATCACTCCCGTTCTGGTCTCGACTGTCTTATTGTGGCGCGGCCGACCCGTATCCAACGGTTTCCTCCGCGAGCAGTTGAAGCTGGTTGAGCGATGCGTCAGCCCGCAGGAGACGGTCGCTGCCGGCCAGTCAGGGACGCTTGGTTACTTTCGCGACGGGGTGGTCAACCTGGATGGGAAGGTGAATGCCCGCGCCCTCGAATTCCAAACCAGAATGTGGGAGTACTTGCCCCAGGCACACGCCCAGTGGCTTTGCGACTGGCCGAACTACATTCGCGCCTACTTGGGCGACCATCCCGAGAAGTACGGCTGGAAGCTTGTCGCCAGGGAGGGGACCTTTCTCCTCTTACGCTATGAGCCGTCGGCGGCGCTCCGAGCCGAAACGGCAAGTCCGCCGAACCCGCCTCCCAGAGCGGGCTTATGAGGCAGAGGTACTCGCGGTGTGACGCGTCCCCCCGTGTCGAGACTTTCCAAGAACATTGTCTATAACGTGGCAGGCCAGGGTTTGTCCCTGCTCGTCAGTTTCGTGGCCGTGCGATTTGTGTTCCGCGGACTGGGCGGCGACGCGCTGGGGCTTATCTACTTCAACCAGTCGATCAGCGTAGCCCTGACGCTGGCCCTCGAACTGGGCATTTACAAGATCACAGTTCGTGAGGTCGCTTCCCACCACCTGTCTCCTCCAACTTGTCCGCGGCTCTTCTACTTCCTGAATCCCGACTCCTGAATCCTGAGTCCTGCTGTGGCAACTGAAACCTGCTCTTCCCCACCTACCACCTGCGACATACTATCTACCCCATTTGTTTTCAACGACATTACCGTTTTCGAATCGTAACTACCTTTGTTTTGTGTAACATTCCCGCTTGGTCCTGCGGTGCTCAAAGCTGGTCCTTTGTTTTCAATAACATTCGCGCATCGTTCGTTCATTTTTGAGCTTCCCGGTACTTCCGCACCCTGCAAGTCATAGGACATAATGTCGCTCTCAATGCCACCTTCGATGTCCTCCATCACCCCGCGATCATCCTCGCTGCGAGGAACGGCCAGGAGGTCCGTGAAGTCCTTCCGCAGCCTCAGCAGTATCCTCACTTTGCGGTCAATCGAGCGGTCCAGCGCCGCTTCCTGGCGCAGCAGCATGCTCCACGCCTCCCCCTCCGGCGCCAGGCAGGCGTCCCGTTCTATCCCCGCTCGCTCCTCATTCGCCTTTTCCGCATAGGCGAATTCTTCCCCCACGCTGGCGATCTCCTCCGCCAGCAGACGCAGAAGTTCCTGGCGCTCCGGCTCCCCCGGCGGCTCGCAGTTGCGGCCTTGCTTTCGCAGGTACTGCCGGTATTCCTCGTGTTTCTCTTGTTGCTCGGCCAGGTCCACAGGGTCGCTGAAACGGTGCAGCAGCCCGAAAATCAGCGCCTGTCGCCACCCCACCATACCTTGGTAGAGAGATTCCAGCACGAAGTACTGGCGGGGCCGGAAGCTGCGCTGCTGGATCTCCTCCCGCACCAGCTCAAGATAAGAAAGCGTCCTTCTCAGCCCCACCCCTCGATCTGTAGACTCGGACAGCGTGACCTCAAGCATCTCGTGCTGGGAGGCGTCGAAGGTGACACGGGCCATCTCCTGCCGGCGGCGGTGTTGCCAGTCCTCGATCCCCTGCAAGGCGCGGCGCTTCAGGCCCTCTTGCGCCCGCTGCACCCGTTCGCGCCGCCAGTAGAGCCTGGCCAGGTCGTCGATTTGCTTTTGCCAGAGGATTTCTCCGGGACCGTACGACAACAGGAGTTCCTTTTTGAGGTATTCGAATTCTTCCGGGTCTTCGCCCAGCGCCAGCATGGTTTGCCGTTCGTTTTCAGGGGCGGCGTAGAGGCCGTGCTTGAGGGCATTGAGCTTGGAATTCTGCTTGGCGGCGGGAGTGCGCGGTCCGGTGGAATGCTGGGCGTTCTGGCGCGCGGCGGCGAGCAACTGGGGCGTGAGTTGGGGTGATTTGCGTAAAGACATGGTTCCTCCTGGGGCGTGATGTGGGATGGGCGAGGAAAGGACTCCCCCGTCGGTCAGGCATTGCACAAGGATAGGCTACCACAGGGCGGAGTGTTTGTCAAGAGAAATATTCACATACCTAGCCCAGGGCTTCTTCAAAACCTTTCACCACCAAGACACCAAGGCACCAAGCGATCATAGGGCAATTCGCTGTATCCCTTGCTTGATGAGTGCACTATTAAAGTTCACCAGTAAACCCAGCCGATGATTCGTCAGTTTACACGGGAAGGCGCTCTCTTGGTGCCTTGGTGTCTTGGTGGTTGATGCAATTCTTGGGGATGGGCTCTCTTGGTGCCTCAGTGTCTTGGTGGTTCATGGTGTTCTCATGCGATCAATCTACGCGCGATGCCGTGCGGAGGCAATAGTCAACCGAGCGAACGATCGTTGGCGGGTACGGAAAGCCGCGGACCTACAAAACCGGTCCGCGCTACGCTTGCTGAGCCTTCCAGCCTGCGCAGCGGGGGCTATTCAGGTCGGGCGTCCATCGGAAAGGCAAAGCCTTTTCCGTCGGCTGACGGACAGAGCCGCAGGTCGTCGCCGACCGGATCGAGGATAATTTGGACAAGCTTGAGCGGCGCCGGCCCTGGGCCGAGCGCCGCTCGGCCCTACATCGGGCGCGCAGTGTTTGCCAAGAAAAAACAAGAGACTACGAGATTGCGATGCAGAGTCTGGTTCTCCGGAGACTCTGCGGGTGGCGCTGGCAAGCGCCATCTTTCGACTGCGCCCTGCGGAGCGTTGAGGAATATTCCGACAAACCGAAGTACGGCATGCTGAACCCGGTAACGGCGGGCCCCGTCAAACGCGGCGAGGAAAAGCCGCAGACTCTCTGAAAAACGAGAGTCTGTGCTACGCGCTCTTTACCCTAAAAAACCATATTGCTGAGGCGGGGAGCAGCCGATAGTATTATTGATGCTGGAGCAATTAAAGCTGGGAAACTTCGAAGTCGCTCACTCGATGGCAGCTCTACCCATCTCGCGCCAGGCGGAAACGATTCAGTGTGACCCGGTCCCTTTGCGGGCTGGTTCACCTCTGATACAATCTGGATTGATGGAAGTCACGCTTACTAAGGCCACTTTAACATTATGTTGCGGAGACTCCAGGGAAATGGACTGGATTCCGTCGGGGTCTGTACACCTAGTCCTTACCTCCCCTCCCTATTGGACGCTTAAAGAGTACCCCCGCAACAAAAGCCAGCTCGGGCTCATAGAAGATTACGACGCTTTTCACGATGAGCTCGATAAAGTGTGGAAGCATGCTTTTCGGGTTCTTGTCCCTGGAGGTCGTCTCGTCTGCGTAGTGGGGGATGTTTGCCTGTCCCGTCGTCGCCATGGCAAGCACTCAGTAATGCCCCTGCACGCTGACATTGTAGTTAGGGCTCGGAAGATCGGCTTCGATAACCTAAGCCCTATTTTTTGGTACAAAATCGCCAACGCCAGCTACGAGGTTGAGAACGGTTCCAGCTTCCTCGGGAAGCCATACGAGCCGAACGCCATAATCAAGAACGATGTGGAATTTATCCTGATGCTTAGGAAGCCTGGGGGTTATCGCCAACCGACCGACGAACAGCGCGAAGCTTCCAAGCTGACGAAGGAAGAATACCAAGAATGGTTCCGGCAGGTGTGGAACGGCCTAATGGGTGAATCTACGAGGTATCACCCCGCGCCGTTTCCTGAGGAATTAGCTCATCGCCTGGTGAGGATGTTTTCGTTTGTTGGCGACACGGTTCTCGACCCCTTTATGGGGACAGGGACTACCCTGTTGGCGGCTGCCAAATGTGGCAGGAACAGTATTGGGGTTGAGATCGACCCTTCCTACACGAAAATGGCGAAAGCAAGGCTAGAAAGGGAAGTGAGTTCACTTTTCGATCAGGATCGGCCTTCCATTATCGTCCGCTGAATCGCCGTTCGTACAGACTCCCAATCCTTCCAACACAATTCTCGTAATGGATGCTATCTCCAGGCTGAGGGGCCAGCGGCCCCGTTACCAGTTTCGCTGCCGATTCCCCGTCGTAATCCACCACAATTACAGCGAGGGCCTCTGGCTGGTCGCTGGGATCTCGAGGCTCATTTCTCAGTGGGATTCTGCGGAAGATATTGATCGTGTCCGTTACGATCTTATCCATATCGAAATTTGGTCTCAGCAACCCTTTGGCAAATTCGTCCGGGTTCTCATACTTCGGCGAGACATTGACAACCACGATTGCGCCGGCGACGCAATCTCTTCGATGGTTGTGCATGTGGTTTGAATACGCGATGATGTCCCCGTACCTGTTCTTTCTGGCCTTTCCGTGAGCCGTCATAATCGTTTTGTTTTCCACTGAGATGCGCACAGAGATGAGGGGAAGCTTGAGCTTCTCGAAAAGAACGAGATCGACGGTCCTGCCGGCGCTAGCCGTATTGACTTCGGAGTTTTTCTTGGGCGTTAGGGCTTCAGACTGAATTGCGGTTCGAATCGCCGGGCATGAGGTAACAAGGTCGGCGACCACGAACTCCGACAGCGCGTTGGAGTTTTGCTGCGCTCTCGGGTTAAATCCGATGTTTTCGTTCATCCAGCGGACGTAGGATTCGGGGGCTCGCATGGTCTGCGCATGTTACCACGTGGCGGGTCAATGGGGTAGGGGTGAGGCTTGAAATGTCCGGACGCCAAGGGCCTGACCTTCGTGCCTCGCGGGTGGCGCATCTATAAGGTTGTCGGCTCCGTCAAGCGAAATCGTGTTGTCGGTCCTGGTGGGTGGTTCGCCTCGATTCGGTGGCCAGGTTCCACCACACATCTATTCGATCCCGCGCGGGGACCATGATGGCTTCTTCTGACTCCCTCACCTCGTGCGGAGGGAGGCCGGGAGCTCCATCATACGTTCGGTCATGGTTAGACCAGCGCCACATCCCCGAGCATCCCGGCATGCGAACCTCGCCGACAGAACTCTTGGTAGTCAATCTTATCCCGCAGCATGATATACAACCGGATGGCCAGCTTGCGCGCCATGGCGACTTTGGCCACCGCCGTCCCTTTGCGAAAGGCCAAGCGACGATAGGCCCGGCGCAGCCGAGGATCGTACCGACTGGCGGTCTGCGCGGCTTCCACCAGCAGCCAGCGCAGCAGGCGATTGCCTTGTTTGGTCAAGTGGCCAAAGCGCTGCCGTCCGGCGCTGGAAGCTTCTTGGGGAATCAGTCCCAGGTAGCTGGTCAGATGGCGGTCGTCGGGGAAACGCTCCACCGGGCCCAGCACCAGCACGGTCGCCAGCGCCGTCTGCGGACCCACCCCCGGGGGGGTCATCAGGCGCTGGGCGTCCTCGCGTCGCGCCACTTCCTGCTGCACACGCTGATCCAGCTCCTTGATCCAGACGTCGAGTTGCCGGACGAGCCGCATCAGGTCTTCTCGCCGCCGCCCCATCCCTTCCCTTAGAGGAATCTTTTTGAGTTCTTCCTGCCCGCGCTGGCTCCACAACCGCCCGCGCCGCCGGAGCCCGTAGCTGAGGGCGATCGCCTGCAGTCCGTTCTGAGCTCGCGTGCGCAGTTCCACTAACTGATGACGATGCTCGACCAGCACCCGCACATCCCGCTCCTCGGCAGGGGGCAGCCAGATCTTGGGAAAATCACCCCGCACCAGAAGGTTCAGCAGGTGCTCGGCGTCCCGCCGGTCGTGCTTCTGCTTGCGCGTCTCCTTGGCCCGAATCTTCCCTGCTTCGCCTACCACCAGCTCGTGCCCCAACTCCCCCAGCATCTCGGCGAACCACCGCGTGTAGCCCGTCGCCTCGATCCCCACCAAGGCCGGCTCCTTCAACCCTGCGTAGAATTTTCGCGCTTCTCCGCTCTCGTGCTCCAACCGCTTCTCCTCAATCTCCCCCGTCTCCGTGTCCAACATCGCAATCTGTTCGAAGCGCGTATGGAAATCACAGCCTATAATGATCATGTCTCGGCTCCTCCTCGCTGAGAGTTTCTGGTTCACTCACAACGCCAGTCTACTCTCCCTGTCCAGGAGCCGACGACCTTATGCCATCATACGTTGGTTTTCATGTATGCGCCCCACGAACACGCGGAACAACCGTGTCGCCGCGTCGCGTCCGTGGCCCGTCCAGGCTTGTTAACGGTCGCCGACAAAAAAGGCGATGTCGGCGCCACCCGCGGTCATTTCATCGGCACGTCTCGCCCACAATACGGGCATTTCACACTCCGAGGCGGTGGGCCGGTGTACGCTGACGGCACTAACTGGCCGCAGGCCGGACACGAAACGAGTCGTCCAGTGAGGCCCTGATTCGTGCTGAACCCTATGGCTTCCTTGACGTCCTCCGCCTTGAGTGTTGACTTAACGCCGCTTAATGAGGCAGGCCGATTAACCTCCAAGCCAATTGCGCGATCCGCGCCCGAGACCTCGGTGATGAACTCCGAATTGACAATGCTCAGTCGCGCCGCCTCGTTGTCGCCGTGGAACGCCAAAGCTCGTTCGTGCTCTCGCTTCATCTGGTGAAGAACGTCGACAGTATAGGTACGTTCGCTGTCGTCGATGACCTTGTGATGAACAGTGCATAAAAGGATGGCGTTCTCGTAGCTTTCGCGGTCGGTACATTCGACAACGTATCGAGCCGAGCCAGGCTTGTCACCTACAATGTGGCATTCGTTCCCGACGACGACGTCTGTACCCCGATCATCGAGCACGAGCGGCTGATCACAGACCTCGTTTCCGAAACGGTACGAGCACCGGTTCGCAGCTTTGGCCCACAGACGCTTTCTGTCTTTGTTGCTGAGATCCATCGCGTCACGACCTGGGACCGTCGTCCGCCTAACACTTGGTACCAGTTGCGGCGCGAAGCGCCGTCAGCTGCACGCCGTTGTCAGGCTCCGTCGTCGCTGCCGACTCCCGCTACGGCTGATTCAAGCACTGACATTTGCTTGCGACGCTCGAATAATAGGATAAGCTCTCTCACCTGTGACGACTTCCGGTCGCCAGGCAGTTCGTCGATGTCGACGCCGATGAGGAAGCAGAAGTTTTTGAACTCTTCGTGATCGAGCGCGCTACACAGATGATCGAACAGCCTCTTCCGACGTTTTACGGAGTCCCCGGAGGGAGCTGTTGCGACGGCTGATGTTGTGCTGGGCCATCCCCCCTCAGAGGGGGCCACTGGGCGCGTCTCCAGGAATGCGCGGAGGCACGATGCAGCAGCGCCTGCCGCGTACTCCTGCCAGCTGTTGTCCTTCTTGGCGTCAGCGAAGTCGCAGATTGCCCGAAGGGTCAGAAATCCGACCTTCTTCAAAGCGCTGAAGGCTGCAGAGGCGACTCCAGCGCTCTCCATTTCGACGGCGATCAGATTGGATTGGCCCACCCGCAGGCGATCTGCCTCCTCGACTGCCGCGATGACCTTTTCTCCAGACGCGATGGGGCCGACATGGATTCGGGGAAGATCGTCGGTGGGTTCCCTGCCGTCCGGGCGTGGGGGGAGACGCCGTCTCCACTCGCTATCCGTAAGATTGAGCATCGCCCCAAGCAGTGTCCGGTCACTCGGGAATTGGCGGTTGCGACGGTCGACTCCGCCCGCGCGCACCTTTCCTAGCTCGTAGTAGACGATCGAGTCTGACACGACGATGTCACCCAAATCCTGGTTCACGCGAGACAACCCGCCGGCGATCCCGTTCACGAGGACGAAGCGCGGACTCCAATCGCGAATCAGGTCGGCGGTTGCGTGCGCTGCCTCAAGATTGCCGATCGAAGGCAGTAGCGTAGCGACCAAACGATATGAACCCCCAAGTGCGGTGGCGATACTGCCCTTGTAGTACGATCGTGAGGAGCCGGGGGCAGCCGACACCCGATTCAACTCAGGGAAGTGGCGCTTCAGAGCGTCAAGTTCCTTTGAGAGCGCCACAATGATCGCAAAATCAACCGATTCCACAGCGACCTGGCGCGCAAAATCCACTGCCTGCTGGTTGCCAATGGCGAGCCCTGCGTTGTCCATGATGGCGGCAACTCTGGTCTCGTGCTCAACCTTCATTTGTCGCAATGCTTCCGCTGTGTAGGTGGTCGGGTCCTGGTCAACCAGGCTGTGGTGTGTCGGGCACAGAATGATCAGATTGTCGGATTCCCTTCGCTTCGAGTCCACCTGGGCCCGGTCGTACCGCGGGCCGCCGGCCGAAGCTGCACGGATATGGCACATCTCGCCGAGCATCACGCCGGAACTACGGTGAACGAGCCTGATGGTGCAACCTGGAAATGCGCATACACCGCCTGAGGCGGCGTAAAGCCTCTTCACAACCTGAAGGCTCGGCAGTCTACCCACTCCGGAAGCTCCTTGGCCTATCACCCGATTCCAAACATCGATCACGTGAGCCTAACTCTTGTTTGGACTAAACCGTTGCGCGGTATGTGCCACCCCGGCGCTTCGATCTGAGCGATCCAGCGGCCATCGACTTCACCGCAATCTGACGCCTTTTCCTATCTGAGCTCCGTCGCGAAAGCATGGAAAGGCTGCTTGCAGCCAATTCCATTTCGCAAAGGAGTTTTCCATGACACCCCCTCGCCAACGCATGACCGAGGACATGCAGGTGCGGAACATGTCACCTCGCACACAGGCCACCTACATCCTGGCGGGCTCGCTACTCGCACGTACAGCCTCGGAGTCGGCTCGCCAGCGAACAGCACCAACGATGATCGACGATTCGCGGGTTTACCACCCCCTGACCCTGTACCGTCTGGTGCAGGGCTGACCCCCTCCTGAAACAGGAGGGGAAATTATTCATGACGCCCAGCCTCCCGGAAATCCTCGAGCCGGCTACCAGAATGGCTCAATTAGACTCCCGCTCAACCTGCGATGCAAGTCCAAAACGTCGCGCACTGGGGCCGCTTATTTCCTCATCCTTGGACATTGCGAGGCCCCACTTTGTCACCGGCAATGCCACAGCAGATCCTCCCAGTGACGATACGCCCGGAATCGTGTTGGCAGTTGGAAACAGGTCCAGACGCAATTTCACCACTTTGAGGAGCAGAGGCATTTGGTTCCTGAACCAGTCCCAACGCCTGGTGCGATGCCTTACTGCTTCACCAGCTCGACGCGGCGGTTTTTGGCTCGGCCGTCCTCGCTGTCATTCGACGCCACGGGGGCGTAGGGGCCACTGCCGTAGGCCCGCAGCCCGGCCGGAACCGCGTACTTGGTGGTGAGCGCGGCGAGCACCGCCTCGGCGCGCCGACGCCAGCCCCACGGCCCGTCGGTCCCATTTGAAAGCCCCTCTCCCCTTGCGGGCCCTCCACCCGCTCGGAGTTCCACTCCCTGAAGATAGACCTTCGGCCCTCCCCCCAAGTTCCAGAACCTCTCAGCGAAATTCCTGGTCGCGAGTGGGCACGGGCGCGGCTGCGGCTGTCTCGGCTTGCCGGGAGGCCCGCCAGCACCGGCGTCTACAATTGTTCCCCCAAAGGTTCCCGCTGCCTACTGCTTAGCCCTTACCCTCTCACTACTCCAACTTGCTTTTCGGCCCGCTAGAATTAGTGCCAGAAGAATGGCCGTAAAAATGGGCTTGACAACACGGTGCGCCTCCGTGATGCTTGCCCGCTTACCAAGCTACGTTCCGCGGGTGGGAGGAAACATGCGCTCAATATTGCTCGTGATGGCGGCGGTCCTGGCTGGCGCGGTGGTCCTGAATGCGCAGACTACGCCGGACGAATTGAAACCTATTCTGGGTCAGGAGATCCAGCCTGTCCCGGTGGTTGCCTTTCAGTTGGCTCAATACCTGGCGGCGCGGATTCCCAAGCTGCCTTCGCCCGCTTCGGCGGAGCAGTGGACCTCCGAGGAAAAACGCTGGCGAGAGCATATTCTGAACGACGTCGCCTTTCACGGCTGGCCTCGCGAATGGGTTGATGCGGCGCCGAAGTTTGAGGATCTCGGAGTGATTGAAACCGGCCAGGGCTATCGCTGGCGCAAGCTGCGGTTCGAAATCGTGCCGGGGTTCGACTCGACGGCAATCCTTTACGAGCCGGACCATACGACGGGAAAGGCGCCGGCGATCCTGAACGTCCACGGACACGACCCTTTGGGGAAAGCCGCCGAGTACAAGCAGAAGCGCTGCATCAATTTCGCCAAGCGCGGCATTGTGGCCCTCAGCCTGGAATGGATGGGTTATGGCGAGCTCCGGCTGCCGGAGGATGCGCACGACTTCGGCGCACACCTGGATCTGGTGGGGGCGAACGAGCTGGGCTTGTTTTACCTGGCGATGCGTCGCGGGCTGGATTACCTCGCCGCGCTCCCGCAGGTGGACCCCGCCCGGCTCGGCGTCACGGGTCTCTCCGGGGGTGGCTGGCAAACCATCGTCCTAAGCGCGCTCGACGAGAGGGTGAAGGTGGCAGTCGAGGTGGCCGGCTTCGGCTCGCTCGAATCCAACATCACTCATCCGGTGGACACGGATTGTATTGAGGAGGACCCCACTGATTTCGACGCGGGATTCGACTACACGATCCTCACCGCCCTGCGCGCTCCGCGCCCTACCCTCCTCATCCACAACGCGGAGGACAATTGCTGTTTCCGCGCCGACCTGGTCAAGCCGTACATCTACACCGATATCCGGCCCTTTTTCAGATTGTACGCAGCGGACGCGGCCTTCGGCTGGCACGAAAATCGTGACCCCGGAACCCACAACTACCAACTCGAAAACCGCGAGGCTGCTTACACGTTCTTCACCACTCACTTCAATCTGCCCGTCGCTACGAAGGAGATTCCCAGCGATGCCGAAATCAAGAGCTACGATGAATTGGCCGTGGGTCTGCCCAAAGACAACCTGACGATCCTCGGGCTGGCGCGACAAATGGCGGCGGCGATTCATCGTGAACCTGTCCCCGCGGATTCCGCTGCAAAATCCAAATGGGCGGCGGCAGAACGTTCCAAGCTCGAGTCGGTGGTGCGTTACAAGCCGGCCAGGATCGCGAGCGCCTGGAGGATGTGGAACACCAAGAACAAAGGACTCGAAACCATCTCCTATCGCTTCGACTTCGACAACAGACTCAGCGCTGCGGGCGTGTGGTTGAAGGCCCTCGCGGCGTCAACCGATGCGCCAGCCACACTCGTGCTGAACGATAAGGGGAGAAAAGAAGCAGCCGAGGTGGTTTCCGATCGCGTCAATCGCGGTGAGCAGGCTCTCGCCCTGGACCCGCTTTTCATGGGCGAAACGATTCCACAAAAACCGGACCCGACGGATTGGGAACTGTTGGTGGCGACGACGGGTGACCGCCCACTCGGCATCGAGGCAGCTCAGGTGATCGCCGCCGCAAAATGGCTCCGAACGATCTCGGGTCGGCGCCGCGTCCGCCTGGAAACCACTGGAATTCGGAGTGAAGTCATCGGGTTGGTTGCCGCCGCACTTGAACCCACGCTGTTTTCCGATCTGGTGAGTCGCGAGGCGATGCGCAGCCTCGGCTACTTGCTGGACGCTCCCGTGATCTTCCGCTCCGCGCCGGAGCTTTTCTGTTTGGACTTGTACAGGGACTTCGACATCGATCGCTTCATCGCTCTGGCCGCGCCCACCCAGGTGAATCTGCGTGAGCCACCCGCAGGTAAGGCGCCCAACCCCGAGCCATAGCGGCCATCAAAAAATGCCTTGCCGCCTTGGGGGGGACAGGTTTTCCATTTGTCCCATTCTTCCCGTTTTGCTTGCAGTTTCATTCCTCAGCGGCAGATTATCCCATTGTTTCTAAAGGGGTTAGAACCGGAGAGAAACATATATGGAAAAGTCCGTGTGTGTATCATTTTTATGCATTTGGCGACTCTTTGGCTTTATAGTACTCTACAATAGAAGCCTACAAATGTCCCTCGCGCCACCGCCGCCGCTTTCCGCTCCTTCTGGTGGCGGCGCCGGGGTGTAAGGGCCAGCGGCGCGAAATCCTCAAAATCATCAATGGACTGGAAGGCCGCGTCGTGCGTCAAGTTGCCGTCCCTCAACGTCAATCGCCAGGGGCTGGTGACACCTTTGTGGGGCGGGCGCGCATACGTCCGGACGCCTTTTGCCGGGATGTACGCGTCCCTCCGGATCCCACGGTCAACGAAAAGCCGCAGACCTAAAAAACAGGTCTGCGCTGCCCACTATCTTGGCGTGTAGGAGGGATTATCTCTGCTACTCTTCGGTGAACTCTGGCTCAATCCTGGGGGTCTGCTCACTCGCTACGGGGATGAGGCTTGCGGCAGCCAAGCAGAGCGGCCAAAACCAGTAAGCGGCGGGCATGGAGCGTTCCACACCTTCCCTCTGGCCCACGAGAGCTCCAGCGGGAGAGGTTCGCTCCTGCTGAAGCAGTCAAGAACGTGTTCTTGCCGCCAGCTTCTAGTAGCTGACGCGCCCCTTCGTTTATCCCGGCAGCGGCGTTCCACTCTGTTGGGAACCGCAGCGCTCTACTTCCTCTGGCAGCGCAATCCGTCCGCTTTCCCTGTGAGAACTGCCACGGGGAAGTGGTCCCGCTATTCGTGCCGGAGATCGCATTGGGTGGCGCGGAACTTGCCTTCTTCATCGTACTTGCCTGCGCAAGTCACGGTGACATTCTCTTTGAATATGCTCATATCCGCAGGCTTGGTGAGCCGGGTCCACTTGGTCGCATCGCTATAGTAGACCCTCGTCTCTTTGCCGGCGGTCGCCTTGACGTCCAAAGTCATCGCGTCCTTGTCCATCCTGATGATGACACCGTGTACCTTGGTCCCCTTCGCAGCAGCGGCCGCCTTCTTCACTTCCTTCTCCTGGGCCGTGGCTTTCGTCGCAGTGAGTCCTGCTGCCGCAAACACGGCAGCCAGCAGTATAACGATCACTTTATTCATAGCATCCCCCTTCAATTGTTGGCCGGCACGGAGCGGAATCGCTCTCAACGCATTTACACCCTGGGCATTCCCGCGAGGGTCTTCCCTGCGCGGAGTAGACCAGTGTCTCGCTTCGGACACTCCTGGTCATAAAAGACGAAGTCCCACCCCGTCCCTGCCGGGCCTCCGGCACGGTCGCGTGGCCCTTCAGATAAATTTCCTCTCCAGTGCTTGCGCATCCTTGGCCAAGCACTCGGACAGGAATTTGAGGGCCACCCGCCGGCCAAGCGATATCCCGCGCTCTATACACCATAAAGTGTTCCCCGTTGTCAAGACCTTTTTGAGGCCGAATTAAGCTAGTTTCTCGGCCATCTTCATGTTTTTCTCTCCGCTCGCGCGGTTATGCTTGCCGGTTTTATCCTGTCTGTGCTTCTGCCCTCGGCTGCTGGGCACGGGACCGGAGCCGCAGCGTAGCGGAGGCGGAGCGCAAGTGCACAGCGGCGAGCGTCGCCTCCGGCAACCGACCGCCGGTCAGTTCCCCCGGTATACGGCTGCCGGTGTGCGATAGCCTGGTGTCCCTTGTGGCCATTTATGCCAGTCGGTTCCGCAACAGCGTACGTACGGACCGGAATCGCATCGGAGGCGCACGTAAGAAATGGGGAGCCAAAAGCCGCGGGCGACCTTACGGCGGGAAGGTCATGCGGCGCAGGAGGTCCTGGAAGCGAGGGCCGGGGCGCGGGGATCATTTCAGCTTCGCGTACTCCGCCTTGGCTTCCTTGAGGATGGGGATGTCGGGGTCGGCGTCGCTCCACAAAGCAAAGAAGTCCCGGTAAGCAGAACGAGCCTTGGCGAGGGCCTCCGGCAAGGGAGGGTGCCCGGTGTTGACGCTAGCCGCGTCCGCGCCAAGCCCCGTGCCAGGCTTCGATACACCCGCGATATCGACGCCCGCTTGGAGGGCATAAGCCCGGCCCAGGCCGAGGCGGGCCAGTGCGCCGATGGGAAAGTTACCGACCAAGCCCGGGTGGTCAAGTATCTTCTGAAACTCCACCGCTGCCTCGGCCCCTCGACCCAAGGCCAGATACGCCATGCCGCGCGCATCGACAGGGTACAAGGTCACATTCAGCACCCAATAGAGAGTCGGGAGCTCCAATTCGTAGGGCGTCACAGGCTCCAGTAGTTCGATCGCCGCCGCGCCGCCTTTCCTGGCAGAGGGCGGCGGATTGGAGCTTGGCACAACGCTTTGGCCGAGTGCGATCGAGGCCCGGATGGTCGGCAACCAGTAGTTATTCAGTAAAGTGTTTAGCGGCGCCTGCTGATGCAGGTCGTCGGCAAGTCCGCTAGCCTTAGCGGTGTCCCCGGCCCGTGCCAGAGCCAGGGCGGCTAGGGTCCGCACCATCTGGCCGGGGGCCATGGCGAGTGCTGCCGTGGCCTCGCGGCGGGCCGGTTCGCGATTGCCGAAGGCTGCTTCGCGCAACGCCGCCGCTGCCCGGAAAGTTGCCGCAGCCTCCAGGCGGCCGTCGCGCGAAGCCGAATCCACCGTCCGCCGGGTAAGCTCGCGCGCTTTGGCGAGACGCCCGTGGTAGGCTTCCGTATCCGCTTGCTGGGCCAGCAGATGGTCTTCGGCTGGTTGGCCGGCGGCGGCCGCGACTCGGCGCTCCATCTCCGCCAAGTCGCCACGCAGGAACGCGAGCCGGTAGAGAAACACCTGCATGGCAGGACTGCTCAGACCGCGAGCCTGTGCTTGCGAAAGGACCTGCTGTGCTTCTTCCACACGGTTAAGCATAAGGTCCGTGTTGGCCAGATTGGCGTAGCTGGTGACGCTATTGGGCTGGAGACGCAGCGCCTCGCGGCTTTCCTGCAGCCCTTTCTCGTACCGTCCCAGAATTTGATAGAAATTCCCCAGCCAGATGTAAGGCGTCACGTCGCGCGGATAGGTCTGCTTCCACAGTTCGCAGACCTGCGCGGCTTTCTCCATTTCACCGGTAACGCGGCTGTAATAGCAGCTCTCGATGTAAAGCCGCTCCCTCTCGCTTACGCGCCCGCGCAGTTCGTAGGCTCTCCTGATGGGTTCCATCCCCCGGCTGGCCTGATTCAAGTTGGCATACAAGTTGCCCAGGTGGGCGAAAGCCAGGGCGAAATTGGGATCCAGTTCCGTGGCGCGCGTCAAAGACGGAACGGAAGCCGCATCGCCCTCGGTGGTCAGCTTCTTTATCGCCAGGCTGTAGGCTTTCAGCGCCTCCAGGGATGGCGTGGTCGCTTCCTCCACCGGCGTGGCGTACTTCTGCACCGAGCTGAGCGACTCGCCCAGTTTGCTCCGCAAACTGACTGCCGTGTTGTTCAGAGCCTTGAGCACCGCTTCCTTGCCCGCCGCCTGCTCCTGAGCCTCGGCCAGCACGTCCCCCGTGGCGCAGCTCACTGCCTTCAGGCCAATCACGTAGTGGCTGCCCAGCCCCGCAATCGAGCCGGTCAGCATCGCCTTGCTTCCCGTGCGCTGGCAGACCTCGCGGGTGACCTCCGGCGTGAGCCGGTCACCAGCCGGACGTCCCATCAGCTTCAAAGTCTCGCCCACCTTGCGCTCGGAAACCAGGTCAAGAAAGGGCGATTGCTCAAGCTGTACCGAAAGCCCCTGCTTCAGTGTGTCGTCGAATACACTGTCACCGGTCTTGTTGTCGAAATCGGAGAGGACGATAGTGTCCTTGTCGGTCAGGCGGGTCATGGCTTGGCGCGAGCGGAAGTAGAGCGTTCCCCCGATGGCAGCAGCGACAAGTATCAGGGCAGCGGGAACAAGAACCTTCCAGAGTTTCCTGCCCGCCACAGGAACTTGGGTCGCTCTCGCCTCGCTCGATGACGAAGGTCCCCCAGATTCTGTATCCCGCTTCAGGCGCTTTAGGTCGGCGCATAGCTCGGCGGCGCTCTGGCAGCGCAGGTCGCGGTCCTTCTCCAGCGCCTTGTTGATGATGCGTTCCAACTCCGCCGGGCAGTCGGGATTCAGTCGAACCGGCGATGTCGGGGCTTTGTGCAGGATTGCGTCAAAGATGAGCGCGGAAGTTGTCCCGGAAAAGGCGGGGTGACCTGTCACCATCTCGTACAGGACCACACCGAAACTGAACAAGTCCGTTCTCGCGTCGACCTCCTCGCCTCGCGCCTGCTCCGGCGACATGTAGGCGATGGTCCCCATCACCTCACCGGGGCTGGTGAGATGCTCAGGCTCGCCCGATGCGGTGGGCAGCGCAGAGGCTCCCATCGTTTCCGCCACCCGCCTGGCCTTTGGTGCCAGCTTGGCCAAGCCAAAGTCCAGGATCTTCGCCTGACCACACTGGGTCACGAAGACGTTCGCTGGCTTGATGTCTCGATGGATGATGCCTTTCGCATGGGCGGCGTCGAGTGCGTCGGCGATCTGGATGGCGAGGTCGAGCAGTTCTTCCGTTTTAAACGGCTTGCCAGCGATGCGATGCTTGAGGGTCTGCCCTTCGAGCAATTCCATCACGATAAAGGGCTGCCCTTCGTATTCTTCGATGTCGTGGATGGTGCAGATGTTGGGATGGTTGAGCGCGGACGCAGCCTGGGCCTCTCGCTGGAATCGTTCCAGGGCTTGCCGGTCCTTGGAGAGTTCTTCAGGCAGGAACTTCAAGGCGACGGTGCGCTTGAGCTTGGTGTCCTCGGCCTCATAGACGACACCCATGCCGCCCCCGCCAAGCTTCTCCAGAATGCGGTAGTGGGAAATGGTCTTGCCGATCATGCGAGGGTTCCGCCTTTGGTAGCCATCTTAGGCCGCGGTTGCAGCTAAGTCAACGCAATAGGACTATCGGTAGTGTCTCAGTTTGGAGTTGTAGCGGCGAGTTTATCCGTCAACTGACGGACCACGTGGCGGCGTAAAGCCGCCTTTACGTCAAACTGAACACTACCGGACTATCCGGGACAGTTCAAGTAGCGGAACAGTTCCCAGGAGTGCTGTTTGCAGCAGCACCTCGCCGTGCTGGATCGGACGGGAAGCGGTCCCGGCTGCAGACCAAGATTTCCCCAAGGGCTCCTGTGCGCATCACGGGTGCGGGGCGCACGTAGGGGGTAGCCAAGGTCAGCGCAGACCCGTTTTTCAAGGTCGACGGCTCTTCTCAGCAAGCGTGGCGCGGACCCGTTGCTCAGGTCAGCGGTTTTTTGTTGTCGATCGGGGACGAAGTGCCCCGATGCATCGGGACGCTACAACGGCCCGATTCCTGTTTATCATCCAGAATTCACAATTCACCTTTCAGCATTCACTTTTCACAAATCTCTCCGCCCATGCGAATATTCCACTCCGACCGTCATTACCGAGGTTGAAACCATGGCCAACCCAGAACACGTCAAGCGGCACTTCTGAACGACCTCCCTTGCAGGCAGGAGGCAAGGGTTATCACCTCTCCCCGGTCAGCGGATGCGTCCTTGACGCCGGGAGAAATGCGCGCCGGAACTGCACCAGAAAGCAAAAAGCCGCAGAGTAATCCCGCTCGGCGGCAATAAGCCACAAGGGGACGGCAACCCGTCCCCCTACAGGGAATGGCAAGCGGGTACGACACGGTCAGAACTGCGCTGACCGTGGCTTGATGTTATTGAAAAATAATGAGGTATTGGTTTTCCCTAAGTTGCCAAAAACCTCGAAAATGGTCTTGACAAGGTTAGGTGCCTGGGGGTACCATTTTCATGGCAGCGTATGAACGGATACAGCACCACTTTGCTGTGCGCTGTCCTCGCCAGCGATGGCCTCCACCCAAGTGTGGGGATAACCAAGAGGTCCGATTAAATCTAGTCCTTCAAAAAAGGCTCCCGCAAGGGAGCCTTTTTTAGTTTGGGGGCGGCTTGATGGGGCGATTGTTCAAGCTGTTGAACAAAATCACGTAGAATCCTATTGGTTTCATTTCTGGCCGGCTAGCGGCGTATTGGGGATCACGGACATAGGCGCTCTGCACAAAGAGGTTTATGACACCTTTCTTGGAAGAGCGCGACGCCGCAAAGAAAATGTCGTATTCAACTTGCTGGCCGTTTTCTTCGGTTATCTCGACAGAGAAGAAATTGCCCTTACCCGAGTGGTAGCATTTGCGAAGGGGCAATCCTTCAATAATTTCCGGAAGAAGGCGTGACAACTGATAGCGCCGAAAGTCAAATATTCGCTCCTCCCTGTTATCCGCGTAGATAAGGGCCGTGTCCGGTTTCTTCGCCTCCTCGAACATGCGTGTGAAGCAATGCAGGCCGAAGACAACGTCCACTGTGTAGCTGCGGCTTGGTTTGTCTCCCTTCGCAGCCTGCTCGTAAACAACGGTTCTGGGGTGCAAATGAGTTAGGTCGTAGACCTTGCCCTGGTACTCAAACGGCCTCCAACGGATCATAGCTTACCCTTTAAAAGCCGCCGATTCTGGCTCTGAGGTTGGCGCACAAACCGACCCTTAAAGGTTAATACATCACGGGAACTTGGGGAGTGCAATCTTCAATGGGGCTGTTAAGGCCGAGAACGTGCAATTCCTCGCTTGCGTCGGCCGGGTGGCTCATTTTTCCGGGAGCGCGATTGAGGCGAAGCGGGTAGCGAGGGTAGCGCGGGCCTATTTCGCAGGTCCGCGGCTTTTTGTTGTCGATTGGGGACGAGCCGCCCCAATGCATCGGGGCGCTACAACGGCCCGGTTTCTGTTCATCATCCAGGATTCATAATTCACCTTTCACCAATCACTCTTCTCAAATCTCAGGAATCAGTTGTCAGTCGTCAGTTGTGAGTTTAGAGCCGTCAGCTATCAGCGGGCAGCGCTAAGCGCACATCGATCAAGGACCAAGCACTGGGGGGGGTTACTGAATACTGATGACTGACTACTGACCACGGACCACGGACTACGAGCGCACGCGACTACAGCGCGAGGGGAGGCGGTATAGACAAGGGCCGCGGACTTTCCCGCCAAGGCGGGACGGAAGTCCACGCTTGTATCTTACCTTGTATCTGCTCACTCCTGTGAGGGCCCAGCCCACGCCCTGCGGGCTGAGCCCTTGCCGACGCTTCGACAATCAGAATTGCCGATAAACAATGCCGAACGTAGCCGGAGCGCCGGAATCGATAGGCACCAGAAAGCCTGTGCGTCCAGATTGCAGGTACATCGCGTAGTGAACCGTGGCGGGGCCCACGGCGACTGCCACTTCGCCCCGCCCGTTAGCGGACACCGTATAGGTGCCGGTGAATGCCGTGTCTGGCTCGAGCGTGCCGGCAGCATTCACATCAGCAGTTCCAGTCAAATTGCCGGCGCCATCGGAGGTCATCTGGCCGGCCATGTCATCTGCCGGCGAGACGTAACTCGCTCGGAGAGTGAACGCCCAACTGTTTCTCAGCGTGGCGGTGCTGTAGGTCCCTGACGCTTGCGGCATAAACTGGCCTGACGCAACCCAGCTTCCGTCGAGGGAGACCCAGAATGCACTGTTAGCCGAAATCATGTACAAGCCCAGGCTGTTGGTTGCAACCGATGTCGTGTTCCCAATGATGGCCGTCCCGTGGCCATTCTGGCCGATCGAATAGGCCCCGCGATATGGCAGGTCCGCACCTACAGTACCATTCATATTGCTGTCTACAACGCCGTCAGGAAAGAGCCCGTTGCCATCGGCGGTAAAACGGCCGGCCCATGTTGTGGCGACCGTGTTGGCATTGACGGAAATGTATCCATTGGAGATAAGTATCGAATTTCCGGAAAGCGAGCTGTTGGAAAATGATGAACTCGTGTCCTGCTGGACGGCCACGCCGAGAAAGCCAAAGCCTAAATCCGTGGAGGAGAAGACGAAGGTCGAGGAATTAAGCAGGTAAAAGGCGAAGCTCCACGTATACCCCGTTAAGCCGTCGATAAAACTCCAGGTGCCGCGTCCGGTCGAGGGATCAACACTTGAGTAGCTTCCGTCAAAGGGAACCCCCTGCCGTACACCGCCCGCGCCCGATACTGGGGTATTGAAATCTCCCACACCCGAGCTGATGACTCCCGCGTCTGCACTGAACATCCCGGCGGCGGCTGTCGGGTTCAGAGCGTTGTTGAGACCGTCATAGCTAAAGACATACGTTCCGGATAGCCCGGAGGAAAAGGACGAGGGGTCCTGCATGTCGATGTTCCCCCATCCGCTTCCCGTGTCGTCAAATCCGATCATGCGAGCGGAAGCATTCGAAATCATTACCCACCGCAGAGGGATGACCGGACTTCCGCTGATCTGGAGCGTGAGGGCCGCGGCGCCTCTCCCGTCAGCACCGACGGAATAGGTTCCCGTAAAGGGTGCGGTGATGGGATTCTCGGGACTGCTGGTAACCAAGCTGAGATCCATGCTGCCGCCTGATATCCCGCCCTGCCCATCGGCCACGAAACTTCCCACGGCCCAGATGTGATCGGCGGAGGCGGTGCCAACAGCGTTGTCAACAGCTCTATATCTGAATGCGTAGTGGCCATTCAAGGTGGCGTTGGAAAAAACGACGGTCGCAACCGCATTCGCCGACTTTGTGGTGTCACTCTGGGACGTGGCTTTGATGTTGACCTTGCCTGTCCAGGGTGGGCTGAGCGGCGCGGTGTAAAGGCCGGATGCGGAAATCGTGCCCCAGGTGCTGGGGTCGGTTCCGGCAGCTCCGTCCACTTCCCAATTCACCGCGATGCCGTTCGTAACCGTAAACTGTTGCGGGCCGCCGGCAGGGACTGTCGCCGTCATGGGCGTAATGATGGGCGTCCCCGGGCTACCGGATACAATAGTGACCGTCGCTGTGGCGGTCTTCGTGGCGTCGCCTTGCTTCACTGCTTTGACCGTCACGGTGTTGGGAGTCGGGACAACGGCGGGCGCCGTATAAAGTCCGGAGGAGGAGATCGCCCCGACCGTCTGCAGGTTGCCCCCTCCCATATCATTCACTTCCCAATGGTCGACCGGGAGATTGGTGGTGAACTGCTGGGTCTGTCCTGTGGCGACGGTCGCCGAGGTAGGCGAAATGGCAAACTTAGGGTTGACCGTGATCGTCGCCGTAGCGGACTTGCTCGTGTCGGCATTCGAGGTAGCCTTAGCTGTGACCGGATTGGAACTCGGGACAGTCGCGGGAGCCGTGTACAACCCATCCACCGACATGGTCCCGACTGTGGAGTTGCCGCCCACGACGTCGTTCACCGTCCAAGTGATGGTGGTATCGGTGGCATTGTTGACCGAAGCGCGGAACTGGAACGTGTCTCCCGTGTCAAGCGTGACCGCGGCCGTGTTGAGGGTTACGCTGATAGGTTGGTTTGGTTGGTCGGGCGAACCGGAAAGCCCTCCGCCTGCTCCCCCGCACGAGACAAAAGCCATAGTAGATAATATGATCAGCAATAAGGAAAGCTTTCTCATGATGTCCTCCCTCCGTGGTGAACACTTTGTCGTTGAGCGTCGGCCTTATCTTCCCCTCACTTATACTGCGAAAAATCTGGTCGAATCCCCTCATTGGTGGGATAATCGGCGCGGAGAACGCGGTAGGAGGCACACTGGTATGAGCGGTGACGAGCCCGGTGAAGTCACCCGGTTCCTGCGAAGCTGGCGTGAAGGGGATCCGGAGGCTTTCAACCAACTCATTCCCTTGGTCTACGATCAGCTTCACCAAATTGCGCTAGCATTGATGCGACGCGAGCCAAGCGAGAACACTCTCCAACCCACCGCTCTCCTGAACGAGCTTTACATGCGGCTGCTACGGCAGCGTAAGGTGATTTGGAAGGACCGTGCCAATCTTTGTGTCCCGAATGGAACAACGTATGAATTTGGTGTAATGAGTTCGGCCATGCATATGGCATGGGTACGGTATGTTTGTGGGCGTCTCGAAAGTCGATATCGCTACACCAATCAGATTGTCTATAACAATTTCCCCTGGCCTGAGCATGCGACAGACGACCAGCGCACGGCGGTGGAGGATGCGGTGCAGGGCGTGCTCGATGTGCGTGAAGCCGAATTTAAACGCGATGTGTCCGTGTCACTAGCCACGCTCTACGACCCCGATCTGATGCCGCCCGCGTTGGTGAAGGCGCACCAAGCGCTAGACCGCGCGGTCGATGTCGCCTATGTGCCCGACGGCGCCAAGCGCAAGTGGGCCAGCGACGCCGAGCGCGTCGCCTTCCTGTTCCGCCGCTACCGTGAACTTACCAGTCTACTTCCGGAGAAATAGGGCGGTGTCAACCGAGACAAGTAGAAAACTTGTCAAAAGTGGCAAATCGACATGGCGGAAATCAAGGTGCCGTCTGAGTGTCGTCGTTTCAAAAGTTAAACAATCGTGGGAGAGCAGGCGGGTCAGGACGGCAGCGCTGCTGACAATCGGGTTTGCCTCGCTGTGCGGCGCCGCTTTCGCGCAGGACTATGCGCAGGTTCAGCCGGGCCATGAATTGCAATTCCCGCGCGATTACGGCAGCCATCCGCAATTCCGCACCGAATGGTGGTATCTCACCGGCTGGGTGAAGGATGCGCGCGGGCGCGATCTGGGCATACAGATAACGTTTTTCCGCAACCGTCCGGGAGTGGCGGAGAACAATCCGAGCCGTTTCGCGCCGCGCCAGCTCTTGTTCGCGCACGCGGCGCTGGCCGATCCGGCCATCGGCAAACTGCTGCACGACCAGCGCGCCGCGCGCGCGGGCTTCGGCCTGGCTGAAGCGAAGGAAGGAGGCACGGACGTATGGATCGACGACTGGTCGCTGCAGCAGACTGACTCCGGCTACAGCGCCAGGATTGCGGCGCGCGATTTCGGCTACGCGCTCGAATTCAAGACCACCCAGCCGGTGCTGCTGCAAGGCGAGCGCGGCCTGAGCCGCAAAGGGCCCATGCCCGCGCAGGCGAGCTACTACTACAGCCAGCCGCAACTCGCCGTGTCCGGCACGATCACCGTCAAGGGCGAGGAGTTCGCCGTCAGCGGCAGCGCCTGGCTGGACCACGAGTGGTCGAGCGAATACCTGGCCGAGGAGGCCGTGGGCTGGGATTGGGTGGGGCTGAATCTCGCCGACGGCGGCGCGCTGATGGCGTTTCGCATTCGCGACAAGAGGGCGGCACCTATTGGGCGGGCGGGGCCCTGCGCGGCGCCGACGGCCGGGTGCGCGTGCTCAAGCCGGAGGAGGTGAGCTTCGAGCCCGCGCGCCGCTGGCGCTCCCCGCGCACCGGGGCCGAGTATCCGGTCGCCATGCGGCTGAGGGCAGGGCGGCTCGATCTCGAACTGGAGCCGCTGATGGACGACCAGGAACTCGATTCGCGCGCGAGCACCGGCACCATCTACTGGGAAGGCGCGGTGCGGGCGCTCGCGGCAGGCAAGCTGCAGGGACAGGGTTATCTGGAACTCACCGGATACTGGAGGCCGCTGCGGATGTGAGCAAATGGGTGATCACACTTCCAGCCGGTCGTCCGGACGCGCCACGAGAG
>CAVWDS010000012.1:0-1295328 GCA_963753795.1 uncultured Acidobacteriota bacterium
CTTTCTCGGCCATAGGGGCGAACTCCTGTTCGGTTCGGGGCTCGCCGAGCGTACCACGAATTCGCGCATGAAGCGAACAGGTGTTCGTATTGCTGGCGGACATAGGAATGGCCCAGCGCCGCAACGTTCGCGCCGTGTTTCGCGATTGCGCGCCTAGCTGATCGCCGTGCTGTCGGCGAACACGCTCTCAAGTTCGGCCGTTAGCGCGTCCTTGCGAGACTCGTCCGCAAACGAGCCGAGGATCGCGAACCGCCCGATCCGGTGCAAGTCCTCGGCCGTGAGCGAGCACGCCGAGCACGCCGCTCGATAGTTCTCGCCCACATACCCGCCGAAGTACGCCGGGTCATCCGAGTTCAGTGTGACGGCCACACCCGCGTCCAGGAGCGTGCGAATCGGCACCTGTGGGAGCGCCGAGAACACCTTGAGCCGGACGTTGCTGAGTGGGCAGACTGTGAGCGTGACGCCTTCCTCGGCGAGTCGGCGCATGACTGCAGGATCATCGGCAGCACGCACGCCGTGGTCGATGCGCGCGACATGCAGGGAGTCGAGTGTGCGCGCCACCATCGAAGCGTCGCCCTCCTCACCTGCGTGCGCCACGCCGAGAAGTCCCATCTCGCGAGCCCGCGCATAGACCGCCGAGAACGGCTCCGGTGGATGGCCGGGCTCCTCCGAGTCAAGTCCGACGGCTGCGATCTGACCCGCCCACGGCTCGGCCGCCGACGAGCGTTGCTTCGGCGTCCTCGGCAGGAAGATCGCGCAGGAAGCACATGATCAAGCGGCTTGTGATCCCCAGCTCGCGCTCGCCCTCGGCCAGGCCGTCGAGAATGCCGCCAACGACATCGCCAAACGCGATACCGCGCGACGTGTGCGATTGAGGGTCGAAGAACGGCTCGGCGTGCCGGACGTTGTCGGCTGCGGCCCGGCGTAGGTAGGCGAGTGCAAGCTCGCGGAAGTCGTCGTGCGTCACAAGCACCGCGCAGGCTGCGTAGTACACGTCGAGGAAGGATTGCAGGTCAGTGAAGTTGTAGGCCGCCCGCATCTGCTCGGCGTTGGCGTAGGGCAGCGTGACGCCGTTCTTCTCGGCAAGCCGGAACGCCAGCTTTGGCTCGAGCGTGCCCTCCAGGTGCACGTGGAGTTCGACCTTGGGCACGCGGGTGATGAGTTCGTCCAGCTGGGGCGCGAGCGGATAGCGCGACTCTGACACGTGTGCCTCCATGTGAAGGGTGAGCCTCACGGCCCCTGCGGGCCTCTTGAGTGGTTTCCCATCTGAGCGAACGCATCCGCACGGTTGGACGTGGCCGAGAAGGGCAGCCCACACATGTGACGAGACTCGCCGAGGAGTGAAGCGGTGAGTGCGGCGCGTATGGCGAGCGCCTGCCGCACAGCGAGTGCCTACGTGCACAGCGAGCGCCTGACGTGCGCGGCGAGCGCTTTGGGGGGCCGCCGTGCGGGAATCCTTCTCCCATGACGGAGCGCCCCTACACTTCTGGCCGAATCATCCTTGCGTACGTGTCGACGAGCGCGCTGTTCACCTTGGCGACGTCCATGATCTGGGCGATCAACACGATCTTCCTCCTGCAGCGAGGCCATCTCACGCTGTTCGAAGTGATGCTGGTCAACACGGGGTCGTTCTTGATCGCACAGGCGCTGTGTGAGGTTCCAACGGGAGTGGTCGCCGATACGATCGGGCGCCGGGCGTCGTTCCTGCTGGCGATCTTCACGATCAGCGTCTCGACCGTCATGTATGTGGTCACTCCGCTCGTGGGCTGGGGCTTCTGGGGGTTCACCATCGCGAGCCTGCTTCTCGGCTTGGGCTTCACGTTCCAGACGGGAGCAGTTGACGCGTGGATGGTCGACGCTCTGGATGCGGCTGGATGGGAGGGTCCGAAGGACAGGGTGTTCGCTCGGGGCCAGCAGGCCAATGGGGCCGCCATGATCGTTGGGTCGCTTGCGGGTGGGTTGCTCGGCAACATCAATCTCGTGATCCCGTATCTGGTGCGCGCGGGGATTCTCGTCATCGCGTTTGTGCTGGTCGTTGTCATGGTTCACGACTTCGGCTTTGAGCCCAGATCGCTGCACTTCTCAACGTTCGGTGCTGAGTCATCACGCATTTTGCGAGATGGCACCGCGTACGGTTGGCGAAGCCGAGTGGTCCGGCCGATGATGTTCGTCTCAGCGGTGACGGGGATCTCGGGCATGTTCGTGTTCTACTCGTGGCAGCCGTTTGTGTTGGACTTGCTCGGCGATCCGAACGCGGTGTGGCTGCTTGGGGTGGTGCAGGCAGTTGCCTCGTGCGTGACGATCGTCGGCGCAGGCCTAGTTGGCGTGGTGATGGGCAGCGGTGCGGCGCGCCGGCCTGCGGCGAGCGTGCTTGCGGTAGGGTCACTCGTGAGCGCCGCTGGTGTGCTTGGCATCGCTGCCGTCGGACTCTCTGGGATTGCGCCGGGCGTGCTGCCCGCCGGAATCGCGATCGCGTTGTGGTTGGCGTGGAGCCTGATGTTCGGGATGCTCGGCCCGGTGCGCTCGGCACTCATCAACGAGCACATCCCATCAGCTCAGCGGGCGACGGTGCTCTCACTCGACTCGCTGTTTGGTGACGCTGGCGGTTCACTGGGTCAGCCCGCGCTCGGGTGGATCGCAACGGTCGTGGGATTGCCGGTTGCATGGGCGCTTAGCTCGATTGCGTTTGCTGGTGGCGCGCCGCTATACGCGCAGGCTGGGCGCGCGGCGAGGGAATCGAAGGTGGACTGAGAAGCTCGGGTGGATGCCTGCAGCTGGATCAGCAGTGGTCGAGATACCTGGTCCGATCAACTGCGCCAGTGACGATAGCCTGCCGACCACCACATTTGCCAGCTCTGTTCACTTGAGAGTTCCGCTGGCATTGATGCTGTCGGCGGGGCCCGGCATCCGACCTCTGTTTCGTCCTGCGAACGTTGGCAATTGGCTATCGCAGTTGGGGCAGACCATGCGGAGATTCTCGAGTCTGTTGTCCTCGCGTCTGCCGTTGATATGGTCGAGCCGCAACACCAGTTCGCGGTCTCTCCAGACTGGGCCCAATCCGCAGATGTAGCACCGATTCCTAAGAAGGCCGTCTACGACGAGTCTGCGTTTCAGGCGCCCGAAGTTCGTGCAGGGCGAGTCTCGGGTCAGCAGCAGGTCCAGCGGAATCGCCCCGGAACGCAAGTTGCCGCTCGCGTTGCCGACGTTCCACCCTTGACCGGTGAGATGGCCGGTTTCGAGTCCGAGCTCCTTGATTCGGCGATGCAACGTTGCGTAGGCCCCGCCACCTTGTTGGGAAAGCCCCAACTTCGCGAGCACTTGACGCAGCGAGCGCGATGTTCGGACGGCTTGCGCCAGCTGCCGGGTGAATACCGCCAATGAGGTTTGGCCCGCGCCATCGAACTCCTCTCGAAGTGAGCTGTCAATTCGAGAGTAGCTCGCGGCTCTGACATCCAAGGGGTGCGTCGCTCGGCAGCACATGGTGGGCGAGGAGGGAGTCGAACCCTCACGACCTTTCGGCCAGCGGTTTTTCCTGCCGCTACGGCTTTCGCCGCCAGCCATGCTTCTGGCTGTTCGTGGTCTGGACCATCTCTTCACCCACGGCATTACCCGTTGCGGGTGCGCCCCGTCTGGTCTCTACACCTTCCCTCGGCTAACCGAGGGCTTGGCTCGGGGCTAGCATGCCGTTTCCGGTGCAGCCTCCCCCGAATTTGAGGCGTTCTACTCCCGGCGTTTCCCCCGGGGCACTCAATTTCTGATGCTTGTGGCATGAGACCGCCGCGTCTGCCATTCCGCCACTCGCCCATGTTGTGCTGTCAATTGGAGCCGAAGCGACTGGTGTCGCGGCGGTCAGTATAGCGTGTCCACAGACCGTATGTGCGCTTCAGCGAAGGAATTGCGGTCGCGATCGAATGACAGTCCCGTGGGACCGCATCACGGAACCGCGCTCCCAGCCTCGGAGTACACCAAGCCTGGCCCATGTCGGTTCGCTTCAAGCGCGCGACCTGCGCGTATACTGCACGCATGAGCAGTGTCGATCCAATCGCCGAGCTACCCGCTTCGGCCCGCGCGCATCTGGCGAACGTCGTCGCGAACCTTCAGTTGGTCGCCGACATGGCCTACGGCGATGTCGCGCTGGCGGTGCCGGATGCTCCCGGCGTGCTCGCGGTTGTGGCCGACGCGCGGCCCAACACGGCGCTGGCGCCGTTCGCGTCCTCGCGCGTAGGCCGCGAACTCGCCCGTGACGACGAGCCCGAGGCCTACAGCGCGCTGGCCACATGCGAGCCGGTTGCGAGCGACCGCCGCCGAGCAGCGCGCGGCATCGGCTACACGACCGCGGCGTGGCCGATCGGCACGCCGAAGCCGTTCGCGGTCGTGGCCCGCGACATCGCCGAGCAGGTCGCCGAGTCGGCAGGCGCGATGGAGCGCGCATTCATGGACATCGCCGAGGAGCTGCTCGACTCGCTTCGCGACGCACCGCTCGCCGACGTGCGCACCGGCGAGCCGTTCGCGACCGTGCGGACCGCCGGCGATGGCGTCATGCGAGTGGATGAGTCCGGCCAGATCGCCTACGCGTCGCCGAACGCCGTCAACATCATGCGGCTTGCTGGGGTCGACCAGGCCGCTCGTCGGGCATGCAGGCGTCCGCGCTGCCAGGCGGCGGCTTCGGAATCGCGCCGGTGCTTGGCACGCGCGGCAGCCATCGCGGTCGACACCGAGGTCGCCGAGCGCGTGCTCGGCTATCGGACGATCGGACTTCGCGCGGGGGCGCTCGTGCTCGTGCAGGACATGACCGAGGCGTCCCGCCGCGAGGCCGAGATCAAGGTCAAGGACGCGACGATCCGCGAAGTCCACCATCGTGTGAAGAACAATCTGCAGACCATCGCCTCGCTCCTGCGCATCCAGGCGCGCCGCAGCGACTCCGACGAGGCTCGCCGAGCACTCGCCGAGGCGACCGAGCGCGTCGAGCTCGATGGCGGTCGTCCACGACCTGCTCGCGGGATCCGACGATGAGCTCGTCGACTTCGCCGCGGCGGCGCGCACCGTCACCGACCTCGTAGCTCGAGGGCTGGTCGGCGAGGGCAGCGCCATCGCGGTCACCGTCGAAGGCACGACCGGTGACGTCGACGCACACACGGCGACGTCGCTCGCGCTGGCGCCTCGCCGAACTGGTCCACAACGCGCTCGAGCACGGCATGCGTCGACCGCGAGGTCGGTGCGCGTCGAGGTGGCCATGCGCCGCGTGCCCGGCGAGCTGCGTGCTCACCGTGCGCGACGACGGCGTGGGGCTGCCGGAGGGCTTCGAGCCGGTCTCCTCGGCGAACCTGGGGCTTGCGATCGTGCGCACCGTCGTCGAGGACGACTTGCGCGGGACGCTGACGTTCTCGGGAGGGCGAGGGACGACCGTGACGTTCGGGTGCCGCTCGCCGATACCGCGAACGACTGCGCGCGATTCCGACGAGACGGATGAGCGAGCATGGAGAGCAGCGGCGCTCATCATCGTGACGAGACGAAGGCATGACGCCACGTGCGCGTGCTGATCGCTGAAGACGAAGCGCTCATTCGCATGGACCTGCGCGAGATGCTCACCGAGCGAGGGCCACGAGGTTGTCGGCGAGGCGCGCGACGGCGCTCGAGGCCGTCGCGCTGGCGCGCGGTCGCTACGCCCGACGTCGTCTTCATGGACATCAACATGCCCGGCGTCAGCGGGCTTGAGGCTGCCGGGACACTCGGTGAAGAGCGCATCGCGCCGGTCGTGATGGTCGACGGCGTTCTCGCAAGCCGAGCACGTCGAGCGAGCGGCCGCCGCTGGCGCGATGGCCTACATCGTCAAGCCGTTCTCGCGCACCGACATCTTGCCAGCGATGGCGGTTGCGGCGGCGCGTTTCGCCGAATCATCAGCGCTCGCCGATGAGGTCGTCGACCTGACCGAGCGGCTCGAGACGCGCAAGGTCGTCGATCGCGCCAAGGGCATTCTGATGTCGCGCGGGCGAAGCGAGCCTGAGGCGTTCAAGGCGCCTGCAGAAGCTTGCGATGGACAAGCGCAAGACACTTCGCGAGATCGCGGAAGCTGTCGTGCTCGCCAGCGAGGCCGAGGAGTCATGAGTGCTGCGGAGCTGTCGCTTGCGGCGCTCTTCGCGCGCACCTTCGTGATCGGCATCGCCGTCGCCGCTCCCGTCGGCGCCATGGGGATGCTCATCATCCAGCGCACGCTCGAGCAGGGATGGCGCACGGGGATAGCGACAGGGCTTGGCATCGCGACCGCCGATGGCACGTACGCGGCGCTTGCTGCCTTCGGAGTGGCGGCCATCTCGGCGACACTGGTGGCGTGGCAGATTCCGCTGAAGCTGCTGGGTGGTGCGGCGCTTGTGTTGCTTGGCTCGAGAGCGATTCTTTCCGAGACGCCAGAGGGTGGGTTGGTTGCACCCGCGAGCTCTACGGGCTCCTCGTACTTCTCGGCGGTTGGACTGACACTCACAAATCCGTCGACCATCATGGCGTTCGGCGCCGTCTTCGCGAGCGCTGGCCTGGTCACGCAGCCTGGGCTGGCCGAGGCTGCAACAGCTACTGCGGGCATTTTCACGGGATCGCTAGCCTGGTGGTTCGTGCTTGTGACCGGTGTCTCGGCAGCTCGTGTGGCCGCCGAGAAACGCTTGGTGCAGCGAGTGGGTATCGTGTCGGGAGCACTCGTCATCGCCTTTGGGCTGTACGCGATCGGGAGTGCTGTCTTGTCGCTGATGGGCTAGCTAGCCAGACATTCTCATGGAGCTGCGGTGTGCTAGGATTCGGCGAGCACTCGCGGGCCCTACTGGCGGGGGAACAGCCGTGTGTTCTGACCCGGCTACAAATGAGGTGGAGCCAGGTTGCTCAGACGTGACCGGCTCCGATGAGATAGCTCGACAGCCGGCCGCAACCAGACCGCGGCGACCGGCGATCTGGTCCTGGGCAGTCGTCGCCAGTCTGACCGCAATCTCGGCGGTCCTACGGTTCGTCTCACCGAGTGGCGGCATGATCTATCCGGACTCAAGGGACTTCCGGTTCATGGCCGAGAGTCTTGCCGCTGGTGAGCGTCCCTATCAAGGCCTCGGCACCACAGAGGCGCCGTTCATCCCTCAGTCATACGCTGCGATGAAGGCGTTCTACCCCTTCGTCGTGTCGTTGGTCATGCGACTCGTTCCCGATGCGGTCTCGGCGAGCGTACTCGTTGCTCGAGTTGCCGCAGTGCTTGCCGTGCCGGTTGCGTTCGTCGCCGTGACGCGCGCCGTGCGTTCGCGGCAGGCGGGAGTGGCTGCCGCAGCGCTGGTCGCCGCCTCATTCGTGCTTGGCCTGTGGTCAGGCTTTATCGCGGGGGATACCAGTCTCGGCACTTCTCGGGTTCGCCGTTCTGGCCCTGGTCGCCAGGGTGCGCCGAGACGAATGGAGTGAGCCTGGTGACATCGCGGCTGGCGTACTCTTTGCCGCGTGGGTGCTCACGGGTCCGGTGGTTGCGCTGGCGCTGCCGTTCCTGGGTTGGATCGGCAGAGAGCATTTCGCGTGGACTCGCAGACGCCTGCTTTCCGCCATGGCTTCTGCAGCACTGGTGATTGGGGCGGCCGCGGTCTTCTGGTTCCCGCCTGCGGGTTTCGGGTGGAGCGGCGCACTCCTGAACGCGGGCATCGGCCTGGTGGCTGTGCTCGGGGCGTGGTTCGCGATCCAACTGGGGGCACGCCGGTGGTCGCGACTATCCGCTGACGCGCGCGTCCGTCTCAGCACTCGGGCGGCGGTGGGAATGGCTGGGCTCTTGCCGATTGTCTACATGGCGCGGATCGTCGTCGGGCGATTCCTGCCCGAGTTGAGCATGTGGTCACTGCCGTTCTCATTGATGGATCTCGCTATTGTGGTGGCCGTTGTGCCGGCGGCGTGGCGATCGGCCCGCAGGGGCGACGCGCTCACGCCCATTGCGCTTCTGTCAGCGGCCGTGACCATGACGCTCGCCTACTTGTTGGCTGGCGAGCTCGCCTCCCAGTCCCTCTTGGTAGAGCTGCCGTTCCTCGTGCCTGTCGCGGCGTCACTCGTGTCGGGTGTGTCGTGGCCATCGAGTGGTCTCGGGGAATACTCGGAGCGCGCGATGCCGAGGCGTCTTCATCTGGGCTTGGTGGCTGTCGTTGGGCTGCTGATTGTGGCACAGGGCGCGCGAACCGCTCTCAGGGAATCCCCGGCGTCGACACTGGGCGCACGGACGCGTCTATCGACCTATGCCACGGCCTTGCCAAAGATGGATGGGTCTAGGGATCCGCGACTCGCCAATATCAAACTATTGGCCTCGACTCTCGACGGCATGCTCATCGCGCCGGGCGAGGAGTTCTCGGTAAACCAGGCAGTCGGGCCGAGGACCGCAGCAAAGGGCTACGAGTCCGCGGGAGCGCTAGACAACGGTCGACCGATCGAGCAGGTTGGCGGCGGGATCTGCCTAGTGTGCACGACGCTATTCAATACGGTCTTCGAGAGCGGTCTACCGATCAGTGAACGCCACAACCACAGCGCGTACATCTCGCACTATCCAGACGGTCGAGACTCGACCGTCTCGTGGGGTGGCGCGGATCTGCGCTTCGTAAATGACACTCCCGGCTGGCTCTTGCTTTCAGCGAAAGTGACCACGGCGACCGTGAGCGTCGATCTTCTCGGCGTGTCCAGCGGCATCGAGGTCACGTCGACCACCGGTCCATGGAGGATCGCCCCAGCTCCGGCGCCGCGACGGGTGAAGGACGCCAAACTGCCGAGAGGGACGACGCAGCTTGCTTCTCCGAGCGTCGGGCGGCGGCGCATTACGGTCAAACGCATCGTGATGCAGGGGCAGACGGTCATTCGCAAGGATACGTTCTTCTCAGACTACATGCAGGTGCCTGGCGTCCGCCTCGTCGGAACGCACGCGATCGGACCCTAGGGACGCTCGCGTGCGTTCCGAGTGCTGAGGTTGGACCAGTCGTTTCCGACAACCACCAGTATTTGCGTCGAGAACCGATAGTACGAACCCGCCGAGGCCACCTGGGCACCGCCGAGCAAGCGGGCGACACGCTCGGCGATCGAGGGGTCATTGCCCTTGTAGACGACGACCGTGTGGTCGAATCGGCGGGGTGCATTGCCGAGCCGCTTGACGCGTAGGCCCTGCTGCTGCAGACGTCGCGTGATCGCCGCTCCGGCGCCCGCGATTCCGGACCCGTTGCTGACGGTCAGGGCGGGGTCGGTGAGGTTGGTGTTGAAGTCGGTGTCAGTGCGCAGCGCCCGCTGAATTGCGGCGAGTGCAGTGGGGTTCGCATAGACGAACGGACTTCGCCAGTCACCCGTGAGGGTGGTCGTATGGACCCCGCCAGAACCTGCGAGATTGGCCAACAGGGCAATCGATACCATGTCGCCTCGGCCCAGGTCGGTGATCACCTGCTTGAACAGGTCTCCAATGATCCTGGGCGCGAGCACGACGTTTCGGGGTCGCGCCGCCTGGGATGCAAGCGCGCGAAGCAGCGTCTGCTGGTCGCGCATGCGGCTGAAGTCGGCGTCGATGAACTTGCGCGAGCGCGCGAACGTGAGCGCGTGGGCCCCGTCAAGGTGCTGGTAGCCCGAAGGCACAGCGCGAGCTCGGCTGTGCAAGGTATGACTTGCTGCCTTGCGGTCGTGAATTGGCGACGGGATGTTCACCCAAACGCCGCCCAAGTCGTCGACAAGTCTTTCGAAACCGGCCCAGTCAACCTCGACGTAGTGGTTGATCGGCAATCCGAGGAGCGATCTCACTGCCGACACCGTGAGGGCGGGTCCGCCGATCTCATGCGCCCCGTTGACCTTGAGAAATCCGTGGCCTTGCAGGTAGATTCGAGTGTCACGCGGAATGGAGACAATCCAAACCTGCCGAGAAGACCAATCAAGCTGGACCAGAATCATCGTGTCCGAGCGCGTTGCACCTGCTATCCGGGCCTTGTCAACGCCGACGACGAGAATGCGAGTGGGCTGATTGGGCTGCTGCGCAGAGAGAGCCTTGCGCAGTTGCGTCATCGTGGGAGAGGTCTTGCTCGCCGAGCCAGTCAGCGCACCGTAGAGCATGATCGTCCAGACGGCGACGGCCGCGAAGAGGATGGCGAGAACACTACCGAGCACCAGGAGTGTGGTTCTGATAGGGCGTCGTTGTGGTTGAGATGGTTCGGGTGATGGCGACTCGGAAATCGCTGGCGCACTGACTGCGGGAGACTCGGGAACGTTCGGGGCGACTAAGGGTTGACCCGAGCCGACATCCGAGTCGAGTCGGGAGCGTGTGTCGCCGGGTTTTGACGGTCGCTTCTTGGGTTTGGTCATCGGCGCTCCTCCCCGGCAGGTGCGTCTTTGGGTGTGGGAGACTGGCTTATTGTGCCTCACCGTTCATGTTGTGTCAGTCCACAGAGCGCACGATGACACCGTCGGCTCTCACCAGGTTCGGTGGGCTAGACTGTGTGGCATGAAGAAGGGTAAGTCCGCCAAAGAGGATGGTCGCACGGGTCGCTGGTCAGGGATCTCGGCTGCGGTGTGCTCGGCGGGTATCCTCGCAGGGATGGCCTTCTCGACCTACTCGAAGGCTATCAATCAGTTCCGGTTCTTCATCTATCCTGACTCCTACTACTACCTGATGATCGCGCAAGATCTTCTGCACGATCATCGCCTCACGGGCACTCTGGGCGCGGGCGGGATGCCGTTTCCGCCGCCGGGCTACGCGGCGATGAAGGTCACCTTTCCGTTGCTTGTGGCCATGACGATGGCGTTCGGACTTGGGGCCGAGGCTGCGGGTCACGCGGTGGCTGCGGCTTGTGCGGTTCTCGCCGTGCCGGCGGCGTTCTGGGCGGTGCGCAGGCTGCTTGGCTCAGACTGGGCCGCTCTGACCGCCGGAGCCCTGGTTGCGACGTCGTATGGGCTAACGTACTGGGCTGGGTTCGTGATGAGTGATCCGGTGTCGGTGCTTCTGGGCTTCGTAGTACTGGGCATGTTCGCAAAGCAGCGACCTGACGATGTGAGCAATCCAGGCGACATAGGTACCGGATTGCTCATTGGATTCTGGCTCTTGTCGCGGCCGACCTACTTCGTCGCTCTGCCGATGTTGTGTTGGCTTGGCTTCAGCGCGTTCGGGTGGACTTGGAAGCGGCTTGCAACTGCGAGTGCCGCCGCACTGCTTCCTGCGATGGTTGCCGCGACACTGTGGTTCCCCCCGCTCTCCTGGACTCGCGGGGTGCTGTTTCGGCTGCTTCCCGTTATCGGTACGGCGGCGTTGGTGAGCGCTGTCGCGGCGCTGCTACTGAGACGACGCGGCACGAGTCTCGCCAAGTACCGACTGCCGCAATGGGTGCGGATGGGCGGCTACGCAGCGCTGGCGCTCGCGGTGCCAGCCATGTTCCTGTTTCAGCGCGCGTTCATCATCAGCGGTCACGCAAGCCCGTTCCTAGGGCTCGATCACTTCGCTACGCGCGACGTGGCGACTGTCGTGCTCCTCGTGCCCGGCGCTCTCGTGCTGCGTGAGCGCGGACGAGGAGAAATAGGGGGAGCGCTGCTCACCGCAATCGTCGTCATGCTCGGCGTGTACTACTGGGTCGAGCCAAGGGAATCGCGCTACCTCATTCACCTGCTGCCCTTCATGGTGCCCGTCGCTGCGTCAACGGTGCTACTGGTCGACCCCCGGGAACGGGAAGCCTTGCCCAAAGGTGCCAAGCGCAAGAAGCCCAGGCCTTCCAGGTTGAGGGAGCTGGCGTCTTACGCTGCGATTCTGGCCACAGCCGCTGCCGTCCTCTTCACGGGGATGCGCGACGTGTCGCGGGCCACTGCCAGCTTCCTTGAAACCGACTATCCCAGGGAAGTCTCAGCGAAGATTGCTCCGGTGGTTCGGCCCGGTGAGACACTCGTCAGTGCGCTGCCGTGGCCCTACTACTTCCGGATCGGCGTTCCGACATGGGCGGCCGGAGCCGCTTACTCGAGCAGCTTCACGAGCTATGTGGCGTCATCGACACCGTGCCTCGTGTTGTGTGACGCATCGATGCGCTTCCACGAGCCCTCACTCCAAAAGGGTCTCGACGCAGCCATGCAGGGCACCGAGGTGGTGCGGTTCAAAGTGCCATCGGAGTACCTGTACGGCTATTCGGGAGTGCGCTACGAGGAGCCGGTGTGCGCGTACCGAATGAGCGCCGCGCAGCTGCGGGCGATTGCTGCCAGCGCATCGGCCGAGGCGTCCGCCGCGTCCGCCGCTGTGCCAGTCAGCCGGTAGAGGTGCATCAAGGGGGGTCCGCCTGCATCGTCGTCTTGACGTACGTCAAGACGTGGGGGAAAATTCCAGCGGTCAGATGGGGTGCTCCTCTAGGGGGCCGTCAAGTGGGGGGTCTTTGTGAAATACCTCAATTCGAGGCGTCTCGTTCTTGTGGGCATGCTGGTTGCGAGTGTCGCGCTTTTCGGAGCCTACGCAGCCAACGCCATGCCGTGGCAGGGAGCCAACTTCACCGATCAGCCGCTGGTGAGCACGCTCAGCACGCTGATAAGCACTCCAGGAGAGTCAACTCCGCCGAACAACCCGCCGGAGACCACCATCTCTGCATTGCCCTCTGACTGGGCTAGTCACGACGTGACCTTCTCTCTTACGGCTTCAGACACCGATTCTCCCGACGGCCTCTCGACCTACTACGGTCTCAACGGCCCGGCCTTGACCTTGTATTCGGCACCGGTGACCATCGCAAGTGAGGGCACCACGACCATCAAGTACCGATCCATCGACGCATTCGATAGCGCGGAAGACCCCAAGACAGCCTCGGTGCAGATCGACAAGACGCCGCCCTCTACTACCGACGATCACGTCTCTACCTACACCAGCAGCGCTCTGATTCATCTCTCGCCAACCGACGCGCTGTCCGGAGTGGCCTCCACGTCATGGACCTTGGATGGCCATCAGGGAGCTGGCAGGAGTGTCTCGACTTCAGCGTTGGGCGCTCACACGCTGATCTATCACTCGACAGACCGTGCCGGAAACCCTGAGAGTGTTCACACGGTGCACTTCACGGTCGCGGCACTTACCATGCCCGCCGTCAAGACGTCCATCACCAAGCCGTCCGTCTCGCCCTCTCGCCCCAGTCACAGCAAGAAGGCGACTGTTACTGCGCACATCTCTCCGGCCGCCGCAGCACGGACCCTGGCATCCACGCTCTACCTCTATCACCAAGAGACGAAGACTGTGATCAAGAAGGTCCATGGCAAGAAGAAGAGAGTCAAAGTCACCTACTGGCGCCCGAGGGGCAGCTTCAAGATGAGCGCGACTTCCTCAGGCACACTGTCGTGGACGGGCAAGTTCCTCTACACAGGCAAGTGGCAAGCTCAGGTAAGCTTCGCTGGCTCTGCGGCCTACAAGGCAAGCATCTCGAAGGCCCAGACCCTCAACGTGAAGTAGTAGCCTGCTTGGCTGAAACGGAGCACGATCTGAAGGGGCGGGAGGAATCCCGCCCCTTCTTGTGTTTGCCCGTAACCCGTGCTCAGACGTGTCTCCACCGGGGCGTCTTCGTCGGCTCGTGCTTGTGACCGGTGTCTCGGCAGCTCGTGTGGCCGCTGAGAAACTTGTCGGCAATCATCCCAGTGGTGTGGCTGCATCTAGCCAAGCAGGTCACCCGTTCGGGCTATGACCTGGGATTTCTTTGGTTGGTTGGCCAACGATGGGGTACCAATCCGACGAGTTTGTCTGTTCACCCTAGGAAGGAGAATCACCATGAACTCGTCGGATGTTGCTGCTGGGGCTGCGGGTAGTGGTCTCAGCGGGCTTGTAGCGCTTGTGGTCGTCGTGATCGCAATCGTCGCCTACTGGAAGGTCTTCACGAAGGCTGGCGAAGCGGGATGGAAGTCGATCATCCCGATCTACAACGTCATCGTGCTGCTCAAGATCGTGGGACGGCCGTGGTGGTGGCTGCTGTTGATGCTCATCCCGCTGGTGAACATCGTTGTGCTCATCGTGGTGATGAACGATCTGTCGAGGTCGTTTGGGCATGGGGTGGGCTTCACGCTTGGACTGATCTTCCTGTCGTTCATCTTCTATCTGATCCTGGCATTTGGTAGTTCGCAGTATCAAGGACCCGCTGGCTCAAAGACGACGCACATGGGGTCGCCCGCTGTGCCCGCGGTCTGAGCCGTCAAGACGCGCCAAGTCATCTGAGAGAAGGCCGCCTTCGGGTGGCCTTCTTGCTATGGCGAATGACGCGTCGCTCATGTTTCTGGAGTGAATCAGACCTATTCGTCACCCGACACGAAAAGGGCGGATTCAAACTGAGCTGCTATCCGTGTTTCCGCCGTGTTTCTATCCGCTATCACGCGTGGTATACTTTTTGAGCTGGCACGAAGCCGTGCCAAACCGAATGTGACGAGCAATGGCGCTCGCCTGGCCCCGATGGGGTTGCGGCGGGCGTTTTCGTTTCTCGGCAAGAAGACGCATGCGAGATGGAAGGCGACAGCATGAACAAGGAGTTCGCGGTCTTCTGGGGATGCACGATCCCCGCGCGTTTCCCGTTCATCGAGAAGGCTACGCGAGTGATGTTTGAAGATCTCGGCGCTCAGGTGCATGAGCTGTCGGGTCACACCTGCTGTCCTGAAGGCACGCTCGTCAAAGCCAACGACCCGGGATCGTTCTACACGGCGGCGGCGCGAAACCTCGCCATCATCGAGAAGGCCGGCCTCGGCGTAGTCACGCCGTGCAACGGCTGCTACTCGACGTTCAAGGAAGCGCAGAGCCACCTGCGCACGCAGTGGCGCGAGCGAGACGCGATCAACGAGCGCTTGGCTAGCGAAGACCTGCACTACGAGGGCGACATCGAGATCATGCACTTTGCCGAGTGGCTCTCCGAGTCCATGGGTGCGGGGCTGATCGCGAGCAAGGCCAAGAAGCCGTTCTGGGGCATGCGCATTGCCGTTCACTACGGCTGCCATCTGCTGCGTCCGCAGCCGGCGGTGCGCTGGGACGATCCGCTGCACCCCAAGAAGGTCGAAGAGATCGTGGCGGCGCTTGGCGCGCGAGTGGTCGACTACCCGACGAAGATGCAGTGCTGCGGCGGGGCACTCGATCGTGTCGGCGAGCGCGAGTCGTCGCTGGCGTTTTGCCGACGCAAGCTGGTCGACGTCCAGAACAACGACGTGGACGCACTCATCGTGGTGTGCCCGAGCTGTTTCCAGCAGTTCGACCTGAACCAGGCCGCCCTGCAGCGCGCCAATGAGAACATCAACGTCCCGATCCTCTACCTTTCCGAGCTGATCGCGCTGGCATATGGGCACACGCCTGATGAGCTTGGCCTCGGGATGCACCGCGTGAGCGTGCAGCCGTTCCTCGACAAGTGGGAATCGCGTGCTGCCGACAAGGCACTGCTCGCCCAGGATTTCGACGTGGCGCTGCTCAACAAGTGCGACGCCTGCCGGGCGTGCAAGGACGACTGTCCCGTCGGCAAGATCGATCCGACGTTTCGGCCCAACGACATCATCGCGGACCTCGTCGCGGGCAACCTCGACAAGATCATCGCCGAGGGCCAGCTGTGGAAGTGCCTCGAGTGCTACACGTGCTCGGAGCTGTGCCATTCCGACATCGGAATGGCTGACACGTTTCGCAGGCTCAAGGAGATTTCCATCGGGCGAGGGGTTGGCCCCGAGTCGGTGCCAGCCAGCTACAAGATGTTCATGGAGACGGGGATGCTCGGCAAGCCGAAGGAGTCCGCTCGCAAGAAGCTGGGGCTCGGCCCTCTGCCGGAAAGCGGCGGCGACGCGATGGCGCGGCTCATGTCTGCCGCTCGATGACTCCAAGGAGCTGAATAGCATGGCGTACGAACCGTTGTTGGACCGCATGCCCACGAGCAGGCCGACCTGTCCTCTCGAGTCGCCGACAGATCGTCCGCGCTACGCCGAGGAGGCGTCGTTCAAGATTCACGGCGGCTGCGGCCTCATGGGCATCTGCGACGAGTCCGGCGCGCTGATGAGCGGCGAGAACGCCATCAAGGCGATGGCCGTGCAGCATGACCGCGGAAACGGCCTGGGTGGCGGGTTTGCCGGCTACGGCATCTACCCCGAGTTTCCGGATCACTTCTGTTTCCACATGATGTATCACGACACGAAGGCCAAAGAAGAGGCCGAGGCTGTCTTCGACCGCTACTTCGTCGTCGACCTCGCCGAGCCGATGCCGACGCGTCCGGTCAAGGGCATCACCGATGCGCCGCTGTTGTGGCGCTACTTCCTGCAGCCCGATCCGCACAAGCTCGAGACCAGCGACATGTCGCCCGAGGACTTCGTCGTCCACACGGTCATGCTGATCAACTCGCACGGTCGATGGCGCGTTCGTCGCCTCGAGCGGCAAGAACATGGGCGCGTTCAAGGGCGTCGGCTTTCCCGAGGAGATCGGCCACTACTACCAGCTCGACGAGTATCAGGGCCACACGTGGACCGGCCACAACCGCTTCCCGACCAACACGCCTGGCTGGTGGGGCGGGGCGCACCCGTTCACGCTGCTCGACTGGTCGATCGTGCACAACGGCGAGATCTCGAGCTACGGCATCAACAGCCGCTACCTCGAGCAGTTCGGCTACAAGTGCACGCTGGGCACCGACACCGAGGTCGCGGCCTACCTGTTCGACCTGCTGCTTCGCCGGCACAAGCTGCCGCTCGATCTGGCGTGCAAGGCGCTCGCCGCTCCGCTGTGGAGTGAGATCGAGCGCATGCCCGAGGAGGAGGCTGCGGTCTACCGCTCGCTGCGCGCGGTCTACGGCCCGGCGATGCTCAACGGCCCGTTCGCGATCGTGCTCGGCTTCAACGGCGGCATGGTGGCGATGAACGACCGCATCAAGCTGCGCCCGCTGGTCGCGGCACGTCAGGGCATCCAAGCTCATGGTCGCCTCGGAAGAGTCGGCGATGCGCGAGGTGCTCGACGCGCCTGATCGAGGTCTGGGCGCCCAAGGCCGGCGAGCCGGTCGTCGCGCGCGTCAAGGGGATGGAGTGGCCGATCCACGGCGACCTGCACCTCTCGGCGAGTGAGATCAGCTGCGCGGTGACCGGTGTCGAAGACTCCTGCGAGACAGTCGAGGTGAACTAGACAGATGCCGACGAGCCTCATTCAACCCGAGTTCCAGGTCGAGATCGACTACGACAAGTGTCACAAGTGCGGCCGCTGCGTGCAGCAGTGCGGCTGGGGCGTGTACTCGTTCAACGAGCGCCCGTTCCCGGACGACAGCAAGTGCCGGGCGTGCCACCGCTGCGTGACGTACTGCCCAGCGCACTGCATCACCATCAAGAAGAACGACCTTGCGCTGCGCGACAACGCCAACTGGTCGCCTGAGCTGCGCAAGAACGTCTGGCGCCAGGCCGAGTCCGGCGGCGTCATGCTCACCGGCATGGGCAACGACAAGCCCTACCTCAAGATCTTCGACCACCTCGTGCTCGACGCCTGCCAGGTCACCAACCCGTCCATCGACCCGCTTCGCGAGCCGATGGAGCTGCGCACCTACCTCGGCCGCAAGCCCGACAGCGTCGAGGTCGAGTCCGAACGGCAACGGTGGCTATCGCCTCAAGGAAGGCGCCGGCGTCTCCAACAACATCAAGCTCGATACGCCCATCATCTTCTCGCCGATGAGCTACGGCTCGGTCTCGCTGAACGTCCACAAGTCGCTCGCGATGGCCGCCGAGCGTCTCGGCATCCTCATGAACACCGGTGAGGGCGGACTGCACGCCGACCTCTACCCGTACGGCAACAACGTCATCGTGCAGGTGGCTTCGGGCCGCTTCGGCGTCAGCCCGGAGTACCTCAACCGCGGCGCGGCGATCGAGATCAAGATCGGCCAGGGAGCCAAGCCGGGTATCGGCGGGCACCTGCCGGGCGAGAAGATCAACAAGGAAGTCTCGACCACGCGCATGATCCCGCAGGGTTCCGACGCCATCTCGCCGGCGCCGCATCACGACATCTACTCGATCGAGGACCTGCGCCAGCTCATCTACTCGCTCAAGGAAGCCAGCGGCTACAAGCCAGTCGGCGTCAAGATCGCCGCCGTACACAACGTCGGCGCCATCGCGTCGGGCATCGTGCGTGCGGGTGCGGACTACGTCTACCTCGACGGCTTCTCGGGAGGCACGGGTGCTGCGCCCGCGATCATTCGCGACCACGTCGGCATTCCGCTCGAGATTGCGATCGCGGTCGTCGACCAGCGCTTGCGCGATGAAGGCATCCGCAACCAGGCCTCGATCATCGCGGCCGGCTCGATCCGGTCCTCGGCAGACATGGCCAAGGCCATCGCGCTGGGTGCCGATGTCGTGGCGATCGGCTCGGCGGCGCTAATGGCGCTGGGATGCCACCTGTGCCAGGGATGCCACACGGGCTGCTGCTCGTGGGGCCTGACGACGCAGAAGCCGGAGCTTACTCGCCGACTCGACCCCGAGTGGGGTGCCGAGCGGCTCACGAACTTGGTCCACGCCTGGAGCCACGAGCTTCAGGAGATTCTCGGGGCGCTCGGCGTGAACGCGGTCGAGTCGCTGCGAGGTAGCCGCGAGCGCCTGCGCGCGATCGGGCTGGACCAGCAGACCTGCGAGATCCTGGGCGTCAAGCCCGCGGGTCTGTAGCAAGAGGGAGGAGACACAGACATGACGACAACGACGAAGGGCCCCATCGAGGGCTACCTCAAGGTCGCACCCGAGGTCATTCGCGATGGTGACACTGCGACGATCGATTCTCAGGGCGTGTACTACAAGTTCTTGAACGAGGCGGTGCGCGGTGCGCTTGCGGAGGGTGCGAAGAAGATCGTGATCAACAACGTCAACGGCCAGCGCTACATCGGCACCGGCCTCAAGGGCAAGGACGTGCGCATCGAGGTTCACGGCACGCCAGGCCAGGACATGGCCATGTTCATGGACGGGCCCGACGCTCGAGGTCTTCGGCAACGCGCAAGACGGTGTCGGCAACACCATGAACTCGGGCAAAGTCGATCGTGCATGGCTCGGCGGGCGACGTGCTCGGCTACGGCATGCGCGGCGGCAAGGTGTTCATCAAGGGCGATGTCGGCTATCGTGTCGGCATTCACATGAAGGCGTATGAGGATCTGCGGCCGATCATGGTGTGCGGCGGCAAGGCGCGCGATTTCTTCGGCGAGTACATGGCTGGCGGACTGCTGGTTCTGCTGGGGATGAACTCGCGTCTCGAAGGCCCGCTCGTCGGCGGGTATCTCGGCACGGGCATGCACGGCGGCACCATCTACGTGCGGGGCGAAGTCGAGCCGTGGCAGTGCGGCAAGGAAGTCGGCGTCTTTGCGGCTGACGAAACCGACATGGCAGAGCTCACGCCGGTGCTCAAGGAGTACTGTGAGGACATGGGAGTGGACCTGGACGAGGTCTTGTCGGTCCAGTTCACCAAGCTTGTGCCGATTAGTCATCGGCCGTACGGCAAGCTCTACACGTACTTGTAGGGAGAGCACTCGCAGGAGGGCGTTCGCGGGGCTTCGTTGAGGCGATGCAAGTGAAACATCACCGAAACATTGGTCCGCTAAGCTAGGGCAATCGCGCAGTTTGATCGGGCTTCAGGCACGTGATGCGTGCCGGAATAGGGAGGTAGCGCATGGCACCGACGTTCGACAAGGATTACGTGCTCAAGACCGTCGAGGAGCGCGACGTCAAGTTCGTTCGCTTCTGGTTCACCGACGTGCTCGGCGTGCTGAAGTCTTTCGCCGTCACGGACAGCGAGCTCGAGGGTGCGTTCGAAGAGGGCATGGGCTTCGACGGCTCTTCGATCGACGGTTTCACTCGCATCCAGGAGTCCGACATGGTCGCATGCCCGGACGCCGCTACGTTCCAGATCCTCCCGTGGCGTCCCGAGGAGCAGGGCGTCGGTCGCCTGTTCGCCGACATCATGAAGCCCGACGGCTCGCCGTTCGAGGGCGACCCGCGCTACGCGCTCAAGCGCGTGCTCGAGAAGGCCGCGGACATGGGCTACACCATGTACGTCGGTCCGGAGCTCGAGTTCTTCTACTTCGCCGACGACGAGGGCACCGAGATCCTCGATCATGGCGGCTACTTCGACCTGACGCCGCTCGACATCGCGTCGGACCTTCGCCGCGACACCGTGCTCACGCTCGAGAAGATGGGCATCCCGGTCGAGTACTCGCACCACGAGGTCGCTCCGTCGCAGCACGAGATCGACCTGCGCTACCAAGAGGCGCTCACGATGGCCGACACCGTCATGACGTACCGTCTCGTCGTCAAGGAGATCGCGCTACGCCAACGGCGTCTACGCCACCTTCATGCCGAAGCCGATCGAGGGCCAGAACGGCTCGGGTATGCACATTCACCAGTCGCTGTTCACCAAGGACGGCAACGCGTTCTTCGACGCCAACGATCCCGAGGGCTCACCTCTCGGAGGTCGCCAAGCACTACATCGCCGGTCTGCTGAAGTACGCTCCGGAGTTCTGCGCCGTCACCAACCCGCTCGTGAACTCCTACAAGCGTCTGGTTCCGGGCTACGAGGCTCCGGTCTACATCTCGTGGGCGCCGCCGCAACCGCTCGGCCCTGGTCCGCGTCCCGATGTACAAGCCGGGCAAGGAGAGACGCAACTCGCCTCGAGCTGCGTTCGCCGGACCCCTCGGCCAACCCGTACCTCGCCTTCGCCGTGCATGCTCGGCGCCGGCCTCAAGGGTATCGAGGAGAAGCTGCCGCTGATGCCGGAGGCCACGAACAACATCTTCCAGATGACCGCCGACGAGCTCGACGGCCGCCGACATCAAGACGCTGCCGAGGACCTCGGCGAGGCCATCGACCTGTTCGAGAAGTCGGAGCTCATGAAGGAAGTCCTCGGCGAGCACATCCACACGTTCTACGTCGAGAACAAGGAAGCCGAGTGGGACGAGTACTGCATGCAGGTCACCCCGTGGGAGCTGGACAAGTACCTGTCGATCATCTAGTCGGCAGCGCTGCACGACTTCGCGTGTGAGTCTGGCAACGGCGCCGGGCGAGGTGATCCTCGTCCGGCGCCGCTGCATTTGTCAGCCGAGTGCCCAAGGCAGAAACGGTGTCATCATGCACATGAAGCGAGTTCTGGTCGTCTCGGATGACACACACACCCGGGCGTGGGCGTCTCAGGCTGTGTCCGGTCTCGACGTGCAGGTCATCTGAGTGCGCGTGCCGAGTGAGATGCAGAAGCGCTTGCTCGACGGCGACGTCGACCTGGTGGTGCTCGACGGCGGGCGCAGTCCCGATGCCCTCGGCCAGCTGGTCGAGCATGCCGCGTCGAGTGGCGCCGACCTGCGGCTGCTCGTTCTGGTCGAGCCAGAAGGGTCTGCAGGTGCTCCGACTGCCGGTTCGCGTGCCGAGCGACTTCCTCGTCCGAGGCGCGTCGTCGGAGGAGCTGCCGTGCGCGTGCGCAGTCTGCTGTGGCCGGGCGAGGAGGTCACTCGGCAGGAACTCATCCGCGTCGATGACCTCACCTTGAACCTCGCGACGTACCAGGCTACCTGCACGGCGAGCCGATCGACTTCACGTATCTCGAGTACGCGCTGTTCGCGTTCCTGGTGACGCATCCCGGGCGCACGTACTCGCGCGAGGTGCTGCTGCGTCGCGTGTGGGGCAGCGACTACTACGGCGGGTCGCGCACGGTCGACGTGCACATTCGGCGCATCCGCTCCAAGATCGGCTACGAGCTGTCGCGCCGGCTCGAGACCGTGCGCAACGTCGGCTATCTCTGGAACGGCTGACGCGCGGCGCGGCTGGTGCGTGGGGTGACACACGGCCCGCGGCGCGGGCGACGCGCGGGGCAGCGAGCGCGTAGCAGTGGCTGCTGGCGGCAATAGCGATCGACTCCTGCTTGCGAACGGCGCCTCGGGTACACTCCGATGAGACCCGAGTGAACTCCCAGCCGATCCCGCGAAAGGGGCATGCCAGCCGTGCGAACCGTTGCCGTCGTCGACGGAAACAGCCTCATCCACCGCGCGTTTCACGCGCTTCCGCCCACCATGACCGCACCCGACGGCCGACCCACCAACGCGGCGTTCGGCTTCATGTCGATGCTGGTCAAGCTGATCGCCGACCTCAAGCCCGACGGCGTCGTCGTCGCGTTCGATCTGCGGCAAGCCGGCGTTTCGCATGGAGGCGCTCGCGCAGTACAAGATCCATCGGCCACCAACCGCCCAGGAGCTGCGGGCGCAGTTCCCGATGGTCAAGCGAGCTGCTCTCGGCGATCGACGTGCCGATCGTCGAGGTCGAAGGGTGGGAGGGCGACGACATTCTCGGCACGCTCGCGAAGCGAGGTCGCGAGGCTGGCCTGCAGGTGCTGCTCGTCACGGGCGACCGGGACGCGTTCCAGCTGGTCGGCGATGACGTGAGCGTGCGTGACGACGCAAGAAGGGCATCACCGACATCGTCGTCTACGGTCCCGACGAGGTCCTCGAGCGCTACGGCGTGACGCCTGAGCAGGTGCCGGACTACCTCGGCCTGAAGGGCGACACCAGCGACAACATCCCCGGCGTGCCGGGCGTCGGCGAGAAGACCGCAGCCAAGCTGCTGCAGGAGTACGGCACGCTCGACGAGCGTGCTCGAGCACGCCGACGAGATCCCGGGCAAGCTCGGCGAGAACCTGCGCACGCAACGTGGACGCGGCGCTCGCGAGCCGCGTCGGTCGCGACGATTCGCTGCGATGTGCCGGTCGATCATCGACCTGGAGAGCGTGGAGTTCGGCGCGTTCGATCCGCACGCGGTCGCGGCCGCGTTCGCCGAGCTGCGGTTCACGTCGCTGCTCGATCGCGTGCTGGCGCTGCGCTGCGCGGCGGCGGAGCAGCCGCGCGTGCGGCGAGCCGAGCGAGCGCAGCGCGCTGGCGGTGCGGCCGCGCGGGTGCGGCTCACGGGCGCGACGGCTGCGGCGCGAGTGCCGACGCGATCGCTCCGGGCCCCGACGGCCTCCACCGCGATCCGTCGAGCGTCACCGGCCGGCGACGGCGCGATGCCGCTCGTGCGTCGAGTGGGTCGCCGGCCGGCGACGGCGTGGCTCGGCGTCGCCGTCGACGACGGCGCGGGCGCGTCGCTCTTCGGCGAGCAGCGCGACCTCGCCGGTCGCGGTCGCGAGCGGATCGTGCGTGGCGACTCGCCGACGGGACGCGGCGATGACGTGCTGGCGACGCTTCTGCGCCGACGGCGAGCTGGCGGCGGCCGACGCCAAGGCGCTGCTGCAGGAGGTCGTGTCCGCCGGACGAGGCGCTGGCCTGCGACGACGCGTTCGGCCGGTGCTCGCCGGAGCGGCTCTTCGACGTGGCGGTCGCGGCGTATCTGCTCGAGTCGAATCGCTCGTCGTACGAGCCTGCGGCGCTCGCCGCCGACTACCTCGGCGAGCCGCTGCCCGAAGCCGTCCGAGAACACGTGCTCGCGGCCTCGGCATTCGCGCGGCAGCGACAGCGCGAGCTCGCGGCCGAGCTCGAGCGACGCCTGGCCGAGCCGACGGCTCGCTGGCGGTCCTGCGCGACCATCGAGATGCCGCTCGTGCCGGTGCTTGCGCGCATGGAGCGCGTGGGCGTCGGGCTCGACGCGAGCGTGCTCGACGGGCCTCTCGGCGGATGCGGACGGCAGCATCGACGCGCTGCGGCGCGAGATCCACGAGCTCGCCGGCTGCGAGTTCCTGGTCGACTCGCCCAAGCAGCTCGCCGAGGTGCTCTTCGAGAAGCTGGGCTTGCCGCCGCAGCAAGAAGACGAAGACCGGCTACTCGACCGACGCCTCCGTGCTCGCGACGCTCGCCCCCGTCCACCCCATCGCCGAGAAGATCGTCGAGTACCGCGAGCTCACCAAGCTCAAGAGCACCTACCTCGACGCGCTGCCGCGCATGCTCGGCGAGGACGGGCGGCTGCACACGTCGTTCAACCAGACGGTCGCCGCGACCGGACGGCTGTCGAGCAGCGACCCCAACCTGCAGAACATCCCGGTGCGCACCGAGTACGGCCGACGCATCCGCGCGGCGTTCGTGCCCGGCGCGCGACGGCGACCTGATGGTCTCGGCGGACTACAGCCAGATCGAGCTGCGCATCCTCGCGCACCTCTCGGGCGACCCGGGCCTCATCGAGGCGTTCACCAGCGGGATGGACTTCCACCAGGCCACGGCGGCGCGCGTCTTCGGCGTCGAGCCGGACGCGGTCGAGCCGGGCATGCGGGCGCGGGCGAAGGCGGTCAACTTCGGCATCGTCTACGGGCAGTCGGCGCACGGGCTGGCCGACACGCTCAAGATCACGCACGCCGAGGCGCAGGCGATGATCGACCGCTACTACGCGGCGTACCCGCGCGTGCGCGCCTACCTCGACGAGACGGTCGCCGAGGCGCACCGCGACGGGCTTCGCGATCACGCTGTTCGGCCGCAAGCGCCGCATCCCCGAGCTCGCGAGCAGCAACTACAACCTGCGCGCGTTCGGCGAGCGCACGGCGATGAACCACCCGATGCAGGGCACGGCCGCCGACATCATGAAGCTCGCGATGATCGAGGTCGACCGCCGACTGCGCGACGAGGGCTTCGCGACGCGCATGGTGCTCCAGGTCCACGACGAGCTCGTCTTCGAGTCGCCTGCCGAGCGAGGTCGAGCGCTCTCGGCGATGGCGCGCGAGGCGATGTCGGGGGTGGCCGAGCTCGCGGTGCCGCTCGATGTCAGCGTCGCGAGCGGACCCGATTGGGCGGCCGCCAAGTAGAGGCGCGGGCGAGCGGTTGGAATGCGCGACGGAGTGCGCGAGGTCCAACCCGTGGCCCGCTACCTCACTGGCGCCCCACGAACCGCGTCTGCTTGATCTTCTCGGAGTCGGCTGCGAACGGCCCGGCGTGCATCTCGAACAGCTCGACGATCGGCGTGGCGCTTGTTGCGGACTCCTTCATCGCTTCGCGGAAGTCGGCGTTGAGCCCGACGAGATGTGCGATCGTGCGCTCAGCGAAGTGCGCTTGGAGCTCGGGTGTGATCTCCGCGGTGACCTCGAAAGAGATGTGAGGCCGAGAGGAACCGTCGGCATCCTCATGCAGGCCGAGGCAGAAGGAGTTCGTGATTCGTGCCAAGCCCGGTTCGTCGTAGAGACATTGCTCGAGGTCCTCTGGATAGACGTTGGCACCCATCACGCTGACCGTCGAGTCCTTGCGCCCGTAGACCCACAGGAACGGCAGCGGAACGGGGCGCGTGCCGGTGGCGCCCACGAGGTCGGCGAGTCTCACGCCCGCGCTCGCAAGCTTCTGGTCGAGCTCGCGATACGTTCCCACCCCACCTTCGTCGTGGATGTTGTACATGATCCGTGGGCAGAGCACGTCGAGCCTTGTGATCGTGAAGTTCAGCTCGCCGAGTTCGTTGGTGACGATGTGGTGCATCAGCGGGTTGTACTGGAACAACATCGGGAGGCGCGAGTCGGAGCCGAAGAGCGCTCGGCGCACGCGCTCGTTGAGGCGCGCTTCTCGGCGGATGGCGACGCTGATCGGGGTCTCGCCCGCGATGCCGATTTCCACGTCGGTGGCACCGTATCCGCTGTAGACACCCCGAAACGTGCCAGCGAGGTAGTCGCGCAGCCCTTCGGAATTGCCCTCACCGCCGAGCATCGCCATCAGGTGGTACTCCGAGAGCGGGAAGCCCTCCTCTTCAGAGGTGTCGATGAGGCGTTTCAGGAACGGCGGATACCCGCAGATCAGGTAGCGATAGCCCGGTCCGAAACGTTCGAGCGTGCTCCGGATCTTGCCGAGGTCGGGCCCCGTGTTCTTGACGACGCTGTTGCGTTGGAGAGCGATGCCCATGTTGATGCCGGTCGCCCACGCGCCCATCGAGAACGCGTTGATGGTGATCCACGGCTCGTCGCCGAAAGCGTGCCGCGCGAAGTGGCTGATGGCGAGATGGCTCGCGCGCCGTTCGCGCGTCGAACGAATCCAGTTGTATGGCGTGCCGGTGCTTCCAGAAGACTCATCGATGGCGGCCTGGTATGTGGGCATCCGTCCCCAGGTGCACCGCTCCTCGAAGCCGTAGACGTCGACGTAGCTCGCCTTGTCGGTGTGGGGCAGCGTCAGGTTGGTGATGTCGGCGGGCTTCGCGTGGGCGGCAGCGAGGAAGGCTCGGTACGCAGGAACCGTGCGCGCGGCGTGGTCGCATGCACGTACGGCACGCCGTCTGCCGAGCCAGTCCAGGGCGGCGCTCGGCGTTGCTCGGAAGAACCAACAGAATGCCGAGTAGCTCGAGCTGATTGCCGCGAGGATGGGATCAGACGGCCGCAGGAACGTGTTGACGATCCGCGTCGCGACTGTCGCGCGCATACGTGCCCTCCTCGGCGGTGCGGTCGTTGCGGCTCGAGCTGCACGACGCAAAGGCTACCACGCTTCCGGGCACCGGGCCCGGGCGATGCGAGATCGGCGAGTGCGCCTAAGTTGGCGCTCGTGCTTGGGTGCTGTACAATTTTCAGTCGGCTGTCCAAGCGCCGAGCTTGGAGCCATGTCCTGTTGGCCCCCGGAGTACATGTACGGATACCTGTAGGCGACGACAGTCCTTACCCGAGACGATCATCACCCTGTAGGCGACGAACGCATGACCTCGGGGCCCCGTGAAAGAAAAGGGGTCCGCACGTATGAGCGATCTGCAAACGAACGGCACGGTTATCGAGCAATGTGACTACACCGATGAGGAGATGCATGCTCTCATCGATGGCACGATGACCGACTTTGACGAGGGAGATCTCGTCAGTGGCACCGTCGTCCAGGTTGAGCGGGACGAAGTTCTGCTCGATATCGGCTACAAGTCCGAAGGCGTCATTCCTGCTCGCGAACTGTCTATTCGCAAGGACGCGAACCCGTCTGAGATCGTGTCCATGGGAGATGCCATTGAGGCGCTTGTTCTCCAGAAGGAGGACAAGGATGGCCGCCTGATCTTGTCCAAGAAGCGTGCTGAGTACGAGCGCGCCTGGTCCCAGATCGAGGAGAAGTTCACATCCGGCGAGAATGTCGAAGGCGAGGTCATCGAGGTCGTTAAGGGCGGCCTGATCCTCGACATCGGCCTGCGCGGCTTCTTGCCAGCTTCGCTCGTCGACCTTCGTCGCGTGAAGGATCTCGCGGCCTACACCGGCACCCGCCTCGAGGCTCGCGTTATCGAGATGGACCGCAACCGCAACAACGTCGTCCTTTCGCGTCGCGTCGTCCTCGAAGAGGGTCGCAAGACCGAGCGCGCCGAGATTCTCGGCAAGCTGCAGAAGGGCATGATCCTGCCGGGTACCGTCTCATCGATCGTCGACTTCGGCGCCTTCGTCGACCTCGGCGGAATCGACGGCCTGGTGCACATCTCCGAGCTCTCGTGGAGTCACGTCAACCACCCGTCCGAGGTCGTCAAGGTGGGCGATCCGGTCAACGTGCAGGTTCTCGATGTCGATCTGGACCGCGAGCGCATTTCGCTCGGCCTGAAGCAGACCACCGAAGATCCGTGGAAGATGCTCGTCAAGGACTTCCCGGTCGGCGCGATCATCGAGGGTACGGTCACCAAGCTCGTGCCGTTCGGTGTCTTCGCCGAGCTGGGCGATGGCGTAGAGGGTCTCGTGCACATCTCCGAGATGGCCAAGGGCCACGTCGAGACTCCCGATCAGGTCACCTCGGTCGGCCAGGTCGTGATGGTCAAGGTCATGGATATCGACCTGGATCGCCGCCGCATCTCGCTTTCGATGCGCTCCGCCGCTGAGACACTCGGCATTACGATCGAGATCGTCGGCGGGTCTGAAGAGGAAGAGGAAGAGGGCGCTGAGGGCGTTGAGGCTGAAGGCGCGGTCGAGGCCGAAGCCGCCGCCGAGGGCGTCGAAGGCGTCGAGACCGAGGAAGCCGAAGCCGCCATTGAGGTTGAGGCCGAAGCCGCCGTCGAGACTGCCGAAGAAGTGGCCGCCGAGAACGCCGAGGAGGTTGCCGACGAGGCGCTTGACGCCGCGGCGGTTGTCGAGGAAGTCGCGGAAGAGGCACAAGCCGAAGCGGTCGAGGCCGAGATGGTCGCGCAGGACACTGCGGAAGCTGCCGAGGAGGCCGAGCAGGTCGCCGAGGAAGCCGTTGAAGCCGCTGCCGAGGCCGAGGTTGCCGAGGCGGGCGAGGAAGCCGCCGCCGAGTAGCACCGCGAAGGATGCACGTGGTCGGGGCCGGGAGGCGGTTGTGCTTTCCGGCCCCGCTATTTCTTGGGGAACTGTCGCGCAGGGGTGGGCGTGGCGTCGTCTTCGTGTTAGGGATGGGACATGGAAGTAGTCGTCATCACCGGAGGCATCGGGGCCGGCAAGAGCACGGCGGCCGAGTTTCTGCGCTCGAAGGGCGCCGTCACGGTCGATGCCGACCAAGTCGCTTCGCATGTTCTGGAGCCGGGCTCGCCCGTGCTAGCGCGCGTTGCCGAGGAATTCGGCGACAGGGTCCTGGCCTCCGACGGTAGCCTGGATCGCTCGGCGCTTGCCGCTTGGGCGTTCGCATCGCTGGCGCGCACCAAGCGCCTGAACGCGATCGTACATCCGGCGGTCGCGCGCGAAGTCGGTCCAGCCATCGCCAACATGCGGCTGCTGCCGGACCCGCCGCCAGTCGTCGTCTTGGAGATTCCGCTCCTTGCCGAGGCGCCGGTCTTCGCCGAACTCGCCGATGTGGTACTCGCGATTAGCGCGCCGGAAGACGTGCGAGTCGCGCGGGCGGTCAGCGAGCGCTTGTCGGAAAGCGAAGTCAGACGCAGGCTTGCGGTGCAAGCTGGCGATGTGGAGAGAGCCAAGCTTGCGGACGTGGTGATCGCGAACGAAGGCTCCAAGGAGGAGTTCCTCTCGGCGCTGGAGCGCTTCTGGCAAGAGCAACTGGCGGTGGGAAAGCGACCGTGAGTCGTGGAGGCGCCGTTCGCGCGGGATTGCGGTGGACTGCGTTCGGTGTCGTGGTGTTTCTCGGCGTGGTGACGCTGCTCTTTGCGCGTGGCCCGGGCTTCTGGCAGCGGCAGTACTACCCACTGAAGTACGAAAGCCCAGATCGCCGACTCGGCGTCGCGTCATCGCGTCAATCCATACGTTGTCGCGGCGGTCATCGACGCCTGAGTCCAGTTGGAGGCCCGCGCGCAGATCGGGGGCGGGAGCGATCGGGCTCATGCAGGTGATGCCCGAGACAGCTCGCGACCTGGCGCGCGCGGGCATCGTTGACGCCAAGCGATTCCCGCCGAGCGAGCTCACGAGTCCAACGGTCAACATCGAGTATCGGACCGCGTATCTGCGCTACCTCGTGAACCGCTACCACGAGATCGAGACTTCACTGGCGGCGTACAACGCGGGCTTGCGCCATGCCGACGAGTGGAAGAAGAAAGGTGGCGACATTCGCGCTGCCATCGCGTATCCCGAGACCAAACAGTACGTGCTGACCGTCGTTCGGAACCGGGATCACTACGAACAGCTCTACCCGAACAGTTTCAAGTAGGAGACCAGCAGATGCCCGCAACCGGATTCCACGTCGTCTCGCCGTTCGAGCCTGCCGGTGACCAGCCCCGTGCGATCGCCGAACTCGCGCGGGGCATCGCCGATGGCCTGCGCTACCAGACGCTTCTCGGCGTGACGGGCAGCGGTAAGACGTTCACGATGGCGAAGGTCATCGAGCAAGTACAGAAGCCGACGCTCATCATGGCGCCCAACAAGACGCTCGCAGCCCAGCTCGCCGCCGAGATCAAGGACTTTCTGCCGGACAACGCCGTCGTCTACTTCGTGAGCTACTACGACTACTACCAGCCGGAAGCCTACGTGCCCTCGACCGACACCTTCATCGAGAAGGATGCCTCGATCAACGAGGAAGTCGAGAAGCTGCGGCATGCGGCCACTGCGGCGCTGCTGTCTCGCAAGGACGTCGTCGTGGTGGCGAGCGTGAGCTGCATCTACGGTATAGGCTCGCCCGAGGACTATGCGGGAATGGCCGTCTTCCTGAGCCCGGGCAAGGCCTACGATCGCGACGAGCTGATCCGCGATCTGATCCAGATCCAGTACGACCGCAACGATTTCGACCTGACGCGTGGAACATTTCGTGTGCGGGGCGACGTGCTCGACGTCTTCCCGCCGTATGCCGACCACCCCGTGCGAGTCGAGTTGTTCGGCGACGAAATCGAGAGCGTCAACGAAGTCGACCAACTAACTGGCGAGGTGCTCAACATCTTCGATGAGCTGCCGATATGGCCCGCCACCCACTACGTAACCGAACATACGAAGTTGCAGGCGGCTCTCGGCACGATACAAGAAGAGCTCACCCAGCGTCTGAAGGAGCTCAAGGCCGACGGCAAGCTGCTCGAGGCGCAGCGACTTGAGATGCGCGTGAACTACGATCTTGAGATGCTGGAGACGATGGGATTCACGAGCGGCATTGAGAACTACTCGCGCCACCTCGACGGCCGCCAACCAGGTGAGCCAGCCAACACGCTCATCGACTACTTCGGCGATGACTTCCTCACCATCATCGACGAGAGCCACGTCACCGTGCCGCAGATACGAGGCATGCACGAGGGCGACAAGAGCCGCAAGATAACGCTCGTCGAGCACGGGTTTCGGCTGCCCAGTGCGCTGGACAATCGCCCGCTGCGCTTCGACGAGTTTGAGGCCAAGGTGCCCAGGGTCGTATACGTCTCAGCGACGCCGGGGGACTACGAGCTGCGCGTCAGCGAGCAGGTCGTCGAGCAGATCATCCGCCCGACCGGTCTGGTGGACCCAGAGATCGTGGTACGGCCGGTCAAAGGGCAGATCGACGATCTCATCGGTGAGATCAAGGGGCGCACTGAGTCCGGCGAGCGCACGCTCGTCACGACGCTTACCAAGAAGATGGCCGAGGACCTCACCGACTACCTCTTCGAGCAGGGCATCAAGGTGCGCTACCTGCACTCCGACATCGCCACGCTCGAGCGCGTCGACATCTTGCGCGAGCTGCGGATGGGCACCTTCGACGTACTGGTCGGCATCAACCTGCTGCGTGAGGGCCTCGATCTTCCTGAAGTCTCGCTGGTCGCCATCCTCGACGCCGACAAGGAAGGCTTCCTTCGCAACGGCCGCTCGCTCATCCAGACGATCGGACGCGCCGCGCGAAACGTCTCGGGCGAGGTCATCATGTACGCCGACAAGACCACCGATTCGATGCAGTTCGCGATCGACGAGACCAACCGCCGCCGAGCCAGGCAGGTTGCCTACAACACCGAGCACGGCATCGAGCCGCAAACGATCCGCAAGGCCATCGCCGACATCGTGCAATACATGCGCGAGGGCGACTCGCAAACGACGACGGCCGTGGAGGCCGCGCGCGAGCTATCGAAGCTGCCGCATGCCGAGGTGATGCGGCTCATCTCGACGATGGAGGAGGACATGGCTGCCGCGGCCGCCGCACTCGATTTCGAGACGGCTGCTCGCCTGCGCGACCAGGCCGTGAAGCTGCGTGCCGAGGTGGAGAGCACATCGACCGACGAGGTGCTCGGCAGGCTGAAGGCTGGAGCGCGGAAGGGCTCGGCGTACGGGAGGCGCAAGCGTCGGTGAGACAAGCGCCGGTGAGGGAGCCAAAGCGCTCGCAGGGCGAGTCGCAGATGGGTGCGCATGCGCAGATGACTCGCGAGCGAGAGGACGTGCACGCATGAGTCCGCAGCGGGCCACAGCCACTTTCGAGCTGCCTGCGCACGGCGAAGGCGGTCACCGCTGCCAGCGCTGTGAGTCGAGGCTCTGCGCGCGAGTCGAAGAGATTCCCGGCGTACTTCGCGTGGAGTGCGAGGCGAGCGGTCCGATGCGCGTCGATTTCGACCCCGGGCGCATCTCAGAAGATGCGCTCGGCAACCAGACGCTTCGCTTCGGCGCAGAACTCGAGGGAGTGTACGCTCATGCGGTATGGCGCATCACCGGTCTGGACTGTCCCGACTGCGCGAGAGGGCTAGAGAAGTCGGTCGCCGCCATTCCTGGCGTTGTCTCGGCAGATCTGAACTTCGCGAGGGGCACCCTGCTCGTCGAGTACGAGCGAGCGTCGGATCCGCGCCGAAGCGTAGTGCGCGCCATCGAGTCCAGCGGAAACGCCGCCGAGCAGATCGGCGGGCCTGCCGAGGGTGCGGCGCCGGCTGGCGCGTCTTGGTGGATTCGCAACCGCACGCTGGTGGCTGTTGTTGGCTCGGGCGTGGGTACCGCGTTCGCGCTTACGGTGACGTGGCTCATGCCGGGTGCGCTCGCGTTTGACTCGCTTGCGCATGGCGCCGGTCTGGTGGCGTGCGTGCTTGCGGTCGCGTTTGGCTGGGCTCTGCTCGGCCCTCGGGCGTGGTCGTCTCTCAAGGCTGCGAGTATCGACATCAACGTGCTGATGATCGTGGCAGTCACCGGTGCGCTGGCGCTTGCGGACTACGTGGAAGCGGCGTCGGTCGTCTTCCTGTACACGCTGGGCGGGTGGCTTGAGTCCCGCGCGCTCGCACGTACTCGCAGCTCGATTCGCGACCTGATGGAACTCGCGCCCCAACACGCTCGCGTGATTTCGGGCGCGAGCGCAACCGACACGCCGCTCGACGCGGTCGCGGTGGGCGCGCTGGTGCGCATTCGCCCCGGCGAACGCGTGCCGCTCGACGGCATCGTGGCCGCGGGTTCCTCGGCAGTTGACGAGGCGGCGATCACCGGCGAACCGCTGCCTGCCGACAAGACCGTCGGCGATCGCGTGTTCTCCGGATCGCTCAACTCTAGCGGGCTGCTCGATGTCACGGTGACCGCGGCCGCGAGCGACTCCACGCTGGCGCGCGTGGTGCAACTCGTCGAGCAGGCGCAGGCTGCCAAGGCGCCAGTCCAGCAGGCAGTCGATCGGTTCTCGCGCGTCTACACGCCAGGCGTGGTCGTCCTTGCTGTCGCGGTTGCGGTCGCCCCTCCGCTGCTCGGACTCGGTGCGCCGCTCATGTGGATCACTCGCGCGCTCGTACTGCTGGTCGTCGCGTGTCCGTGCGCGCTGGTGATCTCGACGCCGGTGTCGCTGGTGAGCGCCATCTCCCGCGCGGGGCGCGATGGTGTACTGGTGAAAGGCGGCGCCTATCTCGAAGTCGCGGCGCACGTGCGAGCGATCGCGTTCGACAAGACCGGCACGCTCACTCGAGGTCGGCCGGTGCTCGTCGATGTCGAGCCATTTCACGACGCCGTCACCCCCGCCGAGCTGCTTGCGATCGCGGCGGCGGTCGAAGAGCACTCGAACCATCCGGTTGCGCGCACCATCGTCCGGGCTGCCGAGGAGGGCGGCGTGCAGCATGCAGCCGTCAGTGAGTTCGAGGAACTCGCCGGGCGCGGGGTCCAGGCGAAACTCGATGGCGCATGCATACGTGTGACCAGCCCGGTGTTCGCCAAGGAGATCGGCGACCTGACGAGAGCGCAGGCCGACGTCATTGCGCAGGCGCAAGGCGAGGGCCACACCGTGCTGGTCGTGTTGCGCGAGGCCGAGCCGCTCGGGCTGCTCGGCGTGGCGGATCCGCTTCGCGAGGAGGCGGCGCAGGTCGTGAGCGCGCTGCGTCGGCAGGGCGTCGAACACACGGTCATGCTCACCGGCGACAACGAGGCCACGGCCGCGGCCGTGGCGGCGCGAGCCGGGCTCTCGGCACATATGGCGTCGCTCCTGCCCGCCGACAAGGTCGATGCGGTGTTGCGCCTGCGGGAGCGGTTCGGCGCTGTCGCGATGGTGGGCGACGGTCACAACGACGCTCCGGCGCTTGCTGCCGCCGACATCGGGATCGCGATGGGCGCCGCGGGAAGCGATACAGCGCTGGAGACCGCCGACGTCGCACTCATGGCCGACGACCTCTCGGCGCTACCGGGATTCGTCGCGTTGGGCCTGGCGCACGCTCGCGATCATCCGCCAGAACGTGACGTTCGCAGTCGCGGTGAAGGTCGCGGTGCTGGTCGCAGCGATTCTCGGCTACGCGAACATGTGGCTTGCGGTCTTCGCCGACACCGGCGTGGCGCTCTTGGTGATCTTGAATGGCATGCGGTTGCTCCGAGCGCGGTGAGCTGACTGCAATGCAAGCGCGGGCCGCGCGCGTTGGCGCGCGCTTGCGAAGGACTCCAGCGGCCGCGTTCTCAGTCCGCGAGATCGCTCTCGGTCAGCACCTCGTTCATCGATCCGACTCTGTAGCCTTCCATGTCGAGCGCGGCGTACGCGAACCCCGCCTGGCACACCACGTCGGCGATCTCGATGCGCTTAAGCCACGCTGCGTCCATCTCGGCGCCAACGATCTCGATGCGCGCGACCTGTCCGTGCGAGCGGACGCGAAACTGCCCGAAGCCGAGGTCGCGCACGGCACTCTCGGCGGCGGCGACGCGAGCGATGCCTTCGTCGGTGATCCGCTCGTAGTAGGGGAATCGCGATGCGAGGCACGCCATGGTCGGTTTGTCCCAGTTGGGGAGGCCGAGCTCGTAGGCGAGTTCGCGGATCTCGGCTTTCGAGAGCCCTGCGTCGGCAAGCGGGCTGGCGATGTTCTGTTCGCGCGCGGCGCGGCGTCCGGGCCGGTGATCGGCGAGGTCGTCGGTGTTGGTGCCATCGGCGACCCAATCAAGCCCTTCGACGTTGGCCACGCGCGTGAGCAGATCGAACAGCTCGGCCTTGCAGTGGTAGCAGCGGTCGGGCTTGTTCGCCGAGAACCGAGGGTCGGCGAGCTCGTCCGTCTCGACCTCAAGCAGCCGAAAACCAAGCTCGTGCGCGAGTTCTCGTGCCGAGGAGGTCTCCGAGTCGGGGTACGTTGCCGAGGAGGCGAGCGCTGCCGCCGCTCTGTCGCCAAGCTCGGCGTGCGCCGCAAATGCCAAGAGCGTGGAGTCGATCCCACCCGAGTACGCGACGAGAACGCTGTCGAGATCGCGCAGGTTAGCGAGAAGGGCGTCGTATTTGTCGGTGGTGGTCATTGGTCGGCTCCCTGAAGGCAGATGAAGCTGGATTATAGCGCGCGCGCTCAGAGCGCTGGTGGCTCAGCGTCGCGGTCCCAGTAGTCCTCGGCCGCATTTGCGTGGCTGGCAGCCGCTCGGGCGGCCACGAAGAGCAGGTCAGAGAGCCGGTTGACGAAAGCGAGCAGCTCCGGGGCCACATCCTCCCTCTCGGCAAGCGCGACGATGCGGCGCTCGGCCTGGCGAACAAGCGTGCGCGCGAAGTGTAGGCGCGCCGCAGCCTCGCCTCCGGACGCCAGCACGAAGCCGCGCCAGCCGCCGGCGTCGTCGGAGAAGTGATCGATCGCGGTCTCGAGGAACGTGATGTCGGCGGCCGAGACGGTTGGGGTGGCGTCAGTGCGCGTCGGTGAGGCAAGGGCAGCCGAGCAGTTGAAGACGCGCTGTTCGGCGAAGAGCAGGACCGCGTCCAGCGACGCGTGATCCACCGACTGCCGAGCGAGGCCGATAGCCGCACTAGCCTCGTCGAGTGCACCGAGCGCGTCGATGCGAAGCGACGCCTTGCTCACGCGCGAACCGTCGCCCAGACCGGCTTCGCCGGCGTCTCCTCGGCGGGTGTAGATCCCCATGCGCTCTCCCAACTCGCTGTCGTTCGGTGATGATTCCCCGCGCTTGGACGCGTCGTCGTTGCGGGGCCCAGCGGCGCTGCCGCGTGCTCGCCCGGTCGCACCATGGTACCCGAGCTTTCTACCGAATCTCGCGCAGCCGCATCGACAGGTGGCCGATGACGCCCGGGTCGTCGACGGGTCCGCCGTCTTGTCCCACTACGTGGAAGGTGTCGACCGCCAGTCCGTCCACCGTGAGCACCTTCGCCCACCGGATGTCGAGGTTAGTCGCCGAGACCGCACGTGCGAGGTCGTGCAAGAGCCCCGGCCTGTCCGGTGCCGACACACGCACGGCCGTGTCCCATCCTGCCGAGACGGTTTCGACCTTCACCGGCGCCGCCGCGCGGGCGGGGTAGTGCAGGCGTCTCTCGGCGAGTCGGGTCTTGAGTTCGAGGCGGTCGCGAATGGCCGCGCGCAGGAAGCGTTCCAGCTGCACGAACGTCTCGGTGGAGAGCCCCTTGCGCGTCGCCGAGGTGACGACGAAGCTGTCGAGCGCGACGCCGCCACGCGAGCCGTAGGCGTCGAGCGCGAGGATGTCGAGGCCGGCCAGCGACATCGCGCCCGCGATTCGCGCGAGGAGCTCAGGCCGGTCGACCGCGACGATGGTGACGGAGTTCGTGTCCGCCGTCGGTCCGTTGCCGACGGCGATGCGCACTTCGGCGGACGGGGAGCGCTGAAGCGCGGCGACGAGATGGGCGTCTCGAACGATGTCGGCTACGGCCCGGCCTGCGAGGTATCGCAACGATGCGCCCTCCACGAATGCGCGCTCGTCCTTGGCGGCATCGGACATGGCGTCGAGCGCCTCGGCGCGGATGGCGTCGCCACGCTCGGCGATTCCTGCGCCGTCTACGTCGTCGGAAAGCGCGGCATCGAGGCGCGACACGAGCACGCCGACGAGCGATTCCTTCCAGCGCGACCACGTCGCAGGGCCGGTGGCACGTGAGTCGGCGGCGGTGAGTAGATGCAGGGGAGCGAGGAGATCTCTGCGGGCAACTTGCGCCGCGACGTGCAGAATCGCGTCCTCGTCGTCGAGGTCGAGCCGAGACGCACAGTCGGCCAGCACGAGGTGCAAGAAGACGAGGTCAGCGACGTCTTCCGCCGCCGAGTCGGACAGCCCGAAGTTGCGCGCGCAGGCTTCAGCGGCCTTCACGCCGCGCTCGGCGTGGCCGCTTCCGGGCGTGGTCTTGCCGACGTCGTGCGCGAGCGCCGCCACCTGCAGCGTGCGTGGGTGTTCGAGGGATTCGCGGGATCGGGCGAGCGCACCTTCAGTCGGCATCGTGAGCACGAGCGTGGCTGCCTTCAGCGAATGTGCGCCGACCGTGAGTTCGTGACCGATTCCGGGTCGCCGCAGGGTCATGAGATCGCGAAAGCCCGGCAGCACCGCGTCGAGCCGGCCCTCCTGCGCCGCTTCCTCGAGGGCAGGCAACGCGACGTCGCCGGCGTCGAACAGCGTGAAGATCTCCTCGGGGCCAAGTGGCGTGTCCTCCTCGCGCACCGGCTGCTCGCTTCGCGTCAGCCACTCCCGCGCGGATTGCCTGCCGAGACGTCCTCGCACGTGCGCGAGCACCAGCGCCGTCTCGGCAAGTGCGAGCTGCACCTCGGCGGGGGAGACCGCACTCAACGCGTCAACCGCGTCGAGCGTCATCTCCGAGCCCAACCCTGCGCGCGCCAGCTCGAAGCGAGCCGCGGCCACGATCTCGGCGGCCTGCGTCAGCCGCCCGAGCTCCTCGGCAGTGACGAGACCGGCGGCAATGAGAGGGGAAGGGGTGCGCGCGACCTTGCCGGATACGACCGCAGCCGTCCAAACGAGTTCGTCGTAGTCGCGCCGACCGCCAGCCCCTTCCTTGAGTTCTGGCTCGAGCAGGTACGGCGAGCCGGGGCGCGGCCGTCTTGCCAGCTCGCCGAGCACCTCCCGCGAGTGCTTGTGAGCGTCCTGCGCCCCGCGCGCCAAGACCGTGTCGGCCCATCCTGTGTCCCCGGCCAGCGCCCGGCCCGTGAGCGCGGCCGTGCAGCTTGCGAGGTCGGCTCGCATCGCGCGAAGTTGCCCCTTGGGATTGCGAACCTGATGGCCGACCTTCAGCCCGGCGTCCCAGAGCGGGTAGAGCACTTCCTCGACAAACGGTTTGAGCGTGCGTTCCTTGGCGTCCGAGAGCACGAGGATGTCCAGGTCGCTCGACGGTTGCATTGCTCCCACACCCCATCCGCCTAGCGCGATGAGCGCGTAGCGTTCCCCGCCGAGACGCGAGGAGGCCGTCCGGGCAAGTTCCCGAACGGCCTCATCAGTGATGTGCGCAAGTTCTTGAGCAGCCGCCACTCCCGGACTCGCCGAGGCGATCAGGGCCTCGCGCTGGGAGAGGTAGCTCTCCATCTAGAGCGCTTCCGGGCCTCGCTCGCCAGTGCGGATGCGTACGGCACTGTCAATGTCGCTGGTGAAGATCTTGCCGTCGCCGATCTTCTCGGTCCGAGCTGCCGTAAGGATCGCGTCCTCGACCTTCTCGGCGGCATCGTCGGCGACGACGATCTCGACCTTGACCTTCGGAACGAAATCGACGGTGTACTCAGAGCCGCGGTAGATCTCCGTGTGGCCCTTCTGTCGACCGTAGCCGCGGACGTCGCTCACGGTCATGCCTTGCACGCCCAACGCGTTGATGGCTTCCTTCACGTCGTCGAGCTTGTGGGGCTTGATGATCGCCTCGATCTTCTTCATCAAAGAGCTCCTTTTCGGGTTCGGCTCTCCGGCTTCCGTGCCCGGCGAGCGGGACTCTCGCGTACAGACTACCTGACTGGGACGGGTCTGCGTTACTCCAGTACGTAGCCTTCCTCGGAATGCTCGGAGATATCGAGACCGCGGATCTCGGCCTCTTCATCGACACGAAGTCCAACCACTGCGTCGGTGACCTTGAGGAAGATCATGCTCAGGATGAAGGAGAACACCCAAGCCGCAACCACGCCGACAAGCTGGATGAGCACTTGGTTCGGGTTGCCGTACAGAGCGCCGTTGTGTCCGGCCGAGTTGATGGCAGTGGTTGCGAACACGCCGGTCAGGATCGCGCCGGTCGTTCCGCCGACGCCGTGGATACCTACGACGTCTAGCGCATCGTCAAAGCCGAACTTGCTCTTCAGGAAGAGGCCGAAGTAGCACACGATTCCAGCTGCGATGCCGATGATAAGTGCGGCCCACGGCTCAACGAAGCCAGCCGCTGGGGTGATGGCCACGAGTCCCGCAACCGCACCCGATGCAGCGCCGAGAACGGTCGGCTTGCCAGCGTGGAACGCCTCTACTATCACCCAGGTGATGAGAGCGGCCGCCGCCCCGAGATTCGTGTTAAGGAACGCCGATCCTGCCAGCCCGTTTGCGGCAAGCGCCGAGCCGGCGTTGAATCCGAACCATCCGAACCACAGGATTCCAGCGCCCAGCACCGTCAGCGGCAGGTTGTGCGGGTGCATTGCCTCACTGCCATGTCCTTTGCGCTTGCCGAGCATGATGGCCGCTGCGAGTGCAGCAGCTGCCGAGAGAATGTGAACGACGGTTCCTCCGGCGAAGTCCAGCGCCCCCATCTTGGCGAGCCATCCGTTGGGATGCCACACCCAGTGAGCGAACGGGCTGTAGACGAAAGTCACCCACAACACCGTGAACATCACGTACGCCTTGAACTTCATGCGCTCGGCGATTGCGCCCGTGATGAGAGCGACGGTAATGATCGCGAACATGCCCTGGAACATCACGTAGACGGAGTGCGGGAATCGTCGTCGCAGAGGTGCGACCTTGTCCGAGATGCCGTTCAGGCCAAGGTAGTCCAGTCCGCCGATGAACGGCGCCAACGCGCCCTTGCCATCAGAAAAGGCGAGGCTGTAGCCGAACAGCGCCCAGATTACGGACACCGAGCCCATCGCGAACACGCTGTGCATCGTCGTGGACAGTACGTTCTTCTTGCGAACCATGCCGCTGTAGAAGGCGGCAAGCCCGGGCGTCATGAACAACACCAGGGCGGTTGACGCCAGCATCCACGCTGTGTCGCCGCTATCGATGTGCATCCCTGTCTCCTTCTCTCGGTCATTGCGTCTGGCAGGACGTGTTTCCGGCGCATATCGACATGAGGTCGTCTTTGTGGCCGAACCCACCGTATGGGGGCCATGTTTCCTAGGTGTTTCGCGGGAATGGCTGGTGCGTGAAACATGGGAGTCGGGTTGGTGCGCCCATCGAAAACAGACGCAGATTCTCAGCCGAGACTCCACACAGCGTGGAAGCGCAACTGTGACGGGGATCACAAAGCGAGCAGCGAGCGGCATTGCGCTCGCTCCCGGTGACGTGACACGCCCACGCGCTCTGTGCGGGGCGTATGATGAAGCTTTCAGGTCATACCGATCCCCCGAAAGGAACCGGATTGTCTCTCGACTCCATCCAGATCCGCGGCGCTCGCGAGCACAACCTCAAGAGCTTCGATCTCGAGATCCCCCGCGACAAGCTCGTCGTGATCACCGGGCTGTCCGGCTCGGGCAAGAGCTCGCTGGCGTTCGACACCATCTACGCCGAGGGCCAGCGCCGCTACGTCGAGTCCCTCTCGGCGTACGCTCGGCAGTTCCTCGGCCAGATGGACAAGCCCGACGTGGATCACATCGAGGGCTTGTCGCCGGCCGTCTCGATCGATCAGAAGACGACGTCGCAAGAACCCGCGCTCGACGGTCGGCACGGTCACCGAGATCTACGACTACCTGCGGCTTCTGTACGCGCGCATCGGCATTCCGCACTGCCCGATCTGCGGTGCCGAGATCCGCAAGCAGACGCCCGATCAGATCGTCGATCGCATCCTCGAACTGCCCGAAGGCACGAAGTTTTCGGTGCTCGCACCGGTCGTCAAAGGCCGGAAGGGCGAGTACGGCAAGCTGTTCGCGGAGCTCAAGCGCGAAGGTTTCATGCGCGTGCGTGTGGACAAGGAGATGCGCACGCTGGATGAGGAGATCGTGCTCGACAAGAAGTACAAGCACGACATCGACGTGGTCATCGATCGCCTTGCGCTGAAGGAAAGCATTCGCAGCCGGCTCGCTGACAGCGTCGAGAGCGCGTTGCGCCTTGCCGAGGGGACCGTGCTGGTCGCCGTCGTCGATGGCGAGGAGCTGTCGTTCTCGCAGGCGCTCGCGTGTCCGGTCCACGGTGTGTCGATGGACGAACTCGCGCCTCGCGACTTCAGCTTCAACGCGCCCTACGGCGCATGCCCCGACTGTGGGGGTCTCGGCAGTCGACTTGAGGCCGATCCGCAGCTGGTCGTGCCTGACGACTCGCTCTCGCTTGCCGACGGCGCGATTGCGCCGTTCAGTCCCGGGATGAACTATTATCCGCAGCTCGTGGCTGCGGCGGCGAAGCATCTCGGCGTGTCGGTGAAGACGCCCTGGCGCGATCTGTCGAAGCCGGTGCGCGATGCGCTACTGAACGGGCTCGGCGACACGCGCATTCGCGTCGACTACCTTACCCGCGACGGCCGAGAAACCCACTGGTACTCGCGGTACGAGGGCGCGCTTGCGAGCGTGATGCGGCGCTGGAGCGAGTCTGAGAGCGAGAAGGTCAAAGACAAGCTCGAGGAGTACATGGCTGTCATCCCATGCAAGACGTGTGGCGGCGCGCGCCTCAAGCCCGAGATCCTCGCCGTGACGGTTGGTGGCAAGAACGTCTACGAGGTTACGGTGCTCTCGGCGAAGGACTCACTCGCGTTCTTCGATGAGCTTTCGTTGTCAGAGCGGGATGCGACGATAGCGCAGCGGGTGGTCAAGGAGATTCTCGAGCGGCTGAGGTTCCTTGTTGACGTGGGGCTCGACTATCTCACGCTCGAGCGCGGAACGGCCTCGCTCTCCGGCGGGGAAGCGCAACGAATTCGGCTCGCAACGCAGATCGGCGCGGGGCTGATGGGCGTGCTTTACATCCTCGACGAACCGTCGATCGGCCTGCACCAGCGCGACAACGCCCGGCTGATTGCGACGATGGAGCGGTTGCGCGACCTCGGCAATACGGTGATCGTCGTGGAGCACGACGAGGAGACGATCCGCGCGGCTGACTTCGTCGTCGACATGGGACCGGGCGCTGGCGAGCATGGCGGCGAGATCGTATGCGTGGGTCCGCCAGCGACGATCCTCGCATGTCCGGAGTCGCTGACGGCTGCCTACCTCTCGGGACGAGCCGAGATCCCGCTGCCGGCGAAGCGGCGCAAGCCGGGACGTGGCGCCATCAGTCTGCGTGGCGCGAGCGAGCACAACCTCAAGAACATCAACATAGACATCGAGATCGGCACGCTCACGGTGATCACGGGCGTGAGTGGCTCGGGCAAGAGCTCGCTCGTCACCGACACGCTGGCACCCGTGCTTGCGAACAAGCTCAACCGCGCTCGGCGGCGAACCGGCGCATTCGACCGCATCAGCGGCCTCGAGAACCTCGACAAGGTGATCGACATCGATCAGTCGCCAATAGGACGCACACCGCGCAGCAATCCGGCTACCTACACCGGGCTCTGGGACGATGTGCGCGCGCTGTTCGCGTCGACGCCCGAGGCTAAGGCGCGCGGCTACTCGCCCGGTCGCTTCAGCTTCAACGTCACTGGCGGCCGCTGCGAGAACTGCAAAGGCGACGGCCAGATCAAGATAGAGATGCACTTCCTGCCGGACGTCTACGTGCCGTGCGAGGTGTGCAAAGGCGCGCGCTACAACCGTGAAACGCTGCAGGTCACGTACAAGGGCAAGACCGTTGCCGAGATTCTCGATATGACCGTCGAAGAGGCACTGCATTTCTTTGAGAACATCCCGCCCATCAGACGCAAACTCCAGACGCTCTACGACGTCGGGCTCGGCTACGTTCATCTCGGCCAGCCGGCGACGACGCTGTCGGGCGGCGAGGCACAGCGCGTCAAGCTCGCGAGCGAGCTGCAGCGGCGTAGTACCGGGCGCACGCTCTACATTCTCGATGAGCCGACGACTGGCCTGCACTTCGACGACGTTCGGCAGCTGCTGATCGTGCTGCAGCGACTTGTCGACGCGGGCAACACCGTGCTGGTGATCGAGCACAATCTGGACGTCGTGAAGTCGGCCGACCGCGTCATCGACCTCGGCCCGGAGGGCGGGGATCGTGGTGGCGAGGTCGTCGTCGCGGGCACGCCCGAGCAGGTCGCAGCATGCGCGGGCAGTCACACAGGGCGCTTCCTCGCGCCAGTGCTGGCTGGACGCGGCGCGAGCGCAGCGCCGGAGCTCGGTGACGGGCACGGCATCAGCGGCGAGAAGGTGGCGGGCGCAGGGAGCGAGGCGGACAAGACGCCGACAGCGAAGAAGCGTGGGGCGAGGAAATAGGGGCTTGAGGCGATGACGGGGTCACGCCAGCAAGCGCATTGGGCACTCGCGAACGCGAGCCTGCTCGCGGTCGGCGCGATCACGATCTCGGCGGCGCCGAGCCCCGGTCATGTGTCTTCCTTGCCGAGGGCGAGCCAGGGCTCTGGCATGTCTCGGAAGCGCCGAATGGTCTCATTCCCAGCGTCTGGTGCCGATGTCGTAGCCCCGTGCTAACGTGGCTCGAAACCGTTCCGACCGCCGAGAGGACAGCATGACCCTGCGCACGACCACGACCGAGATCACACTCGCCGAGGTCTTCGGCTACCCGGAGTTCCGGCCGCACCAGGCCGAGATCATCGATCACGTCACCGCAGGTCATGACGCGTTCGTGCTGATGCCGACGGGCGGCGGCAAGTCGCTGTGCTTCCAGATCCCGGCGCTGCATCGCCGCGGCGTCGCGGTGGTGGTCTCGCCGCTGATCGCGCTCATGAAGGACCAAGTCGATGCGTTGCGCGCGAACGGCGTCGCGGCGGCGTGTCCTCAATTCCTCGCTTTCGGCCGAGGAGTCCGCGCGCGGTCCTCGGCGATCTGCGCTCCGGCGCGCTCGACCTGCTCTACGTCGCGCCCGAGCGGCTCGTCCTCGACGGCTTCCTCGCGGACTCTGGACGAGACCGAGCTGGCGCTCTTCGCGATCGACGAGGCGCATTGCGTCAGCCAGTGGGGGCACGACTTCCGGCCCGAGTACGTGAAGCTCGGATGCCTGCGCGAGCGCTTCCCGGACGTCCCGATCGTCGCGCTGACCGCCACGGCCGACGAACAGACGCGAGACGACGTCGTTCGTGCAGCTCGGGCTGTCCGGCGCGCGCGTCTTCGTCACCGGCTTCGACCGTCCCAACATCCGCTACTCGGCGGCGTACAAGGCCAAACCGTTCGAGCAGCTGCGCGGGTTCCTCGGCGATCACCGGGGTGCGTCCGGCATCGTGTACGCGCTGTCGCGCCGCCGAGTCGACGAGGTTGCGTCCAAGTTGCGTGACGCCGGGTTCTCGGCGGCGGCGTATCACGCGGGGATGGACGGGGCGGCACGCAGCCGGGTGCAGGATGACTTCCTCGGCGACCGACTCGATATCGTGGTCGCCACGGTCGCGTTCGGGATGGGCATCGACAAACCCGACGTGCGCTTCGTCGTTCACTACGACATGCCGAAGTCGATCGAAGGCTACTACCAAGAGACCGGCCGAGCAGGCCGAGATGGGCTGCCCGCTGAGGCGTTCATGCTCTGGAGCATGCAAGACGTCGTCACCGCTCGCGGCTTCATCGATGCGATCGCCAGCGACGAGCAACGCCGCATCGAGTCGCACAAGCTCTCGGCGATGATCGCGTTCGCAGAGGCGCTGTCGTGTCGGCGGCGCGCTCTGCTCGGCTACTTCGGTGAGGAGCTGACCGAGGACTGCGGCAACTGCGACGTGTGCGACGACCCGCCGGTGAGCTATGACGCGCACGGTCGACGCGCAGAAGGCGCTCTCGGCGGTGTATCGGCTGCGTGAGCGATTCGGTCTCGGGTACGTCGTCGACGTGCTGCGCGGGTCGACCGCCGAGCGGATCGTCGCCAACGGCCACGATCAGCTCAGCGTCTACGGAGTCGGTGGCGAGCTACTCCAAGGACGAGTGGGCCACGATCTTCCGCCAGCTCGTTCACCGCGGCTACCTGCGCATCGACGTCGCCGAGTATTCGACACTCAAGCTCACAACCTCGGCGCGTGCCGTGCTTACCGGCGAGGAGCAGGTCGTGCTCGCGCGGCCGCCTGCGCCGCGCCCGAAGGCCGAGAAGGCTCCCAAGCTCTCGCGCGCGGCCACCACCGCGCTCGAGACCGACGAGCAGGTCGAACTCTTCGAGCGCCTGCGCGAGCTGCGCCGCCGGATCGCCGCCGAGGAGTCGGTGCCGGCCTACGTCGTCTTCGCGGACGCCGCGCTCGCAGACATGGCGCGCAGGGCACCGTCAACTCGCGAGGAGTTTCTCGAGGTCAGCGGCGTGGGCGCTGCGAAGCTCGAGCGCTACGGCGACGCGTTCCTTGCCGAGATCGCGGGCGATCCCCAAGCGGCTGGTGTCTGGCACTTGACGCTCGGACTCGGCGGGCCGTAGCCTCAACCCCGTATGCCGACCCCGTATCCCAGCATCGCCGAGCAGGTCGCGTCCGTTCCTGACGCGCCGGGCGTCTACCTGTGGAAAGCCGCCGACGGGTCGGTACTCTACGTCGGCAAGGCGAAGTCGCTGCGCAAACGCATGCGGCAGTACACCAGCGGCCAGGATGAGCGCGAGAAGATTCCGCTCATGATGGAGCTGGTCGCGAGCTTCGACTACGTCGTCACTACCACCGAGGTCGAATCGCTCGTGCTCGAGAAGAACCTCATCCGGCAGTTCCACCCGCCGTACAACGTCGATTACCGGGACGACAAGAGCTACCCATTCATAGCACTGACCATGGGCGATCCGTTTCCTGCCATCAAGTTCACGCGCGAGAAGCACAAACCGGGTACACGCTACTTCGGTCCGCTCACCGACGCGCGCGCCGCACGCGAGACCATCGACACCGTGCGCCGCATCGTACCGATCTGTCGAGCGACCTGCGTCGAGTGGAAGTGGGTTACCGAGCACGACGGTGTCGGCCGAGGGCGCGCCTGTTTCGACCATCACGTCGGCCTTGGCCCCGGCCCGTGCGTAAACGCGTGCACGCGTGAGGAGTACGCCGAGAACGTGCGCCGCATCGCGAGCTTCCTCTCTGGCAAGCACGACGACCTCGAAGTCGAACTCGAAAGCCGCATGCAAGAAGCCTCCGCCGACCTCGATTTCGAGGCGGCTGCGAAACACCGCAACCGGCTTGAGGCGGTCCACGCGATTCGCGGCAAGCAGAAGGTCGTCTCGGCGCGCCCGCTCGAGTTCGATGTCGTCGGTTTCTTCCGCGAGGAGACGGTCGCCGGCGTGCATCTGTTCGCGGTGCGCGAGGGCCGCGTGCTTTTCGGCAACGAATTCGTCCTCGACAAGGGGCTCGACGTACCGCTGCCCGAACTCGTCGAGGGCTTCCTGCTGCGCTACTACGCCGACGCCGCCGAAATCCCGCGCGAGATCGTCCTGCCCGAGTTGCCCGAAGACGCCGAGACGATGGAGGAGTGGCTGACGTCGCTGCGCCCCGAGCGTGCCGCGCGCGCGAGGCTCACGGTCCCCAAGCGCGCCGAGCGCCGCGATCTCCTCACCCTTGCCGAGGACAATGCGCGTCACACGCTCATGCGCTTCAAGGTCCGCACCCGCTACGACGAAGAGCGGATCAACGCAGCGCTCCTGCAGCTCGAAAGTGCGCTCGCGCTGCTCTCGGCGCCACTGCGAATCGAGTGCTACGACATCTCGACACTGCATGGCAAGCAGTCGGTCGGCTCGATGGTGGTCTTTGCCAATGGCCGAGCGGACACGAAGAGCTACCGGCGCTTCAAGGTGCGCCTTGAGTCCGGCGAAGCAAATGACGTCGCCATGATGGGCGAGGTGCTTCGCCGCCGATTCGCTCCCGAGCGCATGGCCGACGGTCGTTTCGGCAAGCGGCCGGATCTCGTAATCGTCGACGGCGGCAAGCCGCAGCTCTCGGCGGCGCGCGGGGTTCTCGGCGAGCTTGGGCTGGACGACATCCCGATCGCTGGCCTCGCAAAGCGCGAGGAAGAGCTGTTCGTGGCGTGGGCGGATACGCCCGTGATCCTTCCGAACGGCTCACCGTCGCTCTTTCTCGTGAAGCGAATCCGCGATGAGGCGCATCGCTTTGCGATCACCTACCACCGCGAGTTGCGCGGCAAGGCCATGACGGCGAGCGTCCTCGACGAGATCGAGGGCGTCGGCCCGAAGCGCAAGAAGGCGCTCGTCAAGGCGTTCGGGTCGGTGAAGAAGCTGCGGCTTGCCAGCGTCGATGAACTCGCGGCGGTTCCGGGTATACCTCGCAGCGTCGCCGAGCAACTTGCCGAGGTGTTGCGCGAGGTGAGCCGCGACAGCAGTGGTGCTGTCGATGGCGGCCCCGACCGTGACATCGAGGCCACTGCGCCTTCCAACGGCGACACCAGCGGCGTTTTGGCGGATGATTCGCTTGGGGAGCCCGAGTCTGGATCGAGGGAATGATGAGCGGTCGCAGGAGTTCGTATGAGCCTGGCCAACGCGATGGGTCGAACCGTCGATCCGTTGTCGCGCCGTATCGGCCGAGGCGCAAGAGCGGCGGCGGCAACCGGGCGATCACCGTCGGAGCCATAGTCGTAACTGTCGTCGTGATCGTGGCGTTTGTCGGCGTGCGCTCCGGCGTGGCGCGACTGTTGTTCGGGACGGCAGCTTCGTCTGCGAGCGCACATACATCCGCAGCCACCTCTGCGACTGCTGGAGCGGTCGTCAAACCGGCCGCAAGCACAACGCCGTCGGTATCGCCAGGTGGCGGCTCGAGCGCGTCGGCGGCTGCCGCGAGCGGTGCGGCGTGGCGCGACGCCGATCCGTCGTGGATGAAGAAGTACGAGGGCAAGCTCATCGACGGCTTCAAGACCGAGCCAGGCTACAAAGCGGTGGCGCTCACTTTCGACGACGGCCCAAACGGCGAGACCAAGTACGTCATCGACACGCTTTCAAAGGTCGGGGGGCAGGGAACGTTCTTCGACAGCGGCCGCAAACTCAAGATGAGCTGGGCCAAGACGCAGCCTTCAATCATTAGCAAGGGTGGCTTCGAACTCGGCAATCACACTCAGCACCACACGATGCCGGATGGCATCTCTTCGATGTGGCATCGCACGTACGCGGTCGATCTTGCCGAGATCAATGGACCTGACGAGATCATCAAGGGCTACGGCGGCGGCCCGACCGTGTGGCTGCGTCCGATGGGCGGGATGATCGATGCTACCGGCATCAAGGCCGCCGTGGCCACCAATCACTTGGTCATCAACTGGACCATCGACAGCAACGACTCCCACGGCGGCCCGCGCACTCCCGACTACCTGTACAGCGAGGTCACGAACAACATCAAGTCGGGCGACGTCGTGCTTATGCACGTCACACATCCGGAGACGATGAAGGCGCTTCCACGCATTGTCGCGACGCTCAACGACCGCGGCTTCAAGCTCGTGACGCTGTCGGAACTCGCGCAGCACTCGACGAAGGCGATTACCCAGTCGATTCCGAAGTAGCGAGCGCCGTCGGCAAGGCGTCTCTTCCCGACCCTGGCGGTATACTCTATTTCACCGCACGCTTCGCATAGGGAGCCTGGATGACCGACTCGTGTCCTGCCGACGACGTACTAGATGACCGGGAGTCTGTTGAGGAACGTCCCGAGATCGTCGTGATCACGGGCATGTCAGGCGCGGGCCGCAGCGAAGCCATCCACACATTCGAGGATCTCGGCTACTTCTGCATAGACAACTTGCCGCCCAGCTTCATTCCGCAGCTCGTGGATCTTGCCAAGCTCCCCGGCAGCAATGTCCGGCGCTTGGCGATCGTGTGCGACGTGCGCAGCCACGAGTTCTTTGCACAACTCGCTGGAGAGATCTCGGCGCTTGAGGCTAGTGGCATCGACGAGCGTGTCCTGTTCCTCGAAGCCGAGGACCGCACGCTGCTGCTTCGCTTCAAGGAGACGCGCCGACGCCACCCGATGTGCGATGACGGCGACTCCCTCGTCGACGGCATTCGCGCCGAGCGTCTGGCGCTGTACGAGATCCGCGCCCTCGCCGATATTGTGATCGACACGACGGATCTGCGCCCGGCCGATCTGCGCAGCGAGATCCGCGATCGTTTCCTTGCTGATTCGATCACTACGACGCTTTCGGTGACGGTGTACTCCTTCGGTTTCAAGTACGGTCTGCCACCCGACTGCGACATCGTCATGGACGTGCGCTTCCTGCCCAATCCGCACTACGATCCTGTGTTGCGTCCGCTTACCGGGCTCGACGTGCCCGTTCGGGAGTTCGTGCTGTCCAAGCCAGAGACGATGATCTTTCTTGAGCGGTGGCTGCCGCTTCTCGACGACGTCGTTCCCGGATACGTACTCGAAGGAAAGCATCATCTCGCCATCGGGCTTGGCTGCACCGGCGGCATGCATCGCTCGGTGGCACTTGCCGAGGCAACCGCAACGCACCTGCGCGCTCGCGGATACCACGTGGCCGTGAGTCACCGGGACATCGGGCGAGATCGGGAGGTCCGATGAGCGTCGGCGCGGGTCGCAAGGCCGTTGCGATCGGCGGCGGCACCGGCCTACCTGCCGTCATTCACTGCCTGCTCGACATGGGCTTCGAGACCTCGGCGGTCGTCACGATGGCCGACGATGGCGGGTCTTCCGGACTGCTTCGCCGAGAGCTCGGCATGTTGCCACCTGGGGACGTGCGCAACTGCCTCGTCGCCATGGCCGAGGACGCGGAGGGCCTTTCCGCGCGCCTCTTCCAGTACCGCTTTCCAGACGGAGGTAACGGTCACGTCGGTCACGCGCTCGGCAACCTGATGCTTGCGGCCGTCGCCGATCTCGCGGGCTCGTTCCCCAAAGCCATCGACTGGGCGTCTGAGTTCCTGCACGTTCGCGGCCACGTGCTTCCCTCGACGCTTGCGGACGTCTACCTGCACGGCATCGATCGGGAGGGCGGTGCTCACCGCGGGCAGGCGATCCTTGCTGCGGCTCCGCATCCGCTCGCTCGGGTGCGTCTCGACCCGCAGCTGCCGCCGGCGTACCTGCCCGCGATAGAGGCCATTCGCGAGGCCGATGTCATCGTGGTCGGGCCCGGCTCGCTGTACACGAGCCTCATCCCGAACTTCCTCGTCGCCGACGTAGCCGACACTGTCCGCGCCTCAAGCGCGACGCGCATCTACGTCTGCAACGTCGCCAATATGCGAGGAGAGACATTCGGCCTGGACGCCGCCGATCACGTCGCTGCGCTTGCCGAGCACGGCGCGAATGGGGCGATCGATGTCGTCCTGGTCCACAATCCGTGCCTTTCGGCAGCTGACGTGTGCGAGAATGACGCGGTTGAGGTAGTGCCGACTGACGAGGCCGTACGCGCGCGCATCGAAGCGCTCGGCATTCAAGTCGTTGAAGCTGATCTTGCGGATCCCAGCGATCCCGTCCGGCATTCGCGCGCGGCGCTTCTCCGCGTGCTCGAGGGAGTGGTTTCTTAGAGATGTCCTTCACCGCCGAGGTGAAAGACGAGCTGTCACGCATCGAGCCGAAGAGGCAATGCTGCCTCAAGGCCGAGCTGGCGGCGCTCGTCCGCATCGAAGGAACGCTGCACATAACCGGGCCGAAGCGCTATCGGCTCGAAGTGGCGACTGAGACCGCGCCTGTGGCCCGCGCGGTCATCAAGCTGCTGCATGGTGTCTATGGACTGAAGACGGAACTCACGGTCAGGCGCAGCGTGCTGCACAAGACCAACAACTACCTGATCACGGTGCCTACGCAATCCAAGTTGAGCGACGCTCTCGCCGAGCTCGGCATTCTCGGCGAGGACGGGTTTTCGCTCGGCGTCGAACCCAAGCTCGTGCGGCGCGATTGCTGCGCCATCAGCTATCTGCGCGGCGCGTTTCTCGGCGGGGGATTCGTCGCCGATCCGCATGGCGACTTTCACTTCGAACTCACCGCCGAGACCGAGCAGCTTGCCGAGGATCTCGTCGCGCTCATGACTCGCTTCGAGATCCCCGCGCGTGTGGCCAAACGCCGAGGAACCTTCGCGGTCTACCTCAAAGGCGCCGAGCCGATCCTGACGTTTCTCGCGCTCGTTGGCGCGCATCGTGCGCTGCTTCGCACGGAAGACGTTCGCATCGTGAAGTCGATGCGCAACGACGTGAATCGGCTGGTCAACGCCGAGATCGCCAACCAGCAGAAGACCGCCGAGGCGGCCATGACGCAGATCGAGGCGATCGAGGCACTCGCACGGACCCGGGGCCTGGAGAACCTCCCTCCGGCCTTGCGGGAACTGGCAGAACTTCGCCTCGTGAACCCTGAGGTTTCGCTTCGAGAGCTGGGAGAGCTGGCCGACCCTCCACTTACGAAGTCGGCTGTGTATCATAGGGTCCGCCGCATTGAGGAAATGGCGGCAGAGGCGCTGGCAGGAATGTCGGCTGATGGATAGCCTGCTGCTTTCGCACATCCGGCATATGGGCATCTGTAGTGTGCGGCCGTACTCAAACGGTCGCCAGTCCGAGGAGGGATGAGTTTGGCTATCAAAGTCGGCATCAATGGGTTCGGACGTATTGGGCGTCTCGTGTTTCGCGCGATGGACGCCGACCCGGGACTCGAGGTAGTTGCAGTCAACGACCTGACCGATCCCAAGACGCTCGCGCACTTGCTCAAGTACGACTCGGTCCACAAGCGCTTCCAGCATGACGTCCAAGTTGTCGACGACGGATTCACGGTGGACGGGCGCCTCGTCAAGGTGCTAGCACAGCGCGATCCGGCCCAGCTTCCGTGGTCCGATCTCGGCGTTGAACTCGTCGTCGAGTCCACCGGTTTCTTCACCGACGCCACGAAAGCCCGCGCTCACATTGACTCCGGCGGCGCGAAGCGCGTGATCATCTCCGCGCCGGCCAGCAACGAAGACATCACGATCGTCATGGGCGTGAACGACGATCAGTACGACCCCGCGAAGGACTTCGTCGTCTCCAACGCCTCGTGCACGACGAACTGCCTCGCACCGTTCGCCAAGGTTCTGCGCGACAGCTTCGGTCTGAAGCAGGGCTTCATGAACACGATCCACAGTTACACCAACGATCAGATCATCCTGGACTCTCCGCACAAGGACTTGCGTCGCGCGCGTGCCGCCGCGATGTCGATCATCCCAACGTCGACCGGTGCTGCCAAGGCCGTCGGTCTCGTGCTGCCGGATCTCAAGGGCAAGGTCGACGGCATGTCGATGCGCGTGCCGACTCCGGACGGCTCGGTCGTCGACCTGGTCGCCGAACTCGAGACGGCCGTGACGAAGGAAGACATCAACGCTGCCATGAAGGCCGCTGCAGAGGGTCCGATGAAGGGCTTCCTCGAGTACTGCGAGGATCCGATCGTCTCCGTCGACGTTGTGGGCAACCCCGCGTCGTCGGTCTTCGACTCACTGCAGACGATGGTCATGGGCGGCACCGGAACGTTCGTGAAGTGCATCTCGTGGTATGACAACGAGTGGGGATACAGCAACCGCGTCAAGGACCTCGCCAAGAAGATGATGGCGTAGGGCCAAGCCTGCCAGATACCAAGAGCGGGGTCCCGGAGGTTTGGGGCCCCGCTCGGCTTGAACGCCGGAGGCCGAATGTTTGCCAAGAAGACGATCAAAGACGTCAACGTCAAGGGAAAGCGTGTGCTCGTGCGCGTGGATTTCAACGTGCCGATCGCCGAAGGGGCGGTCACCGACGATTCCCGTGTACGTGCTGCTTTGCCGACGATCCGCCATCTCGTCGATCACCACGCCAAGGTGATTCTGTGCTCCCATCTCGGCCGCCCGAAAGGCGAGCCGGACCCGAAGTTCTCGCTCAGGCCCGTGCGCCGCGTGCTGCAGCGCCTCATCGGCCGCAACGTCGTCTTTGTCGACGACATCGTGGGCCCGGACGCTCATGAGGCGGTCGAGCGTATGGTCGACGGCGAGATCCTCATGCTGGAAAACGTGCGTTTCGCACCGGGCGAGAAGACGAACGATCCCACCTTCGCAAAGGCGCTTGCATCGCTTGCTGACATCTACGTCAACGACGCGTTCGGCTCGGTGCATCGCGCGCATGCATCGACCGCTGGAGTAGCCGAGTTTCTGCCCGCCTACGCGGGCCTGCTCCTCGCGCGCGAGATGAAGACGCTCAACGGCATGCTCACCAGCCCCGAGCATCCATTCGTAGCGATCCTGGGCGGCAGCAAGGTCTCGGACAAGCTCGGCGTGATCGATCATCTCATCGACGTCGTCGACGAGCTGATCATTGGCGGGGGAATGGCTTTCACGTTTCTGGTGGCCAAGGGGCTGGGAATAGGCAAGTCCATCGTGGAGCCCGACTGGGTGGAGCCTGCCAAGAAGATGCTCGCGAAAGCGGAGGAACGTGGCGTCGACCTGCTTCTACCGGTCGACTTCGTGCTCGCCGACACGTTCGCCGAAGATGCCGACACGCGCATTGCCGGGCGCGAGGAGATTCCCGCCGACATGATGGGCCTAGACATCGGGCCCGCATCGACGGAACTGTTCAAGGGCGCGATTTCCTCGGCTAAGACGATCTTTTGGAACGGGCCGATGGGCGTCTTTGAGATGACGCCGTTTGAGACGGGCACAAGGGAAGTCGCACTCGCGGTCGCGCGCAACAATCGCGCGGTTTCGATCGTCGGCGGCGGTGACTCGGTGGCCGCGCTCAAGAAGTTTGGCCTCGAGGAGCGGGTGACGTTCGTGTCGACGGGCGGCGGTGCGAGCATGAAGCTACTCGAGGGTGCGCCGCTTCCCGGTGTGGAGGCTCTACTCGACAAGTGATCCACCGCCTTTGGCGGCGAGAGAGGAGAGGCAATGGGACGCAGGCCGATAATTGCGGGCAACTGGAAGATGTACAAGACGCAGGTGCCGGCGGTCGAACTCGCGCAGAGTATCGTTCGACTGCTCGGCGATGACATGGCTGTCACGGACGCAGTCGAAGCCATTGTGTGCCCGACATTTGTGGTGCTCAAGCAGGTCGACACCGTGATCGAGTTCGATAAGTCGCCGCTCAAACTCGGCGCGCAGGACGTCTACTGGGAGAGGGAAGGCGCCTTCACCGGCGAGATTTCTGCTGCCATGCTGGCCGACATCGGATGCTCCCACTGCATCGTCGGCCACTCAGAGCGACGCGAGCATTTCTGCGAGACCGACGAGGGCGTCAACCGCAAGGTCAAGGCGCTCTTCGAGGCGCGGATCACGCCGATCGTATGTTGCGGCGAGACTCGAGAAACTCGCGAAGAGGGGCGGACCGAGTCGTTTGTGCGTAACCAGATTCGCGCTGCTCTCGAGGGTTTGACTGCCGATCAGGCCACCGCCCTCGTCATCGCGTACGAGCCGATTTGGGCGATTGGGACCGGGCTCACGCCTACTCCCGAGGCCGCTAACGATGTGTGTCGCTCCATCCGCGCGACGGTCGGCGCCATGTTCGGCCCTGCTTCGGCGCAGGAACTGCGCGTGCTCTATGGCGGGTCGGCCAAGCCTGAGAACATCGCTCTGTTCCTGAGCGAGCCCGACATCGACGGCGCGCTTGTCGGCGGAGCTTCGCTCGTAGCGGACTCGTTTTACTCGATGGTCAAGACAGCAAAGGACTATGCGTAGGTGACTCGCAATCTGCCGGCTGTGCTCGTGATCATGGACGGCTTCGGTGAGACCGGGGCCGCGAAAGGCAACGCGATCGCGGCCGCCGACACTCCCAATCTCGACGAGCTATTCGGCAGCTGGCCTCACACCGACCTGAACGCGTCCGGTCTGGCGGTCGGGCTTCCCGAGGGGCAGATGGGCAACTCGGAAGTTGGCCATCTCAACATCGGAGCGGGCCGGGTCGTCTATCAGGAGCTCACGCGCATCAACCTCGCGATCGCTGATGGCTCCCTTGCCGAGAACCCCGTGCTTGCCGACGCCATCGACGGAGCGGTCGCCGCTGGTCGGGCGGTGCACTTCATGGGGCTGCTCTCCGACGGCGGCGTGCACAGCCACCGCGACCATCTGTATGCGCTGCTTGAGATGGCGAAGGCCCGCGGTGCGGACCGCATCTTCGTGCACGCGCTTCTGAGACGGCCGAGATGTCCCACCCGAGAGCGGTCTCGGCTTCGTCGAAGACGCCGACGAGTTCTTGTCCGACCTCGGCGTCGGGCAGATTGCGACGGTCATGGGCCGCTACTACGCCATGGACCGGGACAGCCGGTGGGATCGCGTCGAGAAAGCGTGGAAGGCCATCGCGCTCGGTGAAGGAGTGCCAGCCGTCTCGGCGAGAGAGGCTGTGCGCGCGAGCTACGAGGCGGGCGTTACCGATGAGTTCGTTGTCCCCGCAGTATGCGCGCCGGCTCGCGTCCAGGATGGCGACACGCTGATCTTCTTCAACTTCCGTCCCGACCGAGCACGCGAGATCACGCGGGCTTTCGTTGACGCGACTTTCGAGCCTTTTCAGCGCCCTGTGTTCCCGGATGTGCGCTTCGTGTGCCTCACCGAGTACGACCCGACGATCCCGGCGCCAGTCGCGTTCCCGAAGGAGCTACCCGTGCACGTGCTCGCGGACGTCCTTGCCGAGAACGGCCTGAAACAACTGCATATCGCCGAGACCGAAAAGTACGCGCACGTCACCTTCTTCCTCAACGGGGGTGTTGAAGTCCCGAAGGAAGGCGAGACGCGTGTCTTGGTCCCGAGTCCGAAGGTTGCGACGTACGATCTGCAGCCGGAAATGAGCGCTCCGGAAGTCACGGCGCGGCTTGTCTCAGCGATCGAGACCGGTGCCGCCGACGTCTACATCGTGAATTTCGCGAACTGCGACATGGTTGGCCACACTGGCGTGTTCGACGCTGCTGTTGAGGCGGTCGAGGCGGTGGATGTGGGCATCGGCGCGGTTGTCTCGGCGGTGCGAAGCCGAGGAGGCGTTGCGATCATCACTGCCGACCACGGCAACGCCGAGAAGATGGTTGACGCCGACGGGCAGACGCCGTTTACCGCGCACACGCTCGATCCGGTGCCGTTGATCGTGGTCGCCGAGGGGGTGTCGTCGCTCGCTTCTGACGGCAAGCTCGCCGACGTCGCGCCGACGCTCTTGGACTTGATCGGAATCGACAAGCCTGGTGAGTGGACGGGGCGTTCGCTGCTGGTATACTGATGGACCGTGCTCACGACGGTGTAGTCGTCAGCGCTTCTGTGATCGTGCGAAGGAGTTCTCGGTGAAAACGTTCTTGCTGGTAGTGGGCCTGATCGTCTGGGGGATCTCCTCGGTCGGCCTGATCATCTTCGTGCTCCTTCACTCGGGGAAGGGCGGGGGTCTGAGCGACATGCTCAGCGGCACGATGACTCCCTCGTCGACCGGTACAAGCGTCATCGAGAAGAACCTCGACCGCATCACGATCATCTTCGGGATCGCGTTCGGCCTGAGTCTGCTTCTGCTGATGATCGTCTATCCGAAGTAGTCATTCGCACATCCCTCGCTAACCAGTTGTGCCATCTACTGGCTGCGCTTGCCAGTCGGTTGATGCTGCGCGACACTCTCACAAGCGCCTTGCGGCCTTCGCGTATCCGAGATCCGCGCGGGGGTACCGCCCACCTCTGTAGCGTGTCGAACAAAAGGTCGGGCTGAAGGATCGTTCTCAGAAAAGGGAGGCACAACGGTGCATCGGCATGTCAAGAGAGCTGTCCCAGTGTTGCTCGGCGCGGTGCTCGTTGCGACGATCGCGGCTGCGGGTTGTACGCCATCCGCGTCTTCGTCCAGCGGGAACGGTTCGCCCAAGCCACAAAAGGGCGGCAAATTGAGCTACTCCATCCAGGAGCCAGCCGCCATCGACCCGTACAACGCGTACGAGTCCGAGGGAATACAGGTCGGTCAGGCGCTCTTCGACAGCCTGACGGCCATCGATGCCAAGTCGGGGAAGTTGGTGCCTGCGGCTGCGGACAGCTGGACGTCGAATGCCAGCGCAACGGTGTGGACCTTCAAGCTGCACCCGGGAGCGAAGTTCGCCGACGGAGAGTCCGTGACCGCTGCTGACTTCATCTACGCATGGAACCGCATTGCCGAAAGCGCATCGAAAGAGACCACGAATCAGTCGGAAATCGCCTACCATCTCGCACGCGTTGACGGATACAAGGACGCGCAAACGAAGGGCGTTCCGATGTCGGGCTTGGAAGCGATCAACAAGCTGACGCTTCAGGTTACGCTCCAATATCCGTTTGCGCAGTGGGCGTTCGTCTGCGCTCATCCGGGGCTTGCCCCTGTTCCACAGAAGCTCGTGGAGGGTGGCGTGCCCTACAACAACACCAAGGTGCCTTTTTCCGAAATGCCTGTCGGCAACGGCCCGTTCAAGATGTCCGCGCCGTGGAAGCACGATCAGTACATCAAGGTTGTGCGCAACGATGACTACTACCGGACCCGGGCCCTGCTCGACGGCGTCGATTTCAAGATCTTCAAGGATGAGGCGACGGCATACCGCGAGTTCCAGGCCGGTACGCTCGACTTCACTCAGATTCCCGACGGTCAGATCGCGGCTGCCAAGAAGGCGTATGGAGTCTCGCCGGATGGCTACACTGCCGAGCCGGGCAAGGACGTTCTGCTCGGTCCGGAAGCGGCAGTCGAGTACTTCTCTCTTGACGTGAAGAAGGCTCCGCTCGACAACGTGAGTGTTCGTCGGGCCATCTCACTCGCGATCAATCGCGATGCGATCAACCAGGGTGTGTTCGAGGGTACTCGCAAGGCGGCCACGAGCTTCATGCCTCCGGGTATCCCTGGACATGCCGAGAATCAGTTCGCCTACTCGCGCTACGACGTCGCCGCAGCTAAGAAGATGCTTGCCGACGCCGGGTACCCGGGCGGCAGGGGACTGCCCGCAATCAAGATCATCTATAACTCAGGCGCGGGTAACGAGAAGATCGTTCAGTACGTGCAGTCGGATCTCAAGGCCGTTGGCATCAACACGACGATCGAGACGTATGAGTCTGCTCAGTACGTCCCAATTCTCAGCACCACGAACTACCAGATTGCCCGTGACGGCTGGACAGCCGACTACCCGATTGCCGACAACTTCACGAATCCGATCTTCAACAGCCAGTCGCCAGATGACCATTCGCACTTCGCCAGCGCAACGGTGGACGCCGAGATCCGACAGGCGCGCCAGACCACTAACGACGCGGCCCGAGCCGCTCTGTACGCGAAGATGCAGTCCGGTGTTGGTCAGGAAGCACCCGTCGTTCCGATCGTCTATGACTCGCATCGCCACGTCGCCTCGAATCGTGTCCACGATCTGGACTTCGATAACATGTACATGGCGCATCTTGAGAAGGCGTGGCTTACGGGTGGCGCCGCATCCAAGTGATCAAGAAGCTTCTTCGGAATCGATGATGAGAGGTGGCGGGGTCAAGATCCCGTCACCTCTTGTGTGAGCGACGAGCGGTGAGGGTGGACGATGCTGTGGTACACCGCCAAGCGGATTCTGCAATTCATCCCGGTATTCCTGGGCGTGACGTTGTTCCTGTTCGTTCTCACACGCGTGATTCCCGGCGATCCAGTTGCCTTGCTGTCGGGCCGGCACTCGCCGGACCCGTTAGTGGTGGCGCAGATCCGTCACGCTTACGGCCTCGATCTGCCCGTGTGGCAGCAGTACGTGAAGTACCTGGGAGACATCTTCCACGGCAACCTGGGGACCTCGATTGCAACCGGCCGCCCGGTTGCCGCCATCTTCGCCGAGAAATACCCCTACACAGTTGAGCTTGCTTTGGCCGCGATCGTCATCGAGATCGTGGTCGGGGTACTCGCGGGGGTCGTCTCGGCAGTCAAGCAGCATTCTTTCTGGGATGTCCTCGTCACACTCTCCACGTCGCTGCTCGTCTCGCTGCCCGTGTTCTGGCTGGGTATGTTGCTGCAGCTCTTCTTCGGCATCTGGCTTAAAGACTGGACGAATGGGAGACTCTACCTGCCCATCTCGGGAGCAGGTGGGCCTGGGTCTCCCTTTCCGAGCTGGGTCTACCTCATCATGCCGGCTATCACGCTCGCGGCTGTCTCGACTGCATACGCAGCACGCATCCAGCGCAGTCAGCTGCTCGAGGTCAACCGCAGCGACTACATCCGGACCGCTCGAGCCAAAGGTCTGTCCGAGTCGGCAGTGCTGTGGCGTCATGCGATGAAGAACGCCCTCATACCGGTTGTGACGTTCATTGCGCTTGATCTCGGCGCGATGATGGCGGGCGCGGTTCTCACCGAGACGGTGTTCAACTGGCCGGGAATCGGCTACGCGATCTTCCTGTCCATCGGCAAGCGGGACTGGCCGGTGGTGATCGGCTCGACCCTCATTGTCACCTTCGTCTACATGGTCATCAACCTAGTCGTAGACATCAGCTACGCATTTCTGGACCCCAGGATTCGCTACCGATCGTCGGAGGGCAGGTGACGCCTGATGCCGCTCGATGACCACACCTTCGTCGATGCCGAGAGAGCCTCCGGCGATGTCGCCCCCTATCTCGCATCAAATCGAGACTCCGAACCTTCCGGTCAGTCCTGTTGCCGAGGAACCCATCGGCGTTCAGCGCACGTTGTGGAGCGACGCGTGGAGGCGCTTGCTTCGCAACAAGATGGCCGTGATCGCTTTGGTGTACCTGGCGGTCATTGCTCTGCTCGCGATCACTGCGCCCCTGTGGGTGGCCAGGGTCTTCGGCGATCCCGCCTACATCAACACGACCACGGTGATGAAGATGCAGTTCTTGCCGCCGTCGTGGGCCCACCCGATGGGTACCGATGACTCGGCCGAGACATCTTGGCGCGGGTCATCTACGGAGCGCGCGTATCGCTGACGGTGGGGCTTGGTCGCGACGCTCATCTCGGTTGCGCTCGGTTTAATTCTTGGCGCGCTGTCCGGCTACTACGGAGGCTTCATCGACAGTGTCGTGATGCGCCTTACCGACGTCTTTCTCGCATTTCCCTACATCTTGCTCGCGATTCTGCTCATCTCGATCATGGGGATGGGCGTCGGTCCCGTGCTCGTGGCGATTGGCATCCTCGGCTGGACCACGATCGCCCGGGTCTTCAGGTCATCGGTGCTCTCTGTGAAGCAGAACGGGTACGTCGAGGCCGCACGCGCTCTGGGAGCAAGTGACCTGCGCATGGGAAAGGGATTTCGGCAGCCTTACTCATGGCCGCCATCCAGTCTGCTCTTCGCGCTCAGTTCTACGACGGTTTGGCGCCTACCGGCGATTCTCAAACCTCCGCCCTTTCGACCGCGGCGGTGGTCGGCAGGCTGAACCTGCAACTTTATGAGAACACTCCCCGGGAAAAATACGCGACTTTCTTTTTTGGTGTGTATGACGCGGTAACCCGCACATTGACATACACCAATGCTGGTCACCTGCCTCCGGTCCTGCTCCGGCGCGGGAAGGTCGAGCGGCTTCGGGTCGGCGGTACCGTGGTGGGACTTTTCTCTCCCCTGGTCTACGAGCAGGCGGAAATTCAAATTCAGCCCGGTGACCTGTTTCTGGCATTCACAGATGGAATTACTGAACCCGAGAATATTTACGGCGAGGAGTTTGGAGAAGACCGCATGCTGGAAGTGGTGCGCCGCGCCCTGGGTGCTTCGCCTCAGATCCTGGTGGAAGAAATCTATCGCAGTGTGAGTGATTGGACGGGAAGCCCTGAACTCCAGGATGATATGACACTGCTTGTCGCGAAGGCTTCGGAGTGACCCGGAGTCGAGAAGTCGAGAGTCAAAGGTCGAAACCTCCTTAACTCCTCGACTCGCGACTCTTCGACTTACCATTGCTCACCCCGCGAAGATTCGATAGACTGGATTAAGTAACGTTGATTCAAGGAGTTGTCGATTGTCTCTGCGGAACCGTGTAGCCCTGGTCACCGGCGCCTCGCGGGGTATCGGGAAGGAGATTGCGCTCGCTTTGGGCCAGGTGGGGGCGCGTGTCGCGATCAGCTTCCGAACCAATAAACTGGGCGCCCAAAAGGTCGTCGACGAATTGCGCACTGTGGCAGCCGAAGGGGTGGTTTTCCCAACCGACGTTACAGACCCCGCGCGCGTTGCAGAAATGATTGAGGCGATCGTCCGCCGCTTTGGGCGACTGGATATTCTGGTCAACAATGTGGGTGTGTTCGATTGGAAACCGGTGGTGGACTCGACCCTGGAGGAATGGCACTCCGTGGTCGCCTCAAACCTCTTCAGTGTCTTTTACACAACCAAATTTTCCGTACCCATAATGCGGCAGAAGCATTGGGGGCGAATTATCAACCTGGGGTCGGTGGGAGCAGAGCGGGCCTTCGGACAAGCCAAGATTTCCGCCTACTCGGCGGCCAAAGCCGGGCTGGTAGCCTTTTCACGCTCCGTGGCGCTCGAGGAGGCCCGCAATGGGATCACCGTGAACGTTGTTAGCCCGCCGGTAATTGACGAAAAGGCATTATCCTTGCAGGAAGCAGAGAAGTTGATCGACGCCAGGTTTCCAGTGGGCCGTCCTGCCACCGGACGTGACATCGCGGAAGCAGTCAAGTTCTTTGCTTCGGACGAAGCCGCCTTCATTACCGGCCAGGTCCTTAACGTAAGCGGTGGGTGGATGCTTTAGGGGCTGTCCGTTGTCCGTCGTCCGTTGTCGGTTGCGAGACGTGCAACACAGCATTGCATGGTGGCCGTAACCGAAACGAGTTTCTCCGTGTTCTCCGTGCCTTTCAGACCTCAACACAGAGAACACGGAGGGTCTCAGTGGTCTCTGTGTTGAGGCTTTTGTGACCAATGAGCACACAGAGAAATATGCGCGGCCTGAAAAGGAAATGAGGAATGACGCTCGAGCGGGCCGAAAATGAACAACGAACGATGGACCACGGACAACGGACGACTGACAACAGACAACGATAGTTTTTGGCCATGAAAATTCTCACCGCCGCGCAAATGCAACGCATCGACAGGACGACCACCGAGCGCTACGGTGTTCCTAGCCTGGCGTTAATGGAGAACGCCGGAGGCGGTGTGGTGGAGTTTCTTGCGGAGCGCTTTGCCCCGCTGGAGCGGCAACATATCGTTATTCTGTGCGGGCGGGGAAATAACGGCGGCGACGGCCTTGTGGTGGCTCGTTTATTGCGCGATCGAGGGTTGAAGCCAAAAGTTCTGCTTTTTGCTGGACCCCAGAACGTGCAAGGCGCCGCCGCCGTGAACCTCGAGCGGCTGGCGATTTCCGGGAAGCCTGAGATCGTCGAAAGTCTCGAAGCTTGGCAACGCATCAAGCCGAGCCTGGAAGGAACGACGTTGGTGGTTGACGCGCTCTTGGGAACGGGGCTAACCAAGCCGTTGGGAGGGTTGCTACTGCAAGTGGTTCGAGAGGTCAACACAGAATTGGCCTCCGCCCAGGTGGTGGCGGTGGACCTGCCCTCCGGCATCTCCGCCGACTCGGGTGAACTGATCGGCGAGCACGTGCGGGCCGGCTTCTCCGTCACCTTCACGGCCCCGAAAATCGCCCACGTCTTTCCGCCGGCGTGTGAACGTGTAGGGGAATGGGTCGTCAGGCAAATTGGAACGCCCCCGGAGGCCCTCGAAAACGATTCGGAACTTTTCCTGAGTTTGGCCTGCCGCGAGGACTTTGCCTGGCTGGTGGAGCCTCGAAAGCCCGACGCTAATAAAGGGAATTTTGGCCACGTCCTGATTCTGGCCGGTTCCGTAGGGAAGACCGGAGCAGCCGCGCTGGCAGCAATGGCAGCGCTGCGAGCAGGGGCAGGGCTGGTGACCGTGGCCACTGCGGAGAGCGCTTTGCCCGTTGTCGCTTCACTGGGAATGGAATACATGACCGAGCCGCTTCCGCAAACCGAGGCTGGCGCCATTTCGCTGCGCGCGCTCGATTCCGGCCGGTTGGACAAGTTGCTCGAAGGCAAGACCGTCCTGGCCATCGGCCCGGGGATTGGCAGTATTCCCGAGACGGCCGAATTGGTCCGCACCCTGGTAAACCGTCGTCGCCTCCCCGTCGTCTTGGATGCCGATGGCCTGAACGCCTTCTCTGGCTGTATGGATACCTTCCATTCCGGGGGAGATTTGGCGGACGCGGTATTGACGCCCCACCCCGGCGAAATGGGCCGCTTGGCGGGCTTAGGAACTGCGGAAATCCAGGCGCGCCGTGTCGAGAAGGCGCGTGAGTTCGCCCAGAAGTACAAGGTCAACCTTGTATTGAAAGGCTATCGCACACTTACGGCCGCGCCCGACGGGAAGGTCTGGGTGAACCCCAGCGGCAATCCAGGCATGGCCACCGGCGGGACCGGTGACGTTCTTACGGGCATGATTGCGGGGCTTGTGGCACAATATGGTAACAGGCCGATCAGCGAGGTGGCGGCGGCGGCAACATACCTGCACGGCTTGGCGGGGGACTTGGCTGCAAAAGAAATGGGGCAGGCTTCACTTATCGCAGGTGATTTGATTGGCGAGTTGCCGCGGGCGTACAAGGTTCTGGCGGGAGTGACGAGTGACAAGTGATGAGTGACGAGCCGGAAAAGCAGTGACGAGTGACAAGTGATGAGTGATGAGCCAAACGACCCACGTCAATTGTTTTCTTGCTCGTCACTCGTCACCCGTCACTCGTCACTGCTCTATCGTCACTCGGCACCGCGATTGCTTGCCCAACGGGTCACCCGTTCGCCGGAGGAGACGGTGAACTTCGGACGCGAGTTGGCGAAAGAAGTCCAGCCCCCCTGCATGGTACTGTTAGAAGGAGAACTGGGAAGCGGCAAGACGACGCTTGTGAAGGGGATCTTGGCCAGCTTGGCTTCCATCCCTGAAGATGAAGTGACAAGCCCCTCCTTCACGCTGGTGCACGAGTTCGGTCCCGACGGCAGGATTTACCATGTGGATCTTTACCGTGTCGAGGGGGCGCGTGATCTGGCAACGCTCGGGCTGGACGATTTGCTGGGCCGGGACGCGACAGTCCTGATTGAGTGGGGCGAGAAGTTCAGTGAGCATGTTCCCCCGCCCTGCGTCCGAATTCGTTTCGAGTACCTGGGGCGTGAGGAACGCCGAATCACGGTCGAACGCCTGATTTGATTGTCGATTGCCGATTGCTGATTGTCGATTGGAAAAGGGGCGTGGCGATCTGCTCCGTGGTCAATCGGGAACCGGCAATCGGGAATCGTCAATTCTGGGCTTTCATTTCAGCTTACAGATTGTCGATGGACGATTGAAGAAGGGGTGTGGCAAAGTTTCCCGGGTTCAATCGTCAATCGAAAAATCGTCAATTACTCGGTCGCGGAGAAAAACCAATATGACGGAAACAGGACCTGCGCCCTGGGGGTTAATTGTCGGCTCGTCGAGCGGATTCGGCGCCGCCACCAGTCTCGAACTGGCGCGCGCCGGGCTGAACATTTTCGGCGTGCATTTTGATCGGCGCTCGAACATGCCTCAGGTGGAGCAGGTAATAAGCTGCATTCAGGACCTTGGTCGGGACGTCCGGTTTTTCAATATCAATGCGGCGGACCCTGCCAAGCGCGCCGAGGCTTTGAACCAGATGCAGGAACATTGGCAAAAGAAAGGCGGCGCCAACTTCATCAAGGTCTTTCTTCATTCTGTCGCTTTCGGGTCGCTGAAGGCCTACCTCGCCGATTCTCCCGAGAATGAATTGACTCAAATGCAAATGGACATGACGGTGGATGTCATGGGGAACAATCTTGTCTACTGGGTCCAGGATGCATTTCGCCGCCAAATGCTGCGGCGGGGCAGCCGCATTTTTGCCATGACGAGCGCGGGCGGGCACAGCGTGATTCCGAATTATGGCCCCGTCTCAGCCGCCAAGGCGGTCCTCGAGTCGCACATCCGCCAACTGGCCTACGAACTGATGCCGCACGGTATCACCGCTAACGCCATTCAGGCCGGTGTGACCCTTACCCCGGGTTCGAGCAAGATCCCTGGAATCGATAAGCTGGCTGAGTTTGCCAGAATGCGGAACCCGGGAGGGCGACTGACTACACCTGAAGACGTGGCCTCCGCCATCGTTGCCCTGATGGACGACCGCACCCACTGGATTACGGGTAATGTCATTCGAGTGGACGGTGGCGAGGATATTGTGACCTAACCGCGACCGCCGCAAGTCGCGCTTTTGCGAGGCAGCCGTCATTCCCGCGAAAGCGGGAATCCACTCCGCCGACAGCGCATTTCCGGACGCTTGCGCAGTAGATTCCCCCTTTCGCGGGAATGACTGGTGTTTGGTAAGGGACATCATTTCAAATGACACTACTACCTGGCGCTTTTGACGCGCTATGGGGAATCTGCTAGCATAAGAGACGATGACGGATTGCTCCCCCTTAAGCGGGCAAAAAAGCGAGCGGAAATGAGACTCAAGAGGCTATTACTCGCCAAGCCGCGCGGATTCTGCGCGGGTGTGGATCGAGCTATCGGTGTAGTTGAGTCGGCCCTCGAACTTTTCGCGGCCCCCGTTTACGTCCGCCGTGAGATTGTCCATAACAAGCACGTGATCCGGTCTCTGGCAGCCAAGGGCGCCGTCTTTGTGGATGATATCGACCAGGTGCCGGCAGGGGCTCTGGTCATTTTCAGCGCTCACGGTGTTTCGCCGGACGTCCGCGCCCGGGCCGAGGCAAAACACCTGCGAGTCATCGATGCCACCTGTCCTCTGGTTACGAAAGTTCACACTGAGGCGGTCCGATTTGCAGGAGAGGGCCGGTCCATAATTCTCGTCGGGCACGCCGGGCACGACGAGATCGTTGGGACCATGGGTGAAGCTCCGGAGTGCACCCAGTTGGTCAGCAGCGTGGAAGAGGCGGAGAAAGTTCCGGTTTCGGATCCCGATCGTGTTGCCGTCACCACCCAAACGACGCTCGGGGTTGACGACACCCGAGGGATTATTGAGGTTCTGCGGCGACGCTTCCCGAAAATGGTCAGCCCTGCCAGTGACGACATCTGTTACGCCACTCAGAACCGGCAATGGGCGGTCAAGCTCCTGGCTAAGGAAGCAGATGTGATCCTGGTCCTCGGCTCCGAGAATAGTTCGAATTCCAGGCGCCTCCGGGAAGTCGCGGAGATGTCGGGAGCGCGCGCTTACCTTATCGAAGACGCGACGAAGATTGACCCGGCCTGGCTTGAAGAGGCTCAGTGTGTGGGCATCACCGCCGGCGCCTCGGCTCCTGAGCACCTGGTTCAGGACGTGGTGGCCTACTTCAAAAATAGGGGAGTGGAACAGGTCGAAGAAATTGAGGCGGTGGAAGAAAAAGTGACCTTCACTCCTCCACCTGAGCTTGTCCGAGTATTGGCGAAGCGCGGGGCGGCAAGTTAATCAGACTGTTTTCTCACGTGAGTCGCAGGTGGACTCGAGCGGGCAGTCCGCGCACAGAGGCTTGCGCGCCTGGCAGATCTTCCTACCAAACCAAATCATCTGGTGGCCAAAAAGTATCCAGCGCTCGAGTGGGGCAAGCTTGAGCAGATCCTGCTCGACTTTCTCCGGAGTCTCTTGATTGGAGAGTTTCAATCGGTGGGCGATGCGGAATACGTGGGTGTCCACGACAACGCCGGTGGGGAGGCCGTAGGCGGTCCCCAGCACCACGTTGGCTGTCTTCCGCGCCACGCCGGACAGGGTCAGCATTTCCTCCATCGTTCGGGGGACCTGACCGCCAAAGTCCGTCACCAGTTTCTTGGCCATCCCAATAATGTTCCTGGCTTTGTTGCGAAAGAACCCCGTGGAGTGGATTTCCTCCTCCAGAGCCGGCTGAGACAATGCGGCGAAGTCTTGCGGGGTGGGATATTTCTGGAACAGTCCGGGCGCGACCTTGTTCACTCTCTCGTCGGTGCACTGGGCGGAGAGTATAGTGGCCACGAGGAGTTGGAAGGCATTCTCGTGCCGCAGGGCGCACTGGGCTTGGGGAAAGAGTTGGTCCAGCGCCGAAAAGATTTTCTGCAGGCGTTCCGGCGAAACATAGTTCGTCTTCGGCTTGGCTCTTGCTTCCTTATTGGGAGACTTGGTTTTGCGGGGCATCGTGGCTCCGGCTACCCTCCGAGGAGGTCCAAGGTTTCTTCCAGTTCACGATGGATGCAGGTGAACGTGGGCGTGTCGCGCAGGGTATAACTGGTGGCTTCGCTGTGGCGAAGCTCCATCACCAGGTCCACAAAGTGGTCGGGCTTGTCGCTTTCAAACGCCACCACGAATTCCTGATCGTCGAGCCCAAAGGAATAAGTGGTGTTCAGCCTCACCGCGGGATACTTGTGGCCGATTTCGATGTGCTCGTCCATCATCCCCTGGCGGGCATGTTTCGTGAGGCGGTACCAGGCTTTGCTTTTCACGAACGGGTAAACGAACAGGTATTTGAACTGGCCGGGGACAAGCTTGAGGCGGGTTCCTTCCTGGCCCTCGTGCGTGTGCTTATCCACGTAAATGGAGCGCTTGGTCGATGAAAAGTAGGAATACGGCGTGGCCAGATACTTGCCCAGCCCCGTGGCCAGAAGTTGCGCGCTCATTTCCTGGAGCTTGAGTGGGTCGTAGCCAATGCGCCAGAGCATGAAGTCGCAATCACCGCGGATGCCCACCAGCGAATACGCGGTCACCAGCACATCTTGTTCGCAGCGCTTTACAACCTCGGCAAACTCACACTTCCCCTTCTGGCGCTCTTCTTTCGCCAGCCGCCGCCACAGCGGGTCGACTTTGTAGAAGGCAAAGTTCACATACTGGCGGCGGTCGTCGCCGCTCGCGCCTTGATCCTTCTGTTCCATTTAACTTTTCACCGCGATTCCCGATTTCTCGCCCCAAACAAACTCTCAATATAGCATGAAAAGTCGAGCCGCGGTTGTAGCGCTGACCTTTAGGTCAGCACGATAGGAAATCAGGAAGATGCCGACCTAAAGGTCGGCGCTGCAAAGGCGGTACACCGCGGCGACTTCGAATCGCTAGAACTCGCTGCGAAGGACATTCTCACCGCGCCGGAAGATTTCGCGCGCGTGTTCGGTCCACGCCCCCTGCCCCCAATAGCGGAAGTCGCTCGACTCCAAGAGCAGGTTGTGAAGCAACGCCCGGCGATAGCGTGGCTGCTGGGTGAAGCCTTCTTTCCCTATCAGAGGGTCCACGGTTTGATGAAACAACGCGCTCAGTTGGGTCATCGGGGTGAGCACATTCTCGTACCCTTTGACCCAGCTACGGTCGTTTGTCCAAGAGCTGCCTTCCATGCGGAAATTCGGATTTTCCCGCTTCAATTGCTTGATGGCCTCTTCCACTGCGCCCGGCTTGAGTTTTCCGGAAGGGACTCGCTGCCAAAGCTGGTGTTGTCCCACCGGCTGGCAAGCGGGGTAACTCTCAGGTGTGCAGCCAGCCGCCTCGATGAGTTCCAAGTACTCGGTGCCTGTAAGTCCCACAACTCCCCGCGTACCGCCACCCGACTGCGCCATTTCCTGCCAAGCTCTCCAAAACGCTCCTGGGAACTCATTCATCATGACGCCACCGTTTTCGCCGTCGCCAATTTGGGTGACGAGCGGGGGTATGGAAATTCCCCCCAGCTTTTGGTGGGAGAGGGTTTTAGCTTCGTAGTAAGGCTGCATCTGGGCCACGAGTTTGGTGTCGGACCCTTGGGTCTTGATCGATGCGGTGAGGGCCAGCGTTTCACCACGTGAATTGCGCGCCACGAGGCGGTGAGGAACGTGCTTGTAGCCAAGGGCCTGGCCCGAGGGAGTTTCCACTGAATGTTCCTGAACCAAGAGCCAGCGATATCCGCATTCCTTTAGCGCCTTGACGTACTCGTATAGCGTGTCGGGATGATTGGGCAACGCCATCTCGGGGGGAGAAAATCCCTTCACGCGGGCCAGGGCATCCCATCCGAAGATCGCCGCGAAATGGTGTTGCCATGCCAGAATATGGAGTTTGAGATCCGGAATAGGGGTCGAGGGCGCGACTGCGTGGCCCCACATGGTGCCGAGCCATTCGACGTGAGGCTGGTAGCGCGGGTCACACGTGATGCGCTTGAGATTCTCCAGAATGTCTCCTCGCCCCATCTGTCGCAATCCCCAAAGCAAGGCGCCGGAGTAATCTAACATGACTCGCGGATTGCAACCCTGGCTGACCAGCTCCGGGATAATGTCCCCCATCCGCTTGTAGCAATTGGCGAAGGGTCCGGCATCGTGGTTGTCCCCTTCGTTCGGGTGCTCAAACATGTGCTGTAGATTGCTGATGAGCTGTCCATCGTGCCCGGCAGGGATGACAGGTTGGTGCATGTGCAAGGCAACGGCAAAACCGGCGGCAAGCTGATCGAGGTGAATGTTGGTAGCCGGCAGGAAAACAGGTTTCTGGTGTTGAACCACCTCCAGAACCTCGCTTTCCCAGCCGCAGAAATTTGGCAATCCGTCGAGCAGTTCGGGTAATGCAGGCAATTTGGTGCGATCGATTGAGAGAACCATAGGTTGAACTCCAAGTCAAAACCCTGATGTCGTCTTCCCCAGCTACCATCATACCTTTTTGAGCGCTTTCTATCCACCCTCGTACTTCTCGGTTTTGGTGTAATTTGCGAGGCATGGGCGTTGCAGGTCGCAGTCATTCCCGCGAAAGCTGGAATCCAGCTTGTAGACAGCGCATTTCCGAAGGTTTGCGGAATGGATTCCCGCTTGCGCGGGAATGACTGGCGTTTCGAAAGGGATGCCTTTCCAAAAGACACCACTAACAACCGTCGTTCTGCTTAACTTCGCTTTCGAGCGCGCGAGACCTTTTCATCCCGCCACACCTGGCTGTTTATCATTTACATAAATGAATTCTTGCTCGCAGGGTGGGTGTGCAGCGCAGGCACGGATGCCTCGGCGGGCAGGAAAAGGCTGAATTAGGGGTTCACAACAAACTTTTTTGCCTGTGGATACATCAAATAAGGTGGTATCAGCCAGAGGGGTTTCTCCGTTCCATTTTCTCTTAGGTGATATTAAGTAGAGAGGATGTAGTAATGCGTATCGCGATGTTATCCTGGGAATCCCTTCACTCGATTCCCGTGGGAGGAGTTGCGGCCCACGTCACCGAGTTGGCGGCGGCTCTGGAAAGGAAGGGAAACGACGTTCACGTATTCACCCGCATGGGTCCGGGCCAATCACACTATCAGCTCATTCATGGGGTGCATTACCATCGCTGCCCCTTCCCGTTGCAGCCGAACTTCGTCGAGGAAGTCAATAACATGTGCCGCTCGTTCGTCCATTACGTTTTGGCGACGGAAGACTTCCTGGGGCCGTTTGATATCGTGCACGCCCACGATTGGCTGGCGGCCAACGCGATGATCTGGATCAAGCAAGGCCGATGGCGGAAGACCGTCTTCACCGTACATTCCACGGAGTACGGGCGCTGCGGAAACCACTTCTATGCCGGCCAGCCGGCGCGCGTTCGTTTTCAGGAGCGGGCGGCGACCTACTGGGCGGATCGGGTCATAACCGTTTCGCACGCCTTGAAGAAGGAAATCATGTGGATGTACGAAGTCCCGGAGTGGAAAATCCGTCCTATTTACAATGGAGTGAACCCCCATCATTTTGACGGCTGGCTCGATCCTGGTGAAGTGAAGGCCCGCTATGGGATTGGTCCCATGGACCCCACCGTTTTGTTCGCCGGCCGCCTGGTGTATCAAAAGGGTCCCGACCTTCTGATGGAAGCCATTCCCGGCCTGCTGAAATTTCATCCGCGCGCCAAATTCCTCTTTGCCGGCGATGGGGAGATGCGCCGCGGCCTCGAACATCGGGCCTGGCAACTGGGTGTGCCGCACGCCACGCGCTTTCTGGGATTCAAGAACGGTCATGAACTTCCCGAGCTTTACAAAGCCTGTGATGTGGTGTGCGTGCCAAGCCGCAACGAGCCCTTTGGCATTGTGGTGCTCGAGGGCTGGAGCGCCGGCAAGCCCGTGGTGGTGAGCAAGAATGGTGGTCCGGATGAATTCGTCTGGCACGAGGTTAATGGCCTCAAGATTCATCCTCACCCCCAATCGGTCGGCTGGGGACTGGGCACGCTTTTCACCAACTTCGAATGGGCTCGATGGATGGGACACAACGGAAGGGTGGCGGTCGAGTCCGGCTTCACCTGGGAACGCGTAGCGGACCGGGTGCTGGAAGTTTATCATCAGTAGCTACCGGGCGGTCGGGGGCAACAACCGAAACAAGATTCGTTGTGCTCTCTGTGCCACTGGTTCTTACCTTCTTCTCTTGCCGCGAAGATTCTCCCTGCCGTGTGAAGTGTCTCTGCGTCCTCTGTGGTTAGAAAAGCTTCAACATAGAGACCACGGAGACGCTCCGTGTGCTCCGTGTTGAAGCTCGACTGGCACAGGGGACGCAGAGACTCGTCAATCCAGCGCCAAGTGATCCCGCGCCCAGGGGTCTTCCCACCGCATCTGCGTCATACTGGCCCGCTACAATGCGGAGAGAGGCCTGGAATGTAAGGTCGACTTCGGGGTATGATTCCTCTCAGTGGGCCGGGTCGGATTCCCGGCGCAAAGCCCTGGAAGCAATCTGGCAATTGAGTCGTTCCGGCCAGGAGCGCGCCCGTCTTTTTCTTGCAAATTGACCGGGAATTAAGGAGGCAATTCTGTATGAAATGTTGGTTCTGCGATCAAGAGGCCAGAGGGGTTTGCGCCGCCTGTGGGCGGGGCCTTTGCCACCAGCACGCACACATTCATGACGAGATGACGCTCGCCAAGTTCGATACGAGTTCAGGTTATAGCACGTATTATAACGTCTACGCAGCGCTGAAATGCGCGGATTGCCGCCTGGAGTGGAAGTCCTTCCAGCCGGGCCGCTAAGGGAAAGTTGCCGAGGGTTGGGCAGCATCCTCACAGAGAGGCCAGCGTGAAGAAGAAGCAGAAGGCAAGGAAGCCAAGGAAGCCAAAGAAGCCAAAGCGGTCCCCTCACCGCGCCCCTGCGCCGCAAGCATCGCCGGATGAGGAGAAATCCGCTCAGGAGCGGGAAGCCGAAATCGCTCAAGGGACGGCAGCACTGGAGGGCGAGTGGGAGGAGTTGCCGGACAGCGATGAAGAAACGAAAGTGGTTTTGCTTCCTGTCAATCCCTATCTCGTCCATGTTTACTGGGGGATTGCGGCCAGTGACCGGAAAGAACTCGAGAGGGCTTTCAGGCGGCCTGGTCCTCGAGCTCAACCGGTGCTGAGGTTCTACGATATCACCCAGGTTAATTCAGATGCCACAATTGCCCCGGGCTGGTTTGACGTTGAAATCGACCTGCGAGCGCGCAATTGGTATGTCCATCTCGAGAGTCCTGCCAAATCCTACTGCATTGATTTGGGCCTCCGAACCGCAGGGGGCGCATTCCATCGCCTGGCACGGTCCAACGTTGCGGAGACTCCACGGGCCTCGCCATCGGAAAAAGTGGAAGAGAGCTACCTCCTTGTCGAAGCGGCATCCGCCCGAGTGGAGACGTTTGTTGCGGCTGTCGAGCCCATCGGTTCTGTGGGGGTTCCACCGCAGGCGCCCGATGATGGCGAGCAGCAGGGCGGAGAAGACAAGCGGCCAGAAGCCAAGGAACTCAGGATTTTCCGTACAGTAGCGCCTGGAGAGATCGAACGAAAACTCGCGGAGCTTTACCGGCTACAAGGGTGGGAATCGCCAAGGTGGGCGCCCAAAGGCTCGAGCGCCGGTGAGCCCCGACCCTCAGGGAAGGAGCGCGCCGATCTCACTGAGGTGAGTGAAAAGAGCTTTCGTGCCGGGATATCGTCGGGGCAAAAGTAGTCATAATGGCAAAAGGTTATCTGGCAATCGTTTTTCATGCGCACCTGCCTTTCGTGCGGCACCCCGAGCATCAGGACTCACTCGAGGAGAACTGGTTCTACGAAGCCATCACGGAAGTCTATATTCCTCTGCTCCTGGTCTTGGAGGGCCTGGTCGAGGACGGGGTAGATTTTCGTCTGACGTTCTCCTTTACGCCGCCCCTCGTCTCGATGCTTTTGGACCCGTTCCTGCAATCGCGCTACTTGCGGCGAATCGAGCGGCTGATTGCGCTGGCTGAAAAGGAGATGGCGCGAACCGCACGCGAGCCGCAGATCCACCGCTTGGCTAGCCTTTATCACCAGCGCTTCCTCAGCCTTCGCGACGCCTTCCTCAACCGATATGATCGCAACCTGGTCGAGGCTTTCCGAAGGTTTCAGGAACTGGGAAAAATCGAGATCCTGGGCAGCGCCGCCACGCACGCCTATCTACCCCTGCTGGCGGTGAATGCCTCCGCAGTGCAAGCACAAATCCGAACCGGAATCGGGCACTATGAGCAGATATTCGGGCGAAGGCCGAAGGGCTTCTGGCTGCCCGAATGCGGCTATTTCCCGGGCGTGGACCAAATGCTGCGGGAAGAGGGCATCCGCTTCACCATCCTCGAGACCCACGGGGTGACGCGCGCCGAACCGCGGCCCAAGCGGGGTGTCTATGCCCCCGTCTATTCCCCCTCGGGGCTGGCCGCCTTCGGACGCGATCCGGAATCATCCCGCCAGGTTTGGAGTTCAGTGGAAGGATATCCGGGAGACTTCGACTACCGCGAGTTCTATCGAGACATTGCGTATGACCTGGATATTGATTATCTCCGGCCATACGTTCATCAGGATGGCATACGATTTGATACCGGGATCAAATACTACCGCATCACCGGGAAGACGGACCACAAAGAGCCGTACGTTCTGGAGCGGGCGGAAAACAAGGCTGAAATCCACGCCGGCAACTTCGTCTTCAACCGGCAGAAGCAAGTCGAGTATCTGGCTTCGGCCATGGACCGCAAGCCGCTGATTGTGGCGCCTTACGATGCGGAACTGTTCGGTCACTGGTGGTATGAAGGGCCGGCTTGGGTGAACCACGTGGTGCGCAAGATGGCGCGCGAGCCGGAGTCCATCCGCCCGATAACCCTTTCCGAATATCTCGAGGAATACCCGCGCAATCAGGTGGCGCAGCCAGCCATGTCAAGCTGGGGATACGAAGGTTACAATGATGTGTGGCTGAACGGCAGCAATGACTGGATCTATCGTCATCTTCACCGGGCCGCCAGCCAAATGGAAAAGCTGCTCCAGGGGCAATCTCGCCCGGGGCGCCTGACCTTGCGTGCCCTGGCGCAAGCCAAAAGGGAGCTGTTCCTCGCGCAGGCCAGCGACTGGGCCTTCATGATTAATTCCGGGACCATGGCGGAATACGCTACCCGGAGGACCAAGCGCCATCTTTCGCGCTTCTATCGCCTTAGCGAACAAATCCAAAACCGTACCATCAACGAGCGCCTGCTTCGCGGTTGGGAGAGGCAGGACAATATCTTTTCTTCGGCCCTATGAAAACGCCACAGGAATCTCTCGAGCGATTCCCGGTCATCATTTCGCTTCCGGTCCAATGGGGAGACCAGGACGCGCTGAGCCACGTGAACAACATCGTCTACCTGCGCTGGGCCGAGACCTCGCGTATCGAGTATCTGGCGCGGACCGGCGTCTGGGATGGGTTGGCGATCGCGACAACCGGGCCTATCCTGGCGGCGATATCCTGCGATTTCCGGGTATCACTCACGTATCCGGATACGGTTTACGCCGGCGCCCGCATAACCGCGATTGGCAACAGCAGCTTCAAAATGGAGCACCGCATCGTGAGCGGTAACCGTGGGGCCGTAGCGGCCGACCTCGACTCGACGCTGGTCTGGTTCGACTACCGCGCCGGCAAGCCCGCGGCACTGCCTCCCGAGGTGCGTAAGGCCATCGAGGAACTCGAGGGTAAATCCCTGCCGCGGCTTACCAGGAATAGCAGGTAGCGCGGCCCGGCAGCACATCCGGCAATGGCTCGGGCGACATCTTCATTGCCTTCTCGACGGCCAATCCCGGCGCCGCAAAATCCACGGGCCTCGCCCAACTCGAGATGGTCGCGAACGACGACCTGAACCCGGTTTTTTCGGCCACCGTGCAGGCCACCGAGGAATCCGTCGTGAATGCGCTGGTCGCCGCAGAAACTATGACCGGCGCCGATCATCACACGGCCATCGCGCTCCCCCACGACCGCCTGCGCGAGCTACTAAGGAAATACAACCGACTGGCGGACCGGAGCGGGTAGCGCGGACCTCCGATTTTGAGGTCCGCGGCTTTTAGACCTGGGCTGGCGCTCTGCCGTGGGCGGCAATTTAAGATTCCAGATTCCAGATTTCAGAGATGCGCTGCGCGCCTTGCCAGCGGGGCGGCAATTTGAGATTGCAGATTTGGGATTTTAGAGATGCGACAGGAGATCGAGCAGTTGGCGGAATGCTTTACCGCGGTGCGAGACGGCGAATTTCTCTTCCGCATTGAGCTCAGCAAAAGTCTTGCCTAGTGGGGCGTAGAAGAAGTAGGGGTCGTAGCCGAAGCCTCCTGTCCCCCGCGGTTCGTCAAGGATAACGCCGTCCGCTCTTCCCTCGGTGACGCAAAGGATTCGGCCACGCTGCGCCAGCGCGATGACGCAGACATAGTGCGCGGCACGGCTGGAGGCTTGGTTCTCGACTGACGGCGCGATTGCCCGCTCTTCGAGGGGAGTTCGAAAACTCGCCTGCATTGAACCCAGGGCCGCTGTTCCGACGCGGCGCAATTCCTCGAGCAGCTTGCGGTTGTTTTCGTCATCGGTTGCCTCAGGTCCTGCGAAGCGCGCGGAAAAGATCCCCGGCGCGCCTCGCAGCGCGTCCACGCTGATTCCCGAATCGTCCGCGAACACCGGGCCCGAGACGTGCGCGCTGTAGTGCAGAGCTTTCTTACGCGCGTTCTCTTCAAAGGTCCTGCCATCTTCGATGCAAGCCGGGAGGCTCTCAATTCCGGGCACGGGTTTCACATGGATGCCGCACGCTGAGGCCGCCGCGCTGAACTCCCGGAGTTTGCCGGGATTGGCGGAGGCCAGATAGAGCGGTGAGTGAAGAGTGATGAGGGGCATGAGTGAAGTCGAAAGTCAAAAGTCGAGAGTCGAAAAGTCCAAATCGTATTCGCAACCTCTCGGAGGGCGATGCAACCTTGGGTACCCGCAAGGGGTGCCCCTACGCGGTGGGTTCAAGTTTCAGGATCGAACGCTGGGTAGCCAGGAGTTGTTGGATGCCTGGCCGGGCCACTTCGATGAGCTTGTTCATCTCGCCGGCGCTGAAGGGCTTGCCTTCCGCAGTGGCTTGCACCTCGACCAGTTGGCCCGAGCCCGTCATCACCACATTCATGTCCACCTCGGCATTCGAATCCTCGGCGTAAACCAGATCGAGCAGGGTTTCCCCGCCCACGATACCCACACTGACCGCCGCCACATAGTCTTTCAAGGGAATTCGGCGCAGGGCCCTGAGCTCGATCAGCTTCCGGAGGGCCATGCCCAGCGCCACCAGGGAGCCCGTGATGGAGGCGGTGCGCGTCCCTCCATCGGCGCGGATCACATCGCAGTCGATCCAAACCGTGCGCTCACCGAGAGCTTCCATATCGGTCACGGCGCGCAACGATCTGCCGATCAAACGCTGGATCTCCATGGTGCGGCCGACCTGCCGTCCCCGCGTCACCTCCCTCGGAGTGCGGGTTTCGGTGGCGCGGGGAATCATGGCGTATTCACTGGTGATCCACCCTCGGCCTGTGCCTTTCTGGAAAGGAGGAACACCATCTTCGACCGAGGCCGTGCAAATCACCTGAGTCTCACCCAGGCGAATCAGCGCCGAACCCTCCGCGGAATTAATGAATTGGGGGATGATTTCAACGGGCCTCAGCTCGCTGGCGGGACGTCCATCCGGCCGGACGAGCTTGCCGCCGGAATAAAGCAGACCCGTCAAGGGTCTTGGCATCGAGGACATGCAATCTCCTGCGCGATGCGGCTGTGCCTGACCATCGCCTTGTCGCGGGATAATCCCGCAGCTACGTGAAGTGTGTCATTCCGATCCGTCGGACGACGGATCGGAATGACAAGTCGTTTCATGGGCCGCTTTGGATGAGGGTTGGATCGGGAACGATGGCGTCGGTCAAGTCCGCGTGCCCCTCGAGGGTATCAACCTCCTGGCCTTGAATAAGAATTTTAACCCTTTTTACCGAAGGAATGTTGGTGGTAATTGAATTCACGATGGAATAAACGGCCAGTGACTCGGCTTCAATCCCCGGATTTACGCTGCTGAGCAGATCGCCCGAGAGGTCCACGTAAGCAGTTCCTTCCAGGGTCAGGAAAACGGCGCGAACGTCGGTTGAGGCAGCCAGGGGATGGCCCAAGCGTTGACGCGGTCCCTCCGCCAGCGCCAACAGAACCTGGCGCACTCGATCAGCCGCTGCCGGCGCCCATTTGACAGGCCGACTCTCGGCCACCAGCTTTCGCGCGCCGAGCGAAGGGAAGAAAAGGACGGCAGTCTCATTGGGCCCGGCGCCCGGTTGCAAGACTGCCTCGCTCAAGCGCGCCTTGGCAGATTCGTCGCTATGCAAAGGCGGCTCAAAGAAGATGCGCCTGGCGAGAGAGCGCAGATAGAAAAGCCCCCCGGCAAAGACCACCAGCAGGGCGACCCAAAGAAGTTTAGCGCGAAGGCTCATGTCTCAGGCGCCTCCACCCTGCAAAGCGGTCAGAACTTCCGCCACCACGGCAGAAAGGTGCAGTTGAAATGCGGGGTCGGTCAGCGGGCCGGCATCGTTTTCGGGCGAAAAGCTTCCGATCTCGATGGCCACGGCGGGCGCGTTCACGCTGCGCAGAGTGCGCACTGGGGCCGCCGTGGGCAGATCCGCTGTTACTCCGGCAATTATAGCGAACTGTTGTTGGAGGGTCTGAGCGAGTTGGCGGCTTTGCTCCAGGTAAGTTTCCTGGACTTGATTCCACGGCAGGAAGATCGGCTTTGCCTCGCCGCCCAGGGGAGGGAGGGGCAGACCGGGAGGTTGATAGGTGTAAACCGCAATCCGTGGCGAGCCGCCGCCTAGATCGCCGGCATGAAAAGTGAGGAAATAAGCGGCCGCCGCCACATTCGCCGCCACCGCACGCTGCTCGAATGTCGCGTTGACATCACCCGGGCGCGTCACGACAATCCGGTATTTTCGCGTCGCAAGCAAAGCCTGGCGAACGCGTGCCACCAGTTGGGCAACCAGATCCTTTTCGGTGACACCGTCACGGCTGCGCGCGCCTGTGTCGTCGCCGCCGTGCCCGGCATCCAGGGCCACGACCGGCAGAGGCGGGCCAGGCGGGGTGGCCGGCCCCTCTTCCGTAGCGCCGGATGGAGGCGCCGGCGCGCCCGGCGCAACGGCAGTTGTCGGAGACTGCGCGGAAGGCGCAGGCGATTGGGGAAGGGGCGGTGGCGGTTTCAACACGTCGGCCTGGAGAACCTTGCCTCCTTCCGCCAGCATTGGATAGAAGTTCAGTCCCCCCGCCGCTGGCGTGATGACGAGCTTGGGCAGTCCATCCTGGTCGTCGAAGCGCACGTCGGTTACATAAGGATTATGGAAATGGAAGGATTGCTCCAGGGGTTCGATGGGATGGTCTCCCAGAAACATGACCCACTTTCCATTAACTGACGCCGTGTGAACTGTTACCTTGTCCGTGAACTGAAAGGTGAGCCGCGCGCCACTGCTCACCGGTTCCATGCGCAGGGTAAAGGAGCCGGGCTTGACCTCGCCAAGAAAAATGCGGTTCATCCCCACTTGGTACTCCACACTCTGGCCTGTAAGCCTGGGCAGGACCACAGTAAGGAAGTCGCTGGGCACCATCCATTTTCCATTGGAAACCCGGATGGGAGCCGAGAGAATCATCGGCTTCTTGGCAAGGCGAATCTTCGCGTCGCCGGCACGAAGCTCGATTTGGGTGTCTCCGAACCCCACCTTAAGACTGTTCCGCTTTTCCTGTAAGCCGTTGAGCTTTCCCACCAGGTTGAGGACCTGAAGGAGAGGCAAATACTTGGTGTTCTCGATTACTTCCAAAGGAATCACGTGCCGCGAATTGGGGAAGTAAAAAACGAAATTATCACTTCGCAGGGCCCGCCCCGGCCACAAGAGTAGTGCCAGGCCGCATAAGAGGGTCAGGGAAAGCAGAAGCTTACGCCAGGAAGATCGCAGGGATTTCGTCAGCGACAGCAAGCGTTTTTCCCCTTCTGGGCGACTCACCGCGGTTTGTAGGGGGACGGCTTGCCGTCCCCTCTCCGTTGGCCGTTCATCGACAAGGGTAGGTACCCCTACGCGGGTGTCTCGAGCCGATGTCAAGGTGACATTCTATAGCAATCACCGCCAACGGTTCAATTCTCTCGCTTGCACTGTAGGGGTGAGCAGTATTGAACGGATTTCAAATCGTGGATATGGTATGCTAGCAAGTCATATCGCGGTGGCTTCGAGTCCTGAGTGTCGCCCTCAGAGAAACTCGAGGAGTGCTTACGACGTTCAAGTGAAGGGTAGGTGTTTCAGTGAAGAATCTGCGCCTTACGATTGTCGAGTTGCCCGCCACCGTGGATGGGCGGTTGGACGGCCGGATGGCGAAAGACGTCTACTCGCTGTTCCGGTATCCGGCTCGCGGCGTACCTTTGCTCGAAGCGGTGTGCCGCCAGGCAGGTTATGATGACGTCGTCACGCTCGACCCGCAGTACAACCGCGCCTCGGGGCGCCTGGACGCGGAGGATTGGAAGCGCCTTGCCCGCACGGACGTCTTGGGACTCTCGGTCATCACACGCACCGCCAATCAGTCGTTTGAATTGGCCCGTAAGGTTCGCGCCCTCAATCCCCGCGTCAAGATAGTTTTTGGGGGCCCGCATCCCACGGCGCTGCCGGAAGAGTCTCTGCAATTCGGCGATGTGGTCGTCACGCACGAAGGGGACTCGACGCTGCCGTTGTTGCTCGAGCGGCTGCAAGACAACCTCGAGCAGCCGCAGCTCAGCGATTTGCTGGGAGTGAATTATCTTGGCCGGGAGGGGGAAATCATCCGCAATCCGGACCGTCCTTACCTGACCGGCGAAGAACTCTCGGCGCTTCCTTTTCCACTGTATTCCGACCGCGTCAACCGGGGGATCACCCACAATGTCGTAAACACTTCGCGCGGCTGCCCCTATGAGTGCGAGTTCTGTTCGGTGATTGAAAACTTCGGGCGGGGATTTCGCTTCCTGGACGACGATGCGGCCGTGGCCCTGATCCGGCACACCATCCAGTTGAACGGCAAGCCGATCTTCTTCGGCGACGACATCTTCGCGGCCAATCGCGCCCGCACCACGCGCCTGCTCGAACGGCTCCTCGACGAGGGAGTGAAGATGCCGCGCTGGTTCGCCCAGGTGCGGGTGGAAACCGCGCAGGACCGTGAGCTGCTGCGACTGATGAAGCGCGCTAACTGCGCCATGGTTTTCATCGGCCTCGAGTCCGTAAACGAAGAAACTCTCAAACTCTTCAACAAGCACTCGACCCTCGAGAAGAACCGCAGCGCCATTGCCGCCTTCAACGAGGCGGGGATCCGGGTGCATGGTATGTTCGTGCTGGGTTCCGACGCCGACACCCCTGAGACCCTGCGCGAGACCCTGGAGTTTGCACGAGAGTCACGGCTCACCACCAGCCAGTTCTTTGCGCTCACCGCTGTGCCCGGGCCTCCCTTGACCCGTCGCCTTGCCGAGGAGAAACGGATCTTTGCTTGGGGTGACTGGCAACTCTTCGACGCTCAGCACGCGGTGGTTTGCCCGTCGCGCATTAGCCCTTCAGAACTTCAGGCCGGGATCTTCCGTATCTCCCGGCAGTTCTACTCGGTCACTGAGGCGCTCCGGCACTTGGTCCACGGGCGCTGGTTCGATTTTGCCATCCGCCTTCAGGGCAATTTCCTCACTCGCCGAATCGAACGAGACAATGCATCCTATAGCCGCGCGCTCGACAAGTTCGACAAGGTTCGCGCCGAACTCGCCACGGAACTGGATAAACTTGGCGAGAAGGCTCGGGCGAAGCTGCGCGAATACAGCGTGGGGCTGGAGGATGGCCAGGCTCGCGCCAAGGCCTACTTTTCCGACTTGTTTCAGCAGTTTGAGTCCGCCTGCGACCAATTTAACCTTGAATTGGTCCCTTATGGACATGCCTTGCGGGAGATGGCGAGTAAAAAGCTCGAGAAGTACCTCCAGGCTCTGGCCACAACTCACGCGTAGGGGTAGGGCTTGCCCTACCCTCGTCGATGACGAAACCCCACGCAGGGGACGGCAAGCCGTCCCCCTACAAAACCACTTGACACAACGTGCAAGGGACGGCTGCCTGATGAAATTCTCAGCAATGTGTGTTGAGGTATTAATCACACCCTATCACATTGAAAAGAATAGGACTTCTCAATGATCCGTGATTCCTGCACGCTTTGCGTGTTGCGATTCTCACTATTCCAATCGCGGCTGGACCGTTTTGTCTGTCTCGCTTGCCCTTCAGGTTGTCAGCTATCTGTTTGAAAACACGTCGAATACGTTTAAACCAGAAGTTTCATTTTGAACTCGCTTATGGTCACCTATCTGCAATTCCGAAGATGGAAATCAGAGCCTTCGCGGCCCATCCGAAAGGGGCCGCGGACATGGAGTGTCAGATGGTACCAGTATTAGCTCTCACCACATTCGTTTGCTTCGTCATCGTTGATTACTTCTTGCAGACTCGGCGACCGCAAGCTGCGAAAGCTGTGGCGGCGGCATCTGCGGAACCTGAGAGAGTGTCATTTCCCATGAACATCGTGGACGGCTTTAAGCTTCCCGTCGGCCTCTCGTATCACTCGGGACACGCATGGGCTGCAAAGGAGACCCGAAACGTCGTGCGCATAGGGCTCGATGACTTTGCGGTTCGCCTCTTGGGCAAGATTGACCAGCTCGATCTCCCGGCTCGGGGTCATTGGCTGCGCCAAGGCGAAAAGGGCTGGACGCTAACGCGCGGCGGCCACCGCTTCGAAATGCTGTCGCCCATCGAGGGTGAAGTGGTGGATGTGAACACGGATGTCTTGAGGGACCCCTCAGTCATTCACAAGGACCCCTATGGGGTGGGTTGGCTTGTGGCGGTCAACTCCCCTGCCGCTGATTCGAACTTGAAGAACCTGCTGCGGGGCAGGCTAGCCCAGCGATGGATGGAGGAATCCGTCGCAACACTCCACACCCATATCAACCCGTCGACGGGAGTTCACTTGCAGGACGGCGGCCATGCTATTTCGGACCTCCTGAGCGTATTCCCCGAAGAACGTTGGGAAGGGGTAGTCCGGGAACTGTTTCTGGCCTAGGCCGGGCGAGTTGGTGCAACGGCGCCAGCGCAGGATGTTCCCCAAGACGCGCGTTTCTATTTTGAGGAGGACAAGTCATGGTGGCACTGTTTGTAGCCTTGATGTTTATAGGCTTCTTGCTGGTGGATTTCATTGTGCAGAGCCTCCACGCCCGGCGGGCAGCAGTCTCGGCTCCTGTGGGACTTCCTTTGGATGTTCCGGTGGGCTTCAACTTGACTGAAGGACACACTTGGTCTCACCCGGACTCCTCGATGGGGGTAAAGGTGGGTGCGGACGCGCTGCTCGCACATGCTCTAGGCGCTGTGGAAAAGGTCGTCCTGCCCAAGCTGGGCGAACTGGTGAAAGCGGGTGAGCTGCTATTTCACCTCGAATACCGCGGCCATGACCTGAAGATCCCAAGCTCGATCACGGGCCGCGTGGTAGCGCTCAATCCCGGTTTGGTTGAGCGCCCGGAACTGGTTGTCCGAGATCCCTATGGTTCTGGTTGGATTTGCGCCATCACCCCCACTCAAGCCGATGGCCGTTCGGAGGGCGTGCGCTCGGGCGAGAAAGCGGCTGCCTGGCTCGAGCAGGAGTTCCATCGTTTCCGAGAGTTTCTGTCGCGGCAGGTTTCCCCTGACTTGGCCGTAAGTGTGACTTACCCGGACGGCGGCCTGCCTGCGGTGGGAGCTCTGAATCAACTCGCTCGGAGCGGGTGGCTCGCCTTCGAGGCGGAGTTCTTGCGCCCCCGGCGAACCCCACTCACCCCATAAAGTCCTTAGAACCTCCCCTTCTTCACAGACGTCACTCAACAAAGGCGGCGGCGGACTGCCGAACCCGAATCACATCGGACCGTGGTGCCCCGACTCACGCGCCTCCTTCATCGGCGAGCGACACAATCGATCAAGCTGGGTGATTTCACCTGTATAGGTGAATCAGGGAGGAGAAGCGCCAAAAACATAGACACAAAGTCATGTTTTAGCGCCCTACTGCTGAATTTCTCGGCATCTGGCGTGCATAGAAATGCAGCGAGCCGTGGTGCCTCCGAGAAACTTCCTGTCTTTACACGCACTCGCGCCAGGTGTTGGAAAAATGAGCATGGCAATTCTTATCGATACGACTCGCTGCGTCGGCTGCCAGCGTTGTGTTGCGGCGTGCAAGCTTGTAAACGGCTTGCTGAGAGGCAGCCCTAGCGATTTCTTGACCACCGACGCATTGAAATCTCTCGGCCCTGACACCGACCTTCCAATGGACGAGAACGGTGACGAGGAACTCTCTGCCCTCGCGCTGAACGTGGTCCAGACCCACGGAAGCGTGTACGTCCGCCGCTTTTGTATGCACTGCCAGGATCCGACCTGCGTTTCTGTTTGCCCAGTGGGGGCTTTCAAGAAAACCCCGGCGGGGCCCGTGGTGTATGCGGAGGAGCGTTGTATGGGTTGCCGTTATTGCATGATGGCATGCCCGTTTGGAGTGCCGCGCTACGAGTGGAACCGAGTCTGGACGCCCAGAGTCAAGAAGTGCCACATGTGCGCTCCCCGCCAGGCAAAAGGGCTCAAGCCCGCCTGCACGGAAGTGTGTCCGGTGCAGGCGGGCGTTTTTGGGGAACGGGAAGACTTGCTGCGGGAGGCCGAAAACCGGCTAAGACAAGAGCCTACAAAATACATTCAGTATATCTACGGCAAGCAGGAAGTGGGCGGCACTTCCGTGTTGTACCTCTCTGCTGTTCCCTTTGGAGCGCTTGGGTTGCCCACCAACCTGCCGCACGATGCGCTGCCCGCGTACACCAATCGTGTGCTTTCTGAAATACCCAGCGTAGTCACGCTGGGCGGAGCCTTGTTAGGCGGAATCTGGTGGATGACCAAGCGGCGGGAGGAAGTGGCGAAGGTGGAAAAGGAAGAGAGGAAAGCGCACCCATGAGCTTCGCGAAATTACCTAAGTTCACCTTCTGGCGAGCGGTGCTCTTGGTGATCCTCTCCGCCGGTTTCTATTCAAGCCTGCTCCGTTTCACGAAAGGGTTGGGGGCGGCCACCCATCTGACGGACCGCTTCCCCTGGGGCTTGTGGATTGGCTTTGATGTGATTTGTGGAGTGGGGCTGGCCGCGGGTGGGTTCACCCTGGCGGCCATCGTTTACGTGTTCAATCTCCGGCGCTTCCATCCCATCCTGCGTCCCTCGATTCTGACGGCTTTCCTGGGCTACGCGCTGGTGGCGGTGGCGCTGCTTTTTGACCTGGGCAAGCCGTATAACATCTGGCACCCGCTGATCATGTGGAACCCTCACTCCGTAATGTTCGAGGTGGCTTGGTGCGTGATGCTCTACCTGACCGTGCTGGCGCTGGAGTTTTCCCCTGCGGTCTTCGAGCGCTTTGGAATGGAAAAGCCACTCAGACTGCTTAAGGCCATCACCATCCCGCTGGTCATTGTGGGAGTGCTGCTCTCCACTCTGCACCAATCGTCTCTGGGGAGCCTGTTCCTGATCGTGCCCTCAAAGCTGCACCCCTATTGGTATTCGCCCCTGCTGCCGCTGTACTTCTTCATCTCGGCGGTGGCGGTAGGCATGGCGACAGTGATCTTCGAATCGAACCTGAGCGCGCGGGCCTTTGGCAAGGAAATTGAAATGCCCCTGCTGGCGGCGCTGGGGAAGGCGATGGCGGGGGTTCTGGGAGTGTACGGGATGCTGATTTTTTTGGACTTGTGGAGGAGAGGCGCGCTGGTGCACTTGCGCGAGCCTTCCACGGAAACCCTCCTGTTCGCACTTGAAATTGCGCTGGGAGTCCTGATTCCCTTCCTCCTGTTGGTTCTTCGCCGGGTACGAGAGGACCGGCAAGGGCTTTTTGCGGCCGCTGTGCTGGTGATCACAGGTTTTCTCCTCAATCGCTTGAACGTCTCGATTACCGGCCTCGAGTACTCCGCCCACGCGCATTACTTTCCGAAATGGACGGAGGTATCGGTAACGCTCTCGATGGTGGGCACCATGTTTCTCTGCTTCGCCCTGGCGGCACGCTATCTCAATGTGTTCGAGGCCGACTAAGTGTGCCTCGGTTGACCAAGGACGCTTCATGATTCGGTTCACTCACAGCCTGGCGACAAAACTGACGGCTGGCGTGGTTGGCAGCATGGCTCTCTTGTTAGGGCTGTTCGGCTACTGGCACCTGCGGCTTTGGCGCCAATCGCAGCAAGAGATGGTCTTTCAGAGCGCTGATCGAAATAGCGATATCATCTGGCGCAGCATCCGTTACTCGATGTTGCGCAACCAACGGGAAGAAGTTTTCCACATCATCAACACCATCGGGCACGAAGCGGGCATCAGCCGCATTCGCATCTTCAATAAGGAAGGCCAGATCACTTTTTCCACCGACCCGCAGGAAGTCGGGCAGTTCGTGGATAAGAAGGCTGAGGCCTGCTACGCCTGCCACGCTCAGGCGCAACCTCTGACGCGTCTGAATCGGCCAGACCGCTTGCGCATTTACAAAGCCCCCGACGGCACCCGGGTTTCGGGCTTGATCCGGCCGATCGAGAACGAACCTGACTGCTGGAATGCCGCCTGCCATGCCCACGCTGCCGGCAGTCAGGTGCTAGGGGTGCTGGACACCAACCTCTCGCTGGCCTCCGTGGATAAAGTCGTGGCCCGGAGCCAACGTGAAGTTGCGGTCTTCACCATCGCTTCCATCATCATTCTCAGCTTGATTTCCGCCGGCCTCATCCGGGTGACCGTGCATAAGCCCGTGCGCCACCTCACCGAGGGCACCCGGCAAGTGGCCGAAGGCGAACTAGGCTACTCCTTGCCAGTTGCGAGTGACGATGAGCTGGGCAGTCTGGCGGCATCTTTCAATCGCATGACCGAGCAACTGAAGAAAGCGCAGGAAGAAAACCAACAGTGGACCCGTACCCTGGAAGCGCGCGTCCAGGAAAAGACGGGAGAGCTCGAGCGCGCCTATCACCGCCTGGTGCAGTCTGAGAAGATGGCTTCGCTCGGCAAGCTCGCCGCGGTTGTCGCCCATGAGATCAATAACCCTCTGGCGGGCATTCTCACTTACAGCAAGCTGGTTTCTCGCCTGATAGATAAAGGCCTGGAGAACGAGGAGCGCCGAGCGGAGGTAATGACCGATCTCCGGGAGATCGAAGGGGAAAGCCGACGCTGTGGAAGCATTGTGAAGAACCTGCTAACTTTCGCCCGGCAGGCGCCGCTCAACCCGCAAAAGAACGAGCTGGCCGGGGTCGTGGAGCGCTGCCTGCTCCTGGTGGGTCACCAATGCGAGTTGCAACAGGTGGACGTGGAAAGTCATCTGGACCCCAGGATGCCTTCCATTTACTGTGACGCGGGCCAGATTCAGCAGGTTCTTCTTGCCTTGCTGATAAACGCCGTCGAGGCCATGCCACGCGGCGGACGACTGAAGCTGGAAACAGTTTACGACCCCCCGCACCGCGAGGCGCGGATTATAGTCAGCGATGACGGCATGGGGATTCCCGAAGAGATCCTGCCGCATATCTTCGAACCTTTCTTTACGACCAAGGTGGAGGGCAAAGGCGTCGGTTTGGGATTGGCCATTGCTTTGGGGATTGTCCAGCAACATGCAGGGAACATCGAGGTGTCCTCCACCCCGCAGAAGGGAACAACCTTCACGGTTACACTGCCGGAAGAGCCGAAACTGCGGCTGACGGAAACAGTGACGAGTGACCCGCCGCGGCGGGACGAGTGACGAGCCGGAAAGAAGAAGTCAGGAGTCAGAAGACAGGAGTCAGGGAATGGATAACAAAGCCAGCCTTTTGATCGTGGACGATGAAGGCGTGGTCCGCGAATCGCTCGGCAGATGGTTTGAGGAAGAGGGCTACCTCGTGGAGACCGCTAACAGCGCGCGCGAGGCGCTGCTGAAGTTGCCCAGCCAGCGTTGGGATTTGGCCCTGGTGGATATCAAGATGCCTGGCATGGATGGCCTCGAACTGCACCGCAAGATTCGCGAGGTCGATCCGGAAATCATTATCATCATCATGACGGGCTACGCTTCGGTTGAAACTGCCGTCCAGGCGCTGAAAGACGGGGCCTACGACTACATCACCAAACCTTTCGATCCCGATGACCTGGCTCGTTTGATACGTAAGGCCCTCGAACACCGCCAAATCAAGGCGGAAAATGTGCGGCTACGGGAGAGCCTGGAGGAGATTCAAGCGGTCGAGTTGGTGGGACAGAGCAAGCCCATGCAAAGGGTTATAGAACTCATCCGCACTGTTGCCCCCACGGATACCACGGTCCTGATCCACGGGGAAAGCGGCACCGGCAAGGAATTGGTGGCGCGCGCCCTTCACCACCTGAGCCCTCGCCGATTCATGCCCATGGTCACCATCCATTGTGGGGCGCTGACGGAGACTCTGCTCGAAAGCGAGCTTTTCGGGCACGAGAAGGGCGCCTTCACAGGCGCCCAATACCGGAAGAAAGGTAAATTCGAAGTCGCCGAGGGTGGCACGGTTTTCCTGGATGAGATCGCGGATATCAGCCTGAAGACCCAGACGGACCTGCTGCGCGTTCTCCAGGAGAAAGAGATCACGCGCGTGGGCGGGAACCAGACGATCAAGGTTGACTTTCGTGCCGTCGCCGCTACCAACAAAGACTTGGCGGCCCTCGTCAAAGAAGGAACCTTCCGGCCCGACCTTTACTACCGCCTGAACGTATTTGGCATTGAACTGCCTCCCTTGCGCGAACGCCATGAGGACATCCCCCTTTTGCTCGACCATTTCATCAAGAAGTTTGCCCGCGCCATGAACAAGCGGTTCACTTCGGTCAGCAGGGCGGCCCTGGATATCTTGATGAATTATAGCTGGCCCGGAAATGTGCGCGAACTCGAGAACGCCGTCGAGCGGGCCATGGTCATCGGTCGCGAGCCGGAAATCCAGGCTTCCGATTTTCCCTTGCAAATTGGCTCGACCTCACAACCCGAGGCAGGGCTTTCGCTGGAAGATATGGAGCGCGCGCACATTCTTCGGGTTCTCGAATCCTGCGATTGGAACCAGACTCGCGCCGCAAAGGTCCTCGAGATTGACCGCGTCACCCTCTACAACAAGATCAAGAAATACGGCTTTCGGAAAGGTATACCTGCCGCGTCATGAGAATCATCGCGCTGGTTCCCGTGGGGCGAGTCGAAGGGGGCCACCTCGAATCGCTGGCGCAAGGACTGGCATCGCGCCTGCGCGCGGCCTGCTGGATTTCGCCCGGCGATCTGGATGGCGAGTTTGCGTACAATCCTGTGCGCGGGCAATACCACTCCACGGAAATTATCAAAAGGCTTTTGCAGGTTCCGCACGCGCAAAGCTGGCGAATCCTGGGTGTGACCGACCTGGACCTTTACATCCCCATCCTGACCTTCGTTTTTGGCGAGGCCCAACTGCGCAACACCGGGGCCCTAGTTTCCACTCATCGTCTGCGCCCGGAGTTCTACGGCATGCCCGAGGACCCCGGGCTGCTCCAAGAGCGCCTGTTGAAGGAAGCCATTCACGAGTTGGGCCACACTCTCGGGCTTCAGCATTGCCCGGACTACCTTTGCGTGATGAGCGCCTCGCATTCGGTGGAGAGAATCGATCTGAAGCAGGCGGATTTTTGCCCGTCCTGCACGGACGCCGTAGGGCTCAAGTAGGGGTAGGACTTGCCCTACCCTCGTCAGTGACTGCACAATGGTCAGGGGACGGCGAGCCGTCCCCCTACAAAACGCTGCAGGGAGGATCAAGCAATTGGCAGGTTTTAGTCAGTTATTTGCAGGCCAGCAAAACCGGATCGAACGCATGGCAGCAATCTCGGAGCCCGTCCGGCAGCCGGATGAGATCTTCGGGACCGCTGACAAAGGCAAGGGTCTCGCGGCCGAAGATGCCGCTTCTCTTTTTGCGGCCGCTCGCCATCAAAATTGTCGAATTGAAATCCAGGCAGCAGCGGACCGCGTGCGTGCGCGCTGGGCAGCGAAAACCGTTGAATTCATCATCCCGGTCTACCTGACGAGCCTTTGCCAGAACGAATGCCTGTATTGCGGCTATCGGCAGAGCAATCCCATCGCGGAGAGAATTCGGCTCGGCCTGGAAGATTTCGAAAAGCAATTGGACCTGATTCTCTCCTGGGGCCATCGGCAAATCGAGTTGGTGCTCTCGGATGACCCGGAATTCGGCCCGGAAACAGTGGCGCGCTATGTTGCCGCCACGCGCTGCAAACTCGAAGCTCTGGGTGGCGGAGTGGTGGCGCTCTGTTCTCCCGTCTATCAGCAAGAGGATTACGTCCGGCTGCGCGAGGCCGGTTTGGATTGGGTGGTCGAGTGGCAGGAGACTTATCATCGCCCGCATTACGACCGCTGGCACTTTGTGGGCTCCCCCAAGCGGAACTTCGAGTCCCGATTGGATCTCTGGGACCGTGTTATCGCCGCAGGCATTACTAAAATTGGAATGGGCGTGCTGTTGGGGCTTTACGACTTCCGCTACGACGCCCTGGCGGTGATCGAGCATGGAAACTATTTGCGCCGCACCTATGGAATTGAACCGCACGCGCTGGGTATTCCGCGACTAAAGCCGGCGCGGGGCGTTCTGGCCTCGCAGAAGCCCAATCGCTTCACCGTCTCCGACGACGACTTCCGCCTGCTGGTCAGTGTTTATCACCTAGCTTTCCCCACCGCTCGCCTGTTTTTCAATACCCGGGAGAGCTACGACCTGAATATTTCGCTGGTGGCTGCCGGCGATCTCTTCACCGTGGATTGCGAAACCCTGCCGGGTGCCTACCTGCGCCGCCATCTGCCTGGCCAGTTCTCGACCCACGACTATCCGCCGCGCCGGGAAGTGTTGGCCAGGCTCGAGCAGCGCGGGCTAGCCGGGAAATACCTCGCCGAAGAGATGCCCTGCGAGATCGCCCCTGCTGCGCCGACCGCAGGAACGGCCATTGATGAGAAGCGCTGGATGGATCAGCATGCTCAGGTGCGCGCCCGGCTGCAAGATTGGGAAATGGTGCTGGACCGGCTTTCCAGCAACGGCAGCCAGGCCCTCGAGCGGCAGGCGGCGGATGCCTCCCTGCGCGAGATACTGGATTACTTCAAAACAGTTCTGACCGCGCATTGTAGGCAAGAGGAATCTGAATTGTTCCCGGCCTTCCACGGGAAGGCTGAGGTCGCTTTAAAACTGGCGGCTTTTTGCGCCGACCACGAGCGTTTTGGCGTGGACCTGGATAAATTCGAGAGGCAGATGGTTTCTTACGGCCTTTCGAGGGACCCTACTGTGCTCCTTACTCTCGGCGCCCGCATGATTCGTGAAATGCGCGGCCACCTACAGGCGGAAGAGCAGGTGTGTTTTCAACTACAACGGCGCTCATAGAGCGCCGCTACAGAACATGCTCAGCCGGCCATCGTCCAAAGCGTGCGGGCTGCGCGTAGGCAGTGCTTTACGACTAAACGCGCCGGCCGAATGGCGTGATAAAGGAATTGTAGTCTTTGTGGCAGGCGAATCAGGGCGCGATCCTTGGGGCTCACCTGAACGATGACCTCCCTGAACATACCACCTGGATAGCTGATAATCCGAGCAGCCTGATATTTCATCCGCGCCGCCGGGCGCGCCTCCAGCGCTAACAAAGTCGCGTGCTCGCTCCCCCTGGTTTGACTCCTTGAGAGCAACTCCTCGCGAACGGCCGCAGCTAAGGCGAGGGTCCGGCTTGTCGCAGGCAGGACTTTCCCGGCTTCAGCGGGTACAGGCACCTGGAGCAAGTCATGCGCGAGGATGACGGCCACGCTGGCGGAAGCGCCGGCTCCGGGACGGATCCTGAGCATTTCCTCAATGCGCGACCAATCCAGAGTCTCCGCCTTGCGTAGAATTTCAGCGATATCGACCAACCACTTGAGGAATATCCATCGATGCCTGGTCCCGTGGGCCGAGAGGGCCAAGAATAAGTCTTCGCGGCACAACGTTGAGACGCTTCCCTGAGGAAGGTCCTGCCGCTCGACCCGTTCCCATAGCTTCTCGGCATCGGGACCAAGGGAACGCCAAAAGAGGTTACCCAATTGCCAGTGGAGATCGACGTAATAAGTGCGATCGGGCGCGCAAAACTCGATTTCGTGGATCCGCTCGACGTTCCGTGGATCCTCCGGGCGGCCCAAATATGGTCTCACCCGAGGCAGAGCCGGCGTAGGTGCGATCTGGAAGCCCCAGGCAGTCAACAAGCGCACCGCCTTGGCTTGATCCTGCTTGCGAATCACCAGATCCAGATCGTCATAATGGCGGCGAGCCAAGCCACCGTAAACGGCCATCGCCAGCGAGGGGCCCTTGTAGGCCAAGGCAGGAATACCCTGGTTCTGAAGCATTGAGGCAAGGCCGACCAGCTTTCTCGCCAGTTCGTAGTTGCGGGCACAAATCTCGTGAAAGCGCGTTCGCAGGTGCTCAAACAATCCAGCCGGAACTGCGGCGCCGGTGAGTCCCTGAAGACGACAATAGATATACGGAATTACTTGGTGGGATTCGCAAATCTCCGCAAAGGCCTGCCAATGCCATGCGGGCGCGGGAGGCAACTCGGGATCGCCTCTTTCGCTTTGCCCTAGCAATTGGAGAAGCCGGCGGGTCTCATCGTCCCTGCCGTCCCGCGTTGCTGACATAATCGATTCTTACTTTGCGTGAAGCCGGTGTTATTGGCTGAAAGCTTCTTACGAATCTATTACTACCGCCTCCGCCTCCTCTTATGCTTCGGCGGGTCGTTCGGTGGGTCCCCCGTCGAGGCATGCGCTTGCGGAGCAGAGGCGACGATGGTAGTAACCAAGGCCGTGCCGGCTAGAGCGATCTTGCCCATGGCTTTGCGGCGTGAGGTAAGCGCCGCGTCCAAAATCATGCCACTGCCACTTTCCATGAGGTCGGCCTTTTCGAGCTCGTCGAGCGCGAGCAGCACCAGCTTGCGATCCACCGGTGCTCCGGATTTCCCTTCGACGATTTGCGCGAGATCGTCGACCGTTCTGGTTCCGTCAGAGCTTTCCCAAACTGCGGCTGCTGTTTTGCTCAGGCAGTGCACTTTGTTGTTGATTTTGTCGTAGAGAACTACCTCTTGCGGCAGATTCTCCGAGAATGTGTCACTTTTCCGTGCCAAGGGCCTCATGTTGCCTCCTTTAGTGATCTACGATTCGATTAAATAGCGCTAATATGTGTTTAGCCATATTCGCCGCGTCACCCCGCGCACCTTCAAAACCCTGGGCATTCGCGACCGCTTTGGATAAAGCCTTGACCGACTGCTCCGGCCGAATGCGCAGCGGCACTGTATTATCAAGGAGCCCCAGCAGAGTTTCTCCACAAGTTAGACGCCGGGGCTGCCAGCTACTTTCTGCTTCGTAACGACTGATCAGAACCCACCCCAGGGGAATGGGAACGGGAGGCGGACCATTAAGAATACCCCCTTGGAGGCGGCTCGCGACTTTACGACCGGAAGCCGCTCTTACATTCGGAAGCCGCCAATACGGATGAACTCTACCTTCTGAATCAAAAATGGCATACTCGTCCGAGTAGTATTCGGCGCCGGCCTCCACGAGCGCCAGCACCAGCGCACTCTTGCCGCTCAAGGAACGGCCAGGCATGACGATCGCTCTATTTCGCCAGCCCACGACCCCTGCATGGACGAAAACCAGCCCCTTAGCCAGCGTCGCAACGGTCAATTGAGCCCAGGATTCAACCATGTGCGCAGCAGCTTGAAGGCTATTCTCTACGCCTATGCCCCCCCCGTCTCCGGTTATCTCATAGAGGGGGTCGCCTCCCGCAGAATAATTGACCTGGACCGACAGCGTGGCATCTGCTGCGCCGCGAACGTCAAACTCCGCGCCGGGAACAATCGGCGAAGGCAGTTCGGCGAGGAGGGCAGCCGGCACGCGGAATTCGATTCGAACGCCATAAGCCAAGACCGAAAAAACGGAGTCGAGCGTCTCAGCGCCGAGGATCGAATCGCGAATCGCAGTTTTTGGCGAAGTCATGAGCATTCAACTACCCGACTTGAAAAAATCAGAAGCCCCCAAAAAAGTATCCTTTAGTTACCATCCACTTTAGAATAGCTCAATTGAGTTCCAGTGGTCAAGTATCAAATTTGTCAAGTATCAAGTTTAAGGGGTCGTTGGTCCGTTTGATAATTGTAGCGGCGGTCTATGACCGCCGGTCTTGAATTCATACGGACTTCCGGCGCTCATAGAGCGCCGCTCCAGCCCACTGACCCATTACCCATGTCCCGGTAGTGTTCTAATTTGGTTCGTAGCGCTGGTCCTGCAGGTGGCAGGATCAGCATTTGCCGACCTAAAGGTCGGCGCTACGCTCAAAATAGGACACCACCGCTGCGCCATCCTCATTATTGCTTTTTCGAGCGATCCATGTTACAGGTGAACGCGTGACAAGCACGGTGCAAGGAAGCATCGCGGTCGGCCTGCTTTTCTTAGGCGCAACGCTCCCAGCGATGGCTCAAAGCGCGACGCCGCGCCAGAATCCCTCAAATCCGCAGACTGACCCTACCTCAGCGCTGGAATTTCTAAGCACTTACGCGGTAGCCAGCGCGGTCCTGACTGCTGAGACTAGTTCGTTGGGAAACCCCCAGGCTCTGCCGGGGAGGCAGCAGAAGTTTGACAAATATAGGAGGGAGGGCGGTCCCTCACGGGGCCGCCCCAAAACCGGAACGATGCAGCAAGCTCCACGCCTGCTCAGAAGATAATGCGAGCCGTCAACTGAATCATTCGAACCGAAGCGTCTCCTCCCAGGAACGCACCCAGAATCGAAGTGGGCGGGCCAATGGCGCGAAGCACGGTTCCAAACGTAGAGGAGTCTATATTGGCATCCGGGACATCGAAGTTGGGATGGTTGAACACGTTGTAGGCCTGCGCCCCCACGGCCAGCTTTGCGCCCTCCCAGTGCGGGATATTGATGTACTTCAGCAGGCTAAAGTCGGTATCGAAGTATCCCGGACCGCGGAAGGAATTCCGCAATACATTGCCAAAACCCGCCGAAGCAGACGAGAACTGGGAGGCGGTGAGGCACGGGCTTTTGGGACCGGAGCAGGAGCCGACGGTCCCGCCGTTAAAGTTCGCATAGAGCTGGGCCGCGCCGTAGTTGGTGGAGCCCAAGGCGCTGGTGCCGGTGCCGTCATAGGGCGTGTAGGGGAGGCCGGTGCGGGTGAAAATCGTGCCGGAAACCTGCCAGCCGTTCACGAGCGCGTCCGGCCCGCGACCGCGGGTCAGATCTTTGAAGGGCAACTGCCAGACGTAGCTCCCACTGAAGTAATGGCGAACGTCGTAATCCGAGTCAGCGCGGTTTGCCTGAATGTTGTAAGGGTTCATCGGGCTGAGGGGGCTCACGTTGGTCGCATAGCCGAACGGAAGTAGTCCGCCATTGGACACGGTGTCGAAGGCGTGGCTCCAAGTGTAATCGAGCATTACCGTAGCGCTATGAGTGTGCGCTTTCAAGGAAGCGGTGAGACCGTTATAGCTGGAAGTGCCCGCGGTGGTGATCCAGCCCACGGGTCCAAATCGAGGATCAGGCGGCGCGGAGGGCAGACCGCTAAAGCCATCGGCGTAAGCGTTCACGGCTGCGTTGGCAACGGTCTCGTGGTAGCCGTGGTTGCCGACGTAGCTGAGGCTGAAGGTGGTATGCTGTCCGATCCCCTGCTCGATTTCCATGCTCCATTTTTCGTACGTGGGAACCTTGGTCTGTTTGTCGGAGACCGTCAGGCTGGGCGGCGAAAAAACCCCGCCCGTCGCGTCATAGATCTGAGTATACGTTTGTCCAGCCTTAAACCCGTTCACGAAAGATTGGTTCGAAATGGCGGCATCGTTGAACAGGTTGGATGACTCGCCGGGCGATAGGTTGTCGAAGGCAACCGTGAAAGAGTTCAGCAACGGTGGATTGGAAGAGAAGTTATCGGCCACTCCCGCCGGAAAGGCGTCGCCAAATATCCCGAACCCGCCCCGGATCACGGTGTTGCGCGACGCGCCCAGCGGCTGCCAGGACAACCCAATGCGTGGCTCCCAGACGAGGGACTGAAATCCAGAGAGTGCCTGGTGCTGGTTCACAAGCAGGGCTTGGTTGTAAGGCGTAGCCGGGTCGTGGGCGATTTCATTCCAGGGTCCGGTCAGCCGCGCAAAGCAATTATGCTGGCAGACGGGGTTGGAATTGTGCTCGATGCGCAAGGCGATGTTCAAGGTGAGGTTCGGCTTCACCTTCCAGGCGTCCTGCACGTAGGCACCCAGGCCCCAAGTCGCCATGGGCTGAGTCAGCGACAGCGGGAAGTTCCGGATAGCTACGTCCCCGCAATATATGCCACAGTTTTGTGGGAGCCCTATCCCTCCGTTGGCGAAGTCGGAGAGGCTGAAGGGCTCCAAGAGCGGGTTGACAAAGTATCCGTAATCTTGGTCGCTCACGTCATTACGCCGGAATTTGACTCCAAATTTGAGTGAGTGGGCGCCCTTACTCTTGGTAAAGTCATCTGAAAAACCGTACTGGGTCACGTTGCGCCCCTGTGGCCAATAATAATTGTATGCACCCAGCGGATAGAGGGCGCCGTCCCCGAAATACAGCGAGGCGGGATAGGCGGCAACCGCTGCGCTTTGGCTCTTGGGCCCGAATATAGCGCTATACCACTGGCCAAAGATAATCAACTGGTTCACGGCGGAGGTGCCGAAGGTGTGCGTCTCCGTGAGTTGGCTTTGGTACTCCGGTTGGGTGCTGCCGAGGTTGAAGAGCGGACTGATGGGATCCGTAATGGTCGCTTGGAAGCCGTGGTCCTGCTGGTAGCGCACGAACATCCGGTCGTCGCTGCCGAAGTTAAAGTCTACCCGTCCCGCGTAGATCCGCTCATGCGTTTCGTTGCCGGCTACGGAGCGAAATTGAAGGGCACACGGCCCGGTGAAAGTAGTGGGAAGATAAGTGGAGCAGCCATCCGGGGTCGCTACAGATGGGGTGGGGGGCGTAGTGGGCGGAGGGGTCGTTGTCCCTGGGGCAAGAACGTCCCTCGCGGCGCTGGCTCCTGGCGCACTGTTATAGAGGTTGAACATCGTATTGTAGAAGGGTACCGAAGCTGAAAGTCCAGCCGCGTTGAGGTTGGAAATGACCTCGGTCTCAAAATTCGCGGTGGGGACGCTCGTCGCAGTGCTGGTGGGCAAGAGCACGATCAAACCTTCGGTATCGAAGAAAAAGAACGCTTTATCCTTCTTAATGGGCCCACCGATGGACGCGCCCCACTGATTGGCATTGCTGAAGGGTTTCGCCACGCCGGCCTGGTTGTTGAACCAATCGTTGGAGTTCATGGCCCTGCCGTTCCATTCATAATTCGCATTTCCGTGGAGCTTGTTGGAGCCACCCTTGGTCACGTAGTTGATGTTGGCCCCTGCCAGTGAGCCATACTCGCCAGTATAACTGTTGCTCACCACGCTGGTTTCCTGGATTTCGTTTTGTCCCAGCAGCAGGTTGGTGGCGCCGGAGTTGTTCAAGTTCAGAAACGGGTCGTTATCGTCCATGCCATCCAAAGTAAAGAGGTTGGAAGTCGCCGGCAGACCGAAACTGGAGAAGTTGCCGTAGCCTGACTGGGTATTCATCGTCGAGCCAGCCGCGATTTGCGCGATGTAGCTCAGGTCGTTGCCGGGGTTAGGAAGCTCCGTAATCTGCGTCTGGGTAATCGTGTCGGTGATGTTAGGGTTCTCCGTCTCCAACGCAGTCACTGCCTCAGTAACCACCAACGTCTGCTTGCCGGCGGAGAGTTCCAGCTTAACGTTCACCGCGCTAACCTGACCCACGCTGACGTCCGTGCTCTGTTCCGCCGACGCGAAGCCCGGGGCTGAGACGGTCACGGTGTAGTTCCCCGGCGTCAGCAGAAAAAACCGGTACACGCCGGTCGCGCTTGTGCGCGTTTCTGTGCGCGTTTGCTGGGTCGCGCCTCTGCCACTGTCTTTCAATACCACCTGGGCGCCGGGCACGACCGCATTACTCGGGTCGGTGACCACGCCCGTGATGGCACCCGTGGTCTGCGTCTGTGCAAAGACCGGCGCGCTGTACGTTAGGACAACGAACAGAACCGTTGCTGCTAAGCACAACATAAACGCTGCTGAGAAGCGCAGAATCTTTTGCATGAATCATTTCCTCCTGATCTTGGAATCTGAGGATCCCCCACACGCGCCCTCGGGCGAAAATCCATGCGCCGTACCTGTCCAGCTTGCGTTCGGGCGCATAACTTTAGATTGGGTGGGAGACTCCTCCGCTTTTGCACGATTCAGACTGAAACCGAGGCGGGTCGTCCCTATAGGCGTGATGAATTATTCCAGAAATAAATACTCCGCGGACGTCTTGCTTCGGAATCAATCTCGGAAAAATTGGCGTCAAGTACGTTCAAGGCGCAACTCAGGACGGGGCTCGCTATTGCGTCAGGCGACGCACCCCCACTTCCAAGCTGTGGCAAAAGCAATTGCCTTTCCAAATGTTGTAAATCGATTAAGTCCATTATTATGAGAGCGATAGTACTTAAGGTCAAGTTTCATGTAACGCCATGCAATTCCAAAAAGGGAATATCAATATTAAAAACTGTATCGCGGTCCAAGTCTACGACATTTAGTCACTATGAATGCCAGCAGCGCACGTTTCTTGGAATGCCGGCAGGCCTCGCACTTTCATGTCGCCCGCATGAACAAATAGTCGCTCTCGAGCGAGCCAGTCGCTCCTTGCTTGCACGCAGCAGCACAACCACTCTCTGCACTGCCGCTCGACTGATGAAGGGTTTCGGGTCACGGATATACTCCGGCTGAAAGCAACTGCGAATCGCTTGCGGGACTACCGCGGGGGACACTCCCCGCCCTTTAGAACAAATGGCCTTCGCGCCGGACAACTCGAGCCGACAGAGCCCCGCTCGCCATGCGCACACGGCCCCAGCGAGGGCCGAACCATATATAACTCCCGCTTGGTTGTCAAGCGAAATGTGGCACCCAAGAATCGCGATTGGCAGGGTGAGGCGGTTGTGAGGAGGTGGAAAGGGTGACGGGCGCGACCTTCGGTTAACCGAAGGGAAGTCGCGAGTCAATTCAGCTCATGATTCAGGGGCCCATGCGTCCTCCGGATAATTTTTTCCCACCCCCCGCGGACACCGCCGCGCGGTAGTTCCACGGCTAGCCGTTTTTTGCCTCCCTGCTTCAGGTCCGCAGCGTCGCGCAACAGACCCGAGCGGATTGCAATAAGAGCCATTTCTCCAGGTCGGCCTTGATCTGCAGCATCCAGCCGCGCGCGTGGCGCACCAGCTTCCCCGCCAGCCGATACACCTTCCAGCGCAGCGTGGCCACCGTCACCGTGCGATAGGACGCCGGCAGCACCCGCCCTTTCAACACTTGCCCCAAATTGTAGGCTAACACCCCAATGGCAAAATACAGGGCATTGGCCTCCAACTGCCCGCACGGGTCGCCGCGGCGACCTCCATGCCAAAACCCACCTTCAGTTCCTTATGCCAGTTCTCGCTCTCCCCTCGCTGGTTGTGCTTCCAGACGACCTCGCTCGCCGGCTCCTCCCGGTTGCTGGCCACCGCGTGATAGCAATAGCGCTCCGCCTCGAACAAATTCGGCTGCGGGTTAGGCCAGCGTAACACGATCAGCCGGAAGGCTTGCTCGGTCCCATTCATGGTGTGCACCGTCTCGGCAATCTCGCGATCGGTGGCGATGCCCGCTTGCGTCCGGTAGGGCCGCCAAGCCCCTGCCGGCAGGTTCTGAATTTCTCGCTTCACGGCGGCGTCCAGGTCCGCCGTGATCGTGAAACTGCGCCCTGGCTGGCTGTAATGGTTAATCACGGCCGCTTGGTAGGCCGCACTGTCGCTGCGGAAATAGATTCGCTTCCCCGGCGGCAGCGCCGCTTCGCAGCTCTGTGCAAACTCCAAGATCCCGGCACTGGGACTCTGATTGCCTTCCCGAAACTGGTGACCCACGCACACCCCGTTCACGTACCCCAGCAAAGGCATGTAGCCCTGCACGTGGTTATAGGTCCACGCGGCTTCCTGCTTCTCCGCCTCGATCTCTGTGGCATCCACATCCAGAATCACTTCCTCTTGCTCGAAACAAGACGCCACCAGTTTCCGGCTGACCTGCTGGATCGCTTCCGCCCCGCCCCGTCCTTGCCGACGCAGCCAGTCCCCCACCGTCCCGGCGTCCGGCACCGCTTCCAAGCCCAACTCCCCCAGCACCTCCTGCTCGGCCCGCAACTCCCGCAAGTCCTCCAGCCGCCTTCCTCCCGCATGCAGCATCCACACCAGCGCCTGCACAAACTCCCGCGGCTTATATCCTCGTCCCGACTTCGGACCCTCCAGCGCTCGGTCTACTTCCTCCCACAGCTTCACCGCTCGCGCCAGTTCCTCCAACACCACCAGCCCGCCCAGACTGGTCAGCCGCTCCGAACTTCTTTCCATCTTGATGGGCAGAATCAATTGCGGTAGGCTTGCTTCCATCGTTCACCCTCCGGGTGTGGGTCTAGGATTTCACATAAAATCTCTATAACACACATCCCGTGAGGGTGAGCGTCTTTTCTGTGGTTTTGCGCCCCCGTCAATCGCGATTCTTGGGTGGCACCCAAGAATCGCGATTGGCGGGGTGAGGCGGTTGTGAGGAGGTGGAAAGGGTGACGGGCGCGACCTTCGGTTAACCGAAGGGAAGTCGCGAGTCAATTCAGCTCATGATTCAGGGGCCCATGCGTCCTCCAGATAATTTTTTCCCACCCCCCGCGGACACCGCCGCGCGGTAGTTCCACGGCCACGCTTTTTTGCCTCCTTGCCTCAGGTCCGCAGCGTCGCGCAACAGACCCGAGCGGATTGCAATAAGAGCCATTTTTCCAGGTCGGCCTTGATCTGCAGCATCCAGCCGCGCGCGTGGCGCACCAGCTTCCCCGCCAGCCGATACACCTTCCAGCGCAGCGTGGCCACCGTCACCGTGCGATAGGACGCCGGCAGCACCCGCCCTTTCAACACTTGCCCCAAATTGTAGGCTAACACCCCAATGGCAAAATACAGGGCATTGGCCTCGAACTGCCCACAGGGCATCTGCTCCATGCCAAAACCCACCTTCAGTTCCTTATGCCAGTTCTCGCCCTCGCCTCGCTGGTTGTGTTTCCACACCACCTCCTGGGCTGACTCCTCCCGCTTCGCGGCCACCGCGTGATAGCAATACCGCTCGGCCTCGAACAAATTCGGCTGCGGATTCGGCCAGCGCAATACGATCAACCGGAAAGCTTGCTTGGTCCCGTTCAGGGTGTGCACCGTCTCGGCAATCTCGCGGTCGGTGGCGATGCCCTCTTGCGTCCGGTAGGGTTGCCAAGCCACTTCCGGCAGGCTCTGAATTTCTCGCTTCACGGCGGCGTCCAGATCGGCGGTGATGCTGAAGCTGCGCTCCGGCTGGCTGTAGTAGTTGATCACCTTGGCTTGGTAAGCTGCACTGTCGCTGCGGAAATAGATTCGCTTCCCCCTCGGTAGCGCCGCTTCGCAGCTCTGCGCAAACTCCAAGATCCCGGCACTGGGACTCTGATTGCCTTCCCGAAACTGGTGGCCCACGCACATCCCGTCCACGTATCCCACCAGCGGCATGTAGCCCTGCACGTGGTTATAGGTCCACGCGGCGTCCTGCTTCTCCGCCTCGATCTGCGTCGCATCCACATCCAGAATCACTTCCTCTTGCTCGAAACAGGACGCCACCAGTTTCCGGCTGACCTGCTGGATCGCTTCCGCCCCGGCCCCTCCTTGCCGACGCAGCCAGTCCCCCACCGTCCCGGCGTCCGGCACCACTTCCAAGCCCAACTCCCCCAGCACCTCCTGCTCGGCCCGCAACTCCCGCAAGTCCTCCAGCCGCCTTCCTCCCGCATGCAGCATCCACACCAGCGCCTGCACAAACTCCCGCGGCTTATATCCTCGTCCCGACTTCGGACCCTCCAGCGCTCGGTCTACCTCCTCCCACAGCTTCACCGCTCGCGCCAGTTCCTCCAACACCACCAGCCCGCCCAGACTGGTCAGCCGCTCCGAACTTCTTTCCATCTTGATAGGCAGAATCAATTGCGGTAGGCTTGCTTCCATCGTTCACCCTCCGGGTGTGGGTCTAGGATTTCACACAAAATCTCTATAACACACATCCCGTGAGGGTGAGCGTCTTTTCTGTGGTTTTCCGCTCCTCTCAATCGCGATTCTTGGGTGGCAGGTAGTGACCCTCTGGAAGGTGAAAAAAATCGCATCGTAGGGGCGGCTGGGTTATTTCGCTGGAAGCTTATAGCTAACTGAAAAGCCGCCGGGGCCGGGGTTCTCAATGTTTGTTTTCAGTTGCGGGTTTGTCTGCACCGCTCGAATGAAATCGCTGAGCTCTTCCTTGAGGTTGGTGACGTTGTGCGCCACAATCACGCCTCCCGGTCTGACCATGGGGATGACCATGTCGAGGTACTTGACGTAATCCTGTTTCCAGGCGTCGATAAAGACGAAGTCATAAGGGCCGCGGAGTTTGGGAACTTCCTGGAGCGCGTCGCCCAGTCTTAGTGTGACGACCGAATCCAAGCCGGCGGCGCGGAAATTGGCTTGGGCTAATTTTGCCCGGCCCTCGTCGATCTCCAGGGTCAGCAGATGGCCGCGCTGCTGGCGCAGGCCCATCCCTATCCAAATCGCGGAATAGCCGTTCGAGGTGCCGATTTCGAGCCCCTCCTTGGCGTGGACTTTCACCGCCAAGTCGCGCAGAAAGGCGCCTTCCTCGGAATTAACGTTCCAGAGATCCCCTTCGTTTTGGCGCATCCATTTCAAGCGCTCCAGGGCGCGCGTGTCGGCGCTGCTTTGCGCAGGCGCGCTTTTGGAAAAGGCAAAGAAACAGAAAGCGGCCAAAAACATTTCAACGCAGATGATCTTGAACGGGGCATTTGACATACTCACTCCCAGAAGGCTAAAGGATAAAGGATATAAGGATAAAGGATATAAGGATAAAGTCTGAAGGCGGAAAGCACAAGGCGGAAAGCGCAAGGAGAAGGCAACAGGCAGTAAGCAGAAGGCGGTAGGCATCAGGGGTAAGCAGTTGGGACAAGCGCGAGGGGAATCCAAAATCTGACATTCGAAATTTCAGAATCCAAAATCTAAAATCTAAAATCCAAAATTGGCTAGAGATGTGGAAAGCGCGTTTGGCAGTCATTGCCGAAGGTGAAGGAGTTAACGGTCAAGCCGGGCTTGGTTGGGGTCAAGGTTACGGTATGGGCGCCGAAGGCAGGGTTCTGCACCAGGTAGTACATGCGCGGCTCCCGCACTTCGACATAGGAATGACCTTGCGCGTCAAACTCCACGTCCACGCCTTTATCGGCGGCGGTCAAATCCTTGCCGTCCTGTTGAATGTAGAGTGCAGAGGGGTGACCGTGGGACACATTAATGACCGCATACAGTTCGCGGGCGTGATAGCGCATGACGAGCTTATCGGGCGCCGCGCGGGCACTACCGTTTTTGCCACGATAGATCATTCCGTTTTTGTCGGTTTGCCACGTGCCGGAAACCGCCGCCTGGCCGTCATTGATGTCGGCCGGCAGCTCATAGCGGATGGTTCTCCCGTCGTGGTAACCCTCTCGATTGCTGAGAATCCCCCTGCCCGACCAGTCGCCCACATACATTTCCTGGGTAGGGGCTCCGCAGGATGGTGCGAGGGCGTCAGGTTCTGCCGCAATCGTATAGTCGGGAGGGAACTTCAGTCCCGGGTGTGCCTCGAGAAGAAAACGCTGGATGGCGTGTTCAAACGCGGGGTCGCCGCCTTCACCATCTCTGTGGAAACGGACTATTCCTTTAGAATCGACGAGGAAACGGCTGGGCCAGGAGTCGTTGTGATAGGATTCCCATAGCCGAAAATTCGGGTCGACAAAGACCGGGTAAGGCAAGCCAAACCGCTTCACGGCGGTCCGCACGTTCGCGGCATGATAGGCGATGTCGAACTCGGGATCATGCACGCCGATAATCTCGAAACCGTACTTGCGATAGCGTTCATACCACTGCTTGTTTTGCTCGAACGTCCGAATGCAGTTGATGCAGGTGTATTCCCAGAAGTCGATGAGCACGACCTTGCCGCGAAGCTGTCCCATGCTCAGTGGGGGTGAATCAACCCACGGGGAGGCTAAGAGATCGATATCAGGGGCCGGTGAACTGAGCTGTGGAGCGCTAGGCAGGGTGTGGTGGGGAGACGGTGGGCCAGTCGGGCTCGAGCTGGCTGGATTGTCTGCGGAATTCGGAAAATCCGGCGCGCGAAAGTTGACTGGGGTCAAACCTCCTTCTTCGGAAGCTTGACCAAGCCCCGCTCTAGGGTAGGCCACGAGCATCGTTGAAAAAATCGCCAGCAAAAGAAGTGTGAGTCGCAATAGCCCTCCGTTCTCTTATTGGATGTGGCAAGTCGGTTGCAGGTTTCAAATAGGAACTGGGGGCTCTCGCTCAACCGCGCCCTCATGCGAGGACTTTGTGTCTCTTGCAATTCCGCAAGCAAAGAGGTCTCATACTGGCGGCTCGTTCCGCGGTAATGGACCTTCGATTGCTCTCCTATAATGCGGGTCGCGAGCACGCACTTCCGCAACGCGTCATTTCCGTCAGCCGACGGAAATCCAGGAAGGTGAGAAATGCGCAATTCCGGCAGAATTACACGCCGCAAGTTCATCCAGGTGACGACTGCCGCAGCCGCCGGGTCCATGGTGTGTTGCACAAACAAGGGAAGTCCGTGGCGGTTTTTCACGCTCGAGGAAGGGCGGACGGTGACCGCGATTTGCGAGCGGCTGATTCCCGCCGATCAAGATCCGGGGGCGACGGAGGCCGGCGTAGTGAACTTCATCGACCTTCAGCTTATGGGGCCTTACAAGCGCTACCGTGCCAACTACCGGCAGGGCATTAAGGGCGTCGAGCAAGCAAGCCTCCAGAGGTTTGGCCATCGTTTTACGGAGTTGAGCCCGGAGAGTCAAGACGAGGTTCTAAAGGCGCTGGAAGGGGGTGGCGTGACGGGAGAAGCCTGGAAGGATCTCTCCTCGAAAGATTTCTTCACCCTCATTCTCGGCCACACGATGCAAGGCTTTTACGGCGACCCGCGGCACGGGGGAAATCGCGGGCGAGTGAGTTGGAAAATGCTGGGTGTGCCTTATCCGCCGATTCGCGGACGCCTGCACTATGACCTGACGAAGCCGGAGAAGAGTTGACATGGCTCTGAAACATGTAAATGCGGTGGTGGTGGGCGCCGGGGCCGGGGGCGGCATCGTAGCGAAAGAGCTGGCGGAAGCGGGCTTAAGCGTGGTGTTGCTGGAGCGCGGTAAGTGGTACACGGCCTTCGACTGCCGAAAGGACGATCTCCGCAATCAGCGCACGTCGGTTCTCGGTTGCGGCTTCGGCCCCGACGACGAGCGCTATCGTCGCGTGGTCGTGGATGCCCAAGGGAAAGAGCGGGTCGTATTGCCGAGCGAAGGCGTGTACGGCAATAACGCCGCGTGCGTCGGCGGTGGCACAGCCAGCTATGGAGCGATGGCTTGGCGTTTCATGGAAAAAGACTTCCGCATGCGCTCCACCTATGGCGCTGTCGAGGGCAGTACCCTGGAGGACTGGCCCATCAGTTACGAGGATCTCGAGCCCTTCTATGAGAAGGCGGAATGGGAAATCGGGGTATCAGGTGACTACACCGGGAATCCTTTCCACGCCGCGCGCAAGAAGCCTTTGCCGATGCCTCCTCTTCCACCCAGCCGCGAGCACGAGATTTTGAAACCCGCCGCCGCACGCCTAGGCCTGCATCCCTTTGACATCCCCATGCTGCGGAACACTGTGCCTTACAATGGGCGGCCGGCGTGCATGCGCTGCCGCTGGTGTGTGGGATTCGCTTGCGAGGTCGATGCCAAAAACGGCACGCAGAACACCGTGATCCCCAATGCCCTGGCCACCGGAAACTGCGAACTGCGCGCCCAGTGCGTGGCCAAGGAGATCCTGACCGACGGCCGCGGGCGAGCTACGGGAGTGGCCTACTTCGACTCACGTGATGAACTCCGGGAACAGTCCGCGGATTTCGTAGTAGTGTCCTGCGCTGCCACGGAAACGGCGCGCTTGCTCCTCAATTCCAGCAGCAAACTGTTTCCTCAAGGCCTTGGTAACCGCTACGACTGGGTGGGGAGGAACTTGCAGGGGCACTGTTATGCGGGCACTTACGGGCTGTTTGCCTATGATGTTTACGACGACCTTGGACCTGGCGCCTCGATTGCCATCTCGGATTTCAACCACGGAAATCCCGGCTTGGTTGGCGGTGGTGTTCTTTGCAATGAATTCATCCGCTTGCCCTATCAGTTTTCTCCCGTGACCCCACCCACCTTGCCGCGCTGGGGAAAGGTTCACAAAGACTTTATGCGGCGTGCCTACCGGCGGTGCATAAGCGTCCAGGGCCCGGCGCAGGAGATGCCGGTCTTTGAATCGAGGGTTCAAGTGGACCCGCGGGTCAAGGACCACTGGGGAATACCGGTGGCGCGTTTGTCCGGGTCGAACCACCCCCACACGGTGGAAGTGGCAAGATTTCTTGCCTCCAAAGCGGAGGCTTGGCTCAAGGAGGCTGGAGCCGTAAGCACCTGGCCGAAGCCTCCGCGCGTAGGCCTCAGCGGGGGGCAGCACCAGGCTGGAACGTGCAGGATGGGCAACGACCCCAAGACCTCGGTGGTCAACCGATACTGCCAGATGCATGACGTGGATAATCTCTTTGTGGTGGATGGCAGCGTTCACGTCAACAATGGTGGCTTCAACCCGGTGCTTACGATTATGGCCATCGCCTATTACGCCTCTGCCCATATGGTGGAAGGGTGGAAAGGAACGAGGTTCCGAGGGTGAGGGCATCACTGACAGAAGAACAAGCCAAAAGGCAAAACGCAAATCGCAAAACGCAAAAGTAAACGTATCAGTATGTCGAAAATCGAAAGTCGAAAATCAAACCTGGGAAATGGAAATTGGAAAATCGCAAAATGCCAGTGACGAGTCCCTTGGCTCAATCCGTCATCGCTGCGGCTTTGCCTTTTGCGCTTTGCGTTTTGCCTTTTGACCTGCTCTTCGCTTAATGCTTCTCTTATGTCAACTGAACTGCATTCGCGTTTTCCCAAACTGCTCCTGATTGGAGTGGTGGCTGTTCTGCTCATCCTTCCGGGTGGAAGCCTGTACTACGAATACTCGCAGGGGAAGGCCTGTGCCCGCTGCCATGAGATTTGGCAACCCTATACGGATTGGCACACCTCCGCGCATCGGAATGTTCCGTGCTCTGCCTGCCATGGGGATGTGTTCACGCTGGAAACGAGATTTCATTGGAACAACATTCGCCGCCTGGCCAGCCACCTGCGCGGCAATTTGCCCGAGCACGTCCGGTTGAAGACCAGGGACGTCTTGCAAATGAGCGAGCGCTGCCGCAAGTGCCACGAAGAGGAGTACGCCGGTTGGGCCTCGAGTTTGCACAGCGCCACTTACGCGGAAATCTTTCTCGACCAGAAGCACAACCGGCAGCAAATCCTGATGGACGACTGCCTGCGCTGCCACGGTATGCACTTCGAGGGCGGAATTCGCGATCTGGTGACTCCCCTTAATGCCACCGGTCCCTGGCGACTGTCGAAGCCGGAACTCGCCAGGCGCCCGGCCATGCCTTGCTTGACCTGCCACCAGATGCACCGTGAAGGCCCGACCTTGACTCGCCCGGCCGAGAAGGCGAATGCGAGTACCGCCGAAGAGATAAATCGGCCTTCTCTGGCCCTCTTCGATCGGCGGGAGCTCGACCACGTCCCCTTGCAGAGCCTTTCTTTACCCAAGATGCGGCAAGAGGCGCGGGCCGTCAAAATCAGTCCGGACCCTCGCCAAGCGCTTTGCTACCAGTGTCACGCGCCGCTAGCCACTTTGGAAGTTGGTTCCGGAGACGACCGCACGCCGGTGGGCGTGCACGAAGGGCTGAGCTGTCTCGCCTGCCATGAGAAGCACGGCCAGAAGACCCGCGCCTCTTGCTCGAACTGCCATCCTCAACTGTCGAATTGCGGCCTCAACGTGGAGACTATGGACACTACCTTCCGTTCCACGAAAAGCCCGCACAACATTCACTTCGTCAAGTGTACGGATTGCCACACGAAGGGCGTGCCGCGTAAAAGGATAAAGGCAAAAGTGTAAAGGCTAAAAGGAAGACTTCCCTTTAGCCTTCATCCTTTACACTTTAGCCTTTACCCTTTAGCTGTCACCGCTGGAAGCGGCCCATCAACTCCGCCTGGGCTAGAATGTGACCCTGCATTGCCGAGTCGAGTTCATTTCGGGTGGCGGCGGGGCGCAGATTCAGTTTTGCGTCCAGGGCATAAAGCCGTATGAAGTAGCGGTGAGGTTTTCCCGGCGGGGGACACGGGCCGCTATAGCCGGTTCGGGAAAAGTCGTTGGTCCCTTGACGTCCCCCGCCGGGCATCTGGTCGTTTCCCGATAAAGCCTCCGGGAGCTTGCGGTACGATGCCGGAAGATCATATACCAGCCAATGGACAAAGGTCCCCGAGGGGGCATCAGGGTCGTCCTCGATGATGGCGAAACTCTGCGTTCCTGTGGGCGGGTCCGTCCAGGCGAGGGCGGGGGATACGTCCGCGGCCTCGCAGGTGAACCGCTTGGGTATGAAACCGCCCGGCGTGAATGAAGTGGTTTTCAGTTCAATCTTAGAAGAGGAAGCGTTTTGCCCGCGAACCTCGGCAGGCGCAACCAGTGCAAGCACAACTAAGACGAACAGCGGCAGCAGGGCCAGCGTCCGGCTCAGCAAGACCAGCAGGCCGTCGTGGCGAGTGAGCTTGAGCATGACGATAATCCTCCTCAAAAACAGGGACTGGGGGCTAGGGACTGGGGGCTGGGAAAAAAGACGGCAGTGGCCAATGGGCGGCAGGCAGTAAGCAGTGGGTCAGGGGTGGCACAAGCGAAAGCGCGATCCAAAATCCAAAATCTAAAATCCAAAATACCCACAGCCCCCAGCCCCCAGCCCCTAGCCCCTGGCCCTCACCGCTGTGGGAACATGAACGCCTCCAGCATGTCAGCGCGGGCCTTGTGATCTGACGCGATGACCGTGAGCAGGTCTTTCACCGAGATCATCCCTCGATACTGTCCCTGCTGGTTCATGACCGGCAGGTGGTAAAAGCCGTGCTTCTCCATGAGCCGCAAGCACTCATCCAAGGGCGTTTCAGGCGGCACCACCGTGAGCTGCGAGGTCATGATTTCCGACACGCGCATCCAGGCAGGGCACTTGTTCTCTGCGGCCACCTTGTCGGAAATATCGCTTTGCGAAACCACTCCCACAAGCTTGCCTTGCCGGTCGCATACACCGACTGACCTGACTTGTTTCTCACGCAAGTAGCGAGCCGCCTCGTGCACGGTGAGGTCGTCGGCGATGGAGTAGAAAACCTTCCGCGATTCAATAAGGTCCCCAACTGTCATAAGCTCCCCCCACGAAGTGATATTGTCCGAAATGTTAGAATGACTCCGCCTCAGTTGCAACCGAAATCGTGCTCGCTTCATAATCCCTCAATCTCGAGGGGTCACAGAGGTAGAGCCCGGCTTTAGCCCGGCACGTGCCGCCCTAAAGGGCGGCGCTACTTTATGCTAAGCTGGGCGGGAGGGGGAACCATGGAGCCTTTCCGTTACCACGTGTTTGTCTGCGAGCAGCAGAAGCCCGAGGGCGTGCCGTGCTGTGCCACGCGCGGCGCCGCGAAGGTGATCGAGGCCTTGCGCCGAGAAGTGGCCGAGCAGGGGCTATCGAATGACGTGCAAATCACACCTTGCGCATCGCTCGGCCTCTGCGATCGTGGACCGAACATGATTGTATATCCCGAGGGTATATGGTACTCGAGCGTGATGCCCCAGGATGTGCCGGAAATTGTGCGAACGCACTTCCAGACGGGACGCATGGTGGAGCGATTAGCCAACCAAGATGCTGCGCCTCTCAAAACGGAGATCTGCGCCAACCGCGACAAGATGTTGGCCGCTCGACGGGCTCAAGAAGCTGCCGGAGTTCTTCCCGACGAGCTGAACAGCACCCTGCGAGGCTTTCAGGAAAGTCGCGTGCTCCTGACGGCAGTCGAATTGGATCTCTTTGCCGCCGTGGGAAGCGGAGCGAGGGCCGATGAGGTAGCCGCCAGGGCTGGTACCGACCCCCGCGCCACGGAAATGCTGCTGAACGCCCTCGTGGCCATGGGATGGCTGATTAAGCAAGGCGCAATTTTTAGCAATTCTCCCTCCAGCGCAAGATATTTTGTGGCCGGGTCCGCCGACGACTCGCGCGTGTCTACCATGCATATGGTGCACTTGTGGCGGACTTGGTCCACGCTCACGGAATGCGTTCGTGCAGGCACCTCCGTCTTTCGCCAAGAAATCGTCGACCGCGGGGAGGAGTGGACGCGCGCTTTCATCGCCGCCATGCATCGCAATGCCCGCGCCCGAGCTCCATTGGTGGTCAGGGCGGTGGGGACCGAAGGTGTGGCTCGCATGTTGGATGTGGGCGGGGGCTCGGGCGCCTACTCGATCGCCTTTGCAAGCGCCAAGGAGAATCTCGAGGTTGATCTTCTCGACTTGGCCAAAGTCATCCCTATCGCGCAAGGCCATATTGAAAGCGCAGGTTTGGCAGGGCGCATCCGAACGCGGCCGGGGGACTTGCGCACGGATAAGTTTGGAGAAGGGTATGACTTGGTGTTCGTGTCCGCCATTTGCCACATGTTGGGCGCCGAGGAGAACAAGGACCTCGTGAAGCGGTGCTTCGAAGCCCTGGCCCCCAAGGGCCGCCTGGTGATCCAAGACTTCATCCTCGAGCCGGACAGGACTGCGCCCAAGTCGGCAGCGTTGTTTGCCCTGAATATGCTGGTCGGGACGCAAGCCGGCAACACCTACACCGAAGGCGAGTATGCCGCCTGGCTCAGTGAAACGGGTTTTCAAGACGTGCGGCATGTCCGTCTGCCCGGTCCCTCGGGCTTGATCGTCGGCGCGCGAGGGTAAGGCGCACAACGTGGATCCAAGTTAGCGATGAGCTGGACGGACTCTTCGTCTCCTTGACATTAATCCCGTTTCATCCCCTCAAGCTCCTCAGATTTTGAAATCCTGGGTCGTCGCAAGTCGCTTGACCCGGGTTTAGATGGTATAATCCCTTTTCCTATGGAGGTCTTCATCATGCCGTCTGAATCTCTCCCTGATTTATCTCCGGAACAGAAATTGGCTCGTAAGTTTGCTGCCCAGGAACTGGCCAAATACTGCCAGGAATTTTCTCGCTGGCGTAGAACCAAACGGGGCGGCACAGCCTTGGAAAAGTGTCTGCCCGTGCAGGGTACGCAGGGACCGCCTACCATGAAGAAGCCAGACTCCCCCGCGCCGCACTCCTCAGCATAGCGACGCCTGAAGAAACATCGAGTCCTTGATCCATTGAGTCATTGGATCAGTGAATAACTGCGCCCAGAACGGGAGAGCGGTGACTGCCGACTTCCTACTGCCCCCTGCCTTCTGCCTTCTGCTTTCGGCTCGCTCGGTGCTGTGATACTATCATTCGACTTTCATTATAGGAGGGTGATATGCAACGTCGCGGATTTGTTGCCCAAGTCCTGGCGGGTGGAGCGCTATGGGGCTCGAGAGCGGAAGGGATAGGCCAACAAAGCGCCGCTCCTGTCCAGCCTGCAGGATTGGCGCGCCTGCCGGAGGTTGTGGTTGAACGCCCGCTTTCGGGCAAGCCCCACTCAGGCAAAGTCCTGGCCGCTATTCAACCCCATGCCGATGACATCCCGTTCTTTGCCGCGGGAATCGTAGCAAAGCTTATAGCCGAAGGGTACACCGGGCACCTGATCAAGACGACCAACGACGATAAGGCCGGCGCCGGCACGATGGGCGAAACCATATTGCACAACGAACAGGATACTGATGCGGTGGCCAAGGCGCTCGGGCTTAGCAAGGTGTTTACTCTCGGATTCCGCAATCATGAAATGGATGGCATCTCACACCCGGAAATGCGCGAGCGCCTGATCTTCCTGTTTCGGGTGCTGAAGATCGACACTGTAATTTGCTACGATCCTTGGGGCACCTACGAAGAGAATCCCGATCATTACGTGACCGCCCAAGTCGTCGAGGAAGCCTGCTGGATGGCGGCGGGGGGTAAGGACTTCCCGGAACACTTCGCGGCGGGATTACAGCCGCACATTGTTCAAGAAAAGTACTATTTTGCGCGCGGGCCACAACTGGTTAATCGCGTTGTCGATATTACCCCTTGGGTGGACAAAAAAGTGGAAGCCAATCTCGCCAACAAGACGCAGGGAGGCGGTGGTGATAACGGCGCTCGCCTGAGAGCCCGGCTGGCCGCCGAGAAGCGCCGCCTGCCCATCCTCGGCAATGATGACGACACTGCCAATCGCGAGTATATCAAGCACTTCTTTCTCGATTTGGATTCGCAGTATATCAGGGGAGTGCCCTCGGACCGCGAAACCGGCCGCCCCTACGGGCTCGAGTGGGCGGAGGCGTACCACTACATTGGGCCTCCCCACTCGATGCTCGAACGTTATATCGCAGAGCACGCCGTGCCTCTGTAATGAGGAGGATCAATCATGATGAGTAAATTCGCACGCCGGGACTTCTTGCTCCGCGCCGCCGGGGCCGGGTTGGCTCTGCCACTGCTCTCTCGCGCCTCTATGCTTTCCGCAGCGAGGGCGCTCGCAGCCTCGGGGAAAACTTTCCGCGGCATTTTTGCGATTCTTCTGACTCCGTTCACGCTGCGCGACCAGTTGGACGAAGAAGACTTGGTCCGCGAGGTGAGCTTTTGCATACGGGCGGGCGCGCAGGGGGTGGTGTGGCCGCAACTCTTCGGCGAATTCTACGTGCTCTCCGAGCAGGAGCGGCGGCGGGGGGCGGAAATCCTGATTCGCGCGGCAGGGGGAAACTGCGCGGTGGTGATCGGCGTGCAGGCGCCGAGCAAGGAAATCGCCGTCGAGTTCGCCCGCCATGCGGAGTCGAAGGGGGCGGACGCCGTCATCGCCCTGCCGCCTTTTCTCGGCCCGGTAACACTCGACACGGCCACTGAGTACTACCGGGCGATTGCGGCAGCCATCCGCATCCCGATTTTCATTCAAAACACCGGCGGCCAGTGGGGACCGGCTCTTCCCACAAGTTTGGTAATTCAGCTTGCCAGGGAAAACCCGCAGTTGGCTTACGTCAAGGAAGAAATCGATCCCGTTCCGCACCGAATGGGGGAATACAAAAGCTCGGGCGTGATGCAGGGCATTTTTTCGGGGGGTGGCGGGAAGAACATGTTGGACGAGCTGGCGCGGGGCACCTCCGGGACCATGCCCGCTTGCGAGTTCGCGGACGTGGATGCGCAGATCTATGACCTGGCGGCGGCCGGCAAGTGGGACGAGGCGCGCGCTCTGTTCCAAAAGCTATCGCCCATGATCATCCTCGAGGAGACCTACGGTCTGGCTTTTTCCAAGGCGGTGATGGTGCGGCGCGGCGTCTTCAAAACCACCAAGCGGCGTGGCGTGGCCAGCCTCCAGGGCCTCGACGCGGTTGACCAGCGGGAACTCGATGCGTGGTGGCAACAACTTGTTCCGTACTTCAAGGCTTGACCTAGGCTACAACTTTACCTGCCGCACCTCGATCTTCGTCCAATCCCACTCACCCAGCCCCAAGGCCCCGGCGATTTCGACGTGCTCGGGCTGCCGGTGAACGTAGGTGCTGAAGTGGTCCGGCCTATCTTCCACCAGCTTTTTCATCCCCACCGAAACCCGCTTGGCGTCGATCACCTGCCAGCCAAGGTGGTCGAGGGCGACGGGGTCGGTGGCGAAATAGAGCGTCTTGTGTTCCCAGACAAACTGGGGCGGCGCGCCCGGCCCGCCGTGGTAGACGCCCTTGACCCCGTCCAGGATATGCAGGACGGTCTTGTTGCGGATCACAGGCATGGCCACCACCGCCGGGATGAATGAGTTGCAAGCATTCAGGCTATTGGTGCCGTGGCTGCGGCTCACGTTGTTGACCAGGCCGTGCGAGAGGTTCTTGAGCGCCATCGTGATGCCCGCCGACTGGTGGTCCTTCAAGCAGGGGAGGTTGATAAGTTTGTTGACCTCGCGAGTGATGAAGCGGGCCGCATAGGAGCGGCGCGCCGTGGCGTTGTCAACCGTATAGCCCGGCAGCGTTAGCGCCATATCCATGTAATGGTCCGGGTCGTAACCTTCGATCCCTTGCTGGATGTGGTCGTACTCTGGGCATGCGCAAGAGATTCGAACCCCCTCAGGCAGCCACTTGTCGTATCCAGCCCCGTAGAACTGGTTGCGGTAGCGGTCGTAGGCCACGATGTCCTGGGCCTTGACGCCGGCCGCCTCGAGGCCGGCGACGATCTCCCGCACCACAGTCGCATCTGAATCCACCAGCGGCTGGCCCACCGGGTTGAGCTTGATCCCCACCACGTCCCCCGGCTCGAAAAAGCGCCGCCAAGCGTCGACCCAACCGTCCGCCCCCGTCAACTCCATCATGCCGCGACGCATCATTTGGCGAACCGCTTCTGCTTGGTAATGGCCCGATACAAGCACGGCCGGATCCTCGACTGCGACCACTCGGCCTCGGTAAAGCCCTGGCATGGCGAGCTTGCCGGCTTCGGCCTTCGACTCGGTTCGAGCCGCGAGCGCAAACGGCTTCGCGCCCTCGGCAACAACAGCCGCAGCCAGCCCCTTGCCGATTGCCTTCAGATAATCCCGTCGAGTAGTCATCGCACGCCTCTCCTGAGTAAAAGGTATTGTCTGCAATCGCCCCTAAAGACATTTTTACCCTTATAGCCCACTTTTTGCAACCACCTTTTTGCATTGAAATGCCGCTTTTTCTCACTTTGATTGCCGTTTTTTGTGCGCAAAAAGGAGTTTGTTTTGAGGGGGTTGTTTCACTTAACACCTTTGCTTGCAATAAATCCTCCAGTTCGTTCCCACGATTTAGTATCTTTTTTCGATTCGCACTCTGTCCGCCCCCGCGCTGCCTGTTGCAGGGATTCCGTCGCAAGGCGCAGGTAGCGCGGACCTCCGGCTTTGAGGTCCGCGGTTCTGAAGGTTTGGCGTGTAGCGAACCGCTGTGCGCGGGCTCCGAAGGCGGGGCGGGCGCGGTGCCTGAAGAGGAGGAGGCGCTCGCCGGAGAAGAGCCGCGGACCTCAAAACCGGAGGTCCGCGCTACTCGTTGCCGACCACCGCGCGGCCCCTCGGGAGGATGCCGCCGCAAGGAGGCTTCGTACTCATCCAGAAAGCGCTCTTCTTCTCTCTTGCGCTTCTCCTGCATCTCCTCGAGCAAGCGAATCTTGCGCTCCAGTTGCCGGTGCAGGGCATTCTGCTGGCGGATGATGGCCGCCCACTGCGCGTGCGAGGGCGCCGTGGCAGCCACGCGCGCCGCCCGCGTATTCTCCACGTGCTCGTGCAGGAAGAGTTCGTATTCCTGCGCCACATCGGAGATCTCTTCCGCCAGCCGCGCCCTGAACAAGGTCTTGGCATCCGTGAATCCCTGGTTGTCGGGCTTCATCCCCGACAACTGGAAGTAGTTGTTGAAGAGCCCCGCGCCCCGCAAGGTGGGCTCGACGCCATACAGGGCGCGCAGAAATTCCTGCATGTTGAAAGAGAAATCATTCTTCTCCAGCATCTCCACCAGGATGTCCAGGATGGAAAGCACCTGCTCGAATTTACCCGGGGCATCGAGGCTGATGCGCAGGCCCTTTTCGCGCACCTCGGACTGCAAGGCGTTGCTGATCTCTCGGCCCACCTGCGCGAACTGCTTGCGCCGCTCCAGATCGTGCTTTTGCAGGTTGCGCACCTGCACGGCCACCTCCGCCCGGTCCAGGCGGGCCTTCTTCCAGACGAGCAGGGCGATGTCCTCGACCAGGACCTGCTCGAGGGCGTCGGCGGGCTGCCGCGCCTGCACCAGGCCGTTTAACAGACGCTGGAAGTCGCGCGGGTCTTCCCCCAGGTCAATGGCCGCGTCCCAGTAGAAGCCGGCGTTGGAAAACAGGCCGTGCTTGCGCGAGTTTCGACTGGAACGCTTCTTGCCCTCGGGTGTTCGCGGGCCGGTAGACTTCTTGGGCATTGGTGATTTCTGATTGGTGATTGGTGATTGCTGATTCGTGATAGGCGATTCCTGATTGCTGACGGCTGATTGCCCGGCCGTCACATCTTCGGTTTGGCTAGCCATGTGTATTCTCCTTTTTCTTGACAGTACCGCCGTGCCGCCTGCCGCTGGCGGGCGGACATCCTGGCTTCCTAATTCCAAAATCCTTTGAAGGAAACTCCAGCCCTCTCCCCCTTGGGGGAGAGGGTGGCCCGCCGCCGGCGTTTTCATCAGTCCGTCAGTTGACGGAGCCGGGTGAGGGGGTCGCCAACCTGGACCCGGTCAACCACCCCCTGACCCCTCCGATTTCTGGAGTCCGATGGACTCCATCGGAGTCCGCAAATCGGACCTCCTTACCAAGGAGGGGGATTAAAGCGTCACAGATCAGCCCCCAGGTCCCGCTCGAAGGTCCGGCTTGCGCTTTCCGCCGGCCCCCTGCGCGGTCCGCCCGGAAGCTAAATCTACTAGGCTATCAGAACGAAATGGGAAGGTGGGAAAAGGTGGAAAGGATGTGAATGTTTATTTTTAGTGCAATAGAATGAGCGAGTTACGTTGATCCGAGGGTGGACACAATGTAGCTGGCGCAGCCCAAAGTGTCGCATTTCGACACACATATGTAGAAAACTGCATATATGACCAGAGCCCCTGGGTGCTCCCTGCTTTCCAAGCTACAACACGCAGATCACAGCGCGGCAGAGCCGCAGTTGAGAATTCCAGATTCAAAATTCAAGTTTTGTGCTGCATATCCCCCATAGTTGCGTATTGACGGGGTAAGCTATACAGACGGGAAAACTGCCACACCTGCACAATTTTGGTGCAAAACTCGCGAACGCGCGTGGGCGCAATGCCCGTGGGGGTTGGGGGGGACCGGGAGCGGCGCGTGCGGATCACGGGCGGCATGGGTTGGGTGTGCGAGGGCGATTCAAAAGTACGCCGCTTGCGCTTGGTAGAGGCCCAGGCCGGTCCCCCTTCCATCTCAGCGACCACATCACTTTTTGTGATCGGAAAAAGTTCGCTTCCCGCACACTGCGGAGTGTGGGGACCGAAGTGCCTCTTCCAGTGGCATTGGACAAACCAGGGGCCAAGAAACGGTCATTGTGTCAAGTAGTACCAATGGACTATTGGTGAATCAGCAAATATGAGCAATAAGAGGGGAAAGGTATTGGCTCGTGGACTTTTTAACGGGTGACGGCAAGGAGGCCAAAATGCGCGAAATGTTTTTCTTACCTTCTCCATATTGGGAGATACCCCAAACAGCTCAAGGAGGATAAGTATGAGTAAAGGGGATCGTGTGTTTCTGCCATAGTGGTGACCACTGCCGAAAGTCAAGACTCCGGCGGAAGCCCGATCCCAACCACTGACGAGCCGTTCGGGGGGAGTGTCACTGGCGTCTCATACATTGTGAGCGCTGCCCTAGAAAATGGCGAGCGAGGCACGAGATCGACCTGCAACTGCTTTTTAAGCGATATGGTTTTTCAGGTGGCAGATGTTCCTAGAAACACCAAGAACCGGCGTGGACAACATTTGCATTGACAGGGTCCTGCTAGTAGGCGATGAGCCAAATCACTCCACGTCCCTTGAAGACTGAAGAAGAAATTCCGGCTAAAGATAGTCTGCTCCTGGTTTGTGCGTATGGACACGTTGAGCTTATCTGACAGATCTTGGAAAGGTTTTTCAAAACCTTCACCACAACATGGCGACGGAGATGGCCAGCCGTCTCGCCCGAGCACAACGTGGAGAGCGTACTTACCCAGGGTAGAGAGCCTGCTGGCGAGGGTCCGCCGCGTCCGCGCTCAGGTCCAGAATAGAAAATGGATTTTCAAGCGCGAGAGCAGTCGCGTTGCCGTCGAAATCCCAGTCGCAATCAGCGGAATCGACGAGCATGGCCGTATTTTTGGAGAAGCGACACACACCATAGACGTCAGCAGGCGAGGAGCGAAAATCGCCACGTCAAATTTCCTGGCTGTCGGCACCTACCTCTGGATCGAGAGCCCCAGCTTGGAGAAGCCTACCGTTGCGCAGGTCGTCCGACACGGCGCAGGGAGCCGCTATGATTGCACCCGGGAGATTTGTGTAGCACTGCCCGAAGTCGATGGGCCCCAACTCATTTGGCGCATCAAGTCCCCGCCAGAGGACTGGCAAACTGGTTTAGGGGAGCCATCCGCCGCAAAGCGGCTCGAGCGCATTTATGCGCGTGAATGGGTAGCGAGGTTTGAGTCTATATCTAAGGTGGCGGCCGCGCCCACCGGATTTGTTAAGAGCGGGGAGTCTCAACCCGAACCTGCACCTGCCTCTCTTGAGCCAGAGGCTCCTCCCTCCTTGTCTGAAAAGCGGTCGGAAGGGGGTCCCGTGTCTGTCACAAGCCAGCTAGAGAAGCCGGTCCACGTTTACGCATCGAGTCTTGTCCGTAATGATGAAGGGGCGCCATCGGGACCTGACCAGATCCGCGAGGTGCCCACTTCCGACATTGACGAACGCCTGACGGGATTGTGCTTGGCGGTGGAAGCGCTAGAGGGGCGCGTAGCGGCACTGGTGGAGGACTTCCAGGGAAAGGGTGCGAGGCAGGCGGAGGATTTGGAGAAGCTCGCCCAGGAACTGGGGGGGCGGGTGGTAGAGGAGGGCAAGCGGCAACTGGCCAGCCTGGCCGAGGCGAAGCTAGCGTCCCTCAGCCAAGCTACGCGAGAGGAATATGACCAGCAACTGGCGCAAGCATTTGGGGAGCATGCGCAGGTGATGCGGGAGGCAGCGGACGCAGAGGTGGAGTCCATCAAGCAGGCCGCCGAACAGGCGATAGTGCAACTGCAGGCTGCGGAGCAGAAGAGGGAGACAAGTTTCATAGCTCGGGCTGGGGCCGCAGAGGAACGGCTGACGGGAGTGTCCTTGGCGGTGGAAGCGCTGGTAAAGGAGTTCCAGGGGAAGGGCGCGAGGCAGGCGGAGGATTTGGAGAAGATTGCCCAGAAACTGGGAGGGCGGGTGGTAGAGGAGGGCAAGCGGCAACTGGCGCAAGCATTTGGGGAGCATGCGCAGGTGATGCGGGAGGCAGCGGACGCAGAGGTAGAGTCCATCAAGCAGGTCGCCGAACAGGCGATAGCGCAACTGCAGGTTGCGGAGCAGAAGAGGGAGACGAGTTTCACGGCTCGGGCTGGGGCCGCAGAGGAACGGCTGACGGGAGTGTCCTTGGCGGTGGAAGCGCTGGAGGGGCATGTAGGGGCGCTGGTGGAGGACTTCCAGGGGCGGATCGAGGGCAGTCTGCAAGCTTTCCAGGGGAAGGGTGCGAGGCAGGCGGAGGATTTGGAGAAGATTGCTCAGGAACTGGGGGGGAGGTGGACGCAGCAGTTTCAGGAACAAGCCGAGACAGCGCTGGAGAAGCTACGGAAAGAACTGAAGAATTCGGGGCGGGTGGTGGAGGAGAGCAAGCGGCAACTGGCCAGCTTGGCCGAGGCGAAACTGGCGTCCCTCAGCCAGGCTACGCGAGAGGAATATGACCAGCAACTGGCGCAAGCATTTGGGGAGCATACGCAGGTGATGCGGGAGGCAGCGGACGCAGAGGTGGAGTCCATTAAGCAGGCCGCCGAACAGGCGATAGCGCAACTGCAGGTTGCGGAGCAGAAGAGGGAGACGAGTTTCATAGCTCGGTCTGGGGCCGCAGAGGAACGGCTGACGGGAGTGTCCTTGGCGGTGGAAGCGCTGGAGGGGCGTGTAGGGGCGCTGGTGGAGGACTTTCAGGGAAAGGGTGCGAGGCAGGCGGAGGATTTGGAGAAGATTACTCAGGAACTGGGGGGGCGGTGGTCGGAGCAGTTTCAGGAGGAAGCCGAGGCAGCGGTGGAGAAACTGCGGGAGGAACTGAAGAATTCGGGGCGAGTGGTAGAGGAGGGCAAGCGGCAACTGGCCAGCTTGGCCGAGGCGAAACTGGCGTCCCTCAGCCAAGCTACGCGAGAGGAATATGACCAGCAACTGGCGCAAGCATTTGGGGAGCATGCGCAGGTGATGCAGGAGGCAGCGGACGCCGAGGTGGAGTCCATCAAGCAGGCCGCCGAACAAGCGATAGCGCAACTGCAGGTTGCGGAGCAGAAGAGGGAGACGAGTTTCATAGCTCGGGCTGGGGCCGCAGAGGAACGGCTGGCGGGAGTGTCCTTGGCGGTGGAAGCGCTGGAGGGGCGTGTAGGGGCGCTGGTGGAGGACTTTCAGGGAAAGGGTGCGAGGCAGGCGGAGGATTTGGAGAAGATTACTCAGGAACTGGGGGGGCGGTGGTCGGAGCAGTTTCAGGAGGAAGCCGAGGCAGCGGTGGAGAAACTGCGGGAGGAACTGAAGAATTCGGGGCGAGTGGTAGAGGAGGGCAAGCGGCAACTGGCCAGCTTGGCCGAGGCGAAACTGGCGTCCCTCAGCCAAGCTACGCGAGAGGAATATGACCAGCAACTGGCGCAAGCATTTGGGGAGCATGCGCAGGTGATGCAGGAGGCAGCGGACGCCGAGGTGGAGTCCATCAAGCAGGCCGCCGAACAAGCGATAGCGCAACTGCAGGTTGCGGAGCAGAAGAGGGAGACGAGTTTCATAGCTCGGGCTGGGGCCGCAGAGGAACGGCTGGCGGGAGTGTCCTTGGCGGTGGAAGCGCTGGTAAAGGACTTCCAGGGGAAGGGTGCAAGGCAGGCGGAGGATTTGGAGAAGATTGCTCAGGAACTGGGGGGGCGGTGGTCGCAGCAGTTTCAGGAGCAAGCCGAGGCAGCGGTGGAGAAGCTACGGAAAGAACTGGAGAATTCGGGGCGGGTGGTAGAAGAGAGCAAGCAGCAACTGGCCAGCCTAGCCGAGGCGAAACTAGCGTCCCTCAGCCAAGCTACGCGAGAGGAATATGACCAGCAACTGGCGCAAGCACTTGGGGAGCATGCGCAGGTGATGCAGGAGGCAGCGGACGCAGAGGTGGAGTCCATCAAGCAGGCCGCCGAACAGGCGATAGTGCAACTGCAGGCTGCGGAGCAGAAGAGGGAGACAAGTTTCATAGCTCGGGCTGGGGCCGCAGAGGAACGGCTGGCGGGAGTGTCCTTGGCGGTGGAAGCGCTGGTAAAGGACTTCCAGGGGAAGGGTGCAAGGCAGGCGGAGGATTTGGAGAAGATTGCCCAGAAACTGGGGGGGCGGTGGTCGCAGCAGTTTCAGGAGCAAGCCGAGGCAGCGGTGGAGAAGCTACGGAAAGAACTGGAGAATTCGGGGCGGGTGGTAGAAGAGAGCAAGCAGCAACTGGCCAGCCTGGCCAAGGCGAAACTGGCGGCCCTCAGCCAGGTTGCAGATAACGCTGCGGCGGGTCTCGAAGCGGAGCAAAGACGGTTAAAGAACCAGTGCGAGGACTCTCGAAGACAAATCGAGGACCTCTTAGAGATGGGTTGGACAAAACCGCCCTCCCCTTATCTTCAGCGTGGAAACCGCCCAAACCGGAGAGGGAAGGTTGCACAGCTAGCGCTGGTGGCAGGGGTTTGCCTGGTAATAATGGTCCCTCTTTTGGGAGTATATCTTTCGAGAGGCACTGTGATGCAACTGCAGCCTAAGGCTCCCGCTGAATTCATAGAACAAAGTCCAAACTGGAGTGCCAAGCGACGCGCCCGGGAGGAAGAGGTGGCAGAGGCGTATTGGCGGGTAGCAGTAGTGGGCTTGCAGAAGAGGTATCCGTTTGGCAGCGAACTGCCAAGCGAGCCGCCAACCGAATTTGAAGTCGAAAGAAAATATGTCGCGACGAGCGGTGCGAAGGCTTTTTCCGAAACAAGGGCTCGTTATTGGGAAAATCTCCGCAGAAGTTGGGTGCAGCGCGAGTCCTGGGAAGAACGTCATGAATGGAACACGCAGTGGGCTGCTCGTCTTCGGCACATCTGGGAGCAAATCAGGGCCACCCTCGCGCCTCATGACAAGAACCGGGGCCACATGGGCGAGATACTTTCCTTGGGAGTACAAAGCGTAGGCCCACAGCGTTCGTCCTCTGTTTTCCCCTCCGGCAGCTCGCGGCCTTAGTGGGAAATGAGGCGTGGCAGGCTGCGAACCACTCCAATCCAGTATTCCTACGGCGGCTTCTCGCGTGGCGCCGACATTGTCTTTGAGGTCGGCGACCCTGGCCATCCGCCCCACACCACCGGGTTGGCAGCCTCGCGGTCTCCCCCGACGGCCGCTGGATTCTCTACGCCCAGACGGACCAAGTGACCAGCAAAATCATGCTGGTAGAGAATTTCCGTTGGTAGATGGTAGCGCGGACCTCCGCACACCCCAATGCACCAGGGTCTTGGCTACCCGCTGCGATCATTGATGACATGGAGGACGGGCGTTATTTTGCGGAGTCCACGATTTCCTTGGGGAGACGAGCAAGCACGAAGTCCCGAACCGTAAGCGCTGAAGTGCGCGCTTGCGTGGCCGCTTCAAGGGTGGGCCAAAAGGAATCATCGTATCGAAGTCGTATGGCATAGGGCGTCAACTCGGCAGCCATTGGCGTCAGCGTGCCAAACTGGGCCTCAATGCGGGCGCACTGTTCGGTGAGATCGCCCAAATTGTGCGTATAAGGAAAGGGCCGATCATGAAAGGTCAGAAAACCTTTCAAGTATTTTTCGGCTGCTTGCTGAGCGTGGAAGCAGGCCCCATCGAACGCGCCTGCCCCCAGGGCAGCCTCCAACGTCACGATGTCACTCGCCGCCTTGCGCAGCCAGCCCCGCACCACGTCAGCCTTTTCTTTCATATAGTACCTTCCCCTCACGGATGGCCGTGGTGACAAAAGCTTGGGGAACGGCGCTCCATTCCCTCACTTCTTCGGGCGTGTAAACCATTAGGTCCACTGGCGCGTTCATTCCGGCCAGCACCAAGTACAGGGGGGCGTCGCGGCGGTAGCCCGGCTCATCGGAGTCTTTGATCACTAGGAGGTCAAAATCGCTGTCTGACCGAGCATGGCCTCGAGCCCGGCTGCCGAAGAGGATGATCTTCTCGGGCTGCGTTGTCTGCACAATGCGACGAACTATGTCTCGAACTAAATTGTCATTGCCAGGAATCATGTTGAGTGGCCTTCGCAGTGATTATAGCAGGGTCTTTCCTAACTTAGCAGGCCGTACGTTCTGGTCATCACCCGAACTGAAGCCCGCGGGCTGGCGTAGAGCGAAACATTGTGCTCCCCAGGCATCAGAAACCCGCGGGTGGCGCCGGCATTGTCTTTCATGTCGGCGACCCTGGCAATCCGCCCCACACCACCGGGTTGGCAGCCTCGCGCTCGGGCGCATATATATAGGGCAATATATGTGCCCCCCGCGGGTTTGGCCAAGCCCCGCAAGGGGAGACATAAGGTGTGCGCAGATTCCCTCCGCCTCCTCACCGAAGCCGATGCCGCCCCTGCCGGGGCTACAGGAATCTTTTGGGATGTATTCTCCCCACGGCTGTCACCGTGGGCCACAATATATCGGCCCTGACGGGCCTACGTCGCGTTGGAAAAAATCGAAAACTCGACTGAACCTTGAATTCAGAGGCGCTGGGGTGTATCCTGCCGGGCGAGTGAAAACTGAAAACGGAGATTCTGGTGCAAATATGTCCACACATAACATAGACGCGAGAAGAAGGAAGCTGACACTTGGATTCAAGATGCCGGTGCGGGTTATTGTTGCTGTTTTTTGCCTTGGCGCAATTTGCTTCGGTCAAAGTCCTCCGACGTTTGTCATGGACGCGCACGTTCACATCATTAACCGCCAGCTCTACCTGGGCGGAGACATCAGCGATCACTACAAGGATGGGCAAGTCGATCTGCCGCGCATTCGCAAGGGCGGGGTTAACGCCATATTCTTCAGCATATTCACGTCGGACAGTTATTACCCCAACCGATTCGAATTGAAGCAGACGATGATCTTGATGGATTTGGCTCTGCGACAGATCCGGAAGAATCAGGACCAAATTGAGATAGCCCGAAACGCTTCCGATATCGAGCGAATCTATAAGAGCGGTAAAATCGCGGCCTTTTTGCATCTCGAGGGAACTTACGATTTGGATGGCGATCTCGGCCTGCTCCGCGACCTTTACCGTCTGGGATTACGGTCCGCGATGTTCGTAGCGCACAATACCGACACTAACTTCGCTGATTCATGCTGCGCTCCCCCAAAGTGGAATGGCGTTACCGCGCACGGGATCGAAGTCGTCCACGAGATGAACAGGCTGGGAATGGTGATTGATGTGGCGCACGCGTCCGATGCAACGATGCGCCAGGTGGCCGCGGCGAGCAGTGATCCGATAATTTATACCCACGGCGGATCGATGTCTATTGTCAACACGCCGCGCAACATCACCGATGAGACCGCGAAAATCATTGCGGCCAAAGGGGGCCTGATTGGCCTTCAATTCGGCAACGGCTTCAATAACCCGAAGTATCACGATTGGCTGGAAAGTCACAAGGAGTCGCGTCCCGCCGCTCTTTTTACCTCGTCCGCACCTCTCCTAGCCAGCCTCCAAGCAGTCAATGAAAAAGAGGCCAAGCTATATCCGCCCGTGGCTGAACCTGTGCCGGAAGAGCTGTGTATGCCGGTTGACCAGTTGGTGGCCGTGCTGGATCACTGGATCGAAGTAGTGGGAGAGGATCACGTCTCGCTGGGCTCCGACTTCGACGGCTGGCTGCCAACGCCCAAAGGTATGCACGATATCGGTGATTACCAACTACTCATCACGGCCATGCGTAACCACGGATACTCGGACGAACGAGTTCGCAAGATCGCGGGATTGAATCTCCTGCGCTTGATCCGCCAAGTCACAGAGAAACATCAACCGGCCCGATGATTCCTTACGATGCTTGTTATGTGATCAACAACATAACAACCCTTATGTGGGGTTCGTGGAAATGTAATGCTGGAGCCTGAAAGCTGCTAACCTTGGCGCGGTTCTCACCGTTGGACACCATATAAATTGAGGGAGGTGTGGCTCGGTTTCCGAGCTTGGACCTATTAGCCAGCCTCAACGCTTGACTAGAACGATGGTAAATGACTTTGCCTTTCCGATTGTCCGTTCGGGCTGAGACGCGCGGTGAGGTCGGGACCGTTCCGAACTGCTCTTCAAGGGAGAGAGAGGCAGATGCTTACTTGCTTGGTGTCCGCTTAACAGCTTTGAGTAGACTGGCAACCTGGTGAACATCATCCTCGTCCAGATGGTCACATGCTCGCCCCGTGTCGAATGTACGCCATTCATTGATGGGGCTTTTTCCACAGTTCGCAAGATGGAGATAGTCAAGCGCGGAGCGTCCCTTAAGATCTCTCGCATGAGGATCTGCGCCTGCGGTAAGTGCATCTTTGACTTCGTCTGCATCACCTTTTGCAGCTAGAATCATCAAAGCGGTGACCCCATCGGAGTTTTTGGCGTTAATCTTCGCCCCGGCATGAAAAAGGTCCTCGTCGAACTGGCCGCTGATTGCAGATGCCATCAAAGGGGTATCGCCGCTGAGGGATTCGTGATTCGGGTTCGCCCCGGACTTCAACAAAAACTGAACAGGTTCAGAATGGGAGCTAGCAGCCGCATACATCAAAGCCGTCCAGCCACTGGAATCTGTCGCATCGACGTTACCGTTTTCTACTAGTGCCGCATTCATTGCATCAATATCCGCTTTGGCGGCAGCTCTCATGAGTGGAGTCACTCCCGGTTTGGGCATGAAGCCATCTTCCAAAATATTGCTGAGTGGTTCACTCCGCGGTTCGCCATGCCTGTAGAGGTGAGTATTGGCAGCAGCATCGATTGCTTCGTATAGGGTCTCGACCCAATCTGGGGCTGAGTCGGCGTAGTTCCAGACTGTCTTGGACCGACCGCCGAGGTGAAGCTGAATGGTTGTCGTGGGGTAATCTGTAATGGCTCGGCTGTACCCTCCGCATAATGCCCAAACTTTTGGAACCAAGAACTGTTGGATCAAGGCCCGCGCCGCGGCCGTATCGATTTTTGAATGAATTACCCCAGTAGATTGGACGTATCTCGCGCCTTCCCAGGTTATGTCACCATTCTCCGATATGGTCATTTCATATACGGGGCATGTTCCGTAACAGCCAGACCTTGACAGCTTTACAAAATCCCCACTTTTCAATGAAGTTGGCGGTTGGGACTCGTCGTAGGTCGGACAATCGTGAGCAGACTTGTCGGACGGCGGACTTGTTATGACCTCGACATCGCGGAATGAGTTAAGAACAACGGTCAGCTTGCGACTGTCATAAGGATCCAAATCATTTGAGAACTTGAAATGGAACGTCGTACTGTACTTCCATTCAGTTCGGAACAAGTCCTTCGGAAGCACGAACCGCCAAGACTTAACGTTTTCTTCTGCGGCACCGCGAAGAAGGGAATTTCCAGTCAACGCGGTGACAGAAATTGGTTCCCCACGGGAATTCAGGACAAATTCGACTTTCACCTCACCGTAGATTCGCGCCAGCCGTGCGATGTCTGGGTACTTTGGTAGTTGCGCAGAAATCAACTCCGGTTGGGGGAGATTCTGTCCCAAAGCGAAGCCAGTTAGAAAGAGCAGAAGGAATGGTCGGCCGAAGAATCTCATCACGGGCCGCACTTTACGCCGAATCACCGACACTTTCAATATCCACTATCGGCAAGTCGCAAATCGTGGATCTAATCCGCAGGTGGTGCCGACATTGTCTTTCATGTCGGCGACCCTGGCAGCCAGCCCCACACCACGTCAGCTTTTTCTTTCATATAGTACCTTCCCCTCACGGATGGCCGTGGTGACAAAAGCTTGGGGAACGGCGCTCCATTCCCTCACTTCTTCGGGCGTGTAAACCATTAGGTCCACTGGCGCGTTCATTCCGGCCAGCGCCAAGTACAGGGGAGCGTCGCGGCGGTAGCCCGGCTCGTCGGAGTCTTTGATCACTAGGACGTCAAAATCGCTGCCTGACCGAGCATCGCCTCGAGCCCGGCTGCCGAAGAGGATGATCTTCTCGGGCTGCGTTGTCTGCACAATGCGGCGAACTATGTCTCGAACTAAATTGTCATGGCCAGGAATCATGTTGAGTGGCCTTCGGCAGTGATTATAGCAGGGTCTTTCCTAACTTAGCAGGCCGTACGTTCTGGTCATCACCCGAACTGAAGCCCGCGGGCTGGCGTAGAGCGAAACATTGTGCTCCCCAGGCATCAGAAACCCGCCACCGCAGAGTTTCGCTCTGCGCCAGCAAGCCGACGTGGACCCCGCATACGGGGGGTGACCAGGTCGGTGACTTTCATTTTGCGGCAGAGGTTTTGGATGTTGAGAGCTCGACCTTCTTGACGTTGTCTTCCGGGATGCGGTCGATGAGGAGGAGGAAAGGATCGACGCCGCCCTGGTCGGGTGGTTCGCTGACCGTGAAAGTGTAGGTGGAGCGGGTTTGCGCGATGTGGACCCGGTCGCGATAGAGGGTGCGGCCGTACTTGCGGTCCTTTTCGGGCTTGGCGAAGGCGCCGATCTCGATCCAGTCGTCGAGCGTAACTTCGGTTTCGTTCCCCTTGGCATCGGCCTTGAATTTGTGAGTTTCGATATTGATGGTGACATCGTATTTGCCGTCGGGCCGCCGGCGCGCGCTGGCCTCGAGGGTACGGTTGGAGAAGAGGGTGATGTCCTCGAACAGATCTTTGATCAAGTACTGGTACTGCGGCGGCGTCTGCTCGCTCAGCGCGTCTACCAATGCCCAGGAAGTCAGATAGGGCGGCGCGTTGTACGCGTACTGGCGGACCAGCTTGCGCAGCGCGGCGTTCACCTTATCCTCGCCGATCATCTCCTTGAGGTAATAGAGCACCACGCTGGCTTTTCGATAATGGATATAGCCTTGCTCGGCCTCGACGGTCAGCAGCGGACGCTCCTTGAGCCGCTCGCGGCCGCGCGAGCGAAGGTAGTTGTCCATCTCGTAGCGCAGGAATTTGCGCATGATGTCCCGCCCGTATTCCTTCTCCATCACCATGAGCGCCGAATATTGGGCCAGCGACTCCGAGAGGAAGGTAGCGCCCTGCATGTTAGCGCCCATCACCTGGTGAGCCCACCACTGGTGACCCATCTCGTGCGCTACGACGTAGAAAACCCTATCGATGTCGTCAGGATGGTTCAGATTGGCGATGAAGCCGATGGACTCCGAATAAGGCATGGTGCCGGCGAAGGCCTGGGCGAAGCTCGCCACGCGCGGGAACTCGATGATGCGCGCTTCCTTGTGGTAGTAAGGGCCGAAGTTTCGCGTGTAGTATTCCAGTGATTTCTTGAGAGAGTTCATCATGCGCGGCACATTCCAGGGATGGTCGCGGTGGTAGTAGACCTCCAGTTTGATGCCGTTCCATTCCTCGCGTAGAACTTCGTAGCGGGCCGACATGAACGAAAAAAAGAAAAGGGAAGGGTGATCGAGCTTGTACTCGAAATAGCGGCGGCCGTTGCTTTGCCACTCGCGCAGGAGGGAGCCGGGGGCCACGGCAATCTGGTCCGGGGAGGTACTGATCACCGTGTCCAGGTCCACCCAGTCGGCGTGGCCACCCCCGTAGTTGTCGCGGCAATCTTCTTTACAATTGCGCTCGAGCGGTGGCATGCGCACCTGTTCGCCCAGACCATACTTGCGCCGGTCGTTGGGATCGGTGAGCTCACGGTCGGAGAAGTAGCCGATGAAGGGGGCGACGGAGTTGTTGAAGAAGGTCCCGTTCTGCACCAGCTCTTTGGTGCTCAGCGAATTCTCGAAGCCGCGGTTGCGGCTTTTCACGCTGAACGTCAGGGTGCGGCTCTCGCCCGGCTGGAGCGGTGTAGTGAAATGGTAAATGCGGTAATTCAGGCGCGTGTCGTCCTTGGCGAGGGCGGCGTCGGGGATCCCGATGGTGGTGTCGTAGTTCCGGTCCAGCGAGAAGTGGATTTCGCCCAGCGGCTGCGGATAGGGGTTTTGAATCACTTCCTCGCCGCGCAGGAGCATGTTGCGCGTGGCGGGGAAGATATCGATGCCGTACTTCACGCTGCGCACGCGCGGCTGCGGCAGCTTTTCAAAGCGCTTGTAGTTCTTCTCATAGTCCGCCTGGCGTCGCTCCAGCTCCTTCGGTCCGACCAGGGGGTTCAGGACTTCGGTGTTGTAATAGATCCACCCTCCCGTGGCGGCGAACGCCAGGAAGCAGGCCAAGGTTAGAGCCGGCCACGGCGCGCTGAAACGCAGGCGAGCGTTCCGCCAGCGCTCGCGCCAGCCAGTCTCGCGCCCCCGCGGCCAGAACATGACCGTGGCGATGGCTAGCAATGCGCAGAACAGAACCCAATAAAGTGTGAACCAGCGCCAGGCCGTAATGTAGGGAGCGTCGCCGAACAGGTCCGAGTAAATCACGTCGGGGGCCGCCCCGAATTGTACCAGGTTTGTCGCGATGTTCAGGGGCCGCCAGATGAAGGAATTGGCGATCGCAAAAGCAATATAGAGGAAGTAGCCCAGGTACTTGTTGGGAGAAAGCGCGTGGATGAAAAACGCCAGGACGCCGAAAAAGAGGAAGAAGGAGCCATCGCGGAGGAAAAGCTGATTCAAGTAAAGGCCAAGCTGGTAGCGATGGTAACCGTAGCAGGCCTGGACGATTACCCCGCTCCCGAGCGCCAGCAACTGCACCAGCATCACAGTGACGGCCAGCGCGGTGAGCCGGGAAAGGTATGCCAGCCACTCGGGTGTAGGCAGCGAGTCCGCAATCTCATCCATGCGCCGGTCGCGATCCTTCCACACCAGCACGCCGGCGTAGTAAGTGATGACGGCAATGACAAAGATATAGAGTGAGCCGGCAATGATCTGGAGGATCCAGTAGGTAACGGGCAGCGTGCTGTTACCGTAGCCCTCGCGAGCGCTGAAGATGATGTTGGGGACGCAGTTGAGCAGTGCCGCAATCAAGATGATCACGAACACCGTGCTTTTCAGGATGCCGAGCAAATGGATTCTGACCGAGGCCCGGAACTTGGTCCAAGGCGCTGCGCAAACGGTGATGGAGACGGCAGGGATGGGCGTCACCGCGGGCGCGAGGGCGGCCGCGTCGTCATGGACGCGTCGAGCCCTGGTGCGCCGCTCGGCAAAGCTGAAGCGGAAGTAAGCAAAGATCAGGAAAGCGGCTCCCACCGAAACCCAAAGTAGGCGGTTCCAAAGCAACAGGCCGCTGGCGCCTATGGAAAGGCTGTTCTTCTCGGCCACGGTCCAATACTTAGTGGCCAGGGTGAAGGTGCGGATGGCGAAGGGATCAAGGAAAGCGGCAAGGCGCTCGCGCTCGAGGTTCTGGGTGAGCGACTCCGCGACGATGTAGCCTGTCAGCAACCCCAATGCGGCCGCGAACGAAATCATGTCATTGCGCGCCAGCACGGCGACGGCGAATAAGACCGCGGCCACGAAGAAGGCGTTGGGAACAGCAAACACCAGGATGCCTTTGAGGTGCGCACCCCAGTTAACCGGCCCCCAGCGTTCGGGCTCCACCCAGGGCATGTACTTGGCCAGCAAGACGCCGAGGGAAACGCCCAGCATAGGAATGAGGGAGACGAGAGTGGCGCCGAGAAAGCGGCCGAAAAGAAAATCCCTCCGGCTGAGGGGCGTGGAAAAGATGATCTGGTAGGTGTTGTGGCTGAAGTCGCGCGAGGCGGCGGAATTGACGAACGCCGTGGCCATCAGCAGGGTCAACAGGCCGATCATCGCGTAATAGTTCTGAATGACGAACGGGGCGTTGCGGAAGGTGTTGGACAGACGCGCCGCCCACCGTGATTTTGTCCGTACTCACCGCGCCGAAGATCATGGCGCCAATGAGCAGGGTGAAAATCCAAAGCATCCAGGAGCGGAGCCAGTAACGAATCTCGAACCAAGCGATGTGCCAAAGCATAAGGGTTTCTCAGTTCCACCCGCGGATTTTGGTGAAAAAGACGTCTTCGAGGTCGGGCGCGCTGGGGGCGAAGCCGTCGTCGGGGGCGGCGGCGCTCAGCACATGCAGGGAAGGCCGTCCGCCGACCAGCCGGCTGGAAATAACCCGATAGCGCTGCTCGTAAGCGGCCAGATCGGTCTTGGCAATGGACCGTTGCCAGACGCGGCCTCGCAGCTCAGCCAGCGCGGCGTCCGGCGGGCCTTCGTAGAGAACGCGGCCCTCGTGGAGGATGGCCATCTGGGTGCAAAGGTCTGTGACGTCCTCCACGATGTGGGTGGAGAGAATCACGATCACCTGCTCGCCGATCTCGGCCAGCAGATTGTAGAAGCGGTTGCGCTCGCTGGGATCCAGGCCGGCGGTGGGCTCGTCCACAATCAGCAGTTGGGGGTTGCCGAGCAAGGCCTGGGCGATGCCGAAGCGCTGCCGCATGCCGCCGGAAAAGCTGGTGAGAGGCTTCTTGCGCACCTCGTGCAGGTTGCAGCGCCGGAGCATTGCCTCGACCACCTGCTTTCGCGCGCGGGAATTGGCGATGCCCTTGAGCAGGGCGAGGTGGTCGAGCATGTCCTGGGCGGAGATTCTGGGGTAGACACCGAATTCCTGCGGCAGATAGCCGAGCCGGCGGCGGATTTCGTCCTTTTGGCGAAGGCCGTCGATATCGCCAAGCTGCACGCTGCCCGTGTCAGGTTCCTGCAGAGTCGCCACGGTGCGCATCAGAGTCGTCTTGCCGGCTCCGTTGGGACCGAGCAGGCCATACATGCCGTGCGGGATGGTCAGCGAAACATTATCGAGCGCCTTGACGCCATTGGGGTAGGTCTTGGACAGGTTTCTAATCGACAGTTGCATGGTGGGCTCCGTTTCTAATACGCGCCTGGGGCGCTGAAAGTTCCCTCCCGACGGTTGAAGTTGCTGGCTCTCAGCCATCAACGGCTACAAGCGCAGACCTGCGTCGTTTGCAGGTCTGCGGCTTTCCAAGATTGACGGCGGGAAGAGCCGCACACTTCGAAAAGCAAGAATTCTCCGCTATGTGCAGACATCATCGCAGAAATCCTTGCCATTGTTGCATGAATTATAGCGCGCGGGCAGAATATCCTCAGCAAGACCCTGTTTTCCCACCGGAGTTTTGCCTTTTTTCATTCCCCCCCTTGTAGTATAGTTCCGGCCCGGAATGCATGGGGCGGCAGTCTCGATCGCTGTCCTATGCGATGCTCTTCGGGGTTCTGGCCTTTGCCGCTGTTTGGCGTGAGGGCGCATATGGCAACCCTCTGGGGAGAGCGCCTGCCCAGAGGCCATCATTATCAAGGAGGTATTATGGAAAGATCAACTATTTCTCGCAGAGATTTTAATAAGACCGCGGCGATGGCCGCCGCCGGCCTGGCCCTCTCGGCGGGGCCCGGGGCGCGCAGTGTTCTGGGAGCCAACGACCGCGTGGGCATTGGCCTGATCGGGGCCGGCGGCATGGGCCAGGGGGACCTGCGCGATTTCCTGCGCACAGGCCAAGTGGACTGCGTTGCGATTGCCGATCCCTATCAACCCCACCTCGATGATGCGGCGACGATGACCTTCGGCAGGGCGAAAACCTACAAGGATTTTCGCCGCGTGCTCGAGCACAAAGACATCAACGCGGTGATCATTGCCACGCCCGACCACTGGCACGCCATTCCCATGATCGCCGCCTGCGAAGCGGGGAAAGACGTGTACCAGGAAAAGCCCCTCTCGCACACCTTGTTCGAAGGACGCAAGATGGTGGAAGCAGCCACCAAGCACAATCGAGTGGTGCAGGTGGGGACGCAGCAGCGATCCGGGGAGCACTTTCAGAAGGCGGTGGAGCTGGTGCGCAGCGGCAAGATCGGGAAGGTGACGCTGGCGGAGACTTGGATTCACGGCAACCAGTACCCGGAAGGAATCGGCAATCCCGAGGACAGCGATCCTCCACCCTGGTTCGACTGGGATTGGTGGCTGGGCCCTGCCCCCAAGCGTCCCTACAACGTAAATCGCGGCATTTACAACTTCCGCTGGTTCTGGGACTACTCGGGCGGAATCCTGACGGATTGGGGCACTCACCTTATGGACGTCGTTCACTGGGCGATGGGAGTCGATGCTCCGAAAACCATCATGGCCACAGGGGGAAAGTACGTTCTCGAGGATAATCGTGAGACACCGGATACGCTCGAAGTTCTGTACCAGTACCCCGCCTCGGCGGTGAGCGGGAAGGAATTCGTCGCCAGGTTTTCCAACCGCGTCGCCAACACTCACGGCCCGGACGGTCACTCCTACGGCATTCAGTTTTACGGGACCGATGGCACATTGTTCATTGACCGGGGCGGCTACACGCTCTGGCCGGAGGCCTCGCGCCAAGGTCCGGAACGATTCACCTCCGGAAGCGTCATCAGCAGTGGAGGCTCGGCCCAGCACTATCCTCACGTGCTGAATTTCCTGGATTGCCTGAAGTCCCGCCAGAAGCCCGCTTCGGATGTGGAGACCATGCACCGCTCGACCAGCGCGGGCTTGCTGGGCGCGATCGCCCTCAAGCTTGGCCGCAAACTCACTTGGGATGCCCAGGCGGAACAGTTTCCGGGTGATGCGGAAGCCAATAAACTGCTCACGAAGGAATATCGCAAGCCTTGGATAGTTGCTTGAAGCGAGTTGCGGGCGGCACAGGTGGAGAATCGACCGCGTCGGAATCAGTCTTGGGCGCGCAGAACGTTGCCAACGCCTGGAAGTGGGCCAGTTTGGAATCGTAGCGGCGAGTTTACCTCGCCAAATGGCGGCGTAAAGCCGCCTCTACGTCAAACGGGCCCACTACCAGCACCTGATCGCTTAACTCAAAAAGCAACGGTTTTGCAATCACTGGCAGGATTATTTTTCTTTTGGCATGGACGCAGGAAGCTGCCCATCCCAAGTCCTTGTGCCTGCGGTGTTTGAGTTGAGATGGCAACAAAATACGGCCAAGAAAAAGACGAAAAAATAACTTGACACCTTTACCTTGGTCATAGTACCTTAATCGTCGAAATCGGAAAAGTTTTGAAAATCATGTTGGGTTAGGGAAGGCGGTTAGCTACCCGGCCCAAAGAAGGAGAATAGATAATGTTGAGCAAGCATTGCATCGTGCGTTTGTCGCTGTGCCTGATCCTTCTGGGATTGGTTGCTGTGGGGCCCGCCTGGGCGGGTTCGGCGGTTGTCGGATCGGTGGCGGGCAGCATGAACGCAACTGTGGGTGGCCAGACACTTCTTCCCAACACGACGCTCTTTAGTGGTGACAGCCTTCAGGTGAAAGATGGTGTGGCCGTGGTAGCGCTCGGAGGCGCAAGCCGGATGGTATTCGGTCGTGACACGGTGGCTTCGTTCCTGCGAGATTCCAACGAGGTAACAGTACTTCTAAACCAGGGTAATGTTTCCGTATTTCACGATGGAAACGGGATGCCGGTTCGCATGAAAATCGGCGACCTCGCCATCGCGCCGGTTTCTGGCTTCAAGACCTTGGGCGAAGTGGCTATGCTGAACGGGGCCGTTGTGGTGACAGCGAAGGACGGCATGCTGCGCGTCACCGAAAGCAATGGCCAAGTGGTCAACGTGGCCAAAGGGAAGACTATTACTATAGCCCCGCAGGCGAAAGCTCCGGGAGGCGCTGCAGGAGGGGCCGGGCGATGCTGTGGTGGGTCGGCGGCTTGGGGCATAGCGGCCACTGCCGCGGGCGGAACTGCTGCGGTCTTGGCAGGGGTGGCAATGTCGCGGGCTAACAGTGCAAAGGACAACTCGGCCAGCGCAGCGACTGCGGCTGCAGCGGCAGCGTCTGCTGCTTCAGCGGCAGTTGCGTCCGCCAATGCGGCAGCCTCGGCAGCCTCGGCTGCGGCTGCCGCAGCCAACGCTGTTGGTTGCGCGCTGAACGAAGAAGCGGCTGGATCGGCCAATCCCAGTCCTTACCAGCCGCCTCCGGGTATGAGCTGCGCTGGTACCCCCTAGGCTCGTAAGTTCACGATCTTTAAAGGGCGGAGCTGATCCAAGGGATCAGCCCCGTCCTTTTGTTTTTGCTGCATTGTCCTTCCTGAGTAAATCCCTGGAATCAAGAAGTCGAGGAGTTGAGGAGTCAGCGAGTGCACTTTAGCTCCTGGATCTTTCAACGCTTCGGTTTTCGAGGGTAGGGCAAGTTCTACCCCTACAACTTGTAGGGGGACGGCTTGCCGTCCCCTGATTGCCGTAATGCCGGCCTATCTGCCGAAAAAGTCGAGGAGTCACGGGGCCGAGAAATCGAGGAGTTGAATCAAGCCTCGAAGGTGTTTTCCCGCCAGCCAAGGCCGCGAAGTTGAGAAGTTAAAATCGACTCTTCGACTCCTCGACTCCTTGACTCGGAGAGTTACTTCTTTCGAATGGCTTCGAGTTGCGCCGCTGGAACGGAAACCCGCTCCAGGTGTTGCAGGTTGTCCACCCAAAGATCAATTTGGGTGACGTCGGTGGTTATCAGGAGATGTCGGAGATTGGAGGCGACTCCGCCGCTCGTGCTGGCGGCGGTTCCCATGTCTTCCACGGTTAGGAGGCTGGGCAAGGCCTCCTGCGGAACAAAGACGCGAAAGGTTTGTTTCTTTCCTCCCATTGCCAGGTAGCGAGCCGCGATCAATTGGTAATGGTGGATCACATTGTCGTCCAGAATCGCGACATCCGGGGGAAGTTCAAAGTCCCGGTCATCCTCGCTGCCGTTGATCGTCTTGTAGCGAACCTTGGCAACTTTGCCGCGGAAATCCACCTCCAGCCGCGAAGATTTTGGTCCCTTTTGATTCCACGTATAAGTAACAGGGCGGAGTTGAGGGTCCAGGACCAAGTCAGGGAAGCTCTGCGCACTCACCGTCTTGCCATTTTGTTCAACGTGGAGACGGATTTCTGCTTGAGCCTCAACCTTGCCCGATGAGGAGTGAATCTTGAAGCTTTCGCTGCCTACGGGGCGTCCGGCCAGGGAGATGTCGAAAACGCCTTCGTCATCCACATTCAACCGAGGTGGATTTCCTGGTGTCTCCTGGCCCAAGCTTGCCAGGCTACAGGCGAGGATCGCGGCCAGGAGCGTCGGGAGCAGAATCGTCGATGGATGCAGGGCGAGTTCTTCTCGGCTCAAAAGGCCCTCAGGCGTAAGATTTGTTCGGTCACTTCCCGTGCGTCCCGGTCTTGCGTGGAGACCCTGAATTCCGCCAGACGATAGTAAGGAAGCCGCAGATCGAGTAAACGCTCGAAAGATTCGGGATCACGAAAGAGCGGGCGGTTCTGCATGCCGGCGCATCGCAGGCGCAGGGTTTCGACAGGGCAATCCAGCCAGATGGTGGCCCCGCCTGTCTCACGAATCAACTCCACGTTGGGCTCATAGGCGAAAGTCCCGCCTCCCAGGGCAATCACTGCGGGCTCGGCTTTCAAGACTTCGGTCAGCGCGGCGCGCTCGAGTTGGCGAAAGAAGGGCTCTCCCGATCTCTCAAATATCTCCCGAATGCTCACGCCTTGGCCCGCCTCGATAATAGTATCGAGGTCGATGAAGGGCCAGCCCAATTCCCGGGAAAGAAGCTCGCCGACCGTGGATTTGCCGCTGCCCATGAACCCGAGGAGATAAATTTGTTTGCGTCGTTGCCGGCTCATTCGCTCGAAGTGGGGAGAGTCGAGGAGTTGAGAAGTCGAGAAGTTGAGGAGTCTAAATGCAGAAGTCAACTCCTCAACCCTCCCACTCTTCGGCTCTTTGAACTTCCACAAAGAATTATAGTGTTGGAGTCGAAGAAAGTCGAGGAGTCGAGGAGTTGAGAAGTCGATGAGCTGAGGAGCTGAGGAGTCAAGGAATCAAGAGGTTAAGGAGTCGGAAAGTTGACTTCAACTTCTCAACTCCTCGACTCCTTAACTTCTCGACTTCTCGACTTGTTCTCCCTAACGCTGTCGAATCCGGATGGTCCCGCTGAAGGACTTCAGACTCACAGTGGCTTTGCCGGTCAGGTGAGTGCCAAACAGGCTGTTGGCTGAGGATAGGGGGGTGGCTGAGCGGTGTTGGATGGTCATGGGCATTTCGTTTTGCAGCTTGCCGCGCACGGTTTTGGCGAAGAGTTCGAAAGAGGCCGAGGGCGGGCAGAGTATCTCCATATCGCCGCTGTATTCGGAAAGCGAGTAGTCGCCGCCATCCGGGAAGTCGCCCTCAAAGAGAATCCGGCCGGAGGTGGTGCTTCCGCGGAGCTTGGAAGTTGTGGGAGAGACGAAGTGGAGATCTCCCGTGATGGAATACGCTTCCACGCGCCCGGAGGCGCGAATCACGTCGATGTTTCCGCCGATCGAGCGCAAGAAAAGGTGGCCGCTGAAATCAGAAACGAGAATGGCTCCGCCCACCGATTCCACCGTAGTGTCGTCGCCCTGGAACTTCTCAATCCGCACGCTTCCTTGCGGGTTGCGGATTTCAAGATTGGTTCCCATGGGAACATCCAAACTGTAATCGGCCTCCTGATCCCTTCCGGAAACCAGAGGGTCCAAGAGGTGTGTGGCGAAGTGAATCTTGTCGGCGGGCCCGTTGGATGGGACAACCTCGGTATCTACGTCCACATGAGGGGACATGACGCTATATACAACGTGCACGCGCGCCTTCTCCCATCCTCTGACCAGGATTTGTCCCGTCATGTTCGTAACCGTAACGCGGGGATTAGACGAAGCTTCGACGGTCTTCTCGGAACGGTTGCCTTCGGCGGCAACCAATGGCGCTGACAACACCAGGAAACACAGGACTAGCCCTCGGCCAGAAGGGATAACCCCTTGCTTCTTTGTTTTTTGCTCGCGACGATCAGCCACTGTTGGGCCCCCCCGGATCGGCCTAACGGCCTTCATCGAATTCCAATGCAGAAGACAAAACCTCGGCTTTTTGGGAATACGCTGAAAGCAAATATTCGTGAGCGAGCGAGTTGCCGGGCTCGCGCTCGAGTGAATCGCTGCATTCCCGAATTGAAGCGTCAAGCGAAATCAAGCCATTCTCGTATGTTGCCTTGAGGTCAGGCGCGAGAGATCCCTCACGCGCTCGGAACGTTGCCTCCAACTCGCGGACCACCTGTTGCAGGGCCACGCTGTCTGCCATGAAAGCCATGGACCGGACGGCGGACCTGGCGGGCAGGGCAGAGATTGGGGAGGTAATATCCGGCTCAGGATAATTCCGGGGAGCGGTTAGCAAGCAGCCCAGAACGACCATGCAGGCGAAGGCCGCAACGGGAATAGGGCGGTGAAGCAAACCCAGTTGCCTGAACCAATCCCAAAGAGTAGCCCTTTCGGCGAACGCTCCCGCGGCCTGTAGTTGGGCGCGGACATATGACCAAAGCACCGGAGAGGGCTCTTCAAGCGGCAGCGCGAGAGCCGCTGCCCGCAGCGCTTCCAGATCCTCAACGATAACCCTGCAAAACACGCACTCGCGAGCGTGAGCGGGCACGAAGGGCGCGTCTTCGCCCTCCATGTAGGCTTGCAGTTCCACCTCAAATCGATAACACGCCGCGGTCCTGCCGTGCCCAGTCTCGTTCATAGCCCCTTCACCTTTCGCTCGGTGCTTGATCGGAGATCACTGGCTCACCCGGCGCCATAAGCCCCTCGTTCTGACGCAGCCAGTCGCGCAGCTTCATTCGTGCTTTATGAAGTTGCGATTTGGAGTTGCCGACGGAACAATTCATGATTTCCGCAATCTCGTTATGTTCGTAGCCTTCGATATCGTGCAAGACAAACACCGTTCTGTATCCGGGTGGAAGGTCGGCAATAGCTTGCGAAAGGCTGATCCGGTCAACCGAACCCATCAACCTCCGATCATGGTCGCCGTAATCGCGCTTGACCGGCTCATCCTGGCTGGAGTCAACTTCGTCCAGCGAAATCTGTTGCAGCCCCTTCTTCCTCAGGTGCATCAGCACCACATTCACCGCCAGCCGATGCAGCCAGGTGGAGAAGGCGGACTCGCCGCGGAAGGTGGAGATCTTGCGGAAAAGCTGAAGAAAAGCTTCCTGCGTCAGATCCTCCGCTTCCGCAGTGTTGCCGGTCATCCTCAGACAGAGGGAGTAAACACGCCGCTTGTGCATTTCAAAAAGCGCGGCAAATGCTTCCTCTTCCCCCTGCTGTGCGCGCGCAACCAGTTGAGTCTCGGAAGCGGCCTTAGGAGCCGCCCTCTTCTGTTGGCTCAAGGAGTCTCTCTTCCAGCCGCATCCAGACTCGCATGGTGTGATGCGCTGGCCCCTACGAAAGTTGTCTTTATCCCTGCCTGATTCACCATGATCCCGGGTTACCCGCAAGCCGGCCGTCGCCTGCCAGCCTTCGCGTCAGCGACCGGCCCCCGGCGGTGGGGCAATGTGCAGGACAGCCTTGCCGACGCCGACATTTCCTGCCGTGTCGTAGGCCCGCACCGACAGGACGTGCTCGCCGGCCTCGAGTTTGGAAAGCCGCACCGTAAAGGTCTCTTTTTGAGAATCCACAATCCCGTCATCGGAACGCAGGTCCTTCCATTCCTTCCCGTCGATCGAGGTCTCGGCGCTGCGCAGCGGCGAAGTGCTATCCTCAACTTCGAATAGGACTTCCGCCGAGCCTGCGGTCACGTTTTTTCGAAGCACTCGAACCTGGGGCGGCGTATTGTCCACCCAAAAGGGCGCACTCACTAATTCCGACTTTCGAGCCATTTCAGGAGCGTTGGAGTCTTCGTCAGAGGCGACCAACCTAGCCACATACTTGCCATCAGGCAGGGTACTGGGGTCAATCGTATAACTCGTCTGGCGCAGCTTGTCTTTCAAGAGGTGCCACTCTTGTTCGTCGGTCCCCTTCACGTAGAGGGAATACAGGAGTACGTCATTGTTTGGGTCTTCTGCCTGCCAGGTCAGCGTCACCGGAGTCTTGCCCGCAAGACTTCCCACGGGTCCCATAGGCCCAAAAGTCCCAGAGGGCTGGACGCCAACGGAAATCGTCGTTCCGGCGGCCATACCGGATGAACTGCTTCCCGCAGGGTTGGTTCGTTCCCCTGCCGTGCTCACGTTTAGCGAGCGGATTTGCGGGGGCAGATTCTGGTTCAAATAAGATACCGTTACATCGTGCAAAGTGGGGCTGCCGGCTCCGGAAGCGTGCAAAACAGCTTTCCATTGAATGTAGCGGGCAGGAGGACTGGTGACTGGACTGGCGTTGGAACTGTAATAGGGGCCCGCCCAGTCGCTCCAGGTCTGGTCGGGGCGCTCAGAATTTCCAGAACGTGTGAAAAACTCGAGGGCTGTGCCGGCGGGCACTTCGCCTCGCCAGGCAAGCACTCCCCACCGCGAGATGAACTTCGTGTCCTTGACGGGCGACTCGTAGTTGCCTTCCGCAGCCACCTCGGACCCCACCCGGAGCAGCTTGGCGATGTTGCTGGTGGCCACATAAAGGTCAGACCCTTCCAGCAACAGCCGCGTGGCAAGCGACTCGTGCGTCTCCGTGATAAGAGTTACGCCTTGCGCGTCCCGCCCGGAAACGATGTCGAAGATGCGCCCGTTGGAATCCGTGGAAAACAGCACGTGATCACCGCGCACGGCCAAGCCGAAAATGCATTCGGTGTTGGAGTTCCAGATCGTCTCGGTGGTAGAGTCGGGAAGTATTTCGATGAGCGATCCACGACCCTGCGGGACCTGAAAGTTGGGCATTGCAGCGGCTACAGGAGCCGGACGGTTGAAGCTGGGGGCGTTCGAAGCCTCCTGGGGTGGATTTTGCGTTTTCGAGGCACCAGCGGCATTAATTTCTTCGGCGGCCATGACCGTGACCGTAGTGACCCCTCCAGGGATCGCGCCGGGAGGTGAAGGAATCAGCAGTTCTGGGGAGCCCTTGCCGCTCGCGCCGCCCAAGGCTGCGGCATAGATGCGCCCTCTCGAGTCTGTCACCAAGTCGTGGATCTCCTGGAGGTTGGCCTGAAACAGAACAAAGGCTTTCCCTTGTGGAGTAATGCGGTAAATAAGCCCGTTGGGGACGCTTCCGGCAAGCAGATTACCGTCCTTTTCGAAAGTCAGACACATGATGTGAGTCTGTTTGCTGTCGAAGAAAAGCTCCGCCTTGCCTGCCGGGTCAACTCGGAAGATCAAGCCCTTGTCTCCCGTGGCCACATACAGCCGACCCTGCGCGTCCAGGGCGAGCGCCCAGATATACTTGGTGCGGGGGTCGTAGAATACTTTGGATTGCCCGTCGGGTGTAACCCTGTAGACTTTGCCTTCCGGCGAGCTTCCCACATACAGCGATCCGTCGGGGCCCACGGCCAAAGCGAAAATATCCGGCTCCCGGGCTGCAAAAAGGAGGGTGGATTTCTCCTTTGTATCTACTCGAAAGACCTTTCCCTGGTGGCCCGTGCCGATATAGAGGCTGCCCTTCTGGTCGTGGGCCAGGGAGAGGGCCAGCGCTTCCTCAGGGTTGAAAATCACGCGCGACCCGGGCGCTACATGCAGGGCTCCCTCTGTATCCAGAGACACGTTTGAAAGTGTTCCCTGCAAAAACTCTTCGAATGATCCAACCTGCCAGAACGCGGTTTCCGTCCCTCTTAAACCCGAGGCGAAAAGCAATGTGAGCGTTAGAAGCTGAAATATCTTGTAGGGTTTCATGCCTTAGCCTTTCCGGTCACTCCACTCGCGGGGATTGCCTGCAAACGGCGGCGGTCTTTGAGCTAGAGGCCCGGCCCGACCACTTTCAGGAAGAGTGTCTTTTGGCCGCGGATCATCAGCGCAGACGCTGCCGCCTCATAGTCTCCGACTACCGAAGTACCGCTGAGGTTGACGTTGGAGGCAGCCGCAGGGTCCGCCATGAAGGTCTGTACCAGCGAGGGTGGAGGAGAGGGGTATTCATTCCCCTGCATGAAGAATGAGCGCTGGGGGGCCATGAGCAGTGCGTACAACCGATTATTCCGTCGCATGCGGTTCAGGGCCTTGACCAGTTGAGGAATGTCCCGCGCCGCGCTTCCGGGAGGCGTGAAACGGAACTGCAAGGCGTTGATATTCGACCCGCCTCCCACCGCAAGCATCAGGGTCTTGTCGTTCACGCTTTCCGGGATATCAACGGGGATCCGCTGGGTCACTGCCTGCCCACCGGGCAGCCGCAGAAGAGCGATAACCTCGATGTGGTCACCGGGTTTCACTTCTGACTTTGTGCTCCAAACCTGCTCCAATGTGGCCAGACTCCGCTCGTTACGCGATTTTACCGAAAGCTCGATCCCCTCGATGCGCAAATCAGGAAACCCGCTGCCCAGGAGATAAGTAAGGGGGGTAGCCACCACTGAACCCGCCAGCGTGGCAGTCCCCATCTCGCCCGACAAGACGTCTTGGAAGGCCACCGCATCTGCCCCTGCCAGGCGGATCTTCCCTTCAACTTCGAATGTGGAGGCACCGATGGCTCGTTCCGTGTTGCCGAGGGTCGAGACGAAAGCAAGATTCACCAGCAGTGGGGAGAGGAACGGTTCTTGGATAACCTCGAACTTGTAGTCCTCCTGGGTATTCAGCGTGCTTTGGATCCGGACGTTCACCGGGATCATCGGGGGATTCTTTTCTCCCACCACACCGTAGATGGCATCAAAGCGGTCCTGACGAATCGTCCCGACGACTTCCCCTGGAGCATCCAGCTTGAAGGACGAGGCCAGGCTCGGCACGGTGACCAGAACGTGGGCGGGCGCAAAGGGGATCTGAATGGGGCCCGCCGAGAGCACCCGATGCCCGCACGCATAGAGATTGTTCCCTTGCCGATAGGTGACCGTGCAGTCCACGTTCACATTGAGATCGCCTCGGACCAGCAGCAGACTGATCATCGACCCGGGATCTAATTCTGTCTTCACCGGGGTCGAGCTTTGTCCACCGGAAAGTGCGCCTCCCATCATGGGTTCAAAACCCATTTGACGGAACAGCGGCAAGTAGGGTTCCAGGGCCTCGGCGCTGAATCCGCCAAACCGTACGGGCAACTGGAGGCTGGAGAGTGAAAACCCCGCTTCGGGTGCCGGAAGGTATCGGCGAAAGCTCTCCGGGCCAAAATCTTCCTGGGGAATCAAGCGCGCGCTCTCGCGAGGGCCGCTCGCGGTCCTGGCCAGGCGAAAGTCCATCGGTATCTCCGCCTGAGCCGGCGCTTGGCGTTTCTCCTCGGGGACGACTTGCAGCATTTCCTGGATGGGTGTAATGCCGGCCAGGGGTTCTTTCGAAAATGGAAATGAAATAGCCACTGCCCCCACAAGTTTGCCATCAATGTAGACCGGGCTCCCACTCATCCCGGCGATGACCCCCGTCTTCTCCAGCGGGCCTCCCGAAAGTCGCGCCAGGATGAGGTCGTGTTTTGGCGCCAGTACATTACGCAAGAGGCCGAGAATCTCGACCTGAAATTCTTCAATTTGGTCGCCCTGGAAGATGGTACGACCCACGCCCTTCAGTCCCGGCTTGACGTCCGCGACAGGAAAAAGTTGCATATCGCTCTGGCACCAGGCAAACGGAGTCAGTGCCAGAGCGAGCGAGAATGCGACGAGAATCCTTCGGAAAGACATAGTTTTCGAAGCCAGCTCCAAATTATGCGGGCATGTTTGTAGTCTACGGGTAAAGACTAAGGCTCGTCAAGCAAAGCCAGGCCATCAGATGTGGCGCGGGTGTCTCGCTCCCGCCCTTGGAGTTTCTACGTTTTACTGCCCTCGTCCAAATCCCTGCCCTCTCCCCCTTGGGGGAGAGGGTGGCCCGCACCGGCGTCTGCTTCAGCTGGCGCGGGCCGGGTGAGGGGGTCGCCAGGCTGCACGCCTTTCCAGCGGCTGAGCATACGGTCAAGCCGGCAGTTCCGCTACCGCACTCCAAGGCAGGCGCCGCCCGCAAGTGCAGACGCGAGCCGTATGTAAACCTTCCCATACCTGAATCGTCTTGATGGAATGAGGAGCGGACATGGTGCAGAATGAGCAAGCCGCTGTTTTGATTCCGATTCAGGAGAAAGTGGGCCTCGGGATGACTGCACTCGATGACTTTACGCCCCTTGTACAGTCGCACCAGCAACGCATCTATCGAGTTCTGCTGGGCATGCTTCGCGACCCCGACGCCGCCGAGACTTTGACCCAGGAGTGCTTCTTGAAAGCGTATCAGAAGCGCGCTTCTTTTAGGGGCGAAGCGAGTGTGGGGCTATGGCTGCTCAAAATCGCCGTGAACCTGGCACGCGATCACCGGCGCAGCCGCCTGAGGGAGTTTTGGCATAGATTGTCTTCATCCTCCGAAGCGGTTGCGGGCCTCGAGCAGAGCGTGCCGGACCCTCATGCCTCCCAGGAGCGGGTGCTCCTGGGGCGCGAGCAAGTGGCCGGCGTCTGGTCAGCCGTCGAGAAGCTCCCTCCACAGCAGCGTGCGGTCTTCGTCCTGCGCTTCGTTGAGGAAATGAGCCTGGAAGAAATTGCCGAGGCGACTTCTCTGAAGATAGGAACAGTAAAGACCCACTTGTTCCGCGCCGTCCACGAGATCCGGCAGCGACTTAGGGGAGGTAGAACAGGTGAATAACTATCTGAGTGAGGATCAAATCACGGAGTGGGTACTCGGCACGAGCGACGAATTCGTCCTTCGTCATCTCGAGACCTGCCCTGCGTGCTCGGTCGAGGCGGAGGAATTGCGAAGAACGATCTCCAACTTTCGCGATTCTGTACACACGACTGCTCAACGCGATCAAAGTTTCTGGAGAAACCAGCAACTCGCCCTTCGTGAAAGGGTCTCCGCAAGAGATTGGTATCCCCTGCATTGGGCTTGGGCTGCGGCTATGGTCATGGTCTTGATTGCGGCTATATTCCTGACGCGCGCTCCGAACACTCCCCAAAATTACGCCAGTGAGGATGCGGACAAGGCTTTGCTTCAGGAAGTTCAAGGAGACCTGGCACGTGAGGTTCCCGAAGCCCTTGCCCCAGCGGTCCTTATCGCCGAGGAGCGAAATGAAATCCTGACCAATAAAGTCGTTCGACAACCTGAGACTATGCCGAAGAAAAGGAGATGAAAGAAATGAAAACAACAGTCGTAAGCCTGGCGCTGGTAATCGTGTTCTGCGGGCTAGCCATTGCCCAGGAGCCCCCTGCACCGGCCGAGGGGCCAGGCGCCCAAATGGCCCCTCCTATGGCGGGCCGGCCTGGAGGTCGCGGACCCGGAATGGGTTTCCAGGGTCCCGGGAAATGGTGGAAAGACTCAGCCCTGATGCAGAAGATCGGCGTCAGCGATGACCAGGTCCAAAGGATCGAGAAAATCTTCCAGGAACACCGCCTGCAACTCATCGATTTGCACGCCGCCTTAGAGAAGCAGGAAGCGATCCTGGAGCCACTGGTTGAAGCCGATCAGCCTGAGGAAGCGCAGGTGATCGCCCAGATCGATAAGGTTGCTCAGGCGAGAGCCAGCCTGGAAAAGTCGAATGCGCAGATGCTTCTCGCGATCCGCCGGGTTCTCACCATTGATCAATGGAAGAAGCTTCGGGACCTGCCAGGCGTCGCCCCATTTCACCCCGGGCCTCGATTCAGGCCTCCTGCCCCAGGGTTTTCTGCCCCGCTGCCTCCTGCTCCGCCTCCGGGCGAGTAGGTGTGAAATAATCGTGTTGTAGGGGCGGCCCTTGTGGCCGCCCTCCGGCAACCCCAATTTTCGATTTCAGGTTTAGAGCGAAGCCCCCACGTGCCGCGATTCTATCCAGTGCTACAAAAACAGGTTGCGGAATAACCCCCTTGGCCTGTCATTCCGAGGAGCCGCAGGCGACGAGGAATCTCGCACTGCGTTGAAAATGCTCAGGGCGAGATTCCTCGCTCCGCTCGGAATGACAGCTTGGGGGGGCGCAGCCTGAAAAGCCCCGCGCTTTATTCCTCCAGCCCCCCGGCATCTTTCCAGCTCCTTCGGGTTATAATTGCTGCCTTTGATTCGTCCTAAAAGGACATCCGAAATACTCGCGTCGAGGCGCACCATGAAACTCCGAAGAACCTCTTTACTGATATTCTTCCTTTCCCTCGCTTCGCCCCTTCTAGGTCAAACCTCGGGCGAGGCAGTCAAGTCGCAATTTGAACCCGTAACACCCCATGTGGGGATCTATCACGAGGCGATTAACGTCGCGGTGATCCAGCGGAACGGCAAGAGCCTGCTTATTGGGTCGGGTGATGGGACAATCCTGGAAGCGGCAAAGAAACTGGGCATCAATTCTATTGAATGGGTGCTATATACCGACCATCATCGCGACCAGTGCGCCAGCGCGGCCCTGCTGAAGAAAGCAGGCGCAAAAATTGCCGTCCCTGCCGGCGAGGCAGAATTCTTCAAAAATGCCACAGAAATGTGGGATGGCGCGGACACCATGCTTTACGAGCGGATGAATTTTCGCCCCGACTTGTTCATTCTCCGCAGCTCCGTGGCGCCGGACCGAGAGCTCAAAGCGGGTGAGGCGCTTCATTGGCAGGGCCTCGATATTGAGGTTGTCCCGACGCCAGGCCCCACGGACGGCAGCGTCTCCTACATCGTGGATATTGACGGAAAGAAGCTCGCTTTCACGGGAGATCTGATCTTCGGCCCTGGGCAGCTTTGGAACTTCTACATGTTGCAAAAGCGCTTCCCGGGGATGCGAGGGGATTATTGGGGATTTGGTGGGGCGGCGCAGGATTTGCTGAAAAGTCTGAATGTGGTTCTTTCCCGCCAACCCGCGATGCTGGTCCCGGCCCATGGCGTGGTCATGCACGATCCCAGCGAAGCGGTTGCCAAGTTGAAGAAGAACCTCCATGATGCGATGGCCAACTACATGACCCTGGCGGCCTGGCGCATTTACTTCTCTGGGAAATTCCACGACGTTCCTGAGAACTTCACCTTGCCCGACAACTCGAGCCCCCGGCGGATCTTGATGTGCCCATGCTGCCCACGCTGCCTTTGCCGCAGGCCCCCTCGTGGCTGCATTTCGCAGCTTCCACATCCTGGTACGTACAAGCCGAGGATGGAAACATTTTCCTGCTCGATTGCGGGTTCTACCCTTTGCTCCAAACTCTCGGCCAACTGAAGAGAAATGGAACCATCAAGGGGATCGACGGGATTTGGATCACTCACTACCACGACGACCACACCCAATCCATCAATGCGGTTCGGCGCGAGTACGGAGCAAAGTTTTACGCCCAGAAGGAACTCCAGGACGTTCTTGAGAACCCTTATGCTTACTCCATGCCCGCCTTGACGCCCGAGAGCATTCATGTGGACCATCCCCTCTCAGAAGGCGAGGTCATCAATTGGAAGGGTTACAAGATGACCGGTTACTATTTCCCCGGGCAGACGATCTATCACGACGGATTGCTGATCGAGCACGACGGGACTCGCATCTTCATGACCGGAGATTCGTACGCCGACTTCGGCATCGACGACTATTGCAGCTACAATCGCAACTTCCTGGGAAAAGACGAGCCCGGCTACGAGCAATGTTTCCGACTGCTATTGAAATTGAAACCCGACCTGCTGGTTGCCTCACATTGGGGCCCAGTGCCTTATTCGGATGAATACATGGAGAAAGGCCTGAAGCTGTTCGAGGAGCGTCGCGCGCTTTTCTCCGTTCTGTTTCCATGGGATGACCCAAATTTTGGTTTAGACCCCTCTTGGGTTCGTGCTTACCCCTACCGGCAATTCATCCTCCCGGGCCAACTCGTGACCATCGAGGCCAGGGTCTACAACCATGGTGGATCTCCCCGCCAAGCCTCGGCCCAACTGCGCGCTCCCTGGGGATGGCGAATACAAAAGGCGGATTCCATTACCATCCCGCCGCATACTGAAGGTAAGATTCGGCTCACGGCTGTTGCACCCTCGAACCCTTCGCGTCGCCGAGAGGTCTTGGGGCTCGCGGTTCATTTTGGGGACCAGAACCTTGGTGAAGTGGCAGAAGCTTTGGTTGATTATCTGGAATAGAGAGGAGAAACGATGGGTTATCTACTTGTAATCACCGCCGGCATCCTGCAAGGGGCCTTCATGCTGATTATGAAGACTACCAAGAGGTGGGCTTGGGAGAACACTTGGTTCATCTATTCCTCCGCAGGCTATCTGATTTTCCCCTGGCTGTTCGTGCTCTTGACCATCCCCCATCCCCTCGGCGTCATGACAGCGACCTCCCTCCGCTCGCTGCTCCTGGTTGAGCTGTTTGGGCTAGGATGGGGCATTGGGTCGCTCACCTTTGGACTAGGTGTGGCCAGATTGGGGATGGCCTTGGGATTTACTGTCATTATTGGACTGGCAGCAACTGCCGGAGCACTCATTCCCATCGTCGTGATGGCGCCTGAGAAGTTGGCCCAGCCACAAGGCCTGCTGACGCTTGCTTCCCTGGCCCTCGTTCTGCTCGGCCTCAGCCTCGGCTCCTGGGCCGGAAAGCTCCGGGAACCCGAACAACACTCCACAGGCAATGCCCCACGGAGTTCTTTTGCGGTCGGCCTGGCAATTTGTATCGCGTCCGGGTTTCTCTCTTCCTGCGCGAACCTGGGCTTCACCTTCGGCGCAGAATACGTACGCCGGGCCATGGAGCTCGGCGCGGCAGCATCGATGGCGGGTAACTCCCTCTGGGCTCCGCTTACCCTGCCGCTTTTTATTTGCAATGCTGGTTACTGCGTTTGGCTTATGAAGAAGAATAAGACCGGCGGGCTATTGGTCTTGAAGGGAACTAGCCACTACTGGGCTCTGGCGGCTTTGATGGGGTTGATGTGGATTGGCGGCTTTGTGATTTACGCTCCGGCCACGCGGCTCTTGGGCTCTATTGGAACCTCGGTGGGCTGGGCCATGATGATGTCCACCATGGTTATTACCGCAAATATCCTGGGGTTCATCACAGGAGAGTGGAAGGACGCGAGCCGCAAGGCATACCGCCTGGCCGTTGCGGGTGTGGCCATTCTGATCCTGGCCATTTGTGTAGTGGGTTACGCAAATCACTTGTGATCTGTAGCGCGGGCGAGACGCCCGCGCTACATTCACAGCACCTAAGATGAAGCCGGACGCTCGAGGATAGTTTTCAGCAGGGAAGGGAACCGTGAAGCATCTATCTGGCTTGCTCGCATTGCTGCTCTTGGCTGGCGCCGCAGTTGACGTGCAAGAGGCGAAGAAGCCTTTGACCGTCGAGTTGGTCACTCGCCCGCAAGGGCTGTTCGCCTCGGGCCTCACCCGCCTGCAATGGCGTCCTGGGGGCAAGGAGATCAGCTACCTCAAGCGCCAAGGCTCCGGCAGGGGTGCTAGCGTCACCATTTACCTCTATGACATTGCGAGCGGCAAGGAGCGTGCTCTTCTTGGACCTCCCGGCGACACGGTGGAAGGCGAGAAGCTCGACCTTGCGTCCTACGAGTGGTCTCCGGGCGGCGACGCGCTACTCCTCCAGGGTGATAAGGAAATCTGGCTTTACAACCTGGCGACGCGCCAGAGGAAATCCCTTGTTAAGGAAACCGCGCCCATCGAGGACGTGACGTTTTCTCCCACAGGCGAGCGCGTGGCCTTTGTGGAGCAGAACAACCTCTTCGCGCTCGACCTCAGAACGGGACTTCGTGAAAAGCTCTCGAGCGACGGCGGCGAAAACGTGATGAACGGCAAACTCGATTGGGTTTATGAAGAAGAACTTTGCAATCGCGCGACCGGCCGGGCCTATGAGTGGTCGCCGGATGGGAAGAAGATTGCCTACCTTCGCCTCGACGACGCCCCCGTGCCGCAATACCCGCTGACGCATTACTTGTCCAGCCACGTGAGACTTACCGAGGAGCGGTTCCCTCAGCCGGGTGACCCCAATCCCGTTCCTTCTCTCCACGTCGTTTCTGTGGAAGGAAGCGGGCACCAGAACTGGACGTCGGAGGTGGCGAAATCCGACCGGATCGAATACTTCGGTCCCTGGCTTATCTGGACACCGGACTCGAAGGCGCTGGCCTTCCTCACCCTCGACCGCGCCCAGGACGAGTTGAACGTGCATCTCTGGGACATGGCCGCAGGCGCCCATCGCCTTCTGCTCACGGAAAAGGACACGTGCTGGATCAATTCGCTCGAGCCACCGCGTTTCCTCCGCGACAACCGACGGTTCCTCTGGCTCTCGGAACGGGACGGCTGGTTGCACCTCTATCTCTATGGCAACGATGGAAAGCTACAGAAGCAGCTTACCCACGGCAACTGGATGATCGATCGTCCGGCTTTCTCAAACGCTCCCATCGTCGCCTTGGACGAGAAGGGCGGCTGGGTCTACTTTGCGGCCACGACCCCAGATCCACGCGAGCGCCACCTCTACCGCGTGAGGCTTGAGGGCAGTGGTTCGGAGCGCCTCTCGTACCAGCCCGGAGTGCACGGGCTCGACCTTTCGCCCGATGGCCAGTTTCTGTTCGACCGGTTTTCCTCCCTCAATGTTCCGCCGGAAAACCGGCTGCTCAAGGCGGACGGGTCGCTCCTCGCTACGCTGAGCAAACAGACTGGGCATCTGGATGATTACGCGCTGGGCAAGACAGAATTGGTAGAAGTCAAAGCCCACGACGGCGCCACACTCTATGCGCGGCTGGTGAAGCCGCCGGACTTTGACCCGGCGCGGAAATATCCGGTCATCATCGACGTGTATGGCGGACCTCACATCCAGCTCGTCCAGAACCGTTGGGAATTGACTTCCCTGAGCGACCATCTCTTTGCAGAACAGGGCTTTATCCTCTGGTCGCTCGATAATCGCGGCTCTTGGGGCCGAGGACATGCTTGGGAATCAAAAGTGTTTAAGGATCTTGGACACTACGAGCTCGAAGACCAGCTTGCCGGCGTCGCCTACCTGAAGTCCTTGCCTTACGTTGATCCCACTCGCATCGGCATTACGGGGTGGTCCTACGGCGGCTACATGACACTCTACGCGCTAACCCATGCGCCCGAAGTCTTCAAGTGCGGCGCGGCGGGTGGTCCCGTTACCGACTGGAAGTTCTACGACAGCATTTACACCGAGCGCTATATGCGCACCCCAGAGGAGAATCCGGACGGGTACAAAGCTTCCTCACCGCTCGAGGCCGCCGCTAGGCTGAAAGCCAAAGTGCTGCTGATGCACGGCACCGACGACGACAACGTGCATATGCAGAACACCCTGAACTTCGTGGAAGCGCTGGTCAAGGCGCGTACCCCCTTCGATCTCTACCTCCAGCCGGGAGAAGAGCACGGTTTCGCTAGCGAGGCAGCGCGGCTCTACCTCACCCAGCGCCTGCTGGAATTCTTTAAGCAGAACCTCTAGACGGACTTTGGAGTGCGGTCCGTCAGCCGACGGACTGCCGCTTTATCCCCCGCGAGCTTGCTCGCGGGGTCCCGGCCTTGGGCGTCATTCCGGCCAGCAAGCTGGCCTGTGGGAAAGCGGCAGTCCGTCGGCTGACGGACCGCACTCCAAAGCGCTTCGCGCCCCGGAGACGGGCTAGGGGGCCGAGTGGTCCCCTTTTTGAACCGCTCGAACCGCGCTTTTCCGCCAAGCACGGCTGGTCGCAGTCTACCATACCTCTCGCGCAGACTAAGTAACCCCACATCAAGTAAGGTAAAGAGTTTTGATGAGCGCTAACTCTGGGGATGCGGTGTATTATAGGACGGTTCTTGCGCGTCAAGGCCCCTCGTGCGCTGGAGGAGGAAAATGCACCATGCGTTATCGAACTGGAATCCGTAACATCATATTCGCGCTCGCACTCAGTCTCGTCCCGTGGTCGATATCGACTTCGCAGACTCCAGGAGTCGATCTGGTCAGCCAAGCCTGGAAAGCCTGGTGGATTGCCCATCCTGACGGGCCTCGGCGAGAGTTCGGGGTTTTTCATTTCCGCAAAACTTTTGCGCTGGACTCGGTTCCCCAGCGCTTCGTCATTCACGTGAGCGGCGACAACCGCTATGAATTGTTCGTGAATGGCGAGCGGGTGTTGGCCGGCCCCGCGCGCGGCGACTTGAACTACTGGCGCTATGAGACTCTGGACATTGCCCCACACCTCACCGCCGGGCGCAACCTGCTCGCTGCCGTGGTGTGGAACTTTGCCGGACTGGCTCCCGTGGCGCAGGTCACCAACGAAACCGGCCTGATTGTCCAGGGCGACAGCGAGGCGGAACAGATCGTCAACACAGATAATTCCTGGAAAGTTTTGAAGAGCCGGGCCGTCAGCTTGATCCAGTTGAGTCCGGAGAAGCTCGGCGGGTATCTGGCGAGCGGCCCCGGCGAGCAGGTGGATGCCTCTCAATATCCGTGGGGATGGGAGACTCCGGGTTTTGACGATTCCGGCTGGGTCGCGGCATTGCCCATCGCGCATGGCGAGTCGCGCTTCATCAGGATCTACTACACTTCACCGTGGATGCTGGTTCCGCGGAGCATCCCCTTGATGGAAGACAAACTCGAAAGACTCGCTCGAGTGGCCCGCGAGAACGGCGTGGAAGCCTCAGCGGAATTTCTCCAGGGCGCGAGTCCGGTTACCGTGCCTGCCAATTCCAAGGCAACGATTCTCTTCGATCAAAGCTACCTGACGACGGGTTATCCGGAACTCGTTACTAGCGGCGGGCGAGGCGCGAACATCAAACTGACTTACGCTGAGGCGCTCTGGAAGGGCCGCGAGAAGGGCAACCGGAATGACGTCGAGGGAAAGGAAATCCGCGGCATCGAGGACCATTATTTGCCGGACGGCGGCCAACATCGCCTCTTCCGGCCCCTGTGGTGGCGGGCCTTCCGTTACCTGCAAGTGGATGTGGAGACTGGCGGGGAACCGCTTATCATCGAAGACCTGAGGTCGCATTTTACCGCCTACCCGTTCAAAGCCACTGCCAGCTTCGAGAGCGACGATCCCGAGCTCTCGAAGATGTGGGAGGTAGGCTGGCGCACAGCGCGGCTCTGCGCGCACGAGACCTACATGGATTGCCCATACTACGAGCAACTCCAATACGGCGGCGACACCCGTATCCAGGCGTTGATTTCTCTCTACGTGACCGGCGACGACCGCCTGGTGAAGAATGCCATCGAATGCTTGGACGAATCCCGCACCCCGGAAGGCTTGACCCAGAGCCGTTACCCTACCTCCATCCCGCAATACATCCCGCAGTTTTCACTCTTCTGGGTCGGCATGATGCACGACCTGTGGTGGTATCGGGGCGAGGTTGATTTCCTGCGCGCCTACCTTCCCGGCGCTCGTGGCGCGCTGAACTGGTTCGAACGAAGTATGGCGGCCTCGGGAATGCTGGGGCGGCTCAAGTGGTGGAACTTTGTGGATTGGCCCAGCGAGTTCGACGATGGGCGTCCACCCCAGGATGCGCAGGGCCAGTCCTCGATGCTCAGCCTGCAATTCGCCATTGCGCTGCGCGACGCGGCGGACCTGGAAGACTCTTATGGCAGCAAGGAGCAGGCGGCGCACGACCGCCAGCTCGCTTCCAAAATCGCCGCGGCGGTCTATCGAACCTGCTGGGATCCGGGGCGAAAGTTGGTTGCTGACACCCCCGAGCACAAGACCTTCAGCCAGCACGCGAATATCTTTGCAGTGCTCGCGGATGCCATCCCTGCTGCCCAGCAACGCGGCGTAATCAAAACCGTGCTGAGTGATCCCGGCCTTACACCAGCAACCTATTACTTCCGGTTCTACCTTTTCCGGGCCATGAAGAAGGCGGGCCTGGGAGATGAATACGTGGCGCAGCTCGCCCCCTGGCGGCATATGCTGGCGCTCGGCCTGACCACTTGGGCTGAAATGCCTGAACCCGGGCGTTCGGATTGCCACGCCTGGAGCGCCCATCCCAACTTCGACTTGCTGGCTACGGTAGCGGGAATCGAATCCGCCGCGCCGGGCTTCCGCGAGGTCGCCATTCAGCCCCACTTGGGCCCGCTCAAACAGCTCAAGGCTACCTTGCCTCACCCGGCAGGGAACATCATCGTTGCCTACCAGCGGAAAGGGCAAGGGTTGTCTGCGGACGTGACTTTGCCCAATAAGCTCTCGGGGTGGTTCTACTGGAACGGGAAGAAGGTTGCGCTTCACCCGGGCCAGCAACATCTCGACGTGCAGTGACAAGTGACGGTGATCTGGAGATCGGGAGAACCGATGATCGGGAGAACGAACTCCGCTTTTGTTCACCCGATCTCCAGATCACCTGATCTCCCGATGAAAGAGGGTTGCCATGTGGATACTCAGGCGTGGATCTGTACTGCTTTTGTTAGTTTGGATGGGGTATGGCCGTTTGGCCTGGCTAAAGGGGGATTCCGTGACAGTGAGCGTTGGGCCTCTGCAAGCTGATGTGGTCGGCACTGATAACACCGCCATCCAGAAAGCCGTTGACCGTGTGGCCGCCGCCGGTGGGGGTATTGTGCTGATCAAGGCTGGAACTTACACGCTCCAAAATTCCGTCCGCTTGGCCAGCCACATCACCCTGCGCGGTGAAGGGCCCGCAAAGACTATTCTGAAGAAAGCGCCGGGGATCAAAAGCAAGCTGGCGTTGGACGCCGACTACGGTGAATTCCAAGCCACCGTCGAGGACGCGCGTGGTTTTGCTCCGGGCATGGGGGTCACCCTCGTTGATAAGACCTCACCTTCCGGCTGGACTCCCAGCGTTCGCACTATCGTGCGCATCGAGGGCCGGACGCTCTACTTCGACCGCTTCCTGCACATGGACTATTCCGTCGAGAATGCGGGCGAGGTTTTCAACACCTTTCCCCTCATCGCCGGACATGAGGTCGAAGATGTGCGCGTCGAGGAACTGACGGTGGATGGGGACCGGGCGAGCAGCGAGATCCTGGATGGCTGCCAGGCGGGCGGCATTTATTTCTTCCACTCCAAGCGAATGACCATCCGGAATTGCGTGGCGCGGTATTTCCCCGGTGATGGCATCAGCACCCAATTTGTGGAAGAACCCGTGGTGGAAAATTGCGAAGTCTATGGGAACGCCGAGTTGGGCATCCACCTGGGCACCGGTGCGCTGCGGGGGCTGGTTCGCTATAACCGAGCCCACAACAATGGCACAGACGGCCTCTTCCTCTGCTGGCGCGTCCAGCACGCGCGTTACGAACAGAACCAATCCTGGAACAACGGCCAGGATGGAATCTCCCTCGGTCACAAGGACACGGATAACATTTTCTTCAAGAATGTGGTGACCGGCAACGGGCGGGCGGGCATTTTCTTCCGTGATGAGCCAGAAAGCAATGCTGCAAGTCGAAATACCTTTGACGAGAACACCGTTGAAGATAATGGGCGGTCCGGCGGCGCTGGCTACGGAATCCGCATCGAAGGCGCCACGCGCGACCTCAAATTCACCTCCAATACTATCCGGGGAGTGCGCAAGGGCGATAAATATACACAGCCAGTCGGCATTTACCTTGGCCCCCGTACGGACTACGTCATTTGCGAGCGTAATGTTTTCGCCGGCCAGTTGAAGCAGGCTGTGATGAACGAGTCCCAGGGAACGCACAACCAGTTGCAGGAACCGGGGACTCAATGAGGCGGCCGGAGAGCCGGGCTGGGGAAGAACAGTAGGCAGTCGGCAGTGGGCAGTGGGTAGTTGGCGCTAGTAAGTCGGCAGAAAGCATCGAGCAGTAAGCAACAGAACCGGGGCAACGGTGGCGGAGAATGCTGAACTTCTTCTTACCGGTTCCCTAAAGTCCGATTGGTATTCCCAATTCCCCTTTCCGTACCCTACGCTCCCTGTTTCGTACTCCCCGTACCCCAGTTCCCACCCCGTACTGCCTACTGCCAACTGCCACCTGCCAACTGCCTACTGCCAACTACCAACTGCCCACTGCCCACTGCCCACTGCCTACTGTCCTCCCCCAGCCCCTAGTCCCTACCCCCGCGATATCCCAGGCGAAAGGAGATCTGCTGGCTGGTGGCGCGAACCAGGCGGGCAATTTCGGGCAAGCGTGGAGAAGTGATGCGCGTAGCAGGCCCCGCGACGGCGAAAGCCGCAAGCACACACCTCGTATGATCGAACACTGGCCCGGCAACAGAGATCAGGCCCTCGACAGCCTCTTCCTGGTCCAGCGCGTAGCCTTGCTCGCGGATCCGCTCGAGTTCTTTCCGCAGGTTCGCCAGACGGGTAATCGTGTGCGGAGTGAAACGAGGAAGGCCTGCCGTGCGGGCGACCTGGGTCAACAAGTCCCCGCGCTGATAGGCCAAAAGGATCTTGCCGACGCCGGTACAATGCAAGGGCACCACCCCACCGAAGCGCGCGTCGAGGCCCACGGGTTGGGGACTTCCGAACTTTTCAATGGAAACAGCCCGAGTTTCTTGGAGAATTGCCAAGTGGACAGTCTCTTTGGTCTGTTGGCTCAGTTCCCGCAGTAGCGGTTGAGCGACCCGGCGGAAATCAAGGCGATCCAGAACCCGGAGGCCCATGCGTAGGACCTTATAACTAAGCTGGTAACCGCGCGATCCAGGCGCTTCTTCGACAAAACCGTGGCAGACCAGGTTCACAAGCAAGCGGTGGACGGTGCTGATGTGAAGGTGCAGACGGCGGCTCAATTGTGTGAGCGTATAAGCCGGTTCTTCTCCTTCCGCCAGAACTTCCAAAATGTTCAGTGCCTTGACCAGCGACTTGACCGTGTAGGTGCGCCCTGCTGAGGCGGGTGAGGCTTGAGCATTCTTCATAATGTGAGATTTATTGCAGATGCCAACATAATGTCAATTGGATTTTAGATTTCGGATTAACCCTGCGCACTGCCCACTGCCTACTGCTTTCTGCCTTCTGCCCGCAACCTGCTATAATGCAGGGCCATGACACAAACGAACCCATTGCCTTCAAACCCAGAACGGCCCAAGCGCTTCCTCATTACAGGCGCCAAGGGATTCATCGGCGCGTGGATTGCCAAGAGTCTGCTGGAAGGTGGTGACCCGCCGAATATTTTTGACATCGATCCCGGCTTCCAGCGCCTCAGCGCCATCCTGGATGAGAGGCAGCTCAAAGCAGTCAACTTTATCCAGGGCGACGTTACCAAGTACGCCGACCTGGATCGCGCCATTGCGGAGAACGGAATTACCCATGTCTTGCACCTGGCAGGTTTGCAAGTGCCCGGATGTGCCGCAGATCCTCTGCGTGGAGCGATGGTCAATGTCATTGGGACTCTGAACGTCTTCGAGGTGGCGCGCAAGCGACGGGACCTGGTGCGGCGCATAGTCTATGCCAGTTCCGCGGCAGTTTTCGGTCCCGAAGAGGCCTACGGCGGGGTTACAGTCCCAGAGGGAGCGCCCTTGCTTCCCGGAACGCATTACGGCGTTTTCAAACAGTGCAACGAAGGCAACGCGCGCGTTTACTTTCTGAATGACGGCATCCCCAGCGTTGGCATTCGTCCCTGGGCCGTCTATGGGGTGGGCCGCGACCTTGGAATAAGCTCCGGGCCCACAAAAGCCATCAAGTCCGCCGTCCTGCACCGTCCTTACACTATCGGCTTCACCGGCGGCGTCGACCTGCAATACGTCCGGGACACAGCCCGAGTCTTTATTCGCTGTGCGGAGCGAGATATCCCGGGCGCCAAGGCTTATACCCCGCGGGGAAGCGTCATGCGCGTGGAAGAGTTCATCCAGACGCTGGAACAGCTTCTTCCCCAGGCCCGCGACCTTATCAAAGCTCAAGGCAAGAAATTGCCCATCGCGCCGGACCTGGACGACAGCGCCTTGCAGCACGACTTGGGCGAAGACCCACACACGCCTCTGGAAGAGGGAATCAGGGAAACGGCGAACATTTTTGAGCGCCTCGAGCGAGAAGGCCGCCTTGAGACCAAGGATTTGGGAACCTAGGCGTCCCCTCAGCGCGCAATAGACCCCTCACCCGGCCCGCGCCGGCTGATGAAAGCCCCGGACGCGGTCCACCCTCTCCCCAGGGGAGAGGGCGAAGGGCCCAATTGGGAGTTCCACTTATGCCGGAAATGAGCGACAACTCAAATTCCTACCAGGCGCCCCGGCTGTTTTTGGCGGGAAGTTCGGTGCCCTTTATTTTAGTGACCGCACTGTTCTTGCTTTGGGGCATCCCGAGCAATATGAATGACATTCTTATCAAGCAGTTCATGAAGTCATTTGAGATGACACGTCTCAAGGCCGGTCTGATCCAATCGGCTTTCTACATGGGATATTTTCTGCTATCGATGCCTGCCGCCTTGGTGATGCGAAGATACGGATACAAGGCGGGCCTGGTGACGGGCCTGTTTCTTTACAGCGCCGGCACTTTTCTGTTCTGGCCGGCGGCGCACGTTCGGGCTTATGCTTTTTTCCTTTTTGCTTTGTTCGTGATCGCCAGCGGCGCGGCATTTCTGGAAACGGGAGCGAACTCTTTTGTTGCGCTGTTGGGGGATCCGAGAACCTCTGAGCGACGGCTCAATTTCTCGCAAGCCTTTAATCCCCTGGGAGCCGTGACAGGCGTCTTTGTCGGGACGCTTTTCATTTTTTCAGGGATCGAGTTGCGCCCTCAACAGGTCAGCGCTCTAAAGGCTGCTGGCAAGTACGACGCGTACCTGGCGACAGAGACGATGCGGGTGGTGACGCCGTACCTTGTGCTGGGCACGGTGGTTCTCATTTGGGCGTTGCTGATACTCAGAACCAGGTTCCCCAAAATCGCAGAAGAAGCAGAACCCGAGAGCAACCGCCGGCACGGCCAGCTTAGGGACTTGTTTCGGTACCCGCATTTTGTTCAAGGAGTGATCGCGCAGTTCTTTTATGTCGGGGCGCAGGTGGGGACCTGGAGTTATTACATTCAATACATGCAGGACTACACGAGGCAGCCAGAAAAGGTGGCCGGCTACTTTCTAACGGGGAGCCTTGTGGCATTTGGTCTCGGCAGGTTTACGGCCACTTACCTGATGAAGTTTTTTCAGCCCAGCCGGCTGATGGGAATTTACGGGTGCATTAACGTGACCCTGGTGAGTATTGGGGTTCTGTTCCCGGGTTGGGTGGGCGTCTGGGCGTTGTTCCTGACCAGTTTCTTCATGTCGCTTATGTTCCCCACCATCTTCGCCTTGGGCATTAAGGAGTTGGGGCCCAATACCAAGCTGGGCGGGTCCATGATCATCATGGCCATTATCGGAGGCGCGGTCGCCACACCCATCATGGGGTTACTGTTTCAAATGACCCATAGCATGGCAGTGGCCATGCTCGTGGTCTTAGTCTGCTACCTTTTCATCACTTACTACGCCTTCGTTGGCTCGAAAGTGCGAGTGCCGGAGATGGCGCAAGCGGTTGTGGAATAGGATTCAAGCTGTCATGCTGAACCCTTCGCTTGTCATTCTGAGCGAAGCGAAGAATCGCCGCAGTTTGCTCAGCGTAAACTCCGCGAAGCATCCCCGCAGTTCGTCGAATGCTGAAGAAGTCAAGAAGCGACTGCAGAGATCCTTCGGCCGCCGAAAAGCACGGCGGACTCAGGATGACATGCTTCCGTCATCCAATGATTAGGAGACGAGAGTTGTTTATGGAGCCGAAGACCCTCGAGGACCTCGCTATCGTCATCAAACCCGAAAAAGATAACGTTGCCGTAGTAACGGCGGATTTCATCGAACTGGGAACCCAACTCAATTATGGAGACCAATTGCTGACGATGTCCGGGCGCGCCCTGCGTGGGCAGAGCTTCGCCATCAAGGACATTCCTGAAGGAAAGCCTTTCATCTCTCTTGGTGATCCCATTGGCTTGGCATCCGTTTCGCTCAAACCCGGCGACCCAGTCAACGAAGCCAATATCGAGCGACGGCTGCCACGCTTGCGGGTGCCTTATCGCGACAACCCCCAGTCCACCCCGCTCGACTCCGAGTTGGCGCGCCTTACGTTTGACGGCTACTGGCGCAACGACGGGAGTGTGGGAATCCGCAACATGATCGGGGTGGTGACCTCCGGAATGTGCTCGTCCACGGAGGTGAAGGAAATTGCCCGCCGTGCGATGGGAGAAATCTACTCGCGCGAGAAGTTCCCCAACGTCGATGGCGTGGTCCCCATCGTGCATGAATCCGGCTGTGGCTTGCCGGATGGGCAGCCGGTTCAGATGTTGAACCAGTGGCTTGCGAACACCCTGCGGCATCCCAACCTGGGCGCGGTGGTTTATGTTGACCTCGGATGCGGGAAGACCTGTGTGGAATGCTCGGCGCCGGTCTTTCAAACTGCCGTCCCCGATTACAACCAGCGCGTGGTTAATATGACGATCCAGCATCTGGGCGGCAGCCGCAAGACGGTGGAGCGCGGGCTGGAAATCGTCGAGAAGCTGCTTCACCACGCCAATAAGTTTAGGCGCCAACCCGCGCCGATCTCGAAACTCATCGTCGGGACCGAATGCGGGGGGTCGGATCGCTGGTCGGGTGTGACGGCGAATCCTGCCGTGGGAGTGGCTTCCGATATGTTCGTGAAGGCTGGGGCAGCGGTCTTCCTTCCGGAAATCCCCGAACTCCAGGGCGCCGCCATGGTTGACTTGGTGCGCCGCGCACGCACTCGCGCCGTGGGGAAGAAGTTAATGCAGGCGCTGAAACGCTACGAAGCCTATGTGAAGAAGTTCGGCGAGGATTTTCGCGATAACCCATCACCCGGCAACATCAAGGGCGGACTCTACAATATCTACTTGAAGTCCAGCGGAGTGAAGGCCAAAGGGGGGACTTCTATCGTTGAAGACCTGATCGAGTACGGAGAGTGGTTGGGTGACCGAAAAGGCCTGTACGTTCTCTATACACCGGGATACGACCATCTCTGTACCCCAGCCCTTTTCCTGAGCGGCGCGCAGGTGACGCTATTCACCACTGGCCGGGGAACCGGTATCGGCTGCGCCCTGGGGCCGGTAATGAAGATTGGTTCCAATCCCCAGCTAGCACGAAGCTACGAGGATTTGGATATCGATGCGGGAACTATCCTGGAGCGTAAGGAAACCGTCGAAGACGTGGGCCGCAAAATCTTTCAGGAAACCCTGGACGTGGCTTCGGGCCGCAAGCTCACCCGCGCTGAAGAGTCCGGTTTCCACCATGAGTTCAAGATCTGGGAACAGCTCTGGCCGGCGCTGTAGAAGCAGCGGGTAGCGCGGACCTCAAACCCGGAGGTCCGCGCTAGGTCTGCGGTAGGTGTCAGTCGTCAGTTGAGCGTGGTCAAACAGAGTTGGCCGAGCCGATGCTGTAGCGCCGACCTTTAGGTCGGCACGATGGGAAAGGAACAAAGTGCCGACCTAAAGGTCGGCGCTACAATCAATTTGGGACACTACCCTCAAGAACCTCAAGAACCTCTTTCCTTCCCCCACTATTTGTGCGAGAATACGATTGATTTTCGGCACACGATCCCAAATGTGTCCTCCCAAGACTCTTCCACGTGAAGCTCGTCGAGCCGCCATTAGGTTTGCAAAAGGGTATGGAGAATTCCGGAACGAAACAGCCAAGTAAGACGATAACGTTGCCTCGAGTCATGGTGGCCACAACCGCCATGCTCACCTTCATCTCCTTTTGGCGCGCCGCCGCGATTGTCCTGAACGATCTCGCGTCCTCCGCCTTCTACGCTGGAGGCATCGCCGAGGAGGCCGTGGGGAGATCCGCTCCCTGGTTCATCCTCGGGATCATGCTCTTCTCCTATGCGGTACGGGCAATTTACGTGGAAAGCTGCAGCATGTTTGTGCGCGGTGGCGTCTACCGGGTGGTCAAAGAGGCCATGGGTGGGACGCTCGCCAAAATCTCCGTTTCAGCCCTGATGTTCGATTACGTCCTGACGGGCCCCATCAGTGGCGTGTCGGCAGGCCAATATCTGGCGGGGTTCCTTAACGAAACTTTACAATACCTCCACATTCATCTCGTCCTCTCCACCAATGTTACCGCCGAGCTTTTTGCGATCCTCGTAACGCTTTATTTCTGGTGGGAAAACGTCAAGGGCATTCCTGTATCCAGTGAAAAGGCTCTCCGCATCATGCAGTTCACCACGGTGATGGTGGTGGTCATGATCGGTTGGTGCGGCTATACGCTCTGGGTGCGCGGATGGCATCTGCCGCCATTCCCTAGCCTGGGGAGCTTCCGCTTTTCTCCCGAGGCCCTGGGGTGGCTTCGCAACAGCCGGCTGCCTCACACCATCGGCCTGGTAGGAATCCTGATCGGTTTGGGGCACTCCGTCTTGGCGATGAGTGGGGAAGAATCGCTGGCGCAAGTCTACCGGGAAATTGAACACCCCAAGCTGCCGAACCTGAAGAAAGCGGGCTTGATCATCTTTGTTTACAGCATGGTGTTCACCTCGCTCGTTTCTTTCTTCGCCGTGATGATCATCCCTGATAGCACGCGGAAGGGCTTCTTCGAGAACCTCATCGGCGGCTTGGCAATGAATGTTGCCGGTCCCCTTACGCTCAAGCTGGTATTTCATGGGTTCGTCGTTCTGGTGGGTACACTTATTCTTGCTGGCGCTGTAAACACGGCAATCGTGGGCTCGAACGGCGTTCTTAACCGAGTTTCAGAAGACGGCGTGCTGGCGGACTGGTTTCGCCGTCCACACCCGCGTTTCGGAACATCCTCCCGCATCATCAATCTCGTCGTCGGCTTGCAAATCCTCACCATTATCCTAAGCCGCGGCAACATCTACATCCTTGGCGAAGCTTATGCCTTCGGCGTGGTTTGGAGTTTTGTGATGAAGGGCCTTGCCGTGCTGGTTCTGCGTTACAAGCAGGCCGGAGCCCGCGAATTCCGCGTGCCGCTGAATTTCAATCTGGGCAAGACCGAGATTCCCGTCGGTTTGGGGCTCATCACCCTCACCCTGCTGGCTATTGCGGTCACCAACATTTTCACCAAACAAGTGGCCACGATATCCGGCGTTGTCTTCACGCTGGTTCTTTTCGGTGTCTTCACGGCTTCGGAGCGAATCGCACACCAGAGGGGCTCCGCGCATACTGACCTCGACCAGTTTCACCTGGACTCCGGCGAGGACATCACGCCCAAGAGGCTCGGCTGCCGGCCGGGGAACATACTGGCTTTAATCCGTGATTACAACACCCTTTATCCTCTGGAACGCGTTCTCAAGCGCGTGAGCCTGGCGAAGCAGGATGTGGTGGCGCTTCACATCCGAGTGCTGATGCGCGGGGGGTCGGGAGAAAGCGGCTTGATGCCTGATCAGTTCTTCGGGACCAACGAGCAACTTCTTTTTACCCGAGCGCTCTCCCTGGCGGAGCACGAGGGCAAGACCATCCACCTGGCCATGGTTGCAGCCAATGAACTCTGGGATGCAATTCTGCGCGCGGCTCAGTCCTTGGAATCGTCAGCCGTGGTTGTTGGACTCTCCGCAAAGATGGCGATTACGGAGGAGGCCCGCGGCGCCGGGGTCGCCTGGGAACGGCTTCCCGAACCGAAGCCTCGTGTGACACTCGAGATCTTTACTCCCACGGGCGAGGAGGGAATCTTTTTCCTTGGTCCTCATGCGCCGCACCTAACGCCTGCGGAAATTGACCTTCTGCACAGCCTTTGGCTGCGATTCAGTGATGAACTAGCGCCTGAGGAGCTTCACCACCACGACATCGTTCACTTTGCCCTAAACGAACTCAAGCAAGAGCTTACTGAAGGCAAGGACGGTGAGGTCCGAGAAAGGCTCAGAAAGCACCTCGAAGATATTAAGCCCCGCCGTTTTCCAGGTGTATAAAGACATTCGTGAAGTGTGCAATACCTGGCGCGAGCGCGTCGTATCCAGGTTTAGGCTTGTCTTTCCTCGGCGGGGAGAAAGCCGTAGCGCCGACCTTTAGGTCGGCACGCAAGGTAAACGAGAAAGTGCCGACCTAAAGGTCGGCGCTACAGATTCAGACTTGCTTTTCCTCAGCGGGCCGAAAGACTTGAGTAAGGAGAACGCCGATTGAAACCAGCATGACGCCCCCAAACACAAGGCCGTTCAAATCCTCGTGAAGGAAGAAGTGGGCGAAAAGCGTTGCCACCAGGGGAGTGAGGGAGGAGAAAGCGGATACGCGCGCCACGGCCATCAAGCGCAAGGCCGTAAACAAGCAGTAGACGGCAAGAATGCCGGATAGGACCCCGCTGGCAAGGAGGGCCAAGATCGAATGCCAGTTTGTGTCTAGCAACGCCGGCCCTCGAGCCAAAGCCAGCCATCCGACCAATCCAACCAGTACACTGGTAGTGAACTGCAAGAAGATGGCGGTCGATTGATGGGCCCCTCGAAGCTGACCGTCACGCCATAAGACCCCGGATATCCCGTAGCTGAAGGCGGTGCAGAACGCCAGGGGGATTGCCCAATACCACAATGGTGACGCAGGATGCCCCTTGGATTGTCCCCAGGAAAGCATGGCCAAGCCACCGAAAATCAACAACACACCCACCACAGCAAAACGAGGAATCCGCTCCCCCAAGAAACGCCAAGCGATAAGCGTCCCCCAGATAACGTAGGTATCTTGCACCGGAATGGTTACGGTAACGCCCCCCATGCGCATGGCAAAGTAAAAGAGAAACAATCCTAGCGTCGAGACAATGCCCGCCCATATGAAAGGCAGGATAGCCCGACGGCCTATATAGTGGGGAGAAGCAGGCCTGAGTTGGTCCAGGGTGTGGTGCTTCCAGACCAGGAAGATGCCTAAGAACAAACTTGGTATGCCGCGGAGAACGGGCCCGATCAGCGGGTCGGCATGCGTGACGCCCAGGCGGTCGAAAATGTTGGCCGAGGCATAGCCCAATACTGACCCTGCGGCCCAGGGCTCACCGCGGCGACGAGAATTCCGGCTGGATGGATCGACCATTCGTTTCGTCGATTATTACTGAATGCTGAGAAAACGAACGATGATTATAAGACAAGTAGGGGCGGTTCGCGAACCGCTCCTTCATAGCCGCAAGGGGACATTCGGTCTCTTGCCGAATCTGCCGCAGCGAAGTGGTAAGATTCCTGTGTCGAAACCCGACCTTCGGGGCAGGGTGAGGGAAGGAGTTGATTGCGCGCCTTCCCAATTCCCAATCGGCGGTAAAGCCCGCGAGGGGTGGTCGGAAGCGCTCGAGTCTTCTTGTAGCGGCGCTCTGCGAGCGTCCGTCAGTTGACGGATCATAGGCCGCTGCTAGAAGCGCGCGTCGCGGAGAGAGCGCGGAAGGCCTGCAAGCCCCAGGATCCGGTGAAACTCCGGGGCCGACGGTACAGTCCGGATGGGAGAAGGTCAGGACGGAACCCGGTCTGACGAGCGGAGGTGTATCCACGCGCATGTGTGGATAACATTCAACTCATGCTTCCACAGGCCCGCCCACTGTCCCCTCCTATTTGCCCCGATCAAAAACCTGGAGGTCGAATTTGTTGGACAGTGCAGCAAACACGTGTCATTCCGAGCGCAGCGAGGAATCTTGCCCTGCGCCGGATCGCACACCAATCCCGCCTAACGAGGCCACGGGTAGAAGAACGGACCAGAGCGAGATTCCTCGCTGCGCTCGGAATGACAGGAGGCTGTCAGGCTCCACAGGACTAAATCGCCGGATTCTCACCAGCACGCTCTTGGCGGTTCTCCTCTTCCTGCTCGCCGCGCCAGCTCACAATCTTCACGCACAAACCTGGAACAGCCACCTGGAGGGCATGGTGCTTGACCCGAGCGGCGCCGCGGTTCCCGCGGCTTCACTCGAGCTTCGCAATCCTGCCACAGGCCTGGTCCGGCGCGCTGACACGGGGGCAAACGGATTCTACAGTTTCCCTCTCTTACCTGTCGGAAACTACGAATTGGAGATTGCCAAGGCGGGTTTTGTTTCCAAGGTGATCCACCCGTTGGCGCTGCGAGTTGGAGAAACCACGCGGGTGGACGTCCGCCTGGAAATCGCGCACGAGCGATCTGAAATCCAGGTTGAGGCCCGTCCGCCGCTGATCGAAGCCGCTTCTCCCGCCATCGGGGACGAGATTGAGAATCGGCGTGTAAGCCTTCTTCCCTTGAACGGCCGCCAGTTCTCCCAACTCGCCTTGCTGGCGGCGGGTGCGGCTCCTCCCTATCCCAATAGTTCCGACGCAGCAATTCAACACCGCGGCGCTGGGGCTGGGTTTCTCGGTGAACGGGCAACGCGCCGAGCGGAACAACTTCTCACTCGACGGCGTCACGCTGATGGAGCCTTTTGCCTACAGCCTCACGGTGAACCCTTCCGTCGACGCCATCCGCGAGTTCCGCGTCGTCGAGGACTCTTACGGGGCCGAACAGGGCATTACTTCGGGCGCGCAGGTTAACATTGCATCGCGCTCCGGCGCCAATCGCATTTCAGGGACAGCGTACGAGTTCGTACGCAACAGCGCGCTGGACGCCAAGAATTTCTTCGACGATCCGACACGTTCCATCCCTCCCTATCATCAGAACCAGTTCGGCGCCAGCCTGGGCGGGCCAATCCGCCGGAACCGCACATTCTTTTTCACCAATTACGAGGGCTTGCGCATTCTCCAAAGCGTCACGAATACCACGTTGCTGCCTCCCGCCGCGATTCGCCAGGGAGATTTCAGCGGAATTAATCCCCAGACGGGCAATCCCTTTCCTGCAATTATCGATCCCAGCTACAGGGCAGCCGTTCCCGGGAAACATAATCCCGCCATCACGAATCGATCCGGTGTCCCGCGCTATCCTGGATCGGATTCCTTTGCCGAACAATCCCAATGCGGCGGCAGGCCAAAACAACGACATCAACGTGGGGCCGCATCGCGTCACCACGGACCAGTTCATGGCGCGAATAGACCATGAGCTGACGCCCAAGCACCAACTCTTTGGACGATTTCTCCTGTTCAATCAACCGCAACTGTTTCCTTTCGTATCGGACTCGTTCGCGCAGAATCCCTCCGCCCCTCCGGGATTCGGGACCAACCATGATGACACGGGAAGGAACCTCGCCCTTGGCCTTACTTCCGTGTTTCGGCCTACGCTCATCAACGACTTTCGGTTCGGATACGCTTACTATTTCGGGACCAAGGAAGCTCAAAACATTCACAGCCGTTTTCTCGAGTCGCTGGGAATCACCTCGCGCTCCGGGGGCGACGAACGACGGCATCCCTGCCATTAACGTTCCCGGCTACGCGGACATGGGCGATAGCGACATCTTCCAACCTCAAATCCGCAAGAACCACACTTTCCAGTTCACCGATAACGTGGCGTGGGTCAGCGGCCGGCACACCTGGAAATTCGGCGTGGACGCGCGGCGTTACCGCCTCTTCTATCAAGTCGAGGATTTTGGGCAAGGGCTTCTTTTCCTTCAGCGATGGGGCGAGCTCGGTTTCCGGTACGGCCTTCTCGGATTTTCTTCTTGGCAGACCTTTCCTTTCTTACGCCCAGGCGGGCAACTCCGGTGGGAACGATCGGCTGGACTATTTCGGCGCTTACTTTTCCGACGAATTCCACGCCACGCGCCGCTTGACCCTCACTTACGGCCTGCGCGAGGAGTTCTATTCGCCACCCACCAACGCAGACGGACGAGCCTCGATTCTCGATCCCAGCGACGCCACGCGCTTCATTGTCCGGAACGACAAGGGGCAGGCGCCGGCACTGATTGCAAACCCGCTGATTCAGAGCCTTCAGAGCCGCTACGGGCTATCCTTCGTTACCTCTCAGCAAGCCGGGCTGCCGCCCTCGCTCATTCGTCCGGATTGGGCGGGATGGGCGCCACGTTTCGGCTTCGCTTATGATGCAGGGGCGCATGGGTCGCCACGGCGACCGCCCCTCCTGCGGGGCGCCACTTCCCTGCGGGGAGGATTGGGCGTCTTCAACTCTCTGGGCGAACTCGACTATGCTTCCGAGACGCGCCTCAGCGCCCCGATCACGGAATTCCTTTTCGGGCTCGACCTGTGCAGGTTCTATGGCCCGGGTGCTTGCGGTCAGGCCTATGCCCCGCCCGTGCTCACCTATCCCCTTGCCTACACGCTCGGCAATCAAGAGCCCACGGCGGTCTCCTCGCCGCCCAACCTCCGCAACGGCTACGTCTACGAATGGAGTTTATCGATCGATCATGAAATCGCGCCCAATACAGTTCTTTCCGTAAGCTATGCCGGATCGGACGGGCACAAACTTCCTCGCCGGTCATTACAGAACCAGGGCATCCCGAATCTGCCGGACGAAAGGCGAGGCTACCATCCGCAACCCGGCTCGAATCAGTTCATCCGGGCTACGGATGTCAACTCGAACTACAACGCTTTGATTGTGCGCCTGGAACGGCGATTCTCCCGTGGCGTGTCCTTTGTGGGCGGCTACACCTTCGGTAAGTCAATCGATACGGCTTCGGGACTCAACGGGACCAATCAAGCTCAGGACAACTACGACCTGAAGGCCGAGCGAGGTCTCTCCGATTTCGACGTGCGGCAGCGCTTCGTCTTCTCGAGTAACTGGGAGCTTCCCTTCGGTCCCGGCCGCCCGTGGCTGCGCGCTGGGACGGCGGGCCGCGTGTTTGGCAATTGGGACATGTCGAACATTCTCACGCTTCAATCCGGGCAACCGCTCACCGCCACACTGGCCACCGCGCTGAGTGGCACCGACTCGAATGGCACTGACCGGCCTGACTTGATCACCAGTCCCAAGTTGCCCGCCGGTCAACGAGGCCCCTCACGCTGGTTCAATACGGACGCCTTCGCTGCTCCACCCATCTTCTACGACAGCCTCGGAGCCTTCAGCATCCCCGGAAATGAGGGCCGTAACGTCATTACGGGCCCCGGTTTGGCCGCTTGGGACATGAGCCTTCAACGACAAATGCGATTGAGTGAGCGGCTTGGTCTGGTGTTTCGATCTGACTTCTTCAATCTGAGCAACCACCCCAACTTCGACCGGCCCGGGCTCATCTATGGGACTTCAAACTTCGGGAATATTAGCTCTGCGGAGAATTCCCGGCAAATCCAGTTCTCTCTGCGGCTAAACTGGTAATGGCGGTTTTATTCGTCGGTTGACGGGCCATGTGGCAGCGATTTTATATCGCCACTCGGAATGGACGCAGGTCTGCTCTCCATCCAAGGAGATGAAAGCCGCTGCTGTTGTCACCCCCGTGCAAGCGGGGGTCCACGTCAGCCCGCAGAAGGTGGATTCCCGCTTTCGCGGGAATGACCGGTGCCGGGCGCTCTTCGACAACCGCACCTGATTTCGTGGTATCGTGATACCCAGGGAGGGGTCTCTGGGGTGCAGTTTGCTGTTCGAAATGTAGAGGCTGAGGTTAAGTCACGCTTGCAGCGGCATGCCAAGCGGCAGCGACGCAGCACGGAGGAAGAAGCAAGACATATATGGAAAGACTCGAAGATCGCATCGCCCTGATTACCGGCGCAGGGCGTGGAATCGGCCGGGCAATATCCTTAGGCTTTGCCCGCGAAGGCGCGTCCATTGCGGCGACCGCCCGGACGCAACAGGAGTTGGATTCTCTGGTGCGGGAAATCACCGCGCTGGGGAGGAAAGCTATCGCTATTCCCGCCGATCTTGCGCGTCCCACCGCAGCAGGAGAGATCGTCCGGCAGGTCCTGGATACGTTCGGGACGCTCGATATCCTGGTAAACAATGCCGGAGTCGGAAGCAGTGGCAGCGCGCGCCCCTTGGTGGATTTCGACGACGGATTCTGGGATCTCACGATGGCTGTCAATCTCACTGCCGCGTATCTCTTGTGCAAAGCGGCTCTCCCTGCTTTGTTGAGCAAGGGAAAGGGACGAATCATCAACATCGCCTCGATTGCTGGCAAGATTGGGCTGATGCACGGGGTTGCTTACGCCGCGTCCAAACACGGCCTGCTGGGACTGACCCGGACTTTGGCCTTGGAAGTGGCCAAGGCGGGAATTACCGTGAATGCCATCTGTCCCGGACCAGTGCGCACGGCCATGCATGAAAAACGCCTCGCGTATGATGCAAAGCGACTCGGGGTAAAGGCCGAAGATTTGGAGAAATCTCTTACCCCCATCGGCCGGCGCTTGGAGTCGGAGGAGATCGTTCCCTTGGCCGTGCTGTTGGCCAGTGATGAGTCCGCAGCCATCACGGGGCAGGCATTTAACATTTGCGGCGGCATGGTCATGTTCTAAGAACTAAACAACCGGAGGTGATTATGGCCACTCTTTTAGCGGATGTTTCCGATTTCCTGGCTTCTGCGCCCATGAAGTTGTTTATTGGGGGCCAATGGGTTGATGCCGCGCGCAAGGGCAGATTTGAGACGCGCGATCCGGGGAGTGGAGAGGTGCTGGCGGAGGTTGCCGCCGCGGAGCAAGAAGATGTGAACCGGGCGGTGGAGGCCGCGCAGCAGGCGTTTAGGACCAGCGGCTGGGCGACATTACCGGCGAACGATCGGGCCGTGGTTCTGCATCGCCTGGCCGACCTGATCGACAAGCATCGAGACATCCTGGCACAAATCGAGTCGCTCGATGTGGGAAAGCCGTTCGCACAGGCAGCGGGCTTCGACGTACCCTTCGCGGCGCAGACGCTGCGCTACTACGCCGACCTTTCCGTCCATACTCGCTCGCGCGAGCCCATTGCGGCTTCACGGCATGAAGTCTACACGCTGCGCGTGCCTTATGGGGTATGCGCGTTCATCATACCCTGGAACTTTCCATTCACGCTGCTGAGCTGGGGAGTCTCACCCGCGCTGGCGGCGGGTAACGTGGCGGTGGTGAAACCTGCCGAGGACACTCCACTTTCAACGCTTTATTTTTGCCACTTGGCCCGGCAAGCCGGCGTGCCCGCCGGCGTGATCAACGTTATTCCGGGTTACGGCGATTCCGCCGGCGCGGCCCTGGCTGCTCATCCGGGCATTCGCCGCCTGTCCTTTACGGGTTCGCCCGAAGTGGGCCGAAGCGTGGCCGCCTCGTGTGGAGCGAATCTTGTCCCTGTGAAGCTCGAACTGGGCGGCAAAGGGGCAGCAGTCTTGTTCGAGGATATTGACCTTGACCAAACCGCCGGCGCCCTCGTCTCCGCCCTGACCTTAAACACGGGGCAAGTCTGCTGCACCGCCACCCGCTGGCTGGTGCACGAGTCGATCTGGGATCCCTTTGTGAAACGCGCCAAAGCCCGTTTGGAACACATGAACATCGGCTATGGCCTGTTACCGGGGACCGAAATGGGGCCAGTTGTAAGTCCGAAACAGAAGGAGCGGGTCCTGGGGTATCTCCGGCGGGGCGTAGCGGAAGGCGCCTCGGCGTTGCTCGAGGGCGGGGAAGCAGTAATCCCCGGATTCAAGGGAGGATTTTATGTAAAGCCCGCCCTGCTGACCGGTCCGGCGGAGAATGTGTGCGCGCGGGAAGAAATCTTCGGCCCCGTGGCTTACCTGCTGCCTTTCAAAGCCGAAGCGGAGGTGGTGGATTTGGTCAATCGCTCTTTCTACGGCTTGGCCAATAGTGTCTGGAGCCAAAACCTGGAACGCGCCCGCCGGGTTGCGGAATCGATGGTCTCCGGGAATAGCTGGATCAATGCCCACAACGTCTTTGCGCTGGGAATTCCCTACGCCGGAACAAATCTGAGCGGCTTTGGCGGCGGGGTATTAGGGCCTGAGACCCTGTTCGATTACCTGCGGCCTCAATCCGTGGTCCGCCCGCTAAGCTGAGAGGCTCACCACCCCCAGGCCCCTCCTCAGAGAGGATGGGAGTCGGTGAATTGATCCCCCTCCTCGGTAGGGAAGGGGGCAGGGGGTGGCTGTAATCAAGAATCAGCTTGGACAGCCGTCGGCTATGTAGACTACAAAAGTCTTGACAAACCCACTACCCTATGATAGGCTACCAAATTGGACGATTTTGTGAAGGACCCAGCCCGCTCCGAGCAAAGGCAATTCCCGCCGCAGAGCACCCCCGTAAGGCCCACAACAGTTATCCCTGAGACGGGCAGGAATTTCAATAAAGATGTTAAAATGTGCGGAACGAACTCAGCAAGTACTTTAGAATCAATAAAAGTGTCAAAAAACGAACTCAAAACGAACTGGAAACGAAGCGGAAAAAGGTGCTGAAAATACGCAAAAAAGCCAAAACAAACCGTACCTAGAGCGCGATTCCTCGCGCCGACCTGGGCCGTTCGGGCCGGGACCTCGCCCCCTCAGACGATCAACCCATGCTGATCGTTGTAGGGGCACGCCATGGCGTGCCCCTACGCTTTTCACGTCCTATGAGGACAGATTGTCGATACCCGGAAAGGCTCGGAGGCAATGCTCCACTCACCGTGACTACGGGGGTAGATTACTTGTTCGGTTGATAGTGGCAGGTAAAATGCTCGGGAATTGTCTTTGGTGCGAATTGCAGAGCAGTGCATTACGCGCAGGATAAGTAGAGCGCAGGTTGACAGGAGGGTTGACTGTGGATAGGCGAAACTTTCTCCAGAGTATCGCGGGGCTTGGTGTGGCTACCTCGGAGTGGACGGGAGCGGCGCTGCTCGCGCGTCCGAGCGGTCCCCCAACGTACTTCGGGTTGCATCCCTTCATCGAGGCGCATCCGGAGGCTGTGTTCATCCGCAAGACCGCCGTGGCATCGAAAAACGATTCGGACGGGAAGAAACGAGAGGCTTTCGAACTAGCCCGGCGAATTTTCACCCTGCGGCACACTCCGGGCATCCCTTTATCACACAAGTTCGCGATCAAACCCAACCTGACGGCGACCGACGGGACGGGACTCACGTATGCCATCATCACTGACCCGTACGTTGTGGAAGGTCTCGTCGCTGGAATGGGACAAGTGGGCATTGACGCTGAGAGCATCTATGTGCGGGACGGCTTGTGGCTTGACCAACCGGGTATCGGTTACCGCGAAATGGCCCAGCGTAGTGGAGTGCATTATGATGACAGCGAGTCCAGGGATCCGGCCTCGAAGGAATGCCCGGACGGTGTGATCTTCAGGCGCACGAAATATCTCGGTCCGTTCAATTATCCTGACACCCACCTGCTCAATGTCTCCAAGCTGAAAGCCCACGGGATGGGGCTCACGCTGTGCGTCAAGAATCTCCAGGGAACCAACGCCCAACCTTACCTCCAATTCTGCGGCGGTCTCCAGCGTCCCATAGCCCAAGACTTTCAACCGGATGCGCGGCGTCATGTGGACGATCTTTTGGCCAAACACCGGCAGGCAGGGATTCCTCGCTGGGACACCGGGGGAGCCGATCGGATGGAGATGTGGGCCCAGCGCACGATCGACTCTTACTCGCTTATCCGGCCGTCCATTGTGCTCAACATCATCGAAGGCGTTTATGCACAGAACGGCGACGGTTTCCGTAGCGGCCCGGGACCACATGGGACGCCTGAAGTCTTCATGACCAACGTGTTTATTTTCGGCAAGGACGCTTTCCGGGTGGACATCATCGGCCATTGGCTGGGGGGCCACGAGCCTGGGAATTTCGGCCTTTTCCACCTCGCTAAAGAACGGGGCGTTTCCGCGGCTCTCAATCCTCATAACATCCCGGTCTATCATTGGGAGGACAGTGGACCCAAACTCGCGCCACTCGAGCAGTTTGCACGCACCCCGCTGACCACGATGTACCTGCCGAAGCACGGCGAACCGCGATACCACCTCTGCAACGAACCCTTCGCCTACCCCACGGAACCGCACTCCGCTTGTCTTTCCGGCCATGACCTGCCGGGCCTTCGCGTGCTTGGCCAAGCCAAGCAAGGCAAAGGCCCTTCATCGCTCCTGATCGAATATAACCTTCCCGCTGACGGAGACGCCGCACTCGAGATGTACGATGTGTTCGGCCAGCGAGTTGGAGTGTTGGCTCAAGGATGGACCAAGCGCGGCGTGCACGTGGCGGATTGGAGCACGCAGGAAGCAGCCCCGGGCCTCTACTGCTGCCGGCTCGTGTCCAATGGCGTAACGTTGGCGCAAGCGGCATGGCTGTAATGCCGCATTCTATCGATCACCCTGGTGGAAGGCTGCTGGGCAGTTCAGGCGGGCCGATCCGGACTCTCAGTCCAGTGGTCCGTCGATCCGGGCAATGGCTTGTTCCCTCATTCAACATCTGAAGATTTCTCATCCACTGTCGTCATCGTTCAACACCGCCACTGTTCCCCGAAGCTCCCCTCGAGAGTCCCTGTAGGGCCTGAACGACCCTGAAGAGTTCCTTGGTATTAATCGGTTTCGGGATGTAGCCATCCATACCGGCGGCCAGGCAACGCTCTTTATCGCCCTGCATGGCGTGTGCGGTCATGGCCACGATGGGAAGGTGGCCTCCAATGGTCTTTTCTTTCTCCCGGATTGCCAAGGTGGCTTCCAAACCGTCCAGTTCGGGCATCTGCACATCCATGAGGACCAAATCGAAACGTTCCCCCTCGATTCGCCCTATCGCCTCGCGTCCATTGCGCGCCAAGACTACCTGATGCCCGTGCTTTTCGAGCAGGTGCACGGCCAGCGTCTGGCTCACCGGATCGTCTTCAGCGAGCAAAATTCGCAGGGACGCTTGCTCTTCCCGCAAAGAGTGCCGGGTGATCAATGCTGGACTGGTCGTCGCAGGTTGCGAACCCACAGTGTGTAAGATGGCGTCCAGAAGTTCGTATTGGCCTATGGGCTTACTCAAATAGGCCCCCAGGCCAAGTTTCCGGCAGCGGGCCGCGTCGCCACGCTGTCCTGCTGAGGTCAACATCATGATAGTGGCCAGGTGCAAGCGGGGACGCTTGCGGATCTCTTCGGCCAAGCGGAATCCGTCCATCTCCGGCATGTTGGCATCGGTCAAGACCAGTGAAAACGGCTGCTGGAGATCGAGCGCCCGTTCCAGAGTCTTCAACGCTGATTGGGCATCTCCCTCCAGGGTAGGCTCCATGCCCCAACTGCTTAGTAGCCAACCAAGTATGCGACGATTGGTGAGGTTGTCGTCCACCACCAGCGCTCGCATGCCGCGCAGCCGAGCCTCATCCGCTGGTTCACGAAGGGTTGCGGCTTTGGATGTGCCAAAGCGCGCGGTGAAGTGGAAGGTGCTTCCCCGTCCGGGTACGCTTTCTACCCACATGCGGCCACCCATCATCTGCACGAGTTGTCGGGAAATGGTCAATCCTAAGCCTGTTCCACCATAACGCTGAGCGGTGGAGCCATCGGCCTGAGTAAATGGTTCGAAAATGCACGCCAGCTTCTCAGAGGGAATCCCGATGCCTGTGTCCTCCACGGTAAATTGAAGTCCGGTGAAGTCTTCCTCCACAGAATCGCGCTGCACCATGAGGTTGACTTCGCCTTGGTCGGTGAATTTCACGGCATTACCCAGCAAGTTGACGAGGACCTGGCGCAGGCGGCTGGGGTCACCGACCAGAGACTCGGGAACTTCAGGCGCAATGATGCAATTTAACTCCAGTCCCTTTTGGTGAGCGCGCAAAGCGAATGTCTTGAGGATCGGTTCGATGCTCCTCCGCAGCTTGAAATCAACAGATTCCACTTCAAGCTTGCCGGCTTCGATCTTGGAGAAGTCGAGGACATCATTGATAACAGTCAGCAGAGACTCGGCCGACTCCTTAGCCATATTGGCGTAATCGCGTTGTTCGGGATCGAGTTCGGTGTCGAGCAACAGGTCCGTCATGCCTAGGACGCCGTTCAGGGGGGTGCGGATCTCGTGACTCATACTGGCGAGAAACTCGCTCTTCGCACGGCTGGCTGCTTCCGCGACCTCCTTAGCATGCCGCAATTCGGCTTCCTCCTGCTTGCGAGCTCGAATATCTACTACCCTCTAACGAGAAGGGTCCGCCCTTTCCTGACTACGGGAAGTACGCTTTTCAAGATAGGTAGCGCCTCTCCCGTAGCTGTTACGAGACTCCGCTCTGAGTCATCAATTTTTTGATTGAGGTCCGTAATGGGACATCGACCGACCTCGGCAGGACACACAAATCCGTGGCAGACCCGGCCAATAACTTGTTCTCTGGTTCTTCCCATCAACCGCAACGCAAAGGAGTTAATCTCTACAATCTCGTGGTCGACGGGATCCACTGTGAAGATTCCCACTGAGAGGGAATCCAACAGTGTCTTCAGATAGTCCTCATTCTCGCGGAGGATTTCTTCTGCCGGCCTGCGGTCGGTGAGTTCGCGGGCCGCTTCGCACACACCCGGATCTTTTCCATCTTGATTACTTGACTGTATACTGACCTCCACGGGTGCCATGTGCCCCACCTTGGCAACCAAATCCCCGTGCGGAATCCTCGACCTCGACTTCCTGAACCTAATTCAACCCCGGGACGGAAATCCGGTTGTCGCCAACCCTTATCCGTGCAAGCAGTGTTTTAGCTTTTCTTTTCGGATCAGCTAATTTGCTTTTCCCAGAACTCATACCTTAGTTTCAATCCGCGTCGGTGCGCGCCGCAAGGGCACTATAGTACCAACCAGCACATCTGCTTGACCCTGGGGACGCATTGCCAAATGCGGCACAGCCTCCTCGAGACTTCAAGCCATCTTGTCAACAGTTCGACTTCGCCGGCTCCAGTCGGGCGAACTCGGATTGTTTGGAGGCGAAAAGCACAGTGCGGGTGTAACATTTTGAATGCTTGGCAGATGAAGCGCCCTTCATCAAAGTGTGTGAGGCACGCAAGCACGATTAAGGAGACCTTCCAATATGGATAGAAGGCGATTCATGACCACATCCGTTGCTGGGCTCAGCATGGCCTGGGTGGGAGCCTCAATCAGCGGCGCGCGCGGGCAAGGGGCAGGGGACTTTTCTCCGCTTGACCATACTGCCCATCTGCCGGCGCTTTCCCAGGGTGAATATGTGAAAGCGCCAGCGTCCGATTGGCTTCTCCTGCCTTCGGGATTCCAGGCGGGCGCTTATCGCACGGGCCATCCGAATGAGATTGCCCTGACAAACGGCCTTATCCGGCGCACCTGGCGTTTGCGGCCGAATGCCGCCACCGTGGGTTTTGACAACCTCATGACCGGGGCTTCAATCCTGCGCGCCGTGAAGCCGGAAGCTTACGTCAAACTGGATTGGCAATCAGAGACGCCGGTGGGCGGGCTGGCTGGGCAGCCGGACGGCGCTTATTTGAAGCCGGAATGGCTCGACCAGATGACTGCTGACCCAAGCGCCTTCCGCTGCACCGGATTCCGCATCGGCAAAACCAAAGAGCGGTTTCCGTGGAAGCGGACGCGCTTTTCCGGCGATCAGCCTTGGCCCCCTCCCGGCGCATCGCTCACTCTGCGCTTTGATCCGGGAGAGCTGGGGATATCAGGAATCACGGTTTTTGTCCACTACGAAATGCTTGATGGAATCCCGTTGCTTTCGAAATGGCTTACCATTCATAACCAGTCCGGGAGACGGGTGCGGCTGAACCGGTTTGTGAATGAAGTCCTCGCCGCTGTTGAGTACGGGTCCAGCGTTAGCGAGGGCGGGGGGCATTTTCCAAACATCCATGTCGAGTCGGATTATGAATTCAATGGTTCGGACGTTGGAAGCGCTAATCATACCGCGCATTGGAATGCGGATCCGGATTACACCACCCAGGTGAGTTACAATCTCCAAACTCCCTGCCTGCTTCAAGTGTATCCGCCTTACGGCCCGGAAGTGGATATTCTTCCGAGCGAAACCTTCGAATCGTACCGCACCTACGAGCTCGTATATGACAGCACAGAGCGGGAGCGCAATGGGCTCGCTCTGCGGCGCCTGTATCGCACCATCGCTCCCTGGGTAACCGAGAATCCGATTCTCATGCACGTGACCAGGGATGGTCCCACGGAGGTTCGGGGCGCCATCGACCAGGCCACAGAAGCCGGCTTTGAGATGGTGATCATCTCTTTTGGTACCCACTTTGACCCCACCCACGTGAACGCAGACTACATGCAAGAGATCAAGGAACTGGTGGATTACGCCCGCAGCAAAGGCATTGTACTGGGCGGTTACTCCCTGCTCGCCAGCCGGGAAGTTGGTCCGGAAAATGATGTGATCGACCCCAAGACCAACACCACGCAAGGGGCGATCTTCGGGCAGTCGCCCTGCTTGGGCAGCGCTTGGGGAATCGACTACTTCCGCAAACTCCACACCTTCATCGAAACCACTGGCATGGGCGTGCTGGAAAACGATGGTTCATATCCCGGCGACGTTTGCGCCTCGACCCATCATCCCGGGCATCGCGACTTGCTCGATTCGCAATGGACGCAGTGGACCAAGATTGCGCAGTTCTACCGCTGGTGCCGCGCCCAAGGCGTCTATCTGAATGTGCCAGATTGGTACTTCCTAAATGGCTCGAACAAAACCGGGATGGGTTATCGCGAGGATGATTGGTCGCTTCCACGGGCGCAGCAGATCATTATCGGGCGACAGAACATCTATGACGGGACGTGGGAGAAAACTCCCAGCATGGGATGGATGTTCGTGCCCCTGGTGCAGTATCACGGAGGCGGCGCCGCCGCAACGATTGAACCCCTGCGCGAACACCTGGACGTGTATGGCCAGGTTCTGGCCCAACTTCTCGGCTGCGGCGTTCAGGCGGCCTATCGCGGCTATCAGCTTTACGACACCGACGAGACGAAAGCTCTCGTCAAGAAATGGATCGATTTCTATAAAGCCCACCGGGCCATTCTCGAATCTGACGTTATCCACATCCGGCGCGCCGACGGCCGAGATATAGACGCCCTTCTGCACGCAAACCCTCGGCTTGCTGAAAAGGGTCTGGCCATGGTTTTCAACCCCCTGGACACGAGCGTTACCCGCACCCTGACCCTGCCACTTTATTACTGCGGCCTCAACGGCAGAGCGCGCATTCGCATCGAGGGCGATGCCCCGCGCGAGTTCCGTTTGAATGGCAAATCCGAGATCAAGGTCACTCTGACGATTCCGGCCGGCAGCCTGACCTGGCTCACGATCGAATGATTGGGGGATCCTAAGCAGCGGTTGCACTTGAGCCAGGAACCAACGGAGGCGAGCATGAACACACGGGTAGTCATATTGGGGATACTCTTGACGTTTATTACGGTGGGCAGAACCATTGCCGTGGAACCGGCAACGCCGGCCGCGGCGATCTCACCTCGGGCATACTGCATGAACGCGAAGATGGGGTTGTTCGTCCACTACACGTTGGGCACGTACCATGACGGCCATTACGGTGGGACGTGGACCAGCCCGAGCGGCAAGCCGGCCACCGACCTCAATGCCGTGGCGGACGCCCTGGACGTGAGGGCATTGGCTGGCGTGGCCAAGGGCATGGGGGCGCAATATGTGATATTTACCGCCTATCATGCGGGGATGAACCTGCTGTATCCGAGTCCGATTTGGGGAAGGGTCTTTCCCAACAAAGTGGCCCGGCGCGACCTGATCGGCGACTTGGCCGATGCCCTGAAAGCCAAAGGCATTCCTCTGATCCTCTATGTCCATCCCGACGATCGGCATGACTTGACCGAGGCGGAGCAGAAGAAACTGATGGAGAATGGCTACTCCACCCAGGTCAACATTACCGAGGGGAGCGACCGCAGGCCGAGGGACCCACTCTGGGAAGCTTTGTACGTTCAACTCATTGATGAAATCGGCTCGCGCTACGGCAGCCGGATCATTGGCTACTGGGAAGACGGCGGACTGTGCAATGGAACCAAAGTGAAGGCGGCGATGCTCAAGCACACGCCCGATGCCGCGATCTGGAAAAACGGTGGGTGGAGCGGTCCCCCGGCCACACTCATCGGCTCTGAAACAGAGAATCGACAGCAGCAATGGGCGGCCACAGTTGCCGGGAACTGGTGGGCCAGTGGAGGGAAGATGTCGCGCACTCCCCGAGAGATGTACCAAACCACGGTCCTCTGGGCTGCCACCCAGGGACAGGTCAATGGTGGGATCGCTTGGTCTGCGGGACCGTACGTCAATAATGAATGGGAGACTGGAGTGGCTGAAGCGTTCAAGGAACTGGGCCAATTGATGCACGCCAATAGCAAGGCCGTTCACCACACCATCGCCAGCACCTCGTACGTAACAAACCCAACCGCTCATCCGAAATGGGGCGTTGCAACCGACTCCGCCGACGGCAGCACCGTATACCTGCATGTGTTGAATTCACCCAAAGATGCTTCACTGCAAATTAGCGAGGCAACCGATGGGCGCGCGTTTGACCGGGCCACGCTGCTGAGTAACGGCAAGGCAATGGGGTTGACCGCATCCGATCGAGGGTATGTTCTGACGCTGCCGAAGGGCGAGAAGTGGAGCGACGTGGACACGGTCTTGTGTCTGGCCACCAGGAAGTAGCTGTATCATTTGCCGGGGTGAATCCCTCTGGCGTGAATCCGCAGGGCGCCTCACCACGACGCGCGATACTCAAACTCGTCCGAGTGACCTTGTACTAGCGAGGCTCGCAGGCATATACTCGGGTTGCTTTATGGACGCCCACCAAAAGGAGTGAAGCTATGAAGGATCGATTCACCAATCTCATGGGTCAACGGTTGGCAAAATTATCTCTAATAGCACTCATCGCAGTTGCCTTCTTTCCCGCCATTTCAGCCGATGCCGGATCATCTCCTCTTCCCGTCCGCGGACTCTACCTGGGCGCCCCGAAGCCGGATGAGCTTTCCCTGGCGGTGCGGTTCATTCGTGACGTGCTGCCGAAAGAAGGCGTGAACGTGCTGGTGATGGAATTCGACTACGGCTACCAGTACAAGTCACACCCGGAGGTGGCCGACGCGGAAGCCCTTTCCGAGGAACAGGTCAAACAGATTGTGGCCGCCTGCCGCGACGCCGGGGTTCGCTTGATTCCACTGATCAATTTGCTGGGTCACCAGTCGTGGGCGGCGCAGACTTTCGGCCTCCTGCGAGCCCATCCGGAGTTTGACGAAACACCCGGGAAATACCCTGGCAACAAAGGCATCTATTGCCGAAGCTATTGCCCACTGGCTGCGGGTCTGCACAACATCGTCTTTGACCTGATTGATGAGCTTGCGAATGTCTGCCAGGCCGATGCCGTTCACGTAGGCATGGACGAGGTTTTTCTGCTTGGTGAGGACTTCTGTCCGCGTTGCCGAGGCAAGAACAAATCCGAGCTATTTGCGCAGGAAGTGCGTGCCCTGCACGACCATTTGGCCGCGACCCATCGGGAGATGTGGATGTGGGGAGACCGCTTCCTGGACGGTGATGTAACAGGGCTGGGGAAGTGGGAGGCAAGCCAGAACGGGACCGCGCCCGCGATCGGCATGGTTCCAAGAGATATTGTAATTTGCGATTGGCATTACGATACTGCGGTCCCCACAGCAGCGTACTTCGCCATCCAGGGCTTCCGCGTGGTGTCAGCTCCGTGGCAAATGCCTGACGTCGCCTTAAACGAGTTCGAAATGATCCGCAAAGTGCGCGCAGACGCGACGGATTCCCTCAAGTCGCGCACCCTGGGCCTGCTGCAAACCACCTGGGGAGGTTTGGGTGACTTCGTGCAGGCGTACTACGGGGAAGGCTCACCCAGCCCAGGCGGGGTCAAGGCCGCCGAATGCTTCAAGGCGCTCTTTAGGGAGATCCGGCAGGAGAACTAGAAGGGAGTGCCATGGACCGAGATGATTTGGACCGTCGAACCTTCCTGAGAACTACTGTGGGCACGACCGCAGTGGCGGCCTTGGGCGGCATGGTAGGGAGTTGGGCCAAGGTTGCGGAGACGTATGGCAAGATGCCGATGCGGACGCTCGGTGGGACGGGCTTGAAAGTAAGTATTATTGGCCTGGGCGGATATCACGCCGCACTGCCCGAAAAGGACGAAGATGCCATCGCCCTCACGCATCGCGCCCTGGACCTCGGCATCACCTTCTTTGACAACGCCGATTGCTACCACAAGGGTCGCGCCGAGGAATTGATGGGTAAGGCTATTGAAGGCCGCCGGCAGAAACTCGTGCTAATGACTAAGGTTTGCCCGCGCGATGCCAAGGGTTCCAGGGAGACTCTCGAGAGGAGCTTGCGCCGCCTCCGCACTGACTACGTCGACATCTGGCAGTTCCATGGGCTGGACGACCTCGCGGAGCTGGAGAAAGTTCTGGGGCCCGGCGGCGCCATGGAGACGGCTGAGAAAGCCAAGCAAGAAGGCAAAATCCGTTTCATCGGCATGACCGGCCACAATTTTGAGAGCCAGCTCGAAATGACCAAGCGGTATCCGCTCGACACCTACATGATGATCCTCAACGTTGCCGACCCGCACTTCCGCAGTTTCCGCAGGAACGTGGTGGATGAAGTCGCGAAACGCAACGCGGGTATCATCGCCTTCAAGACCATGGCGTTTGGCCGCATCCTTAGTCTGAGCGTAGCCAAGGCCGACGAAGCCTTGCGGTGGGTTTGGAGTCAGCCTGTGAGCTTGGCCGTTTCCGGCATGGATCGAATGGAAGTGCTGAACTACAACGTCTACCTCGCCAAGACTTTCAAGCCCATGCCTGAAAACGAACAGGCAGCTTTGCTACAGCGGACCCGACCGCGTGCCGGCGTCCTGGTGGAGGAATACAAGCGCAGGCCCTAGGGGCACCGGGATGAGGTGCTCCTACGATGCCAACGGGATTCATCCGAATCCTCTCCTTCCCAGGAGCGAAAGCTCCCTCTCCGATCCTCAAATTCGCAGGAGGAATCATATTATGAAAATCAACGACTCGAGGGAACTTGACCGCTCACGCCGGTTTCGAAGTCTTCGATATTACCTTCGAACCACCATACACCTGGCAATCACGAGCATGATGGTTATGGTTGCCGGGTCATCTCGGCCCGCCACTGCCTACGCGGCTCAGCTCTGGGCGGGAGTTGCGAAAGTGGACATAACCAGGCGCGAAGGAGGGTTAGTCAACGATCCTTTGTATGTCAGGGCATTGGTGCTGAAGGACGAGAACACTACGGTGGCTCTCATTACCCTCGATGCCGTAGCGGTCGCCGAAATAGGATGGATCAAAAACGACTATCTGAGCAAGGTTCGCTCGCAGATCGCAAAGGAGCTGAACATCAAGCCCGCGAATATCCTGGTGAATACCAGCCACTGTCACGGGGTGGTGAGCTCGGACGTCGACCAACGGACTGTCCAGGCAGTGAGAGAGGCGGCACGGAAGATGGTTCCCGTGAATGTCGGCGCCGGGAGCGGATTTGAAAACCGAATCATGGAGAACCGCCGGGTGAAGCTGAGAAGCGGCAGGACGGCGGACGTTCGCCGCGCGTATTCATTTCCTCCGGATGAAGAAGTTGCGGGGATTGGGCCGGTTGATCCTCAGATCGGTGTACTTCGTCTGGACCGGAAGAACGGGCAGCCCCTGGCAGTTATGTACAACTTTGCCTGTCATCCCATCGAGGGCGTTCCGAACGGTGGAAACACCGCGGATGTTACGGGCTTCGCTTCGAGAGTGATTGAAGAGGATCTGGGCAATGGCGCGATCGCGTTCTTTGTCCAGGGAGCAGCAGGAGATACAAATCCCGTGAGGTATAAGAGTGTGGACACTCCCCACGATGCCGAGCCGCTGGGGGACATGCTCGGACTCAGCACCATGCGGGCCGTGAGAACCATACAAACCAGGGAAAACGCGGAGCTGAAAATCATCAATGAGACCATTGAGCTGCCGAGAGCCAACCTCGCGCAGCACATTGAATCGCTGCGGGCGGAGCAGGAAAGAGTGCTTCAGTCGTTGAAGGAGACGGATCTCAACCTGAAGACGTTTCTTCCCCTGATCGTGAAATACCGTCTGTTCCCCAAGTATCCGTCTGACTATTCTTACGAGTATATGCGCGACGAGATGATCGGACGAGACGACTGGAAGACGCTTGATGCTGAAAACAGAAAGAATATGGATCTGTACCTCCACAATATTTATGCTATGGAAGAACTGACCCGAATCCAGACGAACTTGGCTTTGTTGAAGATGCATCAAGCGCAATATGAAGCCGCGGCCAAAAAGACGCTCGAAGTTGAGGTGGTGGGGATAAGAGTCGGCGATTTCGTACTGATTACCTTCCCCGGAGAACTCACCGCACCGATCGGACTTAAAATCAAGAAGCTTTCTCCTCATCCATTGACGTTTGTGGCGGGCTACACGAATGGCTATATTTACTATACACCCACGGCGGAGCAGCTTGAGAATGTGGGCCACGCCCAGGAGGACAGTGATTGCCTGGTCGCGCCGGAATGGGAGACATTGTTTGAAAACAAGGCAATGTCAATACTGAATAGGCTCTAACCCCGCTACTTGCACCAGACTCCTGAATTTCGTTTTTTGAACCCTGATTCCTGAGTTTGGATTGTTGAACCCTGAATACCGAATCCTGTCCGATTTCTGCTCCGATTCGAATCGGACCATCGGACCCCAGCAATCGGGGACTCCTGAATCCTGAACTACCAACTGCTGTAGGGTCCGTCAGCTGACGGATTCCAGGGAAAGGTCGTTCGAGCCGCTGTGCACGTCGACGATTCCCAGTCCGTCAACTGACGGATTTGCATCGGGGAGAGCGGTTCGTCCTCCTTTGTCTCCTGCCAACGCATGCTCTCAGCCGTCAGCTATCAGCACGCTCGCTGAAAGCTGATGGCTGAGAGCTGACAGCTTCAATGGGCGTCGCGATGGAAGCTACGATCAAGATCAGGTTCACTACCAGCATCATTCTCGAGGAGCGAGATACCCTCGGGGCGGTGTCCGCCCTTGGCGTCCTTTCGAGAGGTCACGCGGTCGATTGACGGGCTATCCATAACGAGCCACCATGAACAGAGGCTCCACTGCGCAGCGAACGCAGAACTACCGCTCTGCGCGAGGCGGGGGGCGTCATGGCGTGCCACGTAAATCGCAGAACTGCGTTCTGCGCCAGCCTGCGTGTGCCACCCGCCTTTAACATGAGGTTCCTTGTTCCTTGTGCTGCAGAAACGAGCGATTCCTCCAATGCTGCTGCCTCCATCTACGCCAGCAACACCGTTCCCGTCTCGACATCAAAAAGGGTCGTGGATCTGGGTGGCAACTCGGTTTCAATTGTCTTGGCATTGGGCAAAGAGATCTTTCTCTTGCCGCCTGCTTTGGTGTGCAGGCAGAGAATTCCTCCCCCGCAATGGATGACGTCGTCGTTGTCGCTATAGATGTGTGCGCCGCTCTTGCGGAAGATGTACCTCCACAGGTCCGGATGAGTAATGGGCACACTCGAGAACCAGGAAGTGCTTGCATCAAGTTTCCTCGATGCCAATGCCACCAGGCCTGTGTTCTCTATGCTTCCAATTTCGACCACCGATTCGTCGGCAATTACAAAATACGGATCGACAGGAGTCTGCATCCCGTATTGAAGCCGTGGGGCGTCAGTGTAGGCCACGTTGATTTCCGGGGGGATTGACCTGACGATCTTGCGCAGCTTCATCCCGACCACTTCAGAGACATACTGCGAGCTCAGCCTCTGCCCATCGGTATAGCCCGGAGCATACATCCAGATTAAGTGGCGCCCATCGCGGGCCACGCTTTCGCGAATGAACTTCTTCTGATCGGTCGTGAGCAGGAACGTATTGGCAAAAACGACGGTGTGATACCTTTTCCAGTCGACAAGTTTCAGGTCTCCCAAATGGACCGTGCTCAGCGCCGCGCCGCTGTGGAAGGCAGCCGCGGAAAGTTCGTTCACGGCGCAGAAGTCAGTGAGCGGATCCGTCTTCGCATCGGCGCCCAGGTAGTAGAAGCAATCCGTATCAAAGACCAGCAATACGTCGGCCTCGGAGCGATAAGGCTTTTCTGCATAGGAAGCCAAAAGGGCGTGAAGTTGCCGCACCTCTTTCAGGAGCGCGGGATGATCCCACCATCCCTTTCTGGTGTAAGCCGGGCCGAAGTCATAGAACCACAAACCCTGGCCGCGGGTGTAGGACTCGAGCACGTTCCGCCGCAGGAGGGCAATGGCGTCCGAAACGGGTACTTTGGGACCTTCCCAAGTTCTGGAGCTGAGACCCGGATCTTCATCCATCTCATCGAGCCAGAGTTTGCCGTGCAAGCTGGCGGATTCTACAAGCCCGCGGGATTGCCCGCTATTGCCCATGGCGCGATAGATCTCGCCATACGCCTGGGGCGCGCTCAGGTAGTCGACATAGGGGGAATTCAGAACGCGCTGCACTTGCAGATGCCCCCCCGAGGCTTGCCGGGAAAACAGGCAGAAAAAATAGCCGTAGAACGTTCCGGTCACAATCGGTCGCGGCCAACTCTCCTTCACCGTTTTGCAGAAATGAATGATGTCATCGGCGACGACCTGATGCTGGCATTCATAGTAGTCAGACACCCTTCGTTCTTTTTCCGGATCACGGAAAATTCCCGCTTCAGTATGCGCGCGCTCCGCCGTATCCGGGACGGGAGCCGAAGCACAAGCCGCGCCCGGGCTGTTCCAAGTTTTTTGCAGGGCCTGATCTGTGCCGTACTTGGCGCGAAGCCATTCGCGAAAGTAAGCGGTCATGCACGGGCCTGTATCGGGGTCGTGCTCGATGAACCCCCAATAATGCCATTCGCCGTAGACGCCACAAGCGACCTGGATGCCCACGACCGCGTTGCCCTCGGGCATCGCCGCCAGCCGCTTGCAGAATTCGATGAGCTTCTCGGTAGCCTCCCTTCGCCACTTCGCGGAGGCCAGGCTGTTGCGAGGCGAGCGGTCCAGGTCGTGGTCAATAACCTGGCGCAGTAACCCCTTGGAATCGTGGTCTTCCACAGGGCCGTCCGCGAAGCGGACACCTTCCTCAGGATACTTCTCGTTCCACCACGCTGGGGCATTCACATGGAAGCGTATAATCACCGCCGCATCGGGACGCGCCTCGAGAACGCCGCGGAGTTGCTTCGCGGCTAAATCCATCGAAATCGACCGATCCGGCATCCAGACATGCTCAAGGAAGAGGTCGATCTGAAAGACCTTGATTCCGCAATCAGCAAATGCTCGAAGGTTGTTCTGAGGAACTTCTTCCCATGTCCACCGTCCCCCGGGGGCATCCGTAAGGGCATAAAGCATCGCATAAACCGGTTTATCATTAATGAATAGGGTGGGTTTGCCTTGGTGTAACTTCACCATCCCGCTCAATGGTCGAGGTGGAAGGGGCGTTCTGACTTCCTCCGCCTCGAGAGCAGGGCTTGACCCCGCGCCCCGCAGCGAAGCTACCCCTACGCCGCAGGCCTTCAAGAAATCCCGTCTCTCGATTTTCGACATGTTGTCTCTCCTGTGGGACGCCTTCACTTTCCCATTGCCGACCGCTCCAATCGCTCCAATTCGGCTTGCTGGTGCGGGTCCAGGTAATGCTTGGGCTCCTGCGCGAGGATGTCGCGCACCCTCAGTGCCGCCGATTCCTCAAAGGTGCGCGAGCCATTCGCCTCCCAGTCGCCGCGCCGCGCGCGCACGGCCAATTGCGCCCGGCTCAAGACTTGGCGGAAATGCTTCAGGGTGTGCGGCGAATTCAAGAAGTCGCCGGACCGGCCAGCTTCTCTAATATCCTCAAGGGCCAACCCCTCTTCATCCACCGGGAATCCCTTCTGATATCGCAGGAAATAACCCGCAATTTCGTTATCGGTCACGAGCGCCTCGCACGACATCGCCAGAGTGGATTCCAGGTTGCCGGCCCCCCAGATGAAGTTAACACCGGCGGCAGCGTGGGCCATGCCGCCGATCATTTTCTCGAAGGCCGCTTGCGAGTCCGCGCAGAGCGATTCCGTGGACATCCAAGATGCGCACGGGAGGCCGTGGAATCGCGCCATGTCGGCCCCTGCCGCTTGCAGGAGGGCATTCTCCGGCGCACCCGTAAGCGCCAGACCCGCGGACATCTCGAACACATGGGCAAAACCCACGTTGTAAAAGCACGGCCGGCCCGGTTCGAGCAATTGATTGATGACCAGTCCGCTCAGCGTGTCGGCGTCACCAATCACCAGGCAACCGGCCAGGGTGACCGGCGCGGTGGCTCCCGCCAGAGGTTCGGAATTGATCATGACAGGCACGCCCAGGCCCGCCGTCTCCTTGAAGACGGCCAGCGCCAGCGCCGTCCAGTGCAAGGGACTGATGATGCTGAATCCTGTGCTGGCGATGGGGCGCTCGCGCAGGGTTGCGCCGTCCAGGAGAACTTGGGCCATCTCCATCACCGTGCGCGCGCCCGCCGGAGTGTAGATGCACGGCCGCAGATGCTTGCCCGTGAATTGCGCCATGATGCGAAAGCCCACGAAATCACGGCTGGCGGGGGGATAATCGGCGAGGGAAGTTCCCACCATGCCGTGAATGTTCGGGCAAGCGTCGGCCACCCGCGCCAGTTCGGCCAAATCGGTCGCGCACAAATCGCTGCGAACCCGGCCTCGCGTGATGTAAAGCGCGTTCCCCGTCAGAACCAGCGTCCCGCCTTCCGGACTCAGTTGCCAGAGATTGCCATTGCGGTCAGCAATCTTGACTTGCCGGGGAGCCTGCCTGCGGGCGCACTCCACCAAGCGGGCGGGAATGTGAACGCGGTTCTCGCCGTCCACTGTGGCACCCGCCTCCTCCATCATGCGGATGATTTGCGGATCATCGACACGAACGCCCAAATCGCTCAGGACATCGAGGGCCGCTCCGTGGATTTTCTCGCAGTCAGCGAGTGTTAGTAGCAAGGTCGAGTTCCTTTCTTTCGTGAACGGGTAACATCTGCCAACAGACGGTGTCCCGGACTGAGTTGTTTTACCCTGCCTGCTACCCTCCTGGCAAGCTGGTTTTGGTTCGCCAGCTTGGACTTGTCAATACGCTCCGCCGTTTTGAGTCGGCGAGCAGAAAGCGCAGGGCTAGACAAGGGGTGCTATAATGCCCGGCGATCGCACTGGCAGGGTGGACACATGATGAAAAGACTGATGCTTTTTGCGCTCGCCACCGCGCTGGCGACGCCCCTCTTCGGCGAAAAGGCAGACATATACGACGGGAAAGTCTACGGAATTTTCCAGCCGCTCAAAACGGTCGAAACTCCGAAAGCCATCACTGTGACCGGCGGGACATTCCAATACGTCATCGATCGCTCGACCGGCCAGATCGTCTCCGCCAAGGCATTGGATACGGAGTTTGTGGCCGCCGGGACAAGGTTCCCTAATCCCTACGTCGGCCTGATGCCGGAGGACGACCCGGGCGCGCGGCGCGAAGGCGGCAAAGACCGGCCACGGTTCGGGTACGAGAAGGCCGTCGAGATGAGGCCGCTTTATGGGTCCTCCTACGAGCTCACGGATGCGCGCCGCTTCGACGCGGCGAGAGGTTCGGGGATCAAGACAGAATTGTTGAGCTCGGGCCCGGAAACTGTCAATGTTCGCGCAACCGGGCAATATGGCGACACCTCACTCTTCTGGCAGATCGATTACTCTTTCGACGTAGATGGCTTCACGAAGGTCACCGTCAGCCTTACTACCGTGAAGCCGGTGCAGCTTCGCTGGAACTGCTTCAACCATGCCTTCCTCGCCAAGGACTCCGTCCAGTACCTTACGAAAGTGAGCGACCCTAAGGGGGAGCCGCCCGAAGTGGTTCCAGAGCCAACCGTGAGCATTACGCAGATTGAACCGGATCAGCCCATATTCGAGTCCCACTGGAATGCCTTCTTCCACTTGGCGAATCGTGTCACCGGAATCGAGTTCTCGAAGCAAGACTTCGGGGACCGCTGGAGCGGCTACCGCGATTCCGCCGTCCTGCTCGAAAACGGCAAAGAGGTGGACACGGGAGCAGTCGAGACGAAGGACGGCCGCGTCCTGAGCGGCTATGATTCGCGCGGCAGGACAAACATCTTCACCCAGCTCTTAATGCGCGGGCACTCGCTCGAACTCGATGAGTTCGATATCCGCAACGCCACCTACCCATTCAACCCCGGCGACGTCCGGAAGCGCGTTTTCTGGGTTCAGATGACGCCGGCCAAGCACCCCAGAGACGACCTGAACAGCATCCGCCCGGTCTGGCCTGGACCGCATCAGATCGTCATGACGCGCTGGCGTGGAACGCAGAAAGCTTGGGAGCCGCCGAGCGACGACCAGGTAAAACTGTGGGCTCAGATGGGCGTCAACCTCATCGTGGGAGGGGCGAACTACTGGTCCGGAGACTACGCACGGCCGCTCCAGCCCGAGATGATCCGGCACTTCCTTGAGACCGCGCATCATTACAAAATCAAAGTTATCCCCTACGTCACATTTGCCGATTTCAATTTCAGCGCGCCCGGCTACCAGCGGCATGCCGCAGAGTGGATGGCCTCTGCGGGCATCGAGTTCGCGAACGAAACCACGCTCATGTGTTACAACGCCCAAGGCTGGAGAGAATTCCTCGAGAAGCAATGGGATCAATTGCTCACGCAGTTCGATTTCGACGGGCTCTACGTCGACCAATGGATCAACATCCGCTTCTGTAACAACTCCCGGCACGGTTGCGGCGGGTATCTCGGCAGTTTCTCGACCGAGGGCTACCATGACTTTGCGAAACGCGCCCGGCGGGTGGTGGCGCGTCACAGCCGCGGCAAGGGCGTGATGCTCATGAACGCCAACATGCTGCTCTTCTCCGGCGTGGTTCCGTGGTTTGACATTCGAGGGAACGGTGAAAACAATGATCCGCGCGAGATGACCGAAGCGACGCTGGCGACAAGCTGGAACGGCTGGGGACAGGGCGTCCAAACAGTCGGATATTGGCGCCCCAATCAGGACGACCGGTCGATGATCAACCTTCTTACCACGCTCATGATCCCGTTCGCAGTGGAAGGGGCACGGACGCTGGAAGTGTGGAGGACGTCTAGCCAACCCAGAATTGCACTGGAGCGGGAGACTTGGGGTTACTGGCGATTCTTCGGCCTGAATAGTTCCCGGAAAGTTTCAAGCCTCGACCAACCTGACGTGCTGGCCATGGACCAACCCGGATCGATTGCGAGCGCCTTTAGCCGAAGTGGTCGCCTTCTGGCGGTGGTTGGGGCTTTGGGCGGAAACGGCGAGCGCCAGGATAGACTTCGCATACTTGCGCCCGCTCAACTCGGCCTGAAAGAGGGCAATCACTTTCGCGTCGTCGATCTGCGACACAACCGATATCTTTCGGGCGGCCCCTACAGTGTTTCCGATCTTGCTCAGATCCCCGTGACGCTGAGCGGGGCGGAGCCCTTGATCTTGTTGATCGAGCCTGAGCAAAAGGGTGCAAGAGTCGTGTACTTCACCGGCGCCGATGGCGCGTCGGCAACGATGCGCGACCAGAGGTTGGAGTTGAAGCTTCAGGCGGCGCCGGGTTCACCCGTGGAACTCCACCTCGACACGGCGGGGCAAGCGTTTCGTTGCGACACTCCGGGGTTTGTGCGCGAGAATGCCACAGGAGACTTCGCCGTGTTTGCCGGGCCAGTGCCAGCCGATGGCGTCGTAAGGTTTCTGCGATAGGGTACGGATCCGAGATGAAACCATCGGGGAGGTTAGAAATGGAACGAGTCGTGAAAGCTTACGTCCAGATCGTCCTGTTGTTGGCAATGGGTATCGCAAGCTGCGCAGCCCGAATGGGTCCCCCGCCCCAAGCCGCAAGGAAAAAACTTGTTCGCATTTGTACCGCTCAGCCGGCAACGCGAAATATCAACTGGCGATTGAAGCCTCAAGAGGCCTTGGCCGATGTGGATACAACCTTGGGAGAATTGCAGAACTTAGTTCAGCGAGCCGGGGGAGCGGGTTGTGATGTTCTGGCATTGCCCGAAGACACGCTGGGGATCCTGCATTGGGAGGTTGGCAATAAGACACTGATAAGGCAGGTGCTGCCCGAAGCGGTGGGCCGGATGCTGGACCGGTTGGGGAAGGTGGCGGCATCGCACCGGATGTATCTGGTCTGTTGCAACGACACCGCCGAACCGGACGGCACCTATCGCAACACGGCGTTCTTCCTGGGCCGCGATGGGCGAGAAATCGGGCGCTATTACAAGGTGCAGCCCACTGTCAACGAATCTGACCGAGTGCGGGGAACGAGCTTCCCCGTGTTTAAAACCCCCGACCTGGGTTGGGTGGGTCTGTCGATCTGCTATGACATGGTCTTTCCGGAGTCAGTGCGGGCCTTGGCGCTGGCCGGGGCGGACATCATCTTTGATCCGACCCTGGGCGGAGCGGCCATGACCGACGATGCTGACCTGGACCGAGCCGCGTTTCGCACGCGAGCCGTTGACAACTTCGTTTACCTGGTGGTCGCCCAGCGGGGCAGCGGGGCGATGATTGTCTCTCCGCAGGGGAAGGTGCTCGCTGAAGGGAAAGGGCAAAATGCTACCGCGATGGCCGATATCGACCCGTTTGGCGGGCGCGAGGCCGGTGACGCGGCGAACTTCCAACAAGACATGCGGGCGCGGCTATTCCGGGAACGCAACCCGGCTGCCTACGGAATCTTGACCGACCCGAACCCCCCAGTGTTGAAAAAGATTCCTGCTACGATGACCGTCGACGAGGCGGTGCGCATCTGGGGCGAGATGCTCACCACGGGTGAGGAGCGTTTCCGCGAGGCTGAGGCACTTGAGCGAGCCGGGAATACCGCGCAGGCCACCGCCATTTACAAGAAACTACGGGCCGAGCTTCCTGCTACATGGATTGACCGCGCGGCTCAGCAGCGGCTAGCCAGCATTCGCGCCGCGGAAAAGAGCAAGAAGGACCCGCATTAACAGAATCAGGCTAGGACACTCGCGTTCTTTTGCACCTTGTCAAAGGCTGTCAGGACATCGTCGACATCGCTCTTTTCGCCGAGAAGCACGTTTTGCTCCAGGTAAAAAGCGGTCGCGCACAACTGGTCATTCTTGGGAAGGTGACTGTTTTCCCGGAGACACTTGTCCAGGCGTTCCCGAGAATACACGGCCTTGAAGCCACGCGAATTCAGGCTCCGCTCGATAAAGGGTTGCTTGTTGAGCGGCGAGTAACCCGCCCCCGCCAGAATGCCTTCTGCTGACAAGGCGCTCGCCACTTTGTGTTGCGGCAAGCCTTTGAAATGGTCCGTATCGCAACGCACGCCGAAGCAGTAATGGTTTTGCCGTGTCGATTGCGGGTAATTCTCTTGCACACTAAAGCCAGGGATTCTCTTCAACTCCGCTATCAAATAAGCGGCGTGCGCCTCCCGCTTGGCGCAAAGCTCTTCGTATCGCTCGAGTTGCCCCACGAGCACGGCGGCGGCAAAGTCGGAGATTCGATACTTGAATCCGCGAGTCGCATATTGGTGAGTTTTTGGGTCGCTTCCAAAGTTTCTGAACATGTAAGCCTTTTCGATCAACTCCTCGTCATCGCTCACCAAGGCGCCGGCCTCTCCCCCAGGAAGGCATTTGGTCTCCTGGAAACTGAAACAACCGATTCTCCCCAACGTGCCAACTTTCTTTCCCTTCCACTCCGCATGGTGCGCCTGGCAGGCGTCCTCGATGACCGGAATGTTGTGTTTTTTGCCGATAGCCAGGACTTTATCCAAGTTGGAAGGAGCGCCAAAAATGTGGACGGGCATGATGGCGCGGGTATGTTCTGTAATGCGGTGCTCGATGTCATCCGGGTCAATCTGAAACGTCTTGGGATCGGAATCCGCGAAAACCGGCAGCGAGTAGCCCATCATCACGGCATCGGCGGTGGCAATGTAAGTGTAAGGGGAAAGAATAACTTCGTCACCCGGCCCCACATCCAAGAGCTCCAGGGCCATCTGCAGGGCATGGGTTCCGCAGGGGGTCATGACGCAGCCCCGCGATCCCACCTCGCTAGCCCAAGCCTTTTCAAACTTGGGAATGAATTCGCCATCCATTGTGCACCAGCGATGGTTACGCAGCGACTTCAGGATATTCTGCTCCTCGACCTCAGTGGTCTGTGGCCAAGCCGGGAAAGGGGCCGAGCGGACCGGGGTCCCTCCCTGCACGGCCAGCGTATTGGGATTGCCGGAAACGGCAAAACTTCGCGGAACGGCCCCGGCCGCCGCCAGACCTATTGAAGTCTTCTCCAAAAACTCCCGGCGGCTCAACGTTGTTTTCCTTTCCATAAAGTTCTCCCTCCTCCCACGAATAATCCAACCCGAAGAAGTGGATCATTTAATCTATGGTCGTATGCAACGGTACCGCGTTGTGTGCGGCATGTCAATGTTGTGGGGACTGGACCGGTTGTTGCAGTGAGAAGCGGTTAGGCGTATGTTACCGGTTGACGAGGTAGAGATTATGAAACCCTTTACAAAACTAATCAGCTTGGCACTTTCGACAGTAGTTATGATGGGAATCGGAAAGGGACAGGAGACAAGCCCTTTCCATTATCGTCTCCAGGTTCGGGTCGAGCCCGCGCAGCACAAGCTGGAGGCTGAGGCCACGATTGAGCATCCTCCTTCATCCCGATTTTATTTGTACAAGGGCTTGACCGTTCGTCAGGTGGCGGCGGATGGGAAGCCCGTGGGCTTTCATTTGGATTCTTCCCTGGCGCCCTTGCCCTTTTCGCAGGGGAGCGCTGCGGTAGTCGTGGAGGCCCCAGACGTTCAGAACTTGCGCATTAAATATGGTGGGGAAATTAGCGAGGTGGTCAATGGAGTGAATATGATTTCTCCTCAACTGGTTGAGCTGGCCTTGTATGGCGCTTGGTACCCGCTTTTCGAGGGACTGAAGAATTTCACGTTTGAGGTGCAGGCGAATTTTCCTCAAGGATTTCCGACGACCACCAACGGCCTGCGGAGAGAGCAGCGGAACGAGGACGAACGCTCGATTACCGTTTGGACATCGCTCACGCCAGGGTTCGACATAGTGCTGCTAGCCTCTCCTCTCTTGCATCAGCTTACGGGTGGAGTCGAAGCTACCCAGCTGGAAATCTATTCTTACCGGCTGCCCGAGCCGCTTCAGAAATCCAAAATCGACGGCTTGGTAGCAGGAATGAATCGGCTCTCCAGCCGCTATGGACCGCCCCGGGTGAAAGGTATATTGCGCTTGGTCTACTCTCCCCGCAGCGGCTGGGGCTATTCCCGGATCCCACTTATTGTCGTATCCGAAGAGCGCGCCCTGGGGGTACTGAGCCAGGAATCGGGGGAGGCTAAGGACTTTCGCGACAATTGCCATGAAATGGCCCACTTCTGGTGGACCCTCGCAGATCCTGCGACGCCTAATGGTTGGATCGACGAAGGGCTGGCCGAGTATTCCGCTGTCTGCCTTACAGTAGAACGGTACGGCAAGGCCTTTGCTGAAGTGCGCAAGGCTGAGTACCGGGAGCATGCCAGTCAAAGCAAAACGCCCAGTTCCATTGCCGAAACAGAACCCTCCTCTCCTGACCGCGAGATCAACTGGTACGACAAGGCCCCGTTGATGTTCTTGGAGGCGCAGCGCCGGTTTGGGCAAGAGCCGTTGGATAAACTTCTCCGCGCAATGTATATTCGCTTTGCCGGGACGGGCCGAGCTACGACTGCCCTTTTTCTGGAAGAAGCTGGAAGACAAATGGGAAAAGAGGCCCAAGCCTTTTTCCGCGAGGAGCTTTATCGCAAATCTTCCGTCGGGACTGCCGGTAGTCACTAGCCCCGCTTCTTGCCTACCACGCCGGCCGGCGCAGAGCGCAGCCCTGGCTCTCAGTGGGTAGCGCAGTTTTCTTAGGAGAACCGGAGCGCCCTCGATTCTTGGACGCCATAATCCAGGCCGAAACACAAGGTTCCTCCCACCGGGCCCTGGAGTTGCTACGTCAAAAACCCGTGCAATCGAAGCCAATCCGCCAGGCGTTGCGGCCAGGAAGACAGGATGGGATCTTTCTGTGCCAAGCCCACCCCGTGCCGCCCATGCTGGTAAATGTGGAGTTCTGCCGGCACACCCGCTTTTCGCAGGGCCATGTAAAACGCCACACTGTTTTCAGCCGGGACACCCTCGTCATCATTGGTGTGAAAAAGAAAAGTGGGCGGCGTTTGAGCAGTGACCTGCTTTTCATTGGAGAGATAATCCGCCAGCTTAGGATCGGGGTTATCGCCCAGTAGGTTCTTGCAAGAACCCTGGTGCCTGAACCACTCGCTACAGGTAATCACCGGATAAGCCAGGATGGCAAAGTCCGGCCGCGAACTCACTCGATCGATGGGATCGGCGGCGGAAGGGTTTCCGGCGTCGAGGTGTGTTGCGGCGGTGGAGGCTAAATGCCCGCCGGCGGAAAAACCCCAAATGCCGATGCGGTCCGGAGCGATTCCCCACTCCGGCGCGTGGGCGCGGACGTAGCGCAAGGCGCGCTGCGCATCCTCGATCATGGCGGGATGATGGTAGCGCGGCGCCAGGCGGTACTTCAGGATATAGGCAGCGATTCCCAAGGAATTCAGCCACTCCGCTATCTGGCGCCCTTCGTGATCCATGGCCAGCGCGGCATAGCCGCCGCCCGGGCACACCACGACGGCGCTGCGGGCGGCCTGGCCCCCCGGGAGCGAGTAAAGCGTCAGCGAGGGCAGATCCGCATCCTCCGTGCCCACCGCTCCCGGCGCCCCTTCCGGCCAAAGAAACACCGACTGGTGCTCTGCCGGCCCGGCCTGTCCTAACCTTGGGTGAGCCGAAACCAAAGCCACGAAAATTAGCGCACACCACAAAAACAGTCCTTTTGTTTTCACCTCGACCTCCGGAAACCTGCTATGATAAGCGTTGCAGCGCGAGACGAAAAAAACGGTACTGGGCAGTTCCAAGTTCGATTTCCTGGGCAGTCTATTCTTACTGGTTCTTGTCGCCTTGATGCTCTTTGGCGGCTCGCCCACTCTTACACCCGCGCCCGCTCCCGCCCCTGCTCCCGCACAAGAAAAAGCGCAACCCGCGGAGCAGAAGCCCAGCCCGCCGCCGGCGCCCGCTGAGATTGCGACCAAGAATATACCCCAGAAACCTGAAACAAAGCCTGTCGAAAACTTCCCGGCGGTGGGCCCCCTCGAGGCTGCGACGAAGACCGAAATCCACACTGTGGCTCGGGGGGAGAGTCTTCCATCGCTGGCGCTCCATTACCTGCCGCAAACCCCTTACATGACCAGGAGAGAATTCCAGGCCGCCATCCAACAGGCGAACCCCGGCAAGATAGGAAAGTACCTCCGGCCGGGCGACCAGATCAACATTCCCGGTATTCTCGTCGCGCCGCTGGTCGAACACGCGGTTCCCGTCCCCAAGGACTTCGAGATGCGCGGTATTTACCTTACCGCATACATGGCAGGCAGTGACAAAGGCTTAGAGTTGATTCAACGCTGGCGAGCAGCCGGCGGTAATGCGGTTGTTTTCGACATAAAGGATTTCGACGGATTGGTCAACGTACCTTTCGAGCACCCACTCGCGCCCCAGCAAAAGCACGTTCCCATACGGAGCCTTCCCAAGCTCGTCCGCTTCCTCCATTCCCTGGGGCTGCATGCCATCGTTCGCATCGCGGTCTTCCGTGATGAATGTCTGGTGCAAAACCACCCCGATTTAGCAGTTCAGTCTCGCCGCACCGGGCGGGCGTGGAAAGAAAATGGGAAACTGGTCTGGACTGACCCTTCGCGACCGGAAGTTCAAGACTATGATTTGGCGCTAGCCCGAATGGCCGCGACCTCCGGGGCTGACGAAATCCAGTTCGATTATGTGCGCTTCCCCGCCGAGGGCGATCAAAAGGATGCCCGCTTCGCTTTCGAGTCTTCGCATCCAGACTGGAAACGGTCCGACGTGCTCAGTAGGTTTGTCGCCCGGGCTTACAACGAACTTCATTCGCGGGGAGTCCTGTTTTCACTGGATGTTTTCGGGGTAATGGCTTGGCAACGGACGGTTGACTTGGAACACACCGGACAGGACATCCCCGCCATGGCGCGGTTCTGCGACGTGCTCTCCCCCATGGTTTATCCCTCACACTTCTTCGGTATGGACGGGTATGCCCGGCCGGGCGACGCGCCCGAGCACTTTATCAGCGAGTCCATGCAGCGCTTCGCGGAGATTACGGCGGATTCAAAGGTTGTGTTGCGGCCCTGGCTCCAGGCCTTTGCCTGGCACACTAAAACGTATTCGGATGCCTATATTCGAACCCAGGTCAGCGTGGCCAAAGAACAAGGCGCGGTGGGATTCCTTTTTTGGAACGCGCGAAACGATTACTCGAAGCTGTTCCCCGCTATGGCGGAAATGCGCGCCGAGCCCGGCCGCTTCTTCCGCGGTGACGAGATTCAGGCCGCGCACCGCAAGCTGTCTGCGAACGTCACGCCTTCCAATCCCGCCGGCACAAAGTAGCGCAGGCTTGAGAGACACAGCACTACCAGATCGGCCGCCCGCTCGTGTCGCGCAGAGCCAAGCTCTTGTCGCCTTTATGGATTTCGGTGGCCACGATCAGGTCACCCTCCATCGCGGAGACGGGAAAACCCTTCAGTGTCACGGTTTCACCCTCTCTCAGAAGCAGGCCGCTCTGTTTCAGGAATCCGGAGGGCGCCAAGCGGATCAAAGTGTTTTGTCCGGCAGACTGCAAGTGAACCTCGACCATCCCGCTGTCAGGCGTGGCTCCCGGCAAATAGACGATCTCTGTTATTTTGCCCTCCAGGGTCCGCAAGTCTGTGGCTTCGCTGGACCGCGCCCATCCTCTGCAATTGTGTCCCGTTTGAGACCCATGACAACAATCATGATAGCCGTCGCAGCAGTCTCCACAGTGATGATCGTGGTGGCAACAATCGTGCCCGATTGCGGGGACCACACTCAGACAGCAAATGAATGCGATTATTGCAAGAAAGCTATGCACCTTCATTATCTCCACCTCCCCGGACCCTCGGCCTCAAACGAGCTGTGAAGCCCTTCTTACCCGGCACGGACCTCGCCTGCCAGCCCCGCGCCTGGCCGGTCCTTCCTTCCTTCCTTCCCATAGCGGCCCGTCCCCGAAGTCTCCTCAGGACTGGTTGTAGTCGCCTCGTGCTTATCCGGTTGTTTCAGCAAGCCACAAGCTGTAGTATGTGGGCGTGCCGCGCCCCGTGTTTCCGAAAACCTTGCACGAGTTCCAGTCGATGTTCGCTACCGAAGCGGCTTGCCAGAAGTATCTGGCGGAGTGCCGCTGGCCAGACGGCTTCATCTGCCCAAGGTGCGGGAACCAGAGTTCTTATGAAATCGTGAAAGCGCGGCGATGGCAGTGCACTCGTTGTCGGTATCAAGTCTCCCTCACGGCGGGGACGATTCTGCATAACACGAAAACGTCGCTGACGGTTTGGTTCTGGGCGGCTTACCTCATGACCACGGATAAACGTGGCGTCTCGGCGCTTCTCTTGCAGCGCCAGCTGGGTCTGCGCCGTTATGAGACGGCGTGGATGATGCTGCACAAGTTGCGGCAAGCCATGGTCAACATGGCCCGAGAGCCACTGCGTGGGGAAGTGGAAGTGGACGAGGCCTGGATTGGGGGTACCCAAGCGGGTTTGCGGGGAAGCCGACAACTGCGGGGCCGGAAGGCGGCCCTCATCGTGGTAGCGGTGGAGAAGCGTGGCCGCGCGACCGGGCGTGCTCGCATGGCGGTCATTCCGGATTTCCGAGGCGGCACCCTCATATCGTTCCTGCGACAGAATGTGGCACCGGGCTCTCTCGTGTATACCGACGCCCTCAACAGCTTCGCCGGATTGAAGGAGGCGGGGTTTCACCATGTGTCCCGCACTCAACCCTCGCGAGCCGACCTCCATAGAGGCGCGAAGTCCGCCGTGCCTTTGGCCGACCGCGCCATCGGCAACCTGAAGCAATGGTTGCTCGGAACCCATCACGGCGTAGGCCGCAATCAGCTCCAGGCGTATCTTGATGAATTCGTCTTTCGCCATAACCGGCGGAAGCAACCTATGGCTGCGTTCCAAACCTTGCTCGGTCTCGGGACCGGGCACAAGTCCACGACCTATAAGGAGATGCGGGGCAGGCGGAGCTTCCCAATCCGCCAAGCCAAGACTGACCCCAACATATTGGGGCTTGCTGAAACAACCGGATAAGCATGAGTCGCCTTATAAAAGTAACTTACATATATAATCAAATATATGCTAAGCTTTGTCAAGAGAAAAGCAGAATAACTGCGTGACCTCCAAGTGGGACGTGGAAGGCAACGGACCTGCCAGAAGGTTATATGCGCTTACGCCCCGCGGAGAACGGCACATTGATGAGCGGGTCACCGTCTTGGAGGTTCGGGCGCCTGTCAACCGACGTCCAGAATTTCAAGTATCTTTGGCCAGTTTTCATTCGGAAGGGAGAATGTGATGGCACTATCCCCGGAAACAATGCGAGAAAGAATCAAGGCAGTCATCATCGTGCAGGCGACTCCGATGAACCGGGATGGCAGTCTCGACTTGGAGGGTCTCAAGGCAAACACGCGTTTCCTCGCCGAGCGCTGCCGAGGGCGGCGTGTTGTATTGGTGCCGACCGGAAGTACGGGCGAAGCCTATGCGCTATCGGATACGGAGCGGTTGAAAGTGATCGAGACCGTGGTGGAGTCTGTGGGGGGTGAAATCCCGGTTGTGGCTGGGACGGCTGCTGCTGGCACCGAGCTGACGATTGAACTATCCAAGGCTGCCCAAAGCGCCGGAGCTGACGGCGTCCAGGTCGTCCTCCCTTATTACCATGTCCCAAGCGAGGAAGGTCTGGTTCGCCACTATCTCCGCCTAGCCGACGCCATCGGTATCGGAGTGATGATCTACAACAATCCCGTGGTGTCCAAGCTCTGGATGCCTCCGCATCTGATGGCACGATGCGCGGAGCACCCCAACATCGTAGCGGATAAAGAGAATGTGAGCGACGTGACTTTGTACAAGGCCATGCGCGACGCCGTGGATCCCGCGAAGATGAGCGTCTTGTGCGGGCTCGGGGACCTGCAGTTCGCCTACGAAGCGGCGCTAGGTTGCCCGGGCTTTGTCACCTGGACTGCAAACCTGGCTCCCGAACTGTCTCTCCGGTTGCTGGAAGCCGCCGACGCCTGCGACTTCCACAAAGTGAGAGAGATAATCACAAAGATCGGCCCGTTGTACGAATTCAGTGCGGCCTGTGCGCGAAACCGCGGACGAGATCCTTGGGTGTTGCCGGCATTCACAGCAGGCCACGTCTATGTGGGGATCATGAAAGCAGCACTGGCCATGATAGGCCTGGCAGGTGGACCCGTTCGAGGGCCGGGCGAAGACTTGACGGACGGCGAATGCAGACAACTCCGAGGTTTGCTTGTTGAGGCAGGCGTCCTGAACTGACTTGGAGCTAGGAAACACCGGAGCCCTCGGGCGCCTTCTGCAAGTCAGGGATCTCAAAACGGGTGTCCTATACACTTATGGAGGATTTCGGATTATGCCAGATCGTGTATGCCGCCGGCACGGGCGAGAGCATCCGTGCACCTGCGCAATGGGCAACTTGTACCGATTTGTCGAGCCGGTGCTGTTGCTGCTCTTGAAAAAGAAGCGCCAATCGTATGGTTACGAACTGGCGAGCGATGTCCGGAAGAACGCGCTGACGGATGCCGAAATTGAAGTCTCCGCACTGTACAGAACGCTGCGGCAGCTCGAGCAGAATAATTGCGTGACCTCCAAGTGGGACGTGGAAGGCAACGGACCCGCCAGAAGGCTATACGCGCTAACGTCCCGAGGAGAACAGCACCTTGAAGAGTGGATCACCGTGCTCGATCACGTGTCGAAATCGATGGCGCGATTCGTCAATCGGGCAAAGTCCACAGTGAAGAGAAGCAAGTCCCAGGCCTTAGGAACCCTCGCAAATAAGTTGGAAAAAGGAGAGAAAGCCAATGAGAATAGCAGTACCTACAAATGACGGCACCTCGATCTCTGAACACTTTGGTCGGAGCGCCGCCTTTCTTATATTCGAAACAGAAAATGGACAGATCAAAGGCCGTACGATGAAAACCAACGGCGCGCACCATGGGCAGGGAGACTGCGCTCAGCATTCAACCGCAAACAGGGCTCATAGCCATTCAGGGATTCTTGCTGCTCTTGAGGGATGCGAAATCGTGATTTGCGCGGGTATGGGCTCGCGAGCAGCCGAAGCCCTTAAGGCCGGTGGTGTTACCGATATTGTGGTAACCGCAGCCGGTCCGGCGGAAGAAATAGTTTCGGCTTTCCTGGCGGGGAAACTGACTCGCAAGACTGAAAGGTTTTGCGCCTGTCGTCATTAAACGTGATATTTGACTCCGTTTGATCGGAACAGGCGAAGGGTTGTCTGAACGGCAGACGAGCTAGTGTCGAAGGGAGACCGAACCATGAGGGTTAAGCCTATCGGCATTATCTATTCCCCGTTTCAACAAGCCACGGGCACGCCCATACAACCGCGCGCTGCGGAAGGCGCGGAGGGAAGCGTGGAAGTGTTCAGCGAGTATCTTCCCGGCTTGAAAGACCTCGAGGGATTCGAACGAATCTGGCTTCTCTATTGGTTCGATCGGGCAAAATCTGAGAAGTGCGATTTAGTGGTTAAGCCGTATCTTGACGACACTCGGCGCGGAGTTTTTGCCACCCGCGCCCCGGCTCGCCCAAACCCGATCGGTATATCGGCGGTGCGCCTGCTCGAAGTGCGCGGCAACCTGCTCCGTGTTCGCGACGTGGATATCCTGAACGGGACGCCTCTCCTGGACATCAAGCCATATTTCCCGCAGTTTGATTGCTTCAAAGCAGCAAGATCGGGTTGGCTCAAAGGGTCAACCCTCAGGAGAGCAACCGCTGACAATCGCTTCGAGAAAAAGGGAAAGTAACGTACCTTGGTAAAAGGTTCCAGAAATTTACACCCGTATTGCGAACCATACATGCCCAGCGCGGGTCCTCGCCCGCGGCGGTGCTCGACGTACTTTCCGGATACGCCAACATTCAGGCATAACCGTCAAGGCTGACAGGCCAGGCCACATCCGCGGTTTGCCGACTGTACGTCAAAGTGGAACGCTAAGGATTCGCCGTGCAGCTGCTTTCGCTGAAACTCTAGGCGCTGTGGCATGACCCTGAAAGAAATCGGTTGTGGGAAGGGGATTTCTCGCCAGGAATCGGCGGTGGAAACCGTTGGTAAACACTGCGCCGTTGGTCGCGGGAAATCGGAGCCCCGGCTCTCGTCCACATTCCGCAAGGACATTTCCCAGGCGAAATCCTGGGGGTCCGAGCGGACCGGCGTAGAAGGGCCTGGAATCGCGGGTCGAAGGCGCAAGTTGAACCAAAGTAAAGACCATCCCTAAACAAACCTCGCCTGACCGTCTCACTCTCGCTGAAGTTGGACAGTCCCTGTCACCATTGGCGGTTGCGCCTGGACCACAGTGCCTACGGAAATCGTCAGCTTGGTGGCAGTCATCACGGGCAGGCCGTGGAGTAACCTCCGTGTGCGCAGTCAAGCGCGCCAACCCGCGCTTGGCTGCGCACGTTAGAGACCGAAAGTCAGCGTGAGACTGCTCATTCGAAAGTTGGGTTTGTCGGACGGTTACGTCATGCCTGGATTTGGCGTCTGCGCCCCAGCAGAGCAATCGCAACCAATAGGAAGGCGGCGACAAGATAGAATCGCAACACGTTCCAGGAGAATGACTGGGCGGAGGTGAACATGAAGTCGAGGTTCCGGTCGTGACGCAGGGGGCCGATGTACCACCAGATGATGTACACGGCCTCAAACAGTTTGCCAGTTCCGCTCCACACCCCCATCGCCAGCGCCAAGCTGGAAATAAAGACGGCACCGACAACAAAGCCCAGCAAGCCCGCCCAGTCAGAAGCCAATAGCAGGCGCAAGGCGACGCCGGAACCCATTGAGACTGCCACGATCACGCCCGCGAGCCAAACGGCAGGGAACTGCCGGCGAAGCGAATGGGCGGCTGAGAAAATGATCTCGCCCGTCTGATGACGGGCTTCGCGCGTGCCCATCGCCGACCACAGGAGAATGGGCCAGACCCATACCCAGGGCAGCAGTCCTCGCGCCTCTTGGGCTGGCCTAGCCAGGCTGGCGATGAGGAGTCCGGCGGCCACCACATACCACCACCAGCGCTGGAACTTCAGCATCAGCCGCAGTTCGCCCAGAAGTACCGAAGCGGCGCGGAACGGCATCGCTGCGAGGTTGAGAGGCGATAGGTGAACCGTCGGCTTGGGCACCGCAGCGCTGTTCATCGCGCCATTCCCGTGTGTATTGGCGCTCGCCGCGCGTTTGCGCCAAGGCGCAAGAAGGTGCCACCACGAAGGCCCTGCCGAGGTAGGGCGGACAGGGAAGAAACCGCGCGCGGGATCGAAGCGGTGAAAGAGCAATGCGGCCAGGAGGACGAGGGCCAGCGCTACGGCGATCCAGTAGAGGCGCAGCCAAAGCAGTTCAGACGACCCGTCAAAGCCTTGCCACACAAACGTCTGGACGGCACGTACGCCCGAGTAGCCGAAAGACATCCCACCTCTGTAGCCGGGGAGCTTGGCGAACAACCAGATCGCCAGGCGCGATTCCATAGCGCCGATGCCCACGAAGTCGGTGAACGCCGTGTGTGTCTCGAGGCCGTAAACCAGGAGGAACATATAGAGGAAGAAATAGACTACGTTGCCTAAACCGCCGCTCAGCCACGGAATGATCTCAAAGAGAACCGCCAGGGCAGCCACAAAAGCCATCGCCGGCAAAGTAAACAGCAGGAAGGGATGCAGCAGCGGCCAGAGCTTGAACCGATAGTCCTCTCCGGCCCAGAACTGGCCGAGCGCTGCCACCACCGCCAGGACGGCCACCGCCGCGCCCAGCACGGCGAAGTTACTGAAGACTTTGCCCAGTACGTAGTCCAACTTGCCAATCGGCGTCGTGGCCAGAATCTGACCGACCCGCGTCTGAAGGTCGCGGTCCACGGCGTTCTTGACCACGTAGAATCCCGCCAGGGAGACCAACAATGACGTGGTCAGGGCCATCTGAAGACCGACCCAGGCGGAATTGTTCACCCCGCGGTACTGCGCAAAGGTTAAAGCAAAATCACCCACGATTACGGCATAACCCAAATAGACGGCCCCCACCAGCGTGAGGAGGAAACTGTACCGCCGCACACGTTCCAGGAAATCCGCGCGAGCGAGATGGTAAAGGACGAGAACCGTGTTCATGCGGATGTCGCCTCGCGGTGGGCCGAGATGCAATCCAGATACGCGTCCTCCAGTGTGGGCGGGACAGGCGCGGCGTCCGGATGAGGAGACTCCTCTTGCACCACGCGCACATGGACGCCGTCGGCGCGGCGAGTGGTGGCGCTGAGGAGAAAGGACTCTTTGACTTTCGCCAAGGCCGTGCTCGGGATGACCCACTCCCAGACCTTGCCCTCCACGGACTTCAGCAGGGCTTCAGGCGAGGTGTGCGTCACCAGCCGACCACCCGAAATGACGGCCATCTCGGTGGCGGTGGCTTCGACATCCGAAACAATGTGGGTGGAGAGGATGACCACGCGCTGGCCCGAGAGTTCGGATAGCAAGTTGCGGAACCGCACGCGCTCTTCGGGGTCGAGTCCGGTGGTGGGTTCGTCCACGATGAGCAACTTCGGGTCGTTCAGCAGCGCTTGGGCGATGCCAATCCGCTGCTTCATGCCGCCAGAGTAGCCGCCCAGGGGACGCTTGCGGGCTTCCACTAAGTTGACCACATCAAGGAGTTCGTCGATGCGGCGGCGGGCGAGACGTCCGCCGAGCCCCTTGACGCCTGCCAAGTATTGGAGGAATTCGACAGCGTTCAGGTTCGGGTAAACGCCAAAATCCTGAGGCAGGTAGCCGAGTTCGGCACGCAGCGCGTCCGGGGAGCGTGCCGCGTCCACTCCGTTCCAGGTGACCCGGCCCTCCGTCGCGCGCGTGATGGTTGCCAGGATGCGCATCAGGGTGGTCTTGCCCGCTCCGTTGGGGCCTACGAGCCCCAACACACCTGGACCCAGTTCCAGGCTGAACTGCTTCAGGGCCCAGACCTTGCTGTTGTACACCTTGCTGACTCCTTCAACCGTCAACCTCACCGTGTACCCGCCGTGCTCTGCCGCGCTGCGGCGGCCTCCATATGAGAAAACGAAGTTGAGTATCAGAAGGTTCCGTAAGCCCTGAGGGTAGAGCGGGGAATGAAGCCCTTATGAGCCCAGGTGAGCGGCGAGACAGGTGAGTTTCGGCAGCGAACAGTACGTGTGGAAGATCTGTCGATAACAGCCCTTACCACAAGAAAACACGATTATGCCTGAACCACGGTCGTTGAAGATCCCGCTCCACTTTGACGTATTACGGCCTAACCGGAGACGTGACCCTCAGGTCCGAATGCACACCGACGAAAGAGAGCCTGCCTAGTCGCTAGCCAAGGGTTCAGTAACCACCGAGGTCCCCGCCAAAACGGCCACTCTGACTGTAGACGGCCTACCCGTAGGAGTGGCTGCGCGGCCTTCCCGTTCATTCGGGGATCTTGTCAGACTGCTTCTCTCCGGTTTCTCGCTCACTCGGGAAGAGTGCCTCATGCTAGGGGGGGGTGTATGACCTAAGGGCGCGCTGCGGCCAGCTACCCCTCGGTCCCCCGCGCGAATACATTAGCGCACTTGCGAAACCCCGAACCTAGTGTCATGTAACGTGAGCGAGTAGCACACAGGTATCCGTCAGCCGACGGATTCCTGTGCGGTTTTTCATATCGCGTTTGAGATAAGAAACATCGTAATGCCGCTCGAATTTGAGAAGAACCGCGGAGGAATCCGTCGGCTGACGGACTAAGGCGTAAAGGAACGCAAAGTGAAAGTCATTGCTTTTCTTTGCGACCTTTGCGTACTTTGCGCCTTGGCGTGAAACCTGTTTGTCCGTCCGTTCGCTATAAACAAAACTCTTTGCGGTTTGGCTCCCCACACTCAATCCTCGAGAGGCTAAGGGGCGACCCGCGCTGATTGCCAGGCCGCCATCTGCCAGCGGCCCTCTTGCTTCACATAGACGTCCAGGTAACAAATCATAAAACTTTGCTCATCGCCTCGAGCTTTGATTTTAATTGCGGCGCGACCGGTTACCACGGCAGCCTGGCCATAAATCCGAACCCGAACATGGTCACTCGGAGTGATGGACTCATACTTCATGTCGCCGGAGCCGAGAACCCCGATGAGCTCGGCTTTTGTTTGCTGCAAGCCGTTGGCGTGCGTATAGATCAAGTCATCCGAGAGGATGCGATCGAGCGTGGCTACGTCAACTTGCTTCATCGCCCGAAAGCGTTGTCGCTCGAGTTCTCGGATGTCGCTTTCACCCTCTCGCGTCATGTGCGCCTCGGCGAGCAGCAACAGGCAAACGAACGAAATCATGACAAGGGAAATTCTCTTCACAGCCTCCTCCTGTATTTCTGCCTTGAATCCTCGCGCCACAAGAGCTGGCGGCAAGTTTGCAGGAAAACATCAACCGGCGTCTGCATATTGAGATCACAGGCGGATTAAAGTGTACACCTGTGGCCACGTCTGGCCCTGAAAACTGAAAGCCTTGAACGCAGCTTCGCGGCGGGGTATATTGCTGCTTAGCCTGAAATCCAAAGGGGGACCAGGCACAAGAGGCCCATCGCCTCACGAAGATTGCGCAGGCAAGTTTTCTTCCTCCTTTCGCAGGCAGGAAGGGCGGAAGAGTAATCCGTCAGGAGCTGAGCATGTTCAAGTCTCGGAGCATTTGCGTAACTGGCGTTGGGCTCGCGGCCTTCTTCTTTTTGGGTTCACTTCTTACCCTCGGGTTAAGGCCCCGGTTGATCGTGGCCACCCCAGCCGAACCTGCGCCGGGCCCGCCGAAAGGCGAGTCGACGGCGGCATCTTCAATCCCTGCCGCCGGTCTCATCAACACTCAGGATCTTGCCAAAATCCTCCAATCACCCCAAGGCAAAAGACCGCTCCTCATTTATGTTGGCTTCCGACTTCCTTATACCCAGGCCCATATTCCGGCTTCTGAATATTTCGGTCCGGCCGCTAACCCAGCAGCGGTGCAAGAGTTGCGGAAGCATGTGGAAGGGCTCCCCCGAAACAAATTCATCGTTATTTATTGTGGATGCTGCCCTTGGAGCCATTGCCCCAACGTGAGGCCGGCCTACGAAGCTTTGCACGACCTGGGTTTCACAAAGCTGATAGCGCTTTACATCCCCGACAACTTGGGGACCGACTGGGTGAGTAAAGGTTATCCCGTGGAGAAGGGTGAATAGCGATTTCCCGCCCTGCCGAATCTTGATTTGAAATCTTGGGAAAAGAGACGGATTTGAAGCGCTTCATGAAAAACGCTGGGATGGTTGTGACCATCACGGTCGTCTTCTGCGCCGCCTTTCTTTTGGGCGGTCTCGAGCGGGCGATCTTCATCGCGCTCTGCCTGGCAAGCGTTTGGCTGTTTTTGAAAACGCTTAATCGTCGGCTTTTTTCGATATTCCCCAAGCATGGAGACCTTCCGCACAACAATATTCCCAAACGGCTTTGGCGTGTTTTCGTAGAAGTCATCTTGCAATATCGAGTGGTGCGCGACCGGCCGGTAGCTGGCCTGCTTCACGCCGCAGTGCTGTGGGGATTTCTCGCATTCGCCTGGGTAAGCGCCCAACATCTCCTCCTGGGCCTGCGCGGACTCTCGAAAGCCACAGAGACGCGGAGTTGGTATGGGGCGTTTGTCGCCGTGTGGGCTTTGGCGGTGTTGGTGGCCATGATCGGCCTGTCATTTCGGCGATTTGTTCTAAGACCGAAACCCCTGGGAAAACTCTCCGCCACCTCAGGGATTGTGGCCTTTCTCATTTCAGCCCTCATGGTGACGTACTTGTTGGGTTGGGGAGTCTTTCCGGTCGGAAGCATGGCTTGGAAAGTAAATTGGTGGGCGCATACCATTTCGTTTCTAGCGCTCCTCGATGTGATCCCGTTATCGAAGCACCTGCACCTGGTGCTTGCCCCGGTCACCATATTCCTGGGCTCCGAGACCACCAGCGCGATACGCGCCCTGCGGGAAGAAGGCGAAGACCTGGGAATTATCCATTTCCAGGACCTTGACCGAAAGGATGTTCTCGACGTCAATGCCTGCGTCGAGTGCGGCCGCTGCACGCAGTTCTGCCCGCCTAACCTCGCGGGAGGTTCGCTGAGCCCGAAGGAAGTCATCCTCGATATGCAAAAAGGCCTGCTCGGCGGCGGCAAGCTTGTGGCAGGAACCGCCGCGGAGAAAGAAGAAGGGAAAGTGTTCGTTTCAGAGGATGACCTCTTCCAGTGTTTATCCTGCGGCGCGTGCGAGTACGTGTGTCCCGTGGGCATCGAGCATGTGGGAAGAAAAATCCTCGACCTCCGGCGCGGACTCGTAAGCGAGGGCCGCGTCAACAACGGCAAAGTGGTCCAGCTATTTACAACCATGGAGCGTGCGCCGCACAATCCCTGGGGCATAGCCCACGACACGCGTCAAAATCTCCTCGCCTCGAAGCAGTTTCCCATTTTCGACGGCCACCAGGGATGGCTCTTCTGGCTTGGCTGCGGGTTGAGTTTCGATCCGCACGGCCAGGCGGTCGCGGCTGCCATGAAACAAATTCTGGACGCCGCCTCCGTTTCCTGGGGCGTGCTCCCGCGCGAAACCTGCTGCGGCGAGCCGGCGCGGCGCGCGGGCAATGAATACCTTTTCCTGCAACTTTCTGAAAAGCTTATTGAGACATTTGCAAATGCCCAGGTGAAGAAGATCGTATCCTGCTGCCCGCACTGCACCACGATGTTGGATAAGGACTACCGGCAAATCCCGGCTTACGCCCAACTCGATATCCGGGTAATGCACCATACCGAACTCATTGCGGAACTGCTCCCTCGGCTCTCCCTCGAACCCTCTCCCTTGCCGGCAACCTACCATGACCCTTGCTACCTTGCCCGGGGCCGGGGTGTCACTGCGGCGCCTCGCGAAATCCTTCGCTCCTGCGGCGTCTCGCTCGCCGAAGCTGCTCGCCATGGACAGAATACGCAATGCTGTGGAGCCGGCGGCGCGCAACTCTTTATCGCTGACGACCAGCGCGACCAGGCGAAACAACGGGTGAGCGAGCTTCGCTTCGCCCAGCTCGCCGCAACCAAAGCCTCGACGGTGTTGGTTGCTTGCCCCTACTGTCCCATCATGCTTCGCGACGCCGCCAACCACGCCCAGCGCGACGACCTCGAGATACTCGACGTCGCCGAAATCGTGGCGAAAAGCCTCCGGCCAGCGCGCCATGATCTGGCTAAGTAGGAATGAGCAGATACCAGCGAGGGTAAGGGCTGAGCCGCCCGCTCTGGGGTTTGCCCTCACCAGAATATTGGTGTCGAGGAGAACCCTCATCGACGCCCCGCCTTTCGGGGGAAGGATGGTCGCCGGGGCGAGCCTGCTCACTCGCAACCGGCGGCACTTCGAACGCGTGCCCCGCCTGCCCCGGTCCTAGCCGCCTGAAAAGGCTGGGATCTGTAGGGGGACGGCTTGCCGTCCCCGGCGTGTTATATCGTTCTACTGACCAGGGTAGGGCAAGCCCTCCCCCTACGGCATTTTCACGTCTTTCTTCCTGCTTGGTGTCTTTCAGAGGGTGCTAAGGCAGTTGCCCACGGCCCCCTACATATGGGGGCGGTGATTTGGGAAAGGGCCGCATTTTGTGGTTTTCGCTTTACTTCCTCTTTTTTTCGTGCTAACTATGCTGTGAAGTTACTGGGGATGCTCGCATCCGCCTTTGCCTGCGCGCCGGAAGGTGGGGCTGGAGAGGGCGGGGTGTGCCGCGGTACCATTACCGTAGCAGGCGGCAAACTCCGCGCGCGTTCGCGTGGGCGAGATGCGTAGCCGACCAAATGCCATTTAGCCATGCATTGGCTTCCGTTCCAACGCGAGCGTGGGTTTGCACCTCCTTGGAAAGACCAGAGGGAAGGGGTGTAACTTGTATAAACTGAAGAAACTCGAACTGCTCGGCTTCAAGTCATTCGGGGATCGCTCGCGGCTCGAATTCGCGGATGGCGTAGCCGCCATTGTGGGACCGAACGGCTGCGGCAAATCCAATCTATCGGACGCCGTCTCCTGGGTCCTGGGAGAGCAGAGCGCGAGGAGCCTGCGCGGCGAGCGGATGGCTGACGTCATCTTTAACGGCACAGGCACAAGGCCTCCCACGAGCATGGCGGAAGTGAGCATGACGCTCGTCAACCCGGAGTACAACGAGGCCGGCTTTGGGGAGGAAGAAAAGGAACAGCCGCAAGTGAAAGCGCAAGACTCCGAAGTTGGGGCAGGCGACAACAGCGACGAGAACGGGCAGAGCCGGCCGCCCAAGCTCCACCATCGCGCCGGCGAGATCGCGGTCACACGCCGGCTGTTTCGCTCCGGTGAGAGCGAGTATTTGATCAACGGCCAAGTGTGCCGCCTGCGCGACATCCAAGACTTGTTCATGGGCACAGGACTAGGCCCAGAGTCCTACGCTATCATCGAGCAGGGGCGAATCGGGCAGGTCCTGAGTTCCCGGCCGTCGGACCGGCGTCTGATCCTGGAAGAGGCGGCGGGGATTTCCAAATTCAAGACGCGCAAGCGGCTGGCGGAGGCCAAGCTGGAATCTTCGCGGCAGAACCTAGCTCGCATCACCGACATCCTGGAAGAAGTCAGCAAGCAGGTGAACTCGCTGAAGCGCCAGGCCTCCAAGGCGCGGCGCTACAAGGAATTGCGCGATGAACTGCGCGGCCGGCTGAAGGTTGTGCTCACCTCACGCTGGGCGGCGCTCGAGGCGGAATGCGCGCGGCTGACTAGAGATGTAGCCCATGCACAGGAGGGGTGCGGACTCGCGGCGCAGCGCCTCGAAGCCCTGGAGCAGGAGCAGAAGGCTGCCACGCAAGAGCACGAGGAGCGGGAGCGACAGCTCACGCAATTGCGGGAGCAGATCTCGCAAAGCGGCCTGGAGCGCGAGCGGCTGCTTTCGCGGTGCGAACAAGCTCGCCAGCAGGCGGCAAGCCTCGAGGCCCGAGCTGCGGAGGCGGCTCACGAAAGCGCCGGTTTCCAGGCCCAACTGACTTCACTGGAACAGCAAAGCCAGGAAAGAACCCTCCAACTCGAACAGGTCCAGCAGGATTGGACGGCGGCGCAAGCAGCGTTGGCGCAACTCCTGTCGCGCCAGGACTCGTTAAGCGTCCAGGTGGCAGCAGCGGAGGATAACGTGGAGTCCTGCCGCCAAGCGATGCTTGCCGCCGTGAGCCAGGCGGCGGAGCTTCGCAACCAGCTTGTGCAGGCCGAGGAAGCAAGCCTGGCGCTCTCCCGGCAAGCGACGCGCGTCGCGTCCGAGAAGCAGCGCGTGGAGCAGGAAAACCAGCGTTGGGCGGCCGAGCTGGAGGCTTCGATCGCTGCACAGCAGCAAGGCACGATATCGCTGGCAGATTTGGCGCGAACGCTGAGCGAAACTGCGGCGGCGCTCGAGCAGGCGCGGGGCGAGGAAGCTTTCGGGCGCTCGGCTCTCGAGACGCTTCGCCGGGAACACTCCGCCGCCCTGGCCCGAAAGCAGGCGCTGGAAGAGTCCCTGGCCCGTCACGCTTACAGCACGGAGAGCGTGCGGCGGCTGTTGGCGGGAGAAATCCCCGTGAACGGGCATCGGTTCCGTCCCCTTGGCGTGCTCGCCGACTTTGTGGAAGTCTCGCCAGGCTACGAAGACGTGGTGGAAGACTTCCTCAAGCTCGAACTCGAGTGTGTGGTGGTGGAACAACACGAGCAGGCCCGCTCCGGCATCGCGCTGTTACGCGAGGAAGGAAGAGGGCGGTCCACCTTCTTCGTTACGCATATCGCCCAGCAAGACCACGCAAAAGGGCAAACTCACGCAGAACTCCTTGCCGAGGCAGGGGTGGTCGCCCCAGTGCGAGAGCTGATAACCTTCCAGAAATCTCTTGGATTGAATGGCGACCTGGCGCTGCCGACGCTGGCCCATGCCTTTCTGGTCGAGGACTCCGCCACCGCCGAGCGGCTGGCGGGTGCCTACCCTGAGTACCACTTCCTGACCCGGACCGGTGAGCACTATCAGCACCGCCTGGTGTCCGGAGGCAAAGGCTCGAGCGCCGGGCCTCTGGCCATGCGGCGTGACTTCCGGCAACTCGAGCGCCGAACCGTCGAGCTGGAGGGCAAAATCCAAGTCGGCGAGGCGGCGCTGGGTCAGGCTGCCAGCCGCGTGACGCAACTCGCCGAGAACCACGCGAGCTTGGCCGCGGCCAAACAGGAAGCGGAAAAGAAAGCCGTGGTCGCGGACGAGAAATTGCGCCAGACGCGAGACGCTCTCGAGCGCGCGAGCGCCCAGCTCAAGGTCCTCCAGTCCGAAGCCGCCGTGCTCGAACGCGACCTCGCCTCCGCCGAAGAACGGAAAGCGGGCCTGCGCCTCGAGTTGGGGGTGGCGGGAGAGGAAAAGACGCGGCGCGAAGAAACCATCACGCAGTCAACCCAGGCGCTCCACGAGCTTCGCGTGGACCTGGAACATCTTGCGCAGGAACTGGCCGAAGCAAGCGCCCGCAGCAGCGCGCTGGAGGAAAGGACACGCGCCGCCGGGGCCGAAGTGTCGCGCCTGATGGGCATGTGCGAGGACGTACGCAGCCGCATGGCGCGCCTCCAGCAACAATCGGAGAGCTGGCGCGAGCAACAGCAGCACCTAGCGCAAGAGGGCGAGACCAATATGGTTCGCCTGCGTGAGCTGGAAGCCGCGCTCGAGACGGCGCGAGGAGAACTCCAGCGCCTGGAGGAGAAATCTGCGGCGGCGGAGGCTCAGCGCGATGCGCTCAGCCCGCAGGTGGACTCCGCGCGAGCCGAACTCGAGGCGCATCGCGCCAGGCGTTCTGAAGCCGAGGTGGCGTTTGCCCGGGCAGACTCCGACCGCACCCACCAGGCGCAACAGTGCCGCGAGGAACTGCACGCGGAACCCTCCGCAGTGCTGGTCGAGTTAACTCCCGAGTCCGTGCTGGCGGGGGAAATCTTGCAGGCGGCGGAAGAAGAGGCTCGCCAGCTCAAGACCCGCCTCGAGAATTTGGGGCCGGTCAACATGATGGCCCTCGAAGAACTCCAGGAAGCCGAGGAGCGGCTGACCTTCCTCGATACCCAGCGCCAGGATCTGCTGGCTTCGATTGAGGACACAGCCCAGGCAATTCGAGAAATCGACGAGGTCTCGCGCCAGCAATTCCTGGAAGCGTTCCAGGCCATCAACGGATACTTCGCCGAGACTTTCCGCACCTTGTTTGGTGGCGGAGTGGGCGAGATGCGGCTCACAGATGAATCGGATGCCGACAGCGGCATCGACATCGCCGCCCAGCCTCCCGGCAAGCGCCTTCAGAACGTGCTGTTGCTTTCGGGGGGCGAGAAAGCGCTGGCAGCACTGGCGCTGCTCATCGCCATCTTCCGCTACACCCCAAGTCCCTTCTGTATCCTGGACGAAGTGGATGCCCCGCTCGATGAGTCGAACATCGAACGCTTCAGCCGCATGGTCGAACAGATGAGCCGGCACACGCAGTTCATCCTGATTACGCATAGTAAACGGACCATGGAGGCCGCCCGAGTGATGTATGGCGTCACCATGCAGGAACCGGGCGTGTCCAAGCTGGTCTCAGTCCGATTCGATGCGCTCCGCGCTGAGCCGGTGGCGCAGGTGCAGTGACGTGTGACGAGTGACGAGCAGTAGCGCGGAGGTATCCGTCAGCCGAAAGATTCCTCCGCGGTTCTTCCCAAATTCGAGCGGCGTTACGACGTTTCTTGTCGTGAACGCGAGATGAACAGCCGCACAGGAATCCGTCGGCTGACGGACAGCGCCCCATAAGCGCCAGCTTAACAACCTATCTTGTCCCAGGGGCGCATGTCTGCGGCACTTCTCAGGGTATCCGTACGATCAAGTGGTTGGGGAAGCTGTACTACTGTTCTTTTGCGATTCTGGTCCAGAGGCAATCTTGTGGTACACTCAGCTTAGGTGTGAGTTCATAGGCCCGCACTGGGGAGGGTTCTATGCAGGTTGTGAAGACTAAAGGTGAAGTGGGAAGCGATGGGCGGCTGAGACTGGATGTGCCCGTCGAGCTTCCTGCCGGCACCTTCGAACTCGTCCTGGTGGTGGGTGCCTCGCCCCAGCCAAACGGATCCAAATACAATTTCACCGGCGTCGTGGGAAGACTCCAATGGCAGGGCGATGCCCTCGAAGAGCAGAGAAAACTGCGTGATGAGTGGTAAGCGCTACCTGTCGGATACCAACGCCATTGTGTGCCTGCTGCGCGGCGAGAATGCTTTGCAGCAGCGGCTGTAGTCGGCGGAGTGGGTGGGAATCTCCATCCTCTCCCAGATCGAGTTTTTGGCTTTTCCCAACCTAAGCGAGAATGACCGCAGGATCTTCCAAGAGTTTTCCGATGGGGTCGAGGTAGTAGGTCTCGGACGAACCGAGCGGGCGCTGATCGATAGAATAGTGAGCTTGCGCGCGCAGTATCGACTCAAGCTTCCCGACGCGATCATCGCTGCCACAGCCGTTGAACGCGACGCCACCTTGATTACCGATGACCGCCAACTGCGAAAGCTCTCCGCGATAAGAAGCTCAGGGACGAGCGCGTCAGAGTAGGTCGCGTGGCTGGCGCAGAGCAAAGATCTGCGGTCTGCTGGCATTGCGACTCCGCGAATCGCAGAGCTTCGCTCTGCGCCAGCCAGCCCGCCGAAGCGTAGAGCTTCGCTCTTGGCCAGTCCGCGCTTGCTCCACCACGGCCATCTCCTCGAATGCGGGCCGCGGAGCGGCAGACCCAAAGTCGACGCGTCGGAACACTAACATCACTGCTTCCGGATGGCCCGTCATCCGCCCGAAATGTTTAAATGTCTGCGGGCTCATCGATAAACACTAGGCGACCAGCGGGGATCTATTGTTTTTTCAAGCTAGCTATACACGGCCGCCCGGCTTCCGATATGGCGACTAGAACGTCCAAGTGACCCAGGCGACCTTGTTTCTCCCCACGATCATGGAAGGGCGTTTTTCGTTCCCAACGCATCGTTCAAGGGGAGACGAATGGATGTATAATCGGAGCCGCTGGAAGGCCAAAATGGAATTCCAGTTTGGAGGCTAAGCTGGATGGATTTTCCGCAGGGAATTGACAGCAAGTTCCGTTTCATTCTGATCGCGGCCAAGCGCGCACGCCAGTTGGAATCAGGCGCTAGGCCGTTCATCCAGACACCGTCGAAGCGCGCCACCCAGATTGCACAAGCTGGAAGTGAAAGCCGGACTGGTTCCGTTCCTGGTGGAAGAACGGGATAAACTCGATCTGCCACGGGAGGACCGGACGCGATCGACAAAAAGCGACAAAGCGCATCGTGACCTGCGGGGGTAATGTAACTGACCGAACAGCATGGGTATAGCGAAAGGAGAGGCCCTATGAAGAGTGACATGCAATTGCAAAGCGACGTTTTGGACGAACTCAAGTGGGACCCAGCTGTCAATGCCGCGCAGATTCGGGTCGAAGTGAAGGACGACCTGGTGACGCTCGCCGGCCGTGTTGAACACTACGCGGAGAAGTGGGCGGCCGAACGGGCCGCCAAGCGAGTGTCTGGCGTCAAGGCGTTGGCCGATGAGATAAGAGTTGAACCTATTGCCTTACGCGAGCTAACCGACGCGGATCTTGCCCGGGCGGCAGAGAACGCACTCAAATGGCATGCCCACGTGCCGCAAAACCGCATTAAGGTGAGAGTAGAAAAAGGGCGGATCACTCTGGAAGGCGAGGTTGAGAAGCACTTCGAGAGGGAGATCGCACTCCAAGTCGTGCTCCACTTAGCGGGGGTCACGGCTGTCAACAACCAGATCGTCCTCAAACCGACGGTGGAGCCAACGGCGGTCAAGGAAAAGATCGAAGCAGCTTTCAAACGCAGCGCGATGGTTGACGCGAAGAGGATCACGGTGAAGGCCGAAGGTGGTAAGGTCATTCTGACTGGGACCGTTCGCACTTGGGAGGAGTATCAGGACGCCGAGCGGGCTGCCTGGGCCGCGCCGGGTGTGCGCGAAATCAGGAATCTTCTCAAAATAGACTGAAGCTGCCGGGGGTTGCCCGTGGAGGGCTGAGCCGTGCGGCGAATTTTGCATTTGTCAGTTTTGAGCTTAGTTAGTAACCCCGGGCTTTGAACCGGCGCGTTTGGAAAGGGGAATCGCTCCGATTTTGCTCGTTCAGCTCTCGTTTAATGCAGCAGAAATGAGAAACCATAAAGATATGCCAAACACAGGTGAAAGACGAGAGATCACTGCACGCGTAAATGCGAAGGAAGCGGAAACCGTTCAGCAGTCTCAGAAGCTGGTGTCGAAAACAAAGCAGCTCTCCGCAAGCAGGGACGCGAAGAGCCGGGTGCGAAGCGCCAGAGCACTGAAGGGCCGATCTCGCGAAGGTACAGCGTGATACCCGGTTTCGTCGGGCGATGGTGAAGGACCGCGCGAAACTGAAGAGCATCATCGCGACCAACACGCCCCATGCGAATGTTGGGGGAATTCATCCAATGAGGTGCCACTGTTCGGCACTCGATTCTGACGCTCTGGGGAGGTGTCCGTGGTGAAACGTAAATTGCGGAATGACGAGGCTCAGATCGATGAACTTGGAAACGATCCGGAGGAACTAGCTTCTGACAGCGCCGGGCAGTCGGGTGATGCCCAGGGGCTATCGCAAGCTGCGGACGCTGACGAGGAGAGCGTCGAAGAACTCGCCGAGACGGATCAGGCATACGAGGCCGGGGCCGTGGACGGTCTCGAGGATGCTGCCGACCACCCCGAAAGGCCTGTACAAACCCGTGAGGACAAGGCTCGGTGAGCTGCCATTCCGCCTGAGCGGGAATTGGGGTTCGTGCCGTAGCCTGACTCGGCCGATCTGGAGGTCCGATCACAGCATCGCCATGCCGACAGCTTTAGCGCCGGCGACACACCGTTCGGTCAATTCTGTTCTGGCTTAGAAGAAAGGCGCCGAGTCTCCAAGAACTCATCCACACATTGCTCGTGGTTGCAGTGATTGTGTTGCTGTGGAACCTGCTCACCGGTCGCAGGTCTGTTTCGTGAGCCGGCCGAAGAGGCCAAATCTTAGAGGTCGGCAAGATTTAACCCTGCAGCTCCTCTTATTCAGGGCCTGCTGGCCGTCGCTCTAGTCCTGGTTAGGGTCATCCGAGGCCGAAGGCCCGTCGAGTGATCGAGGAGTGTGCGCCTAGGCCGTAATACTTTTGGTTTAAGATTCGCGAATCAGGACGGAGCTTCTTCTACGTGGCTTTGCGTCAACAAACCTCGTGGTTGCTTTTTCTCTATTTAATCGCCGCAATGGCATCCGCATCGGCTCAGACCGGAAACCCGGTCCCAACTGCGAAAACCATCGTGGCACGCATGGCGCAGGCCCGGGCTGAGAACCGGGCCCGCCTTCGTCCTTACATCGTCACGCGGAACTACAAGCTGTTTGGCAAGGAAGGAAGCAAGGCTAAGTCCGAGGTGATTGCTGATGTAGCCTTCGTTCCTCCGGACTCCAAAAAGTACACCATTCAGCAGATTAGCGGGAGCGGTCTGGGAAAAATGATTATTGGCCGCATGCTGGCAAGAGAAGCGGAAGTCACGAGAGATTACGGCGCCACGGACATCTCGCCGGACAATTATGATTTCCGCTTCATCCGCGAGGAAGAGGTAAGCGGCCAACGCTGTTACGACCTCGAGTTGCTTCCCAGGCGCAAAGACAAGAATCTGCTGCGCGGGAACATCTGGGTTGATGCCAACACCTACTTGCTTCGTCGCACCGAGGGCCAGCCGGCGAAGGCGCCCTCTTGGTGGGTGCGAGACGTGCGCATCGCGCTGCGCTATGGCGATGTCGGCGGAATGTGGCTGCAGACGGCTTCGGAAGCCACCGCCCGTGTCCGGATACTCGGCCCATGCACGATGGTTTCGCGCGACGTGAAATATAAGATCACCGAACTCGTTGCTGCCAGGTCTTCGGCCCAAACAAACTTCTTAAGCTTCGAATGAATACCTCGCTAATACCGTTGACCTCTCCCCTCATGGCTTGCGACTGCAATCCGACGCCGCCCTTGCCCCGGGCCAGCCCGTGGGCCTCCTTCTTGCTACCGAACCCAACTGCTGCATTAAAGCGCGAGTAGTCTGGTTTGGCAAGGCTGACTCAACCCAAGCTGGTCAGGCAGGATTCGAATTCTTGAACCCCCTTACAGGGCCAGTGTGCTGAATATCGAAGAGGTCATACCCTGCCTTTTAATGAGATTCTCCATGCAGGAAGAACGGCCTTACCGCTCTCATTGACTCAGCACTGATGCTACTCGAAACAGTGAGCGGGTTCGCTCCCCCCTTACGCTGCTTGGAGCTCTGCCGTGTAGCGGGGACAGCGGGTGGCCATAAGCGGTGCACTGAGAGCCGGGTTGTCGTCGGCCTTTGCCAGAGCGGGAATGACGTTGACGTGCAGCGTCTTGTCATCCACCTTGGCCACCGTGATGAGCACAGTACGGCCGGCAAGAAGCGGCATGAGTTCAACGAACATAGTTCCTCCTTTGTGGCACGTGCGCTGACTTTCACCAGCGCCACGTGTGTTGTTAATTGGGAAGAAGATTGAGTTGATCGGGGCCATGCAGCGAGCTGGAAGACGACGCGTCGAGTGGTGGGAAAGGTCGAGCATGATGCGGGGGGAGTTCTTCCCGCACGAGGGCCTCATCGTGACCAACCTGAGGATTCGGAACTGGTTGCTGACAATTTTGCAGCACTGGTTGGTGAAGACCGGCGGCTGCCTCGTCAAACATACGCGCTAATATTGGCTGCTCTTCGCCGGAAGGCACCTGACTCGGAAACTGTTCGTGAGCCACGGTCAGCGTTTTTCTGACCGTGGGCTTTTCTCAGGCGCGATACCCCAATGGCAATCGCACGTAATCAATCTGAATGGGGCAGGCAGCTACGGTTGCCTTCTCTAAGGCGAAATTGTTGTAGCTCGACCACCGCCCATCCTCGGGCCGCTTCACCAGCCCTTTCTTTACGGGATTCAGGTGCAGGTATTCCAGGCGCTCATTGAATTCCCTCTCGTGGCGCACGAAGCGATCCCAATACTGGTGTTGCCAAAGCGGTCCGCAGGTCCCGCGTCGGGCGTGCAGCCTCAGGGTCATGATCTTCTTGGCGTCGTGCAACACCTGCTCGATCAGCAAGGGATGCTGCGGCCAGATCAGGGCATGCCAATGGTCGGGCATCAAAACGTAACCGCAGAGCAGGTACCCCAACCGCCGCCGCGAAGCTTCCAGCACGTGGATGAGCAACGCATATTCAGATTCGTCGAATCGCCTGAACCGGGCACGAAGGTTCACGCAGAGAAAAAAGATACGGTCGCTGTGGCGCAGGCGATGGACGTTTGACACGCGCGCAGCTTAGCACCTCGACCCGATCCGTTCAAGGAAGAACCCACGGTCAGAAAATCACTGACCGTGGCTACCCGCCCTATCCCGATCGGCTCGTTTCATCGGTCCACTACCGCTACTCGGATCACGGCATGACTTGGGATTATCCGGGCAAGCACGCGGCCTTCGCAACATTCCACGCCCAGCCCTCGTTGCTACCAAAGTGACGGGAGCTGAAGTGTGGCCCACAAGACTGGTGAACCAAAACGGGCTTGCCAGAAAGGGAGCAGGCAGGATAAAACAATTCAGTCCCTGGCACCGTCCATTGGCCGCTCATGAGCTGATCATCGTTGGCCGCTTTTGAGGTGAGCACCGAGGGGCAGGTAGCAAATAGCTGGCTCTGCATAGGAGATGCCGCGCTCATGTCGCCCACAACCTGGCTCCTCGCTATTTCGATTATTGTCGCCACTGCTACTGTCCTCCTGGTTCTGTACGTTCCACGCGTGGGTGAGCTTTTTCATCAGCATGTCCCCGATCGCCCCAAACGCCGCCTTTTCCTTGCTGCGGTCGGCTTCTTTACCACCTTCGCCCTGGCCCGCTCGCTGGCTTTCTTGGCTTCCCGCAACATCAGTCCCTTTCGTTACATTTACATTCGCGGGACGCATGTCCACCACCTGGTCTGGGGGATTCTCCTTCTGCTGGCTGTGGGGTTTGGCTGGCTGATCGAAGTGGGCACGGGCAGCAGGTCGTCCTCTCTCCTCGCCAGCCGTTTGATGTCCTTGCTCTATGGTGTCGCCGCCGCTCTCACTCTGGACGAGTTCGCTATCTGGCTGAACCTCCAGGAAGGCGTTTATTGGACCCGGCGGGACCGAGTCAGCCTGAACGCCGTGTTGCTCTTCGGGGCCTTGCTGTTAATTGGCCTTTGGGGACGCGACTTCCTCAAGGCCATCAGCCGCGAGTTTCTCCCCTCCCGCCGCAAGAAGAAAACGCGATCCTGCGCCGTCTCTCCGCCCTCCGTCCAGCCTCCACATGGAAAACCCCGTCCTCCTCGCCCTCGCTAGGCGAAAGACAGACGTTAGCAACTTCCGCGTGCTGGCGCAGAGCCGGTGGCAGTGGCGTAAGAGCAGGAGTCAGAAGTCAGAAGGCAGAAGGCGGTGGGCACTGACTGGCGCAGAGCCAAGCTCTGCGGTCTTCAGGGATTAGAAATCCACCGCCTTCGCGGGGACGACGTGACTTTCGAAGAAGCGAAGAATCCAGGCAGTTTGGTTGGAGCCGAGAACAACTGCCGAGATTCTTCGCTGCGCTCAGAATGACAGGAACACGTTTCTGACCCCTGAATCCTGAGTTCTGACTCCTGACTTCTTCAGCTTGTGCTTCGTTCTATTCTCGACCCAACATCCGGTAGACGCCGTTAAAATCGCTCCCCTCTTTTTTTTCGTTGACAACTTTTACCGATGCTTTAGAATGGCGGATGCCCTGAGCCGCTGACATGCAAATAATTCCACAATCTGTGCTTACGCAGACCAGTTTGCCCGCGGCGAGCCTTTTCTCCCGCGGCAAGGTCCGAGATGTTTATGAGGCCGGGCCGGGGCAGCTTCTCATCGTCGCTACGGACCGCCTTTCGGCCTTCGACGTGGTCATGGGAGAAGGTATCCCGAGCAAAGGTTGGGTTCTGACGCAGCTCTCGTGCTTCTGGTTCGAGATGTTCGGAAAGTCCTTCCCCAACCACTTTCTGAGCTCGAAGCTGGAGGGTTACCCCTCCGAGCTTCAGCCGTTCGCCGATCAATTGGAAGGCCGTTCGATGCTGGTGCGCAAGGCTGAACCCTTCTCCATCGAGTGTGTTGTCCGAGGATACCTGGCGGGTTCAGGGCTTAAGGAATATCGCGCCAGCGGAACAGTTTGCGGCATCGAGCTGCCGGCGGGACTGAGCGAGGGGTCCAAATTCGACCAGCCGATCTTCACCCCGGCCACCAAAGCCTTGACGGGCCACGACGAAAACATCACCTGGGAGGAGGCGGTTTCCCGAGTAGGGAGAGAGACCGCCCAAAAGCTGCGCGCCTATAGCCTGGATCTTTATTCGAAGGCCAGGGACTACGCGGCGGGACGAGGCATCATCATCGCCGACACCAAGTTCGAGTGGGGCCGGAACGGAAAGGACATCCTTCTCATCGACGAAGTCCTGACCCCGGACTCCTCTCGCTTCTGGCCTCAGCAGGGCTACCAGCCGGGCAAGACCCAGCCTTCGTTCGACAAGCAGTTCGTTCGCGATTACCTCGAATCGCTTCACTGGGACAAACAACCTCCCCCACCTCCTCTTCCGCCTGAGGTGGTGGAAAAAACCAGTGAGAAGTATCGGCAAGCGTATAGTCTTCTGACGGGGCGGAATCCTAACTGAAACAGTCCCGCCGACGCGGGATGGCGCTGGAGATTATGGGTGGATGGAACTGGCTCGATTGGACTTTTGCCGCCATTGTAGCGGTCTCTGTGATTGCGGCCGTCATCAAAGGCTTCGTCAGGGAGTTGATCTCCCTGGCCTCCCTGGTGGCTGGAGTGGTGGTGGCAGCGGTAGGATACCCAAGAGCCGCCCTCTGGTTCGAGGACCTGACCAAGTCGCACGAGATCGCCCTGGGCCTGGGTTTTCTGGTCCTGTTTCTGGGAACTCTGCTGCTGGGAAGTTTGCTTTCGCTGCTGGCTCGCAAGCTGATTAAGACCGCCGGCATTCAGTGGGTCGACCGCTTCCTGGGAGCGGTTTTCGGCTTGGTCCGTGGGGTGCTTGTGGATTGCATTCTTCTCCTGGTTCTGCTCGCCTTTGCAATTAAACCGGGAGCGGTCGAGCAATCCTCTCTGGCGCCTTACGTCACCACCGGATCAAACATTATCTCTCTGGGCATGCCGGCCAACGTCAAGGCGCAGTTTCGCCTGGGGCTCGAGAAGCTCAGGGAGACGCTGATTCAGAACGATAAGAAAGCCATTAAGCATTAGTCCTCGGCCCTGCTTGTCCGCAGCAGGGAGGAAGCCCAGCGGGGAGGCTGAGGACATTACCTTTGTCGCTCGAAGTTCGTTCGTCAAGCCAACGGAGCAAATACATTCGCACTGGAGCGCTGCCGTGAAAGACCAGCTAGAAGCCCTCGTCAACCGCATGATTGAAAATGGAATTCAATACCCCGACGCCGTAAGCGAATTCGAGAAGCGATTCATCCAACGCGTGCTCGAAAAGAACGGCGGAAACCAGTCAAAGACAGCCCAGGTACTGGGGATCCACCGCAACACCCTGAGCCGAAAAAGAGAAGAGCTCGGGTTGGATCACCAGCCCAAGCGGCGGAAGCGTCCCAGCCGATAAATCATAACATATTAACTCGAACGGCAATACATCCTTGCCAGCCGTTACAACCCTATATCCCTGCCCTGGAAAAAGGAAGCTCAATCTGCTTTGAAAGTGGTTGTGCCGAAGGCACCTTGGAGTACGGTATCCGTCAGCCGACGGACTTTTCGCTTGAACTCAAGGCGGCAGCTTCGCTGCCGCACTCCAAGGCGCTTCGCGCATTTTCATGGTTTCTGTGTGCCCGTCAGCCGACGGGCATGAGCGAATACCATGAGAATGTCCTGTCATTCCGAACCCTTCGCCTGTCATTCTGAGCGAAGCGAAGACTCTCCGCAGTTCGCTCAGGGTAAACTCCGCGAGGAATCTCGCCCTGAGTGTTCTCGACGCGGTGCGAGATTCCTGGCCGCCTGCGCGGGCTGGCGCTTACCGGCGCTCCCATTCGGGGCGGAATTTTTCCAGGATCGCTTCCACTTCGGGGCCGCCTTCGTCGATCCGGTCGACCACATTCCAAAACCTCTCCTCCTCTTCCAGCTCGCGCTGCTCTTTCGAGGACTGGCGCGAGACGAACCGGAATTTGGCCTTTCCCCCGCTGCGGATTTTCAGCAGGGCGCGAAACTGCCGCTCGACCTCGGCGAGAAGCTGGAAGCGGCTGCGGGAGAGGCGTGTCTCATCCAGAAGCAGCGTCATGACCCCCATGGCTCGCATTTGCGTTTCGTCGACGCTCAGGCTCTCCACCTCGGGGCCAGAGCTCAAAGCCTGGCGCAGGGCTTCCGCCTCCCAGTACGCCGCAGCCTTGTACAGACGAAGCCGGCGCCAGATGGCCCCGGCCACCCGCTGCGCCACCTCGTACTCAGGTAAGTTCTTAGGCACGAAGGTGCGCTCGATCAGCCCCGCCAAGGCTTTGAACTCCGCCGGGTCCTCGCCCAACGCCGCCATGCTCTCCTCGAGCGAGCACACGCCCGCGCCCAGGCCGTGCTTCAGGGTATGATAGCGCCGGCGGAAGTCCGCTTCGCGCATCACCAGCCCGGCCTCACGGGCGCGTAAGTAGTTTTCATGCATCAGGGCGGGGGAGACGGCAGTTGCTGTCCTTTTGTGCTTGGGCATTTCATCCTCAAAGACGGAGGTCCGCGCTACTGACCTCCCGCCCCGGCCAGCGCCGCCGCGGCGTAGCCTGTCGCCGCATCTTCCATAAACAGGGTGGGCATGGAACCGGCTTCGTGCGGGTGGTTCATTGATTGCGCCAGCCAAGCGCCGGATTGCCGGTCCTGGTGCGCTTTGAGCCAAGTGAGCGCGCGGGCAAGACGAGGGTCCGCGCTCTGTACGCCCGCTTGTTGCAAGGTGAAGGCCACCAGACCTGTCGCATAACTGTTTGAGCCGTTAGCAGGCGGAGCCTTGGGATGGCTCTTCCAGGGACCCAGCGATTCGATGCTCCAGCCACCGTCGCCCTGCTGCTTCGCCCAGACCTCGTCGAGAATAGCCTGCCGGTCAGGCTCCGGGAGCAGGTCGCGCAGCACAGCAGCGGCCCAGAGCAGGGTCAAGCGGTCGTGGAGGGGCTGGGTTTTCTGCGTGCCGCGCAGATACTCCCTAAGCGCCGCGACATTCTCGCGAATCTGCGGCCGGAATTGGTAGCCTGCCGGGGCCACGCCTGTGGCCACCGCGGCCAGCGCGGCGCCGTAAAACATGGCATGCGGAGTTTCCCACGGGTCCAAGTCGAACTCCGACCAATACCAGGCACCCTTGTTCTCTCCTGTGCGAAGCTGCAAGCTCCACAAGCGCTCGAATGCGCTTTCCTCTTCCGGGCTCAGCCGGCCACGTGGGGCATCATCCATGGCTAGAACCAAGGCGGACAGGATTGCCAGTGACCCGAATTCCTGGTCGGCGACAAGGCCCTTCGAATCTCCAAACAGAAACGTTCCGTCGGTTTTGATGGCGGTCGCCCGCACGCCGTCGATCAGCAGCGCCTCGTATAAGGTGGGATCGTGCTCGCCGAGGGCGCGCCGCAACGCCGGCCGGCCCAGCAGATAGGGGAGGCCTGTGTGGCACGACATGCAGGAGACACCGGACTTGTTCGCCGGCGGCCAGGCGAACCAAGCCTTCTGACGTGAATCCAGAAACTGCGCCGCCTGGCGGGGGTTCCAATCTCCCCGGGGCGCCGCCGCGCTAATGAAGACCAGGGCCGCAGACAGGATAGCCAAAAAGGCCGTAGCCGTTGGCAGCTTGTGGAAATCTCTACGATTGTTTTCCTTCATTAGCCCCTCCTAGCAAGGGTTCAATACAGCACAATAAGTGGGTTCTTGGCCACTTTTGGGGCTTCGTTTGGCCTTTTTTGCGTTCAAAAACCAGTTCGTTTTTTGCCCTGAGAAACGCTAACTCCTTTGCTGCCAACAAATCCTTGAGTTCGTTCCCTCTATTTAGTATCTTTTTTCGGTTTTCGATGCACTATACCCTGCGGCCGGGCCGATCTCCAACCCCCTTCCCGCAGTGGATGGCAAGCTTCCTCATGCGACAACCCACATAGGCTACCACGACTTGAGCCTGCTGTCAAGAAAAATGTGCGAGGACTTTCCCCATTTTTCTGCCTGTGCCGTCCGCCAGGTTTTATGCTCTAAAGTTAGATGTATCTGGCACAGGTGTATTGACGGCAGGTCCGGCCTGCCTACGTTCCGGTAGGCCGACTTCTCATTCCCAATCCGATCGCGGCGCAATAAATTGGGTGGAAGTCATTGATGTGATATAGGCTTCCGAGCAATCAGCCGGGGACGCAGCAACTTTTCGAATGCAAGTTACACAACCAAGGGGGTTGACCTGACCGAGATTTTGTACCAACCCCAGTGAGAGAGTCTACCGCAGACATCGAAGAGCGCAAGGTGTGCGCTACCCCGCTTTTTGTTCGCTCTATTATTAATTTGCTCGGACGGCTAATCGCATTCCATATGTGTGGCGCCGCCACCGTGTGTGGGCATACTGAGATCCAGTCCATTCGGAGTCATGGAGCCTATCGCGTCGGGAACCTGGTGGCAGACCGGCGTCCGGGGGGCCGGCTGTGACGTGGGCCATTTCGTATCAGTGCCAGGATAACCGCCGCCGGGATAATCGCCGGTCGGGGAGGAAGATGTATTGCCGTGACCCGAACCACTGAAGAGACTGACCAGAGCCACGATGCCAACGCCGACCGCCACAGCCGCTATCCAGTCAGAGTTGTCGCCCGTCGAACTTGGTCGAGTTGGCGAAGATTGGGCGGTCAGCTCGGCGAGGCGAGCGGCATTTTCTGCGCCTGCTTTCGCGACCTTAGGAATAGGGCTCTCCGCGGCCTTCAGATAAAGTCGCCTTGCCGTACGCAGATCCTGATCCACGCCCCATCCGTTCTGATAAAGCACTCCGAGATTGAGGATCGCGTACTCATCTCCTTGTTTCGCCGCTTTGGTCAACCAATATGCGGCCTGCCGATAATCCTGCGTTTGGCCACCCAAGCCGTTCATATATCCGTCGCCCACGGATTCTTGTGAGGGAGCGTAACCCGCCTCAGCAGCCTTCATGAACCACTGCATAGCTTCTGCTTCATTCCAGGCGACCCCTGATCCGAGCCTCAAGTGCAAGCCCATGCGGTCCATACCGTAAACATCGCCTTGTTCGGCCGCCCTGCGAAACCACGCAACCGCATCGGAGTCGCTCTTCGTGACGCCTTGACCGTTCTCGTACATGGTGCCCAGTCCGTCTTGGGCAATGGCAACGCCTGCCTGAGCCGCCGGGAGAAACCAGGAATATGCGGCCTGGTAGTTTTGGGTGACGCCCTGGCCGGCGTAACACAAATAGCCAAGTTCAGCCTGCGCGGAAACGTGACCGAGTTTCCCGGCCGCATAGAACCAATCCGCGGCTGCGGCGAAATCCTGGCGCACGCCCTCGCCGTCTTCATACATGAGTCCGAGGCGATACATCGCATCGGGTGAGCCTGCCGTTGCCGCAGTGCGGTAATACTCGCTGGCGAGCGCCGGGTCTTGGTTAACGCCCTTGCCATACTGGTACAGCCATCCGAGCAGGACGTTGCCGTAAGCTGAACCCCCTTGCACCGCTTTCCGCGCCCACTTGATTTCGTCCGGATAGTTTGGTGGATTGTCTCTGCCATAGACGGCGGCCAACATCGCGTAGCCGTCCGCAAGTCCGGCATCACCCGCTTTGAAATAGCAATTGACTACCTGTTGGAGGTCCCTCGCTACCCCGCGGCCTTGATCGTACATCTCGCCCAGGGATATCCACGCCCACGGGACGCCGGCATCCCCGGCTTTCGTATACAACGCGACGGCTTTCTCATAACTTTGAGCGACGCCGTTACCCTCTTCGTATAGCGCTCCAAGGTCAAAAGTGGCCAGCGCGTAGCCGCCCTGATCTGCCGCGGCATACATCTGGGCGGCGTCCGTGAATCGCCCGGCGGCATCAAGAACACGGCCATACACAAACTGATAACGCGCGCGTTGTGGCTCCTGTATGGCGGCCTGATAGCAAACGGGCAAAGCTTCGGCCACGTTGATCTGATCGAACGGCACTCCGCTCCCAACCCTTGAAGGGTCATCGGGTGAGTCGGCCAACTGATCGCAGCGGAGATCTGCCGAGGCTCCGCTGGCGGCGGGTTTTCTTGGAGAGGGCATGCCGGCAGCGGCGCCTGCTAATTCCGGCGCTGCTATTGAATAGACAAGCACACAAAACGCGGTGAGAACCGCTGAGAATCCCCGTAGGTTAGCCATTTCCCCGCCCTTCGAAAAACGAGATAACCCGGAGCAACAGCCAGTACAAACGCGGCCGCGCTCGCAGGTCGGCCACAGGCCTGGCAAAACATGCTACTGACATTTTCGTTTTGGGCCCCTGACTGAATCTAATGCTACCAGTACTCGGTGTATCAGGCAAGGGCTTTCTTTTCGCAAGTGTCCCCGAGACATTCGAGAGGCAGCCGGGCGCCATGGCCGCGCCACGGTCTAATCACAATAGGCTGGTTGGCGCAGAGCGTGCGCAGCCCTGAGGATGATGCGAATCAAGCAGGCCGGTCCATCTTGTAGACTAAGGAACGAGGGACAGAGTCAAGATTTGAAATTCAAAAGAAAGGCCGCAACCATGCCTGTCGTTCATGAAGAAATCATCGAAGACCTCGAACGACACATCCGTAAATTCGGCGGCGAATTTGGCGAGTGGCGCGTAGGGACGGCCAAAGATTGTCACGGACCTTTCTTTCAGCGCCATCGGGCGGCTGATCAGGGCGACGGCTTGGCCTATCGCGAAGCCTTTACCACCAACGCCGCCCAAGCCGTAGTCGCCTATTTGGTCAATGATCGCGGCCTCGAACTGGTCCCCGATGCCGAAGCCTGCTCGGCGCTCGCAAAGCCTGCCGACCTCAAGGTCGGCGCTACAACGGCAGGCGATGCGGTTCATGAGGCCGAAGGCCCTTCGGCCCGACATGACCCCGTCTCTGAGCCCGGGCGCCTTGTGTTTGTCTACCGCAGGGCGGCATCCCACCAACCCGCCCCGCCCGGCAGCGATCATGCCACGTTGCACAAGATTGCGGCTTAGGCCGAACCGCAAGGCCCGCGCTGGGAGTCACGGATCGGAAGGCTGTGGAAGTGAGGGGATGCGTTGCGAACGAAGAACCCCCTTCTATGATAGTGGGGAGATTCACGATCGCCTGGGCCACTTGGATGTGTAGTCGAAACCGTTGATGTGGTGCCCAAGTTCGCCTGCTGATTCCCCCTGGGTAACGCACTCGGAAACTAGGATGGGCGGGTACTTCCAGGGATTCGGCCTGATAAAGGCCCATCGCGGAATCAGGAGGATGCTCGCGCACTGTTTACCTGCGAGGGGCGCCGTCGCGTAGCATCTGCCGGTCGACTCAGGGGAGGTGACGGGCTGCCCATCAGAAGTGGTGACACGACGGTCGTCAAAGCGCTCTGTGTACTCGCGGGAAGCTTATCGTTTAAAAATGCATTAGGGCAATCAACTGCCTCAAGCGGGACCTCCGTATGTAAAGCAGTCTGCTATAATCACAGATTTAGCAGGCAACAGAAACAACCGAAGTCAGGAGCAAGACTTGTACCTGGAGATCCAGCAGAGGATTCAGCAGAGATTTGTGGCGTTGGTTCGCGAGGTCTTCAATTTGGATTGGGAGCCGCCTGCGCTCGACTCTCCGCCCTCGTCCGAGATGGGTGATCTCTCCCTGGCCGCCTGCTTCGAGCTGGCCAAACGGTTGCGGCAGCCACCCCGAAAGATCGCGCAGACCCTGGCGGCGCGTTTCCTGCCCGTGGTCGGGGTGGAGCGCGTCAGCACCGCCGGCGCGGGTTATCTGAACTTCCATCTGGACCGCGCGCAAGCTGCTGCCGCATTATTCGCCCGGCGCGCCTCCGGCCGGCCTTCCGAGCCCTCTCTCGAGGGCAAGGTCTTGGTCGAGCACACCAGCATCAACCCAAACAAGGCTGCCCACATCGGGCATCTGCGCAATGCGATTCTGGGCGACACATTCGTTCGCCTCCTCGAGTTTCGCGGAAACCGTGTCGAGGTGCAGAACTACATTGACAATACGGGCGTGCAGGTCGCGGACGTGGTGGTGGGCTTCATCCACCTCGAAAAGAAAAGTCTCGAGGACGTGGAACGCCTGGTCCAAGATCCCAGCCAGCGATTCGACTATTTGTGTTGGGACCTCTACGCCAGAGTTTTTCAGTTTTATCAAACCAACCCAGCCGCGCTCGACCTCCGTTCTCAGGCCCTGAAGGATATCGAAGAAGGCCACGGGGAGCCGGCCCGCATGGCCGATCTGATCTCCACCGCCATTGTGCGCAAACACCTGGACACCATGTGGCGCATCAACGTGCAATACGATCTGCTGGTGCAGGAGAGCGAGATTCTGCGTCTCGATTTTTGGAAGTCCGCCTTCGAGCTGCTGAAGACCAACGGCGCCATTCGCTACGAAGATAGCGGCAAGAATGCCGGCTGCTGGGTCATGAGCCTGGCGGAATCCGACGTAGCGCGGGCGTCTCGCCCGCTGTGGAGCGGGCATCCTGCCCGCAACCCCATGCGGGAGCGGGACGCTCCCGCCACAGCGGGCGAGACGCCCGCGCTACACGGCGATGAAGAGGCGGGCGAAGAAGACGTCAAAATCATTGTGCGGTCCAATGGGACAGTCACCTACGTCGGCAAGGACATCGCTTACCACCTTTGGAAATTTGCCCTGCTGGGAAAGGACTTTGGTTACACGCTTTTTCATCGCTACCCGGACGGCCACCCGGTGTGGCGAACCAGCATGCGTGGCGCGCCCGGCGCGCCTGTCTGCGGCCACGCCAGCAGCGCCTACGCGGTGATTGACACGCGCCAGTCCTACCTCCAGAACCTCGTGAACGCCGCGCTTCATGCTCTGGGTTACCACGAGCAAGCCAACAACCTGCACCACTTCGCTTACGAAGTCGTGGGACTTTCCCCGCGCTGCGCCGAAGAATTGGGAGTGGATCTGAGCCAGGAAGACCGCGAGCGCCCCTACGTGGAAGTCTCAGGCCGGAAAGGGTTGGGGGTGAAGGCGGACGATTTAATCGACACTTTGATCGCCAAGGCGCTCGAGGAAATCCGCTCGCGCCAAATGACCCAGAACCTCGAGGAGCAGCAAACCTATGCCTGCATGATTGCCGTGGCGGCCTTACGCTATTTCCTGCTCAAGTTCTCCCGCCGCATCATCATTGCATTCGACTTCAAAGAAGCTCTCGCTTTCGAAGGCGAGACCGGGCCTTATCTGCAATACAGCGTTGTCCGGGCAAGGAACATCTTCAACAAGTTCCAGAACACGCAGGCGGGCTTCGAGCCCCAGCGCCTTGACCAGGTGGTCGGGCCGGACGTGCTCAGGCGATGCTTCTCGAGCGAGGATGGACTTGCCTATTGGGAGTTAACTTTGCTGGCGGCGCAATTGGAGATGGTGGTGGAGCAGACCATCGCCAGCCAAGAGCCCGCCGGAGTTGCGAAATACGCCTTCCGGCTGGCGCAAGCCTTCAACAACTTCTACCAACGCTTTCATATCCTGAGTGAGCCCGATGCCGAGCGGCAGCAGTTTCTCTTGTATCTGGTCCACCTTGTGACTCAGACGCTGACCTCGACGCTGGAGCTGATGGGGATTGAAATTCCGGAGCGGATGTAGTCTCGTGGTCCGTTGTCCGTGGTCAATCGTCCGTTGTCAGTGGTGCCGTGTTGGGAGCTTAGTCGCCCACTTCAGAAGTTCACTAACGTATTTTTGGAGTCAGGACGGGGTACCGAGCTTGACGAGGAGCTGGGCGAGATCCTGACGAGTGAACTTCCATTGGAAGGGCCGGGCCGTGGTCTCCCAGTAATATTGAAAATCCAGGAGGCGTTCAGCGACGGCGTTGAGATCGGGAAAATCATTGGGGGTCAGGACCTTCCGCTGGACAATCGAGAAGTAGATTTCGATCTGGTTGAGCCAACTGGCATGGACGGGGGCATGCACGAGCCTCAGGCGGGGGTAGAGATGGCGAAGACGCTCAACGGCTCGGGTGCCCCGATGCGCCGAGCAGTTATCCACGATCCAGAAGACGCGACGGGCGTCGTTATAAGGTGGTCGTGTCATCACCTGCTCGACAAGCCGGTCAAAGGGGGCGATGCCATTCTTCGTTTCACAGCGGCCAAAAACTCGGGCGCGATGGACGTCCAATGCGGCGATATAGGTCCAAGCACCGCAGCGAAAGTACTCGTGCTCGACGCGCACGGGAGTGCGCGGCCGGCAGCCCTGTGTGGCATGCTTGCGATGGCGGGCTTGAATGCTGGTCTTTTCATCGGCGGAGATCACGAATTCATCATCCTTCAGCGGCCGGTCTTGCCACTGGCGGGCATAGAGATCCAGCACGTGCCCGGCCTTGGCGGCGAAGTCCGGGTCACGGGGGAAGATCCAACTGCGGTGGTACCACGGCCGAATGGCATCTTCATGCAGCCAACGCCACAACGTGCTGCCACTGACCGAGGCCACCAGACCGCTCTGCTGGACTTGTTGAACCAGATCGCCGGTGCTCCAGCGGGACAGAGGCCTACCGTGCTGGGCGGGTAGTTCACACGCCAAAGCTTTAACCTGGACGACGAGATCTGGGGGAAAAAGTCCGGGGGCGACCCGGACGAGCAAGTTCTTCCAACCCTGGGAGGCGGTTGAGAAAAAAGCGCTTGCGCCAAACCGAGACCACCTCACGGCGGGTGTCCAAACAGGCGGCGATCTCGTCGTTGGGCATGCCTTCGGCAGCATAGGGAATCATTTTGGCACGCTGAACCTGAAAATACGGCAACGTATATTTTCCTGCGCGCCTGCGTAACTCGGCTTCCTCGGTAGAGGAGAGCGTAATCGTAAATGGGCTCGATCGTGGCATGGCTACGCACCTCACCATCAGAATGCCACGCCAAGGAGGCCGATTTCAAGTCTTAATATACGTTAGTGTATTTATGAAATGCAGGACTTAGTTAGCAACTGACAACGGACAACTGACTACGGACATTACTTTGCAATGTCGGTTAGTAATTGAACTAATGTTCGCACGCCGTGGCCCGTTGGCCCCTTGGCCATAAAAGGCTTGTCCTCATTCAACCATCGCGTTCCCGCGATGTCCAGGTGCACCCAGGGCGTGTCACCGGCAAACTCGCCTACGAACATCGCTCCGGTGATGGCGGCACCGTACCTTCCGCCGACGTTTGCAAGGTCGGCGATTGAACTCTTGTAGAGTTCCCGATAATCTTCGTCCACCGGAAGCGCCCACATCTTTTCCCCCGCCGTGGCTGCCGCTGCCAGCACGCGCTCCACCCATTCTTTGTTCCAGCCGAAAACCCCCGTGGTGATATTCCCCAGAGCAATGGTGATGGCGCCGGTAAGGGTGGCTGCATCAATCAACACCGTGCAGCCGAGTTGCTTCGCATAGGTGAGCGCGTCGGCAAGAACCAGGCGTCCTTCTGCATCGGTATTCAGGATTTCGATGGTCTTGCCGGACATCGAGGTGATGACGTCACCGGGCTTGAAGGCTTTGCCGCTGGGCATGTTCTCCGTGGCCGGGACGATAGCCGTGACACGGACCGGGGGCTTCAGTTGTGCTATGGCCTGCATGACGCCCAGCATCGTGGCCCCGCCCGCCATGTCGGTCTTCTGCTCGTGCATGTTCTCACTGGGCTTGATGGAGATGCCGCCCGTGTCAAAGGTGATTCCTTTGCCCACCAGGCCGATCAACGGCGTTTCGGGTGCGTCTGGCGGGCTGTAGCGCACTACAATGAGTCGCGGCGGCTCTTCGCTCCCCTGCGCGACTGCCCAAAACGCCGCCATCTTTAGAGCCCGAATTTCCTCCGGCCCCAAAACCTGGCACTCGAGGCCGAAACGTTTCGCCATCTCCTGCGCTTGCTGGGCGAGGAGTGAGGGCGTCATCTGGTTGGAAGGCTCGTTGACCAGAGTGGCGCGTAAAGTTCTGGGCTTCGGCAACAATCCGGGCTCGCTCGCGGGCGGCCTCGGCCTCCTCGCCGGGTGGGCTGGAGAGAGCCAGGTCAAGCCGCTCGATGCGACGTTCGCCGTCGCGCTCGGTCTTGTAGCGATCCGCTTCATAATCCGCAAGCAAGGCGCCTTCCACCGCGGTCTGGATGCATTCAGACTCGGACTCCGTCCCAGACACCACCCAGGCCAGGTCATGCACCCCGCGGCTCTTCAGGTAGCGCACCGCTGTCCCCGCCAGGCGACGCCGCTGCGCGCTATCGAACTTCTCTTTTTTCCCCGCCCCCACTACCAGTAGCTTCCCCGCAGCCAATCCCGGCGGGCGGTGAATCAGGGTACACTCGTGGGCCTTCCCCGAAAGCTCACGCGCGGCTTCGAGCTCCTGCAACAGGCTACGGATTTCGGAGGGCAGCAGCGCCACACTGCCGCTCGATGCCGGCGACCCCTCGAAGGCCCAAGTTACCAGAGCAGAACTGCTGAGTTGCGCGATAGGCTCGTGCCGAAATTCGATCTTCACAGCGCCTCTCCTTAGAACAGGTGTCAGGTGTCGGGTGCCAGGTGTCAGGGTCGTGACCCGAGAACTCGGCGCTAACAGGTTGCGGAAAAACCCCTCCAAGCTGTCATTCCGAGCGGAGCGAGGAATCTCGCTCCGATTATTTTCAACGCAGTGCGAGATTCCGCGACGCCTATGGCTCCTCGGAATGACACACCAAACGGGTTCTTCCGCAGCCTGCTAGGAACTAGAGGCCCGCCCAAGGCGGTTCCTGAAACCCGGCACCTGACACCTGGCCCCTGACACCTGCTTCACCTGTGCCGCCTCCGATGTTCACGAATGTCCTGTTGAACTTCTCTTTCGATAGTCCGCCGCCGGGAGGTTTCCCGGTGGTCGAAAACATTCTTGCCTTTGGCCAGGGCAATCTCGCATTTGATCATGTTGTTCTTCAAGTAAACGCGCGTGGGGATAAGCGTGAAGCCCTTCTCGATCGTGCGGCCTGCAAGCTTGTCGATTTCACGGCGGTGCAAAAGCAGCCGCCGGTCCCGCAGCGGGTCGTGGTTGAAACGGCTGCCCGCCGCATAAGGGCTGACGTGGCAATCGATCAACCACACCTCTTGCTTCTTGACCACTGCGTAACTGTCTTTCAAATTGACCTTGCCTTCACGAATCGCTTTCACTTCCGTCCCCGTCAGTTCAATTCCGCTCTCGAACCTCTCGAGCAAATGATAGAGATGCTGCGCCTGACGGTTGACCGCGAAGTTTCGTGGGGCAGGGTCCGCTGGCTTACCCACTACACCCTCCAATGCAAATTGCTTCGTGTCCCAGATTGAAAAATCTTAGCACAGGCGAAGCCTCAGCGCATACCAGGCCTTATTCCCACCAAAACTCCATATTACTTCCCGGTCAGCCCCAATAGAGCAAAAAAGGCCGTGCATGACATTAAATGGCCCGACAATCTACCGAGGAGGCCGGGCATTTTCGCCTTTACCCCAGTGGTTCGATTATTTGGCTTAGGTCTATTTTGCCTCGAATACCTCGATCGCCCGGAGTGCGGTCTCGCGTAGTTTCTCGGGCAGCGCGCCTTTATTTTCTGCCCCCGGCCGCTTTCCGATGTCGCTGGAGCGGGTGATATACATGCGAATTGCTTTTGTCCGAACCGCCGGGAATTTGTGAATGTACTCGAACTCTTTGTCCTGGACCAGGTAGGCCCTGGAATTCCCGTAGAAATCACGGGAGCGCTGCGCATTGGTTACGGGCGGCAGGGCATCCGCCCAGCGTCCACTTTTCTTGTACTGCAAGCGGTAATCCAACGGCACGCATTCGGTGGTTGGCCTGCCAGCCCACTCCGGCGCGCCGGGCAAAATGTGAATCTCGTCGAGGCGGTGCTCCTGCGGCCAACGAATCTCGACCCAGGCGGGCAGAGTTTGCAGGGTCAGTACGGGCCGGCAGTAGGGATCTTGCAGGATGTACCCAGGGAGCCCGTCGTTGGGCGATGCGCTGGCGCGAGCCCCGTCTGCCGGAACGGCGATATTCTCCTTCCCGGGAGCTTCCGGACATTCAGAGCGCACCACGTGTCTTTCCGGGTCGGGATTGAATTCGTTTCTCAGGTTGGACTCCCAGGGAGAGTCTGTGATTGTCCGGTCTCGGTTTGCCGGCTCGCTCGATACCCTCCAGGAAACCAACCCTATATCCCGCGGCTGCGGTTCCACTTTTCCGCTGCGATCGAGAGAACGATATCCCGTGCCAAAGCCCGTGAGCAAGGAGCCGTCGGGCATCTGAAGCGTTGACGTGGACTGACAGCTTGCATACCAGGAATTTGGCCCTTTAGCAATGCCTCGCCACCTGGCCAGAATATAACGATGGTCCAGGTCCCAGGTCTCGCCGTCATCGTGGCTGACAATAGCTTCAATTCCGAATTGGGGATAGTTTTCGGCGGTATTAGGGTAGCCCTTCCGAACCACGTACGTCATGACGATGTGGCCGTTGGGAAGGAGCACCATGCTCGGGTGGTGCCGTCCCCAGGCATAAAGCCGGTAGAGCTTTGACCAAGTCTTGCCGTCGTCCTTGGAAATGGAGACAGAGAGACCCTCGTAGTGGTCAAAGTTCTGCTTACGAAACCGTTTCGGCCAGTCCGTTCGGCAGGCAGCGACCAAGTTCCCGTTCGCGGCGCGCAGGATGCCCACTTCACTCACCCCGGTCCATTCCGGAACACTGATGAAGGACCCCCAGGTGTGACCCCCGTCAATACTGGTCCGGATGCCGCCGTTCTCATACCCAGCCATGGCGGTTGAATTAAAGCGAGCCGCGTCCATGGTATAGCCGGAAGCTATGATGCGGACCGCTCGTCCCGCTTTCGGATCACTATCCACAAAGAAGGGATCCCAAAGATTCATTTCCAAATCGCCCATAGCCTTCGGCAGAGATGCTGGATTTCCCCAGGTTTCTCCGTAGTCATTGCTGAACCAGATCCAGTTGGGGATACTCCAGTCTTTGCCAGTTCTTCCAGCGGCGAGGATGACGTTTCCGCCACCCAGGTAAGTCAAACTCGTCCCCATGGCGACGTCCGTTTTTCCCGCGGCATCCACGTGGACGTGCTGCGGCCGGCTCCAGATTGCTCCTTGGTCGTCACTGCTGAGAACCATTGCCGTGTGGGGATAATCGTGGGCAATCAGCATGAGCAGCCTGCCCTTCTCAGGCATGTATACTATGTAGGGCACGGCCGCCACCTGACGCCAACTCTCCGTCACGATCTGGAATTTGCCTGATAGCTTAATCTCACCTGCCTGGCCATTGAGTTCGACCACAGTATGCGGCCTCCACTGGCACCAGCCCACCGAATACAAACACAAAAGACTGAGCAGTGATTCAACAATGGTGAGGCGTCTCATTAGCAACTCCTACGCGAAATGATCAACTCGTCGGTGGCGCCGCCCAAGGCGACTCCCGATAACGTCGAATGGCCGCCGGATCTTTCAATAGAGGGTAAATGCAAGTCTGGACCGCGTCCGTCCCAGCCCCCGCTTGACTGCTCGTGTCCGGCTCGAGATTAGGCAGCTTCGCATTGCGCAAGTGCGAGTACCAGTTGAAAGTGCTGATGCCGTCTGCCCCGTCCTCGTACATCCTCAAGGCGGTCGTACACAGCTCGTCCTTATAGAGTGCCAGGGCCTGCTCGTCTTTCTTCTCGAGGCTCATGGAGCGCTCGCAGATCCCGTGCCCCCATAATGGCCACGACCACAGCGTCGGGTATATCCCAATTTTAGTTCCTCTTGCCAGCTCCACGAATTCCCGCGTCTTGGGAAGACTGGGCAGTCCGTCCAGAAACAAGGAAGGACAGAGAGCGTCAACCAGCCCTTCTGCAATCCACGTCTTCACGTCCAGTCCCAAGTCTTTGCAGGAGGCGTTCGTGGGTTTCTGTGGGTAGAAAATGCCAGGGTAAACAAAGGGGGTCGGATCGGTGTCGAGTGATGGGCCGACCCGCGCCTCTAAAATCAGTTTCTGGCGGCCCTTCTTCCGCGCTGTTTCGTCCAGCATGCGGCGCGTTTCCCGCACCATGCGCGTCAAGACGGTGTGGTTCTTCAAAGGATCGGAAACCATGTGGTACCAACGACGAAAATCGAACTCGATCCCGTCGATGTCATACCGCTCAGCCACTTCGCGGAAAATCTCCATTCGGTGCGCATACACCTCGGGTACGGCGGGATCGGCACAGTGGGCGCCAGGAATTTTCCACTCGGGATGGCCCCGCTCGAAGTCGGACATCAACAGGGTGCTTTGGTAAAAGTCCTCAGCGTTCATGCGATAGCTGGCCAGGATGGGGACGCCCCGCTTCCGACAGGCCGCGATCGTCAAGGTGAAAGGATCGGTACCCAACCCGCGTAGCCTTCGCAGGGCGTCCGCCTGACGGCGAGCAATTTCAGGAGTGCCCTCAACTGGCGAGAGAGACTTGCTTGCCTCTTCCAAGTGCCTGTCAAAAGAAGTGGCCACCGAACTCGGGTAGAGTACGGGATCCGGCATGCCAACATTCTGGGCCAGAGCCCCGGGCCTCATGTCCAAGATCGCATCCACGGCCCCCTGGTATTCCTGCGGCGTGATGTTCCCTCCCGACGAGGCAGCAAGAATATTATTGATGTCATTGTTGAAGATGGTACCGAGCCGTTTGCCGGAAAATGCCGAACTCACGGATGGCTTCTCGCTCGGTCCGGCCGGGACTGCTGCGACGAGGCTGGCAGCAACGGCCCCGCTCGCTCTCAAAAAACCACGGCGATTTGATCTCACAGTAAGCCTCTCTCGTCCTTTCCCACGTTTTTGGGGTGGCGGTGCATTTCACATACTGGAGTTCTGACCAGCCAGACCCTTTATATGAGGTCCCATGGTTTTCGCGCCGGACGGTCGAGGAGTTCGGAGGCCTTCGGATCATCTATAATTTCCTCGCGCTGGGAGTCCCAACGGATTTTGCGCCCGGTCCGAAAAGCGATGTTGCCCAGGTGCGGCACAATCGTCGAACGGTGCCCGATCTCAACGTCGGCCGCGGGCTTCTGGCGCGTGCGTACACATTCGATGAAGTTCTTCAGGTGCAGACCGGTTGCGTCTTCGCCGGCGGCTTCTAGCGGTTCGGCGCGAAAGCCTTCGACCGCGTCGCCCGGCGTATTAACCGCCCCGGGGCCGCTTTCGCCTCGAGGCTCCGGATAAAGCTCGAAGCCAACACGGTCGGCAAACAAGGAGCCCTTGCTCCCGTAAAACGCTATGCCATGCGGCCGGTCATCGGCGCTGCGGGTCAAGTAGTATTTCTTGCCGGGCCTCCGCCCGCCGCAGCCGTGGTCGTTCAGCATCGACGCCTCGTAGCTGAGCACGAAGCCGGGATATTCGTAGGTGATCTGAAGCACGTCAGGAGTTTCGGCGCCGTCATCGAGCTCAAGACGCCCTCCAGCGGCGGTCGCTGATCGGGGGGCATCAACACCCATCACTTGGTGGACGCTGTCCAGGCGGTGTGTGCCGTAATCCGTGGCCATGCCTCCGGCATAGTCCCAGAACCACCGGTAACTCACCAGGAAACGGTTCTTGTTGAAAGGAACCCTGGGAGCGGGACCGAGGTAGAAGTCCCAGTCGAGCCCAGGCAAGGGCGCGGAATCGGCCGCCCGGCCGATTCCGTCCGGCGACATATTGAGGTAGTTCCAGACGCGTACAAAGTGCACCGGTCCGATTCGCCCGCTCTGGACGATCTCTGCCGCTTGGCGGAAGTGAGGGGCAGAGCGGTGCTGCGTGCCAGTCTGCACCACGCGCTTGTAGCGGCGCGCTGCCTCCACCATTTTCCTTCCCTCACGGATGGTATGCCCCAGAGGTTTTTCAACGTACAGGTCTTTGCCCGCCTGGCAGGCCAGCATGGTGATGGCCGCGTGCCAGTGGTCCGGGGTCGCCACCAACACGGCGTCAATGTCTCGCTGCTCAAGCAGCCTTCGGAAATCACCGTAGGACCGGCATCCGGAGCCGGCCCCCGTCTTTGCGGCTTCGGCATGAGGCTCGTACACATCGCACACCGCTACGACCTTCACATCAGATAACTGGCGCAAAAGATCAGCGTCCGCTCGTCCCCGTCCGCCACACCCAATCAAGCCAATATTCACGCGATCGTTGGCGCCCAGAATCCTCGCCCCGGAAAGAGCCGTTGCGGATACGAGCGCAGTACCTGCAACCTGCTGGATAAACTGCCGCCTTTCCATTCCTTACCTCCGTAGGGGCCAGCGGCGCTGGCCCTGGGCCGAACGCCGTTCGGCCCTACGAGCCAGCTCGAAGCCCAAGCTTCTCACCTGCGTAAACCAAGCACTCCTTCACATTGTCTTCTTCCAGTTGCCGCCGCGCCTGCTCGTCGAGTCCCGAAACGTGAGGAAAAGGTTCTCGAGGCGGGTGCCCCCGCACGAGCGTCATTGTACGAGAGAGATATTCGCTCCTTCTTTCAGGAAACGTCACCCAGTACTTGTCCGTGAGGCAAGGAACTTTGAGCGGGTCGCGGGTAATCATCTCGAGGTTTAGCCGGGCTCGCGGGCGCGCCTTGCGGATGCTGTCAACTATCCAGGACAGATCCAAGATACCCCGGCCCAGTGGAACTTCTGATAGCAGGAAGCCTTCGGGGCATTCCTTCACTGCCATATCCTTGAAATGAGTCGTTACGGCATGAGGCGCCTGCTTTCCGATTACGTCCCGCGGATCATCGAGAAGCGCGATGTTGTTGCCGATGTCGAGGCACACGCCCAGGTACTGGCTGGCGTGGCGTTCGAGCAGCGCTACCATCTCGTCGGCGGTCCAGTCCTTGTGATTCTCCAAGCCGAGCGGCATGCGATGCTTCTCGAGGATCGGCACTGCCCGCGCAATTCTCTTGTGAGATTCCGTGACGAAGTCTTTCCACTGACCCAGACTGCTGAAGTTTTCGTAGCGCCTACCGCTGAGGCAGGCTGAGCGCAGGCATTGGGCTCCAGCCCGCACCGCTGCGGCCACCTGCTGCTCGAAACCAGTGGTGTCGTCGCCCTGCGGAAGGCTGACAATCACTTCGAGATACATCCCCAATTCCGAAGTGCGCCGCCGCAGCTTTTCAAGGTAACCCGCGTCGAGCGAATCGAGCCCGGTCTGAATGCCTCCGGCTCCGAGCGAAGAACAGTATTCCAGAAAGTCGGAGGCCGAGCGTGTATGGGGACTAGTTGAAAAGGAATACTGCACCACTCCCAACGACGTGCGGGGTGATGGCGCCGCGCTAAGGAGGTGCTTGCCTCCCGCAAGGGAAACGGAGGCGCCTGCGGCCAGGGTCTTGAGAAAGCTGCGCCGCTTCACAGACGGAGGCCCTCCAGCACTTGATTCCATGGCTCTCGATACGGCCGTGCGAGCATGGCCGAAGCCTCCGGGTCGCCAATGATCTCCTCCCGCTCAGCATCCCAACGGACTTTCCGGCCCAGGCGCAGCGAGATGTTGGCCAGATGGCAAGCGGTGGCCACGCCATGCTCTTCTTCGAGATTGGAGTTGGGTTGTTGCCGCGACTTGACGCAATCGACGAAGTTGCGCGCGTGGGAGGCCAGCAGATCGTTGTGGACTTTCTCTCTCGCCGCTTCGCACCACGGTGGGGCCGCCGAATTCGCTGTGGGTTGCGGACCGCCTGCCGGCTGGCCGCGAAACTCGGGGATCTGGTTCTGGGGCGGAATCTTCAGGTCGGGGAATACCTGGTAGCCGGAGCGGCTGAGGACGAGGCTTCCCTTGGCGCCAAAGAATTCCGCACCTTCACCCTCGCCGCGGCCGCGACTCGCTTCCCAATGTGACCACAGCGCAGTGAATCCGGGATACTCGAACAGCGCGTCTTGAGTGTCAGGAGTTTCACCGTTGTCAGCCAAAGCAAATCGCCCGCCCGAAGAGGAAACCGCCTGCGGAGCCTTGACCTTCATCACCCAGTGAACGACGTCGATCTCGTGAGCTCCCAGGTTGGTCATCTGCCCCCCAGAGTAGTCCCAAAACCACCGGAAGTGGTAAAGCGACCGATTGGGGTTGTACCGGCGCTGGGGCGCCGGGCCCAGCCATAAGTCATAATTCATGCCGGGAGGAGGATTTGAATCGGGCGGCGTGCCGAAGCCGGGCATAACGTTGCGGAACGCGCCCATGCGCACACTATGAATCTTGCCGATGCGGCCCTGTTGAAGCAGATTCACCGCTTCGGCGTAATGCCTGCCGCTGCGCTGCTGCGTGCCCACCTGGACCACGCGCTGGTAGCGCCGCGCCGCCGTCGTCATCCAACGCCCCTCGCGCACAAAGAGCGTCAGAGGCTTCTCGATGTAAACATCCTTGCCCGCGGCGCAGGACATGACCGTCTGTAGCGCGTGCCAGTGGTCGGGCGTGGAAATCACCACTGCTTGAACCTCCTTGTCGTCAAGCAGGCGACGAAAGTCGGCGTAGCCCTTAGCGCGGGGACCGCAGGCCTTAAGACCCTCACGCACTCGAGGCTCATAAACATCCGAAAGGGCGACCAAATCCACGTCCGGCAGGTTCTTGAAATCATAGACATGCTGGGCGCCAATCAGTCCGTAACCGATGAAGCCGACCTGAACCCTCTCGTTGGCGCCCAGAATCCTCGATGCCGAGAAGGCCGCGGTTGTCGAAATCAGGAAGTCGCGACGTGTTGGAGGCATGCGCATATAATACCACCACCCCTTAATCCCCTCCTCTTTGAGGAGGGGATTAAGGGGTGGTGCTGTTGCATCATTGCCGATTTTCGATTGCTCCTGCTTTGCGGGACCGATTGACATCGGAGCGGTTCGCCACACCCCTTTTCAATCGACAATCGACCATTGGCAATCATGGATCAGGCTCACTCGACCGGCACTTCCTTGAGGACGTCATCCCAGTGCTTTTCGGTGAGCTCCCAGCGGCGTTTCTCCTCACGGTCGTGTGCCGCCTTGTCGGGAAAAAGCGAACGGATGATCTCCGGCTCACGCTTGCCGGCTTCGTCAAGCGCAACCCAGTCGCGCCACACCATCACCACTTTGTAGTCCCAAGCCGGGCTCTCCGCGTGAAACCTGCGTTCGTAGACTCTCTCACTCAGAATCAAGCCGTCTTTCTTCAGTTGCTGTAGGATGGGGTGGTGGTTCCTCAAGTAAAGTGACAACCACTCCGACGTCCCCCCCGGCATCATGCCGCCGGGCACGATCTTGTAGTAATACTCCACGGTGATTGCTGTGCCAGCGGCTCCCTCAACGCCCCACGCGGCAGCAAACGCCCCCAACCCGATAATCAGAATTCCAAGAATGCGAAATGGCATGTTCATGGTTCCTCCCTCCATGGTGAGATTCAGTGGAAAGCATGTACCCCTGACGATTACCTGCGATGAACATCACAGCACCTGGCGAATACATCCTACGTCAGTTTTCGGCGAAAGTACCGTCGAGTTCGTTCCCGCAGAAGCAGCGAGTCAAAAATCGGCAGACCGAAAGGCCAATGTAACCACCATGAGTTCCCCGCTCTCTACCCGCAACTGTTGAATGAAAAAGAATGAATGAAAAAGAGCTTGGCAGAGTGGCGTTGATCCGCTATACTGCCAATGCGGGGTGGAGCAGTCTGGTAGCTCGTTGGGCTCATAACCCAAAGGTCGCTGGTTCAAATCCAGCCCCCGCAACCAACCCTCCTGCTGAATCAATTCAGGTTGACTTATCACTACCAGGCCGCCCATTTCGGATTTAGGTGCAAGTGGGTTCAAAATGCGGGCGGAGAGAACCTTGCTGAGCTCGCTGAGGCCTGCTCTGGTGGCAAATTTATTGTGTCCAGGACAGGAGAAGCGTAGGTTGCACAAGCCAACGATCTGAATCGAAGATTCCGGGTAAGTATGCAGGAACCTCATGCACGTGGTTCACGCCGGCCTACGACTCGTCCGTTTTTCGCCTACGCAGCGTCACCAATTTGGCGCGTCTCGAGGATCACGATTCGAGTAAACTGTTTCTCACCGATATCAAGCCAATGCCCAGGAATTAAATACTGGGAGGAAACAAATATACTTAGAAACCGTGTTATTCTCCTTTGGCGCGACCCCAAGACTTTAAGATGTGGTGACTGCAAGGCATGGCCTTTGGCTTGCAGATTGCGAAGAAGAAATCTCCTAAGTCAGAAACTGGTCAACAACCGTGATAATCACTGCACAAAGCAGACGATTTGTCCGTCCGGGAATTCAACCGGCCATCTGGCGGCGAGTGAGCGTAGCAGTGGGAGTGAGCATAGTCATGGGCCTCGTCCTCCCGGAGTGTTTGCCAGGCCAGATTTCCCCGGGAACTCTCTCCCGGGCGCATCAGTCATTAAATGGCCCCACGCAGTGCATCAGTTGCCATAAATTGGCCACCGGCAGCGAGAACCTGAAGTGTCTGGACTGCCACACTGAGATTGCCTCGCGATTGGCTGCCCGGCAAGGGTACCATGCGGCAATCGTGAACATGGAACTTGGGAGCAAAGAATGTGCGCGGTGCCACTCAGAGCACAATGGGGAGAACTTCCAGCTGATTCATTGGGAACCGTCGCAGAAGGCTTTCGACCACAGCAAGACCGGTTATCTGCTGGAGGGGAGACACACCGGGCTGGCCTGCCAACAGTGCCACAATGCCGCGCACGTCGCGTCCGCCCAACGTCCCGCCATTAAGACGAGGGACCTGAACCGCACCTTTCTGGGCCTCTCCCGTGACTGCCTCTCCTGTCATACCGATCAGCATCGGGGCCAGTTGGGCCGCGACTGCGCGAACTGCCACACATTCAAAGAGTGGAAGACCATGCCCCAGTTTAACCACTCGAACACGCGTTACCCACTGACGGGTGAGCACAGTCGCGTGCCATGCCAAAAGTGCCACAGGCCGGAAGCGGGCCATCCGGAAGTTGTCAAGTACGTGGGCTTGGCTTTCCGCGCTTGTAGTGATTGCCACACCGACCCACATCACGGCGTTTTCAAGGTCTCCTGCGAGTCCTGTCACACCACGGCGGGTTGGAAACAAATCTCTGCGGCCACGGTAAGTGCGCGGTTCGATCATTCCACCACAAAGTACCCGCTGCTGGGAAAACACGCGGGGGTGCGCTGCGAAGGGTGTCACCTGGGAGGGGATCTTGACCAGCCGATTGCTTTCCAGAAATGCCTGGATTGCCATAAGAACGACCCTCATCACGGGCAATTCAATGCGCGTAAGGATGGCGGCGAGTGCGCGGCGTGTCACACGGTTGAGGGCTTCAAGCCCACGACCTTCGAGGTGGCCCAGCATGCGGCTACAGCCTATCCACTCGAGGGGAAGCATGGCGACGTAGCGTGCGGGAAGTGCCACGTTCCGAAGGGTTTGGATACGCTTTACAAAATCAAGGCGACGCAATGCCGAGATTGCCACACCGACATCCACAAAGGGCAGTTCGCCAGCGCCCCTTGGAGTAACCGCTGCGAAGGTTGTCACAAGGTGGATGGCTTCAGGCCCTCGACCTATGCCCTGGCACGCCATAACACCACGAAGTTTCCACTGACCGGAGGGCATATCGCCGTGCCATGTCCAGAGTGCCACAAGGCAGGAATCCTCGGGCCAAGCTCGTCAACGGTACCTTACCACTTCAGCGATTTGTCATGTACGACTTGCCACGTGGACCCTCACCGGGGTGAATTCGCGGAGCGAATGAACGTACGGCGCCCCGATGGAGCGCCTCTGGGTTGTGAAGCCTGCCATTCCACCGCTTCCTGGGCGGAGAAACTTCGCTTCGATCATTCTTCGACTTCGTTCCTCCTCACAGGCGCCCACCGGGCCGTAGCTTGCATGAGTTGCCATAAACCGCCAAACCTGGAAGTCACAATGAAGAACGTCGTTTACAGTTCCGCTCCCAGGCAGTGTGAGGGCTGCCACGAAGATCCCCATGCCCGTCAGTTTGCCCGGAACGGCATGAATCCCGGATGTCCCGACTGCCACATTACAGCGCGCTGGAAGCCCTCCTTGTTTGATCACGAGAGTCGGACGGACTTTTCTCTCAAAGGTGGACACCAAGCCGTTCCGTGTCGGGACTGTCATAAGCTCATCCGCGATGTCCAAAACCGCCCCGTCCTGTACTACAAGCCGACTGCACATCAATGTGTGGCCTGCCACGGCCCAGGTCTCGGAAACCTTAAGAAATCCCCATGACCTTTGTCCTTGCAAGACTTTTGCGTTTTGCCCACTTTCAGGAGGCTTGGTAAAAAAGTCCATCTTGTCATGAAAAATTTACACCCTTCCGAGTACGGAGACTCAACGGTGTTGATAACTTATTAGTAATTTTCTTCGTGAGTCTCTCCTACCGTCCAATAGCTAAAAGGGTCTAAGCACAAATTGATATTCGTCAAAATACAATAACCTATTTGGAATGGAAACTGCCCCGCATGGCTGGTATAAGGAGAAATACGGGCTAGTACCCGCTTACTATTGGCATCGCCGCGTATTTGATGAGAACTAATGGGGATTTGCAGTCCCTGATGCAACTGATGATATTCACGGTGCGTCCAAGTGACCATGCTCAGGGTGCCTCCAAGAGGGGTCATTCTTTACATCCTATTCCTGCCCGTCGGCTTTCTCTTCGCTGATCAGGCAAGCCAGCGAGGTGTGACTCGCAGCCCACATGGATCATTGAACATTCCATGTGAGAACTGCCACACCTTTACGTCGTGGAAGCCGCTTCGCAACATCGTTGAGTTCGACCACAACAAAACTCGATTCCCTTTAAGAGCGCTGCACCAAGGTGTTTCGTGTACCGTATGCCACGTCAGCCTGGTCTTCTCGAACGTGGGGACTAAGTGCGCGGATTGCCATGCGGATATTCACAAGGGCCAATTGGGACAGAGGTGTGAGGAATGCCATACGGTGAGAGGCTGGGAAGCCTCTATGCAAGCCATCAAGAATCACCAGAACCGCTTCCCCCTGGTTGGTGCACATGCCGCTCTTACCTGCGACGAATGTCACAAAGGAGCGGCGGTCAGCCAGTTCCAGGGGCTTTCAACACAATGCGTGGCATGCCACGCGCAGACACTCACCATGGCCGTCCCGGACCATCGGGTGCTGCAGTTTCCCACTACTTGCGAGACATGCCACAACATGGACAGTTGGTTGAGTGCCACGTTTGATCACGCCAAGTTTACGGGTTTCGCCCTGACCGGCATGCACGCCACGCTGGACTGCACCGCCTGTCACGTCAACGGGAACTTCCAAATCACCGTCACCAATTGTGTCAGTTGCCATCTGAAAGACTTCACGGGTGCGCAGAACCCCAACCACGTGCAGGCTGGGTTTTCCCAGGATTGCGCCACCTGCCACAACACTGCTTCCTGGTTGAATGTCACTTTCAACCACAACATCACGGGCTTCTCGCTGACGGGCGCGCATGTCAACCTGCAATGTACCCAGTGCCATGTCAATAACAACTACAATCTGACGAACACGGATTGCGTTAGTTGCCACCTGACTGATTTCCAGGGGACAACGAATCCCAACCATGTGCAGTCAGGTTTCCCGACGGCCTGCCAGCAATGTCACACCACAGTCACGTGGGCCAACGCCACGTTTGACCACTCCACGACGGGCTTCCCCCTCACCGGCGCGCACACCACGGTGCAATGCCAACTGTGCCACGTGAACAACAACTACAATCTGACCAGCGCCAACACGGCCTGCGTCGCTTGCCACCTGACCGACTACAACACCACCACTAACCCGAATCACGTGCAGGCCGCCTTCCCCACAGCCTGCCAGCAATGCCACACCACAGCGTCGTGGGGTAACGCCACGTTTGATCACTCCACGACGGGCTTCCCCCTCACCGGCGCACACACGACGGTGCTGTGCACACTGTGCCACGTGAACGGCAACTACAACCTGGGGAGCGCCAACACGGCCTGCGTTGCTTGTCACCTGACCGACTACAACACCACCACCAACCCGAATCACGTGCAGGCCGCCTTCCCCACAGCCTGTCAGCAATGTCACACAACAACGTCGTGGGGTAGCGCGACGTTTGACCACTCCACGACGGGTTTTGCTCTCACCGGCGCGCACACCACGGTGCAATGCCAACTGTGCCACGTGAACAACAACTACAATCTGAGCAGCGCCAACACGGCCTGCGTCGCTTGTCACCTGACCGACTACAACACCACCACCAACCCGAATCACGTGCAGGCCGCCTTCCCCACAGCCTGTCAGCAATGTCACACAACAACGTCGTGGGGTAGCGCGACGTTTGACCACTCCACGACGGGCTTCCCCCTCACCGGCGCGCACACCACGGTGCTGTGCACACTGTGCCACGTGAACGGCAACTACAACCTGAGGAGCGCCAACACGGCCTGCGTCGCTTGTCACCTGACCGACTACAACACCACCACCAACCCGAATCACGTGCAGGCCGCCTTCCCCACAGCCTGTCAGCAATGTCACACAACAACGTCGTGGGGTAGCGCGACGTTTGACCACTCCACGACGGGCTTCCCCCTCACCGGCGCACACACCACGGTGCTGTGCACACTGTGCCACGTGAACGGCAACTACAACCTGGGGAGCGCTAACACGGCGTGTGTGGCATGCCACCTGACCGACTACAACACCACCACTAACCCGAGTCACGTGCAGGCCGCCTTCCCCACAGCCTGTCAGCAATGTCACACAACAGCGTCGTGGGCTGGCGCGACGTTTGATCACTCCACGACGGGTTTTGCTCTCACCGGCGCGCATACCACGCTTACATGCCTCCAATGCCATGTGAACAACAACTACAGCCTGACCAGCGCCAACACATCCTGTTACAGTTGCCACCAGGCCGACTTCACCAGCACTAATAACCCCGGCCACGTGGCGGCAGGTTTTCCGACCGATTGTTCGATCTGCCATAGCACGATCAATTGGACGGGTGCGACGTTCAACCATTCCACCACCGGATTCGCGCTCACTGGCGCGCATACGACACTGCTATGCCAGCAATGCCATGTGAACAACAATTACAGCCTAGCCAGCTCCAACACGGCCTGCTACAGTTGTCATCAGACCGACTTCACCAACACCAATAACCCCGCCCACGTGGCGGCGGGATTCCCCACCGACTGCTCCATCTGCCACACCACGACAAGTTGGGCGGGGGCGACCTTCAACCACAACAGCACGCCATTCCCCTTGACCGGCGCGCACGTCACCGTCGCTTGCACCAGTTGCCACATCAACAATGTTTTCGCCGGGACGCCGACAGACTGCTATTCCTGCCACAAGGTGGATTATACGGGAACGACCAATCCCAATCACGTCGCGGCGGGATTCCCCACGACCTGCGCCACCTGCCACACCACAACCGCGTGGACCGGCGCCGTCTTTAACCACACATGGTTCCCGATTCCTCATCACACCGCGACCTTGTGTAGTGACTGCCACACAAATTCATCCGATTATAAGGTATTCCAATGTACGAATTGCCATACTCAGGCGCAGACGAATCCGAACCACACGGGTGTGAAGGGATACGTATGGAACAGCGTAAATTGCTACCAATGCCACCCCAACGGCTCGGCTGGTTAAGAGAATTGTCGATTGCGAGATTTGGACCTGTGATGTATCGCTACGAGGTCTCAGGGCCGATTGTGCCGCGCACAAGTAAGAAGTCGTAGCAGGCTAGTGCTGCCGGAAGCAGCAGATTACGTTGGTAAGCAGTTGGTTTGCTTGTATTAAGTCCCGCACGCTCAGCAGGGCGTTGAACATCTAATTCAAATGCACGAGGGTCCATGTCTAACATGGCGCGATCTAACATTCCTGTTATCCGATCGGGCAGACAGATGGGCGCCGGAAGAATCGGGCTCGGGCTCCTGATCCTCTTGGGGACCAGTGTCGGCCGTCTTGCTGGCCAGACGCCGAACTCCGGATTGCGAGCCGAATTCCACGTGAAGTACGTGGCGGCAGGAGCGGTGTACCTGGACAGGGGAAAGAACGCAGGACTCGAAGAGGGAATGAAGCTCCAGGTCAAACGGAGTCCGGCCGGAGGAGGGGAATCCAAGAAGCCCTCACGCCCCGCGGCCGAAGTCGTTGCGGAAGTCCGCGTCCTCTCGGTCGCATTAGTTTCAGCCGTGTGCGAAGTCATTTCCTCAACGGATGAGATCAAGATTGGCGACACGGTCTTCCTGGAAGAGCCTGAAATTGAGAAAGCAATGGATCAAGAAAAATTGGGCAGCACGCGGAAATACCCCCAGATTGTCTCGTTCACGGAGGGTAATCCGCTGGATGAAGAGGCCCGTGCCTTCGTCCCACGGCCGCCCCTGCCGGAGGTCAACCGGGCGCGCGGAATGATTGGGTTCGAGTACGGGGGCCTCTCCAGCGGCGGACAATATCCTATCAACACGATGCAGATTGGCGGGCTTTTGCGAGCCGACATTACCAGGATCAACGGCTCCTACTGGGGACTGAGCGGCTACTGGAGAGGCAGGCTGAACACGCAATCCGGCAGCGGGAGCTTCCAGACCGTTAATGACTTGGTCAACCGCACTTACCACCTGCAGCTAACCTATGCCAATCCCAACTCGCCTTGGGTGGCGGGAATTGGCCGCCTTTATTTGCCCTGGGCCACAAGCCTCGATACCATCGACGGAGGTTACTTCGGACGCCGAGTCGGGTCCAATACCATCGTGGGCCTTTTCGCGGGATCAACGCCCGATCCCACCTCGTGGAACTACAGTCCGAATCGCCACATGGCAGGTGGTTTTGTCAATTTTTCGGGTGGAAGCTTTGAATCCTTCCGCTACACCAGCACCTTCGGCGCGGGCGTTGATACGCTCGGTTGGCAGGAAGACCGGCAATTCCTATTCACCGAGAACGGCATCTTCTACAAGAAGTTCCTTTCGATTTATCATTCGCTTCAAGCCGAGCGCCCCAGGGTGCCCAACGCCAACGGCAAGGACTACACCGGACTGAGCCGCAGTTTCCTGACCGTCCGCATCCAGCCTTTCTCGCATTTCTCGTTCGACATCAATCACAATTACTTTCGCGACTTGCCGACCTTCGATCAAGCCCTGATCAGTACTGGGCTTGTCGATCAACTCCTCTTCCAGGGCTTCAGCTTTGGGGCACGCGTCGATGTCACGAAGAACTTCAGCATTTACAACAGCCTCGGCAGAAGCTCGCAAACCGGAGACGCGGCCAATTCGTGGAACCAGATGTATGGATTCACCGTGAATAAAATCTGGAAGACGGGAATGCGCGGAGACGTAAGGTACTCCGAATTCAACAGTTCATTTGGCCGCGGGACATACAGCTCACTTACCTTATCCCGCAGTTTTCGCGACACCCTGCAATGGCAATTGCTGGCGGGCAAGCAAAACATGGTTTCCTCTTTTACGCGGAATTCAAATTACAGGAGCCTGGGTTCCACAATCGACTGGTTCCCGAAGTTTCCGATCTATGTCAACGCGGGCTTCACCCGCCAGCAAGGAACCATCATGACCTACAACCAGTGGTACATTGGCTTGGGTTATCGGTTTGACTCCAACGCCAAGCGTCGCAATCGCGAGGGGAGCAAATAATGGTAATCAGACGATTCCGAACCTCCTTGCTCTGGTGCGCCCTGGTGGCCGCCGGGAGTACCTTGGTAATTCTCGCTGCGCTCCGCGCGGCAGAACCGGAGAGTGCTTCCCCCCGTCTTGACCCCTTGCTGGACCGTGCGGCTGCGGTAGTGGAGGAGTCGCTGCTTCAACTCTCAGACGTCGCATGCAAAGAGACCGTGTCGCAAACGAAGTTTGGCAAGAATGGCAAGGTCCAATACGAAGAGAATTCCTTGTTTGACTACGTCGTCCTTTTCCAGGCATCCCCCAGCGAACCCATCTTGGTGGAATCCCGTCTGGCCAAAGAAGGACCAAGCAAACCCCGCAAAATTCCCCTGCTGCTCACCAACGGCTTTTCCACCTTGCTCTTGATCTTTCATCCCTACTACGCAGGGGGCTTCCAGTTTGCCGACCTGGGAGAGGAATCGGTGGACGGCCGGGTCTGCGTCAAGGTCCACTTTCAGCATGTCAAGGGACTGCGCAGCACCACCGCCCTCTTGCTGAGCGGTCGCGAGTACCCTCTCGACCTTCAAGGGACAGCTCTCGTAGACAAGGCCTCTGGAACTATCCTTAAAATCAACGCCGCCCTCGAATCATCAATGGAGGACGTGGGGTTGCGATCCCTCCAGACGGAAGTCCAATACGCCCCCGTGAAATTCCATGGGGTCCCTCAGGCGTACTGGCTGCCCAACATGGCCATCATCGATGTCGAATCCGTCCACCAACATTGGCGGAACTTGCATCGATTCACGGCCTACCAGCGCTTCGAAACCAGCGTGAAGGAGACAATCGGTTCAACGCCATGAGTACGATCACTGCTACGTCCACAATTCCCGCAGGCAGGCCATGGTCCGAGAGATGGCATCAATTCAAGCTGCGAGCCTGTTACGGCTTGGCGGCGGCCATGGTCATCAGCCTTACCATCTATGGATTCGACTACTATTCCCTCGACTCCGTCCAGCGTCCCTTTTCACCCAAGCACCTGACCCTTAGGCCCAGCGGGTCGGTGGGCTTGGCACTTGGAATTCTCGGGACGGTCATTTTCCTGGGGATCTTCCTTTACCCCATCCGCAAGAGTTCGGTCCGGATGCGGAGCAGGGGAAACACGCGACACTGGCTGGACTTCCATGTGCTCATGGGCCTTGCTGCGCCCTTCATTATTGCCTTCCACGCTGCGTTCAAGTTCCGCGGTTTAGCGGGGATGGCTTTCTGGATCATGGCGGCGGTGACAGCCAGCGGAATTGTGGGAAGATATCTTTATAATCAAATCCCGCGGAGATTGAACGCCGCGGAGTTGTCGCTGCAGGAAGCGCGTGAGGAACAATCTCGGTTGACGGAGCAACTCGCGCGTCAGAAGTTGTTCTCCGCCGACTGGCTCAGGCCACTCTTCCATCTTCCCAGCGAAGGCAGAATTCGCAATCAGTGGGGGTTTTTTGTGCTGCTGGAAATGCTGTGCGCGGACCTCCGCCGTCTCTATTGGATTTCCAGACTGCGCGGGTCGGAATTAAGCTTCTGGGGGAAGTTCGCCTCATTGGGCGGCATGCTCAGGTCGGGGAACGCAGAATTGGAAGGCATCATTACCATCGCCAGGAAGCAGGCAGTCCTCTCCCAGCGCATGCTTTTCCTCTCGCGATCGCAGCAGGTCTTCCACCTGTGGCACGTTGTGCACAAGCCTTTCAGTTATTCCTTTGCGCTTCTGGCCCTTGTCCACATTGGGGTGGTGCTATTGTTCGGTATTAAGTGAGGTCTACACGAGATGGAAACGTTGTGGGCGGTCCTCATCGCTGTCCTCGTAACCCTTTTCTTCACGCTCGGCCACCTCAGGAACCTTAGAAAAAGGGAGAAGCGGGCACACGAAGCGGCCGAGAAAGGCAAGCTGCTTTCCGGCGGACCCCAAGCCCAGCACCCACACATCGACGCTGCTCACTGCATCGGCTGCGGGACGTGCACGATGGTGTGTCCGGAAGGTGATGTCCTCGCCGTGTTGGGGGGGAAGGCCGTCATCGTTAACGGGTACAAGTGCATTGGCCACAGCCTGTGTGCCGACGCCTGCCCCGTGGGCGCCATTACCATGGTGATGGCCAGCCCGAGCATGGGCGCTGACATGCCTAAACTGACGCCCGAGTACGAGACCAGCATCACCAACTTATTCATTGTTGGGGAACTCGGTGGCTTGGCGTTGATCAAGAACGCCATTAACCAGGGACGAGACTGCATTGATACCATCGCGAAAAGAGTTACAGTCATGGGGGCTGCGAGACCGTTCTCCGAGGTTTACGATGTTGTGATTGTCGGCGCCGGCCCCGCGGGAATCAGTGCGTCACTGCGCGCCATGGAGAAGAAACTGAATTACCTTACCGTAGATGAGGGCGAAATCGGTGGGACCGTGGCAAAGTATCCTCGCCAGAAACTGGTGATGACAAGTCCTGTGGAATTTCCCCTCTACGGTAAGTTCAAGAAGATGGAATTGTCGAAGGAAGAGCTTATGGCCTTTTGGCTTAAGGTTCTCAAGCGTGTCGATTTCAACTTCCGCAGAGGCGAGAAAGTAGACGATATCAAGACGGAAGAGGATGGCATCTTCACCCTCGTGACCAATAAGGACCAATATCGTTCGCGCGCCGTGGTCCTTGCGATCGGCAAGAGCGGCAGTCCGCGAAAGCTCGGAATCAAAGGTGAGGACCTGCCAAAGGTCATGTACCGTCTGATCGAAGCGGATCACTACGTCAACAAGCGAATCCTCGTCGTGGGAGGAGGTGACAGCGCCGTCGAGGCAGCCATGGGACTTGCGCACCAAATCGGCAACCACGTTACACTCTCCTATCGCAAGGGCGCCTTCAGCCGCCTCAAAGACCGAAATGCACAGCGAGTTGAAGAATGCATGCGCAGCGGGAAGGTCAAGGTCGTCTTCAGCTCGACCCCGGTGGAGTTCCGCCAAGATTCCACTCTCCTTGAAGTGGAAGGCTCGTTACAGGAAATTCCCAACGATTATGTTTGGATTTTTGCGGGAGGAGACCCCCCTACTACCTTCCTCAGAAAGATCGGCGTCGCTCTCGGAATGCGCGACATGACTGCAGAAGGTAGTCTGGAGGCGCAACAGATTGGTCTCTCCAAGCAAGAGCCCGCCGCACTCAGGGTGGACGTCCGAACGTCCCCTTAACTAACTCCAGCATGGTGACGCTTGAGGAAACTCGGCGGATTAGCGGACGGCGACACTTCCGGAGTGGAACAAGCTGAATAGGGCAGTCACGGATTGACAGGGGAACCCTGTGGATGGAAGTTGGGCGAGCTGAGATTAAGGAAATAAATTAGGTGCATGGTGGAGGCGGGGGGAGTCGAACCCCCGTCCGAAGAGCCGAACGGTCAGGAGACTACATGCTTATCTCGTTCGCTTACTGCGTTCGCCAGCGGCCCTAAGGAACGGGCAACAACGAACCGCCGGCTAGCCTCAATTCCGCCGAAGCGGATCTCGCCCAAAATTCCGAAGCGGTGAACTTTGAGCCATCCCGCCAATCGACGCCTCTTTCCATCATGCGGGCCTGAAGGAGGAGACGGCTACCTAATTAATTAGGCAGCGTAGGCATACTGCGTGTTGGCAGTTGTCTTTGTCCCACGCCGATCTCGGGTGGTGTGGACCCCCGGCATGCCTCCTAAGCGCAAGGACTCCCGTCGAAACCGTGACGCCCCCGCTCTTCTACTTCAGATTACTCCGTGCGGCGAGCCGTGTCAAATGAGTGGGACAACAATGAGTGGGACAAGCGGAAGGCAGAAGGCGGAAGCCGGAAAGCAGAAGGCTAAAGGCTAAAGGGCAAAGGCAAAACGATAAAGAGTAAAAGGCAACGGCTAAAGGCTGAGAGCTGATGGCTGAGATCTGAAGGCAGAAGGCTGAAGGCTGAAGGCTGCGAACTGAAATCCGTTGCACCGATGGGGAGCTTTGTACCATAATATGGGCGAAGTCAAGAAATTTTGTCAGAGGTTGTGGTCCTGCCAGAAGACGACAATAATGAACTAGCCGCGCAAGTCCGCCAAGCGCGAGAGCAGCTGGCGGAGAAGTCTCGCGCCCAGGCCGAACTATTGCAAAAGCTCGAGCAAGACTTGAAGGAATTACGCGAAGAGCATGAGCGCTTGGAGTTAGAGGCGGGGCGTCATTTCGAGGCCCTTGAGCAGTTCAGGCTTCCCTCCCCACCGGTGCCACTCGAGGTCGTGCTGGCCGCCGTGCGCAACCTACTCACGGCAACTTTGCCCAAGCAGGTGTTCGACAAGTTGGCGGAGGAAGCCAACCGGATGGGAGTTCGTGCTGCGGCGTTCGAGGTTCGAGGCAAGGCGGCCTGGGCAGCTTCGGCGCACGGGTTCGAACCTCAGCTCACCGAGAAAGCTCTGCGTTCCCTGGTGGTGCCCCTGACTGCGGATACGCCGTTCCGCGAGGTTTTTGAAATCGCCCGGCACTTTGGGGGTAACTCCGCCGGGCTGAATAAGAACGCTAACGTCTTGAACCGCCTCAAACCGGATACGCGTGATTCTATCTTGCTTTTGCCGGTTCATTCGGCGGGCGCCGTTTCCGCAATCCTTTACGCCGATTCGGGAGGGAAGGGGGCGCTGCCCGAAGATGCGCTCAAGCTTCTTGTCGAATTCGCCGGCGCACGACTCGACCATTTGATGGCCCTGAGTGTCAAGGCGAGGACAGCGGGCTGGCAAGAGTCTGCCGGGGTAGCGCGAGCTGAGTCCACACCCAGTCCGGAGCCTCTAGCGGCGGCGGCAGAGGTCGCCGAGCGTAGTGAGGCCCCCGCGTCTCAAGGCGAAACAGGCGCCCCGATCCTCGCCGAGCCACCGTCCCCCGCGCCTGCGCCCCTGGTAGTTGAAGGGGCCACGCCGCTTGCGCCGCCCGCGGAGGTCCCGGCTGAATTGCCTGCTGCGTCTCAAGGCGAAACAGGCGCCCCGATCCAGGTCGAGCCACTGCCCCCTGCGCCTGCCCCCCTGGTGATTGAAGCGGCGGCGCCAGTTGAGCCGCCGCCCGCCGAGACCCTGGCTGAATTGCCCGCTGCACCCGCCACGATAGGGTTCGCGCCCGCTCCAGAGCCGGTTTCTGTCCCTGTGGTGGAGGCTCAGACGGCAGTTGGTATCCTGCCCCCTCCTGCTCCTGGGGCGGGGTTTGACGATTCGCAACTTAGCGAAGCGGAGCGAAAGATACACAAAGCTGCACGCCGATTGGCGAAACTTTTGGTTTCTGAGATCGAACTCTATAACAAGACTCAGGCCGCCGAGGGCCGCAAGAGTAAAGACCTTTACACACGCTTGAAACGCGATATCGAACGCAGCCGCCAGAGTTTTGAACAACGGTTTGGCGGGACCGTGGGCAAGCAGTTCGACTATTTCCACGATGAGCTGGTGAGGACTCTGGCAGGCAATGACCCATCCCTCCTTGGCTCGGATTATCCTGGTCCTTCCGTGTGAGATTCCATTCCAAAATCCTGGCTGGAGTTTGTTGGGCGCTGTTCGCCATCCAAATTCTGGTTGCGGCGCGCCCAGCGAGTGAAACCGTTCCCACAGCGCTTCGCGAGTTGGCAGCCCGCGCCGCGAAGCCCGCCGGTTGGCCGATGTTGCGCCATTACGCGGAGTCCCAGAAGGCGCCTGAACAACGCGCTCTGGCCTACTTCGCTCTAGGTTACCGGGAATACGAGGCGGGTGAGTACCTCGAGGCGGCGAAGGACTTGCGGCAGTCGGCAGATCGCCGGCTCGCCCTGGCTGATTACGCTACCTATTACTCCGCCGCTGCCGCTCTCAAGGCTAACGATCCAGTCCAAACGGCTGAAGCTGTTCGGAACTTCTCCTCCAATTTTCCTGAAAGCTCTTTGCGCTTGCAGGCGCTCGAGCTGCTCGCCCAAGCCCTGGTGGATTCCCAGCAGCCACAGGAGGCAGTTCAGATCCTGACGGCAGAACCCAGCGTCCGCCGGCACGCAACCCTTTCCCTTCTGCTGGCCAAGGCCTATGAGGAAGCCGGTGACCTCTCGCAAGCGGCGCGGGCATTCCAAGAGGTTTATTTTGCGTTTCCCGCGTCCGCTTCGGCAAAAGATGCGGGCGAGGCTCTGGGGAATCTCCGGTCTCGCCTGGGGACCGACTACCCCCAACCCACGGAGGAAATCGAAACCGCCCGCGCAGAATTGCTTTTCAATGCTTCCTTGCTCAGGGAGGCCCTGAAGGACTACGAAGCGTTGCTCTCCTCCCGGCCAGCCAGCGCTCATGCAGGTGATTGGCAGTTGGGACGGGCGCGCTGCCAGCTCCGCTTGCGGCGTGACAGTGAGGCGGTGGATGCGCTCTCTGCCAGCTTCGCCAGCCCCACTTTGAACGCGGAGCGGCTGGCCCTGTTGGTGGAGGTTTACGCCCGAGAGGACAACCCGACCGCTGCCCTGGCGGCCCTTTCTCAGATTCAGGCCATTGATTCCCATTCCACCTCGTACGAGTCGGCGCTTTATTCAGTGGGGAATCTCGACTTCAGGCTGGGCGACTGGCAAAACGCCGGCCACCAATATCAAACCTTGGTGGAGTCCTTCCCGCAAGGGAGCCACAAGCAAGATGCAGGTTGGCGGCTGATCTGGTGTTATTACCTGGCGGGTGCGCATGACCAGGTTCGGCAGGCCTTTCGCGACTATTTAACGCAATACACTCGCTCCTCTCACACCCCCGCGGCCCTCTACTGGTTGGGCAGGCTGGAAGAGGAGCAAGGCGACGCGAGCGATGCTCAAGGGCTTTACGCGCTCCTCCAGAATCGGTTCGCGCACAGCTTTTACGCGGAGCAGGCGAGCTTGCGGGAGCGGAAACTTCCGGCTGACCGCCCCGCCGGAGTGCCCTCGCCTAGTTCAACTGCTTGGCAGGTGGCTCAAGTGATTCCTCCGCGCGACTCCCCACCTATCCCTTCCTGCTCTTCGGACGTGCCCCCCGAGTCATTGCAGCCGGCGCTGACGCTTCAAGCCCTGAGTTTAGGTGACTTGGCCGAGCAGTATCTTAGGGCGTCACTGGCCTCGCGGCCTGGGCAGCCACAAGTGCGTTTATTTCTCAGCAGGCTTGAAGCCGGACAGGGCAATGCGAGCGCGGCGCTCTTCGATGCCGGCAGGATCGTGCCGGACTATCCCTTTTACGAATTCTCGGAGCTGCCGAAAGAGATGTGGAACTTGCTGTTTCCGCGAACCTACTGGCCGCTCGTGCAACGTCAGGCGCGCGCCAACCGGCTTGACCCGTACCTGGTCATGGGTTTGATACGCCAGGAGTCGGCTTTCAGCCCCCGCGCCACCTCCTCCGCCGACGCCCGCGGGCTGATGCAGGTGATGCCGACAACTGCCAGCCGCAGCAAGCGCCCAGCCAGGATTCGTTCCACTGGCGCGCGGCTTTATAACCCCACCTATAACGTACGGTTTGGTTGTTCCTATTTGCGAAGTCTGTTAAAGGACTTCGACGGCAAGCCCGAGCTGGCGCTGGCGGCTTACAACGCCGGTGACTTTCGCGTCAGGGCCTGGTTGAAAGGCAATGCTTTCCGGGACTCGTCGGAGTTTCTTGAGGCTATCCCCATTCGCGCCACGCGGGTCTATGTCGAGGCGGTCTTGCGCGACGCCGCCATTTACCGGCAGTTGCTGACCGGCTCGGCGAAGTTCGCGGCTTGCGACAAGTGACCGGAAGCCAGGAGGGCAGAAGGCAGAAGGCAGAAGGCAGAAGGCACAAGCATAGCGGACCGAGATACTTCATATTGTCAATTTGGGCTAAAATCTGGGAGCAGTAGGAAATTAAAGTGATGGGTCACCAACACAATAATTTTGGGATGCAAACATGGGGAAATGGAAAGCGTTACTCGCGGCTATCGGAATCGCTTCGACGGCTTTTCTTCTGGCCATGATTTTTAGACCGCCGAAGTTCGATGCAGCCATGAAGTACAACCCTCCTAGACTATATATTCCAGCGTTTATCCTCATCTTTGTGCTATACGTACTTATAATCTGGCGAGGCATCCGAAAATGATACTCTCGGCAACACAAAATTCAGGCACTGCCTAAAATCTCAGCCGGTAGCTTTTGACTCTCGACTTTCGACTCTCGACTTGGACTTTTCTAGTCGCATGCCGCACTCACCCATCTCGCTCAAGTCCCAGCAGTTTACGGAATCGGTGATCCGGGAGATGACCCGCTTGGCGCTGGAGCACGGCGCGACAAATCTGGCCCAAGGTTATCCCGATTTTCCTGCGCCCAGTGAGGTGAAAGAGGCCGCAGTCCGCGCCATCCGTTCGGACATCAACCAATATCCGATAACCTGGGGGGCGCGGGAGTTCCGGCGCGCCATCGCGGAGCGGTTCGAGCAGGACACGCGCTTGGCCGTTGATCCGGAACGGGAAGTCACGGTGTGTTGCGGTGCTACCGAAGCGATGATCGCTTCACTTCTGGCGATTTTGAACCCGGGCGACGAGATTATAGTTTTCGAGCCCTTCTATGAAAACTACGGACCGGATGCGATTATTTGCGGCGCTCGAACGCGCTATGTTTCCTTGACGCCGCCGGACTGGACGTTTGACCCGCAGGAGCTTGCTTCAGCCTTCAACGAACGCACCCGGGCGCTCATTCTGAACACGCCCAATAATCCCACCGGCAAAGTCTTCACCCTGGCTGAACTTGAGTGCATTGCCGAACAGTGCCGGAAATGGGATACCTATGCGCTGACCGATGAAATCTATCAGTTCATGGTGTACGACGGGTCCAGGCACGTTTCGCTGGCTACAGTGCCCGGAATGCGCGAGCGGACCATCACCATCAACGGAATGTCGAAAACCTACGCCGTAACGGGTTGGAGGGTCGGTTACGTCATCGCACCGCCGCTCGTCGCCGACGCCATCCGCAAGATGCACGATTTCCTGACCGTCGCTGCCGCTGCGCCTTTGCAGGAAGCCGGCATCACCGCGTTGCGCCTGCCGGATGAATATTATCGAAAGCTCCGCGCCGATTATGTGGCCCGACGCGACCGCCTGATGGGGGGCCTCGAACGGGCAGGCTTCCGTTGCTTCAAACCTCAAGGCACTTACTACATCATGACGGATATTTCCGGCTTCGGCTTTCCCAATGATGTCGAGTTCGCTCGCTATCTCCTGGAGGAGATTGGCGTGGCCGCGGTTCCGGGAAGCAGCTTCTACAGCCATGCCTCTTTGGGCGCGCAACAAGTGCGCTTTGCATTCTGCAAGAGCGATGCTACGCTCGATGAGGCCGCGCGCCGCCTTGAAGGACTTGCAATCAACCCATTCCAGGTGGAGTGATTTTATGCCGGCTCCTGCTCGGGGTCTGCCGAGATGAAGAGGGGAGGTCATGTGAAACCGCGGTCAATAGTTCTCGCGCTTGCCATTTCCCTGATCTTATTAGCCCCTCGAGGTGTTTGCAGACCGGTCGATTTCAACGCTGACATTCCGGACAGCATAGGGGTGAATATTCACTTCCTCAGCCCCAACCCCGGTGAGATGGAAATGCTTGCGGCTTCGGGAGCCCACTGGGTCCGCATGGATTTCGCATGGGATGAGATCGAAAAGGCGCCCTCACAGTATGACTTCAGCAAGTACGACAATCTGGTCGCGACCCTGGAATTCTACAGACTCTCTCCTTATTTCATTTTTGATTACACCAATAAACTCTATGACAATGGTATGTCACCTTACACGGAGGAGGGCCGCCGGGCCTTCGCGCAGTGGGCATCCGCCTCTGTCGAGCATTTCCGGGGGCGGGGAATCGTCTGGGAAATGTACAACGAGCCGAACTTTCGATTCTGGCGTCCGAAGCCGAATGTCCACGATTACATCATGTTGGCTTTGGAGGTGGGCGAAGCAATTCGAACCGTTGCGCCTGGTGAAGTTTACATCGGTCCGGCGGCCGCCCTTGTTGACTTCGGCTTCCTGGAAGCGTGCTTCAGGGCCGGACTGTTGAATTACTGGTCGGCGGTTTCCGTGCACCCTTATCGGCAACGCGAGCCGGAGAGCGTGGGGGAGGAATTCCGCCAACTCCGCCAACTCATCGCGGCCTATGCAGCGGAAGGGAAGCAAGTTCCAATCATAGCCGGTGAATGGGGTTATTCATGCACATGGAATTGGAAAGGCATGGATGAAGTGAAGCAAGGCAAGCTGCTGCCACGTGAGTTCCTCAACAATCTTGCCAACGGTGTGCCTGTTACCATCTGGTATGACTGGCATGACGATAGCGCCGACCCGCAAGACCCCGAGTCTCACTTCGGCATAGTTCGTTTCCCCTACGAGCCTGACTCCCATCCCGTGTATCGGCCCAAACCTGCCTATCTTGCCTTGAAGACCCTTACCGGTGCTCTCAACGGATATCACTTTAGCAGACGCCTCCCGGTCGGGGGGCCGGACGATTATGCCCTGCTGTTCACCAAAGAGAGAGACACGCGCCTTGTGGCATGGACAACTTCTTCGGCAGAACGGAAGGTCATCATTCCTGCGAGCCGAGGACGATTCTCAATCACGGACCACCTGGGACAGAGCCTTAAACCAGCGCGGGCACATAAGGGGAAACTTGGGATTACGTTGACTGATGCCCCCCAGTACCTGGTGCCCAAACGCCCCAACAAGATTCTCCAAGGAGCCGCGGGTGTCCGCTAGCGTCATTACCATTTCCTTTCAGGGCAACTGGCTGGTTTCTAGAGAGGGATTTCAAAGTTCGGTTTCAGCCCCGAGACCAGGTAGTTTGCCAAGGCATCCAGCAAGTCTGTGGCATAGGGATCGGTTCCGTAGGTTGTGCCAAGCGAGAAGGTGCAGATCAGGAGCGTGCCCTTGCCGCATTTGGCCTGGACCAGCACACCGACGTTCGAGTGGATCCAGCCGTAGAACATTCCCGCCAGCACATCGGAGAAGTTCGCAGGAGCAATCCCTTGCACGACGGCGGCGGGGGTGACCGCCTGGGTCTCGAATCCTGCCAAGGTATCAAACCCAAGCGCGGTGAAGGGGGGCTGGGTGTTGCGGAGCCAGAGGAAATCGGAAATCCAGTTTCCCTCGTAAGCGCTGCCCGCGCGAGGAACAATCTCCATGCCTGGGGCAAGGGTTTGGTGATCGTCGGCGAGCAGGATCACTCGCGCGCCGCTCTCCAACTTCTTCTTGACTTCCGCGTCGAACGTCGAGGCAATCAGGACGGGGAGCGCTTCCGAGCCTGTTGGCGCAAGGTAGTTCCGAGCCCGCATTTCATTGACCAGCCGCCGCAGCTTGCCCCCCGGGTCATGGAACGAGACGGGAGGCGGCAAGTCGGGTTGATGCGCTGGATAGAAGTAGACCGTCAGGGAATTCTCCGCCAGGCTTTTTCCGTCTGAAACCATCTCCACTTTCAACTCTCTTTTACCGGCAGCGGGCACAGACGGAACCGCGAATTCGATCTTGCCGGCGGGTACCACCGAGGCCGCAGGAAGGCTGGGGAGCGAAAGCGTTCCGGCCAGCGATGTCCCCTCGACTTTCCAGGCAATGCTGGCGCCGCGCAGAGCTTCCGGACTGTAGTGAGAAAGCGAGACCTCGACCGTGACGGTCTCACCGGGAGAGTAATTCCGCTTCTCGGTGCGCAGCGCCACCACATCGTCGCGCTGGAGCTTGCCCAATGAGGCCGCGAACGCCTTCGGATTTCGCCACATATCCAGCAGGCCATTCGATTCCCAGTTTACGTCCGTGAACTCAGTGATAACGTAACCTTGGATTTCCGGATGTGACCGAAGGGATTCGATCTCGTATTTCAGGGAGGCATATTCGTGCCACTCAGTGGCATCCGTCAAAGCGTCAAGGGTAGGGAAGAGAGCAGCGTATTGATAATCAGCGTACCTGTGCTCGATTCCCTCGGGTTTCGTAATTTCATTCCCCCCACTATAGCGGGAGAACCACCAGGGTTTGTCGCGGGGGATGCGCGGCAAACCCCAGTTGCCGAATTCGGAGAGCACCAGCGGCTCGTCGCCCTTGGGGGAGGCGTCGCCATAGGGACTGAAGAGCCAGCCCGGGCGCTGCGCCAGATCGGCCACAAAGCGGTCGAAGTCTCCGGCGCGGTCCGGAATGGCGGAATAGGTGTGATAGTCGGCGATGTCGGAGGCCATATGAAAGTTGTCATAACATGCGCTGTTATCATCCACAAGCCAACCGGGTACGATCTTCTTGGCGTCGTGGTAGGCCTGCTTGAGCCAGGCGCGGCCCGCCGCTTCCTTCAGGTTTATTCCCCAGCTCTCGTTGATGAGGCTGACGATGACGAGGCAGGGATGATTCCAGTCGCGCTCCGCCATGCCGCGCAGCGTCTCGAGGGCGCGGCGCTGGGAGTTGGCCGTGAGCTTGTCCCAATTGGGTATTTCGTACCAGATGAGGATTCCCGCTTCATCCGCCGCCTGGAGGTAACGCGGGTCCGGGACCTTGATGTGGCAGCGCAGCAGATTCAGCCCCAAGGCTCGAGCCTTTTGCATTTCGTCCTTGAGGTAATCGAGCGAGGGAGGGGTATAGGTCGTCTCGGAATGGAAATCCTGGTCAAGCGCTCCGCGCAGATAAAGGGGGTTGCCGTTGAGATAGAACTTTCCGTTCCGCGTCTCGAAGGTGCGAAAACCAAAGGCGAAGTCGCGGGAGTCGCCGGAACTGAGGCTGGCGCGCAGCGTGTAAAGCGCCGGATCAGCAGGGCTCCACACCCGCGGATTGGCGAGGTTTCCCGTGAACTCGGTGTTGGCCAGTGCATCGCTGAGCTCTCGGGACGCCTGCCAGACAACCTTACCGGCGGGGTCGCGGAATTCCACGCGGAGGTTGGTCGATCCACCCGTGGGCGCTGGCGAGGCCGCCTTCACGACGGGGACGGTGATCTTGAAGTCTCCATTCGCGGCGGCCAGGATGTGGACGGAGCCCAGGTGAACGCGCGGTCGAATCTGGATTTCGACGCTCTGCCAGAGGCCGCTGGTCTGGACGTACCAACTCTGTTTGCCGTGGGGAATCTCCGCGTAGTTTATGCCCTCCACGATATTGGGCTTCGCCCCCGGGTCTACCACCCGTACCGCAATCTGGTTTTCGCCCGCCCGCAGCAGGGAAGTGATGTCAAACTCGAAAGGGATGTAGCCGCCTTCGTGCGTTCCAACCTTCTGCCCGTTGACGTAGACCTCCGCGAGATAATCGACCGCTCCAAAGCGCAGCAAGGCGACCTGGCCCTCTGGGAGAGATTGAATATTCACGGAGCGCCAGTACCAGGCTACCCCGGCGTAGTCCCGCAGGTCCGCAAACTGGGACTGCCACGAGGAGGGGACGCGCGTCGGGCGCACATTCTCCGCTGCCGGGAGTTTCCGGACATCGAGCACGCCCCTGGGATCCGCCAGGAAATGCCAGTCTCCGTCCAGCGAAACCGTGGCGGCAGAGGCTTGCGCCCCAAGGGAACAGGAGCAGAGGAACAACAAGATACAGAAGTATCGCAGCATGGTGTTCACCTACATCCGGGAAAGCTGTAGTCTAAGCTGGCAGCGAGTGGGAATGCAACATGGCCAGGGCGGGGTTGCGTCAAAGTCCATTGTGGCGAAGTGTGGGCACTGCACACCAAGGGACCCCTCACCCGGCTCGCTCCGCTCGCCACCCTCTCCCCAAGGGAGAGGGCGGGAATTGGATCTATCCCCTCTCCCCCGGGGAGAGGGTGGACCGCGATCCCAATTCACTTCATCGGGACGCGGGCCGGGTGAGGGGTCTTTTCCTATCCTGATGGACATTGACGGAACTCCACGGCGCATAGTACGCCAATTCGCAGGCCGTGTTTTGCTACCTCCTCGAGCGCGGGCTATGCTACGATGACGAAGTTCGAGAGTTTCAATCTTGGGCCCAGCGGAAAACAGACGATGACCACGAGCCTTTCGACGCAAGCGAACGTTTGCCATCTTGTTCCTCCTGAAACCCAGGTGGAGACGAACGGCGCAAGTCCTGCCTACGAACTCGGCGCGCTCGCGGGAAAGCCCGTTTTGATCGTGCTCGGCATTACAGCGATCATCGAACAGGAATCTCTGCATGTCTCGATATGGGGTTCGCCGGACGGCAAAGATTGGGGAGAGCAGGCGTTGTTCTGGTATCCTCAGAAGTTCTACCAGGGAATTGCGCCGGCGGCCCTCGATTTGCGGAAAGTGCCGGGCGTCAAGTTTCTCCAGGCCTGTTGGGAGGTCAACCGCTGGGGACGAGGTGACCCGCGACCGCTGTTCAAGTTTGGCGTCGAGATTCAGGAGCTCGCCACCGCGCCCGGCGCGACCTCCGCTTGATGGCCTTGGCGCAGTGGCGTACCGCGCACCACAGGGACAACCAATTGTTCTGCTTGATCGCGGAACCCCGCCCGGCTCTTAAGCATTTGGTGGACGAGTTAACTGGCTCCCCGCCATCTTTCTCCTGGAAAGCAGCTTCTAAATTTATATGCGATCAAAAACATACTTCCTAAACTGTGGTCTTCTCCTTGGATTCTGCGCTTCTTCGGGGCTGGCGCAGCAGCCGGCGAAAAACCAAGCGCCCACCAAACTAACCGCGGGCGCTCAAGCTGGGTCTGTGCCCGAGACGGAGACCATACCTCCTCCTTCTTCTGCCCAGCCCGTCAATGGTCCGGGATTCATGGATGCGGCCCAGGTGAAGGCTTTGACGCACAAGATTTGGATGGCGGAATATCGCATCAACGACCTGCTGACGCAGGTGCACCCGGAAAAGTGGAAGGCCTCGAAGGTAACCCTCAATTCCTTCAACCAGACGCTTGAGAATCTTCACAAGGCCCTGGAGGCGCTGGAGGAATGGCGCGCGCAGTTCGAGAAGCGTCCGGATAGCATTTACTTCGGATTTCAGACTTACGCAGCCATAAACGCGGCCTTGCCGCGACTGGATGGCGTCGGGCGCGCCGCCAGCCAGTTCGAAAATACCAGCTTGGGCGCGCAGTACAGCCAGGCCGGCGACCAACTCTTCGACCTGCAACAGGCCCTTCAACCCTACATCGCTTATCTGCTGCGTAGCCCTGACCAGCTCCTTTATGTAGCACAAAGCAATTTGGCCGGATGCCAGGACGCATTGGGCAATGCCTTGCGCGGGCAAGGCGGACCGGCCAAGCCTCTCAAGAACACCTTTGTCGAGTTTCATCCACGGCGGCGCCGCGACGGACAGCCTGACAACCGCAGAACGTCTCGGGAGGGGGAGAAAAAGCCCGCAAGCGAAGCGGGGAAGAAAGCGGAATCCCCGCCCCAGCCGCACTAAGCTGCCACACTCGAAAACCCTTCCTAGCCTCGGAGCCGTTGTTCGCAAGTGCGCGAAGAGGTGTGTGCGAGCCTTGCAATAGCCCCCGCAAAGGTCGAAAAGGAGCGTTTTTTTGCCGAAAAGGAGCACTTTTCTAGCTCAAAAAGAAGTTCGTTTCTACCAAACGAACTCAGTTAAGTCCTTTATATACAATAAATCATTGAGTTCGTTCCCTCTAATTTAACATCTTTTTGGCATTTTGCGTTCCTTGACCCCTTATTGTAGCCTATTGTAGTTGCCATTGAATCCTGCCGCCTTGACGCTGCTAGTCATCCCGGCAAAGGAGTATACCACAAGCCTAGCCTCGTGTCAAGAGACAGATTGTCGTAGCCAGACATTTGCACTTGAATCGGCAGGGCTTTGGGCGTAGGCTTTGGGGCCGAAGAGAAGCTCGAAGGTGAAGTTCGGACCGGGAATAGGGAGGTTCTATGACCAAGAGAAGTCGAGAATGTTGCGGCGCGGGTGCTCATAGCCGGCGCGAATTCCTGCAAACTGCCTCCGCGATGGCGGCGGGCCTGATGACTGTTCCGTTGACTGGGGCTGAACCGAGCGCGTCCTTGCCGACGGTAGCTCTCGGGCCGCACCGCGTGACCCGCCTCGTTGTCGGCAGCAACCCCATGAACGGGTACTCGCACTTTAATCGGCTGCTCAGCCAACTCATGGTGGAGTACTTCACCGATGAGCGCAAAATTGAATTCCTGCTCAACTGCCAGAAGGCCGGCATCAGCACCTGGCAGACCCACTACGACGAGCGCTTTTTCAGGCTTCTACGGGAAGCCGGGTGGAAAATGAGCTGGCTGTGGCTCGCCGATCTGGAGCGCCGGGCCAACGCCCCGAACGCCCTAGACAGCATCAGCCAATGCCGGTCGATTCCTGTAGCGGAGAGACCGCTGGGCATGGTACATCACGGCGAGAGGACCGACGTGTATTTTCGCGAGGGTAGACTCGAGCGCATCCTCACCTTCATTAACGCCGTGCACGACCTGGGCCTGCTGGCGGGAATCTCGACCCACAACCCTCGCGTGGTCGAGGCCGTCGAGGAGAAGGGCTGGAACAACGACTTCTACATGACCTGCTTTTACTGCGAGTCGCGCCGCCCGGAGGAGTTCCAAAAGGAAATTGGCGTTATCCCGGTCGGGGAAACTTACCTTTCCACCGATCCGCCGCGCATGTGCGAGATGATTCGACGCACCCGCAAGCCCTGCCTGGGCTTCAAGATCCTGGCGGCAGGGCGGAAATGCGACACGCCGAACGATGTCCGCCAAGCCTTCGAGTTTGCCTACCGGAACATCAAGCCCAGCGACGGCGTAATCGTGGGAATGTATCCGCGCCTTACCGACCAGATCAGTGAAAATGTGGCTTTGGCGCGAGAACTCGCGGCGTGAACATGATCATCAGTTCTATTGGTGAGCAGAAGCGGTCAACGGTGATGGGCAGACGTCGGCGCGCGATTCGAGCAATCGGGCCGTAGAAGACGATTGATTTACGCGGCGACGTCCTGGAGAGGGAAATCAGCCATTTTTATTGGCAGACGACGAAGGTTCCCTACATTTTTACGTGTCGGGACACTTCAAACCTACAATATCTCGTTTGGAGTGGTATGTCAAGGGTTTTTCATCGGGTTTTCTCGGGAAGGGGACCTCAAACTTTCTGGCCTGGGCAGGAAACTGAAAAACGCTTGTGAACCCAATTGCTCGAGGGCAATTCCGACCCTACGGTTGGGGGAGAGGGATTTTGCGTTGGAAATAAAGGACTTGCAGTATTCCCCCTTCGTTTCGTTGTGGACTGCCCCGCGGGCGCGGGACTTCTGGGAATGACAGTCCGGAGGGTTTCTTCTGGACCGCGTCAGGTATTGGGCCCCGGTTTGGCGAGGGATGGAACCTCGCGGTTTTTGACTCAGCCTGGGGGTTGCGCTGTCGAGTTTCGCAAGAGGTGAATTCATGGGTGGCACGCTTTCACTTGCCAAGTATTCGCTCGGAGTTGGCGACAGGTTTGCTCACCAAGCCAAGCCTCAGCTTCACGCCTGTAGGATGGCCGCCGAGCATGGAGTGGAGGTCATCCCGGTGTGGAACAAATCGAACCGGGAACATACCATTATTGGTTCCACTCCTGCCAGCACCCGCGCGGCGGCGGATGAAGCCGTGAGAGCGCTGGGCTGGAGCAAGCCGTACCACGTGGACGCAGACCACATCAATCTCCAGACGGTGGACAAGTTCGTGGAGGCTTGCGATTTCTTCACCATCGACGTTGCGGATTTGATTGGCCGGCACTGCGAAAACTCGGCCTTGCAGGCGTTTGTGGAAGCTCATCCGGAATTGCTGGGGGAGTTGCGCATCCCCGGCGTTGTTCACCCCTTTGGCACCGACAGCGGCTTCATCGTGCAGGTTGCGAACAAGTACCTTGCGGCCGTCGAGGAGGCTGGCCGGATTTACCGCCGGCTCGAGGAGAAGAAGGGCCAGGGGCAATTCATTACGGAAGTGTCGATGGACGAGACCGACTCCCCTCAGACTCCGGCGGAACTGCTCATCATCCTTGTTGCGGTGGCGGATGAAGGGATTCCGATTCAGACCATCGCGCCGAAATTTACCGGCCGTTTCGACAAGGGAGTGGATTATGTAGGCGACCTGGCGAAATTTACCGAAGAGTTTTCTGATGACGTAGCCGTCATCGCCTTTGCCGTCCGGCATTACGGGATGTCCGGCAACCTGAAACTCAGCGTGCACTCCGGCAGCGACAAGTTCTCGCTCTACGGACCGATCCACCGCACGCTCGAGAAATTCGATGCGGGTGTGCATTTGAAGACTGCCGGCACTACCTGGCTGGAAGAGCTGATCGGCCTGGCGGAAGCTGGTGGCGAGGGGCTGGACTTGGCCAAAGAGATCTATGCCGAAGCCTGCGCCCAGCGCGAGGATTTGTGCGCGCCCTATGCCGCGGTGATTAACATCGATCCTGCCCGGTTGCCCGCGCCGACGTTAGTGGCGCGGTGGTCGTCGGAACAGTTTGTGTCCGCCCTCCGTCACGACCCAAAATGTCCGGCTTATAACCCCAGCTTTCGCCAACTCCTCCATGTGGGCTTTAAGGTGGCCGCGAGAATGGGGACCCGTTACTTGCATCCCCTTGCCGCTATGGAAGCCACCATAGCTAAAAATGTGACCGGAAACCTATTCGACCGCCACCTCAAGCCATTGTTCATCGGGACTGGGGACTAGGGAATAGGGGCCGACAAGATCGGGATGTCAACGAGTAAGCGTGACTAGGATACAATAGGGGGGAAAGCGATTACGGGGAAGAGCCGCAGACCTCGAAAGCGGAGGTCTGAGCTACACGAGGTTGAGCGAGGCATAGAATGACAACTACTCCAGCGGTTTCCGCCGGCGCTCCCCAGATGGTCGGCGGGAGGATCATCGAAGCGCAAGTCAAAGTCTCTGTGGATGCAGCCCGGCCTTTGCCTTTGGTGTGCGCGCTCTATGCGGTGGAATCTTCCGAGGGTGTGTGGCTGTGCGCATATTATGGCGCAAACCGTAGTGTGTTCGATTTTCTCCCCCAGAAGGGCGCGGACATCGAGGAGAAGAAGTTGGGCATCGCCTTTCGGAGCAAAGGCTTTATCCCCAAGGACCAGTACCGGCTCGAGCTATGGGAAGAGTTCAAGCGAGACAATTTCATGGCTTACGGCGGCCACGGGGAATGAAACAGATCGGGAGATCGGGCGATCGGGTGAACGACAGGATCTGCAGATCGGGCGATCGGGTGAACATAATCGTATGAACAGTTGATCCGGAGATCGGGTAAACGGGAAGCAACTTCGGGATACCGTGTTCTTTGTTCACCCGATCACCCGATGACCCGATCTCCCGATCATTAAGGAGGCAAGTCATGAGTCGATTCAAGTTGGCAGCGGCAGTGATTGCTTTGGCATTGAGCTTTACCATTGGGGGGTGGACCCAGGGCATGAGGGGGGGCATGGGCAGGCAGACGCCTCGCCTGCTGGGAGAATTCAAACCGGTGGTCGGGTCAGGAGCGCAGTACCAGATGACTGTACAAAACCGCGCCATGACTTTTGCTTATGTCGTCGTGGGGAAAGAGGACGTGGAAGGCAGCAGGGGCTACTGGATGGAAATCCGCTCGCAAGGTGCTGAGATGCCCGGGGAAATGGTGATGAAGCAACTCCTGGTCTTGGGCGGCGACAAGCCCCAGATCAAGCGCATGATCATGCAGCCACCCGGCCGTCCGCCCATGGAAATGCCTGGCATGATGCTGGGTATGGGGCAGCGTGGCCAAGGGCCCGGCGCCGGTGACACCAGCCCGGGAGAGAAAGTGGGGACGGAAACCATCACGGTTCCTGCCGGCACGTTCGAGTGTGACCATTACCGCAAGCAGGAGCCGCGTGGGACCGTGGATGTCTGGATATCCAGTAAAGTCTCTCCTTACGGGACGGTGAAGATGACCAGCGGGGAGATGACCATGGCGCTGGAGAAGATCCTCAGCAACGAAACTTCGCACATCCAAGGCGAGCCCCAAAAGATGAATATACCAACGCCGCACTTTTAGCCGGAGGCCGGGACGGGGGAGGCAGGATTCCGTTAAAGTCGCCGGCGGCGAGCGGAGCGGTGGCACAGCCACTCTTGGTTATAAAGAGGGTTGGAAGTGAAAGCGTGCCCTTACTGCTTGTCCCAGGATCTGCCCGATCAAGCGACTCATTGCAAGCGCTGCGGCAGACGGGTCGTCAGAACGCAGACGGCCGGCATGATCGTTCTTATTGTGCTCATCCTGGTCAGCGTGGGCTACCTGACTTGGCGTGATACCCGCCGCCCGGCCGAGCTTCGCCGCCAAGCGCGCGACCTCATGGACCGCGCCTATGCTCTCTGCGACCCCACCACATCTCAGGATCCCGGCCGTGTGGCTGCCATCGCCCAAACGCGCCGTGCCATCGGCCAGCTACATCTGTATCAATCTGAGAAGTTTTCCCTCCTTACCGCATTCGACAACCAGCTCAACATTCGCGGCTGCGGCGTTGAGGCTAACTACGTTCGGGAGCAGCAGGCTCACAAACGGACAGAGCATCCATCCCAAGCATCTCGCCCGAATTGACCCCTTCGTTAGTGTCCCATGTTGAGCGTAGAGCCGACCTTTAGGTCGGCAGGCGCTGGCCTAAAGGCCAGCACTACGAGCCAAATTAGGACACCACGACCCGTGCTCGCTTCTTGCACAACGCGGCCGGTTTTGGTATATTTATAAGTCGCGTGCATAAACTTACATGGACAATCTTTACCGGCGCAGTCAAATCCTGAGCCTGCTACGGACCGATGGGGCGGTGACGCAAGAGGAGTTGCGGCGCAAGTTGGCGCGGCGCGGCATCCAGGTGACCCAGGCCACGGTGTCGCGGGACATTGAGGAATTGGGCCTGGTCAAGACGCGGGCGGGTTACCGCCGGCCGGAAGCCGCCGAGCCTCCTGCTCCGGTGCAGCCCACCTTGCAGGTTATCCTCAAGGAGTTTCTTCGAAGCGTGGGCCAGGCGTCGAACTTGGTGGTCCTCAAGACGCACCCGGCCAACGCCCATTCGGTGGCCGCGGTCCTGGATGCGCAGGACTGGGTGGAAGTTGTGGGGACAGTGGCCGGCGATGACACGGTTTTTGTGGCTACTCCCGGCGCCCGCCAGGCGGCGCATCTCAGGAAGAAGATCCTGGCGATAGTGGCGGCATGAGAATGATCGGGAGATCGGGTGAGCAAAGAGCAACTTATCGGAAGATCGGTTGATCGGGAGATCGGGCGAACAGGAAACCAATTAGGGGACGTTGTTCTGTTGTTCACACGATCACCCGATCTCCGGATCACCCGATTAGAAAGGGAGTTCGAATAAAGATGACTTCAGCACGAGATTCCAACCAGCCGGTCAAACGGGTGGTTCTTGCATACTCCGGAGGGCTGGATACCTCCATCATCATCCCCTGGCTGCGGGAGAATTATGGCTGCGAGGTTATCGCCATGGTGGGGGACGTGGGCCAGGGCGACGACTACGCGGCGCTGCGCCGCAAGGCGTTGCGCAGCGGCGCCTCAAAGGTTTTCGTCGAGGACCTGCGGGAAGAATTCGTCACCGGCTACGTGTGGAAAGCGGTGCGGGCGGGGGCGGTTTACGAGGGCAAGTATCTCCTGGGGACGTCCCTGGCCAGACCGCTGCTGGCCAAGCGGCAAGTCGAGATTGCGCTCCAGTGTGGAGCGGACGCGCTGGCCCACGGATGTACGGGGAAGGGAAACGACCAGGTGCGCTTCGAGTTGTCGTACCAGGCGCTGGCGCCCCAGTTGCGCGTCATTGCGCCCTGGCGGGAATGGTCCATCAAGTCGCGCGAGGATGCCCTCGAGTACGCGCGTCGCCACAGAGTGCCGGTGCCCGTGAACAGGAAAGACCTTTACAGCCGCGATCAGAACTTGTGGCACTTGAGCCACGAAGGGGGCCCGCTGGAGACCAAACTGGGCGAACCGCCGGACGAGGCCTGGAAACTCACCCGCAAACCCCAGAACGCTCCGGCTCGGGAGGCGGAAGTGGTGCTGGGCTTTGCAGCCGGAGTCCCGGTCTCGGTCAACGGGAAGCGCCTGGCTGCCGTGCGTCTGGTCAAGACCTTGAACGCTCTGGGCGGCCTGCATGGTGTGGGGCGGACGGACCTGGTGGAAAACCGCCTGGTGGGTATCAAGTCGCACGGCGCTTACGAAACTCCCGCCGGGACGCTCATCATGCTGGCGCACCAGGAACTCGAGGCGCTCTGCCTGGACCGCGAGACTTACCACTACAAGCAGCACGTGGCCTTGCGCTATGCGGAATTGGTCTACTTCGGGCAGTGGTTTACACCCCTGCGCGAAGCCCTGGACAGCTTTGTCGAGGCCACTCAAGGGAATGTTTCGGGGACGGTCAAGATGGGGCTATGCAAAGGCAACTTGCGCATCCTCGACCGCCATTCGCCCAATTCCCTTTACGACACCAGCATCGGCAGCTTTGTTATGAATCCGGATTATAACCAAAAAGATGCCGAGGGATTCATCAACATCCTCGGCTTGCCGCTCCGCCTTGCCGCCGCCAAGCGTGCGGCGCGGAAGGCGAAGCGCGGCGCGCGGAGTACGGGATGAAGCTCTGGGGAGGACGCTTCACCGGTCGCCGCGATGCTCGCTTCGAAAAATTCTCCGAATCTTTCTCTCTGGACCAGCGCTTCGTCCTCTACGACCTCCGGGTCAACCTTGCCTACGTGAAGGAGTTGGGTAGGGCGGGCGTGTTTAAGGCCGCTGAAACGCGCCAGCTCGAGCGGGGCCTCGAGGCCCTCCAGCGCAGCGTAGAAAGGAATCCCCACTGGGCTCGGGGGCAATCGAGCGAGGATGTCCACACCTGGGTCGAGGCGCAGCTCGAGCGGCGAATCGGCCCCCTGGCTGGCAAGCTCCGCACCGGGCGCAGCCGCAACGACCTGGTAGCCACGGAAGCTCGTCTGTACGTCAAGGATGCGATCGGCGAACTCAAGGGGGCTCTTGCGGAAATGCTCGAAGCGCTGCTCAGCCAGGCGCGCCGCGAGGCTCGAGTAGTGATGCCCGGCTACACGCATCTTCAGCCCGCCCAGCCAATTCTCTTTGCGCATTACGCGCTGGCCTATTTCGAAATGTTCTGGCGCGATGCGGGCCGGCTCGAGGACTGCCTGGCGCGCGCCGACGAGCTGCCGATGGGGGCCGGAGCGCTGGCCGGCACGGCCTACCGGCTGAACCGCGAACGCTTGGCGCGCGCCCTGGGCTTCGCACGCGCCGCCGCGAACAGCCTGGACGTCACCTCCGACCGGGACTTTGTCGCGGAGCTTCTGTTCGCTTGCTCCCTAATCATGGTTCACCTTAGCCGCTGGGCAGAGGACCTGATTATTTACTCCTCGCCGGGATTCGGCTTTGTCGAGCTGGCGGATGCTTACGCGACGGGCAGCAGCTTGATGCCGCAGAAGAAGAACCCGGATTCTCTCGAACTGATCCGGGGGAAAGCGGCGACGGTGCTCGGCAGACTGACGGGAATGCTGGCCCTGGTTAAAGGGCTTCCCCTCGCCTACGACCGCGATTTGCAGGAGGATAAGGGAGCGCTGTTCTCCGCCGTGGATACCACCCGCGAGGCGCTCGCTGTGGCGTCCCGCGTCGCTGCCACGCTGCGCATTCACCCGCAAAGAATGAGGGCCGCCACCGCGCAGGGCTTCCTGACAGCGACGGATTTGGCCGAGGAACTCGTTCGCCGTGGCGCGCCCTTCGCCCAGGCGCACGAACAGGTGGGAAAGCTCGTGCGATATTGCGCCGGCGAGGAGCGGACGTTTGCCGACCTGAGCGCTGCCGAAGCACAACGCTTCATACCTTCTTGGGACGCAAAGCTGCGCCAAGTCGCGGTTTCCCCCGAAGACGCAGTCAAGCGGAAAAATGTGACGGGAGGTACCGCTCCCCGCCAAGTCGCCCGCCAAATCGCCGCCGCGCAGGCTGCTTTAGGAGAACTGAAGAAGAGAATCGCGGGGCGGGCCTGAAGAGGAAGACATGAAGTGTACCATCTGTAAAGGCGGGGAGACCCGGCCCGGTCGCACTGCCGTCACGCTCGAACGGGAAACCACGACGCTGGTCTTCAAGGCCGTCCCAGCAGAAGTGTGCGCCAATTGCGGCGAGGCCTACGTGGCGGAAGAAGTCAGCCGCCAAATCCTCGCCGCCGCCGAGAAGGCCGCCCGCTCGGGCGTTCAGGTCGATGTCCGGGAATTCGTTGGCGCTGTGACATAGAGAAATCCGGCCCGCCTACGGCGGCTTCGTCTTAGGCCGGCCAGGACCGGTTTTACCCAGGTCAGATTCAACTGGGGGCTAGGCTAAGAAGAGGAATCCATGAAACGCACATATCTCGGAGACTCATATGACGCGGTGAAGCGTATGTGGCAAGATCTGCTTGCTGATTGGGCACCCCTCTATGCAGAACCGCGGTTTCTTCCAGCCGATCTCTATCAGGAATTTACCCAACTCACAAGAATACCTATCCTGCAGCGTCAACCGCCGCATCACTTCTCCATTCTGAACGATCCAGACACCGGTATCAGACTGCCAAGCGCGAATAATCAGGCAGAGGGGCGCACACACATCTCAACTGAGACTATCATTAACCAATTACGGGAAGGAACTGAGTGTGTGATTACGTTTGATCAAAGTGACTACCGCAGCAGCGGATTAAGGCGCGACGAACAACGGCGAGCAAAAATGCGGCGACTTGCTGAGGAGGGATTTCATAGTTTTTACTACGTTTCCCATGCTCCTTTCCTCTTCGCGGTTTCGCACACCGATGCTCTTCGGCGAATTCGGAGGATTTTGAAGAATGGGGGGATACCAGGGAAGCGCATAGAAGAGCAAGTGTAGCGCAGGCATGTTCGTTACGTCTGCGGCTCTCTCGTAAGGATTCTTGTACGAACCGCATACCTGCAAGTCAGGTCCGCCCTACCCTGCTTGACGCGAGCGAGCAGATCTCACGCATAAATTCCGCGCAGTTTGAGGCTGAAGGCGACGCGGTCGATGGCCAACTTTTCGTATGTCGGCTCCGGCCGGGCATCCTGCTGATTGACAGACTTTCAGAGGCGTTGCCCCAACCAATGCGCACCGTTAGGCGAAAGAGAACGAGCGGGCGATGAATTTCTTCACCGCCCGCCCTTCCTTCCAATCTACTACTTGCCCTTACAACTCACGACTTGGCCCGCAGGCAGAATCCCACCTCGATGTGATTCCAGTTGTGCTCTCCGGGCAGGCTGTTGACGATTGTACGGTCCCAAACGTCGAGGCGAACCACATAACCACAGGGCTTCATGGCGATGGGGTTGCCGGTGTCGAGCTTCCAGGTGTGGCCCAAGGGAGCGGGAGCGGGATCGGTATAGGCTAACCCGGAAACGGACGGCTGGTTGGAGGGAGTGGTGATGGTGTTCGGTTCGGTCGAGAGACTCCAAGCGCCGAAGTGCAGGTCATCAGCCACGAAAGTTCCGGTGATCGTCGAACCTTGAGTGGCATCCTTGCAATCGCCTCCGGCGGATATGTGAATGTCAATGGTAGCGGGGATGGCTGGAGGTGGAGCAGGCGCGGTGTTATCCAGTTGGAGACGATACCACGGCGTGCTGTCGATGATGCTGGCCTCGTTGGGAGCGGTGGCCACGTCCAACTGCACTTCCCACAACGCGTCGCCACCGGAACCCCAATTGGCCAGAGTGCGATCGATGTAAAGGGCCGGATCGAAGTACTTGTAGAAGCCTCCCACCGAGGTTTGAAGGTCAAAGCCGAAATCCCACCTCTCCACTTCGAAGCTGTCGGCGAGGACAGTGAAGGAGGTGTAGGGATCGCCCACCTTGTGGACTTTGACGCGGTAATACCAACCAAAGTAATACTGGCCTTCGACGATGACGTTTTCTCCGAAGGGGCAGGCGCGGTTGAGTCCCCAGGCGTCGGCAGAGTACGCGGGGTAGTGCCCGAATACGGCTCCGGGCAGGGTCATGCCGCTGGCCGGCGTGTCGATGTCTTCAATGGGGACGCCGCCGAGATTCCGGATCTTGTAGAGGAACTCGCCTGGTTTTTCCGGAGTGCCGGGGTCGATCTGCACATGGGTGTCGAGCCGGTTGCCCCAGTAGTTGAGGGCGTCAGGATTGGTGGTGGAGGGTGGCACGCTCCAGGAAAGGACCGCGCGGATGCGGGCAATCTTCGGCTTGTCACAGGTCCTGCGGTGGTAAGTGAGGTCCACAGGGAGAATCGCGGAGTAACACAAGCCGTCCTTGGGAATGCTGGCGACGTCATGAACATTCACCTGCACGGTTGCCAGGTAAGTCCACTGGCAGGTGTTGTCCCAGTCCGCCCAGAAGGCCACGTACTCAATGCTGCCCTTGTGGCACAGGTCGCCCGAATACCCGGTGGGGCGCTTGATGCGGAAGGTCGCCACCAGGCGCTCGGGAATCGTATCGTCGATTCCCAAACACTCGAGCTGCTCGTAAGTAACATTGGCGTTGGTGTTATCGAGAGCGGCGAGCGCGCCGGCCCAGTTGATTCCCACCTCGTTCCACTCCGCCATCTTGGCCGCCAGGAGGTCCTGGTTCAGCCCGCCGGCGCTCAGGACGCTCTGAATGCTGCTCAGCCCAAACCGGTGTGGCTCAACGGTGAACTTCTCCGTTACCGCCCCGGCTGCGGGCTTGGCCGCGTATAGTTCTGCTAGCTCCGCGAGTTTATAAGGCGGAGGGTCGGGTATGGGAATGGGTTGATACTTGGCTTGTTCCAACAACGGGGGAACTTTGAGTTTCTGGCCGATTCCCTCGCCGATGACGTCAAGCAGGCAGAGGATATTCCAGGGGTGGGGCCGGATTTGAATCGAACACTCCAACACGTTCCCCCACGGGGGCACCCAACCTGCGTTTGCCCCGCCGGCGGGAGGGATCCATTGCCAGGAAAGAATCGCGCGGACCTTGGGAAGGACTGGATGATTACAACACTGGGCTTTGGGCTTGATCTTTAGACTGGCCACATAGGTGAGCGGCTTATCGGACTGTTTGGCGCAATCCTGCGCGGTGGGGATGTCATGGACGTTCACACCCGCTAAACCTGCATCCTCCCAACCCGACCCGTAATCGACAAAGAAACGAACATACTCCGTGGTACCCGGCTGGCAAAGGTCACCGCCGTAACCGTACGGGAGCTTGATGGCGATCGTCGCTTCCAGAAAGTTGGTCGCCGGGTTGAAACCCACGCAGTTGAGCTGCTCATACTGCGTATTGAAAGCCATCTTCTTGACAGGCTTGAATGGAGATTTTTCGAGAGTGCCGAAATAGTTGGGATTTTCCGCGATGAAGCGTTTGAACTGTACACGTTCCACTTCTGGCTTGAGTTGTTCTGGCATGAAGATAATCTCCTTAAGTTGGAATCGCCGCTTCTGAAAAGAGGCGTATTTCAAACAGGGCAATCCGTTGCCGAATCGCCCGACCCGTAAAGTTTTCCCTGAGGCGGCGGTTTTTCGATCTGATCTGCGTGCGTCACACCGCCACCGAAGGAGTTCTCTACTGCCCGATGAATTCCCCCCCTAGCGGGAGGCGGGCCTTGGGTAGAGGCGACACCCAGGAGCCGAAGCTGAGGAGTGGGCCACTTGCATACTTATCCTGAAAAACGGTAGCCGAGTCGCAATCTTTACCCTAAGAACCTAGCAAATTTACTCCTGCGTTATTTACCTTATATTACAATTCGGTAACAATGTCAAGAAGAAATATCAAGAGGCGAGGGACGGCAAATTCGCTTGCCATTTTTACCGAGATGGCGCGCCAATTTGTCCTTATTTGCTGGGCAGAATGCCTCAGTTGGGGGACTAGGAGTCTGTCAGAGATAAGGAATCTTCAACGAAGAATCAAAGACCTATAGACGCGTCACTGTCCGTAACCTGTTGATTTTACTTGTGGCAGAATCTATCTCCGAAGGACTCCTAACCGACTGCGGCTTTCCTGAGCAGAGGCTTTAACGCGTTGGGCGCAAAGGGGTCTGTATCGGATTCCGGGCACCGTCACGCATAAATTCCGCGCAGTTTGAGGCTGAAGGCGACGCGATCGATGGCCAGCATGTAAGCCGCGATGCGGTTATTGACTTTGTGCTTTTCTCCATAACGGACCACGTCGTCGAAGGCGGCCACCATGATGGATTTCAGGCGTTCATTCACCGTGCTTTCTTGCCAGAAGTATCCTTGCCGGTCCTGCACCCACTCGAAATAGGAGACCGTCACGCCGCCCGCGTTGGCCAAAATATCGGGGATGACGAAGACTCCGCGCTCAAACAGGATATCGTCAGCGGGTGGAGTGGTGGGGCTGTTCGCGCCCTCGACCAGGATGCGGGCCTTGATCTTATGAGCGTTCTTGCTGGTGATGACGCTCTCGGTGGCGGCGGGCAGGAGCATTTCGCACTCCTGTTCCAGGATCTCCTGCACTCCGATGTCATCGCCCCCAGGAAAGCCTTTCACGCCGTTCTTCTCTTTGGCGTACTGGAGCAGGGCGGGGATATCCAGCCCGTTGAGGTTGATCACTCCGCCGCCAATGTCGGCGACGCCGATAATTTTGTAACCGTCGTCGTGCATCAAGCGCGCCGCCTCCGAGCCCACGTTGCCAAATCCCTGCACGATCACCCGCGTGGATTGTCGTTTCCACCCAAAGTGCTTCAGGGCCTCGTCCGCAACCATCATGCAGCCTCGGCCTGTGGCTTCGCGCCGCCCCTGCGAGCCGCCCAAATCGAGCGGCTTGCCCGTGACGCTCGCCGTCACCGTGTGGCGGACGTGCATCGAGTAGGTGTCCATGATCCAGGCCATCGTCTGCTCGTTGGTGTTCATATCCGGCGCGGGCACATCGCGCTCCGGGCCGATGTAGTCCAGGATTTCCGCTGTGTAGCGTCGCGTAATGCGCTCCAGTTCCCCTGTCGAGAGCCGGGAGGGATCACAGACAACGCCACCCTTGGCGCCTCCAAAGGGGATGTTGACGACCGCGCACTTCCAGGTCATCTCGGCGGCCAGGCCGCGAATTTCGTCCAGCGTCACATCCGGCGAGTAACGAAGGCCACCCTTGCAAGGCCCGCGCGCAATGCTGTGTTGCACGCGGTAGCCGTCAAAAACTTTGAGCTGTCCATTGTCCATCGCCACGGGAATGTGCACGATGATTTCCCGATTGGGGCTGCGCATGTACTGCTTGAGACCTTCGTCCAAATGTAGCTTGCCGGCGGCCACGTCGAATCGCGCCGCCATGGATTCGAAAACGCTAAGTTCCTTTTCTATTTCACCAACCTTCATATCGGCCCCCTAAACTTCGATCCAGATACGCACTCTAGCAGTCGGAGCTCTGTCATTCTGAGCGAAGCGAAGAATCTCCGCAATTCCGGAACTTATCAACTGCAGAGATTCTTCGCTTCGCTCAGAATGACAGACTCACGCCAGATTGCGCGCACAAAAAAGCCGGGAGCTGTTGTCCAACTCCCGGCTCCGTGGAAAAGGACTCAGGCCTTATGGATAGAGGCCACGCAGCTTGGTGGCCTCGGCAACGCGGCTGATGCCCAGCATATTGGCAGCGGTACGCATTCCAACTTTACGAGTCAGGTGAATTTTCAGCACGTCGTTAAAGCTTGTCTTCATGACGCGTTCCAAGCGGTTATAAACGTCCTGGGCTTCCCAGAACAAGTGCTGTTCGTCCTGGACCCATTCGAAGTAGGAGACGGTCACGCCACCGGCGTTGCAAAGGATGTCCGGAATGATGAAAACGCCTTTGGCTTCCAGGATTCTATCCGCCTCGGGGGTCAACGGACCGTTAGCCGCCTCCCCGATAATCTTCGCACGGACGCTGGCGGCGTTCTCGTTGTGGACGGCATTTTCGAGGGCGGCCGGTATCAGGATGTCGCATTCCAAGGACAGCAATTGCTCTGGAGTTAGCGACTCCGAAGCCGGGAACCCAACCACCGAGCCCGTCTTTTCCTTGTGCAACATCAGTTTTGGAATGTCCAGGCCTTCCCGGTTGTAAATGCAACCCTTCGAATCGCTGACCGCGATCACGTAAGCCTGATTGCTGTCCAATAAGTGGGCCGCGATCGATCCTGCGTTGCCGAACCCTTGAACAACAACCTTCGCGCCTTTGATCGAGGTTCCCAGGTGTTCACACGCCGACTCGAGGGTATTGAAAACGCCGCGCCCGGTGGCCTCGTTGCGGCCCAGCGAACCTCCCAGGGCGATCGGTTTGCCTGTCACCACGCCCGGGATCGGAAAGCCCTTGGTCATGCTGTAGGTATCCATGATCCAAGCCATGACCTGAGAGTTGGTATAGACGTCCGGCGCAGGGATGTCCTGGGCCGGCCCGATCAGGGGAAGAATCGCACTGGTGTATCGGCGAGTGAGTCGCTCGATCTCAACTTGTGACATTTCCTTGGGATTACAAGTTACGCCACCTTTCCCGCCCCCAAAGGGGATATTCACGACCGCGCACTTCCACGTCATCCAGGTTGCGAGGGCTTTCACTTCGTCCAACGTTACATTGGGATGATAACGGATTCCCCCTTTGGCAGGCCCGCGTGACGTGCTGTGTTGAACGCGATAACCTTGGAAACAGTGAATCTTCCCGTTGTCCATGCGCACGGGCAGGACAACGGTCAATGCCCTTTCAGGATACTTGATCATATTTCGCACATCATTGTCGAGTCCGAGCGCGTCTGCCGCGAGGTCAAAGTTTTCCATCGCCGCCTCGTATGCGTTCTTCTCGACTACAGCCGTGATTGGCATATGAAAGGCCTCCTCTTCTTCACTTCGTTTGATTTGACTGCCTGAAGGTCTAACACTTATCCCCCCACAGGCAAGATACTCCCAGGAAGCTTGACCCGCAAGAGCCAAAGTGTCGGAGTGGCACTCCAGTACTTAAATCTCGATTCTCTGTACGTCTTGGCTGGTTACGACTCACTTCTCAAAGGTCGTGATTTCCCCGGTACAGGAGGGCTTGAGCGGCAGATTTTGAGGACGCTCTGCCCAAACGTCTCGATCTTCGCGGGTCCGATCCCCTCGACCTCGAGCAAGTCCTCGAGAGTGGCTGGGCGCGCTTGGACGATTGCGCGTAATGTCCGATCACTGAAAACGCAGAAGGCCGGACGTTCGAGTTTCTTCGCTTCCGCGAGCCGCCATGCCCGCAGCTTCTCTTCGAGCGCGGTATCCTCCGGCGAAAAGGTGACCGGAACCGGTTGCTTGCTGCGCGCAGATTTTCGCCGCTTGGGTTTGACGGGCTCCCGCTCCTTCGCCCTATCCGTCAGAAGAAGTTCCACTGGTGTACGTTCATTCAGTTGGTAGCCTTCTCGGGTGAGGGCGACTTTCCGGTAGGGTATGATTTTATCGGCCTTTTCGAATGTGGCGTCCTCGACCTGTACCAGCCCGGCTGCCGCCATCGCTCCCACAAGATCCTCGAAGTTATCTCGGCCCATGGTCCCGGTTGGAAACAATAGTCTGTGCAATCTGCCGGTGGATTGGCCCTTGGTGTGGCGAAGCGTGTCGACGAGTGCGTATACAGTCTGTTGTTCGGCCTTGGTGATGGTCCGGAAGCGCTGAGCAATGCATCGTTTGGGGGCGCAGAAATCGCACTGGCCACAGGGCCGCTTGCTGTCCGCAAAATCCCCGAAATGGCGCACCAAAGCCTGCATACGGCACTGATGTGTTTCGGCGTAGCGCCTCATGAGGGCAAGCTGGGCCTCTTTCTGTTCCAATTGAGCAATGTAGGATTGTCGCCAGTCCTTGCCGCCCTCGGATGCGTTTCCCATCGAGTCGATTGCAGCACCGCCATGAATCGTGAGTTTCTCGAGGGCTCTGTGGAAGAGTTCGGGATCCATGTTCAGCGCTTGGCGGAGGGCCTCTTGGGGCTGGGGCTCGCGGCGGAGTTGCTGAAAGATGGCCTCCAGACTTTCCACGGGGGGGTAATCGCGCTCGAAGAAATACTCGTGCATCCGCAGGTCGGCGTAGGAGTACATGAGAATTGTCCGGCTAGGCTTGCCATCACGGCCGGCGCGTCCGATCTCCTGGTAATAGGCTTCGATGCTGGCCGGCAGCGCGGTGCGGATGATGGTGCGCACGTCGGGCTTGTCAATGCCCATGCCGAAAGCGATGGTGGCGACCACCGCCTCGAGCTTGCTGTCGACAAAGGCTTTCTGTACTCGCTCCCTCTGCTCGGATTCCAGCCCGGCGTGGTAGGCGGCAGCCGGGAATAGTTGTGAGAGATCATCGGCCAGTTGCTGAGCTTCTTTGCGGGTTGGCGCATAGACGATGGCCGGACGGCGCCCGGGGTCGTGCAGAAGTTCGCGAGTGAACTGAGGGCGCCTGGGTCGTGGCACCTCCACTATTTCGATAGCAAGATTCTCGCGGCGAAAGCCGCGGATGAATCTAGCCGGCTCGAGCAGGCGAAGCTGATGGACGATGTCGTTCTGCACGATGGGAGTCGCCGTGGCGGTGAGGGCCATCACCGGCGCGGGACGCAGAGCCGGTAGGTACTGGCCGAGCATGCGGTAATCAGGACGAAAGTCGTGCCCCCATTGCGAAATGCAATGCGCCTCGTCAATGGCGATCAGGGAGGGCTTGCGCTTGGCGAGCATTTCAGCGAACCCCGGGACCCGCAGTCGCTCCGGGGCTATGAACATAAATTGCAGCCCGCCACCCAGATAGTCCCGGCAGGACTGGCGGGAAGTCGTGCGGTCCAGTCCGGAATGCACACGCGCTACTTTGAGACCGAGCCTGGCGAGCTTGGATGCCTGATCGTCCATGAGGGCGATCAACGGGCTGATCACCAGCGCCGTGCCGCCCCGCGCCAGGGTGGGAAGTTGGTAGCAGAGAGATTTCCCCGACCCCGTCGGCATGACCAGGAGCACGTCCCGGCCTGCGATGGCGGCACGACAGACGGCTTCCTGGTTGGGGCGAAAGGAAGAGAAGCCGAAAGCCGTTTGCAGCATCGCTGCGAGTAATTCGCCTTGAGTGTTGTGGCTCTCATCCATGTTGATGAATGGTAAACTGTGAACAGTGAATAGTAAATTGTAAATAGTGAATTATGAAGGGTGATTTGCGGTTGGTGAATTAATTAGGGCGGCCGCAGATCCCTTTTGAGGTTTAGCATTCACTATTTATAATTTACTATTTACTATTTTTCTTACGGGACTTCGCTCACCGCGAACACTGGGGCGGGCAGGGAAACCGTCCTCCCAGCTACTTCGGAACCCGAGACAAGTTTCCAGGAATCCTTTTCGCGCAACAAGCGGGAGACCAGTTGGGCGTGCATGGCGTGGCCAGCGCGTTCTGCAACCACGTGACCGATCAAAGGGTGGCCGAGCAGGGAAAAGTCGCCAATCAGGTCAAGAAGTTTGTGCCGGCAAAACTCGTCAGGGAAGCGCAACCCTTCAGGATTGATCACGCCTTTGCGGTCCAGCACCACGGCATTCTCGAGGGAGCCGCCGCGGATGAGACCGTTCTTACGAAGCATTTCGAGTTCTTCCAGGAAGCCGAAAGTCCGAGCCGGGGCGATTTCAGCCGCGTAGTTGGACGAGTCGGGGGCAAATTCGATGGACTGTGCCCCGATCGAGGGGTGAGGGAAGACGATGTGATAGGTGACGTGGAAAACCTCCGCCGGGTAGGCGACGATGCGCCTCATTCCATCAACTACTTCCACGGGTCGCAGGATTTTGACAAAACTTCTCCTCGCCCGCTGGCGGCGAATCCCGGCCTTGTCAATGAGTTCGACGAAGGGCCGCGCGCTGCCGTCCAGAATCGGCAGTTCCAGGTTGTCAATTTCTACCACAACGTTATCCACGTCCAATCCCGCCAAGGCTGAAAGAAGATGCTCCGTGGTGGAGATCAATACGCCTTTCTTCATCAAGCTGGTGGCGTAGCTTACCCTGGCCACATTTCGGGATTGGGCTTCAATGGCGAATCCCTCGAGATCGGTGCGCCGGAACAAAACGCCGGTGTTGGCAGGCGCAGGACAAAGACGCACGGTGACCTTGACTCCTGTGTGGAGTCCGATCCCGGAGACGGAAACCGGCGTGACGAGTGTGTGTTGGGTGGCTAAGTCTTTCATCAAACCCATCCCCACAGCAGTTGTTTAGCCATTTCTAATGATTTATGTTATCCTTATTATTATCAATGAGTTAAGCTTGGTGAGTGGGTCCAACTCAAACTTCAGGCGTGTCAGTTTTGCAACACATCGCAGGGTTTATGTGTTTTCGGCGAACCTGTTCCCGGTGGAGAAGGCGATACTCTAGCCAGCCGTGGAAGCTCAGCCATAACCACTTTTGCGCCTCCTCCGCCAGACTCCTGTTGACCGGATGGCCGGCAAGTCATTTGAATTGGTTCCTGGTGGCCGGTCCTAAATGCTGTTGTGGAGTCGCACCCTATCGCGCCCCTTGTCTTTGGCGCGGAACAGCGCGTTGTCAGCAGCCCGCAGGAGTTCTTTGAGGGTGCTTCCATCTGTTGGGAAGGTGGCCACGCCAACCGACAGCGCCAGCAGTCCCTGCAACTGGCCTTGGTATTGCATGCCCATTTGTGCGACGGCGGTCCGCAATTCCTCGGCCCGCCTGGCAGCGAGCTCCGCTGACGTGTCGGGCAGGACGAGCACAAACTCATCTCCTCCGTAACGGCAGGCGACGTCTTCATTTCGAACATGGCTTTTCAGTGTTTGGCACAGTTTCTGGAGGACCATATCACCCGCTTCGTGCCCGAAAGAGTCATTAAATTCCTTAAAGTGGTCTATGTCGAGCATGATTACCGCCAGGGGGCGTCCGTTTCGAGACGCCCGGAGAATCTCGCGCTCCAGCGTTTCTTCCATGTAACGGCGGTTAAACCAGCCGGTGAGGGGGTCCCGGATAGACTGCGAGCGTAGAGCTTCCCGCAACTTCATATTAGCCACAGCCAACGCCAATTGGTCCGCGATGGATGTGGCCAATTCCACTGGCTCCGGGGACGCTTCTTCGGAGGAGGCTTGCCGGGGTGGGTGCAACCGGAAGTGGAGCAGGCCAAAAGTCTCGCCGTGAGCAATCATGGGGGCACAAAGGTAATAGGCCGGCGGAGGATTTGGCAAATGGCGGCAGAGCAAGCTGGTATTGGACTCTCTAACGAAATGCGCGCGTCCCGTTCGAAGCGCCCAGCAGTCGTCGGGGGCCAAGAAATCTTGCTCATCCGGTTGCAGATCCCCCCATCTGCTGGCGACCTCTAAGTCCTTTGTGGGTGGGGAGTAGGCAAACACGGCGCCCGAGGTTGCAGGAATGAGTTTTTGTGCGAAGTGGGAGGCCACCGCGTAGGCATCCGCGGGTGTAGAACTTGCCTGGAGCAGGTGGCCCATTTCCGCCAAGAGCCTCAGTTGATGCGTCTGTTGCTCCAGTTTCTCATGGGACTCACGGATGGCCTCCTCTGCCCGCTTGCGCTCTCTGATGTCCCGCGCGATGGTGGACATGCCAACGATTTTTCCATCCCGGTCCTGAACAGGTGACAATGTCAGCGCGACAGCGATGCGCGCGCCGTCCTTTCTGGCTCGCACCGTTTCGTGGTTCTGGATTGAGCCCCCTTGGTGTACTTGTTCAGTCAGGCGCTGCAGTTCCTCCGTGTAGTCGGGTGGGACAATTAACGAGACAGGGCGGCCGATCGCCTCGCCAGCGGAGTAACCGTAAGCACGCTCAGCAGCTTTATTCCAACTCAGGATCGTGTTGTCCAGCCCTGTCCGGATTATACTGTCTGCCGAGGACTCAATCATCGCTGCCGCTGCGCGAGTTGCCTCCTGTGTGCGGTGTAGGCGGTGGGTAATCCATGTGATCACAATTCCCACGCCGCAGAATACAACCAGGAGAAGCCCGAGCTGCTGACGTATCGGAGGAACGAAGAGCGTCAGGAGCAAAGCTGTCGTGATGCTTATGGCTGCGAATGCGTAAGCTCCGAGGACTCTCATGGTGCTGTCCTGCCCCTCTTCTGCTGTTGATCTAGGACCCCTGAAGGCCACTTTAGTTTACCCTAGAAAAGAAAACAGAATCAAGAACTCCTGGCGGCTCGAATGCACGACAAGGTTGTCGTGGGACTCACGCAACATTCCACCAGTGCCGCGTTACGCAAATAGGTGAAACACGCCAGGAGCAAGCTGTCATGCTGAGCGAAGCGAAGTATCCCCGCATTTTGGCGAAGAAAACAACTGCAGAGACCCTTCGCTGCGCTCAGGGTGACAGACCATCGACTGTTTCACTTTCTTCGGTAACGAGACGCTGGAACCATTCCACTCGAGGATATCGCCCCCGTGAACGAGGATAAGGTAGAATGGCCACTTACATCCAACTTTGGAGGGAGAACTTGGCCGAATTCCGGCAGGGCAAGAAGCTGGTCTTGATTGATGCCATGTCGCTGGTTTTCCGAGCGTTCCATGCGCCCATGCAGATGGAGCTCCGCTCGCCCGGCGGCATGCCCACCAAAGCAATTTACATATTCCTGCGAACGCTGCGGAAGATACTCAAAGACCACCGACCCGATTACGTGGGCGTGGCCTTTGACCTAGCCGCTCCCACCTTTCGGGACAAGCTCTTCGAAGAATACAAGGCGAACCGTCCGCCTTTCCCGGAGGATCTGGCGCTCCAGCTTCCCTACGTGCGGCGATTTTGCCGGGCGCTTGGACTTGCACTGGTTGAGAAGGAAGGGTACGAGGCCGACGATGTGATGGGCACGCTGGCGGAAGGCGCCTCAGCTCAAGGGACGGATGTCTTTATCGTGTCCGGCGACGAGGACCTTTTCCAACTGGTGAGGGACCACGTCAAGGTTCTCAAACCCTCACGCGGGTCGGCTGACAGCGAGACCATGTGCGATGTCGAGAAGGTCAGGGAAATCCTGGGCGTCGAACCCTCCCAGGTGGTGGATTGGCTGGCGTTGACGGGGGATCCCAGCGACAACATCCCGGGCACCCGGCCCTTTCCTGGCCAAGAACCTCCCCCCGCGCCAGGGGGCAAGAAACGAAGCTATATCGGGCCGAAGGGCGCCACTGAACTGATCCGGAAATTCGGCACGCTCAACAAGGCGCTGGACAATTACGCGCAAGAGCAGAAGCAGAGGTACCGCGAGGCCTTGCGTGATTTCCGCAAGGAGGCATTGCTCAGCCGCGAGCTGGCAACCATTCGCACGGACGTTTCATTGGAGGTCGGCCCGGCGGACCTCGAGCCTGTTCCGGCCGACCTTTCCGAACTGCGGGCGTTGTGCCAGGAGCTTGGGTTTACTTCACTCCTGCGCGAGTTCCTGGAACAAGCGCCGGCACCGGCGCAGGCCTCGGCGGAGGTTGAGGAACTGCGGACGCCGGAATCGATCAGCAATTGGCTGATTGGCCTTGAGGAGCGTGCTCCCGTGGCGATTGGACTGGCGGTGGAGGGCGAGGAAAGCTTCTCTGGTCGCCTTGGAAGTCTGGGTCTTTCCGACGGCAAGCGACTGGCAAGTGTTTCCGCAACGCCCAGCCTTCTCGATGCCATGAAGCCTTTTCTCTCTGCCGCATCACATGCCAAGGCGGTTCACAATTCGAAGCTCCTTTGCTTAATACTGGGGAAGAGTGGCATAGAGCTGGCGCGTGTCACGGACGATACCATGCTTTACTCCTACTTGCTCGACCCGCTGGCTTCGAGCCAGGCGCTCGCAGACGTCGTGCTCCGCCGGCAGGGCCGCAAGCTTTCCAGCTCGGTTGCGGATTGGGCAGACGCCACACGCGAGTTGACGGCGTTGTTGGAGACCGAGGTTGCGCGTGAAGAATTGAAACCGCTCTATGAGGAGATTGAGTTGCCGCTCGCGGGAGTGCTGGCGGACCTCGAGGCGTTTGGTATCCGGCTGGACGCACAGGTTCTGACCCGCATGTCGGGTGAATTCGACAAGGAGCTCACCGCCCTCACGCTCGAAATCTACGACCGCGCCGGACAGCCATTTGACATCGACTCGCCCAAGCAGCTCGGCGAGATTCTGTTTGAAAAGCTGAAGCTGCCGGGCGGCAAGAGGCTGAAGAAAAGTGGCCAGTATTCGACCGATGCGTCGGTTCTGGAATCTCTTGCTGAAAAGCACGAATTGCCGCGGAAGATCATTGATTACCGGACCCGCACAAAGCTGAAATCGACCTACCTTGACGCCCTGCCTAAGTTCGTTAACCCTGAGACAGGCCGTCTCCATACCACCTTCAACCAGACCGTGGCGCGCACTGGACGCCTTTCCTCGTCCAACCCAAATCTGCAGAACATTCCCATCGGGGACGAATTCGGGCTGCGCATTCGCTCGGCATTCGTGGCCGATCCCGGTTGTCGCTTGATTTCTGCCGACTATTCGCAAGTGGAGCTCCGGGTGCTCGCCCATTTGGCTGACGATCCGGTGCTGATCGAGGCTTTCACGCGTGGCGAAGACATTCACGCCCGCACCGCCCTCGAAATCTTTGGAGTGCCTCCCGCGCTCCAGACCCACGAGCACCGCAGAATGGCAAAGGCCATCAATTACGGCGTGGTTTACGGACTCAGTTCCTTCGGCTTGGCCGGCCGCACAGGTACCAGCAAAACCGAGGCGCAGCAATATATCGACGCCTATTTCCACCGCTACCGCAAGGTGAAGGAGTTGCTTGACCGCTTGGTCGAGCAGGCCCGAACCACCGGCCGCGTGCGCACCCTTTTCGGCCGCCTGCGCCCTATCCCGGAGATCAATAGCCAGGATGTGCCCTCTCGCAACCGCGCCGAGCGTGAAGCCATGAACACTCCCGTGCAGGGAACCGCCGCAGACCTCATGAAGCTGGCCATGATCAAAGTCCACATGCGCCTCCAGCAGGAGAAAATGCAGACCCGGATGGTGCTCACGGTCCATGACGAACTTGTTTTCGAGGCGCCGGAGGCGGAGCTCGAACAGGCCCGCGAGATTGTTCGGACCGAAATGGAAAGCGCCTATCCGCTGAAGGTTCCCTTGCGGGTGGATATCGGCGTGGGCCAAAACTGGAAGGAAGCGAAGTAGGCAGAATGCAGAAAGCAGAAGGCAGTGGGCAGTTAGCAGTAGGCAATGAGCTGTTGGCAATAAGCAGTTGGCCGCAAACTGAGGGGAAAGACGTCTTTTGAGCGCCGCCTGCCTTTTGCCTCCCGTCCACTGCCTACTGCCTACTTCACGGGAGGTGACAATTGAACGATTGGGCTGGCATGCAAGTGCAGCGCATTATCAACTGTGTGGCGCCTATACGAATTTGTGACAACGGGGGCTGGACGGACACTTGGTTTGCCAAGAGCGGAAAGATCTTCAATATCGGTGTCTATCCCTACGTTGAAGTCCAAGTGGAAGTATTTAGGAATGACGCTCCGAATCAGCAAATCGTGGTCTTCGCTGAGAACTATGGGCAACGTTTTGCGGTCACCGGCGAGCAATCCGGTTGGGACCAACATCCCCTGCTTCAGGCGGCCATTGCTCGGATGAAGGTCCCTGCGGATGTGGCTTTGAAGGTCACGATTTTTTCCGAAGCCCCGAGCGGAGCCTCCACCGGGACTTCCGCAGCCGTCGCCGTGGCCTTGGTGGGAGCGCTTGACCGCCTCACCCGCGGTCACCTCACGGCTCACGAGGTGGCCTACACGGCGCAGGCTATTGAGACCGAAATGCTCAAGCTTCAATGTGGCATCCAGGATCAGTTGTGCTCGGCTTACGGCGGCATCAATTACATTGAAATGTTCGATTATCCGCGCGCCACGGTTTCACAGATTCAAATTCCCAACGCGACCTGGTGGGAACTCGAGCGGCGACTGGTACTGATCTACTTTGGGAAATCCCATAGCTCATCCGCGGTTCATGAAAAGGTCATCCGGGAACTCGAGGGCTCGGGGCCGGACTGCCGCAAGCTTCAGGATCTGCGCGCGACGGCCGAAAAGAGCCGGGACGCCGTCCACGCCGGCGATTTTGTGGCGCTCGGAAGGGCCATGATCGAAAATACCGAAGCCCAGGAACGGTTGCATCCTGACTTGGTGAGCCGCGATGCGCGGCGGGTGATCGAGGTCGCGAAAGGCCATGGCGCCCTGGGGTGGAAGGTAAATGGCGCAGGAGGCGATGGCGGCTCTCTCACCATCCTCACGGGCACACTCTCGCATGTGAAACGGGCCATGATCCGCGAAATTGAAACAGAGAATCCGATGTTCAAGAACATCCCGATTTATCTCAGCCGCTATGGGCTTCGGACTTGGGATAGGCAAGCGGACAGCAGAGAACAGTAAGCAGTAGGCAAAAGGCAGTAGGCAGTAAGCAGTAACTACCAACGTGTAAATGGTGAATGGTAAATAGTAAATTAAGAACACGAGGGTTCTTTCGGATCGGCCATTTACCATGCACTATTCAGAATTCAGAATTCGCCCACGTTTTCGGCTAACTGCCTTCTGCTTAGTGCCAACTGCCTGCTGCCTACTGCCTCCTGAACTGCAATCTGATGCAAGGATTAGCCGGAAATGATACCCTGCACGTATCGAAACACGCGTTGCCTCCCGGAGTCAACGCGGGGTGCGGCGGGACGATAATCTCAAAACATACGAAAGGAGAGTGCTTATGTCGCTAGGAAAACGATGTGGGGCGGAGTTCTTCGGCACGTTCTGGCTGGTGTTCGGGGGTTGCGGAAGCGCTGTTCTAGCCGCCGCCTTCCCTCAACTTGGCATTGGCTTTGCCGGTGTGGCGCTGGCCTTCGGTCTTACCCTGCTCACCATGGCGTACGCCATCGGTCACATTTCGGGCTGCCATATCAATCCGGCTGTTTCCGTCGGGCTATGGGCCGGCGGACGGTTTCCCGTTTCAGAGCTGGTTCCTTACGTCATCGCTCAGGTTTTGGGCGCTATTGCCGCGTCTACTACGCTGTACTTTATCGCGAGTGGTAAAGCGGGTTTCGACCTGAGTTCCGGCTTCGCGGCTAACGGTTATGCCGACCACTCTCCTGGAGGATACTCCCTGGGGGCATGTCTGCTGGCTGAGATAGTTCTCACTTTCTTCTTCCTGTTGATCATTCTCGGGGCCACGGATCGTCGCGCGCCGGTGGGCTTCGCCGGAATCCCCATCGGCCTCAGCCTTACCCTCATTCACCTGATCGGCATACCCGTCGACAACCTTTCAGTGAACCCTGCTCGCAGCACCGGGCCCGCCGTTTTTGTGCATGGCTGGGCGCTCCAGCAACTCTGGCTCTTCTGGGTCGCCCCGATCGTCGGCGCGGCTCTCGCCGGACTGGTTTATTCGGCGCTTTTCAAAGAAGAATAGAAACTGGAGGTCGGAAGGTGTGGACGAACTTATCAAGTACCACAAGTTGTTTGATTATGACTACTGGGCGAATTCCGAGACCTTAGCAAGTTTGAGAACCGTGCCCAGTGGCACGGAAAAGCCACGAAAGACCTTCAACCATGTCATCGGCGCGCAACGGATCTGGATGGCTCGGTTCGAGAATCCTGCTCCGCCTTTGGCGCAACCGTGGCCCGATCTGACGCTCGAAGAATGCGCGTCAGCTATCGAAGATTTGCACCGGCGATGGAAAGACGTCTTGGACAATGTCACTCCGGAAAAGCTGGCGGGCGACCTCGCCTACCGAAATCTTAAAGGTAACGAGTACAAGACGCCGATTCAAGATGTCCTGATGCACCTCGTGCTGCACTCTGCCTATCACCGCGGGCAGATCGCCGCAGCGGTGCGGGAAGCGGGTGGCAAACCTGCGCCCACGGACTACGTTGTCTTTGTCCGGGCGAACAAGCACCGATAGCCTAGTCGAGAACAACGATTAGTATTCAGTCCAGGGGTTAAGCAGGAGAACGCCGGTAGGCTCAAAATCGGCGATGTTCCTGGTCATGACGTGGAGGCCGTGCCGCAGCGCGGTGGCGGCGATGAGCCCATCCGTGGCGGGCACTGTCCGGCCCGCTTTTTGGGCGGCGGCCGTGAGTTCTCCCCAAATGCGGCCGGTTTCGAGATCGATGGGGAGAAGCCGATCGGCGTAGTGGCGTTCGAGCGTCTGGAGCCAGACTTCGAGCGTGCGCTTCTTTCGGGTATCGCTGAGAAGGCCGATCCCTTTGCAGATTTCTCCAAGGGATATTACGCTCACGAAAAGGTTTTCGTCGTGGAGGCCGCCGACAGCACGGCGCACCCCCGGATGCCCTTTGGGGTTACGCAGTTCAGAAAGCACGCAGGTGTCGAGCAGGACTCTCACAGGTTTACGTTGCGCGTCGGAGATTTATCGCGGCTAAGGTCGAGGCCCCGCAAGCTGGGACCTTTACCGAGCAGGAATTGCTTGAAGCCGGGGCGCTTACCCGTGAGCCTTTCGTAGTCGCGCCGTGCGAGCACCACCACGGCATCGCGGCGACGCAAAACCAGTTGAGGGCCTCGGGTTAGAGCGCGGTTCACCACTTCGCTGAAACGATTCTTAGCATCCGCAAGACGCCACGCCATGAACCTTTCTCCTTATCTAGCCAATCTAGCCATATGATCCCATGTTGGGCCGAAAATTGCAAGTTGCCGGACGGTTGCCGGGAAGTTACGCATAAGTTGCCTCGAACGTTGTCAGCAGCGGGCGACCGACATCGGGCAGTGGAAACTCTTCCAGATAGAGCTCCGTAGCTTCTTTAAGATTGGAGAGAGCATCCTCGATGCTTGCGCCTTGACTCACTGTACCCAACTCAGGGCATGTAGCGACGTAAAGGTCGTCTTCTTGATGAATGACCGCCGTGAAGGTCCGCACTTTCATTGACGTGTCCTCCGCCCCCGCAGGGTCGTGCCCGGCAATCGCCGATCTGGCACCCCCGCACCAGAGATTATACCTCTATCCGTCTCTAACAGTGCCCCATGGCGCCGGCTGCCGACTGCTTTCTGCCTACTGCCTGCTTCTCAAGGGAGCCTGACGAGAGTTACATCGCTCAGGTCATTCCCGGCGTGATCGAAGGCGATGACGCCGGAGGCGCCGCTGAAGCTGGAGAGCGTGGCCAGAGCGTCTCGCAAGCGGGCGCGATTGGGGCCGGAGCGGCGCAACGCGGCAGCCAGAATCCGCACCGCGTCGTAGGCTTGAGCGGCAGCCGGGGAGGGGAAGATTCCGGCACGCACGCGGTAGCGTCTCTCGAAGCTCTCCCGCAAGGGGCTTGCCGCAAAGCGAGAGGTGACGATCCAAATATTCTCGTGGTCTCCCTCCAACGTTCCTTGCGCTGCTTCTTGGCAGAGGTAAATCGGCGCCGTCGGGAGTGCACTGCGAAATCGCGGCGCCAATCTCGCCGCCGTTTCATGCCCCGTCCAAAAGACCAGAGCTTCAGGTTTCTGAGTCAAGATCTGACTGACCACCGAGTCCGGGTTCCAATCGCTGGCGTCAATCGCCAATTGAATAACCGGAGGAGTATTTAATTCGCGCGCCGCTTTTTGAAACTCCTCGCCCCCCACGCGCCCGTCATGACCGTTTTCCGTAATCAGCATGACGTGCTTGAGCGCGCGTGCAACGTAGATGTCGCGCACAAAAGCGCGCGCCTGTTGGGTGTCCGTGGGGCCCAGCCGGAATATCCAGGGCAGGTTAATCTGCGTCGTGGTGGGATCGGTGGAAAGCGTGACGATCGGGATTCCGACCTTGTTTCCAACCTGCTCGGCAAGGTGAGCTGATCCGCCATCGAGAGCGGTGACAATCGCCACCGCCTGATCTTCATAAACGAGACGCACGATTTCATTCGAGGCGCGTCCCCAGGGCCCGCTCTGGTCGCGCGGCACAATCGAGAGTCGGCGACCCTCGGGCAGCGGACTCGCCGCTTCGTCTTCAATCGCCAGCTGCGCCGCCTCGAGCAGCCCCTTAGCTTCGTCCTGACCCGGGCCGGTCAGCGGCGCCAGGAACCCGATCTTGATTCCGGTCCCCTCGAGATCATGGCGAGCATCTCGCCCTGGGCCCGCATAATTCACTGCGTCGCGTGGGATGACGGCGTAAGGAGCAGGAGGAGACTGCGCGGGACCGGGCAGAGGCGCCGCAAGCAGAGTCGCAAGAAACAGGAGGGCGCGGCCAGACCGCCTATTGGAAATTGGAAATTTGAAATTGGAAATTGAAAAATGGAAGCTGGAAACTGGAAACTGGAAACTGGAAATCGGAAAATGGAAACTGCAAATTGGGGACTGGAAGATTGGAATTCGAGACAGGCAGTTAGGAATTTGGAATTTGGAATTTGGAATTTGAGATTTCAAATACCTACTGCTCCCCACGGCCGCCGGAAGTGCTTTCAGCGCCCTCATGGCCACCCTGGCGCGGGGCCAGCCAATATTCAAACTTGCCGTCTTTCACGCGCGCCATAGTCACCGGTGAAATGTTATTCAGCGTGTGGTCGAAGAAGGCCCTTCCAGTCACTCCCTCATAGGTCTTCATTTGGTAATCGCGCAGGGCGGCCATGATCCTCCCGCGGTTAAGCCCCACTTTTTCGATGGTCGAGGTGAGCATATTCATTCCGTCATACGCGTAGGCGGCGTAGTCGATGGGCTCCTCGTGGAAGCGTTTCCGGTAAGCTGCGCGGAAAGCCAGCCATTTGGGGTCCTGGCGGGTGGGATCGAGCGTAGCAGTCGTGACCATTCCCTCTGCAGCGGGGCCGGCGATCTCGAGCAACTGGGGGTAGGCCAGGCGGCTGCCGCCGAAGACCGGCTGCGCCATTCCCGTGGCACGCATCTGTTTCAGGATCAACCCCGCTTCGGCGGCCTCGCCCCAGATAACCACGCCTTCGATCCTGGCGGCCTTCAACATGCGCAGTTGATTCGAGAAATCTTTGTCGCCGCGCTCGAATTTCACTTCCAGGATCGGCTGGCGGCCCATGCGCCGCGCCTCGTCGTTGAATTTCTGCACGCCCAGCCGCGCGTAGCGGGTCTGGGTGCGAATCACGCCGATGCGCTTGAGCCTGAGGGTCTTAAAAACGTAGTCGGCCAGGGTGTACCCCTGCTGCCGGTCGTCAAGGAAATAGTGCATCAGCCACTGGATGCGCGTTTCCGTCACCGTGGGGTCAGTGGTGCCGACGTTCATAATAGGGACTTCGAGTTTCAGGGTTACGCGCAGGGCGATGTGGCAGTTCTGACCATCGACGCAACCCAACATGGCCCAGCAGTTTTCATTGAAGAGCATCTTCACGAGTTCGGTCGAGGAAGCGCCCCAGAGAGCTGATTCGTTGTGTACCTTAAGCGCGTAGGGTTTGCCGTGGTAGCCTCCGCGGGCGTTGGCCTCGTCAAGGGCGAGTTGCGCGCCGTGCAGCATGGGAAGGCCGAAGATGGATTCGGGGTTGTTCTCAATCGGGGCCATGAAGCCGATAGCGATTTCACTCAGCTTGGAGGCGTCACCATCAAGCCGCTTCTCCGCCGCGCCGTTATAGGCCAGCGTATCGGTCTGGATGAACCAGTCGTAATACGGCTTGGTAAAGCGCCGGTAGGGCACCGCTTCGTCCGGCATGTTGGCGTAGCGTGGCGCCGGCTTGTCGTCGTCCGGCTCTTTGTACCCACCGGACTGCGCCCCAGCCGGGCCGGCCAGCAGAAAGAATGTGAGAGCGAAGATGATTCTTCGAATCATGTCTTCTCCGTGCAGAAGTCGTAGCGGCGGCTTTACGCCGCTATCTGGTCCGTCAGTTGACGGATAAACTCGCCGCTACCATTGCTGTGGCGAGGTAAACTCGCCGCTACAACAGCAGGCGAGACGCTCGCGCCACTACGCGCCTACTGGCCGTTGTTGCCGGCGCCGCGATCGGAATCGAAGATCGCAATCGCCTCGATTTCGACGAGCAAATCCGGCCGGCACAGAATCGCCTGGATACCTGTGGAGGCCGGCAGCGGATTCAGTCCCTGCTCCATGAAGAACTGGGTGCGAGTTTCGTTGAAGGCCTCGTAGTCCCGCTCGATGTCGCGCAGATAGCATGTGGTGCGCACCACGTCTTTCCAGGTTGCCCCTTCGGCCTCCAGCAGCCCGGTGATGTTCCGGTAGGTCCTCCGGCATTGAGCAGGGAAATCGCCCACGTGGACCGTCTTGCCGTTTTCATCCACGCTGGCCGTGCCCGAGATCAGCACGATGGTGACGCCCTTGATGTCCAGGCGCAGCGCGCGGGAGAAGGACGAGGGCTTGGGATAGTGGTAGGCTTCGTTCAGCGTCTCGGGCGCGCTAACGGCTTTTTTGCGGATGGGACTGCACGACTTCTCCGCCGCTACGAGGGGTTCTGATAGACGCATAGAGTTGCGCCTCCTTTTGAGGTTCGCGAATTCCGTGGCTTAGCCCTTGGGCTGTGGCCACCCAAACGTCCTCGCCCTGGAAATCCATATTCAGGATGTAATTGTGGGCAAGGGTGGTCGATGTCTCGAGCTTGGTCTTCTTCATGTCGGGCCAGGTGATCTCGATCTCTCCATGGCCGGTTTGCTTAGCGGGACGATAGCTGACCCAGGTGTTGGTTTTGTAGTCGAGGAAACTGAGGCCCTTATCGGTACAGGCCCAAACTTCGTTGCGGCGGGATTTCGGGGCATTGATAAAATCCGAAGCGAGGCCGCTGTCCTTGGTGAGGTAATTGTGCCAGTTGCGGCCGTCGTAACCGCTCAAGCCGAAATAGGTCGAGGCCCAGACCATCTTGGTGTCGGGGTTGTAAGCAACGTTCGAAACGATGATATGGATAAGGCCTTGGTTGCGGAACAAAACAGTTTCCATCTCCTCATCGGGATCGGTGTAGGGCTTCCAATAGTTGCCCGCTACGTCGTATTCGAGCAGGCCGCCGCCCCAGATGGCAAAATACATTTTGTTGCCCGCCGGAGCGATCCCATAAGACCAGGGTTCATGGAAGGGCGCATTCTTTTCACTCCAGTTCGTCCACTCGCCGGTATAGGTATTCAAGCGGCTGACGCCTGCCGTGGTCGCCACCCAGACGTACTGATCGACCACGGCGATGCCATAGCAAATGTCATTAAGCAAGCCGCTGGTGAGGTTCGTGAAGTTTTGAAACTGGCCGCCGGAAAAGTGACTGACTCCGCCGAAGGTGGCAATCCACAGATCGCCCGTTTTCTTGTCTACGGCAATGCCCATCACCGCGCGCTGCGCCAAGCCGTCTTCCGTGTTATAAACTCTCTGCACTTTTCCGTTCTCGACCAGCGCCAGACCGTCTTCCGTCCCTGCCCAAACCCGATTCCCATCCACGGCGAGGCTGAAAACCTTGGCGTCCGGCATTCCGTTGGCCGTGGTGAAGTTCTCCCAATGGGTGATAAGAGGCGGCCTTTGTGCCAAGCCGAGTGATGATGCGGCCAGTAGAACTACCGTAATCAGAAGCATTCGCCGCATGATGTCCTTCCTCACCCCCCCGAAAATTTCAAATTTCAAACCTCAAATTCCAGATTCCAAAGCCAAATCTAAAATCCAAAATCCAAAATCCAAAATCTAAAATCCCTACAGCGTTTTCAAAAATTCGATCAAATCGTTCAATTGCTCTTTGGCCATATCTGAAGTTACGCCGTGTGTGTCGTTGTTGTTGAACACGGTCCAAATCTCTTCCAGTGTCAGTGCCTCGCCGTTATGCAAATAGGGGCCATCTTCGTTGACACGATCCAATTGAGGAATATCGAAGGAAGTAATCGTGTCGTACTTGGTTGCCGACCCGACGTCGGAGCTGATGCGGGAGGTATAGTGAGAATCCGCCGGATGGCAGGTGGCGCATTGGTTATAGACAGGAATCGGCGTTCCGTCGTTCTTGTTTGTCCGGTAGAAGATGGCCTTGCCGCGCTCCTGCGCCTCCGTGAGCTGACCGCCCGCCGCCAGATGTCGATTGGGCGGGAGAGGAATCTGATTCAGATAGGAAACCAGGTCTGCAAGTTCCTGCACGTTGAAGCCTTCGGAACGGAACAGGTACTTGGCAATGCGGGGGCCGCACTGGGTGGCCAAGTCAGGGTTGCGGCCGTTCCATTTGTACGGCGCGGTGTCCTTAACCCCGCGCAGGGTGCGGTTGGCCACGCGGTCGCGCCCCAGTTGCGGAGTTTCAAGATTCCAGGCAAGGCCATCGAGATGGCTATTGGGGTGGCAGGTGGCGCAGGCGAATTGCCCTTGGAAGCAGTATTTGGCTGCATTGAAAAGCCGCTCGCCTCTGCGCAGTGCGGTCAACTCCTTTGGTCCGCCGAGGTCCACCTTCGAGGCAATTTGAAGCTTCGCCAGATCAACCACGCTCAGGGTATCTTCCAGCCGGTTGGCGACGTAGGCCAGCCGGCCGTCCGGGGAAACCACCACGGCCTGCGGGTTGCTTCCGGTTTCGAGGCGCCGCACCACGAACGTCGCCGCGGAGTCGAGACGATTAGGGAGTTCCTTGCTGGGAACTTCTTGAAGACGCCGCGCCAACTTCGCAGTGTCAATAATAGTGAGCGTGTTGGCTTCCGACGCGGTCAGCAGCGCGTAACGGCCGTCCGGGGTGAAGGCGGCGCCGTTTTGGCCGGCGAAAAAGTAGTCAATGTCGTCGAGCAGCACTTGCGTGACTTTCGAGCGCAGCGATTCCAAATGCGGATGTAAGGGCGGTTCGCGAACCGCCCCCACTTCGCTTCGGGCTGCAAACGCAGGCCGAACTACTGCCATCCCGTGGGTTAACACCCAGCCTTGCGCCACGCCGATAAGTGGAGCGAGGTTCTTGGGCCTCACTTCCGGAACGAGAAGGTAACCACCCAGCGATTTCGGGGCCTCCGCAATGTGTCGCAGCTCGATTGCCCCGGGAACGAGAATGCGTTCTTCGATGATTTGCTTCACCGCGTCGATGACCAGCAGTTCGGAGACAGGCGGCTCATCGTAAGGACCGAAGTGCGGCAGGATGTTCGAGATGTAAACGCGGCGACCGTCTCGTGACAGGAGCGTCTGTTCGGGATACCGCTCGGTCATGAAGCGCTTGATCTCTGCGCCCGTGGTGAGGTCAAGGAGCGAAACGTCGTTGCCGACGCTGTTGGCGACATACAAGAACTTGCCGCTGCGGTCGGTGGTGAGGCCAACCGGTCCCCAGCCGGCTGTAAGCGTGCGCTGGACCTGGAGCGAGCCGGCGTCAATTTCGCTGATCGTGTCGCTCCAGGAATTCGATACGTAAAGAGTCCTGCCGTCGGGAGAAACCGCAAGGCCTCTCGGTTTGCTTCCAACTTTCACTCGCCCTGCGACTTGCCGCGTGCGCGTATCAATGGCCAGCACCGAACCGTTACCCTCACATACCACGTAAATCCGTCGGCCATCCGGGGAAAACTTGAGCTCAACAGGCGTCAGGTATTCCGGCTGGGCGGCGGTTGCTTGCTGCGCGGTAGAGGTCACAGCGTAGGGGTAGGGAAGGCGACCGAAAACCGACAGCAACAGAAATGCGAAGACTCCATACTCGATCAGGCGGCGAGCTGCTTTGTTCCCAGCTTTTACGTGACCTTGACGGTTTGGATGGGCGCCGTTCATCGCGCCTTGCCTCCCGACTGTCCGGCTGTTTCGGAGGGTTCTTTGACGGTCAGGAACTGATCCGCCTTGACGTGGTCAATCTCCTGCTCGATTCCGCTTGGCCAGTGGATGATGAGCTTATCCACTTCGCTGTGTTTACCCAGGCCGAAATGCGGGCGCGGGTCACCCTGCGAGAGGTAACCATTTTCTGAAGTCGCTTCGATGTACTGGTGGAGGTCGCCGGCGATGGCTTCCAGGCGGGCCCCGAAACCATCGCGGTTGCTCTTCGTCCCGACCAGTTTGACTGTCAGCCAGTGATTGCGCATTCCGAGGGGTGGGGGATTGTTGTGCAGCAGGATTCCTTTGCCACCCAGGACTACGATGAAGGCGTCCATGTACCCATCGTTGTCGTAGTCAGCGAAGCAGGCGCCGCGCCCGACTTTCTTGAACTTGAAGTAGCTGCCCGACTGCGAGGAAACATCGGTGAACGTGGAATCCCCGTTGTTGCGCAAAACGGAGTCTTCCATCGGAATCAACCAATGCAAGCCGCCGTTAACAATAAAAAGGTCCTTCCAGCCGTCGTTGTCGAAATCGAAGAAACCGTCGCCCCAGGCCACGTATTGGCCGGAGACCTGGGCCACGCCGGTCTCGACGGTGGTGTCGAGCCAGAAGCCTTTGGCGCCGGGGTTGTGGAAGAGCCGGTGGTAACGCATGTCGGAGACGAAGATGTCCTGCCAGCCGTCGTTGTCGTAATCGCCGAAGATGGGGTTCATGGCGGAGGTGGCCTCGCCGTTGGCGCCAAACGCCACGTTGACATCCTGAGCGACGTTGGTAAACGTTCCGTCGTGGTTGTTGTGGTAGAGGTAGCTGTCCATGGTGTCGTTGGCGACGTAGATGTCCGGCCAGCCGTCATTGTCGAAGTCACCCACCGTCAAACCCATAGCCCGTCCCAAGGGGTTATCGATGCCGGCCTTGTGGGATACATCGGCAAACGTGCCATCGCCGTTGTTGTGGAAGAGGCGATCGGCGTCGCCTTCGTAGTCGAGGGGGCCAGGGAACGCGTCGGCGCTGAAATACTCTCGCTTGGCGTTGGGATCGAACTTCAGGTAATTCCCTACGTAGAGATCGAGTTTGCCATCGCGGTCGTAATCGAGCCAGGTGGCGCCGGTTCCAAAGTGGGGATTCTCGACTCCCGCTTTTGCCGTTACGTCGGTAAACGTTCCATTTCCATTGTTGTGGTAGAGAATGGAGGAATTCCAGTTGGTGACGTAGATGTCTTCGTAGCCGTCGTTGTCATAGTCGCCGACCGTCACGCCCATGCCGAAGCCTTTGCCGCCCACGCCCGCCTGCTCCGTAACGTCCGTAAAGGTCCCGTCGCCGTTATTGCGGTAAAGATGGTTCGTAGCATCTACACCGTCGGGTTTGGAGAACTTGGTCGCGCCGTCAAGGTAGCGCCCGCTCAACACGAAGAGGTCAAGGAGGCCGTCATTGTTGTAATCGATCCAGGCGCAGCCAGAGCCGGTGGCCTCCATGATCGAGCTCAACTTCTGCTCGCCGAACGAGTGCCGGAAATTGATGCCGGATTTCTCGGTGACATCTTCGAAGGTGGGCAGGGAAGAGGGAGGGGGTGGCTGCTTCGAGGGATCGCGCGCTGAATTGCCGGCAGTAGTGTGCGGTGGACTCGACGCGCGGTTCTTTGTGGCACGCGCTGGGTTTTGCGCTGTGACTGTCAACCCAACGGCCAGCAAGAGCGAAGCCGCCAACATGCTTGCGATTTGTCGCGCCGGAGCTTTCACTCTCGATTCCTCATTTCAGGCCTGTAGGGGCGGCCACCACCCCTTGATCCCCTCCTCTCTGAGGAGGTGACTAAGGGGTGGTGCAGCCATTCGCCAGCCGGCGGACTGCCCCCACGTCATACCTTCTCAGTGCGCTGCTTCGAGCGGCGCCTGAAGACCCAAGCGGGTGGGCGTGTCAAAGCGCCGCAGAGCGAGCGGCCAGCGATTCTCAGGAGCCACGGCACGGTCTTCGTGGCAGCCCACGCAGCCATGTTCTTCCCCTGGGCGCGCCCAAATCCAACTTTGCTGAGCTCGGACCAGTTTGCCATCGGCATTCAGCAATTCGAAACGCACCGGGCGGTCCGGCGGCACCGCGATGTAAAAAGAGCCGTCCTGCTCGACGGGCACCTCCCCCAGGCTGATTGCCTTTTGAGTGGCTGGGTCAAGAGCCAGCACGCGAACCGCAGTTGGGAGAGGCGACAGCCGGCCTTTGGCCGCTTCAGCAGACATCGAGGCGTCCAGGCAAACGAAGTAGCCCACTTTCGCTTCCGGGTTTAGCGTGCTCCAGTACCAGCGAGGAGCAGGGTGTGCGGCGACCGGAACGGCCTCGACACTGGAAAGTTCGGAATCCTCGTAGATCGGATCCTGGAACATCCCATGGTCAAGATCAAAGGAATACAGGTCGAATTTCCCCGCTGCTCGGGGCGCAGACACTCGGCGTGCAACGATCAATCTCGCGGCTGCGAGCTGTCGGGGTGACCAGTTCAAGGCGCTCTCGGGGCCCAGAGTTGAATTGTGGGTGGCGCCACGTCTAATCGCCGCCAGATCGCCCCCGGCTTCGGAACTAAGCACCTTGTTCTTGACGAAAACCACGGACCCGTCATCCAACTCTTCAGCTTGGCTCCGAATTGCCGGCGCCTCGTGGTCGCATCGGAACGCCGCCAGCCCGCTGCCGTCGGGCCGCAGCGAATAGAGATTGCGCGAACTCTCGAGCTCCCCCTTCGCTTGCAGGGGTGAACGCGCGGAAACCAGGATTAACCCGTTCTGCAAGACCGTTTCGAGATCGTAGTCGCCCGGGCCGAACGTGATGGGGTGCACATCACTCCCGTCCAGCTTGCCGAAATGGATTTGATAAGCCCGGCTTCCGCCCGCATCTTGGACTTCGCCGGAAAAAGCGATTGCATCACGTGGCAGGTAGGCTGGGGAAAGGCAATTCCCATCGCAGTGGGTCACTTGGCGCTGGCCCGTTCCATCCGTGTTCATTTCCCAGATCTGCCAGGTTGCTGCGGCATCTTTCTTCCCCGCGAAGAGCACCTTTGAGCCATCGAAGGAGATACGTGGATCCGCCGCGGCAAAGAAATTCGGTGTGAGATTCGTGGGTTTGTTGCTGTCCCTCGAAAGACGAACGATCCTGCTGCCCGAGGGGAACCTTTCTGACAACCTGCCTCCCTTCACGGACGCTGCCTGCACGAAGAGGATTTCAGGATGATTCGTGCTCTCCTCCAATAGAGGTGGCCGCACGGTTTGAGGGAGGGCGGCAGGCGGCAAGATCAGCACTGCGGCAATGAGGAACGCCCCATTCCTGAAGTGTGTCATGGCTTTTTGAGGCGGCTTGGGCAAAGCGGTGGCGACGAATTGAGCTGTTCTTGCTCCATTGAGCCGGCTTTGCCAGAGAGTGAAACAGCTTGCGATGAGTTCCATAGTAAAATTCTGGGAGCCAAGAGCTTCCGCCACGGTGAGAGCAAGCTAGCAGCCACAATTGGGGATGTCGATGGCAGGCATCAGAATTCTACACGACATAAGTCAATCTAGTAGAAGTAGTCTTTTTATTCCTACCCTCTAGTTCCTTCCTCTCGACTATTGGTGTAATTGCTTTAGTGTCCTTCATTTAGCTGGACACTGGAGGCCGTAAAACGGGTTTGGCACACCTCTCCGCCGGAGAGTTATATGGCTCTATTGACACTGACAGAAAGTCGCTCAAAGCAAGCAGATCAGCGGCGCGCCGCTGATTGCAGGCCCTCGAAGTTCTGGATGGTCAAGTGCCGTCCGCGCACGACAATCAACTGTTGCTGTCGGAATGACGCCAGCGTGCGGCTTATTGTTTCTGGGGATAGCTCGAGAACTTCGCTAATCTCTTGCCTGGAGAGTGGCAGGGTAAGCGTGACATGTCCGTTATTGGGGGTAGGGTCAGAGGCAACCAGCGACAGGAGGAAGGTTGCCACCTTCATTCTGGCATCCTTGAAGCTCATGTCGGTGACTTGAGCGCGTACGCGTCCAAGCTCGGCAACCAAGAACCGCACCATGCCGAGTGCGATTTCCGGGTTGGATTGCAGGAATGTGACGACCTCCTCTCGTGAGGCGGCGCAGATTTCGCTGTCCCGCAATGTCACGGCTGTGAGGGGGTAGGTGGGGTCAGAAAGTGCTTCCAGGCCAAACAATTGGCCCGGGAACAGAACACCGGTTATGCGATCTTTCCCGTTCTCAAGCGACTTGACCAGTTTAACAAGACCGGCGTGAAGAGCGAACAAATGCTGAGCCACACCCCCTTCGAAGAAGAGGATTTGGTTCTTGCGGTAGCGCGCCGGCCGAAACACGCACCCTAGTCGCGAGACTTCCTCACGGGAAAGACTGCTGAATAATGAAGTTCCGAGAACAGGACAATTGCTGCATGTGGGGCCCATTGGATTCTCCTCTTTATTGAGGGGCGCGTGGGAAGCTTCGCGAATTTGCAGGCAGCTTGCGCCCCTGTGTGGCTCCCTCGATTCAAGCAGCCTGCCGTGTTTCTCCGACAGTCGCCTTGATCCAGTCCGTGCTCACGGATTTCGGACGGGTGATGGGCGTACCGAGCGCGCGGTTGATAATCAACTGTGCGCACATTCCCAACGCCCGGGAGACACCGAAAAGCACCGTGTAGTAATCGAATTCGGTCAGCCCGAAGTGATAGAGCAAGGCTCCTGAAACAGCATCCACATTGGGCCAAGGATCCTTCGCCTTGCCCTGCTCCCGAAGAACTCCCGGCACAATGGCGAAAACTCTGTCCACAATCCTGAAGATTTCATCCTGAGGGCAAACCTGCTCCCCAAAGATGCGGAAGGCTGCAAACCTGGGGTCGGTGATGCGCAATACAGCGTGTCCATAACCTGGGATGACGTGACCCGCCTTGAGCGTGTTCCAGGCGTACTCTCGGAGTTGTTCGTCGGTAGGCACGCCACTGAATCTTTCGCGAACTCCCAGAACGAATTGGAGACATTCCTGATTGGCAAGCCCATGAAGCGGTCCTGCCAAGCCGTTCAACCCCGCCGAGACCGCGTAGTAAGGGTCGGAGAGGGCAGATCCCACGGTGTGGCAGGTGAAGGCGCTTACGTTCCCGCCCTCATGGTCACAGTGCAAGGTGAGGTAAAGACGTATCAGTCGTGCGAAGTTTCCTTCCGGATCTGGCAAGCCCAGCATGTGGGCGTAATCGGCCCCCCAGTCTAAATTGGGATCGGATGGGATAGGTGGGCCCTTGCGCGTGCGCATGCGGTAGATACCCGCGGCAATACCAGGCAGCTTGGCAAGAATTTGCAGGGAATCTTCCAGTGCGGCTTCCCAAAACTCCTCTTTGCGCATTCCCTCGGCGTAGCGGCGCCGGAAGACGGAATCACGCTCCATCGCCAGAATGGCGGCACTAAACATCGTCATGGGATGCGAATCTATCGGCATGGCCTTGAGCACTTCCCAAACGTAAGGGGGAATCTGGGCGCGCTTTCGGAAGTCTTGCTGGAGGCTGGCAAGAGCTTCGCTATGGGGAAGTTCGCCGGCGCAAAGCAAATAGAAAATCGCCTCGGGCAAACAGTGAGCCAAGTCGGCAATGGGGATGCCGCGAATGTACAATCCTTTGTCCGGGTCGACCACCGAGGTATCGCACACCAACCCCTTGATCCCGCGCATTCCGCCCACAACCTGAGCGACGGTTACCTCGGAAATGACTGCGTCGGCATGGCGCTTGGCGAGCTGACGAATCTCCTCTCTTAAGCCCGGAATTTGCCGCGCCAGTTCTTCCCTCAAAGCAAGCATGAATTCCTCCTGAAATGAGATTACACTTCTTCAATTCCCGACCACAGTGTAACCGATTCAGGGACGGGGAGCACGTATAACCTCGCTGGGGCACATTCCCCCTTTTCAGGCGCGCCCCCTCAGGTGGCGTCACGTTCCTCGCCCTCCGATGCGGGTTTGCGCCGCCCTCGATTACGTCACAGAAATGGTCCAGGCAAGTACCGAGCCTCACCGCTTGCCCGCTGGGCTTGGGCCAGGCCACGCCAGCAAGGCAAACTCGATATGGGGACTCGGCCCGACCGTTCAAGCTGCCGTGGCCCACACCTGCGAAAACCGGCCAACGCGCGGCTTGGCCAACTTCGCGAAATCGGAGTACTTCATTCGGATGCAATCCTGGTGGGTGCCCGCGCAAAATACAATGTGCTCCGAATCGCTTATGGCCCGATCCACCCATACTTCCATCTTATAGAGACGACCGAGAGGTGGAATCGCGCCCTGCTCACAGTCCGGGAAAAGCTTGGTCAGTGCGCTTTCGGTTAACATCTCCAAGCGCGTCACTTCCATTTCCGCCTGAAGATCTTGGAGATTCAATCGGTTGGAGGCCGGCAAAACTGCCATCGCCAGCCTTCCGTCACCCTCCAGCACTACGGTCTTGGCGCACCTCTTGCCCGACAGGTGGAGCGTGTGTGCGACCTCTTGTCCCGTAAACGCTGGCTGATGAGGGAGTTCCTCGTACGAAACATTCTCGGAATCCAGGAAATCGCGGATGCGTGAGGGTATGGACATATGCTCCTCCTGAACCACGAAATTCGACTGTTCCTTCTCTCGGTCAGGCAATCTACCTGCCAGATATCATCACCTTTACCGGACTTTTTTCAAAGCAAGCAAGCTGCTGAAATTGACACATTGTCAAAGTATCTGCTCGAATTCATTTATGCTCTAATCAGCGAGCGGACTTTTCCGGAGTAAGACCGCAGAATGAATGTCCCATTGAGAGATTCGACACATGATAGGCGCGTCTTTTTTCTCTGTCTCCTGTCAAAGCCAGTCATTCCCCCCATGGTGGGAGGTGAGCGACGGGTGCTCCGGCGGATTTCTGATGCCTAGGTGGAGCAAAGCTTCGCTTTGCGCCAGCCGCCGATCAATCCGCCTTCGCTAATCCCATGCGACTCATTAACAACCTTTCTTTTCAACAACATTCCCGGTTTATGCGGCTAACTACCTGTGTTTTCATGCACATTCCCGCTTTACCTGCAACTTTTCAACCGCGGTCCTTTGTTTTCATAGATATTCCCGCATCGCTCGTTCATTTTTAAGTAATCTTCTTTTGCTTTCCCTGGCTTCGAAGGACTTCTTGTCTGAGGAATAGAGAGCCAATTTGCGGGCGTTTCGTCCCGCTTGGCACCTTCTCGGGAGTGGGCTGGGGTGGGCAGTAGCCCGCCAGCAGGCGGGCCGCATAGCGTTCTCAGCAGGGCGTGGCATCGAGCACAACCTCAACTCACCATCCTAGCCTATCTTGTGGCATTTGTCAAGAGACAGAAAGTCTATTTCGATCCGCCCGGATAGCTGTGGATTGTTGACCTCAGGGATCCTGACCTTCACCCATCTTCGGCCGATACAAAGGGCGGAAGTCAGAATCCTAGCCCTCTCCGTTGGGGAGAGAGGCGGAGATCAGAATTCTAGCCCTCTCCCCAAGGGAGAGGGCAATGAGCTAATCGCGATGCACCTCGTTTCTGACATTACGGATAGCCTCCTCTCCGGCTATCCTCGTTCAGAATGACAGCGCCGCGAGTTCTTCCAGACCCCTCTGGGACTTCGACAAAGCTCCAGCGGAACCGATCACTCTCAAAAAGTCTGGCGCGGCGATAAGTGCTGCTGATGGGGAATTGCAGTTGTCCGGGGGCAAAATGGGGTTTGGGGCTCGGCGTGACCAGCGCTAATATGGCATGCTGAAGCGCCCCGATCTATGGGGGCGCGAGCCAGCGAGAGAGGTGAGGAGGGGGAAGCATGCCAAGGGTACTCCAACGATTAAGCGTGTTACTTATCTGCCTCCTGGGCGGCATGCTAGGTGCCTTTCTGGTCGTTCAAATTTGGCCCCGTGGCCGTGCCCTTGCCCAAGCTGGTATGACGGAACAAGTTGCCAAAGCTGAAGCTGAATGGAGGTGGCCGAAAACGCTACAAGTCTGCCCCGCACACTCGGGTGACCCGGTGAAGCTGGTCAATGTCACAAAGGCAGGGGAGGAACTCCTGCCGGGGAAATATGAAATACCTCAGATAGCAGGGGATGGTGTGGACGCAGTCAAGGATTGGCTGAGCGACGTTACATTTACATTGAAGAGCCAAACGTCGAAGAATATCGCCGCCGCTAGCATCGCTGTTGTGCTTCCTATCCGCGACACCCATCTCGATTGTAACTCCATTACCGGTCACAAGTCTGCCAGCGAACCCTGGTGCGATGCCCACCCCCATTGGTGCGATGGAGGGTGCCCCGAGCTGGTTCAAATTACCTCGCACTGGGGCATGATTCCTGCCCCGGCGGCATCAGGTCTTCAGTCCCGATACAAGGACGAGGCTATCCATGGGGCCAGGGCTGTCGTTGAAGGCAAGGAGCTGCTCCGAGTTGGACCGGGCAATGTAGTCACGCTTTCGGAGGCCGGGCGGGTTTACGGAATAGGCGCCATCACAGACCCAAGGCACGGCGTCTCCGACATTGTGAATGGCCTGCTTTATCAGGACGGAATAGAGGAGGCAAAGGGCACAGCGCCTTGTGCCGAACGTGTAAACTCAAAGACGGGGAGCGCCTTTGCCGAGGTCTCGGCGTTCAACATCGGGATTGACGTGGTTTATTTTGACGACGGAACGATCTGGGGTAATTACGGCTACGGTTACGCCACCCCTAACCCGGACAGAATCTTCACGCGAGAGTGAATGCGCATGATTTTCCAGCGGGGAGCCACGGCACGGTTTTTGTGCCGCGGGCGTGTGGGCGGTGGATTATTCGGCGGAGGTGTTGGTAGGATGGCGGCGTGTCGCATGTGCGTCGCCTGCTTTTGTGAGACTGAATCTTCTTTCGCCACGCCCAAGAGTTCCGCGAGAGACTGGAGTATATGCGCTTGAATCCAGTGCGCAAAGGGTTGGCGAAGCGAGTGGAGGAACGGGCGTGGTCCAGTTATAACCATTACGCGCTGGGCCGAGAACAGGTGAGCCGCTGCCGAGTGCGAATCGACTATGTCGATTTGCCACCGTCGTGCCGGGGATCACCGAGAAACCCACGGCACAAAACCCGTGCCGTGGCTACCTGCTCGTTGCGTCGATGGCAGGAGAAGCGTACGATACGCACGAGCAAGAGGTCCAAATCGGAAATCCCAGATAATTCGAATAGTGAATATATATAGCGAGCGGACTCCCGTGCCAGTATCAGTCGGCCCAGTATTTGCAACCTCAAGGAAGAGACATGCATCCCACGAGTCAGTTCGGAATAGCAGCACTCTCGTTGAGCGGCCGGAAGGCCTCAGCATCGTTGGTCCCCCTAATGGGGTGAATTCGACCATGGGAGGGGGAGGTGTACGAACTATGCGATTCCCCGCTTGGCTCGTCCTGCTCACGATGTTCCTGTGCCCAGCAGCTTTCGCGCAGAACCGCCCACCGCATTTCGAGCTGATCGCAGAGGGCGGCGCCTCCATCCTGAATAGTGGTAGCGCAACCATCCTCCCCACATGCCTGATCGCGTGCAGCCCAACGTACTGTCCACCCTGCGCCTCCCCCACGGCAACCAGCTCCTTCACAAAGGCGGGACGCCTTTTCACCGGGGCACGTTTCCGATTCACGCGACATGACGCCGTGGAAGCAAGCTACTCTTTCAGCCCCAATCGCTTCTCACTCCAACAGGGCACCGCCACCAAAACTTCCGTTTACAATCGCGTCGATCTGGTCTCTATCAACTACGTGCACTACCTCTGGACAAAGACTCCGGTCCAGCCATTCGCCACTGCCGGCTTAGGGCTCAATCGCTTCAGCGGTGGCCAAGCCACCATGTGCGTCACGATGTACCCCTCACCCTGTATCCAGACCAATAATGACAACGGATTTCAATTCGCCTGGAACTTCGGCGGCGGGACGGACATCGTTCTCCAGCGGCACTTCGCCTTGCGACTGGAACTCAGAGATCATCTGACCGGCCAGCCCAGCTTCATCAATGGCACCAGTCATAATATCGTGCCCAGCGCCGGCATTGTTTTCAGGTTCAAATGAGCCGCCGACAAGGCGTCAATTACGCAAATGTCACTTTAGGACACTGGCTGGGTAGTGAAAACCTGTGGAAGCTGTCATTCCGAGCGAAGCGAGGAAGCTCGCATGTCTTTTGGTTCAGAGCGAGATTTCTCGCTTCGCTCGGAATGACATTGTCAAAGGTCTTTCGACAACCTGCCAGCGACTTCAACCACTGACTAAGGAGACGCTTGTGGCCAGTTCGTTTCCAGGATTCACGGCGGAATCTTTCGCCTTCTTTCAGGAGCTTTCGCAGCACAACAACAAGGGCTGGTTTGACCAGAACCGTGCGCGTTACGAGAGGCACGCGGGTGGCGCAGACGTGCCGCACTCTGGCATGTCTGAGCTTTAGCCGTCGGCACGAATGGGGTTGCGCATCCGTGCGCAGTTCCTCGTGGGCGTGCGAGGATTCGCAGACATCACAGAACGACGTCTGCGCCACGCGTACTTTGGGGCAATGCTTGATTTCTCAGAAACTCAGTCTCGTCGAATGACCAGGAGAGTGCGGTCGTCGTGGAAGGGAAGTTCGTTGCGGAAGGCATCACAGGCCTTTTCGATGAGGTCAATGACGCTGTGTGGCGCGGCGCCATGCGCGGGGCGCACGGCCTCCCGGAGCCGCTCCGCACCAAATTCCTCATTCTGCTCGTTCGAGAGCTCCGTCCAGCCGTCTGTATAAGCAACCAGCAGATCGCCGGAGCGCAGCTCGCAGACGCCCATGCGGTACTCGCTCGCCGGGTCAAGGCCGAGAAAAAGCCCGCCATCAGCCAGTTCTTCAAGGCCATCGGACCGGACTACGATCGGCGATGGATGTGAGCAGTTGACGTAGAGCAAGCGGCCCTGATCGTCAAACTCCCCGTAAAACAGGGAAATCAGGTTGCGCTGTTTGCCCTGCTCAGCTAGGCTGCGGTTGATCAGTCGCACTTTGTGCGCCACTTCGAATGGTGTGGCGTTGACCACATGAAGCGTGGCATGGAGTGCAGTTACCAGGACTGCCGCCTCGAATCCCTTGCCCTTGGCGTCGGCGACCGCCGCGGCAAAACTGCCCGGCCCCAACGGGATGATCTGGTGATAATCGCCGCCTACTTCCTGCGCCGGAACGGACCGTTGAGCAGCTTGATAACCGGGCAAGGAGGGCAGTTCTGGCGGCAATAAGCTCATTTGCTGTTCCCGCGCGAGCGTCAAGATTTCCTGAAGCCTCTCATGCTGGTGCTGGCGATCACCAAAGAACCGGATCAGCCGTCCCAGTACCTGGAAGTCAGCTTCGCGCTGCTGGCCCTCCTTACCAGCCATGGAGGAAGTGATCAGGCCAAGCACCTGACGCAACTCGCGGTCCACTGGAATGAAAATCAGGTCGTACCAGTCTTGGTGACCCCCGGCCTGTCGGCGCAACCCCCGCTGGATCCACCAAGACTGGCCCGACAGACGGCGTTGCACCTTGCGATAAGACAATCCACGGTCCAAGAGATCCCAAAGGGGTTCGCCTTGTGACCATTTGATTTCATAGCGGCTGTCCTCCAGGCGGAACTCAGCAGTCGCCAGCAGGTGGAGGGAGTTTCCGAAGTCGCGCAGCATGCTCTCCAGCGATGCTCGGACGAACCCTCCCGCCTCTCGCTCGCTCTGAGAGACGCCTTCAATTAGATCGAAAAGTCTGCGCTCCAGCATGGCGTAATCAACGGGTTCTTGATCGAACCCTTTGCAGATGGTTGCTTCTTGCTTCACCGAGGCGTATGGTTAGGACTCCGAACGTCGCGTGGGGGTCCGAAAGGGGTTCCTCGTACTGCAGCTAGGCATTTCTCCCATTCCCTCTGTCCAAGTTACTATGGATGCCCAATTAGGGCCTGAGGATGCCACCCGCGAAGTAAGCAAATTGCAGAAATTGACACATTGTCAAAGTAACTCATTGATTTGCACTGTCCTATGATTTGTGGGGCGAAGCGTTTTTGAAGTCACCCCGCAGAGTGAATGTGCCAATGAGAGATTCAACGCATGACAGGCGCCTTTCGCGCTTTGCTCGAGACTCTCACTCCCTTTCTTCTCGCCCTCAACCCTCAATTCGAGATTGCAGGGAAGACCAACGGGAACTTCTCGCGCATCAACCGCGACATCCGGTTCAGCAAGGATAAGAGTCCTTACAAGTCAAACTATTACCTGTACGTTTACGATCGCCGCCACGACCGTGGCCATGCCGGGCGCCTTTACGTGGGCCTTTCGGCGGACTGTGCCACGGTGGGGTATTCCATCTATGATACCTGGCGTGGGCCGAAGGGGGCGCTCCAGACAGTATTTCGGAAGAGACTTGTAACAGAGCGAAAGCGCTTCGACAGGCTCTTGCAACAAACGGTCCGGAGCAAGCGGTACGAAACATACTGGCATCGCCAGGAAGGCGGCGAGTGGGTGCAGCATCCGGGCCTCCCACGTCGCGATGCCGACTGGCAAACTTTGCAGGCGTGGATTGTGCGAAAAGTCTACTTGCCAAATTCGCGGGCGGTGGCGAAACCCGCTTTCGCCAACGAGGTGGAACGAATCTTCAAGGATCTCTACCCACTCTACCTTTTCACTTCCGAACAAGCGGGATGCTGAAAAACGTTTGTGAAGCCTGTCATTCCGAGCGTAGCGAGGAATCTCGCACTGCGTTGAAAATACCCAGAGCAAGATTCCTCGCTCCGCTCGGAATGACAGCTTGGAGGACTTTTTGCGCAGCCTGCTGAGCCCGAATAGTTGCCAAGTCTCGCCACTCAGTGTAGGCTTCCAACGCGTCTGATGACGTGGCATACACTTTGGAAAGGGCGCCTGGCACTTTAGGCGGAGTAAGAATGACTGAACAGCCGAAAGGTCGACTACGCTGGATTCTGATTGTTTGGATTTTCATTATCAGCTCGGTCTCGTATTGCGACCGCGTCAACATTTCAATTGCAAGCCATTATTTTGCGAAGGAATTCCACTTTACCAATATTCAACTTGGTTACATTTTCAGCGCCTTCGTGCTGGGCTACGCGCTGTTTCAAGCTCCGGGCGGCCGCCTCGCCGACAGATACGGGCCGCGATGGACGATCGCGGTGTATACCGTCTGGTTTGCGGTGTTCGTGAGCTTGGTGACCGTAATTCCGCACAGCATTGGCAGGGTGGTTCTGGCTTTTATTGGTGTGAGGTTTCTGCTTGGCGCCGGTGAGGCCGTATTATTCCCGAGTTCGAACCGGCTGGTGGCCAAATGGATTCCGAGCAACGAGCGCGGCACGGCCAACGGGCTGATCTTTGCCGGAGTGGGCGCGGGAGCCGGCATGTCTCCTCCGCTTGTCACTTTTATCATGCTGCACGGCGGCTGGCGGCTATCCTTTTGGCTGAACGCATCTTTGGGGCTACTTGTCGGAGTGGTGTGGTTCTTGCTGTCGAGGGACAAGCCGGAGGACCATCCCTGGGTGAGCGCCCGAGAACTGGAGTTTATTCGGTCCGGTTTGCCCGATTCCAGCCGAAGCGCCAAGGGCATACTTCCCTGGAAAATAATTCTGTCGAGCAAAGACTTCCTGTTAGTTACGTATAGCTACTTCTGCTATGGGTACACCTCCTACATTTTCTTCGCGTGGTTCTTCATCTACCTTACGACCGTGAGGGGACTGGACCTCCGCGCAGGCTCATATTTCGCCGCACTCCCCTTCATCGCCATGGCGATTTGTTCGCCGACGGGGGGAGTGGTGAGCGATTTCATCACCCGCCACTACGGAAAACGCTGGGGGAGATGCGGCATTGCCGCGCTGGGAATTGCTCTGTCAGGGGTGTTTGTGGCATCCGGGCAGGCGGTCAGCAGCGCCCGGCTGGCGAGTGTCGTCCTGGCAGCCGGGGCAGGGGCGCTCTTCTTCTCACAGAGCACTTACTGGTCTGTCAGCGCCGACATTGCCGGCGAGTCTGCCGGTTCTGTATCCGGGCTCATGAATATGGGAGGACAGATAGGCGGCACGGTCACAGCCACGCTTACGCCCATAATCGCCGAGCATTTTGGCTGGGCAGCTTCGTTCGGAGTTGCGTCCGTCTTGTGCGTGACGGGCGCGCTTGCCTGGCTAATGGTCAATCCAACCCACAAGCTCACCCTTCCAGTTGCTGGGTCAAATAATTTGCCAGGCCAAGCTCCTTGATAAGACCCAGTTGGGTTTCGAGGTAGTCGGCGTGGCGCTCTTCGTCATGCAAGTTCGCCAGCAGCAGGTCAGCGCTGCCCTGGTCGCCGGCCTTGGCGCAGGTGGCGATTCCCTGGTTGTAACTGACGATGGCCGTCTGCTCACCCTTCAGATCAATCGTGAATTGAGCCCCTACGTCCTTGCCCGCTTCGATTTTCGGTAATGCATGCATGTCGGGCGAGCCTTCCAGGAAGAGAATGCGCTCAATCAATTTCTCGGCGTGCTGCATCTCTTCGATGGCGCGCTTTTTCGTGAAACCGCCAAGTGATTTGTAGCCCCAGTTATCGCACATTTCAGCGTGCAAGATGTATTGAACCGCGGCGCCCAATTCATCGGTCAACGCCTCGGCCAGAACTTCCAGTACTTCGGGTTTACCCTTCATGGTTCATTGGCTCCTTGGGATAAGTGGCGACCCGTGCAGTGTATCAGGTTAAGAGTTGCTCGCACGCTGCCAGGTTTTTCATACGCTACCGCCTTGGCGGAGTCTCGGCCTCTCCTAAAGAGGCAACGTATGGTACGACCCTACACAGCTTAGCTGGAAGCTTCGGGTCCTTCTGCGAGCGCTTCAATCCCATCATTTTTCCATGCCCATGTCAAGCGTTCACGCTCGAGGTAGCGCGGGCGTCTCGCCCGCCGTGGCGGGAGCGTCCCGCTCCCGCTGCCGGGAAGTCTTCCTATACACCTTGGAAGAGAGGTCGAATGAGGGCCGAGACGCGGCGCAAGAGGGCACGGGCAAAGCCTGCCCTGAGCGGAGCAAAGGGATGCCCGTGCCACAGCGGGCGAGACGCCCGCGCTACGCGGGCCCCAAAAATCGCGATTGATAGGAGCGGAAAAGTGCAGAAAAAGATGATCACCCTCACGGGATATGTGTTATAGAGATTTTGCGAGAAATCCTAGACACACACCCGGAGGGTGAACAATGGAACCAAGCCTACCGCAATTGATTCTGCCCATCAAGATGGAAAGAAGTTCGGAGCGGCTGACCAGCCTGGGCGGGCTGGTGGTGTTGGAGGAACTGGCGCGAGCGGTGAAGCTGTGGGAGGAGGTAGACCGAGCGCTGGAGGGTCCGAAGTCGGGGCGAGGGTATGAGCCGCGGGAGTTTGTGCAGGCGCTGGTGTGGATGCTGCATGCGGGGGGCCGGCGGCTGGAAGACTTGCGGGAATTGCGGGCCGAGCAGGAGGTGCTGGGGGAGTTGGGCTTGCAAGCGGTGCCGGACGCTGGGACGGTAGGCGACTGGCTGCGCCGACAAGGGCTGCAGGGGGCCGAGGCGATCCAGCAGGTCAACAGGCGTCTGGTCGAGGCCTGTTTGCAGTCGGAACTAGAGGAAATGATTCTGGATGTCGACGCCACAGAGGTTGAAGCGGAGAAGCAGGACGCCCAGTGGACCTACCACCACGTCCAGGGCTACATGCCTTTGCTGGGGTATGTGAACGGGGTGTGCGTGGGTCACCAGTTCCGGGAAGGCAATCAGAGTCCCAGTGCCGGGATCTTGGAGTTTGCGCAGAGCTGCGAAGCGGCGCTGCTGGCGGGGAAGCGCATCTATTTCCGCAGCGACAGTGCGGCCTACCAAGCGGCAGTGATTAACCATTACAGCCAGCCAGGGCGCAGCTTCACGATCACGGCGGATCTGGACGCCGCCGTGAAGCGAGAAATTCAGAACCTGCCGGAAGGGGCTTGGCAACCCTACCGGACGCAAGCGGGCATCGCCACCGATCGCGAGATTGCCGAGACGGTGCACACCATGAATGGGACCGAGCAAGCCTTCCGGCTGATCGTGTTACGCTGGCCTAACCCGCAGCCGAATTTGTTCGAGGCCGACCGGTACTGCTATCACGCGGTGGCCGCGAAGCGGGAGGAGTCAGCCCAGGAGGTGGTGTGGAAACACAACCAGCGAGGCGAGGGCGAGAACTGGCATAAGGAACTCAAGGTGGGTTTTGGCATGGAGCAGATGCCCTGTGGGCAGTTCGAGGCCAATGCCCTGTATTTTGCCATTGGGGTGTTAGCCTACAATTTGGGGCAACTACTGAAAGGGCGGGTGCTGCCGGCACCCTATCGCGCGGTGACGGTGGCCACGCTACGCTGGAAGGTGTATCGGCTGGCGGGGAAGCTGGTGCGCCACGCGCGCGGCTGGATGCTGCAGATCAAGGCCGACCTGGAAAAATGGCTCTTATTGCAATCCGCTCGGGTCTGTTGCGCGACGCTGCGGACCTGAAGCAGGGAGGCAAAAAACGGCTAGCCGTCGAACTACCGCGTGGCGGTGTCCGCCGGTGGTGGGAAAAAATCATCCGGAGGACCCATGGGCCCTTGAATCCTGACCCGACCTGAGTCGCGAGCTGCCACTCACTAACCACGGCTCGCGGCCGTAGGCGCTTCCACCGCGTCAGGAACGAGCTATGCCGCTCAATCGCGATTTTTGGGCGTGCTGTCTGACTTGACTTCGCGGAGGCTCAGTTCTAGAGTTAGGCCTGACTGACTCATAGCATCTGTCCTGGGAGCGCTTGCAAATCTCCAAGCTCCCTCGATACTGCGAGGCTGGCTCATGTTGCTCTTTGCCGGGTTATCAGCGTTTGCAGTATTTTTAGGCATTGCGTCCATCGGGTTCCTGTTCCTTATAGTCAGTTTCGCATCCGGGGAATTGTTCGAGCATGGCGACTTGGCAGGCCACGATGCGGATTTTCACGGCGACGTGCACGGGGGCCCGGGCGTCAGCATCTTCAGCAGTCGCATCCTCAGTGTTTTCATAACCGCGTTTGGCGGCTTTGGGGCGATTGGTATCCACCTTGGTTATAGCACCGAAGTGAGCACCGCGCTCGGCGTGGTCGGCGGCTTGGTTTTTGGCACCATCATCTACCTCTTCGCGAGTTTCCTCTTCAGCCAGCAGGCCTCCAGCGAAGTCAGGGTGAGCGATCTGGCAGGGAGCGTCGCCCAGGTCAGCGTGGCCATCCCGAGAGCGGGAGTGGGACAAGTCCGATGCACGCTAGGCGAGAGCGTGGTGGAGAAGATTGCCCGCTCCCAAGACGGCGAACCGATTCCCGCCAATACCCTGGTGAAGATTGAAGCTGTGGTGGGCGAGAACGTCGTGGTCCGACGGGCAGAGTAGCGGAGAATGGTGACTGGAAAATGGAAACTAGAAAATGGAAGATAGAAACTGGCTAATCCCGCGGCGAGTTGGAGTCTCCTGACTACCAGTTTTCAGTTTCCATTTTCGATTTTCTAATTTCCAGTTTCTAGTTTCCATTTTCCAGTTTCGTATTTCCAGTGCGGGGGAAGTTATGAGCGTGATTACGCAGTTCTTCGTTCCCATCATTGTAATGTGTGTGGTTTTGGCCCTCATTGTGGCCATGGCTCTTTTCAGCCGGAACTATCTGAAAGTGCCACCCAACGCCGTGGCGGTCTTCAGCGGACGGAAGCGGAGGACGTCGGACGGCAAAATCGTGGGCTACCGCATGATCAAAGGCGGAGCGGCCTTCCGTTTCCCGCTTCTGGAACAGGTGGACTACCTTTCGTTGAACGTCTTCACGATTCCGCTCGAGATCAAGCGTGCCTACACCTTTAAAGGCGTGCCCATTTCGGTGAAGGCGGTCGCCAACGTCAAAATCAAGAGCGATGACATGTCCCTCAGCGCCGCTGCCGAGCGCTTCCTCGGCATGTCCCACGAAGAGATACAGCGGGTCATCTTCCAGACGCTCGAGGGCCACCTGCGATCGATTCTCGGCACCCTGACCGTGGAAGAGGTCAACAGCGACCGCGCGAGCTTCGCCCAGAAGCTGACCTCGGAAGCCGCCGTGGACTTGGAGAGAATGGGCATTGGCGTGGACGTACTCACCATCCAGGACATATCCGACGAAGAAGGTTACCTCGATGCCCTCGGCAAGAAGCGAACGGCGGAGGTGAAACGCGACGGAACCATTGGCGAGGCCGAGGCCACGCGGGATGCCAAGATCAAGTCCGCCTTGGCCATGCAGGAAGGCGAGAAGGCGAAGTTCGACGCGGACGCCAACATCGCTGCGGCGCAGCGTGACTTTCAAGTAAAGCAGGCCCAGTTCCTGGCCGAAGTGGAAACGCAAAAGGCCACGGCCGCGCAAGCCGGTCCGCTGTCGCAGGCCAAAGCCAAGCAGGCAGTGGTCATGGAAGAGGTGCGTGTTGAGAGGGTGCGCACCCAGGAGCAGATAGCCGTCCAGGAACAGGAGGTGCAACGCAAGCAGAAAGAGCTGGAGGCCACGGTCATCAAGGCCGCCGAAGCTGACCGGCAGGCGGCCATTTTGCGTGCGGAAGCCAAGAAGCAGGCGGCCATCCTCGAGGCGGAGGGCAATAAGTCTGCCCAGATCGCCATGGCCGAGGCCGCGCAGGAGAAATTCCGCCTGGAAGGTCTGGGCCAAGCCGCGGCCGTCGAGGCGCAGGGCCGCGCCGAGGCCTCCAAGGTGGAAGCAGTGGGTCTGGCCCAGGCGCGTGCCATTGAGGCGCAGGGCGTCGCCGAGGCACAGGCCATCCTGAAGAAGGCGGGAGCGTGGAAGGAATTCAACGAGGCCGCCAAGCTCCAGACCGTACTCGAAAAGTTGCCTGCTGTGCTGCAAGCCTCAGCGAGTATTTTCGGGGCGGTTGCTGCTCCGCTCGGTAACATCGATCGAGTGGTGGTCATCGAACAGGGTAACAGCGCGGCTGGCGATGGGACGGGAGGCATCGGTCGCATCGCTAAAACCGGACCGGCGCTGGTGTTCAGCCTGCTCCAACAGTTACAAGCATTGGGCCTCGACGTGCCCGGAGTGCTTTCGCAACTGGGCGTCACCCATCAGCCGACCGACAAACTCGCGCCGGGCAAGGAACCACTAAAGGATAAAGGTTAAAGTTTTAAGGTTAAAGGCTGAATGCTAAAGGTCAACGGCTGAAGGGCAAAGATTGCCTTTAACCTTTAGCCTTTAACCTTGACCTTTACACTTGCTCAGCCTGAGGGTAATCATGCCTTCCTTTCCAGTTGACTCCAAACTCCAAAGCGCGGCGCCCGCCGCTCTCGTTGTGCATTGCGGCGATCATCGTTTCCAGGCGGCATTCCACGAGTTTTTGAACCGGCATCTGGGGCTCGAGAGCAACTACGATCTGTTGGTCATCCCCGGCGGACCCCAGAGTTTGACCCTCGTCGAGTACCTGCCGAAGTTCTCCTGGGCAAGTTGGAGGTGGTTCCGGTTCTTCGTGGAGAACCATGAGATCGGGCGGTTAATCCTCATCCAGCACCAGGACTGCGCCTGGTACAAGAGCCTCCCCCTGCATCTCCACTCTTCCCCTGAGCCGCGCCAGCGCCAGGAGGAGGACCTGCGGAAGTTGGGCGAGACACTGCGAAAGGATTTCCCTCAGCTCAGGGTCGAATTGTATTTTGCCGCCTGGGACGGAAAGGACGATGGAAAGATTGACTTCTCGGCGCTGGACAAGTGACGGGACGAGGCGCATTCATAAAAGCCGAAGTATGCGCTACCCGAGCGGTCAAAAGGAGCCGCGTTAAGGAATCAAATCTTCCTCCCATTTCTCGACGCCCGGCGGGGCCTTACCCTCCAGAATTCCCGCAAAGGCGCTCAGTGCCTTGCGCGCATCTCCTATTGGATAATAAAAGGCTTCCCAGTTGTCGCTGTCTTCCCCGTCATGGTTGGGAATCACATAATCGAAATGCCAGGCCTCCTTGAGCTCACGATACGCGCTGGCAGCGCGGGTCTCAATATTTTCGAGATCTTTCGCCGAAAGCTCCGACTTCTGGCGACGCGTGCGCCGGAGCAGTTTGCGCCTCATGATGTCGGTGACCAGATCCGAAAGCGAAGCATTGTGTTCCGGGGCTTTGAAGTAGATAACCTCTTCCTTCGAAATAGGAGAAAGGAAGATGCTAAGCCGGTGAATGCCGGCCAAGGCGGGATTGGTCAGGAGGGCTCGCCCCACAAAAGGATTTCCCTCGAAGAAAGGGTTGCTTACCGCCAGCACGTCCCGCAACTCTTCGACATCCAATGCTTGCAGGTCTCCTCGCACGTCCAATACGGCAAAATGGCTTTTGGCGCGCAAGGCCTCGACCTGAGTCCGGGTGCGGAAATGGTAGTCGATCCCCTCGACCTCGCCGGGTCGCGGCGCCCGGCTGTTGTAAAGAACCAGCTTCCGTAAGGCTTGGCGCAACTCCGGATGGAACTTGGCCAGGGCCTTGTCAAGCGGACTCTTACCGACGCAGGAGGGTCCGGATAGAATCACCAGTCTTCGCGAAAGTTCGGCACTCATTGCTTGCCTCCTCCGACCACGTGTGGGTGGTTCGCGGGAATCTCAACGGCCCAATCACGGTTAGCAGTTCTCCCCTGACCAACCACAAACCTGTAAGTATATACCTGCCGGCAGCGTGGCTGGCGAAGATCGGCAGAGTGGGGGCATAATGAAAAGTCATGTCACAAGCAACTACTCTTTGCACGCTACTGATTGCGTTCGTCACAACGGCCTTTACGGCCAAGGTTCAGCCCACTGCGCGTAACAATGCCGCGCGGGCCGACGCGACCCGCACTGCCAAGCTCATCGCCCTGACCTTCGATGACGGCCCAAAACCTTTCGTGCTGATGGGAACACGATCGGGGAAAGGGGTCGAGTCGCAGAGTTTACTCGGCCTGCTGGATCAGCAAGGGGTTAAGGCGACTTTCTTTGTGATGGGCTGGCGGCTCTCGAAGAACGCCGACGCGAAGTGCCGTCAAGACGACGGTGGAGTTTGCCGCGAGGCGGCCGAAGAAGAGCACCGGCGTGGGCACGAGATCGAGAACCACACTTTCGGCCACGGCGACTTTCGACTGATGGTGAAACGCTACGGCGAAGAATGGGTGCTGAACGACATCGACCGGGCCTCAAAATCTATTCAGGCAATTACCGGCGACAAGCCTGCCTACCTGCGTCCGCCGGACTGGACCATTTGGCCTGAGCTGGCCACAAAGATCGAGGCGCGCGGTTACCACCTTATGACCAAGTCGAGAGCCGTGCCGCCCGCGTGGCGCGACGTCGATTCCGAAGATTACTTCTGCGCGGGCCGCGACTTGGCCAAGTGCCCCAAGCCCTCGGACTATGATTACGTTTTGCGCAGCATCGAACAGCGCGAGCGCCAGGGCGTTGAACAGCACATTCTGGTATTTCACGAGCTGCCGCAATCGGTCGAATTGCTCTCGCGGCTCATCCCCGAGCTCAAGAGGCGTGGCTACAAATTTGTGCCGCTGCGGACATATATGGCCCAGGCCAATCGTCAGCCGTGACGCCTTCCGGATTGGCAATACGGAATCTGACGTCGTCACTCATTGGATGACCTCTCCCGACCAACGGTCTCGGGTGGCCCAGAAAGGGCACTGGGTACACTTCTCGCCATCCGGGTAGTCAACCCCTTCCTCGTGAGGACAACCAATGATCCTGTCAGTCATGACGACAGACCGTACGCCTTGGTCCGCGATGAATTTGTGGATCGCGTGAAGGATGGAAGCCTCCATCCGCACGTCTTCTTCCTCTGAGAACCAGCGTTCCAGCGCCGTGACTGCCCCGTTTTCTTCTTGCACAATGCCGACCGCCACCTTCGATGCCCGCTTGTCGTCTGGGCCGTAGAACGCAACAGTCGCCACTGGAAAGCCTCGAAAGCCCCTCTTGGCTTTCTTCGCGAGAGATTTTGCATGGAGTTTTCGTGACAAGCTCATGTTCGGTTCCTTGACCGGCGAGTTTACTTGACCCGCAGCACCGCCGCACCGCGGATGGCGTCGTTCTTGAGCGAATTCAGGGCGCGATTGGCATCGTGCAGCGGGAATACCTCGATCGCGGTGTGAATGGGGATTTCGGCGGCGAGGCGGAGGAAGTCCTCGCCGTCCTGGCGAGTGTTATTGGCGACGCTGCGTAGTACCCGCTCGTGGTAGAGCAAATTGTAATCGAGCGGCGGGATGGGGCTCATATGAATGCCGCCCAGCGCGATGGTCCCGCCTTTCTTCAGAGCCTTGAGGGCTGCGGGCACGATCTCGCCGGCAGGCGCAAAGACAATGGCGGCATCGAGTTTTGCCGGCGGCTCCTCGACCGTCCCGCCCACCCACACCGCGCCCATCTCGAGCGCCAGCTTCTGATGCCGCGCGTCGCGGGTCATGGCGTAGACGGCGACGTTCCAGTGCCGCGCCACCTGGATGGCCAAATGTGCTGCCGCGCCGAAGCCGTATAAACCCAGCCTGCCGCCCGGCTCGATGCCCGATAGGCGCAGATGAGCGGAAGCCAATAATCCCTGCGCAAAGTAGCGGGGCTGCCTGCTCGTCCGTGAGGCCCTCGGGAATGGGGTAGACGAATTTCTCCGGCGCGAGGGCGTACTCCGCGTAGCCTCCGTCCACAACGTATCCAGTGAACGTGGGGTTGTCGCAAAGGTTCTCTTTCCCCGCCCGGCAATACTCGCACACCCCACAGGTCCGGTGAAGCCAGGGGATGCCCACACGGTCGCCAACGCGGAAACGGCCCGCCTCGGCACCAGCCTTCTCAACGCGGCCCACCACCTGATGCCCCGGGATCACGGGTGACTTGCGCGCGGGCAATTCTCCCTCGACCACGTGCAGGTCCGTGCGGCAAACCCCGCAGGCGGCCACCCGCACCAGCACCTGATCGCCCTGGACCACTGGATCCGGCGCGTCGGCGAATTCGAGCGGATTGGTCTCAACCCGTGCGGGGGAATGAAGCAAGCACGCCTTCATGACAGCCTCCGTGAAAAGGTTAAAGGATAAAGGCTGAAGGCTGAAGGACAGAGGTTAAAGGCTAAAGGCTGCCCTGCATCGGCACGCAAATGGCCAAAGAGGGAAATCTCCCGGTCTTTATCCTTCAGCCTTTATCCTTTAACCTTTACCCTTTCGCCGTACTCGAGCGCGGCCTCATACATCGCCACAATGTTTTCCGGGGGCACCTCGGGTTGGAGATTGTGGACGGCGCAAAGGACGTAGCCGCCATTCCCATTTAGATGGCCGATGCGGCGCTTCACTTCCTGGCGCACTTCTGCCGGGGTTCCGAGGGGCAGCACTCGATGCGTGTCAATTCCTCCCCAAAAAGTCAGGTCGCGTCCATACTCCCGTTTAAGGCGCTCCGTGTCCATGTCGGCGGCCGAAACCTGGATGGGATTGAGGGCGTCGATTCCAACCTCAATCAGGTCTCGGATAAGGGCGTAAACCGATCCGCAGGAGTGATAGAGAATCGGCTTCCCGTGACGCTTCATGGCGTCGGTCAGCGCTTTGTGCCGGGGCTTAATCATGCGCCGATACAAATCCGGCCGGAACAGCGTGGCATTCTGGGTGGCGATATCATCGCCGAACATGACTAAGTCAACGTACGCGCCCGCCTCGTCCAAAGCGCGATTCGCGATTTCGATCAAGATATCGGCGACCCGTTCGATGAGGGCTTCAGTGAAGACGGGGCGGAGCAGGAGGTCCTCAAGCCACGTCGCGTAGCCACGAAGATACTGGCAGAGGTGGACGGGGCCATTGCTGAGGGTCAAGATCACCGCGTAGTCCGTCTCCGCGTGCAGCTTTTTGGCTCGATCGCGAAGCCCCTCGAAGCGGCCCGGGTCTGCGGGCTCGGGCCAATCAAACTTCTCGAGGTCTTGCAGGGTAGGGTTTTCGAGACGGCAGAAAGGGCCATCGGAGTTGATGAAATGGCTGCCCCCATGCCTTGTCCAAGTCACTCCCCACTCGTCCAACAACATATCCTCGGAAAGATTACGGTCAGGTCGGGCCAGCGAAGTTCCAAGCAGAAGGGGGCGGGCGTCGACGTCGAAACGACGCAAGATAGCCTCGTCTGGGATCACCGTTGTGGAGCGGGTGGACCACAGGACTGGCGGCGGCTCCGCCGGAAGGCCGAGATGCGCCCGCAATCGCGCGTGGGCCTTGACCGTCATCGTGGTGCAGCCCGTCCCGCCCAGGTCAACCGGAACCCGGTCCGGTTCCTGGTGCTTCAGGGCTGCCAAAACTCGTTCTCGGTGGGTCATCGTTATGCCTCCGGCATTGCCGATTTTCGATTGTCGATTGCCGATTGACACAAGACCAAGTTGTCTCACACCGTTTCAATCGAAAATCGGCAATCGTCAAACGGCAATCGTCTATGTCATTTCCGCTTCCCTCATCCACCCTTTTAAGGTCGCAAGGTCTTTGCGGATGGTCGCCAATACCGTTGACTTTTCGAGGGTCAATGTTCGAGCGCCGTTCTCCGCCCCTCCCAGCGGGTATTCCGTGTGCAACTGCACTGGCCCGGAGAATCGAGCTTCTTTCAACATGGCGAAGAAGGCCCGGAAGTTCACCATCCCTTCACCCAGCGGACACCACTGCGGCTCCCATTCGCCTTTCGCATTCCTCTGCCATTTGAAGTCCTTGATTGCTGTCCCCCTGATGAAAGGGGCCATCAGGCGCGTGCTATTGACCCATCCACCCAGTCCTCCCTCGACAGTGGCGTGGCCGATGTCGAAATTTGAGCTCACCCAACGAGCGTCAAAGTCCTTTAGGAGTACCCACAGGTCCCACACTGAGGCGCCCACCATCGAGCCGGAATGGTTGTGGTACATGGCGCAAGCGTTGAACTTCTGGTTCAAATCCGCCAACTCTGCAACACGCTTTTTCAGCTCGCCGAGCCGGCCAGGGACATCAATAAGCAGTCCGGAAGCCTTGCCTAGGCTCGCGTGGAAATTCGACAGATCGGGTGCCTTCCCCGTATCCGACCAGGAGAACCAACCCCAGCGATAGCGATGAATTCCCACCTCGCTGGCCGTGCGAATGATGTCTTCCGCATGGGGAGAATGGATGTCCACGATTCCAGCGGTAATCATCGGGATATCCAAGCCTGCCTTCCTAACAATTCTGGCGACCTTGGGCAGGTCTTCTCTCACGCGCTCAGGCAGGACATGGCCTCCTTCTCGCACCGTCAGATCGATTCCGTCAAACCCCAATTCCGCAGCGGTCTCTGCCATTGGTTCCCAGTCGAGCCATTGCAAGTGCTTTGAAAAATAACATGTGGACACTCGACTGGGAGATTTGGCCGCTTCGGCAGCGGCGGACCGAAGGCTCGGCAGGCTGGCCATGGCTCCGGCTCCAGCCACATTGCGCAGAAACTCTCGTCGCGAAGGACTGCTTTTGTCTTCCATAGAGATAAGACCTCGAATGGTTATTCTCGGTTTCGCATTCTAAGAAACCCGTGGCGCCTGTCATTCCGAGCGAAGCGAGGAATCTCGCTCTGTGTTTGTCCAAGAAGAAAGATCGGAGCCAGATTCCTCGCTTCGCTCGGAATGACAACGTTCAGGGCTATACTTGCTCAGGCACCACCCAGGGGGCTCGATAAGTCCGCTTCAAGTAATGGTTTGCTTCCTTGTCATCTATAAATGCCTCTTCAGAACCGTCGAACTCCAGCTTGCGGTTGCCTACCCGGTAGGAGATATTAGCCATGTGACATAGGGCGGCAGAAATGTGGCCCTCCTCGATGTCGGCGTTGGGGCGCTTGCGGCTGCGGATGCAGCTTATGAAATTTTCCACGTGTGCTGCCTGCATTTCCGAGTGCCGCTGCTTGTCCGTAGCAATCTTGCGGCCTCCCTCGTCATAGAGTTGCCACCCCCCTCCTTGCCGCCCCAAAATCATCATGCCTTTGTTCCCGTAGATTTCAATTCTGGTGGCGTTGAAGGGGTACCAATCGGGAAACTGGCTCATACTTTCCCTTATACTTTCGGGAGTCTTCTGCATATAAGGCGTCCACACCGTCTGTTCGAAAACCAGCGTCAGCCCGTCAAACTCATACGTCGCAATCGTCGTGTCGGGGGTTTCCGCGAGGTCAGTAAAATGCAGCTTTCCGCCCGCATGGTGAACGCACTTGGGATAAGAGACGCCCAGGACTCTCCGGGCCAGGTCCATCTGATGAACACCATCGTCCGTCATCAGCCCGCCGTTAAAGTCCCAGAAGACTCTCTGAAAATATTTGGGGTTATAGGGGCGCAGCGGCCCGGGACCCAACCACATGTTCCAATCTAATTCTTGCGGCGGCGCGGTGTCGGGAACTCTCTCCACAGGCGCCCGGTTCAGCATGTTGTGGACCCGAACCAGATGAACGCCCCCCAGTTTGCTGGACTGGACCAGCTCGCGCGCGCTCGTGCCATAGGTGTTGCTCCGATTTTGCATGCCGACCTGCACCACGCGGTTGTACTTGCGCGCCGCCTCGACCATCTTTCGCCCTTCCCAAATGTTATGGGAGGCGGGCTTTTCCACGTAGATGTCTTTGCCTGCTTGGCAGGCCAGAACCGTGGCCATCCCATGCCAATGGTCCGGCGTGGCCGAGACCATGGCGTCCACATTCTTGTCCTCGAGGATGCGCCGGAAGTCGCCGATGGTTTTGGGCGTTTTCCCTTGCTTGTCTTCCACCACCTTCACTGCATTGTGAAACTTCCGGCTATCCACATCGCAGATGTAGGCAATTTCAACGTCGGGCCTCGAGGCGAACAACTGCGTTAAGAATGTCCCGCGGCCGCCCACTCCCATCACCCCCACCACAACCTTGTCGCTCGGGGCAACTGCCTTCGCTCGCGCGCCTAATCCGTAGACGCCGGCCGCCACACCGAATCCGCCCTGGATACTTCGTTCCAAGAATCGTCTCCTGCTTACTGCCATCGTGTGCCTCCCTCTCTAGCACAAGTCGTCAATTTCTCCGTGGGCCGCGAAGAAAAGATCCACCACAGAGCGCACAGAGGCCACAGAGAAGAACACTTGCCCTTTTCTCTGCGAACTCTGTGGCCTCTCTGGTGAGTCTCCATTTGGATTGCGGCTCTGCCGCGCTGTGTGCCTAACATAGAGAACTGCCGCCGCATCAGCCGGCGTGGACTTCATCGTAGTACCTGTAGACATCAGTGTAAAGCCAGCAGATTCTGGATCGGTCCAGGGCAGCCCCGCCACGAACCGGCTCAAAGCCGTTACTTCTTTTCCACTGGATCCTGCCAGCGAGACGGGTCGCGGTATTTTACAGTTCGCAGGTGCTCGCAATAGAGCACCAATTCCCCCTCGTTCTTGAAGACTTCGTAAGAAGCTCTGACCAAACCCCTCTCTCTGTTCTTTGGCTGTTTCTCAAGGTTGGTCCGGATTGTGTAAATGGTGTCGCCGATAAAGACCGGCCGTATGAAGCGCAGCTTGTCATACCCGTAGCTGAAAGCGTTCACGCAGTTTGTCCCCACAAGTCCCAGCCCGTAGCAGAAAACCATGGCCCCGGCGACCAGGCGTCTGCCAAACACTCCTTCCCGGGTGGCAAAGATCTCATCACCCACGTAAGGGTGCATATCCAGAGTGAGAGCGTTGAAGAGCATGGATTCGCCCTCGGAGATGGTGCGCCGGATGGAGCGGATTTTGCTGCCGATCTCGAAATCTTCGTAAAACCAGTTCTCGGCATTCCAGATCGGGATTTCGGAGTGCTTGGTGGGATCGGGATTGGGATTCACGGTTTAATTCTCCTGGATGAGATTTGGGCTTCTTGGTCCAAAGCGTCAACGGCTGTAGCAGTCTAACCTGATTGAGCGCCGATAGTATATCCTTCTGACTCCTGAATCCTGAATCCTGTTTTGTCAATCTGAAATTAAGCTGGAAACCTCGGCCCGGCAGGTGCACAATGCCTCTGCCCAAGCGTGGCCCCGGGGCGGGGCAGCACGGACGGCGAACGAGTTCGATCCGCTCTGGAGGGCAGATTTTCCTTAGGGGGAGGCAAGCCATGTTCCGTTCTTTCCTAGCGGTTATGCTCGTAGGCTGTCTGGCGCCGGCCGGCGCGACGCAGGGAAGTGGCTCGCCGAGGCTGAATGCCTGGTTTGTCGACTCGCTGGTGAAGGTCTTTCCCGGTGATGTCCGCGGGGCGCACGCTCTGCGCTCGCCGGAGTTCAGCGGCGCGCGGAACCAGCACGTGAGCGTGCAGCTTGCCATTCGTTCCAGCCGCCCGCTCCCCGACCTTACGGTGGAAGTGAAGCCACTCGAGGGCGGCGCCGGTCGCCGCGTATCGAGTGTCGAGGTCCATCGCGTTGCTTACGTGGTGGTGGGCTCACACACGCCGGACTGTCCGGCGGAGGAACTGGTGGGGGTCGCGCCGGGATGGTTTCCCGATCCGCTGGAAGACTTTCCCTTCGATCTCGAGGCCCGCCGCACCACGCCGATTTGGGTGACGATTCACATTCCTGCCGACGCCGCGCCGGGAGTTTATGAAAGCTCGATTCTGGTGCGTTCGGGTGGGTGGCTGGTGGCGCGCAGGCCCTTTCGCGTGAAGGTGGTGAGCGCCTCGGTGCCGGAGGAGATGTCGCTCAAGGTCACCAATTGGTTCACCTTGGATGACAAGACCTCGCAACAGTTTTTCGGCGTGGCAGCCTTTTCGCCGCAGTGGTGGAAGCTCGTCTCGAACGTGGCCCGCGTGCTTGCGGCCCATCGCCAGAACGTGATCATGACCCCGCTTTTCACCCTTATCCAGCCGCGCCTCGAGGGTGACAACCTCCAATACGACTACACAAGCTTCGACCGTTGGGTGGAAACGTTCAGGCAAGCCGGCGCTATCGGGTACATCGAGGGCAGCCACCTGCTCGACCGCGCCGGCAGTTATGACGCGCCGCTGCTCGTTCCGACCTTCCAGATTATCGACGGCAAGCCTCAAGTACTCTCGCTACCGCCTGACGATCCGCGTGTGGAGACTTCTCTTTCCCCCTTCCTTGCGGCGCTGGGGAAACATTTGAAGGAAAAATCCTGGGACACGATTTACTTCCAGCATGTCCTCGACGAAGCGCACGGGAACGAGCCTCCCTACTACGGAAGATTCACCGCCCTCGTCCACCGCCAGATGCCGGGCATTCCCACTCTCGACGCCATCGACGCGGCGCACATGCCCGAGGTGATACAGAACAACTGCGACGTGTGGGTTCCGCAACTGGGCCGCTTCGATGACCAGATGGCGCTCCTCGAGCAGCGCATCGGGAGCGGGCGGGCTGTCTGGTTCTACACCTGCCTCTATCCTCAGAAGAGGTATCTCAACCGCTTGATGGACTTACCCCTGATCAAGGTAAGGCTTCTCCAGTGGCTGGATTTTCGTTACGGCTTCACGGGGTTCCTGCACTGGGGCGGAAATTATTGGACCCCCAAGCCGCTGCTCGATACCCAACCGGTGATCGACGACAATACGGAGCTTCTGCCTCCGGGCGATGCCTTCATCGTCTATCCTGACCGGGAGCGCCTGACCATCCGAAGCTCCATCCGGTTCGAGGCTATGCGCGAGGGAATCGAAGACTATGAAATGCTTAGGGCGCTCAAGGCGCGCGATCCCGCTGCGGCCGAGCAGATTTGCGCTAGCGCGGTTTCTTCCTTCACTGAATACGTCCGCGATGCGGCCGCCTTCCGCAGCATCGAGCAGAGGCTGCTCGAAGCCTTATCGCGCCCTTAGGCTGCTTTTCATCACAATCCACGCTAGCAGTCAACTTTTTCTCGCGCCGCGAAGAAAGGATTCACCACAGAGCACACTGAGACCACGGGGAAAAACACTTCCACTTCTCTCCGCGAACTCTGTACTACTTATGCCAGATTTCTTCTCGGGCCGCGACGATTTTTTCCATCGGGATGTAGGCCCGTCAGGGCCGATATATTGTGGCCCACGGCGACAGCCGTGGGGAGAATACATCCCATAAGATTCCTGTAGCCCCGGCAGGGGCGACATCGGCTTCGGGGGGGAGGCGGAGGGAATCTGCGCAGACCTTATGTCGCCCCTTGCGGGGCTTGGCCAAAGACGATGGGAACCGGCCCCACGGCTTACGCCGTGGGCTACAATATACCGCCCGCTACGCGGGCTAATGAGGCCACGCGAGGGGAGCCGTACCATGTTTGGTTGCGGCTATTAGCCGCGCTGTGGTCTCTGTCGTGAGTCTTCTCTTCTCAATTTCTATCGCTACCTCAATGGTTCGTTTGGTTACTTGGCTTCCGGCGGTGCGGCTTGGAAAGCGGTTCCGTCGGCGGCAGGCGACCCCGGCGCGGGCAGCAATTCAATGCCACGGCACCCCTCGAGAACACGAAAACGTAAAGCGAAGAGCGACTGGTGCCGCGCGTCATCCCATTTGTGCCCGCCCGTGTGAAGGTAAACGATGTAGATCGAGCCGTCCGGCAACTGAACTCCTCGCGAATACCCATACACCGAAGGATCAATGGAAAAGCCGTAGTCCGGACCGGCGGCAAACCAGGTCTTTCCGGCATCCGGACTGAGAATTGCCCGCAGGCCATGTTTCTCCTTGTGGTAAGAACCGTGGACACAGAGCAAGGTGCCGTCTTTCAGGGTCAGCAGCCAGGGGTCGTACATTCGGAACGGCAGGCGAACCGGCTCCGTCCAGGTGTGCCCGCCATCGCTTGACCACGACACCGCGCCTTCCGGCCGCGCAATCATGATGAGCCTGCCGTCCCGCAAAAGGGCGATGCTCGGTTCATCCAAATTATACGGAGCCTTCATGCTCCCTATACACTTCCAGGTGTCCCCCCGGTCTCCCGAGCGGAATAACCCGAATTGTGATTTCATCGTGCCCGTGTTGTCTTTGCCGGCGCCCCCATAGACGGCCAGGAGCAGGGACTTGTCCGGCATCTCAAAGGGAGGGCCGTCCGTGGCCGTCCAGGTGAAAGGAGTGGTCAAATAGCGGGGGGTCTGCTCCCAAGTCTTGCCGTCATCCAACGACCGGATGATGCCTGTCCGGGTATCACCTCTTTCGTCCGAGACGAAAAGACTGGCGACCAGTGTCCCGTCGGAGAGTAGGGCGGGGGTCGGTGAGCGGTCGTCAAGCGGGGTGTCGATCATCACCTGGGGCGTAGACCAGGTGAGGCCGCCATCTTGGGAGCGGATGATTTCCGCCCGGCCTCCGCGTGGCGCGTTGATGGTTGACAGATCGGCGCCGGAAAGCTTTTTGAACAGCTCGGCAAAACTGCTCGGGAGCGGCGTTGGCCCGGTTGGGGGTGAGGAGTGCCAGTAGCCGGAGGAAAAAGTAACCAACAGCGCGCCGCTTTTCGTGCGCGCAACACCTGACCACCCCACGAACCCTTCATAGCCGGGATAGGGCTTGGGCTGATTGATTCCGGGCCCGACCAGGGTCCGCCGAAATCGCAGGTACTGCGTCTGCTCGGGGGAGGGAATTACCTTGATAGTGGGCGGTGCGGAAGAAGGTGCGCCACCTTGGGCCGCCGGCAGTCCTGTCGGTGAAAAGCTGAAGACCGCCAAAAGGGCGAGTATACGCGAAAAGACCAGTGATCTCATGGATGTTCTCCAAGTGAGCGCTAACCTCGGTTGTTGAGGGTTGTAGTCACCAGCTTCTGAGTTCGATCCCTTCAACTTCCTTGAAGTGCTGGTCACGAGTTAACAGGGTGAGGCCATATTGGTTTGCCATCGCCGCGATCCAAATATCGTTTTCAGGAATGGGCCGTCCCTTGGTCCTCAGAGCCGACTTAATCTGTCCAAAGTGCCAAGCGGTCACCGCATCAATAGGTAGCACGGCGCTCTTTGCGGCGAGCGCCTCTATTTTGGCCAAGTTCGCTTCCTTTTGCTTCGACTTACAGGCTCCATAATAGAGTTCCCCAAGGACGACGCACGGCAAGAATGTTAGTTCAGATTGGGCAAGCGAGTCCGGAACCTTGGGGTCCCCAGAAAGGAGGGCAACGACAACGTTGGTGTCCAGCAGCAGGCTACCAGCCATTCACATCGACTCTCTCACAACCTTCCTCAATGGCCTTTGACATTGCTTGGACGTCAGCAACTTCCATACATCCGGCAAAGGTGAGGAGATCCTTCGCGGGCACGCCGTGAGGGGGCTTGCGCTTCAGGCTCGAGGCGAAATTGAGGACGAGCTTTTGTTGGCTCAAGGGCAGTTTGCTGACCTGATCGAGGATTTGCTTTTTGACTGAAACCTTCATTGATACACGCTCCTCGGCGCTGATAAACCAACATAGCATGAATACATGTTGCTGCGCACCTTAAACCCTTGGGCGTTGCAGCCCGAGTTTCTTCGCTGCCAACTCGGTGCCGGTCACTCGAGCATGGATCTTTTCGAACGCTGTCTCACGCGCTGTCGATATGTCATCGCTGAAGGGAGCGAATCCGCAGTCATCGGTGGTCCCAAGCTGCTCGAGGGGCAGGAACTTGGCAGCTTCCAAAACGCGGTCCCGCACCTCCTCCGGCGATTCGATGCGGGGATCAATGGGATCGATGACGCCGACGAAAATCTTTTGATCCGGCCGCGCGTGCTCTCTGATCAGTCTCAGAACCCGGCGCCGATCTTTCTCGCTCGCCAACTGGATGTAAAAGTTCCCGGCGTCCAGCGTGAATAGATCGGGCAGCAAGCCGGCATAATCAACGTCCGCGCTGTGAGTGGAGTCCTGGTCGCCGCCCGGGCAAGTATGCACCCCGATGCGCCGCCTCTCCTCCGGGGAGAAGCGACTCAGTACTCGGTTGTTGAGGCTGATGAACTGCCGTAACAGCCCGCGGGAGGGATCGAGCTTTACAGACAGGCGGCCCTCGGTAAAGTCAATCTGCACTTTGTAGGCGCCTTGCTCCAAGCATGTGCGTATATCGGCCTCGGCTTCATGAACGAGGTCATCCAGAAACTTCTCTCTGGAGTACCCCTCAATTCCTTCCTGGGGGTACAGAAGACTCAGAGCTGACGCGGAAATGACCGCCTGTTTCAGAGGGGTCCGAGTGTATCGTTTCGCCGCCTCCAGATAGGAAGCTGCATGAGTCTTGTAATGGAAAGGGCCTGAGACCAACCGAGGCAGTTGGCGCGCGTGCCCATCCGCAAAAGGAATTGAGATGCCGTCTGGCGCCAGGTTGGTGAGGCCATGAATGGGATAGGTAGCAAAGCTCGGCTTGGTCTGTTCCCCGTCGGTAATCACCGGCGAGCCGGTGGCTTCGAACCTCTGGATCGTATCGCGGAGCGCGTCCGCATAGAGGGCATCGAGCTTCTCGCGCGTGCCTCGACCTTCCTGAAAATCCCTGATTGCTTCGATTAGTTGAATTGGTCTGGGGATGCTACCGATGGGTTCTGTGGGAATTGACATAAGGCAAGCATATCTGACTAATTGTCCCTTGTCAAAAGCCCGCCGCAATCCGCAAGGGCACGGTGCTCAGGGCGAACCGGAGGGTGAGGGCCACGTCGCGGCAGCGGCGCGGACACCCCGCCGGTCGCCGGCGCCACTCTCAAATCGCACCTACCGGGAAGCTCCGCAGGCCGGGTCGTGGTTGGGCGAATGGGTCTCTTCCACCTAGCTAATCTTCCCAAAAACCTCTCTCTCGCATCTCTCGGCCATCTTGTCAGCTTGAAAACATCTAGCTGAAGTGCATTTTCTTCTTGTAGAAGATAATCTATGGGAGTATAAAGGCAGCATGCCAAAGAAGGGTTCACCACCGCTGGAAGGCGAGCTGCTCCAGGGCACGCTCGACCTGTTGATTCTGCAAACGCTCGTGCTCGGGGCTGCGCACGGGCACACCATCGCCTACGCCATCGAACACCGCTCCGAAGATGTCCTGCAAGTCGAGCACGGCTCGCTCTATCCGGCCCTGCACCGGCTGGAGGACCGCGGCTGGATCGCGTCGTTCTGGGGCACTTCGGAAAACAACCGCCGGGCCCGCTACTACCGGCTGACGCCTTCGGGCCGCAAGCAATTGGCCCAGCAAACCAACCGCTGGGAAGAACTGGTGCGGGCTATCAATCGTGTGTTGCGGCCGCCGAGGAGTAGAAGCGAACACTAAATTATGAATGCTGAATTATTATCCGCCTCTGTGTTGCCATTGCGATCTGCTTGCAGACTCTCGCCCTCTCCCCCTTGGGGGAGAGGGTGGACCGCCGCCGGCGTTTTCTTCAGCCGGGGCGGGCCGGGTGAGGGGGTATGTTCGCCTCGCAAAGGAACACGGAGTAACTCATGAGCTGGACTCGATTCTTTCGCCGCCGGTATTGGGATGAGGAACGCGCGCGCGAACTCGAAGCGTATCTCGAAATCGAGACCGACGAGAACATTGCCCGAGGCATGTCGCCGGAACAGGCGCGGTATGCTGCGCGCCGGAAGCTTGGCAACCTGACGCTGATCCGCGAGGAGATCTATCACATGAACAGCCTCGGTTGGCTAGAAACCTTTTGGCAAGATCTCCGCTTCGCTGTGCGGATGCTACGCAAGAGTCCCGGTTTCACGGCGGTGGCGGGCTTCATGCTCGCTCTTGGCATCGGCATGACCACGACCATCTTTAGTGCGGCCAATGACTTCCTTTTGCGCCCACTGCCTTTCAGCAATTCCGAACGGCTGGTGATGGTAAAGCGGTATTTTCAGAATGTCCCGCAGTCCGGCACAAACGATCCACCCACCTTCAAATTCTGGCGAGAGCAGAACCATGTTTTCGAAGACATGGCCGCCTGGAGCGCGATGCGCGACTACTACAATTTGACGGGCGTCGAGGGGCCTGAGCGCGTTCCCGCAAAGCAGGTTTCTGCGGAATTCTTCCGCGTGCTGGGGGTCAAGCCCATTCTCGGCCGGACGTTTTCGGCGGCAGAGGATCAGGCCGACGGGAATCGCGTAGCGGTGATTAGTCATTCACTCTGGGAAACACGATACGGTGGGAACCCCGCCATCCTAGGCAAGATGATGACGCTCGATGGCAAGGATTACAGCATCATTGGTGTGCTGCCGGCCGGTTTCCGTTTCTCCACAACACCGGAGGACGTCTGGACGCCGCTGGCTGAATACCTTGATTCTGGGCACGGCGGCGAGTTCCTATATGTGATCGCGCTGTTGAAGCCCGGTGTGACGCTGGCTCAGGCGCAAGCGGAGATGAAAGCTATTACCACACCCTGGGCCCGGCAGTTTCCCGATTGGGGAAACGGGAACGAATGGGTTGCTGTCGAGAGCGTGCGAGACCGCTACGCCCGGGACCTCCGCCCCGCCCTTGAGGCGCTTCTCGTGGCGGCAGCGCTGGTGCTGCTGATTGCCTGCGCAAATCTCGCCAATCTTCTGCTGGCTCGCGCCACGAGCCGGTTTAAGGAAATTGCCATACGTCGCGCGCTGGGCGCCGGCCGGGCACGGATCATCCGCCAGATGCTGTCAGAGAGCGCGCTGCTGGCGATCCTGGGAGGCGCAGCGGGCCTGCTATTGGCATTTGCCGGCACCCGCGCTTTCTATGCTGCTCTGCCCGCGGGATGGCAACCGATCACGCGCGGGGGGATGGACGCCACCGGGCTCGCCTTTGTGTTGGCGACCTTGTTTCTGACGGTGTTCCTGATCGGAATGGCGCCGGCGTGGAGCGCCTCAGGCTTTGACCTGAACGAGAGCCTCAAGGAAGGCCTGCGAAGCCCGTTAGCCGGGATGAGCAAGCGGTCTTTCCGTGCTGCGCTGGTCGTCGGCGAGGTCGCCCTAGCGGCCACGCTTTTGACCGGTGCGACCTTGTTCATGAGGAGCTTCGTTCGGCTTTCGGCAGTGAACCTCGGCTTCAACTCTGGAAATGTGTTGACCGTTGACTTGGCGCGTACCCGAAAAGGTGTGAATGCTTTTTACGGTGAGGTGCTGGAGCGAATCGCGGCCCTGCCCCAAGTGCGAGCGGTGGGAGCCATCAACTTCAAACCTCTTTACGGCGCCCCTGCGTGGGGCCAGGACATCACTATTGAGGGTCGCCCGCCCCGCGCCCCTAACGACTCGATCTATGCGGGTCACCGTTCCGTCAGCCTCGGCTACTTCCGCGCCATGGCAATCCCGGTCCTCAGGGGCCGATCCTTCGTTGCCACCGACCAGGATAAGAACGTCGCCGTGATCAGTGAAACCATGGCCCGGCGCTACTGGCCGGGGGAGGATGCGGTAGGGAAGCGCTTCGGGGTCAACTGTTCTCAGTCACCGTGCAATTGGAATTCCGTTGTCGGTGTGGTTGGCGACGTGAAGGAGGAAGGCGGCACCGGAGAGCCCGCCACCTTGATGTACTTCCTGGAGACCAGGTCCGAAATGACCGTGGTAATTCGTGCGGCCCAGAACCCCACAAACCTCGTCGCCGACGTTCGCGGCATCATCCACTCCGTCGACCCCGACCAGCCCCTCGGCGGTATCCACACGATGAACAAAATTGTCTCGGGATTCGTCGCGCCGCGGCGTCTGACGCTGCTGATTGGGGGACTTTTTGCTGCGTTGGCCCTACTTCTGGCCATGGTCGGTCTCTATGGAGTGCTCTCGTATTCCGTTGCCCAGCGAAGCCACGAGTTTGGAACTCGCATAGCGCTCGGCGCGGCGAGGAGGGACATCCTCCACCTGATCGTTACCCAGGGCTTGAGACTCGCGGTCGCGGGAATCATCGTGGGTGTGGCGGGTGCTCTCGTCCTGGCACAAGCCTTGACAAGTTTATTGTTCGGGGTCACGCCTACCGATCCCATAACGTTCGGCGCAGTTGCCGTCCTAGTGATTGGTGTGGCACTCTTGGCCTCCTATATCCCCGCGCGCCGGGCGACCAAGGTCGATCCCATGGTGGCGCTGAGATATGAATAAAGCAGTGGCTACTGGCGAGTGGTTAGTGGCTGGTGAATAGGCGCCAGTTTCAGTTCCCGGAAAAGCGCGAGTCCGGCGGCCGTTCGTTACTGAAAGTGCCGGACTGAAGCCCGGCGCCACATGTGAAATTAGGACGGCACCCCTGGACTGGTTCCATCCCCCTTCCCACAAGAGGAAAGTTATAATCAATTGATTTGGGCCGAGCGGGAGTGCGAGATAGAAATGGACCGCAGATTTCATGATCCCTTGGCTCGCCACTATGCATGAAAATGCGCGAAGCGCCTTGGAGTGCGGTAGCGTCAGCTACCGCCGTGATTTCTAAGGGAAAAGGCGGTAGCTGACGCTACCGCACTCCAAGGTGCCTTCGGCACAACCATATTCACGGCAATTGCTCGCTTGAAATATAGTGGTCACGAATTAAGGGAGGTCCCTGCATGCAAACTTGCCCTCGATTCTTGCGAACCGGAGGCCTGGTTTTCAAGAGCCAGGGTCTGAAGTTTCTCCTTGGGGTGTTGATCGGCGGCCAGATAGCCTTGGCTGCCCAAGTCGCGGGGCCGCTCACAGCCTCTCGAAATCCCAACTATTTCAAAGATGCTAACGGTACGGTCCTTATTTTGAACGGATCGCAGACCTGGAACACGCTTCAGGATTGGGGCAGCAATGGAACTGTCGAGGAGTTAGATTTCAACGCTTACATCAAGTTCCTCACCGCGCATGGACTCAATTTCACTTTGCTTTGGCGCACGGAAATGCCGAAATTCTGTGGGCTTCCCATCACCGCGAGTTCTCCGCCGGATCTGACGGTTGCCCCGCATCCCTGGCTGAGGACAGGACCGGGGAAGGCTACGGACGGCGGTTTGAAATTCGATCTCAGGAAGTTTGACCAAAGCTATTTTGATCGCTTACGGGCGCGGGCGCAGGCTCTGAACGATGCTGGCATCTTCGTGGGAGTCTACCTGTTCACCGGCGAATGGCTCAACGTTTACCGCTGTTCCGGCGACGGCTACCCTTTCACCGGAGCCAACAATATCAACGGTATTGACGACGGTTATGCTGGCGGGCGCCAAGGGACGGGCTCGATCACCATGACCGCGCCCAATGCCATTACCGCCTTCCAGGACGCTTACGTGGAAAAGGTAATCGACACCTTGAACGATTTGCCGAATGTTCTGTGGATCGTTTCCGAAGAGACTCCCGATAATTCGACATGGTGGAACAACCACCAGATCTCGCACCTCAGAGCCTATGAGTCGACAAAGGCTCACCAGCATCCGATTGGCTATGGTGCGGTGGGGTCCTCGGATGAGCCACTCTACGATTCGGATGCGGACTGGGTAGCGCCGCAGGCTAGAGTTTCGCCGACCAAGTCCTGCGGAAACGGGAAGCCAGCCTGCAAGGTCAATGTCAATGACAGCGACCATACCTACTGGGGAATCTGGAACGAGACGCCACAACAGAATCGCAACTATGCCTGGGAGAATTTCATGACCGGCAATCAGGTGCTGTTCATGGACCCTTATGTAGTGTATTACCCGCGCGAGAAGCGAAACTTGTGCGTCTCTCCAACCCACGCCATCTGCAGCGGACCGGACATGCGCTGGGACAACTTCAGGGATAATCTTGGCTACATATTGAGATATTCCCGCCGGGTGAATCTTGCCAACGTCACTCCCCGCAGTTCTCTCTCTTCTACAGGATATTGTCTTGCCCAGACGCCCCCCGTCGGCGCGGAGTACCTGGTTTACGCTCCTTCCGGTGGCTCGTTCACCGTGGATCTCTCAGCCATGCCGCCCTCGAGGACACTGGCAGTGGAGTGGTTCAACCCCTCGACCGGGGCTACGATTGCCGGGAAGCCCATTCCCTCCGGTTCATCCGCGCAGTCGTTTACCCCGCCGTTCAGCCAACACGCGGTGCTCTACCTGGTGGATACGGCGGGACATGCGGCCTCAGGCAGGCACTGACCCGGAAGCCATTCGCCACAATGGCAGTTCGCGAGCGCTTTTCTCCTCCCTTCATGGCCCCATCCGCTGATCGGGAGGCTGTCACAACCCTTGCCACTACCTCCGGGGGAGGTCGTCTTGAAGTGCCGCTGAGTAATCCCGCTGGGCGCCTGATAACCCTGCGCTCGTTCCCACGAGAGGATAGTTATAATCAAGTGATTTGGGTCGGCGCGTGCTGCCCTAATTTCGGGTGTAGCGTCGGCTTCCAGCCGGCAAAGAGCCGCCAAGATGGCGGCGCTACGTTAAGATTAGGACAGCACCGGGTCGGCGGATTTCTAGACCCTGGAGACCGCAGTGCTTCGCTCTGCACCACATAGCTCGACCCTTTGTTTTCAATAACATTCGCGCATTGTTCCTTCATTTTTGAGTTTTCGACCGCTTCCACACCCTGCAAGCTATAGGACATAATGTCGCTGTCACCGGCCTCTTCCGTGCCCTCCATCCTCCCGCCATCATCCTGACCGCGAGGAGCGGCCGGGAGTGTGGCAAGTTCTTTCCGCAGGGCCAGCAGTATCCTCACTTTGCGGTCGATGGAGCGGTCCAGCGCGCCCTCTTGCCGCAGCAGCATGCTCCACGTCTCCCCCTCCGGCGCGAGACATGCGTCCCGCTCGATCCCCGCGCGCTCCTCATTCGCCGTTTCCGCATATTCAAATTCTTCCCCCACGCTGGCGATCTCTTCCTCCAGCAGACGCAGAAGTTCCTGGCGCTCGGGCTCCCCCGGCGGCTCGCAGTTGCGGCCTTGCTTCCGCAGGTACTGCCGGTATTCCTCGTGTTTCTCTTGTTGCTCGGCCAGGTGCACAGGGTCACTGAAGCGGCGCAGCAGCCCGAACATCAGCGCCTGTCGCCACCCCACCATACCTTCGTAGAGAGATTCCAGCACGACGTACTGGCGGAGCCGGAAGGTGCGCTGCTGGACCTCCTCCCGCACCAGTTCAAGATACGAAAGCGTCTTTCTCAGCTCCACCCCTCGATCCGTAGACTCGGACAGCTCGACCTCAAGCATCTCGTGCTGGGAGGCGTCGAAGGTGACACGGGCCATCTCCTGCTGGCGGCGGTGTTGCCAGTCGTCGATCCCTTGCAAGGCGCGGCGCTTCAGGCCCGCTTGCGCCCGCTGCACCCGTTCGCGGCGCCAGTAGAGCCGGGCCAGGTCGTCGATCTGCTTTTGCCAGAGGATTTCTCCGGGACCGTACGTCAGCATGAGTTCCTTTTTGAGGTATTCGAATTCTTCCGGGTCTTCGCCCAGCGCCTGCATGGTTTGCCGTTCGTTTTCAGGGGCGGCGTAGAGGCCGTGCTTGAGGGCATTGAGCTTGGAATTTTGCTTGGCGGCGGGGCTGCGCGGTCCGGTCGAGTGCTGCGCATTGCTGCGCGCGGCGGCGAGTAGTTCGGGTGTAAGTTCGGGTGATTTGCGTAAAGACATGGTTCCTCCTGGGACGGGATGTCAGATTACCGAGGAAAGGACTTCCTCGGGGATTGAGGTTCTCACACGAATAGGCTAGCACGGGGGAGAGGTGTTGTCAAGAGACAATGTGTCCATCCGTCAGTTGACTTACCTAGCCCAGGACTGGGGGCCATCTACGCGCGATGCCGTGCGGAGGGCAATATTGAATCGAACGAGTAGGCGCTGCCGGGCGCGAAAAGCCGCGGACCTCACAAAACGGAGGTCCGCGCTACGCTTGCTACCTGGTGGATGCGGCGGGACATGGGGCCTCAGGCAGGTACTGATCCTGTTAGGCTTCTGCTGCACCTGCGCTTGCGCAGGCCCGTCAGGGCCGATAGACTGTGGCCCACGGCGACAGCCGTGGGATAAACAGGCAGTCTTAGTTGATCTCTTAGCCCCGGCAGGGGCGATAGACCCCTTTCGTCAAACTACAAAGCGCGGATCAAATTCCACTCCATGTTTCTTGAGCAGCGCTACGACCTCTTCCTGATATGTCAACCTGCGGTGATGCTCTCCCTGATGCGAAATGTACGCCTTAACTTCTCCCAGCTTGGACTGGCTGACACTGAACGCCGTATACCCTGTCTGCCACGAAAACGCCCGTCCCGGCAAGCGCTCGTTGGCCCACTTCGATGAGTTCGACTTGAGTTTCTCCATGAGGTCCGCAAGGGAAAGGGTCGCGGGAAGAACAAAGAGCAGATGGACGTGGTCGGCGGGGCCGTTGATCAGCACGGGTCTGCACTTAAGGTTGGCGACAATCCCACCCATGTACGCATAGAGGTCGGATTTCATCTCGGTGCGAATAAGCGGCTGGCGATCCTTTGTGCTGAACAAGGCGTGAGTTAGAAGGTTCGTGTAGGTGTGAGCCATTTCTGTCGCCCCTCCCGAGGCTCAATTCTTGTTCTGCTTCTTTTTCCCATGGCTGTCGCCATGGGCCACATTCTACCACCGCTACGCGGCTTGCCTTCGGTGGATGATTTTTGAGTAGGTAGGGCGGAGTTGTCCGTCGGCTGACGGACTACTCCGCGATTGTGCGTGCGATACATGTCACCATGCTTATGCACAACCAGGGCGAAAACCCGCGGAGTAATTCCGCTCCAAGCTCACAGTTATCCCGCGCCCAGCGGGCGGCGGCCATTTCGCAGGCGCTGGCGGCGCCGAAAGCTGAAGACCCGGCGGGCCATTGCCCTGAGAGGCGGTTAGGTGTATGTTGCCGGTTGACCAGAAAGGCAAAACGGAAATTGCGTCTGAGATGAGGAACCTTACATGGCGAAACTGCTGATTATCGACCAGGAAGAATCGCTTTGCCAGATGTTGGAGAGTGTCTTCAGCAAGAGCGGCCACACGGTGGAGACGGTCACGAGCGGCCAAGCCGCCAAAAAGAAAATTGAGTCAGGAGTCCACGACGTTATCATCGCGGGAATCCGTGTGCCGGAGGTGTCGGGAATCGAGCTGCTCGAATTCGCACGCGCCACAAAGAGCCGGGCACCGTTCATCCTGATGACCGCCGTACCCAGCATGTCCACGGCTATCGATGCCGTGAATCTGGGGGCTTACCGTTACGTGATCAAGACGGACTCTTTGGTGGAAGAACTCCGCTTGATAGTTGAAGGCGCGCTGAAAGAACAGGCGCTGCGCTAGGAAAACTCGGGCTGTCCGTAGACTGCGCCGTTGCCGCCAAGGGGGCTAGAATCCCTTTTCGAGCCGAAGCCACGCTGAAGAGGAAAAGCAATAGAGCGGTGACCGCACCAGGAAGGTGGCACCTCGACGCATCGGGGCAGTTTTTCAACGCCTTGATGCATAATCGATTCTAGCGGTCATTCTGGTGCAACAAATAGCTACGGAGGAATGCGATGTTCAAAAGAGGCATCAGCGACGGATTTGTGCAAGCGTTGAAGATTTGGCCGCATTGGGGGCAGATTATCAAAGATGGCGATTTATTTGTCGCGATAAGAAACGAATACATCAATATATATTATCAAGGGTGCAGCCTCTTCAAAATATCTTTCAAGGAAGGGCGACTTACATCCGAAACTCACTATAAATATCTTGTTCATCCAAATGTGAAGAATCCCTATGTTTCGTGGAATGGCGAGCGTCCGGCTCTTGAGGGTCGAGAGAACGAGATCCTCATCCACGAGTTCAAACCCGATTTGTTAAAGAAATCGGCACACTGGTATGCGGAACCTGAGAAAGTCGGCGTACAGAGCATTTTGAAGAGCAATAAAAACGTCGTCGATGTCGAGGTTGCTCTGTCACCCAAATCAGATGTCGAGATAGATGATGAGGATCAGAACACCAAGGGCAAGCGGGTTGCCGATCGCATCGATTTTGCCGCAATTCAGAAGAGGGGGGGCAAGGCCTTTATCGTGTTTTTTGAAGCAAAGCGGTTCGATAACAGCGACTTGAAATCACAGAAACTCGAACCACGAGTATTTGAGCAGATTAAAAGATATGAAACATTTATAAATAATAATAGCGCATACATTAAGACCTCGTATGGTAGGGTTTGCACGAACTTAGTTGATCTGCACCCGGGCCGCTACGCCGATTTGGAAGAGTTAGCGCGCAGCCCTGATCAATTGACAGTCGACCCTGAAGTCAGGCTCGTCGTCTTTGGTTACGACGAAGATGAGGACAAGGGCGCGGTATGGAACAAGCATAAGAAAAAGCTCCTTAACCATTTCCATGACCGATTGCTGTTGAAAGGAAGTGCGGGCGAATTCACTCACGGAATTAAGGAATAGAGTTTGGAAGTTCCACTTTGACCCTAACCCTTACCGTCCGTCGCGGCACACGACAGATCGGAGGCGTCTGCATCGAAATCGAGCATCCTGCTGGCGAGCGCCTCATTCTCGACGCCGGACGTCCGCTCGACGCGCCTGAAGGCGCCACCGGCCTGCTACCCGCATCGCTCGACCGGAGCCGGCCGGCGACGGTCCTGATCAGTCATCCCCATCAAGATCATTGGGGCCTGGTGGAGGAACTGCCGCCTGATTGGCCGATATGGACGGGCTCGAGCTCGGCCAAGCTGATCGCGGTGACCGGCGATGTGACCCGCCATCCGCTTACCCGGACCTTCCAGACATGGCACAGCCGCTCGGGACCGTTCGCAATCGGGCCCTTCACCATTACGCCGATTCTGACTGACCACTCTGCCTTCGACGCCTACATGCTGTTGGTCGAGGGCGCGGGGAAACGAATCCTCTACACCGGCGACTTCCGCCGTCACGGGCGCAAGTCCGTACTCATCGACCGGATGATGGCAAGCCCGCCGCCCGACATCGACGTGCTTGTAACTGAGGGCACCAATCTCGGTTCGGACAAGCCCGTCACGACTGAGGTCGAGCTTGAGCGTGAGTTCGTCGAATTGTTCAAACGGACGATGGGCCGCGTCTTCGTGGCGTGGTCAGCCCAGAACATTGACCGTGCCGTGACACTCTACCGAGCCGCGAAGCGCACCGGCCGGACGCTCGTGATCGACCTCTACACCGCCGATGTTCTCGATCGGATCTCGGCGGGCACCCGCGTACCGCGTGCGGGCTTCCCGAATCTGAAGGTCGTCGTGACGAGAAGACTCCGTGGCTATTATCGGAAAATCGGCCGAGACGACTTCGTCGTGAGAATGGTGCCTCATGGCCTGGCGGCCAGGCACCTCGTTCAGGGCCGTCACGTCGTCATGCTGCGGCGTGCCTTGATCGCCGATTATCAGCGTGCCGGCGTCGTGCCCACGGCCGATGACGCCTTCAACTTCTCGATGTGGCGCGGCTACCTGTCGGAACCGGATATCGCGGAGGCGCTGGAATGGTGCGGAACGGGCGGCGCCGAGATTGCCTATATACACACGAGTGGCCACGCCTCGCCGGCCGATTTGCGCGCCTTCGCCGCTGCCATTTGCCCCAAGGTGACCGTGCCCGTCCACGGCGTGAAATGGGATGAGGAGTCGCACGGCTTTGGCACAATTCGCCGCCTGGCGGATTCCGAGCCCATGGTGATCCCTTGACGGCAGCACTCGGCGTGCGATGCATACGTGGCGACGGTTTTTGTCGGGATGTATGCGCCCTTCGGTTCGTACCATCACACCATTTTGTCCATGGCCAAGACCGCAGCGTCATTCCAGAAGTAGAGCCTCCCCGCCGCAACTCGCCGAAAGTCGTAACCCATTGCCTCCCGAAACGCTCGGAATCAAACGGGCGCGCGCCTCGGGGTGTGATGTGATGGCGGGGGATTATTCTGCAGATTTCCGGATGTCCGCGGGTAAGCGGTCCAAGACAAACCGGAGGACGGCCAGCGCGGAAGGCTGCGCATGAAAGCAGGCCGCGTCGAGGGCCTGGGCGGCGAGAGAGGCTTCCATGGCGATGCGGTCGCTCCGGGCTTTACGTAGCAGCCCACGGCAAAGCTCAGCCGCGTCTTTCATAAATCGTCGTCCCTTCGCGCACGGCTGTAGTTACAAATGCCTGGGGAACCTCGCTTCACTCTTCAACTTCCTCCGGCGTGTAGACCATCACTTCCACTTCCACCGGCAGATCAGCCAGAGCCACGTAGAGGGGAACCGAGCGGCGGTGTCGCGGCTTGTCGGAATCCTTAATTACCAGCACGTCAAAGTCGCTGCCAGGTCTGGCGTCGCCCCGGGCTTGGCTGCCGAACAATATCACTTTCTCCGGGTGCGCCGTGTCAACAATACGCCGGACAATATCCCGCACCATGTCGTCATTTAAGGAACTCATGTTTCGAAACCTTCCGTCAAGTATACCAGAGGTTGACGTAGAGTTTGCCTAATGAGCATTACAAGGGGCAGAGAGCCCGGCTTTTTCTTGTTTGCTGTGGGCCGTCGGTCAGCGTATGATAGAGCCACTGGTAGGTCCTTTGCCGAGCGAGATTCCTCCAGCCGAAGGGAGTTAAGAATGGGACGCAAGTACGGACAGCGGGGATATATGGACTCGGACCGCGAGCGCGAGAGGTCCGAGAAGAAGCCCGCCCCCAGGAGGGAGCAGTTCGGGCCGAAGACCCCGGCCATGCCGGGAAAGCGCGAGGTGATACGGTGCGCCTCCTGCGCCCTGGTCCTGCCGGTCGGGATCGACCTCGAAGGACGCTGCCCAAAGTGCGGCTTTGAACTGCACAGTTGCAAGCAGTGCTGCTTCTTCGACACTGCCGCCCGCTTTGAATGCGCCCAACCGATTACTGCCCGCGTACCCAAGAAAGACGGCCGGAACCATTGCAACTTTTATGCGCCCCGGACGACCATCGAGCGTGAGACCTCCACTTCCAAGCCTCTGGATGCGCGCCAAGCCTTCGAGAACCTTTTCCGAAAGTAGCCGCCCCTCCCAAGGCTGCCTTCGGGTGTGTCTTGCTGGACACTGGTGGTGCTGCTTGTCATTCCCGCGAAAGCGAGAATCAAGTCCCTACGCCAGTCCGGAAGAAGGTAGATCCCCGCTCCCCCGCCATTGCGGAGGACAAGCTTCGCGGGAATGACGGGTGTTTTGCGGGAGTGACTACGATTTCGAGCAGGGATGCCCGGCAAAAGAGGCGGTTAGTAGAACTGCGGCCAGGGTGACAAAATGTCACTTTCTCGTTTGTTTTCAATTCTTTAGCCATTCCATTCAACCTCTTTTTCTCCCCATTCGCTGCCTGAATGGCGCCATCGGAGAAATATGCATTGTTCCCGTAATGATTGGAATGGTCTAATGCCGGTCGGACGAGAGATGCTTTCTTCGCTTGTCGGACTCCATCTCTTAGCACCTTGCTCTACGGTTGAGGCTTCAGCGTTGTCCTGTTTCCTCGCCACGTGTTCGAGTGTAATTGCGCCACGATTATTCTTTAAGGAGGCCTGATGGCCACTGCTACAATCACTCCCGAAGTACGGAGCCCGCGGCGAAAGGAATTCCAGAGGGTTCAGCCCCACGCGACTTTTACGGGCACGCCTATCCAGCCCGTAGAGAAGGGCCTGCCCAAAACCACGGAGTCCGTCTGCCCGGAATGCCTGAGGGTGATCGAGGCGCGGTTGTTCGAAGAGAATGGCGCGGTCTATATGGAAAAGAGCTGCGCGGAGCACGGCGAGTTTCGGGACAAGATCTATTCCGACGCCAGACTCTATCTGAAGATGGAGGAGTTCGAGTTCGGCGACAACCGGGGACTTGAGAACCCGCAATTCCCCGACGCGGCGCGTTGCCCGGAGGATTGTGGTTTGTGCTCGCTGCATACCTCGCACACCGTGCTTTCCAATGTGGACCTCACGAACCGCTGCAACCTCACCTGCCCGGTGTGTTTTGCCAACGCCAACACCGCGGGATACCTCTATGAGCCCTCCTTCGAGCAGGTGCGCGGCATGCTCAAGACGCTTCGCGAGCAGCGCCCCGTGCCCAACCGCGTGGTGCAGTTCTCAGGCGGCGAGCCCACCATTTATCCGCGTTTCCATGACGTGCTGCGAATGGCCACGGAGATGGGCTTCACCCACATTCAGTGCGCCACGAACGGCATCGAGTTCTCCAATCTCGAGTTCGCGCAGAAATGCAAGCAAGCCGGCCTGCACACGCTCTATCTTCAGTTCGACGGCGTCAGCGATGAGGTTTACCTTCGCACGCGCGGCCAGCGGCTGCTGGAGAAGAAGTTGGCGTGCATTGAAAACTGCCGCCAAGCGGGCCTGAAGATCATCCTTGTTCCCACCATCGTGAAAGGCGTAAACGACCACCAGATCGGCGACATGATTCGCCTGGCGATCGACAATGTCGATTGCGTCAGCGGCTTCAGCTTCCAGCCGGTATGCTTCACGGGCCGCATCAACCGCAGGGAACTCGAGAGCAAGCGCTTCACGCAATCCGACCTGGCGCACGCTGTGGCCGACCAGACTGGCCTGACCGACAAGTATGAGGATTGGTTCCCCCTCTCCTGCATATCGCCCTTCTCCAAGCTGCTGTCGAACTTGCAGGATTACCAACGCCCCAACCTTACTTCCCACCCCCACTGCGCCATGGGGACCTACCTTTACGTTCACCCGCAGACGAAGACGGCCGTCCCCATCACGCGCTTCTTCGATATGCCCGCCATGCTGCGTGATATCGACCTGCTGGCCCGGCAAGCTGAGGGAGCGCGTTTCAAGATGTTCACTAAGATCAACGCCTGGCATAAGCTGCGCCGGCATTTCAGGCCGCAGTTTGCCCCGCCGGGTTTGACCTTCGAGCGCTTCCTTCAGACGCTTCAGGGCATGACCGACCACGAATATGGGCGAGGCAAGGGCGACGGCACATTCACTTACAAGACCCTGCTGGTGGCGGGCATGCACTTCATGGATTCCTATAACTACGATTTCGCCCGCGTCAAGCGCTGCGTGATCCATTACGCCGCGCCCAATGGCTTGGTCTATCCCTTCTGCATCTACAACTCCGGACCCTGCATGCGCGAGAAAATCGAGCGGCAATTCTCCGTGCCGTTCGATCCCAAATCCGTGAAGCAAAACGGCAACGGCCTAGTGCAGGTCGAGAACTAACGCGCCTTTCATCACGACATATGCTAGGATAGGTAGTGAATCGTACAGTGTCCCTGTCTAGAGGCATGGGCTGGTTATGGGTACATTGGTCGAGGAGCAATTGCGCGCCGTTTTCGGCTACACGAAGAGACTCGATGACCTCTGCGAACGAGTTGCGGGACTCGAATCAAAGGTTGAGCAGGTACTTAAGAAACTCGGAGAGCTGGGCGCGCTGCGACGAAGCTTCCTGGTTCCAATTGAGTCTCTGGAGCCTGAACCGTATCACATCTTGAGACCCTTCACTGCCGTCGTGATGGAGTCGGAAGGTGAGTTTGAGGCAGCCGTCTTCGACCTGGGCATCTTTGCGTCCGGTGACACAGAGGAAGAAGCGCTTGCCAATCTGAAGGAAACGCTGGTTGACACCTTTGATCGGCTAAACGGCCTCCCCGACACCAGGCTGGGCAAGGGTCCATTACGGCAAAAAACCCTTCTGAACAAGCGCATCCGCAGCATCGAGAAGGGGTGACTCTTGCTTACTCAGGACGACGCAGAAGCTATCGCAGACAAGCTGGGTTGCACGTCCGACGAAGGCAGGAGTCATAAGTACTACGAGCTTTTTGTGGGCGACAAGCTAGTCACCAGGTTCGGCGTTCGCCGGGCATCGAGGGAAAAGGGGCACGGCCACCTGCCGCGTGAACTTCACATAACCCAAAAGCAATGCAGAGACCTCAGCAAATGTCCCCTATCTAAGGACGAGTACCTCCAGATTCTGCGCGACAAAGACCTCCTCTGAGCCGTTTATGGTTGGGCCAGCACGCCGGCCACCGACAAATCAGGGTCGAACGGCGTCTTGGTCCTTCATGGCACGTCCACTTCAAGTCGCCAGTTGAAACGCCCACCCACTCTTGATACTGTAGACGGGCGGGAGAGAGTCGCCCGCAGGAAGAATACATGCTCGAGTCTGGAGGGAAATCAAGATGAAAAATGCTGTTATACTCCTTGCATTCCTTGCCTTCCTATCAGCCAACGTGTGGGCTGCGCAGGATCAAACGACCACACCGCCGCCCGCTGCGAAGGCCAAGTCCACTACTCAGAAAAGCACTGCTACTGCGCCCAAGGCGGGGACGACGCATCCGAAGCCTGCGGCGCAAATGACCACTACGCCTTCCGGTTTGCAATACCGGGACGTTGTGGTGGGCAAAGGACCGCAACCCAAAGATGGCGACACGGTGGTGGTGAATTATACCGGCCGGTTCGCAAATGGGAAGATCTTTGACACGTCGGTGGGGCCGGGGAAGAAACCGTTTTCGTTCCCACTGGGCCGCGGTCAAGTGATCAAAGGTTGGGATGAGGGTGTGGCCTCGATGCACGTGGGTGGGAAGCGCAAGCTGGTCATCCCTCCCGCTTTGGCTTACGGAGCGGGTGGCTACCCGGGAGTGATACCCCCGAATTCCACGCTCACCTTTGATGTGGAACTGCTGAACATCAAGTGATCGTTTATGCTACTCTACCAAGTGGGTCCCACGACATGGGCTTAGCCGGTGGGACTTCTCTTATGGCCCTGATTGCTCCCTCACTGCTGGCGGCAGATTTCGCTCGACTCGGAGAGGCGCTCGACATCATCAAGGCTGCGGGCGCGCCGATGCTCCACGTGGAGGTGATGGACGGCCACTTTGTGGAGGATATCAGCGCCGGGCAACCGGTCGTCCGCCGACTGCGGAAAGCCACCGACCTGGTACTGGACTTACACCTGCTCATCGAACGTCCGGAACGCTATATTGCTGAATTCCTCGAGATGGGCGCGGATCGTATTTCGGTTCACCTCGAGTCCACCACTCGGTTGCCCCGAGTCTTGGAACAGATCCGTACGCAAGGAGCCAAAGCGGGAGTTGCCTTGAATCCGGCGACGCCCCTCGAGTCAATTGTGGACTTGGTGGGGGAATTCGATTATCTTTCAATTTTGTCCTCTGACGCGGGATTGAGCGAGCGAACCTTTATCCCAAGAGCGGTGGAGAAAGTGCGCGCGGCAGCGTTGCTGCGTGATGTGCGGCGCACGGATTTTGCCATTCAAGTCGAAGGTGGCATCCACTTCCAGCATCTGGAGCAACTTACTCGAGCCGGCGCAGACATCCTGGTGGCCGGTTCCGCCATCTTTAATAGCGATGACCCAAAGGCACGGTTGGGCGAGATGTTGCGCCTTGTTTGCGCCTCGCGGCCGATGTTCAAAGTATGATGAACGCGAATCAGGAGTGAAGACACTGTCGAAACGAATCAGCAAGAGCGGATGGAAGCGCGTGCCCTGGTTTTTGTGGGTGGCCGTGCTGGGTGGCGTGTTCCTACCCGGGTGTCTTTTGCATCGCCATCGGCGCTCGGACCTGGCCTCCGCAGTCAATCCTGGCGATCAGCCGGACAAGATTCTTTACGAAAAGGCGACCAACGAAATTGCGCACGGTCGTTTCGACGTGGGCCGTCTTACTCTCCAAACCCTCATCAATACGTATCCGGACAGCGAGTATCTGGCCAAAGCCAAACTGGCCATCGCGGATTCATACTACGAGCAGGGAGGAGTCTCAGGCCTCACGCAAGCAGATGCGGAATACAAGGACTTTATCACTTTCTTCCCCACGGCGCCCGAAGCGCCGCAGGCTCAATACCGCGTGGGTATGTCGCATTTCCGCATGATGGCCAAGGCCGACCGGGACCAGACCGAGGCTCGCCTTGCGGAAGCCGAGCTCAAGGAGTTTCTGTTGAAATACCCCGAAAACCCCTTGACCGTCCGCGTCAAGGCGCGCCTGCGAGAAGCACAGGAAGTGCTGGCGCAAGGGGAGTTCGAGACCGCGAGTTTTTACGAGGCGAGGGGGGCGTATCGCGCGGCGCGGGGGCGCTTCCGGGAGATCGTCGAGAAGTACCCCAACTTCAGCATGGGGGACCAGGCCCTGTATGGATTGGGTGACACCTTGGAGCGCCTGAAAACCCCCAAAGAAGCGATTCCCTACTACTCGCGCTTGGTGCGTGATTTTCCTCTCAGCCCGCGCGTGGATGCGGCTAAAGAGCGCCTGGTGGCCATGGGCCAACCGGTTCCCAAGCCCACTAAGGCGACGTTGGCGCGAGCGGAGGCAGATCGAGCCAGGTTGCGCCCCAAGAGCCTGCTTGGAAAACTGAATGCGGCGATGGCCGTCACCCCAGACACCAGCGCCACCTTGCGCGGCCCCGTTCAAATAGGACGGGTGCCGGCCACTGCAGTGGAAATGGCGAAAGGGGCGCCTGCCGCTCCCTCTGTTCCCAACGCTTCGATGATTGTTCAGCCCGTGGGCGACCCCGGCTTGAGTTCCGGGAAGGCGGTTGAGTCCAAGCCAGCCACCGATGGGTCCAGCCAAGGTCCCCGCACTGGCGCCCAGAACAACAGTCTTAACACTTCAGCCAGTGAAAGCAGTTCGAAGGCGCAGGATAATAAGGTGAGTACTTCCAGCAATCAGAGCAGCGCCAAGGCAGGGGAGAGCAATTCCAACTCTGCCCCTCAAGGGCAATCTGAAACAGGCACGCCTGAGAAGAAAAAAGGCCGATTCCACATCCTGAAGAAGGTGATCAAGCCCTTCTGATCTGCCCCTCTTTGGTTCTCGCGCAGGATGCTGAAAAACGATTGTGGATCCGTTGGCTGAGGTCGTGTTCGCCCATGGTCACGCCGGCTGATTCTGGCGGGGCGTTTTCTCGTACCTCGGACACCAGCCGAAAGCCTGGTACCCTTGTGCCTTGACTTCCTCCATTTGACGTGGTATTGGTGTCATAAGTTCTGACGCGACCCAGCATTGATGGGAGGCCGTGTGGCTCGGTTGATCCTGATCGCAGATGATAGCCCGACCATTCAAAGGAAAGCCCAAAGCATCCTTCAAGGCGAGGGTTTTGACGTTGAAACGGTCTCTAATGGCGTCGCGGCGATCAAGAAACTGCCCATATTGCAGCCTGTTCTCGTGCTTGCCGACGTGTCTATGCCAGGCAAAGATGGTTACGAGGTTTGTGAATTTGTAAAGACCTCAGCGGATTTGCTCCATGTGCCCGTGCTGCTAGTGGGCAGCGACCTGGAGCCGTACGATGAGGAGCGGGGTGCGCAGGTCAGGGCTGACGGTATTATCAAGAAGCCTTTTACTCCCCATGACTTGATCGCCATGGTGGCGAAATTCACCGGCCTCGGCGAAGTCCCGGCATCCCCAGCCACCCCTCCGGAAACGCTTGTTGCTCCATCCTCTTCGGCGCTGCCTGAAGTCCCAACTATGGGTCCCGGACCGGAACCTTCCACAACAAGTCAGGAGCAGGACTTGGCCGCGCTTCTGGCGGGTTCGAGTTTTGCGGGACGACCGCTTGATGAAATGCTGGCGACGCCGCCTGAACCTCTGCCTGATATTCCCCCCCGGCCTTCGCCTGAGCCTGTGCTGCAAGCCTCGCCCCCATCTTTGCCGGAACCACAGCTCGCTGCTGCGCCAGAAGAGGCGCTCGGGGGTTCGCCGGGATCATCGCTTGCACCCGCCGCCGAGCCGTTCCCAGACTTCGCGCCTGGAGTGAGGCCCGAGCCGACCGCAGAGCGCATGCCTGAGGCCGCGCCTGAGCCGGTTTGGGTCAGTCCCGAAATGATCTCCGAGGCCGCACCGGAAGCCATGCCTGAGCCGAGTCCGGTGGTTGCTGAGCCAACCGCAGAGCCCGTCCCTGAAGCCGCGCCCGAGCCGATTTGGGTCAGTCCCGAAATGATTTCCGAGGCTGCACCGGAAGCCATGCCTGAGCCGAGTCCGGTGGTTGCTGAGCCAACCGCAGAGCCCGTCCCTGAAGCCGCGCCCGAGGCGGCTTGGGTCAGTCCCGAAATGATTTCCGAGGCTGCACCGGAAGCCATGCCTGAGCCGAGTCCGGTGGTTGCTGAGCCAACCGCAGAGCCCGTCCCTGAAGCCGCGCCCGAGGCGGCTTGGGTCAGTCCCGAAATGATTTCCGAGGCTGCACCGGAAGCCATGCCTGAGCCGAGTCCGGTGGTTGCTGAGCCAACCGCAGGGCCCGTCCCTGAAGCGGCGCGCGAGGCGGCTTGGGTCAGTCCCGACTTGATTTCCGAAACCGCACCGGAAGCCGTCGCTGAGCCCAGCGTGGTCATTGCCGAGCCAGTTGCAGAGCCAATGCCTGAGGTCGCCCCTGAGCCAGTTTGGGTGAGTCCCGAAGCGACTTCCGAGACCGCTCCGGAGGCTGTGCCTGAGCCTAGTCTGGTCATTCCTCAACCAACCGCCGAGCTCATCCCTGAAACCGCGCCTGGGCCGTTATCAGTCGGTTCCGAGTTCATCTCCGAAGTGATTCCTGTGGCAATGCCTGAACCCAGTCCCGTGATTGCTGAACCAACCCCAGAGCCCATCCCTGAAGCCGCAGCCGAGCCTGTATTGGACTCCTCGACTCCTCGACTCTCGACTCCTCAACTGCCTTCTGCGATTGACCCGGAGTGGGTTCACCATGTTGTGCAAAAGGTCGTCACAAAGATGGCTCCTTCAGTGCTTTCCCCCGAACTTGTTGATGATCTCATCCGCATACTCACGGAAGAGATCACTGCCGATTTTACGCGCCCTTCACCAAACTGTGACGCGCGGGGTCCGGTTGGCCCTTAACGTTCACCAGCGGGCCGGATTCCTTGACATCCTGCGCGCAAATCCTCAACAATGGCGGATTCATTCCTAGCTGTCAGCGATCAGCTATCAGCTATCAGCAGTCAGCAAGGAACGGGCTGAAAGCTGAAGGCTGATTACAGTACGCTAAAGTCGAAAGGTGAAAGTTATGCGTTGGAGTCAAACATTCATTCCCACTTTGCGCGAGGACCCCGCGGAGGCGGAGGTGCCCAGTCATCGTTTGCTGTTGCGGGCCGGTTACGTTCGCCAGGTAGCGGCGGGAGTTTATGCCTATCTCTTCCTGGCGCAGAAATCTCTTCTCAAGGTGATGCAGATCATCCGTGAGGAAATGAACGCCATCGGAGCGCAGGAGTTTTATTTGCCGGCTTTGAATCCTGCGGAGCTTTGGAAAGAGTCCGGGCGTTACCAGCAATACGGCGAGACGTTGTTCAAGTTCATGGACCGGAACCACCACGAGATGTGCCTGGGAGTGACGCACGAAGAGGAGATGACGAACATCGCGCGGGGCGAGCTGCGCTCGTACAAGCAACTGCCGCAGATCTGGTATCAAATCCAGGAAAAGTTCCGCGACGAGCCGCGGCCCAAGTCCGGGCTGCTGCGCCTGCGTCAGTTCTGGATGAAGGACTCCTATTCTTTCGACCTGGACGACGCCGGGCTGGAGATCAGCTACCAGAAACATTTCGGCGCCTACCGGCGGATTTTCGACCGCTGCGGGCTGAAGTACGTAATTGTGGAAGCGTATTCGGGGACGATGGGCGGGACACACTCGCATGAGTTTGCCGCGCCCACTGACGCGGGCGAGGATTCTTTGGCCATTTCTGAGTGTGGCTACGCGGCCAACCTGGAGAAAGCGGAAGGCCAAGCGCCGGCAGTTGAGGATTTGCCCGGCGACGCCCCCCCCGAGCCATTCCCCACTCCCGGCCAGAAGACCATTGATGCTTTGGCAAATTTCACCGGTGAAAGTCCGACGCGGTTGATGAAGACGCTGGTTTACGTTGTGGAAAGCAAGCCGGTGGTTCTTTTGCTGCGTGGCGATCACACCCTCAGCGAAACGAAGCTGGCCGCCGCCTTGGGCACGGAGGTATTCCGGCCCGCCACACCCGAGGAGGCATGGGAGTTGCATGGCGCGCACGTAGGCTCGCTGGGCCCGGTGGGGCTTAAGGGAGCGAGGATCCTGGCGGACCGGGCGCTCGAGGGGCGAAAGAACCTCATCACCGGCGCTAACCGTGATGACACGCATCTCCGCAACGTTACGCCGGGGCGTGATTTTCAGGCCGAGTATCATGACCTGCGTGTGGTGACGGGGGGCGATCTCTGCCCGCGCTGTGGCCAGCCGATGCAAATTCGCATCGCCGTGGAATTGGGGCACATCTTCAAGCTGGGGAGGCGTTATTCCGAAACGATGCATGCGACGGTATTGGACGAAAACGGCAAGGAGACCCCCCTGGTCATGGGTTCGTATGGAATCGGCGTGGAGCGCATCTTGAGCGCCGCCGTGGAGCAGAACCACGACCAGGACGGCATGTACCTGCCGCGGGCGATTGCGCCCTTCGACGTCATCCTGACGGCGGCCAACATGGACGACCCCCAACTGCGCGAGGCGGCGGAGAAACTTTACGAAGAAATGCTGGCCAACTCGCTGGACGTGCTTTTTGATGAGCGTGGGGAGCGGCCAGGGGTCAAGTTCAAGGATGCGGACCTGATCGGGGTGCCCTACCGAGTTACCGTGGGCAAGCGGAAGTTCGCGCAGGGGTTGGCGGAGATCTTCCAGCGCTCGACAAAGCAAGTTCGCGATGTTAAGCTTACAGAGGTCGTGAAATGCCTGCAAGTGGAGTATCTTGGTTAAGGAGCAAGAGTTCAACGAGGTACCGGCATGCAGCGAACAGAAGAGGCTTCAGGACGGTTTAGGACTCTCTTGTCTTTGGCAATTCTTGCGGCCGCCATCTTTCTTGCCATAAAGGTCATCCCAGTTTACGTGAACAATTTTCAGCTTCAAGACCATATCCGCGAACTCTCCACTCAGTTGGCAGTTCGAACCCGGCCCACCACGCCGGATGAGGTAAAGAATGAGGTAGTTGCGTTCGCACAGGATCACGGAATCCCGCTTGCCGCCGACGATGTCAAGGTCACTCTCGGAAGTCATGTCATGATCGATCTGGACTACACAGTGCCGGTCGACTTGAAGGTTTATACCCTCAAGCTTCACTTCACGCCATCGGCGGAGAACCGGTCGCTATAACGCGTGGTTCGAAATGCGCCAGCATCGCGTTCGAATCCCCGTCCGTTCCGGAAGCAGGGACGGTCACGCCTGGGTGGAGTAGCAGGCGGGAAGAAGGGCCTCGTAGCCGCCTGCTTGTTGGGCCTGCTTGCCTTCGCCGGCCTTTTCGTTTACTACTACGTCCGATTCTCCCGCCTCATTGACGCGCGTCTGAGCGGCGACATCTTTAACAATGCTTCCCTGGTTTTCGCCGCACCCACGCTGGTTTCCGTAGGTGAGGCGGGCACCCCCGAAGAGGTCGCCCAACGTCTGCGCAGGGCCCTTTATGCCGAAAGCGGCGGGGCGTCCTCCGTCGGCGTCTATAAGCTGGCGAAAGACAGGATTGAAATCACTCCAGGCCCCATTTCTTTTTTCACCGCCGGAGTTAACCCCGAAGGCCCGGCCCTCTTGACCTTTCGGGATGGCCGCTTGGCTTCCATCACCTCGCTTGACGGCGCCAGGAGTTTGGAGAGTTACGATCTCGAGCCTGAGGTGATCACCACGCTGTTCGACAACACCCGCTCCAAGCGGCGACTGGTGCGCTTCCAGGACCTTCCGAAATTCCTGGTGGATGCGATAGTGGCCGCGGAAGATCATCGCTTTTTCTCCCATCACGGCGTGGATATACTGCGCATTCCAGGCGCGGCGTTGGCTGACATCCGGGCGGATCGGAACGTGCAAGGCAGCAGCACCTTAACCATGCAGTTGGCTCGCGGTTTTTTCTTGACCCCCGCGCGCATCTGGCGACGAAAACTCGAAGAGACTTTCCTGGCTTTCCTGCTGGAACAACGTCTGACCAAGGAACAGATTTTGGAGCTTTATGCGAACCAGATATACCTTGGCCAGCGGGGGAGTTTTTCCATTTATGGCTTCGGCGAGGCCGCCAACGCGTATTTCAACAAAGACGTCGGGAGCCTGACGTTGCCCGAGGCGGCGCTTTTGGCGGCCCTGATCCGCGGTCCCAATATGTATTCACCTTACCGGCGGGCGGCCAGGGCATTGGAACGGCGCAACTATGTGATCCGACAGATGCTCGAGCTAGGTATGATCACCTCCCAGCAGGCCGAGAAAGCCTCCGGGACGGCTTTGGGGGTGATCAATCAAAACGTGGAAGGTCTAGAGGCGCCATACTTTGTGGACATGGTGCGCGATCAGTTGCTCACTCAGTTTTCCGAGCGGGATTTGGTTTCGCAAAGCTATCGCATTTATACCACCCTCGATCTCGATTTGCAGAAGGCGGCCTCGGAGGGGGCGCGGCTGGGCATTAGCGAAGTGGACCAGGAGTCAAGGAAGTCAAGGCATGCCAAGCCGGGCGTGGTCCAGGATCTGAATCAGCCCCAATTGGCGCTGCTGGCGCTGGACGCGCACGCGGGGGAGATTAAAGCTCTGGTGGGCGGGCGAGACTACGCCAGCAGCCAACTTAACCACGTTTTGGCCAAGCGCCAACCGGGCTCGTCCTTCAAACCCTTTGTCTACGCCGCCGCGCTCAGTTCGGGTGTGGACGGCTCGCAGCCGCTCATAACCCCGGCCACCGTGCTCAACGACGCGCCGACCACCTTCCAATTCGGCGACCTCACTTACGAACCTGAAAACTACAAGCAGGAATACCACGGGCTGGTAACCCTGCGCGAGGCCCTCACCCACTCACTGAATGTGGCCACGGTCCACTTGGCGGAAATGGTTGGGTATGACAAGGTGCGGGACCTGGCGATAGCCGCAGGAATCAACAAAGACCTGCTGGCCACTCCCGCTATGGCGCTGGGCTCCTATGTGGCCACGCCGCTGGAGATTGCCGGGGCCTATACGATTTTTTCGAATGGCGGCCAGTATGTTGAACCGAGGTTCATCCTGGCGGTCAACGATTCTACGGGAAAGACTCTCTGGCGGAATTCCGTAGTCACCCGGCCTGTGCTCGACCCCCGCGTGGCTTATTTGATGGTGGACTTGATGGAAAGCGTGATCAACAACGGCACGGGCGCCGGTGTCCGCAGTCGGGGTTTCACGCTCCCGGCAGCGGGGAAGACGGGAACTTCGCACGACGGCTGGTTCGCGGGATTCACCTCCAACCTGCTGGCGGTTGTTTGGGTCGGCTACGACGATGACCGCGAACTGAGGCTGTCAGGGGCCTACTCTGCATTGCCCATCTGGACAGAGTTCATGAAACGCGCCGCGGAAGTTCCCGGTTACGCCGACCCGAAGCCTTTTCCAATGCCGGAGGGCGTGGTTGCCGTTCCCGTGGAAACAAACTCTACGACCAGCGACGCAAAAATCGTCCGCAATGAAGTTTTCATTGCGGGGACGGAACCTCAGTCGCCGCAGCCCTCGCGGGGAATTCTGGGAAGGCTCTTCCATCCCCAGGGTCAACCCAGCCTGCCGGCCGCGGCTGCCGTCCCGACGGGGGCCTCAGATGCGCCGCCGCAAGGTGCGGTTAAGCTGCCGGAAGCTTCCTCCACTGCGGGCAGGCGCGGGGTCATAAGAAAGTTTTTATCGATTTTCAAAGGCAAGAATTCGAAGCCCGCGCCGCCTCCGCAGTCTGAGAATAAGGGGGCGCCTCAGACCTAGGGTCCGGATCCCTCCGGCCAATAATTGTTTATCCCCGTTGCGAGGTTTGGACATGAAAGTTGATAATCTGGCTCAACCCGTGATGAAGGGATTCATCGCAATACTTTTTTCCCTCATCCTCTGCCTTCCCAGTGTAGGCATGTTGCGCGGCGCTCAACAAGATCGGACCGCGTCGCCTCCTGCCACGGCTGGCCAGGCGCGCGAAGCCCCCGCCAAGCCTCGCCCGCTCAACTTCGAGGAGCGTGGGGACGTCTTTATGGCTCGCAAGTCTTACGAGGATGCTGTGGATTACTATTACCGGGCTCTAAAGAATGCCCACTTTTCCAACCCCATTGTGTGGAACAAGCTCGGGATTGCCTATCAACAGCTTGAGAATTTCTCCGCCGCGCGTAAGGCTTACAACCAGGCGATTCACCGCCAGAAGACCTACGCTGAGCCTTTGAATAATCTGGGAACCACTTACTACATGGAGAAGAAGTACGGAAAGTCTGTTAAGTATTACACGAAGGCGCTCAAGTTGAATCCCGAGTCAGCTTCCTACCATTTGAACCTGGGAACATCTTATTTGCACATGAAGAAATACAAGGAGTCGGTGGAGGAATACCGGACGGCATTGAGTCTTGACCCCAATATCTTCGCGCAGCGTTCCTCGTTCGGGACCACCCTCACGGCGCGGGCGGCCGATCCGGAATACTACTTTTACATGGGGAAGGTTTTTGCTTCTCTGGGGCGTGTGGACGAGGCCGTGCGCAGCCTGCGCCGCGCTCTTGAGGACGGGTTCAAAGACCGGAAGAGGATCCTCGACGATCCGGACTTTATGAAAATCAGCCAGAATCCCGCTTACGTCGAATTGATGAACCACCCGCCGGTAGGGATCAAGGATTGAGTCTGAACACTCTTCGGGTGACAAAGTTTGATGTAGAGGCGGCGGGACTTGTTCCGATCTGATCGGGACGCCGCCGCTTGGTCCGTCAGGTGGCGGATAGAATCGCCGCTACAACCAGGAGACGCGAGTAATTGACAAACCTTCTTTGCCGAACTATGCTCTTGCGGTAGAGGGACGGCAGCGATGTTCTGTCACAGATGCGGCACAGAGTTGCCGGACGATTCGCAGTTCTGTCGGAAGTGCGGGCAATCGCTCAATGTTGGCCCGACACCCAAAAGCCCAGCGCAGGCCACACCCGCCAACCCCCCCACGGCCCGGCGCTACCCAGAAGCATACGAATGGTACGCAAAGCGAGAGCGAGAAGGGCGCAGGCGCATGAAACACGCTACCCGACTTGCTGTCCTTCTCGGACTTGCATGCTCGTTTTTGGGAATGATGACTTTGACAAACCACTTCGGTCCCACGGACGCCGCCAGAATCCAGGCACACGATTCCCAAATTGCGCAACAAGCTGCCACAATCCGTGCGCATAAAGGCCGTCTCACCGAAGCCGAAGCTCGAATCGTGGCAGAGGCGGATGTTACCGCTAGTCTCAAAGCTGCGGGGACTGACCCGAGCCAGGCCCCCAAGTTTTTCCTGGTGCTATCAAATCATTCTGCAACGATGGTGATGTTCGGTATTTTTCTGCCCACAGTGTTAAGTCTAATTCTCCGTAAGCAGTGGTACAGCAGCGGACTGAAGATGGTGCTAAGCGCCCGGCAGACGCTCGCAAGTATCGACACGGAATGTAATACAAGAAAGATTGCGGAAACCGACCGCAAAGCCCAAGCCTGAAGAGCCGGGGGACGGATCGCTTTGCGGGTGGTGGTGCCCTGACAGCAACAGGGACAGAGGAAGTTCCTGAAGGTTTGGGAAGCCGACCTCTTGGGCCACGACCTTCCTCTAGCAGAACAGGGGGGGTAGCGATGTTCTGCCATAAATGCGGCACAGAGTTGCCGGACGATTCGCAGTTCTGTAGGAAGTGCGGGCAATCGCTCAATGTCGGCCCGACGCCCAAAAGCCCAACGCAGGCCACGCCCGCCAAACCCAGGCCACCCCATGCTTATTTGCGCTTCCTTGCCGTAATTGGCGGGGCGATAGTTCTGTTTCTAGGCGGATGGTTCATCAACGGTCAAAGGCAAAAGAAAGTAACTCCCAGCGGCCCCAAAGAGCCGACCCAAACAAGCGCAACTGCGAACGCTGGCGGTCCTGCCAACAACGCCGAGCAGCCTGTTTTGCCCGCCACTAGCGCACCCCGCCAGCTTTCGCCGCAAGAAATTTACCAGAGTGAAAGCGGGGGAATGGCTCTCATAGAGACTTACGATGACGAGGGGCGTAAGCGGGAGCTAGGCAGTGGGTTTGTTGTTTCTTCGGACGGGACAGCAATTACAAACTACCATGTCATAAGAGGAGCCTACCGTGCGACCGTGAAGTTTAGCGATGGAACAGTGGGTTCCGTGGATGGCGTAGATGCTTATGACCAAAACCGTGACCTTGCGGTAATACGGTTGACACCTGCCCCGAAAACGGTTTTGGGGATTGGCGATTCTGACAAGGTGCAAGTCGGGGACAAGGTCGTGGCGATTGGCTCGCCCTTGGGCCTTCAAAACACCATGAGTATTGGCATCGTAAGCGCAATAAGAAACGGCGTGATTCAGATGAGTACCCCAATTAGTCCGGGGTCTAGCGGGGGCGCAGTGTTCGACCAATATGGCAAGGTTGTTGGGGTCTCAGTAGCGTACATGGCGCAAGGACAAAACCTTAACTTTGCCATTCCAATCAATTGGGCTAAGCCTTACTTGAATGCAGGAACTCCGAGGCCGCTTCCCGAAGTCGCTGCCGAGAACACCGTCACTGAGAATGCGCTAAATGGCTCCGTAACAATACCGGCAGGACAGATGCGAAGCTGGAACATAACCGTGAATCCGAACAAGATGAGCAACGCCGAAGTGCATGGGCAGATATCCTCGACAGGCGGCATGGATGGAAAAATCACATTGGCGTTGTATTACCAAGGGCAGCCGGTCTTTTCGTGCCGGGAAAGAATATGTGCGATTCATCAGGACATCCTTAATCCGGGGGTCTACAGTTTAGTCCTCGACAATTGGGCGTCCCCAGTCTTCGGACGTACAGTGACAGGCCAAGTTTCCCTGAAATTCGTAAAATAGGGCGAAGTCCTTGGAGTCTGGATGGAGACCGAAGCGTCCAAAACCCGCTCACTCGAAATAGCATTCGTCGTGGATGCGGGGCTTCTGAGGCGATTGGCAGAGGTCCTGGGCGAAGTGGGCGATACCCTAGAGGACACGGTGAGGTTTTCGGATGGACGAACGGTTCAGTTTCATGATATAGAAGACATCATTCCGCAGCCCAATTCCAAGGGCCGGACAATCATTTCCCTCACCGCTGGCGCTTCAGGACGCGGGAAGCAATCTGCGTTCATGGTTCTCAGGGACAACCCCTCCCCGTCGGTAGAATATACGGTTAACGGCACACAGAAGAACGTGATTTATTTTGGCGAGAAGCTAGACGAGTGGACGGCGGGCATCCGTGAGTGGTGTTCCTTGTTTCTGTCGGGAGGGCCAGGAATCGCTCTCGTTATTGCTTTGTTTCTCGCCCCGATATTCTTCTGGAACAACGCATCTCCGTACCTGCTCTCTGAAACGGTGAGAACAGGTAAGTGGGCCAAGCCCATCATAACCACAGGCCTCTGGGTCGTTGAGTACCTGGTTGTAAGGTTATTCCCGCGCACGACCTTTGCCATCGGACAGGGAAGGAAGCGGCATTGGTTTTTCGTGTACCTTCGTAATGGTGTACTTGGTGCTTTTTTGTTATCCCTCTTTGCAAGCCTGCTTGCAAGTTGGTTGGCACACCGTCTTTGACGCTGGCTCGACTTTCGGGCTGGTCCTCACCTTGTGGCGCAGCCTCTTGCCCGCCGCGGCCTTCGGGGCGGACTCCATAGGCTGGTCATGTGGGCAACACACCTTTAGCCCGCTACCGGGGATTGCTTCACCGGGCGCTGCGCGAGAGACAATGCTATAATAAAAGCTGCGAATCGATTCTTGATGCGAAAACCGCTAAGATTACTCCTGCTATTGCTGATTTCCTGGCGACCCGCTGGCGCCTCCGAGGCACATGCCGTGCTGGTTTTCCCTTTCGAGAACCAGAGTGGCCGGGCAGATCTGAATTGGGTCTCGGAAAGTTTTGCTGAAACCCTCTCCTCGCGTCTTTCCGGGCCCGGTTTTTACGTGTTGGAACGGGCAGAGCGCAATACCGCCTGTGACCAGTTGGGTATTCCTGCGGACACACCTCTGACGGTGGCCAGCGAATACAAGGTGGCTCAAAACCTGGGTGTAGATTGGGCTGTCTTGGGGAGATTCGACGTGGAGGGATCCGGCCTCACTGCCAGGGCGCGCCTGCTTGATCTCCACCAACTAAAGTTGTCACCAGCCATCGAGGTCACCGGTGAACTGACCGAGCTGGTGGACCTTCAGACACGATTGGTATGGCTTCTGGAGGCTGCTCACGATCCCCATTTTACCGTCGGGACCGAAGAGGATTTTAGCCGCAGGTTTCCTGAAGTGCGACTGGATGCGTTCGAGAACTATATTCGGGGCATCCTGACCACGGACGACCCCGCCCGTATTCACTTCTTCCAGGATTCTGACCGGCTGGATCCCAGTGATCACCGGGCGGCTTTTGCTCTTGGCCGGCTCTATTTTGGCCAGAAAGACTATGCCAACTCGGCGAAGTGGCTCAGAAAACTGGGCCCTAACGACGCTCACTACCTCGAGTCGCTTTTCCTCTTCGGGGTGGATGAGTTTTTTCTCGGCCATTACCCATCGTCTAAGACGGCCTTTGAAAGGATCAGCAGAGAAATCCCGTTGGACGAGGTCGCGAATAATGTGGGAGTCCTGGAGGCCCGAGCGGGACGGGATGCGGAAGCCCTGGAGGATTTCGAGCGGGCGTATAAGGGTGATCCGACTGACGCGGATTTCTGTTTTAACCGCGGCGTGGCCCTCTTGAACCTCCGCCGATACAGCGCGGCGGCAGAATCGCTGGAAGAAGCAATCCGGCTGAAGGACGACGATTCTGAGGCCCACACCCTTCTGGCTGTGGTGTCGGGGAAGTTGGGCGATGCGGCGGGAGAGCGGGCTCAGCTCGAGTGGCTGGACCGGCACCAAGAGGGATCGGAGGCTCGGGTATCACGGGACGTCTTGCCTCAACCGCGCCTCAAGAAAAACTTCGACGAGCGCGCCTTCCGCTTGCTTTCTCTGACCGTGCACAACGCGCTCGAGGAGCGGCTCGCAGGCATGCCGCCTGACGAACACGCCGCGGTCCACAAGTCTCGTGGTGCGGGGTTCGTCAACGAGGGGCGCTTTTCTGAAGCTGAGCGCGAACTCGAAGAAGCGACGTCGCTGGTGCCCGGCGACAGAGATGCGCGCATGAGCTTGGCGCAAGTTCTCGAGGCGGAGGGCAGGCACCAGGAGGCGGCCGGGGAATTCCAAACCGCGCTGAAGCTTCAGGACAGCTTTGCGGGTCGCATCGGTCTGGCCCGAGTTTATCTTTCCCTCGGTCAATCGGAACAGGCGCGCCAGCAGGTCGAGGCGGCCTTAAAGCTCGAACCGGGAAGCCGAGAGGCGCAGGAACTCATCCGGCAAATCTCCTCCCGCCCCGCGGCGGCAAAGAAGGAGCCTTGAGTTTGCGACGTTTCCGACTATTGCTGGCTTGCGCTGCCCTTACAATGGGCGGCGGGGGGTGTCTGCCCACGGCGGTTGCCCAGACTCGCCCTCGAGTGGTTGAAATCCGCCTGAACATGATGATTCACCACGTGAGCGCCGAATTCGTGGTGCGGGGCATAAAGTTTGCCAACGACAGCAATGCGGATGCGGTCCTGCTGGAGTTGAACACGCCGGGCGGTCTCGAGAACTCGATGCGCGACATTGTCTCCGCCATCCTCAATTCCAAGGCCCCGGTCATTACCTATGTGGCGCCCAGCGGAGCGAGCGCAGCTTCCGCGGGCTTTTTCATCCTGGAAGCGGGGGACCTGGCGGTGATGGCCCCAGGGACGAATTCTGGCGCAGCTCACCCAGTGGTGCTGGGTGGGGCGGAGCTGGGCAAGACCATGGAGGCCAAGATCGAGAACGATGCGGCGGCCTACATGCGCTCCATTGCGGGCAAGCGGGGGCGCAATTCTGCCCTCGCCGAGGACGCGGTGCGCAAGAGTTCCTCTTACTCGGATAAGGAAGCCCTGGATGGGAAGCTGATTGACGCGGTGCTCAGTACCCCCGCAAACATTTTCGAGAGATACGACGGCAAGACCATCCGCCGGTTTGACGACACAACCACAACCCTGCATTTGAAAAATGCGGAGATCGTGCCTTACACAATGCCCGGACTCGAGGAATTTTTTGCCTGGGTGGCGGACCCGAATATCGCTTTCATCCTGGGTGCGATCGGGCTGGCTTGCCTTTACATTGAGTTCACCCATCCCGGTTTGGTGGCGCCGGGGGTGGTCGGGGCGGTCGCCCTGATCTTGGCCATGTATGCCTTTAATCTGCTGCCCATCAATTCTATGGGTGTGCTTCTGATTCTTGTGGGACTGGGGCTGCTGGCGCTGGAAGTCAAAGCGACCTCGCATGGAGCATTGGCGGCGGGGGGCATTCTCGCCTTAGTGATAGGCGCGCTCATTCTCGTGAATTCCCCCTGGCCCCAGGCGCGCATTCACCTCTCCACCGCGCTCGGCGTGGCCCTGCCGCTGGGCGTAATCATGGTCGTTCTCCTGCGCTATGCCATCGCGGCAAAAAGGCGCAAGGCGGTGACGGGAGAGGCCGGGATGGTTGATTCCCTGGGCGTGGCAAAGACTGACCTCGATCCTTCAGGCAAGGTCCTAGCCCATGGTGAACTGTGGGACGCGCGTGCCCGGCAGCCGATTGCCAAGGGCACGCGGGTGCGGGTTCGGGAAGTGGATGGATTGATTCTGGTAGTTGAGCCGGCGCCGGAATCCAGATAGACTTGCAGGCAAGCCGTGACGGGATGAACACGTAGCGCCGTTCCCGCAGGGGCAGGACCGGCACGTGCCCCGACCTGCCGGGGCGCTACACTGGATAAAGAGAACGCCGCAGGTCATCGCCTGGGACTCCGTGGTCGATCACTCGGGGACCGGCATTTTAAGCGCGTCGCAAACGCGGAAAGGAGCACAGCATGGGCAACCCGGCAGTTATCGTTGTGGTCGTCATTGTTTTTCTATGGCTTTCAGCTTGTTTGAATGTATTGAGGGAATACGAGCGGGCAGTCACCTTTCGTTTGGGCAGGCTCTTGGCAACGGACAAAGGGCCTGGGCTGATCTTCATCCTCTGGCCCATCGACAAGATCATTAGGGTCACGCTGCAGGAGGTGGCTTGGGAGATCCCGCCGCAGGATGTCATCACTCGGGACAACGTTTCGTTGAAGGTGAATGCTGTGGTTTTCTTCCGGGTGCTGAGCGCCCAAAAGGCGATCGTGCAGGTTCAGAACTACCGCTACCAAGTTGAGCAGCTCGCGCAAACCTGCCTTCGTTCGGTGCTGGGTGAAGTGGAACTCGACGATTTGCTCTCCCAGCGCGAAAAGCTCAATTCGCGTCTGCAATCCATTCTTGACGTACATACGGAGCCCTGGGGCATCAAGGTGACCAAGGTGGAAGTGAAGCAGGTTGACTTGCCGCAGGACATGCAGCGGGCGATCGCGCGCCAAGCCGAGGCGGAGCGCGAACGCAGGGCCAAGATCATCAACGCCGACGGGGAATTTCAGGCTTCCGAAAAGCTGTCCGAGGCGGCCGCCATTCTTGCCAAAGAGCCGATCACCATCACGCTGCGTTACCTTCAGACCCTGGCCGAAATCGGAACCGAGAAGAATACGACCATCGTCTTTCCAATCCCTATCGAGCTATTGAGCGCTTTGCTTGGAAAAGGCGCCGCCCACACTGCCCCGGGAGGCGAAGCCAAGTAGCGCCGGGCTTTACAGGCTGCGGAAAGACCCGTTTGGCCTGTCATTCCGAGGAGTCCGCCATTCTTATTGGCGGACGACGAGGAATCTCGCACTGCGTTGAAGATACTGAGAGCGAGATTCCTCGCGGAGTTTACCCTGAGCAGAGCGAGATCCTTCGCTGCGCTCAGGATGACAGCGAAGGGCTCGGATTGACAGCCTGGAGGGATTTTTCCGCAGCCCGTTTAGACCGGCACATGCCGAGGTTGACCATGCTTATGGATGCAGATTCTTTGCGCGAGGAGAAGGGGCTTTCCACGCGTCACCTTATCCTGATCTTCTTGGCGGGAGTGGCCGTTTGCGGGGTTTTCTTCTCGCTGGGTTTCCTGGTGGGGTACAACGAACGGTCAGCGCGCATGTCGCCGGACACGGAACGTGTTTCAACTCCCGCCACGATTCCACCCACCATCAATCCTCCTCTCGAGACCGTCCCGGTGGGGGCCGGCAATGCGGCGACATCCACAACTTCCGTTCCCCCGCCGGTCGCAACCGCACAAGCCAGCGCCTCTCCTGCAGCATCCAGCGAACGGAAACCTGCGCCGGCCCCTGAAACCGCGCCACCGGTGACCTCGCACCCCCCATCGCGGGCGAAGGCGGAAAGGGAGCCTGACCCTGGAAGGGTCGCGACACCTCCTGCGACTGGGGAGGTCGGGGGCGGATTCGCGGTTCAGGTTGTGGCTTCGAGGACAAAGCAAGATGCCGAAACCTTGGTGGGAATCTTGAAAGGGCGCGGCTATCCGGTGTTTCTCGTGGCGCCCCAAAACGCGCACGCCAACGACAACCTGTACCGCGTGCAGGTTGGCCCGTTTACGTCGAGAGATAATGCGGAAAAGGTGCGGGCGAAGCTTACGCGGGAAGGGTTCAAGCCTTTCGTCCGGCACTGAATTCGGGTCGAAATTCGAAATTCGTTCGAGCTTCGGTTTTCGTTCTTCGATTTCTGGATTGGGACATCCATCCGCCGGTCGGCGGATTGCCCCTATCTCATTGGATCAATGAATCAATTCAAAGAGACTCCGGTGCGGTGGGTCGCCGGGGCGGTCAGCGGTTTCTTGCTAGTCGCCTGTTTCCCGAAGCTCGATCTTCATTCCTTGGTCTGGGTCGCTAGCCTCCCGCTGCTCCTCGTATTGGCGGACGCGGCGAGTCCCTGGCGCGCTTTCGCTTACGCATATTTTACCGGTGCCATCTTTCTTATTGGAAGTTGCTACTGGTTTGTCGAGGTCACGCGGCAATACGGCGGGCTCAGTCTGACTCTTGCGTTGACGGCGCTGCTGGCTTTCGTGGCGGTTTTTTCTGTCTTCTTTGGCGCATTCGGCTTGGTGGTTGGAGGAGTGGCTCGCAGGTCGCCCACCCTCGCTTTGCTGCTCAGCCCCTTCCTTTGGGTGGCCATGGAGTTGGCCCGCACCTACTTGATTACAGGGTTCCCCTGGAACCTCCTCGGTTATGCTGTGCCCTTCGCCGGCCTAAGGCAAATCGCCTGCGTGACCGGGGTTTACGGGCTGTCGTTCCTGGCGGCCACAACCAGCGCGCTGGGGGCCTGGGCAATGCGGTCCTGGAGGAGGAGATGGCCTTGCCTGGTGCTGGGTGGATGGGCTGCGCTCCTGGTCTTGGGGAATTGGGCGTTCGCGCCGCCTGTCCCCGCAAAGGGTCCGAATCTCGCCCTGTTGGTGCAACCCAATGTGCCGCTGGATGAGGTATCAGCCACCACCTGGGCGCCCTGGCTCAATCCCACGAAGCTGAATCAACTTGTCACCATGTCCTTGGAGGCGCTTTCAATCCCAGAACGGAGAGAAGACACCGCCTTGGACGAGAAGGGGCAGCAACATAGCGTTGGGCCGCCCCTTATCATCTGGGCGGAAAACCCTGCGCCCTTCTACTTCACGCGCGATCAGGTTTTCCGGAATGCCGTAGAGAGGATGGCCATCTTGGGCCGGGCGTACGTGGTGGTGAATACGGTTGTACCCCTTGGTCCAGGACCCTCGCACATCACCAACAGCGCCGTGGTCGTTGACCCGGAGGGGCGCGAAATTCTGCAATATGATAAAATGCACTTGGTGCCGTTTGGTGAGTACGTCCCGGCTTGGGCCTTTCCGGATCTGATCGGAAGGATTACATCAGAGGCAGGGAACTTTGTTCCCGGGACCAGTTACCGCGTGGCGCCAACGCCGGATGGTGCGATTGGCATCTTCATTTGCTACGAGGACATCTTCCCACAACTGGTCAGAAGGCTCACCTTGGCGGGCGCCCAAGTGTTGGTGAATATTTCCAACGATAGCTGGTTTGGGGACTCAGCCGCCGCCCGTCAAGAACTGGAAATGGCGCGCTTGCGGGCGATTGAGAATCGCCGCTACCTGTTGCGCGCCACGAACGACGGCATTACCGCTTTGATAGACCCCTACGGGCGGGTGGAGAAACGAATCGCGCCCCATCAAACGACGGTCTTACCCGCTAACTTCAGCTACCGTCGCGGCCAGACCTTCTATACCCGACATGGCGACGTCTTCGCGTGGCTGTGCACGGCCCTGGCCGGAGTGATGGTCGTAGCGGCGATTTTATATCGCCAGTAGTAGCGAATGGGCAGAGCGAGATTCCTGTCCGTCGGCTGACGGATCGGAATGACAGCGTGGCGGTGATTACATCTTCTACACTTGCATTTAGATATTTCTGACCCTCTCCCCCTTGGGGGAGAGGGTGGCCCGCGATCCCGATGCACTTCATCGGGACGCGGGACGGGTGAGGGGGTCGCAAGCCTGGGATTGGGCAACGACCATGCGTCCTCCACCATTTGGAATCAGGAGCAAACGTGATCGAGGAACTGCAAAGAGAGTACGACGATTTGAAGCGACGTGCCAACGAACTGCGGAGTTTTCTTTGACGCCCCCCAAAGCCGCAAAGAACTTGAAACACTCGAGAAACAAATAGCCCAGCCCGATTTCTGGCAGGACCAGGAAGCTTCCCAAAGAATCCTGACCGCCCGGAAGCGTTTGAGCGAGAAGCTCGAAGAAGACGACCGGCTTGCTCAGCGCTTGGCTGATACGGATGCGTATTTCGAATTGGCCCGCGAGGGAGAGCCGGTTGAGGGTGAGCTGAGGACCGAACTGGAGACCCTTCGGCAGGAGATGGAGCGCATTGAAACGGAAACCCTTCTCGCCGGCGAAAACGACCACCTGAATGCCATCGTCGCGATTCACCCGGGCGCGGGCGGGACCGAGTCGCAGGACTGGGCGGAGATGCTGCTCCGCATGTACAAGCGATGGACGGAACGGCACGGCTTCGCCTTTACACTGAATGATTATCAGTCCGGGGAGGAGGCAGGGCTTAAGTCCGCCACTTTTACAGTATCCGGCGATTACGCTTACGGCTGGTTGAGCGGAGAGACCGGCGTCCACCGGCTGGTGCGCATCTCGCCCTTTGACCAAGCCGCCCGCCGGCACACCTCTTTTGCGTCTGTCTTTGTCAGCCCGGAGATCGACGACACGATCAATATTGATATCAAGCCGGATGATCTCAGGGTCGAAACTTATCGCTCCAGTGGCAAGGGGGGGCAGCACGTCAACACAACCGACTCTGCCGTGCGAATCACCCACATCCCGACAGGAACTGTCGCCCAGTGCCAGAACGAGCGCTCGCAACACCGCAATCGGGAAATGGCGATGAAATTCCTGCGTTCGAGACTTTACGAGTTGGAACTCCGCAAACGGCGGGAGACCGCTGACAAGCTCGAAGCCTCAAAGGCAGATATCGATTTTGGAAGCCAGATCCGGTCCTATGTCCTGCATCCCTATCGGCTCATCAAGGACCACCGTACGAAATTTGAAATGGGCGATACCGACCGCGTCCTCGACGGAGACTTCGATCCCTTCCTTAAAGCCTACTTGTTATCTCGCCGAAGCGCCATCTCACGCTGAGCACATTCTGGCGACCGAAGTATCTCTGTAGTGTGCGAGGGCGGCGGCATTGGTTCTGAGTTCAGACCTTTGTTTAGGCGGGAATTCCGGGATAGGTCGTTCTCCCCGAACTGAGGCACTTCTGGCGGGCGGCCGACAGGGACATTTTGTCCGCTACGCGGTGTAAGATGGAATACCTGAAATCCGTGAGTGGGCACGCGCAACGCAAAAGGGGAAGGATCTCAGTTTGGGAAGTAGCCCTCCTTAGCACGCAACCGGTACTTCCCCAATCCTTTCACGACCAAGTCAATCTTACGCCATCTTCCGTCTGCGACCGCCGAAGGCGCTTGATAGCTGATCATGTAAAGGTGCTGCAAATCTTGAGTAATTCCAGCGAACACTCCTTCAATATCTTTGGCTTTCTTGACTTCGTAGGTGGCGCCGCCGGTGCGCTGGCTCATATCCTCTAAGGTTTTCTCCAAATTCCGGGAGCGGTTGGCTTCTCCCGCTGCGATGGCATACAAAGGAATGCCAAGCTTCTTGGCCCGAGTGGCCGCCGAATTAGCCGTCAATATGCTGGAGTTGTCGTTGCCATCCGTGAACACTACAATCGCTTTCTTGCCGCTCCGAGCCGAGGTCTCCAGGGATACTTCAGCAAGCGCATCGAACAAGGCTGTCCGACCTTCGGCGCGTGTCCGCAGCACTGCATGTTTGGCCGCACTCTTGTTGGTGGTAAATTCCTGGCGGGTTACGAGGCGCTGATCGAAGGTGTAGATGGCGACCGAATCCTGCGGATCGAGTTGGTCGATCAAATTTACTATAGAGTTTTTCACCCGAGGCAGCGCATCGGCCATACTTCCGCTTGCGTCGAGTAGTATGGCGCATGAGAGTGGCTGCGAGTTAGTCTCGAAGCTAAAGACCCTTTGCGGGTTTCCATCCTCGTAGACCTCGAAATTATCTCGGCGCAGTCCATCGACGTAGTGTCCCTTGTGGTCGAACACCGTCGCATAAACCTCGATCAGGTGCACCTCGACTTTGATCACGCCAGCCTTATCTTGGGCGCGGGATGCGCCAAGCACCGATAGAAGAACAACCGCTGAGCAGGTCCAGCCAAGAAACAATCCCCTTTTCATTGTTCCAACGCCTTTTTGAGATCGTCCGCACTAACGGAAGAATAAGCGGCGAGCAGGGAACGCCAGTCGCGTGCGTCGGTCATCTGCGCAGAGCGGAAGGCCTTAGCGGCAAGCGGCTCTGCCACGTCAGCCAGGGCAACCGGCTCCACGCCCAAACTGTCAGCCAGGAACGCCAAATAGAGCTTAAATTCCGCCGACCGTTCCGCTATGTCAGCCAGAAGCAGATGCCTTTCGTACTCCTCGTAGGGCGCGTCCGGCAGCAGATGCGGGTGAGAACAACCAAAAATGCTGTAGCGAACGGGACCTAGTATGCCGAGATGGGAACCGTCGTTCACGGCGGCAACCGCCCGCAGCTTTACGGCCACTGGCGAGGGCCAAGGGTCGCTTTTGAAATGGTCAAGATACCTGCCGCCGAGCGCTAACAGATCGGCCAGAGTTACAGAATCCTGCGCTTTTCGCCAGTCCCGGGCCGTAATCCCGTTCAGGAGATCAGCTCGACGGGAGAGAGACAGCAGCCCAATGGTCTCGTCGCTAAGCGCCTGAAACACTTCCGGCCGGCGGGCGGACTCGAAGATCCATTCGCGTGCCATATGAACGCGAAGGCAAAGTAGGCGTTGGTCCGCTTCCTTGAGGCTCTCCCATGTTGTACTGCGAATGGCGCCTATTTGTGCTGCCACGGCGTCAGACGTGCCACTGCCCCCAACTTTCCATCCCGCCGCGACCGCATTGCCTGCGGCCAGTCCGAACAAGGCAAAGCTGCCTTCAAAGTAACTGCCCGCTCCTTGACCTTCCGGATGGAATCTTGATTCGGGAATTGTTGCCCCGCGGACTCCTGCGGGACCCACGAAGTCGAAATAGCGGTGTTTGCGCAGCAGCAGGGAGTCTTCAGAAACCACAAGATCAGTAGGCCGCAGAAAGTAGGCATAGACCGGGCCAGCAAGCGCAACAGTGATATGGGGCTGAAGGTCCGCCAGCAATTCCTGACAGATCTTTTGGACGGCTTTCGGATTGGCTTTCCGCTTGCTCGCCTTTTCTTCCAGCTCCTTGACAAGCTTCCTGGCGCGGGCAAGACCGTAGCTTGTGAGAGCCTCTTTCTCCTTCTTGGAGATCTTCATCTTTCTAGGCAGCTCAACACGCGGGAGGCTGGCTACACTCGTGCGTACTGCAGAAATCTCGCTCAGCGTCGAGGGGCTTACGGACAGTTTCTTGAGCGCATCAAAAACGGTAAACAGAACCGCCAGGCGAGGCACGTTCTGGCGATCGAGAACGCCCTGGAACTCCCTGCCCCTTAAACTCGAGGGCTCCGTAGCGTTTGCGCCAGCCAGGCATGTGCGGATCTGATCGTCAGGGGAGCCAAGCCCTTTCCTGGGGTTGCACGCCGCAAGGATTGCGCGAGCGGCATTTAATGACGCATCGGCGTAGTCGGCACTGTCGTTGGCGGAGGTGAAACGCTCGCACACATATCGGAAAAGCTTCGCGGCCTCCTCGTCCCCAACCGCTTGACGACGCCGGGTCAGGCATATCCACTCAATCAGGGAATTTAGCTCCCCCAGTTGGAAGTTCGCGGCGACCAACGGGTGCGACCTGATGTGATCGACGGCGGAAAAGAACTGTGTGAAATCAGAGGCGCCGAGGGTCGTCAGGTCAGTGAAATAAGCGTAGGCGCCCGGATAGTCGTTGTATCGTTGGGCGAGGATCATGGCCGAGCGCTCGTCCAGGGGCTGTGGCCGGTGCGCATCAATGCGCGAGACGGCAAGGAAGTTCTCCATCTCGGTATGCCGCACCGCGCCTTTGTCGTGGTATCGCGTCTGCGCGAGGCGCACTAGGACGTATTCCTCCACCTGGGGCGGTGCAGCCTTGGAAGCCTTTTCGACCAACTTCTCGATGTGTTTGTCGCTGGTGGATCGGCCCGACGCCAGGGTCCACACTGTAGGTGACCCAGGAAAGTCAAGGCGGCCCTCGCTGTCCAGGGGGACGGAGCGCAGGAAGCCGGAGAGCGGAGAGTCGTGGATGGCAAGCGGAGAGAGGTGACGGACCTCAGGAGAATTCGTGAAGAGCTTGTAGAACTCACGCGTGCGGGAAACGTTGGCCTCGAAAAACGCTTGATGCGGCACGTCAAGCCCAGACAAGGCAAAGAGGAAAGCCAGCAATTTGCCATCGTCGCGGTCCAATAGGGCGCGGAAAAAATGGCTGGGGTCGCTAGGGCTGGCCCCCGCCAGTTGGGTCCACACCGGCTCAGCATGCGCCCCGCCGGGAACCGCTGCATGGTCCCCCTGCATGGCCAGAGCGGGAGCGTACAGATAAAGCAGATGCGAATATTTCTCGTAGAGATAACGGAGAGGCAGGAAACGCAGCAGCGCAGCAAGAACCTTTGGATCGAGCGAGTTCACGCCTACGTAGAATTCCGCCAGCTTAGGCACGCGCACCAGTGCCGTAGCTAACCCGCCGGGACCTTTCTGATTGGGGTAAAACGCTTCACGCCAAAACTTCTCGCTGGGATATACGGGGGCCCACTCGTCGAGGATTTCGAGTTCGTAGGGCTTGCCATCTTCCAGCGTCTCCTGTATGCCGACCTCGTCGAGAGCCAGCGCGGATGCCGTTTCCTGCTTGATGGCTTGTTTCTTCTTCTCTCCGCGCTTGACCTCCACCTCGCCTTTCTTGGCGCGCAGCTTGATGCCCAAGACACTCAAGACTTTCTCAGTGTCGTGGCGCCTGTTCTTGTCCTTGACCGAAAGTTCAATCACTACACGGTCGCCGCTGCGCTTGCCCATGGCTTCAAGCGCGGCGACCCTTTGGAAGTGCTTTTCGATCTCCTCCGGTAAGGGGTTCTTGTGGAGGCTGCCACTCGAGCTGGCATCGTTGATCAACGTTCGGGCGTATTCGACAAAGAATCTCCCCGGTGAAATCTGACTCCTGGCGTGGGCAGCGAAGCCCAGAGCGTCGAGACCACCAGGAACAATCGTGCCGCTGTCCGCGCGTGCTTCCGCCCCCAGGAGCTGCGCAAACTCGGCGTGCCCATTTGATTTCAGTATGCCGGCAAATGACGCCGCCCTCTTCAGGTCGCCGTCACGCACGGACACAACAAACCCCCGCTCGAGCGCCGGCAAGCGCTCCGAGGAAGACGGACTGAGCGAATCAGCCAGTCGAGCATAGGCTTCTGCTGCGCCGTTGCCGTAAGTGTCCTCGACTGCCGCGAGTTGGGACAGAAGATTGGAATCTGGCGCGACGCTGGCGCCCTTTTGTAGAGCTTCACGCGCCCGGTACTGGAATCCTTGTTTCTCCAGGGCTTCGGCCTTGACGACATACAGACGGGCAGAACCGGGCACAGCGTCGACGCTGCTGCTGGCCGCCCCCTCCGCGCCCTTCGCGTCGCCGGATTCCAAGAGCAGACGCGCAATGCGGTAATGCGCGGGCTCGGAATTGGGCTGAACTTCGAGTACTCGCTTCCAGGCGATGAGAGCCTGGCCTGACTGCTTCAATTCATCCAACCCCACAGCAAACTGGGAACGAACAGCCGGGTCCGGTGGGAGCCCGGCCATGACTCGGCTGGTGAGCGCGAGGGCTTTGGCGTTTTGCTTCGACGCCAAATACAGACTAAGAAGAGAAGTAGTCTCCGGGATGTGGTTTCCGCCCAGAGCTAATCCTTTTTCGAAAGATTCAGTCGCAAGGTCGGAATTCCGCAAGCGCTCCGCGGCGTGAGCCTGTTCGAAATAAAGCTCCTGACGCTTGGGATCAAGACGCAATGCCTCACCGAGGTACGGCATCGCGCCCTTGTCATCTTTGCGTGCCAGGCGAACGCGGCCCAAGTCTTCAGCTACCTGTGCACTTCGGATGTGAAGGGTAGTGGCGCGCTGGAGCGCCGCTTCAGCCTTATCGAGATCGTTGCTCCGGAACAGGGCATGCCCAAGAGCAGCGTAGGCCATGGCATCCTGCGGACGAATTTCGACCAGAGATTTAGCGTACTTGGCGACAGTGGGGAATTCGTTGAGCTTCTCGTAAAAAGCTATAGCTACACCCAGCGCGGCAGGATCGAGCTGATTGACGTTGAAAGCAGCCAAAAGGGTCTCACGGATGCGTCGCGCGTCGGGTTCGCCAAGTTGTGGCGCATTCAGCAATGCGGCAACGCCGGCAATCTGGCTTTGCAGACCGGCGAAGCGCTCGATGGAGGGAAGCGATAGAGTCTCAGGAACTGCTAGATCGGGCGCTTCGAGGAGAACATTGCCTTGCCGATCGGAGAGAACAGCTTGGAACACGACGAAGCCGGCAGAGGGCCGAACCGGCGTCCACTCTACCAGGAAGGGCGATTTTCCAGCTTCCCCCAGTGCAGGGAAGCTTTCACTTAGCGCGCCATGTACGATGGTCCCGCCAGCGGACTCGAACAAAGGAAGCCACGCGTCTTTCGCCGCTGTAACTGGGAGCCAGCTCGCCTGCACCTGCTGAGCGCTGAAGGCCCGCAACAGAACGGCAGAGGCATATTGGACTGTGGAAGGATCGAGCAAAGGAAGATCCCCTACCAACAGTACGTGGGACCACTTGGTTCCCAATTGTGCGGCATTCGCCGATAGGAGGTCCAAGATGGCCGCTGTAGAGCCAGGCGCAGAGCTCTCAGCATTCGGCTGGACTTCTTTCAAAGCGCTTTGCAGACGAGCGCGGCTGAAAAAGGGCCCGACGACGCGCACAGCGTTGTTCTGAACGATTGCGAGCCGCAGGTTTCGCCCGCGCAGAGAACTGTAATGTGACAGCAGATCCGTCTTGAGGCCGTCGAGCGCCGTGGGGTTTATGGTGTCGACCAGCAGGGCGATTGTAAGAGACGGAGTGGGGCGGATCGGAGACGTGACTGCTTCGGCAGAGCCGTTATATGTCTTTACAGGAGACAGCTCAGGTGGCGTCGAGGAAGGAGAACGTAGGAGAACTGAAGATGCTTGTGCCGAAAGGCAGGCCACAAAGAAGGCCGTCAACGCAATTGCGACGTATTTGTACTTTCTGCCAGTGTAATTCTGTTTTCCTGCGACCATCACAAACCTCAAACCTGTAAGGCGTCCGCGTCCGGCGGGTCGGTCCAAGAGGACCTTTACATCACCCGCCCTGAGCACACCATCCCTCTTCGGGTCTTTGCGAGGGGAATCGGTAAGATGAGTGGCCCCCGGCTCTGAGAGCGGAAGTTCGCTTCATCACGCGCCTCGGGCGAAGTCCGACCCTGCCCACGCGCCTGACCCCATCGAACGACGGACCATTGTGCCTTGAAAGCTCCCGCCGCGCAACGGCGGAATTCAGTGGCTATGAAAAATCGACGACCCTCGGTCTCCGGCTGGACCAGGGCACCCCCGCTCTGCTTTCTACATGCCTAAACGTGAAGTGCCGCGATGATACTTTCGGCGGCATCAATCAAGATTCGACCCTCGGCTTTCGTCAGCGCATGCAATATCTCCAAAAGCCGAACCTCGAAGATGAACTGGTTTAGGTCCCGAATCGCGGCGGCGGTGTGGCCACTTTGCACAGCGGTTAGCCCGGTTGCGGCGACACCAGTATCTAAAGTGGGCCGCGCGGCTGCGGCGGGGCTCGCTCCCAAAGCGGCCAGCGCCGCGTTGAGTGGGGCAATAAGGAATTGGCCCAGGCCGGGATTGAGTGTTCCGGTGGAGACAAGGGCCTTCACGGTATTCTCCAAATCGGCGATCTGAGCCTGTGGAGTAATTCCCAGCTTGGCCACGAAAGCGTTTTGACTGCCTACCAGTGAAGTCTGGAACGCCCCCGCGGTCGTCGGGAAGTTGGTGGATTGGGTTGAGCCGCTCACGTAGGCATTGCCCACAGAATCTACGGCGATGCCACTGCCGGAAACATAGCTGCTGCCGCCAAGATAGGTGGAGTAGACAAGCGCCGAGCCGGTGGGATCGAGTTTGGTGACGAAGGCGTTAGTCAAGCCTGCCAGTGAAGTCTGGAACGCTCCTGCGGTCGTCGGGAAATTGGCGGATCCGGCACGGCCGGTCACGTAGGCGTGGCCCGAAGAATCCACGGCCATGGAAAAGCCGAGATCATTGCCGCCACCGCCAAGATAGGTGGAGTAGACAAGCGCCGAGCCGCTGGGATTCAGCTTGGTGACGAAGGCGTTATAACAGCCAGAACAGCCTGGCTGTGAGGTCTGGAACGCTCCGGCGGTCGTCGGGAAGTTGCCGGAATAGGTCCAGCCGGTCACGTAGGCGCTGCCCAGAGAATCCACGGCGATGCCAGGGCCGCCTTCACTGCTATCGCCGCCAAGATAGGTGGAGTAGACAAGCGCCGAGCCGCTGGGGTTCAGCTTGGTGACGAAGGCGTTATAACAGCCAGAACAGCCTGGCTGTGAGGTCTGGAACGCTCCGGCGGTCGTCGGGAAGTTGCCGGAATAGGTCTGGCCGGTTACGTAGGCGTGGCCCGAAGAATCCACGGCGATGCAATTGGCGACATCCTCGGCGCTGCCGCCAAGATAGGTGGAATAGACAAGTGCGGAGCCGCCGGGGTTCAGCTCAGTGACGATGGCGTTTTGAACGCCGGCCAGTGAGGTCTGGAACGCCCCCGCGGTCGTCGGGAAGTTGGCGGATTGGGTTGCGCCGCTCACGTATGCATTGCCTACAGAATCCACGGCGATCCCCTGGCCCCAGTCATATGTGCTCCCTCCAAGATAGGTGGAATAGGCAAGTGCGGAGCCGGTGGGATTCAGCTTGGTGACGAAAGCGTTTTCACTGCCTGTCAGTGACGTCTGGAAGACCCCTGCCGTCGTCGGGAAGTTGCTGGAAGCGGTAACGCCGGTCACGTAGACATGGCCTGAAGAATCCACGGCGATGCCGTAGCCGGCACTCCCGCTGCTGCCGCCAAGATAGGTGGAGTAGACAAGCGCCGACCCCGTGGGATTCAGCTTGGTGACGAAGGCGTTTACAGCGCCTGCCAGTGAGGTCTGGAACGCCCCCGCGGTCGTCGGGAAATCGGCGGATTCGGTATAGCCGGTCACGTAGGCGTTGCCCGAGGAATCCACGGCGATACCATTGCCCTGATCATAGGCGCCCCCGCCAAGGTAGGTGGAGTACGCCAGTACGGGGTCAATCACAAGCGGCCTTGTGGTATCGTGGGCCCCCACCTTGAAGGCCACTTCGCGAGCGCCCTTGAGGACGTACCCGCCGGGGATTTCTCGCCGCCCGTCGCTCGACTCCTGGAAGATCAGCGGCTTCCGAAAATGAACTTCCCCGCCCTCACTCGCGATCACCAAGTCGCCATCGGCGGCGATTTGTAGGGGCGCATCGCGATGCGCCCTGGGCGGTTCACGAACCGCCCCTACTGCCAGGGCGATGGCGCTCGGGTTCGCACCCGGCGCCACCACAAAGTCGTATTCGAGCCGCCCGCTCTGGCTGCCGTAATAAACGAGATCTACACCCTGATACACATCCTTATATTTCACCCTGGCGTAAGTGGGCACGTTGGTCCGCCACTTGTGGGGATCGTTGCCGAGGAAATAATTGCTCTTGCCCGGGAGCTCACCCGCGCCGGTTACTGCGGCGCTGGCGTTTGCGCCGATGAGGCGCATCCGCAGTACCGTCGAACTCTCGGCGCTGTCAGCCAAGCGACGGGAAGAGAATGGTAGCGCAGGACCCGCTTTCCGGTCCCACGGCCTTTCCACTTCCTTATCCGATTTTTTCTTTGGCCCAGATGAAGGCAATGGACCTGGAAGAGCCGCAGCACCGAAGGGCGGGTGCTGCGCTACCTTTTTTTGAAGGGCTAGCACCAATACTGTTCATTTAACGATCCTCACGGATGCAGAAAAGTTGATGCGGCGAGTAGGTCCCCGCTTGCGAGGCCGCAGCCGGTAGTCGCTCATTTTGCGCTTCACGCCGCGGGGGTTGATGCGATGGCGGCTGCAACTCACCCGTTCCTGCAGAATCTCCTGGAGTATGGCCTCATGAAACGCTCTCTTCTGCCGAGGGGGGAGTAGCGACATAGCGAGCCAGGCGCCGTTGTATGACCCGCACGGCATGGAGGAAGGAAAGGTGGTCGGGATCTTCATCCGCCTGCAGGGCGGCCTCGTGCATCAGGCCGCGAATGGCAAAGTGGGCCATAAGGAGTCCATAAAACTCCTGCCGGACCAGTTCCGGAGTCTTGCTGCGCAGGACGATCTGGGCACCCCGCAGATGGGTCTTCAGTTCGTCCAGCGTGGTCTCAATTTCCCATCGCTCGTGATAGAGCGCCGCCAGTTCTTTCGCCGGGGCCGATCGGGGATCCAGAATCGTGGTGATCAGGCGATAGATCGGCTCCGCTCCTGGCACATCCTGCAGACGATATTCGATCACGCGGACCGTAATGGGGTGGCGCTGATTCCGGCGGTCCGAGGTGGACCGATAAATGCGACTGAGGTAGGAGCCATCCGCCAAGCGCTGGTCCACCTCCAAACGCGCATTCTGGCGGACTCGCCAGAGCAGTTCAGCGCCCGTCTGCGCGGCTTTCTGCCACAGTTCGTAGCCGGGGAAAAACCGGTCGGCCAAGCACAGCATGCCTTTTTTCAGGGCGGGCACCACGGCTTGCGCCAGTGTGATCTCATCCGTCGCATAGGAATCCACTTGCGCCGCCCACAGAACGTGGGTGCCATTTTCCAGCAAGCCCACGAAGCGAATCTTGGGGTAGGCACTCGATCCCCGACTGGCCCCGGGCCGGCCGAAGGCCCGGTCGTTCGCCGCGGTGTCTGCCACATCCAAGGTGCTGCCATCCAGGCTCACCAGCCGCCGTTGTCGATACCAGGCTCCCTGCGTCCGTTTTTCGGCGATCGGGGTTACGACGGTCTCGTACAGCTTCTTCAGCGGTTCGGTCCCCAGCCGGCTGCGGGCTTGCGAGATCCCCGATTTGCCCGCTACCTTTACGGTGGCCGACGGATCCAGCAGCCACTGCACTCCCTCCAGCAAGCAGCGCAGCACCTCGCGATAGGAAGAGCGCATGTAGAGCGCCAACGCGATGACGTAATAAACCACCACATGGGCGGGCAAATCACGCTCCCGCCGGCTGGTGCGGTTCGTCTGCTTCAAAGCCTCGCGGACTTTCTCGATGGGGAAAAACTTGGTGATGACACCCAGGCTGATGTAGTCGGTAATGCGGCTGCCTGCAGGTAGAGTTCCGACGGTACGGGCCATTCTGGGGGACCTCCCGCCCCAACCAGAATAGCACAAGAATCACGTTAAGTGAACAGTATTGGGGCTAGCACGGCTTCATCCCCGGTAAGGAACAACGAATACCCTCGCCCGCGCGAGAGGAACTTCACACGCGCGTCCGTCTGGCCTTGGTTGGCTTCAAAACTCAAAGGCAGTTTGGCATAGAGCACCGCAGGCTTTGCGGCCGGAACCGCGCCAGCGTCAGCCTTCCGAAGTTGATGAATAACTTGCCCACCCTGGAGGACGTGTTCCGCCCCCAGGACGTAGGGCCGAGCGGCGCTCGGCCTGGGCCGAATGCCATTCGGCCCTACGAGAGCCTGCGACCCCACCCAGAGGCAGAGCGTGATAAGGCATGATTCCCAGAGAATTCTTCGACGTTTCATATAGCACTCCTGACGAAGGATAGCCACCAGAGTGGCTCTGGAGACAGATTGAGACACGAGAAAGCCTAAGCGCGCAGGGCCGTGATGATACTTTCGGCGGCATCAATCAAGATTTGACCCTCGGCTTTCGTCAGTGCGCGCAATATCTCCAAGAGCCGAACCTCGAAGATGAACTGGTTCAGGTCCCGAATTGCTGCTGCGGTGCGGCCACTTCTCACAGCGGCTGAGTCGGCTGTGGCGACGGCAGGAACCAAAGAGGCCCGCGCGGCTGCGGCGGGGCTTGCTCCCAAAGCGGCCAGCGCCTCGTTAAGTGGGCCAAGAAGGAATTGGCCCAGTCCGCGATTGAGTGTCCCGGCGGAGACGAGGTTCTTCACTGTATTTTGCAAATTGGTGACTTGTGCCTGGGGAGTATTTTCGAACTTGGCCACGAAGGCGTCGTATTGCCCGCCCCCGAACGTGGTCTGGAACGCCCCCGCAGTTGTCGGGAAGTCGCTTGAACTCGTTTGGCCGGCCAAGTAGGCATTACCCAACGTGTCGACGGCAATGACACCGCCGATGTCGGAACCGCTGCCCCCAATATAGGTTGAGTACACAAGCGCCGAGCCACTCGGATTCATCTCAGTGAAGAAAGGGTTTTGGCTGCCGGCCAGTGTGGTCTGAAATGCTCCCGAAGTCGTCGGGAAGTTCTTTGAAGTGCTACTGCCCGATACGTACGCGTTCCCTGAAGGGTCCACGGCGATGCGAAAGCCGTTGTCGGAGCCGCTGCCGCCTAGATATGTGGAATAGATAAGCGCCGAGCCGCTGGAATTCAGCTTGGTCACGTAGGCGTTGGTGGTGCCTGCCAGTAAAGTCTGGAACGCCCCTACGGTGGTCGGGAAGTTGCTGGACCAGGTAAATCCGGTGACGTAGGTGTTGCCCGAAGCGTCCACGGCGACGCCATCACCAACATCATATCCGCTGCCGCCAAGATAGGTGGAGTAGACAAGCCCTGAACCGCTGGGGTTGAGCTTGGTCACGAAGGCGTCCCCAACCCCTTCCAGGAAGGCCTGGAACGCCCCTGCGGTGGTCGGGAAGTCGTTGGAATCCGTCAAACCCGTCACGTAGGCATGGCCAGAAGAATCCACAGCGATGCCCACGCCGATCTCGTAGGAGCTCCCGCCAAGATAGGTGGAATACCCAAGCCCCGAGCCACTGGGATTCAGCTTGGTAACGAAGGCGTTGGTACAGCCATAAGAACACCCTCGCTGTGTTTGGAACACCCCCGACGTGGTTGGGAAGTCGCTAGAATTGGTATCGCCGGTCACGTAAGCGCTGCCTGAAGAATCTACAGTGAGATCATAAATGTCAGCCACGCCGCTGGCACCCGCAAGATAGGTAGAGTAGACAAGTGCCGAGCCCGTGGAATTCAATTTGGTTACGAAGGGGTTGTAACCTGCACGAGAGGTCTGGAACGCCCCAGGGGTAATTGGGAAGTCGTTGGAATCACCAGCACCTCCCACGTAGGCGTTGCCCGAAGGGTCTACGGCGATGCCAGTGCCCCCATCGTAGCCGCTGCCGCCAAGATAGGTGGAGTAGGCCAGTGCCGAGCCGCCGGGATTGAGTTTGGTAACGAAGACGTTTGCTCCGCCTGCCAGCGCGGTCTGGAACGCCCCTGCGGTGGTCGGGAAGTTGCTGGACGAGGTAAATCCGGTGACGTAGGCGTTGCCCGAAGCGTCCACAGCGACGCTGGAGACGCTATCACGGTCGCTGCCGCCAAGGTAGGTGGAGTACGCCAGCACCGGGTCAATCACGAGCGGCCTTGTGGGATCGTAGGCCCCCACCTTGAAGGCCACTTCGCGAGCCCCCTTCAGGACGTACCCGCCGGGGATTTCTCGCCGCCCACCGCTGCTCTCCTGGTAGATCAGCGGCTTCTGAAAACGAACTTCGCCGCTCTCCGTGGGGATGACCAGATCGCCATCGGCGGCGATTTGTAGGGGCGCATCGCGATGCGCCCTGGGCGGTTCCGCCCCTACGGCCAGCGCGATGGCGGTCGGGTTCGCACCCGGCGCCACGACAAAGTCGTATTCGAGCCGCCCGCTCTGGCTGCCGTAATAAACGAGATCCACACCCTGATACACGTCCTTATATTTCACCCTGGCGTAAGTGGGCACGTTGGTCCGCCACTTGTGGGGATCGTTGCCGAGGAAATAATTGCTCTTGCCCGGGAGCTCACCCGCGCCGGTTACTGCGGCGCTGGCGTTTGCGCCGATGAGGCGCATCCGCAGTACCGTCGAACTCTCGGCGCTGTCAGCCAAGCGACGGGAAGGGAATGGTAGCGCAGGACCCGCTTTCCGGTCCCACGGCCTTTCCACTTCGTTATCCGATTTTTTCTTTGGCCCAGATGAAGGCAATGGATCTGGAAGAGCCGCAGCACCGAAGGGCGGGTGCTGCGCTACCTTTTTTTGAAGGGCTAGCACGGCTTCATCCCCGGTAAGGAACAACGAATACCCTCGCCCGCGCGAGAGGAACTTCACCCGCGCGTCCGTCTGGCCTTGGTTTGCTTCAAAGCTCAGAGGAATCTTCCCGTATTTCTCGGCAAGCTGAGCTGGGCTGGGGGCCTTTGCTTGGGAATCGCCACGGCTGGTGCCCATCTTGGCGATTAGCCCGCGGCCATCTTTGCCCGGCGTGAGACAAGCGAAACACACGAGTAATAACAACCACTTGGCAGACCTCATAAGAAATTGTTGGTTGGACCTCATATCAGTTCCTCCTCTCAAAGGAAAACAAGGCAGTCCTTCTTCGTGAGTTCTTGCGTCCTGGCGCCTTGGCGTAAGGGTGTTTGATTTTTTCACGGCTTCCGACGCTTGCGTGCAGCTTGCACCCGACAACCTAACTTTGGTAAAATCCGCTTCATCCCGGATCGAGACCATCCTGGATACGATCCGGTGGGGGCGCAAATTACTCGGGAAGGGTTCCGAATGTCCTTTAGAAAAGCTTAAGAATTCCTGAAGGTTTCCATGTCCAGCCAGCCGACCCGCTTCTACGAATTCGGCCCTTTCTGCATCGACGTGTCGTCGCGGGTGCTGCGGCGCGATGGCAAGCCTCTACCACTTGAGCCAAAGGTCTTCGATACGCTGCTGGTATTAGTTCAAAACCATAGTAAGGTTGTGAGCAAAGAGGAGTTGATGAACGCGGTTTGGGGGCCGGAAACCTTCATAGAAGAGGGGAGCCTTGCGCGCAACATTTCGCTATTGCGGAAAACTATAGCCGAGGGGCTCAAGGACACCCAGTGCATCGCGACCTTTCCAAAACGCGGCTACCAGTTTGTCGCACCGGTGAGGCAGGTGGCAGCGACAAGCGAGTCGGAGCCAGGGGTGAAGGCGCATGGCCACGTTGCCGCAGAGTCCGACAGGGGGCGCCCACAAGGGGTGCCCCTACAAGGGCACGATGAGGAGCGACATTGGCTTGCGGAGATTCTGCGGCGCCATCCCTTCTTGGTTCTTGCCGGAGGCATGGCCGTTTTGGCGCTGGCTCTGGGCTACTGGTTTGTGCATCCGCTGCCAGCGCCAGTGGTCGGTGGTAATCAAGCGCTTACCGATGACGGTGTGGAGAAGCGCGGCCCGTTGCTCACGGACGGGCCGAGACTCTATTTCGAAGAGAAAGTTGAAGATAAATGGGTCCTGGCTGTCGTGCCAAGCGTGGGAGGCGAGGTCTCCAATTTTCCACTTCCTTCATCTGAAGTTATGATCTCAGACATTGGGCCTGACGGGTCGGAATTGGTCGGCTGGCAGTCGGTTCCGGGAATTGCAGGGGGGAGGCTGCTGGTTTGGCCCGTTGCGAGCGGAATTCCGGAGGCCCTGGCTGGGTTGCAAGGCGAATGGCCGGCTTGGTCCCCTGACAGAGCCAGAATTGCTTACAGTGACGGCATTCACAGCGTGTTTGTGGCGGGGCGGCACGGGGAGAGGCCGCGGAAGATCGCCTCGGTGAAGGGAACCCCACACGGTCTGTGTTGGTCGCCGGACGGAACGTCCTTGCGTTTTTACCAGCTAGACCCCAGGAACGAAATGCCGTCCATTTGGGAGGTTCCGGCGCCCGGAGGCGAGCCTCGGCCTTTGCTCAGCGGGTGGAAGTTTAATGCTGGGGATGCTGCATGGACAGCCGATGGGAATTACTCTGTCTTCCTGTCGGCCTCATATATCTGGGCGCGGCGTGAGAACTGCAATCCGATTCGCTGGCGATGTCGAGAGCCGATGCGAATCGCCGCCGCCTTTGACGGCTATCAATACCCGCTACCAAGCCTCGACGGCAGGAAACTGTTTGTGCTCAGCGGACAGTACAAGCAGGAGTTAGTCCGTTACGACCTGAATTCAAGGACGTTCGTACCATATTTCCCGACGTTTCTGGCTGCCGAATCGGACTTCTCTCCCGATGGAGAATGGGTTGTCTACGCGCGGCTGCCTCAACGCACCCTATGGCGGAGCCGGCTGGATGGAAGCGATGCCGTCCCGCTGACCGTCTCCGGGGCGGAGGCCTACTGTCCTCATTGGTCGCCCGATGGCAAGCAAATCGCTTACATGGCTGTATCCGGCGAGAAACAATACAAGGCCTGCGTCGTCCCTGCTGACGGTGGACGCCCCCAGCAGTTGGTCCCAGGAACGGGGGAAGAAGGTGTGCCAACCTGGTCTCGGGACGGGAACTTCCTGGCCTTTGGGAACGTCCTGCACGGCTTGCCCGCCTCCCAAATGACCATTCGTTTGTTGGACTTAAGAAACCACCAAGTCTCAACATTGCCGGGCTCGACGGGGCTATGGCAGGCCCACTGGTCGCCCGACGGACGCTACATTGCCGCTCTCGCTCTGGGTGAAGAGGCCAAAGGGGGGTTGCAACTCTGCCCGGCGCTGCTACTCTACGACTTCAGGTCAGGCACGTGGACCACGTTGGCAAGGATTTGGGTCATTCGCAACATGACCTGGTCTCACGACAGTCAGTATATCTATTTCGACAGCGGCGTGCCCGACCTAGGGATGTACCGGGTAAATATCGTTAGCAAGAAGATTGAGCTGCTGGCGAGCCTGAAGGGTTTTGCGGGAGTACGCGATGACTGGATCGGCGTGGCGCCGGATGGTTCCCCCCTGATGATGAAGGATAGTCGCATCAATGAAATCTACGCCCTGGACGTGCAGTGGCATTAGGAGTGGGGAGTGCAGAAAGGGAAAAGTCAGGGAGTACAAATTCAGAGCCATCCTCCCGTGGAGGCAATAGGCTCCTCTTCAATTCGGGTCACGAGCGGACGTTCTACCCCTTGCGAGCGGGCCCGCTCGACAAGGGGACCCGGATCAACTCCATGAGCGATTAACCGGTTCCCATCCAAGACAACCCATTCGCCCCGGTATTCGCAACCATACTGATTTATCCAGGCGAGTTCATGGGAGCGGTCGATCGACTTAAGGCGAGCGGGGCGTACGGGCGGTAGAGTTTTTGCAGGCATTCACATCCCTCGTCAGAATAATTCCCTTTCACTCATCCAATTTTAGTACTGGGAGCGGCGAAAGTAAATCAGCCGATATAAACAGGGAAAACAAACAGTCGGCTTGGTGCGGTTCTAATTTCGGGTGTAGCGCCGGCTTCCAGCCGGCAAAGAGCCGCCAAGATGGCGGCGCTACGTTCAAATTAGGACAGCACCGGCGGCTTGAAATCGTTGACACTTTTCCGTGGCTTATGTTAGCGTGAGATGTTTGTGCTGGCCGTCAAATTTCTAGTAGATATCAAGGAGGCCTTGCGTGTCTGGTCCGAAGCACCGTCATCTCTTTACGTCTGAATCCGTTACCGAGGGGCATCCTGACAAGCTCTGCGACCAGATTTCCGATGCTGTTCTGGATGCCGTTCTGGCTGCTGACCCTAAGGGCCGCGTCGCCTGTGAAAGCATGGCCAAGGGCGAGGACGTTTATGTCATCGGCGAACTGACAACCGCGGCCAAGCTCGAGATCGAACCCTTGGTTCGGGAGACGATTCGCTCCATCGGGTATACTCACCCCGAGGACGGGTTTTCCGCCCAGACTTGCCGAATACATCCCAACTTGACTCGACAGAGTCCTGATATCGCCCTGGGAGTGGACACTGGTGGGGCGGGCGACCAGGGTCTGATGTTCGGGTACGCTTGCGACGAGACGGAAGAGTTGATGCCCTTTCCAATCATGATGGCGCATAAGCTCTGCCTGCGTCTGGCGGAAGCCCGTCGCCAAGGTATTCTCGATTTTCTGCGCCCGGATGGCAAGTCTCAAGTGACGGTCGAGTATGAGGGGACCAAGCCCGTGCGCGTGCAAGCCGTGGTGGTTTCCACCCAGCATTCTGACAAGGTCGAGATTGAAACCTTGCGCGAGCGTGTGAAGGAGTGCGTGATCAAGCCCGTCATTCCCGCCTACATGCTCGACCAGAAAACCGACTTCCACATTAATCCCACGGGGCGTTTTGTAACCGGCGGGCCTGTGGGCGACTCGGGATTAACCGGACGAAAGATTATCGTGGACACTTACGGGGGCACGGCGCACCACGGCGGCGGATGCTTTTCCGGCAAGGACCCCTCCAAGGTGGACCGTTCCGCCGCTTACATGGCCCGATATATTGCCAAGAACATTGTGGCGGCAGGACTTGCGAACCGCGCAGAGGTCCAACTGGCTTATGCCATCGGCGTTGCAGAACCGGTTTCCGTGATGGTGGATACCTTTGGGACCGGCAAAATCGAGAACAGCGATCTGGAAGCGGCGGTCCGACAACATTTCAAACTGACTCCCAAAGGAATCATTGAATCTCTGGACCTGCAGCGCCCCGTTTACCAGAAAACTGCCGCCTACGGCCACTTTGGCAGGTCGGAGCCCGAGTTCACTTGGGAGCGCACCGACAAAGCCGCGGCTTTACGAAAGGAGTATGGAATCTAGATGCTATCCACACAAAAACTTGCCTGTGACGTGAAGGACTTCGGCTTGGCCGGCAAGGGCAAAACCCGAATCGAGTGGGCTAACCAATGGATGCCCGTCCTGGGTCTTATTCGGAAGCGGTTCGTCGAAGAACAACCGCTCAAAGGCATAAGAATTGCAGCCTGTCTCCATGTGACTACCGAAACCGCAAACCTGGCCATTACGCTGCGGGATGGCGGCGCGGAGGTAGTGGTCTGCGCGTCCAATCCGTTGAGCACGCAGGATGATGTGGCGGCCTCGCTGGTCCGGGATTTTCACATTCCGACATTTGCCATCAAGGGAGAAGATAAAGATACTTATTATTCGCACATTGGGTCGGCGCTGGATCACAAGCCCCAGATCACCATGGACGACGGCGCTGACCTGGTCACCACCATCCTGACCAAGCGACAGGAACTGGTGTCGGGTGTGTTGGGCGGCACGGAAGAGACCACCACGGGCGTGATCCGGCTGCGCAGCATGGCCAAAGACGGCGCCCTCAAGTATCCCATCATTGCGGTGAACGACGCGGACACCAAGCACCTCTTCGATAACCGCTACGGCACGGGGCAATCCACAGTTGACGGTATTCTCCGCGCCACAAACCTTTTGTTCGCCGGGCTGCACGTGGTCGTGTGCGGTTACGGTTATTGCGGGCGAGGCGTGACCATGCGCGCCAAGGGGTTAGGAGCCCACGTCGCCGTCACCGAGGTCAACCCCACGCGGGCGATCGAGGCTGTCATGGACGGCTTTCAGGTGATGCCGATGGCGGAAGCGGCCAAGTGGGGAGACGTTTTCGTTACGGTCACTGGAAACAAGTCAGTCATCCGGGGCGAGCATTTTCAGGCCATGAAGAATGGCGCCGTGGTGGCCAACTCCGGACACTTCAATGTTGAACTGGACCTTCCTGCGATCGAGGCAATGGCCGTCGGCAAGCGCCAGACGCGCGAGTTTGTGGATGAATATACTCTTCCTGATAAGCGCAAGATTTACGTGCTCGGTGAAGGCCGGCTGATCAATCTGGTGGCGGCGGAAGGGCATCCCGCTGTGGTGATGGACATGAGCTTTGCCGATCAGGCGCTGAGCGTGGAGCACCTGGTCAAGCACGCCGCGCAACTCACGCCTAAGGTCTATCCGGTACCGGCGGAAATTGACCAGAGCGTGGCGCGCCTCAAGCTCGAATCGTTGGGTGTGACCATTGATAAGCTTACGCCCGAACAGGAGGAGTACCTGGCCTCCTGGTCGGAGGGGACCTGAGTTAGTCGAGGAGTCGAGGGGTTGAGAAGTCAAGGAGTCAAGCATCGCCTGTCATTCTGAGCGAAGCGAAGAATCTCTGGAGTTGTTCTTGTCGCCGACAAACTACCGGGATTCTTCGCTTCGCTCAGAATGACAGACTTCTCGACTGCTCGACTCTTTGACTTCTCGACTTCTTTTCGAGGAACGAATGAAGGAGATCGCCGCATGGGCGCTGGACACAGCCAAGGCACGAGGCGCCAGTTATGCTGATGTGCGGGTAGTGGACCTGCGGCAGCGTTACCTTTCTACCAAGAACGGCCAGCCGGCACAAGTGAGGGAATCCCAATCCACGGGAGTGGGGGTTCGTGTAGTAGCGGAGGGGGCCTGGGGCTTCGCCGCCACTGACGATCTTACGCGCTCGAGCGTCGACCGCGTGGCGGCGCACGCGGTCGAGATTGCGCGCGCCAGCGCCAGCGCGAAGAAGCATGACGTTCGCTTAGCCAAGGAGCCCAAGGTCATCGACCGCTGGGAAGCTCCCTGCCGGATTGATCCCTTCTCCATTCCCGTCTCAATGTGCCTGGAATTGATGCTCGAGGTGGACCGAGAGCTCCGGCGAGTTAAGGGCGTGACGCTTGCCGAAGCCTGCATGGACTTTCGCCGCATCGAGCAACTCTTCCTTTCCACCGCCGGTTCTGAGATTACCCAGGTGAAGACCCAGACTGGAGCAGGTTTCGTCGCCACCTCCTTCGCCGATGGTGAAATTCAACGGCGTTCTTACCCGAATTCTTTCGGGGGCCAGTACCAGACGCGGGGATATGAACTCGTGGGGGAATTGGACCTGCTGGGAAACGCGCCGCGCATTGCCGAAGAAGCGGTGGCCCTCCACAAGGCTGACCAATGCCCCACGGGCGTGAAGGACATCATCCTCGAGAGCTCGCAACTGGCCTTGCAGGTGCACGAGTCGATTGGTCATCCCATCGAGCTCGACCGGGTGCTGGGAACCGAAGCGAATTTCGCCGGCATGAGTTTCCTGACGCTCGAAAAGCTGGGGAGCCTTAAGTACGCTTCCGAAATCGTCAACGTGGTGGCGGATGCTACGCCCGCCCACGGACCAGGGCTGGGGACGTTTGCCTACGACGACGAAGGCGTGCCGGCTCAGTCCACGCCCATTATCAAGGATGGATTGTTCGTGGGCTATCTGACCTCGCGTGAAACGGCAACGGCCGCCGGACGGAGGCGCTCGGGCGGCGCCATGCGCGCCGAAAGTTGGAATCGCATTCCTCTCATCCGCATGACGAACGTCAGCTTGCTCCCTGGCACCGGGAAGTTGGGGGATTTGATTGCCGATACGGATGACGGCATTTACATGGAGACCAACCGCAGTTGGTCGATTGATGACCGGCGCTACAATTTCCAGTTCGGGACCGAAATTGGCTGGGAAATCCGCGGAGGCCAAAAGACGCGCATGCTCAAGAACCCAAGTTACGGCGGGATGACCACGGAATTCTGGAATTCCTGCGACGCCATCTGCGGCCCCGAGCAGTGGACTTTGTGGGGCGTGCCCAATTGCGGCAAAGGACAGCCCATGCAGACCATGGGGACCGGCCACGGCGCATCCCCGGCGCGCTTTCGCAAAGTGCAGGTCGGCGTCGCGTACAATTAGTCGAGGAGTCAAGGAGTCGAGAGGTTGAGGAGTTGAGAAGTCGAGACTCGAGAAGTCGAGAGTCGAGGGATCGAGAGGTCGAAAACTCCCTTGAGCCTTGCCCTTGACTCCTCGGCTTTCGACCCTCGACCTCATTGAGCTAGTTGAGGAGTCAAAAGCCGAGCAGTCGAAAACTCCTCGACTTCTCGACTCCTTACGAATCAATCAGATAATTCTACGATGCCCTTGTCGCGTCAACAAGCGGAACAGATTTTCGATCGAGTCCTCAAATACTCCACTGCCGAAGAGACGGAGGTTATGGTATCCTCCTCCACCTTCGCGCTCACTCGCTTCGCCAACAACACCATTCACCAGAATGTTTCGGAAGAGAGCACCACGCTTTCGGTGCGCGCGGTGACGGATGGCCGGATGGCGCGCGCCAGCACCAACAAGTTGGATGAGCAGTCCGTCCGGCAGACTTGCGAGGGCGTCCTGGCGCTGGCGCGCTTGCAGCCACCTTTTCCGGAGCTTCTGCCCATGCCGGGCCCGCAAACTTACCGGGCGGTCAACCGTTTTTTCAGCGAGACGGCGGAGTTGAGTCCCGACACCCGCGCGGCAACTGTAGCGAGTGTTATCAAGCGCGCGGAAAAAAGCCGGCTGACCGCAGCGGGCATCTTTTCCAGCGGGGCCAGCGCCTACGGAATCTTCAATTCCCGCGGCCTTTCCGCCTTCCATGAGGAAACCCTGGCGGAATTCTCCGTTACTATGTTGGGCCGGGAAGGTTCGGGCTGGGCCAAGAAGACTTCGCCTTATTGGCCCGAGCTGGAACCGCAAGAATTGGCTGAGCGGGCGGCCCAGAAAGCGCTCCACAGCAAGAAGCCGCAGGAAGTCGCGCCGGGAAAGTACACGGTCATCCTCGAGCCGGCGGCGGTTCTCGACCTTCTGGGCTTCTTGGTTCTCGATTTCAGCGGACTGGCGGTGCAGGAGCAGCGGAGTTGCCTTACCGGCAGGGTAGGGGAAAAGGTCTTTGGCGACAACATCAGTCTGCGCGACGATGTCTTTCATCCCTCCCAGACGGGAGCACCGTTTGACGGCGAAGGCATCCCACGGCAGCGCGTCGCCATCCTGGAACGCGGCGTGGTCAAGAATCTGGTCTACGCGCGACAGACCGCCCACAAAATGGGTATGCAGCCCACCGGTCATGGTTTCCCCCTTCCCAACGAGTTTGGCGAAGCCCCCTTAAACATCGTCATGGAGGGCGAGCGCTCGAGCCTCGCGGACATGGTGAAGTCCACTCCCCAGGGTTTGCTCGTCACCCGCTTCTGGTATATCCGCGAGGTGGACCCGTATCAGAAAATATTGACGGGCATGACGCGTGACGGAACTTTCTGGATCGAGGACGGCAAGGTGCGGCGCGGAGTCAAGAACCTGCGCTTCAATCAAAGCGTCATAGAAATGCTCCGTCAGGTGGAGATGCTGGGCCAGCCGCAGAGGACGGCGGGGGAAGAGTCCTTTGAAATGGTCGTTCCGCCCATGAAGGTTCGCGAATTCAACTTTTCCTCGCTGACCAAGTACTAGAAGTGTGTCATGCTGAGCGCAGCGAAGCATCTCCGCAGTTCGTCCCAGGCTACTTGACCCAAAAGCAACTGCAGCGATGCTTCGCTGCGCTCAGCATGACAGGCGGGAGGCAACTTCGAGGTGGAAAAACGCCATGACCGGACTCCTTGAAGCAGAAACGCTGACAGGTACTTGCGGGCGTAGGGTGTTTCTGCGAACCCTGGCTGGTCTCAGCGTTGTGCCCGGGGCGCTCGCGACGCTGCGCGCAGGCGCCAGGGAAGTCTTGCCGAATCCCGTCGGGTATGCCACCATCGCCTGGCCCAACGAGGAGTTTACCCATGGGCTGGAAACCATCTCGCGCTTGGGCTACCGAGGCGTGCAGTTGTTGGGTTGGGTTCGCGAGTCTTACCCGGCAACCAAGGAGCCGGAACTCGGGCAACTTCTTGCCTCCTTGAAGTTGAAACCCGTAGCCCTTTCCTGTTCGACCGTGGGATTGGTTCCGGAGCATCCGGGAAACGAGGCGGTCGAGGTACGCGGCTATGCGGAGTTCTTCTCCCGTCTCGGCGGGACCTTCCTCCAGGTAACCGACCAGGGTAATCCCTCCAAAGAATATTCCGCCGGGGATATGAGAACTCTCGGCGCGCGGATGAATGCGCTCGGGAAGATGGCGCAAGACTTCGGATTGACTCTGGGCTACCACCCGCACTTCGGAACCATCGGGGAGACGCGCCAGGGACTAGGGCGCGTGCTCGAGGCTACCGACCCGCGATATGTGAAGCTCATTGCCGATGTCGCTCATCTAGTCCTTGGCGGCTCGGACCCTGCCGAGGTCATTCGGACTTACGGGCAACGGCTGTGCTTTCTCCACCTCAAGGACGTGCGCAAAAAGATCGCCGTCGTCGCCCGGCAGGAACCGCAATCTGGTGGAAGGCGAGGGCCCACCCTTTTGTGAAATCGGGCGGGGGACTGTCAATTTCGGCGCGGTGGCGCAGGCGTTGCACGCGGTTCGATTCTCCGGCTGGGTGGTGGTCGAGCTGGATGACGGGAATTCGACGCTGGGCGGTCCGGATGCCAGCGCCGCCAAGAACCGAGACGACTTGCGAAAGATCGGGTTCGACGTTTAGGAAAAGGCGGGATGCTTGACAACCCCTGCAAGCCGATGCTAGAAGATTTGAGTGGCCTCTGCGGCGCTATCGTCTAGGGGTTAGGACGTCAGATTCTCAATCTGAAAACCCGGGTTCGATTCCCGGTAGCGCTACCAAACCTTCCAATTAGCCAATAAGTTCAATCACACTATTGACTTGGGCCAGAGATACGGTGATTCTCCTTGGGTATTGACCGATGGAAGGCGCTTCATCCATATTAGCCTGAGCGGTGAACAGAGGGAAATCCCTGGGGAGAGTCTCCCGTCCTTCAGGGGGTACATTCGCGTGGTCCTGTCCGATCTTGCTCCCTGGAGTATCCATCTCATCCAAAGGATCAGCACATGAAGAGAAAATGGAATCGCAGAGAGTTTTCAAAGCTAGCCGCTTTACAACTGGGCATGGCCTCCTTGCCTCCGGGTTTGAGTCAGGCTGCGGAAGGAGGTCAAGCCTCGGATTCTTCTCCAACGGCGGGGCCTCTCGAGTCGCCTTTTTCGCCACATTCCGGGAAGTGGGAAATCGCCTGGCCGGAGCGGCTCTCACAACACGACGTTGTGTACCTCTCCCCGCCCGAAGATCCTACGCTCGGGCTGCCCATCGGCAACGGCGACTTGGGGGCGCTAGTGTGGACCACCCGCCGGGAACTTGTCCTGGCCATCAACAAGTGTGATACCTGGGACGACAACAAACGGGGGCACTTCCACAATTGGGGGCGTGAAGAAGAGGAGAACTACACGACCTTGCGCCATTGTGCCAGGTTGGTGATCGACTTGGACTGTCCGGCTTTCGATCTTCTCTATCAGCAGGATTTTCAAGGTCGCTTGGAACTGGCCCCAGCGGTTGCTTCACTCCGGGCCAGGACCCCGTTTGCCAAGGTTGCTGTTTCAAGCTACGTAAGCGCCGACCCTGCCGTCCTGGTTGTACGCTGCGAGATGAGCAGCGCTGAAGCTTATTCGCCCCAGGTTCGACTGGAACGTTGGGGGAGCCGGGTTTTCGGCCACTGGTACAGCCTGGTAGTCGTGATGCCTCGCGAGGGCTGGAGGGCACGGAGACCACGATCGAGCACAACCGCATCGTCATTCAGTCAAGAGCTCCGTACCCTTTCATTTGTGGTGGCGGCGCAGGTGGCGGCGGACAGTCAAGGAGATCCACCTCGGAGGCTGCATAGCCGCGCGGGCGCCGTCAACCTGCCCGCGGCGAAGCAATCCGCATGTACGATTTTCCTCACTGTGGTTACTTCGGAGAACAATCCGGACCCCCTGGCGGAAGCGCATCGTATTCTGGACCGCGCCGTTGCCCAAGGGGAGAGCGGTGATCCGCCAGAAGCATGACAACGAATGGCGGGAATTCTGGTCGCGGTCGATGATCGAGTTGCCAGACAAGTACCTGGAGAATTACTGGTATCTCAACTTCTATCTGGCGAATTCGTCCTCGCGAGGGGCGTCTCCCCCTCATTTCATGCAATGGGCTGTGGGGTTGGAACAGGGACTTTGTTCCATGGGTGTACTACTTCCATTGGAATGAGCAGTGGTACGCCTGGCCATTGCAGGCTGCCAATCACGCTGAGCTGGCTCAGCCCTATTTTCGCTACCGCCGGGCGCAACTCTCTCACGCCATGGAATTCGCCAGCAAGGAACTGAAAAAGCCCGGCGCCTTCTACGCGGATGTCGCCGACCGGCGTGGGTACAACGATCTGGGGGCATCTCACAACCAAACACCGGGCGCACAGATTGCCCTCGATTTCTGGCGGCAATACACATACACCGGCGATGAGAGCTTCTTGCGGGATGCCGCGTGGCCGGTCATCCGGGAGGTGACGAGGTTCAACGCTGCTTGCTTGGTCCTGGGGCCGGATGGGCGCTATCACATCTCAGCAACGAGCGCCTATGAAGGTTCTCCTCTTTTTGACGATACGATTACCGACCTGGCTATGATCAGGGGGTTGTTCCCCGTGGCGATCCGCGTGGGGAAGTTGATGCAGCACAATCCGGAGGAGGTCCGAACTTGGCAGAAAATAGTGGATAACCTCGCGCCCTTCCATCTGGTGGAGCTGGATTCCTCCGAGTATGAGGCGCAAGGTGATGAGCTTGTCCACCGTGGCGGCCTGGCTCCCGGCAAGCCGCTTGTCTCACGCAAGGTCTTTGCGGTAGGGCGCGATGCCAACGGAAAATGGATCAGGAGCCGGTATGGTGATCGAAAGGACACCGCCTATTACGGCATTCCCGATCCCGAGATTGCGCCGGTGTTCCCGGCGGGAGTGGTCGGACTGGCCAATCGCGATAGCGAGTTGTTTAAGGCGGCCACTACACAACTCCGCCTACACCCCAAGGCGGAGGTCACCGATCCAACGGAGCTGTGCAAACCAGCCTCCATGGCCGGGGCGGAGGGTATCGGCTGCATGGGATGGTGTCCTTACTTGATCGCCTTGGCACGGCTGGGGCTTGCAGAGGAATTGGTTTCTGAGCTGATTAACAGTGTCTCGACGTACCAATTTTATCCCCAGGGTTTCGGCCATTACGGTCCTTACTTTGTGTTCAAACGAGATCAGGAGTTTAGGTGGAATCGGAATCAGCCCCGCGACGCGAGCAGCTCACAGCCGGACGACCAAGCGCCTCGATTCCCCTTTCCCACCTGGCCCTTCCGCCATTTCGACAACGAAACCATGCCCATCGTCGCCTGCGCGATCAACGAAATGCTCTTGCAAAGCTACGATGGAACAATCCGCGTCTTTCCTTCCGTGCCTTCGGCCTGGAATGTGCGCTTTGACTTGGCGGCCGCGGGTGGATTCCGGGTCAGCGCCGAACAAAAGAGCGGGGAGATTTTGTTCGTATCGCTGGAAAGCCGGTTAGGCGGACCCTGTCGCATCCGGCATCCCTGGCCGGCTGAGGGCCAGCCTGTTTGCCTCGACGTGACAGCCGGCACCGCGAATCAGCGAGTGGAATTTTCGGCGGAGGTAGCCGGCGGCGAGCAGATACTTCATTGGAAAACCGTTGCCGGCCGGCGCTATCTGCTAGTCCGCCGCGAAACGGATTTCCAAACCTGGAAGGTAGTTCGCGAAACCGCGGAGCGGCGACTTGCTCCGCGCAATCTCAAGCAAGCAAAACTCGGCCGCGAGCGGCTCTTTTGATTCCTGCCCGGCGTGCCCATTTACAGGCGTGCGTCGCAGGGCATGACAAACGTAATTAGGCTGAGTTAGGGAGGCCAGCCATGAGCTTAGACGGAAAAGTTGTATTGATCACAGGCGCTGCAAAAGGAATCGGCAAGGGGTGTGCGCAAGTCCTGGGCAAGCTTGGGGCTCGCATCGCTATCGTTGACCTCGATGAGGTCGCCGGGCCGCTCACCGCCAACGGAATTGAGGCGAGCGGAGGCCGTGCCGTGTTCCTCCGGGCGGACGTTTCTAAAACCGATGACGTCCAGAAGACGATCACTCGTCTCCTCGGGGTATTCGGTCGACTCGACGTCCTGATCAACAACGCGGGATACCACATCTCGAAAAATGTGGAGGACACCAACGAACAAGAGTGGGACTACATTATGAACACCAACCTGAAGAGCGTCTTCCTCTGCTCGAAGTACGCCATCCCTCATCTGAGGAAAACCCGAGGGACCATCATCAATATGTCATCAATGGTCGGTCTGGTGGGCCAGCGCAACGCCGGCGCCTACTCCGCCACTAAAGGCGGCATGATCGCCATGACCAAGGGGATGGCTCTCGATTTTGCCAAGGATGGCATCCGGGTCAACTGTATTTGTCCGGGATGGGTGGAGACGCCCCTGGTAGAAGACTGGTTCAGTCAACAGGTAGATCCGCAAGCGGCCAAAGAATATATCTACGGAAGACACCCGTTGGGAAGAATTGCGACGCCCGAAGAGGTGGCGAATGCGGTGGCATTTCTGTGCGGCGAAGAGTCGTCCTTTATCACGGGTGTAGCCCTTGCGCTGGATGGCGGCGTAACCCTGGGCTACTAAACGTCGGGGGACAAGAGAGCCAACGCTATGCTCTGGATGTGGGCAGGAAGACCACGAAATGCCCAGACTTGGGAAATGTCATCTGAACGGCTGCGACCGGTGTCCTTCCCGATTGCGGGGACGTGATACTCCAGTTCACTGAAGCTTCCCAGGGCGCTATCGACGTTACACGCTTGGACTGCGTACCCGAAGTTCGTCGTCTCCCGCCAGGGCACGTCGACGTATTCTCCTGACGGATTCACCGAAAAGTTTCGCACCACCAGGACCGACTCGCCCCCTTGCGAATAGAGATAGCCGGCACGCCCGGTGGTGGCCATTGCCCGGATTCCAATCTTGTGCTCGCCGGAAGCGCGCATTTTGTATCGAACCAAGTGTTCGTCCATGATGAGGTCCTGCGGTTCCACCACGCCCATATAAATCTTGGGCTGCGTCCGGCTATAGGTGGGCACTAGAAGGTCCCCGCCATGCGGCATCTGCAACAGTTGCCAGAGTCCCACCTGCGTTGAACCCTCGTTCCAGGCCATTCTAAACTTCAGCGAGGTGTGCAGAGTGTACCCCGCATATTCAACCCCGGCTATGTCCTTCAGGAACGGCTCGTACCGGAGAGGATTCAAGGCGGGGCTAAGTGACTTGTTAATCTCTAATTCCACGGCTAGTTTTGACCTCGAGAGCAAAACCCTCAGCCGGTTAACCAGCACAAACCTGCCGGCCTCACGAACCACTTCGTAGTGGCCAGGGTCAAGCTCTCTCGGTTGCCAGTACCTGGTCAGGTCCGGGAACTCCGGGAAAAACAAATCAACCTCAGGCGAAAGCCATGTGCGATCCCCGCCTGAGTTGTGCCATACGCCGCTTTCATAGAAGGCCCGCGCGGATTCCACGGATGCGAGGGCGGGATGAGTCCAGAAAAAGTTCTCTTCGCAGTGAGGCGCAAACAACCCCAGCACGCGGCCACCGTAGGGCAGCACGAGTATGTTGCTCCCGTCTGGGCTCGCATAGAGCTCGGTGGGCTTGCCCACACTTTTGAGGACATGGATTAGGGTGTGAAGCATGTCAAGGCTCCCGAATCTTCAGACCCCAGGCACATAGCCCGTCCCGAAGCGATTTGCTGACTCCGTGCGGAAATCGGAAATAAGTGACATCAGAGCGGTGGTGCCCCCGTCAGCGACAATGGTCTGGCCCACGATGTAATCGGCGTCCTTGGAGCAAAGAAAGGCGGCCAATTTTGCAATCTCCACCGGCCTTCCGGTGCGCGCTGCGGGAATCATTTTGCGAGCAGTCTCCTCCGCCTGCTCCTCGCTGAATCCGGGCACGGCTTTGTAATAGTTTTCCACCGTCACCCAGCCCGGTGCGATGGCATTAACGCGGATCCCCTTGTATGCCAACTCCACCGCCAGAGCGCGCGTGTAAGCCACGATTGCGCCTTTCGTTGCGGCGTACAGAGAATGTTCAGGAGCGCCTTGCAATCCGTGTATGGAGGTGAGATTGCATATCGCACCGCCGCCCCCTTTCAACATTGCTTCCACCACCCGTTGGGTCAAGAAAAACTGGCCACGCAAGTTGACGTGAAGCAGCCGATCGAACTGTTCGAGCGTGACTTTGAGAAAGGGGCGATTGAGAGTTATGCCCGCATTATTCACCAGGCAGTCGATGCCGTCCAGGAATTCGACAGCCTTGTCCGCCAAGGTGAGCACCTCGTCAACGCGGTCGAAATTCGCCTGGTAGGCCACAACTCGTCTTCCCATGGACCTTATTTCTTCAGCCGCCACCAGCGCCCCCGGGTCGATGGCGTAATGCAGGACGACGTCTGCGCCTTGCCGGGCGAATTCGAGAGCAATCTCACGCCCGATGCCCGTCCCGGTGCCGGTCACGAGCGCCTTTTTTCCTGTTAAGCGCTGTTCATATTTCATGAGTTTCAGCCTCCTGATTGGCTTGGAAGCGCCGCACGTCCTCTTCCACTATCCGCCGGCCTCGCCCCGGCCGTACGGCGGTTATGTCAATACCGAGTTCCTCCGCCAACCGCCGGGCGCGCGGGCTGGCAGCGAACTCGCGGTCAGGCAAGTCTTCCGGGAACGACACTGCCGCGTTGGCAGCGGGTCTCGTTTCCAGCACGCTTCTCTCTTGCGGCCGGGCAGCGGAGACGGCCATGGCTGAAGCGACCCCTTCAGGGGCAGCAACTTCGCCTGGCTGATCGGCCAAGATGGCGATAACCGTACCTACCGGCACCTTCTTCCTGAGCTCGACCTGGATCGACCTCAAGTAACCGCGATCCGTCGACTCGACCTCCAGTTCCGCCTTGTCGGTTTCGACTGTAAACAGAACCTCGCCCTTCTCCACCCAATCGCCGGCCTGCTTCCTCCATGAGACAACCGAGCCTTCCTCCATGGTGAGGCCGAGTTGCGGCATGACCACGTTGTAAGTCATACGAATTGGCCCTTTCCTCGTAGCGCCGGGCTTTGGCCCGGCATGCCGCCCTAAAGGGCGGCGCTACATCTTTCTTCAGTTGTTCATCAGTTCACGAACTGCGGAGACGACACGGCCCACGCCGGGAATCATCTCCCTTTCCAGATTCGGGTTAAACGGATTGGGAACCGGCAACGAACAGATTCTTAAAGGTGGGGCATCCAGCGCGTCAAAACACTCTTCGCAGGCTAGGGCCAGAATCTCGCCCGAGAAGCCGCACATCGCCGGAGCCTCATCGATCACCGCCAGGCGGCCGGTTTTTCGGATCGAGTTGGCGATGGTCTTTCGATCCAGAGGAACGATGGTTCGCGGGTCAAGGACCTCCGCCGAGATGCTGTCCTGCTCCAGCGCCGCCGCAGCCTCGATCGCTATGTTAACCATCCTTGAAACAGCCACCAGGGTGATGTGCTTACCCTCGCGATGGATGCGCGCCTCTCCAAGCGGAACCAGGTATTCTCGATCGGGTATCAAACCCTTCGTGTTATAGAGCGCCTTGTGCTCGATGAAGATTACGGGACCGTTCTCGCGCAGGGAACTCTTCATGAGTCCTTTGACGTCATAAGGCGTAGCGGGAACCACAACCTTGAGGCCGGGGGTGCTTGCAAACCAGCTATAGAACGTGTGGGAGTGATGAGGGCCGGCATTTCGCACCGCTCCCATGGCGCTTCGCACCATGACCGGAGCTTTGATTCTCCCATTCGATGTGTAGCAGATGTTAGCGGCCTGCTGGATGATCTGCGTCATGGCCTCGAGCGAGAAATCCAGGAAAACTTCGTCCACGATGGCGCGGCTTCCGGCCATCGCCGCCCCGATGGCTACTCCGGTAGCGCCCAGTTCGCAGATGCCCGTATCGCGCAGCCGATCCTCACCGAACTCTTTGCAAAGGCCGCGTGTTTGACGAAAATTGCCGCCCCGCGGGCCGATGCCCTGACCGATGTAAACAATGGTGTCGTCCCGCTGCATCTCCTCGCGTAGCGCCTCCACTCCGGCGTCTACATAGCTAATCTCACGCCACTCTTCGCTCACGTCGTCCTCCTTAAATATGCGGCTTCCCCGAAAAGCAGCCCTGACGGTCATTCCCGTCAGCCGACGGGAATCCACCCTCTTGGTGACGTGGACCCCCGCTTGCGCGGGGATGACGACGGTTTTACCCATCCTCATCCACTCATCCAAACACATGCTCCCCTACCGTCCCCGGCGACGGTTCCGGACTCTGGCTCGCAAACTCAACGGCGTCCTCCAGCCACTGCTGGACCCCGGCCTCGATGCGCTGCAACGTTTCGAGTGGCGCCATCCCACCCTCCAGAAGTTGCTGGCGGAGGGTTTTGATGGGGCAACGGCTTTTCCACTCCTCCAGCTCTTCGCGGGTGCGATAATCGGTTCCCGGATCCCCTTCGTGATGTCCCACAAAGCGGTAGGTCTTGGCCTCGATCAACATGGGCCCGCCCTCCGAGCGCGCCTGCTGCACGGCTTCCTTCGCCACCTCGTACACCGCCGCCACGTCGTTGCCGTCCACTTCTACCCCAGGTATTCTGTAAGCAGCGGCTCGGCTCTGAACGCTGGTGTTCTTGGTAGCGCGACGGAAGGCCATCTCGGTGGCATACAGGTTGTTTTCGCAAACGTAGACCACCGGCAGGTTCCACACCGCCCCGAAATTCACCCCTTCGTGGAACGATCCGCTGTTGACTGCCCCGTCCCCAAAAAAAGCGATCACCACCTGGCCGCTCCGGCGGAGTTTGGCGCTGAGCGCCGCGCCCGTGGCCAGTGGAATTCCCGCCCCCACAATCCCGTTCGTCCCCATGAACCCGTATTCGGGGCCGTACAGATGCATGCTCCCGCCACGTCCGCCGGAAGCCCCAGTGCTTTTTGCCCAGAGCTCGGCCAGCACCATGCGCGCGGGCACGCCTTTCGCCAACGCGTGACCGTGGCCACGGTGGGTGCTGTAAATCAAGTCGTTGGGCTCGAGGTTGGAACAAACGCCTACGCCAACCGCCTCCTCCCCAATATAGAGGTGCACGAAACCCGGCAGCAGCCCCCGCCGGTATAGCTCCTGTACTTTGAGTTCGAATTCCCGCAGCTCGAGCATCTTGCGGTACAAATCCAGAAGCACATTCGCTCCGATTTTTTCGGCAACGGTCTTCTCCATGAAACCCCTCCGACGCTATGCTCTCGAATCGAGTGGAAATTTCACCGGTTCGCAACACGCCCGTTAAAGGTCCTTGGGGATGGAAGTGCCGTCGCTTCCCGGAGCGCGCTGCCGCAATTCCAGCAGGAACCCGGCTAATTCCTGGCTATCCAGGAGCGCCCATCGCGTACCGGGCCGAATTCCGGTTCCTGCCTGCAGAATCCCCACTCCCTTTTCCGAGAGGCTGTGGACGATCTGGTCCATATCATCCACATCGAACAGAAGGTGGTGAATCCCGCCACCCTTCTGCTCGAGAAACTCGCGGTAGGCATTGCGTTCCCCTTCCATCGGCTGGATGAGTTCCAACTCCAGCGGGCCGACCTGAACAAATGCCTGCCGAATCTTAATGTGTTCTTCGTTCCCGCGATAAAAGTACTTGGAGTCCACGCGATTCGGCCATTCGATAAACCTGAACGGGCCGATGCCAAACAGGGAAGTCAGGCACTGAGTTGCCCTATCGAGGTCGCGAACTACAATACCGATCTGGACCGGCCGCTTCAATTCAATTCCGGAATCCTTGAGCTGTTCCATATGACACGCAAAGATCCTTATCCGTAGCATAGAAGCCTGTGAAACCCCGCGAGCGCAGGCGATCAATTGCCATTTGTCCTCGGCCCGCCTCGGGCGTTCACAATGGGCAGAACCACAACCGACGGATGCGCCGGACCGTGATGAATGACGTTCTGCGCAACGAGGCCGTCCTTCTCGTCGAAATTGTTGCCGCCCGTATTCAAGTTGCGCTCAAAGCGCGGGAAATTGCTGCTTGACACTTCGATCCGTATGCGGTGTCCTGGCAGGAAGGCGTTGCCGGTCACGAGTGGCCCCACATCCACCTTGTAAACATGGTCGGGTTCCATGAACGCCGGTTTGTCCCACCCCTCGCGCCAGCGCGCCCGTTGAATACTTTCATCCAGATTGTACGCTTTCCCGTCCGGGTAGACGTCCAAGAGCTTGGCCGTGAGATCGGTGTCCTTTCGATCCGACGATAGGTACAGGGAGACCTTCACCGGGCCTGCTACTTCGACTGGTTCGGTGAGTGGCGGTGTCGAGTAGACCAGCACGTCGCTGCGCATCTCGGTCGGCGACTGGTCAAACGCCCCACCCCGAATGGGAGGGAAACAACAGATGTTCCCACCCACGGAAGGGACGGGGCGCAGTGGGTCATAGGTGAAGGCATCCGAACGCGCCTTGTCCGGCTCCTTAGTTGAGAGTCTGCCGTCGCCGTAGGCGGTGTTGGCCCTCCCCTCGCTGTCGAGATAGTAGGAAACGTACTGGGCCTCTTTAGGCGGCCAGGTGTCATAGATGCGCCACTCGTTCGCGCCCATCATGTAGACGCGCACCTTCGGCTGACTGGTAATGCCGTTGTCGATGCCTTTCAGGAAACGGTCGAACCACTTTTGGATCAGCCCGACGTAGTCAAGCCGGGCATCACCCATGTCGCGCTGGCCGACGACGGTGTGTTCGGTCTCCATCTGGCCCTGGTTGCAATGCGTGGTGGGGGCGATGATCATGAACATGTTGTCGCGCGCCGTCTTGTTCGCCGCGTTTTTCGACTGGTACTCGTACATGGCGACATTGGGTCCAATCGAGAGGTCGTACCAGGAGTTGATCATCAGAATCGGCACGCTCGACCGGTCGCCTTCGCCCCCCAGCTCAACGTCCTTCCATCGCGGGTCATTTGGCAGGCGGTTAACCCAATCATCCATATCGCTCGGCGCTGCTCCGATCTTATCCATGATCTTATTGATAGGCAGCGTCCAGATGGCTTCATTGAAGTCGATTTGCGGGATGTGCTCCGGCTGGAGATCCCAGAACGGCAAAAGCCTCACCATCTGCGGGCGGGACAGATTGGCCGGGAAGAGCGGGCGATATTTGAACGCGTAATAGTAGAACCAATCGAACCACCACATCTGCACGGCACCGCCGCGATAGAAGTTGCCCATCTCGTTATAGGGACCGACCTTTCCGATGCCGCACCCCGAGCTCCTGGGGACGGCTGCGGCCAGTCCAGGCGGATGTGTGCCCACCAGCTTCCACTGCTCTTCCGCACTCGACGAGCAGCCGAAGACCCCCACCTTCCGGTTCGACCACGGTTGCTTCGCCAGCCATTCGACGGTGTCGTAGCCATCGTTGCCTGAGCCCACCAGGACGGTGTAGGTGCCTTCCGAGAAATAACGTCCCCGCTCGCTCTGGAATACCACGGCGTAGCCGTTGGCAACGAAACTTGCCAGATATTGCGTATGTTCCGGCCAACTGATCATGGCGTCGGTCAAATAGGGCTTGCGGATGAGCACGGTGGGGAGATTCTTCCGCGGCTGACCTTTCGGAAACAGGATGTCGGCGGAGAGGCGGACGCCGTCCCGCATCGGCATCATTACGTCGTTTTCGCGCTCGGCGTGGTTCCGGACGTAGGCGAGCGCTGCGGCTTGTCGCTGCTCGAGATCCTGCGCGGGGAGGAGAAGGGCTTGCGTGGTCAGCAAGGCTGCCAGCGCCGGTACGACGCCAAGCCAATGCCAGAGTTTCGCGGTTCTGGAACGCATGATGCCCCTCCGTCCTCCCAAATGTAGGCTCCCCGCCCAACTATCCTCGCATTGGCGCTGATTTTCAAGTCGGGAGATAGTAGGTCCTGCTGTTTTTGTACTTGCTCCAATCGTTGTTGCTGTGGCGCTTAGTTTACTGGGCGGCATTCTTAGGTTTGGTTGCGGAGCTCCACCGGCAAAAATTCCCAGGGGCATTGAAGACTATTCTAATAAGCGTTATAACCTATGCCAACACTGAGCGGAGATTGAAATGCTGCGTCGGGATTTCTCTAAGCGGGGATCACGATGAACTCAGAAGGGGGGAGCGGGGCGAGATTTCCATCCTTTGCATCCTTACCACTTTTCTCCGCGGGTTCTTCCTTCGCAGTAAATTATCTACCTGTTTTTCAGATGGTTAGAAGGTTTCAAAAACATATGCACTTTTCTGCATATGTGTATCATTTTGAGACACTTTGCGGCCCACAGGCGCGTGTGTAGCCTATAACAGTAGGTTTACTTTGTCGCCCGCCTTGCAGCAAACAGGGGCACTTTGTCGCTAGGTGTTGTACCCAGGAAAAATGTTGCGCGCGGTAATATCCTCTTGACAACCCCCCCGCCGGCGGTACCCTGGCAGCATCTTTGATTCAGGAGACAACGCCGTGTGTTCACTCATGCGGCAAATATCGCTCGCTTCGCCTTCATGCCTCAAATTTCTTACCGGAGGTGTCCCCATGTTCAGGCACGTTGATCGGCCCACGATCGCGCCCCTAGTTCGCAATGCATTTCTTTTCGCACTTGCCTCAGCGCTGCTGCTTGGCTCGCTTCGCGCCCGTCTTGCATTAGCCGCCCCGCAGACGGTTGCGCGTGACCCTCAGGCGCTTACTTTGATTTCCTCCGCGCTTAGGGCTCTGACAGGCCCGGTGGCCGTCAATGACGTAACCTTGCAAGCCACCGCGTCCTACGTGGCTGGTTCAGATGAAGAAACCGGCACGGCCACGCTCACCGCGCGCGGGAACCAGCAGAGCATCGTGCAGCTCAATTTGAGCGGCGGGACGCGCCAGGAGATTCGCAACGGGCCTGCCGGGGCCTGGAGCGGGCCGGATGCCACGGCCCACTCCATGGCCACCCACAATTGTTGGACCGACGCCAGTTGGTTCTTCCCGGCCTTGACGCTCGAAGCCATCGCCGCCGACCCTACACTCGCTGTCTCTTACCTCGGTCCGGACATGAGCAAGGGCCCGGCGTTGCTTCATTTGCAAGTGTCGCGTCTGCTGGTCAACCAATCCGCCGGCGCCACCAGTTTGATTCAAACCCTCAGCGCCATGGACATTTACTTCGACCCCCAGTCGTTCTTACCTCTCGTCCTCGATTTCAACACCCACCCCGATACGGACGCGAACACGAACCTGCCGGTCGAAATCCAGTTTGGCAATTACCAAAACTCGAACGGAGCGCTGGTTCCTTTCCGCATCCAGAAATTCCTTCAGCGGACGCTGCTGCTTGATTTGACTGTGACCAATGTGCTCGTGAATTCCGGCGTGCCGGACAGCGCCTTCATCCTGCCGGCCGCCGCCGAGGGAGGCGCCCAATGAGAAGTGCGGAAACTGGAAAATGGAAATCGGAAACTGGAAAAGCGAAATTCGAAAGTGGAAACTGGAAATTCGAAAATCGAAACTCCAAACGTGAGGGGCTCCCCTCCTTGGTAAAGAGGGGATCAAGGGGTGGTGGGCTTCGCCTTGCACTCCTGTTGGCGGTCGCGTTGCTGCTGAGCCACACGACTTCCGCCCAGGTCGCCACGGGTTTCCCGCCCTACGGAAGTTTTGGAGGCGGACCGTTCGACACCGTCAACAAGGCCAACCTCAACGTGCACTTCGCGATCCCCATTATCAGCAAAGCGGGGCGGGGGCTTCCCTTCGATTACGCGGTGACCTACGACAGTTCCATTTGGTCGCCGGTCAGTTCTACCGGCCAGCACACCTGGACTCCGGTCGGCCAGTCCGCTGGCACGTCAAGCACCTGGGGTTGGGGGGCGATGTCCCAAGCGATGGTGGGCTATGTCAGTTATTACCTGACGCAACCCACTTGCAACGACCATAACGGTCAGGTGTATTACTACGAAGTTCTTTCATCGTGGTCCTATTACGACGCCCAGGGTACTGGCCACGCTTTTCCATCCACCCTCCAAGTTTCTAATCTTAGTCTTACCCCTTGTACAAACAATCACAATCCGCCCTATTATTCTGGGTCAGCTACAGCCACCGACGGCTCAGGCTGGCAAATCTCGGTGAGTGCAGGCCCGTTGGGTATGCCGCCGCAGCCGAGCGCGACAGAGTATTCGGTGTCAGGTGTGACTATCGTTGCGCCGTTCTCTCCGGGTGGTCCCGCCGCGGATTCGGTTACCGACCCAAATGGAAACGTGATCATCTACTCGGGCGGCGGTATTACTGATACGTTGGGAACCACGGTTTTGACTGTACAGTCCGGGAACCCGTCGAGCTATACCTGGACTCCCCAAGGCAGCAGCACGGGGACGGTCACCTTCAAATACACCCTGCAAACCGTGCAGACTTACTTCGGGTGCAGCGGGATCAGCGAATATGGCGCCACTCCGATATACTTGGTCAGCGAGATCGACATGCCCGACGTGCAAAGCGTCCCCACCGACAAGTATACGATCAGCTACGAGACCACACCCGGGCATTCGCCCAACGTCACCGGTCGCATCGCCTCTATCACCCTGCCGACAGGCGGAAAAATCACCTACCAGTATTCCGGAGGGAGCGGGGGAATCACATGTGCGGACGGGAGCACGGCGACGCTGACCCGTAAAGTGTACCCGGACGGGGTAACGTCCCAGGTCTGGACGTACGCCCACTCCGAGAGCGGCACGGCTTGGACAACAACCATCGCCGACCCGCAGAGCAACCAGACGGTCATGAATTTCCAGACGATTTACGAAACCCAACGCGTGGTCAAGCAGGGCTCGAGCACGGTGCTTGGGACGGTCAACACCTGCTACAACAGCAGCGCGACGAGCTGTAACAGCACCGCTGTTAGTCGGCCCATCACCCAGCGCACGGTCACCACGACGCTGGGCAATCTGAAGGCGCAGACCCAGACCTTCTATAACAGCTACGGGATGCCAACCAAGGTCGATGAATATGATTTCGGGAGCGGAACTGTGGGAAATTTCAAGCGGGAGACGATGGCTTGCTACGCGTCGTTGAGTTGGATCCAGGACCGCCCTTCCGCCAAGGTGGTGTATAGCACGAATACGGGAAACCCAAGCGATTGCTCGGGCACTTCAAATCTGGTGGCCAAGACCACCTACGCCTACGACTCTAACGGCAACCTACAAACCGAGAAGCGCTACTACGCCAGCGGCTCCTCCTCCTATATCTCCCGCAGCTTCACCTACGGCTCCTACGGTGTGCTAACCAGCTCAACCGACTTTAAAGGCAACTCGACCGGCTATAGCAATTTCACCTGTGCGACGAACACGGCGTTCCCCACCACCATTACGCTGCCCATCACCTCCCTAACCTATACGCTCAATTGGAATTGCGATGGGGGTGTACTTACCTCCATCCAGGACCCGAATGGCCAACCCACCACCGACCAGTACGGCGACGCCACTTTCTGGCGCATCACCGAGATTGACTACCCCGATTTACCAACGCACGGCAAAACCACCATCCAATACAGCGACTCGCAGCCGTTCAGCGTTTCCACCTGCCGTTATCTCGACTCCAGCGTTTGCCACCAGACCACGCAGGTGCTGGACGGCCTGGGGCGGGTCGCTCATTCTCAGGACATCACCGCGGGTACCTACGTAGACACCACGTACGACACCCTGGGCCGCGTCTATACGGTATCGAATCCGTACTACACCACCAGTGACAAGACCTACGGCCTCACCACTTACGGCTACGACGCCCTCGGTCGCGTCACTTCGGTGCAAGCCCCGGACGGCAGCACGACGTCGACCAGCTTCGCAGCGGGCTCCTCGACCTACTGTTCCACTGTCACCGACCCGGCGGGCAAGGTGCGTAAGCTCTGCTCGGACGGCTTGGGGCGCGTCACTGCGGTGACCGAAGATCCCAGCAGCTTGAATTACCAGACCACCTATACCTACAACCTCCTGGACAACCTCACCGGCGTGAACCAGGGCAGCCAAACCCGCACCTACAACTACGACATGCTGGCGCGGCTAACCGGCGCCCAAACCCCCGAGGCGGGCACCACCACGTATTCCTACGCGGTCTCGGGCAACCCATGCAGCGGCGACCCAAGCGCCCCGTGCACCCGCACCGACGCCCGCAACATCACCACGACCTATACTTACAACGACCCCCTCAACCGCCTTACGTCAAAGACCTATTCCGACAGCACGCCGCCGGCGACTTTCTCTTATGACCAGACCTCCGTGACCGTTGGTAGTTGGACGAGCCCGACTCTCCTCTACCCGAAAGGCCGTATGACCGAAGCCACCACGACCTCGAGTGGCACCTTACAGACGGCGGTGGTTTATAGCTACGATCCGGTAGGCCGCATCAGCGACTTCTGGCAGTGCAGCACGGCCTCAGGTTCCTGCGGCTCGAGGATCGCGGACACTCACTATAATTACGATCTCGCGGGAGACGTCAGCAGTTGGGTGCATCCGGGACAATTCACCTTAACGAACACCGTGAACGCGGCGCAACAGGTGACAGCGGTGCAGACCTCGGCGTATGGCACAAACGCGCCGCAGTACTTGGCGACGAGTATCAGCTACACCCCTTGGGGGGCAGTGAGCACGCTCCAGAACGGCTGCGTGGGGAGCGGGTGCGCGAACGCTCAGGAAAGCTACCAATACAACAAGCGTTTGCAGCCGTGGGTCAACAGCTTGACCGGAGGAAGCAACACCGGGTATTGCCTGGTGTACAATTACTACACGGGGAGCTGGACGCCGCCTTCGAGTTGCCCGAGCGCAGGCTCCACGCCGCCGGCGGGGACGACCGATAACGGGAACGTGATGGGCTACTGGTACCAGGACATCTCGACTTCCTCGTTGAACCACACGGCGACGAACAGTTACGACAACGCGAACCGGCTGAGCACTGCCGTGGCCACTGGCAATTTCACGTATAATCTAACCTTCGCCTTCAACACGGACGGCTCAACTGGTCAGTTCGGGAACATGACCTGCGTAACCAACGCCCAGACCAACGGTCCCTGCCCGAATTGGACTTACACCGCCGGCACCAATCAGATCTCCACGTCCTCTGGGTTCACTTACGACGCGGCGGGGAACGTGACCGCGGACGGCTTGCACACCTACCAGTGGGACGCGGAGGGGCATCCGATTACGATCGACAGCGGCTCGAACCAGGTGAGCAATATTTTCAACGCCCTGGGGCGGCGGGCGTATTGGAGCAAGGGGAGCGGCACGGTGACCTACTGGGATGACCCTTGGGGGCAATTCCTGGGGGGCTACTGGAGTCCGGGTTCGTTTAATGCCGAAATCCCCTTCGCGGGGCGGATGCTGGCGGAGTACACGAGCGGCACGACGGGGCCGGTGTATTTCGACCATCCGAACGCGCTGGGTTCGGAGGGGCAATGGACGACGGTGGCGGGAGGCTACAACGGGGAAGTGCAATTCTATCCCTGGGGGCAGGTGGCGGCGGGCACGGCCAACGGGTTTCAGGTCTACGCCTCGCTGCTCTGGTACGACACGGGGAACGACGGCTACCAGACGCCCAACCGATACTACATCCCCCGGCACAGTCGCTGGCTCACCCCCGACCCGGTGGCGGGCGACATTACCAATCCCCAATCCCTCAACCTCTATGCCTATGTGCTCAATAATCCGACGAGCTTCACCGACTCGCTGGGACTGTTCCTGCCTATGTGCGACCCCTCGGTTGACCCAGGTTGCGGTGGTGGCTGGGGCGGCGGTGGATGGGGTGGGGGCGGTGGTGGATGGGGGGGCGGGTTCGGGCCGTCCACGCAGGTCTGTCCCGATCCCCTGAATCCCGCCTGCTTCACTATCTACTTGCCGATCCCGCCCCCGAATTTCGGCGGTGGACGTGGAAGTGGGGGCGGGAGTGCTGCCGGGTGCGGCACGGGGACGCTGGGATTCCAGGCCCCCTTTCAGGAGCCGTATCCGACGCCGAACCCGATATGGAACAGATTTCTTTGCACTGTTTGCACGACCGGCTGCAAGGTTGATCTCTCCGCGGACGCGCTCAAGTGTGGGCTGGTGGCGGGGGTTGCCGGAGCCGCGACTTCCGTAATCCCTGGAAGTGTCTGGATCCGCATAGGGTTGCAGGGTGTCGCGAAAGTTGCCACAAATGCGGCCATCAACGAATGCAGCGAATCGGCCAAGGCCAAGTTCAACGCGTGCATGGGGGACTGTTTGAACAACCAATGTCGAGGGACTGTGCAGGTCACCATGCCGTTCTTCTAGCCTAGAACCATGAGGGTGCGCGCTTGCGCCAAGCGTGAATTACTCGACGAAAGAAAAGCCGGTCTCAGGGCTGTTCCCGATTGCGACAGCCTCTGAGCCTGCAAGGCGCAGGCTTGGCGCGCTTCGCCGTCGCCGGGAGGCGTAGATGAAGACGGACAAGAAATTATGGCCTGCGGTGATCATTCGAATCTTCGCGGCTCTCAACTTCCTAATGGGGCTTGTGGGCCTTGCTGCCCTATTGACCTCGGTTAGGACGCGACTCACGTTTGACCCCTGGCCGCAGAACCCACTGTACCTTGCGCAGGCCTACTATATTCGCTCTGGAATCAATGTCGTGTTCGTCGCCCTCACAGTTCTCGGCGGTGTCTATTTGTGGCGTCTGAGTCGTCGAGGCTGGACCGTATGCAAAGTCCTCTTCATTGGTCAGATTGCGTATTTTTTCATTGGCTGGTTCGACTTCCTCCTCTTCTGGCCTATGGGTGACCGGGCCTCCCTTGTCTCCATGGCATTCGGAGCGAGCGCGGGGACCGGGAACATGGGCATAGTCTTCCAGACCATCACAGGCTATCCGGTCATCGCGTTAATCGCGCTCAAGCTTGCTTACCGAAGACTCCTGGGCGGCACCGCTTCAGCGGCGCGTGGGGGCCTGCCTGGCTCGCCGCCGGGATGATGCGGCGGGTGGCGCAGACGTGCCGTTCTTTTGGCATGTCTGCGCTTCCCCGATGGGGGCACACTTTGTGCCTTTCGAACTCTGCGGCTTTTGACTTTAGATAATTTACCTCCTACTAATGCGCGTACACGAATATCGCACGCGGAAAAGCCGCAGAGTCTCAACACGAGAGACTCTGCGCTCCCACTACACCTACAACAACCGGCTCCAGCCCTGGATGATCCGGCTTGGTCAAAGCGGCGGCAACCTGTCGTCGGACTACTGCTTGGTGTACAATTACTTTTCGACGTGGACAGCGCCCTCGAGCTGTCCCGACCCCAGCACCGTGCCTACGAGCGGCTCGGGCAACAATGGGAACGTGAGGGGCTACTGGTACAATGACAGCGTGAACTCCTCCTTCAGCCATACAGCGAGCTACACTTACGACAACGTGAACCGGCTGAGCGCTGCTTGCACACTTTCGGGCACCCAGTGCGCGACCTCGGGCGCGTTCGTCTACAATTTGGCATTCGCCTACGACCAGTTTGGGAACATGCGCTGCACGGGGGGCGTGGGAGGCGGCTCCCCCATCGGTCCCTGTCCCGCATGGACGTACAACACGAGCAACCAGCTCTCCACGTCCGTTGGCTTCACTTACGACGCGGCGGGGAACGTGATTAACGATAGCGTGCACACCTACCAGTGGGACGCCGAGGGACACACCAGTTCGATCGACAGCGGCACGACGGCCAACATGACGTTCAACGCGCTGGGTTGGCGGGTGTATCGGACCAACGGGACGCGGAGCTACTGGGTGGACCCGCAGGGGCGGTTCCTGGGCGATATGGAACGCCGCTGTCCCCTTCGGCGAGCGGATGCTAGGGAACTCATGCTTATCCGGTTGTTTCAGCAAGCCCCAATATGTTGGGGTCAGTCTTGGCTTGGCGGATTGGGAAGCTCCGCCTGCCCCGCATCTCCTTATAGGTCGTGGACTTGTGCCCGGTCCCGAGACCGAGCAAGGTTTGGAACGCAGCCATAGGTTGCTTCCGCCGGTTATGGCGAAAGACGAATTCATCAAGATACGCCTGGAGCTGATTGCGGCCTACGCCGTGATGGGTTCCGAGCAACCATTGCTTCAGGTTGCCGATGGCGCGGTCGGCCAAAGGCACGGCGGACTTCGCGCCTCTATGGAGGTCGGCTCGCGAGGGTTGAGTGCGGGACACATGGTGAAACCCCGCCTCCTTCAATCCGGCGAAGCTGTTGAGGGCGTCGGTATACACGAGAGAGCCCGGTGCCACATTCTGTCGCAGGAACGATATGAGGGTGCCGCCTCGGAAATCCGGAATGACCGCCATGCGAGCACGCCCGGTCGCGCGGCCACGCTTCTCCACCGCTACCACGATGAGGGCCGCCTTCCGGCCCCGCAGTTGTCGGCTTCCCCGCAAACCCGCTTGGGTACCCCCAATCCAGGCCTCGTCCACTTCCACTTCCCCACGCAGTGGCTCTCGGGCCATGTTGACCATGGCTTGCCGCAACTTGTGCAGCATCATCCACGCCGTCTCATAACGGCGCAGACCCAGCTGGCGCTGCAAGAGAAGCGCCGAGACGCCACGTTTATCCGTGGTCATGAGGTAAGCCGCCCAGAACCAAACCGTCAGCGACGTTTTCGTGTTATGCAGAATCGTCCCCGCCGTGAGGGAGACTTGATACCGACAACGAGTGCACTGCCATCGCCGCGCTTTCACGATTTCATAAGAACTCTGGTTCCCGCACCTTGGGCAGATGAAGCCGTCTGGCCAGCGGCACTCCGCCAGATACTTCTGGCAAGCCGCTTCGGTAGCGAACATCGACTGGAACTCGTGCAAGGTTTTCGGAAACACGGGGCGCGGCACGCCCACATACTACAGCTTGTGGCTTGCTGAAACAACCGGATAAGCACGAGGGAACTACACCCCCGGCACGCCGGGGCCGCTGTATTTCGACCATCCCAACGCTCTGGGCTCATCGGGGCAAGGGACGGACGTAGGGGGGAACAGCAGTGGGGAATTGCTATTCTATCCCTGGGGGCAGAAGGCAGCGGACACCGCCAACGGGAGCTTGTTTCAGCTTTACGCCTCGCTGCTCTGGTACGACCCGGAGGCGGACGGCTACCAGCCGCCCAACCGCTACTACATTCCCCGCCATGGCCGCTGGCTCACCCCCGACCCGCTGGGCGGCGACCCTACCAATCCCCAGTCGCTTAATCGGTATGCCTATGTGATGAATAACCCCACGACATTCACCGACCCGCTGGGGCTGCAATCGCCAAGTGGTTGTAAGCCTGGTCAGAACACTCCAACCTGCAGCGCCGAGGAGGCCTCCCAGTCGAACCTACCCGGGCAGTGGCAGGAACATTTTAGGGTTCGGTTATGGCTTTATGAACTGGGACGAGTTCTACATGCAGACCTTGATGACGACCGTCTATACCCCCAATCCACCGGCGGGCTTTATCCGTTTCACCAACGGCGGAGAACCCGTCTGTCCGGGATGCTATTACGATCCCGAGACGGACCTGACTTGGGACCCGAGCACGCAGGAAGTGATCCTGAGTTTCGGTTGGCCAGGACAATCCGCGTCCACGATACAGGCTCTGCCTCGAAAAAAGGAGAAGCCGAAGCCGCCGGACACAAGACCTAGTTGCTTTGAATACGGGCTCGCGCTCTCATTCGGTCTCGAAGCGATGACCATGGGTAAGGACGCGGCAATCGAAGGGGGCGCGGGGCAAGCAGCTTCCGTCCTCGCGAGTAAGCAACTCCGGGGCGAAGTGAATGCTTACCTGGACATTTGGGGCGCAAAGATCGCCTACTCAGCATTCAAGACTACGGGGAAGTTCATCACGGCCCTCGCGGAGAAAGCTACTATCCTATGGGCGTTGTACGACATCTACCAGCAGGACCGTAAAATGTACCAAGCGATCCAGTCCGGCAGTTGCGTCCGGTAAGGGACAGGGGCACAGGCCACGCATGAGAGTAGTTAACAAGGATACAATACCGCGGATCGCTGCAGCCTACCTGCTGCTCGCTGTAATGTTTGTCTTTTTCGCTTGGCGAGGCTGGCCCCTATTTGGACTGGACGGCTGTACGGATCTCGCCGTAGCAAGCTTCGGCGTCTTCGGGTTTATGATCCCGGCGTTGGGGCCGGACTTGAAGAATCACAAGGTTTTCATCGTATTGGCCGGGCTAATGGTCGCGCATTTCGCGTTCTGTGCGCACTTTCTTGAGAGGGGAGTGCATGTCCGGGCTATTCTCTACGCTCCTGTTGGCATACTTGAAATCGCAGTCGGCACCTTCGCGCTAATCCTTCTCGGAGGCGCCCGGCTAGACGCATTCCGTGACGACCCGGGGCCAAAAGGGCGCAACTAGAAGGCAGCGGTTGCGCCAGGGATGCCGGTTGTCCGGCGGGTTGCGCACACGTTCTAACGACCTCTGCCAGGATGAATGCGCGCTGGCTGACGCAGAGCGGCTGCCCTACGCTCGCTGAGAAGCTCAGCTTGCATTGATGGTGGCTCGTTATGGTTAACCCATCAACTGAGCGTGTGACTTGTCGACGGGACACCAAGGGCGGACGCCGCCCCGAGGGTTTCTCGCTGCTCGAGATGATGCTGGTGGTGACGCTGATCTTGATCGTGGCCTCCATCTCTGCGCCCATCTACACGAGCGTTGTGGTGCGGGCCCGGGAAGCTGTTCTGCGCGATCATCTCTATCCGTCAGCCGACGGACGCGCCCTGATTGATGAATTCACGCTGGACAATGGCCGCGCCCCCTTGCGGCTGGAGGAGTTGGTTGAGAAAGGCTATCTGGGCAGGCTTCCCACCGACCCCTTCACCGGCTCGAATGAGACTTGGCAAGAGACAGAGGAAGACGCGCCGCTCTCCCCGACGCAAACGTCCTTGGGGATTGTGGACGTACACAGCGGCTCGAACGACCTTTCCCTGGAAGGCACCCCCTACAGCAGTTGGTAGCTACAGGATTCAGGATTCGGGATTCAGGAGGGCTTTTGTAGGGCCGAACGGCGTTCGGCCCAGGTTGTAAGGGCGAATGGCAATCGGCCCAGGCCGAGCGCCGCTCGGCCCTACGCGCGGGTCTGTGGCCCATCCGTGACGATAGGAGGGGGCGCGGTGAGCACGCTCCAGAACGGCCGCGTGGGGACGAGTTGCGTGAACGCCCAGGAAACCTATCAATACAACAAGCGCTTGCAGCCCTGGGTAATCTCGCTCGCGGCAGCGGGCAGCACCGGGTATTGTCGGGTGTACAATTACTTCACGGGGACCTGGACGCCGCCTTCGAGCTGCCCGCGCGTAGGCTCCGCGCCGCCGACCGGGACGACCGATAATGGGGACGTGATGGGCTACTGGTATCAGGACGGCGCGTTGTCCACCGCGAGCCACAAACTCAGCTACAGTTACGACAGCCTAAATCGGCTGGGGACGGCGGTGGCGACGGATTTGAGCGACAACACGCTCTGGAGCCAGACCTATACATACGACCGCTGGGGGAACATGTCGTGTTCGGGAACGGGCCTGTGCACCTCCATGAGCTATAACGCCAGCAACAACAACCAGCTAAGCTCGGTGGGTCTGGCGTCGGTGACCTACGACGCGGCGGGGAACCTGACGCAAGATTCCAGCAGCGTGCCCCCGCACAGCTACCAGTGGGACGCCGAGGGGCACATCAGGTCGATTGACAGCGGCACAACGGCCAACATGACGTTCAACGCGCTGGGTTGGCGGGTCTATCGGAGCAACGCGGCGCGGAGCTACTGGGTGGACCCGCAGGGGCGGTTGCTGGGCGGCTACTGGGGTCAATGGAACGCCGCTGTCCCGTTGGGCGGGCGGACGCTGGCAGAGTACGCGTCGGGCAGCAACGAGACGCTCTATTTCGACCATCCCAACGCCCTTGGTTCGGAGGAGCAATGGACGAACTGGGCGGGGAGCTACGCCGGGGAAGTACAATTCTATCCCTGGGGGGCGAAGTGGGGGGACACCACCAACGGAAACTTGTACCACTACTTTGCCTCGCTGCAATTGTACGACCCGGAGGTCGACGGCTACCAGCCGCCCAACCGCTACGAGATTCCCCGCCTCGGCCGCTGGCTGACTCCCGACCCGCTCGCCGGCGACATCACCAATCCCCAATCCCTCAACCTCTATGCCTATGTGATGAATAACCCCACGACATTCTCCGACCCGCTGGGGCTGGGGGGGGACGACAACTGCACCTGGGACCCTTCGACGAACCCACTGACCTGCCCGAAGCCGCCCCCAGAGGAGACCTCCCAGTCGAACCAACCGAATGTTGATTGGACCACGGGCGCATCGCCAGATGGCGGCGCCGGTGGCGGACCCGGCGGGTCCGCAATCAATGTCCTCCAGAGGGCTAAGAACACACTCTGCTCGGCACTTCCCCAAGGTCGCGTGACAAGTTTGAACGGCGGTATCGGTGAGATCGGAGGGCAGAACGGCAGTCTGTCATTGGTCATCAACTACAACAGTGGGCAGGTGAGCGGATTTGCTACGGGAGGAGTGCAGGCCGGTTGGAATGGAATCGCGCAAGCTTCAGTTTCAACTGGGTTCATTTACGGAGAACTAGGATCTAACAATAGCGGCTACTCCGGCAGGTTCACGGGAGGCTCACTGTCAGGGGCGACCTTCGGGGTATTCGGATCGTTCGGAAAGGGCGTGCAAGTGTATGGGGCCAGCCTCGGTGCTAGCATGACAGGCGGTCTAACTTTTGGCCTCTCAAGGACAGCTACGTCGAATCCTGTCCCGTTAGGGAGTGCGCTCACGAATCCCTTGTCGACGCCGCTGGACCAAGCCCTTACCCTCGCAAGGAAGGCGGCGTGTCAATGATCAACGTAACCATGCCTGTCAGCGCCGTGGTTCTTTTTGCCCTCGGCGGTACCCTGGGGATTATATCGGCAATCATCTTTTACGTGATGATCGCCGAGGTGAACCGAAAGCTTCCGGACGATCAGCAGATCGGATATTTTTTGTTTTACCCCTCGAAAGTGTTCAGAATTACACGAGAATACAGGCGCCTGTACCCGCACGGGCATCTTAATACCGTGAGGATCGTCCTTACCATCGTGGGTGGAATCCTGATAATCGCATGCGCGGCCCAGCTGAACCGGTTCTGGCGGTGAAGCACCCGCCGCAACAGCAGCCGCCGAAGTCGCCTGGATCACCGATATGCGGGACGAGCGGATTTGATCGCAGTTTGGGAACATTCTCGGAAGCCTTGCACTAACACCCTTGGACAGGGCCCTCAGTCTTGCGCGGCAGGGGGTGTGCCAGTGATCAGCTTTCCTGTTGATGTCGTCGTGCTTGTCGCTCTGGGGACAACTTCAATAATCGCCTCCAGCTTGGTCCTCTACGTAATGATCGGCCGTGTAAATCGGAAACTTCCGGAGGACAAGCAGATTCCGTATTTCTTCTCATTCTCTTATCCCTACTTCAGCAAGTTTACGACGATCAAGCGAGAATACAAACGATGCTATCCCAATAGCCATCTCCACACGGTCCGCATCGTCCTCAATGTGCTCGGTTTCATTTTGATGTTGGCCGGTGCAGCCCGGCTGAGCCATTTTGTGCGATAAGCGGGCAGCGGGTAGCGCATCTATAAGGTCATCGGCGTTGTCAACTAGAATGTTTGCGGGGTAGTGTCTGAAAAGTGCGTTGATGAAAAGGAAAGAACGCTTGCTTTCTCTCATCTCATGGCCGTAGGCTGAAAGCATGAAAAACGAATCCAACCGCACCAGTGTTGAAGCCCTCAAGAATCTAATCTCTGAAACCGATCTTATTCTTTCCACTACTGTGCCATTGCCCGAGAATCGCACCCCTCGATGCCGGGAATTGTTGAGCGTAGCCCTAGCCCTTGCGGATGATCTACTCCAACAGGAAAGTGTTTCTCCTGCCGTTGCGCTTGGGCACAAGGGGGGAAGGACAACATCCCGAAGGCATGGTGTGGAGCATTACCGCCAAATGGCAGCCGCACGCAAGACGCATGGTGGCGGAAGGCCCCGCAAGAAATCCCAATAGTCTCACCCTCAAAACATCTGTAAAATAGGTGCCTTGAAACGAAAAAGCCCGGCGCGATGGCCGGGGCCTTTTCGATGGGACCTAGACATTCTCATCGTAGCCCTTCATCGCGCCCGAATGCAAGGGGAGCGATGAACTGGAACTATGCTCTAATTAAATTGGTAGATGAATGGCCTCTGACTGGACTCTCATCATCCGACCGCTCAAGAATCAAAGCTCAGCTCCTTAAAGCTCAGGCTGCTTATTACAGGTCTAAAGCAAATGAGATTGGCTTTGTAAAGTCCATGCGACAGGCATTTGATGGGATTGCCAAGATTCTATTTGAGGCCAAACTTCTTACTGTCGAATTCCTAGAAAATCAGTTGCGACTGATGGTATTGGAAGCTGCGATTACCGGATGCTGGTGGCCGACAGATGACCGTGAAAAGCGAGTAGAGATTTTTCCAGGCTATTTTGGATATCCAGGAGCATGGAAACGATTTAACGAACGTGATTTTGTAATTCTATTTGAGCTAACCGCAGAGTGGCATAGTAAGTTACTAGAGGCCGAAGCTGATAGCAAAGTGCCCATTGAATCGGTACACGCTACAGGCGAAACGATTGGATCACAACTAAGCGCCCTCAAAGAAGAATGCCGACTCACGGTAGAGGAATTAGCTGAATTGATCGAAATTCAGGTTCGATCAGTCCAGCGCCATCTCGCCGGGGACTCCATACCCTACGATAGGCATCTCAGAGCATATGAAAGAGAATTCTCTAAACTATTAAATCGACAGATAGTTATAAGAAAGATGTCGTAAAGATGTCGCCAGATGTCTTGCCTTAGCGTTGTGTTGTCGTGGTCCCCGCCCTCATAATCCCCACGTAAAGTAGAACGGCCAGCGAATCCGTTTCCGAGGCGCGATTCGCTGGCCGTCAAACCTGAGCAAGTCCAGAAAGGAGATGCCCGACATGTTTCTTATACATTGTCGAAGCCCACCAAGGCAAGCGAAAAATATTCAACGCAGTTTGGTTACAGGCGGATAAGGAAATTATCCGCCTGTAACTTGTTAATTCTAAGCAAAATATAGTTTCATTCTTAGTGCATTTTTCTCTTGACAAACAACTACCGATAGCTGTATTATAGAACCATGATGAGCGAAACGACAACCAACCTTACAATGACTTGCGAAGATTGCAAGATTGAGTGTCAACGCTTCGGAAAACACCGGAATGGCTTGCAGCGCTTCCGATGCCCGAAGTGCAAGCACACTTTCACAGAGACCCACACCAAGACACTGGACGTAATGAATATCCCTTGGGACAAAGCCCTGCTCGCCGTCCAACTGTTACTTGAAGGAAACTCGATTCGCAGCACAGAACGGATCAGCGGACTCGACCGCAACACGATCATGCGCGTCCTAGTGCTGGCAGGCGCGAAGTGCGAGCAAGTATCAGGCGAGATGATCCGCAACGTGCCAGTCAGCGAAGTTCAGGCTGACGAAATCTGGTCGTTCATCGGCAAGAAAGAAAAGAAAGTTCAAGACGGTGACGACCCGACCATGGGCGATGCCTACTGCTTCGTGGGAATCGAGCGCAACAGTAAACTGGTTTTGGCTTGGCACTTGGGACGGCGCACCGCCCGCGACACTGAGGCGTTCACCGAGAAGATCAACGAAGCCACGTCTGGAAACTTCCAGATCACCACGGACGGATTCAAGGCTTATGTTGATGCGGTCCACATGACTCTCGGAACCCGTGTTGACTTCGCCCAACTCATCAAAGTATACGCAGCGTCACCCAAAGGCGAACACCTCTACTCCCCTTCGGAAGTGATTGCAACGGAGGTAGTCCCAGTCATCGGCCAACCGGACCCCAACAAGATTTGCACCAGCCATGTCGAGCGCCAGAACCTCACGATGCGAATGCAGATTCGCCGATTCACCCGGCTCACCAACGCATTCAGCAAAAAGTGGGAGAATCACTATGCGGCGCTCTCCCTCTATTTCGCCTATTACAATTTCGTGAGAATCCACAGCGCAATCCGCGTTACCCCCGCCATGGAAGCAGGGCTTACCAATCACGTCTGGACATTAAAGGAATTGCTTGATAAGGTGAGTTTGTAAATGGAAAAGGCCCAATTCGCAGTTGGGCCTTTCCGAATCCTAAACTGTTGGGCGCTCCCCCAAACGGTACCATGGGAGTGTGTCCAATGGAAGAATTATTTTTTGGCCTGTCATGTGGCGCTTCTATTGGGTTCTCGTCTGCGGAATTCCCAAGGCTTTATATAACGTCGCTGACCTCACCCTTAGCGCTTCCGCAGTAGTCGCATTCTTCCTCACTCTACTCAACCGCCGATTGGGAGAAAGGCTTGTTATGTCTTGGCACGCTATATCTCCCTGGTGGGCGCTTCTCCCGATGGGCCTGCTTTTCATTTATGGATTAATGCGATCAAATTATGAGCACTACTGTCAGCTTGAATCCGGTTTCAAAGATAGACTCGCAAAGCAGGAACAACAATGCCTCACCCTACAGCAAGAAAATATCAGGCTGAATCTAGAGGCGAACGACCTAAAACAACCTAAGCGCACTCCATATCAGGAAAAAGAATATCAAGCCATAAAACCCGCAGTAGACGCCTATGATGAAAACCACAAAATTATTTTAAGACACTTGTTAAGGTGTGGGAAAATTACGAAGCATATGCAGGGAAGGCTCACACCTCTTCCCGCTGGATTCAGCGAAAGTCTTGCTGCCGATGTACTGAGCAGGTTGGCATCCGATCATCTCATCACATCAGACACTCGTACATCTCCAGGAGGATGGGAGATTATTTGGCAGATTGCACCGGGAGCTAAGTCAATCCTAGAAGAACTCCTCTGATGCTCTTTCCCATCCCTTTTCAGCCATCAACGCACTTTTCAGATACTACCGTTTGCGGCGGCCTTTCTTTTTAGAAAAAGACCGGCACCGCCGGACAGGCCGCGAGCCACGCGCCGGCGGGCAACGAGACGAAAGATTAAGAGGAACAACAGCGGCGCGTGTCACGCGTCCCGCAGGCGGTGCCGGTCTTTTTCTAAAAAGAAAGGCCGCCGCAAACATTCTATACATAGCGTCATAAATAATTGCGCATCGTGAGAAAGTGTGGTTTCATGGAGTCATGAAACCACTTACCATCGCTGATGCCGCTACCATGGTTCTGGGACTTCAAGACGAGATTCGTCGTTCGGAAGAATCTCGCTACGATCACCGCCTTCACGGCGTGCTGCTGGTCGCTCAGGGGCTGACCTGCCCGGAGGTCAGCCAGCTTTTGGGAGACGCCCCGCGGTCGGTTGAATACTGGGTTCGACATTTTGAAGAGCGCGGTCTGGCCGGGCTGGTGGAAGGGGCGCGACCCGGACGGCCCCAGCGCCTGAGCAAGGCGCAACTGCCGGAGGTGCAGGCGGTGCTGCGACGCGCGCCGAGCGAGGTCGGCCTGAGCGGAACGCTGTGGGACGGGAAGACGCTCCAGGTTTGGCTCGCACGGCGCTATGGGGTTCGCTTGGGCGTGCGTCAATGCCAGCGGAGGTTTCGTCAATTCGGCTTCCGCTTGCGCAAGCCGCGCCCCCTGATTGCCCACGCCGATCCCGTGTTGCAGAAGACGCATAAAAAAACTCCAGGCGTTAAGCCTTGATGCCGCTGTCGATCTTTGGGCCATGGACGAAGTGCACTTTCAACAATACGGTTCACGCTGCCGCATGTGGGTCCCGCCTGAAACCAAGGACCCGGTGCTCCTTCATTACCCCACCCGGCGGAGTGTGGGGTATTTCGGGGCCGTCCGCTTGCGCGATGGCAAGTTCTTCTTTCGGCGCGAGACGGATAAGTTCAACGCCGTCACCTGCTGGAAGTTTCTCCAGCACCTGCAGGCGGCCAGCACCCGAACCGAACGACGTGTCGTGGTCATTACCGACAACGCGAAATACCACCATGCACGCCTTCACCGGGAGTGGAGGGAGGGGCACGCGGATCGCTTCGCGCTCGATTACCTCCCCGCCTACAGCCCGGAGTTGAACCCCATCGAGCGCGTCTGGAAACTCACACGTCGCCGATGCCTGCACAATCGATACTTCGCGCACCTGGATGACGTTATACATGCGGTTGAAAGCGAATTCGCCGCGTGGATTAAACCCAACAACACTTTGCGCCGACTATGCGCAATTATTTAAAACGCTACGTATAGTTGACAACGCCGATGACCTTATAGATGCGCTACCCTGTCCCATAGATGGCGGCTCGTTATGGGTAGCCCATCAATCGACCATGTGACCTGCCGGCAGGACACCAAGGGCGGAGGCCGCCTCGAGGGCTTCTCGCTCCTCGAGATGATGCTGGTGGTGACGCTGATCTTGATCGTGGCTTCCATCGCGACGCCCATTTACAGAACTGCCGTGGAGCGAGCGAGGGAAGCCGTTCTGCGCGATCATCTCTATCCGTCAGCCGACGGACGCGCCCTGATTGATGAATTCACGCTGGACAATGGCCGCGCCCCCTTGCGGCTCGAGGAGCTGGTCGAGAAAAACTATCTGGGCAGGCTGCCCACCGACCCCTTCACAGGCTCAGAAGTAGGGAATAGGGAACAGGGAATAGGGAACCGCAAGCAAACCTCGCTGGGGATTGAAGACGTGCACAGCGGCTCGGACGACCTTTCCCTGGAAGGCACCCCCTACAGCAGTTGGGAGACCAGGATTCAGGATTCAGGGGTAGCGCCGACCTCCCTTGTTGAGGTCCGCGGCGCTCCTGCGATTGAGCAGTCAGGGTCATTTCGGCAGCACGGGGTTCTCGTTGATCGCACAGGGCCAGAGCTTTGCTCTGCGCCAGCCCCCGTGAACGAGATTCAATTCAAGAGGATCTTAAAGGCGTAGGCGAAAGCCCCAGGCTTTTCGCGTGGCAAGCTTATGCTGAGACCCTCACCGTTGTGCTGCCAGGAAAGCTTTGAATCGCTGCCCAGCAGAGAGACGTTGGCAATTTCGTCCTTGGCTAGCAGCGCGTCGTTGGTGTTGAGCGATTTGATCAGCAGGGCGGGCGCATTCTGCGCCCAATCGAGGGCGATGGCGTAAAGAGTCTTCCAACGGCTGGTGAAGCGGATGTCCTGCGCGACGAAGTCCGGAGTTTTCTCCTCGCCGAACATGCCACCCTTGATCTGAGTAGGACCTTCTCCGAAAACTTTCCACGGCCGGGTGCCGTAAATCGCTTCGCCATTCACAGCCAGCCATTGGCCGATCGCGAGCAGGCGCTCGACTACGGGCTGGGGAATCACTCCTTCGGCGGTGGGTGTAATGTCGAGCAGCAGGTTTCCGTTCTTGCTGACGATATCCACCAACTCGTCCACGATGCGGTCTGGGGATTTGTAATTCGCGTTCTGGACATGGCACCAGGAATTCCAGTCAATGGCGTCGTCGGTCAGCCACTTAAAAGAAGCCAGTTTGTCGAGCCTTCCGCGCTCAATGTCGAGAAGTCCCGCGCCGGGCGGCAACTCCTTTTCTTTGTAGGTCACGGTGACTTCCTCATGCCGCCGCTCAGCTTGGTTGTAGTAGTAAGAGATCGCATCGGTGAGGCGACGCTCGTCGATGATGTTCAGGCGGGCGTCAAAGTAGATGAGGCTGGGGTGGTATTTATCAATCACTTCCTTCACTTTTGCTTCCCAGGTGTCCTGAAACTGCGGAGGGGGCGGGGGTGTGGGCTTGCTGTAGTCAGCAAAGGGACTTTCCGGGGCGGGCGGTCCATAGAGCCCGGCGTATTTCGGGTGGGAAGCGTCGACCGACTTGTCCATGGTCGGATACCAGCCCCATAACCACTGGTGGTGCAAAGTGGCGATGAATTTCATGCCTTCGTTGCGAATGGCTCTGCTCATCTCACCCACCACGTCACGACAAGGACCCATGGCGGCGGCATTCCATTTGTTCACCTTCGAGTCCCACATGGAGAACCCGTCGGCGTGTTCGGTCACCGGTCCCGCGAATTTCGCGCCTGCTTTGCGCAGCACTTCCGCCCATTCCTCCGGGTTGAATTTCTCGGCCCGAAACATAGGAATAAAATCCTTGTAGCCGAATTTCGACGGGTGGCCCGTAAACAAGGTTGTGATACTTGTTGGCGCGCTGGCCCGGGATGTACATGTTGCGGGAATACCACTCGTTGTCGAAGGCTGGCACCGAGTAAGGTCCCCAGTGGAAGTAGATGCCGAACTTGGCGTCCTCAAACCAGGCCGGCGCGGTATGCTTCGTTAAGGAATCCCAAGTGGGCGCGTAGGCCTGTGGTGCGCGCAGTGCGTGGGCAGTCCCGAGCGCGGCGGCTGCCGCTCCTGTGGCTTTCAGGAAGGTGCGACGGGTGAATTGTTGGTTCATGATGCAATTCTCCGGACTCTCATGTCATGCCGTCCCATGCCCGCTGCCGCCGGCGCTCAGGCGCGCGGGTCCACGGCAGGGAAGCAATTGAAGGCCTGCTTGTCCACCTGCCAGTACGGCATGAATTCCACGCCCGGATTATTCTCCACCAGGTAGTGGAGCGGCTGGCCGGGCATCGGTTGCAAATGTTTCAGCAGATCTTCCGGCTGTCTTACGTTCTCGAGGCGCAGCCTGATTTCAGGGGCGCCCACGGCAGCCAGCAAGATGGGGCCCCAGCTCACCGCGTAGCGCTCATGATTGGGGATTTGATCCACTCCCGTGTAGCGCTCCGCCCAGAGCGCCGCGGGCAGGGTGAAGTTCGCAGTATCACCCTCAGCCCAGGCGCGGTCGAGCACCACGTAGCTGCCGGGCTGGCCGGTTGCCGTTGCCTTGCCATTGACGTACACGGCCATTTCGCCGCTGGCCCAGGAGGGCACACGGACGCGAATTTTCGCCTGCGTCGGCTGGGCCGACGAGAACTGCAAGCGAACCTCGGGGTGGAAGGGGAACCCGGTGGCCATCTTCACCCGCAGTGACGCGCCTCCTTCCGTCCAATGGATCGTAGACGGTTCAAAGAGGTTGACGTAAAAGCCGTCGGAGGCGAGCGAGTAGATATGCTCCGGCAGCGAACCGATCAGCCGCGTCCCTTGCCCTTCGCAGCAGGTGTTCATGTGCGTGGGCTTCTCCTTGTGGTGCACCAGCAAGGCGTGGTAACGAAAACCCTCCGAGCCCCCCTGATTGGCCATCGCCACGTTGTAGATGGACTTCTCAATTTCCGTGACGTACTTCTCGTTTTCCGGATCCAGCAGATGAAAACGCTGGCTCAGAAAGGCCCAGAAGGTATTTCCGCAAAGCTCTTCCAGTTCGGCGTGCAGCATGTAGGACTTGGGTGGCGACACGACGAACTCAATGATGGAAATCGAACCGCCGGGGTTCTCCCACTTGTCGTGATAAAGCTCCCAGGCGCCTTCCACCGCGTGGAGGTAACGGGGATCACCCGTGGCGCGATAGAGGTCCATGTAGGCTTCCAGCGTTCGTGAGCAGATAGCAATGCGGCCGATCATAGGGATACTGCCAGATCGCGCGCTCTTCACGCGCAGCCAACTGTTCCATCCAGTAGTTCTCCTGGAAATATCGCTGAATCACCTGAATATCCGCGGGCTTGCCCACGGGCGTGAAATACATGCGCGTGTTGGCGATCATGCCCTGGCCGCCCTGGATGGCGAAGCGCAGCAGTTGCGGCAAGTAGGAACACTGATTAAACCAGTCAGAGTAGCCCCGCAGCAATTCAAATGCCTTCGGGTTTCCTGCGTAGCCCGCCTCGATCAGACCGTGCACCAGCCAGGCACGCGTGTAAGCGCCTCGTTCCGAGAAGAAGATAGTGTCCTCGGGGTAGGCCATGATGTACCCGTTCGGCTGGCGGCACTCGGCAATGCCATCCACCACCGCATTCAGACGACGGCGAAGCTCGGGATGATTGATCCAACGCAAGGTGTTCCCCGCCGCCATGAGGAAGCGGCCGGCGTTCGAACCCGCCAGGTCTTCCTCCCAAAACTGGACCTCGCCCGTGGGCTTTTGCGGAGGCTTGGCGGTTCCCACGCGCTCGCGGAATTGGCGCAGGAGGTCATCAACCGAATAGGAATTCAGGAGATAGAGAATATTATCCTCCATCGCCTTCTGGAAAACGCCGCCTTCGAGCGTCACGCCGGTGAGCGGCACGCGAGCCTTGTGGACGGGAGGCTTCCAGGCGCCCGGCATCGGTGACGTTTTCGGGATGGTCCATGAAGGTGGTTTCGCCGCCCGGGCGCGCCGGTCGCGTCACCTGGGCGACGTCGTCGTCACTTCCGTAGGTCGGGTCCACCGTCACAGGACGTAGGGTGGCGATTTCTTTGCCCCCCGAGTACACATCAATCTTCCCCAAGGCCAGGTAGTAGCCACCCCCGACCACATTCATCAGGCGCGTAGCCGTCAGGCGCACGTAACGGCCCGGTGACTCCGCGCGCTGCATAATGCTCGATGTGGCCCTTCGGGTTGGGATAGTCCGCGTCGGTGTGTTCCACAATCACAAGGGGACTATGAAAGTCGGGATCGTTCGAGCATTCTATCTTGAAACGGACCGGATAACCCTCGCCCGCATAATCCTCGTCGCGCCCGGGAAACCCCTTTTCATTGGCCGGGTAAACCTTGACGAAATCAATCGGGCGGCTTTCACCCAGGTCGATCTGGACCCAGGTTGTGGCATCGGCGGTCTTGGCGGGTTTCGAACGGTAAGCCCGATACGCGCTCGCAGGCGTGTTGGTCATCCATTCGCCGGTGGGGGCAGGAACGACCTGCTCATTCACCGAACGAAGCCGCGCCCCCATCAGCTTTCATGAGGCGCGGAACAGCGATTAATGCGCCCGCGCCTACGGAAGTTTCCAAAAAACTGCGCCTTGTTAGACCCATGTGCAAACCTCCTACCCTGTAGCGCTGCTTTCTAATAACCATGGCGGCGCGTGAAGATTCTTCACGCGCCACTCATGCATCCGTGTGCCCGTGGCCACAAAAAGCTTAACACGGAGGTCACTGAGACGCTCCGCCCCGCACCGTACGGTGCGGGGCTCCGTGGCCTCCGTGTTGAGGCTTTTGAGGCACGGAGAACGGCGAATGCCATCGTTTTCAAGGCAAAGCGACACTGGCGCTTTATGGTGCTTCAAGTGACCGAGGTCGGTCAACTGGAATTCGCTTCTCTTCTTAGGTTGCTTGCTTTAGTCCTGAAGGATGACACTGAGGAGGGAACTGTGGACTTCCAAAACCCCGTTTCAATTAATGCAGCCGAACTTCCCGAACTTATTCATAAAATGACTGACTCGTGCCCGCGTCGTGTTCTTTGTAACGCTCAGATGGAAATCCCCCTCGCGAAAGCGGCAATCCCTTTCCCAGCGGCAGTAACTGCCATCACTCGGTCAAGCTTCGTTACTTCTTGTGAGGTGAGGTAGTGAAAGAAACTCGGCCCGCCTGGTCTTAGTTTTTTCTGAACTCGTTTAGGGCACGCGGTACTTCTCGAGAGCGTCTAAATCCAGTTCCACACCCAGTCCTGGTTTTTGGGGCACCCGGAATCGCCCGTTGCTGATTTCGAGCGGCTCGCGAATGAGGTCATCTTCTCGCACCAATTCGCCGAGGATATCGCTGCGCAAGGTGCAGTTGCGCGCCGCCGCGCAAGCATGGAGGTAGCTCGCTTCCAGAATCCCCAGGTCCACCTCGCTGCCGTGCCAGCAAGGGATTCCTGCGGCATCCGCGACGTCCGCCAGGCGCATGAAATTCGCGATGCCGCAACTGAAGTTGAAATAATCAACCGCCTCTAGCTGAATCGCCCGAATTGTATCCTGAATGACCTGCCCCAGCTCCAAGTAAGGAAGATGCACGTGCAAAGCGATAGGCAGCGAAGTCTTCTCGCGCAGAAGTCGATACCAGTTCAGATTCCAGCGCGGCACAGGATCTTCCAGGCACTCGATGTTCCCCAGCGCCTCGAGCGCCCGGCTGAAGCGCAGGACTTCCGCAGGCCGCTCGAAGCGCGTGTTCGGGTCGAAGACGATGCGAAACTGCGGCCCACACGCCTGGAGGATTCCTTGCGCCCAAGCGACGACGTCGTCCTGAAGATTGCACTTGAACTTGATGCCGCGAAAACCCGCCTGGGCGCCCTCTTTAGCTTTCCGCACCGCGTCCTCAGTGGTGCGCCGGCCCGTCCAGAAATCGACCTCAACCCACTCTCGATACGCTCCGCCCAGCAGCCGGTAAGCAGGGATGCCGAGTCGCTTGCCCACCAGGTCGAAAATCGCGGCTTCGAAGCCATCGTATTCACGCGACCAGGCAATCGGCAAGTCGCGCAAGTTCATCCGCAGCGGATCCTGGCCCAGCAAACTCTCAACGATGCCCTCCACCATCTGGGGGTTCACTCCGCGATAGCTCTCTCCCAGGCCTTCCAGACCTTCATCTGTCTTGACCCGATAAATATATTTCCAGATCCGGTCGAATTGGAGTTGCCAGGCCGGCTTGCCGTCCAGCACAAGCATGTGCAGAGGATCTTGAACTCCCGGACTATTGATGGTGTCCGGCCTTGCGGGAACGACCACCTTGATCTTTTCGATCGCTGTAATTCTCATAGCCCCTCAATCGCAACCTGCCAACATTGCCCAGGTCCCGGCGTCCACAGGAATTTCCGCACCAGTGATCATTCGCGCTGCATCGCCAGCCAGGAAGGCAACCAGGTGTCCTATGTCCTCGGGCTGGATCAATTGTGGCAGCGCCTGATGATGGCACATGTAGTCGCGCACCCACGCTTCGACGTCGGTCGCAAACCTGGCCACGATATCCCGAGTCTGTTTGCCGTCCACAAGGCCCGGGGAAACGGCGTTGGCGCGAATTCCGTCCCGCCCGTATTGCACCGAAATACCCCGAGTTAGCCCCACCACTCCTGCCTTCATCGCCGCATAGATTCCAAACTGAGGCACGGTGGAGCGGCTGTGCACGGAAGCGATGTTGATGATTGAGCCGCTCTTCTGCCTCTGCATGTGAGGGATCGCGTACTTGCAACACAGCCACATGCCGCGCAGGTCGATGGCTGCAACCCGGTCAAACTCTTCTTCCGTCGCCTCCGCCAGAGGTCGAATGAGCCCCACGCCAGCGCTGTTCACCAGAATATCCAGATGCTTATGCTCCCGAATTACACCGTCGATGACCGAGCGAACCTCTTCGGACCGGCTGATATCGCCGCGCATGACAGTCGCCTTGCCCCCTGAACTTTCGATCAAGTGACGCACCGCCTCGGCCGCAGCGATGTCGATTTCCACAATCACCACATGGGTTCCCTCGCGAGCGAGAACTTCAGAGATGCCATGACCGATTCCGGAACCTCCGCCCCCTGTTACGACAGCCACTTTGCCGTGAAGCTTGCCATCCATTGTGCGTGATGCCTCCCCTTGGGTTGCTGAATGCGCGCCTAACTCGCAGTTGGAACGCCGCAGAAAGGACGAATAGTTAGTTGCGTTCCCTGATTATCAAGCGCCCCTGCCTTTCTTAGATTTTACGCCAGTTTCGGCATTCGGGGAAGTTTTCCTGCCCAAAAACGCGGGCTGGCGCAGAGCGAAGCTCGGCGGTCTAGCAACTTCTGCCGCGCGGCAGGCGCTTTACGAACACCCTTCATGCTCGTTTAGAGGCGGCAATTTCATGCCGGACAACTGTCCGCAGTTTCCGGCGCACATGTCATCCTTAGGCGCCAGCCATTAACCCGACAGGGGAGGAGGCATTCGTCGAATCGCCGTTGAGCGAAACCTTGCGCTGGCATACAATACGTCGGCAAGTAGCTTGCGGCGCAAGGTCTTAACTGCCGAGCTTCTCCCGTGAACGGTTCTGAGGCACTCTCATGGAAGTCGCCTACGAACTCACCCCACTTGTGGCATGTAAATTGATCGTCTACACGCTCGGGGCACTCGTGTACTTGTTTCTTATGGTCTTGATTCTAGGGAACCGCTGGCTGCGGCGACTGGGATGGCTGCTCTTCTGGCTGATCGCGGCACTGTTTATGTGGAACGCTGGCAACTTGCTCGCCCTGAACCTCGGCCTCTTCTACGGAGTCGCTCCGGCTGTGCTTTCTCGAGCTTCTCGTCTCGTCCCTTTGCTAGGCTTGGTTCTCGCGGTGCCGCTCTTGGTGCAGGTCCACCTGAATTACCTCGCGCAGTTCTCCCCTGTGTCTCGAGCTACGACGCTGCTCTCCGGCGTCTTCTGCATTCCTTTGATTGCCGCTCCGTGGATGGTGGGTAAGCTGGCCGGACGTCTCGACCTCGATCCCTTGCCGGCGCTCGGATGGTACGGCAAGGTGTTGGTGGCGTGGCTTGTGGCGGCCCTGGTGGCTGCGATGGTCATCAATGGATTTCTCGTCTACCGACGCGTCGAATCCCACCCCGGTCTTCGGCACCTTCATGCCTGGTTGGCGGGGCTAGAAGGCACGTTGGCAGTCGGTTTCGCCTGGGCCTACCTTTTGCGGCCGTTCCCACACCAAGGCCTGGGGGGGTATCCGGCAACCTCCCTGATGCTGATTGCGGTTATCCCGGGCCTGCTTGTCGGTTTTTCGATTTTCCGTTACAACCTGCTCGACCTGCGGGTGCAACGGAGTGTCATTTACTCCGTGGCCGCCATATTCGCTTTACTCCTCTACATCAATTTCATGCGGCGCTTGAGTGGCCTTTTGGAAGCTCACGGAATTCTTCCTTCTGCCGTGACGGAAGCGGTGATGATTTTCCTTTTAGTTGTCTGTCTGGAGCCCGTCAAGAGGCTCATCAACCGCCTCCTGCACGAAGCCTTCGTCTTGGAGTTCGAGAAGATGCAGAAGTTGGCGACGGAGATTCAGGAGTTCGCCAAGCAATCAGGAGATGTCGAGTCACTCATCCACTACGTGGAGCAGCGCTTGGCTGTTGAGCTGGGGCTGGAGAATGTGAGCTTAAGGAGGGGCGAAGACGTAACCGTGGCGGCGAGCGCCACCAAGGAGGGAAAGGTTCGACGGTTTCCAATCCATCGCGGGAGCGAGGTCGTTGCAGTGCTCGAGGTTACTCCCCGAACTTCGAACCTTTCCGGGGAGCAGTTCGGCGCGCTGGAGTTCTTGGCGGATCAGCTCGCGCCGGCGCTCGAAGTTTGCCGGCTCATCGCGGACAAGATCAAGCTGGAACGGGAATTGGCGGGGAAAGCAAAGATGGCATTCCTGGGGGATATGGCGGCGCGCATCGCACACAACGTTAAGAACCCGCTCAGCTCGATGAAGACGCTGGTGCAGTTGCTCGAGCGCGATACCTCGCTGCCGGCGCGCGCGCGGCAAGACTGCGGGATGGTGATCAAGGAGATCGATCGGCTCAACAACAACGTTTCCCAACTGCTGCGCTATGCGAAGCAGGCGCGAGACACTGACCGCCCTTGCGATCTCGAAGCTGTGGTGAGGCGTGTGCTCGTTCTGAGCCAGGCTGAGGCCGACCGCCTGGGGGTAAAGATGGATTGCAGCGTGGCGTGCACTTCGACCCGGGTGGAAGGCGGGGAAGAAGCTGCGAGCGACATCGTTTCAAATCTAGTGGTCAACGCGCTCGAGGCCACCCCCGCCGGCGGCAGGGTCGTGGTCCGCATTGCTCCGGATAGCGTGGCGACCGGAGTCGTCGCGCTTCAAGTGGAAGACGAAGGGCGGGGGGTTCCGGCCGAGATGCAAGAGAAGATTTTCCAGCCCTTCTTTACCACCCGACCGGGAGGGACGGGCCTCGGCTTGGCCATCGTGAAGCGGCGGGCGGAGGAAGTTGGCAGCGCGGTGGAGTGCGTCAGCCCGATGCACGCCGACGGGGGTGCACGCTTTGTTGTGAAGTTCCGCCTCGCCGCCTGACGGCCTTTGATCGAGGAGGACAAGGGAGTCGCAGCCCTCTCCCGAGGGGAGAGGGTGTCCCGCTGCCGGCGCTTTCACCAGCCGGAGCGGGACGGGTGAGGGGTCACCTGCGCGCGCTAGAATCGGGTGTCATGGGTGAACCCGACGAAGCAACCCCTCACCTGGCTCGCTACGCTCGCCACCCTCTCCCTTCGGAGAGGGCTATACTTCCGAAGGGGTGGCCGAAAGGCACACATGCATTCCGTCCTGATTGTCGATGATGACGACACGGCTCGCTATGGCATGCGGCGAGCGCTGGAAGAAATCTACAAGATCTCCGAGGCCGCGAGTGCGGCGGGAGCGCGCCGTATCCTGGCGGCGGAGAACCCCGACCTGCTCCTTCTCGATATCGAGATGCCGGAAGAGAACGGTCTGGACTTCCTTCGCGCGCTCAAGGAGGGTGGCGATGCGCGACCTGTAGTAATGATCACCGCCTACGGCTCCGAGAAGATTGCCGTCGAAGCGATGAAAAGCGGCGCCTACGACTATTTGCCGAAGCCCTTTGAAGTGGACGAGCTGCGGCTAGTGGTCGAGAAAGCCCTCGAGCATGCCGACCTGGCCGAGGAGAACGAGCGCCTGAAACGGCAATTGATCGCAGAAGGCCAGTTCGGTTCCATGATTGGCGCCAGTAAACCGATGCGCGAGCTGTTCGTGCTGGCCGAGCGCGTGGCACAGGCGGAAGTGACGGTGCTGATCCAAGGCGAGAGTGGAACAGGAAAAGAGCTTTTGGCGCGCGAAATTCACCGCCGCAGCAACCGGGCGACGAAGCCATTCGTGGCGCTGAACTGCGCCGCGCTGCCGGAACACTTGATTGAAAGTGAGCTCTTCGGATACGAAAAGGGCGCGTTCACGGGGGCCACAGCGGCCAAGCGCGGCAAATTCGAGCTCGCCCACATGGGCACGCTGTTTCTCGATGAGGTGGGAGACATGTCGCTCGCCACTCAGGCCAAGCTTCTGCGGGTGCTCGAGACGCGGAAGGTCGAGCGGCTGGGCGCCACCAGTTCGCTCGACGTGGACGTGCGCATCCTCAGCGCCACCAACAAGGACCTGCCGGCGGAGATTGCCAGGCAAAACTTCCGCGAGGACCTTTACTTCCGGTTGTGGGTGGTGCTCCTGCGGTTGCCCCCGCTCCGCGAGCACCGCGAGGACATTCCTCTCCTCGTCCAGGAATTCTGCCGCATGCTGGGCGAGAAGCACCGCCGCCCGGCACTTGCGGTTTCCCGCGAGGCCATGGAGCGGCTGATGGCCGCCGACTGGAGAGGCAACGTGCGCGAGCTCAAGAACGTGCTGGAAAGCGCCACGGTAATGAGCCGCAACAGTATCCTTGCCCCCGAAGATTTCCCTTCTAATTTCCTGCGTAGCCTGCCGGGACCTTATGGCGACAGCGGGGAGAGCGGCGGCGCCTCATTGCTCGCCATCGCTGACTACCGCGAGGCCAAGAGACAGTTTGAAGTCGCCTACGTAAAGGCCAAGCTGCGCGAGCATGGCGGCAACATCACGCACACCGCCGCCGCCATCGGAATCCACCGCCAGAGCCTCCAGGAGAAGCTGCGGGAATTGGGAATTCAGGCGGAGAAGGAATAAACCCGGGTCCGGAAATTGGGGTTGTGACCGTGCTGCGCGCCCGCCTCCTCAGACTTGGGAAATCTCGTGGTCTTGCCATCGACCCGCTGAAACCTCCAACCCTGAGCGCGATCACCCCGTGCCGAAGACAATCCCAACCCGAAAGCCAACCAAGTGCACGGCTTCTCCGGACTCAGGTGAAAAGATGTGATGGCGGAACTCGAATCGCAGGCCGATACGGCGTTGCATCCAGTAATTCACTCCGCCACCATAGTGAATCGCTATTGCCCCGCCTCTTCCGGCCAGCAGAGAGAGTCCCCCGCCCACGAAAGGATCGAATTTGCGCTTCGAATCCTTGGAGATGAAATGAAAGGCGGGGGTCACCGAAGCCAGGCCGGTGGTAATGGCGTACTGGTTTGTGGTCGGCTTGAGCACGCCGATTTCACCGCCTAAGGCGAACCGGTCGGTGACCCGGCCCTCGCCTCCTCCTCCCACATGAACGAAGTCCCCATTCCAGCGCGTAAAGGCGCTCTTCGGCACGACCACCGGCCCGCCAAACGCGTACACATAGTTACCCGACATTTGGGCAGCGGCCGGGAAAGAAACGAGGAGCATGATCAGCATTGCGAGGATTGGCTTGGCCATCGAATTCCTCCTTTCGACCGGAGCTGGCGCAGAGCGAAGCTCTGCGGTTTAGCGGACAACTGCAATGCGTTACTGACTCGTCCGTCTCGAGCCTGCACCAGCTTCCCTGATTCCGCAGTGCGATTTCCCAGATCGCAGAGCTTCGCTCTGCGCCAGCCCCGGTTCACTACTTCTTGACTCGGTAGATGGTCCGACTGCCGGGGATTGCTCCTAAGGCAGCTCCACCACCGAACCCGGCCGCGATTGCAGTCACGGCGGCGCCGCAACTACTACCGCAGCCACCTTCGTTGCTGCTTTCTTCGATGACAAGAACGGCTGGTATGAGCGTAATGCCGCCAATAACGCCCGCTGCCAATGCCATGTTGCGCGCCCGGTGCGAAGTATCGCGGACGCTGACCCGCACAACGTTGGTGCGCGGGACGGATTCCTCGCTCTTCCCGACCTGAAGCGAGATGGCTTCGTCGGTAAATGAAACGAACGCGCCCTTGAGCGTCTTCATCTTCGAGTCGACCACCTCGACCTTCTGTCCGGGCGTCAGTTGCTTGAGGTCATCCCAGTTATTCTGTGCAGATTTGGCCCAGCCGAATCCTGGGACCAGAAGCAGGATCAACAGTGTTTCAGTCACTCTCTTCATGACTTCCTCCTACCAGGTATTTAGCTGTCCGGCTCCTCATGTGGTTGGCGGGCCAAGGCCGTAAACCTGGGCTCGTCACCACCGCCGTCGGGTCAGTTGCTAAGCATTCCGGTTCACTACTTCTTGACTCGGTAGATCGTTCGCGAGCCGGCAGGCAATCCTCCCGCGAGCGCCCCGAGGCCAGCCCCAGTCGCAGCAAGAACCGGTGCAAAAAGGTAGGATCCGCCCTCGCCACTGACGTGCCGCACCCCTTCGTCAATCCCGAATCCCGCACCCAGGCCGGCACCGGCTCCCACGCCGGCCAGGAGCAGCATGTTCCGGGTGCGGTGTGATGTATCGCGGACGCTGACCCGCACAACGTTGGCGCGCGTGACGGATTCCTCGCTCTTGCCGACCTGAAGCGAGATGGCTTCGTCAGAGACGGAAACGAAGGTCCCTTTGAGCGTCTTCATCTTCGAGTCAACCACCTCGATCTTCTGCCCGGGCGTCAGTTGTTTGAGGTCGTCCCAGTTATTTTGTGCAGATTTGGCCCAGCCGAATCCTGGGACCAGAAGCAGGATCAACAGTGTTTCAATTACTCTCTTCATGGCTACCTCCTAATAGCCTGGGCTTTCTTAGTCCCAGGCGTCTACCCGCTATCTGGCACGCGGGATTCCAAACGAGCTTTTTCGTTAACTCTTTCTTGAATAAGGCAGTTGCATGTGGGGCTGGCAGGAACACCCGAGGCCCGGGCGCAGGAATTTGCTGACAGTGGAGGGTTAGGCGGCCACTCGAGGCACCGCCTGGGGGGGTCGCGGGGTGAGCTTGTCGCTGAACCTCTTCGCATACTGGCTCACTCAGTTCGAGAACGCCGGCTGGCGCTGAGCGAAGCTCTGCTGCGTGGCAGGTGCTGTACGAACATCCATCACGCTCGTTTAGAGGCGGCATTTTCATGCCGGACAACGGCAATTCATTACTCACTCTTTCGTCTTGAGCCTGCACCAACTCCCCTGATTCCGTCCTGCGCCTTCCCAGATCGCTGAGCTTCGCTCTGCGCCAACCCGCTGCTCGCGGAGGAACTTGGTGCCGGGGCTGCTGAACTACGCCCTCCCCGGCGGCCGTAAGCGTAGAAGACTAGAGTGCGTTGTGAGAAGGGTAAGAAGGCAAGGGCAATAACACCTAACAGAAGGATAAAGCCGGACTTTCGAAACAGCAGCAAAGGTGACATAGCCCACACGATATCCAGGATTAGAATGGCGGGGAAGATGCGACGAAACAGGCGGTCGAGATCCTCATAATCGAAGGCCACGGCCGCAAGCAAGTAAAGTCGAATGGTGGCGCCACCACACAACACAATGAGAGTGGCGACAACGAACCGGTGGACATCGTAATTCATGACCACCTCAGGCAACCGGTGAGCGTTGTCGGGCAGATAGGAAAACGCCGCCATGTACATCACCAGATAGCCAATCTGAATCGCAGTAAACAAAGCACAGGCGAGCCAGCGTGGAATAACGCGAAGGTCAGGCTGTGGTGGCGGGGGAACAGGCCGCGGCTCCGCCTGCTTCGAGGGGCGAATATTTTCGAGGTCGGCCAACAATTCATTTGCCGACTGGTAGCGCTCGTCGCGATTCTTGCGCAAACATTTGCTAATGACACGATCGAGTTCGGGCGGTGAGATCGGGTTGCGGTCGTTTAACGGTCTCGGCTCGCGGGTGAGAATGTTAGCAATGGTTGACGCCGTGTCGCTTCCCCGATAGGGGTTGACTCCGGTAGCCATTTCATAAAGGATGAGCCCGAGCGCGTGGATGTCCGAGCGCTGATCCACCCGTTCTGAACGGAGCTGCTCGGGCGACATGTAGTCGATCGTCCCTGGTTGCATGCCGGGCTGGGTAAGGCTTCCTAAATCGGGAGCCGTGGGGCCCTGGTCGGAGGCGATGGGGAGTCGCTTGACCAAACCAAAGTCCAGAACCTTCACACGATCGGGACCCTCGGCGCGTGGCGTGAGCATGATATTCGCCGGCTTCAGATCGCGATGGATGAAGCTCCTCCCGTGGACGGCCGCCAGGGCATCGGCGATCTCCATGCCTATATCGAGAATCTGTTGGGTGCTGAAACGATGGCCATCAAGCAGCCGCTTCTGCAGCGTCACCCCTTCGATAAACTCATACACGATGAAAGCGTCTTTGCCGTCGTCGTCATAATCGTAAACCTGAGCGATTCCAGGATGACTGACCGCTGCCGCCGCGCGAGCTTCCCTTCCGAAGCGCTCCCGAAACTGCGCATCGTGGAGGTACTGAGGCTTGATGACTTTGAAAACTACATGGCGGTCCAGCTTGGAATCGTTAGCGTGGTAGACGTCGCCCATCCCACCACCTGGAATCTTCTTTCCGATTCGGTATCGGCCCGCCTTGAGTTCGCCTTCCATTGGTGCTCATGCCACCCGAGGGCAGCTACTCCCCGCCATCCTTTGGCGTTCAGGCCGCATGCAATGAGCGCTATCCTGAACCGGATATTACTCTCACGCGTGGTAGGTTGCAATGCCAGTGACTACCAATTTGAATCCCAGGCTGCGACAAAACCGACGATTACAATAATCGTCATTTTGGCCCCCTTGCTCAGCTCCGGTCTTATCTGCTGCACACTGTTATAAGCGATCTGAACTGGCGTGGCTACACGCCCTCCCACCACAGCTCAGACGATGACCAGACGCCATCATCGATCCAGCACAGAGGCCGCGGACTTACAGAGCAACTCCGCGCTGAGGCAGCACCCTTGGTAATTGGCTAGCGGGTAGCCGTCGCACCGTGGCACCCGCCGGCATTTCAACCTGTGTAACCTTCGTGCGCAGGTGCCGCCCCCGGACGTAATTAGTTGTTCCTAATTTCAACCACAATAACTATAACTACTATAGCGATCGCCGCAAGCACTGCAATGCCGATCCAGGTACCGATGCCTGGGTTCGGCCCCATCTGTTGGACGTTGTTGTATGCAACCTGGACCGGTGCAGCCGTGCGGTCGGGCAGCATGGTGAAGCTCTCAGCGTCGAGAGCCACAATTTTGCCGTGATACTCTTTTCCCTCCGCCGTCTTCACCATGATGTGGTGGCCAACCCCAAGACCAGCCGCCACGCGTTTCACTTCCGCCGCGCCGGGTTGCCCCTTGGCTTTGTAAGTGACCTTCGAGAGTTTCAGTTGCGAGACTTCCTCGTAGGCAACTCGAGTGGGCGAGACGGCATGGTTCGAAGCCAAAAGGAATCCTCCCTCCTCGATCGACTGAATAGACCCTTTCAGCTTCTTCCCGCCCGCGAGCTCGACCTTCACATTGGCACCCACTCCGAACTGGTCCACTCGCTGCTTTGTGAGAGTCGGGTTCAGCGCAGGGGTTGTGCCGGCCGACCACGCCAAGTCAGCAAGCGACAAGTGGAGCAGGCAAACAACCAACCCAACAACCATGTACTTTTTCCAGTCGTGCATGTTCTCCTCCTTTTCCAAGGGTTGCTCTCTTCACATACCCGGGATGCGCTCCGAATGTAATAATAAACAATAAAGGGCGATTAAAATAACGCCCCCACAAAATCGGGCAATGACTTGATTACACGCCGGCTGGCGCAGAGCGAAGGTCTGCGGTTTAGCAATCTGCGCCGCGTGGCAGGCGCTGTACGAACCCCCACCTTGCTCGATTAGAGGCGGCATCTTTACGCCTCACAACTGCTATTCATTCCTCACTGGTCTGTCTCGAGCCTGGGCCAGTTCTCCTGATTCCGCGCTGCGCCTTACAGTCTATTCGTGGCCGCCGTGCTGGCGCAGCAATTCCACCACGTCCTTGTGGGCCATATACACCGCCAAGTACAAAGGCGTCTCGCCGTTGTTGTCCTTGGTGTTGACCTCGGCCTTACTGGCCAGCAGCAATTCCACCACGTCCTTGTGACCCTCCTCCGCCGCCAAGTGCAAAGGCGTGTAGTAGTTGTCGTCCTTGGCATTGACCTCGGCTTGGTTGGCCAGCAGTAATTCCGCCACGTCCATGTGGCCCCTCAGCGCAGCATAGTGCAAAGGCGTCAGGCCGAACCTGTTCTTGGCATTGACCTCGGCTTTGTTGGACAGCAGCGACGCCGCCACGTCCTTGTGGCTCCTGGCCGCCGCCCAATGCAACGGCGTCGCCCCGTCGTCGGCCATGGCATTGACCTTGGCTTTACTGGCCAGCAGCAACTCCACCACGTCCTTGTGGCCCAAAGCCGCCGCCAGGTGCAAAGGCGTTGCGCCAGCGTTGTCTTTGCTGAAAACCAGCGCGGGGTTGTCTCGGAGCAGCGCCCGGACCTTTCCCAAGTCGCCATCCCGAGCCGCGTCATGAATCTCGCCGCAAAAGGCAGGAGGGCACCAAGCCAGCGCGACCAGCGCGAACAGCATGGCCCGAGCGGGGCGGGGAATCGAGAAATAGCCGTGTTGGCTAAAGGTGGAGCGCATAATATTCAGGGAACAGGACAGAATTATGCCGACAACCAAAGCAGAGGTGCGAGACCCAATGCAGCCAATCCCATCAAGAGATAGAGGCTCGGTCTGCCTGTCTTGCGATCGGCCATGACGTGCGCATAAATCCCCTTGACAACATTGTTGCTGGCCGCCGCAATCAGAATGCTCGCCGATGCCAATGCCAGAGGAGTGAGCGTGGGGGTGGCTTGCGTCATACCCATGATAAAGGGATCTACATCCGAGACCCCCATGATCGCCGCCAGGGTGTAGACCCCGGCTCTTCCCAGGTGTACGACCGTGAAGTGTGTGGCCACCAAGATTGCCAGGAAAAGGACCGCAAAGAGAAAAGCCGCGCGCAGCTCGAGCGGATTTTCCGGCTCGAACTCTCTCTTGACTGCCTCAGAACTGGCGTCAGGCTTGCGGGACCAAATCCAACCTACAAAGAGCGCCAACAAGGCCAGCCCGAGGAATGAAGGGGCCAATTTAAACATCAGACTCCGGTTGAACAGACCCAACAGTATGGCCAGGCGAAGGTACATGACGCCGGATGCGATCAGGATTGCGCCGGCAAAAAGGTGGGGCCGGTTTTCGCGCGAAGCCCTCTTTGCCAGGGCCACCGTCGTCACCGTGGAGGAATACGCTCCGCCGAGGATCGCCGCCAGCAGCGCTCCGCCTTGCGACTTCGTCACCTTCTGAAGGACGTAGCTCCCGTAAGACACCGTGCTGACGGCGGCGACGACGAGCCAGGTTTTGAAAGGGTTGATCTGAAACGGGCCAAAGGCCTGGTTGGGCAATATCGGAAGAATGACCGCAGTGAGGAGGAGGAACTTGGTGAAGGTAAAAATCTCTTCTGAAGGGATGCGCTTGGTGAGGCCCTCGAGAGCGGTCTTCAACTCCAGCAGCAAGGCGCTGGCCACACTCAGCGCGGTGGCAATCCAGAAGTGTCCCTGATAAACAAGCCCGCCCACCAGGTAGATGGTCAAAGCGGAAATTTCTGAGGTGACGCCGGCGACGCCCGAGACGGTGAGCTTGTGCCAATAGGACAGGAAAAGAAATCCGGCAACCACGGCAAAGCCCAGGGTCAGAGGCAGCAGTTGCCCGCCTCCCAAAAGGGCCATGGAATAACCGATCAGTCCAATCAGCGGAAACGTGCGCACGCCGCCGAAAACAGGTTGGCCGGTACTAGCTTTATGCTCCTCCCGCTCCGATCCGACCAGAAGCGACAGAGCCAGCACCAGCAGGATTTTCACCGATTCCGGCGGCAGCCACTCATAAAGCCTCATCAGCATGGCATAAGGTTTACATCAATGTTGGGATTAATCAAGGTGTTTTTCCGCGCCGGTAACATGGCCGCGGTTAATGCGGAATAAGTTGTTGGTTGCGCTGGCGATGGAAGGGAAGTTCGCAGGCGACAGGCTGCAAGTGATCGAGGAACGCGATGACATCCCGATGACGATGGCTGGGAGATTGCGGCTACCAGAAAATACCTGCCCGCTTTGGGGGCGGGATTCCCATCCTTTGCATCCTTACCACTTTTCTCCGCGGGTTCTTCCTTCGCAGTAAATTATCTACCTGTTTTTCAGAGGGTTAGAAGGTTTAAAAAACATATGCACTTTTCTGCATATGTGTATCATTTTGCGACACTTTGCGGCCCGCGCCTGTAGTTATAGGCTACATAAATAAGTCATATGCGACTGCCTGCCTGGCAGCAAACAGGGGCACTCTGTCGCTAGGTATTGTGCCCAATAAAAATGTTGCGCGCGATAATATTCTCTTGACAACCCCCCCGCCGGCGGTACCCTGGCAGCACCTTTAATTCAGGAGTCAACGCCGTGTGCTCATTCGCGCGGCAAAGATCGTTCGCTTCGCCTTCATCGTTCAAATTTCTTTCCGGAGGTGTCGCCATGTTCAGGCACGCCGACCGGCCCACGATTGCGCCTCTAGTCTGTTGGGAGACCCCCCGGCTCTGCCGGGGAGGCAGTAGAAGTTTGACAAATACCGGAGTCCATCGCGGAAACTCCTTAACGTGAGCCGCCAAAGCACACGAAAAGGAGATCCACGATGGACGAACCAGAAAGCCTAAACCATACGAAGTGGGAGTGCAAATACCATGTAGTTTTCATCCCGAAATGCCGCCGGAAGACTTTGTACCAGGAACTGCGGCGGTATTTGGGGGAAGTATTCCGTCGGCTGGCAGAGCAGAAGGAGAGTCAGATTGAAGAGGGGCATTTGCGGTCCGATCATGAGCACATGATGATCGCGATTCCGCCCAAGTATGCGGTATCGCAAGTGATTGGATATATCAAAGGGAAGAGCGCGATTCATCTGGCGCGGGTGTACGGAGAGAGGAAGCGGAATTTTGTGGGTCAGCACTTTTGGGCACGAGGGTTCTATGTATCCACGGTGGGCCGCGACGAGAGCGTGATTCGCGAGTACATCCGGAAGCAGGAGCAAGAGGACAAGCGATTGGACCAGATGAATCTGTGGCGATGAGTAGCCACCGTAAGGTGGCTCAAACCTTGTGGGGCCGCGTTAGCGACCCCACCTAGCCGCTTTGAGCAGCTCACAAACTAAAGCCCCCGGCTTTGCCGGGGGATAATTACTTCGCAAGGCATTTCTTTTCGCACCCACCTCCGCGCTGCTGCTTGACTGGCTCCGCCTCAGGCAGGCGCCTTGCGAGCCAGAGTTTACGAGGTTATGTAGACGATGATAATCTCAAAGTTGATGTATTCGCATGGGCATTATTCAGGATAGTAACAAAACCACGGGTTGAGCGCCTCGCCCTGCCGCCGCATAGGAGGAAATATGCTGGCATCTCGATTCCCTTCCAAGCCCCTGTTGTTTGCTGTTTTTATTCTTTTCGTCGCTCCTTCTTTTTCGTTCGGTCAAATCACTAACGTCACCGATGACCAAACCACGCCGACTCCCGGCGCGGGGCACAACTACATTGGGTCAGGCGGCAATGAGACAGTGAATCCCGCCAATGGCTCCGTCAGCTTCCGGCTCGATGCCGGCGTACCCAAGGGGCGTGGCCTCACGGTACCTTTCATCTTTGCCTACGACTCGAATGGCGCCATGCACGCTACCCCCTCGAACCCGACTCCGCAGCAGGCATCTTGGACGTCCAACAATGGATTCGGCTGGGGAGGGTGGTCGTTCACGGTGCCCTTCCTCACTTGGTCATCCCGAAATGTGACCGACCCGCACAATCCGAATAACGTATGCAACTATGTCACCGACTTTGTTTTCCAGGACCCAACAGGCGGGCGTCACTTTCTGGGAATGTTGGGTTGGCTGACGACCAGTACGGACTGCGGGGGGCTGGCTGTTCCCGCACCCACGCTTTCTGGCGGCGCTGACATCTACACTGCCGTCGCCACCTCGCCGGCTGCTGCGCTTGTCATGGTCACGGACATCACTACCGGCACTGCCTATTCCTTTAATACCAGCGGAGCCCCACCGTACACATCCATTGGCGCGAGTTTTGTCGAAGACCGCAACGGCAACAAGGTTACCTTTAGCCCTCCCTATTATCCCCCTAGCCCTGGTTCATTGACCGTCACTGACACTCTCGGGAGGCAACTCACGGTTTCTACTACTTACGGACCCGTGCAAGTCCCGGGGTTGACGAATCCCTACTCGCTGGGATGGACGACGTGGCAAACGGGCAGTCACGTGGTGAATCAATCCCCGGACTCAAACAATCCGCCATATTGCCCATCAAACCCTATCCTGGGCTATGCCTTTAACTTTCCAGTGGTCACTTCCCTCACGTTGCCCAACAACCAGCAGTACACCTTCCTCTACGACTCGAGCTCCGGTTTGCTCAAGCAGATTACATACCCGAGCGGCGGCTGGGTGAAATACACGTGGAGTCTGAATCGGTATGCCGACCACATCTACGTAGCCGACAATTTTGGCGACAAGGGAGTGCACTGTGGATACACCTACGACGCCTACGCCGTGACTGAGCGCCAAGTCAGCTTCGATGGCTCGAGCGTGGCCTTGGACCAGACCTTCTCTTACACCACAAATTGGTCAACCTATAACGGATACAAGACCACAACCGTCACAAGTACAGATAAGACCAGGACTCCGAATGTAGTCACGAAGACCATCTACACGTACAACGCTGCGGGTACCCCGAACGGCCCCTACGACCCTTTCGCCGGCCCATATGTGGTTCCTGTCGAAGGCAGCGTTGCCTATCAGGATAACAGCGGCAACACCTTGCGGACAACAAACAAGAGTTGGAACGATCAGTCCATGATGACCTGCGAGTCCATCAACCAAAACGGTTCCATATCGCGGACGGACTATTGGCCTGGCGCTTTGTACACATGGGCTAACAAGAAAGAGTGGGATTCGCCCGTCTGCGGCACGGACCCCCAAGGCACTCCCTTGCGCGAGACCGACTACGTAATGACAGGCATTTCTGTGCAGATCTATCCCTCGAACTACTGGCCGAACTCGACGGACCCGGTTTTCGGCCGGCCGACGAGCGTCACCGTCAATTACGGCGGCACCCAAGCCGCGCAGACCACGTACGTGTATGATGGCGCCAGCCTAGTCTCGAGTGGAACTACCGTGGGGCGGGACACAAATTATAACGGCACCAGCATCACCACCCGCGGCAATGCCACCAGCAAGACCCAGCACTGCCTCTACAACTGCTCGGCGGATGCCCTTACGGCTTACACTTATGATGACACCGGTCAGATGCTGTCCATGACCGACCCGAATCAGAACCCGCCCACCCAATACTCTTACACTGATAATTTTCCGGCCTGCGGCACGGCCCCCGGAAGCACGAATGCCTACCTCGCCCAGATCACGGATGCCAAAGGATTCACCCAGACCTTCACCTACCGTTACTGTGACGGGCAATTGGCCTCTTCCACCGACAGGAACGGCAACACCACCAGCTATTCCTACGCCGACAGCCTCTCCCGGCTTACCTCGATCACCTACCCCCCTGGCGGAGGACAAACCACGTACGGCTACACGAGCATCTGTGCTCCGCCTTCGAGCACCACCATGCAGATTGACGGTTCGTTGAACTACACCGAGAGCGCGACGCTCGACGGCCTCTGTCACGTTACCCGCAAGGCCGTCACTTCCGACCCGGAGGGCACGGACTACACCGACACCGCTTACGACGGTTTCGGGCGCCCCTGGAAGGTCTGGAACCCCTACCGCAGCACGAGCGACACTTCCTACGGTTTCACCACGTCCAGTTACGACGCCATAGGGCGAACCGCTGACGTGGGCACGAACCACGCCATCCTGTATCCGGATGGGAGTTATACGAGCACAACCTACTCAGGCTGGTCCTCCACTGTCATCGATCCGGCGGGCAAGACCCGCACACTCACCAGCGACAGCATGGGGCGGCTTAGCCTCGTTAAGGAAGACCCCAGTACGTTGAACTATCAGACCAACTACACTTACGGGGCCTTCGATAATCTTCTTACCGTAACGCAGGGCGCGCAAACGCGAACCTTTACCTACGACTCCTTCCCCCGGCTCCACACCGCCCAGAATCCCGAAGTCGGGATCGGTTCAACGCAGTGTCTTACCACGTACGGTTATGATCCCAATGGCAACATGACGTCCAGGATCGCGCCTCTGCCCAACCAAAATTCCAGTTGCAACAACACCGTTACCACCACCAACGCTTATGACGCGCTCAACCGTCTGACCTCGAAGAGCTATAATGATAATCCCCAGACGCCCACGGCAAACTTCTTCTACGACGTTGCGCCGGGTACGATGCCGGCTTGGTCCGGCGTCAGCTTTTCCAATGCTAACGGAAGGTTGGTCTTTGCCTGCACAGGTTCCGCGGCGGGGAGTTGCACGAGCCCCCAGACGGCCACAGCCCAAAGTTACGACCCCATGGGGCGGGTGCAGGACCACTGGCAGTGCACGATCGCCAACTGCAGCTTGAGCTCGATTTGGCACACGAATTACCTACACAAATACACCGGCGAGGTGTACCAGTGGACGCATCCAGGGGGATTTACCCTCACCAACACGATTTCCCAGGCGCGGCGCATTACCGAGGTGCAGAGCTCATTGACGAGTCCGACTCTCCCCGGCATCCTGGCGCAGAACGTCACGTACACTGCCTGGGGAGCACTGAAGACCCTCCAGAACGGCTATGCGGGCAGCGGCGTGAACGTCCAGGAAACCTATATGTACAACAAGCGCCTACAGCCGGGGGTAGTCCAGCTCGGGACCACCAGCAACCACACGGCGGATTACTGCCTGGTGTATGATTATTATGGAAGTCTTCCCACATCCTGCCCGACCAGTCCGCCGACGGGGACGACGGGCAACAACGGGAACGTGAGGGGCTACTGGTATCAGGACAGCGCGTTGTCCACCGCAAGCCACAAACGCAGCTACAGTTACGACAGCCTAAATCGGCTCGGGACGGCGGTGGCGACGGATTTCAGCAACAACACGCTCTGGAGCCAGACCTATACTTACGACCGCTGGGGGAACATGTCGTGTTCGGGATCGGGTCTGTGCACCTCCATGAGCTATAACGCCAGCAACAACAACCAGCTAATCTCGGTGGGTCTGGCGTCGGTGACCTACGACGCGGCGGGGAACTTGACGCAAGATACCAGCAGCGTGCCCTCGCGCAGCTACCAGTGGGACGCCGAGGGGCACATCAGGTCGATTGATGGCGGCACGACGGCCAGCATGACGTTTAACGCGCTGGGTTGGCGGGTGTATCGGACCAACGGGGCGCGGAGCTACTGGGTCGATCTGCAAGGGCGGTTGCTGGGCGGTTCCTGGGCGCAATGGAACGCCGCTGTCCCCTTCGGGGGGCGCACGCTGGCAGAGTACGCGTCGGGCAGCAACGAGACGCTTTATTTCGACCATCCCAACGCCCTTGGTTCGGAGGAGCAATGGACGAACTGGGCGGGGAGCTACGCCGGGGAAGTACAGTTCTATCCCTGGGGGGCGAAGTGGGGGGACACCACCAACGGAAACTTGTACCAGTACTATGCCTCGCTGCAATTGTACGACCCGGAGGTGGACGGCTACCAGCCGCCCAACCGCTACGAGATTCCCCGCCTCGGCCGCTGGCTCACCCCCGACCCGATCGGGAAGCAGGCGGTCAAGCTCGACGACCCCCAGACCTGGAACATGTATGCCTACGTGCGGAATAGCCCTACGACGCTCACCGACCCGAGCGGCCAATGTGACTGGTGTCAGAGGCTTGTTAATTGGGGGAGCGGGGACGGATTCGTATCGGACGCCGAGCTTGCAAGCTCACAACAGCGAATCGTTGTAACACCCCTGATGAAGCCGCGGATGACCCAGGCAGCACGGACCGCTCTTATGGCCGTGACCCGTCCGAGTGGGAGAAGGGAAAATGTGTACCAAATCGGCGGGATCGTAAACGCCGAGACGCGGGGGATGAAGGACTCAGCGTCAGAAAACGTGCCCCTCTCGACGGCGCGAGAAGAGATCGCGGAGGTTCGCATCAACGGCGACCAGAAGTGGGGCGACGAGGTCGGCAGCTATGCCGGAATGGCCCCCCCGATATACGGCGGACCGGACTTCCAGGCGTCGCTGGATGCGGCAGCCAACGCTGCCTGGTCCAACCTCAACGGCGTCTCCCTCACAGGAGGCGCAACGAACTACAGAATGTGGACCTCGATGGATGAGGCTGGCCCCGCCTGGGGGATGCCTGTTTACACAACGGCAGGACCGTATCTCAGTCCGACTTCAAACACGGTGATAAGCACATATGGGCCAAACATCGAATAGAAACATGTGCAGAATGATACTGATAAGCTTGCTTCTAATAGGACGAGCCGCGCCCGCTGCAGAGGAGGCCAAGGGGAAGCAGACCCCGCCCCCCTCTGTTACGACAGCGCTCGGCTGCCTCGTCGCACGCGACTACATTAAACCGGCTCTTGAAGACCTCAAACTGCATCCGGGCAGACTCGCCTGGGTCCGATACTACATCGGTACAGTACCCGGAGTGGAGCCGACGCCCGGCCTAATCCACATCGCAGTGTATTCTGAGGATGGCTTGCATGGGTACCTGCTCTGTGCGTACAGGGACAGGCACGGAAAATTCGTTACGGTCCAAGACGGCTATCGCTTGAAGAAGGTGGCTTCTCACTGGAACGCAGATATGGGCAACGGGGGAATGTGGGTGTACAAGGCCGTAGGGGAGTTTGTTACGAAGCTGGAACAATCTCCTCCTTACCGCGTCAAACTCGCTCCGCGCACGGAAGGTTGCGCTTCACCTGACGAGTAGTCCTGCGGGCCGACGAGGGCAAGGTGATAAACACATATGGCCCACCTATCGACTAAGAACGTATGCACGACGATTCTGCTGAGCTCACTCCTACTAGCGGAGTCGTTCCTCAGTGGAGGGGAGTCGAAGGACGTAGGCTCTGCGCCTAGCTCCCTTACTACAGCACTCGGCTGCCTCGTCGCACGTGACTTTATCCGACCCGTCCTGGAAGACCTCAAGCTGGCTCCAGGCAGGTCCGCCTGGGTTCGATACTACATCGGCACAGTACCCGGAATGGGGCCGACGCCCGGCGAATTCTACATCGCGGTCTATTCCGAAGATGGCTTGCATGGATGGCTGCTTCTTTTGTTCAGGGAGCGAGGCAAATTCGTCGCGGTTCGAAACGCCTACCGATTGACAAAGGTGGGCTCTCGCTGGAATGCAGATGAGGGCAACGGGGGGTTGGCGACGTACAAGGCGATGGGACAATTTGTGACAAATCTGGAGAAGTCTCCCCGTTACCGCGTCAGGCTCGCGCCGCGCACGGAAGGTTGTGCTTCACCCGACGGGTAGCTTCTGCGAGGACGTTGGGTGGCGTCTATAAGGTCGTCGGCTCCGTCAAGCGAAATCGTGTTGCCGGTCCTGGTGGGTGGCTCGCCTCGATTCGTTGGCCAGGTTCCACCACACATCTATTCGCGGGGTGGCGCATATGCCCTGACGTTTTTTGTCGGGATGTGTGCGGCCCAAGCAAGGATATAATCTCCTCCTATGCTTACAATGCCTTGGATAATCTTCTTACCGTAACGCAGGGCGCGCAAACGCGGACCTTCACCTACGATTCCTTCCCCCGGCTCCACACCGCCCAGAATCCCGAAGCCGGGATCGGTTCAACGCAGTGTCTTACCACGTACGGTTATGATCCCAATGGCAACATGACGTCCAAGATCGCGCCCCTGCCCAACCAAAATAACTACTGCACTGACGGCACCCACAACGTCACCACCACTTACACTTATGAGGCGCTCAACCGCCTCACTTCCAAGAGCTACTCGGACGGAACCACCCCCAGGGCAGACTTCTTCTACGACCTTGCACCTGGCGCTGGCAACTGGCCGGCCTGGTCCGGGGTGACCTTTTCCAATTCTACGGGAAGGTTGGTTCTCGCCTGCACGGGTTCCGCGGCGGGCAAGTGCACCAGCCCCCAGTCCGCGGTGGCCTCCAGCTACGACAAGCTGGGACGGACGCAAGCGCACTGGCAGTGCACCACAACCGCCGACTGCAATGCGACGATCTGGAAGACATCCTACAACTACGACTTGGCCGGTGACGTCACCTCCTGGAATCATCCGGCGGGGTTCACCCTCACCACGCACGTCAATAGCGCCCGGCAGGTCATGCAGGTTAGCAGCTCGATCATCGATTCCACGCACCCGGGAACCCTCGCCACCGGTCCGGTCACCGGTTCCGCCAACTCCATTCAGTACACGGCCTGGGGCGCAGTCAGCCAACTCTGGGACGGCTGCGTAGGCACCGGCTGCACCATGAGGCAGGAAACCTACACCTTCAACAATCGCCTCCAGCCGTGGATGATCGAGTTGGGGAACAGCAGCGGCAGTCCTTCCTCGAATTCCTGCTTGGTGTACAATTACTTCAGCACTTGGACGCCGCCCACCGTATGTCCGCTGCCGGCGCAGGCGCCGACGAGCGGAACGGGCAACAACGGCAACAGCATGGGCTATTGGTATCTGGACAACACCAGCAGCGGTTTCAACACCACGGTCACGAACGGCTACGACAACGTGAACCGGCTTACCAGTGCCGTGGCCACAGGCAATGATACTTACAACCTCACCTTCAGCTACACGCAGGATGGCTCGAACGGCCAGTACGGGAACATGGCCTGCACCACCAACGCCTCGCCTTGCCCCGTTCCCCCTTTCACGTTCAGTGCCGCAAACAACCACGTCAACAATAGCGGGTTCACTTACGACGCGGCGGGGAACGTGACCGCGGACGGCTTGCACACCTACCAGTGGGACGCGGAAGGACGCCTGACGCTGATTGATAGCGGCGGCGCGAACCCCATCCACATCAGCTTCAATGCTCTGGGGCGGCGGGCGTCTCGAAACTGGCCCAGCGGCGACGTGACGGGCTATTGGTACAACCCGGCGGGGGAGTATCTGGGTGGCTATTGGGCCTCGGGCTCGGTGTGGAACGCCGAGGTTCCCTTCGCGGGGCGCATGCTGGCGGAGTACACGAGCAACACCACGGGGCCGGTGTATTTCGACCACCCCAATGCGCTGGGCTCCGCGGGGGCATGGACCGGCGGGGCGGGGAACAGCAATGGGGAAGTACAATTCTATCCCTGGGGGTACAAGTGGGGGGACACAACGAACGGGTCAGTGTTTCAAGTCTACGCTTCGCTGCTCTGGTACGACCCGGAGACGGATGGCTACCATACCCCGGCCCGCTACTACATCCCCCGCCACAGTCGCTGGCTCACCCCCGACCCGATCGGCGTGAAAGCCGTGAAGCTTGACGACCCCCAGACCTGGAATATGTACGCCTATGCGCGGAACAACCCTACGACGCTCACCGATCCGAGCGGGCTGACAGTCGAATGTTCGACCGAAATGAACAAGGCAAGTGCAGTGGCGTGTCACGGGATCATAAACGCTGCCAATCTCAAAGACAAGAAGGGCAACTACAAGTACCAGAGACTACATGACATCTATACGCGACTGAACGACGACGAGCGTGTATTCACCGTCGAGAACAAGCACCTCAGCCCGGGCGTTCTTGGAAATACTATCCTCGAGGGCACTAATTCCACGGGCACAGATTTCAAGTCCGCCAGCATCCAAATGGACTTCGACCAGATAAAGGCTTTGTCCGCTGCCCAGCCATCAAGCAAAGTTCCGGGATTCGATATGTTTGGCGGCATTACGGGCAACAGCACCCTCAAAATGCTTGAAAACTTCGGCCACGAGGGAGCCCATGGCGTGTGGGCCCTCGACAATCCAACTCTCGGGGCAACTCTGCAGAACCTCATTAACGTTAGGGAGCCCATGCACTATAACAACCCGCAGCTCGTACCATTAGGGCTGGTTATTGCCCCGCTGCTCAACCTGACGGAAACCTACGCGCAGCAGCAGGAGCAGATCGTAAACTCTGAGCTGAACGGCAATCCTTAATAAGGAGTTTTCCGGTGCGAAACCTACCGTGGAATCTTTTGGCGCTGTTGTGGGTTCTGACATCCGGCGTGGCTTCCTCAGATCAGATCCGACCCTGCGCGAACGCCGAGAAATTCGAGGTCGGGGAGGATTGTTCCATAAACCCTCTTGTCGTCAACCGCGTCATGGGAAGGGTTGTTAGGCAGGGTCCCGAGGGCCGTACCTCGCCTGCCGAGAAACCAGCAGGATGCCTAAGCCTCTTTACCGCTGACTCTCATGAGTTTGTAAAGGGTATTACAACCAAGCGGGACGGAAAATTCGACTTCGGTGAAGTTCCGCCGGGAAGCTACCGACTGATAGCCCGATCTCCGGGGTTCTGCACCGGCAATGTCCCTGTCAAAGTAGTGCGGTCTCCGTGGCACCGAAACAGGCCGATCGTTATTCTCTTTCGGCTCGCCGGTATCGATGTTTGTACGTGCGCTGACTACGACCGCGGGCCGGCTGGCGCGTCTCTGAGACGGTGATGCCCCCGGTGGCGCATCTATAAGGTCGTCGACTCCGTCAAGCGGAATCGTGTTGTCGGTCCTGGTGGGCGGTTCGCCTCGATTCGGTGGCCAGGTTCCACCACACATCTATTCGATCCCGCGCGGGGACCATGATGGCTTCTTCTGACTCCCTCACCGCGTGCGGAGGGAGGCCGGTAGCTCAATCAGACGTTCGGTCATGGTTAGACCAGCGCCACATCCCCGAGCATCCCGGCCTGCGAACCTCGCCGACAAAACTCTTGGTAGCGGGCAGCGCAGAGTTTGTGCCTTTCAAACTCTGCGCCTTTCGACTTCAGATAATTTACTTCCTGTTAGTGCGCGTACATGAATATGGCACACGGACAACCGCAGAGTCTCAAAGGCAGAGACTCTGCGCCACCCGCTCAGTCTTCCGTGCACAGTTTCTTCCGGCGGCATCTCGGGACGAAGACCGCACGACATTTGCACTCCCACTTCGCATGCGATAGGCTTTCTGGTACACGAGCGAGGTATAGCAGTGGACCTACGCGGCAGGATATACCCTCACGAACACGATTTCCCCGACGCGGCGCAGAATCAGACCCGCACTGCTTCCGGCTTCAGCTACGACGCGGCGGGGAACGTGACCGCGGACGGCTTGCACACCTATCAGTGGGACGCGGAAGGACGCCTGACGCTGATCGATAGCGGCGGCGCGAACCCCATCCACATCACTTTCAATGCTCTGGGGCGGCGGGGGTCTCGAAACTGGCCCAGCGGCGACGTGACGGGCTATTGGTACAACCCGGCGGGGGAGTATCTGGGTGGCTATTGGGCCTCGGGCTCGGTGTGGAACGCCGAGGTTCCCTTCGCGGGGCGCATGCTGGCGGAGTACACGAGCAACACCACGGGGCCGGTGTATTTCGACCACCCCGATGCCCTGGGTTCCGAGGGGGCATGGACGGGGGCGACGGGGAACAGCGGCGGGGAAGTGCAATTCTATCCCTGGGGGCAGGCGGCGGGCACGGCCAACGGGTTTCAGGTCTACGCTTCGCTGCTCTGGTACGACCCGGAGACGGATGGCTACCATACCCCGGCCCGCTACTACATCCCCCGCCACAGTCGCTGGCTCACCCCCGACCCGATCGGCAAGGCAGCCTCGAGGCTCTGACGATCCCCAGACCTGGAATATGTACGCCTACGTGCGGAACAATCCCACGACGCTCACCGATCCGAGCGGATCAGATTTGTTTGATAGGCTCCTTAAATGGGTGGGCGAATACGTATCAACAGCCTTGGCCGCAGGCATGCCACAGCAAACCGCTGTAATACGGCCGCTGAAGGCCGCCCCCGCCCCCGCCATGGATGAGAGGTAATCCAGCGTACGACACGAAGGACCAAGCCGGGGCGGCTGCGGTTCATGCAGACAGGGCCGCTGGCGCAGGGGATGACGTTGAGTGGGGGAACCAAGTCGTCAAAATCGAGGGAGTAGGGTACACCTATGGAGATCCGGTGACCCAGAACAACCCGACTGCAGTCGACCCCGACGCGCAGCCCGGCTCGGGGAAGGAACCCGCCAATGCTCCGACCAAGCAGAATCCGTTGGCCATGGCTCCTGGCTTGACCAAGGTGGACGAGGCCCATTTTCATACTGGGGCTCCGGGCACCGCCGGGTACCGCTTCAGCGGGGCCGATGTCGTGCGTGCCAACGACCAGGGAATCCCTTCGTACCTTGGACCTTCACAAGGAGGTGTTTTGAAGTATGATCCTAACGCGACTCCTCACCAATTGTGGATTGAACCACCGGGACCCTGATGCCCGACGGACGTTTCTTAGGATGGTCGCGGGAGAGACGATCGGCGCTGCTCTCCTTTGCCTTCCTTCGCGAGCATCCTCCCAAACTCCGCAGGAGACCAAGGAGATGGACACCTGGACCAAGGAAGGGCCGGGGTACGTTCCTCCGAATGGGTTCATCCCCGATAAGAAGACTGCGCTCCGCGTGGCTGAGGCCATTCTCACGGCGGCCTATGGCGAGAAGCAGATCGCCACTGAGCAGCCACTCAAGATTGCGCTCCTTGACAACGATGTTTGGATGGTTTGGGGGACGTTGGATAGGAGATACCTCGGAGGTGTGGCAGTCGTCAAGATCTCCAAGAAGACCGGCAAGGTGTTATACCTGACGCATGGCGCGTAGCGCAGAGTCTGTGCCTTTCAAACTCTGCGGCTTTCGACTTCAGATAATTTACTTCCTATTAATGCGCGTACACGAATATGGCACACGGAAAACCGCAGAGTCTCAAAGGCAGACACTCTGCGCTCCGCCTTGCCCCAATCCCGCTTTCACCTTCAACACCGCTAACAACCACATTAGCGGGTTCACTTACGACGCGGCAGGGAATGTGACCGCGGACGGCTTGCACACCTACCAGTGGGACGCGGAAGGACGCCTGACGCTGATTGATAGCGGCGGCGCGAACCCCATCCACATCAGCTTCAATGCTCTGGGGCGGCGGGCGTCTCGAAACTGGCCCAGCGGCGACGTGACGGGCTATTGGTACAACCCGGGGGGGGAGTATCTGGGTGGCTATTGGGCCTTGGGCTCGGTGTGGAACGCCGAGGTTCCCTTTGCCGGGCGCATGCTGGCGGAATACACGAGCAACACCACGGGGCCGGTGTATTTCGACCACCCCAATGCGCTGGGCTCCGCGGGGGCGTGGACAGGCGGGGCGGGGAACAGCAATGGGGAAGTACAATTCTATCCCTGGGGGTACAAGTGGGGGGACACCACGAACGGGTCAGTGTTTCAAGTCTACGCTTCGCTGCTCTGGTACGATCCGGAGACGGATGGCTACCATACCCCGGCCCGCTACTACATCCCCCGGCACAGCCGCTGGCTCACCCCCGACCCGATCGGCGTGAAGGCCGTGAAGCTCGACGACCCCCAGACCTGGAATATGTACGCCTATGCGCGGAATAATCCCACGACCCTCACCGACCCGAGCGGGCTTGAAGAAAGAAAGAACCCGTGCGCTGAAGGCAACAGTGAGTGTTATGCAAGATGGTTGCGGTCTGGCAAGGGCTGGACGAAAACATCGATCAATCTCCACACAAACGCGGGCACCGTCCACCTAACTGTGTACACTCGCGCTGGCACAGATTGGGGAGGGAAAGGCGTGACGATTTACGCGCAGCCGGATAATTGTGCAAACTGCGGCTGGGTGCAAACTGTGAAACCGCAGAACACATTTAAGCTGCTCGGCGACTTCGGTGAGCACACAGACTGGACAAAAGGTGCGTCTGCCAGCGAAAGGTATCCAGTCCCGGTTCTGAGCACAGGACGGAGTATGGATGAACTTTATGACAGCCCAGGCATCGGGGAAGGTGGGAAACAGTTCGTGTCCACCTTAGGGACGGTCCAGCAGGGGAGCAGTTCCTTTGGGGTTCTGGGTTCACTCTCGTGGGGAGCCGGTCTCGTTAACGGAGGGGTGAACGTCCAGACACCCATTCAGGCAACGCCTGCACAGCAGTCGACCTCCCTCGGAATGATCGGGATGGAGAATCCAACGATCAACATTCAGCCCGTCCAGTGAGGCGAACATGAACTCGATTCTGCGAATTTCTCTGATTTTTGTTGTTGCGGTGGCATTGGCCGGCGCCTTGCTCGAACCAAGGCCACAGCGGGTAGCGCATCAGAGTCTCGTTCTCCAGAGACTCTGCGGCTTGTACGTATGGAATCGGGCGTATGATTCTGGGTCATGTCCCGCATGCGCCGCTTGGTATTATCCGACCGATTCTTCTTCATCACCTGCCGGTTGCTGCCGGACCGGAGGAGGCTTAAGGAGCCCGAATTCGAGTGCCTGGCGCGCGTGGTACGGGAGCGGCGAGGGAAGCACGACTTTCTGCTTACGGCCTGGGTCTTCTTGCCGGACCCCGCCGCGGCGGGGCATGCGATCTTGTTCCCGCGCTTTCCGCTCACCATCTCGTGGGTGATGGAGTCGATCAAGGCGGGCTCGACTCTTCGCATCAGCGCCGGGAGAAAGCAGTCGGGCCTTCTCTGGCAGCCGCGATTTTTCGATCAGGCTGTGCGGGGCGTAAAGGAATATTACGAGAAGGTGGAGTACATTCACCTCAACCCGGTGCGAGCGGGGCTTGTGGAAGGGGCCGAGGAGTGGCCGTGGTCGAGTGTGCGAGACTACACGAGGAGCCTGAGCGGGGCGGGCAGCGCGAATCGCATTCTGGCCGTTGATCGGATACTCTTGCCAGCGGATGAGCGAACGCGTGCTTGAAGGAAAAGCTACCCGCTACGGCGGCAGCTTGCGGAAGAGATTCTCGAGCAACGCCTCGGGGCGCGCGGGAGGACTCGTAAGGATGACGGTGTACCGCCCGCGCGGCAGGAACAGCCATTCGCCCTCGAAGTCGTTCCAGCCACGCCATGCGCCGGGCGCCCCGGACCACGGCGCCACCTTCCCGGTCTCGCGAAAATGCGCCGCCAATAATTCCGCCCATTCTTTCGCCTGGGTTACATCGTCTGCTTCGGCTAGCACCAGCAGAGACGTTCCGTAGGAGCCCATGTAAGCCGGCCCGAGAAACCGGTGGCCGAGCGGCGCCCGTTTCACAAACTTCTCCGAGTGCGGCGTCAGACCTTCGCGTGGCAGAAGGGAAAGACGGGCAGGCATTGTTTTTCCCTCGCCAATACGCCGTTCGATGATCTTCGCGAGCGACTCCAAACTCGAGCCGCCGCCTGTCGTTTCGCCGAAGGCCGAGAGCTTCGCGTAGTACGGCCCTTGAAAGAAGTTGAGCGTGAAACCTGTGGCATTGGCCTCCGCCCCAATATCAAGAAAGCGCTGGTCGGGCGAGCGTTCTGAGGAGTAAACGCCAAAGGCGTTCAGCAACCCTCCCATATCATAGATGTCCACAATGGTCTCGACTTCGCCGGCTTGATGGCGGCAATGAACCATGGCCACCATGTCGTAAGTCTCGAAAGCCTGCGCGCCGCCATCAATGTAGTGATACAGGTCGCTCGAATAGAAGCGGGGACAGTCGTTCGTGCTCTCGGTAAACGGAAGCAGCCGGCGAAGCTTCGCCTCGGTCGCTGCGGGAATGGTGGGCGGCGGTGCTTGAGCAAGCGCCGTGAGGGCGATCAGCAATATCCAGGTATGCACGTCGTTCCTATGCTAGCCGGGAGAATGTCTGGCGCGCCAAGTCCATCCGCTCGAGGATAGGGATGCCGTTCGGGCAGGCCGTTTCGCACCTGCGGCAGCTCGCGCAATCGATTCCCTCGAGCCGGTCGATCGGCAGACTGCGATACGTCTCGAGCGCCCGGCTGGGATCGTGCAACTGCCGGTAGTAGTAATCGTGGCTTCGCAACACCGTGGAGATCGCGACGCCACGCGGGCAGGCACGTTGGCAGCGATCGCACATCATGCAGTTCTTGGCCCGATTCTCAACCGCGTAGATGCGGAGGGCGCGATCCTCGGCGGCAGTGAGCGGCTGCTGCAAAGCTTTCCGATAGGCGTCGAAAAGCTCGTACGAACCGATGCTGGTGAGCACGGAGGCGATCGCGGGGTTGGCCGCCAGCTTTTTCAGGAGGGCAAGCTGGAGCGAGGAATTCTCAATTCCCCGCAGCGCCTTCATCGCGACCACGCCCACGCCCCGCTGCCGTGCCGCGCGAACCTCTTCGTCGTATGCCTCCAGGCCGGGCTGGTTCAAGCTGGGTGTCACGAACGAGTACATGCCGCTCCGAATGGCGGTGGCCAAGACCTCCTTTACGTCGCCGTGGGTCATCAAGGCGGCGAAGCGCACCTTCCCCGCCTGCTTGAATTTCTCGAATACCTCACGGTCATCGTTGTCGCGAGCGGACTCCCGGTCGTGGTGATTGAAGACGATGAAATCCACGTAGTCGGTCTTGAGGTCGCGGAGATTGTCTTCAAACCGCAACCACGAATGGTATTTGCAAGCGACATACACCTTCGAGCGCTTCGACTGAAGCACGTTTCCAAGCTGGCGGATCGCCATACCTCCCCGGTAACTCGGCGAGGTGTCGACGAAGTTTAAGCCACGCTCGATGGCATAGTGATAAACCGGCTCCACCATCACCAGGCCGCCCATGCTGAGGAGCGAAACGTGGTGTCCGGTGGCCCCCAGCGGACGGTACGGCATGTCCGCGTTGTAGTTCAGAATATCGGCTCCCACCGCAGGGGACACTGCGCAGAGCCCCATGGCGATTGCGCCCCGAACGAACTCTCGGCGGTTCAGTTCTTTGTATTCCATCGCACAATCCTCCGACGATTCGGCGAGGGCCAGTGTAGGTCCGCAGTAGGGCGAAGTCAAGGCACCCCCTCGAGGGGTGTTGAACCTGCATGATAATTTCCCTCTGGGACGGTACGCTAGCCGGGCGGGGCGGACGACCGTTCATACTTCTGCGAGCAATCTGAATCAGTGGTTCCGGTAATCAGCCGCGCGCCGCGGCTGAAGGTGAGATACTGAAACCCCCACTGGATGAAAACCAGGATGCGGCTTTGGAACTCCACCAAGTACATCAGGTGAATGAACAACCACATGATCCAGGCCGGCCATCCGGATACGTGAAAGCCAAAGATATCAGCTACGGCGGCGGCTCGCCCGATCACCGCCATATCGCCCTTGTCGGAGTATCGAAAGGGCGGCAAGTCGGTGGAGCCGTCAAGCCTTCTGATAATCGACTTTGCGGCATAGGCGCCTTCTTGCATGGCGACTTGGGCAACGCCTGGCAGTTGCTTGCCGTTGGACCGCCGCGCCAGGGCAAGGTCTCCCACCACGTAGATGTTGGGATGGCCGGGAATGGTGAGATCGGCATCCACTTTGATTCTTCCTGCCCTGTCTGTCTCCGCTGCCGTACGGGTCGCCAGTTTCCTGCCAAATTCTGAAGCCACAACGCCCGCGGCCCAGAGGACTGTCCTTGCCGCCAGCCGCTCTGTCCCGCTGTGCGTCTGGAAAGTCACGCCTTCGCGATCGATGCCGACCACGCGCAGGTTCGCCCGCACCTCGACGCCAAGCTTGATCAGCAAACGTTCGGCTTTCGCGGAGAGATCCTCCGGATACGTCGGGAGCACCTTGGGCGACCCTTCCATCAGAATGATCCGTGCTGCCTCGGGGTGAATGGAGCGAAAGTCGTGTCGAAGCGTCTCCCGAGCGATCTCCGCCAGCGCCCCGGCCAGCTCGAGCCCGGTGGTCCCGGCGCCCACAATAACGAAGGTCAACCAGGCGCGGCGCTCATGCGCGTCTGACGCGCGCTCGGCAGCTTCAAAGGCGTAGAGAATCTTGTGCCGGACAGTCAGGGCCTCTTCCACCGACTTCAAGCTGGGCGCCCACTCTTGCCAATGATCGTTGCCGAAGTAGGTGCTTTGCGAGCCGGTGGCCACAATCAACGAATCGTATTCGAAGCTCGCTCCGTCACCCAGCGTCACCTGCCTGGTGGCCGGATCGACGTCCACTGCTTCCCCCAGCAACACGCGAACATTCTTCTGATGACGCAGGACGCCGCGCAGGGGCGCGGCAATTTCACCTGGCGAAAGCGAACCCGTCGCCACCTGATACATCAAAGGCTGAAAAAGGTGATAGTTGCGCCGGTCTATAAGCGTGACAGAGACCGGGGCGGATTTGAGAGCCTGCGCGGCGTAAAGGCCGCCAAAACCGCCTCCCAGAATAAGAACCTTGTGTATGCCGGTCATAAGCCTGCCCCTCTATTATTTAGATTCAAACCGACTCGTTTCTGGTTCTGGCAGTAAGGTTGTGGCTGGCACAGGTCCTGCTTCATCGGGAGGCGGTGGTTCTAGTGGCCGGATTATGGGTTCGTCCGGCAAACCCGAGCCGTTGTTTGTTTGAAGTTTGGTATTGAGTGATTCAGGGACTCGGCGCTACCCTCTACTGCAAGTACCCGATCGCCTGGAGCTGCGCGTCGAAACCCGAAGGTAGTTCGGACAACGGCGCGTGCGCGAACCCTGCCGCGTAGGCGATCATATTGAGGAGCAGCCGATCGGCCGCCGGATGCGCGTCCAGATTCTCCAGTACGGGGAAAGTGTTCAACACAAATCGGCCCTCTGCGAACCGATAGGACCCCAACAAGATCCCGGAGGCATACCCGCCGGGAGTCGAGTAACCCATCGCAAAGGCCGCTGCGGCTATGTCGTCAGGTGTCTCCTGGCCGTCAAAGAGATAGTGGGGAGTCACCTGCCCGTAATAGTACCAGTCCAGAATCCCTCTGCCCTGCAAAGTGTCAAAAATCGGATTCGCCTTGGCCACGCATTCCTTGTGGTAAAGCCAGTCGTTGAACTGGTAGCACCGCCCCTTCTTGGCCAGAGGGAGCCATGCCACAGGGTCTTTTTCACGTTGAAAGGCCGCGTGCGAAAGGAAAACAACTACGCTCCCTCGCGCCATCCGCCGCGCCAACTCCTTCCAGCCGTTTGCGTCCGGAGCGGCTTGCGACGGGCCGCCGACCAAAATGATCTCTCGCCGATTTGGGGCTGCGCGCTCAAAAGGTTCGCAAGTCACCTGGTGCCCCTTCAGCCAGTTCTCCACCTTTGGCTCGAGCCCCCACACCGTCACCGTCTGGTTCAGCTTCGGCAACGCGGCGGCATCTGAGAGATAAAACTGCACCTCCCTGCCCAATGGCCCGCCGCCCTTCTCCATGTTGGCGACGAATTGGTAAACCCCGGCGGGCCCGCTCAAGGCAACTTCTTCGCGCAGCACCGGCACGGCCAGCGGCCCATCTTCTTCGACGGCCACTTGCGGAATACGCAACGCCGTCTGGCGCTCCCAGGCGATGCCGGCTGGCCCGCAGATCCGAAGCCGCGCCGGGTATTCTCCCGGCCGCAGTACATCCTCGTTGGCCAACACCGCCTCCACTTTGAAGGCCCGCCCCGCGTAGCCGTGAGTCGGCTCCACAAACAGGCACCAACGCAAGGGCCACCAGCCGTCTTGCATGGCGTCCATCGCCCCCGGCTTCCAGTCCCGCCAGAATTTCCACACCCCCTCCCCGGTCATTCCGTGGTCCAGCATCCCGGTGAGATTGAATCCGCAGATCTTGGGGTTGGAACGGATCAGATCGAACCCCCAAAGCCGGTGCCGGGCCATGCGACGCTGGCTGTCGCGCAACATGTCTTCAGGGAACGGATAGACGCCATCCATCCCCCAGCGATTCCAGTCGGCTATGAGGCGTTCGGCCATCGAGCGCATGAGTACATAATCTTCGGTATCGGGTCGCGCTCCCGCTTGCTCGTACATTCGCGCCTCGTGAATGGCATTCATGAGACTGCCGATACCGTACTCGGAGAGAAACACCGGCTTGCTATCTTGCCCGAGGGTTCGCATCTCCTGGTCCACTTGTGTGGTTTGTGGCACCCCAGGGTAATAGTGGGCGTCACCCGAGTCCTGCCAGTACCCGCCAATCTTACCCCAGGCGAGAGGCGCTGCCCCGGGCGCTTCCTTGCCCCAGACGTGCTCCCACTCCAAACTCCCAGGATTACACGCCGAGCCGATGCCGGGCTGGCCATCCCAGCGCCCGCTTCCCAACAGTACCAGTCGTGTGTCGTCTAAGGACCGAACGATTGAGAGAGCGGACACCGCCTCTCGAAAGACCGGGCCATCTTCGGTCTCATTGAGCATGCCCCAGATGGCTACACAGGGGTGATTCCGATCGCGCCGGACCATTTCTCGGGTCGAGAAATCGTAGCGCTCCTTCATCTTCGGCGAGTCTTTAAGGAGCCATGCGGCAAACGACTCCTCGTAAACCAGCAGGCCGATTTCGTCGCACAGGTCCAACTGATAGGGATGAGCGATGGCTGAAATGAAACGAACGGTGTTGAAATCCGAGGCCTTGGCATACAATAAGTCGCGGCGGAGCAAATCGGGGGCTGCGCTGGGAGGCACAACCTGGCCGATGGGACAGTGATTGCCCGTGTGCGTGCTGCGCAGAAACAAGCGCTTTCCGTTGAGCCGGAAATATCCCTTCGTCACTCGAAAATCTCGAAAACCGCAGCGCACCGAGGTTTCGTGAAATCCCTCCCTCCCCTTGGCCGCCACCCTTGCCGTCAGCCGGTAGAGGTAAGGGTCATTCAAATCCCACAGCCTGTGACCGTCCACCTGCAAGTTCGTTTCGACCAGCGTTTCGCCAGGCGGCAGGTCGCGCTCCAGATGCCGGGTGAGCAGAGTTTCTCCCGCCGCTGCGGGCGCCACGCTGAACGTAAGATGCCCACGGGCAGCCGCTGGCGTCGCGTTGCGCACAGTCGCCTGAATCCCGACCCGCCCCGTCTTCCAATCCGGGCGCGCATAGAGGTTCTCGATCCGCACCCCAGGGACACTCGAGACTTCAACTGGCTCCATGATTCCACCGCGGTCGTAGCCGCTCCCATTCACATAGGGAACCGCTTTGTTCTGGTGGGGAGTCTCCGCCAAGACGATTCCATCAATGGGTTCGTTGGTGGGGTTCAAGACTCGCAGGGCCAGGCGATTGCTCGCCATGGGCTTGACGGCTTCCGTCATGTCCAGAACGAACGGTGTTTCACCGCCTTCGTGCCGCCCCACATGCACGCCGTTAACCCACACATCCGCAAGGTAGTCCACTGCTCCAAATCGTATTAGGTAACGCCCCTCCACGCGGGGATGTGCCGGAGCCACAAACTCCCGCCAGTACCAGGCTACCCCATGATAGGCGGGGAAAACTTCCTGAATGATCGAGGGTACACGAATCGCCTTAGCTTCTGGCACGGGGCCTTTATCCCAGCGCTTTTCCCGCCCGATATTCTGTGGGTCTGTCGCGATCAGCCATTCCCCATCCAGTAACGTCGTGGGCGTTTCCGAATTCACGCCGTCCACCGCATTTGTCGGCCTCGTGGCCCCCCGAGATGGCAGCGAGCCACTTGCCCCTACTATTGCCGCTTGCATCGCACGCTTCAAAAGATGTCGTCGCCTCATATCCACCCCCCGCTGCGTCCCGCTAAATACCCCATCCCAAGGTTGAGGTCAAGCTGTTTGTGCAAAAAGGAGACAAAGGATCGTATACTCGCACGCCCGGGAAGGCTAAAATGGAAATCCGGGTCAGTTGTCGAGACCATTTAGGGATCGTGCACGAGGTAAGCCGAGATGGAAATCCCGTCCTGTCGGACCGAGTTGAAGCACCCTCCGCCGCAGAGGCGAGTGATAACGCTTATCTTTTTGCTGTCAATGTTCCGGCCACTTTCAGGGGTAGCCCAAACTGCGCAGATCTGCTTCGGCGACCCAGCTCATCCAGTCGTGGCGGGCGAGGCATGGCTGATTGTGAACCGCTGGGGAGCCTATCAGGGTGTTCTCGTTGCGACGATTCGACACGGCACACTGGAGGCGCGTCCGTCTGTCCAGTTAGCGCAGTATTGGGAGCAGGCCTACGATTACAAGCTTCTCCTGGCTGTCGCGGACCACCCCGTCGCACCGGCAGCTTCGTTGGTCGAGGATTTTGCCTATACCGTAGGCGAGGCGCCGGAATATTTGAGGCGCTTCTCAACCATATATCTTTCCCCGCCACTCGCCGCAGAGAAGCTCGGCAGGGACTGGCCGGCAGCTCTCGAGCAAATTGGTCACCTCGCTGGAACCGATCTTGTTTTGCCGCCGCCGAGGCGGCGCACCATCCGGCTGCTTTACCCCGACGGCAGACCTCTGGGAGGGCAGACGGTGCCCATCTCTTTATATGGCTCGAGTGAGAACCATTGTGGTGTCGCAGTGGGTATCAAGTTAGGAGTCTTCACAACTAATGCTGATGGAGAGGTTTCGGTCGTCGCGCCTCGCTCCCCACTTGCGCTCTTGATGAGCTACTACGAGATGAAGCCTGGTGGCGCGGCAGGGAACGCATTCTTCTTTAATCAAGATGTGATCATCGGCAGCGAGCCGGTGATCACTGTCAAACGGCTGTGGACTTTGCCCCAACATGACTATGTCCTGCACCTCCGAACGGCAGAGAATCAGCCCATCCCGTACGCTCACCTCACCGCCTGCATGAATTTCGACGGCTGCGGAGCTGGGTGCGGACCGATCCGCGCGCCAGAGTCCGACTCGTCGGGGACGATTCGCTTCCGGGAGGAAGACCTACGTGAGTTGAGGAGCATCACCGTTGTCAGCAAGGACGGAAAGGAAAGAAATCTGACTGGCCCTGAGATGCGCGACTTGTTGTCGACCTGCGAACTCAGCTTGATCTGGAATTGAAAGCGCACCGAAGGTTTAGATCGGGGGTCGCTTAGCCATAGCACGCACTTCCGGACACATGAGGAGGGAAGTATGTTCGGCCACGCTGCATGGAATTGGAGTTGCCTATTGAGCCTGGCGCTTTCGGCAACATTGTTAGCTGCCCCGCGGGAAGTTTCTTTCTCGCCGGCGGGCGAAAGCGTTGAAGCCTACGACTTCCTCGAGGTCACGATAAACGTTGCAGGGCCGGATGCGCGCAATCCTTTCACGGACGTTACAGTTGTAGGAAGCTTTGGCAAGACCGGCGTAAATGAGCGAAGGAATGTTGAGGGCTTCTGCGACTCGTCGGATGGCCGCGTGTTTCGAATTCGTTTCATGCCGCCTTCGCCGGGCGATTACACGTACTCGGTGACCTACCGACAGGGCGACTTTCAGAAGACTTCGACGGGCACGTTCCGCGCTTCCGACGGCCACCGGCGAGGTCCCATCCGCGTTGATCCCAACTACCCTTGGCATTTTATTTGGGAGGGCACCGGAGAGCACTACTTCTTTAACGGCACCACGGCCTACTGGCTGCCGGGCTGGCGCGAGGAGCGCATCATCTACTACAGCATCGAGCGCCTGCACCGGCTCAAAGTGAACCGTCTCCGCGTGCTGCTTGCGGGGGCCGCGAACATGTTCTGGGGCGAACCGGTGATGACCGGCGCGAATTTCGGGATGAGCCTGCGGCCCTGGATCGCCGAAGTCGCCGGAGAGTTTCGACAACCCTGGGATCGACTACACGCGCTTCAACATCCCCTACTGGCAGAAATGGGAGCGCATGCTGCGGTTCGCGCGGGAGCGCGACATGATCATCTCCGTGGTTCTGGATATTTCCACCCACCACGCCCAAGCGCCCGCGGGCAGCGAGGACGAGCGACGCTACTTCCGATACGCGGTGGCGCGGCTGAGCGCGTTCTCAAACATCACCTACGATTTGGGAGACGATCTCGACAGCTTCCGCGACGAGAAGTGGGCGCACGAGACGGGAACTCTGATCGAGAGCTGGGATCCTTACAAGCACCTGGCCACCAGCCACCCGGTGCATCGCGAGCACCAGGACCGCGCCTCCGACTGGTTCGGATTCACCTCCATCCAAGACTGGTCGCGCCAGCAGCACGCCCTGATGCTGGAGGAGCGCCAGATCCAGATGAAGACGGGGCGAATCATCCCGCAGACCAACGAGGAGTACGGGTACGAGGACCACTATCCGCACTGGGCGCCCGCACCGCCGGGGGATTCTGCAGAAACCTTGCGGCAAACGGCCTGGGAGATCGCGATGGCCGGCGCCTACGGAACCGCGGGTGAAAGCGCCCGGCGGGGCACTAACATCTGGCCGGACACCGGCGGCGGCTGGATCAATGGGCGTGGCGACGACACCATGGTGATGCTCAAAGGCTACGAGCATATGGTGGACTTCTTCACCAGCTTCGAGTGGTGGAAGACGGAACCGCACGATGAGCTTGTGAATAACGGCGCCTATTGCCTCGCCAAGCCCGGAGAAATCTATGCGGTCTATCTGCCGAAAGCGGGCGACGTGTCGATCAAGCTCGAGCCGGGGAGCTATGAGGCGAGATGGTTCAACGCTTGCACGGGCGACACTGCGCCACTGCCCGTGGTCAAGGGGCCGGCATGGACCTCGCCGCAAGCTCCGGGCTGGTTGGATTGGGCATTGCTTTTGCAAAGACGACGGTGACCCGGGGCTCGCGGCGAGTGGGGAAGTAGATCAGGAGTGTCGCGGTCATTTGGGACGGGATCCCTCTTTAAAAGCCGGTCATTCTCGCAAAAGCGGGAATCCACCCCGGCGCCAGCGCATTTTTGAAGGTTTGCGGAGTAGATTCCCGCTTTCGCGGGAATGACCGCGACTTGCAACCCTCATGCACCACACACGACACCAGTATCAGACCGGGACTCCAGTTGCTTTCCTGTTCGAAAGGCCGGATAATCGGTGCGTTCTGACCCGAGACAACTGCAATTTAGAGGAGGAGCGCCATGCCTGCAAATAGTGAAGCAAGCACAGGGTACGCTTACAAGGGTTTATTGCGCAGGATAATGCTTTTTCTAACCGTGCTGGTTGTTGGCCGATTGGTGTTGGAAGTTTTCGGCGCGCCTGCCACGGTGACTCGCTACCTTTCGAGCACCGCAGGTTTGATGCTCGCGGCGATGTATCTTGCGGCAGTGGGGCCATTGAAACGAGGGACATTGAAGTTCTCTCAACTAATTCTCCCCGCCTTGCTGATGTCCGCCTGGACGGTAGCATGGGTGATTCTGGCCACCCTGGCATCCGGCGTGTTTCGCCTGGAGCGAAGCCATTTTGCGGAACCTGCAGATTTCGGCAACTTGGGCCACCTGGGCTCTCACATCTTCGACCACACGGTCTCGACTATTGTTTACTTCGTAATCGCGCTCCTCCTGATGGCCTTTGTTCATCTTCTGTGGCGCTGGCCAGTGACGGTTGGGCCAGGAGTGATTTTAGGCGCGTTGGTCGTTGTCCGTTATTGGTTAGAGGCGATGGGAGTGCCCTTGTTGCGCACAGCCGCTTGGAGTTCCACAGTGGGGATTCTCATTGCTGCTTTCTATTTGGGAGGCGTTGGGCCTCGCCTGGGGTTGGCTGGGGGTGGAAAGCTCTTCGTCCCAGCGCTCGTGCTGGGTTGGACGTGGCGCGTGTGGGTCTTCATCGCTACGCTGGTGAGCGCTCTCGTGCCCTATAGAACACACTTCTTTGATCCTTCCCTGGGCAACGTGCCGCTGCGACTGCTGAGATCTCTGGGAGGTACCGTAGTGGAAGGCTTCATTGCGGGGTTAATTGTCTGGGGAATTGCCGCCTGGATCGCTTGTGCCACTCGTGAGGCTACGGATTAGCTTCGTCCGGAAATCAAACGGGGGTGTGAAATGGCAGACACATCCAACGATGTTTCATCGCTCTCTCCGTGGTGGAGGCACTCGGCGATTCTGGTCATGATCGGCGGGTTCTCAGTTCTGTCGTTCGTCACCGTCTTGACCTACACGAACGCCCCGCCTATTCCCGAAAGGGCTGTGGATGCGGTTGGAAACGTGGTGTTCACAGGGGCCGACATCCAAACGGGGCAGGAGGTTTTCTTCAAGTACGCCCTGATGGAGCATGGGAGCCTTTGGGGCCACGGGGCTTACCTGGGTCCTGACTACAGCGCCGAGTATCTGCACAGACTCAGCGAAGTGACTCGGGACACCATCGCGGTAGAGAAATACGGCAGACCCTTCGCGCAGCTTTCACCGGATGAGCAAAGCGCCGTGGCGGCGCAGGTAAGGAGGGTGCTCAAAGAGAACCGGTACGAACCCGCCTCGCGCACGCTCCTTCTCACACCCGGGGAGGTGGCGGCAGCCCGCAGCCAGATTGCCGAGTGGAGCGAGTACTTTGCCCAGAAGGGCGGCGCGCCTGGGCTTCCTCCCAGCTATATCAAGAGCCCTGTGGAGCTCAAGGCGCTGTGCGCTTTCTTCGCCTGGGCCGCTTGGGCGGCCTCGGCGAACCGGCCGGGCAAGGATTACTCCTACACCAACAACTGGCCTTACGAGCCCTTAGTGGGTAACAGGCCCTCCGCTGAGGCTTATGTGTGGAGCGCCTTGAGTCTCATCACGCTTTTGGGAGGTCTGGGCCTCATCCTCTTCCTGGTGGGCAAGTTTGACTACTTGGGTTGGAAGGGTGAAGGCGAGGTCGCCCACGTCACCCATTCCGCTCCCGCGCCTCTAACACTAACGAGGAGCCAATGGGCCACCGGATGGTTCTTCGCCATTGTGGCGCTCCTTTTCCTGGCGCAATCAATCCTGGGAGGCGTGCTTGCTCACTACCGCGTCGAGCCTGGAGCCTTTTACGGCTTCGACCTCGCTCGCTTCCTGCCTTACACTTTGGCGCGCACCTGGCACCTGCAACTCGCGATCTTCTGGATTGCCACGGCCTGGGTGGGCGGCGGCCTTTTCCTGGCGCCCTGGGTGGGCGGCGCGGAGCCTAGCGGTCAGAGGACCGGCGTCTATGCGCTCCTCGGTGCGCTGCTGGCGGTGGCCGTCGGCAGCTTCGTCGGAGAGTTCCTGGGCATCAACGACAAGTTAGGGCAGCTCTGGTTCTGGCTTGGGCACCAAGGGTCCGAGTACCTCGAGCTGGGGCGCTTCTGGCAGCTTCTGCTGGCGGCGGGGCTCCTCCTCTGGCTTTTCCTGATGTTCCGGGCCTTGAGGCCTGCCATTAAGAGTCCCGGCAAGCGCGAGTTGTCCTCGCTCTTTCTCTATGCCGCCGTGGCCATTCCCGTTTTCTATCTACCCGCCCTCTTCTACGGCCCTCACAGCAACTTCGCGGTCATCGACAACTGGCGTTTCTGGATCATCCATCTTTGGGTGGAAGGATTCTTCGAGCTTTTCGCCACGGTCCTGGTGGCCATCATGTTCCACCAGATGGGAGTGGTCAGTACCAAGACCGCCACGCGCCTGATCTACCTCGATGCCATCCTGTATCTCAGCGGCGGGATCATTGGCACAGGCCACCACTGGTATTTCACCGGACAGGGCACCCTCAACATGGGCTTGGCGGCGTGCTTTTCCGCCATGGAAGTTGTGCCTTTGACGCTGCTCACCCTGGACGCCTGGGACTTCATCAAGCTGAGGAAGCAGCAGTGCTCCACCTGCGGCCGCGACTTGGCCACCAACCAGAAATGGGCCATTTACTTTCTTATGGCCGTGGGTGTATGGAACTTCGTCGGCGCAGGCATCTTCGGCTTCCTCATCAACTTGCCCATCGTGTCCTATTTCGAGGTTGGCACCACGCTCACTCCCAACCATGGACACGCCGCCCTGTTTGGCGTCTTCGGGATGTTGGCCTTAGCCGTCCTGGTCTTTTGCTTGAGGGCTATGCAGTCCGACGCGGTCTGGAAGGGAACGGAGAAGTTTATCCGGGTGGGCTTCTGGGGCGTTAACGTGGGGCTCGCCCTCATGGTCCTCCTCGACCTGTTTCCGGGAGGCGTGCTTCAGCTTTGGGACTCGATCGCCAATGGGTACTGGCATGCGCGCCGCCTGACCTTCCTGATGGGCGGCCTCTACCACAAGCTGGAATGGGTGCGTATGGCGGGGGACATGATCTTCATTCTCTTCGGCGCCGTACCCCTTGCGCTCGGCGTGCTGCGCAGTGTGTGGAAACGCGACTTGGCTCCGCCGGCATAGGGGGTTCACGATCAACCATGGATAAGGTTTTGGTGACTGGGGGAGCGGGGTTCATCGGCTCGCATTTGTGCGAACACCTGCTCCGGACCGGACGGCGTGTAACAGTAGTGGATAACTTGGACGATTTCTACGACCCGCAGCTCAAGCAGGCCAACCTGGAAGCGATAAAACCTGCCGGTGAGTATGACTTCTGCCACGTGGACATCCGCGATTCCAGCCGGCTGGAGGAGGTCTTTCAAAAGGCGCGACCCGAAGCGGTGGTCCATCTGGCGGCGCGAGCGGGCGTGCGGCCTTCGCTTCTTTATCCGGACCTTTATGCTTCAGTCAACATCGCCGGAACGCTGTGCCTCTTGGAACTCTGCCGAAAATATAAGGTGCAACAGTTTATTTTCGCCTCCTCCAGCTCGGTGTATGGTCAATTCAATCGCGTGCCGTTTTCCGAAGACGATCCCATAAACAAGCCGCTTTCTGTGTATGCCGCCACAAAAGCGGCCGGCGAAATGCTGGCGTTCACGTACGCGCACTTGTATCAGCTTCCTACCATTTGTCTCCGCATCTTCACTGCCTTCGGCCCCCGACAACGCCCCGACTTGGCGATCCGGGGATTTGCGCAGCTCATTCAGGAGGGAAGGGAATTGCCGGTTTTTGGCGACGGCAGCATGAGCCGTGATTACACCTACGTCACCGACGTGGTGTCGGGCATCGACCGGGCCTTGGCATGCAGCTTCGCGTTCGAAATCTTTAACCTCGGCAATTCCCGCCCGGTGCGGCTGGATTACATGATTGACACTTTGGAAAGTGCTTTGGGCAAGACTGCGGAGAGGATGTATCTTCCCATCCGGCCTGGAGAGATGTCGGTCACTTTTGCCAGCCTGGAAAAATCGCAAAAGCTGTTAGGTTACAGTCCCAAGGTCACTTTCGAAGAGGGAATAGGCTTATTTGTCGACTGGTTTAGAGGGCAGGGACCAGGGGTTGGAGAAGGGCAGTAGGCAGTAGGCAGTGGGCAGTGGGCAGTAGGCAGTTGGGGAGACCAGGGGCTAGGGGCGAAGGGCTGGGGAGGGACGGTCGTCAGAAGGCAGTCGGCAGCCGCTGAAGACATCCTGGGTCAGGCACAGCGCAAAATTCAAATTCAAAATCTGAAATTTAAAATGCAAAATCCGCAATCCAAAATCCAAAATCTAAAATTTCCCTAGCCCCCAATCCCTAGCTTCACCCTTCCGAAACGCGGCGGATTTTGGCGCCCACTTTGTTGAGCTTTTCTTCGATGCGCTCGTAGCCGCGATCAATGTGGTAAACGCGATCGATGAGGGTTTCGCCCTGAGCGGCGAGGCCGGCAAGGACCAGGGAGGCGCTGGCGCGAAGATCGGAAGCCTGCACGTTCGTCCCGCTGAGAGGCTTCCGCCCTTTGACCACTGCCCTCCGGCCGCTGACGGAGATGTCCGCGCCCATGCGCGCCGAGCTCGAGGGCGTGGAGAAACCGGTTTTCGAAAATGGTCTCCGTGATGACGGAGGATCCCTCAGCTTGCGTCATCAGGGCCATGTATTGCGCCTGCATATCGGTGGGGAAACCCGGGTATTCCTGCGTCGTCATGTCTGAGGCGCGCAGGGGTTCACCCGCTTGCACCTCGAGCGCGTTCGCCTCCGGACCCTCGACCGAGCTCGAGGGCAGCCTTTTGACCAGCACACCCACCTCCGATAACCTGGCTGTGACGGCGGCGAGTAGGCTCGGGTCGCCGCAGTTGGTGAGCGTGAGCCGCCCCCCGGTGATAGCGGCGGCCACAAGGAACGTGCCCGTTTCGATGCGATCGGGGATAATCCGGTGCTCGGCTCCGCGCAGACGGCTCACTCCTTTAATGACAATCCGGTCGCTTCCGGCCCCTTCAATGTTAGCGCCCATTTTATTGAGCAATGCAGCCAGGTCCTGGATTTCAGGCTCCCGCGCCGCATTCTCCAGCACCGTGGTTCCGCTGGCCAGCGTGGCGGCCATCATCAGATTTTCCGTGCCGGTCACCGAAATTGTATCGAAGTAGTAATCCGTGCCTTTAAGGCCGTCCGTCCGGGCTTCGATGTAGCCGTGGTCGATAGCAATTGAGGCGCCGAGCTTGTGCCAGCCCTTTGATATGCAAATTGACGGGACGCAGGCCGATAGCGCATCCCCCGGGAAGTGAGACCCGAGCGCGGCCGAACCTTGCCAGAAGCGGGCCGAGCACGAGGATCGAGGCGCGCATCTGCTTCACGAAATCGTAGGGGGCAACGGGCTCGCTCAGTCCCCGAGCCTCAATTTCCACGCGGTTGCCGTGGTCCTCGCGCGCGACCGAAGAATCGGCTCCCAAGTCCTCCAGCAAGCTGCGCAGCGTGCTGATGTCGCGAACCCGCGGGATGTTTCGAAGAATCACACGCTGGTCGGTGAGCAATGCGGCCGTCATGGCCGGCAAGGCGGCGTTTTTCGCCCCGCTGATGGTTACCTGGCCCACTAAGGGGTGGCCACCCGAGATTGAAAATTTATCCACTTCTCCCTCGCACTGTAATCCCTGACGGTGTAGCGCCGCCCTTTAGGGCGGTAGGTGCCGGGCTAAAGCCCGGCGCTACGTGTTAGAATGCAATTCTATGCCTCTCAGCCTCTTCGGATCGAGTGAAAAAGAGAAAAAGCCTGGCCTTTTCGAACGCCTCAAGCAGGCCGTGGCATCCACCAAGGCCCAACTGGTGGAGCGGCTCGAGGAAATCGTCGAGGGGAAACAAACCGTTGACCAGTCGGTTCTCGACGACCTCGAGGCCACGCTCATCACCGCCGACCTGGGGGTAAAGACTACGAGCGAGATCCTCGAACGCCTGCGTGAGCAGGTCAGTTATAGAAAGCTCACCGAGCCCCGGCAGCTTCGCGCTGCGGTCGAGCAGGAAATTCTCAAGATACTCGAGAACCCCACAGGCGGCCGGCCAGCCGCCGCCCCTGCGGCCAAGCAACCGCCTGCTGGCATGCCCGCCGTAATCTTCGTGGTAGGAGTCAACGGGGGGGGCAAGACCACGAGCATTGCCAAGTTGGCGAACCTCTACCTCCAGCAGAACCGTAAGCCGCTGCTGTGCGCGGCGGACACCTTCCGCGCCGCCGCCACCGAACAGCTCGAAGTATGGGCGGGCAGGCTGAACCTGGACATCATCAAGCAGAAATCGGGTGCCGATCCCGCCGCGGTGCTTTTCGACGCCCTGACCGCCGCCCGTACCCGCCGTTACGACATCGTGATTGTGGACACCGCCGGCCGGCTCCACACCAAGGACAACCTGATGGCTGAGCTCCAGAAGATGTGCCGCATCGCGGCGCGCGAAATCCCCAACGCTCCCCACGAGGTCCTGCTGGTCATTGATGCGACCACCGGCCAGAACGGCTTGGCGCAGGCTCGCCAGTTCATCGACCACGGCGGAGCCACCGGCATCATTCTGACCAAGCTCGACGGCACCGCTAAAGGCGGGGTGGTGATTGCCATCGCGCGCGAGCTCGGCCTGCCCATCCAGTTTGTGGGCGTCGGCGAAAAAGTGGAAGATCTTCTCCCCTTCGATCCGCGCGAGTTTGTCGAGTCGCTTTTTGAATCCTGATATGAGAATCAACACCGTAATCTTCGACTTTGGCTATGTCCTCAGCCTCCCTCCGCAGACCTCCGACTATCAGAAGTTGGCCACGCTGGCCGGGATCGATGGGGAGCCATTCGATAAGATTTATTGGGATAAGCGCGCCGACTATGACCGGGGAGCCATCGACGGTCCCGCTTATTGGCGGCGCATTGCACAAACAGCAGGCAAGGAGTTCACGCCGGCCCAGATCGACGGCCTCATCGCGGCCGACATTGCCATCTGGATGCGCGCGAACCCAGTGATGATGGAGTGGGTCCGGACGCTGAAAGAGCGCGATTTGAAAGTCGTCGTGCTCTCCAACATGCCCATCGAAATCTCCAGGCACATGAGGCAATACGCTCCCTGGTTCAAGGATTTCGACTATGTGTGCTTTTCAGCGGAAGTGCAACTCGCCAAGCCGGACGCCGCCATTTTCCACGCTTGCCTGAAAGCAGTGCGCTCCAGACCCGAAGATTGTCTTTTCATCGACGATCGCGCTGAGAATGTGGAAGCGGCGCGCGCGCTCGGGATGCATGTCGTGCAGTTCGTGTCCGTCGAGGAGTTGGCCCTCGAGGTCCGAGCTTTCAGCCTTCCCGCACCCGAGGCTGTAGGCGGCGCAGGCATGAGTATTTGAAGGCAAAGGCCCCCTCACCCGACCCGCGTCCCGATGAAGAGCATCGGGATCGCGGGCCACCCTCTCCCCTGGGGAGAAGGCTAGGAACCGCATTTCCTCCCTTGCTCCTCGTCAACCATAAGGGAATCCGCCTTACGCGCGGCCTTGACTTAGTTCAGGACTTAGTCTACTCTATTAACTATGGAAGTGAACATCCATCAGGCCAAGACTCACTTGTCCAGGCTTCTCCTACGGGTGGCGGGGGGCGAGGAGATCACCATTGCCCGGGCCGGGGTGCCGGTGGCACGGCTGGTCGCGGTTGAGCCACCCCGGACTCCTCGGCCCCTGGGCATGGACCGTGGCCGATTCAAAGTTCCCGAGGACTTTAACGCACCGCTGCCCGATGAGGTGCTGGCGTTGTTCGAGGGGGAGGAACCCAAACGCGCGCGTCGGGCGGGGAAGAGGAATCGGCGGCGTCGCCAGGTATGAAGTACCTTCTGGATACAGAGGTGTGGCTGTGGAGCCTGGCTGAACCGGAACGAATCCACCCTAGGGCGCAGCAGCTTATTACCGAGGGTCGGGAAGAGTTGTATCTGTCGGCCGCCAGTTCTTGGGAGGTCAGCATCAAGTCAGCATTGGGAAAGCTGACCCTGCCGGAGCCGCCTGCCCTCTACGTACCGAAGCGCTTGGCAGCGCAGGGGGTTCAGCCCTTGCCTATTACCCACACCCACGCGCTGGGTGTCTCGGAGCTTCCCTTGCACCACAAAGACCCCTTTGATCGCCTCTTGATCGCGCAGGCCAAGGCGGAGGGGATGACGATTCTCACCGCCGATCGTTCTTTTAAGCGGTACGGAGTCGAGGTTTTCTGGTGCGGCCGATAAGACCGGCGGGCCTCGTCACATGCGGCGAGGAAAGGCCGCGGGCTCTCTGAATAACGAGAGAGCCTGCGCCACCCGCGAGGATGAAACCCAGAGATTGGGTAGTAGGCATTGGGGGTTAGGGAACGGCAAACGGTCAGGCGAACTCGTTCAATGGAACGGTGCGAAGGGGTGTGGGAGTGGCGGTGAGAAGGGCTTCAATCCGGCGTACGGTTTCGGGCGTCAGCAGAATGTCCCCGCAAACGTTGCACACCTCGGCGGGAACGTGATCGATCACGATGACCTCGCCCCGGTGTTTCACGGTATGGACGACCGTTCGCGCTTCGTGCGTGCCTGGGCATCCTGCAATCGAGCATTTCAAGCTTGGCTTCTCCTTTCCCGAGGCGTTCGCCACTTCGGAGGCCGGGGTTCGCACGCCGTAATCAAGATTAGCATCGGCTGCGCGGTTGTGCAAATGATGTGCAGCGCGCGTCCTTGCCGCTATTGGCGGACTCTGGGGCCGAGCCCGTTGAGTTTGCGCGCCCAGCCTTTGGTCCCGCGTTGTTTTTCCTTAAACCCGCTGAACACTTACGGAGTGCGGCCACTTCGCTGGGGGTCAGTTGGCGCCACCTGCCAACCTCCAGTCCGGCCAATGTCAGCGGGCCAATGCACGTACGGACCAGTTTCAGGACCTTGAATCCCACTGCTTCAATCATGCGCCGGACCTCGCGGTTTTTCCCTTCCGCGAGTACGACTTCCAACCAGGTATATTTTCCCCGGTCTTCGAGGCGTCGCAGGCTGATGGGGCTTGCCCAATCGCCTCGCTTCATCTCGACGCCGGCATTGAGCCTGCTGACGGTCTCTTCGCTCAGAATCCCGCTGGTCTTCACGAGGTAAGTTTTGAGGACTTTGGTGTGGGGGTTGGTGACGTGGTCGGCAAACTCAGTATCGTTGGTCAGGAGGAGAAGGCCGGAGGTGTCCTTATCCAGCCGCCCTACGGGCGACACCCATTTCCCTACGTCCCCGAGGTATTCGTACACGGTCTTGCGCCCACCCGGATCACCATGACTGGTGATGACACCCTTGGGCTTGTAAAGGAGCAGGTAGGTCTTGCGCGCCGGCTTCAGGCGCTGGCCATCGAGATGCAGGATCGAATGGTCCGTCCGCACCCAGAGGTCTGGGTCGCGCACCACCTTACCGTCCACCTTCAGCCGCCCCGCAAGAATGGCTTGCCGGGCGGCAGTGCGCGAAGCCAGCCCAAACCGCGAAAGCACGCGGTCCAGCGTCATGGTGGGTTTGGATTGCATTTTGGCGGTGACGGAAATTCGAAAATCGAAATTCGAAAATCGAAACTGGAAACTGGAAAATAGAAACTGGAAAACGGGAGTGGGTTACTTGAGATTCACAGACCTCGATCTGTTACGTGGTCTTCCAGTTTCCTCTTCGATTTTCCATTTTCGTTTTTCGAATTTCGACTTTCCATTTTCCAATTTCGATTTTCGAGTTTCGGTTTTCCTGTCGGCTGTCGACTGTTGACTGTCAACTCTCCTGCAGGAACGAAACCTCGTCAAGCCAAATGAAAGCTTGCACCATCGGTTCCTCCGACGCGTCCAGTTCATTCACCGTCCCGAAGAATGCGACTCGCCCGTCCACGAGGAACACGACCCTGTCCGCCAGCTTGCGCGCCAGTTTCATATCGTGGGTCACCACCACCGAAGTGAGGCCGGTCTTGCGCTTCAGTTTCAGGATCAGCTCTGCGATGGTCTGCGCCATCAGAGGGTCCACCATGGTGGTCGGTTCGTCGTAAAGAACCGCTTCCGGCTCGGCGGCCAGCGCCCGCGCGATGGCCACGGCGCGCTTCATGCCGGTGCTCAGGTCCGAAGGCATGAGGTCGCGGACGCCATCCAAGTCCACCATCGCCAAGAGTTCACCCACGCGCGCCTGAATCCCATCCTCATCCAGCTCCAACCCGCGTTCCGCGCGTTCCCGCAGCGGATAGGCAACATTCTCGCCCACCGTCAGGGAGTCAAACAGCGCTCCCGATTGAAAAACCATGGTCACGCGTCGCCGGACGTCAATCAACTCTTCCTCGGACATCTTTGAAACTTCCCGGCCGGCGACGAAAACCTGTCCGGCATCCGGTTGGAGAAAGCCCAGAATGTGCTTGAGCGTCACACTCTTTCCCACCCCGCTTTTCCCCAGCACCACCACCATCTCGCCCCGGCGCACTTCGAAATTCACGTCCTGCAGCACCGGATCCTTGTCAAACGCTTTGTAAACGTGGACGAACTGAAAATACGGGGACTCTAAGCTCTTGGGTTCTTGGCCGCTCATCGGACCCATTGTTGTCGCATCCTCTCGTATTCCTCGGGTGTATTCAGGTTACAGAAGATGCGAGGGGGGAATCCTGCGCGCGCCAACTCAGCCTTGCTGATGGTGCGCCGCTGAGAGCGTGAGAAAAATCGGCCCACTTGGTTCTGTCCCGATGCAAGGCAGGAACGGACCAACGAGACCGCGCGCCGTCGTAATACGGCGCAAAGTGGGTACCGTCCCTTGGCCCAAGGCGGGGGAACCGTTGCCGAAGCGCGGCTTGCTAATGCCTGCTCACAGAGGTAGCGAAGAAACCGCACATCCATCAAGGGCATGTCACAACTCAAGAACAAGCTGAACTCCGTGCGCGCCCTGCGCAGCCCGGTATGAATGCCACCCAGCGGCCCCTGGCCCGGGATCTCGTCCTGGTAAACTTGAATCCCGGTGTCAGCGAATGTGTCAGGAGGGCCGATGATCGCTACGGAACAGCAAATGGCACGCAGCAAGCGGATCTGCCGGTCCACCATCCTCTCGCCGCCGAAGGTCAACCGGGCTTTGTCAATCCCCATGCGCCGGCTCGCTCCACCCGCGAGGACAAAGCCCGAAACCTCGCTGAATCGGCGCGGCCCGTTCATGGGGAATCTCCGGCTGACCCTGTGCCCGGCATCTCGACCTTGCGCTCCATGCCGGTCAACAGGAATTTGCCGTCATTGCTCAGCGTGGGCCGGTAGACGTAGTGCTTGTCGGGAAGCTCGAAGGCAAATGCGTCCGGCGAGCCGGCCTCGGCCTCTCGCGCCTGGAAAACCTGATCGTCCAGGAACTCCGGCCATTTCGTTTCGACCATCCGGCGGAACTGCTCCAGGCTGGGCGCATCGGTTTTCAAGAATTTACCAGGGTCGATCAGGGTGTAGGCGCTGCGAAAATCGCGCAGGTGCAGCGCCGATATGAAATGGTACAGGTTGTTATCAGGGCCGGGTGAGTATTCCGTCCGGGCAGGAACGTAGGCTTCCCCGTTCCAGTGATAGAGGCATCTGGCGCTGAAGCCGCGATGCCCGTCGGGCTCGAATTGCAGAAGTCCAGGGTCTGCCCGACCGGTTACGATCATATCTGTTTGGTCGAGTCTGGCGTTATCCTGAAAATCAATCTGGCCGTGTGCGAGGGCATTATAGCGGTTGTCTCCTGCCTGGCTGTCCCAGAGCACAGCCGCCTCGTGTTCCCGCACCTGAAATATCGCCGGGTAAGGTGCGGCTCCCTCCCCGATTATATTAACCACGGCGATGCAACGCCCCGTGCTTTTCCCGAGTCGGACGACCTTGAACTGAAAGTTATCTGCTGGGGGGGCAAGGATCGAGGCTTTCCAGTGAGTCCCGTCCCAAGAGAGCAGGAAGAGTCCTCGCAAAGAAGCGAGGGAGGCCTGCGCCGAGGCATCCTCCTGACTCGCTCCGGTAGCCAGCACCATCAGGGCAACTTCTGGAACCCCGTCACCATCCAGGTCCCCCAATTCAATCAGCTCGACGGGTGAGGATTCGCTTGAGGCCTCATCTGGCTTCTTCACCGTTGTGTCGAAGGCCTGACCCAATGCGCCAAGGTCCGGCCCGGAAACGTTTTCCAAGACTGCCCGAATCCCAGCCAGCATTTCGTCCGGCTGCTGCTCAGCCCCAGATGGCTGTGTCGGCTCGGAGCTCGTCTCAGCCTGCCCCTGCTCACCGTCTGGGCTGGGCTGGTCTGCCGGAGGCTGGATTTCTTCCGGGGTCTGGTCTTTGGTTTGGTCCTGCTGGTTGGTAGGAGTGTCTTGGACCAGCCACGGTCGAGGTTGCCAAGAAACACCCACGGCTGGGGCTCCGAGACCTGTCCACAGAGCCAAGAGCCACATTCCGGCATGATACCTAAGGCCCAGGCTCTTCAGACGTTCGCAGACGACTGAGACAACTCGCATGATTCCCAACATTATAGAACATCGGTGTCAGTGTTACCAACTGCGCAAATCTCAGGTAGTGAGTTAATTTGACGTAGAGTCAGCGGAACTTGTCCCGATGTAATCGGGACGCTGGCAATTGGTCTCCTGACCGACGCGTAAGTTTGGCACTATTCATCGAGCACATTAGTCCTCTTAAGTCCTTACAGTCCTTTGGGAGCGTAGAATTAGCACCTCCCACGCGAGAGTGCTCATAGGTCGGTTTTGGACCTGGGGTTATTGACTTAATTTGACCCGGACCTTGTTTTGAGGCTTGACAAAACCCCTGTCAAAAGGTTATATTAGCACTCGGCAGCCCAGAGTGCTAATCGCTCGATGAGAAGTCTTCCTGGAGGTAGCCCCGGACCAGCAGAGCGGGGGTGGTACTGCCAGGGGAAGGTTAGAACTCGGGTTAGCCGCGATAGTTTTTCTGGGACCGATTGACCAACAATAATCGCAAACGAAAGGAGATTCAAACTATGAAGGTAAAGCCCCTTCATGATCGGATTTTGATCAAGCGAGTGGAAGAGAAAGAAACTGTGAAAGGTGGAATCATTATCCCCGACACAGCAAAGGAAAAACCCCAGGAGGGTGAGGTGATCGCCGTGGGCGGCGGGAAGAAGACCGAGGAAGGCAAGGTCATTCCTCTCGACGTGAAGGCGGGAGACCGCATCCTTTTTGGGAAATATTCCGGCACTGAAATCAAGATCGACGACCAAGAGTACCTGATCATCCGTGAAGACGAAGTGCTGGGGATCCTCGAAGCAGCAAAACAGTCTGCGGGCGGGAAGAAGTAAACCGGTCTAATGGTGCGCCACGCCATGCCGCAAGGCACGACGTGCCGCTGAAGCAAATACGGGCTCGATAAAGTCCGCTACCTGCCAAGGCGCAGAGCGGAGGCAAAAATTCGGAGGGAGTAAAGATGGCAAATGCAAAACAGATTGTACTCGGTGAAGATAGCCGCCAGGCTATTCTGCGGGGTGTGAATAAGCTGGCGGACGTTGTAAAAGTCACGTTGGGCCCAAAGGGTCGCAACGTGGTTCTGGATAAGAAGTTCGGCTCCCCCACGTCCACCAAAGATGGTGTGACCGTGGCCAAGGAGATCGAGTTGAAGGATCCGTTGGAGAACATGGGCGCTCAGATGGTTCGTGAGGTGGCGTCCAAGACCTCCGATGTGGCCGGTGACGGCACCACGACGGCGACGGTCCTGGCGCAAGCGATTTTCCGCGAGGGCGTGAAGACCGTGGCGGCGGGCGCCAACCCCATGGCCATCAAGCGGGGGATCGAGATGGCCGTGCGCGCCGTCTGCGGGTACGACGAAATTCAAAAGGACGGCTCCAGGAAGCACGTGAAGGGCGAACTCGAGAAGCTGTCCAAGCCCGTCGAGGGCGCGATGATCGCGCAGGTGGGCGCGGTTTCCGCCAACAACGACATCACCATCGGGACCATCATCGCGGAAGCCATGAAGAAAGTCGGCAAGGACGGGGTCATCACGGTCGAGGAAGCCAAGACCATGGAGACGACGCTCGAGGTGGTGGAGGGAATGCAGTTCGACCGTGGATACCTCTCCCCCTATTTCGTGACCGATCCGGACCGGATGGAGTGCATCCTCGAGGACCCCTACATCCTCATTCATGAGAAGAAGATCAGCTCGATGAAAGACCTCCTGCCATTGCTGGAGCAGATTGCCAAGTCCGGCAAGCCGCTCCTGATCGTGGCGGAGGAAGTCGAGGGCGAGGCGCTGGCCACCCTGGTGGTCAACAAGCTGCGTGGAACGCTGCACTGCTCCGCCGTCAAGGCCCCGGGCTTTGGCGATCGGCGCAAGGCCATGCTGGAGGATATCGCTATCCTGACCGGCGGCAAGGCCATCACGGAAGACTTGGGCATCAAGCTTGAGAACGTGAGGCTCGAGGACCTTGGGCGGGCCAAGAAAATCACCGTCGACAAGGACAACACTACGATCGTAGAGGGCTATGGAAAGAGCTCCGCGATCGAAGGCCGCGTGAAGCAGCTCCGCACCCAAGTCGAAGACACCACTTCCGACTACGACCGCGAGAAGCTGCAAGAGCGGCTGGCCAAGCTGGTGGGTGGTGTGGCCCAGATCAAGGTGGGTGCGGCAACCGAGACCGAGATGAAAGAGAAGAAGGCTCGCGTCGAGGACGCCATGCACGCCACCAAAGCGGCCGTCGAGGAGGGCATCGTTCCGGGCGGCGGCGTAGCTATGATCCGCAGCATCCCGGCGCTCAGTAAACTCAAGGCCGAGGGTGATGAGCAGATCGGCATCGACATCGTGAAGCGCGCGCTCGAAGAGCCTCTGCGGCTGATCGTCCAGAACGCCGGCGAGGAAGGCGCCGTGGTGGCGGAGAAAGTCCGCGCCAATTCCAATGCTAACTTCGGCTTTGACGCTCAGGCCGAGACTTACGGCGATCTCGTCGAGGCAGGCGTCATCGATCCGACCAAGGTCGCGCGCACGGCGCTCCAGAACGCTGCCTCCATCGCTTCACTCATGCTTACCACCGAAGCGCTGGTTAGCGAGATCCCGGAAAAGGAAGAGAAGCACCCGATGCCTCCGGGCGGAGGCGGCATGGGCGGGGGGATGTACTAAGAGCAGTTGACAGTCAATAGTTGACGGTCGACAGTTGAAAGCGAAGGTGGCTGATCTGCTGCAAGTAGGCAGTAAGCAGAAGGCAGTAGGCAGCAGGATCCAGGGCGGGGAGAACGGCTCCCCGCCCTTTTGTTTCCAAGAAACCGCCATCGGCCTGCATCGGAGCGATGATCTGCTTGCTCACCCAAGCTATAGCCGTCTGAAAAATGTGAAAGCTGCAGCCCTATCCGCCAAGGGAGAGGGGGACTGAAATCCTCAGCACAAATGTAGTAACTCCAGGAACCACTGCAGTACCACATGGCGACGTGAAGTCGCTGCTATACGCGCGGAAGCGGCTCAATAACTACTGCTGTCCCGTAGCAGAGGACTTCCGTGGCGGATTCGCGTCCGACGACTTCGGAAGCGTCGTAATGGAGGCCCACGACGGCATTGGCGCCCAGCTCTTCGGCATGCTCGAGCATCAAATCGTAGGCCTGCTGGCGGGCCTGCTCGCACATCTGGGTATAGGCGCCGATGCGCCCCCCGATAATGCTCTTTAATCCTCCCAGGATGCCCTGGGCGATGGTCGGGGCGCGCACGATGATGCCGCGCACAACTCCCTTGTACTCCCTGATCCGGTAACCGTCGATGCTCAAGGTGGTCGTGACTGGAATACCCATGGTGTCCTCCTCAGTCTCTGAATCCCGAATCCTGAATCCTACTTACGGTCACCAACCCTCACGTAGGGCCTGATCATCTTCCACTTCTTGAATCCGATTCCCTTAATCACCATCAAATCCTCGACGCGTCTGAAGGGCCCGTTCTTCTCGCGATAGGCAACTATTTGCTTCGCCAGGCTCGGTCCGATTCCGGGGAGCTTCTGGAGGTCGTTCACTGTGGCTTTGTTGATGTCGATGGCCATCGCCTGGGGGTTGGCGGCCTTCCCCCGGTTCTGGAGAGCAAACACCCAACTATCGCAAGACAGCCCTCCGAAGGTGAACGCCAGCACAACCATGCAACCGAGGCGCCTCAACAATTCCTCGACCTCCACCCAGTCCGACCAATACGTCCCGGACCGATAATCCTAACACCCTCTGGGCCGAATTTCTCACCACGGATAGGGAAGGGCAAGGAGCGCCAACCTGGAACGCTCCAGCACACGGCGCATCCTCAGTCGTCCCTTTGGTGCCGCTTAACAAGTCCCGTCCGTATGCTTCTGATCTTCGACTCTCGACCCTCGACTTCTTTAGAGTGGCATTGCGGTTTTTTCTTTCAGAGCCTTGATGCGGTCGCGGAGCTGAGCGGCCTTCTCAAACTCGAACTGCTTGGCAGCCTCGCGCATCTGGTGCTCGAGACTCTTGACCAATTCATCCAACTGGTCAAGAGACACCGTCTCTTCCGGCAATTCGGCAGGTACTGTGACATAGTCCGCCGCCACGATGGAGGCCAGGACCATATCCACGGGCCGGACAATGCTCTCAGGGGTGATGCCGTTATCCTCGTTGAAGCGGGTCTGCTTGGCCCGCCGCCGATTGGTTTCGGAGATCGCTTGGCGCATTGACTCCGTCATGCGGTCGGCATAGAGGATTGCTTTCCCGTGCAAGTTCCGCGCCGCGCGTCCCATGGTTTGAATGAGCGCTCCCGCCGAGCGCAGGTAGCCTTCCTTATCGGCGTCCAGGATGGCGACGAGCGACACCTCCGGCAGGTCGAGCCCCTCGCGCAGCAGGTTGATGCCGATCAGCACGTCAAACTCGCCCCGCCTCAGATCGCGCAGGATCTTCACCCGCTCGAGCGTCTCGATCTCGGAGTGAAGGTAGCGACAGCGCACGCCGACTTCGGCGTAATACTCCGCCAGATCCTCGGCCATGCGCTTGGTAAGCGTGGTGACTAGAACTCGTTCGTTGGCCGCAGCCCTGCGGCGAATATCCTCCAGCAGATCCTCAATCTGATGGCGCGTGGGGCGAACCTCCACCTCGGGGTCAATGAGTCCCGTGGGGCGAATAATCTGCTCCACTACTTCTCCGCCGGACTTGGTCAGTTCGTAAGGGCCGGGAGTGGCGGAGACGTAGATCACCTGTCCCACCCGATGCTCGAATTCCTCAAACGAGAGGGGGCGGTTGTCGAGGGCGGAGGGCAGCCGGAATCCGTAGTCGACAAGGGTCTGCTTGCGGGAGCGGTCGCCGTGATACATGCCGCGCAGTTGAGGCACCGTCTGGTGGCTCTCGTCGATGAAGATCAGGGCGTCCTGGGGAAGGTAGTCCAGCAAGGTGGGCGGCGGCTCTCCCGGCAGCCGTCCGGAAAGGTGACGCGAGTAGTTTTCAATGCCGTGACAGTAGCCGATCTCCTTCATCATTTCCAGGTCGAACCGGGTGCGCTGCTGGACGCGCTGGGCTTCCACCAGCTTTCCTTGCTTCTCGAGTTCGCCCCCCCACCACTCCAGTTCGCTGCGGATGCGCTGCACTGCCTCCTCTTTCATTTCAGCAGGCAAAACGTAGTGGGTGCGAGGATAAATGGGCAGGCGGGAGTATGTCTGCTTCACCTGGCCGAACAGCGGGTCAATCTGGGCCAGATTCTCCACCTGCTCGCCCCACATTTCGATGCGGTAGGCGACATCCTCGTAAGTGGGAAAAACCTCAATCACGTCGCCGCGCACGCGGAAGGCGCCACGCCGGAAGTCCACGTCATTGCGTTCGTACTGGATTTCGACCAGCCGCCGCAGGATGTCCCGCCGCGCAATCTTCTGCCCTTTTTCCAGCAGCAAGAGCATGCCATAGTAGGCCTCGGGCGATCCCAAGCCGTAAATACAACTCACGCTGGCCACGATGACGCAATCGCGCCGCTCGAAAAGGGAGCGGGTGGCGGACATGCGCAGCTTGTCCAGCTCGTCGTTGATGGTCGCTTCCTTTTCGATGTAAACGTCGTTGGCGGGGAGGTAAGCTTCCGGCTGGTAGTAATCGTAGTAGCTCACGAAGTACTCGACCGCGTGGCGCGGAAAGAAGGAACGGAACTCGTGGTAAAGCTGAGCGGCGAGGGTCTTGTTGTGAGCCAGAATCAAGGTGGGGCGGTTTACGGCCTCAATCACCTTGGCCACGGTGAAGGTTTTGCCGGAGCCTGTGACCCCGAGTAAGACTTGATGGGGCTTGCCTTCCTCCACCCCACGTATCAGGTCCTGAATGGCCGTTACCTGGTCGCCCCGCGGCTGGTAGTCACTCGAGAGATTGAAAACCGAAGAACCGCCTTCGCGTCCCGCCATGATTTGATTATACCAGCCGATGACAAGACTCTCAGCAGCAGTCATTCCCGCGGAAGCGGGAATGACCGGGGTCTTGGAAAGGGATACCATTCCAGATGACACCAGCACGCGGATCTGCGCGAATCTGCGGAATCTGCGGAGAGGCAGCGGGCGGCGAATTATGTTACCATGGTTGGGTTTTACAGCAGTCATTTCGCACGGTGAGGCGGGGTCAATGAATCAGATTAGACGGGGGCGAGGACGTTGGTTCACAAGTGGGGTCTTGATAGGGGGCGTTCTCACGGGTGTCGTGTACGGCCAGACAACGGGCGGGCAAGCGCCGGTGAGGCTAGCCGCGAATGCGGCCACGGCTGCCCAGCCATCATCACCCGATAAGATAGTGCTCAAGGTCGGAGATGCCTCGCTAACTCAAGGGGAGGTTGAGAGGTTTATCCAAGGGCTTAATCCGCAGGCTCAAAAGGCTCTGGCCAACCAGGGTCGCCGGCCTCTTGGAGATGAGTTTGTATTGATGCTCCTCCTTTCGCAGGAGGCCCTCAGCCATCATCTTGACTCCACTCCCGCGTTCAAAGAGATGCTCGCCCTGCATCGCCGTCAACTTCTGGCGGCGACCGAATACCAGGAAATCACGCGACAGTCTCCAGTAACACCGGAAGAAATCAGCAGCTATTTTGCGGCGCACCAAAGCGATTTCTCGGAAGCCATGATCCAGGACGTCGTTATTCGCAAGAAGCCGGAAGGAGCGAAGGAAGGAACTCCGGGGTTGACGGCGGAAGAAGCCAAAACCCGCGCGGAGGAAATCCGTAAGGCATTAAGCTCCGGCGACGATCCTAAGAAAGTAGCCGAGAAATATCGGGTGCCAAATGTCATCCGGGTGGATGCCGAGCCTTATTCCGTCCGCGGGGGAAACCTGCGACCGGACATGCAAAAGGCGGCCTTCGAACTCAAAGATGGGCAGGTTTCAGAAGTGTTCGACCTCGGGCAGTCGCTGGTGTTCTTTAAAGTTGTCTCACGTAAGGTGGAGGAGTTGAAGAACGTCTCCTCACAAATTGAGGATACGCTCCGGAAGCAAAAGGTCAATAGCGCTGTAGACGTGCTCAAGAAAGAGGCGAAGGTCTGGGTGGATGACGGTTACTTTGGCGCGCCCAGCCAAGCCGGGCAGCAGGGGGCAGCCAAACCACCGGCGCTGACAGTAAGCCCCGCGTCTCCTAAATAGTCTCACCATGAACAAGCTTGCAGTGCGTGGTCTGTGGTCGGTAGCGATCAGGATCTTGAGCAGTTCTGCGAATCGCCGCTGGGTATGACAATCTCTTCGCAGGCGTCTGACATTGGTCAGCTAAGTCATCAAAGTTATTTTTCAACAGCTTTGTTGAAAACCTTGTGGAAAAGGCGGCCCGATGTTACGGGAAGGTTAAGGATTGGAAGAGCTTTTAACTCTTTGCACCAACCTGTAGCATCACCAAACCCAGCCTGAAAAACCCCGACAATTCTGCCTTCGCCTGCTCACCGGGGGATTCACCATGCGTTTGGTTGCCTCCGACCAGCGGAATGTGTCACCCCGTCAGGACTTGTTGTGGGGGAGAAACTCCGGCGCAGGATTGAGCCTCCGAGCGGCTGCCCGGGCATCCCAATCCTGTCCTAAAGAAGGGGCTGCGGCTTCTTAAGCTTAACTTCAATAACCTGATCATCTTCTTCCAGTTCTATTTCCTTGCCGTAACTTTGGTGACGATCAGCCGTCACGAACAAATGGATGGTTCCTTTCGGAATGTTTGTGAATCGGTACCGTCCTTGTGGGTTTGTCTTGGCGCCGTACGAGACAGTACGGTGGAGCTTTCCTGGTTTCTGGAAGGTGAGCGTCAGCCGCGCTTGACTGATGGGGTCGCCGCTGTCGGCTTCTTTGACCACCACGCTAACGTTGAACTCGGGAGTTGGTGGTTGCTGCGCGGGTTTGGACACCCCGCAAGATAGCAGGATTGCGGCCCCCACGAGAACCCCGGTGCGAAGTCTCAGATGATTCAGGCTAACCATGGAGTCGTTACTCCTTTCCAGATATCCCCTAACCGGACGAATGAACAACCGATCACTCCCATATGATAACTCACGTTCAGAAAGCTTCAAGTATCCAGCACGCTGGCGTACCTTCGTGGTTATGGGTGAGTTCCCTCAACGATTCATGCTGGCCGAAAGGCCGCCTCTACGTGCCCTCCACAGCACCGGCTGGCTTCACCGAATCAGATATCCATTGCAAGTAGTCGCGGGAGCCATCGATAACGGGAAGGCAAAGGATTTCGGGGGTGTGATAACTGTGGATCTTTGAGATCTCGGTCTTTATCTCCGGGAACAATCCGCCGGTGCTCTTGATGAACAGCAAAAACTCCCCTTGCTCAGCGATTTGACCTTCCCAGCGATAAACCGACTCGATGGGCTGTGAGATGTTCACGCACGCTGCGAGTCGAGTTTCCACCAGATGACGCGCAATCTTCTTGCATTCGTCGCGGTTGGCGGCGGTAACAAGTATAACGACTTTGTCGGTCACAATTCCTCCCACCATGGCAGGATGTCTGCTTGCTCGAAATCTTCCCGGAAGATACAATAACTCCGGCAGCTTCGAGAATTCCAATCGTTCCGCCGCTGGTGACTGGCGCCGAGTAAGGGAGTTGGGTTGCTGCGACTGGACCAGCGGTCCGGGCCGAATGGGAAACGCCGTTAGAGCGGCGGGGCAGATGAGCCCGCATTAACTCCGAAGGCCTTTGGGCTTGGACCATGGATAAGCTCTCTTGGGACGCCGCAAAGCTACGCCGCAATGCAACGTACGTCCTCGTCCTGGTTTGCATTGCATTGCTTGTTCACGAAGTATTTGGACAACACGGCCTCCTGGCCCTGCGCCAGGAAAAGAAGGAAATTGAGAATCTCCGCTCACAGATCCAGCAACTTCAGCATGAAAACGAGCAATTGGACAAGCGCATCAAGGCACTTCAGTCTGACCCAAAGGCCATAGAACGCCTGGCGCGGGAGCAAATGCGAATGGCGCGTCCGGGAGAGATCATTTACACTTTACCCGAAAAGGATCCGAAGAAAGACCAAGCTCCTCCGGCCGGCCAGGCAAAGCCCTCGAAGTGAACCTGAGGCTTGCGAGGACTGACCTTGACCGTTTCCAAGCGCCAACTCCCTCCACCAAGGTGGCGCAAGAAGCCGCTCTCACCGGACCACGCCTTCCAGGGGGCTTGAGGCCGCAGCGTAGAGTTTCTTCTGCATGCGGCCGGCGAGGTAGGCTTGGCGGCCGGCGATGACGGCGTGCTGCATAGCCTGCGCCATCAGGATGGGGTCCTGTGCGCCGGCAATACCGGTATTCATCAGGACCGCATCGGCGCCCAACTCCATGGCAATGGTTGCATCGGAGGCCGTTCCCACGCCTGCGTCAAGGATGAGGGGCACGCTGGTGATCATCTCCCGCAGGATGCGTATATTGGCAGGATTCTGAATGCCCAACCCGGAGCCGATTGGCGCTCCGAGGGGCATCACCGCGGCAGCCCCGGCATCGATCAGCCGCCGGGCGGAAATCAAATCGTCGTTCGTATAGGGTAGGACCACAAAGCCTTCCTTCACCAGTATCTCCGTGGCCCTCACCAACTCGAAATTGTCGGGGAACAGGGTCTTCTCGTCTCCGATCACTTCCAATTTGATCCAGTTGGATAGACCCACTTCGCGTGCCAAACGCGCCGTGCGGATGGCTTCATCGCCGGTGTAACAGCCGGCGGTATTAGGAAGAATGAAGAACTTCTTGCGGTCTACATAATCGAGCAAAGACTCTTTGCTGCGGTCAGTGAGATTCACGCGACGGACGGCGACCGTTACCATTTCTGCGCCGGAAGCCTCGTGGGCCCGCGCCATTTCTTGAAAGCTCTTGTATTTTCCAGTGCCGATGATCAGTCGCGAATGGAATTCCCTGTCGGCAATTCGTAGAACGTCGTTATCCATTTTTCAGCTCCTCCCCATTGATTCTAGAATCCGACGGGTGAAATTGCAATGAAGGGTGTAAGGAGTCGCTGGTCAGTGGCCCGTCGAGAAATGGGATTGGGGCACAAGACTATTGAGTGATTGACTCATTGGGCCATTGCGTCATCTCAGAAATACCCCACTCCGACGCCTGACACCTGGAACCTGTTGTTTTGTGCCACTTACTGCCTGTGACCTGCCCGCAGGTTTAATTGCCTTGTCTTTATGCTTGATCCACAGGTACAATTAGTCTGATCAGGGCACTGAATCAAGAGGTCGAATTCTGGGGAGGCGGGCCCGCCCGCCGAAGGGGGACGTCCCCATGGTTACCTCGGAATGGTGGCTGGTTTCAGAGTTAGTACGCTGCCACCACTGGCGTGGCCAAAATCCTGATGAATATCGAGGAGGGATACGATGATTAAGAGAATAACGTTGGTTGCGTTGACGCTGCTTGCTTTCGGCTGTCTGAGTTGGGCTCAGAACAAGGCGTGGACGGGGACGGTTAGCGACGAACATTGCGGGGCCAAGCACGCTAAGGCCGGCGCGGCTGCCGAGACTTGCGTTGAGAAGTGCGTGTCAGGTGGTGCCAAGTACGTTCTCGTCAGCCACGGGAAAGTGTACCAGGTTGATGATCAAGACAAGTTCAAGGGCCTGGGCGGCAAGTCTGTGAAGGTGACGGGTAGCTTGAGCGACAGTACTATTACCGTCGCTGATGTTTCCCCGGTGGGAGGGAAGTAGACAAGGGCAAATCTGTCCGTGGTCGGTTGAAAGAGAAGAGGGGTCAGGGACTGGCGGCTAGGGGCTGGGGACTGCGGCGAGGAACTTTGCTGCTCTCCGGCACCCTTGCCCCGGTTTTCTTGCCTACTGCCCACTGTTCTTCCCTAGTCCGCACTTCTTTTGTCTCGTGACTTCTTCTTTTCAGTTACAATAAATTGGGGGTGAGGCAAAATGCAGAAAATCACCTGCCTAGGTGTCGCGCTTTTGCTGGGCGCCAGTTTGAGCTTCGCTGGCGCGGTGAAGGCGGGAACAAAGACGTTTGTAGGAAACATCAGTGACGCAATGTGCGGTTTGAAGCACATGATGCCGGGAAAGAGTGACAAGGATTGTACTCTTGAATGCGTAAAAGCCGGCAGCAAGTATGTGCTTGCCGATGTCGCCAACGGGAAGGTTTATCAGCTCGCTGACCAGAAGAAACCTGAAGAGTTCGCGGGACAAAGAGTGAAGGTCACAGGCACGCTCAAGGGAGATACGATCAGTGTTACCGCAATTGAGCCCGCGAAGTGAGTGGTGCAGGTAGGCTTTAAGTTTTTCGATCGGCGAGCGGTAATCGGCCATGAATACTCGGCCTTCGGTGGCGGCCAAAGGCTACGCTGTAGAATCATAGGAAGGAATTGAGAGCACATTATGAAAACAGAAAGCAAGACCCCCGCTGCGCAAGAATGGAAGGTTCGGCGCGTGGGGACGGTTACATTCGCGATTTCTAAACCCAAGCGCAAAGCTCATAAGACACGCCAAGCGCGGCTGAAGAATAGGCGTCGGGCGCGCTGAGCACTGTTTGAAAAGACTCCAGGGCTTCCAGAACACAAGAGTACCCACCTCTTTCCTCAGGGAGATGGAGACGGGGGAAGGGCTTTATCACGTCCAGGGATTCTTTGCCTTGGCGCAAGAAAAATCCTGGCTGGGCAGCAGGCCATAGACGTAAGATCTCCCCCTTCCGCAACGGATGCACGATAGGTCGGCATGATCCAGGTTTTGAGACATTACGGATATCCGTTCTTTTTCCTAGTGGTCCTCGCTGAGAGCCTGGGGTTGCCTGTACCTAGTTTCCCATTCATCCTGATTGGCGCCGCGCTGGCTGCGGAATTACATTTCCATTTGGGTGGCGTTGTGGCGCTCAGCGTGCTGGCTGCGCTTTCGGGAGACTCCTTCTGGTACCTGCTTGGAAAACGTCGCGGACGGTCGATCCTCCGGAAACTCTGTTCCCTGTCCCTCAATGCGGATTCCTGTGTAGGCCGCACGGAAGATTTCTTCGTGCGCAACGGTCTGAAGACACTTCTCTACGCCAAGTTCATACCTGGTCTCAATACGGTTGCCCCACCGTTGGCCGGGATGCTTAAGACCTCATATACTCGTTTTGTGTTGTTCGACCTGGGAGGGATTAGCCTCTGGGTAACGTCTGCCGTATTGCTAGGGTTGGGGTTCCGCACTGAGGTTGAATGGTTGATCGAGTGGTTGGCAGCGTTCGGAAGGACGAGTGCATTGATCCTGTCCGTCCTCCTGGCTGGTTGGTTTCTTCTGAAATGGGTTGACCGCAAGCGATTCTTTCGCCTGCTCGAAAGATCGCGCATTTCTCCGCAGGACCTGAAGGGACGCCTAGCGCAAGGTGAGGATCTGGTTGTTGTCGACTTGCGGTCTGACCTTGCCTATCAGCAGCAAGGCTCGAGGATTCCAGGTGCGATCCACATCCCGCCCGGTGAGTTCAAGTTTCGCCACGCCGAAATCCCAAAAGGCCGCCCGGTCGTGATGTACTGCACTTGACCGAACGAGGCCACGAGCGCCAGGATGGCGCTCCTGCTCAAAAGTGAGGGGTACAAGATGGTTTGGCCACTGCTCGGCGGTTTTGACGCTTGGTTAGAGCTTGGCTACCCCACGGAAACCTTTCGCGTTGGGGAAGGGTTACCTGGTAGGGTTCCCGCTACGGGCCCTTCGGTTTCAAAAGAGCAAGACAACTCTTGGGCTTGAGATGTACTCTATTTGATGGAGGGGTTGTTTCGACAGCCAACAGGGTGGGCGGGGTCCATACAATGAAGGATTATCAACCTATGGCCAAGAAGGCAGTTTTGGGGATACTGGCGGTGCTTGTTGCGGGGTTATTCGCCCTGCTAGCCGTGGCGGCCGATCCACCCTTGAGCCCGGATGACGTGACCTTGCTTCTGCTTGCAGGGTCGCCGGCCCAAAAGATGGTTGCGCTGGTTGAACAACGGGGCATCAGTTTTAAGATGAACCCTGATCTGGCAAAGAAGTTTCATGACGCCGGGGCCAGCGACGATTTGATTGAAGCTCTCACCAAGGCAGGCTTGAAAGCCAAGGACGCTGCCTCCGGCCCTGCCGCGTCCGCGCCTGCACCTCCCCCCCCCCAGCAAGCGCCCTCCACCAATGCACCCGCTGCCAACTCCAATGCGGCGGAGGTGGATCGGAAAGTCGCGGAGACATTAAGCAGCCTTGAGAGTAATTCGGCTGGTGACGATCATCCCTACGCGGCGCGATTCTCGCTGGTGGCGCTCTCGGGGAAAAAGATTGACCTTGCTGATTACAAGGGCAAAGTGGTGTTACTTAATTTTTGGGCCAGTTGGTGCCCGCACTGCCGGAGATTGATTCCGGCGCTTGTCGGATTTCAGGACCAGTACTACGACAAAGGGCTGCGTATTGTCGGGATTGCGGTAGGAGATCAAAAGCAAGCGGTGCAGAGTTTTTACCAGCATGGCAATATAAACTATCCCGTTGCGATGGGCGATGCTTATACACGAAAGCTTTACGGAGGAATATCGGGGCTGCCCACCACCTTGTTGATCGGGCGGGACGGCCGCATTTACTCTAGATTTGAAGGGGATCCGCAAGATTTCAGCCCGCTCGAGGAAAGGATCAAGTGGCTGTTAGCTCTTGCGCCGGGAGGCACTGAGGGTAACCAGCAAACCGCCGCCAAACCCGCTTCCCCAACCACGTCGGCAATGGCGTCTCAGGCGACCATCGGGGGCGCTTCCTCACCTGTGCCGACGGCAGCAAGCGGGGCCTCCTCAGCAAGTCCTGCCGCGTCCGCGCCTGCCCCCGTCGCCTCCCAGCAAACGCCCTCCGCCAATGCACCTGCTGCCACTTCCAATGCGGCGGAGGTGAATCGAAAAGTTGCGGAAACATTGAGGACCTTGGAAGACAAGCCTGTGCTCCAACCCACCCATGCCACCGATGCGGCGACTTCCGCTACGTCCGCCAAGCCGGGGCCCGACAAGAGTCTTACTGATCCTGATCCCATCCAAATCCAACGCATCATCCAGGAATTCGCCGCCAAAGAGAAACTCTTCAAGGAGGCTCGCAATAATTACACCTACCACCAGATCAACAAGGTGCAAGAATTAGGGCCGGACAACGAAGTCGTGGGAGTTTTTGAGCAGGAGTGGGACATCCTCTTCGACGATTCCGGCAAACGCATCGAGCGTGTAACGTATGCACCTACGGATACTCTGAAACGAATCATGGTAACCCAGGAAGACCTCAGTTCGATGCGCAGCATTCAGCCCTTTGTCCTCACTACGGATGAACTGCCGGAGTACGAAATCAAGTATTTGGGACATGTGAAGGTTGACCAAATCACGGCTTATGTCTTTTCCGTCCGGCCCAAAGAAATTGAAAAAGGGCACCAGTATTTTCAGGGTGTGGTATGGGTTGATGATCAGGATCTGCAAATCGTAAAGTCGGAAGGCAAGCCCGTGCCCGAGCTGAAAACCAAGAAGGGCGAAAATCTGTTTCCGCGCTTTACCACCTGGCGCGAGCAGATCGACGGGAAATACTGGTTTCCTACGTATACGATGGCGGATGATACTCTCTATTTTTCCAGCGGCCCCGTTCATATCAAACAGATCCTTCGTTACACCGACTACAAACAATTCAAGTCGAAAGTCCGCATCGTGAGTGCGACTCCCACGGATCGGCCCAACGCGCCGGCAATCCCAGCGCCGCCGAATAAGTAGCTTTGAATTGCGGGAGCTTTGGAGTGCGGTCCGTCAGCCGACGGACTGCCGCTTTTGCGACCCATTCCTGTCATTCCCGCGAAAGCGGGAATCCACTGTGGACCCCCGCTTTCGCGGGGGTGACCATGATGGTTTTCATCTCCATGGGTGGGCCCAAGACCCATGTCCACTGGGAATGACAGGCAGGGCCTTGGGTTACGCGCCGGTCAAATCCACGGAGGGGAGAAATCGCGGAGCACGGCGATGCCGGGTGGCTTGCTCGAAGGCATAGGCTAGCTTGAGCAAAGTCGGCTCAGTGTAAGCCTTGCCGAAGAATGAGATTCCCACGGGCAGACCGAAGACGAAGCCCGCCGGAACGTTGATGTTCGGGTAACCCGCGACCGCTGCCGGAGTCGAACTCCCGCCGGAGTCGTGGTCTCCATCGACCAAGTCGGTCAACCAAGCAGGCCCTCCGGTGGGCGCGACCAGGGCATCCAGTTGAAGCTTCTCCATGACGGCATCGATTCCCTCCTTTCGTGTGAGGCGATGATTCTTCTCCAGCGCGTCCAGGTATCCCTTCTCCGTCAGCGGTCCCTTAGCCTCCGCTTTGATGAAGAGGTCCTGTCCGAAGTACGGCATCTCCTTTTCGCGGTTCCGGTCGTTGAACTCGATGATCTCCCGCAAGGTATGCGCGGGCGCGCCGGGCCCGAGCGCTGCCAGATAAGAGTTCAGGTCAGCCTTGAGCTCGTAGAGAAGCACCTGAAGTTCGGATTCGCCAAGCTGGTCCATGGTTCCAAGGTCAGCCGGATCCACTATGGTCGCACCCTGGCGCTTCATCTCTTCGATGGCTTGGTTCATTAATCTGTCCACGGCATCGCTAATACCGAAGAATTTGCGCACCACGCCGATTCTCGAGCCCCGCAGCCCGCTGGGGTCGAGGAATTTGGTGTAGTCAGCAAGCGCCTTGCCACGGCTCGCCTCGGTCGCAGGGTCGTCGGCGTCAACTCCGGTCAGAGCGCCCAGCAGGATCGCGGCATCGGTCACGGTTCGAGCCATGGGACCGGCCGTGTCCTGGCTATGGGCGATGGGAATGACTCCGGCGCGGCTGAGCAGGCCGACCGTCGGCTTGATCCCAACAATCCCGTTGACACCTGACGGGCAGACGATCGAGCCGTCGGTCTCGGTGCCAATGGCCAGCGCGCAGAGGTTCGCCGAAACGGCGGCGGCTGACCCGGAACTGGAGCCGCAAGGATTCCGGTCGAGCGCGTAAGGGTTGTGCGTCAGGCCGCCGCGTCCGCTCCAGCCGCTGGTCGAGTGCGACGACCGGATATTGGCCCATTCGCTCAGATTGGCCTTGCCGAAAATCACAGCGCCGGCTTCGCGGAGCCTCTTCACGACGAAGGCATCTCTTGGCGGCCGCGCTCCTACCAGGGCGAGCGACCCCGCCGTGGTCATCATCCGGTCGCGGGTAGCGATGTTGTCTTTGATGAGAACGGGAATACCATGCAGCGGTCCGCGCGGCCCTTTGGCTTTGCGCTCCCGGTCGAGTTCCCCGGCCATGGCCAGCGCCTCTGGGTTGATTTCAATGACGGAGTTGACGGCGGGTCCATGCTTGTCGACTTTCTCGATGCGCGCGAGGTATTTCTTCGTAATGGACCGCGCCGTGAACCGTCCGGATTGCATTTCCTGCTGAAGCTTGGCCACCGTGATTTCGTCAAGTTCGAATGGCCTTGGGGGCGGAAGCGCCGCTGGAGCGGCTGCTGTTGCTGCCTGGGCATGCCGGGAGAACGAAGGCAGAACTGCCGCTGCCACCCCGGTTAGCATTCCGGAGTTCAAGAAAGCTCTTCGATTGAGTTTGGAAGTAATGTTGGATTGATTCGTCTGGTGCACGGTGTTCGATTTCCCCCTTTCAACTCCTGCGTCGCGCGCCGAAGACCCCCTCCCTCCAACCCCTCTCCCCCAGGGGGGCGACGGGTGTAGGAATCGGACAAATTGCCCCCTCCCCCCGGGGGCGGAGGAAGGGGGTAAGAATTGGATCATACACCGCTAATAGCGTAACTAAGAAACAGATACGCCACGTATAGTCTGAATCAGCCCCTCCAGATCTGCGATCGTTGTGCGAGGATTCATGAGTGTGGTCCGCAGGTACACCCGGTTCCGCAAAACGGTGTGCACCAGGAAGTGCTTTCCCGAAGTCACCACCTTCCGTCTCAACTGTAATTGGTGCGCGTCGAGTTTTTCCGATGCGTTCTCCAGGGCCTTCAAAGCTGCGGGAACGTGGCGGAAACAGAGAATGTTGCTTGCGGGTTCCGTGGCCAGCTCAAAATCGGGCTGGGCATCGAGCAGAGCGGCGAATTCCCGCGCCAAGTCGAACGTCTTGGTAACCATCTGGCCGATGGACTTCGCTCCGTGGACGCGCAGTGCTATCCACAGCTTGATTCCCATGGTTCTCTTTGTACACTCGAGGGTACGAAGCGCAAGGTCGAAGTCCGCTTCCTCGGGGCGCCGGGCGAAGAGATAGCTCGCGTCTTGAGAGAAGGCGCCGTAGTTGTCTTCACGGTGGCGAAATAGGACGGCGGTGACCAGGCTGGGGGCGAAAAGCATCTTGTGCACGTCCCACACCAGGGAGGATGCCAGCTCGATCCCCTCCGTGAGGCTGCGATACTTCTCTGAGAACAGGGCCGAGGCTCCATGGGCGCCGTCGATGTGAAACCACACTCCTTTCTGCTTGCAGAACTCTCCCATCTCCCGCAAAGGGTCGAAAGAACCCGTGGCCGTAGTGCCAGCACTTCCCACGATGGCAATCACCTTTTTCCCTTCTTGCACCGTTTGTCGGTAGAGCCTGGCGAGCGCGGAAACATCGGCTCGGAAGCGGTTGTCCGTGGGGATGGCGACCACAGACTCCTGGCCCAGACCGAGAACTCCTGCTGCGCGCGCCAGGGAGTAATGCGCCTGGTCTGAAAGCAGCAGAGCGAGAGGCGGCCCTGCACGAAGTCCCAGCCGCCATGCCGAACCTTGCGTGGCAAGGTTGCGAGCCGCGAGCAGTGCCGTCAGGTTCCCGAGGGAGCCTCCGGAAGTCAGGACGCCGTCGGAGTCCTGGGCCCAGCCGACCGAGGCGCACAGCCAGCGAATGACTTGCCGCTCGATCTGCGTGCCAGCCTGCGCCATTTCGTGGACTGCTGCGCTGTTATTGAGCAAACTCGATATCAAGTCCCCCAGCGCCGCCAGCGGCAAGACAGGGGGAAGTTGGTGGCCCATGTACCCAGGATGATGCAGGTGGATGCTCTGCCGGATGATCTGCGACAGACAGCGCGAAAGTTCAGCGTCCGGGTCGTCGGTCGAGTCCAGGGGGAGAGAGTCCTGGTATTGCTGGGCAAGTTCAAGCGGTGCGTGGAGGTCAAGCACGGGCGGTTCACCCGCCAGGGCGGAACCAAGATAAGTTGCCAATGCCTCGACTACTTGATGGCCATGGCGCCGGAATAACTCGGGATCGTAAGGATCAGTAAGCATAAGAGGCAATGGTAACCCAATGGTACAATCCCAGGCTATGAAATCACTCAACCTGGATTGGCGGTTCGTGCTAGTGAGGCCGCGGAATCCGCTGAACATCGGGGCGGCGGCGCGGGCCATGGCCAATTTCGGCTTTCGCGAGATGGTGGTGGTGGCGCCCTACAGCCCGGTGTGGCAGGAAACGCGTTCGGCGGTGGGAGCGGAGGCGATTGTCACCTCAGCGCGTGCTGTGCCGAGTCTAGTGGAAGCCATCGGGGATGCGACGATGGTTGTGGGCACCACGGCAGGGTCTCGGCGCAACCTGGACCGAGATCTTATCTCGCTTCCTGACTTTCCCGCTTGGCTCCGTCGACGTAGGGCGACGGGCGTTGCGGCGTTGCTGTTCGGTTCCGAAAAAACGGGTCTCTCGAACGAGCACATGAGTTATTGCCACGCCCTGGTTCGGATTCCTACTGTGGCTGATTGCCCCTCCATGAATCTGGGGCAGGCCGTGGCGGTTTGCGCCTACGAATTGGCGCGCGCCGGCCTTGTGCCAACTCGTCCGCTGCGGCTGACCGCGCACCACTCGGACCCAGCCAGCGCCCAGTCTCTCGAGCACTTGTTTGGCCGTGCCGCGCGCGTTCTGGACCAAGTGGGGTATTTGAAGCCCAAAAGCCGGAGCGCCACGCTTATCAAGTTGCGCCGCCTGTTGCTCGACCTGGAACTCACCAACCACGATGCCAAAATCCTGGGCGGAATCCTGGCGCAGGTCGAATGGAAAATTCTGAATAGTGAATAGTGAATGGTGAATTCTACCCGTCTCTCCCAAGTGACCCCTCACCCGACCCGCTCCGGCTGGTGAAAGCGCCGGGAGCGGGCCACCCTCTCGCCTGGGAGAAGGATACGAACGGGAAAGCGGCCCTCTCCCTTGGGGAGAGGGTGGGGAGCGTAGCGAGGCGGGTGAGGGGTCGTTTTTCCTTACCAATAGGGCAGGCCGATCCGAATTCGGAATTCGGGTTCACTATTCACAATCTACTATTCACCATTCGGAGGGAGTGGGAAGTTGCACGAGCGCGTCGGCGGGCCGGAAGGCGGGGCGGGTTTGCGGGTCGCGCCAGTTGTCGAGCATGGCGACCTGCTGCACGCAGGAGATGGTGCAGCGCGGCGCGCACGACTTTTGAGTGTGATACTCGTGTTCAAGTTGCGCCCGAGTGTATTTCTCGAGTGGAATGGCGGGATGTCCGCGCTGCTGCGAGCAGTAGTGAACCAGCCCATCCTCGCAAATGTAGAGGTAGCGGCTGCCGGCGCGGCAGCGCCACTCGTTCCCCAGTCCTTGTGCAATGTTCTTCTGGAACTGGTTGAAGCGCGCGTAGGAACGCTTGCCCATTTCCATGATCTGAGTAAAAAGCTGTTGCTGGCGGTCACTCAGCGGGCTGAGCTGCCCTCCGTGGTCGTGGAGGATGCCCACGGTACTCGTGAATCCGAGTTCGAGCGCCCGGCGCGCCACCTCCAGGGCGTCTTCAGGGTCACGAACGGAAGTTCCCAGAACGGAATTGATATTCACCTGGAAAATCGCGTAACGGGCGAGCAGCCGGAGCTTGCGGTCCAAAACCCGCAGGCTCTTCTTTGAGACTTCGTCGGGCATGAGGTTGTCAATGCTGATTTGCAGATGGTCCAGGCCGGCGCGGTTCAGGTGTTCGATGCGCTGGGGGGTCAGCAGGTAACCGTTGGTGATCAAACCCGCTATAATCCCGCGCCTACGGATGTGCTGAACGATTCTTTCCAACTCAGGATGCAAGAGCGGTTCGCCGCCACTGATCGTGACGATGGTAGTTCCCAGCGTCGCCAAACGGTCGACGCGGTGGAACATTACCTCGAGGGGGAGGGGTTTCGAGACCTTGTCGAATTCGTTGCAGTAGGCGCAGGAGAGATTGCATCGCCGAATGGGAATAAGGTGGGCGAGAACGGGATGCTTGGTCGAGAGCAATCCTCTGGCAATCATCCGCCATTCTCGAAGGCGGGTGTTCCAGAATCGCAATTTCCGACGAAGGGTAAGTTGGTCCATTTTTTAATTAAAACGCCCTGCAAAGCCCACAAAAGACCGGAAACCGTTTAACGCTAATTCATCGTTCACTAAATAACAACCGACAAACTCCGAATGGTGGAAAATTATGAGTGAATTGCGGATTCTGGAGGTTAAGCGAATGCTAATGCCCGCGCAGGCCAGCGAGAGAACTGGTAATGCCTGCAATTCTTCAGCTTGCTCCTGGACGCGGGCAGGGATATGCTATTGCTGTTCAGCAACCACGCGACTTGGCGGGGTGCTGAATCGAATTCTGAGGCGGGATCTTATTTTCCGGAGTGGCCATTGAAAGCGATACCTGTTCTGCAAGCGGCTCGAATGATTGCCCGAGGCACGTGGAGCTTCTGCACTAATCGGCCCCTGGTGGTTTCCTTCGAGCTGACCCACTCCTGCACGGCCGATTGCCGGCATTGCGACAAGGGAGGGATCAAACCCGATCCGGCGGGGCTGCTGCGGGCGGAGGATTACGCCGAGCTGCGCAGCCTTCTGAAACCCATGGCCGTGCAACTCTCAGGTGGCGAGCCCTTGCTGCGGAAGGATCTCGCGGAGATCATCCGAGCCGTGAAGGAGCCCAGCGGCCTGCCATACACCATTCTGGTAAGTAATGGGCGGCTGTTAACGGAAGAGAAGTACCTGGCTTTGCGGCCCCTCGGCATCAACCAGGTCTCAATCTCACTGGACTTTCCTGATTCCAGGCACGACGATTTCCGCCGCTCACCCGGCCTTTACGCTCACCTCGAGAAACTCGTTCCCGCGCTTGCCCGCTACGGCCACGACGACGTGGCGCTCAACACCGCCATCACGCGCGAGAACCTTCCGGCACTGGTTGGGATCTACGAACGCGCCAAAGAGTGGGGAGTTTCCATCTCCTATAGCGCTTACACACCCCTGCGGACCGGGAGCATGGAACATTACATCCAGTCGGCGGAAGACCTTGCTCTGCTCCGCAGGACTCTCGATCAATTACTGGAGCTGAAAGCCAAGAATGGCCGCATCGCCAATTCTCCCTGGACGCTTTCGGGCATCCACGGTTTCTTCCGCGACGGCACCGTGCCGGGGTGCAACGCGGGACGAAGGTTTATGGTAGTAACGCCCCAGGGAGGCTTGCGTCCGTGCTCGATGTTTGACAGCGAGTATGCCTCGCAGAAGGCGATGCTTAAACAATTTGTCCCCGCGAACCAGTGCGGGGCTTGTTACGTCTCCATCCGCTCCTACCTCGACGCCTCGTTTTGGACGCTCCTCAAAGACAACGTCAGCAGCCGCGTTTTTTCGCGCAACGGGAACTCAGGGCAGTGCTGATCCTCCTAGATGCGCCGCACTCCAGAGCGCGCGGTATCATCCGGCTTTACCCGCTTTCGTTGCGTCGCTGACCTCGACAAGGCGGCCCGTCGCGACATCGTAAATGTAACCGTAGACAGGAATGTGTTTCGGAACCAAAGAGTGGGCCTTGATCCGCGCCACATCTGCCACTACGCTTCGGGCTTGGTCGCTGATGGTCAGCCACTCGATGAAATGACCTTCGTATGAGCCCGGCCCTTTACCTACGTCCTTCCATTTGCCTCCTTCGAGCTGGGCCGTTTCGAGACTGTGTGCCAGCAGGTCGCGCATGATCTCGTTGGTGAAGGCTAACATGCCGCAGTCGGTGTGATGAATCACAAACCATTCGCGCGTCCCAAGTAGCTTGTGGGATATAACCAGGGACCGGATCGCATCGTCGCTGGCCCGTCCGCCGGCGTTGCGGACGACGTGGGCATCACCTTCGCTCAGCCCGGCAAAACGCGCCGGATCCAGGCGCGCGTCCATGCAGGTGAGAATGGCAAACCGCCGCGCGGGTGGCATTGCCAGCTTGCCCTTTTCTCCAAAGCTTTTCACGTAAGCTTCGTTAGCCGCGAGAACTTGCTTGACCACTTCGCTCATGTTATCTCCCCTCTCTCTATTAAGGTACTCGTCACTCGTCACCAATTTCACTTGTAGCGCTGGGCTTTAGGCCAGCACTTGCCGACCTAAAGGTCGGCGCTACACTCGTCACTGCTTTAGCAGCTTTTCGATTGCGTCCACCACCTCGGGAGAGCCCGGCTTCACCTTTGATTCGAAGCGCGCCACAACGTTTCCGTTGCGATCGACCAGGAACTTCGTGAAGTTCCACTTGATATCGCCGGTCAGGCTGGGATTCGCCTGCTGGGTGAGATATTGATAGAGGGGAGTGCAGTCAGCGCCTTTTACTGAGACCTTGGCAAACATGGGAAAACTGACGTTGTACTTTGTCGAGCAGAAGGTCTTAATTTCCGCATTCGTCCCCGGTTCTTGAGCACCAAAATTGTTGGCCGGGAAACCCAGAATCACCAATCCCTGGTCTTTGTATTTCTCGTAAATCGACTCCAGAGCCGAATATTGCGGCGTGAAACCGCATCGGCTGGCGACGTTCACCAGCAGAATAACCTTACCCTTGTAACTCGAAAGGGCTGTGGGCTCGCCATCGATGGAAGGAAGGGTGAAGTTGTAAACGCTTTCACCCGCACATAACGTTGCAGCGAACGACAGAATCGCCACCAGAAGCGTGAGGAACAGACGTGCGCTCAGACGCCGAATGACCATGGCTTTTCTCCTTTGTTGTTTTGCGCCCTGACCCCGAGCCTTTCCTGCGGTCGGGGTGAATCTATATCATAACTCACAACGCGAGGTCCGAGCAACCGACAGAGAAACAGAGTAGCGTCTCAGTTTGGACTCGTAGCGGCGAGTTTATCCGTCAGCCGACGGACCACGTGGCGGCGTAAAGCCGCCGCTGCGTCAAACTGAGACACTACCAGAAACAGGACGACTGGCGGAATCGATGGATAATGTACAATAGGAATATGAAAACTTGGTTTGCTTTCGGAAAGACGGGGTTGGACTTGGAATTGCCCGAGGGGTTCTGCTATCAGGTGCTGGAGGCGCGCTCGGCGGTTCCGCTGGCTGATCCGGCGGCGGCCATTGAGCGCGCACTTGATACCCCTGTGGCAGGCCCCCCTCTCAAGCAACTCGCAACTGGGAAGAGATCGGCGGCGATTTCGGTCTGCGACATCACGCGCCCCGCGCCGAACCGGGAGGTCCTACCGCCACTGCTCGCCAGGTTGGAGGGAGCGGGGATTGCGCGTGGGCGCATCACTATCCTGATTGCCACCGGCCTGCACCGTCCGGCCACGGAGGCAGAAATTGGGGAGATTTGTGGAGCGGGGGTGGCAGGGAAGTACCGCGTCATCAACCACCGCGCCCGCCAACTCGCCGAGCACCGCTACCTGGGTGATACGGCGTCGGGAACACCGGTCTTCATTGACGAGCGATTCCTTTCCGCCGATCTCCACATCACGCTGGGATTCATCGAGCCCCACCTGATGCTGGGCTTTTCGGGGGGAAGGAAGCTGATTGCGCCGGGGCTCGCAGCCGAGCAGACCATCAAGGTTCTGCACAGTTCCAAGTTCATGCGCGATTCCCGAGCCGTGGAAGGGTCGATCGAGGGAAACCCCTTGCACCGCGAGCTTCTGGAAATTGCGCGCATGGCGCGGCACGACTTCCTGGTGGACGCGGCGCTGGCCCGAGGGACGGGGCAGCGTCCGATTGCCGCCGTCTTCGCGGGAGAGCCAGTGGCGGCCCATCGCCAGGGTGTGAAATTCGTCTCCCAGGTGATGCTCGAAACCCTGGAAGAGCCGGTGGATGCGATTATCACCACTTCGGCGGGCTACCCGCTGGACCTCACCTTTTACCAAGCCGTCAAGGGAATCACCGCCGCCTCGCACGTTGTGAAGCCCGGCGGCAAGATTCTGCTGCTGGCCGAATGCGCGGAAGGGCCTGGCGGAGCCGAATTCAGCGAGATGCTGGCGAAACACCCCTCAGACCGCGGCTTCATGGATGAGATCGCCGGGGCGGCTGTGGTCGTGGACCAGTGGCAGCTCGAAAAACTCGCACTCGTGACCGGCAAGGCAGAAGTGCTCTACTACGTTCCCGGCCTACCGCGCCAGTACTATGCATCGCTTTGGGGGAAGGCGTACGCCACGCCAGAGGCGGCCATTGGCGCGCTCACTTCCTCACTCCCTCCCAACGCGCACATCGCGCTAATTCCAGAAGGGCCTTACGTTCTGGCTCAGGTCCGGCAGGCAGTGACGCGGTAGGCGCTAGAAGGGTAACGGATAAAGGGTAAAGTATAAAGTATAAAGATTGGACGCAACCTATCCATTAATCTTTATACTTTACCCTTTATCCTTTACCCTTTGCCCGCGCTAATTCATTTTGACGCGCTTAACTCCCTCGGCAGGGTGCATCTCGAAGGTGGAAGAGGGTATCCGGAGGTTCACCTTGACTGCGTTGTAACGGGCAATCAGATAGTCGCCACTTGGCTCGAAGAATTCCTGCTGGGCCGGCAGCCACGATTCCTCGCTGACCCACATCTGGATTTTGGTGAGCTGGGAGGCGAGGCTCTCCTTTCGTGGCGTCAGTTCGATCACCGCCGTCGTATCGCCGTCCAAGTCTTCTTCCTTCAAGTATTTTATTTTGTAAGACTTCCTCAACTGTCCTTCTTCCGACCCGAAGCCGAGAAGCAAGAACTCCTCCACCAGTCCCGACTTTTGCTCGAGGTTGAATTCCTGGAGCTGATTGATCTTCGGCAGGTAGATTTCCGCCTTGTTCTTCTTAAACAGGATGACCTTGGATTCGGGTTGCTGCATTTCGATCCGGATCTCCGGAGTCTTGCCCTTGCGGAAAAAGAGGCGGCCTTCCTCTACAGACTTGTCGTTCACAAGCACCGTCACCTTGGTGTACTCGAGGTTTGCAGAAAGGCTCTTTAAGCGTTTGGCGGCTTCGTCCATGCGCGCAAGGATCTGGGAGAGATCGGGCGGGAGTTTTCCTTTGCGAGGGGAAGGGGGAACCGCGCTGCTGCGCAATGGCGCTAATAACGCGGCGGTGAAAAGAAGCCAAGTCAAAGTGAGTCTAAAACGCAAGGTCATTCTCACAAAACCATTGTATAGGGAGCCGCACGTAGAGTCCAGCGGCGGATAAAAGCAGTGACGGGTGACAAGTGACGAGTTCAAGGCGGCGTGGATTCTTGCTTTTCGCCGCATAGGAGCAGTGACGAGTGACAAGTGATAGGTTCGAGGCACTTACTTTTTCCCTCGCTCATCACTCGTCACACGTCACTTGTCACTGCCTTAACGGCTTACCAGCACCGTGTAGCCGAGCACCACTTTATTCTTATCGGTGATGGGATCAATCGATACGACGGTAAAAGGTTGGTGCAATTGCCGGCTCAGAATGATTTGGATGGCGTCCTCAGGTTTTGTAGCCGCAAACGATTCCACCAGCCGGGCGTCCACGAGGTAGCGCCATCCTTGCTTCCCGTGCCCCATTTCGACAAAGCCTTGTTGGTGCCGAAGGTCTGTCAATTCCAGGGTGGGGCGGTCGTTGAACCAGTTGTGCGGTGACAGGAAAATGAAAGCCAGGATAGCCAGGACCATCAGGTCGTATTGCCAGGTCCCGCGCTCGTACGCCCAGAAGACAGTGCGAAGGATGCCCGGTTTGATCTTTTCCCAGGCCCTCTTAAGGCCGCTCCCCATTGCGCCGGACTGTGTTTGCAACAAGGTTTGATTGCGGAATTCCGTGCTCTGAGCCATAACAGGTGTCAGCCAAAGACCAACTGGAAATCCGGCAAGAATCAATCAGAAATAATGTGCCCGTCCCGCATGCGGATAATCCGGTCCGCCACCGCAGCCACCTCGGGGTTGTGGGTGATCATGAGGACCGTTTGTCCAAAAGTTTTGTTCAGGTTTCTAAGCATGTTGAGAACGGCCTGCGAATTTTCCGTGTCCAAATTGCCCGTCGGCTCATCCGCCAGGAGTATCTTGGGGTCACAAATGACGGCGCGAGCTATGGCCACGCGCTGTTGTTCACCGCCCGAAAGCGCGTAGGGTCGATGCTCGAGTTTGTCCTGGATACCGAGCATCTCGACTATCGCTTGGAAGCGGTGGGGATTGAACCCATTTCCCGCGATGTGCTGGGCGATGGCGATGTTGTCTCGCGCCGTCAGGGTGGGCAGCAGGTTGAAACGCTGGAACACGAACCCGATAGTGTGGCGCCGGAAGCGCGTACGGTCCGCATCCGTCATCTTGCAGAAATCATTGCCGTCGACCAACACGTGGCCGCTGCTGGGACCGGTCAGGCCCCCTAGAATGTGAAGCAGGGTGGACTTCCCGCAGCCGGAGGGCCCGACGACCGCCACAAGTTCACCCTCATGGACAATGCAATCCACACCGCGCAGCGCATGCACCGCGACTTTGCCGACGCGGTAAACTTTCTTCAGCTCGCGAGTGGCGATTATGGGTTCCATTTATTCATACGCCAAGGCGTCCACAGGGTCCAGTTGGGCTGCACGCAACGCGGGATAGAACGCCCCCACTATGCTTCCGGCCAACGCGAGAAGGGCGGCGTAGACCGCCCACTCCACCGTCAACTCAATGATAAGGGTCGGAAACTTTGCGAGGATGCCCTTGCGGGCCAGCACCACGATTCCGTACCCAGCGATGATTCCAACTACGCTGAGAAGGCCTGCCTCTCGTAGAATCACGTCAATGATATACCCTTTTGAAGCTCCAAGCGACTTCAAAATCCCTATTTCCCGTGTGCGCTCCGTAATCGTGGTGTACATGGACAGGAAGATGACCAGAAACCCGATCCCTACCGCGATGGCGACTACGACGGTAATAAAGGCATTCAAGCCAGGCAGATTATTAGACGTCATCAATGACATATATTCCTTCACAGAATGGATCTGGTACTTGGGAAGGAGTTGATTGATAACATTGTAAACATCGTCGGTGTATCTGGGATCAGCGCACTTGACCCAAAAAATAGTGGCTTTGTCCTGGACTTGCAGAAGGTCCTCTGCTGTCTGCAGGGGAATAAAGAGCCGCGCCCCTTTGCCATGCTCGACGATACCACACACGTGAAATTCGTGATTCAGCAGCGAAACCGTTTGCCCCAACTTCACGTGGTTCGACCTGGCATACAGGTCGTCCACCAGCAGGTCATTGGGTTTTGCGAAGGGTCCTCCGGCGTGATAGACGAAGCCGCCAGAAACGCGTTTGAAGCTGTCCATGTCAATGCCGTAGATCATACTCAACCCTCCGACGTTAAAGAGGATAAGAGTCGGAGCCACAGCCGCCACGTGGGGGATTTCTTTCAGCCGGTCACCAATCTTGATGGGCATGGGGGCTTGAGAAAAAGCAAGAATGAACGATGTTCCGGGCGGTTGCACCATGATATCAGCGCCGACACCTTCCTGTCGTTGGGCTGAGTCATTAACTAGTCCGTGAGTGAGCCCCACAAAGAGCATCACCATGGCCACTTCCATCGCCACTGCCAAGGCGCTCACCGCCGTACGAATCGGACGGTGCAGGATGTTCGAGACAATCAGCTTATTGACCACTCGGGTTCTCCTGCTGGGCCTTTGCGGGCAGGTCAACCAGTTGCGTGCCTGGGGGTTGGTTGAGGACGAATTTTTCAGCTTCGATAGGCTGATTGAAAGTGGCTTTCAGGATAGTGATGGACAGGCGGTAGTCTTCAATCGGCCTCGCCACCTGGAGGTGAGATGGGTACCTGGTTCCTTGAAAATCCTGGAAGTCGGAATAATGGACGTCCTCGACAAAGAGGCCATCCGATTCATAGAATTGCATACGTACCAGCTCCAGATTAGCCCGGTCGAACCAAGCCTTGCGCTGCAGGCGCAATCCTCCGTCCGCGCCGAGCGCGACGATGTCCACCACGTAGAATCGGCGTCCGCCTTCCTCAGCTTCCTCCAAGATGCACTTTTCATGCTCAGGATCAAGCCCCGGAACCAGCAAAGCCTCCAAAATGTGCTGAGGCCGCAGGTTTTCCAGGGAGTTTTTCGCGGGGCGGCGAAAACTCGTCTTGCCCACAATGAACTTTTGCTTGGGTGGGATATACAAGCGGAACTCCTCGCCGTTTGACACCATGTCAAAGATATCTGTCCTCACCACCGGGGCCTGTCCCAACACTCGAATCATGGCGGGCCCTTCGACCAGTATGAAACCCTTGACGTCGTGGTACTCCTTGATGACGCCGGAGTAGATGGATCCCGCCGCCGGTTCAAGGTCCACCGTCGCAGTCATGGTGCGGACGCTCTGGCTTCTGGCATTGAGGCCGGCGACCAACTCGGCAAGCGACGCTTCGCGCGCCGGTGGGGGCAACTCGGAGGGCTGAATTCGTGTCTCCCGTCGCAGCATGCACGCAGGGGTCAGTAAGAGTGCTGAGGCAGCCATCAGCCCGACCAAGAAGTCTCTGGTTCCGATCAGATGTAATCTCCCCCAAACTGCATCTGGTGAATCTAACAAACGGTTCGAACGCTGTCAATCAACGCTGACGGTTTCGTCCGAGATTCATCCCTACCGACACGATAGCCGTTGCGCATTTGCCCCGGCGGTCAACTGAATAAGAGCCGCGCCAGAGTGGAACGGTCGCGACGGGTCACTTTTCGGCGTCTTTTGGCGTTGCGCGTTCGGGAATCTTCAGGGAGCCGATAATCTCGGAAAGGTGCAGCCGTTTTCTCTGGCAGTAGTCGCGCAAACCTTGCACTATGCGAACCGAAGTTCCCGGGTCGTAGAAATTTGCTGTGCCCACCTGCACGGCCCTCGCCCCGGCGATGAAAAATTCCAGAGCGTCCTCGGTGCTGGATATGCCTCCCAGTCCGACGATCGGGATTTTCACCGCCCGCGCGGCCTGGTACACCATGCGTAAGGCCACTGGCTTGATAGACGGGCCGGATAGCCCTCCGGTTACATTCCAGAGCCGAGGCCTGAGCGTCTCGATATCAATAGCCATGCCCACGAAGGTGTTTACGAGCGAGAGGGCGTCGGCCCCTGCGGATTCGGCGGCCCGGGCAAAAACCGTGATGTCGGTGACGTTGGGAGAGAGTTTCACGATAAGCGGATAGCGTGCCGCCTTTTTGCACGCTGCCACCACTTCTTCGGTAAGCTTCGGGTCGCTGCCATATACCATGCCGCCACAACGCGTATTGGGGCAGGAAATGTTGAGTTCGTAAGCCGAGATGCCTTCGCCTTGGTTCAGAGTCTCGACGCACCGGACGTAATCCTCCGTGGAATAGGCAAAGACGTTTACGATGCAGCGGGCCTTCAGGGTGCGCAGAAAGGGGAGTTTTTCAGCGAGGAAGCGCTTTGCGCCGACGTTCTGAAGGCCGATGGCATTGAGCATCCCGGACTCGGTTTCGTAGATGCGCGGCGACGGATTCCCCTCCATCGGCTCGGGAGAAATACCCTTGACCACTATGGCTCCCAGTTCGTTCAAGTCGATGAGCGAGGAAAATTCCTTGCCGTATCCAAATGTGCCACTCGCCGTCCACACCGGATTCTGGAAACGGATACCGGCTATTTCCGTTTCGATCTGCGGGAGGAATTGCTCGCCCGCGGACGCTTGCCCGTTGTCGCTAGAGAGCCTGTCATCGGAATGACGGCGAGTTTTGGTTCTCACGGACATCTCAACCTTCGACCTTCGACTCTCGACTACTGGACTCTCGACTTCTCGACTTGTCAGGCACTTCCCCCAATGTCCCAAACCACTTTGTCCGCCCAGAACACCGGCCCCTCGGTGCAGACTCTCTGGTAGGCCTCGTGACCGGAGCCCTGGACGCGGATGCAGCAGCCCAGGCAAACCCCCAGGCCGCATCCCATGCGGTTCTCCATTGAAACCAGGCAAGGGTGGCCATACTTTCTTGCCAACTCCACTGAGGCGCGTAACATGGCCCAGGGCCCGCAGACCATCAGCAGGTATTTCTGGCTTGTGTGACGCGCCAGGTATTCTTCCAAGGGACGCGTGACAAAGCCGCGATAGCCCGCTGACCCATTCTCGGTGGCCAATAGCATCCCCCGGACCAGTGGCTTGAAATCCTCGACGCCGACGAGGTCCGACTTGCTCCGCCCACCCAAGAAGAGGCGCTGATGAAACCCCGCCTCCGCCAGGCGCTTCGCCGGCAGAAGCAGGGCAGCTACCCCGATGCCTCCCGCCACGTGGAGTATCTCGTTCGCCTCGTGCGCTCGGGGCAGATACTCCTCTTCGAAAAAGCCGTGGCCAAGAGGCGCCAGCAATCCTACCTGGACTCCCGGCTCGAGTTCGGACATTAGCCGCGTCCCGTGCCCCACGACCTTATAGAGGAATTGAAGAATCCGCGGAGAACCCGCTTTGCGGGCTCTCTTTCCATCGGAATTCCCCGGCTTGAGGTCGTAGATGCTCATCGGCCGGCGCAACAACACATCCGACCGGCCGAGAATTCGCAGCATGGCAAACTGGCCGGGACGCGTGGCCTGTGCCTGGCGGGGAGATTCAACGCTCAATAGATAATGGCTGCCGCTGAGGGCGCGGTTTTCGGAGACCACCACAACTTCATCGAACATCATACGTATCTTAGCAAAACTTCACCGTTCGTAGTAGGGGCGACATTGTTGTGGGTCGGTTTGATGTAGAGGCGGCTTCACGCCGCCGCGTGTGGTGGGATAAACTCGCCGCTACAACTGAGAACTTTCGCGCTCTTTGCCGAACCATCGTGCGCTTCCACGGCTGTAGGCGGGAGGAAGTCCCTAGCCCTCCAACCTGGCCCTTTCGACTCGCAAAATCGAGTTCAATGCCGCACAAAAGGTGGATTTTTGGCCACTTTTGGGGGTTCGTTTGGCCTATTTTGCGCTCGAAAACCAGTTCGTTTTTAGTGTCAAAAATACGCTAACTCCTGTATTTGCAATACATCCTTGAGTTCGTTCCCACTATTTTAGTATCTTTTTCTGTTTTCGACTTATTTTCCGCCCCGGTCGGGCCGATTTCCAACCTCCTTCCCGCGCTTGAAAGCCCCCTCATATGACAACTAACATAGGCTACCACGGCTCCGGCCGGTTGTCAAGAACAAACTGCGGTTTTTCCTTCAAACATGACAGAGTAGCGGCCACATCGCGACGGTTTTTGTCGGTCCGTATGCGAGACGCGCAGGGGGCGGTATAGCGCGTTGAAAGCTGAAACGCTGAGCTGCGCTGCGCGCCAGCCGGCGGTAGGCGGTAGGGCAAGCCCCACCCTTACAACCGATAGTACCGGCGTTTTGCGAAACGTGAAGCTTTTATCCTACAATGTTTGAATCGTAGGTATTCTCGACATGGTTTTGTTGCGTGGTTTACTCATTCTCGGTCTCATCGCGCTCAACGCGTTCTTCGCCGCCACCGAATACGCGCTGCTGAGCGTGCGCCGGACACGCATTGAACAACTGACGCGGGAGGGTAATCCTCGGGCGCGCCATGTTCAGGCCCTGCTGGCGGATATCGGATCTCTCATTTCAGGCGCGCAACTTGGCGTGACCGTGGTCAGCCTGCTGATGGGCTGGCTTGGGGAAGGGTTCATCGCTGCCGCCCTCCAGCCTTTGATTGATTTCGGACTCCAGCGGCGTGCCTCTGCTGTGCTCATCCACTCGATTGCAGCGGCCTCCGCCTTCATGCTCATCACCGTCTTTCTCATGGTGCTGGGAGAGTTGGTTCCGAAGGCGGTGGCGTATGACCATGCGGAGATGGTTTCCTTGGTTGTGGCCCGGCCCATGCTCATTTTCCTGAAGCTAAGCCGTTACGCGGTGGGAGCTCTGGTGGGCATGGCAAACGGCATGCTCGGGGCGCTTGGCCGTTCTCCCTTGCGGGGTTATAGGCCGCTGCACACCCCCGAAGAAGTGAAACTTATTGTATCGTCGATCCGCAAGCACGGGCTTCTCCGGGAAGAACAGGAGGATATCATCCACACGGTCTTCGACCTGGACCGTATCCTGGTGCGGGAGATCATGGTGCCCTGGACCAGAATCACTTGTCTGCCGCTTACCCAGGACCTCAGGCTCCTGCTCGACCGAATCGTGAAAGACCAACACTCGCGCCTGCCGATTTACGAAGGGTCGCCGGACCACGTGGTGGGCGTTCTCTACACCAAGGATCTGTTGAGGGTGGTTTCCGAGCGACTGAAGAGTGGCGTGCCGCTCCAGGCGCCGGTGGATTTGCGCCCCATACTCCGCCAGCCCGTGATCGTCCCTGAGGCCAAGCCTCTCAGCCAGGTGCTCGAGGACGCGCGGCAACATCATTCCCACTTGGCCCTGGTGGTGGACGAGTTTGGCACCTACGTCGGCTTGGTGACCGTCGAGGACGTTTTGGAACAACTCGTGGGTGAAATCCGGGATGAGTATGACCAGGACGAGCAAGCCATCCACCAGGTCAGCGGCAACGTGCTTTTGATGGACGCGTCGATCAGCCTCCGGGAACTGGCCAATGACTACGAGATCGTCCTGCCCCGTGGGGCCGGATATGAAACGCTGGCTGGTTTTGTGCTTTCGCTCTTGGGCGAAATTCCCAAGGGCGGCGAGAGTCTCGTTTATGAAGGCCGCCGATTTACAGTGGCGGAGATGGACGGCCGGCGGGTGGCGAAAGTCAGAATTGAGAAGCTCCCCGTTACCCCTCCTCAAGCCAAGCCTGCCTCTGGGCGCCCGCAAGCCCTGACTTCGTGAACCCGGCGATCAGGGGACGCAAGCCGTAGTTCGTAGGGGTAGGGCTTGCCCTACCCTCGTTAAGGGACGCACCACAGTCAGGGGACGGCAAGCCGTCCCACTACAAGCTACAGGCCGACGACAACACGCAGGCTGTGGAGGGCGAGTGGTCAAGCAGAGGGTTCGCCACCGATAATCACACCCACTTCTACACCTCGGGTGGCATTCAGTTTCTTGGCGGCAGAGCCACGGTTGGTGCAGATTTCAATGAATCCGGAGCTCCCCACGATGGCAAAAAGCTCCGAGGGCCTGCCCATCGAGTAGGCCAAATTGAGGCGAGTGATTTCCTGCTTGTTGATGATTATTCTGAAGGGCTGTGGGTTCTCCAAAAACAGCTCCGGGACGTCCTCCGGACTGATGTTGGTGATGATGTTTCCAAACGTGTCCACCTTCAAGGCCATGCCCTTGAGCAGGGTTTCGCTCACCCGTTTGGGTTTCGGGTGAACTGAACCTGACGTAGTCCGTGATGGGTTCGCCGAATTTGTCTTCTTGTAGTCCCTTGCTCAACCAGCCGGCCACCGGAGCGAAGATATCGCGGCCATGAAAGGTGTTGCTGACGGGATTCAGGAAATAGTGATCGGCGGTGATGTGCCAGACCCTGGCATTCTCCTCCCGCGCGAATAGCAGCGAGAGTGCCCCGTTGTCAGGCGCCACGAATCTGTATTGCCCGGTGCTGGCCAGGATAGGCCGTCGCCCGGTTCCCACTCCTGGGTCCACGACCACCAGATGGATAGTATCGGGGGGGAAGAACCTGTAGCTCTGGACCAGCGCGTAGGCGGCCTCAAAAATATCGTAGGGGGCGATTTGGTGACAGATGTCGACAATCTGGACGTCGGGGTTGATGTTCAGGATCACACCCTTCATCGTCCCCGCATAATGGTCCGCTGTACCGAAGTCTGTGATCAGAGTAACGCAAGGTCTGCGAGACAAGATTCCTCCTGCTTTCGAGCGATGCGACCGTAACCTATGGCGAAACTAACGAAAAGACCGCTCTATGTCAAGTAAGCGAGGAAGAGGGTGTAGCGCGGGCGTCTCGCTCACGCAGCGCGGGCAAGATGCCCGCGCCACAGCGGGCGAGACGCCCGCGCTACATTACAGCAATCATGTCCCTTGTAAAATAGCGCGGAATTGTTCGAGGGTCATGGGCGCATTCGAGGCCGTGGCAAGATTCTCCTGCACGTGTTCGAGACTGCTCATGCCCACCAGAGCGCAGGTGATGCCCGGCGTGGAGCGCACGAACTGGATGGCGCATTGCGCGTCGGTTCGCAGGCGCGGAAACCAGCTTCGAAACTTCGGCGGCAATCCCCGGGTGAGTTGGCCTTGCAGGAGGCTGGCGCTCGCGAAAACCATTAGTCCGTGAGCCCTTGCTACCTGTAAGAGCGGTTCCAGCTTCCGGCCCGCCTGCTGGGTGCCCGTTACTGCTGCTTCCGGCATGGCGAGGTTAAAAGGCAACTGGAGGGCGCGGAAGTGATGGTTCTTGCCACCTACTTCTTCTGCCACGCGCAAGACGTCGGTCAACGAAAGGGCTTCGGCCGAGGTCGGACTGGCTCGGTAGGCGTTCCAGGTGGCCGTCCCATACATGCGTATTTTGCCTTCCGTCACTGCCTTCTCCAGGGCGGCAAAAGCCGCCCTTAAGCGGCGGAAGAACTCCTCGCGGCCCACTTGGCTCAGTTGCGTCTCCGGATTATGAACGTAGTAAATATCCAAGGTCTCGAGGCCAAGATTGCGGCGGCTTGTGTCAATCTGGTTTTCCAGGTACTTGGGGGAGATGACGTGGCAGCCCGCCACGACCTCCTCCATGCGGATTATGCCGGGGTCCAACAATTTCTCTTGGAAATAGGCAGAAGGGTCCGGGGGTTCTTCTCCGTCGAAAGTCAGGAACCCGGCCTTGCTGGCCACGACGATCTCGTCGCGCCGGACTTCGCCGGAGGAAAACAATGCTGCCAGCGCCTGGGCGATGGCTCGCTCGCTTCGTTGGTGCCTGTAATTGATCGCCGAATCGATGACGTTGACGCCCAGCGACACCGCTTGCGTGATGGCCTCTCTGTAACGTGCATCGCACTCGGCTGTGGGATCCCCAAGGTAGGTCCCGATGCCAATGGAGGAAATCCAGAGTCCTTGCTCCTCACGAATATGCCCGGGCAGGCGCGCCGCAAAGCGGTCACGAAAGCGCGCCGTACCTTCTGCCGTGGCGAAACCTGGAATCAGCATAGCTCAGTCCGGTCTGGCCTTAACCAGGAAAATTGGGATCTCGCTTTCGTGGCGGACCTTGGTGATGGTGGTCCCGTGGATCAGATCGTCAATCAATTTGTGTCCGTGGGCCGCCATGGCAATGAGATCGCAATGTTCTCCTCGGGCGGCCTTCAGAATCGCGCGGGCCGGCTCGCCCCGTTCGTGGCGCGCGGTCACCCGGAAACCTTCTTCCCGCAGCCCCTCCGCCACGTGCTCCAAGAACTCGCGGTCCTCCTTTATCTCCTGCGAGTCCGAGAGATTCAGGTTATCCTGCCATTGCGCCGCCCAGCCGGTTGAGACATGGAGCAGCAGAATCTCCGCCTGGGTGAGTTTCGCCAGTTCCTTCACCCGCGGCAAAAGCACGTCGTCTGCCTTGCTGTGATCAAGCGCCACGAGAATCTTCTTGAACATGAGGACCCCTGCCTAGCTGGCCCAGCTTGTGACTGTCAGGACCAGGAGATATGCATTCAAGACGGCAATAATCCCTGCCACCAACCAGGCGAGGATCTTGAGCCAGAGCGGGTTTACGAATTCACCCATTCGTGCTCGGTTGCTTGTGAACTGGACCAAGGGAAAAACCGCAAAGGAGAGTTGCAGGCTCAAGATGACTTGGCTGAAGATCAAAAGTTTCGCCGTCCCGCTTTGGCCGAAAAACGCCACAGCAATAATCGCGGGGATGATAGCCAAGAGCCGCGTAATCAGCCGCCGCAGCCAGGGCGCCAGACGGATGTTCAAGAATCCTTCCATCACGACTTGTCCAGCCAGTGTGCCGGTCAGGGTGGAGTTCTGACCGGAACAGAGCAGGGCGATCGCAAAGAGCACGCTGGCCATTTGCGTCCCCAGCAGCGGTGCCAAAGTGTGGTAAGCGTCCTGGATTTCCGCCACCTGGTTCAACCCGTGGCGGTAGAACGTGCCGGCCGCCATGATGAGAATCGCCACGTTAATGAAGAAAGCAAAATTAAGCGCCACCACGTAATCCAGCAGGTTAAATCGCAGCGCGGTTCGTATTCCCTCTTTGCTCCGGGCGATCGCCCGCGTCTGGACCAGCGAGGAATGGAGGTAAAGGTTGTGGGGCATCACCGTGGCGCCCAACATGCCGATGGCAATGTAGAGCATCTCACGGTTGGTCAAAAGCTCCGGAGTTGGAATAAAGCCTTTCCCGATTTGGACCAAATCGGGTTTTACCAGGAGTATCTCCACCAGGTAGCAGACCCCAATCGTCCCGATGAGGCCTACGACCAGCGCTTCGAGATAGCGGAACCCCTTGTGCTGAAGGTAGAGGATGGCCAGCACATCGAGCGCCGTCAGGCAGACGCCGATCAACAGGGGGATATGGAAGAGCAGGTTGAGGGCGATGGCTGACCCGATCACCTCCGCCAGATCGCAGGCGGCGATAGCAATTTCACAAAGCACCCACAGGAACAGACTGGTTCGCCGGGAATAATAGCTGCGGCAAGCCTGCGCCAGATCGAGTTGTGTGACGATGCCCAGCCGCGCGGCAAGCGCCTGGACCAGGATCGCCATCAGGTTGGACATGAAGAGGACGAAGATGAGTTTGTAAGCAAAGCGCGATCCCCCAGCGATGTCCGTGGCCCAGTTGCCGGGGTCCATGTACCCGACCGCCACCAGAAAGCCGGGTCCGGAAAAGGCCAGCACCTTCTTCCAGAAAGATACTCCCGTGGGAATGCCCACTGTCCTGTGGACCTCGGGCAGAGAGGGCATAGGGGGTGAGCGGTGATCTGGGGTGAGGTGCGGTTCGTCCATCAGGAAAGTCAAGGAGTCGAGAAGTCGAGGAGTTGAGAAGTCGAAGAGTTGAACAGTCTTCAGCGCGTTCGACTCCTCAACTCTTCCACCTTTCCGAACTCCTTAACTCCCTAACAACTCTTCAACTCCTTAACTCCTCGACTCCTTAACTCCTCGACTCCTCGACTCCTCGACTTTTCGAGGGGTCGAACATGACAACGCCTAAGTATAGTTGAGTTTCCCTAGGTTGCGAATTCCTCGTTGGCCCTTTTCAGAAGCGCCTTCATGTAAGCAATGCTGTAAGCGGTTCCGGCCCTGCCGCCCCCGATCATCTCCGGAATGTGATCCGGTATCATCACCCCATTGAAATTCACCTCGCGAAGCGCCCGCATCACCTTGTACATATCCATGTAACCGTCATCCACAAAGGTCTCCACGAAGTGGGGCAGAGGCGCATTCACGTTCCGAAAGTGAATTTTGAAGATCCTGCCGCGGCTGCCAAAGTATCGAATGGTCTCCGGCACGTCCTTCCCCATAAGTTTGCCGCCCTCGAGCCAGGTGCCACAGCAGAGGCACATTCCTATGTTGGGGCTGTCGGCGATCTCGAAGGCTCGCTTGTAGCCCTCAAAGTTGCCGAATATACAGCGCGGAACACCGCCCAATACAGGCACCGGAGGGTCATCGGGATGAATTCCGATTCTCACCCCTGCCTCCTCCGCCACCGGCGCGACGGCTTTGATGAAGTAGGTGTAGTTGTCCCAAATCTCCTTCTGCGAGTAGACGCGGCCGTGGGTAAGGGGAGCTTTGAATACTTTCGTGTCCCAGTAGCCGGCATCGGCCTTAGCCAAATCGAAACCGCGAGCCGGCGCTCCGCCGCGAGTATTCTCACGCTGCGTGCTCCAAATCCCGTTCCCCATATGCGCGTAGGTCGTGTAATAGATCCCGGCTTTACCTATGTTGCGGAGGTAGGTCTTGTACTCTTCGATCTTCTGGTCGCGTCCGGGAAGGTTCAGCGTTACCTCTTCCATGTTATGCACGTTGAGATTGCCGATGTTCCAAATCTTCAAACCGGCCGCTTCGACCTTTTCGCGCAGGCGCGCGAAATTCTCATAGGTCGCCTCCTTCGCGTGCAGCCAGATAGTAACGTACTCCGCCCCCAGTTGCTTTACGAACTGGAGATCTTCGTCACTGGGATCGGGGCCCAACTGCACCGCAATCTTTATGCCTGGGGGAAGGTCGTGGAGTTTCGCCGTGCTTTGCCGGCCCGGCGACAACCAGGCGGCCCCTCCCAAGGCGCCGGCCAGAGCTAATTTGGCGAACTTTCTCCTTTCAGGGTTGAAGTTTGCTTCCCCTTCTTTTCCTAAAGGCTGATTCGGGTTCTCGGGAATTGACATCGGATGACTCCTTCCTCGTGTATGCAGTGGCTCAGTGGTCGCCGTGCCCCGAAGAGCCTCAACACAGAGTCCACTGAGCGGCCCTGTGCGCTCTGTGTTAAAGCTCGAAAGGCCCAGAGGACACGGAGAATCTCGTTATGTTTGCGGCCGGGAGCCGCGACTGTCTTTGCCATAGCTCCCAAGGTATGAAGAATTCCCGCTGCTTTCAAGCGCGTTTTTTGATTCTCACTTGCCACCCGCTATTGCACTTTTCTGGATTGCTTCCACCTTCCGCTCTACGCGGTCCACAAACTCCTGGTCTCCGATCGAAGGCAGGTTGGCGCGGACGTTCTCAATGGCTCCACGCTTTGCGGTCCCGGCAAGGTCGAGCGCCACGGCAAGGTCCGGGGCCGCGAGCGGGATGGTGATGCCCCGCAGGCTAGAAACAATCGACGCGACTTCCGCGCTCAGTTCTGCCGTCTCGAGTGGCACCGAAGTCGCATTCTTGCCGGCCTCTTCGATTGCCCGCGCGCGCTCCGCTTTTTCGCTCTCTGCGGATTTTGGAAGTTTGAACGCTGCCATCACCGCTTGGTAGCTCAGTGCGTCGCGGTCAGTGTTCTCGAGCAGCCGTTGCCGCAATGAGGAGAGCCGGCTTTGTGACTCTTGCAGAGTCGGGTAATGCGCCGCGAGCGATGCGCGGTTGAGCGACAAACCGCAAACCATCTCACGCGAGCGCCGCAGAAAGCGCCCCGGCGAGTGCCGCGACGCTTCCGCCTGCGGGCGTTGCCGTCGGCGCCGCGACGGCGGCTACAAATGCTTCTATCATCGACCGCAGCGTCCGAGCCTTCTCTGGTGCCGCCGATTTGGTCTGCTCTCGGATGATTTGCTCGAGCCGGTTTTCAAAAACAAGCTGGGGATGATAATTCTCCACCTTGAGGTATTGGACTGCGGTGTCCTCGAGGGCGCGGCGGGGAACCAGCCCTATAATCTCGCTTGCCAACACTTCAACGCCCTGCGCTGTGGCTTCTCGCGTGACGGCATCGAACACCGTCGCGATGGAGGTGGTCTCAAAATCCGTCAAGTTCATTGTGACTTGCCCGAGGTGGCGGGATTTCAGTTCCACGCCCATCGCCTTCACACAGGGAAAACCCCCGCTCGAAGCACGGATCTTCTTGGCAATCGCCTTCGCCGGCGCCACATCAGGCGTATTCAAATTGATGTTATAGGCAATCAGGAATTTCCTCGCGCCCACCACGGTCGCTCCGGCTGTGGGATGGAGCGCCGCTCTCGCCGAAATCGGGATGCCGCTTGGGGTTGGTGCGTACCTCCTCGCGCAGGCCCTCGAATTGGCCCCGCCGGATGTTCTCGAGGTTGCGGCGTTCCGGCTGGCGCGCCGCCGCTTCGTACAGGTAGGTGGGGATTTTGAAGCGGCGCCAGGCTTGCTCGGCCACCCATTCGGCGATGCGCACGCAGTCCTCGAGGTTGACGCCTGAGATGGGTATGAAGGGCACAACATCGGTGGCGCCGAGGCGGGGGTGGGCGCCCCGCTGATGGTTGAGGTCAATCAATTCCGCCGCCTTGCCGATGCCGCGCAGAGCCGCTTCCCCGATGCTCTCGCGCGTGCCCACCAGGGTGATGACGCAGCGGTTATGGTCGGCGTCCATTTCCTGGTCGAGCAGATAAACGTCCGGCCCGTCCACGAGCGCCCGAATGATGGCCTCTACCTTTTGGGGATCGCGTCCTTCACTGAAGTTCGGAACAGATTCGACGATGGTTTGCATGGTGAGAATTTAGCACGAATTGTCAGTAGTCGGTTGTCCGTTGTCCGTGGTCCGTTGCAAAATGCCTGCAGCACTCGGTTGCAACTTCTGCCGCTTGAGACGAAGGTCTTTCTCCGTGTCCTCTGTGCCCCAAAAGACTAAACACAGAGGTCACTGAGGTCCTCCGCGGTCTCCGTGTTTGAGGCGGGAAGGCACGGAGGGCACAGAGAATGCCTGTTGTCCGTAGTCCCTTGTAAGACGCCGTGCAGACGCCCGCCTTAACCTAAATGCCAGTGCCGGACAACTGGCAACGGACAACTGACAACGGACTACTGACTACTGACGAATCGCCCCGCTTTGACCGTCATCCGGCAATGATTCACGCCGAAATAGTAGGGAATCTCGCGGTAATCGCTGACATCCATCACAATAAGATCGGCTTGTTTGCCGGGTTCGAGGGAGCCGAGGCGGTCCGCGCGGCGCAGCGCATAGGCCGCGTTAAGGGTAGCGGCGGAGATTGCTTCGGCCGGCGTCATGCGCAAGGCGGAGCAAGCCACCGAAAGGATGAATTGCATATTAAGCGTGGGGCTGGTTCCGGGGTTGAAGTCGGTCGCCAGCGCGACGATGGCCCCGGCCTCAATCAACTTCCGGGCCGGAGGGTAGGCCTTGAGTCCGAGATGGAAATTCACGCCCGGAAGCAGCGTTGCCACCACATCAGACTGGGCGAGGGCGCGGAGGTCGGCGCTGGAGAGCTTGTCGAGGTGATCGGCGGAGGCGGCCTTGAATTCCACTGCCAGGCGGCTCGCTCCGGTGCGAGTGAGCTGCTCAGCATGGAGGCGCGGAATCAGGCCCTGCTCTTTTCCCGCCGCCAGCACCCGCCGGCAATCCGCCACCGTGAAGGCGCCCCGGTCGCAAAAGCAGTCGATGAATTCCGCCAGCTTCCTGCGCGCCACCGTCGGAATAAGTTCCCGTATAACTGTTTCAATATAGGAGTTCGGGCGTCCGGCATATTCAGGAGGCAAGACGTGCGCAGCAAGGAGAGTGGGCACAAGTTCAAGATCCGAGATTTTGCGAAGCTGGCGAATCGCCTCCAGGAGTTTCAGTTCCTGTGCCACTTCCAGGCCGTAGCCGGTCTTCACTTCCAAGGTTGTGGTGCCGTGGGCTGCGAACTGCTTCAGAAAGTTTTCCGCCTGTCGGACGAGAGAATCCATGGAAGCCTGGCGCACTCTCTGTGCCGACAACCGTATCCCCCCGCCGGAACGAGCGATTTCTTCGTAGCTTTTTCCCCGCAACCGCTCTTCATAATCTCCCACACGGCTTCCGGCAAATATCAGGTGAGTGTGCGAATCCACGAAGCCGGGCATCACGACTGACCCTCGGCATTCGATGGCCTCGGCCCTCAACCGCCGCGCCTCTGCTTCGAGAGCGTGTGTTCGACCGACCCGCAGGATACGGGCTTCCTGGGTCAATAGCGCGCCATTGGGAATGACGGCGAGTTGCGAAAGGGCTTTTCCACGCCGGGGAGCAGGCGGGCCCGCAAGCGTGACCATTTGTTCAGCGTTACGGAAGAAGAGTGAGCTTGAGGGGCGAAGTGGCATTGGACGACTCAGTTTTCTCTGCTAGAATCATGACCAACAAAATCGGAGGGTAGTGGCTATGCCCCAATACGAATATGTCTGCAACAAATGCAAGAAGACCTTCAGCATGATCATGACACTGGCGGAATACGACAAAGGGAACGTGGCCTGCCCAAAATGCAAGAGCAAGAAAATTGAGCAGAAGGTCGCGGCCTTCTTCGCGGTCACTTCCAAGAAAAGCTGAGAAGAGCAGTGGCGAGTGACCCGCTGTGGCGGGACGAGTGACGAGTCTGAGGTCGTTCGGGTTTTCGTTCTTCTGCTCGTCACTTGTCACTCGTCACTGGTGTCTTTATTGCTGCTTTTCGCGCGAAAGCGACGGCTTCTTCATAGCCGGCATCCACGTGGCGGGCAACGCCGATGCCTGGGTCGTTGGTCAGTACTCGGTTCAGGCGCAGGGCCATCTCCGGCGTGCCGTCCGCCACGGTGACCTGACCCGCGTGCAGCGAGTAGCCGATGCCCACTCCTCCGCCATGATGGAATGAGACCCAGCTTGCCCCCGAGGCGGTGTTCAGCAACGCGTTCAACACCGGCCAGTCGGCGATGGCGTCGCTGCCATCCTTCATGCCCTCGGTCTCGCGAAACGGCGACGCCACGGACCCGCAGTCGAGGTGGTCACGGCCGATGACGATGGGGGCCTTCAGCTCGCCCTTGGCCACCAAATCATTGATGCGCTCTCCGAACAGCGCCCGTTCACCATAGCCCAGCCAACAGATTCGGGCCGGGAGGCCCTGAAACTTTACCTGTTTGTGCGCTAGCCGGATCCAGCGGGCGAGGATGGGATTGTCAGGGAAGAGTTCCAGCACCAGGTCGTCGGTCCGGTAGATGTCCGCAGCCTCGCCGGAGAGCGCGGCCCAGCGGAACGGCCCGCGTCCCTCGCAGAACAGAGGCCGGATGTAAGCGGGAACAAATCCCGGGAAGTTGTATGCGTCCTTGACGCCCCCATGTTCGAAGGCCATGGTGCGAATGTTGTTGCCGTAGTCGAAGGTAGCAGCGCCCAGCTTTTGCAGCTCGAGCATGCCGGTGACGTGCTGCGCGATGGACTCGTAAGAGCGCTTCAGATAGTCGTCGGGGTTCTTCCGCCTTAGCTCGCCGGCGGCTTCGAGCGTCAGTCCTGAGGGAATGTAGCCGTTCAACGGGTCGTGCGCGCTGGTCTGGTCGGTGAGCAGGTCGGGCACCACACCGCGCCGCGCGAGTTCGGGGATCACCTCGGCGCAGTTCCCAACCAGGCCCACAGAAACAGCCTGTTTCTGGCGTACGGCGTTTTTCAGGATGCGGAGCGCCTCGTCCAGGTCCTTCACGCAGATGTCGCAATAGCCGCCCCGTATGCGCCGCGTGATTTTTTCCGCGTCCACTTCCACTCCCAGGAAAGCCGCCCCGTTCATGGTGGCAGCCAGTGGTTGGGCTCCTCCCATGCCGCCCATTCCCCCGGTGACCACCAGCTTGCCTGAAAGGTCGCCCCCGAAGTGCTTGCGGGCGGCGGCGGCAAAGGTCTCGAAAGTACCCTGGAGAATCCCTTGCGTGCCGATATAGATCCAGCTTCCGGCGGTCATCTGGCCGTACATCATGAGGCCCAGGCGCTCGAGTTCGCGGAACTTCTCCCACGTGGCCCAGTGCCCCACCAGGTTGGCATTCGCGATCAGCACGCGCGGCGCCCATGGGTGAGTTCGGAAAACGCCCACCGGCTTCCCGGACTGCACCAGAAGGGTTTCGTCGTTTTCGAGCTTCCTCAGGGCTTCAACGATCGCGTGATAGCATTTCCAATTCCGCGCGGCTTTGCCCGTGCCACCGTAAATGATGAGCTCCTGCGGCCGTTCGGCCACCTCCTCGTCGAGGTTATTCATCAACATCCGCAGGGCCGCCTCTTGTTGCCAGCCCTTGCAAGAAATCTGGCTCCCCCGAGGCGCGCGGATCCGCTGATATGCGGTCGACTCGCTTCTTTCCAAAACCTCACCCTGCCTCATGCGTATCCCTCTGGCCAAATCTTAGCTCAGTGCGCGGGAAAGAAAAAGCTTTGTAGCGCCGACCTTTAGATCGGCACTTTCTTCGTGCTGACCTAAAGGTCAGCGCTACGACAGCTATTGAAAATCAAACACCACTTTGACGGAGCCATGCCTCTGCTTTTGACGACCGACGACAAAGGCCTCTTGATATTGAGCGAGCCGGAAGCGATGGGTTATCAACCCTGCGGTGTCGAGTCTTTTTTGTGCCAGCAACCGCAGACAAATCTCCATGGCATGCAAAGACTCCCCTTCGAAGCTCTCCACGCCGAAGGAATTCGAGCCGACCAAAGCGATCTCTTTGAAGTAAAGGGGGGTCCACTCGAACCGAGCCGGCGGGTCCACACCGATAACCACAATCGTGGCCCTCGGTTGCGCCACGCGCACCCCGATCTCGAACGACTCCGGCGAACCTACCGTGTCGTAGATCACGTCAACGCCGCGCAAGAGCCACGGCTTGCCCTTCCAAGGCCGCAGCACCGGAACGCTGACTGTTTTCGCGATGATCTCGACGATCTCAGCTTGATTGCGGGTCCGGATAACAAGCTCGGCGCCCAATTCACGCGCCAGCTCTTCCTGATGCGGGTATCGCGCGATGGCAATAACCCGAGTGGTGGGAAACAGCGCCCGCAGAATAGTAATGGACAATAGCCCCAGCGTCCCGCAGCCATAGACCAACGCCAGCCCTCCCTCCGCCGGGGGAGCCTTCAAGATGGCGTGTAAGCTGACCGAGAACGGGTCGGCCAGCACCGCTTGGTCGAAGCTTACGGCCTCAGGAATCGCGAACAATTGAGACTGGTGCGCGGCAAAGAGTGGCGCAAAGCCTCCTGGAGCGTCGCGGCAATTACCTATGAACATGCCCGGCGGGAAGCGGCCATCGGTAAAATGCTGGCAGCAAAAGTACTGCCCGCGCTGGCAGGCATCGCAGGGCGGTGTAATCCCCCGCGGCCCGCAGGAGAGCGTCGGATCGACCACAACGCGCTCCCCGACCCGGCGGCTCGTCACGCGCGGTCCCACGCGTTCAATCGTACCCACCACTTCGTGTCCAAGGACGGCCGGAAAGGAGATGAGTGCCGTGAGGGGATTGTCAAAGCTTCCCTCCAGGAACACCTCCTCCAGATCACTGCCGCAAATCCCGCATAAGCGCGTCCGCACCACAGCCCAGTCGTCACCGGGGAGTTCCGGTTCGGGAATTTCTTCTAGGGCCAGGGGGCCTAGTGCGCCCAAGTAGGCGCGTGGTGTGACGGCGCCCAGGAGATAGGCAAACGCGAAGCGAGGCAAACTGTAATCAAATACGATAGCCTTCATATTATCTCCATAAGCATTGGTATCTGCCGGACGGGAGCAATGCAAGTTCAATGGCAGAACGCACGCAGCTCATTGCGCCCCGAGCGACGGGGTCCTTTCCTGCATTCGATTTTGAAAGTCAAACACGACTTTGACTGTGCGATGCCTGTGCTTTTGACGACCGACGATAAAGGCATCTTGATATTGATCGAGCCGGAAGCGGTGGGTTATCAACCGTGCCGTGTCGATTCTTTTTTGTGCCAGCAACCGCAGATAAATCTCCATGGCATGCAAAGACTCCCCTTCGAAGCGCTCCACTCCAAAGGCATTCGATCCGACCAAGGCGATTTCTTTGAAGTAAAGAGGCGTCCACTCGAACCGCGCTGGTTCGTCCACACCGGTCATCACGATCGTGGCCCTCGGTTGCGCCGCGCGCACCCCGATCTCGAACGACTCCGGCGACCCAATCGTGTCGTAGATCACGTCAACGCCGCGCAAGAGCCACGGCTTGCCCCTCCAAGGCCGAAGCACCGGAACGCTGACTGTTTTCGCGATGATCTCGACGATCTCAGCTTGATTGCGGGTCCGGATAACTAGTCCGGCGCCCAATTCACGCGCCAGCTCTTCCTGATGCGGGTATCGCGCGATGGCAATAATGCGGGTGGCGGGATACAGCGCCCGCAGAATGGCAATGGACAATAGCCCCAGCGTCCCGCAGCCATAGACCAACGCCAGCCCTCCCTCCGCCGGGGGAGCCTTCAAGATGGCGTGTAAGCTGACTGAGAACGGGTCGGCCAGCACCGCTTGGTCGAAGCTTACGGCCTCAGGAATCGCGAACAATTGAGACTGGTGCGCGGCAAAGAGTGGCGCAAAGCCCCCGGGAGCTGCGCGGCAATTGCCGATATGAATACCCGGCGGCAAGCGGCCGTCTGTAAAGTGCCGGCAGGAAAAATACTGCCCGCGCTGGCAGGCATCGCACGGCGGTGTAATCCCCCGCGGCCCGCACGAGAGCCATGGGTTGAGCACCACGCGCTCTCCGACCTGGCGGCTGGTCACGCGCGGTCCCACACGTTCAATCGTGCCCACCACTTCGTGTCCCAGGACGGCCGGAAAGGAGATGAGCGCCGTGAGGGGATTGTCGAAACTTCCCTCCAGGAATACCTCCTTCAGATCACTGCCGCAAATCCCGCACGAGCGCGTCCGAACGACAGCCCAGTCGTCACTGGGGAGGTCCGGTTCGGGAATTTCTTCCAGGGCCAGGGGGCCTAGTGCGCCCAAGTAGGCGCGGGGCGTGACGGCGCCCAGGAGATAGGCAAACGCGAAGCGAGGCAAACTATAATGAAATACAATACCTTTCATATTATCTCCGCAAGCATCTATTTCTGCTGGACGAGGGTAAAGCAAGTTCAAACTGAAAAGATATGCTAAGATGTCAGGGCAAGCCGCGAGTATAACGCGTCATGGCCTATGGGTTCCAGCGATTTCAGCACTCTCAACGAGTTGTTCCTCAAGGCAGTTGCGGAGCATAACAAGCCAGACTGTCTTCTGTACAAATCGGAGGGGCGGTATCGTGGCATATCCTCCCGTGAAGCGTTGCGCAAGGCGGCAGCCTTGGCTTCCGCCCTGGAGCGTCTCGGCGCCAGGCCGGGCGAGCGCATCGCCCTGCTCTCGGAGAATCGGCCCGAGTGGACGCTGACCGATTACGCCATCCTAGGCATGCGCGCCGTCACGGTGCCGCTCTATCCCACGCTTCTCGAGCCGGACCTCGAATACATCCTGCGTGACTCGGAATCCAAAGGCATCGTCGTGGCCACCGACCTCCAACTGCGCAAGGTTCTCAACGTCTGGGGCAGGCTGCCGGCCTTGAAGTTTGTGCTGGCTATGTACTGCTCCAGTGTTTCGGGGACAGGAGCAAATTGCTGGGAGGGAAGCGTCGAAAGCGAACTCGGCTGGAGCGGTCCTATGCTCACCGACGCGTTCAAAGCCAAGGCGTTGGATGCGCGGCCGGAGGACACCGCCAGCCTCATTTACACTTCCGGCACGATGGGCCAACCGCAGGGCGTTATACTCACTCATGCCAATATCGTTTCCAACATCCAATCCACCGCCGAGGTCTTCCCTCTCTGTGCGGACGATGTCCTGATCTCATTCCTGCCGCTGTCGCACGTGTTTGAGCGCATGGTGGAGTTCTTCTGCTTCTGGAAGGGCGTTCGTATCGCTTATGCAGAAGGCCTGGATACGTTGCCGGAGAACCTCCAAGAGATTCGACCCACCGTCATGGCCGTGGTCCCGCGGGTGCTCGAAAAGATCCAAGGCAGGGTGATGGACAGCGTCCGCCAACTGCCTGGCTTGAAACGGCGGCTCTTCTACTGGGCTCTCAAAGTTGGGAAACAGTGCGTTCCTTTCGTCCTCGAAGGGCGAACGGTGCCGCTGGGTCTGAGATTGAAGCGCGCCCTCGCCGACCGGCTGGTCTGTTCCAAGGTTCGCGATCAACTCGGCGGCAGGGTCTACATGCTCATTTCAGGAGCCGCCCCACTCTCCAAGGACTTGACGGAGTTTTTCTACGCTCTGGGGCTTCCGGTGTACGAAGGTTACGGGCTCACGGAGACTTCGCCGGTCATCGCGGTCAACTGCCCCGGGCGTACGAAGCTGGGTACGGTAGGGCTGGTCATCCCAAGAGTTGAGGTCAAGCTGAGTGAAGAAGAGGTTGACTCGGAAGGCCGAGCGGGAAGGGAAATCCTGGTGCGGGGGCCCAGCGTTACGGCCGGTTATTACCACCTCGAGGAGGTGAATCGCGCCGCCTTCGTGGACGGCTGGTTCCGCACCGGTGACCTCGGAACCTTGGACTCCAAGGGCTACTTGAAGATTACAGGGCGCAAGAAGAATCTGTTTAAGACTTCCGGGGGAAAATACGTGTCGCCGGAAAAGCTCGAGAACCTCTTCCAAGGCGATCCCTACATTTATCAGATCGCGGTTCTGGGGGACGGGCGGAAATTCGTCGGGGCGTTGATTGTGCCTGATTTCGCGCGTTTGCAGGCCTACGCGCGCAGCCAGGGAATCTCCTTTCAGAATCGTCAGGAACTGGTTGCCAACCCTGATATTCAGGCCCTTATACGCCGGCAGGTGGACGAAGCCACGCGCTGGCTGCCGCGCCATGAGAAGATTCGCCGCTTTATCTTGCTTCCTCAGGAATTCAGTATTTCCTCGGGAGAGCTTTCGGCCACACTCAAAGTCAAACGCCGCGTGGTGGAAGAGAATTACCGGGCACAGATCGAAGAAATGTTCAACCGCCACGCCCCGCCAGCCCAAAGCCCTTAAAAGGTGCCAGGTTTCGGGTGTCAGGTGTCACGTGTTGTGGAGTGGACTTGGTCCACGATCCTGTCATTCCGAGCGTAGCGAGGAATCTCACCGCGGTTTGTCGAGGAACTAACCAGAGCGGGATTCCTCGCTTCGCTCGGAATGACAGGCGCGTATGGTAGGCCTAACTGTGACGTGGAGCCTGACACCTGCCCTACTTCAGCTCGAGAAAATATCGGCCCAAATAGAGCCGCGCGCCCGCCTCTTTACTCAAGACGATACTGAGCGGTTTGGGTTGTTTCAGCGCTTTGTCTTTCTCAGCCCCGCAATCCCCCACCCTTTCACCAGCCTGGTTGTAGAGAAAGAACTTGGCGTCTTCGCTGCTGGTGGCGGCGGGTTTTTCCAGGCCGAACCCATAGCTGCCCACACTCAACGACACGCTGCAAACCGACACTATCCCTTCGGTAATGATCATCCCTGCATACTTCTGTTTGATCTGAGAGCTGTACCCCGTGGTGTCGAGCAAGGCCAACAATAATCGCGCGCCTGCCGGGGTCTTCAACAGCGCGGCGTTGCGCTTCTCCACGGGGATGCGATTCCCCTCCAGGTAGAAATCATTGGGAATTGCAGTTTCGAAGGCCTTCCCTGTAAGCAGCTCGAAGGCGTCCTGGGCACGCGCGCCGCGAGGCGTGCCCACGAGCAGGGCAATGGCGACCAAAATCAGTCCGCCGAATCTCTTCATGCGTTTTCCTCCTGGGAGATTTCTCGGGGTGAGACGAGTCTACCCGAGGTTCACCTGAACAACCGCAGTCTATCACGAAAGCCTTGCAGTGCGGCAGCGAAGCTTGGTAGCGCGGACCTCCGGTTTTGAGGTCCGCGAGCTTATCTCATTGCCAGCATTTCAGAGCCGCGGACCTCAAAACCGGAGGTCCGCGCTACGTTATTGTCAGGCCGCCGGGTACGCCATGGTGGTCATGAGTGCAAGAGCCGATTGTGTGGTGTCGAGCCGCGTGTGTTGCACCACAACCTTGACACTGCTTTCGATCTTGAGCGCGAAGGGCGTGCCGACTGGAATTCCTTCCCCGCGCCGATTCTTGAGAGAATCGAGCCGGATGTGATTGGTGCGGCGAGGCGGACATGCCGCCTGGAATCCCTCCATCGGTTCACGATTCTCGAAATAAGCCGTAAGCGTTAAGGTGGCTCGCTTCTTGCCGATATTCAAAACACAGGTCGACTCATGGCTTTTGAGATCGCCGGTGCTTTGTGCTGGTAAATAGCAATCAGGAACAATCCATAACTTACTGCCTGCTTTTTCACTTGCCATTTTGCCTCCTCTTCTCTTGTGGGGACGAAGCCCCGGCCCCTACTTTCGAGGGAAAACAAACTCTCCTGACGGGTCTGTTTGTTTGAGAGCCCTGACCTGTTCATTCTCGACCACAAACTCCCAGACCATGTCGGAGAATTCCTTGACATGGAATTTGAGGCCTTTGTAGGGGAGCAGTTTCTCCTCCCGCGCTCCGGGCATCGCCAGGTAGAGGCTGCCGTCCTCCTTGAGGATCACCTGAAACTTGATGCCGGTCGGGGTCTCGTAAGTTCCGGCGAGTCGCGGGAGAAGTTTGGGGTCCACCGTCTCGGGCCGGCGCGTGAAGCTGGCCTCCGCCTCGTCCAAGGACATGACGGCCGTGCCCACGTCGCCCTGGGGATTGGTGACGAAGTTTACTGACCACTTTCCGTAGATCTCGTCGTCGGGTGTGTCGAAGCGGTCGTAGTGGAAGCGGGTCAGGGGAAGTTGGATTTTGTGGAAGTCGAACTGGAGCTGTCCGTCTTTCATCCCGATCTTCAGCACTCCGTAGGCGGGATGTTCGTACTGGCCGGCGTAATTGGCGAGGGGGTGGGAGACCTGGGTGTTGGGGACGTGATCCGCGCCCGCCTTGGCTCGAGCTTCCGTCCCGGCCTTTTTCCCTTTCATCCTTATCTCCAGCAGGCGCTGGCTCCAGGGAGTCTGGTCCAGGCCCAACAGGCGTTCGTACACGTTGAAGCTGACGGTGTTGTAAAGGCTTGCGCAGTGGTCCCCGATCACAAAGACGATGACGCCAATCCGCTCACGCGGCATGAAAGAGACCTGGGAATGGAAGCCATCGAGGTCTCCGCCGTGATAGGTGACTAGGTGTCCCCGGTACGAGGCGGTGTCCCGGCCCATCCCATAATTCACGTTCAACAGCTCCCAGAACCCTCGGGTCTCCGCCATGGTGTTGGGGAGCGCGATGGCGGGCTCGAGGGTGGCCTTGAGCACGTTCGGGGGAAGCACCTGCTTGCCCCCGTATTTCCCCTCGTTCATCAGAGCGATCAGCCAGTGGGACATCTCCTGGATGTTGGAGATGATGGCACCGCAGGGGGCCATTCCCGCCGTGTCTTCGTAGTAAGGGATCTTGTAGATCTCGGTGGTATCGCGCTTTTCAGTGAAGGGCACGCCGTGGTCGTCCTGCTTGAGCATCTCCGCCACGGAGTAGACGCTCGCGTTCATGTTCAGCGGCTTGAAGATCCTGTCGCGCACGAACTCCTCCCAGGGCTTGCCGGACTGGAGTTCGATGAGGTAGCCGGTGGCAGCGTACATCATGTTGTTGTAGAGAAAGGTCTGCCGCAGGGGCTCCTTGGGTTCCATGTACTTCAGCCGCGCGAAGAGCTCCTTACGCGGGAGGTCCGCCTTGTACCAGATCATGTCGTGTCGGGTGATCCCCGTGCGATGGGAGAGCATGTCACGCAGGGTGACGTTGTCATTAAGTGCGTCGTCATAGAACTGGATGGCAGGCACCGACTGCCGCACCGGCTTGTCCCAGGTCAGCTTCCCCTCCTCGACCAGCATGCCTGCGGCCACCGCCGTGAACAGCTTGGTGTTCGAGGCAATCTGGCAAAGCGTGGTGGGCGTGAAGGGCAGCTTCTTCCCGTAGTCCCGGTAGCCATACCCCTTGGCGAACACGAGCTTGTCCTTGATCACAATGCCCACGCCCACCCCCGGTGCGTTCCAGTCCTTCAGGATTTTTTCCATGTAGGAATCAAAGCCCTGGAGCTTGCTCGCGGCCTCGTCATCCTGAGCCTTCAAACAGCGCGCTGAAGCCAGCACTGCCAGGCTGATAACGGAAACCCACACATAGTTCCTACATCTGATCTCACGCCCTCTTCCAGTTACCTTCATAGAAATCCCTCCCGAGGGATTATAAGCATAAATCAGTCCTCTTTCTTCTCGCGCCGCGAAGATTTCTCCTTGCGCCCGAAGTGCCTCGGTGCCCTCCGTGCCCCGACGAGCCTCAACACAGAGTTCACTGAGACGCTCCGCCCTGCACCGTACGGTGCGGGGCTCCGTGTGTTCCGTGTTAAAGCTTGGGAAGAAGGAGGACAAGGAGGCTCTCGTTTTAGTTGCGGGCAGGGTTGCTCTGTGGGATGGTCGCTGGTAGGTGAGCTTTCGTGGGGGCACGGCCCGGGCTACAGGTCCTTTTTCTCGAACCCGAATTGCGCCAGGAGGGGTAAGACGGCAGCCGCAGCCACCATCACCGACAGCACGATGTACCGCAGATGTGGGTCGTTTAGCAGCCCGTAGGCGCCCTCGCTGTAGATCGGAGAAGTAAAAGGCCGTCCATGACTAACTCCCCAAAACGCGAAGGCCCAGCTCATCCGCTGAGCGACGTAATTGATGATCAGGAGCGACACAGCCAGTTCGAATCCGCTCCGGTTGCTTCCTGTGGCGACGGACAAGGTGAAGGCCCCACTGAACACCAGTAGGCTTAATATAAACGTCCCCACGCTGCGCGGCCATAACGGAACAGGGTACATCCGAGAAGTGAGGAAATAGAGAGTGGTGATGGCAACGACCAAGGGAATCAGCGTCAAGAGGCACAGTTGCGAGAGCCCGGCCAGCCAGGCAGTCCAAACAAAATGTCGGCGTGGCCTCGGGCGGGTAAGCAGGAAATCGTATTCCTTCCGGGCAGCGGATTCTCCCACTCCTAGCGAACCAAGGTCGGCGGCGGAAAAAAGCAGTAAAAAGATCATCGCAAGCAGGACGTGCTCGATCCCAAAGCGCCAGACGTCCCTTGCATCCGCGGCGGAGGCCGGCTGCACCCAGACCCAATGGCCATGCACCGACTTCATGGTGACAGGCAGCGTCCCAAGCAGAACCAAAGCGCACCCGATTACGAGATAAGCTACCAGCCGATACCGGTTTCTCAACCAGCAAGTCCAAAAGAACACGGCGCTCTCCTTTCCGCGAACTGTCATTCCGAGCGAAGCCCTGGACCGTCCGGTCCAGGGCGAAGCGAAGAATCTCGCTCTGAACTATCCCCGACCGTTTACCCCCTCACCCGGCCCGCGAGGGCTGATGAAAACGCCGCCGCGTGCCACCCTCTCCCCCAAGGGGGAGAGGGCGGGGATGTCACGGGGGATAGGGCCAGGAACCGCCCGCGCATCACACCTCGCGAAACTTGATCCAGACTACGGACGCTCCCAGAAAGCCCGCCGCTACGGCCAGCCAGAGAACGGTTGGGCCCCAGTCAAAAGGACTCAGCGGCCAAGCGTCGTACCTGATCCCCCGCAATGACCACTCAGTAGCCCTCAGCAGGATACCGCTGTGCCACCACTCGTCCAGAGCGGTCGGAAGAAACCCGTACGTCAAAAGCGTGGCAGCACTAAGCGTGAGTCCCTTGGGGGCGCTCCCGGTCACCAGTGTGGTGAAGTAGGAAAGCCCATAAATCGCCGCTCCCAGCGCCCACAATGCTGGCAGGCCGGCCAAAACGTTCCCGGGGCCCTTGGCATGGACCAATTGGAGGAATGGAAGTAGCGGGTAGGCGAGGCCGCCCAGGATAATGACCGTTCCCGTCAACCCTACAATCCAGTCCGCTAAGATGAACTTCAATCGGGGGGCGGGCCGGGTCAAAACAAAATTCATCGTTTCTGCCCCATATTCCCTTCCCATGCTGCTGGCGCCCAGGCTCAGGCCTGCCAGCAGCATCGCCAATGGGCCGTAGCCGATGCCCGGTGGGCCGTAGCCGATATCCACCAAATGAGACACATAGAAGGTGAAGTTGCTAAGCCCGTAGATGCTGCGAGTCGCCCACCTTAAGGCATAGAACGTGATATCCATACGGAAATCTTGGTTGTAAAACAAAGAGCGGTAATGCCAGTGGTAAAAAGGCACAAGGGAAGCATGGAGATTTGACCAGGTTATGACTTCCAGCCCGGATAGCACGCCCACACTCAGGGTCGCGAGGGCGTACAGGATTACGCGTGGACGGCGATCGTGCCAGGCTTTCCAGAGATACATGGCACCTCCTTTCGCGTGAGCCCCAGGAAAACTTCTTCCAGGCTGACGGGCAGGATTTCGAGGATGGTCATGCCCTTGGCGCGCAACATCGACGCGAAGTTCTCCGCCTCGCGCGCCACGAGATAACTCCGGAAATTCTCTGAACTCTGCACCGCAACGAGATCGGGCGAAGAAATCGCAGGCGCGGCGTCAGCGGCGGCGCGGATGAGCCGGTAGTTTTGCCGGATGTCCTCGAGGCGCGTTTCCAGGAAGATTTTCCCTTTCTCGATAATCCCCACCCAGTCGGCGATACGCTCGACTTCGGTGAGCTGATGCGAGGAGAGGAAGACGGTTCGGCCTTCGCTCACCACGTCTTCCACGAGCACGCGCAACAACAAATCCGTGATCACCGGGTCGAGGCCGATGCTGGGCTCATCAAGCATCAGCAGGTCGGCCCCCTGGCAGAGCGCCAGCAGGTGGCACACCTTGGTTTTGTTCCCCAGCGAGAGCTTGGCGAAGGGCGTCTGCATGGGAATCTCGAAGAGCTCGGCATAGCGCGCCACCCGTTCTCCGGACCATTGGGGGAAATATCCCTGGTTGAAGCGCACCAGTTGCGCGGGCGTGAGAGTCCCGAAGAGCGTCTTGTTTTCCGGCACAAAGCCGGTGCGCTCCAGAATGGCAACCAAGTCCCGGCGAATGTCGTAACCCAGAACTTGGGCTGAGCCGGAGGTGGGCCGCAACAGACCCAGAAGGGTCTTGACCGTGGTGGTCTTGCCCGCGCCGTTGCGCCCCAGGAATCCGTAGACGGAGCCGCGCGGCACCTTCAAATCCAGCCCATCGACAGCGCGCGTCTTGCCGAAGAACTTTGCGAGACTCTGAGTGTGGATCGCCAGATCGTTCATCGCTTTCCTCCCAGTCCGTCCAGTTCGTCCTCCACGAGCTTCACCACGTCACCGGGCGCCAGGCGCAGTTGAGTGCTCTCCACCGCCAGTTGCCGCGCCACGGGACGCAGGCGGCGCAGTTTTTCGGATTTCAAGAGTCCCGGGCTGCTGTCCGCCACGTAGGTGCCGCCGCCCGGCACGGTGCGGATCACCCCCTCGCGTTCCAAATTCTGATAGGCCTTGGCCACGGTGTTGGGGTTCACGCGCAACTGAGCGGCCAGCTTGCGCACGGAGGGCAGGGCATTGCCCTGTTGCAGCGCGCCGGCGGCGATCGCCTGTCTCACTTGTCCCTCGATTTGCAAGTAGACGGGAAGGCCCGAGGAAGTGTTGACATGCAGTAGCATGCTGTACTAGTACAATAATACAGATAGGATGTCAAGAGGTTTTTTGTTGTTTTTGGAGGGCGGGACGCGGGGGACGGAAGTCGAAATGACAGTCCTCTCTTTTGGGGAGAGGGTGGCCCGCGTCCGGCGTTTTCACCCGCCGGCGCGGGCCGGGTGAGGGGTTATTACTCGTGCAGCTTCCAGAGTGCCAAATACCTGGAACAATCGGTCTTGTTCCCACGTAGTCACAATTTACGGGAGGAAACAGCATGTCATCCTGGCGGCAAGACCTGGCATACACATTCCGGCGGCTTTCCAAATCTCCCGGCATCGTGCTCGCTGTCGTCATCTCCATCGGCCTCGGCATCGCCGCCAACTCGACCATCTTTTCGATAGTCAGCAGGTTCGTCCTGCGTCCGGCGCCCGTGGGCAATCCCTCGACGCTCATGAGTTTGCATTTCACGCACGACAACGAACAGTGCTGCAGTAACTTTTCCTGGCCGCTCTACACCGACGTGCGCGACCAGGCGAAATCCTTCTCCGGGGTCGCGGCTTACTACGAACTCCTCCCTGCCTCGATCGGCGGAGAGGGCGAGCCGGAACGCGTGTGGGGCCAGGCGGTCACCTCGAACTTTTTCGACGTCGCGCAACTGCGGATGACGCTTGGCCGCGGTTTTGCCAGTAACGAGGACCGTCTTCCCCTCATTGTCCTCAGCCAGCGCCTCTGGCAACGTCGTTTCGCCTCTGACCCCGCTATCCTCGGCAAATCAATCACCGTTTCCGGGCGGCCCTTCACGGTCGTCGGCATCGCTCCTCCGGCATTTCGCAGCCTTGCAATCCCCCTCGACCCCCAATTTTGGGTCCCGCTCGGAAATCTCGAGCAGTTGGCGCCCAGCGTCCCCGGCCGCGACGCGCGCGCCTTTCACTGGCTCGCCGTCATCGGACGCCTCGCGCCGGGCGTCTCGCGCACGCAGGCCGCAGCCGAACTCAGCATTCTGGCCCAGCGCTTCGCCGCCGCCTACCCTGGAACCGACAAGGGTGGCGGCTTCCGCTTTGAGCAGGCCGGTTCGCTCCCCCCGCGTGACCGCTCCACCATCGTCATGTTCCTCGCCGCCCTGAGCGTGGCTGTGTTGCTGGTTCTCGCGATCGCCGGCGCCAATGTCGCCAATCTTCTTCTTGCCCGGACTACGGGCCGCCACCGGGAGATGGCCGTCCGCCTCGCTCTTGGCGCCACGCGCGGCCGTTTGCAGCGGCTGGTGGTCATGGAAAGCGTGTTGCTCGCTCTCGGTGGAGGGTTCTTCGGCTTCGCTCTCTCGCTCTGGGCCACCGAGGCCCTCTCCGCGTTCCGGCTGCCCGCACCTGTCCCGCTCGACCTCAGTGTCAGTGTCGATTGGAGGGTCCTGCTCTATACCTTCGCTCTCAGCGTCGGGGCCGGGGTGCTGTTTGGGCTGGCTCCGGCGTGGGCCGCCACGCGCCCCATGCTGTCCAGCGCGCTGAAGGGAGAAGACGCTCTTGCCCGCCCCGGACGTCGATGGACCCTGCGCAACACCCTCATCGTCTCGCAAATCGCCATGTCGCTCGTGCTGCTCTGCGCCACGGGACTTTTCCTCCGCAGCATGGAGCGCGCCTCCAGCATTGACATTGGCTTTCGTTCGCGTGGCGTCCTGATGATGTCCGTCGATCCGCGGGTCCACGGCTACACCGCCGAACGCACCACACAGTTCCTCACCGAACTGCGCGAGCGCGTGGCTGGTCTGCCGGGTGTCATCTCGGCCGCTTGCACCGATAGCGTGCCTCTCTCGGGGGGAAATCGCAGCGACGCTTTCCACGTCGAGGGCCGCACATCTACGGGCGCGGACCCCGGCGTGGAACTCTACATGGCCACCTCGGGCTACCTCGAAACCATGGGCATTCCCCGCATCGCCGGCCGTGACTTCGCCGGCGAAGCCGCGAACGCCCCCAAAGTCGCTATCGTCAACCAAGTCTTCGTCGACAGAATCTTTCGTGGAGAAGACCCCATCGGGCAGCGCGTAACCGGCGGCGGTGTGACCTACGAGGTCATCGGCGTGGTGAAGAACATCAAGTCACGCTTCCTCGGTGAGGACCTCCGTCCCGTTCTCTTCCGCTCGCTCGAACAGAGCACAGGTAGCGACCCTGCCTTCCTGGGGTATTCACTGCTGGTCCGCACGGCAGGGAATTATGCCACGATGGAGCGCTCCGTGCGCCATGAGATCCACACGCTGGACCCCACGATGGCCATATACAATGAAGCAACCATGGAAGAGCACCTCCGCGACGCGCTCTTTCTCCCCCGCCTGGCGGGCACGCTGTTCGGCGTCTTCGGCTTTGTCGGCCTGCTGCTCGCCGCCGTCGGTCTCTATGGCGTGATGAGCTACTCGGTCAGCCGGCGCACGCGCGAGATCGGCATCCGCATGGCGCTGGGCGCACAGACCGGCGGAGTCCAGCGCCTCATCATCCGCCAGGGCAGGCTGCTGGCGCTGGTGGCCATGGCACTCGGTCTGGCTGCCGCTTTGGCAGTGGCCAAGCTTTTCGCAGCCTTCCTCTATGGAGTTCGGCCATACGACTTGGTCACCTTCACCGCCGTGCCGTTGTTCCTCGCTGCCGTGGCGCTTCTGGCTTGCTGGATTCCCGCACGACGCGCGGCCCGTGTTGATCCACTCACGGCCCTGCGCTACGAGTAGCACTCCAATAATTCACGGGACCGAAAGTGCGGGGCGTTCAGTGGTGTTGTCAGTTGCCAGTGGTCCGTTGTCCGTCGTCCGTTGTCCATTCATCAGCGGTGCCTTGTTGCGCCTAAGTGCGCGCGGCCGGACCGGAAGCGAACCACACATTACCAAGGTGATCAACGAACTACTGACAATGAATTACGGACGACTGACAATTGGGACCGGTTCACACGGGCTGGAGCCCGAGGCCGGGACCATGCGGGAGCAGGAGCTTTCCATCCTTGACTTGTACGCCGGTGAAGGGATCATTGGCGATCAGCAGATTCCCGTCCAAGTCGGCATAATCGACCAGGGGCGAGAGGTGCGCTGCGGCGGTGACGCTCACTGAGCTTGAGACCATGCAGCCCAACATGGTCCGAAGCCCTAACGCACGCGCAATCTGTATCATCTTGAAGGCTTCCAGGATTCCACCCGACTTATCCAGCTTGACGTTCACACCGTCGAAGATGCCCACGAGTTTGGGAATGTCGCTGGCGTGCCGGCATGCCTCGTCGGCAACGAGCGGCAGGTGCACGCGTTCGTGTACCCAGCGTGTTTCCTCGAGCATCTGGGCAGGCATAGGCTGCTCGACGAACTCCACGCCTTGGGTGGCCAGCCAGTTGATTTTCCGCACCGCCTCTTCCTTGTTTTTCCAGCCTTCGTTGGCGTCCACGCGCAGCGGTTTGCGCGTGACGCTGCGCACCGCGGCGATGGTGGCTTCATCGGTGTCGAGCCCCACTTTAATCTTGAGCACAGGGAATGATTCAGCCTCACGAACTTTCTGGCGGGTGATTTCCGGGGTATCAATCCCGATGGAAAAAGTGGTAATGGGAGCAGCGTCTGGATCGAGGCCGAAGTAGCGATAGAGTGGAACGCCCAGCTTTTGGCCGACCCAATCCATCAAGGCAATGTCGAGAGCGGCTTGGGCGGCGTATTGGCCCGAAAGGCGTCGAGCGATTTCCACATGGAGCTTCTCAAACTCCCAGGGGTCGGCGGCGGTCACCAAATCGCGCACGGATTCCGCCGCTTGCCGGGCGCCTGCGGCGTTTTCCTGGTAGCGGACGATGGGCGCGCCTTCGCCGTGGCCGGTTATGCCGTCGTGAATAAAGCGCACATGGAGCGTGTCACGGTAGGCGCTCGAGGACATGGTGGTGGTCCAGGTGTGGCGCAAATTCAGGCGAACAATTTCGGTCTCGAGCGTGGTTGAAGAAGTTGCTGCGGAGGGCCCGCGGGCTGGCGCCCCAGGTGCGTCGGTCACCTCCAGCGCGGACGGACAGATTCCCAGGCTTTCGAGCGCGCAAGCAGCCCCCAAGGTTTTCACCCAGTCGCGGCGGTTCATTTTAGCCTCCGGCAGGCAACGAGAAGTTTGGTCCAGTACTGGTCCTTCAGCCGGCTGATTTGCACCCCGGGATGCTCGTGGGTGGTGTCGTGAATAAACTTTCCGTGCCCGATGTACATGCCCGTGTGCGTGATATTTTGGGGTGACCCACCGAAGAAGAGCAGATCACCGGTTCGCAGCCGATTGCGTTTCACCGGCACCACACCCTGCCACGCTGCCTGCAAGTCGGCATCGCGGGGCATTACGATGCCGCGCCGGCGAACCAGCATCTGAGTAAAGCCCGAGCAATCGAACCCGAAGCTGGAAGTCCCGCCCCAGAGGTAGGTGAAGTCGAGGAAGCGCTTGGCGAGCTTGATCGCTCCAGCCACGCTGAGGGGCGCGGGATCAGGATCGATGTCACCGCGTTGAATCCAGCCGGAGCGCTCGTCCGGCAGGCGGACCTGGATCCAGCGGCCCGCATCATTCGCCACCCCGGCCACCACTTCCAGGCGCGCCTCGAAGGGGAGGACCAACAGGGGTTGGTGCTTCGTCACATCAGGTTCGCGGTAGACATTCGCGAAAAGGCTTGCCACCTGCACCACTTTTCCCGTGGAGGTGTAAGTGTGGTCGCCAGAACCATACCGCCGCAGCGATGCGAGCGGCATCCAGCCGGGGTAATTGTCGGGCGTGCGCACCTTCACCCACTCCCCCTTCTCTCCCTCGACAACGACGCTCGTGCCGCAGATCGCTTGCGACACCACATCGGTGTCCTCGGTGGCGGCGGAGTACATGTTGGCAACAGGTTTCACGACGACCGCCCCTGGGGGAGGGAAGGCCGTCAAGAGTAAGGCCAGCAACAAGCTCATGGAATTCTCCCTCGGGCAACCTTAGGAACTTTGCGGGCGGAGCCCCCCTTGGAGTGCGGCTGCAAAGCTGCCGCCTTGAAGCGGCCGAGTGTGCCTCCCCCCGCTGGAAAAACGGTAGCTGCGCTACCGCACTCCAAGGCGCGGACCTTTGGCCCGCGCACCACCGCGGCGGGCTTCATCTGGGTGTACACTCAGGACCGCCTTATTTGTAAGAAATGACGCGTCCGTAAGAGCTGGAGCGGCTCAGCCGATTGAAGTAGTCATAGACCAGCCGCGCGGCCGCTTCGACGGCGCGCTCACCCTCATCGTCTCGCGCCAGGTATGTGGTGGTGATCGACATGATGAACGGATGACCGGGAATGTCGATCAAACCTGTGTCGCAGCGCACCCCTTCCAGAGCCCCGGGCTTGTCCGCGATAGAAACGTCTTCGGGCAGCGCCTTGTGGAATTCACTGTCCTTGGGCAGCCTGAGGATGTCAAAGTATGCCTTCGTTCGCGCCGCGTCAAGGGCCTGGCCGGCACGGACTTTCTCGAGCAGGGTCAGCATTTCGCGCGGCGTGGAGACGTTTTCGTTCCCCTTCTTGGCGGCCTCGAGGTCAATCATGCGGCGCCGCAGCTTGGTTTCCTTGAGACCAAGACGAATAACGCCCTCGTTGATATTATCCATCCCTAAACGATTAATGAGGATGTTGGTTGCCGTATTGTCGCTCAGCACATCCATGAAGATGGCAAGATCGCGCAGCGTCATGGTGACCGTGCCGTCGCCAAGCATAGTGAGGATCGGCTCCGTGTCTCCCACGGTCATCTCGCTGCGCTGCAGCGTATGCTTCTCCTCGAGTGATAGCTTCCCCTCTTGCGCCTGGCGCATCAACTCCAAAAGCACTGCCAGTTTGATGGAACTAGCCTGAGGGAAGACCGTGTCCGGAAGCCGCAGGAAGGTCTCGCCGTTTGACAGGTCCTTGATGGCATAGCCCATCACCCCGTTCAGATGCTCAGCCACATTCGCCAACTCAGTTTCGAGCTTTGCGCGCAGGGCCGACTGGAGCGTCGCCTGCGCGTGCGCCGTCGGCGCGACGGTCAGAACAAGCGTCAGAACGCCCAGAGCCCGAGACCATGCTGGAATCTTCACGATTTCGCTCCTTACGCCGAGGTTCATCTCGCTCGAAACGATACCATGTCTTGGGGAGGAGTATTAGTGCGAATTTTTCAGTCATATCAGGTCGCAGAAAATCCATGTATAATCCTACAAGTCTAGCCAAAGGAGACTCGACATGACCGATGCGAAGACTGACAAGGACAAGCGGGATTTCAACCGGCGAACCTTCATTGGGGCGGTTGCGGCCGTGGGCGCGGGAGCGGTCCTGGCCAGTTGCAACAAGTCTTATCCGCCCGTGACCTTCGTCGACGCGGCCCCGGACGGCCCCGTCCTGAAGGCCGGATTGATCGGCTGCGGGAACCGCGGCACCGGCGCTGCCCTGAACTTCCTCAAGGCAGGACCCAACCTCAAGATCGTGGCGCTGGGCGACGTCCTTCCGGACCGCCTGGCCACGTGCCGCGAAAATCTGGCCAAGCAGGCTCAGGTGCAAGTCGCCGACGACCATTGCTTCATCGGCTTCGACGCTTACAAAAAAGTGCTCGACGCTGACGTGGACCTGGTGCTGATGGCCACCCCGCCGCATTTCCGGCCCGCGCATTTCGATGCCGCTGTGGACGCCAAGAAACACTGTTTTCTGGAGAAGCCGTGCGCGGTTGACGCTCCCGGCGTGCGTTCCGTCTTGGCCACCGGCCAGAAGGCTACAGCGTACAACCTCACGGTGGTGTCGGGAACCCTGTGGCGGCACGACCGCCCCCACCGGGAAACCTACAATCGCGTCTCCCACGGCGCCATCGGCCAGATCCTGGGGGTTCGCTCCCGCTACAACGTCGGGCAGTTGTGGTACTGCGCCGAGGAAGAAAGGGTGGTCGGATATGGAAGCCATGATTCGCGACTGGGTGAACTGGCGTTGGCTTTCCGGCGACCACATCGTTGAACAGTTCGTCCATAATCTTAATACCGTTCTCTGGTTCACGGGAATGAATCCAGCCAAAGCCGTGGGCGCCGGGGGGCGCGCGCAGCGGGTGACGGGCGACCAGTTTGACCACTTCAACGTGCAGTTCACTTACCCCGACGGCGGAATCTGGGACACCATGTGCCGGCAGATTGACGGTTGCGCCAATGATGTCTCCGATTACATCGTGGGGACAGAGGGCTACACGAATTGCAGAGACACGATCTTTGACCTTACGGGCAAGGTGGTGTGGAAGTATCAGGAGCAAGGGCAGGATCCGGGAAAGACCAAGGTCAACCCCTTTGATCAAGAGCACGTGGATTTCGTCAACGCCATTCGCACCAACCAGCCCGTTAACGAAGCGGAGCACCTGGCGCACGCCACGCTGATTGCTATCCTGGGCAGGACTGCGGCCTACACGGGCAAAGAGGTGAAGTGGGAAGAGATGATGGACTCGAACGAGCGCCTCGGCCCCACCGAATACGCTATGGGACCGGTTCCCATCAAGGCGGAAGTGCCGGTTCCGGGAAATGCCGCGAACATTGCCAAGAACGCGCGGACATAGTTCCAGTCGATCTGGGAAGATCGGGATAAAGATTCACCACAGAGGGCACAGAGACCACAGAGAAAAATAATTCGGCTCTTCTCTGTGAACTCTGTGGCCTCTGTGGTGAGTCTCTTTTAGACTGTGGCTCCGCCGCGCTCTTAGACTTCTTCCGGAACAACATACGGCGCCCGATAAGTTCCCCGCAACAGTTTATTCGCTTCCTCGTCGCCGATGACCTGTTCGGTCTCCGGATCAAAGTTGAGCGTCCGCCCCAGCCGGTACGAGGCGTTCGCCAAGTGGATCAGAGCGCAGGAGATGTAACCTTCCTCGATGGGCGCATTTTGTTCTTCCTTCTTCCGGCTGCGCACGCAGTCGATAAAGTTTTGCCAGTTATTTCCTTCCCGGGAGCTGCTGGGACCGCGCTCCTGCTCCTCTCCCAGCCAAGTGCGGTAGGAAGGGAATTCCTCGTTCGAGATCGCCAAGTAGCCCTTTGACCCGTAGAAGATATCCCCCACGGAACCCGCGACTCTCTCATGCCGTGGGCCGGAACGATTCCTTCGGGGTGGACCCAGGAATCCCGGAATGCCGATTCCGAATCCGAGCGAGCCAATGCCGGCCTCCTGGTTGGTAATCCAGTGGCGCACTTCAAACTCCAGAATCTTGGGCTTGCCCTCCGGCTGATTGAATTCGAACGCGGCGTTCAAAGTATTGGGTGTCTCCTGGTCGTCATCAAACATGAAGTGTCCGCCCAGGGCTGACACCTTGTTCGGAAATTTCACCCCCAGTCCCCAGCGGGCCACGTCAATTTGGTGTGCCCCCTGGTTGCCGATATCACCATTGCCGGTGTCCCAGAACCAATGCCAGTTGTAGTGAAACCGGTTACGCGTGAACGGGTGCAGCGGGGAAGGGCCTGTCCAGAGGTCGTAGTTCACGCCCGCCGGAACCGGCTCGACCGGAGTGCGTCCGATCGTATTCCGTTCGTTGAAGCAGAGGCCGCGGGCGAGATAGACGTCGCCGATCAGGCCCTCGCGTATTTTCTGGACGGCCTCGATTACGGCGCCCGCGGAGCGATTGTTTGTTCCGTGCTGAACAATGCGGTTGTACTTCTGCGTCGCTCGAACCAGTTGCCGCCCCTCCCACAAGTAATGGCAGCACGGCTTTTCGATATAAACATCCTTGCCGGCCTGGAGGGCCCAGATCCCCATCAAGCAGTGCCAATGATTGGGTGTCCCGATGGAAAGGACGTCGATGGAGGAGTCTTCCAAGAGTTTGCGCACGTCGGTGTAGGTCTTGGGTGTAGGCAGGCTCATCAGGTCCATGTCCCTGAGCCGCCCGTTCATGATGTTTTCATCCACATCGCACACGGCGACGGTCTCCACGTTCGGCATGCGGGCGTATTCCTCGATGTGCGCAAAGCCCTGTCCACGCAGCCCGCAGACGCCCACCCGGACGCGGTCGTTCGCGCCAAAAACCCTTTGCGGCGCGGTGATGAAACTGATTCCCGTGAGGGCCGCTGCGCTTGCACCCTTCTCAAAGACTCCGTTCGTGATGCGTTCCGTTTCGTTCTTTCTTTCTTCTGGCATTGTCTCCACCCTTCCTGATGCGCGAATTTCAGTCCCCCTCGACTGGGAGTGGTAGCGGCGAGTTCATCCGTCAACTGACGGACCACCTGGCAGCTTTGGCGCACAAGAAAGCTACAACTTATGAACAAAGATAGGGGATGTCAAGGGGATACCATTGCCACTCTTGGCGCGGACGACGCGAGCGAAGCCGGTCAGCGCCTTCGCCGGATTTCTCTCTGCTAATGCTTTCCGAATACGGCGGGTAAATCCGCTCCGCTGTCGGGGTCATTGGCGATCGCGGCCTCTCCCTTCTCTAACCACTTGCGGGCTGCGGCGCGAGCCGGTTCCAAATCGTGACCAGCGACGCCGATGAGCGAGTAATAGACCCCGCGCTCCTCCTCTGTGTCAGGCAGAGCAAAGAAATCCATCCCGAGTGTAGAAAAGGCGTTTGGGTAGAGTTTCAGCGTGTTTGCATCCACCTCATGGCCTTGGCTGTTCACCCAACCGATAGGCCAATGATCCCACGACATCGAACCCCAAATCTCCTGCACAAACGTGTGGTCTTTCAACTTTGTATAATCGTGGCGGAATCCGGAGGCATCGCCGAATACGCAGAAGGGCGCTCCATCAACCATGGTGTCGGCCAGAAGAACGCCGGGAGCGTCCTCGACATCCTGCCAATCGCAACCCGTTCGTCGGTGCGTCGAGTCCAGCAGCGTGCCGGGTTTGTGCTTCCAGTAAACGTCGTAGCGTTTGTCTGAGAAAACGTCGAGGACTGCCAGGGCGTGATTCTCTCCCGAGGCGGGGTCCCTCTCCAGGACATCGAACCAGAGTTTACCGACCGGGCACATGCCGATGAGTTCAATCGGTTCCCGGCTGTAGCCTTTGTATTCGCCGGGAAGCAGGGGTTCATACTGCTGTCGACGGACAACCAAACCATTGGGATATGCCCAGAAATCCTCTGTGCCGCGATACGCCCTTTGACCCGAGTCGATGTTCACCCCAAAGTAGGTCCAGCGCACCCAGACTCGCCTTGGCCCAGATTCGATAATGCTGACAAAACTGTTAGTTTCTTGCCTCCCCCATTGGTTCATGAGCTCGGCCCAGCCGGTGTTTCCCTCAAAGAACTGGTAACACAACCCGGCGCCGGATGGCAGCTCGAGCCAGGGGCAATAACTCGCCTCGTGCGAGAATACCAAGCGGTGGGGGAAGTCCTTCCAGAAAACAATATAGGCTTTGCGAGGGTTGATATCCGCATGAGGCGGGCTTGGAACGAGAGACCCTTGGTAGTTGCCGTAGACGTAATCTGAGACTTCCACCGCAGAAACGCCCGCTGTCTGTAGGTGAGCGAGGCTAGCCATGGTGACGGGCTTCGGTTTGGCCAGCCCAGGAGAAATCCTTTCTTTCCCCGACTCCATCACCAGGTTAACCACCTGGGACCCAGCCGCCTCCAGTTTCACTCCCTCCACCTGGCTAGTCTTGAGCCCGGTGCCTTCCGCCTTGAGCGTGTAAATGCCAGGTGGAAGTGATTCGATCGCATACTTCCCGTACTCATCGGTCCTGACCTCACGGCTGACGCCCGTCCCGGAATTCGTCGCCGTGATGAGGACGTCGTAAAGGTCTGCATGCGTAGAATCGGTCACCTTACCCTGTATTTTCCCTCCCGAACTCTGGGCGCGAAGCAACATCGAGCCGCCCAGCATTATGATTCCCAGCAGAACCAGACCAGCTCGCGCGAAGTATCTTATTAGCATGGCGCCTCTTTTGCGGAAACGCTTGATCCCGGTGGCGAAACCCCGCACACGATCCGCGTCTCCAGCCCTCAAAGGGTTAAGCCCGGAATTTCCATTAAGCTCGATTGTACGCGTTTCAATCCCTTTTTCCTCAGGTCGTGCACTGTAACCTTCGTTCGACAACGACAAACCTATAAACTTGCTGTTTCAAAACACTAAACCACGTTTTCCTGTTCCGGGATGGAGCCTACTTCGCCCTGGTCGCGGAGATTCCCCCGCCGCGAGTATCGGCAACGAACCCCGTCACTTTGCCGGCCTGGTCGCGGAGGAAGGTGACGAAGGTTCCTTCGTGGTCCGGCTCCCAGACGGAAAACCTGGCGCTGGACTCCGGGATCAGCTCCCGCACGTTGCCATCGTTCAGCTCAGCGCGCAGACGGTCCGTCCCGGCCGTTACGACCACCGTCACGCCGGCCATGGCCGCCGGGCTGTTCACCACGTACCGGCCAGCGAACTCGGGGTACGTCTTCGGGTCGAACTGCGGGTACCTGCGGGCCGCTTTCCTGATCTCCATGGCAGCCGCGGACTGGGAGGCGAACTCCTCGGCGGCGAACGTGGTCGGGAAGAGCTCCGGCAGGCTCTGGCTATGCCTCCCCTTCGCCAGCTCTTGCTTCACATCCAGGACGACCACGTTCTCGAAGTTGTGGAAGTGGTAGATGTACAGCTTCCCGTTCCGCAGGTCGCAGATGTAGGAGTAGACAGTAGAGACATGGCCCTCCTGGTGGACGGCCGCCAGGATCCTCCGCATCCTATCGATAGTCACGTGAGGGTCTGCCTTCAGCATGGCCTCCGCGATCCTGTACCGCCCGCAGACCTCGCTGCCGTCCGGATGCTCGGATTGGCGGAAGTTGGTGATGATCTGGTAGGGACCGCGGCGGGGCAGGACGGCGTTGCCTTCGATAATCGCCGAGGCGCCCGTGCGATCCCCGACCATCAGCATATTGTCGGAGAGGAAAGGACAATTGTACTGGCTCAGGAGCGCCACCGCCTCTTCCACCGTCGCGCATTCGGCCATGACCTTGTCGTGCATATCAGCCTCGCAGGCCCTCTTACCCGGGGAGGCCGCAACCGGCTTCGCCTCCACGGAGAAGCTGTCGAACCACAGGCCCCGCTCGTTGACGCCGCCCTGAATAGTGTTATCGCCGGCATACCCAAGGCAGAGGCGGCTGTATTTCCCTCCTTCACCCGCAACCACCCACACCTCGCTGAGAGGCATGGAGGCATCCTCGTTGTCGCCAACGAGCACCGTGTCGCCGGCAGACACGAAGACCGCAGTGCAGGCACGCGCCTGCATGCGCATGGCGACGACGAGCACAGGAACGGCAACGCCCAAGAGAAGAGTCGCCAACCGCGATGACGATCGACCTACCATCCGTATCCCCTCCTAACCGGGATTTCCATTTTGGATCTCCCAGACGCGCCCAGTATATACCAGACCGCCTCAGTCTGATGCTGAAGCTGTTGAGAGTGGTTCCTTCCAACCCGCCTCCGAATGCAATCGCCAGGCTGTTAAACAGGTTGCCTTTGACCGAGGGGTTTAGTAGAGTTTGGCCGCTTGTGCGGGTCCGATTTCCGCGAATTCGTTCGGATGTGGCGTTCGGCGCCCTTTCGCGCGCACGCTCGGTCGAGTCCGGCAACAAGTGAGTCCGTATGACGGGTTGAACGGCCTGAGCCAAGCGTTCGCAAGAAGCCTTGTCCGACGGCCACGGGGGGGTGACCATGGAAGGAAGAGGCAAACTTACACAAAACACACGAACGACGCGGCGGGAGTTCCTGGAGGGGAGCGCTGCTGTGGCGGCGTTCACCATCCTGCCGCGGCACGTAGTCGGGGCTGGGGAAGCTCGCGGGCAGGTAGGGCCGAACGACAAGATCACCATCGCCTGCATCGGCGTGGGCGCACAAGGCACGCGTGTGATGATGGACTTTTTGAAAATGCCTGACGTGCAGGTGGTGGCGGTCTGCGACGTCAACCGCGAGAGCGGCGATTATTCCGAGTGGGGCCAGGGTGAACTGGTGCACAAAGAGCGCGAGCTGCTGAATGACGCGGCGTGGGGGTCGGATTGGAAAGGCCCCACCTGCGGCCGCGAGCCGGCTCGGCGCTTGGTGGAGGCATACTACGGCAAAGTGCGGAATCTCCCCGGCTGCACGGGATGCGTGGCGTACAACGACTTCCGCGAGCTGCTCGACAAGGAGAAAAACTTGGACGCCGTCGTGGTCTGCACGCCCGACCATTGGCACGCCCAGGTTTCAATCACTGCCATGCGGCGTGGCAAACACGTGTTTTGCCAAAAACCCATGGCGCACTCGATTCACGAAGCCCGCCTCATGGCGCAAGTGGCGCGGGAAACCAAGCTGGCCACGCAGGTGGCGGTGATGAACGAAGCCTCCGAGGCCACTAGGCTGCTTACGGAATGGGTCGGGGCGGGAGTGATCGGCGAGGTGCGCGAGGCGCACAACTGGTCCCAGCGGCCGTTCTGGCCCCAGGGCATCGAGCGGCCCAAGGCCTCCGAGCCCGTGCCGGAGGGATTGGATTGGGATTTGTGGCTGGGTCCCGCGCCGGCGCGCCCTTACAGCCATGTCTATCTGCCGTTCGTGTGGCGCGGCTGGTTTGACTTCGGTGTGGGCGCCATCGGCGATATGGGCAACTACAGTTTTGACACGATGTTCCGCGCGCTCAAGCTGACGTCGCCGATCAGCGTCGACGCCAGCTCCACACCGCGCTTTTCAGAAACGTATCCGGTGGGCTCGCTCATACACTGGGAATTTCCCGCGCGCGAAGGCCGGGCGCCCGTGGCCATTCATTGGTATGACGGAGATCTTCGCCCGCCCCGTCCCAAGGAGCTCGAGCCGGACGAGCACATGAGCGACGTCGAAGACGGCGAAGGCATGCTGCTGGTGGGGGACCGTGGAAAAATCCTGTGCGGGTTTGAGGGCCAGAATGCGCGCTTGATTCCCGCCAGCCGCATGAAAGCTTTCCGGCCGCCGCCGGACGATCTGCCAAAATCGCCCGGAGCCTACCAGGAGTGGCTGGGCGCCATCCGAGGGGGCGCGCCCCCGCGCGCCAATTTCGAGTTCGAGCAGAAGGTGGTGGAAGCCGTGCTGCTGGGCAGTATCGCCGTGCGTATGGGAACGAGGCTGGAATGGGATGCTGCGAATGAGCGCATCATACGCGTTGCAGAAAGCCGGGCCGGCGACCTCGAAATGGCCAACGCCCAAATCAATCCACCCCGCCGCCCGCCTTGGGCGCTTGCCGGATAGCGCGGACCTCCGTCCGTCAGCCCGGGTGGCGCATCATACGTTGATTCTTATGCGCCCCCATGCGATCCCGGTTAGACTGCGCAGGTGGCGCAGTTTGAATTGCCTCCCAGCGTGCACCACCAGGCCCATTACCGTGTCTGGCAAAGACGTGGATACGACCCTGGCTTGTCCAAATTACCCTCGATCCAGTCGGCGACGACCTGCAGCTCCGCCGTCCGTCAGCCGACGGATGCGGGAAGGCTCTGCCTTCCCGTAGGGCGTGTGTTCTGAAGAACCTCCTCCGAGCAGGCTGGAAGGCTCAGCCTTCCAGCCTGCTCGGAGGAGGACGGAGGCTATGGAACTTGTCGGAAAGCCGAAGGCTTCTCCGTCGGCTGACGGACAGAGCCGCACTGCGCACTCGATTGGGTCTCAAATTTGGACAGGCATGGCTACGACCTGAACATTTGGAGCGAGAAGAAACGCCTGGAAGAACTCGATTACATGCACAATAATCCGCTGAAGCGAAGCTTGGTGGCCCAGCCGGGTGACTGGCCGTGGTCCCGCTGCGGCGGAGTTTTTATTACCTGGGGGATAGGTCTGCCCCGGCAATGGATAGAATGCCGCGAGCGTAGACGGGCAGGCCAGGATTGGGGCGCATACATGGAAGGCGATGCGCCACCCGCCCATTAGGACAATCTGACGACTCCGCTTCTTGGCGGCGTGTGTACTGGGCCGAGGCCCGGAGCTACACACCTCCGCACGCACGCAACCTGTTCGTTCTCTGGCCGCGCAACAGGAATTAAACCGTCCTCGCGGCCAGGGAATCGTAGACGAATACGCCTGCCAAACCCCGCAGTCGAAGTCTTCTTAGCTCTAGCTCAGGCTGCTCGATGCGGTGCTGAACACTGCGGAGATCCCGCTCGCCAGTCCCTTCATCGCTGCAATCGCTGCTAGGGCAACCAAAGCAAGGAGCAGACCGTACTCCGTCAGGTCCTGCCCTTCCTCTTCTTTCCATAGCCTCACAAGAATGCTCTTCATTGGTTTATTTCCTCCATGCTTGAAATTGACGTCGCGTGAAACTAAATACCCGTGATTCCACGTCCCAGAATATCAACACTGAGAAATCAATAAGGAGAAGGCTGTGTTCCGTCAAGCCTTGGCCTTCTTCCTTGCGCCATAGCTGCCCGACCGAGATAAGCATGACGCCCTCTCGGGGGAACTGGAAGCCCTCATCGTTGCCCCATGAGGACAATCTGACGACTCCGCTCCTTGGCGGCGTGTGTACTGGGCTGAGGCCCGGAGCTACACACCTCCGCACGCATGCAACCTGTTCGTTCTCTGGCCGCGCAACGGGAATTAAACCGTCCTCGCGGCCAGGGAATCGTAGACGAATACGCCTGCCAAACCCCGCAGTCGAAGTCTTCTTAGCTCTAGCTCAGGCTGCTCGATGCGGTGCTGAACACTGCGGAGATCCCGCTCGCCAGTCCCTTCATCGCTGCAATCGCTGCTAGGGCAACCAAAGCAAGGAGCAGACCGTACTCCGTCAGGTCCTGCCCTTCCTCTTCTTTCCATAGCCTCACAAGAATGCTCTTCATTGGTTTATTTCCTCCATGCTTGAAATTGACGTCGCGTGAAACTAAATACCCGTGATTCCACGTCCCAGAATATCAACACTGAGAAATCAATAAGGAGAAGGCTGTGTTCCGTCAAGCCTTGGCCTTCTTCCTTGCGCCATAGCTGCCCGACCGAGATAAGCATGACGCCCTCTCGGGGGAACTGGAAGCCCTCATCGTTGCCCCATGAGGACAATCTGACGACTCCGCTCCTTGGCGGCGTGTGTACTGGGCTGAGGCCCGGAGCTACACACCTCCGCACGCATGCAACCTGTTCGTTCTCTGGCCGCGCAACGGGAATTAAACCGTCCTCGCGGCCAGGGAATCGTAGACGAATACGCCTGCCAAACCCCGTAGCCGAAGTCTTCATAGCTCTAGCTCATGCTGCTGGACGCGGTGGAGAACACGCCGCTGATGGCGCTCGCCACGCCCTGCATCGCTGCAATTGCAGCTAGGGCAACCAAAGCCACGAGCAGACCGTATTCCGTCAGGTCCTGCCCTTCCTCTTCTTTCCATAGCCTCACAAGAATGCGCTTCATTGGGTCATCTCCTCCCTGCCCGTAATTGTCTCCGCGTGAGACTACACCCCCGTGATTCCAACTCCCAGAATATCAATACTGAGAACTCAGAAAGGCCCCGACGATCCAACATCTGAAAATTCGTAGGTGGAGTTCAAAGTGCAAATGTAAGATTAGGAGATTGCTTAGAATGGTCGCAAGTGAAAAACGATGGGGTTACTGCAATCGGCACACCTTGTTTACCAGAAGGTTAACCACACCTCCGGAGTTCCGGGCCCCCCAATCCGATTGTGCTCAACGGCGCATCGAACCGACAGCGGGTAGCGCAGAATCTCGTTCTCCAAAGACTCTGCGGCTTGTGCGTACGGAGTCGGGCCTTCTCTGGCAGCCACGATTTTTCGACCGGGCTCTGCGGAGCGTTAAGGGATATTACGAGAAGGTGGAATACATTCACCTCAACCCGGTTAGAGCGGACCTCGTCCAGCGCGCCGAGGACTGGCCATGGTCGAGTGTGGGGGATTACAATGGGAGCGTGAGCGCGGCAACCGGCGCAAATCGCATCCTGTCCGTTGATCGAGTACTGTTGCCGGCGGATGAACGAACGCGCATTTGAAGAGAAAGCCGCAGAGTCTCTGGAGAACGAAACTCTGCGCTACCCGCTCAGGCCACCGGCTGTATATTGTTACCCGTCAGTGGACCAAAAAACTAATTCCGGATAAGGAGGGACAGAAATGCGCGTGCTAATGAAAGCGGCAGTCGGAGTAATGACCGTCCTCTTGGGTTGGGCGATCTGTCTTACGGCCCTCGCGGGAGAGAAGCCATCCCGAGTCAGTGCGGAGGGACTGACGACGAAAACGATCTACCATTCCCCACAAACACCCGGCTACACCCCCTGGGTTGCTTCCTGGCTAATGCCCAATGGCACGGTTATGATCTCATTCCACCAAGCGACCGGCCCGCTCGAAGGAAGGCCACAAACGCGGAAGGACGTCCTACAGAAGCTTTCCTGGCCGCCGCAGGGAAAACCGGAATACGTCAAGTACGATATGGCCGGGGTGAATTTTGAGGGAATCTACCTGGCCTCGCACGACGGCGGTGCCACCTGGCAACTGGTGAACGCCGAACCGGCCGCGACCCCAATGAACGGCTGGCTGGACGGAACCGCAGCTATTGCTGACGGCACTATCTTTCGGACAGTTTGGGGGCACTATCTGCCGTTTTACGACGTGCCGCAGACGGGCTATTGGCAGAGCTCCCACGACGGTGGGAAGAGCTGGGGAAAACCTTCAGCGTTCTATGATGCAACGACGCGCATCACCTGGCCCAAGCGCCTGCGAATACTGCGTGACGGACGGTTTGTCGTCGCGGGCGGGATAGCTCCTGGCAGGAGAGAGACTGACACGCGTTACAGCCAGGATGCGGCGATCATGCCAGCCTTGTGGGTTTCCGAAGACCAGGGGCAGCACTGGTCGGAACCTATCATTCTCTGGAATGAGAAAAACGTCCACCCTAGCGAGGAAGTCGATATTGCCGAACTACCGGATGGGGACTTGCTCGCGGTTATCCGCGTGGACGCGACGCTAAGCCGCTGGCAAACGCTGCTGAAAAAAGACGGCAAGGCCTGGAAAGTTCAGCCGGTGCAGAAACTATGGATCCCGCATAGTGGCATGCCGGAGCTGCTGGCCACTCGGGAAGGAGTAGTGCTGCATCTCGCGACGGACGGAATCGCTTGGACGGCTGACCAAGGCGCCACTTGGGCTTATCTCGAAGGAAAGCCCCGCACGGGCTATTATCCGACCAGTGTCCAGTTGCCCGATGGCCGTATTTTCTGCGCTTATCACGTGGGCGGCGACAACTACTACGGGCAAGTTGATCAGCGGATCGAAGCAATCACCTTCAAGCTGAAGATCGAGAAGTAGCCCGCGCGTTTGAGGGGGTGGTTATATCGTATCGCGAGCCACGGTCAGTGCAGTTCTGACCGTGGGTTTTTGTCCTGCCCGATATCCGAACGGCATGGATACGTAGTCAGTCTGAATGGGGCATCCCGCCACCGTAGCTCGGTCAAAGGCAAAATTACTGTAGCTCGAGCATGGCCCCAGGCTTTCAAGGAAGAACCCAGGGTCAGAACTGCACTGACCGTGGCTACCTGCTGACCAGCCAAGCCGGAATGCGATCTGATGAATTTGACACGAGAGGGCAGCAGTAGTATGGTTTTGCGCAGAGATAGAGCAGAAATCGGAAATGCCGCCTAATTCTGTTTGAGTCTTCCTACAAGGTGAGGTTGAATAAAAGCATGAATCGCACTCAAAGACGCTGTTCCATCCTCCTCCTTACTCTGCTACTCGGGACATCCGTGGCTTGCCCGGTATTCGCACAGCACGTGGTGCGCGTTACGCCTTCGACCGTGCAATGGGGCTATTTCGCTGCCGAGGCTAAACCCGTTTTGACCGTGAAGTCCGGTGAAGTCGTCACCATCGACACGATCTGCGGAATTCCTGAAATGCTTGAGCGTCTTGGCGCGGCGACAGATGATCCCATACGAGAGATGAAGGAAATGTACGCGAAGGTGAAGGACCGGGGGCCGGGGCCGCATTTTCTCACCGGGCCTATTGCCATCGAGGGTTCGCAGCCGGGTGACGTGCTCGAGGTGGAGATTCTGGACATCCGCCTCCGTTCTCCTTACGCATGGATGATGTTTGACCCAGGGGCCGGGGTGTTGCCGGAAGAGTTCCCTTATCTGAGGGAGAAGTTAGTGCCTTTGGATGCTCAGAGCAAGGAGGCCGAATTCGGGCCGGGCATCAGGATCCCGATTCGCCCGTTTTTCGGCGCCTTTGGCGTGGCCCCTCCCATAGGCCGAATAAGCAGTGGGCCGCCTGCTTACAACGGCGGAAACATGGACAACAAATGGCTGGTGGCTGGCACCAAGGTGTACTTCCCTGTGCAAGTGCCTGGCGCCCTTTTTGCCGTCGGCGATGGGCATGCAGCCCAGGGTGACGGCGAAGTGTGCGTCACCGCACTCGAGACGAACCTCACCGGGGTCTTCCGCTTCACGGTGCGAAAGAACCAAAAACTCCTCTGGCCGCGCGCCGAGACTCCCACCCACATCATTACCATGGGGCTTCATGAAAACCTAGACGAAGCCGCGCGCAGAGCAACTAAGGAAATGATTGAATATCTGACCACCGAGCGTGGCCTGTCGCGGGAAGATGCGTATATGCTGACCAGCGCCGCTGTCGATCTGCACGTCACGCAGGTAGTGGATGGTGTAAAAGGCGTGCACGCGATGTTGCCTAAGACGATTCTTGGAGCTGTTCGGTAACCTCGAAACCGCGGACCGTATCAATGATTTTGAGCCGCTGCCGAAAGAATCTGGAGTGGCGATCAAGCACTTTCGCTCCTGGGTTCTGAGGGCTTGATCCAGACTCGCGGGCGGCGCTGACATCGCAGTTTATGTCGGCGACCCCTGGCCCGTCCAAGCCTTCGCCGGCACCCCCGCCGCAGTGCCTCAGCCGACGCATCAATCGGCGCATAGATACAAACCGATGTATGTGCCACCCGCCAATAATCCGCTGAGGCGAAGCTTGCTTGCCCAGCCGGGTGACTAGCCCGTGGTCCCGCCGCAGCGCGAGGTTTTATTACCTGGGGGATAGGTCCGTTCTGGCGATGCATAGAATCCCGTGAGCGCAGACGGGCAGGTCAGGATTGGGGCGCATACATGGAAGGCGATGTACGCGCCACCCGCCGAACGCGCGTTTGAAGAGAAAGCCGCAGAGTCTCTGAAGAACGAGACTCTGCGCTACGCGCTGGAGGGCTAGATGCTGGAATTGAACAAGCGAAAGCCCTCGGAGAGGCTCGCGCCATCGGAGTTTGACCAGACAGAGCGTGAAATCGCCGCCGCTGATGCGGAAATAGACAATTTCGTTTTCGAACTATACGAAATCACTGACAAAGAGCGATAATTCGTCGAGGGACGCTGAGGCGCTGCATGGCCAACTCACTCATGGTCGCGTTGACCGGCATCATTGCGGCAGCGACCGTCATATATGTGGTCGTTACCGGCTTACTTTGGCGGACCACGAAAAAGTCCGCGGATGCCGCAAAGGAATCAGCGGAGGCAGCCACAGCCGCCGTCGCTCAGATGCGCGACACTGCCGAGAGGCAGTTGCGGGCCTATGTCTGTGTGGATTCTGCTGTTCTCAAATTCCTGCAACCCGATATCCCGGAAGCACAGGTTCATTTCATAAATTGTGGCCAGACTCCGGCTTACGCCTTGCGCGGGTGGATTCACACTTGGTTCAGTGAGTACCCGCTGAAGGAGGCACCTCCTACTGCCCCAGACGATCTCAGAAAAGGGTCGGAAACACTCCCAGCGGGAGGAACGACCATTTTCGTAGCCCCAAGGAAACCGCCCCTACCGCCCCCAAACTTGGCCCTCCTTGGCACGGAGAAATTTACGCTCTACGTTTACGGAGAGGTTCGGTACAGGGATATTTTCGCCCGAGAACAATTCACGAAATTCCGCCTGATTCACGGAGGGGTAGAAGGCACCCGGAAAATGCTTGGCAAGGACGGTCGCGAACAATGGCTTCTTAAGCCAGACTCCGAAGGCAACGAAGCATCTTAGGGCAGGAACCAAAGATAGCGCTTTGCCCAACTGAGGTAGAGGTTGTCAGTCTGGTTTACAAGAGGTAAGAACTTTAGGACATTACGGCCAAGAGCGGAACATCGCAGAAAAGGGGTACCAATGAGTGAGGTCTCGCTTGACGTGAGCGGTCGAAATGCGGGTACAGTCCGCTTGGAACCCAACAATGTGCAGGGCCGAGACATGGCGGGCCAGCCAGCGCTGTATCTTCCACTCCAAATTCAACTCCTCCCAGGAGGACAACAGAAGAATGTGCCGTACACGTTGGTACGGCTGACAGGAAAGCTCCAAAGTCAGCACCTGGCCGAGTTCGCCAGCTTTGATGTTGGCCCAATAGCCGAGGTCCCCAATCCGGACCCGTATTTCAGGCTGCAAGAGGCCATGGTGATACTTGACCGCCGCCAAGTCAAAAGATTCGAAGACGCGCGGGCCGGAAACGATGCCTACTTTTGGATCACGCTCTCCGCGCTGGTTTGGTATCCGGCGCAGCAGAAGTTTGAGCTAACGCGCTCCTCTTCAAACCTCGAAGTGAGGGTTCCCAAGTCGCATTGGGCAGATAGAGTCATCGCCCCCTGGAGCCTTTCAAGCATAAAGGTTGTCGAGATCGAGTTCCCCCGGGGTGTCACAGGCGAAAACTTCCGCGGATCGTACGCGCGGGTTGAGGAGGCTGAGAGGCTCTTTGCAACCGGACATTACAAACAGGTGTTGACAACTCTACGCCTCGCTTTTGAGGCCCTAGCCAACAGCCTTGGATATGAAAAACGGGTTAAAGAATGCTTCGAGTTTTTATTCGCGTCCTTCCACCCGGACAAGCGCGATAAGGCTCGGGACGCCCTAACAGGCGCTTACAGGTTCCTGCACCTCGGCCCCCATGAACAGGTGAACCTTGAAGACTCGAACACTCAGCCGGTCGTCACGCGCCAGGACGCGCGGTTTGCGTTAACGGTGGCCTACGCAATATTCGAGTACATAACGCCCGAGGCCTGAAGCGATTGCGAAAGCATCCGACTTCGATGCGGGCGGGTGGCGCGTGCCGCCCTTTGGCATGTATGCGATCATGGCCCAAAGAGGGCCGTTCCCCCATTACCGGCGGATTCCAGCCCACTTGCCAAGATGTCGCATAAATCACAAAACGATGAATTCGCCGCCCGCCAAATTCCGGGCGCACAGCGGTTACTCAGGCGGCCTCTGATAACCACTTGTCCACTTCAAATTTGTAGGGCTTACTCTTGAACACGTGCCCGGTAGCGTCCCGGTAGAATCCCACCAATTTAATCGTCGCTAAAAACCCAGCTTGTCTAAGGTCGTTTGCGAGTATTCGCATGGGAATCCACATTCGACAACTCTTGCCCGGATCTAGGTCGTGAGGGAATCGCACGTCACTTTGAGGGATGGGAACAACTAACTGCCGCTTGTCAGGTAGGAGAAGGCCTTGGCTAGTCAATGAAACACTGCAACTTCCAGGATTCGACGCGGAGACGAAGAGTACCGGTGCCCCTGGCCCAATTCCCTCGAAAACGCGAAACCCGATTGACACCTCTACGGCAACTCGCCGCTTCTTCTCGCTGTGGTTTGTGACCGCCGAATATGTGGAAAGCAATGCTCCGTAGACAGCAACGGCAGCGGTAATCAAGGTTGACCACTGCATAGCGGTTGTACCCCCAATTTCTTATATCCTCAAAGCTGACTACCACCCGCGGGTACTTTAACGCGTGCAACTGTACATAATGAGCACCAAGCCCAACAGGGGCAAGCCTAGACCCCACCACCACGTTGATGGAGGGGTAAAGCGTTTGCCGCATGAGGGACAGGAGTAAGCGTTCGGGGCTAGTGTCTTTCCGCAAGAGCAGGCTTTCATGGGCACCCCAATTCTAAGGGTTCAATCGAACTTTAACATTCACATCGGAAGAGGAAGCGGACAACACCCCCAATGACGTGTCTCGCAGCACCAGATAATAATTCCCCTGCCTGAGTCGTCCACTTCGTTTGTAGATTGTGGTTTTGGATGCGCTGAAATCTGAATACACCCTAACTTGAGTCCACAAGGCCGCTTTCATGTTTTCGAGTTGGTCGGATGGAGTAAGAAACACGTCTAGGGGATTGCCCCTCGCAACCGCTAGGTCAATGCTGACTGTGCCAGTGTAAGGAAGATTTAGGGCAATACCCTTCCAAGATGAGGCGGGTAAATTTTCAATTTCATTCTTAACTTCAATTGGCGCATGAACAACAGTAGCAACCATCTGTGTCGTTTGTTTGGTTCCAACGTTGTACCAAATTAAACCCACAAAGAATAACAAGATTGCGAGAAGCACTAGGACAAAAGAAAGGCGAACGGCGGGAGGCTTCGAGGATTTCTTTTCGGTAGAAGACGGCTCCTGATGCTTTTTCAGGATGGCAGCCTTAGCATCAGCAAACTCTTGATCCGTAAGGCTTCCTTTTTCGCGAAGGTCTTGGACAGCTTGAAGGTCTTCGGGTAGGCCCATAGCACCCCCTTCAAAGAGTCTGAAATTATCCGAGTGTATAACACACATAAGATGTCGGTGTCCACCCTCAAATCCCGTCCGTGGTGCGCACCAAAAATATTTGTAGCCCACACCCAGACAGCGGGTAGCCACGGTCAGTGCAGTTCTGACCGTGGGTTTTTGTCCTCCCCGACACCCGAACGGCATGGATCCGTAGTCAGTCTTAATGGGGCGTGCCGCCACAGGACATCCGGCAGAGCGAGACAGCGGGGCAGACTCTGGTCTTCCAGAGAGTCTGCGACATTTCCTTCAGATTTGCGCCCCTTCATTTGCCAGGAACCGTCCAGGATCGACAGCCAGGATGCCATTCTCGCTCCTCAAAATAACACCATAGACTTCGGTGGTGGGTCAGTTTGGGGTTGTAGCGGCAACTTTATCCGCCGGCTGGCGGACCAAATGGTCCGTGAGCCGACGGACCAAATGGCGGCCTAAAGCCACCTCTACACAAACGGACTTCCTGTCTCTTGACAAAGGCAACAAGATAGGCTAGCATGGTGTGTTGAGGTCGTGTTGGATGCCACGCCCTGCTGAGAACGCTATGCGGCCCGCCGGCGGCGGGCTGCTGCCCGCCCCAGCCCAGTGGCGAGAAAGTGCCACGCGGGACGAAAAGCCCGCAAACTGGCTCACCGCTCCTCAGACAAGAAGTCATTCGCAGCCAGGGAAAGCAAATAAACACCACTTGAAAATTAACGAGCGACGCGCGAATGTTATTGAAAACAAAGGACCGAGGTTGAAAAGTTGCAGGTAAAGCGGGAATCTCTATGAAAACACAGGTACTTATTCTCTAGAAGCGGGAATGTTATTGAAAATTAAGGTGCTTAGTGGCGCATACGTCCAGACGATTTGAAGGTGTGAAAGAATCTATGCTCGTTCCCCACTCGGCCATTTCAACTCGGGAGTAGTCATAATGAGTGACGAGAAACCAAGGCCAATACAAGCCCGAATCCTGACTGACGAAGAAATCTCCTCCATCCACCAAAGCTCGCTCACGATCCTGCAAGAGGTTGGCATTCTGATCCAACACAACAAGGCTCTGTCGCTATTGGCGGAGGCAGGAGCCGCGGTCGATCCGGTTTCTCATCGCGTGAGGATTCCGGCCAAGCTGGTGGAGAAAGCCCTGCGAACCGTGCCTTCCGAGTTTCTGATTACGGGCCAAGATCCCGCAAAGGACTTGGTGCTGGGATACGATTGCCCGCCGCGGGCGCGGCCCGTGATCTCCCTCGACTGGATTGTGGATTACGGAAAGAAAGAGCGCCGGGAAGTGACGGTCAAGGATCTGGAGTCGTGGGTCCGAGTGGCGGATGCCTTGCCAAATCTGAGCATGGTGTCTGGACTATATCCCTGGGATGTGCCGCTCGAGGCGCGCGATCTTCGCGCCGCGGAGGCCATGCTCAGGCTGTCCGTGAAGCCGATGCTCATGGCGCCGTACTCAGGGTGGAGCGTCAAGTGGATCGCCCGAATGCTCTCGGCTATTGGCGATCGGCGAGGGCCGAGGGTCGTTGTTTTCAGTTCCTGCAACAGCCCACTCATTTATTCCGAGAGCCAGATGGGCGTTCTACTGGAGGCCGTTGAACATGACTTTCCGGTGTTGCTCAACTCATCCCCGGTAACGGGTGCGACGGCGCCCATAACCCTGGCTGGGACGCTGGTGGTCATGAATGCTGAAATCCTGGCGGCCATCACCGTGGCGCAACTCGCTAAACCCGGCGCCAAGATCCTCTACGCCGGCTTCCCCTTCGTGCTTGACATGACGACCAGCATCGCCTCCAACGGCTATACGGAATGTGGTTTACTCGCCGCCGCCAGCGTAGACATTGGTAGGAGCTATCGTATCCCGACCGCCAGCAACGGACTCACGACGGACTCGCACGTGTGTGACGAACAGGCCGCCGTTGAAAAGCTCATTACGGGGTATGCGGCAGTCTTAAGTGGCGCATCCTTGAATGGAGGTGCGGGAAGTCTGGCTTCTGTGGCCACCGCCAGTCTGGAGCAAGTGGTCATTGATGATGACATTTACGAACGAATATTCCGGTTCCGGGAAGGGATTGGCGTCAACAAAGACACTCTCGCGCTAGAAACGATCGCGGCGGTCGGCCCCCAGCATCACTTCCTTGAGGAACCCCACACCCTGAAGTATCTGCGCCGCGAGTTCCGTCACTCCCGGCTTGCCAATCGCCTGAGTCCTGGGGCTTGGATTGAGCAAGGCGGGCGGGATGCCGTTGATGTGGCTGCTGGCCGGGTCAGGACCATCCTGAAAGGCTCGCCAGAATCGCGCTTGGCGCCGCAGCTCTTAGCCGAGCTTAGCCGAATCATTGCCCAGGCGGAACAGAGCCTATTTCGGCGCTGAGCCTTGCTGCGTGGTCGAGCCCAACAGGTCATACACGCGCCGAATGCTGACGGGAGCTTCGAGCGACGGGTTCTCGAAGTGAGAAGTGACGTAAAGCTGTCTTCCATCGTCACTCACACGGAATGTTTGGGTAAGTTTGCGGGAGTGGCTTAATTTCGTCTCGGCCACCAGCGCGCCGCCTTGCCACTCAGTTTTGGTTGAAACCTTTTTGCCGCTGGCGTCCTTGTCGTCATGCTTTTTCCCGTCCAGGTAGAGGGTTTGGGCGCGGTCCGAGTCGTCGGTGACCACCACTTGGTCAGATCGTTGGTCGACCTGCAAGAACTTCGGGTTTTCGCCCAAGCGATCCCAATCCTCGCTGCTCACGCTACTTCCCCCACGATTGGATTGTCCTCCTCGGCGGCCCATGCCTCCTCCGCGTCCCATTCCGCCCCCCGGCATGCCCATTCCGCCCCCCGGCCAGCCGATTCCAGTCCCAGGATAGCCTACCCCTCCGCCAGGATAGCCACCGCCGGCGGCACCTCTGGGATACCCGCCGCCACTGTTGCTACTGACGCGCTGGTTGTTCTGCGCTTCACTAATCTTCTGCTGCGCATCGTCGCTTTGGTCCTTGTTAAATTCCCATCGGCCGCTCAGTTTCGGCTGATTATCTGCCGCGCGAGCCATTACCGCCAATGACGCCGCCAGAAAAAATGTGGCTGCCGGAATCACGCTCTTTACCGCAAGGCCAAAAATTCTTCCCATGGGTTCCCAACCTCCTGCCCGTTGTTGTCCCTGTCCCATTCCTTCGATTCCGGGGCTGGGCCACTGGTTGTATTGCGGAAATCATCCCGGGCTTTGCTAACAATTCGAGGCGTTGTCCGAGTACGAAGGCTGAGTCCATCGTGTACGTTCCTGTGCAGCTTAACTATATTTGCTAAACTATTTTGAACACGTACATTGCGCTTGACAAAGACAGTTAAGTGTCATATCATACTTAAGGAGATGAGCCTACCCACTCCTCACCTTCCAGGCTGCCCGAACCAAGTCAGGCAATCTGTGGCGCGGCGAAGAAAAACCAAGGAGAAACGAGGCCTCCAATGTTCACGAAATTCATGAAATACCTTGCGATAACGGCATTGTTCGTGGGAGCGTTGTTGGGCTCCTCAGCAGGCTACCGGATCATACTGGAGCTTCTAGTGTGTGTGTCTGCGCTCATGGTGGTGGCTCAGGCTTTCCGCATCGGCAAGTACTTCTGGGGGATCGCATTCGCGGCCACCGCGGTGCTCTTCAATCCCATCGTGCCTGTCGCGCTTTCTCACAAGGCTTTTCTCTTGTTGGATGTGGTTTGCATCGGGACGTTTCTAGTCTCTCTGGCTGTATTGCGGTGGGAACCGATGCTCTCGATACCGTCGATAACAGATCGGACTCCGGGAAGCAAATCGCTATGAGAGCCGCATCAGGCCTGATGACTTGAGCGTTATGGGACTTCCGATTTGACCTTCCACACCGTGTTCGCTTACCTGCTAGCGTGAAGTTTGGAGGCCTTTCCCCGGTGGCGCGTGCAAGTTCGCCCTCTATTTCTTGTCCGGCAAAGAGGGGTTTAGGCAAGAGAAGAAACGAGGTGTCCAATGCTTACGAGAATCATGAAGCGGGTTTTCATGCCGGTGTTGCTCCTAGTGCTTCTGTGGCCCACGCCCGCGGGCTATTACGCACGGCTGGGACTCGCGGTTTGTGTGGCGGCCATTTGGGTCCTCCAGGCCCGCCGAAGTAAGTACCTTCGAAAGGCCGCCTACATGCCGGCTTCCCCGAAGGTGAAATATGAGAATTAATATCAGCGAACTCGTTGCCACTGATTTTCGGCCCCACATCTTTTGCGGCCTTTGCCAGTCGTATCACTTCGACACGGTGTAACTCACCTTCAGCGAAGTGATTCGTTGGTAAGGGAGATGCGGCATGGAATTAGATAAACGCCTTGGAGTCCGCAAAGGGTCCTCCAGCCCCATAGTTCGTACTTAACTCGCGCGAGATAAGGAGAGTCAAAAATGGATTTTAGACCTCTACATGATCGGATCCTGATCAAGCGAATCGAAGAGAAGGAGACTGCGAAGGGTGGAATCATCATTCCCGACACGGCCAAAGAGAAACCGCAAGAAGGCGAAGTGGTCGCCGTCGGGCACGGCAAGAAGACCGAAGACGGAAAGGTGATCGCCCTGGATGTGAAAGCGGGTGACCGGATCCTCTTCGGCAAATATTCCGGCGCTGAAATCAAGATCGACAGCCAGGAGTATCTGATCCTGCGGGAAGAAGAAGTGCTCGGCATCATTGAAGGCAAGGCGGCCATCGCGCGCGGGAAGAAGTAGGTTGGTTGTCAGTAGCCCGCGACGGAGTTGGTTCGCGGAGAGCTGCCGGCCGATAGTTCTCGCAACGGAGCACCGACAAAGAAAGACATCGACGAAGTCTGGGAGGAATTGAAAATGGCAAATGCAAAGCAAATTGTACACGGCGAAGAGAGCCGTCGCGCGATTCTCCGCGGCGTGAATCAACTTGCGGACGTCGTGAAGATCACGTTGGGTCCCAGAGGTCGCAACGTGGTTCTAGACAAGAAATTCGGTTCCCCCACCATCACCAAGGACGGGGTAACGGTAGCGAAGGAAATCGAGCTGAAAGACCCGCTCGAGAACATGGGGGCGCAGATGGTGCGCGAGGTCGCATCCAAGACCTCCGACGTTGCGGGCGACGGCACCACCACCGCGACCGTGCTGGCCCAGGCAATCTTCCGCGAGGGCGCGAAGACAGTGGCTGCCGGCGCTAACCCGATGGACGTGAAGCGCGGCATCGAAAGCGCGGTTCGCACCATTTGCGGTTACGATGAGACCGGCAAGGACGGTAACAAGAAGCACGTCAAGGGCGAGCTCGACAAGATCTCGAAGCCGGTCGAGGGCGCGATGATCGCGCAAGTGGGCGCGGTTTCCGCCAACAACGATCACACCATTGGCAACATCATCGCCGAGGCCATGAAAAAGGTGGGCAAGGACGGCGTCATTACTGTCGAAGAATCCAAGACCATGGAGACGACACTCGAAGTGGTCGAGGGAATGCGGTTCGATCGCGGATATCTCTCCCCTTACTTCGTCACCGACGCCGAGCGGATGGAGTGCGTACTGGAGAACGCACTGATCTTGATCCACGAGAAGAAGATCAGCTCCATGAAGGACCTCCTGCCCCTGCTCGAGCAGACTGCCAAGTCCGGCCAGCCGCTGCTCATTATTGCGGAGGAGGTTGAAGGCGAGGCCCTGGCGACCCTGGTGGTCAACAAGTTGCGGGGAACGCTATTGGCTGCGGCCGTAAAGGCGCCGGGCTTCGGCGATCGCCGCAAGGCCATGCTCGAAGACATCGCCATCCTGACGAACGGCAAGGCCATTTCCGAGGACCTGGGCATCAAGCTCGAGAATGTGAAGCTGGAGGACCTCGGCCGCGCCAAGAAGATCACCATCGACAAGGACAACACTACCATCATCGAGGGCGCCGGAAAGACCTCTGACATCGAGGGCCGCGTCAAGCAGCTTCGCACACAGGTCGAGGAAACCACGTCCGACTACGATCGTGAAAAGCTGCAGGAGCGTTTGGCGAAGCTGGTCGGCGGCGTCGCTCAGATTAAAGTGGGTGCGGCGACCGAGACCGAGATGAAAGAAAAGAAGGCTCGCGTCGAGGACGCTATGCACGCTACCAAGGCGGCGGTGGAGGAAGGCATCGTGCCCGGCGGCGGTGTGGCGCTGGTGCGGTGCATTCCCGCCCTGCACAAGCTGAAGGCCGAGGGCGACGAGCAGATCGGCATCAACATCGTTACGCGCGCGCTGGAAGAGCCTCTACGCATGATCGTCGCCAACGCCGGCCATGAAGGCGCGGTGGTGGTGGAGAAAGTCAAGTCAAACAACAACCAGAACTATGGCTTCAACGCGGAGACCGAGAGCTTCGGCGACCTCGTCGCGGAAGGCGTCATCGACCCCACTATGGTCACGCGTGCTGCGCTCCAGAACGCTGCCTCCATTGCGTCTTTGCTCCTCACCACCGAAGCGCTGGTCAGCGAGTACCCCGACAAGGAGGATAAGGCTCCGGCAGGCTCTCCGGGAGGCATGGGCGGAGGGATGTACTAGGAGGCGGCCGACGCTAGTCGGTTGTGGAGAAAAGTTGATGGCGGAGAAGATCAACGCCGGTACCATCCTGATCAAGGAAGGCACGCTTTTGCCGGAAGGCTTGCAGTTGGAAACCGACCCGTATTTGAAGGGATGGAGGCTGGTCAAAAGTCCGGGCAGCTCTGGAATCGACCGGAAACTCTGCGAGGCGGGATGGACCTTTTTCTACATGGCGGGTGAGGTTGATGCGATGGCCTTCGGTTCGGAGTCAGAGAAAACGACCCACAGGGCAGTTAATAAGGTCATTGCCAACATCAAATCGGACAAGTTCAACTGCCTGGAAATTTCCCAAGTGGCCGCGAAGGGTTTCTTGGGGCTGCCCTACGTAACCGTCGCTGCCCATCCGCGACATATTCAGAAAAGCATATTTCTCTTCCACGCCGAACACCTTGCGGAATGGGATCGAGCCAGGTTGGCCGTCTGAAAGCGGGGCGCAGAGTTCGCAAAGGAGGGGTTATGTCGGTAAGAAACGGTGACAAAGCCAGATTCGGCAGACTACGAAAACAGAAGATTCTCCTGCGGAAGCGAACCCGAGAAATGCGGGGTGCAATGGAAAACAAAACAGCAAGGACAGCGATTGCCGCGTCCGAGTATGAGGGGACATCTTCGCCGTCCCTCAAGCCAATGGGCTGATGACGTCGGGAAGGCTGGGGTTCGACGGGTGGAACGAACCGTGCAATCGTAAAGTATCAAGTCCCCTGAAGGAGGACTCCCATGAGCAACACGCGTAGACTGGTAGTTTCAGTTTTAGGGACCGTGCTGTTGGCGGCCCCCTTGATTGGCTCGCAAGATGTCAAGACGTCTAAGGCAAAAGGGATCGTTATGCAACCTCTGGCCATCCTAGAACTGGGGTTGCAGCCCCAGCACTCTCTCCGTTTCTTGGTCCCTACGTATCCGCTTTCGGCGCCTGCGATGGGCGCACCGGATCTTTCCCGTTACCGGGGCTTTCAGTTTGGAGAGAGACTGCCGGCAGTTGCAAAACAGGCGGGCCTGGACGTGTCTGAGGCGAAACTGATCCATGCACGTCCGGGGGTCATTCAAGAACTTGAATGGCCGATCTGGCTATCGAGCGGCTCTTCACCACAAACGGACCCTGTCAGGACTATCCTGTTCAGTTTTTACAACGGGGAGCTTTTTCGAATCCTGGTCAGTTACGATCGGGCTGAAACCAAAGGGCTGACCACAGAGGACATGACCGAAGCGATTTCGGCCAAGTATGGAACTGCCACCAAACCCGCGAACATCGAGATCGCCTTCTCTTCGACGCAAGTCTACAACGATAGCGAAGCCATCATCGCGCGTTGGGAGGACCCGCAGTACTCGTTCAATCTCTTTCGTTCCTCCTTTCAGCCGACTTTTGGAATGATTGCATTCTCGAAAAGACTGGATGCCCTGGCCCGCACAGCGACTGCAGAAGCTATCCGGTTGGATGCCGTCGAGGCTCCGCAGCGGGAGATCCAGCGTCAACACCAGGAGGACGAGAAGAACCGCGAATCGCTGGAAAAAGCCCGGCAAGCAAACCAGCTCAACTTCCGCCCTTAGCCTCCAGCGACGCCTCGAAGGATCAGCACTGCCGGCAGCGGAAAAACCTGTTGCCGGTCGACGGACCCGAAAGGAGGTCCCATGAAAGAAGAAATCTCAGCGCTCCTTTTGCACCAACCCACGGAATCGCAGCGCGTGCTCAAACAGGCCCTAGAAGGCCGGTCGATCAAAGTTAATTGGCTGAGAAACTGCGGAGAGGCTTTGCCGCTGCTCAGAGAGGCCGATCCACCCCATTTGGTTTTCACGGAAGCGCTGCTTCCTGACGGCAACTGGGCGGACGTTGTCAAGCTGGCGCTTGAGGCCTTGAAGCCCGTGAAAGTCATCGTGGTGTCGCGCCTCGTCGATGTCAAGCTCTATGTGGACACGATGGTCGGCGGGGCGTTTGATTTCATTGCGCCTCCCATGGCGGGCGAAGAACTCGCTCACGTTCTGTCATGCGCGGTAGAGAGCGTTTCGAATCTGCGCCGAACGCAGGCCCTGGCAGTGGTATAGCGATCGGCAATCGTCGAAGTCACAAAGATCCCCAGCGCCCTCAGGGATCAAGGCAGGGGGCATAACGTCTAGTAAAATCTATCAGTCGTTCTAAAGGAGGCTTTTATGCAGTCAATCCCGGAAGGCCAGTTCGTCAGGCACGCCCAGTACGGTCTCGGCGTGGTGACGCAGTCGGGCGCCGAACGTACCTCCATCGACTTCCACCTTTACGGAACCAAGAAATTTGTCACCCGGCTCATGACTGTCGAACTTACCGACGAAGGCCCTCCGCCCAAACCCCAGCCCGCGCGTCGCAAGAGGGTATCAAGCCAGATTCCTCCCGTCACGATAGCAGTCATTGGGAAGTGAGCGAGGTGGAACGACGCCCTACTGGGAGAAGAGGGCGCGCCAGACCTGGGGAATCAATTTTGAGGCGCCGACTCGGAGGGTTCGGCCACGCTTGTTATCGAGGCTTCGTCGCCGGCGGGGTTTGTGCTATCGGCGAGAAGCTCTTTTTGCCGACGGTTGGCAAGTTTTCTCTGGGCGCGGCGTTCGGCCTTCTCGCGCTGCTTTTCCAATCGCTTCATTTCCTTGTGACGTTTCTGGGGGGTAGTGGCCATCAGGTCTCCTTAGAATCCGAATACACGCTGACAATATCCCCTACGCATCGTTTGGGACTACCAGCGAGGTTCACGCGGCTGGCGTGCGGCTTCGCGGTAGTCCTCATTTGAGAATCTACCCGGCCTTGGCCCTGCACCGCTGCTGTAGCGGGTGGGGGTTCGCTCCGTCCTGGGACGCGCTTCGTTCACCTTGAGATTGCGGCCACCAAACGCCTTTCCTTCAAGGCCAGCAATCGCCTTGGCCGCTTCTTCATCATTGGGCATTTCGACGAAAGCAAACCCGCGGGCTCGGCCAGTTTCCCGGTCCGTTGCAACTTGGACCCGTTTAACTTCCCCGAACCCTTTGAACAGCGCGGTCAGATCGCTTTCCGTCGTCTGGAAGCTCAAATTACCAACAAACAGGTTTTTCATTTTTCTCCTTTGCCTAATATACATCGCCGGAGGCGCCCGGTTTTGAGGGCCGGTGCGGCCTCCAGGCTGTCTTACCAAGAGTCTTGGATGAAGAGCCGAAAAGGGCCCGACCGCAACGGATGGCGGAGTTTTCGCAGCACCTTAGCTTCAATCTGGCGGATCCGCTCGCGAGTAACGGCAAAGATCAGGCCGACTTCCTCGAGAGTACGGTCGGTGCCATCGTCCAGGCCAAACCGCATCCGGATAATGGCTTCCTCGCGGGCGGTGAGCGTTTTCAGCATGGCAGCCATCCGCTCCTTCAGGTTGAGTTTGATGGCCGCGTCGGACGGCGAAACAAGAGCTTTGTCCTCGATCAAGTCGCCCAGGCCCGACTCGCCGTCTTTCCCAATGGGCGTCTCCAAAGACATGGTGCGCTGAGAAACCCTCTTAGTGCTGCGCACTTTCTCGACGGTGACCTCCAAGCGCTGGGCGAGCTCCTCGCAGGTGGGCTCGCGGCCTAGTTCCTGGACGAGTTGTTGGCTGGTGCGACCCTGTTTGATGATGGCGGCGGACATGTGCACCGGCACTCGAATCGTGCGCCCCTTATCGGCGATGGCACGTGAGACCGCCTGGCGAATCCACCATGTGGCATAGGTGGAAAACTTGTAGCCGCGACGCCACTCGAATTTGTCAACCCCCCTCATCAGGCCAATATTCCCCTCTTGGATCAAGTCGAGAAACTCCAGGCCCCGGTTCGCATACTTCTTGGCGATGGACACCACAAGGCGAAGGTTGGCCTCGGTCAACTGCTTCTTCGCTCGTTCGGCTTCGGCCTCGCCGCGCAGGATCAGGGCGAGCGAACGTTTCAGAGCGGTGAGCCCGATCTTGCTCGATTCCTCTATTTCCTTTAGCTGGGAGCGACACGAACGCCGATCCTTGCGCGACGTGGCGACCTTCCGGGGCGCGGCGTCGGCGCACCGCACAAACCGGAGCGTCCCGCTCTCCAAGGAATGAATCCGCTCGACCTGTTGCCGCAACTTCTCAGTCAGACGCTTCTTTTCGAGCGGGTGCAACCCCATCGAGCGAGCCAGTCGCGACATCTCAACCCGCGTCCGCGACAACTGGCGCCGCGCCCGGAGATGAGCACGTCGCTTTGATCTCGGAATGTTGCTTAGCCGAGCCGCCTGCTGAAGTCCCGCACCGTAGAGTCGCTTAATCTTATCGATGATCCGGAGCGTCTGGCGGGTCTTCTTGGCGATTTGTTCTGCCTCCACCTCTTGTTCATCGAAATGGACAACCTCTCTAATCGAGCGCGTACCGTTGCGCAACTCCCTGCCAATTCCGATCAGCTCCTCGAGCACAAGCGGAGAACGAGAAACGGTCTTGAGCACCAGCGCTTGGCCGCGCTCCATACGCTTGGCGATGGCCACCTCTTCTTCCCGCTTGAGCAGTCGCACGCTTCCCATCTCGCGAAGATAGAGACGGACTGGATCGCTGGTCTTGTCCAGAAGGGATGCTGTCTCGCTGAGTTCGAGCTCTTCAACGCGGGCGGAATCTTCCCCCGTCTCGCTTTCCACGCGTTCAGCAACCCCCGGCAAACCGCTTGCAGACATCGCTACAGGAGCGTCTTCGGAGATGAAAATGTTGTGCCCCTCGAAGGCGGAGAACAGCCCGGCGACCTCCGCGGTTGTGTGCGTCTCGCCGGGCAGAACTTCGTTCACCTCGTCAAACAGCACATAACCCCGTTCCTTGCCTATGTTGATGAGCCCGCGAAGCCGGTCATCCTGTTCCTGAAGTACAAGCGACAAAGGTTCATTCTCCTGTAGGGCCCCGAAAGACCCGTAGCCTGCTACGATGCGAGCTGAGTCTTGGAACGGCCAGCATGTTCCGGAAGGTCCGCGGACTCCCTCGCGACCGGTACTTGCAAGACCGGACCTCGAAAATGCAGGGGATCGCGAAGATTTTGCAATTCACGGTAATAGAAGAGCGGAGTGGGGTGTCTTCCCTTAAATCTTAGAGCCTTCAAGAACTCGATTTCTACTGCGGTGGCTCCACCGCTGAGGGAAGCATCGTGAAGGAATTCCTTCAGCCCCCGCTCCTCCTCGGCGGCAGTTTCGAGTTGTTCAACGAATGCGAACTTCTTGATGTGCCGAGGGGCCATCCTTCGGTTCAGAACAATTTCAAGGCTAAAAGTTGCAAGGTCAATATCCCAGGATTCAATCAGGGGATCCAGGAAAGAGGTGCAATGGTCACTCGACACATTGAATACGTCTGTATCCAGGAATTCGAGAATCGCCACCCGCATCTCTTCGTAACTCCGATCGTTAACCTTTCCGACTAAACGGAGCCAACTCTCGCTCTCCAGTTCTTGTTTGGCAACGCCCTTGACCACATCCGCAAGTTTTTGGGTGACCAGAAGTTCAAGTTCACCGAGAGGCTGTCTTTCGAAAATCGTCCTGACTTGCTTCTGTTTGTCCAGTTTGCACTTACGAAGGACCAGTTCTCGGACTTCCTTAAACAAAGGCGTGGGCGGATCGGCCAGTTTCCGCTTCAACTCTTCCCGGTGCTGCAACTCAACCAGCTTAGTGAGCTCTCCGTGTCGGAACTTCAAGAATTCTTCGATCTTGCCGTAGATATCTGTCCGCTCAGGGGCGGGAGGGGCTTTTTTCCTCGTAAGTAACTGCGAAATATAAGATTCCGTGACTTGGGCAGCAGCCGCCAAATCTCTCTGCTCATGTCCTAATTGGTCAAGTCGCTGCCGGATGATTGAAGGCAGATCCATAGTGACCGCTCCTCCGGTTAACTGTCTACAGTTTACTGCACGGTCATTTAACAGCATCCCAGATTTTTCTTGACAAGTAAAGTGAATTCACTTAACCTAGTTAACGAGAAGAGCCTTTCTTAGCTACCCGCTTTTTGCTTCCTACACTAAGTCTGGTTATCTCATGCTGCGTCTCTTGCATCGGCGAGCGCTGCAAGATGCCTTTTGGTTTGGCGCAGGCGAGCGATAAGTCGCACCCGTTGACGCTGAAGCGAGGTGTGGGCCGCGCCGCTGTCGTCCGAGATGGGTGCTCGTGGACCCGTGAAGGACTCAGGCATGTACATTCAATATGTGGGTTTCGAAGTTGCATCCAGTTCTCGCATTTATGCCTTTAACGTCATCAATGCGCCCGACGCAGCACGCGATTTCACTGTCACAGTTCAATCGCAGGCGTTTCGTCCGGAGGGCCTGAAACTTCAGGACGGCCCGGGCATCTGCTTCGAGCGGTTGGGCCAGGAACTGCAAGGCCAGACGCAAGAATCTCCTGCGGAGCGTCACCTGACTATTGGAGAGCGCGACATCAAGGAGTACCTGGGGAAACATCATCCGGCGAAGGCCCCGGGAAAGAAGGAAGAAAGATAACCTAGCGGAGTAGGCCTCAAGGGCCGCTTCATTTTGGAGGAATACAGGAACATATGGCTACTAAACTTTTCGTAGGTAATTTACCCCATAGCACCACCGATGCGGCGCTGGGCGAATTTGTAACTGGTGCGGGCTTTCAAGTGGCCTCGGCAGTGGTAATTCGCGACAAGATGACAGGGACTCCACGAGGCTTCGGCTTTGTCGAGCTGGGTGATGGCGAAGACCTTCAACGGGCCATCGCCGGCTTGAATGGACAGTCCCTCGAGGGCCGTCCCTTAACTGTCAACGAGGCTCGGCCGCCACGCTCGGACTTCTCGCGCCCCCGAGGAGGAAGTGGCGGCAGAGATAACTTCCGGCGGCGGCGAGATTATTAAGGCTGGGAACCTTCCCGGAGACGAGTCGGCGGGCTTCTGAATAACCATTCATGGCGGTTTGGGACGGTTGCCCTAAGGTGTCATGCCGGGCGAGCGGCACGGGTTTTGCCCTTAGGTGCCGCGGGATATGCTCATAGGAAAACCGCCGCGGCGCAATGCGTGTACTTGGTGTTGAAGGACGACTCCGTGCCCTCGACCGAGTCTATCCCGTCGAGGGTACCCCCGGTCAACTTGGACGTCCGATTCAGGCGGGGTGCCCTGGACAAGTTCGTAAGAATCTCGGAGGGACACAAGCATGGAATTTCCACAAAGCATCGACAGCAAGTTCCGGTACATCCTTGTGGCGGCCCGGCGGGCACACCAGTTGCATGCCGGCTCTAAAACGCGTGTTCAAAGCGAAAGTGACAAGGTGACCGTCATCGCCCAACGGGAAGTTTGTGCGGGGCTTGTGCCTTTCAAGATAAACGTTGTCCCGGGGAACCATCATGAGAACCTTCAGGTGAAGTGGCAACCCCGAACTGGCATTGAGTTCACACCCTCGCGCGCCTGCTAAACCCACCTCTCTAGGACCTCAGTGATTTCACTCTTTGAATATATGAACGCCTTCAGAACGGGTATAAGTCCGGCTAAGCCAAGCGAGAGAACCATGGTGACTTTATCCGGGCGTTGATTTATCATTAGGTACGTGTAAGGTCGCCGGTGGCGAACACAATCCGCGCGGCAGTATCTAGACGTTGCCAGAATCCAGTTACTCTTAATATGCCGTGTCTGCTTTGGCAGGCGGAAGGAGGGCTGTCATGACGCAAAGGAAAAGCCAGCCGTCTGATGGGGAACTCTTGCTCGCTAAGATGTCCTACGGGAAGACCATCGCAGAAACCGAGAAGAAACGCAACATCTACAGGCAGGGAGACCCTGCCGATTCGGTGTTCTTCCTTCGGCGTGGCAAGGTGAAGTTCGCGGTTACGTCCAAACAAGGCAAGGAAGCTATCGTGGCAGTCTTGGATGCTGGTGATTTCTTCGGGGAGGGTTGCCTCGCAGGTCAACCCTTGCGCATGGCGACGGCTACCACGATGACGGATTGCACGCTGGTCAGGATAGAAAAGCCCGCCATGACGCGCATGCTTCACGAACAGCACAACGTCGCGGAATTATTCGTCACACACCTGCTTTCACGCAACATCCGCTACGAAGAGGATCTTGTTGATCAGCTTTTCAACTCGAGCGAGAAGCGACTGGCTCGGATTCTCTTGCTGCTCTCCCATTTTGGCAAGGAAAGTCGCTCTGAGACCGTACTCCCCAGCATCAAACAGGAGAGTCTGGCGCAGATGGTCGGCACCACCCGGTCACGCGTCAGTCATTTCATGAACAAGTTCAAGAGGCTTGGCTTCATCGACTACAACGGCGGGCTCACCGTCCACAGTGGCCTTCTCAGCATCATCCTGCACGACTAGTGGCGTTCCCGTCTGAAGTAACGCGGGCGATACTGGCGCGAACTGCTGGCGGTGTAGTCCACAGGAAGCTTCCCCCAATATTCCTCGCAATTCTGAACCCCCCATAACTCCCGCATGCCCCACGGTGACATCGCAGGCCGGCAAGAAAGCGGTCATCGCCATTTTAGGGCGAGGTGACTTCTTTGGAACGGGGTGCCTGGCCAAGCAATCTCGGCGCATGACGGGAGCGGCGGCGCTCCCTCAAGCCTCAATCGCCCGGGTGGAAAGAGGAGTCCTTGTCCGCATGATCCATCAGGAACCCGACTTCGCCCGGCTCTTCATCTCGGACCTGGCCTCATGTGTGGGAAAAATCTCAGAAGACTTGCTAGACCAGCAGTTCAGTTCTAGTGAGCAGCGCCTGGCGCGCGTGCTATTGAGGCTGGCTCACTTCGGCGAAGGCCGCAAACCTGAGCCGGCAATTTCCGCGGTCAGCCAGGATACCCTGGCCCAAATGGTTGGGACAACCAGATCACGAATCAGCCACTTTATGAACAAATTCCGCAAGCTCGGCTACATTTCTTACAACGGCGGCCTCACGGTTCATGGTTCCTTGCACGGTATTGTCCTGCACGATTGGCGGCCGCCACGCACGGGAGCCCCTGGCTCGCCGCGAGAGGGCCACTTCTGAGAAAATTTCAAATGTGAGCAAAAGTGAACAGTTTTCCGCCACGGCTGGTGGCAACCTGTTATCGAACGTATGGATGGTTGGTCACTAGGTCTCAGGGCGGGGCGGTGAGTCCTCTGTTCATTCAATTCCTTGATCACGTTGAATGTGCTATAGTCGGGTTGATCACGTTGAATATGCTATAGTCGGGCCAATTTCGCCACCCACACTTGAGCTGTCGGAGTAGTCTGAATGAACATACTACTTTACAATCCCGATAACGAAATCACCAACAATTTCATGCCGCACCTCTGGATGTTTCTCCTGAGATCGCTGACTCCTCCAGGCCATCAAGTTTTCCTCGTGGACGGCAACGCACAACGCTTGAGCCCAAGCGAGCTGGCGCTCTACGTAAGAGAGAAACGCATCGGGCTGGTCGGAATTGGCGCGATGACGCGCATGGTTCGCAAAGCCTACCTGATGGCCGATGCGGTGCGCGCAGTGGGAGTGCCGGTCGTAATGGGGGGCCCGCATGTTACCGAGGTCCCAGACGAGCCGCTGGGGCGCGACGGGGGGCCACGCCATGCTGATGCGGTGGCTCTTGGCGAAGCCGATTACACCTGGCCGCGAATTGTGGCCGATGCGGAACGTGGAGCGTTGAAGGAGATTTATGCCCCTATCGACGAAGAGGGCAAAGAGGTGAAGCCCTCTCTCGAGGACTATCCCGAGATTCCGTGGGATCGCATGGATTTAGAGCAGTTTAATCTGATTAGTCACTTTCCCAAATGGGCGCGCCGGTTACTCTCGGTGGCGGGTATGACGTGGCAGACCTTCCACATGGTACCGATTGAATCCGGTCGTGGCTGCCCGTACGGTTGTGAGTTCTGCACGGTAACGGGTTTCTTCGGAGATTCCATCCGCTTTCGTTCGAACGCCAGCGTGGTGGACGAGCTTCTGAAACTAAAGCAACTGGCAAAGCGGCAGAAGGGAAAAATCGCCGTCTTCTTCATCGACGACAACTTCGCCATCAATCCCCGGCGCACCAAGTCGCTGCTGCGTGAAATCATCGCGCGTGACGCCCAGGTGCCCTGGGTGGCGCAAATCAGCATGAATCTGTTGCGGGACGAGGAGCTGGTTTCGCTCATCGCCGAGAGCGGCGGCAAATGGATCTTCATGGGACTCGAGTCCATTGACCCGGAGAACCTGAAGAGTGTGCGCAAGGGATTCAACAAGCCGGAAGAGTACAAGGCGATTCTGGAATGCCTCGAGCGTTACGGTCTTTACGCGATGACTTCCTTCATCTTCGGTATGGACAGTGACTCCCCCGGAGTAGCGCAACGCACTCTCGATGTCATCCGCACCTGGCCGCCGGGGCTCCCGGTTTTTGGACTTCTGACGCCTTACCCGGCAACGCCCCTTTACGACAGACTCATGGCTGCGGGCCGGCTGACCAGACCCAAGCACTGGTTGGAGTTCAAGCCCTTTACGATGGATTTCACGCCCCTGGGGATCTCTCCAGAACAAGCGGAGGAAGAAGTCAGGCAGGCATGGGATTCTTCCTATACGCCGGCAACGAACAGAGCGGCGATCGACAGGTTGGAATCGGGATCTCTCGCAAACCGAATCATCCATTTGCTGGGCCGACTGGCGTTCCGCGGAATTTACTTCCCGCAAATGACGCGAAGAGATTGGACGCGGGTACTTTTCCAGAATCGACATTCCATCCTGCAGGTAATTCTCGAGGCGCTAAGATTCAGGTTTCAGCCTCGGTCCACGGAGCCACTCTCGATCGAAGCGCCGGAAGCTGCCGAGCCGTCCGCTTGAGAGGAAGCAGTGCTGGCCCACCAACAAGTTGTGACAAGATTCGCTTGTAGAGGATTGTAACCTATTGAAAAGATGGTGCCGCGGGACGGAGTTGAACCGCCGACGCCAGCCTTTTCAGGGCTGCGCTCTACCACCTGAGCTACCGCGGCACGTTGCTTTTATTCTGGGGCTGATTTGATTTCCTGTCAAGAATCACTAGCGCAATGACTCGTCCGCTTCGCGCAGCCATTCGGGGGGTTTCAGGACCTCGCGCGGTTTGGAGCCATCGGGGGCGCTGACGATGCCGTCCTTCTGCATCATGTCGATGAGCCGCGCGGCGCGCCCGTAGCCCAGCCGCAAGCGGCGCTGGAGGAGGGAAGTGGACGCCTTGCCGGACTCCACGACGATGCGCACGGCATCGTCGTAGACCGCGTCGAGTTCCGCCGCATCCTCCTCGTCTTCCCCTTCTACATCTTCGCGCTCCCGGTCCTTCACCGGTTTCAGGAATTCCTCGTTGTATTGCGGTTGCGACTGGGACTTCCACCAATCGACGACCTTGCTGATTTCCTGTTCGGTCACCAGCGGCCCGTGCAGTCTTTGCAGGCGGGCGCTGGCGGGAGGCAGGAAGAGCATGTCGCCGCGGCCTAGCAACGCTTCGGCGCCGTTGGCGTCGAGAATGGTTCGCGAGTCCACCTTGGAGGCCACACGAAATGAGATGCGCGCCGGCAGGTTGGCTTTAATAAGCCCGGTGATGACGTCCACGGAAGGGCGTTGCGTGGCGAGAATCAAATGGATGCCCACGGCGCGGGCCATTTGGGCCAGGCGCGTGATCGATTCTTCCACTCCCTGGGGTTCTACCATCATCAGGTCCGCCAGCTCATCGATGACGATCACAATATAGGGCAGCGGTTGCTCGGGCTTGCCGTCGTTGTCAAACAAGTTCAAAGTCGAATCCGGAGCGAAGCTCTTGTTGTATTGCTCGATGTTGCGCACGCCGTGCTCGGCCAGTTTCTTCAAGCGTTCTTCCATCTCGAAGGTAGCGCGCCGCAGCACGTTGGCGGCCTGCTTGGGCTCGGTGACGATGGGCGTCAGCAGGTGCGGGGTACCCTCGTAGAGCCCTAATTCCAGCCGCTTGGGATCGATCATGATCAGCTTCACTTCATTGGGGTTCGACTTATACAACATGGACACGACCATGGAATTGAGCGCCACGCTCTTGCCCGACCCGGTCGACCCCGCGATCAGCAGATGCGGCATCTGCGTGAGGTCCGCGATTTTGATCTTTCCGGTGATGACTTTGCCCAGGCAGAGGGTCAGCTTGGAAGTTGACACCGCAAACTCGCTGGACTCGATCGCTTCGCGCAAGTGGATGATCTCGCGGTGCAGGTTGGGCACTTCAATGCCCACCGTTGATTTCCCCGGGATGCGGTCGATCAGGATGGACTCGGCCTTCATCGCCAGGCAGAGGTCGTCCACCAGGTTGGTAATCCGGCTGTATTTGATCCCGGCCTCAGGCTTGAATTCATAGGTTGTGACCACCGGCCCAGGATGAATCTGTGTAATGGCTCCTGTGACCCCAAACTCGCTGAACTTCGCTGTCAGGCGGGCGGCGCGGTCTTTCAACTCGTCTTCATCGATGCCTTCCGTATCGTCAGGCGGGCGCAGGAGAGTAGCGCTGGGAAGTCTGTAGGCATGCGATCCGCGGCCCACGATTCTGGGTGTGGGCGCAGACGCCTGCTCGGCCTTTCTTATCCCGACCACGGAGCCGGGCGAGGTCCTCGCCGGGGCTTCGGCAGCGGGCGCGGGCACGATGCGGGGAGCGGCAGGTTCAGCGGTCGGCGCTTCCTGCGCAAGTGCGCTGGGTTGGAACTTGGCGACGACGGGGGTGGCTTGGCTCGTCCCCGCTCTCTGCAAAATGATGGGCGGCTTGCCGCGCCATCGCATGGTTTCGGCCCGGCGTCGCCGGCGCTCTGCCGCCGCTGCCGCGCGGGCTTCCTGCCATGCCTTCCATCGGGCTGCGACAGGCTGCGCCACCGCCTGCCAGCGCGCTTTGAGGAATCCGGCCGCCCAGGAGAAGGAAAAGCGGGTGACCAGAAACAGCGAAGACAGGAACACCGCGCCGGCAACAATCCAGGCCCCCAACTGATTGAACGTGTGGATCAGCCCTACCGCCGTCAGATAGCCCAGCATGCCGCTGCCGCGGATCAGCCCCCGGACTGCCGGCGTGTAGGGGAACAGCTCGAGAAGCGCGCTCAGGGAGGTGACCAGCAGTCCCGCGCCAACGGCTTTGGTTTTCGGGGTTGCAAAGGGCCGCACCAGCAGCCAGCGCGAGCCCACCACCAGCAGGAGCATGGGTATCAGGTAAGCCACCCAGCCGAATCCCTGGAACAGCAGGTCAGCGGTATACGCGCCAACCGGGCCGACCCAGTTATGCGTCGTGGCCCCGGGAGCGGCGGCGGTGTTGAGCGAAGGGTCCTCAGGCGTGAAGGACGCCAGACTGAGCAGGACCAGCAACCCGGCAACCGCCACAAGGAAACCCGCAAGCTCCGAACGACGGCGGGGGTCCAGGAGCGATTGCTTTTGTTGGGAACCTTTCGAGCTGGACTCTTTGGACTTTGACGCTGCGGCAGGCGATGAGGCGCCCATACGTTGGCCTTCCTAGTCGAGAAGTCTAGAAGTCGAGAAGTCGAAGAGTCAAGAACTCGAGGGGTCGAGGGTCAAGTCGTTTTTGACTTGTCAACTTCTTGACTCCTTGACTTCTCAACTTCTCGACTTCTCGACTTCTTCCAACCACCTAAACGTGACGCAGTCCCCATCCGAGGACCAATACTATCACCCCCAGCACAATCCGGTAAACAACGAAAAGTTTGAAGGTGCGGCGCTCCAAATACCGGATGAGAACCGCAATCACCAGGTAACCGACCAGGGCAGAGACGAGCGCCCCGCAAAGGAAAGGGAGATGCATGTCATGCGGCAGTCCCGCATGGCGAATTTCCAGGCCTTTCTTCAGGGCCGCTCCGGCGATGACGGGGGTCGAGAGCAGGAAGGAGAAGCGCGCCGCAGTTTCTCGTTTCATCCTGCGGAAAAGGCCGGCGGTCATGGTGACGCCGGAGCGGGAAACTCCGGGGACCACCGCCAGCGCTTGCGCCACGCCCACCAGGAATGAATCGAGAAAACCGACGTGACCGAGATCGCGTTCGCGCTTTCCCAGCCAGTCTCCCGCCCCCATGAAAAGACCAATCACGATTAAGGCGACACCCACGATCACCGGCGACCGCAGTTGCTCCTCCGCAGCATGCTCGAACCGCCAGCCGGCCAGGGCCGCTGGGATAGTGGCAATCACCAGATACCAGAACAACCTGGGATTTTGCCGCAGGTCGGCGCGGGCTGAGTGGCTCGCGGACCTGGTATCCGGTGCGCCGCCGCCCAAACCCACCGCCATCGCGGCCATCTCCACCCAGTAGCGCCAGAAATAGGCCAGCACCGCCAGGAGCGTCCCCGCGTGCAGAGCTACATCAAAGGTCAGGCCGGGATCTTTCCATCCCAGCAGCCACGGAACCAGCCATAGGTGCGCGGTGCTGGAAATGGGAAGAAATTCCGTCAAGCCTTGAACAACGGCGAGAACGATTGCTTGATAAATCGGCATCTGAGGCTCCAGTGGGTCGCGCAGACCGGGGTTCCTTGCAGATCTACGGTTCTTAGACTTATATATAAGCTAAAATAGTAATATAGCAAGTTACATTATCATAATATAGATCGCGACGCCGACACAAAAACAACCCTCTCCCCAAGGGAGAGGGCTGCTCATTCACTTCGCTACGGCTCAAATCACAAATCAGAAATCACAAATGCCTAATCCAAAATCCAAAATTCCTAGACTTCGAGAACCACCGGCAAAATCATGGGCCGTTTCCCGGTTTCCTCATTGAAGTGTTTGCGCAGCGCGGTGCGGATCTTTTCTTTAATCACCCCCCAATCGCCCACTTCCTCGGGGTTGGATCTTTCGATGGTTTTCAGGATGACTTCGCGGGCGCTTTCCACCAAGTCTGGCGCCTCGTCGAGCGGCACGAAGCCGCGCGAGACGATTTCCGGCCGGGTCTCGAGCTGGCCGGTGTGCTCGTTGATAGCCAGGATGGGGATGACGATGCCGTCTTCCGAAATGTGCCGGCGCTCTTTGAGGATGGTCTCCTCGACCTCGTCGAAGGTGCCTACGTCGATGCACACCCGGCCCACCGGCACACGGCCCGCCCGCCGCGCCCCACGCTCGTCGAACTCCAGCACGTCGCCGCTTTCCAGCAGAAAACCCTCTTCGGAAACCGCCGCCAGCTCCTTAGCCAGCTCCAGGTGGCGGTAGAGTTGCCGGTACTCGCCGTGAATGGGCACGAAATACTTGGGCCGCACCAGATTGAGCATCAGCTTCAACTCTTCGGCGCTGCCGTGCCCGGAGACGTGGACGGGCGGCTGGCTGCCGTCGTGATAGAAGACGCGAGCGCCGCGGCGATAGAGGTGGTCGATCATGCGGAAGATGGGTTTCTCATTGCCGGGGATGACGCGCGCCGAAATCACCACGTCGTCTCCGGGCTCAACCGCAACCCAACGATGGTTGTTCACGGCCACGCGCGAGAGGGCCGCCATGGGCTCGCCCTGGCTCCCCGTAAGAACCAGCGCCACCTGGTTCCGCGGCAATTTCTTGATGTCCTGCGGCGGGATGAGCAGACCTTCCGGGATGTGCAGCCTGCCCAGGCGAATCGCGATCTCGGAATTCTGGAACATGCTCCGCCCCACAAAGCAGAGCCGCCGGCCGTGCTCCTGGGCGAGCTCGGCGACAATCTGCAAGCGGTGCAGAGAAGTGGCAAAGCAGCTAATCAGAACCCGGCCCGGCGCCTCGGAGATGATGTTTGAGAGCCGCGCCCGCACTGCTCGTTCCGAAGGCGTCAGCCCCGGCCGGTCGATGTTCGTCGAGTCCGAGAACAGCGCCAGCACGCCGCGGCGTCCATAGTCCGCCAGGGTGTGCAGGTCGCTCACGCGCTGGTCGGGAGGGGTCGGGTCAAACTTGAAGTCGCCGGAATGGATGACCGTCCCGAGCGGAGTGGTCAGGGCTAGCGCCCCGGATTCGATCGTGCTGTGAGTGAGGTGGATGAATTCCACATGGAAGGGGCCCACTTCAAATGGCTGGCTGGGATACATCTCCATCAAGCGAACGCTTTCGGCGAGGCCGTGCTCCTCCAGCTTGGCGCGAGCCAGCGCCAGGGTGAAGGGCGAACCGTAAACCGGCGCGTCCACCTCGTCCAGCAAATACGGCAGCCCCCCGATATGGTCTTCGTGCGCATGCGTCAGCACGATGGCCCGCAGGCGCTCCCGGTTCTCCCGTACGTAGGTGAAGTCCGGCACGACGATGTCCACGCCCAGCAGTTCGGCGTCCGGGAACATGACCCCGCAATCGACGACGATCATGTCGCCGTCATATTCGTAGACCATCATGTTCATTCCGAACTCGCCCATACCGCCGAGCGGAATGGCCTTAAACTTGGTGTTTGGGGATGAAATATTAGTCCTCCTGAATCGTTCTCATGCTATCACATCTTCTTTCTTTTCAATAATATTCCCGCTTGAATCGGATAAGTAGCTGTGTTTTCATAGACATTCCCGCTTCGTCAGGGGGTTTCCCATAGCGACCCTTTGTTTTCATAGACATTCGCGCATCGTTCGTTCAGTTTTCTTGCTTCGCCCAAGCGATAGGGTTTTTGGGTTGTGCCTCAGTTTGACGTAGAGGTGGCTTTACGCCGCCACGTGGCGAGGTAAACTCGCCGCTACAACTCCAAACCGAGACACTACCGATTTTTGTCCGGACGGCAGGGCAAGCCCTTCCCCTACGACTGTAGGGGGACGGCTTGCCGTCCCCTCCTCGGGAGGCGAGCCAATTGGCGGCCTTTTCGTCTGGGTGGGCCGATTCTCGGGACCGAACTGAGGTGGGCAGCAGCATGGTGCCACATTGTCGCCGGAAGGCCGCGACCTCCTGCCACAAGTCAACGTACAATCATAGCCTATCTTGTCTCAGTTGTCAAGAGGCAGAAAGTCTCTTTGTGGGTGAAGGTCAAAACCGTGTTCGGCGTTCATCGCGAGGAGCGCTGCTTAAGCAATTCGTCTTCACGTTCACGCAGGCTTTCAAAAAAAGCTTCGCCGTCGATGGGCTTGACCTTGCCGCTCTTAACCTCATCGTACCGGCGATCAAGCATCTCGCGTACGTGGGCTACCTCTTCGAAATAGCCGGCCATGGCGTCCTGGACCAATTCGTCCGTCGCCCGGCCCGTCCGGGTGGCCATCTCGTTCAGCTTGGCTTCCAGTTCGGGTGTGAGGTGGACTTCCATACTCGAAGTTTAGGCCACTCCGGTGCCTCTGTCAAACTTTGAACCGCAGTGAACCGCGGCTGAAACGCCGTGCGGTGCCGATCCTAGACCTGTTCGGGGATTGTGAACGGTGCGCGGAAACCACGGTCATCACCGCGCAGCAGGCGGTTGGCTTCCTCGTCGCCTATCACTCGTTCGGTCTCAGGATCAAAATTCAGCGTTCGTCCCAGGCGGTAGGACGCGTTCGCGAGGTGAACCAGCGTGGCGGAGAGGTGTCCTTCCTCGATGGGGGCCAAGAGGTCTGCCTTCTTGCGGCTGCGGACGCACTGGATGAAGTTGGCCCACCGGTTCTCGCCCTGCGTGGCGCTGGGGCCGGGTTCCTGTTCCTCGCCCGAGCCAAGTGCGGTATGAGGCGTATCCCGTCATGGCCATGAATCCCTTCGAGCCGTAGAAGAGGTTGCCGCACATGGCCTTGGGTTGCTTGAACGTTGACTTGTGCAGCACCCGCCGCCACGGGGAGGGCAGCCGCCTCCGCGCCAAACCCGGGCATGCCGATCTCCGCCTCAGTGTTGGTGATCCAGTGGCGGACCTCGAACTCCAGCAAGCGCTTCTTTCCGTCCGGCGAGTGGAACTCGAAGGCGCAGTTCAAGGTGTTGGGTGTCTCCTGATCGTCGTCGAACATGAAGTGGCCGCCGAGCGCGGAAACTTTGTTCGGCAGCTTGACGCCCAGTCCCCAGCGCGCCAGATCGACTTCGTGCACGCCCTGGTTGCCCAGGTCGCCATTGCCCGTATCCCAGATCCAATGCCAGTTGTAGTGAAAGCGGTTGCGGGTAAAGGGCTTCAGGGGGGCGGGGCCGGTCCACAAGTCGTAATGAACGCCCGCCGGGACCGGCTCGACCGCTGCTTTGCCGATCGTGTCGCGCCATTTGAAGCAAAGGCCGCGCGCCAGGTAGACCTCGCCAATCACCCCTTCGCGCAGCTTCCGCACGCCCTCGAGATAGCCCCCCGCGGAGCGGCCTTGCGTTCCGTGCATGACGATGCGGTTGTACTTGCGGGCGGCCTCGACGAGTTGGTGACCTTCCCACCAGGTGTGCGAGCAGGGCTTCTCGACGTAGACGTCCTTGCCTGCCTGGCAGGCCCAGATGCCCATCAGCGAATGCCAGTGGTTGGGAGTGGCGATGGAAACCGCGTCGATGGACTTGTCTTCGAGCAGCTTGCGATAATCGATGTAGACCTTGGGTTTGGGCAGGCCGCGCTTCTCCATGTCGGCCAGCCGTTGGCTGATCACGTTTTCATCCACGTCGCAAATCGCGGCGACCTCCGTATTGGGGACGGCGGAAAATCCTTCAATATGGCCGAACCCCTGCCCCCGAATGCCCACCACGGCAATTCGGACGCGGTCGCTCGCGCCTCTTACTCTCTCAGGGTGCGTCAAAAAGCTGATGCCGCTCAAGGCGGCCAGCCCCGCGCTGTTCTTCAAACTTGTCTCCAGAAATTCCCGTCGACCGACTTTCGAATCATTCACCATAAGGCCCCCCCTATGCTCTGAGGTGCATGAAATCAAAAGGTAGGATAGTAGCAGAATTTTGCAACTTATTCCGCAAACACTTCGCCTGCCAAGGCTCTCGCGCGCTTCGTGAAATGCCCCAGGTTCATTAAAATGGCCCATAGCGTGCTTCGCTCCTGGTGAGGTATACTGTCAAAGCCTTGGTGGTAAGCTTGAATACGAGCAGAAGTGCAGCACAGCGAAGCCTGCCTTTTTCCAAGCTGAGATTGGGATCGCTTGGACTATCGGAAGCGCGGAGTTGGCAGGCTTAGAAGTAGTGATCACACTTACTAAACCCGAGAATCATATGCCCCTCGATTTATCCACAGAAGTAGCAGTGCGCTGGAATGATTGCGACGCGAAGTATATCCCTCTTCTCAAGGAGGGTGGTATCACGACGGTGCCTGTTGTCGTCTCGAAACGAGTCTTTTGAGGCCGCCTGCCGGAATGCTGGCCTCAAGGTCCAGCCTCTGGAGGAAATCCAGTTCTTATCGCTTGCTTCGATCAACAGCGCGCCGCCAGGAGCCTTGGTTGCTCTTACCAACGGCTTGTGGCCCGGAGTGAGTCGCGGCCTTCGGAAGGCAGTGATGTGTTCACGGCGAGTGCGACCGCGCGGCCGTGGGTCGACGCAAACGGTTATTTGATCGGTATTTTGCGCACCCTTTACCCGAATCGCCCCGCCCTGCTTGGATACCTTCCGGACGATAAGGCTGGAGTGAAGCCTGATGCCCTCTTACCTTACTCCTCGTTGGAGCTGGCCCTGGTCGAGGCTTGGGTTAATGGAGGGAATTACCTCCTTTCGCTGGAGCCGCGCTATCATGAGAGGCTGCTGGGCGGCGAAGCGAAAGCCTTGGAGGCCTGGCGCCAAATGGGTCGCACGGCGCAATGGTTGGGCAAGAACGCGAGCTTGTTTTGTCAGGCTGCGTTCCCAATCATTACCGTTCTTGTGGAGCCGGACGAGAGCCAGGCGGAAATCGTCAACCTATTTTATCGTCATAACGCCTCACCGGCGCTGGCAAGCGCGGCGAATCCTCCTGCGCCGGATCCCTCGCGCCGGCTCGCTTTGGTGGCGGTCAGCATTCATCCGCCCGGCCCTGGGATTCGGCGGCGCCTTCTGAGCCACGCGGAGGCTGGAACTCCACTCATCGTGGACGCGCCGGGTGCAAACGCCTGGTGGCGCGATTCACGACTCAAGCTGGTGCGCAAACAGGAGGATCGGGACTTCTACTCACTGGGCCGCGGCCAAGTGGTTGCCTACCACGAACCGATCTCCGACCCCGGCGAATTCACCTTCGATGTGATCGATATCGTCACGCAGCCGCGCCGCGCCGCGCGTCTCTGGAATGCCGACGAGGTGATCGCGCGGGCCACTTCCTGTCCTCGAGGGGTGAACGGCGGTCGAGCCTTACTGCATCTTGTTAACTACGGCTCTCCGCGTGAGTATGAAGTGCTGGCTGGAATTCAGGGTAACTACTCGCAAGCCAGCCTGTTGCGGCCCGAGGGCGAGCCTTTGTCGCTTCCTACCACAAAGAGGGGAACGACCACCGAGGTTAGGGTCCCCGAATTAGAACGCGTCGGCGTTGTGGTTTTGGGATGACTGGGTGTCATTCCTTGCTAAGTTCCGTGGAAAGCCACGTCATTCCCGTCAGCCGACGGGAATCCAGTTCGTCTGCTGACGTGGAATCCCGCTTGCGCGGGGGTGACGAAGGCTTGACGTTCATTTCGATGGGTGGGCCGCAGGCCCATGACCACTCGGAATGACACGGCTGCATGAAATTTCCGTGGAGGTGCGCAGATGCTTACTCGGAGAGAGTTTCTCTGCAACAGCGCGCTGGCCGCCGCCGCTGGCGCGATCCCTGGGGTCAGGTTGGCTGGGGCTTCCTTGGGTCTGCCCCAAGCTTACTTCGGACCCCACCCTTTCATCGAGAGTAATCCCAAGGCTGTCTTTATCCGGCGCACCCACGTGGCGAACATCATGGACGAAGAGGCCAAACGGCGGGAAGGCCTCACGCTGGCCAGGGAAATCTTCGTGCCCATGGACCGGCCCGGGATTCCCCTTACCCACCGTATCGTTCTCAAACCGAACTACGCGGGAACGGACGCGCAGTTCTACGAGGGCGTGGTCATGGGCCTGAAGGAAGTCGGCCTAAGAAAGTTCTACTTTGTCGAAGCCAACGGCTACCCCCAGTGGCGCGGGCTTGCGGACGTCAACGAACGCCTGGGAGTGCAGATGAATGAGCCCGTGCGCCGTATCCGGCACTTCCGGGAAAACTGGGAGATGACCTGGAGCACGGTGCCCGACGCGGTGATCTACAAGCGCATTCCTCATTATGCGCCCGTCAATGAGCCGGACACCTGGTTGCTCAACATCGCGAAGTGGAAGTCCCACGGGATGTGCCTGACCCTGTCCGTCAAGAACGAGCAAGGATTGGTGGTGCTTCCTTTCGTTCGCTTCTGTCCGGGCTGGCAAATGGTTACGGGAGCGCCTGATTTCATGAAGCCGGACATTAATCCCAACGCGGAACCTGTAATCAAAAGATTCTTCGACAACCACGTCAAGCTGCATTATGACCGTTACAACAGCCAGCATGATTTGAGCCCGATGCGCCAGGAGATCTGGGCGCACAAGACCTGCGACAACATGAGCGTGTTGAAGACGGGCTTGGCCATGATCGAAGGCATCTATGGGCTGGATGGCGACGGAAAGCAAGTGCCTCACGAACCTGGTGATGTTCAGCAAGGACAAGTTCCGTTTAGACGTGATCGGCATGTACCTGGGCGGCCATGAACCTGGCGACATCAATCTCTTCCGCACCGCCAAGGAACGTGGCCTGACGGACACTTTCAATCCCTGGGAGATCCCGATCTACGAATGGGTGGATGGCGCGGCCACCCCTCGAAAACTGACCGACTTTCCGCGCACGCCGCTAAGGACCTATTACCTGCAGCTACCTGGCGAGCCGCTCTACCACTTGGTCAACGAACCCTTCGACTACGACCGCTACAAGATTTAGCGCTGTAGTCTCTTGGGGGAGGTTGCCCGTGCGTGGCGATACCCGCCATGATCGTTTTCCCCCGCGCCAGGAATATTGGCCAGCAGGAACCGCATCTCCGGGAGTTTGAGGGAGTTGTCGTATACAGCCTCGGGTCTTTCCGAAGATCCGGGTGGACAAGATACCATAAGAGGCGCTATGCACTTTTTGTCCCTAAAGAGCGAACCGTGGCCGGGCTTTGTTGCATCTCAATCTAATGGGGAGGGGACTTAGGCTTAGAAAGTGAAGTGTGGGCTGGTATTCAGCGTAAGTCCTTGTAAGCCAGTCTGTTGCGGCCCTAGGTCGAACCTTGATCGATTCCTACCGCAAGGCGGGGTAGACTACCGAGGTTATGATCCCCGAGTTAGGACGCGTCGGCGTCGTGGTTTTCGGGGTAAACTGAAAAGGTTCGGGAGGACCGCATATGCTCACTCGCAGAGATTTCTTACGTACCGGCGCACTGGCTGCTGCCGCCGGCGTGATCCCCGGGTCAAGTTAGCTGGGGCTTCCTTGGGTCTCCCCCAAGCTTACTTCGGACTCCACCCTTTCATCGAGAGCAATCCCAAGGCTGTCTTTATCCGGCGCACCCACGTGCCGCACAAGATGGACGAAGCGGCCAAACTGCGAGAGGGCCTCACGCTGGCCAGGGAGATCTTCGTGCCCATGGCGCAGCCCGGGATTCCCGTAACCCACCGTATCGTGCTCAAGCCGAATTTCATGAGCGTGCACGACAGGAATCGTCCGGATGTAGAGAACTGGGGCACGGGAACGGACCCGCAGTTCTACGAGGGCATGATCACGGGCCTGAAGGAAGTGGGCCTGAAGAAGTTTCACTTTGTTGAAGCCGACGAGTACTACCTGTGGAATGTTCGAGGGTTTGTGGATATCAACGAACGCCTGGGAGTGGTGATGAATGAGCCCGATCGCCGCCCCCGGCACTTCCGGGAAAGCTGGGAGATGAACTGGAGCACAGTGCCCGACCCGGTGGTCTTCAAGCGCATTCCTCACTATGCGCCCGTCAATGAGCCGGACACCTGGCTGCTCAACATCGCGAAGTGGAAGGCTCACGGGATGTGCATGAGCCTGTCCGTCAAAAACGAGCAAGGATTGGTGGTGAACCCTTACGTTTCATTCTGTTCGGGCTGGGGGATGGTGACGGGAGTGCCCGATTTCATGAAGCCGGACATTAATCCCAACGCGGAACCTGTAATCAAGAAATTGTTCGATAGCCACGTTAAGCTGCATTACGAGCCGTTACGACAGCCCGCATCAGTTGAGCCCGATGGTCGAGGAGATCTGGGCGCACAAGGCCTGCGACCACATGAGCGTGATGAAGACGGGCCTGGCCATGATCGAAGGCATTTACGGGCGGGATGGCGATGGCTTCACCCAAGGCCAGGACTACCTCACGAACCTGGTGATGTTCAGCAAGGATAAGTTCCGTTTAGACGTGATCGGGATGTACCTGGGCGGCCATGAACCTGGCAACGTCAATCTGTTCCGTATCGCCAAGGAACGCGGCCTTACAGACACTTTCAATCCGTGGGAGATCCCGGTCTACGAATGGGTGGACGGCGCGGCTACGCCTCGAAAACTGACCGACTTTTCGCGCACGCCTCTGAGGACCTATTACCTTCAGCTACCTGGTGAGCCGCTCTTTCATCTGGTCAACGAGCCGTTCGACTACGACCGGTACAAAGTCTAGGAAGCCATCCTCTCCGCCCGATGGGCCTGTGAAAGCTCCGGTTACACGAGGATGTCATTCTGGGCGGAGCGAGGAATCTCGCTCCGATTCGTTCCCGCACAAACCAGGGCGAGATTCCTCGCTCCGCTCTCCTGAAAATCAACCCACGCCGGTCATTGTAGGGGCACGCCATGGCGTGCCCCTACACCTAGCCCCCGCTTGCGCGGGGGTGACGAAGGCTAGCCTTTCATTTCGATGGGTGGGCCGCAGGCCATGACCACTCGGAATGACAGCACAGCATGCCGCGACATCGGCGCTAATTCCGGTTTCCCGCCCCATGACTGGAGCCGCAGAGCTTGCAGAAGGTGGGCGGCTCGCTGTTGTCAACCCGATGCTTCACGGGCTTGAGGGTGCGAATATAGGCAAAGATGGCCTTCAGGTCTTCATCGGTAAGATTCCGATAATCGCTCCAGGGCATGATCTGGTTAATCTTCCGCGCTTTGACGTATCCGGTGCGCGCCATTTCCAAGAATAGCGCTTCGTCGTAATAGGAAATCCCGGAGGGATCCGGTGTGATGTTGGCGCTCGCCACTCGACCCCACGGCCCGTCCAGTATGATGCCCCCAGCAAATTCGAGGCCGCGAATCGGCTGCCCCTTTGCCTGCGGTGTGTGGCAATCCGTACAGCCCACGATGGTCACCAAGTAGGCGCCGCGCTTGGCTGGCGTTGAGACGTCAGGTTCAGGCACGGGCGTGGTGATGGGCTGAGGTACGCTCCGCATGAGGTACTTCACAGGGAAGATAATCTCAGTCTTCGGCAACGCTTTTCGAATGGGTGGGATGGACCGTATATAGACGATAACGGAGGCCAAGTCTTCGTCGGACATATAACGCATGTCCGGGTAAGGCATAAAAGGAAACAGCGCGCGACCGTCATGACCGATCCCCTCGCGGATGGCGCGCCCCAGCATGTCATCGGTCCAATTGCCGACTCCGGTTTCGGGGTCGGGCGTGATGTTCGGCGGCACAATGCGGCCCGGAAGCCCCGCCATAGGGAAGTCGGCGTAGCCGGCGCCGCGCGTGCCCTCGATCAGCGGCGCGTCGTGCTTCGTCCAATCGTGTTCACCGTGGCAATCGAAGCATCCGAGATTCTCGACCAGATACCGGCCGCGGGCCAAGCGCACCGGCGTGCGCTCGAAGGTGCGATTGGTCAGCGGACGAGCGCGCGGGCCGATGAACGGCCGCCAGCCGATCGTCAGGCTAATGGCAATTGCAAGCACCACGATCAGACACGCTACTCCGAACGCCGCAATCTTGAGAATCTTTCGCATTGTCAGACCTCACTTGAGAATAGGAGCCGCCTGAGCACCAGGAGCTCTCAGCCGGGCTTTGACCCCGTTTACCGCCATCCGCGATCTTGGCATCAATAAGGCCAAGCCTGCGCGAAGCGATATCCCGCCGGGGATCAATCCATTAAGTGTGGGCACACGCCCCGCACGGATCGGTCCTCCTCGGGATGACCGGGTGGCGAAAGTTGAAAGAGATTCGTGAAAGCCCTGACTACAGTGACAATAGTACCATGCTCGTCCGTTCTTGGGTAGCGCGGGGGAGACGCCAGAGCTACCTTTACTTCCCCTCGAGCTCGTCAGCCAAGGGCGAGGCATCGTAGACCCCACGCAGCACTTCGATGATGGCGCCACTGTGGACCGCCACGGCGCGATTGTTCATCTCGTTGTAGGCGAAGTCGCCGACCAGGCTTTCGATGTTCCCATCGAAAATCAACCCGACCAACTCGCCCTGCCTGTTGACGACTGGGGAGCCTGAATTTCCACCGATGATGTCACAGGTGTTGACAAAATCCAGCGGCCCGGCCAGGTCCAGGCGCGTGCGCCGCTCGAGATAGCGTGCCGGTAGATTGGTAAGGGTGTTTAAGGCGGAAGCTATAGGCCCGGTCGTAGAGGCCATAGAAGGTGGTCATGGGAGGCGCTTGCGTCCCGTTCATCGGGTAACCCTTGACCGCGCCATAGGCGAGCCGGAGTGTGAACGTCGCGTCGGGATAGAGTGACTTCCCGTAAACGGCGAATCGGGCCTGGCCGATTTCTTCCCCCGCCGGGGTCTCCACGCTTTCTACATTGTCCTCAAGGGCCTTGATCCTCTGGCGATCGAAGGGATCGATGGTGCGCGCCAACACCATCATGGGATCGCTGGATGACTGCACGGCTGCTTCACCACCGTCCACGATCGACTTCCGAAGGGCCGGGTCCGCCAGCTTGCTTCCCTCGACAGATTGCTTTGCCACTTCGGCCGGAGCGCGGCCGCCCAGCACGGCTTTCAGCAAGGGATCGTTGGCGCCCAATTCGTCGAGCGAAAGTTGCAGGGCTCCTTCCAGCATTACCGCTTCATACCCAGGATAAATCGGCGCTGGCGAAAAGAGACGAAAACGGAGCGAATCAAGCTGGGAATCGTGAAATCCCTCGAGCCTTTCTCCGTCAGGTTTCTTCACCTCCGCTACGTACTGCACAATATTGAGCGCGATATCCAGCAAGCGGGACCAGCGGAGCGAATAAAGCCGATATGTTTTCAGCATCTGTCGGTGCTTTATCTCCGCTTGGGCAATGGCATCCCAGGCTCCGCCATAAGCCTTTTCCCACTCCGGCTTGCTCGCCACCAGAGCGCGAAAGCTCGCCTCGTCGTTCTGCATCTTGGTCACCAGGTTCTTGTCCGCCAGGCCCTGAGCCTGGCCTCTGAACGCCTTCAGAGAGTTCTCTGCTAAGAAGATTATGCGCGCCGCTTGCCGGGCCTGCTCAGGTCCCTGGGCGGCATAACGCCTCGCGGTTTCCACTCGCCGCTTCAGGACTTTAAGAACCAGGGGCAGGTTGTAGTCCCTTTCCGTTTCGATCTGAGTCATAGTCTCGAGGCGCGAGGTGGAGCCCGGGTTTCCTGAAACGAAGACCAGTTCGCCATCCGCCGCGCCTTTTGCGTTCCATTTCAGGTAATTATTGCTTTCGACAGGTATCCCGTTTTGGTACACTCGAAACAGGGCGAAGTCGATGTCGTAGCGAGGGTAGGTGAAGTTATCGGGATCGCCTCCGAAGAAGGCGATTTGTTGCTCGGGTGCAAAAACCAGGCGCATGTCAGTGTATTTCTTGTACTGATAGAGCCAGTATTCGCCGCCCTGATAGACGGAAATCACATCGGAGCGCAAGCCGGTTCTTTCCAGGCTCTCTTTCTCGATTTTTGCCATTTCCGCTTTTCGAGCCTTCAAAGCGGCTTCGTCCGTCATCCCCACCTTGACAGCGCTTCGCACACGCGGTGTCACGTCCTGCATAGCGACCAGGACGTTCACTTCGAGGTCGGGGCACTTCAGTTCTTCCGCCTCAGTCCGCGCATAAAACCCATCCTTAACGTAGTCTTTGGCAGGCGAAGAGACCTTCTGGAGCTGGGTGAGCGCCACATGGTGGTTGGTGAGTACGACTCCGCGGGGGCTTACGAACGAACCCGAGCCGCCGTCGTTAAAACGCGCGCTAGAGAGGCGGAGGTGGTCGAGCCACTCGCGGGTGGGCTCGAAACCATAGCGCTCCTTGAGCTGTTTAAGCGGGGGATTGTCAAAGGTCCACATTCCCTCGTCCGCCAGGGAAACGGAAATACCGAGTAATGCCCATACAGCAAAAATGACAAAAATCCAAACCCTTCCTTGCCTGATGCTTCTAATCATCTACGCCTCATATTTTCAAAAGAGTTGTCAGGAATGCGCAAACCCTTAGGTGCTCGCCAGGATGCGCTGGTAGAGATCTTCGTAAAGGGGAATGATCTTTTGGCTACAAAAAGTGGTCGAGGCGCGTTGCCGCGCCGCCATGCCCATCTGCTCGCGCCGTTGCGGGTTGGTGACGATCTCCAGGGCGCGTGCGGCCATGGTTTTCACGTCATGACCTGGCACTAGAAAGCCTTCCACACCGTTTCTGATTACCTCCGGTAATCCCCCCACCTCCGAACAGACGGCAGGTACACCGCAGGCCATTCCCTCTAGCGCCGCCAGGCCAAAGGACTCGATTTCGCTGGGCAAAAGGAGTACGTCCGCGCAATTGAGGAGTTCCGCCACTTGATTTTGTTTGCCTAAAAAGAAGACGTCCTTCGTCAGGCCCTTTTCACGAACCAGCCATTCGGCGCTAGTGCGCTCCGGGCCGTCGCCAATCATGAGGAGTTTGGCCGGGACCTCCGCCCGGACGGCGGCGAAGATATTGACCACATCGGAAACCCGTTTGACCGGGCGAAAGTTGGACAGGTGCACGAGGATAGGCTCACCCTTGGGGGCAAATTCCTCGCGCCGGCAATTCGAGCCGCCGGGCTGGAAGACGTCGCAGTTGACGAAGTTTGGAATCACTTCCACGGGCCGCTGAATATCGAGTTCGCGCAACGTCACCGCGCGCAGGTATTCGGAGATGGCGGTCACGCCGTCGCTCTGTTCGATGGAAAACCGGGTTATGGGCAGGTAGGAGCGATCCACGCCGACCAACGTTATGTCTGTTCCGTGCAGGGTGGTGACAAAGGGCAGGCGGTGGGGATGGCGCATCGCCCTGGCCAAATAGGCGCTCACCGAGTGGGGGATTGCATAATGGACATGCAACAAATCCAGCGATTCGTTCATGGCCACGTTCGCCATCTGGGTGGCCAACGCCAGGGTGTATGGGGGATGATTGAACAAAGGGTAGTTGAGCATCTCCACTTCGTGGAAGTGGAGGCGCTCGGAAGGCTCGGTCATGCGGACGGGAACAGCGTAGCTGATGAAATGAATGTCGTGTCCGCGCGCGGCTAATTCCAGACCCAGTTCAGTGGCGACGACACCACTTCCGCCATAGGTGGGGTAACAGGTTATACCAATTTTCATGGGATGCCATTAAGACCTGATCCCGCCCCGGGAATGCTAAGAGGGGGGAGTTTTCTTCTTCTCTTCGCCGCCTGCTAGAACCACAATTTGCGTCACTGTTTTGTGATCGCCCCGTTGCTCATAGTAAACCAGAACGTTAGTGCCAGGTTTCAGTTTCGCCAGCTTAAGCTTGTCGCCGTCGGCGGTAACCACGCGGATTTTTTTCCTAATAGGGAAGATTTCTGTGGATTTTCCGTTGACACTGTCGACATTCAAGACCTCGCTCTCGAGATCAACGGATTTCACAATGCCCGTGAATGCCTGCTGAATCGGCCCGCCTGAAGTGATCTTACTGATAACTGGCACCTTGGGCTTGCGTTGCTCCTGGGCCTCGAGCGTGGCCCGGAAAGGCAAGCTTAACAGGATCACGGCAACGAAAAGGCCGGCCAGAAACCTCGAGGGAACCACCGTCCGCAAAGGCCCTGCCATGGGACGAGCGGAGACAACAATCATCATTTTCGAGCTGGAGTCTGGCTGATAGTTAAATGTTCGTTCAGGACTCACAATTATGCTCGCGAGCGGGATTAAGACGAAAGATTATCCTAGGCGCGGAGAGTTGCAGTGTCAAGGCTGCACAAAGTCGTCTTGCCCGTTGTCGGGAACGCGATTGCCATCCCCTCCGCCCCCATGCTTGCTTTCGTTCTCCTTATACATATACCGGATGGCGGACTTCATGATCAGGAGATTGGGTTCGTTTGCCCTGTGGACCTTGATGCAATTCTTGTCGTACCACTCGATGACGCCGTGGATGACTTCGTCCCCGTTGAGAACTACCACTATGGGCGTTCGCGCCTGCATCTGTTTCAGGTAATAGAAGCTCTCCGCGCTGGTTTGTTCAGGAGGTGCAGGCTTCTTGCGCTGCATCCGTGCGCCCATTTGGTCCTGGACTTCCGATAGCGTTGGGCGGATGAGTCGTCGGTTCATTGTGCTTAACTCCTTCGGCCTGGTTTCCCGAGGCCGCAAGTTGAGAGGTTCCCCCCCTAGAATGGGCGTCTGCCATCTCTATTTGAGTAGACGCTTGCTTTGCCACCCGGGTTTCTTCCCGGTCGGTAGAAAAGCCATTCGAGGGAGAAAGCCGCGAATGTCATCTATGTTACCACGAACCCTCCCGAGTCGCAATGGAGCCCCACACTTATGTCGCGCACCCCCATACTTGAGTTGGCCAGTCAGGTTGATGTAGAGGCGGCTTTACGCTGCCATTTGTCGAGGTGAACTCGCCAGCGCATGGCGAGGTAAACTCGCCGCTACTGATACTGAAGGACCTTGGATTTCGCATAGGCCTCCAGGCCCAGCGCCTCAAAGCCGAGTTGCTGGTTTACATTGCGGATTTGAAGCCGGTAGGCCTGGTCGAGGCCGGACTTTAAAAGTTCAATTCCCTGGAGTCCCAGGTGGGCCGCCCAAGCCTCAAGGCGCGGGAGCTCATCCACGTTCGTCACTTCGGTTTCCGGTCCTTGCAACAGCACGTGAAGCAGGTCCCGCAGCAGGGAATAGCCGATATTGAGTGTGGCCTCGAAATCGTCCCGGTTTTCGGCGAGCGCCTTGGCCGAATCAAAAAGCGGACGCCAGTCTGTGGGGCCGGATGAAGCAGGGACGCGGCGCGCCACGGCTCCCAGGAATTCCAGCCAAGGCTTACGCCGCTGTTCGTAGGCCGCAAGATCGAAGCTCCGGGCTTTGGCCACGCTGCCGGAGGCCACACGCGCCGCGAGGACCATCTGTGTTTTATTCAAGCCTTCCTGCCTGGCCAGCACGTCCAGGATGGCCGATTCCGCCACGGGCTGAAACAGTATCTGTAAACACCGGGAGCGGATGGTGGGGCGCAACTCGTAAGGATTCGAGCAAACAAGAATGAAGGAGGTGGTTTCGGGCGGCTCTTCGAGCACTTTCAGCAGAAGGTCCGCCGCCTGCCAGTGAACCGTCTGAGCGTCATCAATAATAAAGATGCGCCGCGGGAACTCGAAGGGCCGGGTGTAAGCCACGTGGCGCAGTTGCCGGATTTGTTCTGTGAGAATGAAGCGCGTGAGCGGCTCGAGGATCTGGAAATCGAAATAGACCAACCCTTCCACCCGCCTTGCCGCCTCTTTGATTTCCCTCCGGCGCGCCAGGTCCGCTTGCGCCGTGGCGAACATCTCCTCGGCTTTGCGACAGCGTGGGCAGGCGTCGCAGAAGTCGTCCTTGCTCCGCTCGCACACCAACGCTTTGGCCATCATCTGCGCCAGAGTTTTCTTGCCCACGCCGTCCGGACCTGAGAACAACAGACTGCCGGGAACACGACCGCCTGCCACCATCTCGCGCACGCCGGCGAGGGCTTTGGAGTTTCCGATGAATGAGTCAAAAGGCATTTTATTTTAGATTTTGGATTTTGGATTTTGAATTTTGAATTTCAGATTGCCCTCCCGGCTGCCGGCTCTACTTACCAATCTTGGTTGCAAGTGGGAATGCAATCGAAAATCCAAAATCTAAAATCTAAAATCATTTCACCCGCCGCGCCAGAAAGCCGTCAACGAGCTTGCGAATCTCCGCCTGAATTTCCGCCACCGGCCCGCCCGCTCGCACGACCTTCACCCGGCGGGGTTCCTTGCGGGCGATGGCCAGGTAGCCGTTGCGAACTCTCTGGTGAAAGCTAATGCCTTGCGATTCGAACCGCCCCTGCTTTGATTTCCGCCGTGACTGGCGGCCCTGGGCGCGCGCGAGGGAGAGACGAGGGGCAAGATCCAAAACGACGGTCAAGTCAGGCTGGGTGCGGCGGCAGATGATGCGGTCGAGGGCCCGGACAGTCTCCACGCCCAACTCTCGCCCATATCCCTGATAAGCGAGCGAGGCATCATTATAACGGTCACTCAACACAATTTCGCCTCTGGCTAGAGCTGGTAGGATCACCTCCTGCAAATGCTGGGCGCGGGTCGCGTACATCAGAGCCAGCTCCGCCAGGGGAGCGAGGCGAGTGGTGGCCGAGGCTAAGAGGATTCTTCGTATGCGCTCGCCTACCTTCGTGCCGCCCGGCTCGCGCGTGACGCGCACCGCGAGCCCGCGCTTCCTCAAGTGTTGAACGAGGAGACGGAGTTGTGTGCTCTTTCCCGTCCCGTCTATTCCTTCCAGTGTGATGAAAAGGCCGCGCTTCATTTAGGTTCGTCCGTAGTCCTTGGGTCTTCGATGGTAGAATGACGTGGTGATGAGTATCAAGGAAAATGTGGCGCAGGTGCAGGAGCGAATCGCGGCGGCCTGCTGGCGCAGCGGGCGCGGGCCGGACGGCGTGAAGCTGCTGGCCATTTCAAAAACCTTCCCGCCGGAAAGCATCCGCGCGGCGTATGAGGCCGGGCTGCGCGATTTTGGTGAGAATCGCGTGCAGGAGGCCGCTGCCAAGCGCCCGGCGCTTTCGGACTTGAGTATCACCTGGCATTTGGTGGGCCACCTTCAGAGCAATAAAGCCAAGACCGCAAGGGAACTGTTTCACTGGGTGCACTCCGTGGACTCGCTTCGGCTGGCCCAGAAACTGGACCAGGCGACGGCTTCGGGAGGGAGCCGGTTGCCGGTGCTGCTGGAAGTCAACCTGGGCGGCGAGGAGAGCAAGGCAGGAATTGGGGAGCCAGAAGTAATACCACTCGCCGAGCAGATCGGTCAATTGGCCATGCTCGAAGTTCGCGGCCTGATGGTTATCCCTCCGTTTTTCGACGACCCGGAGCAGGCACGGCCTTATTTCCGGCGGCTCCGGGAACTGGCTCAGAAGATTGACGCGAGAGACATTCCCAGCGTCTCTATGCACGAGCTCTCGATGGGTATGAGCCACGATTTCGAAGTCGCTATAGAAGAGGGCGCGACCATCATCCGAGTGGGAACCGCTATTTTCGGCCCGAGGAGCTGATACGACGGGGAGCCGGAAGGCAGTAAGCAGTAGGCAGAAAGCAGAAGACAGAAGACTGAAGGCTGAGGGCAAGGGAGAGGGAATCCATAATCTAGAATCTAAAATACAAAATCGCCCTAGCCCCCAGCCCCTAGCCCCTAGCCCCTAGCCCCTTTTTCAATAACGGACCACTGACCACTGACCACTGACCACTGACAACTGACAACTACCATGCCCGACTTCAAAGTCGAACAAGAAACCGTCTCTTTCTGGCTTAAGGTCAAACCTCGCTCGGCTCGCGAGAGCTTGGCCTACGACTCGACTGGGGAACTGCGCCTGGAGTTGCATGCTCCACCCAGCGAAGGTGAGGCCAACCAAGCCTGTGTCTATTTTTTCGCACGTGCATTACGTTTGCCACAAGCGTGTGTGACCATTGTCTCGGGGCAAAGGTCTCGCCGGAAGTTCCTTCGCATCACCGGCCGGTCAGCCGAAGAGACCGTCGCCGCTATCAAGGCATTGGCGTCGCGTGGCCGAAATGCCTGATGGGCCGGTCCGCTGGTCCAGCGCTGTCGTTCCCGCGAAAGCGGGAACCCACTCCGCAAACCTTCAGAAATTGGCGGACTGGATTCCCGCTTTCGCGGGAATGACAGGCCCGTTCTTGCCACTGTCATTAGTGCTGCTAAGCCTGCGCCGAAGAAACGTATCTTGTACTGGCCGCGAATCCGGGCCAGCCGCCCGTGAGGTTGTACTTCGGCCGGCAATCGGCGCTGCTGGTGCGCCCGGTGCGCTACGTCGATACGCCCCTGGGTCGCAACCCCACTCAGATTGACTATGCTGACTATCGCGGCGTCGGCGCCATCAAGGTTCCCTTCCGCTGGACCCTAGCCCGCCCCGGCGCCCGCTTCACCATTCAGGTTGACCAGATTCAACAGAACGTCCCAATCGATGACGCGAAGTTCACTAAGCCTCCCGTGCCCGTACCCCCGGCGGCCAACCCAACTTCGCCCTGATCCGAGCTAAACCCACGTCCGTAAGCCGATGATGCCCCAGTAGGCAAGGTAGCCGGTGGCTATCAGCAGGGCCGCAGTGACAGCAATCGAATATCTGCGGACGCCTTGGCGGACCGCCGCGGAGGGCGCCCGCCGCAAGGCGATGGCGCTCGCGACTGACGCGGCGGCAAAGGCAATAGTGACCAAAAAGAGAGCCGCGGACCACGCGGTCAGATTCCCCAGGCGCGCGATCAGGTCATTGGCGCACAGAATGAATATGACTACTATGGCAATCAGGCTCAGCACCGCCATAAGAGGCCAGATGCGCATGGCGCGCTCGAGCGGGCGGCGGCGTTTCTTGCTGAGTCCCCCAAGAATCCAGAAGGGCGCGTAGATCAGAATCGATAGGATGGAAAGTGAAACGAACGCCGTGAGCGCAATCTCCAGGATGGCCACCCCTGCCGGGATGCGTTTCATGGTGGTCATGATTCCCGCCTGGATGAAGCGACCTTCCTCGTTTGGGGCGAGCAACGCGAGAGTAGGGACAGGCTCAGGAGAATCCTTTTTTGGAACATATCGAAACTGGCTGCCGGAAACGGGAAGGAATGTTTTATTCCATCCACCCAAATTGGTAATGAGGAGCTTGCCGTCCTTCAAACGCGCCAGGCTAAGGCCAGCCAAACGCTCGATGAAATGGGTCAGTTCGACGCGGGGTGAGTCCGGCTCATACCAGCCCGCGTAATCGGCAGCGCTTGGGGGCAGAGATGCAACGGGGGGCAACGGTGGTTTTTGTAATTTGATTGTGACGTAGGCGCGTATGGCCTTGCCTATTTGGTCAAACGTATTTCCATTTCCCGCGTTGATGCTGTAAAAATAGCCCACGCCGTATTCGGGCAGGTACGCCATCTCGGTGAGTCCGCCGTTGACGCCCCCGTTATGCCCATGATACACGAAGCCTTCATGGACACTCCAATAATTGCTTAAGCCGTATCCACTCCTCATCCCTTCTCTTGCGGACCAGGTGCTGGCGGGGATTTCCATGCGATCGATGTCGGCGGTGGGGACAACCTGGACGCCGTTCGCCATACCGCGATTGAGGTAGAACTGGACATAGGCCGCCATGTCCCTGGCGGAAGCGTTGATGGAGCCTGCGGGGCGAAAAAGGATGTTCCAGTAAGGGTAAGGAGTCTTGCCGTCGTTATGATAGAGAGTGGTCGCGGTTCCTGCGGGCGGCGGGAAATAGGTCGCTGTCTTCATTCCGATGGGGTGGAAAAGACTCCGCTCCACGAAATCTTCAAAGCGCTGGCCCGTGATTTTTTCGACAAGGTAGGCCGCGACCGGCGGGCCGGAATTGCAGTAGGCCATACGCGTGCCGGGACGCCAGCGGGAAATACGCGAGTGGTGATCGTAATCCAGCGCCTCGCGCAGCCCCATGCTGGGCGGCGCATTCTTGGCATATTCACGCAGGTGCATGTCGTCCCAGCCGGTGGTGTGCTCCAGAAGATGGACCACCCAGACCGGATCATCCGCTTCCCAGCGATTTTCAAACCACACCTCGGGAACCAGCTTGCGGACAGGATCATCGAGCGAGAGCTTGCCTTGATCGGCCAGCATAAGGATCGCCAGCGATGCAAATGCTTTCGACGTGGAGCCAATGCGGAACAGCGTCTCGGGCGTGGCCGCTTGGTTACGGGCCACGTCCGCTTGGCCTAAGCCGGCAACCCACTCCGGTCCTTCCCGATGCACAATGGCAACGGATACCCCCGGAGTATGCGTATCCTTGAGAACCTTTTCGAGTTGCTGTTGCAATTCGGCAATCGACTGGGCTGGCTTCTGCTTCTCATTCTTATCATCCGCAAAGCAGAGGCAGGCGAGCATTGAGAGAAAAGCGACAGGAATAATTCGTATCATGATTTTCTCTTTCGTCCAGAAGGTCTCGAGGTTTGTGGACATTCTCAAGGCGGAAATTCACTGGGTTCGAGCTGGGAATCAGGGCTGCCATCGGATTTTCGAGCGGGTGCCGCTTACCGCGCCCACGTTTGCGGGGCCTGCCAAGCCGCGATTTTAGGCATAGTGTAGCGATTGCCGCAAGTCTTCAGATCGCGCGCGTAAAAATTGCTCTAAGGGTCGGCCTGGGGTCGGAGGTACGCAGCCAGGTACTATTGTGCTATAGCAGCAGATGTCCCTATACGTTATAAATATCGTGCAAGATGTGATGGGATGCTTCTGGTGTGCGCCAATGCGGTCGTACATGCTGAAGACAAGGCAACCCAGGTTGCCCGGCGCGGGATTTCTGCTTTGGCCGAGGCCACCAAAGGTTTGAATGTCTAAATCAGGTGAATGACGATGATTCTTGCTGCGCTCATCTTGATCCTCTCCACGGCGTTGTTCTTATTCTACTTCCAAGTCACCTGCCAGAAGATTCTGCGCGGGCAGTTTGACCGGGAATACTTTCAATCCATTGCCAACGCGAACCGTTTGGAGTTCCCGTCTCTGCGAAAGTCGCTGGAGGAGTTCGGCGCCCCGGTCGATTATGCCCGGCTGCGCATGATGCTCAAGTGTGACTTCCTCGCCCTGACCTATCTCCTCAAAAATGCCGCGAATGTGAACCAACGCTATTCCAAGGAGGAACGGCGCTTGATCCTGTATTTCCGCTGGCAGATGCTTTCGTTGGCAGTGCGACGTTTGCTGAATGTGGGCGAGAATCAGGCAATCCTGAAAATGACCTCGGTTCTTCAATACTTTGCTAATGTGGTTGGCCAGCGTGTCAACACTGTAAGGCTTGGGGACATGGTTGGCGCCGAATACCTCCTCAGTCGTTGATTCATCTCGCCTCGGGGCGCACCTAGGCCGGACCTTCTCAGGTGTGCCCGCTCCCTATACATCATGTCAACGAATCGTTTGGACGACAGCCGCGCCCCGTAGCGGCGGGTTTATCCCGCCATTCGGTACGAGTAGAATCGGGTGTTCTCCAAGCAAAAACGCAGACGGATGGGCCGGCCATGAAGTTTCCCTAACGAGGCGTCTTCTTTCCAGCGCACTGTGAAGTCGCAACTATCGGCGTGCATAGGCTCGCAATCGTCACGAGTGAACCGGGACATGGGAAAATTCTGCTCATCCAGAATTTCGGCCCTGAGTTGTCCCACGTCTGCCTTGGCATTGACGTGGAGTTCGTTCCCCTGGGGTATGAAAAGCGCCGTAGTCACCCTGCCGCCTTCGTAAGTGGAATTGAGAGAGGCAAACCCGTCGGCGCGCAAAGTGGCAAGTCCGATGCCGCCACCCGCCGATCCTGTGTCTTTGCCCTCGTAAGGCTTGTGACGATTGGCCAAGCCGCGATAGTAAATATATAACTTGTCGCCCACGCGAATGGGTGGCGCTCCGGTAAGCATGATGGTGAAACGATCCCACTCCCCCACCTCGCCCACATCAATCAAAGGGCGTCCCGTTTCAGGCCGCTCCCAGTTATCTCCGTCCCTGCTGAAAAGCAGGCGTACCGTGAGCAGGGGATTGTGCGGGTCGCGCGAGAAGTAAGTGAGAAAGCCGAGATAGTGGTCTCCGTAGACAAACCCCACGTGGTTGTAAATGGTGTTCGACTCTTCCGCTCCCTGTGCTCTAAGACAAATGCGGGGATCGGACCAGTTTATAAAATCTGTGCTGACACTCATTTTGCGGTGGGGCGTAGCCCGCAGAAGGGCGACGTATCTGCGGCGGAGGGTGTCAATCATGAGCGCCTGGGCATCGCCGATGGGACCTAAATCGTTCGTACCTTGGCGGGGATGAAAGTGAACGATAGGCTCGAGGGTGTGTGTCCAGTGCAAGCCGTCAGGGGAGGTCATGGTGTAAATCCCGCTCATGGGGCCGTTCCAATCAAAGCTCGACCAGCCCAGCCCTTTGTATCGCCGCGCCGGATTCGTTTCCAGCGGGTCCTTCAGCACCGACTCCCAGTGATCCATGCCGTGGTGATGATCGTCGTTGACCACAACATTATTTTCCCGTGTCCCCATCACTTCGTAGAGGCCTAGATTGGGCCTTTCCCAATGCACGCCATCCTGGGAGACCGCGTAACAAAGCACCGAGCAAGGCGATTTCGTGCCCGGGATGGATTCATACTCCCGGCCGGACGAACCGCCGTACCAGGCTTTGAAGATCCGTTCCTCCGCATCGAAGCTCACCGAGCCCCATGTGCCGCGATCGGTCTCCCAGGGTTCTATGCGGCGAATAACGGGGTTGCTCGGGTGTTTCTCTGCACTGTGAAAAACCTGCTGGACGTTCTCGAGCAAATCAACCTGCTCCAGATCGACAAAGAGTTGAGGAGAGTCACCTATCAACCGAACGCCCGAAGAAGACGGCGCTGACTGGGAATGGGCAAGACTCCCCCAAGCCGCTGCGCTGAGCGGCACGAGCTTGAGGAAATCCCGCCGCCCTATCTGATTGTCGTTTCCGAGTGTATACCGCATCGCCATTGAAAGGATCCCTTCTGGCTGGTAAGGATGACGACGCGAGGGGGCTGGCCGACATCTTGTTGGCTTTGCGGCAATGCCTTTATTGCTCCCCCTCATGGAGTTCCCTGAGCCACACATTGCGAAATCGTACCGGATGATTGTGATCCTGCAACCTAAGCGGGAGCTTCTCCGGCGTTACTCGATAAGGGGGCCGGCTTTCGAATGCGCTTGGCCCCGTAAGGGAAACATGGTCCTGAACCAGCACGCCGTTGTAGATCACGGTCATAATCGCAGGCCGCAGCAGTTTCCCGTCAGTGCTAAACCTCGGCCCATGAAACACGATGTCGTAGGTTTGCCATTCGCCGGGTTTGCGCGAAGCATTTACCAGGGGGGGATATTGCCCATAAAGGGCCCCGGCTTCGCCGTCAGCGTAAGTCACGTTGTCATATGCGGCCGCGCCGTCCACGTAGGTCAGCTTGGCATAGGAGTCAAGAACCTGGACCTCATACAGCCCCTGCAGGAAAACCCCGCTGTTGCCACGGTCCTGGTCAGTGCCGCGAGGCGGGTTGGGAGTGGCCCATTCGATGTGCAGTTGACAATCGCCGTACGCTTGCCGGGTTTGGATGTCCCCGGTCCGGGGCGCCACTTCGAAATACCCCTCACCCACTTTCCACTTCGCTGCCCCGCCTCCCTCGACGCTCTCCCAGTTCGACAGATCGTGGCCATTGAAGAGAATGATGGCGTCCGAGGGGGGAGCGCCGGCTTTTTCCTGGGTACTCGAAGTCCCTGGCGTGATGACCGGGGGAAGGGGACGGCTGCGATCATTGGGTGGCCATTCGCGCTTGGTTCCTTGCGGCGCGGCAAAGAGCCGGACAGCAGTCATAAGGCCCAGGAACATGCCCACCGCCAGGCAGGCTTCTGCCAACATAATGACTTTACGCATAGTCAGCTCCGAACGGCTTTAAATCTTCGCCATGTTTAAATCTTCGCGATTTCCTCGATGAAAACCGGGCGCTGCTGCTCGATGCTGCGGCGCGCGGCGATGGGCAACAAGCAATCCAGGGCTGCCTCCCGCACCGTCACGCTTTGATGAAGCGGATCCGGCATGGGACCGCGGAATATAGCGTTCTGCATTTTCTCGTCGGCGCCCCAGTGTCCGCCACCGCCCGTGCCCACCTTCTGGGTGCGCGATTCCTTGAACAGCGGGGTGATGCGAAGGTCCGCCATCGCGTCCACTTTCCACGGTTGCTCGTGGTAGACGCGCGCATCCAGCCGGCCCTTGGTCCCATTGAAAGAAATCTGGTATCCCTCATAAGGCATAAAACAGTTGAGGGAGTAACTCATGAGGACGCCAGTATGGTAGCGCACGTTCAAAGTCATGGTGTCCCAGATGTTGATGTTGCGCCGGTAGACGCATCCGTCCCGCAGGTAGCCGTCTTCCGATTCGCACTTGTACGTAGAAATCCATGGCGAACTTGTCCTTGGTGATGTCCCAGAAGAACTCACACTTTCCTTTGTACGGGCAGTTCAAGCAGCGCTCGCTGCGATACTCGCCGTTGAACCCATAACGGCGCAACGCCCCGTAAGCATGGACCTCCGCGGGTTCGGCTCCCAGCCACCATTGCACCAGGTCGAGGAAGTGGCACTCCTCGGTCACCAGCAGCGAGCCGTTGAACTGCTTGAATCCGTGCCAGCGGCGGAAGTAAGAGGCGCCGTGATTGGTGCTCAGATAATAGTTGAAATCCACGGATGTGATGACGCCGATTTCCTCGGAGTCGATGATCTTCTTGATGGCTTCCGCCTCCGGGCTGTAGCGCAACTCCTCCCCGATAATGAGCTTCCGCCCGGTGCGCCGCTCTGTGTCGAGGATTTCCTGGATCATCTTTTCGTCCGTGGCCATGGGCTTCTCACTGATGACGTCCACACCCAGCTCCATGGCCCGGCAGATGTACTTGTGATGAAAGGAATCGACGGTGGCGATGATCACCCGGTCAGGGGATGTCTTGCGAATCATCTCGTCGAATTCCGTGTCCATGAACATGGGGCAGTCCGCGCCAATGAACTCCTTGGCAACGGCCATGCGTTTGCGATTGATGTCGCAGAGCCCCACGAACTCCAACATATCGCCGTAATCGTTGCGCAAATTCCTGCCCCAAGTGATGCTCCCCCTGCCTCCGGTCCCCACCAGTACCACCCGAAGCCGGCCGCTGCCTTTGGGTTTGGCGGGGGCCTGCTGCCCTGCCGCCGGTGCTAGAGCCGCACCTACGCCGCTCGTCGCTGCCGCGGCCAGAAACTCACGTCTGCCTAAATGGGATGATGGTTTATTCATTGGTCTACCCTCCTTCACGTCTTCCGCTCTGCCAACCCTTGGAAGAACTTTTGCCGATTCATGATTTACACCTTAGACGACCGGAGCTCCAATCTTCACCAAAACCTCGCGCAAGCTGGCGCGTTCCTCCGCAGTCGCTTCGCGTGAAGGCGGCCGCGAGGGGCCGCCAGGTCTCCCGCAGAGTTCCAGGGCAGCCTTGACCGTGGGAGCTTCGCCGGCGGTTCGGCTCTCGATGACATCGCGGACCTCCTCCCACAACCAATCCGCCGCCCGCATCGAGTCCAAGGCCTCCTTGTATTTTCCGGCTTGTGCAAGCTTGAATAGATCCACTGCGTGTTGGGGCATGACGCTGGCCAAGTGTGTGATGAAGCCCGTGCCGCCCGCCATGGCGGTGGAAGGCCACGTGTTTTCGTTATCAACGATAGCGATTCTGTCGGCATAGCGGGCCACACCTTTCAGATAATCAAAGCTGCCGTTGGGAGTGGACCATTTAAGCGCCAGCGCCCGGTCCATATTCACCAGTTGGTCCAGGACTGAGTATGGCATGTGATACCCTTCCCAATAGGTGTTGTAGACCATGAGTCCCGACTTTTTCAGCCCGGAATCAATCTGGCTATACCAGCGGATGACATCTTCGTCGGATGGGTGAAAATAGAAAGGTGGACCCACTTGGGAAGCGTACGCGCCGATCTCGTCGGCCACGCGCCCCAATTCCTGGCTGGCGCGCAGGTCCGTCCCCTGCACGGAAAAGACAATGGGGGTTTTCCCGCTGACCACCTCTGCGGCCGTATGAGCCAACTGCACGCGTTCTGCGACGGTAAGCATAGGGAAATCGCCCCCAGCCCCCGCCACCAGAAAGCACCCTTGACCGGTCCGTATCCCATGCGCCATGAGGTAGTGAAGGTTCTCGCGATAGGCCCCCAGGTCTAGGCTCAGGTCGCGATTGTAGTGCGTGACGAGCGGAATCATCGGCCCACAAAGTATCTGGTGGCAGGTGCTCTTTTCGGCGATGGAAGGGATTTCCGCGGGGACCTCACGTGCACCTCTCCCCAAGCCGAGTTTGGCGGCCCCCGGAAGCGCTCCCGCCGCCAGCACTCCTCCTGCTATAAACGAACGGCGATCCAGTCCCTTGCCATTATCTCCACGACTCGTGTTGTTCATGCTCTTCTCCCTCAACTGGAAACCACCTGGGCGTTCATTGGCGAATGCAACGGACGGTCTATCGGCGCAGAGTATATCCCTTTTGCCCCAGTGACGCACACAAAAGAAGTTCTCGCAAAAGAAGTTCTCGGTGTCATTCCGAGCGTAGCGAGGAATCTTGCTCTGGCCATTAACCCTCGCATTCCCAACGCCAGAAACCGTTGAGAATTCAGGTAGAGGCACGCCATGGCGTGCCCCTACGGGGATTTTTTCACTTCCCGCTTCGGAGAGTTGCTTTGTTTGACCACATTTGTGGTACGATCTGACCGTATGCTTGACTTACGCTCCAAGGCGCGTCAGCGTTTATTGGCCTATTACTTCACGAACCCAATGGCCCGCCACCATTTGCGGGACTTGGCGAATCGCCTGAGCATTGACCCCTCGAACCTATCGCGGGAGCTGCGGCGTTTGGAGCGCGACGGACTCTTCCGGGCGGAAGTGAGTGGCCGCCAGAAGTATTTTCGGCTCAACCGGGGGTATCCCTTATTCGGTGAGGTCCGCAGCATCGTCGCGAAAACCATCGGTGCGGTGCCTTTGATTGCGCATTCCCTCGAGGCCATTGAGGGCATCGATGAAGCCTATCTCTACGGGTCGTTTGCGCGAAACCAACAAGATGCTGCCAGTGACATTGATGTGCTCGTGATCGGCACACCTCCTGGCGAAGCCTTGGCGGAAGCCATAGGGAAGCTCGAGCGACAACTCGGGCGGGAAGTTAATTATACGGTTTTATCGCGAAATGAATTCAAGTCGCGCCGCACGAGGAAGGATGCATTCCTCGAGAGTGTTTGGCGCCATAAGCGCGTTTCGCTTGTAGCTCTACATGAAAAAGCTCAAGCTGCACACGGTTGACTGGGCTCAAATCGAGCGGTTCCTCGCGAGCGCCGAAAGGAAGCTCGCCTCGGCGCACAAGATCCTCGCGTTTGATGAGGAGGCGTGCCTTCAACAAGCCTACGAAGCGATGCTGCGGGCGTCATTGGGGTTTATGTTCAGTCACGGCTTCCGGGCAAGGAGTCAACCAGGCCATCACATTGCCATAATCGAATTCGTTCGGGGGCGAATTGACGCCAAGCACGCTGGCTTGCTCACAGTCTTAGACCGTCTCCGCCGAAAACGGAACATGGCTCTCTACGACGACACGGGATTCGTTTCGCACCACGAAGCGGAGGAAGCCCTCGAATCCGCCCGCAGCTTTATAGATGTCATCCGCGCCGAAATCGCCGCAAGAAAGCATTGATTCATTAGGGAGTTCCGTTAAATGCGCAGAGCGAAGCTCTGCGACTGTGCGACCAGCAGAAAGCCCGTGCTGCCGAAATTGCCTGAGAACTTTCATCAGGCCGGAGCGAAAGCGGTGACTATCAAAGGGCTTGGTGCGACGGTAGGCGCTGGAGGTTATAAACCGCAACTGCCCCGGTGCGCAATGCCGTCTACAGGCAGGCATGACGATGCCAGTACACCGCATTGGAAACTGAAACGCCCCGATCTATCAGGGCGCCAGCCGGCGGCGACACACCACCTCCCCTGCCACCAACGTCTATGCCTTCCCCGTGCCGACGGTTAGGAAAATCACTGACCGAGGCTACGAGCTCCCATCACCGCGCCTGAAAATGTAGCCGCGGTGATGAGGATCGGTGTGTCTTCACTTCGCGCCTTTCACAGACTTGGGGCCTGCGAGCAGTGAGCGATCGTACATAGACGCGTAGACCAAGTACTGCTGCTCGACGGTGCGCGGATAGCTGAGGTGCACGGCCTGGATCTTGCCGCCGGGCGCGAATTGCGCCGACAACAAGCAGTTGATTCCCGCCCAGTAGGTGGGAAGGCCCAACATCTGATAGCGGGCGACGACCTGGTCCCGAAGAGCGGGATCGAAGTGGACGGCGTACCTGTCGACGAGTGCCTTGATGGCGGCGTAATCGCCTTCGGCCTTGATGCGCATGAGCTCGGCCAGAAGCATCCCAACGCCTTGATGCATCTTCTGATAGTCCCGCACCTGCATGTAGGTCTTGCCGTCGCGGTCGAGTTGCTTGATGGCGCCGGGAACACGGTCGCGGATGTAGTTGACGATCAACTGGCGGTCGCGCTGGTGGTCCTCTTCGATCGAGTCGCCATGAGGGATGCGCCGCAACTGGGTGAGCGCGACCATGGCGGCAGAGTCGTACATCGCTTTGGCGACTTCGTCCTGGGTGGAGACAAGGCCGAGCTCCTTCAGCTTGGGATCCCAGGCGTTCCAGAGGGCCATCAAATCGGCGCGCGCTTCTTCGAGCGTGGAAAAGTATTCCTTCAAATATGGCTCGGCGCCGCTCTTCACACGCTCACTCAATTTGCCGGAGCCGTGGCCAATGACTTCGTGTAGCGCGGTCATCAGGTCTTCGGCTTCATCGCCGTATCGGCGATTGCGTGCCGCGATTTCGGGCGTGGCGGCGAATTCTCCGAAAGCGGTGTGGCCGGCGGCGTTATTCAGGGCGCGTGTGCTGCTGGTAAAGAGGAAATTCTTGGTCCCGTATTTTTCGTGGATTTGGTTTTCGTTGGGAAGATTATCGCCGATGGTGGACACGTCGAAGTCGCCGGTCTCCGCCAGCGTCTCGATGGCCTTCACGACGGGGGGCTTGAAGGTTTGTTTCTTGTACTGCGCGGCCCAGGGAGCCTTCTGCTCGAAGTAGTTGGCATTGTCACCAAGGCGGATCATGGTGTCGGTGATGGGCTTGTCGGTGATGCTTACGAAACTCTGCGCGCTGCCCTTGGCGCCGCGAGCGTCGCGGTAAACCTCGATGAAGCCGTTGGCAAAGTCGACGGTGGCATTGTTCTGCACCCAATCGGCGCCGAACTGAAGCCAATCAGCGGGATTGCCAGTCTGATAGTAGCGGATGAGATCGCCGATCACCTTCGCCTGGCCGGGCTCGGCGAGTTGCTTGGCCTTGGCGAGATACTCGTTTGCGCGTCGCAGGAAGGTGGCATAGAGGCCTGGAGGAATTTTGCCGTCCGGAGTGCCGGCCCGATAGACCTCCTCGCGGAGCTTGCCGTCTTTGCCCCGCACGACACGCGAGTTGAGCGGGTAGGCGTCGTGAAAAGCTTTCAGATCGGCGAGAGTCACGCCTTCGTAGAAACTGTTCGAGCTGGCCTGGATGATGTCCTGGCCGGCGCGAGGACTTTTGGCCGTAAGCATTGGCTCGAAATCGGGATCCAAGAGCGCGGCACGGAGATCGGCGAGCTCGCGATTCAACTGCGCGGCGGTGCCGAGCGGCGGGAGATCGGCGTAGCGGGAGGCAAACGCGCCGTGTTTCTGCGCTGCCAGCGCCGCTTCTTGAAGCTCCTCGAAGGTGAACCGGGGGAGAAATTTCTGAGAGGTGAGCTCGTTATGATTGCCGCGATTGGCCCAGAAAAGCTTCGCGAACTCGGCGATCTTCTCATCCAGGGCGGGATCGGCGCCGTTCGAGTGGGCGACTATCTCCTCGAGCAGTCGCTTCTGGCGCAACCCGAAGCGCGAGAACTGGGCGTAGGCGATCGGATCGAGCGCGATCGAGGCCTGCACCAGCCAGTAAGCAAGCTGCTGCTGGCGCGCGTCAAGCGATTGGAAGCTCTCCACGTCGACGCGAACGAACCCCGTGTCGCCGACACGCTCAACCAGAGAAGTCTTCCCGGTGGATTGGCCGCAGGCCATCGTCGCAGGAAGGAAGAGAAAAAGGAGGACCAAAACGATTAGTTTCTTCATGGTTGGTTCCGCCTAGGCCAACAAAGGGACGAAACCTGATGGCGATTTCAGAGCGCGTCGGTTAGGCCCAGTTGCCTTAGGAGCCTTTCAGTCGTGAGCCACTGGATGCCGGTGTCTTCGAAGTCCTTGTCATTAGACCAGACTGGGACATTGAAAGTGAGGGCGAGGGCCAGGAGTTCTACATCATCCGGGTCGCGCTGCTCGATGCGTTTCTTCGCTTCTGGGATGGCTGCCGCATAGGCTGCCCCTCCAAGCACAGTCACGGGTAAGGCGCTCACCGCGAGAAGCAGCAGGTCCACAGCGAGGCGCTTCTTTCTCGCCAAGAGGGTAGCATACTCTTCGACTTCGGCCATGATTGGCTCAGCGGTCAAGATCTCCTCGACCTGAGGGTGGTCAAGGATCAATCTGGCACGACCGCCTAAAACCGTCGAGAGGAGAACATTAGCGTCCGCGGCGAGTCGCACGGCGCTCCTTCCGCCACCGCTCGAAGTCGGCGAGCACTTCTCCCTCGCTGAGCCCCCGCCGCTTGATTTGCCGCGCGATGACAGCGCTCAGCATACCGAAGACCTCCCGCTTGAGTTCCAGCGGCAGCGTGGTTTGGGGGCATGGAAAGAATACACCTGCCAGCCTGCCCCGCCGCGTAACCAACACCGGGTCCTTCGACCGGAGCAGCCCTGTTGCCCCGTCCCGAAACTCACGAACCGTACTTATTTTCATGGTGGTCACTCCAGTGGCCATTATACGCTAAAAAGCGGCCACGACTCGCAGCGTGGCAATCTCGTGCGGCTTCAGGTCTATCGTCAGCGAGTGTCCGGAGGGATTGAGTGGTTGTTGATTCTCCTCAGACGCATTGGAGCGCCAGGCGCTCGCAACATTGAACATGGGAAAGGTCAGGCGCGCGGTTGCGGCGGCGCCTCCCGTCTCCAGCAGGCGGATGATCGTGCCTCTGTCGTCATCGGCGGCTTTCCAATTCTCGACCACCATGTTGGGCGCGTCGACCTCCAGAAAGCTGCTTGGCTCGGGCGGCAGGGGACGCTCGGGGTCATCGAACTTGTCGTTCGGGACCAGCGCGCCCATTTCGAGGGGAGTCATGGCGGCGCGGCCAAAACGCGCGAGTTCACTAGGTGACAATTCGCTTCCGCTCGTCACCGCATACCGGAAAGTGTAATCTCCGCTCTGCACGCGGCGAAAATTAGTATGCCAGTAGTTGTTCATGGCGTAGGAGAAGATCGTACCGGCCTTGGGTTGGAACTCTTCCGGCCACGTCCCACGGACGATGTCGCCGAGAGTGATGAGGGGGGAGTCCACCGGCGCCACGCCGACGCTGAGACCCGCCGAGGCCACCCGCACCCAGTGCTGAACCGTGAACCAGGCAACGTTCCCGCCTTTCAGCATGTCGCGTGCCGGGTCGACCCAGCCGTTCTGAATCTCGTAACTAAACTCAGGACGTTCGGCCGCCACTGGAAACGCGAAGTAAACCGCTTCCTTGACGTTCACCCCATCCTTGTGCACGCGGTTCACCAAGTCAATCCGCTTCTGGCCGTCGAAGAGAATGACATCTGTGGCAATCGAAGCGTGAGGACCGCTTGTTTCATAGGTGAGGACTTGCCCGTAGGGCGTGCGTCGGACACTAGTGACGTGGCCACCGCTCGAACCGGTCACGGTGAGTTTCGCGAAGGGCAGCGACTTGCGCATGAAGACAAGCTGCGTCTCGCCATCGCCGCCCGAAACATAGAGGTATTGGTTGAAGCGGTAGGGGCTGGAAGCGTCCACGATGTCCCGGTTGAGCTGCTTGTCGAAGATGCTTTTGATGGCGCCTGCTTCGGGATCGACTTCGATGCGGTAGTAGGTGTTTTCCAACACGTTCGTTGGGGGCAGGGAAGTCTCTTCCGGGGGCGCCGAGGCGGACTGGGGTGTCTGCGCAACCTGGTAGCAGCGATAACCGAGCGATGGTACATCGCGCGCCAGAAAGCGAACGTGATTGTAGCCGTCGTGCCTGGCGAGCACTTCAAGCTGCACGGGCGTTTTAGCGGGATATTCAAGGATCGTATTGCCGGCGTCGAGGTCGGTCTCGACCAGATCGCTGCGGGTCCAGTTCAAGGGGTTGAACACCACCAAGGCAGTGGCAGGCACGTGAATCTTATCCGCGAGTTGGCTGAGCGACTGATCGAGAACGGCGTTTACGCGCAGCCGCCCGTCCACCGCAAAGTGGTCCTTCACCTCGAACTGCCGCAGCGTCTCCACGCTTTCAGGCCGCGAGTAGCCCCCCCAGTAAGTGAAGGTGTGTTCGGCGTAGAGCACGAGGTCATTCCACATGGCGCGAATCTCATTGGCCGGGCCGGAAACGTTCTTCTCGAAGTAGGTGGCAATGGTCGAGAGCTTTTCGGCGGAAGGCGCGCGCTGCTGGCTGGAGCGGTCGATAGCCAGGTAGTGCGCGTCGGTGGCGTAGCCGTCTTCCCAATACGGGCCTCCGTCGCCCTTGACGGTTTCGAGCTCGGAGCCGTAGTGCTGATCGATGTAGCGCATGAAATCAGGGAAGGTGGAGAGCTTAATCATGGGGTATGCGTACTGGCCGTTCCACTTCTCCACGAACTCCCGTTCGCCCGGCACGAGGTAGGTGTTCTCGAACTGGCTGCCGTACATCAAGACCGTGTCGGGCCTGTAGGAAGACGACTCGTACTGCTGGAAGAAGGTGGGCAAGGCTTGGCGGCAGTTCGCCTCCTGGGGAGGAATTCCGCAGGCGAACCAGAGCTGCGAGTACTGGCGCGAGTACGACATCAGCACCTTCTGTCCGTCGGGACCCTGCCACCAGAACGGCGCTTTGGTGTTCCAGCGTCCATAGAGCAGGATCGGTCCCCGGTCGCTGTTGGCCGCCGCCGAAAAATATTTGATCCCCAGCGCCGCCAGCACCGAAGCGTAGGACCAGGAGTAACTGGGGACATCCGTGATGTTGGCGTAGTCAAACGGGATGCCGTCCTGCTCGTGAAGCTGACGCGCGTAGTCGGTGGACCGGATCAGCTCCTCCAGCGTCGGGTAGCCGGTCATCAGGCTGGCTGATTGAGCCGGTATCGCGATTTTGCCTTCTTGAACGAATCTCAGCAGCCGTTCCCGAGTGTCCTTGTTCCGAGAAGCCAGATACTGCTGCACGATCCAGGAGCCGTCAAGGTTGAAGCGCATATCCGGATGGGCCTCGATCTCATCCAGCAGCCCGTCAACGTTGCGATTCTGGATCTCGGCGATCTTGGCTTGGTAATCCGTGTAGCCGATATCGAGATGCGCGTGCGGCGCCAAGTAGATTGTCCATTTGCGCCGGGGCACGAAGTTGAGTCGCGACTTGAAGGCGCGGCCGTCGAGGCGAACGCTGGCCTCGACTTGAGTGGGGCCACTTACCGCGGGCACGGCGAACTCGAGCCGCTCTTCGCCGAAGTCGCGCCCTTGAGCGAGGGCCGCCTTCAGGCTCTTGCCAGCCACGGTCAGAGTCACTTCTCCCTGGTGGACGGGTCCGGGGTGTGTGATGGTGACCTCGGCCAATTCGGATAGAGCGCCGTCACGATTCACATAAAAAATCGTGGGGTCAATGCTGACCTCAGCCGAACGCGGCGCTTTGGCCGCGGGGTCCGACACCAGCCGCAGAGCGTCGTAGAAGAGCCAGGAGTCGCCTGGGCCGTCCTTGGGATCGTCGACGGCCGTGAGCGCCAGCCTATTCTCCCCGCGCTTGAGCGCCGCGGTGGGCAGCGCCACCTCGAGCCGGTCGCCCCCGTAGATGGGCGAATCGATCCCACCGTCGCCGGGGTAGTAGCTCACCTTACGGTGGAAATAGAACAAGCCCGATTTCCCGTTGATTTCGACCTGAAGGTTGGGAACGCGTGGCCGGTTCAGGACCACCGAGACCACCAGCCGGTAGGCTCCGCGCGGAGGATTCGCCAAATCGAAAACGATCGTGTAGGGATGAGGCCGCCCCCTGGAATCCGGGTTGGCGGAGCCGGGCTGCGCCCCGGGCCAATCCTTTGATGGATCGCTCTTGCCCACCGTGAAGGTCGGGTTGTAGTGCGGATCCGAGAAGTCAGTGCGCGCGTGAAACTCAGCCGACGATTGGTCGAACTGCCCAATTTCCCAAACCGTCTGTTCGGCTGCGGCAAGCGGCTTAACGGCAACAGGCAACGTCGCAAATGATGCCAGCGTGAGGAAGAAGATTAACTCATTTCTTTTCATAGCAACCTCGGGACTCACTTTTGACTTGGAATTTGCCCTCTCCCTTGGGGAGAGGGTGTCCCGCTGCCGGCGCTTTCACCAGCCGGAGCGGGACAGGTGAGGGGTCGGTTGCGCGCTGAGGAGGGATCAGATGAGTGAACATGACGAAGTAACCCCTCACCCGGCTCGCTCCGCTCGCCACCCTCTCCCCAGGGGAGAGGGCTGTCTTTCCGACCTCGTGGTTGTCACGAGTACATGGATTTGAATGCGTCACAATTGGCTTCCGAACTCCAGCGGCCGGATTTTGGGGATCGTCAGCAACATGACGGCAAACCCAATCGGGTACAACAGGCCGCAAGCCACAAACAAGGGCGAGTAAGAGCCATATTGCGCCACGACGCCGACGATCAAACTCGAGAGAATTCCTCCCACTCCGCCCGCCGAGCCGCTAACGCCCGCAACGCTTCCCACCGCCCGAATCGGAAACAGGTCGCCGATTACCGTCATGTAGTTTGAAATCCAGAAACCGTGGGCGAACATCAGGACGCTCATCAAGGCGATGGCGAGTCCGGGGCCAGAAACGAAAACGCACAGGATCGAGAACGGCGTAAGCGAGGCGCCGAGGCCGAGCATGGTTTTGCGCGCGGCATTGATCGTCCAGCCCAACCTGACCAGATGGTCCGATGCCCAGCCCCCGACAATCGTTGACACACCCAAGGTCATGAACGGGATCCAAGTCAGGTTCCCAATTGCTGCGAGCGAAATGTGGCGCGTCTGGCTGAGGTACTGGGGGATCCAGAACATGTAGAAATAAAACACCGGATCGAGCAAAAAGCGAGTCGCCATCAGTCCCCAAACTTCTCTCATGCGGAGGAGTCGTTTCCAAGGAACCAGAACCTCGGCTCGTGGTGCATAGCCATAGGACTCGCGGCCTTCCGTGATGTGGCGCAACTCCTCCCTGCTGAGGAAACCAGACTCCTGTGGCAACCTGAAAAAGAGGAGCCACACAACCAGCCACAGAAGGCCCATGGCTCCAGTGGCGAAAAACGCTCCGCGCCAGCCGAACCGCATGCTTATCCAGACCGTCACCGGAGGCGCGACGACCGCGCCAAACGCCGATCCTCCGTTGGCGAAACCGACGGCAACCGCCCGTTGCTTTCGCGGGAACCATTCGAGTGCGCCTTTGGTGGCGCCCGGAAAGCATCCGCCTTCCCCGGCGCCCAGCAGGAAGCGGAAGAGGCCCAGGTCGAACGGGCCGCGGGTAATGCCGTGAAGCAGGCTGGCCAGCGTCCACAGCCCGACCGAAAGCGCCAATCCGACGCGGAGCCCCAGCCAGTCTATGATGCGCCCACCGACTGTGAACATCACCGTATAGCTCAGAATGAAGGCCGAGACCACGTGGGAATACGTAACGTCGTCGATGTGCAGGTCGTGCGTAATCACAGGAGCGAGAGTGGAGAGCACCTGTCGATCGAAGAAGCTCAGCCCCGTGGCGATGAAAAGGAGAAAAGCGATCCACCACCGGAAATTGGCGATCTTTATCATGACGTAGCGCCGGGCTTTGGCCTGGCACGATCAGTGGCTAGTGGTTAGTGGCTAGTGCGCACCCGCTAACTTACCACTAACCACTAAACACTAGCCACTGAAGTTAGACAACTGCGGTCTCGAGACCCAGCATTTCGCCCACCTGCTGGATAAGGTGGGCGTGGTGACCAATGCCCAGGGCAAAGTGATGGGTGGGGCCTTCGGCCACCCAACGTTTCAGAAATGTGCGCACGTCAGGCTTGAAGAAGCCTCGCGTGTTGGTGTTGCCGGTGGGCGGGATGGGACCCCGCACGCTCTCGCCCTCGGCCATAACAAACTTGAACCGCCCGCCATAGGTAATGGCGATGCCGAGCATCGTGATGGGTCCTTCCTTGATTCTGAACTCCACGCTGGCGCCGGACCCAGGCTTGCCGTGGTACTTGAGCAGGCTGCGCAGGACCGGTTTGCCCTCGGCGATGTTGAGGTGGTGCGGACCGTCGTGCCCGACGAGGACGAATCCCTCCTGGAAATCGATAGGATGAAATTCCGCGAAGCTGCCGCCGATGTCCAGCCGGTCCTCGATGAGCATGGCGATGCAGGTCTTCAGATCGGACTCGCCGCACATCGGAAAGCCGGCGGCGGTGAGGAGCGAATTGCCCACGATCAGGTTGGTGACCAGCCGGCGAATGGGGCTGTCCGGCTCGCCCTCGTAGTAATAGGCAAGCCCGTCCAACTCCTGCTCATCCACGAAGCGTTCCAACGCTACAGCAACCCGGGCAGCCATATCGAGATCTTCAGGCGTCAGCTTGCGAGTGATGGGATCTGATTTCGGATCGGGCGTGTCGAAGACCTCGAGAATCTGTTTCTTCTTGGCTTCGATGTCCGCGTCGGAGACCCTGCGGAAGTGCCGCAGGAGATCGTCGGGCTCGGTCTGGACGATGTGACAGCCGAAGGCCGCCGTGAGAGCGGTGTGGTCGGTCTGCATGTCGAGCATGTTTTCGAGCACGTGCCCGAAGTGGCCGATGCGCGCGCGCTTGAGATCGTGCAGCACGCACGCCACGCGGCACCAGCCGGCGATTTCACCGTCGGCTTGGGGATCGTCCTCGAGAGTTCCGAGAATGACCGGCGGCGGCTTTTTCCCCATGCGGATGGCCACGCCCGTGAATTCCGGCACCGCGCAAAAGTCGTCGTTCGAGAGCTGCATGTAAGTGGAGGCGCGGGAATAGTCCAGGGCCTTCAGGGGCTGCAATGCCACTAGGATGATTGGAACATCAAGATCGCGGATGAGTATGCCGAAGGTGGCCGAGGTTGCGTAGGTGACCATGTCACAAAAGATGAGATCGAGGGCCGCAGCTTTCAGCCGGTCCCGGAGCGCGTAGGCGGAACGGGCATCGTCCACCATCCCGAACTCGGATACGTTGACGCCGCAGGCGCGCACCTTGCCGGCAAACACCCCGAGCTTTCTCTTCATCTCGTCCAGCAAGCCCTCGAATTGCGGCCAGTAGGTGTGGTGACCAACACCAAAGATCCCGATGTTGCTGCTAAGAGGCTTGCGACGGGGAATGTGAGGGGTGATATGGCAAGGAGAACCGGCGGCTTCTTCAGTCATGGCGGACTGCTCTCTTTTCAGGTTTGGACGCATCTCAATCGCGAAAGAGCATCCCACAGCCTCTTGCGTATTGCAACAATTCTCCTGGCTTATTCAAACTTGAACGCGTACAACTTCGCGTCGTTCATCACAAAGCGCAGCCGCACGGCCTTGCCCGCCATCGCGCTCAAATCCGTCTTGCCGTGCCAGGAAACTACCTTCCCGATAAAACTGCCATTGATCGGGTCACACTCGCCAATCGAAAACCCTTCCATGGCGGCGCCTGACTCGGGCTGGATCTCCACACGCAGGCTCCCGCCCCCGCTGGCATCCACATTCAGCGTCAACTGCCGGCCGGAATACACTAAAGGAGGAGTGCCGAACTCCCCTCCGGCATAGTCGGCGTCGAGCGATACAAAACCATCCAAGCGAAGCTTTGCGCGGGTGATGGTTCCGGTGAACTTGTCGCGAGAGGTGTCGTAATTTCCATGCGTATGATCCGATACAGCATAGTAAAGCCAGATCTCATCCGGGCGGCAAATATACCCCGATGTCATATAGGCGTAGCTGCAATCGAATTGTCCTGCCCTGCCCAGACGAATAAAAGGCCTGCGATCTAAGCGATTCCACTTCTTGCCATCTCTGCTGGTAGCCAACTGGATATCCAGCGGCCCGTCGTTCCTGGGATCAACGGAGCCCATTTTCCGCGCCGTAGACTCGCGGTAGTGGTAATACGCTGACGGGAACAGAAGGTAGACATTGCTGGCGCCGGGATACTTCGAGGCCGCCGAAGTATAGAAATCCATTCCCGAGAACAGGTCTCGATCGAGTCCACGCTGGTCTTCGTCATCATAGGAGAAAACCACACTCTCCTTACCCCAACTGGTTATATCCTCGAATTCGCATCGCCCAACTTTCCTCATGGGATCCCATACGCGCACATACCCCACGTAGCGAGAGATACTGTTATCATAAAAGCATATATTGTTCGTATCGCTGGCGCGAAACGCCGGCGAATTCTTCATGAGTTTCCAATGAAGGCCATCCGGCGATGCCGCCACATAGGTTCCCTCCTTGCCCCCAGGCGGCTGTAAGCTTGCAATCATCTTGAACTTCTCGCTGGCAGGGCAGGCCGGGTTGGTGTCCTTGAACACGCAGCAGGGCTCGTGAGACATCCGCTCCGGCGGGAAAACAATGTTTGTGCCTCTGGCGCCATCAAAAGGGACGATTCCGAGGTCGGGCTTTTCCCAGTGCGTGCCGTCTCGGGAAATCGCATAGCAGCACCACCGGCTCCCATCATTAGCGATCGCGTCGTACCATAACTTCAAGACCCCTTCGTCTTCCACTATCGAGTTATAAGCCAGAACGCCAAATCCCTCCCAGGGCTTATCTGCCGTGATACACCGTTCCTTTGTCAACTCAGGACGATTGACCACCAGGCGAACCCCGCGTCCCTCGGCGATCAGAAAATCATCAATGAAAAGTTGTCGACACGACCCAACGGGGATGGGGGAACTTGATTGTCCATCGGAATGGTGCAAGCCAAGCTCGCCTGCTACTGGCGTGAGTGCCACCGATGCGGCCATCTGGTGCAAGAATTTGCGTCGTCTCATTTTTCTTTCCTCTCAAGATTTGAAAACAAACGGCTTCACATAGTCGAGTTGCTCATAACGCACCTCAGGGGCTCGATAGCGCAAGCCGGCGCGGAATTGCTGAGGATCGGCAGCATTGTCCGGAAACATGTCGTAGTGGCAAGGGATGGCTACCTTGGGCTTGAGCATCGCCGCAAGCTCCGCCGCTTCCCAATGGCTCATATTGTTGAACCCGCCGTTGATGCAAGCGATCATGACATCGGGTTCCAGTTTCCGGACGTGGGCCAGGAGATCGCTGTAGTCAGTGTCCCCCGAGATGTAAATGCGCGGACCGCTTTCCACCGCCAGCACAAACCCCATGTGAGTCAGGTCAGAATCGTCGGTCGGCATGGCGAAGGTGCCATGCACGACGACATCAGAGACCTGCCTCTTTGCCCCAGGGTAGACCTGCTGGATTTTTCCTTCTGGCACGCCACAACGGACGAAGCTCTCGCAGGCCAAGCCGGGGCCTACGAAGGTTTGGATAGCTTGCTTTCGCAAGCGCCCAATCGTCTCCGGATCGGCGTGATCGTAATGCGAGTGGGTGCAGAGGAAATGGTCAACCTCGAGTTCCTCGGGCTCGATAAACACCGGCACCTGGCGATCCATATTCAGGCCCAGAGACTCGCCGAGCTTCCGGCACGAGTTGGTCAAATAGGCGTCCACGGAGAACACAGTGCCTGCCGCTGTCTTGATCAGGTATCCCATCTGCCCGAGCCACCACAGGGCAACCGAACCTTTCTCCACCTTGAATTGGCGAACCGATTCCATACATTCACGTGACATAGCTACCTCGCGTGGTTGATTTCCGGGTCGTTGTCTAGATTTGCGCTCTAATGCCGTCGGTTCAAACCTCAAATATTTCGATCTGCGGCTTATCCAGCGGGATGTTCCCATTCTCGGCGACTACAAAGGGGCCACCCACCCAGGCGGCGCCGCGCCCGGCGACGAAGATCGCCGGATGAGAAATGAGAGTCATGTTAGAGGATAGCGGCGCCTTGCAGCGGGCCTCGATAGAATACTGTTCGGTGTTCTCCAAGCCCACCCCGTGCCCGTAGCCATAAGGGATCAAGTCCGCGCAACCTCCAGCAGCGAGTGTGTTGTACCCTGTCTCAGCTAGAGTAGAGACACTGACACCCGGCTTTGCAACCGAGACAATCGCGGCATAGGCAGTGCGGCAAACGGTGAACACTTCCTGCTGATCGAGTGAAGGCTTGCCAAGGGAATACGAGCGGCATATCTGAGCCCAGTATCCGTCGAGCCCCACCGTGAATTCACAAATCACGGAGCTTCCCGGATGGAACTCGAAATCTCTGGCCGGCATGGCCATACGTGAGAGGTCCGATGAAATCCATAAGGAGCACTCGGCTCCCTGTATTCGAGCGGTTTGTTCCGCAAGCGCGCACGCGACACATTCTTTCCGACCTGGCCGGATCGCTTTGCCGAGGCTTTCCGCAACCGAGTCCGCTATCTCGGCGGCTGCGCGCAATTTCTCAATCTCGACCGGACTCTTGATCAGACGCAAGTCGTTGAAGATGTCTGAAGCCAGCTCAAAGTCAGCCTCAGGAAGCGCGGCGCGGATTGATTCGTAAGTCGAGATGCCCATTTCATCGACGCCGGCGTCTGCGGAGACCAGGCCTATTCTTGGATGCTTTACACCCAGGGAACGAATGGCGTTCGCAGCATCGGCGATCACTGCACCCAAATCGTAGGTGGGACTCACGCGAATATCATCAAACCAACACATTGCTCGAGCGCGCTCGAGATCGAAGCCGAACCGGATCCAGAGAATCGGATCGCGCTCGAGCGGGAGCATCACCAATCCGCAGTTCGAGTAGTAGTTGGGCCGGTAGCCGGACACGTAAGCGACCTGACTGCGTCGCATGGAAAAAACCAACAGCGCGTCCAACCCTCGCTTGGTCATCGTGGTCCTGATGTTCTGTAGTCGTTGTTCATATTCGTGAGGATAGATTGGCGGGGTCATTGCAGCAACGCTCCTTGTGTATGACGGATTATACTCAGAGTAATCAAAGCCTACCTTGAGCTCCTGTCAATCTGCGGCCCGAGCAACGATCTACCAGTCTCGCGCAAAGCCTGCTGTCCAGCCCCCGTCGACGACAAGGACGTGCCCGGTGACGTACGATGCGTCATCGGACGCCAGATACAATGCCGCGGCCGCAATCTCCTCGACTTCCCCCGCCGGCCCAGAGGAACGTGGCTCAACAGGCTCTTTGCCAACTTTCGCCTCGCGGGATTGTAAAAGAGCTGCTTGGTCCCCGCGGTGACGATGGAGCCCGGAGCAATGGCGTTGACGCGTATGCCATAGGGTCCTACTTCCAGCGCGTGGCAACGGGTGAAGTTATGAACGCCTGCTTTAACAGCATCAAAAACCGACTGCACGCGGAGAGGAACGACACCCGCTATCGAGCCAATATTGATGATGACCCCCCGCTTCCGCTTCGCCATCCTCGCCGAAACCGCTCGGGAGCAATAAAACACGCCATCGAGGTCCACGCGTATGATTCGGTGCCATTCGCCATCAGGAAACTCATGGACCGGATAACGCTTCTTCCCGAGATTGATCCCGGCATTATTCACCAGGATGTCGATTGGCCCGAGCTCTTTCTCCACCTTTGCCACCATGTGGTTTACCGCCCTTACGTCACTCACGTCGGCGCGGTAGAACTTGGCCTTTCCTCCCTCCCGCGTGATCTCTCGAGCGCTTTCGGCTCCGGTTGGCTTAGCGTCATTCACCGCCACCGTAGCGCCGTTCTCCGCGAAGGCCATCGCGATTGCTTTACCAATCCCTTGGGCTGCGCCCGTAATCAACGCCACGCGTCCCCTTAGATCTACTTTCATGGTTGCTCCAATCCCCGGCTCAGGTATGAAAAAATCGCATTGTAGGGGCGGCCCTTGTGGCCGCCCTGGGGCAACCATCCGCCAGTTGGCGGATTGCCCCTACGAAGAAACGTGCACTAGGCTGTTGCCATAACCCATCACGACCGTCGCCAGGAGGAAGATAATAATGGCAACGTACATCTGCTGCCTGGGTGCCCCAAATATCCCCTTCCATTCACCGCTGGCAAAACCTACTGCTTGGCCGCCCAATATCTGCATCGCCTGGTAAATACCCCAACCGACGGAGGCGCCCAGCGCGCCCAACATGAGGTTCCCATTGCCTAAGAGCACAATTGCCAAGACAAACTGGATGCCTCCAATAACTGGAATGGTGACCTCCCTCCAACTATCTCTCAGCACATGCCACGACTTATTCTTCGACATGAGATAAGCAGGAAACAGGATATTGACCATGGCGCCCGAGAGCATCCCCACGGCCCACACTGCAAAAGTGGAGGCGATGTCTCCCGCGCCCTGCGCTTTCACGGCCTTGATGATCGGGTCCTGGCTATAAGCGAAGGCAAAATTTGGTCCTGTGGAAAGAATCCCTGCTATAACAACCATCACTAGTCCGCCCAAGAAGCCCTGCGACGTTTTCTGGGATTGGATGAGAGCTCGATTTCGCCCGAAGCCCGCAACCGAAACCAGCACGACGCCTACGAGCATCATGGCTACTCCTGCTAACACAATCCTTCCGGGTCGAGAAAGCAGATCGGGCGCTTGCCTGAACAGCCCCGAAGCCTTAAACACCATGGGCGTCATCACGCCCAGCGACAACCCCAGACCGCCCAGGATCCCGCCGGTCAGCACAACGCCGATTCGCACGAAGCCAATGCAGCACAGCACGTTCGCAATACCCCACCCAAACGCAAATATGTTGGATTTGATGATCACCAACGGTTCGACCGTCCGGAGAGCGTGTAAGGCGTTCGGGCAGAATCCCAACGTCACTCCCCACGGCACCACGATCAGCCCTGTACACATGCCAACGAACAACCAGTGTTCGAATTGGAGCTTGCGTATGGCTTTCAACGTCCAAGGGGAACTTCCCATGCTCAGTCCACCCAGGGCCACCAACAAGCTTCCCAGCAATGTTGAATTTGTCATGTTGACCTTTAAGCTTTTGGCCGTCCCGTTGCCAGGACCTCGCGGAAACAACCCGTGAACTTCGGCTTATTCTTAGGGCAGGGAGCATAGCCCAACTCGTGGAAAATCACCAGTCGCTCGTTGGCCCCAAGAATCGCGATTGGCGGGGTGAGGCGGTTGTGAGGAGGTGGAAAGGGTGACGGGCGCGACCTTCGGTTAACCGAAGGGAAGTCGCGAGTCAATTCAGCTCATGATTCAGGGGCCCATGCGTCCTCCGGATAATTTTTTCCCACCCCCCGCGGACACCGCCGCGCGGTAGTTCCACGGCTAGCCGTTTTTTGCCTCCCTGCTTCAGGTCCGCAGCGTCGCGCAACAGACCCGAGCGGATTGCAATAAGAGCCATTTCTCCAGGTCGGCCTTGATCTGCAGCATCCAGCCGCGCGCGTGGCGCACCAGCTTCCCCGCCAGCCGATACACCTTCCAGCGCAGCGTGGCCACCGTCACCGTGCGATAGGACGCCGGCAGCACCCGCCCTTTCAACACTTGCCCCAAATTGTAGGCTAACACCCCAATGGCAAAATACAGGGCATTGGCCTCCAACTGCCCGCACGGGTCGCCGCGGCGACCTCCATGCCAAAACCCACCTTCAGTTCCTTATGCCAGTTCTCGCTCTCGCCTCGCTGGTTGTGCTTCCAGACGACCTCGCTCGCCGGCTCCTCCCGGTTGCTGGCCACCGCGTGATAGCAATAGCGCTCCGCCTCGAACAAATTCGGCTGCGGATTCGGCCAGCGCAATACGATCAACCGGAAAGCTTGCTTGGTCCCGTTCAGGGTGTGCACCGTCTCGGCAATCTCGCGGTCGGTGGCGATGCCCGCTTGCGTCCGGTAGGGCCGCCAAGCCCCTGCCGGCAGGTTCTGAATTTCTCGCTTCACGGCGGCGTCCAGGTCCGCCGTGATCGTGAAACTGCGCCCTGGCTGGCTGTAATGGTTAATCACGGCCGCTTGGTAGGCCGCACTGTCGCTGCGGAAATAGATTCGCTTCCCCGGCGGCAGCGCCGCTTCGCAGCTCTGTGCAAACTCCAAGATCCCGGCACTGGGACTCTGATTGCCTTCCCGGAACTGGTGACCCACGCACACCCCGTTCACGTACCCCAGCAAAGGCATGTAGCCCTGCACGTGGTTATAGGTCCACGCGGCTTCCTGCTTCTCCGCCTCGATCTCTGTGGCATCCACATCCAGAATCACTTCCTCTTGCTCGAAACAAGACGCCACCAGTTTCCGGCTGACCTGCTGGATCGCTTCCGCCCCGCCCCGTCCTTGCCGACGCAGCCAGTCCCCCACCGTCCCGGCGTCCGGCACCGCTTCCAAGCCCAACTCCCCCAGCACCTCCTGCTCGGCCCGCAACTCCCGCAAGTCCTCCAGCCGCCTTCCTCCCGCATGCAGCATCCACACCAGCGCCTGCACAAACTCCCGCGGCTTATATCCTCGTCCCGACTTCGGACCCTCCAGCGCTCGGTCTACTTCCTCCCACAGCTTCACCGCTCGCGCCAGTTCCTCCAACACCACCAGCCCGCCCAGACTGGTCAGCCGCTCCGAACTTCTTTCCATCTTGATAGGCAGAATCAATTGCGGTAGGCTTGCTTCCATCGTTCACCCTCCGGGTGTGGGTCTAGGATTTCTCACAAAATCTCTATAACACACATCCCGTGAGGGTGAGCGTCTTTTCTGTGGTTTTCCGCCCCCGTCAATCGCGATTCTTGGGTTGGCCGCCGGCGTCGCTCTAATGGAAAAAGGAGAAAAAAGGGTCTGAAAAGTTCGACTGGATATATAATCGCGTGCTATTCAAGGTCGACAAAGGAGGTTCGGAATGACTCCCAAAGGTGATATCAGCCGTCGCGAATTCCTGGCCCCCGCAGCAGCGGGACTGGCACTGACTCTCGTTCCGAGACATGTGCTGGGCGGGCCCGGATATGTCGGTCCCAGCGATAAGATTACCCTGGCCTACATTGGATGCGGCACTCAGGGAACGAGAGAGCTGTTGCGATTGATCGCCACGCCCGACGTGCAGATCACGGCGGTCTGCGATCCCGTCAAGGACGCCACGAACTACATCGACTGGGACAAGACTGGCATCCGAGACAGCGTGCGCAAGGTTCTGGAGAAACCCGATTGGGGAGCCGGAGTCGAAGGCATCCGCGGCGGGCGGGACATGGCCAAAGAGATCATCAAGACCTATTACGCGCAGAAGCGGGCAGCGGAGAACTTCAAGGGCGTGGCCTCCTACGCGGATTTTCGCGAACTGCTGGATAAAGAGAAGGACCTTGACTCCGTCAAGATTATGACCCCCGATCACCTACACGCGACCATTTCCATCGCCGCCATGAAGAAACGCAAACACGTCCTCGTGCACAAGCCCCTCGCCAACCGCGTGGCGGAGGTTCGGATGGTGGTCGAGACCGCTCGGAAGACGGGAGTGGCCACGCATCTGCTCGCCTGGCACAGGCCGATCAACGCAGTGCGAGACATGCTCCTGGACGGCGCCATCGGCACGCTCAGGGAAGTGCACAATTGGACGGACCGCCCGTACTGGCCGCAGGTTCTGAGCCTTCCCACCGACACGCCGCCGGTCCCTCCAGGCTTCGACTGGGACCTGTGGCTGGGGCCATCGCTCGACCGGCCGTATCATCCCAGCTATACCCACGCGGTGTTTCGCGGCTGGTACGAATTTGGCGGCGGCAGCATCGCCGACATGGGGAACTACAGCCTCTGGCCGATCTTCATGGCGCTCGACCTGCCGGTCCCGTACAGCATCGAAGCTCAATGCAGCTCCAGTTGCGAAATCAACGACCAGGTCAGCACCATCAAGATGAATGACTTCTCATTTCCGTACGCCAACCGCGTGTGCTTCAAGTTCGCCGCCCATGGCCAGTGGCCGGCGCTCAGGCTGTATTGGTACGACGGCGGAATGCGCCCCTTCACGCCCGACGAGCTGTTGGAAGACGGTAAGTCGATCCCCTCAACGGGGAGTATGTTCGTCGGCGACAAGGGAGTGATCCTGAACAACGAAATCATCCCGGCCAAGAAAATGCAGGAGTATCGCACCCGCAAGGGACTTCCGCAGCCCCAAGCGGATCAACGCGGAGGACGTGGCGGTTACGGGGCCGCCGAGGCCGAGTGGCTTACGGCGTTCAAGGGGGGCCCGGCATCGCAAGGCAACTTCCTCAATGCAGCCAACTGCTCGGAGGCCATTGCTCTGGCTATGGCGGCGATTCGCTACAGCCGAAAGGTCTTCACTCCTGAGCATTGCGCGCCGGCGCTGCTCTGGGACAAGGAGAACATGAAGTTCACTAACATCGCTGACGCCAACCAGTACCTGACACGCGAGTATCGGAGCGGGTGGGAGCTGACGAGCGCGTAGTAAAGGAGGAGTACATGTCTGCAATCTCAAGAAGAAATTTTCTTAAGCAATCAACTACGGGGATCGCTGTGGCCGGGTTCCTGTCGGTCGGTGCTCGGGAACTTCGCGCTAACCCGCTAGGGTTACCTATCGGGAGCCAGACGTATCCCCACCGGCAGAGCATTAAGGATGGTGACTTTGCGGGGCTGTGCAAGGATATGGCGGCCCTGGGAGTTGGCAGCCTGGAACTGTGCTCGCCGGGGTACGCCGAGTTCGCCAGCCTCGCGGACGCGAAGCAGACCAGGAAGATCCTGGAAGATCACGGACTCATCTGTCCGAGCTCCCACTTCACGTTGGATGAACTGCGAACCAAGCAACAGCAGGCGATTGCCTGGGCCAAAGACATTGGCATGACCCAGATGGGTACGGCGAGCCTGGACGGGCCGGTGCAAGACGGCGTCACCACCATGGATGCCGTGAAGAAGGCGGCGGACGAGTATAACAAGATCGGTGAGACGGCGGCCAACGCGGGTATTCAGCAGTTCCTGCACGACGAACGGTTCGAAATGTCCAAGGTTGACGGTCGGCTGACCTATGAAGTTTTGCTTGAACTTCTCGATCCCAAACTTGTGAAAATGCAATTCCAGATGTCCGCGATGAGAGTCGTGGGAGACCCCGTGATGTACTTCACAAAGTACCCAGGGCGTTTCATCTCGATGCATTTACAGGGCGTGGATTTGAACGCACCGCTGCCGGGCCCGGGAGGTAGGCAGGGTGCACGCGCCGGAGGGGGCGCACGCCGGGGCGGCGGCTTGGCGGTGGGAAAGGATAGCCTCGACTGGGCCAAGATCTTCGCCGCCGCCAAGACCGGCGGCGTGAAGAACTACTTCCTCGAGCAGAACTGGGATCTCACGGTGCAGGGTGTTGCCTACCTGAAAACACTGAACGTCTAAATGGAACTAAGAACCGCGGACCTCAGAAACGGAGGTCCGGGCTACTCGTTTGATTGTTCACCGACTAAGAGGTACGGGTGGCGAATGCATTGTCTGTTATGCATGCGCCCCGATGCTTTCCATGCAATCGCGACAATAATCGGCCCAAGGAACGGCTTTTAGGCGAGCCCGGCTGATAGGTTTTCCGCAAGCGGCACAGATCCCATAATTCCCCTTGTTGAGTCGGACTAGTGCCCACTCGATAGCTCGCCGCTGACTGCTCCTGGATTGGCTCAGGCGAGCGTCAACCTTCGCCTCGGTCTCGGCAAGTGCCTGGTCCATTAAATCGGCGCCTGCCAGCCCTCCCGCTGCCCCTAGAACCAGCCTGCCGCCGTTAGCGGTGAGTAACTCCCGTTGTTTAGCCAGCAACGATTGCCTGTACTGATTCAGATAAGTCGGGTTGTTCACGGCACAACCTCCTCTGCCCCCTCTGGAGCGGACCACAGGGTCTCATGTGCCGCGATTCTCGCATGTGAGCCCTGAGCGTTCAAGGGCACTTGGGTACTGGTACGGCCTTGAACTCCGCTTCAGTACCTGGCTGACGCCTGACAACCTTTACGCTCATCCCGTCGACCATCGACAGAAGGGCTTGAGTCGCCCTATACTGAGACGCCATGCGGACTGCTGCCCTCACACTTGCGTGTTCGATCGCTCTCGGCGCTTTGCTCGCTCCCGCCCAACAGCATCCTCCTGACCTCTTCCTCGAGTGGATGAATAGGACCGCGCAGCAGCAACTGGACAAACGCGAGGCCGCCGTTGCGGCAATCCACACGGTAGCGGAAGCGGAACGCCGCAAAAAATGGGTTCGCGAAACTCTCTTGGATATTCTCGGTGGCTTGCCGGATTACCAAGGCCCCTTGAACGCGAGGATCACCGGCCACATCGAGGCTGAGGGCTACACCATCGAGAAGGTGCTTTTCGAGAGTCTGCCGGGCTTCTTTGTTACTGCTGACGTTTATCGGCCGGAGCAACCCGGTCGTTATCCGGGGGTTCTCCTTCAGTCAGGCCATACCCAGGAGGGTAAGGCTGAGCCCCAGCGGCTTGCGGCCAACTTGGCTTTGAAAGGCTTCGTGGCGCTGGCGTTCGACCCCATCGGCCAAGGCGAAAGGGAGCAGACTTATGACCCTCAGCTCCAGGGTCCCCTGGCAGGTTGGTCCGTGCCCGAACATATCCAGGCAGGGGCCCAGAGCATCCTGATTGGCGAGGCAGCGGGCCGATACTTCATTTGGGATGCCATGCGCGCCCTGGATTATCTGGCCAGCCGGACGGACGTGGACGCAAACAGAATTGGAGCAGCGGGCTGCTCGGGTGGAGGCGCCTTGACAACTTTCGTCGGCGCTCTGGATTCAAGGATCAAAGTCGTCGTCCCCGCTTGCTACCCGAATTCCTACCGGCTGTTGTTCGCAGGGCCCGATCCTGATACTGAAATGGCTTTCCCGACTTTCCTGGCGCGGGGGCTGGATGTGGCCGATCTTGTGGAACTCAGCGCTCCCGCTCCCTGGCTGATCCAAGCCACGGAGGATGACTACTTCACCCCCGCTGGGGGCAGAATGGTTTATGAGGAAGCGCGGCGCTGGTACCGCCTTTACGGCGCGGAAGACCGAGTGCACTTTTTTGTCGGACCAGGCTCGCACGGGACGCCCTTGGTAAGCCGGGAAGCTGTGTATGAGTGGTTGATCCGCTGGCTGAAGGAGGGCAAAGGTGATCCTCACGAACAGCCCGTCAAGCTCTGCCCCAACCAGGACCTGTGGGCAACGCGCACGGGCCGCGTCGAGGACGAGCCGGGCAGCCGGAAACTCTATCAACTGCTTCTCGACGACTTCCACGCCAAGAAGAAGCAGGGAACGCAACAGGGATTGCTCGAAGAACTCCGTCACCTGGGAGTTCCGTCGGATGGCTCGGCCCCGGCGGCGAAAGTGCTGAGCGAGACAAGCGGCCCGGAAGGGCGGCGCCAGCATATTGTGTTCACCAGCGAGCCGGGCGTAGATGTCGAGGCGACACTCTACCTTCCCGATGCCACAGGGCGAAAACCGGCGGTGTTGCTGCTGGCCGATAAGCCCCCTTACTTCCAGGCACCCACCATGGATTGGTTAGCGGGAAGGATGCTCAAGGCGGGACGCGTAGTGCTTGAAATGGAGACGCGTGGCTCTGTGCCGGAAGACGCAGACAGGCCGTTTCTGGGAGACTGGCTCGCCAACTATCGAGCCAACCAGATCGGGCGCAATTTGCCGGCCATGCGCGCACATGACATTCTGCGCGGGGTCGATCTTCTGGCGGCGCGCAGCGATGTCGATCCGGCCCCGATTCATGCCGTGGCCCGGGGCGTGAAAGGCGTTTGGCTCTTGCTGGCGGCGGCCACAGACACCCGCATCGGGAAGATATGGCTGGATCGAACACCCTACAGCCTGCGGCTTGCGCTCGAGAATTCGATGAACACCGGCCTGTTCGACGCAGTGATAGCTGGCTTCGTGCTGCGCTGGGACCTCGCTGATCTGGTAAAAGCCATGGGAAACCGGCCAGTACTGTGGACCGATCCGACGAGCTGGATGCGCCGAGTTGTTCCATTGGGTCCGCCCTTTCAGTATCGCTACGTTCTGGGCGACACAACGGATTTCAGCGATGCACAGGATAACGCCTACGTCGGCGAATTCCTGCGGTAATTGAATGCCAGTGGCTAGTGGTCAGTGGCTAGTGGCTAGTCAGGCTTGGCCAAATTACGCCGGATCGGGGCATTGATGGCCTACGGCTCTGCCGCCTGACTTGCGGAAAGGCTTCGCCTTTCCGGAGGACGCTCGTCCTGAATAACCTCCTCGGCGCAGGCTGGAAGGCTGAGCCTTCCAGCCTGCGCCGAGGAGAACGAAGTGTTCGGCACTGGCCGGAAAGCCGGAGGCTTTCCGCAAGTCGGGGCGGCAAAGCCGCGATGGGCACGTGAGCTACCAGAGGACAGCCGCCAGTGGCTAGTGGCCAGTTCTCGCCCGCACTGCTAGCCCCTAACCACCAGCCATTGTCAACAGAGCAGGTGAACGCGAACATGGAAAGAAGAAGGCTAATTCCCGGAGCACTGCTGTTCATGATGGGATGCGCGGCGGTGTGTCTTCCCGGTTTCGCGGAAGAACGTAAGCTCATCATCGTAGAAGGCAAGGGCCTACGATGCGGGATCGATCCAGCTAGTGGGCTCCCGGCGTGGTTGGAGTCTCGCGCCGGCCAGGGTCATCGAGTTTGGCTGAACGAGCCGGTTCACGTCGCCGTGCGCAGCGAAGTGAGCGAGGTGAGTGCCCGCTCGACCGGCGCAAAGGTGAACACGAAAGGCGAAGGGGAAGTCACTGTGACTGCTCGTCTCGAACCCCTCGAGCTCAACGTGACTCAGCAGTGGACGGGAACGGCATCCGGCCTGCTTTGGGACTTAAGCTTTGATGGGACCGCAAAGCGCGCAGGCCATGAGGTGACAATCGACCTGCCGGTGCTCTCGCCGGGGGTCAAGATCTTTACACCGACCAATGATGGGATTATAGACGTTGCTGCGCTTCCCACCTATCGCCCGGTGCCTTACGCCCACATGGGTTGGGACACGGGGCAGGCATACGTCCTGCCGCTGGTTACGGTGATGGACCCCAAAACTGATGAAGCGCTGACGGTAGCGCTCCCACCCGACAGAAACATTCCACACCTTCAAGTGGAATGGATCGCGGCGAAGATCCTTCGACTGACGCTCGCTCACCGCGCTATGGGCGGAGGCAAGGCTTCCAGGCTGCGGCTGCTCTTATACTCACACCTGGCCGATTACCGGGGCGCACTAAAGGCATATAGCGACGATTTCCCGGCGTACTTCAAGCCTGTAATGCCCCGCGGGTCCGGCGAAGGCGCCTTCTGGTATCACCACATCCAGGACCACCCGGACTTCGCGGAGATGGCCCGGCAAAATGTGCGATATATCTGGTCGAGCTTCTGGTTCACGCATTTGGGTGAATACCTGCCGGATGAAAAAGAGTGGTTCCCATACACCTACGCTAATTGGTGGAAGCTCGGCCAGACAATGACCGACGATAAGATCAACGCGTTTATCCGCGACATGCGGGCGCATGGGATTTCCGTTTATGCCTACTTCAACGTGACCGAGTATGGTGGGGCGGGCGACAAGAGTGGCGATAGGTCAGTCTCAGAACGGCTGCTCAAAGAGGAGTTCGCCAACGCCCTCATGAGAGATGTGGAGAACCGGCCGATCCCGAGCTGGGAAGGCGCCTACGCGATGAATCCTGGCGGCCGGTATTCGCTGTGGCCGAAGCTCGAAGAGCAGGTGCGCAGGCATATCGTGAGACTACCTGATTTCGCGGGGTTCATTATCGACCGCCTAGATTGGGCGAGCCGGTACGATTACGGGCACAGCGACGATTTCACGATGGTGAGTGACCGCCCCGTGGAGAACATGGCCGAGCCGGTAGGAGAGGCCGTGCAGAAGGTCTGCCGCCTTACACACCAAGCCGGCAAAAAGGTGTTCGTGAACCAGTTTTATAGGATCGAAGTGCTGCGCGACGTGGACGGCTATTGCCACGAAAACGATTATCTGCCGGCGCTAGGATACCTTTCGCCGTTTCGTCCCGCCGCGGCGTGGCACATGCGTAAACCGTATACAGGCGATCTGCTCGCATTCGAAGGGCAACTGAAACAACGCCTCGAGCTCGCTCTGATGCCCCAGATGATTGCGCACGAGTTTCCGATCTCGCAGCAGAGCCCGAGCGCAAAGGCGGCGGACATGCTCGAACTCTACGCGCCGCTTTTTGCGACTTTGGCAGGCAAGGAACAAGTTCTCATCCCGCATTGCATCGAGGTGAGCGGGGAGAATGATGTGAACTTATTTGTGAACGGCGAAGGCTATTACGTCGCGCCGGTCACGTCGCGCACCCGGTTCCGCTCGCGAGGAGCGAATGCCACTGAAGCGGTACAGGTGACTTTGCGCGTACCCGATGCGGCTCAACTTTGCTGGGTCCACGCAATCTCAGCCGGCGGTCCGCCCTACAGGGGAGCGGTTACCTCCGGCCCCAAAGGGGTGGCGGTGGTTCAAGTCAGCAGGCATGGGACGGCGACGATGGTGGTGGTAGGAAAGGGCGCCGAGCCGGCTCTTGAATCTCCGAGGTAAGACGTCTCCAATCTTTGTTTAGAGTAGGCAGCGCAGCATGATCGGGTGCCGCAACCAAAATGCCCATGGGCCAGCGGCGCTTACCCGTGCCGAACGCTGTTCGGCCTGTGGGATGCTCAAAATGCTTGCCGTAGACCATTGCTCGTTTGTCCTTGGTCGCAAGGTAGATCGCGGGCTATCATGGCAATCATGGGAGACATAGGGTCTGACAGCTTCAAGCGCGCTCGCTTGGGACGAGCCGGGATAGAGGTGGGACGACTCGGCGTAGCTTCTGGCTACGGAGTTCCAGGACCGGCGCTCGAGTGGGCTTTCGAGCGTGGTGTCGACTATTTCTTTTGGGGCAGCCGGCGGCGTGATTCGTTCGGCGCGGCGCTCAAGAACCTGCGGCGACAACGTGAGCGATTCGTGCTTGTGATCCAGTCCTATACACGACTCTCCGGCCTGCTGAGCTGGAGCCTGGAGCGCGCACTCCGGGATTTGAGCTTTGAGTACACGGATGTCCTGCTGCTAGGATTGTGGAACAAGCAGGTGCCGGCCAGGATCCTCGACGCGGCGCGGAAACTCAAGGAACGGGGCTTGGCACGATTCCTGGCTGTCTCGACACACAAACGAGCGCTCGTGCCTCAGATCGCCGCAGGGCTCGATTTCGACGTGATCCATTTCCGTTACAATGCTGCTCATCCGGGCGCTGAAGAGGACATCTTTCCGCACTTACCTGGCGCTGCGCGCCCTGGCATGGTTTCGTTCACCGCGACCAGTTGGGGGCAACTGCTTGGCAAGGCGCCGCTGCAAGGAATTCTCCTCGGCGCGCATCGGCTTCCCAAATCGGAGCGCGTGCCCACTGCCGCTGACTGCTACCGTTACGTCCTGACCCGGCCGGAGGTCGATGTGTGCTTAACCGGCCCGTCAAATGCCGCGCAGATGAAAGAGGCACTTGAAGCACTACGGCTGGGTCCGATGAGTCCGGATGAGTTGGCGTGGATGCGGCGCGTGGGTCAGGCAGTCGCTGGGAAATAGGCCGCTGGATTAAGAGCGACAAGGCTGAACGTACGAGGTTCGTGCAAGAGACGCGAGCCGCGGGTGGCACATCTAAAAAGCAATGTATCCGCCCCCCACGGTAACGAGCAGGAGAAACAATGGAGTACGTTAATCTCGGTAAGACAGGCCTTCGAGTCTCGCGAATTTGTCTCGGCTGTATGAGCTACGGGACACCCGCCAGGGGCGAACTGATGCCAGGCAGACACGCCTGGACCCTGGACGAGGAAGCGAGCCAGCCCTTCTTTCGTCAGGCGCTGGATTTTGGCATCAATTTTTTCGACACGGCCAATGTTTATTCGAGCGGCGCGAGCGAGGAAGTGCTCGGGCGCTTCTTGAAGGCCAATACCCGCCGCGAAGCTGTCGTTGTTGCTACCAAAGTATTCGGCGTTATGCGCGAGGAACCCAACGGACGCGGTCTCTCACGCAAAGCCATCTTCTACGAACTTGAGCAGAGTCTCCGCCGCTTGCAGACAGACTACGTGGATCTCTACCAGATCCACCGCTGGGACTACGAAGCGCCCATTGAAGAAACACTGGAGGCGCTCCACGATGTGGTGAAATCCGGCAAGGTGCGTTATCTCGGCGCCTCCTCGATGTACGCCTGGCAGTTTGCGAAAGCGCTTTATCTTGCCGACCTGCACGGCTGGACCCGTTTCGTTTCCATGCAGAACCATTACAACCTTCTCTATCGTGAAGAAGAGCGTGAGATGTTGCCCCTTTGCCAGTCCGAGGGCGTCGGGGTTATCCCCTGGAGCCCCCTGGCGCGGGGCCGGTTGGCGCGTCCCTGGCAAGCAGAAAAGACCAAGCGCTTCGAGACCGACCAATTCGGCAAGAGCCTGTATTCGCAAACGGAAGCAGTTGACCGTAAAGTCATAGATCGCTTAGGTCAGATGGCGGAACAACGGGGTGTTTCCCGCGCTGCGCTGGCGCTTGCCTGGATGCTCAGCAAGCCGGCCATCACCGCTCCCATTGTCGGTGCCACCAAACCGCACCACCTCGAGGAGGGTGTAGCAGCGCTCTCGCTGCGCCTGAAGCCGGAGGAGGTTGCGTCGCTCGAGGAACCCTACACACCACATCCTGTCGTGGGTTTCAATTAAGTCTGAGCGCGAGTCCAGTCCTAAGTTTGAGGAGTTGAACCGGTCAGAAGCGAGCGAGCTTCTTGGCGCCGAACCAGTTGCTCGTTTCCGGAGAGGCCGACTTGAGGGCCGGCCGCGAAGGAGGTATCAGAGTGGCGCCCGCCGGGGTCAGCAAGTACTTTTTCCCAATCTCGGTCTTGAACTCGAGCCAATGGCCCTCGAGCTTCCTCTTGCCTGCTCCGTTCTCGGTCAAGATGGTCTCCTTGCCCCCAAAGGGATTTTTTAGCCTGCAGGTCTCTCCTTTTTCGCTCGTGATCTCAACGAACTGGGTTTGGCCTCTCTCACGTCGCGCCGTAACAAGGAACGCTCCTTCTGCCCGCAGCTTTTCAAAATAAGCAGCCGGCCAGAACTCGGGCACCGCTGGGAAGACACGGATCTTGCCGCCCCAACTTTGCAGAAGCATTTCCATTAGGGCAGCGGCGGAAGCAAAACCGGCCTCGAGCGTCACTGGCTTGTAATCCCAGCCGCTGTCACCAAAGTGCCGCGGATCGCCGTTCATATGGAAGGTGTTGGTGGAAATAAAACTCAAGTACTCGTAGAGCATGTTCCAAGCCATGTAAGGCTCACCGGACCGCGAAGCGATGAGCGACATCCAGGGAAACGACCACCCTGTCCAGGCGCCCGTTCCTTTCCAACGAATTGTGGCAAGGGAATCGGCGATCAATTTTCGGTCGCTGTCGGACCCTTCGATATTGACAGTGCCAAGGGGATGAATGGCCAAGAGGTGTGTAAAGTGGCGATGCGATTCCGTCAACGGCTGACCCGGCCAGAGCAGCAGGCCGGATGAGTCCTTTGGATACTCGACCAGGCGCGCCAGGATTTCGCGCCAGCGTGGCACGTCAGGATCGCTAATACCCAGGATTTCGCAGGCCTCGAGGAGCGCTGCGGCCAGCTTGCGAATCAGGGCCAACTCACCCGTCACATCGCGTCCCCAAGCTGCTCCTGAGTCGCTTGCAAACTCGGGGGAACTGTCCAAAGGTATGTGCAGGCGGCCGTCCGGCCCATCTTCGAGTAAGTTCGAATAGGTCTGCATGAACGGGCGCATAAAGGGAAAAGCACGCTCCCGCAGAAAATCCTTGTCCCTCGAATAGAGCCAATGCATCCAGTAGTGGAGCGCCAGCCAGGCCCCGCAGCCGGGGAAGAAGTTAGCCGTGTACCAGCCGAAGATGGGCGAGCCATCCAGGGCTTGCTCGCAGCGCGCATGAGCTCCTTCAAAGCCGAAGAAGTCGCGACACATCTTTTTGTACCGTGGCAAGTTTTGGAAGAAGCGCTCGTAGAGCGGCTGCCCTGCGTCCAGATGGTTGCTGGCGTAGACGGGCCAATAGCTTTCCTGCACGTTCATATCGAGGTGATAGTCGCCTGCCCAGGGAGGTAGACTGCCATCCTTTGTCCAGATGCCTTGCAACGAGATCGGGAACTTGCCGTAACGCGAACAACAACCCAACTTGTACATTTCAACGTAAAAAAGATTCTCGAGAATATGATCCGGAATGGTGAGAAAAGACCTCTGCCAGTGGTCGTGCCAGAACCGCGTGTGACCCGTCAGCAGCGCTCCCGCATTCTCGTTTGCAACCTCGTTCAGATTCTTCTCGGCCTCCGGCTTAGGGTCCGAATTATCAGGCTTGTACACGATCGTTACATAGACACTCAACTCCTGTCCGTTCGGCGCCTGTTCATACATGACGACGTAGCGCCCGTTGGCAGGCAGCCGCTGCTCGAGCCACGATTTGGCGCTGTTCGAGCCCATTCTCAGGAGCCGCATAACCCATGGCGGCCAATCGCTGGCGCGCCGATTCGTCAAGGTGGTCGAGACTCACTTTGAGTTTCTTGAGTTGCACCCCCGCAGGAAGTTTGAAACGCACCACGAGCACATTCTTGTCGGAGTGGACGAAGGCGCTCCAGCTCAAAGCACCCGCGGCCAGGCTCAGCGTGCCCGTCGCCGTGGCGTTGTAGAGATCGAGGCGCGCCGCATAAGCGCGGGGCTGCTCACCGAAATCAAATTCCATGCGCGGCATAGGCAGCCTGGTTGGCGCAGCACTCTTCGGGTTCCGCCCTTCTAATTCGAAGACGCGTTCTGCCTCGTCAAACTGCTTGGCGGCAATCAACTCACGCAGGCCTTGGTAATTGTAGCGAGGGTCAGTGGGCCAATAGCTGCGCGTCTCCCACACGTCATACTTATCAAGAGTGATTCGGAGCGGGTTGCCGTCCCCCCAGATCAGAGCCCCCATATCCCCGTTGCCGAGCGGGATGCCTTCCTCCCACTCCCGCGGCGCAGCTTCATAGACCAGATCGTGCTGCACCAGGAACGAGCGCATCGGGAGAGCACTGCTTGGAGAGTTTGGTGATTGTGTCCTCTCGGTCTTCTTCTCGGAAGTTGATTGAACCCCAACGGCCGGCAGGAGTGAACTTCCGGCCGCTGCCGCACTTTGCAGAAACTCTCGTCGCTTCATTTTGGGCATGGGCATATTCCTTGCGTGTGGTTTCCGTTTTGATTCCAAACGACAGACATCATACACATCACCGGCATTGAATGCCACGGTTCGCCCGGGGTTTCCGGTGACTTCGCCAGGTGGAGAACCATCGCTGTGAGGTGGCTGACATGAGCGCGACCTGAGTGGAAGGGCAAGCTGGCGGCGCAAGCGGATTCTGCTGTCTCAGGAGGGTCAAATCTCTCGTTCGAGCGTGGAACCCTTGCTCAAAAGCAGCCAGCGTCATTTTGGCGCTCTCTGCTCAACCACTAGACGCCCTGGGGGGCTACATGCTGCGGAAGACCGGAGCCCTTCGGCTGGCGCCTTGCGACTCGCAAATTCGGGTTCGATGCTGCGAAATGGGTGCGTTTTGGCCACTTTTTCGAGTTCGTTTTGCCTTTTTTGCACTCAAAAACCAGTTCGTTTTTGATGTTCAAAAACCTTAAGTCCTGTATTTGCAATAGATCTGCCAGTTCGTTCCCTCTGTTTTTAGTATCTTTTTCACTTCCACGCTTTTCCCCTTGTCGGGTCCATTTCGTTTCCTTGCCTCCCCTGCTTGCCGGGCCTCTCCTTCGACAATCATAGTAGGCTACCACGTCTCCCTTGCCGTGTCAAGAAAATAATCGCGAGGAGTTTCCCCATCTTTTGTCTCTGCGGTGCGAACCAGCGGACTGCCACGAAATGCCTGTGCCGAAGGCACCTTGGAGTGCGGTAGCAGCAGCTACCGCCTTTCTAGCGCGCTGGGCATCCCACGCCAAGTAAGGCGGCAGCTCCGCTGCCGCGCTCCAAGGCGCTGCACGCATTTTCATGCAACGTGGTGAGCCCCAAGGCTCATGGAACCTGCGCTCTATTGTGAGTGCCGCACTCGTTTTCGGGTGCTTAGAACTAACCCCGGCGGAGAGGTGTCTTTATTGAAAACAAAGCTCTTCTGCGTAGCCTCGGTGACTTGCGAACCCGCTCTCGCCCTTTCCGGAACTGGCTACACCGTACTTTTGGGGTCGGAATTCAGGTGTTAGGAAACTCTCACATTTTGAAAACCATATCTTCTTTGCATCCACCAGTTACGCCAAATAGGCACAAATTTCTGAGGAAAGTCCTGCAAAGTGCGGGAGGCGAAAGGGCAGGCGCCAGGTGGCAGGTTACAGGGGCTGGGTGCTGCGGGTCGGGCCTGGTTGAAGGCAGGGCCGCAGGCCTCTGGGGAGCCGGTAGCGCTGGGTCTCGTTCTCTAAAGAACCTGCGGCCTGTCCTGGCCGCCGCGATTTTTCCCCCATGCCCTTCGTAATTATGCATCTCCTTTCCGTACGGGTCGAAATGTCCCTCCGAATCTCACAATCGGAACATCCCTGGCCTTGAATAGCACCTACGTGCCGACTCGAAAAGGCTTTTGACCAAAATAACGGATGGTCGCTTGCGACTTTTTGCGGTCGGCAAAGCTGGAAAAGGGACCGTTGGGTAGGGATTCGAGAGCCTCTCGGGCTCCCTGGCGGATTCATTTTCGAATTTCAAGGACTTTTGTGTTAAAAGGCAGGACAGTTTCGGCCTTTGACTCAACAACTTAGGTGGGTTGCGCAAGCGGGTATGCGAAAAATGTCGAAAATCGATTTTCGCAAATTCCGAGGTCCCGTACAAACTACTGAAACAGTGGGAGATAAGAATCTAGCACGATTCCTGGCAGAGCATAAGTTCAATGTTTCTGTGCCCTTCGACCTCCCAGAATATCAATACTGTGAACTCAAAACCCTGCAGACGACAAGGCCAGGCAAGACTATCCTATTCCGTATCCTATTCTGGCTTGAGTGAAAGCCCCGCCTTGTTGAGGGTTTCCTTAAGGTCGCGCAAACTTTTCTTGCCAAAATTTCTGAGCGCCAGAACCTGTCTCTGGCTGAGTTGGTCGGCAACATCTCCCAATGTGTGCAGGCCACGTGATGCCAACGCATTCTTAACTCTCGTTGATAGTGGGCTGTGTTCAATGGATATATGACGAGTGAGCGTTTTCGCCGGGAAGACCATTACCTCGATGTTCGGCGGCAATTCCAAGGTTGAAGCATTGGAGAGAATCGACTCAACCGCCCCGGCAATCGCCACAATCCTATTCGCACGAATTGTGCTTCGCGCCACACGCATCTTATCAATGAGGTAACGATCGGCGGGAGGTAGTTGGGTAACTATTTCGCTCAGGGTAGCTTCTACTTCGGAAGCGATTTCAGAAGCCTTCTCAAGATGCCGTGCCGACGCCATGAGCTGGTCAGAAAATGCGCTGATCAACTGGGGAACCGTGGTCGTCGGATTTCCCTGTTTCATCGGCGGCTCCTTCAATGTCCACATTAGGTGGCGGAATCATGTCACGAACGCAGATTGCTTGCAACTCCCCGTTAAACCCCCATGTGCCAATGAAATGAGAATTGCCGTTGGTCAATCAGGAGAGTAAAACCGCTTTCGCGCGGGGTTGCAGGTTGCTTCGGACGACCGCTTCAGTGTCATCCGAGGTCCAACTCTCCAGGCGCTTGGCAGCGCGGGCGAGGTTTTCCAATGCCTTTTCTTTGCGGGGTCCCTTGGACAGAATTGCTCCCAAGACCGCCTCGGCGACCTCGCGATGTGGCAGAAGTCTGTCGAGCCGCGGTAGAGCACGGAGCAGACTATTGCACACCCGGTGGTGGGGAGAGTTGGCCAAGGCAAGCAGCCGGCTGAGTATCGTCCGCAATACCGGCGTGGGGCATACGTCGCGACGGGTTTTGTCGCGATGTATGCGACGGGCCGGTAGAATGTTCGCGTGTCCAAGCCAAGGCATTGTTACGGCCTCAATCATCCTTGGGCGAGGAAAGCATTGTGTGACGATACTGACCGAGGGGCGGATACATGCCGACAAAAGCCGTCCGCACGTATGACGCCAGCCGCGAAACCACCCTGTGTGCCAGAGCAAGGAGTGCGCCACTCAAAATGCCCGGCTACACGTCTTCTTCATAGACATGCAAGCCCATCAGGGTGGCCAGGTCCTTCACGTCTTTCCGCCAATTGCCGAAGAACGTGACGCGGTGCCAGCCCCAGCGATAGGTTTCGAGGATTTTATCCACGTTTGTCTCCGTCGCCAGTTTGGTCCGGCAGGCCTTATCGTCGTCGATATTGGCGACGGTTTTTCCGCTGTGAAGGACGAGAGCTTTCTCCTTGGGGTTCGTCTCAATGGTCGTGACCGTTTCCCCCAGGGGAAGCAGCGCCTGAACCGACGCGCCCTTGCGATCTTCCGAGTGTGACCTGATGATGTAGGGATTGGATTTTCCCTGCGGCCCAAAGACCTTCATCGGCGCGACGCAGTGCGAGTAGATGATTTGCGACTTAGGAAGATCGAAGACCGGATCAGAAATGAAGCCCGCCCTTCCAGTCAGGTGCCGCATCATGATCATGGCGGTGGTGGAGTTCAAATCAGCTTCGCATGCTCCCTCCAGGTCTCCGCTATTGAGTTCTACAAAGGAGAGGCAAGGATAGGCGGTGAGCTTGCCGCTGTAGAAGCCTCCCAGGCAATCGATGGCAATGGCTTCCGCGCCCCGTTCCGTCATCAGAGTTGAATTAGCCAGGTGCATTTTGCCGGATTTGATCAGATCCTCGCGCGTCGGCTCCACTACTTTCTTGGCTTGTTTCGCCCATTTGTTCGCCCACTTGGCAGCCTCTTTCTCGTCGGCCTTTTCGAAATAGGAATTCAGCACTGCCAGACCGACGGGCAGGACTTCGATCCCCGTGGCGTTCTTGATAAGCTCAGCATGTTCGCTGATATCGCGGTCCATCACGTCCACGATCTTGGCGCTTTGAATGGCCTTTATGACCTCGAACAATCTAGCGGCCTTGACAACGTCGCGGACATCCGATGACGCCACCCCGACCACCGGTCGTCCCTCTTTTTGGCAATCGCGGAACGTGAAGATGAATGTAGGAGTACCGCTGTAAAGATAATCAACCAGCACGATCGGCTTTCCGGTGTCCACGAACGGTTTGGGAGATACCGAGGGACCAACCAGGTAAACGACGAACCCATCAACCTCGCTCATCTGTTTGACAAGGGTTTGTACTTCCTCGGCGTTTACAGCGGTTCCCACTGAAAACTCCGTATTCTGGCACGCTTGCTGGAGCTTGCTCGTGATTTCCTTCGTCTGCGGCGCGAAGTCGAATCCCTGGTAGGGCCAGCAAGGGTGGTCGCAGGTCATGTGCGGAAAAACTAAGCCCACCTTAGCCTTGGGCACTGAGAGACTGGGTTTGGGGGCGGAAGGGGCTTCCGTCGTACCACCCCAAAGAAGCTCGACTGGCGATGCCAGCGCGTAGGCGGCAAAAGCTGTGCTGGTTCTCGCCAGGAAGCTTCTTCGGTTGAGACAATGAGCGGAGAAGGGGCATCCTGTCCTGTGCATACCATTTCCTCCTATAATGACTTATTTGTCCACCTGGGGGCAGGGCGAATTCAAGCCGGCGGGGGAGATAATTCCCCTCTCCTGCGCATTCGCCTGTGCGCATTACAATCAGCTTGGGACTTGGTTGTCAAGATCAAATATTTGGGATCAAATATTTGGGAGCGTGACTCTCCGGTCCCCAGTCCCTCTTGCTACTGCCTTGCAATTTTCCTTATTTAGAGTATAAGAGAGGTCCGGCAAATCCTGACGACGCCGAGCAAGTTACACGATAGGCGGACACGTTTGCTGCCATGGGGGCCGAGCCTCTCCGCCTGGCAGCTTCGACAAGCCCAAACCGGGCTTGCCTGCCTGAGGAGGAAACCATGAAAACCACTTCGAGAAGGTCTTTTATCGCCGGCAGCGCGATCTCAGGGCTGGCCGGGGCGGCGGCGTTGGCCGGCACGCAGGCCGGGTGTACCGCGCTGCCGAAGGAGCGGATGTCTCCTCTCGATGGAGTCAAGCGGGAGAAGATCCGAATCACCGATGTCAAGCTAACTAATCTGGCCTACCGGCTCAAGCCCGAGGAAGAGTGGGCGGACGGAAACGATAATATCATCATCTATAAGACCGAGGCGGTGATCGTGGAAGTATTTACCGATGTCGGAATCAAGGGCATCGGAGGGTGCAGCCGCTACAACGGGCCGGCGGCAATGAAGGAGTATCTCGAAAAGGTGATCAAGCCGGCTCTCATGGGCAAGAATCCCTTCGACGTGGAGTACCTGGCAGGCGGAATTACGGGCGGGGGGGCCAGCGGGGCTTGGGCAGGAGCCGATACCGCTCTTTGGGACATCATTGGGAAAGCCAAGGGATTGCCGCTGTACAAGATCCTGGCCACCAACACGGAGCCGCAGACTCGCGTGCTCGCCTACGCTAGCGGGGGCGAGTTCTCGTGGCATAAGGGCTCCAAGTTTCCCGGGCCGGAGGACTTGGTCAAGCAGGCGCTCGGCCACAAGGCCGCCGGTTATCCTGCGTTCAAGTTCCGTCCCGGGGCCGGCTTCGAGAGTTTCGCCAGCATCAAGGAGTACGTTCCCTACTTGCGCGAGATGAGGAAGGCGGTCGGACCGAATTTTGACTTGATCCAGGAATCCAATGAGGGGTGGTCGGTGGAGGAATGCCTGGAAATAGCCCCGGTTCTCGAAGAACTCAAGATTCTGTGGTGGGAGGGGCCCACCAGGAAGATTATCGACGACTACCTCACCATTAAGAAGGCCCTCCGGACAGTCAGGATTTCGGGGGGAGAAAGCGTCCACAACCGGGCCGGCTTGGTGGAGTGGATGGACAGCGGCGCCTACGACATCGTTCAGCCCGGCTGCGACGATGCGGGCGTGACGGAATGTTGGTACCAGGCACAGATGGCCCACACCAGGGGTAAGCCTATCTGCCCGCACAGTTGGCAGGGTGACTTGGTGGGGGTGGCAAACGCCCATCTCCTGGCGGCGGTCCCCAATCGTTTTATGCTGGAGGACAACGTGACCCCCAATCCGCTCAAAGAGGGTCTCTTCAAAGAGTGGTTCGGGGTGAAGGACGGCCACTTCACGGTTCCGGAAAAACCCGGACTGGGCGTCGAACTGAAAGAGGGCCTTGCGGAACTCTACCCTCCCATTCCGGGGTATTGGAACATGCCCGACCCTGACATGCGGGCGGCGCCGGCCGGGGCCCGCGGTGGCCCTCTGGCCCCAGGCTGGGGAGAGGTCACGGACGATTGGCCGTCACGCCCCGGGCAAGTCGCTACTGAGGGACGCGGCGGGCAATAGCCAAGTTGGGTGACTGCGACAGCCACTGGTATTTCGGCCCGTGTGACGTCGGTGCGCAGGGAAGTGTTCAGGGATCTGGATGCGGGCGTGCCGCTGATCGCGCTGGAGTGCGCCATCCCGTCGCGAACCCCTATCGAGAACCTCAAGGAGATTCCCCGTGCCGTGCGCGACTGGCACCGCGAACACACGGCGGAAAATTGAAATTTCCGGTTCGTTTCGGCCCTTTTTGCGTGTTTTTGGCACGTTTTTCCAGTTCGTTTTGAGTTCGTTTTTTGACACTGTCGTTGATTATAAAGGACTTGTTTAGTTCGTTCCCTCTATTTTTAACATCTTTTTTGAAGTTCTCACCTGTCTCTGGAACATTTGCTGGGGCTTCGCCTGAAATCTCTGAACCTGTGAAAAAATCGGATTGGCCAAATGTAGCGGCGCTCTACGAGCGCCGATGTACTTGAAAACGCAGGGTCGGAGGTCATAGACCGCCGCTACAACGCGATCTTCGCGCACATTCTCTATAGTGGGAATTGTCCCTGCCGTTACTAGTCGGGGATCTTCAGTGACATGCATAACTTGTGCCTGCCTGACCTCGCAGGGCGGGAGAAGAGTTTGCCGTAGCCGCGAGTTTATCCGTCGGTCGACGGACCAAATGGCGACGTCGCGATCATGGCGGGACAGTTTCCGCCCCCACACCAATCCGATCCAGTCCAGGGAAGAGGCCGGCAACCCCACAAGATCAAGCTGGCCTCTCCACCAAGATCCATGGTTCTAGCCTATCATAGTGCCGATCATTTGTCAAGACATTTGTAGCCCAGGTTAGGGTAGTGTCAAAGGCCTGGAAGGACATCGTCCTGAGGCGGCTCGGCCCGCCAGCCGAGGGACAAGCCGCCCGCTTGCCGGCCAGAGCCGCGATCTTCGTCCTCCTCCCCGCTGGCCGGAAGGCTGAGGCTTCCGGCTTGCGCAGAAGGGCTGCTTCACGAGGCGCGCGCTAAGGGAAGGCAACGCCTTCCTCTGGGGTTTCTACATCTTCTGGGCTGCAAACTTACGCGGCAAGGTGCGGAGTTCCCCCGGCGGGTTGGAAGGGCTGCTCACCATGCCATGCGTGCAGCACTGCTCCAGCGTAACCTACGAATCCTCAGCGAGGCGTCGCGCATCTCGGTGGTTGGGCGGTTTCCCAGGAGCAATCCGTCTTGGCTGGGCAGAAGGGCTGTTCTCCCTTGTTGTCATGAATGCCAGTCGATTCCGCAACTGCGCATTTGCGGAACGCAATCGCGTCGGAGGCGCACGTAAGAAACGGCGGAGGGAAAAGCCGCGGGCGACCTTACGGCGGGAAATTCATGCGGCGGAGGAAATCCTGGAAGCGCGGGTCGGAGCGCAGGGGGTCGAACGTCGGGTCCGCTTTAAGGTTACTCATGTCGTTCGAATGTGCCTGGTAGGCTTTCTCCAACAATGCGAAGGCTTGATCCTTGTCCCCGAGACCAATGTACACCAAGGCGATGTCGTACGGTGCGACGTACTTGCGCTTCGACCACTCCTTCAACTGGTCGACGACCTTCAGCGCCTGGGCCTTCTTTCCGGCCAAGCTATACATGTTTCCGAGCATGCCCAAGTACAACGGGGACTCCGGAAACAGGGCTACAGCCTTCTCCTGCTCGGCGATGGCTTCCTTAAACATCCCCTTCCCCTTATAGGACCTTGCCAGGTGGAAGTGCGCATAGGTGTCGCGGTCCTCCAAGTGGAAATTCTCGATGGTTTGTCGTAGCTGCTCTATCGCGCGGCCGTACTGGCGGGAGTGCCAGAATGCGACTCCCATTATGCGACTTGAGTGTGCACTCAAGGGGTCCAGCTCTTGGGCCTGCTTAATCTCAGCCTTGGCTTCATCGCACCGTCCCATCAACATCAAAAACTCACCGTACTCCGCATGCGCCTCCGCGCTGCTGGGACCGAGCCGGAGGGCCTGCTTGTATTGGCTCTCTGCTCCAGACCAGTCCCAATCAAAGCGCATTTTGCCCCAGCCCAGCCTCAGGTGAGCCTCGGCGAGAGTGTCATCTATCTCCAGGGCTCTCAGCGCCGCCGCCTTTCCTTTTGGATAGCTCTCCTGCGGCGAAGCAAGCTCGTCGTTCCCCAGTTGGGTGTACGCGTCCGCCAGCCCGGCGTAGGCCCTGGCGAAGTTAGGGTCCTTTTCGATGGCTTGCTGAAAATACTTCATCGCAATATCTTCTGTGCCGGGGTCGGCCATCGCGCGCTGGCCCCTCATGTATGCGTCGTAGGCCTCGGGGTCAACCGGTCGCGCGCTGGCCATCCGGGCTCGCTCCTGAGGTGTTGATTTGATCCTGATTTCCTCGGCAATCGCCCGCGCTACCTCGCTTTGCAGGCTCAGGACATCGCGCACGTTGCGCTCGTATTTCTCGGTCCAGATGTGACTGTCGGTCCTGGCTTGAATGAGTTGGGCCGTGATCCGAACGCGCTCGCCCGAGCGCATCACCGCCCCCTCCACTACGGCGTCCACGTTCAACTCTCGCGCGATTTCCGGCGTGGGCTTGCGCTTGCCCTTGTAAAGCATTACGGAGTTCCGCGAAATGACGCGCAAGGCGCTGACCTTCCCCAGATCGGTGATCAACTCGTCGGTCATGGCGTCAGCGAAGTATTCCTGGCTGGGGTCGCCCGAGAGATTTTCCAACGGCAGCACCGCAATGGAACGAATCTGTAGGGGCGGTTCGCGAACCGCCCCTACGGCCCGTAAAACGCGTTCGCGTAGACCGGCGACATTGAAGGCGAAAAGCACGGCCACCAGGGCCACCAATAAGCCGCTTGCCACCGTTACAACCCAGTATCTTCGTAGGGGCGATTCGTGAATCGCCGTCGGACCGGTGGCCGGCAGGGGCAATTCTTGCATTGCCCCTCCATCCACCGGCGCGATGAAGCGATACCCGTGCCGCGGCAACGTTTCGATGAAGCGCGGCGCCGCCGGATCGTCCCCCAGGGCCTCGCGCAGCCTCTTGATCGAGCTGTTCACGCTGTGTTCGAAATCAATGAAGGTGTCCCCCGGCCAGAGCTTCTCTCGAATCTCTTCGCGGGTCACCAGTTCGCCCGGACGCTCCAGCAGCAGGGCGAGGACTTGAAAGGGCTGGCCGTGCAGTTTGACCTTCAGTCCCTGCTTGCGCAGTTCTGCTGTGCGAAGGTCAACTTCGAAAACACCAAAGCGCAACAGGCGCGGTCGGGCGTTACTGTCATTCATAGGGGTCGCTCCCCCTTGTTGACGGTAAGTGTATCACTACATGAGTTCCCTTGAAAGGCAAGCCAGCAAATGTACTTTACGGAGCAAGTTGGCTCTGCTCAGGAAGTTAGCCATGTACAAACATTTCACCTCGCTGTTACCCGCTTTGCATTGACGCTCGGGAGCGCTGAGCGCGAAGCTGGCCACCGCGTAGCGGGCGATTTAGGCCCGATGCGCCTTTCCCAGAACAAGAGAGGACAAGAACCATGACGACATGGCTTCTTCGCATCTTTGGAGGTGAATCTATGCGTAAATTATTCAGCATGGTGTTTTCGGCGGTCCTGCTGCTGGGGGCATTCATACCCTGTTTGGTTCAACCTATGGCCGCGCAGGAATCTCGCGGCACAGTGCGGGGGGTCGTAACGGATCCCAGCCACGCCGTGGTGCTAGGCGCCCAAGTCACCCTGCGGAACCTCGCTACCAATGTGGACAGGGTCGCGCAAACGGACGCCAGCGGTTTCTATTTATTCGACAAGGCAATTCCCGGAACTTACAGCGTGATTGCGGAGGCTGCGGGCTTCCAGAAGTTCGTGCAACAGAACGTTGTGGTTCAGACTATGGGTGACGTCACTGTAAGCCCGGTACTGACGCTGGGCGCTGTGAGTCAGACCGTGGAGGTCACCGCGGCGGTCAGCCAGGTCGAGTTCAACACTTCGAACATGAGTGTTACCGTGCAGGAGTCCGATCTGAAGAACTTCCCGGTGCTGGCGCGCAATCCCTTCACACTGGCGATGGTGGATGCGGGGGTGGTGAACCAGTATTGGGACATCGAGCATCGCCTGCCGTTCTACATGTGGTCCGACGGCGGCATGGATATCGGCGGACCCACGGGCGGGAAGAACGAACAGATCATTGACGGCACGAGAACGGACATGACCTCGCGGGGCTCTTACAACGCGCCCATGGATGCGGTGCAGGAAGTGGTGGTGCAGCACAACATCCCGGACGCCGAGCACGGGTTCAGCGCGGGCGGAGCCATCAACATTTCCATGAAGTCGGGCACCAACCAGATCCACGGCACGGCGTACGGGATTTGGCGGCAACCGTCGTTTAATGCCTTGGCGAACCGCATCACGCGGGATCCCAACATTGTCAAGCAGAACATTTATGGCTTCACGGTGGGCAATCCCATCATCAAGAACAAGCTGTTTAACTTCTTCGTTTACGAGAAATGGTATGCCACGCAGCCCAATTCCCTGGAAGAGACCATGCCGACAGCCGCCGAGAGGGCGGGCGACTTCTCCGGGGCCTTGCAGGGCGACGGCAAGACGATGCGTGTCATCTACGACCCGGCCACCACGGTGTTTGACCCGACGACTAATACCGTGGCTCGCACCCCGGTCAGTTGCAACGGTAGGGCGAATGTGATCTGCCCAGACCGGATCGATCCCACCGCCAAAGCGCTGATGCCCTATATCTGGGGGCCGAACACTACGCCCGACAACCCCGATGGCCGGAACAACTTGAAGGTGACCTACCCGTGGTGGACCAAATACTGGAACTGGTCCGACCGCCTGGATTACAACCCCAGCGACAAGTGGCGCATGTTCGCCCACTACAGCAGGTTCAATACCCGCCTGGACAACGCCAACTGGTCCGACAACCACTCGATTGCCGTGCCCTCGGACAACGGCGGCATCATGGACGCGATGAGTTCCGGGATAGACGTGCTGTATATGGCCAACCCGCGGACTACCCTGGATATCCGCCTCGGCGTCAACTACATCGAAGACGACTATAACTCGAAGAATGCCAAGCTGCCGAACCTCGACGTGTGGAAGAACTTGTGGCCGAACAATGATTGGTACGTCCCCGTCAATAACGCCGCCGTGGGCATCTACTTTCCCAACTTCACTTGGAGCGGCATTGGCAACGGCGCCTATGGCATCAGCGCCTCCACCGGCTTCGGCGTTTGGTGGTACGACCATTTGCGCGTCTATGAGCCGTCCATTACCTTGACCCACGAGTTGGGCAAGCACCACATGAAGCTTGGCTGGCAGTTGCGCTACGGTTACAGCCAGAACTTCATTAATGCGGGGCCAGGGACTCTAAAATTTGACTCGATTGATACGGGGAACACTTTCCTGAGCGATTACAACGTTAGCGTGAGCGGCGACCAGTGGGCCTCAATGCAGTTGGGGGTTGTGAACAGCGGGACCGCCACCATTTATCCCGTCGTAGATCAAATTCACGAGCAGCAGTGGGGATTCTTTTTCCAGGACGACTTCCGCCTCAACCCTCGCACCACCCTGAACCTCGGCTTGCGTTGGGAGCGCGAGACCGCTCCGGCCGACAATAACCACTGGTTGATCAGAACCCTGGATTTGAAGCAGCCGATCCCCGAGTTGCGGGGCTTTAACCTGTGGACACCGGAGGTGCTTGCCGCCGCCAACTTGCCTGCCAGCGCGGCCAGCCTCCCGACTCTTGTGCAGCCCAGTTGGACGGGCGCGGCGGTGCGCACCAGCGCCGGAAATCCGCGGGTGTACGACGCGCCGTGGAACACTATCCTCCCGCGCGCCGGCATCGCCTATCGCCTCAATGACAAGACGGCGCTGCGGGCAGGCTACTCCCGCTTTGCGGTCCCGCAGATAAGTATCCGCACCGATGAGACATTAATACCCACCAACGGCTACTCGCAAACGACCTATGTTCTGGCCCCGCTGGAGGGCATTCCGCGCTCCGTCCTCTCCGATCCGTTCCCCACAGCAGGCGCCTACCGCAACCCTGTCCTGCTGGCGGCTGGCAACTCCTTGGGGCGCTACCAGGACCTTGGCAACACATGGGGTGCACCGACGGGGTCGAACATCCCCGGTTTCTATAACGGAATCCATATCCCGATTAACGACCGATTCAACTTCAGCGTTCAGCGGCAGTTCCCCAACCAGTTCCTCGCCGATGTCACGTGGTTCATGATGTTCGAACACAACGCCCAGGATGCCAGCATGTGGGCCGGATACTTCAACCAAAACCTTAACATGCTGAACCCCATGTATTCCTACCAGTATCAGGGCCTGCTGGATACGAGCGTTCCTAATCCCTTCTACCAAGCGTTTCCGTCCACCATCATGCCGGGCTTCGTGGGCACGGTGCAATACGTGCCGTTGAGCCGGTTGTTGCGGCCCTATCCGCAGTACGGAGACTTGTACCAGATGGGCTGGCCGGGCTACAAAGACCACTACTACGCGCTGGCACTGTCAGTCAGCCGGCCGATGGCCAAGGGCTGGACGTTCATGGGGACCTACAACTACAGCCTGCAATCCCATTCCCGGTTCTATGACGACATCGCGACCTACAAGAACCATTTGCAGATGTTTGATCGGGGGTATCCGCGGCACATGCTCAGCTTGTCCGGCACCTATGAGTTGCCGTTCGGCAGAGGCCGCCCATACTTCAGTAAGGTGCCCAAGGCGGTCGATGAAATCATTGGCGGCTGGGCCACCAGCCAGATCTTCTTTTTTGCAAGTGGCGACCTGCTTGGAGCATCGGAGTCGTTGACTGGGTTCTTCCCGACGACGGGCATCATCTGCGATCCGACTCAGAATATTCCCGCTGGGATGTGGTTCAACGCGAATTGTTTGACGACCGCGCCTCCTTATACTAGGGCCACCTTTCCGCCCTATTATGAGGGCTTGCGCGGGCCGCGCTATTGGGACCTTGACTCCACGCTGGTGAAGTCCTTCAGGATCAATGAGCGCTTTAACCTGGAGATGCGCTTGGAGATGTACAACACCACCAACAAGTTCATCCCCAGCGATCCCAACATATGTGGGGTGAGCCAATGCGGCCCGGGGGTCGCCGGCGTGAGCACCTGGGTGGCAACAGGCAACTATGGCCGCGAATTGCAGGGCTCGCTCCGTTTGTACTTCTGACGCGAGGGCGTGCGCGGGCTCGATGTAAATTCTCTCACTCGCGGTGGTAGAATGTCTCGGTCACGTCCATCGCCGTGATCCTTTCTTTCGGCGTGGAGAAAATCTCATGTCGACCCGGCGCGCGCCCTGGTGGATGTACATCGTCGCAGCGTCCTACTTTGCCTTTGTTGCGCTCTTCTTCTACCAACTTTTTGAGGGTCCTCCCATCTTCCGCGGGTTTGTGGGTGACTTCATGAGGGGAGGTATGGTCGTCCTGTCAATCCATCCCAACTCCGCAGAGGCGCGCGCCGGGCTCAAGGAGGGCGACCGTGTACTGGCCGTGGACGGACAAGTTATTCGCAATCTCCGTGACTGGGAGGCTATCCACGCGAACACCGAAGTTGGCCGCCCGCAGCGGTGGCAAATTAGCCGTGCCAGCGACCGGTTGGAAATGACACTGACGCTTCCGCGCGCTAGATGGAGCGAACAGTTGCCGGGCGGTGCGCTGCCCTTTTACGCGTTCATACTGACCTCGCTGGTCCTCGGCTTGGTCATCGCCTTCCGCCGTCCCTATGACCCGCTTGCCAGAATGGGCGCTTGGCTCCTCGCCACCGCCGCCGTGGCTTTTGGACTTCCCGACGGCTGGGCTGCCACTTGGCGACACCTGCCCGGGTGGCTGGGCCTGCTCCTATGGATTCCCGAAATCAGCAGATTCGTCCCGGACGCGATCCTTCTCACTTTCTTTACCATTTTTCCGCGCAGGATATTCAGCGCCCGCTGGCCTTGGCTCTTGATATGGACGCCAGCTCTGGCAATGCTGCCCTGGCGAGTCCTGGGCGCCTACCGGCTCATTTACGAGCCCGGTCGGGCTCCGGACGTACCTGCATGGGTTTTCTCGGCGATCTCTTACAGAAGCGCTGTCTACGTCATGGGCAGCTTAGTGATTTTGATTCTGAGTTACCGACGGCTGGAGGATGCGAACCTGCGGCGTCGCGTGCGCGTGGTTCTGACGGGTGTGGCGGCAAGTACGCCGGGAGTCGTCGGCTGGGTCTCCGTCGGTTCCATACGGGGGGTGGCTCTCTGGCTTATTGCATTGCAGACGTTGCTCTATCCATTGTTGCTGGCGTTTCCTTTGTCTTTCGCCTACGCCATTCTGCGCCACCGGCTGTTCGACGTTGGCGTGTTGATCCGCCAGGGGCTGCAATACGCGGTGGCGCGTGGGGCTTTGTTGTCGCTCGTGCCCGTGCTGGGGGCTATTCTGCTGGCGGATGCTTTTCTGCATGGAAATCAGCCCTTGATCAGCATCCTGGCCATGCGCGGCTGGGTTTACGTCACGGCAGGAGCCCTTGCGCTCGTAGCCCACACCCGGCGCGAGCGCTGGCTCGGGGCGCTCGACCGCCGATTCTTCCGCGAGCGGTATGACGCGCAACGGCTGCTCCGGGAAGTTGTGGAAGACATTCGTCAGGCGGGGAGCCTTGAGCGGGTCGCGCCACGGGTGGTGGGGCGCATTGAGGCGGCTTTGCACCCCGAATTCGTCGCCCTACTCGTGCATGAGCGGAGCGAGACGAGCTATCGAAGCTTGGCCGCCGCGCCCGCTGGGCACGCTCCACCACCGCTCTCGGCGGCAAGCAAGCTGGCAGCCCTGATGCGGGTCCTGGAAAGCCCTTTGGAGATGCCCCACACCGAATCCGGCTGGCTTCAGCAACAGCTTCCACCAAAAGACGTCGAATTCCTCCGGCAGGCGCGAATTGATTTGCTGGTTCCCATCTCAACCGCTTCCGATCATGCGGAGGGGCTATTGGCGCTGGGGGCCAAGAAGTCGGAGGAGCCTTACGCGCAAGAAGACCGCAACTTGCTCATCGCCATCGCCTCAGGCTTGGCGATCCTCCTCGGACGCCCCGCGGCGGCACCGGCGTTGCTGCCGGTGAGCGAAGCATTTGAGGAGTGCCCACAATGTGGCACTTGCTACGATTCGGGCGCGGGGCCTTGCCCGCAGGAAGGCGCGAACCCTGTCCCAATGCGATTGCCGCGTGCCCTGGCGGGACGTTATCGCGTGGAGCGGCGCCTTGGACGTGGCGGCATGGGCACGATCTACGAGGCCACCGACACAGCGCTCGACCGGCGGGTGGCCGTGAAAGTAATCCATGACAGTCTGGTCGGAAGCGTGGAGGCAGCAGAACGGTTCCGGCGGGAGGCGCGGGCCACGGCAAGCTTTGCTCACCCCAACGTGGTCACGGTCTACGACTTCGGATCGATCGCAGAGACGCGTGCCTTCTTGGTGATGGAACTTCTGGAAGGAGCAACGTTGCGCGAAGAGCTTTGCGCGCAGAAGCAGTCCGCCCCGCCGCGCGTGGTCGAGATCATGCGGGGCGTCTGTGCGGCGGTGCATGCCGCGCACCGGCGGCAATTGGTCCACCGCGATCTCAAACCGGAGAACATCTTCCTGTCGCGTAGTGAAGCCGGGGAAATACCCAAGGTGCTGGACTTCGGGGTTGCGAAGTTTCTGCCGGCAGCCGCCCAGGCGACCGCTGACACCCAAAGTGGCGTCGTGCTGGGAACCTTGGCCTACATGGCGCCCGAGCAGTTGCGCGGTCAGCCAGTTGATGCATCTTGGGATCTGTGGGCGCTGGCCGTGGTCACGTATGAGATGTTGACCGGCGTACGCCCGTTTGCTGGGTCCACAGGAGCGGACTACAGCGCCATGCTTATGGGACGTGTCACGCCACTGGCTAAGTATCTGCCGGGATCGCCGACTCGCTGGCAGCAGTTTCTCGACAGGGCACTCCACGTTGACCCAGCACGGCGTCCCAACTCCGCCCAAATCTTCTTCTCTGAATTGGAGCGGGCGTTGGCGTAGGCGATCGCGCAGAGTGTCCCTTGGTTGCGAGCGAAGCCTGCGCTGTACTAGAATTGTCCCGTGATCGCAAACGGTCATGCTAAGACAACATGCTGGCGCGGAAGTGCATGCGGGCTGGTGTCCGTCCGGGACTTCAAATCCTGCGGGTCTGCCTATGGTGGACCGGTCGGTTCGATTCCGACACACTTCCGCCAGTCTGATCGCCGAGAGTCGTGATAAGCTGCTGGGTGATTCTGGATGAGTTCACGAAAGCAGAAGCGATTCCGCGCCAGCAAGGAAGTCAAGCGACGGGCGCGCGCCGAGATCGGATCTCCGCCGCCCACGCGACGGCAGGAAAGCCGCAAGCGCAAACCTCCGAAGTACAAGCAACAAGATTTGGAGATTTCTGAAGACGACACTTAGCAGGCCTTACTGCGTTGGGGTGGGCAAATGTTGCTCGACTGAATCTCGGATTTGCAGCCAGGTTCCCTCCGGAACTTTAAGGAACAGGTCCGCGATTTGGGGATCGAATTGCCAGCCTCGCTGGCGCGTGACCTCCGCGCGAACCTCTGACAGTCCCAATGCCTTTCTGTAAGCCCGGTCGGAAGTCATAGCGTCCAGCGTATCAGCCAGCGTGAACAGGCGAGCTCCGAGCGGGATCTGTTCCCCAGCCACTCCATTGGGGTATCCCTTGCCATCGTATCGTTCGTGATGATGCCGCACGACAGGCGCGGAAGGATGAAGGAAGGGGATTCGGTTCAGTATTTGCTCTCCGGCCAGGAACATGCCGGCGCATATGCACCCATTCCTCTTCCGTGAGCTTCCCGGGCTTGAGCAGTATGGAATCAGTCACCGCAATTTTTCCAATATCGTGTAACAGTGCAGCATGACCGAGTGCCGGCAGGAGCGCCAGCGGGTAGCTGACCAGGCGGGCCAGGTGGAGCGTGTAGGCGCGTACCCGAAGAGAATGCGCATAGGTTTCGTGTTCGCGCGCGTCCAGGGCAAGGACGAGAGCCTCGAGCGTGGTTTGGTAATTTTCCTCCAACTCGCGCAAAGCCCGCATCAAATCCCGCGTGCGTCGCTCAATGCTGGCCTCGAGTGAGGTCCGGTAAGCGCGTGATTCGCGGTCCATTTGGAGCAGACGGAAGGCTCGCGAAATAGACTTCTCCAGGGTCTCAGAAGTGAAGGGCTTTAAGAGGAAATCGGCTGCTCCCAGGCGCAAGGCCTCGATGATTTGATCGACATGGGCTTTGCCGGTGGTCAGAATGAATCCCACATCCCATTTCGACTGCTGCGCTAAGGACAAGAGCTCCATGCCGGAACATCCGGGCATCCAGATGTCGCACAGAATGATGTCGAAGTTTCCGCTTTCAATGGCTTCCAGGGCCGATGCGGCGTTTTCGGAAACTTCCACACGCGAAGCCTTTGGGGCAATAGTTAGCTTCAGAAACTCACGTACCGACGGGTCATCGTCAACCACTAAGACTTTTGGTAAGAAAGGCTCGAACATGGGCTGGTTCCATGCGAGCGCCCGCGAAGGGCAAGCACGCTTGCCCTGCAAGCTGGCGCCGACGAGCTGCGACAGATTCCCTCATGGTGAAAATCGGATTTCCTTCCCAGAACTTTAGCAGACTGACGAAAACAGGCGTAGAGGCAGCTTTGTCCGTCAGCCGACGGACCATCGGTCGTTGAATTCATTCGAGACATGGCAGGGTAAACCTGCCGCCACGGTGCTCCGAACCCGTCTTTCATCAGCCTGTTGGGGGGAAGCTGGGCTTTTCTAGCAAAGGGTGAATCGCGACTTTAATCTTTTCCTAATCCCCGACGCTTTTTCCGCCGATGTGAGAGATGGCTAATGAGATCGGCATTGGAGAGGAGTGAAGAAATGAGGAAGGGTGATCAGCCCCGAGGGAAAAAATCATGCGCATTCTCGTTGTAGAAGACGACAAAGCCGTCGCCAGCTTCGTGAAGAAAGGTCTGGAATCGGAACAATATGCAGTGGACGTGGCAGGAGATGGGGAGGATGCTCAGTCGTTAGTGGGTGAGGCCGACTTTGACTTAGTCATCCTGGATTTGGTGCTTCCCAAGATAGATGGGCTGGAAGTGCTGAAACGTATACGGGGCCGAGAGATTTCCCCTCCGGTGTTGATTCTCTCCGGTCGCGCCCGCGTGGAAGATCGGGTGAAAGGGCTGGACCTGGGGGCGGACGACTACCTGACGAAGCCGTTTTCTTTTAGCGAGCTGTCCGCTCGCGTGCGAGCCTTACTAAGGCGAAGTCCGAATACGATTGGTATCATCCTGCGAGTCGAGGATCTGGAATTGGACCGTGCAGAGAGGGTGGTGAAGCGGGCGGGACGCCGTATCGACCTCACACCACGCGAATTTGCCTTGCTCGAATATCTCATGCGCAATGCTGGCCGGTCTGTGACGCGCGCCATGATTATCGAGCATGTGTGGAATTTTTCCTTCGACACCATGACCAATGTGGTTGATGTTTACATCAACTACTTGCGGAAGAAGATCGATCAGGACTGTGAATGCAAACTCATTCACACGGTACGGAACGTTGGCTATGAGATGGGGACAAGGGAGAAAAGGGGATGAAAAGCTCCGAACCACCAAGGAGACCTCCCGAGGGGGAATGGAGGCCTTGCCAAGCCGTAGATGCACTTCCTGCCTCCTCCGAGCACGGGTCGCTCCCTCCGCCAGGGGGCGTGAGTGACTCCTTGGGCAACTCGTTGTCGGAAGATGATCCGACCCGCGTCTTTCTCCATCAATTGAGCCAGACCTTGACGTCTTTGCGCGGCACACTTGAACTGGCTCTCCTCGTTGACTACGACGCACAAGAATACCGGAGGGTTATCCAGCAGTCACTGGTACAGGCTGAGGGCCTGGTCCAATTGTTCAAGTCGTACAGGGCGTTGGCCCAAGGGGGAGACAATCGGCCTTGCGAGGGAACTGGCCCGGAGGGGCGAGGGAGTGCGGCTGATGCTTGAGCATTGACAGGCACGCGTGGACTCTCGCTGGCTCGCGGTCTAAAGAGGGTCAGGGGATAACTACGTCGGTCAACGGAGGCTTTTGCCCTCCCCGGCGAGATTTGCATCCCGCTTCTCCGGCGCCAAGGGCGCGGAATTGGCTTCTGGGCTAGCTCTAACCCTCGTGAAGCACGCCAACGGTGGTCGTTTGTCCGGGCGACTCCACACTTACAGGTCTTTTCGTCCTAGAAAAGTCTAATCGGCAGTTAATCAGATTCTAACTACGCTACCTCTATAATTAAGTTGTCTCGGAGCGGTAAATGAGCCGATCGAATTATGAAGTGATGTGCAGTACTCGCAGCGCCGCGATTGTAGCGAGCGCGAATAAAGAATTTCGCAAACGGATTCTCAAACAGCTGCGCGCCCAAAGCTGGACCGTCGAAGAGGCGCTGGGAGGAGCCGAAGCGTTATCACTGGTTGAAGAGGGAGCGTTCGGAGCACTACTGTTGGATCGTTGGCTGCCAGACCTCGAGGTGGGGGAATTGGTTGACATTATCAAGGCGCGGCATCCCCACATTCAGGTGCTGGTCCTAGGTTCGGAAGCTGAGGAACGCCGCCTGGGTGAGAGGCTTTCCCCGCATGAAAGCTTGCCGCTGAATTTCCCTGAGGCGCAGGAGTCGCGGGAGCGCGATTTAAGACCGGAGGGGTTGGGAGAACATCCCGGCGGCGCGACGGGGATCGCGATGGGGGTCAAAGGGGAAGAGCCACTGCCGGGAATGATCGGAACGAGCGGGGCGATGCAACGGGCTTATCATCTGGCGAGGTTGGTGATCCCCCGTGATACGACGGTGCTCATCACGGGGGAGACGGGGACGGGCAAAGAACTGATGGCGCGAGCCATTCACAAACTCAGCCCACGCGCTCGGCAACCCTTCGTCATTGTGAACTGTGCCGCGATTCCCGAAACTCTTTTGGAGTCTGAGTTGTTCGGCTACAGTCGAGGAGCTTTCACAGGAGCCTTCCAGTCCCGGTTGGGACGGATTCATGCTGCGCACAGTGGCACGCTTTTCCTGGATGAAGTGGGAGGCCTACCTCTGGCCATGCAGGGCAAATTGCTACGCTTCCTGCAAGAGGGGGAGGTCCAGCGGTTAGGGAGCCTGGACATATTCCGGGTTGATGTGAGGGTGATCGCGGCTACGAACGTCAATCTGGCGCGGGCCGTGGCAGAAGGGCGGTTCAACGACGCCCTCTACTATCGGTTATGCGTCTTTCCGATCCAACTCCCTCCGCTACGAGAGAGGAGAGACGACGTTCTCCCTCTGGCGACTCATTTTCTGGACTCACTCTGTCGTGGGGCTACCGTTCCCTGCAAGTCCATGGCTTTCGAGGCGGGCAGGGCACTGGAAGCCTACTCGTGGCCTGGGAACGTTCGTGAGCTGAAACACATCGTCGAGCGGGCCTATATCTTGTCCGAAAGCGGGTCCGTACTTCGCTCTGAACACATTGACTTGCCGGTGTGAGGAGGTTGGGTGAGTAGAATCTTAGATTGGGGGTCCGAAGATGGCACGTCTCCTGCAATTGCCAGCTAAGCCATGCAAACTTTACCTGAAACGCGGCAAGAAAGGCCCGTGCCGACACCCAACAACCCGTTGCGCCAGCATTCCACTAAGCAATCTCTGGTGAAAGCGTTTCACTCGTTTGCGAGCGCGGCGGGATCGCTGGAAAGCTCTTATTCTCAGCTCCAGACCGAGGTTGCGCGGCTGCGACGGGAGCTCGAAAGAGCAAATCAAGATCTGAATCAGAGTCTTGAGGATAACAGGAGAATCCGCGCCTACCTGAGCAGAACCTTGGAATGCCTGCCGTGCGGAGTTCTGGTCATTGATGAAAACCACAAACTGAAGCTGGTAAACTCTGCCGCCCTCGGCTTACTCGGAATGCGCCAAGCGCCCAGACAAACGACAATGGGCATTGCAAGGGAGGTGATTGAGAAGCTCGAGGCGACTTCGAGTTTGCAGTCGGCAGGGGGAGAGAAGGAGTGGTCGATTGATGCGCAGGAGGGGCCGCATTTCCTCGCCGTATCTCGCACCCCACTCAATGGCAACGGAAATTCCGGGGGAGAATGGATCTTTATCCTTCGAGACATCACGGAGAGCAAACGGCTGGAAAAGGAAAGAGAGGCAGCCCGGCGCACCCAAGACCTCGCACAAATGGCGATGTTACTGGCGCATGAGATTCGAAACCCCCTCGGCAGTCTGGAACTCTTCGCAGGTCTTCTGGCCGATGCAACCGAAGACCGACCAATTCTCCATAAATGGGTGGAACAGGTGCAGGCAGGATTGCGGACGCTGTCTGCTACGGTTAACAACGTTCTGCAGTTCCACAGTGAGCCGCGGTCAGAACTATCGTCAGTGAACATAGTGAGCTTGCTGAGTGAGACGATGGACTTCCTTCAACCTCTGGCCCGACAGCGAGGAATGCGCCTGGATTTCAGGCCGGATGAGCCGGAGGTTCTATTGCTGGCGGACGCTCATCGCCTCCAGCAGGTGCTCATCAATCTGGCGCTGAACGCTTTTCGCGCCATGTCCCCTGGGGGTGTACTGCGCCTCTCGGTGCATTGCGGGAGTCAGGCTGAAGACTTGCCTGTTCGGGTGGTCTTCCGTGACGAAGGGATTGGGATTCCGACGCCGCAACTGGCCAGGATCTTCGAGGCGGGCTTTACGACGAGCCCAGGAAGTCCCGGTCTGGGGCTGGCGCTGGCGAAGAAGGTGCTGGAACAGCACCAGGGAAAGATCTCGGTTGAAAGCGTCCCAGGAGAAGGCGCAACTTTTACCTTGGGCTTTCCAAGGTCAGGAGCGTTAGATGAATCGGGTCCTGGTTGTTGATGACGAGCCGGCGATGCGAGCTGCTTTAGAGGCGAACTTTAGTCGGCATGGGTGGGAAGTGACGACGGCTTCCGGAACGCGAGAGGCGATGGAACGGTTTCGTTCCTCTCCCTGTCCGTTGGTGATCACGGACATGCGCATGCCGGATGGTGACGGTCTGGGAGTCATGCAGCATGTGCGCTCCTTGGCGCCGGATACCGCAGTGATCTTCCTGACGGCATTCGGAAACGTGCCTGAGGCGGTCCTGGCCATGCAGCAGGGGGCCTGCGATTATCTGGTTAAGCCGGTATCCTTCGAACGGTTGCGGCAGGCCGCCCTGCGAGTTTTAGGGAATACAGTCCAAGGGGCGAAAGGATCTCCACCGGGTGGAATAGTGGGCCACTCGGCTTGTCTGCGGCGGCTGATTGAACGCGCCTGCCAGGTGGCAAAAAGCGACGCGGATGTATTGATCATGGCTGAGAGCGGCACGGGCAAGGAGCTGCTCGCCCAGTTCATTCATCGTGCGAGCGCGCGGCGGGATTATCCCTTCGTGGCTGTAAACTGCGCGGCTTTCCCGGAGACCCTGCTGGAGAGCGAGTTGTTCGGCCATGTTCGGGGAGCGTTTACTGGAGCGGTGGCGTCCCGGCCGGGCAAGTTTGAGCTGGCCTCGGGGGGGACGCTCCTTTTAGACGAAGTCAGCGAGATGCCGGTCAGCCTGCAACCCAAGCTGCTGAGAGTTCTTCAAGAACGTGAAGTTGACCGGCTGGGCGATACGCGGCCGCTGCGTGTGGATGTGCGGGTCATTGCCACCACAAACCGAAACCTCCCTTCCCTGGTCGAAGAGAGGAGATTTCGCGCCGATCTCTTTTACCGGCTTGATGTCGTGCCCCTCACGCTGCCGCCGCTGCGCGAGCGTCGGGAGGACATTCCCGACCTGGTCGAGCACTTTGTGCGCAAGTACGCGCCGCCGTCGCGCGCCGTTCGCCTCACGGACGAACTTCTGCGGCGGCTGATGGAATACGACTGGCCGGGGAATGTGCGGGAACTGGAAAATGTGGTGCGGCGGATTCTGGTTCTTTCGAGTGATACGGTGGCGGGTGTGGAGGTTCTGGAAGGGGGGGAGCTGGCAGACAAGAAAACCTCCAGCGCCTCTTTCCCAACCGAAGGGGTTACGCTGCGCGACATGGAAAAACAGCTACTCGAGAGGACTCTGGAGTCCACAGGCGGAAACAGAACTCGCGCCGCAGAGATCCTCGGGGTGAGCCTGCGCACGGTGCGCAACAAAATCCGGGAGTTCGGTCTTCCGCCCAGGAGGTGTTTATGAGCTGGATTGAAACCCCCATCATGGAGAAGCTGGGCGAGTACTTGGACCTCGCGGCATACCGGCAGACGCTGATTACGAGCAACCTGGCCAATATCGACACCCCGGGCTACCGCACACGGGACATCAATTTTGAGAGTGAAATGCGCCAAGCGGAGGAACGCTCCCTCTCCGCCGCGCCACCCCCTCGCGTCATCGAAGTCGCGGGCTTGATGGAGCGGCCGGATGGGAACAACGTCAACCCGGACCGCGAGAGCCTGTTGCTGGCGCGGACGCAATTGCAGTTTCGATTGGGAGTGGAGCTCTTGCGGCAGGAGTTCCAGGCGATTTCCTCCGCCATCAAGGAAGGGAGCTAGTCCGATGAATTTATTGGGAGTGATGGAGATCAGCGGGTCAGCGCTTACGGCGGAGCGACAACGTGCCGAAGTTCTGGCCAGTAATATGGCGAACGCGCAAACGACTCAGACAGCCAAAGGCGGCCCCTATCGAGCACAACTCGTAGTTTTCGGGGCACGCACGATGGGACGGGGGACGTTTGCGGGGGTGCTATCGGGTTTCAGCGACCGGTATGCGCAAGGGGTGGAAGTCAAGCGGGTGGTGGCGGACCCGACGCCGCCGGTGCAGCGCTATGAGCCGGCGCATCCGGATGCTGACAGCCAAGGCTACGTTGCTTACCCCGCCATTAATCCCATTGAGGAAATGGTCAACCTGATGGGAGCGGCGCGGTCCTTCGAGCTTAATGTCGCTGCCGCACAAGCCACCAAGAACATGATCAGTGAGTCGTTTGAGATCCTTCGCTAAGCGATCTCTGAAGTGTGGGGGTGCACAATGGGTGGGCCGGTTTCAGGGGTTTCCCCGCTTGGGCAAACTAAAGCGGCCATAGAGACAGAGAAGCTGGTTAATGACCGGTCGGATTTCTTGTCCCAACTGCGAACGGCATTCGATCAGGTCGGACAACTCCAATCCGAGGCCGACCAACAAATAGCGGGACTTCTGAACGGGCAGGGTCAGGATATCCATAGGGCCATGATTGCAGTCGAAAAGGCAAACCTTTCCTTCCAACTCATGATGCAAGTCCGCAACAAGATCATCCAGGCGTACCGGGACGTCGCGGGAACGGCTTTTTGAAAGGTGAGGCATGGCGCTTACCCCCAGAGAGACGATCGACCAAGTTCAGAAGTATCTGCGTGGGCTGAATCGAAAGCAGCAAATCACGCTCGGGGGAGGGGTGTGCCTCTTTACCCTGAGTCTCCTGGCGTTCATCTTCATGATCGGCAAAGCCGATTACAAACCGCTCTATTCAGGGCTTCAGCCGGAAGAGGCTCAATTCATCGCCCGAACGCTTGCGGCTAACAATATCCCTTACGATATCTCGAGCGATGGGACGAGCTTGCGCGTTCCTGCCAGCAAGATTGACTCGGTGCGACTGGATCTCGCGTCCCAGGGATTGCCTCAAACCGGAAGGCTGGGCCTGGAGCTGTTCGACAAGCCCAATTGGGCGGGGAGCGACTTTGCTGAAAGAGTGAACTACCAGAGGGCGCTGGAAGGGGAACTTGAACGCACCATCCGAGCGATTCGGCAAGTGCAGTCTGCTCGCGTGCATCTTGTTTTGTCTCACGACTCTCTATTTAGCGAGCGTGAACGCGAGGCGAAGGGTTCCGTGGTGGTCAAGCTGCGGGAGGGGAAGCTAGCGGATAGCGCGATCAGGTCCATTACTTACTTGGTGGCCAGCGCGGTAGACGACCTCCGTCCGGAAAACGTTACGGTAATTGATGCCGACGGTAACGTTCCCCTGCTGACGGGGAGGCGCCCGCAGGGAGCGAACCGCGATGAAATCGAGGAAACGGAACGCCGCCTGTCCCAGAAACTGATTTCAACTCTGACGCCGCTGGTGGGCAGTGAGGGGCTGAGAGCCAGCGTAACCGTCGAATACGATCTGGCGAGCAGCGATAGTACGCAGGAAGCTTACGATCCGAACGGTTCGGTAGTGCTGACTTCGCAAATTTCTTCGGAGCAATCGACGGACGCGCAGGCGCAAGGAATACCCGGCACGCCCAGTAATGTTCCCGACTCGAGCGCGAAGGGGGCTGCATCGGCGGCATTGGACAACACACCTGAGCAAGCGGTTCAACGGACTGAAAACAAGACGTACGCTGTCAGCAAGGCCGTGCGCCACGTTGTGCAACCATCGGGAGGGATAAAGAGGGTGGCCGCGGCGATCCTTGTGGATGATGCGGCAGAGACCAGAGCCGAAGGCGGCACGAAGGTTGAGGTCCGTCATAAGAGGTCGGAGGAGGAGATCAAGCAGATCGAAGAGCTCGCTAAGGCGGTGATAGGCTTCGATCCCGCCCGCGGCGATCACTTGTCAGTCCAAAACATTTCTTTCGCAGGAATTTCTCCAGGCCCTCCCCCCAGCCTGCCGGAGCGTCTTGCTCCCGTCCTGCAAGAATGGATGGGAGTGATCCGTTACGCGGGTCTGGCTGCCTTGTTCCTGTTGATCTATCTCCTGGTGCTCCGCCCCGTCAAGAGGCAGATTATAACCACTTTCGCGGTTGAACCTCCGCGACTTCCGGCCAGAGCCCTCGAGGAAGGTGCGTTGGGCAAAGCTGTGACGCCGGCACATGAGTTAAAGGCGAAAGGCGGGGAGGACGAGGGTGTGGAGGAGGGCCTAGGGGAATTTGGCGACCTCAACGCGGATGTTAAGAAAACCGTCGTGCTAAAGAATCAATTGGTTGAAAAGATCAAGAAAAACCCTGAAGCCGCAAGCCGTTTGATCCAAAGCTGGGTCCGGCAAAATGAGGCTGGAGCATGAACGAAGCTCTTTCCGTAGCGGTGCAAGAGGCGACCCCTAAGAGCAGGTTGCGGTCGGGACCTCAATCCTTGTCAGGAGTTCGGAAGGCCGCAATTCTACTGGTGCTCCTGGGAGATGACGCGGCCAGCGACGTCTTCCGGCACCTCAGCCCATCCGAAGTGCAGCGGCTCACACAGGAAATTGCTGAGCTGACTTTTATCTCATCAGAGGAAGCGGCTCATGTGCTTCAGGAGTATCACCGGTTGTCGCTGACTCAGGATTATCTGGCCCAAGGCGGACAGGAGTATGCCAACCAATTGCTGGTTAAGGCGTTCGGCAAGGAAGGGGCGAATGCGTTGCTTGAACAGGTTCTGCAAGCGCAGGAAGCCAACGCTTTAAACCTCGACACCTTGCAGAAGGCAGACCCTGCGCAGCTTGTGAAGTTCGTTGAGGGTGAGCACCCCCAGACGATCGCGCTGGTGCTGGCTCATTTGGGCGCCAGGACGGCAACTTCGCTGCTGGTATTGTTGCCGGACAAACTGCGGGCCGAAACAGTCCGGCGCCTCGCTGTGATGCAACAATTTTCCACCGAAATGGTCAAAAGAATCTCGGTGGTCCTGCACAAGAAACTTGCCGCGCTGGGAGAGCAGAGCCGGCGTGCCTACGGAGGCGTGACCGCGGTGGCCGAGATGCTCAACCGTGTCGAACGAGGAATCTGCGAAGAAGTCTTGACCGCCATCGAACAGGAGGATCCGAAACTGTCACTGGCCATCCGGGATCTTATGTTTGCTTTCGAAGACCTCGGCGCTGTTCCGGAGGCCAGTATCCGTGAGGTGTTGAACCAAGTGGATAAGAAAACACTGGCCACGGCCCTGAAGGGTGCGGCCGAAGACCTGCGGGATCACTTTTACAAATGCATGTCGACTCGTGCCGTAGAGATGTTGAAGGAGGACATCGAGGCCTTGGGACCCATTCGTTCCCGTCAGGTTCATCAGGCGCAGCAGGAGATCGTGAATTTGGCGCGAAAGCTGGAAGCGGACGGGAAGATTGCACTGAAGAGCTACGGAGAAGACGCTTATGTGGTTTAGGGCGCACGCGGCGTTTGACGAAGTCAGGCCGCCCACGGTTCATCCCTATGTCTACCGGCCCGTGCTGGAGGCGATGGTTCAAGACGGGGAACAAAACACAGGAAACGGGAAGGAAACAGCCGACGACTCGAATCGTGCCGGGCAGGCCAAGGATGAATCGGCGTCTTCTCAAAAAAGCTTCAGCAACGAGGAGGTTCGGCTGAAGGAGGAAGAAGCGCGCGCCCTAGGTATCAGGGAAGGTGAAGCCCAGTCTCGAGCAAAGTTTGAGCGCGAGCTTGCTGCTGAGCGCGCAGGCATCGCGAAAGCCCTGGAGGATTTTGGGCGTGAGCGCGAAGGTTACTTCTGCCGCGTGGAAGCGGAGGTGGTCAAGTTGGCGGTAGGGATCGCGCGGAAGATCCTGCACCGAGAAGTACAAGTGGATCCACTATTATTGGCCGGGGTCGTGCGGGTGGCGCTGGAGAAGATGGCCGCCGGCACCAGCGTGCGGTTGCGCGTGCATCCCGACCACGTCTATGCATGGCACGATTTCTTTGCGAACCAGCAAGATCATCGCCCGGCGCCTGAACTGCTGGGCGACGCAACCCTGGGGATGGGACACTGTGTGTTGGAGACCGCGCTGGGAACCACAGAGCTCACTTTGGAAGCCCAACTGGCGGAGATTGAGCGAGGATTCTTCGACCTGTTGGCCCAGCGTCCTGTGACAACCTGATGGACCCTTCGGCGCAATTAGCTCCTTATTTCCAATATCTTGATTTGTGCTCCACGTCCCGATGGTCCGGTCGGGTCACCAAGGCGATCGGTCACTTGGTGGAATCTGAGGGCCCCTTCTGTAGTGTAGGTGAGTGTTGCGAGGTGGTTGATTCGGAGGGGCATGTTTCCCCTGGCGAAGTTATCGGATTCCGGGGACTCAACGTGCTCTCCATGCCCTTAGATAGGCTGGGTGGAATCCGATATGGCGACCGGATTACGACCTGGGGCGCGCGGCCCACCCTCCGCGTAGGAGAAGAGTTGCTGGGACGAGTGATTGATGCGGTGGGGAGACCTCTGGATTCCCTTCCGGACTACCGCGCGCGTGATCATCAACCTCTCCACGCTTCGGGCCCCGCTCCTCTTGAGCGACTCCCCATTAAGGAAGCGCTCGCTACAGGCGTTCGAGCCATCGATGCTTTTATCACCTGTGGCCGCGGGCAAAGAGTAGGAGTCTTTGGCGGGAGCGGGGTGGGCAAGAGTACCTTGGTGGGTATGATGACTCGGGGTAGCACCGCCGACCTTGCTGTCTTGGCACTGGTCGGGGAGCGCGGGCGGGAGGTGCGAGAATTCCTGGAAGGCACACTTGGGGAGGAAGGGCGCAAGCGGTCTGTGGTGGTCGTCTCGACGTCCGATCAATCTCCATTGCTTCGCATCCGAGCGGCCCTTACGGCGACGGCAATAGCGGAATACTTCTGCGGCCGCGGTAAACAGGTGCTGTTGGTGGTAGATTCGCTGACACGCTTTGCCATGGCGCAACGCGAGATCGGATTGGCTGCCGGTGAGCCACCCACCGCGAAGGGGTATACACCGTCGGTTTTCAGTCTCCTCGCGCAGTTGATAGAACGCGCCGGCCGTTTTAATGGAGGTAGCATCACCGCCTTTTACACCGTGCTGATGGAAGGAGATGACCAACTCGATCCGCTTGTGGACTCCGTTCGGGCGCTGGTGGACGGCCACATCCTGCTTGACCGACGACTTACCTCGCAAGCCCATTTCCCCCCCATCGGGATCCTCGACAGTCTGAGCCGCCTCATGCCGGCTGTCTGCACGCCATCACACCTGGAAAAAGCCGCTCGGCTTCGCCGCCTGGCCGCCGCTTATGCCGCTTCCGAAGACACCGTGCGAGTAGGCGCGTACCAAAAAGGCCTTGACCCAATTTTGGACCAGGCTCTGGCGGTCTTGCCGGCGCTTACCGCCTTTCTGCAGCAGCGCCACGATGAGAAGGCTCCCTTCGACCGAACGCTTTCGGCCTTACAGGCCATTCCAGGGTAGTGGGTTCCATTATGGCATTCCGGTTTCCACTGAAGGCCCTTTGGCGAGTCCGCGCGATATATGAACGGCGCGAGGGCCGGCGTCTCGAGGCCTTAACCCGCCACCTTATTAACGCGCAAAAGCAACTCACTGCTTTGAGGCGGGACCGACTGGAGGGAGCTGAGTCGCTGGAGAAGAGCCTGGAGCAAGGGCTAAGCGGAGCAGAACTTCAATTCCAGGTTGTGTGTTCTATTGTGCGCCAGAAGCGTATAAACGTCGTGGCCCAGGTTGTCGAAAGCGTGAGTCAGCAACATCAACGGCAATTGATCGAATATAAGCGAGCCCGGCAAAAAGTGGAGGTCATGGAGCGGCTTTATCAACGCCAGCTTTCCGCCTACCGAACAACCCAGACGCGCCGCGATCACCAAGAAGCAACCGACCTGTTCCTGATTTGTTCCCAAACTGCGAATGACGGTCAGTAATTGCCCGACTAGTCGGCAAATCTTTCCCCCGAAGACAGTCGGTAAACCTTTAATCCACCTCACATTTCTTTCTCCCTAACCCTGAAACCCATTGATGAGTCGGAAGATCTCCAGGACCTTGGCGCTGGCGCCCGCATGAGGATTTTTTGGACCATCGCATGCTCCTTTAGTGGTGCCCCCATGGGGTCAGAGACGATGGGAATCCTCGCCATTAATACAATGAATTTAGAGGGCCAAGGTGAGACTGCTGCCGTTACGCGGGCTACCTCGGAGTTGCAGGCGAATGGGGATTTCGCGACTGAACTTGGTCGCAAGCTTCAGGTGCAAACTAACCCGGCTCTCGCATCGGGCGTAAGCGAACCTGAGTGTGCACCGGGAAAAGGCTCCTCGTCTAAAGATGGGAACCGAAGCCGGCGGGCTGGGGGAAACTCGACGGTATCGCTGGCCGCGATTGTGACGGCACTTTCCGTTACCTCACCTGGCAACTCAATTGCCGGAAACAGAGCCACTCCGAATCCCGAGCAGGCAGCGACAGTCAATTCCGATAGCCTGACTGGTTCATCCCCCGAGGAGATTGCTTCGACCTTTGCTAAAAACTCTGCGCAGCCCGCGAATGATGAGGGAGAGGAAACTGCCAAGCTTCGAGGGGGGAAAACCGACGAAACGGGTGTTTCGGTGCAGGCAGCTTTACAGAATGAGGCGGCGAGGAAGCCCAACCTAAATGCGGGCATCCTGAGCGAGGAAGCTACGCAGGTTTCTACCAGTTCTCTCAAACCTGGTGCCCCTCAAGATAAAAGTTCGAAAGCCCCTTCGGCGAACAAAGCAGTCTCGGCCGAGGACAATTCGACCGCTCCGCCATCATGCCTGGCTCAGACCTTGGCGATGGGGCAAGACGGCTCCGCAAATACCGCAGGGTCAATGTCGGAACGGGTGGACGCCGTCAATGTGACAAGTCCCAGCCGCTCGGGCATAAGAGTTCAAAGTTCGGGAGTGGAAACACGAGCGCCGTCGCAAAAGGTGGAAATACAGTTGGAGCCGCCAAACTCTTCCAGCGGTCCCATAACGAGTGGGGAGTGGCAGTCGGAAAGCGGCCCAGAATCTCAATTCAGTGCTCGGGACGTAACTGGTCTCCATGCGCAGATTACTACCCACGGCCGGCAGTCGCGGGCTGTTTGGTCGTCTATCCCACTTGAATTGGCCATGACGCAATCGACTTTGGCCAAGGCTGATGCGTCGCAAGCCAAAGACTCCAAGGCATCTTCGGCCAACGAGGCAGCGGCGGCCGAAGTCAGTTCGACCATGCAGCCATCACAGGCCCCGCAGGTCGTCACGGTGGGACAAGAGGGGTCCACCCTCGTGACGGGATCAGTTCCGACGCCGCCCCGCGTTGAAGCGTTGCACGCGACAAGAGCGAGCAGCTTGGACGAAGAGCTACAAGGTGCGGCGGTGGAATCGCCCGCCAAAACTGATAGCTCCGAAGATAAAAGGAAACAGACAACTGTGCCTGCGGCGGACAAGAGGGCGCCAGCCGAAGCCAGTTCCACCTTGCAGCTATCACAGGCCTCCCAGGTCGTCACAACGGGACAGGAGGCGTCTGTGTCTGCGAAGGGAGCAGCACCAACATGGGAACGGATCGAAGCCACAAGTCCGAGCAACTTGAGCAAAGGGTTGCAAGCTACGGGAGTGGAAATACACGCGGCATTGCACCAAGGGACGGCGCAGTTGGAGCCACGAGATTCTTCGAGTACCCCCGAAGCAAGGCCGCGCCAGCAAGCGGAAAGCGGCCCGGAATCTCCATCCCGCCCCCAGGACGCATTAGATCCCGACGTGCAGGCTTCGATTGCCGGCCCAATCTCGCCAGATTTCTCGCTGTCTATGCCCATTGAATTGACCAAGGAAATGTCAATTGGGCGGCTAGACGTGCCACAGAATTCGAATCGAATCCAGAATTCTCAGGATGGCAAGTCCTCGACCTCCGGGAATGACAACAAAGCTGATCTCGGGGTTACCGAAACTTCACTTTTGCAGCAGCCTGTCCAAACGAGTGACAGGGGAAGGGGGGCTCCCAATAAGGATGGGGAGGCATCCCCCGACACGACGAAAATGGCAGACGGGAAGGGCGGCCTGCCGAAGGCCAACAGTGATCCGCCACTTGCATCCCAGTTTATCCCGGAGGGGCGGGCAGAAGCTGGCCGCGCCTCACCCGGGGCGATTGGAGCATCACAGGGCCCGGGTGCGCCCGGCAGTGCAAGCGTCTTCCAGGGTTACCGGGCGGATGCCGAAACAGTTGTACGTTCTGCGCGGTTCACACAACAAACAGGCAATGCTGAGATGCAAGTCAGGCTGCGCTCTGAGGCGCTTGGCCCCATTGATGTCCACACGATTGTAAAAGGCAGTGACATTGGCGCCTCGATTCGGGTGGAGGGGCGCGATACGCAAGTGATGCTGGCGAATGAACTATCACAACTCGAGCGGGCCCTGAACGAGCATAGCCTTCGCGTGGACCACCTCGACGTACTGCAGGGATCGGTCTCCGGTGGCCAGTCAACCGGAACCGGGCCAGGCAATTCCGAAGGAAGTTCGTCGGAGCCTCGCCCGAGCTTTTCAGGCTATTCCACGGGTCAGACGTACACATCTTTGCCCGAGCCTCCTACGGTTTCCGAAGATTGGGGACTTGGGCTGTCAACGACGCGACTTAACCTGCGTGTGTGATGACACGCAACAAAAAGAAGGAGAAACAACCGTATGTACGTAACCAATGCTCATTCACTGATACCCCGGAATTTGACGACTGCGTCCTCGAGCTCAACGAGTTCTTCCCAAAGCTCAACGGCTGCGTCCGACAACGAACTGAGTCAAAGGTCATTCATGACTTTGTTGTCCGCGGAACTCCGGAACCAGGATCCCACGAGCCCTATGGACCCGACGGAGTTTATCACCCAGTTAGCGCAACTCACTCAGCTGCAGTCGGTAACGCAAATCCAGCAGTTGGTAAGCCAGATTGTCAGTCTGATGACGCCGAGTCAATCCACGGGGACGAGTAGCTAGAATTCGTCGACAGGCGGCACGTCTTAAACGGTTTTCGACCAACTTAACTCAGGAGGAACGCTATGGGATCTTTTTCCACTTCGTTGTCAGGGATCGAAGCTGCATCACAGGACCTATCGGTCATTTCCAACAACCTCGCCAATCTTGATACCACCGCCTACAAGGATCAGGAGGCGAACTTTCAGGACTTTTTCTATCAGATGTTGGGGTCGGACGGAGCGGGGAACCCTACCCAAATCGGTGCGGGCAGCGTGATCGCATCAGTCATTTCAGTGTTCACACAAGGAACTATTGGCAGCACCGGCGTCCCGACCGACATGGCCATCCAAGGGGGCGGCTTCTTTATCGAGCAGAATGGTGCGACGATGCTTTATACGCGGGCGGGCAACTTTTCTCAAAATGCCAGCGGGTATCTTGTGACCAGCGACGGTGGTTTCGTCCTTGGCTATCCCGCGGTCAATGGCGTCATCAGTCCCTCACAAACACTCGCCCCTCTTCAAATTTCCAGCGGACAAATCAGTGCCCCGAACGCCACCTCCAACGTTGAATTGACCATGAACTTGGATGCGGCGGCCACGGCGGCGTCGACCACGGCTGGGGCAGCAGCGACAGGTACGCTCACCGTGACAGGAAATGCCACCGCCAATGAGACGGTCACCATAGGGAGCACGACGTACACTTTCGTAAGCTCGCTTTCGACAAACCCTACGGTGGCCGATGAGGTTCTTATCGACGCAACCTCGGCGGCCAACACACTCGCCAACCTGGCCGCAGCTATCAACGGTGGCTCAGGGGAAGGCACAAATTACAGCACCGGAACGGTCGCCAATGCTTCAGTTGCTGCAACTGCCGGTACAACAAGCTTAACCTTAACGGCGTCCCAAGCCGGGAGCGCTGGCAACAACATCGCTACAACAGCAACCTATGGCTCATTTGGCGCAGCCACCTTGACGGGTGGCACGGACGCAACGTCGACGGGCGGTTCAAGTGGCAGCAGCTTCACCGAGCCCGTGGTGGTCTACGATTCACTGGGCAACAGCCACACCCTCACCTTTACTTTCACCAAGAGTGCCGGAAATACCTGGGACTACCAAATCACCATTCCGGCTGCGGATGTGGGCGGCACCGGCAACCCGGTAGTCCTCAATAGCGGCACATTACAATTTGATGGCAAGGGGAAATTGACTTTACCTGCCTCCAGCGTGACCGGCATAAGTGTTGCAAATTTGGCAGATGGCGCTAACGCAATGAGCCTCACCTGGCAACTCTTCGACCCGACGAAGGGTACGCCTGATATCACGCAGGTGGCCGGTAAGTCAAATGTCTCCAGCTCCCAGCAGGACGGATATGCGAGCGGGGCGCTCCAGTCTTTCACTATCAGTAGCGACGGGACCATCCATGGGGTCTTCTCGAATGGTCAGACGCTGACACTGGGCCAAATTGCTTTGGCCACTTTCCAGAACACTCAAGGGTTGCAGCTAAACGGGAACAACACCTATCTGGCCACCCCGTCCACCGGGGTTCCCAGCATAGGGGGGCCGAATTCAGGAGGACGGGGCACTATCGTCGGCCAGTCGCTGGAGAGCTCGAACGTAGATATGACCACGGAACTTTCAAACCTTATCGTGGCAGAGCGTAACTACCAGGCTAACGCGCGGGCCATTTCAACCGCTAATCAGATGCTCAGCTATGTACTAACGATGCAACAGTAGCCGTGACTTGTTAGCCTGCTTCTCTGTCGCCCACCCTTTGCAAATCATCTGCAAAGGGTGGGCCTCGCCTGGGTTCTAAGAACCCTTCCATTAGTTTTTTCTAATTGCAGGGCGAGAACTGTACGAGAAGCATCGAGGTTTCCGCTTCACCCATCCGGGCCCATGCAGGAGAATTCCTGAATAGGCAATTACTTCGCATCGCCACTCGCAGGGCGCTCATCTCCCGCCACAGGACAAATCTCTTTGGCTCTCCGCTTGCTCGCCAGTTTGTATGGGTATGGATAAGGCGGATGACGAGGTAAAAGTTGAAGGCAAATGGAGCCGCAAGAGATGGCGTCCAGGACTGGTGGCCTTGGCATTAATTGTCCCAGTTGCAGCCGGCGTGGCGCGGTATCTGTTTCACCACTCGGCTTCCACCCCGCGGCAGAAGGCTAAAGTAGAGCCCAAAGTGCAAGCCGTCTTGCATCTCGAACCGTTTGTGGTGAACCTTGCGGACCCTGAAGGCGACCGGTTTCTTCGCGTCGGAATTGACCTTGGACTTGAGCGAGAGGTGGGGGAGAACAGCCGCGCAGGACAAGGCGAAATACCGATCGCTCGCACCCGCGATGCCATATTGACTGTCTTGACGACCCGTGACGCGCAGGGCCTGATGGCTCCCGAAGGCAAGACAAACCTCAAGGATGAATTAGTCAAGGCCCTTCACGAGCACGCCCCGGAGTTGGGTGTGCGGGAAGTTTACTTTACGGAGTTCCTCGTTCAACGGTAGAAAAGATGGAGCCCAACCCCACGGAGATATCTATTGATCGGTCCTCTGGCGAGGAAGCAGCTTGGGCCCATGTTAAGGGGCTCCCGTGTCGCCTAAGTGTTGAGGTTCCAATCCCTCAGTTTACGGTAAGGAAATTACTGGATCTGGCGCCGGGCGTCATTCTGGATACCTACTACGAGGAGGGATCTCACGTTCCGGTAGTGGTGAACGGTCAAATGATCGCTTGGGGGGAGTTCGACGTGGTGGACGAAAGGTTAGCCATTCGCTTGACAGAACTTGTTTGAGAGCGCCCAGGAGATGGCGACGACCTTTGCTTTGAGGAGTGAGATTCATGAATCGAGCTCGTTGTGGGAGTTTATGGGCCGCGGTCGCCAGGATGTTCGCTGCCCTCACTGCGCACGTTGCGAACGTTCACAAAGGCCTCAAGCAGCACCGGTCTGTGCGCCGCTTGCGGTTGTCAGAAACCCTTTCGCTAGGAGAAAAAAGGTTTCTGGCGGTGGTGCAATTCCAGCAGCAGGAATTTCTGGTTGGCGGTACCGGCAACTCCATCGCTCTTCTGGCGAGATTGGACGCTCCGAGGATGACTTCAGACAGCCAAGATGGGATCCAAGAAGCTGGCTCTTAGGGTCCGAATATCTTGGCGGGAGTTGAATGCCACGTCCATGTTGCGGAAAGGCCTGATTACTCTCCTAATGAGCGGCGGGATTACAACCAAGGGGTTAGGCGCTCCGCTTGCCCAACCACATAGCAGTTTGGTCTTGCCCGGGCTCAACGGCGGGGGAAGTTCGCTTCCCTGGACTATCGTCATCCTGCTTACCCTTCTAACCCTTCTACCCGCCATTTTGCTGGCGATGACGCCTTTTGTAAGGTTGCTGGTGGTGTTTCACTTTCTTCGCCAGGCTCTTGGCACTCAGACTACTCCCACCAACCAGACGCTCATTGGTCTGGCCCTTTTCCTAACTTATTTCATTATCCAGCCGGTGGTTTTAGAGGTTTACAAGGTCGCCCTGGTCCCCTTGCAGCAGGGAAAGGTGAATGCGCTCCAGGCAGTCGAGCTCGGCGCCGACCCGCTTCGGCGATTCATGCTCAAGTTCGCACGTGAAAAGGACTTGGCGTTGTTTGTGGAACTGGGTAAGGAACCGCGCCCTCGTCAGCCGGAGGGTCTTCCCATGCGCGTGGTGGTTCCCGCTTACATCCTTTCGGAACTGAAGGCCGGGTTTCAAATTGGAATGGTATTGTTTCTGCCGTTCCTGGTCATCGACATGGTGGTGGCGTCCGTGACCACTTCGGTGGGAATGCTGCAGTTGCCACCCGTGATGATTTCGACCCCACTCAAAATCCTGCTTTTTGTAATGGTCGATGGCTGGAATTTGGTGGTGGGATCTTTAATGAAGAGTTTTTACTGAGGACTATTTATGTCGGCAGAAATGGCGGTGGAACTGGCACGCAAAACGCTCGAGACGGCTTTCCTTTTGAGCGCGCCCATCCTTTTGGTGGCGACGGTTATGGGACTGCTTATCAGCGTGTTGCAAGTTATGACTTCCGTCCAGGACATGACCCTCTCGACTGTCCCCAGATTGTTCGCGGTGGCGCTCATTACGTTTCTTCTCCTCCCGTGGTCGCTGCGAAGACTCGTGATGTTCACGGTGGGAATCTTGAGAGATTTGCACCGTTATTTGGGATGAGCGAGGCACGAACGTGAGCGCTATAGCCGGGCTGTCATTCCGATCCGTCAGCCGACGGAGAGGAATCTCGCTCCGAGCCAAGGGATCGCAACGAGCGTGGGCAGAGCAAGGTTCCTCTCCGTCGGCTGACGGATCGGAACGACAGCGGGCGAGGGAAAGGCGACGACATGGAGTCAGGCTTGGAACGGGTGATAACCCAAGCCGTATTTGTCGGCGTACGTATAGGCATGCTGATGGTTTTTGCACCTTTCTTTGGCAGCTTGAGTGTGCCAGCGCGCGTAAAAGCCGCCTTGACGGTGGCGCTGACGGCGTTGCTCTACCCCGTCTACGCGCCCCACACGTTGGATTTCAACGGCCTGAACTGGTGCAGCGTGGTGGCGGGAGAGGTCGTCGTGGGCCTCATACTCGGTTTGACATTGACTTTCGTCTTCGAGGGAGCGCAATTAGCCGGACAGATGCTGGGGTTCCAACTCGGGTATTCCTTGGTGAACGTGATCGACCCACAGACCCAGGTGGACACGCCCGTTCTTTCGACATTCCAGCAGGCTGTGGTCTTGCTTCTGTTCTTGCAACTTGGCGTCCACCACTGGCTGTTGCGCGGCTTGGCGAAGAGCTTCGAGTATTTGCCTCCCGGCGTGGCGAGAGCTACGCCGGCGGCGACTGGGGAATTGTTGCATGCTGCCGCCGCCATGTTGGTTGTCGCAGTCCAGATTGCCGCGCCGGCGCTCATCGCGACATTGCTGGCCGACATCGTTTTGGGGTTGATCGGCAGGGCCTCGCCGCAACTCCCGGTTCTTTTTATGGGGCTCTCCGTCAAGGCTCTGGTGGGTTTTCTTGTGCTCGCAGGTTCGCTCCGCTATTGGCCGGCCTTGATGGAAAGGTATTTCCTTCGTGCCTTCCAGACCATGGAGCATTTGTTGCACCTTGCCCGGTAGGGGCGTCCCTCGGCGGACGGACCATGCGCCCCTACGGCATGTTTGATGAAAGGTCTCTGTCGTGGCAGATGAGAGCAGGACAGAACAGGCAACGCCGAGGCGGCGCGAAAAAGCCCGCGAACGAGGCCAGGTAGCGCGCAGTCGGGAGTTGCCTTCCGCGTTGGCGTTACTGACCCTGACCGTGCTGGTGTGGTGGCAGGCGGAAGTCTGGCGACTCCAATGGCGGGAGTTCCTGGCGCGGACTCTCCCACTGCCCTCGAGCGACATGAAAATGTGTGTGACACTTCTACAGCGGACGGCCATGTTGGCCATTCATTGGGGCGCTCCGCCGCTACTGCTGAGCTGGCTGCTTGCAGCCGGAGGAGTGGTGGCTCAGGGAGGCTTGGTGTTTACTCCCGCGGCGCTCTCGCTAAAACCCGAGAAGTTGAACCCTGCCTCAAACCTGAGCAGGCTTTTCTCCCTGGGTTCCCTACGCGGGCTTTTGAAGTCCCTCCTGCCTGCCGGCTATCTGCTGTATCTGGGTATCACCCTGATATCCGCTGAATGGGACAAAATCCTGCACTCTTGTTTCCTGACGCCGCGCGCTGCCTCCGCGTGGTTATTTGCACTGGCTTACGGGCTGGCCTGGAAGGCCGGATTGGTGTTTGCGGTTTGGTTCCTGTTTGATTACTTGCTCGAGCGGCTGAGCTTCGAACGCCAACTCCGCATGAGCCGGCAAGAGATCCGAGAAGAGGCCAAAGAGACGGAAGGGCAACCGATGGTCCGCTCCCGTGTCCGGCGCCTGCAGCGACAGATGCGCAAAAGACGCATGCTGAAGGACGTGGAGCGCGCCAACGTGGTGGTTACGAATCCTACGGAGTTTGCCGTGGCGCTCGAGTATCGTCCAGAAGAAATGACGGCGCCGGTGGTGGTGGCCAAAGGGCAACGCCTGCTGGCACAGCGAATCAAGCAGGAAGCCAACTGGCATGGAATCCCCATCATTGAGAACCCTCCGCTGGCGCAGGCGCTTTACCGCAGCGTCGAAGTTGGCCAGGCAATCCCCGCCAAGCTTTATGCGGCGGTGGCGGAGATTTTGGCCTTCATTTACCGCTTGCAGGGATGGACCCGCATCCCACGCGCAGCCTAGGGAGGGAATAGGGAACGGGGAACAGGGAATAAAGAGGCAGTGGGGAGTAGGGAACGAGGAGAAAGGAATGGGGAATAGGGGAAAGTCTGGAGGGAACAGGGTGCAGGTCGGGGCATATTCCGTGTTTCCCAAGCTGGACGCATTTCCTGTTCCCTGTAGCCTGTTCCCTGTTCCCTAAAGATCATTATGGCAACAGCTCCCAAACCCAAGCGACCTCGCGAACAGTCCTCGAGCGACTGGATTGTGCCCGCCGCCGCGGTGGCCACGGTTTTCGTCATGCTGGTGCCCGTCCCTTCCATTGTGCTGGATATTCTGCTCTCCATCAGCCTCTCCGCCTCGGTGCTGGTTTTGTTAGTGTCGATGTACATTTTGCAGCCGGTCGACTTCTCTGTCTTTCCATCCTTGTTACTGCTTCTGACCTTATTCAGGTTGTCTCTCAACCTGGCCAGCAGCCGCCGCATTCTGCTGCATGGGAACGAAGGTGCAGCAGCCGCCGGGCGCGTGATCGAGGCTTTCGGCCAATTCGTGGTGGGCGGTAATTACGTCGTCGGCTTCGTCTTGTTCCTTGCCCTGATCGCCATTCAGTACATGGTCATTAACCATGGAGCGGTGCGCATCGCGGAGGTCACGGCGCGGTTCACCCTTGATGCGCTTCCGGGAAAGCAGATGGCCATCGACGCCGATCTGGGCGCCGGCTTGATCGATGAAGCTCAGGCGGGCAGCCGGCGTGAGCGAATCGCCCGTGAGGCGGAATTCTATGGGGCCATGGATGGAGCGGCGCGCTTCAGCCAGCGCGACGCGCTGGCTACTATTCTGGTAACGGCCATCAATATCATAGCCGGCTTCTTGATTGGGGTTTTCCAACTCAACATCCCCCTCAGTGAGGCCGTCCGAACCTATACCATCCTCACGGTGGGGGACGGCTTGGTGACCATGATCCCCTCCTTGCTGGTTTCAGTAGCGGGCGGCATGGTAGCCACGCGCGCTTCCTCTGAGGCGACAGTGGGTATTGACCTCGCCAAGCAACTCTTTCCCCGCAGCCGTCCTCTGTGGATTGTCTCGGGAGTGATGTTGTCGTTGGCGCTGATCCCGGGGTTGCCCAAGGGATCGTTCTTCCTCATGGCGGCCCTGCTCATGGGGCTCGCGCGCCGGGCGGCCGGCCGGCGAGAGATCTCCGCGACGGAAATTGTCCCACCCTCTAAGGGCACCACCCAGGAAAAACTGGAAGCCCTGCTTCATCTGGATGAGTTGGCATTGGAAGTGGGGTCTGCCTTGGTTTCCTTGGTGGATGAAAAGCAAGGGGGCCAGTTGCTTAGCCGTATTCGCGCCCTGCGGCGGCACCTGGCGTTGCAGTTGGGTTTTATTGTTCCCTCCGTTCACATCACGGATAACTTGCAACTGAATCCTCGCGAGTACGTCATCCGGCTGCGAGGGGTTGAAGTCGCCCGTTGGGAAATGGTCCAGGATTGCCTGCTCGCCATCAGCTCCGAAGCTACTGCTCAACTCTTGGAAGGCAAGGAGACGCTGGAGCCGGCTTTTCAGGTGGCCGCTAAGTGGATTGCCCCCAACCGGCGCGAACGCGCTCTGGCGGCGGGCTATGCGGTGGTCGACCAGACTTCGGTCCTGGCCACTCATCTGGCGGAGGTCATCAAGCAACACGCCCACGAGTTATTAAGCCGGCAGGAAACAAAGCGTCTGTTGGATTCGCTGAGCGAAAAGCAACCCAAACTCGTGGAGGAACTGGTTCCTAAGCTAATGAGCCTCGGAGAAGTTCAGAAGGTCTTGCAGCAACTGCTGCGCGAGCAGGTCTCCATTCGGGACCTGACTAGCATCTTGGAAACCTTGCAGGACGCGGTGGCAACCACAAAGAATCCGGTGTTGTGGGTGGAAGCGGTTCGTCAGACCCTCGGAAGGATGCTGGTCCCTTCCCTCTTGGGTGATGACAGGAAGCTGACGGTAGTCCAGGTGGATGTCACGGTCGAGGATCAAATCAACCAAGCCTTCGAGCCCCAGAGCTCAGCCAATCGAGCGGGTGGACTCGAGCCGGCGCTGCTTCGCAGGGTCGTCGATAGCCTGCGGAGTTTTGTGGGAGAGCAGATCTCTGTCAGCTCTCCTGTCCTGCTGTGCAACAGCCCTGCGAGGTTTCATCTGCGCCGGCTTCTGGAGCCCTTCTTGCCTCGGCTGGTAGTGCTGTCGCCAGCCGAGATTCCTGCCGCCGTAACCATTCAGTCCGTGGGGGTACTGCGATGAGCGGTTCACTAGCAACGCATCATCAGAGGGAGCAGCAAGGCGCGGGGCTCCGAGACGTGAAATCTGCTTATGAAGTCTTTGGAGGCCTGAACTCCGCGGATCGCGAGCGCCTGCTGGTAGAACAGCTTCCTCAGGTCAAGTACATCGCGAAGCGAATTCATGATCGGCTCCCGCCGCATATACTCCTTGAAGACCTGATCCACGCAGGCATCCTGGGACTGATCGAGGCCATTCAGAGGTTTGACCCGGCCCGCCATGTTGAACTCAAGTCCTACGCCAAACACCGGATACACGGGGCGATATTGGACAGCTTGCGCGACCTGGACTGGAGCCCTCGCCCCCTGCGCAGGAAAGCGCGCCGCATCGAGGAGGCCCAGCATAGATTAAGAGCCCGCTTGGGGTATTCACCCTCGGAATCTCAACTGGCTGAAGAACTGGGCATGAGTCTCGACAAATTCCAGCACTTACTGGGAGAGCTGCGGGGCCTCGACTTGCGAAGCTTGCAGTCAGAGACCATGGAAGAGACTTCGGAACGCGGGCTCGGCAACCTCAACCAAAAAACCGTCCCCGAAGATCCCTTCCTGCTTTGTTTGCGCTCTGAGATGACGGGATTGCTGGCACGGGCCATCCAGGAACTCCCGGAGCGTGAGCGCCAACTGCTGGCGCTTTACTATTATGAGGAACTCACGATGAAGGAGGCGGGAGCTGTTTTGGGCATTGGGGAAGCCCGCGTCTCACAGTTGCACTCCGCCGCGATTATCCGCCTGCGAGCGCGCATGGCGGAGCTTCTGAACACACAGGGGCCCGCGGGAGCACAGGAGGGACCGGCGCCTGAACGCGCGCACGAGGAATAATGGAAAAGATTCTTAACCAGGACGAAATCGACGCGCTCTTCCACGCGGCGCAGGACCGAGCCCGCGACAGGAAGCATCTGGGAGACGATAACAAACACGTAACCGCTTGCAACTTTCGCCGCGCAGGTTTGATTACCCGCGATCAGTTGCGCGCCGTCAATGTATTGCATGACAGCTTCGTGCGCAGCCTTACGCGTTCGCTGGCGGCTTACCTTCGCGTGGCTTTTGAAGTAAATTTGGTATCCACGGAGCAAATGACCTTCAGTGAGTTTTTGCAACGGGTGCCGGAGGTGAATTATGTGGTCTCCGCTCAGCTTCGCCCCTTCGATGCGATGGCCGCGATCGGGCTGGATTTGCAATTAGCCTTTCCCATGATTGATCTTTTGCTGGGCGGGCCGGGGAAGCCTGTGGGCGAAGTACGCGAGGTCACTGAAGTCGAGGAAGAAATCCTCGAAGGCGTGGTGCAGGTCATCTGCCGGGAGCTTCAGGCCACCTGGCAACCTGTTATCGATGCGGAATTCCAGTTCGATGAACGACAGCGGCAGACGCAGATCGTGCGCTTGATGCCACCTAACGAGAAGGTCCTTTCGCTCAGTTACGAGATTCGGATGAGCGAAGCCAGCGGCATGTTGATGACGGCGTTCCCTGCGGTGGCCGCGAACGCCTTGATCCGAAAACTTGCCCAGCAAGGGTCCTACAGGAAACACCGAGCGGCCATTGGAGCGGCCTCGGCTTTGCGCGAGAAGCTGGCAAAATCTATCTTCTCGGTCGAGCTGATACTCCCCGGGGGTACGGTTAGTAGCCGGCAGTTGCTGGAGCTGGAGAGGGGGAGCATCCTTGCCCTGCATCTGAGAGCCCGCGAGCCTGCCGTCTTGTACGTGGAGAAACAGGCGTTCTGTCTAGCCCAGCCGGTCCGAAGTGGGAACCACCGCGCCGCTCAGGTCGTTAAGGAGCTTGGTGCCGGAGATCCTCGCCGGAGTGAAAAAATTGAGCAATGAACTTCCTCTCTCAGCATCCGATGGTATGGAAATCTACCTGAGCGCGTGGGCGGCGAGCGCTTGCGAGGTCCTGGGGAAGATTACCGGGACTGCCTTCACTTCGGAGGATCTCACCCCGCCCGAGGCGGCCCAAGAGGCTGAAACACTTAGGCAAGAGGGTGTGTGGCTGCGCTTCACTGTTGGACAGGCGCTCAAGGGGGAACAGTCCTTCGGGGTTCGCAAGTCCGACGCTTTGCGCATGGCGCAGATCCTGATAGGCGAACCGGTCGACGCCTCCGGAGATTTTTCCGGTGAATACCAGGACGCGCTGGCCGAGCTTTTTCGCCAGTTTGCGGGCACGGCTGCCCTGGCGCTGAAACCCCGGGTGGGCGGAGAGATGAGTCTGCAATTGGCGGGGAATGACCCTGGAAACTGGAAGCCCTACCTGCGATGGGGTATCCGATTGAAGAGCGCGGAAGCGGCGCAGTTCCTGCTGGTGATTCTCCTGGACCCCGATCTCGGCGCGTCGCTGGCCTCCGGACCCCCGGGAAAAGCGGGGCAGCCTCCCGGCGCGTCCAAGCCCTTCGCCCCCGGCCCTCCGGCGGCGCCTTCGAGAGGTAACAGAAACATCGAATTGCTTCTCGATGTTGAATTGCAAGTCGCCTTGAGGTTTGGGAAATGTGAAATGCAATTGGGAAATATTCTCGAGCTTAGCGCCGGCGCTGTGGTGGAACTGGATCAAAAGATTCTGGAGCCCGTGGAGCTCCTCGTGGGTGGTAAAGTCGTCGCGCAGGGAGAGGTGGTTGTCATGGATGGTCATTATGCCCTGCGGGTCACTGAGGTCTTGAATCCGATAGAGCGGATTGAATCGCTGGCGGCATAAGGCGAGCAAGCTCACCTGACCTCTAACGAGGCGGCGAGCGCTTGCCCTAGGGACCCTCTGAACCATGGAGCACAATCCCTTTCGATTAAAGTGCGCAAACCCACGTTGTCCCCATCCGCGAAAAGTGTGGCGCACGCTGCTCCTCCGCCCCCCTCAGGGACTCCGACTGCATGAGCAATGGCTCTGCTCACCGGCGTGTCTTGATGAAGTTCTCGGGGAATTGCTGTCGCCTTTGATCGAAAGCACGCGTGCGACCCGAGAAGCTAAGGCCCACCGGTTCCCATTGGGCCTGCTTATGCATTCCTTGGGATTGATCAGCAAGGAGTCTTTGCAGTCGGCGTTGCAGGCGCAGCGAGAAGCCGGGGAAGGGCGGGTGGGCGATTGGCTGCGACGTCGAGGCGTGGTGACGGAGTCTCAAATTACACAGGCGCTTGCCATGCAATGGTCGCTTCCTGTCTATCCCCTTGATAGGTGGGAAGGCATCCTGAACTGGGCTCACTTGCTTCCCTTAGCCTTACTTGACTCCTTTCAAATGTTGCCGGTCCACTGCGCACCGGCCAGCGGTCTGCTTTATGTGGCCTTCTCCAACCGGGTTGATTATTCGGCACTTTATGCGATCGAACAGATGCTCGAGTTTCGCACCCAAGCCTGCGTTGCCCAGGAGTCTTACGTCGAAAAGGTTCTTGAAAGGCTGCACCAACAAGGCCGTTCACGAGATGTGCCCATCGAAGGCCCTATGGAGCCCTCGGTCATCTCCGGCGCGACGCGGCAGGAGGCGTTGAAGTTCGGAGCGCAAGAAGTCCGGGTAGTGGGGTGTACAGACAATATTTGGGTAAGGCTGCGTGCCCCGGAGACAGTGCGTGACCTACTCTTCCGCCGCGGCGCCGCGGGTTCACTCTTTACGCCGGTGGACTCAACCACCCCCCGCTAAGTCCGTCGTTCACAGTAGAGGCGGGGGAACCTGTCCCGATCTGGTCGGGACGCCGCCATTTGACGATTCTACAGAAGCGGGATCGCCGCTACGACACCAAACTGACTCACTACTGCCCGACTTGCGGAGTTGGCCATTGGCAAGCCAAGTTTCCTGGTAGTTCAAGAGCCGGCTCCCTCCGGCACGGCAACTGCTGAAGCGCACGGACTGAAGAACTGGTCTACTCGCTCCAGAACTTCGCGGCTGCCACGCGCGCTTTGGATCGACTTGCGGAGTTCTGCTCCCTTGCGGACTCCGTGGGTGAACCAAGTTGCGAATTGTTTCATCTTGCCTATGGCGCCGGGAACGTCTTCAGTCACCAACATTTGATAATACGAACGGATCAACTGGTAGCGGTCAGCCTCGCTCGGCTCCGTGAATGTCCCGTTTCGAAAGAAATCGGAGAGTTGGCGGAATATCCATGGATTGGAGGCGGCGGCGCGTCCGATCATCACCGCATCACAGCTTGTCTGCTGGTAAAGGGCCAGGGCGTCGGGCGGCGTCACCACGTCGCCATTACCGATCACCGGGATGTGCGCCCGCGACTTCACCTCTTGGATGATCTCCCATCGCGCGCGCCCACTGAATCCTTGCAGGCGCGTGCGAGGATGAACACTGAGCGCCTCCACACCGCACTCCTCCGCGATTCGCGCCACCTCCAGTGCGACGATCTCCGTCTCACTCCAGCCGGAGCGGAATTTTATAGTAAAGGGGATTCGCACCGCGGCGCGAATGTTTTGCAGGATCTTCGCGAGCAGCGGAAGATCGCGCAGCAAGCCGGAACCCCCGCACTTGACCACCTTCTTGGCCGGGCAGCCCAGGTTCAGGTCCACCAGGTCGAAGCCTAGCCCTTCGATCATGCGGGCCGCCTCCGCCAGGCGGTCCGGATCGGCGCCAAAAAGCTGCGCGGAAATCGGTCTTTCTTCCTTCGTGTAATACAAGTAGCGCTTGGAGCGCAGGTTTTGACGAAGCATTCCTTCACTGGATACGAACTCCGTCATAATCAGTCCGCATCCACCCAAACGTTTGATGAAGCGGCGAAAGACAGTGTCAGTGATGCCGGCCATCGGCGCCAGAATATGGGCTGGCCGGATCACCACGTCGCGAATTTGCAGTTGTTCGAAAAGCATGGCGAAAGTTGGGGCTGGGGACTGGGGGCTAGGGACTGGGGTAATATCGAATTTCAAATTCGCAAATTGCTTTCTTCCTCATCCCCGCCGTCCTCTGCCTACTGTTTATCGTCTAGCTTTATTGTTGGGGATCGGAAGCAGCGCGGCAGGCAGTTGGCAATGAGCATATCGCACAGACCATAAGAGCCAGAGCCGCAGCCCCCTAGTCCCTAGCCCCTAGCCCCCAGTCCCCAGCTTCGACGATCGCAAACCGGACTCTCCCCTCGGCCACCAGTTCTCCGTCGCGAGAAATAGCGCCGCGAAGTTCACCCAGACGCTCGCCGATTTTTATCACCTCCGCCTCCACGCGCAGTGTATCACCGGGCGCAACCGGCTGCGTAAGTCGCGCGGCGGGAATTTGCAGAATCATGGCCACTTTTCCAGCCATCTCGGGCCGCTCCATCACCAGGATGGCTCCAAGCTGGGTGACCAATTCCAATAGTACCCCGACTGAAATGATGGGGGAAGCCGGAAGGTAACCCCGCGAGGCCTCGTCGCCCGCCGAAAAGCGCTTGGTAGCCGCGATTCGCTGGCCCGGAATGAATTCAGTGACTTGATCGACGAACAAGAAAGGGTAGCGATGCGGAAGGATTTTGAGGATGTCAGGTGGTGAGTCCACGTCGCTCACGATTTTTCCGGCCCGGGACCGGTCGAGGAGGTCGGCGAGCCCCTCTCGATCTTCAGGAGTTCTCTTCGGAGCGCCGGATTGCGGGCTGTCCAGTCGCCGGGACGGTCCTGGTCAGTCGCATACTGGACGCGCATCGCTTGCAGTTTGGAATCTATCTCGTCGAGGAAGTGGACGAGAAGAGCTTCCGGAAACATAGGTTCTTTGGGCGACCCGAACTCCATTTTGCCGTGGTGGGAGAGGATCATGTGCTCGAGCTGGTCCTTCAACTCAGTGGGGAAGCCGGGAATCTGGCGCATCTTCTCTTGCACCATTTCCAGGCCAATCGAAATGTGGCCCAGCAACTGTCCCCGCGTGGAGTAACGGAAGCCGCCGGAGAAACTCAGCTCCTCAATTTTTCCAAGGTCATGCAGCACCAGCCCCGCCAACAGCAGGTCGCGGCGCAGAAAGTCGTAGTGGTCGCAAACCTGGTCGCCGAGTTGGACCAGCGACAAGACATGCTCGAGCAGGCCACCCAGATAAGCATGGTGATAGCTCATCGCCGCCGGCGCCCTCTTGTACTTCTCGGCGATCGAAGGGTCTTCCGTGATGGAAAGCAAGAGCAATCGCAAAGGCCCTTCGGGGACGCGACGCAGGCGGTCCATCAGCGTGGCGTACATTTCCGCTGGTTCGCGGCTTGAACGCGGGAGGTAGTCGAAAAGGTCCACCTCTTCTGGAGAGCACCTGGAAATCTTGCGCACCCGAATCTGCGCTGTCCCCTGGTAGTCTTCGACGACCCCGTCCACCTCGACGATATCCTCGACCTCGAAGTCCAGCGTGTACCGATCGCAGTCCCAGAGCTTGGCGCGCACTACGCCGCTCGAGTCGCGCAATTCCAAGTCAAGGTACGCACTTCCTGTGCGGGCGATTTTCCGTTCGCGGGCTTGAAGCAGGAAAGTGGTCCGAACGTGGGCGTCCAGACGGAGGTCAGCTACGAAGCGCTCCTTCATTGCCCTTTCTTTGCCGGTGGGGTTTCGCTGGGTCGTTCCTCCCCCGTGTCGACATATCCGGGGGCCCTATAGATATAGCTTTCTTTACGGAGTTGTGTCAGGTACTCCCGGTAGCGCGGCTGCATTTTCTGTTCGTAAATGACTTCGTCGACCCGTTGTTCGACTTCCTCAAATTTGGGAATACCGGGGCTATAACGTTCCAGCACTTTGAGGATGATATACCCGAGCTTTGTCTGGATAGGGTTGCTAAACTCATTGACGTCGAGTTTCGTGACCGCAGCCCCGATATCCGGCGCCAGCACCCCTTCTTTTGCAAATCCCAAGTCCCCGCCTTGCTCCGCGCCGGGGCCATCCGAGTATTTTTTTGCGACTTCGGAAAAACGCTGCCCGGCCTTCAATTCGGCCAAGGCATCGTTCGCCCGCTTCTCGGCTTCTTCCGGCTTCCGCTTTTCAGTCGAGATGAGGATTTGTCCCAGGTGTACCGTGCCGGGTGACTTAAAATCGTTCTTGTGGGCGTCGTAGAATTTCCTCGCGTCGTCCCGCGACAACTGAATGCGGGATCCCACCTCGCGCGTGATGACCTCGCGCACCAACAGGTCGCGGCGGATCTGGTCCTTATAGTCTTCGTAATTCATTCCATCCTTCTCTACTTGCCGTTTCCAGATCCTCGAGGGTGGCCAATTTGTTCTTCTTGCGGATCTCGTCGAGCCGCTTCACGACGTCCGTCTCCACGTTGATATCCAGGTCTTTGGCCTTCTGCACCAGCAAGGATTGGTCGATCATGTCGCGCAACATGTTCTTGCTTTGTTCGCGGACTTGCGTCTCGAGTTCGGCCCCCGAGTATTGCTGAGCGAGTTGCCGGCGGAGATTATCTTGCTCCTCTTCGTACTGGTGTTGGGTGATGATCTCACTGTTGACTCGCGCAATGATGCGCTCAACTATTTTTGCGCCCCCGAGGGTGGGGCTAATAACCCCCGCTACCAGTGCCACGCTTGCCATTACCGCCCATGCTCGTCTGCTCATTTCCCGCTACCCATCCTGAGACAAGAAAGATGTAGAAACTACAGCCCTCTCCCCTGGGGAGAGGGTGGCCCGCGGCCGGCGTTTTCACCAGCGGGCGGGGGCCGGGAGGGGTCACTTGCTCATCCCGGGGTCATCTAACCCGTCCCCACCTCGATAGCCTGCCAGATCTTTATCTTAGTGCTAGGCTTGCAATTCCTGCAAGACATTTTGGACTTCTTCCAAAGTTCTTCTCCCCCACGTTGCGCAATCTGAAACGCAGCACGCCGTCTGGTCGAAGGCTTGCTTCCCGGCGCCGGCGAACAAAGGTCGTGATTCTTTTGGGATCCAGGGGAGTCTGCTCATGAAACCGCATCCAGATGTCTTCCGCCTTTCTTTCAATGGATTGCACCAGAAGCTGCTCGGCGGCAGACTTCAAAAGCCCATACGAAAGGAGGTTTGAAACGGAGGAGGGAATGGGTCCGAAACGGTCGGTGAGTTCGGCTTCCAGTTCCGCACGCGCTTCGGGGTTGGCCAGGCTGGAAATTCGCTTGTACAAGCGCAGGCGCTGGCTCTCGTCGGCGACGTAGCTGTCGGGAATTTTGATATCGAGTCCCAGGTTAAGCGTGGTACGCACCTCAATCCTCTGTGGCGCGCCTTTCAGTTCTTCGACGGTTTGTTCGAGCATCTTCAGGTAGAGGTCGATGCCGATAGCATTCAGATGTCCATGCTGCTCGGCTCCGAGAAGGTTGCCTGCGCCGCGCAACTCGAGGTCGAGGGCCGCGAGGCGGAAACCGGTTCCCAGCTCTGAGAACTCCTTCAGCGCCGCCAGCCGCCGGCGAGCCGTGGGGGTCAAGGTCTCCTCGGCGGCCACCAGGAAGTAAGCATAGGCGCGGCGGTTTGACCGCCCCACCCGGCCGCGAAGCTGGTAAAGATCGGCCAGGCCGAAGCGCTCCGCGTGATTGATGATGATGGTGTTGGCGCGGGGGATGTCCAGGCCGTTTTCGATCAGCGCCGTCGCTACCAGCACCGCGTACTCGCCCTGCATGAACTTGAGCATGACCCTTTCCAGTTCTCTCTCATCCATTTGCCCGTGCGCCACCCCAATCCGCGCGGTGGGCACCAGACGTTGCACGATGGCGGCGATGCTAAAAATGGACTCCACACGGTTGTGCACCAAAAAGACTTGGCCCTCCCGCTGTATCTCCTGGAGGATGGCGGACTGAATTAAGTTTTGGCTGAAAGGCGCTACCGTGGTTTGAATGGCCAGCCGGCCGCGCGGCGGAGTTTCGATCACGGAGAGGTCGCGCAATCCGCCCAGCGACATATGCAAGGTGCGGGGGATGGGTGTGGCGGACATCGCCAGCACGTCCACGCCCACCTTGAGTTTCCTCAGTTTCTCCTTCGCGGCCACTCCGAACCGCTGCTCCTCATCGACGATTAGCAATCCGAGGTCGCGGAAGCGCACGTCTTTGGAGAGCAGGCGGTGGGTTCCGATCAGCACATCCACCTTGCCCGCCTCGGCATCGGCTACGATCTTTTTCTGCTCGGCGGGCAGCCGGAACCGGCTGAGCATTTCCACTCGCATGGGGAAAGCGGCCAGCCGCTGCCGGAAGGTTGTGTAATGCTGGAAGGCGAGGACAGTGGTGGGCGCCAGCACCGCCACTTGCCGCCCATCCTGGACGACTTTGAAGGCAGCGCGCATGGCCAGTTCGGTTTTTCCATAGCCCACGTCGCCGCAGAGTAGCCGGTCCATGGGTTCCGGGCTTTCCAAGTCTTGCTTGATGTCTGCCAGGGCCTTCAACTGGTCGGGCGTCTCCTCGAATTCAAAGGCTTCTTCGAACTCTTCTTGCCAGGGGGTGTCAGGGCTGGCGGGTGTGCCGCCGCCCATCTTTCGCTCGGCGTACAACTGGAGAAGTTCTTGCGCCATGTCACGGAGTGCCCGCTTGACGCGTTTCTTCGTGCGCTCCCAACTGGTTCCTCCCAGCCGATCGAGAACGGGTTTGACGCCCTCCCCGCCGGACCGGTACTTTTCCACCAAGTCGAGGCGCTCCAGGGGGACGTACAGCTTGGCGTCATCCTGATACGTCAGCAACATGAAGTCTCGCGAGGAGCCGCTGACACTGAGTTGGCGAAGCCCTTGATAGATTCCCACGCCGTGGTCAACATGCACCACGTAATCGCCCACCTTGAGATCGCCCAAGTCCCGAAATGAAGCTGGAGACCCCGGAGTGCTCGCGGCGTCGCGGGGCCCAGTCGAATCCTCCAAACAGGTCGCTGTCCGCCAGCCACATTTGTTCCAAATCGGGGATGACGAACCCCTCGGCAAGATCACCCCGCGCCATGAGCGCCACGCCTGTAGGGGCGGGCTTCGTGCCCGCCCCGGATTGACTTGGTTCAGCGGCGGTGCCCTCTTGAGTCGCCGTGTCGAAGGGAATCTCGTATTCAGCGAGAATGCCGCGCAGCCGTTCCGCCTTGCCGCCGGTGGGCGTGACAAGGACGACGGACATGCCCCGCTCTAAGTTGCCGCGCAGGTTTTCCACGAGACCCTTAAGTCCGGCCTGGAATTTCGGGGAGGGTTGGGTGAGAAGAACGAACTCTGGACTTCTCGACTCTCGACTCTCGACTCCTCCACTCAAAGAGAGCTCTTTGAGATTGAGTTGTGGGATGGCCCCAACGCTTTGCAGGAACTCCTGCTCGGTGAACAGGATATCCTCGGGCCTTGGGCGGGGCGGGATGACGTCGCGGACCTCGTCAAAACCTGCCGCCCACCCTTCCAGAAAGCTCTTTAGTTGCGCAGTGCGGTCCAGGGGTTCATCCCAGAGCACTACGGGATTATTGAACAAGGCAAACAAGCTGATCGGGTGAGGTTCAGCCAGCGGAGCAAAAACCTCCCATCCCGGGAATGGATTTGCGTATTCATTCGCCCACTCGGGTTCCCGTTCTATCCCAGCGCCGGTTTGCGCCCCCGCCGCGCCCCCTGCAACGACCCGTTTCTCAAGAGCGCGGACAAGCTTCTCGAAGAATTGCCGGGAGCGCTTTGTTTCTGAAAGCGGAAGAAGCAAAGCTGCCGGAACGGGTCTTCGCGAGCGCTGCGTGGCGGGGTCAAACTCACGCAGGGATTCAATCTGATCCCCGAGAAATTCAATGCGAAAGGGCCGCGCAGCTTCGGGAGGAAAAATGTCGACGATTCCGCCCCGCGTTGAGAATTGGCCCACATCGGAGACCGGTTCTTCCCGCTCGTATCCCACTCCGCTGAGGTGCTCAGCGAGATCCTCGAGGGTCAGCTCATCGCCGATTTTGAACTCGAGCGCCAGGGAAGAGTAGAGCGCTCGCGCCTGGAACCGCCCCAGCGCTGCCGCTATCGGGACGTACAACACCCGCGCCCGTCCTTGTGCCACGCTCCACAAGGTCACCGCCCTTTGTTCGAGAATTTCCGCGTGTGGGGAACGACCTTCGTAAGGAGAACAGTCAAGAGCCGGAAGCGTCAGGACGGTCGGGCTGCCGAGCGGTTCGAGCCAGGCAAGGAATGTCGAGGTGGTCCGCTGGAGATTGGCGGCGGTCTCGTTATCCGCAGTCAGGACAACCACCGGGCGAGCCAGTCGGTGGGCCAGACCCGCCACCAGCAGCGTCTTGGCAGAGCTTGTCAAGCCGGAAACCGTCGCCGGCGCACGCGCTCCGGGTTCAACAGCAGTCAGGGTTTGTAAGGCGCCGCGAAAAGCCGCGTGCTCGAAAATGGGGTTCAGCAGGGATTGCAGATTAGGCATTGGTCAGTCGTCAGTTGTCCGTGGTCAGTTGTCCGTGGTCAGTTGTTCGTCGTCCGTGGCCCGTGATCTGAAGTCTGTGGAGTACGCGCGTGGCCAGTTGTTCTTGCTCCGTAGGCCGTATTCAGTAGTCCGTGGTCTGTGGTCCCTTGGCCGGACAGGGCGGGACCGTCGAACGACAGGCCAGGGCCATAGTGAAATTCTGAGATTGGAATATCGAACCCGGAGCCTTGAATTTGGAATCTTGAATCTGGAATTTGGAATCTGAAATCTTGGGTCCTGAAATCCGAATTGCCCCCTTTCTGCTGCCTACTTCCCACCTTCAGTCTCCTGACTCCTGACTCCTGACTCCTGCTTGTTACTCGTCACTGCTTTTAACGCTGCCTGGATTATGGACGATGTCGAAAACCCCTCGACGACCGGAATGGAAACCACCAGCCCGCCCGCCGCCTCCACTTCCGCCCGGCCCACAATGGCGTCCGGCCTCCAATCCCCACCTTTCACGAGTACCTGCGGCAGCATGCGGGCAATGACGGCCTGGGGGGTGAGGTCATCAAAAATGGTTACATAGTCAACCGCTTTGAGCGCGGCCAGGATTTCCGCGCGCTCTGCTTCAGGTTGGATGGCGCGCTCCGATCCTTTCAGCGCCCGCACACTGCGGTCGCTATTGACCGCCACGATCAGCACGTCGCCGAGTTTCCTGGCCTCAGCCAGATATCGCGTATGCCCGGGATGAAGCAAGTCGAAACATCCATTGGTGAACACCACGCGCTTACCACGCTGCTTCAAGTCAGCCACAACTTCATACGCGCGCTCGAGAGTCAGGATTTTCTCTACACCCATATTCGCCATTCTAACATGCAAGGCAGGGGACGTTGTTGAAGGCACCGGCGGCCAACGAAATGATCTGATCTGAAATTTGGAATCGGGGATTTGGTCTGCGGCCGAGGGCCGCCTTCCGCCTTTGTGGTGAAAGCAGTTACAAATGCTCCTCGGGGGATTTTGATTCCCGAACCGTTTCATCTGCTGGGGAGGCCTACCCTGGTCTGAACCCGCCGGCCGCACCCGCGACGTCGCAAAACAATCTTGACAGCCTAACCCTATTGTGATAGCCTAGTTAATGATGCCAGGCGGTTCTGTCAAAACCGTGGCGAGCTCACCAATGTGTCCGTCGTGGTTCTCTCTACATCGACAATATGTCATTGTATATCCTTTGCGCCAACCGCCGTAACTTTAAAAACCTAACGAACAACGCGCGAATGTTATTGAAAACAAAAGCCCGCTGTGGAAAGCTTGCCGATAAAGCGGGAATGTGTATGATAATAAAGTCACTTAGCCTTTAAAAGCGGGAATGTTCTTGAAAACACAGGTAGTTATTACCTGCCGGCCGATGGATGGTTGGTGGTAGGTCAAAAGAGAGCGAGTGGGGGTGGTCCAAGTCGGCGTAACAGGGTGCCAGGCCATCCAGTCCCGGAGGGCTCGGGATTTTGCGTCCTGAGGGGGGGCGTGCTATTCTCGAAAGCTTAAGAGCGTCTCGAAAGACGTGCTAGTGTTGGGTTTTGGACAAGTTGCTTTGCCGGTGCATTCATGAGACCGACGCACACAGTCATCATCGGAGGCGGGCCAGCCGGAGCGATGGCCGCGGAATCGCTCGCTCGCGGGGGAGGGCGGGTCACGATCTTCGAGGAAAAGCTTGGCTGGGAAAAACCTTGTGGCGGCGGAGTGACGCACAAGGCTCTCGACCGCTATCCCTTCTTGTCGCCGGCAACCGGAGAAGGGAAACCTATCCGGGAAATTGAGTTTTTAGCCGGCGATAATGCCTCGCTTCGCTTCCATCTACGCCAGCCCCTGGCCGTCTACTCCCGAAGCCAACTGAATGGATTGCTGCTTCGCCGTGCTCAGTCGGCGGGAGCAGAAGTTGTGGAAGATCGGATCCGCGACCTGCGGCGGTCAAGCTATGGCTGGGAGTTGCAAGGCAGAAATGGCCATTACCGGGCCGATTATCTCATCCTGGCGGCCGGGGCGCGGACTCGGCTCCGATCCCTCTTGACGGAGGATTTTGCAGCCCGCGATTTCATGTTGACCTTTGGCTATTACGTGCCGGGCCGTGACGATTTGCTGCGCGTGCAATTCTTCGAGAAGTTTGAGGGCTATGTCTGGGTGTTTCCTCGCCCTGCTCACCTCTCTGTGGGCATCTGCGGAAAAGTCGGTGAGGAGAACATGGCAGGCTTGCGGGAACGGCTTCACGGCTTTATGCGTCGGTTCGGTTATTCCCTCGAGCGCGCCAACGTTTACAGCCACTTGCTCCCCGCGCTCAGCGTGGATGCGTGGGCCGGACTCCGGTTAGAGGGGCCGGGGTGGGCGCTGGCGGGAGATGCGGGCGGGCTTGTTGATCCCATCACGGGCGAGGGGATCTATTACGCGATGCGCTCCGGCGAGTTGATTGCGGAGTCGCTGCTGGAGGGGTTGCCGGAGCTTTACCCGACGCGGGTCCAGGAAGAGTTCGGCAAGGGGTTAGCGCTGGGGTCGCGATTGGCGCGCCCATTCTATTACGGAGAATTCCTGGGAGGCGCGATCACCAGGCGCATGGTCGAGTTCGGTTCGCGCAGCCCGCGATTCCTCGCAATCATCCAGGGTGCGATCGAAGGGTCTCACTCCTATTTTGGACTCGCGACAAGGTTTTATTTCGGTCTTGCCACGGCGCTTTGGGAGATTGGGATGGGTCCGCTTCGCCAGATGCTTCGCAGCGTTCGGGATAGCGCAGGCGACGACATACCTTCGAGCTGGGAAAAATCTCATGCCCAATAAATCCCACGAACTCTTTCAAAAGGCCCTGAGCCTGATGCCGGGGGGAGTGAACTCGCCCGTTCGCGCTTTCCGCGCGGTGGGGGGCGACCCTGTGTTTATTGCTCGCGGCAAAGGCTCTTCCATCGCTGACGTGGACGGCAGAAACTACATTGATTATGTCTTGTCCTGGGGACCTTTGATTCTTGGCCACTGCCACCCGGAAGTGGTGGAAGCTTTGGCCAGGGCGATCGAGACCGGAACGAGCTTCGGTGCTTGTACTCCGGCTGAGATCGAACTGGCAGAGCGTATTGGCGAGGCTTTTCCCTCGATCGAGCGTGTGCGGCTGGTGAACTCGGGGACGGAGGCTACGCTTTCCGCCCTGCGCGTAGCGCGCGCGGCTACAGGCCGGGAAAAGATTTTGAAGTTCGAAGGCTGCTACCACGGCCATGGGGACAGCTTGCTGGTAAAAGCCGGGTCGGGTGTGGCCACACTCGGCCTGCCTGACAGCCCGGGCGTTCCTCGGACCCTCGCGGAATTGACCGTCACCTTGCCCTTCAACGATCCAGCAGCCCTCGAGGACGCGTTCCGAATTCATGGCCACCAGCTCGCTGCAGTCATCCTCGAGCCCGTGGTGGGGAACTCCGGCTGCGTACCGCCCCAAGCCGGGTTCCTTGAGAAGCTGCGCAAGTTGACGGCAGGGCAGGGAACCGTGCTCATTCTTGATGAAGTGATGACGGGGTTCCGCGTGGCTTACGGGGGCGCGCAGGAACTGTACGGGATTCAGCCGGACCTCACGACGCTTGGGAAGATCATCGGCGGGGGGCTGCCGGTGGGAGCTTACGGAGGGAAAGCCTCGCTGATGGATTGGGTCGCGCCATCGGGGCCGGTTTACCAGGCCGGAACGCTCTCCGGAAATCCTTTAGCGGTCGCTGCGGGACTCAAGACACTCGAGATTCTCCGCCGCCCGGGCACTTACGAGCGCCTTGAGATGATTTCGAACCAGCTTGCCTCCGGCCTGGCCGCGGCGGCGGCGAAGGCCGGCGTGCCGCTCACCGTGAACCGCGTGGGGTCAATGTTCACCTGCTTCTTCACTCGCGATGCGGTGACGGATTATGCTTCCGCCAAGAAATCGGACACCGGGAAATTCGCTCGCTTCTTCCGCGCCCTCCTCGAACGTGGTGTCTACTTCCCTCCGTCACAGTTCGAGGCCGCATTCGTTTCCACGGCGCACAGCGAGGCTGACGTGACTTCGACCCTGGAGGCCGCCGCAAAGGCTTTTGACGAGATTCGGGCCGGATGAAGCAAAGGGGCAGTAAATGTCATTCCGAGCGCAGCGAGGAATCTTGCTCTGATCCTTTCTACCATCGAGCCCCTTGGTCACCTTGAGCTCCGTTCCACCTCAGCGCAGAGCGAGATTCCTCGCTGCGCTCGGAATGACAGAGGGCGGGCCGGCAACTGACCACTGACAACTGACGAGTGACAACTGACCTCTGACTGGAGTGATGGACCATGAACTCACGCGAGCGAGTGAATCTGGCGCTTCAACACAAGGAAGCGGACCGAGTCCCCTTGGACCTTGGCGGAACCACGGTGACGGGGATGCATGTCAGCACAGTTTACCGCCTCCGCCAAGCGTTGGGACTTGATAAGCCCGGCACCCCGGTGAAAATCATCGAACCGTATCAGACGTTAGGTGAGATCAAGCCCGACCTGATGGCGGCGCTGGGCATCGACTTCGTTGTGCTGGCAGGGTCAGGCACAGCCTTTGGGTTTCCATTAGAAGGGTGGAAGGAGTGGACGTTCCCGGATGGCACCCCAACATTAGTACCCGGAGGGTTCAATACGATTCCTGAGCCTGACGGGGACCTTCTAATGTACCCACAGGGCGATCGCTCTGCTCCACCCAGTGGTCGAATGCCACGGGGCGGGTTTTATTTTGACCTCATTGTCCGCCAGCCTCCGATTGAGGAAAGCAAGCTTAAGGTCGAGGATAACCTGGAAGAATGTAGCCTGATTTCGGACGCAGAGCTGGAGCGTTTCAAGCGTGAAAGCGAGAGGCTTTACGCAGAAACAGATAAAGCGATCGTCTTGAATCTGGGGGCGCTGGCTCTAGGTAATATCGCTCGTGTCCCGGGCCCTGGACTCAAACACCCGAAAGGAATCCGCGACGTCGAAGAATGGTACATCAGCCTGACCACACGGCGCGACTTCATCTACCGCATCTTTGAAGCTCAGACCGAGATTAGCATGGCAAACCTCAAGAAGATTCAACAGGCCGTCGGTGACCGGGCGGCGGTGGCATATTTGACGGGAACGGATTTCGGCGCCCAGAATGGCCCTTTCATTTCACCAAAAACCTACCGGGAACTGTTTCTCCCCTTCCACAAGCAAATTAACGACTGGGTGCACCAGCACACCAGTTGGAAGACCTTCATCCACTCCTGCGGATCAGTGTTCGACTTGATTGAAGATTTCATCGCCGCGGGGTTCGACATCCTGAACCCGGTTCAAACTTCGGCCGCCCACATGGACCCCGGGGAGTTGAAGAAAAAGTTTGGCGAGCGAATCACTTTCTGGGGTGGAGGAGTGGACACTCAACGCACCTTGCCTTTTGGCTCACCCGACGACGTTCGCAGGGAGGTGCGCGAGCGCCTTAAGCTGTTGGGCCCTGGCGGCGGCTTCGTCTTTAACGCTGTCCATAACATCCAGGCTCTGGTGCCGGCGGCCAACGTGCTGGCCATGTATGAAACAGCGCTCAACGACGGCCGCTATCCCTTGTGACCTGATGAAAGATATAAAGATAAATTATCAGAGTAGGTAGTAGTCAGTAGATCTCAAGCCCTGCGAGGCATTGTGAGCGCTCACGGTTCGTGGCGTAACTTGCTCAGGGATCGTGGCGCAACGTGTCGAATGTTTAGGGATCGTGGCGCAGGAAGTCGCCAGAGACACGAATAGGAGCCAGCAGCCACCGGTCCTCAAGTTGGGCTAGCCTCTTCCTGTGCTCGTAGGCCCCTGAATCGCCGCGTTGGAGGCGGTAGTCCAAAGCGTGCCTTCCCTGGCCTGCTGGGACCACATATCCCAGAGTTGTTGCTGGGAATTAGCGTCAGTGACCACGTTGCCGTAAGTATTAATATGAATAGTAGTGCTGGGGCCGGAGCCGCCGCCACGTCCACCACCCGATCCAGGACCGGCCTCACCCCCACCACCGCCGCCGCCTTCGCGCCCGTAACTCGATGCCCGCGCGCTGGGTTGCCCGCCGTATCCGCCGCCACCGCCGCCGCCACCGCCGCCGCTATAGCTGCCGTGTCCAGCCGCTTTGAACATTTCCGCCGCCGCGATTCCGTACTTCGCGGACGCAAGGCCCGCCGCCACATCTGTTCCCCAGGAAGCAATGAACTGCGCGAGGTATTCTGCCGAGAGTGCGGCATCGTAGGTGCCCTTCACGTAGGCCATAGCCTTGGTGCCACCAATGAGCATGGCCATGCCTTCCAGGACACCTTCCACGGCGCCGACGTAATCTTGACTAATAGCCTCTTTCTCCGCTTCGACGGCGGCAGAGAACTGTGCGGAAACTTCGGTATAAGCCCGCCTTGCAGCGCTCGCTTCTTCCAAAGCCACGTTGGTGTATTCGATCGTAGGCGCAAGCTGGCGAAGAATGGATAGATCCCTCTGGGCGACAATCCCTAACTGCTCGAGCGAAAGTGCGAATTTCAATTCGGCGTTGGCGGCTCGAATTGCCGAGGCGGCAGTTTCGTCTTGCGCCTTCTGGAATTTCTCGTGCTCCCTTCCCGCCTCTTGCCGGGCGTGAAGCATCGTCGTGAACCACCAGTGTTCGGTCATGCCTTCGCGATGGCGGGCTGCCGCACGCTCGGTGGCTTTCTTGTGCTCTTTCTCTTCGTCTTGGCCGATCACCTTGATGATGGCGTCGCGCATGGTCAGGATGCCATTGACTCCTGATTCCGCCTCTTTCAGCTCCTTGCTTCGGCCGATCCAGAAGTTATAGTCTCGGCCTATCTCGCGAAGCACCGGATTGATCTCGTGAAGACCATCCGCTTCATCCTTCAACCACTGTATGTGCGCCTCGCCTGCCACAGCCTGGGCATTGAGTAAGACGAGTTGGCTGCGCGCGTATTCCACACTCTTTTTCGCCATCGCCTCCATTGCGGAGAGATTCTCGTCACCAACTTTCTTCATGGCTTGCTCTGATTCGGTCACCTCGTTGAAAGCCCCCGCGACTTTATTCACCCAGCCAACGAACTTGACCGCTTCCTCGATAGCAAATACCCCCAGCAGGGCAGTGCCCATGCTGGCAAACTCGGGTAGCATCTGGGCAATGGCGCTGGAAACCTGGCGCGGGAGTCTCAGGCCGAACTCCGACGCAAGTAGCCTCACGGATTGGGTGTTATTTAGTAAGCCTTCGTCGAGCTGGCGAGCGGCGCCGGAGCCTGCGTAACTGGCACGCCAAAAATGTTGCTGAGTGACCTGGGCGGTGCGCGCGGCGTTTTGCTCGAAGCGCGCTAGCGCTTCAGCCGCCTTCGAGGGATCAGCGGAAATTTCAAACAGCAGCCCGAGGATGTTGCCGGAGGCCATAGGAACGTTCCTTTCAGTTTTCGCATCGCGTCTTTAGCTCAGGGTCCTCAGTTACGACGGCCAAAGCTTCTTGGTGCCTGTGGGACAATCCGGTGAGCTAAGCGAAGCAAGTCGAACAAGCGGTGTGTGGCTAACTGGGTCCTTAAAAGTCAGGAACAGTCTCGCCAAGTCCGCATCCAATTCGTGCAGCCCCCGCGAATACAGGATGAAATCATGGGCGACCGGGCATGTAAGCTCGACTTTCACTCTTTGCTCGACAGCTTTACTCGGGTCCATATAGCCACTCCTTTCGTTTTGCCGAGCGGCGAACCTCCGAAAGAGCCTTATCTTTACCTCCGAAGGATGCTACAACTTCTCCATAGAGGCTTCTCGCGCCAATTCCCAAAGCGCCCGGCCTTCATCCGTGCGGATGACGTTGGCTTCGGCGCATTGCTGCGTTTCGCCCGTCTCCTTTATGCGCCTCTTGACCATCTCGGAAAGTTGCGAACGAGCATTGGAATCGCCGCCAAGCCCGATCCCATCATCGGCCCTGGCCTTTTGGCTTCCAGTATCCCCTGGGTGGCCAGAGCTCCCGATGCTCTGTCGGCGACTCTCCTCCCACAGCGCTTTGCCTTCCTCCGTGCGGACAATGCTTATCTCAGCACATTGCTGGGTTTCCCCGGTCTCTTTCATGCGCTCCTTAACCAACTCATTAAGCCGGAATTCCGCATAGCAAGTGACTTCCCCAAAACCAATTTGATTCCCCATGCGACCTCCCAATCGTGGGCCATTCCTCACATCGCTCCGCCGCGTAGAAGGTGAACACGCTCACCTAACACAAAAAAAGGGGCTACACACCATGTCGCCGCCTAAAGGAGTAATGATGGTCCCGTGAAAATGCGAAAGCGGGTTCCTCGGGGCGACGCCGAGGGTTGTATCAGGCGATAGGTGTAGCCCCTTTCCTACAGGAGGAAATGGCAGCGCGGACACTCCGCAAGCAAACTCTCTCATTCCTCAAACTCTAGCTTCGGGCTTGCACACACTTTTCCACGCGCGGATTCTCAACCGGCTCAGGCAAAAGCCTCTCCGGGTAATCAGCGCTTGACTGAACGGAAGAAACTTCCGCGAGTTGCTCTGCGGTCAAATCAACCCGCTCGCCTCTCCGGTACGTATTGGCGTTCGCCAGCGTCTCCGCCAGAATCAGCGTGTCATCCAAGACCGTGTAGCTCTCTGTATATCGGTTTTCGCCCAAGAGCCAGGAGACCCACTTTTCGCTTTTGCTCAGCAAGTCATCGGGCAGGGATTTTTCGAGCCTCTCAAATCGGTCAGTCTCCAATCCATTAAAAGACCACGTAAATTCGATTTTGTGCCCGAGCTGGTATATCTCACTGGTTATCTTGGAGCGCTTCATCAAGAGCTCCCGAGCCGCTCGCACGGCATTGTCCAGAGTCCGGTCAACCTCCAGGCGCTCCATTGCAAGCTTCGCCAGGGCCGCCTGGTGGTCTGCCCTTTGCTTTGCCTCTAAAAGGCTCGCGTTCACCAACGCGTCGATCTTCCCCTGGATTTCCGCTCGCAGCTCTTCGAAGGCTGCAACCTGCCCCGCGTGATCCTGTATCGTTTTGATAGTTCGCGGGAGCAAACTCGCCGCCACCTCACTTCCCGCAGTCGCCGCTTTTGTTTGCGAATCCTTCTCCTTCTCTGCGCTTTCGAGCATTTGCCGCCTGTACCGAAGCCCGCGTAAACACTTATCTAGACTGAGCTGCAAATCCCATTCCCGGAGGACACTAGCCTGTGAGCGCGAACTCCATTTTTTCCGGCGTCCTAGTTCTGCAAATTTCATCATCGCCCTCCGCATAGCTCCCCGAAGTCAACGCTTAGCTGCCCCGACGCTTTCTGCCGCGCCGGCCTCTGGCGCTGTGAATTCGCGCCTTCTTTCGATTTCAATCTCTTGCCCTCAGTGGCCTTCCTTTCCCCGCCGTAAAGATGTTCATAAATCCACTGCGCAAAGCCGGATTTAGGATACCTGATAGCCCTATGTGAAAGTCTTACGTATGAGGGTCCGACCCCGCGTTTCCGCCAGTCCATGAGTGTGTAAGGGGATAATCGCAATACGCGGGCAACCTCGTAGGTCGTGAGCATCTGAGCCCGTCCAGCGGTCTGAAGGTCTTTATTCCTCATACTCGCCCCGCGCCTCCCGGCAACTGAAGCCTGGTCACAACGAATCCGCGAACCTTTACCACCGACCGCGAAACGCCGTTCACGAACTCGGGACCGAATTTGCCCCGCGTTTCCCACAGGATCGTTCGCGGTTTAGCCTGGGCCATCTGAGTACCTTCATGTGACGTTACGTAGCTTGCTTGTTCCTTCTGGCGCTCCCTGTGGCCCCTCCTGAAGCTCACCGGGAGAAGAGATTGCCGTCTGACCGGCCAGCGCCGGTTGCTGTCCCGCCTGCGATGCTCCGCGCTGAAGTAAATCTGGTTTTTCCGCTTCGGCTCGAATTCTCTTCCACACCCACATAAGCAGATCACCCTTAAACTCCAGGGGCAAGTCGAGAATTCGGCAGGTCGGGCTCTTGTTTCATTTCCCGTCCTTGTGAGGTGGCCGAAACCACTTAATGACCCGACCCAGGATCGTGTTCCCTTTGCGGAGCCGAAACTCCTCTTTGGCCCTTTCGCGGACCAGCTCTGCATCATATATACCGGGCCGGTGCTCGCTTCTTAACCTGTGCTTGTCGGTTGTTCTGGCGAGCATCCACTCGCCGAATGTGGATTCTCCGACTTCGCTAGGGGGAATGGCATACGGAGACTTCAATGGAGGAGAATCAGGGAGGCGCAAGAGCGCAACCCACGGGACATATTCGGTGGGATCGCCCTGGCCGCTGTATGCGCAGCACAAGCGCCCGATGCGCAAACCGGGGCTGGGCGGGAAATGAATCTTCGTCGCTTCTAGCGTCGTTTGAAGAAGCACGACCTTATCCCAGAACGGCTGAAGGTCTATCGAATCATTCGAAGAGGTGTCCAAAATGATGACGGTCCCAGGCTGGTGAATCGGCTCATATCCCGCATTCTCGGAGTATAAAGGCTTGCGATGCGACGGCGAGCCCGCCTTTACGTGAAGGACGGAATCATAGGCAGCGGCTTCAACAAGGTAGTATCCGACTGCGCCGGGGATCGGCACGCTAGCCGCATCTATGAAAATTGGTTTGCTCTCTGAGTCTATCTGGCGGGGTCCCAGAAGGCGCCGCACGGCGACCCCATCAGCCTCAGTAAATTGACCGGATTCCTTCAGGACCTTCGCGGCTGCCAGCAACATCGCATCACGATCCAAGCCGACCTGTTGCCAAAACCAAAGGCAATCAGGATAGGGCGCGATGTTGCCCATCCGCACATAAGACTCACAAGAAGGCGAGGCATCCCCCGTTTTTGATTCCCAGTCCGAGATAGACTGTTGTGTCACGCCGATCGCCGCCGCGAACTGCGCCTGCGTCTCGCCGCGCTTCAAGCGGAGGGCGGCAATTCTGTCCGAGACCTCCAATGATTTTCCCATTTTGTCCTCAAATTCCTCTTGACATCGCAACCGCCATGCCTGTACGATACAAGCTAGCCTGTATTATTGCAGGGAGGATAGACCCTGTGAAGCCTAATCTTTTAACAGAAATCGTCCCTAAAACTGAGCCTGAATTTGTGAAACTCGGGGCTGAGGTGCGGCGCTTAATGACTGATGCGATCACGCGCTCCCGAAAAACTGCCCCCGAGGTTGCCGAAGAAATGAGCATGCGTCTTGGCCGCCCTATCACGGGGAGCATGATTTACGAGCTTACCAGAAACGGCGAGCTGGGGCGAGAAGTTCGTCTCCTGGCGACATGGGTTCCGGCGTTTTGCGAGATCACAGGGGATGACCGGCTCCAACGCTGGCTGGCGGGTTCACGGTTGCGCGAACTCGCTGAATTGGGCGAGCGAGTCTGCGCCGTAGACTCGATTCTCGGAGAGGTGCTAAAGGCAGTCAGTAAGTTGAAAACGAAAGAACACCAGAAAGCCAAACGAGCAAAGCGATGAACGAAGCATCGTGGCTCACGCCTGAGCACGTAATGAATTTCGAGCGCATCTCGCGCATGGAAGTCTATCGCCGGATGCGACCTGGCGATCCTCACTTTTTGGTTTCGAGGGACCCCGAAGACGGGAAGTCTGGAAAGCTGATTAATCCCCGTTCCATGACCTTCGACGCGCAAGAACGCTGGCGAAAGAAGCTGCTCGAAAGCGCCGACAGCCGTAAAGCCGAGGCCACGCCAGCGCAGTTTAGCCTTCTTCCACGGACGGAAGTTGACAATCAAATCGAGGCTCTCAAGCTCCCACGTTCTGAACGTGATGTGATTCTTCGCCGCTTCCGCATCGTGACCCTGTTCCTAAATTGCAACTGGAAAGCTCAGGGCTATTCCTCCAAGGGCGAGTTCCTGAAAGCCATCGCGAGGCAGAATGAGACTTCCGAGCGGTCAATCCAGCGCTGGGTTTTAACCTGGAAGCAGCGCGAGAATATGAACGATTTAGCCGATGCGCTTCCCGGCCCAATGCCCGGCACGGGCACAGTTCTTGACGCGGACATGCGCGGCCACTTGCACGACTGTTATCTAATCAGGAATCTTAACCCAAGTCAATGTTATCGGTCTCTGATTAGCTACCTTAATGAGAAGCAGAACTCACCCGGTTGTCGCGTTGCACACCTTTACCTGATTCCGAGCCGAGCCACTGTCGAGCGCTTTCTTCGCTCACTCGACTCCATCGACAAGGCCGCGCGCGAGGGCCCGGACGCGCTCAAGGCCGCCTGTGGCCACATTGACCGCTCATATCTGGACCTGGCATCGCTCGAGCGAGTGGAATCCGACGAGTGCAAACTCAACCTGTTTTCCTTCGATCCCCATCGGCCCGTGAATCGCCGTGGAGAGCCCTGGATTCGCCGTTACTGGCTTCTAACCTTCTATGATGCGCGCTCAATGTACCCGCTCGTGTGGAACCTTTGCGAAGGCTCAGAGTACGAGCTTCGCCATGGGATTGCTGTCGGAGATGAAATCAACCTCTTTGTGACCTTAGTCCGAGGCTATGGGATCCCTGCGGCAATTCACTCTGACAGGGGACGCTTCCGAGGTAGAGTCTGGGGCGGGGAACCCTACCAGCAGCGCATCGACAAAGAATTTGCCCCTGCGAACGGCATCTTTCAGCGCGTGGGCCAGCTCGTAGGCTTCCCCGAGGGAATACGACACGATATGCCACGCGTCCACAATCCGCGCGGGACGCGGCTCGAACGCTTCCATCGCTGGGTAGCAGATTGGTTTCGCGGCAAGCCCGGCTGGACCGGGGCGAACACACGCGAGCGCAAGATGATGCGCCGCAACGCAGATGAGTACGCGGAGAAGCACAAGCGATGGTGCGTCGGCAAGGTCGCCCCTGGCGAGCCTTCGCCCTTACTTACGCGGGATGAAGTGTTGGCCGAAGTCAACAAGATGATGGAATCTTGGCGCGAACACAATTCCGAGGGCACGGACATGCACGGACTGACTCCGCGCGCGGTCTTCGTCCAGTGCGGTCCCGCGTGCGGGTTTCCGCGAATCTCAGAAGAGCAACTCGCTCTCGCCACAGCGCAGCATTTCGAAAACGAGCGTATCGAGACTGGCGGCATTATCGAACTGCGCGATGGTTCGCGGTACTCTCACCCGCTCCTGATTCCGCTTGCAGGCCAGAAACGCGAGGTTGTACGCCTCCGGCATGACCATTCCTTTGTTACCGTGCTCCCTGCTCAAAAGGGCGATGAGAGTATTAGCGCCCCTCGCCGCGTGCGCGTCGGGATGAAAGACCCCGACGAGCTGGCCCGGCAGATGGAATTGCAGAATCGCGTCAACAAGCTGGCAGGGGCAACTGTGAAGCCCTTGGAGTACGATCCCGGCTCGCAATTCGAGGACAGTATTTCCAAGACTGAACCCACAAAGGGCGTGCAAATAATTCGGCCTTCGGAATTCGTAACGGGCCAAGAACCGCCGCCCATTGCGCCGGGATGTGAGATAGGAAGCGTGGAATTCATGATGGAGAATGACCGCTACAAGAGCCGCGTGAAGCCCTTGGACTTTGCCGATTTGGAAGGGTGATCTATGCGCGACATGGTTTCCCGTGCTCTCCGTGCATGCCCGGAACTCGCCACAGAGTTGCTTCGACGCGGCATGTTCAGCCCAGAGGAGAAAGCAGAGTTCTTCCAGTTCCTTCCTGAGCGAAGGGCAGGATTGCCAGGTCTGCCTCTTGGTCCGGTACAATTCGCAACCCTGCTCGCTCAGGGCGATACGCAACTTGCCGCACGCGCAGTGCTGCGCAACCTGATTCGCCCTAATGAACTGTCATGGCTTTATCGCTATGCTGCGTTTTCAAGAGTCTAACGACAAGCGGGATGAGCTAGTCCGCATTGTCGAACGCGCTCTCGGAAGGGAGAAAAGGGAATGTCCGCACCCGCCGTTGAAACGACTCAGCCAGCGGCAACCGCCTTGGTCAACTCCGTGGTGAAGAATCTTTGCGCCCTTGCCGCGCGGGCATGGGCAAAGCGCTGGATTATCACCTTTACAGCGTCCACGGGAGTAGGCAAAACCACCGCTGTGGATTATGCCGAACAGACGCTGAGTTTTGACCACCAGGTGATTCGGTGCAAGCAGATCACCACGCGGTATACGCTGCTTCAAGCCTTGTCGCTGGCGCCGGGTGAGAAGTGGAACACGCATGGCCGCAACTGGATGCGCGCTTCAGACCTTTACGACCGCGCTCTGGAGCGAATCCGCCAGCGGACTTACCTTCTCATCGTTGACGAGGCCGACCGCCTGCGTCTGGACTGCTTCGAAATTCTGCGGGACTTTTGGGATGATGCCCGGCTCCCCATGCTGCTGGTCGGAAATGAGGTTCTGACCGAAAAGATTAACCGCCAGCATGAGCGGTTGTTTCGCCGAATCCGCGTCCGGTTCGAGCAGCGCCCGCTGCGCGAAGCGGACCTTCGCAAGGTACTCGAATTCATGGGCTACACGATAGCCGATGATGAATTCACGTTGCTCTGGAAGCTGGTAGGAGGCTCGCCCGGCTTCGCGGAAGCGCTACTCGAAAACGCCAATGAAATCGCGGCTTCGCAAGGATTGAAGCGCGGAATCGAAGCCCTGGAAGGAGCAGTGCGCTACTTCCCCACGCTCAGGAGAGCGGCATAAGTTTGTAAATCGGGGCTGCCCACTGGTGATACAGTGAGCAGCCCCTAACCTAAAAAGGAGGCATTATTCCCCATGAACGCTGACAAACCGCAACTCCCGGACGCCGCGCGCCCGATGCGGAGAACGCCGGTTTATACGGCTCTTCATCAAACCACGAATGGCATAGAGGCGCTATGCAATTTCACTACCTGTAAAGGGCGAATCCAAGAGGCTACGAAAGCTCTCTTCACTGTGATAGAGACGGCCAAACAAGCCTTGCTGCGCCTAACCGACGCGCCCGACATCATCTCCCAAGCCGACTTAGAATATTTTGAGATGCTGAGTGCTGATTGGATGCAAAGATCTTTAGCAGAGAAGATGGCGGTACACCGAGCCCCCGATTATAACGCCCTTCTGAGGATCCACGAGCGCTTCGACGCCGGGTGTTTAGTAGAGCCCGGCAGGTTCTTCTCAGGGTACGACCGAACTGGAATCTTTATCATTGGCGATAGCCAATTTGAGAGGCCCCGTCTCTCCCGCACTCCGCTGGGTCCCCGTACTCGCCCTATCGCCCCCGCCATGGCCGTTGCAACCCCAACCCCCGCCCAACTCCAAGCATGGTTCGATCTGCCGAGCGATCCGCCCCGCGCGGAAGCCTCGCCAGCCGGAAGTTAGTCGCCACCCGTCTAAAACCGGATGCCGGACACCCAACCTGGCATCCGGCCCCCCCCCTTTTTTTTCAATCTTCTCACCTTGTCACGATGTTCTTTGTAAGTCTTGCCGGGATCAGCTTCCTGCACAATGTCACGATGTTCTTTTTAGGTCTTGCCAGTATCACCTTTTGCGCATTATGTCAGCGTGTTCTTTTCGTATGGCTATTTGCCCATGCGTTTTGGTGTACCTATCCTGGCCAGCCTGGACACTTTCAAAAATCAGGTTACACTCAATTTTGATATTTATCACTTTCAGGTTACACTGGTTTTCGGCCCTCCCGACCTTTTCACGCCAAGGTTACACCTGCAACGCACTACAAATAAGACACTTATTAAATTCGCCGCTTTTCTAGCCCCCCGAAGTTACACTCTAGTTGCAACTCGCCTCAGCTAACCCCTTATTTTTCAATAAACCTGTTGCATCTAGCCTGTAACCTCGCCGCACTCTGCGCCACGATCCCTGAACATTTCCCAAATCTGGCTGTTGATTCTAAACCACATCCGCCCAACACAAGGCAACGCCAGCGCCACGATCCCTGAACATTCATAGGCATGGTGCTGGAGGGGGGAGTTGAACCCCCATGCCGGGTGACCGGCGGCAGATTTTGAGTCTGCTGCGTCTGCCAATTCCGCCACTCCAGCCCACTTGCTTGGCAATTAATCAACCGTTCCTGTTGCAACGGCATTTGCACATTGGGAAAGCTTAGGAAAGATTAACTTCCCTGCTTCTTCGACCGCTTGGCGCTTCCCGCCCTCGTCCAATCAACATTAACGAGAGTCAAGTTCTTGCAAGCTTTGATTATACCAAGACCCGGCGGGTTCCTGTGCATTAAGATTCCGCAGGCCGTCAGGGCGCAGCACGTACTACGTGCAACAGCCAATCTTTGCAGTGAGGAAATCTCGGAAAATCTTCGTCTGTGTTCAACTCCCGCAGACCGCCGCCATGAACTGTGCCGGTGTTCCGTTCCTTTCCCTCCGCCAGATCGATCCAGGTGTAACGAAAGGTGTCGCTCTCCGCAGAGGGACGCAGATCCACTTTCACCCTGCCTCCCCACCGGAGATAAACGACGTACTCTTGTCCCGGCACGGCGGCGCAGAACCTGGGAGTGTACTCAGACAGCAGCTCCGGATGCGGCTCCAGCGTCCACCACTTGATGCTCCTCATGAAGTGCGCCAGGAAGCTCATGGAGACCGCGCCCGGGTAGTCGAGCGTATCGTTTTCGAAGCCGGCCTCGAGCGGCCAGGGGGCCTGGTCGGAGGGCGCTTCTGGCACGTTCGCCCACCAGACATGTCCGCCTCCGTAAGTGTGGCCCGCCGCGCCGGAGAGCACCGCCGACCACGCTGCGAAGCGGATTTCCTCCGCGCCCGGGTTGCCGCGGATGAACTCGTACCACGGCTCCGTTATCACGATGGGCTTGGCGGGTGTGCGGGCATAGTCCTCAGGGACTACCACAGGAATCAACTCATTACGCCACTTGCCGTGGCCGACCTGGCTCTGGTTGTAATCGAGCCACGGCTCATTGTGGAGCACTGCTCCGGTGGACCACTGCGGAGCGTCCGCACCACCATCCCAACCGGGAGGCGTGGGGTGCGCTCCAATGATGCGCTGGTAGGGGTCCTCGCTACGGACCATAGCCCCAAGGTCCTTCCAGAACTGCAGACCCAGGCCGCCGTAATTGTACATGTTGTATTCGCCCGCGAGCACCCAGATCACGTTGTACGCGCCCAGCCGTTGGATGACGTAACGCCACCAGCGGCGCACCTTCTCCGGCCCGGCTGTCTGGTTCAGGCCCTTGCGGCTCCACCAGGCGTGAATCCAGACGGTGATGCCTTTACTGTTGGCGTAGGCGATGAACTTTTCGACCTTGCGGATCTGCTCCAGGTCGGGGGTCTCGTGCGCCACATCGAGCAACCACCCCTGGCCTGAGAAGTACATCTGGCCGACGGAGAACCCTTTCGCCGCGCGGTCGTCCGCCAGCTTCTTGAAGCTGGAAAACAAGATGCCTTTCTTGGTCCAAGCCCACCACGTGTCGCCGATCCATAGGAAGGGCGTGCCGTCGGCATATTCGAAATACCGGCCGGGCCGCGGGCCACGATGCGCCACGTGCACGAATCCGTGCCGCGCAGGATTGGCATCGAGGTCGGCAGCTGTCCATTCCGTCGCGCGGAGCGTGCCCTTAACGCCGTTCAATCCCGCATCTGCCGATGCGCTGACATAGGACCACTCGCCCGGCGCCGGCGGCGCGAAGCGGACCTTCCAGGTCTGGCCTCCATCCCAGAAGCCGGCGATGGTGTAGCGCAGTCCTTGGGCTTCGCCTCTTACACCGGAAAAGGTGACCTGCAGCAGCGGCCGGCCGCTCGCTGGAAGGCCATCGACGTAGGCGTTAGCGTACGTGCCGCGGGCGGTCATGCTCAATTCGAAGACCTCCCACTGGCCGACCGTCTGGCCCGCGGCGGCAGCAGCGGCCAGTGATAATAGAACTGCTAAGACCAACTTTGGAATTTGACGAACAGATGCCATGGCTTAACCTCCTATTACTCAGGCGCCAACTCGAAGTGCCGTGGTTTAGGCTGCGCTGCTGTGCGCTGCTGCTGGACGAGCTGGTCTTCGAGTTTGTCCAAGGCATCCGCAGCCGCTTTCTCGCCCGCGAGCTTGTAGTCCTGGAGCGATATCTGCACGTCCCGCCAACGAGTGAAGTGGATGTTGTTATGTTTGAGCGTCAGGTCGTGGACCTTGGCCGCTTGCTTGGCCATCGGCGTTGGGAGCGTCGCGAGGTTGATTCCCTCCTGCAACTGCTCCTGCGAGAAGTCGCCGACCTTCTCGCCATCGATCTTGAGCGCGTAACGCGCCGAGGCGAGGCCGCTAACCTTGAACGACTCCTGGTCGAGCGCCTCGACGAAGTCCGAGCTGTGAATACTGAGCGCCACCACCTTGTCCTCCAGGTCGAGCGGCATGGGAAGCGCGCTGTCGGTCTCACTCCAGCTAAGGCTCGACCCGACCTGCAGACCAGTAACCTTGGTGTTGTCGGCGCGCGCCACGCGCTTCGCGGCCGCGTCGATCTCGACCGACGCCACTGTGGCTGGCGCATTCCAGGCTTTGAGCAGTGCCTCGGCCATGATGAGGTGGCCGCCCGGACCCGGATGGACGCGATCCGGGATGATTTTTTGCGCAAGCTCGGCGTCCTCTGCCTTGGCCTTCTCGAGCATGCTTACCACCGGCGTGTTCAGATCGGCCACCAGCAGATGCTCACGCTCGCCCAACTCTTTGACGAACTGGCTGTAGCGAATGAGTACGGCATTGTATCCACCGTCGACGCTGGGCGGGCGGGTGACATCGTCAAAGGGCGAAGGTTGGATCACGGTGATGCGGATGCCAGGCAGGGCGCGCTTCATGGTGTCAATGATGTGCTGGTAGCCCGTCGAGTAAGTCTTGAAGATGGCGTCGTCCCAGACACGGTAGCTCGCGTCGTTCATGCCGAGCATGATGGTCATGACGGTGGGCTTGTAGGCGATCACGTCGCGGGGCAGCCGCACATCGATGGGGCCGGCCCATCCGCCCGTCACACGGTCGCCGCCCACGCCGGAGTGCACGAACCAGATTTTCAAGCGCGGAAAGCGCGTGACCACGTAGGTCTCGACGAAGGTGGTGTAGAGCCGTTGGTCCGTGATGCTGTCGCCGTAGAAAACGATCCGGTCGCCGTCCTTCAGCGAGAAGTTGCCTTGCGCCAGCGCCGCGGAAGCCAATGCCAGCGCAACCGTCAGCAGGAGTACAATGCGTCGAATGAGTTTCATCCTTTACCTCCAGGGAAGCCTATTCATAAAAGTTCGCGTCAACTCTATCGGTTTGGTTTGGGCAGGTCAACAAAATCGAGATTGAAGCCAGGGATCTCGTATAGCAGGCTCCTGCGGCCATCGCCGGAGAACCGCCCGCCCGGTCTGGAGGGAGGGCGAGCGCTTCGCCTTTCCCATCCCTGTCAAGACCCTGCCTAGCCTCGGCTATGCCACTATCTGTCTCCTGGGATGGTGTGCAAAGGGCTTGAAATAGCCCCTCTTAAGGTCAAAAAGGAGCGTTTTTTGCCAAAAAAGAGCACTTTTTCCACTCCAAAATCAGTTCGTTTTTGCGAAACGAACTAATCTAAGTCTTGTATTTGCAACATATGGCTCAGTTCGTCCCGTCTATTTTAACATCTTTTTTGCCTTCTGCGTCCCTTGACGCCACATAATGGCCTACCGTCCTTGCCATTGACTGCTGCCGTGTCGACGCTGCCGGTCATCATGGGGAACCAGTCTACCACAAGCCTAGCCTCTTGTCAAGGGATTAATGTTGGGGGCCTGCTCCAGACGCTGCTTCACTCGCCGATAACGGTCGGTTCCCCGTCGCACCTGCTCCACTTGCTGGGCCGCCACCACCCTGCCGGTGGTGCGCCCCGCACCCAGGGTCACGGTTAAATATCACAGGGGACCATGCCGCTGGCCCCGGGTACATCGACAGTTGGCCTTGCCGCAGCGCGGGCAGCGCTCCACCAGAGATCCCCGCAGGACTTCGCGCAAGGGCGGCATGTGAGCGACCAGTCGGCGGCCGAGTGCCAGGGTGGAGAGGCGGTGGAGTTTGGCTTTCTCTCTTTCCTTCAATTGCGGGTTTAGGGTGAGGCGAGGTTCAGTTTACCTGTGTCCGGCCCTTAGGGATTCCAGAGCTCTCCCCCTATGGGGGGAGATATGGCCGGGGCCTCGGATGAAGCTAGTCGGCCCGCCTCCCGTCGCCTCGGCTGAGGGAGGCCCGCTTGCTGTTCGCTCGCCCGTCAGCCGACGGGCTTGCTCTTGCCCTTGAGATTGAGCTCCACTGCAGCGCGGACGAGATCCTTCAAGGCCGCCTCATCCACCTTGTCGCCTTCGTGGATGTCGATGGCGCGCCTGGCATTCCTTTCGAGGCTGGAGTTGAATAGACAGGAAGGGTCCTCGAGCGCAGCTCCCTTGGCAAAGGTCATCTTGACGACGTTCTTGTACGTCTCTCCCGTGCAGACGATGCCGCCGTGGGACCAGACCGGTGTTCCGGGGTTCGTGGGTTTCACCCACTTCCACTCTTCGACGATCTCAGGGTCTGCCTCCTGTACGATTTCGCGCACTTTCGCGAGCGTCTTCCCGCGCCAGTCCCCAAGTTCCTTGATCTTCTCGTCGATTAATACAGAGGCAGATTCCACCGGGACGGGCCTTTTCATGTTCACCTCCAACTCTCGCACCTATTTTAGCTGCGCCCAGCGTATTTCCGAAAGCGGGTAGCGGGGTAGCGCAGAGGTACGCGTACTTTGCGTTCCTCTGCGGCTTTCCGCTCGCGTGTGTTCATCGGCGAGCAACAAAAGTCAGCGCGCGCGAACGCCATTTCCCGAAGAAGAGCAGCAGAGAAGGGCAAACTGCGCCCGCCTCTGCGCTACCCCGCTCCCTCCCATGGCGGCCTATATGCTCCGATGCGAAACCGTAAAATATTTGTGCTCCACGTGAGACCATGGGTCGCGAATCTCGGAGTCCCGTTCAACCTTGCGCTTCCAACCATTTGCTTCGAGTTGCTTGTCCATCCCCTCCTGGATTTTCTTTAGGCTGTCGTAGTCAACGTTCTGGTAGTAGAGACCGAACTCGGAGTAAGGAAGCGTGGCGATGATCAATCGGGTTGTTCCGCAAAGATGGTCTCTGTCCCCCTTAATCTTCGCGAGCTCACCGATTTCCTTGTTTTCGCGGAGATGCTCCCACCAGTCGTCCTGAACCTCCAACCCGATCTCATATCCCCCGGCTCCCCACTTGAAGCAGAACCTTGGCAGACTCGACCATTTGGGGTGATGAAAGAATGGATGTTCTTTTCCCCTGCCGGGTAGGCCGAACTCATCTTCGATTTGGATAACGGGTTCGGAGAGCTCAACTTCAGCCAGGAACACCTTCCGATTGTCCCAAAATGTCAGACCCGGTAGCAGGCCATCATCCGCAGGTGGTTTAATCACAGTGAACGTGAATCCGCGCCGGAACACTGTATACTCGCGCTCCGGCGTCTCGTTGGCTGCCTTGCACAGCTTGTGCCATTCGTCCTCCGTGTTGATGAGCTTGAAATCAGATAGGAGCTTGTACCAATTAGCGTAGATGGAAACAGAGAAGGGCGAAAACACGTTCGCAACGGTGCGCGAAGCGTTCAGCCTCTCATAGAGTCCATAGCCTATCCATGCAACAACAGTAAGAACTGCGCTTTGCTGCGAAGAGAAGCCTCCGAGGTACCGAAAGCAAGCGAATAGCGCGGCCAGAAATACTAGGCCCCTAAGCAAAGCCTTGCCAATTGCTTTAACTGTTAGCATAAGCCACTCCGTCTCGGGCTGTCGAATAAATGTGCTGGTTGGGCCTCACTTGGCTAGGCACATCATTCCATAAACTATGGCATCCGGCCGTCAAAGACCCTCAGAACGTTGCCTCTGGCCAGCTCATATCACGGGCAACGGCGAGCCAGAGCAGCCTGTGCCAACCTCCCGACGTGCTCTGATTTATAATGCCAAGAGACGGAGGGTCACATGTTAACACCGGTCTTTACGCCCGGCAATGAGCCGTATCTGGGACGAGAGTTGTTGTTCCAGTTCGATAACCTCATTTGCTCATGCCTCGAACTAAACTCGAAGTGTGCCCCCACATCGCATGGTAGGTCTCTGTCCCGATTCCAGCGTGCCCTCTGCATATTGGTGCCGCAGACAATTACTCTTGCACTTTCAATCCGCGAACTCATCCGCCAGGGCTATCTGTTCGGAGCGAAGGTGTTAGTGCGCCCACTTACTGAACGAGCGGTCACGATAGTCTACCTATCGAAGAACCCCGCCGCTTTGCAGATTTGGGATGACGGGTGGAAGTACAACAAGAGACCGAAACTCCAACAAATGGTTGAGTACCTGAACAAGGAACTTTTGCAAGGAAGATACGAGTCCCTGAAGGGCTTCGCGCACGAGCTAAATAGCGCGACACACGGGGACCCGTTGAGCGCGCAATGGAACGTTATCCTGCGGGAGGACGGCGTACCTGTGTTCCCTGTTTCAAAGAATCTCTCTTCGCCCCAACTAGCAGATGAGATATGCGCAGAGGTAATTCCTTGGCTCGCCGCTACGATGGGGATCATGAGTTCGGCTTTTGGTCAGGAGCCCGAGGCCGTCGGCAAACCCAATTGAGGCAGGGGGCTGGCGCAGACACGCGGTTCAGTGTCTGTGTTTCTCGTAATCTCGATCTCGATAATCTCAAAGTCCAAGCCCCTTCGGGATCGCAGACTGCAACAGGCGGCAGTCTGCGCCAGCCCCCGTGGACGGACGAGGAGCCGCAGACGAACGCAAAGAACGCGTACGTCTGCGCTACTCGCCGGGCTGCTTTCCAATAACGCTACCGACAACCGGCAGTCGGTGTTTTCATTTCGGGGGAGTGTCGGCTGTCACATCCTCGGGAGGCTGCCCCCACGCTTCAGCGAATTCTCCCCTTCTCTCCCCCAGATCTTCGTCGAGGCCCAGTTTGAAATGGCGGTTCTGAGTGCCCAATGCGATGAGCATTGTCAGGTGTGCCGCTCTGAACGCCTCATCTGAGTGCTCGCGCTGTGCACCATCGTCAAAGGTGAGGCCGCCATTGTCAGAAGGTCTTGCCTGTGTCGAGAGCGCATGAAGTGTGCTGTGGGCTTTAAGGGTCGGCAAGAAATAGCATGTCAAATACAGTCTCGCCAGGTACTCGTCGCCCTTCTTCGCCATCGCGCCGATATCAAGCTTTGACCAAGAGAATTGGGTTCGCGTGGTTCCGCAGGTCTTGCAAAGTGGCTCCTGAAACCGTGGCTTCGCCTGCTCGTAGTTTGCCCGAATCTCAGCGAGTTTATCTTCTGGAAAAATGCGCCGGACATCAAACAGTTCGGCGGTGTGGTTGAGCAGCTTCCCCATATGCACATGATGGTATTCCAGAAAGGAATCCACCTCTTGCGGATACTTTGCGAGATAGGCGGCTGTGACGGCTCGCTCATAAAGACCGCGCAAAATCTTTAACGCACCCACGCCGTACCCATTGCCGCAAAGAAGGACAATTTCCATGAAGTCTTCCATCGCGACCCGACCGAGGAAGTAAATCACCCTGTCCGCAGGCTCAGTTGTCCCCATCGTGCGAAGGAATACTCGCTCAAATGTCTTAAACAAAAGAGGCAACTTCCTCAAGAGCACTTGGTGAGTTTTTAGGAAGTGTTGCCAATCCTCTTTTATCCCGAACGATGCCTCGACCGACTGGTTGTCTGGAAGAATATCGGAATTGTCCATTTTGCCCGTCCTCAGATTGCTCGTCCACTTCCGAAGGAGCCTCCATCGTCGCACAACAATTGCGAACAGCACGGTCAAAAGCAAACAGGAGAGCAACAACAGCGGGTACCAATAAAAGGGCTGTTGGACTCTCATGCTTATCTCCAGTTCGTAGCGCGGACAACCGCCTTTGCGGTCCGCGTCTTTTCTAGGGCGATCTGGGTGACATGCTTGCGGCGTTTGGTCGGGAAGAACATCGCGGCGAAAACGATCAGCCGATGGGGAGTCAGGGTTTCACCCCCACATCGTCGGCCCAATTGACCGTCTGCCTCACGTCGATATGCTTCGAGCACTCTTCGAGGGTGTGGTCGTTCGTCACCAGCACGGCTCCCACGGCGGCAGCATGGGCGGCAATCAGCAGGTCCATGTTCGCCAGCAGCTTGCCGATTCGTTCCAGCGTGGCGCGGGCCTTCGCGTAGGCCCGCGCCGCGGCGGAGTCCCAAGCCAGGATGTCAATCTTGGACAGGAACAGCTCAACGGCAGCCTCCGTTGCCGCCGAGAGCTTCCCTCGGGCGAGGCCGAAGCGGATCTCCGCCTCGGTCATCACCGAGATGCAGACGTCGTGATCGACGCTCACCCGTTCGAGCTTGCGGCGGGCGTGCCGGGACTGGCCCTTGACGATGTAGCTCACGGTGTTCGTGTCGAGCAGGTAAATCATACCGTCTCTCGCTCCTGGGGCAGGCTCCGGTCGCGGTCGGCGAGAAGGTCCTCGGGCACACCGGCACGGTCGAGCGCGGCGAACACTTCGCTCCAGTTCGCAGGCTTGCGGGACAGAATCACGTCTCCGGTGCGCGGGTTACGGTCGATGAAAACTTCCTTGGTGTCGAAGCGAAACGCGGCCGGCAGGCGCACCGCCTGGCTGCGGCCATTGGTAAAAACTTTAGCTTTTTGTCGCACGATCAATCCCTCCTCTCCGGGGATATATACCATGATATACAGCAAGGCTCTAAACGTCAAGCCGTGGAAACATGGGTCGCGGTAGCCGCAGACTTTGAACGGCACAAAGTCAGCGCTACCCCACTTCAACACCCGGCGGGGCGCGGTCAGGCGCCGAGAACGGAGGGCCTGTTAGACGTAGAAGCACCGGGACCGATCGCGATCCGACCGCCATGTTGCCATTCAAGGCTGCAAACTCGATAGAAACCTCGCGCGGCACAGCTACTTCGCGTAAAGGCCTTCCTCGGTATCAAGGGTTGCTTGCGCATTGAAACTGCCGGAGGTTAAGCCTTCTCCTGAGGCGACATATTCCTTCAGCTTGGCCGACATCTGCCGCGCGACGTCCGGGTACTTGTCAGCCACGTCCGTCAGTTCCTTTGGGTCTTTTTCGAGGTTGTAAAGTTGCGGTTGATAGGTGCTGGGAGATGCGTCGGGATATTTGCGGAACATCGCCGGGGGTGCTTCGGGTTTCCAGATCTCGCTATAGCTCCATTCATGGTTACGCACCGCCCCAACCCAGCCGTAGGTCTGCACCACATGGTCGTGTATGTGGCTGGTGGCGCCCGTAACCAAGGGCCAGAAATCTTTTCCCGTTACGCGCGCAGGGGGCTTCAACGCCAGCAGGCCCAACAGGGTGGGCATCACATCGGGGAATTGGACGAATCCCTCAACCTTCGCGCCTGCGTGTTGACTTCCGGGCACCTGAATGAGCAGCGGAACGTGCGTTACCTGGCCGCGCAGTTTGTCTGGTCCCTTCAGGAACTGCCCGTGCTCGCCCAGCATCGCGCCATGGTCGGCCATGAAGACGACGACGGAATTCTCGAACAACCCGAATTGGCCGATAGTATCCAGCAGGCAGCCAACCCAATTGTCTACACAACTCACGGCGCCTGCGTAGTTCGCCCGCAACCGCCTCTGGACGTCGTCGGGAAGAGGGACTGTGTCGTAGGAAGGTTCGATGTAACTCGGAGGAGCGGCTCCGGGCAGGTATTTTTCCAGGAATCGGCTGGGCGGGTCCCACGGCTCGTGGGGGTCAAAGAACTCCAAGTGAAGATAGAAGGGCCGCTCATGATGGTTCTCGTTCAGCCAACGGATGGCGGTTTGAGCGGTAATCTGGCTGATGGCTTCTCCTTCCTGGAGCCAAAGATTCCGGTTGGCCTTATATTGGCTCAGAAAGTTATGAAGGCCTGGAAATTTGGCCAAGTATTCCTTTGATGCCAGGTCGCTGACGTCCAGCGGGTTGTGAGGCGCGGTGCCGTAATAATCAAACTCCAGGCCCCGTATCCATCGCCAGGTATGGAACCCGCGGTGAAAATTCCTGCCAGGCTTGAACTGATGATAAACGCTGCTGATCAGGGCATTAACGTATCCGGCTTCGAGCAGCGTTTCCCCCAGGGTGACGTCTTCATGATAGAGCTGATGCCAGCCTGGCAACTGCACGCTCTCGTGCTGCGGGAAATAGTAACAAGGGATGGCGCGCCGCCCGGTGTATAGAGTGCGGCGAATGGGGATGGTGGGCATTACCTCAGGGTAGGCGTCTGCAAAGAGGGCCGAGTTCCGGGCAAAGCGGTCCAGGTTCGGAGTTTCAAGCTGCTCGAGCCATTTTGCGCCATAGCACGCTAAGTTGTCATAACGGAAGGTGTCGACGACAATCACGATCAAGTTTAAGCCGTTCCCGCTTTGCTTCGGCGGCCTCTCCCATTTTGACCCGCACGCCGGGCCCTCGGGGTCGCGCTCCTCAGCAGCAACCGGAATGCCGGCCGCGCTCGCCACGGCTCCCACTACTGCGCTTCTTAACAAGCTCCTTCTCGAGAACTCCGCCTTTGGCATCTCAACCTCCTGTTGGGTAGTATCTCATTTTGAGCGTAGCGCCGACCTTTAGGTCGGCAAGTGGCGGACTGAAGGCCGGCGCTACGAGTCAAATTAAGGCATTAACTCCTGTTGATCTTCTTCAGTATCTCACGGGCGAGAGAAGCTGCGTGGCGGCAAAATCAATACCGAGCTACAGCGGGATCATGATGCGCCGCCAGCCGCCGGCCGTGGACTGTCACCGGCCCGCATCATCCTGCCCAGCGTCAAAATGTTTAACATCAGTTGGCGAAGCGGATGATAGTTGTCCTGACGGGCAACATGGGGCGGGGATGTGATGCGGCGGTCGGTGAAGAGAACATAGCCGGCCGGGTAACCTCGGTTCTTTTGTGAAAATTTCTCGTTGATGACATTGAATGCCATCTCGAAGTAGCGTGACGCCCACTCAGCCCGCGTCCGCTCAAATATATTTAAAGTCGCCACCAGTACTTCGCTCTGCGCCCACATCGACTTCATGTATTCGTACTCGCCCGTGAAATGTAATTCGAGATGCGTTCCCGGCGGGGTCTCGACGGGCCATTGGTAACAGGGATGACCCACATTGACCCACTCGGAAAGCCCTCCGTAAATGTAATCCCAACCCGCCTCGAGGTGATGATGGATTCGCTCGGCGCAGGTCTTCCATAGGGCCGCATCCTGGCGCCGGTCCGCTTCCTCCATAACCATCCACAAGGCTTCGACCGAGTGGCCGAAGCGCGACTTGTCGGCCTCGTCCTTCGGCCTGCTGAAGTCGAAATACAACATCTCATTATTCAGGCCGAAGTCGGGCCGGTAATGCTTATTGATGATCGCGTCCAGGGCGTGGTCCGCGATGGTGGCGATTTCCGGATCGTTTCCGCCCTCGAGCAGGTGGGTCGCGATGTTGAGGTTCAGGAACCACAATCCCTGCGGCCGCACAGCGACCTTGCTGTTCCACAAATACTGAAAATCAGCTCCACGGTAGCGGAAATCCGGACTATTGAACTGCCGGAAGAGTTTCTTGAAGAGAGCTAAGGCGACTTCGCGGGCGCCTGCATCTCCGCTGGCCAGGGCATATTCCTGGAGACCTTCGACAATGAAGTACATCCCTTCCATGTCGCCGCTGAAAGGCCTCAGCACTTTGCCTTCCCGCGTCAAAACTTCGGCCCACCAGCCGTCTTTCTGGAGCGCGTGTTTGAACACAAACTCCCTGGTCTTTTTTGCCACCTCCAGGAACTGAGGATTGTTTCCAAAGTGGTTATACAGAAAACTGTGAACCCAGATGGCGCGACCCAGGAACCACAGGTTCTTTTCTGTACTCACCAGCGTGCCGTCGTAGTCCAGACTGCACATGATTCCGCCGTATTCGTGGTCGATTCCATGCTTGTCCCAGAAGGGCAGCAGAACCTGGAAGAGCTGGTCATAAAATGTTTTTCGTAACTGCGGAAGGCTCATGCCTGCCAGTTGCAATTCCGATGTCGCATCCCCGCGCGGTCCACTTCTAGTCTGAGCAGTTGCGAGCCTGCCCAGCCCAAGTCTTGCTACCGCCGCTCCCGTCAATCCGAGAAACTCACGTCGTCTCACTTTTCTGTACTCCTCTCTTTTGGCCCCCGGTGTCATTCCGAGCGTAGCGAGGAATCTCGATCTGCCGAGTCAAGGAGTCGAGAGTCAAAGGTCAAGAAGTTTTGACTTTTCGACCTTGGACTCTCGACTTCTCGACTTGTACACAGAGCGAGATTCCTCGCTACGCTCGGAATGACACCCCCCAGGGATGGCCGCCGCCACGTCCTAGGGTTGGATATGCACGGCCGCGGCATGGTCGGGAGGAAGGGTTAAGCTAAAGGCGACCCCATTCTCCTTGTGCTCGACCGACACCGCACGTCCCGAGACTATGTCCTTTCCCTTTAACTGCGCTTGCCCAGACCAGGGCAGTTCCGCCGTGATGTTTGCCTGGCGGTGTCCCCAATTCAACACGTAGACGAGCCGTTCGTCCTCACGGCCCCGAGAATGCACCACGGCTTCCACGGGCCCTGCGTTGCCTGCGGTCGCAATCCGGATGGGAGGCTTTACCCCGGCAGATTCCCAGACCGCCCGCAGCAACGCGGCGGTGCCAGGATCATGATTTTCCAGCAGGGGGATGCCCAGCGAGAACCCCAGCAGAATGGTTTGCCCCTTGCCCGTGCGCCGGACCACCACAGCAGGCGTCCCGGTTTTTTCGAAGACTGCTACAACTTTGCCCTCGCTGCCTTTTTCGAGCTCGAATTCTTCGCGAAACACGCGGCCCACCAAGTGGCTTGGCAGGCTCACTTCGTTCAGCAACTCCCTGACCTGCGTAACGCGGATTTCCCATGGACTGTGGGCAGCAACCAGGTCGTGACGCCGCGCCCCGAACAGCTTCGCCATACCCAAGCCGGGATTCACCTGATAGCCCCGGTCGAGCTCATTGATGATGCCGAAGCGGGCGTCTGCGAGCACCGTCCCACCTCCCGTGACGTAAGCTTCGATCGCTTCAGCCACATTTTTTCTAAGGCAGAGGTAAAAGGGAAAGACAACCAGCTTGTACGGTTTGAAGCTCTTCGCCATCACTTGACGGCCGTCCAGGATGTTGATGCGCACCTGATCGCTCCACAGCGCATGGTAGATCCCGATCAGATTTCGAGCGGTGAACGATCCCCAATCGCCGCCCTGCGCCTTGGCTTTCAGATCACCCCCAACGTCGTAAACAACGGCCACCTGCGGCGGCAACGGTTTGCTGTCCAAGAAAAGGTCAGGGTCCGAATTCAGCGCTCGCGCGGCGTCACCCGCAGCCACAGCGCGGGGTGTGATGCTGCCGTCTGAGGCCGCAAGTCCCCGGCCGAAGCCTTGCCACTCGTCCATGTGGGGACGCCACTTCCAAAAGTACATCCCCTTGGCATCATGAGCGGCCATTTGCCAGGCCAGCAGATGAATCCGGTCGTAGTTAAAGATGGCCCCCGGCTCGTCCCCATATCTGGTGAATCCTGTCTGAGGGCCCGTCTGCACTTCCGGCATCACAAAGGGTTTTCCGCCCGCCGCATCGTGAGCGGCGGTGAGGTCCAGGCTGGTAGTCCAAGGTGTGTCCCAGAGGACTTTTTCTTTGGCCAGCAGCTCCGGGTTGTCTTCGGCGCTGCGCGCCGGAATATCGGGGTAGTAGGACAGCCCATATTCGTCGACAACTCTCGACATCGTCCAATCATCCTGTTTATAGATACTCAACGCCCCGCTCACCACCGTGCTGCCCACGTCATGGGTCCGGGTGGGATGCGCCGCGTCGAGCGACTTTACCAGCTCGTTCACATGCTCCAGGATGTGTCCTGTCGCGTACCAGTAGAATAATGGGCGATCAAATCGCTGGTATTCCTGGTTCAATAGCGGGTCGTTCCACTGGGCGTACCAGGCGGCGGGACTGCCATACTTTTTGAGTCCCCATTCCTCGAACCAATGGGCGAAGTGAGCCTCGTCGCGCCCGCCTCCCTCGGCTCCACCTGCGGTCATTGAGAATCCTCCCATGTGTGGTTCATCCCAGATGTTATAGGCAATCACGCAGGGGGAGTCCCTGAAATGCTGCACGGTGATTTTCGAGTAATAGTCGATAAGGTCGATGACCTCGGGGTCGGCTAAGGACAGCCTGGCCTCGCGACTGTCTGCGTCCAGGATGGGCGGGAAGCGGTTCGGCCATTTCGCGGCGGCATAATCCGGAAGCAGCCCGCTCCAGAAAACCGTGGGCATGACGCGCAGACCCAGACGCTCAGCGGTCTTCAGGATGAGGTCGGTCTTGGAGAAGTCGGGCTGGGGGTTTCCAGGGGTCAGCAGAAACGACGGATAGGGATTAATCGTGTTGATGCCGGTTGCGGCGATGGTTTCCATGTCGTGAACGATCTGTGCATCGGTTGTCCAGGAGAAGTAGATATAAACCGCCCCCACTTCATACATTCGTTGGCCAGCCGTCGCGCCAGCCGCAGAGAGCAATAATGAAATCATCAGGCTTGCAAACCATCGTTTCATGCGGTCTCCTTAACCCATTTTTTGCAGTGTCCCGCTTTCGCCAGCGCGCCAGCGGCAATTCGCATGGTGCCTCAGTATAGGGCTGCTCAAGCCCTTCTGTCGACGCTCGAGCTCGGCCGTTTTGAGTCGGGGGAGAGGAAGGGCGGGGTTTTGTAGGCCGCGGGAAAAAGGCTTTTAAGGTGTCACTCTGGGCACTGCTCCGACGTAACCTTCGAATGGTCAGCGAGGCCGCGCGCCTCTCGGTGGTTAGGCCGTTATACGTCCAAGTGGATAGGAGCGCAGATCCGGACATCCCAGAACGCCGTTTCGGGATAGTTTCCGATTGGCCGACCATTCGCCAAGGACCTCCCCTTTCCTGACCACACCGGGTGCGGCTCTCAGGCGGGTAGGCGCATCTTTTTCAAGAAAGCAGCGTAGCGTTGGTCGCGCTCCAGGCTCGCCAGGAGCGGGTCGCCTTTCGTGAAGGTGAGCCCGCCGTCGCGCTGGACATATGCGCGCTCCAGCCATGTGAAGGCCGCATCGACTTCCCCACGGAAGGCATATACCTCTGCGATCTGGAAAGCAGCGGTTGCCTTATACTTCGATATCAGCTCTGCCAAAGCTCGATCTGATTCCTGCTTCCGGGCTATCGCATGGTACGCCAGCGCCAAGTCCTGCAAGCGAAATGCAGGTGCCGTGTCGCGTTCCGCTTCGGCTAGGGCTTCCCGTGGGCGCGACTGCGCCAAGTACACGCGGCTAAGCAACGTGTGCAGCCACGGAAACTGTGGGTCGAGTTCCAACCCCTTCCGGGCTGCAGCTTCGGCTTCGTCCAGTCGGCCGGCCCACCATGCGTTGAATGCAAGAGCTGTGTACGCCGATGCCTGGAGCGGGTCGAGCTCCACGGCCCGGCGGGACAATGCCAGTGCTTCCTCAAAGCGGTTCAAGGTCGCTGTCAAGGATGCCGCCCTTTCGACAATCTCAGCGTTCCCCTTTTCTAAGACTAGCGCCCGCTGGTAGGCGGCGTCTGCGCCAGCCCAGTCCCAATCGTAGAGTAGCTTGATCTCTCCTATGGCCGCGTGTGCATCCGCCAGGCTTGGATCTAGCGCCAGTGCCCGTTCTGCCGCCTCTCGCGCAACGCTGTATTCCTGCACCGGGCCGTAAGCGCCCGCCTGAACGCTATGGGCCCTCGAAAGAGCTGCCCAAGCCGGGGCATAGCTGGCGTCCAGACTGGTTGCTTGCTCATAGTAGGCGATCGCTCTTTCCAGGTTCTCCTTCGTCAGACGCGCGTGAAAGTACTTCCCCTGGAGGTAGGCATCGTATGCTTCTATACTCATGGCGTGCGGGGCGGGCGCTTTCTCCCCTAGCAAGGTCAACCTCAGCGACCCCGCTACTGAGCGTGCAATTTCCTCCTGCACTGCGAAGATGTCTGTCAGATCCCGGTCGAAAGCCTCCGACCAGAGGTGAAAACCGTCGGAGACTTGGACTAATTGAGCGCTGACCCGCACCCTCTGGCCCTGCTTGCGGACGCTGCCTTCGAGCACGGTGGCCACATTCAGTTTCTTCCCAATCACCCGAAGATCTTCGTTTTTCCCCTTGTACTGGAAGGAGGATGTCCGGGCGGCCACCTGCAAGCCTTGCATCTTAACCAGACTGTGAATAAGCTCCTCCGCCAAACCGTCGGAGAAGTACTCCTGGTCCTTCCCAGGGCTCAAGTCGGCAAAAGGAAGTACAGCGATGGAGGGCGTAATTCGTGCGGTCTCTGGGACTCTTTTCCTCGTGGCAAACCACAGGGCCGCAACCAACAGTAATACAATCACGACACCGCTTGCGGCCGCGAGCATGGCCTTGTGTCGGCCGATGGGGACCAGCCACGGACCGGCTGAGGTTTCTCCCGCGAGGTATACCGACTCCTTGTCCCGCCCTAGCCGCCGCAGGTCCACTGCCAGTTCCTTCGCCGACTGATAGCGGTTCTCCGGCTCCTTCTCCATGCACTTTGTAATGACTTGCTCCAGTCCTGGAGACAGATCGTGATTCAGGGCGGTAGGTCGTAGTGGCGGCTGGCGCAGAATCGTACCAATCAGTTGTGAGCGTTCCACCTCAGCGAACGGGCGCTGCGCCGTGGCCACTTCGTACAGCACTGCCCCGGCGCCGTGAATGTCGGTACGCGCGTCGATCTCTTCGCCCCGCAACTGCTCCGGGGCCATGTACGGCAAAGTCCCAGCCATCGTTTGCGTCTCGCTCAGACTATCCGTGGTGGCACTGTCCGCGACGGGACGCCGCAGCTTCGCCAGACCGAAATCCAGTATCTTCAGCCGCCCGTCGCTCGTCAGGCGGAGGTTCCCGGGCTTCAGGTCACGATGCACTACCCCGCGTTCATGGGCCGCCGACAAGCCTTCCGCAAGTTGCACGCCTAGACTGAGGATTTCCTTTTCTGGCAGCGGTCTGGCAGCCACCTTCTCGCTAAGTGTTATTCCAGGCACGTACTCCATCACCAGGAAGTCCACGCCCTGCTGTGTGTCGAAGTCGTGGATGGTCGCAATATTGGGATGGTTAAGTTGCGAGAGGATCAAAGCTTCTTTGTGGAAGTGCTTGCGGGCTGATTCATCGGTGAGCGTACCGCGCGGAAGGACTTTGATGGCAACATCACGCGCGAGGTGCTGGTCGCGGGCGCGATAGACTTCTCCCATGCCGCCGACGCCGATCTTTTCGACGAGGCGGTAGTGCCCCAGCTGCAGGCCGACGAGCCAATCCTCGCCTGACGCTCGGCTGGCCATAGGCAAGAAACTCCCTTCCCCACCTCAGCCAAGCATTGAAGGCCGGCGGCAAATAAGAATCGATAACAGACCGCCGCAGGTGGTGAGCTTCCCAGTCCTGCTGTTCCTAGGTCAGCTTGTCAGCAAACGCCGTCGCGACCGCCTCCAGGGACTTGTAGTCGATCTTTTTGAGGGCCTCAATCTGTTTCGGCGTCGGCTCCTCTCCCTGGCCTCGCAGGGCCGCTGCCGGGTCTTTTTTAAGTTTCTTATAAAAAACCCGATCGATCATCAGTTTGTCGACGAGTTCCTTCAATTTCATGGGAGGCTCCTTCGCTTCGATTCGAAAGATACAACCTAGTCGGAAGTCTGGGCTTTATGGTCCGTGATTCTGGCCACATCCTTCAGGACCTGGAATGCCTGGCCGATTCTGACCTTCTGGCTCTCCAGCATCGTTTGCCGCGACTCCAGATAACGAACGACATTGGGACTATGCAGCGAAGGGACAAGGGGCCGCAAGGCTGAAAGTTCGCGCTGTAGAGTCTCCATTCCCTGCTGAAATCCCTCACTGATCACCCAGGCATCGACTGACTCGAAATCTATGTGGCGGCTGGCCTCAGTAAGGAAATAAGACGTTTTGCCGTGGCGCAGGTCGTGATACCAGTCGAACAAATCGTCTTCCATCTGGGACCACCGCGCCAGCGCCAACGTGAATTCTTCCCAGCATCGCAGCCGCTCCCCAGCACCGTGGCGGAAACCCACCGCAGCCAATGGAATTCTGGCTCCCGCGAGTTTGGCCACAGTGACCCGCTCAAAGTCCGCCCGGTGGATGCGATCCAGATTGACTTCGCGGGTGAGGGCCTCGCTGGCGGAAAACCACGCCGACCGGAAGACTTCCCAGAAAGGGTGAGCGGCGTCGAAATACTTTTGATACGTCGCCTGAAACTCTGTATGGAAGAAAGCCGTTGCCGGCAGGATTTTCAGGTCGACCGTCCCATGGCCATCCATCACGTTATCGAGCAGGCGGATGTAGTAATAGCCATTAACGGTGGAATAGACAACATCAGCCATGAATTCGCAGTCGGGTTCACCCGTGAAGGTCTTAGCAGCCCACCAGGGTAAGCGCAGCAAGGGAAACGATCGTGGCTGCAGAAAGTATTCAGGTGCTTTGCCCGTAGGAGACAGGTGCGCCATCCAATCGCATACCTGTTCGCCCAGAAAGGGGGCACTGCGGCTAAACTCGGCTTCGATTCGAGTGCAGGCGTCGTTAACTAACCTCCGGAGTTGGTTATCGTTAAGCGAGGGGGACTGATCTGTCGAGCGGTCTGTGTGGTGGAACAATTTCAATGGCCCACCCCTTGAGCAGCGAAAAAATCTAACCAATGCTACCACTCAAGCCAGGCCGTGTCAAACCAGCAGAATCCGCCAGCAGAATCCGCGTGCTGGATCAGTTTCAATTTCAACAGGAGGGCGCAGGCCCCCGTTCAAGCTGAGCCAGTACCGCATCCAGTTCAGTCTGCCTCTCGTCGGGGTATAGAGGCCAGCACGATAACTCTCGCGTTCGGCAAAGCAAGAAACACTGGAGAGGATAGTCAGCGCTCTGTGGGCGTCGGCAACGATGTGTTGCATTCACGCAATGGATCGTTTACCTCAAGATTCAGTAGATCCCGGGAATTAAGCGGGGCTTGCGCTCCGCGTAGTTGCTGTATTTAGGACCGAATATTTCCCGCAGGTGGCGTTCCTCCAGGCGAATTCTCCGCCGAATCAGAAGAATCGAAGCCAACATTGAGGTCCATGCAAAAATACTGGCAAGTACAAGGCTGAATCCCAACTTTGCTAAAAGCAGACCAGCATAACGTGGATGCCGTACGACGGCGAAAGGGCCTGTCGTCATGAGCTGCCGATGGTTTGGATCCCCTTGAAAGTGGCGCACCAGACAAGTATCAGTCCACATCAGCCCAGCCATCGCACACGCATATAGCGCGAGACCAGTGATCTGCAGCCCCGGCTGGCGAAGCGCTGGTATCAAGTGCCAATGCCCATAATCCAGAAATACAGACAGGTCGCCTACGGCGAGAGCGCTTCCCCACGTGACGGTGGCAGGGTCGTAACTCAAGCCTGATGCTTCCCGCAGCGTTTCCCGCGAATGGAATATGCCGCGCTTAAACGGAGTCTCATACACCAACAGAAGTGCAGTGAGCGCGAAGAAGCCGCCGGAAAAGAAATCCAGATCGGACCAGGGAGCAGCACTTCCCCAGTGTCGCATGCAAAGAAGAGCAACACCTTGGTAGGCAAACGGCGAGAGAAGTGCCAGGCAGACAGATCTTCTCCCACGGGCCTGAACGCAATCGCTCACGCTTGACATATTACGCCAAGGTCACCTCAGCGTAGAAAGTTCTTTGTGGACTGTCCTGCTTGGAGGGAACAGCACTCCGTTCCGGGTAACGGGGCAAATGCCATCCGGCCTATCCAGCCCATAAAAACCCTTTGCCTGACCTGAATCACGGTAGTGCCAGCTACGAGACCAATCCGGCTTGTTCCCGGCCGGACTTGGCGGTGTGCTCATCGACTAAGTATCCTTCGTAACCCGATGATCGACGATCTCGCGATTGGTCTCGAGTGACGGGGCACTCGGAAGCTATTCCGGTCCAGCAGTCCCCTTCGGGGAAGTTACCGTGCCTGCTTGCGATCACTTGACTGTGCAGTCGAAATTAACCGGCCAATCTTTCGAATCACACCTCTAAGTGCTGTAGCTGAGAAGCGGTATTCTTCTCCAGTTGGGATTTTTCTCTTCAGGAGGAGGGGCCCCGCTTCCGGCTCAGATCTTGGCGGGTCAACGCCGGGGCAGGGCCCCTATGAACCACGATTCTTTTTATCCCACTTTCTGCCCCGCCGCACAAGCTCGAAACCGATTGGGCTGGCGACGGTGAGAAGGTCATGCTGCGGCAATGCCCGGTTTGCGAACGCGATTCCATCATCGGTCACGGTCGCCGCCGCAAGCAGGCGCACGATGAGCATCACGACTGGATTGGGATCCGACGCGGCCTTTGCCCTGGTTGCGGGAGGACCTTCACCCTGCTTCCCCTGCTCTCTCTCCCCTACACCCACTACAGCTTGCTGGCTCGCGGTCAGGCGCTCCGGCGACACTTTATGGAGCACTGCTCGTGGGAAGAGGCGACGCCTACGCTGAAGGACCCCGATCGGGTGCCCGATCCCTCCACCCTCCGCCGCTGGTCGGGCGGCCTGGACTGCTTCCAACCGGCGGCTTCCTTTCGGCGCCAAACGCTCGCCCGCCTGGCCCATTGGCTGGGGCGCGGCGCTCCAGCCGATCCCCAGGCTGAGCCATTATCGGGGCTGACTCCGGTGCTACAGGTTCTCTGGCCTCTGCGTCTCTGAGAAGTTTTCTGTTCCCCCACCATCCTTGCCTGGGAACGCTGCCCCCTTTCTCTTAGGCTCGTCTCCGGGAGCAAAAACCGCGCCATGGGCGAGGGTCTCGAACAACTCAAACACAGACTTCCGCTGCTCGATTACTTGCGGCAGCAGAATTGGACCGCCCGGCTGGTGGGTCACGGCCCCGAGTTCGTTGGACTCTGTCCGTTGCACTCGGAGACCCGGCCTTCCTTCTATGTCAACGCTCACAAAAATCTCTTTTACTGCCATGGTTGCGGTCAGGGCGGCGATCTGATTCGCTTTGTCGAGTTGTCCCAGCACCTGTCCTTCCGCCAAAGCCTCTCCTATCTCGAACAGCCAAGCGCTCTGGCGGACCCCGCCGCCGTGTTGGGGCTTGCTTCCGCGTTCTATCAACGGCAACTCGATCGCTACCCGGAGGCACGGCGGTATCTGGAACAACGCGGAGTGCGCGACCCCGCCCTGATCCGGGAACTGCAGATCGGTTATGCCCCGGGCGGGAGCTTGCGGCGTCACCTCCTAGCTCAAGGCTATTCGCTCGGTCTGCTGAAGCGCACCGGCCTCATCAACCGCAAGGGCCACGACGCCCTCTTCCAGCGCGTCGTCTTCCCCTGCTGCCGGGACAGCCACATCGTCAACTTGTATGGCCGCAGTATCAACACCGCTTTCACCCATCGATTCCTCCCTGGCTCCAAAGGTGACTTGGTCGCCTGGGAATCGGTTCGCCAATTTCCCACCGTGATTCTCGTCGAAGGTCTGTTCGATCTCGCGGTGTTGTGGCAGGCAGGTTTTCGCCACGTCACCTGTTCGCTGGGCACCCATCTCACCCCCGGCCAGTTTCGCCAACTGTGCGACCGCCCGCGCACCGTTTATCTCACCTTCGATGTCGACGCCAACGGCAGCGGCCAGCAGGCCGCACAGGGGTTAGCCCATCGTCTGCGTGCGCAAGGCATCAGCACTCGCCGCGTCCTCCTGCCCCCTGGCCACGATCCCAACTCCTTCTTCGTGCAGGGCGGTGACGCGCGACAGTTTCACTCTCTCCTGGAGGAAGCCCTATCATGAGGTTCCACGTCATCCGCTCGCAGACTCCCAACCCCGCCCAAAGTCCCCTTCGTGTGGTCGAGCACGAAACCGGCCGGGAGGTCGGCTGGGTCAATCGTTACCTCGACCGCGAGTATGTCCGCCGCCTGGCGGACACCACTCTGCGCAGTTGCGCTTACGCTCTGCTGCACTTTGTTCGCTGGTGGGAGAGTCTTCATCATACCGGTGACGTGGTGGAAGGTGACCTGACCGGGTCGACACTCCTGGATTATCTGAAGTTCCAATGCAGCCACCAGCCTCCGTTTTCCGGTTCCGCCATCAATGACCGCATCGCCGTCGCCGAGCGCGCCCTGCGCAACGAGTTCCCCGACGCCCCCGACCCGACGGCTCAGGGCTTTCAGCAAGCTTATCTGCGGCGCGGGCCACTGGGCTTGGGCCGGCGGCGGGTAGCGATGAGCCGGTTGCGAGTGCGGGTGCCTAAACGCCACCTCGTCCCGCTGTCGGTGGAGGAGGTGGCACGTTTTTGGTCGAGCTTCCGCACGGCCCGGGACTTGGCCATCGTAGGATTGATGCTTCTGCAAGGACTGCGCTCGGCGAAGTATTGGGCTTGAATGAGGACGACTTATTGCTCTCCGAAGCGCAGTTGCGCGTGCGCGGCAAAGGTAACAAACTGCGCTTCCTGCCGCTCGCTCCCGAAACCGTGCAACTCCTCGATCACTATCGGCGGCTGGAACGGCCCCCTACCGGCACCGCCGCGCTCTTCGTCTCGCTCAAGGGACCCGTGCGCGGAGCCCGCATGACGCTGGCAGGGTTACGCTCCTTGTTCCGCTACCATCGCCAGCGCACCGGCATCAAGCTCGCTAACCCGCATCGCTTCCGGCACACCTTTGCTTCGGACATGGTGCGCGGCGGGATCAGCCTGCCCGCGCTGATGCACTTGATGGGTCACGCCGACATCCAAACCACCCTGCGCTATGTGCAGATCACCCCGCAAGACGTCTACCAGCAGTATACGCGCGCCGTGGCGCAGCAAGTCCGCCCCCTTCCGAGGCTCTCCTCATGAACCGCGCTGGACACCCTCCCCTATCGCATCCGCTGGCCTCCGTCTTCGACCGCGCCGTCGATTCTCTCGGCGCGGCGCTCGGCCCGGAAAGCACTCGTCAGTACCGCGGGACCGTCCGCAACTTCCTCAGCTATCTCGGGACGGCTCACCCCGAGGTGAACTCTCTGGACCAACTGCGACGGGAGCCCCACCTCCTCGGCTGGATGTCCCGTCTGCGCTCCCAGAGGCCGCCGCTCGCCACCTCCTCCTATATCAACCGGCTCATCGCCCTGCGCCCCGTGCTCACCGAACTGGCTTGGACCGAACAGCTTCCTCAGCTTGCCCGCCTAATTCGTCGCGAGGACATCCCGCACCCTCCGCAAAGGCTTGCACGCCCGCTCACCGCCCAGCAGGATCAACTTCTGCAGCAGGAGTTCGTCCGTCGCAACGATCTGGGAGGTAACGCCTTTCTGCTGATCCGCCATACCGGCATGCGCATTGGTGAGTGCGCCGATTTATCCTCCGATTGCCTGCGCTCGACCGGCCCCCATCAGTGGGCCATTCACGTGCCGCTCGGCAAACTCAAAACGGAACGTATGGTCCCGGTGGATTCGTGGGTGGTGACGGTCATCCAACGCTTACGCTTCTTTCGCTTCCTCGATCCGCGGCCTCCCGATGGCCGACTCCTGGCCCGGCGCAGCACCCGGGATGCCCTCGTTCGACAACTCCGCCGCTATCTGCACCAGGTCTGTCACTCTCTGGGCCTTTCCGCACGCATCGTCCCGCACCAATTGAGGCACACCTATGCCACGGAGATGCTTCGCGCCGGGGTTAGTTTTCCCGCTCTGATGAAATTACTCGGCCACACTTCTCCGGACATGACGATGCTCTATGTCGAGGTGGCGTTGAATGATCTCCAGCGGGAATTCCAAGCGGCTCGTTCAAGACCTCGGCATCTGGTTCCTCAGCCGAAAACGTCTTTCGCCCTCCTTCGAGCTGGGCTCGACGGGGTCATCGATTCCTTGCAGGCTGCTCAGCATGCGCTGGAGATGTTCCGGCGAACCCTGCCCATCGGTGCTGTCCGCAGTTGCCTCGACCGGCTGTCCAATCGCCTCACTAAGATCACCACCAAAGCGCGCAAACTCGGCACACCCTGAGAATGGGCAGAGATTGGCCGGTTATGTCGCCAAACCGTACCTTTGGTTTGCGCTGTCATTGCTGGGGGTACGGTGCGGGGGAGGCCGCCCCAGAAATCTAGACACTACAGACCCCCACGTAAGCGGGGTCCACGTTAGCCTGGAAGAAGCTGGATGCGCTTTCGAGGGAATGACGGGTATTGTCACCCCCGCGTAAAGCTTGCCCCGAGCAAGGTAGCGCAAACCTGGTCCGCCAGGGAAAGCCTGGCTGATCTTGTAAGCTGAAAGGAGCTTACCCTGTAATTGCTCATTCAACAGGTAGCCGTCCAGACGCGGGGAGGAGCAATCCGACCGGCAAAGCTCTGGGGGGTGAACCCGCGAGCCGTAGCGACAGCGAACCCGATTCGGCCCCGTTAGCGCGAAGGGAAAGTGGCCAATCTTCCAGGTAGGAGGAAGCCTGCTACCCAAGGTGAAGTAATGAGCGACCGCAGCCTTGGGGCTTTCCGGGGTGAAAGGGGACCAGCGCGTGGGGGCAGATCAGTCGAGGAGCCTGGGAGACCCGGCGGGGCAGAGGGGAAAGCCCTCGACGCTGCAGGGGAAGACATAACCCTGGGGTGGCCCGGTCGGGAGTCGGATCGGCCCATAGTGGCGAAGAAGCGAGTAACGATCGTGGAGCGAAGGGGCCGTAGCCGAGACACGCAGACCGTAAGAGGAGGGGAAAACCGCTTGGATGAAAATCCCACTACGGAGAAACTGCCAGCGGGAGGAGCGTCGCCGGAAACGGAGCGCGAAAGCTTGCTGGGGGAGAAACTTTCTCAACTGAGACGGAAGCTGGGCCAGAAAGCGAAGCAGGAGCCGAAGTTCCGGTTCTATGTGTTGTATGACCGGATCTATCGGCGCGACACGCTGGAGGCGGCGTGGGAACGGGTGCGCGCCAATCGGGGAGCACCCGGCGTGGATGGCGTGACGATCTCACAGATCGGCGCCAGTCGCGAGAGCGTGGCACGGTTTCTCGACGAAATCGAGGAGTCGCTGCGCGCCAAGACCTACCGCCCGCAAGCGGTACGACGCGTCTACATCCCGAAGGCGAATGGGAAGCTGCGACCGTTGGGGATACCGACGGTGCGGGACCGGGTGGTGCAGATGGCGACCCTGTTGATCCTGGAGCCGATCTTTGAAGCGGACTTCGAGGATTGTTCTTATGGGTTCCGTCCGGGCCGCTCGGCACACCAGGCGCTGGAGGAGATACGCGGGCATCTGAAAGCTGGGTGTCAGGCGGTGTATGACGCGGACCTGAAGGGCTACTTCGATTCGATACCGCACGACAAGCTGCAAGCCTGCTTGCGCCTGCGGATTGCCGACCGTCAGGTACTGAAACTGATTCGTCTTTGGTTGCAGACGCCCGTGGTGGAGGCCCCAGAGACGAAGGGCGGGACGCCGAAGGTGAGCCGGTCGAAGCAGGGAACGCCGCAAGGAGGAGTGATTTCTCCGCTGCTGGCCAACCTGTATCTGCACTGGTTCGACAAGGTGTTCTACCGCCTGGGAGGGCCAGCCCACTGGGCGAAGGCCAAGCTGGTGCGTTACGCCGATGATTTTGTGGTGTTGGCGCGCGAGCCCAGCCCCAAACTGGTGGGATGGATCGAGTCGAAGCTGGAAACCTGGATGGGCTTGACGATCAATCGGGAGAAGACGCGGGTAATGAACCTAGGAGGGAAGGGAGCCAGTCTGGATTTTCTGGGGTACACGTTTCGGTACGACCTGGACCGCTTTGGTCACGGGCATCGTTACCTGAACGTGGTGCCGTCGAAGAAATCCCTGGCGCGAGAACGGGAAAAGCTGCGAGCGCTGACGGATCGTCGTTGGGGCTGGAAGCCCATCCCGACTCTGATCAGAGAGGTGAATCGACACCTGAAAAGCTGGGCGAGCTACTTTCAATACGGGTATCCCAGTCGCGCTTTCGAGAAGATCAACGAGTACGTGGAGATGCGCCTGCGCTTGCATCTCCGTCGTCGTAGCCAGCGGCCCTTTCGCTCCCCGAAAGGGATACGGGAGGGGGCGGGCGCATCTCCAGCGTTTGGGCTGGCTGCCGCTCCGCCGTACCGTTGCGCACCCTGCGCAGGCTTGAGGCGAGAGTCTCGGCGTGAGCCGGATGCGGGAAATCTGCACGTCCGGTTCGACGAGGGGAGAGGGGATCGTGCCCCGCATCGCCTCCTCTCCTACTCTACTTCTTCAGGTCCGCGGCTTTTCCGCTGTCATTTGCGGACGGACCGCGGACCTGAAAAACAGGTCCGCGCTACGCTTTGTCCGCCTGGCAGCGGAACTATGCCTGTCGGCTCAATGCAAACTCGAAACGAACGGCCGCCAAGAGCGTTTTGACTTTCTCGAAGGTCATCCAATCGATCAACTGCTCGCTGTGGAGGCCGAGTATGAAGTTAAGCAGAGGAGCGTGATCCACAAATATACTTCGCTCCTCCGAGATATAACCGGTGGCATTAACACGTATCCTGGCAGTACCCGGAACTGAAATACTGAACGAACCATTCCCGAAAGGCTGTCGTGACTTGGTCACGGGAGTGAGGCCGACCCGCTCGATCACCTCGTAATTTCCCTCCAAGGGGGCGCCGGTCTCCCGGTCTTTAACGATTCCGGTGACTTGCGCTCGAACCTGCGCCGGGGGTTTGTAGTTTGGACCCTCGAAATGGATGGGATTGGTGATGGCCACTTGGTGCTCGGAGGATCCGCAACACCGGGCGATATACCAAGCCGTATCCTTCTCATCAAGTTCAACGTCGATGCTGGCTTGCGTTCTCCCCTCCGGAACGTCGAAGGTCCTGAAAACCTCTCCGTTGCGAATCAGTTCGAGCCTGGTCAAGCGCTCGCCTACTTCTCCTCCTGCCCAAGCGCTCAGGTGAGCCAGGAACTTCTGAGGCGATCCAATCGGAATGACGTCTCCAATCTGGTATTGAGCGATGTTGAAAAGCAGCAAGGGGCCGCTGGAAACAAAGTTTCGGCCCCGCCTCATCGCCTCGGCAACATCGCTCAGACCGGAATGTTTTTCAACGCGGGTGTATATCCTTACCCTTCCAGGATCACCATCGCCTGGGCGATCAAAGCAACTATCGGTCGAGGCGGTGGCGGCAATGCGATATCCGTGGTTAAGCAACATGAACCAAAGCTTCTGCGCCTTCTGGTTGACCTCCTTTTCCTCCGTCCGCATCAGGATATCGAGAGTGTTGTAGGTAGGGCCAACCACGGTATCAAACGGTAGTTCCTGCGCTAGGTTGGAGATGAATTTGTTTTCCTCGACCGGGTAGCCGCCCTGGCCGCCCCATTTGCCCCGCCACTCGCGCGTGGGGTGAGTGTATGAAACGATGCCGCCTAAGGAATGGATGAGGGCGTGAGACTCGAAGTTCGGAGCCGGGGTCTTTTCGGTCTCATAATCGTGGGTGCTCAACTGGCGTAGTTCCGCGATGGCGTCGCGTCCATCCACCGTATATCCCTGCATGGCCAGCGTCCAGCCATGGCCGAGGCAGTGCGAGACATCCCCGCGCCAATAGTTTTTCGGAGCTTCCATGTTCCAGGTGAGCTTGAAGTCTTTGCTACTGACCTTGTCGCAGACCTCTTCGAGCTTCGCCGGTGTGGGTGAAGCGAGATTCCACTCTTGCGCCAGAGACATGTAATCCAGGCCAGCGGCACTCCCCGCGAGCGCCACGTAAGCGAAATCGACTGTGACCTCCTTTTCTCCATGGATCATGTGGTCGTGGTTGTCCCCACAAACCCAGCCTTGGCTGCGCAAGCCGGCGCGCCGCTTCAACTCGAGGGTCAGCTCCTGGCGCTCACCGGGCGCCAGGTTGAGCTTCCGCTCGACGGCGATGTAATCGAAACCCCTGCTGACGGTGAGGGTCGTCTCTCCGGGTGGCACCACTTTCTCGAACTCACCGAGGGAACGAAACCCGCCAGCGAAGCTCGGATGGCCGGCCAGGATTTCGCCTTTGCCGGTCCGAATTGCGACTGTGCAGGGAATAACCTGGCGGGTCTCAGCATCGAGAACTTTCACCGATAGGATGGCCGCCGTCTGATCTGGTGTGAGGAGCCCCGCCGCACAAAGAGGAGCATCGCCGTGCCCAAGGATCATGCTTGCGCCTGTCACCCGGCTCGCTCTTTCCAGGAATGCTCGACGACTCAGACGGTTGTTCATCCCGTGCCTTGCTTGCGGGTGTGGAGCCAGTCCACGTACGCCGTATAGAGTGTGGTGGATTGGGGAGATCCGGCAAAAGCCGCAGAAGTCGGTTTATTCATCATGCCCTGGTATTGATAGACCAGAATCTTATCAACCCACGGCGAAACGACCGCTAACTGGCGGAGGACGCGGTCAAAGGAGGCAGGAAGCAATGCGCTCTGGTAGACAGTCCCCTCAAACTCGAAGATCTCGACATCCGCCCAGATGGCTGCTCTCTGTGCGCGGTCGTGAGCCTTCCTCAGCCCCTCGTAGAAGGCTGGTGTCTCTTCTACCTTCGACTTGCGAACGCCGACCTCGTCCTGGTACGCGATGATGTCCGCATCCAAGGACGCCAACTGCCGTACATATTTGTCGTCGGGGACAGCGACGCGCGTCCCATAAGGGGCGATCATGATGCGCGCATGAGGCGTCAACTGGCGAGCCAAGCGCGAACAGGTATTGACGTATTGAATGAACTCCTCGGAAAAGTACCGATTGATGAAAGCCTCGTTAGGCCAGTACCAGCCGTAAAAGCTTCGGTGGTGGCCGTAAAGTTTGGTGATCTCCTCGATGGCCTGCAACCGGTACCTGGCGGCTTGGGGGTCCGAAATGATGTTGGGGCTTTGCCAATCACCATAGAAGCCTCCCCCGATAAAGAATTTGACGCCGTATTTTTCGGCCGCGGAGAGAACTGCCTCGAGAGGGTCAGAACACGCCAGTTTCCATTGCGGGAAAATCGTGGTGGGGAAGAACGACCGGAAATAGAGCGCTGTGCACATAAGCACCAGGTATTCCATCCCCACGTCAGCGATTTCTCTGATTTTGGCATCCCACTGCTGGCAGGTGAAGGCGGCACACGCAGGATTCCAATCCACCCCCTCAACGGTCGAGTGGTGTTGAAATTCAAACCAGCTTCCTGATATGGGTTTTCCTGCCGCCGATGCTGGGGCTGGATACATGCTACGCGGAAAAACCTCGAGCATGGTCCCGCCCGCGCCCAGGGCATTTAGGAAATCCCGCCGGCTCAACTCTCTCATGGTGTGGCCTCCCTCCCATTCAGTAGAAGACGATGTTTCTTCACCATTATGAGTTATCCTGACGGGCTGGAGCAAATACCGCGAGACCATGGAAGGATTGGAAGGAAGACTATGACCTATCAACAACAGATTTCCATTACCACGAAGGGGCACGGTGATATGCACGACCTGACTGAGCAGGTTGCCAGGGTGGTAAGTTCCTCGGCGATTCAAACGGGTACCGTCAATGTATTCAATGTTGGGAGTACAGGCGCCGTCGGCGTGATTGAATTCGAGCCGGGGCTACAACATGACCTGCCTGCCATTTTGGACAGGCTCATTCCGCCCAGCCGCAACTACGGCCACGAACAGGCATGGCATGATGGCAACGGGCACTCGCATTTGCAGGCCACCCTCCTCGGGCCGTCGCTGACGGCGCCAATTGCTGATGGCCAACTCATGCTGGGCACCTGGCAGCAGATCTTTCATCTCGAATGCGACGTGCGCGGACGGCAACGGACGGTCGTAGTGACCGTGGTCGGTAACTGATGAAGGATCAGGGACGGAAGCGGGAGGGGAGCAGGGCCGGCCAGTAAATGTGTTTACATGTATAGCCTAGCCTTGAGTGGCCCCTGCAGGGCCTTCCGCCTATAGGTCGTACTCCCGAGCCCCCGCTCTTCAGCATTCTGCTAAAAGATGCGCAGTCGCAGCGTCAAATATTTCTTGGGGCTCTTCTTGAATTCCGTGAGGAAATCTTTCATGGACTGTGAACTCTCGCTCAGATTATTGTACAGCGTGGGATCGGTTGAAAGCTTCCCCAGCGTGCCTTGGCCATCTGCGATCCGGCTTGAAACTTTATCGAGGTGGTCAAAGGTCTGGTTCATGCGGTCATAGATCTGAGCGTCCTTGGCGAGCTTACCCAGAGTGCCGTGGCCCTGATTGATGCCATCGAGGAGGGAATCGGCCTGGGCAACCATATGGTTGAGGTTGTTGTAGACGGAGGGATCAGAGACAAATTTGGCAAGACTCCCCTGGCCGTGTTGCATGTCGTCGAGCGTCTTATTGAGGCGGTCAATGGTGGCGACCGTGGTGTTGTAAAGGGTTTCATCAACCATGAGTTTGCCGAGCGTTCCTCCGCCCTGGTCGACACGGGTAACCAGGCGGTCGAGAGTTTCGGTGGTCTTACTCAGGTGGTTGTAGAGGGTTTGATCGTAGATGAGCCTTCCCACCAAACCTTTCCCCGACTGGATCTGGCCCGTGATGTCATTGAGCTTGGCGCTCAGCACGCGCAGGTTGATGATGACGTCATCGGCGTTTTGAACGACCCGTTTGATATCCGCTTCATCGGAACTTTTCAGCACGCCGCCCTCGGGGATCACCTCCTGGCTGAGGCTCCCGCGCGTAATGTCCACGTAGCTTTCGCCCAGCAGACCGACGGTTTCGATGCTGGCAACTGAGTCGGCGCGGATCTCCTTTTGGTAGGCTCGCGCCACGCCCATCACTATTTCGACGGCGCGGGCGCGCTCGGTATAAGGCGAGATTTGGACCTGTCTCACGTTGCCCACGGCCACTCCGGCTAGGCGAACCTGGGCGCCTTCGCGCAGCCCCCCCGCCTCCGGAATGTAGGCCTTCAGCGTGTATCGCCTGCTGAAGAATCCCACCTGACCGCTGATGAAGAATATCCCCATGGCCAGGATGGCCAGGCCGATGATCACCATTGTACCTACACGAATTTGGGCCCAAGTTACTCGTTGGCGTTGAGGCATAGTTTGTCTCCTTCCAGGGAAGTCACCCTTCTATTGTAGACCAAGCGGCCCGCGGAGTCGCGCTCAGGCGAGATACTTGAGCAGATAGGGATCTTTGGTGCCGGCCAATTGCTGTGGAGTTCCCAGGAAGTAAACCGCACCTTCGCGCAACAGCAGGAGACGAGTAAGGGGCCTAGGGCCTCCATGGTTGCTGTTGAGAACGGGGGCAAGCGCCTGATTTCGCTCCAAGAAGACGTAGTTAGCGAGTACGAAAGCATCCTGGAGACGGTGCGTGACGACCAGCGAGGTCACATGTTGCACGTCGCGCAGCTTTGCAATCTGCATAGTGATGGTGTGGCTGGTGACCGGATCAAGTCCCGCAGTGGGGGAATCATAAAGCATGATCTCAGGCTCGCTGATGATGGCCCGGGCGATGGCAACCCGCCGGCGCATGCCGCCGGAAAGCTCAGAGGGCATCTTATCGATGGCCTCCTCCATCTCCACAAAGCGCAACACCTCCCGGACTCTTCGCTCGGTCTCTTCTTCCGGAATGAGCCCGTCTTCTCTTAAGCGGTAGGCGACATTCTCATACACCGAGAGCGAATCGAAGAGCGCCCCCTCCTGGAAGACAATGCCCATTCGCCTGCGAAACTGATCGAGCTCCTCCTCCGGCATGGGTGTGAGGTCCCGTCCCTGCACCAGCACCTGGCCTGAATCCGGCTTGATAAGGCCAAGGATCAGCTTGAGGAGCATGGATTTTCCTGTCCCAGTGACGCCGAGGAGAAACAGGGTCTCGCCCTGATCCACGCGGAAGGATATTTGGGAGAGAACTTGCTTCTCGTCAAAGGCCAGCGAGGCCTCGCGGAGTTCGATGACGGGCGGATTGCCCATAGCTTGGAATCGATGTTGGCAGTCTCGAATCCGGGTCCAGTCACCGGTGGGGGCTGCAACGGCTTTGGATAACGGCTGCAATCTTCATGTTAGCATGATCGCCCGGAGAGCCTTTAGAAGAATCGGATGGCGATCAGGAATTTGGTGATAAAGAAGTCAAGGACAAGGATCAGGACGGAGGCGGCCACCATGGCCTGCGTGGTCGAGCGCCCCACGCCTTCCGTGCCCCCCTTGGTGTTCAAACCGTAGTAGCAACCGACCATGGCAATCACCACCGCGAAGAAGAAGGGTTTGAGCAGGCCCTGGGTGACGTCCTGAAAAGTGAGCGTCTGATACACAGAGGTCCAGTATTCTTCACTTGTCAGCCGGACCGTGTAGAAGCTTATAAAGAATCCGCCCAGCATGCCGCAGAAGTCGGCGAGAATGGTCAGGACGGGCAATGTCGACACAGTGGCAAAGAGGCGCGGCAAGACCAGCTTTCGGATGGGGTCGGTGCCGAAGGCGCGCATGGCGTCGATCTGCTCGCTGACCAGCATGGATCCGAGTTCAGAAGCAATTCCGGAACTGATGCGCCCTGCGACCATCAGTGCCGTCAACACAGGACCCAACTCTCGGACGACAGACAACGCAACCACTTGTCCAAGCACGCTGACCTCGCCGAAGGTGCTCAGGGTCCTATAGGTTTGCAGGGCCAGCACTCCTCCCGTGAAAAACCCCGTCAATAAGACGATGGGCAAGGAACCAACCCCGATGACATCCATCTGGAGTAGGGTGTCAATAATGTAACGCGGCGGGGTGAAAGCGCGGCGCAGGGAACTGACCAGGAGGAGGGTGAAATCTTGGACCTTTAGCACCGTGCGTTTCACGAACTCTACCGCCAAGGTACCGAGCATCGTATACCTTTACCGTTAGTCTCTCTTTACGTCGGACCTAAGTCACTGTAGCCAGCGAAGTGTCGGAAGTCAAGCGGCAGACAGGGCGGCGCCTGAGCAGACCCAAGCAAGCCATGGTAGGAATGGGCGGGCTCCGAAATACCGGCTCGAAGTACTCCCTTTCAGGACTCTGGTGGCAGCCGATGGCGTCGGAGGTCCAGTGGAGTTCTTCTTCTAGGGTTGGTTGCGCCCGGTCAGCAGTGTAAACGCCGATGGAGTGTCCCGCCGAAGGCAAGCTATTAGGCAAGCGTCGGGTGAAAAAGAAAAAGAGGGGGAAGTCCCCTCCCCCCTCAAAGCGTCGGGTCTTGGGTCTATTATCCGGACTCTCATCCGCAACTCTTGATAGTCCGGTCTTTGTCCGTTTATTAAACCGAGCACGTGACCTTCCAATATGCTTCCGAACTTAGAGGCCTTTATCCTGAGGCTAACTGGTTTGATTTCACTGAGTCGTAGCGAGTGCGGCCGAATGCGGCACCCAACCCAGCGGCAAACCAATACAATATTCTATATTTGGGATCAGTACTGTCCCATCATATGTTGAACAGATCCAGTTGGATACGAGGATCTGGTTCTGAAATTCGGTCGTTGTATTGCGAAAAGGCCAATAAAATCGGGCTTTTTTCGAAAATCGTGACGCTCAGGATTTGCAGGATTTTGTACAAACTCAAGTCCAGCTGGAGTTGCTTTTTCAAGATGGCCACCAGAACATACACGCTGATCGCCACCCACACTTGGGTCTTCACGGCGTTCGGCGAGGTGCCGTAGAAAGCTCGGATACGCAGATGTTGTTTGATCCAACGAAAGAACAATTCGACTTGCCAGCGGGCACGGTAGAGTTCTGCGATGGTCAGCGCCTGGAGTTGAAAGTTGTTGGTGAGAAAGACGAGGCGCAAGTCTTTCTCGACGTCGAAGTAGTGAATGCGCCGCAGGGGTGCGGGATAGCGACGCGAGCTCTTGGGTCCGGTGAGGCGAATGGTTTGATCGGAACGCAGTCCCGTGGAGTGATCGACCCCACGCCACGCGCAGCGACGGTAGCGTGTGTTCTGTTCGGCGCGGGTGACGAAGAAAGCCAGAGCTTGGGTAATCAGGTAGAGACGCCGGTAGTCGACGTAGCCCCGCTCCAGGAGATAAAACGCCCCGGCTTCCAGTACCAATTGGTCGAGCAGCTTCACGTCGTTCACCTGCCCGCCGGTCACATAAACCGCGGTCGGGATGTTGCCGCGCAGATCGAGCAAGGTGTGGAGTTTGACCGCACTCTTGCGCCGTCGAAACTGCGCCCAGGGGAAAAGCGACAAGCACAGATCGACGGTGGTGGAATCGAAGGCGTAGACCGTCTCGTGGAGTTCCACCCCGAACGGTTCGTGCTGATAGAGGGTACGGGCCTGCGCGATGAGCACGCGGGCAAAATCGGCGTAGATGCGCCAGTCGCGCTGCAGGTTGGCGTTGGCCAGATTGTTGCGCGAGATGCCGCCCCGAAAGCCCATGTGATAAAGCTGGGGCTGATGTGCGCGCAGGCAGGTTTCGATGTCGCGCAAACTCTCGCGATAAGTGAGCTGGGCAAAAGCCAAGCACAGGAATTGATCCAGGCAGGAGAAACTCTGCACCTTGTAGTCGCCGTCGTAGCGGTCGACGCAACGGCGGAACTCGGCGATGGGAAGCAAATCCATCCACTGAGCAAAAATCCTGCGGCCACTGTTCATGCACCATCCCTCGGGAACTTTGGAAATGGCACAAGGGTATATCCGAATTCAAATCGATTTTGCTCATTTTCGCGGCCAACTCACAGCACAACTTGCACTTACAGGAATTTTCGAAATCAACATTGGGACAACACTGATTTGGGATTCAAAAATCATATATCGGAAATTCCGGGCCTGCGACAACCCATGCTAAACTTCATATTGCCGTGATTGCGTTTATCGGTACTTGCTTTGAATCAGAACTGGAGGGTTGGTCCTGCTTACTGTCCCCGTGGTTTCCGATTTGAACGGGCTGGCTAGGCTTCAGACATTGCAATGATTGACATACATAGTCACCCTTTGTGGCAAGTCGATGACGGCGCTGAAACGTTTGAGGATGCTGTTGCCATGTGCCAGATCGCGGCCGAGGACGGCATTACACATCTGGTTGCCACACCGCACTGTAATTATACTTATCCTTTCAATCCCGACGTCAATCGCCAAAAGCTCGCAGAACTTCAGTCTGCTGTGGGAGAGGTGCCCAAGCTGCTCTTGGGATGTGATTTTCACCTCTCTTACGACAACATCCAGAAGCTTGTCGAGACGCCGATGGACTTCACTATCAACCAAAGCTCGTACCTGCTGGTTGAATTCCCCGACCAGTTCGTCCCCGAGCAGCTCGATCGCGTCTTTTATGAACTCCAGGTGGCGGGGCTGACCCCGATCATCACGCACCCGGAGCGCAACCCTGTTTTTGCGCGCAAGTCAGGCCTGCTGCACCACTGGGTAATGCATGGATGCTTGGCTCAGGTTACAGGACAATCTTATATCGGCCGATTCGGCGCGTCGGCCCTTCGCTTGGCCGAAGCTTGGCTGGGGGAAAATCTCGTGCATTTTATCGCCTCAGACGCCCACGGCGTTAAATATCGCCGCCCTGTGCTTTCGGACTGCTACCGCAAATTGGCAGACTCAATGGGAGAGGAAACGGCGGAGAGGCTATTGAAGAGGAACCCCGAGGCCGTAATCAACGGCAAGCCGATGCCCCCCCAGCCACCACCCATACGGCCAGGTAAAAAAGAACGGAAGCAGAGCTGGCTTTCTTTCTTTACGCGAAAATAAGGGACGAACAATCTCTCATGTTCGCACGCAAAATCCAAGTGCAATTATTGGGTCCACATGGGCCTGCGGCCTGCCCTATTGCCTGGCTGGATAGCTTCTTTATGCGGAGTTTTACGGGACGTTCGGCTTTTGATGAGAGTCTTCCCGTTACGGATGGCTTGATCGAGGTGGGCTTCGGCGTTGACCTTCAGGCATTGAAAGCAGACCTTGAAGACTGGCTCACGCGGAAGTTTGGCGCAGGCAAGCCAGTCACGTTGACCCTCACGGAGGTTAATTCCAAATGAAATAATGAATAGTGAATGGTGAATAGTAAATTGTGAAACCAGACTCTACGCCCGCCATCTACCCTTTACTATTTATTGTTCACCATTCACTATTCGTAGCCCGACACCCGACACCTGCTCTTCTCACGTCACTTTTATGGCGATCATTACTTTGTCGTCGAGGTGAGTCCCCATTCGAGAGTATGCGCCGACGTCAGTGTTCACTGCATTCACGATCTCGGCGGCGCTATGGGTGATGGCGCCTCGAACACAACCCGCCAGGCGCTCCATCCCGTACTCCTCCTGGGCCCCGTCCATCGACTCCGTGATCCCATCTGTACATAAGACCAGCACATCGCCCGTCTGAAACTTGTATTGCCCGCATTTGTACCGGACGTTGTCGAAAAGGCCCACGACCATGCCGCCTTCCGTGAGGTTTACGGCCTCCCCCTCGGCTCTGACTATTACTGGGGGAACGTGCCCGCAGTTGATGTAGTCGATCACTTTGCCCGGGATGTCGATGAGCCCCAGGAACATGGTGAGGTATTTCCCGCCTCGTGTTCCCGCCAAGATCATGTGGTTCAAGGATTCTGCAAGATGCTCCAGGGAATGGAGATTCAGCACCAAGGCGCGGAGAGTCGCTTGGATGTTAGACATGATCATGGCCGAACTGAGTCCTTTGCCCTCCACGTCGGCGATGACTACAAGCAGGGCATCGGAGCCAAGCGGCAGGAAGTCGTAATAGTCACCTCCCACCGCATAGCAAGGCTCGTTCATTAGGGCGATGTCAAAGCCCGGCAGCAGAGGCGGAGTCTCGGGAAGGAGGTTGCGCTGGATGTCCCTAGCCAGCGCCATTTCGCGTTCCAGGCGTTCCTTCTCGAGCAGGGCGCGATGGAGTTGTGCGTTCTCCAGCGCTAGCGCCATATGCTCGGAAAGCGTCAGCAAGAAGTCCACGTCCTCAGCGGCGAAGTCCCCTCCCCTTTTATTGAGGAGTTGGAGGGCGGCGATGATCTTTCCTCTCTTGTTGCGGATTGGGAGGCAAAGAATGTTGCGGGTGCGGTAGCCTGTCTGCGCATCCACGTCGCGGTTGAATCTCGGGTCTGCGTAAGCGTCGGGGATGTTGAGAATTTCGCCGCTCTTGGCGACATGGCCCGCAATGCCCCGACCCAGCGGCAAACGGATTTCCCGCTTCTCCAGTCCGTGGGCGATCAGCGACCAGATCTCTTCCGTCTTTTCATCCACCAGGAAAAGCGTGCCACGCTCAGCGTCCGCCTGAGTTTTTGCCACATCCAGGATGCGGCCCAGCAACTCGTCGAGGTTCAGAGTCGAAGCGAGGGCCTTCGTCGCCTCCATCAGGAAGCGGAGTTTCCGGCTAAGGTCTTCGATCTGCCGCTTGAGGTCAGGAACATCTGCTGGAGTTCCAGAAACCTCTCGTGGTCGGGGGGACGGGACTGCATTAGTCACGATCATTCCTCTGATTTGGTGAATTGATTCGGATTGCGGCAACGAGTATATCCATAGTTCTGGCGGGCCGCAATTTGTTTGGCTGACGGGTGGCGTCTCAGTTTGGAGTTGTAGCGGCGAGTTTATCCGTCGGCTGACGGACCACGTGGCGGCGTAAAGCCGCCCCTACGTCAAACTAAGTCCCTACCCGTGGACTGTAGATGATCCACGACGGATCAGCGATCCCATGGTTTGTCATGTTCGCAGAGTTGCTAACCACCTTTCATTTCAGCAACATTCCCGCCTTCCTGCGGCTAAGTACCTGTTTTTTCATAGAGATTACGGCTTTGCTCTCCATCCAAAAAGTTAATTGCTGTATTTTCAATAAGATTCCCGCTTCGTTCGGTTCATCAGTCCAGAGTCAAGAGTCGAGAGGTTCTAAACTCCCGACTCTCAACTTTCAACTCTCGACTCTTTTCGGCTTCAATTGGCCCTTTCTTCATGCAAAAACCAGTTCGTTTTGAGTTCGTTTTTTGACACTTGTGTTGATTCTAAGAGACTTAACATAGTTCGTTCCGTTTGTTTTAACATCTTTTTGCGTTTGCTCGGCTTTTGCCGTCCTTGGCGGGCCGTACTCAAACCTTCTTTCCGCCATGAAAGTGGTTCCCCTCCTGGGTGGAGGAGGGGGCAGGAGCTGGTGGATCTCAGCGTCAGCCTCCCGGTCGACCACCCCTGACCCCTCCTTAGCAAGGAGGGGAATTACCCGGGCGTTTTCATATAAAGGGGCGAGGGGAAGGATCATGGAGTCTGGGCCCACTTTCCGGCGCTCACTTCACCTGACGTCGATAGCCTAGCACTAATCGTCCACGCTGTCAAGCGGAAAGTGGGAGGAGTTTCCCCGTTTTTCTGTCTGTGTGGTTCCATCCACCAGATTGTGCCATGAAAATGCCTGTGCCGAAGGCACCTTGGAGTGCGGTAGCAGCAGCTACCGCCTTACTTGGCGTGGGACGCCCAGCCCGCTAGAAAGGCGGTAGCTGCTGCTACCGCACTCCAAGGCGCTGCGCGCATTTTCATGCCGCGTGGTGAGCCCCAAGGCTCATCAAATCTGCCCTCTTTTGTGAGTGCCGCACTCTCTCTCGGGTATTCGGGACTAACTCACGGAAAAGCAAGCAAGTGGCGCGGACCGCCGATTTTGGGGTCCGCGTCTTTTCCTCAGCGAGCGCGGTCAACCAGTGCCGGGGCGCCGAGGGCGAACTGTGGCAACCCAGGTTCTTCGACCGCGCCCTGCGCACCGTCAAGGAATACAGCGAAAAGGTCGAGTACCTTCACCTCAACCCGGTGAGGGCAGGTTTGGTCAGCCGCCCGGAAGATTGGCGATGGTCAAGTCACAACGAATACGCCGGGATGAGGGCCGACGAATCCGCCAGCCGGCGGACGGTTTGATCGTCGACCGGGTGAGAATGCCCTGCGATTCGCGCGCACGAATTTGATCGCTCCATCACGGGGCCGAAAAGACGCGGACCACAAACGCGGCGGTCCGCGCTACCAGCTCAAAACCGCGTGCTTCGGAATCATACAATTCAGTATTGGTCCTCCGGTGGCGTCACGTAAGTCTTTTCCTCATCCGTCTTGGTGGCGATGAAGATTTCGGGCACTCGTCCATATGCAGGCGCCGAGCTCACCCCAAAGGACAGTGACAGGCGACGTCTCGTTGGGTCACTCGTATGCGCATTACCCAAGAATCGCGATTGACGGGGGCGGAAAACCACAGAAAAGACGCTCACCCTCACGGGATGTGTGTTATAGAGATTTTGTGAGAAATCCTAGACCCACACCCGGAGGGTGAACGATGGAAGCAAGCCTACCGCAATTGATTCTGCCTATCAAGATGGAAAGAAGTTCGGAGCGGCTGACCAGTCTGGGCGGGCTGGTGGTGTTGGAGGAACTGGCGCGAGCGGTGAAGCTGTGGGAGGAAGTAGACCGAGCGCTGGAGGGTCCGAAGTCGGGACGAGGATATAAGCCGCGGGAGTTTGTGCAGGCGCTGGTGTGGATGCTGCATGCGGGAGGAAGGCGGCTGGAGGACTTGCGGGAGTTGCGGGCCGAGCAGGAGGTGCTGGGGGAGTTGGGCTTGGAAGCGGTGCCGGACGCCGGGACGGTGGGGGACTGGCTGCGTCGGCAAGGACGGGGCGGGGCGGAAGCGATCCAGCAGGTCAGCCGGAAACTGGTGGCGTCTTGTTTCGAGCAAGAGGAAGTGATTCTGGATGTGGATGCCACAGAGATCGAGGCGGAGAAGCAGGAAGCCGCGTGGACCTATAACCACGTGCAGGGCTACATGCCTTTGCTGGGGTACGTGAACGGGGTGTGCGTGGGTCACCAGTTTCGGGAAGGCAATCAGAGTCCCAGTGCCGGGATCTTGGAGTTTGCACAGAGCTGCGAAGCGGCGCTGCCGCCGGGGAAGCGAATCTATTTCCGCAGCGACAGTGCGGCCTACCAAGCGGCCGTGATTAACCATTACAGCCAGCCAGGGCGCAGTTTCACGATCACGGCGGACCTGGACGCCGCCGTGAAGCGAGAAATTCAGAACCTGCCGGCAGGGGCTTGGCAACCCTACCGGACGCAAGCGGGCATCGCCACCGACCGCGAGATTGCCGAGACGGTGCACACCCTGAACGGGACCAAGCAAGCTTTCCGGTTGATCGTATTGCGCTGGCCGAATCCGCAGCCGAATTTGTTCGAGGCGGAGCGCTATTGCTATCACGCGGTGGCCAGCAACCGGGAGGAGCCGGCGAGCGAGGTCGTCTGGAAGCACAACCAGCGAGGGGAGAGCGAGAACTGGCATAAGGAACTGAAGGTGGGTTTTGGCATGGAGGTCGCCGCGGCGACCCGTGCGGGCAGTTGGAGGCCAATGCCCTGTATTTTGCCATTGGGGTGTTAGCCTACAATTTGGGGCAAGTGTTGAAAGGGCGGGTGCTGCCGGCGTCCTATCGCACGGTGACGGTGGCCACGCTGCGCTGGAAGGTGTATCGGCTGGCGGGGAAGCTGGTGCGCCACGCGCGCGGCTGGATGCTGCAGATCAAGGCCGACCTGGAGAAATGGCTCTTATTGCAATCCGCTCGGGTCTGTTGCGCGACGCTGCGGACCTGAAGCAGGGAGGCAAAAAACGGCTAGCCGTGGAACTACCGCGCGGCGGTGTCCGCGGGGGGTGGGAAAAAATCATCCGGAGGACGCATGGGCCCCTGAATCATGAGCTGAATTGACTCGCGACTTCCCTTCGGTTAACCGAAGGTCGCGCCCGTCACCCTTTCCACCTCCTCACAACCGCCTCACCCCGCCAATCGCGATTCTTGGGCATTATTTTCCCCTTGACATTGCACGCAGCGAAGCTTACATGTAGAACTTCTAGGTGTTCTATGAGCGAAGAGAAATCCGAGTTCCTCAAGGGAACCCTCGACATGCTGATCCTGAAGGTCGTGGCGCTGGGCCCGATTCACGGCTACGCCATTGCACAACGGATGCAGCAGATCTCCCGAGACTTCTTCCAGCTCCAGCAAGGCTCGCTCTATCCGGCCCTTCATCGCCTGGAGGATCGCGGCTGGCTGAATGCGGAGTGGAAAGCCACGGAGACAGGCCGCGACGCGAAGTTCTATGCACTCACTCCCAAGGGCCGGAAACAGTTGGAGGCCGAGGTCAAGAATTGGGAGCAACTCACCAATGCAGTCGCCCTGATTCTTCGGACGGCAGAGTAGGAGGCCATGCCATGCGCTGGTACCAGCGCTTCTTCCGAAGAGCGATCACTGAGAAACAGCTCGATACCGAGCTTCGCTTCCATCTCGATCAAAGGATTGCCGACCTCGTGGCCACTGGCACACCCCCAGAAGAGGCCCGCCGCCGCGCACAGATCGAGTTTGGAGGGCTCGACCAAGCGAAAGAAGAATGCCGTGAGGTGGGTGCCGCCCACTTCCTAGAAACCTTGATCCAGGACCTGCGGTACGGCTGGCGCCAACTGCGCCGCAGCCCCGGATTCGTGGCCGTGGCTGTGGCCACCTTGGGCTTGGGGATCGGCGCCACAACCGTCGTGTTCAGCGTGGTGGACGCTGTGCTCTTGCACGGCACGCCCTACCGGAATCTCTCTCAACTCGTCGAGATCAGCGCCAAAAACCCCCAAGGAGAAGAGAGGTTGGTTTCTGGGGGAGACTTCAATGATTGGCAGTCATTACCCCAGGCGTTTGAGAGCCTGGCTGCGTATAAGCGATGGGAATTTCGCGTTCTCACCGGGCCTGGCGAGCCGGACGAGGTTTGGACCGAGCCGATGTCCGGCAATGCTTTTCACCTGCTCGGTGTCAACGCGGTCCTGGGACGCACTTTTGCGGAGAATGAGACCCAAGCCGTAGTTCTGAGCCCTGCCTATTGGCGCAGCCATTTCGCCGCGGACCCCAAGATCATCGGCAAAACCTTGACCCTCGACTCCAAACCGTACACGGTGATCGGCGTCGCTCCGGCTGATTTCGAGTTTCCAGATCCCCACACCCAGATCTGGGTTCCCTTGACGTTTACCGCCGCCGAAAAGGACGATCACGAGCATCACACTGTCAACGTCATCGCGCGTTTGAGCGCAGGCAGTACCTTGAAACAGGCTCAAGCCGCGTTGGACGTGGTTACACGCCGGCGCGCCCTCGAGTACCCCAAGACAAACGCGGGTTGGAGTTCCATCGTCAAGCCCTTCGAAGCCCGGGAAATCGGCAGCAACTATCGCCGGGCTATCTTGGCCTTGCTGGCAGCAGTGATCTTTGTGCTGCTGATTGTTTGCGCGAATATGACCAACATGCTCCTCGCCCGCGGCACAACGCGGCAAGGGGAGATAGTCATCCGCGCGGCCTTGGGCGCCGGCCGGTTGAGGTTGATCCGGCAACTCGTGGTCGAAGGCACATTGCTGGCGGTAGGGGGCATAGGTGCAGGCCTCATCTTGGCGCGGTGGGGCCTCGCGACCGTCTTGAAGCTGCTACCCAAGTACACCCTGATCGAGCCGGGCGTATACCGGACCTCGCTTAATCTGCCGGTGCTCGCCTTCGGCGTAGCGCTGGCGCTGCTGACGGGAGTCCTGGTGAGTCTACTTCCCGCCTTGCGCCTCTCGCGCCCCAATTTGAACCAATCTCTCGACCACCAGCGTAGAACCCCGGGAACGGGCGCACGGGGATCGCGGCTTCAGCGCGTGCTGATTGTATCCGAGGTGGCGCTCGCGCTGGTCCTGCTGGTGGGAGCAGGGCTGATGATTCAGACTTTCGAGCGCCTGGAAACCGCACCCACCGGCTTCAAGCCTGACCATCTTTTGACGGTGCGAGTGCCGCTGGTGAGTTACAAGTATTCGCCAGGCGAGCAGTCCGCGGCCTTTTACCACACCGTGCTCCAACGTATCCTCGCTATCCCTGGCGTAAGGGCAGCCGGGATGGCGAACAACCTGCCTTTCATCGGATTATTCCCTTCGGTGGATTTACCTGCCCCACCCAACTGGTCGGGGGAGCACACCTTCGTTCTTCAAGGACAGCTCCGGTTCATCCTTCGCGCTCGCAGTGTGAGCCCCGGGTATTTTCAGGCAATGGGGATTCCGTTCAAAGGGGGACGTGATTTCACTGAAGCCGACAACCAGAAGGACGCGCCCTGCGCGCGCATCGTTAACGAGGCTATGGCGCGCCTTTACTGGCCAGGCCAGGAACCCGGTGGGGCGGCAAGTCAACGGCGCTTGCCCGAATGATGCTCCCGCCTTGATTGTGGGCTGGGTTGCGGACTCGAAACTGGTCTCCGTGGAATCGAAGGCGGAGCCCGAGCTGTACTTTCCTTATGTCAAGTTTCCGTTTGCATCCTTCCTGGTGACTTTCGTAATCCGCACCTCCTCGAATCCCACCGATGTTGCCGCCGCCGTGCGCCGCGCGGTGTTGGATGTGGACCGGGACCAGCCCGTGATCCAGGTACGAACGATGGAGAACGTTATTTCGGAATCACTCTGGTGGGAGCGCGTCTCCGGGTTAACGCTCGGAATCTTCGCGGCCATTTCCCTTCTGCTTGCCGCGGTAGGCATCTCGTGCTTATCCGGTTGTTTCAGCAAGCCACAAGCTGTAGTATGTGGGCGTGCCGCGCCCCGTGTTTCCGAAAACCTTGCACGAGTTCCAGTCGATGTTCGCTACCGAAGCGGCTTGCCAGAAGTATCTGGCGGAGTGCCGCTGGCCAGACGGCTTCATCTGCCCAAGGTGCGGGAACCAGAGTTCTTATGAAATCGTGAAAGCGCGGCGATGGCAGTGCACTCGTTGTCGGTATCAAGTCTCCCTCACGGCGGGGACGATTCTGCATAACACGAAAACGTCGCTGACGGTTTGGTTCTGGGCGGCTTACCTCATGACCACGGATAAACGTGGCGTCTCGGCGCTTCTCTTGCAGCGCCAGCTGGGTCTGCGCCGTTATGAGACGGCGTGGATGATGCTGCACAAGTTGCGGCAAGCCATGGTCAACATGGCCCGAGAGCCACTGCGTGGGGAAGTGGAAGTGGACGAGGCCTGGATTGGGGGTACCCAAGCGGGTTTGCGGGGAAGCCGACAACTGCGGGGCCGGAAGGCGGCCCTCATCGTGGTAGCGGTGGAGAAGCGTGGCCGCGCGACCGGGCGTGCTCGCATGGCGGTCATTCCGGATTTCCGAGGCGGCACCCTCATATCGTTCCTGCGACAGAATGTGGCACCGGGCTCTCTCGTGTATACCGACGCCCTCAACAGCTTCGCCGGATTGAAGGAGGCGGGGTTTCACCATGTGTCCCGCACTCAACCCTCGCGAGCCGACCTCCATAGAGGCGCGAAGTCCGCCGTGCCTTTGGCCGACCGCGCCATCGGCAACCTGAAGCAATGGTTGCTCGGAACCCATCACGGCGTAGGCCGCAATCAGCTCCAGGCGTATCTTGATGAATTCGTCTTTCGCCATAACCGGCGGAAGCAACCTATGGCTGCGTTCCAAACCTTGCTCGGTCTCGGGACCGGGCACAAGTCCACGACCTATAAGGAGATGCGGGGCAGGCGGAGCTTCCCAATCCGCCAAGCCAAGACTGACCCCAACATATTGGGGCTTGCTGAAACAACCGGATAAGCATGAGGCATCTACGGAGTCTTCTCCTACTCGGTCACCCAACGGACGCATGAGATCGGCATTCGCACGGCGCTGGGAGCCACGCGCGGAGACATCTTGCGAATGGTGGTGCGGGAGGGAGCGCTTCTCGCCCTGGCGGGAGTCGGGGCGGGAATTCTTGCTGCGCTCGCTCTTACACGGCTGCTTGCCAGTTTGCTATATGGCGTCCGCCCCAGAGATCCCCTTACTTTCGTCGCCTTGTCGTTGTTGTTAGCTGCTGTGGCACTCGTGGCATGTTACATTCCCGCCCGCCGCGCAACCAAAGTTGACCCGATGGAGGCGCTGCGATACGAATGAGCCCCCCGGCCAATCGGGAGCAGGTAGCGCGGACCGCCGGTTTTGCGGTCCGCGTCTTTTCCGTAGCCATCATCGCCACCGTGCCGTATTCTATCGCGGTGTCGAAACTCCGGCGTCCTTTTCTTTCCGATCGATATTTCTTTATCGTCGTGCGCCTGCTCAGGCGGCGAGAGAAATTCACCGAGCCTGATTTCGCCCTGTTGGCGCGAGCCTTCAACCGAGCGCGGGCACTGCACCCTTTTTACCTGACAGCTTGGGTCTTTCTCCCCGACCCCGCGCGGCGGGGCACTGCATTTGCGCACCGGTGTATCCGGCAACGATTTCACTGGCCATGAAGTGGGCGAAGCGCAGCCTCGCCCACTGAGCGCGGTCAACCAGCGCCGGGGCGCCGACGGCGAACTCTGGCAACCCAGGTTCTTCGACCGCGCCCTGCGCACCGTCAAGGAATACAACGAAAAGGTCGAATACATTCACCTCAACCCGGTGAGGGCCGGTTTGGTCAGCCGCCCGGAAGATTGGCGAGTGGTCAAGTTACAACGAATACGCCGGCATGAGCGCCGACGAACAAAACGAACGCTGCGGTTTGATCGTCGACCGCGTGAGAATGCCCTCCGATCCGCGCGCACGAATTTGATCGCTCCATCACGGGGCCGAAAAGACGCGGACCACAAAAGCAAGTTGGTAGCGCGGACCGCCCGTCGGCTGACGGGTCCGCGTCACTTCCATGCCCGGGGTGATCCCGTGCCATCGAATAGCCCTCGTCAACGAAGAGCCGCAGACCCGTCAGCCGACGGGCGGTCTGCGCTACAGGTGGTATTCCGCGCTTGCTCATGTCCCTCCTGCTCTAGCCGCTGATCACTCGACAGCACATCTTGGTCTGACTTCGATCGAAGGGCGGGCTGGCGCAGACGCTGTTTTTTAACGTCTGCGATCTGCCGAAGGCACCTTTCGCCGAGGCTTGTGACGAGATGCCCCGGCTACCTCCCTGGTCCCTTCGGGAAATCGCAGACTCCAAACTACAGAGTCTGCGCCAGCCCCCATTTCCCTGGCCGTGAAGTCGGTGAAGCAGAGCTCGATGAGCGCGGTCAACCAGCGCCGGGGCGCGGACGGCGAACTGTGGCAACCCAGGTTCTTCGACCATGCGCTGCGCACCGCCAAGGAGAAAAGGTCGAGTAGATTCACCTCAACCCGGTGGAGTCAAGGTCCCAATGGCGTGGCCCGCGCAAGCCCTCATAATACGGCGGGAACGTCGCGACCCTATCCGCGCACCTATTTGTGATAGGTCAGAATTCCGAGATCAGCGAGAACCATTTTCCTGCCGATGATCCCCACACTTCCTTATAGGTGGCAGTATTGAACTGAGGCCAATAGGGTGTATCCTCATTGCCTCGCGACTGCATGCCTACAGGGATCCCTCCGACCGTTTCTCCCGGCAGGGCAGTATATAGCTGCGGATAATTGCTGCCTTCTCCCCATATCAATGACTGCCCGAACGGATTTCTACCGACAATCCAGAATAACTGCTGTTCAGCTATATTCATCAGTTCTTTGTCCTTAAGGAACCTCCCGCACAGAGCGGCAGCCTTGCCGGTGGCGAGCTGCACGGTCGCATTTCCCTTGAACGAAAACCAGACCGGGAAAGCACGAAGATAATGATCTTCATCCAGCCTGACCCCGTTCTCAAGCTGTTCCTTGAAGTCCTTGGAAACATCTTCCTTGATCCCTACCTGTACCACGTAGAAATTCTCCGTGTCCTTAACCTCATCTTTCTGATACACCCCACTGGGTATCAGCCCGTATGGCTGGACGTACCGAAAGATATTTTTTAGATATTCACCATGCAATCTGATGGCTTTCTCCCATGTCGCATAATCGGGGTGATTTGGTTGTGTCTCGCAAAGCGCAGTCAACGCCTGCATATATACCTGATCTCTTGACTGGTGGGTGTAGTGGACAATCGATTTCCGGTCAAGGTCCCGGTAAAAGAATCCCCTGGTCCTGTTTACATCGTTGAGCGGTTCCGTTCGCTGACACTTCAGTGTATATCTGATACTTTCCGCCGCCTTATCAGCGTAATATTTTTCACGCGTCAGTCTGTAAAGCATGCTTGCTGCCCAGGATATGGTTGCCATGTACTGGCTTTGAGAAGCCATGTAGGCGTGTCCAAAGCCTCTCGAACCCCTCTCCTTGTACCCCAGTTCGTCGAAACGCTTTATTGCAAATCCAAAGTCCTCTCTCGCGATTTTGCGGAGATTTTCCTTAAGCATCGGATCGTTCGCGATGGTCATCGAAGCATATGCCTCAATGCCTGACAAAAGGAAATTCTCAAAACCGCTATTCGCTGCCAGCACCCGACGCCACCCCGTATCATCTATGGACCCGATATAACCATCCGTCCACAGATTTGTCCCCCATTCCAGAAAGCGGTAACCATCGCCCAGCCTTGTCTTCATAACAAAATCGAGTCCCCAAAGAGCCTCTTCCATCAAACGCTGGTAGAGATCTGTATTGCCCTTTTCCTTGGCCTTGTTTGCCATTTCAAGTAAGGCAAAAGCAACTTCGCCGGTTTGCAAGGATTGCTGAGACATGTCTGCAGCATCATGCCAGCCGCCATTTACGGGATAGGTATGCCCCTTGTATTCACCGTTCAGATCCGGATGGCAAGCCCCGTGTTTGCCTGGTACCGGATAGCCGCATCGTTCGCAGAACACGAAATTTAGTACCCGCCAGGCTGAGTTGTCCCATACATTCGCGTCAATATAGAACGGTCTTGTTGTGATATCCCCAACCCTGATCCTATATCGTCCTTCGCGTCTGTAAGAGGTGAAATCGATTGTATCGAAGTCTCCGATACGCGCCTTTACCGGGTTGATTTTCCCTTCATAGACGACCTGAGAGGTGGCATCGTCCACTATCTGGAACCTTCCATTGTGACTGGCAACGTTGACGATTGCTGTTTTTTCACTCTCAGGGCGGTATCCGGTGGTCGAGAATATTATCCTGTTTGCAGCCGGCTTCCATCCGCTTACCACCTCTGGCTGATCGACAACCTGCAATTGCACATTGCTGATGTCGAATTGCAGGGAGTCGCCCATGGTGCGTTCCTTCCCGAATACTTCAATGGCAAAGGATAACTTGGTGACCTTATCGCGCGGTAGTTCTGACATCTCGACAAAGCATTCATTCCACTGGCCATTGATCAGGTTTATTTCATGATATCCTTCCCGTCCGTATTTATCCGGTACCTTTACCTTGCCGTCATTCTCCACATAGAGGTTCAGATAAATACTGCGGGCGCCTTCACAGTCCGGGTAGACGTAGAAATGGATCCGGTCGTATTTCTCCCAGCTCTTACCACCCACGTCAAAGCTGGCCAAAGAGGTCCCCCTGCCAAGGCCCCAAGTGGGTAACTCGCTGACGAAAGTGGGTGCAACTAATCTCAGACTATGCTTTCCGGAGATACTTCTTTCAGCCGTCTGAGACATGGCTCCAATACCTCGATGCGACCATTTGCTCATATCTTCCATGTCGCAAAGCATATCGGAGATCAATACTTTTTTACTGAGCCCGAAAGTTTCAAATGACTTGCTGTAATCAAGTGGCAACGGACTATGAATATATCCTGTACTGCGGATATCATATTTCAGCTTCTCGTCTGTCTGGCAAAACATAAAACAGCAATTGCAGAAAATGATCAGAGTGATAATTGTCAGTTTGTTCATGCTGCGCCTCGTTCAGCGAGTCGAAAGTCTCCCCATTCAGTCGTTGGTACCGTTAGCTTGCCATTGAAGCTCTCACCGTTCCAAGATGCGGTAGTGCGACACGGTCTGGCCGACTATGAGAGCGGACCAGGTCACTGGCATTCTAGCACCGTGTCGCGTCTCCGACGCCCACTTCTTTCGGAGCAACCGGCTGATAGCAGAACTCGAACTCGATCGGCCCTGGGCGAGAAAAGCCGCGGACCACAAAGGCGGTGGTCCACGGTACCTGCTGGAATGATGTTGAAAAAATATGTTTGGATAGGTATAATATGCTATTTGTAGCTTGCAGCGTGCGATGGAGTGTGGAGTGGGAACCTATTTTGCGAAAACTTGCCGGGGAAGGATTCACTGGCGCGTAGTTGATGCTGAAGGATGGGTACTGGGGCGCTTAGCGGCCCGTGCGGCTATGGTGCTGACGGGGAAGGACTCCCCGGACTACACCCCGCACCAGGATCATCGTAGCGGGTTGATCGTCATCAATGCCGAGAAGATCCGACTTACAGGCAAGAAGCTGGACGACAAGATGTATCGGCACACTTCGGGATATCCGGGTGGTTTGAAAGAGATTTCGGCGCGGAAGCTATTTGAGAAGAGGCCTGAGGGCCTGATCCGGGAAGCGATTCTGGGTATGCTGCCCAAGAATCGGCTGCACGCCCGGATGGCTCGGCGGTTGAAAGTCTACGCAGGAAGCACGCATCCGCACGCCGCACAATCCCCTGAAACGCTTTCTTTTGCGCGGTAGTTGGAAGTCTTCGGAATCCTAATCACGAACGGGAGTCTCTGTGGCAGAGCTTGTTGAGTATCGGGCGACGGGGCGTCGCAAAACTTCTGTAGCTAGAGTTATACTTAGGCCCGGCGAGGGCAAGTTGGTTATCAATCGGCGTGGTTTCCCGAGTTACTTTCCCTCGGAGGCCCTGCGGGCTGAGATCCAGCAACCGTTGGTCAGCACCGAATTGGCGGGGAAATTCGACATCTTCGTCAATGCTCGGGGAGGCGGAGTTCACGGCCAGGCCGGGGCCACCAAGTTGGGCATTGCGAGGGCGCTGATTGTTTTCAATCCGGAACTCCGCCCGCGTTTGCGTCAGGGCGGTTTCCTTACTCGAGATCCGCGCGCCAAAGAACGCAAGAAGTACGGGCAGAAAGGCGCGCGCAAGCGGTTCCAATTCTCGAAGAGATAGCGTAGGGGCGGCCCTTGAGGCCGCCCATGGGCCACCATTCGTCAGGCGACGAATTGCCCTTACTCGGCCCGAAGAACCAGGAGGAGTTTTGGCGAATATTACGATGAAGGAATTTCTGGAGGCTGGAGTTCACTTCGGTCACCAGACGCGCCGCTGGAACCCCAAGATGAAGGAGTACATCTACGGGGAACGCAACGGGATCTACATCATCGACTTGCAAAAGACGTTGAAGCTGTTCAAAGAGGCGGCCAAGTTCCTTACCGATCTTGCGCGCGAGGGCAAGACCGTGTTGTTTGTGGGCACTAAGCGCCAGGCGCAGGAGGCCATCGCCGAGGAAGCCGCGCGCTGCGGCATGTACTTCGTGAACCATCGCTGGCTAGGCGGCTTGCTGACTAATCATTCCACCATCCAAAAGTCGATTCAGCGCCTGAAAGAACTTGAAGAAATGAGCCGGGATGGTCGGTACGACCTGCTCACCAAGAAGGAAGTACAGCGGTTGGAGCGTGAACGGCTCCATCTGGAACAGAACCTTTCCGGTATTAAGGATATGCCAGAACTTCCAGGCGCGCTTTTTGTGGTGGACTCCCACAAGGAGGAGATTGCAGTCAAGGAAGCGCGGAAGCTTGGGATCCCCGTGGTGGGCATCGTGGATACGAACTGTGATCCCGATCTGGTTGATTACGTGATTGCCGGAAACGACGACGCGTTGCGCGCTATCCGGCTATTTACCTCACGGATTGCCGACTCCATTTTGGAAGGGCGCCAGGCCGCACTGGATAAACAACTGGAAGAAGAAAAGGTTGCGGCAGAGAAGGCTGCGGAGGAGTTGGAAGCGCAACGCCTTGCCGCAGCCATCGCGGCCGGCGAGGTTTTGCCAGCGGAGAGCCAGGGCGGTGAAGAGCTCTTTATGGGTAAAGAAGGGATTGACCTTTCTTCCGCTGTGCTGGAGGCGGAGGAGAGCGCCGACGGCCGGGTACGTGTCCCCAAGATCAGACGGAAGGGCCCGGAGCCGAAGGGGCGTCCTCGAAAGGGCGAGGATGGCGATAGCGTCCCCGATGTCTGACATACCCTAGTGCCGGTGAATTCAAACCGAGAACTTGAAATAGGTGAGCCCGCTGGCTGCGCCTACTTTTCTGCTGTGCGGAGGATGTAAAAGGATGAGTGTACCCGCCGAGCTCGTCAAGAAGCTGCGCGAAATCAGTGGCGCTCCCTTGCTGGAGTGTAAGAAAGCCTTGGAAGAGGCGCAGGGCGACCCGGAGAAGGCTTTTACGGTGCTCAGAAAACGAGGCCAGGCGACCGCAGCCAAGAAGGCGGGCCGCGTGACTTCCGAAGGTATCGTGGGAGCCTATATCCATGCGGGTGGAAAGATGGGCGTGTTGGTGGAGGTAAATTGCGAGTCTGATTTCGTGGCCCGAAACGAAGAATTCCAGCAATTGGTCCACGATCTGGCCATGCAGATTTGCGCCACCGATCCCCGCTTCATTCGCAAGGAAGATGTCACGGCCGAAGTTCTGAAGCGGGAAAAGGATATCCTGAAGGAGCAGGCGGCGGCTTCGGGAAAGCCGGAATCCGTGTTGGATCGAATTGTGGAGGGCAGGCTGGGAAAATTCTATGAAGACGCCTGCCTTTACGAACAACACTTCATTAAGGATGCGACGGGGGCGGTCACCATAGGGGAATTAATCGCTTCCAAGATTGCCAAGTTTGGTGAGAACATCACGGTCCGCCGTTTCGCGCGTTTCAAGGTGGGAGAAGGGCTGGCGGCGTCCCCTGAGCGTAGTCCGATTGAAGCGCCACAAGGCACTTAACAGGCTGCGTGCCTTTGTCATTCCGAGCGCAGCGAGGAATCTCGCTCTGTTTGCTCCCAGAACAAGCCAAGGCGGGATTCCTCGCTGCGCTCGGAATGACAAAGGATCACGGGTCCACGCCAGTCCACAAAGATGGATTCCCGCTTTCGCGGGAATGACCTGTATTTTCGAGGGTGGAGAATCGCATTGCATTGGGTGAGCGGAAACCATGAGTGAGCCTGTTTTTCGCCGTATTCTCCTGAAACTGAGCGGTGAAGCCCTGATGGGATCTCAGGGATTCGGCGTTGACCCGACGACGGTGGCTCGCATTGCTGAAGAAGTGGAGGAAGTTCGAAAGCTGGGGGTCGAGGTCGGCATCGTCATGGGCGGCGGGAACTTTATTCGCGGGGTGGCGGCCTCCGAGTCAGGTATCGACCGTGTGGTAGCAGACCAAATGGGAATGTTGGCCACCGTAATTAACAGCTTGGCTCTTCAAGATGCCCTGGAGAAACGCGGCTGCCATACGCGGGTGACCACGGCAATTGAAATTCGCGAGATTGCGGAGCCGTTTATTCGTCGCCGTGCGATCCGTCATTTGGAGAAAGGCCGAGTGGTGATTTTTGCGGCGGGAACAGGCAGTCCCTATTTTTCAACGGATACGGCTGCGGCACTGCGTGCTATTGAAACCAAGGCGGACGTAATCCTGAAAGCCACCAAGGTGGATGGCGTCTATGACGCGGACCCTCAAAAGGTCTCCCACGCCAAGATGTTTTCGCAGATCAATTATCTGGATCTGCTGTCGCGCGGGCTGAAAGTGATGGACACTACGGCTATTTCGATGTGCATGGATAATAGCTTGCCTATCATCGTTTTTAATCTTAATGTTCCGGGCAATCTAAAACGTGTCATTCTCGGTGAAAAGGTTGGCTCGCTGGTATCCCGTTGAGTGCGCGGCCGGAAAGGGGGGTAAAAAATGATTAAGGAGACGGTGGCGCAAACGAGAACCCGCATGGGGAAGGCGGCAGACGACCTGCGCGCCGAACTCGCTTCAATTCGGACGGGCCGCGCCTCGACCGGCCTGTTGGAGCACCTCAAGGTTGAGTACTACGGCACGCTGACACCTCTGAACCAGGTCGCTACTATGGGTGTTCCCGATCCCTCCCTGCTGACCGTGCAACCCTGGGACGCGAGTTTGTTGCCGGCGATTGAAAAGATCATTCGATCTTCGGGCCTGGGGTTGAATCCGGTCAACGATGGAAAAATCCTGAAGGTTCCCATTCCGGCGCTCACCGAGGAGCGGCGGAAAGAGTTGGTTAAGCATCTTCACAAGGTTCTGGAAAATCACCGGACGGCAGTGAGGAATATTCGCCGCGATGGGAACGAGGAATTGAAAAGCTTGCTCAAGGATAAGAAGATATCCGAAGATGACGAGCACCGCGGTCTGGAAGAAATTCAGAAGCTGACTGACGAAACCATGGAGAAGTTGGAGAGTGTGGGTAAGGGCAAGGAGCGGGAAATCCTTGAAATGCGGTGAGACTTTTCGCAGAAGTTGCGGGGTCCTTTGCAAGTCGCTTGACAGGTTTTGCAGGGGTCTGTTACATTTGTAAGGATTAGGTATAAGCCTGATTCGAGTCTGTAGAAGCGCACAGGAATAAGAAACCTCGTGCGCGGGGCGGGAGAGGCCCTGGAATGCCAACTTTTAGCCAGATGGTTCGACTTGGCCGGAAGCAGCCGAGATACAAGACTTCAAGCCCGGCACTTGAAGGTTGTCCCCAGAAACGTGGCGTATGCGTTCGCGTGTACACACAGACGCCCAAGAAGCCGAACTCAGCGTTGCGGAAGGTGGCGCGAGTCAGGTTGACGAATGCTATGGAAGTGACCACGTATATTCCGGGCGTGGGCCACAATTTGCAGGAACACTCGATCGTTCTGATCCGGGGCGGGCGCGTCAAGGATCTGCCGGGAGTTCGCTACCACGTGATCCGCGGGACTCTGGATTCCGCCGGGGTGACGGACCGCCGGCAAGGACGGTCCAAGTACGGGGCCAAAAGGCCCAAGGCATCATAAGTAAGTAGGCAGTAGGCAGTAAGCAGTCGGCGACTGATTACTGGCAACTGAGAACTGAGAACTGTTTTATGCCTCGTAAAGGTACAGTTGAGCGTCGAGAGGTAAGCGCCGATCCGGTTCACGGCAGCCCACTAGTTCAGAAGTTTGTGAACTGCGTCATGCTGACGGGCGAAAAGAGTATTGCCCAGCAGGTAGTGTACGACGCCTTCGAATTGATCCAACAACGGGCCAACGATGACCCGCTCAAGGTCTTCAAGAAGGCGGTGGAGAACGTCAAGCCGACCCTGGAAGTGAAGACCCGCCGCGTGGGTGGAGCAAACTATCAGGTGCCGGTGGAAGTCAATCGGAATCGTCAGACCTCGTTAAGTCTCCGCTGGATTATCGGCTATGCGCGGGAGCGGGGAGAGAAGTCCATGGTGGAGAAGCTGGCCGCGGAGTTGCTGGATGCTGCCAACAACCGCGGCGGCGCCATCAAGAAGCGGGACGACACGCACCGCATGGCCGAAGCCAATAAGGCTTTTGCCCATTACCGCTGGTAACCTTGGTCAAGGCGGGAGGTGGGACCACCCTGGCCCACGATCCGCTTTGTGGCCGCCATGGGCGGCTTTACCGATCAATAGGCTGCTGGGGGGCAGGATCTTGATCCGAGGATCAAGATCGGGGTCTGTTTTGTTCGCATAAGAATCTATGCCGCGTCAGACGCCGCTCGAAAAAACCCGGAACATCGGCATCATGGCTCACATCGATGCCGGGAAGACGACGACCACGGAGCGCATCCTGTACTATACCGGCAGGACGTACAAGATGGGGGAAGTGCACGAGGGCACCGCCGTCATGGACTGGATGGAACAGGAGCAGGAACGCGGCATTACCATTACCTCCGCTGCCACCACCTGTTTCTGGAACGATATTCGAATTAATATTATTGACACGCCGGGTCACGTGGATTTTACGGCGGAGGTGGAACGGTCGCTCCGGGTACTTGACGGAGCGATTGCCATTTTAGGGGCGGTCGAGGGCGTCGAACCGCAGACCGAAGCCGTCTGGCGGCAGGCTGACAAGTATCGAGTTCCGCGCATCGTTTTCGTGAACAAGATGGACCGGGTGGGAGCGGACTTTGAAACCTGTGTCAGCCAGATTCGTTCCAAGCTTCATGCCAACCCCATTGTTGTCCAGTTACCGCTGGGGGCCGGAGACGATTTCGAGGGGGTCATCGACCTGGTTAGGCAGCGGGCTATAGTGTGGAAAGAAGAGACGCTGGGGGCCGCTTTCGACGACGTTGAAGTCCCTGCGCAACATGGGGAGAAGGCCCGGCTTTGCCGCGAGCAGATGATCGAATCATTGGGCGAAGTCGATGAACAAATCATGGAGAAGTACGTCCACGGTGAGGCCATCTTAGAAGAGGATGCTCGTGCCGCCCTTAGGCGAGCCACCATTGCTATGAAAGCCTTTCCCGTGCTTTGCGGGGCGGCTTTCAAGAACAAAGGGGTTCAGCCCCTGCTCGATGCGGTGGTCGATTATTTGCCCTCGCCGGTTGATATTCCCCCCATTGAGGGTTCGGCGCCCGACGACGAGGAGAGAATCTTGATCCGGAAGCCCTCGGATGAAGATCCGTTTGCCGCCCTGGTGTTCAAGATTATGACTGACCCCTATGTTGGTCAGCTTGCCTTTCTGCGAGTTTATTCAGGCACCTTGCAACAGGGGGACTCGGCTTACAATCCTCGCCGCGACCGGCGGGAACGCATTTCGCGATTGTTGCAGATGCACGCCAACAAGCGCGAGGAACTTTCGGAGGTGTTCGCGGGTGACATCGCCGCCGCAGTGGGGTTGAAGACCGTCTCTACGGGTGACACGATATGTGATGAGGCTCACCCCATCGTGCTTGAGTCCATGGATTTTCCAGCCCCGGTCATCTCTGTGGCCATTGAACCCAAAACTAAGGCGGATCAGGAAAAGCTGGGGAATGCCCTGTCCAAATTGACCCAAGAAGACCCCACTTTCAAGGTTCACACCGACCCGGATACGGGACAGACATTGATTTCGGGGATGGGAGAACTACACCTGGAGATCCTGGTGGACCGCATGGTGCGCGAGTTCAGCGTGGCGGCCAACGTGGGACGCCCCCAGGTGGCCTACCGTGAGACCATTTTGGCTGCCGCGGAAGGAGAAGGGAAGTACGTGCGGCAGACCGGCGGGCGGGGCCAGTATGGCCACGTTTTCTTGCGCGTCGACCCCCTCCCTCATCCTGACCTTAACGCCATCGCAGAAATCACCAAGAAAAAGTCCACTAACAAGTTTGATGCGGAACTGAAACTCCTGTTCCTTGACGAGATTGTGGGCGGAGTTGTTCCCAGGGAATTTATTTTGCCCACGTATCAAGGCATTCGCGAGGCCATGGAGTCCGGCGTCCTTGCCGGTTACGAAATGAATGGCGTTTCCGTAACCTTGTTTGACGGTTCCTATCATGAAGTTGATTCTTCCGAGATTGCCTTTAAGATTGCCGGTTCACTAGGCTTCAAAGAAGCTGTGCGCAAGGCCAAGCCGGTTCTGCTGGAACCGGTGATGAAGGTGGAAGTGGTAGTTCCCGAAGAGTACATGGGGGATGTGTTGGGCGACCTGAGCGCGCGGCGCGGTCACGTCGAAGGCCTGGAGAAGCGCGGCTCGACCCAGATCATCCGCTCCAAGGTACCCCTGGCGGAAATGTTCGGCTACGCTACGGAGTTGCGTTCCAGGACACAGGGTCGCGCCTCGTACACGATGCATTTTCTGCGCTACGAACAGACCCCGGCGACAATTTCTGAGGAAGTCATCGCCTGCGTGCAAGGGCGGGCGGTGAGGAATTAGGCGAGTTCAGCGTAGAGGGTAGCGAAAAGAGAATTCTGAGAAGAATCCGAGGAGTGCATCAGCTATGGCAAAGGAGAAGTTCGACAGATCGAAGCCGCACATGAACATTGGGACGATTGGGCACATCGATCATGGCAAGACGATGTTGACCTCGGCGATCACCAAGGTATTGGCGAAGGCGAATCCGAAGGTGAAGTTCCGGCCCTTTGACTCGATTGACAACGCGCCGGAGGAGAAAGCGCGGGGGATCACGATAGCGATCGCGCACGTGGAGTACGAGACGAAGAACCGGCACTACGCGCACGTGGACTGCCCTGGGCACGCCGACTACATCAAGAACATGATCACGGGGGCGGCGCAGATGGACGGGGCGATACTGGTGGTGGCGGCGACGGACGGGCCGATGCCGCAGACGCGGGAGCACGTGCTGCTGGCGCGGCAGGTGAACGTGCCGTACATCGTGGTGTACATGAACAAGTGCGACGCCGTGGACGACCCGGAGTTGCTGGACTTGGTGGAAGTGGAGGTGCGGGAGTTGCTGACCAAGTACCAGTTTCCCGGGGACAAGATCCCGGTGATTCGTGGGAGCGCGCTGAAGGCAGGGGAAGGGGACGCGAAGTGGGAGAAGTCGATTCACGAGTTGATGGACGCGGTGGACAGTTACATTCCGCTGCCGCAACGGGAGCTGGACAAGCCTTTCCTGATGCCGATTGAAGACATTTTCTCGATCTCGGGGCGTGGGACGGTGGTGACGGGGCGGGTGGAGCGTGGGAAGGTAAAGATTCAGGAGGAAGTGGAGATCGTGGGCTTGCGTCCGGAGTCGTTCAAGCGGGTGGTGACGGGCGTAGAGATGTTCAAGAAGCTGTTGGATGAAGGGCAGGCGGGGGACAACATAGGGGTGTTGCTGCGGGGGACGGAGAAGGAAGAAGTGGAGCGGGGGATGGTGCTGGCGAAGCCGGGGTCGATCACGCCGCACACCAAGTTCAAGTCGGCCGTGTACATATTGACGAAGGAAGAAGGGGGGCGGCACACGCCGTTCTTCACGGGGTACCGGCCGCAGTTTTACTTTCGGACGACGGACGTGACGGGGGTAGGGACGCTGCCGGCGGGGACGGAGATGGTGATGCCGGGGGATAACGTGAACCTGGAGATCGAGCTGATCACGCCCATCGCCATGGAGAAAGGGCTGCGCTTCGCCATCCGCGAAGGCGGCCACACGGTGGGCGCCGGCTCGGTCACCGAGATCATTCAGTAAGGTGCGTGCGAATGCTTCACCAAAAACTCAGAATCCGACTGAAGGCTTACGATCACAGGATCCTCGATCAATCTGCGGCGGAGATCGTGTCGACCGCCAAGCGGACGGGTGCGCAGGTGGCGGGGCCCATACCTCTGCCTACCATCAAGAACAAGTATTGCGTGCTGCGCTCGCCGCATACGGATAAGAAATCGCGTGAGCAGTTCGAAATCCGCACGCACAAGCGGCTGGTGGATATCCTGGAGCCGACTTCCAACACGATCGAGGCTTTGACGAAATTGGATCTGCCTTCCGGCGTGGACATCGAAATCAAGGCGTTTGGGAAGGAACACACGAAGTAGGGACTGGGTGCTAGGGGCTGGGGACTGGGGTGCTCCGCCTGCATGTGCGGTCTCGACCGGAAACGCTGGTAACGAACAATGGTAAAGGCGATATTAGGAAAGAAGTTGGGCATGACGCAAGTCTTCGGAGAGAACGGAGACGTCACGCCTGTGACTGTGCTGAAGGCGGGGCCGTGCATCGTCATCCAGCGGAAGACCAAGGGGCGGGAAGGGTATGAGGCGGCCCAGTTGGGGCTGGTTGAATTACCGCCTCCGAAGCGCGTCAATAGACCTCGGGAAGGGCATTTCAAGAAGGCTGGGGCGAACCCGGTTCGTTTCCTCCGCGAAGTGCGACTGGGCGCGGACGCCGGCGAAGTGAACATCGGCGACAAGGTCTTGGCGGATGTCTTCTCCGTGAACGACTACGTCGATGTGACGGGAGTGTCCAAAGGTCGGGGCTTCGCTGGTGTCCACAAGCGTCACCACTTCGGAGGCGGCGGCGGGTCGCACGGTTCCATGTTCCATCGTGCCCCGGGCTCGATTGGAGCTTCGGCATGGCCCTCCCGGGTTCTGAAGGGGATGAAGGCAGCAGGTCATATGGGCCACGCGCGGGCGACAGTGCGCAATCTGCGCGTGGTGCAGGTGCTTGCGGAGGAGAACACATTGTTAGTCGAGGGTGCAGTGCCGGGTCCTCAGGGCAGTTACGTAGTGGTTCACAAGGCCAAGGCGCCGCGTAAGTGACTGTAGGCAGTAGGCAGAAAGCAGAAGGCAGAAAGGAAGCGATCAGCCTTCAGCAAACAGGGTCTTCGCTGATGGCTGATAGCTGACGGCTGAGAGCTTAAACTGAGAACTAATATGGCGACAGTTGAAGTCAGGAATTTAGAAGGTGCGACCGTCAAGCAGCTCGAGCTTGCGGACGAGATTTTCGCGATCAAACCGAACCCGAGCCTGCTTTGGGAAGCCGTGAAGCAATATCTTGCGAGCCAGCGTCGCGGCACACATTCAACCAAAAGCCGGGGAGAGGTTCGCGGCGGAGGCAAGAAGCCCTGGAGACAGAAGGGCACAGGAAGGGCGCGGGTGGGCAGTATTCGGAGCTCGTTGTGGCGTCACGGGTCGATAGCCCATGGTCCCAAGCCCCGCGATTACTCTTATTCGATTCCGGAAAAGATGCTCCGGGGGGCGTTGCGATCTGCTCTCTCGGCGAAATTCCTGGAACATAAGCTGACGGTGGTTGACCATTTGAGCCTGGGTGAGGCGAAGACTAAATTGTTTGCGGAGGCACTCAAGAAGCTGGGGGTTGAAAAAACTGTGCTGGTCGTGAACGATGCGGCGGACCCCAACCTGGAGCTTTCTTCCCGGAATGTTGAGGGGTGTGACCTTATTCGCCACCACAGCTTGCATCCTTACCAGGTTTTGAGCCACGACCAAGTGCTGATCTCGGAAGGTGCCCTCACCCGGCTCCAGGAGTCGTTGCTATGAAGAGCCCCTACCAAATTCTGCAAAAGCCGATCGTTACTGAGAAGAGCGTGGACGTCAAAGAACGCCATCGGACGCTATGCTTCCGGGTGCAGCCGGAGGCCACCAAGATCGAAATCAAGGAGGCGGTGCAGACGGCGTTCAAGGTTAAGGTCGCATCCGTACACACCTCCGGTTACGCTGGGAAGATGCGGCGCCGGGGCAAGACAATCGGCTTCCGGCCCGACTGGAAAAAGGCATATGTGAAGTTGAAGTCAGGCGAGAAAGTTCCGGAGTACGTTGAGAGTGAGTAGATGAGTTGGAGCGGTGGAGTGGTTCGCCGCGGAAGACGAAGGCTATGGGAATCAAAACCTACAGACCCTACACCGAGACGCGAAGGTTCCAAACCGGCTTGACCTTCGAGGAAATCACCAGCACGACTCCGCACAAGCCGCTCTTGGAGCCTAAATCCCGCATCTCGGGGCGCAACAACCACGGTGAATTGACGATTTGGCACCGCGGGGGTGGGCACAAGCGGCAATATCGGGTTGTGGATTTCAAACGGGATAAGATGGGAATTCCGGCCCGTGTGGCAACCATTGAGTACGACCCTAACCGTTCTGCTTTCATCGCCCTCTTGCATTACGTCGACGGAGAAAAACGTTACATTCTGGCCCCCTCCGGCCTGAAGGTGGGGGACAAGGTCGTTTCCGGGCCCGAGGCGGATATTGTTACGGGCAATGCTTTGCCGCTCAAGAGTATTCCGGCCGGCACCCTCATCCACAACATCGAATTGCGGCCGGGAAAGGGTGGCCAGATGGTGCGCAGCGCTGGAAGCTCCGCCCAGTTGCTGGCCAAAGAGGGGGAATACGCCCAGATTCGTCTCCCCTCCGGCGAGGTTCGCAAAGTTCTCATGGATTGCGTGGCCACTATCGGACAGGTGGGGAATCTCGAACACGAAAACATTTCGATTGGCAAGGCGGGTCGCAAGCGGTGGATGGGCATTCGGCCGACCGTGCGTGGTGTGGCCATGAATCCTGTCGATCATCCGCTGGGAGGCGGGGAAGGGAAGACCTCCGGAGGACGAAATCCGGTAACCCCCTGGGGTCAGCCCACACGCGGCTACAAGACGCGCAATAATAAGTTAACGGACCGGTTTATTGTGAAGCGGCGCGAAAGGAAATAGAGGGAGGAAGCCTTGGGGAGGTCGCTGAAGAAGGGTCCCTTCGTGGACGGCTACTTGATGAAGAAGATCGAGCTGCTCAACCGGCGGTTCGAAAAGAAAGTGGTGAAAACCTGGTCGCGACGTTCCACCATTGTTCCCGAGATGGTGGGGCATACGATTGCCGTTCACAACGGCAAGAAGTTTATACCCGTGTACATCACGGAGAACATGGTTGGCCATAAGTTAGGCGAGTTCTCACCGACGCGCACCTTCAAGGGCCACAGTATGAAGGTGGCGACGGAAAGGGCCGCTGTCGCAGCTCCACCCCCGGTGGGAGGCGCAAGGCCGCCGGCGACCCCGCCGGCAGGAGCCGCCAGCTAACCGTGGGGTTTGAACCCGGAGCCCGGACCAAGCTATGGAAGCACGAGCCACACAAAAATATATTCGAGTGTCACCGCAAAAGGCGCGCTTGGTGGTGGACCTGATTCGCGGCAAGAACGTGGGGGACGCACTGAGTACGCTGACCTACACCAAGAAGCGAGTGACGCAGGCGGTGGAGAAGGTCTTGCGTTCGGCCATCGCCAATGCCGAGGACAAAGCTGAGCATGTGGACGTGGACCAGTTGGTGGTGTCAGAGGCCTACGTCAATGAGGGATCACGTTCCAAGCGAGTTCGTCCCGCGCCCATGGGCCGTGCGTACCGCTACCAGCGACGGACAAGCCATGTCACCGTCGTGGTCGAGTCGCCGGAGGAATAGAGAGCTGTCAGCTATCAGCCTTCAGCGTTCAGCCAAAGCGTTAGGTCGTGCGTGACAGCGTGAGAGGGAAGAAAGAAGCTACGAGGTGCCTTCAGGGGTCTTAGCTGAAAGCTGAGAGGTGAGCGCTGAAGGCTTAAAGGGAGGATTAGGTGGGTCAGAAGGTTCATCCTTACGGGTTTCGTCTTGGTTACAACAAAACCTGGAAGTCGCGCTGGTTCGCGAAGAAGGACTACTCCGATTTTCTCCATGAAGACCTGAAGCTCAAGAAGCGGCTGAAGGACCAACTCCAGGCCGCGGGTGTGGCCAGCATCGAAGTCGAGCGTCCGGGCAACAAGCTGAAGATCACCATCCACACCGCTCGGCCCGGTATCATCATCGGGCGCAAAGGCGCGGAGATTGATCGTCTTCGACAGGAGATCCAGAAGAGCACGGGACGCGAGGTTCTACCCATCAACATCCAGGAGGTTCACCGGCCGGAGTTAAACGCCCAGTTGGTGGCGGAGGCAATATGCTTGCAGCTTGAAAAGCGCGTGGCATTTCGGCGGGCCATGAGAAAAGCGGTTGATTCCGCGCTGCGCTTTGGCTGCAAGGGAATCAAGATTCGCTGCGGAGGGCGGCTGAACGGAGCGGAGATTGCCCGTTCGGAATGGTACCTCCAGGGACGCTTGCCGCTACACACCCTGCGCGCGGACATTGATTATGGACTTGCTGAAGCCATGACCACATACGGTGTGATTGGGGTGAAGTGCTGGATTTATAACGGCGACATTTTGGAACAGAAACGGCGGCCGGAAAAGGCGGCGAAGCCTGTGCCCGCGGAGGCGGCAGCCGTTTAATGAGACGAGGAGTCAAGGAGTCGAGAAGTCACTTCCAAACTTCTCTACTCCTGGACTCCTCGACTTCTGGGAGTGAGTCGACCCTATGTTAATGCCGAGCAAGGTGAAGTACCGGAAACAGCAACGGGGGCGTATGCGCGGCAAAGCGTGGCGGGGATCCGACCTGTCATTCGGGGACTACGGGTTGAAGGTACTCAAACCGGGGTGGATTACGGACCGCCAGATCGAAGCCAGTCGCGTGGCCATCATGCGCTTCATCAAGAGGGGCGGAAAACTCTGGATCCGCATTTTCCCGGACAAGCCCGTGACCAAGAAGCCAGCAGAAACTCGTATGGGGAAGGGCAAGGGTGCTCCTGAGTTTTGGGTTGCGGTGGTGAAGCCGGGACGAATTCTGTTCGAAATGGAAGGTGTCTCGGAAGAGGAAGCTCGGGAAGCGCTTCGCCTGGCTGGCCATAAGCTGGCTTTGGCCACGCAATTTGTTTCCCGTAAACTGGCGGCTTGGCGGCCTGTGGAGCGGAAGTCATGAAGTTGGATAAGAGCAAGAGATGGAAGTGGCCGGCTGAGAACATGCGCGAATGGACGGACGACGAACTCTCGGCGCGGGAGCGCGAGTTTACCGGTCAACTGGGCCGCTTGAGGTTCCGAATGGCCAGCGGGCAAACGGAGAGCTTGGAGACCCTCCGCGAGTTGCGGAAAGGTATTGCCAAAGTGAAGACAATTCTGCGCGAGCGCCAACTGAAGGCTGGAGGAGCCGAATCGGCCTGAAGTGGCGGCGACCCGGACTGGGTGAGAATAAGGAGTTATGCAGAAAAGGCGAAAGGAAAAAGTCGGAATGGTGACCAGCAATAAAATGCAGAAGACCGTGGTGGTCACAGTGGAGCGACAGGTCATCCATCCATTTTACAAACGGGTGGTCCGGCACTCGAAGCGGTTCCTTGCCCACGACGAAAAGAACGAGTGCCGTCCCGGTGACAGGGTACGAATCCAGGAGACGCGGCCGCTCAGCCGGAGAAAGCGCTGGCGGGTGGTGGAAATCGTCAACAAGGCCGTCGAATTGGCTCCTCTGCCGGAGGAGGCAGTATGATTGGGATGAGGACGATTCTTCATGTGGCGGACAACTCCGGAGCCCGAAGGCTGTCCTGCATTCTTCCGGTGGGTGGAGACGTAGGTTTGCAGGCGGGCCTGGGTGACGTGGTCACCGCTTCCGTCAAGGAAGCGGCGCCCGATAGCGCCATTCCTAAGGGCACGGTTGTGAAGTGCGTGATTGTCAGGATGCGCAAGGAGCAGAGGCGGCGGGATGGCAGCTACATTCGATTCGATGAAAATGCCGCCGTGCTCATCAATGAGGCCAACGAGCCGGTGGGGACACGCGTCTTTGGGCCGGTGGCGCGGGAACTCCGTGAGAAGAAGTTTTTGAAGATAGTTTCACTGGCCCCCGAGGTTTTGTGATGGGATTTGGATTGGATATCCGGAAGAACGACCAGGTGAAAGTGATCGCCGGCCGGGATAAGGGAAAGGTGGGCCGGGTTCTGGAAGTCGAACCCCGCCAGCGGCGCCTCTACGTCGAGCATGTTAACATGATCAAACGGCACACACGCCCCAACCCGGGCAAGCAAATCCGTGGCGGGATTTTGGAAAAGGAAGGACCGATCCACGTTTCCAATGTGGCCTTGGTGTGCCGCGAATGCGGACCCACCCGCATCCAGCACCGCGAGATGGCCGGGGGCAAGAAGGTGCGGATTTGCGCGAAGTGCGAAAAATCCTTGGATACGTAAGCGTAGCGCGGACCTCCGCCTTTGAGGTTCGCGGCTCTTCAGGGAGGATGTGAAGGGGACATGGCGCCGCGTTTGAAAGAAAAATATACGAAGGAAGTCGTGCCGGCCTTGGTGGAGGAGTTCAAGTACCCTAACAGCATGGCGGCCCCGCGTCTCAGGAAGATCGTGTTGAACATGGGATTGGGCGAAGCTATCCAGAACGCCAAACTGCTCGACGCCGGTACAGCGGAGTTGGGCCAGATTACCGGGCAAAAGCCGATAGTCACGCGGGCGCGGAAATCGATAGCGAATTTCAAACTGCGCAAGAACATGCCAATCGGGGCCATGGTAACTTTGCGGGGCGACCGGATGTATGAGTTTTTCGACCGCCTCACCAGCGTGGCGTTGCCTCGCGTGCGCGATTTCAGAGGTCTTTCAACTCGCGCCTTCGACGGACGTGGCAACTATACTTTGGGTCTTCGCGACCAGTTGGTTTTCCCCGAAGTCGACTACGCCAAAGTCGAAAAGGTAAAGGGACTGAACATTTCTATCGTTACCGATGCTCGTTCCGACGCAGAAGCTCTGGCATTGCTCCGGCACCTGGGGATGCCCTTCCGGTCGGAGGCCCAGCGCCGAAAAGCAGTGACGAGTGACAAGTGACGAGTGACTAACGCAGTGACGAGTGACAAGCAACAGATCCAGGACTATTGGGAATCCGTGGCGGGCATGACGGGTGCTCGTCACTTGTCACTTGTCACTCGTCACTGTACTTAGGGGGTTAATCCGTGGCTCGAACCTCAATGATGGCGAAATTACGCAAGAAGCCGAAGTTCAAGATCCGGCATCGGAATCGCTGCCTGATTTGTGGCCGGCCTCGCGGTTACCTGGGCAAATTCAAGATGTGCCGTTTGTGTTTCCGGCAATTGGCGTTGAAGGGTGACATCCCCGGGGTGGTCAAGTCGAGCTGGTAGGTAGGGGGGATCCGAGAAGCAATCCAGATTGCGGGAGTTTTATGGCAGCCGTGACAGATTCTATTGCGGACATGTTTACGCGAATTCGAAACGGGATTCAAGCCCGGCACCAGCGAGTGGACATGCCCTCCTCAAAATTGAAAGTCGAGGTTGCGCGCATATTGAAAGACGAGGGTTACATCAGCAACTTCAAAGTGAGTGAGGAGGGTAAGAAGAAAGTGTTGAGAATAGTTCTCCGCTATGGCGCCGACGGTGAGAACGTCATCACCACGCTGGATCGTGTCTCCAGGCCGGGACGGCGGGTCTATTCCGGGGCGCGGGAAATCCCCATGGTGCAGGGAGGGCTGGGAGTAAACATCCTCACGACACCGCGTGGATTGATGACCGGAAGACAAGCTCGTCGAGCCGGCGTAGGGGGCGAGATTCTAGGCAGCGTATCTTAGTCTAACTTTGCTTGTTCTCGTGAGCCGCAGGGTCAGGTGGCAGGAACCTGAGCAAAGAAACGAAGCTGCGAATTTGGAATAAGGATTATGTCAAGAATAGGAACCAAGCCCGTGCAAGTACCGTCCGCTGTAACGGTGCAGGCGGATGGGGAAGCTATGGTGGTCAAGGGACCGAAAGGAACCTTGAGGGTGCCGGTACCGCCGGGGGTTCACTTTGAGAAGCAGGACGGCCAATACGTGGTTAAACGGGAGGGGAACGAGCAGGTGGCATTGCACGGCTTGGCTCGCAGCCTCCTGGCCAACGCGGTGCGCGGAGTAGCCCAAGGCTTTGAGAAGCACTTGGACATTGTGGGGATCGGATACCGGGCGGAGGCCAAAGGCAAGTCCGTGGTGTTTACCCTGGGTTATTCGCATCCCATCGAGGTGCCCGTCCCGGAGGGACTGACCATCACCGTCGAGAAGCAGACCCATCTGGTGATCAGCGGCGCAGACAAACAGCGAGTGGGACAAATGGCGGCAGAGATTCGTGGCTTACGGCCTCCTGACCCATACAAGAACAAAGGTGTACGCTATACTGGCGAGCGGCTGAAGAAGAAGGTGGGCAAGGCGGCAGCAGCGGCGGGCGGAACTGCGAAGACTGGCCAATAGCAAGGCTGGAGCGGAGAGCGCAATATGTTGCAAATGGTTTCCAAGGACGCGGCGCGCCGGCGGGTTCACGCCCGAATCCGAAAACGAATGGATGGGCGGGCGGAACTGCCACGGCTTAGCGTTTTCCGGTCCATCAATCATATCTACGTGCAGATTATTGATGACACACGGGGGCAGACACTGGTGTCCGCCTCTACCCGAGACAAGGAAGTCCGAACGACGCTGAAGACGGGCGGAAATATCGCCGCAGCAAAAGTAGTGGGTGTGACTCTGGCAAAGCGCGCCAGTGCCGCCGGAATCTCGCGGGTGGTGTTCGACCGTGGTGGGTACGGCTATCACGGGCGGGTAAAGGCCTTGGCGGAGGCGGTGCGCGAAGCAGGACTCAAATTTTAGGAGTCAAGGCGGGGAGGGAAGTGTTGGAAAATCGGATTGATCCGAACGCGCTGCAACTCAAGGATCAGGTGGTTTCTATCAACCGTGTCACCAAAGTGGTTAAGGGTGGCAAGAACCTGAGCTTTTCAGCGTTGGTGGTGGTGGGGGACGGAGCGGGAATCGTGGGTTATGGCTCGGGCAAGGCACGCGAGGTGCCGATGGCCATCCGCAAGGGCATCGAAGCCGCCAAGAAGGCGCTGGTCAAGATTCACGTGACGCCGACCTCGATCCCGCACACGGTCATTGGGCACTACGGCGCCGGCAAGGTGCTGCTGAAGCCGGCCGCGGCTGGAACCGGAGTGATCGCGGGTGGGGCGGTGCGGGCAGTGGTGGAGGCAGCGGGAATTCAGAACGTATTGACAAAGTCGCTGGGGACCACGAATCCTTACAACGTTGTGAAGGCGACCATGGACGGTCTCCTCCAGCTTCGCAGCAGGGAGGAAGTGGCGGCCATGCGGGGGAAGACCGCGGAAGAACTTTAAAGGGGTCAAGTAACCGTGTCCGATAAGGGTCAAAGAATCATCCGCATCAAATGGGTACGCAGCGGGATAGGCTTCAGCTATCACCAAAAGCGCATCGTTCGAAGCCTGGGGCTAAAGAAGTTGAATCAGGAGGTTGAGAGGCCGGACACGCCGCAGATTCGCGGCTTGGTGGCGAAGGTTCCCCATCTGGTCGAGATTGTGGAAGCAGCTTCGAAAGCGGCCTGGACCTTAGTGCCGGAATACACCATTTACCCGCCGGAAGCGGTGGCGTCGAAGCCGGCGGAGACAATCCTCGAGGCTTCTGTGGATGAAGCTGAGAAGACCGAGGCTCCTGCGGCGGAAACATCCGGGGATTTGGCTCCCACAAAAGCAGGTGAGCTAACAAACCCCAGTGGAGAGGAAAACGCTACGGCAGGTGACGCGGCTTCTCCGGAGGAAGGTCCGCCTGAAGCTTGAACGAAGCAGGCAACAATCATATGGCAACGCACATCGGAACACTTCGCCCACCTCGCGGGGCAAAAAAGCGGAGTAAACGGGTCGGCCAGGGGATGGGCTCCGGCCATGGCAAGACCGCGACCCGCGGCTCAAAAGGACAGCGGTCGCGAAGCGGGGCGAGGATGCGCCCCGGGTTTGAAGGCGGGCAGATGCCCCTGCACCGACGGCTTCCCAAGCGCGGCTTTACGAACATATTCAAGAAGCATTTCGCGCTTGTGAACTTGAGGGACCTTGGGGACTTCACCCCAGAGGAGACGATTACTCCTGAACTGCTCATTCAACGTGGCTACATCAAAGAGCTGCGAGACGGTTTGAAGGTCCTGGGTGACGGAGAGTTGAAAGTGGCGCTGAAGATTACGGCCCACCACTTTTCCAAATCTGCACGGGAAAAGATCCAAAAGGCCGGCGGTACGGCTGAGGTCATTTCCGCATGATCGAGTCCCTTAAGAGCATCACCGAGATTCCGGATCTCCGCCGGCGCATCCTTTTTACTCTCGCCATGCTGGCAGTGTATCGCCTGGGCGCCTTTATACCGACGCCCGGCATCAATGCCGAGGCCTTCGAGCAACTGTTTAATCAGCAATTAGGCGGCGGCATTTTTGGATTGCTGGCCATGTTTTCCGGGGGCGGCCTGAAACGCATGACGGTTTTTGCGCTGGGAATCATGCCGTACATCACGGCGTCGATTATCCTTCAGTTATTGGGTGTGGTTAATCCCACCCTGGAAAAGCTGAAGAAGGAAGGCGAACTGGGTCGGCGAAAGATTACGGAGTACACGCGCTGGCTCACCGTGGGGCTAAGCGCGTTCCAGGCATTCGGTGTTGCAGCCGCCCTTCAAAGACAAGGCTCCCAGTTAGTGACCCATCCGGGGCCAGGGTTCGTTCTTGCCACAGTTTTGACGCTCACCACGGGTTCAGTCTTCATCATGTGGCTGGGAGAGCAGATCACCTCGCGGGGAATAGGTAACGGCATGTCGCTGCTCATCTTCGCCGGAATCGTGGTGGGTTTGCCTCGCGGTATCGGTGACCTTTATGAAAAGGTCTTCGTCACGCACGTCTGGGGCCCTCTGACCCTCATCTTGTTGCTGGTATTCATGGTGACCATTGTCGCCTTCATCGTTCTGGTGGAACGTGGAGAGCGGCGCATTCCTATCCAATATGCAAAACGCATCGTGGGCCGAAAAGTGATGGGCGGTGTGTCAACCCACCTTCCGCTGAAGGTGAACAGCGGAGGAGTGATGCCCATCATCTTTGCCGTCTCGATTCTGACCTTCCCGCAAACGGTAGGTTTATTCCTATCGAAGACCAATATTCTGGGGCGCATAATCGACAAGTTTGTCAAACTCTTTGCCTGGGGTGAGCCTCTCTATACCCTCAGCTACGTGCTGCTCATCATGTTTTTTGCTCACTTTTACCTCTCGATTGTTTATAACCCGGATGACGTGGCTGACAACGTCCGCAAGCAAGGTGGTTTCATTCCCGGCATTCGCCCGGGCAAGCGCACCGCCGATCATTTGGATGATGTTCTCACGAAGATCACCTGGGTCGGCGGTTTGTATTTAGCCTTGGTCGCCTTGATCCCGGAAATTATGCTTGCGGGCCTACGTCTCAACCACTTGCCTGCCTGGCTGGGCGCAAACTGGTTTGACGCCAACCTTCCCGCCTGGCTGCTCCACGGGCTGAACGTGAATTTTTACTTTGGCGGAACTTCCCTGTTGATCGTGGTGGGCGTGGCCATGGACACAGTTCAGCAGGTTGAAGCGCAGTTGATTATGCGCCATTACGAGGGCTTCCTGAAGAAGGGACGCGTGCGCGGACGGAGGGGTTACTGAAGTTGGAAAGAGGACGTGCATGAGATCGCAGGCCCTGATATTCCTGGGTGCCCCCGGGGCGGGGAAGGGTACTCAGGCGCGCGAAGTCTCCAAACACTTTTCCATCCCGCAGATTTCCACGGGCGATATGCTGCGGGAAGCAGTGCAAAATGGGACCCCCTTGGGACTGGCCGCCAAGGCCAAAATGGAAGCGGGGGAGCTGGTTCCCGACGAGGTGGTCTGCGGCATTGTGGAGCAAAGGATCGACCAACCCGACTGCCAGGGTGGGTTTATCCTGGATGGTTTTCCCCGCACCCTCGCGCAGGTGGAGTTCGTGGATCGGATGTTGCAGGCAAAAGGAAGGGGTAACCCGCTCGTCCTTGACATCCAAGTGGATCGGGATTTGCTCCTCAAACGCCTCACCGGACGCCGCACCTGCTCGCTTTGCGGTGAGATCTACAACGTCTACCTCAACCCTCCGCGCATCGAGGGTGTCTGTGACAAGGATGGAGGGAAGCTCTTGCACCGAGCGGATGACAGCGAGGAGACTATTCGCCAACGGCTGCTGGCCTATGAGAAGCAGACCAGCCCCCTGATCGACTACTACCGCAGGAAAGGCGTTCTTCACGAGGTGGATGGCAACCGGAGGCCGGAGCACATTGCAAGGGAGCTGATCGATTGTTTGGGGAAGGCATGATCATTTGTAAGTCACCGGTTGAAATTGAAAGGCTCCGGCGCAGTGGTAGGATGGCGAGAGGACTGCTGGAAGAGTTGCGGGAGCGGGCGAAACCTGGAGTCAGCACGTGGGAGCTGGAGAAGTATCTCGAGGGGCGCATAGCGCAATTAGGCGCGCGGTCGGCATTCAAAGGTTACAGGGGTTACCCGTGCTGTTTATGCGCTTCAGTGAACAGCGAAGTCATACACGGGATTCCCTCCGAGCGTTGCCTCAAGGTTGGCGATATACTTAGTCTGGACCTGGGCGTAGTCGTGGATGGCTACTACGGGGACTCGGCGATAACTGTGCCGGTGGGCGAAATTCTGGATTCAGCGCAAAGGCTGTTGCGAGTTACCCAGGAAGCGTTGCAACTTGCTATTGACCAGGCACGGTTGGGAAACCGGTTGGGGGATATTTGCGCTACCGTGCAACGACACGTGGAAGAGAACGGCTATTCTGTGGTCCGAGAGTTTGTGGGTCACGGCATCGGACGCCAGCTCCATGAGGAGCCGCAAATCCCCAACTTCGGACAGGCTGGACACGGGCCGGTGCTCAAGCAAGGGATGGTTCTGGCGATCGAGCCGATGGTAAATGCCGGCGGGGCGGAGGTTCGAGTTCTTGACGACAACTGGACCGCGGTGACAGCGGACGGCGCATTGTCCGCTCACTTCGAGCATATGGTGGCGGTCAGCCGCAATGGCCCGGATGTTTTGACACTGCATTAGCTTGTCCTGTAGGGGCGACTCCGTCAGCCGACGGATGGTCGCCCAAGGCAGGCATCCGTCGGCTGACGGACCTGCCCCTACGGGTTCGCGGGTGTGTATGGCTAAGGAAGACGCAATCGAAGTCGTGGCGACGGTCCTGGAAGCATTGCCGAATGCGATGTTTCGCGTGGAGCTGGATAATAAGCACCGGGTATTGGCGCACATCTCGGGTAAGATGAGGAAAAACTTCATCCGCATTCTACCCGGAGACAAGGTCGCTGTGGAGCTTTCTCCGTACGACCTGACGCGCGGGCGGATCGTCTTCCGGTATAAGTGAGGGAAAATCGAAACTCGAAATTCGCGTGGTTTTTGAAGTAGGTCTGCTAGTTTGAGGTTCGGTGTTTCGGGTTTTGGTTTTCGATTTTCGGTTTTCGAATTTCGAATACGCGCGAGGTGGAGATGAAGGTTCGTTCGTCGGTCAAGAAGATTTGTTCGAAGTGCAAGATCGTGCGCCGCGCCGGCGTGGTGAGAGTGATTTGCGAAAATCCGAAGCACAAGCAGCGGCAAGGATGAGGTGAAACGTGGCTCGAATTGCAGGCATTGACTTGCCGCCCAAGAAGAGGGCGGAAATTGGTCTAACGTATATTTACGGCATCGGCCGAGCGCGCTCCATGTCCATTCTGATGCGTGCCGGGATTGATCCCGATAAGAAGGTCAAGGATTTGAGCGAAGATGAGGTTACGCGAATCCGCCAAATAATTGAGGAAGAGGGCGGGGTGGAAGGCGACCTGCGGAAAGAACTGGCGATGAACGTGCGAAGATTGATCGAAGTCGGCTCCTACCGCGGCATGCGCCATCGGCGCAGTCTTCCGGTGCGCGGACAGCGCACGCATACCAACGCGCGAACCCGCAAGGGACCGCGCAAAGGCACTATTGCGAACAAGAAGCGCTCCATGGCTAAAACTTAAAGGGCGCGGCAGGGTTCAACGTACCCTGGTGAGGAGACATGGCGAAAGCGGCAGCAAAGCCAGGTAAGAAAAAGGTATTCAAGAAAAAGGAAAAGAGAATCGTGCCGGCGGGCATTGTTCACGTTCAGGCGTCGTTCAACAATACTCTTGTGAGCATCACCGACGCTGACGGGAAGCTTATCTGCTGGTCGAGCGCGGGCTCGTTGGGCTTCAAGGGTTCGCGCAAGGGGACACCCTTCGCCGCCCAGCAAGCGGCGTTGCGGGTGGCCAACGCGGCGCGTGATCATGGGATGCGCAGCGTAGAAGTCCGCGTGAAGGGGCCTGGCGCGGGCCGAGAATCGGCCATTCGCGCCCTAGCGACCGCGGGGTTGGAGGTCCGCAACATCAGGGACGTGACACCTATACCCCATAACGGTTGCAGGCCGCCCAAGCGGCGCCGGGTGTAAGAGGCAGCGACGAGTGACAAGCCAGCCGTAAGTCGGGCTGGCAAACCTGCTCGTCACTTGTCACTCGCCTGAAGGAGGTTGGATTGGCAAGATATCGGGACGCAGTTTGTCGGCTCTGTCGGCGTGAGGGGACAAAGCTGTTTCTGAAAGGGCGCCGGTGCCTCACAGACAAGTGCGCCATTGAGAAGCGCAACTTTGCGCCGGGCCAGCATGGTAAGTCGCGCCGCCCCAAACTAGTCGGCTATGGACTGCAGCTTCGCGAGAAGCAGAAGGTTCGTCGGCTTTACGGCATTCTGGAAGATCAATTTCGGGCCTATTTTGAGAAGGCGGCGAGCATGCGGGGGGTCACGGGAGAGAACTTGTTGCTCATGCTGGAGCGGCGTTTAGACAACGTCGCCTACCGCCTGGGCCTTGCCACCTCACGTGCCCAGGCCCGGCAACTGGTTCGGCACGGTCACCTTGAAGTTGCGGGACGCAAAGTGAACATTCCGGCGTTTCCGGTTTCGCCCGGGCAGGAAGTCGCCGTCCGCGAAAAGAGCCGGCAACTGCCAGCCCTCCAACAGGCGCTCGACTTGACGGGGAACAAGGCGGTTCCGCCCTGGTTGGAGTTTAACAGGGAAGCGCTGAAGGCAAGGGTCATCTCTTTGCCCAAGCGCGAGGACGTGAACTTCCCCATCCAGGAACAGATGATCGTGGAACTCTATTCGAAGTGAGCTGGGCAGTCAGGATCAGGAGAGCCCGGCGGAGTCGGGCCTCCGGGAGGTACGAACGCCATGCTTTGGAAAGGCTTTCAGAAACCCAAGCACTTGGTTGGCAATACGGATACACTGACCGACAAGTACGGTCAGTTCTCCGCCCAACCGTTTGAACGGGGGTTTGGGACCACTATTGGAAACGCCCTGCGCCGGGTGTTGCTTTCTTCGATCGAGGGAGGCGCTATCACGGCCGTGAAGATCGAGGGCGTCATGCACGAGTTCTCTTCCATCCCGGGGGTGGTCGAAGACGCGACCGACATCATCTTGAATCTCAAGCAGATTCCTCTGAAAATGCACACGGAGGGCCCCAAGACTTTGCATCTGATTGTGGACAAACAGGGGGAAGTAACCTCCGGCATGATCCAGACAGATGCGGATGTGGACATTCTCGATAAGGACGTTTATATCGCCACCGTGAGTGAAGGCGGAAGCCTGCACATCGAGATGCGTGTCAAGATTGGGCGAGGTTATGTCTCTGCCGAGAAGAATTTTGACGAAGACCTGCCCATCGGGTACATCCCTGTGGACTCCGTACATTCTCCCATCCGCAAGGTGAACTACACCGTGGAGGCCGCCCGCCTGGGGCAGATGACCGACTACGATAAGCTAACCTTGGATGTCTGGACCAACGGCGCGGTTACGCCGCAGGACGCAATTGGATTGGCTGCCAAGCTTCTCAAAGACCACACCGCTATCTTCATTAACATCGAAGAAGAGCCAGAGCTGGAACAGGCTCCGCCAGAGAAGCCGGCCGCGGTCTACAACGAGAACCTGGATCGCTCGGTCGAGGAGTTGGAGCTTTCCGTCCGGTCTTACAACTGCCTCAAGAACGCGAACATTACGACTATCCGGGAATTGGTCCAGAAGAGCGAGCAGGAGATGTTGAAGACGAAGAACTTCGGGCGAAAATCCTTGAATGAGATCAAGGAAATCCTCAACGTAATGGGTCTAAGCCTGGGCATGAAGACTGACGAGAAGGGTAATCCCCTCATGCCGCCTGCTCAGCAGCCCCCACAACAAATCAAGGGGCAGGATTGGGAAGATGCGACATCGTAATTACGGTAGAAAACTGAGTCGGAACACCGCGCACCGTCGTGCGCTGATGCGTAATCTGGTCACCTCGTTGATTCTCAGCGAGCGGATTCAGACCACGGTGGCCAAGGCGAAGGCGGCCCGTCCCGTTGTCGAGCGCATGATCACTTTAGGGAAACAGGGTGATCTGCATGCCCGGCGGCTGGCAGCGAGTTACCTGCTGGACCCTGCTGCGCTCAAGCTGCTCTTCGGCGATTTTGCCCGGCGTTACGCGGAGCGCAAGGGCGGCTATACGCGAATTGTGCGTACCGGTTGGCGAAAGGGCGACGGAGCTGACTTGGCCGTGCTGGAACTGGTGGGTTCAGAGGTCCTCCAGAAATTGGCTGAAAAGCGCGCGAAGAAGGCTGAAGCCAAGCAGAAGGCGGCGGAAAAGGCTAAGGCTGAGCAGGCAACCCCACCGCCCGAAGAGGACGAGAAGAAGTAACATCTCACTGAGTTGGCCGGGGCGATCTATCCATCGCCCCATCAGAATCCCGAGCCGGGGCAATCAACACCGGATCGGGATTTTTTCTTTTGGGGGCCCGAACAATGCCCGTGCTCACCGGTGAACGTGAAGACGGCGCGGGGGGTGCCGAGCGGTTGTCCCGCAACGTCTGGGCGCTTTCCTGGGTATCCTTCTTCAACGACACAGCCACGGAAATGAGCTATTGGCTTCTGCCCCAGTTTCTGGTCGGCGTCCTGGGTGCAGGTCCGATGGCTTTCGGGTTGATCGAAGGCGCGGCCGAGACAGTTTCTAGTTTCGGGCGGCTTCTGTCGGGTTGGCTTTCAGACCGTCTGCGCAGGCGAAGGCCGCTTGTGGGTGCTGGATATACGGTGGCCAATATCGTCAAGCCGTGTCTTGCGGTGGCCACATCCTGGGGGCAAGTATTCTGGATTCGTTTTGCCGACCGCGCAGCCAAAGGTTTTCGAGGCGCGCCTCGCGATGCCTTGCTTGCGGATTCGGTTTCCCAAGCACACCGTGGTGCGGCATTTGGCTTACGCCAAGCCATGGATACAGCCGGAGCAGTGCTGGGGCCGTTGAGCGCGCTTGCTTTGCTACCTTTCTTTTCCGGTGATGTGCGTAGGGTTTTTTGGCTGGCCACGGTTCCCGGAGCCATCTGCATCCTGCTGGTCTGGTTGGGGGTGTCGGAGGTCCGACCTGCGGAAGCCGCAAAGCACGGCACTTCCTCCGCCGGCTTGGCTGGCACTGTGACCTGGAACAAGCGTCTTGTCGTCATGTTGGTTGCTGTCGGCTTGTTCTCGCTAGGTAACTCCTCCGACCTGTTTCTGATACTTCGCGCCCAAAACCTGGGAGTTCATGCCACCCTGGCGCCGGGCTTGGGCTTGCTTTTCAATCTGGTGTACACGTCGCTGAGTTGGCCGGCGGGAAAGCTCTCGGATCGAATCCCGCGGCGTACGCTGGTGGTCCTTGGCTATTTCGCCTACGCTGCGGTTTATTTGGGATTCTCACTGGTGCGGGGACCGCAATTTGTGTGGTTCCTGTTTGCCGCCTATGGAACGTACTACGCAATGACGGAAGGCGTGCTTCGCGCCTGGATTGCGGACCTTGTTCCCAGCTCATCGCGTGGGTCGGTTTTTGGAGCGTTCAACTGGCTGGTGGGCGTGGCGGCTCTTCCCGCGAGCCTGTTGGCAGGGTGGTTGTGGCGCCACTATTCCCCCTCCGCTCCCTTCCTGATCTCTTCCTTGCTCTCATTTGCAGCCGCTCTGTTGCTGTTACTGGCGTGAAGGCGCGTGCCCGCATAAAAAAGGACCATCCCCAAGAGCGCTCCACCCGTGTCTATGTCACAATCTACCAGTGAGGCGGTCCTGCCGGGAACGAAACTCTGGTGGTATTCATCCATCAAGGAAAACAGGCCGGCGACGACTAGAGCGCCGAAGGCGCTGCGAGCGCTCCAGTCTTCAGGGTGGCGGGGCGCGAAGGAGTGATAGAGGAGCAGGCCGAAAATTGCGTATTCGCTGCAATGCGCGAGTTTCCGAACCAGAAAGTGAATTGTCTCGAAGGTTTGGGCGGTGAGGTGAATGTGCAATGAGAGGAGGATTTGCGCCAGGATGCTGGCCGTGACGGAAGCACTGTAGGCCCCGGTGGACAGCACCGAAATGGTACCCGCCCAGGAGGCCGTGACAACCCAAACCAGAACCACGCGGGGCTGCAAATAGACGTGATGAACACGCTGTTGAGGGTCAGTCAAGCCAGTAGTTGGGCGCTTCCTTGGTGATGATGACATCGTGAACGTGACTTTCTCTCAAGCCGGCGGCAGTAATTCGTATGAAACGCCCCTTGCTCTGGAGCTCCTCGATGGAGGCGCATCCGCAGTAGCCCATGCCGGAGCGGAGCCCTCCCACAAGTTGATCCACCAAGTCCGCCAACAGGCCTTTATAAGGCACGCGTCCTTCGATACCTTCCGGCACCAGTTTGGTCACCTCTCCACGGGCAACGGTCGCTTCCTGGGCGTAGCGGTCTCCGGAGCCGGCGGCCATGGCAGCGATGGAGCCCATCCCCCGGTACGACTTGAAGCTGCGTCCCTGGTAGAGGATGGATTCTCCCGGGCTCTCCTCGGTTCCCGCGAACAGGCTACCGATCATGACGCAATTGGCCCCGGCGGCGATGGCCTTGGTAACGTCACCGGAATATTTGATGCCGCCATCCGCAATGATGGGTATGCCGCCTTGGTGCGCGGCGCGAGCGCACTCCGCGATCGCAGTTACCTGGGGCACTCCTGCTCCCGTTACCACGCGGGTAGTGCAAATGGAGCCAGGGCCAATGCCCACTTTCAGTCCATCTACCTCCAACTGGATCAAATCAGCAGCCCCTTGGTAGGTTGCGACATTGCCGGCGATGAGGTCAACGTCAGGAAATTTGCGCTTGATTTGGCGCACCGCCTCCATCACTCGAGACGAGTGACCATGCGCGGTATCCACGACCAGAACGTCAACCTTGGCCTTTACTAGTTCTGCCGCCCGCTCCAGGAAGTCCCCTGTGGCGCCCAACCCCGCCCCCACTCTGAGGCGGCCCTGGGAATCCTTGCAGGCATTCGGGTATTTCAATCGTTTCTGGATGTCCTTTACGGTGATGAGACCCTTCAGGTTGAACTTCTCATCCACAACCGGGAGTTTTTCCACGCGATGCTTATGGAGAATCGTTGCCGCTTCTTCGAGCGTGGTGCCCTCCGAGACGGTGATCAGACTCTCTTTGGTCATCACCTGTTCGACGGGCAGGTCGAAACGGGTTTCAAATCGCAGGTCGCGGTTGGTGAGGATTCCCATCAGTTTGCCATCACGCGTCACCGGGACACCGGAGATCTTGTACTTCTTCATGATTTCCTGAGCCTCGTAAATCTTGCTCTCTGGGCTCACGGTGATCGGATCAACAATCATGCCGCTCTCTGAGCGCTTGACTTTGTCTACTTCCAGCGCTTGCGCAGCTACGGACATACTTCGGTGGACAATGCCGATTCCACCCTGCTGAGCTAACGCGATGGCCAGACGTGATTCCGTCACCGTATCCATCGACGCGCTCACGATGGGCAGATTCAAAGCAATATTGCGTGTCAGCTTGGTCTGGGTATCAACTTCCGTGGGCAAAACGGACGTTTGGGCGGGCAGGAGTAGAACATCATCGAAAGTAAGCCCCACCGGAATAGGTCCGTCAAGCATAAACCTCTCTCCTCACTTTTCTAAGAAAAGATCGACCGTTTCATTCTAACGACCGCCCACGGAGAGGTCAAGTGACGGCGAGATTATCGTGCTGTTAAGGAACGCCGGAGATTCTTCGTCCGCCAGCCGCAGGACTCGGAATGGCAGGCGTTTAATAATGAATGCCGGCCCGCCTCGCGGTGAGATAGAATACTCCCCCAAACGCAGTCAGTCTTCTGCTGAGAAGGTACGGATGAAGTTTTGCCAGTTTTCGTACAGAGCGAGGAGAATCCAACAGACTATGAAACCCAGTGGAACAGCAGGTGTTCTTGCGGCCGCCCTCATGATCTCTGCAATCACGGCAATTGCGGCTGCCTTCAACCCAGATCCGCAGCACACGATCGTTTACTACGTATCAACAGGAGGAAACGATGCGTGGTCGGGAACGATTGCGTCCCCAAACGCGGGACACTCAGACGGTCCGATGCGAACCGTAGCGGCGGCTCGAGATGCGATTCGCCAACTCCGAGTGAAAGGGCCGCTTGAAAAGCCTGTTCTCGTCTACATTCGCGGCGGCGTCTATTTCCTGACCGCGCCTTTGGTCTTCAGTCCGCAGGACTCCGGAACGCCTACGAGCCCGATCGTATATGCGGCCTACCCCGGCGAGACTCCTGTGTTGAGCGGGGGACGGGAAATCCGGGGCTGGGCGCCGGCGGCGGCCGAAGAAATCTCGAGGGGCTCGGGGCAAGACTTCGCAGCGGACCGACGTGCCACTATCTTAAAATGGCGCGCGGAACTGCCTGAGGTAAAGGAGCGAAAGTGGTATTTCCACCAACTCTTCGTGAACGGACAGCGCCGGCAACGGGCGCGCACTCCAAACCAAGGTTACTTTTTTGCGGAGGGCGAGATTACTGCGGAAGATCCGGCCCGGCTGAAGTTCCATGAGGGCGATATTCGTCCCTCTTGGGCGCAGGACGGCGATGTCGAGCTGGTAATACTTTCCACCTGGGAAGAGTACCGCATGTTCATCAAATCAGTTGACGCCAGCGCGCGCGTGGCAACGCTTTCCACCAAGCGCAATCCTTTTGGGGCTGAGAAGAATGCCCGCTACTGGGTGGAGAATACTGTTGAAGCCCTTGACACGCCAGGCGAGTGGTTTTTGGATCGCACGGAAGGGAAGCTACTATACCTTCCACTGCCTGGCGAAGACATCCAACAGAGCGGAGTGATCGCCTCCAATCTTCCACAGTTGGTCCGCTTCGAGGGCAACGCGGAAGCCCATCAGCTTGTGCATAATATTACACTACGCAACCTTATCTTCTCCCATACAGATTGGTCCGTCCCACCTATTGGCTATGTTGATGTGCAGGCGGCTTACGACATTCCGGCGGCGGTCGAGATGGCGGGCGCCTCGAATTGCTCGATCGAAAAATGCCTGTTCACCCACGTCGGCCAGTACGCTATTGAGATACACCGGGGGTCGAAGAAGGTCCGGATCTCCGGCAACTGAGATGGCGGACCTGGGGGCAGGCGGCGTGAAGATCGGCGATCCCCAAATCCCCAACAACAATGCTCAAGCGACCGAGGGCAGCGTTGTCTCAGACAATCACATTCACGATATTGGGATCGTCTATCCTGCCGCGGTGGGAATCTGGATTGGCCAGAGCGCCGGGAACGCGATTGGCCACAACGAAATCGATCACACCTTTTACACCGGCATTTCGGCAGGTTGGACGTGGGGCTACGGGCCCACGGCGGCGCGCGACAACCTGATCGAGTTCAATCTTATTCATGATATCGGCAGAGGAATGCTGAGTGACATGGGATGCATCTATACGCTGGGCGTGCAGCCCGGCACGGTCGAGCGCGGCAATATTTGCCACGATGTTACGCGCTACGAGCACGGTTACGGCGGCTGGGGCATCTATACGGACGAAGGCAGCAGCAACATCCTGATCGAAAACAACCTCGTCTACCGCGCCCAGGACGGCGGCTTCCACCAGCATTATGGCCGCGAAAACATGGTTCGAAATAACATCTTCGCTTTCGGCCAGACCGCCCAGATCCGTCGCACGCGCCAGGAACCTCACCGCAGTTTCACCTTCGAACACAACATCGTTTATTGGAATGCCGGGCCGCTGCTGGAAGGCAAATGGGATGACGATCAATACCAGTTTGAAGGCAACGTCTATTTCCGTTTTGATGAGAGGCCCGTTCAGTGCGGGAACTGGTCGTTCGAAGAGTGGCAAAAGCGCGGGCAGGATACCCATGCGCTAATCGCCAACCCTCTGTTCGTTGACCCGGAGCACGACGATTTCCGGCTCCGGCCGGAGTCTCCAGCAGCGAAAGTTGGTTTTCGGTCGTTTGACCTTGGGCAGGCCGGACCACGGAAGAGCAGTAGGCAGTAGGCAGTAGGCAGAAGGCAGTAGGCAGTTGGAGAGACGGGAAGGCACTTCATAATTCGGAATTACTCCTACCCGCCTCCCTTTTCTTTCAACGGACAACTGACAACGGACAACTGACCAGCTTACCAAACGGCCTTCCAGACTTTGCTTGCAGCCGCCTTTGTCCCGCGGACAGCCATGCCCGGTGCTGACGTAGCGCCTTTCCCGAGTGTGGCTGTGCCGGTCTTCAACACTGTACCCGTCGCCTGGCTTGCGTCTGCGATGCCTCCTGCGGCGGTCCCAGCCGCATCTGCTGTTTTCTGAGCGACAGCAATCGTGCCCTTTCCAACCTGTCGCCCAGCGAAACGGATGGCGCCGGCGCGGGCGCACTGAACCGACCACGCCAGGGCAATTGTGGCTGCTGTAATTGAAACGATTCTTAAGCGCATTACATACCTCCAGTCTGAGTTCTCCAGCATGGTGGCCGGGATTCATGCTGATCCCACGCCACTCCTGCTTCAATCTCCCCTTCGATCATTTGACGCGCAAACTTAAATTGGGGTTGTCATGTTCCAAAAATTGACACGCCTGGGTGCGTGTGCTAGGTTGAAGTTTTGGTCAATCCCCTGAGCACCTGACTGTACGGTTCACGCCTCAGCCGGGGGGTAAGGGTGCTGTTGGGGCGGCGGTACCACAAGGGCGAAGTATGGCAAATCCTGAACGCTTCTTTCTCGATCATTACGGGCTGACGGAAGCTGACCTCTCGCGATATCTGGCAGCGGCGCTTTCGGAGGGGGGAGACTACGCCGACCTCTATTTTGAACATACCACCACCTCCTCAATCCTTCTCGACGAATCGCTGGTCAAGTCAGCTACGGAAGGCATTTCCATGGGCTGTGGCATCCGCGTGCTGGCGGGCGAGCAGACGGGCTACGGTTACACGGATGACCTTGCGCCGGAGAGAATTCTTAAGGCGGCGAAGATCGCGGCGCGAATTGCCAGCGGCCCGGCGCGTGTTTCGAGCGTTGGTCTGAGTACGGTTGAGAACGCCCATAACTTCTATCCCGTAGCGTCGCCGGCCACGGAACGCGAACTCGCTGAAAAGCTCGAGTTGGTGCTGAGGGCGGACCATGCGGCGCGCGTCTACGACTCGCGCATCAAAGAGGTTCGCGTCACCTTTGGTGACCAGATTCGCCACGTGCTGATTGCCGGTTCGGATGGCCGCGTGGTGACCGATTTCCAGCCCTTGGTGCGGCTGGGAGTCTTTACCATCGCCAAAGACGGAAGCAAATTGCAGTCAGGGACGAGCGGCGGCGGAGGCCGGGTGGGTCTGGAATTCTTCCAGGGCGAGCGTACCCCGGAGTATTTTGCGCGGCGAGGCGGCGCGGCAGGCCGTGGTTCAGCTCGAGGCCCGCGAGGCTCCCGCCGGTGAAATGGAAGTTGTGCTGGGACCGGGCTGGCCGGGCATCCTGCTGCACGAGGCGGTGGGGCACGGACTCGAGGCGGACTTCAACCGCAAAGGGATTTCCGCCTTCAGCGGTCGCCTCGGACAGCGCGTAGCTTCCGAGCTTTGCACCGTAGTCGATGACGGAACCATTCCCGGCCGGCGTGGCTCCCTGAATGTGGACGATGAGGGTGAGCCGACGCAGAAGACCGTGCTGATTGAAGATGGAATTCTGCGTGGATATCTCGAAGATAAACTGAGCGCCGGCATTCTGAAGACCACCAGGACCGGCAACGGCAGACGCGAGAGCTACGAGCACATTCCCATGCCGCGCATGACCAATACTTTCATGCTGGCAGGAAACGACAACCCGGAGGAAATCCTCCGTTCGGTAAAGCGTGGTCTTTACGCGGTGTCATTTGGCGGGGGGCAGGTTGACATTACCAATGGCAAGTTCGTCTTTTCCGCTTCGGAAGCGTATCTGATTGAAGACGGCAAGGTTGCCGCACCGGTGAAGGGCGCAACCTTGATTGGTGACGGACCGACGGTCCTCACTCGTGTGACGGCCGTGGGCAATGACCTGAAGCTCGATCCGGGCATCGGGACCTGCGGGAAAGACGGCCAGAGCGTTCCCGTGGGAGTCGGCATTCCCACTATCAAGGTAAGCCGGTTGACCGTGGGCGGCACATCGCTGGGGAAATTGCAATCATTTCAATGAAGTCAGTCGAGAAGTCGAAAGTCGAGAGTCGAGGAGTCAAATATTGACCGGCCCTCTCCCTTGGGGAGAGGGTGGGCCGCGTCCGGCGCTTTCTTCAGCCGGCGCGGGCCGGGTGAGGGGTCGGTTGGTAGGGGTACGGAGCGCAGTCGCTATTTTCTTATGATTGCTCTCGAACAAATCGCTCGTGATCTGGTGGATCGGGCAAAAGGCGCGGGCGCTACCGCTGCTGACGTAGTAGTGCGCGAAGCGGATGAATTCTCCACCACCTTGAGGACGGGAAAGATCGAGAGTCTGAAGGAGGCGGCCTCGAAGGCACTGGGACTGCGTGTCTTGCTTGGAGCTCGAAGCGCCAGTTCTTTTTCCAGTGATTTCTCAGAGCTGTCGCTCGGGCGGCTTGTGCGACGGACCGTCGCCATGGCCAAGGTAACTTCCGAAGACCCGGCCAACGGTCTTCCCGAACCAAGCCAGTTGGGATGCTATGCCGGCGACTTGCATCTCTTCTCGAGCGATGTTGAATCGCTATCTACGGAAGACCGCATCCAAATGGCGCGGCGCGCTGAAGAGGCGGCGTTGGGTGCGGACCCGAGGATTCAAAACTCCGAGGGCGCGTGGTTCGAGGCCAGCCAGGGGACGTCGGCCTACGCCAACTCGCTGGGTTTCGGGGGAAGTTACCGCTCATCTTATTGTGCCCTGTCCGTGTCGCCGATCGCTCACCAGGACGGCGGCATGCAGCGGGACTATTGGTATTCGGTGGCGCGGCGCGCGGCAGCGCTCGAGGCGCCTGAGGCCGTGGGGCGGAAGGCTGCGCAGCGCGTCCTGCGCAAGCTCGGGGCGCGCAAGGTTTCAACCTGCCAGGCGCCGGTGGTCTTTGATCCGGAGACCGCCCGCTCCTTGCTGGGCCACGTCTTCGACGCGGTCCGTGGGGATGCGATTTATCGCAGCGCGTCATTCCTGACCGGCAAGCTGCACCAGAAGATCGCAAACGACAACGTTACCATCATGGATGATGGGCTGCGCCCCGGCGGATTCGGTTCGCGTCCTTTTGACGGAGAGGGGATACCTTCTTCTACCACTCCGGTTGTAGAAAGGGGCGTACTTCAGAATTATCTGCTGAATTGTTACACGGCTCGGAAGCTGGGTTTGCAGACCACCGGCAATGCCGCACGGGGGATCGCGGGCCCGCCCGGTGTGGGGCCCAAGAATTTTTATATGCCTGCCGGTCACTATTCCCCGGAAGAAATATTGCGCTCCGTGAAGAATGGGTTTTATGTAACGGAATTGATTGGGTTCGGGGTCAATACGGTGACCGGAGACTATTCGCGAGGGGCTGCCGGGATGTGGATCGAGGGAGGGGAGCTTGCTTATCCCGTCGAAGAGGTCACCATTGCGGGCAACCTTGCGGAGATGCTGAACCACATCGAAATGGTGGGCTCCGACCTCGAGTTCCGCAGCCCCCTTGCCTCTCCCACCTTGTTGATTTCGGGTCTGACGGTGGCCGGGACGTGAGTAGAGCAGTCGAGAAGTCAAGGGGTTGAGAAGTCGAGGAGTCGAGGGCCGAACTTCTCGGCCCTCGATGGGAGATTAAAGAAGCGTCTACCAGCTTTGTCATTCCGAGCGAAGCAAGGAATCTTGCTCTGCTATTTAAGGCGAAGGTCTACAGGTTCAACTCTTAAACTCTTCGACTCTTGGACTTCTCGACTCCTCGACTCGTACACACACTTCGACGATGCAACTCAAAGACAAAGGCATTTCAACACTTTATATTATCCTGATCGTTGCGGTGGCGATGTTGGCATTTACCGCCGTGGTGGTGTTCTTCTGGCATTCGCACGGCGCCGCGGAACTCGCCGCCGGCGCCGGCACTATACTGACTGAAGAGCAGCAGGCCTACTTCCGCCAGCTCGAATTCACAGATGTGCACATGAGCGCCGCAGAGAATTTTCTTGGGGCGAGCGTGACTTATCTGGACGCGTGGGTGACGAACAAGGGAACGCGAAATGTGCAGAGGCTGGACGTGGATCTGACCTTTGTTGACACGCTCAACCAGGTGGTCCTTCGCGAAAGAGTGCATCCCGTGACCCGGCGCGCACCACCCCTGAAGCCGGGTGAAGGGCGGGCGTTCCGCGTCACCTTCGAGCACATGCCGGTGGAGTGGAACCAAGCAGCTCCCACCATGACGCCCGTCTATTTACAGTTCTGACTAAGTCAAGGAGTTGAGAGTCGAGGAGTCGAGAGTCAAAGATCGAGAAGTTCGACTCTTTGACTCTCGACTCCTCGACTTTTCTCACCGCCCGTGTTCGAGCCGCTGGATGAGCAATTGCGGCAAGCCTGCCTTGCGCATTTTCTTTTGCGTTTTGGGCAGGTTATAGGAGACGCGGAAGTACTCGACCGCGCGCTGGTCGGTATCAAAGATAGCGAAAGCGGCGCGCCAATCGCCGTCCCGGGGTTGCCCGACCGATCCGGGGTTGACCAGATAGCGGCCCTGGTTCTCCAGCGGAAGAGTGAGGCTCAGGCCGTCTTTCTCCAATGGCAGGCGGATTGATTGAAAGCGTCCCTGGAGGGAAATCATGAAGCCGCCCTGATGGTGCGTGTGGCCGAAGCAAACGGTCTGAGATTCCGGGCTGCTGAGCAGGGGGAACGCCTCCCCCGGCCCCAGGATGTAGTCGTCCTCATCGAGGGGAGAGCCGTGAACGATCTGAAATCCGTCCAGTTGCACCGGACCGGCAGGAAGAGAGCGCAGGAAACCAAAATACTCGGGCGTGAGCTCGTTCCGAGTCCACTCTGTGGCCAGGCGCGCCAGGGGATTAAAATCCGCGGCCACGGGGTGGCCCGAACAAGCCTTGTCATGATTACCGCGAATGATGATGGAGGCCAGGGACCTTATCTTTTCTACGACGGCATTGGGTTCGGGACCGTAGCCCACCAGGTCGCCTAGACACAAGACCTGCTCGTACTTTCCCTGCGCCAGTTCGAGGCACGACTCCAGGGCTTCCAGGTTCGAGTGTACGTCGCTGAGGAGCAGATAGCGCAAGGCGGATTCCTATGATCCCCTATTATAGTTCGGCGAAGGGCCACCGGTAGGTAAATAGTGGGAATTCTGGCGTAAATCGAGGAGCCAATTTTTGACCGGCGTGCCCAATTCCGCTAATATTAACAAAGTGGAGATGGTTCATAAGCGAACCTACATGTAAGGCGATGTTACGTTTTCAAACCGCTGGCGAATCGCACGGGCAAGCCCTGGTGGCAATCCTCTCCGGAATGCCTGCGGGCTTGTGTGTGGATTTCGAGTACGTAAACAGGGAGCTCAAGCGCCGGCAAGGAGGATACGGGCGCGGTGGGCGGATGAAAATCGAATCGGACACCGCCCAGTTTCTCTCCGGCGTTCGCCACGGCCGGACCATCGGCTCACCCATCACTCTGCTGATTTCAAATCACGACTGGGAGAATTGGAAAGAGGCCCTGGCGGTCGAGGACCGTCCGGAAACCCGAGCCAAACATAAGTCCCTCACCCGTCCGCGTCCGGGCCATGCCGACCTGGCGGGGTGTCTCAAGTACAACTTTCCGGAGGCGCGTTACGTGCTGGAGAGAGCGAGCGCGCGCGAGACTGCGGCGCGAGTGGCTGCCGGCGCTGTGGGAAAGCTCTTCCTGAAAGAGTTCGGCGTGGAAGTTGCCAGCCACGTGGTCGCCGTGGGAAGCGTGGTCCTCGAGGACGAGTCGGTTTCGTTTCAAAAGGTGTTGGCGCTGAGCGCGGTCGAGGACATTCTGCTGGGATGTGTAGACCCGGCAGTGGAAGCGCGCATGAAAGCAGAAGTGGACAGAGCGCTGGAGGCGCGCGACACCGTGGGAGGGACTTTCGAAGTCATTGCCCATGGCGTGCCGCCGGGTCTCGGCTCCTGCACTCAGTGGGACGAACGCCTGGATGGGCAACTGGCTCAGGCGGTGATGTCCATTCAAGCAGTCAAGGCGGTTGAAATTGGCGGCGGGATCAAAGGTGCGGCATCTCCTGGGTCCCAAGTTCACGACGAAATCGGATACGACCGGGAGAAATCTCGATTCACCCGCCAATCGAACCGTGCAGGGGGGCTGGAAGGCGGAATTTCGAACGGGGAAGACATCGTTGTGCGGGGCTATCTGAAACCCATTTCGACGCTGCGTCGCCCCCTCGAGTCTGTCGACTTCGAGACCAAGGAAACTGTGAAGGCGGCTTACGAGAGGTCCGACGTGTGCGTGGTGCCCGCTGCCGGTGTGGTCGGTGAAGCGATGGTTGCGCTAACCATTAGCCGGTCGTTCCTGGAGAAATTCGGGGGAGACTCGATGGGCGAGACAAAGCGGAATTTTCTGGCCTATAAGGAGCAAGTGAGACAGTTCTGAAACCATCATTTGGACGTAGCGCCGGCCTTCGGGCCGGCACCTGCCGACCTAAAGGTCGGCGCTGCACTTACACGAGACCACTGCCAATGATTTATCCAATCGTGAAATACGGTCAGCAGGTTCTGGAGACGGCCGCGGCCCCGGTGTCCCAATTCGACGGAAGCCTGGAAAAGCTCGTGGCTGATATGTTCGAGACCATGTATGCAGCCAACGGCGTGGGACTTGCCGCGCCACAGATTGGCCTCTCATTGAAACTCTGCGTGATTGACGCTTCCTGCGGCAAGGATCCAAGTGCAAGACTGGTGCTCGCGAATCCGGAGATCATTGCCACGGAGGGCGAGCAGGTGGAAGAAGAAGGCTGTCTGAGCCTTCCGGATTTCCGCGCCAAAACGCTGCGTCCGTTGCGCGCCACAGTCCGCGCTCATGATCTCAGCGGTACAGAGTTCACTCTTTCCGGCGAGGGCTTGCTGGCGCGGGCCTTTAGCCATGAAACCGACCACCTGGGAGGGAAACTCTTCATCTCTCATCTGAGCCGGCTGAAGCGGGACTCCATCAAGCGCCAGATTCGAAAGATGGTCAAGGCGGGAGAGTGGTAGCTAGTTGTCAGTAGTCAGTTATCAGTTGTCAGTAACGCGTACCCCTGCTCTTGGGGTTTGCGGCTCTTACTGAGAACTGAGAACTGACGACTGATAACTGACTTACATGAAGCTTATCTTCTGTGGCACTCCACAATTCGCTGTTCCCACCCTCGAAAGGTTGATCGCGGAGAAACATGACATTGAGCTGGTAATGACGAACCCCGACGAACCCAGTGGCCGGGGTTACGAGGTGAAGTCGTCGCCGGTGAAGCGCGCGGCCTTGAAGGCGGGCCTGGAAGTCTTCCAACCGCTGAAGCTTAAGGAAGAATCAACTGTTGGGTTCCTGTCAAAGTACCGTCCCGATCTCATCGTGGTTGTTGCTTACGGGCATATTATCCCAAAATGGATGATCGAGCTTCCGAAGTACGGATGTGTGAACCTGCATGCCTCGCTTCTGCCCAAGTATCGTGGGGCGGCGCCCATTCAATGGGCGATCATTCGGGGAGAATCCGTAACCGGAGTCACCACGATGAAGATCGATGAAGGGCTCGACACCGGGGATATTCTCCTCAAAAGGGAAGTCCCGATTCAAGACAAGGACACTACTGAGACTCTTTCCGAGCGTTTGAGCGGCGTGGGAGCAGATTTGGTGGCGGAGACCTTGCTAAAGCTTATTCGGGCCGAGATTCAACCCCAATCTCAGAATGACGCCCAGGCCACCTTTGCCCCGATTTTGAAAAAGGAAGACGGTCGGATCGACTGGATGCTCAGGGCAGAGGAAATCGGGTGGCGTGTGCGTGGACTAAGACCCTGGCCCAGAGCTTACACAAGCTTTCGGTCCAAGAACTTGCATTTCTGGTCGGCCGCTCCCGTCATCGGCCAGGTTGGGCTGGGACAGGAGCCGGGCACGCTCCTTCCCGAGCGCGGATCACTGCGCGTAGTGTGCGGCCAGGGCACGCTGCTGGAAGTCTGCCAGCTTCAGCTCGAAGGGCGAAAGCGTCTGCTGGCGCGAGATTTCCTGAACGGTGTGCGTCCCTCACCCGGCGAAAAGCTGGGGGATTAACCGAGGCTATTTTTGCCGATTTCACCCGCCCGAACAACTGCCTACCGCATTCTCCGGCGCCTGGAAGCAGGTCGAGGATTTGCCGTGGACCTGCTTCAAACCCAGGAAGTGTCAGCATTAAAGGAAGCCGACCGGCGTCTGGCGACTGAAATCGTAATGGGGGTTTTGCGTTGGCGTGGGGAGCTGGACTTCCAGCTTGAAGAGCTTTCTGGAAGGGCCGCGGACAGCCTTGACGCCGAGGTGGCGACGATACTCCGCATGGGCGTTTACCAAATTCAGTTCCTGGAAAGAGTGCCGAAGGCAGCGGCGGTCAATGAAGCCGTGGAGCTGACGAAAGCTGCGCACAAGCGGTCAGCGACGGGATTAGTCAATGCGGTGTTACGCAAGTGCCCCGAGGGCAAAGGGGCAATAAGGCTGGAGCGGTTCGATGACCTGGACCAAGCGATGCGGGTGAGTGTGCGGCGCGCGACTCCTGCCTGGTTGCTCGAGCGCTGGGCGCGCAATTTTGGGCAGGCGGGAATGGTTGGGAATGGCGTGGCTGTGCGGTTGGCCTGGGCGAGCACCCAAGTCCCTCCCCCAGTCCTTCGAGTAGTCGATCCAGCACAAGACATTCCCCTCCTGCGCGAGGAGTTGGCGGCGGAAGGGATAAAGACCAGACCGGGGAGATTTTCAGGTCGTGCCTTGGTGGTTGAATCAGGGAACGTGCTGGCGTCCCAAGCTCTGAGGGAAGGGCGGGTGGTGATTCAGGATGAGGCCTCGCAGCTTGTCGCAGACCTCCTTGCGCCTGAAGCCGGGCAGCGGGTCCTGGATCTGTGCGCCGCCCCGGGCATCAAGGCCGGCCAAATGGCGCAGGCTCTTGGCAACGGGACTCTCATAACCTGCGACCTGAGCGCCTTGCGCCTGCGCACGATGGCGTGGTTGCTCCCGCCATGGCTTCCGAAAGCGGTCCAGTGGCTGGCGATTCGACTGGATGCGACCCAAGCGCTTCCCTTTGGCTGCCAGTTCGAGCGAATTTTTCTGGACGCGCCTTGTTCGGGCACCGGAACGCTGGCACGCAACCCGGAGATCAAATGGCGGCTTCGACCGGCGGACTTGAAACGTTTGGCCGAGTCTCAGGTTAAGATGCTCAAGCGCGCGCTCGGCTCTCTCAGCCTAGCGGGGCGGTTGGTTTATGCCACCTGCTCGCTGGAGCCGGAGGAAAATGAGTGCGTCGTCGAGCGCGCGCTTGAAGAATCTCAAGGATACCAAGTGGTTTCGACGGCGGAGCTCAAATCCGCCTATCCTGCGCTCGGTCCACTGTTCGACGCTCAGGGGTACTTGCGCACCCGCCCTGATTTGCACGCCATGGACGGCTTCTTTGCTGCTATCATCGTAAAGAAGAATTAACGTTCACGCAGGAGTAACAATGCCGAAATATAAACTGCTTTTTTCAATGCTACTTTCATTTGTCCTGGTAGCCTCCGTTCCCCAGGTGGGCTATTCTCGGGCTGCCAGAAAGGGCAAATTGCTTTACATGACCCTGACCAAGGGATTTCACCACCAAAGCGTGGAGTTATCCAAGCAGATTGTGAAGGAGATAGGAGAGAAGTCCGGGGCATTTGAAACCACCGTCACGGAAGATGTCGGCGCATTCACGAAACAGAATTTGAAGAATTATGACGCGGTCATGTTCAATACCACCGGCGAATTGCCCATGACAGACGAGGAGAAAAGCGCCTTGGCGGATTTCATTCGCTCCGGACATGGGTTTGTAGGCGTTCACAGCGCCACCGACACTTTCTATACCGTGGGGCACTTACAACGAGATCATCGGAGGGTAGTTCAATAACCATCCCTGGCATCAACTGGTGACGATTGACGTGGTCGGACCCCAAGAGCAATCTGGTGAGTTCTCTTGGGAAATTCCTTTCAGATTAATGACGAGATTTATCAGATCAGCGATTTTCAGGCTGACACCTCGCACGTTCTTTTGCGCTCGATCCCAAGTCAGTGGACCTCAGAAGGCAGGGCGTGCATCAGCGCTATTACGGATGGCCGATCGCCTGGACACGGATGTTCGGCAAGGGGCGCGTGTATTACAACAGCCTGGGGCACGAAGATGCGGTGTGGAACGATCCCCGTTACCAGGAAATGCTGCTGAACGGCATCAAGTGGGTCATGCGGGAAGGGCACTGATTTCTTCCGGGTTGCGCTTTTTTCTTGACACGCGAAACGCCGCGCTGCTTATAAGGGAAAGAGCGGCTCTTTGCCACGTCAGGTCGTGGCGAGACGCCGCGGGAAAAAGGTTCAACCTCGTTAGGCGAGGTTACCACACAAACAAAGCCACTGCCCGGAAACTCGGAGACGAGCCAACGGGTGGAGCAGGCATGGCCGGCCTAAGGCTTTGCCTAAAGTGGCTGTTCCGGATGCAGGACACTACGTTGTGTGGAGCCAAAGCTCTCACCAGGAGGTTTGAGGAACCGGGTTGGCAAAACCCAGGTTTCAAGGATCGCCCCTGCGGAGTTTTTGCTCCGGGGGGCGTTTTGCTTTTAGGGCCATTTCTAGTGGATATGGGTAGACTCGTGGCGGGAATTTGCACATTTATGATCGGGAAGCGCGCAGGGTGGCGCTGGAGGTGGCTTGGCGGGCTGGGGGCGATGCTGCTTCTGATCGCCATGACCCCTCCCTCCGCGCGCGGGCAGGACAGTTCGACGCCGAACCCGCACCAGGAGTTCGACCAACCCAACGCCGCCGGAAAGCCAGCCTTGGAACCTGCACCTGCAGTCCACGGTTGGTGCTCAAGGCCACCCTTCTTTTCCGCTGAATATACTGGCCCGAACAGCCTTAAGCCTGGCGCCGAGGTCAAAGACACCGTGTCCGTGGATGTGACGGGCGGCGTACGCTTGTGGCGCGGGGGAGAGTTTTTCGGGGACGTCCTCATGTGGCAAGGATACGGCCTGAGCAGCACGCTCGGCGTCGCGGGGTTTCCGAATGGCGAGGCGTATCGAGTCGGCAAGACTTATCCGGATGTCTACCTCTGCCGCGCTTTTATTCGCGAGACGATCGGCTTCGGTGGGGAAAAGGAAGCCGCCGATGACGCGCCGTTCGAATTGGGCGGTGCAAAGGACGTTCGGAACCTGACGTTTACGGTAGGCCACCTCAGCGCCAAAGACATCTTTGACACCAACGCCTACGCCAACGACGCCCGATCCCAGTTCATGAATTGGACCTTGATGGCCAATGGTGCCTGGGATTATCCGGCGAACACGCTGGGATTTACGAATGGCGCCGCGGTCGAATTGAATACCCGCGCATGGGCCGGGCGGCTGGGCATATTCCAGGTGTCGAAAGTCGCGAACGGAATTCGCATGGACTGGAACCTGGCCCATGCCTGGTCCGCGGTGGCGGAGGTCGAAAGGCGATATTCACCTCGAGGACATGCGGGGGCTTTACGACTGCTTGCCTACGACACGCGGGCGCACATGGGAAGCTATCAGGAGACCCTCAATAATCCGAGCCTCGGCGAGAATATCGCGCTCACGGCGGCGTACCGATACAAGTACGGCTTTGGCATCAATCTGGAGCAGGAAATCCGCAAGAATCTCGGGGCCTTCGCGCGCCTGGGTTGGAGCGATGGCAAAAACCAGACGTATGAATTTACCGACGTGGATCGCACAGCCACGGCGGGGCTTAGCCTGAAAGGGACGTGGTGGCGCCGCCCGGAGGACACGGTAGGCCTCGGCGTGGTCGTCAACGGTATCAGCGCCGCCCATCGGCAGTTCCTTGCGGCGGGCGGTCTGGGAATTACCGTCGGCGACGGGGCTCTCGACTACCGCTCGGAGCGCCTCGGCGAAACCTATTACAACTGGAAGGTCGCGAAACACTTCCAGTTGACTCTGGATTACCAATTCGCCCAAAACCCGGCCTATAACCACGTGCGCGGGCCGGTCAATCTCTTCGCCCTGCGGATGCACACGGAGTTTTGAAGGAAGAAGGCAGAAAGCAGAAGGTAGAGTCCAGGTGAGGTATAAGTTCACCATTTACCATTTACTATTCACTATTTACTATTCATAATTGCGAAGGCATCGGATCATGATTTACTTCACTGAACTTGAACACCTTCCCGTCTATGGCGTGAAGGGAGAATACTTGGGCAAACTGGAAGACCTTTGTGTGAATCCCAGCCAGAATTCGCTGCGGGTGGCCTCCTATCTTGTCAGGACCCCCAAGAAGGCCCTCATCTGCATCACCCACGAACAGATGCAATCCCTCTCCGTGCGCGCCGGCCAAACCAGCGTTCCGCGCGAGGAGGTGCGTTGCTATGCTCACGACGAGGGGCTGCTGCATGTGAAAAAGGATATCCTCGATCAGCAGATTATTGATGTGAACAACCGCAAGGTGGTGCGGGTTAATGATGTGGACTTCGACATCCAACCCACCGATCATCACACGGAACTGCGCATTGTGGCGGTCAATGTGGGGCTGGCGGCGGCCCTCCGCAGGTTGTTGCAGGGAGTCATGGCCAAGCATACCGTGCGCATGCTCACCGGCCTCTTCCCGACCAAGACCATTCCGTGGGAATTCGTGAACCTGATCGAGCCGGATCCTCAACGGCGGGTCAAGCTCCGCCTCTCCTATGACCGCGTGGCTGAGCTTCACCCTGCCGACATTGCCGACATTCTCGAGGAGCTGAGTCGCGATGAGCAGAAATCCGTCATTGAGGGCCTGGACGAGGAAACGGCTGCCCAAGCGCTCTCCGAGATTCCCACCCGCATGCAGGCAGACTTGCTGGAAAGCATATCGGCCCAGAAAGCGGCGGATATCGTGGAGGAAATGCCGCCTGATGAAGCCGCCGACGTTTTGCAGGAGATGTCGGCCGAAACCTCGGCTGAAGTGCTGGCGGATATGGAGAAAGAGGAGGCCAACGAGGTGCGCGAGCTGCTGGGATTCGAGGAGAACACGGCCGGCGCGCTCATGACCACGGAATACGTGGTTGTGCATGAATCCGCCGCAGTGGAAGGGGCCACAGCGGCCCTGAGGAGTTTTGAGGGGCCGCTCGAGTCGATCCACGTGATTTACCTCGTGGACGACCACGCCGTCCTTACTGGGGCGGTCCCCGTCGGCCGCATTCTCTTTTCCGAAGCCAGCATGCCGCTGAAAGAGCTTGCGATGGACCCGCTGATTTCCGTCCCCTCTCACGCCGCCGCGACTTCCGTGGTCGATTTGTTTCACAAATACAATTTGGTCTCCCTGCCCGTAGTGGATGACAGCGGGCATTTGATTGGCGTCGTGACGGCTGACGACGTGCTGGAACTCGTAATCAATAAGAAGCAATACCGCTGAAGAGGATAATTTCCCGTGAATCGCGAACGGCTTCGCCAATTCCGCACCCGGCTGCTGATTTTCCTGGCCGTCCTCGGCCCCGGGATTATCACTGCCAACGTGGACAACGATGCGGGCGGCATTTACACCTACTCCATCGCCGGAGCGAAGTTCGGCTTTTCACTGCTTTGGACGCTGCTTCCCATCACTGTGGCATTGATTGTTGTTCAAGAGATGGTGGCCCGGATGGGCGTGGTTACCGGCAAAGGCCTGGCGGACTTGATCCGTGAGGAGTACGGCTTCCGCACCACTTTCATCCTTATGATGTTGGTCCTTGCCGCCGACCTCGGAAATACCATCGCCGAGTTTGCCGGCCTAGCTTCAGGCATGTCAGTTCTTGGCGTGACCCGTTACATTGCAGTGCCTCTCGGCGCGGTACTCGTGTGGGCGCTGGTTGTAAAGGGCACGTACCGTTTTGTGGAGAAAGTCTTCCTGGCGGCCTGCGTCTTTTACGTGGCTTACCCGGTCTCATGCTTCCTTGCCCATCCCCAGTGGCCGGATGCGGTGATCAGCACATTGAAGCCCTCCTTTCAATTCAGCGCCGGGTACTTTTACATGCTCACCGGCGTCGTCGGCACGACCATCGCGCCCTGGATGCAGTTCTACCTTCAGTCGGCGGTGGTGGAGAAGGGCATTAAGGTAAAGGAATACATTTATTCCCGCTGGGACGTGATTGTGGGCTGCATCATCACCGACGTGGTGGCTTTTTTCATCATCGTGGCCTGTGCGGCGACCATTTACTTGACCGGCAACCGGCAAATCAATGATGCGGCGGATGCGGCCTTGGCCCTGCGGCCACTCGCCGGACACGCTGCCAGCGCCCTCTTCGCTCTTGGCCTCTGCAATGCCTCCCTCTTCTCGGCTTGTATTCTGCCCCTGGCGACTGCTTACTGTGTCTGCGAAGGATTGGGCATGGAAGCGGGCGTCAACAAGCGCTTTCACGAAGCTCCGACTTTCTATTGGCTCTACACCACGCTGATCGGGGTTGGCGCGGTGGCCGTCATAGTGCTGAGCGAAGCCAAACAGATCCCTATCATCCTGCTTTCCCAGGTGGCCAACGGCATTCTCCTGCCCCTCGTCCTGATCTTCATGCTCCGCCTCGTCAACCGGGACGATCTGATGGGAAAGTACAAGAATTCCCGCCTCTTCAACAACATTGCCTGGGTGACCTGCGTGGTGATGATTGCCCTGACGTTGTTGCTGGTGGTCAGCACCTTTTTCCCCAACAAGTTGCCCGCCTGACCTCACTAACCTATGCCCTGTCATTCGACACAGAGCGCAGATTTCATTATCCTTTGGCTCACCACTTTGCATTAAAATGCGCGCAGCGCCTTGGAGTGCGGTAGCAGCAGCTACCGCCTTTTCTTCTCTGGATCTTGCGCCCACGCCGTATTGACCTAAGTCCGAGGGCGGGAGCTGCTGCTACCGCACTCCAAGGTGCCTTCGGCACAGGCATTTTCATGGCAGCGAAGGGTAGGAATCTCGGTTTGCTTGCAAGTCGAGGAGTGGAATCTGGAAGGTTCTCTGCTTTTCCACTAACACTCTGTGTTTTCAATGATATTCCCGAATTGTGGAGGTAACTACCTGTGTTTTCTATGACATTCCCGCTTCGGCCTGGGCTGCTGAAAGCCGACCCTTTGTTTTCAATAACATTCGAGAATTGTTCTTTCATTTTTGAGTTTTCTGCCGCTTCCATACGCTGCAAGCCATAGGACATTATGTCGCTCTCGATGCCACTCTCGATGTCCTCCATGCCCCCGCCATCGTCCTCACTGGGAGGAACCTCCAGGAGGTCCGTGAAGTCCTTCCGCAGCCTCAGCAGTATCCTCACCTTGCGGTCAATCGCACGGTCCAGGGCGGCTTCTTGCCGCAGCAGCATGCTCCACGCCTCCCCCTCCGGCGCGAGACATGCGTCCCGCTCGATCGCCGCTCGCTCCTCATTCGCCTTTTCCGCATATTCAAATTCTTCCCCCACGCTGGCGATCTCCTCCGCCAGCAGACGCAGAAGTTCCTGCCGCTCCGGCTCCCCCGGCGGCTCGCAGTTGCGGCCTTGCTTCCGCAGGTACTGCCGGTATTGCTCGTTTTTCTCTTGTTGCTCGGCCAGGTCCACAGGGTCACTGAAACGGTGCAGTAGCCCGAAAATCAGCGCCTGTCGCCACCCCACCATACCTTGGTAGAGAGATTCCAGCACGAAGTACTGGCGGGGCCGGAAGCTGCGCTGCTGGATCTCCTCCCGCACCAGCTCAAGATAAGAAAGCGTCCTTCTCAGCCCCACCCCTCGATCTGTAGACTCGGACAGCGTGACATCAAGCATCTCGTGCTGGGAGGCGTCGAAGGTGACACGGGCCATCTCCTGCCGGCGGCGGTGTTGCCAGTCGTCGATCCCCTGCAAGGCGCGGCGCTTCAGGCCCTCTTGCGCCCGCTGCACCCGTTCGCGGCGCCAGTAGAGCCTGGCCAGGTCGTCGATTTGCTTTTGCCAGAGGATTTCTCCGGGACCGTACGACAACAGGAGTTCCTTTTTGAGGTATTCGAATTCTTCCGGGTCTTCGCCCAACGCCAGCATAGTTTGTCGTTCGTTTTCAGGGGCGGCGTAGAGGCCGTGCTTGAGGGCATTGAGCTTGGAATTCTGCTTGGCGGCGGGGCTGCGCGGTCCGGTGGAATGCCGGGCATTGCGGCGCGCGGCGGCGAGTAGTTCGGGCGTAAGTTGGGGCGATTTGCGTAAAGACATGGTTCCTCCTGGGGCGGTGATGTGATTCGAGCGGGGAAAGGACTCCCCCGCCGGTTGGGCATTGCACAAGGATAGGCTAGCACGGGGGCGGGTGGTTGTCAAGAGAAATATTTACATGTCTAGCCCAGGAGGTCGGGAAGACCTTTCACCACCAAGACACCAAGGCACCGAGCAATCATAGGGCAATTCGCTGCAATGGGCTCCCTTTGTGCCTTGGTGTATTGGTGGTTCATAGGGCTGCGATGGATCGTCCCTTCGGGAAATCGTATGCCCCCAAGGGCATGCGTCTGCGCCAGCCTGCGGAAATACAGCCCTCTCCCCCAAGGGAGAGAGGGCTGGAATGTGGATGTGCGCCGAGGTTGGCGGTTCCAAAATGCGGCGGTCATAGACCGCCGCGACAACGCGAGGAAGCCCGTCGGCCGACGGGCTGAGCACCGTGGACGTCAAGAACCAGACTTAATGCATGGACTTAAGTTACAGGGCATTAGCGAGCGAGGAGCGCGGTGTTATAATGCCCGTGCATGCCAAGCAAACGCCAAGGGTCGATCCATTTGTTCCGCTTCGCCGGGATAGATGTGTTCCTGCATTGGTCCTGGTTTCTGTTCGCAGCGTTTGAAATCAGCAACCGAACGCGGAGCTACTCCTCGCCCGGCTGGAACGTGCTGGAGTATCTGGCGCTCTTTGTCATTGTGTTGCTGCATGAGTACGGCCATGCCCTGGCCTGCCGGCAGGTGGGAGGGACGGCGAATCAGATCCTGCTCTGGCCTCTGGGAGGAGTGGCGTATGTGGACCCGCCCCAGCGGCCAGGCGCCACGCTGTGGAGCATCGCAGCGGGACCGCTGGTGAACGTAGCGCTCCTGGCCATCGTGTCCCCGCTATGGTTAATATTGGACCGCCTGCTGGGCTGGGCAAAGTCGGCGCCCGATGCCCACGCTTTTTTGCTGGCACTCTTGCTCATGAACCTGGGCTTGCTGATCTTCAATTTGTTGCCCGTCTATCCGCTGGATGGTGGCCAGATTCTTCGCTCTTTGCTCTGGTTTGTGGTGGGACGTGCCCGCAGCTTGATGGCGGCCGTGGTGATCGGTTTCGTCGGCGTGGCGGGGCTCCTCATTCTCGCCGTGTGGATGCGATCTGCCTGGTTTGGCGTTCTTTCCGTATTTATCCTTACAAGTTGCTGGAGTGGATGGCGGCAAGCACAAGCCCTCTATCGTTTTGCCAAGTTGCCGCGCCATGAAGGGTTTGCCTGCCCGGCGTGCAAAGCCGCGCCACCGGTGGGAAAGTTTTGGAGGTGTGGCCGCTGTGGCGAGACCTTTGACACTTTCCAAACACAAGCCCGCTGCCCGAACTGCGCGGCGCAGGTTGCGGTGACGACGTGTGTGGACTGTCGCGCCCAGAATCCTTTCGGCGAGTGGATTATTCCTGCCCCCGTGCGTACTGAAGGATAAACGTTAAAGGGTAAAGGCTGAAGTTCGCCCGCCAGAATTTACACTTTACCCTTTATCCGTTACCCTTAACACTTCATCTTTTACTTTAACTCTTGCTTCCGGGGAAACTGCCCGTCTAATTCGAGATTAAGCTCCAGGACATTGACTCGGGGCTCGCCTAGGAAGCCCAAGTCTGGGCTTTTCGTATTTTGGGCGATAAGCTGGTTTACTTGTTCGAGGCTGATGCCACGCGCCTTGGCGACCCTGGCGGCTTGCGCCTCGGCTGAGGCGGGGCTGATTTCGGGATCGAGCCCGCTGGCGGAGGCGGTCGCGAGATCCGCCGGAATTGGCCCCGCGTAGTCAGGGTTGTCCTTGCGGAATTGTTCCACGGAGCTCTTCACGCGGTCGGTTAGTTTTTGACTAGTCGGGCCGTAGTTGGAGCCGCCCGAAGCTGTTGCGTCATACCCATCGTTTCCCGCCGCCGAAGGACGGGGATGGAAATACTCCGGCTTGCTGAAGTTCTGGCCAATGAGGGCCGACCCAATCTCCCTTCCATCCGCCTTCACCATACTTCCATTTGCCTGCCAATGAAAGAGGGCCTGGCAGAGTGCCGTGACAACACCCGGATAAATTAATCCCGTGAGCACTGTCAGGACGAGCATTAAGCGAAACGCTGGGGCGATTTGGTTACGCATAAGACTCCTTCAGGGAACAGGGAATAGGGAACAGGGAACAGCCGGACTCTATCCCTCATCCCGATCCCTAATCATGATCCTAATGCCTTCTCCCTGTTTTCTATTCCCTATTCCCTGTTCCCTGTTCCCTATTCCCTAACTCAGGCCAGGTGCAACAAACCGAGCAGGCGGTCGATCAGCCAAATGCACGGAAAGGGCGCAACGAAACCGCCCAATCCGTAAATCCAAAGGTTGCGGCGCAACATTGCCGCAGCGCTTTGCGGTCTGTATTTCACTCCCCGCAGCGCCAGCGGCACGAGAGCGACGATGATCAAGGCGTTGAAGATCACGGCGGCCAACACGGCGCTTTGGGGGGTGTGGAGGCGCATGATGTTGAGCGCGGCTAGCGCCGGGTAGGTGGTCATGAACATAGCCGGAATAATCGCGAAGTATTTCGACACATCGTTGAGGATGGAGAAGGTGGTCAACGCGCCGCGGGTAATCAACAACTGTTTGCCGATGGCGACCACCTCAATGAGCTTGGTGGGGTTGCTGTCGAGGTCCACCATGTTTCCGGCCTCTTTGGCCGCCATGGTACCGGTATTCATGGCCACGCCGACGTCGGCCTGGGCCAGCGCCGGAGCGTCATTGGTGCCGTCTCCGGTCATGGCGACCATGCGCCCGCCCGCCTGTTCCTTGCGGATATACATGAGCTTGTCTTCGGGCGTGGCTTGGGCGAGGAAATCATCCACTCCCGCTTCGGCGGCAATGGCTGCGGCGGTGAGCGGGTTGTCACCGGTGATCATTACAGACCGGATGCCCATAGCGCGGAGTTGGGCGAGGCGGCTCTTCATGCCCCCTTTGACGATGTCTTTGAGGTGCACAACACCCAGCATCCGCGCCCCATCCGCCACCGCCAGGGGGGTACCTCCGGTGCGGGAGACGCGGTCTGAGATGCCCATGAAGTCGCTGGGCACTTCTCCCCCCTGCTCCTTGACAAAGCTCAGAATGGCGTCGGTGGCCCCTTTCCGCAAGCATCGCCCATCCAGATTCACCCCGCTCATACGCGTATAGGCGGAGAAGGGAATGAAATGCGCCTCCGGCGCGGCAACTTCTCGGCCCCGCAACTGGAACTTCTGCTTCGCCAACACGGCGATGGAGCGCCCTTCCGGTGTTTCGTCGGCAAGGCTCGACAATTGCGCGGCGTCCGCCAGTTCCCCTTCGCTCACTCCCTTGACCGGAATGAATTCCACCGCTTGCCGGTTGCCGAGCGTAATGGTTCCCGTCTTATCGAGTAAGAGCGTATCCACATCGCCGGAGGCTTCCACCGCTTTGCCGCTCATGGCCAAGACATTGTGCTGCATCACGCGGTCCATGCCCGCGATCCCGATGGCGGAAAGCAACCCGCCGATGGTGGTCGGGATCAGGCAGACCAACAGGGAAACGAGCACCGCCACGGTGGGCATCCTCCCCGCTCCGGCAGAGGCGATGCTATAGATTGCAAATGGCTGGAGGGTCGCCACGGCGAACAGAAAGATAAGCGTCATGCCGGCAATCAGGATGTTCAGCGCGATCTCGTTGGGAGTCTTTTGCCGCTCAGCCCCTTCCACCAGCGCGATCATCCGGTCCAGAAAGGTTTCGCCGGGGTTGGAGGTAATCTTGATCTTGATCTGGTCCGAAAGAACTTTAGTCCCACCTGTTACCGCGCTGCGGTCGCCTCCCGACTCGCGAATCACCGGAGCGCTTTCGCCGGTGATCACGGATTCGTCAACGGTGGCGATGCCCTCGATCACCTCGCCGTCCCCGGGAATAATGTCGCCGACTTCACACAAAACGAGGTCTCCGGCGCGAAGCTTCGAAGCCGGAACGTTTTCCATCCTGCCCTTGGCAACGAAGCGCCTGGCAATCGACTCGGACCTTGTCTTGCGCAGCGTATCGGCCTGTGCCTTGCCACGCGCTTCCGCCATAGCCTCGGCAAAGTTGGCAAACAGAACGGTGAACCAGAGCCACAAATCTATCTGGAGCCCGAATCCCAAGCCGGGCGCTCCGATGAAAGTGTCACGAATCAGAAAAACCGCGGTTAGCGCGGCGCCTACTTCCACTACAAAAATCACCGGGTTCTTCAGCAGGGTGACCGGATTCAGCTTGACGAACGAGTCCTGCAAGGCGCGCCACACCAGCTCGGGGTCGAACAAAGGACGCGCCCGCACGAGTTTTTTCGGAATCAGGTCCGTCAGGTCGTCAAGCAGCGGAGGAGTCACCGTCGTGGCCATGGATCAGCTCCAGATCGAAAGCCTCAGCAAGGAAAACAGTTTCCCCTGATGCATGAGGAAATGCTCGACCAGGGGGCCTAGCGAAAGCGCGGGAAAGAAAGTCAAGGCACCGATGACAATCACGGTCCCTACCAAGAGCCCTACAAAAAGCACGCCATGGGTAGGAAATGTGCCGCTCGAAGAAGGCACGCGCTTCTTGGCAACCAAGCTCCCCGCAATAGCCAGAACCGGGATAATGAATGCGAAACGCCCAAGTACCGTAGCCAGACCGAGGGTGAGGTTGTACCAGGGCGTATTGGGATTAAGTCCGGCAAAGGCGCTGCCGTTGTTTTCCGAAGTGCTCGAGTAGGCGTACAAAAGCTCGCTGAAACCGTGGGGGCCAGAGTTGCCGAGATTGGCGATCGCCGGTCCGGGTGGGTTCCAATATCCACTCTTTGCAAACGGAGCAACGGCGCTAATCGCCGCCAACACGAGGATGCTGAAAGCAGTCGCGATAATGGCCAGCATGGCCATCTTGACTTCCTTCTGCTGGATTTTCTTTCCCAGATACTCCGGCGTCCTCCCCACCATGAGTCCGGCAATGAACACCCCCACGATGGCGTACAACAACATGCCGTATAAGCCTGACCCTACTCCTCCGAAGATGACCTCGTCACTTTGAATGTTGAACATGGGGACGAGCCCGGCGAGGGGAGTTAGGCTGTCATGAACGTTGTTGATGGCGCCGCAGCTTGCATCGGTCGTGACAGTGGCAAACAACGCTGAAGCGGGGATGCCAAAGCGTGTTTCCTTGCCTTCCATGTTGCCGCCCGCCTGCTTGCCGGTGTAGCGGGTTTCAATGCCGAATTTCGCCAGGATGGGATTGCCTGCCTGTTCGTAATGGTAGCATATGAAAACACCCGCCAGAAACATCACACCCATGGCGGCAAACAGAGCCCAGCCCTGTCTGGTGTCGCTGACCATGCGGCCAAAGGTGTACGTCAGTCCGGCCGGCACCATGAAAATCAAGAGCACCTGGAGGAAGTCGCTCAGGGGCGTCGGGTTCTCGAAGGGGTGCGATGAGTTGGCGTTAAAGAATCCTCCGCCATTGGTTCCCAGCATCTTGATCGCTTCTTGAGAGGCCACGGGACCCTGCGGAATGGTCTGGGTAGCTCCCTCGAGGGTCTTGACCGTGGCATAGGGATGAAAGTTTTGGATTGCTCCTTGGGAGCAAAGGATCAAGGCGCCGACAAAAGCGATGGGCATCAAGACATAGAGCGTCGAGCGCGTGAGATCGACCCAGAAACTACCGATGCTCTTGGCCTCCTGCCGGGCGAAACCACGGATCATGGCTACGGCAACAGAGATGCCAACTGCTGCAGAAACAAAATTCTGCACGGCCAGAGCGGCCATCTGAACAAAATAACTGAACGTCATTTCGCCACTGTAAGCCTGCCAATTCGTGTTGGTAAGGAAGCTCATCGCCGTGTTGAAAGCCAGATCCGGGGTGACAGGCGTAGCTCCGGTGGGCGCGGCCTTGGTGCCAAAGTGCATGGGGTTAAAGGGCAAGAAGGCTTGCAGGCGCTGGATGAGATAAACGAATAGGAAACTCGCCACGCTGATGGCGATCACGGAAGCAGCGTACTGCGTCCAGCGTTGTTCGGTATCCTCGCGCACGCCGGCCAAGCGGTAGATGAGGCGTTCCACCGGCCGCAGCAGCGGATGGAGAAAGGTCCGCTGGCCCTGAAATATCCTCACCATGTAAGCGCCAAGAGGCTTCGTGAGAGCGAGGACCATGACGAAGAAAACGACGATGTGCAAAATTCCAAGCGCGGTCATGTTTGTTCCTCTTTCCGGTACACCACCCCTTAATCCTCTCCTCACTGGGGAGAGGACCAAGGGGTGGTCTCAAAAGCGTTCCGGACGAAGCAAGGCGTAAAGCAGGTAAACGAATAGAAACAGCGCAGTCAATCCTGAGATAATATAATCCACCGCATTTCTCCCACTTACAGCCGGTCACAAGCCTTAGTAGAGGCCCAACAAGCAACAAACAGTAATATCCCGACGAGGACGTAAACCAAATCGGTCATGATCCATTACTCCGATTCCGTGAAGATCACGTGATGCCCATCGTTCTTCAGCGCTCTTGCGAGCTTTCGCTCCGCAGACCACCACCGTTTCCTGCCGCCCAAGATCACGATCGCGCCGGGCTTCAGTACCAGGCGTAGGGTCCGGAGCTTGTCGCGGCACAGATAAATATGGCCGGCGGTATCCATCGGCACTCTGGAAGCCAAGGCGCGAAGCTGCCCTTCAAGAAATTCTACGGGAACAGGCGGCTTTGTCAAGGAGAGCGTATACGGTACTTCGTAAGGCCAAAGGAGCCGGAGGCGCGCCTCGAGCTTCCTGGTCAACTGATTGGCCCTCTGGAGAACGGCGAGGGTTCCCGAGCAGCCGGTGAAGACGACAAAGACCTCGAGCTCCGAGTGCCCATCGGTTGCGGCAGGAATATCCGGGAATGCACTCTGCGGGCAAAGCTGCGTCTCTAAACCAGCTTCCACAATTAGACTGTCTATCATGTGCGATCCGAGCTTGTAGTATGTTCAACCTTACATAAAGAAGGCATAAGGAATTGCCAAGAATTTCATTAAGTCGAGAAGTCGAGAGTCGAGGAGTCTAGAAGTAGAGAAGTAGAAGGCAGATTTCGACTTGCTGCTGTTTTCGACTCCTCGACTTCTCGACTCTTGACTTCTCGACTTGTTTCCAGATTCCAAATTCCAAAATCTTTCCAGTCCCTAGTCCCTAGTCCCCAGCCCCCATTTCGGCTATACTGAATGCGTCGGGTCTGCGCCAGCGAATGGGAAATGAACTGGTCCAACTGACAGTCGTTAATCAGCCGGGACTGGCCGGGGCGTCGCAACCTTGTTCTGGTGCGACCGGGGCGGACCTGCGCTTCTCGGCGCCGGAGCTGGTGAACGAAGGGATTACAACGAGCGAGGCGTATGGGCTGGGAACTGAGCCTGCAAATGCCTACCAGCCTTGGGGGACCATTGCTTCCGCTGGCAGGCTGAAGACCTTTTACCTTGAGACCTTTGGCTGCCAGATGAACGTGCACGATTCGGAGAAGGTGCAAGGCGTGCTGCTGGCGCGTGGGATGAGGCCCGTCGAAGACTACGCTCAGGCTGACCTGGTGCTCTACAACACTTGCAGCATCCGGGAAAAGGCCGCGCAGAAGGTCTTTTCACGCCTAGGGGCTTTCCGCAAGGGCAGAAGTGGCGCAGGGAAAGTTATTGGAGTTTTGGGCTGCGTGGCGCAGCAGGAAGGCGAGCGGTTTTTCGAGCGCGCGCCCCAGGTCAATCTGGTCTGCGGTTCCGCGAGCTATTCCAAACTGCCGCAGTTGCTCGACCAACTCGAAGCCGGAAAGACGCATGTGACCGGTCTCTCGCTCGACACGGAGGAATGCTTCGAGACTGAGTTGACCCGCCGCGAAAACCCCTTCCGGGCTTATCTCACCATTATTGAAGGGTGCGACCAGCGTTGCGCCTTCTGTGTTGTGCCCATGACGCGCGGCCCGCAGCGCAGCCGTCCGAGCGAGAAGATTCTCGCTGAGGCCCGGCGGCTGGTGGAGGAGGGTTACACGGAAATCCAACTCCTGGGCCAGATCGTCAACGCCTGGCAGGATCCTTCGCCGGCGCGAAGGAGCTTTGCGGAATTGCTTTCCTGCGTGGCCGAGGTTTCGGGAATTCGCCGCGTGCGCTTCACGACCTCGCACCCGAGATTTTTCAGCGCCGACATCGTCCAGGCGATCGACGCCCACCCCGCCCTTTGCGACCAAGTTCACCTGCCAGTGCAATCCGGTTCCACGCCAGTCCTGGCGCGCATGCTGCGAGGGTACTCGCGCGAGGAGTATCTGGAAAAAATCCATTGCATTCGCAGGGCGCGGCGCGCGATCAGCCTTTCCGCGGACATCATTGTGGGTTTTTGCGGGGAAACGCGACAAGATTTCGAACAGACACTTTCGTTGATGAAGGAAGTAGAGTACGATCAAGTATTCTCTTTCAAGTACTCCCCGCGCCCGAATACAGTTGCGGAAGCAAGCAGGGATACCATAGCGGAGGAGGAGAAGGGGCAGCGCCTGGCTGAGCTTCAGGAAGTTCAGCGGCAAATCCAGTTGCGGCGCAATCAGGCTCTGTTGGGCGAGATTTTCGAAGTCCTTGTGGAAGGGTACCAGGCGCGCTTGGAGCAGGCGGTGGGACGCAGCACCACGAACCGCGTGATAAACTTTCCGGGCAGCCCTGAGGATGTGGGACGCTACCTCACGGTGAAAGTGACCTCCGCCGGGCCGAACAGCTTGGTGGGGGCGCGGGTGGGTAGCGCGGACGTTCTGATTTGCAGAAAGGCTTCGAACGGGTGAAAAATTCAGCAGCCGCATGTCATTCCGAGCAGAGCGAGGAATCTCGCTCTGATTCTCTTCACTAGGCCAAGTTGGAAAGGCAGAGCGAGATTCCTCGCTGCGCTCGGGATGACGTAGGGGAGCGGATCGAGAGCTGCGGCCGGCGAGGGGCGGCGGGCGCGCGGAAAAGCGGGGCGTGCAGGGGCCCTGGAGGAGCACATGGAAATCGAAATGAGAATCCGTGGTCTGGTGATGGATCCGGTCACCAACATGCCCATTGTGATCCTGAAGGATATCAACGGGTCGTCGGTGCTCCCCATATGGGTGGGGATCTACGAGGCGAACGCCATTGCTCTGGAAATTGAAAAGGTGACCACGCCTCGCCCTATGACCCATGACCTGCTGAAGAATTTGTTGCTGGGGCTTGAAACGCGCGTTCAGAAAGTGGTGGTGAGCGAGTTGAAGGAAGACACCTTTTACGCCCTGATCTGGCTGGAACGCGATGGACTGGTGATGTCCATCGATTCGCGGCCTAGCGACGCTCTGGCCCTGGCCCTACGCATGGATTGCCCGATTTATGTCGAAGAGGAAGTCCTGAAGAACTCCAAGGTCAGCGGCGGAACCAGCGAAAAGGCGAGCAACGAAGAGCTCCGGAAGTGGCTCGAGGGCTTGAACGACGAGGATATGGGACGCTATAAAATGTGACTTCGGGCGGGGGAGTTCCCCCTGGCCGCCTCCGGGCCCACGGAAAATTCAATCCCCGGCGGGAGCTGCGAGTGAGCACGATAATCGCGATCGCCAACCAGAAAGGCGGAGTTGGAAAGACCACGACTGCTGTCAATCTGGCCGCTGCCCTGGCCCTCAAGGATCAGCGAACCCTCTTGATTGATTTGGACCCCCAGGCCAACAGCACCCTGTCTTTTTTCAACCCGGACGAAGTTACGCACTCGGCCTATGAGGTCTTGGCCGACCACAGCATGGCGCTCTCGCAAGTGATACGGCCCACCAAGGTGGCCAATCTTTGCGTGGTGCCCTCCCGAATATCGCTGGCCAAGCTGGAAACGCAACTGGTGGGACAGTTCGATGCGCCCTATCGCCTCAAAGACGCTTTGCCCCCGGTGCGAAACGACTTCGACCTTTTGGTGATTGACACCCCGCCGTCGCTCGGCCTGCTTACCGTAAATGCCCTGATTGCGGCACGCTACCTGCTGGTGCCCATCCAGGCTTCCTACTACGCGCTGGAGGGAACAGACGACCTGCTGGAGACGCTCGAGCGCATCCGCGCGCGCCCCAATCCTGAGTTGGAGTTGCTCGGGGTAATCGTCACGCTTTTTGACAGGCGCACCAATCTGGCGCGGGACACCTACAAGCAGGTCCGCGAGGTGTTCGGCAAAAAGGTCTTCAAGACCATCATCGGGAAGAGTGTGCGGCTGGAAGAGAGCCCTGCTTACAAAGAATCGATCTTCTCTTTTGCCCCTCACTCGTCCGGAGCGCAGGAATACGCGCAGCTCGCGAAGGAGGTCATGAAACGTGTCAGTTAGACGCGCTGGTTTACCACTGACGGTCAAGATGCGGCACAACGCACACTATGTGGAAGAAATAATCTCCCGCACCGGCGCCGCCATCGGCAGAATGATTCCTATCGAGGAGCTACAGCCCAACGCCGGCCAGCCCCGTAAGGACGCGGGCGATTTGCAGGGGCTCACAGACTCAGTGCGGGAGAAGGGCGTGCTCGAGCCGCTGCTGGTGCGTTTTCTGCCCGAGTCGGGAAAGTACATGATCGTTTCCGGGGAACGCCGCTACCTGGCGGCGCGCGCCGCGGGACTTAGCGAACTCCCCTGCATCGAAAAGGACCTTGATGACGCTGAAACCCTCGAAGTGGCGCTCATCGAAAACCTCCAGCGGAAAGACTTGACCCCCTTCGAGGAGGCCGATGGAGTGCAGGCGCTGGCCGGCCGGTTCGGCTTGACCCATGAGGAAATCGCCAGGAAAGTGGGGAAGTCGCGCTCCTCGGTTACAGAAGTGCTCAGCCTGCGGACGATTCCTGACGAGATCAAGGCCCTCTGCATGGAGAAGGGCGTGCTTTCCAAATCGCAACTGCTCCAGGTGGCCCGCCAGCCTAACGAAGGGAAGATGAAGAATCTGGCGCAGCGCTTCGCGCTGGGTGTGGTGAACCGCGAGCAGGCCCGCGCCGAGCGCAACCCCGATAAGAAGCCCCGCCCAGCCGTCTTCCGCTACGTCCCCCCCGCCAAGGAATTCAAGCTGGTGTTACAGTTCCGCAAGAACGCTGTGGAGCGCAACGAAATCATCGCCGTCTTGCGCCGCATCATCGAAACGCTCGAAGCCGAAGAATAAATGCCGGAACTTCCTACTCATCTGCTGTTTGTTTACGGCACATTGCGGCGCGGCTTTGCCTTGCACCATCACCTGAAGAGAATGGGAGCGGAATTTGTGGCCACGGGGAAAGTACAGGCTGGACTGTTCAACTCGGGGAAATTCCCCGGAGCACGGAAATCCACCAAGCTAGGGAAGGTAGTGGATGGTGAAGTTTATCGTCTTCGTCGCGCGGCAAACGCATTGAAAGTTTTGGACCAAGTGGAAGGCTTCTCGCCTCAGACTCCGGAGAAGAGCTTGTTCCAACGCGCCACGACGGAGGTTGTCCTGCCCAACGGAGAGCGGCGAGTGGCGTGGACATACTGGTTGAACCAGCGGGCCAGCGCACGCGGGTGCGGCGCTACTCGCTTTGATTAATCTTCTACCACCAGTTGTCCTTTCATTTTCGCATGTCCCATTCCGCAGAAATGGGAGCAGTGAAACGGGAAAGTCCCCACCTTATCGGCCGTGAACTCGATTGTGGTTGCCTGCCCCTTCTTAAGCAACTGGTCGATTTGGAAGGCTTCCAACTTGAATCCGTGGTCGTGGTCGATGGCGGTAATTGTGAGCTTCACATGCTCGCCCTTCTTCACGGTTATCGTGCCAGGATCAAACTCGTATTTCTTAGCGGTTACTTGGATCTCGCGCGCCTCGGTGGAGGGGGCAGGAACCTGTCCGAGCAGCAACATCCCCGCGGCGCTGAAGCAACTAATGAGAATGAGGGTCAATTGGCGCATGACTCTTGCCTCCTGGGCGTGGGTTTTTCCGAGCATTCACGTCACGCTACATTAAGATGCTTGGTATCATGGGGGAGATGTTCATGGAGCTGTAACGGTTTGGTAAAGAAGATGTAAACACAGGGTCACTCCGGGCTTCCTCCTATGCTTGAAGATCAGCCAAAAGAACTAAATGCGGGCCAAGTTGCCGTACTCGAGTCACTATTGAAGGCGGGCTTCGGGTTCGTGACCTTCGAACGGTACGCCCGATACCTGGCGGTCGAGAGAGATGGATTTGTTGCCTTGCTGGAGACAAGCGAAGGAAAAGCCAAGCTCTACGGCCAAGTGGGATATCATGTGGGAGAAGGGTTCGCGATGCTGGTGGAGCGAGCCAGGGGGAAGGTCTTTGTCTGGAAGGGCGAATCCGTGGCCGCCACGCCGGAGTTGCTAGCAGCTTACGAGCGGTTTAAGGTTGACCTGCACCGACTGTTGCACGGTGAGGCGGGGGAAAGGCAGTAGGCCCTGACCGTTTTCTGTCTACTGCCAAGTGCCTACTCTTAGCGGAGGGGGGACACGATTCGAATGAACGATATGTATGACGTGCTTGTAGTGGGGGCGGGGCCGACGGGCTTGGCGTGTGGGATTGAAGCGTTGCGGGCTGACCTCAAGCTGTTAATGCTCGAGAAAGGCTGTTTGGTGAACTCCTTGTTTCATTATCCGCCCAACATGACCTTCTTCACCACGCGCGAGCTGCTGGAGATCGGCGACCTTCCTTTCACCAGCGTCAATATCAAGCCCACGCGCGCCGAAGCCCTGGAATACTATCGCCGCGTGGCAGGCCACTACCGCTTGCCCATCCACTATGAAGAGCGCGTCATGCGCGTGGGGCAGGAAAACGGCGCCTTCGCGATTGACACGGAGTTGCGTGGCGGTGAGCGCCGCAGATATTGTTCCCGCAACGTCGTGCTGGCCACCGGCTATTACGACTTGCCCAACCTGATGAATGTGCCGGGAGAGGATTTACCGAAGGTTTCGCATTACTACCTGGAACCGCACGAGTTTTTCGGGCGCCGGGTGGCTGTTGTCGGGGGAGGAAATTCGGCTGCGATTGCGGCGCTCGAGCTCTATCGCTATGAAGCTGAAGTCACGTTGCTGGTGCGCGAGCGCGAGCTGAGCCGGCACATTAAATACTGGATCAGACCTGACCTCGAGAACCGCATCAAAGAGGGTTCCATCCGGGCCATGTTCGGCAGCGTCGTGACTGAGATTACGAACGATTCGATCCGTGTGCGGAATTCCAAGGGCGAGATGCTACGCCTCGAGAATGATTTTGTCTTCGCTCTCACCGGATATCATCCGGACTTCGACTTGCTTCGCAGCGCCGGGGTGCGGCTCGACCCCACCACTTGCCGCCCACAGTGCAACCCGGAGTCGCGCGAAAGTAACGTGCCGGGCCTGTATCTGGCGGGCGTGATCATCGCCGGCCTGGATACCAACGAGATTTTCATCGAGAACGGCCGGTTCCACGGCAAGCAGATCGTCGACGATATCAAACGCAAGCGGTCATTTTGAATTTTGGATTTTAGATTTTGGATTGGATTACCCCAATCTGGGAAAGACGCCCTCCCCTCATGTTCCTGCATATTGCCTTACTGGTGAAGACTGGAGGTCAGGAGCCAGTAGTCAGTTGCCCATCTTCACAAGATTATCCGATTGAGTAATCCCAAATTCAAAATCCGAAATTCCAAATCCAAAATCGATTACTCTGCCTACTGTTTCACAGGTACTTTCTTCGCGGTGGTGTCACGGGAGATAACAAAGGTCATCTCGGTGCCCTGAGGAACTACGATGTCCTTGCCTTTTTTAAGAACCCCGTGTGCCAGGCCCGCCAGGGCGCCGATCGCCGCGCCGTACAGGGCGCCCGTTCCACCATGGGCGATCGCCCCCACGCCCGCGCCCGCTGCGCCGCCCACACCGGTTTCGACGGCTGTCCCTTTTTTGCCCTTGCCCGGCCCCTGCAAGGTCCCTTCTTCATCTTTCACGTTGCCGCCCTTGGCGTCCTCGAGGCTTGCCACGATCTCGTACTTTGATTTGTCCGGAGTGGAGATGGAGTCTGCGACGAGCCGCATTTCACCCTTGCCCTTTCACTCGCCCCGGGCCTTTCACATAGGTGATGTGACCATCCACGGTGCTGCCGTCGGGGACGATTTCCCCGCCTTTCCCGAAGATTGGCTCGACGACCTTACCCGTCCACAGATCGCCCGTATCGTTGGTCTTGGAGCTGAGCGTGGTGATCAACTGCACGTGGAGCTCGCTTCCGGCGGGCAACGTAATCGCATCCTCCCCCGCAAAAGACATTGTCGCCATAACGAGGATTGCTGTCAGGCCTGCCGTGATTCTTGAATTGTTCATAGGGATCTCCTCCTCCTTTGGATTCTCCCTCGGCTCAGTCCGTTGCCAGATTGAATGCGGTAATAGCCCGGGAAATTTGCAGTTGGGGTGATGTCATTTGAGCCGGGACCTCTTTTGAAACGCCGGTCATTCCCGCGAAAGCGGGAATCCAGTTCCTCAATGGCGCATTCCCGAAGGCGCGCGGAGTGGATTCCCGCTTTCGCGGGAAGGACGACAGCTTGGAGTGTCCATGCTTCGCAATTGACACCCCGCCGAGTTGGGACGGCGATTGACCTGTTCGAGGGCATCTACTATACTGAATTTGTTGACAGGGTATGCCAAACCTACTTCGAGAAATCGTGGATTCCGCTGCCGCTCTGGCCAAGGGTTTTTCCATCACTTTTAGGACCATGTTCCGGCCCACGGTGACGGAGAACTACCCGGACGAACCCGTTCATTTTGAAGACCGCTACCGCGGCCTTCACGTTTTGAAACGCGATGAAAATGGGCTCGAAAAATGCGTGGCCTGCTTCCTCTGCGCGGCGGCTTGCCCGGCAAATTGCATTTACATCGAGGCTGCGGAGAATACCGGCGACCAGCGCATCAGCGCGGCGGAGCGTTACGCAAAGGTTTACAACATTGATTACAACCGGTGCATCTTCTGCGGCTACTGCGTCGAGGCCTGCCCCTGCGACGCCATCACCCACGGCCACGGGTTTGAGATTGCCGCTTACGATACCAACTCCCTGGTTTACCGCAAGGAGCAACTCCTCGAACCTGTGCCTGCCACCTGCGGGCGGCAAGAAATAGTTCGCGATTGACTTTCGTCGCTTCTCAAGGCTAAATTGTTAAAGAGTTAATGAGAAGTAAATTTTCTCCCGCCAACGCCGGTTCTCGGCGCGTCCTCCGACCACCGCATGATGGTTATTTTCCGATTTAGGAGGGTGTGAGGCATCCAGAACAAATGAAGACGAGTGTAAAGGTTCTGAATGGAGTGGAAGAGTTGGTGGGAACGCACGACGGGAACCTGCGATTGCTGGAGAGGTGTTTCAATGTTTCGGTACACCTCGGCGAGGAAGCGCTGGAGATCGAAGGCGGGGACCGCGAGGTGCAGCGCGCGCAAAAACTCCTGGAAGAGTATGCCGACCTGGTGGAGGCCGGGTCACGATTTGACAGTTCGGAAGTCGAATCCTTCCTGCGCATTGCCGGCCAGGATCCGGAGGCCACGCTCAAGGGTCTTGCCGAGGCCGGCCGTCCGCGGACTTTCGGCAAGAAATCCATCACCCCCAAGAGCCTGAACCAGCGCACCTATGTGGATGCGATCGAGCGCCACGACATGGTGTTCGGAATCGGCCCTTCGGGTACAGGAAAGACTTACTTGGCCGTGGCCATGGCCGTGGATGCGCTGCTGAGCAAAGAGGTCAGCCGTATCATCCTGGCGCGGCCCGCCGTGGAAGCGGGCGAGCGCTTGGGATTCCTCCCCGGCACCCTCCAGGAGAAAGTGAACCCCTATTTGCGCCCGCTTTACGATGCTCTTTACGACGTCTTAGACCCGGACAGGGTGGAACGCTATTTGGAGAAAGGCATTATTGAGATCGCGCCCATCGCTTTCATGCGCGGCAGGACTTTGAACGATGCCTTCGTGATTCTTGACGAGGCCCAAAACACCACCAGCGAGCAGATGAAGATGTTTCTGACGCGACTGGGCTTTAACTCCAAAGCGGTGGTCACGGGCGACATCACTCAAATCGACTTGCCGGATGGAAGACGTTCCGGACTGGTGGAGGCGATTGATGTGGTTTCCAGGGTGCCGGGCATCAGCTTTGTCTACTTCACGGAGCGGGATGTGGTCCGGCATACCTTGGTGCAGCGGATCATCCGCGCCTACGAGGAATACGACCAGGTGCGCACCGCGGCCGGGACTAACAACAGGAACCACAAGGCGACTTCTCCGCCCTGAGCCCGCGCCGGCGGTATGCTGGGAAATTTTCCACACTGTCATTCCGATCCGTCAGCCGACGCACCGGAATGACAGCGTCCACAAGCCATTGATCCTTAATCAGCAGGACAAGTACGTTGTCAATAGTTCCCGGCTGGGGGAATATGTGGCGAAGCTCCGGCAGGCGCTTTGCTTGGGCAGGCGAGATTACAACGTTTGCTTGTTGGACGACAGGGAGATCAGGCGCTTGAATTCGATCTACCGAGGCAAGGATAGTGCCACCGATGTATTATCATTTCCGTGGAATGCTCAGCAGGGACTGCCACGATCGCGCGCAAGAACCGGACGTATTCGACCCAGGCATGCCCGGCAGGGCGCCAAGGAACGCGCGGCGTTGGAGTTCAAGAACTTCCTCGGCGATATCGTAATTTCCGTCGACACAGCCGAGGCGAAACGCGCGCAGAGAAGGACACTCAACCTTGAATGAGGTCCGTTGGCTTATCTTGCACGGCCTCCTGCACTTGCTGGGATACGATCACGAATCCGATCGGGGCGAAATGACCAAGCTGGAGCATGCCCTGCGGCGCCGGCTGGGCATTGCGGGAGACTAGAGCCCCGTAAGACAATGACAAAGGGCAAATGGAAAGGGCAAGGCAGACACAGCAGATGCAAACGGCGCTGGCCAAAGGCTTGGCAAATGGATTTTACAATTTGCATTTTGCCATTTGCCATTCGAATTCTTTGCTTATGGACCTTGAAAACCATCCTGATCACCGTTGTATGGCTGATCATTCTGGCCGCCCTTCTGGTGGCCGGGTCGGTGGCCTCTTACTTGAGGCTGCTGATGCGCCGCCTGACGGTGGTGAGCGCCAGGAAGCTGTTTCGCCCTGGTGAGCAAGGGCGTATCACGATTGACCGGGAGCGTGTCGGGGTCTCGATTTCCGCCCTGCACGGCGCGGCGATGCACTTGTTTGCCGTGGGCGTGACCGCCTTGCTTGTCCTGCGCCGGCCGGACCACCTCTGGGGGAACATCGGCGCCGCTTTGGCCATCGTCCTGACCGCGGTGGCCATTGCCGACCAGCTCATACCTTTCCTTCTGGTGGCGCGCGACGACGAGCCGGAGGTCATCCTCGAGCACTGGATGCCCATGGTGCGAAGGTTGGTTTATCTGGCCTTGCCGCTCACTTTTCCCATCCTCATTTCCACCACCATGAGTCGCCTGCTGGAGTCCACGGAGCAGGAACCGGAGACGCCCAGCCCGCAGGAGAACCTGCAGGAGTTTATTGAAGTCGGTCAGCAGGATGGCTTGCTCGAGAAGGGGGAGGCGGAACTTGTCCAGTCGGTGGTGGAATTCGGGGACAAGGTGGTGCGCGAGGTGATGACCCCGCGCACGGAAATTGCCGCCATCGAGGTGAACGCCCCGGTGGAAGACCTTCGCAAGCTGTTCCGCGAAAAGCGCCTGACCCGCTACCCCGTCTTTGCCGGTCAGTTGGACCATATCGAGGGCATCGTCAGCGTTCGCGACCTCATGGAGTTGCCGCCGGAAGAACAAGCCCAGGTCACGCTGCGCAGCTTAATCAGGCCTGTCCCCTTCGTTCCGGAAACGCGCCACATCAAGGACCTGCTGAAGGAATTGCAAAAGTCCACGACCCAGATGGCTATCGTCATCGACGAATACGGCAGCGTCGCGGGATTGGTGACGATCGAGGACATGCTGGAAGAGATTGTGGGAGAAATAAAGGATGAGTTCGAGCCCCATGCGCTAGATATCGTCAAGGAAACAGAGAATTCCTATCTGGTGTCGGGTCACACGGACCTGTCCCAGATCAGTGAAGAATTGCATGTCCCCCTCCAGGCTCCGGGCTACTCCACGGTGGCAGGGTTGGTGCTGGCCCATCTCGGCCACGTTCCCGTTCCTGGGGAGAAGGTGCAGGAAACCGGAGTGACCATCGAAGTGCTGGAAGCCAACAAGCGGACAGTCTTGAAGGTCCGCCTGACTCTTTCTCCGGAAGCCACCCAGGCGGCTATGAACCATGGCGGATCAAACTAAATCCGGATTCGTGGCCGTCGTGGGAAGGCCGAACGCCGGCAAGAGCACCTTGGTGAATGGGCTGGTTGGAACCAAGGTCTCGATCGTTACCGCCGTACCGCAAACCACCCGCAATCGAATTTTGGGCATCGTGAACCGGCCCGGCGCGCAAATCGTGCTCATGGACACGCCCGGAATCCACAGGCCGCTTTCCCGCCTTAACGAACAAATGATGACTTTCGTTCGCCAGGCGCTCACGGAGCGGGACTTGGCGGTGCTGATTGTCGACGCCTCCGAGCGCTTCGGCCATGGAGACGAGTTTGCCGTGGGACTGCTGAAGAGAATACGCTCCGCGTACCATCCTGGCGCTCAACAAAATCGATCGAATCAAGAAGCCCCAACTTCTGCCGCTCATGCAGCGCTACTCCCAGCTCTACAACTTCGAGGAAATCATGCCCATCTCGGCCCAGCGGGGAGAAGGCCTCACGGAGCTGCTGGACGCTATCGTGGGCCTGCTGCCCGAGGGCCCGCAGTATTTCCCTCCCGAGATGTACACGGATCAGCCGGAACGCTTCCTGGCATCGGAAATCATTCGCGAGAAGGTCATCCTTCACACCCGGCAAGAACTTCCCTATGCGACCGCTGTCGTCATCGACGACTTCGAGGAAGGCGAAAGCATCACGCGCATCCACGCCAGCATCATGGTGGAGAGGGACTCGCAGAAACCCATCATTATCGGCTCGGGCGGCGACATGCTGAAGCAGATTGGCAGCGAGGCGCGTCGGGAACTGGAAAGGCTGTTCCCACCCAAAGTCTTCCTCGAACTCTACGTTAAGGTCGAACCCCACTGGCGCGATGTCCGGCCCGTGGTTGCCTCCCTCGATTACCGCAACGAAGGGTAGGGTGGCGCGTGGGGTTTCGAGTTCCTGTCATTCTGAGCGAAGCGAAGAATCTCTGCCGTTGCTTTATTCCAGAACTACGGAGATTCTTCGCTTCGCTCAGAATGACAGTGACTCGCCAAAGGCTTGGGGCACGTGCTGCCCATCGCTGCTTGTAGGAGGACGGCTTGCCGTCCCCTGATTGCCGTGCTGCCCCGTCGTTAAGGGTAGCGCAAGCCCTACCCCTACAAGTGGAAGAATGTTGTGAGAGGAGGGTTCACATGGAGAAACGAAGATTAGGAAATAGCGATCTTCATCTTACTCGGCTTGGGTTAGGCGCATGGGCTATAGGAGGGCCAGGTTACAAGTTTGGCTGGGGCCCGCAGGATGATAAAGACTCCATCGCGGCCATTCGCAAAGCCCTCGACTCCGGCATCAATTGGATTGACACGGCCGCGGTCTATGGGTTGGGACACTCGGAGGTGGTGGTGGCGCGCGCCTTAGAGGGTATCGCGCACAGGCCTTATATCTTCACCAAGTGCGAGCGTGTCTGGAACGAGCGCGGCGAAATCGGCGGCAGTCTCAAAGCCGAATCCCTTCGGCGCGAGTGTGAGGCGAGCTTGAGACGGCTCAAAGTTGACGCCATCGACTTGTACCAGATTCACTGGCCAAATCCGGATGAGGACATCGAAGAGGGATGGACGACCCTGGCAAAGCTCAAGGAAGAGGGCAAAGTTCGCTACATCGGCTTATCGAACTTCAATGTAAGCCAAATGAAGCGGGCCCAGGCCATAGCTCGCATCACCTCACTTCAGCCGCCTTATTCCATGCTGGCCCGCGGGGTGGAAAATGAAACCCTGCCTTACTGCGCCGAGCAGAATATTGGAGTGATTGTCTACTCTCCCATGAGGTCCGGGCTCCTCAGTGGCGCGATGACGCGGGAGCGGGCCGCTGCTCTCCCCGACAGCGATTGGCGTCATCGTGACGCGGACTTTCAAGAGCCAAAGTTGTCTCGCAATCTCCTACTGGTGGAACTGCTGCGCTCGATTGGCAAACCGCATGGCCGCACTCCCGGCGAGGTGGCCATTGCCTGGGCGTTACGGCATCCCGCCGTAACCGCAGCCATTGTCGGCCTACGCAACCAGGAACAGATTTCGGGGATAATTGGCGCGGCAGAATTTCGGCTGAGTGCCGAAGAAATCGGCGAGATCGAGAACTTCTTGAATTCTGCCGGCGCCCTGCGGACCTGACCGCACGGCTTTTGCCGGCAGACAGTCTGGAGCCCGTACCGTAATCGCTGTTCAACTCCACTTTTGAGGTGCGTGCTAGTTGCTAATGGCCAATTTCGGGCGTGCCATCGCCCTTGCGCTGCTGGCGCTTTCCCCGCCGCTCGGGCAGTTCTGCGTTTAGCGCACACTCACAGGGACGGGTTTGCCCCACTGGCGCGTCGGCCACACCTAGGAAGCGTTCCCTCTTACCTCTGGCTCAGGAGCCTTTTGACATCTCTCTTGCCGTGGAGTACCGCAACGACCTGAAGGGGCTGGGAGTGAAGTCGATAGATGATTTGGTAGGAACGCACAGGCCAAAAAAGGACTGGTTGTGCTGTGAGGTCTTCTCGACGGTGACCCTTTCCTGGCATGGCCGCCAAGCCAAGAATGGCATCGTAGAGCTCAGTTCGAACGCGCTCGGCAACCTCAAGGTTGTCTTGAGCGATGTACTCATAAATGTCGATAAGATCCTGGGCAGCCTCAGGAGAGAGGCGGAAGCGGGTCATAGGCGTAGACGCCGTAGCTCCTTCCCTCGAAGGCGGAGCTTTTCGAAGACCTCGTTGCCGTCGAGGTTTTCGCCTCGTTCGAGCTGGGACAGGCCGCGGGAGATCTTCTCCTCAATTTCCTGGCGCGTATATTCCTCGCCAAACTCACGCGCGATCAGGAAATGCTTCACCGCCGCGCCGACCAACGCGGTGGCATCTTGAAACTTGCCCGACCGTATCTCCTCCTCAACCAGTCTCTCGGTCTCGGAATCTAATCGCACATTCATGGTGCCCTCTCTCAGCGGGTCCCTCTTACGGCTTTGAGCTCCAAGTCAAGTATAACTCTTCCTGTCGCGAAGCGTGCGTCGGAAACCGTGGCGGAAGCCGAAATCCAAAGACCCGACTCGAAGACGATCACTTGCTGTCTTTCTTCCTGTTAGTGCCAGCGTAGGGAGCCCAGACCTTGTGTTCCTGCGGGAGGGCAGGAACCCGTAGGCCCCGCACTGATTTCAGTTTCTCTCGCCGCTGCCGCCTGTGATTTCCAAGTCCACATCGTAATAGAGCGCCGACATCGGCTTGCCCGATGTCGGTTCGACATTGTCGGCGCCGACGAGGGCGTGATAGAGGCCCTTCTTGAGCCCCGCCGTGGATACGGTGTTGGTGAGCGTCTGGCTCTTGCCTTTACGCGTCACGGCCACGGACAGCCAGGAGGGCAGGCCCGGCCGCACTTTCCAGAGCGGCAGTGCGTCGCTTCCGTTGGTCTTGACGGTGACCGTTCCGGTGAGCTTCTGAGCGGTTGACCCGGCCCCGTGCAGAGACACAAGGTACGTGTCAGCGACGATGATCGGAGGCACCGGAAAAGCGTCGGCCTTCGAGATGCGAAGCAAGGCCACGTCGTTAGGCTCGACCGTGACGGAGAAGCCCCCGCTGTGCGGTCCTGTCGTTTGATGCGTCCAGAGATTCCGCACATACAGCGCCGCAGATTCCGCGAGCCCGATATCCGGCCATGCCACCTGCACTTGGGTCGGCGCGGCTCCCTGGTTGAAGATGAGCACGGCCTGACCGCCGTCAAACAGGCCCTTGCCCGCCCAGATTTCGACCTCGCCATTTCTCCGCACGATGCGCCCCTGAATGCCCAAGGGATCCTGGTTGATCCCGATAGCTTCCAGGTTGGCCAGGATCCGGACCGTCGACGCACTCATCCTCCGCAGGTCGTTCCCGGCCATGAGCGGTGCTGCCATCATGCACCAAAGGCTGAAGAAGCTGCGGTTCTGGGTTTCGCTCAGCCCAGCCATGCCGGCGATCATCATGTCGGGATCGTTCCAGTGGCCGGGTCCGGCCGCCTCGTAAAGTTTTTCGTTGGCGGCGGTAACTTTCATTGCGTTGTTCCAATCGGCCTTGCCTGGCGCGCAGATGTCGCCGGTGGTCCGCCAAAGATTGCCGACGGCGGCCGCCCACTTCCACGGCTCTCCTTGGCCCCACGAGCACAAGCTGAAAACGATGGGCCGGCCGGAGGCACGCAGAGCCTCCCCGAGCTTGGTGTAGGACTTGGCAACATCCTGGCCTTGGGTATTGCACCAATCGATTTTGACGTAATCCGCGCGCCACTCCGCGAAGGCCGCCATGTCTTCGAACTCGTGGTCCTTGGTGCCTGGCATGGCCTTGCTGCAGGTGCGCGTCCCGGCGTCCGTGTACAGTGCGTACTTCAGCCCTTTTTTGTGGATATAGTCACCGAGCCCGCGCAGCCCGCTGGGATAACGCTCGAGGTTGGAGGTGAGCTTGCCGCTGGCGTCGCGGGAAAAACAGATGCCCTCGTCGGGTCCGACGTACGCATAGCCCGCTTCTTTCAGGCCGCTGTTGAGCAGCGCGTCGACGATCTCCTTGATCAGTTTCTCGTTTTGCGGCTCCTGGCCAAATTCGTTCCAGGGATACCAGCCCATGGGTGGGGTGAGCGCCAAGCCCGCGTCCCCAGCGTGGGCCGCAGGGTCCGTGTTTTGCGCCCTTAACCGATGGGCGATGAATAGAATGACAGTGATAATGCTCAGGATGGCTATTGACCTTTTTCTCAAAGGCATGCTCCTTCGCCGATGTAACCTGACCGGTAGGGTGACCGCGTCGGCACAGCTCATGTCCGTATCAACCTTCGCAGCAGCTCCACGTCGTTAAGGATAGAGATGCCACAATTGCGACAAAACGCGACAACCCCCGGCTCGAAAAATCCCGATCTAACGTGCAGAGCGCGTCCGCCTTGCCATAGACGGCCGTATAGACCACGGGGTCATCGTTAGGGTCCGTGAGAACCACGGGCGCTCCAATCACTGGATGGACCAGCTCTGAGATTCTCACCAGAAACTGAACATGTTCTTGGATATCCGGCAAGCTCAGCCGCCAAAGTTTCTGGAGCCGGCGGTAAGCGAGCGCGCGCTCGACTTCGCGCAAGAGGAAGGGCGAAGTGATGATCACATGGTCGCTGTAGGCGATTTTCAGAAGTAGATCCCGAGCTGGGCCTCGAGCTTTGACGTTGGCCCGGACGAGGATGTTGGTGTCGAGAACAGTCCTCATTTATGCTTCGGACGGACGTAGTCGAGGGCTTCGTCGATTGCCGCTTCTTGCTCTGCATCGGGAACGTCGCGGACGGACTCGGCCGTCCTAGTGATGCGATCCTCGAGTTGGCGGGCAAGCTCCTGTCGGGTCTCTCCCGTGGGGGCGCCGTGGGGTGAAAATGCCATGATGCTCACCTCCTCATCAGGTTCAAGGACCCGCCCCAGAACGCGCTCCACTACTCGGCGTGCGTCGGAAGGCAGCTCGTCCGCTTTGTGAATAGCGATATTTCCCATAGCGTTATCCTACTTGCCTTCGGGCAGAGTTGCAACCGACAGGAGCTTCGGCTAGCGAGGTAGCACGGACCTGCGTCCCGCCCTGGCGGGAGGCCTGCAGCTCTGTCTTGAGCAGAACCGTCGACCTCTCGACTCATTGGACCCGGCGTGGGCGTCCCCCCCAGTACTTCTCACGAAGTACTCGCTTGAGAATCTTCCCGGTGCCACCTTTGGGAAGACTCTCCACAAGCTCCACGGATTTGGGGACCTTGAATCCCGCCAGGTGCTGGCGGCAGAGGGCAACGATTTCAGTGTCAGTAGCCTGCTGGCCGGGCTTCAGCGTGACGATGGCTTTCGGCACTTCGCCCCAAGTGTCGTCCGGGACGGCGATGACTGCGCATTCCATGACCGCGGGATGGCCATAGATGACACGCTCGATTTCCGCCGAGGCAATGTTTTCGCCGCCACTTATAATCATGTCCTTGCCGCGGTCCACGATGAGGATGTAACCCTCATCATCGACCGTCGCCAAGTCGCCCGTATGAAACCAGCCATCGTGAATGACGTTGGCGGTGGCTTCCGGCTGCCGCCAATAACCTTGCATTACCACGTCTCCGCGCACCACTACTTCCCCAACTTCCAGGCCGTCCGGCATGACCTCGCGGCCCTCCGGCGTCAGCACACGGATTTCCGAGCCCGCAATCGGGTGCCCCGCTGTGGCTTGGCGGCGCAAGTTCAATTCCTCCGGATCGTTCTGCCGGTGCGCCTTCCGTTGGGCAAGCGTGATAAGCGGTGAAGTTTCGGTCAGGCCATAACCACCGAACGCCCGGCAGCCTGACATCTTCCGCTCGATCTCGCGGACGAGAGCCGTGCTGGTAGGCGCGCCGCCCATGATGACTTCCTTCACGCTGCTCAAATCGTATTTCGAGAAATTCGGGTGATTGAGCATGGCGATGATCATCGTCGCCACCACTTGGAGACGCGTGACTCGCTCGCGTTGGATCAGCTCCATCGCCGCAGCCGGGTCAAACTTCCTGATTATGACGTGCCGGCCGCCAGTGAGGGTGAAGACTTGCGGGGCGCCCCAACTGTTCACGTGGAACAGCGGAATCGTGTAGAGATGGACGTCGCGGTCATCCCCGCGCAACGCCAGGGCCGCATAGAAGGCATGCAAATAGAGATTGCGATGCGTCAGCATCACTCCCTTGGGATGGGCAGTCGTGCCGCTGGTGTAAAAGAGCTCGGCCACGGAGTTCTCATCAATGTCGCGGTAATCAATTTCAACGGGATCTGCCTCCGCCAATAGCTCGTCGTATGACTTGGCGTGAGCCCAGGCTGGCTTGGTGTCCCGCAAGGGGATGTAATCCTCGACGGCCTTGAGCTGCGGCCTCAGCGCTTCCACCAGTGGAATGAATTCAGGATCGAAGAAGAGAACCCGTGGCTCCGCATCGTTCAAGATGTAGGCAAGTTCTTCCGGGCTGAGCCGGATGTTCAACGGCAGGAGAATGGCCCCAATCTGCGGCACGCCGAAGTAGGCTTCCAGCAGCCGATGGCAGTTGAAGCTCAGATAGGCGAGGCGATCGCCCTTTTGCATTCCGAGCTTCAGCAGGGCGTTCGATAGCCGGTCACAACGCTCGTTGAATTGACGGTATGTAAACCGTTGCTGATCGCATACCACGCCGTCTTTGCTGCCAAACACCTGCGCCGCATGCCGCTTGAGTCGCACCGGGGTGAGCGGAAGAACCATAGAAACCTCATTGTGAAATGCTGTGATCAGCCCTTCAGGGTCACGGTCACGTGTATGAGTCCCATTTCATATATCCCATCTATGATAGGCACTGAAACGTCAACAAAGCAACCGGCACCACTTACACTGCATTACATTCAGCGTGGCGATCGCGGCCCAGTAAGCTTCGGGAAGCCTGAATACCCGCGCCACCGCCAACGAAACCGTAGCCCCGACCGCTGTTCGAGCTGAATGCACAAGGGGTGGCGGGTTCAGGGTCGCCAGCATCCAGCTTGTTATGCGCTCCATTTATTTCTCCTGTTAGGTGCAAGTGATCGATCTGAACGGAATTCTCGCCTTTTCCCCGCTGAGCGGCAATATGCATCGGACCCTCTCCCCAGGCAATAAAAACAAGGAGGAGCGACAAGTGACGAGCTAATAGCAAGAAGTCGGGGTCAGATACAAGACCAAACTCACCCGCAGCGCCGCGTTTGACAAACGATACGCTTTGTGGCACTATAAAACGTATGAGCAAAGCTACGCGGCCGTCCAAGAGCTTTACTATTGATATTTCTATCCTAGATTATCTGCAACGCACGCGCTCCCGTCGTTCACGGAGCGAGCGCGTGAATCATTTGCTCCGCCGGGCTATCCTCGCAGAAAAGTACGAGGCTCTGGAGAGGGAGGCAGCAGAGTTCTTTGTGGCTCCGGAAAGAACGGAACGCGGCGAAGCCAAGGCATTTGCTACTGCTAGCCGGCGGTCGATCGCGCGGGCGGGTGATTGATGGCTCGCACTCCACCCGGTGGCTGGTTTCCCGGGCGCGGTGAAGTTTACCTTGTGCGGTTGGACAAGAAGCGTCCAGCGCTGGTGATCTCTGCAGATGCTCTTAATCGCTACGCCCTTGACGTGTGCGTGGTGCCCATGACCTCAGTTGCCCGCGCGAAATTCTCCCTGCGAGTTCAAGTCAAATCCGGAGACGCGGGCTTGAGCCGCGATAGCTGGGCAAAGTGCGACCAAGTAACGACGCTCGGGAAGGACCTTCTGCTTTACCCTCCATTGGGTCGACTGACAGACGAGACACTCAAAACCATCGAACAAGGCATCAAGCTAGCGCTCCAACTCCCCTAACATTGGTCCGCGGCTGCCCAGCCGTATTTCCGTTTTGGATTCCTTACCGAACGCTCAGGCAGCCTTGACGTGGGGAGGGAACAGCCCCACCCCTGAATTGGGAACCTGCCAAATCGCGGCATGGCCGCGTCTCCTGCGGTACAATCAATAGGCAGCGATCTGAAGAAAGCAGGTGACGCTGTCCGTTGTCCGTCGTCCCGCCGCGGCGGGTCAGTTGCAGAACATAAACCCATCACCTTCTGTCATACTGCAATGGACCGTCCCAGCAGGCCAGTCGCAGTACACAACACCACTGCTTCCGTCGCGCTGTGAGGGGTCCACCGGGTCGGGACAACGGACTACTGACGACGGGCAACTTTTTCTTCGGTCGCCGCAGAGGAGACGGAGATGTCGAACGAGAAAAGCTACCACATGAGCCTCGAGGAGTTCCGCCGGAATGGACGGGCGGTGATTGACTGGATCGCGGATTATTATGAGCGCATCGAGTCATTCCCGGTGCTGGCCCAAGTGCAGCCGGGGGAAATCCGGGCGTCGCTTCAGCAGGAACCGCCGACGAACGGTGAGGCGTTCGATGCCATACTGGGAGATGTTGAGAAGTTGATCCTGCCGGGGATAACGCACTGGCAGTCGCCCAATTTTTTTGCCTTCTTCCCCTGTAACGCCTCCGCTCCTGCCATCCTGGGCGACCTGGTGTCGTCCGGGCTGGGAATTCAGGGGATGCTCTGGGCCACCAGTCCGGCCTGCACCGAACTTGAAACTCACGTACTCGACTGGCTCGTTCAGATGTTGGCCTTGCCGGAGAAATTCCTTTCCACCGCGACTGGCGGCGGCGTTATTCAGGACAGCGCTTCCAGCGCCTCACTGTGCGCGATTGTGGCCGCCCGCGAGCGCTCGACTGGCTACGCTAGCAATAAGCAAGGGTGTAAGGGCGAACTGGTCGCCTATGCTTCTCCCCAGGCTCACTCTTCCATCGAAAAAGCCGTGAGGATCGCAGGGTTGGGCGACGAAAACCTGCGCCTCATTGACGTTGACGCTCGATTCGCCCTGCGCCCGGATGCTCTGGCCGCGCAAATCGCCCGCGACCGGCAAGCCGGCAAGGTCCCCTGCATCGTCTGCGCCACCGTGGGTACCACTTCCTCGAACGCCCTTGACCCTTTGCCGGAAATCGGGCGCATCTGCCGGGAGCAAGGCATCTGGCTTCACGTGGACTCTGCCATGGCCGGCACCGCCGCGCTTTGCCCTGAGTTTCGGTACATCAATGAGGGCGTGGAGTTGGCGGATAGCTACTGTTTCAATCCACATAAGTGGATGTTCACGAATTTCGATTGCGACTGTTTCTACGTGGCCCAACGGAAGGCGCTGATCGATGCCTTGTCGATTCTGCCGGATTATCTCCGCAACAAGGCCACCGAATCTGGCGCGGTCATTGACTATCGCGACTGGCAGGTGCCCTTGGGCCGACGCTTTCGCTCCTTGAAGCTGTGGTTCGTGATTCGGCACTACGGGGTGGAGGGTTTGCGCCACCACATCCGACGCCATGTGGCTTTGGCCCAGCAGTTTGCCTCTTGGGTGCAACAGGATGGGCGATTTGAGTTGGCCGCACCCGCCCCCTTAAACCTGGTGTGCTTCCGCCACCGTGCCGGGGACGCATTCAACGAAGCGTTGCTGGATTCCCTCAATCGAAGCGGTGATCTCTACTTGACCCATACCAAGCTGAATGGCCGTTTCATCATCCGCTTCTGCGTCGGCCAAACCTATACCGAATCTCGCCACGTGGAACGAGCCTGGGAACGGATTCGGGAAGAAACCGCGAAGCTGGAATCGCGCGGAGGATGGTAGCGCAGGTCCCGCTCTCTGGACCTGCGGCCTGGAAGCACGGCGGGTGGTAGCGCAGGTCCCGTTTTCCGGACCTGCGGCCCTTCAAAGGCGGTAGGCAGAAAACGGAAGGCAGAAGTCAGAAAGCAGAAGGCAGATCGCCGAACAAAAGGCCGAATCGGCGCCGCGCTTCTCCAGATGCCGCGCGCTTGCCTGGGCATCCAGTTCCATCCCGCTCCCAATCAAGTCCACGTGATCGTTCTCCGCTGTAATCAGCCGCGCCAATTCCATCTTCGCTGAAAGCTCGTATGCCGTGCGTGACCCTGAAGCGATGTTTCTTGTGGGTTGGGGATTTATCGCCAGGAATGGGCGGCCGTGCCATTAGTAAACACCACGCCGTCCCTCGCGGGTAACCGCCATGAAGGATGGTTTCGTGCGGTCTTGCCCGGGTGGGAGGCACTTCGACAGGTAGCCCGTAACGCGTCCAAGTGAGGCGGGAACTTTAACGAACGTGGCACGGGTGTAACCCTGATTTCCACCTATCTTGCCGTACGCGGCTGGAATGCCGCTTTTCAAATAGCCCCAGACCATGAGTTGCGCTTGATCTCAACTTTTTCCAGCACTGCCGCTCCCTACAGAAAAAGTGCTTGACATTCTTTGCAGTGCGCTGTATAACTAGCGCATGAGCAATCAAACTCTCGGTCAATTCATAAAAGCCGTCCGTGAATCCAAAGGTCTGAGCCTTCGCGCCGTCGAGAATTCCACTGGTATCTCGAATGCATACATAAGCCAAGTGGAAGGAGACAAGATTAAGCAGCCATCTCCGATCATCCTTCACAAGCTTGGTGAGCTTTACAACACGTCTTACGCTGCATTGCTTAGTCTTGCTGGATATCCTCTACCAGGTGCAGATGCTAACACGGCGTACCAGACGGGACTTACTGCCCGGGTAGGTAGTGTCACGCAGGAAGAGGAAAATGCGCTGGTCGAATACCTGGAGTTTCTGCGTGCGCGTCGCCGAAAGCGAGGGCAGAAAAGGTGATCTGGTCGTTCTCCAACGGTCGTCTCTTTGACAAATGTCAGCAGGCGTGGTTCTACAAAACGCACGTCGCAAACGCCAATGCGACGAAAAATCCTCTACAGCGCGAAGCGTACATCCTTTCTAAACTTCAGACGATTTGGGGATGGCGGGGGAAAATTGTGGATCACGTCATAAGTGAACGCATTGTTCCGGCACTGCAAAACGGGTGGGCGCTAAGCCCGGATACCGTTCTGGAATATGCACTCCTCATCCACCGCAAGCAGAGCGAGTTCGCCCTCTCGAACCGCGTCAGGGAGCCGGGGATGTCCCAGGCCAAAGGCGGTGAATCTTTTGCAGCGTTTTACGCTGTCGAGTACGGGAACGGTGTCAGTCCTGAAGAACTGACGCGCGCGTGGGAGGAGATCGAGCAAGCGGTCCGTAATTTGCTGAACATGGGGGAGTTGCTCGACGATCTTCGACGTGCCGAGAAGCTCTTCCCGCAGCGCAGTCTGACCTTCTCAGTCTTTCAAACGAAAGCGAAGGCGGTTCCTGACTTGATTGCGTTTTTTCCGAACGAGCCGCCATTAATCATCGATTGGAAAGTGCACAGTTTTGGCGACCGCGACTACCGGCTGCAGCTGGCGACGTACGCGGTGGCACTCGCCCGCTGTAAGCCGCATCAAGACTTCCCCGTGACACAATCAGTCTATGCGCCAGAAGACATTCGATTGATCGAAGCGCAATTGCTGACCGATGTCGTTCGTCCCTACAAACTTACGGGGCGAGATGTTGACTCTGTGGAGAGCCGCATTGTTGAGTCGTCCATAGAGATGAGCTTGGCGGCAGGCGACAACGAAGTGAAGGCGCTCGATCCGTTTGATTACCCCGTGGCGGAATACCCGGAGGCTTGTGAAAAATGCCTTTTCCGTAAACTGTGTTGGAAGGACCAAGTATGCCAAGAATCGAAACAAATGACTTTGCTATAACGAATCTCGAATCGCTCTCTTCTCGTTATCGTCTCTACCGCATCAAGGGGTTGAATCGCGACCATAGCGAGTACTATCTGAACCGTCAGCACATTATTCGAAGGCTCGGCTTCTCGCTAAAAAAACCAGTCACCATTATCGACCGTGGTGGTGTTCCATACCTGGTCGTGCGCGACGACGCAGAAGAGATTGTGTCGCCGATATCGCTCGTCCGGGTGCCGGTCTCCTTTGAGGCGATTGGTGATTCGTTTGAGGTCGATTACACGGTTCGATCTCCGGAGAACGATGAGATATGTGTGCGGTTCCTTCAATTCATGCTACAGGAGCCGCTCTACTCTGATCCTACTTTGTGGCAACCAAGAGCCGGCGCCGCATTCTTCGAGAAGACGTTTGTGCATTCAACAAACACAATTGCTCACCACCTCGGCTTTGCGGTGCGTGTTGTGCTTGCACCCAATAGCGGACTGGCGCTACGTGTCCATGTGGCGAGTAAGTATGTCGGCCGCCAACCACTTCCAATGTGTATTTCCCGTGACCAGTTTGAGCAGTGGAGAGGCCGGCACTTTGTTTATCACTTCGGTCACCAGTGGTATGAAATTAGGGCTGCGGGCCTCTCAGATTTAAATGTCATGGAGTATCCGATTCCCATCGAAGGCGGTTGGGAGCCGCTTCTGGAATACGTGGTGCGGAAGTCTCGGAAACCGATCCCGCCCGAACTGGCCGGGGTTTCGTGCAACGCATCAGTCATCAATTACCTCGATAACCAGAATAGCGAACGCGGGGTTCCTGCTCCGCTTTGCTATCAAGTCTACGGCGCACGTGATCTTGGAATGGAGCAACTTCACCGCAAATCGCAGATTCCCCCATTCGCGCGGCGATCACTTACTCGGGACTTCGTCAGGGACTACTTAACTCGACTTCGGTTTGGCAAGGTTGAACTGCATGTCAATACTAAACCTATCGAGGTGCCGGCACGGATGTTCACTGTCCCGGACTTGAAATTCGGGAACGGCACGGTGCTCTCAATGAGGGGCACCTGCGGGGCGCAACATGTCAGTCTGGATAAGCTGGGAGTCACTCGCGCTGCACTCCTGAGAGACCCGAAAGCCGGCTTCTACCATACTGAGCCGCTCGACCGCCAGTATTTGATATTGCCGCAATCGGTGTTTGAAAGCTACGGCTCGCGGTTCGTCGAAGATCTGTGCGCCGCTGTCGATGAGCTATACCCGCAGGAAAACGACTATAAGCCGGAAATCGTGGCTTATAACGACCGGGTGAAGAGGACTTTCGCTCAACAGGGGAATGCAATCCTTGACTCAGTTAGCGTCAAGTGTAAGAAGCCGGGCTACGCGGTCGTGATGATCCACCGTACCTTAGAGAGGACGGTTGGCAGCGAAGATCAACTTGCCGCGATGGTGATTCGCAAACTCCGAGATTTAAACATCACGGCTGCTGCCATTCACTCTGCGGTCGGAAACGATAGCTATGTGCTTAGCAAAGGAAAGTCCGGACAGCCCGCGTACTTCCCGCGGCAAGAAGCCCGCAGGAAACTTGTCGGTTACATGCGCAACGTGGCATTGAACAAAGTTCTGCTAACTAACCAGCGCTGGCCGTTTGTGCTGGCGACACCCCTCAACGCTGACATCACCATCGGAATAGACGTTAAACATCACACTGCGGGTTTGATAGTCGTCGGACGGAGCGGCGAAAAACTCCGATCCTTCTGCCGGACGTCCAGACAAAAGGAAAAGCTCCGGGCAGATCAAATGGAGAGCTACCTGATCGAGATTATTACCGACGAATCGACATCGAGAACCGAGTTGGCGCGAATTGTCGTTCTTCATCGGGACGGCCGAATCTATTCTTCGGAGATTGAGGGCGCGCGCAAGGCCATCGAGCGATTGACAAAGATGGGAGTTGTGTCCGGGGATGCAACACTCACGGTTTTAGAGATCGCCAAATCTCCCCAAGCACCTGCACGTTTCTTCGAGATTTTGGAGAAAGACGGCGAAGAGGTCGAGGATAACCCGCAGGTTGGGATGTACCGAATAGTGGGAGAAAGCGAAGGCTATCTCTGCACCACCGGGCGCGCCTTCCCACGGGCTGGGACTGTTGAGCCCTTGCACGTGAAACATATCGAAGGACCACTTCCCATTGAGAAATGTCTTGAAGATGTTTATTCGTTAAGCGCATTGGCGCTGACAAAGCCTGATGATTGTGCCCGTTACCCAATCACGATCAAACTCAATGACCGTTTCCTTGGCGAGGAGGCAACCGAGTATGATGCTGACAATCTTGAGTTCGGGGGCGATGTAAGTGAGGACGTCGAGCTGGCGGACAGCGAACAGAAGGTGGAAAAGGAGGTCAGCCTATGAGCCAAATAGCAATGTATTCAGGCGTGTATGAGGATATTCGAGAGTATGCGGAACTTCTCGATAAAGTGCTGATCGACCTTAAAGGAGGCAATAGCTCGCCAAATGACGCCATTAGGAGAAAGCTCGCGGAGCTCCTCAAATCCCTGGTGACCTCACAATCAGGTGACCTATCAATGCGCATGGTCAATTTTCTGCTTCGAGGTACCCATGAGATCAATCCATTGGAGCTAGCAAGAATTGGTGAGCTTTTGGAATCGACGCAAGTCGACAGTTCGGTGATAGGGCCGCTGGAGCGGTTGGCCCAGTCATTGGAGCGTGAGCAAGCGGTTGCGATGGCAAGGATGCGAATGCGGGGGTGACTCTTCGGTGGACGAATACTTTCAGGGTGCCGTCCGGCAGCTCATCGAACGGGGACAACTCTTAATCTCAATGATTCCGACGGGATTGTCGCGCGAATTTCATCGGCTAGAGGACACTTGTCGGCGACGACTTGCCTCTGTCCTCGATGACCTGAATAACTTGATCACTGATCCCCGGTTGCTGTTGCCCGCAAACCAGCCCGAACGCCTTCGCCAATTCAAACGGGCTATCTGGGAGATGGAATTGCTAGAAACCGTTTGCATCACGGCCCTGGAGCGGGCTAAGGATTCCGATAAACATCTAAACAGAGTTGTCGAGCGCATAAGGATCGAAATCGCATACCCGATGCTTCCACCTGTTGTGGCGCCTCTCTCGCAGTCCTACTTTCAGACCTTCCCGAAGTTCAACCTAATGCTCGTGCCCTTGAGTGAGGGCCACTTCCTCCTGCACCTTCCCGACCTGTACCACGAACTGGCCCACCCTCTGTTATTGACAAGGTACGACCGGCGTACCCAGCCGTTCAAAGACGCGTTTATCGAAGTGACGGACCATATAAGCAAACATATTGAGCGCGAGCTCGAAAGAGAGAAGCGTGGAGGCGGACCTCAACTTCTTAGCTTCTATCTTGAGCAATGGTTGAGGTACTGGATCCTTAATTGGACAACGGAATTCCTATGCGACTTATTCGCAGTCTACACGCTGGGGCCTGCATATGCTTGGTCACATCTGCATCTTTCCGCAACTCACGGAGGAGACCCCTTCAGAGTGCCGACCATGAGCGGGGGGGCAACGACCCACCCTGCGGATGGGGCGCGCATGGTGACAGTCCTTCACGGTCTAACCCTAACTGGATTTGCGAACGAAGCAGCGCAGATCGAAGAAAGATGGAACGATTTGATTCAGGCGTCCGGCGCGACACCAGATCCAGATTATCGCCGTTGCTTTCCTAGGCATCTACTGCACATGGTCGCGGAAAAGGCGCTGCCTGGTGTAAAGGGAATGAACTGCCGGTTAGCCAACTCAGCCGTAGTCGACGTGGTGCACAGTACGCTCAACCGTGCCTGGGTTGAATTCTGGCGCGACCCTGCTGGCTATGCCAATTGGGAAAAGGCCGCGGTCGAGACCCTGCGCCAAGAATGCATGAAACCTCCTTGATTTGCTCTGCACCGGGCTGCAGGGCCGCAGAGTTATACGCGGATGCGCCACTTAATGATGGTTGCCTGAGAGAATAATCTCTGCAACATGCGGCCACTTGACCGTAAGTCGGGAGACCGGAAACTTAACCTGTGTGGTCACGAAGCAGGGTCCAAAGCAATAGATCCTTCCTAGTCGCCCGGTGTTTACCGATAGCTTGCGATAACAGCCCTTTCAACCAGCCACTCGATTACCAAACGACTGGACACTACCGGCCGGGATCGTCCAGCCTCCGGGTCGCCACACGGAAGCTACATTCCACCGACCTTTTGGTAGATGATCCCTGTCTTCCCGCAAGGGTCGGGAATCAGCCACCTCACAGCCATCGTTTTGTGCTTTCCAACCGTTGAAACGAATCTGACATCCGACACAGAGTTTCGAGCCGGTCAAAACACTCTCTGTAATGTGTAACTGATATCAGCCCGTCAGCCGACGGGAGGAAGATAGTAGCCCACAGCGCAAGCTGTGGGAACAGAGGCATCCTCCGCGTGGGGCCTGAGCCCCGGAGGGGCGAAAGAAAACGTCGGCACATTCTTTCGCCCCTCCGGGGCTGGAAGAACATCGCTCGTATTCGCCACCCACAGCTTGCGCTGTGGGCTACGATCTTGCGCGCCTGACGGCGCTGCAAATCTCCTCCTTTGATGCCTAATTGGTATGAAGCCAGTTGACAAAGCTTGAAGGCTGTGTTAGCCTAGTATGATGAGCAACCATGCTGGCGTACCACACGTACCGGTCCTATCTTGCAGGGCCGGACTCGATGCCCGTGTGGAAGTGCCGACTGCATTCGCCCAAATTGTCCGTCGCCCACTGAGAAAGAATTCTTTTTTTGGGGGAGCGATGCGCGAATCTCTATGAAAACAAAGGGACTCTTTGGAACGCTTAGAGGTAAAGCGGGAATGTACATGAAAACACAGGTACTTAGCCGCATTAAGCTGGAATGTATTTGAAAACACAGGACTTACTAAGCAGTGGAAGGCAGGCGGCCAAAAAATATACCCAGCCCTGGCAGGGGCGACACACCGAGGCCCGGGCTTTTACGTCCGCTGTTAGTCTCTGTCGCCCCTGCCGGGGCTAGGGAGCGTTACGGTTATCTCCCGGCCCCACGGCTCGCGCCGTGGGCTACAATCTATCGGCCCTCCGGGCCTGTAAAGAAGAAATCCAAGGTCGCCTTGAGCAGTCGAACACTTAACCTAACGCCTATGACCCCTCCCCTGGGGGAGAGGGCTGGATCTCCTATTTAACTGCCTTCTGCTTTCTGCCTTCTGCTTTCACCCTTGCTTTCTGGCCCCTGGTCCCCACGAACTCGTGGCATGGAGCAGGGGGCGGGGAATAAGGCGGAGGAGAGATACGATGAACTTGTAGCGCCAGCCGGGCACCACGAACAGCTTGCCGCGCTTGAGGCCCGCGAGGGAAGCGTCCACAACCTGCTCGACGGAAGTCCACCAGCTTGCGGGAACATGCTTGCGGTCGAATCCCATGACGTCGTGAAACTCCGTCACGGTGTATCCGGGGCAAAGCGCCTGCACGTGCACAGGCGAGTGAGCTTGCTTCAATTCCAGGTAGAGCCCTTCGGTGAAGCAATTCATCCATGCCTTAGTGGAGTAGTAGCTGATGCTGCCTGGCCGGCAGACGAACGCCGCCACCGAAGCTACGTTGACTACTGCGCCTTTGCCGCGCGCGGTCATCTTGCGCAAGGCAGCGTGGGAGAGGCGCAGTGTGGCCATGACGTGTAAGCGGTGCATGGCATCCTGAATTTCCACCGGGGATTGGAAGAAGCTTCCGCTGGCGCCAAACCCGGCGTTGTTGAGCAGGAATTCGAGATGCTCCTCACACGCGACGCGGTCTTCGACGGCTTTGAGATCGGCGTCTTTGGTGAGGTCGGCGGGCAGCGGCTCGGCCTCCACACCGAAGCGGCTTGCGAGTTCGCCGGCCAATGCTTGCAGGCGATCTGCGCGCCGCGCCACCAGGAGCAGGTCATAGTCTTGGGCGGCCAACCGGCGAGCATAGGCCGCTCCGATACCGGCAGAGGCCCCGGTCACCAGCGCCAGAGGTCGAGCAGTTGTCATCGGTTCCTCCTCCCCTAACAACCCCCTGCCCCCTCCTTAACTAAGGAGAGGAGTCTACTGCTTTTTCTTCTTAAAGAGCCCGGAGATGCCTTGCACAACGTTCGCGGGTTGCTGTTGCTGCGCCGTAGCGCCCTTTTGGCCCGCCAGCGCCCCCGTGATCGCACCCAACTGGTTGCCCGCACCGGCTGACTTCAAAGTGAATTTGGGATTCTGTAATGTGCCAGCAAGATTGAAGGGAAATGCCATCTTGCCGTCCGTAAGCGTGGCGCCGGAAATACTTCCCAGAATATTGGTGAGGGCGTTCTGGGCGGCGGCGACTTTTGCCACGCCTTGGTAATCGAGGCTGCCCTCTCCTGCCAGACCAAGGCTCCCGGAGCCGTCGACGTCCACTCCGTTGCCAACGATAGTCACTTTGGTAGTGTTAATCCGGTTGTTTGCGATATTGAAATCCATGGCGACGGAGGAGAAAGAAGAAGGATCCCCGGTGGTCGGACCCATCTTCGCAACCTGGGCCAGTTGCAGCAAGTTTTTGCTCAACTGCAAACTGGGCAACCGCCCGTTGCGGATGGTCATTTGCCCGGAGCCGCCAATTCCAGCCAGGGGGTCGGATGAGTGGCTCACTTCGCCATCAAGTTTCACAGTTCCTTCGAGCGTGCCGGTCATTTTCCCACGGGCTTCCGGAAATGCATCCAGCAACTTCGCCACATTCACGCCGCTCAGTTTCGTATTGGTGCTGTAACGCGGGTTCGGGCCCGCCAAGGCGAAGGAAAGATCCCCGAGGGCGAGACCGTCATAACAGTTAAACTTCAGGTCGTCGAAGAAAACTTGCTTGGGGAAAAGGCGAAGTTTGGATTCAACCTTGGTCACGGCTAGGTTCATTACATGCAGAGTGTCCATCTTGAGCGTTCCCTCAGCCACAAGCTTGCCGCTCCGATCAGCGGCGTAAGCGACAGATCCGAGCCAACTGTCATCGGAAACCGTCGCAGGTTCAGCACGGACAGCCGCAGGGCGGACTGAAGCCGATTCAGTGAAGGCATTGAGGTCGACTTGCCGCAGTTGGCTGGAAACGCCGTCCGCTTCGAAGAAAACCGGGCCTGGCTGGCCGGAGGGCATAAGGTTCGCAACGCTTAGAGTTCCCTTGTTGATCTTGACGTTGGAGATGACTCCCAGCGTAAACAAGGGCTTTTCCCCAGGCGGATCAGGGGCGGTTTTGGTTGAGGAAGGCTTATTCTCGAAATTCCAATTGCCCCTGAGGTCGGAAAGCAGGCTGATCGCAGGGGCATCCAAGTCGAGCGATTTAATGACGACTTGGTGGCGCCAAAGTCCACCCGCGTCGACCAGGGCATAAATCCTTTCAGCCTTCACGAAATTACCCTGGGGGAATCCCGCGGGGTTTCTTAGCGTGAAATCATCAAGACGGATGGAAAGGCTTGGAAAAACGGTAAGAGCGAGATGCCCTATATCAGCGGGCTTGCCCGTCTGCTTTTCGATTAGCGCCGCGACCTGCGGGCGATAGCGGTCCACATCGAAGAGCAGGGGAACAATGACCACAAGGGCAACAAGGATGACGACCAGGAAAATCAGGATGCCAAGAACAACCTTTTTGCGTGTTGACATGGAAGTTGCTGCTTTCTTGCCAGGATGAATGTGCCCACCGGCATTTCGGCCATCGCTGTTGGCTCTGTCATTCTGATCCGTCGGCTGACGGATCAGAATGACAGGTTGGAAGCGTTTTTCCGCATCCCGCGATTCTACACCAAGCCTCTCTAATGCGGTGGGGTTGGAGCCGTCTTCGCCTTCTCCGCGGCGGGTACACGGATCAATTTAGCTGTGTAATAATCAAAAAAGCTTTTGTTTGGGGGCGCGGCCTGAACTGTCTCCACAAACTCCTGCGGCTCGGTGCGCTTGATGACCGTGCGAAAGAGCCATCCTGGCGGAGGCTGCTCGCCTCCCTCGGGATTGATGTGGGTTTCCGGTCCCTCCACGGTCACCCGGTATCGCGTGATGAAACCGGTACTGGAAAACATGCGCAGCAAAAAGCCGCCTGCTCCCCGATTTGAAGTGAGGATGCCCAGCCACGATTCCTTTATGGCCGGGGAAGTCTTGGTCGCCTGAAAGGATGATTCCCCGCGTAGGAGCATGGCCTGCTTATCCAGTTCATAGCTGACGGACAAGCGGATTTCGCCCTGAGCTTTCTGGTCGGTGGTTTTTCCGGCCCATTCGCCCACCAGCCAGTCCACCGGCGAGAAGTCCGGCTTCGGGGGCAGTGGGATCTGGTAAACAGTCGGCGCTTTCTCCTTGGCGACAAGGGGTGTGGCTCCGACGAGGAAAGCAAGTGCAAAAATGATAGAGGTCATCGCGTCCAGGCAATTATACTATTTCCTTCCCACCCAGCGAAGGCGTCCGGTAAAAGCCCTGCCCTGCCCTCCCGCGAAAGCGAAGGGACTGACCAGCGTGTTAACTGCATTGAAGTTGTCGTGGTTGCTGGCATTGATGGCACTGACGCGCAGAGCCCATATTTGACCATGGAACCCGAACCGCTTCTCGAGGCCAACATCCAGATCGAAATAGTCGGGGAAGCGGTACTGGCCTGGCGCGCCCGCAAGTTGCCGTTGTTGATTCAGGACATTGAACGGGTAGCCCGACCGGTATTCCACCCGATAACTCAGGAACAGGCCCCAAAGCGGAACGGGTGTCTTCCCCCAGGAGAGCAAGCGATTGGGGGCATCCCACAGGAGGGGGCCCGGAGCCTGGGGAACGAAATAGGGACTTATGAGAGAGTAATCCAGGGCTTCGTTGCTGCGGGCGCTGGAGCGGGTATAATCCCCGTATATCTCGGCCTTGTTCTTAAAGACTCGGCGAGCCCAAACCTCCCCGGAAGTATAGCGGTCGCGCCGGTGGTCCTGAAGCTGAAACACCCCTCCCAGGGGAGCGGCTTGGATGTCTTCAAAAGTGAATCCATCGCCTTCCACACGGCGCAAGAAAGAAATGCCGGCGAAGGTGTTTGATCCGAACTTTTGTTCCCACTCGACACTGGTGGTGTTGAAGCGAGATTGTCGAAGGCCGCTGGAGGGCAACAAGAACCGCGTACTGAAAGTCCCCAAGGACGTTTCACCGGTTTGGTCATAAAGGGTGTCACTTCGCTCCTGATCGAGCCCCGTGCCCCAAAGGGCCATATTGATTGGCCGGTAGTAGATTCCCCAGCCTACTGAGATTTTGGTCCGATCATCACGATAGGGTAAGAGATTGGCTGCCAGGCGCGGGCCCAGGACCGTCTTTCCTACTAAGGTATCCCAATCCGCTCTCCCTCCGATTGCTACCACGAGAGGGCGAACAACCCGCCAGGAATCTTGCAGGTAAAAACCCAACTGCGTATTGGTGAGACGATAATAGGACGTTCCGCTAAATGTGGTGCTAAGCAGCAAGGTATTATCGGCACGGAGCGACTCAACCGGATTGCGCACCGCCCCTTGAGAAAAAGCCAGGCCATCGGCGTTGAAGCCCGCGCTAACCTCGTGGGTGCCGTGCCAGCGAAGGGAGGAAAGATTCAGGTGAGCGACCGACTGCAACCGATGGTTGCGCTGCCGCAGCCGCTGAAAGTAATTACCTGACGCCGTGAGAGGCTGGACTATATAAGGCTCGGAGCCGAGCGGCTCGCTGTTGCTGGCGCCATTGTCCATGGCCGCGCCCAGTTCAAACATGCTCCTTCCGAAGAAGACTTGGTCTTTCACTGAGACAAAGCTGCGCTGGCTGTGCAGGTTGGTTGTCGTGGAAAGGGGAGTAAACAGACTGAGACCAAGATGGGAATCCATGCTCTGGTTGTACAGGAAGTTCCCTTGAAGAATGTTGGTTGGCGTCAGGTTCATCTGGACGCGAAAGAGGTTGTCCCCTGACCAATGTTCTTGCGTGTCGGCGTTGCGGGGCAGTCCTTGAATCAGGGAGAAGGTGTGCTGAAGGCTGATGCCGTCGGAGAACCAGGCCCGGCCCTTGTGCAACGGACCGGAGAAGTTGAATCGGGGGTACCAATTTCCAAGATGCACGCCTTGCCGGAGATCGACGGCAGGGAAGAAGTCTGTGGTGCCGAATCTCCATCGGTCGTCGCCGACATAAGTCTTGAGTTCCATCACCGCGCCGCCGGCGTGCGCATACTGCGCGCCATAGCGTCCGTTCGCCACTTTTACTTCGCGCACGCTGTCTAAATCCAAGCGGCTGGTCAGTTGGCCCGACACCGGATCGCCGATTTCGAAACCGTCCAGCAAATATTCGGCATCCCCTGACCGACCTCCGGCAACGTGGATGCCGCCGGAGTTGTCCTGCACGACACCGGCAATCATGGGCAAATAAGCGGTCAGATTGTGGGCGCTGTAAGTGGGAATATCCCGAATGTCTTGCGCATCCAAGGTCTCCTGATGCTCGGCCTGCGAAGGTTCGATTTGCTTCGTCGAAGAGCGAACTTCGACACTCTCGTGCACCTCAAATTCGTGGCTAAGGGTAAACGAGACATCGTTGGTACCCTCCTGCAATGGCACAGACTGGTCAGTGAGGCGGAAATAATTAGGCTTACTGAGACTCACAAGGTAGTCGCCCGGCGCGGGAACCACAACCTCGAAGCGGCCGGTGTCGTCGGAATAGGCGTATTGAGCGCCTCCGCTCTGAGGCTTCACCGTAATTTGAACGCCGCTCACTGGGACGCCATTTTCGTCGACAATACCTCCGCTCAGTTTCACAGCCGCTGTTGCTTTGGCCGCCACGAGCACGAACATTAAGATGGCCAACCGCGAACTAGCTTTGCACAGAGACATTGCGAGTGCTCTTTCGTCACGTGTTCCGGCGTGGCATATGACCTCAATCGACCACCGGCAGGCAGCCATCGGGAATGAAAAGCGAATCTTCGGTCGAGGCCGATGGTCCCGCTGTCCTGTTCAGGTGATATTTTATTCGACGCCCGGCTCAGAGTGTAGTGAAACGTAGCGCAAACCCTCCGCAGGCCGACCGGGGCTAAATAATACCACCGTCGGGAGCTGGGCCGTGCCGCTTGGCTGCCACTATAGGCGGGGCAAGTGGAGAACGGCAAAGCGAGCAGCAAAATTTGTTTTACAATGATAACGATCAGGCAAAGGCGTGACCAAGTGGGACAAGTAAGAACTGGGCCACTCCAGGCCACTCAAAAGCACAGATCGGAAAGACAGCCAGCAGAAGGGAACCATGACGGCTAGGCGGAAAGCCATCCAGTTTGCGCTTTTATCCGTGATTGCCTCCGTGCCGCTCTATGGGCAAGGCAACTACGAGATTCAGGTCTACGGGGCCGATACGGTTCCTGCCAGGCGCACGATGGTCGAGCTTCACAGCAACTTCACGTTTGAAGGTTTCAAGTCAACGGTCAACGGCGTTCTTCCCGATGAACATCAATTGCACGAAACGGTCGAGATTACGCAAGGCTGGAATAATTGGTTCGAGACAGGATTTTATATCTTCACGAGTGCGGGTCCCCGCCAAGGGTATAAATGGGTTGGCGATCACATACGGCCCCGTATTCGCGTTCCGGAAAGTTGGAAGTGGCCGGTAGGGGTGAGCCTCTCCACCGAATTTGGCTACCAGCGTCCTATCTTCTCTAGTGATACCTGGACCTGGGAAATTCGGCCTATCGTCGATAAACAATGGCATGCCTGGTATCTTTCATTTAACCCGGCCCTCGAGCGGTCGTTTCACGGCCCCAGTGTGCATGAAGGCGTGGCCTTTTCTCCCAACTTTAAGGTTGCCTATTCGGTCACGCACAAGCTGAGCGCGGGCCTCGAATACTACGGGTCGTTAGGACCTATTACCGGTTTTGATGCTCTTTATTTGCAGCAGCAGCAAATCATGCCGGCCATAGATTATGATTTCGGCCCGAACTGGGAGTTCAACCTGGGTGTAGGTCTTGGCGCTACGTGCAGCACCGATCATCTTCTGGTTAAAATGATCATAGGACGACGTTTCCGGTTCATCACGCCACGTCTGCCCCACTTTCTCAGGGCTAGCCAATGGAGCGAATGATAGGATGGGCAGGTTTCTAGACTTGAATCGGCGGAGCTACAAAACGAATGTTCCTATTTAAGAAGATTCTTTCCCGCTTTCTTTTCCCCATCCCCTTGTGCATTGAATTTCTCTTGATTGGTTTACTACTGCTTTGGTTTACGAGAAAAGAGAAGACAGGGAAAACGGTGGTTGCGCTCGCCGGAGTGCTACTCGTCCTTTTCAGCAGCCACTTTTTTTCCAGCCTGCTTCTGACACCCCTCGAGAGCAGAAACCCGCCGCTTTTTATAAGCTCCGGAGCGCCTGCCCCCGTTGACGCGAGGGAGGTGAAGTTCATTGTTGTCCTGGCGAGTGGTTTTTCCTACGACGCCAGCCGCCCCGCCGCGATCCAACTCGATGACAGTTCGATCGCGCGCCTGGTTGAAGGGGTTAGAGTGAGCAAAGTGTTGAACTGTTGCAAACTTGTCCTTTCCGGGGGGCCGGGGCCTGACGGGGTCTCATCTCCTGCTCAAGCCATGGCCCAACTCGCCCAGGAGCTTGGTGTCAGCCGTCGGGATATGATTTTGGAGGCACAATCGCGAGACACGGAAGATCAGGCGCGGCTGGTCGCGCCCATCGTAAAGGAACAGCCGTTCATCCTGGTGACGGAAGCTTCGCACATGCCTCGCGCCCTGGCCCTGTTCAGGAAACAAGGAACACACCCGATTGCAGATCCCATCGACTTTCGCGTCACCCATGGCCAACCACTGGCCCCGGACGATCTCTTCCCCGACGCCGAGGTATTGCGCGGCTCGCAAAGAGCGGTCTACGAGTATTTGGGTCTGGCGTGGGAAAAAATCCGCGGCAAGATTTAGCAGGCTGATGAAGAAGGACGTAGAGGCGGCTTTACGCCGCCATCAGTACTTGAGTTCAGTGGAGTCATGGTGGGGTAAACTCGCCGCTACGTCGCGCCGAAACACTTCCTCATCAGCCTGCTGGATCGCACCAAGTGACTCAGTACTTTTCCCAGTGCAGGACGTCGGCAAGGGGCCGCTTGGTCTGCTCCGGGGTTTCCGCCGGGTAACCGATGGGAATCAAGCTGACCAGCTTGTAACCCTTGGGAGCCCCCACCAGGCGGCAGATGTCTGAAGCGTAGGGCTTCTTGTCGCCGGCGACCCAGCACGAGCCCAAGCCGTGCGCGCGGGCAGCCAGCAGAATATTCTCTGTGGCGGCGCTTCCGTCTTCGAGGTAATACTTCGTGTCTTGGCACAGAACGACCACGCAGGCCGGGACCTGGGCAATGAACTTGCCATGGTCGGTGGTTTCGGCGATTCTGCGCAGCATCCCGGCATCCGTCACCACCACGAATTCCCAAGGCTGTATGTTGACGGCCGTGGCGGCCAGGCGCCCGCAATCAATTACGTCCTCGATGATCTTTCTGGGCACCGGCTCGCTCCGGTAGGCGCGGACCGAGCGCCGTGTCTTCAACACCTCAATCGCGTCCATAGCTGTTTATCCTCCGGCCAGGCGCTGGCTTCAGGTAGCGGCACACCCCGCGGAAGAGAGGAGTCAGCGCCTAGGCAACCGCCATTCTAACAGTGTGACACGACTCGCGCTTTACAAAAGCGCGCCCCGCGGTATTAACTCACAGCTTTCCGGCGTTAATCTGTTGGGTTCAGGCGAGAGCACCGTGGCGGGTCAACTTCCGGCAAGGCCGTTTTACGTCCGAGTGGATTGTTCCAAACCCACCGTCACCGGCCGGAGCCTGTTAACCATCATCAGACGGGGACCCGAATCTGCCCTCCGCGCTTGCGATAGTCGGAGATTGCCCCGACTTGTCGGGGCGCTACCCCGCAAATACGCTAACCTATGGTAACAAATGGGAGTAAGATGGCAACCTAAAGAGATCATAGAGGTGATGAAACCATGTCAGCCGTGCCTACCCTTTACTGGCGGAAGAAAAATCAAAAGGCCAAAGCGGTAACGCCATCCCCGTTCAAGTCCGAGCAGGAATTCGAGCAGGTAGTATTTGACACGCCAACGGTCCTCGGTGACATATTCCTACTCAGAAGACAGGTCCGTGGGGGAAGTAAGGCGGGCATTCCCGATATTCTAGGTATCGATCCTGATGGCAAGGTCTGCGTGATTGAGATGAAGAATATAGAAGTCGACGCGGGCGTAATCCCACAGGTCCTGGAATATGCAATCTGGGCTGAGACAAATCCGGACTCGATCAAAAGCTTATGGCTTGAGGCGCCTGACCGGCCAGATGATCTGCAGATCGACTGGGATGAGTACGGAGTTCGAGTGCTCATTGTGGCCCCGAGCATCGACCGGACGACATTAGAGCATGTCAACAAAATTGCCTATCCAGTGGACCTCGTTGAAGTCTCTCGCTGGACTGACCGCTTCGACTCTTGGTTGTTGGTTAACAAACTGGAACCATATCCCAGCAAACGGACGAAACCGGTATCAGGTTTACGGACCTATGACCGTGCTGTCTATGAGGAACTCCACGATCCCAAGAGTGTCTCCGGCTTTTTGAAGGCTGCCGACGAAATCCAGAAGCTCGCCACAAAAAGGGGGTGGCCTGTAGAAGGCAAATTTACCAAGTATTATTGTGGCTACAAAGTGGGCAATTATGTGGTTTTTGGTGTCGAATGGCTCAGTACCCGGGGCTACGGATTGTTTTTTAAGGTACCGGAGGGCTTCGCCAAGAGAACCCGTATAGGAGGGGAAAAAGTATACCGTTATGACAAGATTTGGAAAAACGCAGTCTTTAAGATCCATAGCGACGAAATAAGAGTCGCTTCCTTCTGCCCTTTCTTCGAGAAGGCGTTAGAGCAACGAGTGGAGTAGCTCTGTGACTGCCGGTGCGATATCGAGCGTGAAAGGGGGCACGGTAAGGAGAATACGGACCGTAGCCAGTCCTTTATTTCACAGGCTAATAGGAGTCGGCAATTGCCTCAAAAACCAAAGAATGACCAATCGCTAGGATCGAAAATTCTCGCTAGCATCCGAAATGTTTTGCAGCGTTGCGAGGACGTTGGGGAAAAGGTTGGCTACCCAGGGGAAGGCGGGGAACGCCGCTTTCGCGGTTGGCTAAACTCCGACCTGCTCCAGCAAACACTGCAATGGCCTTCGAAAAACGTAGTTGTTGGCGAGATCTTCGACCTATTACTTCTGAACGATGACCAACATGCCCTCGCAACGATCGAAACGAAGACGCCTTACCACAAGGCTTCAAAGAAGGAACGAGAGGATTTTCAACAAAGGCTTTCGGGTTTCCCGACGCTCAGGACTGCTTACTTCACGAACGGCCCGGAGTGGCACAGACTCGACATCGTGGTAACCGGCGGCCAACTTTCGATTCTAGAGCGTTCAAGGCTTGACACCCGCAAGGACTCTGCCGAGCTTGCCCAAAAATTCTTCGCCCCTCTGATTTATCAACCCGACACTGAGGCGCCTATAGGTCAGGTCTACCATGTCAACCGTGACAATCCATTCATTGGGACAACACTTGCACGGCTCGCCGCGGATCTGGACCATATAGTTGCCGACTTTGCCGAGTTCTATTGCCGCCTGTTCTATGGCCTCCGTGAGGGCCGCGCCGGAACCTCCGCCCAGCAAGTAGTGATGGCCGTATACGAGCAATGGTGCGGCAAGTCTCTCCGCATCACACCGCAGATGGCGGCAAAAACGCTAGTCAATGTCTTCAAGGAAGAGGGTGCCAGCCCACTCAACATCAATCGGACGCTCACCCTGCTGGGTTTGGAGGGACCTAACAACTCGACAGTGGTTGAATCTATCATGAGCCTGGAGTTGCTTAGACGCCAGGACCCCGCCGTTTTGATTGACGCACTGTGGCCGGCGTTTGCCCCGTCGGTAATACAACTGTCCGCTCAGACTGCCCACGTCACCCTTGCACGCGCTCTTCTGTACCGTGTCGGCGAGGACGAAAAGGTTTTTGCCCGCCAGCTTTGTGGCGACGAGTTACAGAAGCAGCTCAGTTTAGCCACTACGGATATTACCGGACGGCGATTCCCGGCAACCGAACTACTAGAGGGTATCCGGAGCCGGATGCAGGGCTTCCTGCCAACCGTGTATTTGAGAGGCGAGTTTGACTGGTGGGCCGTTCTCCCAGAAAGGCGGGCGCTCCTCAGCGCTGGACAATTGGCTTGGTTGCGAGACTACGACGACGAAATGGAGAAGCTCGCCAGAATCCTGTTGCGTCGCCTGAGCCACTACCTCTTCGAGTCTGTGGATGTGGACATCTGGCGGAACATTTATGAGAACTATCTCCCAAATGAGGAGCGCCAACGCCTGGGAGGCTTCTACACACCCGACGAATTGATCAACCTCATCTTAGACCTCGCAGATTATCGCAAAGAATCTGAAGGCCTGTGCCGTCTTAGCTATATCGACCCTGCCTGCGGAAGCGGTGCATTTGTGACGACAGCACTTGGAAGGCTGATTGCGCATCTAGATATGGACATGCCTTGCCACTCCGCAAAGGTCAAAAAGCGCGAGCCGGAATGGAAGACCGCAGAGGAGCGATTACAACTGATTTCCGAACGAGTTCACGCCGTGGACTTGCACCCTTTCGCCAGCTTCCTAACGACCCTGAACGTACTTTTCATGGTGCTGCCCCTTTACGTAAAGGCACGTGAGAAGGATTCCGATTTCGTCATCGACTTGCACGTTTTTGCAACAGACAGTCTTGAGCGCCCGGAGAAGATGACCGAACAGCAAGCCCATTTCTTCGAACAGATGAATTCTCGTGTGCAGTTGAGCGCCGACAGCCATGAACGTTACAGGCGCATCATCAACAAGAAATTCGATCTGGCGTTTGGGAATCCGCCTTGGGGTGGCGTGTTAAAAGGCTCGATGGCCCCTGTCTATGACACTGCAAAAAAGGAGCACTTTGCCAAGGCATTCCCCAATGCTGCAAAGGGCAAGTACGACGTTTACGGCCTCTTCATGGAGCGCAGCCTGCAATTGCTCAATAAGAACGGGCGCATGGCCCTTCTAACTCAGGACACCTACCTCGACAAAGAGTGGGCGCGCGAACTGCGCAAAATGCTCGCATCCAAGACCAAACTCGAAAATATCGTTGACTTCAATCCTTTCGGGCAACTCTTCTTCAATAGAATGAACGCCCCGTGCGCCACCGTGGCTATCAATACGCAGGAGGAGGCCGACGGCTCTTGCATATGCGTCACGTCTTACCCCTCTAAGGACTTCGAAGGGCTGGACACTAGGGAGCGGCGAGAGGCCGTCGTGAGGGCTGTACGGGAAGTTCTCGCCAAACTCGGTCCGAAAAAAAAGGAAGCAAAGCACCATTTCACCAGCGTGGCAAGAATCGATATGGAGAGGCTCCGCGAGAGCGCGCCCGACCGTTGGGATTTGAGCGGCAGTGCTGGCAAAGCTGCCTTCCCTTCAAACTGGTTTACGGCGGCAGAACTTCTGGAAATGCGTCAGGGCGTTACGCCCGGCGGCTGCCTTGATGTGTTCCTCATGGATGATAAGAAGGCTGAGTTTCTCGGTCTTGAGGATGCACTCATCCACAAGGCGATTAAGAGCAAGGAACTTGAGCGCTGGCGCATTGCTTGGAAGGATCGAATGCTCTTCTACCCTTATCATGTGAAAGAGAAGGTATCCCAGCCAGCCTTCTCCATTCAGTGGGATGAGATCGAAGACGAAAGCCTCAAGAAACGCTTGACGCGCCTCGGGACGGGAGACGCTCTCGAGTTCAATCAGCAGATCGATGGCCGAGAGACGGACATTGTAAAAGAAAGGGGTATCAACAATGATTCAGTCAAAGAGCTCCTCAAACACCGAGTCTCACTCGGCATAGTGAAATACCCAAAAGCGGCGGCGTACCTTGTGGAACACTATAAACGCTTAGAGAGCCGGATGTTCAAAAAGAAAAATATCCGAGCTTTCAATAGAAGGTGGTACGAGTATCTGTGGCCCCGCGATACTAAGATCATGCTGGTCGAGCCGCGCATCCTCTCGCCAACGCTTATTCGCTCGGTTCGATTCGTTCTCGACAATGTTGGCTACCTCTCTGACCACGCTTGTCTCATGATCCAACCCACAAAGAAAACCAATCGCGCATGGGCAGAGTTCCGAAAAACGATGGAGAAGACACTCGGGATCAATGCTTCGGAAAAGGATTTGTTGCGGGACTGTCTTCTTTACTGCCTCGCCTTTCTTAATAGCGGCTACGCCCAAGAGCGATTAATTACTGGTCACCGCCCGACGCCAAAAGGCTCGTACACGATCACTGAGGAGTATCTGAAAGAGATTCCCATACCAGCCCCAACAAACAAATCCGATGTTGAGGCCATCATTAACCTCGTCAAAAAACTGATGGACGCGGAATCGGCGCTCAAGGATTTGCAGGACCGACATGCGACGGAGACGAAGTTGGAGGCAAGAATCCAAGAAGCTCTGAAGCAGGTAGCGCGGCGGAGTTAGGCGAGGTTTCCCGAACTCGAATCCAAGTTGAAGCCAAGTTGAGCGTTCCGCCGGGTGGCGCAGATATGCATCTTTTCCGCATGTCTGAGATTTTTTGAAGGGACGGCTCCTCGCTTCCCACCGGTTCTCTGACCGGTGCTGGAAGCAGGGCGACCCGACTCGCCATTCGGCTCGGCGATCCCAGGCGTCATAAACCGATGTCCGCGCCACCTGCGGCCGTCGGCAACCTGCAGCCACCTAGCTGTATAGTCGGCAAACGGGAAACTGGCCAAGTACTAAGAATACCGACGAATTGCTCTTTCAATCGAGAGGAATCGCACGGGCTCTCATGAAGGCCCAGCGCCTGATCCGAAGGTCATTCTTGCTGGTGTCTGCCTCATTCCAACCTGAGCGAATGCAACTCCGCGATACTATGCTCAAACTGATCGGTTCTCCTAATCTCGAATACAAGGACTTGACTGCTAAAGTACAGGATGCCGCTTAAGGTTTCTTGCCCAATAGAAGCATCAAATCGGAATTATTCACCGTGCTTGGGTCAGTCGGAACTAGGGTCTTATCTGGCTTTAACCCTATTTCTGCTAAGGCAGAAATTACAAAATCAGCTGAGCGTTCAGCGTTTTTCTTGTAACGTACTACCATACCTACCGCCGGCCTACTCTCCCATAGACTGTCCACGCCCCGAACTTTCCAATTTGCCCGTCTAAATACCGCATCAAACTGTTCCGCATATCTATCCGCCTCAATATCCTGCATAGGAACAGCGATCTCAATTGTTGACGGATTCTCAGCAAGGATATTACGCAGTGTGGCTTGTTGCCCATCACTCAGGATTCTAAACTCAGGTGAAGGCCAAGGCGCAAATACTCCAAGAGCAATTGTCAACAGGATACAAATTGTTAATCCTACACCCCATCTGAATTTGTGTTCTCTATTTGTTTTGGCATTACTGATCCAAGGCAGATGTCGAAGCGGAGCAATCGCACAAATAGCAAATATCAAAATCATGGCAACGATAGAAATATAGGCACCCGCTCCAGTTAATCGTGATGCTAGGAAAGTTAAGAGAATTGTCACAGCAACCCCCCAAGACCACAAAAACCATTCTTTTGGTAAAATCCGATGTTCCGAAGGAATCTGAAGAGGTTGCTGTTCTTGATTTGGCATTCTTTGATGCCGCCGTTTACCCAAGGCGGTCTCCTTCCCAACCTCAAACGGGGAGACGAAGCGTAGTTATCTTCCCGCAAAGTTAGTGGCATTGTACCACCTCCCTTGCGTGAAGTATACAATCCCGAAATATTTCTCTTGACATCCCCTTTCATAGAACCCTCTCCCCCAAGGGTGCGAGGGTTGGAGATCCAATATCTTCAAATTACTGCTCCCCTCGGTCGCCGTGGCGACAGAGGGGTCAGGGGATGAGGGGCTCAAATCGGATAGGACACCTTGATTGAACAGCATTGGGGTTAGCTCTATTCGGAACATCCAGATCGTAAGAGCGATCGAGCTTTTCATCAGCCTGCTGAATCCAGTGTAGTCGCTGCCTACCGAAATCGCCAGGGCAGGGTCTTGCCTTTGCTTTTAGACTCGGCCAGCAGTATTATGCGAGGAAAGGGAGGAGTAACACTTGAGCCTCCGATACCTTTTCGGGTTCTTAGCGGTTGCGATCGCAGCCGTTGCCCCCGCGCCCGCATTCGGTGCATCTACACTCCAGAGCCAACTAAGAACAGGGCCCCCAACCTTCTGCCATTTCACCGACTCTTTGCATTCACCCGACTCTTTGCCGCTTGTAATAGTCCCTCCAGGCGGAATCAAGCCTCTGTACCATCAGAACCCCTTGTACCCCCCGGAGGCGCTCCGCCTCAGAATCGAGGGCACCGTTCGGCTGGAAGCTTGCATTGCCCCGAACGGCGAAGTCACGGGGGTTATGGTTGTCAGCGGGCCTCGCCTTCTCTGGCAGGCGGCGCTGGAGGCTGCGCATCATTGGCGCTTCGCGCCAGTTCGGTGGAGGGGAGAACCAGCGCGGGCCATCACGGAGATTGACGTTCCCTTCCGCCTGGAACCGGAAGCCCCGCAAAAGAATAGGCCAGCGAAAGATATCTGATCAGAAGCCTTTGGAAAACAAGCCCCAGGGTACAGAACACAAAGAAGAGGTTTGCCCAAAGCAAGCAAGTAGCGCGGACCGCCGATTTTGCGGTCCGCGTCTCTTCCATGCCAGGGGTCATGCCGTGCCCTCGAATAACCCTCGTCAACGAAGAGCCGCAGACCGCAAACCCGGCGGTCTGCGCTACGGGTGGTGGTCCGTGCCACTTGCTTGACCCGGTAGGCCGGTTTGGTCAGCCGCCCGGAAGATTGGCGGTGGTCAAGTCACAGCGAATACGCCGGCCTGAGCGCCGACGAACAAAAGAAACGCTGCGGTTTGATCGTCGACCGGGTGAGAATGCCCTCCGATCCGCGCGCACGAATTTGATCGCTCCATCACGGGGCCGAAAAGACGCGGACCACAAACGCGGCCCGTCGCCCGAAGGCTATGGGCCGCAGGTCGGTGGTCCGCGCTACCTACTCCGTCCATGTCTCGCAATTGGCGCCAGCACCGCACCGCGGAGGGCTTGACAAACGCCCCGCCCCATGATAGGCTACTGTGATGGACCTTGGAGAGAAGGCTATCTCGGTCTGGCGAGACGCCAGCTCTTTCCGGCCCCTCCCGGTCGCGGGGCCAGTAATGAGGTATGTTTGCGACGACGCCCGGCCGGCAAAGGCCGGAGTAGGTCCATTTTGTCGCAAGGCCGCAGCAAGTGTTCTCGAGACATGCTGGGACTTCCAAAAAGATGTTAAAAGAGAGGGAACGAACTCACTTAAGTCCTTTAGCATCAATAAAAGTGTCAAAAAAACAAACTCAAATTAAGGGGAAATTAAGCGGAAAAACGTGCTGAAAATACGCAAAAAACCCAAAACGAACTGTATTTGTGGCCCCCAGAGGGCGAAAATATGAGAGTGGGGAGTAAACTCGCCGTTACGACTATAAACTGACGCACTACCCCCGCCGGGGTAGTGGTGTCATTCGGCGTGCGATCTACTTCAAGCACCAGTCATTCCCGCGAAAGCGGGAATCCAGTCCTTAGACACCGCATTGCCGAGACCTTACGGAGTGGATTCCCGCTTTCGCGGGAATGACTGCGGCTTCCAGCGCCTCTGTCTCGCAAATGACACCACCGCCCACCCTGGGGTTAAGTTGATTTTTTGTCGTATATCGGCCATGCTACAGGTCGAGTTCACAAACACGGTTGAAGTGAAACAATGAAAAAGATCCAGATTTACGACACGACATTGCGAGACGGTTCGCAAGGTGAGGACATCTCGTTCTCTTTGGAAGACAAGCTGCACATTGTAAGGAAGCTGGACGAGTTGGGGGTGGATTACGTCGAGGGTGGCTGGCCTGGGTCGAACAGCAAAGACATTGCTTTCTTCCGCCGAGCCCAGGACTTGAAATTGAAGCATACGAAGCTGGCGGCGTTTGGCAGCACTCGCCACCCGCGTCACGGTGTGGCGCACGACCGGAACCTGCAAGCGCTTCTGGAAGCCAACACTCCGGTGGTGACCATCTTCGGGAAGACTTGGGATTTGCACGTGAAAGTTGCTTTGGGCATCTCTCTCGAGGAAAACCTCGAGCTGATTCGCGAGTCGGTGGCGTTCCTGAAATCCAAAGGGAAGGAAGTGATCTACGACGCCGAGCATTTCTTTGATGGATTCAAAGCCGACTCGGCTTATGCGCTGAGCACCCTCAAAGTCGCCGAGGAGGCGGGCGCCGACACCATCGTGTTGTGCGACACCAACGGCGGCACGTTGACCGCCGACCTTTGCGAGCGTTTCCAGGTGGCCTCGAAGCATGTCAAGAGGCCGCTGGGAATTCACACCCACAACGATTGCGAAATGGCGGTGGCCAGCTCGATTGCCGCCGTGCAGCAGGGGGCGGTGCAGGTGCAGGGCACCATCAATGGGTATGGGGAACGTTGCGGGAATGCCAACCTCTGCTCTGTGATCCCCAATATCGAGCTGAAGCTGGGCCTGCGCTCGATCGGCCGGGAAAACCTCAAGCGCCTCACGGAGGTGTCACGCTACGTGAGCGAGCTGGCCAACCTCCATCACCGCCCGGACCTGCCTTATGTGGGCAAGAGCGCGTTTGCCCATAAGGGTGGCATTCATGTGAGCGCCGTGGTGAAAGAGGCATCATCCTATGAGCACGTGGATCCGGCCGTGGTGGGCAACGAACGCCGCGTCTTGGTCTCGGAACTTTCCGGAAAGAGCAACGTGATCTACAAGGCGGCGGAGTTGGGCCTGCAAATCGACAAGTCCTCTCCCGACGCCAAGCGGGTGGTGGACAAGCTCAAAGAGATGGAGCACTACGGCTATCAGTTTGAAGGCGCGGAAGGGTCGTTTGAGATCCTGTTTGACAAACTTGTTCACCACGCCCAGGAGTTTTTCGAGTTAGATGGCTTTCGCGTCATCACCGAGAAGAAAGGGGCCGGCCTGCCCTACTCGGAGGCGGTCATCAAGTTGCGCGTGGACGGCACGGAAGAGCACACCGCCGCGGAGGGAGTCGGCCCGGTGAGCGCCTTGGACAGGGCGCTGAGGAAATCACTCACCACTTTCTTCCCCTGCATCGGCAGCATTCGCCTGACCGATTACAAAGTCCGCGTGCTGGACGCCAAGGCCGCCACCGACGCCAAGGTTCGAGTGCTGATCGAAACCACCGACGGCCAGGAGACCTGGGGCACGGTGGGGGTTTCCGAGAACCTCATCGAGGCTAGTTGGCTTGCCCTCGTGGACAGCATCACTTACAAGCTGAAAAAAGAACACGGCTACCGGCAGCAGGCGAGCGGCGCCCGTGCGACTTAGCAGCCTTGCGCCCCAAAGAAAAAATCCACCACAGAGCGCACAGAGAACGCAGAGAAAAGTACCTCGACTGTTCTTTACTCCGTAGCACTAATCGCAAGGACGTTGTTGGGCCGTGCGCGAAGCCATTCCCACGACGCTTCTCCAATCGACAATCGCCAATCAGCAATCCTCGTTAGGGCTTCGTCGCCAGAATCAGGGGCGAAGGGCCGGGGGCCTCGAGGGTGCGCGGGTTTACAAAGCCCGCCTCGGCCAGCCAAGCGCTGATTTCGCGAAACGAATAGGTGTTTCCGTTATCGGTATTCACCAACATGTTCACCGCGAACAGCAGCCCAACAAGCGGTTCCGTTCTTTCGTCATTCACCAGGAACTCGGCGACGGCGATGGTGCCACCGGAGGCCAGCGCGTCGAATGTCCTACGCAGCAGGGCCCGGCTACGCTCCTCGCCTTCGCTGTGAAGAATGTGGCCCAGGGTGGCGACGGCGTGGTCGCACCCAAAATCGGCCGTGAGCAGGTCGCCGGCGACGAACTGAAAGCGCTTCATCAGTCCGAAGCGAGCCACGGTTTTGCGGGTGACCGCGATCACCTCGGGCCACTCTACGGCCGTCACGCGGACGCGCTCCCATCTCTGCGCCAGGGCGATGCCCCACACGCCGGAACCAGCCGCCAGGTCGAGCGCGCTGAGCGGTTCCCCGGAGCCGCTCAGGTCGAGCGCTGCGGCCAGCTTTTGCGCCGAGGGGTAGCTCATGGGGAAGATGTCCTCGACGAACTTATGGAAGAAATCGCCTCCCAGCCGCTCCTGATTGACAGCCTCCACCGGTCTGCCGGTGGCGACAATTTCGTTGAGGCGCAGCCACTTCGGAATCAGTTGTTCGCTACAGTGGAGAATCAGGCCGCCCTGGAAACCTGGCTTGGTGCTGACCAGAAAGGCGGCGCTTTCCGGAGTAAGTGCGTAACGGCCCAGCGTGTCTTTGGTGAGGAAGTTCAGTCCCACCAGCGCGTTCATCACGGCGGTCAATCCGCGGGCGGAGGCTCCGGTCACGTCCTCAACTTGATCGGTGGTTTTCGGGCCGCCGTCCAACACGTCGAAAACGCGGTGGCGAATCGCAGCCTCCAGAATGAGCGGCACCGCGTAGCCCCATACTGACTGCATGATCCGTTCGGGCGTAACTTGCGGTTGACTGGAAGTACTCATATTTCCCTCCACTGAGCTGAAATTTCCATATTGTTGCCCTGGTCACGCTCAGTCTACATCGAACCCATTCCCTTTGGCAAGCCAGCGCTTCCAGCTCGGCTTCCCGTCTCGGCGCCGCAGACGGCCTCCGAGAGGGCCGACGGGTGGAGAAAAGAAAAGGCTTGCAATTCATCGTGCAGAGGAGTAAAAAGAAAGCATGCTGACGGGAGGAGATATGACTCCACCGGGCACGCATACGAAAGTCAAATGACCACACCGCTCTTGCGGTGCGCACCGCTGGCGACGCTCCGCGGACGTTGCCACGGCGTAAAAAAGGTGAACTAAAGAGGCGGGGGACCAGAAATGGTTCCCCGTTCTCATTTTGTGGCCCCAGCTTCGCTCGCGTACTCGCTTGCTACTGCTTGCTCCCGTTTTCTACGAAGCGCACATCCTGCACGTATTTGCGAATTTCGAGGCCTGCATCGCCGGCATTGGTAATTGGCCTGCCGTTGTATCGCATATTTTCGATGGTCACCCCCCGCACATCGTGCATGGCGTCCAAGCCGGTGAATGCTGAGGGCGGCATCGTCCTCCCCGTAACAGAGATGTCTTTGAAGATCACGTCTCGGACTGTGCCGGCTTCCTGATCTCGGGTGATAGCGGTCGGGTGAATGACGATGACCAATAGATTGGGGACATAGACGGTTTGAGTGGGGAGAGTTGCGCATCCACCGCAGGCCGCGGCCGGGGCTTCGGTGTGGGGGTTGTATTTCTCGCCTGGTTGGTTTTGAATCAGGGGCAGGGGGTTGTAGTCGTCCACCTCCACCCGGACATCTTCATAGCGGATGTCGTGTATTGCCGCCCGGTCGCTATGCTGGATATCCATGGCGATGTGCGTATTGCGGATCACATCGATGTCGCGGAAAACCACGTCGGCCATTTCCGGGGCGCTGGTCTCAGCGCCAATCTCGAGCGCTCGTCCCCAGTCGCACCAAATCACAAGATTGCTGGCGCGCACATGACGCACTGGCTGCTGGTCATAGGCTTCCTTCCCCCATTTAACCCCCTTGAGCACGATCGAGTCATCGAAAGAGCGGATGAAAGATCCCTGGATCGTCACGTCTTGGCTATTACAGATGTCGATGCCATCAGAGTTGTAACGCCAAAGTCCGATCAGCTTGACGTCCGATACGGACAGGTTCCGGCAGCCGAACGCGCTGAGGCACCACTCGTCCGGATCGCGAAGGATCACTCCGTCTACCTTCGCATCGGAACAATCCGAAAGATGGATTGACCCGTGGCCCTTGCCGCGCACGAATTCGCTGGTGTCGATGATGCCACGCCCGAGAATCCGAACCCCCGACACCCCGCGTCCCTCGATTGCCGTGTAAACCACCGCCCCGCCCGCCACGTAGACTGTCTGGCTGCTCTTGAGTTGGATCTTTCCCGGCCTGTGAACGCCCGCGCCAAAGTACAGCACGTTCGGGTCACCGGGCTTGGGAGCGTAAACCTCCGGCGGATCGGCGAACAGGTGCAACGCATGATGTGAGCCGTCCAACTCCACCGTAAACTGGCCCGGGCGGGAAAGCTGGAACGTGATGTGCTGACCCTTGATGGCCGGCCGGATGCCCCGCGAGCTGGGCCGCACGGCCACCGACTTGAAGGGTCGCTTCGAGACCACTTCCACGCTGACCGGGCCGGACATGCCCCAGTAGGCGAAGCCCGCCGACTCTGTCTGATCGATGGGCCGCTGGTAGCCCGGCCACACCTGGTTGAACGGCATAGCCGAAACGCGGCAGGAATACACCGGCACTACTTGGCCGTTGACCCGCAAAGTGTACTCCTCGTAAAGCTTCTCTTCCGCCGGCGCCGCCCAACTCACCACCGCCCCGCCTCCGCTCTTCGCGCGTTCCTTGGTTGCGGCTTGCAGCCCCTGGCTCTCGCCCAAGGTGATCGCCAGAAGCATCGCGACGAATGTGAAATTCTTTGTCAACATCATCAAGCGCCCTCCTTTCTACTCGACCACCAACACACGATGAATGTCCACTCGCGGCACGTTAACAGTCACCCAGCCATCTCGATAAGTCCAGTCTATGTGTACGTCCGAGGGCACCATGGCCACCGACTTCGGCCGGCCCTCCCTGCGCACGCGAACCACCACATGCTCGATGGGCGGGAGTTCCTCGACTATCACCCGGCTCGGCGAAAGCGTCTCCCCCGAACCGCGATTGAGCAGGTTGACCAGAAGCCTCCCGTTCTTCTGCCGTAGGACCATCTCCAGGTGAGGTGGTCCCTCAACACTGGCCATCCAAGGAATTCCCAGGCCCTCCAAAAGATTTCCGACCAATTCCCTCAGGGCCGGGTTGTGAGCCGAGTAGTAATTGCGGAAAATAGGCCCGTACACAGCGACGACGGCTCCTTTGCCCAGTACGCGTTTTGTGGCCACGGCTTGGTCGGTCATATCTTTGCCGGGTTCCTGCTGCTTGAGACGACGGAGCAACACTTCGGTGCCCGCTGCCGGTGCCACCGGCTGCCACGTGGGACCCACTGGCACGGCGCGCCTTCCCAATGGCAGGCTGATGCCATCAGTAATAGCCAGCTGGCCAGGTGTAGCGCCGACAAAGGCGGGATAATCCCGCGCCAACTGCTCGCCGCTCATCAGCACATAGCCCCCGGAGCGAGCGAACTTATCGAGTGCAAGAAGCACCCGTTCGCTCAAACGGGTTTCCTCCGGCACCACAACCAGCTTGTACTCGTTCAGGTGCTTCAGCGCGGCATCCTCCGTCAAGACATCGGTGGAGTGATGAGTTTCGAGCAGCGCCTGGAGCGCGCCTTGCACCGGCTCGACGGCGTCCGCAAAGTTGAACAGGGGTTCGTTGTGCGCGTAGTAGTGTTCCGGCAGATGAAGCACCGCCGCTTGCGGGACGGTCTTGGAGTGAAAACATGCCGCTTGGCGCGCGCGGCAGAATTCCCCCACTTCGGCCATGATTTCGTTATGCCATTCCGTAAGCCAGCCGCTGCGCTGGGGATTTTCATAGATCATCACCGCACCGCCCAGCGCCACCACCTCGGAAATTTCTTGTTCCAGGTGTACGGCCGGCTTGAACACCCAGGGTGAACCTTCTCTGCCTGCTCGCGTAAAGCCCCAGGCCATCAGGTCCCAGCTCATTTCACGAGAGTCCATCACACGGCCTTCGAAGGCGGCCACATCGGCCCCCCAACTCGGCGAGAAGTCGCCGCTCAAGTAATCGATGGGCGCCTTCACGGCGTCCGGCTCGCGGACGGTGTACATCCAGTTGCTCACCACCAAGCAGCCCGGCTTGCGGGCGTGCACGGCTTGGGTGTATCTCGCCACGTGCTTGACGAAAAGATCACGCTGGAAAGCCAGCCAATCTTCCCAGTGGGCTTGGCCTTGCGCAGTGGGAATCTCCTGGATGCCGGTTCGCCGGGTGAACTCCGCCCGGCAACGGTCACACCAACACGGGAGGGCGGCCCAGTTTTCGCCATCCACCCAGAAACCATCCACGTCGTACTTGTCGATGATCTCCATCATTTGGGGAATCATCAGTTGCTCATCGTAGCCGTGCAAACGGCAGGTGATCCTGGTGTCCCGTTGGCCCTTGGCATCGACGCGTGCCCAGTCCGGGTGGAGCTCGACAGCTCGAGAGTCCCAAACGCCCGAGTAGTGCACGCCTAATTTGATCCCCAGCTCTCGGGTGACATCGCGATAGATTCGCAGCGAGTCCTTCACCACTCCGGGCGATGTGGAACCGACGCTGGTTGGCCAGCTCGTATAACCGGGATGGCCCTTGCAGTCTGTCTGCACCCAGTCGGGCCGAGTTCTCAGCAACCGCTCGCGCAGATGCGCTGCGGTCAGCTCCCGGCCCAACTCGGTATCCTGGGCGTTGGCGTGAAGATCGTAATGAATGCCGAAGAACACGTTCTCGTGCCAATTGGGATTGGAGCCTAATGCTTGGCTCTCCGCGTTGCGGGGCAGGGTGGAAAAACCCACCAAGAGTCCGGCGAAAACAATGATCGGGATGCTTTTCGACACGCTCCCCCCTCCTGGATCGAATGATGTTGCGGGCTCTCACTCATCTTTGCGAGGGCCGCGCGGAATTGATATTGTAAGGCGCGTGTCATCATAGCACGCCGAAGCAACACGACGTGCAAAACCTAGGAACAGAGATTCGGCGAGACTAAGATCTTGACGCGGACACTAAGCAGTCGTCATGAAATGACGGCCCTGATGTATACTATGTTCGCTGTAGTGGATGGCTCTCGAACGGCGCTCAGAGACTGCGACGAGCGCAGAGGCTTTCTCAATGAGGACTTCCAACGATCAGCTCATCCTCAAGTGAGGCTTGGATGGCACCACCGACGGTCATTGACAAGGGAATACTGGATCGCTTGGTCGCGCGAATTGTTGAATCCGTGCAGCCGCGCCGCATCATTCTGTTTGGGTCAGCGGCGCGCGGGCATATGGGACCCCACAGCGACGTGGACCTGTTGGTGGTGATGCGGGATGGAGTCCATCGCCGCAAGACGGCCCAGCGGCTGTGCCTGGCGCTGACAGGATTGGGGATTGCGAAGGACATTGTCGTGGTGACCGAGTCGGACGTTCGTCAGTTCGCCGAAGAGCCCTCGTTGGTTATTCATCCTGCGTTGAAGGAAGGGCGGGAATTGTACCGTGCCTCCTGAAAGCCGCACCCCAGGCTCTCCCAGGGATTGGCTGCGCCGCGCGCGCAGTGATCTGGCGTTGGCCAAAGCGCCTTTGCCCAGCGGGGTACTTTACGAAGACCTTTGTTTTCACGCCCAACAGGCGGCAGAGAAGGCCGTTAAAGCCGTCTACCGTGCCGATAGACACGAATTCCGCTACACCCACGACCTTGCGGAATTGCTGTTGGGGCTCACGAGCCACGGTGTTCCCGTTCCGGAAGGAGTTCTAGAGGCAATCATGCTGACGGATTTCGCGTGGCAGGCGCGCTATCCGGGACCGGCCGAGCCAGTGTCCGAGGCTGAGTATCGTGAAGCCGTTGCCTTGGCTGAGAAAGTTGTGGAGTGGGCTGGGAAACTGATCGAGGGAACTCCGGCATGACCCCCACGCATATCCAAGTATGTTATGACAGGTTGTATTAGAGCGGGAATGAGAGGGAACAATTATGACGGGTGGGATGGGTGGATAACTATGAAGCGCGTGACATCAGCAGTTGTTCTATTGCTCTTTCCCTTATCCCTGTGGGGCCAAGCCCAGATCAAGCAGGCAGGAGTTTGTGGCCGTTGCCACGTTGTGTCGGTTCTGGAATGGAGCATCTCCCGGCATTCGAAGGGGGGCACGAATTGCCAAGCCTGTCACGGCCCGAGCCAAGGGCACGTCACCAACGAGCGCAACGAGATCAAGCCGGACCGTGTCCCGCACGGGGCGGCGATTGCAGGCCTCTGCCAAGATTGTCACAGTTCGGGATGTCCCAAGACGGCCCAGACGGCGGCCTGCGAGACTTGCCACCACGTGCACGCGTTGGTAAATCCCAAGCAGGCCCAGTCAGGGGAAGATCCGGAGCTAACAAAGCTCTACGCGCGTTGGGATCAGTTCCAGGGCAAGATGCAAGCGGGCGACCATTTGTTAGAGTTACGCAACTGGGCTGTTGCCCGGGAAGATTTTCGAGCGGCCCTTGGGTTGATACCCGGAAACGCCCAGGCCACGGCGAAGTTAGAATTGTGCGAGCGCCGCTTGCATCCAACATTGCCGGGCTTTGAGATTGAAGGGGACCAATATGATTCGGCGACAGGGCTGCCGAAAGAGGTGAAGGTAGCGGGCCTGGGAATTCCCATGGTCCTGGTGCCTGGGGGTGAAGGTGACATTGGCTCCGATGATCTCGCAGGCGCGCAGCCGGTGAATACCGTGCGCGTGGAGGCGTTCTACCTGGGGAAATATGAGTTGACCCAAGCGCAATGGAAAGCCCTCATGGGAACGAACCCCAGCGTGCACCAGGGTGACAACCTCCCCGTCGAGCGAGTCTCATGGTTGGATTGTCAGGCGTTGGTGCAGAAGCTGAACGAGCGAATTCCTGGGCGAGGTTTTCGGCTACCCACCGAGGCGGAGTGGGAATACGCTGCGCGAGCAGGCTCGGACCATCCTTTGGCGGCGGCCGAGCTGTCGCGCTTCGCGTGGTTTCGTGACGACTCTGTGGCGCCGTCAGCGAAACCCTCATCTTTCGTGGAGGTCGACGCGCTCGCGCCTCGACCTGTTGGAACAAAGGCGCCGAATGCATGGGGCTTCTATGATATGTATGGGAATGTTTGGGAGTGGTGTTGGAGCCTCCTGAAGCCTTATCCTTACGACCCTGCCGACGGTCGTGAGTCTGATTCGGAGCAGGGGCTGCGTGTATTGCGCGGAGGAAGTTTTGCGGATACCAACGATCTCCTTAATCCCGCCCTACGGCATGGCGAGCAACCCGGGCGCCGATACCGCTGGAACGGGCTGCGGCTCGCTCGCAGCGTACCTCACCTCGCTAAGGACTAACGACTGCAAGGATAGATTACGATCTCCGCAGTTGTTTCGCCAGAGCTGCCCTCGTGTGCAAGCGCCCGGTTGACTAGCCTCCAAAAAAGACAGATTCTGCCGTCTTGCGAAGTATCCATTCCTTGTCTCCAGATGATAAGAAACTGAGGTGGTCGCGGATCAGCGAAATGCTATCCTCGTAGGTTTCTTTCACCAGTTGGAAGGGACAGTCCGATCCCCACATCATGCGCTGCGGCCCATAGGCTTCGTAAACGCGCCGGATTAACGGCCCCAGGTCTTCATGGGGAGGACGCTTGAGCCCCAAGGCATAGAAAGCGGAGACCTTGACGTAAACCTGGGGGTATTTGGCCATTGCGCACAACGCCTGCACCTCGCTTTCAAGAACCCGCCCTTGCGCTCCAACATGAGCCAAGTGGTCAATGGCGACCGGCATGTCGGGAAACCGTTCGCACTGCTTGGCAAGGGCCGGCAAGGCGTCAGGGTCAATAAGCGGACACATCGCCAATCGCTCTTCGGACGCGCAGCGAAACATCTTGTCGAAGCCCTCGCCTTGGCATGATGGCGCTCCACGGGTTCCTCCCGCAACGATCCTAAATCCTCGCACCCCGCGCTTTTTCAATTCGCGCATCACCAAATCGGGATGACTCCCCTCTTTATCGATCACTGCGACTCCCCTGAATACGCCGGGGGAGCGCCGAATCACGTCCAGCATGTAGGAGTTGTCATATTTGTAATAGCTCATCTGGATCAGCACAATTCGGTTAACCCCGGAAGGCCGCGCTTGCCTCAGGATGTCCTCTGGAAGGAAAGTGCTGGGCTGCATGTCGTTGCGTGTAAACCCTGGCGCAATCGGATAACGCTCGAGGTCGTTCGTCCAAACGTGTACGTGGACGTCAATAAAACCTCCGCTTTTGTCGCCGCGTGAGCGTGTCGAACTCGAGTCAGCCTGCGAGGAACGGGCGGCGAGGAGAGCTGAAGCCCCCACAAGGGCAGCGCTACGTTTCAAAAAGTTGCGACGATGCAGCAAGCGTGGCTTCGACAGGAACTCATGCGCTCGATGTTCGGGAGAAATGATAATCATGGAACCTCCGCAACCCGGTGTTTGTTGTTTCTCGTTAGGCCGGCGCTTTGCGCGGCTGCATTTTATCCCAAAACTCCGCATTCGAGAAATTCTGCGGCAGCCAAATCATCTCAAGTTCGAGATATATATGGAAAAAGCTATATGTGTATCATTTTGCAACACCTTCCGGCTTGCAAGGCTAGTGATAGGCCACCGAGGTAGCTCAGACTTCGCGACGGGTTTTGTCGCGATGTATGCGACGGCCCGGTAGAATGCTTCCGTGTGCGAGCTAAGGGATTATCACGGCCTCAATCATCCTTGGCCATGGACAGACTGGTGTGAGCGTACTGACCGCGTTTGACTTCAACGCTTCAGCCCGAAGAAGGGCCACGAATGACGGGGAAGAAAAACAGGGAATAGGGAGCGGCAGGCGGGTTAGGGACACGGGACCAGGGGTTGGCTATTGGAGATTGAAGATTGGAAACTTCAGCAGGTATGCCCCAGCCACCGAATCCGATCGCCCCTCCCTATATCTACCTGCTTGTGGCTGGCGATAGCTGGAACCGAAGGCCAGCGTGGCCTGCAAGCCACGTGCACCTAGGCAGCAAATCCAAGCTTCTTCTCGAGGCGCTTTTGCTCCATCTCTGCCGACGCTTCAGCACCCCGCAGGGCGCCGCGTCTTGCAGCCAGGACCGCATTGCCAAGGCCAGCCTCCGCTAGCAGCCCCATGATTTTGTCCTCCGGCGGATAGGAAGGTAAACTGTTGAACTTTGGCCAAAGATGAATGTCGACCGTTCCCAGCTTCTTGAATGCGTCCAGGTCGTCGCGCTCGGCGATAAAGCATCCGGCGATCTTATTGTTTTTATCGTAGTGAAGAAGGACATGTTGGTTTCTAGCGTCGCTCTCGAATCGCTTGAGCAGGGTTGCGGCGTCTCCTCTTTGCGGGTTTGGTGAGATCCCTTGCGGCAGGGGCGGGAGCAAGGTCGAATAGAATCCAATGCTGTAGCTGATGACTTTGCGCAACGACATCGCCGCCGCGACCTCCAGCAGGGAGTGGTGATACTCGCCGATAATGACCGCGAGCGGGAGCATCATCACCAAGGGGTCGCCCTTGCTGGCATCGGCCCAGCCCGTGAGGAAGTAGAGTTCGTCGCCGGTCGTTCCGGAGATGTCCGCGCCGAAGGGCAGACCGAAGACCCGGTCGATCTTGCCGATGGTGCTGGTATCTTCCATTTTCCATTCCATGGCCCCACCGAATTTCTTGCCAATGTGCAACTTCTTCAATGCTTCGTTCTCGAAGAGGTTTCCCGGAATGATATCGTAGTAAGGATTCGGTCTCGGCAGCTTCTCTCCCTTCTTGAAGAACTCCCCCGGCTTGGTTCTGATTCGACCCCCCGGTTCATCGGGGGCAGGTTCCTTGAACTTCTGCCATAAGGGGCCTTTACCTTCTCCGCCCGGCGTTTGTTTCCAGTGCGTGAGCATTATCGGCTTTTCCTTACCGTCCTTGTCCTTGTACATAGTGGGACTCTTCCGCCACACGCTGCCTTTATCCGCCTGGGCCACGTAGTTGTCGTCGCGACTGGCTTTGAAGGTCTCGCCGCCACCCCCGTAGCGCCAGGAGATCTGCTTCGCTCTTTGCTTCCGCCAATAAATCGAAAAAGAGGCGCAGGCTTCGATTACCTCTCCGTAGAACCGAATGAGGTTGCCGCACTGCTCCGGGGTGAGCCAAAGCCCTTTGTCGCGGTCGGCCAAGACGCCTTCGATAGTCTTCGGGTTGGCATGAAAGAGGTAGTCGTTCTTTCTTTCGAGATTCTCGATGGTTGACTTGAGCGGAAGTTCTGATTTCAGGTCGTGCAGAAACAAGAAGGAGGCATTCACCGCGATGTTGATCCTTCGATACAGGTCACCAGTGTTGAACACCTTGCTCAGGCCGAGAGCGAGTTCTTGTTCCAGGGCAGTCCTGCCGACGAGCATCTGGTCTATCTTCTGAATGTTGGTTGTGTATTTCATGGCTTCCTCCGGGGTTAAGCCAGGATTTCCATTTTGATTTCCGACCTACTGGGAAAATACACCTGGCCACCTCTGAATTCAATGGTTCGTTAGCTCTTCAGGGCGAGCGGACAATTTGTGCCACTCCATACTCGAGGATGATCTTATTGGTACTAATAGAGCGCGACGGCGTCCAGCAGTTTGCTCTCGCCGTTCATCCAGAGCGCGTACTTGAGCCGATAGGCGAACTTCATCGAGGCGGCTCCGATCTCGCCGCGATTGTTGATGGCGATCACACAGCAATCTCCATTCTTATTCTTGGGGTCTGTTGCTGCCATGTGCTTCAACAACTCGAGGCAGGCGTCCTGGGGAGACATGCCGCTCGCCATGTAGTGGACAATCGAGATGCTGGTGCAGTAGTTGGTCATCAAGTCTCCGTCGCCGGTGGCGGAGGCGGCGCCCACGTTGTCGTCGGCATAGACCCCGCAACCAACGAGTGGAGAGTCTCCCACGCGCCCGGGGATTTTCCACGCCAGCCCGGAAGTCGAGCAGCCCGAGACCACGTGGCCTTTTCCGTCGCTGGCCACCATGCCGATGGTGTCGTGGGTATCGGAAGTTACCCAAAAAGTCTTTCTCTGCGGGTCGGATTTCCAGTCCTGCCATTTCTTGAGACTCTCGGGAGTGAGGAGTTGTTGCGGCTGGAATCCCATTTTGAGCGCGAAGCGGAAAGCCCCCTCGCCCGCCAGTGTGGTGTGACGCGTCTTTTCGAGCACCAGTCGCGCCACAGAAATCGGATTCTTGATTTGGCGGAGGCTACAGACCGCGCCGGCACGATGGCGCGTGCCATCCATGATGGCGGCATCCAGCTCAACTTCTCCTTCTTCGTTGGGAAGGCCACCGTAGCCCACGCTCATGACCCTGGGGTCGTCCTCGGGTACGTTGATTCCTTTTTCGACCGCATCAAGAAGGCTCCCGCTGCTCTTGAAAACGTCTGCCGCCCGCTCGTTTGCCGGTTTCCCGTGCGCCCAGGTGGAAAGAAACACCGGCCCTGACTCGAGCGCAGAAGCCGGTTTCGCGTCTATTGCGGCCAGCGCCGTGGCTCCCGTCATGGATTTTATGAAGTCCCGCCGATCAATTGCCTCCATTACGCCTCCCTTTGAATAGAGGAGTCAGGACTCAGATGCCAGGAGTCAGAATGCTGCGCAAGACCGAAGATGGAAAACCGCCCAGTGTGGTCATTCCCGCGCAAGCGGGAATCCACAGCCTTCATGGACCCCCGCTTTCGCGGGGGTGACGCCGCGCAGCGGTTTTCGAATTTCCATTCTGACTCCTGACTTCTGACTCCTGAATCCTGCTTTTCCCCCAGCCTCCGCCTCCGGGTGTTGCAATTCTCAAGATGCTGCCTTGCGGCGCGTTGAAGACAGCCTTTGAGGAAAGCTTCAAAACGCGCCCCGGCAGGATGAGCTCATTCTTTCCTGCTTTGCCGGGCTTGCCGCCGGCCAGCCCGTAAGGTTGGAATCGGCGGCGGTCAGAGAGAATGCTGCCGCGAACGTCCGTAAGGAACTCGATCTCACGGATAATACCATCGCCCCCACGAAATCGTCCGGGGCCGCCTGAGCCATGGCGCAGCGAGTAACGCCGCACCCGAACCGGATAGGCGACTTCGAGAGCCTCGATGGGCGTATTGAGCGAGTTCGTCATGTGGGTGTGGACTCCACTCAGCCCGTCCGCCGTCGGACGAGCGCCCATTCCCCCGCCGATGGTCTCGTAATAGGCAAAGGGTTCGCCGGTGCGCGGGTCGGCGCCGCCGAAAGAGAGGTTGTTCATCGTCCCCGAGCTGGCGGCGGGAATCTTGTGAGGAAGCGCTTTGGCCAGTGCCCGCAAAAGCACGTCCACGATTCGCTGCGAGGTCTCGACATTCCCCGCAGCCACCGCTGCAGGAGGCTGTGCATTAACCACGCTTCCTTCGGGAGCGCGCACTTCGATGGGTTCCATCAAGCCGGCGCAGGCGGGCACCTCCTCTCCCAGCAGGCAGCGAAAGACGTAGAAGACGGCGGAAGTTGTAATCGCCAGGACCGCGTTGACGCTTCCCCGGCAGGCCGGAGCGCTGCCGGCAAAATCCACGCTGGCTTGCCCGCGCCTTATCTGGATCGACACGCGCAGTGGCACAGGGCTGCTGCTGAACCCATCGTCGTCCAGGAAATCCCGGGCGGCGTACGTCCCCTCGGGAATTTGCAGGAGAGCTTCGCGCATCAGGCGCGCCGAGTAGGTTTGCAAGGCTTCGAGGTAGACGCGGATTTTGGGCGCGCCGTAGTCTTCGAGCAATTCGAGCAAGCGGCGCTCTCCCAGCCGGCAGGCGGCCACCTGGGCCATCAGATCGCCCTCGCGCTCGGCGGGCGTGCGCACGTTGGCGAGCAGCACTGCCAGCACATCCCTCTGAACGGCTCCTGCGCGGACCAAGGTCACCGGCGGAATCCGCAGGCCTTCCTGGTAAATGTCCTCGCTCAAGCCCATCGAGGCAGGCTGCGCGCCGCCGATATCGGAGTGGTGGGCGCGATTGGCGATGTAAAAGACAGGCCGCGGCCTGCGGCGCGCGTGACCAGCGGCCCGCTGGAGTGGCACGACGGGCATCACCAGTGTGATGTCCGGCAGATGAGTGCCGCCGGCGTAGGGATCGTTGAGCATGGCGATGTCGCCGGGCCCGAGTTCGAGGGCTTCGAGGGCTGCCGCAACCGACATGGGCATGGACCCCAGATGAACAGGCATGTGGTCGCCCATGGCCACCACGCGGCCCGCGCCGTCAAACACCGCGCAGGAATAATCGCGGCGCTCCTTGATATTGGGCGAAAAGGCGGAACGGCGCAGCGCCGCGCCCATCTCCTCCGCCACCGAGTGGAAGAGGTTCTTGAAGATTTCGAGTTCGGCCGGGTCAATTCGCATGGTGATGAACAGGAGTCAGAGGTCAGGAGTCAGAATAAGGACCTGTCATGCTGAGCGCAGCGAAGCATCTCTGCAGTTCATCATAGGCTGCTGGATCCAAAAAGCAACTGCGGAGATCCTTCGCTGCGCTTTCAGAGATGACAGCCAACTTTCTGACTTCTGTCTTCTGACTTGCGTCTTCTGACTCCTGACTTCTGACTCCTTACTTTTCCCCCTTTCCAGCACCAGATTCAAATACTCATCCACGCAACATTCGAAGTCCGGGGGAACCACTGTGGTGGAACTGTACTCGACAACCACCAGCGGCCCTACCAGCCTCGTTCCCGGGGGCAGATATTCTCGCTCATAAATCGGGGTTCGGAGGGGCTTCCCGTCGAACCACACGGGCTTGGTCTTTAGCACGACAGCTTGCGCGCGGTGGCGCGCCTTGCGAGCCGCGGGATGAAGGCGCGGCTTTGGCATTTTGAGCGCGAGCCGCGACCGCAAATTGACGATCTCCAGGGCCCGACCGGCATGCGCATAACCATAGGCTCTTTCGTGTTCCCGGTGGAACAACCGGCGGAAACCCTTCCTAAAAGGCACCGTAAGTTCGTAGGATTGGCCAGCGTACCGGAGGTCAAGTCGCCGCTCCTTGTGCGCCTGCTCGGGGGAAAACCCCTCATGCTGAAGTTCAGTTCGCGACGTACGCTCGAGAATTGCAAAGCGCTTCTCGAGGTCGCTCCAGAAGACAGTCGAGTGCTGCGAAGAATGTCTCCCACCGTCGGGTACAGGAAGCAAGACAGACTGAACGGAATCTCTGACGACATCAGACAGCAGAATTCCAAGAGCTGAGAATGCGCCAGGGTTCTGAGGCACTACCACTTTGGGTAGCCGCAGCGAACGCGCCAGGTCGGCGGCGTGCAGTCCCCCACCGCCACCAAAGCAGATGAGAGCGAACTCCCTTGGGTCGTGCCCGCGCTCGACGGAGATTACCCGCAGGGCTTTCTCCATCGTGGCGTTGGAGACGGCCACGATGTCGGCGGCGAGTTCGGGCGCAGTCTTGAAGCCAAGCCTGTGTGAATGCCGCCTGAGGAAGTCTGCGAAGCCTTGCTCTGCGGCGCGGAGGTCGAGTCGAAATTCACCACCCAGGAAGTGGTCCGGGTCAAGGCGGCCAAGCAACAAGTTGGCATCCGTGACCGTAGGTTGGGTGCCACCTCTGCGGTAGGACATGGGACCGGGTTTGGCGCCTGCGCTCTCCGGGCCGACACGCAAGGCCCCGCCTGCGTCCAGACGCGCCAGCGACCCGCCACCCGCGCCCACGGAATGAACATCCAGCACGGGGACGGCCACCGGCAAGCCGCCCAGAGTGGTTTCATTGGTGGTACGGGGCAGGCCGTCGATCAGGCACACGTCGGTGGAGGTGCCGCCCATGTCGAAGCTTATGGCGCGCGAAATCCCAAGCTGCCGGGCAAGCCAAGTGGACACTACCACGCCTCCAGCGGGTCCGGAGAGGATCGTCCGCACGGGCTCGCGGGCGGCTCGCGCCGCCGTCGTGATGCCCCCGCTCGATTGCATCACGTAGACCCGGCCCGGCGCATCCTCGGCAGGTAGGGGCGAGCGGCGGTCGACCCAGGGCCGAACGCCGTTCGCCCCTACAACCCCCACGCCGCGTTCAAGCCGCTCGAGGTACTCCCCCATTCTTGGGGCCAGGAAGGCATTGATTACGACAGTGGCCAGTCGTTCGTATTCGCGGAACTCGGGGAGAATCTCGTGGGATACGGAGATAGGCAATTGCAGCCCCTTTAGTGCTCGCGCCACCGCCCTTTCATTAGCGGGATTGAGATACGAAAAGAGGAAACAAATAGCAATGGACTCGGCCCGCAACCGCTTAAGTTTGCTTGTTAGCCTTGCGATGCCTGCTGCTGAAGGGCGCTGAAGAATCGTGCCGTCCGCCGCAGTTCTTTCCCTGACGCCGAACCGCAGTCTGCGCGAGACGAGGGGTGAGGCCCGGGGGGCCTCGAGGTCGTAAAGTCGTGGGCGCGCCTGCCGGCCGATCTCGAAGAGGTCCTCGAATCCCTCGGTGGTGATCAGCGCCACGCGCGCGCCGCGCCGCTCGAGCAAGCTGTTGGTGCCCACTGTGGTGCCATGAATGATCTCCAGTGGACCCGCAGCTTGAAACGAGCTGGCCAGCCGGCGGACGCCCTCCAGAATGCCACGCGAGGCGTCCTCCGGAGTGGAGAAGACCTTGAGAATCTTGACCTCGCCTCGCTCGAGGATTACGCAGTCCGTGAATGTCCCGCCAGTGTCGACGCCGAAGCGCATAGTAGTACAGGATTCAGGAGTCAGAAGTCAGGAGCCAGAGCACACAACGCAGTAAGTTGGCTGTCATCCTAGGCCTGTTGGCTGTCATCCTGAGCGCAGCGAAGGATCGCCGCAGTTGTTTTTTGATTTAACTGCTACCGACAAACTGCAGAGATGCTTCGCTCCGCTCAGCATGACAGGCTGACAACCCCCGACTGACCCGAAACCAATTTATTCTGACTCCTGACTCCTATCTTCTGACTCCTGAATCCCGAATCTTGAATCCTGAATCCTCCTCCTAAGTTCCGAGCGGAAACGAGGCATGCGCGGCAAGGGTGGCATCCGCGAACTGCCCGGCTTTCAGCTTGTAGTATCCCGCCGCAGCGATCATCGCGGCGTTGTCTGTACATAAAGCCGGGGAAGGCAAGAAGACTCGAAATCCCTGTGCCTTGCAACCTTTCACGAAGCGAGCGCGCAGAAGGGAATTGCAGGCCACTCCTCCGGAAACAAATATCGAGTCGACTTGCGCGGCGTCGGCCGCCGCCAAGGTGCGCTCGAGAAGGTCACGGACCACCGCGCTTTGGAAGCTGGCGATGATGTCCAGTGTGGCTTGCGAGCAATGCGCGCGTAGCTCGTCAGCGGAGGCGTTTTCGCGGGCCCGGCGCCAGGCGCTCCGCTGCTCGGCCTCGACAGCCAGCGGAGTGCCGCGGACTCGGTAGAGAACAGCGGTCTTGAGCCCTGAGAAGCTGAAGTCCAGCGGATTGCCTTTCATCTTGATGCGGCCGAAGTCAACCGCCTGCGCATCCCCCCAGCGAGCCAGTTGGTCGATCACCGGCCCACCGGGATAGCCCAGCGCGAGCAGTCTGGCGACCTTATCGAAAGCTTCTCCGGCTGCGTCATCACGTGTTTGGCCTAACCTCTTGTAGCTGAAGACAGGACGGGAATTGGCAGGAGGACGACCTTCCTCAACCAGAAACAAGCTCGTGTGACCCCCAGATACGACCAGGGTCACAGCAGGGAGCTGCGCCACTTCCACAAGCTTCCCGGCTTGGCGGTCCATGCTGTTTTCCAGAAGCACGGCGTGGATGTGGCCTTCGATGTGGTTCACGCCCACCATGGGTTTATTCAAGGCGAGGGCAAGGGCTTTGCCATAGACAAGCCCGACCAGGAGCGACCCGACCAAGCCTGGTCCCTCGGTTACTGCCACGCCATCCACATCCCGTATTTCGACTCGCGCACGCTGGCAGGCCTCGGTGACGACTGGCTCGATCCTACGCAGATGCTCGCGAGAAGCCAGTTCGGGAACCACCCCGCCGTACTTCGCGTGGGTCGGGATTTGCGAGGCGACAACACTCGAGAGGATCTTCGCGCCATCCGCCACGATAGCTGCCGCCGTCTCGTCGCAACTGGATTCGATGCCCAGAACAAACATACAGTAGATGCTAGCATAGGTGCGGGGAAGTCAGAAGTCAGGAGTCAGAAGTCAGAAGGCTGCGGAATACCGAAAATCGAAACTCGAAAATGGAGAATTGGAAATGAAAGCTCGCCGGCCATGCACCTATCGATCTTCACATCTCGATTTTCGAATTTCCATTCTGACTCCTGACTTCTGACTCCTGACTTCTGCATCCTCCCACCTCCCTTTGACTCTGGTTGCAAGGTCGCGCTACACTGTGTCCATGAAGATTCGTAAAGCAGTTCTCCCTGTTGCCGGACTTGGCACGCGCTTCCTGCCCGCCACCAAAGCGCAGCCCAAGGAAATGCTGCCCATCGTGGATAAGCCTTTGGTGCAATATGCCGTGGAAGAAGTTTCCGCTTCCGGCATCCCCATGGTGATATTCGTAACCGGGCGGGGAAAGACGGCCATCGAGAACCATTTTGACTTGTCGGCGGAGCTCGAGCAGGAGTTGGCCGGAAGAGGAAAGGAAGAGCTTCTCAAGCAGTTGCAGTCGATCACAGGTCTCTTGCGCTTTGCTTATGTTCGCCAGCAAGTCCCACGAGGACTGGGCCACGCCATTCTCACCGCGCGCGACGTGGTGGACGAAGAGCCATTTGCAGTCCTGCTCTCCGATGACGTGATAGTCAACCCGGTGCCTTGCCTGAAGCAAATGTTGGCGGTCTTCGAGCGCTACGGTCGAAGCGTCGTCGCCATACAGAAAGTGGAGCACAAAGCTGTCGGCAGTTACGGCATTATTCGCGGCCAGCCTGTGCGCGGACCCGCAATGGCAGGGGCGACTTTACCGTGTTGACGATATGGTGGAAAAGCCCAGTCCGCGCGAGGCGCCTTCCAATCTGGCGGTCATCGGACGATACATCCTCACCCCCACCATTTTTCAGGAGCTTGCGGCGACGACGCCGGGCGCGGGAGGCGAAATCCAACTGACGGACGGGTTGCGGCGGTTGCTCGAGAAGGAACCGGTCTACGGCTATGTATTCGAGGGAAAGCGGTACGATGCCGGTGATAAGCTGGGCTTTCTTCAAGCCACGGTGGAACTGGCGTTGCAGCGGCCAGACCTTGGAAGAGCCTTCCGCAAATACCTCAAGTCACTTAAGATCTGAAACGGGCTTATCGTTGGATTTCTTGGCTGATGGCGCTTCAGTCTTAGCGGCCTCTGAGCCTTTTCCCTTGTCCCCATTGCCAGAGCCTGTGGAACTATTGGCGGTGACGGTGGAGGGTTTCCTGCCATAATCCGTCACATACCAGCCGCTCCCCTTGAACTGGATGGCAGACGAAGACACCAACTGCTTAAGCTTGCCTCCACATTTCTCACACTTGGTCAGTGGAGGATCGGAGAACTTTCGGATTTTCTCGGTGCACTGCCCGCACTGGGTGCACGCATATTCGTAAAGCGGCAATTTAACCTCCTTACAATACCCCTCATGCCTATTATATAAGCCAATTCCGCTGGCGTCAAAACCTGTAAGTGGCGGGCGCTGGTGCTATTTAGGATGGGATCGCTTCCGGAATGCCAGTCATTCCCGCGAAAGCGGGAATCCACTCTCCCGACCTCCAGAAACGTGCTGCCCACGTTCTGGATTCCCGCTTTCGCGGGAATGACTGTAACTCGCACCGCCCATGTCTCCGATATGACGCCAATGCCGTGCTGCGGTTGCGTCCTAATCTCGATTGTCATTGTCCGAGCGAGTTGATACACTTAAAGGGTTAATTGACCCTTGACGCATATGCCGCGACCATCCAATTCGGCCAAACCAGGACTCATGGATCCTCTGGAGGATTCCGCGAACGGCTCGAAGGGCAGGCTCTTTGTAGTTGGCACGCCCATTGGGAATCTGGAGGACATTACGCTGCGCGCCATCCGCATCCTCAAGGAAGTGGATTTGATTGCTTGCGAGGACACGCGGCGGACGCAGCAATTACTCAACCACTATCAGATCCGAACGCCCACTATAAGCTACCACGAGCACAATGAGATGACCCGCGCGCCGGAACTGGTCATCAAGTTGGAAGAAGGAAATAACATAGCTCTAGTGAGCGACGCGGGGATGCCCGTAGTGTCCGATCCGGGCTTCCGCTTAGTTCACCTGGCAGTCCGCCACGCCATCCCGGTAGTCCCTGTTCCCGGCGCTTCGGCTTTTGTGGCGGCCCTGGCTGCTTCGGGGATGCCTGTGGACAAGTTCCGCTTTCTCGGCTTCCTGCCCAGCAAGAAGGCGGCGCGTAGGAAGACCTTGGAAGAGCAGAAACCGGCAACCAAGACTCTGGTCTTCTTTGAGGCGCCGCATCGAGTCCTCGAGATGCTGAGGGATGTGCGGGCTATTCTGGGTGACCGGGAAGTGGTGATGGCGCGAGAAGTGACCAAGGTCCACGAGGAATTCTGGCGTGGTACGGTTTCTGCATTGTTAGAGCGCGTAAAAGGCAAGACAATTAGGGGGGAAATAACCCTCCTGCTCGGGGCTGCCTCCGCGCCGGAGGAAACTTGCCCGCCGGAATCGCTCATCAAACCGGAGATCGAGAAGTTGATGGCTCAACGCGGGCTTGACGAACGTTCTGCCCTTAAAGCCGCCGCCAGGGCCCGAGGCATCTCTCGCAGTCAAGCCTACCGTCTTTTGCAGAAAGAAAAGAGCAAGTAAGGACGAACTTAGCAGAGAATTACCCAGCCCCTAGCCCCCAGTCCCTAACCCCCGCCTTTTGGCATCACCTAAAGACCTGCCCTTGCCTGCCGATGGAGTTATCGTGGAGGCAAGGCATGCCGGTACAATTCAACCGACCGGGCGGATCGGGCGGGAATGGCGCGTGTTCGGAAGAATCAGAGCGTTTGGAGAAGGAACAGAGCCAAGAAGCCAGGGTCAGGGCTCTTCTCGCGGACGGCATCCCAACACTCCCAGCTTATGTTTTTGAGCTTAGCGGCATATTGAGCACCGTACCAGTGGACTTGAGGCGCGTTTGTCGAATCATTCGAACTGACCCCAGCCTCGCCGCGCAGGTCATTCGCTTGTGTAACTCAGCGATGTTGGGTTTGCGGGGGAGAGTTTCAAACATCGAGCACGCTATAATCCTCTTGGGCACGGAACGATTGAGGACGTTGGTGCTGACCTGTTCACTGGTGCAGTGTATTGGGAACCATTTGTCTCCCACGGATTTGCAGTCCTTTTGGCAGCATAGTTTGTTAACTGCCACCTTGAGCGAGCGCAGCGCCCTTTGTGTCCACTACCCCGAGGCGGAGCAGGCATATTTGGCAGGGCTGCTGCACGATCTGGGGGTTCTTCCGCTACTCTTACTCACCATCCTACCAAGGGACACCAAGCTCGCGCCTGGCTCTATCATGTGGGGAGAGTCGGTGGAGCTGGAGCGACAACACTTTGGAGTTGACCACTGTTTGGTGGGGAAATGTATTGGCCTCAGTTGGAACTTTTCGCCGCAGACCATTGACGTCCTCGAATATCACCATCGGCCTCAAGACGCACGGCAAGACAGAGTCCTGGTGGAGATCGTCGGCGCAGCGGACCTGGTCAGTCAGATGCACGGGGTGAGGGTTGGGGGAGAGCCTTCCCGGATCGCGCTTGGAGATCGGAATACCTATAAGAACCTGCTCGATACCTGTGCTCCCAGCCTGACCGACGACGAGAAAACCGAGTTGGCGACGATCCTGGAAGTCGAATTTCCCCACATTATCCATTCGCTTGAAATGCGTGTCGCAGCTATATGGGGGTGAAACAGGGATGAAACCAGCGCGTGTATTGATCGTGGATGATTCCTCTGTCATGCGCAAGATTGTCGGACGCTCCCTTCGCCAGGCAGGTTTAGAAGTCCAAGAGGTCCTTGAAGCATCGAACGGGTCGGAAGCCTTAACCGTGGCCAGGGAGAATTCCCTGGATCTTATCCTAAGTGACATTAACATGCCCTTGATGGACGGTTTGGAGTTCGTGCGGCAACTTCGCTGCATCGAAACAGCTCAACATATCCCGGTGGTCATGATCACGACAGAAGCGGGAGAGGCCCGCGTCGTGCAGGCCCTTTCCAGCGGAGCTTCCGGGTACATTCGAAAGCCCTTCACCCCGGAACAGATCAAAGAGCGCGTTATCCCATTGCTTGGAGGTTAACTATGGATCAGTCGTTGATTGCCGGACAGGAGCGCGTTCGCATCCACCTTTCCGCCAGGGCCGCGGGGCCGGGCGCCCGGGCCGTCGCAAGCGCCCCTGGAGCGACACGATCAACTGTCCCCGACGGCTGGCGTGATGAGTTGGCGAAAGCGACCTGCGAAGTATTTGAAATTATGGTGGGGACTTCGCTGGGGAAAGCAGCCGAGGAAAGTCCCCCCTTTGTTGCGGACTTCGCAGCGATGGTGGGTCTTGCTGGCAGCCTGTGTGGCTTGGTGGGCCTCCACACTTCTTCCGAATGCGCAAGGAAAATGGCGGGTAAGATGCTCGGCAGCGAGGAGGTCGGCGCGGGTGAGGTTGTGCAGGATGCCTTCGGCGAGCTATGCAACATGGTCGCGGGCAGCTTCAAGGCGAGAATTGCGGGCCTGGCAGACGGCTGCGCGCTTTCCGTGCCCACGGTGATCATCGGAAGAGATTTCGCGCTTTATTCGTTGGCCAAAGGAGAACATCATGAAGTGAGATTCCTTTTTGAAGACAAACCCTTCTGTGTGACCCTGGACCTTCACGGTTAGCGTCGTTTGACTCAGAATCCGTCGAGGGGTATGATTCCCGGCGAGCGAGGGAGGGTGCCCGCTGGTAGGCCAGACCATCAGACACTACCGCATCATTGAGAAGCTGGGAAGCGGCGGGATGGGTGTGGTGTACAAAGCCGAGGACACCACCCTGGCCCGCCTGGTCGCGCTGAAGTTCCTGCCGGAGCAGGTGGCCCAAGACAAGCAAGCTTACGAGCGCTTTCTGCGTGAGGCCCGGGCGGCCGCCGCTTTGAACCACCCCAACATCTGCACTGTCCACGAGATTGGCGAAAGCGATGGGCAGAGCTTTATCGTGATGGAGCTGCTCGAGGGCCAGACGCTCAAGTACCGCCTTCAGAGCGCGCCGCTGAAGCTTGATTTAATCCTCGATCTGTCCACTCAGATTGCCGACGCCTTGGACGCCGCCCATGCGAAGGGCATTATTCACCGCGACATCAAGCCGGCGAATATCTTTGTTACGAATCGTGGGCAGGCAAAGATCCTGGATTTCGGACTGGCGAAATTGACGCCGAAACCTCTCGGCCTTGACCCCTCCCTAGTGGCGAAGGGGTGGCCTGCCGGCGGCGCGCCGGGTGAAGGGCAGGCGGCCGCGCCCACCGCCTCCATCGAACTGGAACACTTGACCAGCCCGGGCGTGGCCATGGGGACCGTGGCCTACATGTCGCCGGAGCAAGCGCGCGGGGAAGAACTCGACGCACGCACGGACTTGTTCAGCTTCGGGGTGGTGCTCTATGAAATGGCTACGGGCCGCCAGCCCTTCACGGGCAAGACTTCGGCGATGATCTTCACCGCCATCCTCACGCAGGCCCCCACCTCGCCGGTGCGGCTGAACCCCGAGTTGCCCGTAGAATTGGAGCGAATTGCCAACAAGGCTCTCGAGAAAGACCGTGACCTTCGCTATCAAAGCGCTTCCGAGCTTCGCGCTGACCTGAAGCGTCTGAAACGCGACACCAGCTCCGGTCGGCAAACGGCTGCCGCTGGCCCAACTCCAGCCGCCTTGGGGACTGTCAGCGAGCCGCCAGCCAGCCCGCCTTCGAGCGGAGCCATACTTCTCAGCGAAGCCAAGCGGCACAAGCTTACGCTGGGCCTGTTTATTGCCGGCATGGTGCTCCTGTTGGGCGGGCTGGGTCTCGCCATCTACAAGCTGAGCGTACAGAAAAGCGATCTCAACCTCCAGAACATGAAGCTCGTCCGGATCACGCAAAGCGGCAAGGCCACGGATGTGGCTGTTTCTCCTGACGGGCAATACGTGGTCTACATACTCCGGGAAGGTGAAAGGTACAGTCTCAACGTGCGCCAGGTGGCTACCGGCAGCGACGTGCAAATCCTGCCGCCGGAAGTGGTGAACTTTAGGGGTTTGACCTTCTCGCCGGACGGAAACTACGTCTATTTCGCCCGCTCCGACAAGAGCAATCCTAACTGGAGCTACCTCTGGCAGATGCCGACCCTGGGAGGCACGCCGCGGCAGTTGGTGCGCGATATCGATTCCTCCATTGGTTTTTCTCCTGACGGCAGGCGACTCGCCTTTGTCAGGGGAGTTCCGGACAAGGGTGAAGTCCGCGTCCTGGTAGCAGGCGTGGACGGAAGCGGTGAACGTACACTCGCTAGCCTCCCTGCGGCCTTCTGGAACGGGCCCGACTGGTCGCCGGACGGGAAAACAGTTGCTGTCACGACCATCGGGGGCACGAAGGTCACGCGCGGCGTGATTTCAGCCATATCGGTCTCCGACGGGGCGGTGCGTGAGATCTACTCGACCCCGCAGCCGCTGGGGCAGGCCCGCTGGCTGGCAGATGGGAGTGGCCTACTGGTAAGTATATTTGATCCTTCCCTGGGGTGGCGGGGCCAGCTTTGGCAAATCTCCTTTCCCGGCGGAGAAGCACACCGATTTACCAACGACCTGACGGACTACCAAGCTTCTCTCGACATGACGCGGGATCGCAAGACTCTCGCTACCATTGAGAGCACGACGGCCGCCGATCTTTGGCTGGCCCCCGCCGGCGATGCCGCGCGCGCCCGCCAGATCACCACCGGGGCGCGGGCGAACAATGGCCTCTCCTGGCTCGCCAGCGGCGCGCTTGTTTATGCGGATTACAGCGGCGACTTGTTCAGTGTACAGGAGGATGGCGGCAACCGGACGTTGTTGACGCCTGGCGAGCACAATAACTCCTTCCCTGCAACTTGCGGGGATGGGCGCTTCATTCTTTTTCAAGCCTACCGGAACGAAAAGCTCAACGTGTGGCGAATGGACGAGGATGGCTCCAATCCCGCCCAGTTGACTAACGAAAAACTGGCCACCCGCCCCGAGTGTTCACCCGATGGCAAGTGGCTACTATATGCCCACCTCGATGACTTGACCGCGTGGCAAGTGCCTATTCAAGGCGGGCTGCGAGCGCAGATGGTTGCTCAGAATCTGTCCGATGCCAGAACGCCCCAAATTTCGCCGGACGGTAAGGTGCTCGCCTATCTCGTCATGCCCGCGACGTTGTCGAGCTCCAGGGTCGTTGCCGTGGTTCCTTTCGGTGGCGGGTCGCCATTGTATAGGTTCGATGTGCCCATGGGCGCGTTTGAGATCCGGTGGGCGCCCGATGGCAAGGCGCTCGACTACCACCTGACTCGCGCCGGGGCTTCCAATATCTGGCGGCAGGCGCTCTCCGGTGGCCCCCCGAGGCAAATCACCAATTTCAAATCCGACCGGATCTTCTCCTTTGACTGGTCGCGCGACGGCAAGCAACTCGCTCTCGCCCGCGGCTCCACTTCCAGCGATGTCATCCTAATCAGTAATTTTTAGCCCCAACACCAAGCTTAAAGTGGCAGATTGAGTGTACGAGTCGAATAAGGACAGCACACGAAAACGCTTGACAAACTACGCTTAATTCTATAGCCTAACAGTGCATGCGAGTCGGTTCTCCCACGACCGAAGAGACCTCGGGGAGGAGAGCCTTATCCTACCTCACAACGGCCATTATGTCATTGCTTGCCCCTTCCCACGACAGTAGTAATTTTCAAAAGTGAACGAACGAAGCTTAAATGTCTATGAAAACAAAGGACCACCGTGGAAAACTCTGGAACGAAGCTTGCATGTCTATGAAAACACAGTAACTTAGATGATACATTCCGGTATCTTATTGAAAACACGTGTAGTTAAATGTCTGCACATTTGTGCTGCGGGAAGACTTTGCCCAGTCAGGCTTGCGCTTCCCGGCAAAACCTTACCTGGATCCACCCCCGGTGCTCACGTCGTGCGCCGGAAGGTAACTTAAGTGACTAACCCTCCACGAGTTACCTTTCCCTCACGTGAATTGTACTTTGGCCAATATTCTGCAATGTCTTCATGCGGAGACCTTAAACGTGGATAGCGGCTACTACGCTGCATTTGCCGGGCTACGGGCGGGAACCGAAGCGCTGGAACTGGCGGCCAACAACCTGGCGAACGTCAGTACAACCGGCTACAAGGCCCAACGCGAGTTCTACAAGTCACTCACGGCCAGCCTTGGCAATTCCAACCAGCGGCAGTTGAGCTCGCTAAACAAAGCCATCAATAACTACGGGGTGCTGGGGGGCGCGATAGTGGACGTGCAATCTGGGACGATGGAGCGCACCGGCAATGAGCTCGACGTGGCGATGGAAGGGCCCGGATTCTTCGTGATTCAAACCAAGGCAGGGTTGAGATATACGCGCAACGGGAATTTTAGAGCTAATGCGGAGGGGCAGTTGGTTACGGCCTGGGGAGACCCCGTTCTGGGCGATCAAGGCCCCCTCGAGATTCCCAGCGGGTCAGTTTCCATCGGTCCCGATGGCACGATTTCATCGCAGGGCGGTGTGCTCGGGCGCCTTCAGATCGTCGACTTCGCGCCGGGCACCCTGCTTGTTCCGGAAGGCAACTCCACATATAAGCCTGCCACGGGTTCGGCGACGCCAGCGCCCGAGGCGCGGGTCCGGCAGGGGATGCTCGAGGCATCCAATATGAACCCAATCACAGGAACGATTGGGCTGATCATGATTCAGCGGCAAACCCAACTTCTAGAACAGGTGCTCTCCATATTTCACAACGATTTTGACAAGAGCGCGGCCGAAGAATTGCCGCGCGTCTCATGACGAGACGAGGTGAGAGAAATGTTTCGAGCTCTATACACCGCTGCCAGCGGGATGATCGCCCAACAATATAACCTGGACAACGTGGCGAATAACTTGGCCAACGCCAGTACCGCCGGCTTCCGGCGACGCAGGTTGCAATTTGAGGACCTCCTCTACCAGGACCTCGTAACTCCCGGCGCAGCCGCCACTCAGCAAACCACTTTTTCCTCCGGCCTCCAGATCGGACTGGGGGCTCGCTCCTCGACCTCCGAGGTCATTCAATCCCAGGGAGATGCCACCTCCACCGGAAACCAACTCGACCTGATGATCCAAGGTCCGGGGTTCTTCCAACTGCGCTTGCCCGACGGGCAGATCGCCTATACGCGTTCCGGCAACTTCCAATTGGATCAGCAAGGAAACATTGTGACCGCGGATGGCAATCCGCTGCAACCCTCGATCACCATTCCCTCCAATACCCAGACGATCACCATTGGCACGGACGGAACAGTGTCTATCACCCTGCCGGGTCAACAGCAAGCCCAGCAGGTGGGAATCATTCAATTGGCGACGTTTCCGAACTCAGGCGGCCTGCAGAGCGTGGGGCAGAACCTGCTCATGCCAACTACGGCCTCGGGCGACCCCGTCGTGGGCAACCCGGGAGGAGCCGAGGGATTGGGCACACTCCAGCAAGGGATGTTGGAACAATCCAACGTGGACGTGGTCGAGGAGTTTGTTCAGATGATCCTTACCCAGCGAGCTTACGAGGCCAACTCGAGGGTGGTACAGGCCGCCAATAGCATGTTCGAGAACCTCAACAATATCAACCGGTAGGCAGGCGAATAGGAAGCAAGAAGGACTGCCCCCCACGTTGACCCATGGCGAACACTGCAATCCAGAGCGCGATCAGGCTTAGGAACCGAACCACCGAGGGCGCAGGATTCCCAAGGATATTCTCACTTCTTGCTTCCTGCTCCTTGCTTCTTGCTGGCGCGGCTAAAGCTACGTCCTTCCAGCCTCGCGTCCACATTCCCGACGTCGTTCAGGTGGAGGGTGAGACGGTTAGGCTCTCCGATTTACTTCCTCCGGACGCCCCCGCGGAATTAGGGGAGATGGCCACCCGGATCATCTTGGGAAATTCTCCGCTTCCCGCCAGCCAACGTGTCATTTCCAAGGGCCAAATCGAGCAGCAACTGCGGGAGCTTCCTTCCATCCTGGAGCGGTTGGACCTTCCCGAGCGGCTGCTTGTCACTTGCAAACGACGCCGACTTTCGGCTGCTGAAATTCTAGCGGCGATCGAGGTTTTCAGGGCGGGTGAAGGATTACATGGTTCCGAAGCGCAAACCTGCTTTCCAAGGTCTGCGGCTCGTTCGCCGAGGAGTGAACCAAAAGCCGCAGACCTTGGAAAGCAGGTTTGCGCTATAGCCGGGCGCAGCCTTCAGGCACCGGTGCTTGTGACCAAACCGGATCCCGGCCTCGAGGTGAGGCGAGTGGAGTTTGACCGCGTGCAGCGAAAGACTCGCTTCTTGTTATGGACCTCCAAGGAGCCCCAGATCTTGCCGTTTTATGTAACGGTCAAGGAGTGGCCTGAAACAGGTACTTGCGCATCCTCGCACAACGAGCGGACCGGCGAGGACCCCATTCCCACAGATTGTCAGGTCGAGCGCCGCAAGGCAGGGGAAGACCTCACTGATTCCCCAGCCCTGCTGAGCGGCGGCTCGTCTGGTGTGATTGGCCACAAAGGGGGATCCACCCCTCAGGCAACCTCATCCTCCCCCGTGTTGGTGGCGGCGGGCAAGCCGGCAAAGTTGGTTGTGGAAACGGCGACGTTGCGCATGACAGTGCTAGTGACTCCTCTTCAGTCGGGTGTTAAAGGTCAACTCATTCGCGTGAGAAACCTGGACACACAGCGAGTGTTCGAAGCGGAAGTGGTCGGCGCAGACCTCCTGCAAGCCGAACTCGGGAGAAAATAAGGGGGATCAACGGGATGAAGCAGAATCCACGGAAGAGCTTGAGGTGCCTCACCTTGGCCTTCATGGTTGCGGCAACCTCGTGGGCGGCCACAACCAGGAAAGCTAAGCACGTCGATGACATGGCCGCGGATAGTCTTGCCAAGTACATCGAACGAGTGCGGGCTACCACCGCTTCCACCTCTGCCCTGGGAAGCATCTGGGTTCCCCGAGGACGTTTCTCCGACTTGCCTGGCGACGACAAGGCAAGGAACGTCAACGACACGATCATTATCAACGTCATCGAGCAAACGACGGCGGCGGCGGATGCGAGCGTGAAGTCGGCGAGAACATTCTCAGCGAGTTCAAGTATCAGCGCGCTGGGGGGGTTGGTGAAGCCGAACAACGGTCTGCAAAACCTTTTTTCGCCACAATCTTCCCAGGCGCTTAACGGCCAATCTCAGACGGCTTCGAATAGCAGTTTTGCCACCAGTTTGGCGGCCCAAGTCGTTAGCGTGCTGCCCAACGGCTTTCTGGTTGTCGAGGCAGTTCGGCAGATGGAAATGAATAACCAGCGCCAGACTCTGGTCGTGCGTGGAGTGGTTCGGCCGAGCGATATTGCAGTGGATAATTCCGTGCTCTCATCCCAGGTCAACAACTTGGAAGTTAGACTGAACGGCAAAGGAGTGCTCAGTGACGGGACGAGACCACCCAACAAGCTTGTCCGTGCAATCCTGAAGCTGGTGGGGTTTTGAGGAGCTATGAAATCCTTTCTTTACCTGCTTGGAATGAGTTGGCTGTTGGTTTGGGGTCCGGCGGTTGGTGCTGCCAGGGATACTCCTCTCAGGCCAGTGCGCATTCAAGATATAACGACGATCGAAGGGGTGCGTGAAAACTCCCTTATCGGCTATGGAATGGTCGTAGGCCTGAATAACAGCGGGGACCGCCAGCAAACCCTTTTCCCTGCCCAGACCCTCGTAAACATCCTGCGGAAAATGGGAGTACAGTTGTCCGGGACGTTGACGTCCATGCAAGTCCGCAACATTGCGGCGGTGTTCATTACGGCGACCCTGCCTCCCTTTTCCAGCCCCGGGACACGAATTGACGTGAGTGTTTCATCCGTCGGCGACGCCAAGAGCTTGGAAGGCGGGATTTTACTGCTCAGTCCACTTTATGGGGGGGATGGCCAAACCTATGCGACCGCTCAGGGCCCCGTGGTTCTTGGTGGGTACACGGCAGGCACGCGCGCGAACTCCGTTCAGGTTAACCATCCGACCTCGGGCCGTATTCCCGGCGGCGGACTGGTGGAGCGCGATACTTCCTTCGACTTGGCCAAGTTACCCCAATTGGCGCTGGTGCTCCGTAATTGCGATTTCGCGACCAGCCAGAAAGTGGCTGAGAGCATCAACGGCCGTTTCGGGCAGAACTGGGCGCGCGCGGTGGATGGCCGCCGGATCGAAATTCGGCTGTCTGACACCAGCCGAGAAAGCGTGTCGCGTGTTCTGGCGCAAATCGAAGATTTGACGGTGGGCGTTCAGGAACCGGCTAAAGTGGTAGTCAATGAGAGAACGGGGACGATCGTCCTAGGACAACATGTCAGTCTTAGCGCCTGCTCCATCCTCCATGGCAACTTGGCAATCGAAATCTCCACCCAATACCAGGTTTCTCAGCCTGAAGCCCTCTCCCAGGGGCAGACGGCGGTTGTCCCTCAGACCACGGTACGTGCCAAAGAGAGCACTGCCCATCGCGTGGAGCTGCGGGAGGGCGCAACCGTACAGGAGCTGATAAGCGGGTTGCAAGCGATCGGGGCAACTGCGCGTGACATCGTGGCCATTCTTGAAGCCATTAAGGTTGCCGGCGCCTTGCAGGCCGAACTCGAGGTGATCTAATGGTAGTTTCGATGAACTTGAATCCCTGCGGGGCTCCAGTTCAGCCTAAATGCCCGACTACGAACCCTTTCCGCTTGGGGGAGGAGAAGGCCAGCCCAGGGTCCCGATTACAAAAACTGACCAAGGCGGCGCAAGAATTCGAAGGAATTCTGCTTTCATCCTGGTTGGAAGAGGTGCAGAAAGACTCGCTGGATCCCTCTGACGCAACTCAGGATGCAGGCTCGGAAACGCTGCGAAGTCTGGGCACTCAAGCGGTTGCGCAAGCTTTTGCTCAACGGGGAGGGGTGGGTATTGCCCGCACGATCGTTCACCATTTCTCACCTAGGGTCAGTTCCATGTCGCGCGCCCAAAAAGCACCTTAATATCGCGAAAAATGAGGAAAGCCTAAAGTTTTTGGCGTGGTGGCCGATAGGATGATTGGAATTGGAGGAGGCCACAAATGAAGATTGATGCTTCCCTTGGCTTTCCGGAACAAGGAGGGCCGCAAAAAGTCGGGACGACAGGATCATCACCAAGCCAAAATCAAGGAGAGAGGATCGGCTTCTCTCCCGATGAGGTCAAGTTCTCGGTTGACGGCGAAAAGGTTCAGCAACTGAAGGCAGACCTCGCCGGCCTGCCGGACCTGCGCCAACAGCGAATCGTCGCCCTCAGACAGGCGATTACGGATGGTAGCTACAAGGTGTCCGACCAGCAGATTGCACAAGCGATGTCCTCCGACCTGCTGGATGAAGTGAAATAAGGGCTATGGGAACTAGGAGCCCACCGAGATGGACGAGTTATCAACTCCTCCCATCCCCGAGCCATTTCGAGCCGGAGACCAACGGCAACTGCGGCCTCACGGGCCCCGCCACCAGTTGGAGAAAAGGCTCCGAGAGCCGAACCGTGAAATAGAAGCGAATGAACTGGATGAGCCGATTGAAAACCACGAGCCAGAACATCATGTTGATATCTCGGTCTGAGCCATGAAGAAGTCAGAAACTCAGCGGTACATTGAACTGCTCAAGCGGCGAGTCGCGAGTCTGCGGCTGATGGCCAAAGAACTTCGCGAGTGCCGGGAATCCTTCACCAGGATGGACCTGGAAGCAGTCCGTGAGCATATTTCGTTTCAACGAGGCCTCTGTTCCGAAATTCGTTGCTTGGATGGCGAACTGAGAGTTTTGGGGCGCGAATTAGCTGCCGAAAGGGGCTTGGAACCTGAGGGAGTGAGCCCCGCCACGGTCGCCAAGCTGCTCGATGCTGAGTCAGCCTTGCAATTGCGACAAGTGATGGAGGATCTCACGGGGGTCCAGCAAAGTGTGTGGCGGCTCAACCGAGTTTACGCCGGGCTGCTGAGGCGTTCGCGCCGCTCCATCAATGTCCTGATTAACGTGATGGCCAACTACCTTGGGACTTACAATCCCTTACCGGGCCGGAGTATGCGGTCATATCTCTGGTAGCCGGGGATAAGAGCTATGTCGAGCCTTTTCGGAAGTCTTTCGATCGCGGTGCGCTCACTTCTCGCCCAGGAAGGCGCCCTTGACGTTACCTCCAATAACATCGCCAATGTCAACACGCCTGGCTACTCTCGGCAGCTTCCCCTGCTGACTGAGGCCCCTCCTCTGGAAGCAGGGCAGATTTCCATTGGCAACGGAGTGGACTTCGAAGGGGTCCAATGCGTCCGCGACAATATCCTGGAACTTCGCATCGACCAGGAAACCCAGCAGCAGAACCGGTTCCAGTCCTATGTGAACTCCATGAATCAGGTCCAGTCCCTTTTCAATGAGACGGAAGGCGCCGGGATCAGTAACGCCATTAACCAGTTTTTCAGCAGCTTCCAATCGCTTTCTGTAAATCCCACCAGCGTCCCTTCCCGGCAAGCCGTAATCACTGCGGGGGAGAACCTGGCTTCGGCGTTCCAACAGACGGGGCAGCAATTGAGCACCATTCAGCAAGGGCTTGACCAGCAGGTGAGCCAGACGGTGGATGAGATCAACTCGGACACTACACAGTTGGCCAACCTCAATCAGCAAATCTCGAGCCTACAAGGCAACAGCGAACAGGCCGGGATGCTCGAGGATCAGCGGAACACGGTGCTTAACAGCCTTTCGGACCTTGTGGACGTGGCGGTGACGGACTCGAGCGACGGAAGCCTTACCATCACCACGGCGGATGGAGCGCCACTGGTCGCCGGCGCTCAGAGTTTCGCCCTAAGCACGGCGGCGGACCCGAGCACGGGGTTCCAGCACATCTTCTCTCAAGGCAACGATGTGACATCGCAATTCACGGGCGGCCAACTGGCAGGATTACTGGAGGCGCGAGACCAGACCATTCCGTCTACTATTTCAACTCTTGATAACCTCGCAGCAGGTATCATCACCTCTGTCAACACGCAGAGCCAGCAGGGGTACAATTTGAACGGCGCCAAGGGAGGCAACTTTTTCCAGCCGGTTGTCCAGCCTTCGCCGGGGTCGAACGCCGGCGCGGCCGAGAACATGGCCATGGCCATCACCGACCCCTCCCAAATCGCCGCCAGCCTCGATGGCACGCAAGGGGACAACGCTAATGCTGTGGCCATGGCGAATATTCAGAATCTGGCGGTGGTCAATGGTGAAACGGCCACCGACTTCTACTCGAACCTCGTTGCCACGGTGGGCAATGATGTCTCAAGCGCAACTGACGAGCAGGAAGCCGTGGGTCTGGTCCTCGCTCAACTGAAAACCCAGCGCTCGGATGTCTCAGGCGTGTCGCTTGATGAAGAGGCTGCCAACCTGATCCGCTATCAGCGCGCTTACGAAGCTGCCGCAGAAGTTGTGGCAGCCATAAATAACATAATCAGCGACTTCCTCCAGACGGTCTAAAGGAAACGACGTGGGCATTCGGATCAATCCCGACCTTATGAGCGTTGTGCTGACAGGGCTGAGGCTGGACCGGAAGCAGGAAGATCAGGCCATAACCGAGCTCTCCACGGGGCGGAGAGTGAATCAGCCTTCCGACGACCCTGCGGCGGCCGCCGGCCTGATCGTAAACAACTCTCAGGCCAGTGCAGTCAAAAGTTACTTAAGCAACATCTCCAGCCTCCAGGCGACATTGCAGGTGGCAGACTCCACCCTCAATTCCGTGGTGACGAACCTCTCCCAGGCGATATCCCTTGGGGTGGAGGGCGCAAACGGCACCATGAACCAGTCTGACAGGGATGCTATCGCCCAGCAGGTCAACGGCATCCAGCAGCAGATCCTGGGATATGCGAATCAGTCGTTCGAGGGCAGTTACCTGTTCGCAGGGACGGCGGTTAATGTAAAACCCTTCGTGGCTGACTCCTCCTCGCCCTCCGGTGTGAGTTACGTGGGCAACACCGGCGTGAACAATGTCGAAATCGGCGACGGTCAGGCCGTCCCTGCAAACCTTCCGGGCAGCCAGCTTTTTACCGCTTCAGGTTCGGACGTGTTCCAAGCTTTGGCGGACCTCTCGAACGCCCTTCAGAGCGGATCCAATATCCCCGCCGCAGAGGCCGAAGTGCAGAACGCTTTTGACTATATCAATACGCAACGCACATTTTACGGCACCACCCTTTCGCGTCTGAACGCTGCTACCAGCTTCCTCAATGAGGAAAATCTCCAGTTGAGCCAGGAAGAAAACAACCTGGTGGGCGCCGACATGGCCAGTGCCGCATCTCAGCTCATCCAGGCCGAGACCGCTCTGAATGCAACTTTGGCCGCAGGGGCAAAAATCTCCCAGCGCAGCTTGCTTGATTACTTGACATAAGCCGGACGTGTGTCTGCGCGCGGGGGCGGTGATGGGGAGCGCCGCTAAGTCCCATTCGTGGCGCGGAAGGTTTCCAGCCAGGCCCGTGCTGAATTTAACTGCTCGAAGTCCTTCTTGAACTGGTCGCGCCGCTTGCCTAACGAGTCCTGAACCCTTCCGAGGACGCCCTTGAGCGTTTCGAGGTTGCCAGTGTACTCGCTGATCGCGGCCTGTAACGCCTCTTGTTCAGGTGGGGCGGGAGAAACACGGCCAAGCAGTTTCGCGACGCGCGAAAGTTTCCGGGACAGGGCTTGCAATTCGCCAGGTGGAAGGGCTACGTTGTTGGCCTCAACGCTGTTTTCAGACAGCGTGGTCATCAGCCCTCTGATTTCTCGATTGGCTTCCTGCAAAGCGACAACTAGTTCGGATGGCATCGAGCCTCCCGCAGTTCTTCTTGGGGCGAGATCGGATGTCACGCTCCATTTTGGAGGGCGCGCGGTCATCTCTTGTCCCGGGCCCGTCGCATTAAAGCCGGCTCCCTCAGGTTGCTCCGGGGTCCACGGGCAGGGGCGCTCACACCTGCTCGGCGTCACTCCCATCAACCATTGGCCTGACCCGCCAGGACTGTCACGACAAAGGGCTTGCCTTGACAAGCGAAGGCCTGGCGGGAGATCACGACATTATGGGGCGCTTTCGGCGGGTCGAGCGCTCCGCGGATGACCTGCGGCATCGACAAATGGCAATGCCCACACACCAACGACTTGAAGTTGCCGGCCGTGACATTGGTAATCTCGGCCAGCGCATCGCGGACTTCCTCGGGTGTGGGTTCGTTCGAATCGAGGCCGAACATGGCGTGCGCAACCTTCTTGGCCAGCTCTTCCGAGCATTCCAGTAGCACCGCGCCCAGCCAGGCTCCAGTGATTTGAACCCTGCCAGTAACGATGCCGGCTTGTTGCTCTGAAAGACCCGCTCCAGGGATGGGCTGGACCTCCAGACCAAGGGTTGATTCCCAAATTGCGCGTGTCAATTGACAGAGGTCGATGTATGTAATCGTCATGTTTACGCTTCAGGCTTTCCGCACACGATAACATATGGTGCGAGCGAATTGGACCCGCTCGAAGGCGTCGTCCAAATTAAAGGTTGTTTCAGCGCCACCCAGGAACAGGAAGCCATCCGGCTTCAACAACTGCCGGACCTTGCTCAGGATTTTTTTCTTAGTCTCAACACCGAAATAGATGAGGACATTGCGCATCAGGATGATGTCCATGGGCGGGAGCAGTGGCCAGGTTTCTGCCAGGTTAACGATCTGGAATTCGACTCGACAACGGAGATCTTCCCTAATCTGCCAATCACCTCCCTGCTGCCGGAAGTACTTTACCAGCAAGCTTGCCGGCAGGCCCCGGTTCACTTCCAGTTGGTTGTAGCGGCCTTGCCGAGCGCGAGCCAGCATTTCGGCGGAGAGCTCGGTGGCAATAATCCTTAACCTCCATTCCACCAATCTGGGGAAATGCTCTTGCAACAATATCGCAAGGCTGTAGGGCTCTTGGCCGGAAGAGCAGGCCGCAGACCAGAAGTTCAATTCCTTGCTATAGACACGCCTGGTCATAAGCTCCGGCAGGATGGATTTCCTGACAGCTTCGAAGGGATGAAAGTCCCTGAAGAAGGAAGTCTCATTTGTGGTCATCGCCTCCACCACTTTGCGATGCAGGCCGTCAAATTTCTTCGCCACCAGCCAGGCGACCATGGAGGCAATCGAGTCGAATCCTGCGCGGCGCGCCACCGGCAACAGCCGGCATTCGGCCAAGTACTGTTTATCTTCCTCCAGCACGATGGCTGACTGGTCGAGAACCAGACGCCGGATATAATCGAACTCCGAGGCGGTAATGGTCATTCCTTGCTCCCCAGGCTACCCGCAACAGGGCAGGGGGCGGGCACGGGGAGGGCCCGTCCCGCTCGTACCTTTCGAACAATCTCGCTTCCCAATTGCTGCAAGGGTAGAACCTTGTCAGCAAGCCCGGCATTGGCTACGTAACCCGGCATCCCCCAGACCACACTCGTTGTTTCGTCCTGAACAAACACTTGGCCGCCGGCCTCCCGGATGCGCTCGCTTCCGCGCAGGCCATCCTGGCCCATGCCGGTCATTACAACCCCTAACGCGCCCGGGCCATACGTTTCTGCCACCGACCTGAAAAGGACATCCACAGCGGGCCGACAGGAGTTCTCAGGAGGCCCCTGATGAGTCTGAATCCGCACTGACTGTTCATCTCTCTGGACGATCATGTGGTAGTTTCCCGGGGCGATGAAAGCGTGACCGGCTTGGACCGCTTGGCCTGGCGCCCCTTCTTCAACTTTGATGTGGGCCTTCGCCTCTAACCGTTCGGCCAGAAGCTTGGTGAAGACGGGAGGCATGTGCTGGACAATGACGACAGGCACAGAAAAGTCAGTGGGAAATTCCGGTACGAGTTCGCCCAAGGCATTGGGGCCGCCCGTCGAAACGCCGATGGCCACTACCTCGACTCTTCCAGCGTGGCGTGTTGGGGCGACCATGGTCTTGCTGCTGGGGGCGGGCGGGCGGGCGGAGCGTGTCACTGACGTGAACTCGAAGCCGGCTGCCTTGCTGCAGAACATCTTGATCTTGGGAATCAACTCGGCGCGAATCTGCTCGATGGCTTGCTGTGCGCTCCCCACATTCGCGGGCTTGGTCACATAGTCATTGGCGCCCAGCGATAGGGCATCGAGAGTCGCAGCCGCACCCCGGCGGGTCAGCGTACTGAACATGATCACAGGCAGAAAGAGGTGTGTTTGGCGAAGCCTTCGCAGTGTTTCGAGCCCGTCCATTTCAGGCATTTCCACATCCAGAATGACTATATCCGGATTGACCTGCGGAACACGGGCAAGGGCAATCCTACCGTTCGCCGCGGCCCCCACGACCTCCAGTTGCGGGTCGGCGGAAAGGGCGTCGGAGACCATTCGGCGCACCACCACTGAGTCATCAACCACGAGGATCTTGATCTTGGAAATCAACTAAGAACCCGCCATACCGAAAATCTGAAGCTTCTCAACGATGATTTCTTGCGTGAAGGGTTTCATGACGTACTCATTAGCCCCGGCCGCAAGCGCTCGCACGACGTTTTCCATTTCGGTCTCGGTGGTCACCATCATCAGCAGCACTCCGTCATAGGATTGCTCAGCCCGGACCGTTCGAATGAATTCCAGCCCGTTCATTTCCGGCATATTCCAATCGACGAGCGCCAAGTCGATTTTTCCGTTTTCTTGCAGCCGCTGGAGGCCTTCGCAGCCGTTGGCTGCTTCGAAGACCTCGAAGCCCATTCCCCGCAACATTCTGCCCAGGATAGAGCGCATGGCTTTCGAGTCATCAATTACAAGTGCTCGCACGAAACCCCCCTCCGATGGCGGATCATTCCCTCAACCTTTAATCATCGGCCAAGCCAGCGTTGAACTTGACCCCATTTTCCCAAATCCCCTTCGGCACCTTAGGCCACAATCCGGGGTCTTGCCGGATACGGGCAATAGCGCCAGGCTGGGCTTTTGACTGGGGTAAAACGTGGGGCTCAAGAAGAAGCACGGGTACAATGCGTCGCCGCCCTTGCTGTTCTGTTTCAGAAACTGTCCGGCGAACTGAGGGGGCGCCTCAAGGTTCAGCCGCAGGCGGCAACTGAGGGTGCAGGGGAGGCCGCCCCCATTTAATCGGCCTCTCCCGCAGCATTCGCTTGAAGTGCACCGAATTTGCTCGCGCCGCTTTGCTTAGCGGCTTGGGCGCCTTTTTCACGACGGCGACGAGGGCGGGCGGAGCGGTGTTGCCCACCTCGTCGTATTTGGCCAGAGACCGCCTCCTTAGTGGACGCGGGCCGTGGCGCCAGGTTGAGTTTTCGCCCGGCTCGCCAAATGCGCATCGTGAACCTGTTTCATGGTTGGACGGGACTCAGAAGGCCTAGCGGCTCCTGCGCCGTCGTCAAACCTGAAACGGGAGACGAGGTTCTGCAGCTCCGCCGCCATGCGCGTGAGTTCGCTGGCGGCCGTCTGCGTGTCGTTGGCGCCTTGCGTGGTGCCCTTGGCCGCCTGCGCCACGGACACGATGTTTTCCGCCACCTGGGAAGCACCCTTGGCGCCTTCCTGCACGTTGCGAGCAATCTCATTGGTGGTGGCGGTCTGCTCCTCGACGGCGCTCGCAATCGTGTTGGAGATGTCGTTCAACTGGTTGATGACGGTGGTTATTTGACCGATCGCCTCCACGGCTCCCTTGGTATCGCCCTGAATCGCCTCGATTTTCTGGCCGATATCCTCGGTTGCCTTGGCGGTCTCTTTCGCCAGTTCTTTCACCTCGTTGGCCACCACCGCAAAGCCCTTGCCCGCTTCCCCGGCTCGCGCCGCCTCAATCGTGGCGTTCAGGGCCAGCAGGTTGGTCTGCTGCGCGATGGAGGTGATGACCTTGATCACCTGCCCGATCTCCGCGCTCGACTCGCCCAGTTTGGCCACCGTGGCGTTGGTGGTTTCGGCGGTCTTCACGGCGGAGGTCGCTACCTTGGCCGATTCAGTGGCGTTCTTGGCAATCTCCTTGATCGAGGAGCTCATCTCTTCGGTCGCCGTGGCCACGGTCTGGAGATTCTTGGTGACCTGTTCCGCCGCCGCCGACACCACGTTCGACTGCGTCGCCGTCTCTTCCGCGTTGGCGCTCATCTGCTGGCTCACGGCGCTGAGCTCTTCTGAAGAACTCGCCAGCGCCGTGGCGGTTTCCGCCGCCGCCTTCAGCGGAGCGATGACCGTGTCGAGGGTGTTGTTCACTCCATCGACGACCTTGCGGAAGTCACCCTGATGTTTGGAGGCGTCGGCACGCGTCGCCAACGCGCCATCCGCCGCCGCTTGGGCCAGCATGTTGGCGTCGGCCACCAGGGCATTCACCGCGTCGATGCAGGTGTTGAGGTTGCTCTTGATCTCGTTGAAGTCCCCGTTGTAGTTGTCGGTGATCTTCGGCGGAACGTCCCCCTTCGAGATCCGCTCCACATACTTGGCGGCCACGTTGAGAGGGCTAATCACGGCATCCAGCATCATGTTGAGCGCTTTAGCCCGTTCCAGATGGCGGCCCTGGAATTGGCCTTCATTGATACGTTCGCTCAGCCGTCCTTCCTTGGCCGCAGCGGCCAATCGGGCAGTCTCGCGGGCCAACCCGACATCACCGACTGCCGGAAAGACGAGTTCCACGACTCCTACAACTCTCCCGTGTCCGTCGAAGCGCGGAGCTGCGGTGACCAGTACGGGTACCTCTTTCCCTTGGACCACTGGTAGGGCCTCCCCTTCGCAAACCTTGCCTGTCCTTACCGCTTCAGCCGCCGCACAGGTTCCCGCCCTGCAACCTGGATTGTCATATAAATCCCAGAACTTGGCTCCTATGCAGTCCTCTTTCGGCTTGCCCGCTGTTTTGGCTGCAGTCTCGTTGAGATCCAGAATGCTGTGGTTCGTGTCCATAACGACCACTAAGCCCGGAATCAAGTCGTAGATCTCAGCTTTGTCCACCACAACAGTACCTTTCCCACTACCCCGCAATGTTCTGTCGCTGCCTTTCGTCATTTGCCACCTCGCTCATTTACTTGAGAAGTCCGATGGACTCCGTCTACCAGTAATCCGTCTGGCTAGGCGCCGCGCGCGGCAGTCGTCACCAGATTCAGCATCTTGTCCGAATCCAAAGCAATCAGTAACGTATCTTTCAATTTGTAAGCTCCACGAATAAGCTCCCGCGCCTCTCCCGAGAGGGTTCCGGGAGGCGACTCAAATGCTTCCTCTTCGACTTCCAAGACATCACCGATCTCATCCACGAGCAGGCTGACGGCGCCATCCTCGTGGCGGATCACGACGTTCATGGGGAGGTCGGTCGCGGCGCGCTCATGCAGCCCCAGGCGGCGGCGCAGGTCAACGGCGGTGACAATTTGCCCGCGCAGGTTGATGAGGCCCTTCACGACCGCAGGCGCCAAAGGCACGCGGGTCATTTCCTGGTAGCGGATGACCTCCTGGACCTTCTCCACTTCCACGCCAAAGAGGAGCCTGTCAACCACGAACGTCGAGAACTGTTTCTTCCCTGCCATAAGCTCTCTCCTGGGACTGGGGGCTCGGTGCTGGGTTCTGGGGTTTCTCCCCAGTCCCTAGCCCCCAGCACCCAGCACCTTTTCCCTTTTAGGCCGCCACCGCTTCCTGGAAGAAGTTCGGGTCAGCCGTCTGGATGATACCTTTCACGTCGAGCAGTTCCGTGACTCGGCCCTGGACGACCATGGAGCCCAAAGTTCCCTGGCGGCCCGTGCGTTTCTGGATTTTGACTGCCTCGTGGGCGATGTCGAGGATGCGGTCCACGACCAGCCCCACGCTCCGGCCCTGGTCGGTGTACACCACGACCTGGATCTTCTCGTCTTCTGCTCCGGGCTCCGACGCGCCCGCATTACGGGGTTCCTGGCGGCGCTCGGTGAGAGCGGAGGAGAGGTAGATTAACGGCAATATTTGGCCCCGATACTGAACCACGTATTGCCCTTCCGATCTCTCCACGGCGGTGCGGGCGAACTCTTCCAAGCGCGCCACCAGCGACAGCGGCATGGCCATCCGCCCATCATCCGGCCCGCGCAGCAACAGGAGCGATTCCCCGTCGTCGTGACGGGCCTCCGTTTCCGCGGTCTTCTCCCCCACGCCTCGGTCGCGAACCTCGGAAACCACGTTGGCGCGTTGGGCCAGCCCGAGGACGTCAAGGATCAGCGCCACCTGACCGTCTCCCATGATCGTCGCACCCGCGAAAGTGGGAATGCCTTTGAGTTGCTTGCCCAGGGGCTTGACCACGATTTCTTCCGTGTCGTTGATTTCATCGACGACCAAGCCAAAATGCCGGTCATCCGCCTGCAAAACGACAATGTTGACAGCAGCGTGTTCTGCCGTTTGGCGTTCGAGCGCGCACTCCTCCACGCGCAATTCGTGGTTCAGGTTCACCAAGGGCAGTAGTTTTCCGCGCAAGCGATAGACCGCCGCGCCGTGGATCATCTCGATGCCTTTGCGCGCCTGCTCCCCTTCCAGGCGGACGAGCTCCAACAGACTCACCTGCGGAATCGCGTAGCGGTCGCCCGCGCTGGTCACGATGAGGGCGGGGATAATCGCCAGGGTCAGGGGAATTTTGATCTTCAAAGTCGTCCCGTGGCCGGCGCGGGTTTGAATGTCGACGGTTCCACCGATTTTTTCGATGTTCGTCTTGACCACGTCCATGCCTACGCCGCGGCCGGAAACATTGGTCACCTTTTCGGCCGTGGAAAACCCGGGCAGGAAGGTCAGGTTCACGATCTCGCGGTCGCTCAGGCGCGCTACCTGGTCAGGCGTGACCAGGCCCTTTTCCAATGCCTTCTGTTTGACTTGTTCCAGATCGATCCCCGCGCCATCATCGGAGATCTCGATATTGACCTGCCCTCCCTCGTGGAAGGCCCGCAAGAAAAGACGCCCTTGGGGCGGTTTGCCGGCGGCGAGGCGCTCTTCCGGTGTCTCAATGCCGTGATCGACGGCGTTGCGGACCAGGTGGGTGAGCGGATCTTTGATCGACTCGATGATGGTCTTGTCGAGATCGGTCTCCTTGCCCTCCATCTCAATGTTGACCTGTTTCCCACACGCCGTGGCCAGGTCGCGCACCACGCGGGGGAATTTGCTCCAGATGTTTCCGATGGGCTGCATGCGCGTCTTCATGACGCCTTCTTGCAGTTCGGTGGTGATGAGGTTCAAGCGCTGGGAGGTGTTCAGGAAGCTCGTATCCTGTTGCGTCGAGGAAAATTGCAGGATCTGGTTGCGGGCCAGCACCAGTTCCCCCACCAGGTTCATCAATTTATCCAGCAAGCTCACATCGACGCGAATGTTGCTGTCCGTAGCCGCAAGCGCTCGGACCTCCTTCTGCTCCTGGATGGCTTCCAAGACATCCGGCGCCTTGGCCGACCCGTTCTCAACCAGAATCTCTCCGATGCGCCGTGGATCTCCCTGGTTTTGTTTGTCTAACGCCGCCACGACCTGCCCTGGCAATGTCCTGCCTTTATCCACCAGGATTTCTCCCAGGAGCTTGTCCGCTCCCCCTGTTTCTTCCTGTGCCTCCTCTGGCGGCAATATTGGGGAGGTGGGGCTGGCTGGTCCCGCTTCGGCCAGCGCAGTTTCGGGCGTGCAGCTCTGCAAGCGGGTCAGGGACTCAATTACCGCCTGGTAGTCTCGATCGCCCTCGTGTCCTGCTGCCTCGATGTTGGCCAGCATTTCCCGCACGGCGTCCACCATGAGCAACAAGCCGGAGGTGATTTCGGCGTTCAGAACCAGCTCGCCGTCCCGCATCTTGCTCAGCAGGCTTTCACCCACATGAGTTACCGACTCTAACTTGTTGAATCCGAGGAAGCCGCTGGTGCCTTTTATGGTGTGGATGGTTCTGAAAATACCGGCCAATATGCTTTCCGCTTGGGGGTCTTTTTCCAACGCCACGAGGTCGCGGTCAAGCTGGTCCAGGTTTTCGGTGCTCTCCACCAGAAATTCGCGGACGATGTCATCCATATCGCTCATTCCTTGGTCCTCTGTGGGGCCGCCGCGTTAGCCAATGAGGTGTTGATTGCCTCTTGTCGGAACTGCCATTGCGCCCCCATGCGTAGTCCGTCGAGGACTCTGTTCCTCAATCTTCTTTTGTCAATTGCCGCGCAGCAGGAACGAGGCATGTGACCGACTTCCTTCACGGTGAGCCACGGTTGCACTTTCATGTTCCTATTATCGGCAGTGGAGGCGAATTCATGAGACTTATTCAACGCTGGTAAACACCTTTAGCGGTCTGCCAAACGAGATATGCCTTGGGCGCCCAATCCCGCGGGAAACGTCAGGTTAACCATCGACTGGGGTCACACGCCGATGCTCTACCTGCACGGTTACGGATCAATGGGGAGCATCCCCTCGTGGGCGTGTGACTTGGGCGTTCCACCCGGTCACGGGCTTTTGAATGACGATGTTCGACCGGAGTGTAACCACGCGGGTCTAAGGGGAAAACGGGCCGGCCTCCCCGCGGCAGAAGCGGTGGCTACCACTCGACCTTCGCGGGGGTGGCACTTTGGGGATTTCTTCCTTAGGCAACCAGCCGCCAGGAACCCGCTTCCAGGGTGGGCGAGGGCGCGTGAGGGGATCCTGCGCTAGCGGGCGCGGTGGGGGAAGGGGGCGGCTGGTGATCCGCCTGGTACCAGGCTTCGCGAACGGTGGAGAACTTCTCAATCAGAGAGCGAAGAATCTGCGTGGAGTTCTCGATGTTGGCTTTCATCGCTTGGGCGCGAGAGTACATGTAAAAGGTCTTGAGGGTCTGGGCCACTTCGCCTCCCACTTCAAAGTTCAGGGTACCCTCGAGCTGCGCGATGATCGCCAGGGCGCGATTCAGATGGTCGCATTTCTTCTGAATGTCGTGGGCCTCAATCGCGGCTGCCGCGCGAAGCAAGGCCGCAAGGGCACCGTCGTAAAGCATCACAACCAGGCCCAGGGGTGTGGCGCCTTCGACCGATAATTGACGATAGATGTGGGCAGGCTGGTTCATGGGTGGTTCGAAGGGTTGAGCGCGTCGAGTTGGCTGTTAATCGAGGCGAGCGTTTGCGGCAGTTGCTCGAGCATCGTGTTGATTCGGGTGTATTCCGCCAAAAGTTGCGTCCGCGTGTTCTGGAGTTGCAACTGAAAATCACTAATCTGACTGTTCAGATTCCTTATTTCCGAACTGATCCCGTTCATATCCACGCTCAAGGGGCCGGTGACCACATTGGTCAGGGAGGCAAGACTCTGTTGGAGCGTCCGGCCCACGCCCGAAGGCGATTGAAACAGGTTTTGGACAGCGGAAAAGTTATTTTGCAGGGCGTTGTTCAGCGTCGCACTGTTCACGGATAACGTCCCGTCGTTCTGAAGTGAAATACCAATTGATTCCAAATTGACGGCGCCATTGTTCCCGGACAGGCTGGAGCTGATGGCGGTTAGCAACTGTTCTTGCACAAGGTCAACCGACGAGTCTCCCACCAAAATGCCGGCCGTACCCGTACTACTGTTGTATTGAATGCGCGTATTGATCGCCTGGATTAAGGTGTTCCAACTGCTGACGAAATTGTTGGTATCGGTAGCCAGCGAGGTCAAATCGGGTGTGATCCCGATGGTGACCGGGGTGCTCGACTCTCCAGATAAAGTCAGTGTCACGCCCGGAATAACTCCCGTGACCGTATTGCTGGCGCTGTCGATGGGGATGCCGTCCACGGTAAGCGCGGCGTCATGCCCGTCTACCGCATCCGTGAAGCCCATTCCGTTGCCATTTGTGCCGGTGGTGTCATTCGAGATGGTGATCTGGCCTGCCGCACCGGAGGTTTGGCTGACTAACGCCAGGCGGGCGCCCGAACTGTCCGTGATGACCGAAGCCGTGACGCCCAGATTTTGATTGTTGATGTAAGTCGCCAAGCCGCTCAGAGTGTCGGTGCTGTCAGCGCTATCCACGGGGATGGTAACCGCGGCATTCGTCCCCACCTGAAGGTCAAACGATCCCGTGGGGAGTTGCGTGGTTCCCGACGTGAAGGAGGCGGAATAATTTGCGGAAGTGGTGGCGAGATGGCTGACCGTAATCGAGTGCGTTCCCGTGGCCGTCCCGTTGGCCGCCGTGGCGCTGACCACCTCATTGTTCGAGGAACTCACGCACAACGCCCCGAAACCTCCATTGAAGTCGGTCAGGGCATAGAGGCTGTTCTGAAAAGCCGTCAAGTCGCTCTGGAGGGTTTGCAAGGCGGAAGTCTGGGTGTTGAGGTTGGTCACCTGTTGCTGCAACTGCAGCTCGGGGGCAGCGTCGATTTGCAGGATGGCGTCCACGGTCGCTTGCACATCAATGCCACTTCCGGAAGTACCGGTGGCGGAGTTCAGGATGGCATTCACAGCGTCTTGGATCGCCGACGAGGTGCTGGAACTCGTGGCACTGGAAGAGGTAGGATTCCCCAGGAGTTGGCTGAGCGACTCGGTGGAACTCCCTCCCAAGCTAGATAGGAGCGAACTGATTGAACTGGTGCTCATTCCACTTCTCCTTTGCGCCTTGGCGGCAAACTGCTTCGTCGGTAGTGGGCAGTCCGCTTGTCTTATCGGCAGATTGGAAATTTCCTTGAGCCTGCGGAACGGGGATGCCGCCATGGGGCGCGGGACACGGGAATAATCAGAAAGGCCTTGTAACGGCGCGGCTAAACAGGCTGCAGGAAAATGCTTAAATGCTTTCATTCTGAGCCCGCATTTTGGACGAAGAACCCAGTAGTTACTTTGTTCGCCAACCCGCCGCGAGCTGCCGGGGTCCTTCGCTGCGCTCTGCATGACATAAACAGCTAAGTCGTTTATGTCATTCACGTTATGGGTAGCCGACTTTCGTTTACGAATGCTCAGGACGACAGCGAGGGGCGGGGGTTCTCCCCGTCGAGTTTCTGCCCATCATGGGCAGCCGCAAGGCTGTCAAGGCTCCGGATGACAGCTAAGAGTTTTTGCGCAGCCTCTGAAGTCTCGCCCTTCCAGAACCGTGGTGAGAAACCCCAGCCTTACGACTTCACATCAACGCGGTGACCCATTGATTCCCCGTCCGCGGACGCTTCGAAACTCTCAGCCAGCTTGCGAATCATCTCGGGGGGAAACTCATACACCACGTCCCCAGTACGGCTATTTACAAGCTCGTAGTAAAACCGGTGCCGGTCATCGATCCGTACCATGGTGCTGAGCTGGGGGAGGGAGCAGTCGACGGGCGCCGCGGCCGGGGATTCGGCGGGAGGTTCTACGGCCCTGGCGGGCGCGAGCGCCGAGGCTGGGGCAGAGCGCCCCGCCGGCGCAGGGCTCTCCGCGCTGGCGACTTGCAGGATCATTTGGGCTGGGGAGATGCTCATGGTCCATTCACCTTAGGAAAGCCAACGGAGGAGGCCCGCGCGGCCCCCTCCGTCAGGAATTCCCCAGCTTCGATTACTGGAGTAGCTTGAGGACAGCCTGCATTTGCGAGTTGGATTGTGCCAGGGCGGCAATGCCCGTCTGCTCGAGGACCTGGTACTTGGACATGTTCGCCACCACCTGCCCCACATCCGCGTCCTTGATACCGCTCAGGGAGGAGGACAGGTTCTGCGAGGTGTTGTTCATGACCTGAAGCGCGGCATTCAACTGGTTGATGCCCGCACCGATCCCGCCTCGAAGCCCGGCCACGTTGGAAATGGCACTCTCGATGGCCACCAACGCCGATTGCGCGTTCGTGGGGGTACTCAAATCGATGGCGGCTCCCGAACCGCCGTCGAGATTTGCGGATCCCCCGGCTGGGTTGGTCCAGGTGCCAACACTCGAGGTGGTGGCGACGGCAATGGAGTTGCCTGTTTCGGGGGGGCCCGCTGCTCCCACACCCGCGGTGAGAGATTGCACGGTTGCTGAACCGCCCGAAACCGCTGTGACTTGCGCCGAAGCGTTGGCGGTGGTTCCTGTGCCGTAAACAACCCCCGCGCCGGCGCCACCGTTGACAGCCGCTGCCAAATTCTGCAGGGTAGCGGTCATGCCGGCTGACCCACTCGCGCTGCTGATCAGCACATCGTTGGCAGCGGACAGCGTGGTCTGAAACGTGTAGGTCTTGGCGCCGATGGTTACAGTATCACCGGCCGTGGGCGTGCCGGTCAACGTGAAGACGCCCGAGGCAAAGGTCCCCAGGCCAATGCTGGTGGCGCTCAGGGTGGGCGCGGCGACGCTGATGGTGGGGCCGCTCGCGCTGTTCTGGTCCACCGATGAACCGTCACTCAGGAACACCGCCAGGGGGTTTCCTGTGAATACCGCCGTGCTGTTGTAAGTGGTGTTCGTTCCGATTTGGTTGATTTCGTTCGTGATCGAAGCGAATTCATTGTTTAGGGCCGTTTGCTGCGTGGCCGTCATCCCCGCGTTGCCCGCCTCCGTCGCCAGGGTCACCGCGCGATAGAGCAGCGTGGTCACTTGGCTCAGAGCGCCATCGGCGGTCTGTAACATGCCGACACCGTCCGCGACGTTCTGGGCGGATTGGGTGAGCGCCGAGATGTTGGCTTGCAACCCGTTGGTAATGGACAAGCCGGCGGGATCATCCGCGCCGGAGTTGATCTTGGAACCCGAGGACAATTGGAACAGAGTCTTCTGCAAATTCTGGTTGGTGATCGCCAACTGGTTCTGCGCCACCAAGGAAGGGATATTGCTTAAAACGCTAAGTGCCATACCAAGTCTCCTCTCTCTTTGGGTTTCCGTCTTGGGTCGCAGAACCTGGGGCCATTCGAGCGTCTTTCCAGGGGCCGGTGGTTCTTCTTTCCAACTGACGGAACCGTTTCCAAATTCACCTACCCTATCGGCACCAGAAGCCAAATCTTTATTCACCCTCGCCGCAGACCTATCACCCAAATTCTTCGCGTTCTGGAGAGAGTTCAAAAGCAGATTCTTCGCTGCGCTCAGAATGACAAGCTCGAACGGCGGGCTCAGACTGCGGAAGCGTTACACCTTACCGCCGCTAGGAAGGCTGTTAAGCCGTTCAGGCACGCCACCCATGTTTGGAAAAACTTCCCCAGACCTCGTCATCCCACCCGCTTCCGGGTGCAAATTGTCCCCTCCCGCTCACGCGCCATGAACCCGCGTGGAAATTGGAATCAACATTTGGTCTCAAAGTTCCGATACCTATCATGGTGATGTTTCCTGAATGCTTGTGGCTGGAATCTGAGCCGATTTCAAGCCCCCGGGGGATCTGGGCAGGGGTGGTGTTCCCCCCCCAGGGATGAAGGCAGCCTCGCGGTTTGCCGATAGAGCATTCTGAGGGGTGCAAGTCGTGTAGTGGGTACGCAGGAATTCTTTGTTGCAAAAGAAGGGGTCCTCTCGCGGCCACGCGCAGCCGGACCCGAGAGGAGTTGTCCCTGGAGCTGAGAGAATGATCCAACTCACGAGACTCAACAATCGACCCCTCGTCGTCAACTCGGACATGATCAAGTTCATTGAGAACACGCCGGACACGGTCATTACTCTAGTTTCTGGAGAAAAGATCGTCGTACTCGAGACAGTTGCGGAGGTGCTGGAAGAGATCTTGAATTTTCGCCGCCGGATAGTGGCCGCCGCGGGCACCATGGTTCGGGGTCCGGACGCGGCGGAGAATAAGACTGAAGGGCTGGGCAGTTGAGAATGTGAGGAGATTGGCGCGTGGATAAATCCAGTGTCGGCGGAATTGCTCTTGCCGTATGCGGGATCTTGCTGGGTCTGATTCTGGAAGGCGGGAATCTCGGTCAAGTACTTCAGCCTACGGCAGCGATGATTGTTTTCGGAGGGACCATTGGAGCCGTCATGCTGCAGTTTCCGCTTTCTACCGTCCTGGCTGCTTTTCGAAGTTTGGCGCGGGTCTTCTTCGAGCGAAGAAGAGACGGCCAAGCCGTCATCCGTGAAATTGTTGACTTTGCCCAGAAGGCACGCAAGGAAGGAATTGTCTCGCTCGATAGGGATTTGGAAAAAATCCATGATCCATTTCTTAAGAAATCACTGATGCTGGCGATCGATGGCACGGAGCCTCAGGAGCTGCGAAAAATGATGGAGTTGGAACTCCAGAACCGGCAAGAGCAAGAGGAGAAAATCCCCATGGTGTTTGAGGCGGCGGGAGGCTTTTCGCCCACGATTGGAATCCTTGGCGCCGTCCTCGGCCTCATTCAGGTCATGCAGCATCTCGACAATATGAATGAAGTGGGGCGGGGAATTGCGGTGGCATTTGTGGCGACAATTTATGGAGTAGGGGTGGCCAATATCTTTTTCCTTCCCGTGGGCGGCAAGCTCAAGATCCGCGGTCGAGAAGAGCAAACGGCACGCGAGATGATGCTGGAGGGGGTGGTCTCCATTCTGGAAGGTCTTAACCCGCGCATGGTCGAAACCAAGCTGAGAGGTTTCTTGGCCGAGGCGGCCAAACAAGAGGAGTCGAAGCCGTCATGAGCCTGAAACGGCGTCCCACTTCCAAACCCAGCCACGAGCGTTGGCTGGTTTCCTATGCGGATTTCATCACGCTGTTATTTGCTTTCTTTGTGGTGATGTTTGCCTCTTCACAGGTGGATAAGGGCAAGATTGGTAGACTTGCCGTGGCCATGCAGTTGGCCTTCAAGGACCTTGGAATATTTCCTACTCCTTCCTCGAAGAGTCCCGTGGGGCTGACTGGACCGCCGCCGGATGCTCTTCCCTCGATTACCAATCTGTTTGACCCCAGTAGCATAGGCAACCTGGCCAAGCTTCAAAAGGAGCTTGCGCAAGCGTTGGCGGGCGAAATCACGCGGGGGGAAGTAGCCTTGAAGGTGGGGCGGGAAGGGTTGGTGGTCAGCCTTCGAGAAGTGGGTTTCTTTGATAGCGGCTCCGCCGAAGTCAAATTGAAGTCTGAGCCCTCTGTAGCTCGCATCGCGAAAGTTCTGGAGGCTGGTCCTTACCAAGTTCGGATAGAAGGGCACACCGACAACGTTCCGATTCACACTGAGCGCTTTGCCTCCAATTGGGAGCTTTCCACGGCCCGCGCGACAGAAATGGCCAAACTGTTTATTACCAGGTACGAGTTTCCTCCAGAACGCCTGTCGGCGGCGGGATTCGCAGAGTTCCATCCTGTGGCGCCGAACCGAACCGCGGAGACAAGAGCGCTTAACCGCCGGGTGGATATCGTTGTCGTAGGAATACCAAGCAAGGCGCCGTCTGAACCGTTGAGCGGCGAGGCGAGCAATCCCTTACGCTCCAAAGTTTTCAAGGAGCGAGCTCCAGGACGGCGGAAGTAATGGTTATCGCGTCGTCCTCTTTGGCCAGCTTACAACCCGACGGCCATTTCGGTTCTCACTTGACCGACGCGAAGCAGGGGTGAGTTGGGTGAGGGAAGCCATGGAGAATCTAAACTCAAGCAGTGGAGACAACAAAGCCATCGCCTCGTCATCCGATGGCTCGGATTCGAGACAGGTGATTCGCTCTCGCCTGGAGAAGTTGAATTCCATACCTACTATTCCCGCGATCGTCCGTCCTCTTCTCCATTACATGGAAAAGCCCGCTGACCAGATGGAAGTGAAAAGAATCGTGGACATGGTTTCCTGCGATGAATCCATCGCCGCGCAGTGTCTGCGCATGGCGAATTCGGCCCTCTACTTCCTTCCGCAGGAGGTGAAAACTATCCACGGGGCGGTCATTGTGCTGGGCGTGAGACGGGTGCGCGAGATTCTCATGGCCTGCTCATTGCTCAACCTACTGCCCAAGGAACAGAATCTGCTTTCCGCCCGGAAACTGTGGGAACACTCCCTCGGGTGCGCACTTTTGAGCCGGGAGGTGGCTCTCCGGATCGATTACCCTGACCCCGAACGGGCGTACCTGGCAGGACTCTTACATGACTTGGGTGAGCTTATCAATTTGGTGGCTTTTCCCGGCGAGACACGCGCTTACCTCGCCCGCGCCTCGGCTGAGCAGATACCTCTCTATGAAGTGGAACTCGCCTCGTTAGGCTTTACGCATTGCGACAGTGGCAGCGTAGTGGCCGAGATGTGGCGGCTGCCGTACCACCTTGCCGAGGTCATTCAATTCCACCATAGTGTTCAGCAGACCAAGCTATACCCGGACTTGGTAGCGCTGGTTAGCCTCAGCGACCTCCTCTGCCGGGCCAACGGGTTGGGGTATGGGTACTGTGAAGAGGCGCTTCCGGATTCTCTTCAGGCGGTAGAGTGGAGGATCCTCAGCGCGAAATCAGCGAAGCTGGTCCGGCTTGGTCCGGTGCATTTGCTCCGTGAGTTGAGCGGGCAAGTAAAACAAGTGTGCAAACACGTCCAATCCGTCTTTGCAGGTTGAACTTGCAGTCTTCGCTGGAGCAGTATTTTGGGCGCCCTCGGCCGTCTCAAGCGGCCGGGGCTTGCTCGCCATTGAAGGTTTCCACGTTTCAGCCCATTTAAGATGGTATTCCTTCTTGCCGAAAAACAGAGTGAGGTCTGGAATGTCGGAACAAACCGTCAGAAAGTCGCTTCAAGAGTCCCGTGTTGAAACTTCCCCTTCCACAGTTTCAGCGTGCGGTGAGGTTAGCCAAGTCAACGAATCAGTCGAGGAATTGAGAGGGCCACAACCGTCGTGTTCTCAGTTCGCCGCTGGCCTCAGTGGAGGGTTTTTGCAAAGAGATGACGTGCTCCGCTCCCTTTTTGCCTGTGGAACCATCGGCGCCGCGCTGTGTACGGCTGGAGGGAAACTCGTCGTCATAAGTCGCGCCTTTGCACGGATGCTGAATTACCAGGACGGCGAGCTGCTGGGCACGGAGTACGCGAACTTGACCCACCCCCAAAATCGTGCCGACATCGGCCAGGCAGTTAGGGAAATTCAGGACGGGAAGTTGCTGGTTCAGAGCACGGAAAGACTCTACCTTCAAAAGTCCGGCGCGCCGAAGTGGTGTCTGGAGAATTTCTCTCTTGTCAATGGCATTGCGGGCCGACCTCTGCATGTATTAGCCCTCATTCAGGACATTCAACAGCGCAAGGACACGGAGGAGGAGCGTGGCAGGCTACAACAAAGACTGTTCCAGGCACAAAGGGCGGAAGCTCTTGGGACCTTGGCAGGGGGCATAGCGCATGATTTCAATAACCTGCTGGGTGTCATTCTGGGGTTTGCCTCCATCGTGCGATTGCGCTTAGCGCCCTCCGACCCACTTCTTGAGTTTGTGAAAATGATTGAACAATCTGCCGAGCGGGGCTCTGACCTCACTCGGCAATTACTTGGCCTGGCCCGGCAAGGAAAGTGCGAATCAGTATCCATTCGAGTGGGCGAGGTTCTGGGTCGCGTGGTAAAGATCATTACCAGTACCTTCGACCGGCGCATTCAGGTACAAACCCGCACCGAGTCCGGGCCGTTGTGGGTAGATGCGAACCCGGGCCAGCTCGAGCAGGCCATCCTGAACCTGTGCATTAACGCCCGAGATGCAATGCCCGAGGGGGGGGGTCTAGCGCTAGAAAGTTCTCGGGTCACACTCGGTGAAGACGATCCGTCGCGGCCCAGCCGTTGCCTTCCCGGTAATTATGCGCGCATAACAGTTCGAGATACGGGTGTGGGCATCGCCCCGCGAATGTTGGGTAGGATCTTTGACCCCTTCTTCACCACGAAGGAGCCCGGGAGAGGTTCCGGGCTGGGACTCTCCATGGTTCATGGCATGGCGAGCAGCGCGAGCGGCTACGTGCAGGTGGAAAGTGAAGTCGGCCTTGGGTCTGTCTTTTCCATCTATTTACCGCTGAAGCCCCCACCCCTGGAGCGGAGGGTGGCAACCCGAAGCTCCGTGCTCGAGACGGGGAGCGGGACAGTGCTCGTGGTGGACGACGAGCCCATGGTTCTGGCGTTTGTCGAGGAGGGGTTGAAGAGGCTCGGCTACAACGTGCTTACCGCCGTCGATGGGCAGCAGGCCTGCGAGGTTTATTCCTCCCACCCCCAACAGATCGAAATGGTGTTGCTCGATATGGTGATGCCGGGTATCTCAGGGCTGGCGGCTTGCCGCCGGCTGCGGGAGCTCAATCCCAACGTGAAGGTGATTCTTTCCTCGGGGTACAGCTCAGGTGAGGTTGTACATGAAGCGCGCTTGGCGGGCGCCATAGGCTTCATCGGTAAACCCTACTCACTCGAGGAACTCTCCAGCGCCCTGCGCCGGCCTGAATCGTTGAGCATGCGGGCGAACGCTGGAGATCCGGATCCCGAACTGCCCGGACCCGAAACCCGGGATTGAGAAGGTGTGAAAAGATCGCGTGTTTGGGGCGCGTCGTGGGGGTCCCGCAGACGCAGGATAGTTGCCCCAGGGCGGCCACAAGGGCCGCCCCTACCACGCAATTTTTTCACAGCTTCTGAGAGGTGGGCGCAGGAGGAGCGCCATGCGAGTTCTGATTGCCGATGATGAGGCTACGTCGCGACACCTGATCCAGGCGACTCTGGGGGGGTGGGGATTTGAGGTTTTGGTGGCGGTGGAGGGTGGCGAGGCCCTGCGTATCTTGGAGGGGTCGAATCCGCCTGAGATCGCCCTGCTGGATTGGATGATGCCGGGGGCCGATGGCCTGGAGGTCTGCCGCCGCATGCGCGCCGCGAAGCCCCACGCGACCACTTATATCATCCTGGTTACGGCTCGTGGGGGACTTGAAAACGTTGTTCAGGGGCTGGAAGCCGGGGCCGACGACTACATTACAAAACCGTTTGATCCCCGTGAGCTGCGGGCGCGTTTGCGTGCGGGCGGGCGCATCGTGCAATTGCAGAGAGCTCTCCTGGAACGCTTTCAGGAGCTTGAAGAGGCTTTGAAGCGAGTAAAACAGCTTCAAGGCCTCCTCCCCATCTGCTCCTACTGCAAGAAGATTCGTAACGACCGGAACTACTGGGAACAGGTCGACGCTTACGTTGCGAGCCACTCGGAAGCCCAATTCAGCCATGGAGTGTGCCCGGAGTGCTACGAGGTCCATCTGAAGCCGCAGTTGGAGAGCCTACCTAATTGCGAGGAAAGGAACTCATGAAGCCCGCGGGGTCACAAATGGCGCTGGCAGGGGTGCTCCAGGCTGGGTGGACTTTCCTGGCGCGGGCCTCGTCCTGGGCTCATCTCAGGGGTGGGTGGGCGCCTTGGACCTACGACCGTTTTCACCCGGGAGGGGCAGTGGTCGCAACATCCCCTCGCCAAGAGTTCTGGCTGCTGGTTGTCATGGGTGCGTTTGTGCTGGCGGGGACTATATGGCTGGCGGGTCTCAGGAAGCGGGTGCGACTGCATACTGGAGCGATACGCGAATTCCTGCGCCGCGAGACCGCGCTAAGAAAGCAGTTCTTCGACCTCTTCGAGAACTCCACGGACGCAATTTATACGCACGACCTGGACACCCGAATTACCTCCTGCAACCGCGCCACCGAACTCCTCTCCGGTTTCACCCGCGACGAATTGCTGACCAAGAAGATTTCTGACCTGCTTGCTCCTGGATCACTCGACCAAGCCACTGAAATGCTCAATCTGAAACTCCAGGGCCATGCGAGTACCACTTATGAAGTAGAATTCGTCGCCAAGGATGGCCGCCGGATTCCCGTCGAAGTCAGCACCCGCTTGATCGAAGAAGAGGGCAAAGTAGTGGGGATACAAGGGGCGGCCCGGGATATAAGCGAGCGGAGGAGAGCGGAAGAGGCCCTGCGGCTTGACGAGGCTCGCCTGGAAACCCTCCTGAAGCTCAGCCAGATGTCGGAAAGCTCTCCCCAGCAAATCGCGGACTTTGCGCTCGAGCAGGGAATCCTGCTCACCAACAGCAAGTACGGCTTGCTGGCTCTCGGCAGCGAAGATGGATCGGAACTGACCGTGCGTTCCTGCTCGCGAGCGGACGGGGAGAAGTGTGCGCTGGGCGACGAGCACAGACCTCTCTCTCTGCCCAGTGTCGAGTTGTGGGGAGAGATGCTGCGGGAGCGCCGCCCAATCATTGTCAATGACTACTCGGCCTTGAACCCTCTCAAGAAAGCCTGCCCTGAAGGTCACATCGCCATCCTCCGCTTCCTCTGCATTCCGGTGCTCGAGCATGAGGACGTTGTGGCCATTGCCGTGGTTGCGAACAAGGAGGATGAGTACGACGAGCCGGATGTGCGGCAGTTGACGTTGCTGATGGACGGGGTGTGGAAACTGATCCGGCAGAAGCGTGCCGAGGAAGCCCTACGTTCGAGTGAACGACGCTACCGCTTGTTGTTTCAGCGCAACATGGCGGGAGTTTTCCGCACCGCGCTGGATGGTCGGGTCATTGACTGCAATGAATCATTTGCACAGATTCTGGGCTACGCTTCCCCGGCGGAAGTGCTTCGGCATCGTGCCCAGGACTTCTATGGGGACCCTGCAGAACGCATGGCCCTTATTTCGCGGTTGAAGGAACACAAGTCAGTCGCTTCCTATGAGGTTTGCCTCCGTCGCCAAGACGGTAGTCACGCCTGGGTATTGGAAAACGCCAGCTTGGTAGAGAATGGCAACGGTGCGAAGACCGTGATTGAAGGCACCCTTATCGATATAACAGAGAGGAAAAACGCGGAAGAGAAATGGCGGCAGGCCAAGGAGGCCGCGGAAGCGGCCAATCGCGCCAAAAGCGAGTTCCTTGCCAATATGAGCCACGAAATTCGCACCCCCCTGAATGGCGTGATGGGAATGACCGATCTCGCCCTCGAAACCCCTCTGAATCCTGAACAACGTGAATACCTGGAAGCCATCAAGTCCTCTGCGGACTCGTTGCTCAGGGTGATCAACGATATCCTCGACTTCTCCAAGATCGAAGCCCGAAAGCTGGATTTGGAATCGATCGAGTTTCGCTTGCTGGACACGCTGGGAGGCGCACTTAAGTCACTGGCCTTTCAGGCCCAGCAAAAGGGATTGGAACTCTGTCTGGAGACGTCGCCCGCCATTCCGGACATCCTCCAAGGTGATCCCGGACGACTGAGGCAAGTTGTCCTCAACCTTCTGGCTAATGCCATCAAGTTTACGGAAAAGGGGGAGGTTGTACTGACAGTCGAAAAGGAGAGCGAGGATTTACCCAATTTCTGTCTGCATTTTTCCATCCGAGATACCGGCATTGGGATTCCCCCGGAGAAGCGCCGGGTGGTCTTTGAACCCTTTGCTCAAGCCGATGGCTCGACGAAACGGAGATTCAACGGGACGGGGCTGGGATTGTCCATCTGCGCCAGACTGGTGGAGATGATGGGAGGCAAGATCTGGCTGGAGAGCGAAGTGGGCAAGGGAAGCACGTTCCACTTTACCGGCTGCTTTCATTCTGCCGCACCACTCCGGGAAGAAACGCCGACGCCGAACCTTCATGGCCAGCAAGTACTTGTGGTAGACGATAACCCCACCTGCCTGCGAATTCTGGGAAATCTGCTCAAGCAATGGAATGCGCAGCCCGTTCTCTGCGCAAGCGGTCGAGACGCGCTCCTCACACTGGGCCAGGCAAAACAGCGGAAGACACCTTTCGGAGTCGTGCTGCTGGATGCGCGCCTGCCCGACCCGGATGGCTTTACGGTCTCCGAACGAATCAAGAACGACCCGGAGCTGGCAAAGGCTACAGTCATGCTATTGTGCGGCGCCAGCCAAGGCGCCGACCCCGCGCAGTGTCAAAGAGCGGGAGTTGCCGCATATCTGACAAAGCCGGTGCTTTCCCAGGAACTTCTGGCGGCCATCCTGCGCCCCTCCAACACGATGCAGACGGTGGCACCAACAGCGCCCGACGGACCCCCGCGGCCAAAAGCCACCCGCAAGTTGCGCATTCTTCTCGTCGAAGATAACGAGGTGAACCGCACTCTGGCGACCCGCTTACTCCGAAAGCTAGGACACAACGTGGTGGTGGTGTGCAACGGCAGGGAAGGAGTGGCGGCGGTGCAGCGCGCACCCCGAGGTGCATTTGACCTGGTCCTCATGGATATGCAGATGCCGGAAATGGATGGTTTCGAGGCTACCACCGCCATCCGCGCGCACGAATTGGTGACGGGTGGGCATGTACCAATCGTTGCGGTCACTGCCCATGCGATGAAGGGCGACCGGGAACGTTGCCTGGCTGCCGGAATGGATGGGTACCTCTCGAAGCCTATACCACGGCAAGGGCTGCTCGACCTCTTGCATGTATATGAGGCGCTGCCTGCCCAGGCCATGGAGGTCTCTCACGCCCAAAAGCACGACGAATGCCGGCCCTCGGGCCAAGAAGGTGAACCAGAGGATTGCTGCGCCCTTCGGGATTACCTGGCTGGCGACTCGCAGCTTTGGAGCGAGCTCGTCAAGATCTACTTGAGCCAATGTCCTTCCTTGCTCGCGGCGGCGCAACGAGCCCTGCAGGAGAGGAATGGAAGCGAACTGGCGCGTGTGGCTCACACCCTCAAGGGCTCGGCCGGAAATATCCTGGCCCATGCAAGCGTCAGAAGTGCCGAGCGGCTGGAGGCCTTTGCCGTCCAGGGTGACTTCACGGGAGCGCAGGAAATGATAGGCGCGCTGCGAGAGGAAATGGAGTGCCTTGGGAAGTCCCTCAGCGAGTTGCGCGGAGTTGCCGTGCCGTGAGAATACTTGTTGCTCAGGACGATCCTGTCTCTCTTTCCCTGCTCCGGGCCTGCCTGGTCGAGTGGGGGTACCAAGTGACGAGTGTAACGGACAGTCAAAGGGCCTTCGAAATCCTGCAATCTCCTGAATCGCCACGCCTGGCCATTCTTGACTGGATGATGCCGGGCATGGACGGCCTCGAGGTTTGCCGCGCGCTTAGACAACGTGATACGCGTCCCTACATCTACATTTTGATGTTGACCGCGAAAGCCAGGAAGCGGGATATCGTGGAAGGTTTGGAGTCCGGTGCGGACGACTACCTGACCAAGCCTTACGATCCTCACGAACTGCAGGCACGCCTGGGTGCGGGAAGGCGAATCCTGGAGTTTCAGGAAGAGCTCGTCTCGGCCCGGCGCCAGGTCCAAGCTCGATTGACCGTAGATCCGCTGACCGGCGTCTGGAACGGCAGCGTGATTTTGGATATCCTGAAGCTCCAGCTCACTCTTTCCACTCAATGCGGTTCACCCATGAGTCTGATGCTGGCAAATATCGACCACTTCCGGGACATCAATGCCACCTTTGGCCCCCTTGCCGGGGATGCCGTCTTGCAGGAAGTGGCGAGAAGGTTCCGCTCGGTCCTGCGCCCGCCCGATTCCATCGGCCGATCTGTAGCGGACGAGTTCGTGATGGTTCTGCCTGGATGTGACGCTCCCACCGCCGCAAGCTTGGCCGAACAATTCCGGGCCCGAGCTGACCGGCGAGCAGTGGACACGTCGGGGGGTGTCATCGCATTGACCGTGAGCCTCGGTGTTCTAGTAACCCCTCAGCGGAACGCGTTGGACTTGGATACTGCTTGGCGGCTGGCGACTGAGGCCGTCTCGCGCGCCAAAGCCAACGGACACAATCGCGTCGAGTTCGCCACCCTCTGAAGTCAGCAGCCTTCCGGTTCGGGGACCTCCAGCCAGTCCGAAGACATCGCATCTCCGAAGGTTTGCGGAGCGGGCACCCATCTTCGCGGGCATGACGACGACTTAGAGCGTCCATGTTTCGCAAATGGCATCACTACCCGCGGCTGGAAGGATTCCGCGCACCAACAGCGTCTTCGGGTATAATGCCAGGGAATTTGTGCTGCGAGGCTGGGATTGATCCGCGCGGTGCGCACATGGTTCGTCCGCAACGGAGTTCGACGCCCGATTCCGCCGAAAGGGGACGATTCCTCTCTGCTGGTCTCGCTGAATGTGCTTCTCTGCGCAGGCACGCTTGTTTGGAGGTTGGAAATGTTGACTAAGAAGTCGCTTCTGGCGTTTCTCATGGGATTTGTGGTTTTGTCGGTTCTCCCTGCGGCCGTTGCACAAGGTGGCGGCGGTGAACTTGTTTATCTCAATCCTAATGAACCCATCGCCCGGCGGGTCGACGACCTGCTCAGCCGCATGACGCTCAAAGAAAAGGTGGGCCAGCTCAACTTGCCTTGCGTTTATGTGAATGACCTGGGAAGGGATATTCCCTCGAAAATGGCGGCCTGCCGGAGATTCGCAGCCGGAACCTATACCCAGGAGATCGGCCCTGGCTGCGGCTTCTTCACGCTCGCCAACGAGATTTTGGTCGAGGGGGCGCGGCAACAGGCTGAGTATTTTAACGAGCTGCAGAAGATCGCGCGCACCGAGACCCGGCTGAAAATACCCCTTTTGGAAGATGAAGAGGGCACGCACGGCGCCATGTTTCCGGGCGGCACGATTTTCCCGGAGGGCCTGACCATTGGCAGCACGTTTGACATGGACTTGGTGAGGTCGATTTACGCGGCGGCGGCCGCCGAAGCTCGCGCCGTCGGAATCCACATGCTTTCCACACTCGTGCTGGAGTTGGACCGCGATCCGCGCATGGGTCGAAACGAAGAGGCCTACACCGAAGATCCTTACCTCTATATGCGCATTGCGGAAAGCATTGTCCAGGGTACGCAAGGCTCCAATATCGCTGCCCCGGACAAGGTGATCGCGGTGATGACGGATTTCCCCACCCAAAGCGAGCCTGCCAGTGGCCTGGAGCGTGGCGCCATCGAATTTTCCGAGCGCTCTCTGCGCGAGAACGATCTGTTACCCTGGATTGGGGGGATTACCAAGAATGGCGGCTTGGGCGTGATGGCCGGATACCCTGAGATCGAGGATGTGCCGGCTCACGCCTCCGAAAAGTGGATGACCAGAATCCTCCGGCAGGAGTTGGGCTTTAAGGGGATAGTTGTGAGCGAGGGGGGCGGCTTCGGAACCTTGATCTATGAGCACATTGTTCCAACCCAAAAGGAAGCCGGCGCGCTGGCCTTGCGAGCCGGGGTAGATGTGAATATCACGTACGAACCTGCCTACATGGGCCCCTTGGTCGAGAACGTCGAAGAAGGACGAGTTCCCATCGCGCTGGTCGATCGGGCCGTGCGACGAGTGTTGGAACAAAAATTCGCCCTGGGGCTTTTCGAGCATTCCGAGGTAGACCCGGAACAAGCCGTGAAGATTGTGCGCTCGAAAGAACATCAGGACTTGGCGCTGCGGACGGCGCGCGAGGGAATCGTGCTGCTCAAGAACGAGAACCATCTCCTGCCCCTAAAAAAGAACCTCCGCTCGATTGCGGTCATCGGCCCCAACGCTGAAAACGTGCGAAACCAGTTGGGAGATTACTCGCCCTCGAGAATCCTCCAGCACGTGGTGACCATCCAGGAAGGCATCAAAGGAAAGGTTTCGCCTGCGACCCGCGTGGTTTACGCCAAGGGCTGCGGGGTTCTGGGCCAGGACAAGAATGGATTCCCGGAAGCCGTCCAGGCGGCGAAAAATGCCGGCCTGGCCGTCGTGGTGGTCGGCGAACAGCAGTGGCAGCGCACGGAGGGAGAGGAGCGCCACACGGATGGGGAAGGCTCCGACGTTGCCAGCCTGGATTTGACCGGGGTTCAGGAGGACCTCATCAAGGCCGTTTATGAGACCGGGACGCCGACGGTCGTGGTGCTGGTCAACGGCCGGCCGCTTTCGACCCGATGGACGGCGGAGCATGTGCCCGCCATCGTCGAGGCCTGGCTGCCGGGCGAGCGGGGCGGGGAAGCGGTCGCGGATGTGCTCTTCGGGGATTGCAATCCCAGCGGGCGGCTGGCCATTACCGTACCACGCCACTCAGGCCAGTTGCCGGCCTATTACAACTACAAGCCCTCGAAGGCTGTGCGGATAAAGGATAGCTACGCTGATATGCCGGCCACTCCTCTGTATCCCTTCGGTTATGGGCTCAGTTATACGAGCTTTGGCTACAGCAACCTGCGTATTGCTCCCTCACAAATTCACCACGAGGGGAATGCGCAGGTCAGCGTGGATGTGAGGAACACCGGCAGCCGCGCGGGCGAGGAAACTGTGCAGCTCTATATTCACGAAACCTTTGCCCCGGTTTCAACGCCGATCAAGCGCCTGCGGGGGTTCGAGCGGGTGGCTCTCGAGCCGGGGGAGACGAAGACGGTGACCTTCACGCTGACCCCGGAAGATTTGCAATTGCTCGACCAGGACATGCACTGGGTGGTAGTGCCCGGCGACTTCGCGATCATGGTGGGAAGATCGTCGCAAGATATCCCACTCAAGGGAACACTGAGAGTGACGGAGTAAACGCCGCAGAATCTCGCTCTGAATCTTTCCTCCACAGGCGTAGGGGCGGCCCTTGTGGCCGCCCTGGGGCAACCATCCGTCGGCCGACGGATTGCCCCTACGACGCGCCGCAGGGCAGGAGAGGCTAAATGAAAGGACAGGTGTCAAAATGAAAAACGAAAAGCAGGACAGCCAGGGCACTCAGATACGAAACGGCCGGCTGGCCATCGACGCGGGCGCACCCGTGCGCACCGAGCCGCTGCCTTTGGAATTCCCCGGCGTCCATTACATGGATGAGGAAGAGATTGACGCTGTGGTCCGCCTTCTCAAGAGCCGCTCGTTGTTTCGTTACTACGGGGTTGATCTGCAAAAAGAGGTCGAAACATTCGAGGCGGAGTTCGCGAGCTTTTTGGGCGTCGCTCACGCGGTCGCGGTGAGCAGCGGCACAGGCGCGCTCCACACCGCTCTGTCAGCGCTGGGGCTTGGCCCTGGCCAGGAAGTGATTATCCCGGCCTACATGTGGGTCTCGGTGTTGGCTGCCGTGGTGAACCACGGGGCCATCCCGGTGCTGGCGGATATTGACGAAACCTTTTGCCTGGACCCCGTAGACCTCGAGAAGCGGATCACGCCCAGAACCAAGGGAATCATCATGGTGCACATGAGCGGCGCGCCCGGAGCTGTCAAGGCGGTTCAGGGGATTGCGCGGCAACACGGCCTCTGGCTGCTGGAAGATTGCGCCCAGTGCAACGGGGGAAGTGTCCAGGGCCAGAAGGTTGGGACCTTCGGCGACATGGCCGTGTTTAGCTTCCAAATGAACAAGAACATGACGGCGGGAGAAGGGGGCTGCGTGGTTACCAATAACACGCGCCTGTGGCAGAGGGCGTTTGCCTGCCATGACCTGGGCTATGCTCGCGATGAGGAGGGGCGGCTGATTTTCAACAATCCTGACCTCACTCTGTGGGGCAAGGGCTATCGGCTGGACGAAATGCGGGGAGCCGTGCTGAGGGTACAATTAAGGAAGCTGCCGCGGATAGTTTCGGCCATGCACCGGAGTAAGTACCGAATCCGGGAGGCGCTCGGAAAGTTCCCCGGCGTGCAGTTGCGGAAAATCATTGATCCGGCCGGCGACACCGGTTGCTTTCTTATCACCACCTATGCCGATGCGCAGACAGCCCAGCGCGTCAACCGCGCGCTGCGCGCGGAGGGCATTGTCACGTGGCCGCAAGGGGTTTCCAACGTGGTGATGACCGACTGGGGCCTGCATCTTTATTACAACAATGTCAGTTTGGTGAGCAAGGGCTCCGTGGACGGTCGAGGCTTTCCCTGGAATTTGAAGGAGAACCAGTCGTCCGTTCGAGATTACAGCAAAGGGGCGTGCCCCAAGGCGGACAGCCTTTTCGAGCGCAGCATACTGGTGCCCATACCATCTTGTCTGACGGAGAAAGACGAGGCCGAGATTGTTGGCGCTTTCCAGAAGGTGCTGAAGGCGTTGCTTCCTGGGTAGTGCGGGCGTCTCGCCCGCTGTAAAGCTGTGAAAAAATCCTGTGTCGGGGCGGCCCTTGTGGCCGCCCTGGGGCAACCACAAGGGTTGCCCCTACGACGTGCCGGCGTCAGAATTATTGATACGATTTTGGAGGAGGTATTTTCTCGGGAGGAGCGGAAGTCATGATTCACAAATTGGTTTCCATCGTCGTTCGGGCGTCTATTATCGTGGTGGGACTTGGCTTGTTTGGCGGGCTGGCATTTGCTCAGAATCTTATGCCTGCTCAAACGCCGCCCATGGGATGGAATAGCTGGAACCATTTTGCCTGCAAGGTGGCGGATGCTGACGTGCGTTCGGCGGCCGACGCGATCGTCTCGAGCCACATGCAAAGGGCCGGCTACATTTACGTAAATATTGATGACTGCTGGCAAGGCAAGCGCGACGAGCAGGGAGTCATTCATCCTAACGAGAAGTTCCCGGACATGAAGGGGCTATCCGATTACGTTCACTCCAAGGGGTTAAAGCTGGGAATCTACTCTTCGCCCGGGCCCAAAACCTGCGCGGGATACGAGGGCAGTCTTGGCCACGAAGAGCCGGATGCGCAGACCTACGCCCGTTGGGGTATCGACTATTTGAAATACGACTATTGCAGCTTCCAGGGAGACGTCCCGGCGCAGATGGCGGCCTACAAGAAAATGCACGAGGCGCTGGAAAAGACCGGCCGGCCCATCGTGTTCAGCCTTTGCCAATACGGCATGGACAGGGTGTGGAGTTGGGGACCTTCGGTGGGCGGGAACCTGTGGCGCACTACCGGCGATATCTCCGATGACTACGACCGCATGGCGTACATTGGCTTCGGCCAGAACGGGCTGGAGCGCTTTGCCGGCCCTGGGCACTGGAACGACCCGGACATGCTGGAAGTCGGAAACGGCAAAATGAACAAGAATGAGTATCGCACCCACATGAGCCTTTGGTGCCTGCTCGCGGCCCCGCTCCTGGCAGGCAACGACCTTTCCAAGATGACTCCGGAAACCCTGGCCATCTTGACCAACCCGGAAGTGATCGCGCTGGACCAGGACCCTCTCGGCGTCCAGGGTCATCGCGTGGCACAGGAAGGCCAACTCGAGGTTTGGGTAAAGCCGCTGGCCGACGGCTCGAAAGCCGTAGGCCTTTTTAACCGTGGTGAATCCGTAATGCCGGTGACGGCTTATTTTCGGGATGTGGGTGTGGGGGATGCGGCCATGGTTCGCGACCTGTGGGAGAAAAGCGACTTGGGCGTACACCACTCAAGCTTCACCGCGCAGGTTCCAAGTCACGGTGTGGTGCTGATCAAGGTGAGGCCATGAACGAAGTGGGGGAACCATTTCCGACAAAACCTCTGGCGGGTTCCTGCCAGCACCAATGGCAAAACCAGGAGACCCCTTACGTGCTGGCCCAGGTCTGCGCGCTATGCAGATTGTTTCGGTACAAGGCAGTTCTGACTGCGGATTGGGAATACCGCGCCCCCATTCCCATCGCGCAACTTCCCCCTGACGACCCGCGTGCTACGTAGGGGCGAGCGGCGCTCGCCCGAGGACCGAACGCCGTTCGGCCCTACAATGCGTGTTTGGTTGCGACCGCGCCGGAGCGATGGGGGTTGTGGCATTGTAAAAAGTTAAGAGTGACAGGACGCTAGTAGCCGCGTTTCTTATCCACCACGTTGAGCAGAGGCAGGCCACTCACATAGCGGCGAACGTTTTCACAGAACAGATCGTAACAACGTTGCGTCGAGCCCGCCGAAACTGCGGAAGTATGCGAGGTGATGATCAGATTGCCCGCCGTCCACAAAGGATCATCGGGCGGGAGCGGTTCCTGGTAGGCGACATCGAGGCCGGCCCCGGCGATCCAGCCTTCTTTGAGGGCGTGAATGAGCGCCGGTGTGTCCACCAGTTTGCCCCGCGAGACGTTGATGAAGTAAGCGGTCGGCTTCATGGCGCGGAAAATCGTCTCGTTAAACATGCCCTCGGAAACCGGCGTGAGCGGCGCCGCACTCAACAGCACATCCACCTGCGGCGCCATCTTGGGCAACCACTCGAGGGAATGTAGTTCGGCGACGAAGGTGGGCTTGGGCAAGGGCTTGGGGTCCACGGCCAGGATCTTCATGTTGAAACCGTAATGGGCGCGATAGGCCGTGTCCGTGCCGATGCCGCCCAAGCCCACGACACCCAGGGTGAGCCCGCTGATTTCTGTAAGCCCGTGCAAGCGTTTCCAGACGTGCTCGCGAGTCTGGAGCGTATAGTGATTCAGCCCGCGAGTAAGAGCCAGGAGCAGCCCGATAGCCGTTTCCGAAATAGTGGGGGAAAACATGCGCTGCATGTTGGTCAGCACAATGGGACTTTCCACCAATTCCGGGTATAGAACGCGGTCTACGCCTGCGGACGTGTATTGAATCCAGCGTAGTTGGCGCGCGGCCCGAAGATCTTCACGAGAGAAATCGCCTAAAATCACATGTGCATCAGCCACCTCCTTTCGGAACTGTTCCTCGTCTCGACAAAAAGTGAGATCGAGGTTGGGCGCAAAGGCCCGCAGTTTTTCTTGATAGGCGGCTGGAATCTCATCCGTCGTCGCCAGCTTAACGCGCGCCAGCGTGGCGGTTCTGCCCGGTTCGAGCAGCGGGTAGGATTCAACGGTTACCGGCCATGGCGGCTCCGGCGCCGCCTCTCCTGCCACGGCGTGGGCGACCGCCGGCAGGGAAACCATGGCTGCTCCCGTGGAGCCTGCGGCCACGTTGCGAAGAAAACTGCGTCGTGAGAATCCATCCTTATGCATGTGAAGCCCCCCCCCAAGTTGCGATGCTATAAACTATAGCATGAGCAAAGCGCCTGCGCGACCTGTAGGGGATTCTCTGGCGTGCAGCCGAGTTGCAGCGGACTCCCGCCCGGCCGATTAGCATGCCAAATCACAGAGAGCCCGTGGCTTATCCACCCAAACGGGGAGAACAAGACAGCACTATGGTTGACAATTGACAGGGGTTCCCTGTCACCGTTTGTAGGGCGATCCGTCGACTGGCGGACGGCCTTACAAAACGGGCGTGGGTAATGGTCCAATATTAGGTGTGACGGGGTACTAAGTCCGCGATCCTCGGTATTATACAGAGCGTCATAAATAATTGCGCATCGTGAGAAAGTGTGGTTTCATGGAGTCATGAAACCACTTACCATCGCTGATGCCGCTACCATGGTTCTGGGACTTCAAGACGAGATTCGTCGTTCGGAAGAATCTCGCTACGATCACCGCCTTCACGGCGTGCTGCTGGTCGCTCAGGGGCTGACCTGCCCGGAGGTCAGCCAGCTTTTGGGAGACGCCCCGCGGTCGGTTGAATACTGGGTTCGACATTTTGAAGAGCGCGGTCTGGCCGGGCTGGTGGAAGGGGCGCGACCCGGACGGCCCCAGCGCCTGAGCAAGGCGCAACTGCCGGAGGTGCAGGCGGTGCTGCGACGCGCGCCGAGCGAGGTCGGCCTGAGCGGAACGCTGTGGGACGGGAAGACGCTCCAGGTTTGGCTCGCACGGCGCTATGGGGTTCGCTTGGGCGTGCGTCAATGCCAGCGGAGGTTTCGTCAATTCGGCTTCCGCTTGCGCAAGCCGCGCCCCCTGATTGCCCACGCCGATCCCGTGTTGCAGAAGACGCATAAAAAAACTCCAGGCGTTAAGCCTTGATGCCGCTGTCGATCTTTGGGCCATGGACGAAGTGCACTTTCAACAATACGGTTCACGCTGCCGCATGTGGGTCCCGCCTGAAACCAAGGACCCGGTGCTCCTTCATTACCCCACCCGGCGGAGTGTGGGGTATTTCGGGGCCGTCCGCTTGCGCGATGGCAAGTTCTTCTTTCGGCGCGAGACGGATAAGTTCAACGCCGTCACCTGCTGGAAGTTTCTCCAGCACCTGCAGGCGGCCAGCACCCGAACCGAACGACGTGTCGTGGTCATTACCGACAACGCGAAATACCACCATGCACGCCTTCACCGGGAGTGGAGGGAGGGGCACGCGGATCGCTTCGCGCTCGATTACCTCCCCGCCTACAGCCCGGAGTTGAACCCCATCGAGCGCGTCTGGACACTCACACGTCGCCGATGCCTGCACAATCGATACTTCGCGCACCTGGATGACGTTATACATGCGGTTGAAAGCGAATTCGCCGCGTGGATTAAACCCAACAACACTTTGCGCTGACTATGCGCAATTACTTAAGACGCCCTGTATAGTTCAGAAGGAACCTGCGTGTCATAGGCGTGGCAATGGGCTCACATTTCGCCGAAGTTATACCCGACCCAGACGGTGAAGCCATATACGTGATTGGTGCCGAACTGATCCGTGAAACCGGGCACCTCGCGGAAGTCGAATTGCGGGCGGATAAAAAAATGGTCCTTCACATAGATTTGCACGCCGGCTCCAACATGTACCTGGAAATGGTTCGAGCTCCCCACGGACGATGATTGCGACGTGCAAACTGCGGTCCCGACGCAGGAAGTTTGCAAGTAGGAAAAGCCCGTATGGGCGCCGCCGATTCCGCCCTCGACTCGCAATTGAAACTTCTTGTTGTTAATCGGGGCGTACAGTCCGTCGAAATCGTAGAACATTTGCCGGTATTGTAGCGGGCCGTAGTTGCCTTTGGTGGGTTGAAAGTTGAGTTCACCCCCGAAGCCGAAGTGCTTATTCAGCATCGCGTCGCCCTGGAAGCCCATGAACAGGTTGCCCAAGCCCGGCGTGGCCTCGCACGTGGTACCAGTCGATGAAGGCGTGCAGGTACGGAAGGTGTTGGTGTCAATGCCAAGCCCAGTTGCCTTGTCGCGCTGAGTTCCGAAACCCATGGCCACATCGAACGAACCCTGCGCGCGTGCCAGTGGGGCGCAAGAAAGCAGTAATGCAAACGGAAGGTAGCGGTAAATTCGTTTCACGTTAGTAGTCTCCTCGCTGGTCAGCATGTGCTCGTCATCCCAATTTCGTGCCCGTCAACCGGTCCACTGCGGTGCCGCAACACCGCACTTCTGCTGTTTCTCCACTCACCTGCGTGGTGGTTCCTGGTGTTGCATCCGTGCTGCCATGTCGTCCCTGAAGCCCACATGCGGTTCTCGCGGTCGCCCGATGCGAGAGTTTCGCATGATCTCCAACATAACTACTTTAGATGCTTGTATTCTCGTCGATGATGCCTTGGCGCGTTTGGCGTTTCACAGATTGTGCTTTCCTCTCTGCAGCATATCGATCGGGCCAGTGCTGACGGACTTCGGCAATAGGCCGATCGGTGTTGTAGCGGCGAGTTTATCCGTCGGCCGACGGACCATATGGTCCGTCAGCCGACGGATAAAGCCGCCACGTGGCGAGGTAAACTCGCCGCCACCACTCCAAACTGAGACACTACCAGCGCTGACCGCGCCTTGACTCTCCCGCACCTCAAGGACATACTGATTTTTCGTGGCAGGGAAGGCGTCTTTGCCTCCCCCAAACTTCGCGATTAACGGCGCAGGAGTGAAGATGCTTGAACTCGATTCCCACCGCGCACTGCTGGTGGACCTCTACGAATTGACCATGGCGGCGGCCTACTTCGAGCATCATGTGGACTGCCGCGCCACCTTTGAACTCTTCGTTCGTCAGTTGCCTCCTCAGCGGGCTTATCTCGTGGCCGGTGGCATCGAGGATGCGTTGGATTACCTTGCGGACCTGCGATTCCGTGAAGAGCATGTGAACTTCCTCCGCAGCCTGCCGGTGTTTCGCAATGTCTCTTCCGAATTTTTCCAGTATCTCCGCCAGTTCCGATTTGACGGCGACGTTGAGGCAGTCGAGGAAGGCACGCTCATCTTTGCCGAGGAGCCGCTGCTTCAGGTCACCGCGCCGATTTTGGCAGCGCAAATTGCCGAGACCTACCTGCTCTCCGTCATCAATTTTGAAACACTGGTCGCCTCCAAGGCGGCTCGCGTGGTGCGGGCAGCGCGTGGCCGGGGCGTGCTGGAGTTCGGCACGCGGCGGGCGCAAGGGCCGGAAGCCGGAGTCCGCGCCGCGCGTGCCGCCTACCTCGGCGGGTGTGTTGCGACCTCGAATGTTCTGGCGGGTTTTCGATACGGCATCCCGCTCGCCGGCACGGCCGCCCACTCCTGGACCCAAGTTTTTCCAACCGAAGCTCAAAGCTTCCAGGCGCTCTTGGACACCTTTCCGGAGGATGCCATCCTGTTGATCGATACCTATGACCCGCTGGTGGGCGCGGAAACTGCCGCCACGCTCGGTCGGAAGATCGCCGGCGTCCGCATCGATAGTGGTGACCTGCTCGAAAAGAGCTGCCGGGTTCGGGAAATCTTGGACCGTCACGGCCTATCTGAGGCGAAGATCGTGGCCAGCGGGGATTTGAATGAGTACAAAGTGGAAGCCTTGCTTTCACAAGGAGCATGCATCGACCTATTCGGCGTGGGCACGGACCTCGCCACCTCGCGCGACGCGCCTGCGCTCAGCGTGGTCTATAAGCTGGTGGAGACCGAACACAACGAGCAGGTGGAGTACAAAAGCAAATTCAGCGAAGAGAAAGTCTATTCGCCGGGCCGGAAGCAGGTCTTTCGGTTTTCGGATGGCGCTCAGTATCATCATGACCTGATTGCACGCTCCAGCGAAAAACCTTCGGGCGGCGCACCGCTGCTTCACCCCGTGATGCGCCACGGCCGGCGGTTCCGGTCCCGGCCACGGCTTCGGGAGTCGAGGATTAATGTCCTCGCCAACCTTGACCTCCTGCCGGAACCTTACCACGCTCTGCGGGCCCCGCCGGCATTTCCCGTGACCAAAAGCGAGGCGCTCCACCGCCTCCTGGAGGAAGTCCGCGAGCAGACCTTCGGGGCGCGGCAAGGCAGTAGGCAGAAGGTTAAAGGGTAAAGGTTAAAGGCTTTTCCGTTTCGAGTTTCGCTTTTCGGGTTTCGAATTTCGAGTTTCGCATGTGTGATTATTGATTTGAGCAAATGAGTGAACCGACCAAGTCCGGCCGTCTGGTATTCCTTGATGTCGATACGCAGGTGGACTTCATGCTTCCGAGCGGGAAGCTTCACGTGCCCCAAGCGGAGGAAATCATCCCCAACCTGGCAAAATTGATGTTGTGGGCGCGCGCCCACACAATTCCCGTTATTTCATCGGCTGACACGCACGCGCCGGACGACCCGGAGTTCGCCCGATGGCCGCCTCACTGCGTGGTGGGGACTCCCGGGCAACGCCGCATTCCCGAGACGCTTTTTCCGGATGGCATGGTGGTTGAAAGCCGTCCGGGCGCCTTTCAGGCCCTGCAACAGTGGGTCGGACAGATCATCGTGGAGAAGAGCATGTACGACTTCACGACCAACGTGAACTTCGACGCCATCTTAGCTTCGCTTGGCCAGCCGCGCTTCGTCGTGTTTGGGGTGGCCACCGAGTACTGCGTGCTCTCGGCTGTTCTTGCACTGCGCAAGCGCAGCCTCCCCATCGCTCTCGTTTTGGATGCCATTAAGCCCGTCAGCGAAGAGGGGGGAAAGAAGGCCATCGAGGAGATGGTCGCTGCCGGGGCCCGGTTAGTCACGACCGGGGAGGTTTGCCGTCCACCGCTCCCAAGCTGCGTCTCGCCTGGCGCTTGGGCAGGTGGCGAAGACATCCACTCGTGATGTCCGTGATTGCGCAACATTGAACGAGTTGACGTCTGTCAAGCAGTGCGGAATGGCATGCGAACGGCTTGCAAATCCTGTCGGGACTGAATATCCTTCGCAGTAGTTCTGACTGGATAATAAACTGGAGGCAAATGTGGACAGACCAAAAGTGGTGGTGGCTCTGCGCGATCCGGAGTCGGTCGAGAGTCTAATGACCCTGGCAATCCATCTATCGAACAGTATGGATGCCGAACTTGTTGCTCTGCACGTGGTTGAAGTGCCGCTGGCAACGCCAATTGAGGCGGAGGATGAGATTCTCGACCGTCCGGGAAAGGAGATCCTAGCGGCGGCAACACGGGTCGCAGAGCGATCTTCCCGGAAGTTATCCACCGAACTGCTGCGGGCACGTGAGGCGGGAGAGGCCATAGTGGGCGAGGCCAAGGAGCGGGGCGCGGAGTTGCTCATCGTGGGACATCACGGGTCCCATTCCTCTGCCTTGGGCGAACTTCTCCTGGGAAGCACCGCGCAATATGTGGCCCATCACGCACCATGCCGGGTGATCATCCAGATTCCGCCACCCAATCCTCGTTAGGTGAATCTCAACTCAGATGAACAATGGTACGTCGCCATCGATAATATCCGCTTCGGTTTCCACGCGTCGCTCGGTGATGGTTTGTTGATGGTTCTCCCGCCGCCAAGCCAGCACGCTTCCCACGGCGAGGGAACTGAGTAACAGGACCCCTGGGTGGCATATTGCCCACTGGAGCGCTTGCTGCGGGCGATTTGGCTCCTCCTGAATCCTTGAGCGCTCCGATTTGTTATTCGACATATGCCCTCGCTTTCTCGATTTCTTTATCGGCGTATCCTGCCCAAGCTTGAACGCCGGATTGCTGGACGTAGCACGGGCGTCTCGCCCGCCGTGGCACGGGCATCCTGCCCGCGCCCTGGTGACGCTCGCGTTCAGTCTCGATCGACTTCTTTTCCAAAGCACTGGCTAGGATTTTGTGCGTGCGGGAGCGGGACGCTCCCGCCAGAGCGGGCGAGACGCCCGCGCTACAGCGTGCTTGACTCCGCGAGCAGGAGATGGGATAGAATACCTGGGCGCATTTAGTGGCACTGGACTTTTGACTTCGCGCTTTGTTCGGAGTGAGTTGCGCCAAAGCAGCCGCCAACCGCCTGACTTCGAGGTTTCCATGGTGATCGCGTCCCAGCTCCGTCCAGGCACAGTTCTGAAGATAAGCAATGACCTCTTCAAGGTGATCGACTCCCAGTATCACATCGGACAAGGCAAGATGCCCGGCAGCGTGCACGCCAAAGTTCGCCATGTTCTAAAGGGCACGTTCAAAGAGTTGCGCTTCCGGCCGGAGGAGCGGCTCGAGGAAACCCAACTCGAGAAGCACGACATGGAATTCCTTTACAGCGACGCGGATTCGGCGACTTTTATGAATCCAAGAACGTATGACCAAGTTTCTATCCCGCTCGAGGCCATTGGCGCGGCGACGACATTTCTCCAGCCGGAGATGAAAGTGCCGGTGGAGTTTTACGAAGGGCAACCGGTCAGCATCGTGTTTCCGGAGATCGTGGAAGTGAAGATCCAAACCACCGCGCAGCCGGTCCACCAGCAACAGGACAACACCTACAAATCTGCTACGCTGGAAAATGGCCTGGAACTCATGGTTCCTCAATTCATCAAGCCTGGGGAAACGATACGCATCGAAGTTGCTTCAGGCAAATACGTCGACCGAGTGCGCGCCGATACGAAGAGGTTCTAACAATCGAATTATGGATACGCCAGCCTTGCACGTCTCTGAAAGACCCCATTTCCGGCTCACCGTGCGACCCGCAGAACTCCGGGATGCATCGGACATTGCTCGCATCTATCTCCAGGCGACGCAAGACAACCTTGCCACTTTTGAGAACTTTCTTATTACGGCTGAGGAGCGAGCGCGCTGGGTAAATGAACACTCGGGGAAGTACCCCCTGATGGTGGCAGAGTTGAATGGTTGGATTCTTGGCTGGGCGGCGCTCAGTCCGTACCTTGTGCGTCCCTCCGCGGAAGGAATCGCTGAACTCCTGATCTACATTGACCGCGACTACCGGCGGCATGGGGTGGGGCGGGAACTCATGCGCGCTGTCCTGACACTCGCCGCGACCGCCGGCCACTTCAAGCTGGTGGGCCGCTTTCTGGCGCACAACGACGCGGGGCGGAGGCTCTGCCGCATGACGGGCTGGCGCGAGGTGGGAGTGCACATGAACCACACCAAGCTGGGCGAGCGCTGGCACGATGTGGTGGTCGTCGAGTATCTGATCTCTGAGAACTTGAAGTGAGCGAATAGGCTTGGCCCTCAAGAGGGTGATGAACATTCTATGCGGACACTGCTCTTATTCCTGCTAGTCGCCTCCGCCGCCGTTGCGCAAACGCCTTATGACCTATTGCTCAAGGGCGGTCATGTTATCGATGCGAAGAATCACATCTCCGCCATTCGGGATGTGGCCATTGCCGGTGGCCGGATCGCTGCCGTGGAAGAGAATATCCCGGCCTCGCGGGCCCGCAAGACAATCGACGTATCGTCGCTGTATGTCACTCCGGGCCTAGTGGACATTCACGAGCACGTCTTTGCCGGAACCATGAGCCGCGAATACACCGGCGAAAACTGCGTTCGCGCCGACAGTTTTTCGTTTCGCAGCGGCGTCACTACGGTCGTCGATGCCGGCTCTTCGGGCTGGCGCAATTTCGGCGAATTCCGGGATGAAGTGATCAACGTGGAAAAGACTCGCGTATTCGCCATGCTCAATATCGTGGGTCACGGCATGGGCGGGCGCATGGACGTGGAACAAAACACAAAGGACATGGATCCCGTGCGAACCGCAGAAGTGGCTCGGCGGAACAACGATGTGGTGGTCGGCATCAAGATCGCGCACTATGCCGGACCGGAGTGGATCGCGGTGGACCGCGCCGTAGAGGCGGGCCGGCTGGCCAACATCCCCGTCATGGTTGACTTCGCCACATTTCGCCCGGAGCGCCCCTTCCAGGACCTCGTGCTCATACATCTGCGCCCCGGCGACATCTACACACACCAGTACCTTCAGCGTGGTTCCTATGCTCGATGCGGACGGCCGCGTGCTTCCGTATCTGTTTGAAGCCCGCAAGCGCGGCATCATTTTCGATGTCGGGCACGGTGCCGGGAGTTTTTATTGGCGGCAGGCAATTCCCGCAGTGAATCAGGGTTTCGTTCCCGATTCCATCTCCACCGACGTGCACAGGGAGAGCATGAACGCCGGCATGAAGGACATGTTAAACCTGATGTCGAAATTCCTGAATATGGGCATGTCGCTCGACGATGTGATCGCGTGTTCCACTTGGCATCCCGCGCGCGAAATACACCATGAAGAGCTTGGGAATCTGTCTGTAGGCTCAGTTGCCGACGTCGCCGTGTTGCGCCTCGTGCACGGGGACTTTGGCTTTGTGGATTCAGCGGGTCTGCGTATGAAAGGAGACCGGAAGTTGGTCGGCGAACTGACCTTGCGCGAGGGCGAGGTGGTTTGGGACCTGAATGGAATCACGAGCGAGGATTGGGAACATGCCAAGCGGCATTGATTGGCAGGGCTTCTGCCGGAGAGTTTATCCTATGCGAATTCTCACCGCAATACTATGCTTCTCCTGCGCCACCGTCGCGTTCGCCGTGGACCACCAGCGAGTCATGCCTGCGGGAGCCAAACCGGCCGGGCCTTACAGCCCTGGAATAGTTGTAGGCAACTTTCTCTATGTGGCAGGTCAAGGAGCAAAAGACGGGCAAGGCCGGCTTCCCTCGGATCAAGAGGGCCAGATCCGCCAGTGCCTCGCGAACGTCAAGGCAGTCGTCGACGCGGCCGGTTTGAGCATGGAGCACGTGGTTTATGTTCAAGTCTATCTAACGGACTACTCCGATGAAGGCCCCCTCAACCGCGTCTGGAAGGAGTTCTTTCCGACCGGGTCCCCGGCGCGCTCCACGATCGGAGTTGCGAAGCTCGTTGAAACCACGGTGGAGATGAGCGCCGTCGCGGTTCGCGACCTCGCTACGAAGAAGTGCATCCTGCCGCCGGACACATCGAGCGCCGTGCCGATCTCGCGGGCCGTCGTGGCTGGAGATCGCGTATATCTATCCGGATTCATAGGCCATGATCCCGCTTCCGGGAAGATTCCCGACGACCCGGCGGAGCAAGTGGAACTCGCGCTGCGCCGCATGCAAGAGACTCTCAAGGCCGCAGGACTGGACTTCGCGAACATGGTGTTCGTGAATCCGTATCTCACGAGCGCGATGCCAATGCAGGTCATGAACAAGGTTTATGCCAGTCACTTCGAGTTCGGCAACACGCCGGCGCGCGCGACGATCCAAGTGGCGGGACTCCCGGGCGGCGGGAACATCGAGTTTACCGGGGTTGCGGTCACTGATCTCTCAAAGCGGGTGGCGGTTCGCCCCAAGAACATGGCGCCGAGCCCGACCGCGAGTCCCTGCGTCTTTGCCGGCGACACTCTCTACTGCTCCGCTAAGTCCGGCTTCATCCCTGGCGTGAATGGAGGAATTTACGCCTCGATCGTCGAAACGCAACTCCGCCAAACCATGCGCAACCTGCTTGATGGCCTCGAAGAGGCCGGTCTGAATTTCTCGAACGTCGTCGTCGCCAACGTCTATCTTGACAACATCGACGACTTCTCCCGCATGAACGGAGTCTACGCGCAGTACTTCGGCACAGAGCCCCCGACGCGCGCCACTGTCCAGCAGATCGCTCCCTGCGAAAGAGCAGAAGATGCGAAGGGCCAGTGGCCCACGCTCGAGCAGATCTCACTCATCGCGGTGAAATAACTGGCAGGAAATAGAGTCTTGGCTTTCTCGAATGGGCCGGATCTCCGTGTCGCTCTGAGCGAAACGGAGAATCTCTACAGTTACTAAGTGCCGGAACTGCGGGGATTCTTCGCTTCGCTCAGAATGACATGAAGAGGCCACCTAGATTCTTCTCTCTTGCTGTTCAGCATCGACCGGGACGATTCTTGAGTTAATGGCCACAGTAGGGCTGGCCTTGTGCACGACCGGAACGGAGTTCGCGGCATTTTCCAAATCAATTCCTTCGATGCATTTTTTACTATTAGGATCTGTTGGTCGACTCCTTTACGTCACGCCTCCAAATCCAGGAAATCGGCACCCCCACAAGGACTAAAGCTAGTCCTATCCCCGATTCGACGGGGCTGCGCAGCAGGGCGTTGCCCACGATGACGAGGGCCGCCACGCTGAAAGCTATGGGAACCACAGGATATCCCCAAACGCGGTAGGGCCGCGGCATCTCTGGGCGCTTGTGACGCAGGACGACTACGGCGAAGGTGGCCGCCGCGTAAAAAAGCCAGCCGGTGAAAATCACGTAAGTGTAAAGCTGCTGGTAGGTGCCGGTTAAGGCCAGCAGGATCGCCCACCCACCTTGGATTAGCAAGGCGACCGCCGGCGTTGCGTAGCGCGGGTGGACGCGTCCCACAGAAGGGAAAAAAACGCCATCGCGCGCCATGGCAAAGTAAGCGCGCGGGCCTCCCAGCACGGTGCCATTGATGGCGCCAAAAATGGAGCACAGGATCAGGGCGGAAACGAAGGTCGCGCCCCGTGGCCCCGCCAGGACCTCCATGGTCTTCGCGGCGACGCGCTGGTGCTCCGCGAGGGCCGGAAGAGGCAGCACGCGGAGGTAGGCAAGGTTGGCGCCGAAATAAACCGCCATTACCACGAGCGTGCCCACCAGGTAGCTGCGCGGAAGCACCCGCGAGGGGTTTTTGACCTCGCCGGACGCGAAAGAGAGCATATGCCAGCCTTCATACGCCCAGAGCACGCCAATCATGGCCACGCCGAAGGAGCCGGGCGTGGTGTGTGGTAGAGGCAAGGAGCGGGTGGGCTGCACGGGGACGATATGGGAGGAAAAAAAAGCCACGCCCATGATGGTGGCCAAACCTGCCAGCTTGGCCAGGCTAAAAAGGGTCTGGACGGCGGCTGCTTTTCGCACCCCCAGGATATTGACCAAAGTCAGCAAGGCGATGGCGGCGCTACCCACGAGCTTCTGTTGGAGAGGTGACAGCGGGACAAAAGTAGTGCTGTAGATTCCAAAGGCCACAGCCACCGTGGCGAGGGAGCCGGAATTAATCACCAGGAGCAAGGCCCAGCCATAGAGAAAGGCGAACAGCTTGCCGTAAGCTTCGCGCAAGTAAACGTAAATGCCGCCTGCGGCAGGATTGGCCGCCCCCAACTCCGCCAGCGAGAGCGCGCCAGCCAGTGACAGCGCGCCCCCGATGAGCCAGACCAGCAAAAGGGCTTCGACTGAACCCACCTGCTGGGCGACGTCGTGCGGCACAAGGAAGATTCCGGAGCCGATCACCGTGCCAATCACGACAGCGGACGCGCCCGTGTGGCCAAGGGCGCGGTGAAGTTCGTGCGCGCGGTCGGTGGGGCCGGGTTGAGTGGCCATAGATTAACTTTACGCGAAGAACAACGGACATTATACTTGTGGGGCTGATTTGGAACACAGCTATCTTTTTGGGCCGGAGTGAGCCAAATGCAGTCACCTGGCATCACCATGCGGCCCTTGAAATCACCACCAGGCAGGCTCGTTGAGCGAGCTGCGGAAGGAGTTATGATGCGTACAGTGGTCAGAACACCTGAAGGTCCCCAACCGCGCGGACCCTATTCACAGGCAATCGTCGCTAACGGCTTTGTATTCGTGGCCGGGCAGGCCGCAATAAATCCAAGCACGAACGAGATGGAGCTGGGCGATGTTGGCTCGGAAACCCGGCGCACGCTTCAAAACATCAAGGCCATCCTGGAAGGCGCGGGCAGCTCGCTTGGTGATGCTGTGCGCGTGGGCGTCTTCCTATCCGACATCAAAGATTTTGACGCCATGAATGCGGTCTATAGTGAGTTCTTCCCCAAGGATCAACCCGCGCGCACCACGGTGGGGGTGCAGTTGCCCAGGATCAAGGTGGAGATTGACTGCATCGCTCGCGTCAGCTCGGCAGGGAAGTCTTAAGAGGTTGTTGAAATCACCCATATCTTCGGCTGGAAACGGTGAGCCGATTTCGGAAATTCAGCCCTGTCCCTTGGGGAGAGGATGGCGAGGGTAGCGAGCCGGGTGAGGGGTCACTCCATCATGTTCGTCGATCCGATCCCTCCTCAGCGCGCAAACGACCCCTCACCCGGGTCCGTCGGCTGACGGGCTGGTAAACGCGCCGGCAACGGTCCACCCTCTCTCTCCAAGGGAGAGGGCAAGACCCAATTGGCAACAGATCAGAGAGGCCCCTATGCATTACAACGAACTTTCAACGCCCGTGTTGACGATTGATTTGGACACCCTGGAGCGGAATCTGGAGCGCATGGCAAGCTCCTGCCGCAAGCAAGGAGTGGGCCTGCGGCCTCACACCAAAACGCACAAGACCCCCGAAGTCTCCCGCCTACAGCTCGAGCGCGGCGCTTTGGGGCTGACCGTCGCCAAAGTGGGAGAAGCTGAAGTGATGGCGGAGGCAGGTCTGGACGATATCCTCATTGCGTTTCCCGTCATGGGCGTGCAAACGCTCCGGCGGCTGGCTGGCTTGGCGCGCGCGCGGCGGATTATCGTGTCGCTGGATTCGCTGGCCGCGGCCCAGGAGCTTTCAAAGGCTGCCTCCGAGCAGGGTTCCACGGTTGGGGTTCTGGTTGAGTTTGACGTGGGGGTTCGGCGTTGCGGTGTGGAGCCGGGTCTCCCCACCTTGGAACTGGCAAAGAAGATTGCCGGATTGCCGGGCCTCACCTTTCGTGGCCTCATGACTTATTTCGGGAACGTCTGGGGAAGCGTGGAAGAGCGGCGGGCAGAAGCCCAGATGGTGGCCGGAAAGGTTGAACAAACGCTGGCGGCTTTTCGCGAGGCAGGCCTGAAGGTCGAGATCCTTTCCGGCGGTTCGACGCCCTCCGCCGAATTTGCCCACTTAGTCCCGGGACTGACCGAGATCCGCCCCGGCACGTACGTTTACAACGATCTGAACACCTTCTATCAGGGCGCCTGTCAACTTGAAGATTGCGCAACGCGTGTGGTGACCACGGTGGTCTCGACGGCCGTGCCGGGGCGCGCCATTATAGATGCGGGGTCCAAGACGCTTTCCTCCGACCTTTTGGGTTCGGGACCGAAGTCCGGCTACGGGTGTGTCGTGGAGGCCCCCGAGGTGCCCATAATAAAGTTGAACGAGGAGCATGGTTACCTGGACATCACTCGGTCAGCCCACAGGTTTTACGTTGGGGAAGTCCTTACGATCATCCCCAATCACGTTTGCACCTGCGTGAACATGCACGACGAAGCGTTTACTTTGCGCAAGGGGATGGTGGTAGGTTCCTGGCGCGTGGCGGCACGAGGGAAGGTCCGATAGAGTGTCATCATGGAGCCGGCGACCAGACTTGAACTGGTGACCCTCGGTTTACGAAACCGATGCTCTACCGACTGAGCTACGCCGGCGCCACAGATAGAAAAATGCTCACCCCAAGCAGCGAAAATTCCCGCCTAGCTTGCGGGTGAGCATTTTCAGAGGAGAATAGAATGGCGGACGCGCCCCACCATCTAAACTCGAAAACGAGTCTAAGAAAAACCTGGAAGTGATGTCAAGATAAATTTAAGGAATTTTTTAGTCGTATAAGTCATTAATTCTAAATAACTTATACATTTACTTTGATTGCTGAAGAGGGGATTCAAAAAAAGTCTAAGAAGCGGGAATCTGACGCCGAATATTTTAGCTATCCTGCTGAAAATATTGATTTTGAGTCTACTAAAGGTTTAACCGTATCAGGCGATCCGCTTCTGGATGTCCCCACTGCCAAGCGGGGAAGAATCTGGCCGTAACTCGTCGGGAAAGAACGATTAACACGCCGCCACCTACACCTCCTCCGGCAAGAAGCAAGGTCAAAAGGACGTTTCCCATTATGAGTTCGAACAACTGCCGGCCTATTGTCTTATCTCCGGGGTATTTCTCGTCCCAACTCAACTGCTGTTTCACATTGAACTGGTCCAACAATTTCGTCGCGGCGGTTTTGTTGTTGGCCTTGAGCGTCAGGAAAATAAACGACCCTTCTCTTCGCGCGTAGAGAGAATTTGCTCCACGGTCTTGATTGAGTCCGAGTTGATCGCTCATCGCGCTGAAGCGCGCGCGGGCAATTTGCGGAGTGGGGTAGCTCACCTCCATCATGGTAGCGCGGGAGTTGCCGGCAAGGTATTCACCGACGTGAACCTCTGCGCCCTGGTCGAATCCTATCAAGTCGGTGCGGAAATTGGGCAAAACGTGACGCGCTACTTCGGGGCCGAGAATATATTTTTCACTTCCAGGGATCAATCCTGAGGAAGGGAGAGGGGAAGGTAAGTTAGCCAAGGAATCGCTGGTCGGGCGAGTTCCCCCGACAAAAATCAGCAAGGCGCGGAACTCATTTTCAGAAAGCTGGGGGTCGTTGGGGCGAAGGAAGCGGATGAAGCTACGTCCGCGTGCCATCAAGCTGCCCTGCGGGCCGGTCATGGCAAGCTGGATGGCTTTTTCCGGATGCATGGATTGGTTCTGATAGTAGGTCAACAGGCCGTAGGCCGCGCTTACATCGGCGGCGGGTTCCAGGACTACCTCCGCGCGCACCCTGCCAAGCTGGCAGGTGCGCACTTCGAACGACTTTACCCCGTACTCGCGCTCGACCGCCGGATCTCCGCCGTAGTTCTTGATTTCATCAACCCCCAGCTCTTGGCTGGCGGAGAGCCGCCAATTGGCAGCCGGAACAAGCGGGATGACAGAAACTTTCTGGGCACAGGACAGCGGACGGACCGCGCTGAGGGTTATTAACGAGAATGCCAAGGCTGAAACGAACCGGTCCATCATCCTCAAGCCTATCAGAATTCCGCCCCGGTTTGCGATGCCGTTTTCTCCGAGGCGGCACGCTGCACAACCTTCACTCCGCCGAGATTGTTCACATAATCCAGGATTCCGTCGTAAAGCGCTTCTGCGAGCTTTTGCCGGTAGTCAGAGCGGCGCAGCGATTTTTCATCGCGGGGATTTGTAAGGAAAGAGATTTCTGCCAGGACGGAGGGCATGTTGGCCCCAATCAACACCACGAACGGCGCCTTTTTCACTCCCCGGTCGCGTTGTTTGCCGCTCAATTGCGTAGTGCGCCGGTAGACTTCCTTCTGTAACTGCCGGGCGAACTCCTCGGACTCGGCGATTTTTTCCGTCATCGCAATCTTTTTTATCAGGTCCTGGAGTTGGTGCACCGACTCCTGGGAAGTTGCGTTCTCCCTTGCCGCCACCTCCAGAGCATCGGGACTGGAGGTGAAATTCAAATAGTAAGTCTCGATTCCGCGCGCGCTACGGTCGCGGCTGGCGTTGGCATGAACGGAGACGAACAAGTCAGCCGCCTTCTCGTTGGCAATGGCAGTCCTTTCCTCGAGGGGGATGAAAGTGTCATCGTTGCGGGTCATCACCACATCGCAGCCAACCTTGCGCTCGAGCAGCTTCTTCAGGCGTAACCCCACGTCCAGCACCACATCCTTTTCCCGCAGACCCGTCGGGCCGATGGTGCCTGTGTCGTGGCCGCCGTGCCCCGGGTCGATCACGATACGACCGATCTTGAGCCCCAACACTCGCGTCAGGGTCCTCGAGCCGGATTCAGTGGGCGCTGCGCCTTTCGGTGGAACGGGCGCTGGCTTCGCTGGCGAAGTTTCGAGCGAGCTCGTCCCCGTCCCGCCGGATGGCGGCAGGGTTGGAGGCGGCTTGACGGAGGCCGTCTCGACCTCCGGCTCCTGCTCCGACGCTCTTGCCTCCCCTGCGGTCTCACCCTGCGGTTTAGGCTTGGCGCTGCTCGTGGTGACTTGAGGCGTCGGGGCCGCTTCGTTGCTGCGGGCGGGCGGCCTGCTAGCAGTCGGGCTTTCCTCGAGTCGCGGTGCGTGCGCCGTAGCCGGTCCGGCGGCGGACCCTTTCTCCGTCTCCCGGTTGAGCGTGCTGACGCCGTGGATGTCAATCACCAGGCGGAAAGGATTAGGCAGGGGTAGGACTGAGTAATCGTCGATCCTTTCCACATCCAGCACCACCCGCGTAACGGTGGATGTGAACTGTCCCAGGCGCACTTGGCGCAGAAAACCGTCTTCCACGGGGAAAGTCTTGCCGACCAGGGCCGGGCTCAGGCGGGTGTTTTCAATGTCCAGCACGATGCGGTCCGGTCTGGAGAGGCGGCTGGTCTCAAATTTCACTTCCGCGTCCACTCCAATCACGATGCGGGAGTAGTTCGGGCCCACCCAGCGGCGGACCTCGGTTACCTCCGGCAGCCCATGGGCGTGGCGGGTTTCGGTTGTTGCGCGCCGGGGAGTTGGCGGCGTGGCGGCGTCCGTGGTGGCCGACTGCGCAGCGGCTCGTGTGGTGGTCGACTGGTCGATCTCTTCGATCTTTGCCTGCGCTTCCTCTGCTTTCGAGGACTTGGGATACTTTTCGAGGAATTTCTGGAAGGTCTTGCGCGCGTCCTCGGGGTTCTCGAGGTCGGTTCGGTATATCTCCCCGACCGTAAACAAAGCGTCCCGCGCGACTTGGCTGTGAGGGTACTGGGAGACTAGGAACTGGTAAGTTTTGACAGACTGGAGGTAATAACGGTCTGCGGAGAAAAGCCGCCCCATCTCTTCATAAAGTTCCGCCACGCAAGCCAGAGCGGTGGGAACCTTGGCATACGCCGGGTCGAGCCGCGCGACTTCCTGGAAAGTCTCGATGACCTTCTCGTAATCCGCTTTAGTGCGCTTGTTCTCGGGCAGTGACTCGAGCGTGGTCCGCATGCGAACCGCACGGTCGAACGTCGCAATGGCTTTTGCCTGCCGGGAGACAGGGGGAGCAGGGAAACAAAGTTTGGGGAAGGCCAGAAGGCCGGCAAGAAGAAGTACGAAGCAGATTCGTTTGTACAGTTCGATCAATGTAGACCGTTCCGTGGCATTCAAATCACCCTCCGCCCCCCCGGTGAAACCCATTTCTCCGGCAGGTGGAGGGCCATGTTCGATTAACCCGAATCATTCCACATTGGAATAGTGCACTACGCCTCGTTCATCCACATAGCGAGTAATAGGCGGAGCCTGCGGTTTGTTCCCGGCAGCGTTCGTGCCGGACTGCGGAGATGCCGATTGGTAAATGTTGGTCACCTTCTGTACGTAGTCGTGTGTTTCGGCAAAGGAAGGGATTCCGCCGTATCGCTCGACGGCGCCTTCTCCGGCGTTATAGGCCGCCAGCGAGAGGGAAAGGTCGCCTCCATAACGGTTCAGAAGGTGCTTCAGATAACTGACCCCGCCTTCGATGTTCTGTTTGGGGTTGAAGGGGTTTTGGACCCCGAAGCGCTGCGCGGTCTCGGGAATGAGTTGCATCAGCCCCATCGCGCCTTTACGCGAGACAGCCTTCGGGTCGTATTCCGATTCGACTTTAATAATGGCGTGTACAAGTTGAGGGTCAACTTGGAGGTGGCTGGCCGTCTGCTCAACCAAGTGGCTGATCTCGGGCGTGGGAAGGACAGAGTTGGCGGCCTTTGCTGGCGCGTGGGCGCTCGTGATCCCCCCGCCGCTGGCCTGAATTTCACCCGCGTTAATATAGATCTTGCGCCCTTGTTCGTCGGTGATAGTGACAATCTCGCCCGCCCATGCCGGCCGAGAGAGTGACAGACCCCACACGACCGAGCAAGCCAAGACCGTCAGGCGGAACTGGGTCCGTTTATGCATCCAACTCCGAAGCCGCTCCCGCGGCCCTTTTGAACTCATCCCCTCCCGCGTACTCGGGCCTCTTAAACCGTTGACTGCGCACGCTCCTCACCGCGCTCCTGGGACCGCAAATTGGCGCTTCTGCATCCCCTGACACGTCGGCGCACTCCCAGTGCCGAACTTCCCCGTATTATAACATTCCCCTCCAAGGGGCGCAAAAGCCAATATGAACTAAAGTACTGGATTCAAGAGGCAGGATTCAGGAGTCAGGAGTCAGATATGCAAGATTCGCAACCCTCATACCGGGAAGGACTCAGGGAAATACCGCGAGCGGAGTTCCCTGAATCCCGAATCCTGGCTCCTGAATCCTGCTTCCTTGCCTAGGCTTTGCGCTTCGCCTGGTCAGCCACTGCCTGGGCGGCCTTGGCCACCGCTTCCGGATCACCGAGGTAGTAATGACGGAGCGGCTTAAGACGGTCATCAAGCTCGTAAACCAGCGGAATGCCGGTGGGGATGTTCAGGCCTACGATGTCCTGCTCCGTAACATCGTCGAGGTATTTCACGAGGCCTCGCAGGCTGTTGCCGTGGGCGGCGACAATCACTCGCTTGCCGGACCTCACCGTCGGGGCAATGGTCTCGTGCCAGTAAGGCAGGGTGCGCGCCACAGTATCTTTGAGGCATTCGGTCAGGGGAAGTTCTTCAGGCTTCAAGCTCGCGTAGCGCGGGTCTTTGCCAGGAAAGCGGTCATCGTCGGGCGTCAGCGCGGGCGGCTGGATATCGTAACTACGCCGCCAGATCTTGACCTGTGCCTCCCCGTACTTTTCTGCCGTCTGGGCCTTGTTCAAGCCCTGGAGCGCGCCGTAATGGCGCTCGTTGAGCCGCCAGGAGTAGTTTACCGGAATCCACATCTGGTCCATCTCCTCCAGTGCCAGCCAGAGCGTTTTAATGGCGCGTTTCAACACTGACGTGAATGCTACGTCAAATACATAGCCTTCTTTGTTTAACACCCGGCCACCGTCAATCGCCTCCTGCACGCCTTTCTCGCTCAGCCCGACGTCCGTCCACCCCGTAAACAGGTTTTCTTTGTTCCAGGTGCTCTCTCCGTGCCTTAACAACACGACCTTGTACATGAATGCGTCTCCTCCGTCATCTGGCATCTTGGCCATTGCATGTCGAGCTTATCATTATAGCGGGGTTGGGCGAGCTTGCCAGAGCCTAAACGCTGCATTTCGCAAATACGATTTCGACGCCAGCCCTCTCCCAAGGGCGGGCCCCATTGCAATCGAATGCGCACAGCGTCATGATAGGCGCAGGCGTGTAACAGCTTTCCAATATCCCGAGGAGGACATAGTTCCATGTCGCGACGCGGGTATTCCAACAGCTTCGGTCTCTTAATTCTATTTGCCACTTGGTTTCTCTGTGGTTCTACAGCGCGCGCGCAGACGGTCGATCACCAAGCCGCGCTGGCCAAGTATCATTCCGGCAATGTGCTGTATGATGAATGCCGCTTTGGGGAGGCGGCAGCGGCATATGAACACGCGGTCAAGCTCGATCCGCAATTTGCCGCAGCCTACCACAACCTTGCCCTCGCCGATGAGCTGGTGGACCGGCAAAAAGCTATCAAGGAGTGGCAGCGCTTTATCGACGTGGGGGAGAAGGACCCTGACCTGAAGTTTGACGTGGCTCGCGCCGAGGCTCGCCTGCAAATTCACCAGACTTTGCCGGCTCTTCCCGAGGCCATGCAGCCCTCGCGATACGTCCCGGAGGCGGGGGATTACTACTGGGACGTTGCCTCGCAAGCCGAGGAGAGTCTGTGGAAGACTTTCCCCGTTAAGGTGGACTTGGGGAGCGCGCCGCAGATCAAATGGATTCAGGGAGCACGCGACGCCTTCAACATTTGGAAAGCGATGTTTTCCCTCCAACTCGTCATTCATCCCGAGGAGGCGAACATCCGGGTGAGCTGGATAACGGACCCTCAGACCTGGGGCGCAGTGGGCGAAGAATGGGAACGGCCCACATGGAGAGTGGTGGACGGGGAAGTGAAAGGGGCCACGGTTTGCAACATTACCGTTGACCTGAGTACGCGCAACTGGACAAAAGATGAGATGCGCGCCATCTTACTGCACGAATTGGGGCACGCCCTAGGCATCAAGGGTCATAGCGACAGCAAGAAAGACATCATGTATTGGCAAATACAGGATAAAGCGCGACAGATTTACTTGTCCACGATTCCCTTGCCGGTTTTGTTTAGATCGCTGGTCAAGGAACCTAGCCAGAGGGATATGAATACCTTGATCCGGCTTTACAATTCCGCCGGCTTGGCGAAACGCATGCCTTGAGCTACAGCATTGCTTCAATGATCGCGGGGACAGCCTGGAGGGATTCATCGAGTTTCGCGGGGTTCTTGCCGCCGGCTTCGGCCAGGTCCTTGCGCCCGCCGCCGCTGCCCTCCACGTAAGCCGCAGCCTGCTTCACGATTTTACCGGCGTCGAGCCGGTTCGTAAGGTCTTTGGTTACTGCTGCAATCAGGCTGACCTTGCCATCGGAAACGCTGCCCAGCACGATCACGCCGGATTGGAGCTTGGCCCGCAGATCGTCAACCATCTGCCGCATGGCGGCGCGGTCCGTGACCTCGACGCGCGCGGCCACCACGCGCACGCCCTTCACTTCGCGCGCTTCTCTAGCCAGGTCGCCGGCCTGCGGAGGCCGCGCGCTTCATCTGCTGCGCTTCGAGTTCCTTGCGCAGCTTCTTTTCGGACTCGGTGAGCTTCTCGACAGCCGGAAGCAATTCCTCGGGCTTGGCGTGCAGTGGCTCGGCAAGTAGCGCCAGCGTCTCGCTGGCTTGCCGCAGTTGTTTCAGCACGCCTTCACCCGTCACCGCTTCGATGCGGCGCGTGCCCGCCGCCACGCTGCCTTCGGAGACAATCTTGAAAAGGCCGATGTCGCCCGTGCGGCGCACGTGCGTGCCGCCGCAGAGCTCTTTCGAGAAGTCGTCGATGGACAGCACGCGCACCTGGTCGGCGTACTTCTCACCGAACAGCGCCATGGCGCCGGTGCTCACCGCCGTGTCGAGGTCCATGACGGTGGTCACGACTTCTTCGTTCTTGAGGATGTGCTCGTTCACCAAGTCTTCGATGTCGAGCAAGTCCTGCTCATCCAGCGCCGCATAGTGCGTGAAGTCGAAACGCAGCCGGTCCGGCGCCACCAGCGATCCGGCCTGCTTCACGTGCGTCCCAAGCGTCTTTCGCAGCGCCGCGTGCAGCAGGTGCGTGGCCGTGTGGTTGCGGCGAGTGGCGTCGCGGAGCTCTTTGTGTACCCTTGCCGTCAGTTGCATCCCAACCGAGAGCGGTTGGCGAGCCTTGGCTTTATGGACAATTGCGCCGACGATGGTCCGCTGTGTGTCTGACACATCTGCAACCTCGCTGTCACTCGTTCCCCAAAACAGGCGGCCTGTATCTCCTATCTGCCCTCCGGATTCCGGGTAGAACGGGGTGTGGTCTAGAATGATCTCAACCCAGGTTCCCGCACTTACATCGTGTACTGGCCCGCCGTTCACGACCAGTGCCACAACCTGGCAGTTGGTGGATTCAGTCTGCGTGTAGCCATCAAAGGCGGTTTCCTGCTTCACGTACCCGAGGAGCGGTGGAAGTATATCCGCGTGGGCCTGCGCGCCTTTCCAGCTTTCGCGACCCCGCTCGCGCTGCCGCTCCATGGCCATTTCGTACTCATATCGGTTGATAGTCAGGCCGAAATTCTTGACGACATCTTCGACGAAGTCGGGTCTAATCCCGAAGGTGTCGTGCAATTCGAACACTCTGTGCCCGTCGACCACGCCTGCGAAACCCTCAGGCACCGACACCCCAGCCCGATTTATGGTCGATCTCGCCGAAACCAAACGTACAAGGTCAATAAGATCGTCCCTGTGTAACGTATATTCGGATCGCCAGTCACGGAATTTAACTTCTTTGCCGGTGCTAAGAGTCACGTAGGTATCGTCGAGCCTTTGCAGACCGACCCGTGTCGTGTGCGCGTAGCGCTCTTCCTCAATCTTGATTGCCTTCGCCACGTGGTGGGCTGTGGCGAGGAGTTCCGGGTAGGCGTCCTTCATCATCTGCACGACGTGGCCGGACATCTTGTAGAGGAACTGCTCATTTAATCCCAGCGTCTGACCGTGGTACAGTGCGCGGCGCATGATGAGGCGCAGCACATAGCCTCGGCCTTCGTTCGAAGGCAGCACGCCGTCGGAAATCAGGAACGTAGCGGCGCGGGCGTGGTCGGCGATGATGCGCAACGAGACATCCGCATCGTGGTTCGTGCCATATTCGACGTTGGCAAGAGCGGCGGCTTCGTCGATCAGGGGGCGGAAGAGGTCGGTATCAAAATTCGAGAGTTTTCCTTGCAGCACGGAAGCTAGGCGCTCAAGGCCCGCTCCGGTGTCGATGCTGGGGCGGGGCAGGGGAGTCATGTTGCCCTGCGTCGTCGCGGTTGAACTGCATGAAGACGAGGTTCCAAAGCTCGACGTAGCGGCCGCAGTCCTGAGGACAAGGAAAGGAACAATCAGAGTGGCCGAGCGCGCTGGCAGCGGGACCCAGATCGTAATGAATCTCGGAGCATGGGCCGCAGGGGCCGGTATCGCCCATGGCCCAGAAATTATCGTGCTCATCCAAGCGGAAGATCCGCTGGCGAGGCACGCCGACGTCCTTGGCCCAGATTTCCTCGGCCTCGTCGTCCTCGCGAAAGACCGTGACGTAGAGCTTGTCTAAAGGGAGGGCGTAGCCTTTGGTGATGAGCTCCCAGGCCCAGGGGATAGCGTCCTTCTTGAAATAATCGCCGAAGGAAAAATTCCCCAGCATCTCGAAAAACGTATGATGGCGCGTAGTGCGTCCCACCTGCTCCAGGTCGTTATGTTTGCCGCCTGCGCGCACGCATTTTTGGGAGGTCGCGGCGCGAAGGTAATCGCGCTTTTCGCGGCCCAGGAATACGTCCTTGAACTGGTTCATGCCCGCGTTCGAGAAGAGCAACGTGGGGTCATGGGCCGGAACGAGCGAGGAAGAAGGCAGGATGCGGTGGCCGCGTCCTTCGAAGAACTTCAAGAATCGGGTTCTGATTTCGCTGGATTTCATGGTCGAATTCGGACGGATAATTATGAATTCTGAATAGTAAAGCATTCACTATTCAAAACTCCCCTTCTCTCCGCTCTCAAGGTCTGCGATCTCCACTGCCTCCGCGACGGGCCTGAGTTCAGGCCTGGCGCGCACCGCTTTGATAATATCATCGCAGCGGAATCCGCGGCGCAGCAAGCTCTGGCAAAGCGTGGCCAGCTTGGGGCGGGTCAAGGGGAGGCGCAAGGTGCGGATTTTCTTATCCAGAGTCTGCTCCAGCAAGTCCCGCTCGCTGGTCTCCTCAAAGGCTTGCGCGAGTGCCGGCTCAATTTGGCGATAATCCACGAGTTTGGCTTTTAGCTCGCGGCGAATGCGCTGGCGGCCGTAGGCGCGGTTGCGGGCCAGGGAGGAAGCATAGTGTTCGGCGAACTTCTTATCGTCCAGGTAGTGGAGCTCGCGAAGGCGGGTGATGGCCGCGCGGACTTGGTTTGAGTCCGCATATTTTTTCTCCAGGGCGCGGCGCATTTCAGCCAGGGAATAAGGACGGCGAGCGAGCATGCGCAGGGCTGCGTTGAGCGGGTCTGGTGGCGCTTCCTTATCTCTCCGCAAACCTTTCCACCTGCATGGCCCTTTCCATTTCGTCGCGTGCGGCGTCCGCGGCGCTCCGGACGCCGGCAATACGCAGCTTGAACTCGTCGGGATTGGAGGAGTTTACCAGGGCTTCTTCGAGCGTGATCAGGCCCTTCGCGTGGAGTTCGTAGAGCGACTGGTCGAAGGTTTGCATGCCATACTGGGAAATGCCCGCAGCCAGAGCGTCCTTGATCAGCCGCGTCTTCTCGGGATTGACGATGCAATCCCGGATGTACTCGGTGGTGACCAGGACCTCCACCGCCGGCACTCGCCCCACACCGTCGCTTTTCCTGACTAGCCGTTGGCATACCACGGCTTTTAGCGTGCTCGCCAGTTGCAGTCGCACCCGCTTCTGTTCAGCCGGCTGGAACACCGAGATTATGCGCAAGACGGTCTCGGTGGCGTCCGTGGTGTGCAAGGTGGAAAGAACCAGGTGGCCGGTTTCGGCGGCCAGCAGGGCCGTCTGGATGGTTTCCAGGTCGCGCATTTCGCCCACCAGAATGACGTCGGGGTCCTGGCGGAGCGCAGCGCGCAGGGCGGCGGCGAAGCTGGAGGTATCCACTTCCACTTCCCGCTGGCTCACGAATCCTTTCTTATCGCGGTGCAAGAACTCGATGGGGTCTTCGATAGTGATGATGTGGTCGGTGCGAGTGGAGTTGATGTAGTCGACCATAGCCGCCAGGGTCGTAGACTTGCCGCAACTGGTAGTGCCGGCCAGCAGTATCAAGCCCCGCGTTTCTTCGCAAATCTTTTCCATCACCTTGGGAAGGGAAAGCTCCTCGAAATTCAGGATATTGGTCGGAATCACGCGGAAGACCATGCCGACGTTCCCACGCTGTTGGAAGATGTTGGCGCGGAAGCGAGCCAGCCCGGGGATGCCATAGGGCATATCCACTTCGGTGTTCTCTCTGAACTTGGCCTTCTGCCGGTTGCTCATAATGCTGAAAGCGAAGTCCAGCATGTCTTCAGGGGAGATGCGGGAATATTGGGTGAGCGCCTGGAGCTCGCCGTCCACCCGGACGTAAGGGTAGTTCCCTACCTTCAAATGCAAGTCGGAGGCCTTGACTTCGCAGGCGGTGCGAAGCAAGGTATCGATGGTCAAGCTTTGGCTGCTCATGGTTGGTCCTCGCTGCCAAGCATTTCTGATTCCCCCTCATTCGCTAACGCGCGAGAACTAGCGCGCTGCGGCGACAGGCTGGCCGCAGAGGGTAAGCCAGCCATACTTGTCCTCCGCCTGCCCTTGGACGATGGAGAGGAAGCGCGCTTGCAGGCTTCGGGTAAGCGGGCCCGGCTGGCCTTTGCCCACCACAATGCGGTCCACGGAGCGGATGGGGGTAATCTCCGCCGCCGTGCCGGTGAAAAAGACTTCGTCGGCGATGTAAAGCATCTCGCGCGCGATGGCCTGCTCGATAACCGTGTAACCAAGCTCTTGAGCGAGGGTGATGACGGAATCGCGGGTGATGCCGGGAAGGATGGAGGAGGAGAGCGGCGGTGTGAAGATCTTGCCTCCGCGCACCATGAAGAGGTTCTCGCCGCTCCCTTCGCTGACGTGCCCGGAAACGTCGAGCGAGATGCCCTCCACATAACCGTTGGTGATCGCTTCCATCTTTACCAGTTGGGCGTTCATATAATTCGCGGCCGACTTGGCAATCGCCGGCAGCGTGTTGGGCGCAATGCGCTGCCAGGAGGAAACGCACACGTCCACCCCTTGCCGCAGGGCTTCGTCGCCCAGGTATTTTCCCCACTCCCAGGCCAGCAAGTAAATCTCGATGGGGTTCTTCAGCGGGCTCACACCAACTTCGCCGAAGCCGCGGAAAATCACCGGGCGTATGTAACAATGCTTGACCCCGTTCACCTGCACCAGCTCGACCATCGCCTGGGCCAGTTGTTCGCGCGAATACTCGAGTTCCATGCGATAAATCTTGCAGGAATTCACCAATCGGTCGGTATGCTCTTTCAGGCGGAAGATGCCGGGCCCCGCCGGGGTGTCGTAGCAGCGGATACCTTCGAAAAGGCAGGAACCATAGCTGACCACATGCGAGGCGACGTGTATCGTGGCTTCGTTCCAGGGAATGAATCCCCCGTTGTGCCATACTTTTTCGAAATGCTTTATCGCCATACCTTCCTCCCTGGCCGGAATGCGCCAGCGCGCGCCGCCCCGGCCCTGCGCGGTCAAGCTTCCCCACCCGAACCGCGCAGTCGCTGCAATTATAGCACGAAGGGCCCGGGGCTAGGGGCTAGTACTACTACGTTAAGTTATTGACCTCCCACAGGAGAGGTGCTAAGCTTCGGTCCATGACCGAGAGCGAAATCGAGAAATGTCGAAAGCGCTTGGAACAATTCTTGGCCGACTTGCTGGAGCCGCTGGGGCGGCGCGAGCGACGCCATTGGAGCTCGGTGTACATCCGCGGCTTGTTGTTGGACGGCGAACGCAAGTCGATCGAGCCGATGGCGGCGCGTCTGCCCGAGGGAAACGTACAGGCCATGCAGCAGTTGATCGGGCAGAGTCCCTGGCCTTGGGCGCCGGTTTGGCAAGGGTTGGCGCAACGGATGACGGCAGAGTTGAGGCCCGATCCGGTGTGGGTCATCGACGACACGGGGTTCCCCAAGCAAGGTCGCCACTCGGTGGGAGTGGCGCGGCAATATTCCGGCACGCTGGGCAAGACGGCCAATTGCCAGGTGGCGGTGAGCCTGCATCAGGCGGGAGCAGAAGAAAGTACCATCCTGGACTGGCGGCTGTACTTGCCGGAAAGCTGGGCGCAGGATCCCCAGCGGCGCGCCGCAGCCGGCATCCCCGCCGAGGTGAAGTTCCAGACCAAGTGGCAACTGGCGCTGCAATTGATCGACGAGGCGCGGGCGTGGGGTTTGCGGTGCGGGGTGGTGTTGGCGGACGCCGCCTACGGGGAAGTCACAGAATTTCGCCAGGGGCTGGAGACCCGCCAACTTCCTTATGCGCTGGGCATTCCTTCCACCGTGAGGGTGTGGAGGAAACCGCCCCGCCTGCGGAAAGCGCGGGGGCGAGGACGTCGGCCGGCGGTTTACCATTACGGCGAGCAGCGGCCGTGCGCGGTGCAGGAAGTGGCGGAACAGGCCCGTGGGTGGAAGCAGGTGCGCTGGCGAGAAGGCACCCAAGGCTGGCTGGAGTCCCGCTTCGACGCTTGTCGCGTCCAGCCCGCGCACGGATTCGACGAAGGCGACCCGCCCCAGCCGGAGGTCTGGCTGCTGCTGGAATGGCCGCCCGGCGAGCGAGAGCCCACGAAATATTTTCTCTGCGACCTGCCGGAAAACTATACGCTGCGACGACTGGTGCGCATCGTCAAAAGCCGCTGGAAGATCGAGCAGGATTATCAGCAGCTCAAGGAGGAACTGGGGCTGGACCATTACGAAGGCCGCAATTGGACGGGCTGGCACCATCACGTCACCTTGGTTATGTTGGCGCACGCCTTCCTGACCTTGGAGATGTTGCGCAACAAAAAAAACTTCTGGGTGGACCCTGCCACGGACGCGTCGTGAGATCCAACGCTTGTTGTTTACCTGGACCGGAGCGTGCGCGTATTGTGGCAGCGTAATTCGCAAGCGAAACCGTCCACCTTAACTTAACGTAGTAGTACTAGGGGCTGGGGGTGAAGACCAGCCACCGGCTCTGAGCCATCAGCTACCAGCAAACGGCCAGATGGAACGGCTGCTGAGGGCTGACGGCCGAAAGCTGAGAGCTGTTTTTGCTGACACCTGGCACCCGGCGCCTGCGCGATTCTACGCACCCTTCAAGTCCGAAGTGCAATGCGGGCAGCGCGTGGCCTGCTGAGGAATCGACGAAAAGCAGAACCCACATTCTTTGAGGGCAGGCCCAGGAGGCGCCGGCGCGGGCTTGGGTTGCAGCCTGTTGACCTGGCGCACCAGCAGGAAAATAGCGAACCCCACGATGAGAAAGTTGATCACCGTGTTCATAAACATGCCGTAGTTGAGCGTCGCCGCCCCTGCGGCCTTGGCCTGCGCCACGCTGTCGAAGTGCCGCCCCGTAAGTGTGATGAAGAGGTTCGAGAAATCGACCTTTCCCAACAGCAATCCAATGGGCGGCATCAGGACGTCGTTGACGAACGAGGTCACAATCCCACCGAACGCCGCGCCCAGCACGATGCCCACCGCCATATCGAGCACGTTCCCACGCATGGCAAATTCTTTGAACTCTTTCAGCATGGATATTCCTCCTGAGCTTCGTTTCTCGGATCGGAATGACACCAAGCCCTTCCTACTCCCTGTTCCCTATTTTTCTGGGTCCTCCCACTTATCCGTGCGGAAAGGCGAGGCGGGCAAGCCGGCGCGGTTGTACAGATTGCACCACGGGTTCATACCCCAGGCATAGCGCACGGCCACGGGGTGCGGCACGCTTTCGCTGCGGACCACTACCGTGTCGCCGTCAATTTTGGCGTGCGCAGCGACGAATTTATGATCGTCACCCGCAATCTCAAATCCCGTGAGCGCTGACGCCGAATTCTTCGCCACCAGCCCGCCGTAAACATACTTGAAGCGCAAACGGGTCTTGTTACCCTCGACAGCCATAGAATCATAGATGGGGCCTGAATACACTACGTCCCGCCCGTAGGCGATGGCCTGCGCGGCTAGGGCGAGGCGATAGCCCACCTCCTGCTTGTTCTTCGGATGAATATCGCTTCCGTCGCCGATGTCGATAGTTACAGCCATCCCGGTCTTCGGCAGGGACAGCGTCATCAGTTGGGCTTCCCGCAGTTCCGGCCAATTGACTGTGGGATTGTAGATTCCCCAGTTGGCGAGCTGAACGAAGAGGAAGGGGAAATCACCCTCGCCCCAAGCGCCTCTCCAGTCACGAATCATCGCCGGAAAGAGCTTGCGATATTGCACGGGGCGGCCGGCGTTGGACTCTCCCTGGTACCAGATGGCGCCCCGTATGGCGTAGGAGGTCAGCGGCACGAGCATGGCATTATAGAGGCCAGCCGGACGCCAGGGATTTCGCCGCGGGTCATCAGGGACAGTTGGGGCTGCGGAAACTGGCGCGCCCTCGGATTCGGCTTTGTCGGAATCCCCTCGCCACTGCGCCATTTGCTGTTCGAAGTCCTGGAAGACCTTGGGGTAAGGTGAGAGTAACTTCGTTCCCGCGTCCAATATGGATTTGAAATCGGGATCGGATTCGAGCGTGTCGCGACTTGTCCAGGCCTCCGCCGGAGTTCCGCCCCAGGAGCTATGGATCATGCCAATCGGCACATTCAACACCTTGACTAATTCCCGCCCGAAGAAATACCCCACCGCAGAAAACTCGCCCACGGTCGTTGGGTTCGCGGTGGCCCAGTAGCCTTTCACGTCGCGTTGAGGTTTTCCGGCCACGGCCTTCTGAACCGTGAACAGGCGCAGCTTGGGGTAGTCAGCGCGGGCCAACTCATCCAGATAGTTGGCGACCCCCCAACTCCAGCCTTGGGGGTTTGTGCCCACGGGCATCTCCATGTTGGACTGCCCGGAGCAAACCCAGACTTCGCCCACCAGTACGTCGTGGAGGGTAATGGTGTTCTTGCCGGCAATGGTCATGGTGAATGGCCCGCCGGCATTGAGCGGTCCTAATTTCACTTTCCACTCGCCTCCGCTCTCGGCCACGGAGCTCGCTTGTTGAGCCCCTAACGTGACAGTGACCTGTTCACCCGGGTCGGCCGTCCCCCAAATGTTCACTTTCATGCCTTGCTGAAGCACCAGGCCGTCAGAAAGCAGACTGGGCAGCTTCACCTCCGCCCGCAGGCCGAGCGCTCCTACCATAAATGCGCTGCAACAAAGCAATGTGATTACCTTCGCCTTTGACTTCATCTGGCACATAATGCTCCTCCGATTGAATTGCCGTGATTCCTGTTGCGGCGATTTCATCCGTCAACTGACGGACCAGCGGCGCGTCTACTGCCGCCGGCTCAAGAATGGAACCAGCGATTTTATGCCATAGTTTTTGGCAAAGCGAACTAAATTCATGTACCGCTTCTATTTTTGGTATAGAATCCAGTGGTCCAAGATGCCAAAATGGAATTGCCTGCCCCCAAGCCTGCTGGCCTGCCCGCACAACCACTGGCTCCCTTAAAGAACCGGCGTGGGTGGTTGATTGCCTTTGGTGTAATCCACATTCTGATTGCGGGCGTGTGCCTGTTTGTCGTGGCATTTGCGGCAAAGGAGCTCCTCACCGGTGCTGCCGAAATAGGCCCGGCGGACCTCCTGGGGTTTCCAGTCTGCGGCTCGCTTACTGCAGTGTTTATCACACTCGGCGTGGGGTCCATAAAGTGTAAGAACTGGGCTCGCATCGCATCGCAGGTTGTCAGCGGTCTCTGGTTGTTCGTAGGAGTCGCCCTAAGTCTTACCCTCGTCTTCGTTATACCTAAGCTTATCGAGCCACGGGACCACATTCAGCCCGCACACTTCCGCCTTGCGATCGTGGGGTCGGTCCTCTTCATGGTTGTCCTGCCGGCATCGTTGCTGGTGTTCTATTCCCTTAAGAGCGTCCGCGCCACGTGCCAGGCGAGCAGGATGAGCAGGACCTCCTAGCGTTCTCTGTCGTCCGTCTCGTTGGCCTATCTAAACGACAGGCTGACCCTCGATTCTTCGCCCGAAGCTATCCCCCTACCTGAGTCCCCAAAAAGTGTCTTCAGCTTGCGAGGCATTACAAGTTGTATAGCATTCTTTTTGGTGAATATCCGCAGGCTCCAGTATCATGATGAAGTGGCTGTCCGCGCCTCGTTTTCTACGGACGGCGCGGGCAGATGCTTTGGATTATCGCTCATGAAGGGCTCCCGGGACTATGGCTGGTGCAACCGAATCGGCGCAGGGCGGGCCTGCGAACTCCCTGCCGCAGAAAAATGAGGCGCCGACGAGTGGGCCGCAGAGCCGCATTCCGGCGATGTTCCGGGCGCTACGCTACCGGAATTACCGGCTATTCTTCAGCGGCCAGATCATTTCCCTGGTCGGCACCTGGATGCAGTCCGTGGCGCAGTCCTGGCTGGTTTATCGGCTTACGGGCTCGTCGCTACTGCTCGGCTTGGTGGGCTTTGCCGGGCAGTTCCCGGTATTCCTCTTGGCCTCGATTGGCGGCATAGTGGCGGACCGAAGGAGTCGCTATCGCATCGTCATCACCACCCAAACCACGGCCATGTTGTTGGCATTGGTGCTCGCGGCGCTGACGCTGTTGGGCCACATCAAGGTGTGGGAAATCATGCTGCTAGCCTCGTGCCTGGGCCTGGTGAACGCATTCGACATTCCCGCGCGGCAGGCATTCATCGTCGAGATGGTGAAGCCGCAGGACTTGATTAATGCCATCGCTCTCAACTCCGCCATGGTGAATGGCGCGCGCGTCCTGGGGCCGGCGGTGGCCGGCGTAACGGTGGCCGCGATCGGCGAAGGCTGGTGCTTTTTCGCCAATGGGGTGAGCTACATTGCGGTGATTGTCGGGCTCTTGTTGATGATCGTGACGCCGCGTCCGCGGGCTAGCCAGAGGTCAGGCTTGCACAGCCTCGTAGAGGGCTTCCACTGGGTGGCTCGTACCGGCCCGATCCGCGCCCTGTTGCTTCTGCTGGGGTTGGTCAGCTTGACGGGCATGCCTTACATGGTCTTGATGCCCATTTTCGCTGACAGGATTTTGCATAGCGGCGCGCGCGGCCTGGGTCTCCTCATGGGCGCTGCGGGAGTCGGGGCGCTGACGGGAACCATGGCGCTGGCCGCGCGCCGCGGCGTGCGCGGGCTGGGGAGATGGGTGATGTTCGCGGCCATGGGATTTGGTGCCTCCCTGATCCTCTTTTCCTTTTCGCACTGGTTCTGGGTCTCAGTGCTCTTGGTCATGCCGGCCGGATTCGCCATGATTTTGCAAATGGCCTCCTCGAACACCCTGATCCAAACCATGGTCCCCGATGAGTTGCGCGGCCGCGTTATGGCGGTCTACTCCATGATGTTCATGGGTATGGCGCCCTTTGGGGCGTTGCTTGCAGGTGCGATTGCGCAGCATGTTGGAGCGCCGCTGACCGTGAGGCTGGGAGGCATCGTCTGCTTGGCGGGAGGTGCGACCTTTGCGCTGACTTGGCCGGCCATGCGTGGCGAAGCGCGTCAGCTTATCCTGGCCCAGTCGCTGGCAGCAGGCGACCCGCCCGAGGAAATCACTGGACAGGCGGTTCCGCTTGAGCGCGACGTAAATAGTGAATAGTAAATAGTGAATATTTTGACTTTTCAATCAGTACTGTCCCATCATATGTTGAACAGATCCAGTTGGATACGAGGATCTGGTTCTGAAATTCGGTCGTTGTATTGCGAAAAGGCCAATAAAATCGGGCTTTTTTCGAAAATCGTGACGCTCAGGATTTGCAGGATTTTGTACAAACTCAAGTCCAGCTGGAGTTGCTTTTTCAAGATGGCCACCAGAACATACACGCTGATCGCCACCCACACTTGGGTCTTCACGGCGTTCGGCGAGGTGCCGTAGAAAGCTCGGATACGCAGATGTTGTTTGATCCGACGAAAGAACAATTCGACTTGCCAGCGGGCACGGTAGAGTTCTGCGATGGTCAGCGCCTGGAGTTGAAAGTTGTTGGTGAGAAAGACGAGGCGCAAGTCTTTCTCGACGTCGAAGTAGTGAATGCGCCGCAGGGGTGCGGGATAGCGACGCGAGCTCTTGGGTCCGGTGAGGCGAATGGTTTGATCGGAACGCAGTCCCGTGGAGTGATCGACCCCACGCCACGCGCAGCGACGGTAGCGTGTGTTCTGTTCGGCGCGGGTGACGAAGAAAGCCAGAGCTTGGGTAATCAGGTAGAGACGCCGGTAGTCGACGTAGCCCCGCTCCAGGAGATAAAACGCCCCGGCTTCCAGTACCAATTGGTCGAGCAGCTTCACGTCGTTCACCTGCCCGCCGGTCACATAAACCGCGGTCGGGATGTTGCCGCGCAGATCGAGCAAGGTGTGGAGTTTGACCGCACTCTTGCGCCGTCGAAACTGCGCCCAGGGGAAAAGCGACAAGCACAGATCGACGGTGGTGGAATCGAAGGCGTAGACCGTCTCGTGGAGTTCCACCCCGAACGGTTCGTGCTGATAGAGGGTACGGGCCTGCGCGATGAGCACGCGGGCAAAATCGGCGTAGATGCGCCAGTCGCGCTGCAGGTTGGCGTTGGCCAGATTGTTGCGCGAGATGCCGCCCCGAAAGCCCATGTGATAAAGCTGGGGCTGATGTGCGCGCAGGCAGGTTTCGATGTCGCGCAAACTCTCGCGATAAGTGAGCTGGGCAAAAGCCAAGCACAGGAATTGATCCAGGCAGGAGAAACTCTGCACCTTGTAGTCGCCGTCGTAGCGGTCGACGCAACGGCGGAACTCGGCGATGGGAAGCAAATCCATCAACTGAGCAAAAATCCTGCGGCCACTGTTCATGCACCATCCCTCGGGAACTTTGGAAATGGCACAAGGGTATATCCGAATTCAAATCGATTTTGCTCATTTTCGCGGCCAACTCACAGCACAACTTGCACTTACAGGAATTTTCGAAATCAACATTGGGACAACACTGATTTTCAATTTTGAATCTTGAATTGCCAGCTTATTGTCGAACTGGACGACTGACTGCTCAGTGTCGTAGGGGCGGCTCTCGTGGCGGCCCTGGGGCGACCACAAGGACAGAAATTGTCGTCAAACTGAACCCCCATGCTCGTGCTGTCACGCGACATTGTGTCCGTCGAAAAGACTCTTGACAAACTACGCTTAATATGCTAGCCTACCATGTGAGGTGAGGGTGTTCTGCTATGACCGAAGAGACCTCATGGAGGGCTCCTCAATCCTTGTTCCCTACCGACCGTCCGTCATTTCCTACCCTTACCACAACGACCGTAGTAACTTTAAAAAGTGAGGGAACGATGCGGGGATGTTATAGAAAACAAAGGACAGGCGTAGAAAACTAGGGGTGGAAGCGGGAATGTTGTAGAAAACAAAGACACTTGGGAGTTTAATCCGGGAATGTTAGTGAAAGCAAAGGAGTTATACAAGGCACTAGCCATGGGTAGATCTGGGGCCGCAGGTTCTTGTGGTGTCTTGCTGACTCATCAAACGCCTTCACAGGTTCGCCCGGGCCTGACTCCTGAAACCTGCCCTTGGTCAGGCCTGAAAGTTTGACTCACTTCCGCTGAGCCGCTATAGTAATCTGAAGTCGAAATCTTTGCGAACTTGGCTAGGAGAGAGCGGAGTTGGAGAACGAGATACCCAAAGTCTATTCCCCCGAGACTATCGAGCCAAGCTGGGCGCGGTCGTGGGTGGCGCAGAAGCTCTACCGGCCTTCCGACGACCCTGCTCGCGCGCGTTTCTGCCTGGTGATTCCTCCGCCCAACATTACCGGTTCGCTGCACATGGGCCACATGCTGGAGCACACGGAGATTGACATCCTGATGCGCTGGCATCGCATGCGTGGCAAGGATGTGCTCTGGCTGCCCGGCACCGATCACGCCTCTATCGCCACCCAACTAATCGTGGAGCAGGAAATCGGCCGCCAGGCCTTGCCTGAGCTCGAGCCGGGCTCGAGCGCCCGCGCCGCTTGGCGGCGGGAAGGCCAGCGGCGGCGCGTCGAGATGGGCCGCGAGAAGTTTCTTGAACTCTGCTGGAAATGGAAGGAGTTGAATGGCGGGACTATCCGCCGCCAGATGGAGCGCCTGGGGGCGTCCTGCGATTGGACGCGAGACCGCTTCACCATGGACCCGGCTTATTCGCGCGCGGTCCAGGAAGTCTTCGTGCGGCTTTACCGCGAAGGGCTGATTTATCGCGGCAAGTACATCGTGAATTGGTGTCCGCGCTGCGACACTGCGGTCTCCGATCTTGAGGTCGTTCACGAAGAGCGCCCGGGCCATTTGTGGTATATCCAGTATCCTTTTGAGGACGGCTCCGGCTCGATTAGCGTGGCCACGACTCGGCCCGAGACCATGCTGGGCGATACAGCGGTGGCCGTGAATCCCGCCGACCAGCGCTACCGCTCCGCGGTAGGCCACAAGTTGCTCTTGCCTCTTCTGAAGCGCGTGATTCCCGTCATTGCAGATGATTTCGTGGACCCGCAGTTCGGGACCGGGGCTGTCAAGGTGACGCCCGCTCATGATCCGAACGACTATGACATGTCGCTGCGCCACAACTTGCCGCGCCTCGAGGTGATCGATACCTCGGCAACCATGACGGAAGAGGCCGGGCCTTACAGCGGCTTGGACCGTTTTGAGGCGCGGGAAAAGGTCATCCAGGATTTGCGTGAGCAGGGCCTGCTCGAGAAGATCGAGGATTATCCCCTGAGCGTGGGGACCTGCCAGCGCTGCAAGACGGTGCTCGAGCCGCTGCTCTCCGCGCAGTGGTTCATGAAGATGCAGGAATTGGCCGCGCCGGCCATCCGGGCGGTCGAGGAAGGGCGCATCCGCATCACGCCGGAAAACTACAGGAAGATCTACCTGGACTGGATGCGCAATATCCACGACTGGTGCATCTCGCGGCAGCTCTGGTGGGGACATCGCATTCCCGTCTGGTACTGTGACGCCTGCGGCGAAGTGATGGTCGGGCACGACTCGCCGCCAGCGTGCACGCAATGCCGGGGCGGGGAACTGCGGCCCGAGATGGATGTGTTGGACACCTGGTTCAGCTCCGCGCTGTGGCCTTTCGCCACTCTCGGCTGGCCGGACGACACTCCCGACCTGCGCCGCTTCTACCCCAACGACCTCATGATTATGGGCTTCGACATCCTGTTTTTCTGGGGCGCGCGCATGATCATGATGGGCATGAAGTTCATGAACGAGGTACCCTTCCACGAGCTTTACATTCATGCCCTGGTGCGCGACGCGGAAAAGCAGAAAATGTCCAAGACCAAGGGCAACGTGGTTGACCCGCTCAAGGTCACGGAAAAATACGGCACCGACGCGGTGCGCTTTGCTTTGGCGATCAGCGCCGCGCCCGGTACCGACATTGCCTTCAGCGTCGAGAAGATTGAGTCTTACCGCGCCTTCGCCAACAAGATTTGGAATGCCGGGCGGTTCATCCTTATGAACCTGCAAAAGCTGCCGGAGGCCTGGCACGACCAGCTTCGAGAGGCATTGCGGCCGGTTCCGGAACTAGGTTTCAGTGCCGTCACTTCGCTCGAGTCATTGGCGCTTGCCGACCGCTGGGTCTTCTCCCGTTTGCAGGCGGTGAGCCGGAAAGTGGACGAAGCCCTCGCCGATTATCGTTTCCACGAGGCGGCTTACGAGGTCTATCATTTTTTCTGGCATGAGATTTGCGACTGGTACCTGGAGTGGGTCAAGCCGGAAATCACGCGCCCCTGCGAGGGAGTGAAAGTGGCGCCGGCCTGGATCAACCTGGCGCGAGTGTTCGAATCCGCGCTCCATCTGCTCCATCCCTTCATGCCCTTTATTACCGAAGAATTGTGGCGGCGGCTTCCGCGCGCCGGGCGTGAGAGTTCCATATCCTTGACGGGTTTCCAACTGGTCAGCGAGCGCGCTGCAGACCCCGTCTCGGAAAAACAATTCGAGCTGCTCCAGGATTTGATAGTTTCTCTGCGCAACGCCAAGGCGGAGATGGGCTTGCAGAAGGTGAAGCCCAGCGCGCAAGTGGGGAGCGAAGACTTGCGCTGGCTGGAACTCTTCCGCGCGCATCTGGAGACCATCCTGCGCCTTTCCGCCTTTCAGGCGCTCAACTTCACTCGCGAGCGTTTGGAGGCGACAACTCCGGGGGTGCGAGGTGGGCCGATATTTGCCCTGCGGGTTTTCCATGAACAACAGGTGGACCATGATGCGGAACTCGCACGCCTCGAAAAGGAGAAGGAAAAGACCGAACGAGCTTTGGCACAGGTCCAGAAGCAACTTGACAATGAGGATTTTCTGGCGCGGGCACCGCAAGAGGTCGTGCGCACCGGCGCGCACCGGCGCGCCGAACTGGCGGAACATTTGCGTAAGATTCTGGAATCGCTTGAGAGGTTCACTAAGGATCGGTCGGTATGACGGCAACCTCGGCTGTAGCGAATATTGTCATGACGTTAATTCAGATTATGGCAGCCGAGGTAAAATAGTCTCACGGGGAGTGGAACCATGCAGGATTACGAATTCACGGTGGTGATAGAGAGGGATGAGGATGGCCGGTTTGTGGCCATTTGTCCTGCCCTCCAGGGTTGTTGTACGGAGGGGGAAACCGAGGACGAAGCGCGCCACCTCATCGAAGACGCCATCCGGCTACATGTGGAAAGCCGAATTGCCAGAAATGAGCCTATATACCAGGAAGTGGGCTCCCACAGGGTGCGGGTCGCGCTGTGACCTCTAAGCTTCCTTCGTTCAATGCCCGCCAGGTGATCTCCGTCCTGATGAGGCATGGCTTTGCCTTGGACCGGCAGTCGGGAAGTCACGCTTTGTTCATTCATCCCGACGGGCGCAGGACGACACTCCCAATCCACGGCAAGCACGATTTGGGGAAAGGACTCCTCCGGCAGTCATGAGGGATGCCGAGTTGACCGTTGACGACATGCTGAAGGGTTGAAGTAGCATTTGTAGCGCCGCCATCCTGGCGGTCAGGGCCGGCTGGAAGCCGGCGCTACGATGGCAATAAGCGAGGGAAGATGGGATACCTCAGTCCTATGACCATGGGCGATTTGACTGGACCTCTGGACCTGTCTTCGGGAGAACTGCGCGCTCTTGTCGATATGGCCCTGGCCGAGGACCTCGGCCAAGGCGACTTGACAACTTCCGTCACCGTCCCGGCGGAAATGAAAGCTTGCGGCACCTTCCGCAGCAAACAAAACCTTGTCGTGGCCGGGCTGCCCGTCGCGGCTATCGTGTTTCAAGTCCTCAAACCGAGCGTCGAGTGGAACCCCGCGCTGGATGATGGTACGGATGTTGCGGCCGGAACCGTGCTGGCGACCGCCTGCGGCCCCGCCGCCACTTTGCTCGCCGGTGAACGTGTGGCGTTGAATTTCCTACAACATCTGAGTGGGATTGCGACCTATGCGCGGCGCCTTAAAGGAGAGCTAGCCGGAACCCGAGCGGAATTCCTTGACACGCGGAAGACCACCCCGGGACTTCGCACTCTTCAGAAATACGCCGTCCGTCTCGGTGGTGGCCAAAACCACCGCCTACGGCTGGACGACGGAATCTTGATCAAGAATAATCACCTGCAACTGGTGGGCGGAATTCGTGCCACGGTGGAAAGCGCCAAGCGCCATCGCCCGGTGGGATATCACATCGAGGTGGAAGTAACCAGCCTCGCCGAACTCAAGGAAGCGCTGGAGTGCGGCGCCGACGGCGTGCTGCTGGATAACATGACTCCCGAAGAAGTCCGGCAGTGCGTCGAGCGCGCGGCCGGGCGCATCCGGTTGGAAGTCTCCGGTGGAATCGACGCCACAAACATCCGCGCTTATGCCGAGACGGGGGTGGATTATATTTCCGTGGGAGCACTCACGCACTCAGCTCCCGCTGTGGACATCAACTTTCGCATCGAGCCTATGTAGAGAGCCCGGAATCATGACTACCGGAAGCACTGAACGCAAAATCGATAAGATGATCCACTTGCTGATAAAGAACGCCACGGTAGTGGTCCCAGGGCCTAAGATTGCTTCCCAAATCGGGGTGACACGTTCTGCTGTCGGCCTGTGGGTCAAGACGTTGCGCGAGTTGGGCGTGGAGATCAAGGGCCATCGCGGGACCGGCTATCAACTTATGAAGATCCCGGACATTCTCTTGCCCAGCTTGATCGAGGAGGAATTGGGGGAAAGCGAGATTGGGCACACCATTATCCACCATTTCCGGGCGGACTCGACGAACTCCGTTGCCTTGAATCTCACGCAAAAGGGCGCCAGCCACGGGACGGTGGTGGTGGCCGAAGAGCAAACGGCTGGCCGGGGGCGCCTGGGCCGGAAATGGTACTCGGAAAAATCCAGCGGCATCTACATGTCGCTCATACTGCGTCCACCGCTCTCTCCCACGGCCGCCCCCATTCTCACTTTGATGGCCGGCGTGGCTACCCAACAAACCCTGAGTGCAGCCACAGGACTTTGCGTGGATATCCGTTGGCCCAACGATTTGCTGGTGAACGGGAAGAAAGTTGCCGGCATCCTCACGGAAATGAGTGCGGAACTAGGGCGGTTGCATAGCGTTGTGCTGGGGATCGGGATCAACGTCAATCACAGCGAGATGCCGGCCGAACTGAAGCCCACTGCCACCTCCTTGCGAATTGAGAGCCAAAGGCCCTGGCCGCGGGTGCAGATTTTCGTTGCCTTGCTAAAAGAATTGGAAAGGTACTACCACCTGCTCCTGGAAAAGGGCAGTGCCGCCATCGCCGAACGCTGGGCGGCCGCATCCACGTATGCCGTTGGAAAGCGCATTCGTATCGTGACCCCGGAGGCTGAATCGCTTGCCACAACCGTGGGCCTCGATCCCAACGGCGCGCTGCGGGTGCAGTATGACGACTGGCGCGAGGGGACCTTGGTGGCCGGCGAGGTCGCGGAAGTGAAATGATGCTCCTCGTCATCGACGTAGGGAACACCAACACGGTTCTGGGAGTTTTCGCGGGCCGGGAACTGCGCGTCCAGTGGCGGCTGAAGACTGACAAGTCGCAAACCGCGGATGAATACGGCATCCTCACCCGAAACCTCTTCACGCTGGACAGCGTTCAGGCGGAGCAGATTAAGGCCATCATGGCTGCCAGCGTGGTGCCGACGCTCAACCCTGTGCTCGAGGAAATGGCTTGGAAATACTTTCACCTCAAGCCCCTCTTCCTCACCCCGGGGACGCGCACCGGGATGGCCATCCATTACGATAACCCGCAGGAGGTGGGCGCGGACCGCATCGCCGACAGCGTGGCCGCCTTCGAGAAGTACGGCGGCCCCTGCATCGTGGTGGACTTCGGCACGGCGATAACTTTCGACGTGGTCTCCGAGGAAGGCGAGTATTTGGGCGGAGCCATAGCGCCAGGTCTGGGTATATCCGCAGAAGCGCTCTTCGAGCACGCGGCGAAGTTGCCGCGGGTCGAGATACGCGAACCGCAGCGCGTCATCGGAAGCAATACGGTGGCCAGCATGCAATCCGGACTCTTCTACGGAGCTGTAGGCCTGGTGGATGGCATCCTGGACCGCCTCTGCCGTGTGCTGGGCAAGAAAACCCGGGTCATTGCCACCGGCGGACAGGCATCGCTGGTGGCCGGCGCCTCAAAATACAAGCCCCCTGTCGAGTCCTCGCTCACCCTGGAAGGCTTGCGGATAATCTACGAACGCAATCTTAAGAAGTGATCAGTCATCAGTTATCAGTCCTCAGTTAAAGATCTGTGTCATTCCGATCCGTCGGCCGAGGGACTCAGAATGACAGGCGTTGGCGCGGCAGGTCTCAGAACGACACAATCACACTGATAACTGGAGACTGAAAACTGATAACTGAATACTGATAACTTCTTGTGGAAAACTATTTCAATTACTTCACCGAAATCGAAGAGCGCTATCAGCAGTGCCGTGGCACCAAGACGCTCCTCTCACCTCTGGATTGGGCACTCATCGAATCCTGGAAGGACGCCGGCCTTCCGCTCGCGGCAGTTCTGGCGGGCATTGCTCGCGCTTTCGATAAGTTCAAGTCCCGCCAGCGAAAATACAGGATGGTCAATGCCTTGGCGTACTGCACGCAAGAGGTTCTGCGTGCCGCCGAGGAGGCGCGGGCGGGCGAGACTCAGGCTGGCGCTCGGAAGGATTCCCCTCCTCCTTTCGGGGAAGAGGACCTCCTGCGCTTCCTGAATCGCAACGCGGGGGCTGTGGAGATTGCCTCTCGCAAAGCCAGTGAACAAGGCCAGCAGGTTCTGGCGGACGACCTGGCTTCGACCGCGGCAGCGCTTCGCGAAACGGCCTCGCAGGAGCCGGCCAAACTTCTTGCCGACCTGGAAGAATTGGAGATACGCCTGACCGCCTTGGAAGAAAAGCTGACCGCTTCTCTCACCCGCGCAGCCTCCCTTGAACGCCTGGCTGAGATCCAGACACAAGTCGAGCGCGGCCTGGGACCTTATCGCCGGAAAATGTCCGGGCCGCAGATCGAGTCGCTCGAGCGGCAGTTCCGCAAGAGGTCCTTGCTGGAGTATTACCAGCTTCCGCGCTTGAGTTTGTTCTACATGTAAGACGTCCGTTGTCAGTTGTCCGTGGTTCGTTGCCCACTGACAGTAGCCCGTTGTCGGTAGTTTGTGTGCTCACTGTCATGCTGAGCGAAGCATCCCGGCAGTTTGCACGTGGCGAGGGGCAGAAAGAACAACTACAGAGATTCTTCGCTCGCCAAAAAGCGGCGGGTTCAAGATGACAGGCGTTAGTGATAACACCACTGACCACGGACAACGGACCACTGGCAACGGACCATGCCCTTCGAGCTCACTCCCACCAAGCTGATCTACGGCGGCGAGGCTCTTGGCCACCATGCGGGGCGCACTGTTCTGGTTCCGCGCGTCCTGCCAGGCGAGCGCGTGGAGGTGGAGGAGGCTCGTACTGCCAAAGGAGTAGTCCATGCTCGACCCCTTCGGATCGTGCAGGCTGCACCAGAACGAATCGAGCCGCCTTGCCCTTATTTTGGCCGCTGCGGTGGTTGCCACTACCAACACCTCAGGCCGCAACTACAGTCCACAAGCAAACTGGAAATCCTGCGCGAAACGCTGCGCAGGTTAGGGAAAATCGACTGGGAGGGAGAAATCCCGTTGCACGCCGGCCCTCCCTGGAACTATCGCAACCAAGCTCAATTCAAGCTTGCGCGGCAGCCCGGCGACAGAGTCGAATTGGGCTTTTTCGAGCCCCAGTCGCACCGCGTTTTTCCGGTCGACCACTGCCTGATCCTCTCGCCCCGGCTGAATGCTGGGCTGGGTGAATTGCGGCAGCCTGAGTGGGCTCGTGCTCTCGCACCTTTCCGCCAAATCGAACTGTTCGCGGACGAGCGCGATGAAGAAGTCATGATCACCCTCGAGGGCGAAGCCACTGTCGTAGAAGCCGAACAGATTGGCCACGGCCTGCTGGAGAGAATTCCCGGCGCGGTGTGCGTTGCCCTGGAATTCGGCAAGCGGTTTCACGTGTTGGGCAAGCCGACGCTGCATTATTCGGTGGGTGGAATCAGCTATCGCGTCAGCCCCGGCGCGTTCTTCCAGGTCTCGCGCTTTCTTATGCTCGAACTTGTGGCTGCGACAACCCCTGGGGAGCAGGGCGAGCTCGCCCTGGACCTCTTCGCGGGAGTGGGGTTGTTCTCGCTGCCATTGGCCCGGCGCTTCAATCGGGTGGTGGCTGCAGAGGCGAACCCCGCCTCCGTCTCGGACCTCAAGGCCAATGCGGAAGCGAACGGTCTTTCGAACCTCCGCGTCACCGGCGAAACAAGCTACGATTTTCTGCGCCGCTTTGCCCAGGCAGAGCCGGACCTGGTGGTGATGGACCCTCCGCGCTCCGGGGTCGATGCTGGCTCGTTAAAACTCCTGGCCGCCCTGCGCCCGCGCAAGATCCACTACCTCTCTTGCAGCCCACCCACCCTGGCGCGCGACCTCAGCTTTCTGGTGAGCCATGGTTATCATTTGGAGTGCATCGAATTGTTTGACTTGTTCCCTCAAACTTACCATATTGAGGCGCTCGCCAAGCTGGCGCGCATCGAGCATGCCCGGCTCTAGCACGCTGCCGAGTAGCGTTTAACTCATTTGTTTTCTATGACATTCCCGGAATGAACCCGTAAGTAGCTGTGTTTTCTATAACATTCCTGCTTCATCCAGGAGCTTTCCAGAGCTGCCCTTTGTTTTCAGTGACATTCGCGGTTCGCTCGTTCATTTTTAAAGTCACGGTCGTGATGGGCAGGGGCGGGCAATGACATACTGTCGGCTTGGAAAGAGGAATACAGGGGCGCGCGTGGGGCCCCTCCGCTCATGACAGGACCACCTAGCATCGTATTCTAGGTTATCACATATCGCGCCACGTGTCAAGAGCTTTTTTGGGGAGGGGCAATCCCTTCGCCGGCGCTGGTGGGCCACCGCCATTTTAGGGCTGCACTTGCCTGCCGCTCGCAGCTTCTTGGGGGGGGTGGAATTTTTTTCATAGATCACTTGGAGGTGGAGAACAGTTGCGCTAGAATGTGGGCCAGAAAAGGTAAGTTGTTAATCGAGGTCGACAACTCATGCGAGCGTAGCATCAGGAGGTATCTCTCCATGGCAACCCGCACCAGGATTCTCTCGTTAGCTTTCGTCGCGGTGGTAGTGAGCCTGGGGGCTTTGATTGCTCAGGCTCAAAAGAAACCCGCCATCGCTTATCCCGCTTATCCCAACGATCCCCGTCATTGGAGGCACATCAAGAGCATGGCGATTTTCAGCAAGGAGAGCAAATTATTTGACCGCTTTGGCGGCCTCCATAACGTTTACGTAAATGATAAGGGCTGGGCCGCTTTTAAGAACGGTAAACTCTTCCCGGACGGATCCATGCTGGCCCTTGAACTCTATGGCATCGGCAACTCCCCGGGAGCCATCGAGGGTCGGGGACTCAAGTCCACCTTTCTGATGGTGAAGAATGCCAAGCTTTATGCGGACACCGGTGGCTGGGGCTTTGAAGTGTTCAAGGCCCCCGAAAACACACCCACTGTGACGGATATGAAGGAATGTTGGGACTGCCACAAAGCGGGAAAGAGCAGGGACTACGTCAAGTCGGAATATATGCAGTAGCCGGCGCTGGCGCCAAGGAGGCGCTCATGCGCCAATTGAGCGTTCTCGGGCTGCTCGGCCTGCCAAGTCTGCTGGCGCTGCCTCGACACATCGCCCGGCGTTTCGGATTGTTTGGGTTTTTCGCCCTGGGAAGTAGAAAGCCCTGAAGCAGTGGGGAAGCTGGGCTGGACGCCTGCCGCATGTCTCGAGGCAGGCAGACGCGCTCGCGGAGGGGCGCAGGCTCGTGGCGAGCTCTCACCGGGCTCCGTCGGCTGACGGACACTCTCCCGCAAACGGAGAGGACAGGCATATTATCGCTCGAGCGTTCTGCCCCAAGGAGGAGAGAGGGAGAATCCTCCCATCACTATGACGTGTAGAGTGCTGGCATTTCATTGAACCTCCACGCAACACCTGGCAGTTCCAGCGAGCAGATCGAAACGAGAAACGCGCCCGCGACTGAAACCGCAGCAAGCAAAACGCCGCGCATGAGAAGCCCCCTCCTCGCAATGGCGGCCAGTTTCGGGTCGGGAATATTTCTGGCTGGTCCCGGGCATGCCCACGGGTTTGTGCTCGGCGCGCTTCCGGCTTGCGTGGGGGTTTGTTTGCTTGCCGGTTTGCTCATGTTGCGCGCGGGTTGGGTGCGAGTTTCTCTGCTTCTGGCGCTGCTCGGCTTTCTGGCCGCGGGCGCTTCCGCGGGCTGTTTGTTTGAGTACCGATTCCCGCCCAACCATGTGAGCAAGTTGGCCGCTCAGGGGGTGGATGTTCAGGACCCTATTCGCCTGCAAGGGCGAGTCATCTCCACGCCCCTCCGCACGGCCTACGGGCTTCAATTCGACCTTGAAACAGAGCGAGCCGAGAGCCGGGGCGTTTCTCACGATTTGACCGGAAAGGTCCGACTGCGCCTTCAGGCATCCGAGCAGGCAGAAATCTCGGCGCTCTTGGACTCGTTGCGGCTTGAGTATGGTGACACCATCCGAGTATTGGTGCGCTTGCGAAAGCCGAGGATTTATCAGAATCCCGGCAGCTTCGATTTTCGAAACTGGATGGAATCCACCGAGGACATCTATTGGATTGGAACTATCAAGAATCCTCTCCTGGTTGAAAAGCTGCCCCGCTCGAACCGTGCAGGGATTGGGACACTGGTTGAGCAGATTCGGAACAGGTTGCTACGATCGATAGACGATCTTTACCCGCGCTGGTCTGCCCAGGGGCGTTGCGGCACGGTGCTCAAAGCAGTCTTGCTGGGCGACCGGTCCTCGCTGGACTCCGAAACCATCGAGAATTTCCGCAAAACGGGGCTCTATCATCTGCTGGTGATCGCGGGCCTTCACGTTGGCCTACTGGTGTTGCTGGCGAGTTGGCTACTGGGCTTGTTCCCGCTCGGCGAACCGACAAGGCGCTTGATTGTCCTTGCGCTCCTCATGTTCTATTCGGTTTTGGTTGAGCAGCGCGCGCCCACGTTGCGCGCCACATTGATGATTTCGCTTTATTTGCTGGGCCGGCTGCTTTACCGCAATCATTCCACTTTGAATACTGTCGGACTGGCGGCCCTCATCCTGATGATTTCCCGCCCGGCTTGGCTCTTCGAATCCGGATTTCAACTTTCCTTTTCGGCGGCGCTGCTCATTGCCGGGCTGGTTGCGCCCATCCTGGAACGGATGACAGAGCCTTATCGGCGCGCTTTACGTGACCTATACCAAAGCACTCTGGACGCCCAACTGGCTCCTCCGCAAGCGCAATTCCGGCTGGACCTGCGCGCGCTGATTGCAGCGCTAAGAATGCGCTTGCGATTTCTGGACCAGCATGCCGCTTTGGCCAGCGCTCTCGTGACCGGGCCAGCGCGGCTTCTACTCTGGGCGGCCAACATCCTGCTTTTCTCCACCGTTCTTCAGGTCGGCCTTTTGCTTCCCATGGCGACGATTTTTCATCGGGTATCCTTGGCGGGAATCGGTCTTAATGCTTTGGCTGTCCCCTTAATGACCTTGCTCCTGGCCCTTGCTGTTCCGACCGTGTTGCTGGGCGCCGTCCTTCCTGCGCTTGCTGTCTGGCCCGCGAAGGCGTTGGCAGTCGTCATGGCAGGGCTGTTTGCCTTGACAAACCTTACGCATTTGCCGTCTTGGCTCTCCTTCCGAGTGCCGGGCCCGCCGTTGTGGGTTGGCTGCGGGTTTGTGCTTTCCATTCTCGTGGCCGCCGTAGCGCTTGGCAGGCGCGCCTGGGCCTTCGGGCTTTCAATGGCGGCTCTTGGAGTGATGACCGCCCTGGTGGCTATTCACCCCTTCGCGCCGCGCCTTCCCTCCGGAATGTTAGAGGTCACGGCGCTTGATTGCGGCCAAGGCGATTCACTCTTCCTGGTGCTTCCTGACAAAACCACAATGCTGGTGGATGCCTCAGGAAGCCGCCAGCGCAGCACCGGCGAAGGCGCGTTTCAGGGCCGTCTCTGGGATCCCGGCGAAGACATCATATCGCCTTACTTGTGGTCACGGGGGATCAAGAAGATTGATATCGTGGTGCTTACTCATGCGCACGAAGACCATCTGGGGGGCCTTTTTGCGGTCGTGCGAAACTTCCAGATCGGCGAGTTCTGGCACGCGGTAAATTCTCCTACCCCTGCCTACTCGGCTTTGCTGGAGAGGGTTCGCCAGAAGGGCGTGGCAGAGCGGACGCTCGCGGCGGGGGACGAACTGGAGCGTGGTGGCATAGCCGTGCGAGCGTTGTGGCCGGCGCGCTCGTGGCGGCCGTCTGGTTTGCCCTCCAATGATGACTCACTGGTTCTCCGCCTCGACTATCATGGAGAAAGCGCGCTTCTGACGGGCGACATCAGCACGAAGGTCGAGCAGGAGCTGTTGGGTTCCGGAGAACCCTTGCAGAGTCAACTTTTGAAAGTGGCCCACCATGGTTCGAATTCATCCAGCAGCGCGGAATTCCTCGCTCGTGTTGACCCTCGCGTGGCAATCGTCACCGGAGGCTCCGGGGACTTCGGAAACATGCCCAGTCCGGAAACCCTGGCACGCTTGCGGGAGCGGGGAATTCGTGTTTTCCGTTCGGACGTTGAGGGTGCGACCACGGTGCAACTGCACAACGGATCGCTGTCGGTGCGCTGCTACAGCCCCTTGTCCGCAGCTTCGGCCGCGCCTGAAGCCGCAACCTCGACGCTGGGCGGCTTGACTCTCCAGGTGCGATAGAGCGAACGGGACACCTGGGCGCCAAAAAGCATAACCGCCGAGGAAATGTACACCCAGGTCATCAGGGCTACCACCACTCCGATCGAGCCATACACCTGGCGGTAATTGAAGAAGGGAAGGAGGCGCATAAACAGCCCGCGCGCCGCCTGCCAGAAAAGCGCCGTCAGCAACGCCCCGGGAAAAGCCTGGCGAAGACTCATGGGTCGGTTGGGCAGCCGCTCGAACACGACCAGGAACATGCAGAGCGTGATGGCGAAAGTCGCGGCCGCGAAGACGCCGCGATAGAGGAAATCCCCGAAAGGGAGCAGCGAACTCGCAACCCAGCTACCAAGCCAGGCGTGAGCGTATTTGCGCATTCCCACCAGAAACGTCGAGAGCAGGGCGAGGAAACCGAAAATCCCCGCCATCTCGAGGGCGAGAAGCCGTCTTCGCCACCAACTCCGCCGCTTCTCGACTTCCCAGGCCCGGTTCAGGGCCTTCTCGAGGGGAAGGAAGACACCGGAAGAGGCCCACAACAGAAGCAGGAAGGACAGTAAGCTGACCCTTCCGTAAGCTCGCGAAATGCTTACCAAGTTGGTCATGATGAAGTCCGTCTTGACAGGCAGGTAATTTCCCAACACCAGAGCCAGCCGGCCGGAGAGTTCGTAGCGCCGGATGAATATCCCGCTCACCCCCAGAAGCAGCATCATCATGGGGAAGAGGGCGAGCAGACTGTAGTAAGCGATGGAAGCGGAAACGGCGAAAGAGTTCTCGCGGGAAAAGTTCAGGAGCGAGTCGCGAAGCACCTCGCGCAGTTGCCCCCAGCGCCCGGAGAGGAGAGCCTTTCTTTCCGCAGTGATCACGGTTGCCATCGTTAGTAGGGGCACGCCATGGCGTGTCCGTAGGGTGGGAGTCCGGCGTTCACCTTGGGGTTTACGGAATCCGAACTCGCCCGCCTCTGTTAGCTTATACTAGAATTGCCTGAGGCAGGGCGAGTTATGCACAGCCAGTCAGTTTGTTGTGGAGGGAGTGGAACCCGCGCCGATCTGATCGGGACGCCGCCACCTAGTCCGTCAACTGACGGATAAAATCGCCGCGACAGAGAGGAGGCCGCCGCCGTGGCCAGCCAAGAGGAAATTCTCAAGGAAAACCGCAAGGTAAGACGTTTACAAATCGTCGTGAACCTGGTCCTGAACGTGGTGGCTCAATCCGACATTCCCATCGAGGAGGCCTCAGAACTCGTGGCCCATACTCGCCAGTACGCCCTCAATCTCTTCCCCGACAAAGAGCTTGCTTACGACATCATATACCAGCCCAAGTTCAAGCGCCTGCTGGCGGAAAAATACCGCATCGTCTGACCTAGGAGAGCGCCCAAGCCTGTCATCCTGAGGAGTCCGCCATTCTTGTTGGCGGACGACGAAAGATCTCTGCAGTTCGCGGGGAACGTTCACTGGGTGGCCGTTTAGAGAAACTGCGGAGATCCTTCGGCCCCAAAGAACGGGGCTTCAGAATGACAGGGGGGAAGCTGACCCGCCGCCGCGGGATGGCTGACCGCTGAAGGCTTACTTTGCGACGACCGCTGGCTTTCCTTGCGGGAGCGATTTTTCTGCAATGTGGGTAACGGACCTCAACGTGGCGGTAATGGGTCCGACGGCAATCATGAATTTGATGCGCAGGGGCAAGTGTTGATCGTCGTCGCTAAACCAGACCAGCATCCGTCCTCTTCTCTTGAACAACCCGCTGAAGACCTTGGGTTCCACACGGATGGCCGAGCGGTTCCCAAGGGGGGTTTGAATTGTTTCACGCGCCTGAACATCAAGTGTCACATCGTAGGTCTTCGAGCCATCGTTAACCGGCAGGTGAAGGGCCTTGCCGATTTGGAGGTTCTGGCGGCGCAAGTAATAGAAGGCCGTTACCACATCTTCGACACAATTGGGAATATCGTTCTCCGCGTGCTTGGGCGGATCCTGGGGTTTGGCCAGGTCGCGTTCGTCCAGAATGGCCCGCAGGCGCTGGGAGTCAAAGACGATTTCCGTTTCCTTGTGCCGCCGCCCTTCATTGATCTTTTTTGAAATCCTCTCCGAGCACAAGGTGTGGGGATCAAAGAAAGACCGGAATTCGTTCTGAACGTCAAAGAGCAGGGAGACAAAACCCTGCGATTGGGCGGTGGTGATGACAGTGTAATTATCCTTTGATCCTTGACCTTCACCCTGCAAAGTGGCGGAGACTGTCCCGGCTTGGAAGATCGACCAGGTGACATCGTAGGTTAAGCGTTCTCCCGGCTGGAAAGGCGGGGCTTTTGCTTGCGCGAGAAGATGGGGATTCGCCAGGGACAAAGCGGCAAGCGTCAGGCATCCGAATTTGAGCGCAGCGCGGCCCAAGTGCCGCAACCAAAATCCTGCTCTCTGCGTCCTCCGTTGCCGAAAAAGACTGAACACAGAGGGCTCTGAGACGCTCAGTGTGCTCTGTGTTAAATCTTTCAAGGCACGGAGGACACAGAGGAACCATGAGCACGAAGAGTAATCTTCACATGCCGCAAAGAAGCCGTCGTTTTGTGTTACCAAGCAAGGCACAATATTAACTTGGCTCACAGCGGGGCAAAAGTCCACCTTTCAAATCTACCGCAACCACATCTTCAATGCCAGAAAAAGCATAGTCGCCACATATCCCGCCGCCGCCTCGTACTCCCGGTTCTTCAGGTAAAGCCGCCACTGAAACTTCTCACCTGCGGCGGGCGGGCGGTGCAACTTGGGGAAGAACAGCGGTACTTGCCTCGCGTACGACTCAAAAGCGTTCGGAAACTCTCGTTGCAGGAATTGCGCCTCGCGCTCCATCACCGGCCAGTACACCAGGGCGAAGAAGGCAGCGAAAGCCACGCCCATGATCCAGGAGCGGCCGGCCACCGCGGCCCCCAGCCCCATCAGCGCACTACCAAGGTAAAGAGGATTGCGAGTGCAGGCATAGGGGCCGTCTGTGGCGAGCCGTTGGTTCTTGGCGAGGTGACCCGCCGACCAGGCCCGCAACAGGAGACCGGCAAACCCCAGTGCGGCCCCGGACAGCAGCAGCGCCAGGGAGGGTTGCGCAAGGATCAAGTAGGCAACGGCAAGGACGAACCCCAACGGTACGCGCCATCGGGTGGCCCAAGCGGCGTAGTCCTTAGGCATTGATCCTCGCGAGGCGTTCCTCGATGGCCGCTCGGACGCACTCCACTGAAATACCCTCGATGTAAGCAGCGTTCGGATCGCGCCGGGAGTGATTGACAGGAGCCTGGTTGTAAAGGGCGATGTCAGCTTTATTGAATGGCCCATTGCGCGCTGGGTTTGTGGGGCCGTGAATGGCCACCAGGGGCGTTCCCACTGCCGCCGCCAGATGCAATGGTCCCGTGTCGCCTCCCAGGAACAACCTGGCTCGTCGCGCCAGCGCAATGAATTGCACTACGCTGGAGGGAAAATTAAAGGCTCGCTTGGTTCCCGCGCCCTTCAGAATTCCTGAAATCAATTCACTTTCTTGCGGCGACCCTGTTAGCAGAAGCGTGCTGCTAAACCGGGCCTCGAGATGGCGGAGAAGCAGGGCATAGTTCTCAGGCGCCCAGCGCTTGGTCTTCCAGCCTCCTCCAGGATTAATGATCATGAAGTCCCGCGCTTCGAGGCGAGCGAGCTGATCATCAACGTACAGGTCAGCCTCGGGAGTTTGCGGCAAGGGGAACTGCCAGAGGCCGACACGCGCTCCTAGATGTTCGACCAAGGCGAGGCACTCTTCGACGACGTGTTGCCGCCCCGCCGCAGATACCCGTTCGGTGTACAAAACGGCCGCGCTCGGCTCCCTCAGCCAAGGCTCAGCCAAGCCTACTCTCCTTTTGGCGCCAGCCAAAAGCGCGATGATCGCCGACTTCCAGAGCCCCTGAAAATCCACAACTGCTTCGTAAGCGCTCGCCCGCAGTCCTTTGAAGGTCTTCAGTGTTTCCTCCAGCACTGAAAGCGGAGGAAAACTGCCGCGCCAACTGAGCGTATCGAGCGTAATTATGTGGTGAACGTAAGGGTTTCCTTCCAGAAGAGGCGCGTAGCGCCTTTCGATGAGCCAATGGATTTCAGCGCGCGGGAAAGACTGTCCTAGCGCCGCCACGGCGGGCAGGGCATGCACGATATCGCCGATAGAACTCAGGCGAATCACCAGAAAACGGGACTGAGAATCGAATTGCCGCATGGCCTTGTAGCGGCGGTCTATGACCGCCGCCTGAGTCCCCAAGGAGTACCGGCGCTCGCAGAGCGCCGCTACAGCAACGGTCAGTCCTTTCGATACCGCCGGGCGATCTCCGCCAGCAAGCCTCGGGTCGAGTGGTCTTTGGGGTCGCCGACGATGGCCACAGTGATCCCCAGCCTTTCCGCCAGCGCCCTTTCGGGAACCGTCTCCGTGGTGTAGTCGGGCCCCTTGCAATGCACGTCCGGGCGAAGCTCGCTGAGCAAGGCTTCCACGTTCAACTCATCGAAAATGACAACGTAATCGACTGGTTCGAGCGCGGCGACCAGTTCTGCCCGCGCTTGGGCGGGAAGCAGCGGCCTTCCCGGGCCCTTCAGGGCCGAGACCGAGCGGTCGCTGTTAATCCCTACCACGAGGACGTCCCCTTGTTGCTTCGCCGCCTGAAGATAGCGCACGTGGCCGGAATGCAGAACATCAAAGCACCCATTGGCGAAAGAGACGCGGCGTCCTGCGCGGCGCAATTCACCACCGAGTTCTGTGGCTCCTTCGCGCGGTATGATCTGGGCGCTCATGCGTTTCGAATTGCTTCCATGAGCTCACTGCCGGTGACGGAAACCGTACCTCGCTTCATCACCACCAGACCGCCGGCGCAGTTCGCAATCATGGCGGCATGCAGGAAGCCCGCGCCTGCCCCTAACGCCAGCGTGTAAGCGGCGATTACAGTATCGCCTGCTCCGGTCACATCCACCGCTTGGTCAGAACCGAAAACAGGCAAATGGCGGGGTTCCCGGCGCGGCTCAAAAAGCACCATACCATCGCGGCCGCGTGTGACCAGGAGGGCCTCGAGGCCCTGGCGGCGCATCAGTTTTCTCCCCAGGGCATGAAGCCGTTCCAGGTCGTGGCCAATGGTCTCGCCAAAAGCCGCCTCTACCTCCGGCTCATTCGGCGTTGCCGTAGTGACGTTCTTATAGGTCAGCAGGTCATAGCGGGAGTCAACCGCCACCGGCAGTGAAAGGCGTGCTTTTCGGCGGCATAGAAATTCCACCTCGCGCGCGCCCGTCGAGCCATAACCATAATCGGACACCAGCAGGGCAGAAGACGAGCGCAACAGAGGAAGGACACTGCGGGTTAACCGCCTTCGAACTTCCCTTGCCGGTAATTGAGCCGGTTCGCGATCGATGCGAACGATCTGCTGGCGTTGCCAGTGGCTAAGACCTCCGAGAATACGCGATTTCGTTGGGGTCTGGTGATCGCGCAGGCGTATTACGTAGCGGGTGTTAACACTCTTCTCCCGGAAATAACTCAGCAACGCCTCGCCCGTCTCGTCGTCTCCCACTACACCCACTGGAATTACCTGGGCGCCGAGGTCGGCCAGGTTGTTGGCGGCGTTAGCTCCGCCGCCGGGCGCCACTTGCTTCTCGCGCTGTTTTAAAATCAGGACCGGGGCCTCACGGGACACCCGAGCGATTTCCCCATAAACGTATTCGTCCGCCACCAAGTCTCCAAGCAGGACGATGCGCTGGCGGGGAAATCTTTCAATAATTGCCAGTAGTGCCGCGCGATCTTGAGCGGTGATCTTCATTCTTGTGACTTAGCAAGATGCAGAAAAATCCTTCTGAACGATGTCATTCCGAGCGAAGCGAGGAATCTCGCTCCGGAAACGCAAAACTTGCGGGCTTCCTCGCTTCGCTCGGGATGACAGGCTAGGCCGGTTTTCAGCATCGTGTCAGGGGCCGATCTCCCAATTCTTTACCGACTCCAGCGCCGCCTTGTAAACGTCGTCTACGGAGACTCCAGTCATACACCGGAAGTCAATCGGGCATTGACGGTGACCGCAGGGACTGCACTCGACGGGACGCTTAACGATGCGCACGCGATGACCTACGGGTCCGGTGGCGCGCTCGTTAGTAGAGCCGAAAATGGCCAGAAGCGGTATCTGGAGCGCTGCTGCCAAATGCATAGGGCCGGAATCGTTCGTGATGACCAGGTGGCATTTCGCCAGCAATGCCATGAACTCTCGCAGCGTGGTTTTTCCTGCGACAAGGGCAGGGGTGTGTCCCATGGCCCGCGCCACAGCTTCGGCCAAGGGGATCTCGGCACGGGAGCCAAAGATTAGCACATCCACGCCCAGCACATCAATCAAGCGGTCCGCCAGCATGGCATACCGGTCCGGCAACCAACGCTTTGCCGCTCCAAAGGACGCGCCCGGACAGATCCCTGCCAGGAATCGTTTGCCGCCCAGACCCATGCCCTGAAGCTCTTTAACCGCCCACCTTCGTTCCGATTCTGCCAGGTAAAGGTGAACCTCTTCGACCGTTTGAGGCTTTTCAATTAACCCGGAACGAAATAGCAATTGCAGGTAGTAGTAAGCTTGATGCCCATAGGCTGCCGGTGGGGGAACCTCGACAGCCTCGCTCAGCAGTGAGCTCCGCCCGTCCCGCGCGTAGCCGATGCGGAGGGGAATGCGCGCGCACCAAGCCATCCAGGCGGCCTGGTAGGCATTCTGAAGAAGAATGGCAACGTCGAAGCTCTCTGAGCGAAGCTCCTGGACTAATCTCCAAAACCCTCGAGCTCCCCGATGCTCGCCTTCCGGATCATATACGATTTGCCGGTTGACGGCCGGATGGTTCGAGTAAAGTTCGCTGACCCAGGGTTTCGCGACGAGAACGATTTCAGACTCTGAGAAACGAGCGCGCAGGGCCTCAATCGCCGGCAGGGACATCACCGCGTCGCCTATCCAGTTGGTGGCCCGCACCATGATCTTTTTCGGATTCCAAGAAGAAGTCTGGTGGTTCTTCAAGTCGCCCTCCGCGCCGCTTCCACATCGCTCAGCAGCGCTCGCTCGAATTCCATCTTCTCCTCGATTTCAAGGCGAATGCAACAAGCAAACAACGGCATCGGGACATCCCAACCCGGTGGAAGATTCATGAGGTCCTTCTCGGTGGTCAGCATGGCTTCCGCACCCGCGCCTCTCGCCAGCGCGGAAACGTTGTCCAGTTCATGGCGCCTGTAAACATGGTGGTCGGGAAAAACACGCTCCGCCACTACCCCGAAGCCCCACCTCCGCAAGTCAGCAAAGAATGCTGCCGGGTTTCCAATCCCACAGAAAGCCGCCACTTTCTTGGGGAGCAGGTTCTCGAGGGGTTCTTCGAGACCACTCCGCGCCTCCACCAACCCGGCAAACTGCGTCGAGCAGCGAAAGATTCGGGCCCGTGGATTCAGCGCTTGCACTTGCGCATGCAAGTCGGCCGCGTCGCCCAGTTCAATTCGGGTCAGTATCACCCAGTGAGCCCGCTGGAGCGCTGAGAATGGCTCCCGCCAGCGGCCGGCGGGAAGCAGGGTGAGCCCGGACACCGGTCTGCGTGGTGTCGAGTAACACCACATCAAGATCGCGATAAAGTGTGAGGTGCTGAAATCCATCGTCCAGCAGGTGCACACTGGCTTGGAACTGTTGCTCGCCGATGATCCCCGCGCGGAAACGATCGGGAGAAACAATGATGGGGACATTGGGCAGCGCTGTGGCGAGCGCGGCAGGTTCGTCACCCACCTCCCTGGGGTAGAAGATCAGGTCCGCGCCGGGATCAAGAACTATGGGCCCTTTTGCTCCACGCCGTCCATAACCGCGCGTGAGGATGCAGGGGCGATGCCCGCCGGCCAGGAGAGTCTTGGCCATTAGAATCACCAGCGGAGTCTTGCCCGTTCCGCCCACGCTCAGATTACCCACACATATGACCGGGCGGCTCAAACGCCGGGTTTTGAGCCAGCCGCGCCGATAAGCTGCGTGGCGCGACTCAACGCCTGTCAAGAAGATCCTAGACAAGATGTGAAGTAACACATTCACTCTGAACTCAGCAATCGCTGAATCTGCTCGAGCACTCGAGCCGTCGCTCCCGTTTGCTTTTCCAAAACCAGCTTGCCGCGCTCGCCCAAGCGTTGGCCGTCGCCGCGATCCCCCAACAACTTCAGCACGGATTCGGCTAGCTCTTTCGCGTCCCGAACCTGGATGCAAGCATTGGCCTCCAGGAAAAGTCGGGCAATGTCCTGGAAGTTTTCCATATGCGGGCCGAAGATTACGGGCTTCGCCCAGTATGCAGCCTCAAGAATATTGTGGCCGCCAGTGGGGACCAAGCTCCCACCCATGAATACCACATCCGCCAACTCGAGGATTCCTGCCAGTTCGCCGATGGTGTCCAGCAAAAGGACCTCGGGCGCAGCCAACTGGCTGGAAATCTCCGGCTCTTGGGACGCCAGGTGGGTGCGCCGAGTGTAGCTGCAAGCGGAGCCGGTCAAAATCTGAGCAACCTCGTCGAAGCGGGCGGGGTGCCGCGGGGCGAGGATCAACAAGGCCCGGGGATACTGAGCCCGCACCTTGCTCCAGGCCTGGAGAACCATTGGTTCTTCACCCGGCATCGTGCTCGCCGCCACGATGATGGGTTCACGCCCCGTGCCGGCAGCAGCTTTCTCGAGGAGGCGAGGGGAAGCAGCCAAACGAGGCGGCTCCGAATCAAACTTCAGGTTTCCGGACAGGGTAATGCGCTCCGGCGTCGCGCCCAATTGCCGGAAGCGTTCGGCATCCGCTTCTGTCTGGGCGCAAATCACATCCACATGTTCGAGTACGCGGCGCATGAGCGGGCGCAGCAGGCGGTAACGCCGAAACGAGCGCGTCGAAAGGCGTGCATTCACCAGGATAATCCGGGCTCCAAACTCGTGCGAGGCGCGCAAGAGGTTGGGCCACAACTCGGTCTCCACGATCACCAGCAGAGACGGCTGAATTCGTTCGAGCGCGGCCCCAACCGACCCGCGCCAATCCATGGGCAGGTAGAACCGTCCGGCCACTGAGGGAAGACGGCTTTCTCCTGCCGCGCGCCCTGCCGGCGTGACACTACTCAGAAAGATCTTCCTGTCAGGAAACCGCGCCTGGAGATCGCGCGCCAATCTCACCACCGCGAGGGTCTCGCCCACCGATACGGCGTGAATCCAAATGGCGCTGCGCTCTGTTTGCTGGAATGATTCCGGCAACCGCCCAAAGCGTTCCCGCCAGCGCCTTCCGGCCAGTTCGTCACGCCGCTTCCAGAGGTAATAAGGGGCCGTCAGCAGCACCCCGAGCGTGAACAAGAAGCTGTATATCAGATACATCATCGGGAAGGACAGCGCGACGACCGACGTGCAAATACAAAACCGTTCTAGATTATATGCCGAGAAGGGAAGAGCGACAACGGCGCTGGCGTCTGCGGGAATGACTGCGACTTGCGATCGACGACGGGCAATCAGCAATCGGCACCGAAACCCCGGTCTTTGGTTGCGGTCGTGCCGCGCTAAGAGGCAATGAATCCTGTCCAATCGCCCTGGAGGTTGAACTCGTTCCACCCGCCGGCCCGGTTCTTGAGCGCGTACCCCTTCCAGTTTCCTTCCAGGTCGAACACGTTGTAGCCTTCCCGGCTGTTGTCCACAGCGAAGGCTGTCCAATTGAGGTCCTTGTCGAAGAGAAGCAGAACAGCTTTGTTGCTGGTTCGTACGACGTAGCCCATCAACTCCGAGTCAGGGGTGAGCCAGTAAAGGCCGGAAAATTTCCGAGTTTGTTTAGGGTCGAGCAAACAGTTGCGAGCCGGATTGAGGGAAGGTGCAAGGAGCGGGTTCGAGGACCGATTGAATTTGGGACTGATGCGGGTGTTTCGGTCCGGGTTGATCCAAGGACTGAAGTTGGGATTAAGCGCGGCATTGGCCTTGGGATTGATGGAAGGGTTGAGTTGGGGGTTGATCGAAGCGTTGTGCTTGGCGCGCGCGAGGGGATTAGACATAGGAATACTTCCTGCTGGAATGTTATCATTGCTGATTACCGATTGACGATGGAATAAGTGATAGCGCAACACCTTCGGCTGTCGATCAGAAATCGGCGATCGAAAATTACGAGTGATGTGAAGTGCCTTCCAGCGCCCATGCAACCTCTCGGCATCTACGTTCAAATTCCCTTTTGCGCCTCGAAGTGCAGCTTCTGCAATTTCAGTTCTCGAGTCGAGCTCCCCATTCTATTCGACCGGTATAGCGCCGCGCTGGAGCAAGAAATCAGCCGGTTGCCGGCTGCCCTAGAGGCCCGTGGGCTAGGCGAAGGGGTTCTCACACTTCCGGCGGACACAGTCTATTTCGGGGGGGGAACCCCACCGCTGCTGGGAGCGCAAAGACTCGAGGGAATTGTCCGTGCCCTTCGGGCGCGTTTTGCAATCGAAGCAGGCTGTGAATTCACCATCGAGGTCACTCCGGGCTCGGCTGACGTGCAGTTCCTGGCTCAGGCTGTCAGCATGGGTATGAATCGTCTGAGCATTGGAGCGCAAACCTTCGAGGACCGGGAACTCCGCGCGGTGGGGCGGCTGCATTCCGCCGCAGACACGCGCGACCTGGTGCGGCGCGCGCGTAGCGCGGGCTTGGCCAATGTCAGTATCGACCTGGTTGCTGGTTTGCCGCATCAGACCTTCGAGTCGTGGCGGCGCAACCTGGATGCCGTGCTCTGGCTCGCGCCGCAGCACATTTCCCTTTATCTGTTGGAAATCGACGAGAAAAGCCGCTTGGGCAGGGAAGTGCTGCAAAGCGGAACGCGCTATCATGCCCCGGCAGTTCCCGGCGAGGAGTTCATGGCCGACGCTTACCAGATGGGGCGGGAAGTGTTGGGACGGGAAGGATATATCCAGTACGAGATATCGAACTTTGCCCTACCGGGGTATCAATCCCGGCACAACTTGAAATACTGGCAACTCGCCCCCTATGTCGGACTCGGCGCGGGCGCCCATTCTTTTGACGGCATCAACCGCTGGGCCAACGAAGACGATGCGAAGCTTTACATTGACAGCCTGACAGGGTTACGCTCGCCTGTTGCGTGGGTGCGTAAGCTCTCGCCGGAAGAACAGGTCGAGGAATTTTTCTTCCTCGGATTGCGGCAGACAGAAGGCGTTAGCCTCGAACTGGCACGGAAACGATGGGGTTGGGATCTGCTGAGCCGCTGGCAAGGGAAAATTAAAACCTTGACCCGAAATGGGCTCCTTACAACGGCCGGAGATAATTTCAGGCTGGTGGAAACGGCCTACCTGGTTTCCAATGAGGTTTTTCAGGAATTTGTGGAGAGTACAAATGAACATACCGATCGTTGATTTGCGCAGTGATACCGTAACCAGGCCCACGCCCGCCATGCGGCGCGCCATGTACGAGGCGGAAGTTGGCGACGATGTTTACCGTGAAGATCCCACGGTGAACCGCCTCCAGGAACGCGCCGCTGAAGTCTTTGCCCGCGAAGCGGCGCTCTTCGTGGCTTCCGGAACCATGGGCAACGAGATTGCCCTCAAGGTCCATACGCGGCCGGGCCAGGAAGTGATTTGCGAAGCACGAGCCCACATCTACCACTTCGAGATGGGGGCCGTGGCAGCCATTGCCGGCTTGGTGCCTCGGACCATCTGGGCCGAGGACGGAATCTTGAGTTGGGAATTGATTGCCCCGTATGTGCGCGGGCGCAGTGATACACGGACGCGGACCGGGCTGGTGGAGCTGGAGAACACCTCCAACATTGCCGGCGGCTCGGTTTACCCTGCCGCAGTGTTTGGCAATATTGTCGACCACGCGCATGCCGCAGGTGTGCCCGTGCATCTGGATGGCGCGCGCATCTTTAACGCCAGCGTGGCGCTGGGGCGTCCTGTGACCGAGCTGACGAAGAAGGCTGACTCCGTGATGATTTGCCTCTCCAAAGGACTCGGTGCGCCCGTCGGTTCCATGCTGGTGGGAAGCAAAGAGTTCATTGAGGAGGCGCGGGTCGTCAGAAAAATGCTGGGTGGGGGAATGCGCCAAGTGGGCATCCTGGCGGCCGCGGGCCTGGTCGCCCTGGAAGAAGGCCCCAAGCGCCTCAATGTCGATCACGAGAATGCCAAGTTTCTGGCTCGAGGGTTGGCTAAGATTCCAGGCATCAAGGTCGAAACGGAGAAAGTGGTCACCAATATCCTTTTCTTCGATGTTTCCGGCACGGGGCTGACCGCTCCGGAGGTGTCACAACGGCTGAAGGCTAGGAACGTCCTGGCCAATCCCTACGACTCGAAGCTGATTCGAATGGTGACGCATCTTGACGTGGACCGCGCCGGTTGCGAGCGCGCCCTCCAGGTTCTCTCCGAGGTGGTGGCCAACAAGGGGGCTGGGGACCAGGGAAAAACAGAAGGCAGTAAGCAGTAGGCAGCAAGCGGTCAGCACAAGCGAAGGGGTATTCAGAATCCAAAATCCATAGTCGCCCCAGCCCCACCTCTCTAAGTGCGCCACAAGTAGAAAACAGGGTCAATCTAAAATCTAAAATCCAAAATCACCCTAGCCCCCAGTCCCCAGCCCCGAGCCCCTGCTGCCTGTCATTTCTTCTTGGCTTTTTCCTGCGCCAGCTTGGAGAGGATGTCGAAATAGTGGGTGCGGTAAGTAGGGTCTTGGGGGTCGAGCTGGGTGGCCATGCGGTATTGCTTCACCGCCTCGTTCAAGTCGCCCATTTTTTCCAGTGCGTAGCCAAGACCGTTATAAGCGTCGGCATCCGTCGGGTCATGCCGGATGGCTTCCAGCATCTCCACTCGCGCCCGCTTCCAGTCCTTGCCCAGCAGAAACGTGATTCCCAGCTCACGGTGGAGGTCGGAGTTCTCGGCGTCGAGTTTGAGTGCTGCCCGCAGACGTTCAACCGCTTCATCCACTCTGCCCCGCGCCCGCAATTGCACTGCTTGTTGAACCAATGAGCTTAACTGAATTTTGGCCTCGGCGACGCTGCGCGCCGGATTGGCTTGGGGGTTGGAAGCCTCTTCTGCCTTGGTCCCATCCAGTGTCACATTCTCACCGGAACGAGGCGAAATGAAGAAAGCTTTCTCGTCTTCATTGGGACAGCGGAGGTGGAGGTAGTGGTCTCCTGGCTCAACCTCTGCCAAGACGAGTACCCCGTGGTCATCCGTCTTGCCCACCCGTCGATCGTCGAGGTCTACCGAACAACTCGCCCCACGCGCGTGCACGGTCACTTGCGCTGAGTACTGCCTGCGCGTCTTCTCACTCGCGAAGAGAGTGTGCAGACTGGCGAAATTCAGCAAGAGGGCGAAACCGACCAAAAGGCGACACATGATTCTCGACACTCATCTCCCGCTTCTCTTGTAACTTAAACCATGTCTCTGCCGTTCGGCAAGGTGTTGCCTCATTAGTCCTTTGCCACACGCCAGTCATTCCCGCGAAAGCGGGAATCCACTTCACAAAGCTTCGGAAATTCGCCGTCGACGGACTGGATTCCCGTCGGCTGACGGGAATGACTGGCATTTCGGAAAGGGTATCCCATCTCAGACGACACTAGCCCCACCATGCCCAATTTCTTGACGCTGCTAGGCTTGTGGTATAGCCTTGAATTTGGGGAGATGGTAGCAAACGAGTGGACCGGTGATATCCGGCGCATGGGAATTGCCCGCGAGACACCTGGTTGAAATCAAGGCGGGCCCTGCCTCCACATGACGGATTCAATCCAGACCTGGGCTGAAAAGGTGCTGGCGCGAGATCGTGGGGCCATCGCTCGCGCCATCTCTGCGGTGGAGTCCGGCGACTCTCTTGGGACGGAACTCTTGAAGAGGCTCTTTCCTGCCACCGGGAAGGCAGAGGTCATCGGGGTCACGGGGTCTCCTGGGACGGGGAAAAGCACTCTGGTGGAAAAGCTGGCGCTCGCCTATCGGGGGGCCGACGCGCGTGTGGGAATCATCGCGGTTGACCCGACGAGCCCCTTTTCGGGTGGCGCCCTGCTGGGTGACCGCATCCGCATGCAGAGCCTGGCGAGCGACAAAGAGATTTACATCCGCAGCATGGCCACACGCGGGCAGTTGGGAGGTCTTGCGCCAGCCACCCACGACGTGGTTACCATCCTCGACGCGGCGGGCTGCGACGTGGTGCTGATTGAGACCGTAGGAGTGGGACAAGACGAAGTGGAAGTCGCACGCTTGGCGGACGCCACAGCCCTGCTCCTGGTTCCGGGCATGGGTGACGACGTGCAGACGTTCAAGGCCGGGGTGATGGAAATAGCCGACCTGTACGTGCTCAACAAGACGGACCTTCCGGGCGCAGATCGTCTCGAGCAGGAAGTGGAGGCGATGCTTTCCATGGCAACGCGAGGTGACGGTTGGCGTCCGCCCATCGTCAAGGCGATCGCCACCTCGGGTTTGGGCATTGGAGAAGTGAAGCAAACGCTCGAACGATTCCGATGCTTCCAAGAGCAGAGTGCTGGGAAGGATAAGCGCCGAAGGAGTTACTGGCGCAGCCGTCTGCTTGAATTGCTGCGCCGGAATCTTCTTGAGAAAGTTGCCAGGGAACGTCTGGGCGACGGTTCCCTGGAGCGGTACGTTGACGACCTGCTCCAGCATCGCGCCGACCCCTACTCGCTGGTCGAGAGAATCGTCACTGAATCGCTAGGGGCTGGGGGAAAACAGTAGGCAGTAGGCGGCAAGCAATAGGCAGCAGGCTGTGAACGCAAAGGAGAGCGCAATCCAAAATCCAAAATTCAAAATCCAAAATTGCCCTAGCCCCCAGTCCCTAGCCCCGAGCCCCTTGCTTTTGAAACTGAGAACTGATGGCTGACAACTGACGACTGTATTTATGAAACTCCACCACATTGGCATCGCGGTCGGCTCGCTGGCGGCGGCGCGCCCTGTTTTCGAAAAACTGCTGGGGAAGCCGCCCGACTCAGAAGAGGTGGTCGAGGAGCAGAAGGTCCGCGTGGCAATGTTTCAGATGGGCGAAAGCCGCCTGGAGTTGCTCGAGGCCACATGTGAGGATTCGCCCCTCGCGCGCTCCATCTCGAAGCGCGGGCAGGGCGTCCACCACATCGCAGTGGCTGTTGAAGACCTTGCGGGGACGCTGCGGAGGCTCGAAAGCGCCGGGGTCCGCTTGATCGACCGTGAGCCGCGTCGCGGGGCAGGGAATGAGCAGGTGGCGTTTTTGCACCCAGCGGGCACCGCCGGGGTGCTCATCGAATTGCTCGAAGAGAAATGATGTGGCACGGGCGAGTCGCCCGCGCCACATCACTGAGCCGAGGAACAATGAAGTTAGGGAATTTTGAACTGCACACAATCAGCGACGGAACTTTCGGGCTGGATGGCGGACAGATGTTCGGGGTGGTGCCCAAGCCCCTCTGGGAACGCAAAGCCCCGGCGGACGAGCGCAACCGCATCCGGCTTAGCTTGAACTGCCTGCTGATTCGCACCGGACGGGAAAACATTCTGGTGGAAACAGGCATTGGGGACAAGTTCGACGCGAAGTTCGAGGACATCTACGACGTCAAACATCCCTCCACGCCGCTGGCGGGACTTGACAAATTGGGGCTCAGGCCGGAGGACGTTCACATTGTAATCAACACCCATCTTCACTTCGACCACTGCGGTTGGAACACCCGGCGTCTGGGCGGGAAAACGGTCCCCACGTTTCCGCGCGCCCGCTATTTCATTCAGCGCGGAGAGTGGCAGCAGGCGCTGAATCCCACGGAACGGGAACGGGCCAGTTACATCGAGGAGTTTTTCAAGCCCGCCGGGCCGCAGACCGAGTTTCTCGACGGCGACGCGGAAATCGCCCCGGGCATTCGGCTCGAGGTCGTGCCGGGCCATACGCGCAACTTGCAGTGCGTGCGCATTGAATCCGGGAACGAGTGCGCGTACTTCATTTCCGATACTGTTCCCACCGCCGCGCATCTGCCTTATCCCTGGATCATGAGTTTCGACCTGTATCCCATGGAGACTCTCGCTAGCAAGAAGCGCCTGCTGCCGGAGTTGGCTCAAAGGGAAGCTATCGTGATTTTTCCTCATGACCCGAATGTGCCCTGGTTGCGTTTGGTGGAAAGCGAAGGCAAGATTGCCACACAGCCGGTGGGACCGTAGGGCCGAACGGCGTTCGGCCCTGGGGCGAGCGCCGCTCGCCCCTACACGCGACACCGAGAGATCATGAATTCCAAGGGAAAGGAAGAACCATTGCCACAAGCGGAAATTGGAATCATCGGAGGAAGCGGCCTCTATAACCTGCCGGAGATCGAGCGCGTGCGGGAAATTCGCCTCGCGACGCCCTTTGGCAAACCGTCGGATGCCTACAGGTTGGGCGACTTGGAAGGACGCAAGGTGGCGTTTCTATCGCGGCACGGGCGTGGCCACACGCTTTTGCCGGCGGAAGTGAATTCTCGCGCCAATATTTACGGGTTCAAGAAATTGGGGGTGGAGCGAATTATCTCTGTCAGCGCGGTGGGTTCTCTGCAAGAGGAATACCGCCCCATGGACATGGCTTTGCCCGCACAATTCTTCGATCGCACCCGCCAGCGCGCTTCCACATTCTTTGGCGAGGGCTTGGTGGCTCACATCAGTTTTGACACTCCTGTATGTTCCACCGTCGTGGAGGCGCTGGCCGAGGCGTGCAATGAAGTGGGGGTCCGCTGTCACAGGGGCGGCACTTACATCTGTATGGAAGGTCCGGCATTTTCGACCAAAGCCGAGTCAGATGTTTACCGGTCGTGGGGAATGGACCTCATCGGCATGACCAGCCTGCCGGAGGCCAAGCTCGCGCGCGAGGCGGAGATCTGCTACGCCACACTCGCTATGGTCACCGACTACGACTGCTGGCATCCCCAGCACGACGCCGTGACGGTGAACGTGGTGCTCGAGTACCTTACGCGCAATGTCGAGAACTCGCAGAAGATCCTCCTGAAAGCCATGCGCGCCATGCCTCGACAACGTAACTGCAATTGCGCTTCGGCATTGGCTCACGCCATTTTGACGGACCGTCGGAGGATCTCCCCGAGAACCCGGAAAAAGCTTTCCTTGCTGGTCGGAAAATACCTTGGCTAACGGCTGGGGACTGGGGGCTAGGTGCTGGGGGCTGGGGGAAAACAGAAGGCAGTAAGCAGTATGCAGCAAGCGCTCGGCACAAAGGAGGGGGCTGGGGAAAACAGAAGGCAGTAGGCAGCGGGCGGTGGGTAGCAAGGGGGTGCCACAAGGGAGAAGGCAATCGAAAATCTGAAATCCAAAATTGGCCCAGCCCCTAGCCCCCACTCCCTAGCCCCTTTTAAAGGATTACCTATGGCATTATTGGTAGTTGGCGCTGTAGCGTTTGATTCCGTCCGAACCCCTTACGGGGAGGCCGAAAACATCCTGGGCGGCGCGGCGACCTATTTCGCAGTGACCGCCAGTTGGTTTGCTCCTGTTCGGGTCGTGGCAGTGGTGGGTGAAGATTTCGGGGAGGAGTTTCTCCGAGTGTTTCATGACCGCGGCGTGGACACGGCGGGCCTGGTGCGGGCTCCCGGGAAGACCTTCCGCTGGTCGGGTGAATACGTGGGCGATATGAATGAGGCGCGAACCCTCGAGACGCACCTCAACGTGTTCGAGCAATTCGCTCCCAAAATACCCGACCTATACCTCGATACCGAGTTCGTGTTCCTGGGCAACATCGATCCCGTGTTGCAGCTCCATGTCCGCCGACAGCTTCCTCGGGCGCGCTTGGTGGCCCTGGACTCCATGAATTATTGGATCAAGGGAAAGCCGGAGGAGTTGAAAAAAGCTCTGGCTGAAGTTGACATCCTGGTGATCAACGAAACCGAAGCGCGAATGCTTTCCGGCATTTCCAACCTCAAGAAGGCCGCAGAAGCTATCCGGAAGATAGGGCCGCGCACTCTGGTCATTAAGCGTGGAGAGCACGGTGTCATGCTATTCTCAGAGAGCGGAATCTTCTCTGCGCCCGGTCTTCCCCTCGATGAGGTCCACGATCCCACCGGCGCCGGAGACAGCTTTGGGGGCGGCTTCATGGGGCATCTGGCCAAAGCAGGGGAGATTTCGGATGTCCAGCTTCGCCGGGCGGTAATCTACGGTTCGGTAATGGCCAGTTACGCCGTTGAAGGGTTTGGACTCTCGAGGCTCCTGCGGCTTACCCCCGAGGAGATTGAAGCTCGCTACCGGGAGTTCAAGAACCTTACGCATTTTGATGTTTGACAAAACCGAACACTCGCCTCCTTTGTGCTTGAAGTACGACGGCGCGGTGGCCGCGGTCATCGCAGCGGTCACCCTGGCAGCCCTTGCCTTCTTCTACTCGCGGGGCCTGACGAACATTTATGGCGACGCCATCTCTCACATGGAGGGCGCGCGCCGCATCTTCGATTCGCTGACCCCTGGTTATGAGGAGATTGGCAGCGTTTGGCTGCCCCTGTTTCACCTCCTGGCCGCTCCCTTGGCACTGAGCGACTTCCTGTGGAGAACGGGGCTGGCTGGGAGCATCGTTTCATCCGCAGCTTTTGCAGGCACCGCCTGGCTCCTGTACCGGCTCGGGACAGCAGTTAATGGGGGCCGAGCGGCAGGCATACTCGCGCTCGCCGGAATTCTGCTCAGCCCCAACCTGCTCTATCTCGCCAGCACCCCGTTGACGGAACCCTTGGCAATCTTCTGGGCTGTTCTGGTTGTGTACGAACTCTTCCGCTACAGAGAAACCGGCAGGCTGCGGAGCCTGTTGGTTGCAGCAGTTGCGGCGCTTCTTGGCACGCTCACCCGCTACGAGGAATGGTACGTCCTCCCCTTCGCGGCCTTGTTTGTGCTGCTGGCGCGGCGTCAGTCTTGGGGATCGCGCCTCCGGCACGCATTCGTCTTTTCGATCGTTGCCGGGGCCGGCCCTATGCTCTGGATGCTTCACAACGCCTACAACTTCTCGAATCCCTTGGAGTTCTACAACGGACCATTTTCGGCCCAGGCTATCTATGCTCATCAGCTTGCCACAACGGCGTTTCCTTATCCGACCGACGGCAAGCTTCTCCTCTCCGCGCGCTATTACCTCGAGGACCTCAAATTGGTCCTCGGAATATGGCCACTCGAGCTGGCGGTTCTCGGGCTGGTGGCATGGATAGCGAACAGGCCGGCTTGGGGAAGGGGTGCAGTAGCATTTCTGCTCTTCGTCCCCTTGCCGTTCTACATCCATGCCTTCGCTTATGCTGCCCTTCCGCTCTACGTGCCAACCCTGTTCCCTTTCACGTATTACAATTTGCGGTATGGAACGGAGATGGTCCCGGCACTGGCGCTTTTCCCGGCTTTTCTTCTACCTCGCAGCCTGCCCCGGCGTTGGCACTACGGCTTGCTGGCGTTTTTTGTGGCCGTGCTTGCCTTGCAGGGTTATTCACTTTGTGCCAGAGGAGCCGAGGGGTTAGGGGTTGTTAAGGAGGGCCTGCTGAATAATCCTTGCCAATCACAGCGGCAGCAAGCTGTCACACGCTTCCTCCGCGACCGCTATGACGGACAACGCATGCTGGTGGCGGCGGGCAAATGGCCGTGCGTTATGTTGGAAGTCGGGATTCACTACCGCAATACCATTTCTGAAACGAACCGCAGGTATTGGCGCGCATTGCGGCCAGATGCGGGGAAATGGGTAGAATGGGTCGTCCGCAGTGATGGTGACGCGGTAGATGAGCTTATGCGCGCTTGCCCTCAGGCGTTCGCGCAATTTGAACTTCTCGAGAGGGACTCGTTCCCGCGCGAAGGTAGTGTGGCAATATATCGAAAGAACAGTGACAAGTGACGGGTGACCCGCCGCGGCGGGACGAGCGGAAAGGCAGAAATCAGAAAGCAGAAGTCAGAAGAGAGTAGGGCGAAGAATGCGATTCACTATTCACAAATCACAAATCACAAATCACAAATGACAAACAACATTCCTTTTGCAAAGTTTCATGGACTCGGAAACGATTTCCTTGTCGTGGGAGGGAAGGGCCTTCCGCATTCTTTGTCCAAATTCGTGCCGGCGATTTTGGATCGCCATACAGGTATCGGGGCGGATGGACTCTTGGTGATGATGCCAGCCCGCAATAAGAAGCACCATGCGCGCCTCCGGTTCTTCAACGCGGACGGCAGCGAAGCGGAGATGTCCGGCAACGGCATCCGCTGCGCCGGCGCCTTCCTGTCGGAGCTCTCCCCGGCACGACGAACGTTTCTCATCGAGACTGCAGCGGGAGTGAAATCCCTCGAGATGGTAAAAGAAGCGAAGGGCAAGTGGCTGTTTCGCGTTGGGATGGGCGCTCCGGTGATCGAGCCTGCCAAGATCCCGTTCAAGGCCGGTGATTTCCCTGCGCCTGTCAAAGGTTATACCCTGCGCACCCGCCAAGGCGTGGTGCAAGCCACAGTGACATCGATGGGCAATCCCCACTGCTCCATTTTTGTGACGGATTTCGCCAGCCTGGGTTGGGAAGGCCTGGGACGCGAGATCGAAACCAATCCTCTTTTCCCGAACCGCACCAACGTGGAGTTTGTGAGGGTGATCTCGAGAAAGGAGATCGCGGTGCGGTTCTGGGAGCGCGGCGTGGGCCACACCATGTCCTCCGGCACCGGCTCGTGTGCGGCCACTGTGGCGAGCATCCTGAATGGTTTGACGGGGAGACAAGTTCGCGTGCAAACGCAAGCCGGCTCGCTTGAGGTGGATTGGCCGGAAAATGGAGAAGTAATCCTGACCGGCCCGGTTGAAAGAATCGCCGAAGGCACCTACAATTACCGGTGAAATCGGAATTTCCGCCCTCTCCCTTGGGGAGAGGGTGGCGAGCGGAGCGAGCCAGGTGAGGGGTTACTTCGTCCTGTTCGCCCGTCTGGCCCCCTTTCGGCGCGAAACCGACCCCTCACCCGTCCCGCTCCGGCTGGTGAAAGCGCCGGTCGCGGTACACCCTCTCCCCAAGGGAGAGGGCAGAAAATGGAGCTTGCGCGGTAGTCGACTGCTAAACCTGGACTTTTTGGAGTGCTTACCATGACCTCACGAGAAAGAGTCCTTACAGCGTGCAATCATAGGCAGCCCGATCGTGTGCCGGTCGATCTTTCAGGCCACCCTTCCTCAGGGATCGCCGCCATCGCCTACGCCAAACTGCGCGATCATCTCGGACTCCCCAAGAGGACCATCCGCGTTTACGACCCTATTCAGCAATTGGCCATCGTGGATGAAGACGTTCTGGAGAAATTCGGGGTGGATGTCCTCGATCTCGGGCGTGGGTTCGCCCTCGACGAAGCATCCTGGGCGGACTGGACCTTGCCCGACGGGACCCCCTGCAAGATGCCGGCGTGGGCATTACCCGAAAAGGCCGACGGAAGGTGGGTCTTCCGCTCCAAGAGCGGACGCGTGATTGCCCACATGCCCGAGGGCGCGCTCTATTTCGAACAAACTTATTTTCCCTTCACCGATGAAAAGGGACCCACCACCATCTGCGCGGCCATGCAAGAATCCATGTGGACCGCCATCGGAGGTCCTCCCGGCCCATGGGTCAATCAGGCGCAGTTGAGAGAGGGAGCAAAACGGTTGCGGCAGAAGACCGACAAGGCCATTCTGGGCGGCTTCGGCGGCAATCTGCTCGAGATCGGGCAGTTCTTCTACCGCAACGACAACTTCTTCATGCTTCTGGCCGCCGAACCCCAGAAGGCGCACAAGTTCCTCGACGACCTTGTCGAAATTCATCTGGCGAACCTGGAGAAATACTTGACAGCAGTCGGTGACTGCATCGACATCATCAAGTTTGGCGACGACCTGGGAATGCAGAGTGGACCGCAAGTCTCACCCAAGATGTACCGGGAGTTTTTCAAGCCTCGCCACAAACTCATGTGGAGCCGTGCCAAACAACTCGCCAATGTGAAAGTCATGCTCCATTGTTGTGGCGGGGTGCGGGAACTGTTGCCGGACTTGATTGACGCCGGACTCGAATCTATCAACCCGGTTCAGATTTCTTGCGCCGGTATGGACGCCGGGGAGCTCAAGGCTGAATTCGGGAAAGACATGGTATTCTGGGGCGGAGGTTGCGACACGCAGACTATCCTGCCCGACGCCACGCCGGAGGAAGTGCGCCGGCACGTCAAAGAACAGGTACAAATCCTCAGCCCCGGCGGTGGCTTCGTTTTTCAGCAGGTCCACAACATCCTGGCCAACGTTCCCCCGCAGAATGTCGTGGCCATGTACGAAGCCGTGCAGAAGAGCAGTTGACAGTCGACAGTCAACAGTCGAAAGCAAAGACATAGCGCTCTCGACCTTCGACGCTCGACTTCTCGACTCAGAACGCCTTCACGGTCGAACATAAAGGAAAACGTTATAGGGAACCCCGGCCTTGGAAGTGAATTCTACCGTCTGCGCGGGCTGCCAGCCAGGGACCTGAAATTCGTGCGAGACGATGCGCGCCCCAGAACGAAGTTGCCGCTCGAGCATGGGGCGCAAACGCTCGTTCACGGCGGTCAAAAGGTAAAGTGTTACCACCGTGGCGTGGCGGACGTTGATCTCAAACATATTCTCGTGCAGAATCCGGACGCGGTCTTGCAAGCCCAATTCCCGGATGCGCTGCGTGGATTGCTCGTAGAGTTCGGAATTGAGTTCCACTCCCACGGCATGAGCCCCGAACTTCTGTGCCGCCATGATCACGATGCGTCCGTCCCCCGAGCCCAGATCGTAGACCACATCGTCGGGTTGGACCTTGGCGAGTTCCAACATCTTCTGCGCCACGTCCAGCGGCGTGGGGACAAAGGGAACAAGGTGCTCCAGGTACTTCCCGGAATCGCTCTGGGCGGGTGAAAGAGGCACTGACTGGTAGGCAGCCGCCAGGCAGAAAAACAGCAGGGCAGGAACAACGGCGAAAACCGCAAACCTACTACAAGCTTTCGGCGCGTCAAAAATATTAGCTGCTCGTCGCATAATGCAATTCTATGGATAGCAAAGAACTTTGTCGAGAGAGTCGACAGTCGACAGTCGGCTGCTCTCTCCGCCGCGAATTGACACTTACCAACGGCACGGCCATTGTGGTCGCGAACATGATTGGAGCGGGAATCTTTGGCATCACCGGCTTTTTGGCGGGAGATCTGGGCAAGCCTTCTTTGGTGCTTGGCATTTGGCTCGCAGGTGCGGTGGTCGCTTTGGCGGGGTGCCTGTGTTATGCGGAATTGGCCATCAATTTGCCCCGCTCCGGAGGAGAGTACATTTACGTGCGCGAGGCTTGGGGGCCGGCCTGGGGGTTTCTGAGCGGCTGGATTTCGTTCTTCGCAGGATTTGCCGCGCCCATCGCGGCCGCAGCGCTGCTTTTTTCCGAGTATTTGGCGCACTTCTATCCCGCACTCTCACCCCGATCGCCGGCGGGAATGCTTTCCACCTCCTCGAAGTGGGTCCACACAGGCAACGGGCACTTGCTGGCGGTAGGGGTGGTTGCGCTGTTTGCCGTGGCGAATATCATCGGAGTGCGTTTCGCCGGCAAAATCCAAAACGTTCTGACAGGGTTGAAAGTCGGAATCCTGGGAGCGTTTCTCACGCTCACGTTCCTGGTGGGGAAGGGAAGCGTCTCCCATTTCTCGGCAGAGGCAGTGCGAACCTCTCACCACAGCCTGGGCGGACAATTCGCGGTTTCCCTCATCTTCGTCATGTTCGCCTATAGCGGTTGGAACGCCGCGACTTATGTGGCCGAGGAGATGAAGTCGCCCGAGCGTACCCTTCCTGCCTCTCTTGTTACAGGAACCTTGATTGTGGCCGCTTTCTATCTGGTGTTGAACGTCGCTTTCATCTATGCCATGCCTTTGGAAGCCATGAAGGGCATCGAACGCATCGGCGGAGCGGCGGCGGAAGCGCTCTTCGGCGGGAAAGGCGGAGACATCTTTAGCGCAGTGATGTCGGTCGGGCTACTCTCCACGGTAAGCGCCATGGTGATCGTGGGTCCGCGTGTTTATTACGCCATGGCGCAGGATGGCTGCTTCTTTCAGGGGGCTGCGCGCGTGCATCCGCGCTGGGGGACGCCGGTCCAGGCCATTCTCTGGCAGTCGCTGGCCACCGCCCTGATGATCCTCACGGGAACATTCGAAAGCCTGCTTTATTACATCGGCTTCGCGTTAGTTTTGTTTGCCGCCCTGGCAGTGGCAGGCATGGTCCGCCTGCGCAAGCGGCCCGGTTGGAAACGGCTTGGGGCGGTAAGCTGGGGATATCCTTTGATTCCCGTAGTCTTTGTCGGCGCCAGCGTGTGGATGCTCTGTTATACGATGGCTCTGCGGCCGAAGGAGTCCATCTTCGGACTGTTGACGATGGTGGTTGGGATGCTGGCCTATCGCTGGTTTTTGCGCAGTCGTGCGAAAGCTTGAGCAGCGTTCGGTCAGAACAGAAACCGGCGTTGCGTGAGCCCGAGCATTCCCACTTGAAGGAGGGAAGTCATGGCTGAAACAAACGTGCATGAAGTACTTGGCAAGCAATATGGCGCCTCGATCGCTATGTTAAGGGAGGCAGTCACCAAGTGTCCGGAACAACTGTGGCTCGCTCCCGAGTATCCCAACAAGTTCTGGCACATTGCGTACCACGTGCTTTTTTACACCCAAATGTATCTGCAAAATTCCTACGAAGAATTCACTCCCTGGAAAAAGCACCGTGAGAATTATCAGTGGCTTGGTCGTCTTCCCTGGCCACCTCACGACCAGCCGAAGATCGAAGCGCCATACCATGAGGAGGAGATTCTCGAATACCTCGAGGTTTGCTGCCAGGAAATTGACGCCAAGGTGCCATCCCTGGATTTTGGCGCGCCATCAGGGTTCCATTGGCTTCCGTTCAGCAAATTGGAGCTGCAACTTTACAACATTCGACACGTTCAACATCACGCGGGACAACTGATCGATCGGCTTAGAACGGCGAGCCAAATCGGCATCGGCTGGGTTGTTGCGGATTGAGGCGCCTTGGAGTGGGGTCCGTCGATTGACGGGCCGCACTCCATAACCGGGAACATGCTTATGCGTTGGTTCTCCCGTCCACCACGGTGGTTTCCGGGCTAAGCCACTTGCCCGTCCGGGCGCTCTCGAGCACGGCCTCGACCACGGCCTGAGTCTCGAGAGCGTCACGGAAGTCCGGGCGCACGCGTTTTCCCTCATCGATCCCTCTCAGAAAATCCGCGATCTCGTTCACGAAAGTGTGTTCGTAGCCAATCACGCAGCCCGGAACCCACCAATGGGCCATATAGGGATGTTCGGCACCGGTCACAAGGATTGTGCGCCAGCCTTGAAGATGTGGCTCGTCCTGATGGCTGAAATACTGAAGCTGGTGCATGTTCTCCAAATCGAAGTAGAGGGAACCCTTTTCGCCGTTGATCTCGAAGCTATTCTTGTTCTTTCGTCCTCGGGCGTAGCGAGTTGCCTCGAAGGTACCATTCGAGCCGTTGGCAAACCGCACCAGGAAACTACAGACATCGTCGATTTCCACGCGCACCGGGCTTCCGTCCGGACGATGGCGGTCTTTAATGAAAATCTCCGTCATCCCGCAAACCTGCGCCACGGGACCGTTCAGCCAGATGGCCGTATCAATATTGTGTGTGGAGAGGTCGCCGGAGACTCCTGCGCCTGCAATATCTTTGTCGAGGCGCCAAGTTCCCAGCCCGCCCACCGGGACTTTGGGAGAGATGGTCCAATCCTGGAGGTAGGTGGCGCGGTAATGGAAGATTCTGCCCAGTGTGCCCTCCTCGATGATTCGTTTGGCCAAGCTGATGGCAGGCACGCGACGATAGTTGAACGACACCATGTTAGGCCGGCCGGACTTCTCCACCGCCTCCGTCATCTCACGCGCCTCTTTGAGGTTCATAGCCAAGGGCTTCTCGCATAGGATCATCTTTCCGCGAGCGGCGGCCGCGAGGGCAATCGCGTGGTGGGAATTGTTGGGTGAGCAGATATCGACCAGGTCGATGTCCGGCGCCTCCACCAGTTTTCGCCAATCGCTCTCGACGCGCTGCCAGCCCCAGCGTCGCGCAAACGCTTCCCCGCGCTCTTGGGTGCGCTCCGCCACAGCTTTCAGCACCGGCTGGTAGGCCACATCAAAGAACTGGTTTACGCGGTGATATGCGTTCGAGTGGGCGCGGCCCATGAACCCGCATCCCACCATTCCGATATTAAGTGGCTTTGGCATAGGAACTCCTTTAAATGGGCAGAAAGCAAAACAACCTTGCTGGCAATGGAACTGACCCCTCACCCGACTCCGTCAGCTGACGGAGTGGTGAAAGCGCCGGACGCGGGCCACCCTCTCCCCTTGGGAGAGGGCCGACAACTCATTGGATACTAGCCCTCTCCCTTGGGGAGAGGGTGGCGAGCGTAGCGAGTCGGTTGAGGGGTCTGTTTCGTTCCTTTGAAGGTGACGCTTCCCGTCCAACTAACGAATTCGGGCTGCAGTTTCTTCTGGCCACGAGCTACGGAGGCTGTGAAAGTCGCCACCCCCACTCTTCAATCGAAAATCGACAATCAGCAATCGGCAATGAAAGCATACTTCCGCGCCATACCATCCAGAAATCGCTTGGCGTCCGCGGTAACCTCCCAGGCATTGGGCCAAAAGCAGAGATCAATAGTCCACCAGTTCGAAGGGCACCCGGAGCGGAGCAGTTCCGGGATGAGCCGGTCAAAATCGAGCACCCCTTGGCCGAAGGGAGCGTGGGTGCTAGTTTCGTTGTTGTGGAGCGTGTTATCGGAGTCGATCAAGTGCACATGTCCGATCTTGCCGCGAAGCCGCGTGAGCAGCTCGAGGGCGCCGCCGGGCAGTGTTTCCTTGTGTCCGGGTTGCCGGGCTCCGAGCGCCGCACACATGTGCGCGTGACAGGAGTCGAAAAGGGTACGACAGTTGTTGTGGCCTACGTCTTGAACCAATCGCAGGATTTCGGAGGGCTTGTTGAAAGCGAACCCCGGCTCGAACTCCCACACCACCAGAATGCCTCGATCGGCTGCCTTCTGTGCGGCCACGCGGAAGGTATTAACCAGCCGCTCCCAACCGAGTCTCGGGTCGAGTTGCTCCTTTTCGAATACCTCGGGCGGGCTGACGCTGTCCACTCGTATGCAATCGATTCCCAGGTCGCCCGCAAACTCCAAGTTGCGTTCGAAGGTGGACATCCATTGGGAATTGTCGGCCACGGGAATGATCGGGCACGACCATAAGTCAGCCGCCAAGCCTGAAAACGCCAGACCGTGCTCGGCGACTTTCTTCCTCAACTGTTCCCGTTTGGCCTTCGTATCAAATTGTGCCGGATTAGGATGCGGGGGGAATCCGCCGAGTTCGACGCCATCAAAACCCAGCCGGCCCAGCTTTTCGATCACGGTGTCGAAAGGAACAGGATTGTCCTTGTAGGGACCGAAGCAGTAAGCCCAACTGCCGATCGAAAGTCGGACCTTGCCCATGGCGGTCCTCCTCGACGTGTTTAGTAGTGATAGCGTGCCTGAAGGAGGTTTCAAACGCCTTCAGAGACGTTCCTTGTAGTGCGCAATCAGGTAACGGTAATCACCCAGGGCTTCGTCGAAGGCCTCTCTTGAACGAGCGCTCAGCGTGAAAATCAGGTAGAAGTCGCCCTCTTCTCCGTAGGAAACTTCTTCCCATTGGCCGGTCGACTTAGGGAAGAAAGTGAACGTCCGCAGCTTTTTCCCGTCTGCTGTTAGCAAGCCGTCCGTTTCCGTGATGACCATAGCAGAAAACTCGGAACAGAATGTCTTCTCGTCGTCGGCGATTAGTTTTTCCAACGAATCCGTTTGAGGCATCCGCGGCTTGTAATTCGCTTTTGCATATATGACCGCACGTGCCTTGGCGAAGGATGTTCCTTCCGGTGCCAAGGCGTTTACGCCGAACTTCACGCTCGATCCTTGGTCTTGATGCCAACCCTTAAGTGGCGGAAGCTTCGGCCACCAGTGAAGGCAAATACCCGTTTCGCATATCTCTGCCCTTTTCTCGATTTCGGCCCCGAAATTCAAGGTGAAGAGCAGGGTGACACAGTAGATTGCAACGAAAACTTTCATAATGACATTCCTCGTCGAGCGGTGGCCTCGACGGGCAAACTACACAGCCCCGCCTAATGTACAGCTTTCCTGTACGTTCCGCAATCACATGACCCCGATGCGGTAAAAATCGGTAGCGGCCTCGGCGCTATTTTAGCGGGACATTACTCTGCTTCGCAGGTCGCTGCCAGTGAACATTTCTGGCCGCTCAGGATACGCGCAAACTGGTTGACGCGAGCGTGCTCGATGGTGCTGTGACGCGCGGCGGTCACGTAGGGAACGAACAAGAAAGGCACGGCCAGGATGCTGAATAAGATATTCCGCACGCGCACCGCGCCAGGAAGTTCTCCATTCCCGACCGAGAAGACAGCGGGGTAGTAGCGCAGCACCACGCCGTAGATATCTGCCGCCAGCGAAACATGATTTGAATGCGCGCCGCAGACCTGGCTCCGGCCTGTCCGGATGGCTTCCAGGAACTCCTGGCGATGGGCGGCGAAGCAAAGCGTATAAGTCCGCCCCAGGCGACGAAGCGTGTGCGAGTCGCTCCCGCCGATCACGCCCACCGGGCGTCCACGCCGGCGGAAAGCCTCCACCAGATTGGCAATCAACTTGTTGTGGTCGCGCTCTTGGCTGCCGTTGCGAACCTCAAACACGTCAAATAACTCCGCCATGCGGTGGGTGAACTCCAGGACGCGCGCGGCGTCCCCAAAGTTGTGGAAGAAGTGGTTGAGCACGAACAGGAGGTTTTGTTGGCGAAGGTAGGGAACCAAGTCCCAGGCGTTCGAGCGCAGGCGTTGGATTTCGCGGTGCTGCGCTTCGTTCAGGCCGTAAACCCCGAGGTGAACGGTGTGGTTGAATTCCGGAAAAGTGGCGCTGACTTCTTCGCCGGTGATGAAATCCGGGGGGGCACCCAGACGATCAAGCACTTCGAGGCAGCCATCGAGGGAATCGTGGTCGGTTATAGTCACCAGATCCATCCCCCGGCGCTTCGCCGTCGTGTAGACATCGAGGGGCTGGGAATAGCAATCCCGGCAGCGCAAGAAGCGGAGGTGCTTGGCGCGCCCTGAGTGAAGGCTGTGACAGTGCATGTCCGCCTTCAATAACTTGTTCGCTTGTCCCTGAACCACAAGATGCTATATTAGGAAGCTCGCGAGCGTCGGGCAAGAGTTTTCTTGTGAAAAGCCAGGATTCAGGAGTCAGGATTCAGGATTCAGGACGAGAACGAACCGCCAGTCGCCCATCTGAAGGGGCGGGCCTGCGGCCGTCGAGGTCTGGCTGTGCAGGCTTGATTCTTGCCTGTGGTTTTTTGCTTCCCCTGGTCGCGCGGCCTTCTTGGGGCGCCTCCGAGCCTATTGAGTACGTGCTCGATTTGCGCGCGCCCGCCTCGCATCGGGTGGAAGTTGTGATGAAGGTCGCAGAGGCTTCACCTTCCACGGAATTCCAGTTCCCGGCCTGGAATAACCTTTACCAGATTCGAGACTTTGCACAAAACATCACGGAACTGACCGCAGACTGTGATGGGGTGAAGGAGCACCTGACGCGCGTTGACCTTAACACCTGGAGGTCGGAGCCCAAGCCCTGCGCCAGACTGGCGCTTCGCTACGCAGTCCATGTGGCCGGATCGCCGCCCTTCTCAAGCGCCCTGGATAGCACGCACGCCTTCCTGAACTTTGCGACGCTGCTCTTTTACCTGCCCCATGAGCGGGGAAGCTCGGCGCGTGTCAAGCTGTTGATTCCCGCGGGGTGGAAAGTGGCGAGCTTGCTCGAGGAAGATGCGGAAGGATTCCTTGCCCCGAATTATGACCTCCTGGCGGACAGCCCGGCGGAGGCAGGGCAGTTTGACGAATACAACTTTTTTCAGCATGGAGCAACCTATCGCGTGATCGTTCACGCGGACCTTAAGGACTATTCTCCAGACCGTCTGTTGGCCTCGCTGAGCAAGATCACCGCCACCGAAACCGCGCTCATGCGCGACGTCCCCTTTTCTCGCTACACGTTCATCCTGCATTTCCCGAGTGAGGAAGGAGGCGGCGGCATGGAGCACCGCAACGGGACCGCCATCACGGTGCGGGCCGAGGAACTTCGCGAGCACTGGGAGAATCTGGAGGACGTGGCGGCGCATGAGTTCTTCCACCTGTGGAATGTCAAGCGCATCCGGCCGCAATCGCTCGAGCCCATCGACTACGTCCACGGCAACGACACGCGTGACCTGTGGTTTTGTGAAGGCGTCACCAGCACCTATGGCGCGCTCGCCCTGTTGCGAGCCGGACTGATCTCCCGCCAGGCTTTCTACGCCCGTTTGGGGTCTGCGATCGAGACGCTCCAATCCCGGCCCGCCCGTTTCTTCCAGAGCGCGGAGGAGTCAGGCCTGGAAGCCTGGTTTGAGAAGTATAACGATTATCTGCGGCCGCAGCGAAGCATCTCCTATTACAATAAGGGTGAATTGCTCGGCCACCTGCTGGACCTGGCCCTTCGTCACGCCAGCGGCAATGCCGCCGGTCTGGATGATGTGATGCGGCGTCTGAACGAAGACTTCGCCCGCCCCGGCCGCTACTATACGGAAGCAGATCTGCGGCGGGTGATGGCCCGGATGGTCCTCGCCTTTTCAGGTCTTCAGGCCTTCTTTGAGGATTACGTGCGCGGCACGCGAGAACTCGACTATGACACGTATCTGGGCTACGCCGGTCTGAAGCTGGAGGGCGAAGGTTGTGCTTCGGCGCCCACGGGATCCGAGGTGGCCAAGGCGACTTGCCGTGTGAAGGAAATCTCCCATCCTTCGCCTGAACAGCTCCAGGTGCGCGAAGGCTGGCTGGAGGGTAAAACCACGCAAGCCGTCGCCAAAAACAATTACCAATAGTGAAAAATTCACCATTCATAATCTAATATGATCCGAGCTTTCCTGGTAACGCTTATCACCTTTGCTTACATCTTGGTCGTCGGTCCTCCCGTGCTGATTTATGCCGCGATCGTCGGGAATGGCGATCCCGTCTACAGGGTCGGCAAGCTCGGCGCAAGAATGGCCGTGTGGCTGGCGGGAGTGCGGCTTGAAATCCATGGACTCGACCGGATTCCACGCCACCAGCCCGCCGTCTTCATGGCCAACCACCAGAGCAACTGCGACCCTCCCGCCCTGCTGGCCGTCTTGCCGCGGATGCTCGTGATGGTAAAGAAGGAGTTCTTTCGCGTTCCAATTCTCGGCAGAGGTATGTTGGCGTGCGGGTTCATCGCCGTCGACCGGAGAAACCGGGAACAAGCGTTCGAGGCGGTGGAAAAGGGCGTGCAGGCGCTGAAGGCCGGGAAGCCGTTTCTTGTCTATCCCGAGGGCACTCGCAGCCCCGATGGCCGGCTTCAGCGCTTCAAGAAAGGCGTCTTCGTCATGGCCATCAAAGCCGGCGCGCCCATCGTTCCCATCTCGGTCTCAGGCAGCAACAAGATCATGCCCAAGGGTAAGTTCGAGATACGACCGGGGGCCGTTCGTATCACCTTCCACGAAACTGTGGCCACGGAAGCTTTTACCATCGAGGATCGGGAAATAATCATTGAGCGTGTCCGTCAAGCCATCTTGGCCGGTCTGGGAAAGGACGAATGGCCGGTAGAGCAGTGACGAGTGGCGAGTGACAAGTGACGAGCAGAATGTCGATGGTGAATTGTGCATTGCCGAGATGAGCTTGGTTTGTGCGCCGCGCCCAAAGTCCCTGACAGCCCGCTTCCCATGGTTCCTGAACTCATAATTCAGAATTCATAATCTATAATTCCCGATCCACCATTCATAATTGTTCCCGCTTTTCCAAAAGTTCACGGACCTTGCGGTAGGTAGAGTACATCTGCGGCAGGCGGGCGAATGCCGCGACGCATTTCATCCAGAGGGCGCTGTCAATGGCGGGGGAACCGGACATGACGCGGTTCGGTTCGACATCGCTGTGAATGCCGGACTGGGCGGAAACCACAACGTTGTCTCCGATCGTCACATGGCCTGCTATTCCGACTTGCCCGGTGAGGATGACGTTCCGGCCCACTTTGGTGGTCCCGGCAAGGCCCACCTGGCCGCAGAGAAGGGTATTCTCCCCAATCTCGCAGGCGTGACCTACTTGAACGAGATTATCGATTTTGGCGCCTCGGTGGATGCGGGTCTCTCCCACCGCGGCCCGGTCGATACACGCATAGGCTTGAATCTCGACGCCATCCTCGATGACCACCGTCCCGGACTGCACGATCTTGTAGTAAGAGCCGTCGGCTTGGCGGGCGAACCCGTAGCCATCCGTGCCGATGGCCGCGCCATTCTGCAACGTCACGTCGTCGCCAATGCGCACGAATTCACGCACCACCGCATTGGCATGAGCGAGGAAGCGGTGTCCAATCCTGGCCCCGCGGTAAACCACCACATGGCTTTTCAGCACGCAGTCATCCCCAATCTCCACACCCTCTTCGAGCACCACGTAAGGCCCAATGGAAGGATCACGGCCAAGTTTGACGTCCGGGGCGATGACCGCCGTGGGATGAATACCCGCCGGGGGCCGATAAGGAGCATGGAAAAGCTCGAGGGCCTTGGCAAAGGCGAGGTAAGGATTCGCCGAGCGCAACGCCGGCCGGCCCGCCAGATTCTCGCCCGCGCTGGCAATGATGGCCGCCGCGCGTGTGGTCTGGATTTTGCGGAGGTAGCGAGGATTAGCAAGGAAAGTCAGCTCGCCGGGTGTGGCCTCGTCCATCCCGGCGACGCCGCTGATTTCGAGTTCTCCCGGACCCTCGAGTTGGCATTCAAGCCGCGCCGCGATTTCACCCAGTTTCATCGTTTTCTCCTTTCCAGCCTCCGTCCAAGAAGAGAACCTCTCGGGCGGAACAGGCAATGCACCCCGCTGCTGGCAAGGTTAACAGTGGCCGGCTGTTTAGGCAATGCCTTCGACATGCCTTCGACATTCTGCAAGTTGCGGGAGTTTCTTCTTTACACGAGGGCAGAAACAAGATACCCTTTCTGGGACAGCTTGGCTTGTTTCAGGGGAGTGCCTATGAATGAGAACCAGCGCTCTGGAGTCCGAATTCCGGTCGAGTTGCGAGTCGAAGTGCACTGGAAAAGTCGCGGGGGGCGGTCTCGCCGCGTGCAGGGGAAGACCGGAAACATCAGCGGGAACGGGTTGTTTATGAGTATTCCTATCCGGCCTCCTTGCAAGACGCCAGTAACCATGAGAGTACTCCTGCCTGAGACTGTTACGCATGTCCCTGTTGAGTTGCTTTGCAATGGCCGGGTCATTCGCTGGAGTTGCCCCGGTGAGGCAAGGGGGATGGGAGCCACGATTGACGAGTACGAATTCCGGCCCACGCGCACGCAAGCTGTTTAACACTATCTGAACCGAGGGTGCATGATCCCAGGCGATTCACCCTCCGGGCGCGGCACAGTTCCGTGGAAGTCAATTTCCAAAGACCAACCGATAACCCCAGCGCCGGCGCGTGCGGTGGAGGTAGGTGGGCTGGGCGGGCAGTGGGCGCTGGGACGTGATTCCGGATGAGCTTGCGCAGCGGCGCGAAGAAAAAGATCCGAGTTCTCATAGCCGACCGTGAAGGCATCTTCAGGTTTGGGCTGAAAGAGCTCTTTGCAGTGGAAGATGACCTGCGCGTCGTCGCGCAAGCCGCCTCCGCGTCGCAGTTGGTCGAACTGACGAAATCCCTGCGGCCGCAATTGCTTTTCATTCAGGCAGAAATCGTAACGGAAGTGGGCGGCAATCTGTTTGCGGACCTTCGCCGCGGGGTGCCGAAGTGCAAAATCGTGGTCACCTGTTCCTCCGTACCTACAGAAGAGGCGGGCATGCGATTCGTCCAGTTAGGCGCTTCCGGTATCATTCTTAAGTCAGTGGAACCGTCGCTGTTCGTCAGGTGCGCGCGCAAGGTTGTTTGGGAGGACGAAGTCTGGCTGCCGCATAAACAGGTGACCTCCATTGCGAAGTTTGTGGAGACCAGCGCCTCGCAACCGCTGCGACCCGTCGACACGTTGACTCAGAGAGAGAAGACAATAATCAGCTACCTGATGCAGGGTTGGCGAAATCGGGAAATCGCCGAGCATCTAACCATAACCGAACAGACCGTGAAGAATCACCTAAGGTCAATCTACGACAAAGTTGGGGTTTCGGACCGTTTGGAGTTGGTGCTTTACGCTATCCATCAGAAGCTGCTGCTCCCCCCCGTGGAACCTGCTGAGGTTCTCGCCGCCGCGAAGCCTGCGCGTTAGTGTCCCTTGTGTGCTTGGCATGAACGCGAAAGTACGCGGCAACCGATGAGAATGGGCTTTTGATGGGCGACGCCCCGCGCAGGTGGGTTTTTCAGCATCCGGCTAAGCCGGCTTCTTCCCTTGGCCTTGCGAGGCAGGGAAAAGAGCAAACTGGCGTTGGGAAGCTGCGGTCTCGCCTGGATGTCCACTCCCCTTTTGCGAAAGTCTCCTCAGGCGTCCATCGGCGATCACGCCCAGCACATTAATCTCGCTCAGCGCAGTTCGGGGAACGAAAATCTTCAGGTTGTTGGAGTAGAGATCCGCGGGGGTGACCAGAAATCCCTGCGGGCTGAGTTCCACGAGGTTACTGGGCAGAAGCCCTTCCAGTACTTCCTTGTCCTTGAAAGTCATCTGCACCCAAAGGCCTGCCAAGCGGGGGCGGCTCTGGAAAAGTTTGCGTTCCGATCGCTGGGGGTTGCCGTCGAAATCCCGCACGAAAAAGACACCCTTAATCTCCGGCAAGGGAATAACCACCGTCCGGCCTTCGCGGTCAAGCATCTGGATCCCGTCAGGCCCCAAATAGGAAGCCGAGTCGACAAAACCCTTTACAAGATCATGATCCAGCCTGCGGACTACCACCTTCTTGTAAGTCGATTTGTGGTTGTCTCTCACGCGAGGCACCATGCGTGGGAAATTTGCTGCCGTGAAATGCAGCTTGGCCACGCGAAACGGCTTGTGCTAGTATAGGTGCTGAGCTAAGCCTGTCAAGTCTTTCGGCGCAGAGTTGGAGTGCGGATTCTTGAAGAAGGCTCATAATCTCTTGAAAAACAGTCGCTTAGGTTGTTCTGCGCCGGGACTGCCCGATGTCAGTGACTACCTTGACTACGCGCGCGTGGAAAAGGGCCTGGCTGCCAACACCATCTCGAATTACCAACGTGACCTTCTCGATTTTTGCAGGTTCCTCGATGGCCGTGGGAAGACTTTTGCGGACGCCGACCGAGATGATGTTCGCGCCTTTCTGGCCGCACTTTATGGCCGGGGACTGAGCGCGCAAAGCGTGGCTCGTCATTTGATTTCCCTGCGCAACCTTTTCCGATTCCTGGCGAAGGAGGATAGGGTCCAAAACGACCCCACCGCGGATGTCGATGCGCCGAAATTGGAACGAACGCTGCCAAGGTATCTCAGCATCGGCGAGGTCGACGCTCTCCTGGGACAACCTGACATCTCCACACCCTTTGGTCTTCGAGACAAGGCTATGCTGGAGGTCTTGTACGCCACCGGCATGAGAGTTTCCGAATTGGTTCGCCTTCGTTGCTCAGATTTTGAATCCGGTCTGGGTGTAGTTCGATGTTTGGGAAAGGGAAACAAAGAGAGGCTAATCCCTGTTGGCAAGTCAGCTCTGCGCGCAGTGGATGCTTATTCGCGTGGTGGCCGCTCGGCATTTTGCAAGAACGGTCAGGAAACCTTCCTTTTTCTCAACCGCCGGGGGGGATCTCTAACCCGCGTGGGGTTTTGGAAGATTCTGGCCAAGTATGGCCGTCGGGCGGGTTTCTCAGTGCCTTTAACCCCGCACCTGGTGCGTCACTCTTTCGCCACGCATCTGCTCGAACGTGGAGCTGACCTGCGCTCGATCCAACTCATGCTCGGCCACAGTGACATTTCGACGACGCAGATATATACGCACGTTTTGAAGCAAAGGTTAAAGCAGGTCTACCAGACTCATCATCCTCGAGCCTGACCTTCAGGCCCTTGAGTTCTCAAGGAAATGGATGCCCAATACTCATGAGCGACTATAACTTTCTGATGGAAAGCAAGCTCTCGCAAGAGCAGTACAGCGTGCTAAGCCTGATCAGCCGCACGGCCTACGAACAGGGATTGAATCTGTACCTCGTGGGAGGCGCGGTCAGAGATCTGACGTATGGGCAGCAAGTGGTGCGTGACCTGGATTTCGCTCTCCAGGGCGATCCCCTCAAGGTTGTTCGCCGCCTGGAATCAAAAGACCTATCCCCCCTGACGGGGATCACCTCTCGGCCTGATAGGGGCAGCGGAGAGCCTCTGGCGCTTGAGTATCAAGAGTTTGACGCACATGCTGCCGCTGCGGAACTTTGGTTTACGAATGGAATGAGAGCGGAACTGGGTCAGTGCCGGGAGGATGTATTTTCGAAACCCGGTCAGCGCCCGGAGATGCGACCGGCCACCATTTTTGAAGATCTGAAGCGACGCGATTTTTCCATAAATGCCATGGCTATTTCGCTTCATCCCAACTCGCGTGGCTTGCTTCTTGATCCTACTAACGGCGCTGCGGATATCGAACGGCGGGAACTCAGGGTTCTGCATCCTCGCAGCTTCTCTGAAGATCCGCTGCGGATCTATCGCATTCTGCGGCTCGGACTGCGCCTCGACTTCACGCCCGAGGAGCGAACCAAAAATTACCTCGAGACGGCCCTCCAGAATCATGCCTGGGAGCGGCTGGGTCCGAACCAGCAAGGCCGTGAGCTGCGAGCAATCCTCCAAGAGGGAGACCCGGCGCGCATTCTGAAAGTGCTTGCCGAACGGAAACTCCTGGGGGGGCTGGATAAGAAACTGGCGTCCTCACGGATAACCTACGACCATTTTTCCAAAACCCGCTCTGCGGCCCAGATTGTTTCAGGGGCTGATCCTTACTTGGTGAATTTCCTCTGCTTGGTTGAAAAGCTGAGCAGCAGTGAAAAACTAAGGATGGCAAAGAAGGTCCTGAGAATAGGCAAAGTCATCAAGGAAGTGCTGAGCATGGAACATGACGCCAAGAAGCTCGCCCGGCTCCTGGTCAGCTCGAAGGCCGCGCTGCCTCATCAAGTTTACACCCTGCTCTCGAAGGAGTCCCGCCACCTCTTGCTCTTCCTGCTGGTTTATTGCCCGCAAGCCAAGGTTAACTCCCGTGTGAAAAAATATTTGACCAAGCACCTGCCCCTTCGGGCAAAGCTACCGCACGGGGAATTACAAGCCTTGGGATTCAAACCCGGAGTCAAGTTCGATCAGATCATCGAGAGCGTGTTCCTGGATCAAGTGGACGGCAAAATTAAGACCCCTCAGCAGATGACCAAAGCCTTGCGGGAAAGGGCCGGCATAAGGGAAGTGCCTGCTACGCCTGCGCCTCCCGTAGGCCGTCCCCGGAAATCCAAACAAGTGCCTTAGGGCAAACCGGCCGAGTCGGAGGCGAGGGCGCCTGCCACCTTCTTCTCGATCATGGAGAAAAACACGCCCACGACAGCGATGGGTACGGTGTTGAAAATCGAGACTTGGCCCCTATGTCATTCCGATCCGTCGGCTGACGGATCGGAATGACACTGACCCTTCCAGGTTTCTTCCTTCCGGGTTTCTTCCTCTGCCACGACGAGACCGTTTCTGCTAGAATGTTTGCGGCATGCCATCCGAAAACTTTGTCCATCTTCATCTCCACACCGATTACAGCCTGCTCGACGGCGCCTGCGAGATCGACCGCTTGATGGATCGCGCGGCGGAGTTCAAGATGCCTGCCGTCGCCATCACGGACCACGGAAACCTTTTTGGGGCAGTGAAGTTCTACGAGGCTGCGCGGAAGCGGAACCTGAAGCCGATACTGGGCTGCGAAGTCTATGTGGCGAGCACCAGTCGCTTTGACCGCTTGCCGGATGCTGACCGGCCCTACCACCTGGTTCTCTTGTGTGAAAACGAACGGGGTTACCGCAATCTTCTCAAGCTGGCCTCTTCCGCCTTTCTGGAAGGTTTCTACTACAAGCCCCGAATCGATAAAGGCCTGCTGGCTCGCCATGCCGATGGCTTGATCGGCTTGTCGGGTTGTTTGCGCGGGGAAGTCGCCGTGGCCCTCAGCGCTGACAAACTCGAAGCGGCGCGCCAGTCCGCCTATGATCTTCGCGACATCTTCGGCAAGGGCAATTTCTTTCTTGAAATTCAGGACCAGGGACTTCCGGAAGAGAAGCGGATTAACCCGCAGATGGTTCACTTGGCACGAGAGACCGGCATCCCCCTTGTGGCCACTAACGATTGTCATTACCTCAGCCAGGCGGATGCGCGCGCTCAAGACGTGCTTGTCTGCATTCAGACGGGGAAAACTGTCAGTGATGTGAGCCGGATGAAGTTCGCCACGGACCAGTTCTACTTCAAATCTCTTGAGGAGATGCAAGCGGCCTTCGGTGAGGTGCCGGAAGCTCTATGTCGCACCCTGGAAATTGCCGACCGCTGTAACGTACACCTGGAAGAAAAACAGCACGTCTTTCCGCATTTCGAGGTCCCCTCCGGCGAGACACTCGACAGCTTTTTTGAGAAAGTAACGCGCGAAGGGTTTGCGCATCGGCGCGAAAGGCTGGAGCGTTGGGCGGCAGAAGGAAAACTGCGTTATCCGCTCAAAGCTTATGAGGAGCGGCTGGAGCGTGAGATCGAGTTAGTGAAGCAAATGCGCTTTGCCGGCTACTTCCTGATCGTCTGGGATTTCATCCGGCATGCGCGCGACAAGTGCATTCCCGTGGGCCCGGGACGCGGGTCGGCAGCCGGAAGCTTGGTGGCCTACTCCTTGCACATCACGGACATCGATCCTCTCCAGCACGGCCTGCTCTTCGAGCGCTTTCTCAATCCCGAAAGGATTTCCTTCCCGGACATCGACATCGACTTCTGCATGCGACGGCGTGGCGAAGTCATTAGCTACGTCACGGAAAAATATGGGCGTGAAAACGTCAGCCAGATCATCACCTTTGGAACCATGGGCGCGAAAGCGGTGATTCGCGACGCTGGCCGCGCTCTGGACATCCCTTTTGCCGATGTCGACAAGATCGCCAAGCTGGTCCCCAATACGCTGAATATTACCCTCGCAGACGCCATTAAGCAGACTGCTGAACTGCGCCAACTGAAGGAAAATGACCCGCGCGTGGCGGACTTGCTTCAGGTGGCGGGCCACCTCGAGGGTCTGGTGCGCCACGCCTCCACTCACGCCGCCGGGGTCGTTATCTCACCCCAGCCCCTGCAAGAGATCGTTCCGCTCTACAAGAGTAGCAAAGATGAAATCACCACGCAGTACGCCATGGACGACCTGGAAAAGATCGGCCTGCTGAAAATGGATTTTCTGGGTCTTACCACGCTCACCGTCATCGATGACTGCGTGAAGCTGATTGAAGTGACGCGGGGAGAGAAACTGGACCTGGATAACCTGCCGCTCAACGATGAACAGTGCTATGGCATGCTCGGCAAAGGGCTCACGGCAGGAATCTTCCAGTTTGAAAGTCGGGGCATGACCGACATCCTGCAACGTGTCAGGCCCAGTCGCCTGGCGGACCTCACTGCTTTGAACGCGCTTTACCGGCCCGGCCCGCTTCAGGGCGGCATGGTCGATGATTACATTGCCCGCAAGAGCGGCAAGAAGCGCGTGGCTTACGACCTCCCCCAACTCAAGGAGATTCTCGAAGAAACTTACGGAGTGATTGTCTATCAGGAACAGGTCATCCAGATTTTCAACCGAGTCGCCGGATTCACTCTGGGCGAAGCTGATGTGGTTCGTCGCGCCATGGGGAAGAAGAAGCACGAGGAAATGGTGGCGAACCGGGAGAAATTCCTGGCGGGTGCGAAGAAGAATAATGTTCCTGCCGCGAAGGCCGAGAGGCTCTGGGAACTGGTCGAGCAGTTCGCGGGTTACGGCTTCAATAAGTCGCACTCGGCGGCCTACGCTTTGGTGGCCTACCAGACTGCCTATCTTAAGACTCATTACCCTGTGGAGTTCATGTCGGCGCTCCTCTCCTCAGAAATCGGGAATCAGGACAAGTTGACGAAGTACCTGAACGAGTGCCGCGACATGAACATTTCCATCCTGCCTCCGGACGTCAACTCGAGCGATCTGACCTTTACCCCGGCAGGGAACAGTATCCGTTTTGGGCTCACCGCAATCAAGAATGTCGGCACCGTGGCCATCGAATCGGTGCTTGCCGCGCGACGCAAACTCGGGCGCTTTGATACACTACTGCAATTCTGCGAGAATGTGGACTTGCGCCTGTTGAACAAGCGTGTTATCGAGAGCCTCATCAAGGCCGGGGCCTTCGATTCGCTGGGCGCGCGCCGCTCGCAACACATGGCAGTGCTGGACCGCGTGATGGATCTTGGCCAGAAGCGGCAGCGCGAAACTGCCAGCGGCCAGCATGGTTTGTTCATGGGAGACACCGACTTGGCCCCGCCTCCACCTTTGGATTTGCCCGACGTGCCGGATTGGACAGAGGCGGAGCGGCTGGCAGGCGAAAAAGAGGTTCTGGGGTTCTACGTCACCGGCCACCCTCTTGAAAAATACATGGGCCGGCTGGCCACGATTACGCGACATGATACTTCTTCACTGGAGACACTGGCTCACGAGTCGCCGGTGACTTTGGCAGGAATTCTGACCGGCTTGCGCGTTCGGCCCAGCAAGAAAGGCGATCTTTGGGGCAGCGGTACGCTGGAGGACAACCGAGGATCGGTCGAGTTGCTGGTTTTTCCGCAAGCCTATCAGCAGCTTCAAGGCGTCCTAAAGCGCGACGCCGCCCTCCTCATCAAAGGTCGAGTGCGCCACGAGGAGAACCAGCGTACCAAGGTGGTGGTGAGTGAAGCGCGGCCGCTCGAGGCGGCGGTGAACGGCGGTGAGTCCCGGCTGCGGATTCGAGTCAACCTTGTCGAGGCTGGCGAAAGCCTTGCCGCAGAGCTGGCGGATTTGCTCTCGGCCCATCCGGGCAACAATTCCGTCATCTTGGAACTCACGCGCCCGGGAGAATTTGTAGCTAATCTCCGCATCGGCCGCCCGCGGGCAGTGCAGGCGAATGAGGAAGTAATTAGTCAATTGCGTGCCCTCGGTGGCGTGTCGGCCGTTCAGCTCGAGAAGCAAGAGTAAGAGAAAGTCGAGAGTTGAAGGCTAAAGGGTAAAGGTTAAAGGCTTAGGCTCTCATCGGGAGGAGGCCGCTTTAAGTGGGAAAGACATGAAGACTAGGGCGCTTGCTTCAGCGGCGCAAGGGGGCGAGTGAGCCTTGAGAGATTCTAACTGGTTGTGGAGTCATCTCACTATTGGGTCGATCTGTACAATGGTCTTTACCCTTTACCCTTTAACCTTTACACTTTAATCTTCTGCTGACTTTGCAGGAAGACTAAATGACGGCTAACCCTGACGCCCAACTTGCTGTGGTCCGCGAAATCGAGAAGCAGATTGCCGAGCTCGAACAGGCCTCCGACTCGGAAGTCACGCGCGAGGAAATCGAACGCCTCCGCCAGCAGTTGGACGCCCTGCGCGATAAGGTGGCCGGCGCTGTAAACGATCCCTGGGACCGGGTGTTGCTGGCCCGTCACCCCCAACGTCCTTACACGCTGGATTACATCCAGATGTTGTTCACCGAATTTACCGAACTGCACGGCGACCGGCGGTTTGGAGATGACCAAGCGTTAATAGGCGGGCTGGCCAAGTTCGAGGATACGCCAGTCATGGTCATGGGCCATCAGAAGGGCCGCGACACCAAGCAGAAACTGCTCCGCAACTTCGGCATGACCAACCCGGAAGGCTACCGCAAGGCGCTGCGCATGATGCGAACTGCGGCTAAGTTCGGTTTGCCCATCATAACCTTCGTGGATACTCCCGGCGCCTATCCTGGAATCGGGGCCGAGGAACGGGGGCAGGCCGAGGCCATTGCCTATAATTTGAAGGAGATACCCAAGCAGCGCGTTCCCATTCTGGTCGTCATTCACGGTGAGGGCGGCAGCGGCGGAGCGCTCGCCCTCGCGGTGGGTGATGAAGTCCTCATGCTCGAAAACGCCGTCTATTCAGTGATTGCCCCGGAAAGTTGTTCCTCCATCCTCTGGCGGGACTGGGATCATAAGCAAGAAGCCGCCCGCGTCCTCAAGCTGACCGCAGAAGACATGCTTCGGTTGGGGATTGTGGACCGCTTGGTGCCGGAGCCTCCGGGCGGCGCACACAACAGTCACCAACTGGCCGCCGACATTTTGCGGCCCGTGCTAAGGTCATGCCTCCAAGATCTCATGAAGCTCTCCCCCGACGAGCTTCTCCGTCGTCGCCACGAAAAGCTGCGGAGACTCGCCACCTGTGTTACCGGCGACTGATGGCGTTGTCGCATCCTGCCTGTACGCTTGCCCCAACACCCTGTCCTCAGCCCCTAGCTCCTATTACCTGACACTTGGCACCTGGCAGCCGGGACCTGCTCCTCCCAACCCACGACCTGCCACCTAGCAACTACCTTTCTTTTCAGCAACATTCGCGCTTTAGACGCGTAACTACATGTGTTTTCTACAACATTCCCGCTTCGCGGCGGCCTGCTGAAAGCCGGTCATTTGTTTTCATAGACATCCGCGCATCGTTCCTTCACTTTTGAAGCTTACTGGCTTTCTTCCTCCCCTGTCGACTGTGACATCTTGTCCATGTCTGCCATGCCTGCGAAAAGCCTTCTTCATCCGACCGCCCTCAAATACAGTATGCAGTCGGCAGAAAGCAGGAGTAACGCAGGTCCCGCTCTCCGGACCTGCGGCTCTTCAAGGGCAGTCAGCGGCAGGCAGTCGGCGGAGAGTAGATGCTCTTCATTGTGACCCCTGACCCTGGGCACCCGGCTCCCGACCCCTGACACCGGGAACCTGGGACCTGGCACCTGTAACCTGCTCTTCCAACAACCTGCTAAGTACCTTTTTTCAACAGCATTCGCGCTTTCTACGAGTAACTACCTGTGTTTTCTATAACATTCCCGCTTTGCGCGGGCCTGCTGAAAGCCGATCCTTTGTTTTCATAGACATTCGCGCATCATTCTTTCACTTTTGAAAGTTTCCGGTCTTCTCTTTCCCTGCCGGAGGTGACATTGCGCCCGGGTCCGGCATGCCTGCGAAGAGCCCTCTGCGCCCCGCCTCTCTCAAGTGCAGCGAGCAGTCGGCAGAAAGCAGGAGCGCAGGTCCCGCTCTCCGGACCTGCGGCTCTTCAAAGGCAGTCGGTCGTGAGCAGTAGGCATTCGGCGGTGGCCAGAGGTTCCTCATTCTGACTCCTGAATCCTGTTCTTCCCCACCTACCGTCAACTATCTACCACATCCCTAGCCTCGTGTCAAGAGCAAAAACGCCGGATTCACGAGACCGGGAGCTATGAAAATGTAGCGCAAGGCTCGCTCTCCAGCCTTGCGGGTTTTCCATCGGCCGTGGTTTTGAGGGCGCGGCCCATGAGAATTCGGATTGCCTTGTTGGCGACGGGGCGAGAACCCGCACCAGTGGAAAAGCCGCAGGGCCGGACAGCGGGCCCTGCGCTACAAGCGGGCATCGTCATCGAAGGGGAGTTCGAGCCGATCGATCTCCAGGGGAATTTTCCCGCTGCCACCGAAGCAGCGGAAACTCGACCACGGCCAGTCTTCCGGCCTTGACACTAGCCCTCTTTCCACTGGATTGAAGTGCATGTAATGCAAGGCGTCCTTGTATTGCTTCACCGTCCAGGTGATCTCATCGAAATAGCGGGGTTGCCAAAGGGTGCCTCGCGTGCCCCGCCTCGAGTTGATGCGCCGCATCGCAGCCACCTTTACCGCGTCCATTACCTGTGGAAGAGTGTCCTTTACGGCCGGAACGATCAGGGCGTGCCAGTGGTCCGGCATGAAAACGTACCCTGTGAGGAGGAACGCCCGGCGCGTACGTACGCCCCTGATCGCCTCCGCCAGGCAGGGAAAGTCCGCGTCAACAAAGGGCAATCGGGTTCGCAGAAGGTTGCAGGTTACGAAGAAGATCTTTCCTGAGATGAGCAGACGGCGCAATCGCGACATGGGATGAATTGTAGCGCAAGGTTCGCTTGCAACCCCGCCAATCTTAATGGCGGGTGGTGTTTACGCCACGCCGCCGAAAGGGAATGTAGCGCAGGGCCCGCGGTTCGGCCCTGCGGCTTTTCCACCGCGCCGTGCTTTTGACGGCGCGGCTTGTACGTTCTCGGAAACCGTATTCGGTGTGGGGCAAGGCCAAAACCAGCTTGTTCTGTTTGTGGCGGGACAAGAAACGGGCACCGCTGGAAAAGCCGCAGGGCCAGACAGCGGGCCCTGCGCTACAAGCGGGCTGGGTGGGGTTGGTGCCGTCTTTGGGCCAGAGCAATAGGCGACAGTCCGTCAGTTGACGGATGAGAACGTATCCGACGATGCGGAAGCCGAGGTTGCCCCGCAGGTCCGCGAGTGTCATGATGAACTCGCGCTCGAAACGCTCCGAGTCGAAGAGGCGGGCGCGGTCCCACCCTGCGGGAGGCTGGTGGTCACGTAATGAAGATGATTGAGGCTGTAAGAATGCGGCAGCCGGGGCATGCAAAAATTCTACCTCAGCGTGAAACGGCATCAGCATGTCGCAGACATCACAATCCGACGTTTACGCAACCCGCGATCACACACGCCCGCGATTAGAAAAACGCTGAGCGTGGCTGCCGCTACCGGCCTTTGATTCATCCGAAAAAGCATCCCCTTCCTCGATGGCTTGCAAGACCGACTCCACCTCTGCAGGGACTTCACTCCTCCGGAACTTCTTTGCCACGGCATTCGCGCCGAACGATACTCCAAACTCCTTCTGGGACCACGTCGAAACCTTTGATACTAGTGATTTGCCGGATACCAAGCTGAGGCGTTTCTCTGGAACTTCCCACAGTGGCGCTAGTCGAGTGCGCGCCAGTTTGTTGGCTCCGACGCCTAGACTGTGGTCTTCCGCCATTAATTCTGCAGCGATTCCATCGAGGACCGTTTCCTTTTCATCTTCACAGAATTCGAGTAGCTTGGCCTCTATCTCGGCCGCGGTTGGCGGAACCCCTTCCTTCATCCGTCCGATGATTACTCGCCGAATGACCTGGGGATTTAATAGATAGTTCTCTATCTCTTTCTGAGACCAAATATGGAGCTCTACCTCGTGTCTCTTCGCCTCGGCAAGGCGTGCACTTTTCTGTTTCGCCGTGTGGTAGTCTGGGTCGAGAACGCAGTAGGCAATGATTCGCTCGCCGACAGAGTTCTTCAGAGCAATTGACGATCCTATAGCGTACGACCACCCGCCCCACCCTCCCACTGGGAAACTCGGAAGGCCATCCAGAGGAACCTGGGCATCGGGAAAGATGAGAGAGTGGAACTGCCGCAATAAGCCCGTGTCTTTTCCTTCCACCATCAGAAACTTTTTGGCGTTCCACAATCTGGCAAGGTGTACGTTGTGAACTCCTCCGATTTGGTCAATAAGCAACTGGACGCCTGGCTCGCTGTTCGCAAATCTCGATCGCCGCTGGGATTTGTCAACGATGAGGATCTCACTCGGATCAGCTTCTGCCATGATCTCTACGGAGTGCGTCGCTACAATGCACTGAGAGAACCTGCTCCGCAGCAGACGAAACAACCTACGCTGTAAGTCAGGGTGCATATAGACATCAGGCTCGTCGAGCACGACGGTCGCACCTGTTGGTGTGCGCGAAACGAACCAGATCGTTTGGAGCCACATTTGGAGACCGTGACCCATCCAGCCGGCCTCGGCAGTGAAGTCTCCGTCTCGGACCAGCATCGAGAGAGCGGTTCCCTCCTTCGAGGTTTGTTGTTCCACCCTTTGCACACGCAATCCATGCCACGTACTCTCTGCGAGGTCCTTGAAATCAGCAAAGCTCTCCGGTGACCGAATTATCTGGTTCCTAAAATGGCGTGATGAAAGTCGGCTATACAAATTCTCCTCGACATAGTCGTCGGTCAACAGGTTTTCATCGGGGAGAAGTGGTCCCACTTGCGGAAGGATATAAAGCCGAGGTAACGATAGGTTTAGGAATCGTCCGGACGACGTGACCCAATCTGACTTCGACTCAACGGTAGCGAATATCGTTTGTTCCGCGCCAAGATAGACGGTAATGGTGACCCCGCCTTCGAATGTCGCTGAGATTTCTGCGGGTGGATCCCCGTATCGATGGAATACCGTGTTCAGGTTAAGGCCTAGGTGAGAAATGCTGGGCGCTATCCCACGGCGGAACTTCGGGAGCTCAAGCCACCTTGGTGGATATACGAAATTTGCGCCCTTTCGGTTGACCACGGCTGAAACCAATTCGAGTGCCTCAACGAGCGTTGATTTACCTGAATTGTTTTTCCCGACCACAACCGTCGCCCTCTCGAAGACGACAGTGTGGTCACTGAAGCAACGGTAGTTTTTCAAACGTAATTGGCGGAGCATTTTGGGGTTACATAACGCGGGTGGCGCCGACATTGCCTTTTATGTCGGCGACCGTTGAGAAGCCAGGGCATGCCACGCATACGACGTGCTGGCAGGGATGTTGCCCGTGCTCGTGAGACGCATACATGAAACACAATGTATGCGGCACCCGCGGACGCCTCGGCCATCCTCTTGGTGGGACCAAAAGAAGTGTTTCCCTCCGGTACTTGTTCTGAGTTCATGGAGTCGCTCGACATTTCCACGGTGCGACCAGCCCTTCCAAAGTGCTAAATACGTGGCTCTTAACACAGCGCTAGCTGCGACATTTATACCTCCGACTAACTAACAAATCAAGGGGCAGGAAACCAGCGATAAGTGAGGAGAGGCGAGTGAGAGGGAACCGCAAGGAGAGGTCGAAAGTCCGGGGTCGGAGGGACAGGTTTCGGGTGGCAGGTGGCAGCTTTCGACCTTCAACTTTCGACTCTTCGACCGCTCTTCGGGGTTCAGCTTCAGGCGAACTCATAGAGAGGCACGTTGCGGCTGGGTGGAGGGGTGGCTTTGAGCAAGGCTTCGATGCGGCGCACGGTTTCGGGCGTGAATAGGACATCGCCGCAGACGTTGCAGACCTCTGCGGGAACGTGGTCGATCACCATTACCTCACCCCGGTGTTTGACGGTGTGGACGACCGTCCGGGGCTCATAGGCGCCGGGGCATCCCGCGATGGTGCATTTCATGGCTGGCTTCTCCTCTCCCGAGGCGTTAACCACTTCGGCGGCCGGGGTTCGTAGGCCGTGATCAAGATTAGCAGCGGCTGGCCGGTTGTGCAAACCACGTGCAGCGGACGGCCCTCATCCGTGAACCCGTTGACCAAGCAGCAAGCCCCGCGCCGGTGTTCAGGATAATGCTCCAAGATTTCTCCATGCCGGATCGCCTGCACGACTTCGTCCAGGGTGATCTCCTCTTCAACCATCTCCTGCTGCGCGTGCTGCGTTACCCGGAAGGCCCCGGCTGCCGCCCGGGACTTGATGCGAGCCAGCAAGGTTTCGAGTTCGACAGCGTCAGGCTCCGGCATCCCATTAGGAGATTAGCACGCCCGACTGGGCCCCGCCAAGGTCGGAGAAGAAAGATGTCGGAGAAGAAAAAGGGGCGCACGCATGCGCCACACGCCGAACACAACGCCTTAGCCTTATCCCGCCCCCCAGGTCAGCAAATATCGACGTCGTCTACGGCCCTTGCCAGTTGAAAGTCAAATTGTCACCAATCAGCTTCGCTTGTATCCAATTTAAGCCCAAAGAATAACCATTCAATGCAAGGCGGTTTACTTAGGGTCGCGGATGGTAAAAAATGCCATCCGTCAATCGGGGTTTTGCGTCTCGGCACTTTAGGGCTGATCGGAAATTAAAATTGGGTGGCGGAATTCTGTTGCCCAATGCGGGTCCATCTGCTTGGCGAATGGGTCCTGATTGACCAAGAGGCGTTGCGTCGCCCAATTCCTGGCAGGGACTCGCAAAACGAGGTGTTGAATGAGCATTAGTCCTATTAATGGAACACCAGCGCTCGGTGGCGGATTAATTCAAATCTCCCCAAGGGAAGAGTCCATCCGCCAGCGCCTGGAGGACGAACGCCGGCGTCTCGAGAAGGAAGCGGGCCTTGAGAAGCGCGCGCCCCAGCACTTTCACAAGCCCATCGAGAACCTCTTCACAAAGTCCCAACGTGACCGGACGACGATACTATTCGGCGGTCTCACCTGGAAGCACGAGAAGCTTATTCACGGGGCTCTCGAAAGCTTGGGATACAAGTGCGAGGCGCTGCCTGTCCCCAACAAGAAGGCTTTTCAACTTGGCAAGGAGTACGGCAACAACGGCCAGTGCAACCCCACTTACTTCACCGTGGGGAATCTTGTTGAATATGTCCAAAGCCTGGAAGAGAAAGGCATGAGCAAGCAGGAAATCATCGACCGTTATGTCTTCATCACGGCGGGCGCCTGCGGGCCATGCCGCTTCGGTATGTATGAGGCCGAATATCGGCTGGCCCTGCGGAATTCCGGTTTCGATGGGTTCCGAGTGCTGCTCTTTCAACAGAGTGGGGGCCTGAACCAGGCGGAAGCCGAAGACGGGCTGGAAATGAACCTCGACTTCTTCCTGGGGATTCTGAACGCCATGAACATCGGCGACATCATCAATGACGTTGCCTATCAGATTCGTCCTTACGAAGTGAACCCGGGCGAAACCGATCGGGTGCTTGACGAGTCCATGGATCTCCTCCACGAGGCGATGCATAAGAAACAGCCGTGGACGCTGGAGGGCAAACTAGCCTCCTTGCTGGGCAAAACAGGTTTCGCAGGGACCGCGGAATACGTGGGCAAGTTCCTCAACCAGCTTTACGGCGACGATTACACCGCCGCGCTCGACGAGGTGCGGGAGCGCTTCAGCGCCATCCCGGTGGATCGCACTCGCGTGAAACCCCTGGTGAAGGTTACCGGTGAATTCTGGGCCCAGACCACCGAAGGCGATGGGAACTTCAATATGTTCAAGTTCCTGGAAAAGGAAGGCGCGCAGGTCCTCGTGGAACCCATCGGGACCTGGATCATGTACATGATTCACCAGGCCAAACAGCAGACCAAGGACGAGCGTGGACTGGATTTGATTCAGCAGGGTGTCTCGAAGTGGAATCTGGCGAAGGTTTTTGGTAGCCGCCTGACGACCCAGCAGAAACTCGCCAAGCTGACAGCCGCGGAAGTCATCTTCAAGCGTGAGTACCACCGGCTGATCGATGCCCTGGGCGGCGTTGCGCACCACCTGACCGATCAATACGAACTACAGCGCCTCGGCCACCCCTTCTACAACTCTCGCGCCGGCGGAGGCGAAGGGCACCTGGAAGTCGCCAAGAACATTTATTACTCCAACAAAGACCTCTGCCACATGGTGCTCAGCTTGAAACCTTTCGGGTGCATGCCTTCCACCCAATCGGACGGCGCGCAGTCAGCGGTTGTCTCCACCTACAAGGATATGATCTTCATTCCTATCGAAACCTCCGGCGAGGGCGACGTGAACGCGCACAGCCGCGTTCAGATGGCGCTGGGAGAAGCCAAGGTGCGAGCCAAGAACGAAATGAAGAGGGTGCTCGAGGAAAGCGGGGTGGGCCTCGAGGACCTGAAGGCTTTCGTGGCTGAGCATCCCGAGATGCAGCGACCGATGTACAAGTATGGCCACCGCAAAGGTGTGGTGGGGGTGGCGGCAAACTTCGCGCTCCACGCCGCCGCGCGCATGAAAGCCGAGCAACGTGCGACGGTGGCGGTTTAGTGGTTAGCGCAGACCTCCGCTTTTGAGGTTTGCGGCTTTTTGCTTGAATCGAGAATAGATCTACCACAGAGGTCACGGAGTTCACAGAGAAGGGCCGTAGGATTTTTCTCTGTGATCTCTGAGCGCTCTGTGGTGAATTCTCGCCGGATAGGTGCGAAATGGATCAAGCTAATCCCAAGAATTTGATCGTCGGCTTGGACGTTGGTTCGACCACGGTGAAGTCCGTCGTGGTGGATACCTCGACCGACCAGATCATCTGGAGTGATTACCAGCGCCACGACACGAAGCAGCCGGAAAAGTGTCTCGAGTTCCTGAAGCGGATGGAAGCCGAGGCCGGAATCAAAGCGGGTGAAACCCGGATGTTCGTTACGGGGAGTGGAGGCGGTCCCGTTGGCCAGCATATTGGGGCGAAATTTGTGCAGGAAGTGAACGCGGTTTCTCTGGCGGTCGAGCGCCTTTATCCCGAATGTGGCTCAGTGATCGAATTGGGCGGGCAGGACGCCAAGATCATCATCTTCAAGGAAGACCCGGAGACCGGCCGCAAGAAGAAAATTCCCTCCATGAACGACAAGTGCGCGGGCGGCACCGGCGCCGTGGTCGACAAGATTAACGCCAAGCTGAGAATTCCCGCGGAAGAGCTTTGCAACATGGGCTACGTTGGCCTGAAGCTGCATCCGGTGGCAGGGAAATGCGGAGTTTTCGCGGAGACGGACGTCAACGGGCTGCAAAAAAGCGGTGTTCCACCCAACGAGCTGATGGCTTCGCTATTCGAAGCCATCATCCAACAGAACCTTTCAGTGCTCACACGCGGCAATACGTTGCGCCCGACGGTCCTGTTGCTCGGTGGACCGAACACCTACATCAAAGGAATGCAGGATTGCTGGAAGTTCAATATCCCGAAAGTCTGGGAGGAGCGCAACTTCCCTCTGCCGCCCGACAAGGACCCCAAGGACTTGATTGAGGTCCCCAAAAACGCGCAGTACTTTGCCGCCCTCGGCTGCGTCCGCTTCGCCTTGGACGAAGATGCCCACATCGGTGTTTACACGGGCTGCGAGAAGCTCGAGTGGTACATCAACGTCGGGCGTACGGAAGAGAAAAAGAAGAAAGGCGGCTCGGGCCTGTATAAGAGTGAGGATGAGCTGGCCGCGTTCAAAGACCGCTACAAGCCCAAGAAGTTTGCGCCACGCCGCTTCCAGCCCGGCGAGCAGGTCCGTGCCTTCATGGGGATCGATGGCGGTTCGACATCGACCAAAGCCGTCCTGGTCAGCGAAGACGGCGACGTGATGGTGAAGTGCTACCAGCTTTCGAAAGGCAATCCGCTGGAAGACACTATGGAGATGTTCGCCAACCTTCGCCAGCAAGTCGAGTCGCAAGGCGCCACACTCGAACTGCTGGGCGTGGGCAGCACCGGATATGCCAAGGATATCCTCAAAGACGTTTTGAATGCCGACGTGGCCCTGGTGGAGACCGTGGCGCACACGCAGGCGGCCTTGCACTTCTACCCTGATGCCGACGTGATCTGCGACGTGGGCGGACAGGACATCAAGCTCATCATCTTGCAGGATGGCCGCGTCAAGGACTTCAAGCTGAACACCCAGTGCTCGGCCGGCAATGGCTACTTTCTCCAGTCCACGTGTGTGGGGTTTGGTCACGAGGTGACGCAATATGCCGACCTGGCCTTCAGCGCCAAAGCCATGCCGATGTTCGGGTATGGCTGTGCGGTTTTCATGCAGTCGGACATCGTGGACTTCCAACGCCAGGGTTGGAAGCCGGAAGAGATTATGGCCGGGCTGGCCAACGTGTTGCCCAAGAATATCTGGCTCTACGTATCCCAGATCCCCAACCTAGCCTCGCTGGGAAAGACGTTTATTTTGCAGGGCGGCACGCAGCACAACCTGGCCGTCGTCAAGGCGCAGGTGGATTTCATCGAATCGCGCTTCCAGGACAAGGGGCAGAAGCCGAACGTCATTGTCCACGAACATTGTGGAGAGGCGGGGGCCATCGGCGCAGGGATTGAGGCGCGGAGGCTCTACCAAACGGGGCACCGAACGAGCTTTATCGGCTTCGAGGCGGTTGAGAAGATCACCTACGCCACACATCGCAATGAGAATACCCGCTGCTACTTCTGCAAGAACAAGTGCATGCGCACGTTCATCGACGTTCAAATCGCCAGTGCGGACGAGTCGTGGAAAAAGTCGAAAATTCCCATCCTTCCCGGAGTGAAGCGGCTGATCGTCGGGAATAGCTGCGAGAAGGGCCTGGTGGAAGACGTCAACGACATGCGCGAGATCAAAAAAGGTCTCGATGCCGCCAAGAAGGATAACCCCAACCTGGCGGAGGTGGGGGCCAAAGCTGCTTTCAAATCATACGCGCCCGCGACGGTTGCCGATCCGCTGCCCAGGTTTACCATCACTCCCAAGCAGAAGAGGCGCCTCGAGCGGATGAAAAAGCGCAAGGACCTTCGCATAGGGATTCCACGCATTCTCAACATGTACTCCGTGAACCCCATCTTCAGCGCCTACTTCGAGGCGCTGGGGATTCCCCAGGAGAACCTCGTTTATTCCGATTACACGAACGAAGGTCTCTACAAGGAAGGTGCAAAGCGCGGCGCCATTGACCCTTGCTTCCCCTCCAAGGTCGGCATCCCCCACGTCCATAACCTGCTCTATGTTCACCACAAGAAGAAGCCGCTGGACATTATCTTCTGCCCCATGATCGACGACCTTCCCAGCGACCTCCAGTTCGCCCAGGCTCATCGTTCCTGCCCAACCGTGGCGACTACGCCAGAGGCTGTCAAAGCGGCGTTCACCAAGGAAGGCGATATTTTCAAGGAGAATAATATCCTTTTCCTGGATACCTTTGTGAATCCTGGCAACCCGCCTCTTTTGACAAAGCAACTCTACGATCAGTTTCGAGACATCTTGGGACTGTCGTGGGAAGAAAACCTGCGCGCAGTTCAGGCTGGCTTAAAGGCGCAAGAAGATTTCATGAACAAGGTCCTGCGCGGCCAGGGCAGGGAAGTCCTGAAACGCTTGCAAGCCGAGGACCGCATCGGCATCGTGCTGCTGGGCCGCCCCTACCACAACGATCCGGGCATCAACCACGAGATCCTCGAGGAGTTCCAGAAAATCGGCTACCCCGTCCTGACCCTGCAATCGCTGCCCATTGACGACGACATCGTCTCTCCCCTCTTCGAGGAAGATATGAAGGCGGGGGTCATCAAGCATCCTATGGACATCCGCGATGCCTGGAAGAACAGTTACAGTGAAAACACCTCGCAAAAGATTTGGGCGGCCAAGTACACAGCGCGCCATCCCAACCTGGTGGCCCTCGAACTCTCGAGCTTCAAGTGCGGCCACGACGCGCCCATCTACACCGCGGTCGAGGAAACCGTAACCAAATCCGGCACGCCATACTTTTCCTTCAAGGATATCGACGAAAACAAGCCGACGGGCTCGATTAAAATTCGCGTGGAGACTATCGGCTACTTCCTGAAGCGCTATCGCGAAGACATACTCCGCCGCAGGGCGAAGCAGGCCGAGATCGATGCCAAGCTGAAGGAGTTTGAAGCGCAACTCCGCGCTGAACTCGACGCCTCGCCAGTGGTGGCCCCGCCGCCCGGGCCTTACGAAGTGGAAATGCCCGTGGGCATCAACGCGATTCGCCGCGAAGAGTAGTGGCTGGTGACTATTTTAGATTTTGGATTTTAGATTTTGGATTTGCTGGGGAGGGGCGCGCCTCGGCGATATCTTGGAATGTTGGCCCGAAGAGCCTGAACACAGAGTTCACCGAGACGCTCCGTGTGCTTAGTGTTAAAGCTTGGGAGGCACAGAGGCACGCAGTGCTGCTTTCAGGGCATTGTCAAGAGCCGGTGATGTGGACCCGATGTAATTGGCGCTCAATTTCAGCCTCTGCGCCCGAACGCCTCTCGACTTCCAGGTCGAAGAAGTTTTGCAGGTTGAGCCAGAACTCGGGATTGGTGTTGAAGTAACGCGCCAGTCGCAGGGCGGAGTCGGCAGTAATGCGGCAGCGCTCGTGGGCGATTTCGTGGACGCGGGTCGCGGGGACATGAAGGTCGAGCGCCAGCTTATTGATCGAAAGGCCGAGTGGCTTCATGAAATCCTCGCGCAGGATCTCTCCTGGATGGACTGGCGCCATTAGACTCTCCGACTCGCCCATAGTTACTTCTCCTCAGTGGCAATCGACAATCTCCACTTCGTAGGCATGACCCTCGCGCCAAACGAAGCAGATCCGCCACCGGCCATTGATGCGAATCACGTCCTGTCAAACCAAGCTTGGCATTGACCGCCGCCTGCATCTCTGGTATCAAAATTAAAGGGCCTCGGGGAGCAATGCAGCGGCTGTGTGTACCTAGTGTAGTGTCCACAAAATGCCTGGACAACGCTGCGGTTGTAGCACCGGGCTTTTGCCCGGCACATGCCGCCATAAAGGGCGGCGCTACCTTGTCCATCTAATTGTCGGAGACTACACTAGCCAGCCCCTAGCCTCCAGTCCCTAATCCCTAGTGGCGAGGCGTCCCATGCCATTTGATTTAGACAAGATCATGTTCGAGGTCTACAAGGAAGCGACCTATTCCGGGAAATACCGCGTCGTCTATTTCACGGAGTTGCAGGACCACAACAAGGAAGCGGAAATTAACCGCGCTGCGGCGGGAGAGCATTTCTTTGACGGGTTCATCCGGGCGTATCGAAAGGACCAAGCAAAAGAGACCATCGAAAAGCTGCTGAATCGTCTGAACGACGGCGAGGCAATTACCAAGGCAGATTTCGAGAGGGAGCTGAAGCCCTTCACCCCCCATTGAACCAATTGATTCATTGAGTCATTGAATCATTGATTCATTCAAAGCCTGCCAGCACCCGGTCAATGAATCAATGACACAATGAATCAATTAGATTCATTCCCCGACCTTTAACACTTGGTCCAGCGCCTCTGCCGGCCCTGAAACGCTCAACTCGAGGCGCGAGCCGTTCTGGCGCGCGTCCAGATTTTGGAGCAGGGAAGTGGATCCGGCAGCGCCCCCCGCAGCCGAGAAGCACCGGCGCCGACTTCAGAATGTTTAGAAGCTTGAACAGTCCTGCGGCGCTCTCCGGCGTTTTGCAGACAACGCTGATGTGCGCAGTGAACCCGCCGTCCCAATCCACGCGATAAAGGACAGCCTGGACTGGCTCCATGAAGACTGTCATATCAAGGGTGGTTTTCTTTCCTCCGGACAGCCATGGGACAGCCACATTCGCGGCAGCTTTCCCAGTAAGGATCCCCCACTGGGGCGACGTCTCTTCGAGTTCGGCTTCGTAGCTTCGGAAGGTCTGGTTCGATTCCAGGGGGTCGGCCGAGCCATCCCTGACGTCAAGGAGGGCGTTCAAGTCGTGCAATCGGCCGAAGGCCGCCAGGGAGGAATCGAGGAAGGAAAAGAAGATGTCTGCCGGGTCGGCGCCCGAACCAAAGGCAAAGAGGTCATAGCCAGCGTGAGATTGGACTGGTAAGCGATCTCGCGTGACCAACTCCCGCACTTTATCAGGTTCAAAACGTCCCGCCGCAAGGCCGTAGCCCCCAGGGCCGCTCAGGGACTCGCCGCGCCATCCCAGGATCACCTCATCGACGTCTTTTTCAGGATCAACGCCCAGGGAGCGGAGGAATTCCTGAAATCCGCGGAACTGCTGGTAAAGGACATGTTGGCGAATTTGAGGATAATCCGGTGAGGAACGCAGTTGCGCGAAGTTCGAGTAGGCAACCTGCTGGGTATCGGCAGGAAAGCTCGCCAGACCGGCACGGGCAGCTTGCTGGGCACAAAGCAGGCCAGGACAGGTGAGAACTATCCAGACTGCCCACAGCGCGCGAACCAGCACCAGCCCCCTCGCGAGATTAGAATTACGACATAATATAAACCGATGAGCGCTCTTCAATATTCTCTCTCGCTCTCTTATAGGATGCTGAAAAACCTTTCCAGCCTGTCATTCCGATCCGTCAGCCGACGGAGAGGAATCTCGATCTGCCTGTCGCCCTCTATGCGCTCGAACCAGAGCGAGATTCCTCCCCTTCGCTCCGCTCTGGGTCGGAATGATCCGTCGGCTGACGGATTCACAAACGTTTTCGAGGCGCTGCTAAGGCAACTGATGGATCTGTGTTGCCACCTGAACATTCGCCGGCACGGTCCAACTCTCGAGTCCAAAGGTAGTAGTGTTCTGCTGATAAAACAGCAATCCTTTGACCAGGAGGAAGTGGACACCCGGGTTGTTCAAACTGCTCAAATTCGAAATGCCGACGAAAGCCGTCTGCTGGGCCGCAAGAACCGTGATCTGGGCAGGCTGGAACAGGGGCGAGCAGGGAACCATGGTGAAGCCTCCGTCCACGCCATCGGGGGCCACGACCACTGGCGTGCTTGGGTTTGTGGAGAGGTTCCCCAGAATCGACTGGAGGCGCAGGAAAATCGACCGAGCCGTGGCGCTCTGCGCCGCGCCTGAGCCGCTGGGCAGGCTGCCGTGCACGACCACTCGCTGACCTACGGCAAGGTTGGTAGGACCATAAGAAAAGTTCGTGAAATCGGCAGCCTGGGCGGCGAGGCCGAAGGTTGTGGACAATGGAGCGATATTTACGGTCAGAGGCGAGAAAAGTGGTACGCGGCTACTTACATCGGGATTTTCTTCCTGCACCAGCAGGGTGAATTGAGTGGCATTGCCTGACTGTGGCGTTACGGAAGTTATCAACCCGCTAAATGCCGCTTCGCCACTGGCCTGATTTTCTTGGTCCTCGGCCGCCACGGTGTTGGCCACAATGTTCGCGTTGGCGTCAAGGAAGGCATCCGTCTCCACGAAGGTCCCGGCAGTCAGGGCACTTAGCCCGGAGACCCCCGCGAAGCTCGTCGAGTTGGAAACGTGGACAGTCAAGGTGGGAGCATTAGGACGAGAGATAGTAAAGCTGCCAACAAATGACGGGTTCGTCGAGTTGGTGGTCACGCTTTGCACGAGACCGCTCAGGTCATCAAACTGAGCAAAGCCATTGCTTCCCGAGGCTGAGGCCAAATTAGCGGTGAAGGTCGGTGTCACCGTGAACTGGTTGTTAGAACCGAGGGCCACGGAGTTGAGGAGGTTGAAGTCGAGTTGCAGGGCGACGACGCCGTTACTGGCAATAGCCAATGCCGGGCTAAAAGCGAGATTGACCGTCAGGGAAGTCATGCTGGGAGCGATCGTCTTGAAAGAGGAAGGGGAGGTGGAAGTATCCAAGTATGTCAACTGCGGATTGGAAAGGGTTATTCCCAGCGTGTCGTAATCTCCCGGGGGAACATTTGACAGGCTGAACATGGTGGCGAAATCCATCAGAGAGGCGAAATCCACCGTGACCGGGTTCCCACCAGGAAGGACCGAAACGGGGCTCGAGCCGGATTGCGGCGTCAACGTCATACCGCTGATAGTGACCCGGAAGGAAATCACGCTGCACAGGGGAGCATCGCCACCGAAAACTGCCAGCGTTCCCGGGGTAGTGAGAATGGGTAGGCCCCCACTGCCACCGGGGCCTCCACACCCACTCTGCATGAGAATGCCTATGGCCGCTACCCATGCCATAGCCAGCATATATTTCTTCACCATAGCCTACCTCCCGCCAAGGGGGTCAGCCAAGGCCCATGGCTCAGGGGCCGTCATGGTCCCTCCGGCCATCATACCATCTATGTTACTGAATAATGGGCCTGCTTTCCAGGCGAATCGGTGTAGCGGCGAGTTGACCTCGCTACCTGGCGGCGTAAAGCCGCATGTACATCAAAGTGACCCGCTGCCACATGGCCGGGCGCTTGATTTCTGTGCATCCCTCTGATATGTTGGTTCATCAGATATTAAGGGTGCCAGACTGAAAATAATTCGCTTAAGGAGTTTTCGATGAAGATTGAGCTTACCCCCAACGCCGTTTCCAAGGTGAAGGAAATCATGGCCCAACAGAATCCTGCCCCTGCCGGTTTGCGCGTCGCGGTGGTGGGTGGCGGATGTTCCGGATTCTCGTACCAGATGAATTTCGAGAACCAGACCAACGGGGTGGATAAAGTTTACGAATTCGACGGCTTGAAGGTGTTTGTTGACCAGGCATCCTTGATGTACATCAACGGCACCAAAATCGATTACGTCGAAACCTTGGAGGGTGCAGGTTTTAAGTTCGAGAACCCCAATGTGAAAACCACCTGCGGGTGCGGAAGTTCTTTCAGCGCCTAGACTCCCCATTTGCGATTGGTGATTTGCGATTTGTGATTAACGAAGTGGCGTAACGGCTTCCGTCCGTTGTCATTCACGAATCACAAGGGCCAACTATTTGCGACTTCTGATTTCCGATTGCGATTGACAAAGTGGCGTGGCAGCTTGCGTCGTAATCTGCGAATCGCAAATCGGCAATCTGCCTCCATCACAAATCACATATCGAACCATTTGCGATTGCTGATTTCCGATATTCGATTAACAAAGTGGCAGTGGCGGCTTTCTCCGGTGCCAATCGCAAATCACAAATCGCAAATCACCAATCACAAATCCCTCCAATCCGCCTTGCGGCGCCCGGAAACCATGAAGTAGACTAATAACCAGCCATGAAAATCGCCCTTGCGCAAATCAATCCCACGGTGGGAGATTTTGCCGGCAACATCGACCGCATCGTGAACTATGCCCAGCACGCGCAGGAACGGGGGGCGGACCTGGTGGTCTTCCCGGAGCTGGCGCTCTGCGGATATCCGCCGCGCGATCTGGTCGAGAGGCCAGGCTTCATACGCAAGTCTGAGACCGAGCTGGAGCGGTTGGCAGGGCTGCTTCCGCCCCTCCCGGCGCTGGTGGGCTACGTGCGTCGCTCCCACGCCGTGCAAGGCAAGGCCGTGGCGGACGCGGCAGCGCTAATCCAGGACGGCAGGGTCGTGCTGGATTATGCGAAGATCCTGCTCCCTTTCTACGACGTTTTTGACGAGTCACGTTATTTCGAACCCGGTCAATCCATTTACCTCCAAGAGCTCAATGGCTTCAAGCTGGGAATCACCATCTGTGAAGATGTCTGGAACGACAAGCATTTCTGGAAGAAACAACTCTACACCCGAGATCCGGTCGAGGAGTGTGTTCAAGCCGGGGCCAATCTCCTGCTTAATATTGCCTCATCCCCGTACAGTACAGAAAAGACGCAATTGCGTCACCACATGCTCAAGGCCATCGCGGATACCCGCCACATTCCGGTGGTCTACGTGAATCAGGTGGGAGGAAACGACCAACTGGTCTTCGACGGGTCCAGCATGGCTTTCAACGCCAAGGGAGAACTTTGCGCCCGCGCCCGCTCGTTCGAGGAAGACCTGGTGATTTTCGACACCTCCGGCGGTTACCTTGAAATCTCCCCTGCTCCTGCTTCCGAAACCGAATCGGTGTATGGAGCCCTCAAGCTCGGTGTGCATGACTACGTGGTGAAGTGCGGGTTCCAAAAAGTGATCGTGGGCCTGAGCGGCGGCATTGACTCCTCGCTCGTCGCCACGCTGGCGGCGGATGCGCTGGGCCCCGAGAACGTCACCGGGGTCGGCATGCCTGGCCCCTATTCTTCACCGGGAAGTATCCGGGACGCCGAAGCCCTGGCGCGTAATCTGCATATCGACTTTCGGATTATCCCCATCACCCCAATCTTCGAAAGCTATCTCAACGCGCTCGACCCCGCCTTTGAGAGTCAACCCCGCGACGTTACGGAAGAGAATATTCAGGCGCGAATTCGCGGCAACATTCTCATGGCCTTGTCCAATAAATTCGGCTCACTCGTCCTCAGCACCGGCAACAAATCAGAACTGGGGGCCGGCTACTGCACCCTTTACGGCGACATGGCCGGGGGTTTGGCCGCCATCGCCGACGTCCCCAAGATCATGGTTTACGACCTGGCGCGCTACGTCAACCGTGAGGGTGAACGCATCCCACGAGCCTGCCTCGAAAAGCCCCCTTCGGCGGAATTGCGCCCCAACCAGACCGACCAGGATACCCTCCCGCCTTACGCAGTCTTGGACGGCATCCTGAAAGACTACATCGAGGAGGCTCTGTCCTCCCAAGAGATTGCAGAAAAGCATCATTTCGACCTCACGTTGGTAAGGGAAACTATCCGCAAGGTCAATGCCGCTGAATACAAGCGTCAGCAGGCCCCTCCGACACTCAAAGTGACCGCCAAGGCCTTCGGCATGGGACGGCGCTATCCCATCGTGCAGAAATACACCGAGTGAGCTTCGGATTGGAGGCAGGACAATGAGTAAGACAATGAGCGTCCGGATGGATCGCGACAACTATGATTTCCTCGACCGGATCAGCAAGGCAGAGCGGAGTGATCTTTCGAAGGCGGTGCGGGACATGGTTACCCGCGGCAGAATCTTGTTTGCCGTGGAGAGATATAAGAAAGGGGAAGCCTCACTCGGTAAGGCCGCCCAGTTCGCCGGGCTCTCTCTCGGACAGATGATGACAATCCTGACGGAGTTCGGAGTGGAAACCAGGCTGGAGAGGGACGACTACCTGCAAGGACTCCGGAATCTCAAGAAGGTATGGTGACGAAGCCGCCACAGCCAGAAGTGTAATGGAAGGGTCAGTGCAAAAATCATCATGAAAGCGTGCCAATCCAATCGGCAATCCAAAATCTGAAATCCCTTCTCCCCCGCCACCTGAAACTTGACACCTGGCGCCCGGAACCCGTTCTTCTGACTTCCTGTCTCTTGACAAGCGCGACAGGGTAGGCTAGGATGATACGTTGTGGCTGTGTTGAAGGTCACGCCCTGCTGGGAACACTATGCTGCGATGCTACTGCCCGCCCCCACCCACTTCCGAGAATGTGCCAAGCGGGACGAAAAGCCCACGAGTTGGCTCGCCGTGCCACAGACAAGAAGTCGCTCGTTGCAGGGAAAACGAAAAAGAGATTCCCTAGAAATGCACGAACGACGCGGAAACCTCTATGAAAACAAAGAATCGCTGTGGAAAACCCGCGACCGAAACGGGAATGTATATGAAAACAAAGCAACTTATCCGCCGAAAGCCGGAATTCTGTTGAAAACAAAGGAGGTTAGTAAGTGGCTGATGGTTCTGAAAGGCAGCAGGTAGTGAAGATCCGGAGCGCGTCCTGACCATTCCCAATCTGCTGGTCCCGAGTCCACAGGCGCAAGAGCAGGGTCATCTTTGAACAAGCCACCTCCTTTTGCGGCTCAATGATAGAATCAGAACTTTGCAGGGAAATCCTTTTGAGGTTTGGAGCAGGTTGTTAAGCATCTTCAATCCAGCCCGCAAGGCGCAGGCGGTTGTTTTCGCAGTTGCTCTTTTGCTTCTTACGGGGACTTGTGAAGCCGTCACCCTCCCGCAAACGACGATTCGAGCGCTAACCCTTCCGAATGGTCTTCAAGCCTGCCTTGTGGAGGACCACCAGTCGCCGGTGGTTAATGTTCAAGTCTGGTATCACGTGGGGTCGAAGAACGAGGTCCCGGGAAGGACCGGTTTTGCCCACCTGTTCGAACACCTGATGTTTGATGGAACTACGAACATCGGAGCCGAGCAATTCTCCGATTACGTCATTCGTTCTGGCGGCATCGACAACGCTTACACGACCGAGGATTCCACCGTCTTCTGGGAAACGACACCCAGTTCACAGCTTCCCGTGGTGCTGTGGCTGGAGGCTGACCGGATGCGCCACCTGGACATCACGGCGACCGTTTTCAACAACGAAAGGCAAGTGGTGGAAGAAGAAAGGCGCTTGAAGTTTGATAACCCGCCTTACGGGACCGTGGTGGAGACTCTGTATCAACACGCCTACACCGTGCACCCCTACCAGCACATGACCATTGGCAGTATGCATGACTTGGATAATGCCAAGCTTGACGATATTCGAAACTTTTACAACACCTATTACGTCCCCAGCAACGCCACCCTGGTCTTGGTGGGCGACCTTGACCCGCTCGAGACGGAATCCCTGGTACGGAAATACTTCGGCCCTCTCGAACGCGGAGCGCGCCTTCCGACCAACCACATCCAACAGGAGCCGGCCCAAACCGCCAAGCGGGTTGTGAAACTCGCCCTCAACGTGGCGCTTCCCGCCTTCGTCGAGGGCTACCATATGCCGGCCGATGGGACTCCCGACGCTTACCCGCTGCGGCTGGCCTCGAACATCCTTTCGGAAGGCGAGAGTTCGCGCATCTATCGGCGGCTGGTTTATGAGAAACAGATTGCCCTGGAAGCGCAAAGCAGCGGCAACTTCACAGAAGACCCTAATCTCTTCTTTGTATTTGCGGTCATGAACCAGGGCCACGCGCCGGGCGAGGGGGAAGCAGAAGTCGAGGCGGAGCTGACCCGGCTGAAAACCCAGACGGTCAGCAATGACGAACTCCAGAAAGCCAAGAACCAAATCCTCCGCGATTTCATCCTGAGCCGGCAGACGGTGCAAACGCGGGGAGAAGAAATGGGCTATGCGGCGGTCGTTTTAAAGGATGCAAACCTGGTCAATACTGAACTTGCTCGATTCCTTGCTGTGACGCCGGCGGATATCCAGCGCGTGGCGGAGAAGTATTTCGTGGCCGAGAATATGACCCTAGTGGAAGTGTACCCGAAGAGTGCGGCGGGCGAAAATGGAATAGGTAAGCAAAGAGCAGGAGGCCAATGAGCTCACCCAGGGGACTGCGCAGAGGCGTGCTTTGGAGTGCGGCGGCTTGCCGCCGCTTTTGTGTCGCCGCCGTAGCGCTGACCTTTAGGTCAGCACGAAAAGAATGCCGACCTAAAGGTCGGCGCTACAAAACGGCAGCCCGTCGGTTGACGGGCCGTACTCCAAAGGTTTACTTCCTCTGTCTGGCGGCTCTGTTCCTGGCTGTTTTCTCCTGGGCTGGGGACTTGCCGCCGGCGGCGTTGCCTGCCAAGCCCCTGGTGCTTCCTGCGCCTGCGTTGCGCGTCCTTCCCAATGGTTTGAAAGTGGTGGCCATCGAGCGGCACATGCTTCCACTCTTGACGTTGCGGCTGGTGGTAAAGTCGGGCGCAGAATCAGATCCAGCGGCGTTACCTGGCACGGCGCAACTGGTGAGCGCCTTGCTGACCGAGGGAACTTCAACCCGCAACGCCAGCCAAATCTCGGAGGCCATTGACTCCATCGGAGGCTTAGTAGATGCAGGGGCCGGCTGGGATGAATCGTATCTTAACCTGAGCGTCCTCAACGACCATGAGGAGCTGGCTTTTGATCTTCTCTCGGATATGGTGATGCATCCCAGCTTCACGCCTGCGGAAGTCGAGCGCAAGCGCAAGCAGACCCTTTCGGGCCTCGAGGTGGTTCGAGACGATCCCGACTATGTTGCCGATGCAGCCCTGAGGCGTCTCGCCTTTTTGGGGACCGCCTACGGTCACCCCGAAGACGGAACGACTGCCTCAGTGAGCCGAATAACCCCGGAGCACCTCCGGGCCTTCTATAACAACTATTATCAACCCTCAAACGCAGTTCTTGCCATTGTCGGAGATATTAAGACCGAGGAAGCTTTTGAACGCGCGGAAAAGTGCTTTGGCGCATGGGCGAACCGGACAACGCCTCTCGTACCTGCTGCCTCGCCGGCGGTGGGAGCGCATCGGATTCTTGCCATCGACAAGCCGGATGCGGTTCAGACAGAAATCCGAATCGGCAACTTTGGGGTGCCACGGAACAGCCCCGAATATTTGGCGCTGAGAGTCGCCGACCAGATTCTGGGCGGACCCTCCGAAAATCGGCTTTTCAAAGCCCTCCGCAGCCATCAGGGGCTGACCTATGGCGCTTCCAGTGAACTCCTCTCTTATCAGACGGCGGGTGTGTGGCTGGCCAAGACCTTTACGCGCACTCCCGAGACCATAAAGAGCGTTCAACTGGCTCTCGAACAAATCAAGCGAATGCACGATCACCCCATCTCCCCTCAGGAACTTGAAACCGCTCAGGGGTACCTGATTGGCCATCTCGCCTTGGACTTTGAAACGTCCGATGGCGTCGCCAGCCAAACCCTGGAACTGCTGGTCTATAATCTCCCGCTCGACTATTGGAACCGTTTTCCTGAACGCCTCCGGGCACTCACCACCGAGGAGGTTTGGAACGCCGCGCGCCAGCGGCTTGCTCCCGACAACAGCATCATAGTTCTGGTCGGCGCGCTCTCCGGCTTCGAGAAGGAATTGAAGAAACTGGGACAGGTGCAGTTTGTTCCCCTGGCGAGAGTGGACTTCGGCTCACAGGAGCTACAAATTCCGGAAGCTGTAGGGCCGGGGCTTGCCCCGGCCAAGCCGCCCCAAGGGGCGGCCCTGCATGGGAGCAATAGTGCCCTGGCAACTGGTGTTAGACGAGCCAAAATAGGCAGAAAGTGATGAAAAAAGCAGCCCTTCTCCTTATCGCTTTGATCGCCATGTCGGCGGCGACGGAGGCCGTGATCCTGCTTCAGGTTCATCCTGATCCCACGCGCCTGGGGGCCATACTGTTGAGTCTTTCCCTCACCCTGTGCGCGTTCGTGGGATTGAGCCAGCCTAGCCTCCTGCGCTACTTGCGGCAGCGGGTGGTGGGATCCGTTTGGACAGCCTGTGGCTTGCCTTTATGCTTGCTGATACCATACCTCGTTTACGCCTTTGGAACCGGCTCGTTCTCGTTCCTGGGGGCCGGCAAATTGCTGGCCTACATCTTAGCGCCAACCTTGTTGCTGCTGCCTGACCGCCTGCATCGTCCCGCTCACCTGGGGTGGCGGGATGTGGTAGCCATGGTGGCGCTGGCGCTTCCGGTCGCCGCGAACTGGTTGAGAGGAATTTGGACCTGGCCGTTCGACCTTTACCTTTTCCGCCCGCTCGTTTGTGTGTGCATAGGCATGTACGCTTTTGCGGTGGTTCGCAACCTGGAAGGCGTGGGGTACCGGCTGCTTTGGCGGAAGCAGGACGTGGTGGACGGGTTCGCCAATTTCCTCGCTTTTTCGCTCTTCGGAATTCCGCTGGGGATAGCGCTGCATTTTATTCACCCGCACTTTTCCAGCGCCTCCTTCGGGCAGTTGCCTCTCCAGTTCTTTGGCATCTACCTGACGATTGCTATCCCGGAAGAGCTGCTTTTCCGGGGAATCCTCCAAAACCTCTTGTGCCAGAGCATACAGCGCGGCCCCAGGGGCGTTTATGGCCTGCTGATTGCTTCGGTGATATTCGGGGCGTCCCATCTCCATCACGCTCCGGTTCCCAACTGGAGATACGGTATTTTGGCTACGCTGGCAGGGGTGTTCTACGGATACACGTATAGAAACCGGCAGAGAATCTCCGCCTCCGCCTTGACCCATGCACTCGTCGACACTGTCTGGCATTTTTGGTTTTGAGGAGCAGTCAACAGTCGACAGTCGAGAGTCGAGAGCACGTAAACTGCCGACCGCGAACTCTTCCGCACGCGACAGTCTACGGCCGCAGGAGCGGCAATTGACAGACCTTCGAGCGCAATACGATTTGCCCAATGCTAAGTTTCCCAAAAAACGAGATGGTTGTTAACCTGAATCCGGCGTGAAAAATCGCCAGAAGCCGGCTTCCAGCGTCTAAAAATGCAGCTTTTGCAACACACGGTGCATTGTTCCAAAACCACACTTTTAGTGAGGTTTTCGTACAAAGGCCAAAATACCCTTCGGAGCCAATGTTGACAAGGTTTCTAAGCATATGCAAAACGTGAATCACGCCGGATTCAGGTTAACTCTTGACTCTCGACTGTCGACTCTTGACTGTTCTTCTGGACGGAAAAGCCGGGGCCGCAGTAAAATACCTGCGCAGCCCATTCCATGAGGTTGAATAAGGAGCAAGCGCATGAAGATGAGGCAGATGGTTCCATTCGGACTATGTCTGACAATTGTTTTTGCAGCGGCTTTTGGACGAGGGGAAGGGAAGAAACCCAAGCCCGGCCCTCTCACCGGGACGTGGGAGTGCACCGCGCACGGGGGCGCTCAAGGAGACATGCCATTCACCCTGTATCTCGAACAGACCAAGGATTCGCTGACGGGATCGGTTTCCTCACCTATGGGCGGGACTCAGATAAGCGCGGGAACGGTAAAGAAAAATGATATTGAAATCCACTTCGACACGCCGCAAGGCAACTACCAGATGACGGGACGACTTAAAAAGGGGGAGCTTTCCGGCAAGTGGTCCGGTGAGAGCGACAATGGCACCTGGGAAGGCAAGAAACAGGCCTCAGGGGGCAAGTAAGTGCGGAGTGTTTTATGCGTGTGGTCGTCAAAGTCGGCACCAGTTTGATAGCCCCGGGTGGGCAGATCGATTTCAATTGGATGCGGTCGTTGATCGATCAACTTGATCTGACGCGCCATGAGTACGTGATTGTCAGTTCGGGAGCGATCGCTTGCGGGATGTTCTCCCTGGGAATCAAGCAGCGGCCGAAGAAGCTGGGACTGATGCAGGCGACCGCGGCGGTGGGACAGAGCCGGTTGATGCATACCTACGAGAGGCTGCTCTTTGGGAAGAAGGTGGTGGCCCAACTGCTGCTTTCGAGTGATGACTTTTCTTCCCCCCTTCGCTACCAAAACCTCTCGAAGACACTCAACCAATTGCTGCGTATGAAGGTGCTGCCCATCGTCAATGAAAACGACAGCGTTTCGGTGCGCGAACTGGAAGGGGCGTTCGGTGACAACGACGAGTTGAGCGCCCTAGTCGCATCCGCCATGGGCGCGGACTGGCTGATCCTGCTCACCAACGTGGACGGCTTCTTGCTTGCCGAAGGCCCCTCAGGAAAGCCCCGCTTGGTGCGGCGGGTCCGTCGCGTCACGCCTGCAATGGAAGCTGCCTGCAACGGAAAAAGCCAGCTTGGGCGCGGCGGGATGCGCTCCAAGTTGCGAGCGGCGCTTAGGGCCACGGCGGCGGGAATCCAGGTGGTGATTGCCAACGGAAAGCATCCCCAGGTTATTCCACTTGCCTTGCAGCGCCGCGTCGGGACCTATTTTTCGCCATTGCGCGCCAAGAACGAGAACCCCTCATGAGCGTGCTACCCACGACAAACCTGGCTACCACCCCCGACAAACTGCGCCGGGCGCGAACCGCTGCTCCCAGCCTGGCCTGCTTAAGCGCGCAGCAGAAGAACGCTATTCTTCAAGCCATGGCGGAGCTTATAGCGGGGAACCAGGAAGCCATTCTGGCGGCAAACCGCCTCGACCTCGAGTCCAACGAGCTCCGCCCTTCCAGCCGCGACCGCCTGCTGCTTAACCCCAAGCGCATCGCCGAAATGCTGGAGGGAATCCGGGCGGTCATCGCCTTGCCCGACCCCGTCGGAGAAATTCTGGCCGATTGGGTTCGTCCCAACGGCTTGCGCATACGGAAGGTGCGCGTGCCGTTAGGTGTTGTCGGTGTCATTTACGAATCCCGGCCCAATGTGACGGTGGATGCCGCAGTCCTGGCGCTTAAAGCCGGCAACGCGGTGGTGCTGCGCGGTGGACGCGAAGCTGTCCATACGAACGAACAGCTCGTGGAACTTCTTAACCGGGCGCCGGGATTGCCGGAGGGGGCCATCGAGTTGCTCGATTCCCGATCCCATGAGTCTGCGCATGAGCTCATGCGAGCGCGCGGCTACGTGGACGTTCTGGTGCCGCGTGGCGGAGCTGAATTAATCAGCCGCGTGGTGGAGCAGGCCAATGTGCCGGTAATCGAAACCGGGGCAGGGAATTGTCACGTTTACGTGGACAAAGACGCTGACCTCGAGCTTGCGGACCGGATCGTGATCAATGCCAAGACCCAGCGTCCCTCCGTGTGCAACGCCGCGGAAAAGCTGCTGGTTCACCAGGAAATCGCTGCGGAATACGTGCCGCGAATAGTCGAGCAGTTGCGCGCTGCCGGAGTGGAGGTGCGGGGTGACGAGCTGACCCGCCGCCTGGCCGGCGGAGACAAGGTGCGCGCGGCTTCTGCCGAGGATTGGCTGACCGAGTATTCGGACATGATAATGGCCGTGGCGGTGGTGGCGGATTTGGACGAGGCCATCGCCCACATCAACCGTTACTCCACCCGCCACTCCGATGCTATCGTCACCCGTGACGCGACGCGTGCGCAGAGGTTTTTGGACCGGGTGGACTCGGCCGCAGTTTATTGGAACGCTTCCACGCGCTTCACCGATGGGGGCGAATTCGGCTTGGGCGCTGAAATGGGCATCAGCACTCAGAAACTCCATTGTCGAGGTCCGTTTGCCTTGCCCGAGCTCACCTCCGTGAAGTATCAGATCGTGGGATCCGGGCAGATAAGGCAGTGACGTCTGAATTAACGAGGACTCTTCTATGTCAAATGTGCCTCTGGCAATTGGCTTGGCATTGCTGGCTGGAATTCTGAACGGCAGTTTCGCCACGCCGATGAAGTACGCCAAGTATTGGAAATGGGAGAACATCTGGTCAGTTTGGGCGGTGGTGGGAATGTTGATGTTCCCCTGGTTCATGGTTTATGTGACCGTCCCGCACATGGTGGAGTTTTACCAGCAAGCGGGGGGGCGGGAGATTCTACTCCTTGTCGGATTTGGAGTGGGATTTGGCCTGGCTCAGATATTCTTTGGGCTGGGTATAGCTGCTCTCGGTATCGCCTTGAATTTCGCCATCGCTATCGGTCTTTCGACCGCGCTGGGGTCGCTCGTTCCACTGGTCGCCTTGCATTCTGAGATGATCCTCACGACGAAAGGCATGGTCATCATCTTGGGGGTCGCCTTGATGCTGGTGGGTATTGTGTTCTGTGCCGTGGCAGGAAGGCATAAAGAGAAGGCCATGCAAAGCTCAGCCCAGGAACAGCCCGAAGGGGCAACCAGGAAGATGAGTTTCAAGGCCGGGTTGTTTATCTGCATTTTGGCGGGAGTTGGTTCTCCTCTTATCAATTTCGGTTTGGCGTTTGGTGCCCCGCTCATTTCCCGCGCCGCCCAACTGGGTGTTAGTCCCAGGAGTCAAACCAACGTCATCTGGGCGCCCTTGGTGACGGCCGCGCTCGTGCCCTACCTGATATACTGCGCCTATTTATGGAAAAAGAACAAAACGGCGCGCCTCTTCTTCCACCCCGGAACGGCTCTCAATTGGATATTGGGCGCGGTGATGGGGGTACTCTGGTTCGGAAGCACCGTCATCTACGGCGCAGTGACCACGGAGCTAGCAGGCCTGGGTCCCATCTTGGGTTGGCCACTTTTCATGTCGTCCATTATCATTACCTCAAACGTCTGGGGATTTGTTACAGGCGAATGGAAGACCGCCGGCCGGAAGGCGCTGACCACGATGCTGACAGGGATTCTCTTTCTTATCCTGGGGTTCGTTACGTTGGCGGCCAGCGGGCGCTTGGCGTAGCCACGAACCCTTGGATTCAGATCGGAAATCTATACCTCCCGCCCAGAACTGAGCGCTGTCAATCCCCGACGATGCCGGGGGGCTTGATGAAACTGGCCAACGCCTCTTTCTCGGTGGGATAGATGTCGAAGGCTTGCAGTAGCCGATGGGTAGAGAGGATATTGTGAATCAGCCGCGGAACATTCACGAGCTTCAATTGTCCTCCCTCCTTGGCGGTAACTATCACCGCCTCGACCAACATGCCGATCCCCGTGCTGTCAATGCGCGTCACATTGGCGAGATCGAGTAGAATACTCAGCCAATGATTGGCAAGAAATTCCTTCATGAAACTGCGTACGCTGTCGCACTCCGGGCCGGCGACGATCCTGCCGCTAAGAGTCAACACACGAACACCCTGCACTTCCTTGTGGTCGATTGTGAGCTGCATGGGAACTGTCTCCTTTGAGCTGTATCTTAGGTTTTGGCAAAGGTTATGTCAACGCGCACGTGTCCCCTGTCGTACAGCGGGTAGCGCGGACCTCCGCTTTGAATGGCGCCACAAAATTGGCATTGTACCGGGTTAGCGTAGCGGCGTATTATTACTGCCGCTTGTGATTGCCCAAGATGGCAGTCAGGGGTGGCGGCTTGCAGGGCAACAAGCTGCCTCCTCACTTCGAGGTGATGGGGAGGAGCCAATGAGAGGACACAAGACTTCGCGCGAAGCCGGCGTGACGCGGCGCGACTTCCTAAGGAACGCTGGAGTAGGGCTAGTGGCGGCAGAGCTTGCGGGAGCTTCGCCGGAAAATACCAAGGCGGCCCCGGCCCCCGCTGCGGTGCAATTTACCCCCCAAGCTGGGCTTACTCAAATTTCTTCCAACCTCTATGTACTCCGCGATACCTGCAATGTTTACGTGCTCAAGGACGGCAATCGCGCCTTGCTGATCGACTTCGGATCAGGGCACGTCTTGAAACTGCTGGGGCAGATCGGCGTCAGCCGAGTCGAGGCGATCCTGCACACTCACCACCACCGCGACCAGGGTCAGGGAGACTTGCGGGCAGCGGCCGAGCGGATCCCGATCATCGTCCCCGAACATGAACGGTACCTGTTTGAGGATGCCGAGAATTTCTGGCGGAATCGTCGCATCTTCGAGCTGTACTACGTCAAGAACGACTTCTTCGCTATGACCCAGAACGTCCCCGTGGCCGGCGTTCTGCGCGATTACGATACTTACCGCTGGGGACCTTACGAGCTGCTCATCCACCCTACGCCCGGCCACACCCTGGGCTCGGTCAGTCTGATCGGCGCAGTCGACGGCAAGAAGGTTGCCTTCACGGGAGATTTGATCCACTCGCCGGGGAAGGTCGTGAACCTCTACGAACTCCAATACAATTACGGGAGCACGGATGGAGTTGACTACGCCATCTTCTCACTGACCCGGGTTCGGGAGCAGGGCCCGGAGCTGGTTTGCCCTTCGCACGGCGAACCCTTCAACTCACCCGAAGCCGGGATTGCGGACCTCATCCAAAAGTTGAAGGGCTGGTACGCCGCCTATGCGCCCGGGACCGCGCTCACCGTCGAAAACAAACCTTACGCGGTCACACCTCATCTGATCGCTTCCGACCAGACGACCTCGAGCTTTTATGCCCTGATCAGCGACAGCGGCAAAGCGCTCTTCGTGGACTACGGCTCCGCCAGCGGAAATTTCTGCACGACCTATATAGCCGCCGCCTCTGTTCACGATCGCATGGGCTTTGTCGAACACACCCTGGACGAACTCAAGGCGCATCACGGTCTCAAGTCGGTGGATGTGGCCATGCCCAGCCATATGCACGACGACCATCTGAACGGCTTCCCTCATCTCGTGCGGCATCACGGAGCCAAGGTCTGGTGCTATGAGAATATGGTGGACGTTCTTCAAAACCCGCGAGGATACAATCTGGGCTGCATTCTGGGCGAACCGATCAAGATTGACCGGGCATTCCGAAATGGCGACACTTTCAAGTGGGAGGAATTCGAGTTTCAGGTTTTCCATTCACCCGGTCACACGGAATACCAGATGGTCCTGTTCGCAACCATCGATGGCGCGCGTGTGGCTTTCACGGGCGACGCATTTTTCCCCAGGGGTGATGCCAGCGGACTTCTCCGCCACAACCTGATATTCCGCAACTGGGTGGAAAACGACAGCCATGTCAAGTCCATCCGCACGATTCTCGAGCACGAACCCAACATCGTTGCTCCCGGCCACGGCAAGCCATTCATAAGCAATAAAGGGGACCTGGAAAACCTCAAAGCGCGCCTGGAAAACCAACAGAAGTACTTCTTCGATGTCATCGCTGATCCGGATTGCAACTTCGGCCTGAACCCTAGCTGGGTCAGGCTTTATCCCTATCAACTCCTGGCCAAGGCGGGCTCGAGAGCCGCCCTCGAGCTGCGCGTTCGCAATTACCGCTCCAGCCCCATGCGTTTGGAAGCAGCGCTCGTCGTGCCAACAGGATGGAAGGCTACGCCGGAAGTATTGGAATTGACAGTCGCGCCGAAAGCAGACGCCTCGGGAGGGTTTTCAGTGACTATCCCCGAAAATTGGGACAGGGCAAAGCCCCGCGTGGCGCTCGCCGCAGATATCAGGGCCGACGGTCAGTACCTGGGCCAGATCGCCGAAGGCGTCGCCGACATCCAGTTCAGCAGTTGAAGGAAATTCGAGCCGGTAGCGCAGAGGTGTCCGTCAGCCGACGGACTCCTCTGCGGCTTTTCTGGAGTTTCTACATTTCTGGCGAAGCCTTCTCCGCACCGCCCCCCCAGCAATGCCAGCAAACCAGATCTGCGGTTTGCCGACATAACCGGCCGAGTGACCCAGGCGATCGTGCAGTTCCCCGCTTTCATAGATGGGCGTTTTTCGTTCCCAACCCGCCTTTGCAGTTGATCTCGCCTCCGATCGCACTCGGTGATCGGGTACACTTCTGCGGATAGGGCGTTACACGGCCGAGTGACCGGTGCTCATCTGACTTGAAGCCGGCCTACCAAGATCCCGCGAGACCCCTGTGGAATCTTGGACGGGGTGAGATTTGTGTCGCGGCAGTGATTCTGCCGACCCGACCTGCTAAGGGCCCGCCTCGGGACACCCCCGCCTCGGGACGCGGTTGACGCGTACGAAAGGGTGTGACACAATGTCTGTCCTACCGATGATCAGGAGAATGTGGCCACCGAGAGGAGTAATTCATGTCCAGCGGGGCGCAAGCGTCGTCACTCAGTCAAACCTCCTTGGACCGTTACGAATCCACTTTCGTAGTAAGCCCGGACTCAACAAAAGGGGACTTCACGTTGTTGCAAGACGCCCTCAACGCGCTGCCCGCCTCTGGGGGTAAAGTGTTCATGAAGGCGGGCGTATATCCCATCACCGACACCATTCGCATAGCGGGGAGCAACATTCAGGTCCAAGGCGAAGGGATGGGGATCACCGTTTTCGTAGCGGCCAGCACGATGATCGGAAATACCCCGGCCATGGAGGCGTTCAGTTCGACCTCCGACGGAGCGCCGCGAGCGCTCGTCGTCGATACAGCGAGAGGAGACACAATTGTGCAAACCTCTCCCGCAGACGCATCCTCGTTTGCCGTCGGCGATTACGTTCTGCTCTACTCGAATAAATCGGTGGACACGGAGGCGCCCGCCAAACATGCTGGCGAGGTGAAGCAGATTGTGGCGATCGACCTGACTTCCGGTATCCTAACTATGGATGATCAGATCTTCGACGCCTACACCCAGACGGATTCGGCGGCGGTGGTTCGAATCACGATGCTGCGGAATATTACTCTCTCCGACTTCTCGATCACCACGCAGGCTCCGTCGTCGAATCTGAGGGTGGGCTTCACGCATTTTCGGTTCGTCGAGAACCTGCAGATCGAACGCGTGGAAGTGCACGACGCGTATCATAGTGGCATTCACGTGCAGTCGGTCCGCAACTCGGCGATTTCTGGCTGCTACATCCACCATATCAATGACATCGTGTCGGTCGATCCTCCGAACCCCGCGAATGAGCGGTACGGGATTGCAGTCGGCGGGGCCTCGCAAAATGTTAGCATCAGCGGTTGCCGGTTCTCCCTTACCCGGCACGCGGTGACCACCGGGGGGAGCAGCGGCAAGAATCAAAACGGCGTGCAGCGTAATATCGTGGTGGCGAATTGCACTTCGATGCTTTCCGATACGGGACATTTCGATACGCACCAGCCGGCCGAAAACGTTACTTTCTTCGCCTGCGTCGCTGATGGCGGCATACCCGCCACGCCCGCGACCTCCGGGGCGTACGGTTTTCAGATGCGCGGCCGCAACTGCTCCGTTGTCGGTTGTTCGGTGCTGCAGGCCATCGGCCGAGGCATCATGATCTTCGGTCCGGTCTCGAGCGGCGCGGTCATCAGCGGCAATATGATCGCGAATGTCAAAGCCATTCCTGGAAACAAGGCGGGCACGGGGATCTACTTTGATGCTGCCGGGACCTCCAATCATTCGATCACGGGGAACGTCATCAAGAATTGCGAAGGACCGGCGATCGATAACGGAGGGTCGAACAACGATATCGTGATCAGCGGGAACGTCATTCAGAACGTGGGTTCCGTTGTTCCAGGCGCGGCCATTCAACTGAGGAATGCGGCGCGTATTCTCATCTCCGGAAACAACGTCGGCTCGAGCGCCCAAGGCCCCGCTATTGCCATGCTCGGCAGCTCCGACAACTGGCAGATTGTGGGGAACAACCTCGGCGGCGGGGTTGCGATCGTTGGCTCCGGGTCGCTGGTGGCCAACAACCTCGGATACAACCCGGTGGGAAGTATCTCCAATCCGTGGCCATCGAGCGGTGCGGATCTGACCAACAACGTGGTGTCAGGGAACGCCGCACCGGAGAGTGGGACAGTGTACACGGTCCGCCATACCCCCAAAACCATCGTGATTACAGGAGGCGACGTCTCGCAGATTCTGATTAACGGTGCGGATACCGCATCGACGGCGGGGACGTTTAAGCTCGGCGTAGGCGAAACGATCGCCATTAATTACAACACTTCAGCTCCCATGACACGGGTCTTTGCAGAGTGAAACAGACCACCCGATTGGTCTGAAGTCAGGTCAAGCCGGCTGCTGAAGGCGTCGGGGGAGCAGGGTGTTCCGCAAGGCGGAGTGATTTCGCCCTTGCTCAGTAATCTCTACCTCAATGAGGTGGACAAGATGTTGGCACGGGTGAAGGAAGTCACTCGCGAGGGGCCGTGGATGAAAGTCGAGTACGCCAGGTTTGCCGACGATTTGGTGATCCTGGTAGACGCTCATGCCCGGTAGGTATGGCTTCGCAAGGCGGTGGAAAAGCAACTGCGGGAGGAACTGGCCAACGGCGTGATTTCGTGGTTTCGAGGTTGACACGGGTGAACTGGCGGTGGTATGAGCCGATGATCGAGCAGAAGGGGGACCGGAACTGCGGTCTGGGGAAAGTGTTTTGCCTATGAAGGAGGTCTGTATGAAAAAGTCGACGGCTTCTCTCTCCTTGTTCGTCTTTTCGCTTGCTCTTTTCGCGTCAGTGATCGCCTGGGATGCGGGGGCGGTGGTAGCGGAGCCCACTGAGGCGAAAGCACAGGCTCCGGTGGCGGTGGCTGAGCCGGGGGCGCAGAATGGTAGCCAGATTGAAAAACAGATCAAGGACCTGGAAACCCAATGGAATGATGCAGCGTTGAACCACGACGCAGCAACGATGAACCGCATTCTCGCCCAAGATGTTATCGATACAAGCAGCACCGGCCGTGTCCAGGGCAAGGCGGAAGACCTGGCGGATCTGAAATCGGGTGAGCCAAAACTCGAGTCCAGCAGTGTCGATGACATGAAAGTGCGCGTTTATGGAAATGTGGCGGTAGTGAACGGGCACTACGTTCAGAAGGGAACTTACAAAGGCAAAGACATCAGTGGCGAAGGCCGCTTTACAGATGTCTTCGTGAGGCGGCAAGGCCACTGGGAGTGTGTATCGACACAGGGAACACCCATCGTCAAGCAATGACCGAAGGTCCCCCCTTCGATGTGCTAGCCTTTGCGCAAGGGCAGGACAAATCTCCTAGTGTGCACAAGGGGTCTGATAGAGACAACAAGCATGTGATGTCAAAGTCCGGGGCCAAGCCGCAGTCGGAGAAGAAGCAGGAGAGAGTTCGAGGTCAGACCGGGCCGCAGCCGGACCGAGTCCGCTTGACCCCGGTAGATGACGGTCTTGCATGGCAAACGACAACATTCCCAAATGGTCGGATGAAGAAGAACGACTGCTTCGCCATGAAACGTTTGTCGCCGAAGTCCTCGAGAAACGAAAACCGCGAGACAGTGAGCGGCCATCCAATCCGGCCTGGCAACGGTTCCTGGAGTCAGCCGGGGGTGCTGCACTGGTGACGGTCCTATTCGGGAGCGTTGCAGCGGGAATAATCAATTCCCTGGTGCAGGAAAAGCTTAAAGAAAGAGAGCTCGCCCTCACTTCCTACCAGGAAGAGTTGAAGCAGCAGCAGGACATTGCCGCGCGCATTGTCGACTTGGTCGGTGTCTCCGTCGGTGCCGCGGAGGACCTTATTTTCCTGACGACAAAAGAATTCAATCCCGACATCTTTACGGGCGAGCAGAAAAGAAAGATGATCGATCAGCGTACCCAGATTCGACAGACGTACAACTCGACGGACGCCCGATGGAGAACCGATCAGGAAAAACTCGCGCTCGTGATCGGCCTGCACAGTCACGGTCGGCCAGGCATCACCGAAGCTTGGCGGGAGGCCCAACAGTCTGTCACAGCCTACAAGGACTGCGCTGAGGACTGGTATAACTCGCACCTGAAGGAATTCGTGACTTCAGGTGAGGCTAGGTCCGCGTGCGGCAAGGAAAAGAGTGCGGTGCGGATGCGGTTGGAGCAATTCAGCGAACTCATGCAGAATGGTTGGACAATGGCATCGCCGATTACACCTGCATCCAAGTGAGCCCGCCGCGAATCTGGCCCCTTAGCCGCCGGCATTGGCGGTCCCCTTTGGGGGATGTGCTCGACTCGGTGCGGCTGGCAGCACAGTTGCGCTCCCAGCTCAGGATTCTGCCGGAAAAGTCAGCTCTTCGCCACTGTCGTTGAGACTCAATGCTCACCTGCCAAGGCGATCTTCCTCGGGTTCAATCCCGATGCAGTCGTTCACTGCGTTCTTCAACCTCTGTCTGCACCCAAGGTATTGTTCCGTCGTCTGTACGCTCACATGGCCGAGCAAAAACTGGATCTGCTCAAGTTCCCCGCCCGCGACGTGACAGAGCCGGGCACAGGTGCGGCGAAGATCATGAGGCGCCAGCTTAACTACTCCTGCTTTGGCTGCGCACTCCCTCACCACACACCAGACGACCTTCTCGGTGACTCCTGTACCCCAGACGGATCCACTCTTATTCACACAGCGAAAGACTCGCCCACCGGATATACTGGCGGCCTCCATCCATACGTCCAGGGCAGATTTGACCCAGTTCGGCACGGGGACTGTTCGGACATGCCCTCCTTTGCCTATCAGGTCTACAATGGCCCAGTGATCCTCCCTTCTTTGCAGGTGCTCGACCGTAAGATGCGCCAACTCCGATCAGCGAAGGCCACAGCCGAGGCAGACCGCGAGGATGCCTCGGCTGCGCTTGCCACGGACCGTTTGGACGTTGGCGGAGCGGGCGCACAGGTATCCCGTCAGCCGACGGATTCCTGTGCGGCTTTTCGTGTCGCGTTCGCGATAAGAAACATCGTATGGCCGCTCGAATTCGGGAAGAACCGCGGAGGAATCCGTCGGCTGACGGATACCTCCGCGCTACCAAATCTGCCACGCCGGGGAGGGCGGTGGCGCAGAGGTGGGCGCATTTTGCCCTCCTCTGCGGCTCGTCCTCGAGATATGACACCGGCCAATGGCTATTGCGCACGTGCGACTGGTCACGGATCGATACGCACGGGTTTGAATGCCTACGAATGGTCCACAATAATGACGGCCAGGTGAAAAGCCGCGGAGGAATCCGTCGGCTGACGGATACCTCTGCGCTACTATATTCGAGTGTGCTCGTCGGCAGGCAGCAATACGCGATCAATCGACAGCCCGCTCGGGGACGCCGGTACCTGGTTGACGCTGCCCGTGTAGTCATGGACGCTGGACCACGGCCAATCCTCAGGACGGCTTACCAGCCCGGCCCTCACCGGGTTCAGGCGAATATACTCCACCCTTTCGATGTACTCCCTCACCGTGCGCAGAGCACGATCAAAGAAGCGAGGCTGTAGCAAGCGCCCAACTTCGCGGCGCGAACGGTTAACGCGTTTGGTCGCGCCATCCTTAATGGATTCCATCACTCGCGAAATCGTGAGCGGATGCGCCGGGTACAATATGGCATGCCAGTGCTCCGGCAGAAACACCCAGGCGCTGAGCAAAAAGCCGTGTTCCTGGCGTCGTTCGCGGATTACCTGTGCCAAGCAGGCGAATTCTGAATCGGAAAGATGCCGCCGCCCGGGTAGGAGGCGGCAGGTGACAAAAAACCAACGGTCCGATACTACCAGGCGACGAAGACGCGACATGCCGCCCATTATAGGCCGCCAGCCCGCCTCCGCCAAACAACCTTTCCCGACGAACGGCCGATAGTGGGTAGCGCACAGGTATCCGTCAGCCGACGGATTCCTGTGCGGCTTTTCATCTCGCGTTCGCGATAAGAAACACCGTAACGCCGCCCGAATTTGGAAAGAACCGCGGAGGAATCCGTCCGCTGACGGATACCTCCGCGCTACCCCTGCCTCGGGGCTACCCGCTACACGCGAACATGATAAAGTAACCCCTCACCTGTCCGTCGGTTGACGGACACCCTCTCCCCAAGGGAGGGGGCTGTGTTACCCTGCGGGATGCGTTAAAGAGGAGTACATGAATCGACAACAATTCCTAAAAACGTTGGCTGCAACGGCCGTATCAATCATTGCTTCCCGAGCATCCAGTGGCGAACCGCAGACGGTCCCCCGGACTTACATCTACAAGACTGCTGGCGGCTGTGAAATCAAGGCGGACGTTTACAATGCGGGCGAAAGCAAGAGGAAGCCCGTGATTATCTGGATTCACGGCGGCGCTCTGATTATGGGTTCGCGAAAGGTCCCCCCTGGGTGGCTAGACCCCGAAGGGCGTTACGCAGTTGTATCGATTGATTACCGCCTGGCCCCTGAGACGAAGCTCCCGGCGATTATCCAGGATGTTCAAGACGCTCACCGATGGGTTTGCGAACAAGGCCCGAAACTCTTTCGCGCCGACCCGGAGAGGCTCGTGGTCGCGGGCGGGTCCGCCGGGGGCTATCTGACCTTGGTGTGCGGATTCTGCGTCAGCCCTCGCCCAAGGGCGCTCCTCTCGTTATGGGGTTACGGCGACATAACCTCGACTTGGTATTCCCGTCCCAGTCCCTTCTACTTGCGGCAGGCCATGGTTTCTAGAGAAGAGGCCCTCCAATCAGTAGGGACTGCCTGCATATCGGAGCCCCCGGAAAAGAATTCGCGATTCAAGTTTTACTTGTATTGCCGCCAGAAGGGAATCTGGCCGAAGGAAGTGACGGGCCATGACCCCGACGCAGAACCTAAATGGTTTGACCGATATTGTCCGGTTCGCAACGTTTCGGCGAAATACCCACCTACCATGTTGATTCACGGAACGGCGGACACGGATGTGCCATTCGAAGAATCGGTGAAGATGGCCGAGAAGCTGTTGCAGTTCAGAGTCGAACACAAATTTCTGCGCGTCCCTGAGGGCGGCCACGGCCTCAGCGGGATCGACGCGGCCACGCAGGGTCGCGTCTTTCAGCAGGCTGTAGATTTTCTGAAAGCGCATACGAATAGACCATGAAGAAAGAAGGGGGTTCACGCCAAGGCGCAAGGTACGCAAAGATCGCGAAGGGGAATCTCTTTGTTTGCTTTGCGCCTTCGGCAGCTTTGCGACTTTGCGTGAAACAGATTGCGCTCTTCTGAGATTTGTTCACACCTTCTTGCGCCCTCCGCCCGGGCTTGACAATCTTCCGAAAACACTGTAGCCTACGATGAGCCCTCGGGGAGGATTCCCCGCTGGGCTACTCGTATCGCGCGGAGCTGCCCCATGGAAGTCCTGTCTCCCCCACCGCAAGCCACTCCTGAAAGACCAAGCCGGCGAAGAGGGCGGAAGCCCGGAAAGCCCCTGACCGCTCGCGAGCTGGCGGCGCGCCGCGCCAACCTCCAGAAAGCCCGCGCGGCGCCGAGGGAAGCGTACCGGCCGACCGAGGAGCGTCTCCGGGCCAGCCGCGCCAATCTCGAGAAAGCCATCGCTGCCCGGCGCCGCCCCGAGGGCAATGCTGCGGCGCGGCTCAACGCCTTGAAGCACGGCCTCTTCGCCAAGCAGACGCTGGCCGCGAGCGTGGACCGCCTCCGGGAAGACAAGGAAGAATTTGCCGCGCACCTGTGCTTCTTCGAGCGCGTGTTCGTCCCCGCCGATAAAGAAGAGAAGCGGATCGTGAAGGGCTTGGCGGAAGCCGTGTGGCGGCGGCTGCGGCTTTTCCGCGCCCAGGCCTCCTGGGAGATGGAGAGGTTGGAGAGGATATTCGCGCAAGCGCCGGCGCCCGCCCAATTAGACCTCAATGACACTGTGGCCCGCGCGGACGGCCTTACCCTGGCCCTGATGGAATTTGAGGCGTTCTACAGCGAACTTTCCAAGCTCGAGTCACAGGTGGAGTTCTGGCTGCGCAAGCTGATCCGCAAACGCTCGCATGGCGAGCTGCACTGGGAGGGCTTCTGCCGGTGCCGCAACCAGTTGATAAAGAGGTCAAAGGAAGAAGAGCAAATCGACCGGTTTGTCGAAGTGTGGGACGCCCTCTCCCCGAACGAGCAAACCGCACTGCGGGAGGAAGCCCGCAAGCAGGTCGATGCCAAGACGGCCGGCCGGTAAAGAGGCGGGCAGGGCAGAGCTGCCAGCGGACGAATCCCTTGGGCGAATCGCAGACTCCACAGCAGGGTAGCGCAGACTCTCGGTTTTTGAGAGTCTGCGGTTCTTCCGTAAGCGTCCGGCGAACCCCGCATTGCTGTCAAAGTGATGGAATGTTGATTTCGCGATTTGATTCCCAGTTACCCGAATCAACCATCGGGCAAGGGCTGGCGCACGACAGCCGTACGTCTTAGAGGCCGGGCGCTTGCGGGCGAAAGGCTCGCAGAGCTTTGGGAATCGCCGCTACTGTTTGCGTATAATGTCGCCACGGCACGATTGAGGAATCCGGCAGGCTCGGCAGTGTCGATTGGCTGCCATAGTCGCGACGCTGAGAGGAGCATTGGCGGCATGCTTTTGAAAAGAGAAGCATGCGGTTCTATCGTGATGGCATTCAGTCTAGCACCAATACTGTTCATTTAACGATCCTCACGGATGCAGAAAAGTTGATGCGGCGAGTAGGTCCCCGCTTGCGAGGCCGCAGCCGGTAGTTGCTCATTTTGCGCTTCACGCCGCGGGGGTTGATGCGATGGCGGCTGCAACTCACCCGTTCCTGCAGAATCTCCTGGAGTATGGCCTCATGAAACGCTCTCTTCTGCCGAGGGGGGAGTAGCGACATAGCGAGCCAGGCGCCGTTGTATGACCCGCACGGCATGGAGGAAGGAAAGGTGGTCGGGATCTTCATCCGCCTGCAGGGCGGCCTCGTGCATCAGGCCGCGAATGGCAAAGTGGGCCATAAGGAGTCCATAAAACTCCTGCCGGACCAGTTCCGGAGTCTTGCTGCGCAGGACGATCTGGGCACCCCGCAGATGGGTCTTCAGTTCGTCCAGCGTGGTCTCAATTTCCCATCGCTCGTGATAGAGCGCCGCCAGTTCTTTCGCCGGGGCCGATCGGGGATCCAGAATCGTGGTGATCAGGCGATAGATCGGCTCCGCTCCTGGCACATCCTGCAGACGATATTCGATCACGCGGACCGTAATGGGGTGGCGCTGATTCCGGCGGTCCGAGGTGGACCGATAAATGCGACTGAGGTAGGAGCCATCCGCCAAGCGCTGGTCCACCTCCAAACGCGCATTCTGGCGGACTCGCCAGAGCAGTTCAGCGCCCGTCTGCGCGGCTTTCTGCCACAGTTCGTAGCCGGGGAAAAACCGGTCGGCCAAGCACAGCATGCCTTTTTTCAGGGCGGGCACCACGGCTTGCGCCAGTGTGATCTCATCCGTCGCATAGGAATCCACTTGCGCCGCCCACAGAACGTGGGTGCCATTTTCCAGCAAGCCCACGAAGCGAATCTTGGGGTAGGCACTCGATCCCCGACTGGCCCCGGGCCGGCCGAAGGCCCGGTCGTTCGCCGCGGTGTCTGCCACATCCAAGGTGCTGCCATCCAGGCTCACCAGCCGCCGTTGTCGATACCAGGCTCCCTGCGTCCGTTTTTCGGCGATCGGGGTTACGACGGTCTCGTACAGCTTCTTCAGCGGTTCGGTCCCCAGCCGGCTGCGGGCTTGCGAGATCCCCGATTTGCCCGCTACCTTTACGGTGGCCGACGGATCCAGCAGCCACTGCACTCCCTCCAGCAAGCAGCGCAGCACCTCGCGATAGGAAGAGCGCATGTAGAGCGCCAACGCGATGACGTAATAAACCACCACATGGGCGGGCAAATCACGCTCCCGCCGGCTGGTGCGGTTCGTCTGCTTCAAAGCCTCGCGGACTTTCTCGATGGGGAAAAACTTGGTGATGACACCCAGGCTGATGTAGTCGGTAATGCGGCTGCCTGCAGGTAGAGTTCCGACGGTACGGGCCATTCTGGGGGACCTCCCGCCCCAACCAGAATAGCACAAGAATCACGTTAAGTGAACAGTATTGAGTCTAGCACTTGCGCTGGGCGGCGCAGGTGCGTGAGCGGACCAAGCAAATCGACTTGAAGTCAAGGCCCGGATTGTCCGGCAGTTCTATTGCCGAGGAGACGCCGATACGTTCACAGTCAATCTGGATCTCGATCTCAGGGGTGTTGGGAGCTCAGTTCTTTGAAGTTTGATCAGGCGTCGCCGATTTCTTCCGCTGAAGTTTTTCCTGCAGAGCCGTGGCTCGCTTAATGACAGCCTCAGCCTCCTCGGGCTGATTCGCTTTCTGTAGCAGGTCGGCGTACAGAAAGAGAAGGAAGGATTGCTGTGGGCTCTCGGGGTTAATTTTCTCGCCGATCTGTAACTCGCGCTGAAAGAATTGTATCGCGTCCGGATATTTTCCTTCGTCCCGACACACCAGTGCAAGGTCGTTGATTGTGCCTCCCAGGTGCGCGCTTTCAGGTCCGAAGGAACGCTCCTCAAGGTCAAGGGCTTGGCGCAGGATAGTCTCAAGCTCACTGAGACGATTCTCCTTCCGATAAAGGACCACAAGGGGATCAAGATAGACCGGAAGGGAGAGCGCCCTGTTGGGATGTTCGGCGGTCACAGACGATTCCTCAGCACTGAGAGATTTCTCATAAATTTCTCCTGCCTCCTCGACACGCCCTTCCTTCTCGAACAGTCGTCCCATGCGCAGCATTTGGAGTGCTGTGGCTGAACTCTTGTCTTCGACCCCCGGCGTCTTCTCGATAACCGCGATAGCCTGGCGGTAGGTCGCCTCGGCAAGGTCGTAAGCGTCTTCCTCTTCATATTGCCGGGCCAGCATGTCTAGGCTCTCCACCCGGGCGGACCAATCGACATTTGCATCTGGGGTAAGAGTGCCGCCACCGGAGGCAATGTCTTCCGCAGCTCTAAAGTCGCCCTCTTGATGATAGAGCTCTGCCAGTTCGGCGCGAGCCTGGGAGCAGGTCGGGTCCCTCTGTCTGTCCAGGGGTTTACATATTCCCACAGCTTCCACGAGCAGTTCTTCGGCGTCCGCATTACGATGCTTTTCGTTGTAGAAGTGTGCCAGCCGAAAGAGACAGAGGGGAAGCAGCGAATCCGCACCCGGATTGCCGTGTGCCTCGCGCGCCATGTCCAGAGACCGCTCATAGGCTTTTCCTGCGGCTTCATCGTCGCCCGTCATTTTATAGTAGGCAGCCACCGTGCTGAGATCCATGACTACAATGGCAGTGTGTGTCCCCACGGGGAAAGCCTCGTCATCGACGGCCAACATGCGCTTGGCAGCCTCGAGGGCCTCCTCAGAGTGGCTGAGGTGCCCTTCCACGTTCGCGAGCAAGCTTAGGAGTTCGTGCAACCGGGGATCAGGCGGACCCTTTGCTTCCGCATCGTGAATTGCTGTTTTGAGCAAAGCCTCCGCGTCGGCAAGCCTCCATTCGTTGTACGCATTCCTAATGGGCGCTGGTATGGGGTCTTGGCCGGCCTTTGTGGATTGCGACCGGCCCGTATCGGACACCATTAGCCCCAGAAAGAGAAGTGTGGCCATCGCAGTTCGTATACGGCTTCCGCTCAGCCGACGCGGGCTATGGCACCGTGGCAGGAATGTCTCGCAACGTGGACGGGTCATTACGACTCACCGGAAGCGGGACTTTTTCGTAAGCCATATTACGCTCGTCCAACCGGGAATGCAACTGTTCCTTGGGGAGGAAAGGTGTCAGGGTGCGCCGGGATGAACCGGCATATTGTAGGGGATGCAAGGGCCCTGCTGCAGCAGGGTAGCGCAGACTCTCGGATTTTGAGAGTCTGCGGTTCTTCCACGGTTCGAACACGGAGTGCGACCGCAAGGCAATTACAAGTTGTGGATGTTCTTCAATTGAAGAACCGCAGAGTTTGAAAGGCACAAACTCTGCGCTACAGCTCAACCTCCACGGCAGGCGGTTTGGAGTGCGACAGCTCGGGTTCGCGACAAGAAACATCGTAACGCCGCTCGAATTCGGGAAGAACCGCGGAGGAATCCGTCGGCTGACGGATACCTGTGCGCTAGCAAATCCCTTGGGGAGAGGGCCGGGATTTCTCACCACGCTCTGGCGTTTCGATTTGTGGGCGGGTAGGGCGGGGCCTCAGCCCGCCGCAATCGTGGTTTAATCTGGCTTGTCATTCCGAGGAGTCCGCCATTCTTATTGGCGGGCGACGAGGAATCTCGCAGTGTCCTGAATATACCCAGGGCGGGATTCCTCGCTGGCATGAAAATGCCTGCGCCGAGGGCGCCTTGGAGTGCGGTAGCAGCAGCTACCGCCTTTCGCCTTCGGCTCATACGGCAAATGTGCACGGGTCGGAGAAAGAAAAGCGGTAGCTGCTGCTACCGCACTCCAAGGCGCTTCGCGCATTCTCATGCAACGTGGTGAGCCACACGGCTCATGAAATCTACGCTCGGAATGAGAGCGCGGAGGAGGCAGCCCGCGAGTAATGCTAAAAGCGCAGCGTGGCGCGAAGCCGGGTGGGCTCGAGCAGTAGGTCCAAGGCGTTTGCGGCGCCGTGGACGATAACGTTGGCGTTGCGGATAGCCTCATGGGCGCAACCCTCGCCGTTGTCAACCGCAATCGCTAACCCGCCGGCTTCTTTCACCACTTTCATGTGCAGCCTGTCGTTATTCCCGTTGCCGAAGGACGCAACGTAGCGGGGATTCAGTTCCTCGGCATAACGCCGCTTCTGGACGTCTTCGTTCTCTCCCTCGAGCCGTTTGCAAACAAGCGGCAGGCCTTTCAATTCTTTCTCCGCTGTCCCGAAGGAATCCGCAGTGACAACGTGAATATCCACGAGCTGCGCCAGCCGGAGCAACCGGTCTATGACGCCGGTCACAAGTTTCCCGCTGAAGGCCAAGGTGCCCGTGTAATCGCTGAGGATAGCGTTGATTTGAACTTTGCCGAATCCGGGAATGTCGATGGTAATGCCGGGCTTCTTCATGGGTTAATTCTCCGGGGATTCTGTCATTCCGATCCGTCAGCCGACGGAGAGGAATCTCGCTCTGATTTCTTCCACCTGCGCCCCAGCTACGCCACCTTGAGTTTTGTACCAAGCGGCGCTTAGGTCTTTCCAATCACGATTCACGGATTCAATTAGGGCAATCTTCTTCTTTCGGCTCCAGCTTTTGATCTGCTTCTCACGCGCGATGGCGGCTAAGATTTCCCCAGACACCTCATAGTACACCAGCCGGTTAATGTTGTAGCGCGCAGTGAACTCCCCCAGCAGCTTACGGCGGTGTTGGAGCACCCTGCGTTCCAAGTTGTTGGTAACCCCCGTGTACAAGGTGCGGGAGGTGCTCGCCATGATGTAGACGTAGTAGTTCTTCAACGCTCGCACTCCCAACTTCGTCCCTTGGTCCGAAAGCAGGGCGAGATTCCTCGCTGCGCTCGGAATGACACATTTCTACAATCCAAAATCCAAAATCTAAAATCCAAAATTCAAAGTGCCCCACATCGCGTCCACCTTCTTCTTCACCTCCGGGTCCATCTTGATCTCGTCAGGCCAGGGGCGGGTGAAGCCCTCGGAGGGCCATTTGGTGGTCGCATCCACGCCCATTTTGGAGCCGAAACTCGGGAGGCGGGAGGCGTGCTCGAGCTGGTCCACCGGACCGAGAGTGAACTGAATATCGCGCTCCGGATCGATATGGTTGAAAGCCTTCCAGGCCACCTCGCGCAGATTGTGAACGTCCACATCGTGGTCTACCACCACAATGCACTTGCTGAACATCGCTCCCGGCAAACCCCAAATGGCGTTCATCACTTTTCGGGCATGTCCTGGATAGCTCTTGCGAATAGCCACAATGAGAAGGTTGTGGAATATCCCTTCTGCGGGCATGTGCATATCAACAACTTCGGGCATCTGCTTTCGAAACAGGGGAAGAAAGATGCGTTCCACGGCATAGCCCATCCAATAGTCTTCCATGGGCGGGGGGCCAACGATAGTAGAGACGTAGATCGGGTCGCGGCGCCGCGTCAGGCAAGTTAGATGAAACGCTGGGAACCGGTCTTCCAGGGAATAGTAGCCGGTGTGGTCACCGAACGGCCCCTCGACGCGAATGTCGTCGAGGTCCACAAAGCCTTCCAGCACGATTTCCGAGTTGGCCGGCACCTCCAGGTCAACACTGCGGCATTTGACCAGCTCCACCGGTTCTTTGCGCAGGAAACCGGCGAAGAGGAATTCGTCTACATCCTCGGGCAGTGGCAGAACGCCGGAAAGCATCGTCACTGGGTCGGCTCCGATCGCTACCGCAACTTCCATGCGACGGCCTTTGCCCTGGCGCTCCAGCCAGCGGAAATGCTCGGCGCCGCCCTTGTGGATTTGCCAGTGCATCCCCGTGGTTCGGAAATCGTAGACTTGCATGCGGTAGCAGCCCACGTTGCGCCGGCCGTTTTTGGGACTTTTCGTGACCACCAGCGGGAAGGTGATGAAATGTCCGCCATCCTGCGGCCAACACTTCATGATCGGCAAACTCGCCAGCGACATATTGTCCGTTTCCACCACATCCTGCGCCGGGCCCGACTTCACGCTTTTCGGGAAGAACGACCCAAGCTCGGAAAGCTTGGGGAGCAGGCGCATTTTGTCGAGCAGGCCCTCGGGCGGTTTCATGTCCAGCAGGTCTTCAATGCGCCGGGCGACGTCCTCGAGTGAGCTGACTTCCAGCGCCAATTCCATTCTTCTTTTGGACCCCAGCATGTTGATCAGGAGCGGCATGGAGTATTGGATATCGTTCTTTGCCAAACGTGGCTTCTCAAATAAGAGCGCCGGTCCTCCCGCCTTGGATACCCGGTCCGTAATTTCGGTGATCTCCAGTTCCACATCCGCTTCGATGGAGATACGCTTTAATTCTCCCTCGCCCTCTAAGCGCCTCACGAACTCGTGCAAATCTTTGTAAGCCACGGCGACCTCTCACCTGGAAATGAAAAATGCTACGTCGTGGAAGCATTACAGATTGCACGGAGCAAATCAAGGTGCGCATGGGGACGTAGCGCGGGCGTCTCGCCCGCTGTGGCGCGGGCATCCTGCCCGCGCGCTCTTGCATCTCGTCTTCGGTCTTCACCGACTTCTTTTCCAAACGGTTGGTTACTCTTCCTGGGCGGAAGCGAGACGCTCCCGCCCCAGCGGGCGGGACGCCCGCGCTACCTGACTTGACTTTGCGTCGCGCCCGCCGGATACTTGCTTTGTCTACTCTCGGGCGAATATGAAATGCGGTTTCGAGCGGTGCTATCGGGGACTTGGCCTGGTTCCCTCCGGGTTAGCTTCCCTGCGTGCCTGGTGCCCTATCGGGCGGGCAGGGAGCCGGCGCTTCGCACTCCTGCTGTTCTTGGCCTTATGGGTGGCAGGGATTTTCAGCGTGGCGCAGGCGATTGCCGGCCAGGCCGCGGGTGAAAAGGAAATTGCCACCCAGGATGTTCAGTCCACGTTCAAATTGCAGGTGCAGCGCAACATGGTGTTGGTGCGTGTGATCGTCCGCGACTCGAATGGCCGTCCTGTAGCCCATTTGCAGAGAGAAGACTTTCGCTTGTTCGACAACGGCAAGGCGCAGCAGATTGACCAATTCGCCGTGGAATCTTCCAGCAGCACCCCGGCCATCGCGCCTCAAGCCCCAGGAAGGGAGCCGGAGGGGAAAGTAGCTCCGGAACCAGCTCCGGCAAGTTCGACGCCGAAGAATTACCAGGCGCTTTATTTCGATGACGTTCAAATGGCGATTGCAGACATCGCTCAAGCCCGAGATGCGGCAGACCGGTATCTGGCCGCCACACTAACTCCTGCGAACCGGGTTGGCATTTTCACCTCCTCGGGGCAGGACAATGTGGATTTCACTGACGACCGCAGCAAGCTTCACGAAACCCTTTTCAAACTCCAACCGAGGCCCCTTTTTGTTCCAGATGCATATGCCTGCCCTGACATTGGTAATTACCAGGCTTACTTGATCGTGGAGCAACGCGACCCCTATGCCGTTTCCATTGCCACAGATGAGGCATCTCAATGCAACCCCCAAAACGTGCCCGCCCAGGCTGCTCAGACCCTGGCGGCAAACAAGGTGATGGCGGAGGCAATGCGGGTGTTCAATCAGTCGGAGACGGTGTCGGAGGCCGTCTTGCGCGGCCTTGAACAAGCGGTTCGCCGCACTGCGCTGCTTCCCGGGCAGCGCAGCGTCATCTTCCTTTCGCCCGGTTTCCTCTCCTACAACTTGGAACCCCAGATCGAAGAGATCTCGGAGCGCGCGCTTCGCTCCAATGTAGTCGTCGACACCCTGGACCCGCGGGGCCTTTATGTTGTCTATCCGGAAGGTGATATCAGCCAACAACCTACGGTTCTCCCCCGGAGTCCGGCTTTAGTGGGGAACAAACAAGAGATCATTCTAGCTGGAAACTCCCGTGCCGAGGATGTTCTATACGATTTTGCAGCCGCCACGGGCGGCCAGTTCTTCCACAACAGCAACGACTTGGACAAGGGCTTTCGACAGGTAGGGACACTTTCGGAGGTGTCTTACGTCCTGGCCTTTTCTCCCCACAACCTCAAGTTCGACGGCCGCTTCCACCGGCTCACGGTCAGCCTGGTGAACCCCGCTCGGTTCACCGTTCAGGCGCGACACGGTTACTTTGCCCCCAAAGCGGCGGAAGATGCGACCGCCAAGGCCAAGGAAGAAATCGAACGGGCAGTTTACTCTCAAGACGAATTGAAGGAACTTCCGATTGATGTGCACACGCAATTCTATAAAATCAACGATGCTGAGGCGCGGCTGTCCGTACTCACCCATCTGGATATGAGTTCCGTGCGTTTCCGCACCGAACAGGACCGCCATCTGAATGACCTCACCTTTGTAACCATCCTCTTCGACCGCGATGGAAAGTACGTCACGGGAAAAGAAAAAGACGTGAAGTTTCGGCTTCGCGATGCCACACTCGCAAGGCTGACGCAAACCGGAATAACCTTGAAGACGGAATTCGACTTGAAGCCCGGGACCTACATGGTTCGCCAAATCGTTCGCGACTCGGAGGCCGGCCAATTATCCGGACTGAGCCGTACCGTGGAGATACCTTATTAGGGGGTGATGTATGCGTCGAAGAAGCAAATTCGGTTTGGATATTCTCCTCCCTGGGGCCATCGGCATTCTGGGAGTGCCGCTGGTTCTCACTCTTGCTCAGAGCGGAGGAGCGCCGAGCGCTCCTACCCAGGCGCCCATCACTTCATCCCAGGTCATAAGAACCGAAACGAATCTTGTTCTGGTGGACGTCATTGCCACCGACAAGAAAGGGGGATACATCAAAGACTTGGAGGCGAAGGAATTCCAGGTTTTCGAGGATAATCGGCCGCAAGAGATTACAACCTTTTCGCGCCCGGCCGAGCTTCAGGGTCCTCAAAGGCCAGACCAAGCTCGCTATATCGTGCTTTTCTTCGATGACTCCACTATGTCCACGGAAGACCAAATGCTGGCACAGCGGGCCGCAGACCAGTTTGTGAAGAAGACGGCGTCGCCGGAGCGCATGATGGCAGTCGTGAACTTTGGGGGGACAACCCGAATCGTTCAGAATTTCACTTCGGATGGAGAGAAGCTGGAACGCGCCACCGCAAACGTGCAAACCTCTGCGGTTTCGCCGAATATCTCCGAGCCATCGGCCGAGGTTGCGTCCATTGGGGGCACGGGCGGCCCAGTTCCGGGGATGGCAAATATTTCCCTTGCTGCGGCAAACTTCGGAGTTCGATCGTTCCTCCTGGCCATCCGCAATCTGGCAAAGACTCTGCGGACCGTCCCCGGCCGCAAGACGTTGATTCTTTTCTCCTCGGGTTTCCCGCTCACCGCGGATCGCCAACCCGAGCTCGATGCCACGATCGATGCTGCAAATCGAGCCAATGTGGCAATCTATTCGGTGGATGCGCGAGGTTTGGTGGCGTTACCCCCGGGCGCGTTTCTGCTCGATTCACCCTTCCCGCACGAATCGGGATTGCTCGCTTCCTTGGCAGGTTTGCTTGAGCCTGAGCCGCAGCATGGGCCTGGGGGCAGTGGCCCGGGTAGTGGCGGGGCCGGAGGAGGCGGGACCGGTGGTGGCGGAGGGGTTGGCGGTGGACGCGGGGGCGGAGGGGGTACACCCGTGGGTGGCGGCGGGACAACCGGAGGTCGAGGCGGTTCCGGCGGCAGTGGTGGTGGCGCCGGTGGTGGCGGCACGAGGGGCGGCGGTACCGGCGGTGGTGGCACCGGCAGTGGCGGCACGAAGGGCGGCGGTGCCCCTTCGGGCGGAGGATCTACGGGGCCCGGCAATCGCGGTGGCGGCGGAGGCTCCTACTCGAATCAACCCGCCGGCGCTTATCTGTGTAACAACCCGCAGGCGGCCTATTCAAATCCTCTTTGCGTGCAGAACCGCCTCCAGAGCCTGTATGACCAAAACGTTACTGCCAACCAGCAAGTGCTCGAGGCCTTGGCTCGAGGGACGGGCGGCTTTACTATACTCAATACCAATGATTTCCTTGCCGGGCTGAACAAGATCGCCAACGAATTGGACCAGTACTACATTCTGGGTTATGTCCCGCCCAGCCAAGCGCACGACGGAACTTACCACAAGATCGAAGTCAAGGTTGCGCGCAAAGGCGTGCAGATCCGCCACCGGAATGGTTACTACGACCTGAAGGCGCCCGACCTGCTGGCCGGAAAGCCCGAGGGGAAGCTCCTGGAAGCGCTGGCGACCAGTGCTCAGCCCGGACAAATCCCTGTTTTGCTCAGTATTCCTTACTTCTACAGTTCGCCGGGAGTCGCGCGCGTTTACGTCTCGCTCCAGGTCCCGGGTTCGGCCATCGACTTCGGAAAAGAGAAGAAGGACTTTCATTCCAGGGTGGAAGTGCTGGGGATTGCCTCGCGGCAAGACGGAGCAGTCGGTGCTCGATTCAGCGATACGGTAAAGCTGGACATGGAAAAGAAAGACCTGAAGGAGTTCTCCAAAGGGCCATTCAAATATCAGAACACCTTCAATATTGCGCCCGGGAAGTACACGCTGAAACTGGTCCTGAGCTCGGGAGGAGAAAAGTTTGCAAAATATGAAACACCTCTGATCATTGCCCCCTTTGACGGCAAACAGCTCGGGATCACTGGACCCGCCCTCAGCGATGATGTTCGTCCCGTGAACGAGCTTGTAGCGAGCTTGGACTCACAACTGCTGGAGGATCAAACTCCGCTGGTCTCCCAGGGTATGGAAGTATTCCCCCAGCCGGGTAATCGTTTCCAGCGTGGCGAAAAGGTCGGTTTCTACGTGGAGGTGTTTGAGCCCCGGATGCAATCATCTTTTGTCCCGCGTGTGGGGGTGCTCTTCAATATCGTGAATAGCAAAACCAATCAGCAAGTGTATTCCTCGAACACCATACTTGTGAATCCTCTCGCGCGCCCGGGGGACCCGGTGATCCCCCTCTTGCAGCAAATTCCCATCGATAGCCTTCAGGCAGGAGAATACAGGCTGGAGGTCCGGGCGCGGGATTCTGCTGGTGAGGTGAGCCCCATACGCACGGCTGACTTCGCCGTCGAATGAGAGCGTGGCATTGACGATTGGCGATTTGCGATTGGTGATTTGCGATTGCCGCTTGAAGGCCGAGGAAGCTTCCACACCGCTTTCTCAATCGGTAATCAGCGCTCGCCAATCACAAATCACCAATTGCAAATCACCAATCCTGTCAGGGGATCGACTTCCCCCCGTCCACCACAAACACCTGCCCGGTGATGAAATCGCTCCGGGTGGCAAGAAATAGGACCATCTCCGCAATGTCTTCGGGGTGCCCGGCCTTCCTGAGCGGAGTGCTGCTGATTATCTTCTCCATCCTTGCATCGCGCCGCTCTCCTGGGAAGAGAATCGTCCCCGGGGCTACGCTGTTTACCTGGATGCGCGGCGCGAGCGCCTTCGCCAGGGAGCGCGTGAGCGAAATCACGCCCGCCTTCGAGGCGCAGTAGTGGATGTAATCCGGCCAGGCCTGAAGCCCGCCAAGAGAAGATATGATCACAATCCGCCCGCGGCCACGGCGCCGCATGACTCGCGCTGCCGCCTGGGCACAGAAAAACGCTCCCTTCAAGTTTATGCCCAGCATCTTGTCCCAATCGTTTTCGCACAGGCGGTCCCATTTGACGGGAAAGAAGACACCCGCGTTGTTGACCAATAAATCGAGCCGCCCGAAGCGTTTCTCGACTGCCCGGAACATCGCCGCCACCTGTTTGGGCCGGGAAACGTCTGCGCGCACGGCGATGGCCTGGCCCCCGAGACTTTCAATCTCGCGCACGCTGGCCTGTGCGCCATCTTTCGATTCGTTGTAATGCACAACAAGATTTGCACCCGCGCGCGCCAGGGTCAACGCAATGACGCGACCCATGCGCCTTCCCGCGCCGGTTACCAAGGCGACCTGACCTTGCAGTGGACGATTGTTCATCACGTCTGAATTGATATCACGGCCCGGCGGAATGTCAAGCCGGATTGTTTCCGTTATAATCCGCAGATTTCGCAGATGACACAGATTGCTATCAGCAGTCGGGGTCTTTGTGGTCTGCGCAACCTGTTAGTTCTGCGCATCACTTAGTGTGGACAAATCGCTTGTATTCAAGCGACGGTGCGCCGAAGTTCAGCAGCACCTTTCTTCACTCATCTGCGTCATCTGCGCAATCTGTGGATTTGTTTTTGATCGTCCATCGTATCGGCTCCACCGTCTTGATTCTGAATGGCTCGAATATCGTCCGCACCGGCATGATGGCTCCAGATAATGTATTCGCCCATAGCTTAGCGCATGCAGGATAGCACACACCAGGGTCTGGCCTAAGCGTCATTCCGTCTGCCCCCTGGCCGCACATTTCCTTGACGCTCTCTCGTCCATCCCCTAGAATTCCAATTTAAGCCATGATTGAAGTGGTGGTTTATTCTAAGCCCGGCTGCTGCTTGTGCGACGAAGTTAAAGCAAAGCTTGAGACCTTGCAAGCAAGCCACGCTTTCAACTTGCGCGTGTTGAATGTCCTCGATGACCACGAGGCTCATCAGAAGTTTAAGGAAGAGATTCCTGTCGTCTTCGTTAATGGCAAGAAAGCGTTCAAGTACTATTTGGATGAGGAGAAATTCCTGAAAAAACTGGAGAGCGAGCGTGGATAGTTCGCAGCAATGAAGACATCCCCCTCAAGAGGTCAAATGCCTGAAGTAATTAAACTCGACATGCTCGCCATTGCCGCGCATCCGGATGATGTCGAGCTGACTTGCGGAGGCGCGGTCATCAAAATGGTGGAAGCCGGCTACAAGGTGGGAGTCCTGGACCTGACGGTGGGCGAATCGGGCACGCGCGGAAGCGTGGCGCTGCGCCAGAAAGAATCTGCTCGTGCCTCGAAGGTGATGGGGATTGTTCACCGCGAAAACCTGGGGCTGCCGGATGCGGGAGTCGAGCACCGGCGCGAATACAAGCTCAAGATTGCGCAGCGCATCCGCGCTCTCCAGCCGCGCAGCGTGATCTTGCCCTACTGGGAAGGGCGCCATCCCGACCATTACATTGCCGGGCAGATCGGCTACGAAGCCTGTTTCTTATCCGGTCTTGCCAAGCTGCCGCTCGAAGGAGCTCCGCACCGCCCGCACAAGATTATTTACGCCTCACTGTATGTGCCAACTTTGTCCCCTAGCTTTGTGGTTGACATCACGGACCAATTCGAAAAAAAGCTCAAGGCTGTCCTCTGCTATGGCTCGCAATTCTCGCCGCGCCAGGATTGGCGGAACTTGTTTCCCTCCTGCGCCGACTGCCGCGAACGGCTGGCAGCCCAAGCGCGCCATTTCGGGGACATGATCGGCGTGCGCTACGGCGAACCGTTTGTTACCCGAGAGGTCGCGGCCGTGAACGATCTTGTCAACATGCCCGTGCGCTCAATCTAGAGCAATTTAAATGGTCAAGCGCCTCAGCCCGGCCCCTTTTCCCCCAGGCGGCGAGGGGAGACTCAAACCCTGCTCTGCCTTCTTTCCCTCTCGTCCAACAATGGTCGGCTGCGGCAGGCCGGAAGCGCCGGGCTTACTCCAGCCTAACGGAATCACCGCGGCGGACTTTGCCACCTTGCAACACCATGGCATAGACTCCGACGCTAGCCCGGTTGTGCCGGGCCGCGGTGCGCAGGATACCTGCATCATGCGGCAGATCCCCCTGAGCGAGCGTTGTCATTACGCAGCGGGGGCAAGGGCCGGTGATGCCCAGGCGCACGGCATCTCCGATCGCGAGCCGCTGCCCGATCCATGCGTTTTCCACGAAATCCTTTTCGCTATTGCCGGTCTCCACCACGATGTTGGGGCGAAAGCGCCGGGACTCGAAACGCCCCTGCGGATACAGCATTCGTAGCCGATCGAGTGTCGCCGTGGTCAGCAGATGCACGAAGGCAGCGTCGAAAAATGTACCCTCAGGCAGACCAAAGTCGGTGACGGTGTCCCTGTGCTCGAGGCCCTCGATGTCGGGCCAGTACTCCTCGGCAGTACTGTCAGCCTGGCCGGATAATGAGGACAGCGCCACCTCGCGGTTGAGCGCCTCGGAAAGCTTCTGATGGATGTCACGTTGCTCGCTGTTGACGACAGTTCCATCCGGCAAAGTGATGCGGACCGGGGGCGCCTTCACGCCGATTACCGGGGCATCGGCCAATGCGGCGCGAAACTCAAACAGCCGCGGCCATTTCCGCGGGTTCTTGGCGCTGGCGATCTTCCCGTCGGAGCTGTCCACCAGCGCATAGGCGCGATCTCCCGGGAGCCCGACCCGGGTGACCTCGGTGGCATTCAGCTCTTCTCCCATCATGGACTTGACAGGATAACGCCACAGGGAAACCACTGAGCCCACGTCGTTCTGCGCTACGTTCGCCATAATAAGCCCTCCTTTGGTTGCCCAAACTACTTGGCTGCCATACCTCTGTCGCACCGGGCAAAGTGGAGTCGCCGCCAACATCCCATCGGGTGTTGTTGACGATTGCGTTTGGTTCGGCTTGGCCCCGCCAACTACTATGCTATCACAACCGAGTTCGGAGAGACATGACACTCTGAGCTTGAATTGAAAGGCGGGCTGGGGTATCTTTTCGTGCAGATAAATGCTCGAAGTAGAACCTCACCGCCAAGATAGAGTTCGAGGCCGCGCCTCGGCGGAGTTAGGGGCCCACGCCCATCTCGCCATCATTGAAATAATAGAAAGGAGCATTTAATCATGCTGCATCTTTACTGGAAGCGCGCTGGTTGCATATGCGCGGCAAGCATCTTCCTGATGACGGCGCCGCTCGCCTGCGGGCAGAATTCCGAAGCGATGGCCGAAGCTCACCGATGGGTGGCGGCAAAGTTCCTTGGGGAAGCGCTGCCGAAGCCCGCTGAAGGCTATCTGATGGAGTACATCGGGTCGGGCTCGCTCGTGAGAAACGGGATTCAGGGGCGTCCCTTCCGCATCGTGGACAAAGACTATCGGCGCGGCCTGCACTTTCCTTCCGAAGGCAAAGTCGTTGCGGTTTTGCCGGGGCCGGGCAAGAGCTTCGAGGCCATAGTGGGTGTGGACAGTAACGATGTCGGTTACTACTCGAACGTCGGCCGGGGCGCTGTTGTTGCCTCCGTGGACGTGAAAGGGAAGGGAAGTTTCCGCTCCGAAGTATTGCGAGAAGGCATGCCGGGTGTGCCGGTGAAAGTGGACCTGGATAACGCCACCGAGTTCAGCCTCGAGGTGGAGGACGGCGGTGGCGGAAAAATCTTCGGCAATGATTTTAACCAGGCGGACTGGGCGGAGGCGCGCGTGGTGTTGGCGGATGGAAAGACGGTGTGGCTTGCAGACCTGCCGACCGGGCCGCTGCGCTCTCGTTACAGCATTGAGGCGCCCTTCTCGTTCCGTTACGGCGACCGGCCATCGAGCGATTTGTTGCGGACCTGGGAGTTCGAGCGCAACTCCCGCCGGCTCGATGACAATCGCTGCGAGCACATGTTGACCTATACCGATCCGAGAACAGGTTTGGTGGTCCGTTGCGTGGTGGTTGAATATCAGGATTTTCCCGCCGTCGAGTGGACGCTTTACTTTAAGAACACCGGGAGCAACCCCACTCCCATTCTCGAGAATATTCAGGCCCTGGATACCCGGTTGGAGCGCAATGCGGACGGTGAATTCATCTTGCATCACAGTAAAGGCTCCCTGGCCACGCCCACGGACTATCAGCCCTACGAAAGCAAGCTGGAGCGGAGGGCGCAAATGCGCCTCAGCGCGGCGGGTGGCCGCCCCACCAACACTGACCTTTGCTACTTCAATATCGAATGGCCGGGCGAAGGCGTAATCATCGCGCTCGGGTGGCCGGGCCAATGGGCGGCGCAGTTCACGCGGGACGAAGGAAACGGGCTCCAGATACGCACGGGACAGGAATTGACCCATTTCAAGTTGCTTCCGGGGGAGGAGGTGCGCACCCCGCTCGTCGCCACGTTGTTCTGGAAGGGGGACTGGCTCGGCGCGCAGAACCTCTGGCGGCGGTGGATGGTCGCGCACAATTTGCCGCGTCCGGGCGGGAAGTTGCCACCGCCGCAGCTCGCCATGGGCACCAATGGCTATACGATCGAAATGCAGGGGGCCAACGAACAGAACGAAAAAGAATTCATGCAACGGTATCTCGACCAAGGGTTGAAGTTCGATTACTGGTGGATGGATGCGGGGTGGTATTCGTTCAAAGAGGGTTGGTGGGACATCGGGACCTGGGAACCGGACCCTCGGCGTTTCCCGCATGGCCTCCGTCCTGTCTCCGACTACGCGCACGCGAAGGGGATAAAGATAATCGTGTGGTTTGAGCCGGAGCGCGTGCGGCCGGGCTCCTGGCTTTATGAGAACCACCCGGAGTGGCTGCTCGGGCGGGGAGAAGATAACAAGCTCTTGTATCTCGGGAACCCGGAGGCGTTAAAGTGGCTGACCGACCACACCGACCGGCTGCTTACTGAGCAAGGGATCGATCTCTATCGGCAGGACTTCAACTTCGATCCCCTCTCGATCTGGCGGGCCAATGATGCTGAGGACCGTCAGGGCATTACCGAGATTCGCCACGTGACGGGCTATCTGGCTTACTGGGACGAGTTGCGACGCCGGCACCCGAATATGCTCATTGATAGTTGCGCCAGCGGCGGGCGCCGAAACGATCTCGAGACCTTGCGTCGCGCGGTGCCTCTGTGGCGGAGTGACTACGGCTACGACGAGCCCACAGGGATGCAGGACCTGACTTACGGGGCGGCGCTGTGGATACCCTTTTCCGGGACCGGCATCAGGTCATCGGCCCCCTACTCCTTTCGCAGCGTCATGGTGCCGGCGTTGAGCGCCGGGCCGGACCCCCGCAGCCGTAACGTGGATTTCAACATGTTGCGGCGCCTCATCGCGCAATGGCGGCAAGTGGCCGGGTATTACTACGGCGATTATTATCCTTTAACACCTTACACTACAGACGACAGCGCATGGGTGGCCTGGCAGTTTGACCAACCGGAGACGGGCGAGGGAATGGTGCAGGCCTTCAGGCGCCCTGCCAGTCCCATCGAGGAAGCGCGCTTCAAGCTCCGCGGGCTGGATGCCAAGGCGCAATATGCGGTGAGCAATCTGGATGTGCCTGGCCAAACTCAGACTTAGCGGGCAGGAGTTGATCGAAAAAGGCCTCCCTGTCGCTATAAGAGATCAGCCGGGGGCGGTGATCATCACGTATAAGCAGGTGAAGGGCTCGCGCTGATCTGTAATTGCCTCTGTGCCCTCTGTGGTTGGAAGGACCTCAACAGAGAGGCCACTGAGCTACTTTGTGCTCTCTGTGTTTAATTTCGACAACCCCTTACGTCGCACGAACCCGGTTTTTCCAACGGTTGTGGACGAACCAGACGGCAGCGACAACAATGAGAACGGCCAAGAGGGTGTCGAAGCGATGGAAGTAAACCCGTAGGGTTTCCCAACGCTCGCCCAGCTTCACGCCGGCATAGGCCAGCGCCAGGCACCAGGGAAGCGAACCCAGGAAGGTATAAAGATTAAAGCGAAGAAAATCCATGCGCGCCACACCCGCTGGAAATGCAATGAAGGTCCGAATCACGGGCAGCAGACGCGCCAGGAAGACTGCCCAATCGCCGTAGCGCCGAAAGAAGCGGTCTGCCATTTCCAGGTCATGATGCGTGACCAGAACATAGCGGCCATATTTCTCCACCAGCGGCCGGCCCCCCAGCGAACCCACGTAATAGGCCACCAGCGAGCCGGCGTTGCAGCCAAACGCGCCGGCAATCGCTACCCATATAAGTTTGAATCGGCCCACGGACACGAGGTATCCGGAGAAGGGCATGATGACTTCGGAAGGCAAGGGGATGCATGCCGATTCAATGCCCATCAGCAGCACTATGCCCAGGTAGCCTGAGTGGGAAATCACAGAGATGATGAAGCCAGCCAAAAACTCGAAGAGGGTTGTAACCATAGATTGCGTCCGCTAAAGTCGAGGAGTCGAAAGTCGACAGTCAAGAGTCGAGGAGTCGAAAAGCTCGTAACTCCTCAACCTTCGTCCGCCCATGTCATTCCGAGCGCAGCGAGGAATCTCGCTCTGAGGAATGCTACGGTATTAATCTAACTTCTCCAGGTTCCGGAGTCAATTGTCCAGGCTCAGAGGCTTCTCAAGGCCAATGATGACAGTTTTCGCGCGCGCTTTCCGCCTTATAGGGTGAGGGCAACAGGGTTTGCCCCGGTGTTCACAAAGCGGGCTGGCAAATAGGTGTTTCAAAGCCGCAATCTCGACGCGTCTTGGCGATACTTTCCGAGAACAAATGAGGCCCACCATGACGTATGAGATGGTAGGACGGTAGCAGGGAAGGAGGCGCGATGGAGAACCTGATTCGAGACATCAAGCAAGGGGCGAGGTCTTTGCTCCGGGACAAGGGGTTTGCCGCCACAGTCGTGCTGACTTTGGCTATTGGCATTGCGGCGTATACTGCCACATTCGCCATTGTTAATTCGGTCTTATTGCGCCCGCTGCCGGGTCCAAATTCCGACGCGATCGTGCTGATGTCCAACCAGTATCCGAAGGCCGGGATCGGTGATGGGACTGACAGCAGCGCGGCCGACTACTACGATCGCCTCCGCGCGGTGACGGCTTTGGAAGAACAAGCGATGTTTCACGGCGTGGACCAGACGCTGGAAGTCAATGGGATACCGGAGCAGGTTCCGGGCATGGCCGTAACGCCGCCCTTCTTCAAGCTGGTTGGGATCTTTCCCGCCCGTGGGCGGGCATTCACCCCGGAGGAAGGCGAGATCGGCAGCGAGCACAAGGTGATCCTCAGCTACGCGCTGTGGCAGCAGCTTTACGGCGGCGACCCCTTCGCGATTGGACGCGAACTGCGGCTGGACGGCACGCCTTTCACCATCGTGGGCGTAATGCCGCGTGGTTTTGTCTTCCTGCACCCGGAAATGCGCTTCTGGGTTCCCCTGGCGTTCACGGCCCAGCAGAAATCTCAATATCACAACAACAGTTGGACCGACATTGGGCGGCTCAAGCCGGGGGCCACTTTGGGCCAGGTCCAGGCGCAAGTCAACGCTCTCAACGCCGCCAACCTTGATCGGCTTCCCGAGTGGAAGGACACGCTCATCAAGGCGGGCTTCTACACCAGCGTCGAACCTCTTCAACACATGCTGGTCAAAGACGTGGAAGGCGCGCTTTACCTGCTCTGGGGCGGCGCGGCGTTCGTGCTGCTCATCGGAGGATTGAACATCACGAACCTGGCGCTGGCACGCTGGAGCGTCCGGGGTAAGGAGATCGCCACACGACTTGCGCTGGGCGCGGGCCGCGCCCAACTCTTGCGCCAGTTGGTTGTGGAAAACGTACTGGTGGCGGGTGCGGGTGGCGTTGCGGGCGTGGTCCTGGGCGCTGTGCTACTGCGGGCGGTGGCGGCCATTGGGCTCGACCGTTTCCCGCGGGCGCAGGAAGTACGCATCGACGGCCCTGTGGTTTTTGTGGCCCTCGGGTTGGCCGTCGTGATCGGCGCGCTGGTAGGACTTGTGCCCATCGCCAGCGCTTTCAAAGTCAACCTGAGCGGCATGCTCCGGGATAGCAGCCGCACCGGCACCAGCGGGGTCCAAAGCCGCAGGTTGCGCCAGGGACTGGTGGGCGCCGAAATTGGACTGGCCTTCGTGCTGCTCGCCGGGGCGGGCCTGCTGCTGGCCAGCTTTCGCCACCTGCTGGCGGTAGACCCGGGCTTCACGATTAAGGGCGTGGTAACCGCCTCCACAGATGCGCCAGAATCCCGCTATCGCAGCAACGGGGAGTTGCAGACTCTGATGAGTCGCACGATGGATTCCATTCGGCACTTGCCGGGCGTGGCCGCCGCCGGGGCGACGACGGAGATTCCCTTCGGCAACAACTTCACTTCCAGCGTCATCATGGCCGAGGGCCATGTCATGACGCCGGGCGAATCCTTCATCTCCCCATACCGCCTCTCCGTCACGCCCGGCTACTTTGAGGCGATGAATATCGCCCTGATACGCGGGCGCTACTTCGACGAGCGCGACTATGAAAGGGCCGCGCCTGTGGTCATTGTCGACGAACGGCTGGCACGCCACTTCTGGCCGAATCGCGATCCGATTGGGCAGCGAATGTATAGGCCAAACAGTCCGAAGGATGTAACCAAGCCCGACCCGAACACACGCTGGTACCAAGTGGTAGGCGTCGTGCGCTCCGTCAGGCTGGAAGACCTCGCCGGAACCAAGGGCGCGTCCGGCGCATACTACTTCCCCTACGCGCAGGAGCCGTCGCGAGATTATGCGTTGGCGGTTAGGACCACGGGCGAAGCGGGCACCGTAGCTCGCATGGTCCGCAGGGCGGTGGCCGGGATCGATCCGGAACTTGCTTTGTTCGACGTGAAAACGATGGACGAGCGCGCCGCGCTTTCAATGTCCCCCCGCCGGACATCGCTGATGCTGGCGTTGGCGTTTGGGGGCCTGGCGCTGTTCCTTTCGGCGATCGGCATCTACGGAGTTCTGGCTTACCTGGTGGCGCAGCGCAGGCGGGAGATCGCCATCCGTATGGCGCTCGGCAGCACCGGAGCGGGGGTAGTGAGGCTGGTGCTCAGGGAATGCCTGGTGCTCGTAGCCATCGGTCTTGCGGCGGGATTCGCGGGCGCGGCCGCGCTGCAAAAGGCAGTCGCCACCCAGATCTACGGAGTTCGGCCCCTCGATCCGTTGGTGATCGGCGGCGTAACCGTGTTGCTGGGAACGATCGCGCTTGCTGCCTGTGCGGCGCCCGCGCGCCGCGCGACCCGGGTCGATCCCATGGAAGTGCTCCACTATGAATGACGGCGTCGTCATTCAGGAAGCCAGCTCCAGCACGCGGTCAATCTCCTCTTCAGTGTTATAAAAATGAGGGGCGATTCGCACCATCCCGCCGCGCGCCGCCACTTGCACACGGTGGGCTAGAAATAAATCCAGGAGGCGCTCTGGTCCACCTTGCCGGGGCACAAAAGAGACAATCCCCGAGGCTTCTTCGCGGGCGCGGGGACCGAACACCGAGTGGCCTTGCGCCAGCAGTCCGCCCCGTAACCGATCCGTCAGTTGCAGGACGCGCTCGGCAATATGCGGAATTCCAACCTCGAGAAGCAGATTCACGGCGGCGCCTAGACCGTAAATTCCGACCGTGTTGAGCGTGCCGCACTCATAGCGACGGGCGTCGTCCCGCCAGGAAAGGTCTCGCCGGGAGAAATCGCTCCAATGGCGAACTGTTGTCCATCCGATTTCCGGTGGTGTGATCTTTTCCATGACCTGGCGATTTACATAGAGCAACGCCGCACCCTCCGGTCCCAGCATCCACTTGTGGCCGTCGGCGGCGAGGCCCGCAATGTTCGCCCTCTTCACGTCCACTGGAAACGCCCCCAGTCCCTGGATGGCGTCTACAAACAGCAGGCAGCCGCGCGCCACGCAAGCCTGACCCAACTTCTCGAGGTCCAGGCGAAATCCGCTGAGGTATTGCACGAAGCTGACCGCGACCACACGCGTGCGGGAGGTCAGTGCTCCCACGATCGACTCCTGGCTCTCGCGGCCTTGTTCTGACGGCACCAAGCGCAGAACCACGCCGCGTTTTTCGAGCGCCTTCCAGGGATAAAAATTGGCTGGAAACTCGCCTTCGATCGAAACAACTTCGTCTCCCGGCTGCCAGTCCAAGCCGCTCGCGAACATCGAGATGCCTTCCGAGGTGTTTTTGGTGAAGGCGATTTCACTCGGTTCTGCATTGAGCAGCAGCGCCAGGGAGCGCCGCACACTCCCGTAAGTTTCCACCCAGTGTTGCCAGTGCTCGGCGCCACATTGCTGGACGTCGTCGAGCAGGCCGGCCATGGCGTCGCGGACTCGTCGCGAGATAGGCGCTACGGCCGCGTGGTTCATGTAAATCGAAGACGCGGTAACTGGAAACTGTGAACGGTAATGTTGAACATCGAGAGGCATGTGAGAGTATCAGCCAGATTGCAGCCTTCGCACAACCACTCAGTATACATGCGTCGCGCTGAGGCGGCCAGGGCAGGGAAGTCCCCGCGAAGTGGAAAATACAGCCTCTCCCCAAGGGAGCGCGTAAGAACCCCATCCTTGCTCCCTACTCTCGGTTCATCGCGAGAGATCAGGCTCCCTGGGGAGGCCCGTGCTGAACCATTCGACATCGCGCCAGACCTCAGTTTGGCCGCCCTCCCACGCCAGCGTGGCTTTCACGCGCAACGTGTAACTGCCTCGTTCCGGCGGGAAGGGAACTCTAATGCCGAATTGGGCGTATCCTTCCGACCCCATTGAACGCTTCGTCATGATCCAGCCGGGCAAGCCACTGTCCGGAAGCCCTATCTCGTAGGCGACTTTGGCCGGGCCAATCAGCGTCCGCATCATATTTCAGCTTGGCGATCAGGGTGGGAGACGGCGTTCCGGACGCCTTCGCCAGAACCTCACACCCCAGCAGGGCAAGGGTCATGCTGCGAATCTCCCACGGCTCGAACACGGCGTCTGCAATCTTCTTGGTTGCCTCCTGCACGCTGCGATCCGGGCGCCGGAATCGTCCTCTGGGATTCGAAGGGCTGATCCACAAACGCTTTGAGCACGTGAGCGGTCATGGCGCGGAAATCTGGCGGCCTTTGCGCAATTCCCTTCGGGATTCGCCACCAGGTTGTCCAGTTCGGTCTCGATCTTTTCGGTTTCGCGGATGACCCGCGGTGGTTTGCTATGTTCTGCGCCATCGAGCAGGATCGCGTACTTCAGCTTCTCCTCCTGCTTCACCCTGCGGATCCGTTCGCGGTAGTCGAGCACCCTTTGCAGCATCAAGCGCGTCGGCGAAAGTCCCCGCGCCTTCCAGCCTCACCGTCAACTTCTCGCCTATCGGAGTCGGTTCGGTCAGGCGAATCGTAGTGATCCGCGCTTTGCTGTCCCAGGTCCAGCCCCCGCATCCTGGCCCGCACTCCCTGGGTTCTCGTTCCTCCAGCCTCTGAGCCCCCACCTTGACCTCTTCGGGCTTCAGCAGCCCATGCACCCGCACTTCATAGCGGCGGCTTGTCACCTGCCCTTTGTATTGTCCTTTGGCTCGGACCTATCTCGATCCGGTGCGCGCCTCCTGCTTCCGGCAGTGTAAGCTGAGCGGCGTCCAGGCATAAGCGTCCTGCCGATATTCGAGCGACGTGCCATCATCTTCATAGAGCTGGAAGGAAGCTGCCTTGCCCGCGTACACATCCACGATCAGCGGATCGACGAGGCTTCTGATCGTTGTAGTCCATATCCGGCGCCAGGGGCAGGATCGAGCCCGCCCGCACGAACAACGGCATGCGGTCCAAGCGGGCATTCGTAGTTGACCACCTGCCCGCCGTGGTAAATCTCGCCCGTGAAATAGTCCAGCCAATCCTCGCCGGCGGGCAAGTAAATGTCCTTTAGCACCGGCTTCCCGTAACCCGGCTCGCTGATCGGGGCCACCAGCAACTCCTCCCCGAGCATGTACTGGTGCCGGTAGCTGTAGGCAGGCTCCTGCTGCGGGTACTCCACATACATCCCGCGCACTGGGGAAACTCCCGTCTGGTGAGCCAAGCGAGAGTAAGTGTAAAGGTAGGGCAGTAGCCGGTAGCGCAGCTCCATGAACTTGTGCGCGGTTCGGACGCCCTCCGGGCCATACTCCCAGGGCAGCCGTAGGCCCCACAGTCCGTGCCACCAAAAAAGGGGCTGAAGGAGCTGAACTGTAGCCAGCGCTGGTAGATTTCGGGGTCCAGCGTCTCCTGCATCACGCCGGCATTCAGGTTATTGACGTAGGCTATGAGCATGTTGGCAGCTTGCACATTGAAAGGGATCAGCAACTCCAGGGTGGACCAGTAGGGCACTAAGTCCCCAGTGAAAAAAGCGCCGTAACGATGCTCACCCCAAGCAGGCATCGGAGCGCTGGTGAGATTGCCATATTCCACGTTGGGATGCGGGTTGCCAAGCCTGCAAAAAACGAATCCCCGTTTGCCGGTGATTCGTTCTGATCCCTCGTACTCGACGTGCCGGGTCCATAAGGTAGGGTCCAATCCTGCCATGTCCGCGCCTGCCCAGCCATCTTGCCACCAGAAGGCCAGGCCCATGTCTAGGGCGGGTTTGTGCATAAGGTCCATGAAGGCCGTCGCATATTTCTTGTCCGCCAGATTGTGGCGGGATCTCCTGTAGTTTCGGGAGGAAGCCCCATCAGCTTCCGGACCGTTTCGAAGTTGCCGAAGCTCTCCCTGGTCAGCGGCCCATAATGTTCGTTCAGGGTTATGTGGATTCCGTGTTGGAGCATCCAGGAGAAGAACTCCTTCGGGTCAGGCATCTGTTCGTAGTCCCAATCGTAGCCGGACCAGATGACTTTGCAGGCGGACAAAGAGTCGATCACCATCATGTCCAACGGGATCGCCTTCCTCCCGAAACCGCTTGGCAATCATCTTCCACTGCTCGGCCGAATAGCCGGCCCGGGAGCCGAACCATGTGCCCAACGCATAGCGGGGAACCATCGGGATTGGGCCGAGCAATTTCGCCAGCTCGCCCAACATCCCCTTGAAGTCCCGTCCATAGGCGAAGAAGTACCAGTCCTGGCCGTTTTTCTCTGGCCGAGGCTGGACCCATTGGCTTGCTTGGTCCCAAATCGCTGTGCCGCTGTCGTCGAGCAGGTAGTAGCCGTTGCGGCTGAGCGCTCCCGTCTCATTGCCGGGAACGGCACGCGCTGCAATATCCCCGGGCACGCCTCCCAGATTCTTGTCGTCCTTCTCACCCGGTTTCCAGGCGTGTTCGCCATCCGGATCGGTCCAGATTACTTGCAGATTTTGAGGGGTGAAGGGTCCCGACCCGGAAAGATAACGGACTGTCAACTTTTCCGTCTTGATCTCCAGCCAACCATTTGTTTTCGAAACCTGGAACGAAGTCTGAGGCCAACTGCGATTCAGCACGGAAACGCTCGCCTCATCCACGAACTTGCTCTCTGGAGAGTACTCCATCCTCACAAGGTTGGGGGCGAGAACTTGGAAGCGCGCGTTGCCTTCGAGCAGGGATCCTGTGCGACTCGCCTCCAGCGCTTGCCTGGCTCCGGCAATCAGACTATTTACTGTAATCAGGACAAAGCACCACACGGCACGCTTGGCCATTGACATAACCACCCCTCCTTTATCCATGTGCTGAACGACTATTAGGAAATTGCAGGCGTAGACTACGCCATACATCCCGGGCAGTGTCAAGCCTGACTGGAGATTGCGGGAGCCAACCCCTGGGGCAGGGTGGGGCAAAACCGTGCGAACTGATCTTCGCACGCTTGAAAGCGGCAAATATAACGTCTGATAAGGTATGTTATGTTAACTTAATGGTCCGCCATTCCGACACCAACGGGCGACCTGGAAAGTTGAAGTCTCCTATAACTCTTCTTTATTCACTCTCTAAGCCCATTCTGTTTCGATAATCGCTTTAATTGAGACAGTTTCTTGGCCGGAATTCGGTAACGTAATTCCGCGGTTAGGATGCGGACACACCGCAAACCCCGCTGACCGACCGTGCGCGCTGATTGCCGGAAAGCAAGGAAACGCGGTGTGTCCCCACGAAGCTTGGCGAAGGCGTGCGGGACGCGCCGAACTCCTCAGGCTCGCAACGCCCCCTGGAGCACCTCGCGAAGGCGTTTACCCACGATCATGTCCTCATTCGGTTCCAGCATCCACACGCCCACAGTGACAAAATTAGGACCGGCCGCCGGACTCAACTCAATGCGCGGACTTCCCTGCCGCATCTTCTCCATTATTTGCTGGCCGGTCATGGGAATGCGAGTCGGGTCGTAATTAATCTGCAAGTGCGGGACGTGGTTGGCAACGGGATAAAGAAAGATCTTGGTCTCCACGGTGGGAATGCTCTTCACCTGGGCAGCAATTCTTTCGGCGCTTTTCTGGAACCCCGCCATCATCTTCTCTTCGTCCTGACTCAAGAACCAATCCACCGCGGCGACCATGCCGACGATCTCTTCTTTTCCAACCTTCATGCCGCGACCCACCGTGTTCCCATAAGGAGAGTTGTTTTTCATCGCAAACTCGATCAGGTCTTTTCTCCCCAGCAACAGGCCGGTGCATTGCGGGCCACGAATTCCCTTCCCCCCGGAAAACGTCACAAGATCAAATCCCATTTGGGTGTAATTCCAGAGATTCGAGATGGGCGGCACGTCGGCCGCAGCGTCGTTGAAGCAGGGGACTCCGTGATTGTGGGCCACCCGCACCCAGTCTTCGCGGCTGATCTGGCCGCCCTCCGCAGCGTTGAAGAAGTGGGCCATCACGGGGCGTTCGTTGAAAGCCGCCTCGTAGTCCGCCAAGGTTTCGACGTCGACGAACTTAATCCCACAGTTACGGAGGGCGTGGTCGTAGCCGTAGCGATGGGTTTTCTGAACGATGACTTCATTCTTCAACCCTGACATGTCGACCGGCATATTGATGATCGCCTGGTCGTTGCCCATAGTGACACAGGCGGCCGTTCCCAGAGTCAAGGCGGAGGCTGCGCCGGCCGTCACGAGCGCACCTCCACAATGCAGACGATTCGCCAGGTACGCGCCTGCCGCGCGGTGAAGCTCTTCGATGTTAACGGGCTTCTGCGCGGCGAGGGTCATCGCTGCCTGCACTTCGTCGGGCAGAATTGACGCCGAGAGAACTGTGAACGTTCCAGCCGCGTTGATGAAGGGAGTGACACCCAGTTTGCTGTAGTAATCCACTCCCTTTGCCACGGGGCGCTTTTTGGCGCGAGCCTCGCCGGCTCCACTACCGTACGCCACGGCCCCACTCGCGATCAGCGTGTTGCCGGCCTTGCGAAAGAACTTCCTGCGGGTAATAGCGCTAGACATCAGATCCTCCTTCAGTGAGTCAATGAGTCGAGTGTCGAGAAGTTAAGAACTTCTCGACTTTTCGACTCCTCGACTCCTCGACTTACCGCGTCTTTACTGCGATTGCACCAATCTCGACACGCGCATTGTTGACCAACCCCGCAACCTGCACCGTGGCGCGCGCCGGCCTTGGCTCAGGGAAAAAGGTCTTGTAGACCTTGTTCATTTCACTGAATTCACCAATGTCTGCGAGATAGACGTTCACCGACACCACATCTGACATCTGTAGGCCGGCAGCCTCGACGATTCTCTTGATGTTCTCCAGCGCGGCTTGGGTTTGCGGCCCGATGCCTCCCGGGCGCAGCTTGCCGTTGTCCAATCCCTCCTGGCCGGCGACGTAGAGAGTGTTGCCCACCAGGATGCCGTTGCTAAAGGGCAATCCTTCGACGGCTCCGGGCGGGTTAATGGCGCGTTTGGACGAGTTTCGAGAGCTGCCGGCGGCCATAAGCAGAACTGCCGCCACGAGGATAATTCCGAAAATCACTGACTTTGTTGCTGATTTGTTCACCATGAAAGGTCCTCCTTCTTTGTCTGCAGGGCGAGGCTTGTCGCTGTAATGTCGAGGGGTAGGGCAAGCCCTACCCTTACAACTTGTAGGGGGATCCGTCACCTGACGGACCGTCCCCTGATCACCGGACTGTGCAACACCACCCCGCGGGGAACTACAGCCGTCACGCTAATTTCTCGGGTAGTCGTCGGCCTTCGCCGGAAGGGAGCTGCCCAACTCCGGTTCCTGTCCAACTGACAATGTTCCCAGCTCCGGGCGGTGGATTTCCTTCGCCGGGTTCACCGTGGACCTTCGAATGAGGTCTTCCAGCGGCACACCCATAGCCAGGAACTTCGACAGCACTTCCGTCATGCTCAGAACAGTGAAATTCCCAATATGCAGATCCGTTGACATGGAATCCGGAATGAATCCCTGCTTGACTGCGGGCACGGCGTTGCGGAACCAGAAGCTGCCCTGCCCATGCCCGACGTCAAAGATCACGCCACGCTGGCTCGCCTCTGCCAGGATGGGATTAAGCTTGCCGTCAGCAAGCAGGATGGGAAATTGCTGCGCGAACACGTGCGTGTGAATATCACCCGGCCGCATCTTCTTCAGGATGAGTTCGGCGTAGGTCCGGTCCGGGCGGGGCCAGAAATCGAACATCACCGGCACATTGGCCAACCTGCCGCATTCTTCGGCGCGGTCCACGGCAGCCCAGGGCGCATGCAGCGCGTCCCAGGGTTTCTCTGTCCAGTAGTGTGCCGTCTTCACTCCCACAATGAGGTCCGGGAATTTCCTGATCGTCTGCGCGCAGAGTTGCGGGTCCATTTGGTCGACGGTCTGCTCCAGGCCGCCGTTCATACCATTCGCAACGATATCAAGGAACGCCAGGACCCGGACCTTGGCATGGTCGATGACTTCCAGCTTTTCATGGAGGAAAGTATCGGCCCCGGTGGTTCCCGCATCCACCACCGTGGTCACGCCTCCTACAAGCGCGATGTCCGCGGGGATGCCCGGAGGTACGCTGTGAGAGCGCGCCTCCGGCGCAAACCAGTTAAGGGGAGTTCCCCCGTGGCCCACGTGGAAGTGAATATCAATAAGGCCGGGAGTTACGTACAGGCCGGATACATCAACCACTTTTCCTGCCGCGCTGGCCGGAATGCTTTCCGCCACTGCCGCTATCTTCCCCGCCGCAATCCCCACATCGGCCACTCGATCAACATTATTGGCAGGGTCAATTACATGGCCGCCCTTCAAGAGAAGGTCGTAGTGCCCTGCCTGCGTCTGCGCGGGAAGTTTCGACCCGAGCGCAATGGTGAACAGCAGGCTAAGCGCGAGGAATCCCACTTTTCCCCAACTCGACATCGTGCGGCCTCTTTCTTGGAGAGGATGCGTTTCGAAGTGTTAGGCCCAACCTCGAAGACGTTGCTCGAGACTGGATGGGGTGAGCGTGGTGATCCCCTGTGCCTCTCTGAATGGATTCACCGAGCATCAAGAGCCAGTCTCGTCATATTCGCGCGATAGCTTATTCCCCAGCCCGCGCTCTGTCAAGGACCAGCGTTGGGTGAAAAACGCTCCCACGACGGATAGGGGCTAGTACTACTACGTTACGTTATTGACCTCCCACGGGAGAGGTGCTAAGCTTCGGTCCATGACCGAGAGCGAAATCGAGAAATGTCGAAAGCGCTTGGAACAATTCTTGGCCGACTTGCTGGAGCCGCTGGGGCGGCGCGAGCGACGCCATTGGAGCTCGGTGTACATCCGCGGCTTGTTGTCGGACGGCGAACGCAAGTCGATCGAGCCGATGGCGGCGCGTCTGCCCGAGGGAAACGTACAGGCCATGCAGCAGTTGATCGGGCAGAGTCCGTGGCCTTGGGCGCCGGTTTGGCAAGGGTTGGCGCAACGGATGACGGCAGAGTTGAGGCCCGATCCGGTGTGGGTCATCGACGACACGGGGTTCCCCAAGCAAGGTCGCCACTCGGTGGGAGTGGCGCGGCAATATTCCGGCACGCTGGGCAAGACGGCCAATTGCCAGGTGGCGGTGAGCCTGCATCAGGCGGGAGCAGAAGAAAGTACCATCCTGGACTGGCGGCTGTACTTGCCGGAAAGCTGGGCGCAGGATCCCCAGCGGCGCGCCGCAGCCGGCATCCCCGCCGAGGTGAAGTTCCAGACCAAGTGGCAACTGGCGCTGCAATTGATCGACGAGGCGCGGGCGTGGGGTTTGCGGTGTGGGGTGGTGTTGGCGGACGCCGGCTACGGGGAAGTCACGGAATTTCGCCAGGGGCTGGAGACCCGCCACCTTCCTTATGCGCTGGGCATTCCTTCCACCGTGAGGGTGTGGAGGAAACCGCCCCGCCTGCGGAAAGCGCGGGGGCGAGGACGTCGGCCGGCGGTTTACCATTACGGCGAGCAGCGGCCGTGCGCGGTGCAGGAAGTGGCGGAACAGGCCCGTGGGTGGAAGCAGGTGCGCTGGCGAGAAGGCACCCAAGGCTGGCTGGAGTCCCGCTTCGACGCTTGTCGCGTCCAGCCCGCGCACGGATTCGACGAAGGCGACCCGCCCCACCCGGAGGTCTGGCTGCTGCTGGAATGGCCGCCCGGCGAGCAGGAGCCCACGAAATATTTTTTCTGCGACCTGCCGGGAAACTATACGCTGCGACGACTGGTGCGCATCGTCAAAAGCCGCTGGAAGATCGAGCAGGATTATCAGCAGCTCAAGGAGGAACTGGGGCTGGACCATTACGAAGGCCGCAATTGGACGGGCTGGCACCATCACGTCACCTTGGTTATGTTGGCGCACGCCTTCCTGACCTTGGAGATGCTGCGCAACAAAAAAAACTTCTGGGTGGACCCTGCCACGGACGCGTCGTGAGATCCAACGCTTGTTGTTTACCTGGACCGGAGCGTGCGCGTATTGTGGCAGCGTAATTCGCAAGCGAAACCGTCCACCTTAACTTAACGTAGTAGTACTAGGGGCTGGGGGCTAGCGGAAGAAATAAGAGCTCGGAGGCTGCCGCAACGCACTCTTGTATCGCCGGGGGTGCCTCGGGCTTATCCGAGGTTTGGCCTCCGGAATTCTTGTTTCGCCCCAGCCCCCAGTTCCTAGCCCCTAGTTCCCAGCCGTCAGACTTGTGGCCGGAGTTTCAAGCGGCTCTTGTTTGCTTCCAGAAAAGCCCGCAGCTCCTCTGTGGCGTCGAGCAGCTTGATCCACTGCTCGTAGTAAAGGGTCACCGGGAAGCGCCCCAATCCGTAGACGCTCACGCCCCCTTTGTCACCGACCTTGAACTCTAGTTTGCCGCTTTGCTTCGATCCCAGTTTCTTCTCGAGCTCGGTAATCCGGGCCATCAAGTCTTCTTTGGTTGGCTCTGGCATCGGACGCATCCTCCTGTCCGTCGACTGACGGACTCTCGTGTTACTCTTGTTTAGTCATCGGTTTTGCTTCCAACAACGCGACTCAGTGCGCGCTACCCACGCGTTGCCAGGTCCCCGAACCCCTTATGATAGCCTATTTTGCCCTAATGAAACAGCCGGGCCAAACCCTGGTAGTGTCCATCTGGCTCGTAGCGCTGGCCTTTAGGCCAGCATTTGCCGACCTATAGGTCGGCGCTACGCTCAAACCCGGACAATACCCGACCCCTCAGCTTCACTACCGTGCAAACGGCGAGTTTTTGGTCACTTTTGGAGTTCGTTTGGCCTTTTTTGCACTCAAAAACAAGTTCGTTTTTGGACCAAAAGATAGCTAACTCATTTGATTGCAACAAATTCTTCAGTTCGTTCCCTCTATTTTAGTATCTTTTCTTGTGTTCGATCTATTTCCCCTGTCGCCACGCCGATCCGCGATTCCCTTCCCGCGCTCACTTGCGAGTTTTCTAATGCGACCACCAACATAGGCTACCACTACACAAGCTTCCTGTCAAGAGCAAAGTGCGGGAAGCCTCTCCCTATTTTTATCTCTGTGCGGTGCCATCTATGTGATTCTGTGCTCTTTAGTGAGCACCGTTACTTCTTTTAGGTGTCCAGAACTGACTCAGGGAGTGACCTGCCCCCCTCTTACGCGGGGGCGACAACACCGGCGATTTTCAGCTCTTTATGTATGTCGCAGGCGGATGGGCATTTCGCGCGACTGGCCCGAAAGTACTCTTGCGGAAATTGATTTCGTATTTGCAAAATGGTAACTTAGAGGCGGGGAGCGCGCGCCGCCGGCAAGGGGGGTAGCATCCATGAAGTTTCAAATGGCAAGCATTGCGACGCTGGGTCTGGTCCTAGGTTTGGGAACAGGCATAGCCCCGGCTCAGAATTCAAAGAGCTCAGAGCCGCTGGGTGATATTGCGCGCCAGCTCAAAGCACAACGCGCCAAGCCTCAGGAAAAGTCCAAGCTTTTCACCAACGACGACCTCGCCACCCTGTCGTTATCACCTGGGCACTCTTCGGCCTCGCCTGCGAATGCGTCCACAACCTCCACGGAGGCTAAGCCAGGGGAGAAACCCGCCAAGGAAACAAGCGGGAAGGAAGCTGAAAAGGAACCCGCGAAATCGACCCCGGCCAAGACCGGTGAGGAAACGCACGGGCAAAAGTATTTCCGGGATCACATGAGCAAGCTGCAAGATCAATTGGACGTCCACCAACGAGAACTCAGCGTGCTCGAGCAGAAACTGGGCCAAAACCAGATGCTGTACTACCCGGATCCCAACAAGGGCTTGCTCCAGGAGAGCGGGCCTACCGCCCTGTCGGACGTCCATAAACTGCAAGACCAGATCGTCAAAAAGAAAGCGGAGATTGCCGCGGATCAGGAGGCTATCGAAGACCTCCGGGAGCAACTGCGACGCGAAGGCGGTGACGCGGGGTGGCTCCGTTAGGAGGGAACGTATGTTAACAAGACCTTATGTACTGTCCTTCCTGATTGCTCTCACTTCCCTGCCCTTGCTGGCCGCGCCACAAGAGTCGCTGGGAGACTTTGCCCGACAAGTACGCCAGGAGCAGGCCAAAGCGGGGCCGAAATCCGCTAAGGTCTACACAAACGATGATCTACCCGGCCGCAAACCGGATAAAGGGCGCGCGGCGGTTTCCGACGCGTCGAGCACCCCTGCCGCGACTGCATCGGACCAAGCACAGGCAGAACGCGATTCCCGTCAAGCAGCCAAGCAGACCAACCAGGCATCTGAGCCGAGCCAACCAGCCACCGAATCTGAGAAGCCGGAAGACAAGACTGAAACCAAGGAATATTGGCAAGCCCGGTTCAAATCTGCGCGCGCCCAATTGGCTGATGCCCAGAAACGACAACAGCTCGTAGAAGACGAGACAAATCTCCTTCAAATTCAGGAAGTACGTGCACTCGATCCCAACTTGAAAACTGAATTCGCCGGGAAGATCAAGGGCAAGGAGGATGAGCTTTCGCAAGAGCGAGCGGCGACGGAGGAGGCCCAGAAAGCTCTTGAGGACCTTCAGAAGGAATTTCAGGCGAGCGGCGCGCCGGAGGAATGGAGCGAAACAGAGACAGAAACCCGCGAATGATTCCCTTAGGTCAGCCAACCGTCAACGCTTTTTCCGCGAGATGGAGTGCCGCAACCCCGCCGGTAAAATTAATGTAACGGATATTGTGAAACCCCTGCGCGCTCAATAATTGTGAGAGCGCCTGCTGGTTGGGGAACTTTGACACTGAATCAGGGAGATACTGGTATGGCCCGGGGACGCCGGAGATCCATGTCCCAATCCTGGGCAGCAAATGACGGAAATAGAACCGAAACAATGGCCCGAACAGGGGCCCTGAGACCTCTGAGAACTCGAGAATGGCAAGGATACCCTGGGGCTTGAGAACCCGGCGAATTTCCTCGAGGCCACGCGCGTAGCTGGCCAAGTTGCGAAAACCGAAAGCAAGGGTTGCCACATCCAGAAACTCGTCAGGAAATGGCAAAGCCAAAGTATCAGCTTCGAGGAAGAGGGTCGAGCGCCGGAGTGCCTTCTTCTTGGCGAGCACGAGCATGGGATGGCAGAAATCCGTGCCGAATACTCGACCCGCCGAATGCCGCTCCAACTCGAACGCCAGGTCACCCGTGCCGCAACAAAGGTCCGCCACCTTGGAATCTGCACGCTCCAGGACGCCCTGCAAAGCCTTTGCCGTGGCCTTCCGCCACGCGATGTCGCGCGCCCCCGAAAGGAAATGGTTCAGAAAATCGTAACGCGGCGCGACTGCCGAGAACATCCCGCGTATGGCGCGGGTGGTGGATTCAGTGGCGTCCGGAGAACCTGGCGGGCTTTTCCCCAGGGGAGCGCTTGCAGCATCATTCATGCCCGTCGCCCCGCTGCGCGTCCCGGAAAGCAGTTTCGACGAAGTTCATGGGAACCTGATCTGTAATCCGGACTTTGCCGATCCTCTCCGGAATAACCCAATGAATTCGTCCTCCGACTGCTTTCTTATCCTGCGGCAACAGCTCCAAGATTCGGCGCGCGCGAAGCCCCCCAAGGGTGGGCAGGGGGCCGATCTGCCGCAGCAAGCGGGCGATGCGCTCGCCATCAGCGGGCTCGAGCACGCCCAACAACTTTGCCAGACGCAGCACTATCAAAATTCCCCAACCCACGGCTTCGCCGTGCAAGAAGCGCTCGTAGCCGCTCGCCTCCTCGAGCGCATGGGCGAAGGTGTGGCCCAGGTTGAGGACACGCCGCAGGTCAACTTCGCGCTCGTCGCGGCTGACAACCTCTACTTTGACTTTGGCCGCGCGCGCCAGGATTTCCTCGAGGCCGCGGGCCTGCTTCGGAAGCAGTTGCGGGGTTTTCGCTTCGAATTCTTTGAAAAAGCCCGGCCCCGAAAGAATGGCGTGTTTTGCAACTTCAAAAAAGCCGGAGCGGAAGGAGCGTTCGTCCAGTGAAGCCAGAACCGCAGGCTCTGCCAGGACCATGCGTGGGGGGTAAAACGTCCCCAGAAGATTCTTCATGGCGCGCACGTTGACCGCTGTTTTCCCGCCGATCGAGCTGTCCACTTGCGCTAAGACCGTAGTGGGCACTTGCACGCAGTCAATGCCGCGCATGTAGGTGGAGGCCACAAAGCCACCCAGGTCGCCGACCACACCCCCACCAAAGGCCACAAGCAATGAGCGCCGATCGGCCCTTTTCTCCAGCAACTCAGCCCCCACCTTCTCCACCATCATCACGCTTTTCGAATTCTCGCCGGGTGGGACGAATAGAGGTTGGGCGTTCTTCACGCCACCTTCGCGGAGAAATTCCTTTCCCCAACGCTCCCACAAGTGCCTTTCGGTAAGTATGAAAATCGATGAGTAGTGATCTTGTGGGAAGTCGGCGAAGGCCCGCCAAGCCCCAGAACCCACGTGGACGCTGTACTTGAAACCCTTGGAAGTCACCCAGAAACGTTGCATAGGTAAGATACCAAGGCTATCATGGAAGGGCTATGTTGGGAAAGAACGAGTGGCAAGTTGATTTTCTTATTCTCGGGGGAGGCATTGCCGGCACCCGGGCTGCCATTGAACTCGCCGCCGCCGGTGAGGTCTTGGCTCTAACCAAAGGCGAACTTTACGAATCCAGTACTGAGTACGCCCAGGGAGGCATCGCCGCGGCCCTGGGTGAGGACGACGAGGTGGGACTGCACCTCCACGATACATTGCGCGCCGGCGACGGGTTGTGCCGGGAGACGGCCGTGCAAATCCTGGTGAGCGAAGGCCCCCAGCAGATCGAGCAGTTAATTGCCTGGGGGATGCGCTTCGACCGCGAGGGAAACAAGCTGGCCTTTACGCGCGAAGGGGCTCACAGCCGTTCGCGCGTCCTGCATGCGCACGGCGACTCCACGGGCAGCGAAATTCTGCGCGCCCTGATGGCCAAGGCTAAGTCCCGCCGCGCCATCCAATTCCTGCCTTACGCCTTTGCAGTTGACCTTCTGATGGACGAGAAGCGGGTTTGCGGAGTGACCTTCCTCGAAGAAAAGACTTCCACGCTCAAGACAGTGCACGCCAAAGCGGTGTTGCTGGCGACCGGCGGGCTGGGGCAGGTTTATAAGGAAACTACGAACCCTGAGGTCGCCACCGGTGACGGCGTGGCCATGGCGCATCGCGCCGGCGCGCTGTGCAGCGACCTGGAGTTTGTTCAGTTTCATCCCACGGCCTTGTACGTCAAGGAAGCCCCGCGTTTCTTACTCTCCGAGGCCTTGCGCGGCGAAGGCGCTTGTTTGCGCAATGTTCTCCTGGAACGCTTCATGCCCCGCTATCACGAGGCTGCGGAATTGGCTCCCCGCGACGTCGTTTCGCGCGCCATTATCATGGAGATGCAAAAGACCCAGAGCGAATGCGTTTACTTGGACATGACAGAGCTTGAACCGATGCACGTGAAGAAACGCTTTCCAAGAATCTACTCGACATGCCTGCACTACAACATCGACGTCACTACCGACCTCGTGCCCATTCGTCCCGCCGCTCACTATGCCATGGGAGGAGTCGCCACGGACTTGCATGGGGCCACTTCACTGAGAGGCTTGTACGCCGCCGGTGAAGTCGCCACCACGGGCGTCCACGGCGCCAACCGTCTGGCCAGCAATTCCCTTCTGGAAGGCTTGGTGTTTGGCGCCAGAGCGGCCTCCGCCATGCTCGGCCAACTCCGGGAATTTAAGCCACCCCTGCCTTGCAAAGTTCCAAACTCACATGCGGGCCACGCTGCCCTTGGGCCAGACCCGAAGGCGCACGAGGCTGAGCCGGTTCTCTTTCCTCCGCAGAAAGGCGTAAACGAGGTCCGTTCGATTCTCTGGAATAATGTGGGCATCATCCGTAACGGCAAGGACCTTTGCGATGCCCTGCGGCGGCTCGATTCGCTTATGCTGGTCCGTCCGGCTACCCCGTCCAGTCAGTTTCACGAGGCCCGCAATATTCTGGAGGTCGCCAGGATAATCGCCCAAAGCGCCCTGGCGCGGGAGGAGAGCCGCGGCGCCCATTACCGCTCAGATTTCCCCTTGAAAGATGAAGCCACGCCTGCGAAGCACTCGTTTGCTTCGAAAGACGAGCCCGTCTTCTTCGCGTAGTCAGTGGTCAGTCGTTTGTCGAGGGTAGGGCAAGCCCCACCCCTACCACTAGTAGGGGGACGGCTTGCCGTCCCCTGCTTGCTGGGATGCGAGGGAAATGCCTGCTAATTCTTGGGGGGAGATTTCTCCAACTCGCCGAGTGTAGCCGCCACCACGCGGCCCACTATGGTGAGGCTGAGGGGGCTGCAATGATCGAGCGTGTCCTGGGCCGAATGCCAATAGCTGTTGTTCGGTCCGTAATCAAAATCGATCAAATCCACCGCTGAGACGCCGGCATTGATGAAGGGCATGTGGTCATCCTCGATCGCATTCTGCCCATTCACAAAATACTTGCTGTAGCCCAGGCGCTGGGCAACGTTGAAGACCAAGTCGCTCAGCCACGGCGTGGAGCGATATTCGCGGGGTATCCGCAGTTGCGCATCGGCGATCATGTCAACCAGGATAAGAGCCTGAATGCGGCTGAGTTCTCCGCTCGCGGAAAGCTTCTCGACCAGGTGCCGGCTTCCATAAAGGCTGTCTGTGGCGGACCAATTGCCGACGGCTTCTTCCCCGTCAAAGAAGACTAGCCAGTAATTTAACGCGTGCTGTCGTCCTCCCAGGACGCGCGCAAGTTCCACCAGGAACGCCGCGCTCGAGCCGCCGTCATTGGCTCCCAGGAAACGGAATTCGTCGAAACGCTTTGTGTCGTAATGGCCGGCCACGATCACCGCCTCGCGGCGCGAACCGCGAAATCTGGCGATCAGGTTGGTCATGGGGACCGGCCCGATGGGTGTGGACGCCAGGAAGGAATCTTCTTGCACCTGAGCCCCGGCGCCTCGGAGTTGAGAAATTAACCATTGGCGGGTTTGGATCAGCGCGGGGGATCCCGAAGGTCGGGGGCCGAAACCCACAAGGTGCTTAAGGTCCTCAAAAGCACGGCCCCCATTAAAGCTTGGTGGCTCGGCGGCGCGCGCGAGTGGAGCAAGCACGAGGCACGTCCATCCTGCCATCAGGGCCAGGGGACAGCATCGCGCTACGCGTTCAAGCCTGTGCATGCTTTTTCTTCCAATTTTTGCGCAAATAGACAAGCCAGGAGAGCCCAATGCTGAGGATGTAGAGTCCGACCATGGGAATCCAGAGAATAAACAGCGTGGCCATGTCGGGGGTCGGAGCAATGGCAGCGGCAGCGACCGCCGTCACCAGCACCGCGTACCGCAGTTGCTTCAGGAGGAACTTGGGAGTCACAATCCCAAACAAGGACAGGACCAGAATAATAACCGGTAGCTCGAAGACCAGTCCCACGCCGACGATGATGGTCATGGCAATACTGAAATACTCGTTGATGGTCACCATCGGCGTGAATCTGCGGCCGAACGTCAGCAAGAATTGCAAAGCCGGAGGGAAAGCCAGCTTGTAAGCAAAAAGCCCGCCGGAAATGAACAAGCCGCTGGTCAGCATTACAAACGGCCATATGTAACGTTTTTCGTTGCGGTAGAGCCCTGGGGAAATGAAAAGCCAGAGTTGATAGAGAACGTAAGGTGATGCCAAGAAAAGCCCGGCCATGGCGGAAAGCTTGATATAGAGATTAAATGGGTCAATGGGATTCGTATAAACTAACTTGTCCGACATGTGAAGGGCACGGAGGGTGTCGGTGAGGGGTCGGGCCAGATAACCATAGATGTTATCAGCAAAGTAAAAAGAAACGCCGAAGCCAACAATGATAGAGATGACGGACCTGACCAGGCGCTGGCGCAGCTCCTCGAGATGCTCGAGGAACGACATTTGTTTGCCGCTCAGTTCTCCATCCTCAGGATCACTATTCGGGCTCTTTGGGGGTGGGTTCTGGATCGTTGTGGCCATACTTGGGGGTCTGGTCGACCGGGCCCTCCTGGTAGCGGTCCAGGTTCTTGATTTCCTCTTCCAGCGAACTCTTCAATTCGTTGGACGCGCGGCGCAGTTCGCCCAGACCCTTGCCCAGTGTCCGCGCTATCTCCGGGAGTTTCTTGGGCCCAAACAGCAGGAATGCGATGAATAGGATGAACCCGATTTCGGCAAATCCGCCACTAAACAATTTTAACCTCTCGTGGCAATCATAGGAGACACCAGCACAGTTGTCAAGCAAAACCACAGGGCCCAAGAATCGCGATTGGCAGGGTGAGGCGGTTGTGAGGAGGTGGAAAGGGTGACGGGCGCGACCTTCGGTTAACCGAAGGGAAGTCGCGAGTCAATTCAGCTCATGATTCAGGGGCCCATGCGTCCTCCGGATAATTTTTTCCCACCCCCCGCGGACACCGCCGCGCGGTAGTTCCACGGCTAGCCGTTTTTTGCCTCCCTGCTTCAGGTCCGCAGCGTCGCGCAACAGACCCGAGCGGATTGCAATAAGAGCCATTTCTCCAGGTCGGCCTTGATCTGCAGCATCCAGCCGCGCGCGTGGCGCACCAGCTTCCCCGCCAGCCGATACACCTTCCAGCGCAGCGTGGCCACCGTCACCGTGCGATAGGACGCCGGCAGCACCCGCCCTTTCAACACTTGCCCCAAATTGTAGGCTAACACCCCAATGGCAAAATACAGGGCATTGGCCTCCAACTGCCCGCACGGGTCGCCGCGGCGACCTCCATGCCAAAACCCACCTTCAGTTCCTTATGCCAGTTCTCGCTCTCCCCTCGCTGGTTGTGCTTCCAGACGACCTCGCTCGCCGGCTCCTCCCGGTTGCTGGCCACCGCGTGATAGCAATAGCGCTCCGCCTCGAACAAATTCGGCTGCGGATTCGGCCAGCGTAACACGATCAGCCGGAAGGCTTGCTCGGTCCCATTCATGGTGTGCACCGTCTCGGCAATCTCGCGATCGGTGGCGATGCCCGCTTGCGTCCGGTAGGGCCGCCAAGCCCCTGCCGGCAGGTTCTGAATTTCTCGCTTCACGGCGGCGTCCAGGTCCGCCGTGATCGTGAAACTGCGCCCTGGCTGGCTGTAATGGTTAATCACGGCCGCTTGGTAGGCCGCACTGTCGCTGCGGAAATAGATTCGCTTCCCCGGCGGCAGCGCCGCTTCGCAGCTCTGTGCAAACTCCAAGATCCCGGCACTGGGACTCTGATTGCCTTCCCGAAACTGGTGACCCACGCACACCCCGTTCACGTACCCCAGCAAAGGCATGTAGCCCTGCACGTGGTTATAGGTCCACGCGGCTTCCTGCTTCTCCGCCTCGATCTCTGTGGCATCCACATCCAGAATCACTTCCTCTTGCTCGAAACAAGACGCCACCAGTTTCCGGCTGACCTGCTGGATCGCTTCCGCCCCGCCCCGTCCTTGCCGACGCAGCCAGTCCCCCACCGTCCCGGCGTCCGGCACCGCTTCCAAGCCCAACTCCCCCAGCACCTCCTGCTCGGCCCGCAACTCCCGCAAGTCCTCCAGCCGCCTTCCTCCCGCATGCAGCATCCACACCAGCGCCTGCACAAACTCCCGCGGCTTATATCCTCGTCCCGACTTCGGACCCTCCAGCGCTCGGTCTACTTCCTCCCACAGCTTCACCGCTCGCGCCAGTTCCTCCAACACCACCAGCCCGCCCAGACTGGTCAGCCGCTCCGAACTTCTTTCCATCTTGATAGGCAGAATCAATTGCGGTAGGCTTGCTTCCATCGTTCACCCTCCGGGTGTGGGTCTAGGATTTCTCACAAAATCTCTATAACACACATCCCGTGAGGGTGAGCGTCTTTTCTGTGGTTTTGCGCCCCCGTCAATCGCGATTCTTGGGACAGGGCCAAAACACAGGATGCAGGAATCAGGATTCAGGAGTCGGGAGAAGGCGAGCGATGGGGTTTGTTGGAGGGAAGAAAGAAGCAATTCCCAACTGCCCCCTCCTCCCGAGGGGCCATGGGTTCCCCAACCACCAACTATTTTCCGCAACCTGAGGCCCCCTCCAAGCGTCCAAGAATATGTATGCCGGCGGTTACAAGACGACGCTGGCTTTAAGCCGGGAACTCTCTGTGTTATACTAAAAGTCGCAGGGTGAGGAGCTGCATTTGACATGAAACAGGCGCCACGGTGGTTGTGGTTCATTCTCTCCACAGTTGTGCTGTGCACGCTGCTGGGAGGTGCATACGGGCGGCGAATCGAAGCCACGACGATGGCAGACGATTCGGAGGTAAAGAGCAGCCTTACCGAATTCACCCGCGTCTACAACGTGGTCGAGCAGAACTACGCCGATGCGGTGGACCCGGACAAGGCCATCTACGGCCCCAGCGAAACCAATCTCGGCGCCATCCCGGGTGCTCTCCGAAGCCTGGACCCTCACTCGAATTTTTACGACCCGCGGGCTTTTTCGCGGCTGCGCGAGGACCAGGAGGGCAAGTACTATGGCGTCGGAATGCAAATCGGGCAGCGCCCTGGGAAGTTGGGCAAAATGGTGGTGGTGGTCATGGCTCCGATCCCCGGCTCTCCGGCGTTTCGGGCCGGTCTGCGGCCCGGCGATGTCATAGCCAAGGTCAATGGGCAGTCAACGGAGGGGATGAATACCGAGCAAGTCGCGGCGAAGCTAAAGGGGCCCAAAGGAACCCAGGTACACATCACGGTGACCCGTGAGGGCTACGATCAACCCCTCGAATTCGACATCACGCGCGACGAGATATCGCAGCGCAGCGTGGATGACACGTTTATGATCAAGCCTGGGATTGCTTACATCCACATCAACAGGTTTAACGAAAATACGAATGATGAACTCTCCGAGGAGCTGAAAAGCCTGGGTGAGAAGAACCTCCAGGGACTGGTCCTCGACCTGCGTGGAAACCCCGGTGGCCTGCTTCAAGAAGCCGTCGAGGTGTCCGACCATTTCCTCGAAAAGAGCCAGTTGATCGTCTATCACCACGGCCGCCACTCGCAGGAAAAACGCTACTATACGACGAAGGGAGACAGCGGCAGGGAGTATCCCATCGTGGTGCTCATTAACCGCATGACGGCGAGTGCGGCGGAGATCGTCACGGGGGCCTTGCAAGATCACGATCGCGCCCTGGTAATGGGCGAGCCCAGCTTCGGAAAGGGTCTCGTTCAAACTGTTTTCCCACTCAGCGAGCACACAGGCTTGGCGCTAACCACGGCCCGCTACTATACGCCCAGCGGGAGACTGATTCAGCGCGACTATGACAAGGTTTCTCTTTACGATTATTACTATCGTCCCGAGGACTCCCCCACTCCGCACACGGATGTTCGCCTCACCGACGGCGGCCGGGAGGTTTATGGCGGGGGTGGCATCACACCGGATATCAAGTACGAGGACCCCAAACCTACTCACACCCAGGAAACGCTCGCACAACACAACACTTTCTTTGAGTTCGCCAAGCATTACCTGGGAATTCACAAGACTATTCCAAAGGACTTTCAAGTCACGGACGCTGTTTTCCAGGAATTCCGACAGTTCCTTGCCGAGCAGAAAATCCAGATATCCGACCAGGACCTGAAGGACAATTCGGATTACATCCGGACCCATATCCGCTTCCCGTTGGTTGCTTTCATTTTCGGCGAAACCGAAGCCAACCAGATCGGCATAGAAAACGATCCGTTGGTTGAGAAGGCCGTTGGGAACATGCCCCAGGCCAGCGAACTGCTTGCCAAAGCCAAGCGCTACATCGCCAGCAAGAATCAAAGGTAAGCGTCGTAGCGCAGACCTGCTTTTCATGCGGGTTCTAGTTCAATTCCTCGACACAGTCATCGAAGCAAGTTGAGCTGTCATTCCGAGTGCAGCGCGGAGTCTCGCTCTGGTCCGGGAATAATTCGGATAGGTCGTTCCGCTCAAAATGACAGGGATGGTATTTGGGTGCCGGGGGCGGCTTGTACCATGAGGGTATCTTTTTATGTTGTTGATAGTACACGACTTATCTGCACTTAAGGGCTTCCAGGAGTGTGGTTTACCCGGCTTCTCAGTCTCGTCGGAAGCGCGAAAAGACATACCTCAGAAGCGAAAAACCCCCTGTCAAAGGCAACAAGAGGATCTGCTTGGCAATGGAAGCCCTGTCTCGAGCGTCCCTCCGCTTCTGCTGCGCCCCTTCCCTTGCCTGCAAAACTAACATGGCTGCGTACTTCGCGAAGTCCAGGCCACATTGGTCGCATTTGCCCCCGTGGTCCTGAACGTGCCGGCAGGCGGGGCAGACAAAGCGGAGAGGGGTGTGGCAATGCGCGCAGAATTGTGCCTCCTCGGAATTCTCATAACGGCATTTGGGGCATCGCATAGTCAACCATATTGGGCTATGGCTTTCTCTCAGGTGGGCAGGGGTAAGCTGGGCAACCGGGGAAATGGTTTCCAGGCAACAACAACCCCCACGGGAAATGGTGGACGCGAAGGGATTCGAACCCTCGGCCTCAGCGTTGCGAACGCCGCGCTCTCCCAACTGAGCTACGCGCCCACGCCTCTCGCAACCATCCCACAATATACCACGCGGGCGGCAGCATGTACAATTAACGCGCAGGGCGGGCAGGATGGCGCGCGACAGCGGGCGAGACGCCCGCGCTACATCGGATGATCCCTAAGCCAACGCAGGACTTGGTTGGCGCTCTCGTTGGGCGGAAACACTGGATAGAAAACGTGCTCTACTCGACCACTCCGAACCACCAATGTCAGGCGTTTCACCAGCCGCATTCCGCCCACCTCGAATGTCGGCAAACGCATCGCGTCGCATAATCTGAATTCAGCATCGCTGAGAACCTCGAACGGAAGGTGGAGGCGGCCGGTCATCTCACGTTGATATTCGGTGGTTTGGGTGCTGAGGCCGAACACCTCGGCCTCGAGCTGCAATAGTTCCTGGTGGTGATCCCGGAAGCTACACGTCTGGGGAGTGCAGCCACGCGCGCCCGGGATCATGTCCCATCCTTCCGGCAGGGGCTCTCCCGGCACTCCGGTTCTGGGATAACAGTAGATCACCGTTCGAAGCGCCCTCAGATCTGAAAGGCACACCAGCCGGCCCGCCGTGGAGCGAAGGGAAACCTGGGGCATCGGCATGTCCCGCAGATGGTCCGCCGCGCCATCATCGACCGGCGCAGGTAGATTGGCGGGCAACGGAAAGTCTGTTGGTTGCTGCATAGCGTCCTTGTCCTCCCCCTGTCATTCCGAGCGGAGCGAGGAATCTCGCTCTGATTTCTTCCTCCTCGACAGCCCAGGGCGGGATTCCTCGCTCCGCTCGGAATGACTGTTAGCACCGGTCTAAAAGGGAACCATTTTCGCCGGTTTAGTGGGATCCAGTTTGGGCAAGGCGCGCCCGACAGGCGGTTGCACTCGGGACTTTCGCGGCCCAACTCCGCCCGCTACGCCCCGCCGGGCCCCCGATGACATTGCGCTCGATAAGGCGAACGGTAGCCGGGAGTGCAGCCGAATTTTTCCCCGTAGGTGATACCCCGACGTCGCATTGACGCAAGCCCTCATCCTACTGAATGCAATCAGATTTCGCAACAGAATCGGGACGCTAGACAAAATCGCGCTCAGGCATCTTTTTCGCCACAGGCATCGCATGAGAATGAGGAAAGCGAAACGAAAAAAGGTATCTGCCCTCGAATTTGCCCGGGGCTGGACGAAGCCTTGCGCTCATGCGGGCTGTTGCTGCGTCAGGCAATGGAGCGTGCCGAAACCCAGCACCAAATCAACGGCATGGACGCCCACTACTATACGATCCTTGAATAATTCGCCAAGGAGTCCAAGCGCCAAGCGGTCTTTGGGATCGTTGAAAGTGGGCACCAGCACAGCATGATTGGCGATATAGAAATTTGCATAACTCGCCGGGAGTCTGTCACGGTCGAAAAAGATCGGGTCGGGCATAGGTAGCGCGATGACCTCTGGCCTGGAACCGTCCTCAAGCCGCAGATCCTGAATGCGGTCCCAGTTTTCGTTCAGCGGGCCATAGTTGACGTCCTCGGTATTCCCCTCCTTAACGAGAACCAGGGTCTTTCTATCGACGAAACGGCAGATGTCATCGACGTGGCCGTGCGTATCATCCCCGGTCACGCCACCTGCAAGCCAGAAGACGTTTGTCGCACCGAGGTAATCGTTGAGTGCTTTTTCAAAGCCTTTTCGGTCCAGACCAGGATTCCTGACCTGGATTTCCGGGTGCAAATAGCACTCTTCAGTCGTCAACAATGTTCCGCGCCCGTTGACTTCGATTCCACCCCCTTCGAGGACGAATTTACGGTTGCCGATATGCGCGTGGAAGATGCGCTTGGAGAGGTGTCTGGCCGCAACTTCAGGCACCTGGCGATCTTTCTTCCAGTCAGAATACTTGGCCCAGGCGTTGAAATGGAAATGGACGATGGCGGTCTCCGTCCTTCTGTTCCGGTGGCGCCGAACAAATATGGGCCCGCTGTCCCGCATCCAGCCGCGATTGGTTGGGTGCCTGATGAACTCGACGCGCGTCGGGTCAGCTCCTGCGCGCTTCAGGTAGCGCTGCGCGGTCTTCTCGCCGGCCGCTGAATTGACCAGCATCCTGATGTGCTCACCGGGCGAAATTTTGCGCACGATTTCGCCGTAGACCCAGCAAATAGCATCGAGCTTGTCCGGCCAGTCGGTGGGATTATGAGGCCACGCGAGCCACGTCGCTTCGTGGTAGGTCCCACTCCGCGGGCATCGAGAAGCCCATTGAAGACGGCGTGTTTTTCGAATCTTTCATTCCGTTCACGTTGGAGTTCCAGACAATTGTGTCAGAGCTGACGTTTGCGATGAGAAACGCCGCTGCAGCTCACTGACCATCCAAAGCGCTACTGAGGAGCCGCGTTTCTCATACGAACCGCGGTGCACGCTTTCCCCGGTCGGCTCGCTGTGCTAGTCTAATGCGGCTCGATGCCCGATTTCAATGCGAGCGGCACTCATTGTGTTCAATGGAGGAATTCGATTCGATCATGGCTAAAGCCCAAAAGTCACACCATCGTTATCGCGAAGACATGTCGGAAATGCCCGATTGGCTGAAAAAGAAAAAGTGCCCGAACCGCGACCGCTACCTGTCCGGAAAGCGGATTCTCCCCAAGAATCTGACAGGCAGAGAGAAGCTTCCTGACATCGTGGACGAGGTGTTTCTTGCCTACAACTCGGCCCGTCTTAAAGAGGGTTGCAAGCTTTTCGTGGAAAAGATGCTGGAGCCAGACGTAACGATCGGCATGAGTATATCGGGAGCGCTCACACCGGCCGGGCTGGGGTGCTCCTGCATCGTTCCCCTTATCAAAGCCGGATTTGTGGACTGGATTGTCTCGACCGGTGCCAATTGATCCGATAGATCGTTCCCCTTATCAAAGCCGGATTTGTGGACTGGATTGTCTCGACCGGCGCCAATTTGTATCACGACCTGCATTTTGCCTTGAACTATCCTGTGCGTGCAGGAAGCTTCACCATGGACGACACGGAACTGCGCGACAACGATATCGTGCGCGTGTACGACGTTCTGCTCGGTTACAGCGATTGCCTGATGGCCACGGATGAAATCCTGCGCAGCATTCTTATTCAACCCGAATTCCAGAAGGAAATGGGCTCCGCTGAACTGCACTATCTGCTGGGCAAGTATGCCGCCGAGTGGGAGCGCAAAGCGGGCCTCAAGGACGTCTCTGTACTGGCGGCTGCCTATCGCGCCGGCGTGCCCTGCTACACATCATCGCCCGGCGACTCAACGATTGGGATGAACGTGGCCGGCGTAGAATTGCGCGGCAACAAGCTGCGTGTGAATCCGTCGATCGACGTGAATGAGACAACCGCTTACGTTCTCGCTGCGAAACGGGCAGGAGGCAAGAGTGCCGTAGTTCTATGGGGCGGCGGCAGCCCCAAGAACTTCATGCTCCAGACGGAACCTCAGATCCAGGAGGTGCTGCGCATCAAGGAATTTGGGCAGGATTATTTCTTGCAGGTAACCGATGCACGTCCGGACACTGGCGGACTGAGCGGAGCTACTCCCAGCGAAGCCGTAAGCTGGGGGAAAGTGGATCCCGACCGCCTGCCCGATGCGGTGGTTTGCTACACGGATACGACCATCGCCATGCCTATCCTCACGCACTATGCGCTCGCCAGGCACCCACGGCGGAAATTGCGCAGGCTTTACGACCAGCGCGGTCAAATGATGAAGGCGCTGACAAAAGAATACTTCATGCACAACAAAGTGAAAATGATCGACGGCACGGATCCTGCCCTTGATTAGTGCGTCGGAAGAGAGGGGGGCTTATGGCTACAACCCGACAGCTTCAAGCAATCGCCGCGCAGCACGGGACACCCGTGGTTGTGATCGATCACGAGATCATCCGCCGCAACTACGCCAAATATAAGAGGCACCTTCCTCGAGTTCAGGCGTATTACGCTGTAAAAGCGAATCCGGCGCCGGAGATTGTGCGCACTTTGTACGGCGCGGGCGCCAGCTTCGATGTAGCCTCACTTCCGGAGTTCATGCTGGTTTATGAAAACATAAAACACCTTCCGCCCAAGGATCAGCAAGACTTTATCTGGGACAAAATCATTTTCGCCAATCCGACTAAACCCAAGGAGACACTCCAGGCACTTGACCGCTACAAGCCCCTCGTTACCTATGACAACCGCAACGAGCTGCTGAAAATCAAACAATACGCCCCACATGCCGGCGTTGTCCTTCGCTTGCGAGTTCCCAACACCGGGTCAATGGTGGAGTTGTCGTCCAAATTCGGCTGTGACCCGGGAGAAGCAGTGGATCTCGATCTGCGCTGCATTCGATATCGGATTGGAGGTCGAGGGACTGAGCTTTCACGTGGGCAGCCAATGCGCCAACTTCGAGAACTTCGTTCAGGCTCTTAATATTGCGGCAGCGGTATTGCGAGAGGCGAACACACGTGGCCATGAGATCAAAATCCTCGACATAGGCGGCGGCTTTCCTGTCGCCTATGACCGGCATGTGAAGCCTTTCAGCCTGCTCGCCAGAATGATCAACGCCGAGATCGACAGACTGTTCCCGCGAGACATGCAGATCCTCGCGGAGCCGGGCAGATTTTTCGTTGCCACGGCCGCCACCCTCGTCGCACGGATCATAGGCAAAGCTGTGCGCGATGGAAAGCTCTGCTACTTCATTGACGACAGCGTCTATCACACGTTCTCCGGCATCATTTTTGACCATTGCCAATATCATCTCAAGGCGTTCAAAAAAGGCGCAACCGAAGTCTGCGCGGTCTACGGGCAGACCTGTGATGGTATGGACATCATCTCGCAATCCGAGCAGCTGCCTGACCTCCAGATCGATGATCTGGTCTATTCGGAAAACATCGGCGCCTACAGCAATGCTTCTTCGACCTGGTTCAACGGATTTCCGCCTGCAACCGTCGTTCACATCAACCAGTAGCGGACCGCGCTCCGAAGACCTGGTTTTGAATGTCAATCGTCGCTGGCCCAACCAATTCTCCGTGCATGACCTGCTTTCGGTCTCCTCAACAATTCAGGGCGGGATTCCTCGCTCCGCTCCGTCGAAAGTCACGTCATTCCCGTCAGCCGACGGGAATCCAGCTCGTTCTGGTGACATGGACCCCCGCTTGCGCGGGGGTGACGAAGGCTTGACTTTCATTTCTATGGGTGGGCCGCAGGCCCATGACCACTCGGAATGACAGCCGGGCCACATGGTCGGAGAATTCACGCGCGAGGCCTTCCTTCGACAAGGGCTTGAGCCCACGCCAGCGCTTCCTCCAAGCGGCTCTCTTCCAGCCCCCCGCCCTGGGCGAAGTCGCGCCCGCCGCCCCCCTTGCCACTGAACTTCGTGAGCGTTTGTTTGAGCAAGCTATTCATTTCTGAAGTCCCGCCAGGAGTCTGCGCGAAAAAGAGTTTAGTCGCCTGTCCCTTGACTGCCAGCAGCGCCACCGCGCCCGGTAACCTCGCCAAGGCGTGCGCCAGCAATTTCGCCTGCGCCGATTCTTCTGCCGGGAAGACTTGGCGAACCACGCGTCGCCCCTCGCTGACGGGAGCAGCCTGCCATAATTCCCTGGCATGGTATTCGGCCAAGCGCTCGAGCAGCTTTTCCCTGCCCCGCATCTCTTCGCGCAGTTCCTGGGTCTGTTTTGCAATGAGCTCCGGCACCGTGTCCGGAGCGGCGGAAAACAGCAGCGCGGCTTCGCTTAATACCTTGAAATCCCTCCGCGCCCAGTGGAGAGCGCGGCCCCCGCACACGAACTCCACGCGGGTCAAACCCTTCATGCGCTCCACCTTACGCACCAGAATTAGGCCGACTCCTCCTGTACGGTTGACGTGAGTTCCTCCACAAGCGGAGAGGTCGAATCCCTCAACCTCTACCAGTCGAAGCTCCCCTTCACGAAACGTCGGCTTGCGTAAGTCCATTCGGCTGGCCTCCCCTGCCGGCTGAAAAGAAATTCGTACCGGGTGATTCTCGAAGACCACTTGGTTGGCCGCATCTTCGGCCTCCTCCAGTTGCCGTGGGCCGAGGCGGTCAGAATCCAGATCGATGCTTGAACTTTCCTCCCCCAAGTGAAACGAGACGGTCTTGTAATCACCACTCTTTTCGAAGGCAGCCGATAAGATATGCTGCCCGGTGTGTTGCTGCATGTGGTCAAACCGCCTAGCCCATGCGATCTTCCCAGTCACGCCTCTTACCTGCGGGGTTTGGCGGAGGAGGTGCGCGATCTCTTCTCCTTCGTCCACAGCTTCGAGGACTTCCAGGCCCGCGAGAGTCCCGAAATCCGTCGGCTGCCCGCCCGAGGCAGGATAAAAGGCCGTCCGGTCGAGGTAAACTTTGAAGCCATTGGGCACGGCCTCCGAACGAATGATCTGTGCCTCAAATTCACGCAAGTAACAATCGCTGTAGTAAAGCCTCTCTGTTTTTGCCATGTAGTTCAAATGTGACGAGTTCCAGTCAGGGTTTCAAGTACTTCTTGATATTTATATCCACTGGCGGTGAGGAACAGAACGATGCTCTCGTGGCCTGCCAGAAACCCGTCTCCCAGCAGCTTCTTGAGTGCCGCGAGGGTTGCCCCACCTTCCGGCGAGGTGAGCAGACCCTCGGTTTCCGCAAGTTCCCGCACGGCCACCAGCATCTCAGAATCGGATACGGCCAGAGCCGCCCCGCGGCTTTCGCGGAGCACCCGCAACATCATGAAGTCACCGATGGCCGATGGCACGCGAAGGCCGGAGGCAATCGTCTGCGGGTTCGCCCACTCCTCGGCCCGGTCGCTACCCCTGGCGAAAGCCCGAACGATGGGAGCGCAGCCTTGCGCTTGCACTGCGAACATACGTGGCCTAGGCCCGCCGGTCCAGCCAAGTTCCTGCATCTCCGCAAAGGCTTTCCACATCCCGATGAGCCCCGTCCCACCCCCGGTAGGGCAGATCATGGCATGGGGAACTCGCCCGCCAAGCTGCTCCACGACTTCATAGGCCATGGTCTTCTTCCCTTCCACCCGGTAGGGTTCGCGAAGAGTGGAAACGTCGAACCACTCGCTGCCCTTTAATTGCTCCGTCATTTCTCGGCCACAATCTTTGATGCTACCTGAGACAAACGTGACCTTCGCCCCGAACAAGCCACACTCCTGCCGGTTCGCTGCGGGCGTTTCCTGGGGCATATAAATTGCCGCTTCCAAGCCCGCTTGGGCAGCATAAGCAGCCAAAGCCCCACCGGCATTCCCCGCCGAGGGCATCGCCAGCTTTCGAATGCCCAGTTCGTTGGCCATACTGACGGCCACAGCCAGCCCACGGGCCTTGAAGGAACCGGTGGGATTGCGGGATTCGTCTTTCAAATACAAATTGGGCAGTCCAAGCTTCTTGCCGAGACGCCGGGCATGTATTAGGGGCGTGAATCCCTCACCCAAACACAAAACGGATGAATCCCGTGTTATCGGGAGAACTTCCCTATACCGCCACAGGGTGGGTTCACGCGAGGCCATTCGGTCGAGCACTAAGGTCTCCGCCGCCCGCTGAAGGTCGTAGCGGACCAAGAGAGGCGCGCCACAATTACAGAGGTTGTAGACGCGGCCGGGCTCGTGGTGTTTTCCGCAGCGGGCGCACTCGAGGTGGGTGACAAGGGACATGAAGCATGAAGTCTAACAAGCAGCGTGCATCAGGTCAACGCTTCGTGAATTGGATGAGAGACGTCATTTGGAGTGACGCCCCAATGGAAACGGCAGTCATTCCCGCCAAAGCGGGAATCCAGTGTGTAGGGGCGGTTCGCGAACCGCCCCTACGAAGGTCTGCGGGCTGGATTCCCGCTTTCGCGGGAATGACTGCAGTGTTAGAATTCTCGTTGCATGTCGATTCGCCTCGTAGCTGTTGACCTTGACGGCACGCTGCTCAACAGCCGTCGGGAAATTTCGGAAGGTAACCGCCGGGCGCTTCTCCAGGCGGCGGAACGCAACGTCCAGGTGGTCATCGTCACGGGGCGCAGGTTTCATTCCGCCCTCCCACTTGTCAGCCAAGTTCCCTGTCTGGTCACTCTGATTACCTCTAACGGCGCCCTGATTGCAAACTCTTCGGGAGAGGTTTTTCACCGAGACTTCCTTCCTCGGCAAGTGGCGCAGCAGGCACTGGAGGTGGCGCGCGAATATCGTCCTTACTCCGTGGCTATATTCCACACCCCTGGCTGTGGCCAAGTCACTATGCAGGACAGCGCCGTCGATGATGGGCCTCTCGGTTGGTATCTCCAAAACAGCCCCCATTGCCTGCGGCTTGTCCCCGACCTGGAGGCGGCGCTTGAATGCGATCCTATCCAGGTGATGATTGGAGGCACTCCGGCTCGCATCGAACCGGCGGAAACGCTACTGGCGGAATCCCCCATCCAATCCAGCGTTCATCTCACCTGGACCAAGTACCTGACTACGAATATTTCCATCCTCGACGTCATGAACCGGGGCTGCTCGAAAGGACGCGCACTGAAGATTTGGGCCGAACAGTGCGGAATCCAACCTGGCGAAGTGATGGCGGTCGGGGACAACTTCAACGACCTGGAGATGCTTCAGTACGCCGGGCTACCCGTCCTGATGGGAAATCACTGCCCCGAGCTGCACCGGCCAGATTGGACCCTGACTCTCCCCAACGACGAAGATGGCGTCGCCGCAGCCATCCGAAACTACGTTCTGTAGAGAAAAAATTCACGCCTCTGGTCAGTTTTTTCACCCCCGATATCGACCTACTTAGTTAAGTGCCTGATTCTAAGCACTTCGTTTTTAGGCCAAGCAGTTGCAACTCAATTCTACGACAGCAGCTAGGCCGGGTTGGGGAAGTGTGACAACTCAGACCGAAGCTCATAGGGCTTATCAAATTGGAGGTGGAACGATGAGAGACTTGTTCCCATTGGTGTCCTTTCTGGCGTTAGGCCTGTTCTTGGGCTTCCTCCAGCTAGCCTCCTCACGTGCGTTCAGTCAGAGTGAGACAACGATCTCGCAACGGGCCACGACGCATTTAGACAACGCTCACACTGTCAGAACCTTCTTGGGCAGAATCTTGCAAGTAGACGGCAAATTCGTCCTGCGGGACAGCGTGAGCAACGACACCTATCAGCTCGACGATCAGGAGAAAGCCAGGCCGTTCGACGGCCGTCACGTCAAGGTGATTGGGATGTTGGACGCTGCGAGTAAGACTATTCACGTTCTCTAAACTCAAGCCATAACACGTGGGGTATCAAACCGAACAACCGAGGGATCGCGTTGTGGGATTCGCCCGCAAACCCTTCAGCGCTTCCAACAGGCTTTGAAAGTGTTAAGATGGGTGAAGGAAGCACAGGGGAGGATAGTTTCTTCGTGTTCGCCGGGAAAACCCCGGCCGTTGTGGGTTCCAGCTCCACGTAGCTGGGAAGAGAAGCGGTGACCCTATGCGCATGAGTTTACGCCTTATATTTTCACTGATTGTGGGCGTAACCCTGCTTTCGGCTGTGTTTGCCATATTCCAGCAGAGGGCGGAGAAGCGCGGGCTGCAGAATGATCTGGCGAAGCGTGCCGAGATCCTGGCCGAAAGTCTGGGGGCGAACGTCGAGCCCCTTCTTGCCAAAGGCTCGCGCAGCAATTTGCAGAAGATCGTCACCCAGTTCGGAAACCGCGAACGCGTGACCGGGATTGTGGTCTTTGATAAATCGGCCAAGAGGCTTGCCATGACTCCAGGCCTGGAGAGCTACATCATCGGAGAACTCGCCACAGTCTCAGGTGTGATTGCGAATGATACGAGCTACGGGGACTTCACCACGCTGAACCAGAAGCCAACCTACCTTTACGTGTTGCCACTTCAAGGTGAATCGGGCGTGGCCGGGGCCTTAGCGATCTTCCACGATGCCAGTTTCATCGAACGACAAACAGCTCGTCTGCGGCGGGAGATCTACTTGCGAGTCCTGGCACAGACCCTGTTCATAGCACTGGCCACGGTGTTGATCATTCGGTGGAGCATCTTGCGTCCAATCGCCCGGACGGCCAAGTGGGTTCGGGATCTCCGGCATGGGAAAAACGTGCCACATCCTAGCCTGGGCGAGGGGGACCTCTTTAAGCCTCTGGCGCAGGAGGTGACACACTTGGCCAAAAGCCTCGAAGTCGCGCGAGCGGCAGCAGAAGAAGAAGCGCGGCTGCGAGAGCACGCGGACTCACTCTGGACGCCGGAGCGCCTGCGCATCCACGTCCGCAGCAAGCTGGGCGAAAGACCTCTCTTCGTCGTCTCCAATCGTGAACCTTACATGCACACTTTCCGAGGCAAGACAGTGGAAGTTGTGGTCCCGGCCAGTGGTGTGGTCACGGCGCTCGAGCCCATCTTGCGAACATGCGAGGGAACCTGGCTGGCGCACGGGTCGGGAGAAGCCGATCGCGAAACCGTGGACGAGCGAGACCGGCTGCGGGTTCCGCCCGACAACCCCCAGTACACGCTGAAACGGGTTTGGCTCAGCAAAGAGGAGGAAGAAGGCTACTACTTCGGCTTTTCCAACGAGGGTCTCTGGCCACTCTGCCACATTGCTCACACGCGCCCTACCTTCCGCTCGAAAGATTGGGAGCATTACCACGCTGTGAACCGGAAGTTTGCGCAGGCTCTGCTCGAGGAAATGGACGGGGTCGAAGAGCCCTGCGTGCTGCTCCAGGACTACCATTTCGCTTTGCTGCCTCGCCTGGTGAAAAAGCGACGCCCGGATGCCCGTGTGGCTATTTTCTGGCATATCCCCTGGCCGAACCCCGAAGCCTTTGGCATTTGCCCCTGGCAAAACGAATTGCTGGACGGGCTGCTGGGAGCGGACTTGGTGGGATTTCACACCCAGTCGCATTGCAACAACTTTCTGGAAACGGTCGACCGCACCCTCGAGGCACGAGTGAATTGGGAACGGTTTTCGGTGCAACGGGGTAGCCACCTCACGCAGGTTCGCCCGTTTCCCATCAGTGTCGCTTTTTCAGAAGCTGGCGAACAAGACGCGCCTGCGCGTGGTTCTCTCTACCTGGACCGAGGGACTTTATTGCGAGAGCATGGCGTGGCGGCTACGTTCATGGGCATCGGCGTGGAGCGCGTGGATTACACCAAGGGTATCATCGAACGATTCCGGGGGTTGGAACGGTTTTTGGAAAAGTACCCGGTATACCGCGACCAGTTCTCACTAGTGCAGATCGGAGACCCCAGCCGCACCCACATCAAGCGCTATCACGATCTCCTGGGGGAAGTCGAGGGTGAGGCTGACCGTATCAATTGGCGCTTTCAGACAGCCCATTGGAAGCCGATCGTTTACTTGGGCCGGCATCACACGCATCAGGAGATCCAGCGATACTTCAAGGCGGCAGACGTGTGCCTGGTCACCTCCCTGCACGACGGCATGAATCTTGTGGCCAAGGAATTCATTGCGGCTCGCGACGACGACCAGGGAGCCTTGATCCTGAGCCGTTTCGCCGGGGCCAGCCAGGAATTGCGCGACGCGCTCATCGTCAACCCTTACGATACGGAGCAATTGGCCGAGGCCATCCATTTTGCCTTGGTGATGGACCCTTCGGAAAGAAGCGCCCGGATGCACCGCCTGCGGCAGGTGGTGAGGGAGTTCAACATCTATCGTTGGGCGGCAGATTTGGTTACAGCCCTCTCCGAGATCCGTCTCGATGCGAACGTGGGGGTGAAGTCGTGACGACTCAGGGTCCAGACATTGCCATTTCTCACCTTACAGGACGTGGCCGCGGAAATTGACAGCACCTGAGGAAGGGAACGTTGACGGACGGAATTCTGAGTGAACACGTGAAGGAAGCGCTGGGTGGCTTGGGACCGCTCGAGCTGATTGTGGGCATCCCCAGTTATGACAATGCCTCTACCATTGGCCAGGTCGTAAAGGCGGCCCAGGCCGGCTTGACGAACTACTTCCCCGATCGAAAGGCGCTGATCGTCAATTCCGATGGTGGCTCGAAAGACGGCACTCCGGAAGCAGTTGAAGGAGCGAAAACAGATGCTCATGCGCCGCTGGTTGTGAGATACCCACTCGACCCGGTGCATCATCTGACCACGCCCTATCACGGCTTGCCGGGCAAAGGAAGCGCCTTCCGCACGCTCTTTCAGATCGTCGAACTCGCTCGAGCCCGCGCTCTGGCCGTAGTGGATGCGGACCTCGAAAGCATTACTCCGGAATGGTTCAATTCTTTGCTGCGACCGGTCGTGTCCCAGGATTTCGACTACGTGGCTCCTTATTACAAGCGCCACAAATACGACGGTACGATAACCAATAGCATCGTTTATCCGCTCACGCGGGCACTGTACGGTCGTCGAGTTCGGCAGCCGATCGGAGGCGAGTTCGGGATATCCGGGCGTTTGGTAAGCCAGTTTCTCAAGCACGGGGTGTGGAACACGGATGTGGCCCGCTACGGCATTGATATCTGGATGACCACCACGGCCATCGCCGAAAACTTCAAGGTGTGCCAAGCCCACGTGGGCGCCAGGATCCACGATCCAAGGGACCCCCGATTGGACCTGAGCGCTATGCTGGTTCAGGTGGTGGGGTCCGTCTTCAGTCTGATGGAGGATCACGATTTGGCGTGGCGCAACGTGCTGGGATCACTGCCGGCGCCTTTGCTGGGAATTACTTTCGCTGACGACCCGGAACCGGCGTCGATCAATCTCCCGTGGGCCCTGGGGTCATTTCAGCAGGGGGTCCGAGATCTTCTGCCCGTTTACAGGCAGGTGTTTACATCCCAACAACTCAAGGGGCTTGAATCGTGTGCCACGGACCCGGCGGATGAGTTCAGCCTGGAGGACGAACTCTGGGTTGGTCTTATCTACGATATGGCGCTTGCCTATCACAGACGGGTGATTGACCGCGAACATCTGCTGAAATCACTCGCTCCGCTCTATCTCGGTTGGGTCGCCTCGTTCGCGTGCCAAACCAAAGATGAGACAGCCGCGCGGGTGGAAGATCGGATTGAGAGGCTATGCCTGGTCTACGAGCAATTGAAGCCTTACCTGCTTAACCAGTGGCACCTTGCGAGCCATGAAAAGAGGTGAGAACCATGGAGGGAATCTGGGAAAGAGTTGTTTGGGGTCCTCTTCGCCAACTCGGCGAACAAGCTGTAGCAAGCCTTTCCAGCCTCGTCGGGATGCTGATTCTAATTCTGCTCGGCTTGGTTTTGGGATGGCTGGCAAAGCAAATCGTCTATGGCGTGCTGCGCCTCTTGCGCTTCGATCGCCTATGCGACAGGTTGGGTGTGGGGATTGTTGTGGAACGAACAGGCTTGGCCAGATCGAGTTCCTACTTGGCCGGGGAAATCGTGCAGGGGTTGATTGTCCTTATAGCACTGCTTGCAGGCATGAATGCCTTGGGCACGCCGCTAACCAGAAACCTTGTGGAACGGGTGTTCCTTTACCTGCCGCACCTCCTGGCGGCGGTGCTCGTCTTGATCGTGGGCGTGCTGGTGAGCCGCTTCTTGGGACGCAGCGTACTTATCGCCGCCGTGAATGAAAACATGCCCTCGGCACGTCTGCTGGCAGGCTTGACACGTTTTTTTGTTATGGCCGTGACCGTTGTGGCGGCTCTCGATGAGCTAGGGATCGGCCGTACGACCATTATCGTTACCTTCGCCATCACTTTCGGGGGTCTGGTGACTGCGGCGGCTATTGCTTTCGGCCTGGGGGCTCGGGATCTTGCCCGGGACTTGCTTCTTTCCCAGTTCCGGCATAAGACCCAAACGGAAAGCAAAGACACCATGCATCATTTATAAGGGCGACAGAAACCTGTCGTCACCCCCGCGAAAACGGGGGTCCAAGTCTGTCCAGAAGGAACTGGATTCCTCCCGCCATGGCGGGAGTGGAATGACCCGCGTGGGCTGATTTTCAGGAGAGGGATCACGCGCGACAAGATAAAAGACGCGAGGCATATTACGCGAACTGCCAGCCGCCACGCCGGAAACCATTTATTTGATTGCTGGCCACAGGTTGCCCGGCGAATCAGTTCTGCGGCGCACCTAGTATTGTTTCTTGATTTTGACGGCACGCTGACCCCCCTCCGGCCCCGGCCTGAAGATGTGCCTCCACTTCACCTCCCCATCCGAGAGGTGCTTCGCGGCTTGGCGAGCTCTCCCCGGCTTGACGTATACGTGATTAGTGGACGCCGGCTTTCGGATTTGAGATCGCGGGTTCGAGTCCCAGGTGTTCGCCTGCTCGGATTGTATGGTTGGGAAGGAAGCGGTGTTCCTTCTATGCGCAAGGAGCGAGAACTCGTGCAGCGGGCCAAACGGTTGGTCGCAGGCCCGCTAGCCGAAATGACCCGGATTTGGCTGGAGGACAAAAACCTGGGGCTTGCCGTTCATTATCGTGGCGCCCTGCCCGCCGAGGTGCGGTCGGCGCGCCTCATTGTGCGAGGAGTTCTGGAGCACTTCAAGGCTCGACTTCACCTCCTCGAAGGAAAGAAAGTTTGGGAATTATTCCCCGCCGCCCTCGGGGGCAAGGGTTCGGCGGTGCGCAGGTTGCTGGGGAAGCCCCGCCGGTCTTCGCTCGCGATCTATGCGGGCGACGATTCCCCCGACGAATCGGCGTTCGCCGCTTTGCCCCGTGGAATCACCGTGCAAGTTGGGAACCCGCGCCGCACCCAAGCCCGCTTTTGCCTGCGCAACCCCGGCGAAGTGCTCGCATTTCTGCAAAGACTGGAGGCCGAAATCGCTTGAAAAGGGCTGAGCAGGCATTTCAATTCAAGACCGCGTCCTACTTGATGCGAATCGGAAAAGAGACGGCAATCACCCTGGCAGAGTTAAAGCAGGGTTTGGAGAGTTGCAGTGACGCCTCAATTTTCAACCATACCTTTCAAACCCTCAGCCACCACCACTTTATTACCCGGGGATTCTCGAACGATTTTGCCCAATGGGTATTGGCGTCGTGCAACCGGCCTGAATTAGCGGAGCACCTGGCCTCCCTGGATATTCGAGACTACCTCTCCTTGGCCGAATTGCGCACCGACCTGAAGCGCCTCGTGTCTGAGTACTGTGAACGGAATCCTCAACAAGCCGAGCAATCCGCCTTCGAGCCGTTCTTCTTCTACGAGGCCATAGGGGTCGAGGTGCCTTTGGGGATGGAGGCCTGGACGCTCGAAGAATTTCGGAAAGGCTTGGATCAATTGAGTCACGCGTCAATTTACTTCCACTTTGTTGCCTCCCGCCTGAGGCTTCAGTTGCGCACCAACGACTTTTCATATTGGCTGGAAAGTGGCTTAGACTTAGGGACGCTCGCCAAGCGAGTCAATCGCATCGACATTTACACCAACACCCTGGAAAGCGCCCTGCAAAGAATTATTGGCTTGGTCGAAAGGGAATTGGATTCATGAGCGAGACGATGCCCATCCCGCGCTTGATCCGTCTTGACGATTACGCTCCGGTCCTCGGAGAACCGGAAGTGGCTGAACTACGCACTCTGGCTTCCAGGTTACAGATGCATACAATGCAGATGGTAAACTCCACAGCGGTGGGCGGGGGCGTTGCCGAAATGCTGAACCGGCTTGTTCCCATCCTGCAAGAGTTAGGCCTTGCCATTCGATGGGAGGTCATCACCGGCGGCAACGACTTTTATGAAATCACCAAGGCCTTCCACAATGCACTGCACGGCGGGCCTTACAACATGCCGCCGGAGAGCTTTGATACCTTCCTTGCTTACAATGAGCAGAACCTTCTCCGGCTGCAACTGGAAGCCGAGCTGATCGTTATCCATGATCCTCAGCCGGTGGCGCTCATTCGAACACGGCGGGATCATTTCGGCCACTGGATCTGGAGATGCCACATTGACCTCTCGCAGCCCAACCCCAAAGTCTGGGATTTCCTGGAACCCTGGGTCAACAAGTACGACGGCGCGATCTTTTCCTCACCCCAGTTCGCTCGGCATCTGCCGGTGCCTCAGTACCTTTTCTACCCCTGCATTGATCCACTCTCCGAGAAAAACCGCGATCTCGAGCCCGAGGTTGTCACGGGCATCCTGGAGCGCTTCAGTATTGACCCCGCGCGTCCTATCCTCACCCAAATCTCACGCTTCGACAGGCTGAAGGATCCACTGGGCGTCGTGCGAGCCTTTCAAATTGTGAAACGCTATTTTGATTGTCAGCTCGTGTTAGCAGGAGGCGGAGCGAGCGACGACCCTGAGGGTGAAGCCGTACTTTCTGAAGTTCGCGAGGCCGCCGCGAACGACCCGGATATCCACATCCTCAACCTTCCGCCCTGGAGCGCTACGGAGATTAATGCGTTGCAGAGGGGCTCAACCATCATCATTCAAAAAAGTCTGCGAGAGGGCTTTGGTCTGACGGTTACCGAAGGTCTCTGGAAAGGAAAACCTGTGGTCGCATCCGCGGTCGGGGGAATTCCCCTTCAAGTCATTCACAAGCACACGGGCATGCTCGGCTCATTCCGTCGAGGGTACGGCTTACCAAATCCGTTTTCTGCTATCCAATCCGGCCGCTGCCGCCAAACTCGGGCAGCAGGGCCACGAGCACGTTCGCGAGCACTTTCTGATTACCAGCAGCGCGAAACGCTACCTCACCTTGTTCCTGCACCTTTCGAGTGCGCCCTGAATTGTGCTCGCGTGCTTTGGAGTGCGGCCCGTCAACTACGGGCCGCACGGCAGAGCTTTTCACCCACAGCGCCGCCCCCTACCTTTGTTGCTGGGGGCTGGCTGCGGCCTCCTGCTATCGCAACTCGGAACTGGGGCCATGTGCCTCTGCTGCCGATCCAGACGACTGGGGCGCGAGTATGCTCACATCAACTCGACGATTCTCCTCCCGTCCATGGCGCGTCTTGTTTGGAGCGGTAGGATCATCTTCGCCGTAGCCGGCGGCATAGACGCGGACAAGCGGTATTTGTTTCTCCAGGGTAAGGTACCGCACCACCGCATCCGCGCGCTTGCGGCTGAGCTGCAAGTTATATTGTTTTTGGCCGACACTATCCGTAAATCCCCTGACCTCGACTACATAGTGTTTCATGCCGCTCACAGTCTGCGCGAGACTATCCAACATCTGGATGTCTTCCGCAGTCAACTTGCTTCTGTCAAATCCAAATAGGATCGTAGCCTTTTTTACAGATTGGAAATTGTCCGCATTTTCCACTTCCTGTTTCACTGCGGCAGCATCCGAGACCCCCTGTTGAGCGAGGCCCCGAGCATCCTCGGCAGACTGCTGAGCCTTGGTAGCCTGCTGGTTGGCAGCTTCCGCAGAAGATTGAGCCGCAGAAATTTCTCTTTCTGTTTTCCGGTCAAGGTCCGTGATCCGGTCACCGGTTTCGGCCAACTGCTTATTGGTTTTGTCGAGGTTCACTTCAAGTGGCGCAATATTGTTTTGGACATATTTCTTGGTGGCGCATCCCACGCTCAAGAAAACCAAGCCGAGCGCCACTCCTGCACTGGCGAGTTGTCTATACCCTTGTACGTCCATGGGCTTAACCTCCTCTGCAGTCTTGTCAACGTGCTTGGATGAGCAGCTTGGGGACCAAAATGTCCATGCTCCTTAACTGCGTGGAAATTAATGGGTTACACTTAACGTGCAGGGCTTGGAGGACGTACTTTCTTATACAGCTTGGGGAAAAACTACTTGGTTGCCGTACGTGATGGCAGACCCGAAACCGCTGCTTCCCGGCCTGGCAGTGCTGATCATTGCTGGTTTATGACTTCGGTTCCGGGCGGGGGAGTGAATCGAAACAAGGAGCGGCTAACCGGCACATCCCTCGCGATGTGGTCAAAGGAAAACTCCATGGTGCTCTGGTCCGGGAGGGTGACGACCAGACGCCGAATATCAAACTGAGGGCTCACCACCATCAGCACCTCGTGATACTCCTCTTCAAATCCCTTCTTGGGGTATGCGCGCAGGACACGGTCCGTAGGCTGGTGTTCGAGGGCCTCCGGCGCAAACTCAAGCCGCGAAAAAACACGCCGGAGGTCCAGCCTTGAAAGCAGGAGGCGAAATGGGATGCGAATATCATCGCTGGCTTTGAGGGGTGAGCGGGTGAGTTGTTTCTCCTCCGGGATGTAAAGCATCAGAGTCTTCCCATCGGAGAGAAACAGCTTCGTTTGAGGCCGCTGGTAATCCCACCGCATCAAGCCGCCACGCGCGAAGTAAACTACACCGGACTCGATGCGCGTCCTGCCTCCGCTGACGTAAGTCTGAGTGAAATCGGCGCGCAGGGTGCGGACCGCATGATAACTCGACTCGAATTGACGCACGTACTCTTCCAGCAAGTCTGCGCTTCCACCAACTGCGGTGTCGGCACGTGAGTTGCAAACGGATGGGCGCAGACTAGCGACCCCCTCACCCAGCCCGCCCCGGCTGAAGAAAACGCCGGCGACGGTCCACCCTCTCCCCCAAGGGAGAGAGGGCCGGTAACTGCAAAAGGCTGGGTTGACTGTCTCAGCGCAGCCAAGCAATGAGAACAGAGTGATCAACCCCGCCAGACGCTGGGGCGAGCGGGATAATCGGGTGATCCGGTGAAAAAGGCCACAGTTCTCCCGATCACCCGATCTCCCCATCACCCGATCACCTGTTCTCACGATCACCCGATATCCCAGTCATTTAGAAGTATGTAACAATTTCTTCAAGCGTTCCACAGACTCAAGCGCGACAGGATTCCTTGGATCAGTCTGGAGCCCTGCCACATACTCTTTCAGCGCTTCGTTGGTGTGGCCCTCCGCTTCCAAAGCTGCTCCCAGACCGAAGTGGGCACGACTGTCAAAAGTGTCCATGGCCAGGGCCATTCTGAAGGCGCGCTCAGCGTCTTGCCAGCGGTCCCAGCGATTGTAAATCTCGCCCAACGAATTCCAGGCTTGAACCGTGCCGCCACTCGATACGGAACTGCAGAACTGCTGCTCTGCCTCCTCGAACCTCCCGGCATCAAAATAAAACTTTGCCAGTTCGTTCCTGGCCTGAACGTAGAGTGGGGCAAGGGCCACGGCCGCCCTCAACTGCGCCTCCGCCTTTTCTCCGTCCCCGGTTTCGGCATAGGTTCTCCCCAAGTTCATGTGGGAGTCGGCATAGTTTGGGCGCAACCGTATGGAGCGCTGGAAATCCTCGATGGCTTCGTCGTAGCGTTTTTCCCGGGCGCAGACGAGCCCGAGGTTGTTCAGAATCAACCAGTGATCGGGGGCTCGACGCAGCGCCTCGCGCCACTCCGCCTCGGCTTCTTTCGGCGAGCCCAGATTCCAGTAGACCGCGCCCAGGTTGATACGGATCGCGATGGCGTCCGGCTGCGCGGCTAAGGTGGCCCTGTAAAAAATCGTGTCATCGTGCCAAACGCGGTTTCGCGTGAGAATCCTAGCCACGCACAGGATGGCTACTGTGGCAAACCCCGCGGCGCAGACCCAGCGAGCGGTGGGAGGTCTCGCCAGCTTTACCCACAACCGCCGCCCTCCCCAGGCTGCAATCCAGCAGAATCCGAGGGAAGGAAGATAGAGGTACCGTTCGGTAAAAACGTTCGCGCCCAGCCAGCGAGCATTGAGGACCGGGGCGACGTTCAGGAAAAACCACAGAAAACTGAAGGAGACAAGGCGTTCTCTCCTCCAAGCATAAGCAAACGCGCCCAGGGACAATCCCAGAACGAGGAACCCCGCTATCACTCGAGGGTCCGACAGCGTCACGCTCTTGTGGAAAGAGTAAAAGCCACAGAGATTCACCGGCCAGAGAAGTTTCCAAACGTATTGGGCAACTAACGCGAATGACGAGTAGAAAGCCTCGCGCCGGCTGATCTGGGGCAATTGCAGCACCGGCGCCAGGCCGCCAAAAATCCAGATGCGAAACAGAAGGTAGGCGGCCTCGAGCAGCCACAAGCTGGAATACCGGGAAAGCTTCTGCCTTGAGCTGGTTTGCCCCCGGTCGTCGCGCAGAAAGTGCTCAAAAAAAGTTGCCAGAAAAGGTAACGTGGCTGCCGGTTCTTTGGCCAGCAGCGCCAATGCAAAGCTTAGAACCATGCCAAGTTCTGCCGCAGCGGAACGCTTTCCGCCGGGTTTTGCAACCCGCAGGAAGAACCAGAAGGTAAGCAGGTAGAACAAGGTGAGCTGGAGGTCTGTTACGGCGGCGATCCAGTTAACGGATTCGCTATGGATCGGATGCAGGGCGAAGATAACGGCCGCCGCGAAGCCCAACGTTCGGTCGTGGAAAATCCTTTCCGTAACGAGGAAGGCCAGGCAGACCACGCCGGCATTTAAGACCACGTTGGCCAAATGAAACCCGTAAGCCAAGGGTCCAAGGAATTGGTAGCAGAGGAGGTAACCGAGCGTCATCAGCGGGCGGTAGTAATTGGTCATGCCCTGCGCGCCAACGTAGGACCACACATTGGTGGCAAAGATTTCCCGCAAGTGGGAAAAGCTGCGTAGGTAGGGATTGGACAGGATCTGACGGTTATCGTCCTGTACGAAGCCATTCAACAGGGTGTTAAGGTAGGGCAAGACCGCAACGAGGATAAGAACCGCCAGCAATTCGTGTGTTGCAAATCGGCCCAGGCCGCGCGTGGCTGCGGCCCCAGAGGCCTGCCCCCTTCTAACATCTTCCCTGCTGCGGCCATCTGCGCTCATGGTTATTCCTTGACCTTTCCGAGCGGCTCGCCGGCTTTCCCAATGCCGGTGACTCCCATCCGAGCCAATGCGTCGGCCCATGCCGCCGGCATGGGGATGGGGAGCGTCAGATCGCCGAAACGCCCAAAAAGCCAGTTGGCGAGCAGGAAACTCGCGGGCGCCAGGAACAAACCCGCCACGACATCAACGAGATAGTGGTAGCGGAGGTAGATGGTCGAGACCCAGAGGCTCAAGACAAGCGGAGACAGCACCCCGAAAAGAGGCCGCGAGTTGCGCAAGGCATAGAGCCACACGAGAAAGGAGATTGCCACGTGCATGCTGGGGAAAACGTCGCGCTGGATGCGTGCCAGATCCATGAACTCGAGTTGCTGGTTGAAGAGGGAAAGCGGCTGGTGGAGCGGAATGGTATAGAGGCCACGCAGGGTGTACAAGGGGCCAATGGCGGGAACCAGAATGTACCCCAGCAGTCCGAAGAAAGTTACGACCATAAGCCCGCTCATCATTTCCCGGAAGCGCGAACGGGGGCGGCAGAGGTACACAAAGCAGCCGACAAGGGGGATGTGCAAAATGTGGTAGAAGTAAGAAAACTCCATCCAGGCCGTCCGCGGCGGCGTAATGAAACGCTGTATCGCCACGCTCGCCTGAAAACCAAACAGCCGCTGATCCAGGTCAATCAGTTGCCGATCGCAGTCCTGGGACACCAGGAGATGCGTTGCGTCGCCCCAAAGTGAGTAGTACATAAGTAGAATGGCCAGAAACGGGAACCAGTCTCTGACGATTTCCCAGTAGGGCCGGACGAACGATCGTGGGTCAGCGGAGGAAGCTGAAGACTCCTTCATTCCGACCACGAAATAATGGACCAATTCCTTGGCCAGGAGCAGAGCCATGGCGGGAATGATAATCAGGACGTCGGCCGGGCTAAGGCTGGCATGTCCTGTCCCACGGAATATGACACGGAGGGCTAGGTTGAACATGAAAAAGGCTAGCGCCACCAAGTCCTCCAGGCGCGGACGAATAATCAGCCGGTGGTTACTGGCCATACAGGCCTTTCAGCGCCTCAAACCTCTTTTGCGCCTCGATTGAAAAAGGGAGTTTGGATGTATCTTCGAGAACCTTAAGAGCCTGCTGGCGGTTGCCTTCCAGGAAGTAGGCGTGCGCCAAACCTTCCACCGCCGCTTGGCCAGTGGGAAGGATCTGGAGCGCGGACAAGAAGGCTTGCTGGGCTTCGCTGTACTTGCGTTGGGCAGTCAAGACATCCCCTTGGAGAATGTAGGAAGGTAGATAAAAACGATTCTGAGCGATAAGGCGGTCGGTGATGCCTAGCGTCTCATCGTATCTTCCCAACAAAAAAAGGCAGAGTGCAAAGCGATATGAATCCGCCTCATCCAAATGTCCGCCCACGAGGCGCTGCATGGCCGGCATGTCGTCGACCACGGAGGCCCACTGGCCTAGATTGAATTTGGCGGCCTCAAGCGCTTGCCAATAGCGCGGAATCCCCGGACGCAGCACGACCGCCTGAAGAGCATTGAGGTAGTCCTTGGACGGTCGGGAGTTTTGAGCATCGCTCAAGCTGGCCCAATAATACACTTCGGCGGCAATGTCGTAACCCAGGTTCCAGGCGCCGAAGCCTCCCAGGGCCAGGATAATAATGTACAAACCCGGCTTGGCCCGAGCCAACGTGCTCGCGAGGTTATGCTCCTCTGTTGCCTTCCGGCTCGCCACCGCCTTGGCCGCCAGCAGGCTGGCAAAGGCCACGCCCAGGATTTTCAATAATTCCAAGAAAATGAAACGAACTTGCTCCAATTCGTCGCTCCCGGATTGTGGTGGTAGTGGCCAGTGGCTAGTGGCTAGCCACTAGCCACTCCTTAGACTCCCCGCTACTGTAGCAAACTTAGGTCCACCGAGCTTCGAGGGTTCAAGCGGACGCGGCTGCCTGGCGCAAGGATGTAAGGCGCTCCCGAAGGATCGCGGGGCAGAGCGCGCAGGTAACCGGCGACAACCAGGGCCTCGAAGGAGCGTGCGGGTCCTCCCAGCCGCGAGTTGTAAAGGGCGACCAACTCCCCCAATTTGGTTATCTCTTCCGCCGCCTCGATGGCCATCAGGTGTTCCTCCGCGTTCTTGCGTATTTGTTCGTTGCCCGCTTGGCGGGCGATCTCGGACCAGAGGAACTTCGAGGTCGCCAGTTGGCCTCCCTGCGCTGCCACCTTGGCTGCCATCGCGCGCATCCATTGCATGGCCCCCGGCCTCTCGCTTCCGGTTTGAAAGGCGCGGGCCGCGGCCGCATAATCCTTCAAGTCCCAATAGTAGATGAAGCCAAGATCTTCCCAAAGCCGCCAGTAGTCCGGGTTCGCCACAATGCCACGACGCAAGAGCGCCAGCGCTTCCAAGGGTTCACCGGCTCCCTGAGGTGGCTTGTCCGCAAGAAAGATGGAGCCGAATCGGTAGGCAATGAGCAAGTGGGGATCCAGGTCCGTAGTGATCTGCAGCAGAGGCCCCAGCAGTTTGAACTCGGTGGAATGCGCCAGCCGTTTCCCACCGAAATATTGCACCACTCGTGTCCAGTAAATGTCAGCCAGTAACCCTTCATATCCCAAACTAAGCTTTCGCAAAAACTTCCCTGAGGGCAGAAATAAGACGTTGGCAACTCCCTGATCCCTTCCCCTTCGAAGGTCAATGCTCCGTTGTATTGGGATCAATCCTAAGAGACATAGCAGAAGTAAGAGCTGGCAGGCGCGCCGGCGGAAGCGAGGTTGGGAGAGTGACGCAGAAAACAATCTCATTGGAACTCCCGTTCCTCAAAGATAAGGACGGCCATGCCCAGGAGGACTGCTATGTAGAAAAGAGCGTAAAGAGAGTTTCCAAGCCATAGGTAGCCGGGTATCTGTTGCGCGTGGGCTGCCTGGCTGATTACATTGAAATTCCCGAAATTGGGCAGCGCGTAATAAAGGATGTCGCTCACTGTCCCGAGCAGGGCGCTTTGACTTTCGTGACCGAAGGCGCGCAAGTCGGCCGAGAAATTCCCTATAACATAAAGGCAAAACGTGTATACCGCAGATAGCACCGGGGTGGATATACAAGAAAAGACCACGGCGATCCCCACCACCAGGGCCAGTTGGAGCAGAATGAAGTAGATAGCACCTAGAAACACAAGGTCGCCAAGCCCTAGCGCGCGCTTTTGATAGAACAAAGCGCCATAGAAACCCACCGTCATGATAGCCGTGTTGACCAGGAGGGTGAGCAGAAGTCCCAAGTATTTCCCCAGAATGAATTCCACGCGGGCGACGGGCTTGGAGAGGATATTGTAGATCGTCCGGTGTTCGATCTCTCTCGAGACGAGATCGATTCCAATGAAAATAGCAATCAGCAGACCGAAAACCGAGATCGAGGTGAGCCCCAGAGTTATCAAAATAATCCGTTCCACACCCACGGAAATGCTTCCGAAAAGGATCGCGGCGCAGATGAGAAGGAGCGCAAAGGCTACCAGATTGTACAGAACTTTCTGGCGCACCGATTCCTTGAAGGTATGGAAAGCAATTGTGGCCACGCGCATGCTTGTGTCCTAGGGCAGTCGAGGAGTCCAGAGTCGAGAAGTCGAGGAGTTAAAGCCCCCGCTAAAATCGAGGAGTCGAAGAGTCGAGAAGTCGAAGAGTTGAAGACCACGTCTTCGGCATTGGTGTATTAGGGGCAATCCGCCAACTGGCGGATGGTTGCCTTGGGGCGGCCACAAAAGCCGCCCCTACAATGCGGCCTGTTGGGAAGTGGGAAAACATGTCGTTAACCTGAATCCGGCGTGATTCACGTTTTGCATATGCTTAGAAACCTTGTCAACATTGGCTCCGAAGGGTATTTTGGCCTTTGTACGAAAACCTCACTAAAAGTGTGGTTTTGGAACAATGCACCGTGTGCTGCAAAAGCTGCATTTTTAGACGCTGGAAGCCGGCTTCTGGCGATTTTTCACGCCGGATTCAGGTTAACTCTTCGAATCTTCTTCTCGACTTCTCGACTCCTTGACTTCTCGACTCCTCGACTAACATCCACTACTCGGCGGCTCCAACCTTCTGAAGGAAGTAATCCTCCAACGATCTCTTCACCGGATTTACGGAGATCAGCTTCGTCCTGCCGCGCAGGATAATCTCGAGAGTTCTTTGAACGGCGCTCTCTTCCGGTATCTCGAGACGCACTCGCTCTCCTGTCCGGATCACCGACGACGCAAAAGGCCTCAGCGCTGCCATGACCTCCGGGGATGGGCCTTCGATCACCAACTCGGTGGTGGAAACTCCCAGGCGAAGGATGGTGTTCAACTCACCACACCCTTGTAACCGGCCGTGATGGAGAACCGCCACTCGGTCACAGAGCGTCTCAGCATCCGCGAGAATATGCGTGGAGAAGAATACTGTTTTCTGGCGTTCCTTCAACCGTAATATGACCTCACGAACTTCCCTTCTCCCCAGCGGGTCCAGGCCGGACATGGGCTCGTCCAAGAACACCACTTCAGGATCATTGATCAAGGCCTGAGCAATTCCTACACGCTGAATCATGCCCTTGGAGAATCTGCGCAGCGGGAGATTGCGGGAGGCGGTGAGACCCAACTGATCGATCAGCGCGCCGAGGCGGCGGCGGCGTTCAACAGTCGACAAACCAAACAGGGATGCAACGTAGTTCAGGAACTCCTGCGCGGTCAAATGCTCATAGAGGCCGGGATTCTCCGGCAAATAGGAGACGCGGAAGCGGACGGAGAGGTCGTCGAGTTGCTTCCCGAGGATGCGCGCCGTCCCGGAAGTGGGGAAAATCAAGCGAAAGAGCAATTTGAGCGTGGTGGTTTTGCCGGCCCCGTTCGGCCCGAGCAGCCCGAAAACTTCTCCGGCTTCCACCCCGAGATTAAGCCGGTCGAGCGCTCGCCTAACCCTATTGCGCCAGAAACCCAAACGGTAGTCTTTCGTCAGATCGACGGTTTCAAGGGCCAGCATGGTCAACGCACCGGATCAGGCGGCTAACTTCCTCCTGTGGCACGGTCACCTTCCGTTGCCACGGACGCAGGATAATATACCTGATGGCGAGAACCCAGGGAAGTACGGAGTCCCGCTCTACCCTGCCGTGTCATCCTGAGGAGTCCCGCTCCTTGGGACGACGAAGGATCTCTGCAGTTCGCCGGGAATATTGGTAGCCCGATCATCCAAACGAACTGCCGGGATTCTTCGGCCCCCAAAGAACAGGGACCTCAGAATGACAGGCTTTACAAGCGGATCATTCAGCCATCACGGTCGAGTGCCCCGCAACCGATTCTCGACCTCTATTATCTGCGCGGCCGCCGCCTGCTGTCCTGGATTGATGGCCAACTCTTCTTTGAATTCCCGAAGAGCCCCTGTCAGATCGCCTCGGGTTTTCAGCATCATCCCCAAGGCGAAATGATAAGCAAAGCCCGTGGGGTTAATCGCGATAGCCTGCTGCGCGGAAGCAATGGCTTCGTCTGTCCGTCCGGACTTGAACCGCGTCATGCCCAGGTAGAAATACTCATCAGCTTTATGCGGATTGACACGGATCGCCTCCAAAAAGTGCCTTTCTGCTTCCGGCAGATTCCCCATTTTGTAATAGGTGAAGGCCAGATTGTAAATCGCGGTCCAGTAATTAGGATTGCGGTTTACAACGTCGGCAAACTCTTCCAGAGCAGGGCCGTACGAGCCACCTTCGGCCAATATAGCTGCGTGATTGGATTCGGCGGCAGGATTGTGGGGCGCCTTGGAGAGGTTGTAGCTGTAAAAAGTCAGGTTGTCGCGAAAGTAAAAACTCTGATTGATTGTTCCAAAGCTGAGAACAGCGGCCAGGCACAAGGCCGCAGCCAGGAGGGACACCGGAACGCCTTGCCATTGCGCCGTGCCCCCGCACACCTTCTTTAGAACCGGAGCTATCAGGATGGCGAGGCCTACGGAGGGCAGGTACAAGTAGCGGTCGTGAGCGAAGTCGTCGGCCACAAAAACGCGGAGATCGAGGAGGGGGATCAAAGGCAGAGCCAGCCAGACCGCAAAGAAAGCGCCCGTGCGGCTCCGGCGAACCCCGACGAACAGCGCAACCGCCACACAAACATCGAAGATGCAGGGGAGAATGAAATTCTCAAGCCTGGGATGAATTACCGCGGGAAAGTTATAGAAAGTACTGAGGCCGGCAGGCCAAACCAGATGGCGAACCCAGAACCAAATCAACGACGGCCAAGTAAAGATCAACTGCTCTCTGCTGAGCGGCGTGGTCGCATGACTGAACCCTTTGAGCGCGTAAATCCGCGCGGGAACATAAAGGACAATGAGGAGGAGATAAGGCCAGATTCTGCGCAGGGCTTCACCGCACCACGCGAGAATTCTTCTCCATTCAAGCGGACTTCCCCACCCACCCCCAAAGAACCAATCGTAGGCCAGTAAGAGGCCGGGAAGGATCAGAGCGGTCTCCTTCTCCCCCACGGCAAGAGCAAATAGGGCAAGGGAAATTAGTTTCCACTTGCGCGCGCTCTCAATCCGCCATTGCACGTAAGCCAGGAACGAAGCAATCAAAAGGATCCCCAAAAGAGGTTCGGTGACACCGGAAATCCAGGCCACGGCTTCGATGTGCGCGGGGTGAAGGCCGAAGATCAACGCCGCCAGAAGCGCCGCATCACGGCTGATTCCCAATCGGAACGCCAGAAGATATACGAGAAGTGTGGCGAGGACGTGGGCCAGGATGGTGGTGGAATGCCAACCCCAGGCATGGTTTCCAAATGCTGCGTCATTGACTCGCAGCCATAACAGGAAGAGCGGCCGGTAGTAGTTCCCCAACTCCTCCGGCATAAGCGCTGCCCATACGTGCGATGTAAAGTAGGTGGGGACGAGATGCCAGGAATGGATGGCGGGATTCTCTACAATCTGTCCGCGATCGTCGTGGACAAATTGGTAGCTAAGGGTGGGGATATAAACCGCAAACGTCAGGGTGAGAACAACAGCGATCCCCTTCCAGGAAGGAAGACTGGGCACATTGGTCGAGACGCCCGGGGGCAGGCCCGCATCTCCCCCTGGTCCCGGTAAGGCCGCGTCCGAATGACATCTTGAGGTCACTGTCATTCTCAGTGGGGTACTTTCCCTTGGCACTGTTCGCTTCCTCTTCCGCTGACATTTAACCACAATTAATTTAGCGGATGGGAATGGAACAGTACTCCCTAATTCAATTGCAACGTGACCCGGAGGTCACGAGGGCCTCGTTCCGAGATACCTTGAGAAACTAAGAGAGGGCTTCCCCGCCCTCCCTTTTGATGTTTCCGCGCCTTGTTTCAGATGCCTAACCTGCCAACGGCGAGTCACTCGAGCCAGCCACCGCCGTGCTGTTCTGACGGATCACCCCGGACATATCAGTATAGTAGTAGTTGGTCCCAGTCGTCCCCACACTGATCGGTGTAGCGGTGATCCCGTAAGTATTAATTCTGCCACTCGTATCGGTGGCACCCGGTGTGTAAATGAAAGAATAACCACTCTTGCTGCTCATTGTGGCAGTTGAGGTACCTCCGGAGAGAACGCTGTCGATTAATCCCGCAGCGGTAGCGACAGGGTTACCAGAGGTAGGTGGGCCCAAGTTCCCCAGGGTCGCAGTGTAACCAGTATTGTACGTGGTAGCGTAAGTGACCTCCGCGGTGTTGAGCGTGCGCAGTGATCCCACTGCAGAAGCTTGATTGGCGGCAATGCGCGAACGCAGCAGATTTGGGATAGCAATCGCCGCAATGATCAGAATGATCGCGACGACAATCAGCAACTCAATCAGTGAAAAACCTCGTGAACCTTTCTTCATTCGTCCTCCTTTCGAAGCTGAAAACGCGTGGGTATTGACCGTTTCATATAGGGCACTTAACTTGCCAATGTACGTCTTCAGAGCATTTTTCCATCAAGGCTAACCATCGTATATTCAGATACTTAGATCGGCCATCGAAGACGCTTGCGGGTTCTGCGCCTTGCGCCAGGCAACTTTCGCCGCTTTATGTCCAAACGGTGCGACGGAATTTGTCACACTCATAGCAGACCTCACAGATTCAAGACAGCGAGCAAGGGGAAGCCCGAGTGTCCTATTTGTCGCGTTTCTTAGCAAACGGGGGACTGGGCAGCGGGTAAGACTTTAGCCTTTCTAGGGCCATCTGCACCGTGGCCTCAGTGGGATCAAGGCGCTTGGCCGTTTCGATTTCCCGCTTCGCGTCGGCAGGGTTGCCGGACTCGAGATATGCCAGACCGAGCTGGGCATGAGCCAGGGCTGACCTTGGCTGAACCGCAATCGCTTTCCCAAGCGCCGTGATGGCCTCAGCGCTTTTCCCCATTTTCAGCGCGAGAACGCCCAGGCGGAACTGTGCGTTGGCAGCGTCCGGGGCGACTTTCACTATCATCCGATAGAGCTCGAGTGCTACCGCCTGTTTGCCTTGATCTTCGTAAACACCGGCAAGAGCCAGGTAGGGTGCCTCGCTATTTGGGGCAAGTTGGACGGCGCGCCGGAACTCGGTTTCCGCGGCGCCGAATTTCTTTTCGCGGGAGAAAACGGCCCCCAGGTTCAGGTGGACCACCGAAGAAGCAGGCTCTACCGTTGCGGCCCGGCCGAGGAGGTTTTCTGCCTCGTCGAGACGATCTTCCTGGAGCGATAAAAGCCCGAGCTCGAAAAGGGCCTCGGCATCATTCGGGTCCCGCGACAATGCTCTCGCGAAAAAATCGCGCGCCTCTTCTTTTCCGCCATGCTGGAGGGCAATCTTGCCCAAGGCGAAGAGTGGCTTCGAGAAATTAGGATTCAATTGAGCGCCGCGCCTCAAGACTTCTTCAGCAGCGCTCTCGTTCCCATCGTCCAAGAAGACACCTGCCAGGTTCACGAACGCCTCGCCGGCAAGCGGGTCCGCCGCTATCGCCGCGATGTATTCAATCCGTGCGAGCCCGCGCTTGCCCTCGGTTCGATAATTGTTCCCTAAGTAGACGTAAAACATCGCGGCGTTGGGATCTTCACGCACAGTGGCCAGGCCCAAGGTGAAGTTATTCCGCCAGGCCGGCAGACGCACCAAGGTCCGAAGCGACGCTGCCAGCAACAGAACCGATCCCAGCCCTGCCGCCGCAACTCTTCGCCAAGCGCGGCGGCCTGGGGCTTGGCCAGCCATGGCTCCCAGACCTTGGCCTAGCAGCCAACAGATCCCCACCGACGGAATGTAAAGGTATCTCTCTCCATAGGCGGGAACTCCGACTCCAGCGATGTTGAGAACGGGAGCAAGAGTCAAGAAGAACCAAAAGATAGAAAAACAGACAGGACGGTCCAGCTTCCACCAAGCCACCGCCGCTCCCACCGCCCACAGTGTAAACAACATCCCCAGGAGCACTGCCGGATCTCGCCAGCTCAAAGGGGGGTGAAACTTCCAAGAATAAGAAAGGTGCTGAGGCCAGAGAAGCTTGCCGATGTATTCGCCGAGCTGCGTAAAGCCGAAAATGAGGGACTCCCTCAGATGCATGCGGCTGGGCGGCCCGACGCTGGAAAGATCCCCGATCACGGCAAGGTGAACGACAATATAGAATGCCGACACCAAGAAGCTCGGCAGGTAGCGGCTCAGGCGCTTGCCAAATGGCGCGGCGTCGCCGCGCAGGAAATGCTCGTAGAAAACCATGAGCACAGGGACAGCCAGCGCCACCTCTTTGCACAGCGCCGCCAGGAGAAACACGAGTGCGCTCATCCAGGCTCGCACCCGCGAAAAGCCCTTGCCACCGTCGGGCTTGGTGTAGATCAGAAGTGCCGCCAAGAAGAACGCAGCGCACTCGAGATCAGAAACCCCCGAGACGGTCGCGACATCCTCCGTATGAACAGGCAGGGCGGCGAAAAGCAAGGCGCCCCACAAAGCGCCCCGCCCTTTTGGCCAAAACCTCCTGCCGAGCTGATAGACCATCACCACGACCCAGGAGTTTAGGAGGACGTTGAAAAGATGGAAGGGGGCGGGTCGCGGACCGAACAACGTCGCCTGCACCAGAAAGGTGAACATAACCAACGGGCGGTAGTAGACACTGTCACCGCGCGCGCCGCGAAAGCTCCAGAAGTTCTGCGTAAAAATCTCGCGCAGAAAATGGAAGCTTCTCACGTAGGGGTTGCCCCCAATCAAGATGGCGTCGTCCCCAACCAGGTCGTAGCCGGTGGTGGCGATATACAAGGCAAGTGAAAAGGCGATCAGGAGTGGGATGGCCAACCGGTCGATGTTGCGACTGCAAAGCAGGCCTTCCGGGCTCGCCGATTCTGCGGAAACAGGCGTGGATGGAAGTTGAGACATGGCATCCAATCCGCTAGCCTCAGATGTTGTATTTCTTGGCATAATGACGAAACGACCGGTAGGACATGCGAAGAAGTTCCGCCGCGCGAGTTCGAACACCCTCCGCTTTGTGCAATGCCGCAAGCAGGTACTGCTTTTCGATTTGCGACAGTCGGGTTTCGAAATCCAACCCCTCTTGGGGAATCTCGACAGTGGTCTCGCCGCTCAGCGTGATACCCGACACCGACTGAGGCAGGTGTTCCAGGCATACCCGGCCATCGCGTTCCCCACATATGGCCACGGCATATTCGATGGCATTTTCGAGTTCGCGGATGTTTCCGGGCCAGGGATAACGTTCGAGGACCTCCAGGATGTCTCGATCGAAATCCAGCGCCCCTTTCCCCATCTGCAAGCAAAATTTCCGCAGAAAGTTGCGTGCCAGAGGCCCAATGTCGTCAGGCCGCTCCCGCAAGGGAGGGACGTGGATAGGTATAACGCTGATGCGGTAATAGAAGTCCTCTCGAAACTGCCCCGCGGCCACCATACGTTTTAGATCGCGGTTTGTGGAGGCAATCAACCTCACATCGATCGAAACGTCGGTGCTTCCCCCCAGTGGTCGCACCCTTCGCTCCTGGAGAACCCGCAGTAGCTTGACTTGCATGGTAGGGCTGGTTTCCCCGATTTCGTCCAGGAATAAGGTGCCCCCATGGGCGGATTCGATGATTCCTTTACGGTTGGCATCGGCTCCGGTAAAGGCCCCTTTGAGATATCCAAATAACTCGCTTTCCAGTAGGGTTTCCGGAAAGGCCCCACAATTGATCGAAACAAAGGGCTTTTCGCGTCGCAAGCTGGCCTCGTGAATGGCCCGCGCCACCAGCTCTTTGCCGGTCCCACTCTCACCCGTAATCAAGACCGTGCTGGTGGTGGGGGCCACGGTCCGCACCATTTCCAGGATGCTCTGAATCGCCTGGCTTTGACCAATGATGTTGTTATGCGCAAAGACGCGGAGCAATTCGCGGCGCAGGCGCACATTCTCTTCACGCAAAGCCAACTCTTCCAGCGCCCGCTTGACCGTGAGTTTCAGTTCCTCAACCAGTTTGTCTGTCTTAATGACATACTGATAGGCGCCCAGGTTGAGCGCGTCGATGGCCGTGGACATGCTAGGGACAGCCGTAATCAAAATGAAAGCGGCGGGATTCCGGCTTTCGCGGAAAAATTCGAGCAGCTCAATGCCCGAAAGGTCCGGCATGCGGATGTCGGAAATGATCAGATCGTAGACTTGGGACTCGAGCTTCTTTTTCGCCGCTTGGCCGCTGGACACGGTCTCGATCAGGTGGCCGTCCTTGCGGAAGACAATCTCCAGCATTTGGCACAACGACTTCTCGTCGTCCACCACTAGCAGCCGAGCCATTTACCTCTCCCAAGCCTGCATTTTTATCTCAAGCCTCGTCACCGACTGGCAATCGCCGACGTGAAACGCCCTTGCTCACCCACCACTGGAGTGGGCTGTTTGGGTATTTCAAGAACGAAGCGCGCGCCTCTGCCGGCCTTCGACTCCACCTGGATTGTACCCCCGAGTCCTTGCATGATCTGGTAAACAATGGCCAGCCCGAGGCCTGTCCCACCACTGAAACCCGGTTGAAAGGGCTCGAAGACTTTTTCGAGTTGCTGCTCCGTAAATCCCACTCCGGTGTCACTCAGAGTCACTCGAACCATCCTCTCGCTGATCTCCTCAACTTGCACCGTCAACTCCCCTCCGCCGGGCATGGCCTTGAGCGCGTTGTCCGATATATTCCAGAATACCTGACGCAACTTGTCGGCATCGGCCCAGATCATGAGAGGCCCGGCAGGAAGCCGCTTCTCCACCCGGACATTGGCCCCAAAGAGCGGATGGTGGGAAAGCAATACCAGCGTCTCTTCGATCACATTCAACAAGTCCACTTGCTGGGGTTCATGGCGCTGGTCACGACAATAGAGAAGAAAATCCGACACCAGTTTATTGAGCCGCTCCGACTCATGGCTCACAATCTCTATTAACTTGGACTGGTCGTCATCCAAACGCGAAATTGACTGCATGAGCTTGACGGAACCGGTAATCGACGCGAGCGGATTCCTGATCTCGTGCGCGATGCCCGCTGCCATGCGGCCCAGCGTCGCCATGCGGTCCTTGGTGCGGTACTCGGCGTCCCGGCGTTTTTCCTCTGTCAGATCCTGGAAATTGTATACAAAACCGACCACGCCGATTTCGGGAACCATCAGGGGAGAAACAGAAACGCCCAGGATGCGGTGCTCGGCGCGCGGATTCACATAGACCACTTCTTGCCGTGTCGGAAAAGCGCTTGCGCCATGATTCGAGAAGCTTCCGGCTTGCAGCTCAGGGAAAAGCGACTGAATCGGCTTTCCACGCAGCTCTTCCGGCCTCAAGCCTAGTATGGTGGCGCCCGAGCCATTCAGTTCGCTGACGAAACCTTCCAAATTTGTGCTCACGAGCCCGTCGCGCATGCTCTCGAGGATGTTCTCGGTCTTCGCTTGCAGGCTTACCACCTGCCCGCTCTTATCGCGTAGTTCCGCTCCGACTTTTCGAAGGGTTTCCGCCAGACGGCTGGAAAGGAAGGCAACGGCGAAGAAAGCGAAAAAGCTGGCCCCAATCTTGACCTGCAAGGTTCGCAAGTCCACCGAAAGCGGTGAGGAGGTCACGAGATAGCGAAGGGCCGGATAATGGGATGCCAAATCCGGAAAGATAGTTGGGAGATATGCCAATTCCAGCATTCCGCCCATGCAAACGAAACTTACCCCCGCCACCAGGTAGACCCGCCCGCGGGGAAGAAGGGTGCTGGAAAGGATGATTACCACCAGGTAAAGCGAGAGGTAATTGCTTTCCAAGTCACCCGTGAGGTGCAATACGGCAGTGGTGACGGCAATGTCAGAGAAAATCTGCAAATAAGCTTGCAAAAGGTAATCCCGGCTTAGCTGATTGTAAATCAGGTAATACAAGCCGAGAACGTACCAAAGAATAATGGAGATGCCGAAGTATTTGAAGGAGGGAGGGTTAGGATTGGCGCCAAGGGTCCGAATGGAGAAATCAATGGCGAAAACAAAACTGATGACGACGAAGCGTATTTTAGTGACCCAGGGGAGCCACTCTTTTAACTGGTCAGGCAACCCGGCAGAGAGGGCGGTCGAATTAAGGGAAGAGCGTTCTTCCATGAAGCAGCCTACCAACCGACAATTCTATGCTCTCCAGCGCAGCCGTCAATATCTCTTTCGCGCGCCGAAGCCTCCATCATCATACCGGGTCTGGCTTCGGCCATCACCCCCTAACCCCGAGGAGTCCTGGCTGGGATCGGGTCCGGCCATCCAAGGATGCAAGGATGGTAGTGATCGGATCAGCTCTCCCCTCTGTCCGTCAGCCGACGGACAGAGAGGCCGGAGGTGAGGGGATTCCCTTCGAGAATGCAGCGGTTACTAAGCGACAAGACCTAGCCAGCCAACTTCCCGATCAAGCTGAACAAGGGAAGATACATCGAGATTACGACCCCTCCGACGACCACACCCAGGAAAAGAATGATCATCGGTTCCATCGCCGTTAAGAGATCGGCGACCGCCACATCCACTTCTTCTTCGTAGAAGTCGGCAATTTTCTGGAGCATGGCGTCCAATGATCCGGTCTGCTCGCCTACTCCGATCATCTGCACCACGAGGTTTGGGAAAACACCGGTTTCGCGCAGGGGATCCACGATGGTCCGCCCTGTTTCGATGGCCCTGCGAACCTCCAAGACGGCCTTCTCGACAACCGCATTTCCCGCCGTGCGGGCCGTAATATCCATGGCTTCCAGCATCGGGACGCCGCTGGAAATCAGAGTGCCCAGCGTACGAGTAAACATTCCCACCGAGATCTTGCGCATCAGGCTACCCACGAGGGGGAGGCGGAGAATGAAACGATCAATGATCATCCGACCTTGGGCCGTGGCGTAGAAAAGCTTCAGGCCGTATACGGCCAAGGCAAGCAGAATTATGGCAGGCAAGGCAAAGCTTGCGATAGCGTTGCTGAAACCTATTACGATACGGGTGGGCAAAGGCAGGTCCACACCCAGACCGGCGAAAAGGGTGGCAAAAATAGGTACGACCTTCCACAGCAGGAGAGTGATCACGCCCCCCGCGATGAGCACCACTGCCGAGGGATAGATCAGGGCGGACTTCACCGCCCGGCGCAACTTGACGGCTTTTTCAATATGGACGGAGAGCCGTTGCAGTACCCCATCCAGGATGCCCCCGGTCTCGCCCGCTTCGACCATGTTGGTATAGAGGTCGTCAAACACCTTGGGATACTCACGCATCGCATTGGCGAGCGTCGAGCCGCCTTCAACCGTCTTGCGAACCCCCGTCAACACCTTGGAAAAAGCGTGGTTCGCCTGTTGGCCGGCGAGGATTTCAAGGCACTGGACCAGGGGAAGTCCGGCATCAATCATGACTGAGAACTGACGGGTGAAAATCGCCAGTTCTTTGGCAGTCACCCTTCCCCGCACCTTCGGTTTGGGGACGGCCATGGTGCGTTTCGCCACGATGCGAGCCGGAGTGATCTGCTCGCGGCGAAGGGCCGCGTCGAGGGCTTCGCGGGTCGCTGCCGCTCTCACCCCGCTGACCTGCATGCCTGTGCGCAACGTACCTCGATATTCAAATTGTGGCATCAGTCCACCTCCCTGTTTCCTGCCCTGCCTCCCCGCTCGAGGACCGCGGGCAGCGGTTCTCAGCAGTCCGGCAAGGGCCGTCGCGACTACCTGCGGATAGAACCGTGGAAGGCCGACAGTTGCTGCCCGGCTGCGCCTGTAGCGCTGCCACGGTCAATCATATCCTGGAGTTCCTCGACATTGCCCGAACGCGAAAAGGCTGTCTCCAGGGTAACCAGCCTTTGCGAGTAGAGAGAATAAAGAGCCTGATTGAAAGTCTGCATGCCGAACTTTTCTTGTCCTAACTGCATGGCGGAATAAATCTGGTGAATCTTGTCTTCGCGAATGAGGTTCCGGATGGCAGGGTTCGGAACCAGAATCTCCGCGGCCAAGATTCGCCCCCTCCCGTCCGCCCTGGGCAGAAGCGACTGGCACAGAATTCCTTCCAGTACCATGGAGAGCTGAGCGCGAACCTGTGATTGCTGGTGCGAAGGGAAGACATCGATAATGCGATTAATGGTGGAAGAAGCGGTGTTGGTGTGTAAGGTGGCGAAGGTAAGATGCCCTGTCTCGGCTATGCGGAGCGCGGACTCGATAGTTTCCAGGTCACGCATTTCTCCGATCAGCACAACGTCAGGGTCTTCTCGGAGCGCGGCGCGCAACGCGTTGGCAAAGGATTGGGTGTCCGAGTGAACCTCGCGCTGATTCACCAGGCACCTCTTGTGGGAGTGGATAAACTCGATAGGATCTTCGATGGTGATCATGTGCTCATAACGTGACTGGTTGATGAGGTCGAGCATGGTCGCCAGCGTGGTCGATTTGCCGCTCCCTGTCGGTCCGGTCACCAACACCAACCCGCGAGGCTTCTCACAAAGAGTCCCCAGCAGGGGGGGGAGCCGCAACTCATCAAAGGATTTGATTTCATAAGGGATCATACGGAACGCCCCGGCGACGGCGCCACGCTGATTGAATAGGTTGCCCCGGAATCTCGCCATATTCTTGATCCCGAATGAGAAGTCGAGTTCAAGACTCTCTTCAAAGCGGTGCTTTTGGGCGTCAGTCAGAATGCTGTAGGCCAGTTGTTTGGTATCCACCGGGCCGAGCGGCGCCACGCCCTCGAGGGGTTTCAGCTCGCCATGAAGGCGAATCCTGGGAGGGGAGTCAACGGTAATATGCAGGTCGGAACCTCCCATATCGACCATGCGCTTCAAAAGATCGCTAAGACTTGGAACTGCCATAAATTCGCTCTCCCTTTCCTAAAGTCGAGAAGTCGAGAAGTCGAGGAGTGAAAAACGATGTCTTTGGCTACTCGACTGTGGCCACGATCCCGTCGGGAAGTCGAAGAAAGGGTCTTTAACTCTTCGACTTCCCGACTCTCGACTCCTCGACTGCTTTACAGCACGCTCTCCCGCATCACCTCTTCAAGAGTCGTTATGCCCGCGGCCGCTTTGGTAAGCCCGCTACGCCGTAGGGTCATCATTCCCTGCTCGGCGCCTTTCTTCCTGAGTTCGAGCGCCGATGCTCCTACCAGGATCAACTCGCGCAACTCCTCCGTGACTTCCAGCACTTCATAGAGACCTATACGGCCCTTGTAGCCCTTGTTGCCACAGCTCGGGCAGCCCTGCCGCTTCCAGACTTTGACGGTTTTGGCCTCTTCCGGCGCAAAGCCGGCTTCGATCAGGACTTGCGGGGGGACCTTGTCCACCACCTTGCACTCTGGACAGAGGCGGCGCACCAGGCGTTGCGCGCAGATAAGGTTCACCGAGGTCGCAACCAGGAAAGGCTCGATTCCCATGTTCATCAAGCGTGAGATGGTCGAAGGGGCGTCGTTAGTATGAAGTGTGGAAAGAACCAAGTGGCCGGTAAGCGCCGCCTTGATGGCGATTTCCGCTGTCTCAAAGTCCCGGATCTCTCCCACCAGAATAATGTTGGGATCTTGGCGCAGGAACGATCGCAAAGCCATGGCAAAGTTCAGGCCGATCTGCTCTTTCATCTGAACCTGGTTGATACCGGGCACCTGATATTCCACCGGATCTTCAGCGGTCAGGATATTCGTATCCGGGCTATTCAACTGGACTATGGAGGAATAAAGGGTGTTGGTCTTGCCGCTGCCGGTTGGCCCGGTGACCAAAACCATTCCATAAGGCTTGAATATGGCCTTTTGGAACTTGGTCAGGGACTCCTGTTCGAACCCCAGCTTGGTCATGTCCAGCCGCAGGTTCTCTTTATCAAGCAGCCGCATGACAATCTTTTCCCCGTGCATGGTGGGAAGAACCGAAACGCGAAGATCGAGTGCCTTCTTCCTCCCGTCCTTTATCATTTTGACCATGATGCGGCCATCCTGCGGGAGCCGCTTTTCGGAAATATCCAGCTTGGACATGATCTTTATGCGGCTGATGATCGCGTCGCGGAGCTTAATGGGCGGGCTCATAATAGTCTGAAGGACGCCGTCGATCCGGTACCGAATTCGGTATTCGGTCTCGTACGGTTCCATGTGAATGTCACTGGCTCCCCGCTTGACGGCATCGGTCAGGAAGTAGTTCACGAGCTTGATGACGGGCGCTTCCTCGGCGGCCTTTTCCAGTTGCTCCAGGTTTAAGGTCGTTTCATCTTCCGCCTCGAGCTCGAGCATCTCCTGCTCAGCCTCGTCGATGAAACTAACGATTTCTTCAAGTTCTCTCTTCCGTTCCTGCTCCTCGATGCTCCCGTAGTTCTTCCTGATCGCGTCGGCAAGGGCCGTTTCCGACGCCACCACAGGCTCGATATTGAAGCCTGTCATGAACTTGATGTCGTCCATGGCGAAAACGTTGGTCGGGTCAACCATGGCCAACGTCAAGGATGACCCCACACGGCTCAGCGGCAGCACTTGAAACTTTAGCGCTGTTTCCATGGGGATCAACTTGGTGACGCCCGGATCAACTTCAAAATAATTCAGATTTATGGACGGGACGCCGTATTGGTGGGAAAGGACGGCCGTGACCTCTTCATCACTCATGAAGCCAAGTTTCACGAGCGTGTTGCCAAGCCGCCCTCCATTCGCCTTTTGGTGTTCAAGCGCCTGCTTGAGCTGGTCAGGGCTAATGAGGTTCCCTTTTAGAAGAATTTCGCCGAGCTTCCCAGCCATTCCCCCAACCCTCTCCTATCCCCCTGATGAAGCGCCATCAACAAGCATTTTTTCACTTCCGCCGCTGGTCACAGGAAGTCGGCTGCGTTCACATGGGACGCTGCATCCCCCGACAAATCCTTAAATCCTTCAAAGACTATGACTAAACTCGGTTACCCCGCAATTGTACCTTCGTACTACCCGCCCGCCTTGCCCCCCTCAGACCGGTGGCCCAGCAGGATTTCACTCTCCGGCCCATCATGCCACTGTCCGGAGCGCAAGTCCGGTGTCCACCCTATTCCCCTTCGGCCTGCGGGTTTCTTGACTTTACTCCCCTGCCAGTATAACTTTCTGGGTATGCCACGGGGAGCGGAGCAGACAGGAAATCCCGCGGGCAAGTTGTTGTCCCGCTATTACTTCGCCCTACAGGGGCGCTTCGGACCACAACATTGGTGGCCCGCCCGCAGCCGCCTGGAAGTCATTCTGGGGGCCATCCTCACCCAGAACACCGCCTGGCACAACGCCACACTGGCTTTGCGCAATCTTCGCCAATCTAGCCTGTTGAGTTGGCAGGGGCTGCGGCGCGCCGCCCTTCCCCGTCTGGAGGCCTGTGTGCGGCCTGCGGGCTTCTACAGGCAGAAAGCCCGAGCCATCCGGAATTTTGTGGACTGGCTTTCGCAGCGGCACGCAGGCTCGTTACATAGGCTATTCTCTCAGTCGCCGGAGGAGCTCCGCCGCCAACTGCTGGACCTCAAGGGGTTGGGGCCGGAAACAGTTGACGCCATCCTCCTCTATGCGGCCCAGCGCCCGCTCTTCGTGGCGGATGCTTACACCCGGCGCGTGTTGGCAAGGCATGGATTCGTCCCTATAGCCGCAGATTACCATCAAACCCAGGAGTTTCTGCACGCGCATTTGCCGCTGCACGCACTTCTCTTCAACGAATTCCATGCGCTTTTGGTCGAGGTGGGGAAGAAACACTGCAAGCCGCACTCTCCCAGGTGCGCGGGGTGCCCCCTGGAGGAATTCCTGCCCGGCGGAGGCGTTGACCAAAGGCCGGCGCAAGCGCAGGAGCCTGCGGCAACCTCCCGGCAAGAACTTCAGCCCGCCTAAGGTTCGGATATGCGTGAAAGCCCCTACGATCGCCGCAAGATTGGCTTGATTCTCTTGCTCGTGCTGGTCCCGGCTCTGTTCTTCCTGGGTTGGAGCCAAGCCTCCTTGAACCTTTCCTTCATCCGCCCCAGCAGCCCGGGACAAACCCTCCTGCTGCTCTCGCTCTCGGCAGTCATCTTTCTGGCCTTCGTCATCTTTGCCTTGATTCTCCTGCGCATTCTGCTCAAGTTGTATGTCGAGCGCCGGCAGCAACGACTGGGCGCCAGATTCAAGACCACCATGGTGGTCGCGTTCCTGGGGCTTTCCCTGGTGCCAGTCTGTTTTCTTTTTGCCTTAGCCTATGGCTTGCTCAACCGGACCATTGACCGCTGGTTCAGCATTCCCCTTGACCTCATCCGCGCCGACTCGCAGGAAATCGTTCGCCAACTGCAAGCCCACGCCCAGAGCCGTTCCTCCCACATCACTCACCACTTGGCCAGCAGCAGCATGCTGCTCGGCGCCGTGGCCGCCTCCGACAGCGATGAAACGCTGCGCCTCCTCCAGCGCGAAGTGGCAGACCTTGGTCTCGAGTCTGCGATGTGCTTCGACCGCCAGGGCAGACTCCTTGCCCAAGCTGGCGACCCGTTTCCTGATCCCTCCGAAGTCGCCAGGTTGTATCCTCAAATATCCAGTGGACAGGTCCCGCCGGCAGGGCTTTCCGGCAACTGGCGCTCCGGTGATTTCGAGGTGTTTATCGCCGCGCAAGCGCTCCTCGACCCTGCCGGGAGAGTTTCGGGAACGGTAGCTGGCGTTACCCGCCTCCCCCTGAAACTGACGCTCATCTCGCAGGAGATGGAGCGCGAGGCGCAAAAGTACGCTCAACTGAGCAGCGAGCGGCGAGCCGTCAAGCGCAACTACCTTTCCATTATTTCGCTGGTGACCCTGCTGATTCTCTTCATTGCCACCTGGTTTGCTTTGTTCCTTGCCAAGCAGGTCACGGTTCCCATCCAGGCCCTCGCCGAGGCCACGCAAGAGGTGTCCAAAGGCAATCTTGGCTTCCAGGTGTCCGCCCGCGCGGACGATGAACTGGGCATTCTGATCCAGTCCTTCAACGCCATGACCCGCCAACTTCAGGAAAACCGGCTGGCCATCGACCTTGCGGCCAAAGAACTCCAGGCTGCCAACCGCCAGTTGGAGGAGCGCGGCAACACGATTGAAGCCATTCTCGAGAACATCCCTGCCGGCGTCATCTCCTTCGACCCCCAAGGCCAGATAACCAGCGTGAACACGATGGCCAAACGCATGTTTGGCCGCGATGATATGGGAGCCGTGCGAGCCTTGGCCGATCTTTTCACTTCTGAGGATGCCCGCGACGTGGCCCGGCTTTTTCGCCGCGCCACTCGCCAAGGCGTGGCCTCGCGCCAGATGGAGGTTGATCTGGGGGGACGCCGTGCCTTCACTTCCCTGACGGTGTCTTCAGTCCGCACTCGTCACGGCAAGATTGGGTCCGTGCTTGTTTTGGAGGATCTGTCCGAGTTGGTGCAGGCCCAAAAGGCTGCGGCTTGGCAGGAGGTTGCGCAGCGCATCGCCCATGAAATCAAGAACCCACTCACCCCTATTCAACTTTCTACCGAGCGGATCAGACGGCTCCTCGAGCGTGCGGGCGCTTTGCCCCCGGACCTGCTGCGCGCCGTCTCAGAAAGCGCCGCGCTGGTGGGCCGCGAAGTGGCCACGCTGAAATCGCTGGTGGATGAATTCTCCGCCTTCGCGCGGTTTCCCGCCTCCAAACCTGTCCCCTCCAGCCTGAACGACATCGTCGAAAACGCCTTGAAAATCTTCGCTGGCCGCTTGAGCGGGATTGAAATCCATCGGGATTTGTCCCCGGATTTGCCTCTCGCCCAAGTCGATCCTGAACAGATGAAACGCGCTGTGGCCAACCTGATCGACAATGCCGCCGAGGCCCTCGAACACGCCCTCCAGAGGGAAATCTGGGTTCGCACCACGCTCGATGCCGAGCGCGATGTCGCGGAAATCACCGTGGCAGACAGCGGCCCGGGCATCGCCCCGGAGGACAAAGAAAAGCTGTTTCTTCCCTTTTTCTCCACCAAGCGTCGTGGCACAGGCCTGGGTTTGGCCATCGTCAGTCGAATCGTCAGCGAACAAAAGGGGATCATCCGGGTGGAGGAAAACCAACCTACAGGAACTAAGTTCATCATCGAACTTCCAGTTGAACGCACCCCGGCCGCACAAGAACAGTAGGCAGAAAACAGAAGGCAGTAGGCACAAGGCAGCAAGTGGAGAGGACCTGCGTTTCAGGGTTTGCGGCTTTTCTGCCCGGCCTCACGCGCCGCCCGCTCGCGTTGCCCGCTACAGAAGGCGCAGATCTTGAAAAGCAGGTCCGCGCTTCCTTTGAATCTGTCGAGACTCCAGCAGCCACGCTTGCCACGAAGTAACCCTACAGGTAATATCCAAGGCCAGAAAAAATCGTCTTGGCAGAGCCATTGTGGAAGCTGATGACTTCGAGCCAATGGTCCTCGTAAGCATCCCCTACCAGGATGACGTCCACCTCACCGTCACCACGCGTGTCTGCGAGGTCTAAGAGATCCCATTGCGTAACGTCGGGGGCGTCGTAATCTGTTTTCTTCAACGGCAGTTCTCGGAGAACGGTCACATGTGCATCCTGGTCGACGACGGCGACTACCTCGCAAAGTTCTACGTCGAGTCCAATTCGATGTGAGTAATAGGCCTGAGTCAGCAACCAAGCAGCTCGCTCCGATTGCCAGACCGTAAAGTAAGTTTCTCCCGGCGCTTTGGATGGCACTCCAAGTTGCCGCAACTCGCGGACCAGAATATTGCGGAGTTCAGGAGTTACCTGTCCGTGCTGTGTGCACTTTGCTGCGTCCCTGCTCGCATTGTATTCACAACTGTAGTCTGCGATGACTTGTACGCCGGCACTGCGTTTCTCTCTGTCTCTCAGGTCGCAGCTTTCGTCGGGTCCGTTTCCGAATGGCGATTCACCACAATAGTGCTCCTTCAAGAAAACACTAATCTGCCGGCATGGCGCGTCAGTGCAGGCGGGGCGATGCGGGTCCTTTTCGGTTTGGGCGCCTGGGTGCACATCAGCTACCATTAGCGACATGAGCAGTAAGAAAGGTATGTGTACGGCTAAACGGTTTACGCGCCTCAAGGTTCAAACCTCCAACCGACGGAATTCCTCGTTCGCATCACTATTATCTTAAGGCACATTGAAGTAAAGCGCGACACACATGGTAGGCGATATATGCTTCACCCATGCGCTAAGTTTCCGAACCCCTTGGAGGCCGAGGTCACGCGGCACCCCTGCCTTGCGAATTCCAAGCCTCTCCGAAAATTCGAGAATCAGTCTCCAAAATGGCCCTAGCCCCTAGCCCCTTAGCCTGTAATCTAAAATCCAAAATTGCACCGTTCATTATTCATCATCTATAATCACTGTGAAAATGGCGCGCTATTCAGTTCTGATTGTGGATGACGAACCCGGCATTCGCGAGTCGCTCGCAGGCGTCCTGCAAGACGAAGGGTACCTTGTAAACGCGGTGGAGAGCGGCGAAGCCAGCCTGGATTTTCTGGCGCACCATAATTGCGATCTGATGTTGCTGGACATCTGGCTGCCAGGCATGGATGGCATCCAGGCGCTGGAGAAAATTCAGGCGCTCCCGAGCCCGCCCATCGTGATCATGATTTCCGGCCACGGAACGATTGAAACGGCGGTGCGCTCCACGAAATTGGGCGCCTTTGATTTCATTGAAAAGCCTCTTTCGATTGATAAGACTCTCCTGACGCTGAAGCACGCGGCCGAGCAGTTAACGTTGGCCGCGCAGAACCGCCAGTTGCGCGAGGAATTACAGGGCAAATACCGCATTATTGGTGAAAGCGTTCCCATGAAGGCCCTCCGCCAGCAGTTGGCTCTGGCGGCTCCCACCAACGGAAGGGTCCTGATTTTTGGCGAAAGTGGGACGGGAAAGGAACTGGTCGCCCATGCCCTGCACCTTCTCAGTCTCCGCGCCCAGCAGCCCTTCGTGGAAGTCAATTGCGCCGCCATCCCCGAGGAACTGATCGAAAGCGAATTGTTCGGCCACGTGAAGGGGTCTTTCACCGGGGCGGTGGAAGACAAGGTGGGCAAGTTCGAGCAGGCCCACGGCGGCACCCTGTTCCTGGACGAAGTCGGCGACATGAGCCTGCGCACCCAATCCAAGGTCTTGCGCGTCATCGAGGAACAGCGGTTTACACCCGTAGGCTCTGGAAGCGACCTCACCGTGGATGTGCGGGTGATCGCCGCCACCAACAAGAACCTGGAGGAGGAGATCCAGAAAGGCAACTTCCGGGAGGACCTGTTCTACCGGCTCAACGTCATTCCCTTTTTCGTCCCCCCGCTACGCGAGCACGGGGAGGATATTCCTGCGCTGGGCAACTACTTTTTGGCGGAATTCGCGCGCGCCTACGGCCGCCGGCCAAAACACTTCTCCGAATCGGCCCAGGAAGTGATCCTGGGCTACCGCTGGCCGGGCAACGTACGGGAATTACGCAACCTGGTCGAGCGGTTGGTAATTATGGTAGCGGGCGAGAGAATCGAGCGCCGCCACCTGCCCCCTTCCCTCCATTACGACCATGCGCGCTCCGACTCCACTAAGACCCCCATGACGGGCTTCTCCTCGTTGCAGGAAGCGCGGGCCGCCTACGAGCGAGATTACATCCTGCGCAAGCTGGAGGAAAGCCAGGGTAACGTCACCCGCGCGGCCGAGGCTCTGGGATTAGAGCGCAGCCACCTTTACCGAAAGATGAAATCCCTCGGAATCGCCGCCGGTGGATAGGCGAGGCGGCCCCGTGCCATAATAAGGCTTGACGTGTACGGTATAGCCGTACATACTGGGACGTTGAAAGGGCCGTATGCAGATCGCAGGGTTCCGCAACAAAGGCCTTCGACGACTCTATGAAGAAGACAACCCCAAGGCGTTACCCCCGGCGATGGCCGACAAGCTGCGGAAGCTTCTGTTAGCCCTCGAAACTGCCCATGATCTTGGCCAAGTCACCCGTTTTCCGGGATGGAAGCTTCACCCCTTAAAGGGCGAGTTGAGGGGGTTCTGGAGCCTGACCGTCACCGGGAACTGGCGCTTGATTTTCCGCTATGACGAAGGGACGGAGACCATCTGCGATATCGACCTGATCGACTACCACTAGGAGGACCGCCATGCCTATGAAGAACCCGCCCCATCCGGGCGACCTGATTCGAACCGAGATCATCGAGCCCCTCGGCCTTACCGTTTCCAAAGCGGCGGAGATTCTGGGGGTTCGGCGGGCCACACTGTCGGACCTCCTCCATGGCAAGGCCGCGCTAACGCCGGAGATGGCCCTGCGCATTGAAAAGGCGTTTGGACCCGAGATGGATCACCTTCTTCGCATGCAGCTCGCTTACGACGTGGCGAGAACGCGGCAGCACTCCAGAGACATCGCTGTAAAGCAGTATGTCCCGGCCTGAGGGGCTGGCAAATACATGGCTAACCGGCTGCAAGTCATTCTCGAGGACGCTGAATACCACGAGGTTAGGCGCCTCGCGCGCTCCCGCCAAATGTCGATCGCCAAATGGGTCCGGCAGGCGTCCGCTCAGGCCCATCGCCGTTCCTCGGAATTGCCGCCGGCGGATAGGCAAGGCGAATGCTCATGGCTCCAATGACCTCACTCGAGCGCGCCCTGGCGGTGCTTGAGCATCGGGTGCCGGACCGGGTTCCGGTGGCGCTGCACAATTTCTCGATGGCGTGCCGCATGATCGGCGCCGACTTCACCCAAGCTTTGCGCAGCGGCGAAATCCTAGCGGCAGCACAACTCGCCGGCTGGCGCGAGTTCGGGCACGACGTCATCATGCACGAGAATGGCGTCTGCGCGGAAGCGGAAGCCCTGGGCTGCGGCATCCTCTATCAGTCCGACTATCCGCCCCATGTCCAGGAGCCGGTCGTCAAGTCCTTTGAGGACATCGACAAGTTGGAAGTTCCTGATCCCGAGAAGACTTTCCCGCTTAACGAATTGTTGAAGGCCACCCGCATTCTGGTCCGCGAGACCGGAGGGAGGGTCTTCGTGATCGGGCGAGCGGACCAGGGGCCTATGGCGCTGGCCGCCGCCCTCTGCGGGCCGGAGAAGCTCTTGCTCGCTTGCGCGGAGGAGGCGCTGCGCCCGAAAGTGTTGCGCTTGCTTGCAGTCTGTTCCCGAATGAACATTGCCTTCGGTGAAGCTCAACACCGAGCCGGCGCTCACGCCAGCTCGATTGGCGCCTATGGAAGCAGCCTCATCTCGCCCCAAGTGTATGACCAGTTCGAGTTCCCTGGAGACAAGGCCTTCTGTGATGCCCTGCGCCGGATCGGGTGTAAGAGCTTCGTGCATTCCTGCGGCGATGAGACGGCACTGCTCGAGAACCTGGTGCGAACGGGGGCCGACTGCCTGGAACTCGATCCCAGGACCGATCCCACGGCCTGTAAGAAGGCCATTCACGGGCGCACCAGTGTACTGGGGATGCTCGATCCCGCCGGCATTCTCTGGCGAGGGACCGCGGACGAGGTGCGACGTCATTGCTTGGAGATGATGCGCACCCTGGCGCCCGCAGGAGGTTTCATCATGGGGCCGGGCTGCCTGTTGCCTGCGGATACGCCGAAGAATTCCATACACATAGTCATGGAATGCGCCCGCGTCGCCGGTGCCTACCACGCCGACGGCTCGCTGCCCCGGTTGACTAAGTAGCACGGGACTGTCGCCGGCGAAAAAAGACTGAATCGGAAGGGCTCGGTTGTAAACGGATTGCGGTACAATCTCGGGCGTCGGAAGGCCGGAAAGGAAATTCCGGTCGGTGACTTCAGAGTGGTGGCCGCTCCACAGGAAGTAAAGGAGAAAGGGATGAACAGGAAGAACGCAATTTTATTGGTTTTGATGACGGTATTTATTTTCGCGCTGGCGCTCGTCAGCCTGACGGCTGCGCCTGCCCACAAGAAGCTCAAGGTGAAGGTGAATTACACTGGGGCTGGAATTGTGGACGAGAAACACAAGGTCTATGTCATGTTGTTCGACGCCAATCCTTTCACCGCGTCGAAGCTCGAGGACGATTCTTCTGCCCCGACGCCGCCTGTTCCGGCGGAGGGTGTTAGTCACATTCTGCGCCGCCAAAGTGCCTCGAGCAAGAACGGGGCGATCACCTTCACTGACCTTAGTATTTCGCCGGTGTATGCGGCGGCCTTCTTTGACAAAAACGGGAGTTACGACGGCCATTCCGATCCCGTTTCCGGTTCACCCATGGGTGTGTACGGAAAAGCCGTGGACAAAGCGCAGCCGATAACACTCAGAGCGGGAAAGGCCGCGGAAGTCGTCCTGGCCTTCGATGATTCGATCAAGACTCCCTAACCCAGCGAGCGCCGAAGGGCTGCGCCGCCGCGTGCGCGGGTAGATTCCCTCGCGAACGGCAGCGACCCAGGAGGGCGGGAAGGGCAGCGTCAGGGCGTTCCGTCCCCCGATAAGACGGGAGTGGGAGCCAAGAGTTGACTCATAGCCATGAGTCAAATATACTCAAGTAATGGCTAAACGACTGCAAGTCATCCTCAACGACCCTGAATACCGCGAGATCAAGCGCGCCGCGCGTTCCCGCCAGATGTCGATTGCCGAATGGGTCCGGCAGGCGCTCGCTCAGGCCCATCGCCGCGAGCCTGTGGGCAGGGTCGGCAAGAAGCTCGAAGTCATCCGCGCCGCAGCACGATTGGATTATCCCACCTGTGACATGGAGCGCATGCTGGAGGAGATCGAGATGGGATACGGATCGCGTGCGCATCCGTGATTCTGGTTGATTCGAACATCCCCATGTATCTCGTGGGCTCGCCTCACCCCCACAAGAGCGACGCCCAACGATGGCTCGAACAACTGGTCAATGACCGCCAGCGGCTGGTCACCGACGCAGAGGTCCTGCAAGAAATCTTGCATCGGTACGTCGCCATCGACCGCCGGGACGCCATCCAGCCAGCGTTCGACGCCCTGCTCGGCATCGTCGATCAGGTGCTTGACGTTACGCGGACCGCCGCCGAGCGTGCCAAGGAGATCGTCTTGGGACATCGACGGCTGTCGGCGCGTGATGCGATCCATCTCGCCGTCATGGAACAACATGGAATCAATCGAATCTTGAGTTTTGATTCAGGTTTTGACGGGTTCCCGGGTATCGCACGGCTGTCGTGACTTGATGCGACCGCCACCAGTGCGGCGATCCTCCATGGGGACTGAAGGGGATATCGCAAACCTCCAAAGGCAGGGGTCTGCGCCAGCCGGCGAATGGCGAACAAGTCGGGATGGGTGAAAACTGAAATGTCCATGGGCTATCGAACTAGCTGGCGGGGACGACGGGACTCGAACCCGCGACCTCATCCGTGACGGGTTGGTTGAGCCACGCTTGGGCAGGAATTGTTCCGCGCAGACAATCGACGAGAACGTCCGTATCAACAGGTTCATGGGGTGGGCTTGTTCCACCCTTCTGACCGCAACTTGCGGGCGAACACCAAGCTATCCTCGATGTCAGCGCGATCCCGCCACATCCCGAAGAATTCAGAGTCCAGCAGGTCGCTAAAAGTGGCGGAAGTCGAGGACCCGGAGGGCGAAACCATAATCACAATCGCGGCGCACCCCGTGGATACGTCCGCAGGCAACGTGATGCGCAGTTCCCGGCTGGCTGGAATGTCCGTGTTAAGAGTGACCGTCTTCACCATACGTACCTCGCCTCACGTCTCACCTTATCAAGACAACTGCGAGTTTACAATGGCCGGTTTTCCAGCTACCCCAATCTTCCGAGCATGGGGAAACGGCAAGCCTGGAGGGTGCCCCAAGGCTTGTGACCCGTCGCAGGTTGGAAGGGGGGCCGGTCGGAGTTCTCTCGCCACTCGTCACTTGTCACTCGTTGCTCGTGACTGGCCTATTGTTCCTTGGTCTTGCGCTCGTTACTCGTCACTCGTCACCCGCCACTGCCTTTGAATCCCCGCCGTGCCGCCTGAGTGCAGGCGTTTTTCCCATCTCGCCGTGCCCGCGAGAAAACGGTGCCAGACGGGGAGAACGGGGGAAACCCAAGCCGGACAATAGGAGAAAGCCGCCAATTTCGAATAAATATGCTTGCCTACATGCACCGTATAAGGTACACTCTCCTGTATAAGGTGCTTCATGCTTGACGATCCGCAGCCACAGAAAATCCCGCTGATCTTTTACCGCACCGGGGCGGGAAGCGAGCCCGTGCGGGAGTGGCTGAAGGGGCTTGCCGGAAGCCGAGCGACAGGCCATCGGGAAAGACCTTTTGCGGGCGCAATGGCGGTGGCCGGTGGGAATGCCGCTGTGCCGCCCGTTGGGGAACGGGCTGTGGGAAGTGCGGACGGACTTGCCGACGAAGCGGACGGCGCGCGTCCTGCTCTGCCTTTACCGCGAGCACCTCGTCGCGCTGCACGGTTTTATCAAGAAGACGCGGACAACGCCGGATGAGGATTTAGCCTTGGCCCGTAAGCGTCAGAAGGAGTTGGAGCAATGAGCAAGAAACATATGGGTTCGAGCATCGATGATTTCCTCAAGGAGGAAGGCATCTTTGAAGAGGCGCAAGCACAGGCGATCAAGGAGGTCGTCGCGTGGCAGCTCGCCCAGGCCATGAAGAAAAAGAAAATATCCAAGTCGCGGATGGCGACGCTGCTCAAGACGAGCCGGACACAGGTTGACCGTCTGCTTGATCCGAAAAACGACATCACGCTCTCCAGCCTGCAGCGGGCGGCGGCGATGGTTGGACGCCGGGTAACGATCGAGCTGGTGTAGAGATAGGAGGGTGTGGGAATTACGTTGAAAAGGTATTGCAAGTCGACAAACGAATCTGCTTACCACACATGATCGCAAGCGGCTACGCATCTCAACATCGCCGGGGCTGCTCAAGGTTCTGCTGATAATGCAGGTTTTTGTCGGTCGTCACCAACACTTCAAAGCCTTCGGCCTCGGCCTCGGTAAGCAATTCGCCGTTATCCAAGCCTTCCCACCCACGGGCGCGGGCTTCCGTGACTGCATGGTGGTCGATCAGATAGCGGGAAAGAGTGCGAGGCGTGCCGTTGTCAAACAAAATGAGCATTTACGGACGGGGACCTGGCGTTTCCGTGCTCTGCGCCGCGAATTCCAGAACCGCCTGAACCTGCTCCCGCGTCACGCCGAATTCTTCCACCAACTCGTCAACGCTCATATCCTGGAGATTTTCGAACACGGTGGCTACAGGCGTCCGGGTACCCTTAAAAACCCAGGCGCCGCTGCGCTTACCGGGGATGCTTTCCACGGCAGGGCATTGCGACCAATCGAGAGTTGCCATGTTCTTGCTGCCTTCGCTCGTAACTTGCTTTTAGTCCGCTTTTCTCGCTAACCTTTCGAAAATGCTGGCGGGGACGACGGGACTCGAACCCGCGACCTCATGCGTGACAGGCATGCGTTCTAACCAACTGAACTACGTCCCCTTCCAAATGCAGTGGCCAGTGATTAGTGGCTAGTGGTTAGCAAGATCCGGTTGGGGGCTTACCGCTAGCCACTAATCACTACCCACTTGTCACTGCCTTCCTGGTGGGCGGTATCCGGCTCGAACGGATGACCTTCTGCTTGTAAGGCAGACGCTCTAACCAGCTGAGCTAACCGCCCCGAACCGTCCCAATCCTCCGTGCGCGTCGCCGCACGGGAGTGTCCTGATTTGACTCGTAGCGCTGGCCTTTAGGCCAGCACTTGCCGACCTAAAGGTCAGCGCTACACGCAAGGTAAGACACCACCCGCCACACGTGAATCTTGACACCTGCAACCCTGGAAATATACACTAGTTTATCACCAACGTCAAGGAGAGGCCCATCGTCTATGCAGTTTCAGCGCGAGTATGTCACCTACATGGCGAAGCAGGTACTGAAGCGCCTGAACGACGACGGGTTGATCACTTATGAACAGCCGGATTACGTCACCGAGGTCATAAACCAGGTGATGCTTGAAGAGTTGAGCCTTGAAGACCGCATTAACGACGAAGTTCGAAAGATCCTGGAAGAGCACGGGAACCAGATGAAAGAGTTGGGTGCCAGCTACGAAGACGCCTTCAAGGCTATCAAGAAGGAGTTGGTGCGGCAGCGCAAAGTGATTCTCTGAGGCTGGCGGTCTTGCGATTATGAAGATGAGTCATGAAAAAATTGTTCAGGTGTCGCACCAAGTCATGGCCGCCATCGAGGCGCTGGATGAGGTGGAAATCTACGAGGAGCCCAACACCATCCGCCAGCAAATCGTCAAGATCCTCACCGCGCTCATGCACGAGGAAGAGAAGATCGACGAGACCGTGAAAGGCCGCATCGCCTCCCAGAAGCGAACCATTCCGGAAGGAGGCGGCGAATGGGAGATTCTGTACAGAAAATACTATTCGGATGAACTCCGCAAGCTAGGAATAGCTCCTCCACCCGCCCAACCTCATTTCTGATTCCCCGAGGTTGGCCTTTTAACATCCTGCGACAGCTCAACGCTGAACCAATGAACGCAATCCTGCCCCGCTTTCGCGGGAATGACGTGTGTGTCGAAAGGGTTCCCATTCCAAATGGCACCACTACCGCCGCCAGGGGCAAACGAATGGCCGCCCGCGCTTGCGGACGGCCATTCCTTACCTGTGGAGAGGGAAAGCCTTAGTTTGAGTTTGAGTCGCGCCGCTTGAGCACGGGCGGCTGGTCGTCGCCACTACTACTGGTGCTGGTCCCTGTGCCCTGGGTTGTAGGTTGGGTTTGCGTGGTTGTCTGGTCAGTCGGTTGGCGCTTGCGCAACGTGGGTCCCCCGGAATCGCCGGGCTTCATCTTCTTCCGGTTGCTGATCACCTGTTGCAAGCGGCCCTTGACATCGTCAAATTCCGACGTGGAGACAAGGTATTGCTCGCGTTTGGGCAGAATCTGTTTGATTTCCTCTTCGCTCTTGATGATCCGGTCACCCGTCGGCGGGTGGTCCATGAAGACGCTGGGCATACTTCCGGGCGTCCGCCGCTCCTCTTCCATGACCCTGCCGAAGAAGGTGACGTAGGAGTTCGGGTCGTATCCCGCCTTGTACATGTATTGAATTCCCAGGTAATCCGCCTCCGCCTCGGCACCCCGGTTGAACTTCAGAAAGGCCATCGGCACGCCATTCATGTAAGCTTCCATCACGCCCATGTACACCGGATAGGACATGGGAACGAAGATGAGCGGGATCATGGCAAATTGTGCGATGGTCATCTTGGTCATCTGGCTTGCCCAGTGGCGCGCCGCCACATGCGCGATTTCATGAGCCACTACGCCCGCCACCTGATCTTCCTCTTCCGCAGCCATAAGCAGCCCGGTATTGACGTAAAGAAAGCCTCCGGGCAGGGCGAAGGCGTTGATCGAAGGGTCATCAATAACTTTCACCGTGAGGGGAATCTTGAGGTCGGAGTTCCGCGCCACGTTTTGCGACACTCTGTTGACATATTCGTTGATCACGGGATCGGTGAGCAGCTTGGCTTGACGCTCGACTTCAGTGGAGTACTGTTTCCCGATAGCAATTTCTTTTTCCTCTGAAATTATGCTCTTGTGCGCTACTTTCCGGTTCCCGATTTCGTCGACGTCTTTCTTGTCGTCTCCGCTCCGCGCAGGGAGAGCGGCAAGGCAGAACATTGCGAGAAGCGCTATCACTTGCATTCGCGATCTGCTCATAGATTCACCCCTGCTGGCCATTCCTTTTTGATTGTATCACACCCACAAGCCGTTGCACGAACCCACGCCAGCCGTCCCTCGAACTGTTCCCACGCCGTCCATCAGGCGCCCATGATCGCCAGCGATCTTGGAATTGTTTTTCCGCACCCCGTGCGAAAGCTTGCGTCCCAACAATTTTGTTTTGCTTGTTATTCCCCCCATGGCAAGCTTACCGCTCGTCCTTGTTTTGTTCGTTTGATGGCGAAGACCCCTCTTCTCCTCCCCTTCGCCATCTAGCCATTGGATTGCAACTCCGTACCAAAAGTTGCATCCTGCCCAGAAAGATATTGCCGATTGCCGGCTGCCCAGCCGTGGCGGGTCGATTCAAAAAGCAGCGTGACAAACCCCTCCACTCTCCGTCGCTCGCGCCAAGCGGCAGCAGTCGAGGATGGACAATTTCCACCATCCTGAGCCACGCATCTCCGACATCCCCTGGTCGGCTCCTTAACGAAAGATGGGGATCTCGGAATTCGGGTTCGCGGATTCTGGAAGGGGAGTCCAGGCAGGTCCCAGCTCTGTGGAAACTACAAAGCAAGACTTAAATCACTACTTTACATATAATTAATATTTCATTGAAAAATAATCAACTTTCAAGGCAGACCAGCTTACCATTTCTGGTTTGCTAGGCCCTGAAGCGTTCGGTGATTCGAGGGCTCGAGGTCGAGCACGACAACTTGGTTGACTCCCTCGTTCAGCCACGTCGCCGGCAGAAACAGGCATTGCTGCGGCCCAATCCTCCAGTAGCGGCCAAGGTTGTGCCCGTTCAGCCACACATATCCCTTTCCCCACCCTCGCATGTCCAGGAATGTGTCGCCCAGGGATGACACCTTAAATTGTCCCTGCAAAAAAGCCGGTTCCGTTACCTTCGAGGTTGAGAAGCGCAGCGCGGAAAGGTCTGTCATGGGCAGAGGATAATTCTCCCATCCGGTCAAAACCGACCCGTCAAGAGTAACTGGCCCAACGATTCCCTTTCGGTTGTCCACCAGGCACGGCCCGAAATTGACGCGGCCCATGTTCTCCACCAGAATATCCAGTGGCTCGCCGCTTTCGAGTTCCACCTCCAGTGATTCCTGCCTAAGACGGCGATCCAACAGTCCCAGCCTCCTTGTGCCTTGGGACACGACGGCATAGTCTCTGACCCCTTCTATTTCAAGCAGCCCTCGGGTTCGCTTCGCAACTCTTTTGCGGTAAAGAACGAATCCGTACAGCTGCCCGAGCGCTTCCATGGTTTTCGGATGTTCGGAAAGAATCGGGTTGCCCAGCAGGCCGGCCAGCGCCGCCGCCTCCCGCAACTCAAATCGTGGAATCTCAATCATGGGCAGCGGTTCCGGCAACTCGGGCAACTGCGAACCCGCGGGCAGGTATCTCTTGATCGTCTCGCGCATCAGGAAGAACTTCCTGGTTGGCCGGCCCGCCTCGTCGAGTGGCGCATCGTAGTCGTAACTGGAGACGTCCGGCTGATAGTTTCCATCAAAGTTCGCGCCGCTCATGAAACCCCAGCTTGTGCCTCCGTGAAACATGTAGAGGTTGACGGAAATTCCGCGCGACAGCATCCAGTCCAACCCCTGCGCGGCTCCTTCCGGGGAAGTGGCACGATGCCGTTCTCCCCAATGGTCAAACCAGCCCGCCCAGTACTCGCCGCACAAGCGCGGAACGCCTTGCCTGAAGCCGGCAAACTTGGCAAACTCCGGTGATGGATCTCCCTGTCCGAAGTTTATCGCCGCTGGCAGGTCCGGCAAGGTCCCTCCTTCCAGGTTTTTCTTATCCGGTCCGTCTGCGGTGTAGAGAGTCACCTCGAATCCGGCGTCGCGGATAATCCCCCGAATGGCGTTCATGTAATCATGATCGCTGCCGAAAGATCCGTACTCATTCTCCACTTGCACCATGATGATGGGGCCGCCGCGCGTGATTTGCAGGGGCGCCAGTTGTTCGCCCACGCGCTTCAAGTATTTTGCCGCCGCCTCGAGGAAACGCGGGTCGGTGGTGCGAACCTTGAGGTCAGGGGCGGACAAGAGCCAGGAAGGGAGACCGCCAAAATCCCACTCGGAGCAAATGTATGGACCCGGCCGCAGAATCACCCATAAACCCTCTCCCTGCGCCGTGCGGATGTACTCGGCCACATCGAGGTTACCTGTGAAGTCGAACTTGCCTGGTTCGGGCTCGTGCACGTTCCAGAAGACGTAGGTGCAGAGTGTGTTCAAGCCCAGGGCGCGCATTTTGCGCATGCGATCACGCCAGTAGGGTCTTGGCACGCGCGGATAGTGCATTTCCCCTGAAATAATCACGAACGGTTTGCCGTCCAGCAGAAAGTGCTCACCCGCATAACCAAAGGAGTGGGGAGCAGGCGGGCCAACTGCGGCGGGAAGAAGGGGCACACCTCCGCCGCCCCCTTTTCTGCCTAGGACTTGAAGAGGAAGACTACAGAACGTAAGAGCAGCCCCCGAAGCTCCGATGAACTTTCGCCGATTTATCTTATTCGCGTTGGGCGGGGCTTTTTCGGGCATGAGATTCTTACTTCCATTCGGGAGGACCATGCTCCAGGCGCCATGGTACTGGCAAAAGGAATTCGGTATCTGGTCGATGTCGACGCGCCGACATTCTGAACAACAGGTTCCAGGTGTCAGGTTATAAGGGACCGATGTCAGATGCCAAGTTGATAGGCAATTAAACCACAGCTTGAAGTTATTATTTTAGAACACTTAAAACACAGTAATTATTCCCAAGGCCAAGATCCTGTCTATCGATTCAACCTCACCCAAGGTGCGCAATTCCTCCGCTTCGGCAAGCCCAGGGTGAGCTTGTCGTGCAAATTACCGGGACCTGCAACACTCACACCTTGGCCGTTACGACAGCACCCAGCACTGCATACCCTGACACCTAGCCCCTGCCACCTGGAACCTGCTTTTAAGCTGTTGTGTACGCCCCCGCCTCCTGTCTCTTCACGGCCGCCTGGGCTGCCGCAAGGCGCGCGATAGGCACACGGTAAGGCGAGCAGCTGACGTAATTGAGGCCCGCCTCGGCGCACACTTCAATCGAAGCCGGATCGCCGCCATGCTCGCCGCAGATGCCGACCTTCAGGTTGCCGCGCGTTCCCCGCCCTTCTGCCGTGGCGAGTTTCAGCAACCTGCCCACGCGCTTCGGGTCGAGCACCGCAAACGGATCCGCGGGCCAGATCTTCAACTTTACGTAAGCATTGATGATCTTGGCGCAGTCATCGCGCGAAATTCCGAACGTCGTCTGGGTGAGGTCGTTGGTCCCGAAACTGAAGAACTCCGCTTGCTGGGCAATCTCCCCGGCGGAGAGCGCAGCAGCAGGCAACTCGATCATGGTTCCGACAAGGTACTCCACCTTGACGCCCTTCTTGGCGAATACTTCGCCAGCCACCCGGTCCACGATTTCCTTCTGGAGTTCGAGTTCCTTTACATCCCCGACCAGGGGAATCATCACTTCGGGTTTCGCCTCGATTCCCCGCTTCTTGCAATCGCAAGCGGCTTCGAAGATGGCCCGCGCCTGCATTTCAGTTATCTCGGGGTACATGATTCCCAGCCGGCAGCCGCGCAGCCCGAGCATGGGATTGAATTCATGTAAACCTTCAACTACTTCCAGTAACTTTCTGAGGTGGCTTAGCTTACCTCCCTTCTTTCCTTTCGCCTCCAGTGTGGCAATCTCCACCATCAATTCTTCCCGCTTGGGCAGGAACTCGTGCAGCGGCGGATCGAGTGTGCGGATGGTTACAGGCAGCCCGGCCATGGCCTTGAACAACCCGTAGAAATCTTTGCGTTGCATGGGAAGCAGCTTCGCCAAGGCGGCGCGGCGCTCCTTGGCATAGGCAGCAGCCTCTTTGGGATCGGCCGTCTCCTTGCACGCCATAATCATCCGCTGCACGTGAGGCAGTCGCTCCTTGGCGAAGAACATATGCTCCGTCCGGCAAAGGCCTATGCCCTCGGCGCCAAAGTGGACTGCGGCCAGAGCGTCACGCGGGATGTCGGCGTTGGCGCGCACGCCAAGCTCGCGCTCCTCGTCGGCCCACTCCATGAACTCGGCGAAAACACCGCTCTTGGGATCCGGTTCGACCAGGTCGCACTTGCCCTCGATCACCCGCCCCGTCGATCCGTCCAGTGAAATCCAGTCACCTTCCTTGATAACCATGCTGCCGATCTTAAGCTGCTTGTTTTTCTCGTCCACTTCCGCTGCGCCGCAACCCGCGACGCAGGGCTTGCCCATGCCACGCGTTACCACGGCGGCGTGAGAGGTCATGCCACCGCGGGAAGTGAGAATACCCGTCGCCACTTCCATGCCGTGGATGTCGTCCGGGACGGTCTCGCCGCGCACCAGGATCACCGGCTGGGTCTTCCCTTTCACCACCGCATCATCGGCGGTGAACACCACGCGTCCCACCGCAGCGCCCGGAGAGGCGGGCAAGCCCGTGGCAAAAACTTTCAAAGACTTTGATTCGTCGAGCACTGGGTGCAGCAACTGGTTGAGCTGCTCGGGCTCGACGCGCAGCAGCGCCTCTTTGGGCGTCAGCAGGCCCTCGTGCGCCATTTCCACCGCGATTCGCACCGCCGCCGGCCCCGTGCGCTTCCCGTTGCGGGTCTGAAGCATGTAGAGTTTTCCGTCCTGGATAGTGAACTCGAAGTCTTGCACATCCTTGTAGTGCTGCTCGAGCCGGGTCGTGAATTCGTGAAGCTGGTTGTAAACCTCCGGCATGATCTGCTCGAGTTCCTTGATGGGCACAGGAGTCCGCACGCCCGCCACCACATCTTCACCCTGGGCGTTCATCAAAAACTCGCCGTAGAACTCCTTGGCGCCTGTGGCCGGGTTGCGGGTGAACCCAACGCCGGTTCCCGAGGTGTCGCCCAGGTTGCCGAAAACCATGGTCTGGACGTTGACCGCAGTCCCCAGGTCGTCGGAAATCTTGTTCAGGCGACGGTAGGTCTTGGCGCGCGGGTTGTACCATGAGCGGAACACCGCTTCGATGGCCATGTTGAGCTGGATTTGGGGGCCCTGGGGGAAGTCCTTGCCGGCTTCCTTGCGCACCACCTTCTTGTAGTCCGCAATCACCTGCTTCAGGTCTTCCGCGGTGAGCTCGGTATCGAGCTTCACTTTCTTTTTCTTCTTTTGGCCGTCGAAGACGTGCTCGAACTTTTGCTTGGGGATTTCCATGACCACGTTGCCAAACATCTGGATGAATCGCCGGTAGCTGTCGTAGGCAAAACGAGGATTGTGGGTCTTGCCGGCGAAGACTTCGACCACTTCATCGTTCATGCCGAGGTTCAGCACCGTGTCCATCATCCCGGGCATCGAGAACTTGGCCCCGGAACGCACGGAGACCAGCAAGGGGTTCTTCTTATCACCCAACTTCTGGCCCAGCAAGCCCTCGAGTTTTGCCAGCGCCTCGTCTTTTTGTTGCAGGATGAAATCGGGGGTCTTGTTTCCGTTTTGGAAATAAAGACGGCAGCCGGAAGTGGCAATTGTGAATCCAGGGGGAACGGGCAGACCCGCGTTGGTCATTTCCGCCAAACCGGCGCCCTTGCCGCCCAGAACATCTTTCATGGCGCCGTGGCCCTCCGCCTTCCCGTCCCCGAAGAAATAAACGTATTTTTCCATGAATACTCCTTTAAATTGTCAGTTCTCAGTTTTCAGTTGTCAGCTTAGCTTTGCCAGCCGACAATTCGAAGCCGTTTCGAGACTGTAACAGGTTCTCCCTGGCCAGCGAGTGACCGAAGATTGTGCCGCATCCGCGGCGCATTTGCAATGGGCCAGTGCCGGGGCCGTGGGTCTCATTGGGGATGGGGACCCTTTCGATGGGCCGGTCAATCCCCATGTCGACGCGTCGACGAAACTTTAAGTAACACTTTAAGTCTTTAGAACGTCCCATCGGCTTCGCGCGCCATTACTTTCGGCTTTCGGCCGCCGTCCGCTGCTCGACCACGATTTCGGCCAAGTCGGCCAGACTCGTGAATACGTCCTCGTTAAGCCGCATGAGCAGCTTCAAGCGGTTCCTTCGCAATGCCGCGTCTTCCGTCATCACCAGGACTTTGTCGAAAAATCGGTCCACATGCGGCCGGATGGTCGCCATGGCGCGAAATGCCTCTTCGAAACCGCCGCTCTCGCTCAACTGCTCAATTCGCTGGCTAAGGCTCTGGTAAGCCGCGTAAAGCTCACGTTCCGGATCTTCGACGAAGAGCGCAGGATCGGCCCGCCCCTCCAGGATCTCCGCCGTGTCTGCCGATTTGCGGATATTCCGCGTCCTCTTCGCCGCTGCGGCGAGCGCCACAAAATCCTCGCTGTCGCGCACTCGCTCGAGCGCCCTGGCGCGGGAAAGCGCGGAGGAGGGCACCAGGTCCTGAAAAATCCTCGAGGGTCTGAGCACCGCTCGCACTGTGTCGTAGCGAAGCCCAGCAGTTTCCCGGAAGTAGAATTCCATCCGCTCGCGCAGGAAATCGTCAACCTTTCGGTTCAACCCTGCGCTCCCCAGCACGGCTTGTATGCCGGTGCTGGCTGGCTGGGCGTGAAAGATTTGGTTGGTTAGTACAGTCAGATCGAGTCCGGGCAGAACCTCGACTGCCAGCTTGATGATTCCATTTCCAGCCCGCCTTAGAGCAAACGGATCGGTCGAACCGGTCGGCTCCAGACCAGCCTCGAAGCCCGCTGCCACGCTATCGATCTTGTCCGCCAGCGAGGCCACAGCGCCCACGGCGACCGCGGGCACTTGTCCTCGGCGCCTCGCGGCAAGTAATGATCGTAGATAGCGTCGGCGACTTCCAGCGGCTCGCGTTGCTCCCTGGCGTAGAGCCCGCCCACGATGCCCTGGAGTTCGGTGAACTCCCGCACCATCTGAGTGGTTAAATCGCACTTGCAGAGTTGAACAGCCCGCAACGCATGAGCGGCGTCCGTTGCCGTGAGTTTTCCCTGCCCTTCGAGGGCGTAGCAGATCTCCTTGGCGATGGCCTCCATGCGCCGGACCTTGTCGGCATAGGTACCGTGGCTTCCCAGTTCGGCCTGGTAGGTGACCTTCTCGAGCAACGGCAGGCGATCGCGCAGGGGCGTACGCTGGTCGGCGTCCCAGAAGAACTCCGCGTCGCGGAAGCGCGCCTGGAGGACCCTTTCGTGTCCCTGCCGGATCAAGCCCCGCTCATCGGAATCTACGTTCAGGATGGCAACGAAGTAGGGCTCAAGTTTTCCTTGACGATTTTCCACGGCAAAGTATTTCTGATGGTCGCGCATTACCGTAATCAGGATTTCGCGCGGCAGGTGCAGGAAGCGCTCATCAAACCCGCCCCGAATCGCCGACGGCCATTCCGTAGAATCCACGACCCATTCCTCAAGCTCAGCATCCTCAATCAATGCCAGGAACTCTTCAAGTAAAACATTAGATTTATTCTGGACTGTCTGCCGGCGATTTTCGCGGTCGAACTCCACATAGCTGCGCCGGAGTTTAGCTCCGTAATCGCTGAAGCCCTTCACGGTCAACCTGCCTTTGCCGTGTACGCGGTGTCCGAAGGTGAAGTTACCGGACTTCACGCCCAGGATTTCGAATTCGACCGTCGCGGCCTGCTTCCCTTCTCCCAGGATGGCCAGCACCCAGCGGATAGGCCGCACAAAGCGCGGCCCGGACTTCTCCATCCAGTACATGCTCTTGGGAAAGCTTAAGCCCATGATAGCGGCGGGCAACATTTCCGGCAGCACCGCCAGGGCAGAACGTCCCTGCGTGGCCTTCCGAAGCGCCAGATATTCCCCTTTCGGGGTGGTTGTGCGAACCAAATCCTCGAGGCGGGCTAAGTTCTTCTGCGCAAAGCTTACCGCCGCCCGGGTGTAGTTTCCGGGTGGTATGCCCTCAGGTGCACTCACACTGGCAGGGGATGCGCTCCCCCAATATCGAGTACGCTGGCCGGGGTAATATCGGGCGATCTAGTGAACGCTACTCTGACGGGAGGACCGAGGATTTCCTCGACCTTATCCGGTTGTTGCGTCAACAAGGCAGGAATGTACGACCATCAGGCGGCGGGGAGTGGAATACGTTTGTAGGGGCGCTTCGCGAAGCGCCCCTACCTCTGTTTCACGGGATGCATCAGTAGCGGGCAACAATCGAGCTTCCGTGAGCGCCGCTTGGACGCGCTCGCCCAAGCCTCTTTCGGCATCGAGCAGGAAGCGCGCAGGAATCTCCTCGCAGCCAACTTCCAGGAGAAACGGCAGCGTCCGAGATCCCTTGGCCTTCCCTGGTTTTTCGCCAGTCTCTCCGTCAGTTGACGGATTTGGTCTTCGAGTTTCGAGGCTCGCCGCTGTCACGCAGGCACCTCCGAAGCAGCTTGCCGGTCGAGGTAAATGGCGGCGACGGCGCAGGCCAGCTTGCGCACGCGCCCGATCAGCGCCACACGCTCTGTCACGCTAATGGCCCCCCGCGCATCGAGGATGTTGAACAGGTGCGAACACTTCAAGGTCAAGTCGTAGACCTTGCGGAGGGGAAAGCGCTCCTTATTTAAAGTATAACTTGAAGTATTCAAGATACCAGGCTGTTGTCCCACATGATGAACTAAATTCGAAACTTGAATATCGAAACCCGGCTCGGTTTTCGAGTTTCCAGTTTCCGGTTTCTGCTCTTCTGGATACTGGCCCAGCAGGCGCGTGGCTTCGCCCTCATAAAGGTCAAGGATTTTGCGGCAAACCTCGGGATCCGCCTTCTCGAAATCGTACACAGAGAATTCGAGTTCCTCGGCGCGCCGCATGTCGCCATAGGTCACTGTTTCGTTCCAGCGCACCTGGTAAACGTCCTCGACGTTTTGCAGGAAAGCGGCGATGCGCTCCAGCCCGTAAGTCAGCTCGACGCTGATAGGCTCGAGGTCCACGCCCCCAGACTGCTGGAAGTAGGTAAACTGGGTGATCTCCAGGCCGTCCAACATAACTTGCCAGCCGATGCCCCAAGCCCCCAGGGTTGGGGCCTCCCAGTTGTCTTCCTCGAAGCGGATGTCGTGGTGGCGGATGTCGATGCCCAGCGCCACCAGGCTTTCGAGATACATGTCCTGGATATTTGCGGGCGGGGGCTTCAGGATGACCTGCATCTGCGTGTGTTTGAGCAGGCGGTTGGGATTTTCGCCATAGCGGCCATCGGCGGGACGGCGCGAGGGCTGCACGTAAGCCACACGCCACGGCTGCGGCCCCAGGACGCGAAAGAAGGTTTCGGGGCACATCGTGCCCGCCCCCACCTCCACGTCGTAAGGCAAGGCCACGACACATCCCTGCCCCGCCCAGAACTCGCTGAGGCGGAAGAGCATGTCCTGGAAAGTTAGCGGAGATCCAAGTGTTCTTAAAGTGTTACTTTGCCTTTTTCCCATTTATAAATGAAATGTAAGCTATTGGCTATCACCTGATTCTTAGATATCAGCTCACGACACCGTCATTCCGATCCGTCAGCCGACGGAGAGGAATCTCGCTCTGAGTGTTTTCAAGGCAATGCGAGATCCCTCGTCGTCCGTCGGCTGACGGACTCCTCGGAAAGACAGGCCATGGAAGTTCTTCCGCAGCCTGTGGCGCCCCCTGATACCTGACACCCGGAACCTGCCTTACACTGCCTCCTCCATCATCGCACGCGTCACCAACTTTCGTTCGGCGTGGACCTCAATCAAGTCCTCGAGGAAGCTGCGCGCCTCGCGGCAACCCGGCGGAGCCTTTTCCTCGCTGATCCACCGCTCGAGCGGCCTCTGGCATCCGGCGCGCACGCTGGCAATGACTTGGGACGCTATTCTCTGGCCGGTAGCGCCAGCGCGGCAGGATTCGCAGAGCAAGCCCTCGGACCCCGGCCCGTAATATCCGCCTTGATCGCCAAGCGCCCGCTGACAATTCTGGCAGTGCTCGAAATCCGGTAAAAAGCCCGCCAACCGCAACATCCAGTAGTCGAAATAAAGCAGCGGCCGAGTGACCTCGCCGGAATGCTTTAAGCTGCGCAGCACTGCTAAGAAAAGCCGAAACAGCCGCTCGTTAACTTCCCTTTCCGGGATCATGCGCTCGGCCACCTCTGCGATGTACTGGGCCGCGAGTTGAATCCGGTAGTCCTTCTGCATATCGAAAAAGGACTCGATCAGCTCGGCGGAATTCATCCGCAGCAGGTCACGGTGTTCGCGCTCGAAGATGAATACCCGAACGTGGCTCAACGGCTCCAGCGCGGCCCCATAACGGCTTCTGGTCCGGCGGGCTCCGGCAGCCACCGCCCGCAGGCGCCCCATATGACGTGTGAAAAGCGAAGCGATCTTGTCAGCTTCCGCTAACCGGTAGGTCCTCAGAACAATGGCTTCCGTCTCACGCAGAGGCATCCGAGTGTTTATGTCGACGCGCCGACACAACCGTTAAAATTAACATAAACGAGCCCCGCCGGGCAACCTGGAAATCGGAAACTGGAAAATCGAAACTGGAAAATCGAAACTGGTAACTGGCGCCCCAGCTTTCCATGTTCCAGCTTCAATCTTCCAGTTTCCAACTTCAGGTCGCATTTTCTGTGGAAACTTTGGAGGATTTTGTGGGAAACATATTATGTTAACTGGACTCGCCACCCTCAAATATTATCAGACATGCCTGTGCAAAACTTCCACTCCCCCCTCCCCCTCGCCGGGCTTGCTTTGGAGTGCGGCCCGTCAACCGACGGACCGCACTCCGAGCGCTAAGGCATTTGGTGAACACCACCTCCCCCTACCCTTCCTCAACTGAGGAGGGGGACGAACTCCCCTCCTTGTTTAAGGAGGGGTGGGGGGTGGTTGGTTACCGACTGGACAGGATAGGGCTTCGGCCATGTGGTTCCGCCTCGCGCGTCTGCGGCGGTCGCCTGGCGGGTCGAGTAGTTCAAGTTGAGAGAAGGAAGCAGAAAGCAGCAGCTCCTCATTCTGACTCCGGACTTCTGACATCCGGTCCTGGACAGACCCTCCGCTGCCGCACCAACCCGGCCACTGCGCTCCTGGCAGTGGATTAGTTTAATGTGGAGCCGACGCAACCTGTCCCGATCTGATCGCGTCGGCGCCACTTGGTCCATCGGCTGACGGACAAGCACCCCGCTACGACTCCAAGCCAGCCCTCTGCCCTGCCCTGCGCCTTGAAGCCCTCAGAAGCGTCTGTTATAGTTTTCCCCGCTGTCGGGGTTCGGAGACCAAATTCAGCTCGCGGCTTATTGCGGCTCGGCCGTCGCGGGCTTCAGGAGGGAACAAGAAAATGGCCCCACCAAGAGTCTTCAAAAATTACATTAACGGTGAGTGGGTATCGTCAGCGAGCGGAAATACCTTTGATAACCTAAATCCCGCCAACCGGCGCGAACTGGTGGGAGTGTTCCAGAAGTCCAACCAGCAGGATGTGGCGAGCGCCATTCAAGCGGCGAAGGACGCGTACAAATCCTGGCGGCTTACCCCTCCTCCCAAGCGCGGCGAGATTCTTTATCGGGCCGCACGTTTGCTGGCGGAGCGCAAGGAAGCCTACGCCGAGCAGATGACACGGGAGATGGGGAAGATCCTCGAGGAAACCCGCGGCGACGTTCAAGAAGCCATCGACATGACCTATTACATGGCCGGCGAGGGCCGGCGGCTCTTCGGGCGCACCACCACCTCCGAGTTGCCCAACAAGTTCTGCATGTGGGTGCGCAGCCCCATCGGAGTGTGCTCGCTGGTGACGCCCTGGAATTTTCCCATGGCCATTCCTTCCTGGAAAGTCATGCCAGCGCTCATCTGCGGCAACACGGTGGTGATCAAGCCCGCCACCGACACGCCGCTCTCGGCCTACAACCTGGTTCAGACGCTGGAAGAGGCCGGAACTCCCCGCGGGGTGGTGAACCTCGTTACGGGAAGCGGGCCCGAGGTCGGAACGGCTTTGATGACCCACGAGGACGTCCGCGTGGTTTCCTTTACGGGCTCGAGCGAAGTTGGGAGAAGAGTAGCCGCTGCCTGTGCGGGCACCTTCAAGCACTCGTGCCTGGAGATGGGCGGCAAGAACATCATTCTGGTGATGGAGGACGCTAACCTGGACCTCGCCGTGGACGGCGCCGTCTGGGGCGGCTTCGGGACCACCGGGCAGCGTTGCACCGCTTCCAGCCGCATCGCGGTGCACAAGGACGTGTACAAGGAGTTCGTCGAGAAGTTCGTGGCGCGCGCGCGTTCGCTGAAAGTGGGCGACGGCCTCAATCCGACGGTGCAGATGGGGCCGCTCATCAACGAGAGCCAATTAAAGACTGTCGAGGCATACGTGGAGATTGGGAAGAACGAAGGGGCCAAGCTGCTTTGCGGCGGGGAGCGCTTGACGGGCGGGGGCTACGATGCCGGCTGGTTTTACAGCCCCACCATTTTCGGCGATTGCGATCCCAAAATGCGAATCTGCCGCGAAGAGATCTTTGGTCCGGTGGTGTCGATCATTCCCTGTAGCAGCCTCGAAGAAGCCATTGAAATCGGTAACGGAGTTGTCTACGGGCTTTCCGCATCTATCTACACCCGAAACGTCAACCGCGCCTTCCAGGCCATGCGCGATATGGAGACGGGCATTTTCTACGTCAATGCGCCTACCGTCGGGGCCGAAACTCATTTGCCTTTTGGCGGCACCAAGCAGACCGGCAACGGCCATCGCGAAGCAGCCACCGCCGCGCTGGATTTCTACTCGGAGTGGAAATCTGTCTACTTGGATTACAGCGACAGGTTGCAGCGCGCCCAAATTGATACGTAGGGGCTGGGGGGAGAACAGGCAGTAGGCAGTAGGCGGTGCGCAGTAGGGAGTGGGCGGTAGGCAGTAGGCGGTGGGCAGTGGGTAGTAAGCTAATCAACTAGCGGTGAGAGATTTACAATCCCTATTTCAGGTGTCAGGTGTCAAGAGATTGGGCGAGCTGTGAACCTGACACTTGAAATCTGGCATCTGAAATCTGGGATCTGGGATCTGGGATCTGAAATCTGACGCCTGAAACCTGGCACCTGACACCCGGAACCTGACACCTAATCCCCAGCCCCCAGTCCCCGGCCCCTGGTCCCTGACACCTGCTCCTAAGGTTGAGGACTTGAGGCTGGCGGGTCCTGCTGGGCCTCCGAAGAGGCGGGAGGTTGGCTAGCGGTGGCGGCTCCGGGAGTGGATGCGCTACTGGTATCAAGCTCTGCCGGCAAGGGGTGCGGGCCGAGACCAAGCTTCATTAGAGATTTTGCTTCAGGCAGTCCCGTCACGGGGAATCCGTGATCGGACTGGTAGCGCCGTATCGCCTCGCGCGTCTGCTCGTCCCAGCGGCCACTCGGTTGTGCATTCAAGTAGCCTGCTTGGGCCAAGGCTTGTTGGATTTCTTGAATGCGTTCCGGGGACGGGCGCAACTGGGCTCGCCGACGCCGCTCGGCAGCGGCCCGGCGGGCCTTGGAAGAGGCCTGCCGTGTCGCCGGGCGGCGCGTGGAGCGGGCTTGGCTGGTGCGTGCCGAGGCCTTATGAGAACTCTGCCGGGAACTCGAGTGGGGCTTCTGCTTCACCGTCTTAGCGCTACCCTGCGGCGTGGCCGTGTCACCCCGTAACTGGAACGGCCACACCCACAGCAGCGCGGCAAGGAGCGTTAGTCCTGCGTAGGTTTGGGTTTTCCAGCGTGTCAACTTCCGTTTCCTCAGTTCCACAGCGCGGCTGTTGGCCGCATCCCAAATTCCAGATTTCAAATTCCAGAAGTGGCGGTGAGAACGGGTGCTACGACCGAAAATCTGTGCGAAGCGCGAAAAAACTCGCATCGTCACGGAAAACCTATGCGCGGCATAAAGAAACTCAAGTCTTTCCGGAGAATGTATGCGCGGTGCTCAGAAAATAAATTAGTTACAGATAACCTCTGCGCGGCGCAAGGAAACTCACCAAAAGTAATTACGGCAGGCGATCCGCCAGGAACACGGTGGTATACGAGTGCGGGCCGCTGCCTCGCGCAATCAGCAGCAGGACATCATCCCCGGATTTCAGCGAAGATTGCAGGCGATTGAAGGCCTCTGCCGAGGCGACCGCGTGATGGTTGATGCTCAGAATGATATCGCCGTGCTGAACGCCCAGATCGGAAGCGAATCCGCCCGGCTGGACGGTCGTGACGAGGATTCCCTGGCTGCGGTCCAGATGGAGTTTGTCAACCAGCTCCTGGGCCTGCTCGTGCGTAAGGCTCTTGACGGATAGTCCGAGCACGCCGGAGCTTCCCTCCGCCGGTGTTTCCTTGTTTCGGTTCTCCGGACCTTCCTGAAACTCCGCAATGATCTTGTTACGGTCGCCCACTTGGACGTCCGTGGTCAGCCGTTTTCCGTCGCGCAGGTATTCCAGGCGGAGTTTCTTGCCAATTTCGCTGTCTGAGACGATCGCGACCAGTTCGTCCGCACGCTTGATAGGTTTCCCCTCGACGCTCAGGATGACATCCCCTCGCTTCAACCCGGCGCGCTCGGCAGGGCTGCCTGCTTCCACGACGTTAATGACGATGCCGTGGTCGGTTCCGAAGCTTCTCAGCAAGGCCGGATTGTTCTGGCTATAGAACTGCACACCGATGGCCCCTCGCTGCACGCTGCCGGAGGTGATGAGAGCGTTATAGACTTTTCGGGCGGTATTCGAGGGGATGGCAAAGCCCACGCCATCGTTGCTGCCACGTTGCGTGGCGATGGCCGCGTTAATCCCAATCACCTGCCCCGCCATATTGACCAGCGGCCCGCCGCTGTTGCCGGGATTGATCGCCGCGTCGGTCTGGATGAAGCGCTTGAACTGCCCCTGCACTCCACCCTCGATGTCGCGCCCCTTGGCGCTGACGATACCGGCGGTTACGGTGGAGTCCAAGCCGAATGGACTGCCGATTGCCAACACCCAATCGCCCACTCGCATGGCATCAGAATCGCCAAAAGGTGCGGCCGGCAGCGGCTTTTCCGCCTCAATCTTGACGATCGCCAAGTCCGTCCATTTATCGCAGCCAATAATCTTTGCTATATATGTGGAACCATCGTCTCCGCGCAGCGACACCCTGATGCGATCCACGGGCTTATCCTCACCGCCTTGCGTGACCACGTGATAGTTCGTCAGGATGTAACCATTCGGGCTCAGAATAACCCCGGAGCCCAGACTCTGTTGTCGTTTGAGGTCCCCCATCGGGGCGCCCGGCGATTCAAAAAACTTGTCGAAAAAATCACCGTAGGGGGAGTCATCGGGCGCATGAAAGCGCCGGCGGGCGATGCGAACCGTGCTTTCAGTGTTAACGTTCACGACTGCGGGCGCGAGGCTCTCGGCAATTTGGGCAAAGGAGTTTGACAACTCTGCGGGCGAGGGAGCAGGAAGCGGTTTGGCGTCCAGAGCCGCGAGCGAACTTTTGGCGGCACGCACCCCGTGGGAAACGACCGTGCCGATCATGATTCCAAGTCCCAGCGTCACCACGATGACGACCGCCGGGAGGAACTTACGTCCCGTTACGCTCATTCTTATCTCCCCTCCCACCGCCCTTCAGCGAGCACATACGCTTATTATACCACTACCCTGGCAGCGAACTCCCACTTGCTTTTGACGAACGTATTCCGAATTTAGTGACGCTTTAATTGATTAAGCTCGCCGGCGAGGTTAGAATCTACCGATTACGAGGCTTGAGATGAGTGAACCGGAACGACTGTTATTGAGCGGGAACGAGGCGGTGGCCCTGGCTGCCCGCGACGGTCACGTCACTCTGGGCACCGGGTATCCGGGAACGCCCTCCACGGAAATTCTGGAGAGTTTTTCCCACCTGGGAGGCCGCGCCCAGTGGGCGCCCAACGAGAAGGTTGCCCTCGAGGTGGGGCTGGGGGTCGCTTATACCAATGCCCGAGCCCTGGTCACCATGAAGCACGTTGGCCTGAACGTGGCCGCCGATCCGCTTTTCACGGCTGCCTACACCGGCGTCACCGGCGCCCTGGTGGTGGTTTCGGCTGACGATCCCGGCATGGCTTCAAGCCAGAATGAACAGGACAATCGCCGCTACGCCGTGGCGGCGGGGGTGCCGATGCTGGAGCCCGCGGACTCCCAGGAAGCCTATGACTTTACCCTGCTGGCCCTTCAAGTCTCTGAACGATGGGGAATTCCGGTGCTCCTCCGGCTCACGACGCGCGTGTGCCACTCCAAGACTGTCGTCCGCCCGGCGGGAGCCTCAGCGCCACTCGAATGCCCCGGCAACGTTCGTCCGCGACATTCAACGGGCGGGTGATGATCCCCGCCTATGCCCGGCCGGCCCATCGCCGGCTCCGGGAGAAGCTCGCGCGCATTCTGGAATGGAACGAAGCCGAGGGGCCGAACCGGGAAATCGACGGGGACCGCTCCCTGGGGATTATTACTTCCGGGATCTCCTTCATGCACGCTCGCGAAGCGGCGCCGGAAGCTGCGGTGCTGAAGCTGGGGATGACTTACCCCCTCCCTCTCGAGACCATCCGCCGTTTCGTCGGGAGCGTGTCCCGTTGCGTGGTGATTGAAGAGGGAGATCCCTACCTGCTCGAAGCCATTCGCGCGGCCGGCCTGCAAGGTGGAAGGGAAACCGGAGCAGTATCGCTTTGGCGAATTGAACGTGGATCGCGTCAGGCGCATTCTGGCCGGCGGACGCTTCGCCGGAGCCGGTACCGCCGCCGGGAAAGCCGCCGCAATTGTGCCAGGGTTGCCCTCACCGTTCGGTCTTCAGTGCCCTGCGCAACCTGGATTGCATCGTGGCCAGTGACATAGGCTGCTACACGCTGGCGGTGCTGCCGCCCTTCGAGGCCGTGGACACGTGCGTCTGCATGGGAGCGAGCATCGGCGTGGGACTGGGTCTGAGGCACGCGTTGCCGCCCGAGCAGGCCCGCCGTGTTGTCAGTACTATCGGCGACAGCACCTTCATCCATAGCGGGATCACCGGCTTGGTGGAGATGGTTTACAACCCGCCGAAAACCGGCCACGTGGTCATTATCCTCGACAACGGGACCACGGCCATGACCGGCTTGCAGGAGCATCCCGGGAACAGGCCGGACCCTCGAGCACCAGCCCACAGGCAAAGTCGTCATCGAAGACTTGGCGCGCTCGCTCGGCATTCCCAACGTGCACGTGACTGACCCGACAGCCAATCCTGCCGCCTTCCAGGAGTTGGTAGCTCGCGAGCCTTGCCAGCGGAGAGCTCACGGTGATTGTGGCCCGCCGCAACTGCTTGCTGGCGGCCGGCAAAATCAAGGAGTATGAACGGTCGCGGCCCGCGAGGAGATACCGGAGAACTGCGTTGAGCAACAGGACTAAGGTGACCAACATCGTGATTGCCGGCTTGGGCGGAGCAGGGAGTGCTTAAGGCCTCCGACATCGTCGCCGAAGTGGCATTCCGCGCCGGACTCGACGTGAAGAAGAGCGAAATCCACGGCATGAGCCAGCGCGGTGGCTCCGTCACCAGCGATGTCCGGTTTGGCGAGAAAGTTTACAGTCCCATGGTGCCGCCGGGAGAGGCGGACTATCTGGTGGTCCTATCGCCCGATCAGGTGGAACCCAATCGCTGGCGATTGCGGGAGGGCGGTACGTTGATCACGCCTGACGCTATTCCAGTAGGGCGCCTTGCGCGACAAGCGCAGCCTCAACGTCGCTCTGCTTGGCTGTTTGAGCGTGTCCCTTCCCTTCCCTGAAGCTGCTTGGCTGGAGGCTATCCGCCGAACCTGACCGAAAAGCTACATGCAGCGAATCTTCACGCGTTGGGCGTCGGACGCGCGGCTGCGAAGAACCCAAACCATCCCTGTCATTCCGAGCGGAGCGAGGAATCTCGCACTGTTCAAGGCGGTACGGAGGTCGAGCCCGGCTAGAGGTTCTGCGGAAGGAAGGAGCAGGGCAAGATTCCTCGCTCCGCTCGGAATGACAGCGTCGCGATGGGTCAGTGTCCACCGCTACAAGAGAAAACCCATGACCGGCATCAACGACCACCCCTCCGCAGACATTCATCCTGCCAGCGCGCCGGATTACTTGCCGGTTCCGCAAATGCGCGATCTTCAGTTGGGCCGGCTCCGGGCTACCGTTCGCCGTGCTTACGAGCACGTGGAACTCTACCGCCAGCGGATGGATGAGCGAAACGTCTCGCCGGAAGATATACGGACACTGGACGATCTGGCCCGCTTGCCTTTCACGGTGAAGGCTGACCTGCGCGACAACTATCCTTTCGGCCTGTTCGCCAGCCCCCTCGAGGAGGTGGTCCGGCTGCACGCTTCGAGCGGGACCACGGGCAAGCCGATTGTGGTCGCCTACACGCAGCAGGACGTCGCCGTCTGGACCGACGCTATGGCGAGGACGCTCGCGGCGTGCGGCCTGGGCCGCGGCGACATTATTCAGAACGCTTATGGCTACGGCCTGTTCACGGGAGGACTGGGGGCCCATTACGGCGCCGAGGCGCTAGGGGCAACGGTGATTCCCATTTCCGGCGGCAATACTGATCGCCAGATCATGGTGATGAAAGATTTCAAGGTGACGGCCATCTGCTGCACCCCGACCTACTTTCTTCATTTGCTCGACCGCGCCGCCGAGATGGGAGTGGATGTGCGGGAACTGCCCCTGCGGGTGGGAGTGTTCGGCGCCGAACCCTGGAGCGACTCGATGCGCCGCCACATCGAAGCCGCCGGCGGCATCAAGGCCTACGATATCTATGGGCTTACGGAGATCACCGGTCCGGGCGTCGGCAGCGAGTGCCGTTGCCAGGCGGGCCTGCACGTTTTTGAGGACCACTTCTATCCGGAAATCATTGACCCGGATTCCGGAGAGCTGGTTCCGGAGGGAGAGGAAGGGGAATTGGTGGTGACGACCTTGAGCAAGCACGCCATGCCCATGCTTCGTTATCGCACCCGCGACATCACCGCCTTCGTGCCTGGCGCGTGTCCCTGCGGCCGAACCCTCCGCCGCATTAAACGAATCAGCCGGCGTAGCGACGACATGTTCATCATTCGTGGCGTCAACGTGTATCCCGTCCCAGGTCGAAACCGCCCTGCTCGCGGTGGAAGGCACGCTGCCCCATTATCAGATTATCCTGACGCGCGAGGAAGGGTTGGACCAGATGGAGGTGCACGTGGAAGTGACGCCGGCGGTCTCCAGCGACAAGGTGGGCGCGCTGGAAAACCTGCACAACAAGCTCGCCCAATCCTTGTATCAGACGCTCGGACTGCGGGTGAAGGTCCGGCTGGTGGCGCCGCAGACCCTCAAGCGCAGCGAGGGAAAGGCGCAACGGCTCATCGATCGACGGAATGCGTAGCGGCGGGTTTACCCCGCCATAATTCGATGTGGCGCGGGCGGTCATCAGCGTCTGTTGGCGGCGTAAAGCCGCCGCTACATCGGCGTCGGTTCGAGCAGGGAGTGCCCATGAAGATTCATCAGCTTTCGCTCTTCCTGGAGAACAAGCCGGGCCAGTTGACGGAACCTTGTCGCCTTCTGGCCGAAGCCGGCATAAACATCCGAACCCTGACCTTGGCCGACACGGAGCAATTCGGCATTCTCCGCCTCATCGTCTCCGATTGGGAGAAGGGGGCGCAACTTCTCCAGGAAGCCGGCTACGTCGTCAACGTCACGGAAGTGGTGGCGGTGGAGGTGCCCGACCGGCCCGGAGGTCTGGCTGAATTGTTGGGTGTCTTCGAGAAGACCGACATCAACATCGAGTACATGTACGCGTTTACATTCGGCCGCGGAGACACGGCGGTCATGATCTTCCGGTTCAATAACCCCGATGCGGCAATCGAGCGGCTTCAATCTGCCGGCATCAATGTCGTGGGCAGTGCGGAGGTTTATAGGCGCATCGAGAAATGACAGTATGCCGGCACAAGGCCGTGCCATGGACGTCCGCCTTGCCGGTCCGCCGAGTGCCTGGCATCTTGATCTTGAGATAATCGATGAGCATCGGCAAAACTATTGCGGAACAGATGGAACACGCCTCCTGGATCCGGCGCATGTTCGAGATTGGCGCCCGAATGAAACGGGAGCGCGGGGAAGAAAACGTTTTTGATTTCACCTTGGGAAATCCCAGACGGCGAACCGCCGGAAGAAGTGATTTCGGCGTTGCGCCGGGTCGTTGCTGAGAATCGGCCCCGCAGCCACGCCTACATGCCCAACGCGGGCTTCCCTGCGGTGCGCGAGGTGATTGCCGAGCAACTCTCCCGGCAGCACAGGGCTGCCTTACACCGCCGATCACATCCTCATGACGGTCGGGAGCGGCGGGCGCCATCAACGTGGTGCTGAAGTCGCTGCTCGATCCCGGCGACGAGGTCATCATTCTGGTTCCCTTCTTTCCCGAATATCAGTTTTACATTGAGAACCACGCCGGCCGCATGGTGCTGGTCGAAACTGATGACGCGTTCCAGCCCGACGTGGGACGCATCGCGGCCGCCATCACCCCGCGCACCAAGGCGATCATTCTCAATTCGCCCAACAATCCGACGGGCGCGGTTTACTCCGCCGAATTCCTGCGGGATTTGGAAGCCCTGATTTCCGGCCTCGATCATCCGGTGACGGTCATCGCCGATGAGCACTTACAAATCCCTGGTCTTCGATGGGCTGACGCTGCCTGAGATTCCTTCCATCCTGCGCCGCACCGTGGTTGCCTATTCATGGTCGAAAGCCCTGGCGATTCCCGGGGAGCGGATTGGCTATCTGGCTCTCTCGCCCCTGCTGCCGGAACTCGAGGCGCTGCGTAACGCTTGCACTTTCGCCAACCGGATCCTGGGCTTCATCAATGCGCCCGCCGTCTGGCAATGGGTCATGGCTTGAAGTGGCAGATCTCAAGATTGATCCCAGCCCTTACCAGGAAAAACGCGACCTGCTCTGGAACGGCCTGACCCGCATCGGCTACCAGGTGACGAAACCGCAGGGAGCCTTCTACATGTTTCCCAAGGCGCCGATACCTGATGACTTGGCCTTTGTGCGCGGCCTTATGGAGGACGGCATCCTGGCCGTGCCGGGCACGGGTTTTGGACGGAGCGGGTACATCCGCTTGTCGCTCACCATTCCCCTTGCCTCCATGGAACGCGCTCTGCCCGGTTTCGAGCGGGCACTCCGTAGAGCGTAGACGACTCTCGAAAATCGAAATTCGAAACAAGAAACAGCCCTCTCCCTTGGAGAGAGGGTGGACCGCGACGGCGCTTTCACCAGCCCGTCAGATGACGGGGCCGGGTGAGGGGTCTCTTGCACGGCGAGGACTGACCGGATGAGCCCACATAACCAAGTAACCCCTCACCCGGCTCGCCCCGCTCGCCACCCTCTCCCGATGGGAGAGGGCTGTCGATCTGACTAAGCGGCGGAGTTAATGTCCTGCCCGTTCTGCCACCGCCAAATGCGTAGGGAATGGTGAGAACTCCAGCTAGCCTTCCACAGGGGAAGGCTGGCTGCTGCCCCAAATTTCCGAAACCACCATGCCCGCCAGAATTAATCCCGAGCCCGCCAGTGCCCTGCCGCCAAAATGTTCCCCCATCACCAGCCGGGAAGAGAGCGCGGCAAACACCGGCTCGAGGGCAAAGATCAGGGCCGTGTGCGCGGCCGGGGTGTAGTGTTGCGCCCAATTCTGAACCGAGAAAGCTACACCTGTGGCCAGCACCGCTGTGACCAGGATTGCCACAGTGAGCCGTGCGGTCAAATGGAAGGATCGGGACGGCGCAAAGGGAAGCGCCATTGAGGAGAGCAGGCCGACAACCAGAATCTGCGCAGGGACGAGATGAAGGAAGGAGAACTTCTTCGTATAGTGCCCCACAAGGACGATATGAACTGCAAAGGAACATGCGCCCGCCAGCGTGAGCAGGTCTCCGCGGTTCACCGCTGCCATGCCTGAAGGGGCAACCAGAAGGTAGATTCCGGCGAGTCCCAAGACGCCCCCGACGAGCGTCGCCGAACCCATTCTAGAGCCGGAGAGCATCACGATCAGGGGGACTAGGATCACGCTGAAGCCGGTGAGGAAGGCGCTTTTCGAGGGCGTGGTAAAGATCAAGCCATGTGTCTGAAAGAGATATCCCACAAAGAGGAATAATCCCAAGATAAAACCAGGGAAGATGGTCGCCCGCTCCACTTGCCCTCGCCCCAATATCGCCAGCAGGAGAAGCCCCGCCAGCATAAACCGCACGGCCAGGAAAGGCAGTGGAGAAGCGTCGGCGAGGGCCCCTTTGACGACCACAAACGTGCATCCCCAAATGGCGGTGGTCGCCACTAAGAAAGCTTCGGCTTTGGTTCGGGTGGTCAAGGGGATTGATTCATTGAATCATTGAGTCATTTGAATTACTTCCTACGCTTACCCCTTCAATGATTCAATGGCCAATGGCTCAATGACTCAATGGCTTAATTCGCCTCACTTCTTTCCGCTGAACGCGCCCAGCAAGTTCACAGGCCTCGGCTCATACTTTTGCCCGGCCGTCGAGTGGTCCGCCAGGGCGGGCCGGTAGAGCGTGTGGCAACGCTCGCAGCGGTAAACCTCTGCTGCTTTGCCGAATGTTTTGATGGCTTCCTCTTCCTCCGGCGCGGAATAGAGACGGTGCGGTTCGTCGTAATACCACCGCTTGAGGTGGCCCACGCAAAGCTCTCCCTTGGCGTCTTTCTCATCACAAGCCCTCTGGCCGGGTTTCTTTTCTTTGATTTTGAAAGCCACGTCGCCCCCCCCCGGAATTGGTTCATTAATTCATTTCTGGATTAAATCATTACAGAGTTGAGAGTCGAGAGTCAACAGTCAGGGAATTGAATCATTGACTCATTGAATCACTCCTTGACTCTGTCATTCCGAGCGCAGCGAGGAATCTCGCTCTGGTGTGCCGAGGCTCAGTGCAATGCAGCGCCGGTGCAGGTCCGAGAAACAACCAGAGCGAGATTCCTCGCTGCGCTCGGAATGACAGGCGAGTTATCCTTCAGTATTCGACTCGCACCAGGCACAGCCCCTGGGCCGGCGCCGTGGGACCCGCCAGAGTGCGGTCACGGGCATGGAGAATTGGGACGATGTCCCCAGGGTCCAATTTCCCCCGCCCGATCTCGACGAGCGTGCCCACCATATTGCGCACCATGTGGTGAAGAAAGCCTTTGCCGGTAACCTCGTAGAGCAGCATGCACGCGCGTGGGCGGCGGAGGATTCGGGAAGTGAATATTCTTCGCTTCATCGCTGTTTCAATTTTCACCCGTAGCGGCACGCCAAGGCGTGCCCCTACCACCGTCGGAGGCCCGCTTCGGTCATCGCAAAACTCGGGGCAACTCTCTTCCCCAGCGCTCCCCGCGGCGGCCGCGAAGCTGGTGAAGTCGTGTTCCCCTTCAAATAGTTTTGCCGCCCGGGACATGCGCTCAGCGTCCAGGGGAAACGGATAGTGCCAAACGAATCGCCACAAAAAAGGCGAGCAGACCGGCGCCTGGAGAATCCGGTAGCGATAAGTCTTCGAGCGAACGTCGTAGCGGGCGTGAAACTGGGGGGAAACTTCCCAGGCGTCTTTGATACGCACCGTAGGCGGAAGAACATCATTCAAGGCTTTGACGAGGTTTTCGCAAGGGATGGGACAACCCGAGTGGAAGTTGGCCACTTGGTTTAGGGCGTGCACCCCGGCGTCGGTGCGCCCGGAGCCGTAAACCTGCGCCTTTTCGCCGAGGATTCGTTCGATGGCCGATTCAAGGCACTCCTGCACCGTCAGCGCATTCGGCTGGCGCTGCCAGCCGTGAAAATCCGTTCCGTCGTAGGCGATCAACAAGCGGAGGTTGCGCATAAGACAGTTTTCAGTCGTCAGTTATCAGTCGTCAGTCCAAGCGAGTCTTTCAATACTCGCTGCCAACTTACACTAAATCGGTCCCAATAGACAAATCTGGCAGGTCCCAACAAACAACTTTCGCCGGCCGTGGGGGTGGTTCCTCGGTGTTCTCCGCGGCCAGGAAAGCTCCAACACCCAGGACACTGAGACGTTCCGTGTGCTCCGTGTTAAAACTTGAAAAGCACGGAGGACACGAAGAGTTATGTTCTGAAAAGCAGTGGGATAATCTGCCGAGCAGACAATACACGGCAAGCATAACGAGATAAATGGGGAAGCTGGTAATTTCACCCCTGGCGGGCGGCTTTAGGGGTTCCGAGAACGATCAGGAATCTTCGTTCCACACTCGCCGCAAAACTTCACGGGCACGGGATTCGCGAAACCGCAATGCGCGCAAACATAATCCTGGGGTGGCGGTGGGGTTTTCCGCAAGGCACGGCGCCTGGCGATCTCTCGTTCGAGCACCGCGTCGGTCTCTTTCAGTCGTTCAGCCTCCTGCGAGGACGCCATGAGCGCGGCGGCTTCACCGAGGTAGTTTTGTTTGAGGCTCTGGTAGTCTTGGGTGGCGATCTTTCCCGCCTGATATTCGAATTCCAGGTCCTTGAGGTTTTCGTAGACCACCAGCCGCCGACGCTTCAAGTCAGCGAGCGGCGTAACATCCACAGGCAAACTCGCGCCCGTCGCACTTTCCGCCGCAAGCAAAGGCGTCGCGACAAAAGCCGCCAGACCTGCTGCAATCAATATTCCGAAAGCGAAAAGCATAGGAGCAACCGATCTCTTGTAGCTAACCCCTGATCCCTAATCTTTAACCCCGAGCCCCGAGGCCTTCATTTCTTCTTCCACCGCCGCCACTAACTTCGGGTCCACGAGCTTGGCCGAAATCGTGGCTGGGGCAGGTGACGGTCTCCGCCAACGCCGCACCATAATCACCACGAATGACAAGCCGGCGAGCAAGCCCACGCCAGGAAGAATCCATGCGGTGAGGTTGAATCCCCTGGCGGGAGGAGAGGCCAGCACCTGCACGCCGTAACGAATTGCCAGGTCCTGGAGAATCGTGGTTTCGTCCTTGCCCGCCGCGATTTCCTTTTCGATGATGGGACGGATTTCCGCCACCGTGGCGCAGTCGCGGTGCGGGCAGTGGTTCAGAGTGGCCACGCAGCCGCACAGGCACATTACCTGGTCGCCTATCGACTCGAGCGTCGGCTTCGGGGAGCGGTCCGCGCGCGTCATGGAAGCAACGCCCAGGCCAAGAACGAGAATAATTGCAGCCCATTTAGATCGCATCGTTTGCCTGCACTGCCACATCCTGGGTGCGGCGGATTTCCGCCATCTCCCGTTCCACCCGGCTGGGCACGAGCGCCAAGAGTGTCCCGAGGAACACCACTACACCGCCGATCCACACCCACACAACTAGCGGGTTGACGAAAACTTCGATGACCGCCTTGCCCGTATCCTGGTCGAGTCCTGAAAGGACCACGTAAAGATCTTCGGCGAGCGTGGGGTGAATGGACACGTAGCTTGTCGGCTGCTGGCTGGCCTTGTAAAAGCGTTTCTCAGGATGCATCGAGGTGAATGCGTGACCATCCTTGGTGACGGTAATAAGCGCGCGCGTGTATTCGTAATTCGGAGTGTCACCGCTCGCGAGGCCGTCGCAACGCAACAGGTAATTCTTCACCCGCAGCAGGTCGCCATCTCGCATCAAGCCTTTGGCCTGCGTCTTGAAGGCCAAGCCGGCAAGCCCGATGAAGAGAAGCACCATGCCTAGGTGTACCACGTAACCGCCATAGCGCCGCGTATTGCGCATCGTGAGGTTATAGAGAGCCTGGGCAAAATTCTCTCCCGCAGTTTTCATGCGCGTCCTGGCGCCCTTCCAGAACTCGCCCAGGATGCAGGCGGCCACAAAGATGGAAAGACACAAGGTCATCCAGGCATAGAAATGCCGCACACCTGCTGCCAACAGAGCTGCACCAGCAACCGCGGCGATAATCAGCGGCACGAGAAAATTTCGCTTCAGGCTCTGGAAGGAAGTCTTTCGCCAGGCCAGCAGCGGTCCCGCCCCGGTGAGGAAAAGAAGCAGCAGGCCCATGGGGATGGCCGTCTTATTGAAGAATGGAGCGCCCACAGTGACGCTCACATTCTGCACCGCTTTGGAAATCAACGGGAACAGAGTTCCCCAGAGCACCGCAAAGACCAGCGCCAGCAGAATCCAGTTGTTAAAGAGAAAGCCGCTTTCACGGGAAACCAGAGAATCGAGCTTGTTCTCACTCTTGAGATGATCCAGGCGGAGGAAAAGCAAGGTGACCGAGAAGAAGACTATGATGCAGAGGAAGACCGCGAAGAAGGGGCCGATGCTCGACTGCGCGAAGGCGTGCACGGAAGAAACAATGCCACTGCGGGTGAGGAACGTTCCAAAGATGCTGAGGAAGAAGGTTGTGATGACCAGCACGACATTCCACACCTTCAGCATCCCGCGCTTTTCCTGGATCATCACGGAATGCAGGAACGCCGTTCCTGAGAGCCAGGGCAGAAGTGAGGCATTCTCGACCGGGTCCCAGCCCCAGTAGCCGCCCCAACCCAGCACCGCGTAAGCCCAATTGCCGCCCAGAAGAATGCCCAGGCCGAGGAGCATCCAGGGGACCATGGTCCAACGGCGCGTGGTGCGAATCCAGTTGTCGCCCAACTGCCGGGTGAGGAGCGCAGCCATGGCGAAGGCGAAGGGGACCACCATGCCCACGTACCCCAGGTAAAGCATGGGAGGGTGAATCACCATGGAGTGGTATTGCAGAAGAGGATTCAGCCCGTTGCCGTCCGGCGGGGTGAAGGGCTGCATTCCAGAGGCCGAGACCAGCGAAAGCTCCTGAAAAGGGTTGGCCACAAAAAGCACCAGAGAAGAAAAGAAGGTGCCCGTGCCCATCAGCACCGCAACCACATAAGGCATGAGCTGACGGTTTTTCTTGCGGTTGAGCAGGATGGCCAAGGCGCTGTAAATGGAAAGCAGCCACGTCCAGAAAAGCAGCGAGCCTTCCTGGCCAGCCCAGAGTGCCGCCACTTTGTAGAAAGTGAGCAAATCGCGGTTGGAGTGCTCGGCAACGTAGGCGTTGTGGAAGTTGTCGGTGAGGATCAGGTACTCGAGCGCGACCACAGCCAGCGTGACCATGACGAAGAAAGCCAGGGTGGCGCGCTCGGCGCTCTTCGCCAGCCGCAGACTCCGCAACTTCCCGCCCGCAGCGCCGGCGACCACCGCGTACGCGGCAAAAGCCAGCGCAGCCACGAGGCCAAGGCTTCCGAGTTCGTTCATAGCTTATTTAGCCGGGTCCATGCCCGCAACCTTAGGATTTTTGGGCTCGCCTGCGGGGGATGCCGGGGCCGCCTGATACTTCGAGGCGCATTTCGCCTGGATCTTCTCCGCCTGAAACTCCCCGGTTGGAAGATAATCTCCATCGACGATGGCCTGTGCCCCATCCTTGAAGGTGTCCGGTAGGGTGTCGGTCCCCACGTAAGTCACCGGGATGGAATTGGCGTCCTGGGCGAGGCGGAAAGTGATCTTCCCCGCCCGGCGTTCAACTGAACCGGGCTCGACGGTGCCTCCCACCCGAACCCGATGCCGCACGGCCCGCCCCTGGGTGAGCTCGTTTACCGTGACATAATAGGTCTTGCTTTGCTGGAAACCTGAAACAGCTTCCCAGCCCGCAACGACGAGAATTATGCCTACACCTATCCCGAACTTTAGCTTGCGGTTCTGCATAGCTCAATGTGATGTATGCGCCCTGGGAATGCCAAACACCCGAACCTGCCGGTAGTCCGCTGCCCCGTAACCCCAAAATTAGATTTTGCACCCGGCCAAGCGCAGAGTCAACGGGATTCGTCGCACGCAAATCCTGATCCCATCTTACGGTACCACGTTGGGGGCGCCGATTTTGCCTCAATTGAAGCTGCCGCTGGGTTGGGCTAAGCCAAATTAATTCCAGGTAGTTCGCAAATCGCGAAATTCTTCTTGACGAATTCGCGATTTGCGAATGTAATGAGGGGGAGGCCGAGATTGCACATCATCACTCGCAGAAAACTACTCCAGGCTGCGGAGGAACACAAGGATCTCAGTGAACCTCTAGATGTGTGGTATCGGGTAGCGAAGAAGGCCGAGTGGAACAACCTGATGGATGTGCGACAAGTTTTCCCCACTGCGGACGCGATACAAGAATTCACTGTTTTCAATATCAAAGGTAATGCGTACCGGCTGATTACCGAGATCAATTATCAAACGGGAAGAATCTTCTTGCGGCATGTGCTGACTCATGCCGAGTATAGCAAGGGAGGTTGGCGAAGATGAGCACTCTCACCGTAAGCCCGGAATACGGCGCGCTCCTCAGAAAAATCCCTCCCAAGGTCATTCGCACGGAGAAGGAAAACGACGCCTACACAGAGATTCTTTACGACCTGGACCGGCGCAGCAAGACACTGACGCCAGCCGAGAAGGAATTGGCGGAACTTCTGACGCTGCTGATTGAGGATTTCGAGGAAAGGCGGTATCAATTACCGCGCGCCAAGCCTCTGGAGGCGTTGCGCTTCCTGATGGACCAGCACGGCCTCAAGCAAAAAGACCTGGTGGATGTGTTCGGCACGCCCAGCATTGTTTCGGAAGTAATGAGTGGCAAGCGCGAACTGAACAAGGACCACATCAAGCGCCTGAGCGAGCGCTTCCACGTCTCTCCAGAACTCTTTTTCTAGCCCGCGCACGTCATTCCCACGAAAGCGGGAATCCAGTGCGTGGAGCGCGAGCTTGCGGAATGGATTCCCGCTTTCGCGGGAATGACAGTAAGGAGAACAGCGATGAAAATTCATTTACTGTTGGTCGGCGTGATCCTGCTCCTTTCGTTAAATGCGGAGGGGCAGCAACCAAGGCCCAAAATTGTGGCGGAGGGCGGCACAGCGGATGATCGGGCCTCGGCGCGAGTGCTCTATTGGAATACCCAAACCAATGCCCCCGCCGGGCAAGTGGCCATCGATTACGGCCGGCCCGTCTGGAAAAAAGAGTACGATGACAAGGCCAGATTCGACGCCGTGACCACGGGAAAAATATGGCGGATGGGGAGCAACTTTTGGACCCTTCTGGACACCCAGCTCCCCTTGTCCATAGGTGGGAAAAAGGTTCCGGTCGGGATCTACTACCTGGGCCTGCATCGCTCCGAGGAGGGCTCAGAGTGGAGCCTGGTTTTCATCGACCCCGGCAGGGTTCGGAAAGAACGACTTGACGCCTTTCGAATGGAGAAAGCGCCGGTGGAATTCGAAGCGGTGATGTCCACCACCAAGGCTGACACCCCGACAGAGAAACTGACCATCACGCTGTCATATCCAAAGGATGACATCAAGCATATCACAATGCGGATTGCCTGGGGAAACCTGATGCTCAGCGCGCCGATTGAAGTTGCGCTGCCGGAATAGAGACAACCAACGGCATCCCGGATATAATGAACAGTTTTCTTGAGGTATTCCGGGGAGTGCTGCTGCCCGTTTTCCGACCGTGGCGACGCGGTCAGGCATCTGACAGGATGCACTCAGTCTGCGGCAAACGTCGCCTGAGGCAACGATGTCGATTCAGAGCGTTTACACACTTTCGAAAGACGACCCTGAAGCCCGGAGTTGGCTTAGCTTCTTTCACCGGCGGGGTTATCCGCAACTGAAAAATTTGGTGATCGAACGCGTTTTTTGGCTCGAGGGCTCGGTGAAGCTGGACCGGCTGATGCCGCTTCTGGTGAATCCGCTTTATCAGACACCGGCGGAACGCTCTCAACTTGATCCCAGCCTGGGGCCCATTGTTGAAATCGCTTACCGTCCTGCCGTGACCGACCCGGAAACGCCCTCCATTCTGGCCGGGGCGCGCGCCCTGGGTGAGGTCGGCTTGGAATTCGCTCGGCTCAGCAGGCGCTACCAGTTCTGGGGCCTGGATGAATCCGAGGCGCGGGGAATTGCCGCCCGGCTTCTATACAACCACGTCGTGGAGCGCATCCGCGAGCCTGGCGAAGTTCTTGCCACGCTTCGTCCCACCGGGAATCCCGATCCTGTGGCAACCATTTCTTTCCTGGATTTGAGCGATGAGGAACTGGTTGCCCTTTCGAAGGCCCGTTCATGGTACGCGCCACTTTCCCAGATGCGGATCCTCCAGGCCCAGGAGAAGGCCCAGGGCCGGCCGCATACGGACGCCGAGATCGAAATCCTGGCGCAATCGTGGAGCGATCACTGTTACCACACCACCTGGAAAAGCCTCGGACTCCTGAAAAGGTTGAGTGAAGCGACGGCGCGAATCAACCATCCTTTGGTTGTTTCGTCCTTCAAAGACAACGCCGGGGGCATGGAGTTCTATGAGGACTGGGTAGTGACCATTAAAGGTGAAACCCATAACTTTCCCAGCTCGATTGCACCTTTTGGGGGTATTGCGACGAAGCACGGCGGCGTGATCCGCGACACGCTGGGATTTGGCAAGGGGGGCTATCCGATTGGCGGCACTACCGTGATGGGAACCATGGACCCCAGGATTTCGGAAGTTCCCGCCGGGGCTTTGCACCCACAGTTGATTGTGTCGGAGTCGATCAGGGCCACCTCCTACTACACGAACCCTATGGGCATTCCCATGATGCACCCGGTTTACCGCATCCATCCCGGCTACGCCAAGTGCTTCGCCCTGGGTCATTCCGTGGGATTGATTCCCAGGAAATACGCTCTCAAGGACGTCCCCCGTCCGGGTGACGTGGCTCTGCTGATCGGCGGCGAAACCGGCCGGGACGGGATACACGGGGCCACTGCCAGTTCCACGGGTATGACCGGCGAAACCCTGCAAAAAGAATCCGCCGCAGTGCAAATCGGTCACCCCATCACGGAGCGCAGGTTCACTTCGGCCATCCCCGTTTTGCGCGACCAGGAGTGCATTCGGGCAATCACCGACCTGGGGGCAGGGGGCATCTCCTGCGCCGTGGGGGAAATGGGCTCGGAGACGGGCGTGCACGTCGACCTCGACGCGGTTCCGCTCAAGGACAAGAGCCTGACAGCCTGGGAAATCCTGCTCTCCGAATCGCAAGAACGCATGCTGCTCGCGGTGCCGCCGGAGAAAGTTGTGGAGGCCCGCGCCATTCTCGAGAGGTACGAGGTGGGGTATTCAGTCCTCGGTCACTTTACGAGCACCGGCCGCATGGAGGCGATTTGGCGCGGCCAGAAGGTTGTGGACCTCGAAATGGCTTTCCTTTGGGAAGCCTGCCCCATCGACCCGTTGCAGGTTGCACGGCCGCAGCGAGACCTCCAGCCCTTGCGCATTTCCGAGCCGCACACGGAAGCGGAGTGGGCTGCCGCCATTCGGGGCGTGCTTGGACACTACCACTGCGCTGACCAGAGCGCCGCCGGTTGCCGCTTTGATACGACGGTGCAGGGACGCACTGCCATGGGGCCTTATGGCGGCAAGAATCATCTGATGCCGACCAATGTTTATGTTTCGGCGCCCTTGCGTGGTAAGCCTTACGGCTTGATCACCACTTTGGCTTTCAATCCCTTTTATGGGGAAATCGACCCGGCGGGCTTGGCGCGTCTGATGATCATTGAGGCCATCACCAAGGCGGTGGCCGCCGGCGCAGACTACCGGCAGATGGTCCTCTGTGACAACTTCTACACCCCGCGCGTGCGTCCGGAAATAGCCTGGGATTTGCGGGCGATGGTTGAGACCATCGCCGACATGTCGGTGGCCCTGGGAGTTCCCTTCATTTCGGGTAAGGATTCAAGCTCCGGGACATTTGAGACTGAGGGCCGCCGGATCGATGTGCCCGCCTACGCTGGTGGTGGCGGCCATGGGGCGTTTACCCGACGTCAGGAAAGTGGTGAGCAAGGATTTCAAGCGGCCCGGAAATCGTCTTGTCCTCGTCGGGCGGTTTGATTGCGAGACGCTGGGCGGCAGCGTGTACGCCGATAGTTGCGGGCAGCGCGGCGACCGCCTCTTCGATGCTTACGACGCAAGTTCGATCCGGTCGCTTTGGGAAGCGCTTCTGAGACTGCATGGGCAGGACGGGTTACGTGTCGGCCTCCGCGATTGCCGAGGGTGGGATTCTCTTGCGCCTCTTTGAAGCGTCGTGGGGATCTGGATACGGCGCTCGAATCACGCTTGAGGCCCTTTCTGACGACGTAGGGGCAGGCCATGGCCCACCGCCCTGCCTCCTGGAGTCATACGGCAGGCAGGCCGTAGGCTCTGGGCCACAGGGTGGCGTGCCCCTGCCATCGCCACGGGGCCGGAAGGATGGCGCGGTTTTCGGTGAGTTCGTAGGATCGGCCCTGCTGGAAGTGCCCTCCGAATGCAATCTGGACGGACAGCTAGGCGACGTGCCTTATCGGGTCATCGGAGAGGTCCTGCCGGATCCGCAATTGATTCTTCTTGACCGCGAGAAAGTGGTTTGGCAGGAAACAACGGCGGCCCTTAGGGAGGTGTGGAGCAAAACGTTTCGGGAGGTCATCGAATGAGTCGGGGCGTCACTGCCATTCTTTACAGCCCGGGTACCAACTGCCATGAAGAGACTGCGGCCGCCATTGAGTTCGCGGGTGGAAGGACTGAACTTGTTCTGCTGCGGGACCTGCTGGATGGCCGCACGCGGCTTCGTGACTACCAAGCGGCAGTCATTCCCGGTGGTTTTTCCTATGGCGACCACTTGGGGGCGGGACGCATATTTGCTACGATGCTAGTGGCCTGTTTGCGCCAGCAATTGGAGGAGTTCCTGGAAGCTCGGAAGCCCTTGCTGGGCATATGCAACGGTTTTCAGGTTTTGACCGAATCGGGGATTCTGCCGGGCCGCGCCCCGGGGGAGCGCAGCATGGCTCTCCTCGAGAACCAGTCTGCCCATTTTGAAGACCGGAAAATCCGGCTTCTGGTTTCCGCGGAAAATTGCGTCTGGACTGAGGGTCTGGCCGGCGAGATTCTGGAGATGCCAACCGCCCACGGCGAGGGCCGTCCGTTGTTGTGCGATACCGCTGGCGCGGCTGCGCGGGTAGTCTTCCGCTACACCGACGCCCAGGGGCGCCCCACCATGGAATACCCCAGTAACCCCAACGGAGCGCCGGGAGCGGTCGCCGGCGTGACCGACGAAACGGGTTTGGTTTTGGGGTTGATGCCGCATCCGGAGCGAGTTTCTTTGCCGGCGCATTATTCGCAAGACGGGCTCAAAATATTTTCGAATTTGGTGAAATGCCTCAGCCAGTGAAGTCCCTTCGGCTGGTTGAGCTGAAAGGATAGGGAGAGAAATTCACGCATGCTTTCCAGCCATCTCCTGTAGAATGCTCACCGCACCATGAAAATACTCCTCGTGGACGACGAACCGCAAGTCTGCCGATTGGTGAAGACCCTGGTCGAACCCTTGGGAGTGGAGGTGCGCACATCTTCGGATAGTCGAGAAGCCGCTTTAATCTTGGAAACCGAAAAATTCGATGGGATCATGCTGGACGTCGCCATGCCGAATCTGGACGGCTTCGAGCTAACCCGCAAAATCCGCGCCACTCCGCCCAATCAGTTTGCTCCCATCATCATGATAACCGGCATGGACGACGTCGATACCATGCGCCGGGCATTTGAGGCCGGAGCGACATTCTTCATTGGGAAGCCAATATCTCGCGAAAAGATCTACGCCATTTTCCGCACGGCGCGCGGGGCCATGCTGGCGGAACGACGGCGGTACGCGCGCCTTCCTTACCGCACCGCCGTCGCCGGCATGCGAGAGGAGGAACGGTTCAACGCCACGAGCATAAATATTGGTGAAGGCGGCATGGGACTCGAAAGCTCAGGCTCAGCGGTGGTTGACGAGATCGTCACCCTGGAGTTCAATATGCCGGACGTTAAGCAGCCAATCAAAGTCACCGGCAAAATCCGGGGCAAAGAGGCCTCCGGCCGAACCTCGATCCAGTTCATCGACCCTTCGGAGGCCAGCCGAGGGGTGATTCGAGAGTATATTTACAGCAAGATTACGGAATGATCGGCCTAACCTCCCAGGCCTGACCAGTGGAGATAAGCCTCCAGAAGGCGCGTGCCATCGAGGGCCGCATAAACAGCGGCGATTCCAAGGAATGTCCCGTAAGGCCAGTGGTAATCGCGGAAACGGGGCGCCGCTAGGGTGATTGACAAGGCGACGATCGATCCTGCAAGCGAGCCCAGCAGGATGGTGAGCATCGTCAGGGGCACGCCCAGGAAGCTCCCCACCATGAGCATCAACATCACGTCGCCGAAACCCAGGTACTCTTTCTGCCGTCCGCCCAAAATGTAAAAAGCCTCTCCGACAGCGTAGAACAATCCGCCTCCTGTAAGTGCACCCACAATTGCGCCCAGGACCGACAAGACGGTTCCTGGAGGGAACACGCCCAGCCGTTCTGCCACCCATCCCACAGGGCGGTTGTCAACCGCGATAAAAAAGCTGAACACCACGCCGAGGCTGATGCCGAACACGGTGACGGCGTGGGGGATTCGCCGCTCCCTCAAGTCGGTGAAGACGAGAACGATGAGGATCATCACCAGCGCGGAGTACTTTACGAGTTCAGGGCTGAGGCCAAAACGATGGAACGTGGCAATGAGCAGGAGCGCGGTGAGAGCTTCAACGACGGCATACCGCGGGGAAATTCGGGCATGGCAATCCCGGCAGCGGCCTCTCAAGAAAAGATAACTCAGCAGCGGCATGTTGTCGAACCAACGAATGGGATGTTGGCAGAGCGGGCAATGGGAGCGCGGCGTCAAGATAGATTGCTGGCGCGGCAGCCGAACAATGCACACGTTCAAGAAGCTCCCAAAAACTAATCCGAGGACCGTGATCAAGAGGTAGACCATGATTAACCGGCTATTTCCCTCCGCCACTTTGATCAACACCAACCACCCCGAACCCCTCCTTACACAGGAGGGGATATTCGAGAGAGAGTGGCGAAGCGATTCCCCTCCTCTCTGAGGAGGGGGCTAGGAGGTGGTGGAGTATCACACTCGATCATCCATGCACCAAGCGGTAGTACAGCGCTTCCGTCCGCTCGACCATTATATCAACAGAGAATTGGCGGGCGCGCTCCCGGCCGTTCAGCCCCCATTGCCGGAGGCGTGTCGGGTCGCCCGCTGCGGCCACAATCGCCTGCGCCAGCGCGGCCGGTGAAGCAGGCTCGATTAACCATCCTGTGCGGGCTTCCTCAACCACCTCTGGGAGGCCGCCCACCCGGCTGGCCACCACCGGCAGGCCATACGACATGGCCATGAGAGCCGATGAACCAAGCCCCTCGGACTTTGATGGCATGACGAAGAGGTCCAGAGCAGAGAAGAATTCTGCCAGGTCTTGGATGGCGCCGCAAAGTCGCACCCGGTCGCCAAGCGCCTCGCACCTCTGAGTAATCTCCGGATCTCTCAGGGTTGGACCTTCCCCCGCCAGCAGGAGTCGTGTCTGCGGTAGCCTTTCCCTCAATAGCCGGAATGCTCCAAGGGCCACCGCCTGCCCCTTCTCGGGCGTGAAGGCGCCCAAGTGCCCGATCACGAATTCGTTCTCAGCAACCCCCCAGCGGGCTCGCGATTTTGCTCGCGCCTCCGGCGAGGGCAGTTCTGGTGGGATCTCAATTCCGTCGGGGATCAGCTCGATCTTTGACTGCGGTATGCCGCAGCCAATCGCCCGCTGGCGAATGAAATCTGAAACTGCGATCGCCGCATCACAGGTTCGGGCATACTTCAGGCGATGGGTCCAATGGCGCCTCGGGAGAAACGCCACCCGGCGACTCGCTACCCGTCGAACCCGCATTCCCATTGACGCCAGCCAAGCCACCGTTTGTCCTCGTCCGTCGTGGGCGTGAATAAGGTCGCAGGCCGCGACGCGCAGAAGTTGGCGCAGTTGCAGGATTCCAAACGCATGGCCAGGGTCGTGGAGCGAAAGCGAAAAGAAAGGAAATTCTTCCCTGCGGGCGCAGGCCTCGAGTTCGCTCTCTTCCCGGCAGACGATAAGCTGGCCGTGGCCTCGCTGCCGAAGCCCCCGCGCAAGTTGCAACAACTGGCGCTGGCCGCCACGCAGACTCAGGCCTGTGTCGATATGAACGATCTTCAAGGGCCTCGGGGAAATCATGGGCGATGGCCGAAGGCAGCGCGCCGGCGGGCCAGCTTCGCGTATTTCCTGCGCACGTAACGCGCCGCCATAGTGGCGATAAGAAATCCCTGGTGCCCGTCCAGGACTCCCAGGCGGAAAAGGTAGGCGTGGAAGAAAACCCATAGGGGATCAAACCAACGCTGGAGGACGTTGACGCTCTCGCCCCTTTCAAACATTTCCTGCGCCGCCAGGTCGGTGTAAAGCTCGATCCGCTGAAGGTGTTCCTCCAGCGTGTCGCAGGTGTAGTGCAGGATTTCACCGGGCAGCGTCTCGACGCGCCCGTTCACGATGACGGACTCATGAACATACTTCCCAGTCCACCCGGCGTTGCGCCGATTGAAAAGGCGGACCTTGTAATCCGGATACCAACCGGAATGAAGGATCCAACGACCAAGGTAACGCGCCCGGCGCGCAAAGCGATATCCGTCTGCGGCGGGTTGGGAGTCTTTCCAGCTCCGAATTGCCGCCTGGGCTTCGGCGTCAAGTTCCTCGTCCGCATCCAGGCTCAGGATCCAGTCGTGCTGGGCGTGGCCCGTGGCAAGGTTTTTTTGCGCCGCGTATCCCTGCCAGGGTTGGTTGATGACCCGCGCTCCCAGGCTGGCCGCGATGGCCGGCGTCTCGTCCGTCGAACCAGAGTCGACGAGCACAATTTCATCGGCACAGGCCAGCGAGCGCAGGGCGCGCGCGAGGTTGTCAGCCTCGTTGCACGCGACAATCGTGGCCGAAATAAGGGGCATGGAAGGATCGATTCCCCGAGTTGTCATTCCGAAAATCACGTCATTCCCGCGAAAGCGGGAATCCACCTCGTTCCCGTGGCATGGACCCCCGCTTGCGCGGGGGTGACGAAGGCTTGACCTTCATTTGTATGGGTGTGCCACAGGCCCATGACAACTCGGAATGACAGTCCGCGCTAGTTTTCAAAACCCCGGCAAACGCACCCTGGGAAACAAGCTGCGCCACGCGGGCAATATCCTTATGCAAAGGTCTATCTTTGGTCAGGGGCGCGGAGACGGCGCGCAGCATCGCTTTGGCCTTTTCCGCCAGGCGCCCGGTCCTGAGCGGCGCCAGCAGATCAAGGGCTTGGCAAGCCGCCAGCAGTTCGAGGGCGAGGATAGCGGCCAAGTTGGAGAGGAGGGGGCGCAGCTTCAGGGCGGCGGCCATGCCCATGCTCACGTAGTCTTCCTTGTTTCCGGAGGTGGGGATGGAGTCCGCCGAGGCGGGATGGGCCAGGACCTTGTTCTCCGAAGCCAGAGCCGCGGCCGTCACCTGCGCAAGCATAAATCCCGATTCGAGGCCTGGAGACGTGGTCAGGAAGGGCGGCAAGTCGGAGGTGAGGGGATTCACCATGCGGTCGATTCGCCTTTCGGAGATGCCGCCAAGCTGCGTCAGCGCCAACGCCATCAGATCCAGCGCTGTGGCCAAGGGCTGGCCGTGGAAGTTACCGCCCGAGATAACATCCCCTTCGCCGGCGAAGACCAGGGGATTGTCCGTAGCACTGTTCATTTCCCTTTCGAAGGTCCGGCGCGCGTAATCGAGCGCGTCGCGCACCGCGCCGTGAACCTGCGGCATGCAGCGCAAACTGTAGGCGTCCTGGACGCGCGAGCACCCCTGGTGCGACCTGTTAATCTCGCTTCCTTGCGTCAGCCGCGAGATATTCTTGGCGGTCACCCCCTGTCCGGGATGCGGGCGCGCTCGATGCAGGCGCTCATCAAAGGCCCTGCGCGAGCCCCGCAGAGCATCCAGCGAGAGCGCGCCCGCCACGTCCGCCGTGTCGACGAGAATTTCCGCAGAACGCAACGCCAGAAGCCCTACGGAGAGCATGGCCTGAGTGCCATTCACAAGTGAAAGACCTTCTTTGGCTTCGAGCGCCAGGGGCTTTAACCCTGCGGCCTTCAGGGCGGCCCGCGCCGGCTGGCGACGGCCTTGGTAGATCACCTCGCCCTCACCCAGCAGCGCCAGCGCCACATGGGCCAAGGGAGCAAGGTCGCCGCTCGCTCCGACGGAGCCGCGCGCGGGCACCACGGGATGCACCCCGTGGTTGAGGAAACTACAGGGCAGTTCGGCCACCACCGGGCGCACACCCGAAAGACCGATGGCCAGCGTATTGGCCCGCAGCAGGAGAAGTCCGCGCGTCTCGCGAGTGTCCAGCGGCTCGCCCACCCCGCAGGCGTGGCTGCGCACGACGTTTAGTTGCAGTTCCCGTGCCTGCGCGGGCTCAATACGTTCCGTGGACAGACTTCCGACACCGGTCGTAACCCCGTAAACGGCCTCATTTCCCTGGATGATCTTTTCGACAAGTTCGCGGGACTGCGTCATCGCTTGGCGCGCACGTGGCGAGAGTTTGACGCGCCGCTTTTCCAGCACCACCTGGTAAAAGTCGCGTCGATTCAGATCATGTCCGGTGAGCTGCAAATCGCGCGGCATCATATCACCTCAAAGAAGTGGCTGGTGGCCAGTGGTTAGTGGCTAGTTCAGACCAGCGCTGGCTAGCCACTAACCACTAGCCACTTGCCGGGGCCAGGAGCAATCCCCGGTACTTCTCGGGCAAGGTGCGCGGGCGGCCGTCGCGGTCGGTGATGACGTGCACTGTCTCACCTTCGGCAATAAGTTCATCCGTAAGCTGCTTGTAAACTTCGTAGCCGAAGATCAACACCCGTTTCCGCATCCCGGTCAGGCGAGTGCGAACCACGATTTCGTCGTCATAGCGCGCCGGGGCCTTATAACGGCAACGTGCTTCGGCTACCATGATGTAAAGCCCGTCCTCTTGCTCCATATCGCGGTAAGCGAAGCCGTGCTGCGAGCAAAAGTCCGTGCGCCCGATCTCAAACCAAATGAGATAATTCGCGTAATAGACTACGCCCATCTGGTCCGTCTCCGCATACCGGACGCGGAGTGTAGAAGAAGTCCAGTCCGTAGGTATCGTTTCGTCAGTCATATAATTCGACGCAATGAACAACCCAGGGGAAGATAGTCTACCGTAAATCTTCCTCAAAGCAAGCTTTCTCCGGCGCCATCCACTGGGTTCCGTAGTACGTGACCGAGGTGCCCCAAAAAGCATTGGAGTAGGTTGCGTGCCACCCGTCGCAGTTCGGGGTTCGGAGCCAACTCCAGAGGGCTTTCTGGCGGGGCGCCCTCCCTGGCACAGGAGAAAACTTCGTTGGCGGTTTGCCAACTGAAGGTCAGGTCCGGATGCTTGGCAGGCCGACGGTCGAATTCAATTTTCCCGCGATCGATAATCACCGTCCAAACCAAATCCCAGTCTTCCAGAATCCACAGCGTTGTAAGGCGTTCCTCGCGAATGTGCTGGCGCAATTGCCTATCACGTCCTGTAAGAACAAAGGCGCGCTGAAGGATGCGGCGGGCGGCGCGCTTGGAGGGCGGCAGGAGGGATTCCGTGCTCTCAGTCTCGCTCTGGCTCATGTTCCTCGATTTTCCAGTTTCACGCCTTTCCGGTACAGGGCTCGGCGCGCCGCAGCCTCTACCAAATCTGAAGAAGGGACCAGCTCATCGACCAGGCCCAGCGTCAGGGCTTGGCTGGCCGGAACACGTTCTGCTGTCAACAAGAGTTGGGTCGCCGCCGCCCTGCCGATCAAGCGAGTCAGGCGCTGAGTCCCTCCCCAACCGGTGACGAGGCCGAGGGAAGCTCCGGGGTGGCCGAAAGAAGAATCGAAGGTCGCCACGCGAGCGTGGCACGCCAGAGCCAGGTCCAAGCCCCCTCCCAAACAATACCCCCGAATGGCCGCAACGATGGGAAGAGTGAAGCCCGTAATGTGGTTGAGGAGTGTTTGTCCCGCCTGCGCAAAATTGCGTGCGCCTACCCCTTCAACAGATGCGACTTCCTCGAGGCAGGCGCCAGTGGCGAAAGAGCGGGGATTTGCGGCAATCACGACGGCCTGAAAAAGGCCGCAAAGCCGGACTTCATTCAGGAGGCTGCCCAGTTCCGCAAGGACCGCCATGGTAAGCCGAGGGTAGCCAGCGCCCGGCGGAAAGGCCAGCACGGCGACAGAATTGTGGCTGGTGAATTCCATCAGAGGATTCAGGATTCGGGAGTCAGGATTCAGGAAAGCGAGTGTCAAGTTTGTGGGATGTGCGCCCTGAATCCCGATTCCTGAATCCTGAACCCTTCCTCACGTGTGCTCGGATGAAGTCCACGATCTGTTGGGTGGAGGCTCCTGGTTGGAAGACTTCCGCCACGCCAGCCTTTTTCAGTTCTGGAATATCTTCATCCGGAACGATGCCACCGACCACCACCAAGATATCTTCAAGGCCTTCGCCACGCAGCAACTCGCAGATGCGCGGCACGATGGTGCGGTGCGCCCCGGAAAGAATCGAGACGCCGATGGCGTCTACATCTTCCTGGAGCGCCGCGTTGACGATCATCTCCGGCGTCTGCCGGAGGCCCGTGTAGATCACTTCCATCCCGGCGTCGCGCAGGGCGCGCGCCACAATTTTCGCTCCCCGGTCGTGGCCATCCAGGCCGGGCTTGGCTACGAGAACTCGGATTCGTCTGTCAGTCATAGCCCAAACACTGCCTTCAAATCGAGCGAGAAGCCGGGGAGTAAGTCAGGCTCTTCCAGCATCTCAGGCTCGTGCCGGACGAAGCTTCCGCCGTCAGCGCGGAAAACTTGCACTTCACGGCTCTTGGGGTAGAACACCCACACCGCCTTGGACCCGGCAGCGAGATACTGCTTGACCTTCTGCCTCAGTTCTTCCGCGAGATCACTTGGCGAAACAACCTCGATCGCAAGCGCAGGCGCGCCCCGAATACGCTTGTCCAGATCGATTTCACGCATCCGGTCTGCCGGCACGAAGGAGACATCCGGAATTCGCACGGTCTCGGGCGTGAGCTGATAACCGGTTTCCAAAAAAACTCTGCCGAGCTTTCGTTCTTCGACAAAGTTTCCTGCAAGGCGGGCAACATTGTCGCGCACCCAGTTATGTCGCGGCATTGGCTCGGTCACGGTAACTAGTTCCCCCTCGTTCAATTCATAAAGGATTCCTTCCGTAATGGGGAGCTGATCGAACTGCTCGATCGTTAGCAGGGTCTTGGTTGCCATTTGGCACTCTCCTATCGCTCCTCCTCCAGGTTCAAAGTTTGTTTGCAGTCACTATTTTCTCGCCTATTCTTGCCCTCACCACTATTTTACCGGAACGCCGGTTCGTTGTAAGTCCCAAATACCTTGCGCAGCACGTCGCACATTTCGCCCACGCGTGGCATAGGCGCGCACGCACTGCAAGAATGTAAGGCAGCAAGTTGGCGTCGGTCGCGGCAGCGCTGGCCAAAGATTCGAGGGTCGCGTGGACGCGCGAATTATCCCGCTGCTTCCTCAATTGCTCCAACTTTTGCCGCTGCTGACGGGCAACGCTCTCATCGATAACTAGTATCGTGATGGGGCGCTCTTCTTCGGTTACGAAATCGTTCACACCCACAATCATCGCTTCCTTACGTTCGACGGCCTGCTGATAGGCGTAAGCGGCGTCGTGAATTTCTTTCTGTGGAAAGCCTTTTTCGATCGCCGCCACCATGCCTCCCAGGGCGTCGATCCTGTCAAAATACCGGTAACAATCCTGCTCGGTTTCCTGCGTCAGCTTCTCCACGAAATAGGAGCCGGCGAGCGGATCCACGGTGCCGGTTATTCCACTCTCGTGCGCAATGACCTGCTGCGTACGAAGCGCAATAGTAACCGCTTCCTCGGTGGGAAGCGCCCAAGCCTCATCAAGCGAATTGGTGTGCAACGACTGCGTTCCTCCCAAGACCGCCGCGAGGGCTTGCAGGGTAGTGCGCACGACGTTGTTGTAGGGTTGTTGCGCGGTCAGCGAGCAACCCGCCGTCTGGGTATGAAAACGGCAAAGCCAGGAGCGGGGATTCCGCGCCCCAAAGCGCTCGCGCATCACCCGCGCCCAAACTTTCCGGGCCGCGCGGTACTTGGCCACTTCCTCGAACAAGTCGTTGTGGGCGTTGAAAAAGAAGCTGAGACGGGGAGCAAACTCGTCCACGCCCATGCCCGTGCGCACCACCCAATCGACGTACTCGATGCCGTCGCGCAGGGTGAAGGCGAGTTCCTGCACCGCGGTCGATCCCGCTTCACGAATGTGGTAGCCGCTGATGGAGATGGGATTCCAGCGGGGGACTTCCCTCGCGCCGTACACAATGGTGTCCACCACGAGGCGCATGGAAGGCTTGGGCGGAAAGATGTACTCCTTTTGGGCGATGTACTCCTTCAGAATATCGTTCTGTGTTGTTCCTGAAATCTTCTTAAGGTCAGCCCCGCTCTTTTCTGCCACCACCAGATACATCGCCCAAATGATGGCGGCGGGCGAATTGATGGTCATGGAGGTGGTCACCTGCTCGAGCGGCAGCCCGGCGAGCAAGGTTTCCATGTCGGCGAGAGATGAAACCGCCACGCCGCACTTGCCGACTTCGCCCTCGGCCAGCGCGTGGTCGCTGTCGTAGCCCATCAGCGTAGGCAGGTCAAAGGCGATGGAGAGTCCGGTTTGCCCTTGCTTCAGGAGGTAATGCAGGCGCTGGTTGGTGTCCTCGGGGCTGCCGAATCCCGAGAACTGGCGCATGGTCCAGACCCTGCCCCGGTACATAGTGCGGTGAATGCCGCGCGTGAAGGGATATTCACCGGGATCGCCGAGGTCTCGCGCATAATCAAAATCAGCAAGATCGGACGGAGTGTACAGTCTCTCGACAGGCACGCCAGAAAGCGTTGCGAACACATTTCGTCGTTCCGGGGTGCTCTCGAGGGCGGGTTTGAGTACCGTTTCCTCCCAGCGGGTTTCAGCAGTAGAGGGTTGGCGAGGAGAACGTCCCGTCTCGAGTTCTGCGCCCGTTTTTCGCCCCCCCTGCATCGTACGTTTCGCCCTTCAGGCCATGTTAGTTCAGCGCCAAACACAGAGTCAAACTTGTGAAAGAATGCAGAAACTCAAATCCCTCTCCCTTGGGGAGAGGGCACGACTTCTACACCAGTGTCCGGCCGAACATATGGGCGAAGATCAGGCCCCCCCGCTTATCCTTGTGGGTTCGGAGGGGGGGTCTGATTCGCCGGCTCATCGCGTCCGCCGGGGATGTTCGGCAAGCGAGTCACCTTCCCCTGAAGCGCGTCGTTCAACTCGATATGATAGTCAGCCAGGATGGTGCCGGCCGCTTGCCCAAACTGGGTGAGGGCCTTGGCGTAAGTCGAACGCGCCTTCACTTCGTTGCCCTCGGCGGTGGCCAGGTCGCGCTGGGCCTGGATCACCAGGAAGACGGTGGATTCACCCAACTTAAATTTCTTCTCCTCCGCGTCGAGCGTCTTCTGCGCCAGCAGGACGGCCTTCGCGGCAGCCGCGATCTGGGCTTTTGCTTGGATCACGCCAATTTCGGCATTGCGTACATCCTGCTCGACTTGGTTTTTCTGCTTCTGGAGTTGCTCCTCCAGTTGCCGTTGCTCGAGAAGGGCGCGCGCAGCGTCCGCCTGCGCGGCGCGGTTCCGCAGGGGAAATTGCAGAGTGAAGCCGAAGGAGTAGTCGGGATAGTTGCCGTGAAAGAGTTGAGACAAGGATTGCGAGATGCCCTGGTAGGACGTTATCATCGGTCTCGCAATCGTTTCCAGACCGCTGGCCAGGCATTGGTTTCCATTCGCCGTGTACCCGGACGGGCAAGGCCCCAGCACGGAGCTGAGACCAGAGAGTCCGGTTGGAGCGTAAGTGGCAAACACATCGAGGGTGGGAAGCAAGGTGTTGCGAGTAGCCTTGACCACAATGGACTGGTATCGCAAGTTGAGGTCCGCCTGTTCGATCTCCGGGCGATTCTGGACGGCCAGCTTCAAAGCTTGATCCAAGGGCGGAATATCGTCAGGCCTCGGTTCGGGGAGTTTATCCACGGCGTCCACCTGGGCACTCCTCAGTTCCGCGTCAACTTTTCTCGAGAGCGCGGTTTTGATCAACTCCGCCTGCTGTTGTAAGCTGGTTTGCGCCACAATCAGGTTTTGCTGATCGGAAGCCACCTCGGATTCCGCTCGCACTACTTCGATGGGCGCCAGTGTGCCGACCTCCACCTGACGCCTGTTGTCAGAAAGCAGCTTCTCAGAGTAAGCCAGAGCTTGTTCTGCTACCCGGACGTTCTCCTTGAAAGACAGATAATCCCAGTAAAGATTCAGCACCTGGGCAACCGTGGTGATCACCTGCTGCCGGAAAACGCTGCTTGATATCTTCAGGTCATTCTGCGCGATACGAATGAACTTGGCGTTAGCTCGATAGCCGAATCCGTTCAGCAATTGCTGGTCGACGCCAATCGTCAGGCCGGTAGGAACGACGGGGTTGAATAGCGTATTGAGGGACGTAGTGGACTGCCGGTAGCCGTTTATGGCGACGGCGTAGCTGGTCCCCGTCAGGAAACCCTGGCCGAAGTAGGTCACCGCATTGGTGGTTTGAGTAGTGACCACAGGAGCGCCGCTGACGACAATATAATTGAGAGGGGAGGTTCTGCGGTCCCATCCGAACTGGGCTCCGGCGACCGGATCGCAGCAGCCGATTACCCCGACGTTCGTAGCACCCCCACTGCCCGTCACTCCGCTGGCGCTACTTGTGCTACTGCTACTGATACCACTGATGCCGCCGCCGATCGCTCCCGCAAACAGCGCCGAGGACGAAAATGCCCCCGGCACGCCGCGGGTTGCACCACCGCTTTTGGCCCGCAAGAGGTCAGTCTGCGCGAAACCCAGATTATAGCGGGCCACGGAGATGTCGAGGTTGTTCTCGAGCGCCAGGGCAATCGCATCCTCGACCGAAAGGCGCAGCTTACTGCCGCTGAGCAGGTCATGCAGCCGCTCCGAGTTGCTCATCTTTGGTTGGGGGACGTAAGGCGAGGTATAAGGCCCCCAAAAACTCGGAAACCAACCTGTGTTTCCAAACTCCATGATTACCGGCTGAGTGGTTCTGGTCGTTTGGGCATGCATGCTCTGGGTAATGAGAAGCAAACCCAGCGCTAAAACGAAGGCTGACCAACGTGCGTTCCTGAGTTTCATCGACAGTTCTTCTCCCTACAGATGGCATTCCTTGAAATCTCGGGCATTGAATCCTGACTTACGCAATTGTTGGACGCGAAGTTTCATAAAAGGTCATTTAGAGCCTTGCATGTCAGCCGTGGCCAGATTGAAATCCCGGGCGCCCGTATTCGACAGCTTAAGTGCGAATTCTAACATCCGCCGAGACGATTGACAATTTTGCGCGCCCATTTTGCGCGCCAATGTGTACTCCCCTCTTGCCCTTGACGAATTATGATTTAGCGGCCACTATTAATCTAGTCGAAGCATGGGCCTGTAGCTCAGTTGGGAGAGCACATGGTTTGCAACCATGGGGTCGGGAGTTCGAACCTCCCCAGGTCCACCAAATCCCCAAATTGTGTGATGGATTCTGAGATAAGATTTTCTCGCCATGGAATTGGAATTTTCCACCACGGGCCAGATCGTATTTGGACATGAAGAAGAGGGTCGGCTTGTCTGCGGAAAAAGAAAAAGCCCGTTCGGCGGGGACAAGGACGATGCCCTGAAAAAAAGGCAGGTTTCGCTTCGCCTTTTACAATCTTGCTGAAGCGCTCAGGAACCGGGCACTCCAGCCTTGTGGTACAGCTTCTGGATCCGTTGTAACTCGTCCTCTTCTTCGGTCACACCAATCGATCGAACCATTTGGCCGATAGTGGTGCTCGGGTCGTTTGACCAGAAGATACCGCAGTCCTCTGCCTCGTAGTAGCGGAACCCTATTCTGTCGCCATACTTTTCTCGAAGCGCCTCACCATTCCGCAGTTTCCCACTCCAGGGCAGAAGGGCATAGCTAAGATCGATCTCCTGCACCAGGACCTGCTCAGGAGGCTTTACTTGCGAAGTAATCCTGCCCGTGGGCTCGAATATGGAGGCGTTGTTCCGCCAAGTGCTGGAGACTATGTAATAGCGGTGCTGCTTGGCGCGGAAGGCGGGTTGTGCGGTCTGCGGCGACTGCGTCGGCCACGCCACCAGTTGGGCGCCCTCGCGGGCCAGTTGTTCCCAGCCGTAGTCATACTCCATATCAAAGCAGATCTGCATGCCTACTTTGCCAAAATCGCAGTCGAAGGCCGGAACCTCCTTGCCGGGCGTCATGCCCCCTTCCATCGAGTCGCCCCCTGTCGGCACCGCCAAGTGGAGCTTGCGGTAGGTACCCACCACTTCGCCTTGGCGGCCAACGAGGATTGCCACGTTCGAACAAATCTTCCTTCCCTTATCCTCGAGCAGGTACATAGGCACCACAATGTAGCAGTGTTGTTCCCGCGCCTTCCGAGCGAAAGCTTCCATCACCCGCCCTTCAAAGGGAGCTGAAACCTCCGTTAACACACCCTTATCCCCGGTCACCGCCACTTCGGGCAAAACCGCGAGGTCTAAGCCGCGACCGTATTTCATCTTGGCGTCATCAGCCATTCGGTCGACAATACCTCCCAGTTGTTCCAAGCGCTTCTCCAAACCCGGGTACTCTCCCCAAAAGCCCTGCACCGCCGTGCCCACGATAACCTTGCGCGGGGGCCGGTTCGATGTGCTGTGCACTTGCACATCGCCGGCCGCAGCGGGCAGAGCCGACAGCGCCACGAACAAGGCCGAGACGAGGATTGCCGAAACGCCCCTGCCCAGTGGTCTAACGACTGAAAGATAGCTCACTTGGTGAGGAGAATTCTCGCTCGAGACTTCCTTGCCCACCGTCAATGTCATGGCTCTTCTCTCTCCTTCCCACTGTCATTCCGATCCGTCAGCCGACGGAGAGGAATCCCGCTCCGTTTCTTTCCTCCGCCCCACCCCGGCTAGGAACTTAGGGACTCCAATCCGGCACAGGGCGCGATTCCTCGCTGCCATGAAAATGCCTGCGCCGAAGGCGCCTTGGAGTGCGGTAGCAGCAGCTACCGCCTTCGGTTCATGCGGCAAATATGCAAGGCGGTAGCTGCTGCTACCGCACTCCAAGGCGCTGCGCGCATTTTCATGCAACGTGGTGAGCCCCAAGGCTCATGAAATCTGCGCTCGGAATGACAGCGTTGGCAAAAGGTCGGCTTCTCATCCATGGGTGTTGCCCACTTTCGTCATCGCCTCGGTCAAGGCGGGAGGGGCGGGCGGGATTACGGGGACCAGGGTGACTGTTTTCTTCACCAACTCTGCCGTCCGCTGCACGTTTAACTGTTCGAACAGGAAGGTGAACTTCATTTCCAGTTCCTGCCCGAGCCGTGCGCGAATATCCGCCGGCAGATCCCAGAACTTGCGCTTGAAGGGGCCGAAGGCTTTCTTGCGAGTCTTATACAAGAACTGTGCGTCGGTGTCCGCAGGCTTCCGTTCATCGGCGCAGAGCTTCCGCAGCGTCTTGTAGATCTCTTCCTTCAAATCCCTGGGGAACGCCGTGTTCTCATAAATCATGTTTTGGAACTCCGTCGCCAGGTGAACTTCCGCCGCCTCGCACTCCACGAACTTGTGGAAAGCATCGGCAGGGAGCGTGGAAGCCCCGTGTTGCACGGTGCCCGCCATTCCGTAGCGGTCCCGGGCCAGCTCCGAGAGAGAGCGCAGGGTTTCAAAGTCGATGGCCACCTGGGTGATGCTGCCGTCGGGCAGCACCACGCCGCCGTCCCTCGTTCCCGTCTGGACGCTGATCTTTGCAAGTCCCTTCTTGCAACGGCTGCGGCGGGCCAACGTCTCCATGACTCCGTCCACAAAACAGGTCAGTTCCTCAGGAGTGGAATTCTGTTTCCCGATTTCGTCGATTTCGCCTCCCAGCGAAAGGGTTATTCCCGGCGGTTCGATCGAGCGAAGGAAAGCTGCCAGGCTGGCGGTGGTCTCAAAGTTCGCCCTCTGCTGTTCGTGGACGCCGGGCTGATCGAGATCCACAAGCGTCGAAGCATCGATGTCAATGTTGTAATACCCTGCCGCCACGGATTCCTGGCAGAAATCGCGGACAGCTTGCAACTCCGACTCCGGGTCCTTGGCGAATTTGTGGGCGTTAACCTTGTAGTGATCCCCCTGGAGAAAGACCGGGCCCTCGAAGCCCTCGCGCAGCGCCGCCGCGACAATGACCGCGGCATATTCCGCCGGGCGCTGGTCAGTGTAATGGCTCTCCGTGGGTGAAAGCTCAAAAACGAAGGCGCCGGCCTTAAGGCGCAACGCCGCGCGGAAAACCGCGCGCGCCACATCATAGCTCAGGCCGCGAATGTTGATGGCGGGAACGGTGAAGCCCTTGCACTCCTTCCGTGCACGGGCCTCGTACAGACCCTGTAGAGAGGAAGGCACGACGCCGAGTTCCAATCCGATTCTGCGGATCAGCCAGCGCGCTGCGACGCGCACTTCCTCACTTTCTCCAAAAACCGCGTTGGCCACCAACACGTCAAGCGTCTGGTCCACCAACTTCTGGTGATTTTTCAGAACAATGCCCGCGCCATTGGTAAGCTCGAAAACCCCGCTATGCCGGGTTAGCAGATCTGAAATTGAACGTGCATTCATGGCAAGCCTCCACCGAGCGCCAGCCCCAAGGCGCAATTCCTTATTATAGCAGACCAAGTTCACGCACAAATTGCGAGAGTTTCAAGTTCAGATGGCATCACATCGTAGCCCCGCGCAATCCCACGGAAGACCCATTTCTCTCAAGTACACCGTGCCTTTCCAATGGCATTCCCGCATGGTGGAGATTAGCGCCTGCGATTTCTGTAACATTCCCGCTTCGGCCTGGGCTGTTGGAAGCCTGCCCTTTGTTTGCAATAACATTCGCGCATTGTTCTTTCATTTTTGAGTTTTCTGCCGCTCCCATACCCTGCAAGCCATATGACATTATGTCGCTATCAATGTCACTCTCGATGTCCTCCATCACCCCGCCATCATCCTCGCTGCGAGGAACGGCCAGGAGGTCCGTCCAGTCCTTCCGCAGCCTCAGCAGTATCCTCACCTTGCGGTCAATCGAGCGGTCCAGCGCCGCTTCCTGGCGCAGCAGCATGCTCCACGTCTCGCCCTCCGGAGCGAGACATGCGTCCCGCTCGATCGCCGCTCGCTCCTCGTTCGCCTTTTCCGCATAGGCGAATTCTTCCCCCACGCTGGCGATCTCTTCCTCCAGCAGACGCAGCAGTTCCTGTCGCTCCGGCTCCCCCGGCGGCTCGCAGTTGCGGCCTTGCTTCCGCAGATACTCCCGGTATTCCTCGTGTTTCTCTTGTTGCTCGGCCAGGTGCACAGGGTCACTGAAACGGTGCAGCAGCCCGAAAATCAGCGCCTGTCGCCACCCCACCATACCTCGGTAATGAGATTCCAGCACGAAGTACTGGCGGGGCCGGAAGGTGCGCTGCTGGATCTCCTCCCGCACCAGTTCAAGGTAAGAAAGCGTCTTTCTCAGCCCCACCCCTCGATCGGTAGACTCGGACAGCTCGACCTCCAGCATCTCGTGCTGGGTGGCGTCGAAGGTGACGCGCGCCATCTCCTGCTGGCGGCGGTGTTGCCACTCGTCTATTCCTTGCAAGGCGCGGCGCTTCAGGCCCGCTTGCGCCCGCTGCACCCGTTCGCGGCACCAGTAGAGCCTGGCCAGGTCGTCGATTTGCTTTTGCCAGAGGATTTCTCCGGGACCGTACGACAACATGAGTTCCTTTTTGAGGTATTCGAATTCTTCCGGGTCTTCGCCCAACGCCAGCATGGTTTGCCGTTCGTTTTCCGGGGCGGCGTAGAGGCCGTGCTTCAAGGCATTGAGCTTGGAATTCTGCTTGGCGGCGGGGCTGCGCGGCCCGGTCGAGTGCTGCGCATTGCTGCGCGCGGCGGCGAGTAGGTCGGGCGTAAGTTGGGGCGATTTGCGTAAAGACATGGTTCCTCCAAAGGCGTGATGTGGGATGGGCGAGGAAAGAACTCCCCCGCCGGTCAGGCATTGCACACGGATAGGCTACCACGGGGCGGGCCGTTTGTCAAGAGAAATATTCACACACCTAGCCCAGGAGGTCGGCACAACCTCTCACCACCAAGACACCAAGGCACCAAGCGAGAATAGGGCAATTCGCTGCAATGGGCTCTCTTGGTGCCTTGGTGTCTTGGTGGTTCATAGGGCCGCGATAGATCGTCGCTTCGGGACATCGCAGGGTCGAAAATACGATTTTCATCAAGTTTCGCGGGCCGAAGGCCCTAAGGGACAGACCCCCAAGAGGAGGGGCGTGCGCCAGCCTGCCCGTAGTGTCCTGCTTGGTGCTTTCGGGGCAGCTCGTGTCCGACTTATCATTTGTGCGGTTTGGCTGGCAATTATACGGCCCAGTGGCCGGGCGTCGGTAAACCCTACGCCGTATCTATCCGCCGACGAGGTTGGCGCTCATGCACGCTTCCGCGATGGGGGGGGCCACGGGAGTCAGGGGAGTTCCGCTTCCAGGGATTGGCGCGATATGAAATCGACTCACGGTGCCGCGTGCCTGACAACCATTTCCAAACCCTTCCCACCTCATGAAGGGTGATTTGAAGTGGCCACGGCAGGACTTTGCAGATGGCCGGGATACTCATCATGCGTGCGTTAGAAATGTCTTAAAAGGTATTCGCCTCCGATCCACCGCGTCTTTGGGTTCGCGTCTTAGTGTGGTCTGGTGGTATAATGCCGCCCACCGATGGCCCTCACCTCCGGCACAAAACTCGGTCCCTACGAAGTGATAGCTCCGCTCGGTGCGGGCGGGATGGGCGAGGTATATCGCGCGCGCGACACCAAGCTCGGCCGCGACGTGGCGCTTAAAGTCTTGCCTGCGGCGTTTGCTCAGGACGCCGAGCGCATGGCGCGTTTCCAGCGCGAAGCGCAGGTGCTGGCCTCGCTCAATCACACTAATATCGCGGCGATCTACGGGCTGGAAGAATCCGGCGGCGTGCGCGCCCTGGTGATGGAGTTGGTTGAGGGGCCGACCCTAGCCAAGCGGCTGGGGTCAGGCGCCATCCCCCTCGACGACGCGCTCCCCATCGCCAAGCAAATCGCCGAAGCCTTGGAGTACGCGCACGAAAAGGGGATCATCCACCGCGACCTGAAACCCGCCAACATCAAACAGACCGGAGACAATCAGGTCGAGGTCCTCGACTTTGGCCTGGCCAAAGCGCTCGATGTCGATGCGTCCGTTTCCTCCAGCGTCTCGAATTCCCCCACGCTGACCGCTGCGGCGACGCAGGCTGGGGTGATTCTCGGCACCGCGGCTTACATGTCGCCCGAGCAGGCTAAAGGCAAGCACGCGGACCGCCGAGCTGACATCTGGGGGTTCGGCTGCGTGCTCTTCGAGATGCTGACAGGCCAGCGCGCGTTCGAAGGTGAGTCGGCCACTGACACACTCGCCGCGGTGATCAAGTCAGAACCGAATTGGGACGCACTTCCCCGCGACATCCCTGCGAATATTCGCAGGCTGCTCGAACGTTGCCTTAACAAAGACCCCAAGCACCGCTTGCAAGCCATCGGCGAAGCGCGCATTGCGATCGAAGACTTCCTCGCAGATACGGGAGACCTGGGAGCAACACTTGGGTCGTCCTGGGCGGGGCAAGCCCCGCCCTTAGAAGTCCGCTGGCGCCGTGTCTCGGTGGCCTGGGGTGTGGTGGCTACGGTCACTGCTCTAACCCTGGCGCTGCTTCTACTCCTACGTAAGGCGTCCCATGCTGAGCGTATGCAGTTCGCCATGCCGGTTCAATCGGAGGTGAGCCACCTGGCGCTCTCGGCTGACGGCCGGACGCTCGCCTTCGTGGCTCGCGATGATGCCTCCGGCGAGAACATGTTGTACATTCAACGCATCGGCTCGGCCGATGTGTTGATGCTCCCGGGCAGCGAGAGTGCGTATTATCCGTTCTGGTCGCCCGACGGCGGCTACATCGCGTTCTTCTCGAGCGGCAAGTTGAAGAAAGTCGCTGTCGCCGGAGGGCCTTCCCAAGTGATTGCCGAAGCCACCTCGGGCCGAGGCGGGGCTTGGGGAAAACGTGGAGTCATCATCTACGCGCCCGACGCTGGAGGACCACTGTGGCGAGTGAACGCCGACGGCACGAACCCGGCGCCACTGACGGCCAAACTTGATGTGACCGCTGAAGACACGCATCGCTGGCCCGTCTTCCTCCCCGATGGCGACCGCTTCCTGTTTTGGGCAGGAACTTTCGCATCCACCACCGAAAACCGAAGCAACGGCATCTACGTCAGTTCGCTCGCGGCTCTCGAGAAGAAGTTGTTGATAACGGCCCGCTCGAACGCGGCATACTCTAACGGACAGTTGCTTTATGTTGACGACAGGCGGGAGTTGATCGCGGTTTCCGTGGATGCTCCGCATGCCAAGGTGACGGGCGCGCCGCGGGTGCTTGCCGAGGGTCTTGCTTACCAACCCTCTATCTATTGGGGTGCATTCACGGCAGGCGGGAACGGCACGGTCGTTTACAACACGAGCGCCGCGGCCGCGCTGTCGGTACTGACGTGGTATGACCGCACCGGCAAGGAACTGGGGCGGGTTGGCGAGCCCGGGATACTCGCGAATCCTGCCATTTCGCCGGACGGGAGCCGGGCCGCGGTAGACATCGCAGACCTCAAAGCCAACAACGTTGACATCTGGATCGATGACCTGAAACCCGAGACCAGCTCCCGCTTCACCTTCGATCCCGCGGAAGAGGTCTCCGGCGTATGGTCGCGCGACGGAAGCATGCTGGCCTATCGGTTGAACGTGGCCGGTGGAGCCGCACTTGAGATCAAGAGAGCAATGGGCGTGGAGCCGAACAGGACAGTCTTCACTGCCTCGAGCCAGGATGACCTGGTCCCCAACTCTTGGACGCCCGACGACAAGCAGATCCTCTGCACGCTTCAACCTGCTGCCGGGGGTTCCGATCTCGTCCTGATCGATGTGAGCAGAGGGAAGAAAGTGCTGTTTCTGGCGGGCAAGGCCAGCGAGACCAATGGGCAGATTTCTCCTGATGGCAAGTGGGTGGCGTATGCCTCGAATGAAACGGGCGACTGGGAAGTCTACGTCACCACGTTCCCGAATCCCGTCGGCAAGTGGCAAGTCTCGCGCGGAGGTGGCACGGAACCTCGTTGGCGGGGCGACGGCAAGGAGATATTCTACATCGGTGCCAAGGGCACCCTCACGGCGGCCGAGGTCAGTACGGAAGGAACATTCTCCACCGGCGCTCCATCTCTGCTTTTCCAGGCTGGCGGTCGGGCACCCATTTCATCGACCGACCTTTTCACTTATGATGTGGCGCGTGACGGCAAGCGGTTTCTGGTGAACCGCTCCGTGAAGCCCGAGCACGTGCAGCCGCTGACCGTGGTGCTGAACGCAACGACAGAAACGAAGCAGTAATTGTCGGGCAAGAATCCTGTGCTGAACGCGGGTATCAAAGTCGGTCCTTACGACATCGCTGCACCGCTCGGCGCGGGCGGAATGGGGCAGACCATTTTGGATTTTGCATTGCCGATTCTCGATTAGCACGGCTGTCCGTGGTCCGTTATCGGTGGGCAGTTGTCCCCGCGCTCGGTCTGAGTTTTGCGTTTTTGATTCTGGATTCCCAATGACTCTCGCCGCGGGCACAAAACTCGGGCCGTATGAAATTCTTGCGGCGTTGGGCGTGGGCGGCATGGGCGAAGCATACCGCCTCCCGACCGAGTGAGGGCGCGTCAGGCGCTGACCTCAACTCGCTGAGGCGACAACGGCGACCGCCGCCTCGAAGCATTTCGCATGAATGACGGCGGTTGGACGGAGCAAATGAAGAACATCGAGACCCATGTCGCACAGAGGTCGTAGCAGCATAGCCGCCAAACGGCAGGCTCGTGCACCCGTCTTTGCCGCGCTGGGCGACGAGACGCGGCTAGCGCTGGTTGCAAGGCTCTGCCGGGGGCAGCCATATTCGATTTCTCAGTTAACTGAGGACTCCAAGCTGACCCGGCAGGCGATCACCAAGCATCTTCGAGTGTAGGAGAGCGCAGGAATCGTGCACGGCGTCCGTAGGGGTCGCGAATCCCTATTCGAATTCAATCCGGAGCCGATGGAAGACATTAAGGAATACCTTGATCTCGTCTCCGAGCAGTGGGATCAGGCGCTGTCCAGGCTAAAGTCGTTCGTCGAAGGTTGAGTGCCTGGAACGAGATAACCTCCAGTCGTGAATATTGATCGATTGACCCTTGAACGCGGGCCGCGTCAACCGCCATGGCATCTCCTGAACAATTTGGCGACCTCAGTCCGCCCCGGGGAAGAAGCGGCCCCCAAGTGCGATCGCCAGAAGGATTTCCACCACCGCCGTGCGATTGATCCTCCCTCGTCGCCAAGGGTTTAGTAATCGTCAAGCGTCCCGCCAGGCCGGGCACTTTGACGGGAAATGGCCTAACCGCCGAGATGCGCGAGGCCTTGCTGACGCTGGCTACAGGTTTGCCACCTGGTGGCCGGGAGAGTCAGTCTGAATTTGCGCAAGCAGCCGGGGAAGCAATTCGTAGCCGGCGCGTCCCAGAAAATAGGCCCCGCCCACCCGGCGCTCCTGCAAGTCTTTTTGTGGCATGAGAAACCGCGTGAGGGACTGCGCATGCCGGGCGAGCAGTTCGGAACGCGCCATGCCGGCGCGGCTCACCTTCCCGCGCAGCCGCTCGATCTGATAAAGGATCTTTTCCTGGGCATGATGCAACGCCTCGAGCAGCGTCGGATCAAGCCGCTCGACGTCATCGCGCAGGCGGGCCAGAAGGTTGGCCATTTCCTGCTGCGCTTGTTCGAAGCGCTCCGACCATCCCTCGGCAAGCCCCACCGCGGCGATTTTCCCGCTGAGGTGTTGCTCGCCGTGCCACACGTCCTCGACGCTCAAGCCGTATTTCTCCAGCAATTTTTGGATGCGACGATCCACGAGGGTGAAAGCCGCTCGGGGGAAGAATACCGGTTGCGGGCGCCCGAAAGCCTCGTACAAGACTTGCGCCTGCGCGAGATAAGCCAGTTCGGAGGGGCCTGCGACGTAGGCAACTGTGGGCAGCAATGTGTCTTGAACCAACGGCCGCAACAACACGTTGGGTGAAAAGGCCATTGGGTCCTCGGCAAGCTCGCGCCGCAACTCTTCGAGGCGGGTCTTTTGCGCTCCCTCGACCACGTACTCGCCGTCGTGCTGGTGAATCGGCAGCCGATTCCCTTCCCTGCTGACGAACACCAGCGTCGAATCCTCCCCCACCTTCACTTGGGCATGATAGCCGCTCCGGCTCAACAACTGGGAACGTTCAAGCAATTTCGCTCGAAGTTCCGGCGCCCGGTCGAGGGCTTGCGCGTAAACCCCGGCGGCGAGCTCCTGAACAGCGGGGTCGAGCGGGTTGAGAAAGATCACTCCCCAGCGGCTCAGCAGTCGGGCCATGAATCCGCCGAAGGCTTCAGCCCAGGTCGCCCCAGGCCTGTAGGTCTCGCGCAGGTCCCGCATCAGGTCTTCGCGCGCTGGCCCGGAAGGGAGAGAGGCTTCGAGTCGAGCGAGGGCCTCCGTGGACTCTTGGGTCAGGCGCACGTTTCCCACCGGCGACCGCGGGGCGGGCGAGTGGCCGTGGTCAGCCAGGGAGATGAGATTGTATTCGTCATCGAGAGTCCCCACCTCCGCCACTTCTGCCAAGTCGTGGTCCTCCGTGGCAAGCCAGAAAACCGGCACGGCAGGCACACCTTGCTCAGTCAAATAGTTTGCCAGGCGGACGGTGGTTAAGGCTTTGAAGATGGTAAAAGCCGGCCCGCTAAACAAGCCCACCTGCTGGCCTGTGACCACGGCGCAGACTCCATGCTGTGAAAGCCTCTGCAAGTTTTCAAATGTGGCCGCGCCGCAACCAAATGCCTTGTTCTGGCGCATGAGAATTGCGCAGACTTCCTCCCGCTTCGTTTCGAAACCGGAAAGTTGCGACGCTACAGTCTCGAAACTGGAAAATTGATACGGAGGCGCATTATAGAATCTTGAAACCCGGTCAAATTGATAGACGTAATCCAGGAACAGTGCGCTCGAGTGCGGAACGAGTTGGAAAGGAAGAATTGTGCTTGTCATCGTTGCGAACGCTTAGCCGGACAGCGAGAGGAACCCCTCACCCGACCCGCGTCCCGATGAAGTGCATCGGGATCGCGGGCCACCCTCTCCCCAAAGGAGAGGGAAAGGCCCCGCTATCGTGCCGATTGCTCAATGCCGACTGCCTACCGCTTTCAGTATTCGAGCCCGGCCCGGGCTTCGCGGAGCGCTTCTGCCACCGCTTCTCGTGCTGCTGGGCCGAGCGGGGTTAACGGTGCGCGCGGGAAGCCCCCGGCATAGCCGCTGAGATCGAGCGCCGCTTTAATGCCGGGAACGCCAAAAGGCAGCGCAATCTTCCTGGCAAGCGGGAGCAACCGGTCCTGGAATTCCAGCGCCGTTTTTCTCTTTCCTTTCAGGAATGCCTGGTACAGGCCCACGCAAAGTTCCGGAGCAAAATTCGCCTGGCCCAGCACGGCGCCGACGGCTCCAGCGCGCAAGGCCTGGCACAGAATCGGGACCGACCCAACCAGCACTCGGAAGCCCGGCCGCGCCCCGCGCAGAATGGCCCTTACAAATTGGATGTCTCCTGAACTGTCTTTCATTCCGACTACGTTGGGGACGTGCGAGAGCTTGGCGAAGGTGGAAGGCTCGAGATGAAGCCCGGTGAACTGCGGGATCGAGTAGATGATGACGGGCCGTTCCACTTGGCGGGCGACCGCCCGATAGTGCCCCGCCAGCGCGTCGCCATCCATCTTGGCCTTGTAATAGTTGGGTGTGAGAACCAAAACAGCGTCGGCCCCGCGCGCCACGGCTTCCTGGCTAAGGCGCACGGTAGCCGCCGTGCTTTCGAGGCCGGTGCCTGCAATGAGAATTTCCGGCGGGCTCACCAGACCTCGCGCCACTTCCACCAGCCGCAATCGCTCACGCTCTTCGAGGTAGGGAGCTTCTCCCGTCGAGCCCGCCACCAACACTCCGGCGAGCCCGATTCCCGTGAGCTTTTGCAGGTTCTCACGCAACAGCCCTTCGTCAATTTCCCCCTTGCGGTTGAAAGGCGTAACTACGGGAACAAACACTCCTTGCAGGCTTCGGATAATTTCTTTGCGTGTCATCCTGTTCTTCCTTGGTAACTCGCACCTCGGCTGTTCTGAGGTCCACCGTCGTTCTCTGTGGGCTAGGAAGACTGACCCCTCACCCGTCCCCGTCAGCTGACGGGCTGGTGAGAACGCCGGTCGCGGGCCACCCTCTCCCCGAGGGAGAGGGAAAAGCCTCCATCGGAGGCTCTCGCGCTCGATTCGCTCTTTCTCCGCCGACTGCCTACAGCCCACTGCCTACTGCCTTCTTCGAGCCGTTCCGGTGCAGTTCCTGCAAGCTTGCCACCCACACCTGCCCTTTTCTCAACTCCCGAATCCCTGCGATCACGGCCTCCGCCGCGGACAGAGTGGTAATACACGTCACGCCATGTTGAACGGCGGCGCGGCGGATCACCCGGTCGTCCACGTGTGAGGAGCGGCCCAGCGGAGTGTTAATGATCAAATCAATCGCGGCGTTCTTGACCAGGTCCACAATGCTCGGGCGTCTTTCCGCCACCTTGAATACTCTCTCCACCGGAATGCCGCAGGCGCGCAACGCCTGAGAGGTGCCGAGCGTGGCCACCAACTTGAATCCCAGCTCCGCCAGTTCACGCGCCATCAGAATGACCAGGGGCTTGTCATGATCGTTCACGGAAATGAAGATGCGTCCGGAAGTCGGGATGCGGTTCCGCGTGGCAAGCTGGGCCTTGGCAAAAGCCAGGCCAAAAGAATCTGCCACACCCATGACCTCCCCGGTGGACTTCATCTCGGGACCCAGTATGGTGTCTGAGCCGGGGAGCTTCTGGAAAGGGAAGACCGGAGATTTTACAAAAAAGTGGCGCACCGGCAACTCCGGCTCGAGCCCGAAGCTCGAGAGTTTTATGCCCACCATAAGCCGCGCGGCAAGCTTGGCCAGCGGCACGCCGGTGGCCTTGCTGACGTAAGGGACGGTCCTGGACGCCCGGGGATTAACTTCCAGGACGTAAACCTGGCCGTTCTGGATGGCATACTGGATGTTCATCAGTCCGACCACATTCAATTCCTTGGCCAGCTTTATGGTGTACTCACACAGAGCGCGATGTTGCGGCTCGCCGATGCTCACCGCCGGGAGCACGCAGGAACTATCTCCGGAGTGAATTCCCGCTTCTTCGATGTGCTGCATGACGCCCGCGATGACCACATCCGTCCCGTCCGCCAGGGCGTCCACATCCACCTCCGTGGCGTTTTCGAGGAAGTGGTCCACCAGGATGGGGAAAGCGCGCTGTAGCTCTTCCGCGCGCCGCACGTAATCGCGCAGCGTGGCCTCGTCGTACACAATCACCATGGCGCGCCCGCCCAGCACGTAAGAGGGACGCAACAGGACGGGATATCCGATTTGGCGCGCAATTTCCACCGCCTCCTGCACGTTCATGGCGGCCCCATTTTGAGGCTGGAGTATATCCAGGTCAGCGAGCAGCTTCCCGAAGTGCTTGCGGTCCTCCGCCAGGTCGATAGACTCCGGCGAAGTGCCGATGATAGGCACACCGGCGGCCTTAAGCTGGCGCGCCAGGTTGAGCGGCGTCTGCCCGCCAAATTGCACGATGACGCCCTCGGGCTTTTCCTCGTCGACAATGGCCATCACATCTTCAAAAGTGAGGGGCTCGAAGTAGAGGCGGTCCGAGGTGTCGTAATCGGTCGAGACGGTTTCAGGATTGCAATTCACCATGATCGTCTCGAAGCCTTCCTCTTTGAGCGCGTAGGCGGCGTGGACGCAGCAGTAATCGAATTCAATTCCCTGCCCGATGCGATTGGGGCCGCTGCCCAGAATCATGATCTTGCGCCGCGCGGTCGGTTCGGCCTCGTCCTCGTCTTCATAAGTCGAGTAGAGGTAGGGCGTGAAGGATTCGAACTCGGCCGCGCAGGTATCCACGCGCTTGAAGACAGGGCAAACGCCCAGGGCCATACGCCGGGCGCGGACGGCTTCCGCCGACGTGCCCCACACTTCCGCCAGTTGAGCGTCCGCCACCCCGTGGCGCTTGGCCTCGCGCAACACCGGGGCAGGCACAGTTTCCACATCGAAGCGTTTCAATTCTCCCAGCAGGCCCACAATCTGTTCGAGCTGGTTCAAAAACCACGGGTCGATGCGCGTGATTTCCGCCAGCCCTTCGATGCTGTAACCGGCTTGCAGGGCGAAGAGCAGGTGCCAAAGGCGGTCGGGATGGGGGACCGTCAAGCGGCGTTCCAGTTCGGCGGGATCGTCCGGCGGGGTGGGCGATTTCCTGCCCGTCTCGAGCGACCGCATGCCTTTCAGCAGCGCTTCCTTGAAGGTGCGGCCGATGGCCATCACCTCGCCCACTGATTTCATCTGCGGGCCCAGGGTGTGATCGGAGTCGGGAAACTTTTCCTGCGCCCACTTGGGAATCTTCACCACCACGTAGTCGATGGTCGGCTCGAAGCAGGAGGGCGTCTTCTGTGTGATATCGTTGGGAATCTCATCCAGGCTGTAGCCGACCGCGAGGCGAGCGGCGATCTTGGCGATGGGAAAGCCGGTGGCTTTCGAGGCCAGGGCTGAGCTGCGCGACACGCGGGGGTTCATTTCGATCACCACCATGCGTCCCGTATGCGGGTCCACGGCAAACTGGATGTTCGAGCCGCCCGTCTCCACCCCTACGGCCCGGATCACCTTGAAGGCCGCGTCGCGCATGATCTGGTATTCCTTGTCGGTCAGCGTCTGCGCCGGGGCCACGGTGATGGAATCCCCCGTGTGTATGCCCATAGGGTCAAAGTTCTCGATCGAGCAGACCACCACGGCATTGTCCGCGTGGTCGCGCATCACCTCGAGCTCGAATTCCTTCCAACCCACCACCGATTCCTCGACCAGCGCTTCGTGCACCGGGCTGAGCTCCAAGCCGTTCCGCACCGTTTCCGTCAGCTCGTCCCGGTTGTAGGCCATGCCCGCCCCGGTTCCGCCGAGCGTAAAAGAAGGACGAATTATCAGGGGGAATCCCACTTGCTGAGAAAACTTGAGCGCCGCGTCCACATTGTTTACCAGGACGCTCTTGGGCACGTCCAGCCCTACGCGCTGCATGGCGTCTTTGAACCAAAGACGGTCCTCGGCCATCTTGATGGCGTTGAGCGAGGCGCCGATTAATTGCACGTTGTGCTTTTCCAGTACGCCGCTCTCCGCCAGCTCGACAGAAAGGTTCAGCGCCGTCTGCCCGCCCACTGTGGGCAGGAGAGCGTCCGGCAACTCCCGTGCGATGATGGCCGTCAAGTACTCGAGGGTGAGCGGCTCGACGTAGGTGCGGTCCGCGAATTCGGGGTCGGTCATGATGGTGGCGGGGTTGGAATTCACCAGCACAACTTCATAACCCTCCGCCTTCAGTGCCTTGCAGGCCTGCGTGCCCGAATAGTCGAACTCGCACGCTTGGCCAATTATGATCGGCCCCGAGCCGATGATTAGGATTTTGTGAAGATCAGTGCGTTTGGGCATGTAAATGATTCTGAATTATGAATAGTGAATTATGAAACCTCTTCGCTATTTGAAATTCACCGTTTACTTTTCACCATTCATAATTCACTATTTTTTGAACTCTTCCATCATCTTGGCGAACCTATCGAAGAGGTACGCCGAGTCGTGCGGGCCGGGCGAGGCCTCGGGGTGATACTGCACGCTGAAAAGCGGAAGGCTTTTGTGCCGCAGGCCCTCGAGCGTCTGGTCGTTCAAGTTGATATGGGTTAAGGCGACTTCGCTGGAGTTAAGCGAGTCCGGATCGACCGCGAAGCCGTGATTCTGCGCGGTTATTTCCACCTTCCGGGTTTCCAGGTTCATGACGGGTTGATTGCCCCCGTGGTGGCCGAACTTGAGCTTGTAGGTTTTCCCCCCGAGCGCCAGGCCGATAATCTGGTGGCCGAGGCAAATCCCGAAGACGGGCACCTTACCCATGAAACCTCGCACGGCCCGCGCGGCGTACTCGAGAGGCTCGGGGTCGCCAGGACCATTCGAGAGAAACACCCCGTCGGGCTTCAATTCCAGAACTTCGTCTGCTGTAGTCGTGGCGGGAACAATCGTGACGCGGCAACCCACGTCCACGAGCTTACGCAGGATGTTCTGCTTGATGCCGTAATCGTAGGCCACCACGTGGAAGCGGGCCTGCCGCTCCGTTTGTTTGCCTTCCGCGAAAATGTCTCGCGACGGGTCCGTCCACTGGTAACGCCAGAGGGTGGTGACGCGGCTGGCCAGATCGAGCCCCACCATGCTCGGAATCGCCTTGGCCTTGGCCACCAAGCCGGCTTCATCGAAATCCACGGTCGAGAGCACGCCGCGCTCTGAGCCATGCTGCCGCAAGTGCCGCACCAGGGCGCGCGTGTCGATGTGAGAGATCACCGGGAGACCGTACTCCGCCAGGAAATCCGCGGTTTCCTCGACAGACTCGCCAATTGCTGGCCAGCTCGGACAGTTCACGCACCACCAGACCCTCCGCGTAGGGCCGCGCGGATTCCGAGTCCAGGGGGTTTACCCCGTAATTGCCGATGTGCGGATAAGTGAGAATAACAATCTGACCCGCGTAGGAAGGGTCCGTAAGAATTTCCTGGTAGCCGGAGAGCGAAGTGTTAAAGACCACCTCACCAAAACGTTCGCCCGAGGCCCCGTGGCCGTGCCCTCGGAATATCCTCCCATCCTCTAAGGCAAGTATCGCATCCATAGAAGTCAACAGTCGACAGTCGACAGTTTACAGTTCTGTGTCATTCGGAGCCCATTCGCTGTCATCCTGAGCCCTTCGCTTGTCATTCTGAGCGAAGCGAAGAATCTCCGCAGTCCGCTCAGGGTGAACTCCGCGAAGGATCTCTGCAGTTCGCTCAGGGTAGACTCCGCGATGAACCTCGCTCCGGTCCTTTCTCCCAACCTGCACCCCAGCTTGACCTTCGATCCATCTCCAAGCAGAGCGAGATTCCTCTCCGTCGGCTGACGGATCGGAATGACAACGCCGGGCAACGGACTACGGGCCACGGACAACGGAGCGAAGTTCATTCCAGAGGTCCAAACTCGCTGAAAGGCCAATAGACGAATACCGCTTTGCCGTAAATGTACTTGCGATCGACGGTCCCCCAGACTCTGCTGTCGTTGGAAGAATCCCGGTGGTCCCCCAGCACGTAGTAGTGATCTGGCTTCGACATGAACGGGCGCATAGCTCTGGTGATCCAGGTAAGAAGCGGGCAGGTAAGGCTCCGCGAGAGGCTCGTCGTTCACCAGCGCCCGGCCATCCTGAATGCTCACCCACTCACCCGGCAAGCCGACCACGCGTTTGATATAAGACTTCGACGTGTCCAGGGGATACTCGAAGACCACGATGTCGCCCCTTTGGATGGGCTCGAAGCGGTAGACGAACTTGTTAATGAAAATCCGCTCATGGTTCTCTAGCCGCGGCATCATGCTGGTTCCCTCCACCTGCACCGGCTGGTAGAGGAAAACTATGACGATGAAAGCCAACAGGATGGAAAGGATGAGGTCGCGCAGCCAGTAACGCGTCTCGAAAAATCGGCGTCGCGGGCTTCCCTGCTTTTCCCGTCCGTCGCTCGCTTGGGCTGAGGGTGGCTCTTGTGGTTGCATTGGCTCCTTAAAGATTTTATACCACATGAGGCAATTTTGGATTTTAGATTTTGGATTTTGGATTAGAAGAACTGGGGCTGGGGGTTGGGGGCTGGGGGCTGGGGAAAACCAGTAGGCAGTCGGCAGTAAGAAGTAGGCAGCCGGCAGAAGGCAGAGAGAAGCAAGCAGAGCCAATCCAAAATCTAAAAGCCAAAATCCCCCTAGCCTCTAATCCCCAGCCTCCAGCCCCCGTTCTTCTAATCCAAAATCCAAAATCTGAAATCCAACATTTGTTAGAATCCCAGCCGTGTACGCCCTAATCATCCCCGCGCTTAATGAAGCCGAATCGATCGGCCTGGTCCTGAACGGGCTCCCGAGCGGGCTGTTCTCCCAGGTCATCGTCGTGGATAATGGCAGCGACGATGGAACCTCGGAAGTGGCGCAGGCGGCGGGGGCGGAGGTGGTTCGAGAACCGCGGCGGGGTTATGGGCAAGCTTGCCTGGCAGGGCTGGCACACCTCGCGCCCCAAGTCCACGCCGTCGCCTTCATGGACGCGGACCTTTCCGATGATCCCACTGACCTCGAGCGGCTTGTTCACCTATTTGCAGACGGCCAATGGGACATGATCATTGGCTCGCGAGTCCTTGGCAACCCCGAATCTGGTTCCTTGACTCCCCTGCAACGTTTCGGAAATTGGCTGACCACCCTGCTCATTCGCAAAATCTGGCATGTCTCCTTCACCGACCTCGGCCCCATGCGCATTCTCAGCCGCCAGGCGCTTCATCGGCTGAACCTCCAGGATCGTGACTTTGGTTGGAACGTGGAAATGCAGGCCAAGGCTGCACGCCTCAGACTTCGCGTGACCGAGGCGCCCGTGAAATACTTCCGGCGCCGGCTCGGAAAGTCGAAGATCTCCGGAACCCTCCGAGGCAGCCTGCGCGCCGGAGCTAAAATCCTATTGACTGTTTATCGCTGCTGGCGGTAGGGGGACGGCTTGCCGTCCCCTGCGCGTTGCGTCCCGAATCGATCAGGGTAGGGCAAGCCCTACCCCTGCTATCGGAACACGTCTTTGACCTTCTCGGAGGCGCGGCGCTCCAGAGGTTGATTTTCCACTCGCACCGCGGAGTTCAGCATTTCGAACACTCGCCGCTGCTCCCTCGAGAGCCGGGTGGGAGTGACCACATAAACCGATACGTACAAGTCCCCTTGCCTTCGCCCGTCCACGCTGGGCATCCCACAGCCTCGCAAGCGGAACACCGTTCCGTTTTGAGTTCCCTCGGGGACCCTGAGCCTTTCCTGGCCCTTGAGCGTGGGGACCTTGATCTCGGCGCCGAGAGTCGCCTGTGTGATGGAGATGGGAATTGTGTAGTAAAGGTCGTTGCCCTGGCGGTCGAAATAGGGATGCTCACGGATTCGCAAAACAACATAAAGATCACCGTGCGCCCCGCCCAGTTCGCCCGCTTCACCTTCTCCGCTCACGCGCAGACGAGTCCCCTCCTCAACCCCTGCCGGAATCTTGAGTCCCAGAACTTTCTCCTCAGGAATTTGTCCCTTTCCCAGGCAAATCGGGCAAGCCTCGCGTATCACCTGCCCCATTCCCTGGCAATGTGGGCAGGTGCGCGCGATGGCGAAAAAGCCCTGTTGATGTCGAATCTGGCCTCGCCCCCCGCACGCCGGACAAGTGGTTGGCGCGGTGCCTTGCTTCGCCCCGCTGCCGTGACAATCGCTGCAAGTTTCCGAACGGGGAATCTTTATTTTTGTTTCCAGGCCTCGCGCCGCTTCCTCGAGAGAAATCTCCAGGTCGTAGCGCAGGTCGGCGCCACGGGAGGCGCGTCGGCGCTGGCGAGGGCCACGGCCAAATCCGCCGAAACCGAAAAAGTCCCCAAAGAGGTCTTCGAAATCGGAGAAAATGGTCGAGGAGAAGTCCGGACTCCAGCCGCCCGCGGAGCCCACCCCAGCATGCCCGAAGCGATCGTAGGCGGCCCGCTTTTGCGAGTCCGCGAGCACGCTGTAAGCTTCGGTGATTTCCTTGAATCTTTCTTCTGCTTCCTCTTTGTTCTCGGGATTGCGGTCCGGATGGTGCTGCATGGCGAGCTTACGGTAGGCACTCTTAATGGCTTGATCCGTCGCCTGGTGATCAATACCCAAAACTTCGTAATAGTCTCGCTTATTATTCAACGCTCAACCCCGCTCGACATGGAGAAATCCGCGACCAGCGCTCAGTCAGCTTTCGCCACTTCTTTCGCAGCTTGGGAACTCGACCCCTTGGGCTTCACCGCCACCTTGACGATAGCAGGACGCAACAGGCGGTGCTTCAGCACATACCCCCGCTGCATTTCTTCCACAATCTCCTGGTCGCGCCGGCCCGCCTCCTCGACCGTCTCGACCGCCTGATGGTAATGCGGGTCAAACAACTTGCCGAGTGCCTCGATCGCCTCCAGCCCCGCCCGTGCCAGCACCTCGGACAACTGCCGGTGGATCAATTCCATTCCCTGGTAGAAGGTCTCGGGGACTGCCGGGGCGCGCTGTCTCAAGGCCCGCTCCAACCCGTCCAGAACCGGCAGCAAGTCCCGGATTAATCCCTCGGTGGCGTGCTGGCGAAACTCTTCTCTTTCCCGTTGCGCGCGCTTGCGAAAGTTTTCCAGCTCCGCCTGTTTGCGCAGCAAGCGCTCATAAAGCTCCGCCACCTCCTCCTTCAGCTTCTCCTGCGGCAACGCAGTTTCAATGTTTATCGCGGCTGGCGGGCTGGCGGCCGTGTCGTCGCTTACAGGCGCAGCATTCTCCTTCAGATCAGATGTGCTGGATGGCCCTCGAGCTTCGGGCAGGGGTGTGGCAAGTTGTTCTTTTTCGTTCTCCATGATCTTCCGATTGTATACCCTTTGTCAGTGGGTGAATTTGGCCAAACACTCATCTCATTCAGTTGGAACTGAGGAGCCTGCTACAGAGGTGGGCGATATAGTCAACGGTGCTGATGGCACGGTCGTACTCCATGCGCATCGGGCCCACGACCCCCAGCGCTCCCACGGTGCGGTCCCGGTAGTGCAGGGGCGCGACCACGAGGGCGCAATCGTGCATCCCACCTTCGGAATTCTCGCGCCCGATCAGGATTCGGACGCCAGCCTCCCCCGTATTGAGGCAGGCGCTCAAGATCCTCACCAGCTTGACCTTTTCTTCGAAGGTCGCCAAGAGTTCCTTGATCTTGCAGATATCGTCGAACTCCACGTGGTCGAGGATCTTCGCTGTGCCGTCCACGAACAGCAAGCCGGGAGCTTCACTGATCAACGCGCTCCACATGAAGAGTGTGGCCACATTGTTGAGCAAGCGGTCGGCAAGGATTTTCTCTTCTTCCATCCGCTTGAAGATTTCAAGGCGAATGGCCCCCAGCGACCAGCCGCGAAACTCGGCATTGAGGAAATCCGCCGTCCGCTCGAGTTCTTGCTGCGAGAGACTTTCCTCCAGGCGAATGACCTTGCTTTCCACCAAATCCGGTTTCGCAACGATCACCACCAGGATGCGGCGGTCCGGGAGCAGCACGAACTTGATGTGCTCGAGCACTTTCTCCTCGAGCGCCGGAGCCAGCGCCAGTCCGACGTTGTGCGAAACCTCGGAAAGCACACGCGAGGCGCTGGACATCATGTGCTCCAGGGCGCCGCTTTCAGCCCGCAGCCGCTGGTGGATATATTCTTGGGTGGCGGGAGCAAGTGGCGAAGAACTTACCGTGCGGTCCACGTAATAGCGGTAGGCCATGTCCGTCGGCACGCGCCCGGCGGAAATATGCGGCTGAGAAAGGTATCCCAGGGATTCCAGGTTTGCCATCACGTTGCGAATGGTTGCGGGACTCGGGGCTTCCGGCAGCTTCTCCGCCAAAGTCTTCGAGCCCACCGCGGCGCCCGTCGCGATGAACTGGCGCACCAGCGCCAGCAGAATATCTCGCTCGCGTCTTGGAAGCTCCCCACGGTCTCTCATTTCGAACCTAACTTACTTGGCCTCAAATGATTGGAGCCTACGATCCTCCACTTTCTATTCTATCGGCCTTGCCAGAGGGTGTCAAGAAAACGGGTAGTGGTCTGCAGAGGTCATAAACAGACACCGCGGTCTCACATTGAGGTACAATGTGTTTCCGTGCCCCAGCCTGCTCGTCCCAAACTTGGCCAGCATTTCCTCCGCGACCGGCGGTTCCAGCGGCGCATCGTCGCGAGCCTGGCGATCCGGCCGAATGACCTGGTCTGCGAGATCGGCGCCGGGCGCGGGGCCATGACGGAGCTGCTGGCGGCGCGAGCCCGGCAAGTCGTCGCCCTTGAAGTCGACCGCGAGCTGGCGCGGATGCTTCAAGAAAAGTTCTCGAACAAGCTGGGAATTGAAGTTCTGGAAGCCGATATTCTCCAGAGCGACCTCGCAAGCCTGTGCCGCCGCTTTCAACAAGAGCAGTGTTATGTTTTCGGGAATCTGCCTTATTACATTACTTCGCCCATCCTGCATCATCTCTTGGATCATGCCGCGTGGATCCACGGCATGGGACTCGTTGTGCAGCGGGAGGTCGCCGAGCGGCTCAGCGCCCTGCCTGGATCGCGCCCGTATGGATACTTGACGGTGATGACGCAGCTCGGCACGAACCCGCACGTCGAGTTCGGCATTCCACCCGGAGCATTTTCACCTGCCCCCAAAGTCGATTCCGCCCTGGTCACCTTTCAGATGAAGCCTGAGAGAATCCTCCTCCCGGCGGAGGAGCGGAGAACGCTCCTGGAGTTCGTTAAATTATGCTTCGCGCACAAGCGGAAGAACCTGCTGAACAACCTCGCGCCAGTTTATGCGCGTGAACGCGTGGAGGCAGAACTGGCGGCTCTCGGACTGCCTCATACCATTCGCGCAGAACAGTTGACGCTCGAGCAGTTTGAAAAGCTCCTTGCGCGCTTACGTTAGGATGGAAGGGAGTTCCGTATTCCCCTCCTTGGTTAAGGAGGGGGCAAGGGGGTGGTTAGGGCTAGGGCGTGGCCAAGCTGGACAGGAATTGCCTCACAGCGGATTCATATTGTTCCCTCGCCTGTTTAAAACCTTCCCCGTGGCGTTGGCCGGGCAAAACGATCAAAGCTTTGTGCGGGCTGGCGGCGTGGACATAAAGGTCTCGGGCGATCGAGGGCGGCATGCGGCGGTCATCCTGAAGAGCCACGAAGAGGATGGGGCGATCACCGATACGGGTCACGGCGCTCGCGAGGTCAAAGTCTGAAGCGTGAAAGCCTCCCCGCCAGGCAATCCAGTAGACCATTTCATTGGCGAAGGGAAAGCTGGGAAGGTGAAAGAATAGCCTCCAGTGGTGTTCGACAGTTGTCAGTAAGGACGAGAAAGAACTGTCGGAGATCACGGCGGCGACCTCGGGCGATTCCGCCGCTGCCAGCAGAGCGGCCGCCGCCCCCATGGAAACGCCCCACAGGACCACGGGGCGCGCCGCGCCTTGTTGGTAGAGGGCATAGCGAACGGCGGCCACCACATCCCAGCGTTCTTGGTAGCCCAGCGTCGTCAGCTCACCACCGCTCGAGCCCTGGTGCCGAAAGTCAAACAGCAAGCCATCGTAGCCGAGCTCGTGGCCGAAGGCGGCCATCGGCAGCATCTCAATGCGCGTGCGGTTCAGCCCGTGGCAATAGACAATGGTGCCACGCGCGGGGCCCGCGGCGGGAACATACCAGCCCTTGAGCGCCACGCCATCACTCGAAGGGAACGCGACCCATTTGAAATCCATACCGTACGATTTGGGCGATTTCCCATCGTTCGGGTCGGGGTAGTGAAAGCGCCCCTTGGTTCCAAGTCTCGCGAAGAACCACGGAACGAAGAGAAAAAAGAAACCGGCGATCAGCGCAACCAGGATCAGAACCACATTGCGGATGATTTGCCAGACTCTTCGCTTCGTCACCAAGCGGCCCTCCCGGGGGCCAAGAAAACGCAGTAGGGGCACGCCATGGCGCGCCCCTACGCTTCTGACTTCTCCCCTACACCCGTTCCTGGACTGGCTGAGGTTCCACAATGTGCATAATCAACAGGAGGGAAACCAGTGCCGTCATGGCCGCGCAGAGTGTTGTCACCGCGCCGTAGCCGTGCCGTTCGAAGAGCAGTCCGCCCAGGAAGGCGGCTATGCCGATGCCCGTTTGGGAAAATATGTTCCGGAGGGCAATAAAGGCGCCGCGCTGGGTGGAAGGAACGAGTTCGGTGATGAGCGCTGTCAAAGGACCCTGGCGAAAAGCCGCCCCCATGCTGGCCACGGAAAAAACCACCAGCAGCCAAGGCCCCCAGGAAAACAGCGGGATTAACCCTACCGCCAGGGCAAGAACAATGTTGCTGACAATCGCCACGGAGCGCTTCCCGACGCGGTCGGAAATGATGCCGCCCGCTGGAGCGCTTCCCAGTGCTACCAAGCCCCCCAACATAAAAACCCACCCTATGGTGCGGGTGGAGAGGGCGAACTGGCCGTTCAACCATTGGCCCACATAAGTGAGGAATCCGACCAGCCCACCAGACACCAGGAAAGCAATGCCCAAGGCAGCAGCCGTGTCACGCCGAGCAAGGAATGAACGAAAAGATCGGCCGGCCGCCCTCAACTTGTCGGATGAGGGTTCGGGATTTAGCTTGTCTTTCGGCATGCGGAGGGTGAGGGCTGCAACGGCTAAAGCCAAAATGGCGAACAGCAGGAACGCCCGCCGCCAGCCGTAGCGGTCGGCTATTTGCGCTGCCAGCGGGACACCCAGAATCGGCGCCGCAAAATAGGCCGACGAGATCAATCCCAGCGCCCTACCTCGCACGCGGTAATCAAACCAATCGGCGGCGTAGGTTATGGAACATGTGGAAAGCATTCCCGCCGCGAAGCCCGTCAGGGCTCGAGCCAGTACAAGCCCATGGAAAGTTACGGTGCGCGATGCCGTCCAAGAGGACACCGCGAAAAGGAGGACACCCAAGAGCAGGAACCGCCGCCGGCCATAGTGGTCCGAAAGCAGCCCGGAGATAAAAGAAGCCAGGGCGGCCGTGAGGGCGTAAATCGCCACCAGCAGACCGGCCAATCCCACGCTGACGTGCAGCGAGCCCAGCAGCGCGGGAAGCAAAACGGCGATCATCTGATTGTCAGCCAACCCGAGGAACAGCAGAACGAACAAGTCGGCGATTACAAATGAATCCAAGCGCACCCCGAAATCATTGGTTATTGGTGAATGCTGAATTCAGAATTCACAATTCACTATTTTAGAATTCACTATTCAAAATGGTGGAGGTCAAGTTTGATGGCCGCTTTATCGGACATATCCACAATGGCCGCCGCTGCTATGCCGACCGCAACCACGATCGCGTCGCTAATCTCTTGTTTCGTCGCCCCGACTTCCAGCGCTTTCTTGAAGTGCCCTTCGAGACAACCCTCGCATTTGGCCAGCAAAGAGCAGCCAATGGCGATCAGCTCTTTGGTCTTGAGGTCAAGCGCGGTGGGGGTATAGTAGCTTTCCTTGTAAAAGGCCAAATAGATGTTGCGAAAGCGCATTTCGATCATGCTCATCGACTTTGGGGGTGTCTTGCCGTCCTCAGGTACATCGTTCGCCATAGCAGAATCCTCACTTCTTTAGGTTTAGTGACCGATAGGTGCGCAGAGAGCAGGAGTCAGGAGCCAGGAGGCAGAAGGTGGAAACTGAGCAGAGGGCATTCGCCCCTCTCTCCACCGCGGGCACTTCTTCCGAACCGCCACACCTGACACCTTGTACTTTGTATTCTGACTCCTGACTCCTGGTTCCTGCCTGCTGTCAGGTCGAGACCTGTGCCGCCTCGATAGCAACAGGCTGGCCGGCTGTGACCAGTTCCGGAATCTCAATACGAATTACGGTTCCCTTCCCGGCCTGGCTCTCGATCTTCATGGAGAAATCCTCGCCGTATAGGACCTTCAACCTCTCGTGGACGTTGCTGATGCCAATGCCCGATTCGAGGATGCCGGGCCGGCGTTGCTCGGGGAATCCTACTCCGTCATCATGGACCTCGATGAGCAAGTGTGCTTGGCTGCGCGTAACACGAAGTGTGATCGTGCCTCCCTCGATCTTGGGCCCGATTCCATGCCGGATAGCATTCTCCAGCAAGGGTTGGAGGATCATGCTGGGGACCATGACGTCCCAGGTTTCAGCTTCGATCTCTTTGCGGATTTGAAGCTTATCCCGGCCGAATCGCACCACCTCAATATCCAAATAGTCATCGGTGAACTCGAGCTCCTGTTTCAAGGGCACAAAATGCATTTGACTTTTCAGGCGGCGACGCAGGATGTTGGCCAACTTCAAAAGTACTGTCCGCGCCGTGTCCGGGTCAAAGCGTATCAAGGATGAAACGGTATTGAGCGTATTGAACAGGAAGTGGGGGTTAATTTGGCTGATGAGCGCATCCACGCGGGCCTGCATGAGGGCTTTTTCCTGTTCCGCAAGCTTGCGCTCAATCCGGGTGTTGTTCCATATGCGCACCGGAAGGCCGACGGCAATGAGCGTGGCGAGCACAATCAAACCTTGGACCCACAAATGCGGGGAATCCATATAGTAAAGATACTTGCCATGAGTCATCCGCCCCACCGCCATGCGCGCCACTTCGAGCAAGACACACACAAAGGAAAAAAGCACTTGCCAGTCCAGCGCCGAGTGCTTGAAACGATGCTTGATGGAGCGGTAAAGGCTAAGGTCAATGAACCCCGAGAATTTCCATATTTCTTCCTTATCCGGGCAAACCCACCTTGCCGTCCCAGCCAACACCGCATAGAGCACCGCCATCGGCATCGCCAATATCTCGTGTCCAATTAAAGCCGCCGGCAAGCTGACCATCAAGCCAACTACCAGGCCGGCGATGGTCCCTCCCACCAGACCCGCCAGCGCCGTGACCTCTAAGCTGAGATCGGTAGTCGGGAATGGCCCGGTGGGTTTGCCCAGATTCGGATAGCTGGCCAATAAGCGGGCCAGAACGCCCAGCGTGAACGGGACCCCAAGAAAGGCCGCGAATTCGAGTTTTTCGCTTGGAGAACGCTGCTCGATGAAGATCAATTGCCGGAATCTTCCGAAGCGCGCGATGAAACCTGCCAGGAGAGAGATCACCGCCAGCTTGATCAGCAGGCTCACGAAAATTGCCGTCGCGGAACTGTTCAGGTAAGGATTCATAGGCTCTTGCGCGGCCACACTTGTAGGGGCACCCCTTGTGCGTGCCCAACACCTGAGGGCAGGTCCGTCGCTTGACGGATCAACTGACGGGTCTGCCCCTACCTACCGCCGCCTACCAAGTGTACCACTTCCAATTGGTCACCCGCTTGGATGAGCGTCGCATTCCAGCGGGATCGAGGTACGATTTCGAGATTTCGTTCCACCGCCACGCGGTCCCCAGAGAGTTTCAGCCACTCGATCAATGCCGCCAGCGTCAAGCCTTCGGGCACCTCACGTGGCTCACCGTTAAGTTGGATGGTCACGACCTACTTCTCCAAACTATGACCGAGATAATATAGATGGGCCTAATATTAGTCTTAGAAACCCACCACCCCGCGCGCAGCCCCGGTCTTGACGGACGAACAACACATCTCAGCAGCGATTATGGTAGCCACCATGCCCACCGGCAGGCAAGAAAAAACTTGACACGTTGGTTTGCCCTTCGTATATTAAAATGTTTGGGTGGGGTTCGGGACATTCACTGTAACTGATTGCAATGACAAGCCCTTATTTGCCTGTTCTGATCCATTTCCTGGTGGTAGTGGCAGTGACCGCAGCCATCCTGGGTCTGTCTGCATGGGTGGGAGTCAAGCGCCCCTCGCGGGCCAAGCTAACCCCTTACGAATGCGGGATTCCCCCGGTGGGTGATGCCCGAGAGCGTTTTTCGGTGAGCTTTTATCTCGTCGCAATGCTCTTCATCCTCTTCGACGTGGAAGCGGTGTTCCTTTATCCATGGGCGGTTATTTTCAAGAGCTTGAAGTGGTTCGGCTTCCTTGAAATGCTTCTATACATTGCCATCTTGTTGGCAGGGTATGTCTACATTTGGAAAAAAGGCGCCTTGGACTGGAAGCGATAGCCAGCCGCGACTTGACCCTCTGAACCCAACGACCACTCGTCATGCCATCCGATCTCGAATCAAACCTTGCTCTGAAAAAACTTCGGGAATTCACTCCCGAGGCCGTTGAAGATGCCAGGGAGTTTCGCGCCGAGCTCACGATTTACATCCAGCCCGACAGGCTGATAAGGGTGTGCGAGTTCTTGCGTGACGAACCCGGCCTCAGTTTCAAATACCTTTCGGACATAACAGCGGTAGACCTTTACCCCAACGAACCGCGATTTGAAGTGGTCTACCATCTGCTTTCACTGGAAAACGCAGAGCGGCTTCGGCTCAAGGTGCGGGTTAACGGCGAGAATCCGCGCGTCGACTCGCTGGTTCCCGTATATCCGTCTGCCAACGCGTTCGAGCGCGAAGTCTTCGATATGTTTGGGATCCAGTTCGCGGGGCATCCCTATTTGAGGAGAATCCTCATGCCGGAAGATTGGGAAGGCTACCCGCTGCGCAAGGATTATCCCACCGAGGGATATCGCTAGATGCCCATAACGCTGGAGAAAATTCCGGGCCAGGAAGAGCGGGTAATCCTGAGCATGGGGCCGCAACATCCCTCGACGCATGGGGTGTTGCGCTTGGTGCTCGAACTCGAGGGCGAGACGGTGGTGCGAGCCATGTATGACATCGGCTACCTCCACACCGGCTTCGAGAAGTCTTTCGAGAGCAAGACCTATACGCAAGGCATCCCGCTTACCGACCGGATGGATTACCTTGCCTCCCTCTCCAACAACCTGGGCTTTTGTTTGGCGGTCGAGAAACTGCTGGATATCGAAATTCCCCCGCGCGCCCAGTGGATACGGGTCCTGCTAACCGAACTCACCCGCCTCCAGAGCCACTTGGTATGGCTGGGAACTCATGCCATAGACCTGGGGGCCATGTCCGTCCTTCTCTACTGTTTCCGGGAGCGCGAAGATATCCTCCACATCTTCGAAATGGTGTCTGGCCAGCGCATGATGACCAGCTATTTCCGTGTTGGCGGCCTGGCCCTCGAGCCTCCCCTGGGCTGGCTCAAGCGCGTGGAAAAGTTCGTGAAGGCATTCCCCGGCCACCTCGAGGAATACGAGAATTTGCTGACCAAGAACCCCATCTGGCTCCGCCGCACGGTCGGAATCGGAAAGCTCACTGCCGATGAGGCCATTGCCTGGGGACTCTCGGGACCTTCGCTGCGTGGCTCAGGAGTGGATTGGGATATTCGAAAAAAGCAGCCTTACTCGAGCTACGACAAGTTTGATTTCAAGGTCCCCACGCGGCCGGAGGGCGATGTGTACGCCCGGTATCTGGTCCGGCTGGAAGAAATGCGTCAGTCGCTGCGCATCGTGCAGCAGGCCATGGAGGGCATTCCCGAGGGGCCTATAAAGGCCGACGCGCCCCACATCGTGCTGCCGGACCGGGAGAGCATGAAGACCTCCATCGAGGCGCTGATCTATCACTTCAAGATTGTGACCGAGGGATTCCATCCACCCGTCGGCGAAGTGTATCAAGCCATCGAGTCACCCCGTGGCGAGCTGGGTTTTTATATGGTGAGCGATGGGTCGCCGAAACCCTTCCGCTGCCACGTTCGTGCGCCCTCTTTCGCCAATTTGCAGGCCCTGCCGAAGATGATCGAAGGCCGCTTGATTGCCGACGTGGTCGCGTGTATCGGCACCATTGATATTGTGCTGGGAGAGGTAGACCGGTGAGGCTTGAATGAAAGTTGGAAGCCTGATTTTGTTCATCCTCGTCCTGTCATGGCCCGAGTCCTGCCATGACAAGCTAAAACGGCCGCAGCATGGAGCGGCTGATAATACTTCCAAGATTCACCTGGACCAACGGATTGCCAAAGCGACGCCTGAGAGTTACAAGGGCATTCTGGATGCTGTTGAATGGCAGAACCCATTCATCACGGTCGGAGCAGAAGAAATACAACTTACCTGCCACGCCGCATCCATCGAGTACAAAACAATGCGGACGGAGGATCTTGCCAGAGAATTAAGCGTTCTTCCTCTCTCTGGATGGCCCTACGGCAGGGTTGTGGCTGTTTCTGAATCTGGCGTAAGGGGAGTTGGAGATGATGACACACCCCTTATAAAACAGAATTTGGCAAAGGTAAGGGAAATCCTGGACTCACTCGGCGTGTCGATCGAAGGGTGGCCAAGCGCCTAGTCTGAGATGGCCGTACCGAGGAAACGACCGTCGGCGAGAAATTCGGGAGTCACGAAGGACAATGCTTTCCGAAGGGCTGCTTAAGAAGTTCGAGCAAGTGATCTCGCGCTATCCGCTGAAGCGATCGGCGATCGTCCCGTGCCTCCTTTTCGCTCAGGATGAAATCGGATTTATCAGCGACGAGGTCATCGAGGAAGTCGCCCGCAGGGTCGAGGTCCGGCCGATCGAGGTGATCGAGGACATCGGTTACTACTCGATGCTCCACCGCAATCCGTTGGGCAAGTACAACCTCCAGGTTTGCACGAATGTATCGTGCATGGTTCGCGGAGGAGAGGAAATCCTCGATCATTGCAAGAAGCGGCTCGGAATCGGCCATAAAGAGACGACCCCCGATGGGCTATTCTCCCTGGAGGAAGTCGAATGCCTTGGCGCTTGCTGCGGCGCGCCGGCCATGCAAGTGAATTACGACTTTTACGAAGATCTCACGCCGGAGAAAATTGATGCGCTCTTGGAGAGGCTGAGAAGGCAGTAGGCAGTTAGCAGACAATGTCGGATTATCAAAATTACGCCAAAGGATCGCCGCTGGAGGTGAAAGTTCTCACCCGGCGGTTTGGCATCCCCAACTCGACTTCCATTGACGTGTATCTCGAGCACGACGGCTATAAGGCTCTGAAGAAGGCGCTCGAAATGGGGCCGGACGCCGTCATCAACGAGATGAAAAACTCCGGCCTGCGAGGTCGCGGCGGGGCGGGCTTCAACACCGGCATGAAGTGGAGTTTCGTGCCCAAACAATCCGCCAAACCCAAGTACGTTGTCTGCAATGCCGACGAAAGCGAGCCGGGAACTTGCAAGGACCGCCCATTGCTCGAATACGATCCCCACCAATTGATCGAGGGGATCGTCATCGCCGGCTTGGCCATCGGGTCTCACCAAGGTTATATCTACATCCGCGGAGAATACCGCTATTTGATGGACATCGTGGATCGCGCACTGGAAGAAGCCTACGCAGGCGGATTCCTGGGAAAGAATATCCTGGAATCGGGATTCGCTTTTGACCTTTCCACCCACACGGGTGCTGGCGCGTACGAGTGTGGCGAGGAAACCGCGCTTCTGAATTCGCTCGAAGGACTGCGAGGGTACCCGCGCATCAAACCCCCCTTCCCGGCCATCGTGGGACTGTACGAAGGCCCAACCATCATCAATAACGTCGAGACGCTGTCCAACGTCCCCCACATCATACTGAACGGCGCGGAATGGTACGCCAAGCTGGGAACGCCCAAGAACGGTGGCACTCGCCTTTTTTGCCTGAGCGGGCACATTGAAAGGCCGGGAGTCTATGAATTGCCCATGGGCTTTCCTCTGCGGCGCATGATCGAAGAGGTGGGCGGCGGCGTGCTGGGCGGAAAGAAGTTGAAGGCGATCATTCCCGGCGGCTCTTCTTGTCCGGTGCTGACGGCGGACGAGATTGATGTGGCCATGGACTTTGATTCCGTGGCCAAAATCGGCTCGATGCTGGGCTCCGGCGGAGTCGTGGTCCTGGGACGAAGAAACCTGCATGGTGAAAGTCGCCGCGCGCATCATGAAGTTTTACGCGCACGAATCTTGCGGTTGGTGCATCCCCTGCCGCGAGGGAACGTCGTGGCTGAAGTCGCTGCTCGAACGATTCCACTCCGGCGCCGGACTCCCGGACGACCCGGACACGGCCCTGGACGTCTCGTACAACATACTGGGCAAAACGCTCTGCCCTCTCGGAGACGCGGCGGCCATGCCCACCATCAGCATCCTGAAGAAGTTCCGGCCGGAATTTGAAGAGCACCTGAAACTGGGCTATTGCCCGTTCGAGAAAAAGGCGGTGAGTGTAGCATGAAAGACGGGGCGCAAAACCCGGGCTTCGCGACCTTGGACCATCCCCTCAAGGAAGAGAGCCGCCAAGTTCCGGGTCCATACACTCGCAGCGCCGCATTGACACCAGGCCCCACAGTCAGGAAGGAGACAGCGCCCGAGCCGGTCAAGTTCACGATCGATGGCAGGAGCGCGACGGTTCCCGCGGGCACCTTGCTGATAGAAGCCGCCAAGCAGGTCGGCATCGAGATACCCTCGTACTGCTATTACCCGAATTTGAGCTTGCAGGGCGCCTGCCGCATGTGTCTGGTCGGGATCGAGCGCATGCCCAAGCTGCAAACCGCCTGCACGACGGTCGTGACCAACGGGATGGTGGTCCACACCGAGACTGAGGAAGTGAAGAACGCACGCAAGGCCATGCTCGAGTTCCTGCTTACCAACCACCCCTTAGATTGCCCGGTTTGCGACAAGGGCGGCGAATGCGAGCTCCAGGACGCCGTCTTCCGCTACGGAGCCGCCGAGACGCGCTTCATGGAGTCCAAGCTCCATCACGAGGAGAGGAAGTTCTCGAGCCTTGTCTATTATGATTGGCCGCGCTGCATCCTCTGCTACCGATGCGTCCGGGTGTGCGACGAAGGATTGGACGTCAACGCCTACGGCATTGGTTGTCGCGGCGCGCATAGCGAGATCATTCCCAATCGCGGAGAGCAACTCGAGTGCGAAGAGTGCGGCATGTGCATTGATATCTGCCCCGTGGGCGCGCTCACCAGCGGGACCTATCGCTATCACACACGGCCCTGGGAGATGACCTACACCGGGACGATCTGCAATCACTGCGGCGATGGCTGCAAGACCACCCTTTCCGTTCGCAACAACCAGATTATCCGCGCCAACAACCGTGACCATTCCGGGTTCAATGGCGAGTTCCTCTGCGTCAAGGGGCGTTTCGGATGGGACTTCGTCAACAGTGAGAAGCGGCTGACGGCTCCCCTGATCCGTCGCAACGGCAAACAGGAAATCGGCACCTGGGAGGAAGCGCTCAGCCTCACCGTCGAGCGGCTCAAAACCATCCTGGCAGAAGATGGCCCGGATTCAATCGCGGTCATCGGCTCCAACCGCACCACTAACGAAGAGAACTATCTCCTGGGGCGATTCGCGCGAACCATCCTCGGCACCAACAATCTGGATCACCACCGGACGACCGATTACTCTTCCCTGGTGCGCGCCTTGACCGAATCGCAGGCCAGCAACCGCCACGCGGCGATGGAGGACATCCTGAACGCCTCCAGCATCCTCCTGATCGGAAATGACCCGACCCAGCAACATCCGCTGGCCGCCTATCAAATTCGACAGGCCGTGCAACGGCACGCAGCGAGGCTCCACGTCATCAATCACCAGGAGATTAAACTCCGCCGCCAGTCCAGGCTTTATGTTACGGTGAAACCTCGAGGCGAAGCGGATGCGATCCGCGCGCTGGCGGGGATCGAAACACCTTCGGCGCAGCTCGCCGCTGCCGGGGGCGACGCTCTTGACGCATTACGTGACAAGCTCCGGCAGGAGAGCGACACCGTCATCATTTTCGGCGATGAGATTCAGGGCGCAGCGATTCGCGATTTGGTGCGGTGGGGGCTCTCGCTCCCCGGCAGGACGCGATTCATCGCTCTGGGCGATTACGCCAACTCCCGCGGCGCGGCGGACATGGGAGTTTTGCCGGGAACTCTTCCAGGGTACTCGCCCCTCACTGATGACGCGGCGCGCGCGCGTTTTGAATCTGCATGGGAGGCAAAGATCCCGGCAAAACCCGGACACCATACGCGAGAAACCATCGCTGGAATCGAATCGGGTCAAATCAAGGCCTTGCTGGTTTTCGGATCCAATCCCGTGAAGACGTTCGGGATCTCGAAAGAGGCGTTGAGCAGGCTGGCGTTCTTGATCGTCGCTGAAATTTTCCCCACCGAGACCACAGAGATGGCGCACGTGGTCTTGCCCGCCGCAAGTTTCGCCGAGAAGTCGGGCACCGTCACCAACACCTGCGGCCAAGTGCAAGCGCTCAAGAAGACCATGCGCAAAGGGGGGACGCGGAGCGATCTCGAAATCCTGCTTGCTTTGGCCCGCCTGTTTGGCCACAAATGGAATTATCAATCCGCCGATGATGTCACGCGGGAAATCATCGCCAACGTGCCCGGCTACGCCGTGCCTCTTCCCAGCCTGCTGGTGGGCCGGGCCGTCGCGACACAGCCCGAGGGAATGCCGCCCGAACTGGAGGATGCTGACTTGATTTTTTCCTCGCGGGATTCGCTCTTTACGTCGGGGACCGTGAGCCGTTACAGTTGGGCGCTGAATTCAGTGGACGAAGCCAAGAAACCCTATGGCCACATTTTCTGAGACAGGGTTGCTGCTCCTCATCACCCTGGTAAAAGTCGCGGTGGTTGTGGTTGTCATGCTGACAGCCATCGCCTACCTGACTTGGCTGGAACGGAAAGTGGTGGCGCATATTCAGGCTCGCTGGGGACCTTACCGCGTTGGCCCACATGGGCTACTGCAACCTGTCGCGGACGGAATCAAGTTCATTCTGAAAGAAGATATCGTGCCCCTCGAGGCTGACAAGGTCATCTACTGGCTGGCGCCCTTCTTGGGGTTTACTTTGGCCTTTCTCTCCATCGCCGTGATTCCATTTGGAGAGGGTTTCACGATTTACGGCCACACGATCAAATTTCAGATTGCGGATTTGAACGTCGGCCTGCTCTTTATCTTCGCCGTGACGTCGCTGGGGGTTTACAGCATCGCGCTGGCCGGCTGGTCGTCGAATAGCAAGTACCCGCTGCTGGGCGGGCTTCGCTCTTCCGCCCAAATGATTAGCTACGAGTTGTCGCTGGGCCTGGCCGTGGTGGGTGTTCTGATGATTTCCGGCACGTTGAGCCTGCGCGGCATCGTGAATGGCCAGGCGGGCTTCTGGCACGTCGGCGGAACAAACACCTTCCTCCCCCACTGGAATATCTTCGTGCAGCCGGTGGGATTCCTCGTATACTTTATGGCCGCCATCGCGGAAACCAACCGAGTTCCCTTTGACCTGCCGGAAGGCGAGACCGAGTTGGTAGGCGGATTTCATACCGAATACAGCAGCATGAAATTCGCCATGTTCTTCATGTCTGAATATGCCAACATGATCACCGTCTCGTGCCTGGCCACCCTGCTGTTTTTCGGCGGATGGCATGGCCCCACCTTTGGGCCCTACGCGCTTCGTGTGATTCTTCCTGTTTTTTGGTTCGGCCTTAAACTCTTTTGCTTTCTTTTTTTCTACATCTGGACGCGTGGGACCTTGCCCCGCTTCCGGTACGATCAGTTAATGGCCTTCGGTTGGAAATTCCTGTTGCCGGTGGGCGTGCTAAATATCCTGGTGACCAGCTTCGTGGTTGCTTGGATCAGCTCTTCTTGAGAAGAGGGCTGTAGCGGCGGTCTATGACCGCCGCATTTTAGGATCATGCTCTTTCGGCGCTCATAGAGCGCCGCTACAATTGACGCAATGTTAGCGCTCTTTTACATTTTCGCTGCTCTGGCGGTGCTGGCGGCAATAAGCGTGGTCGCTCAGCGGACCCCTGTGTACAGCGCCCTGTCGCTCATCGTGGTGCTGTGCTCGCTGGCGGTGGTTTATCTGTTGCTGGGCGCAGAATTCATCGCCGTCATCCAGGTGATTGTTTACGCCGGCGCGATTATGGTGTTGTTTGTCTTTGTCATCATGCTCCTGAACGCCGGCCGGGAAGCGCCTAGCCAACGCAGTCGGATGGCGCGTTGGCTCGGCCCTCCTCTGGTTGCCGCTTTCCTGGCGGAAATCCTGTTTGCCGTGTGGAAGCAATTTCCCGCAACAAGCGCGCGCCCTGCCGCCTCCCTGGACGCGGGACCTGCCGCCATTGGTCACCTTCTATTCAGGAACTACGTGTTGCCTTTCGAGGTCACGTCGATCTTGATCCTGGTCGCAATTCTGGGCGCCGTGGTCCTGGCCAAGAAGGAGTTCTGAGGTTTCGAGAATGGTTCCGCTGGCACATGTGTTGGCCCTCAGCGCCGCGCTCTTCGTGATTGGCGCCGCAGGCTTTGTTTTTCGGAAAAGCATCATCACCGTCTTCATGTGCATCGAGCTGATGCTCAATGCGGTCAACCTGGCATTCATCGGTTTTTCGCGCTATTTGGGGAACCTGGACGGGCAGTTGTTTGTTTTCTTTGTGATCGTGGTGGCGGCGGCCGAAGCGGCAGTGGGCCTAGCCATCATCATCGCGCTTTATCGGAACCGAAACACACTCAACATCGAGGATCTCGATTCAATGAAGATGTAAGAAAGGTGTCAGGTGTCAGGTGTCAGGTGTCAGGGAAGGCGAACGGAGTGCAGGTCCCGCTCTGCACTGACGCAGGACTACTGAAGATTGACAACTGATTACTGACCCGCCGCGGCGGGACGACTGATTATGGAAACTCTGCTCATCCTCGTGCTGCTCCCTCCCTTGCTAGGGGCAGCTTTGAACGGCATATTCGGCCGGCGTTTTTCACGGGCAGTGGTTTCGCTGGTCGGATGCGGCGCTTCAGGGCTCTCCATGGTTTTTGCGCTGCTCAGCGCTTGGACGTATTCAAGCTCCGCCAGCCAACCTGCGCCTTTCATCCACAGCTACTTCACTTGGATTGAATCCGGAAATCTCCGCGTCGATTATGCCCTCTACTACGATCGCCTCACCCTGGTCATGACCGTGACGGTCACGGTGGTCGCCTTCCTGATTCACCTTTACTCCAGCGGATACATGGAGCACGAGGGCGGCTACTATCGCTTTTTCACTTATTTGAACCTCTTCCTCTTCATGATGCTGACGCTGGTGACCGCCGCCAACTACCCGCTCATGTTCGTCGGCTGGGAAGGCGTCGGCCTCTGTTCCTATCTGCTGATCGGCTTCTATTTCCGCAAACAATCAGCTTCCGACGCGGGGAAGAAGGCGTTCATCGTCACGCGCATCGGCGACGCGGGCTTCACCGTGGGCGTGGCGCTGCTCTTCTGGACGTTTGGCTCGCTGAGTTTCCAGCAAACCTTCACCCACATCGCGTCCCTACAGCCGGGTGAAATGCAGATGATCTTGACGGCCATCGGCATTCTCTTTTTCCTGGGCGCGGCGGGAAAATCCGCTCAGATTCCACTTTACATTTGGCTTCCGGACGCCATGGAAGGTCCCACGCCCGGTCAGCGCGTTGATCCATGCCGCCACCATGGTTACGGCGGGGGTTTACCTGGTGGCGAGGTCGAACCCGATCTATTCACACGCGCCCCTTGCTCTGGAGGTTGTGGGCGTCGTCGGCAGTGTGACGGCCTTCTTTGCGGCGACGATTGCCCTTACGCAAAACGACCTCAAGAGGATGCTGGCCTATTCCACTATCAGCCAGCTTGGATACATGTTCATCGGCTGCGGAGTTGGCGTCTTCGCTGCCGGAATCTTCCACCTGATGACCCACGCCTTTTTCAAGTCGCTCCTCTTCCTCGCCTCCGGGAGCGTGATGCACGCCCTGGATGGTGAGCTGGACATGCGCAAGATGGGCGGGCTGCGCCACAAGATGAAAACCACTTTCCTGACCTTCTTCATTGCCACGCTGGCCATCAGCGGCGTGCCGGGGTTTTCGGGATTCTTCAGCAAGGATGAAATCCTGGCGGGGGCATATGAGGGACCGCTCGGCCAACCCTGGCTGTACTGGCTTGCCACCCTCACCGCAGGTCTGACGGCCTTCTATATGTTCCGCGGGCTCTTCATGACATTCTTCGGGGCCTCGCGCCTGGCGCCTGAAGTCGAGCACCACGTACACGAAAGCGGCTCGAAGATGACCGTACCGCTGCTCGTGCTGGCGCTCTTTTCGATTTTGGTGGGTGACGTGAGCTGGCCGACAGCTTTTGGCGGGAGCGAAGCCTTTGACCGTTACCTGGAGCCGGTCTTCAAACCGTCGGAGGATTTCCTTCAGGCTTCCGCACATCATGCCGCTCACGGACTCGGCAGCGGCTCTTTGATGATATTCGCATTGCTGTTCGCAGCGGTTGGCATCCTCGTTGCCCATTGGTTCTATCTGAAATCAACCCGCTTGCCTGGCCGCATGGCGGAACGCTTCAGCAGGCTCTACGACTTACTGATTCACAAGTACTATGTGGACGAGTTTTACAACTGGTTGGTCGTCCGGCCGCTTCGCGTGGGGTCGGAAAAAATCCTCTGGCGGCGCGTGGACGCGGGAGCTATTGATAGCGCCATGGTGAATGGAACCGGCGAAACGGTCGCTGGGGTCGGAAACCTTCTGCGGCGCATTCAATCCGGCAATATCCGCAGCTACGCCTCCTGGGTTCTGTTGGGAGCCACGCTTTGGCTGGGTTACGTCCTCTGGCCGCGTTAGGCAGTGACGAGTGACTATGTCTTGGCTGGCTGAGCACCTTCTCACGATCGCAATCTTTCTCCCGCTGGCAGGAGCGGTCATCATCGCTTGCCTCAGCCGCGAGCGCCCGCTACAAATCCGTTGGGTGGCGCTCCTCGCATCGCTGCTCACCTTCCTGGTGACGTGTGGTCCTGTACGCCGGCTTGCGGGCCGATACCCCCGGCATGCAATTCACTCGAGCTCCATCCCTGGATCACCGTGCCGGCGATTAACTATCACCTTGGCGTGGATGGCCTGAGCGCACTGCTCATCCTTCTGGCTGGATTCCTGACGCCGCTTTGCGTGCTGGTATCTTGGACCAGCATCACCCAGCGGGTAAAGGAATTCTTCATCTTCCTGCTGGCGCTCGAGACCGGAATGATCGGCGTCTTCGCCTCGCTCGACCTTGTGCTTTTCTTCGTCTTTTGGGAAGTCATGTTGATCCCCATGTATTTCCTGATCGGCATCTGGGGTCACGAGCGGCGAGTCTATGCGGCAGTGAAGTTCATTCTGTACACCATGGTGGGCTCGGCCTTGATGCTGGTGGGCATTCTCTATCTGTACAGCGTCACGGGAACTTTCGACTTGCTACGAATCATCGAGGCATTCACGAACACTGCTTTGTTGTCTCCTGCCGCTGAGCGATGGCTTTTCCTGGCCTTCTTTGTAGCCTTTGCCATCAAGGTCCCGTTGTTCCCGTTTCACACCTGGCTGCCCGACGCCCACGTCGAGGCGCCTACCGCGGGCTCTGTGATTCTGGCCGGCGTGCTGCTGAAGATGGGCACCTACGGCATGTTGCGCTTCTGCCTGCCGCTGTTTCCTCACGCCTCGCGCGACTTTGCCCCGCTCATCGTTGTCCTTGCCATTATCGGCATCATCTATGGGGCACTGGTGGCCATGGTCCAGCCCGATTTGAAGAAGTTGGTGGCCTATTCCTCGGTGGCGCATCTTGGGTTCTGCGTACTGGGGATCTTTGTTTTCAACATCCAAGGAATGGAAGGCGCCATCTACCAGATGTTCAGCCACGGCGTTTCCACCGGCGCTTTGTTTATTCTGGTCGGCCTGCTCTATGAGCGCCGCCACACACGGCTCATCCGCGAGTTTGGCGGCCTGGCCACTTCCCTGCCCGTCTACAGCACGTTTTTCCTGATCGTGACCCTTTCTTCCCTTGGCCTCCCCATGCTGAACGGATTTGTGGGCGAGTTTCTGATAATCGTCGGCTCCTACCACAGCCGAGCGATTTACGCCGCGCTAGCTGCACTGGGCGTAGTGCTGGCCGCCGTCTATTTGCTCTGGATGTACCAACGCGTCTTTTATGGCGAGATTACGAATGACAAGAACAGGAATCTTCCAGACTGTAGCGCGCTCGAGAAACTCATTCTCACTACCGTGGTGATTGTGATTCTAGCCATGGGGATTTATCCCCAGCCTTTCTTGCGCCGCATGGACCATAGCGTGGACGCAATCATGTCGCGCATGCAGGGAACAGGGAACAGGGAACAGGGAATAGGAAACAGGAAACCGGGAGTTGGTGTTGCAAGCAGGGAGTTGCGAGTAGGGAGTCGGGAGGCGAAGGTCGGCGCCCTTCCCCCTGTTCCCTATTCCCTGTTCCCTGTTCCCTCCGCCGGGGGTGGCCGATGATCACCTTCCAACCGGCCGACATGATGCGCGTTCTCCCAGAAATCATCCTGTGTGGATTTGGAATCCTGGTCATGGTTCTCGACCCTTTCGTAGCTCCCCGAAAAAGGTCCTGGCTCGGCTGGCTTGCCTTGGCAGGAGTGCTGGCGGCGGCGGGCGGCACCTTGTGGACCTCTGATAATCCGGGGCTAGCCTTTGGCAGATCCATCGCGGCGGACCCTTTCAGTTTCTACTTCTTCTACCTTTTCCTGCTGGTCGCGGCATTGACGGTGCTGGGCTCCATCAACTACCTCGAACGCGACGGCATTCAACACGGAGAGTTCTATGCGCTGATCCTGATGGGCACCGCCGGAATGTGCTTCATGGCCTCATCAACCGATCTCATCATGGTGTTTATCGGCCTCGAGGTTTCTTCTATCTCCACCTACATTCTCGCCGGCTTCAAGCGAAAAGATGCTCTGGCGAACGAGGCCTCGCTCAAATACTTCCTGCTGGGCTCGTTTGCCACCGCTTTTTTCCTGTATGGAATTGCTTTTGTTTACGGACTGACGGGCACCACCAACCTGCTGGAGTTGAGCGGGCGGCTTGCCCACCCGGCGCAGTGGACAGCGCTGGCGCGGGTTGCCCTTCTCTTGATGTTCGTCGGTTTGGCGTTCAAACTCTCCACTGTCCCGTTTCAAGTCTGGACGCCGGACGTTTATCAGGGCGCGCCTGCGCCGGTGACGGCATTCCTTTCGGTGGGCCCCAAAGCAGCCGCCTTTGCCATTCTTCTGCGCATTGTGCTTGGCGGGTTGGCTTCCGCTGGGTCCACCAGTTTCTGGGTGATCTGGGTCTCAGCGATTCTGACCATGTGCCTGGGCAATCTTGCGGCGCTCTGGCAGACCAACATCAAGAGGCTGCTGGCCTACTCGGCCATCGCTCACGCCGGCTACGTTTTGGTCGGCGTCGCAGCGGGAAGCAACGAGGGGACCGCCGCGGTGCTCTTTTACCTCACCGCCTATGCCTTGATGAACGTCGGGGCGTTTGTGTTAATCGCCCACTTGGCGGGTAACGGCGAAACTTCGACCCAAATTGACGATTACATCGGCTTGGCCTATGCCAAGCCTGGCGCCACCGCTTGCCTGACCGTCTTCCTGCTCTCTCTCGCCGGCTTCCCGACGACCGCGGGCTTCTTCGGAAAATTCTTCCTCTTCCGCGCCGCCATCCATTCCCACTTGATTGGACTCACCCTCATCGCCCTGCTAAACAGTGTCGTCTCGGTGTACTACTACCTTCGCATCGTCGTCGCGATGTACATGCGGGAAGGCGAGACCCGGGCTTCCACAGCCTCTTTACCAGTGGCGTTGCGGACTGCCCTGGCAGTGAGTGTCGTCGGGATCTTTTATCTGGGCCTCTTCCCCAACCTGTTCCTGACCTTTTCAAATGCCGCTGGGATCCCGCTTCCGTAAAGCGAGCAGCGCGGACCTTCGTTTTTGAGGTCCGCGCTACCTGCTCAAGCGTCTCGGACTAGGCCTGGGATGGAAAGGTCCTCGTCCAGCAAGGGCCAGTGAATAGAACAAAAAGGGGAGGCCGAAGCCTCCCCTTTTTGACCGAACCAGGGCAGAATCTTCCTTGTCAAGTGGTTACCTTGGCAAAGATGATCGCAAAAGTGTACAGTGCCATCGACTCAATCAATACCAGGGCCAAAATGAGCGCAAACTGAATACCTGGCCGAGCGCCCGGATTGCGCGCCAAGCCTTCGCAAGCTGCCACGGTCGCCTTCGACTGAGAATAACCGCAAACAGCGGAGGCAATCGCCATGGCAAACCCGGCGGTGATAATCACCCACTTGGTGTTTTCAGCGCTACCACCGCCGCCCGCCGTCCCCTGCGCGAATGCGGGCGCAGCAACTAGAAAGGCTCCCAACAGTGTGACGAGAATCGCAACATGACGTTTCACTATCTCCCTCCTCTCAACTCTCCCCAGCTTAGGGCGAGTTCGCTATGAAAATCCGCCAGTGGGTGGTTTCCCGCCGACCCTCGAACCAGCGGGACTCACACTCGCGGTCTTGCGTCGTAGGGGCAACCCTCGTAGTTGCCCCAGGGCTGCCGCAAGGGCCGCCCCTACTAAACTAGTGCTCCTCTGAAACCGCCATGCCGATATAAACGGCAGGTAAGAGCATGAAGATGTACGCCTGCAAGAACGAGACAAAAACGTGCAGCCCCATAAACACCGCAGGCACCAGAACAGGAATCAAGCCGCCAAATACTGACTCCAATAGATCGCCCACCATCATGTTGGCGTAAAGACGGACGCTGAGAGAGAGCAGGCGACCCAGGTTTCCGACGACTTCAATCGGAAACATGAAGAAGCCGACGAGCAGCATCGGACCCCAAAGGTGTTTGAGATACCCAACGACACCGTGCTGGCGGAACCCTTGGAAATTGTAATAAAGGAACGCCGTCACCGCACAGCCTAGCGTCACCTGAATGTGACCGGTGGGCGTCTGCAAGGTCGGAATCAATCCCAACAAATTGCACAGCACAATGAAAATCCCGAGAGTCCCCAGCATGGCCACGTAGCGGCCGCTCCCGTGGCCGATGATCTCCTCGGACATGTCCTGCGTGAATTGCACCACGACTTCCATCACGTGTTGATACTTACCGGGGGTTTCAACCGACAACCGCCTGCGCAACAAAACAACTCCCACCATCATCACGAGGATGACCAAAACCTCCATCGCCACGTAATTCGGAATCGGACGCACCGGATCGGAAGGCGCTTGTCCAATCTTCGCCAGGAAAGGTGTTACCACGCCGCCCAACAGTTTGTTCAAGATTGCCGTAAACCAGAGTTGATGTTCCATGTTTCTTGTTAAATAGCCCCCTCCTTAAGAAGGAGGGGAATTACGATGTGAAACCAACCCCTCTCCTAGCTGGATGATGGCTTCAATTAAAACCCCGGCCACCGGGACAAACAGCCCAGCCAGAATCGCCATCGGAGGTAGCCATCCGGTCTTGAAAAAGACAAGCACTAAACCGAATGCGAGGGGATATCTTAACAGAAATTTTGCCACTACCGACTTAGGAATTCGGGATTGGCCGGCCTTCGCTAACACCTCCACCGCTTCGTGAAGCCAATAATAGTTTAAGATTCCCAGTGCAGCGCCCAACGCAAAACCAAGCGCGATGCTAAGCTGCCGGTACAATAGGATTACAATTACCGCGAGGAGACCACAAACCATCATCCAACGCGGCAGGCGCGCTTCAGCCCGAGCCAGTTCCGGGGCTTGAATGGTCTCTGTCTGCATCCTTCTCCGCTCGGCCCAAGATCCGCAAAACCTCAATAAGCCCAGCCGCGGCCCCCAGAAAGCCCATCACCACAGTCAGAAGCGGCGAGGTGCGCAACCAGCGATCCAACAACCAACCGCCTGCGCCGCCTGCGAGCGCGCCTGCGGGCAAAATAAAACCCAGGCTCGTATAGAGCCCCACCTGGGCCCACAAGTTTGCCTTCTTTTTGGTACTCCCCACTATGTGTCCCACCGCGCGGACCGAAGGTCCACGCCTTGGAGTGCGGTAGCGCAGCTACCGCCTTTCCAGTAACAAGCATGTTCCCTTTCCAGCAGCAGGCACGCCCGCCAAGTAAAGGCGGTAGCTCCGCTGCCGCACTCCTAGGCGGTCTCCGCCCGCAAAGCCTCACATAAAGAAGGGCCGGATGGCCTCACGTGCCATCGAAATGAACGGCTGGGGATAGATCCCAATCACCAGCGTCATTACCAGCGTGACGCCGAGCGCCACTCTCACGCCCACACTGCTCGCCAAAGGGACCGCCTCCGCCGCCTTTCTCATAAACATCGCGACCACAATTCGGAAATAATAATACAACGCGACAACCGAATAGACCACGGCCAGGACGGCCAAGTAGTAATGTCCCGTTTCAATCAAGGAAAGGAAGATGAAATACTTCCCGATGAACCCTGCCGTGGGGGGAATGCCCGCCAGGGAAAGCAGGAAAATGAGCATGAGAATCGCCATCCCTGGGGCGCGCGCCATCAGGCCAGCCAGGTCGTCAATCTCGTCCCCCACCAGGTCTTTCCGCCGCATCACAATGATCACCGCGAAAGCCCCGAGGTTCATGAAAGCATAGACCAGGAGATAGATGGCAATGGCCGTCAAGCCTTCCCGGTTTCCGTCGGCGGCGGCGACAAGACCGAGCAGCAGGTAGCCCACGTGAGCGATAGTAGAGTAGCCAAAAAAGCGTTTGATGTTGGTCTGGGTGATCGCCGCAAGATTCCCCAGGGTCATAGTGGCGATGGAAACTCCGATCGTCAACACCTGCCACTCTGCCCGCAGCGGCCACAAACCAGAAATCAAAATGCGAATGAAAAAGGCAAAGGAGGCCACCTTCGGAGCCACAGAAATAAAGGCCGTAATGGAAGTTGGGGCGCCTTCGTAGACGTCCGGTGTCCACTGGTGGAAAGGCACTGCCGCGACTTTAAAATAGATTCCTGCCAGAAGCGTGATCATGGCGATCCACGCCAGAGGGTCGTGCACCGGGCGATCCGAGAGCCGTTGCGCAATCACCATCAAGTTCGTCGAGCCCCCGATGCCGTAAAGCAGAGACATACCATAAAGGAGCAAGCCCGAGGAAAAAGCGCCCAGCAGGAAAAACTTCACGGCCGCTTCATTGGACCGCCGGTTGCCCCGGAGGAAGCCTGTCAGAACGTATTCGCAGAGCGCCATGAGCTCGAGGGCAATAAACAGCACAATGAGATCAGTCCCGGAAGCCAGAAACATCATCCCCACGGCCGAGAGGAGGAGCAGGGCGTAGTACTCGCCAAGGTTCGCATTCTCAATCTCGAGATACTTCATGGAAAGCAAAACGACGATCGCCGTGGCGACAACGATGATGAGCTTGGCAAAAATCGCGAACGAATCGAGCATGAACGCGCCGCCGAAGCCGTGGTAGGCCCGCCCCCCCAAACCAGCCCAAAACATGCCCAGCTTAAGACCGGCCAGCCCCAAGCCTGCCAGCGCTGTAAGCGCGTTCATGTACTTGTCCCGCTTCTCGAGCAGGAAGTCGAACAGCAAGATCGCCAGCCCGAACATGGCCAGAAGGATCTCCGGTTTGATCGCTTGGTAGTCCGAACTGTTGAAGAAGGGCGTGATCATTAGCGCGCGACTCCTCCGGGTTGAGGCGCCGGAGAAGTAGCGCCGCGCTTCAGGCCGGCATCTGCCGACCTAGAGGTCGGCGCCACAGAGGCCTTGGCCTGCATGGAAACCGTGGTGGTCATGCTTGCCGCCGCCGGCCGATAAAAGTCCGGATTAACCCGCTCGACGATTGCCGCCACGGGTTTATCGAGCACTTTGAAAAACGGCTTGGGGTAAAGCCCAATCCAAAAGGCCCAGATAATCAGGGGGACGAGCGTCATCACTTCCCGGAAGTTCAAGTCCTTGAGTACTTGGTTCTTGGGATTGTCGCAGGGGCCGAACATGGTCCGCTGGTAGAGCCAGAGCATGTAAGCCGCTCCAAGCACGATTCCGACCACGGCCCAGGCCGCCCAATGCCAGTTCACTTCGAAGGCGCCCTGGAGGATGGTGAACTCTCCGATGAAGCCATTGAGCAAAGGCAGCCCGATCGAGGAGAGCAACACGATCATGAACAGGGTCGCATACACCGGCATGACATTCGAGAGGCCGCCCAATTCCTTGATCTCGCGCGTATGGCGGCGCTCGTAGATCAGTCCCACAATCAAGAAGAGCGCGCCAGTCGATATTCCGTGATTGATCTGCTGGATGACGCTGCCCTGCAAGCCGTGGGGGTTCAGGGCGAAGATTCCCAACGTGCAGAAGCCCAGGTGACTGACCGAAGAATAAGCAATCAGCTTCTTCATGTCGCGCTGCATCATGGAAACCAAGGCCCCATAAACGATCGCAATGATGGAAAGCACGACCATGACTTTGACGATGGTGGGATTGCGGCTGGCTTCCGGCAAAAGGGGCAGCGAGAAACGAATGAAACCGTAGGTCCCCATCTTCAGCAGAACGGCTGCCAGGATGACCGAGCCTGCCGTGGGAGCTTCCACGTGGGCGTCAGGAAGCCAGGTGTGGAAGGGAAACATCGGGACCTTGATGGCAAACCCGATCATGAATGCCCAGAAAACCCAATATTGAAGGTTCAAGGGCCAGGTGTGCTGCATCAGTTGCATGAGGTCGAACGTGTAGACGCCCGTGTCGGTGTGATAACGGAAGTAAAGGGTCAAAATTCCGAGCAGCATCAGGACGGAGCCGGCAAGGGTGTAGAGGAAGAACTTGATAGCGGCATAAAGCTTCCGGGGCCCGCCCCACACACCGATGATGAAATACATGGGCACGAGCATCAATTCCCAGAAAACGTAAAAGAGAAAGAAGTCCAGCGACATGAAAACGCCCAGCATGCCCACCTGCAAAAGCAGGAACATGGCGTAATATTCCTTGGCCCGCTCTTGAATCGCCGTCCATGAGGAAAGGACCGAGAGGAAGCCGAGCACGGTGGTCAGCATGATGAGCAGGAAGCTGATGCCATCAATTCCGAGGTGGTACTGCGCGCCGATGCTGGGAATCCAGTCGTGAATTTCGAGGAATTTGAACTGCTGCTCCGGCGCCTCCTGCGCAAACCAGAAGACCAGCGGGAGCGACACCAGGAAGCTGATGAACATGGCGATGTTGCCCCACCAGCGGATGGCTTGCTTGTTCTCGCCGGGTACAAACATCAGCGCCACCAACCCCACCGCCGGCGTAAACAGGATGAAGCTCAGAATGTGGTCATGAAAGAAAGCCATCGTGGACCTCGGGACAGCAGTTGACAGTCGAGAGTCGAGAGTCGAGAGTTAAATTCCCTATGCCTTCGACCTTTGCCGCTCGACCGTCGACTGCCTGGCTTCTCAACTCCGCAACTCTTGACTTCTGGACTCTTGACTCTCGACTCTTGACTCTCGACTTCTTTTCAGAAATGCACCAAGTAATACACCATGAAAATCAGCACGCCCAGAGTAATCATCCAGGCGTAATTCTGGACAAGACCGGTCTGAATGACTCGCACCGGGTAACTCATCACCTTGACTACAAACGCCCCCACATTCACAAGGCCATCAATGACCCACGTGTCCCAAAGGCGTGATAGTTCCCCGGACATGCGCGTGGACCAAGCTACACCGTTGACCCCTCCATCCACCACACCCAGGTCGAAGGCGGCGAGAGCGTTGCCGAGATCCTTCGCCCGGTTCACAAAAAGGGCATCATAGAGTTCGTCAACGTAATACTTGTTGAGCACGGTCTGGTAAAGCGGACCAGCCTTCGCCGCCACTCGCTCGGGAATTTCCGGGCGTTTAACGTACCAGAAGTAGGCCACGAGAAGGCCCGCGAGGGCCACACCCACCGAAAGCAGCATAAGGCCGAATTCAATTTTCCAGGTATGCTCGAGGGGCACGAGCGCACTGGGATTGTCGAACACGGGTTCCAGAAATCGCTCGAAGTGATTCGAACCCCAGATAAGTTTTGGCCAGCCGATCCACCCTGCGGACACCGCCCCCACCGCCAGGCAAATGAGCGGGACCGTCATGACCTTGGGGGATTCGTGGACATGGTGTTCGACCTCCGGCGCCACGCGGGACTGGCCGAAGAAAGTCAGGGAAAAGAGCCGAAACATATAGAAGGCGGTGAGGCCGGCCGTGACGAAGCCGACGAGCCAGAGCAGTTTGCCGCCGTAGGGGCTCGAGAAAGCTTGCCAGAGAATTTCGTCCTTGCTGAAAAAGCCCGACAGTATCGGAATGCCACTAATCGCCAGGGTCGCCACCAGCATGGTTTTCGCGGTGGTGGGGACGCGGCTCCAGAGCCCTCCCATCTTGCGCATATCCTGCTCACCGCTCAAAGCATGAATCACGCTTCCCGCGCCGAGGAAGAGCAAAGCCTTGAAGAAGGCATGCGTCATCAGATGGAAGATTCCCGCTCCGAACGCCCCAACACCGCAAGCTAGAAACATGTACCCGAGCTGGCTGATGGTCGAATAGGCCAGCACGCGCTTGATGTCGTTTTGGACCAGTCCGATGCTTGCCGCCCAGATGGCGGTCGCAGCCCCAATCCCTGCCACCAACGCCATTGCTGTAGGCGCCAGGATGAAAAGCGCGTTAGAGCGCGCCACCATATAAACACCCGCGGTCACCATGGTGGCCGCATGAATCAAAGCGCTCACCGGCGTGGGGCCCTCCATGGCGTCCGGCAGCCAGGTGTAAAGCGGAATCTGTGCAGACTTCCCCGTGGCGCCAATGAAAAGCAGGATGCAAATTGCTACGATCACGCTGCTGCCGACCGGAAAGCGTCCGCTGAGCGCCTGCGTTGTGACCTCTTGGAAATCGAGGCTGCCAAAGGTGACCGCCATCAGCATCACGCCCAGCAGAAAGCCTGCGTCTCCGATGCGATTCACCACAAACGCTTTCTTGCCGGCATCCGAAGCCGATTTGCGGTGGAAGTAGAAGCCGATCAGCAGGTAAGAACAGAGGCCCACACCCTCCCAGCCGACGAACATCATCAGGTAGTTATTCGCCAGCACCAAGACTAGCATCGAGAACATGAAGAGGTTCATGTACCCAAAAAACCGGTAGTAGCCCCCTTCATGGCCCATATAGCCGATGGAATAAACATGGATCAGAAACCCGACACCCGTCACCACCAGCAACATGACGGTGGAGAGCGGGTCAAGCTGGAATCCCACGTTGACATGCAGGTTCCCTAAGGAGCCGTCGGCCAGCCGGAATGCTCCCGCGGGCAACCAAGAATAGAGTACTTTGTTAAAGACGTGAACATCCGAGGGGAATTTGAGAAACTCGGCGAAACACCCCAGCGCCCACAGCAACGAAAGCCCTGGCAATCCCACGGAGACCGCGGAGACAGCCTTGTTCGACAGTCTGCGCCCCAGGAGGAGCTGGGTCAGCGCCCCCAGCGCGGGGAATAGCGGAATAAGCCAGATGTATTTAAGCATGTCGTCTAAAGGTTAAAGTGTAAAGGGTAAAGGCTACCGTTCACCCTTCGTTTTCCTCTTGGTGCTAAGGATGATCCCTGTTATCACGGCGAACAATTCCTCAGTTTCTTTCATCAATGGCCTCAAACGCTGCGATGGAATGATCCCGGACTCAGCCGGCAGTTTGAGCCAGTAAAGGCTCTCTCTTGCTTCCTTCTGAGCGATTCCGTACTTGTGGACAAAATCCGGGCGGCTCTCGGCGGGCTGTGCCTCTTCCACATTCGCTCCGACCGACGTTGCAGCACGCAAGTACTGTTTGCCCAGCACCCAACCCGCTCCGTCCTTGCCCTGCTGCAGAGCTCGGTAGAGCTTAATTGCTCTGAGCGAGTATCCGTAAGTACGCCTCCGGATGTCTGGGGGATCTTTACTCATTCTCCTGTGATGGCTCTCCCCTCACAAAGTGAACTGTGACAACTGGTAACCTAGTGATGAAGCCAACTTCCCCGACTGCATGAGCAGGTGCGCGGCGATCTGCGCGTTTCCTCGCATCTCGGCAGGCTGATCGTGGATAGGCCCGAGCATCTTCCATATACCACCGATGTCCTCGCCCAGTATTCGCCTGTAGAGGACTGCCCTGAAGATGTCCAACCCGAGTTCCACCCTAGCCAACAATTTCTGAGTGTTGAAAATCTTGTCTAGTCCATACGTAGTCATCCGTACCGAGATCGGATTACCATGAGTGAGTGCATGCAAGCAATGGAGGAATGGCTCATTGATGCCTTGCAACTTGTCCTTAAGGTGCGACACCTTGCCCTGGCCGAGTGCGTCGTTAATCATCGCATCCATCTCTACCAGAGGTGGGCTACTTGGTTGTTTAAACGTGGGCTTCTCGGCTTGTCTTAGAATCTCGTCGCTCGCCCAAACCAAGAACCATATATCACGGCGTGAGTATTCTATGAAGCTCCTCAACGTGATGAGGAAATAGAAATCGTTGACTCCTCGCTGGGTTTGCATTCCCTTGCAGATAGCTTCGCACGCATTAAGGTAGCGGAGAGCAACCACCAGTCGATATTGACCCCGGTCCAACTGCACAATATCACTCATACCGTTCCGACTCTACCCCTTACACTTTATCCTTTACACTTTACCCTTCGCTCACCATTTAAGTAGATCAATCTCGTCCGCGTTGACAGTTTCTTTATTGCGAAAGAGCGCGATGATCAAACCCAGGCCGACCGCCGCTTCCGCCGCTGCATCCGTAATCACAAAAATGGCGAACACTTGCCCGTCCACGGAGCGGAAATACTGCGACAGGGCCACCAAATTGATGTTGACGGCGTTCAAGATCAGTTCGATGGACATGAGGATGATGAGCACGTTGCGCCGTGTCAGCACGCCGATCACCCCTATGGTGAATAGGCCGCTGCCCAGCAAGATGTAATATGCAGTGGGTATCATTCGAGCTTCCTCTTGGCCATGATCACGGCCCCCACCATCGCCACCAGAAGCAGGAGCGAGGCGATTTCAACCGGCAACATGTAGGTCTGGTAAAGGGCCTGACCAATCGCCTGGGTATTGTGCGCCGGCTCCGGACCAGGAGGTTGGGTCGGCAGGCTTAAACCTGACCCTATCTTGTAAATCACGTAAGCAAGTTGGGCGAACACCAGGACCGCGGTGAACAAACCAAGTTGCCACTGACGGCTGAACTGAGCCTGCTTCAAAGCCACGTCAATGTTAACCAGCATGACGACAAACAGGAACAGCACCATGATGCCGCCCACATAAAGAATGATCTGCACCGCGAAGAGAAACTCGGCGTGTTGTAGCAGGAAGATGCCTCCCACCGCGAACAGCGTCACGATCAGCCAAATAATGCTATGGATGGCATTCCGGCGGGTAATCACCATGACGCCGGATACCAGAGCAACCGCTGAGAGGATTCCGAATGCAATCAAAGTTAGCATGCGCTTGAAGAAGTCAGCAGTCAGAAGTCGGGAGTCAGAATCCTGCGGAATGCCGGCGCTCGAAACTGGAAACTCGAAATTCGAGCCCGATGTGTGGCTGGTGATTTTCGATTTTCGAGTTTCGAATTTCCATTCCAGTTCCTGACTCCTGTCTTCTAGTTTCCAGTTTCGATTTTCGAGTTTCGATTTTCCAGTTTCTGCTTACCGCTTACTGCCTTTTGCTTTCTGCTTTTCCTACCGCGTGTAGCGCGTGGGCCGCGGCCCCTCTTCCAGCGCCTGCCGGTCCCAGATCAAACCTTCCCGGGAATATTGGGCGATCTCAAAGTCTTGCGTGAGTTCCAGCGCGTCGACAGGGCAAGCGTCCTCGCACAAGCCACAGAACATACAGCGAGAAAGGTCGTAAGTAAAGGTGGTCAAGCGTTTCTTGCGGTCCTGGGTGCGCGCCCAGCCCACCACAATCAGGTTTTCCGGACAGGCCAACGAGCAGAGGTTGCAGGCGATGCAGAGTGTTTCGCCGCTTTCCGGGTGGTTGTTCAGGCGGGGCGCGCCGCGATAGCGTTCCGCGACCACGGCGCGCTCCAGGGGGTACTGCTCGGTGCAGGTGGCGCTGGGGCGCTGATAGGAAAACGTCAGCCTCAGGCCTTTAATGAGGTCAACCAGAAACACGCGACGAACAAGATCCATCAATCCCATCAGCGTTATCCACCTAACCCTGTGCCCGGCACGGTCGGCGCGTGTGAGCTCACAAAATATCGGACAAGCGCAGTCACGATGAGGTTCCCCAAACCTATCGGTATCATCCAGTGCCAGCCAACCTTCATGAGTTGGTCGTAGCGGTAGCGCGGGAAGGTGCCGCGATACCAAATGAAGGTATAGAGAAAAGCCAGGACCTTTATCCCAAACCAAAAAATCCCCTGGATGGCACTCAACACCGCAGGGATAGCCACAAGGCCGGCCAGCACGAGGCACGCCAGCGCCAGAGCGAGGAAGAAATATCGCTCCAAGGGAACGAGACTCTTCAGACCCAACCAAAGGATAAACGCCCCCGCGCCGAGAAATGCCACAACCGGCGCAAAGTTCAAGAAATCGAAAGCCCGAAGGTTGGCAAACGGTCGCAACCATCCTCCCAGGAACATCGTCACGGCAATGCAAGAGACCACCACCATGTTGGTGTATTCAGCCAGAAAGTAGAGCGCGAAGCGGAAGCCACTATACTCGGTGTGGAAGCCTGCGGTAAGCTCCGACTCCGCCTCCGGTAAATCAAAAGGGTTGCGATTGGTTTCCGCCAGCGCCGCAATCAGGTAAATCACGAAAGCCACCGGCTGGAGGAAGACGTTCCAGACGCCCATCTGCTGCTGGCCATTCACAATCTCGACCATGCTGAGCGAATTCGAAATCAGCAGCACGCCCACCAGCGCCATGCCCGCAGCCACCTCATAGCTCACCAATTGTGCCCCGGACCGCAGCGCCCCAAGCAGGGGGTAATGGCTGTTGGATGACCAACCGCCCAGGATAATGCCATAAATCCCCAAGGAGGAAACACCCAGGATGAAGAGCAGGCCGACATTGATGTCGCTGATGTAAAAGTTTCCGGCAAAAGGGATGACGGAGAAGACTGTAAAGGCAGCCGCCACGCTTATCGTGGGCGCCAGCAAAAACACGAACTTGTCCGCTCCTGCCGGAATAATATCCTCCTTGAGGAGGAGTTTGATTCCGTCGGCAACGGGCTGAAGCAGGCCCCAAGGCCCGACCCGCATGGGTCCCAGCCTCGCCTGCATGAAAGAGAGGACCTTGCGCTCCATGTACACAAGGTAGGCCACGATGCCGGAAAGCACCAGGAGTACGATCAGGATCTTGATCGTCGCCAGGATGAACGGATGAGCTTGGAGAAAGTCGATTGCGTTTTGCACTGTCATTACCGGTCCACTTCGCCGAGCACGATATCCAGGGTTCCAATCACCGCGACGACGTCGGCGATGAGGTGGCCGCGAATCATGATGTCCAGAGCCTGCAAGTTCACAAAGGAGGGCGGCCGAACCCGCACACGGTAAGGGTTCGTACTTCCGTCGCTCACCACGAAATATCCGAGTTCGCCCTTGGGCGCTTCGATGGAATGATACACCTCGCCGGCGGGCGGCTTAATCACCTTGCCGACTTTCCCGAAGATGGGTCCGGGAGCAAGCGCTTCCACGCACTGGCGAATAATGCGCACGCTCTGGCGCATCTCCTGGATGCGAACCATGTACCGATCGTAGGTGTCACCCTGCTGGCCTATGGGCACCTCGAATTCCACTTTGTCATAGGCCTCATAGGGCTGCACTTTGCGAATGTCCCACTTCACTCCCGAGCCCCGAAGCACCGGCCCGGTCACTCCATAGGCAACGGCATCTTCAGCACTCAGGACACCCACACCGCGGGTTCGGTTAATCCATATGCGGTTCTTGGTAAGCAACTGCTCGTATTCATCGATTTTGGGCAGGAAGTATTCGCAGAACTTCCGGCAATCCTGTTCGAATCCCCCGTACAAGTCGTACTGCAATCCGCCGATGCGGAAGGCGTGGGTGGTCAACCGGGCACCACAGTATTTTTCAAAAATTTTCAGGATTTCTTCCCGCTCGCGAAAGGTGTAGAACACGGGAGTCATGGCGCCCAGGTCAAGCGCGTGCGTGCCGAGCCACAACAAGTGGCTGGCAATGCGTTGCAATTCGGCCAGGGTCATGCGCGTGTACTGGGCGCGGGGAGGAATCTCGACGCCCAGCAGTTTCTCGACGGCTTCGACATACCCCATGCCATTGGTCACCGCCGCCACGTAATCCATGCGATCCGTGTAGGGCGCAAACTGCGCGTAGGTCCTGTTTTCGGCGATCTTTTCCACGCCCCGGTGAAGGTAACCGATGACGCATTCCGATCCCAACACCCTTTCCCCGTCCAGCTTCAGTTTGACGCGCAATACTCCGTGGGTGGCCGGGTGCTGCGGCCCCATGTTGATGTGGAGTTCGCTCGCGTCGAGGAAAGTAGTTTCGGGCATCGCTTACTGTCCGCTTTCGATTCCCAGGTTGGATTTCACCCACGCGTCATCCTGGCGCAGGATGTCGTAGTCTTTGCGAAGAGGATGGCCAGTCCACTCATCGGGAAGAAGGATGCGCTTCAAGTCCGGATGGCCCTCGTAAAGCACTCCGAACATGTCGTAGACTTCGCGCTCCAGCCAGTTGGCCGTGGGCCAAATGCTCACCACGGAAGGAACCGGTTCACCTTCAGCGATGATAACCTTCAGGCGCAATCGGTCGTTGCCCTTGAAGGAATAGAGGTGGTAGATGATGTCAAATCGCTTCTCCCGTTTGGGATAATCTACCGCCGTCTGGTCGGTGAGCAGGGTGTAGGCGCTGCCTTGTTCATCTTTCAGAAAATGACACACGGACAGTAAGAATTCCTTGGCTACGGTGAGGGACGGCATCTTTCGGAAAATGACCGCCTCGATGATGGCCCCGGGAAACCTCTTCTGAAGCTCCTCCAAAAGAGGGCTTGACCAAGGCTCCGGCTTCACCGGGGCTTTGGCCGCCGCAGCAGGCTTGGCGGGCGCTGCGCCCGCAGGCTTCGGAGCAGCGGGGGTTCCCGAGGGCGGATTACCCGCCGGGGATGAAGCTGATTTGGGAGCAGGGGCTTCGGCCCCGGTCGGGGGGGATACGCCGCTAGTCCCCGGTGCGGGCTTTTGCGCCTCCCCTCCATTCGCCGCCTTGGGCGGCCCCTTTTGTTCGTCAGCCATTTCCGTTAATGCCTGCGGGAAAGCCCCTTTCTACGGCCGGCAGAAGAATAAAGTTTTGCACATTGCTGACAAGCGTGTCAACCGCGAGAAAGCAGGATTCGGGAGTCAGGATTCACGGGAGAGCGCTGCTCTTTCCCTGCTTCCTTCCCGCCCGGCAGCACCGGCCCGCAATTTCTTCTCGTGACGCGAAGGTTTTTCCCTGTCTCATCGGCGCCCGCAAAAGACTTGACACTGGGGCCACTGAGATCCGCTCTATGCGTATGCGCTGCCGGATTCTTGCCGCAATTCGCCAAGTATGGGCGGAAGGCCCTCCATGGGCCCCATCCATTGCAGTTGGCGTTGGATGTCCGAGTGCATACGGTAGCTTCGCTTGACGGACGCGATGCTCGCCCCGAGGACGTCGATCTTGGCGAGATCATACTGCCCCAGCCCCACCTGCCCGCCGTAAGCAAGGTATCCGACCCACGTGGGGTTTATTCCCATCGTCTCCAGGGCAACGCGGTCAGCGGCGATGTAATCAGTCGAGGCAATGGCGATGCGCGAGGGAACCGCCGTGCCACCCCCAGGCCCATTTCCTTCCATACCTTCAAAGCCGTCGATGACGGCCGCTCCCCAGTTGGCTTGCAGCTTCTGCGCAGTCAGCAGCATGTTGTAGTTGGTTTGGCGGATGCCGACGTGATATTTGCGCTTGTCGCTCCAGAAAGGAGTTTCACCCGGAGCACTGTGCAAGGGCGCGCCGAGCACCATGTTTTTCACAGACAGGGTTGCGACCACCGTGTTGTGCGTCTTCATCACCGCGGCGCAAATCACGAAGGCATCGGGATCGAGAAGCCGCGCCGCCAGGCGTACGGGGATTACGTGCAAATCGAAGTCGATGAGGGGGATGGTCTGATACTTCGCTTCGCGGTTCAGGTCCACCAGGCTCAGTTTTGCCTTGACATACTCCGACAATAGGCGGTTGTATTGTCCGTTCTCGTAGAATTCCTGGGTATCCTCCGCAGAGGATTCGGCGATGACCACCGGACCCCTGAATCGAGGCGCCAGATATTCAAGGATGCCGCCCACGGCGTCAGCGCTGGTGGCAGCGAGCGGGTTGTGAACACTGACGCCATTGGGCTTGATAATTACGTACTTCTTACGATCCAGTCTGGGTCTTATCTGGTCGTCGATCGCCACCAGGGCGTTGTACACAATCTTGCGCCGTTCCTGCCCGTGGATGAGCGCGACTTTCGAGCGGCCCGTAAAAGGCGCGACAAGTTCGAGCGGCGACATGGCAGGCGCCTGCTGGGCCTTCAGAAGCCGCGAGCGGCCGAGCAACAATCCGGTCCCTACCACACCGAGAAAATTCCTGCGTGAGCTGAACATAGGAATGAGTTCTCCTTACTCGCTAAAACATGACTTTCCCCAGTGATTGTAATCTGAATCCGGCGCGTGGTGGTACTTGAAAGCGGGTAGTGCGGACCTCAACAACGGAGGTTCACGACGTGCTCCCCTCCTCGACGGAGGAGGGGATTAGGGGGTGGTGGGCACGAAATCAAGCTCGGAGGCCAACCACCCCCCGACCCCCTCCTTACCAAGGAGGGGAATAACAGCGAGCGAGCTGCTTCTTCATCGTGGCGAAGAGCCCGCTGTGGACGGCATGACCCCCACCGTAATCCCCGAGGCCAGCTTCGCCGAGCGGTACACCCTTTGGGTTGCCTTCTGAAAATCGGCGGGCCGCGCCTCATCAATCTTCATAAACTTCTGCGGGTTGCGGTCCACCAGCGGGAACCACGAACTTTGCACTTGCACCATGATGCGGTGGCCACGGCGGAAGGTGTGGAAAACGCCCGGAAGTTGGAACTCAACTTTGTCCGGCTTGCCGGGCTCGAAAGGCACGGGCTTCTCAAAACTCTTTCGAAATTTCCCGCGAAAGGGCTCCCCGCGAACAAGCTGTTCGTAGCCGCCCATGCGCACGCCTTTAGGGTTGGGGTCGGGGTCGGGGTAATTGCCGGGATAAACGTCGATCAACTTCACCACCCAGTCGCTGTCCGTGCCGCTGGTGGAGACGTACAGCGCGGCGGTCAACGGCCCGGCCACCGTCACCTCTTCCTCGAGCGGCTCGGTCTGGTAAACCAGCACATCGGTGCGGGTTGAGGCAAAGCGCTGGTCGCCCGTCATGTACTCATAGGTCATCGCCGTGCTGGTCCAGGAGATGTGCGGGACGGGCTTGGCCGGATCGCTGACGTACTCGTCAAATGCTTCGCCGGAAGCCGCGGGGGGCTCGAGTGAAAGTTTGCCTGCGTTCTGGAAATAGTACGTCTTCTTCACAACATTCTGGGGCGGCCAACTATCGAGATGGTGCCACTCGTTGCGCCCGGTTTCAAAAACGTAGACGCCGGCAAGCTTCTCCTCCTCTTTGTCTTTCAGAAAGTGTTGGAAGAACGGAAACTCGATATGTTCGCGGAAGTAGTCACCCGTCTTCTGACCGAAGCGCACGTCGCCGAGATGCTCGCCGGGGTCTCCGCCCCACTGGCCGTGCGACCAGGGACCTTCCACCAGAATGTTTACCGTGCCGGGACTCTGGTTGCGAATTGCTTCATAGGTGTGGGGCGGCCCGTAAACGTCTTCAGCGTCGAACCAGCCACCCACTGTCAACATGGCGGCCTTGAGGTTCTTCAAGTAGCGGAGCGGGTCACGGGATTTCCAGAAGTCCGTGTAGGTGTCGTGCGAGACGATATCTCGCCACCATTCAATCTTGCCTTTGAAAAACTTCTGGTCAGCATAACCCAGCGGCCCCATGCGCAAGAAGAAATCGTAGCCGTCCGGCGTGCCGAAATTGAAGCGGGGGCCGGCCACTTCGTTTTCCCCCGGCTGCGGAGCCCCAAAGCCAGAGAAGAAACCAAAGGCATGCGCCAAAAAGAAGGTGCCGTTGTGCCGGAAATCATCGCCGATAAACCACTCGGTGACTGGGGCCTGCGGCGAAACCGCCTTCAGCGCCGGATGCCCGCTCAAGGCCGCCATGGTGGCATAGAACCCGGGGTAGGAGATTCCGGAGACACCTACCCGGCCGTTGTGGTTGGGGATGGTTTTCAGCAGGAAGTCGATCGTATCGTAGGTGTCGCTGGCCTCATCCACCTGGTCCTTTGTTGTCTTGTCGGGAATGTACGGCCGGACGTGCACGAACGTGCCTTCCGATTTGCCCTTCCCGCGCACGTCGCAGTAAGCGAAGATGTAACCATCGCGTGCGAAAAACTCCGAGGGACCGAGAGACCCGCGGTAGTTGTCCACACCGTAGGGCCCCACCGTGTAGGGGGTGCGAAGCATCCAGATGGGGTAGGTCTTGGAACTGTCTTTCGGAGCGTAAACGGAAACGAAGAGACGCACCCCATCGCGCATCGGCGCCAGGTGTTCGTACTTGGTGTAATTCGCCCGAACGTAATCCCGGAGTTCCTCAGCCTTTCGGCACTGCTCGTCGCCCGGCGCGCACCTTTGGGCAACGAGTGGAACGCCGGACAAGGTAATAACAACGATGGCAGCAATTCCAAGCAGCCTGCGCACGTTCATCATCTCCCTCCTATTGGGGCGCAAGGTCCGTGAGGTGACGGACGCCCCCACCGCGCAACACCCCGCAGCCTGCGGATTTGCTTCATCCCCGTGTAGCCTCTGCGGATGTTGCAGCAGCGGCATCCTACGCGAAAACTTGCAAGGAAGTCAACGCGGCGTTCAATTCGCGGAGCCGCGCACCGCACGGTACGTGGCGGAGGAACAAGTCTCGAGCGAACCCTCTCTCTGCCTGGTAACAGGGAAAAATGCAGGGAATCCGCCTTCGAGGAAGGACCTGCTTGCCGCTCGTCGCCTCGCATTCAGCTCCTATTTTGCTCCATTCCCTGTAATCCGTAACAGGGAATTATCAGGGAAATACTTTCCTGTGGCCAGTCGCTGTTTTCCCGTCTCAGGCGGCCCTCTTCAAGGCGCCAAAGCCGAGGGGGTGCACTTCGCTATGCGGCATACGTGGCGCCTGCTCCGGCGGACGAGCCTGCCGCTAAATAAAGTCGCTCCGCGCGCCGGACCAGGACACGCCGGAAAACGGGCGGCGGCCCAAGGCATGGCAGGAGCAGATAAACCAGAGCGATCCCCGGCACTGGGTGTTTGTTGATGAGAGCGGCGAGACGACGGAGATGACCCGGCGCTACGGTCGCGCGCCCCCCGGGGAACCGGTGCGGTAAGCTACGCCCCCCCCCCGGCCACTGGAGTACCGTAACCCTGCTGGTGGCGATGGGTGAGGAAGGGTTGTCGGCTACCATGATCGCGGAGTCGCCCACTGACGGAGATGTCCCGGGGGGCGTATTTGGAACAGGTGTTGCGTCCTCAGCTTCCGGCTCAAAAGCTGTTTGAGCCATTTGCATCTTCTCTCCTCAGGCCCTTCTCTTGAGGTTCTGTTTGACGAGAACCTGTACGGCGTACCAATAGGCGATGTCGACAGCGGAGGTTGCAGTACGATCGACGCCGAAGGCGCACTCCAATAGCAGGGCGGATCCAACTGCGATGGCCGGGAACCAGATCACGCCCCTGCAACTGTCGGCGAGAGCCTTTAGAAAGCCCATTGATGTGTATCGCAACCGGCTCTCAAAAACGGCGGAAGGAAAAGCTTCCACAGCGATCCAACTCGCTGAGGAATTGGCCCCTGCTAAAGGATTGAGGATTTTCGCGGCCTCCTGCCTTCACTTTCTCCGCCTCTTGCTTCCAATACTCGAAAAGCCCATATCTTGGAGTCATACATTCCTGTTTGAACCAATCCAGCGCCTGAGAAGTCGAATCGGCTTGATCGTCATACTTGCCCTTCGGAAACGTGGCCAGTTCATGCAGATACTCCTGCAGCCACGGGGCTTTGTCTGGAATGTGAACAAAACCGTTTTCGATCGTGCTGGTGACGGAATGCATCCGCATGATCTTGTCCATCGTCGGTTCATAGCGCTGGATGGCGTGCATTCCTTCGCTGACGAGCTCCTGGATTAATTGTGTCCCGGATGCTTTGTCTTCAATCAAGATCGTTTGCGGTTCATACGCTTCCGCTTGTCCCCGGACGGCGCGCTTCAGTTCTGGATAATCCAACCGCTTGCGAAAGACGTGGAGTAAGTAGGCGTGCTTGTCTTTCACACCCAGGTGGTACAGACGCTGTAGTCACTTAATTCTGTAGGCTTATTAGCCGTGTCCCAGCTTTGAAAGATCATCTCAAACGTTGATGGCAGATCGGCAGGAGTGTGGATTTCAAACCACTCCGCCTTCACCATACCACCGCCTAATGGAGCAGGAGTCTGCTGGTACTGACTGGCGAAGTTGTATTCGCCCAAGGCTTCGCGAATGCGCTGAAGCACCCCAAGGGGTTCGCGTTGCGGATGAAGTGCTTCACCAACGCCGCGCCGGAATACACGCTCGCCGAACGGTGTCACGATTCCGTGAACCTCGTCTTCTTCGGCAATAGCGGGGAACCGGATCACTTTCCAAGGTTCCACGCCGAGAACATGACCAACAAGATCGTCCTCGTGCAATCGCTGCATAATCAGGACGAGGCAGCCCGTGCGCTTGTCGTTGAGGCAACTGCTCAGAGTGTGGAGATACCACTCGTTCACCGCCTTCCGTTCGGTTTCGGACACCGCCTGGTCCGGCTTGAGGGGATCATCAATGATAATGAAGTTGGCACCGCGGCCCGTGAGTACGCCTCCGACTGAGGTTGCCATGCGGAAGCCCTGCTTGGTGGTCCTGAACTCATTCACTGCCTGCTTCTGCGGCGATAGACGCGTAGGAAACAGGCTCTGATAGAAGGCGCTCGACATCAGCGCCCGGCAGTCGCTTGCAAGACTATTTGCTAGATCTTGTCCGTAGCTTACGCAGATAACCCGCTCGGATGGATTGTGCCCGAGCAGCCAGGCGGGGAACACGACCGAAGCGGAGTGTGATTTCAAGGAACGTGGCGGAACATTGACGATGAGTCTCGTCGTTTCTCCCAGACGGCACTTTTCGAGTTCAGCCGCGATGACTTCGTTGTGCCAGTTGTGAAGGAAATCAGTTTTTGGATTCAGCTCGTAAAAGCTGCGCTCCACGAATGAATAAAGGTCTTGCCGCAAGATCGCGCGAAAATCACTGATTGCCAGGTTCATTCTGCCTCCCGTCGTCCTTGTTGACTCCGAGCCGCGTCAGAAAACCCTCCATCACCTTGCGGTCGTTTTCGGCCATCGAGTCAGCAGGGACAGTGGTTTCGGTGGCGCCTTCCTCGCCGTAGCGAATCAGCAAGGCCAGGAACTTGATGGCTCCCAGGTCGCCCGCTGCCGATTTGTTGACCAGTTGCTTGATCGCTGCTTCCATTTTCGTAATCTGGTGGCGCTGCCCGTTCTCGTTGATCACAACCGTCTCGCGCAGAGTCCGCTCAAGCACGGTCCCCAGGTTGAGCCTGCCCTTGGGCCGTCCGTTGGGATTACCGGACTGGCCCTTCTTGAACTGCGAATGGCGAGGCGGTCGTCCGTATCCCACCTCGAACTCGGGCGGGTTGACCAGCTTATCCTTCGAGGCCATCTCGCAGCTCCTTTTCGAGTTCATTAAAGATCTTCCCGGACGTCACGTGCGTCGCTTGTCCGCTCGTGAACGCCTGCCAGCGGCGGATGGTGGTATCGACGTAAACGGGATTCAGTTCCATGCCGTAGCAGGTACGGCCGGTTCTTTCACAGGCGATCACCGTGGTGCCGCTGCCCAGAAAGGAATCGAGGATGATGTCGTCCCTGGCTGAGCAGTCCATGATGGCGTCGGCAACACGGGCGACAGGCTTCACGGTTGGGTGGAGCTCGAGCAAATTGCCTTCCTCTGTCGAGCGAGAGAAAAAGTTTGCGCCAGGATACTGCCAGACATTCGAGCGGTAGCGTCCGAATTGACCGACTTGGACGTTGTTGCGGTGAGGGCCTTTGCCGGATTTATAAACGAACACCAACTCGTGCTGGCTCCGATACAACGAACCCATTCCGCCGTTATCCTTCACCCACACGCACAAGTTCTTCAGTTCGGAGAATGCGCGCTTTCCGGCCGTCAGCAGCTCCTGCATGTGCCGCCAATCCATACAGACGAAGTGCATGGCGCCGTCCGACGCTGTGCGCGGCCAGGAGCGTGCAGGCGCGGGCCAGAACATCAGAGAATTCGGCCTCGGTCATTTCACCGGAGGCCATCGCGAAGTTCTCGTGCCGAATGGAGCCAAGCCCGCTCGCATGACCATCGATCGGCACGTTGTAGGGCGGGTCCACAAAGACCATCGTGGCTTTCTGACTGCCCAGAAGTCTCGTGTAACTGGCGACAGAGAGCGCGTCACCACACAACACACGATGTCGATCAAGCGCCCACAGATCCCCTGGCCGGCTGACTCGGGCACTTGCTGGCGACGCGGGGAGCGTGTCGGCAGGGTCTTCGTCTCCCTCAACGCCCGACGCAAGCCCCTCGATCATGACGTCAATCTCGCCTATTTCGAAGCCGGTGGCTTCAAGGCTGAAATTGAGGTCCAGCTCGGAGAGCTCTTTCAGTTGTTCGGCGAGCAGGCGGTCGTCCCAGACTGAGTTCTCAGTCAGCCGGTTGTCGGCGATCATGAATGCTCGAACCTGCGCGGTGGTCAGGTGTTCCAAGCAGATCGTCGGCACCTCGTTGATGCCGAGCAGCTTGCAGGCGAGAAGTCGGCCATGGCCGGCCACAACTTGCATTTCGGCGTTAATTAATACTGGAACGTTGAAGCCAAACACTTCGATACTCCGGGCAATCTGCCGGACTTGTCTTTCGTCATGCAGCCGGGGATTCCTGGGATCGGGCCTGAGGGTTGCGATCGGGCTGTACTCGATTGCCAGTTTTCGTTTAACCATGTCCATCTTCTTTGTTGGGTTCTGGGAATTCGCCGCCTCAGTTTTCAGAATTTCGTCCATATTCCTCCTATCCATTTTCAGGTGACCTCAGGCTCAGGTTACGGAAAAGGTCGGGCATTGGACAGGCAACAAAAGCGATTGTTTTGCGCTATTTTGTTTCCGGGTCGACAGGATAAAGCTTTAAGGGGGTGCCTACCTTATTGAACCATAAAGGTGCCATAAAGGATTGTTACGCTTGAAGTTAGCGAGGTTCTTCCGTATCTGTTCTTCGCTTACGGGTTCCTTGGGAGGGTTCCCGTCCGCTTCATACCCAGCGTTCACCAAATTCGCGAGGGTTACATATGTCAAAGGTTGCTGTAATTTTGCTTGGAGAAATGAGCAGCACTCGTAAAGAATTGCATGATCCCGATCTCGACCATGCCGCTTTGTTGCAAAGGCCTGCTTACAACGCTCGAGTTCTTTTGAAAACTCATCTGCGAGCACGCCAATATGTAACACGCTTTCCTGATTGCCTCGATTCACGCAAAGATCGATCGCCGTACGAAGCCCCGCAATAGCGATGCCCAATTGCTTCTTGTGTTTGGCTCCCCTGGCCCTCCTCCATTCGTTCCGTCCACAACCGCCTGGAATTTCGAAATCAGGTGAACGGTGTGGCTGCTTCCGGATACGCGGAAGTCGGGCACGTCGACTTCGCCATTTGCATCGATATGGCCGAGGGTGCCGCTAAACTTGCCTTGGGACGATAGGGTACCTGAGATACCCTCGAACACAGCCAGGTTCACGTGCTCATAAGTGTAGGAACCAGTCACCGAAGTACTGCCGGGGTCATCCTCATTCCAGGGGCCGATCTCACCATCCGACCGGATTTCCCCTGGCGGCTCGGTATTTAACAACGCTGCATGGTAGGGGATGCCCTCGTTCTCACCGACCTTGTCCAATGTCAACCGATGAACCGTGCAGCTTGAAGGGTTCTTGGTCCGGCTGCCGGGACATAAACTCCAACAGGGCGCCATCCGTGGTGATCTCGCCAATCGTGACCGAAGCGCCCGTGGTGCTGGTGGTTAACGGCATCACATTAGGCGGCTGGCCCCTCGGACCCGGCGGCGCTATTAACACGTGCAACCCCTTCACCTGGACCTCATCCACGCGCTTGTGAATCCGGAAAAGGCCATTGTAGCTTCCTCGAATGATCAGCGTCTGGACCGTGATCAACGGTGGCAGGTCCTTGCGTTTCCGGTGCAGAAAACTGACCCCTTCAGCCACGCACCCCGGTGGAAAGTAGGTTTTGCGGAAGCTGCGGATTTGGACGGTTCGGGCGAATCGGTCCTGCAGCGCTTTGGTGACAGCCTGTTGCGTGAATGGCCAGTTCCAGGCCAACACGATCAGCACGATGCCTGCGATGACTATGAGCGACGCTCCTATGATCAGCCACCAGCGTCCAGGCGCCCACCACTGTCCCGGCGTGTGGACCTCCCCCGCGCCGCTGCGTGTAGAAATCGTGGAACTCTCCCCAGTCATTTATATGACGCCCAATGTCTTCAGACCTAGTCTCCTTATATCCTGTGGGGAGTTTACGTGTCAGTTCAGTATTGCTCGTACGTTTGGTCAAAAGTGCTCGTTCTATTTATACGGAGGGGAAAATGCAGTGAAGGCTTAACGAGAATTTCCGATTTAGCGAGCCACGGTGTCGCCGCGGCTGAAAGTCCGCTGATCTTAATGGCGGGGGCTGGGAATTCGGAATTGGGGATTCGGGGCTCGGGACTAGCTCTCGGCTGTCAGTTGTCAGCTTTCGCCTTACCGCCGGTCGTTACTTATAACTGAAAACTGAGAACTGAAGACTTCCTATAGCCTGGCGGTGGCCGAGTTGCAACAATTTCGCTGTGGACAAGGGAGAGAAAGGTGAGCATCATTAGCCCCGAAGGGGCGATCCACGCCAGCTCAGGGCAATGCCCTGCGAATCAAGAACCGGTCACAGCCTCAAGCCCTGAAGGGGCGGGAGAATCTCTACGGCAGGAAATCGACATGAGTCGGACCCCCGCTTTGCGTCCGCAAACGATTATTGGACGCGGGGGCTGTTCTCAACATCTACGACTTGCGACCGTCCATGAATGGCTCAACTCATCCTTGCCGACACAGCTTTGCTTACCTGATCGTTTCCAGGAAGTCCACCGGCATTCTGTGGCAAGATCTTCTTCATGGCATCACGCACGGCGACTTCGGCCTTAGAGGATGAGCAATGAAACTAAACGATCTACTTTTCGGGAAGCCGCTGCGTTCTTCGGAGGAAGCGGGAGAGAAGCTGGGGCCGGTGGGAGGCCTCTCCGTCTTTGGATTGGACGCGCTCAGCTCCGCTGCGTACGGGCCGGAGGCGGCACTCACGCTGCTTATCCCGCTGGCCGCAGCGGGAATTGCTTACATTGTACCGATCACCGCCAGCATCATCATCCTGCTGGTGATCGTCTATTTCTCCTATCGCCAAACCATTGAAGCTTACCCGACCGGCGGCGGCTCCTACACGGTGGCTCGCCAGAACCTGGGAGACTTCTCCGGGCTGCTTGCGGCCGCTGCCCTCATGATCGACTACGTTCTGACTGCTGCTGTAGGAATCTCGGCAGGTGTTGGGGCGCTCGTCTCTGCAGTGCCGTCGCTCCAGCCGCACACCCTGCCGATCTGTCTCCTGATCTTGCTGCTCATCACCATCGTCAACCTGCGCGGCGTTCGCGAGACGGGCGCAGTGTTTATTGTTCCAACCTATCTATTTGTTGGAAGCTTGCTCGTCACCTTGATGCTCGGACTGGTCAAGACGCTGGCCGCCGGCGGTCATCCCTTACCCGTCGTTGCTCCGCCGCCCTTGCCCCTGCCAACGGCCGCGGTTGGCATTTGGCTTTTGCTCAAGGCTTTTTCCAGCGGCTGTACCGCAATGACCGGTGTAGAGGCGGTCAGCAACGGCGTCAAGGCTTTCCGGGAGCCGGTTGTGAAATCCGCACAGCGAGCCCTGACGGCCATCATTGCGATTCTCATTGTGCTGCTGGCGGGAATCGCCTTCCTGGTTCGTGCCTACCACATCGGCGCCACCGACCCCGGAAAGGCAGGATACCAGAGTGTGCTTTCACAGCTCACCGCCGCTGTGGCAGGGCAAGGCGTCTTCTACTACATCACGATGGGCTCGATCCTGCTCGTGCTGGCGCTCTCGGCCAACACTGCCTTTGCGGACTTTCCGCGACTCTGCCGCGCCGTCGCCGAGGACGGGTATCTTCCCCAGGGCTTCGCCTCGCGCGGAAGGCGTCTGGTGTACTCGCAAGGGATCTGGGTGCTCGCGGTGCTGTGTGCCTCGCTGCTTATTTTGTTTGGCGGGGTCACGGATCGGTTGATTCCGCTGTATGCCGTGGGTGCTTTCCTGGCGTTCACGCTGTCCCAAGCCGGCATGGTAGCTCACTGGAGACGAACCGGAGGCGAAGGATCGCGACGCAGCATCTTCGTCAACGGACTGGGATCTGTGGCGACCGCAACGACCGTCATGGTGGTAACCGTCGCAAAGTTCGCCGAAGGAGCCTGGGTAACGGTGTTGCTCATTCCCGCCATAATGATTGTGATGGTTGCCATCCGAAGGCACTATCGTCGCGTTGAGGCAGAGGTCGCGAACCCTGTGCCCCTGGATTTGAGCAACTTGCGGGCGCCGCTGGTAGTGGTTCCAATACTCTCTTGGAACCGGATCGCCCAGAAAGGGCTGCGGTTTGCCCTCACTCTCTCTTCCGAGGTACAGGCTCTGCACATCAAATGTGAAAAAGACAGCGGGAATTTTCTCCAAACATGGGACCGCGACATAGAGGGACCGGCGAAACGAGCGGGTCTGGTAGCGCCGCGCCTGGTTGTGCTGTCGTCGCCCTATCGCTTCGTGATCACCCCGATATTGGACTATATTCTGGAACTCGAGCGAAGCAACCCTGACCGGCAGATCGCCGTATTGATTCCAGAGTTGGTTGAGCGGCATTGGTATCACTACTTCCTGCACAATCAACGCGCTGAATGGCTAAGGGCGCTCTTGCTGGCCAAAGGGAACCAGCGGATCATCCTCGTCAATGTGCCGTGGTACACGAATGCCTGATGGAGACGGCCACAGCTCGAAGCCGGCATCTTCATCTACCCTGGCATTCCACATCCTGTGCGGATGCCTGCCGGAAGCGGACTCCATGTCTCTTGACAAATGGGGGAGGATAGGCTAGGGTAGTAGGTGGGGCTGCGGGAATGGTGAATGGTGAATTGCTCTCTTCTTCCTCGCACCCGCGGACTGCCTTCTGCTTACTGCCGACTGCCTACTGCCGACTGCGCTAGTCGCTGAAAACGTGGTATCGTAACGCTGGGTAACTGTGCGGCTTCTCGAAACACTCACGGACTTTGTTAAACCGGCAGCACGACACCCGCAAGGGATCGCGGCGATCATCCGGCACTTAGGCGGATTCGGGTTGTTCCTTCTCGCGATCGTCGACAGCTCCCCCATCCCGACATTTGGCAGCCTGGACATTCTCACCGCCATACTCGCTGCCCGGCAGCGCGAACCGTGGTACTACTACGCCGGAGTCGCCACGGCAGGCTCGGTCATCGGCGCCTACTTTACATTCCGAATGGCACGTAAGGCCGGTTTGGACTATCTCAACCGCAAGTTTCGAAAGCGCAAGGTCGCCAGACTGCTGAAGTACTTCCAGCGGTGGGGTACGGGCGCTCTGGTCGTTTCTACCGCTCTACCTTTGCCCTTCCCTACGAGCACGTTTTTCGCCGTAGCAGGCGCGTTGGACTACCCTCTCCGGACATTCATCGTTATTGTGACTTTGAGCCGCGCAGTGCGTTACGGAGCCATAGCCGCAATTGCCTCTCATTACCGCCGCCGCTTCGTTGTCGGTCTGCAACATCTAGGGCGACATTCCGGGTGGTTGCTAGCGATTGCCGCCGCAGTGGTCATCGTGGTGACCACAGCGATAGTGCTAAGAAAGCGACTACAATCGAGTTGCCGCGTGATCAAGACGCATGCAACGTGATATTCCCGCTGTTCTAAGCAGGCTTCTGCGCTATATACCCCATCATTAAAGGACAAACTCCGATGCCACAAACACCACACATCGAGCGTCATTTCACCGGATCCGAAACAGTTCGAGACGTTGTGATTGGAATGTCAGATGGATTGACAGTTCCCTTCGCTTTAGCAGCAGGTCTGTCGGGCGCCATTAATACCACGAGTATCATTGTGACCGCGGGCCTGGCGGAAATCACTGCCGGTTCGATCGCCATGGGACTGGGCGGCTATCTGGCCGCTAAGAGTGATGCGGAACACTACTTCAGCGAGAGGGAAAGAGAAGAATCGGAAGTCAATGAGAAGCCCGACGTTGAAGCAGACGAAGTTGCGGAAGTATTCCAATCCTATGGTCTGACCGCCGAGGTAAGCAAGCCAATTGTGGATGAGCTTAGAAAACGGCCGCAAGCCTGGATTGATTTCATGATGCGATTTGAGCTGGGCCTTGAGAAACCCGATCCCAAGCGAGCGTTTATCAGTGCAGCAACGATTGCAGCGGCTTACATTGCAGGCGGTTTCATCCCGCTCGGTCCGTATATTGTTCTCTCGACGGCCAGCACGGCGCTTAAAGTATCGGTAATCATCACTCTTTTCGCGCTGGCTGCTTTTGGTTATGTCAAAGGCCGCTTTACTGGCGCGCCACCGCTCCGTAGTGCAATCCAAACCACGGTCGTGGGTGGGCTAGCCGCAACCGCGGCATTCATGATAGCGCGAGCAATTTCCTGACAGCCAAAGGGAGCGACTGCATGGGAAAAGCAAAATCGCCTTTAGAGGGTTTCTGGGAGAGGCCGCTGCGCGACCTGCTTCAACAATTGCAGGCAACTCCGGCGGGGCTGACTACCGACGAGGCGGAGCGGCGATTGCGCCGGTATGGCCCAAACAGCCTGGAGCAGGAGTCGCGCTTCGCTACGCTCTTCAGTATTTTCCGCCTCTTCGCCAATCCCCTCGTCATCATCCTTCTTGTTGCCAGCGGCATATCTCTCGGACTGGGTGACCCGGTGGGCGGGTCGATCATCATCGCCATCGTTCTGCTCAGTGTACTGCTGAACTTCTTCATGGAATTCCAGGCTCGCCATGCGGTGGAGGAGATTCGCAAGCAGGTTGCCACTACGGCTGCCGTTCTGCGTGACGGACGAGAACAGGAACTGCCGATAGCAGAGCTGGTCCCGGGAGATATCGTCCACCTCCATGCTGGAGACCTTGTGCCGGCGGACGCCCGTTTACTGGATGCCAAGGACCTGCAAGTGCGCGAGTCAGCGCTCACGGGGGAGTCTCTGCCGGTCGAGAAGACGGCGGCTGATCTTCCCGCGGGAAAACACGGCGTCGCCGACGCGCGCAACAGTGCTTTCCTGGGCACGGCCGTTCAGACCGGGATTGGCACCGCGGTCATTGTTTGCACCGGGAGAGACACATCCCTCGGCGAGATTGCCCAGCGGCTCGCTGCGCGGCCGCCCGAGACCGAGTTCGGCCGCGGCATACGCCACTTCGGAACGATGCTCACCTACGTGACTATGCTGCTGGTGCTTTTCGTGCTGCTGGTCAACCTCATTTTGCACCGTCCGGTATTGGAGTCTTTCCTTTTCTCCGTCGCGCTTGCGGTAGGGATGACACCTGAGCTGATGCCCATGATCATCACCGTGACACTGGCTCAAGGCGCGAGGCGGATGACCAAGAAGAAGGTTCTCGTCAAGCAACTTTCTGCCATCGAGGACTTTGGCAGCATTGAGATCCTCTGCAGCGATAAGACGGGCACGCTTACCGAAGGAGAGATAGTGCTTGACCGGCACGTGGACGTCCAAGGTAAGGAAGACGAGAACGTCCTGCGGCTCGTCTACCTGAACAGCTACTTTGAAGCGGGCATCAAGAGCCCCCTTGATGATGCCATCCTGAAGTACCCGCGCCCTAAAATTGTGGAGTATGTCAAGGTGGACGAGATTCCCTTCGACTTCACCCGCAAGCGCCTCTCGGTGGTCGTGCGGCACGGAGACGAGCACCTCCTCATTACCAAGGGCGAGGCAGAAAGTGTTTTTGCCATTTGCAAGACGGTGACCATCGATGGCTCCCCCCAGCCGTTCGACGACAGCCGGCGGGCTCAAGCGGCGGAGACCTTCCAGAAGCTGAGTTCCGACGGTTACCGCGCTCTCGGGGTGGCCGTGCTGAAGGTGGAGAAGCAAGATGATTACAAGGTGGCGGCCGAGCACGATATGACGCTGGCGGGGTTCGCGGCATTCCTTGACCCGCCCAAGGAAGGAATTGCTCCCGTTCTGGAGGCGCTGAAGCAGAATGGGATTTCCGTGGTCATCATGACCGGCGACAACCAGTATGTGACACAGAAGGTAGCACGTGACGTCGGGCTGGCAGCAGACCGCATTGTCACCGGGAACCAGGTCGACACAATGGAGGATGCCGCTCTGGCCGTCCAGGCCGAGAATGGCGCCATCTTCGCCCGTGTGTCGCCCGAACAGAAGAACCGAGTCATCCTCGCTCTGAAGACACGTGGGCACGTTGTCGGGTACATGGGCGACGGCATCAACGACGCTCCGTCGCTGCACACTGCGGATGTTGGCATTTCAGTTGTGAATGGCGTCGACGTGGCCAAGGACGCTGCGAAGATCATCCTCCTGGAGAAGGATCTTGCGGTTTTGAACGACGGGGTCATCGAGGGGCGGCGCAGCTTCGCCAACATCATGAAGTATATCGTCATGGGCACGAGCTCGAACTTCGGCAATATGTTCAGCATGGCCGCGGCATCGCTCTTCTTGCCATTCCTGCCGATGCTCCCGACGCAAATACTGCTCAACAACTTTCTTTATGACGCTTCGCAGATCAGCATCCCCACCGACAATGTTGATCCCGCCCTGCTGCACCGGCCCAAGCGATGGCAGATTGGGTTTATTCGCCAGTTCATGATAATCGTCGGTCCCATCAGCTCGATCTACGATTTCCTCACTTTCGGGGTACTGCTCTGGGTGTTCCACGCTTCCACGAATGCGCCGCTATTCCATACAGGATGGTTTGTGGAATCCCTGGCAACACAGACGCTGGTGGTGTTTGTGATTCGGACGGCAGGCAACCCTCTCAAGAGCCGCCCCAGCCTGCCGTTGCTGATCAGCGTGTTAGCTGTCGTCGCTACCGCCACTGTCCTGCCGTACACACCACTCGCGAGCTTGTTGGGGCTTACCCCGCTACCGCTCTCGTTGTTGGGCGCGATTGGGCTTCTGGCCGTGACCTACCTTTTCCTGGTTCAGGCTGTGAAGTCCTGGTTCTACCGCCGACACGGGCTGCTTTGATAGGACTCGGTGCCCCTGTGCGGTTTCTCCAGCACTGCGGCGTTTATGACGTCCTAAGCGAGAATTCACACATAGGACAGCGACACCACAAGACGATATACTGGTAGCGTTGCGTCGTAGATCTCCATCCAGTGAAATCCGTCGCAATGCCTGGAAGCTTAGACCCAGTGCTGATGCAAGGACGGAGAATGGAAGCAGGCATCCTCATAGGCTACTTCGCAAAACGAGATGAGGCTCGCCGAGCCCTCAGGAAGTTGCAGAGAACGGGTTTCCGCCGCGCCGCATTGATGAGCAAGACCGCGGATGGAGATGTACGTACATGGGATCCCTTCCTTTGGCGCCGGGCTTTCGGTGCGACCCTGACTTTCGTCCTGTTCGGGGTCCTCGCCGGAGTTGCATTCATAGGCCTTCATTGGCCGGAGCCGATTCTGAGCGAAGGCCTTCCTGCCCTGATTTCGACCTTTGTGGGTGGAATCATCGGAGCCCTCTCCGCCCGGGTGCGGATACGACGATCGAAGTACGGCGTGGAACGAAGGCTGCTTGAGGATCACACACGTTGGTTAGTGTCCGAGGAGACCGTCCTGATCCTCCAGGCACCGATTGAAACACTGCGGTTCCCAGCGGCGGTGCTTCGAGAAAGCGGCGACACCCCACCCGCGGTCTTCGTCCTGCATCCGAAGCGCGAGAATCCGATTGGAGATGTGCGAAGCCCTGGGGCGGCGCTCTCTCCGGCGCAGATCCAGGAGCATGCCCAGCGGCTGGCCATGGACGACGAAATGGACCCAAAGCCGCGGCGGAACACCGCACTGCTCGAGCGGCTCGAACTGGCCCGTCAATGGGTCCATCAGGTTTGCTCGGATCTCTCCGAAGCAAGTCGACTGGAACAGAGTGTGCCTCCGACGGCCGAGTGGCTCCTCGACAATGAGTACGTCATCGAGAGCACCGCCCGCGACGTTCAACTGAACCTTCCCCGGCGTTATTACCAGGAGCTGCCGGCGCTCGCCAATGAGCCCTACCGGGGCCTGCCGCGCATCTACGGCTTGGCGAGGGAACTCGTCTATCATACGGATTTGCGTCTGGACCGGGAGAACATCCTGGCGTTTATTAAGGCCTATCAATCGGTGAGCGCGTTGAGGATTGGCGAACTCTGGGCTGTCCCCCAGATGCTGCGCATCGCTTTGATTGAGAGCATCCAGGATCTCGCCGCCAGCGCTCTGACCGAGTTGCGGGAACGTGAGATCGCCGACTTCTGGGCGAACAGGCTTATTACGGCCAACCGGCGAGATCCCAACCAGCTCTTCTCCATCCTGGCAGAACTTGCTAAAAACCAACCCAGCCCAAGCCCCTATTTCGCTTCTCAACTGGTCGATCATCTCTACGACGAAGAAGCCGCGTTAGCGCCGGTCCAGAGCTGGCTGGAGCGCACCTACCACAAGCCCCTGAGCGAGCTCGACCTGCGTGAGCAAAACCGCCAGACGGAGGATCAGCTATCGATCGGGAATGCGTTTACCAGCTTGCGACAGCTCGCCCTGTTGGATTGGAGACGGCTCTTCGAGCAGCTCAGCCGCGTGGAGTGGTGGCTTCGATTGGATCCATCCGGTGTCTATCCCAAGATGGATTTCGACACGCGCGATCGGTATCGCCGTGCGATTGAAGAGCTCGCGCGTCGGTCCGGTCAGGCGGAAGACCAGGTCGCCCAACACGCCATCGAGCTAGCCGCGCAAGCCTCCCGTGAAGCGACGGAAGATGACCGGCGGATCCACGTCGGGACCTATCTGATTGGTGAAGGAAGGCGCGAGCTTGCGCGGCTCATACGCTGCCCTGAGGGTCCACGTTTCCGCGTCCTGCAGTGGGTCTACCGCCATCATTCTGCAGTGTACTTTCTTGGGCTCAGCTTCCTCTCCGCTCTATTCATCTCCCTGATCGTCCTGCTTGGTCTGCGCGGACAGACGCCCGGGATGCGGCTTGTGATCGCCCTCCTTTTGCTGATCCCCGTCAGCCAACTCGCGCTCGAGGTTTTGAATTACCTCGTCATGCGGCTACTTCCACCCCGAGCCCTTCCCAAGATGGATTTCGAGGTTTCGGGCATTCCTGACGCATTTCGAACGTTGGTCGTTGTGCCCGTGCTGCTGAGGGACGCGGAGACGATCCGGGCGGAGGTGGAGAAGTTAGAAATCCGGTACCTGGCCAACAAAGAAGGCAATCTGCTCTTCAGCCTCTTCACGGACTACACCGATTCGGATCAGGCGCGTCGTGAGGACGACGAAAGACTGCTCCAGACTGTGACCGAGAGCCTCGAAGCTCTCAACCACCGGTATGGTGGTGAGCGTTTCTTCCTTTTCCATCGGGACCGCACGTGGAGTGAATCCGAGCAGAAATTCATCGGTTGGGAACGCAAACGCGGGAAGATAGAAGAACTCAATCGGCTGATCGATGGAACGCGACCTGAAGATGCCGCTCGTTTGGTATACGTCGGCGACCCCGATCATCTGTCCAATGTGAGGTTCGTCATCACGTTAGACAGCGACACACAACTGCCTCTTGGCACTGCCCGCAGGATGATCGAGACCCTGGCACATCCCCTAAACCGGCCGCGCTTCGATGCCGCAGGCAGGATCCTGGCCGGCTCCTACACAATCATCCAACCGCGCGTGAGCCCTTCCCTGCCGAGCACGAGTGCCTCGCCTTTCAGCCGACTCTTCGCAGACGCGGTCGGAATTGACCCATACACCAAGGCCGTTTCCGATGTCAATCAGGATCTCGCCGGTGAAGGCTCCTACCATGGCAAAGGCATCTATGATGTGCGCGCCTTCAGTCGAGTGCTGTCTGGGAGGTTTCCTGAAGAGTGGTTGCTGAGCCATGACTTGATTGAAGGCGCTCACGTCCGAGTGGGCCTGGCCAGTGATATTGAGCTCTATGATGAGTTCCCGCAGGATTACCTGAGCTACACCCGCCGGCAACATCGTTGGATTCGTGGTGATTGGCAAATCGCGGATTGGGTCTTACCGCGTGTTCTCCAACCTGGAGGACGGCGAGGGCCAAACCAGCTCTCATGGTTCAGCCGTTGGAAGGTCTTCGACAACTTGCGCCGGAGCCTGCTGCCCGCAGCCAGCCTGGGCTTGCTCGTAGCCTGCTGGCTGACTTCTCCTCAGATCGGGTGGATCTCGACCCTCGTGGTCGCCGTGCAGTTGCTCTTCCAGCCTTTGGCGCAGCCCTTCACAATGGCGACCACCCGCCAGGGGCTGAAGAGCTTCTCCTTCTCGAAGGTGGCGCACGACCTGCTGCGGACGGTTGCTGATGCTGCACTGCTTCCGCACCAGGCCGGGCTGGCTTTGGATGCCATTCTGCGGGTCTGGTATCGCCGCCTCATCTCTCATCGGGGGTTGCTCGAGTGGACTTCGGCCCAGGTGACGGATGGGAGAGCCCCGGGTCAGCTACGAGGGTTCGTGATTTCCATGGGCCTGGCGAGCATCTTCAGCGGGATCGTGGGTTGGGCGGTGCAGCGCTGGATGCCATCCAGCCTTGCGATGGCCAGCCCCTGGCTCGTCTTGTGGTTCCTATCCCCTCTGATCGGTTGGCGTCTTGATCCTTCGACCGCAGGCGAAGCAAGCGCAACTCCTGCTGCCTGAAAAGGATCTGCGCTTCCTGAGGAAGGTTGCACGACGAACCTGGCGCTATTTCTCGGACTTTGTCAGCGATGACACGTCTTGGCTTCCACCGGACAACTACCAAGTGTCCCCTCAGAAGCCACTGGCGATGCGTACCAGTCCAACCAACATCGGTCTCTGGATGCTCAGCGCGCTAGCCGCACATGATTTCGGGTATCTGACGGTGGATCAGGTCGTCGAAAAGCTGACGCACACTATGGAGACGATCGGCAAACTGGAGCGCTATGAGGGTCATCTGCTGAATTGGTACGATATTCAGACCCTTACCCCTCTCGAACCTCGCTACGTGTCCGCCGTGGACAGCGGCAACCTGCTTGGTGCCTTATGGTCCCTGGAGCATGGACTGGACGAACTGATTCAGACGACCCGTCCTGGATGTGAAAGGCTTTGAAGGCCTGCGGGATACCGGGGAAATCCTGAAACAGGTCGTCGAACAGGAAGGCATTTCGGGCCTGGATGCCCACGCCCTCGACGAACTGATGCGCGCGTGGGAAACCCCGCCGGCTCGCATCGCCGACGCGCTTCGTCTGCTGCGGCGGGTGGAGTATAGCGTAAGGGCTCTAGCCGATGAGGTGCGTGAGTCCGCGGACGTTGAAACGGGAGCAGCTTATTGGGCCGGGCAGATGGAGGGGCAGGTATCGGCTTGGCTAAGGATCACGGATCGCTATCTCAATTGGATCGAAATCCTCGATGAAAAAACGGAAGAGGAGGTCGCCCAGTTGGGTCTCGATGCCCTACTTGCCATCCGCCAGGCCCTGCATCACGCGCCTTCGCTTCTCGATCTCGCCAAGGGGCACATCGGCTGTATTCCGATCCTCCAGTCGATCCGTGAGGAGGCTCCCTCGCCCGCGGCCCCCCTCTTGGAATGGCTTGCCCGTCTTATGCAGGCCTTCGCGAAATCGAAATGGCTGGCCGGTGAAATCCTGGGTTTGGGCGAGCGGCTCATCCAGGACGGACGCGAGTTATCCGAATCGATCAATATGCGCTTCTTGTACGACCCCGAACGACGGTTGTTCTCAATCGGCTACAACGTTTCCGGAGGCCGCTTGGATAGCTCCTACTACGATCTCTTGGCGAGTGAGGCGCGGCTGGGGAGTTTCGTCGCCATCGCTCGGGGCGATATCCCAGTTGAGCATTGGTTCTCCATGAGTCGACCCTACCGTGCAATCGATCGGCGCCCAGTGCTGCTCAGTTGGACCGGGACTCTGTTCGAATATCTGATGCCGCTGATTTTCCAACGCTCCCAGGCGAACTCGCTCCTGGATAAAGCGGCGAGGGACGCGGCGGCGATCCACATTGCCTACGGCCGCAAGCGCCGCGTACCTTGGGGGATTTCGGAGTCTGCGTTTGCGGATCTGGACCTCAACAATACCTATCAGTATAAGGCCTTTGGCGTACCGCAGCTCGGATTGAAGCGCAACTTAGAGGAAAAGGTCGTGGTCTCGCCCTATGCCACCCTTCTGGCGCTGAACCTTGCGCCGAGAGAGAGCGTGCAGAATCTGAAACGACTGGTTAGCCTGGGGCTGCTGAACGATTACGGCTATTACGAAGCGATGGACTTCAGCCGTCGGCCGAGTCGTGAGGGCGAGCGTGGGGTGATCGTACAAACCTACATGGCGCATCATCAAGGCATGGGTTTCCTGTCGCTGACCAACTTCCTCCATGGCAATCCTATCCAGCGACATTTTCACGCCGACCCGCGCGTGCGTGCCGCTGAGCCCCTACTCCATGAACGCATCCCGATCCTGCTTCCGCTGAACTACATCTCCGCGCGCGAGAGAGTGTCTTTGGCGGAGAGCGTCGGCGAAGTCGCACCATCGGTGAGCAAATTCGACACGCCCCATACAACCACGCCCCAAACCCAACTCCTTTGCAATGGTCGCTATGGCTTGATGATCACCAACGCAGGCGGGGGATACAGCCGGTGGGGCAACTTTGAGATCACACGCTGGAGGTCGGATCGGACTCAGGATCCGTGGGGAACCTTTTGCTACATCCATGAGGCCGACTCGGATCGAGTGTGGTCCAACATGTATCACCCAGTCGGCGGGAAGGTTGAGGGGTACTCCGCCAACTTCGCGCTCGACCGTGCCGTCTTCCGGCGCGCCGACAACGGCGTTCTAACCGAAACGGAGGTCGTCGTCTCGCCAGAAGACGACGTGGAGATTCGGCGGGTCACTCTGATCAATCGGTCGATTCGCAGCCGCCGTTTGAATCTCACGAGCTACGTTGAACTCTCGCTGGCGCCGCACAACGCAGACAGGCAGCATCCGGCCTTCAACAAGCTGTTCATCCAAACCGAGGCGGTGCCTGAACATCAAGCGCTCCTCGCGTACCGTCGCCCTCGCGCGGAAGACGACCCACCCATTTACGTTGCCCACCGCCTTACGCTTGAACACGCTGAGGACGAAGCCTTGCAGTTCGAAACCGACCGGCGCCGATTCATCGGCCGAGGACGTACGCTCGCGAATCCGATGGGAGTCCTCCAGCCGCTTGGCAACAGCCAGGGTTTTATCCTGGACCCAATCTTCAGTCTGCGCCAGAGCCTGAGTCTTGGTCCAGGCCAGCGTACGCAGGTTACCTTGGTTCTCGCCGCCGGCGAAACACGCCAGCAGGTTTTGAGACTGATGGGTAAGTACGGCGATCCCCATGCAATCGATCGGGCAGTGGATTTCGCCTCGGCTTCTGCCCAGCTTGAGCTGCGATTGCTTCGCATCCAGCCCGACGAAGCTCGCCGCTTCCAGCAGCTCGCCAGCCACCTGCTTTTTCCCAACCCGCTCTTTCGCCCTCCTCCCGAACGCATCGAAGAGAACCGCAAGGGCCAATCCGGCTTATGGCCCTATGGGATCTCGGGCGACTTGCCGATTGCCCTTATCACCATTGCTGAGGCGCAGGATCTCAACCTGGTCCGTCAGATGCTCCAGGCGCATACCTATTGGCGAAGGCACGGGTTGATGGCAGACCTGGTGATCCTCAATGAGGAGGCCGGCGGCTATGAGCAGCCATTGCGTGAACGACTCGAGGGCTTGATCCAGGCGCATTCGACGTATACGGGGATAGATCAGCCTGGTGGGATTTTCTTGCGCAGCGCGGAGCAAATCCCGGAGGATGACCTGACGCTACTCATGGCCGCCGCGAGCGTGGTGCTGGTGGCGGCGCGTGGCACGCTGCCCCAGCAAGCAGGTGTGCCTGCGGAGGTTCCCGAGCTATCGGAACCCTTAGCCAAGAAGCGTGCTCCCCGGGAACCTTCGGCTTCGCTGCCCTTCATGGAGCTGCCCTACTTCAATAGCCTGGGCGGTTTTACCCCGGATGGGCGTGAATACGCGATCTATCTCGGCCCCAACACCCACACGCCTGCACCCTGGGTGAACGTCATCGCCAACCCCACCTTCGGAGCATTGGTCAGCGAAACCGGGTCGGGCTTTACCTGGTATGGCAATAGCCAGCGCAATCGCCTGACGCAATGGTCGAACGACCCCGTCATGGATCCACCGTCTGAGGCGGTGTACATCCGGGACGAGGAGACCGGTGTCTACTGGACGCCGACCCCGTTGCCGATCCGCGAAGAGACCGCCTACCGGGCAAGGCATGGGGCGGGGTACACGCTCTTCGAGCATAACAGCCATGGGATCGAGCAGGAGCTGACGGTCTTCGTTCCAGTGGATGATAAAGGAGGGGAGCCGATTAAGCTGCAAAAGTTGCTGTTGAGAAACGACTCCTCTAGGCATCGCCAGCTGTCGGTTACGTATTATGTGGAGTGGACACTGGGCGAGAACCGCGAATCCTCCCAGATGCACGTCGTTACCCACTGGGATGACGACGTCCAGGCCCTGATCGCTCGGAATCGCTACCACCCCGAATACGGGGATCGGATCGCCTTCGCGGCCATCAGCCCACCTGCGGAGTCTTACACCGGCGACCGCACGACCTTCCTTGGGCGCAACGGCTCCCTGGACAGTCCCGCGGCGATGGAGCGGACCGGGCTATCACGTCGGACGGGGGCGGGATTCGACCCATGTGCGGCACTTCAGGTTACGGTTGAACTAGCTCCTGGCGAGAAGGCTGAGATCACCTGCATGTTGGGTCAAGCCGAGTCGGTGGAGGAGGTCCACAAGCGGGTTCTAGTCTACCGGGAAGGCTTGGCACTGGAGACCGCGTACAACCAGACGAAAGCCTGGTGGGATAATCTGTTGGGCACGATCGAAGTGCACACCCCCGAGCTGGCAGCGGACTTCCTGATCAACCGTTGGCTCCTCTACCAAAGCCTTAGCTGTCGGATCTGGGGACGTTCCGCCTTTTACCAGTCCAGCGGTGCATTCGGCTACCGCGATCAACTACAGGACGTTATGGCATTCCTATATGCGTATCCCGAGCTGGCACGCCAACACATCCTGCTCGCGGCGAGCCGTCAGTTCAAAGAAGGCGATGTCCAGCATTGGTGGCACCCACCGAGCGGCGCGGGTATCCGCTCGCGGATCTCCGATGACTCCCTTTGGCTTCCCTATGTCGCCGCTCAATACATCCGGATCACTGGCGATGTGGAAATCTTGGGCACGGAGGTCCCCTTCCTCGACGGGCCCAAGCTGGAAAGCAATCAGCACGAGATGTTCTTCACACCGGAGGTCGCGCTTGAACACGCCACGTTGTTTGAGCATTGCCGGCGCGCCGTCACGCGTGGCATGACCTTTGGACCCCATGGTTTGCCCCTGATAGGAACAGGGGACTGGAACGATGCGATGAACCTTGTGGGTGCCGGAGGCAAAGGGGAGAGCGTTTGGCTGGCGTGGTTCATGGTGGAGGTGCTTCAGGGTATGACCGAGTTGTCTGAGCTACTGGGTCGGCCAGATTTAAGCAAGACCTACCATCAAGACAGGAATGCGCTGATTCAGCGTGCCGAGCGAGCAGCATGGGATGGGGAGTGGTATCTTCGGGCGTTCTTCGACGATGGCACGCCACTTGGTTCTTCGGCGAATGAAGAGGCGAAGATTGATTCCCTGCCCCAATCCTGGGTTTGGCTGAGTGGCGCCGCCGGCACAGATCGCGCGGATAGGGCTTTAGAATCAGCGTGGAAACATCTCGTTCGCGAGGATGAAGGTCTGGTGCTGCTCTTAACACCTCCCTTTGAGAGATCGGAGCCGTCACCCGGATACATCAAGGGCTACCCTCCGGGGGTAAGGGAGAACGGAGGCCAGTACACTCACGCCGCTCTGTGGTTCGCCATGGCCTTGGCACGTCGAGGGAATGGTACGCGGGCGGCACAAATGCTGCGCATGCTCAACCCGATTGAGCGCGCGCGCGACTCGGAAACAGTGTGGCGCTATGGGATTGACCCCTACGTGGTCGCGGCTGACGTGTACCGATTGCCCGGACGGGTCGGCCAGGGTGGTTGGTCTTGGTATACGGGTTCGGCGGCCTGGATGTACCGCGCCTGGGTTGAAGAGGTCCTGGGCTTGAAGGTGCGAGGCGATCACATGCAGTTGAATCCGGTCATCCCCGGGTGGTGGGAGGGCTTCCGTCTGCGCTATCGTCACGGTGAAGCAATCTACGAGATCCAGGTCGAGAATCCGGAAGGCTGCGAGCGAGGTGTGTCGTGGGTGGAGATGGACGGCCAACGCATGCGGGATGGCGTGATCCCATTGGATCGGGGCCTGGTCAAGCATCGTATCCTCGTACACATGGGGAAGCCGGAGCAAACGGCTCGAGGTGTCCATCTTGACGATAGACAATAAGATCCGTGCGTCACGGCTTGTAGTAACAAAGCGACCGTTTATCGTTGGGGGAGGATTCCACCAGGCTGCATTCGATCTCTACGCGGTAATCGGGATTCGCCGTTGGCCTCCGCACAGGATCCGTCCACGATGTGTTCAGGTCCCAACTCAGTCCCTCGGGGACGATTGAACGGCCCATTTGATCGGGTTCCATCTTGTGGCCCAACCGCTCACGTATAGACTTCTTGACAGATCTTCGGCACAGCCGGCCAGGCAACCAATCAGACGGCGGACTCCGGTGCTTCGATCGGTGGCAAGTGGTAGGAATAACATTCACGCGCAACGTCTTGTCATTTTCGCGGGCGACAGTGGTCATTACCGTGCGCCCCGCAAGTTAGGGCATCAGTTCACCAAACACTCTTGCAGTCCTCCTTTCTGGTCTTGCTCGCAATCCATGAAACGCTTGGTCCCCATGGGGAGTGTGAGAGCCACCATCTTCGCCAGGCGACATGAGGACCCGGGTTTCCTGGTCGTATTCTCAGCGTGGACTAGAGAGGGTTGCGGCGTAAGCCGGAAAGCGCCCAGGGCGTCTTTCTTGCGGAGGACAGCCCCCGACTGGATTTGAATCCGTGTTGCCGCCGTGAAAGGGCGGCGGTCGGTTGTAATTTATAGAAAAATCAGGCACGGATGGCTGTTTTCGGCGCGGCAAGGCATGGATTGGAACTCTGATAGAACCCTTTTCGAACCCACGTACAGTCCGTAGCTCATAGCTCAAACGCCCTTCAATGGGAGTCGGTTCATTGATGCAATCGACTGCACCTCAACAGTCTGGTCTCCGGAAGCGGATGCAGTCTCCCCTCATCCAGGAATCCTGTGGGCGCGGACGACAAATCTCTTGGGTGCGGGGCCCACAAAATAGAACGGGTAACAGGTCACCAGGGTGAGGATGTCGTCAACGGAATTGTCCAGCACCTCAGTGTCCTCGGGCTCGACCACTTGGGTCGAGTCCACGCGATAGCGGTAGGATCCGTGCAGTGTCGTCAAGGTGATTTCATCGTCCTTGTGAATATTGCGCAGCCCGCGGAAGAACGTGTCCCGGTGTCCTGTGATCACGACGTTCCCTTGCTGACCCGGCAGGGGGGTGCCTGGAATATGCCCGACCGCGCGTCGCAAAGTTCTTCCGTCTGTGCCTTCCATGATCATCGCCGCAAGGCCGATGGAACTGATCTCGATGCGCCCCAACGGAGAGCCCGCGAGGCCATCGATGCCAAAACTCTCAGCGCGCGCACGGTCCGCTTCCGCCTGGGTGGGAAGAGGAGACGAAGCAGGCTGTTGAATGGTCCGGGCAGACGTCTGCGCATCCTTCAAGGCGCGCTCAAATCGCCAGGTTTGATAGGCCTGAAAGAGCCACCTGTCGAGCAGCACGACAGCGCAGTAACTCAGCGCCAGGATGCCCACGACAAAAAAGAAGTATCGGCTCCAACGGAGAACCAAGGCGATTCGCGTCGGATGAGCCTTCTGCCGTTTAATTTTGAAATTCATGGCCGGTTGCTCTGGCTGCCGGCAAGGGGGGCTAAGGGCTGAGGTTTCGAGGGTGCGTAGTAACCGGCACGGGTGCGGACGAACAAGCGTCCACGACCCGGCGCCTCGCCTTCACTTGGATGACCCGATAGGCCCCGTCTTGCTTTCTGTTCGCGGGTGCATAGGCGAGGGTGTACTGGTTACGAATATCACGAGCGATTCGTTCACAAATAGGGACAACCTCGGGTACGGACTGCGGCAAGAAAGCCTCGCCTCCCGTGGCCTTGGCAAGCTGCCGGAGCGCATTGGGGTTCTTGTCGGGATCTTCTTCCGTATAGATACCAATGGTATAGATGATGGCGTCGGACTGCCCCGCCATGGCCAGGATCTGGCCCAACTTGTGTTTGCTGGCGTTGTCGCCCCCGTCGCTCACCACGATCAGCACTTTCTTGTCCCGATTACCCTTCTTCAGGTGCTCGAGCGCAACCGCCAGAGCGTCGTAGAGCGCCGTCTCGCCGTTTGCGTTAATTCTGGACAGGGCACCCTGCAATTGAGCCGCTTGGTCCGTGAACGGCGTGTTGTCCGGAAGGCCAAACGAAACATGCTCGTTGAAATTGACCACGAACATCTGGTCCTGCGGATTGCTGGAGCGGGCAAACGCCATGGCAGCGGCAATAACTTCAGGGCGCTTCGGTCCCATGCTTCCACTGTTGTCCACAACCAAGCCCACCGTGACCGGAATATCTTCATGACTGTAATATTCAATTTGTTGAAGCACTCCGTCCTCGTAGACCTGAAAGTCATCCTTGCCGAGCCCCGAAACAGGAGTGCCTTTGTGGTTCTGCACGGTCGCGTGCAAGACCACGCTGTCAACATTTACACTGATTTTGTAGGGGTCAACCTGGCGAATCTCGGAAGTCGAGGCTTCTTGAGGGCGGGCAACACTGGGCAGAGCAATCAAGAAAACAAGCGCGACCAGACATCGGCTCGTGGTGGCACGTGCCTGCCCGGTGCGTACTCCCGTGCTGAGTGACTCCGCAGCCGCGACAACCTCCACCTCCCCTAAGCAAAGGCCAACCGTGACTACGGCTCGCGAGGTTCAGCCGTCCACCTTCCCACCAGCCACGTGGCGCGCTGTGTCAGTTCTTGGCCACCTCCGCCACGCCATACCGCCTGCCTCCATGAGCATGACGCACATCACGCCAGCCGTAAACAGCAGCGTCCCACCGATCAAAGCCGCGAGCAAGCAAGCGGCACATTCGTAGATGATGAACATAACAACCTCAGTCCAGGTTACCCATCGCCTGCCAGTCGATTCCGGCGCGTTGGCAGAAGGGCGACCTTCTTGAAGTTCGACGTTCGACCGTGAAGGGGAGGTGATTCTCTGCGTACCACCCCCTTCACAACCCGACGCTCAGTCAGCTTCGCCCGGGCCAACAAATTGGCGCCCGAAGCGTCCTTCCTAGGCCTCCTACGTGGGTGGTCCACGCAGGGCCCGCAAGACACTCCCTTGGCTCAGACAGCTCGCTTCGAAAAAGCCGAAAGAGCAAGGCCTGCGCCCAGCGACAGTAGCCCAATCAATCCCACAAGTGGCAATGTGCTGGCCGTTTGGGGCAAGGTCTCCGCAGCGGCTACCTCTACCGGCTTCGCAGCGGCTACCTCTGGCGGGGGCTCAACCACTTCAGCTACTTCAACCTCTTCTCCCGTAGGTTTAACAGCCACGACCGGCGCCGTCTTCAAATCCTCGACGGGCAGCGTTTCCAGTTCGACAGGCGTCGCGAGAACGGGCTCGTTTGTTACCTTCGCCAGCTCGATCGCCCTGGACTTGGGGTACACAAATTCCTCGCCCCAATTTACGTCCCGGGATAAAACCACGCCCGGATGGCTTCCGGCTGTCCCGCCGCCCTCTCCCTAAACGTCATGACCGTTTTGCCGGTCGCCTTCAAACGGTAATTGGGGATCGCGAGGATGGTTGTAAACACATGGTCTTCGGCTTCGTTGAAGATTTGGACGATGTGGCGGTCGGTAGGGAATCAAGGATCTTGAAGACATACGTACCCGCCGGCAAGAGTCTGAGCACCCACACCTGGAACCTCGACTGGCGCGTTGAAGGTCACTGTCGTTTTCCTGTTCCACTCGTCTGCCTTCGCACTGGGTAGAAACGTTAGAGCCACCAGGGACAAGCAGAAGATCATCGCTACTACTCTGAATCGATCCATTTTTTTCATTGGAGTTACCTCAATCTTTCTTGGGGCGTTCTATTCTGCCCCGTCGTAACAGAATCGGATTTACTTATGCAATGAATTCATGAAACACCACACCAGCGGGAAAACTCGTCCCAGCGTTCGCCGTGCGGGCGACAGTTTGAAAGGCCGAAGCGCAGACTGATAGATTCTCAAGATCCGGAGTCGCCTCAACGACTTCCCCTTGGCCTATTGTTTGTTCCATGGTGTGGAATGTGGAATTCGAGACCTCATAGATTTGGACCGACGGAATTCCCAGGACCACTCTCGCCAGAGCCATCAGCGCGCCAAAGCATCTAGCCCAGATTCCTCCCGCACTCTCCTTTTGATCCCAAAGGCTTAAGGACAGTGCTTCCGTTCCGTCAGGGACGGTGAAGGCGATAAGGCCCCGAAAATCCTTTTCCCTTCGGAACAGCGGAATAACTTCCTGCTCGAAAGTCCTGGTAAGCTCGACCTCGCAACCGGGCTTCACATTGATGAAAACCGCTCGTGTAAACACGTCGTTCCCCCCTGACATTCGCCTCCCACCAGATCCTGGCTGGCAGCTCGAGGCACACTTGTTATACCCTTGGGTAATTCGCGTGTCAGTTCAGTATTGCTCGCACGTTTGGTCAAAATTGCTCATCCCAGCTAATGAGGGCCAACTACAGTGTGGGGCCGGTTGGTGGTACCGCCGGGCGGCGCATCAGTTCTTCATGTGCGCGAACACGTCTGTTTTTCATGGATGTTCCCAGCGGCCCCCATCTCGCAACCGGGGTGCGCCCGACTCCACTGCCTCTTCTCGGTCAATGGAGCCGGGCGCTTGTTTTGGACACCACCGTCTCAGTCTCTAGCGAAGCGACTCCATGTCGAGGATTGACCCCACAATGGCGCCAAGGATTGTGTACTTGCCGCTAGAATAGCGACCATATTGATAGCGGCTGTAGTAGCCATCTTCATAGCCGCGACGGAAACCCTCGCGAAAGTAGTAGTTGTAGTCGTCCTGGGCTACATAATAACCACCATAGCCGTAGTTCGCGTCCTGATAGGCATACGAGTCTTGGTAGTTGTAACGCCAGCGATCCTGCCGGTCTGCCTGTCCGGCGAGGAAGCCTTGCTCATAACCGTAGTTCACGGCCTCCCGAAGCAAATTGGCGCCGTATTGATTCGTCTCGTAGTAGCGGCCGCCCCGGTTGTAACGATAGTTCGAAGCCGTGTAGAAGTATGGATCGTTGTTGTAATCGTGGCGGTCGTTCTGGAGGCGCATTTGCTGCTGACGTAGGCGCCCTACATACTGCTTGCTGATAACGGTACTGCGCCATGCGTCCTTGTCGCTGAAGCTCTGCTGTATGCTGCTGTCCGACACGCTGCCGCTGATCTAGATTTTGACGGTACTGCGTCAGACGCTGCTGCTGCTGCCCAATAAGCTGCTGCTGACGCTGTTGCGAGAGGCGGGCTTGCTGCTGATTGCTGGTCTTGCTGCTTGTTGCTGGACGCGCTGTTGCCAATTCTGGTCTCGCTGCCATTGTTGCTGCTGGGCCTGCTGCTGCTGCTGCTTCTGCTGGTTCTGCTGTTGCTGTTGGCCTGCTGCTTTTGCTGGTTCTGCTGTTGCTGTTGCTGCTGCTTTTGCTGTTTTGCTGTTGCTGTTGCTGTTGCTGTTGCTGGTTTTGCTGTTGCTGTTGCTGTTGCTGTTGCTGTTCTGCTGTTGCTGTTGCTGTTGCTGTTGCTGGTTTTGCTGTTGCTGTTGCTGTTGCTGTTGCTGTTCTGCTGTTGCTGTTGGGCCTGCTGCTGTTGCTGGTTCTGCTGTTGCTGTTGGGCCTGCTGCTGTTGCTGGTTCTGCTGTTGCTGCTGGGCCTGCTGCTTTTGCTGGTTTTGCTGTTGCTGCGCCTGCTGCTTTTGCTGGTTCTGCTGTTGCTGTTGGGCCTGCTGCTTTTGCTGGTTTTGCTGTCGTTGCTGCGCCTGCGGTTGCTGCTTATTGTTCTGGTTTTGCTGCTGGGCGCGCTGTTGCTGCTGTTGTTGCTTCGGCTGCGGTTGCTCCTTTTGCTGCTTTTTTTGCTGTTTCTGGTCTTGCTGCTCTTGCTGCGGTTGTTGCTGGGCGTTGGTCGGTATGCTCATTCCCACCAACGACACCGCGCTGATGACAGCCGCCACCACCATCCGGTTCAAGATACTAACCTTCACGGCACACCTCCTTAGTAATTCGATCGCTCCATGGGATGTGGCCCATAGAGAGAAGCCACGCGGAGCACAACAAACAGGATGAGAAACATAACCACTTTCTTCCGTTGCCGTCCGCCTCCCACCAGATCCTGGCTGGCAACTCGTGGCACAGTTGCTTATACCCTTGGGTAATTCGCGTGTCTGTTCAGCACTGCTCGCACGTCTGGTCAGAATTGCTCACTCCAGCTAATGAGGGCCAACAACGATGTCGGGCCGGTCGAAGCTACTGCTTGGTGGCCCATCAGTAGAGTTGTATTCAGTGGCGGTAACGTGTATGTTATTGGTCGGTCGAGAATCGAAAGGAGAAATCTCAGTTTAGGACGCTCTCTTCATAACAGGAGGTGTGAATTGAAACTCAAATATGGCGTTGTGTCTATAGTGCTATTCAACTTGTTGACCACTACGGCTCTCGCGCAGACCAGGGGCGGTTCCTTAACGCTACGCTACACTTCGTTTTCGCCGATTGTTTCTCTGGCCGCAGGCATCTTGATTCTGATTTTCCCCAAGCTCCTCAGATATATCGTAGGCTTTTACCTAATCCTGGTTGGGCTGCTTGGGCTCTTCGGTCGCTGACCAGCTCGCAGCAGCGGCTGTTGAAAACCGGCGTACGTTTGATCAAACACGCCCGATGTTATTGGTTGCTCCTGACGGAGAGGTCTCTCTCGCGGTGCCTCTTAGGAGCGGAGGTGTGCAGGATTTCGGCGCTGCCAGCCAAGCCCCTAACACCCAAGAATGCCAGCGTTTCAGGCTTCTAAACGCGTAATATTACTGTCAATGCAGTTGCGCCTGGATTCATCGAAACGGCAATGATGGAGCCATTGACCCCCTAGGCCCGTGATAAGCTGGCTTCCCAGATTGCACTGGCGCGGCTAGGAAAGGCGTCCCGAGTAGCCCAGGCCGCACCGTCGGCCAGGATGCCGCGCCCGCGATCTTCGCCGCGCGCCGGATCACCCCGGAATCAACCGTCACCCCTGTCCGCGAGATGGCCTGAAAGTAAAGCTCATCGCCGGCGATTTCGACGAGCATGAATGAACGGTCCTGGTCGTACCCGGCGGCGGTCAGGTCCGTCTTCCTCAGGTTGCCCTTCCGCAACTCGCCTGAAGCGCCTTCGGTGAAATAATAAATACCATTTTGCGGCTTCACGCGCTCATAAACGTGCTCGTGTCCGGCGAAGACGACATTAACCCCGTATTTTACGAACAGGGGTTCCAGCAGCAGGCGGAGTTCAACCGAAGAGCCATGGAAGGCCCCGGAAGAATAGAGCGGGTGATGGAAATAGCAGATTTTCCAATCCGAACCCGAGTTCTGCAGTTCCTTCTCCAGCCACGCGAGCTGCTGTGGGGTCATGTAATTGCTGTCCAGGGCGAAGAAGCGGACGTTGCTTTTCTTGTACGTGTAATATTGCTGCCCGTTCATGTTGAACAACTTGTAGAACCGCTCGTTGGAGGTGTCATGGTTGCCGAACACCGCGTAGAATTTCACGCCCGCATCGAGCAAGGGCTTGTAGGGCAGCTCGAACTTGTTTTGGTAGTCAATCGGGTCGCTTCCGCCGATGAGGTCGTCGCCCAGCATGAGCACGAACTCAAAGGGGAATTTGCCGCGATACGCAATCATCTGCCCGGCCACTTCGTATTGCACCTTGTTTCCATTCCCCATGTCGCCGATGGCCGCGAAGCGCACCGAGTCCTTTTTCAGCGGCAGGGTCAGCTCCTGGGCATAGAGCGACAGGCTTATGGCGGCGAGAGCAACACAGGAGACGAAGGCGGAGCGGCGCATAGCAGGCATAACAGAAGGCCTCAAGGAATGGCTTTCGGGATGAGATCCACAATCAAACCCGTTTTAATGTCCTTCAGCGTCAGGTCGCGTCCGACGAACCGATACGCCAGCTCCGGGGGCAGTTCAGGCAGCTTGAGCAATAAAGTCGGCGGCGTGGTCGTCAGCGGGATACCTTCCGGGTACACGTCGTTCACACGCAGAGGGATGACCTTGAACGGGGTGTCCTGTTGGATCGTCTTGCGCGCCAGCCGGCCTTCGGGTCCGTGAAATGCACTGCGGATGATTTTGCGGAACCGCTCAGTCACCTCGTGAGTGAAGATGTCACCCTGACGTGCGTCGCGGCGCGCGTCGGCAATTTTCCTGGCCAGCGCGTGCTGGTGTTCGACAATCTGCGCCGCGTCCTTCGTAGGCTTCAGGGTCGGCAGCGAAGCTTCCAGGTTTTTCTGCATCTCGACGTATGCCTGGACGCGGTCGGTAAAGGTCTTGAAGTCGCGCGCCTCCTCGCTGTCCTGCGGCACCCGCGCCTGGCCCGCATAGCCGGGCGCTACAAACGCAAAAAGGGAAAGCCACAGGAGAAGGCGGGTGGCCCGGATTCGGCGCTTCATGGATTCTCCCGGACGAAAAGTAGTTCTGCCGAGACTGCAGAACTGCGGGCTCCGGCTGGCGACCCTTCACTGCGGCGCACGCGGTCCATGGCAGGATAGATGCGTGCGCGCGGGAAATCGCAACCAGGCTTCACATTTATGATAATCGCTCGTGCGAACATGTCGCCCCCCCCCGACATCCGCCTCCCACAAGATCCCAGTTGGCAGTTCGAGGCATACTTCTTATACCGTGACGGTGATTCGCTTGTCAGCCCACTACTGCTCACACGTTTGGTCAACATTGCTCATCCCCCTTAATGAGGGAAGAACTACCGTGTGGGGCTGGTTTCGAGTTGGGGGTGGATGCTTCGCAGAGGCTAAGACTCCTCCAGGGATTCTTTCACCAATGCATCGACACGCTCCTGGACCGCTTCCTTCACCGCTTCCTTGACTGTCTCTTTCACTTCTTGCATATTCAGACTCGCGCTCCCGGCTTCTGACACCGCCTCTTTGAGTGCTTCTTTCACGATGGGGCTCAGCGGCGACAGCTCCTTGACTAGCTCTTTTACCCCCTTCTTGATATCTTTTAAGTTGGCTTCGGACTGCTGGTTCTCCCCGACTGCGCTCATCGCCCAATCCGTTTCAAAAGTTTTGATTAAGCCGTTCACCACCTTCGGTTCACGAACAATAACGCCGACTTCGCGGCGCGAATCCAGTTCGGCCATGCGCAGGCTCTGGCTGCCCACAAAGGCCTGACGGCGGTCGCGGATGATCGTGCGCGTGTGCAAGCGCAGCTTGGCGAGATTCCGGACTTCCAGACCAGGGTTTTGCTTGCCTACGCGGCCGATGACTTTGATCTCCACCCCCGCCTTCATCCGCTCGCTGAGGGCGCGCAGCATTTCCGCGTCGGCGATCTTGGGGTCGTAGATGAGCAGCTCCTTCTTGGCCTTGCGGATAAACGCGGCGAGCACTTTGCGGGCGTTGGCGGGACTGACGACAAAGGTATCTAGTGTCGGTGTATAGGGATTCCGCGTGGTATCCGCCTCAAACAACTTCACCGCTTCCTGAATGAGCCTGGCGTTCCTGGTGACGATGCCGAAGCCGCGACTATGGTCGATATCAAGGTGGGTGAAGTTGAAGGACAGGACGTAGAGGAGCCGACGGTCGATAATCAGCAGCTTGTCGTGATAGCGCACCAGATCGTCGGCGGTTCGCGAAACGGCGACGCCCACTGCGAGCAGACGCATCTCGAGCTTGCGCAGGTTTATCTCGCCGCCCCGGTTGGTGTAGGCAATCAACGCGCTCACCGAAACGCCGCGGCCGACCGCAGCCTTCAGCCCCGCCTCAATCTCGGCGCGATCGAAACGGAAGATTACGATCTCGATGCTTTTCTTGGCGTTTCGGATCCCCGAAAGCAGCGCCTCGGGTCCGTCGCCAGGTTGGATTAAGAGTTTCACGGGCACTTCACCAGGTGGTCAGGCCGAGTCTTGGGAACCGGAAGGCGTTGCGGAGTCTCGGCGCGCGCTGAAAGGGTCCCCCAGCCGCGACGCACGGCCATGCCAATCAAGACCGCACTCCTCCCCAGCGACTGAGGTTAAGACCTTTGAAGTTACAAGTCAAGCAAGAGTAGATTGAACCGTAACTTCGACTCGTCCCCACACTATAGTTCCCCCGTCATGAACTGGGATGAGCAATTTTGACCAAACGTGTGAGCAGTAGTGGGCTGACACGCATATTACAGCCAAGGTATAAGAAGTGTGGCTCGCGCTGCCAGCCAGGATAATGGCGCAGCGGCTTGCCCTGTCTCGCAGCGGATTGGGACGGCTGTGCGGCAAACTAAGGAATCGGACTGCGCTCTTTTGAGGAGGGCCCATGCGAGTTTACAAGAGAATCTTCTCCAGCCTTGTTGTTCTCTTCCTGGCGCTGCCCGCCTTCGCTCAGCAGGCAGGGACCACTGTCGCGCTATGGCGCGACCGGGGCGACGTTGCGACGCTGGACCTCCTGGACGGGCCGGGAGGGAAAGAACACCAGCCGGGGACCAACTTTAGATTCATCGAGGAATCTAAGAGCGGAACTTCGCCCAAGTTTGATGTCGAAGATGAAAACGGTACCAAGTGGAAGGTGAAACTCGGCCCCGAGGTGAAGTCGGAAACTGCAGCGACGCGCCTTGTGTGGGCGGCGGGTTACTTTGCCGACGAGGACTACTACCGGCCGCAAATCCGCGTGCAAGGAATGAAACGGCTCTCCCGCGGTCGGCAGCACATCTCAGGCGATGGCCTTGTCCGCGAGGTGCGTTTGAAGCGCCATGGCGGCGGGAAGGAATTGAAAAGCTGGAGCTGGTACCAAAACCCCTTTGTCGGCACGCGCGAGTTTAACGGCCTTCGAGTGATGATGGCGCTCATCAACAATTGGGACTTGAAGGAAATCAACAACAAGATCTTTGATGAGGGCGGCGAGTCCCGTTATGAGGTGGCCGACGTGGGCGCCAGTTTCGGACGCACTGGCAAGCCCTTCGGCCGCAGCAAGGGCGTGCTGAAGGACTACGCGGGAACCAAGTTTATCAAAAAGGTCACGCCCGAATACGTGGACTTCGTCATGCACAGCCGACCCTTCTTCCTTACCATTATCAATTTTCCCAACTACCGCTTCCGTACGCGGATGGAGAGTGTAGCCCAGCACATTCCTATTGCGGACGCACGCTGGCTCGGCAACCGGCTCGGCCAGTTCTCCCCCGAACAGATCAGCGACTGCTTTCGCGCCGCCGGCTTCTCGTCCGCTGAGGTCGAGGGCTATACCAAAGTCGTGATGCAGCGCATCGAGGCGCTGAAGAAACTTTAGGCGAGACCTGCCTGTCGCCCCGTGAATTCTATGTCCTGGACACAATACGTGCCCTCCGTTCTTATGACCTTTCACCTTCAGGTGTCGTCCCCTGTCCAGGGCGGAAAAACCAGCGAAAAACACTTACGGGCAACATTCCCTCAATGCTCTGGCGGGATCTGGCCGCCATCGCCGCACGCAGTCTTCTTTACGGTCCGGACTTAGCAGGTTATCGTCGGCGTTGCCGGCTAACTTTTTCGCGTGTCCGCCGCTTGGGGATCTTCCTTGCGAAACTGGATGTCGTAAAGCTCCGAATAGAGGCCGCCTGCCGCCAGCAGCTCGTCGTGGGTACCACGCTCGACGAGAGTATTGTCTTTCACTACAAAAATGATTTTGGCGCGCCGGATCGTCCCCAGGTGGTGGGCGATGACGATGCAAGTTTTTCCTTTCATCAAACGTTCCAGGGCTTCGAACACGGCTTGCTCGGACGCGGCGTCCAGTCCTGATGTGGGCTCGTCCAGAACGAGAATGGGAGTATTGCGGATAACAGCCCGCGCAATGGCGATGCGCTGGCGCTGGCCCCCGGAAAGCGTCACGCCGCGTTCGCCGACCATCGTGTCGTAGCCCTCGGGCATCTCGTCGATGAACTCGTGGGCGTTGGCCAGTTTTGCGGCGCGGATAATCTCCGCGCGGTTGGCTTCCGGGCGGCCATAGGCGATGTTCTGCCAGATCGGTGCGCGGAAACAGAAGCGTCTCCTGCAAAACAAAACTAATCTGCTGGCGAAGCGATTTCATCGTGTAGTTGCGGATGTTAGTCCCGTCGATTTTGACTTCCCCGGAGAGGGGATCGTAGAAGCGCGCCACCAGGCTGATGATCGTCGACTTGCCGCCCCCCGTCGGGCCGACGAATGCCGCGACCTGGCCCGGCTCGATCTCGAAGCTCACATCTTTCAGGATCAATTGGTCTGGGTTGTACCCAAACGAGACTTTTTCAAATTCGATCTTGCCCTTGAAGCGACCGGCGCGGCGCGCGCCCGGCAGGTCACGCATCCCGCTCTCGGTCTCCAGAACTTCCCGGATCCGCTCGAACCCCACCGCGGCCTTGGAGATCGTGTCCGTCATTTTGGAAAGGTCACGCATGGGCTTATACATCTTGCCCAGGTAAAGCAAAAAAACGACCAGCGCGCCAGCGGTGAGTTGGCCCGCCAGTACCAGGCGCGCGCCATAACCGAGCACCAAGCAGGTCCCGGTCGCTACGATAATATCGACGATAGGTGAGAGCTTCATCTTGATGCTTCGCGCCAGCAGGGCCATCTCGACATTCTCCAGGCTCTGGCGCTCGAAGCGGCGCTCCTCGTAGTCCTCGCGGGCAAAGGCCTTGACCACGCGGATCGAGGAGAAAACTTCTTCGACAATCGAAAGCAGCTCGCTCTCTTTCTTTCTTACGTCGCGCGAGGCTTTTTTGATGCGCCGGGTGAAGAAGTAAACTACCAGGAAGAGCACGGGCGCAACAGAGAGCGAGATGAGCGAGAAACGCCAGTTCAGGTAAAACATGACCCCGATGATCCCCAGCAGGGTGAGGACACTGGTTAAAATGCCCAACAGCGCCGTGGTGATAAAGTTCTGAATGGCTTCGATGTCGCTCGTCACCCGGCCGATGAGGTCGCCGGTCCTCTTCTCGTCGTGCTCGGCCAGCGACAGGCGGTGGATGTGGTGATAGAGCGTGCGCCGCAGGTCGTGCATGACCCACTGGCCGACGCTGGTGGTGAGGTATTTCTCCAGGTAGGAGCTGAGTGCGCCGACGACGGCGATGACCGCCACCGCCAGCACCGCGAAGTTGAGGACGGCCAGCTTGTCCTGCCCGATCCAGCCGATCGATTGCGCCCATCCAGCCGGGCGGATGTTTGGACTGAAGCAGGTAATCGAGAACAATTTTTAGAGGCCAAGGGTCGAGCAGGTCGGTTGCGGCTTCGCCCGCCACCGCCAGCAAGGCCAGCGATAGGGCTTTCCAGTGGGGCCGCAAAAGGCCGATGATGCTGAGACCTTTAGGCTTCTTGGCTGCAGGCGGCGTCATCGTCATTCAACCTTTGGTCGCGGATCCGCTCGGCGACGCCATGGTGAATCTTCATGCGTGCAGGATGGCTCAGCGCCGCGACACCGATTGGCGAGTGTAACAAATTTCGGAGATGCAGGCCGGACAAAATTGGGCATGGCCTAACGACGGTGGAGAAGAATGCAGGGCGGCGTCAAAGTCGCTGCGCAGGCTTCCTGTAGGCTCCTGATCGTCGGGACTGGGTTAAGGCTTCGAGCCCCCCCGCAGACATCAATGACACCGGCGGTACTGCACTCTTGGCTTGCGCAGGCGATTCTCTGATCGATCTCCCGTTGGCGCGGTTAACAGCCAGGTTTCCGGAGCTCTGGCAATTTGAATCTGCACCGCGAACGGTGTCGCACCTCGGTTTTGCATGCCTCGACTTTTCCAACCGATTCAAATCCGCGTAAACGGCGGCCTTCAATTGCATGAACTGTTGAGCTTCTTTGAACTCGCTGAGGCCTTCTCTATACTCTTTGAATCCGGCGAAGCTCGTGTCTGCTTCTAAAGCGTAGCGGTCGTCTTGGACTGCTGGGCCGATTACTTTGCTCGACCTGTGCATGCCTCTCTGGGTCGGAGTCTCCCAAGTGCGGTTCGATCCGTTTATATCTCGGCTTACAACGCGAGGCGGCAAGAAGAGTATGAAACTCAGAGCCCCCGCACAATTGATTGCTTTGTGACACATTGGATCCCCAAGGCGACCTTCAAGGAGGCGCCAGCCACGAATTGCGCACCCTCCAAGTCTGCGATAGCCCTCGGATCGCACACACGGCAAAACCCCTTTGCCCGTGTGCGGACGGGTTAGAATGGAGCCGCGGCGACTATCCCCCATCCGCGCTGGACCAAGACCGTCACCTCCCCACGTGGATCCTGGAGAGGGAATGCAAAACTCCAAAAATACTTAGGAGCCACAAAACCACGAGAATGACCACGACAGCATTCAAGATCGACTTAATGGAGCCTGCCATCGGTATGTAGCTATTGACGAGCCAGAGGAGAACACCCACCACGATCAGAACCACCAAGATTTGAACTAAAGGCATGGTCCAATACACCTCCTGCTTTGTCTTCGGAGACGGACGTCTATACGTCCACTCCAGGTTGCACGCTGTTGAGTTGTGCCTGCGGCTTCCCAGTGATGGCTGCAACGGCGCAGCTCCCTAGAGCGAGTGGCAATGCCAGGCGCTTGGCCTGGTCAGCAACGATCTCGGCGTGAATGGGTTCAACCTGGAGGAAAAGCCACAGGTTGGCCTGAGAGGTCGCGAGGTTCGACAAATCATAGTCGGGCGTCATTTCCCCTCCTCGAATCTGCCTTCGGATACTTGTTAACGTGGACAATCACGCAACCACAGTTAGGATGAGCGCGTTTGCCCTTGTTACATTTCGAGTCGCTTTCGATCCGAAGTCTGAGAGAACGTCGGGCCCACGGCCTTTAAAGCCGACCCAATAGCAGCAGGATGAGCAGAATCACTAGGACCAGCCCCAGGCCGCCACTTGGGTAGTAACCCCACTGCCGGCTGTGAGGCCATCTGGGCAGTGCACCCAACAGCATCAAGATCACGACGACGATCAGAGCAGTTGCGAGCATATCGGTTCTCCTTCGTATGGACGCTCCAACCAGCTAAGGGCTTCAAGCCCTGGGGGAACCATTTCCCTTGCCGCACCGCCACCAAACATACCGACCGTCCCGGCCCGGCATCTGTGCCGTGTTTGCGCTCCTTGTGTGGTCGAGCAGGGCTCTGCACTCCTTATTCTTAGCCTCTTCCGTCTGGCAGCTTCACCGCGAGGAAGCAAAAGATTGCGGGGAACTCAACTACTGCGGCTGCTTCTCGGTCTCGCGTTGCTCTTTCTTTTCGCGATCTCCGCGATCACTGTCGGGACTGACAGCTTTCTTGATTCCCTTTCCGAATTTCTTGCCTCCACGGCCCAGTCCTTTACCCATTTCCTTGCCTGCCGCAACCGGCTCACCTTTCTTCATCTCGTGGCCAAGCTCCTGGCCACCCTTTCCAACCTCTTGGCCCGCAGCTTTAAAACTGCCCCCTGTCGATTCCGGTCCCACTCCGAGTTTACCCGCAGTCTCGGCATCCAGGCGTCCTGTGACCGGTAGACTCTCAGACTGCTGATATTGGCGAATACCGGCGCGGGTTTGGGGACCTAGGACGCCATCAACCTCACCCGTGTAGTAACCTTTGTCGCGCAGAGATTCTTGCACTTCTTTAATATCGCTACGATTCAAACCCGCTTGTTTCACTTCGTCGGGGTTGACTGCGAAGGCAAGCGACGTCAAGCTCAGACCCAATATCCCAGTCGCCAGAAAAGTGAGGACAACCCAGGTCCATACCGTTTTGCTTTTTGGAAACATTTTTTCCTCCATTTCAAGTGTGCTTGCGGCAGGCCGTTCATAGGCCCGCCGGTTGGCGCAGCACGGCGTTTTTCTGCCATGTCTGCGACGTGCAGAGGTAAATCGATCGTGCCGCGTCCATAAGCGCTCATCATACCTCATGCCTGACGGGACAAACCCCGCTGCGGGTGCGTCAGTGGCTGGGATTGCCCCAGTCCCCCTCTTTGGCCTCTTGCGTCTATTGGCTTCGAAAGAGGAGATGCGAGAGATTCCGGCAGCTCCTCGACGTTTCTCGAGGGAAAATCCCTGCCTCCCGCGAGGCCGGAAAAATGAGAGCCGAATAAGCACCTACGCCTTCCGTCTCGTTCCAGCGATCACCAGGGCTATGCCTCCGACCAGGGCGATTCCACCCAGAATCGGAGGCAAGGGAATCCGCTCTTTCGTTTCCGCAGTTGCTTGAATCGGGCCCAGGTCCACGACCTTCCTATGGCGCGTGTACGTGATGCCCTGGAAGGCCAGAGAGAGAATCCCCAGCACAATGAGCAAGATCCCAACCAGCGTTGCAGTTTTCATATGGGGCTACCTCCCTTGAGCGACTTATCATGGGATGGAAGCGCCTCCCCCGGACTGCTATTTCGTCCCACCAGCCGTCGCCTGGTGAGAGACCGGCCTGTCGCCTCTGACGTAGTCGGCGCCGCCCTCTCCGGTTACCGAGATATCCTGCGCTCCTGTCCGCTCCAGAATCTCCTTGGCACGCTTCGTCCAATCCGCATTGTCCGAATGCACCGAGAGGAGGATTCCGCCCTCTTTTACCCGCACTTCATAGCGCTTGGCCTCGTGCTCGGGAATCCCCATGCCAATCAGCGCGCCCGTTATCCCGCCTACTGTACCGCCCACGCCCACCCCCGCCAGGGCCGCCATGATAGGACCGGCGGCGATAAAGGGACCCAAACCCGGTATCGCCAGAGCGCCAATGCCCACCAACCATCCCAATGTGCCGCCCAGCACCGCACCCGTTCCGGCGCCTGCGGCAGCGCCCTGTGGAGCCTTGGTGTGTTTCTTGTGGGCGAACTCCTTGGAGACTACTTTTTCCGGAAATAGCACGGAAATATCCGTGTTTCGAAAGCCGGCCTCCTTCAAGACGTCGACGCCGTTCTCCACGCTCGAGTAATTGGGGTAAATGCCCAACACCGCTATTTTTTCTGCCATGTTGCACTCTCCTTTGGTCTTAAGATTCTTTTCCTCGGGTTTAACTTCCGACTTCTTTAGTCACCTTGCCTTCGCCTGCCACTTCGGTGGCTCTCTAAAGCAGAAGGATTTAACCGCCTTTCACACCACCCTCGGGGCGAACCCACCCGGCCCGTGCCGATTGAATCCTCCCCCGAAGGTGTGCTGGATGAATCGTTAGAATATGTTGAGTGTAATGCGAATGCCGGGATGCCTCAGGTTGTACATATAATAGGCGCCATCAACGTATTCGACATAAACGTCGTCGTTGTAGTCCCAGCCTACTGGCCATCCTTCATTGAACCCGAACCAATAGCCGCCGTACTGGAAGCGGTTATACCCGTCGATCATCTGGGGACGCACCATGTGGAACGAGTGGCCATGACCGAAATGGGCACGGTAACTGGTCGTCAGGAATGCGACCATAATGGCCGCCGCCCCTGTTGGAAGCAACGGTCTGTCCCTGCTGCCTTCCGGACTGCTGCGCTTGCTGTGCGCGCTGTGGCTGCTGGCGTTGCGCCTGCTGGGTGCGCTGCGGTTGCGCCTGGCGTTGCGCCTGTTGGGTGCGCTGTGGCTGCGCTTTCTGTGCGCGCTGCGGTTGCGCCTGGTGTTGCGCCTGCTGCGGCGCTGCTGTGGCTGCGCTTTCTGTGCGTGTTGCGGTTGCGCCTGGTGTTGCGCCGGCTGGGCTTTTCCTCCCTCCGCCCTTTTCCTCCTGTCCTTTTTGTGCGAATGCAGGAATGGCGGTTCCGAGAAGTAAAAACAGAACTGCTGTGCTGATAACTCGATTTTGTTTCATAGGTGTTGCCTCCGACTCATGTCACATCTGCCTCTCACTAGATTCTCGAGGCACACTTGTTATACCGTTTGTGCGCATGGGTGTCAGTTCACTAAGGCTCACGTATTAGGTCAAAACTGCTCACCCCAGGTAATGGGGGAACTACAGTGTGGAGGCGGTGGGGATTTGCCGAGGATTTGAAATGGAAGGGGGCTTCGTTCCGTAACAAAGTGGACAACGCGGCGGCTCGCTACCTGAGCCTGAGTGAAGGCTATCCTTTGGAAAGCACTTCATCCAAACCCAATGCCTTCCTCCGCGCTACACCGCCCAGCCCGGCAGGCTCATCGAGCCGTCAACGGCTATTTCGGTTACATGAGGCTAGTCGTGCAGGACCACGCTCAAGAGGCTGCTGTTAACCGTCAACCCGCCGTTGACGCTTTCGTAATCGACAAAGCCCAGCTTCTTGAACTTATTCATGAAATGACTGACCCGCGACCGAGTTGTGCCGACCATTTGCGCCAGGTTTTCCTGATTGATTCTGGGATGTATAGTTTCGGCTCTGCTTTCCTTCCCAAAATGAGCCAGCAGCAAGAGAATCCGAGCCAGACGCTTCTCGCTGGAGTTGAAAAGCTGATCGACGAGATCCCCTTCGAATCGGATGTTGCGTGAAAGCAGATGCAGTGATGAACAATTCCGAGATTTCGTGCTTTTCGTGCAGCATACGCGCCATCAGCGGCTTCGCAATCCTGACCAGATTGCAATCTGTTAGCGTGGTAGCCGTGGCGATGCGCAACGGCTGACCGGCGAGGCATCCCTCGCCGAAGAAGTCAGCGTCGCCCAGAATGGCGACGATCGCTTCCTTGCCTTGGTCGGATGTTACCGCGATCTTCACCTTGCCTCGTCGGAGGTAGAACACGGAATCCGCAGGTTGTCCTTGGCAGAAGATGTTGCGGTTCGCGCCGTATTCAACGTCGGTTTTCCCGCCGGGGAATCCAGCGAGGAAAGCTTCCCAATCGACGGCCGGCTTGTTAGTATTTGCCGCAACAGCTTGAGACTTGTTTTTCGCTAGGGCCATAACAACCTCCTTCTGCTTGCTGAAAGCAAGCCCGCGGTATCAAAATTAATTGGTTTTTGGCGTTGATTCTGACATCGCCGTGCGCGTCGGCCTCAGCCCAACACAGTTTCACGGTGCGAAAGGCCTCCTGACTCACTATCCCACGAACGTTTCGTCATCGAGAATCAGGATCTTGTCCCATCCGAGCACACCCATCGGGGGTAGAGTAAGCGTATACTCTAGGAGGAACAGGTACAATTCTGCAGATTGAGTATTCCGCAGTACCTTGAGCACCTGAACCTCTAGGTATATCTACAGAATCTACAGTAGAGACGAATGGCAGTGGATTGATCCACGCTGATGCTTGATAATTGCTAAAAAGTGCGTCAAGCTGGGCCCAATTGCGCGGCATTTGAGAATCCCTCGCACTCGGTTTCTTACAGAGTCCGAGTGTGCTATTTTGGCTGCATGGTGTGTCCTAGGCGTCACCAATCCTGGTTGCAAGGACAGGAGACTTCTCAAAGATGATTGATGGTGGTACTGAACGCCAGCGGAAGCATGTAGTTAGGCTTTCGGAAGCACCCCAAATCCTTACCAATTGTTACGTGACGAAGCCGGCCGACCTGGAACAGTTTGTCCAGGTTGTGAAGTCGGTTGAAGATTTTGTGTTGACGATCATGAAACTCCCGCAAGGAAAAACGCCATGACATCCGAGCCGATTAAGGTCTTGTTGGTAGAGGATAATCCGGGAAATATTCGCCTAATCCGGGAAATGTTGAAGGAAGCGAAGCCCGCCTTGGCTGACCTGGAGGATGCCCCAAGCTTACTGACGGCGGTCGAGCGGCTGGCGAAGGGGGGAATCGACGCGGTGTTATTGGATCTCGGGCTCCCCGACAGCGACGGCATCAGCACTTTCGTGAAGTTGCACAATCAATTCCCCGGCACTCCCATCGTAGTACTAACGGGTCTTACCGATGAAAACCTGGGCCTCCAAGCAGTCCGGGAAGGGGCGCAAGATTACCTCGTCATAGGAAAGGTGAATGGGGAGTGGATTTGCCGCGCCGTCCTCTATGCGGTTGAGCGGGTGCGCGCGAAGGCAGCTCTCGAGAGAAGCGAGGAGCAGTATCGCCTGCTCTTTGAAAAAAACCTTGCCGGGGTATACCGCACTGCCCTGGACCGCCACATCACGGACTGTAATGAAGCTTTCGTCAAGGTCTTCGGATTTGCCTCTCGTGAAGAGGTCTTAGCTCATCCAGTGCAGGAATTTTACTTTGATCCCCGCGAGCCGGAGGCAATCACCGCCCGCATCAGGGCGGAAAAGACCCTCTCGAATCTAGAAATGCGCCTTAAGCGAAGAGATGGCAGCCCGGTTTGGGTTCTGGCTAACGAGAATCTGATCGAAGGGGAGGCAGGCAGCCAACCGTTCATCCTGGGGACCATCATCGATATTACCGCGCGCAAGGAGGCTGAGGAGGCGCTACGACAAAGTGAAAGTCACTTGCGTGCCATCGTTGAAACCGAGCCGGAATGTGTCGTGAAAGTCGAGTGCAACGGCAACCTCCTTCAGATGAACCCGGCGGGCCTGGCCATGATCGAGGCTGAGAGCTTTGCCGAAGTTAATGGAAAGTCAGTCCTTCCCTTGATTGCTGCCCGAGCACCGGGCGGCTTTCAAAGCTCTCTTGCAGGGAGTTTGCAGCGGCAACAGAGCCAATTTAGAATTCGAGATTGTCGGGCTCAAGGGTACGCGGAGGTGGGCGGAGTCTTATGCGGTCCCAATTGCTGATGAGACGGGATCAAGCTGTGTGTTGGCCGTCATGCGTGACCTCACCGAACGCAAGCAAGGTGAAAAGGCTCTCCGCGGGCTTTCCACACGTCTGCTGCAGTTGCAGGATGAGGAGCGGCGGCGCATTGCCCGGGAACTCCACGACGCCATAGGCCAGAACCTCGTCGGTTTGGTGACGAACCTCACCTTGGCGCACAAGTCGGCTCGTACGCTTAATCCGAAAGCGCGCCAAGCTCTATCTGGAAGTCTTGAGGTGGCAGAACGGTCCCTAAAGGAGATGCGCACCCTCTCCTACTTGTTACATCCGCCACTGCTTGATGAAGATGGCTTGGCTTCAGCCTTAGCTTGGTACGCTAAAGGGTTCGCCGAGCGAAGCCGAATCAAGGTCGATCTCAAAGTGTCGCCCAATTTTGGCCGGCTGCCCCAGGAGATGGAAACGACCCTTTTTCGCGTAGTGCAGGAGGGCCTTACCAACGTCCACCGTCACTCCAAAAGTCCGACAGCCAGCATACGGCTTTCACGGCGCGCGACTGAAGTGAAGTTAGAAATAGCGGACAAAGGCCAGGGGATGCCCGCGAAGGCCCTCCACTCGGGCAATCAGAAAAGCGGACAGCTTGGAGTGGGCATTATGGGCATGAGCGAGCGAGCCAGACAACTCGGGGGTCGGCTGGAAATCGATTCAAGCCGCCGAGGCACGACCGTCCGAGTGGTGATCCCGCTTCGCGAGGTCGTTAAGTGAAAACGCTTCGTATCCTGGTGGCGGATGATCACGAGGTCGTGCGGCGGGGGATGCGAGCCCTTCTGGAAGTCCGTCCCGAATGGGAAGTTTGTGCGGAGGCGGCCAACGGCCGGGAGGCTCTTGAACTGGCAAAACAGACGAAGCCCGACGTTGTGGTGATGGATATCAGCATGCCGGAATTGAATGGCTTGGAAGCCACGCGGCAGATCCTGAAAGCCCTCCCCAGAACCGAGGTGCTCATCCTGACGCTTCATGAGTCCGAACAGTTAATACGTAGAGTGGTCGAATCAGGCGCTCGTGCCTACGTCCTGAAGTCCGACGCAGGACGAAACTTGGTGGAGGGCGTGGCGGCGCTTAGCCGGCACAAAGGTTTTTTCTCATCCAAGGTAGCCACGGTCGTGGTGGAGAGCTACCTGAATGGGGGTAAGACAGCCGGCAGAAGGAACCGCTCTCGTGACCTTCTGACCCCTCGCGAGCGAGAAGTTGTCCAGCTTCTGGCAGAGGGGAAGAGTAACAAAGAGATCGCGGCCACCTTGGGGGTCAGCGTTCACACGGCAGAAACCCACCGAAGCAACATCATGCACAAGCTCGATACCCATTCCTTGAGCGACCTGATTCGCTACGCTCTTCGCAATAAGATTGTGCAGTTCTAGGGCGTTCCGAATCCGACAATGGCAGTTGCCAATTTGAAGGTGCTTGGAGTATGGGTGTCATCTGCGAGACTTAGTCGTTCCCGTCCCGCCATGGCGGGAGGAATCCACTCGGCAAGCCTTCGGAAATGCACTTGCGACGGACTGGATTCCCGCTTTCGCGGGAATGACCGGCGTTTCCAAAGGTATCCCAGCCAAAATGACACCAACACCTTAATGGGGGGGAACCACAGTCTGGACCTGGTGGGGATTTGCCGAGGATTTGAAATGGAAGGGGGCTTCGTTCGTCGTTGAGGTCTGCGATTCTTCTCACCCGGTCAATCGTCTGCGCGCAGCGGGGCAGGCGCTTGGTCGTACTGCCCTGCCGGGCCGGGACCGCACAGAGGTCCAACATCATTAGCCGTGGGTGAAACCCACGGGCCGGAATTGTGGATGGCTTAGGATGTTCGATCCCTGCGGGGCCGAAAGTCTTGGCTTGCGTGCTCGGCAACCGTAGGTTTCATCCCGCGGGGCGGGACCAAATGAGGCCTACGGCTAATGATGTTCCTCCCCTTCGGGGAGGACGAATGAGAAATCCGGGCTAGTCGCTCAGGACCACGCTCAAGAGGCCACTGTTAACCGTCAACGCGCCGCTGCCCGCGTAATCGATAAAGCCCAGCGTCCGGAACTTGTTCATGAAATGACTGACCCGCGACCGGGTGGTGCCGACCATTTGCGCCAGGTGTTCCTGATTGATTCCGGGATGGACAGTTTCGGTTCTGCTTTCCTTGCCAAAATGCGCCAGCAATAAGAGAATCCGGGCCAGGCGCTTCTCGCTGGAGTTGAAAAGCTGGTCGACCAGATCCTCTTCAAATCGCATGTTGCGGGTAAGCAGGTGCGTGATGAACAATTCCGAGATTCCGTGCTGCTCGTGGAGCAGACGCACCATCAGCGACTTCTCGATCCTGTAAAGAGTGCAATCCGTCACCGCCATAGCCGTGGAGATGCGCAACGGCTGGCCGGCCAGGCATCCCTCACCGAAGAACTCGTTGCCGCCCAGAACGGTGACGATCGCTTCCTTGCCTTGTTGGGAGGTCACCGCGAGTTTCACCTTGCCTTTGTGGAGATACCACACGGAATCCGCAGGGTCTCCCTGCGCGAAGATGGTGCGGTCCGCGCCGTATTCTAGAACGGTTTTCCCGCGCGCGATTCCTGCGAGGAATGCTGCCCAATCGATGGGCGGGTTTTTCTGATTTGCCGTAATAACCTCAGGCTGGCTTTTGTTACGCGCCATAACAGCATCCCCCTTCTTGCTGAAGGCGGCACCATTGATAGGAATTCTTTTGCTCGTCATAACACTCTCCGTCTGCTTGGTGAAGATATCGCGGTTTGCGGCGTATGCCGGAACAGTATTCCCGCCGGCGATTCCCGCGAGGGCGGCTTCCCAATCGGCAAACGGGCGTTTCTTGTCCGCTACGATAACCATCTTCCGCTGATCGACAGGCGGACTCCTCCTCGGAGCCATGACAACATTGTTTCCCATAATCACCTCCTGTTGAAGCCAGCGAAATGGTTCTTCTCACCATGGAGCTTTCAGAATAAATCCCGACGCCGATAACGTCCATCAGCCCCAGGCTGATTCTTTCGTGGGACTTTGGGTGGGGGGGGGGTCGGTGTTTGTCTTACAGGAAGGCTGAAGGCGGGAAAAGAGGTTGCAGGCTGGACGGTCGGCCCTACATTTGGCACTTTCTCAAATCACCAGGCCGTTTCGGATCGCGTACTGGACGATTGCCGCACTATTTTTAACGCCGAGCTTTTCCAGGATCCGGGTGCGATAGGTGCTGATCGTTTTTACGCTGAGCGACAGTTCTCCGGCGATCTCCGTAACGGTCTTTCCCGAGGCGATCAGGCACATGATTTCATACTCGCGGTCGGAGAGCGTCTCGTGCGGCATGCGCGTGAAATCTTTTCGTACGTTCGAGGCCAGCTTTTCGGCCAGTGTGGGACTTACATATCGCCCCCCGGCCAGGACCTTGCGGATGGCTTTCACCAATTCCTCGGGAGCGCTGTCCTTCGTCAGGTAGCCTTCCGCGCCCGCCTTGAGGGCACGAAGGGCAAATTGGTCTTCCGGGTGAGCACTCAGGACCAGGACCGGAAGCCTGGGGCGTGCGGCCTTTAATTCCTTGAGGAGATCCAAGCCGCTTTTTCCCGGCAGGGTGATGTCGAGCAGCGCGACATCCCACTTTTCTCTCCGCAAGCTCTTCCAGCGCCTGCTGGGCATTGGAGGCTTCTCCAAATGCGGCCCCGTGGAACTCATCGGAAAGCAGCGCCCTCAAACCACGCCGGACAATAGCGTGGTCGTCGACAATGAGGACTCGTATCATGGTTTGGCCCCGGATTCCTCCGGCGATGGGAGCGGAATCCAGGCGGTGACGGTAGTCCCTTTCCCCGGAGCACTGGAAATATTCACCTGGCCGCCCAGAATGGCGGCGCGTTCCCGCATACCCAGCAGACCCAGGGATTTGGAAAGGGAAGGGTCCGCCTGATCAAAACCCCGGCCGTTATCGCGTATCCACAGAACCAGCCGGTCCCGTTGCTTCTGTACGACCACCTCGGCCCGCGTGGCCTTGGCATGGCGCGCGACATTGGTCAAAGTCTCCTGAAGAATACGAAACAGGGCGGTCGAAACGTCGGGCGCAAACACTTCACGGGTGAGCAACCGGAGGTTGCACTGGATGCCGGTTCGGGCCTGAAATTCCTGGACCTGCCATTCCACGGCGGCCGCCAAACCCATATCCAAAATACCAGGCCTTAGCTCGGTCGAGATTCTGCGAACAGTCTTGGATCAAGCTCTCGGCTAACTGCCGCGTGGAGCGGATCCTTTCGAGCATCTCGCCGTTTTCCCGGGGCAGCCGCCTCGCCAGCCAGGCGAGGTCCATTTTCACCGCGGTCAGCGACTGGCCCAGCTCATCGTGGACTTCGCGGGAGATCCTGGCCCGCTCCTCCTCTCGAACGGTCAGCAGGTGCGCCGCAAGACTTCGCAACTGTTCGCTGGAAGCACGCAGCTCCCGCTCGGCGCGCTTCGTCTCGGACAGGTCCGAAGCGATCAGGCAGACAGCCCGCGTGCCGTCCAGGCGGAGAGGATTTAAGGAGAGATGGACGGGCAAAGGGGGGCCTTTTCGCGATTGCAAACGGATCTCGCCCCGGCAGTTCCTTTGGGCCGCGAGCCGGAGTAAGGCATTCAGCCTGGCATGGTCGTCGGGCCAAACCAAGTCCTGCATGGAAGAACCGATGACGCTCTGGAGCCCCGCTCCCAGGAACCGGGCAAAACGGCGGTTGCAGTGCAAGACGGTGTGGTCGCTGCTGAGAACCGCGGCGCCTTCGTTCATCCTCTCCACGAAAACACGGTAGGTATGATCGGCCCCCTGCAGCGTGAACACTTTCTCCCCGCCGGGGCCGTTCACAACAATGGCATCCACTTCGCCGGAACGAATGGCACGGAGGGTTTCCTCGGCTTCGCTCAGGCGTGCGACCAATTCACGGCGCGGCAGGGCCGGCAGTTTTTGCGGGGAGCGGTTTTTCTTTCTGTTAGCCAACCTCTTTCCTCCTTCCGCCTGCTATTACTCCCGCATCCTCAGGTCCAGTCCGAAGAGCACTTTTTCTCGGTTCGACATGTCCCCAATGATCCTTCGCAGCGGGAGCGGGAGCCGCTTAATGAGCATGGGCACCGCCACAATCTGCTCGTCTCTGGCCAGCTTCGCCTGCTGGTAAATGTCGATGACTTCCAGGTCATACCGATTCTTCAAGTGCTGCTCACAAACCCGCTTGATATTTTCTACAGCCCGCGACGATTTCAACGTGGATCCGCTTACGTACAAACGCAAGACGTACTTTGCCTGGCGAGAATGGGAGTCGGCCTGCTCCACTTTCCCTGCCCATCCGGGTTTCTGCTTTCCTGCCGGGCTGCTCTTTTTGGGGGGCTTTTTCATGTGGGCCTTCCTGAACTGGGTCAGTCTTCCTTTCGCACGTCCAGGCCCACCAATACCCGCACGCTGTCGGAAAGGTCTCCAATAATCTTTCGGACAGGTTGCGGAAGTTTTCTTATCAGGGTCGGAACTGCTACGATCTGGTCGCCCCGCGCCAGTTGCGGATTCTCCATCAGGTCGATCACTTCGATCCGATAGCGGCCCTTCAAGTGCTCTTCACACAGCACCTTGAGGTTGGCAAAGGCACGAATCGACTTGGGAGTCTGGCCCGCCACGTAGAGCCGCAGTTTCCAAATCTCCGGTTTCCGGGGGGCCGGTTTGCGTGGTCGCGCCCGAGTTTTTGTCTTGGTTGCCGACATTTAGCGTTTATGCGCGGCTTTCGCGCCCCCTTCCTTCTTGTAGGGTGAGGAGTCTGCTTTCCGGCTCCGCACCATCTGCCCGCGGGCCTGCAACAGTTCCTCGCCGAGTGATTCCGATTCGGAGATGGTCTGTTGAATTCTTTCTTCCTCCGCTTCATGCTCCGCCCGGAGCGTGGCCATGCGGGCTTCAAAGATCCGGTGCTCGCGCTCCAGTTCGCGCCGGCGGCTCTCCAGTTCTTGCCGGCGGGACGTGGCCGCTGCTTTCTCGCGCTCTTCCTGCGACAACCGGGCGGAACCGGTCAGCACGCCCTCGGGTCCGAGGTAAACGTCCAGCAATCGGAGGCCGTCGTCAGTGAGCAGGAATTCGCGAATCTGGTTGGAATGCTCCATGCCTCGCGATTTCAGCACGTAGAGCGCGCGGTTCCGCTCCCCCCCGACCTCGATGCTTACCAGCACGAGCCAGGTGTCCATGAGGGAGGAGACGTCCACCTCGCTGGCTTCCAGGGGGCCGCCTCCCGCAGTCAAACTGGTGAAAATCGAGGTGATCCCCTGGGTCTTCAGAAAATCGACCAGCCGCGTGAGCATGGACCGCACTTCGTTCGGGGTGCTGACCATGATCAGATTGGTAACCGGGTCCACCACGACGACGCTGGGCTGGAAGCTGGAGATGCGTTTGTGGGTCACTAACAGGTGCTCTTCGATCCCCCCGTAGGTGGGACGCGCCGCTTGGAATAGCAGCAGCCCTTTGCGGACCCAGGGCTGGAGGTCGATGCCGATCGAACGCATATTGCGGACGATCTGCCGGGGCGATTCCTCGAAAGCGAAAAACAAGCAGCGCTCGCCGCGGCGGCAGGCCGCATCCACGAAATGCGCCGCGACGCTGGTTTTACCGGTTCCCGAGGTGCCGGATATCAAAATGCTGCTCCCCCGATAAAAGCCCTTGCCACCCAGCATGCCATCCAACCGGGCAATGCCGCTCGAGATTCGTTCGGCGGGCGCAGCGTGGTCCAGACCCAGTGAGGAGATCGGCAGGACGGAAATGCCTTGTTCATCGATCAGGAACGGATACTCGTTCGTGCCGTGGGTGGAACCCCGGTACTTGACGATGCGCAGGCGCCGGGTCGAGATCTCCTCCCGGATACGATGGTCCAGCAGGATCACGCAATCGGAGACGAACTCCTCGATGCCGTGCCGGGTCAGCCTGTCGGGCCGGTCCCGCTCGGCGGTAATGACCGTGGTCAATCCTTTTCTAAGCAATCTGAGACGAACTCCTCTATGCCGTGCCGAGTCAGCCTGTCGGGCCGGTCCCGCTCGGCGGTAATGACCGTGGTCAATCCTTTTTCCTTGAGCCAGCCGAACAGGCGGCGGATTTCGGCGCGCAGGATACCTGGATTGGGCAACTCGCTGAAGAGTGATTCAATGGTGTCCAGGACGACTCGCCGCGCCCCGACCCTCTGGACAGCGTCGGCAATTCGAATGAAGAGGCCATCGAGATCATACTCGCCGCTTTCCGCAATCTCGCTCCGGGTGATGAGCACGTGATCCAGAAACAGCTTCTTATCCGCCACCAGCCGGGCGAGGTCGAAACCCAGCGAAGCGGCATTCTTGGTCAGGTCCGGGATCGATTCCTCGAACGACATGAACACGCCGGGTTCGTTGTATTGTGTGGCGCCCCGAACCAGGAACTCCAGTCCGAACAGTGTCTTTCCGGAACCGGCGCCTCCACTGATGAGAGTGGGACGCCCGCGTGGCAACCCTCCCAACGTGATTTCGTCCAAACCCTGGATGCCGGTGGCTGCTTTCGGCAGCGTTTTGGAAGATGGCTGGCTGGCTTTCTTCTTTTGTGCCATTGGCTTCATCCTTGCCCCGGGCGATCTACGCCGGGTTGGCAGTAGCGGCGTCATCGCCCCGCCTCGGGGGTCGCCCTTACTCAAGAGGGCCGCTCGGTCCCTTCACCATAGACTGCTTCTCTAGAAATGCAGCTATAGATGGGTATTTACATAATACCATCCTATAATTGGGAACTATTCAACATTTCCGTTTTCAAATCTCGATGGACACATAACGTACACCTGACTGCCCCTGAATGCAATCGCCCGGGCGGGTTTTCGGTGTCGAACGCCTCAGCGATCCCACAAACCAGTCGACGCCTTCGTAATTTCCGCCGACCCCACCCTGTAGCTACCCGTCATTAACCGGGATGAGCAAATTTGACCAGACGTGTGAGCAGTATGGGACTGACACGCGAATTACCCCAAGCTATAAAGGATGTGCCTCGAGTTGCCAGCCAGGCTCTACCTGAGAGGCGGATGTCAACGGGGAAGGAGCAACATGCTTTGGACAATTTTCGCGATTCTGGTAATCCTGTGGTTGCTGGGCTTTAGCTTTCACGTTGGCGGAGGCCTCATCCACATATTGCTCGTGGGTGCAGTGATTTGGTTGCTATGGAACCTGGTCCGCGGTCGCCGATCTTTTTCGTGAGGCGGCCGAACAGGCCAAATCTTAGAGGTCGGCAAGATTTAGCCCTGCTGCTCTTCTTATTCAGGACCTGCTGGCCGTCGCAGTAGTTTTGGTTAGGGTTGTTCAAGGCCGAAGACCCATCGAATGATCGCGGAGGGTGCGCCTATGCCGCAATCCTGCTGGTTCAAGATTCGCGAAGCAGGGCGCAGCCTTTTCTACGTGGCTGCGCGGCGCCAAACCTCGTGGTTGCTTCTTCTCTATCTCGTCGCGGCAATGGCATCCGCATCGGCGCAGACCGGAAGCTCGGTCCCAACTGCGGAAGACCATCATCGCCAGCATGGCGCAGGCCCGAGCTGAGAACCGGGCCCGCCTTCGTCCTTACGTCGTCACCCGCGAACTACAAGCTGTATGGTAAAGAAAGACAAGCAAGCCAAGTCCGAGGTGGTTGCCGATGTGACCTTCGTTCCCCCGGACTCCAAGAAGTACACCATTCAGCAGATTAACGGGAGCGGTCTGGGAAAAATGATTATTGGCCGCATGCTGGAAAAAGAAGCGGAAGTCACCAAAGATTACGGCGCCACCGACATCTCGCCGGACAATTATGATTTCCGCTTCATCCGCGAGGAAGAGGTAAGCGGCCAACGCTGTTACGTGCTCGAGTTGCTTCCCAGGCGCAAAGACAAGAATCTGCTGCGCGGGAACATCTGGGTTGATGCCAACACCTACTTGCTTCGCCGCATCGAGGGCCAGCCGGCGAAGGCGCCCTCTTGGTGGGTGCGAGACGTGCGCATCACGCTTGCTCTACGGCGATGTCGGCGGAATGTGGCTGCAGACGGCTTCGGAAGCCACCGCCCGTGTCCGGATACTCGGCCCGTGCCACGATGGTTTCGCGCGACGTGAAATATAAGATCACCGAACTCGTTGCTGACCGCGTCTTCGGCCCAAACAAACTTCTTAGAGCCGACATCTGGCCGATCTCTTCGCCAGCGCGTGATTCCAAGGCCACCGAAGTGATTCGTTCGTGAGGGAGACTCAACATGGAATTGGACAAGGCCCTTGAGTTTGCAGTGATTCTAGCCTGGGAAGACTTGATGAAAGTCACCAGCCCATGTTCAGCACGGGTTGAATACCGATGTGAACCTGGAACTTCGTTGGATTACCTGAGCGTCTGGTCGGTTAGAGCCGGGGGTAAACAGGATCTGGTGTGCGACTACTGGACGTGGACTTCTCCGGCTCACCCAAGTGGGGTACGTTTCAGCAACAGATTCCATTCTGATCAGTTGGGTCAGACCCTTGACTTCATCCTGATGAACCAGGATCAGTTCACGCGTCGCGCCGATGCTTGCCGTGATGGGCTGGCTCTGATCTACCCGCCCACCGGAGATGAACGTACAGAAGCCGCCACTTGGATGAGAGGGGTCCATGGCGCCGCTACTAACGTCAGCCGCGCTGGGGATGAAAGGGTTGCAACTCTCTAGCCGGGATTTCTCAGTGCGCCCCAACGGCGCAGATCGACCAGTGGGTGGAAGACCCACCCAGTTGGATGGGGGTTAGGTCTGGTAGCTGACAACGCGGCTCGACCGGGCAACCCTGTGGGCCGGAAGCCTTCTGACAAAGGCCACGCATAGTGGCGGAGGGAGCAGAATCTTGCTTGGTCTTGATCGCCACGCCGCGCGTTACACCTGGACAGCGGTTTTTATTCTCCTCCTGGTGGGACTGCTGTATCTCATTCGCGAGACTTTGTTTATCTTTGTCGTGGCACTGCTGTTCGCCTACCTGCTCTGGCCACTGGTGAAGCTTCTCGATCGGCGGCTACCGGGGCGGTCAAAGGTGCTGGCGCTCACCCTCGTCTACCTCGCGCTGGTCGGGTTTCTGATTGTCATGGGAATTGCGATCGGCTCCCGTGTAGTCCAGCAGGCGAACGCACTGGCAGCCAGGCTTCCAGAGCTCCTTTCGAAATTCCAGCCTCCGATCGCGCCCGCCGTTTCACCCTCCGCTCAGACGCTGAAGAGCACTGTCATTTCGACTGTGCAACAGCAACTGGCCAATCATTCGCGAGATCTCCTGGCACTGCTGCCGAATGCCGCCTTGGGGGTCATCTCGCGCGCCGGAAACCTCATCTTTATCGTCCTGGTTCCGATTCTCAGTTTCTTCTTCTTGAAAGATGGGCGGGAGATGCGCAGTTCCGTGCTGGGCTTTCTTGCCGAAGGGTCCCGCCGCGACATGGTGGAGAGAATTGCCGCTGACCTGCACCTGCTGCTTGCACAATACATGCGGGCGTTGGTGTTGTTGGGAGTCGTGGCATCTTTGGCTTATGGACTCTTCTTCTCGATGATGGGCGTTCCGTATGGGATTCTGTTGGCGGCTGTCGCCTTTCCTCTCGAATTTGTTCCCATGGTGGGTCCTCTGGCTGGAGCCGTCATCGTCTTGCTCGTTGCGGGCTTGAGCGGCTCCCACCACCTGCTCGCGATCTTCGCGTTCCTTGTCGCGTTCCGCTTTTTCCAGGATTATGTTGTGTCACCGCATTTGCTCAGCGCCGGCATGAAGCTACATCCTTTGCTGGTCATCTTCGGAGTCCTGGCGGGCGGCTCTATCGCAGGTATAGCCGGCAGCTTTCTTTCGGTTCCGGTGCTCGCTACTTTGCGAATCGTTTACCGGCAGTTGTTAACCAAGGCCCCTCCCGCGGTGGTAGCGCCTGACAGTGCTGCCCCTCAGTGAGGAACCTGACTTCCGCTTAGCTTGCTCATCGGCTTTTTCCTCAGAACTCCACCTCGCGTTGCACCGCGATTCCCGCTATGTCGGTCCAATGAACAATTCAGATGTGCTGAAGATGCACAGGCCTTCCTTCGGCCCGCGAGCCGTGCTTGGTAGGAGTAGACGTGCGTGACTTCCGCGCCAAAAAGGACAATCTGCGCTGAGTAATAAACCCAAGTGAGAATAATGACGAGGGATGACGCTGCTCCGTATGCTGACGCGACGGTGGACCTGGCGAGATACAACCCAATCAGCGCTTTGCCAGTCGTCAAAAGTAGTGACGCAACTGCCGCACCGATCCACACATCACTCCAGGCAATTTCCGTGTCTGGTAGATACTTAAAGATCATCGCGAGTAGCAGCGCAATCACACCCAACGAGAGGAGAAAATTGACCGATTCCAACAAGAATACGGGCCAGGGAAGCAGAGGTGCTATGAAATTTCCCACGGCCCCCAGCGCGGCGCTCACCACGAGTGACACGAGTAACAGGAAGCCCAGGCCCAGGACCAGGCCGAACGACAAAAAACGCTCTCGAATCACGCCCAACCAGACACTTTCTGATCTCCGCTGAACTCTCCAGATCTTATTGAGCGCGTCTTGGAGCTCAACAAAGGCGCCTGACGCACCGACCAGTAGGGTCCCGATGCCAATGGTGCTCGCAATGACGCCAAGCGCGGGCCGATTCGCGCTCTGGATGATCGCTTGAATGGCTCTTGCACCCGTCTCACCCACCAAGCCTTGGAGTTGCCGTGAGAATTCACCCTCCGCCGCTTTTTGCCCGAACGCCAGACCCGCGACCGATATCGCGACAATCAGGACCGGAGCGAGCGAAAAGACTGTGTAAAACGCCAGCGCTGCACCCATGCTCGGGGCATTGTCTTCTGCCCATGCCGAGCATGCCTCTTTGAACAGAGCGTAAGCGACTTTCAGATTCACTGATACCTTCATCGCTCGCAAAAGGTCCAGATTTATCCAAGACCACCCTCACCCTGCGCGATTGATGTGAAAATTGGTGATGTAATGCATGAGTCCAAAGACGTTCAGGAGCCACACCACCACACAAATGACCACGACAGCATTCAGGATCGACTTGATGGAGCCCGCCATCGGAATAAAGCTGTTGACGAGCCAGAGAAGAACCCCAACCACGATCAGGGCAATTACGATTTGCATTAAAGGCATGACCTAATCCTCCTGATTTTGCTTTCTGAGGCGGGCCCAGCGGTCCGCTCCGCGTTTCCCATTGTTGAATATCACCTGCGGCTTCTCTGTCACGGCTGAAACGATGCAGTCCCCTAGAGCGAGGGGGAAACCCAGGCGCTCGGCCTGATCAGCCATGATCTGGCCGAAGATGGCATCAAACTGGAGGTAAATCCACAGGTCGACCTGAGAGGTCTCGAGGTTCGACAAGTCATAGTCAGGAGCCATTTCCCCTCCTCGAATCTGCCCTTGGATACTTGTTATCGTGGGCGGCCATGTAACCACACTCTAACTCTCGGTTTCGGATCGAAGCTCAACGGGACAGATGCAATCCGCCGAACAGGTACAAGAGCACCAGAGCGATCAGGATCACCCCGACGATCCCGATGCCTCCGCCCGAACCCCATCTCCGATATCCGTAATAGCCTCCGCCGCCGCCAAACACGAGCAGCAAAACCACAATCAGCAGAATCATTAACATGGCAATCTCCTTTCAGCTCCGGATTGACTTCGCTCCCCGTCTGACTCGTTTAGGGGAAGCCACCGGCTCGCTGTAATTTGAACCAACAATCATTAACCTATAGGCCCTGACGCTGCCTTGAAATCCATTGCGCTCTCTCGATCTATTTTCCTTTTCCCTGGTACCTTTCAGGCGGCGATCTCAATCAGCCGGAGCCCTCGTAGCACACTGGTTATATCCTGGAGTGAATCCTGTTTCAGTCCCGTACTGCTCACACGTTTGGTCAAAATAGCTCACCCAGGTTTTGCGACGGGGACATACATGCTGGGACTGACGGAAAATGAGCAAATTAATACACGAGAGTGTTCCAAAGTGGGCAGACATCTGTCTTCGGCTTCTGTCATGCTGCGTAGTGGGGAGGTGTGTAACCGTTATGAGCAAGATCAGGAATACGGCCCGTTTCACATTATGCTCAGCGTCTTTTGCCCTGCTCTCATTGCT
>CAVWDS010000013.1:0-392339 GCA_963753795.1 uncultured Acidobacteriota bacterium
TAGAGGAAATGATGCACATGGGCGGAGAACAGGGTGACCCCGTCGGAATACTCATGGCAGCCAGCGTGTTCCGCGACGATGCACCTTGGCTATATGAGCTTGCGATGGAGGTCTACCGCGCGGTCAAGTCTGGAGACCCAGCGGCGATCGAGACTGAGATGGCCCGGCTTCAACGCTTTTCAAAGTTCATGATGCATGGTCCCTTCATGGAGGAGTTTGGGTTCGGAGATAAAGAGTCGTATATGTTCTTCGAGGAATTCCCGCGGATGCTTCACCACATGTTAAGCCGCACGATGGAGGAGAAGAAGCCACACCCCCGACGCCGAACGCAACGGACACAGTCTGACCAGCCATGAGGAGAAGTTTTTCAGATGGTTTACAGGCCGTCTCGAATAGTCGAAGACCGCCCAATCATTGCTATGCGCCTCGTCCGGAACGGCGCGGAGGAAAACTATGGATGATCGCTCATTGGTAAAGCGTCTCCTCGAAATCGGTGTTGCTGCCTATCGCCGGGACCCGAAAGCGTATGCGACGCCTGCCGACGATGCCCAACTTACTGGCATAGGCCTTGCAACCATCTCAAGCTGGCTTGAAAAATTGGGCGGGAACAGTTTGATTGGCGATGTCCTACCATACTTCTCAAGATCGGGCGCAGCTTGTCGGTTCCAGGTCACGGACCACGCTGTACGCCTATGGTCGAATGATGCGGAACTTAAGCGATGGCTGGATAATGTGGTTCCCGTCACCCCAAGATTTGATGTCTTCATCAGCTATGCCGCAGGTGATTCAGCGATTGCCGAAGAATTGCGCAATGAGCTCGAACACAGGGGCCTGAAATGCTTTATGGCTGAAAAGGACATCGAGGCTGCTGCGGAATGGCAGAATTCGATTCGTGCAGCTCTCCACGGTTCGGAGCGGGTTTTGGTGTTGGTGACTCCACGGTCCATCAATCGTCCGTGGGTCTTGATGGAAACTGGTGCCGCTTGGGCGTTGGGCAAGCCATTGATTCCTGCGCTCTCCCAGGTTGCGGCGAATGATTTGCTGGATCCCATTCGGCGGCATCAGGCGCGAATAATCGAAACCACCGCACAGAGGAGGGCGCTGGTTGACGAACTTGCCGGGACATAACAAGGGCATGGACTCGACCGGCGGGTCGGGTATGAATTGACTTGAGAACCACTTGGCCGGCGCCGGGTGACGCCTGTCGTTAGGCCCACATGAGGCCCAACGTAGGCGGCTGGTGGCGCACAGATTGCTTCCTTGGGTGTGTGCGATTCGATTCCCAGTCTTCGGCATGCTGACGCGCCACGTGTTACAATACCTGACAGCGAAGGGAGCGACGGTCTTGTCGAAGAATGAAGCACAAGTTCTCGAAAAAGCGCTGGCGTTGCCGCCGGGCGAGCGAGCAGAGCTGGCAGACCGGCTCCTTTCAAGCCTTGACACGGAGCGCCAACGCCAAATCGACGAATTGTGGGCTGAGGAAGCGGAAGACCGGATTGACGCATTTGAGCAAGGCGAGATAAGAGCCGTTTCGGCGAAAGAGGCTTTTGAAACAAACAAAGGCGCGAAGCCGTGACCGTCAAGTTTCTGGCGCCTGCCCGGTCCGAACTAACTGAGGCCATCGACTATTACGATTCGCAAGAACCCGATCTCGGTGCGCAATTCGCCGAGGAAGTAAAACGAACTCTCGAAAGAATCCTTCAATATCCCGAGGCCTGGGCGCCCCTCTCCAAGAGAACCCGCCGCTGCAGAACGAACAGGTTCCCCTACGGAATCATCTATCAGATGAGAGGTGAGGTCTTGCTCGTCGTTGCATTGATGCACCTTCATCGTGAGCCTACAACATGGAGAGGACGGCTAAAGGCAGGCGACGAATGACAGCTACAACAGAATTGTCCGCAAGCTCGACCGTTCTGCTTTGAAGCCCATCCAATGCCGGTAGCGCGGACTGGGGCAAATCTGAATCCAAAATTCAAGATCGCCGCAATCTGCTAGCCCCGAATGCCGAGGTTCTGCATCAAGCGGTTGGTTTCCCGATATGCTTCCGTGACCCATTCAACAATCTTTTCCGGCTGGGGCGAATACTCGAGCTCAATGCTTATCGTGCCGTCAAAGCCCAGGTTCTTGAGCTGCTGGAGGTAGGGGGTGAAGTTCACCACCCCTCGTCCCGGCGGCAAATCGCCATGGACCTTGCCGTCACAATCGGAGAAGTGCGCGTGGGCAATGCGCCCCTGGAGTCTTGGAACGGACTCTGGGGGCGTGTTCGCCAGCGCCAGATGGGAGATGTCCAGGTTGGCGCGCACGGCGGGATGGTCCACATCTTTCAGGAACTGATCCATCTTATCCAAGGTGTTAACAATGGATAGCTTGAAGGGCTCGAGCTCGATGGCGACCTCGACGCCCAGTGTGGCGGCGTATTCACCCAGCGCCCTGACGTTGTCGACGGCGAATTGCCACTGCGCCTTGGGGGGAATGACCTCCTGCTGCCAGACGTACTCGCCCACCACCAGCAGCATATTCTTGGCCTCGAGTTCATAGACGAAGTCCAGATAGGCTTTGCAACGGCTAACGTGGAAGCGCTGCACGGCGGGGTTAAAGTCCGCGATGCCGAGCGCGCAACAGCAAACCGAGATGACGGGTAGGCCGACTTCCCGGCAAGTATCCTTGATCAACCGCCGCTCCCTGATATCAATGTCCAAGGGGTCATTGAAGATATCAATGGTGTCGAATCCAATTTCTTTGGTCTTGCGGATGCCTTCGGCGGTGGTGACGGAGGTCCCCAGCCAAGCCGAATTGATGAGTCCGAGTTTCATGATGCCTCCCTCGTAGCGCGGGCGTCTCGCCCGCTGTGGGGCGGGCATCCCTTCGCTCCGCTCAGGGCAGGCTCTGCCCGCGTGCTCTTGCGGGAGCGGGACGCTCCCGCCACAGCGGGCGAGACGCCCGCGCTACATTTCTTCCACCTTTACAGGCCGGTGTTCTTCGATTGATTTATAGCAGGCTTCGACCAGGCCCATGGTTTTGAGGTTATCGCGGCCGCTGATCGCCGGCTCAGCGCCCGTGGCCAGCGCCTCGAGCAATTGCCCCATGGTGCCCTCAAAGGCGTCAGGAAACCACGCTTCTTTCCAACGCGGCGAGAACCAGCATCCGGGCTCTTGCCTGGTGGTGAATTCGAGGGTGCTGGGTGTGTGGCTCGGATAGGCGGGCCAGCCGATGGTCCCCTGCGCCATCCCTTCCGTACCCTCGACCCGCCATTTGATGTACAGGTCGGGTGGCGTGCCTTCCCGCGCCGGACCGGCCCACACATCGTCCCAGGCGGTGGCGCGGAAGCCGCCCGGATACTCGAGGATGTAAAGCACGACGCCATCCAGGTGCTCGGAAAGAGTCCGGGGATCTTTCCGGGCGCTGACGTAAACGCTCTCAGGTTCGCCAAACAGGTAGCGGAAGCTGTCGAGGTGGTGGATGCTCATGTTGAGCAAGGTCAGGTGAGTGTAAGCAAGTTGCCAGGGCTTCCAGTGAGGTATGGCGCGCATTTCGATGCTGGCCAGGACCGGTTCACCCAAATAGCCACGCTTCAGAAGGGTCTTGAGGGCGCGCATGGAATGGTCGTAGCGCATGTTCTGGTTGACGGCAAGGGTGATGCCGGCTTGCTGGCACAGGCGGACGATCTCCTTGCAGTCTGCATAGTTCATGGCCAGCGGCTTCTGCGCCAGAATGCCTTTGAGGTGGCCGGAGCGTTTCACGGCCTCGCGCACAATCATCAACTGCTTGTCCGGCGGCACGGCGATGTCTACGACTTCAATCGAGGGGTCAGCTAACAACTCCTGGTACGTGCCGTACACTTTGGGTATTCCATGCACCCGGGCTACTTGCTCTGACTCCCCCCGAGAGGCGGAGGTGACGGCCACGACGTTGTAGCCGGCGTGGCCGTAGGCCACCAGGTGGCATTCACTCATAATGAACCCTGCGCCGATGGCTCCGATCCGGTAATCCTTCCGCTTGGGCGCTGGGGCGACATGCTCGAGATCTAGGTCAATGGCCATTGTCGTTTTGACCTCAGGTGTCAGGTGCTGGGGGCTGAGGAATGGCAACCCCTGGCACTCACTCCTCCGCTTTCTCCTGTCATAGCGTTGATTTTCGCGACGGACAGCAATTTGCTCCACCATGCCTAACGATACAACCCGAGGGTGTGAATGTACCGCCCCAGGCGGGCCTGGTCAAGCGCGTTGTTTTGGCCGTGGGCGCCAGGGACCACGCTGCGTACCTTCACCCTGAGCCACACTTCAGTTGTCACACTTCAGCTTGCGGCAAATTCACCTACGGCGATATACTTGCCGCCGCCAAGAAAGTGGCTAGGGACTGCGGAAGATGACGCGCGAAGATGCAGGGGCCTGCGGTGATGGGGTTGGGAGGACAGGTTCCACGCGCAAGAGGCCAGAGGCCTGGGTACGATTAAACATTCAGAGGCGGGAGTACAGATGGCAGAAGACGGGGATCGCTCTTCCCCAGTCCCCAGTCCCTAGCCCCCAGCCCCCGTTCTTGGAGGGGAGGTAGTTTCAAATGGCAATAATTCCAAGCCGGCAGACTCGACGGGAGATAATGTCAGGTATGGCAAAGGTTGTCGGCGCCACACTGCTCAGCCGGCGGCTGCTCTTGGGGGGCAATGAAGCAAGCGCGGGCCACTACGCTCCCAAACTCTCGGTCGAAGTTTACATTTGGATCCAGCGCCTCGCGTCTGAGAAGAAGAGTTTGGCCGAAGGTGTGGAGGAAGTTCTCGCCAGCTTTCATGGGGCGGGGTACCGTCGGGTGGAGCTGAATCAGGACTTCTTCCAGCCGGCATTGCGCGAGAGGACCCTCAACCTGTTGGCCAAGTATCATTTGGCCCCGGAAACGATCTATGCGGGCACAACCCTGCACGAGGCAGGCGCCGCCGAGAAATCAGTCAAGGAGGTGGTGGAGTTGGGTCGGCTGCTCAAGACGCAGGGGACACGCGTGATCGTCACCAACCCGAGTCCCAAGTCCGGCCAAGCCCCAAAAACCGAGGAAGAACTGGACACCCAGGCTAAGTACGTTGAGCAGTTGGCCGCAGAACTGCACGAGCAGGGACTGAAGCTGGCGCTTCACCACCACACCCCCGAACTGGTGGAGCACGCGCGCGAATGGCACCATCTTTTGCAGCACACCAATCCCCGCCGCGTCTATTGCTGTGTGGACGTGCATTGGGCCTATCGTGGCGGCCAGGAGGTGATGACCTTCATTCGCGAAACGGGCGACCGGCTCTTGGAACTGCATCTGCGCAATTCCCATCAGGGTGTTTGGGCGGAAGATTTTGGCCCAGGCGACATTGATTATCAGAAGGTCGCCGATTACCTGCGCGGCATCCGTTTCAACGGCTACCTGGTCGTCGAACTGGCATACGAGAAGAACACGCAAATCATTCGCTCTCTCGACGAAGACCTGCGCTTGAGCCGCCAGTACACTGAAAAAGTCTTCGGTCTCCGGGCGTCCGCCTGAAGGGATAAATGGAATCGAAGCCGGGCAAATCCGAGCTGATCAGCATCGTCCTTCCCGTCCTCAACGAGGTCGAGAGCCTGGAGGAACTGGGAAAGGCCTTGCTCACCGTAGCCGCGACGCACGGGTTTCAGCTCGAGGCAATTTTCGTGGACGACGGTAGTCGGGATGGTTCTTGGGATAAGATCCGCCAGCTCGCCACAAGCGACCCTCGCATTCGCGGCATTCGCTTCCGGCGCAACTTTGGCAAGGCTGCCGCGCTTGCCGCGGGGTTCGATGCCGCGCGGGGGCAAATCGTGCTCCAGATGGATGCAGACCTGCAGGACGACCCCTCGGAAATTCCAAAATTCCTAGCCAAGCTGGCGGAAGGGTTTGAGGTCGTCAATGGCTGGAAGCGCGTAAGGAGGGACCCCTGGCACAAAGTCTGGCCCAGCCGGGTGTTCAACTGGCTGGTCAGTCGTCTGACGGGCCTAAGGCTGCGCGACCACAATTGCGGGCTCAAGTGCTTTCGCGCCGAGGTGGTCAAGGAGCTGCCACTGTACGGAGAGTTGCACCGCTTCATTCCCGTGATGGCTCACGCCCGCGGCTACCGCGTCGCCGAGCTGCCTGTCGAACATCATCCCAGGCGCTACGGGCGATCGAAGTACAGATTTCATCGCTTTGTTAAGGGTTTCCTGGATCTCCTTACTGTGGTTTTCCTGACCGTCTTCGGACAGCGTCCGCTTCATCTGCTGGGTGGGATCGGCCTTCCCGCCTTCCTGCTTGGTGCGGCCGGGCTCTCCTACCTTGCGGTTTGCTGGGTGCTGGCACGCTTTCAGGTGCATGGCTTTGGGCCCATTGGGGCGCGCCCACTGCTGATCTACTCTCTCGGCTGCCTCATCATTGGATTTCAAATGCTGGCCATCGGATTTCTCGCTGAACTGGTCGCATCTCGGAATATCCGGAAAGAGCACAAGTACAGCATTGCAGAATTTGCTCCACCCACTCAGGGGAACGGCGGATGAACGGCCCCAGACAACGCCACGCGCAAGACGACCCTTTTGCGGCAAGGAGGGGTCTGGACTTTGTATTGATTGCCGTGACCGCAGGGGCTGTGCTGGGGCTGATTTTCCTGGCCCGCGCCGAACGGAACCCCCAAGGTGTGATCCTTCCTATGCACAGCGTCAACGATCGCTCCCGCTGGGCGACCGTCTACAGCCTGGCGGAACGAGGCACCTACAATATCGATGAATCACCCTGGCCTGACACGATTGACCGGGTCCGGCTTAAGGGCCACTTCTATTCTTCCAAGCCTCCCCTCTTGCCCACCTTGCTCGCCGGCGAGTACCTACTCCTGAAGAAACTCAGCTTTGGCCGCCTGAGTTTTCGCAATAGCCCGGAAAGCGTCATCCGTGTGATCGTGGCCTCCATTAACCTCGTGCCGCTGGTCATCTTTCTAGGTCTGTTCTCGCGACTCCTGGACCGGCTTGCCCCTGATCCCTGGATTCGGGCCTACAGCATGGCGGCAGCCGGGCTGGGAACCTTCCTGACGGGCTTCAGCACCACGCTGAATAACCACACCATCGCGGCCTTCAGTTCCTTCTTCGCGCTCTACCCAGCTTTCCTGATCTGGTGCGAGGGACGGCGTGGGTGGCGGCTCTTCGCAGTGGCAGGATTCTTTGCGGGATTCGCGGCGGTGAACGAATTCCCAGCCACTGCGTTCCTGGTGGCGTTGGGCGCCGGCTTGGCCTGGAAGGCACGGCGGCAGACTCTGACTTGGTTTCTTCCCTTGGCGCTGCTCCCGCTCGCAGGCCACTTCTCGACCAACTACTTGGTCACCGGCGATCTTATACCCGCTTACGGGCACAAATCAGCCTATGTTTATCCCGGCTCCTATTGGTTGATTGATCCGGCCTCCGGCCGCTTGGTGGGCAGCGAAGTCGACCCTGCAACCGGAAAATTCACAGGCCAAGTCGGCAAAGGAATCGACAACGCGTACGAACCCTGGCCCGTGTACCTATTCCACATGCTAGTAGGACACCATGGGATTCTCTCACTCTCCCCTATTTTCATCTTCACTCTGTTCGGGATTTGGAGGTCCCTCCGCTTCCCCGCGAGCCCGTTGCGTGCCTTTGCCGCGCTGGCTGCCTTCCTCACCTTATTGTTGCTCGTTTTCTACACTTTCTTCGCCGGTAATCGGAACTACGGCGGCATGTGCTGCGGCCTACGCTGGTTCTTCTGGTTGATCTCCTTATGGCTGATCCTGCTTCCGGAGGGGTTACGGGGCAAAACCGCCCACCGCTGGTTCCGCGGCATGGCCCTGGGCTTTTTGCTCATCTCCGCAGTCTCGGTCTTTTACTGCGCCCGTAATCCCTGGTCACGGCCCTGGCTCCACCAATACCTGTATTACAAGCAGTGGATCAAGTATTGAAAAACGTTCCTGCACGACTCGATGCACAAGCCGCCGCTTTGGCCGTAACGAGGCCCCTGGACTTTATATTGATTGCCGTGACCGCAGGGGCTGTGCTGGGGCTGATTTTCCTGGCGCGGGCCGAACGAAACTCGCGGGGGGCGGCCCTTCCCATGCACGGCGCAAACGATCTCTCCCGCTGGGCGACGGTCTACAGCCTCGCCGAACGAGGCACCTACAATATCGATGAATCACCCTGGCCTGATACGATTGACCGGGTCCGGCTTAAGGGCCACTTCTATTCTTCCAAGCCTCCCCTCTTGCCCACCTTGCTCGCCGGCGAGTACCTACTCCTGAAGAAACTCAGCTTTGGCCGCCTGAGTTTTCGCAATAGCCCGGAAAGCGTCATCCGTGTGATCGTGGCCTCCATTAACCTCGTGCCGCTGGTCATCTTTCTAGGTCTGTTCTCGCGACTCCTGGACCGGCTTGCCCCTGATCCCTGGATTCGGGCCTACAGCATGGCGGCAGCCGGGCTGGGAACCTTCCTGACGGGCTTCAGCACCACGCTGAATAACCACACCATCGCGGCCTTCAGTTCCTTCTTCGCGCTCTACCCAGCTTTCCTGATCTGGTGCGAGGGACGGCGTGGGTGGCGGCTCTTCGCAGTGGCAGGATTCTTTGCGGGATTCGCGGCGGTGAACGAATTCCCAGCTACGGCATTCCTGGTGGCGTTGGGCGCCGGCTTGGCCTGGAAGGCACGGCGGCAGACTCTGACTTGGTTTCTTCCCTTGGCGCTGCTCCCGCTCGCAGGCCACTTCTCGACCAACTACTTGGTCACCGGCGATCTTCTACCCGCCTACCTGCACAAGTCAGCCTATCTATACCCCGGCTCCCATTGGTTGATTGCTCCGATATCAGACCGGCTGGTGGGCAGGAGCGTAATCGACAACATCTACGAGCCTTGGCCCGTGTACGTGTTCAATATGTTGGCCGGACATCACGGCATTCTCTCACTCTCCCCTATTTTCATCTTCACTCTGTTCGGGGTTTGGAGGTCCCTCCGCTTCCCCGCGAGCCCGTTGCGTGCCTTCGCCGCGCTGGCTGCCTTCCTCACCTTATTGTTGCTCGTTTTCTACACTTTCTTCGCCGGTAATCGGAACTACGGCGGCATGTGCTGCGGCCTACGCTGGTTCTTCTGGTTGATCCCCTTATGGCTGATCCTGCTTCCGGAGGGGTTACGGGGCAAAACCGCCCACCGCTGGTTCCGCGGCATGGCCCTGGGCTTTTTGCTCATCTCCGCAGTCTCGGTCTTTTACTGCGCCCGTAATCCCTGGTCACGACCCTGGCTCCACCAATACCTGTATTACAAGCAGTGGATCGATTATTGATTCGGGTCGTATCAGTCGTGAGGCTACTTTCGCTGGGCAGTTGCGGCACTGGAGCTTCCCACTTGCCCGAGAACGACCGGACGAGCAACGTCGCCTCCCTCAAAGGCGAGGAACACACTCGCGCCGATTTGGAACTTGGCGGAAGGTCCGACCGTGGGAGGAAGGGCGACCAGCGCCCATGACTCTATGCCCAACGCGGGCACACTGACCATCACCCGTCCAACGCCCATGGGGTCATTACTGTCCGCGACTATTCCTCTGTAGACGCCGTAATATTGCATAAGCTCCTCTGCTGTTTGGTGGTACCGGCTCTATGTTCCGCCCTTATTCACAGGGGATTGTACCCCATTGCTCCACCGATTTCCACTTTGAATGACGAACTACGCTTGGAGTAGAATCACCAAGTGTTGTTGAAGCCACACCTTCCGAAGGGAGGGTCTCATCCTGGGTGGAGCCCAGCGGTGGTAGCCTGAATTACAGCCGGCAATGAAGCTGGGTGACCCGCCTAAAAGCAGAGGCTCACTACCATGGAAAATTCTGATCACAACGACAAGAGCCGGAGGCGGTTTCTGAAGTCTGCCATCCTGAGCGGTGTGGGATTGGCTACAGGCCGGATCAGCGCACTTTCAGCTCCATTGACCGCTGCGGAAAAACCTCTCGCCCTTGTGAAGCAAGGAAAATCCACTTACTCCATATGCGTTTCGGAAACAGCTTCGCCCTCGGAGAAGCACGCCGCCGAAGAGCTTCAGAAATTCCTCGAGGAAATGTCGGGCGCTCGCCTGCCCATCGTCACCGATGCAGAAAAAGTTGAAGGCGATTTGGTCCTTGTGGGAAACAGCAAGCTCCTTCAGCAGCTCGCCTCGAGGATCCCATTCGAGCGACTCGGCTCTGAAGGCTTTGTATTGAGAACCGTAGGGAACCGGGTGTTGATCGTGGGGGGCGCTAAGCGTGGGACCATGTACGGCGTCTACACGTTCTTGGAAAAGCTGGGCTGCCGATGGTTTACGCGCGATGTGAGTGTGATCCCCAAGAAGTCGACTCTTACCATCGAGCCTCTCGATGAATTGCAGAAGCCCGCGTTCGAGTATCGCGAGCCACTCTTTACGGAGGCCTTCGACAAGGACTGGGCTGCCCGCAATAAGGTGAATGGGTCCTCCATGAACCTCGATGATTCAACTGGCGGCAAGTTCATGTACTTCCCGTTCGTTCACACCTTTTACGAGATACTCCCACCGGAAAAATACTTTGGGGATCATCCCGAATATTACGCTCTGGTCGATGGCAAACGGAGAAACGAGCGCGCCCAGCTCTGTCTGACCAATCCCAGCGTGCTGCGGCTCACGATCAAGACCGTCCTGGAATGGATCGAGCAGCATCCCGAGGCCAGCATTTACTCCGTATCGCAAAATGATTGTGAGGGATGGTGTGAGTGCGACAATTGCCAGCGCGTCGAGCGGGAAGAAGGCGGGGCTCACTCGGGCCCCATCCTGCGGTTCGTTAACGCCGTGGCCGCCGAGGTGGCGAAAAAACATCCCGAAAAGCTGATCGATACACTGGCCTACTGGTACTCGGAACCTCCTCCCTTGCACGCCCGTCCGCTGCCTAACGTCCGCATCCGCCTCTGCCCCATCGGGGTCTGCGAGGCGCACGCCTACGAGAACTGCAAAGAGGATGCGTACTTTATGAATCATCTCCGGGCGTGGTCCAAGATCACGAACCAGCTCTACATCTGGCACTACGTGACGAATTTCTCCCATTACTTGCTTCCCTTCCCGGACTTCGACGAACTTGCGGCGGACATTCCCATGTATGGGAAAAATGGGGTTGTGGGGATATTTCTCGAGGGCGACTATGCCGAAGGCGGTGGCGGAGAAAATGCCGAACTCCGCTCCTACGTGATGGCACGTTTGCTGTGGAATCCGAGCGTTGACGTAAACAAAACCATCAATGAGTTCATGAGCGCGTACTATGGTAAGGCAGCACGTCCCATGCGAGCCTACTTCGACTTGCTTCACCGGCAGGTGAGGCCGGCGCCCCAGGGAAATGGGCGCCACATGTGGATATACTCGAGCCCTGGAGCACCCTATCTGTCGGAGGAGTTTCTTGCCCAGTCCCTGAAGCTCTTCCATGAAGCCGAAACGGCTGCCGACGACGACGCAACGAGGGCCAGGGTAACTAAGGCTCGGCTCTCGATCGATTACGTGAGATTGATGCACGCGAAAGCCTTTCAGGTCCGCGATGAATCGTACGAACCGGCTAACTTCCAACAGTTGAAGGAGAGTTTTCGTAGTTTCATGAACGACGTGCGTTCCTTCGGCATCACCCAACTTCACGAAGGGGTCGGCCTGACCGTAGACGAAGAGAATTTCAGTAAGCTCATTCGGCCCTATCGTGTGGCCACGTTGGAGAACGCGGCGTTGCGAGTCGATGTGGCCCCGGAACTGAGTGGCCGGATCATCCAGATGATCGATCGGAAGACCGGAAAGGACGTGCTGCGCCGCCCCGATCCCGGGGACCGGTTGTATCCGGACGTGGGTGGGTTGAGCGTGTCTGTGTACTCCGACTATCTCGCCGCCAGGCCGCTCGAAGCGAAATGGGAATTGGAGCCACAAACCGAGACGACAGAGCTGCGCCTCACGGGCACTTATGCCAATGGGCTTAAGGCGAGGTGTGCGATTCGAATGGGGAAGGCTGAACCGTACTTGCAGACTGAGACCACGTTGGAGAATGGCGGTGCTTCTTCCTTCGAGGTCGTGCTCCAGTCGCGATGCGTAGTCGGCCCGGTACACATGGAACCTGACAGTATCAGCAGCCTCTACTTTCACCAGCAGGATGGAAAATTCGTGAGCCAACTGCTGATCACGCCGGACCAAGAGCCCAGGGGTTCCAAAGCTTACGCCGGCTTGGAGCAGCCGGACGGCGAGTGGATGGCCTCGGGTTTGGGGAGCCTGATTTTGGCCAACCGATTCCGGAAGGATCAAGTCTCGCGCTGTTTCGCGCGCTGGACCGGCAAGACAGAAAACTCGCTGACCATGGGAGTTTGGTCGGCCAAACGCTCTCTCGCGCCCGGCGAGACTCTAAAGCTCGAGGCGGATTACGGAATCCTCCGGAGGATCTACTGAGCCCGACCGCACTCGTCGTTATTGACGACGCCATGAGCCCTTACATCCGGGAGGAAGCCCTGATACGAGCGATTGCGCGATGAGCCCCAAAGGGGCGACCTAACAAAGCCCAGGCCATCGGCCCATAAGCGTTAACCTAAGCGGTTGCCCCTTTCGAACGAATTGGGGTATGCTGTGGGCATGGAGGCTTCGAACCCGGAGGTTGGGGAGTTGGAGAATTGGGAAATCCTACGCACGTTTTTGCCACCGGAATGGGCCGAGCAGGCGCGTCGTCTCGGGGCGATGCGGCGGGCTCGTTACATCTCTGATCCGGAAACGGTGCTGCGCGTGTTGCTCCTGCATCTGGCCACGGGCTGCTCTTTGGCGGAGACGGCGGCACGGGCTTCGGCCTCCGGATTGGCACAGATCAGTGCGGTAGGAGTTTTCAAGAGGCTGCGCGTTGCCGAACCTTGGGTACGCTGGCTGGCGCAGCAGATGCGGGGCGCCGCCGAGTTACCGATGGCGGTGGCGGGGCGGCGGGTACGGGCGATTGATGCCACCTGCGTCTCCGAGCCGGGCAGCACGGGGACGGACTGGAAAGTTCATTGGGCGGTGAATTTGGCCGACCTGCAATGCGATTTTTTCCAACTGACCCCCGTCCAGGAAGGCGGGGAAACCTTTCGGCGCATACCCGTCGTGGCGGGCGATATTCTGCTGGGGGATCGTGTTTACGCAGCGCCGCCCGGGGTGGCGCACGTGGTGAGGGCCCAGGGCGACGTGATTGTCCGGCTGAATCGCCAAGCGCTGCCACTGTTTGAACGCGGCCGGCGGATGGAATTGCTGCCCTTCTTGCGGGGGCTGAAAGGAAAAACCCCGCACGTGCGCGCGACGGAGGTGCGCGATCCGCAGGGCGGGTGGATCGCCGGGCAGTTGCTGGCCTTGCGCCAGAGCGCGGAGGCGACACGCCGGGCGCAGCGCCATCTTTATCGGCGGGCGCAGCAAGGACAAGGCACGGCATCGGCAGAGGCGTTGGAATTCGCCGCCTACTTCATGGTCTGGACCACCTTGAGTGCGGCTTTCCCCGCCGCCGCGATTCTCGATCTGTACCGGCTGCGTTGGCAGATTGAATTGGTGTTTAAGCGCATGAAATCGATTCTCGGTTTGGGTCACTTGCCCAAGAAGGACCCTCGCAGCGCCCAAGCCTGGCTGGAAGGCAAACTGTTCACGGGACTCTTGATCGAACGGATGGTGCGTACCGCCGAATCCTTTTCCCCCTGGGGCTATGCCTTGGCAGGCCCGACGCAGCAGGTGGCGTGAGGTTGAATTCATGTACCGTCAGGTAGGCGCCGCGCTTCTGCTCCCCCAAAGCCTCACCACGGTTCTGCGGCAATGGCGAGCCATCACCCATGTATTGGCAGAACCGCCCCGAGAGCGGCACCGATACGGTTTTGCTTAGGTTAACGCTTATGGGCCGTTGGCCTGGGCTCTGCTAGTCCGCCCCTTCGGGGCTCCTTTTCACTCGCCCGCCGGCGCAATCTCGATCACCTTCAGTTTTCTAAGGCCAAGTCCAAGTGATTCAGCCCGCTGCACTGTTCCCGTGACAGTAGTGATGGGAGTTGTGCCCTCGGGGGCAATCTCTTTCAGCTCGAAACGCTTCCCTTTCAGTCCAAACTTGGCCGGGTCGATGCGATATTTGAACTCCACCGGCTGGTCGATGTAGTTGGCAAGGAAAAGAGCCAAGCGACCGTTCTCAGCCTGCCACAGTCGGCCTTCCGCCGCAGGGACCGTCCCCTTGTGCTTATTGCCAAATCCAAACCCTTCCTCTGTGAAGGTGGGCACGACATTCTCAGGCTCGACGGGGCCCAGTAGACGGCCGTAGACGAGGTATTGTTTGGTTGCGACCCGGTAGCGCCCGCATTGGCGCAAGTACTCTGCCTTGGTGGAATTCTCAGGTTTGAATAGGGCCAAGCCCACCCATCCGTTCTGCCGGCCATCTATAAAGCCTTGCCCCTGCGCGTAGCAGAAGAAGCGCTCACTCTTCGTAATGTCACAGGCGCTTCCGAAAAAGATGGTGTACCCGGAATAGACCACTTCCATGAGAGGAATTTCCCAATCCGTGGGCTCCGCCCAAGTCAGGTAGCCATGCAAGAGGTCCATGAAAACTTCATCCGTGCCTTCGGATGTAATCACGGGATGCCGGCCAGCGCGCTCTGCAAAGTTCCGCACCTTTTGCAAGAGGTCCCGGTTTCCATCCACCCAGTAATGTCCGCCTCCCAGAGGATGTCCATGCTCCTTATTGAAGCAAAGCTCTTGAGGCATGGCGGCAATCTGATCGATGTATACCCCGTTGACCCCTTGGTCCACCACAAGGCTATTCACCAGACTCGAGATCGTGTTCTGCCAGAACTCTTGCGAGGGGCACATCGAGAGGAGTCGCCCAGAAGCCTCCCCATAGAAATACATCTTGTACCCACCGGCTTCATCTACAATGGCGTGCGGCCCGAACCGGCCAAAGTCTGGAATATTGAAGTCGGCGCTGCTGCCGTTGATGTAGGGCATCACCAGCACTCCCTGCTCGACGAGGTCCTTGACACGTTCCGCAAATCCGGCTTTGGGCGGCAGGAAGTGAGGATATTCATTGTCGAACTTCATGTGATGCCAGTTATACCAATGCAGCCCGATCGGCACTCCCAGCCACTTCTGAGCATCGAGCAGCGGCGCGTCCATCTGTTGCGGAGAGCCTTCCTTGCCGGCCCACACCCAATCGTCCATAAGCCACACGCCGACGTTCTTTAGAATTTCGGGAACGTCGGCGCGCTGGGAGAGCTTTCCCCCCTGCGCCCACTTCTGCTCGAGTGCCCATCGTCGGTAGCGTTGCGCCGCTTCCAGCCACCCGCCTTGGTAGACCCCGAACTCGACAGGGTAATAGCCCGCATAATCTGAGCCGGGCACGCCCATATTTTCGGCGTAATGAACTATCGACATGGCTCTTTCGCCCGGGTCCACGACGAAGTCTTTCGCACGCGCCTCCGAATCCATAGTTGCAAAATAAATCGAATCCCGCGACCGGCTTAGCGCCAGGAACTGCATCGGCCAACTACCATCAGGATATCGGGCTTGAATTTTGCTCCGACAAGCCCTCAGCAACTGCCCCCCGCTGCCAAAGGCCGGACGCGCAAGGTCATATTTCCCAGATTCTGGCAACCCGTTCACATCGGGGTATGCCACTGACCAGAGGCCCCAGAAGTTACTCTTGTTGCTGACGGAAATCCGCCATTGGGCAATACCCGAGTCGGGCGGCAGGTCGACCGTCACCCGCACACTCAGAACGCGATCTTCATGCCACCATTTCAGGTCGTTCCACTCCAGCGTGGCGCGCTGAAGGCCCCCGGGAAGCTCCGCCTGTCGAGCGTAGCTGCACGGCGCGTAGTTGTTGGTGATTTTCTCGATCTGCGTGCCTCGGCCCAGGGCCACCTGCCACAGGAGGTGCTTTTCCTTGACGGGCTGGATGTGATTCAGGCCGCTCTGGAGATCCACCAGGGCGGAGAGGCCCAGCCCCTTCGGCTCGAATTCCAGCCGCACGTAGCGGTTGGCAAGGGTGATTCCCTTGGACGGGTCCAGTTGCTGCGCAGCCTGTAATCCCATGGCGCAGACTGCAATCATTAGACAGGCAAAAGATGGCGTTCGCATCGCTCTCCTTCCGGCCTGGAGCCACATCGTAGGGGCTATCCGCCAATTGGCGGATGGTCGCCCCAGGGTGGCCACAAAGGGCCGCCCCTTCAACCCTAGGTTTGGAGCCTAACGAGGCCGCAAGTATACCACCTCTTTCTCCACTCTCCGCCTCAGCCGGCGCACCTGTGGCTCCGCCGCCTAAGGCTGCCGCACTCCAAAAAAAGGCACTCCAAAAAAAGGTTGACGCAGGAGGGAAATGGGCATATGTTTTGGGGCCAGCCGGCGCCTAGAAGTCGGGTAGACCGGCTTAAGTCTTTAACATTGTTGGGAGACAACCCATGGGAAGAGAGATTGACCGACGCGAATTCTTTCGAAGCAGCGGTGCTGGCTTGCTGACCGTGGGGGCGGCGCTTTACCCGCGAAGCGGCGTATCGGCTGCGGCAGAGGGAAGCCCCGCAAAGCCCCAGGCTTCCGGCGACTACAAAGTGAAATGGTACGAATTCACCGAGCACAAAGTTTCCGACACGTGCTGGTCTCTTTCCGTGGGGCCGGACGGCCGTATTTATGCCGCCGCGTGCGCCGAGGGGGTGCCGGGCGGGGTAGTGAAGGTGACCCGCTACAACGAGGCGAAGGACGCCCTCGACTATCTTTTCGATGTCGATAAAATGGTGGATGACCTGGGTACTTCCGGTCGGGCCACCCAGTGCAAGATCCATTACAGCTTCGCCCCCTCCATGCACGACGGCATTCTCTACATGGCAACCCACCTGTCCGGCCCTCCCATTGACCAGCCGGCTTATTCTCCCTGGCTTTCCTGGCACGACGAAAAGCGTTGCTTCCGCGGCAGTGCGTTGCTGGCTTTCGACACCAAGACCGACGAGGTGAAATGGTGGGAGACCCTGATTCCTAAAGAGGGTTGCCGGTGCCTGCTTCACGACGAGGAGCGAAGCCTTCTCTATGCCATCAGCTATCCTCGAGATCACTTCATCATCTTCGACTTGAAGACGCGCAAGCGGAGGGACGTGGGTCGTCTCGGTTCCATAAACGCGCAGACCCTTTTCCTCGACAAGAAGCACCGCGTGTGGACTACGAACGACTACGGCCATCTGGTGCGATACGACCCGGAGAAGGACCGCTTGGAGATGTCACCCTTCGTCCTGCCCCACAATCCCGAATTCCAAACGGGCTGGCACAGCGTCTTTTATGACGTCGCCCCCTCACCCGACCGCGAATGCGTATACGCGGCCACCTGGATCGCCAACTCGTACATGATGCGCATTTGGCCGAACGAGGGAGAGTGGCCGCGTGTCGAAGACCTTGGCCCCGTCACCCAAAAGCGCGACCCAACCGTGTCGATAAACACCTTCTATGACCATTGCGGGGGCCTGACCTTCGCGGGCGACGGTCAGTTGTACTACGTGGCGTCGCGCTGGCGCGATCCGGTTTACAACCCCATGGGCCCCGAGCATAAGGAACGGGAAGGGGTGGTGTGGCGATTGAATCCGGCCACGCTCGAACGCGAGGAAGTGACCTGTCTCGTACACCCGCGAGAGCTTGCCCAGTATGTATCGCGCGGGGCAGTGGATCACAATGGTGATCTCTTTTTCGGCCACGTAGGTTCGCGGCCCTCGGGCATTTTCAAAGTTGAGATGCCGGCGTACCGCAAGAAAGAAAATGCTCACCTGCCAATTCGAATGTGGGGATGAGGTTCCATGATGAGCGAAACAAAGACAAAGAAGAAGAAAACAATCGACTTCGATTCGCCGGCCGTTCAGGATGAGATGAACAATATCACCCACGGCACGTTTGTAAAGCAGGGAACCATGGTGGCCTTTCCCACGGGGTTCCCGGGCGCGACGATTCCCATCCTGGCGGACGAGAGCCACATCACCGCTCTTGATACGAGCCGCCAAGGCTTCGTGTACGGCGGCACCAGTGGCAAGCGGTCCCATATTTTCGTCGGCATGTTTCATGGTGTCACCGGCATGATTTTCGATATGAACGCTGTGGACGGCGCCACGCATTGCTCCGCGGTCTGTTGCGGAAAAACCAAGTTCCTGGCCTGTGTGAACAGGCCGAGTGGCGGAGGCCGGATCCTCACCAGCAACCTGGAACCCTGGCCTTACGACCTGATCCAGGAATGGGGCTTCGAGCGCCATCCGTTCGACGACCTGGGAGAGGTTGCGGCCGGCGAGCCCATCGTCCATGCTGTGGCCGATGCCTCGAGGGATCACGCGGTGGGCGTCACCACGCATCACCTCTTCACTGTGGACTTTACGGCCCCGAAGATCCAAGTGGTCGAGGAGGTTTCCGGCTCCGGCCGCCTCGCCCTGGGTTCGAAGGGCAGCATTCTCGGCTCCGACGGCGCGGGCCATCTCTGGCGCTTTGACCCGCAAACCCGAAAACTGCAGCGTGAAGCCTTTAAGCTGCCTACTGGCCGATGGGAAAAGACGCCTGCGGCTTGGGCTAGGGTCGCGCAGACCGGCTTACTCTACACGGCAGACGATGACGGCCAGCTATTCTCGTTCGACGAGCAACGCGGCTTCAGCGCCGCCCTCGGCAAGACCATGCTGGCGCCCGTTTATTGCATGGCGGCCACCTTCGATGGCCGAGTCTTCGGATCCTGCGGACCAGGAATTGCCAAGATGTTCTGTTACGACCCTGCCCGCCGCGAGGTTACCAATATCGGCGTGGCGGTGTCCCTCTTCGAACGCCGGCGATACGGATACGTTTTCGGCGCTGCGGTCACGGGTCGCGATGGCGAGATCGTCTTCGGTGAAGATGACGACGGCGGGCACCTGTGGCTGTATTTCCCCAGAATACAAGCGGCCAGCGCGTAGTGACGCTTGCTGGGACCTCGGCCGGAACAAGACCATTAGTCCGTCAGCCGACGGATGAAACCTACCCATGGGAAGAGGGATTGGCCGACGCGAATTCTTTCGAAGCAGCGGTGCTAGCTTGCTGACCGCGGGGGCGGCGCTTTACCCGCGAGACGCCGCATCGGCTGCGGCGGGGGGAAGCCCCGCAAAGCCCCAGGCTTCCGGCGACTACAAAGTGAAATGGTACGAATTCTCCGAGGCCAAAGATTCCGACAGTTGCTGGTCTCTTTCCGTGGGGCCGGACGGCCGTATTTATGCCGCCGCGTGCGCGGAGGGAGTGCCTGGCGGTGTGGTCAAGGTGGTTCGCTACAACGAGACGAAGGACGCGCTCGATTACCTTTTCGCGCTGGATAAAATGGTCGATGACCCGGGTGATTCCGGCCGGGCCACCCAATGCAAGATCCACTACAGCTTCGTGCCCTCCATGCATGACGGCATTCTCTACATGGCAACGCACCTGTCCGGCCCGCCCATTGACCTGCCGGCTTATTCCGCCTGGCTGTCCTGGCACGACGAAAAGCGTTGCTTCCGCGGCAGCGCGCTGCTCGCTTTCGACACCAAGACCGACGAGGTGAAATGGTGGGAAACGCTCATTCCTAAAGAGGGTTGCCGGTGCCTGCTTCACGACGAGGAGCGAAGCCTGCTCTATGCCATCTGCGATCCTCGAGATCACTTCTTCATTTTCGACTTGAAGACGCGCAAGCGGAGAGACGTGGGTCGTCTCGGTTCCATAAACTCGCAGACCCTTTTCCTCGACAAGAAGCACCGCGTGTGGACTACGAACGACTACGGCCATCTGGTGCGATACGACCCGGAGAAGGACCGCTTGGAGATGTCGCCCTTCGTCCTGCCCCACAATCCCGAATTCCAAACGGGCTGGCACAGCGTCTTCTACGACGTCGCCCCCTCACCCGACCGCGAATGCGTATACGCGGCCACCTGGATCGCCAACTCGTACCTGATGCGCATTTGGCCGAACGAGGGAGAGTGGCCGCGTGTCGAAGACCTTGGCCCCGTCACCCAAAAGCGCGACCCAACCGTGTCGAAAGACACCTTCTATGACCATTGCGGGGGCCTGATCTTCGCGGGCGACGGTCAGTTGTACTACGTGGCGTCGCGCTGGCGCGATCCGGTTTACAACCCCATGGGCCCCCCGAGCATAAGGAACGGGAAGGGGTGGTGTGGCGATTGAATCCGGCCACGCTCGAACGCGAGGAAGTGACCTGTCTCGTACACCCAAGAGAGCTTACCCAGTATGTATCGCGCGGGGCAGTGGATCACAATGGCGATCTCTTTTTCGGCCACGTAGGTTCGCGGCCCTCGGGCATTTTCAAAGTTGAGATGCCGGCGGACCGCAAGAAAGAAAATGCTCACCTGCCAATTCGGATGTGGGGATGAGGTTCCGTGACGAGCGAGAAAAAGCCACATCACCGCTCTCGATGCAACCCCCCACAGGCTCATCGACGCCGGCACCAGTGGTAAGCGGTCCCATATTTTCGTCAGAGCTGCACTATGTGAAGCTGACCTTGACGTCCTCGCGGTCTGCTTCGGCCACCTGAAACAGAGCATGCGGCTGGAGGCCCATAAACCCAGCAATAAAATTTGCCGGGATCTGGGCAATGCGGATGTTGAAAGCGTTCACATCCTCGTTGTAAGCGCCGCGTTGCGCGGCAATCTTGGTTTCCAGTTCCGTGATGCGGCCTTGGAGCTGCATGAAGTTGGTGTTGGCTTTCAAGTCAGGGTATTTCTCCGCCACCGCAAACAAAGTCTTGAGCGCCCCGCTCACCATGTTATCCGCCTGAGCCTTTTCCGCCGGCGTGCTGGCGCGCATAAAGGCCGTGCGCGCCTCGGTGACGGCTTGCAAGGTTTTCTGCTCATATTGCATGTAGCCCTTGCACGTCTCGATCAGCTTGGGAAGCTCGTCGTGGCGCTGCTTGAGCAGGACATCGATATTGGAGAAGGAGCGGTCAATATTGTTTTTAAAAGTCACGAGGCTGTTGTAAAGGCCCACAAAATACATGATGACGGCGATGACGATGATGGCCAGCACCGCCAGAACCGCGAGTCCAACAATCAATCCCCCCAGAAACAATGCCAGCACCATAGCAGGCCCCTTTCTACTGACCGAGTTTCACCTCTACGTCGCGGCGGTCTTCCTCCGTCACCTTGAACAGGTCTTTGCGTTGCAAGCTCATCATGTGCGCAATAAAGACATCCGGCAGTTGTTGGATGCGGATGTTGTAGGTGTTCACGTCGTCATTAAAGAACTCGCGGCGGTCGGCAATCTTCTCTTCCAGTTCGGATATGCGGTTCTGGAGCTGCATGAAATTGTTGTCGGCCTTCAGCTCGGGATAATTTTCCGCGACCGCGAATAGCGATTTCAAAGCACCCGTCAGGAAGTTGTCGGCCTGGGCCTTCTCCGCCACGGTGTTGGCCCCCATGAACGCGGTGCGGGCCTCAGTAATGAGCTGGAAAGTTTTCTGCTCGTACTGCATGTAGCCTTTGCAGGTCTCGATCAGCTTGGGCAGTTCGTCGTGACGTTGCTTGAGCAGGACGTCAATGTTGGCCCAGGCCTTGTCAATGTCATTTCGCAGGCGCACCAAGCTGTTGTAAATCGTGATGAGATAGACGAAAACTCCCACCACAAACAGGACCACAACCAATCCAATCAGGATTGCCACTCCCATCCTTCAGCACCTCCCAAGTTATTTGCGAATTTCTCCCTCAGCTTGCAGTCAACCCGGGCGCGGCCCCTGACGAAGTGACGAGCGAAAAACAAACAATCCAAATGGGAAGCCGGTTTTCTGAAGGTAGTAGGTTCAGCCTTCATGAACCAGCCGCAATCCACATATTTCTTTGTTTTTTCGTCACTTGTCACCCGTCACTGTCGCTCGTCACTTGTCACTCGTCACTCGCCACTGCTTTTTACAGCCAGCCTAGCCTGAAGAGAAGAATGGTCAAACACGCCACCGAGAGCGCCGCCCCGCCGAAAATATGAAGGGCGGCACGGTTTCGCAGCTTGCTTTCGACTTCTTTTTCGCTTCGCCAAGAAATCAAGAACGTGGGTTCGTTCTGGCCCTTCACGATCATGTTCCGGTCGTGTTCGTCCTGGGGGGTGGGGTTCTCAACGCAAGTCCCGGTGACGTCGTACCAATGTTCAGGAAGGATGCAATACTCGCTCAAGCGATAACGGTGTTCCGAACCGAACCTCACACTTAGAGAACCTCGTGTCAGGCCTGTGAGAAGACTCCCTCCGTCAAGAGAGAAAGGGGTGCGAGCGGTGGAAACCACCGATTCCGCATAATTGAGCAGGTCAGATTCAGAGACCAAGGAGCCGGCGGCCAGGCTCGAGTCTCGATTCCCGCCGAATAGGCGTCCCAAGGAAGCCCCAACGCCCCGACCTGTCTCGCGCTTCGCGGTCTGAATCAAATCGTACTCAGCCCCATGAGCATCCAGCAGGACCTTGCCCGTCGCGTCCTCGAGGTAGAACCTGACGCCTTCGGCCTCGGTCGCCGCATGGGACCAGTGCCCGCCATTCTTATCCCTCACCCACCTCTCAATGTCAACCTTATAGAAAAAACACGGAGTCTTGGTGACAGGGCTCAGAACAGTCTGCGGGCCCTTGGCCTGGCCATGAATCTCCACCAAGCCCATGGCCACGCTGCGAATCGGGATCTCGGGAGTATCGGCAAGCACTCGGTACTCTCGGTAGACGCGAAACCCCTTAAAGAACCAGAACAGACCGGCGCCGAAGCCTACCACAACCGCAACCTCGAAATTCGTGCCATGAGAAGACATAGGGCCCCGCTATTTTCCCGCCCATCCTACTCAAGGGTTCGGAAAAAGTCTAGCGGGTTTCAGCGAGTGTAGCGCGGGCGTCTCGCCCGCTGTCACGAGAGCGTCTCGCTCCCGCACCAAGAAGGAAGTCTTATCGTCATGGGAAAAAGGAAGACGGACACTGGCGCGGGCAGGATGCCCGTCCCGCAGGTGCGGGAGGCGAGACGCCCGTGCTACCTCGGACACGTGTTACCTCGGACCTACCCTAAAGGGCAAAGGTTGAGTATGATGTGGAGCTATTTCCCGTCACCTTTCAGCTTTGATGTGGAGAAGAGCCGCTGCTAATAAGGAGTGGAAAGGTGACGGCAGAACCGCGAAGGACAAAAGATGCAGCCCTTCCGCATACTCGAGCACACGGCAGACATCGGCTTCGAAGCGTTTGGGGCCACGCGCAAGGAAGTGTTTGCGAATGCGGCCCGCGCCCTGATGCACTTGATCGTGGATCTGGAAGCGATCACGCCCCAGGAGAAAACTTCACTGCGCGCAGAAGCTTCCGATATGCCCAGCCTGCTGGTAAACTGGTTGAGTGAAATCCTGTATCTGTTCGACGCGGAGGGCTGGCTGTTTCGCGACTTCGAGGTCGAGGATCTCACGGATCACTCACTGGCGGCCATGGCGCGAGGCGAAAAGTTCGACCGGACGCGGCATCAAGTCAAATTGCTGGTGAAGGCGATAACTTATCATCAGCTTGATTTGAAGGAGACAGCGCAGGGATGGCGCGCACAGGTGTATGTGGACATCTGAGAAGAGTCGAGAGTCAAGAGTCGAAGAGTCAAGAGTTGGCCGTTTATACGCTGCCATTTGGAGGCTCGTACTCAGCACCCGGATGCTGACACTTTTCTGCCCTTGCCTTCTGCTTACTGCCTTCTGCCTACTGCCTTCTGCTTACTGTCCGGCTGCGGGTTGGCTCTACAAGGTCCAGGAGGTGAAGCCGAATGTCTTCGTATGGGTTTCGGATGATGTCCTAGACATCGACGGAGACCCGCAGTTCGACCGCGCTGGAACGGCGGGATTCATCGTTACCTCGGAGGGAGTGGTGGTGGTGAATACTACCAATACACCCTTTCACGGCCGCGAATTGCTCTATGAGATCCGGCATCACTCCGAGCTGCCAGTGAGGTATGTTATAGACACCAATTCCAGCGGCGAGCAGATGCTGGGCAACGAAGTCTTCACGGAGCTGCAAGCCACCGCGATTTCATCGGTGAAGACGCAGGAAGCGATTTCCCAGTACCGCCAACTGCTGGCCCGCCGTCTTGTCCAGGAAGAGGGCGACGGGAAACTCCAAAGCCGCATGCGCGGCTTCCACATCACCGTTCCCACCCAGACTTTCGGCAGTGAAATGGCGCTGCGGCTGGGCGGGCAGGAGATTAAGCTGCTCACCCTACTCAGGAACGGGTCCGGAGACGACGCGGTTGTTTATCTGCCCGCGGCAAAGGTCTTGTTCCTCGGCGAGCTATTTCAGAACAACTACTTTCCTCACATCGAATCAAGGAATCTCCATGATTGGATTGACATCCTGCGACGAGTCGAGGGATGGGATGTGGAAGTTTACGTCCCCGGTCATGGCGCGCCAGGCGGGAAGAAAGAGCTGGCAGAATTCCGGCAGTTCCTCGAATGGTTCGAGAAAGAAGTTGAGACACGTTTCCGGGAAGGAAAATCCATAAACGAAGTGAAGCGTGAAGTAGGCCCCCTGCTGGAGAATTACAAATGGCACGCACCGGAGTTGTTTCCTGAAGAGTTGGAGGCCCTATACAAGCAAATAGTGAAAACACCGCCTAAAGGAGCTACCCCACAACCGACCGCCCAAGCTCCCCTGCCGGTACACCCCTCTGTTCATCCATAGCAAGAGCTGCTGAAGACCTTCGACGGGCATTATCGTTGACTCGCTCACGATGAATTTGGGACAATATGTAGAGATTCGGGATGAAGGAGAAACGCTTTGGCTCAGTTTTACATTCCAGTGGGGGAAGTGGTCAAGCTCGAGCCGAAGTCGGAAGGCATTGACACTCCGCGCAAGAAAAAGCCCAAGGAACTAGCTGTTATCACCGAGTGTTGCACCGGATGCGCCGGTTCTCCCGCCTGTGTTCCTTACTGCCCCGTTGCGGATTGTATGTATTGGGTGGTGGACGAGGAGAACCCTCCCTTTGGCCGTATCGAAGTTGATCCTCAGCTCTGTATTGGCTGCAAGAAGTGCACCAGCAAAGGCCCCGACGGATGTTTTCTGGATGGCTGCCCGTGGGACGCCATCGAGATGGTCCCGACCGAAGAGGTGCAAGCTCGGCTGGGGACGAAGTTCACGTTCTAGCCTCATCCCAAGAAACCCTTGCGACCGTGGTCATTCCCGCGAAAGCGGGAATCCAGCTCGTCTGGTGACGTGGACCCCCGCTTGCGCGGGGGTGACGAAGGCTTGACTTTCACTTCCATGGGTGGGCCGCAGGCCCATGACCACTCGGAATGGCATGGTACACGGGTTCTTGGGGATCTTGCCCGCCTCCTCATTTCCCCATCTTGCTCTGCGTAGCCCTCTGCCGGATTGCCTGTGCAGTGAGGAGCGCCTGCTGGTGGACCCGCTCGGACATCTCCGGAACTCCGGCGGCGATACGCTCCACCTCGGGTAAAGCTTCCGGTTGCCCAATCAGCACAAGGCCACGCAAGGCTTCAAACACTTGCGCTTCCCCGGGCTCAATGACGGCAACCGCATCGCCAGCGCCGATCTGCTCCCCATCATTTGCTGCCAACCGCGCAACTCTACCGGCCACCGGTGAGACAACATCCACGGAATTCAGGCCGCTCCCGGAACGGATGCGCGCCACGACGCCCCCGCTTTGAACCGCCTCCTGCTCTTTGAGGCGGAGTTTGAGTGTCCCAGCCTGCGGGGCGGTCAGCGTGAAGGGTTGCAGCATTGCCCTCAACTGCGACTCTCCCGCCGCATCGCCGAAACGCGCCAACCCCAGCGCGGCGTTCCACCGCACCAACGGCGCAGGGTCGTCGACAAGCCTGCGCAAGCTTTGGTGAAATTCCTCGCAATGGTTGTCCTGGCCCATTACCCAAGCTGCCATGGAGCGCAATTGTGGTTCTTTGTTCTGCGCTAAGGTGACGATCTCTGGATACCAGCGCCGCACCGTCCCATCACCGCGCGCCATACGGTTCGAAAGCTGCGCCAACGCGTGCTGGGTTTTGTGGGGCACTGAGGTGTCCGATAGATACTCGTCCATCTCATGCTCGCTCAAAGGCCTTCCGAACCACGTCTGATACCAGAAAAGAAAAGTGATGAGAACCACCAGAATCGGAACGATGGCAATGAGCGTGTTTCGCGGTGAACCAGACCCGTTCGTCCCCCCCACCCGGCGCGGCGTTTGGCCGCCCTGATTCACTACCGGCATTTCCATATGTTCTCCAACTGAGGCCCTTTCCTACCTTTCGTGCTATCCTGCCATTAAGCTTGCGGAAGGTAACTCGTGGGGAATGATGACGGCGGAACACTCTGGCCCAAACTCGGACGAAGCGGGGTTATGCGCTCGTTGCAGGCACGTTCGGATCATCCGGTCCGATCGCGGTTCATTTTTCTACCTGTGCCGCCGGAGCTTAACAGATCCTGATTACCCGCAATACCCCCGCCTTCCTATGCTCTTCTGCCGGGGTTACGAAGCAGGAGAGTCAAACGTAGGTGTCAAGACCGACCACTACCGTGTGAATCCGGGGATCGCCTAACTGGATTTCTTGCGAACCAGGGAATCCAGGCTGAGGGGGCCGGCCCCGACAGTGCACAGGTAGAGGAAGATGAAGCAGTAGAGCACAGCCAACTCCCCGTGGTTAACGAGAGGGAGGAACCCGTGGGGAAAATGCGCCTTGAAGTAGGCCACGGCCATCTCGCCGCACAGAATAAACGCCACCGGAGAGGTGAAGAGCCCCAGGATGAGCAGCAGCCCGCCGATCAATTCCAGGCCGCCGGCTAACCCGAATAGTGAGACGTAAGGAACCGTCGCGCCTTTTCCATCCATCCCGCCAAAAGCCCCGAGCATTTTTTGCATTCCGTGTAAAGAGAAGGTGAATCCCGCCACGATGCGGAGCAAGGAGCGTGCAAACGGCTCGAGGCTGCGAATCGCCGACATATATTCCTCCTTTGTGATCGCAGGTGCGCCAGGCCGAGCGGGGCCTGTTAAGAAGCGAGGCAGTACCCTGCCCCTACTTGATGTGGCATTGGGCGAGGCCGCGCTTTTCCAGATATTGCTGGTGGTACTCCTCGGCACGCCAGAAAGCAGAAGCGGGTACAATCTCCGTCACGATGGGTCTTTTGAATGCTCCGGCGAGCTCCAAACCTTCCTTCGATGCTCTGGCGAGCGTCTCCTGCTCCGGCGTGTGATAGAAAATTACGGATCTGTATTGAGCCCCAACGTCGGGACCTTGGCGGTTCAACGTGGTCGGATCGTGGTTCTGCCAAAAGACTCTTAAGAGGTCATCGTAAGATGTCTTTAAGGGGTCATAAGTGATTTGCACGGCCTCGGCGTGTCCGGTCTTGTTGGTGCAGACGTCCTGATAGGTTGGGTTGGCGAGTGTTCCTCCCATGTAGCCGACGGCGGTCGAGACGACTCCCGGCACCTGCCGAAACGTAGCCTCGACTCCCCAGAAGCACCCAGCGCCAAAAGTGGCTGTCTCCATGGCCTGCTCTCCCAATCAGGATTTCAAGTTTAGATACCGGCCCCAACTGCATAACTATTGTCGCCCGCCGCCTTGAAAAATGCAAGGCGCGACGGGAGTTGTTGGTGGCTGTTCGGGCACGCGTAACTATTCAACTGGCGCTCGGTAGTGCCTGCCCTTCCACGGAACACCTCCCCCCAATATACCGGCAAACGTCGAATGGACGGCCACACAAGAATAGAACAACGTCGCCAGCGGCAGCGCGAAAACGTACAGAACCGGAGCACGCAAAAAGCGTATGAAAGGCAAGTAGACGAGCGAAGCGATTGCGCAAGTTAGTAAGGCAACGAGAAGCGACGGATCGCGTAACTCAGCCCCGCCAGACCTCAAATCGCGCAGAATCCGAGCGATCAGCGCCACCCAGGGAAAAACCGCCAGCAGGTTGGCCAAGAACACTGCCCCCAGGATTTTCGGGACCGAGAACCCGGACCCTTCAAAGGCGCTGCGGCTGAGGCCCTCGAACATCTCTCCGCCGCTGATGTACATGCGGGTGTGAAAGAGGCCGCGACTGGTCGCCAAATAGATACGGCGACCATGGCGTTTGAAGAGTTCAGCCATTCGCAGGTCCTCGATTAAGACATTCCTCAGTCGCGCATAGCCGCCTAGGGCATTAAGGTCTTCACGCTTCATCAAGATGAAGGCGCCAGCGGCGAGGGCTCGGGAAGAGGTTGGATCATTTACCCGGTGAAGGGGAAAAAGGGATGAGATGAGAAAGGCGAATGCAGGAAGCACAACTTTTTCCCAGAAAGAACCAAACTCAAATTCCGGGATAATCGAGAGGAGTTGCACACCGCGCTCGAGGGCAAAGGACATTGCCACCCGCAGAATCGAGGGATGAAAAACCAGGTCGGCATCCGTAGCCAGGATCCATTCGCCGGCGGCGGCGTTTGCCGCCAGATGCAAGGCGTGCACTTTGCCGTGCCAATCTGGTGGTAGTTGTTTGTTGTGAAGAACCTTGAGCTGGCCTCTCGCGGCCGGCTTGAGGGCCCACTCGTCCGCGATGGCCCCAGTGCAATCCCGAGAGTCGTCGTCCACCAGAACAATCTCGTAGTCGGGGTATTCGAGCGCCAGCATGGATTCGAGCGCGGCGGGAAGCGCCTCTTCCTCGTTGCGCGCCGCTACGATAATCGACACCTTCGGAAAGGACTTAGGAGAGGAGGCGGGTCGATTCGCCTGCAGGATAGTGGCGCCTCGAAGACTCCAGAAGGTGTGGGCGCCCATGCCACACCAAAGAACGGCCACAAGGACGAGTAACCAGAGTGTCATCAGCCAGGTGTCAGGTGCCGGGTGTCAGGTGCCGGGTGTCAGGTGCCAGGGAAAGAGGGTAATTGTGAATAGTGCATTGGGGAAATGAACCGGTCGGAGGTTCTGGGCGCGCAAAGCAAAGTCACCGTCTGCAATTCACAATTCCTGAAAAACGGCCATCCGCAGCCTACTGGGTTGCGGTCGAGGTATATGAATAGCCTGCTTTCTCAATATAATTCATCCTTCTCACAAACCTACCTTTTAGGTAGGATTGTGAGGAATGCCGAAAGGCCCGCGCAAGTTCGATTTCGCCTTCGAAAAAAGCGGTCTCACCCGCTTTGGAGGCCTCAGTCTGTTTCAGGTCTTTTGTCGCGCATTTGCAATACGTCATTTTCTTCAGCTTTCGGTTCGGTGGCCCAAATACGATCACCGGGACTATCATCCCGCCGACTTGTTTCTGGCCCAGGTCTTTTCCATCGTGGCGGGCTTGGGTCGCATCGAAAACACGCAATGCCTGATCCACAACGGACTCATCCCGCCTCTGTTGGGTATGAACGACTTTCCGCATCGAGACACCCTGAGGACCTTCTTGCTGCGTTTCGGTGCGGACTCCTTGCGGAGTCTCGAGGCAGCCCACGACAAACTTCGCGCCGAACTCTTCCGACGGTTGGGTGTGCTCTACAGCGCGGTGATCGATGCCGATACGACGGCGCTCATGACCTATGGGTCCCAGGAAGGCGTGGCTCGGGGCTATATTCCCAAGCGACGCCACGGGCAACCCTCCTACGCTCCGATTCTCTCCAGCGAAGGGCGAAGTGGCCTCAGTCTGGGGATGGAGTTGCGGGCCGGGAATGTTCATTCCTCCGTAGGGGCTGGCGAGTTCCTCGACCACGTGCTGGACAAGCTGCCTTCGTCGATCGCCGCCTCCCGCACCCGCCTGCGACTGGACGGAGCTTTCTACGACCGGAAGATTATCGAACCCTTGGAAAATCAAGGCTTCGGCCACGTGGTCGTGGCGCGCCTGTACCAGCGTCTGCAGAAAAGAATGGTGACCGCCCGTTATCAGGAATTTGCGCGCGGCTGGGAGGCCGCCGAGTTTACCTACACTCCCTGGTATTGGAAACGGGAGCATCGTTTCGTGGCCGTGCGTCGGCCCGTGTCGGTAGAATCCCAGGAGGCTCAGCTCCGCCTGTTCACGTTCAAGCGCTACACCTACCATCGGGTGCTGGTGACCAACTTGGACCTGACTCCACCGGCGGTGTGGCGTTCTTATTGCGACCGAGGCTCTCAGGAACTCTTGATCCGGGAGTTCAAAGATTCCTACGCGATGAGCAAGATCCCGACCCGGAGTTTTTGGGCCAACGCGGCGTATCTGGAAGCGATCTTGTGGGCTTACGACTTGGTTCTGGCTTTTCAGATGCTTTGTCTGCCTACAGAGGTGCAACACTGGAACATCTCCACCCTTCGCCGAGAGCTTTGGTGGCTTCCGGCAGAATGGGTCAAGCGAGGCAACCGCAACCTTTTGGTCCTGCCGGAGAAATATCCTCGGCAAGATCTTTTTGCTCAAGTCCAGCGAGCTGCATCCCGTATACGACCACTGATCTGATCGACTTTGCAAAAGTTCCGAATTGCGTTTTGCGGAGAACACAGGAGATTTAGCCATTGTCGTGAAAAATTAGCCGTTTTTCAGGAATTTACTATTCACCATTCACTATTCACGATTGCGCTCGTCACTCCTCCTTTGGCACTTGGCACCTGCTTACGCCCGCGGAGGCTTGCTCCTATGCCTGGTGATGTACCGTGCCGGAGTTGCAACCCTTTTTCTCTTCGGCGGCTCGGGGTCAACCTGAGCAGAAGCCTCAACCGGCGCTGGGGGCTCAGCTTTGGGGGTGGATGTGGTCTTCACCAATACCTGCTCAAATAGGGCGGCACGGGAGCCTGGCTTCTTTTTGGGAGGCAATTCCGCATTACGGTACGGGTGCTCAGTGTGGCAAGTCTGGCAAACCACTTTCACCACTTTGTTGTCCACCAGGCTTGCCACTGCGTGGTTCAGGAGCAGGCGGCAGCGAGAACAATAGTCGTCAATAGTATCGCCTAATCGTGGAACGGGCTCAAACATGAAAGATTCCTCTGAGGGTCCTCATGGTGAGGAAACCAGGTTGCGAGCGCCCATTATAGCGCGCTCCCGGCAAGAATCAACCGAATCACGCTGTCGGATAGAGGTGATAGAGCATCCAGTAAATGAGCACGCCGGTCACCGAAACGTAAAGCCAAAGGGGCAGTGTCCAGCGGGCAATTCGCTTGTGCTGCGGGAAGCGCTCCCGCCAGGCGCGGTAAAGCGTAGCCAGTGCCAGCGGGACGATCAGCGCCGCAAGGACGGTGTGGGAACCAAGCAGCACAAAGTAGAAACCTCGAACGGCGCCCAATCCGGGAAAGTGGGTTGTTCCGTGAAAGTTGTGGTATGTGAGGTAGCAGACCAAGAAAATCGTCGAAGTCGCGAAGGCCGAAAGCATGCAGGTTTTGTGAGCTTGGATGTTCTTTTGCCGCACGAAGAAGTACCCCAGTGTCAGGAAGATGGCACTGGCAGCATTCAGAGTAGCGTCAACGCTGGGAAGGTAGCGGATCATGTGTGAGCCGGCGAATTCTTCTCAGGGGCATCCTTCGGCGCGGACCCTTTTCGATGGTGATGCAGCATTTGCTGCGCCTCTCCAGTGTAACACGACCATGCAAGGTTGCCGCCGAACACCACCGCCAAGGTCAGGTTGATCAACGTTAGCCACAAGCCGTCAATTGAGAAAATCCTGCCGCTTATTGCCTCCCAAATCGCTACGGCCAGCCCAGTCACCGTTACCAGCAGGCAAAATACTGATAAAACTAGTTCCTCGATCATGGGTTGTCGGTCCTCGCCTGAGCCGAAAGCAACAACAGATGCACTTCGAGCCATTTAGTCTTCCCTCGAAGGCGTCTCTCGTAGAGACCGCCTTAAGGCGGGCAAAGCTTTGAAACCAAAATACCAGGCTAAAGCCCGCCGCTACCAGAAGGCGCAAAAGTGGGCATTCTGCCCCACTCTACTTATTGGGTTGCGCCTCATTGCCCATAAGTTGCTTTGTCTCAACGCGTGGCCATTGGCCACGGAATTGCTCCACATTAAGTGTGCCGGGCGCGGCACAGATGGGGCTTCCGCCTGGAGACCCGAAGGAGGCAAGAAGGCCATGCCATCCGACCTCAAAGAGATTATAGAGCAACTAAAATTGGAGCGAGACATCCTGAAAAACGGTGGCTACGGCCGGTCCGTCCGTACCCCCTGGAAACCCACAAGGCTCTTCCGCGACTCGGTCACGTGCCTGAATTTCGACGAAGTGGTTAAACGGCACCCCTGCAACGAATGCCTGTTGTGGGAGTGGGTGCCGGAAAAGCATCGGGACGAGGACATCCCCTGCCACTTCATCCCATTGAACGACCGAGGTGAAAGCATCGCCTCTCTCGAAGGCACCCCGGAACGCGAAGAGGCTGAAAAGGCTCTCCTCGGCTGGCTGGATTCGATCCTTGAGCGCTTGGAAGCAAAGCTCTCCCAGGAACGGGCAGGCCCCGCCTAGCAGGGAGTTTTGTCCACCATCATCAAGGCGAATACCAGAGGTAAGTAAACGACTGAGGCAAGGACCAAGCGCCGGGCAAATGAATTCGACCGGTTGGCCGCCAAGCGCATTCCATAGTGCAAAAACCCAAATCCGAGCACCAAAGCTCCCACCAAATAAGCCTTCCCCGCCTGCCCCAGAAAGGTGGGCAGTAAGCTCGCCGGAATCAGGACGAGCGAATACCCCAGAATCTGCCGCACTGTCGTCCGGCCTTCGCGGTCGTTTCTCGGAAGCATCTGGATGCCGGCACGAGCGTAGTCTTCGCGGTACATCCAGGCAATCGCCAGCAGGTGGGGGAACTGCCAGAGGAAGAGAATGACGTAGAGCCCCCAGGCATCAAGGCCCAGGTGGTTGCGCACCGCCGCCCAGCCGATGAGCGGCGGCATGGCGCCGGGAAAGGCCCCCACCAGCGTGCAAAGCGGCGTTCTCTTTTTGAGCGGTGTATAAAACAGGAGGTAGGCGCCCAGCGTCAGCAAAGCAAGTTGGCTGGTTAATGGATTCGTGAACGCCCACAACTCCCAACCGCCAAGCGCTGCTAACAGGATTCCGAACCAGAAAGCCTCGGCCGGAGCCAGTCTCCCTGCGGGCAGGGGCCGATTGGCGGTCCGGCGCATGTGCTTATCCGACTGGCGCTCGAGGTACTGGTTGAGCGTTCCTGTGCCGCTGGCCACCAGCAGCGTGCCTAGCAACGTATGCAACAGCCGCCAGAAATCCAGTGCGCCGCGCGAGGCGAGGTAGAAACCCACCAGCGTACTGACCAGGACCAGGAAATTCACTTCCGGCTTGGTCAGCGTCCAGTAGTCCGCCAGGCGCACGAGCCATTGCCGCAGCTTGTCATTCCGAGCGAAGTGAGGAATCTCGCCCTGCCCGTTCAGGTTAAACTGCGCGGCGACATCTCCCGGGTTGTCTGATCGGCAGTTCATATGGCCGCCCGGTGTGGGGCCGATGCGATTTTCATCTCCTTGACAGAAGGCGCGAGGAAGCGATGGGTCTGATAGGTCAGGTACAGGCCGGTCACCAGCACCAGCGCGCCCACGGCCACGTGCGCGGTGGTCATGTTCACCACCGGGGGCAGAGGTTGAGGTGCATTCCGGTCAGCCATCTTCACGATGTAAGCGCCGATGCCGAGGGACAGTTGAAGCATGACCAGTGTGCCCAGCAAAAGTGCGGGCCTCAGAAGGGCGGGCTCTTGCGGGAACTTCATCCCGATTCGTGTGACCACCCAGGCCACCAGCATTGCGACCACGCAGGCGCCCACAACGTGGGGCTCGACGCCCATCCCGGAGTGGCGGTACGCAGCCCCCAGAATCAACTGCACGAGGATGACGCCCGTCGTGGCTGCGGTCAGGTGTTGGAGCGAGGGAGTGGAAGCGTCTTCAAGTTTGGGTTCGTCCCATCGCCAGTCGGCTCGCGTGAAAAAGGCCAGACTGGCGGCGAGGCAGAAAAAGATTTGGGCAAGCGTGGCATGACTTGTCGAAATGGCCACGGGCAAATAAAAGAGCACCGTGATGCCTCCCAGAGCGGCCTGGGCCAGCACGGCCAGGACAGCGGCCCCTCCAATCCATTTCACCCAACGCCGGGAATCCTTGATCCAGAGGGCAAGTACGAGAATGATCGTCAGGATTCCCACCGCCCCGGCGATCATGCGGTGGCCGTGCTCAAATTTTACCCCGCCCACCATGCGCGGCATTCGGAAGCTGCCGAAGGAAGTCGGCCAATCAGGCACGGACAGGCCAGCATCATTACCAGTCACCAGCGCGCCCGCGATAATCAGAAGAAAAGTGCAAACCGTGACGAAGATTGCATAGCGATGTAACCACGGACTGTATTGTTTCGTTGCCATGAGGTCGATTGACGCCCACAAGTCGAGGAGTCGAGAGTTGAAGGTCGAAAGTAAGGGGTTGAAAGTTCGATCGTAAGAGCACGGACGCCCGCGCTCGGCGGCTTAGCACGAGGTTGTTACTTTCGACCTTCGACTCTCGACTCCTCGACTTGTAACGGCAGAATCCTTTCTCGGGGATCAGGATCTTCAACCCTGTCCATCCGTGCGAGCATTTCGCGCAATTCCCGGTCCTGCTCAGCAGTCCACTCAACCGCACCGTTAAACCGGTTCCGGGAACGGTAAATGACTATAAAGATGCCTGCAAACATCACGAGCGCAGGGAGAAGCAGGATGAGAATTCCGCTTCTCAATGCTTGAATCGCGCCAGCTTTCGCCGCTGCTGCGCTGGTATAGCACATCGCGCAGCCCTGTGCATAGGCCAGGGCAGAGGACGACAACAGCCCCGTTAGAGCAACTACCCAGCGCGTCCACCTTAAAGGCCACGGGACATTCAAGATTGATTAACCTCAAAAGACGGCCAAAGCCCTAAACGTAAACTTACACCTAATGCGGCCTCATCGCCAATAGCCTAAAGCTATCCGGGAACACCATGAACATCAAAAGAATCACCATCACCAAAGCGGGCATCAGGGTGGCCGCCATGCTGGGCTTTTCGTAGCGCAAATGCATAAAGTAGGCGATGATCAATGAAGCCTTGATTACTGAAAGGCCCATCAGTAGGACGATCATGATCTTCACCGCAAAAGCCTTGTAGCCTAAGAAGACTTCCACGCCCGTCAGCGCCAAGAGCCAGAACCATACCACCAGGAAAACCTTCACGCCGCCTTCTGTGTGCCCACGCTCCGATACTGAATCCATGGAACCTCCGAAACTCTTGTCCGTTGTCCGTTGTCAGTTGTCACTGGCGCGTCGTGAGTTGTTCATAGTCACTTGTTCGTTGCAACGGACCACGGACAACTGACTTCGGACGTCTTTATCCCATCTTCACCGAAAGTATGTACACCAACGGGAAGATGAACATCCACACCAAGTCAACGAAGTGCCAGTACAGCCCACTGACTTCCACATCCTCCGAGGTCAGTTTTCCTTTGGCGACGAGCACGGTGACCACGCCCAGATAGCAGACGCCACAGAACACATGCGTCATGTGCAAGCCGGTCAAAGTGAAGAATGCCGCCCCGAACAGCGGTGCTCCCCAGGGGTTCTTGAACAGGCGGACGCCCTCTCCGATCAAGCCCGCCCACTCGGTGGCATGGATGATGACGAAGGCCAGCCCCCCGGCCATGGTCGCCCGCAGCCACTTTGACGACGCTCGAGCTATTTCCCAGCTTTGCCGCGCGCACTGCCATCACCATGGTGACGGAACTGCTCAGCAGGATTACGGTCATGAGCGTTGCCTTGACTATGCCCGGGTAAAACTCGAAGGGCGTTGGCCAGTTGTCGCTCGCCACACGAACGTAGCTGTACGCCAGGATCAGGGCAGAGAAGGTGATGGCGTCCGAGAGGATGAAGAGCCACATGCCCAGTTTCTTGGAGCCGGTGGCAAAGGGCGCCACACCTCCACCCCACGCGGATTCCGTCCACTGGGCGCAGGTGCGCGCTTACTGCTTCCTGGCTGGCCATTCTCATCCCCCAACCCTACATTGCGTTCGGCCTTCGTAGGGGCGAGCGTCCGTCAGTCGACAGATCGCCCGGCATCGCCCATTCGGCCCTACGAAGTACATCCATCTCAAAAGCATGAAGAAGACATAAATCCAAAGCGCATCCATGAAGTGCCAGTAGATCGCGGTCACATCCACAGGCGTTCGCCGCGCCCGGCCGAGCGCGATGCGGCGGGCGCGATATACAACATAGGCAAGAGCCACAACGCCACCCAGCAGGTGGATGCCGTGCGCGGCCGTCAACACGTAAAAGAAAGAGCTGCCCGGATTGGTGGCCAGATAAATTCCGCGCGAAGCCAGCTCATCGCCAGGCAACCAGCTGGCCGCCGAGGAAGCCGAGACCCAGGACCACCGTCGCCGAAAGCCAACGGATGAATTCCTTGGCTGAGCCCGCGCCGAGCGAGCGGCGGGAGAGTTCCAGGGTTACGCTGCTCGCCAGCAGCACGAATGTGTTCAGCCAAAGGACACGCGGCACGCTAAACGAAACCCAGTCGAAGGACATTCCTTTGCGAACCACCAAGGCGCTGGTGAAGGCCGCGAACAACATCACAATTCCGGTCAGGGCAAACCACATACCCAGCCGATAGGTGCGCTCGGGAACTCTGTATTCTCCCCAACTGTCACCGCCGCCGAAGTCGCCGGGGCGGAAGCCGCCTCCGCCCTGGCCGGCGTCATCGACCCTGGCGGCTTCATCTGGCTTGGTCGGCGTTAGCGTGGTGGATACCATAAAAATCTCAAGAAACTGAGACCTGTCATTCCGATCCGTCAGCCGACGGAGAGGAATCTCGAAAGTCGTTCAATTGCAGAGCGAGATTCCTCTCCGTCGGCTGACGGATCGGAATGACAAAGTACCGAAGGTAGTTCTCCGTTGCTACTGACCACTGACAACGGACTACTGACAACAGCTCTCAGTGCCCTGCCACAGCCCGCTCCGGCGAATTCTGCATGATGAAGTCCTGCGCTGCGCCCGGCACGCTAAACTCATAAGGGCCGTTGTAGATCACCGGATGCTTCCCGGCGAAGTTGTCAAAGGGGGGAGGCGATGGAATCGTCCACTCGAGGGTCGTAGCCTCCCAAGGGTTCTCCCCCGCCTGCGCGCCTCTGAACATGCTCCAGATAAGATTGAACAGGAAAATGAGTTGCGCGGCACCGGTAATAAATGCTGCGATAGAAATGAACCTGTGCACGGAGATCAGCGGTAGCAGGAAATTGTCGATAAACTCCGAGTAGCGCCGCGGGTTTCCTTCCAACCCCAGATAGTGCATGGGCATGAAAATCGCGTAGACGCCCACAAAAGTGATCCAGAAGTGGACCTTCCCGAGTATCTCGTTCATCATCCGGCCAAACATCTTGGGAAACCAGAAATAGGTCCCGGCGAAGATTCCAAAAATGGCGGCTACGCCCATGATCAGGTGGAAGTGAGCAAGGACGAAATAGGTGTCGTGAAAATAGAGATCGATGGGCGGCTGGCCCAGGAAGATGCCACTGAGCCCGCCGGTGACGAAAACCGAAACGAACCCAATGGCAAACAGCATGGGAGTCGAGAAGCGAATCTTGCCGCCGATCAACGTGCCAATCCAGTTGAAGGTCTTGATGGCGGAGGGAACTGCAATCGCCATGGTGAGAACCGAGAAGGCAAACGCCGAATACGGGCTCATGCCACTCACGAACATGTGGTGGCCCCACACGCAAAAACCCAGGACGCCGATGGCCGACATGGCGTAAACCATGGCGCGGTAGCCAAAAATCGGCTTGCGAGAGAATGTCGAAAGGATGTGTGAAGTCACGCCCATGCCGGGCAAAATCGCGATGTAAACCTCCGGGTGCCCGAAGAACCAGAACAGGTGTTGCCAGAGCAGAGGCGAGCCGCCGGAGTGCGGAATGATCTTGTCGCTTACGATCAGGCCACCGGGCACGAAGAAACTCGTGCCCCCCACTCGATCGAGGAGCAGCAGAACTCCCGCCGCCAGTAACACCGCGAACGAAAGCAGTCCCAAAATGGCGGTCAGAAACCATGCCCAGCAGGTCAGAGGCAACTTCATCAGGGAGAGCCCACGGGCGCGAAGATCAAGTGTCGTGGCGATAAAGTTGATGGCCCCGAGCATCGAGGCGACGCAGAACAAGGCAATGGAAACGATCCAAAGATTTTCACCCATGGCCATCCCCGGTCCGGCGGCGCCGCCGACTGCGCTCAAAGGAGGATAGGAAGTCCAGCCCCCGATGGGCGGGCCATCCTGGATGAAAAACGTAGCTACCAACACGATGAATGCTGAAAAGGTGACCCAGAAAGAAAGCATGTTGAGCCGCGGGAAGGCCATGTCCTCAGCGCCGATCTGGATGGGCAGAAAAAAGTTGCCGAAGCCGCTTTGCGGAGCGGTGGTGAGGACGAAGAAGACCATCAGCGTGCCGTGCAGGGTTAAGAGTGAGAGATAGTATTCGGGGGTGATCACACCGTGAGGGGCGCCGAGGGGAGAGAGTTTGTCAAGCAGGGGAACGCTGGCTTGCGGCCAGACGAGGTGAAGACGCATCAAGATGGAAAGGGTAAGGCCGACGAAAACCGCGACCAGAGCCAGCAGGTAATACTGGATGCCAATCACCTTGTGATCGAGGCTGAAGAGGTACCTCCGGATGAACCCCGTGGGCGCCTCGTGCCGATGTACTAGCTCGGCTTGCCTCTCTGCCATAACCAACCTCCAGAATCCTGCTTTACTGCGCCTGCGCCATACTTTGGAGCCACTTCTGGAAATCCTCCGGCTGCATCACGTCGAGGAAGGCCCGCATTTTGTAGTGGCCCAGGCCGCACAATTCCGCGCAGGCAATCTCATAGGTGCCAACTCTAGTGGCCGTGAAGTGGATGGGAATTTCCATCCCTGGAACCAAATCCTGTTTCAATCGAAGTTCGCGAACGAAGAACGAGTGCGTAACGTCCTTGGAGCGCAAGACGAGCTCCACCGGCTGATTAACCGGTATAGCGAGCGTGGCCGTAACGATGTCGTCTTTAGAATCCGAGTCGCGATCGCGGTCGAGACCCAGAAAATTCCCCGTGGCGTCATCCACTTTCTCCACGTGCACGGGGCCAAACTTGCCGTCGGGGCCGGGGTAGCGGAAGTACCACGCGAATTGTTGTCCCCAAACTTCCACCCGCATCGCTCCCGGCTGCGGCCCCATAAAGTGGACGAACGCCCAGATGTGGTAGCCCATCAGGTTCAGTCCAATGAATATGATGGCGGCCGCTGTAGTCCAAGTGAGTTCGAGTTTGTTATTGCCGTGGGAGTAGCCTGCTTTCCGCCCATCGCCGCGGTCGCGATAACGCCAGACAGCGTAGGCCAGGGCCACTTGGGCGACCACGAAAATGATTCCCGTGATGGCCAGCGTCAACATGAACTGGTGGTCGATGGCGTGCCCGTAATTGGCCGTGATATCAACGGGGAACCACCACGTCTTGGCCCAGAAGAAGTAGCCGGAGAGCAAGGTGATAAGGACTACCACCAGCGCAATCGCCAGCCCCATAGGTCATCGCTCCTGTTGAAAATTGCCCGCCCCACCACGCCGCAAGGTGAAGAATAGACATGGGTCAAATTTTGATCGCAAAGCCCTGTACAAACCGTGCGGGAACTTTCCTCTTACTTAGATGAAACTTCGTGCCTTACGGTTCAGAAAAAACCGCAGTTTGATACCCTTCTTTGGAGGCCTGACGTACCCTCCCCACAACCCAGAGCGAGATTCCTCGCTCCGCTCGGAATGACAACCTCTTCATTTGACCGGCTGTCGGCATTCGACCGTCGACTGTCCACTCCTACGAAGGCGCCTTAAACGTGAAATCGGCAGTCTTTGTTTCCTTGGCTCCCACGGTCACTTTCTGCTCTTGAGTTTGGCCCTCCCCGCCGCCCATCGCCGTCCAAGCCCCGATGGTGTAATCACCCGGGGGAAGGCCCTTAATGGTGTATGTGCCATCGCTACCCGTCACTGCGTAGAAGGGAGTTTTCAGCACGCCAATGTAAGCGCGCATCCAAGGATGCTGGTTGCACTTGGTGGGGATCATCACTTCTTCGCGCGTGAATTTCTGCTCGATGGGAGCGGCGCCCGGCCCTTGCGACATGTTCCATTCCCGGTTGTCCTTGGGCATGGGGTGGATGTTGTGCGTGGTGGCGTCGCTGGAGACGATATTGAGCGTCTGCCCCACCATGATGCCCAGTACATGCGGCTTGTACATGCAGCCGTCTTGGTCCAGGGTCGCGGGCTCTGAAGGCGGAGCGAAAACGTACTTTTCCGCCCCAGACTTCACGTAGACGAAAACATTGGGCAGCGTACCGTTCGGGTTGACTTCGTCATCTTCGGCAAAGACCGGCCCGTTGTGCTTCTTCACACAAACAGGGTCCTGGTCCATCATGATGCGGTGGGGCTTCGGTTTGGCTCCCTCGAAGGAGACCTTGCCGGTGACTTCGCCCATCGTGGATTGGTCAATCGGGGTGGGCTGAGGCGCGGTTGTGGTTTCCGCCGGCTGCTCGGCGGTCTCCTCCGTCTTCTTGCTGCACGCGCCCAGAAACAGAGTCAATGCAGTCACCAAGGCGAGCGAGAAAATAATTCGTTTTTCCATCGTTTTCACCTTTCTGCGCCCTTCGCGTGTGGCGCTGGGATCGAGCTAATGAACTTTGCTAACCATCCCCAAGAGATGAACATCACCGCCTTCGTCACCCCCGCGAAAGGGGGGGTCCACGCCAGGCCGGAACGAGCTGGATTCCCGCTTGCGCGGGAATGACAGGAAGGCGTGATTTTCGCTGGAGCCCGATTTGGGTTTGCGTCGGTTCTCCGTTGTCGAGGGGTTTGCAGATGCCGGATTCAAATTGCTCCCGCTCATCTGGATCAGCCGTTGCTGCTCCTGAGAAGTCAACTCGAACAGGTAGCGAACCAACAGCTCCGCGTGGTCGCCGTTATAAGTCTTGAACGCCGGCGGCGTGGGACCTGCAAAAACATAGTGGTCCGCCTGAGGCTTGAACAGGCCGGATGGCATGGCCGTGCCGGGATCGATCAAAGCCGGGTCGAGGATCCAGCGGCGGGCCCAATCGGGCTTCAGCCGACCGGCGGCCAGCAGGAAATTCGGCGCCGTCGCATACTGGTCGTGGGAGGGGGACCCGATCGCATGGCATTTCAAGCAGGGCGCAGCAGGGCTGGTAAACAGCGCCCTGGCCATGGCGATTTCCTGCTCCGTGAGCGGCTCCTGCTTCACCGGGATGTAAGGCATAGATTGTTGTGACAATGCCTGGAAAAATCTTACCAGTTTGCGAATTTCGATAGGAGAGAAATAGAAAGTCGGCATGCGCAGTTTCAGATAGCTGCGCACTCCGTCGCGGTCGGTATCTCTCTCATTCAAGGCCGGGTTGGCGAGGAACCTGGCCAGCCATTCGGGGTTGACGCGCGCACCCTCCGTAAGCAGGCGGGGCGGCAACTGGCTCTTGCCATCAGGCGTCTGATACTGAGGCAATGTCATTACCACGCTGCTTTGGCCCAGGGTGAACTGGTGGCAGCCCATACAGTTGTATTTCTGGACGATCCACCAACCTTCCTGGATGTCGCGGCGGTAATCTGCCGGGCGGTAGAAATACCGCTCGGGGTACTGCGAAGTGACGCTGCCCATCAGAAATGTGGTGAGAGCGCGGATTTCGCCCGGCTTGTTCTCAAAATCAAAGTCCGGCATTTTCAGCTCTTCGCCTTCGGCCTTGATCATCCCCTCATCAAATAGCTCGGGCTTGGCCAGCTTGTGTTCGAAGAAGCCCTTGTGACTGTACCAATCCTTCGCCTTGGCTTGCTTGATGAAGAGGGCGAAATCCATCTGCTCGAGGGGCTTGCTCCCTTCCGCCGTTAATTCGGTTCCGATTCTTCCCTCGTTCTCGAGGCCCGCAATTTCATGACAACCTGCGCAGCCGTAACGCCGGACGATTTCTTCTCCCTTGGCTTTCATCTTGGGGTCGTTCAGGTAAGGCGCGGGCGGATAACTGGAAGGATCCTTCTCCTTCAAAGTCATGAGGTAGCTGGCGATGTTCCGCGCCTCGTCCCACGAAAGCCGGAGATTCGGCATGGGGGTCATCTGCTCGACCAGCAACTCGTGACCGTCGCTCGGGCACTTCGAGTGCTCGATATCGAATACGAAAGGCAGGCCTTTTTTCTTGTAATCATCTGCCGTCAAGTCGCGTTTCTCATAAGGGCAGTAAGGGTTCGTGCGCTCGCGAGGGTTGTGAACCCAGCGCACGACATAATCGTAGTTGTCCTTCTCTGCCACTCGGCTGAGATTGGCGGCGAACCATCCGCCCACGGCATTCGACCCTTCACCCACCGAATGGCACGCCAGGCAACCGCGCGTTTGGAAACTATCTTTGCCTTTGACGGGGTCCCCGGCAGGCTGTTTGGGAAGTTGCCCGCTAAGCCCGCTCTGCCAGATGAAGGCTGAGACGGCCGGCAGTTCATCCTCATCCAGCCGGAACCGCGGCATTTTCGTGGTAGAGCGGAAGGCATGAGGGTTCTCGAGCCAGACCGGAACCCATTCCGGCCGGAGCTTCATGCGCACCTCTTTGAGATCAGGTCCGACCTTCTTTACGTCCTGCATTAGGTTCTTGGCGCGAAGGTTTTGCTGGTCGATTTGCAGGTTGATCTTGCTGATCGAGACTTGAAGCTCGTTGGCCTTCAAATAGAGCTTTTGCGCGGTTTCGTTATCAGGAGCCTGGTCGCCCGCCAGGATGCTCTTTTGCACCTCGATCTTGTCTTCCGCGCGCCGCCCTTCCAACTGTTCAATGGCACGCTGGGTGGAGAGCAGCTCTTCAGGTTCGGCGTCATAACCCTCGTAACGATGGCAGCCCGTGCAACCCCGCCACTCGAATAGCTGCTTCCCCTGGGAGAGGGTAGGAGCATGGTCGACGACCATGTCGCTCGCATGGCACTGCTGGCATCCGGCCTCGACATTGGCCATGGGATGGAGCGGCCAGAGCCAGTGCTCGTCGTGCCCATGGGCTTTTTCCACTCGGGCGATATCCATCCCGTTGCCGTTGTGACAAGGCGTGCATCCGAAACGGTCCGGGTCGTGGAGGCGGAGTAGTTCCGTATCAGGGTGAGAGGTGAAGGCTGCGGACATCGGGTCTTTCGTTCCACCCATGTCCTTGCGGGTCATCACTACCGGCTCGCGGATTCCCACGTGGCAGCTCTCGCAGCGGTCCACAATCTCGGCGTCCGGGTTGTTGATCTGCTTGATCTCCACCGTAAAGTCTTCGTTCTTTTTCTGAAGCCCTTGCAAAGCCTCGACCGTTAGGCCGTCAATGTGGTCTTTCACATAGGAATCAACCTGGTTTTGCAGCTCCGAAACGGGGCGAAGCAGGCTCGCCTTCTCGAGCAGGAGCCTCCCTTTCTCCTGCTGAAGATCGTTGAACTTGTCCTCGAGTTGGTCGAAAGTCAGGCGCAACGTTTCTTCATTACCTCCCACTTGGGCAGGAGGAAGGGTCACCTCGAAGGGGCCGCTTTCGTATTTGTCGAGTTCTTTCTGAAGCGATTGTTTGCTCCCGCGACTCGAGGTGTGTTCAATGATGTAAATCTGCGACCCGACATAAGCTCGCGCCGTGGTGAGCAGATTAAGGACCGCGGCGGTGCGAGCCTCCACCCGCGCCGATGCAGCATCCAGGTCCTTCACCTTCGGCGCCGTTTCCTTTTCCAGGTCCCCGAGTTTCTGCTTGAGCGCCAGGAACTCCGGGGAGTTCCCAATCGTCTTTTCCTTGGCGCGCTGAATCGGAATCTGCTTTCTCAGAAAGGCCCCGTACCGCTGCACAAATGCCCTTTGGTATTCCTTCCAGGGCCGCAGGCCAAAGAACTCATCATAGAGTGACCACATCAGGGTTATGAGCAGCAGCACCGAAGCGATGAGCAGGTACACCGCCAGAGACTGGCTTACGACCGGGTCTTTGTCCGGCGAGTCAGGCAAGCTGCGCCTCCCGGAGTTGATGGGAACGGGACTTCAGACGTTGAACCATGGAGTAACCCAGATGTACTTGATCCGAAACAGATGGCGAATCAGAATCTTGATCGGCAACAGCAGCATCATGATCAAAAAGACTTGCATGGTGGCATACTGAAGGAAGCTCATCCGTTGATAGACTTTCCGGTTGAAAGCCGTGCCCGTGATGATCTTGTGCAGGCCGAATCCCGCGGCGGCAAAGTACAGTCCCATGGCGATCGCGCCCAAGACGATTTTTCCCCACATGGCGGTTATGCCAAAAAGATCGGGGAGATCGCGGTTCACCTCGAACACCACGCGGCTCGGATCCCAGGTTTGCCCCGGCCAGAACCACATCCACCCCGGGCCGCGGATAAAGGTCCCGATGATCACCATCAGCAGCCATAAGAGCACGAACCCGACGCAGAATGTGGCGATGGCAAATTTCCTCTGCTTCAGCGTGTAGTAGCCCGCCCCCAGCGGGTTGGCGTCGATATAGGGGATAATCATCAGTCCGATAATAATAAGCGTAGGCATTACCACGCCGGCAATCCAGGGATCGAAATAGACCAGCATCTCCTGGAGTCCCAGGAAGTACCAGGGCGCTTTGGCGGGATTCATGGTCAGGTTGGGGTTGGAAAGCTCTTCGAGCGGGGCATTGAGCGTTAGCGACCACACGATCAGAAGGACGGTCAGGATGACTGCCGCCAGGAACTCGATCCGCATCAGGTAAGGCCAGGTCTGCACTTCCCGCGCCCACCCGGGCTTCCAGGACTGGGTCTTGCGGTGATGCGTCTTGGCAAGTTGCGGATCAGCTTCAAGCTGCGCAATCAACCGATCGTTGGCACGGGCTTGCCGGACGGCATACCAAGTATAAAAAGGCACCAGGAAGAGAATGGCGACAATGGGAACGTTATCGGGAGCGGAGACAATTTCCCAGAGTTGATGCCAGTCCATTGAACCTCATTCGAGTCGAGGAGTCGAGAAAGTCGAGGAGTCAAGAAGTCAAATGGGGGTGGCGCATGCATTGCTTTCTATGTATGCGCCGCTCCTGCGCGGCGACTTCTCAACTTCTAGACTTCTTCACTTCCGGACCCTTCACTCCTCAACTTCTCGACTCTCGACTTCTCGACTGCCCTCAGAACTTTCTTTCCAGCTTAATCTCGGATTCCAGCATCATCGGCGCCGGCCCGGAGATGCCGCCGTCTTTCCTCACTCGCCAGAAGTGCACGCCCATAAACGTTGCAGCAATAAGAGGAATGGCGAGGCAGTGCCAGATATAGGCTCGCAGCAAGGCGTTGGCGTCCACAATCGAGCCGCCCAGCAAGGCGAAGCGCACATCGTTGTACGCGGTCATTCCAAGCTGCGGGCCGAAAGGCCCCTCGTGCCCCAGCAACGGGGTTGCTCGCGCCATATTGGTTCCCACTGTGACCGCCCAAAATCCCAATTGGTCGTCCGGGAGCAGATAGCCGGTGAAGGAAAGCAGCATGGTCAGCACCAGCAGGATTACACCCACGCACCAGTTGAATTCGCGCGGCTTCTTATAAGAGCCTGTCAGGAAAACCCTGAACATATGGAGCCAGACCGCAATAATCATCAGGTGCGCGGCCCAGCGGTGCATGTTCCTGAGCAGCCTGCCGAAAGGAACGTCGTTCATCAAATAGATGATGTCGCGATAGGCCTGCCCCTTGGTGGGGTGGTAATAGAACATCAACAGCACGCCGGTGATGGTCAACACGAGGAAGAGATAGAACGTCATGCCGCCCATGCCCCAGGTGTAGTTGTAGCGCACGGCGTCGCGGTTGATCTTGGCCGGGTGAAGATGGAAGAAGACATTAGTGAGCACGCTGAGGGCGCGGCTGCGCTCGCTCTCATCGTGCTTGACGCGGAAGATCGACTTGTAGAGCTGGGTCTTCTTTGGCTTCTTGAGGCTCTCCAGGTCTTCTTTGGCCTTTTCCTGGAGAACTTTCACATCCTCCCGGACCTCCTCCAGGACGCCGGCAAGACCTCTCTTTTCCGTGTTCCCATTCTGCTCTTCAGCCATCCACTTCTCCGTTCAAGTGGCTAGTGGTCAGTGGTTAGTGGCTAGTCACTAACCTGGTCACTATCGAGCCACAGCCCTTTGCTAGCCATTAACCAACCCGACCAATGACAAGCCACTGGCAACCGACGTCTAGTACTACTACGTTACGTTAAGGTGGACGATTTCGTTTGCGAATTATGCTGCCACAGTACGCACACTCTCCGGTCCAGGTAAACAACAAGCGTTGGATCTCACGGCGCGTCCGTGGCAGGGTCCACCCAGAAGTTTTTTTTGTTGCGCAGCATCTCCAAGGTCAGGAAGGCGTGCGCCAACATAACCAAGGTGACGTGATGGTGCCAGCCCGTCCAATTGCGGCCTTCGTAATGGTCCAGCCCCAGTTCCTCCTTGAGCTGCTGATAATCCTGCTCGATCTTCCAGCGGCTTTTGACGATGCGCACCAGCCGTCGCAGTGTGTAGTTTTCCGGCAGGTCGCAGAGAAAATATTTCGTGGGCTCTCGCTCGCCGGGCGGCCATTCCAGCAGCAGCCAGACCTCCGGGTGGGGCGGGGCGCCTTCGTCGAATCCGTGCGCGGGCTGGACGCGACAAGCGTCGAAGCGGGACTCCAGCCAGCCTTGGGTGCCTTCTCGCCAGCGCACCTGCTTCCACCCACGGGCCTGTTCCGCCACTTCCCGCACTGCGCACGGCCGCTGTTCGCCGTAATGGTAAACCGCCGGCCGACGTCCTCGCCCCCGCGCTTTCCGCAGGCGGGGCGGTTTCCTCCACACCCTCACGGTGGAAGGAATGCCCAGCGCATAAGGAAGTTGGCGAGTCTCCAGCCCCTGGCGAAATTCCGTGACTTCCCCGTAGGCGGCGTCCCCCAACACCACCCCGCACCGCAAGCCCCAGGCCCGCGCCTCGTCGATCAATTGCAGCGCCAGTTGCCACTTGGTCTGGAACTTCACCTCGGCGGGGATGCCGGCTGCGGCGCGCCGCTGGGGATCCTGCGCCCAGCTTTCCGGCAAGTACAGCCGCCAGTCCAGGATGGTACTTTCTTCTGCTCCCGCCTGATGCAGGCTCACCGCCACCTGGCAATTGGCCGTCTTGCCCAGCGTGCCGGAATATTGCCGCGCCACTCCCACCGAGTGGCGACCTTGCTTGGGGAACCCCGTGTCGTCGATGACCCACACCGGATCGGGCCTCAACTCTGCCGTCATCCGTTGCGCCAACCCTTGCCAAACCGGCGCCCAAGGCCACGGACTCTGCCCGATCAACTGCTGCATGGCCTGTACGTTTCCCTCGGGCAGACGCGCCGCCATCGGCTCGATCGACTTGCGTTCGCCGTCCAACAACAAGCCGCGGATGTACACCGAGCTCCAATGGCGTCGCTCGCGCCGCCCCAGCGGCTCCAGCAAGTCGGCCAAGAATTGTTCCAAGCGCTTTCGACATTTCTCGATTTCGCTCTCGGTCATGGACCGAAGCTTAGCACCTCTCCTGTGGGAGGTCAATAACGTAACGTAGTAGTACTAGCCACTAACCACTAGCCACTGCCTTCACACTGTTATAAACGCGCCCGGGTCTTCAAAGTTGTCCGGGCCGCCCTGGCTCTTAAACCAGGAATAAAGCCGGCTGGTATCCACCACGATCTGCCCATCGGCGCTCAACTCCACGTGGGCGCGATCCATGGGCCGTGGCGCCGGCCCTTCAAAGTTCACCCCTTCGGGTGTGTAACCGCTGCCGTGACAGGGGCATTTGAACTTGTCCTCGGCAGGCTTCCAATCCGGCGTGCAACCCAGGTGCGTACACTTGGCAAAAATGCAAAAAAGGCGGGGAGGTTCTTTGACCACCCAGATTCGGTAGGCCTGTTTGTATTTCTCATTAACCCCGATCTGGAAGTCGGAAGGATAACCGATCACATGTACCGTCTCCGGCTCGAACAGGGCGCGCGGAAAGAAAAAACGCAGGAACATCAGGAAATTGGCGGCAACGAATCCCCACACGCAACTCCAGATGATGCGTCGTCGCATCTTCCCTGAGTCAGCGACGCCTTCGCCAGGCGTGCTCTCAGGTTTGGTTGGAGCGGCCGCCTTTGCTGCCGGCTTGGGTGGAGTGGCGACAGCACCGCCCGCTGGCGCTTTCGCTGAGGTCGTGGAAGGTGTGCCATGCGCATTCGCCATGCACGATGCTCCTCTGCTTACGGAGTGAAACCGCTATTTGCTTTCGAAACAAGCCCCAAAAATAAACTATAGGTGAAAGCTCAAAGAGGTGTCAACATCTCGCAATAAGAAATCGCGGCAAAATCAGCAGTTGACACAAGTCAAGAGAAACGCGTCCCCCCTGCCGCGTCGCGGTTGATTTCCCGGCAGAGGATTGCGCTGCTGGTTCAAATCCATCCGCAATTGATTTGGCATCTCCGCTTCGCTAGTCTGAATCGTGGAGGCAAGGCAAGCGCGTGGGAGCTACTGGGTCCAGTCCATGATCACTTTTCCGGCTTGGCCGGACAGCATAACGTCGAACGCCTCCTGAAATTGCGTATAGGAGAAACGGTGGGTGATGACCGGCTTGATATCGAGACCGGACTGGAGCATCACTGTCATCATGTACCACGTCTCGTACATCTCACGGCCATAAATGCCTTTCAGGGTAATCATGTTGAAGATAACCGTATTCCAGTCAATGACGATCTCCTCGGAAGGAATGCCCAGCAAGGCGATGCGGCCCCCGTGCGCCATGTTCGCCAGCATGTCCCGGAAGGCCGATCCGCTGCCCGACATCTCGAGGCCCACATCGAACCCCTCCTTCATGCCCAGTTTCTTCTGCACCTCTTTCAGCCCGGTTTGGCGCGTGTCCACCGCCATCGTGACGCCCATTTGGCGCGCCAGTTCCAGCCGCCATGGGTTGACGTCCGTTTGCACCACAAAGCGCGCGCCGGCATGCAGCACCACCGCCGCCGCCATCAACCCGATAGGCCCCGCGCCCGTGATCAGCACATCCTCGCCCAAGACGGGAAAGGCGAGCGCGGTATGCACGGCATTGCCGAATGGATCGAAGATGCAGGCGACCTCGGGGTCAATATCGGGGTGATGCACCCAGACGTTGCTCATGGGCACCGAGATGTACTCCGCATAGCAGCCCGGGCGGTGCACGCCCACTCCCTTGCTGTGCGCGCACAGGTGGCGCCTGCCCGCCAGGCAATTGCGGCAACGCCCGCAGACCACGTGCCCCTCCGCGCCCACGAGCTGGCCGGGGAAAAAATCGGAGACGTTTGACCCTACCATCGCCACCTCGCCCACAAACTCGTGCCCGACCACCATCGGCACGGGAATGGTTTTACTGGCCCACGCGTCCCAATTCAGGATGTGCAGATCGGTGCCGCAGATGGACGCACGCCGCACCCGAATCAGCACGTCATTGATGCCGATCTCCGGCGTCGGGACTTCCTCCAGCCACAGCCCCGGCTCTCGCCTGCTCTTCACCAGGGCCTTCATTTTGTTGGGAATGTTTTCACTCACTCGTATCCTCCGAAAGAATAGCTTTAGTCTAGCAGTATCTAGTGCGTGGAACTTTGGTATGCCTCGATGAGCAGACGGGTGGCGGCGTCCACCAAAGCTTCACCGCCTCCGGGAGCGCAGAGCGAGTTGACAGCCTCGTAGGCCCCTTCGGCGAACGCCTTCCGATCGGGAACATAGTCGATGACATCACCCGACAGCTCGTTCACAATCGTATACCGAAACGGAGAAGCCGCCTTGATGGCCATACCCAACTCGACGAACACTTCACCCGGTAATCCGACCCAGGCCAAGTCGTTGCCCAAGGCAATTACCTGCACTTCCGCATCGATGGGCTTGCCTTGGAATTCAGCCACCCAAAGAACTTTGAAAGCGCGCACCAGGTCAAGAAAGGCGAACTTCTCCGGACCCTCCCTGACCAGGCGGGTCGCAAGCTCCTGCGACTTTTCCACTTCCCCAGGTTGCAATTCCTGAACCGGCAACTTGATAATCTCGCGGCGGACCAGCAGAGGCCCATTGACCGGCGTGAGCCGGGGATAGGTCTTTAATACATCGCCTGCCAGGATTGTGCCGATCCGGGCCGCCTCTTGCAGGCTGGATTGGCGCTCGGCGCTCTTGACATCTAGATGGTTAATGTTTCCCGCCGTCCCGATCGCGAACACCGTCAGCATCTTCGAGTCTTTCGCTTCCCCCAGCAACCTGCCCAGCGTATAAGGATAATCGGCAGAATATTGCGTGCCGCCGGTGGTGTCCAAATGCATCGCATAATTCACGAAAGTTGCCTGCGGTTTGGACGGCGCAGCCTTGAAGTAGACCACGGAAACATCTGGATCAACCGGCCCTGCCGGCCGCACGATGTTGGGGTTCAACTTGCCGGGGTTCCATCCGATTGTGCCATCCTTCATCAAGTAGCGGCGATTGAAGCAGAGCGTGCTCTCCCGCCCCATGCCCGCCCAAGCCTCTGTGGGCGCGAGATCCGCCTCTGCCTCGCGAACCGCCTCTGCGATTTTGCCGGGCAGCGCCGCGCGGTAATCTCTTGCAGTCTGCGCAGTCGTCCCCTCGAGTCGATCCAGGAAGAAGTGGCTCATCTCGGGACCCGTGTGGGTGTGCGTGGCGCTGATCATCACGTGGTCCGGGGGCACATGAGTTGTCTTTTGGATGATAAGACGCGCCGCATCGACGAAGCTGCGCGGAATGCTCTCCAGATCACACGCCACTATCGCAGCCTCCACTCCGGCTTCTTCCAAAACTATCGCCTTGGCGTAAAGAGGGTCATGGGTTCCCGTGTTCAGGCGGACACTATAATACCCGCCCATCGGCATTCCGAGCGGCGGGGTGATGTTGACGGCTGCCCTGCCCATGCGCAAGCCTCCGGCCAGGGCGGGAGTAAGAGTACAAAGCATTACCAGCACGCCTCGGGTGATGAGTTTCATGTGGATTTTCCTCCCGCTTTGCGAGTGACGAAATTCATTCGAGATATGGCGGGATAAACCCGCCGCTACGCTTACCAGCACAGGCCCTCGATGTGAGCTCGCGCCGCCGGCCCTGAGTCCGGCAGGCCGACCAGATCGATCGCTGTCTGACCCCGCTTCAGCTTCCGCGCCACGCCGGCGAACTCGGGGTGATGGCCCGCGACGACAATGACTTGGCTCGAGGCCAGCGCCTCTTCGAGCTCAGGTCGAATTATGGGGCGAGAGCAGTCGCGTAGGCTTCCAGCAGCGACCGCTTCTCACATTCCCAATTCAGACTTTCCTCGATGCGCTTTCGCCCGCAGGCGCCCAGCTCGCGGCGCAAGCTCTCCGAGTCCAGGATCTTCAGGATCTGGCGGGCGAAGTCTTCCGGGTCGCCGGGGCGCGCGTAAAGTGCTCCGCCCGCCGCCGAGCGGCGGCCTTCGGTGAGGTCATAGAGCACGACGGGGAGGCCGAAGGTCATATATTCCAGAATCTTGTTCATGGTGGATTTGTCATTCATGGGCGTGGCCGGGTCGGGCGCCACCCCTACGTCGGCGGTTGAGAAATAGGCCGCGACTTCCTCATCCGGGAGGCGTCCCTTGAACCTCACCAGCGGCTCGAGGCCGTTCTCGGCAGCCAGGGCTTTGAGCCGCGGAAGTTCGGTCCCCGCGCCAATCAGGACAAAGAGGATGTCCTGGCGCTTTGAGCCATGCACGATCGAGGCAATGGACTCGAGCAAAAGTTCAAGCCCATCCTGAGGCCCCATGACGCCGAGGTAGACGGCGAGATAGCGGCGGCCCTCTTTGAGTTCGGGCTGTGCGGGCCCTTTCCGCATTCTCTCCAGCTCGGGGCAACTTCGCACCACGAAAATGCGCTCGCTACGCATGTTTCCGCGAACCCGCGCCACTTCACGGTAGGACTCGTTTGTGGCAATCGAGACGTCGGCGGTGCGGAAGGTCAGGCGTTCAGCCCAGCAGACCAGCCTATATCCGAAGTCTCGCCGTCCGAATTTAGCTTCGTAAAGTTCGGGATTAAGATCGTGATGGTCGAAGATGAACCGCACGCCCAAGAGCTTGAAGAAGAGCGCAATCAGAAAGATCGTATCCGGCGGATTACACGCTTGGAGGATGCGGAAGCGTGTGCGCGCGTAGACACGAAGGGCCAGGCGGAACTGGGCGGCGAGCGCCAGGGCGTACTCGAGGAGATAGCCGAGCGGACCCGAAGCTTCCCAAACGCGATATCGGTATATCTCGATGCCCTCGAGGGTCTCGCGGCTGCGTTCGAAGCCTCGATCTTTCGGGCAGATCACCGAGACGCGGTATCCCTCGTCGCGCAACGCCCGAGATTCCTGCCAGACCCGCCGATCCATGGGAACCGGCAAGTTTTCGATAATGATGCAGACGGCGGGCTTGTTATTTTGCATGCCGGCACCACAGCTCAAAATTCACCAAGGCCCAAAGTTGCTTTTGCCGGTCGCGAACGCCGTCGAAGTGCTCTCGGAGGAACGTCTCCATGCTCGAGGGGTTGAAATAGCCGCGCGCCCGGGCCTCCGAGGAGAGGACCAAGTCCGCCACAAAAGACTTTAATGGTTTTCGGAACCACTCGCCGACGGGGACCACGAAACCCACCTTACGCCGGTAGAGAACCTCCGGGGGCAAAAAGCGCTCGAAGGCCCGCTTCAGCAAAACCTTGGCGCGAAAGCCTTGCGTCAAGAGTTTGGTCGGGAGGCGCGCGGCAAATTCCACCAGCTTATGGTCAAGGAACGGCACGCGCTCCTCGATCGAGGCGGCCATAGTCATCAGATCTCCGCGGAGCAGAAGATTGTCCGGCAGCCAAACCTTGAGGTCAGCATAGAGCATTCGCTTCAGCGGCGTGCGCTCGGGCTGTTTTTCCATATAGCTTCGAAAGACCTGCGCGGGATGAGCGGGATCGACCTGCGCCAGGAAATCCGGCGCAAACAAGTTCTCCCGCTCTTCGCGCGAGAAGGAAGCGAACCAGGTGGCGGAGCGCTCCGCTTCATCGCGGATGGAGAGCGCTTCGAGGGCGGTCCTGACACGCCGCTGGCTGTAGGGCAGCCGGCGAACGAGGGCGCGCGTGACTCCCTGCGGGAGCGCCGAAACCAGCCCCGCCAGCGGGTCGGCGGCGTACTTGGGATAACCGGCGAACAGTTCGTCTCCGCCTTCGCCCGCCAGCACAACTTTCACGCTCCGCGCCGCCAAGCGGGAAAGCAAGTACAACGCCACGTCGGTGGGCTCGGCGATGGGTTCGTCGCGGAAGGCCACCAGGCGCGGCAACTCGAGGCTCAGTTGCTCGGGCCGCATGATGAGTTCGTGATGCTGGGTGGCAAAGCGCTGCGCCACGGCGCGCGCGTAGGGCAATTCGCTGTACTCGGGTTCCTCGAAACCCACCGAAAAAGTGCGCAGCGGCTGGGCTTCGAGCTCCGTCATGACCGCCACCACGGCGCTCGAATCCGTCCCGCCGCTCAGAAAGACACCCAGGGGAACATCCGCAATCAGCCGCAAGCGGACCGATTCGCGCAACTGCTCGATGACTTCCTCGGCGGCTTCCTTGGCCGGGCGGGGCGCATCTTCTTCGGCAGGGACGTCCCAATAGGCACGGGTGTGCGCGCCGCTCGAGTCGGCAAGCAGGAAGTGACCGGGGAGCAGCTTCTCCACACCTCGATAGAAGGTCTGCGGCGCAGGGATGTAACGAAACCCGAAGAAGTCATAAACGGATTGCGGGTCAATCTCCAGCGGTTGCTCGCTCAGCTCGCGCAGGGCGCGCGGCTCGGAAGCGAAGACCAAGCGGCCCGGCTCCAGGCGATAAAACACCGGCTTGATTCCCAGGCGGTCGCGGACCAGCAGCAGGCGCCGCTTGCGGGCGTCCCACAGCGCAAACGCGAACATGCCGCGCAGGTGATCGAGACAGGCAAGGTCGTACTGCTCGTAAAGATGGACGATCGCTTCGGTATCGCTCGCGGTGCGGAACTGGTGGCCGCGCTTCAGGAGGTCGTCGCGCAGCTCGCGGTAGTTGTAGATCTCGCCGTTGAAAGTGATCCAGATGGTTTTGTCTTCATTCGAAATCGGCTGGTGCCCGCCCTCGAGGTCAATGATGCTAAGGCGACGGTTGCCGAGAGCCACATCGCCCTGGAGAAAGAATCCCTCATCGTCCGGCCCGCGATGCGCCATGGCGTCCGTGGCGCGTTTCAGGGCAGCAGGATCGGCGGGCGCGCGCGTTCCGAAATTGAAGATGCCGCAAATGCCGCACATAGCATGAATCTAATACAAAACTGCCTCATGGCGCTTGTAGGACCAAGGCTTGCCCCGGCCTACATTCCAATCCGCTTTCTGGAAAACGGATAGAGCAAATGAAACAAAGTCATGACCTGTGGCCGCGGGTAGGAGCGCGCGTCCCGGAGGAGAGCGTAGTCTCCCGTGGTGTAGGCAAAGCTTCCGTCAGGCCGCTGCCGCGCCAGGAGCCGGGCATAGCACCGCTCGCTGAGATCCGTGTTCTCGAGCAGCTTCCGTTCGACCGCTTCCTGGAGCGCGGCGGCGAGCACGGCTGTAAAGTAATCCGTTTCCGGCATTCGGTGGGAGCAGTCCACGGCGCTGGCGCCCGAGGCCGTCACACCCCAGGAGAGAAACTTGGCGAGAGAAGCGAGAATCCTGCCCGTGCGAGGGACGGGAAGCAGCGCCTCTGACCAAGCCAGCTTCAGGAACTCAAAGGCGTTGTATTGATAGCAGAGATAATGAATGCGCTCGCGCTCATACGGACCCTCGACGATATAAGGAAGTTCGCCTGAGGGGAGCTGAACTGCGGCAAGGAAATCCAGCATCGGTTCAACATGAACGGCAAAGCGAGCCTCCCCGGTCGCACGCCACAGGGTGAGAAAAAGCCAAACAGCTTCGACGGAATTATTCGGGATCTTGCCGCGGGGTTTATCAAAGTAGTTAATGGCTTTGCCGGACGTGTGCTCCTGGAACCCAATGCTGCCCACTAGATAATCGTACCACCTGACCGCGCCCGCCAAAAACTCCGGGCGGGGTTCGCGCGCGTACGCAGCCAACAATCCGATTGCGCCCCAGTTCCCTTCGACCGTGGCGATCAAATGCCTTCGCTGCGGAAGCGGGTAGATCCAATTACCTCCGGGCTGCTGAAGGAGAAGCATGGCGTGCGCGGTCTCGAGGGCGATATCGCGGTAGCGGTGCTCGCCCGTGGCCTCGTGCAGCATCCAGTTGGCGAGAATCCAGTAGCCCTGGCTCTGGATGAAAACGTAATCGTCATTCCAGGGGAAGAATTCGAGCGCGCTCTTGAAGAATCGCCAGAGGTGAAGGTTGAAGCGGATGCCGGCGTCCGGGCCGTGAACCAGTCCTGCCGAATAGTGACGGCGCAGGATGTGCGCATGCAGGCGCTCGGCGGCGTCGAGGAGTTCTTGGCGTGTGGGCACGTTGGCGGACCAGTATAACCCCGATCCCGAGACTGACCAATGTAGAAACTCCCGCCCCTCTCCCCCTTGTGGGGAGAGGGTGTCCGTCAGCCGACGGACGCCGGCGCTTTCACCAGTCCGTCAGTTGACGGGGCCGGGTGAGGGGGTCCCGAGCCTGACTCCGGCTAGCTGTGGCAGACCACAGTTGAGTAGACGTGCACAATCTGCCTGGCGACGTTCTCTATGGAGAGCCTTGCAATACTATCGCGCCCGCGCGTGCGCATCCCTTTGCGGCATACTTCCACGATCTTTGCGGCAATCTCCCCGGCATCGCGCCGCACCAAGTGGCATCCTTTCGTTTGTCCGATCAGCTCAGCAGTGTCGCCTACCTCCACCGCCACCACGGGAAGGTTCGTGGCCATGGCCTCCTTGACCGCATTGGGAGAACCCTCGAATTGGGAAGCCAGGACCAGCACGTCTGCAGCGTTCATATAGAGTGGCATGCGGGACTGTGGAACAGCGAAGACCTGCAGGATCTCCAGCTCGGGGATTGCTTGCCACGCTCGAGCCACGGCCGACCGAACCAAGTCGAAGCGTTTCCTCGAGACCTTCGGGTCATAAGGAAACAGGACGAACTTTTTTTGCGCGTCAAGGCCCAACTCGCGCCGCGCTTCAGCTTGGCCGGTTGGCCGGAAGAGATCCATGTCAACCCCGTTCGGAATGACCTGGGCTGAATGCAACTTTAGATGCCGCTTCATCTCCGCGGTTTTCACGATGACGGCGGAGGCCAGGCGCGCCAAGATGAAACTCGAGACCTGATAGAACCGGCCGAAAAGCGGGATGCGGTCGCTGCCCTTAGATTTCCCCGAAACATCATCGCCCATAAATGAGATCACGAGAGGGAGGCTGATCTGGCATCGAGCTACCAGCCCGGATAAACCCTGGTGGGCGTGGATCAGGTCGTAGCGCTGGGCGCGCAGCCGTTGCCACAACTGCGGGAAGGCACGCAAATAATTCCAGCGGGACTGGCGGCCGTTAACAAAGAGTATGTCGTAATCCACGCCCAGCGGCTGCAAGGAGTCCATCTGGGCTTTCACGAAGCAACCGTAGCTGGGATCGCCTTCGTAGGGCCAAAGATTGGTGACCACGAGGACACGGTATGAAGTCATATAGCATGCAGATTCTAACGCTTCGGCCCTGAAATCGGTAGCACTGAAACGACATGTTCCTTCCACGTGCCGCAGGCGAATCCCGTGTACAATGGTCGCTGAGCAGTTGTATCCCTTGCGTTTTGGTATTTCTCCTATGTGTGGAATCGCAGGGTTCATAGGTTCGGCGTCGGAGCAGGAACTGCGGGAACAAGTGTGCCGCATGGCCGATCAACTTGTTCACCGCGGGCCGGACGATTCGGGCCTCTGGGTTGATGCAGCAGCCGGCATCGCAATGGGATTCCGGCGGCTCTCGATTGTGGACCTCTCCCCGGCCGGCCACCAACCCATGATCTCTTCCGATGGCCGATACGTCGTCGTCTTCAACGGCGAAGTTTACAACTTCGGAGAATTGCGAAAAGACTTGGAACCGCTGGGACACGCCTTTCGCGGCCACTCCGACACGGAGGTGATGCTCGAGGCAGTGAGCGAGTGGGGCCTGGAGGCGGCGGTCAAGAAATTCGTCGGTATGTTCGCCTTCGCTCTATGGGACAGGCGCGAGCGCGTGCTGCACCTGGTGCGGGATCGGCTGGGCATAAAGCCACTCTACTGCGGCTGGCAGGATAAGACATTCCTCTTCGGGTCGGAGTTGAAGGCGCTCCGCGCACACCCTGCCTTCCGCCCGGAAATCAACCGCGGCGCACTGGCCTCGTATTTGCGTCTCGGCTACGTACCCTACCCCTACTCCATTTATCAAGGAATATGGAAACTGCCTCCCGGCCACATTCTCAGCCTCCGGGCTGGAGCACAGCCCTCCTCCGAGTTGTCGGGGACGGCTCTCTATTGGTCTGCGAAAGAAGTTTACGAGCGTGGCGCGGCGGACCCCTTCCGAGGTTCCGCACCGGAAGCGATCGAGGAATTGGATCGGCTCCTTAGGGAATCGATCCGGCTGCGAATGATTGCGGATGTCCCCTTGGGCGCATTTCTTTCCGGCGGCATCGATTCCTCGACCGTGGTCGCCCTGATGCAGGCGCAGAGCCATCGCCCGGTGAAGACGTTCACGATCGGCTTTCACGAGCAGGAATTCAATGAAGCGGCGCACGCCAAAGCCGTGGCGGCGCACCTCGGGACCGACCATACCGAACTGTACGTAACTCCGAAGCAAGCCATGGATGTCATCCCCGAGTTGCCAACTCTCTATGACGAGCCCTTCGGGGATTCTTCCCAAATCCCAACTTACCTGCTTTCCGCCCTCACACGCCGGCATGTGACGGTGAGCCTTTCCGGCGATGGCGGCGATGAGCTGTTTGGCGGGTACACGCGCTATGCCCGCACGCGTAAGTTTTGGGATGTTGTCCGATGCTTTCCCTACACTTCCAGAAATGCGTTCGCGAGATTGATCCGCGCCTGCAAGCCCGCGACTTATAACCGCCTGTTTGGCGGACTAAGTCGGTGGCTCCCCCGCTTGGCGCGCCCCTCCACGGTGGGCGATAGAGCGTACAGGCTCGCAGAAATAATGGCGGCGAGGAACCCCGAGGAGATTTACCATAACCTGATGTCTTACTGGAGGCACCCCGCTGAAGTTGTGCTCGGAGCAGAGGAATCATCGACCATTCTCACCCGATCTTCGGATTGGGCCCACCTCGCTGACCTCTCCCCACGGCTAATGTTTCTCGACCTCGTGACTTACCTTCCGGAAGATATTCTTGCCAAAGTAGATCGGGCCAGCATGGGGGTGAGCCTTGAAGCGCGTGTCCCAATCCTGGACCACAGGGTCGTCGAGTTTGCCGCCCGCATTTCCACCTCCATGAAGATTTGCGCGGGGCAGACGAAATGGTTGCTGCGGCAAGTCCTGTACAGGTACGTGCCACGAGAATTGATCGAACGCCCAAAAATGGGTTTTGGAATTCCTCTTGAAGACTGGCTGTGTGGGCCGCTAAGAGATTGGGCGGAGGAACTGTTAAGTCAGAACCGGCTGCGACGAGAAGGGTTCTTCCGTCCAGAGCCAATCAGGGAGTGTTGGGCAGAGCATCTTTCGGGGCAGCGGAATCGCCAGGGGCATCTGTGGAACGTTCTCATGTTTCAGGCTTGGCGGGAAAAGTGGGCCTGATCCGCAGATGATCCGCAGATTACTCAGATTTCACAGATCAGGCAAGGGGTGGTCGTATCGCTGACCTTTAGGTCAGCGATAGAGTACCCATCCTTGTGCCCACGCGATGACATCGCGGTAGGCCACAACCACGTCCGCGTTTTTACTCTAATTCTTGCTCTTCATCTGTGTAATCTGCGTAATCTGTGGACCCTCCGTGGACGGCTTTCGGCTCACACAGCAGATATAAGGAGAAGTCCAACGATTCTGCCGGAGGCGAACGATGTAGTCATCCACGAACCACACGGCCCTGGATATTGCCGTATGTGAACGGATAGTGAACCAGTAAAGAAGATTCTTGGGCCACCTTTCCAAGTTAAAGACCTCTAAACATATGGGCAAATAGTAGTCACAGCTTTCAATTTCTAAGCCCGCCTCCCGGTGAGCGGAAGCTAGACTCTCGCGACTTAGAGGCACGTGGGCGTTGTACATATCCATATCGAGCAGCTTCTGATATTCTCCCAATATCCCGGTGAGGTTCGGAATGTCGTCGAACATCCTCCCTCCGGGCTTAAGCAACTTCGCTAAGGCCCGCAAAGCCCCTGCGGTCTGCTCAAAATGTTCTACAACACCGAAGGAAATCACGACATCAAACCGCCCGATGAGCTGTGTGGGAACTGAGAAGAAATCCGTGCAATAAACGTCGCCTTTAACCCCTTCTCTCTCCAGAATCGTGCGAGCCCTCTCGCAGCCCATTTCCGAGCGGTCAATTCCGGAGACCTTAAAACCAAAGCGTTTTGCAAAATATGGCAAATAAACCGACTGAGCGCACCCAACCTCAACCAGCTCCATTGAAGAGGTGTCGTAGCCTGCAAAAAGTTGCTCGAAGGTGCGATGAAACTTCCTAACCACGTAGTTCTTGAGGCCCGGGCGATGAGGATCAAGGGGAGGGGGCAGGGGCAGGCGGGTTCTTTTCCACCAATCCTCCCAGAATTCTGCACCCGCTCGATCGCCGCCGGGACCGCGATCTTTGGTTTCACTCATTTTCCATCACCCCTCCTAACAAAATGGTAGGGCGTTACGCCTCCAGTAGTTCCTCGTAATCTCGCATCACGGTTTTCACGTCGAACCGGCTAAGAAAAGAGCCCAGTCCTTGGTCTGGCTGTAATTCTGTCCTGGCAAAGTTGACGGCAGCGACGATTGTTTCTGCCAGGGCCTTCGGGTCGGAAGGCCGAACCAGCCGGGCGTTTGGACAATCCCCCAATATCTCCCGCACCGCCCCCGGGCAGTCTGAGGCCACCACCGGCGTCCCTACAGCCAAAGCTTCGACCACGACCAGACCGAAGGCCTCGTAACGCGAAGGGAGCACAAACAGATCTGCATGCTTGAAGTAGGGATAGGGATTGGGCTGAAAACCGGCTAGGTGAACAGTTTCGGTCAGCCCAAGACGTTCCCGCTGCGCCAGCAGGTCTGGTTTGAGAGGTCCTTCGCCGAGAATCGTAAGGTCAGCATCCGAAATCGCTGCCCGCACTGATGGCATAGCGTCGAGAAGCACGTCGAACCCCTTCTCCTTTGACAGTCGGCCTGCGGCAACAAGATGGGGACCCTTGCCGCAGTAGGGGGTGACACCCGCCTCTGCGAGTCGCCTCGTCATATCGAGATCCACAGGGTTGTAGACGCGCGCCATCTTGCTGCGCGGAATGCCGAAGTTCTCAGCCAAGTCATCGAGCACGTGGTCACCCACGCAGATTATCCTGTCTGCCCGCGGGTATAAATGCCGATAGAGCCAGTTCCAGAGGCGCGGATGCTTGCGCCTTTGGGCGTTTTGAGCGCTCGGCGAAGAATCTTCCCGCAGCAGCAGACGCAACCCCGGCGGCAGGAAAGGCCTTGACAATACCGTGGCCAGATTCAGCTCGCACATGGCTGAATGGATGGCGTGCGGCCTTAACTTCCAGCACAAGCGAATCATGCCAGGCAACGCGTGGCGCACCCGTTTGGCTTTCAAATCGTAAAGTGGGACATCAGCCGGTACCTCCTTGAGATAGGGGCCCAGCGCCTCGACCAGGGCCAAATGGGGTTCGAAGCGCGAGCGGTCCAGGTGCTGAACGAGCGTCACGGTTACTCGCTCAGCTCCCCCGCCGCCGAGGGTAGGCATGAGAAACAACACTCTTTTGCGCGCTGATTTCATCGCAAGGGTGTTCGTGCTCCAACACGGATGGCGGACTTGAAATCCTTTAGCGTCGGATTTAACAACCACTATGCAAGCTTCTTCCAGAGGGCGCAAAAACTAGCCCCATCGAGCGGGAATTGCTTACTCAGGCGTCCGGCTATCCGTCTCCACTTTCGCGGCAGGCTCCCAGTCGAAAGTCCGCCTATGTGGGCATAGGTCCTGACGTCGACGAGCGAGAGCCCCCACGAGGGGTCACTGGCGATCTCCTCGAAGTCCAATCCCTTGCCAGAGCGCGCACCGCTCAGGTGCGGAACATGGTAGTCCACAAGTTCACTCACAATCTGCCCCGGCAACCGTGAGCCGGTAAGGCCAGCCTGCGCAGCAGCCGACGCCGTCTCGCGCAGGAGGTCAACTTCGAGGCGAAGCTTGCGTCGCACAAAGCGCTTCCAGTTGCCCAGGCTCAGAAACCGCCGCCACGCGCGTTCGCGGAGAAAGGCAGCGTACTGCCTCTGGCATTCCGGGTTACAGTAGAAACGGGACGAGGGCTCATGTCCCATAAGGTAGTGACCTTCCGGCTTTAGAAACTGAAGTAGTCTGCGAAGCACGTCCTGCCATGCACAGATGTGGTGAAGTACGGAATTAGTCACGACGAGGTCGAAACGACCAACCCATTCGTTACTGCCACAGAATGATTCAACATCCGTGATGTAACGTGCACCGCGGACCAGGGGAGACAACCGCTGCTTGCACCTGGCCAACATCGATTGAGACGGATCCACACAAAAGAGTTCGTTGATTTTCGAAGGGTCAAGGACCTGCACAACTTGATAGCATCCAAAGCCAGTTCCGCACCCATAATCGAGCACCGAAATCCGTGAACCCTTCAGGTCGTGGCTGGCAGAACCGACCAGCTCACGGAAGATGGGAAGCTCCTGCCCCCAGATTTCGTCGTGATTCTGGTCGTAATGCTGGGCCTCAATTTCGTGATAGAGGAGGTTCAGAGCAGTCACCAATTCGGGGAGTGATACGGACGGCCGACACTCCGCTACTATCTGCTCGATGTCCATAGCCTCTGAGCCTCCTCGATCTTCACTGAATTCCCTTCCTTGGACTTCGCCTAACTCCCCTCCTTGGTTAGGGAGGGAGCAGGGGGTGGCTCCTGGGCCTTCTCAAGCCGACCCTGTGGCCGCAACGACACGACAATCGAAGCATAAACCAACGCGCAGGAGACCAGGTATACAAACGATGTGGAAAGGGCAATCCCCGCCACACCGAGGTACCGCATCAAGATGAGATTAAAAATTATATTGAGGACCATGTTTACACCGGCGATCACCATCAGCACAGAGTTTCTCTTCAAGGCGCTGACTAGCCGCACTCCGAGACTGGCAAGCATGTAAAAAGGGATCTGGAGCGAGAGGAAGGCCTGAACACGGCTCACGACTCCCGTGTCCACGGCGGTGAAGGCCCCGCGCTGGAAGACAATCCTGATCAAAGGATGAGAAAAGGCTACCAGGCCCAGCGTAATGGGGACCGTCACGAGGACGATGGATCGGGAATAAACTTTTAGAATATGGCGGCAGCCGCTCCAATCTTGGTTCGCCACCAACTGCGAAAAATAGGGAAGCGCCGCCGTACTTAGAGGGATAGCCCCGACGACGATGAAGAGGCTGACCACCTTGCGCGCATAGTTCAGGGCCGCCACGCTGCCGGATGGCAACATGGCGGCCATGGATTGGTCGACCAGTTCGGTGCTGCCCATCAACAGCGCGCCGGCCAGCATGGGCGCGTACTGGCCAATGACTTTGCGCAAGCTGGGATCCCAGCCATACCAGCGGGGCTGGAGCCGGACGCCTCGCACTCTCAACAACCAGCCCAATAGGGCGGCCTGCAAGGCCACTCCCACCACTGTCCCCACGGCCAAGGTATAGGTACCCCAGGCTTTGCCCAGCAGCAAAAGGAAAGCAATGATGGAGAGCGGAGTCAATATAGCTGATAAGGCTGGCAGGCCAAAGTGTTCTCCGGCGTTCAGGATCGCGGTCCAGGCTACCGCCAGTCCGCTCAAAGCAATAAATGGCAAAAGGGCATAAAGAAGCTGCCGGGTGAGCATCAACTTTGCCGGACTGAATCCTGAACCCAGAAGAGGGAGGAAATAGGGAGCGAGTATGCCCACCAGGACAGAGACCCCCACCAGCAGGCCCAGGCTGACGACCATGAGGCCGGAGAAAAGTCTTTGAGCCGCTTCTTTCCCCTCCCTCTCGCGCACTTGAATGAAGGTTGGGATCATGGCGGAGTTGAAAGACCCCGCCACCAAGTTCACCAGGAAAGAGGGCAGGAGGAAGGCAATCAGGAAAGCGTCCAGCGCGTCGCCTCGCCCGAACCAGCGCGCCACCAGCAACTCTTTTGCCGTGGACGCGAAGCCCGCGAAGGCAGAGCACACGGCCACGCTGGCAGCGGCGTTGAAGATCTTGCGGCCAGGAGTCAACGACGCGGGGACCGGAGGCGGTGGAGAGGTCGGTTTCATTCTAAGACGGGATCTTCCGCCACTCGGGGAGAGAGGCAGTGAGCGAGGGCGGAGACGTGGGACCTGGGTCGGTGCCGGGGCGTGTCCATTGATGGAGCTCGGCCGCTGCGTTCTTGATATCATTTGCGACTGGCGTTGAACACGGTGCCTTCGTGTAGTCTGTCACTTCGTCCACTTGATTTCCCAACAGGGCCCGAATCCACGTCTCGACATGCCGCTTGGGTATAAACACCATGATCGGTTCATCGTTCGCTCGCGCGGGCATGCCCGCGGCTTGGAGTGCATTTCCTAGTTGCGCGGCGCGCCGTTGTGTGGTTTCCATGTCGGCGTCAACGATGACAGCCAAGAGGGCGGTTGCTCGCCTGCCGAGTGAAGAACGACACGCTTGAACCTGGTGCGGGTATTGGTCGCGAACATACTTCTCCCCGCTGCCGCCTGGGCCTCTGGCGGGCAGTGGCAGAAGCCGGAACGGACCTGTGTGTCCACATCGTTCCAGGTAACGGCGCACTAAGTTCTGCTGGATGGTGTCTTCAGCGAGGATGATCTTGTTCGCGATCCGCTCAGGCAAGTTCCCACCCTCGCGCTATGATCTCGGACGGCTTCAAACCGCTGTCCTCAGGCGGCTCGAAAAGCCGCACTAGTGTCTCGCCGCCGTTGGGCCGGTCCAGAAGCACCCCGCCTTGGCAGGCCAATTGGTCGAGCAGTTCAGGGTGATGCGAAACCAGAATGACCTGTCCGCCACTCTCATCCACGCGGTCAAGCAGCTTGATCAGCCAGGGCTGGATCTCCGCGAGGGCAATGAAGTTGTCGGGTTCGTCGATTAGTAAGGTGCGGTCCTTGTTAACAGCGCAGTAAAGCAGCACATAGAGCGCGATTAGGACTCGTTGCCCTTCCGAAAGATCGCTGAAAGGGAGGTCGACGGTCGCACCGCTCGGGGTCCGTAGGGTGGCCTGGAGTACTCGAACATCCAGCCCAGCCTCTTTCGCATCAAGCGCTTCCAAACCGGGGATGGCTTCGCGCAGGCTTGGCATTGCCTCGTCGAAGATGGCGCTGCCGCTCTCGAGCCGAAGATGTCGGTACCAATCGGCGAAATTGCCCATATCCTTTGCGGGCTCGTGGGATTCGCGCTCAGAGCGAGCCGACATTGCCCATGGGTTGATCTGTACCTGGGTTAGTCCACGGAGCCAACGTTTGAACCAAGTGAGCTTTGCGTTGTCTTTCCGGCCTTCTTCTACTGTCCAGAGGCCAGAACGGTGCCAATCGAGCGGGAATTTAACGCTTGGGTCGGGCTTCTGCTGGTCGTTGAAAAGACCGACCTCGCCTTCGCGGAACCGAAATAACGACTTGCCGTTGAAGTCGAGGGTTTCCTGCTTGACGCGCGGGCGGGGCGGGGTGCCCTTCTCATCCACAACTAGTACATAGTGGTACTCCCCTCCGTTCCCTTTCACATCAAGTTCGAACCGCTGGTCGGTAATATCCCGCAAGCGCGTCCGCGTCTTTCCCCCGAGACAAGTCTCGCAGGGTAAGCCAAGTACCGCGAAGTCGCGGAGCATGGCGAGGACATCAAGCACGGTCGTCTTGCCAGTGCCGTTTCGGCCGATAATCAACTGCTTGGCGGTCGGCTTAAACTCGAAATTCACGAGGCAGCGATAATTGGTGGCGTATAGTCGGGCGAGCATGTGGGCATTGTAACACCTCAGGGGCTATCACGTCGCCTGCCTTTGAGCCGAACATCCCCTATTAAGACGTTACTAGGTTGTGTACGAGGTGATAGAAACTGCAAGGCCTGCTTTTGACTTTTGACCTTCGACTATTGACTATTGACTTGTCCTCGCCACTGCGGTGGGGAACACCCGCAGCGCTGCCAGCGCCGCCAGGTAAGCCACGCTTCCTGCTCCACAGAGTTCGCAGAGATAAATGAAGTTCTGGAAGCCGGAGTGAGGGGGCGCCACCCAGAGGCGCAAGGCCCACACCGCCAATGCCGTCAGGATGGCTCCCAAGAGATTCTTGGAAGCAAGATGAATGTCGGACCAGCCCAGGGCTTGACGAAGGTCGCCGAGATTCCTGCGGATTGATAGGGCGGAGACAAGAACTGAGGCCACCAATAACCCCAAGGGTATGCCCTTTGCTCCCCACCTGAGAACCCCCACGTAAAACAGATCGAATCCCAGGTTGAGCGTGTAAAGCAGGACCGAGAGGCGCAGAAAGGCCCCGCTCTCGCCGCGCGCAAATAGGTAGAAAGTGAGCAGCCGGATGAAAGATAGGGGAAGCAGGCTGAGGCAGTAGTAGAAGAAGATCCTCGACATCAGGCCGGTGGCGGCGGGTGTGAAGTTGCCGCGCTCAAAAACCAGCCGGATGATATTGTGGGCGAGCATGAGGCAAAAGACCACCGCCGGGGAGGTCAGGAAAAGACCGATTTGCGAGATATCCTTGAGCGTTCTTCGTTCTTCCTCGTGCGCTTTGTTCATCACCGCCCGCGAGAGCTGCGGCAGGGCGGCAGTGCCCACGCTGCCACCCAGTAATTCCACCATGGTGTACAGAATTTTCGAACCATAGTTCACGGCCGTGAGGGTTCCGGCGGGTAGAAAAGAGGCGATCATCCTCTCCGCCAAGACCACAACCTGCCACGCTAACGCGCCGCCAAGCTGGGCGGTTCCGGCGCCGCGCAGTCTCCGGAAAGCCTCGCCGCTACCCGTGAGTGTGAGGGAGTAACGGACAGGAAAGGAAATCACAATTTGCACGCCCAGCACCAGCATCTGGAGAAGATAACCCGCCAAGTAGCCCAACACGATGCTGAAGGGACCATAGCGGTCGAAGCGCCACAGGATGACCGAGATGACCACCACATTGCGGACAAAGCCCGCCGCCGAGGAGAGGACGAAGCTGTGACGGCTCAGGAGGAAAGAGCGGAAGGTCTCGGCGATGCCCGCAGGCACAATAATGAGGAAGAGCCATCGGCTAAGCTGGGTGGCAAGCTCGATTTGCGGACGTGTGAAGCCAGGGGCGATTCCGCGCATGAGCCAGGGCGCCCCGAGGGCCCCCAGGGCCGCAAACAGACCCAGCCCAAGGAACACCAGGTTGACCACGTAGCTGACACCCTTGCCGAGGCCTTCCAAGGAATCACGCGAATCCAGCGTCGAAAAGAAAGGCACCAAGGAGAACTGGCTGGTCGCGGAAAGCAAATTGGTGATGATGTAGGGAATTGTAAAAGCGACGTAGAAGCTGTCGGAGTTCCTGGAGAGCCCCAACTGGGCCGCAATGCTGGTCTCCACAAGAATACCCGAGAGGGCGCTAAGGAGGCTGAAAAAGCCCACCACCGCCGAACCCCAGAGTAATTGGCGCTTAAAAACCATGTTAAGTACAGCGACGAGTCAAGAGAAGCAAGAGTGACAAGAATCGAGGTTCAAAATCAATGCCCTTCGCTTCCAAGTACCGGTGCCATTTGCGAGACGCGGGCACTGGAAGTCGCAGTCATTCCCGTCAGCCGACGGGAATGACTGCGCATCGAAAGGGATCCCATTCCAAGTGGCACCATTACTTGCTGTCGAGCCCCGTCAGCTTTGATTCTTCTCTGCGGCTCTCGAGCTGTCCTGCGACAAAGGGCGTGGACATCACGAATAGAAAAACCATCAGGACGGGTGAAGTGCCAAAATTAAACTCGAAAAAACCCTCGGCAAGAAAAGCCAGCCAGGCCGCCAAGGCGGCATCCGCCACCCACCGCTGGCTGGAGAGCCTGCGACGAATCCTCAGGATCTGCCAGCCCAGGGCCAGCATGAACCATAGCCAGGCTGCCAGGCAAGGCAGACCTCGCTCGGCGGCCAATTGCAGGAAGTTATCGTGAAGATGGTCGTGGTATCCGACCATGGGCGTCGTGCCGGGCGGCAGGTACTGGGCGTAGACCAGTGGGATATTTCCGGGACCAACTCCCACCCAGGGATGTTCCCGGACCATCCTTAGACCGGCGCCCCACATCTCCAGGCGAATGGCCAGCGCCGGATCCTCCCTTGGGTGGAAGGCCAATGACACCCGGTGGCGAATCAGGGAAGGCGCGGCCAGATAAGCGACGGCCAGAAGAACAGGGATTGCCCAGAGCATGCGCGGTTTCCACTTCGCAACGATGTAAAGGGTAGCCAGAACACAACCCAGCCATACACCCCGAGTGAAATTCAAGACTAAGGAGGTGGCGACGACGGCCATGACCAGCCAATAAAGCCCCTTGGCCGTCCCGTGTTGCACGGCATCATTCCGAGCCCGTTCGCTGTCATCCTGAGCGCAGCGAAGGATCTCCGTAGTTCGCTCAGGATAAACTCCGCGAGGAATCTTGCTCTGATCTTGTCCTGGCGGTCTGCCCCGAAGCAGAGCGAGATTCCTCGCTGCGCTCGGAATGACACCGTGGGACAACAGCAGGAAGGCCAGCAAGGCGGCGAAGAGCAGCATTTGCTGGCCGCCAAAATTCATCCAGTGTCCCATAAACCCGTGGATGCGGGTTAAAGTCATATAGTAGTAAACACGGTCGGGGTGAAGGTGTCGCACACTGTGATACTGAATAACAAACTGCGCAGTTGCCACCAGACCAGCCAAAGCCGCGACCAGGAAAAGCCCCCGAAAAAGCGCTCCCAGGTGCCTGGCGCTGGATACCAAGTTTACGCTCAGCAGCAAGATCAGGAAGAGGACGAGCTTGCGGACGACGGCCCACCCAACGGCCGGATGTTCAGCCCACGGGATGGAATTGACAGTGGCCAGGCAGTATAGAAGCAACGGCAGCTTGACCGGTGGAAAACTGACCGCGGGGCGGATGCGGAGCAAATGGATCAGGTAGGCCAGGGTGGCAGCGGCAAGAAAAGCCTGCGTCGCAGCCACGGAAAGCAGGAGCGACAGAACATGCAAACTGAAAAACAACCACGCCCACCGTGCTGCCGCCGCGCCGGGAAGTTCTTTCCGCCAAGAATCGATGTAGCGCCACAACTACTTCATGACCTCGAACGTGAATTCCATCTGCTTCCCGCGAAGGAGAAAACACAAATACATTTCCCAGAAGCGCCGGAACCAAACGAACCGGTTCACCAGGAACTCGATCCCCAGCCATTTCCAAAGCCGCGCCAGTTCGACATGCAAGGAGACCTGGCGGAGTTCCAGGCGGGTGTACCAGTGACGTTCGCCGTGATGCCGGCCGAAAAAGTAGAAAGAGAACGTATTCAAATGCCAATGGTGGGTGGGATCGCACCACGAACTGTAATCGGAATAGTGGGGTGTTACCAGATAGATGAACCCGCCAGGTCGGGTAACGCGGTGCATTTCTGCAACCGCATTCATTACGCTATCCAGGTGCTCGATGACCTGCACAGCACGGACGTGCTCAAAGATGTTGTCCGCGAAAGGCAGGGAACGGTTCAGGTCGCAGATTACGTCCGCGGCGGTGGCGTCGAAATTAATGTCCACTCCGATGGCCCCGGGCGTCTTCTTGCGCCCGCAACCCAACTCCAATACTCGCTGGCGAACGGCCGAATCTGGCACAAGCGCGATTCTAGCACAGAGGAGCGGGAAACGAGAAAGAGCTATCAGCCGTCAGCCATCAACTCCCAGCGTGCTCTCGCTGAAAACTGAGGGCTGAGGGCTTACTCTTTCCCTGCCGCCTTCGTTAGGAGGCTGAACACGTCCTTTGCCACAAGCATAACGAGCAGGGGCGCCGTGACCAGCACGTTTCGGTTGTAGGCCAAGGCATCGCCCCACCGACCATGAAAGAAAGCCGCCAAGGCGCGCGTGCTACCGCAGGCCGGGCAGCCGGCAAGGTGCAAAAGGCGGCGCCACAAGCACAGGTCGGGCCCTCGCGATACAGCCTCCGGCGGCAGCACACAGAACCCTGCCAATACAATACCCAGGGCCAGCCGCCGCAGCACCCCGCGTGAAAACAGCGCCATCCCTCACCTCTGTCGCAGCGGATTGCCCTGCGCGTCCGGGAGCTTGTTCATCGCGATCAGGATGACATCGACCAGCCACCAGATGCCACAGCCCCCAAAGGTGACGAGCTTGAGAATCCCCAGCCCAACGTAGCCCAGATAAAAGCGGTCTACGGCGAACGTCCCGAGCAGGGCTGAGAGGATCAGCGCGACCGTCCAATCCTTTCCACCGCCACGGCCCAGCCTCACCCCGCACTTCACGCAGATCTCCGCGCCCGGCACCGTCTCTTGCCCGCAGGACTGGCAATAGCGGCCGCCTAGCAGCGGGCGCTGGCCGCAGTTAATGCAATATTCCGCGTTGTCTGCCAACTGCCTTGCACAATTTCGACAATACATAAAGGGGCCTCACACGAGGGGATGTAACCTTCGCTAGCGCGCTATTTATAGTACCGCAAGGGGGAAAAGTAAACAGATTTGGGAAAAAATGAAACTGGAAATTGGAAAATGGAAACTCGAAACTAGAAAATCGAAAAGGGATAGCATCTTTCTGGGTATTCCAGTTTCCGGCTCCTAATTCGCATTTTCCAGTTACTATTTTCGATTTTCGAGTTTCCTTGTTCTAGTTTCGAGTTTCTATTTTCTATTTTCCAGTTTCCAATTTCCGCTTTTGCCTCAGTTGGGCGTGCCGACGGCCACCGGGGTCAAGGCCACCTCGCGGGTCGGCCTGCCCACCTCGACGGGGACCGGTTCTCTCTCCAGGGCCAAGTCCACTGCCTCGCGGATGGTCTTGACATAGTGGAGCAACAAGCCCTCGAGCATTTCTTTGTCCAGATCCTCGTGCACGTTCGGCTCGTTGTCGGCGGGCAGGATGATCTCGAGCACTCCGGCGCGCTTGGCGGCAAGAACTTTTTCCTTGATTCCCCCCACAGGCAGGACTTGTCCGCTCAAGGTGATTTCGCCGGTCATGGCCACGCGCGGTTTGGCAGGCCGGCAAGTCAAGGCTGAGACCAGCGCGGTCACCATGGTCACGCCCGCCGAAGGGCCGTCCTTGGGGATGGCGCCCGAGGGAACATGGAAGTGGATATCCTTGGACTGGAAGAAATCCGGGTCGATGTCGTAATCCGCGGCGTGCGAACGCACCCAGGCAAGTGCGGCCTGCATGGATTCCTGCATCACCTGGCCGACATGGCCGGTCATGGTGAACCCCTTTCCCCCCTTCATAGCATTGGCTTCAACAAACAGTACATCGCCGCCCGTGGGGGTCCAGGCCAGCCCCACCACCACACCCGGCTGACGCGTGCGCTCCACCACTTCGGTTTCCAGGCGGAAGCGTGGAATGCCAAGGAAATCGCGGAGATTGTCGGGTGTAACCAGGAGCTTCTCCGGCTGGCCCTCGGCGATCTTGCGCGCCTGCTTGCGGCAAAGGGTGGCGATTTCGCGCTCCAGGTTCCGCACGCCGGCCTCCCGCGTGTAATGGCGGATGATGTGGGCCAGGGACGGCCGCGTGAATTCAATCTGCTCGGGGGTCTTGATGCCGTGTTCGTCGGTCTGTTTGGTAATCAGGTGGCGAGTGGCGATCTGAATCTTCTCCTCCTCGCTGTAACCCTGGAGCTCGAGGACTTCCATGCGGTCGAGCAGGGGAGGAGGAACGGTGTCCAGCACGTTCGCCGTGCAGATGAATAGCACCTTGGAGAGGTCGAACTGCACGTCAAGGTAGTTGTCCCGGAAATGAGAGTTCTGCTCGGGATCGAGGACTTCCAGCAACGCCGAGGAGGGATCGCCGCGGAAGTCGCGGCCAATCTTGTCCACCTCGTCGAGCATGAAGACGGGGTCGCGCGTTTCCGCCCGGCGGATGCCCTGAATGATCTGGCCCGGCAGCGCCCCGATGTAGGTGCGCCGATGGCCGCGGATTTCCGCCTCGTCGTGGATGCCGCCCAGCGACATGCGGATAGAACTTGCGATCCAAGGCGCGCGCGATGGACTTGCCCAGGGAAGTCTTGCCGACCCCCGGCGGCCCCACAAAACAGAGTATTGGACCCTTGAGCTGGGGTTTGAGCTGGAGCACCGCCAGATAATCCAGGATGCGCTCTTTCACTTTTTCCAGGTCCCAGTGGTCTTCCTCGAGCACTTGCTTGGCCTTCTGGATGTCAACCTTGATTTCGCTGATTTTCGTCCAAGGCAAGGCGACCAGCCATTCCAGGTAGGTGCGCGTGACGTGATAGTCTGCCGCCGCGGGAGACATTTTCGCCAGCCGGCCCAACTCCCGCATCCCTTCTTTCTTCGCCTCTTCCGTCATGCCCGCGGCTTCAATCTTCTTGCGCAATTCTTCGATTTCCGACTGCTCGTCGGCTTCCCCCAACTCCTTCTGGATGGCTTTCATCTGCTCGCGCAGGTAATACTCTCGCTGGCTTTGCGTAACCTGATCTTGAACGTCGGATTGAATCTTGGAGCGCAGTTGCAGGACTTCGACCTCCCTCATCAACTGCCGGTTCAGCCGTTCCAGCCGAACCTTCAGATCAAGACTTTCCAGCAGTTCCTGCTTCTCGGTGCTGGAAAGCGAAGGGAGGTTGGCAGCGATGAAATCGGTCAGCCGCCCGGGATCGTCAATGTTCATAACCACCGTCTGGAGGTCGTCCGAGAGAGTAGGGGAAAGCTGTACCACCTGTTGGAAAAGCGTCGTGACGTTGCGCACCAAGGCATCAAAATCAGCTTGCTTCTCCTTCGGCATGAGGTCCTGAAGCGGCTTCGCGCGCCCGATCATGTAAGGCTCAACTTGGGTCACTTCCTCCACCGCAATCCGCTGCAAGCCCTCCACAAAGATAAACAAGCTTTGACTGGGCAGCTTGATGATCTTATGAACAAAAGCCACGGTCCCGATCTGGAAGAGGTCAACCGGCTGAGGGTTGTCCACGCGCGGGTCGCGCTGCGTAATCACCCCGATGAACTTCTCTTCCTCCTTGAGATCGCCGACCAGCTTGAGAGAGCTATCGCGCCCTATAGTGAGCGGCAAAATAGCGTTTGGAAATAGCACCGTATCACGTACGGGCAGGATGGGAAGATTTTCAAAGTCAATATTGGTTTTGTGTTTAGGGGGCATCGCCCTCAACCTCCGCTTCAACAATTAAATCTTGCGCGCAGCCGGGGACCTCGCACTTCAGGCGGCCTCATTCTACCACGCCAGGGACTCTGGCTCGCTTCGCAAGATACACTCCCTATGGTATTTGTCAATCCCAAATGTCGCGCCTTCGAGTTGCTCCCTTTTCTTAGATGCTAATCCTGCGCAACTCGGCGCCAGACCCGCTATCTGCCACCTTCCAATCGTCGCGGCGGTGTGGTCATTGGGAATGGCGTCCCTTGCGAAACACCGGTCATTCCCGCGAATCCACTCCGCAAGCCTTTGCATATGCGCTGTCTACCAACTGGATTCCCGCTTTCGCGGGAATGACAGCGACTTGCAGCGCCCCTATCCCGCAAATGACACCAGGTCCCCCACCAGATGCGATTTGCGGAAAGCGGTTAAAGCAAGTTATCTTGGAGGTCATTGTCATCGCACCAGGAGAAAAGGAACATGGTCGGAAATCTGGCCCGAGTCCTGCACCTCAGCCCTACAGTGTTCCACATGCTTTTCTTTGCCACGCTGGTGATGAGCTCTTTAGCCGTGGGATTTGTTTTGAATCGGGTCATCCACCACTGGACCAGGAAATTGGCGAACACCTGGGGAGAGCTGCTTTTCTCCTTGTTGGAGTCGCTCCCGGTTCCCTTGCTGTTGCTGGGTTCCATTTACGCCGGCCTGGAACTCCTCACCCTCCCCCATCGGTACGAGAGGGTTGGTTCGAAGCTGATCTTCGCCCTGACCATCGTAGTTGTCTTCTATTTCCCCGCCAAAGTGTTGATCCTCTTCTTGCGCCGCGTGGGGCAACGCAACCCCGGCATGGAGCAGGTGACCAACCCGGCCATTCTGGTGGTGCGCGGGTTGTTCGCCATCCTGGCCATCATCATCGTGCTTGAAAACCTCGGCATTTCTCTAACCGCTGTCTGGACCACCTTGGGCGTGGGCAGCGTGGCCGTTGCCCTGGCCTTGCAAGAAACCCTCAGCAACCTCTTTGCCGGGCTCTATTTGCTGGCGGACCGGCCCGTCAGCCCGGGGGATTACATCAAACTGGATTCCGGCCAGGAAGGGTACGTTATCCGCATTGGCTGGCGCTCCACGTCCATGCGCACCCTGGCGAGTAATATCGTCTTTGTGCCGAATTCTACCATGGCCAAGGCGGTCATCATCAACTATTCCCTGCCCGAACTGCGGGTGTCGGTCAGCATCCCCATACACGTATCCTATGGATCTGACCCCAACCGGGTAGAAAAGGCCCTTCTAGACGTTACGCGAGAAGCCGCCCAAGAGGGGCTTGCGGGATTGCTCCCGGATCCACCTCCCAGTGTTTCCTTAATTCCGGGGTTCGGGGATTCCTCCCTGGATTTTTCACTCAACCTGAATGTTCGGCGGTTCGTCGACCAATACTCCGTGCAGAGCGAGTTGCGCAAGCGCATCCTGGCGCGCTTTGCCAAAGAAGGCATCCACATGCCCTTCCCCACGCGGACCATCGAACTGGACCCGGCAACGCGCGAGTCGCTTCAGAATTCCGCGCCTAGGCAGGGAAGGTAGAACGGGGAGAGGGCTAAGATTTCTACTTCTAGCAACAAGCCGGCAGTCAGAACTCAGGAGACTTTGAAAGGGCTCGCTGGACTCGAGCGTAACCGGCGAGAGCCGCAAGCAGTTTGCGAACATCGAATTGCACATCGCGAAAGAGCAGTAGCAGGTCGCGTTCCCGTTCCAAAGGGCTTAGAGGCAGGAATTTTTCCGCTGGAATGTAGAAGGGGTTGTCGCGAACCAGGGCGCCTTCCACCAACAAATGTCGATGAACGGCGATCGCGGTGAGCAGGTCGTTGATTGCAATCTGTTCGAGGTCGTACTGGCAGAGCGCCACACTGGGGTAGTGCTTCACCTGGTAATTAAGGAGCGCATGAAACTCAAAGAAGTGCGCCAGGGAAAACCAACCGGGGTCGTCCACAGCCCTTCCTCGAGCCATCGGACCGACGGGGCGGCGGCGCGCTCCGCATCGGTGAAGATCGTCTGGGTCCACTCCCGGAGCGACTGAAGGGTGTCGAAACCGTGATGTAACCGAAAGCTTCCGCCACGCGTGTGACGATCGACCTCCACCGGCAGCGAGCGAAGGCGGCGGAGCATTTCCGCCTGGTAGTCATCGGGAGCCAGGTAAACGCACAGGTCATTGCCCTTGAGCCCTTCCGCAAGAAAGGACGCCGCGCTGAACGCTTCCGCGCGGCCTCGGTACAGTAGGGCGACATGCTCATGTCGTCGAAGCGGAATTCGGCCCTGGAAGTAGGTAAACAGAGGCGTGGCCACACTCGGCTCCTGCAACAAGACTTTGATCTATGGGGAGGCGGAAGTCAATTCATATTCATGATCTGTAGCGCGGGCGTCTCGCCCGTGCTACAGCATTGCTCCCGCCGCCGGTTGGCAGTAAGATAAGCAAAGAGCCTGCGATGCGACGCGCAAGCGATGGCGAGGGTCGGCAAGCAGATGGCCTGGAGAACAAAGTCGTTATGGGTTTTTCTCTGCCTTCTGTGGGGGTGGTGTGGAGCCGCGCGCGCCGACGAATTCAGCCAAGTGTCCCGTTATTCGGTGCGCATGTTTTCTTACGGCCTGCTCACCATTGATTCTCGCGTGGGTGACATCCACATCGAGGGGTGGGACGAACCGCGCCTGGAAATTGAGGCCGAGAAGGTGGTGCGCGCCAAGTCTGAAGAAGCCGCGAAGCCGCTCTATAAGAATCTCACCGTGGTCCTCGAGGGCCAGGACAAGCGCGTCTTGCTCCGCACTCTCTATCCGCCGCGTCGCATGTGGCGGCCGTTTCGGGGCGAGGCGCGGCTTAGCGTCAATTACCGCATCAAGATGCCGTTCGACGCCGACCTTGCCCTGAAGTGTGTGGATGGAGATGTTTGGATTCGAGGGCTGGAGGGAAAGCAGCAAATTCTGGTCAACTATGGCGATGTCGAGATTGACATTCCCTCGGTTGATCACCTGCGTTCGCTCCGCGCCCACGCTTGGTTGGGATACGTGCAGAGCAATCTCCACGGAGAGGACAGGGCCGGCTTTGGCCCTGGAATTTCCTATTGGAATCCCTCGGGCGAGCAGGACATCTACGTCAAGGTCCGAATGGGCGGGGTCTTTGTCTATCGCGATGAATAGACCCGGCTGGGAAACGAACGCTCCTGCGGGACCTTGCTAGCCCTTGGCTTTCTAAACCGTCCTGTTCCCCGAAAGCCTGACGGAACTTTCTAGGCCCTCTGAACGTTATCCCACAGGTGGAGTTGTGTCTCTGGAGGAAAAGATGAGAAAGCTCAGTATCCTGCTGCTTGCAGCGCTTATCACGCCGGCTCTTGCCACGGTTGCCGATGCCAGTTCCCGTATTGAAAAGAACCTAAAGCTCGAACCCAAGGGCCGCTTTGTGCTCGAATCCGATGTGGGGAGCGTGACCCTGAACGGCACATCTTCTTCCGGGGCGCGGGTGGTCATAGAATCCAACCGTGATGACTTTGAAGCGCGCTACGATATCAACTTCGAGGAGAATCCGGGGAGCGCGAGCGTGCGGGTGCGCCGGAAGGACCATTTCGGGTGGAGCGAGCACACGTCTGTGCATTTCGAAATCGAAGTCCCCTCCCAGACGCAAACCGAAATACGCACCGCAGGGGGGAGCGTCAGCGTCTCTAATCTTCGCGGCGAATCTGAGTTGAGGACCTCCGGCGGGTCGATAGAGGTTTCCGGCCTGTCCGGAAGACTCGATGCCAAGACCTCCGGCGGATCGATCCACTTGCAGGAGGTTGACGGGGATGCGCGCCTGGAGACTTCAGGAGGGAAAATTGAGGTCGCCTCGCTCGATGGCTCGCTCACCGCACACACCAGCGGAGGACCCATTCGCGTCGATCGCGTGACCGGACATGTCGAGGCCAAGACTTCAGGTGGTTCGATCTCCGTCAATTTCGGCCGGGGAAACGCGCGCGGCGGGGTACTCGAGACCTCCGGGGGTTCAATCGAGGCGCAACTGGACCGCGCCGCCAATCTCGAGATTGACACCTCCACTTCCGGCGGCTCCGTCAGCAGTGATTTGCCCATTCGGGTGGTGGGAAAGATCTCCAGCTCCAGCCTGCACGGTTCGCTTGGCTCAGGCGGCGAAACGCTGCGCCTCCACACGAGCGGCGGCTCCATCCATATCAGAGCACTCTGAGGCGATCCTCAACAGAACAGAGCACAGGTGGCTACTTCGTACTGCCCACTTTCCCCTCGCGCGAGGGCCAAGACCCAATTCCCTTCATATTTCCTCCGGAAAGCGGCAGAAGTCAGAAGTCGCACCGCTGTGTCCAGCGAATGATTGGGGACAGGCTCGGCCCCGAGGGAGAGGTCGCTTTTCATATTGACCTATATAGTATAGGGGGGTATAGTATATTCGACTGGAGGTTTGATGGCTCATACAACGAGGGACAAAGAGAAGCTGCTCATCCGCGTCCGGCGGATTCGAGGACAAATAGAAGCGGTTGAGCGCGCCCTGGGTGAGGCCCACGAATGCGCCCAGGTACTTCAGTTGGTGGCGGCCTGCCGGGGAGCCCTCAATGGCCTGATGGCCGAGTTGATCGAGGGCCACATCCGGTTCCACGTGTTGGCGCCCAATGGCAGGAAAAGTGCTCCTCAGGCCGAGGCCGCGCAGGAACTGATCGAAGTAGTTCGCGCTTATTTGAAGTAGTCCTGAATTTCAGGGAGTGCAGCAACCACCCCCCGGCCCCCTCCTTACCAAGGAGGGGAGGCCGCCCAGCAAGTCCCCTCCCTCCGCGGCGGGAGGAGGCCAGGGGGTGGTGAGCCATGTAAGCTTCAGCTCAGGGCACGACGGGGAAAAATATGGCGACGATAATCAACAAGCACGGGGATCCGTATCTTCGTTTTCCGGAGGATGAGAATGCGTCCTCTCGGGGCGAGGTCGAGGGGACAGAGGGGGAAAGGCGCGAGCCGCATGGGTCGGAGCACGAACATAGCATCCGCTGGCGCGACGTAGGCCGAATCGCTTTCGTTGCAGCCGCGGCGGCAGCGCTCTGGTATCTGAGAACGGGGCCGACTTCTTTCTATACGGGAATCGGTGTGGTGTGCGCTGCTGTCGGCGGTTACGCAATCTTTCGCGAGGCAATCGAAAATATCCTCGAGCGCCGGATGACGATGGAATTATCCATGACCATCGCCATCGTCGCTGCTCTGGTGATCCGCGAATTTTTCACCGCGCTGGTGATTACCTTGTTTGTTCTCGTTGCCGAGGTGCTGGAGAGCCTCACGGTGGGAAGAGGGCGACGGGCGATCCGTCATCTGATTGATCTTCTTCCCAGCCGCGCCACCGTGCGTCGTGCAGGAGTTTGGACGGAGGTGGAGAGCCGTCAACTGCTGCGCGGGGAGATCATTCTGGTCAAGCCGGGGGGACGGATTCCGGTGGATGGTTCGGTCGAGGCAGGACACTCCTTCGTGGATCAGGCAACCATAACCGGAGAGTCGCAACCGGTGGAAAAGCTTTCCGGCGCGACGGTTTTCGCCGGCACGATCAACCAATCGGGAGCGCTGGAAATCCGGGCGGAGCACTTGGGACGAGACACAACCTTTGGCAAGATCATCGACGCCGTGGAGCGGGCCGAGAAATCCCGCGCCCCGATTCAAAAGACCGCCGACCGGCTGGCGGGATACCTGGTTTACTTCGCTATAGCCTCGGCCGCGTTGACTTTCCTGCTCACCCACAATGTCCGTTCGACTATTTCCGTGATCATTGTTGCAGGAGCCTGTGGAATCGCCGCCGGTACGCCCCTGGCCATCCTGGGCGGAATCGGGAGAGCGGCTCATCACGGGGCGATTGTCAAGGGGGGTCTATACCTCGAAAGACTTGCTGACGTGGACACCATCCTGCTCGACAAAACCGGCACGCTCACCTACGGCATTCCGGAAGTGGAAGAGTTGCGCCCTGCTTCTGGAGTGTCCCGCGAAACCTTGTTGCGAGCTGCAGCGGTTGCCGAATCACGTTCCGAGCATCCCCTCGCCAAGGCCGTACTCAGGAAGACGTCCCAGCTTGGTATCGAGCATGAGGACCCCGAGGGTTTTGAGTACATTCCTGGCCGAGGGGTAATGACCCATTTGGGGACAGAGGAAATCCTTGTCGGGAGCCGGAGCTTTTTGGAAGGGCGAGGCGTTCAAGTAAAATCCCTGGAAACCAACAATGCCGGTTCTGAAATCTTCGTGGCCCGGCGCGGCCGATTCTTGGGCAGCCTTGTTATTTCGGAAAGGCTTCGATCCGGGGCGCGCCAAGCTGTTCAATCCTTGAAGCTTATGGGATTAAGGACCGTGCTCCTTACAGGGGATACGAAGGCCGCTGCGGAAAAGGTTGGGAAGGAACTCGGCGTGGAGGAAGTGGCTTCCGAGCTTCTCCCTGAAGGGAAACTTGAATATGTGACGCGCCTGAGCGCAGCGGGTCGCACCGTGGCCATGGTTGGGGACGGAGTGAATGATGCCCCGGCCTTGATGCAGGCCGCTGTCGGTGTGGCCATGGGATCCGGAACGGATGTCGCGCGCGAGAGTGCAGAAATTGTATTGATCGGGAACGACCTTTCGAAGCTGGTCGAGACTCTGCGTATCGCGCGGCGTTGTCGCTGGACCATCTTGCAGAATTTCATCGGAACGCTCGGGGTAGACGGGGTCGGCATGGGCCTTGCCGCCTTCGGATTACTGAATCCCCTTCTCGCTGCCTTCATCCATGTATCGTCAGAGATGGTGTTTATTTTGAATTCGGCAAGGTTGGTCCCACGCGCATCGCTGGCCGCCGCACTGGCTCGAGGGTCCCGTTTCGTAGGCGCGCAGAGTTGGGAGAAAACACCGCGCGATGAAGCGCCGGGCCCGGCGGGAGGATGAGGCCAGACCGTAGGCTGTCCACTACAACACCCTAACCCCCTTCTCAGCCGAGGAGGGGAGCTACTTTAATTCTTGCAACCCAGCTACCCCATCAAGCATCTATTTAACAACGTCGGATTTTTAACGGGTTTTGGAAGGCTTGCGCTCGGGTGTCGCTAACACGCTCGTAGTTGCCAGTTGGCCATGAGACATTTGCATCGGAAGTCGATTCCACGGGCTGCCGCGATAACCTTTATTCTCTTCGCGCAGCTCCAGCTTTTGTGGGTAGCGGCCGTGCATTGCCACGAGCTATCGCTCGTGCCGCTGTCCGCAACGCTTCAACCTATCAGCCCAACCCAGCAGCCGGCCTCCGCCGGAGCGGAGTTTCTATGCCCTGCATGCACTCTTATTCACCAAAGCACTGCCCGGGCCTCGGCAGAGTTTTCGGCGCAGCAGCCTAGCGTCGCAGGAAGATGCGCACTGGCAGCCTCGCCTATTAGGTCGCTGAGCTGCGATGTGCCGGTTTTACGCGGTCGCGCCCCTCCCCTCTCCTAGGTCGAATCCTCTTTTTTCTTCTCACGACAATACAACTTCATAGCTTAGGAGGGCTTCATGACTTCACGCATTCGCAAGGATTGTGTATTGCTTTCCATTTTGGATCACCCTTCCCGTCCATCGCGCCTGCTACGGTCGGGACAAGGGCGGGAGGCCCGAGCCAGACTTCACAAGTTAGTGGCGGCAAGTCTGTTCTTGTGCTTGCTCGGAGGCGCAAGCTTTTTGAAGGCGCAGGCAAGCAACGCAGTGTCAGTGTCGGGCACGGTGAAGGACCCCTCCGGCGCCGTAATTCCTGGCGCTACCGTGACCATCTACAATCCCGTGACCGGCTTTGAGCGCACCTCTTCCACCGATGACAAGGGCGGGTTCAGCATCCCCAATGTCCCATTTAATCCCTACCACATGACGGTGACCGCCGCAGGGTTTGCACAGCACGTGCAGGACTTGGACGTGAATTCGGGGGTGCCCGTCAGCTTAAATATAGCCATGGAATTGGCCGGCGGAAAGACCACGGTGACCGTGACCACCGAGGCCTCGGACCTGATCGAGGTTGATCCCACGGCCCACACGGATGTGGATCGGGCCCTTTTCGACAAGCTCCCGCTCGAGAGTCAGTCCTCGTCGCTCAGTTCGCTGGTCACCCTGTCCTCGCCGGGCATCGCGGCCGACTCGAACGGCCTCTTTCACGGCCTCGGCGATCACGCGGAAAACTCGTTTTCGGTCGATGGCCAGCCCATCACCGATCAGCAAAGCAAGGTTTTCTCGAATCAACTTCCCGCCGACGCCGTCCAGTCCCTGGAAGTGATCGAAGGCGCTCCTCCGGCTGAATACGGCGACAAGACCAGCGTGGTGATCGTGGCGACCACGCGTTCCGGCCTGGGGGCGACTCAGCCGCATGGCGATGTGACGGCTTCCTACGGAACCTTTGGGACTTCGAACGGGGGATTCGATCTCGGGTACGGCGGAAAAACCTGGGGTAATTTCATTTCCGCCAACGGGCTGAACACCAGCCGGTTTCTGGATGGGCCGGAATTGAACGTCATGCACGACCGGGGAAATGAAGAGAATCTCTTTGACCGTTTTGACATCAAACCCTCGGATAAAGACACGTTCAACTTGAACTTCCAGTTCACGCGTTCCTGGTTCCAGACCCCCAATTCCTACGACGCCCAAGATGCCACGGCATGGTCCGGGCTCGTCGCCGACAGCGGGGGGTATGGCCCCAACGGCGTTTTGGTGGGCCCGCAGGATCAGCGTTCGCAGATCAAGACGTTCAATATTGCCCCCTCCTGGACGCGCCTACTCAATATCAACACCGCCTTCACCTTGGGCGGCTGGGTGCGCCGGGATCGCTACAACTACTACCCGAGCGGCGATCCTTTCGCCGACCTCACGCCCGATCTCCAGCTCCAGACCATCGGGCAGGCTCGCAAACTGACCAACGCCGGCGCCCGCGCTGAGGTCGCTTACCTGAAAGGCATTCACAGCCTGAAGGCGGGAGTCTTTTTTGAGCACACCTTTCTGACGGAAGACGACAGCTTCGGGATCGTCGATCCGACGTTTAACGCCGTCTGTTTGAACGCCGACGGAAGCCTAAACACGAACCCGGGGCTGACGGATCCCGCGAACTGCACGGCGCCGTTGCAGGCGAATCCGGGTTTCGTTCCTCTCCTCGGCTGCTTGACTTAACGCGGACAGGGCCACTGCCCGCATCCGATGGTTGCGCGAATCCGACCAGCGGCTTGTACCCCTACGATGTCCATACGGACATTAAAGAACTGGCGCTGTTCGCTCAAGACTCAATTACCTATAAGAATTGGAACCTCAACCTCGGCGTGCGGGGCGACTTATACAATGGCATCACCATCTACCACCAAGCCGAGCCTCGCGTGGGGGTTGCATACAATGTCAAGCGAACCAACACGGTGCTGCGGTTTTCCTACGCCCGCCTCCTGGAAACGCCTTTTAACGAGAACTTGGTCCTGGCCAGCAACGGATGCAGCGATGCTGTGATCAACGCGCTCATGTCCATTACCCAGGGCTACCCCTGCCTAACCGCGCCGCTCACTCCCGGCACACGCAATGAGCTCCATGCCGGCCTCGAACAAGCTTTCGGCAAGTATTTGGTAGTGGACGGCGAATACATTTGGAAGTACACCCATAGGGCCTACGACTTCAGCATCCTGGGCAACACACCGCTCACCTTTCCTATCGAGTGGGATCACTCCAAGATCCCGGGGTATGCCGTCCGCGCTAGCGTCCCGAACTTCCATGGCTTGACAGCCTTTGTGGTTTTCTCCAGCGTGGCGGCGCGTTTCTTCCAACCACAGGCCAGCGGTATTGGCGCCACGCCGGCTGGGCAGGGAGGAAACGGAGTGTTCCGGATTGACCACGACGAGCATTTTAACCAGACGACTCACGTGCAATACCAGCCGTTCAAGCGCGGCCCCTGGGTGGGCTTCAACTGGCGCTACGATAGCGGCCTGGTGGCTGGCCCCGTGCCGTGCGCGGGCGGCGATTGCGCCAATGGGCCGAACGGGACCGACTCCGTCGTGGACGCGTCGATTATCACCCCAGATCAACAGTTCCAGGCGGGACTCTCTTGCGGTGGCGTGTTTGCGACCCCGACCACTCCGATCAGTCCAACTGGCCTGTGCCCGGCGAACGAGTACAAATCCAAATATGTGTCGATCCCGGCGGCCGGCACCGAGAACGACGACCACAACCCACCCCGCATCGCGCCACGCAACCTCTTCGATCTGTCCGTGGGCCAGGACAATCTGTTTAAGGGAGACAAGTACAAGTGGAGCATCCGCTTGTCAGCGATCAACCTGACCAATAAAGAGGCGCTCTACAATTTCATCTCAACTTTCAGTGGGACCCATTACGTCACGCCGCGGGCCTTAACCGTTGAGCTGGGCTTCCATTTCTGAGCCTGAATTCGTAAGCTGGACGGGTATATTGCGCTCGTTGGAGGGGGGTGGACTCTCTGTCTCTTGACATCTGCGCCAAAGTAGGCTATCATACTAGATGAGGATGCGCAACGGCTCATGCTTCCGGGGAACACTTTGGCCAGGAATTGCGGGGTCAGGAGGAATACTTTGAGAGCGTGTGAGTGCCCGCGGGACGCCGCGCTCCCCGCCAGAACGCACCATGCGGCGCGGAGAGCATCAGGTTCCCACAGGAACGAATGTCGATCACGAAGAGAAAAGAATTCTTTATTTTTGAAGCAACGATGCGCGAATCTTATTGAAAACAAAGGACCGCTGTGGAAAGCTCGGCCGAGAAGCGGGAATGTCTATGAAAACAAAGGTTGTTAGCCGCTCTAAGCGGGAATGTTGTTGAAAAGAAAGGTTGTTAGCAGGTGGTAAGTTATGAAGCCCGTTGCCCTCATGCTGCTCTTGCTTTTCGTCATGGTATTGGGCGTTACAGGTCTTGGCGCCCAGGGCGCTGTGCCTGATCAAGCGGCAGCCGTCGCAGAGACGGTTCATAGACTCGCGGCGATCCGGCCGCCAAATGAGGAGATTCCTACCGATGTCCCCCAAGCGGCGCGGCCCTTGCTCACCCAACTCAAGCATGAGCTTCGCAATTTGATATTGAACACAGTCAATGACCCAGCGTCTCGCGGTTTGAACACCATGCAACTCACACAGTCGGTCCTCCAAAAGCTAAAGACAGCCGGCGTTCAGGTTGGCGGGCATGATCAGCCTGAGTATTTCGGCGGAATCTCCAGGCTTAAGATTGTGGAGCCTTCGGGTCACCCGGAACTGCGCGGAGTAACCACCACGGTTCACCTATCTTGCGGAAGCGATACCTCACTCTATATCTTGCGGCGTCAAGCCTCGAAATGGGCCGTAATCATCTCGGTAGAGTCCAATGATTATCCCGATATCAGTGGAGCGCTGGGCGACTTCGGTTACGGCATCTCCGAACCGGACGAAAGTGGCAAATGGTTTTTGGTTATGAAGTACGTTCAACCTTGGTGTACCTCAAGATGGCATTCGATTCACTGTCGGGTTCTGCGCCCTGGCCCGTCACCCACTAAGCCGGTCGTTCCGCTAATTATCCACGTCGGCAACGTCACGGATGAGCCAAACACGCTCACCGTGGGCAAACACGACTTCACACTGGTCAATGTCGGCGGCCAATCGCTGGATGGGGCCATTCTTACGAGGATTCACGTCCATCGTTACTCTGTCTCAGGCGACCGCGTCACTCGCGTTCCCCCAATCGCGGTCATTCCCCAGGATTTCGTCGCCGAATGGGTCGAGTTACCTCTAGAGGAAGCCATGCGCTGGTCCGATGCCCCCGCGATGAGTGGGATTGAGTCATGGCACTCAAGGCTCCAAGAGGGGACGACTGACAACGACTATTACTACTCAGAATTTGAGTTCGTCCAGCCCTGCAGCCAGTCACCAAACAGGTGGCAGATTGGTCTCTCGATTGATTCAGAAAAGCGCCAAGATAAACTGCCTCTGGAGTTGTTCTTCACGGTTTCCAAGAGAAACGGGGCGTTCTACATGACAGACATCAGCCAGAAGAGGGCCCCGGGATGTCCTGGGGAAGCCCACACGTACTACGGATTGCCCTGGAAGCTTTTGAAGGAGGAGCTGAACAAGTACCCTAACTCAGGTAGCGATAGGTAGAAAGAGATCGTTTTCCGGAATACCCTGTTTTAAGCCAAATGCTGGATAATTCAACATTTCTTCGATCAAGCGTCCCTCGCTGGGTCATTATGACCTCTATGTAACGCCAATTTGCCCGACCCTTGCTGTTTTCTAAGACATTTAGTACGAATCCTTATCCTCGGAACGCGAATTGCCCAGGCATAGAGAGGACGAGGGTTGCTAGGGTGATTTCACCCGAAAGCGGGATTCTGCATCCCGAGCTTACTCAAAAGCAAAAACCGGGAGACAAGTGAAACGGAAAAGAGTACAATTCCTGTGCTCCAAGCTGACTCAGAAGAAACCAATAGACCGAGGTAGGAGGGAGATTTCTTTCCGGCGGGCGTCCCCGCCACGGGCTTCAAAGGGTTAGGCTTCTATGAGCATTAACATCGGGTTAGATATCGGCGCTGTCAGTTTCAAGCTGGCCGCTATCGGATCAACTGCGGACGAGTTGCTGTTCCGCAATCTTAGCGAGAAATCCCAGACATTTTTCGCGGCCACATTTCCCGCTGCCAGTCCTTTCGCGGGACGGCCCCTGATCCTTTCGAGCTACCGGCGCATTCAGGGCAGCCCCATCCAGTCCACCTTCGACCTGCTGCAGGAGCTTTACGAAGACCTCCCGGAAGAAAACGTGGAAGGGATTCGCGTGACCGGGTCGGGCAGCCAGCTCATTGCTAAAATCCTGGGCATCTACTTTGAGAACGAGTTCCGCGCCATCGCCAAAGGCGTGCGGACGTTCGACCCTGCGGTGCGCACCATCTTCGAGATCGGCGGTGAGTCGTCAAAATACCTGCGGCTGGATCCGGAGGCGGTGGGAAAGCACCTGGGAATCGTGGACTACCAGACCAGCGGCGAATGCGCGGCGGGCACCGGGTCTTTCATCGACCAGCAGGCTACGCGTTTGCTTTACAGCGTCGAGGAAGTGGGCGCGGCGGCGTGCGGCGCAAGCTGCGCGGCCCGCATTGCCGGGCGCTGCTCGGTGTTTGCCAAAACGGACATGATCCACGCCCAGCAGAAAGGCTACAGCACGGAGCAGATCCTACGGGGCCTGTGTGACGCGGTGGCGCGCAACTTCAAATCGAGCATCGTCAAGGGCCGGGCCGTGGTTACGCCGGTGGCCTTGATCGGCGGAGTGGCGTTGAATGCCGGCATCCTGAGCGCCCTGCGAGAAGCGTTCAAGCTCGCCGAGAACGACCTCGTGGTCCCCCGCCTCTACGCCTGGCTGGGGGCGGTGGGCGCGGCCATGCTGGAGGCGGAAGAATGGCGCAAACGCTCCTTCAAGCGCATTCATCAACTGCGCCAGCACGAGGCCGCCAAAAAGAGTTTCGCCTGCACGGAAGCTCTTTCCATGAAAAACGTGCTGCTGTTGCGCGGCCGGGTCGAGCACGCCACGCCGCCCGAGGGCGCCCTGGACACAGCCGCAGGCGAGCCAGCAGCGATTTCAACTTTGAAATTTCAAATTTCAAATAGCACCGAAGCCTGCCCGGAAATCGACCTCGGCTCGGTGAGTACCAAATCCCAAATTCCAAACAAGACTGAAGCGTATCTGGGAATCGACATCGGCTCGGTGAGCACCAACCTGGTGGTTACCGACGCGGCCGGCAATCTTCTGAAGGAAATCTACCTGCCCACCCAAGGGCGGCCCATCGAGGTGGTGGACCGGGGGCTCAAGGAGATCGAGGCCCAACTCGGGACCCGGCTCGACATTCGCGGGGTGGGGACGACGGGTTCCGGGCGCGAGCTGATCGGCGAACTGGTGGGCGCCGATACGGTCAACGACGAGATCACGGCCCACAAGACCGGCGCTATGCACGTCTGCCAGCAAATGGGCATGGAACCGGTGGACACCATCTTCGAAATCGGGGGACAGGATTCCAAGTTCATCCGCATCGAGAAGGGTGTGGTGGTGGACTTCACCATGAACGAAGCCTGCGCGGCGGGCACCGGTTCGTTCCTGGAAGAGCAAGCCGAAAAGCTGGGGATTTCCATTAAAGAGGAATTCGCGCGCCTGGCGCTCGCCTCCGCCAACCCCGCGCGGCTGGGTGAACGTTGCACGGTCTTCATGGAGCGTGACGTCACCTCGCTGCTGCTGAAGGGCGCGGAAGTGGGGGATCTGGCGGCGGGCCTGGCTTATTCGGTGGCCTTGAATTACCTGAACCGCGTGGTGCGGGGAAGGAAGATCGGCAACGTCATCTTCTTCCAGGGGGGAACCGCTTATAACGACGCGGTGGCGGCAGCCTTCTCCCAAGTCCTGGGCAAACGAATCGTGGTCCCGCCGCATAACGGCGTGATCGGGGCCATCGGCATGGCGCTCATTGCGCGCGACGTAATGAAGGACGCGGGCCGCCCCAGCCGTTTCCGGGGCTACGACCTCTACCGGGTGCAGTTCACGGCGCGGGACTTTGTCTGCCGCGCCTGCTCGAATTACTGCGACATGAAAGAGTTTACTATCGAGGGAGAACGCACCTACTGGGGTGACCAGTGCTCTGACAAGTTCCGCAAGCGGGCGCGCTCCGACCGCCAGCCCGTCATCGAGGATCTGGTCGAGTACCGCGACAAGCTGCTGGAAGAAGTTCTGCTTCCGGCCAAAGGTTCGCGGCCTACCGTGGGCGTCCCGCGCACTTTGTTCTACTATGATCGCTTCCCCTTCTGGTGCGCCTACCTCCAGGAGCTGGATTTCGAGGTGGTGCCCTCGGCCTGCACAGACCGGAAGATCTCTACCCGAGGCGAAGAGTTGGCGGTCGCCCAGCCTTGCTTCCCCGTGCAGGTAGCGCACGGGCACGTCCTGGACCTGTTGGACAAAGAGGTGGACTACCTGCTGCTGCCCAACACCGTCAATGCCGAAGCTCCCTCGAGCGTTGTGGATTCGCACCTCTGCCCCTGGAATCAGACGCTCCCGTTTGTGGTGCGGGCGGCGCCGCAAGTGGAGCGCACGCGCACCAAACTGCTGATCCCCACCGTGCATTTCCGTTTCGGGCGGAAGCACGTGGAGAAGGAGTTGGCGGAGTTCGCTCGATCGCTCGGCTTTTCCCGCAAGCAGAGCGATCACGCAGTGACGGCGGGGTACGCTGCCCAGGGCGCCTTTACGGATGGGGTGCTGGAGGCCGGCACTCAGGCTCTGGCCCGACTCGAGGCGAGTGGCGAGCCGGCGTTGCTGCTGGTGGGGCGGCCTTACAACATCTACGATCGGAGCGTCAACTGCGACATCCCGCGCAAGCTGCGGGCGCTCTATGGCGTCAATGTTTTACCCATGGATTTCCTCCCCCTGGACTCCGAAGACATCAGTGAGGTCAACCCCAATATGTATTGGAATTCCGGGCGGCGCATTCTGGCGGCGGCGAGATGGGCTCGCCGCCACCGCAACCTGCACCTGGTTTACATCTCAAACTTCAAGTGCGGCCCCGACTCCTATATCAAGTCGTTCCTCGACGACGCCGCCGGCAAGCCTTCCCTGGTCCTCCAGTTCGACGGCCACTCGAACGACGCGGGCTTCATCACCCGTTGCGAAGCCTACCTCGACAGCAAAGGATTTCTGCGATGCCCCTCTTCGACCACCGTCATGTGAGCCGTCGGATTGGCGCCGGCCATCCCCTGGCAGGTAAGACGGTTTACATCCCCACCATGGCGGAAGGCAGTTCCGAGGCATTCGCGGCAGTTTTTCGCTGGCTGGGCATTGAAGCGCAGCCCACCCCGCCCTCCAACGAGCGGACACGCGAACTGGGAAGCAAGTATACCAGTGGCGACGAGTGCTACCCTGCCAAGGTTACGGTGGGCGATTTCCTGCGCGTCATCGAATTGCCGGGCTTTACGCCCGCGCGCGCGGCGTTCTTCATGCCTACGGCCGAGGGGCCGTGCCGGTTCGGCCAGTACGCGCCCTTCCTGAAGAAAATTTTGCGCGAGGCCGGTTACGGCGACGTCCAGATCCTTTCGCCTACCAGCCAGAATGGCTACGCGGATCTGGGCGACATTACCAATGCCTTCCTGCGGGCAGGTTGGCGGGCGCTAGTGGCCGCAGACACGCTCCACCGCGCTTTGCTCAAGACCCGTCCCTATGAGACAAGCCCGGGCGCCTCGGACCGCGTCTTCCAGGCGTCGCTCCAGGATTTATGCCAAACTCTGGAGACCAGTTGCGCGGACATGGATTGCCAACTGTTGAGCCTGGTCGAGTCGGTGATTCGGGCGCGAGAGCGGTTCCGGCGTGTCCCTGCGCAATACGATCCCGAAGCTCCGTTGATTGGGGTGGTAGGGGAGATCTTTTGCCGCCTCAATACCTTCTCCAATGAAGACTTGATACGCAAATTGGAAGGCTATGGGGCCGAGTGCTGCCTGAGCCACATTGCTGAGTGGGTGGCCTATACCAACACGGAACAGGAACGAAAGCTTCGGCTGCGCGGACGGGCTATCTCGCTGGACATGCTCAAGGCCCGCTTGCGCTCCTATATCCAGCATTCCGATGAGCACGCCCTGATCGCACCGTTCCATGAGGACTTTGTGGGTTATGAGGAGCCGGACGTCGAAGAGGTGATAGATTTGGCCTGGCCTTATTTGCCCGTCTGCGGGGCGCAGGGTGAGATGGTCTTGAGCGTGGGGAAGGCCGCTTACCTTGCCCTTCACGGGGCGGACGGCGTCATCGATATCAGCCCCTTCACGTGCATGAATGGAATCGTGAGCGAGGCCATCTATCCCAAGCTCAGCAAAGAGTACGGCGGCATCCCCATCCGCAACTTCTATTTCGATGGCACCCAGTCCGACCTCGACCGCGACCTGGGCATCTACCTCGAGCTCGCCCGATCCTACCGCGAGAAGAAACCTTTTCCCCGCCTGTATGCTCCCTGCTTCGCCCAGCCTGTCGGTTAGGAATCTGTCTCCTTCCACTCCTCCCAATCCTTCAAAACAGCCTTGCTCATTTCATGGGCAGCCTCGTGCAGCCAGTCCGGCTTTCGTTTGCCCAAGTCGCGGCGCACGGCCTTGATGGCCTCCTTGCTCCCGAGGTGGATATTGGCGGTCTCGAAACCCATGGCGTGGAGCAGCCGTTCCTCCTCACGCTTCTCAGGCAGGGCGGCCAATTCGACGCGGCAACAATGGGGGGACAGGCGGCGCACGATCCACCTGCCGCGCAGATGCACAAAGGGGTCAAGCGTGCGCGCGGCGTTGGTGATGATGTCCTCATAAAATATCTTCTTCGGGCCTTTGCCTCCATTTGCCCAAACACACGCCGAGGGCGCCATCGCCTTCGCCTCGCGAGCCACCCTGCCGCCTTCCCAGTCTCCGATCGCTACGTAACGCTCCCTGCCAAGGCTCCCCAACCCCGCCAGCCGATGGGCCACGCGATAGATCAATTCTCGCTCCGGCAACAAGTCTTCCAGCGCTTTCCTGGCGCCTTTGGGGATTTCGCCGCGCACCGTGGGCAAGGCGTTCATCTTCCCCCAAAAATGCACAGGGTCACGGAGTTCGCCCGTGACAGCTTCCCGCAGCCACTTGTGATTCTCCTCCAGAACGAACGGCTTGCCGCCTTCTTCGAGACCTTCACGGTAACCGGTTAGGATGCACTTGCACGCGGCCTGCGTGGTTAACGCCAAATGGCTGGCAGCGATGGCCAACTGTGCGCTCACCGCGAGCCTGACGAGGTCGTTGGTGTAGGCCATGGGAAAGGCCTCGTCAAAATCATTTACGCCCCAGATCAGGCGTCCTTCCGCGTCGCGCCAGGTCCCGAAATTCTCCAGGTGAAGATCGCCTACTGCCAGAACTCGCGGCGCCTTCGCAACGTCCAAACGAATCTCCGGCCACAATTGTGCCCAACGATAGAATGTGGCGCGCAAGAAAGGGAATGGCGCCTCCTCCATCCGGGAGTGCTTCAGCGCCAGGTCCTCCTGAATGAGACTCAGACGCTCGCCCAGCCATGCTTCGTATCGCTTGGTCGCCTTCTTGATCTTCATTTGTGGTCCGCCCGAGCCAGCAGAGTTATACTCACCACACTATGAAGCTATTTCCACCCGGAAAACTGCCCCCACGCATTCTCGGGGGTCTTTTGGCCGCCTGTCAAGTGCCAAGAGGCTCGCGAGTCATACTGGGGCCTCGTTTCGGCGAGGATGCCGCTGTAATCGACATGGGGGCAAAATACCTTGTGGCGAAAACAGACCCTATTACCTTCACCGCGGAGCGAATCGGCTGGCACGCGGTCAACATCAACGCCAATGATGTCGCCACGCTGGGAGCGCGCCCCCTCTGGTTCCTGGCGACTTTACTGCTTCCCGAGAAAGGCACTTCCTCATCTCTGGTCAGGAATATCTTTCGGGACACGCTCGGGGCCTGTAGGGAATTAGGTGTGACGCTCTGTGGCGGTCACACAGAAATTACCCGTGGCCTCGACCGTCCAATCATGGCCGGTCAGATGCTCGGCGAGGTGGTCAAATCCAAGCTGGTTCGGAAGGAAAGCCAGCGACCGGGAGACCTTGTGCTGCTCACGCGAGGCATCGCGATTGAGGGCACCGCGATCCTCGCGAGAGAAAAGCGTCTTGCCCTGGCGCGCGAACTGCCAACGAAAATGCTCCGCCAAGCCCAGCGGTTGCTCTTCCGTCCTGGCATCAGCGTAGTCCGGGACGCCATGCTTGCACAGCGCCACGGCGAAATCCACGCTATGCACGACCCGACTGAAGGGGGACTGGCCTCCGGGTTGTACGAACTCGCGAAGGCTGGCGGCGTGGGCTTGCGCGTCTGGAGAGATAAGGTCCCCATTCTGGAGGAGACGCGCAGATTCAGCGAAATCCTGGGGTTCGATCCCTTGGCTCTGATTGCCTCGGGCGCCTTGCTGGTGGTGGCAAGCGCGGACTCGACCCCCAACCTGCTGCGCGCTTACACGCGGCGTGGGATAAGAGCCGCAGTCATCGGCAACGTCACGCGAGCAACCGAGGGCATTCAAGTGGTCGAGAAAGGGCGGCAAAGCCCGCTTCGCGTCCCGCCTAGAGATGAGATTGCCCGCCTGCTGGAATAGACAGGGAGCATCCTTTCGTGCTATATTGAATCAGTGAGCCGAGTGGTATCTGGTAAGCTTGTGCGCCTTCTTAGGAACGCTCCGGTTCGACAAATGGGGGCAAATTAGGGTCAAGTGACGGCGCTGGGGGAGGTTTGGCGAGGCCTTCCATGGCGCGTTTGCTCGACGGGTTGATCCCGAACCTACGAGGCGCAAGTCCGAATAAGCTTACCTCCGTCCCCTAACGGAACCTCGATGAATGCCTGGCTGCAAGTCCTGAATTATCTCAAGACGAAGGTCAACACACAGAGCTACCAGACGTGGTTGCGGCCTACGCGGTTCAGCCACGTGGAAAACGAAGCTATTGTGGTATCGGTGCCGAACCGCGAGTTCCAGGAGTGGATCCAGGAGAATTACGCCGGGCTGGTCAGCGAGGCCTTACAGCATCTCAACATGGGTTTCAACGAGATCCGCTACATTTTCGGGGAGAATACAGCGGGAAAGAGTAAGAACGGTGACGATACGAAACCTGTGCAGAGGAAGTTGGACTTTGATTCCGTCGACCACCAACTCAATCTAAAGTACACGTTCGATTCGTTCGTGGTAGGTTCTTGCAACCAGTTCGCTCATGCTGCGGCAAGGGCAGTGGCGGAGGCTCCAGCAAAGGCTTACAACCCGCTTTTCCTTTACGGGGGAGTGGGGTTGGGGAAGACTCACCTCATGCAGGCTGTGGGCCACATGATCAAGCATAACTGGAAGGACATGCGGTTGGCCTACGTTTCCTCCGAGGGCTTCACCAACGACGTCATAAACTCCCTCCGCTATGACCGCATGGTGTCGTTCCGGGATAAGTATAGAAACGTTGATGTGCTCCTCATGGACGACATCGAGTTTATTGCCGGAAAGGAGCGAACACAGGAAGAGTTCTTCCATACTTTTAATGCTCTCTACGAGGCGCAGAAGCAGGTGGTGATTTCATCCGACTGCCCGCCCAAAGATATCCCCGGACTGGAGGAGCGCTTGCGCTCCCGCTTTGCCTGGGGTCTCACTGCCGATCTTCAACCTCCCGATCTTGAAACCAAGAGGGCTATTCTGGCCAAGAAATGCGAAGCGCAAAAGGTAACTTTGCCCGATGAGGTGAGTGATTTCGTTGCACGCAAGATCAGGTCCAGCATCCGCGACCTCGAGGGCGCGCTGACACGGTTGGTTGCCTATTCCTCCCTCACCGGCGCCGAGATTTCTGTTTCTATGGCACAGCAGGTCTTGAAGAATCTCGTGGACCAGGGGGAACGCCGTGTCTCGATCGAAAACATTCAGCGGACGGTCTGCCAGGAGTTTGGTTTGACGCTTCACCAGTTGAGAGCGAAAAATAACAGCCGCCCTGTTGCCTATCCTCGACAGGTGGCAATGTACCTCGCGAAGGAACTTACCCCGGCCTCCCTGCCGCAAATCGGAAGGGAATTCGGCGGGAAACACCACACAACTGTGTTACACTCTATCAATAAGATTTCGCAATTGCGCCAGTCGGACAGGGATTTGAACAGACTTCTCAACAAGCTTCGCGATAGTCTTAGTTGAACTTAGCAATTTCTGAAGGACGTTCATGATGAGAAAACTTGTGAATCTTTCCGGCCCGCCCGGCAGGGCACGGGAATCCACAGTTTCACCGACCCTATGCACAGGGCAAGTATCTCCATTCGGCTGTGCGGAAAAGCGTTCCACACTTTTCCACACTTACACTACTACTACTACTAAGAATTCTTCTTGATAGGATAATAATGAAATGGAATTCTCTGTTGAAAAAGCTCGGGTCTTGAAAGAATTAGCTCTCACTCAGGGAGTAGTCGAAAAGAAGACGACTATTCCTATCCTCTCTAATCTCCTGGTAGAAGTGGAGGGAGAGATTCTTAAAATTAGCGCCACAGATCTCGACCTTGGGATGTGTTGTCATTGCCCAGCCAAGGTGACGAGTCCGGGATCAGGGACGATTCCTGCCAAGCGTCTTCTCGAGATCGTGCGATCTCTTCCCGAAGCTGAGATTCACTTCAAGGCTTTGGAGAACCACTGGGTCCAGGTTACGTGTGAACGCTCCTCCTTTAAGTTGGTGGGAATGGCGAGGGACAATTTTCCAATGCTGCCAACTATCCCGCCGGCTCTGGCCACACTCCCGGCGAATGTTCTTGCCACCGCCATGCAAAAGACCGTGTTCGCCATCTCCAGTGAGGAGTCTCGCTACACTTTGAATGGAGCCCTGCTCCTGCTCAGGCCCGGCAGTGTGACCATGGTGGCGACTGACGGGCACAGGCTTGCCTTGATTGAGCGAGATATCGAGGTTGCGGGACTCAAGAACGAGTTGAGACTGCTGATCGCTAAGAAGGCGATGGGGGAGCTCGTAAGGTTGCTTTCGGAAGAGGAAGGTGAGTTACCGGTCAGCATATCGAAGGACGAGAGCCATCTCTTCTTTTCTCTGGGCCAGCGAGTGTTGATTTGCCGCATGCTGACGGGCCAATTTCCAAACTATGAGGCTGTTCTTCCCCGCGAAAACAACCGCGTGCTGCAACTTGAAAAGGCAAGCATCTCCGCCGCGGTGGGTCGCGTCGCCTTGCTGGCGGACGAGCGCTCCCGGGCGGTGCGCATGCATTTGGAGAAGGGGCAGTTGGAAATATCCTCCTCCAGTGGGGAGTACGGCGAGGCCCGCGAAGTGCTCGACACCTCTTACCAGGATGAGGCCATGCAGATTGGCTTCAACTACCAGTACCTACTGGATTTCTTCAGCGTGGTGGAAGAGTCTGGGAAGGTTTCCCTGGAGCTGAAGGACGAGCAAAGCGCGGGACAACTGCGGCCGGTTGTTGAGGGAGCGGCGTACCGGTATCGGTATGTAGTGATGCCCATGCGCATTTAGCTGTTGCGCCGGCATGAGGTCTTGCCCGCTTGGGGAGGGGAGTGTATTGCCACCGTTGCCTTCCGAGCGATGAAGAGAGTGAGGGTCGACACTTCTGACGAGCAGTCAGCGCTCAGATTGCCTTGGTGAAGCGGAGCCGGCGGGGAGACTCCTTCTCTGCCGGCTTTTTTTGCAGGCTGGGATAGGACGGGAGGTTTCACGAACACGTGAACAAGCAAAAACCTGTAGAGCCTAATGGAGCCCAGGCTTACGACGCCGCGAGCATAAAGGTGCTTGGCGATTTGGAGGCGGTGCGCAAGAGGCCGGCGATGTACATCGGGTCGACGGGCGCCATGGGTCTACACCACTTGGTGTGGGAAGTGGTGGACAATTCCGTGGATGAGGCGCTGGCCGGCTACTGTGACCGCATTGACGTCGTGGTGCATAGTGATAACTCCGTGACGGTGGTTGATAACGGGCGCGGCATTCCGGTCGATTTGCACAAGGAGGAGGGCCGCTCGGCGGCGGAAGTCGTGATGACGGTTCTCCACGCCGGCGGAAAGTTTGACACCAACAGCTATAAGGTGTCAGGCGGCCTGCACGGTGTGGGGGTATCGGTCGTCAATGCGCTCGCCGAACGGCTGGATCTGGAAATCTGGCGCGACGGTTACACCTGGGAACAATCCTATGAGCATGGAAAGCCCCTTCAACAGCTAAAGAGGGCGGGCAAGACCGAACGCCGCGGCACCAAGATTACTTTCCTCCCTGACGCCAAGATCATGGACGCGATTGACTTCAACTACGATACCTTGGCTCAGCGCCTGCGCGAACTCTCTTTCCTGAATAAGGGCCTTACCATCCGCCTCAAGGACGAACGCACCAACAAGCAGGCGGAGTTTCATTACAACGGCGGAATTGCGGAGTTTGTAAAGCACCTGAACAAGAATAAAGAGGTGCTCCACTCCTCTCCCATTTATGCCGAGGCTGACCGCGACGACGTGCATATGGAGTTTGCCCTTCAGTATAACGACGGCTATGCGGAGGCGGTCTTCTCTTTTGCCAACAACATTAACACCGTGGACGGCGGCACGCACCTGTCGGGTTTCCGCTCGGCTCTCACGCGGGCCATCAATCAATACGGCCAGAATCAAGGGCTTTTTAAGGACGTGAAGGAGAACCTCCAGGGCGAGGATGTGCGCGAAGGGCTGGTGGCGGTGATCAGCGTCAAACTCTCGCAACCGCAATTCGAAGGGCAGACCAAAGGAAAGCTCAACAGCGACATCCAGAGCACGGTGGCTAGTTTCGTTTACGAGAAGTTGATGGAGGCTTTCGAGAAAAATCCCACCGTGGGCCGCAAGGTCTGTGCCAAAGCCGTCGACGCTTCTAGAGCCCGCGAGGCGGCCCGCAAGGCGCGGGAACTGACGCGGCGCAAAGGGGCGCTGGATTCGGGCGGGCTGCCCGGAAAGCTGGCCGACTGCCAGGAGAGAGACCCGGAGCGGTGCGAACTCTTCCTGGTCGAGGGCGATTCGGCAGGTGGGTCCGCGAAGCAGGGGCGCGACCGCCGCTATCAAGCGATTCTGCCCTTAAGAGGAAAGATCCTGAATGTTGAAAAGGCGCGCTTCGACAAGATGCTGGGCCATGAGGAAATCCGAGCGCTGATTACCGCGCTCGGGACTGGCATCGGCAAAGAAGATTTCGACCTTTCCAAGCTGCGCTACTCGAAAATCATCATCATGACGGACGCGGATGTGGACGGATCCCACATCCGAACCTTGCTGCTCACTTTCTTCTATCGTCAGATGCCTGAACTAGTCGAGCGCGGCCACGTGTATATTGCCCAGCCGCCGCTATACCTGATTAGAAAAGGCAAGTCCCTGCGCTACATCCGGGACGAGAAAGAGTTTCGCCGCGAAATCATGCGCCGGGCCACGGAAGACCACACCGTCGAAGTTGGCGACAGCAAGAGGACCAAACTGCAAGGCGGTGAACTTACCAACTTCTTGATGGCCTTGGCCGAATACGTCGAACTCTTTGACAAGCTCGAGAAAAGGCTTGGCGATCAGCGCCCCATCAATGCGCTGTTGAAAGCCGAGCTGGGTAAAAAGATGGAACTCGAGAACAAGGAAAAACTCGAGCTAGTCGAAAGGGAACTCAAAGCGGAAGGGTTCAAGATAACCCTGCGCCTCGATGAGGAGCACAATCTTTACACGTTGACGTTTTCCAGCGAGACCCTGGGCGAGCGAACCATCGACTGGGACTTGATCTCCAGCGCCGACTATAAACGCCTGCTCGATCTCCACCGCCGCGTCCGCGACTACGATATGCCTCCCTTTATCATTGCTACCAACGGCACCCAATTGACCATCGAGGACCGCCGGGAACTCCTCGAGCACGTGATGGCACTGGGAAAGAAAGCCTTTACCGTGCAACGCTTCAAGGGCCTGGGAGAAATGAATCCCGATCAACTCTGGCAGACTACCATGGACGCCGAGCAGCGCGTGCTGCTCCAGGTGAAGGTCGAGGACCAGGTGGAGGCGGATTCCATCTTCACCGTGTTGATGGGCGACGTGGTCGAGCCCCGCCGCCAGTTCATCGAAGATAACGCGCTGGATGTGAAGAACCTCGACATCTAAGCAAGTCGTCGTTCGGCCCACCTTGCAATTTATGTGTCACTGGTGTATACTAGTGTCACTGTGATAGATGAGGGACACATGGAGCAGCAAGCGCGAATCCGAGTCGGCGAAAAAGGTCGCTTGGTTATTCCCGCGTCGATGCGCGAGGCTCTCGACATCAAGGTTGGCGACGAGGTTGAACTGCGAATCGCCGACGACGAGCTGCGCCTCTCTACGCTGAAGAGCCGAATTGCGCGAGCCCAGCAACGTCTGCGGCGGTTCATAAAACAGGGACGGTCGCTGTCGGACGAATTGATCGCCGAGCGACGGGAGGCAGCCAGGCATGAGTAAGATCGTTTTGGACGCCTCTGCCCTGCTCGCGTTGCTTAACCAGGAACAGGGGGCTCAGAAGTTGACCCCAGAACTCTTGCGTGAGGCGACCAGTAGTACGGTTAACCTTGCCGAAGTGCAAACGAAGCTCGTCCGCGAAGGCGGCGACCCGGACGAAGCATGGGAACTTGCTCTCGCTCCCATCGCGGAGGCGGAGCCGTTCAGCAGCGAGCAGGCGAAAATAGCCGGCGCCCTTGTAAAAGAAACCCGGCCGCTGGGGCTGTCTTTGGGGGACCGGGCATGTCTGGCGCTGGCAATCATGCTCAAAGCGCCAGTCTATACAACCGACAGGGATTGGAAGAACCTCAAACTGGGCATCCGGATTCATGTGATACGGTAGGCCCCTTCGGCCCTGTCATTCTGAGCGAAGCGAAGAATCGCTGCAGTTGGCTCGTTTCCGAACTACCGAGATTCTTCGCTTCGCTCAGAATGACAGACGGCAACAGGGAGTTGGATTAATGGGTGATCAAGAACTCTTCAAGCCGACGCGGGAAATCCCCGTCAACATCGAAGACGAGATGCGCAAGTCGTATCTCGACTACGCCATGAGCGTCATCATTGGCCGTGCTCTTCCTGACGTGCGCGATGGGCTCAAGCCGGTGCATCGGCGAATTCTTTACGCCATGTACAAAGAGGGGAACACTTCCGACAAGCGCTACATCAAGTGCGCCGGCGTGGTCGGCGAAGTGATCAAAAAATATCACCCCCACGGCGACGCCGCCGTTTACGACACCCTGGTACGCATGGCGCAAGACTTCAACATGCGCTACCTCCTCATCGACGGGCAGGGCAACTTCGGTTCGGTGGATGGCGATCCCCCGGCGGCCTACCGCTACACCGAGTGCCGCCTGGCGCGTATCGCAGAAGAGATGCTGGCGGACATCGAAAAGGAGACGGTGGACTTCATCCCCAATTTTGACGAGTCCACGGAAGAGCCCACGGTCCTCCCTACCCGTATCCCCAATCTCTTGACCAGCGGCTCGGATGGGATCGCCGTCGGGATGGCAACCAAGATCCCTCCTCATAACCTCACGGAAATCATCGAGGCTACGATCCTGCTGATCAACAAGCCTACCGCTTCCATTGACGAAGTGCTCTCGCTCGTCCCTGGTCCCGATTTCCCCACGGGTGCTTACCTCTACGGCAAGAGCGGAATCAAATCAGCCTACGAGACAGGCCGCGGCCAATTCACGATGCGCGCCAAGGCGGCCATCGAGCGGCCCACGAAAGAAAAGCAGCAAATCGTCATCACCGAGATACCCTACCAGGTGAACAAGTCGAAAGTCATCGAGCGCATCGCGCAGCTTGTTCAAGACAAGAAGATCGAGGGCATCTCCGACGTGCGCGACGAGTCCGACCGCGACGGCATGCGCATGGTGGTGGAGTTGAAGCGGGGGGAGCAGCCGGAAGTCATCCTGAACAATCTCTACAAACATACCCAGCTCCAGGAAAACTTCGGCATGATTATGCTGGCCATTGTAAACGGCCAACCGCGCATCCTGTCGCTCACCGAAGCCATCCAGCTTTTCATCGACCACCGCGTTAACGTGGTTCGGCGGCGCACTGCTTATGATCTGCGCAAGGCCCAGGAGCGCGCGCACATCCTCGAGGGGTTCCTCAAGGCGCTCCAACACATGGATGCCATCATCAAACTGATTCGCGCCTCCAAGACTCCGCCCGAAGCGCGCCAAGGTCTGATCGCCCGGTTTGAATTCACGGAGCGGCAGGCCCAGGCCATCCTCGAGTTGCAGTTGCAGCGCCTGACGGCCATGGAGCGCGAGAAAATCCAACAGGAATATGACGACCTTCAGAAGAAGATTGCGGAGTACCAGGAAATCCTGGCCAGCGAAAAGGCGCTGAAGAAAGTCATCGTGAACGAGTTGAAGGAAATCCAGAAGGACTACGGGGACTTGCGGCGAACGGAGATCATCGAGGAGCAGGCGGAAATCAAGCTCGAGGACCTTATTGCGGTCGAGGATGTGGTGATTACGGTCTCGCATTCGGGCTACCTCAAGCGCACCCCGCTCAGCATTTACCGCCAGCAAATTCGCGGCGGCAAGGGACGCCTGGGGATGAAGACCCGCGACGAGGATTTCGTCGAGCACCTCTTCATCGCTTCTACGCACAGTTACATCCTGGTTTTCACCAACACCGGCAAGATGTATTGGCTGAAGGTCTATGAAATCCCGGACGTGGGGGCGGCGGGGAAAGGCAAGAACATCGTCAATCTGGTCAACCTCGCTTCCGGAGAGAAAGTCGCGGCCGTCGTAGTCGTCAGAGAGTTGCCGGACGAGCCGAAGGATGTGAGCATCGAGGGCGAAACGTATGCTGCGGAAGGCTACGTGACCCTGGTGACGCGTTTCGGCCTCATCAAGAAGACTCGCCTGGCGGAATTTTCCAGCCCCAACTCGCGCGGCATTATCGCCATGAAAGTCGAGGAAGGCGACGCGCTGATCGGCGCTACGCTAACCTCCGGCCGGGATACTATTTTCCTTGCCACGCATGAGGGCATGGCCATTCGTTTCCCCGAGAGCGACGTGCGCGACATGGGCCGGGCGGCTTACGGCGTCTACGCCATGGACCTCGAGAAAGGCGACTACATCGTGGGCATGGAGATCGTGGGCGAGAAGGAGTTGATCCTCTCCGTCAGCGAGAAAGGGTACGGCAAGCGAACCCAGATCACGGAATACCGACTACAGTCCCGCGCCGGCAAGGGCGTGATCAATCTGAAGACCGTTGAACGTAATGGCAAGGTTGTGGGCGTGCTGAGCGTGAGCGAAGAGTCGGAGGTCATGCTCATCAGCCAGCAGGGCAAGATTACTCGACTCGATGCCAGCACCATCCGCGAATCGGGCCGCTCCGCGCAGGGCGTCAGGCTGATTAACCTCGAAGAAGGCGACCAGGTCGCCGCCGTCTGCCTGGTCAGCAGCGAAAACGGCGACAACGGAACCCAGCAGCCGAAACTTATTCAATAGCGGCGGTCTGGCCGTTTTAACAGGCTGCGGAAAAACCCTTCCAGACTGTCATTCCGAGCCCGTTCGCTGTCATTCTGAGCGAAGCGAAGAATCTCCGTAGTTCGTCGCTGAGGGTAAACTCCGCGAGGAATCTCGATCTGAGTATTACCAAGGCAGTGCGAGATTCCTCGTCGTCCGCCAATAAGAATGGCGGACTCCTCGGAATGACAGGCCAAACGAGTTCTTCCGCAGCCTGTTAATCTGGTCGCACACTCCCCCAAACCAGTCCCATGTGGTTTGAGGCAGCCCCTCCTGACATTCATCCAAATTTATTTCAGAAAATTGGGTAGACAATCTGCTATCCCATATGGTAGATTAGCTACCGCTATGGCCAAACAACCATCCGAAGACCGAATCGAACTTGTTTACGGCTCGCTCGACATGCTGATCCTGCGCACCTTGCGCTGGGGTCCAACTCACGGGCATGGCATTGCCAAGTCCATTGAGCGCATGTCGGAGGAGACCCTCAAAGTGGAACACGGGTCGCTCTACCCCGCCCTCCAGCGCCTTCAGCAGGAGGGCTGGATTTCCGCCGACTGGGGTGTTTCCAAAACCAATCACCGGGCCAAGTACTACCGGCTCACAGCGGCGGGACGAAGGCAGTTGGTGGCCGAGACCTCGCGTTGGGAACGCTTTGTGCGGGCCATCACCGGCGTTCTGCGGCCTGCAGACAGTGGCTAGTGGTTAGTGTTCAGTGGTCAGTCTTAAGTGGCGACGGCAATGCAACTACCTGGTGACTGAAGACTGATAACTGATGACTGAGAACTTACGATGAGCTTTAGACGCGAACTTTCCAAACTCGGTGCCTTGTTTCGCCGGCGCAAGCCGGCGGACGATCTCGCGGAAGAGATTCGCTCGCCTCTCGAAATGCAAGAGCAGGAGAACCTGGAATCCGGCATGCCGCCGGACGAAGCTCGCTATGCCGCGCTGCGCCGGCTCGGGAACGTAACCTTGGTGCAAGAGAGGAGCAGGGAGATGTGGGGATGGAATTGGGTCGAGACGCTCTGGCAGGACCTCCGCCACGGCGCGCGCATGCTGGCAAAGAATCCCAGTTTCACCCTGTTGGTCACTGGGCTTCTTGCTCTGGGGGTCGGCGGCACCACGGTGATTTTCAGTTTGTTTGATGCGGTGTTCTTACGACCACTACCCGTCCGCCATCCCGCGGAGTTGGTCAGCATGGCGGAGCACATTCCAAAAATCGGACCATCGAACAACTTCCCGTACGTGTACTACCAAACCTTGCACGACCATGCCACAACCCTCGCGGCTACATTCGCAGAGACAGGCAAGTACTTCCACTTTGCTATGCGAGATCCTGAACCGCCAGAAGAGATCACTGTGCACGCTGTGACCCCTGATTTCTTCACCGGTTTGGGCGTACGGGCCCTGTACGGCCGGGTGCTCTTGCCCGACGACGCAAACGAGAGTCAGGGCATGTCTCCAGCAGTTTTGAGCTACGGCTTCTGGCAACGGCGTTTCGGCGGCGACCCAGGTGTGGTGAATGGGCGGACCATCCTGGTAAATGGGCATCGGTTTGTGATCGTTGGAGTCATGTCGCGCGATTTCCACGGGCTTACGGTTGATACAGCCCCGGACATACGCGTCCCATTGCGCGCATTCCCCCTCGTGAGGGACATCCGCAAAGACCTATGGTTATTTGAGCTGGCGGGCCGCCTAAGACCGGGGTTTACGCGTGTGCAGGCGGAAGCGGAATGCCAGGCACTCTGGCAGTCCACGATGAGGGATTACTACCAAAACGTTCGGAAACTGCCGCCGCAAACCGTATCGGTCCTCCTCCGCCGCGGTATGGGACTGGCACCGCTGGAGCGAGGCGTCTCGCTCCTTCGCAACCGTTTTGGCAATGTGCTCAAGCTACTGATGGCCTCCGTCGTGCTTCTCCTTCTCATTGTCTGCACCAACGTTGCAGGACTTCTGCTGGAGCGAGCCGCGGCAAGACAACAGGAGATCGTGGTCCGGCTCGCGGTTGGGGCAACACGTTTCCGGCTGGTACGGCAATTGCTTGCAGAAAACCTACTGCTCGCCGCATTGGGCGCTACGGCCGGGTTGGTGGTCGCAATTGTGGGAATGCCGCTGGCGATACGAGCGTTGCCGCCGATCCGGGAATATCCAAGCCCCTCGCTCGTGCCGCTGTCGATCCACGTGGGGATCAACGGAAGGGTTTTCCTTTTTTTGATTGCGCTGTCGTTGGCCACGACGCTCCTGTTCAGCGTGAGCCCGGCACTTGCCATTTCCCGCTCGACCCTTGACAGCTTGCTCCGCTCTACACGATCGAGTACCGGCGTGCGCGGGCGGCAGGCGTTAATTGCTCTGCAGATTGCGCTGTGCACGTTCCTGCTCGCGATCGCGAGTTTGTTCGTGCGCACGTTCCGCCAATTGCAGCGGGTCGATCCGGGGTTCGATCGCGACCAGATTGCCACCTTCACTCTCAACCTGGATGGCTACACCGGCAAGCCTGCCGTATTTGTGAAAACTTTCACGGATCGAGTGCGCGCTATACCCGGAGTGCTGTCAGTCGGGATCTCTTCAATCGGCGTGATGCGCGGGACTGGAGTTGCAAATACCGTCGCACCAGCGGGGCAAAGAATAACCCCTGCCGATTTCTTGAACACCAGCGTTAACTATGTCTCGCCCGAATACTTCGGCACCATGGGAATGCACATTCTATATGGGCGCGACTTCATCGCCAGTGATACCCCAGGTCAAAAACAGGTAGGCCCTGTGATGGTTCTGGTGAATCAAGCGTTCCAACAGCGCTTTTTTCCAAATACCCAGCCGGTAGGTAAGCTGTTTGGCCAGGGTATGGCCGGCGAGGTGGCCGGCGAGAAGTACGAGATCATTGGCGTAGTGAGCGACGCCAAGTACCGCTCCCTGCGGGCGCCGGTCGTTCCAACCTTCTACACATGCGAGCCCGACTTTGATCACTTTGTGCTAAACGTGCGCACCCGCACGCGCTCCGAGGCAATTATCGAACCGGTTCGCAAGACTTTGGCGTCCCTTGAACCCGGCCTGCCTTTCCTCGAAGTTCATACCATGGCTGAAGAGGTCGACAACAGCGTGGCCAGTGAGCGAATCACGGCGGCGCTTTCATCCCTGTTTGGCGGCATCGCATCGCTGCTCGTCGGCGTGGGGATTTATGGATTGCTCGCGTACGTTGTGACGCAAAGGCGGCGCGAGATCGGAATTCGGATGGCGCTAGGGGCGCAACCTGCGCATATTGGGAAGTTGATTGCACGTCAGACTCTAGCCATGACGGCAGCGGGAATTATCTCAGGCCTCTGCGCCGCATATGCTGCTGCACATGCAATTCGCTCGTTGCTATACGGCATCTCACCGCAAGACTCAAAATCGCTCCTTGCCACAGTGATATTAGTGGCTCTGACGGCGGCAGCCGGAACGATATTCCCCGCAGTTCGCGCTGCGCGCGTCGATCCCATGGTGGCACTGAGGTACGAATGATTGGCGATTTTCCCGCCACGGCGGGACGATTGTCGATTGCCGAAAAGCGAAATTGGATGGAGTAAGCGTAATTCCGAGCACTGATGACTAAAAACTGATAACTGAGGACTTAGCATGAACTATCGGCGCGAGCTTGCCAAATTCGGCGCACTGTTTCGCCGGCGGAAGCCGGTGGACGATCTCGCGGAAGAGATTCGCGCTCATCTCGAAATGGAAGAGCAGGAGAACCTGGAATCCGGGATGCCGCCCGACGAAGCTCACTATGCAGCGCTGCGCCGGTTCGGGAACGTGACCTTGGCGCAAGAGAGGAGCAGGGAGATGTGGGGATGGAGGTCCGTCGAGACGCTCTGGCAGGACCTGCGCTACGGCCTGCGCATGCTGGCGAAGAATCCCGGCTTCACCGCCGTGGCTGTCGCCACACTGGCGCTCGGCATCGGCGCCAACACAGCCATCTTCAGTGTGGTCCGTGCGGTCCTATTTCGCCCTCTGCCGTTCCAGGACCCGGGACGGCTGGTGCTGGTGATAGACCACAACCTGTCGGCAGGCTATCCGCAGTTTCCAAGCTCGCTAGCGAACGTTCTTGACTGGAGGGCGCAAAGCCGCTCGTTCGAAGACCTGGCGGTCTTCGCCACCGGGAGCTTCAACCTTGCTGGCAAAGGCGAGCCGGAGCGGCTTTCCGGGCTGCGGGTGTCTTCCAACCTGCTGCCGCTGCTGGGTGTGCGCCCGGTGATTGGGCGCGGGTTTCTGCCCGAGGAAGACCAGCCGGGCGGTGGGCATGTTGTGCTGATCAGTCACGGACTCTGGCAGCGGCGCTTTGGGTTGGACCCCTCGATCGTAGGGCAGTCCATTCAGTTGGATGGCCGCAGCGCGACCGTCATCGGGGTGTTGCCAGGCGGAACTCAAATGGAAACAGCCCTGGACTGTTTTGCTTCAGGTTCCTCACAGAAGTTGGATCTGATGGTCCCCCTGGCCGCCGACTTGGTGCAACCGGACCGAGGAAACCGCTTCCTGACCACTATGGGACGGCTGAAGCAGGGGGTGACACTTCGGGCGGCGCAGGTTGACATGGATGTCATCACCTCCCGATTGGAGAAAGTGTACCCGCGCCACAACGCCGGCTGGGGCGCCACAGTATTGCCTTTGCACGAGGCAATCGTTGGAGATTTGCGGCAGCCGTTGCTGGTGTTGCTGGGCGCTGTGGGACTCGTGCTGCTGATCGCGTGCGCCAACGTCACCAGCCTGTTACTGGCGCGAGCAGCCTCGCGGCGGAAGGAGGTGGCCATCCGCACCGCGGTGGGGGCCGGCCGCCTGCGACTGTTCCGGCAGTTGATGACGGAGAGCCTGGTGCTGGCTGGCCTTGGCGGGCTGCTGGGCTTAAGCATTGCCGAGGGCGCCACAAAACTCCTGGCCAGCCTGCAAGACCTTCAGTTACCCCGCCAAGCTGCGATCACGGTGGACTATCAAGTGCTCACCTTTACCGTGGCGGTAACTCTTGTGATCGGTTTCCTATTCGGTCTGGCTCCAGCGCTCATGTGTTCAGAGGGGAACCGAGTGGGGACTCTGAGCGAAGCGCTGAAAGAGGGCGGACGCAGCTCGAGCGAGTCGCGGCAAGGGAACCGGATGCGGGGAGCCCTGGTGGTTTCGGAAATCGCGCTGGCCCTGAGTCTGCTCATAGGTGTGGGGCTTCTGCTGCGCAGCTGCTGGCGGCTGCTCCAGGTGAATCCGGGGTTTCGGCCGGAGGGCGTAGCCACCGTTGATGTCCGCCTACCACAGGCACGCTACGGGAATGACACAGCAAGACTCGAGTTTGTCGAGGAACTGCTGCGAAACGTGGGCGCACTGCCGGGCGTGAGATCGGCCGCGGTGAGCGACGGACTCCCATTGCAAGGAGGCGGGGAGTGGTTGTTTACCGCCGTGGGCCAGACCTACGTTCCGGGCAGGGAACCGCTCGCCGGCTTTCGCATCGTAAGCGCCGGTTATCTTGCCACCATGGGCATCCCCGTGCTTGAGGGGCGCGGGTTCACCGACCGGGATACGCGGGAAAGCCCGCGTGTGCTGTTGTTGAACCAAACCCTGGCGCGTCGGCTTTGGCCTGGACCAGGTGGGACCACGCGGGCGGTAGGGCAGGAGATCCAGCTTTGGGGCAGGGATGCTCCCTTCCGCGTGGTCGGTGTGGTGGCGGACGTAAAACGCAGCGCGCTCGACCAGGACGCTGGGCGCGAGATGTATTTCCTTTACGAGCAGATGCCGCAAGGGTGGATAACTCTGGCGGTACGATCGGCCATAGAACCGAGGGCCTTGGCCTCCGCTATTCGTAGCGCCGTGAGCAGTGTTGACCGGGAACTCCCGGTGACCCAGCTTCGAACGATGGACGAAGTTGTGGACGCCTCCGTATCTTCGCAGCGGTTTCAGTTGCTGATGCTGGCAATTTTCGGAGGTTTGGCGCTGGTGCTCGCGAGCGTGGGCATTTACGGCGTGATCGCCTATTCCGTGACACAGCGGGCCCACGAAATCGGGATTCGCATGGCCCTCGGGGCGAGTCCAGGCGAGATGTGGTGGATGGTGGTACGACAGGCACTGAAGCTGGCCGGAGTTGGAGTGACTATCGGAGCGATTGCGACTTTGGCTCTGGGTCGGGTGCTCTCGGGCCTTCTCTTCGGAGTAAAACCTACCGACCCACTGACTTTCAGCTCGGCGGCGCTGGTTCTGGTTGCCATCGCCATTTTGGCTTCTTATTATCCCGCCCGGCGGGCGACCAAGGTCGATCCGGTGGTGGCGCTCAGGCACGAATGATGGCTTTGAAACACCGACTGCGCAAATTTCATTTGGCTCGTGGCCCCACTGGCGTTATTCTGTAATGTGGGGGACAGGGATGGGCGAAACGGAAGTTAAGGAGCGTAGGTTGCTCGAGCAACTGCGGCAGGTGCCGTCACTGGTGGTTGCCTACTCAGGCGGGGTAGACTCAGCCTACCTCGCTTATGCGGCGCATCAGGCGCTGGGCGAGCGCATGCTGGCCGTTACGGCGTTGAGCGCCAGCTATTCCGAGCGCGACCGGCAAGAGGCGCAGGCCGTCGTAGCGCGCTTCAAGCTGCCGCACGAGTTCATCAACACGGACGAACTCTCGAACCCCGCCTATCGCGCCAACAATCCCGACCGCTGCTACTTTTGCAAGGACGAGCTATTTGACAAACTCGATGAACTGGTCGCCCAGCGCGGCTTCTCGGCGGTGGCTTACGGCATTAATGTGGACGATCAGGGCGACTGGCGCCCCGGCCAGCGCGCCGCCCGCGAGCACAAAGTCCTGACTCCGCTCCTCGATGCGGGTCTCACCAAGGCTGATATCCGTAAACTCTCCCGCCGCGCCGACGTGCCGGTGTGGAATCGCCCTGCTTCCGCGTGTCTTTCCTCGCGCATTGCCTATGGCATCGAGGTGACGCCGGAACGCTTGGCGGTTGTCGAAAAAGGCGAAGAGGCCCTGCGCGCACTCGGCTTCCGGCAGTTCCGGGTGCGCTACCATGAGAAGCTGGCGCGCATTGAAATCGGTCCGGAGGAGTTGCCTCGCGCCTTGAGCCTCGAGATGGCGCGCCGCTTTGTCGAGATCTTCAAGACTTTGGGATTCACCTACGTTACGTTAGATCTTGAGGGCTATCGCACCGGCTCGCTCAATGCCCACCTCATCAACATTGGAGCATAGCTGAACGTGAGACGATCTGGAGTGTGGCAGCTTGCTGCCGCTTTCGTCCAGGCCAAGTTGCTGGCCGTGCCCTGGAGCGTGGGACTCGGACCGGCGAGCAAGCTCGCCAGAGAACAGCGGCAGCAAGCTGCCGCACTCCAGACCGGATTCACGACCGGAAAAGCCGCAGACTTCGAAAAGCACGAAGTTTGCGCTACCCGTAACAGCACGGCTCTCATTTCGCAAACTCTTTAGCCACGCGGATGGTGTTGGCGTGGATTTGAATGGTGTCCTCGAGGCGACGGGCGTAGCCGCCCGCCAGGGTGACCGCGACGGGTATGTGCTTGGCTCTTGCTTTCTCAAAAACCAAGCGGTCGCGTTTTTCGAGCCCTTCGAGAGAGAGTTTCAATCCCCCGAGTTGATCGTCGCGGTAGGGATCGGCGCCGGCGATGTAGAAGATCAGGTTGGGGCTGATTTCCGCCAGCGCGCGATCCAGTCCCTGGGCAAGTTCGCGCAAGTACTCTTCATCCCCCACGCCGTCGCGCAGGTTGATGTCGAGCGAGCTGGGCGGCTTGGGGTAGGGATAGTTGTTCTCCTGGTGGATCGACAAAGTGAAGACGGTGTGATCACCGCCAAAGATCGCCGCCGTACCGTTACCCTGGTGGACGTCGCAATCGACAGTCATGGCGCGCTCGATGGTCCTATCCTTTTGCAGGCGGCGAATGGCCACGGCAAAATCATTCAGCGCGCAGAAACCCTCGCCGTGGTCTGGATAGGCGTGGTGAAAACCGCCGCCCACGTTGACGGCGGCTCCATCCTCGAGCGCCAAGCGACCGGCCAGAATCGACCCGCCCGTGCAAAGCCAAACCGCCCGGATCAGTTCGGGGGAATAAGGGATCTCGAGGCGCAGAACTTCCAGGTAGGAGAGTTTACCGGTCTGGAGCTTGCTCAAGTATTCCCGGTGGTGAACCAACGCGATGTCGTCGTCCGAGGCTGGGGGAGGCTCGATGAAATCGCCCGGCTCGGCGATGTGCTCGCGCAGCAGCTTCTCTTTCACCAGACGATACTTGATGGACGGGAACACGTGGCTCCCAAGGTTCAAGTCATATTGATCCGAGTAAACGAGTTTCACCTGGATGCCCCCCGAGAGCGCGCTGTCATTCCGAGCGTAGCGAGGAATCTTGCTCTGTCGCTCAATTGGGCATGATTGAGGGAATCAGAGGAAGACTCCTCGCTGCCACGAAAATGGCTGTGCCGAAGGCGCCTTGGAGCGCGATATCCGTCAGCCGACGGACAGCTACCGCCTTTTGTTCGGAATTCAAGGCGGCAGCTCCGCTGCCGCACTCCAAGGCGCTTCGCACATTTCCATGCAACGTGGTGCGCCGCAGGCTCATGAGATCTGCGCGCGGAATGACAGCAATGACACCAACACCTAAACTCATTCAACCGTAACCGATTTAGCGAGATTCCTCGGCTGGTCCACGTCGCAACCGCGCAGCACCCCGATGTGGTAAGCGAGGAGTTGGAGCGGGACCGCTTCCAGAATGGTCGAGAGAGTCCCGCTGGTGTGAGGCAGAACCACCAAGTGGTCGGCCATGGCGCGCACTTCGCGGTCGCCTTCGGTCACCAAGGCGATGATCGCGGCGCCGCGCGCTTTGGCTTCCTTGATGTTGGAGAGGGTCCGCTCGTAACGCTGCCGCGAATAGGGGGAGTCCCAGTTGCAGGTGGCAATCACCACCACCGGCAAGCCGTCGGAGATCAGAGCGATGGGGCCGTGTTTCATCTCCCCTGCCGGATATGCTTCGGCGTGAATGTACGAGACCTTCTTCATCTTGAGCGCGCCTTCGAGTGCCACGGGGAAGTGCACGCCGCGGCCGAGGAAAAGAAAATCCGAAGACCTGTAAAAGCGTTGAGCCAGTTCGGCGATCTCATCGTCCCTCTGGAGGACGGACTCCAGTTGTTTCGGCAACCCCGCCAAAGCCTTTAACCAGGACTTGCTAGCTTCATAAGAGAGGCAGCCGCGCACCTGAGCCAGGTAGAGCGCGAAGAGATAAAGGGCAGTCAACTGGGCGGTAAACGTCTTGGTCGAGCCCACGCCGATCTCGGGGCCCGCATGGGTGTAAATCGTGCCATGCGCTTCGCGCGACACCATGCTTCCCAGCACGTTGCAGATGGCGAGCGTCTTCGCGCCCTTGGCCCGCGCCTCGCGCTGCGCGGCGATAGTGTCCGCCGTCTCGCCCGACTGAGTGATGAACACGGCCAGGGTCTGCGAGTCTACCAGGGGATCGCGGTAGCGAAACTCCGAGGCGTGGTCCACCTCGACGGGGACGCGAGCCACCCGCTCGATCATGATTTTTCCCGCCAGACCTGCGTGCCGTGACGTTCCGGCCGCCACAATTTTGAGGTCGCGAAAGGAGCGGAATTCCTCCTCGCGAATTTCCATCTCGTCCAGAAACACCTGTCCGGTTTCGAGCGAGAATCGGCCCAGCGCGGTGTCGCGAACGGCGCGCGGCTGCTCGTAGATTTCCTTGATGGTGAAGTGCTTGAAGCCGCCTTTTTCGGCCAGGATGGGATCCCAGGTGATGTGCTGAACGCGGCGCGAGACGGGGTGGCCGTCAAAGCCGCTCAGCTTCACGCCGTTGGGCGTCAGCACGGCCAGGTCGTGGTCGGCGAGAAAGAAGAGATCGCGAGTGTGATAGAGGACGGCGGGAACGTCACTGGCCACAAAGTATTCGTCCTTGCCCAGGCCGATCACTACGGGCGGCCCCTGGCGCACGGCGATAATCTTGTTGGGGTCGCGTGTGGAAATAATCGCCAAGGCAAAAACGCCTCGGAGTTGGAGCACGGCGGCGCGCACGGCTTCCTCGAGATTGTTCGAGTCTGAAGCCCCTGCCGTCCCGGCGTTGCCCTCCAGGTACTTTTCCACCAGGTGGGCAATGACCTCAGTATCAACTTCCGTGGCGAACTTGTGTCCCTCCGCCACCAGCCCCTTCTTCAACTCCAGGTAGTTTTCGATGATTCCATTGTGGACCACGACCACCGTCCCGTTGCAGTCGCGGTGCGGATGGGCATTCTCTTCCGTAGGGGCGCCGTGGGTGGCCCAGCGCGTATGCCCCACGCCGTAAGTTCCGTCCACCGGGTTCAGACGGACCACTTCTTCAAGGTTGTGCAGTTTGCCCGTGGCGCGACGCACCTGCAAGTTGTTGCCCTCAATCACGGCAATACCTGCCGAGTCGTAGCCGCGGTATTGCAAGCGCTGCAAGCCTTCCAGCAATACAGGCACCACGCGTTTGTTTCCGATGTAGCCGATAATTCCTGACATGAGATCCTTGCCTCAGGTCCTGTACGACGCGTTGATGGTGATGTAGTCGTGTGTCAGGTCGCAAGTCCAGATATGGGCGGAGGCGCTGCCCTGGTGGAGGTCGAGGCGGAGGGTCATTTCCTTCCCCTCAAGCTCCTTCCGCGCGGCAGCTTCGTCGAAGCCTGCATCCACCCCGTCCCGGCAGACCAGCAAGTCGTTGATGTGGATATCCACTTTGTTGGGATCGAAGAGCGCGCCGGAATAACCCGCCGCGCAAAGAATGCGGCCCCAGTTGGGATCGCTTCCCGCGATGGCGGTCTTGACCAGCGGGGAGTTCGCGATGGCGCGCGCCACTCGTTCCGCATCGGAGGGTTTTCTCGCCCCTTGCACCTCGACGATGACCAGTTTCTTTGCCCCCTCGCCGTCTCGGGCGATCATCTTGGCCAAGCTCTGGCAGAGCTGGGTAAGTCCCTCCAGGAACCACGCCCAGCTTGTATTGCCAGGGCGCACGCCCACGGCGGCGACGCCACTTGCCCAGGCCAGCACGGTATCATTCGTGGATGTATCTCCATCCACCGTGATGCGATTGAAAGAGACATCCACAGCCGCCCGCAGCAGGTTCTGAAGTGTGCGCGGGCCAATGAGCGCATCGGTGGTCAGAAAGGAAAGCAGGGTTGCCATGCGCGGATGGATCATCCCGGCGCCCTTGGCGATTCCCGCCAAGTACACGGTTTTTCCGCCCACCTCCGAGCGCAGGACGCACGACTTGGGAAACGTGTCGGTGGTCATGATGGCGCGGGCGACCGCCGAGGCGTTTTCAATGGAAAGGCTTTCGACGAGGGCGGGAAGTTGATTCGTGACCAGGCCAAGCTCGAGCCCGACTCCGATGACGCCTGTGGAGGCCACCAGGACCTGCTCGGGTTGAAGGTTCAGTAGTTTAGCCACCGCCCGTGCGCTCTCCTTTGCCGTCTGGAGGCCCTTGCGGCCCGTGCAAGCATTGGCATTGCCGGAGTTCACCACCAGCGCGCGGCAGCGCCCGTGGCTTTCCGCAAGGTTTTGCCGTGAGAGGATTACCGGGGCCGCCGCCACCAGGTTCGTAGTAAACAGGCCGGCTGCAGTAGTGGCGGGGGCGTCGCAGACGAGCAAGGCCAAGTCAAGATCTCCCCGCGTTTTCTTGATTCCCGCAGCTATCGCTGCCCCACGAAAGCCTCGCGCAGAAGCGAGATTGCCTTCCACAACTTCCCACTTTTGCATGCTTGCCCTCCCCTTCCCACCGAGCAGGGAAAACTAACCCGTCGAGACCGGACGAGTGAGCTCTGACAACGGCGCTCAGAATGACAAGCCTGTCACTTGACCCTAACGGCCGGCGAGAGCTCCACCACCCCGGGCGGGGGTGGTGGTGGCGGCTCAGCCCCGGCCGCTTTTATGCTGCGCAGCGTCTCGTCGCACGCCTCCATGTATAGAGCTTCATCCTCCGCCCCGGGGGAACAATCGGCCTCGATGATCCGTTCCCGGCAGATGATTCTGGCCGTCAAGTGCATATGGCGGCCCTGGAGCTGGCGGATCAGCATGGCGTCACGGTTGTTAATCTTCGTATGCTCGACGTGATAGAGCGGAAGGTCTTCGGTCACGCCCTTTGACTCCCATTTCGCCAGAACTTCTTGAGAGAACTCCCAGCTCTGGTCGGGGTTGGGCTGTGAAGTAATCGTCAGCGAGGGGCCGATGCTCCAGAACTTCGAGCGACTCATCTTCACTCCGCCAGGGAAAGTCTCCGCATTCCCGAAGAGTCCGTCCGCGATTTGAATATCAATTCCAAGCGCCTCGTTGTGGTAGGGGCGCTGCTTCAGGGTTTCATCGCTGACCCGCTGACGGTGGCCTGGTAACCACCTCACCAGCAAGTATTCACCTCCTACCAGGCCGCCTCCGATGATCAGGATTGAAACCGCAAGGATCAATTGACTTGGTATTCGCTTCTTCATGGCAGCCATCTTAGCGCGTGTCTCCGCACGGCGCAACGGTGTAGCGGTGGCTTTATCCGTCAGTCGACGGACCATGTGGTCCGTCAGCGGACGGATAAACTCGCCGCTACACTACCGAACCAGAATGAGCGGATGCGTCTTTTCGACGACTTCGCCAACCGCTTGCGCGGGGGTGGCTAAAGCTCGCAGGGCCTCCAAGAGTTTAGGAGCGTCTTGGGCAGCGACGGAGAACAACAATCCTCCCGAGGTCTGCGGGTCGAACAGCAGGTTCCGGACCTCTTCTGGAACGCGGCTCGCGAACTCGACGCAGCCCCCGATGAAGTCCATGTTCCTCTTCAGGCCGCCGGGCAGAAAACTGGCCCGCGAATACTCCTCTGCCTCCGCCAGGAATTCAATCTTCGTCGAGTCGATCACCAGGCTCACCTTGCTTCCCGCCGCCATCTCGCGGGCGTGGCCCAGCAAGCCGAAGCCGGTGATGTCGGTGGCGGAATGCACGTCAAATTGCAGGGCCACTTCGCTTGCGGCGCGATTCAGCGCGCACATGGATTCGCTTGCCGCCTTCACCGCGGTGTTGCTGGCCTGCCCTTTCTTCAGCGCCGTGCTGATGATTCCCGTGCCGAGGCGCTTGGTCAACACCAGTTGGTCGCCGGGCCGCGCGGCAGAATTGGTGAGGATGCGCTGCGGGTGGACGAGGCCGGTGACTGCATAGCCAAATTTGATCTCTTCGTCGCCGATCGAGTGGCCGCCGATCACCACGCAGCCGGCCTCCTGCATCTTGGCGTGCCCGCCCGCGAGGATTTTCTCCAGGATCTCGAGGCCCTCTTCTTTGTTGGGAAATCCGACAATGGAGAGCGCGGAGATGGGCCGGCCGCCCATGGCGTAAACATCGCTCAGCGCGTTGGCCGCCGCGATTTGGCCGAAGGTGTACGGATCGTCTACGATAGGCGTGAAGAAATCCACGGTCTGCACCAGCGCCAGGTCCGGAGCGAGTTGATACACTCCCGCGTCGTCATTGGTGTCGAAGCCCACCAGGACGTTGGCATCGGATTGTTTCGGCAGCTTGGCCAGCACCCGGTCCAAAATACTTGGACTCAGCTTGGCTGCTCAACCCGCCGCTTTGACCATCGTGGTCAGGCGAACTGGAGGCACGGTCAATACCCCTGTGGACGTCGCGGAGCGAGCTGCGGAAATCCTCGAAAGCAGCCCCGCCGCGTCCAAGATTGAAATCACCACCGCAGTATAACAGAGCCCACGCCGCCACCGCAGCGATGTGCGCAAAAGCGCGCGAAGCCATGTGGAACGCGGCCTGTCAACTAACAGGCTGCCGCTTTGCAGCGCCTGGGTAGCGTCGACCTTTAGGTCGGCATTTCCACGCCTTCCCATCATGCTGACCTGAAGGTCAGCGCTACGGGGTGAAGCGCGAGCAAGCTCGACACGCAAAAGCGGCAGTCCGCCATTTGAAGGGCCGCACTCCAAAACTCTTCCTAGCCTCGAACCAGGCAATTTTTCTCTTCTTAGATAGTGCGCAGAAGGCTTAAAATAGCCCCGTCGAAGGTCGAAAAGGAGCGTTTTTTTGCCCAAAAGGCGCGCTTTTCTCACTCCAAAACCAGTTCGTTTTTGCAAAACGAACTAAGCTAAATCCTTTAGGTGCAATACATAATTGAGTTCGTTCCCCCTATTTTAACATCTTTTGGGCATCCTGCACCCCTTGAAGCCTCGCAGTGGCCTACCGTCCTTGCCATTGGATCCCCGCGGCTTGGCGTTCCTAATCATTTCAGCCAAGGAACTTACCACAATTCTAGCCTCGTGTCAAGAGACACAATGTCGTAGTATCGGCTGGCCATGGTCCGAACAAGAGGCTCTTCGAGGCTCAAACAAATCCCTTTCGACCCACCAACTGGCTGGCGCAGGGCTCCCATGTCGCCGCCATTTACTTTCCCAGTGAGGTCCATTAGCATTTGACGCGTGCTGCACGGGCGCCGCGTAGGGGCTGGCCTTGTGCCCGCCCAGGTCCTGATTTGGCCAGCCCGGTCGTGGGTGCCCTGGGTGGCGACGATTTCATACGTCACCCGACGGACCAACCAGCGGATTGGCCTAACGCGCCTGCGGACGTCTCAAGAGGAGGAACAATCATGGTTGCACGCCCTGGCAAGAGATTGGAGATCGCCGCCTTCATACTTTTCGTCCTCGCGGGCGTGCCTGCTTCGCGAGGCTCCTTCACGCTCGAGCAGGTGATGAGCTCGCCCTTCCCAACCGAGCTCGTGGCTTCGCCCACAGGCGGCAGGGTGGCGTGGGTGTTCGATGCGCGCGGCCTGCGCAACATCTGGGTGGCCGAGCCAAGCGGCGGCGGAGCCTATCTGTCGCGACAGCTCACCCAGTACACGCAGGACGACGGGCAGGACCTCGGAGAGCTCACCTGGACTCCCGATGGGCGGGCGATTGTCTACGTTCGTGGGGGCGACTTAGAGAACGGTGGCGCCTACCCCAACCCGACGAGCGCGCCCGAAGGCGTCGAACAGGACGTCTGGGTTGTCGGAGTCGAGGGCAGTGCGCCGCGCAAGCTGGCGGAGGGCCATTCTCCGGCGGTTTCGCCGCAGGGCGATAGTGTGGCCTACATCTTCAAGGACCAGGTGTGGTTGGTCAAGCTGGCGGCAGGGGCCAAGCCCGAACAATTGATCCACGACAAGGGCAAAAGCAGTTCGCTCCGCTGGTCGCCTGACGGTTCGCGTCTCGCTTTCGTCAGCCGTCGGGGAGATCACAGCTTCGTGGGCGTATACAATGTGGGGGACAAAAGCCTCCTGTATCTCGATCCGAGTGTTGACCAGGATTCCGACCCCGTCTGGTCGCCGGACAGCGGGCAGGTCGCCTTCCTGCGACTTCCTGCTTCGCGCGACGACGTTACCTTCGGCCCGAAGCGCGCCGGCCCGCCCTGGTCGATCCGCGTAGCCGACGCTGCTACCGGCCAGGGTCACGAAGTTTGGCGCGCCGATACGGGCCGCGGCAGCGTCTTCCGCTGGATTACGGCCGAGCATCAGATCTTCTGGGCCGCCGGGGACAGCTTGGTCTTTCCCTGGGAGCGCGACGGTTGGACTCATCTTTATTCTGTTCCGGTGGCGGGCGGCGCGGCAAAGCTCCTCACGCCCGGCGATTTCGAAGCGGAGTTCGTTTCCCTCACTCCCGATCGCCGCCAGTTGATTCTGGCCTCGAACCAGGATGACATCGACCGCCGCCACCTGTGGCGAGAGGCGGTGACGGGCGACCATCCCGCTCCACTGACCAGTGGCGAAGGAATCGAGTGGTCACCGGTGATGATGAGCGACGGCGCCACGGTTGCCCTCCTCCATTCCGACGCCCAGCGCCCGGCGCGGCCGGCGATTCTGGCTAAGACGGGCGAAATTCGCGACCTCGCTCCCGAAGCGCTTCCCGCCGACTTTCCAGCAGCGGATCTCGTCACCCCACAGCAAGTGATACTCCCCGCTGCTGACGGGCTCCGCATCCACGCGCAGCTTTTTCTGCCCCCTCCCCTGGGCCAGGCCCCCGGACAGCGGCGCCCGGCAGTAGTCTTCTTCCACGGCGGCTCGCGGCGCCAGATGCTGCTCGGCTGGCATTACATGGGCTACTATCACAACGCCTACGCCCTCAATCAGTATCTCGCCAGCCGCGGTTACGTGGTGCTATCGGTCAACTACCGCAGCGGCATCGGCTATGGGCTGGAGTTTCGCGAGGCGCTCGATTACGGCCCCAGCGGGGCGAGCGAGTTTAACGACGTCGAGGGCGCCGGCCTCTACCTGCGCCAGCGAGCCGATGTGGATCCGAATCGCATCGGCCTGTGGGGCGGCTCTTACGGCGGATATTTGACGGCCCTCGGCTTGGCCCGAGCCTCCGAGCTATTCGCCTGCGGCGTTGATCTGCACGGCGTGCACGAATGGAACCTCGAAATCCAGAACTGGACGCCCTCCTACGACCCCGCCGCGCGGTCTGAGGCGGCGCGGCTGGCATGGGAGTCTTCGCCGCTGGCCTCCGTCAAGACGTGGCGCTCGCCGGTGCTGCTGGTCCAGGGGGATGACGACCGCAACGTTCCCTTCACGGAGATGGTCCGCATGGTGGAGGCGCTGCGGAAACAGGGCGTGGAATTCCAGCAACTTGTCTTTCCCGACGAGATCCACGATTTCTTGCGGCATCGCACTTGGCTGGCGGCCTATCATGCGGCCTCTGATTTCTTTGACCGGCACCTCAAAAAGTGAGCCGTACCCGGTAGCCGCAGTAGAAACATAAATGGAACCGAGGTAAACCATGTGCCTCGAAAAGGAGGTTGTTTCTCTGTGCCGTGCCACTGCCCCTTGACGGGGTGACAGTGAAGGGAAGTCTACAGGTGGTCAATTGTTCAGAGGTGGATGACAGAAAGGCCTGGAATCAACTGGAAGTGGCGAAAGTTGAGTGTGGCGACCGAAAAGCCGAGGTGCAGCGCAGTGACGCCGATCAAGAGGTCTGGTAGGGCGATAACGATTCCCCTCGCCGGTTGCTCACCTTCGATTCTCCCGGCAAGTTGAGCGATCTCGAGGGTTACTGGTTTGACGGGGACCGCTTGGCACAGTTCTTCGACGAAGGCCCGTCGCCGTTGGGCATCGCTCTCCGACTTTGCGCGATAAATTCCGTGGGTCAATTCGACGATCGTAATTGCGGAAAGTGCGGTCTCAGTTTCTCCCTGCAAGGCCTGCACTCGTTCGAGAATGTCCCAAACACGTTGGGCTCGGCGCTCACCGGCAATAAGCAGACTCGAATCCAGAATCAATCCCATGTGGGCGGACTTAGCGGCTTGCGGTGCTCGTTGACGATTTTTTCGAAGTCGGCGGCGAAATCCGTATCCATCTCAGGCTCATAGCCCAATGCCTTCGCGTGCGCCTTTGCCAGAACTATCGATTCGGAGAGCAAACGGCCATGGGGTGCTTCCGGCGCCCGTACGACAGCCACCGGGCGCGAGTTTCGCTCGATAACGACTTCTGCTCCTTCGCTCACGCAGTCGAGGAGCGAAGCCAGTTTACCTGCCGCCTCCTCGTCCGAGACATGAATGACGTTTCTTGGCATAGCTACAATTATACTCCCGAGCGTCGAAGGCGAGAAGGTTCTCTTCCGACACTTACCAGACCTTGATTGGCCAGTCATCGACTTTGCATAACAAAGTACTTGACAAGGTTTGCCCAGTCCCATATAAATCTCCTTATGGCATGTGCGGGTCCAGCGCGCTCACGACGTTACAGGCCGGCGCCCATGCCTACCCACGCCATGGACGATTTGCGCTTCATCCGCGAGACCATGGAAAGCGCCGCTTCCTTCACCGCCGTTCCGGGATGGGGCGGCGTGATGATTGGGATCACAGCCTTGGCCGCCGCAGGGGTTGCCTCGCTTCGCCCGCAAGTGATGTGGTGGGTTGCGGTGTGGGGGTTGGAAGCCCTGTGCGCTTTTGCGGTGGGCGCGTCGGCCACTTTCTGGAAGGCGCGGAAGGCGCAGACGCCACTGTTTTCGAGCCCTGGGCGGAAGTTTGTCCTCGGCTTGTTTCCTCCCATGCTGGCGGCGGCAGCGCTCAGCATCGTGATTTACCGCGCCGGCGTATTTAATCTGCTGCCGGGCGTCTGGCTGCTGCTCTATGGGGCCGGCGTGGTAACAGGAGGGGCGTATTCGGTCAAGGTCGTTCCGATCATGGGTCTGTGCTTCATGTTCGCGGGAATTGCCGCCTTGCTCTGTCCTCCTGCCTGGGCCAACTCGATCATGGCGGCGAGTTTCGGCGGGCTTCACATCCTCTTCGGGACGATTATTGCAAGGAGGTACGGTGGCTAGACAAATTTCGAGTGTAGCAGCCCGTGCTGCCGGCGCGAGCCGGCTGGTGGGGGAAGCGCAGCGACTGCGCAGTAGAGCGCCGTTAAGCGCGCCCCCCGAACTGGACCGCCTGATCCATGAACGCATTCGGCTGGGCATGGTGAGCGCCTTGGCGGTGAACGAATCGCTCAGTTTCAACGATCTCAAGAAATTGCTGAAGACCACCGATGGTAACTTGAGCGTGCACGCGCGCCGGCTCGAGGAAGCTCATTACGTCATCTGCGAAAAATATTTCGAGGGCCGCGTGCCGAAAACCGTCTACCGGCTCACCCCGACGGGCCAGCGGGCGCTCGAGCGTTACCTGGATCATATGGAAGCGTTAATTCAATCCATGCGCCCGCGGTAACCAGCGGGCGCAATTTTTTTGGGCAGGTGCTTTGCATGGTAAAGTCCTTTGAAAAGCAGGCGAGGTTGACGGCGGAGTCGCCCGAGAGTCCTGACCACTTCTCATTTCGTTCTTCACTGCTCTCGGCGCATGAAGTCGGCGAATGCGACCGCGACGCCGGCCAGCGAATTCACGCGGCCATCATTATGGACGGAAGCGGGCGTTGGGCAGCCGCTCGAGGGCTGCCGCGCAGCGCCGGACACCGCGCGGGAGTGGCCGCTGTTTCCCGCGCGGTCCAGGCTGCTCCCGGCCTGGGGATCGGGACGCTGACGCTGCACGCCTTTTCCTCCCATAACTGGCAACGTCCTGCGCGTGAAGTCGGTGCGCTTATGAGCATTTTTGAAGAGTTCCTGCGCTCCTCGGTGGCAGAGTGGGTGGACGCCGAAATAAGGACCAGCGTGATCGGGCGGCGCGATCGGCTCGAGCCCTCGCTGGTCGCCGCTATCGAGGCTGCCGAGGCGGCAACACTCGAGGGCCGGCGGCTGCACCTGCGTCTGGCGATTGATTATTCGGCGCGCGACGCCATTCTCTTCGCCGCGCGATCGTTGGACAACCGTGAGCAAGCCACGACGGCAGAGTTTGCGCGCTTGCTCGCCGCCGTCGGCCACGACCAGGCCGCTGTCCCCGAACTCGACCTTTTGATTCGCACCGGCGGCGAGCAGCGCTTGAGCGACTTCATGCTCTGGGAGTGCGCCTACGCGGAACTGGTCTTCACGGACCGCATGTGGCCGGACTTTGACGCCGCCGACCTGGAAGCGGCCGTGCGCGAGTTCCGGTCACGCCATCGCCGTTTCGGGCGCGTTCCGGAGACTGTCCCCGCCGGAGCGTGACGCCCCCAGCGATTGCCGATTGATGATTGCCGATCGTCGATTGAAAAAGCGGTTTGGCGAATTGCGCCGTTGTCAATCGGCAATCGAAAATCGACAATCGGCAATTCCAGACAGGTCACGATGGATCGAGACCAGACTAGAACTACACCACGGAGGACCGGTCCACGATGTTAATTAGGGCGCGGTTGGAACTAAGTGTACTTGCAACGGCAGTGGTCATGGGCATACTCGCGGACGCACTGCTACGGGTTTTGCCCTGGGGCCTCAATCTTCTGATCTGGATGGCAGCGCTTTCTGCTGTTATCCTGGTTCACGCTCGCGGGAGGGAAGAAGCGCTTTCAGGAGGTGGCCGCTGGTTGCCCGCGCTAGCCGCTCTTTTCGCCCTGGGGCTCGCTTGGCACGATTCACCCGCATTGAAGATGCTGAGCCTTTTGGCGGCCCTCACGGCGCTTTCCCTGGTCATCCTGCGGGCACAAGGCGGCCGGATTCGTATTGCCGGACTTGTCGAATACGCTATCGGCGCGGCGGTGGCGGGACTCAACGCTGCATTCGGGTTGCTGCCGATGTTATTCGGCGAAGCCGAGTGGAAGAAGCTGCTCGGCGATCGGTGGTCGCAGCGCGCCATGGCGATTGTGCGCGGAGCGCTTCTCGCTCTTCCCTGCCTGCTCGTATTTGGCGGGCTGTTCATGGGTGCGGACGCGGTGTTCGACAATATCGTCAGGAAAACCTTCCGCGTGAATTTCCAGCAAATATTTACCCACTTCTTTGTGGCCGCCTTTTTCGCCTGGTGTGTCGGTGGATACCTGCGCGGCATGCTATGGGGCAAGGAGATCGCAGCCGTAAAAGAGAAACGTCTCTCTTCCCTTTCGTTGGGCACCCTCGAGGGCGCCGTGGTCCTGGGCGCGCTGGACCTGCTGTTCCTTGCTTTCGTACTCGTACAGGTGCGTTATTTCTTTGGCGGCTCCTCGTTAGTGCAGGCGACAACCGGGTTGACCTATGCGGAATATGCGCGGAGCGGCTTCTTTGAGCTGCTGGCCGTGGCCGCGCTGGTGCTCCCACTTCTCCTCCTCCTGCACTGGCTGATGGCCCAGCGCGACTCCAAGAGTCAGGGGGTTTTCAGGGTCCTGGCCGGCGTCCAAATCCTGCTGCTGTTTGTGGTCATGGCTTCCGCCCTCGAGCGCATGCGTCTCTACCAAGCTGAATATGGCCTCACCGAGCAGCGCTTGTATGCAACCGCGTTTATGGGCTGGCTTGCGGCAGTCTTCCTCTGGTTCGCCATGACCGTTTTGAGCGGGCGCCGCGAGCGCTTTGCCTTCGGAGCGATGCTGGCGGGCTTCTTGCTGATTATTGTCCTGCATGCGCTCGATCCGGACGCGCTCATTGCCCGCACCAACCTGGCGCGGGCTAAAGCCGGACGCGCTTTTGACACCCGCTATGCAACCTGGCTCAGCGCCGACGCCCTGCCGGAACTTGTGGCGGCCCTCCCGGATCTTAACCTGCAGGACCGCTGCGCCGTGGCCTCCCGCATCCTGAAACGTTGGGCGCGCCCCGAGCCGACTGACTGGCGCGCCTGGAGCTGGTCTCGCGCCAGAGCCACGCAGGTGGTGCGCGAGAATGAGGCAAGCTTGAAGGCCATGCAATGCCCCTCGCAGAATTAGGTATACGGTTGCCCGCAGCCCTCCCCGCGGTTTAATCTGTTAGTTTCCTATATCCGGAGGGGAGGATTTCTGATGCCAAACACGCTGAATGGCAAAATTGCCGTAGTCACCGGCGGATCGCGCGGAATCGGTTATTGCATTGCTGACAGGCTTCTTCGGGAAGGCGCCAAGGTTTACGTCTGCGCGCGCGATGCGCGAATTCTTAAGCAATCGCTCGAAGAGCTGCGCGCGCAGGCCGACAGACAGGTCGAAGGCATGGTGGCGGATGTGGGCCGCTATGAGGACTGCCGAAAGCTGATCCACACCGCCGCCGAGCATTTCGGAGGGATCGATATCCTGGTGAATAATGCCGGCATCGGAATTATGAAGCTGGTAGACCAGCTCACGCCCCAGGAATGGGATGCCACGATTCACACCAACTTGTCGGGCGTGTTCTACTGCTGCCGCGAGGCCATCCCCATTATGCGCCGGCGAGGGGGCGGATACATCTTCAATATTTCGAGCCTTGCCGGGGTGAATCCCTTCCCGGGCGGGAGCGCCTACAACGCTTCCAAATTCGGGCTGAATGGGTTCAGCGAGGCCATGATGCAAGACGTCCGCTACGACGGCATTCGCGTGAGCTACATCATGCCCGGAAGCGTGGATACGGACTTCGGGGGAGCGCCGGGCGGCAGGCCCCGCCAAAGTTGGAAGCTTTCCGGCGAGGACATCGCCAAGGCGGTGGTCGACCTTTACACCTATCCCCTGACTACCCTCGCCAGCCGCATCGAGATGCGGCCCTCGCAACCTCCGCGCAAAAAGTAGGCTAGCCGGTTTCCCAGTTCAGTCACTGCAGGAGGTCGCCAATCGCCAATACGCGCAGACCCGCGAACTTCTGAAAGGACACGAAATCCCGGTCTCGGGTAACCAGGGGTACGCCGTGGTCGAGGCAGATCTGGGCTATAAGGGTGTCCGCAATTTTGGGGCGATAGCCATGCCGCATCAAGCTTGCGCGGAGTTTCCCGGCTCGCTCCCAGTACCCCGCCTTGATTTCGAGCCGCTGTATCCCGAGGATGAATATCTCCAAGGAAGGAGTTACTAGGGGGCCGCTGAGCAACTCCGTTACACTGACCGGGGCGAGGAGCAGAGAATAGTCAGCCAAGGCTCGGTCCACCAGTTCGACGTCGGGCCCTTGTTCCCCCTGGATGTAGGCGACGAGTGAGCTCGTGTCGGCGCAAGTCACTCTTCGCCTCTCATCTCTTGCCACGTGATACCAAACTTCACCTTGCCTCGCATCTTCCGCAGAGCGTCATAAACTTCGTGGGCTGCCAGCAGCTCCAAACCCTTGCGCACCGTGGGAGTCGCCCCCGCCTTTGTCGCTCTCTGGGCTCTTCGCAGGAGGTCTTGAGGGACCAGGATGGTAAGCTTTTTCATCTGTTCTTTGGCCATGCCTCGATTATACCAGCATCCATGCCGTATTCCAATACGGCAAAACCTCCGGTCGGGGGCCAGTTTAATGGAGGGGTGGCCTCCCGATCAGATCGGGACAGGTTCCGCCGCTACATCAAACTGACCCACTGCCAAACATCAGGTGACTGAATAGTAACCCTGGACCCCGCGCTAATCGAGGTGGATGTCGCCAAGCACGTCGTGGCGGTGGGAGCGAGCCAATTCTCAGCGACATTTTTGCCGATCTGGCGGTACAAGAAAGCGGAGAGATTCCAAAAAGCGTATACGCATTTCAGGATTACTCGCCGCTCCAAAGGCCACCCCACGGTAAACGGCTATGTATTTCAAAGACTTAAAGTTGCAAGCAGTTTGGAAGCGCACTTGCTCCACCGCATGGCGGTGGTCGATTGCTAGCAACTCTAACCACATCGAAGAAAAAAGTGCCAGATAACTGTACGTTGACTAACGATACTCTCACGCGGACATTAACTCACTGTTACTCACGGTCGCGGGCCCGCGACCGGCAAGTAGGGCATCCGGCCCTGATCTACCAAATTGAAGGAGGAAAACCTATGGTGAAGAAGTACGCGAGATGGGCCTCCAGATACGAGCTTCCGGTCCTTTTGACGGGAGCCCTGCTGGTGGCATTCATAACGTGTTTCGTTCAACCCGTGGCGGCGCAGGAATCTCGCGCCACGATCCGTGGTGTGGTAACCGATCCCACCCAAGCCGTGGTACCCGGCGCTAAAGTCACCTTACATAACGTTGCTACCAATGTGGACAAGGTTAAGGAGGCGGACAGCAGCGGTTTCTACGTATTCGACCAGGTAATTTCCGGAAATTACAGTGTGAGCGTAGAAGCCCCGGGCTTCCAGAAGTTCGTGCAATCGAACATTGTGGTTCAAGCGACCGGTGACATTACGGTGAACGCAGTGCTGGCGCTCGGCGCGACGACCCAGACCGTGGAAGTTACGGCGGCGGTCGGCCAAGTCGAGTTCAACACTTCGAACATGAGCGTCACCGTACAGCAATCCTATCTGCGTGACCTCCCGGTGCTGGCGCGCAACCCCTTCTCGCTGGCCATGTTGGACGCGGGCGTGATCAACCAGTATTGGGACATGTCGCATCGCCTGCCGTTCTACATGTGGTCTGACGGCGGCCTGGATATCGGCGGCCCCACGGGCGGAAAGAACGAACAGATCATTGACGGCACGAGAACGGACATCGCGGCGCGCGGCACTTACAACGCGCCCATGGACGCGGTGCAGGAAGTAGTCGTGCAGCAGAACATCCCGGACGCCGAGCACGGCTTCAGCGCGGGCGGCGCGGTGAACATTACCATGAAGTCGGGCACCAACGACATCCACGGCTCGGCTTATGGGATGTGGCGGCAGCCGAACTTCAATGCCTTGGCCAACCGCATCACGCGGTCTCCGCAAGTGGTCAAGCAGAACATTTACGGCTTCACGGTTGGCAACCCCATCATCAAGAACAAGCTGTTTAACTTCTTCGTTTTCGAGAAATGGTATGCCACGCAGCCCAGTTCCCAGCAAGAGACCCAGCCGACGGCCGCCATGAAGACGGGCGACTTCTCTGGGATCAAGGATGGCCTGGGAAATATGCGTAAGATCTACGACCCGAACACCTCAGTGTATGACCCGATCGGTAACACGCTGACTCGCACTCAGTATCCGGGCAATATCATTCCGCCTGGCTCGATCGATCCCACCGCCAAGGCGCTCATGCCCTATATCTGGGGGCCGAACAGAGCGGGCGACAACGTCACCGGCCTCAACAACTTCGAGATAACCTACCCCTGGTGGACCAGGTACCACAACCTTTCCGAGCGCGTCGATTACAACCTCAGCGACAAATGGCGCATGTACGCCCACTACAGCTCGTTCCGTACCCGCCTGGACAACGTCAACTGGGGCGGCACCATCGCCGTGCCGTCGGACAACGGCGGCATTATGGACGCGACCAGTTCCGGGATGGACGTGCTCTATATGCCCAGCCCGCGGACTACCGTGGATATCCGCCTAGGCGTCAACTACGAGGACGACGACTACAACTCGACTTGGGCCAAGGTGCCGTTGAGTGTTTGGGCAGGTTTGTGGCCAGGCAACGATTGGTACACCTGTTGCAATAACACTACCCAAGGTATCTACTTCCCCCGCTTCAGTTGGAGTGGTATTGGCGGCTCCTATACCGGCTTCGGCAGTTGGTGGTACGACCATCTGCGCGACTATGAGCCGTCGATTACCGTGACGCACGAAATCGGCAAGCACCACATGAAGCTCGGCTGGTGGCATCGCTACGCTTACAGCCAGAACTTCGAGGTCCAGGCAACGGGAGGTTGGAGTTTTTACTCCGGAGACACCTCCGCCACCTGCTGCGGGATGGCCTACAACGCCGTCGACAGCGGCGACATGTGGGCCTCGACGCTCGCCGGCGTTGTGAACTCCGGCACAGCGAATATTCGTCCTCTCATCGATCAAGTCCACTACCAGATGGACGCGTTCTTCATCCAGGACGACTTCCGCCTCAACCCTCGCACCACCCTGAACCTTGGGTTGCGTTGGGAGCGGGAGACTGGTCCTGGGGACGTTAACCACTGGTTGATCAGGACCCTGGATATGAACCAAGCGATCCCAGGGATGCAGGGCTTTAACGTCTGGACTCCGGGTGTGCAGAGCGCCGTAGTCGCCCAGGGTGCCGCGGCAGCCGCCCTGTACCCCACCCTCTCGACTCTCGTGACGCCTACATTCAACGGCATGGCGGTCCGCACCAATGCCAACGATTCGCGCTCGTGGTATGCGCCTTGGCTCACCTTGCTCCCGCGCATGGGCGTCGCCTATCGCCTGAGTGACAAGACGGCGCTCCGCTTCGGCTGGTCACGGTTTGCGACGTCGCAGGTAAGTAACCGCTCCGACGAGAGCTACGATCAGTTCAACGGTTTCTCGCAAGATACGTCCACCCTGGGCACGTTGAACGGAATCCCTCGCTCCTTGCTTAGCAATCCGTACCCTACTACGGGCTCCTACCCCAACCCGATCATTCCGGCCGTGGGGACCAAGTTGGGACCCTTCCAGGATCTAGGCAACTCCTGGAGTTTCTGGAACGGCCCGCAGTACAAGATACCGATCAACGACCGCTTCAACTTCAACATTCAGCGGCAGTTGCCGGCCCAGTTCCGTTTGGACGTCACCGAGTTCCTGATGTTCTCACGCAACGCCCAGGATGACAGCATGTGGGGCGGGTTCCTTACCCATAATATCAACCAGATGGACCCCATGTTGTCCTACAAGTATAAGGGTTTGCTGAATACTAGCGTTCCCAATCCCTTCTACGGCCAGTTCCCCACCAGCCTCGCGGCGGCGGGAGTAGCCTCCGTCACACCGAGCTACACGGGCCTTCCCATCATGCCGGGCACCATGGGCACTGCGGCGACAATCTCGTTGAGCCAGTTGCTGACCCCCTATCCACAGTTCGGATCCTTGAACCAGTGGGGTTGGCCGGGCCGGAGAACCCACTACTACGGGACGGCAATCTCCATCACACGGCCCATGACCCACGGCTGGACGTTCCTGGGAACTTACAACTACAGCCTCCAAAACCGTGACAGGTACTACAACGACATCGACACCTACAACAACAAGTTTACGATGTTTGATTACGGGTCACCGCGGCACAATATCCGCCTGTCGGGCACCTACCAACTGCCCTTCGGCAGAGGCCGCCAGTACTTCAGCAATGTGCCCTGGTTTGTGGATGAAATCATTGGCGGTTGGGCCACCAGCAACATCTTCTATTTTGTGAGCGGCCAACTGCTTAGCTTCCCGCCCTATGGCATGATCTGCAATCCGAGGGACAATGTGCCGACTGGGATGTGGTTCAACGCGAATTGTATAACCACCCCGCCCTCCTATACTATGGCGACCCAACCACTCTACTACGAGGGTATCCGCGGACCGCATTTCTGGGATCTAGACACCACCGCTGTGAAGAACTTCAGGATCAGCGAGCGCTTCAACCTGGAGTTCCGCTTGGAGATGTACAACACGCCCAACATCTTCATCCCCAGCAATCCCAATGTTTGTAGTCCGACCCAGTGCCCCGGCATTGCCGGCATACCCAACTGGGTGGCAAACGGTTCGAATGGCTCCAACTACGGCCGCGAAATGCAGGGCTCGCTGCGCTTACACTTCTAACGCGAGTCTGCTCTTTCCCTGCCTTTTACCCCCTCGGCACACCCCATATCGGGTGGGCCGAGGGGGCTCTTCCTCCCCAAACCTGAATTCCAAACTTGACAAAGCCAACTCAGTCGCAGACGCACTTTAGGTATAATGCTGCTTTCCGGATTTTCACTCGTCACTGCTTGTTGAGGGATTATCTTGGGTTTTGACGGCCACGGTCGTGCCGCCCCCACAGGGCGGGGGACTTTCAGCAGGCGGGAGGCGCTGGCGCTTCTGGGCGCCTCGCTCGTGCCGTGCGCGCGCAGCCGCTCTGCTGGGCGAGCACTTACGGGCTCTTCTCCGCGCATCCGATTTTCGCTGCAATCCCTGCCTTTCCGCCTCGAAACCGACGAAACCCTTCGTACTCCTCACACTCCGGCCACGATGGCCGGTGGAGTTGCCATTTTCGACTACAACAAAGATGGGCGGCCCGACATCTTCTTCACCAACGGGGCGAACATCGCCACGCTGAAAAAGGATTCGCCGAAGTTCTCGAACCGGCTCTTTCGCAACGAGGGGCATGGCGTGTTCACCGACGTCACCAAAGAGGCGGGCTTGGCGGGGACTGGATACGACACGGGCGTGGCCGTCGGGGATTACGACAACGATGGATACCCCGATGTTTTTGTGGCGGGCGTTCACCGTCGCACCCTCTATCACAACAACGGCAACGGAACGTTTACCAACGTCGCTCCGCAGTTGCGGGTCGAAGAGCCTTTCAACTGTTTCCCCGCCTTTTTCTTTGATTACAACAACGACGGGTGGCTGGATATCTTCTCCGCCAGCTCTACGTTTTCGATGGCTGCGGTCGCCCGCAGTCTGCTGAAGCTGCCCTTGCCTGGGAGCCCGGTGAAGAGCTCCTTTGAGAAGCCAACCCAGCACGTCACCGGGACCAGCATGACGGGGATGGGAGCGACCTCCGGAAATCAGTCAGAGCCTTCCAGGCTGTATAGAAACACCGGGAGTGGGTCCTTCGAGGATGTGACTCGAGAGGTCCACCTTGACAAAGTGTTCATGCCCATGGGAGGGAACTTTGGCGACATTGATAACGACGGTTTCCTCGATATTTACCTGGGGACTGGCGCGCCGCCTTTTGCCTGTCTCGCTCCGAGAGTGCTCTTGAGGAACCATGACGGCAAATACTTTTCGGACATAACTATGTCATCCGGGACGGGTCACATCGGACGGGGGCACGGAATCGCCTTCGCCGACATCGACAACGACGGCGAAGTAGAGATTTTCGGAATGATGGGCGGAGCTGAGCCGAGCGATGCCCATTCAGACGTCCTCTTCAAGCGGCCGGGTCACAGTGAGAATAGCTGGGTCACGGTCAAGCTGGTAGGAGTGAGGACTAATCGCGCCGCCATCGGGGCCAGGATCAAGGTGACGGTGGAAGACGAGGATCACTCACTCCGGTCGATCTATCGCGATGTGAATAGCGGCGGGTCCTTTGGCGCCTCTCCCTTGGAGCAGCACATTGGACTGGGCCGTGCGCGGCGCATTGATACGATCGAGATTTGGTGGCCGACCTCCAAGACCCGGCAGACTTTCCATGACGTGCCTATGAAGCAGTTCATCCAGATAAAAGAGTTTGACAAGGACTTCGTTGTCTTGCAGCGTCGCTCGTTCAGCATTCCTTTCAAACAAGAGCTCTCCGCACCAGTGTCGGCCAGTGGGGGGAACTAAAGGGGGCGAAGAAGCAGCTCATGTGTCCTTCGGCACGCCCTCGTTGCAAGCTTGCCTTGTGCCGCGCTAAGGAGGAGTGCATGAAACGACGAACCTTCATCGCTACGGCAGCGGTCGCAAGCGCGATCTTGGCACTCCTTTCCTAGGGGGTCGCCATGGGCCCCCATGGCGGGACTTCGAACCAGTCCCCGGAAGTGGTCCACTTTCCGGATCCAGACGTCGGCGTGGATTCGCTTCCAGCGCGCAAGAAAGCGCAACTGGAGACGGTGAATAAGTTTAAGGTCTTCTACCAGTTCAATTTCACCGATAAGCTCAAAGAAAGTGGCATTACTTTCCAGCACCACATCGTAGAAGACGTGGGCAGCCGCTACAGGCAGGTGTATTACGACCATGGCGACGGTATGGCAGTGGCAGACGTCGACGGTGACGGACTCCACGATATTTACTTTGTGAATCAGGTGGGAGGCAGCCAACTCTGGAAGAACCTCGGCGGCGGCAAGTTCAGGAATATCACTGAAGAGGCGGGTGTGGGCTTGCCCAACCGGATTAGCTGCGCCACAGCTTTCGCGGACATCGATAATGACGGCGATCAGGACCTGTTCGTGACGACTATTCGGGGCGGCAACGTGCTGTTCGAGAATGATGGGCACGGGAACTTTAAAGACATCTCGAAGGAGGCGGGCGTTGACTTGGTGGCCCATTCCTCCGGGGCTGTATTCTTCGACTATGACAACGACGGCCTGCTCGATCTTCTGGTTTCCAACGTGGGAAAGTACACTACCGGCGAGAAATGGCCCTCCGGCGCCTACGTCGGGCTGGAGGGCTCCATTAGCGGACACCAATATCCCGAACTCTTCGAATATCCCGTCCTCTACAAGAACCTGGGGCACAACCGGTTCAAAGACGTGACCGAGGAAGTTGGCTTGTGGCCCAGCGTTTGGTCTGGAGACGCGAGCTTTGCCGACCTGAATGAAGACGGCTGGCCCGACCTCTTCATTCTAAACATGCAGGGCCACTCCCACTATTTTGAAAACCAGGGCGGCAAGAAATTCGTCGACAAGACCGACCAGGACTTCCCCAGGACGCCGTGGGGAGGTATGGGGATCAAGTTCTTCGATTTCGACAATGATGGACGCATGGACCTGTTCGTTACGGATATGCACTCGGACATGTGGGAGGACCAAGAACCCAATCGCGAGAAGCTGAAATCTCGGGCGGAAGGGATCCCGGGGCCTGAGTTCCTCGGAGGTCCGAAGGACACTTTCATCTTTGGCAATGCGTTCTATCACAATCTGGGGAATGGTAGATTCGAAGAGGTCTCCGACCGGCTTGGTGTTGAGAGTTACTGGCCCTGGGGAGTGAGCGTTGGGGACGTCAACGCCGACGGATGGGATGACATCTTCGTCCCCTCCGGGATGAGCTACCCGTACCGTTATGGGATCAACGCGATGTTTCTCAACAATCAGGGGGAAAAGTTTTTGAACGCGGAGTTTTTGCTCGGAATCGAGCCCCGCAGGGAGGGAAGTACTCACGTCTGGTATTTCGACGTCGATTGCTCCCAATTGGACAAGCTACGTAGTATGGAGAGAACCATTTGTCAGGGGCACCCGGGGGAAATCAGCGTCTGGGCTGCGGTCTCGAGCCGGTCCTCGGTAATGTTTGATCTCGATAACGACGGCGCCCTCGACATCGTAACCAACAACTTCAATGCCACGCCCCTGGTGCTGATCAGCGACCTTGCGCAACGAAAGCCAATCCGCTGGCTCAAAATCGTACTCGTGGGGACGGCCTCGAACCGCAACGGGCTGGGCGCAACCGTGCGCGTGCGCGCCAAGGGACGGGTTTATACCAAGTACAATGACGGCAAGTCCGGCTATCTCTCCCAGAGCGTTCTTCCGCTTTACTTCGGCCTGGGCGACGCAAAGAAGATCGATCGCGTCGAGGTGGACTGGCCCTCCGGTCGTAAACAGGTGGTGAAGCACGGGCTTCGGGCGAACCAAACCCTCCGAATCACCGAACCCAAGTAGGGGAGACGTAAAGGGTCACCGAAAGCACTAACATGTATCCTGGCGTCTGTTTTAATTGAACGGACGGCATCAGCAAGCCTGTTCAGAAAAACAATGCTTCCCGTGAATCCCTGCTTACAGCTCTCTGGCCCGTGTGCGTATCAGGGCTCGGACGGGCGTAGAGCGAAGGTGTACGTTTTTGCCGCTTTTGCTCTTGACACTAGGGTCAAGGTGTGGTAGCCTACTTATGATGACCTATGGAGAGCGCGGGTAAAGAGCGCGGCATGGGGACTCGAAAGCGGCCCGTAGTGGGCGGAAAACCGTAAGAAGATACGAAAAGATACTAAAATAGAGGGAACGAACTCAAGGTTTTGTTGAAAAAACAGCACTTAGCGTCTTTTTGAGCAAAAAACGAACTCAAAGCGAACTCAATTTTGAGGGCAAAAAAGCGCAAATCGAAGTCAAAAACGCACTGTAAGCGCAACGTTATCAGATGACAGGGGCTGGAGGCTTGAGCAAGGCTAAAGCATGAGGTGTGAAGGCTGAACTACGGACGAGGATAGGAAAAGCAGAACCTGCTGGCAGTTTCAGGTCTGCGCAGACATGGAGTCCGTTCGGCCCCAAAAGTGCCTATCTGTCAATATGGGTGGGTTAAGATAGACACTATGTCTGTGCAACCCGCCGAAAGGAGTGAGAAAATGCGCACTCATTTGGGCTGTTCGGGGCGCGTCCAGCTCGGAACCATCAGCCAGGATACCCAGCAAAGGCTTGAACATCTTGAAGCGACATGGCTGGAGTTTGTTCCGGAGTCGGTTTCGCTGGAGGTTCGCCATGTCCAGCCTGACGACCGGCCCGTGCTCCCGGAGATTGCAGGGGAGCTGGTTGATTTTCTCAACCAAATCTCGGATGACGAACGCGCCCAGGTTCCCGGCGGGGCACTCTACTACCAGGATGAAGTCAAAGGACAGTACGTCAGGCTCAAGGTCTGGAATGGTGGTTTCCTGTCGGTCGCCTGGGCTCGTCCCGATTATACCCATGCGAGTTGGGAACCCTACCGCATCCAGCCTGTCTCGGTTGTTCCGGAGCCTTATCAGCGGCTGAACGGCAAGTTCAGTTTCGAGGGGATTCCCACCGCTGCGGATGACATTCGCGAAATATTGGAGCGCACGGCGGGACTCTATTCCGAGGGAGATTTTGAGATTGTCGCCCGCGTCGATCGAATCCAGGCCGCCCTGCGTAACGTCAATGCGAGCGTCTTGCCGCTGGTTTATGCGTTGCAGGTTCTCGCCAAGCCGGGTTCCCTCGAAGGAGAGATAGACGTTAGTTCATTTCGTGCCGGGGATCTTGATGACTGCTGCCGTTTTGCTTTCCGCGGCGGCGAGGCGTGGTTGGTGAGGCCATCCTTGTGGGACGGCGGCCTCGAAACCCAGACACCTCCGCCCCAGCCGCTGGAACGCGTCGCGTGAAGAGAAGAAACTGGAAAACCGACAAAGGAAATTCGAAACTCGAAACTCGAAACTAGAAAATGGAAATTGGAAAATGGAAACTAGAAAATTGAAAAACGAAAATCGAAACTAGAAAACGGAAACTGGAAACGGAGTTGTTTTTCAGATTCTAGTTTCCATTTTCGATTTTCCAGTTTCCAGCTTCCACCTTGAGGGGAGTTGTTCTCACTATGGACTATGGATTCACTGAATATCAAAGGGCCATTCGAGACCTTGCCCGCGAGATTGCCGAGAAAGAAATCCGGCCGGTGGCGGCGGAATATGACCGCGAGGCCAAGTTTCCCTGGCCGGTTGTGAAAGTCCTCGCGCAGACCGACCTCTTTCGTGTTTTCATTGACGAGAAATACGGAGGCATTTCCGAGGGGTCTCCGATCATGAACATGGTGATCGTGACGGAAGAGTTGTCCAAGGCGTGCGGCGGCATCGCCTTGAGTTTTGCCGGCACGGCGCTCGGCGCGCTGCCCATCATCCTCTCCGGCAGCGAGGAACAGAAGCAGCGATGGCTGCCGGATATTGCCTCCGGCAAGCGCCTGGTGGGCTTCGCGCTCACCGAATCTCAGGCCGGCTCGGATGCCGCGGCGGTGCGCACCACCGCCCTCCGCGACGGCGACCACTACGTGATGAACGGCACCAAGCAGTGGATCACCAACGGCGGCGAAGCGGAACTCTACTCCGTGATCGCGCTCACCAATCCCGCCAAGGGCCCGCGCGGGGCTTCGTGCATCGTGGTCGAGAAGGGCGCGCCGGGATTCAGTTTCGGCAAGAAGGAAGACAAGCTGGGGATTCGCGCCTCCGCCACGCGCGAACTGGTCTTCCAGGACTGCCGCGTGCCGGTGGAAAATTGCCTGGGGCGGGAAGGCACGGGCTTCATCACCGCCATGCGCACCTTCGACGTTTCGCGTCCCGGGGTGGGCGCTCAGGCGGTGGGGATTGCGCAAGGGGCTTTCGATTTGGCGCTCGAGTACGCGTGCGTCCGCAAGCAGTTTGACGCGCCCATCGGCTCCTTCCAGGGACTGCGCTTCATGCTAGCCGATATGGCGATGAAGATTGAAGCCGCGCGCTCTCTCGTCTATGCGACGGCGCGCCACATCGATACACAACCCAAGGAACGGCCCACGCTCTACTCCGCCATGTGCAAGTGCTTCGCCTCGGACGTGGCCATGGAAGTCACGGTAGACGCCGTGCAGGTCTTTGGGGGCTACGGCTACATGCACGATTACCCGGTCGAGAAGTATATGCGCGACGCCAAGATCACCCAGATCTACGAAGGCACCAACCAGATCCAGCGCGACGAGATTTCCAAGGCGCTGGTCAGCGGCTTCCACTCGAGACGGCTCGACAGCGTCGCCCGCGCCGCGTAAACCAGCAGGCAGTAAGCGGAAACTGGAAGATAGAAACTCGAAAATGGAAAATAGAAAATAGAAACTGGTAACTCGTGTTGTAATTTTATAGTTGCTAATTTCTAGTTTCCGTATTTAGTTTCCAGTTTATAATTTCCATTTTCTAGTTTCAATAGTGTCGTGGCTTCGAAATCGCAAACCACCCAGCCCGTGCCGGCGGCAGCCCTCGCTTTCCGGCCGGAGTATCTCGATTTCCGCCGTGGCATCCACGTGGGGAACCTCGAGGACAACGAGCGGATCACGCGCATTCTGAAGCTGGCGCTCGAATCCCGCTACGCCCAGCCCTTCGTGACCGAGCGCTGGGGACGCGGCGTTTACTGGCAATGGATCGGCTACCTGCCTCGAGCCAATCGCGAGGCCATGCCGCTTTCCTCGCATGTCAGTTTCGGCTGCTCGAAGTTTTTCCTCAGCGTGGACACGGAAGAGAAGTGCTTCAAGTGCGGCATGCAGGTGGAGCGGGGTTACGTGAAAGCGCCGCGCGGCTTCCGCGAGTGCCAGTTGCAATCCGACTGGGACTGGCACCGTCTGCTTCGTTCACTTCGGCCGCGCAGCCCCATGGAGCGCGAGCTCAAACGCCTGGTGCTCCGCGAAGGTTTCATGCTTCACGGCGGGAGTTGGGAAAGTGAGGCCGCCTGCTTCTCCCGCGCGAATTTTCCTTCCCTGCGGAAGCTCCGAGGCCTCCTGGCGGAGGCGCCTGCCGCCCATTGGGCGGGATTCCAAATCTACTATCCCATGAGCGAAGACGAAGTGCTGGCCTCGACCGGCCTCGACCTGGTCGAGTCGATGCTCGCCGTTTTCCGCGAAGTCACCCCCGCCATGAACCTCTGCATGCAGGTGCAACTCACGGAGCGCTGAAAGGTTAAAGGGTAGAGGCTGAAGGCTAAAAGGATTTACCCTTTAGCCTTTAGACTTCTGACACCATTCAAGGCCAGCCTGCGGCGGTGATTACAGGCCCTCACTTCCCGAAGTGATACACAAGGCCTATGGAGTATTCGATGTCATGCGCGGGCCCGCTGATAGGAAAGTAGGCGCGTGAGGATGGGGTTTGTCCATAGGGTAAGCCGAGGGTTGGGGAGCTCGTGACGTGGTCGCGCACGTCGAGCCGCAGGCCAAGCTTTGTACTCATTTTCAAATCGATGCCCCCGCCGAAGTTAACGCCCCCATCGCCTTCGGAGGCCAATTTGGCTACATTCGCGAAGGCGAATCCTGTAGTGGTAGCCAAGGTCGTGGCGGAAGGACTGGGAGAGAAGCGGTCATATTCCGCACCCAAAACGAAGTAAGGGCGGGCCCCCCGATAGGTCGATGGAGAGTGCACTACAAGGTCCCCGCTCACCCTGCTGTCCCTCAAGCCATATGATTTTATGAGCACGGGATTGACATCGAGTTTGCTTAATTTAAGGTTGTTTTGACCGTAGCCGAACGAACCTTCTAAGCCGAAGATCTTACTCTTCTTCAGTGGCACTTCGATTCCCCCGATCCCCCGGTAGCCGCTCGCATAGGCCGTGCTGTAGGGGATAGAAGCTTCCGGGAAGGACCTGGCGTCACGGAGCGACGAGCCACCTCCCACCAAGTAAACTAAACTGTTTTGAGCGCGCCCCACAGTGGCACTGAGGCAAAGAGCCACCGTGACGATCAAGCCTTGCACAAATTTCTTCGTGGTCATATCAGATCTACCTCCCAGGTGTCTGGAGCTCAAAGTGCTTCGATGCGCGGAGTTTGTCGGAAGTTGGTTCGGTTGGGCATTCACCCGTGAAAAAAATGTACAGTAAAGAGTTAATCTTAAGGACATCACCACTTGTAGCTGGGCACAAGGACCCAAAGCAAAATGGGTGCGCGACATAAGTGTGGGGGGTGATGGGCTTGGCTTTTGCGAGGACGTAAACCGTGCGTAATGATACGCTAGGCATAAGGAGGCACCTTATGCCGGATTCTCTTTCTGCCTTGGAAGCAGAACGTCGGTCGATTTTGCATCAGATCTCCGAACTGGGTGACTTTCGGCCGGGATCGATCACCGCCACCCAGGGGCGCTGCGGGAACCCCCGCTGTCACTGTCATCAGCCTGGGGAGGCGGGCCATGGCCCCACGCTCCGTCTCACCTACAAGATGCGAGGCAAGACGGTGACCGAGAGCTTCTCCAGTCCGGAGGCGCAAGGCAAGGCGGAGCGCGAGATTGCCGAGTTCCGCAAGTATCAGCAACTGAGCCGCGCTTTTGTAGAGCTGAACGATAAGATCTGCCGTCAGCGTCCGATCCCGGAGGAGGCGGGAAGGAAGGAGCAGGAAAAAAACGGCGGAAGCCATTCAGCGGGAAGTGGCGGAAGAAGTAGAGTCCCTCCTGGCGGTGATTTTTGCCGGACGGCGCAAGTCGGGAAGGCTGGACTTGGAAGCCGTGGAGATGGCGACCCGCGCCGCCCTGCACCGCGCGGGGGCCGGAATGCTGGAGGAACTACTCACCCCAGAGGAGGAGTTTTCCCGCCAAGTTCCCTGCCTCTGCGGCCAGGCCGCTCGATATCACCAGATGCGTCCCAAGCGATTGTTGACCGTGCTGGGGCGAGTCGAGACCGAGCGTCCCTACTACGTGTGTACGCACTGTCAGCGAGGCCAGAGTCCGCGCGATCAAGAACTGGATGGGGTGGGCAGCGAGTATTCCCCCGGGGTACGGCGCATGATGGGCTGGGTGGGTAGCGAGTCGTCGTTTGAGCAGGGACGGGAGCAACTGGAACTGCTGGCGGCGCTGGAGGTCACCACCAAGGCGGTGGAACGGCAGGCAGAAGCCTTGGGGATGGAAATCGCGGCGCAGGAGCAGGTGGAAATTGAGCAGGCCCTGGAACTGGAGTTGCCGCAAAAGGGACCGGAAATCCCGGTGCTGTACATCGAGATGGATGGAACGGGGGTGCCGACGGTGGCCTCCGAGACGGAGGGACGAACTGGTAAAGAGGGAGAACAGGCCGGCACGCGGGAGGCGAAGTTGGGCTGTGTGTTTACGCAGACGAGGGTGGATGCGAAGGGCCGACCGCTACGCGACGAGGCTTCCACGACCTATAGTGGAGGGATCGAAACGGCAGAGGCCTTTGGCCGAAGGATGTACAGCGAAGCCGGGCAGCGGGGCTGGAGCGGGGCGAAGAAGAAGGTAGTGCTAGGGGACGGTGCCGTGTGGATCTGGAACTTGGCGGACGAGCACTTTCCAGGTTCGGTTCAGATCGTGGACCTCTACCACGCTCGGCAGCACTTGTGGGACCTGTCGGGAAAGTTGTGGGCTACCGAGGAGCGCCAGCGCCAACGATGGACGAAGAAGCTGGAACAGAAACTCGAGGGCGGCAAGATCGAGTCCTTAGTCAAGGAGTTGCGGTTCTTGCCCCCATCCACCCCCCAGGCGGCGGAGTTCCTCCGGCTCGAAGCCGATTACTTCGCCCGCAACGCCCCGCGCATGCGCTATCCCGAATTTCGGCGACAAGAGTTGTTTGTGGGCTCAGGCGTGATCGAGGCGGGGTGCAAAACCGTGATCGGGTCGAGGCTCAAACGCTCGGGCATGTTCTGGACGGTGCGCGGCGCCAACGCCATCCTCGCCCTTCGCTGCAATCGCTTGAGTGGCAAATTTGAAGACTATTGGGAGAACCGCAGGTGCGCCTAACCGTCACAGTTTTGTCGCGCACCCGCCGCGACATTCCCACCGTGGTGTCCGAACAATGACAAGGACCTTGACAAGATGATTCCACCGGGGTTATATTCCTCCTGTGGAATGGGAGGTCGAGTACACAGAAGAGTTTGAGATGTGGTGGAACTCTCTCAGCGAAGCGGAGCAGGAGGATGTGAACACCAAGGTGATCCTACTTCAGCGGTACGGCCCGGCGCTGCGGAGGCCTCACTCCGACGTGATCGCTGCGTCGCGGCACTCCCACATGAAAGAACTGGTCATCCAACATGCGGGAAGGCCGTACCGTGTGCTTTACGCCTTTGACCCGAGGCGTTCAGCCATTTTGCTTCTGGGGGGCGACAAGACCGGTGACGACAGGTGGTACGAGCAGTTTGTCCCGATAGCCGACCGGCTTTATGACGAGCACTTGGCCGCGATTAAGAAGGAGCCTTAAACCATGGCGAAGAGTTTCAAAGAGCTTCAGGCGAAGATGTCACCAGCGGCCCGCGCTCGTTCTGAGGCAAAGGCCGAGCGAATGATCCAGGAGATGGCGCTGGATGAGTTGCGCACCGCGCTGGACCTGACGCAGGAGCAACTGGCGGAGGTTCTGCACGTTCGGCAGGCCGCCATCTCCAAAGTCGAACGGCGTTCGGACATGTTCATCAGCACGCTGCGAAAAATCATCGAGGCCATGGGCGGGGAACTCGAAATCCGCGCTATTCTGCCCGGCGGCGTCGTGCGCATCAGCCAGTTCGCAGAACTCCGCAAGCCAGGCGCTACCGTCGCCGAAGGCCGCTGAAAACAAGCCCAAAGTCTGCCTTTGCGTCGGGGGCCTGACCTGTGCCAGACGGCACGGGGCTCGTACCTCGTTTCTCTACAGGGCGGTCGGGTGTCTCGACTGCGGCGGCACTCTCTTTCCAATTTTCTTCCTTACCGTCATTTGTAGGGCCGGAGCCCGCCCCGGCTGGGCCCATGTAGGGGCGAGCGGCGCTCGCTCCGTGGTGACCGAACGCTGTTCGGCCCTACGAATTTCGTTGTCACCCCCGTCCATGATGCGAAAAAAAAGGCCGGCCGCGCTGGAACGCGGCTGGCCCGGAATTCCCCACAATCGAGCCCAGAGTCAGACTGGAACCTTTTCCTCAACCTCAGGGGCGGCATCAGCAATCTGGACCAAATCGGTCTTCGGCTGTTTCAGCACTATTTCTTCATAGTACTGGCGGGCTTGCTGAGCCTCCCAGGCCGTCTTCCTGCGTTGACGCTCTTCTTCCGCAGCCGTTATCGGGATGTCGTGTTCTTTCGCGCGCACGCGGGCAGCGTCGTCAGCGTTCACGTAGAGTGAATGCTCGGCGTTGTTCAGTTCCACGGATCTGCCCTTGGCGTAGATCTGGTGTTTGCCGTGCGTTTTGTACCATTCGGCAACCGTCGCGTTCTTGTACATGTTCTCGAGGATCTTTCGCCAGCCGATTCCCGTGTTGTAAGCGCAGAAGGAAATCTCGCCCTGCTGCGTGGCGTAGGGGATGATGCACATCTCGGTGCGCCGGAAGTCATAGTTGAACAGGTCCTGGAACCACATGCCGGCGATGAAGAGGAAATTCCAGGGGTCGGAACGGCGCTTGAGAGCGTCTTGATAGGTACGGTCGGGGTCCGAGGCGCCATACTTTTTCCTTGCCCGAGCCTCGCCGGTGAGCGCAAAGGATTTGTCGAACTTCTTGAGCAAGTCAATCAAGGCCAGACTCCTGGGCGCCTGGAAGGGCTTATAGTTCTTGAGCAGCGCCAGCCCCATCATGAAGTTGGAAAACACCTTCCCTCGCGCGGCGTCCGTGATCCCCCGCATATCGGTCACGAGCTGGGGAATATCGAGGAACTGGGGCACCGGGGCCCACTCTTTGGTTTCCTTATTAATCATCAGGGCGGTCCCCACGCCGCAGTTGGGGTGGCAACCGCAGCTCACCTGTCCCCACTGGGCTTCCGGGCCGTGGACCAGGTCGGCAAAATCCGCGAAGGCCCCCATTAAGGAGATGGGGAACCAGTCGCGCGTGGGCTCGGTGATGCCCGTCTGCTTCTTCACGTCCAAGGCCAAGTGTGAAAGTGTGTAGCGTTGGCGGCGGCGCCGTTGCGGAGTAATGTCCTCGTCACGGCCTGTAAAGCTGACCGGCTGGAAGGCCACGAAGGCGATCTTCTTGGGATTCTCGCGGGCGAAGTTGACGATGGGCCCCACCTGGTCGTTGTTCAGGTTGTTCACGATAGTGGTGACCAGAATGATCTCGATGCCTGCCTCGTGCATGTTCTCGATGGCGCGCAACTTCACATCGAACAGGTTGCCCACCTGGCGGTGGCTGTTGGCGTCGTTGCCGATGCCGTCAAACTGCAAATAGGCATAGCGCAGGCCGGCGTCGAAGGCGCGCTTGCAGAACTCTTTGCTCTTGGCAAACTCGATTCCATTGGTGGCCGCCTGCACGCTGTTGTATCCCAATTTGCGGGCATAGCGGACGGCGTCAATGAAATAAGGCGACATGGTCGGCTCGCCACCCGAAAACTGCACCGACATCTGCCGGCGGGGTTTGATTTTGAGGGCGTTGTCGAGGATTTCCGTGATGTCTTCCCAGGAAAGCTCGTGCACAAAGCCGACCTGGTTGGCGTCCATGAAGCAGGGATCGCACATCATGTTGCAGCGGTTGGTCAAGTCCACGGTGAGCACAGAACCGCGCCCGTGCTTGATGGAGCTTGAGCCGTGGTTGTGAAGGCCTTCGTCGTTGTGGGCGCGAATGTCGCGGCCGGGAAAGTTCTTTTCAATCCAGCTCAGGAAATTCGCGTCCACGGCCATCAGGTCCTCAAAGTGGCCGTGGATCGGACAATCCTTGGCCATCCAAACCTGGCCGTCCCGTTGAAGAATTGTGGCCTTAATCTCACCCACTTTCTCGCTCAGGAGCGTTTGCCAGTTCCGCTCACCGCTCAAGATCTTTTCCCGCGCTTCCTTCACGCATTGGGGGCAAAGTGAGTCAGTCTGGCGGGGCCACCCCAGCTCCGGCTTGGTCTTTTGCCAGGATTTCAGGAGAGGCTTGTCGGACCAGCGGGGAACAAAAGTGGGACCAGGATGGTACTTGTTGAAAAACTGGATGGTATTGAAAAGTAGTCCAGCCGCTGAGGAAATAGCTTGATCGGCGAACTTCATCAGCCGCTGACCTCGGATTCTTGGCATGTTTGTTTCTCCTCACAAATTGGCAATCCGGAAATCTTCCGGAAAGGATAATGACAAGTGGTCGCCAGACTCGCCCTGATACCACCTGCCAATGTTAAGAGAAAACTGACTGATATCTAAGGAGATTTTGTCGAACGGCAGTATTTGCAGGCCATATGGTACAAATAGTCGATTGAATCGCTCTGAGAAACGTGCTTGTAGATCAATATGTTGCGATGGTTTTTGATACTTCGCCCCGTTCCTTTGGGGGGTCATTCCGCGTTATGATTCAACCCGATGGTTTCGAGTCTTACCGTAAAAGAGCGCGCTCTCGAGGTCGGCTTTGATCTGGCTGGGATTGCACCCCTCGAGGTGTGGAAAGACCTCGAGTTTTCCCGACAGTGGGCGGAAAGGGGCTTCAACGGAGAGATGCGTTACCTTGAAAACCCCAAGCGCTTCGATCCGCGCTTGGTCCTGCCGTCTGCCAAGTCAGTCATCTGCGTAGCACTGGTCTATAACGCGTCACTTCCCTATTCAACCGAGATGAATGGGGGGATCGTAAGAAGTCAGGAGTCAGAAGTCAGAAGACAGAACGAAGAAGAAACAGCCCAAGAATCGGGAGACACGGTGCACGGTTCGGCCGAGTCTCCGGTAACTCGGAGCGGCGGACTACGGACGGCGGACAACGGACGACTGGCATTTTCCAGTTTCCATTTTCCAGTTTCTATTTTCCAGTTTTCAGTTTCCCGCCCCGCGCCCCGGGCCTGGATCTCGCGCTACGCTTGGGGGCGCGACTACCACGAGATAATGCGGGCGAAGCTCGAACAGCTTCGCGGCGCTGTAGAAGAGTTGGCGTCTGGCGTCGAGACCCGCGTCTTTGTTGACACCGGCCCCATTGTAGAACGAGCCTTCGCGCGCTTTTCGGGAATCGGTTGGATGGGAAAGAACACCTGCGTCATCAATCAGGAGAAGGGCTCCTGGTTTTTCCTCGGGGTCATCCTGACCAGCCTCGAGCTCGCGCCGGACTTGCCCGCTCCCGACCGCTGCGGGTCCTGCGCGGCGTGCCTCGAGGCCTGCCCCACGGGGGCTTTGGTTGAACCCCACGTGATGGACGCCTCGCGCTGCATCTCTTACTTGACCATCGAACTCCAAGGGTCCATTCCGGACGAGTTCCGGCCAAAGATTGGCGGCAACGTCTTCGGGTGCGACATTTGTCAGGATGTGTGTCCCTGGAACAGCAGCCATCAGTCGTCAGTTCGCAGTTATCAGCAAGTCCCTCCCCAGCAACGGCACTCGTCCGATAGGCATCACGCCACGCATCCCGCGACTACGAAAGTTCCGCAGTTCCACCCGATGTCTGTAGTGCTCAATCGCCACCCGGCAGAGGTCGGAGACATTCTCACGCAACTGACAACGGACGACGGACCACTGACCACGGACAACGAACTACGGACCACGGACAACGGACCACTGACCACGGACACTGCCAGCTTCTCTCTGTTCAACCCTCCGCTGGACGCCCTTGCTTTATTCAGTGAAAAAGACTTCCGCCGAATCTTCGCCCATTCGCCCATCAAGCGTGCGAAGTACCGCGGCTGGCTACGCAATCTCTCTGTGGCCATGGGCAATTCCGGCGATGAAAGGTTTGTGCCCTGGCTCGAGCGGGCTGCGCAGCATTCTGACCCCATCGTCCGTGAACACGCTGCCTGGGCGCTCGCGCGCCTGCGAGGCAAGTAACACGCCACGGCGTGGCCGCAACCCAGCACGGAGGGCCGAATCCGTCAACCGACGGATTCGGCCCTACAATGCGTGTTTGGTTGCGGCCAGCCGCCGCGTTGTATTAATATCGCGGATACGAGGACCTCATGCCGCCACGAGTCATGCTTCTCTGTGCGTTACTCATCACGCTTTGCGACCTGAGTATTGCCCAGACGCCCAAAGTCGTTAACATCCCCGCCCGGCCTACTTCCGCTAATTCCGGCAAGGAAATGTTTGCGGCTTATTGCGCCGCCTGTCACGGGAAAGAGGGAAAGGGTGATGGGCCCGCTACGCCCGCGCTTAAGGCCCGTCCAACAGACCTCACGATTCTTGCGCGGCAGAACGGGGGAAAGTTTCCCTCGATACACGTTTATAAGGCCATCACCGGCGAAGCCGGAATCTCGGCTCACGGTTCGAAGGAAATGCCGATCTGGGGGCCTGTCTTCATGTCCATGAGCCACCAGCACGAGTCTGTAGTGCACCTCCGCGTAGCTAATCTCACGGACTACATCAAATCTTTGCAGCAGAAGTGAAGACCTCCACCCACACCCTTCGAGCGGCAGCTCGACCCAAGTGGACCCGCTTCACGCCAGAGTCCAAGGTCATGGTATCGTCATAATTGCGGCTCAGCACTTGCACCTGTGAGCCGGGGCGAAGTCCGAGCCCATCTAGATACTCGAGCAGGGAGCGGTCTCTTTCATACATCCCGACCACCTTGACTCGCGTTCCGGCAGGCACTTCGGCCAGCAACTTCAGACCTGCCTTGCGCCGCAGGGCGGCGCCGCCGTTGATCTCGTACCCATGTGGACAGGGGCCTTCCTCACCCAACTTCTGAATTAACTTCCTCTCCAGGTCGTCCGAAACAGCATGTTCCAGCCGTTCCGCCTCGTCGTGGACCTTGTACCACTCCATCCCCAGCATCTCCGTCAGCATGCGCTCGATCAACCGGTGACGTTTGCGAAGCCGATCGGAGATTTGGCGGCCCGCCCCGGTAAGCGAAATCCGCCCGCCGCCTCCTATCCTGATCAGTTTGTCCCGTTCGAGACGCCTCAAGGCCAGAGCCACTGCCGGCGGGGTTATTTTCAACCATCGCGCAATCGTGGCGGCGATCACTGGCTCTTCTTCACTTTCCGCTTCGGCGATAGCTTTAAGGTAATCCTCTTTGGAGATGGTTAGTTTCATTTTCTACTTCCTGAACTTTGCGCTCTTCAGCTTTCCAGCATTTCCCATAATGCCAAGGATCGGGGGAAATGGCAACTGGGCTTTATTCCATGGCCTAAGCCGACAACGTAAAATCTTCTTGACATGCAATGGAAAACGGGTATTAACTATAGCTTATGTTTTTATGCAAGCTACCGTAAAGAGGCAGCTACAAGCGAGGACGTCATGAGGTTCGGCAGTCTAGCTTCAAAAAAGCACACAGGGCATTGGGGGTTGGCCCCGTGCGGGAAAAAGTCGCCATGGTTTGTCGCCCTGTTACTTCTGGCTGCGGTTTTTTCTGCCGCCCACGGGAGGGTGTGGGCGCAAAGCGAGACCACCGGTGCCTTGACCGGGCAGGTTACTGATCCAAGCAACGCCCCCGTGCCCGGGGCGGAAGTGACCGTCTCCAGCTCGACCACCGCCCTCCACCGTACGGTCCAAACCGACGAAAGTGGGCGCTTCTCATTTCCGGATCTTAAACCCGGTCCATACGTTGTCGAGGCTAAGGCGTTGGGTTTCGAGGACCAGGCCATCGGCACCGTCTCTGTGCCCCTGGGTCAGACGCAAACGGTGAATCTGGTGCTGAAGGTTGCCGCCCAGAAAACGGCGGTGGAGGTGCAATCGACGGCGCCGCTTATTAACACCGAGAATCCCAACACGGCGACGACGCTCGAGGCTGCGGCCATCGCCGAGCTTCCCAATGCGGGCTCTGACATGACCTACGTGGCGCAGTTCTCGCCCGGGGCCTTGATCAACACCGCGGGCTCTTCCAATGACTTTGTGGGTGGGCAAAGTGGTTACGGCAACGTGGAATTCAACGGACTGCCTGCCTTGTCGAACGCCTATGTCGTGGACGGCCTCGAGACCAACGATCCGATGACCAGCCTGAACAGCGGTTTGTCAACCAATCTGGTGCTGGGGCTGAACTCCATTCAGGAGGTCACCGTGAACACGACCTCCTACGCGGTGGATCAGGGCCGCTACGGAGCCTCGCAGATCAACTACGTCACCAAATCCGGCACCAACAGGTTTCACGGTAATCTCTACGAATTGTGGAATGGAGCGCGGCTCAACGCCGCCAATTTCTTTACCAACGCCAACTCCGGCGCGCACAAGCCTCGCTCCACGGTAAACCATTTCGGGGGCAGCCTGGGCGGCCCGGTGGTGCGCGATAAGCTGTTCTTCTTCGTGGACTTCGAGCAGATGCGAATCGCCCTGCCGATTGTGGATACCATCACCGTCCCCTCAGCCGGATTCCAGAGCTATGTTCTCGGGCAGTTGCCGCGCGGAGGCGTGGACACCATCACCGGCGCCTCGTATCCCGCCGCGCCGGCCCTCGTGCCTTTCTATCAGAAAATGTTTTCGCTCTATCGCAGCAGCGCAAACTCGCCCCTCCCAGTCCTTGGGTGTCCTCTAGGGGCGGACGGCAGCCTGGCGAGCGGCAGCCCTCCAAATGGGAATGGCTGCGCCAGCCGGCAAAGCGTTTCGATGTCCAGCGCCGACCACGAGCAGGTCATCACCGCGCGCATTGACCATGATATCGACGCCCATAGCATGGTCTGGTACCGGTTCCAGTCCGATACAGGACTCCAGGCGGCTTACACCGACCCTATCAATCCGCTGTTCAATTCCATCTCGCCTCAGCCGATGTACTCCTTTGCTTCCGGCTACACGCACATCTTCAGCCAGGAACATGGTGAACTATTTCAACCCGGCTTTCTCCTGGTACTCGAGCATCTTCCAGCCCACTGACCTCGCCAAAACCCTGGCGGCCTTCCCCATCGTGCTACAAGGCCTCGGATCGAATGCCCCGTTCACACCCATGGGAGGATTGGATTACAACTGGCCTCAGGGACGGCGCGTCACCCGTTACCAACTCAATGACACGTTGACGTGGCAGCGCGGCACACACCAGATCGAGTTCGGAGTCGCCGCCCGCCGCATGCTGGCGAGCGATTTCGACTTCAGCAACTACGTCACCCCGCTGGTGACCTACACCACGTTGCCTCAGTACATCTACGGGGTCGCTTCCCTCGCCACCCGGTCGTACCCCGTCTCAGGTGAGCAGCCGTTCGACCTCAGCAACCTGGATCTGTTCGCGCAGGACGCTTTTCGAGTGACGAAAACCCTCACCTGGACGTTCGGCTTGCGCGCCGCGTGGAACTCCAATCCCGTGAATCCGCACGCCATGCTGGCGCGCCTTAGCTCGTCTTTCGACGCTTCTTCCCACGACGTCAATCAGCCGTTGGACGCCGTCCTCAACACCGGGCTCAAAGAGTTTTTCCCTTCCACGCCCTTGCTGGCTTGGCAGCCCCGCACGGCCATAGCATGGCAGTTCACCCCCAAGACGGTGCTTCGGACCGGCTTCGGGATCTTCACCGACCTTCTTCCTGGGAGCATTGCGGATCTGATCGGATCGAATTCGCCCTACGTCAACATCTTCCAGGGCGGGGTGCTGGGGCAAGCCGGCGGACTCGCGCTCGCTCCTGGGGTGCCGGGCAGTGCCCTTGATGCCACCGCGGCTGCCAACCAGGCATTTCTCGCCGGCTTTTCGCACAGCCAAATTTCCTGCGCCTCCCCCAGGGCCAACCCGCAAGCCTGCCTGCCTCCGGTGGCCCTGGTGGCCGTGCCGGACGGAACGCTGAGGATGCCTTATTCCATGCAGTGGAGCCTGGGGGTCGAGCGCCAGTTGGGCAATACAGGAAGCTTGCGTGCGCAATACGTGGGCACGCGTGGGGTTCAGTTGCCTTACCAGTTCCAGGCGAACGGCTATCAGACCGTCTGCCCGGGATGCTTTGCGCCTTTCCCTTATAACCAGCCCAAAGACCCGCGTTTTGCCAGCGTCACGCAATTCACCACCGGAGCGAACAGCCACTACAACGGAATGCAACTGACCGCCCAGAAGCGGATGGGGCACGGCCTTCAGATTGATGGCAACTACACTTGGAGCCACTGTCTGGACACGATATCCAACGGCGGTTTCCTGCCCTTCTCTTCCTCCGCCCTGATCTCGCCGTTGCCGGGTGAACTTCGACGGCAATATGGCAATTGTGATTACGACATTCGGCATAACTTTGACATGTCCTATGTCTACGCACTTCCCTTGCGGGTTCGGAGCAGCCGTCTTCTCGGCGCGCTGGCGAACGGCTGGCAGGTGTCAGGCACCGTCTTCTGGCACAGCGGGGTGCCGTTCAGCGTCCAAAGCGCCCCTTATTCAGCGAACGGGGAGGGTATCATTCAGGGGGGCGGCCCGCAGTTTGCCAGCCTGCGGCCAGGCGTGCCCCTCTATCACAAATCCCCGATTCCCGGCGTTACCCAGCCGGGAACCCGCCAATGGCTGAACCCCGATGCCTTTATGTCGGATGTTGATCCCAGCACGGGCGCCTGCAACGGCGGAAACACCCCGGGCAATTGCCAATTCGGCAATCTGGGACGCAACACGCTGCGCGGACCGAACTTCGCTTGGAGCGATCTGTACTTGACCAAGAAGTTCTCCATCCGCGAGGGGGTCGCGCTCCGACTCGAAGGCCAATTCTTCAATTTCCTCAACCACCCGAACTTTGCTTTGCCGACTTCAGTGGCGGGAATTCCTGGACGGCTCGGCACACAGACTGGCTTCGGCGCACTCGTCGCCACCACCTCCCCACCCACAGGTTTGCTGGGCGTGGGCTTGGGTGGGGATAACTCGCCGCGCATGATCGCGCTTCAGTTGCGCTTGGAGTTTTGAACACAGGAAGGGCCTGGCAACCCTTCACCATTATTGTTCATCTGAACAGCCAGGGGCGCCGAGGGAAAAATCTAAGTCGAGCCCACATGGTCAAGAGCGGGTATAATGTTTGAATCCTGCGGTGGAGGGCACCGATGAAATTCCGATCTCCGGGTCGCGTTCTCCTGGTTTGTGTCGCAAGTTTGTTTTTCTTACCCATAACCTTAGTCGCCCAACAACCCGTCTCGCACGTGCGTGTGGTGAGGCTTAGTTACCTCAGCGGCACGGTGGCGGTAAAGCGCCCGGGCGCAACCGAATGGGCTAAAGCGCTCGTGAATACGCCAGTCCAGGAAGGCTTCGAGATATCAACCGCGGCTGACAGTTTCGCGGAGGTGCAATTTGAAAATGGCTCTACAGCCCGCTTGGGTCAACTCTCTCACTTGACCTTCGACCAACTGGCCCTGGACGCAGAGGGCGACAAGCTGAACCGCATGACGTTTGAGCAGGGGTACGCCACCTTCCATTTCCTGCCCGAGAAACATGATGCCTACAGCGTAAAGATTGCCGACGCGACCCTGACACCCGGTGGCAAAAGTCTGTTTCGGACTGACCTTAACAAGGACCACGTTCGCGTGGAGGTGTTCAATGGCTCGGTTCAGATCGTAGCACCTTCCGGGTCCGAGAAACTCGCCAAGGACAGGATTCTGGAATACAACACCGGCACAAATGAGGTGGCCTTCAATATCCATAAGGGAATGGTCAAGGACTCCTGGGACAAGTGGGCCGAGGCACGGGATTCGCAGGCGAGCCTGGCGTTGAATGATCAGGCCATTGCGGCTCGTGGGCCGGTCTACGGGTGGAGCGATCTTGGTACCTATGGCGAGTGGGCCATGTTTCCCGGTTTCGGCTATGGCTGGTCGCCATTTGCGCCGATGGGCTGGGCTCCTTACAGCATGGGGATGTGGAATTGGTACCCCGGCATGGGTTACACGTGGATCTCCGGCGAACCGTGGGGCTGGTTGCCCTACCACTATGGCCTGTGGAATTTTTCCCCCGCCTTTGGTTGGTTCTGGATGCCGGGTAATTTTGGATTCTGGTCGCCCGCCTTGGTCTCGTGGTATACGGGACCGGGATGGGTCGGATGGGCACCCTTGGGATTGAATTCCCGGCCGGGCCTGATGAGGCCGGTCACGACCATATCCGGAAGGACAATTCAGATTGGCCAAGTCATTACTCCCCAGAGCGTGGGCCACGCCCAATTTAGCGAAGGGGCTTTGACGGAGCATCTGCCATTCCAACCCGGCGCGGGTGCCACTCTAGCCGGACCTCCATTGGCAGCGGGGGCCGCAACGTCGTTCACCGCGCATGCAGCGGGTGCGCGTACGCTGGCGCCTTCCTCCATTCTCATGGGAGGCGAGGGCGGCAAGGAGAGCGCGTGGCTGGCCGGGCGCCGGTTGCGCGAACCCTTGCGCGTCCGCTTGGGCACGACCTTGGGTGGCCGGTATGCAGTGGGTGGCACAGTGGGTGAATTCCACGGCGATGCTTTCAAAGGGATGGGCAGAAGCGGTGGAATGAATGGATCCCGCACTTCCCCCTACTCCCGTGGGGATAGCCAGCCTAGACTGAGCGTCCTGCCCCACGGCCAATCCGCGGCATCCTCGAGCGTCGGTGGCGGCGAGATGAGACGCGCTGGCGGTGGGGGTGGTTTCCCAAGTACCTCGTCGCCGAGCGCGAGCGCCCCCAGCGCTTCGCACAGTGCGAGCTCGGGCCCCAGCGGCGGGCATCATTAAGGCACAAAGCGTTTTGGAAGGCCACGCAGGCGCCACCTCCAGCTAGGAATGTATGGTGGCGAGAATAAGCTAGCAGGTCTTGATATCGGTTCGGGCGAAGTGAGTGCCCTTAGCGAGCAGCGGCTCGCCCAACGTCTTCGCGAGAGCATAGGCGAAGCAGTCTCCAAAAAGGAAGCGATCTTCAAACGCGGGTTTTCCCCATTGAGGTTGGATCCCCCCCAAATTCATCCGAGAAACATGACGTGAACGTATACGCCCAGCCGAACGTTATAGGCGAGATACCAGCCAATGTGGTCTGGGTCGTCGTAAATCACGATCTCGTCACTGTCCCAAAGCCAGTCACTGCAGTAGTCGTAGTCAGTTGGGGCAACGCTGAAATAGAAGCCGCTAAACCAGAAGCGCTCCCTGCCCCCTCCCCCGAGCCGGAAGACATGGCGGGGGCCAAAGCCGCCCCTGAAGCGCCCATGTTCCCAAGGATGATCGAGGTGGTACCGGGGATCATCTCGGCGGGTATCGTGTCCGATCCACTGACCGTCACTATGAACATGAGGGGCGTTTGGATGTCCAGTGCTGTCGCTATATGAGCGGTTTTGTGTGGGCCCGGGTTGTTGAACCTGGGCCGCAGCCGGAGCATGAGTTTCTTGAGGAGCGGGCTGTTGAACTCGGGTTGGGGTCCCGGCATGGGTCTCTCGATGGCTAGGCTGTTCTCGGGCCGGAGCCGGACCACGGGGAGGAATGTATCTGCCACGATCAGCTTGACCGCCACCGCGCGGCTGCCCTGTGCCTTCGTCTTTCTTGTGTTGCGCAGAAGCGCAGAGAGAAAACATCAGCGCCACCGCGAGAAGTCCGATGAGTTTCTTCATTTCACCCTCCCGTTAAGTGGAAATCCGATTAATAGCGCTAGAGAGTTAATGCCCGGCGCGACTGACAAATTTCCTCCCAAAGTCCCGATGCGCGTGTTTTGTTGGCCCGGCTCGAGCCCCTTGGTGGGGGCTTCAAGAACCGCTACAGCCGCGCGAACGAGTGTCCCCCCTTGGGGGAGTACTTTGCCAATGCGTGGCGCAAGGGCTTTGCCTCTGGAGGAGCGGTCACCTCGCCATCGATCAGAATCTGTTTGGCGCTGATCTTGCGTCGGTACAGTTCTTCGTTGTCCTCCTTATCCTGCTTAACTACAGAGCCGTCGAGCGACACTCCGGCAAACAAGCCCCTCGTCCGCGAGTAGCTAAGAATCTCGGCATGGAGTTGAGCGTCCGTCGCGCCTTCCGCAGAACGGCCCACAGGTCCGGCCGCTACAGAGATTTCCGCCCCCAGCTTGACGCTGTCCTGAACGAGCTTTCGTGCGCCTTCGGGGTTCATCACGATGAAGACCACGTCGGTGGCCTTACCGCCAATCTGGAATCCAATGCTTCCGGCACCCAGGGTGAACATGGAGGGCGCACCCCACGGACCGTTCCCGCCCTTTCGGCACACCAGCACTCCGCGTCCATAAGCGCCGCCGACAATAAAGGCGCCCTTCAACTCCGAAGGAACGATACCGACACAGACTGCCTTTTCGAACAATTCATCCGGGATCCCTTTGTCGGGAGTCCCCATGATCTCGTTGACGACATTGGTTGCCTTTTCCAATTGTGTTTCCCCGCCGAAAGCCGGTGCACACAATGTGAGAAACAGAAAAAGCACACTCATAAGTTTTTTCATCTCTTCCCTCCTTAATTCTTCGTTTGAATTTGCTTATCGCCCGGTAGCGGGTGAGTTTGATGTAGAGGCGGCTTTCGCCGCCACGTCGTCCGGCGGCTGACGGATAAACTCGCCGCTACAATCCCGCACTGACCCACAGCCTGGAATCCCTGCAGCTTGACTTCCGATTTTTGAAGTTTCAAATAAATGTATTCAATTTAATCTGTTACGGCTGACCGCATAAAGCTGCCCCCCGGAGCCGGGTCGGTAAGAATTTCCAAGTCCTGGCAAGAACGACCGCTTCCTTCAGGACAATCATGGACACATGCCAAGAGCAGGTCGACCACCCTTCAACACGCGATTCAGCTTATTTCTCCGTAGGAGCTTCGATTGACTAGTTCTGTCGAATGAAATGCTTGCATCCCCAATGGCCCTAGAGCGTGTAATATTGAACTAGTGAAACCGCCGCTGGGGGGGATGCGCGGGCTGGCGCGAGCGTCGCGGCTCTGCTTACCAACTACTCCCAAACGCGTCAATAGAAACAGCCTCATGTGAATCGTGCCTGACTAGCAAGCAGTGGTCAGGAGATTACTCAATTCTGCCGGAACTCGCAGCAACTCACTTTCGTAGAGAAATTAGGAGGTCTAAATGCAAAAGCTGCTCAGCAATCTTCGCTACGCGTTGCGGCAGTTCCGGCGCTCGCCTGTCTTTACGGCAGCGGCCGTACTCACCCTGGCTTTGGGAATCGGCGGGACCACGGCAATTTTCACCTTGGTTCATGCGCGTGATGCTGCGTTCCCTGCCGGTGTCTGATCCCGGGAGACTCTACCGTGTCGGCGAGGGCGACGATTGCTGTGTCGAAGGGGGACCTCAGGACCGCTGGGGATTGTATTCGTTTCCTCTGTATGAACGGCTGAAGGCGGAAACGCCGGAATTTGAGGAGGTGGCGGCTTTCCAGGCCGCCGGTTTACTCCAGAGCGTGCGGCGTGAAGGCGAATTAGCTGCCAGGCCACTGCGCTCGGAGTACGTCACCGGGAATTATTTCTCCATGCTTGGAGTGCGCGCCTTCGGTGGGCGAGTGCTTAGCCCCGATGACGACAAGCCAGGCGCTCCCCCGGTGGCTGTGCTCAGCCATCGCGTCTGGCAGACCAGGTATGGCGGTGATCCTTCGGTAGTGGGTTCAACCTTCGTCGTGGAAGGCCATCCGTTTACGGTGATCGGCGTGGCTCCGCCCGGTTTCTTCGGCGAAACCCTCCGTAGCGACCCTCCCGATATGTGGATCCCCGTGCAGCAGGAGCCGTTGATTGATGGTACAGGCGAACTGCTACACCAGTCAATACCCGCATGGTTGCGGATGATGGGCCGCCTGCGGCCGGGAGCTTCGATTGCGGGAATGGCTGCCGCGCCTCACCGGAGTGCTGCGGCAATGGATGCAGCATGATTCCGGGTATCCAGCCAACTGGATGCCGGACGTGATCCGATCTCTTCCCAAGCAAGTGATCAACGTCGTCCCCGCAGGCGCGGGCGTTACCGTGATGAAGGAAGAGTACGGGCGCAGCCTTCAGATCCTGCTCTCCGTTTGCGGCCTGGTGCTGCTGATCGCCAGCGCCAATGTCGCGAACTTGCTGCTGGCTCGCGCGGTGACGCGTCGTGGGCAAACCGCGCTGCGCCTGGCCCTTGGCGCCACGTCGCGGCAGATTATTGCGCAGGCTCTCACGGAAAGCGTCCTCCTGGCGATGGGTGGCGGCGTTGTCGGACTTCTGGTGGCAGTGGCGGGCGCGCGCCTGCTGCTCACGCTTGCCTTCCACAGCGCACACTTCCTGCCCATCAGCCCCATGCCGTCTTTCCTGGTCCTGGCGTTCTCCTTCGGCTTGGCCCTGTTGACGGGAATCGTCTTCGGTGCGGTTCCCGCGTGGTTTGCCACACGTACTCATCCTGCGGAAGCCTTGCACGGGTCGGGCCGCAGCACGAGTGATCATTCCTCTTTCACCCGCCAAGGGCTGCTGATCGTGCAGGCTACGTTGTCGGTGGTGCTGGTGGCCGGCGCGACGATGCTGGCGCGAAGCCTGAACAAGCTCGAGCATCAGGATTTTGGATATCAAGTTCAAGGGCGCGTGCTGGTGGAGCTGCACAATCCACCTGCCACCTATAGTGCGGCCAAGTTGGCCGCGCTCTACCGTGAGCTCGAGGAACGCCTCAATCGTCTGCCGGGAGTGCAGAGGTAGCGGACTGGCGCTCTATAACCCGCTCACCGATAACTGGGGCGAACGCATTTATGTGGCCGGCCATCCTGCTCCCAAAATGAACGAGGAAACCGACGCGTCGTGGGACCGCGTGAGCACAGACTATCTTCAGAACTTTGGCATAGCAGTTTTGCGCGGACGGGCTTTTACCGCCGCCGACAACGAAACTACTGAGCCGGTGGCGATTGTGAATCAAGCTTTCGTGAAGCGCTTTTTCAAGAGCGGTGAAGACCCGCTGGATCAGCACTTCGGACTGGACCTGCCCGAGAATGCCGGCACTTTCCGCATCGTGGGCGTGGTGCGGGACGCGAAGTTTGCGGGCTGGGGGTTATACAGGCCGGCGCGGCCCATGTTCTATGTGCCGCTCGCTCAAAGCATCGCCTACAAGCAGGATCTGATGAAGATGATCGAGCTGCGCTCGCATTTTATCGGCGGAATCATGCTGGTGACCAACACACCTACCGGCGTGCTCGAGCCGCTGTTGACGAGGACGTTGGCGGAAGTCGATCCCAACCTGACCATCACCAGCGTCAGGACGATGGAGCAGCAAATTGCTCTCTCCTTCGATCAGGAGCGCGCAGTTGCCAGCCTTGCGAGCTTGTTTGGGATTGTCGCTCTCCTGTTGGCCGCAGTTGGAGTGTACGGCGTCACGGCCTACACGGTTGCGCAGCGAACGAACGAAATCGGCATTCGCATGGCGCTGGGCGCGGATCGCGCGAAGGTGGTCCAACTGGTGCTGCACGGAGCGTTTAAGCGCGTGATGATCGGGCTGATGCTCGGGTTGCCGCTGGCCATCGGCGCCGGACGCCTGATCGCAGCACAGCTCTACGGCGTCACCAGTTGGGATCCGTTTGCGCTGACCGTGGCTGCAAGCGCGCTCGCCCTCTGCGCATTCTTCGCAACCATTATTCCGGCCACTCGCGCAGCCTCTATTTCGCCCATGGACGCCCTAAGAATTGAATAGAGCAAGCAGGTAGCGCGGACCCGTCAGCCGACGGGTCCGCGGTTCTTCCCCCCGACGAGGCGGGACTGAGGTCTGGCCTGCCTCTGTGCTTTCCGTGACCAACTACCTATTATTAACCTCCTTTATTTTCTATAACATTCCCGCTTAATGCGGATAACCACCTGTGTTTTCATAGACATTCCCGCTTTGCCAGCAATTTTTCCAGACCTGCCCTTTGTTTTCAATAAGATACGCGCATCGTTCGTTCAATTTTAAGTAATTCTCTTTTGCTTTCCCCTGGTGCGAAGGACTTCTTGTCTGAGGATGGGAGGGCCAATTTGGGGGCTTTTCGTCCCGCTTGCCACCTTCTCGGGAGTGGGTTGGGGCGGGCAGTAGCGTAGCGTTCTCAGCAGGGCGTGGCATCCAACACAACCTCAACTCACCATGCTAGCCTATCTTGTTGCGTTTGTCAAGAGACAGAAAGTCTGCGTAGTGTCTCAGTCTGACGTAGAGGTGGCTTCATCCGTCAGCCGACGGACCACGTGGTCCGTCGGCTGACGGATAAACTCGCCGCTACAATTCCAAACTGAGACACTACCGAAATCTGCTTCGATCCGCCCGGCACGCATCTTCGGCCGACACAACAGGCGGAAGTCAGGATCCTAGCCCTCTCCCTTGGAGTCTGTGTGAGAACTCGGTTTTCATGTCATTCCGAGGAGCCGCAGGCGACGAGGAATCTCGCAGTGCGTTGAAAATACTCAGAGCGAGATTCCTCGCTCCGCTCGGAATGACACTCCGAAGGAGCTTTTCACACAGACTCCCTAGGGGAGAGGGTGGCGAGCGAAGCGAGCCAGGTGAGGGGTTACTGGTTCGTGTTGGCGCATCTAATCCCTTCTCGCCGCGCCACCAACCCCTCACCCAGCTCCGTCAGCTGACGGACTGGTGAAGACGCCGGACGTGGTCCACCCTCTCCCCAAGGGAGAGGGCAAAGAGCTAATCGCGATGCACGTCGTTTCTGACATCACGGATGGCGTTCTTCGGCTATCCTCGCTCCGTCGAAAGTCACGTCATTCCCGCGAAAGCGGGAATCCAGCGCGTTCTGGTGACGTGGACCCCCGCTTGCGCGGGGGTGACGAGGGCTGGACTTTCATTTCGATTGGGTGGGCCGCAGGCCCATGACCACTCAGGATGACAGCGCCGCGACTTCTTCCAGACCCTTGTGGGACTTCGACAAGGCTCCAGCGGGACCGATCACTCTCAAAAAGTTTGGCGCGGCGATAAGTGCTGCTGGTGAGGAATTGCAGTGGTGCGGGGAGCAAAATGGCGTTTGGGGGTCGGCGTGACCAGCGCTAATATAGCATGCTGAAGCGTAGAGCTTCGCTCTGCGGCAGCCAGCCAATGCCCCCGACAAGCAACAGATTTGTTGTTATCGAGCGGGGCAGCCGGCGAACGCCGGGTGCAGCACGCATCCACTGGGTCGCCGACATAAAAAGCAATGTCGGCGCCACCCGCGGCGGAGTAATCCCGCCCGACGCGGGACTACTCGGTGCCACCCGCTGCTCCAGCCACCCGCCATCTTGCGCCAATTCGTCGTTGACGAATTAGCCCCAATGGGGCACAATTCAAAGATGCAGACAGTCGTCGAGACACGCCACTTCGTTGCGCGTGCCGAGAAACTTCTGTCGGAGAACGAGCGGAATGAGCTTATCGATTTTTTGGCAACTCATCCTTTGCGGGGCGGTGTTCTGGCAGGCACGGGAGGTATCCGCAAGGTTCGATTTGCCAGGAGCGGCAGAGGCAAAAGCGGTGGTGTGCGGGTGATCTATTACTATTACGGCACCGAAAGGCCGATTTACCTGCTTGAGATCTTCGGCAAGAACGAGAAGGCCAATCTGACCACGGCGGAGCGAAATGCGCTCGCCAAGGTTGTGGCGGAGATCAAGCAGCAGCTTCGAGGGACAAGAATATGAGCAAGCGAGCTTTTGAGGGAATTATGCAGGGCCTGGAGGAAGCCCTCGCCTACAGCCGGGGCGATAAGTCTGCCGCCGCGCGGGTCGTCCGCGTTGCCGTGAAACCGGCGGACATCAAAACCGCCCGCAAGAGAGTCGGATTGAGCCGTGACGCCTTTGCTCGCACCTTTGGCCTGAGTCCGGCGACGCTGCGTAAATGGGAAAACGGTGAACGCGAGCCCACCGGCGCAGCCCGCATCTTGTTAACCATCATCAGCCGCGAACCCGAAGCCGCCCTCCGCGCCATCCGATAGGGAATCGCGCTCCCTGGCCCTAAGCCAAGCTCGGCTTGGGCGTTTGGTCTCACCCTCCAAGGGGGAAGCAACTCAGATCGTGGCAAGTCGCGGGTCCGCCGCCCGCCAGCAGGTAGCGAGGAGCCGTCCGTCTGCTGACGGACCACTCCGGGTTTCTAAACATCACAAGGGTCCTCAAGTTAATCAACACGCAGGACGAAAAGCCGCGGAGTAGTGCGTTGCGCCCACAACTCCGCGCTATCTGCACGCTCACGCCGACCATGAAAATTGAAGCTGCACCTGTTAAGATATAGGCACAGAAATCAGGAGGTCGTTTTGGGCCTTTATCCCGACCGGGAAGAAATTCAAGGGTGGATCGAATGGACTCGTGCAAATCTGCCGCACGAGGGTGATATTCCATACTTAGACTGGAGTGGGCCCGAGGCCGAGAAGCAGCAGGGCAGCGAAGTCTCACCCGAGTGCGAAAGCACATGTGAAGAGAGACCTCCTTGGACAGCGGGAATTACGGACTTTCTTGATGATGTGGCGCTCGGAGCAAAAGTCGGGTGCATAGAGGGGATGCTGGACACGTTTGCGCAAGCAATGTCAGCCGACCCTTGCGACCTTCCACCTCGCTTCACGACTCTTCATTTCTACCACGCGTTGGCGACGGAAGACTGGCCTGAGTATTCCATATACAAGAGGGACAGCTACGATTCCGTCCAGGCTGATTTCCGACGCGATTTAAGAACCCTCGTGGGCATGCTCCCGGTAGATGAATGCCCGCACGACTGGCGGCGAATCAAATGGGAGATCTCGAGCGCGCTGGCCGCGGATGATTGGGATCATGCTTGGCAGCTTTTCAAGCTTGCAGAAGCGTTCAAGGCGACAGAGGTCAGTGACTTTCTGGTCCTGCGCGGACAGTTGAGCTTTTTCCTTACGTTTGCCGTGGATAAAGTGAAACTTCCGAAAAACCATGGTTGGTTACTTAGCGTCAACCCTCCGGACGTGGGGTTCGGCAGCAAGTTGGTTTTCGAAGCCTACAGGGTTGGACTTGCCAGTGCGCCGGACCAAATTCCGGGCGGAACGCTCGGTGAGAAGGTGCGAGAGGCGCTACGCGATGCGGCTTACGGCCTGGAGAAAGGCCTTCGTAGCCGTACTGACCTTTGCCCCGCGTACCATGCGATGCTCGGCACGTGTTACCTTGTCCTCGAGGACCATGCGCATGCCGCCGAGGAATACAGCAAAGTGCTTGCCTCCGAGAAAGCCTTCCAGCGTTTCGACTTAGATAAGTTCAAGGCCCTTGCTGTAACGTTAGCCCGAGATACTGAGGGGGTAGTGGAGGCATTGAAGCAGGCACTTGCAAGCGATCCGTCCAAACTTCTCACGGATTTCAAGCCGGACCTCTTGCAGGTGCTTGCCAGGTCTCATGCATTGGCGGGCGAGCGGGAAAAAGCTAAGGCAGTCTACCGGCAATGGGCCAAGGAATACCCCAACGATCCGCAAGTTTACCTGCATCTCGCCGAACTCTTCGCGCAAGAAGCTAACTATGAGGAAGCCTACCAAGCGCTACGCAAAGCGGTTGACCTCAAACCCGAGCTTGAACAGGAACTGCCTTACAAGGTCGCACTTCCGCTGGGGGCGATTGCTGCCGAGCACTTCGACCTCGATAGGCTTACCCGTGAAGCCATTAAGGAGCACCCGGAAATTGAGAAACTCCTCGATTTCCTTTTTCCGGATGTTTGGTCCACGTATAGCAAGTTGAGTCCCGAAGCACGCGGACCCTGGCGCTTCGCTTCCGTTCAGACTTACTACATCCCTTCCATTCTACCGGCGTCAGCGCCTCAGTGTCGCCAGATTGGAGCAGAAAAATTCGCCAAGGCTGTGGAGATAGAGCTGAGGCAGTGTGTCTTCGAGGCTTTCAAAAAGGAAACCAGCGGGGACCTGAACGTCAAGGCTGGGGCCGAGCGAGCGAGGGCGGACCAAAAAGCCGGCCTTTTCGCGGAATTTCTTGTCCGCAAGGGGAAGTTAACTCTGGGGCAAATGGCGTTCATACTCCGGGAAGCGAGGGCGGGAAAAGGTGAATTGTTTAGGCTCTTCGGCGAGTGGACACATCAGCATTTTCCCAAGCTTGATGGCCCGCAGCTAGATGTTCTTAAAAAGATTTGCATCCTACGCAACCTTGAATCCCATGAGTCTGCGTCACTTGATGTGAAGGAGGTACCGAAACTCTGCCGCGGGTTCCTTGATGCCTTGTTGGCAAGAACTGCCGAAAAAGCGGTACTGAGCAGGTAGCGTGGAGTTGGGTGCGTAGCGCACGAGTCCGCGGCTCTCAAGTCCTACTTCACGCAAACAGTCTTTTCTGTTGTTCGATGCGCAGGTGAGCATCGATGCTTTCAAGCACCACGCGGGCGGGGATGTGGGCGAGCTCTTTGGGCTCGACTTTGTGGAGGCCTCCGCCGCAAACGCGGTACAGCGCTCCACGACGACACCGGATTCGTTTCACGGCATGACGCCGAAGAAGCCATTGCAGCGACCGGCGACTACCTCGCGGTGATTGGTGCGGATATTGATTCCCGCAAGCCTAAGGCTTGATCGGCTCTCCGCTCATTCCCCCACTTGCAAATACCCCGCCTTCATCTCGAACCGTAATTCCGGCCAGCGCTCGCGCATGTGCAGAAGCGCGCTCCAGAGGGATGGAGCAAATAGACGATCCATGAAAGGCAGAGGCAAAGGTTTTGGGCAATGTGCAGGATGTGATCTTGAGAATCAAGCAGCTAGGACAGCAATCTTCGCAGTGTGGGAGGCCGCACTTCCGCACCGTAAGCGATGTCGGAGGGGGTGCGGTGGGCGGGGTCCGAGGGGCATTGTCAGGTCGGATTTGTTGTCTGAGGATTTTCTCCTAAGCCATTGTAATTAAATATCATGTTAAGTTGTACGCATGATATGCTTGCATTAGCACAGCACAATTAGCTTGTAGTTAATCAGCATAATTTGCTTGTGTTAACACGACATGATAAGCTTGTAGTGACACGAAATGGTGAGAGGCTCTATGGCGGCTCCGAACGAAAAACTCGCTGAATCCCTCGATGTGCTCAAAGCACTTCAACAGGGCGGGAGACGTGTGTTCCGGTCGGACGACCTGAGCCGGGTTCACCGTGAACGGCTGGTTGCGAACGGCTTTCTTCAGGAGGTCATGAAAGGCTGGCTGATCTCCTCCAGCCCGAGCGCGCACGAGGGCGACAGCACACCATGGTACGCTTCATTCTGGGAATTTTGCGCGCGCTACTGCAACGACCGTTTCGGAGAGGAGTGGTATCTCTCGCCGGAGCAGTCGCTTTTGCTCCACGGCGAAAGAACGGTCATCCCGGACCAGGTGGTGGTGTGCAGCCCGAAAGGGCACGAACAACGCAATCGAGCTTCTGTTCGGCACATCGCTCTACGACCTGAAGGTACCCGCGATGCCGGCGACGGCGGATCTCGTGGTAAGGGACGGCTTGCGGCTTTTCTCGCCGGCGGCGGCGCTGGTGAGGGTGGTGGAATCCTTTTTCCGGCGAAATCCGGTCGAGACGCAGGTGATGCTGGCCAGCCTCGGCGATGCGTCGGACCTGCTGCGGCTGTTGCTGAATGGCGGCCACTCCGCGAAAGCGGGTTATCTGGCGGGAGCGTTCCGGCAGACAGGCCGGCCCGATTTGGCGGATGAGATCATTAGCGCGATGAAGAGCGCCGGCTACGATGTGCGGGAGAGCAATCCCTTCGAGGCCGGGCAGATATTCGGCGCGCTGCGCCGGCCTCGGGCCCCTATCGTGGGGCGCGTGGAGATGCTCTGGGAGTCGATGCGCGGCGCCGTCGTGGAGACATTCCCGAAGGAACCGGGGCTTCCGAAAGACAGGGATGCCTATCTTCGTTTCGTCGACGGAATTTATCAAAGCGACGCCTACCATTCTCTGTCCATTGAGGGATATTCGGTCACACCGGAAGTCATTGAGAGGGTACGGCAAGGGGACTGGGACCCGGAACATCACGAGGATGACCGGAAGAGCCGCGACGCGCTGGCGGCGCGCGGATACTGGCAAGCGTTCCAGCTCGTGAAAGGATCGGTGGAGAAAGTGATCGCGGGGGAGAATGCCGGCGCGCGCGCGCGCGCGGCCCACAAGGAGTGGTATCGCGAGTTGTTCCAGCCCTGTGTCGCTGCGGGCCTGATTCGAACCGGGCGCGCTCGCCGGATACCGGAACATTCCAGTCTATCTGCGGACGTCGCGCTATGTGCCGCCACGGTGGGAGGCGGTGCGCGACGCCATGCCAGTGCTTTTCGATCTTCTCGAAAGGGAGGTCAAGCCTTCGGTGCGCGCCGTGCTCGGTCACTGGCTGTTCGGCTATATCCATCCCTACCCGGACGGCAACGGGCGGATGGCACGCTTTCTGATGAACGTGATGCTGGCTTCGGGCGGCTATCCCTGGACTGTCATTCGGGTCGAGGACCGCGATGCTTATTTGGGTGCGTTGGATCGCGCCAGTATCGACATGGATATAAGACCGTTCTCCACATTTGTGGCGCAGCGGGTGCGGTGGTCTCTTGACCGACGCTATCTGCAATTTCCGAAGCAAGCGTAGCGCCGATTTGCGTTTAAGCCTGCTTCAGCCTGAGCGAGAGAACGTGTGAAAAAATTCGAATCTGTGCTGTGGTTAGAAGTGAGCCCGTATACTGATCTCGCCGGCGCGGATAGGCAGCCTGATCCCCTCCAGCTTGGGGTCAAAATCAGTCCATTCCTTTCCGTCCGCTTCCACCGAACGCACGTGTTTCCCCACCGGAGCGCGCAGGACTAACCACGCGGTTTTTGGCGGATTGCGTGTGGGCAGCGTCACGCGCGCGTCCACGCTGTCCTCATGCGCTTCCAGGCGATAACTGACGGGACCGAAATAGCTCGCACCTTCGCGGACTTCGATGTTCTCCCCTGGCGCGAGCCACCGCCGCGGGGTTCCTGCGGCCAGCCACAAGGAGTCACCATCCTCGCGCACCAAAACATCCCGGACCCGATTCACAAACTTCGCCTCGTCGGGAATCTTGTAGAAAGGGCCGCTGGGGGAACGCCACTGGCGATACTCTTCTGTGAAGGCGTTGACTGCGGGATAGAGGCAAGCCACAAAATCGTTATAGAGATTTCGGATGGCGGCGGGCACTTCGTTGCGCCGGAGGTAGGTCAAGGTGGGATTTTGAAGATTGGCCTGGAACACCATCCCCCCTCGACTGAACCATAGCTTGTCGTCCACCCAGCCATGTACGTTGAGTCCCAGAGAGGACGACATCGTCGCGTTGTCTTCCCAATCGTCCAATACCCAATTCGCAAATTGCTCGTCGCTGCGAAATACCTGGGTGGTGAGGAGAATCATGGGCCCGTAGAGAACCTCGCGCGTGGCTGAAAGCCGGTAGGTCGGCAACGCCTTTTCGGGATAACGGGAGTAATACCCCACCCGCAGGGGACCGAACAACCGAATTCGCTGATAGGGACGCGTCGGCACGTAAGGCACGTAGGCGTGGCTGCGCAACCTGATAACCGGCGCCAACCGGGAGGCCCGCAGCACAGCGTCCCGCAAATCCTGCGTGTAGGCGGAGGCTTCTTGCGCGTATTTCCCGGCTTCCGGGTCGCTGATCTCCCCCAATGCCTCGGCGAGGCTGGTCATTCCGGCTGCGGCGAAGGCGTTCACCGAAAACCAGTGGCCCCAGTCCGCGTTATCCTCGAGGTGGCCCGCCGGCAGCAGACCATACTCCGGAATGCGCCGGTCGCCATCTTGCAGTTCCGTGAGTTTTCGCTGTTCGATGACCCAGTCTGCCGCCCGCTTCATGCTGGGGGCAGCATGCTCCAGCCACGCCCTATCACGCGTGTAGAAATAATGCTCGCCCAGGGCCCAGAGGACGGTTCCATGGTCGAGGTTGTACTCCGACGCGGTGTAATCATATTCTTGATCGACGCGAGCCCCGTGATAAACATCCTTCTGATCGCCCGTGAAGGTCCCCAAGAAAGGTTTGGAGCCTTGCAGGCGGAGGAAAGCTTCCAGGTACTCCTCGGCGAGCTTGTGATCACCCAGCGCATCCAGAAGGACGCATTGGAAAGACGCCTCGTTGTCGAAAACTTGGTAGCTATAGCTTGCCGCAGGCACCATGTAGATCCCGCTCTTCGGGTCCTTTGTAGTGCTGATCCGTATGTGGGGAATCACAGCTTTGGCGAAGCTCACAAAGCGTTTCTCCGGTACGTCAAACGGGACCGCCGCATCTGTCACTTGCCGCCAATAGGCGATGACGCGGCTGCGCTCGTCATCGTATTTGAGCCCGGCCAGTTGCCGGCGCTCGGTGGGCGAGAGCCTGGGAATAAACGGCAGAGAAACCAGCACGCTCTTTTCTTCGCCTCCACCGAGCGGGATCTCGGCGTGAACTCCCTGGAGCTTCTTGTTGCCATCGGGCACTACTCCAACCGAGACATGTGCGGACTCGGGAAAACTTACATGGGCGCGGACCAACTCGCCGCCCCCGGCCAGAAGGTCCCCGCTCGCGAGGGAGACACTCTCCGCCGGATCAGTCGCCAACCATAAATGAGCTGTCGCCGGAGTGGAGGCGGGATTGCGAGCCCGGATTTTCAGCATCAGGATGGCCGGGGTCTGCTCATTCCGCTGGGGATCGTCGGGACCCAGCGGTCCGGAAAGTAGCGTGGCAAAACCTTCTTCGTTGTATTCAATGCCCTCGTTTGACCAAGTCGCTGTGGCAACTGGCAGGTAGTCCTCCAGGACGGAAAGTTGGGAATCCTGCGAGGCGGGCCGGTATTGCGGGATTGCTCCGCTTCCGATCCGCCAAGTGATGCGATCGCCCGCCCACTCCAGACGCTGCCGTTCTCGGCCTTTGGCCTTGTCCGCGCCTTTGGAAATGGTGATATTTCCGCCCCACTCGAAGGCAAACTTCTGCCAACTGGCGTCGGCGGCCAACGGCAGGTAAAGTCGGCCCCCTTGGCGAATCACGGGATCTAAAGGCGGAATCTCTTTCGAAGCGCGTGCATAGGTCTGTTCGGGTTCCTGGGCGAGCTTGGCGCGAATTTCCTCCTCGGGTTTGACAATGGAGGGGGAGAAATTGTGCGGATCGGAAGCCAAGCTGGCGTAAACGTGAAAGTCAGGAATATAGACGGGACCCTTTTGGACGTCAGGAATGCCGAAGGAGACCGTCCGGTCCCCTGCTTCGAGGGTCACGACCGTGACGTCGTGAGAACCTGGGAGCGATGGTTCGGCGGCCACCAGCGCCAGCAGCAACCCTTTCGGCCTGCCGCCGGTGGTAAGGTGGAAAGAGTCTCCCTTTGTCGAATCTCCCGCTGATCCTTTCCAAAGCTGTAGGCTCCGGAATCGGCCGTTATAAACGCGCACGGAACCGTCCCACTTGTGCGTCGAAGCCTCACCGGCGCCCAGTTCTACGCGCACCTCTACGGCTTTCTCTAGCGAGCCGCTCGAGACCTGCACGGCCTCGATACGCGGATCGGATTTGAAGACCAACCGCACTTTCAAAGTGCGGCGATAATCCAAACCCGGGAGATTCGTGGCGTGGGGATTTTCAGCTTTTTCCAGCGGCCCGAAAGTGTACCGGCATTCCGCTCCCTGGCAATCCACTTTAGTAGATGCCTTCAGCCATTGCCCCTGCCAGGGATCATCGACTGGATCCTCGATTGTGGGCATTTGCGGAGGGGGATAAGGCCAATTGCGAAACCAATATTCCAGTTCTCCCCGGGGCAGATTGACGCCGGCCCCACCTCGCACCCGAACCTCTCGGATGTCGCGTTCCTCGGCCCACTGCAAGCCATAGATATAACGGCCGTCCGCAGCCCGCTCGGCGTTCTGTCCCGCGCTCCTTGCTTCTTGGTAATCGAAAGCCACTTGCGACGTGTGTTGGTCCCTGACGCAGCACCGCAACGCGAAAGGTGCGATATCGAGAAAAGGAGTCTCCCCCCAGGCCCAGGGCGTCAAGAGTCCGGCGAAGCAGCAATAGACGATCCAGCGACTGATCCACATGTGCGCTCCCCTCCAGAGCGATGCTTGGCCTCAGACCCACGAGCGTGTTCTCACCCGTCGGCTGACGGGTGGACCGCAGGTAGCCCGTCGGTTGACGGGTCGCTGATCGCCCGCAAGGCTCCCCAACCCCGCAACGGGTTGTCCAAGGCGGTCGGCCCTTTCAGGGCCGGATGTCGTTTAATGGCTTCCCATCCGTGGGTTTCATCCGTCAGATGACGGACTACTCAAAGTGCTCCCCTTACGGGGCGCAAAGCCAGTTGGGTCGCACTATCCCTGCAAGTAGGCGAGGGACTGTTTCAGAGAAGTTTCATCGTCCAAGGACGGGGAGTACTCCAATCCAAAAGCCCCCTGGTAGCCCATGTCTTCGATCTTTTTCAAGACGAACGGGTAGTTGGTTTCTCCTGTAAAGACCTCGTGGCGGCCGGGCACGCCGGCGGCATGGAAGTGAGCAATCACATCGATATTCCTCTCGATGTGTTTCACCAAGTCGCCTTCCATGATCCGCATGTGGTAGGTGTCGAAGAGCATGCGCAGGCGCGGGGAGCCGATGCGCCGGCAGATGGCAGCGCCCTTGTCACTGCTTGTCAGCCAGTGGTCGGGGTGATCGTACAGGTCGTTCAGAGGCTCCAGCAGCACCGTCACACCGGCCTTCTCCGCCATTTCCACCACAGGCTTCAGCCGCTCCACCACCGACTCCTCCATGGTCTTCTCATCCAGGCCGGCCACCCGGTTACCGGTCAAGACGATGGTGGCCGGGATCTGGGCCTCCCGGGTATAGGCCAGGGTCTTCTGGGCGCGCGCCAGAAACACGTCCATGTTTTGACGCGGATCGGTGAGATTGCCGCCCATCGATCCGTCCGGAGCATTGATCACCGTGTCGGTGATCTTCACGCCCGCTTGCTCGGCCAGCCTGGCGAGTTGCTCCGGGGTTCCCTTAAAGGAACCATCCACCCACCACATCTCCACGCACTTGAAACCCAACTCGGCGGCTTTCTTCACCCGGGCTTCGAACGGCATCTTCAGCAGCGCCATTTCCAAACACAGACCTATTTTCATAACCACCTCTCCGGTACTGATGTTATTTGCGAGACAGGCGCGTTGCCAGTCACAGTCATTCCCGCGAAAGTGGGAATCCAGTCCGACGACAGAGCATTTCCGAGGGTTTGCCGCGTGGATTCCCGTCGGCTGACGGGAATGACTGCGTTACATCCCGCGGACTTTGCTTACGTCAATAACCGGTGCAAGACTTTGTTGATTCCCCCGGCGATCGCTTGGCAATCCTCTTTCGTGTAATTATGGTTTATCTCGATGTGCACGGAGCGACCCAGCAGATCGAGGGTTCGAGGGCACATGGCGCGCGAGTACTTCGGCAATTCCTCCGCCGGCACTGCGCTCCAAGGCAACCTGTCCGGCGCCACACTCTTCTTTTCAATAATGTGGTCCCAGTAGGTGTAGATGTGCCAGTCGCGCACCTTAGAATCGTAGACCCCTCCCGCCGGCACGCCCTCGGCATGCAACTCCTCAATCGCGCGACGCGTGAGATCAGCATTAGGCAAAAACATGATCAAGCAGATGGCTGTATCGCCCCTCGGGTCTGTCAGGCGCCGGAAGCTAAGCCCAGGGAACTTATCGATTCCCGCCAGGATCAGATCCCGCGCCCGGCGATAACCCGCCAGCATGGCGTCCGTCTTGCGGATCTGGGCTACGGCCACTGCTCCCTGCAATTCGCTCATCCGGTAGTTCTCGCCGGCGAACAATTCCCCTTCGCGACGCTCGCGGGCAAAACGGTCGGGCCGCCAACAGGCGGCGGTGTCATGCCAACTTTGGGCGCGTGTGTACAGCCATTCATCATCCGTCGTCACAAAGCCGCCTTCCCCGCTAGACATGATTTTGTAATGGTCAAAGCTGAAACACCCCGTGGCACCCAAGCTTCCCAGGCGCTTGCCCTGAAACGACCCACCACCCGCCTGTGCCACATCCTCCACCAACGGGAGCCCTTTCCGTCTGGCCAAGTCCAACAGGGCATCCATTTGCCCCGCCGCTCCGCGCATGTGAACCACCACAATCGCTTTGGTGCGGCGCGTCATGGCCCGCTCCGCGGCTTCCGGATCAAGGGTCAGGGAGTCATCAACCTCCGCAATCACCGGAATGCCATTGCAGGCGGCCACTCCCGCAGCGCTGGCAAAGAACGTGTAGGCCGGCACGATGACCTCATCGCCCGCTCCGATACCTAAAGCTCGGTAACTCGCGATCAGAGCCGAGGTGCACGAATTGACCGCCAAGCAGTATTTCGTGCCGATCAACTCGCGCATGGCTTCTTCGGCCGCCGCCACCCGGCTGGGTTTGGGATTGTAGTAACGGAAGAGGTGTGGCCCCTCGATTTTCGAATCTTGGTCGAGGATCTCCTTTATCCTTTCCTTGTTGGAAGGACTGAACTCCCACATGTCGATGAGTTCCCACAACTCTTCGCGTCCGAGCTTGGAAGGGAATGGGCCGAGTTGGGGTACGGCCTTGGGGCCACCTTCGCTAGCAAGCATGTCTTCCGACTTGGTTTTCATTATTCCTCCTTGATGTCGACCGAGCGGGACGTAGAACAAGATCGCGACTTTGGGCCAGCTTTAGCAGGATGCTGAAAAAGCCTTTTGCGGCATGCCTAGATTGCTAGCCCAGACTGAAAACAAAGGGCTTATGGATGCTACTCAGGGTCAACCAGCCCCCTTTTTCGAGTTTTTCAGCAACCTGTTAGGCGATATGAGTTTCCGAGGTGCCAAAACTCCCGCTTGCAAGAAGACCATTTGTCTCCATTGCATGCGATAAGACAGGTCACTTTCATCAAAAAACGCTATAATATTATTGAATTTTGATAGCAAGTCAAGCACTTTAGTCTTCGAGCGCATTTTGCACCGACGCAATATTCCCCTTTGGCCCTGAAACCTTGCTTGGCTGCTCGGCGGGAATGGTGTACAGTTTGCACTGCTTTGCGAGGTTATCAAACCAGCCTCATGTAGGAGGGCACATGCCTGAAAGTCTAACTTCATATCGTTTTTCATTTGGGCCTTGGAATCTCAGCGAAGGGGCTGATCCCTTCGGTCCGGCCCGTGCGCGACCCTTTCACACTTGTGGAAAAGGTAAAGATTGCCCGGCAATTGGGATTCGACGCTCTGCAATTTCACGATGACGATGCCGTGCCCGACCTCGATTCGCTCAGCCCCGCGGAGATAACGAAGCAAGCCCGCGCCACGAAGCAAATCCTCGCGAGCGACGGCCTTGCGGCGGAGTTTGTGGCGCCGCGCCTCTGGTTCAGTCCCCACACCATTGATGGAGCTTACACGGCGAACGACTCGGCCGACCGCGCCTACGCCGTGGAACGGTCGATCAAAGCCATCGATATCGCCCACGAGCTGGGGACGAACCTCATGGTGCTGTGGCTGGCGCGCGAGGGCACCTACGTGCGCGAAGCTAAGTCTGTTCCCGAGGCGATGCAGCATTTGCTGGAAGCGATTAACAAGATGCTGGAGTACGACAAAAATCTGCGCATTCTGGTGGAACCCAAACCCAATGAGCCGACGGACCAAGCTTACATTCCGACAGCGGGTCATGCCTTAGCGCTGGGTTACCGCACTGTCGATCCATCGCGGATGGGAATTCTGATTGAAACCGCACACCAGATTCTGGCAGGTCTCGACCCTTCGGATGAAATGGGATTCGCGCTCTCCTTCCACAAGCTGTGGAGCGTCCACCTGAACGATCAGAGCGGATTGAAGTTCGACGAGGACAAGTCCTTCGGCGAGGTCGATCTTCGACGGGCCTTCAATCAAGTGCGTGTTTTGGAAGAGAACGGTTATGGCCGGAACGGCGAGTACGTGGGCCTGGACGTCAAAGCCATGCGAACGCAGAGGAAGGAAGTCTCGGCGAAACACCTCGCCAACAGCAAGGAAACCTTCCTCTGGCTGGTCGACAAGGTTCGCAGCCTGAATCGGAGCTTGTACGCCGAGTTGGTCAAGCAGCGGGACTACGAGGAATTGACTCGCTACATCACGGCCCATTTGCTAGGTGTACCGTATTAGCCTGGATTTCTCACGACGCTCTTCCGTTTTGACTGGGGGGCTGGAAGGGCGGGGCTTTACTGGCTGCGGAAAAGCCCGATTGGCCTGTCATTCCGAGGAGTCCCGATCTGATCGGGACGACGAGGAATCTCGCCCTGTCTTGAAAACACTCAGAGCGAGATTCCTCTCCGTCGGCTGATGGATCGGAATGCCAGCTTGGAAAGGGGTAACGACATGAAACTCGAGGGACGCGTGGCCGTCGTGACGGGGGCGGCCTCAGGGATCGGCCGTTCCATCGCCCGGGAATTAGCTCTCGAAGGCGCTACTGTGGCGGCGGTTGACCAGCACCCCCGGATCAATGCCGTTTGCAGCGTCATTGAAGAGCTGGGGGGGAAAGTCAAACCCTATGCGTTCGATATCACGAACCAGGAGGCCTACCGGAAGTGCGTCGACGAGGTTGCCCAGGAGAACGGGAAGATCGATATTCTCGTCAACAACGCCGCCATCTCCTTCTATGCCGACATTCTCAGCAGCACCTTGGAGCAATGGAGGCAGACCCAGTCGGTCAACATTGAGGCCATTTATTGGGGTTCGAAGCTGGTTGCCGCTCACATGGTGAAACAAAAGTGGGGGCGCATCATCAGCATCACTTCCATCCAGGCGCTGACGCCGACAGCGGAAATGGGAGCCTATGCTGCTGCGAAAGGGGCCATCATCAGCTTCACTAAGACACTGGCCGTCGAGTTGGCGCCGTACGGTATTCTCGCGAATGCCGTTGCGCCAGGTCATATTCACACTCCCTTGTCGATCGTGAAAGGGGTGGACGAGACCCGGACGGAGCTTTTCCAGGAATTGTTCATCAAGAATCGCCGGATCCCCCTGGCGCGGGCTGGAGAGCCGGAGGAAATTGCGCGCGTGGTCGTCTTCCTGGCTTCTGACGATTGCTCCTACATCACCGGTCAAACCCTGGTGGTTGATGGTGGGCTCACCATAACATTTTGAAGGAGGCATGGAGGGTTATCATGGGCCTGCTGTTCACACGAGGAAACGGAAATCACCCGTCGTGGTCACCCCCGCGCCCACCGGTGGATTCCCGCTTGCGCGGGAATGACGAGCGCCGAGCGATTTCTATGAGAGGGTTCATCAGATGCCTAAATGGCTTTGGTATAGCATCCTCACAACCCTGTTTTGGGGGGCCTGGGGAGTCGTTTCAAAGATGGCCATGGATAAGATGTCGCCCATGGTCAATCAGGTCATCTTCACGTTGGGTTTGATTCCCCTGGTTCTGATCGTGGCGCGTTCCCAACAGCTCTGGGCGGGCCGGAGTCGCGTGCGTGGTGGGATCTTCGCTTTCGTCACCGGCATTCTGGGTGGCGTCGGCAACGTTACCATGTATGAGGCTTTGAGCCACGGGGGCAAGGCGTCCACGGTGGTTCCCATTACCGGGCTATATCCGCTGTTTACGGTGGTCACAGCCATCCCTTTATTGCGAGAGAAACTCAACTGGGTACAGGGCGTCGGCATAGTGATGGCCATCGTTGCGATTCTGCTTTTCAGTACCTAGAGTTAGGTGAGACTGCTACTTCTGGCGGGAGAAATTGGTATGTCCATTTGGCTGGGTTATGCGCTGGTGACGATGGTGCTCTGGGGACTCACGGGATTGACACAGAAACTCGCGACGAACTACATTTCCGTAGAACTTTCTCTCATTTTCTTCTCCGCTGCCTTTGTCCCCATTGCGGCGGTGATCCTGCTTTTTCTGCCCTTGGACTGGAAGATCTCTCACCTGGCGTGGTTCCTGGCCATCCTGGGGGGAGTGCTGAACGGACTGGGGGTGCTTTCCAGCTTGGCAGCATTCCACCATGGCGGGAAGGCCTCCGTGGTTACGCCGCTGATCGCTCTCTATCCCGTCGTGACCGTCGCCCTGGCGGTTCCCTTGCTGCACGAAAAGATCTCCCACCGGGAAGTGGCTGGAATCGTCTTGGCGCTCCTCGCGACCGCCGCTCTTTCTTACGGGGAGGAGGCGCCGGCGAGCGCACCCGACACGACGGGGTCGTCGCACCCGGATCAGCGTTGAAGGTTACGGATCGCTCGGAGGAAGCGGAGGAAGACGGGACGATTATCCAGCGAGTGCGCGAGAGATTCGCGAATGGGCTGTCGTTGGAGTTCGCCTCGGGAAAGACAGACGCCCTGCGTTGAGGCTGGTCCTTCGTAGCTCTTCCAAACATTCTCGGCGTTGAGCCTCTGCGAGTGCTGGCCACGCACCGCCGCCGGCCACCTTGATCGTGGCTCGTTCAATCGAGCGGTTGAGGCTGTACGCAATCGTCTGTGCCGTAGATTTGTGCAGTGTGCTCGTTCTCGAGCCACCAGTTATGCCAACGGCGGTACTGGTCAGGCGATGGTGACTCGTGCCAAGGCTCCTTGGTTATGGAACGGTGCGTGAGTTCCGCTAGGCTCACAGTCACCTGACGGTGGACCTCGTCGTCCGGATTCTGCAACGCTCCGATAAGAATGGAGACTGCGCTACGACTCCTAGTCAGGCCCAAACCGCGCGCAGCAGCGACACGGGCATAGGCATCAGGGTCACCCAGTTTTGATTCGAGGAAAGGGACAGCGTCTTCACCGAATAATCCGGCACCCCAGATCGCGGAATCACGAATCCCATCGGTCAATTTGCCGGCAATACGGATCAACAAAGGCAGATAGCTAGGGTCGCGTGTTCCCGCGAGTGCTTGGATCGCCCCCTGCTGGAGCGCGCCGTTGCTCGACTGTTCCGCCCACTCCACGAGTTTCTGCTTGGACCGGGGCGTGTTTAGCCGGAGCAAGGTCGCCGGGCTAACTCGGTTGGGTGTGTTGGCGAGTTTAAGAATAAGGTCCTCCAGGAAAGGTGGAGCCATCTCCTCGATAGCCGCGATGGCCAGCCAGTGATCACCCTGTTCGGGCGTGCTCGCGTCTTCGACGTAAGGCTGAAAGGCCGCCTTCAAATCGTCTTCGCTGCCCTGGACCAGCGTGATCTGGAAATCGGAAGAGAATTCCTTGGTTGGTGCTGTCCGCGGCGGGGCAAACGCCCCTGATGCGTAAACCGGGACACTGCGGCGCGCATGAACTTGATAAGAACCAGCACTGTCCAGCCGGAAGCCGAGGTTGAGGAAGATGCGGGCGGTGTGGTTCACGCCCGGCTTCAACTCAATCGCGCCGCCCACGCAACTCCCCCCCACGCCGCCGAAGCATCCGAAGGTGGTATCCCATCCGAGTCCGTGGTGCTTTGCCCCCTCGACCTCGATCGGATCGGGTTCGATACAAGGCGCGCCCATGCGCTGATCGATCCAGGCAGGCTCATGACCTTTATTGGTAATTTCGAAGTCGATGAAAATCGGCTCGCCAACGAAGAAGGTTTGCTTTTCGGGGTAGAATCGTCCAGCCAGTGCTTGGGCTCGAACGAGCGCCGGGCACAGGAGTCCAGCTAATAGGGCAAAGAGTGCAATCGTCGGCTGGCGCAGAGTGAAGCTTTGCGCTTTGCGGATTTCTAAAGCCTGGAGACCGCGGAGCTTCGCTCTGCGCCAGCCAGTTTCAGTAAGTAAAGACATCTATGACGGACTCCCGAGTTGCAGTACGGTCGAGGGTTTCTTCTCCTCCGCTTCTTCGATCGTAAGCCGCTGGTCGGCAGCCACCTTCGCCAGCTTTTGCACGATGCCGGAGGGCCAACGAATCTCAAGTGAAACCTCTTTGTCGTCCCCCAGCCCAAAGTGCAGGCGCAGATCGCTGGTGGACGCAAATCCGACACTGTTCGCAACCTCCGCCACCTGCACTCGGCGCGAGCCCCTGCACGTAACCTTAGCCCCCAGAGCGGATCGATTGCTCCGGGTGCCCTTCAGCTTCACTTGCAGCCAGTGCTGGAGCGGACTTCCATTCCTCCATAGTTCCATCGGTTCGTTGATCGCAGTCACGGCTATATCGATTCTGCCGTCGTTATCGAAATCGGCGAACGCCACCCCGCGATGCAAGCGGGCGACCGCGGCGAAGTCAGCGCCCGCCCCTGACGACACGTCGCTGAACCGGCCATTGTGGTTGCGGAGCACCCGATTGGGTTGAGGCTCATTGGTATCGAGACCGCCGCAAGCCACAAACAGGTCCAGCCAGCCATCATTGTCCAGATCGGCAAAGCCACCACCCCAGCCGTTCAATGAGAGGCTCAGCCCCAGCAACCCGCTTTGCGCGCTGGCATCCTCGAACGTTCCATCACCCAGATTGCGGAACAGCTCGAAGGTTTCTCCGCGCAGGGCGGTCATCAGGATGTCGGGCCGGCCATCCCCATCGAAATCGCGAAAGTCCGCGGCCATGCCGGAGATCTGCCGGCCATCCCCGTTATAGGCAACGCCGGCTTCGATGCCGATTTCCTTCATCTTACCCCGGCCCAGATTATGCAGGAGCAAGTTCCGGCTGTTGTCGCAGGCGATGAACACGTCGGGCCGCCCGTCTGCATCGAAATCCGCGACTGCGACCCCCATGCCCTTCCCAATAACCTTCTCCAGCCCGGCTTCGCGGGAAACATCGGTAAACGTACCGTCTCCGTTGTTGTGGAAGAGTTGCATCGGTTCGGCCTTGTACATGTCAGGGTGGCAGTAGGCGCGTCTCTCCTTCTCCAGGCCGCCGCAGACCGGGTCCGTGCCTGGGGTCCAGTCGCAGTAGTTTGAGATCAGCAAGTCGAGGCGGCCATCGTTGTCATAGTCGAGCCAGGCCGCCGAGACCGACCACAGTTCGTGACCACTCTCCCCGCTTGCCGCCAGACCCGCTTCCCGCGTGACATCGCTGAACGTTCCGTCCCCGTTGTTCCGGTACAGAGTGTTGCCATGCACACCCACCACGAACAAGTCTTCGAAACCGTCGTTGTTGTAGTCGCCGACGGCGAGGCCCATCTCGTAGCCGTGGCCCTGCACCCCCGCTTTCATCGTGACGTCCGTAAAGCTTCCGTCGCGGTTGTTGCGATACAAGCGGTTATAAAAACGCGGATCGGATTTCTTGAGAGAGGGCAACGCCGCAGCATTCACACAGTAAAGATCGGGCCAGCCATCCCCATCGAAATCGATCACCCCGAGACCGCCGAGAACGGTTTCTACCTGGTATTTGCGGCCGGCGGCATCGTTGCGGAGAACGAAATCCAGGCCCGAATGGGGCGCTATGTCGTGCAGCAGAATCGGCCCCGGTGCAGGGGGTGGCTTTTGCGCAAGACCTCGCGCGAGGCTGGTGGCCACGCCCGCGCCGGCGGTCAGGCACTTCATGAAATCCCGTCGGGTGAGTGCCCGTGGTTTACCGTTGCGCATCCTGGTCCCGATGAGTGGTGCGTGAATAATTCTCGGACGACTGGCGCGCCGTCGCGAACGCTGCCTCGGCTTCCGGGCCTCGTCCCATGCGATGGAGCACCGTACCGAGCAGGTAGTGCAGGCTTCCCTTTTCGTCCGGATAGCCTTGCTCCAGCGGCCCAGAGAGGTTGCGGAAGGCTTCTTCAAGCGCCCCGGTTTTAGCGCAGGCGGTTCCCAGTTGCACCCGTGTGGTGAGGTCTTGCGGATCGTGGGCGAGAAGTTGGCGAAGATACGGCAAAGCGCCCGCGTAGTCGCGCTGCTCCAGCGCGATGTTCGCCAAGGTGCTCTTGGCCCGATAGCGATGCTCATCCAGGCGCAGCGCCGCCTCCGCACTCTGCCTGGCGGCATCCATTTGGCCGGCCGCCATCTGAGCTTCAGCGAGCCGCTCCCACACGCCGGGATCGTTCTTTCGCGAAGCAAGCGCCGCCTGGTACTCCGCGATCGCTCCCCCAGGATTGGCGGCCAGACGAAGCATGATATCGCCCCGCATCATTCTCACCACCGCTTCGTCGCTGCCTTGCTGGAGTCGATCGGCAACGCTCCCGGCTTGCGCCGCGTAACATCCCGAAAGCAAGTACATCGCCTCGACAGAGGAGTCGCCGCTTGGGAGGCTGCGTTCCAAGGCCGGGATCGCCTTCCCGCACTCTTGCAACTTCGCCAATGCCGCCCCTCGCTCCAACCACGCTGGCGCTTGTCCAACCGCTGGCTCAGGAAGCGCCGCCACTTGCTCCCAGCGCTGTTCATGAAACATCTGGCGCCGCGTGCTCTTTGCAACCCGCTCACCAGCCGGAAGCGCTCCACGCAGGGTCTGGGAGTTACATGACGGCTCCCTCGCGCAATGCAGAAATCGCGCAGCCGCCCCGGAAACCGCCGCGCCTTCCGGTGGCTGCAATCGCTGCGGCCAGCGCCTCAACTGTATCGCGAGAGCCGCGGGAGAACGCTTCGCCATATCGTTCAGCCGCTGTGCGGCCGTCACCCAATCTCCTCGAACGGCGGCCAGCAGGGCTTGCGCGAACCAAACATCCAGGTCCTCGGGACCCGCTTGAAGAGCACGCTCGAGCGACTTCTCGGCTGCCGCGGGGTCATTCGCCGCGAGATCTTCAAGGGCCAATTGGCTCCACGCGCCGGGCGAACTCGGGTCCAGCTCCACCGACTTCAGCAGCCAATCTCTACGAGCGGGATCTCCCGGCCGCAGTGATACTGCCTGCAAGCGGTACACCGCGGCGAGGCCATTCTTCGAATTGCGCAAGTGGATGGTGAGGGTTGCAAATCGCCCCAGACTGTAATCGACGAGCGCTAGCGTCGCTTCCAGCGATGTGGGCGCCACATCTACGGCCTGCGCAAACGCCAGGGCTGCATCGGCGAAATCTTGCCGTCTCGCGTGCGCTTCCCCCAGATATGCGTATGGAATCTCTTCCTTCGGGCTCACCCGCGCCGCCTCTTTCAGGTAACGGATCGAATCGGCGGTTTTCCCCGTTCGCAACAGGTCAATGCCGAGCAGCAGGTTTACAAAGTAGTCGTGCGGCTGAAGCGTCCAGGCTTTTCCCAGCAGGGGCAGTGCCTGGGAATATTGGTCGCGCTGATGCAGTTCAAATCCGCGACGGAGCAGATCTTCGAAGTTGTCGGATGCAGAAGGCTCCTGCGCCAGTGCGGAGCCCGACACGAGCAGCAAAACCATGCACACCCGAAGCCCGCGTTCGACGATCAATTCCCTCGCCTCACAACACTGCATTTTACAGGTCAGTGTATCATCGCAGTGCAGTTGTCGCAATTAATACGCCCGGATGGGAGGGGTGAAGGGTCAGTTGCAAGGCGAGGAGCTATCAGACAGGCCAACCTCACGCGTTCGGGGGACGGCAAGCCGTCCCCCTACAAGTCGTAGGGGTGGGCTTGCCCTACCCTCGACAACCTTCAAAGAGAGGAATTTTCCCCATGACCCGTGCCAGTCATGTTCCACGGATGCGACTGTGCCTGCTATCTGCGTTGGGCTTGACGGTTCTAGCATTGCTCATGGAAACCACGATGTTATCCGCGACAGAGCGCGCTGAGGGAAGTGGAACTGCAAGTCCCCAACAGCCTCAAGATTCTGATGAATTATGCAATTGACAGGGATTGGACTCAGGGTGGCGTTTACGTCTCGTTTAACCCTAGCCGACCTTTCGCAGTTGAGGGGGCAGGTGAAGGGTAAGTGCTTTGTTTTTAGCGGAGGGATGTCAAAGGTCGGCACTACATTTTCAATCTCGGTGGCGGGGTTTGGGCGGCCTCCTGGGGGGCCTTGATGCGGGGTGGTGGCTGGGAAGGCAAGCTCAGATTGAGCTGGTGCAGCAGCAACGACTGATCCGGTTCGGGCTGGGTGTAGCGGGGCATGATCAGCCAACGACCGTCGGTGGTGGGCAGGCACACATCGAGCATCTGAAGGGTGGCCAGTTTTTCCAGCACCGCGCGGGGCGTCAGGCCCGGCGCTAAGGCGGCCAGCCGTTGCTTGAGGGTCACCGAAAGGGCGTAGGCCAGGAAGGCCACGAAGATGTGGGCTTCCACCCGCTTCTCCACTTGGTGATAAATCGGACGCAGTCCCAGTTCGCTCTTCAAGGTTTTGAAGGCCGCTTCAATCTGGGTCAGTTGGACATAGTGTTGCCAAAGTACTTCCGGGTTCTCCCCCACCAGGTTGGAGCGCAACAGATAGTGTCCATCGCGAAGCTCCGCCTTCTGCAACTTCTCTTTGTCCAACTGAAAGGTGAACGTCTGGCGGGTGACTTCCTCTCCCTCTTTGGGCAAGCGCAGGGACACGAAGCCGAAGGCCCGCCCTGCTTGCTTCTTCGCCGCCCCGATGCGCAGCAGCAGTTGATCCCGCGCCGGAGCACTCCGGCGCAGCTTGCGCAAGGCCCTCAACAACCCCACCAGTTTGCGTCGTCGGATGGCGCGCTCCTTCGACCGCCGGCCTTCACTCTTGGCCAGCACATAGAGTTCGCCGTCCTCCGCGAACAACTTCACCTCCACCGACTCACGCACTTTCTGCCAGGGCAATTCTAGCCACTGCTTTTCGTACTGCTGAATCTTGCCCCGCGGCGTACCCACCAAGTAAAAAACTTCCCGCTTCGCGGCGCGCATTTCTTCCAGCACCTCTTCGCTGGGAATTCCCCGGTCCATCACCCACACCCGCCGCGCGTGTCCGTACTGAGCTTCGATCTTGGCCAGAAAGCCCCGCAGCGTCGTGCGGTCCGAGGTGTTGCCCTCCATCACTTCGTAAGCCAGCGGAAATCCCTCCGGCGTCACCACCAGCGCGATCACCACCTGCCGGCAGTCGCCACGGTGATCCCGGCTGTAGCCGTGCTTCGCTTTGGGAATTCCCTCGCCTTCGCCCTCCATATAGGTGCTCGTCAGGTCGTACAGCAAGACGTCGAAGCGTGCCTGGAATAGGTCTTGCCAGCGTTGCCGCAGGTGATCGAACAACGCCGCCTTGTGCTCCACGATGCGATCCAGACAGCGATACAGCCGATCCTTCTCGGCCACGGCGAAGCCGCTGCCTAACAGATCTCCCATGGCGCTCTGGTCAAATCCTTGCCGGTGCAAACGGAACTCGCTGCCCGGCGCGATCAGCCGGCTCACCACCAGCAACTCCAGCACCTTCGCCCACGCCCCTTCCTCGCGGCCGGCGTCCAGCCGCCCTTCCCAAAACGCCCCCAGTCCCAACTGCTGCCACAGCTCGCAGCCCAGCCAGTAGTTGCCAAACGCCCGCGGCCGCCGCAGCTCCATCTCCCGCAACTTCACCTGCACGCCATCCAGCGCGTCGGCGGGGATCGCACGATCCTCCGGAAACAAGCTCAGCGTCCGGGCCCGCTGCTCGGCTTCATCAAATACCTCCAACGTCTGTCGCCATGCCCCCTGCTGGCGGTCATTGATCTCTCCCAAAAACAAAACCTGCCGCTGCACTACCCGCCCTGAACGCACCCGACGGTTCTCCACTACACTCCAGGAGCGGTGCTCCTTGCCGTCCTTGCATCGCCGTTTGCTGCGTAGAAACATCGTCAGCGCGCATCCTGACAGCTTCCTTCAGCGCTTGTAAAGAGGGTAGGTCGGCACTACAACGGCTTTCTGAGAAGCCTGCTTTGATGGATAAGAGGTTAGACCGATAGAGAGGTCAACTTCCCCTCACAAATGTGCGGAACTGCGAAGGTTGGGCTAGGGACAATACTGTTCATTTAACGATCCTCACGGATGCAGAAAAGTTGATGCGGCGAGTAGGTCCCCGCTTGCGAGGCCGCAGCCGGTAGTCGCTCATTTTGCGCTTCACGCCGCGGGGGTTGATGCGATGGCGGCTGCAACTCACCCGTTCCTGCAGAATCTCCTGGAGTATGGCCTCATGAAACGCTCTCTTCTGCCGAGGGGGGAGTAGCGACATAGCGAGCCAGGCGCCGTTGTATGACCCGCACGGCATGGAGGAAGGAAAGGTGGTCGGGATCTTCATCCGCCTGCAGGGCGGCCTCGTGCATCAGGCCGCGAATGGCAAAGTGGGCCATAAGGAGTCCATAAAACTCCTGCCGGACCAGTTCCGGAGTCTTGCTGCGCAGGACGATCTGGGCACCCCGCAGATGGGTCTTCAGTTCGTCCAGCGTGGTCTCAATTTCCCATCGCTCGTGATAGAGCGCCGCCAGTTCTTTCGCCGGGGCCGATCGGGGATCCAGAATCGTGGTGATCAGGCGATAGATCGGCTCCGCTCCTGGCACATCCTGCAGACGATATTCGATCACGCGGACCGTAATGGGGTGGCGCTGATTCCGGCGGTCCGAGGTGGACCGATAAATGCGACTGAGGTAGGAGCCATCCGCCAAGCGCTGGTCCACCTCCAAACGCGCATTCTGGCGGACTCGCCAGAGCAGTTCAGCGCCCGTCTGCGCGGCTTTCTGCCACAGTTCGTAGCCGGGGAAAAACCGGTCGGCCAAGCACAGCATGCCTTTTTTCAGGGCGGGCACCACGGCTTGCGCCAGTGTGATCTCATCCGTCGCATAGGAATCCACTTGCGCCGCCCACAGAACGTGGGTGCCATTTTCCAGCAAGCCCACGAAGCGAATCTTGGGGTAGGCACTCGATCCCCGACTGGCCCCGGGCCGGCCGAAGGCCCGGTCGTTCGCCGCGGTGTCTGCCACATCCAAGGTGCTGCCATCCAGGCTCACCAGCCGCCGTTGTCGATACCAGGCTCCCTGCGTCCGTTTTTCGGCGATCGGGGTTACGACGGTCTCGTACAGCTTCTTCAGCGGTTCGGTCCCCAGCCGGCTGCGGGCTTGCGAGATCCCCGATTTGCCCGCTACCTTTACGGTGGCCGACGGATCCAGCAGCCACTGCACTCCCTCCAGCAAGCAGCGCAGCACCTCGCGATAGGAAGAGCGCATGTAGAGCGCCAACGCGATGACGTAATAAACCACCACATGGGCGGGCAAATCACGCTCCCGCCGGCTGGTGCGGTTCGTCTGCTTCAAAGCCTCGCGGACTTTCTCGATGGGGAAAAACTTGGTGATGACACCCAGGCTGATGTAGTCGGTAATGCGGCTGCCTGCAGGTAGAGTTCCGACGGTACGGGCCATTCTGGGGGACCTCCCGCCCCAACCAGAATAGCACAAGAATCACGTTAAGTGAACAGTATTGGGGCTAGCTTAGCCGATCCTCGCGGGTGGAATGAGCCCAAGGAAATCCTGAATCAGAAGCAGATCACGGATGACCCGGTTAAGGACACCGGCTGGTACCCTCAGGTCATAGGAATCGACAAATCACAACACCAGACCGATAAGCTGGCCGACAAAGTAGCGCGCCTGTTTATCGTAAGGAAATCCCGCTGGGAGATTCTGTTCCTAAGGCCTGGCGAAAGCGGTCCATAGAGAGGGAGAGGCGCTTCTCCGGGTCCCGGCGAGGTCTATTCAGCTTGCAGTCTGGCCATGCAGAGTTTTCCCAGAAGGTCCTTGGCCAGCATCACGACAGCTCCTAAGGCCGAAGCCTTATCGTCCAGTTGGGAAATCACCACGTCCGTGGCGCTGACGGATCGCTGGAAAGCGCGTCCCCGTAGAAAATAGAGAAGCGGATCAAGGAGCATTTCACCACCGGCCTGAGCCACAGCGCCGCCCAGGATAATCTTCTCGGGATTCAAGAGGTTTACAAGCCCAGCCAGCGCCGTCCCCAGGTGTGTTCCGGCTTCCGACACTACAGTTTGCGACAAGCGATCCCCGGACTTGCCCGCGCTCACGATCAACTCCACCGACAGCTCTTCTGGATGTTCCACAACCGTTTTAGAAAGGGTCGAGGCCGTTCCGTCGGACAACGCGGCGCGAACGCGCTTGATGATCGCCCAGCCGGAGGAATAGACCTCCAGGCAGCCGCGATTTCCGCAGGAACAAAGCGGGCCGTTCTCGTCGATGGTGGTGTGACCCAACTCGCCCGCCAATCCCGAGGAGCCAATGTACAGTTCGCCGTCAATAAAGATGGTGGAGCCAATCCCCGTCCCTACCAGCACGTGCACGAAGTTGGCTAATCCTCTCCCTTGACCGAACGTCTGTTCAGCCACGGCCATGGTACGAGCGGAGTCCTCGACGATCGTGGGAAGTCCGTGCTCCCGCTCCAGTATCGCTTTCAGCGGAACATCATGCCATCCCCCGACTTTGGGCCAGAAAAGCAGCGTGCCTGTGGCGCGCTCAATGACCCCCGACTGCGCAACCGCCAGAGCCATGATCCCCGGAAATTCCCGGCGATAGCCCTGTATTTCGTGGTGAATTAAACGCAGCAAGGGTTCAGGACCTTCATCAGCCTGCGAACGAAATCTCTTGAAGGCCAGGACATTTCCCAAGAAATCCGTAACTGCAATGCGGCAATTCACGGTGCCGATGTCGATGCCAATCAAGTGCGCTAGTTCAGGATTTATCTGGAGAAGCCTCCCTGGTCTGCCACCACTCGAGGGGGCAACCCCTCGTTCGCACACCAATCCGCTGGTCAGCAGTTTTCGCACTATGAGGCTGACGTAACTAGGGACAAGATCCAATTCTTGTGCCAGGCCCGCCCGCGAAATCTGCCCCCGCGCGAATATGAGTTTCGAGGCAGCGTGAAGTTGTGACTCGTCCATAGTCAGCCCCGCCTCCTCGCCCCGCTGTTGGTCTGGAAGAAGTTGGTTTGATGACCTCCCAAATTAGTGCGGACCCTACACCCATTGCAACCGGGCGGCCCAGTGGGGTTTCTGCGCCAATAGGGCACACGTCGTCGGTGCAAAATGCGCTCGAAGACTAAACTACTTGACTCGCTACCAAAGTTCAATAATATTATTACGTTTTTTGATGAAAGTGACCAGTCTCGTTAGGCATGCTGGAGACAAATGGTCTACTTGCAAGCGGAAGCATGGGCTTTCTGGAAACCTGAATTGCCTAGGCCTGGCCAGGGGGAAGTGGCGGTTTGATGTAGCCTTGCTCAAGAATCCGAAAAATTTTCATTCGGAGTGCAACCGTGAATTTATCCACGCTTAAAGTTCTTTCTGATTCCGAAATCCTCCAGATCCACGAGGCAACCTTGGACATACTCGAGCACTGCGGGGTCAAGATTGGAAGCCCGCAAGTGTTCTCCTTCCTCGAGGCCAAAGGATTTCCCGCTGATGCCAAAGGGCAGATCGTGCGTTTTCCCAGGGCTGCCGTTGCAGAGGCTCTCGGCCATGTCCCTGCGCAGTTCGAAGTGTACGATCGCGAAGGGAAATTCGCTTTCACTTTGGGTGACGGCAACTCGAAGATTGCGGCCGGGCACAACGCCGTGTTTTGGGTGGACTCCGAAACCGGAGAGACCCGCTACTCGAAGGTGGCAGACGTCGAGCTGTTCTCGCGCCTCTGCGACAAGCTCGAATTCATTGACATGATCGGCATCCCGGTCATGCCCCAGGATGTGCCCAACCCGAGAAACACTCTCCCTTACGCGGTGCGCGCGGTCATGGAAAACAGCCGCAAGCCGATCTTCTTCTCAACCGATAACGCTCGCATCAACCGCGCCATCATCAACCTCGCGGAGGCGGGATTCGCGGGAGATTTCCGGAATCAAGTGTACGGCATCACCCAGTTGTCGCCCACCAGTCCCCTTTTCTGGGAAGAGGGTGTGCTGGAGGCCATCCTGGACACCGTTCAAACCAATGTTCCCTTGGCCATTCTCCCGGAGCCGAACGCGGGACTTTCCTGCCCGTATACACTGGCCGGCCTGCTCTCCGTGAACAACGCGGAGTGCATTTCCGGCTTGGTGATGATCCAGATGCTTAAACCCGGGACCAAGGTCATGTATGCCAATTCCTGGACGGTCACGGATATGCGCGGCGCCACCGCCTTGGTCGGTTCGACGGAAACCACCATCTGCCGTGTGGCGGGAGCGCAACTGGCGCGTTTCTATCGTGTTCCTTCCCACACCACCGCGCCCAACTCCGACAACCACGCGCACGACGAGCAAAATGCCTGGGAGAAGACGTTCAGCATGTTCTGTTCGGTGGGCGCGGGAAATGACCTGATTGTCAATTGCGGGATGTTTGCGACGGGAATGACGTGCAGCCACGAACAATTGATCATGGATGAGGAGATTTCGGCAATGTCCAAGCGGATAGCCGGGGGCATTCTCGTCACCCCCGAGACTTTGGCGACGGACCTGATCAAGCAGATCGGCCCGCGCGGTGACTACATGTTGACAGAACACACTCTCAGCCGGCTGCGCGGTGGTGAGTTCCTCGCGCCGCGGGTTTCGGTCCGGACTTCTCGGGCCAGTTGGGAGGCGGCGGGCCGCAAGGATACCTATCAAATGGCTCGCGACCAGGTGCGCCGACTGAGCAAGACCGCAGGCAGCCCGATCGATCCGAAACGGGCAGCAAAGCTGGCCGAAATCATTCAAGGCCTGAACTGAGCCTGCGAACTGCTGGCCCAGCACGCCAGGACAAGGCATACTGGGCAATAAGCGGCATTGGAACCGCTTCTTTCACGAAGCCTCGAGCAGCGGAGCGAATTGAGGGCGGGAGGTAACCGATGGTCGTGGATGTTCACAGCCACTTTTGGCGCCTCGAAGATTTCTCGGAGGACTTTCGCAGTCAAGTGCGTCGAGCCCGGAATAGTGAAATTGATTTGACGGTGCGCTGGGAGGATTACATAGCAAGTGCGGAGAACCTTGCCAAGACGATTGTTTTCGGCGGCAAAGCCCGACTCTCGGGCATGTGGGTGCCTGACGACGTGGTGGCGGCGTATGTGAGTCAGCATCCGGATAAGCTCGTGGGCTTTCTCTCCCTGGATCCAACGCAACCCGGGTGGCAGGAGGAACTGCGGCGCGGTCATCAGGACTTGAAACTCAAAGGCGTCAAACTTCTGCCCATGTACGCAGGCTTCAGCCCCAGCCAGCGTGAGCTGAATTACCTTTGGGAGTATGCCGGAAAGCACAATCTGCCGGTGCTTCTCCACACCGGAACAACATTTATTGAAAAGGCTCCGATCGAACACACCCTCCCCCGGCATCTGGATGACGTCGCGATCCGGTTCCCCGGCGTTAAGATTATTTTGGCGCACCTCTCACACCCCTACGAGGGCGAATGCGTAGCCGTGATCCGGAAGCATCTGCACGTGTTCGCGGATTGTTCCGCTCTCCATTACAGGCCGTTTCAGTTTTACCACTCTCTGATGCTGGTCCAGGAATACGGGGTATGGGAAAAGGTGCTGTTTGGGACCGACTACCCCTTCACCACCGTGTCGGCCAGCGTCGCCGGGATCAGGAGCCTCAATGGCATGCTGGAAGGAACGCGTTTGCCGCGCCTTAACGAAGCGATGATTGAGGCGATGTTAAACAGGGACTCACTCAAGCTACTGGAAATCGAGGCTCAGTAGTTTGGCGGGCGCCATCGCGCCGTGAATTCAGTCGCCCAGCAAAGGTCCGCGCGAGGCGCGCGTGCCGGAAGTCGAGTGGCGCTTGAACTTTATTTCAGTCTCTTCAAATCCGACTTACATGATCAGGAGGATGTCATATGTTGCGTCGAATCGTTGAGCCTCTTCGCAGACAAGAACGAGTTTCCTTGGCGGCAAGCGGGCGGATGGCCTCTTCATCCTCGCCGCGGCGAGCCTTTTTGCAGAAAGTTGTCACGGGTTCGGTGGGCGCGGGCATAGCTTTCAATCTGGCGGATTCTGCGCTTCTGAGTGCTCCGTTGTCCTCGCCCGCTGCTCTTGCTTCACCAGCCTCGCCAAAAAGCATTCGCATTGAACGTGTGGAAACATTCAAGGTGGTGGTGCCGATGAAGCCCGGCACTGTTATCAGCGATGATGCAGTCGAAATCGAGCCCTTCTGGTACGATTTCGTGAAGGGCAACCCCGAGGCGCCCAAAATCATAATCAAGCTCTATGCAGACAACGGGCTTATCGGAATTGGCGAGACAGGGCGGGGCGTGCCGGAGTCTGCGGTCATCAGGAATGGAGCTTTCTTAACCGGACGCAATATTCTGGACCTTGAATATTTCTCTCCCTCGCTGGGTTTGCCGGAGCCGGGGGCTTCCTCTGGAATCGACATCGCCCTTTTCGACTTGATAGGAAAGACGCTCGGCGTTCCGGTTCACTTCCTGCTGGGGGGGCGTTTTCAAGACAGGGTTGCTGTTACCTATTGGACCGCTCAGCGCAACGAGGCCGATCTTGTGAGTGTTGCACGGCGGGCCACCGAGCTTGGCTTCAAGCACCTCAAGTTCAAGGCACGCGGCCCCCACACGCCGGTGCCCCAGCTTGTGCGGGCGGTAGCAAAGGCCACGCCGGAGTTGATGATGGGAGTGGATTACAATCGGACGTTCTCGGATCCGGGCAGCTTCCTTCCTATCGGCAAGCAGCTCGAGGGTTTGCCGGTAAGCGTCGAGGACCCGCTCCCGCCGCGCATGGAATGGTGGAGCGAGCTGCGGCAGCGGCTGGCTATCGATTTCGCGCTTACCCCGGGATGGTCAGTTTCGCGCGGGGAAGTGGAAGAGGATTATTATTCAAAAGGGCGGATTCACGGCGAGCCTGACGGGAGCGGGATCGAGATGCTCGAAGCCGTGAAGTTGGGGGCGTGCGACAGCTTTAACCTCAGCCCGCCCTATTTCCACTCTTTCGTTCGTCAAGCATACTTGGCCGAAGTGGCCGGCATCCCCGTCTGGCACGGGTCGGGGGCAGAGCTCGGAATACGCGACATGGCTTACATTCATGCTGCCGCCGCCACGCGAAGCTGCACCATCCCGTCAGATACAATCTGCTACCTTCGCGAGAGTGATCTGCTGGTCAAACCATTTATAAAAAGCATTTCCGATGGCTACGTGGAGGTCCCGCGGGGACCCGGCCTGGGAGTGGAGCTCGACGAGGACGCGCTGCGCCGCTATCAAGTGAAGTAGGAAAGGGGCATTCGCCGGGGCGCTTTGGAGTGCGGCAGCTTGTTGCCGCTTTTGCTCAGGTCAGCTTGTTGGCAGTGCAACGCCGCGCCCTACTTGCACCGATGAGGCTGCGAGCAAGCTCGCCAGATTAAAGCGGCAGCAAGCTGCCGCACTCCATAACAACCAGCGGGCCTCACGGACGAGCCGCGGCCGAGGTCTTACTACCGGCCAGTTGTTCGATGCGGCGCGCCATCTTCTCGCGCACGTCGAACAGCTCCTCGAGATTTCGGGAGAAGGCTCCGATGTTCACCACCATGCTTTTGGCGGCGTCATCGGCGAAGGCTGCGTCTCCGAGCGACTTGAGCAGCCACAGATACTCGTAATCTTCAATGCCTTCGCGAAGCAGCTCGAAACGAATCGAGGAAACGGGCCCATCCAGGTTGGCTTGCCCCGTGTATTTCCTGGTTTCGCTGCCGGGGTATAACAATGAGCCCTCGCCGTTCAGCACCCAGCCATTGCTACAGAAATAACCGCTTCGGTAGGTGACCGGGTCGGTCCAGGGGCTTTTCACTTCCGACCAGTATTTCATGTCCCAGTAAAGGATGCCCTGCATGCCGTAGCCCCAGGTAATCCAGGGCACCATGACGGGGTCCATGGCCGGCGCGTCGATGAAGTAGTTGGGTTGCGGGTAAGCCTGGTCGCAGGAAATATACCAGCTCATCTCGCCGCCTTTGGCCTGCTCCTCGCGGAGGGCCTTCCTGATCTCGACCCCGTTCAGGTCATTACCGTGAATGGAGAAGTTGTTGACGAATCCGCGCAGAGTGCCCCATTCGGCGTGCTGCGGCACGGGGGTTTTGGTGGCCAGAAACGGTACCCCCGGCGCGGCTTCATGCACCAGAGAAGCCCACTTGCGGGTCTCTTCGAACTCTTGCGCAGTGTTTGGCTCATCGATGGGGCTGTTGAAGACCAGGCGGTCCAGCCACCCGTTTTGACGATAGTAATCGCGCACCTGCTTCAGGTAAGACTTGACGAGCTGTGCCGTCTCCGGAGATAACCCCCCCGCTCGCCAGCCGTGGACCAAACGCCCGGGCGCCGCCTCCAGAATCACCCGCTTGGTTTTCCACTGCTTCATGTAGAGGTCGTACGCCGCGGCGTCGAAACTGAGCGCGACAGCGCCGCCGGATTCTCTGATTTGCGGCTGAAGCGGCTCGTTGAACCAAGGCTCCATGCGGTTGGCGTAGAGAAAGGCATGGTAGTTCCGAAGCAGCGCTTTGGCCTCCGGCGAAGAAGGGGCGAGGTGATGGAAAGCGGCGAGGCCGTCACTCGAGACGCCCATGTAAGTGATGAGATGGGTTTCCGAGGGGAGCGCGAAATTGTAGACCTTCAACCGGAGTTTGAGGCGATCGACCTCCCGGCCGTTCTGCGTCACTCGCACGGTTCCCGCGTAGTCGCCGGCGGGGAGGTCGGGAGGGGTGATGACGTCAATCCAGATGCCGCGGTTCCGCACGGCTTCGCCGAAAGGCGCCGCCATGCTGAACGGATCGGTCAGCGGGGCCAGCGCGTCCGGCCAGAAGCCGCCCGCTCCGACCGGGCTGGACTTGCCTGGGCAAAGGATGACGGACTCGAAATAGAGCTTCACATGGTCGCGCGCCAGGCGGCCGGCGCCGGAAACCAGGTCGCTGGCTTCCACGAAGAAGCCGGAAGCAGGGGGGTGATTGCGGTCCGGGGGCGGCGGAACGGTGATCACGATTTGAAAAGGCACGTGTTCGTTTTTTGCCCCGGCAACGGAAATGGTCTTGGTGCTCTTGTCCCACACCAGGTTGCGGGCCTGGACGCGGTCGTCGGGCCGAACCTTGGCGGCGCTCGGCACGGCCCAGACCTCGATAGAGGGCGCCTGCGCCAGGCCGGCGACGCAACTCATCATAAAAGCGATAAAGAGGAATGGCTTCATTGGGAGCCTCCGGAAATGGAAACTCGAAAATCGAGCATCGAGACCCAGGATTATAGCTCTCGATTGCCGGGCGGAGTACCTCCAAATAAAATGGGTGGGGTCGATTGGAGTGCCACCTCGTTCGCAACCCCAGTCATTCCCGCGAAACTTGTCTTCCGCAAAAGCGGGGGGGCAACTTTCCGAACCTCTCCGATGCCATCAGTTAACAGCCTTTATTTTCAATGACATTCCCGAATCTGTGGCTAAGTCATGTGTTTTCATAAAGATTCCCGCCTCGCTCGCAAGCGTGTTGTAGCGTCCCTTTGTTTTCAATGACATTCCCGGTTCGTCCGTCAATTTTTAAACTTTCCTGCCTTCCTTCAGACCGAATGGAGGGGCTGCTGGCACGGTTCTACCTTCATGCAGCAAATACATGAAATTTCGGCCCATTTTTGAGTTCGTTTGGCCTTTTTTGCGCTCAAAAACCAGTTCGTTTTGAGTTCGTTTTTTGGCACTTTTGCTGATTCTAAAAGACTTAACCTAGTTCGTTCCCTCGAATTTAACATCTTTTCACCTTTCCAGCTTTTCTCCGTCCTTTGTGGGCCGCTCTCGATTCCCCTCCTCGGCGGAGGAGGGGGGAGGGGGTGGTGGGTCTTGTCGTTAGAGTACCAATCAACCACCCCTAACCCCTCCTTAGCTAGGAGGGGAATTAGCTGACAATCTTCATGCACAGGGGCGAGCCGAAGGGTCATGGGGTATGGACTCCTTCTCCGGCACTCGCTTCAGCCGACGATTATAGGCTAGCATGAATGGCTAGCGGTGTCAAGCGGAAAGAGCAGGCCCAAGAATCGCGATTGGCGGGGTGAGGCGGTTGTGAGGAGGTGGAAAGGGTGACGGGCGCGACCTTCGGTTAACCGAAGGGAAGTCGCGAGTCAATTCAGCTCATGATTCAGGGGCCCATGCGTCCTCCGGATAATTTTTTCCCACCCCCCGCGGACACCGCCGCGCGGTAGTTCCACGGCTAGCCGTTTTTTGCCTCCCTGCTTCAGGTCCGCAGCGTCGCGCAACAGACCCGAGCGGATTGCAATAAGAGCCATTTCTCCAGGTCGGCCTTGATCTGCAGCATCCAGCCGCGCGCGTGGCGCACCAGCTTCCCCGCCAGCCGATACACCTTCCAGCGCAGCGTGGCCACCGTCACCGTGCGATAGGACGCCGGCAGCACCCGCCCTTTCAACACTTGCCCCAAATTGTAGGCTAACACCCCAATGGCAAAATACAGGGCATTGGCCTCCAACTGCCCGCACGGGTCGCCGCGGCGACCTCCATGCCAAAACCCACCTTCAGTTCCTTATGCCAGTTCTCGCTCTCCCCTCGCTGGTTGTGCTTCCAGACGACCTCGCTCGCCGGCTCCTCCCGGTTGCTGGCCACCGCGTGATAGCAATAGCGCTCCGCCTCGAACAAATTCGGCTGCGGATTCGGCCAGCGCAATACGATCAACCGGAAAGCTTGCTTGGTCCCGTTCAGGGTGTGCACCGTCTCGGCAATCTCGCGGTCGGTGGCGATGCCCGCTTGCGTCCGGTAGGGTTGCCAAGCCCCTGCCGGCAGGTTCTGAATTTCTCGCTTCACGGCGGCGTCCAGGTCCGCCGTGATCGTGAAACTGCGCCCTGGCTGGCTGTAATGGTTAATCACGGCCGCTTGGTAGGCCGCACTGTCGCTGCGGAAATAGATTCGCTTCCCCGGCGGCAGCGCCGCTTCGCAGCTCTGTGCAAACTCCAAGATCCCGGCACTGGGACTCTGATTGCCTTCCCGGAACTGGTGACCCACGCACACCCCGTTCACGTACCCCAGCAAAGGCATGTAGCCCTGCACGTGGTTATAGGTCCACGCGGCTTCCTGCTTCTCCGCCTCGATCTCTGTGGCATCCACATCCAGAATCACTTCCTCTTGCTCGAAACAAGACGCCACCAGTTTCCGGCTGACCTGCTGGATCGCTTCCGCCCCGCCCCGTCCTTGCCGACGCAGCCAGTCCCCCACCGTCCCGGCGTCCGGCACCGCTTCCAAGCCCAACTCCCCCAGCACCTCCTGCTCGGCCCGCAACTCCCGCAAGTCCTCCAGCCGCCTTCCTCCCGCATGCAGCATCCACACCAGCGCCTGCACAAACTCCCGCGGCTTATATCCTCGTCCCGACTTCGGACCCTCCAGCGCTCGGTCTACTTCCTCCCACAGCTTCACCGCTCGCGCCAGTTCCTCCAACACCACCAGCCCGCCCAGACTGGTCAGCCGCTCCGAACTTCTTTCCATCTTGATAGGCAGAATCAATTGCGGTAGGCTTGCTTCCATCGTTCACCCTCCGGGTGTGGGTCTAGGATTTCTCACAAAATCTCTATAACACACATCCCGTGAGGGTGAGCGTCTTTTCTGTGGTTTTCCGCCCCCGTCAATCGCGATTCTTGGGAGCAGGCGTCCGGCGCCACGTGTCAGGAAGCCCGTCGGTCGACGACAGGGGTCATTCGGCTTAGGGCAGAGCCGTGGGGAGGCCCATACGACCCGCTCATTTCGTCGTGATCCAGGAGCTCATTTGCGTCATGGAGTCGCAGACATGCTGAAGGATGGCATGTTTGCTCCATCGGACGGTGGCACCACGACAAATTGTCTTAATGACTGAATGTCTTACCTCATGAAATAATGCTTGACAATTCAACAGAACGTACGTGCAGTGCGGTCAGAGTTTGGTCTCACTCCACAACTGACGGAGGACGCCATGAAGTTCGCGCGACTCTCCCTTCTCTTCAGCGCATTTGTTTCCGCGATCCTGCTTGGCTGGCTCTTTGCCCCGCGAACACTCGCCGGGTCGCGCAGGCGTTCTCGATTCCCGAACGAACACGAAAGGAGGTAGGACTAATGGCTCGGTTGCTATTTCTCGTGGCGATGTTTCTAACTGTTGTCGTGGGCGTGTCTGTGTCCGTCTGGACCCGCGGTGGTGGCTCGCGGGCGGCAAGCAAGCAGGTTCCCACCGCCTGTTGTGAGGCACCGTCCCGTCCCAGTGCAAGCGTGACTCCTGCGGATATCATCGACGGCGCACAGAACCCGGAGCTTATTCCCGATTCCATCGCGTACCGACTCTTTTTCATCAGCGCAGCGGGACCAGCGAACCCCAGTCTTGAGGACAAGGACCGCCAACGCGCGTACCTCAGGGCTGCCGGCGTGCGCGAAGAAGAGGTTTCTCGTGCTGCTGGGGTGCTGGCGGTCTTTAGCGCCCGGTACGGTGATTTGGTAACCCAATATAACGAATCAGTCCAGGCAGCGAACGAGGCCGGGGTCGAGCCAGACCTGGCAACCTTTCTCTCGCAGCTGGATCAACTCGTGGAGTCGACGAGGAAGGCGCTAGGGGCGGCGATCAGTCCTGAAGCCGCCAAGCACCTTGAGGCCTATGTACAATATGAAAAAAGAAACATGAGGATGGCAAAGGAGGCCCGATGAAACGCGACGCTAAAGTGTCCTTGTTTCTGGTTACCTTGTATTGCCTCGCACATGGCCCAACGCCCGTCCCATCAGCGCTAGCAAGACCGCTTGCGAGGCCCGCCGGGCCCGCGCCACAGGGTTGCACACATTGGATGACGCCGGGCTACAGCACATACACGTCCGTCACGGCATCGACAGACGCAACTAAAATCTACACGCAGGTGACGGTCAGAGGGACGACAACCGGTACTTGCCCTCCGGGTTGCCTGAGCCAGTGCAACGCCCTTCATACCGGATCGGCGTATAATTACGTCGGGGGGGTAGGGGGATGGTATAATGGCTATTCTGTATCTTGGAACAGCTGGCTAGACGTTGTCAATAACCAGACAATCAATGCCACGCCGGGTACGGAGTACACCTTTTCGAGCTCTACCCAGGTGATGTGCAGTGTTGCCGGGCTATTCTACCAAGTGAACGACATCCCCGAATACATCAAGATCGCGGTAACGACGGTGAAGCTCACTAATGACCTCGGCGGAGGCGTCTGCATTACGCAGACGTCGTGTCTTCAAGGCGAAACAGCCTCATGCAACATTACTGAGGTCCGGGACGGCACGCCCTGTGCAACCCCTGGGTGGATCTGCTCGTCGTTGGCCTGGCGATTTTCGACGAGCGATCCGTACTATTGCTCCCAACCCATAATATGCAGCGTAACCACCCTGATCCCAGGTATTTGCGAGTGACATGGGCGGGCTAATGATTTACTGTTATTCTGACACGGTAACAATCCATCCCTGAAGGAGACCTGCGATGGTTGAAGGTGACGCGGTTCCGCCGATCAAGCCGACTTACTCAGAGCGTACGATTGCGGTTTACTTCCTCGCCCGCCGTCAAGCCATGGTACGGGGCTCCGCAACTGTCGAGATCGAGGACCTGATCCTGGGCATTGTCGTCGAGGATCAAGGGGGGCTGCTTGAGGAACTCTCAAAGCCTCTCGGGGTCAAGATCGATCTGGCGCACATGCGTCTGCCGCACCGGCCATACCTGCCTCGGGATGTCGCCAATGACCTGCGCGTTCGACTCGAGGCTCTCTGCCGCCGTTCTGCGCCCCTGCCTCCAGGGACCGAGACAGCGCTCTCAGGCAGCGCGAAGTACCTGTTTGAGGTGGCCGACCTCTTACGGGAGACACTGCGACAAAGCAAACTAGAACCCATTCACTTGCTTGCCGCAGCCGTTTGGGTCGAGTCGAGCTCAGCCGTCCAAATGCTGCGGGACGCCGGAATCACTCGTGACAGCGTAGTCAGGGCGGCCCGAGGGGAGGATACGTGACGCAGCCATTTTCGGACCTGTCCATGCCTACCGGTCCCCGCGGGTGGCGCCTACGTCGTGATGCCTCTTGTCGCGATGTAGGCGCCCCTGTAGGCGTGGGTCCCCCGCTTGCCACCAGACCGAGCACTGCCCTCGCATGCACAGCAACGAGGACGAAGCGTTGCAGAGTCGCAACGCCGGAAGTCTGATTACGACCCCTTTGTCGCCGTGCTATGACGGAAACACGCGAGGTGGCAATGGGAAATGCGAGTCCGACGAATGGCTCCGGACCCATAATATGCACTGTGACATCCCGGTCCTAGCTGGGGCCCTGCGACTAACATGGGCGGGCTAGAAATGATTCTCTTATTCTGGCATGGCAACAATGCATCTCTGAAGGAGACCTCCGATGGTTGAAGGTGACGCGGTTCCACCAACCACGCGGACTTACTCAAACCGTACGATTGCGGTTAACTTCCTCGCCCGCCACCAAGCCATGGCACGGGGTTCCGCAACTATCGAGATCGAGGACCTGATCCTGAGCATTGTCGTCGAGGACCAAGGGGGATTTCTTGAGGAACTCTCAAAGACTGCCGGGGTCGGGATCGATGTGGCGTATTGGCCCCTGGCGCACCGCCCGTACCTGCCTCGGGATGTCGCGAAGGACCTGCGCGTTCGACTGGAGGCCCTCTGCCGCCGTTCGGCGCCCCCCCTGCCTCCAGGGACGGTGACAGCGCTCTCGGGCAGCGTGAAGTACCTTCTTGAAGTGGCTGACCTCTTGCGGGAGGCACTGCGACAAAGCAAACTAGAACCCATTCACTTGCTGGCCGCAACCGTTTGGGTCGAGTCGAGCCCAGCCGCCCAAATGCTCCGGGACGCCGGAATCACTCGTGACAGCGTACTCAGAGCGGCCCGAGGGGAGGATTCGTAACGCCGGCTGGCGCACACCGAAGCTGTGCGTTTGGCCGGCTGCTAGGGGCGGGTGGCGGGGACAACGCATTCTCGATGCCCGCGATCCCCCGAAGGGGCGCACTTCTGCGCAGGGACAGGAGCTACGCCGCCGTCTCCGAAAGGTCGTCCGACGGGACCGCGGCCCGGCGAAAGCGACCGGCCGGCGCACATTGGTTTTCAGATCACCGCCGAGGGCAGCGCGCCCTACCATTTGACCAAGTTGCTGCTCAATCCGCACGAGACGCGGGCTATAGACATCCGCAAGTTGCGTGATGCCCGGAGGCCGGACTTCCAGGGCAACCTGATTCCCGCCGCCGCGACAGATGGCAGCGTGATGTGGATACGGGGCGATCCGTCGGCCGACGGACCGGTGATGGGCCGCCTGATGCAGATTCATCGTAAGTCGGGGATGGCGAGTAACTATGACTGCTGCTACTGTGGTCGTCCTTACAACTACACCCCTCCAATTAACAAGATGAATCCTATTAGCCTGTACTTGTGGGTAGCCTCGCAAGGGGGCATGGCCTTCATGGCCGGTTATGAGGACTGCAATTTCTCCGAGTATTGGTACAATTACACGACCTCGGCCTCGTGGACATCTTGGATCCCCAGCATTGCTTCAATCCAAGGCGCTGGACAGGTGAAGGGGGTGAGCGGCGGCACGGCCACGATCGACGCGTCCTACAACGGCATTACCTGGAGGTTCAACGGGAGCGTGTGTATCGGAACACAGGTGGCCGGCGACGGCAACGGGCCGGGTAACGTGCAGCCTAAGATCACCGGCATTTCACCGGCGGGAGGAATCGTCGGAGGCAGTACGAGCGTGACAATATCGGGCAGCGGCTTCGGAGCCAGCCGGGGCTCCAGCTCGGTGAACGCAGGAAGCGGCATAACCTTTACCTACGGCGCATGGTACGACTACGCCATCGTGCTCAGCTTCGACGTCTCCTCGAACGCACCTTCGGGCAACCACAGTGTGACCGTAACCACCGGTGCGGGAACAAGCAACAGCGTCAGTTTCTATGTTCATGTGCCATACTCAGCGACCTATATCAGTCAAGACAGCGCAGGCACCCTCTCACAGTCAGCCTGTGCAGCGCTTGGCGCGCCAGCGGGGACCGCTGGGTATGAGCGGTGGGTCCTCCTACAGCTACAGGACAGCGCCGGCCAGGGGATTCCCGTCCCGAGCATCATCATGTCCGATACCATCACCCCTCCGCCGGGTAATGCACTCGGAATGCAAACCTCCACCGGATTCGGCTCCACTGACAGCTCGGGTGAGTGGCTCGACCACTACTACGTCTGCTCGACAGCGTGTCCTGGGAGCAACGCACATGTTACCGCGAGTCAATCGTGGAGCGCCGACAGCACGAACCTGGGACACGTGAACACGATCGTGTACTCGTGTACTTCCATAACCATCGATGGACATTAGCCATGAAAACAATGATCAGGACTCAGATTTCAGGCTGCGGGTTCATACTACTCGCGATCTTGAGTGCATGCGGGGCGGTTTCTCGGGGAGAAGGGCAAGCTAGCGAGCAGCCGAAGCCTGCACCTAGAACCGCGCAATCCTTCGACGTGGACAGGACAAACATGCTCGACGCGCTTCTTCAGCTAGGGCGACAAACCCACACGCCCTTGAGCATTGAGTACATCAACCCGACCGATCTCAAACCAGACGTCACCGTACACCTAACCAACGCGCCTGTGGGCGACATTGTCCGAGCTATACTGGGCACGCGAACTACCTACACGTGGGATTTAGAGGACGGTGTCATCCACGTTGCGCGCCGGGCCTCGGCCTCACCCGAGCCGAATCTCCTGGACCACACCATGAGGGAGTTCACAATTGCCGTCAGTACCACTTTGGTGGCCGCTGCCACCCTGGCCCTCCCGGCACAGCTCACACAGGAGATGGCCGCACCGAAGCCAGCCCGCGGTGTCACCGGCGTGGGGGGAGACATCATGGGCGAAAGGCGCGAAGATCGAGCTGGGCCTCTCACGATGCGTCAGGTGACTGTGCGGCGGGTGCTGAACCGATTGGTCAGCGAGGGCAACATGGCTGCGTGGGTGGTGGTCGTGCCTCCTGCCCGCCTGCGCAGACTGCCGCTGCCTGAGAAGGGCGCTTGGTACGTCATCGCCTACGACGACCCTCGCCGCGACTGGGGCCCTTTCGTGGCGAAGCTGTTGCGGCAAAACTGGGAGCCGGAATCTGGACCCGGCAGCAAATGACGCGGATGGCGCACTCCTGAGCCGCGGGCGGGCACGGACTCCGGTTCGAGGAGCGGGCGTAGCGGTCCCGGTAGGGATGCCGATTGCCCGGAACCCCCCGCACGGGTCCGCGGGTGGGGCGGACGTGCCGTTCTTTGGCATGTCTGCGACTCACCCGTAGTGCGTAACCTGCTGGCTTCCGCGCAGACCGTGACCGTCGCCCTTGAGTACCCGCGGCCTTTCTCGGGAAGCGGGCCCGCGCCAGCGGCGCTCGAACTAGTAGCGGCGCAGGACGGGAAGCATTCGCCTGCCACCGTGCAATCTCCCCTGGCGCCAATCACCGTGCCGCCTTACAGCACGCAGGACATCTCCCTGGCGGCCCTAGTCAACGAGTTGCCGGACAACCTCCCCTTTGGCTCCGTGCACATCCAATTCAGTGGGCCGCCCGGATCGCTCCAGGCGGAGGTCACGAGCGTGGAGGCAGGGGGAAACCTGGTGATTGACAGCCATATTCAGAACGAAGGCAACGGCTGGGCAGGTTCCGGCGCCAACCCCTGGCACCTGGATGACGACACCGAAACGATCCTGTTCCTCACCAACGAAAGCGACGAGACGGCGCACTTCGGCTTCAAGGTCACAGCCGACGGGAGCACGCCCTATTACTTGACCAAATTGCAGCTCAATCCGCACGAGACGCGCGCCATTGACATGCGCAAGCTGCGCGACGCGCAGCAGCCGGACTTTAACAAGAGCACCGTTCCGGCCACCGCCACGGACGGTAGCGTGATTTGGATACGGGGCGACAACCTGCCAGTGATGGGGCGCATGATGCAAATCCATCGTCGGCAAGGGATGGCGAGCAATTATGACTGCTGCTTCTGTGGCTGTCCGTACAACTATGCACCTTCGCTCAACTACCTATCTCCCCAGACCTTGTCCTTGCTGGTAAACGGCATCGGGAGCTTCGTCTTTTACGCCGGATTTAGGGACTGCAATCAGAGCCCTTATTGGTACAACTACAGTACCTTGGCCACGTGGTACTCCGGCAACCCCAGCATAGCTTTGCTGCAGTCCAATGGGACCTTTAAGGGCGTAAGCGGCGGCAGCACCTCGGCCTCGGCATACTATACTGGCAACACCTACACCTTCAACGGGAGCCAGTGTAGCGCATTCCCACTGCCCGGCGGCGCCAACGGCACGATCAACGTTTGCACCCTCTCCATATCCACCCCGACGACCGGCGCGGTGTACAACCTGGGCGGGAGCAATTACAACCAAGCAACTGTCCCCCTAAACGCGAGCTCGGCGAGCTCCGGGACTGCGAACTGGACGCTCAACTATACTTACACATCCCGTCAGCCGGCAACGTACACTGGTTCATCGTCCACCTCCAGCACCATCGGCCAGACTTCGAATTACGCCACCCCCGTCGGGGAGGGCGGACAGGTAACAGCGCAGGCGAGTGCGACCCTCGGTGGACAGAACTTCAACAGTTCGGTGACGTTCTACGTATTGGGTACGAGCATACCGAACGCAACCATCTCGAGCCGCTTGCTGTCTCTGTACTCTAACGGAGCCACTCCGTCCCTCCTGAAAGGCGTCGCCTGCTACGAGAGCAGCTACCAGCAGTTCGTTCAGCGCTACTTGATGGGAGGGACGGGGCTGTGGCCGAACGGTAATAACTCAGGAACTCAGGATGTGTACGTTGGCCTCATGCAGGTCCCCAACGGTATGGCCCCGGGTTTTGATTGGTACACGAATACCTCAAACGGGCTGAGCACCTTCCAAGGCAAATACACCACAGTGCAGGGCTACGTTTCTGGCCTTCGGTCCCAGCACTCGGGCCTGCCAGACCTCAGCGGGAGCCAGTATGAGGACAACCAGCTGATGCTCTATGGTGGCTGGTGGGTCAATAATTCCAGCTACTACTGGGTTCCGAATTCCACCTATACAGGCTGGGTAGTGAATACGAGTTCGCCAGGGTACAATTATGTCAACACAGTGCGCAACGACATCAGCGTGTGCGGTTAAGGGCCACCGACGGGTGCTGAGCGCGGTTCTCGCTGTGGCCTCGATCTGCGCCTGCCCGTATACCTACGGCCAGGAGACATCGCGCGTGAACATTAGTCCGCCGTTCCGCTGGCCAACGTCCATGGGATCTATGGTTCAGGCAAACCGGACACCAAGAGCGCAGGTGGAAGCCTTCTACAAAGCCATTCGGACGCGCGCCGCCGGCGGGGCTGCCGCTGCAGGATTGATCCGGCTCAACCAGTTTCGGTTTGCCTTGCTCGGACCGGGCGATGTGTGCCTAGTGACGACGGGTGGAGAGAAGCTTCCTTGGTTCCTGGGCGTCACCTGCCCCGCGCCCGGTGGATTTAACGACACCACGGTCATGGACGAACGGATGGGCCTGTTGGCGACGGACCTGCTAGATCTCGACGGCGATGGCTTCGACGAGGTGATCTCGTCACAATTCGCCGGCGGATACGGTGGGGCTTCCGCTCCCCCAATCTACTGGTATACCATTTACAGTTTCAAAGACGGCTTGCCTCATGACGTGAGCCGCGAGTTTCAGGATTTCTACCAAGCCGAGGTCGTGGAATGGGGGTACAGGATCGGAAGACTGATCACGCCGATGTCGGGTGGCGAGTCCAGGGAGACCGCGCTTGCCGAGGCGCTGATCACCTTCACCCGGCTGAAGTACCAGCGCAAGATCCTAGGGCAGGGCAAGGCGGGGCTGTCGGAGGCGTTGGTTTGGGCGGGCTCCTCCGAAGCAGACTTACAGAATTTAGCCGTCATGACGCTCCGTGATATCAACGACCCCAGCTCGATTGCGGCGATCGAGAAACTCGCCGCGTCCAAATACCAGGGTGTGTGCCGCGAAGCCGTCGAGGCCCTCGCGGGGTTTCAGCACCGCGAGGCCACGGGCCGGGAGCTTGAGTCTAGGTGCAAGAGCGACTGAATCCAAAGGCAACGGGCGGCCGGGTGGCGCACATCTGAAACGGCGATGCCTCCTCGAGTCTGGTTAAACAGCGGGGATCACGCGGGTGGCGCAGAGCGCACCTCTGGACTTCGGCGGGTGTCAAACTTCTGAAAACCGCAGAGCTTCGTTATGCTCCAGCCAGTCGGATCGCTGTGGGTGTATCACCCCGCCAATTTGCGGGCAAATGCCACTTCCTGCCGCAGGTCGTCTTCGACTGGGCCTTCTTTTTCGTATTCGACAGCGACCAATCCACGGAAATTCTGACGATGTAATTCCCGCATCACCTCGGGGATCTTACAAATACCAGCCCCCAGCAGCACATTGACCTCGCCGTCCCGGGCCTGAATGTCTTTGAGGTGCACCAATTTCAGCCGCGGGCCCAGCTTGCGTAGGGCGTCCACAGGGTCGTACCCGCAGGAGGCAAACTGGCCCACATCGGCTGTGGCGCCGACGGTCCTCGAGAGCCCCGCCAGCGCGTTCCAAACCTCCTCCGGACTTTCGTAGGGGAATTTCACTCCTTTGAAATAGTGATTGTGAATTCCGAACGTGATCCCTTCTTGGGTGAAACGCCGGTCGATCAGGGCGAGGATGCCGCCTGTCGCATCGCCTGTGATATTGCGGGCGCCCAACAGTCTTGCGAAGCGCACCGCGCTCTCGACGTCGCTCGCGCCTTTGAGGGTGGCCGTGTAGTAAGAAACGCAGCGTATTCCCGCGCGGTCCAGTTTTTCCCTCGTGGAACTGAACAAGCCGGCCTCCGGCTTGCTGAAAAGCATGAACTCTCCCCGCGACATCTCGATTTCCTTGATGCGCAGGGCGCTGAGCTGGACAATCATCTCGTCGAGGGAGAGGTTGTGGTAGCTGTAGGTGCCAACACCTATGTTGAGTTTGCTGCTAGCACGTAGCGGCACAGCCGCCATGGCTATGCCGCCGGCCATTGACTTAACAAACCTTCGTCTGCTGATCATTGACCTTAGTTGCATGGAAGCGGCCGTGGCGTCACATCGGCGTTGACCAATCCTGTGGCCCATTTGATGGCCTCCGCGTACATCTTTTGCAGGTTGGGGTTGTCCCAGCTTTCGTTTGAGGTCATTCCTTTCCCCCAGGCTTCAATGCTTGTAGGTCGGGGGCACGCGAGAGTATATCGCACACAGAGGTTCTACCCAACATTTCCGTTTTAAGATCACGACTGGCCATTGCATTCGGAAGGAGTCAGGAATATGCTGACGGTCGGTCGAGAATCAAAAAGGAAATTCCGGACTAATGGCAGAACATCATAGATTCTATTTCTTCTAGGAGGGCAAGGTTCAATGGAGAACAAGGGTATCAATCGACGGGACTTTGTCGGCGCCTCACTGGCGGCCACGGCTGGCCTTTTGGCGTCGTCGGGAACAGGCTTTTCCAATCAGGCAGCAAGCCCCAAGAAATCCCCTGGATTAAAAGTAGGGCTCTACAGCATCACGTATTTGGGAGTCTGGTATAGGGGAAAAGCCCTGTCGCTCGAAGAGGTGATTGGCCGCGCGAAGAAGTACGGCTATGACGGGGTCGAGGTTGACGGCAAGCGGCCGCACGGCCACCCGCTAAGCCTCACACGCGCCCACGCCCGCGAGCTGCGCAAGATGGCGGAGGGCGAGGGCATCGAAATCTACGGTCTGGCCGGCAACAACGATTTCAGCAGTCCGATTACCGAGCACCGGGACGCCCAACTGGTCTACATGCGGGACCTGATCCAGCTCGCGCCGGAACTGGGGGCCAAAACCGTCCGGGTCTTCGCGGGCTGGCGCGGCGTTACGCAGAAGCAGGGGCTTGCCTCTTACAGAATTGCAGAACCTATATGGGGGAGGGTCCATGAGGGCTTCGCACCTGAAGAGATATGGGAGTGGTGCCGCGACGGCATGACCCAGTGCGCCAAGTATGCTGCCGATGCAGGCGTGACCCTAGCCCTGCAAAATCACAAGCCAGTCATCAATAGTTACAAAGATATGCTGCGCATGGTAAAGGAAGTCAATTCACCGCACCTCAAGGTCTCCCTAGATGTGCCACTTTTGGAAGATAGGTCGCCGGAGAGCATTCGCCAGGCGGCTCTCGAGACGGGCCCACTGCAGGCGCTTTCGCATTTCGGCGGGGAGTTCAAGCGCGAGGCGGATGGGACAGTCAAGGGGGATGATTTCTACGCCCCCTTTGTCAAAGCCATGAAAGAAATCGGTTACAAGGGCTACATTGGATTCGAACTGTGCCATACGCTTCCCGTCGTGAACGGCCAGACGGTGGGCCTGGAGTTCGCCGACCAGTGCGCCGAGTGCGCGGCAATCTTTATGCGTGATTTGATCAAGGCTTAGGCTGCCTGAATTCCGGGCACGCGTCTCGGCCAACCCCGCCGGGCTGGCGCAGCGAAGCTCTGTGCTGCGGCGGATTCTTAGCCCTTGAAAGCCGCAGAGCTGCGCTCTGCGCCAGCCAGGGTAAGTGGGATCCAACCAGTTATGTCACCGCCCTGATGTCTGCTCCTCGGGCATTCAACAGCGAGCGCGGTACGTTCAACCGTTACACAGGAAAAACTGATTTGGTGAACTGACCCATTCCACGCGTAACAAATCGCGGGTAAGGAGACCGACCATGCGGATTGTTGCCTGTTTGGCGGCGTGCGTGATCTCATTGATGTGCTGGCGGGTTGTACCGGCCTTTAGCTCTGCGGGGGAGGCGCCTGTCGCTAAACCGCAAGAGATCGCATATCACGAAGCCGAAATCCTGATTTACCTGCTCCCAGTGGCGAAGGAGCTCCGAGCCGGCGGCATGGACGTCTCGTGGGAAAGACAGACTAGCGCCAAACTAAACCAGGAGGACTACTTCGTGTTCTGGGTTGTTAATGCACGGCGCGTTTCCAATGGCTCCGTCACGGTGGGATACTTCGCCGTCAACAAGCACACAGCAGACGTCTGGGATTCGGATTTGAAGGAGCTCGTGACCTCGCCCGAAATCAAGGGGGTACAAAAGATTCTCCGGAGGGCTCATCGCATAGACGATCACGCCATCGAGGAGTACCGCGCGCGCCCTATTGATTCTTCCGGCAACTAAGGGGAGGCTCCCCGCGGTCGACGCAGAGCTGCGCTCTGCGCCAGCCAGTTTCTACCAGTAAAGACATCTGTGACACACAAAACTAGAGCCGCTGGTTGCTATAGATGAGCTTGCCGCCCAGATAGGTCTCGTCCACCTGGATATCCTTCACCTCCTCAAGAGGGCAGGTGAGGATGTCCCTATCGAGGACGATGAAGTCGGCCAGTTTACCTTTTTCGAGCGATCCTTTTTGCTTCTCCGCGAACGTGAGGTAGGCGTTGTTGATGGTATACAGCCGTATCGCCTGCTGGCGCGTGATGCGCTGCTCAGGATGCAAAGGTTGGTCTGTCCAGCGCGGTTGGCGCGTCAGCGTGATCCACATCCCGAGAAATGGATTGTACTGATTGATGGAGCGGAGGCTTCCGATCTTCTGCATGTGGTCCGATCCGCCTCCCACGATCACGCCCTGCTCGAAGAGGGTTTTGTAAGGCTGAAAATACTCCAGCCGCGCTTCGCCGAACTGCTTCTGAAGTGTGGCCCCGTCCAGGTAGAGCCAATCCGGCTGGAGGTTCGCCACGATGCCGAGTTCCCTCATCTTGTGAATGGCATCCGCGGTCATGAAGTTCGCATGGGTGATGGAAGGCCGCAGGTCGCGAACGGGAAAGTCCTTATTAACCCGCTCGTAGGCCTCGATAATGGCCTGCACCGCGCCATCGCCCACCGCGTGCACGGTAAACTGAAAGCCGTTCTCGAGCGCCACCCGCGCCAGTTTGTACAAGCGTTCCGGCTCGATATACCGCATGCCCCGGTAATTGGGATCGGTGATGGAATACACTTTGCTGACGCCCCAGGGCTCGAGCATGTAAGCACTGCCGGTCAGCATCCCTCCGTCGAGATAAGACTTGATACCTCGAAGCCACAGCATTTCATTGGGCTGGTGGAGCGGATTCTGGGCCGCCTGGCGGATGCGTGCCTCAATCTTGTCAAAGGGGTCGTTCGCCTCAACGTGCAAAACCATGAAGGTACGGCAAGTCAGTTGGTTGCTTTCCTTGAGCTGCCGGAAAATCTCCACTTCTTCATCGCTGGTGTCGCCGTCACCGATGCTCGTGATCCCTACCGAGTTGTAGTCGGCCAATAACATTTTCGTGCGTTGGAGGTAATCTTCGCGCGTGGGCCGCTTTTCCGGCGACTTGTATTTGACAGTGCAGTTGCGCAGAACGCCCGTGGGCTCCGCGGTCTGCGGGTTCCGCTCGATCCGGCACGGGACACCTTCCGGAACCTTGTAGTTCTTATCAATCCCGTTTAGCTTGAGGGCCAGCGAGTTCAAGACCGCGTCCGGCCCCGTGCGGAAAAGGACAGGATTCTTCGGCGCCGCCTTATCGAGTTCCTGGCGAGTGGGATAGCGCTGGTCCCGCAAGCGCGTGATGAAGACCTGCGACACGACCACCCACTCTCCTTCAGGGAGCGCTGCCGCCCGCGCCTGGATGTACTTAAGGACATCGCTGAGGGTTTCCATGTCAGGGACGGGATGATCAAACTCGAACATTGCGGAAGCAACAGCATGGAGGTGAGAATCAATCAGGCCCGGAAGTACCGTTTTACCGCGCAGGTCGATTTGCCGGGTCTCCGGCCCGGCAAGGGCGAGAATTTGATCGTTCGAACCCGTGGCGAGAATGCGGTCCCCATGGATCGCCATGGCTTCGACAATGCCGAAGTTGGAATCAACCGTTAGGATGTTGCCGTGATGAATAATCAGATCCGGTTTCGGGACACGGCGACAGGCCAGCGAAGCTCCCAGGCAGAAAAGTAGCAGCGTGCAGAAGAAACTGCGTCTAAGCATGATGAAACTCCAAACCAGCCTGAACTCCACGCTCCGGTCCTCAGTTGTGTCGTAGCTGTGCGCGCAGAGGCTGGGGTCGCGATCGGCGCTGGAGGGATTGTGCCCGACCCTCCGTTTCCCATTTCACTTTTTGCTCATGGCAAGTGCCGCAATCGCCGCTGGAGGACGTCGGCCCAACGCTCCCCTGAGTTTGGGAGGCAGCGAGCTGCAACGGCCGCGATGTGGCAACGATCGACGGAGTGGACAGCACAGCGCCGTTCCGGGCAGTGGTTTCCCCAGGAACAAGATGAACGCGAGCGACGGCGTAGACCAGAAACTCGGGAGCGGTGAAGCGCACGCGGTTCCCCGCCTTTTCGATTCGCAACTCCTGTGGTTCAGGAGATTCCGGCGTCATCCACTCGATTTTGCTGATGGAGAAGCCGGCTGGGCTGACGAGATCCCCCTTGACACCGGAGACGGGAATGGGGTTTTCGTCCGCAATGAAACCCGTCTTTTGTTTTTCAGCGGGCTCTTTGCGGTTGTAGTTCACAAAGTGGATGTCCCAGGTGCTGCCTTTTTCGGGATGGCTTGCGGAAACGCGGACGGTGGAAGGTGCTTCAAAGCGGCTGAGGCCGTCGTAGGATTCCGCCTTCATCTCTGCCATCGACGAGATGTTGAAGACTCGCTTGTACCTGGCCAGCTTGTCGGGCGTCGCGATGTCGTCCGGAAGCACGTCGAAAAGGATGTGGTCATCCAGCAAGCGTCCGCCAACGGTATTAAAGGCGGTGTAGGCGTCCGTAAAACGCCCCAGGTGAAGCTGGCTGCGGGGGTGCAGCAGCACGCATTCACCGGCCGCAGTGCTGGCGTGATAGACGTCGTCGTGCTGTTTCATGAACCGGAAGAAGCGCACTAATTCCTTGCGAGATTCCGGATCGTTGAAGTTGGCGTAGCGCGTCATCGGCGCGCCGCCGTTGGCGGCCAATTCCGCCATCGAGGCGCGCACCTTGACCGACTCGTAATGGCAGACGGTGAAAGGCCGGTCACCGCCCGCCCCGCGCATGTAGCGCAATTGCAGGGTGGGCTCCGCTTTGCCCACGCAATACCACAGATAGTTTTCGCCCTTTCCCCAGAGCTCGGTCGGCAGCGTCATTCGCTCGTCATTACTCGGCATCGGCTGGTAACTGTGCAACCATTGCGCCACGATCAGGTCGGGCTTCAAGGAACGCCCGTACTCGATGAAGATCTCGTCGAACGCCTTCTTGCGCGAGATTTCGGCGAAACGCAGGCCCTCCAGCCGCAGCGGCGTCATCGCGTTCGCCTCGTACCAGCCGGTGATTTCGGCGAATTTGTGCTTGTCCAGGTCTTCGATACCAAACTGCTTTCGCAGTTCAGCGGGCGTATATCGTTGGCGCAGGTAATCCTTAAAGCCCTGCACGCAGTACCGGCACATGCACCCGTTGGTATAGAAGTAGTTAGCGATGAGTCCATCGACGCCGCGCTCGATGGCGCGCTTGAGGAACGCCTTCAGAACCTTCCGCCAGTTCGGATTGTTCAGGCAGCCGTGGTAGAGCGGCCAGGGCGAGAAGCCCTTGAGCTGGACGAAGTAGGGGCTGCCGTCGGCATTTCGCTGGAGCAGTTCGAGCGGGTCTTTCACGGGTTTCGGGCCCAACTCTTTCTCGTCCCAAAGCTCATTATAGAATTTGAAAAACCCTTCGCGCGGTCCCTGCGGGGCGTCGATCAGGCCGGTCACGTGGTACTCAACATCGAAGTGCCCGATAACTTTGATTCCGCGCTTGTGCAGTTCCTTGTTGAGGTTTTCGAGAAACTGTCCGCTCGCCTTCAGATCACCGTCCACGGGTTGCGTCGCAGCGGTCGGGCCTTTCACCTCCTTGGGCACGTGCGAGAAAGCCCAAAAGTCCACGCCGTAGAAGCCCACTTGAACGACCTCCGGCTGGACCTCATCGACAAAGGGGAGATAGCCGGGATCGACGTACTGATGCCAGTGCACCAGCATCCGGCTGAACTCCAGAGGCGACCGTGAACCGAACTCCCCCGCCTGCCGGCCGGATTGTGCGCAGGAGGTTAGGGCCGCCGCGAGAACGGCGATGGCGATGATCTTCGGTTTCATATGAAGGGTCCTCCCTGTGGGGAAGGGGCACACACGGGCACCCCTTCTGCGTCAGATTTTTGCGTTCTCTACTTTATGCCGGGTTATCCCGGGCTGGCGCAGAGCGAAGCTTTGCGCTCTAGAGTTTCCACATTCGTGCTGCGATCTATTGCCCTCGTCCACATTCCCTCTCCCCTTTGGGGGAGAGGGTGGACCGCTGCCGGCGCTTTCACCAGTCGGAGCGGGCCGGGTGAGGGGGTCGCCAGCCAGCGCTGGTCAGTTCGGAGTTCACATCTCGAGTTTCTCGTTTCACGGCGTGCACCCCCTCACCCCCGGCCCCTCTCCCCCAAGGGGGAGAGGGAGGGAATGTAGAAAAGCCAGTGTTTTACAAGGCATGGGGATCGACTTTGAAGTAGGGCTTCAATCCCTCAAACTCAAAATCAATTTCCCGAATCGCGTCAGCCGTCAGATCGGCGTTTTCTCGGCGCGAGATTGTGGTTTTAAACACTCCGCGTTTTTTCATGACATAAGGCCGTACGCCAGGAATCTCTTGCGCCGCGCTGACCATTAGTAATCGCTTGCTGAAAATCTCGCGCGCTTTCTCCTCGCGGCCGGAGTGATAAAGGTCCCAGATCTGCGCATCGATATCGGGATAAAGCGCCTCCGGCATGCATCCGTCGCACCCCATACGCATTACGTAGAGATCGACGGGCCCGCTGAATACTGCTTTTATGGCGGGACGCGCCGCGGCGAGCGTATGTACCCTTTCGTAGATCGGACTTTGTTCTTCTTTCACGTAGCCGAAATTCGGCAACTCGCGCGCCATTTCGATCAGGAAGTCCACAGTAGGATTGACACCGGGTGCGCCGCCGCTGGTCTGAATGAAAAAAGGGCGCTTAATGATGCGGGAGAGAGTCCGGTAATAATCGCGGAAATCATCCAGCGACTTAGCTGCCGTGGGCGGGATGGCGATGACGGCGTCGGGCGAGAGTTCTTCGGCTAACTCGGCATATTCCACGGCATCGTCTTTAGTCGCGGCTTGAACTCCCAAAACCAGCGCGGGCTTCTTGCCCTTTATGGCCTTGGCCAGCGTTCGCATCCCACGGCGCCGTTCTTCCCGGCTGAGATACTGGTATTCGCTGGCAAGCTGCGGCCAGACCATGCCGTGAGCGCCGCAGCGTGCCATGAACTCGACCTCTTTCTCCAAATCTTCATAATCCACTTGGTTTGAAGAGGTGAACGGAGTCGCCATAATCGGAAAGATTCCACGCAGGGGCTTGTCCGTCGCCGCATCAAGTTGCGACGAGAGAAGGGCAAATCCGAGGAGTTTCAAAGCGTGTCGGCGGCTGAAATTGTATGTCCCGGGTAAGCTCGTTTCCATTGCCTTTGTCCTCCCTCACTCGGCCTGCGGGATTGGAACGATCTCGGCAGGGTGCTGCGGCTCATCCAATGCTTTCGTCAATATTAATGCCTCCTTGAGAGGCGGCAGGGCGGCGCTAAAATATCTCCTGAGAGTGCGAATGTCAAGCGAGCCTGCTATTTGGAAAAAACTGGAGAAGTTGCGGGAGAATGCTGCATACTCGATTCACGGCGGAATCCCCTTTGTTTGAGGTTGAGCATTGGCGAATACCCAACCTCAACTTATCAGGGATTCCGACCTCTTTTCAAAGATCTAATTTGGACAAGCCTGAGGTAAACTCGCTGCTACAACTGGAGGTCGTATGCAACGGCGATTTTTCCTGCAATCGGTCGGCATGGGTGGAGCTGGGGTTCTAGCGGCGGCTTCGAAGGCGGAGGCGGCTGCCGCACCTTCCCCCATGAAGATTACGCGCGTTCGTTTCTACCACAACCCGAGCTCCCCCGCTCATTTCAACCAGAGCTTCCACATCGTGACCGTCGAAACGGACGCAGGCGTTACGGGCATCGGTGAGGGCGGCTCGCGCGACACCATCTCACAGTGCGCCGCCATGATTATCGGCGAAGACCCGTTCCGCATAGAGCACCTGTGGCAGATGATGTTTCGCGGCCACTTTTATCCCGCCGGGCGCGAAAAACTCGATGCTCTCGGCGCTATCGACCTGGCCCTCTGGGACATCAAAGGTAAGGCTCTGGGGGTGCCCGTCTACGAATTGCTCGGAGGCTTTTCGCGCGACCACGTGGAGTGTTACTCGACGGGTTTCCCAAGCCGGGGAAGCCTGAAGGAAACCGCCCGCGCCTGCCTCGAGGCGGGCTTCCGCGCTTTCCGCTATGCCACCGCAGACCCCCCGGACGGCCAGCCCTTCAACTCCCATCAGATGGTTCGGAAAACCTACGAGGATTGCGTGGAGATTCGTGAAGGGGTGGGAAAAGACGGCGATTGGTCGCTGGATTATCACACCCGCCTCGACTTCCCCGAATGCCGTGCGGCTCAGCACCCTGATCGAGCCACTCGAGCCTTACTTCGCGGAAGATCTCATCCGGTCTGAAAATCCCGAGGTTTATAAGGAACTCCGCGCCCACGTCAAAGTCCCCATCGCGGTCGGCGAACAGTTCGGCGCCCGGTGGGACATCAACCAGTTAATCGAACAGCAACTCATCGACTACGCCCGCGTCACTCTGCCCAATGTAGGAGGCATCACCGAGTACATGAAGATCCTCGCCCTCTGCGAGACGCACTACGTGGGCCTGATTCCACATTTCACCGACCCAGTGTCGGAAGCTGCTCTGGTCCATGCCTGCGGAGCGTTCTCGGGGCCGGTGTTGATGGAAATGACCGGCGAGGGGAAGACTTCTTACCCTCATTTACCGGAATGCTACGACTTCCGCAATGGCAAGATGTGGCCGAATCGCCGTCCGGGACTCGGCGTAACCTTGGACACCAAGCCGCTGCAAATCGCGGCCGAGATTACGGAACGCTCGCGGCCCATCCCCATCTTCCATAGGCCCGACGGGTCCATCACGAACTGGTAGCGCGGACCTGCGCTCTTCAGGTCCGCGGCTCTTCTTAAGAAAAACCGCAAACCTCAAAACCGGAGGTCTGCGCTACCCCGCTCCAGGTAGAATGACAGATTGGATCTCGACCGGACTAAGCACATGAGCTTTCGTGAGGCCGACCACAGTTGGAGTTCGTTTGCGGCACGAGGCGGGATCATGTGCGTCGCCCCTTTTATCTTCACCCTTGCCGCCTCCCTTGCCCCAGCCGAAGCAGGCCCGCCATCCGGCGCTTTTCCACGCCAAGATCTTATCCGCGCCCTCAAACACCTTGAGCAGACGCTGGGGTTCCGGCGCACCAAAAGCTTCTCACACTTATCAGACGAAAGCGTTGCCTCCTGTCGTTGTTACTACACCGGAAAATTGGAACTGCCCGAATCGTACCTGGGCTTGCAGCTCAAGCAGGGTACGAAGGATGGCTGCGCTCTCGATCCCGAGAAATACGACGTCTTCTTTTATCCGATTGAGGCGGTCGGAAATGGCAAGAGTCCCGTGACAACTTCTCTCCAGCGCGACTCGACGGAGAGATTACTCGCTGTGGTCGCCCACGAGGATTTCCACTCGAGCGCGGGAAAACTCCCCGCCACCATCACCGAACCGGCATCCACACTGGTGGGTCTGCTTACTGCGAGCGAGCTTGCACGAGAGCAGTTTGGACCAGATTCGGACGTCTATCGAAACCTCTCAAAAGAGCCTGAGCTCTTCTTGGGCAAGGCGGAATGGGTGGCTCGCTATCACGCCAAGCTTGGCATGTTGTACGCTGCCGTGCGCTCGGGGGAGGTTTCGCCGGCGGAGGCGCTCGCTCAAAAAGATAAACTCTTCGAGGAAATCCAAGGGGAATGCAAGGCGATCACTGCCGCTCCGAAATCCTTCAACAAATGCCTTTCGGCCAATAACAACGCCGGCCTCGCATTCGACATGACCTACGCCAAGTATTATCCGTTGATGTACGAACTTTATCTGGCCTCTGGTCAGAACCTCAAGGCCACCATCCGCGCCACGAAAGAGGTGTTGGCGGCGCGATCAGAGCCGGAAGCCCTCCGGCGGCTTCAAAATCTCATCAAAGAAAGAGGAGGACACATGGCAACAGCAACTCAAATATTGCGCCACGAGCACGAAGCTATTCTAAAAATGCTTGGGGCAGGTGAAGAGGTCGCCCGCCGCCTGGAGCAGGGCGAACAAGTGGAGCAGGAAACACTCGACGGGCTACTGGAATTCTTCCAGCTCTTTGCGGACCGCTGTCATCACGGCAAAGAGGAGGACTTGCTATTCCCGCTCCTGGAGAAAAAGGGCTTTCGACGTGAGGGCGGCCCGGTCGGTGTGATGCTTTCCGAGCATGAGCGCGGCCGGTCGTTAATCCGGCAAATGTCGGAGGCCGCGAAGGCCTACAAGGCCGGTGAGAGAAGCGCGGGAAAACAATGGGCGGCGGCCGCCGCAGGCTATGCCGTACTGCTGCGCGCCCACATTGATAAAGAAAACAACGTCCTGTTCGTAATGGCGGAAAGAGCCCTTACATCTGCGGAGCAAACGGATTTGGCAGAAAAGTTTGAAAAACTTGAGATCGAAAAAATGGGCGCCGGAACCCACGAGAGGCTGCATGCAATGATGGACGCCCTGCTGGCCCGGCTCTCAGGTTAGCAGCGAGCGTAATTCAGACTGTCTGGGTCACAATGTTGAGTTCCCGCGGCTTGTCGGGATTGAGACCCTTCACCTCGGCGAGCAGGGCGGCAAAAACCTGCCCGGGCACGATGTAGGGAATGGGCGTGTAGATTTCCGGGACAGGATCAGGGATGCGGATCACTCGCGTAGCGCCGGGGATACGGGCGTTCGAGGCGGAGAAGACCAGGGTGTCCGCCCGCAGGGCGTGCAGACGCGTGGTCAGTTTCAAGAGTTCTTGAAATGTCTTCCCAGGTGGCATGAAGATCAGCGCGGGGAAGTCCTGCTCGATCATGGCAATCGGTCCGTGCAGGAAGTCAGCCGAGGAGAATCTTTCCGCCACGACATAGCAGGTTTCCATCAGCTTCAAGGCCAGCTCGTAGGCGTTGGCCAAGTTAATGCCGCGTCCCACCACCACGCAGCGGCGCATGTAGCGGTAGCGCTCGACTAGCGTCTCGATTTCCGGCGCCAATTTGAGCGTCTGTTCGACTCGCTGCGGGATTTCGCTGATGTCGCTAAGAACAATTTGAGAGCTTAAGCTCGAGGCCAACAGATAGAGCAGCAGCAGTTGACCGGTGTAGGTCTTGGTCGCCGCCACGGAGCGCTGCTTCCCCGCATGGACGAGGAACACGTCGTCCGCCAAACCGGCCATCGTCGACCGGGCTTCGTTGGTGATGCCGAGTGTGTATGCGCCCAGACGCTTCGCCGACTTGAGCACCAGATTGATGTCCGTTCCTTCTCCCGATTGCGAGATGCCCACCACCAAAGTCTGGCGAAAATCCAAGCGGGCGCGGTAGAGGGTGTGAATCGATGCGGCGCTCAATGAGACGGGGATGCCCGTGGTCAGCTCGAGCAGGTAGCGTCCAAAAAGCGCGGCATTGTCGGATGTCCCCCGCGCCACTAGGACAATGAGCCGGAAGTTCTGTTTGCGGGCGAAGTCAGCGAAGGCCAGGGCGTGGTCGCGCTCGGCGGCCAGGGTGCGCTGGAGCGCCAGGGGCTGCTCCAGGATTTCCTTCATCATTTTAGACATAAGGCTCCAGGGTACAGATCATTGGATTGCGAACGCTAAGAGCCCCGGACCTCAAAAGCGGAGGTCCGCGCTACCCAGTTTGCGCGCCATGGCCAAGGCGCCTTCGACGGGCTGACGCTGCAAAAGCCGCACGCGCGCGCGGGGCAGGCGCTGGCGCACGTAGCGCGCAAAGCTGCGCCGCAGGATTGGGCTGGAGCGGAAGACGCCGCCGGCACAGACGACCGGAAGCATTCCACGCCGCCCCAGACGTCGGGCCAGCGCCAGGGCCAACTGTGCGAGGTCGGCCCCGGCTTGGGCGCACAGACGTCGCGCCACTCGATCGCCTTGGCGGGCCGCTTCCGAAACCAGCGGGAAGAGCGCAGCCACCTGCTGTATTTCAAGCTTCTTGAGCACGATTTGTGTAATCACAGAAAGCTTCAGAGCCCGGCAGACCCTGGAGGTCAGCACGGTGTGTTCGCCGCGCCCGTCGAAGTCGTGCAAAGCCGCCATGATGGCCTTCCGTCCCACGTCATAGCCCGCCCCGGCATCGTCAAATGAAGCGCCCCAACCACCGGCGCGCAGGGTTTGGCCTTGGTGGTTACGCGCGTAGGCGATGGAACCTGTCCCCGAGACCACGATCATCCCGGCGGCGGATCCTAGGGCGGCGTGCAGGGCAATCGCCGCATCGGTCGCCAGGAGATGGCGCCGCGCGGGGATGGCCTTGCGGAGCCACGCCAACAGCGGGCGGCTCACAGCCGCACGGTCCACTCCCGCCACACCGGCGCAAACCGCCGCGAGCAAAGGTTTGGGGTGATGTCGCCCTCGAGCGGCTCCAAAAACTGGACGCTGATAGCCCGCGGTTACACTAGGGACCTTTCCCAGGACCGCTCGCGCGGCCCGCAAGAGTTCTCTTTTGGCGGCTTCCATTCCCACTTTCGTCGGGTTCGAAGGCCCGGCCTCGGCCTTGGCGACAATGCGCCCCCGCTCGTCACCCAGCCAGGCTTGGGTGCGGCTTCCACCGCCGTCGATACCAAGGTAAAGAGCCATATCAGAAGACTAGCACAACCATTATGCGCGATTTGTCGTGCATATTTCCAGTTGGCCTGCTCTTCCGTAGCGGTATCATCTGCGAGACGCGAACGCTCCAACGCCGGATTTGGACGTCAACCAGCCACACGCAATTCCGGGCCGGGGGAGGATTTTTCTGAACCTGGCGGGCAGCTCTTTGCGTATATTCGGATGGAGAGGTTTTGCCGATGTTGCGACTGCTATGGGTCCTGATGCTGGCCCCGCTGGGGGTGCTGTCCGCCGGCGACCAGCCTTCGCTATCTGTGGAGGAGATCATGGCTCGCGTGGCCGCCAACCAGGACCGGGGGCAGACGGCGCGCGCCGAATACGTCTATCAGCAGCGCATCCATGTCTCAACCCTCCGGACCAACGGCAAGCTGGTACGCGAGGAAACAACGGACTACTTAGTCACTCCCACGCCGGGCGGCACGAAGAAACAATTGAAACATATCGACGGCCGTTACTGGCACAAAGGGAAGTACCTAGATTTTCACAGTGAGCCCGTGCCCGAGTCTGGCAGCCTGGATGGCAGTATTGTTCACAGCTTTCGCGATGACCTTTCCAATGACCGGTCGAAAGACGGCCTCGGCCGCGATCTCTTTCCGCTGACCTCCGAACAGCAGAAGGAGTATGTCTTCGAGCTGGCGGGAGAGGATACGGCTCAAGGGCGAAGAGTGTACCGCCTAAGGTTTCGTCCGCGTGACAAGGAGGAACTGACCTGGGCAGGCGAAGCGCTGATCGACCGGGAGGAGTTCGAGCCCCTCAGGGTATACACGAAATTATCACGCAAAATCCCACTCTTCGTCAGGACGCTGCTGGGCACCGATCTGCCCGGGCTGGGGTTCAATGTGCAGTACCGGCGATTTGACAAAAATGTCTGGTTTCCGGTGAGCTTCGGAACGGAGTTCCGCTTGCGTGCCGTGTTCTTCATCAACCGCGACATCACCGTATCACTGGAAAACTCCGCCTTCGAGCGAGCGAAAGTGCAAAGCAGAATTCTAGATTTCCAACCCTTGAAGTGAACCCCTTTCCCTCTCTGCTGACCCTCGACTCTTGATTTGCGCCGGCTGTTGACTCCTTCTGTACTTGACAAGACATTCCCCCCCAGCGTTTAATGATCTCGGCGGGACGAGACTGTGTGATTTTTTTCGGACGCCCGATTCTTAGTTAACGGTGAATAAGCCACCCGCAGGATAATTTGACTCTCTCAGTAAGCCAGTTGGCAAGCCGCCTCATGAACTCTTCGGATGTTGGGGCTGGAGTTCCCTCTGCTCCGGTGCTGAGGAGTTATTGCCGGCAATGCATTGAACTTGCCGCATATTATTGTCGAAGCATGCCGACGCGAGTTATCGGTCCGCCTTTATTCAAGAGTCATTGCTTGGCCTTGGAGGACTAATGGAATTGCGAAGGGATCCCATTACGCAAAACTGGGTGATTCAGGAGGACGGCGAGGGCCCCTGGCCCGGATTTGCCGCTTGCCCCTTATGCCCCGGTCAGGAAGCTCTTTCCCCCCAGACGATCTACTCGCATTGGAACGGCAACGGCAGTTGGCAGGTCCGTGTAACGCCCCACCTGCGCCCCCTCTATCGGATTGAAGGGGATGCGCAACGCCGGGCGGAAGGTCTCTACGACAAGATGCGCGGCTTGGGCGCCCACGAGGTGGTGGTGGAATCGCCGAAGCACGATGCCGCGCTTTCGCAACTGCGGGACGAAGAGGTTGCGCAGGTCTTGCGAGCCTACGTGTCCAGAATTACGGACCTCAAGAAAGACCGGCGTTTCCGTTATGTTACCGTCTTCCGTAACCAAGGCGCCTTGGCGGGACAGGATATCGAGCACCCCCACTCACAGATTACGGCCACGCCGTTCATTCCCAGAAGGGTAGTCTACAAGCTGCGGTCGTTCCAACAGTACTACGCACTCAAGGAACGATGTATTCTTTGCGACATTTCCACACAAGAAATCTCCCACCAGGTGCGCACGGTCGAGTGGGACGATCAATTCGTGGCTTTTTGTCCATTTGCTTCACGGGTATCCTATGAGACCTGGGTTCTGCCCCTCAACCATCATTGTTCCTTCGAAGAGGACCTCGCCACTTGGGAGCGCCAACTGCAGTTAGCCCGCTTTCTGAAGTCGATTCTGCGGCGGATCGAGTCGGTGTCCCCCGCTTTTCACCTGGTCCTTTACACTACCCCCAACGTGACTGCAAAATTCGACCGGAAAGAGCACTGGTTGACCCTGGCAGACGATTCACACTGGCACTTTGAGATACTGCCGGCGAGCCAGCCCAAGTCCAAGTCGTATAGTGTGAAAGAGGTTTATTACAATTCCGTCCGGCCAGAACTGGCGGCGGAAGAGTTGCGCAGCGCCGGCACTAAGATCGCTGGCCAAGCTTAGGCTTTCCTATCTGCTCCTTGTGCGGCCTCATTCGTCTGCCGTGGGCAAGGCATCCATCCCGTGGCGCCGGGCTTCGTGCTGCATCAGGCGTGTCAACTCCAACGTGGTTTCCTGCGGCAAACGCGAGGGCGTATATTCCTCGATCAGTCGCGAAACCTCTCGCGCCGCCCGCTCCCTCAAAGTCAGCCGGCCCCCCTCGATCCATCCCCCCAGGTTGGAGCGATCGATGACCGGGCCAGGGAAAGCAATCTCCTCGCGCAGGCGGCGGCGGGTGTGGTCAGCGATCAGCAGAGACTTTTCGCGCCGCAATTCCTGGAAGAGGGGAAGCGCTGGGAAATCTTCCCGTGGCTCGATGCCGCGCAACAGGCGGTAGGTCATGCCGCAGATCTCGTTATCGACGACCAGCTTCTCCAGGCTCAGGCAGCTTTCAAAATCCAGCATCCCCGGCCCCGAGATGCTGTTGATTCCCGCGAGCGCCGCCATGAGCGCGCCCATGCCCGCCTCCAGCCCGGCCTGCGCGTCCAACTGCTTGGCGTCGCTGAGGGCAATGTAACTCTGGGTGGGCATGCCCAGGCGCTTCCCGATCTCGCTATTCGCGCAGTCGAGCATCATAGTCTCCACCGCGCCCATGGGAGTGGTCCCGAACCGCATATCGAAGATGGCGGGCGAGCCGCCGTACAAGATCGCGTGGCCGGGATGCACGAGCTGGCTGATCACTACCCCGCTCAGGTTTTCGGCGGTTTGTTGGACAAGGCTCCCCACTAGAGTGACGGGGGCCACGAGTCCGGAAAGCGGCATGGATATCAGTTCCACGGGAATCGACCAGCGGGCGCAGTCCACCAGATTCTGGCTGGTCACGTCGCTCCACTTGAGCGGCGCGGTGGGGCAAACGGAGAAAATGGTCAGCGGCTTGGCGCGCAGTGCCTGCTCGTCTCCGCGCGCGGCCACTTGCAGGTCCTTCATGATCTCGAACCCCTCGACCGTAAAGGCTCCGGTGACCACCGGCTTCTCGCCATACAGCAGGCTCAGATAGAGCCGGTAGCTGTCCGAGATTTTGTCGTGAACGTCGGCGGGGATCAGGGCGGTACTCTGAGAGGCAAGGTGTGGAAGGCGGCTCGTCACCTTAACGTAACGGACGTAGTCCGCCGTCGAGGGCCGGCGCAATTCGCCGCTCTGGTTGTCCAGGATGTTGAGGGCGGTCGAGCCGGGCGTGAAGTAAACGTTGTCGCGTTGGAAGTCGTGAGTTTCGTTTCCCAGGACATCGTAGAGTTTGAAAGAGCGGGGGACGGTAGCGAGCGCTTGGTCGATGAGGTCCTGACTAAGACAGGCGTTGCAGGCGTCTTCGTCCACTTGCGCGCCGTGCTCGGCCAGCATGGCCAGCACGGGCTTGTTGTGGATCTCGATACCGAGCTTGCATACGACTTCGCGCGCTTCCGCGATGATTCGATCAGTCAGTTCGTCCTCGAGCAGTCTAAGAATGGGTCTCATGCGTCTCCTCAGGAAGGGTTGGCAGCGCAGACCGGCCTGCGGGCCGAAGCCCTTCGCCCTGCGGCCCAAAGCCGCCTTCTGGCGACGGGTCGGTAAGCGCAGACCTGCTGTCCAAGGTCTGCGGCTTTTCGGCTGGCCGCAACCGCGCGGCTCAAACCAATCTTGCCTTTGGCCAAGTTACAGTTCATCCCCCAGCTCACACCTTGCTAAACGGGAGGGCTAGATTGTACCCGAAGCGGCGATCCCGGGTTACGGGATTCTGTTGCACCATGCTTTCCTCTCTAGCGTTCACTCAATGCCGCAAATCAGTCACGGCAATCATTGCGATCCTAGCGTTCGAGTCTTTCTGCAAACCCTAACACGTTTTGAGATTGCATGCTGGCGCAGAGCGCAGCCTGGCGATCCGCGCGGATTCCTGGTACAACCAACACCAGTCATTCCCGCGAAAGCGGGAATCCAGTTTGTAGATGCGCATCTCCAAAGGTTTGCGGGCTGGATTCCCGCTTTCGCGGGAACAACTGCGATTTCCAGCGTTCAGGTCTCGCAAATGACACCAGTACCGCCACGCAATTCCACTTGCCTGCCACCACCTCTTTGTCGTAAGGTAAATGTGTTATGAAGATCATGCCGCGGTAGTTCCCAATTCGCCTCATTCTGAATCCGCACGACCCCGGTCCGGGTCGAAATCTGAAACCAACCTTACGACATTGAATCTATGGCCACCGCCGTCACCACTCGCGACTCTTCTTCCTTCTGGGCCTCGATCCGCGAAGCGTTGCGCGGCTCGCACCAGGACTACACCACGGGCAGCCTCACACGGGCGATTTTCCTCCTCTCTGTGCCCATGGTGTTGGAGATGTTCATGGAATCACTCTTCGCCATCGTGGATGTTTTCTGGGTGGCGCGCTTGGGCGCGGACTCCGTGGCGACGGTAGGTCTGGTCGAAGCGGTGCTGACGCTGGTGTATGCGGTGGGCATGGGTCTGGGCCTGTCGGCCACGGCCATGGTAGCGCGGCGCGTGGGCGAGAAAGATCGTGAGGGAGCTGCGGTGGCGGGGGTACAGGCGATCGCCTTGGGATTGGTAGCCAGTCTCAGCATGGGCGCTACCGGCCTCTATTTCGCGCCACAGCTATTGCGCCTGATGGGCGCCTCGCCGGCCGTCCTGGCAGTTGGCTCGAGCTATGCCCGGATCACCCTGGGCGGTTGCTGCGTGGTGGTGCTGCTGATGCTGAACAACGCGGTGTTTCGCGGCGCGGGTGACGCCGCCATCGCCATGCGCGTGCTCTGGCTTTCGAATTCCATTAACTTGGTTCTCGACCCCTGCCTGATCTTTGGCCTCGGTCCGTTTCCACGCCTGGGGGTGACCGGCGCCGCCGTGGCAACCCTCATCGGACGGAGCGTCGGGGTGGTCTATCAACTCTTCCGGCTCTCCCGGGGCGGCGAACACATCCGGATTCTTGCACGGCAGATTCACCTCGACCTGGAAGTCATGGCGCGGCTGCTCAGAGTCTCCCTGGCCGGCATTGCGCAGATGCTGATTCCGCAAATCGCCTGGCTCAGTCTGATGCGGATTGTGAGTGTGTTTGGGAGCACCGCCCTGGCCGCCTACACGATCGGCATCCGGATCATCATTTTCTTCATGCTGCCCGCGTGGGGACTGAGCGGGGCCGCCGCCACGCTGGTAGGCCAGAACCTCGGCGCCCGGCAGCCGGGGCGCGCAGAGCAATCCGTGTGGAAGACCGGCTTCTATACCATGCTGGTCATGGGTGGCGTGGGCGTGTTCTTCGTCTTGTTCCCAGGCCCGGTAGTCCGCCTGTTCACCCACGACCCCGCGATTGTACCTCTCGGCATCGCCTGCCTGCGTATCGTGAGCATCGGCAACATTGGCTACGCCTACGAGATGGTTATGATGCAGGCCTTCAACGGCGCGGGAGACACCCTTACACCCACAATCGTGAATTTCTTTGGCTTCATTGTGTTTGAAATTCCTTTTGCCTATACCCTCGCCCTCCCTCTCGACTTGCGCTCAAATGGCGTCTACTGGGCAATAACTGTCTCAGAATCCGCAATCGCCGTGGCCATGGTCTTCCTGTTCCGGCGGGGCCGCTGGAAGGCGAAGAAGATTTAGCAGGCCGGCGCATTACTCGTGCCGCAGAGCGGTGGTTGGGTTGACGTGCGCCGCGCGAAAGGCGGGGACGACGACAGCGGCTGTTGCGGCCGCCAGCAGCACCGCAGGGACGGTGACGAATGTCAGCAGATCGGTGCCGCTGATGCCGTACAGCAGGCTGGCGGTGAAGCGTCCCAGGCCGAGAGCGATGCCGAGCCCGATGGCGAGTCCGATGCCGGTGAGCATGAGGCCCTGGCGAAGAACCATTCTCAGCACCGTGCCGGGCCGCGCGCCCAGCGCCATGCGGATGCCGATTTCGCGCGTGCGGCGGCGCACCGAATAGCTCATGACGCCGTACAGTCCGATGGCCGCGAGCGTCAGCCCCACGGCGCCGAAGATGCCGAGCAGCGACGCCGAGATGCGCGGCAACAGCAGCGATTTATTCGCGTGCTCCTGCATGGTCTCGGTGTTGAACACCGCCATGTTAGGGTCGAGCGCGGCAATCTGGTCGCGCACCGGCCGAGCCAGCCGAAGCGGGTTCACCGACGTCTTCACGATGGTGGAAATGCCGAAGAAGCTGAAGACCTTTTCCGGGGCCGCCTCGAGAAACAGATAGGCGCAATTGGCTGGCTTCTCGCCCAGGGTGCGCGACTTGGAGTTTCGCGCCACGCCAATCACGGTGTAGAGGATCTTATCCGCGCGCATCGTGCGGCCGATCGGGTCCTGCTTGGGGAACAGATGGCCGACCATCGTCTCATTGATGATGGCCACGTTCTGGTCGCGGATCTGGAGGTTGAAGTCGCGGCCGCGCAGGAGCGGAATGCCCATGGTCTGGAAATATCCGCTGCCGACACTATAGACGTCGGCATTGGCGCTCTGCTGAGGGAGGCCGTTCGCGGCGTCGACGTGAAAGGTGTAGCTTGTGCCGCCGATGCTGAGCGGAATACTATCCACAAAACTCACCGAGCGGACTCCCGGCAGCGCCGCGACCCGCTCGCGAAGCTGCGACAGAAACTGCACGGTTTTTTCGCGCGAGTAACCGTGCAGCTTGGGATCCACGGCCATCATCAGGATGTTGTCGGGCTTGAAGCCAATGTCGATCGAGGAGGCATGACCGAGGCTGCGCAGGAAAAGGCCCGCGGTCGCCAGCAGCACCAGCGACAGCGCCACTTGCACGACCACCAGGGCGTTGCGCATTCCAAAGCGTCCGGCGCGGCCAGAGATTGCCGATTCATCCTTGAGAGCGCCCACCAGGTCGGGACGGGTGGCGCGCAACGCCGGCGCCAGCCCGAACAGCAGAGCCGTCAACAGCGACAGGGCAACCGTGAACGCCGCGACGCGCAGATCGACGTTGAAGTCGAAGACCACCGGGAACGGTATCGGAAGCTGGAAACTCGAGATGGCGCGTGCCGCGACCGCCGCGAGCAGGAAGCCCACCGCAGCGCCGGCCAGCGCCAGCAGCAGGCTTTCGGTGAGCAGTTGCCGCACCAGTTGGCGGCGGCTGGCGCCCATCGCCAGGCGGATGGCGATCTCCTTCTGCCGCCCGGTTGCTCGAGCCAGCAGCAGGTTGGCGACATTGGCGCAGGCCACCATCAGCACCAATCCGACCACGACCATCAGGACAGCCATCAGGCTAAACATGGAAGTCGCGGAGCCGGCGATCAGCCCCCCGGCGGCTTGAAGCGTTATGGTCTCGTGCCGCTTTTCGTCCTTGCGATAGGTGTCGTCAATCCGCTTCTTGACCACGTTCACCGCCACCAACGCCTTGGCCCGGCTCACTCCCGGCTTGAGCCGCGCATTCAGCTCCAGCCACTGATTGTCGCGCTTGGTTCTGCCCCCTGGTTCGGTCGCCAGGTCAGGCATGATTTCTTCCGCCATGGCGAGCGGAACCCAGAATTCCGAAACCATGCCCAGGTCGATGCCGAAGAATCCCGCCGGCGCAACCCCCACCACGGTGTAGCGCTGGCCATTCAACACCACGCCGCGCCCGACAATGCCCGCGTCGGCGCCGAATCGCCTCTGCCAGAGGTTGTGGCTGAGCACCACAACCTGGTCGCGGCCCATCACCCGGTCTTCTTCCGGAAGGATGGGCCGGCCAAGCGTCATGTGCAGGCCCAGGAGGGAGAAATAGTTGCCGGTCACCGCCTGTCCCCAGACGCGCTCCGGCTCACCCGTTCCACCCAGGCTGGCCGGGATCAACGGAAAGTGCGCGGCGACGCCGCCCTCGAAGACGTCGGTGGTCTGATCGCGAAAGTCCACGTAGTCCGGATAGGAAAAGGACTCGCCTTCCGAGAACATCACCAGCCGGCCGGGGTCCTTCACGGGCAGAGCGCTCCAGAGCAATCCGTTGGCGACGCTGAAGACGGTGGCGTTGGCGGCAATGCCCAGGGCGATCGAAATGATGATTACCGCAGTGAAGCCGGGAACTTTCACCAGGGTTCGAGTGGCGTAGCGGACATCCTGTAGCAGCGTCTCCATGTATGGCCTCCCTCAAGCGAATGGGGCGCAAGAGCCTCTAACACCATGAACGAAAACCACCAGCAAAAAGTTCGCTTGGAACTTTGGCGCGTCTGCTTGCGGAGGACACAAATACTCTGAGAAATTCCCCGTGCGGGCACGCCATGGCGTGTCCCTACCTGATCTCTCGATGGGACCCTTCAGCCGAAATCGCGCGCGGTCGAATTCCTCGCATTAACCGGGGCCGGACATTCGGGCCTCGGGCGTCGCGATCCAGGGATTGATGACCGGGAGGCCAGCGGCCTGGAATGGCGCCTCGTCGCGCGTCGCTACACTGAAGTGGCGCGAGGCGGCAATCGCCGCGATCTGGGCATCCGCCACCGCGATGGGATGGCCGTGCCGACGGGCACGTGTGACGATCTTCGCGTAGACTTGGGCCGCAGCGAGATCGAACGGCACGATCCGCTCGGCGAACAAGGCGATGACCTGCTCGGCGAGGGCAGCGGCGAGGGCCTTGCGGCGTTTGCCGACGGGTAGGCTCTCGATGCCGAGCTGAAGCTCGGCGAGGCTGACGGTCGAGAGATAGAGTGTCTCGGCCGCCTGGGCATCGAGCCACGCCAGCACGTTCCGATCGGGCTTTGGCCGCATCGGCTCGGAAACCACGTTGGTATCGAGTAGGATCACGCGAGGTCCGCCGGTGTCGCGGGCCTCTTGTCCCGCCTGATCTCGAGCTCGAGGCCGCCGTAGGGCTTGGCGAGCGTAGCCAGTGCAGAGCCGAGCCGGACGCGAGTGGCCGGCCGAACAGCCCCCTCGAGGATGGCGCGAACTTCCGCCTCGGTGCTTCGCCCGTGCTGCCTCGCCCGGACACGCAGCCCCCGGTGGGTCTCGTCAGAGATGTTGCGCACGACAATCGCCGGCATAATAGAACTCCTTGTCTACCCAACCATGATATCATACTACCGGATGCGATATCAATCCGCTCACCAATTCACTCACGGCGTCGCAGCCAGCCGCGCAGAGAACCCACCACAGAGTTTGAAAACCACAGGCTGACCCACCACCCGGCCTGTGGTGTTAGCGTCATTTGGAACGGGATCCCTTTCGACACGCAACGTCCCTCCTGGCAAAAGACACCCCGGATTTCTCACCACGTTCTGCTGTTTTGAGTCGCGTGACCGGAGGGGCGAGGTTTTACAGGCTGCGGAAAAACGCCTCCAAGCTGTCATTCTGAGCGAAGCGAAGAATCTCGCCCTGAGTATTTTCAAGACCATGCGCGATCCTTCGTCGCCTGCGACTCCTCAGGATGACAGCAGCAAGGGGTTTTCCCGCAGCCTCTTTAACCCCGCCCTTCCTTATTCGTGGTGAGAAATCCGGGCGCACCACCCGGACTGGAAAGGCCTTGACAACTGCCTAGCCTTGTGATAGGCTACGTACATGGACCTTGGCGGAGGGGCTGTCTTGACCTTGCGGGCTTGCGGCCCTCTCCCGCCCTGCCAAAACTCGGAGGCAGGAGTGATGCATGTTAATGAAGACCCCCGGCTGCTCAGGGCACGGCATTTATTCAACGAATTTCAGTTGCAGGACGCTAGAGAAAGGAATGCGTTGAAAAAGATGTTAAAATCGACGGAACGAACTCAATAAGTCCTGTAGAATCAACAAAAGTTACAAAAAACGAACTCAAAACGAACTTGAAAAACGCACTATTTATGCGCAAAAAACCCCCAACGAACCGAAAATGTGACCCCAAAAAGGCTAGTTTAGGAGTATGGGAATTATCCGCTCCGAGGCCACGACCGGTGGCACAATGCGGCGTAACCGAAATGTCGGGATAAGTCAGGCGGTGTCCTATGAACCGAAGAACTTTTCTGCCCTGCCTGCTGGCGCCGGCGCTGGCCACGCTTCAGCAGCAGGCGGCCGCCCATGCGAGCTCGGCTCCTGCCATGAAAGTCACTCGCATCGACACGACCTATTGGCGCGCCGGGGCTGAGCCGCCCTGGAAGCCCAATTGGGTTTGGGTGCGCGTCTATACCGATTCCGGGCTGATCGGTCTGGGTGAGACTTACCCGCGCAACGAGGCAGAGGCAAGCGTGGTGCATTCCACGGTCGCCGGCCTATTGCTGGGACGTGACCCGCGCGATATCGAACGTATTTGGGCCGATCTCTACCGCACCTTCGATTTTCAGGTCACGGGAGGCGCCGAAATGCGGGCTCTGAGCGCCATCGATCTGGCGCTTTGGGACCTGCTGGGAAAATCACTCGACCTGCCCGTCTATCGCCTCCTCGGCGGCAGGTCAAATCCCGAGGTGCGCCTCTACAACACCTGTTTCCCGCACAAATACGACTTCGCGAAAGAGCCGGAAAAAATTATGCGCGAGTTGATCGACGGCTACGGGATCAAGGCGATCAAGATATGGCCCTTCGACCCGGCTGCGCGGCGCAACCAGCATGAGTACGTCACCAGCGCCGACCTCGAGGAAGGCCTTTTCCCGGTTCGCCTGCTGCGTGACAAATTCGGAAACGAGATTGAAATCCTCATGGAGTTTCACTCGAGCTGGGATCTGACTTCGGCGATTCGCATCGCTAAAGCACTTGAACCATATCGGCCCATGTGGCTCGAGGACATGCTGCTGCCGGGCAATTTCGAGCAGTACCGGCAATTGGCCGAAGCTACGTCGATTCCCCTCACCATCAGCGAACGCCTGGCGGGCCGCATGCAATTCCTGCAACTGCTGGAATCGCGGGCGGCCAAATACGTAATGTTCGATGTGACTTGGTGCGGCGGGCTAAGCGAGGCGAAGAAGATTGCCACTATGGCAGAAGCCTTCGAGCTGCCGGTGGCCCCGCACACCGCAGGCGGGCCGCTCCTCTTTTACGCTTCGACGCACCTTTCAACGGCGCTGACCAATCTCGCCATCCAGGAAAGTTGCCAGGTATTTTACGAAGCCACGTGGCCCGCCATGTTGAGCAATCCCCTGGTGCCCAAGGGCGGGGTCGTGCGCGTTCCCGAGCTGCCGGGTTTCGGAATGGAAATCAAGCCGGAAGTGTGGACTCACCCCGCCGCCATTACACGGACTACAAGCGCGTAGGCGTAGCGCGCCAACTGCCGATTGAAATCCACTCGTTGGATGGATAGGTTCGGCTAGTGTTCCTGAGCGTAGCGGGTCAGCGCGCGAAGATTTTCGGGGGGCGTGTCTCGAGGCACTTCGCAACCGGCGCCGACAACATAACGAGGGCCTGCCTGGCGGTGACACTCGGCAATGGCTGCGGCCACCGACTCCGGGGAGCCTTCGCGCAGGACGCGCACGGGGTCGATGTTGCCGAGCAGGACCTGGTCCGGCCCCATCTTCTCGCGCGCTTCGGAGATCGGCACGAAATAATCCAGATCGATCATGTCGCACCCGAGCTTCCCCATCTTTTCCACCATTTGTCGCGTATCCCCGCAAATGTGCAGACGCACCCGGGCGCCAAGAGCGTGCAGTCCGTCCACCATCTTCTTTTCGTGTTCCCAGACAAACTGCTCGTAAATTTGTGGGCCGACGAGCGAGGCCGCCGCGTCACCGATTCCAATCAATTCGGCGCCCTCGGCAACCTGGGCCCGAGCGAAACGCAGCTCCAGCTCGAGCACAAAATCAAACAGGTCGCGCACGAAGACCGGATCGTCATAGAAATCCATCATCAGGTTGTTGATGCCCCGCAAATCGGCGCTTTGCGCGCACGGACCTTCGATCCAGCCCTCAATCAGTTTCTCCCCGCCTACCCGCTGCTTGTAGAGCGCGAGTGCTTGCAGGCGATTGTGCATGCGCTGCCCGACATAGGGGTCAGGGACTTCAAGCTTGGCCAGGCGCGTCTTGTCCGTCAACAAGGCGTTCGCCTCATCCAGGGCCGGCGGCTGATCCGCAAAGTACTTGACTGCCGCCCCGCAGTCCGCTGCCTCCCCCGCCGGGTCCGACATGGTGTTCACGTGGTCTATCCCGAACTCTTCCGCAACTCGCATCTGCCCTTCGGTCAGAACGCGGAAGTTCGTGGCATAGTCTTGATAACTCGCCCCGATGTAGTCCCCGGCAAACTGCATGATAATCGGCATGGAAGGAAGATGATCGACCGCGCGTCCCTCCAGCATGCCCAGCACACGCTCTCGGCTATTCATGAATTCCTCGCTGGCTCGCCGCTGCCATTAATGGGTGAACACCATCCTAAGAGCAGTGGCGCAGGTAAACACGCGCCCATTAAATCACGATGCAGTCCCAGTGTAAATAATAAACAGGGCAAGACGCTGTACCACCTCACCGGATCGTCCCTGGCGCGCGAGGGCGTAAAGGACGCCGAGGCGCTTGCCTTGGTCACCTAGCAGATCTCCTCCGGGCAATGTGCTGATCGCGGGGTTGTAACGCTCGAAAACGGCGCGAAACCTTACCAAGCCCAGTCGCTAGCCGTGGGCAAAGATGGGATGATTTATACTGTCGCGTTTGTGGGCGAACGTGGCCATTTACGACTCGACCTTATCAGCTTTCACAACCCAGAGAGTGTTCCGTGAGTGTGGTTCTTTTCGGGTGGCGGTGAGGGCTTCTGCGACTTTCTCCAAAAAACCGCATTCCGGCTCCCTCAGGACACGGAAGCGCTTTGCCGCTACTGGAAACGCGATGGGGGCGCAAGTCGGGGCGCGCTTACTGCACACGCCTCGCCTGATCACCAGGAGGCGGCGTAGGTGGCGCAACCATCAAGCCCAGACCCTGAAGCAGCATTACTGTACGCTGCGCCGCTGCACGCCAGACGAGTTGGCAACCCTCGCCCTGGCAATTCTGCACGTAGACGTCTCCGCCGGAATACTCCAGGCTGCAATTCTTGAAAGTGCAGTTGACGAAGACCCCGTCGTCAAGAACCAGGTGCTGGTTTTCGAAGACCTTGTTTTCGTGTCGAGTCATCAGAAATCGAGGCTACCACTACCTGGCAGTAGCCGCAAGCTCGGACTTAACTCGCCAGCCGGCAAGGCCTGCCGGACGCGCCTCCGCCAACGCCACGTGCCTGGGTGAAGAAAGGGAGGCCCGCACCCGCGTCTTGAGCCGCTCGAGGGCTTCCGCGTGAAGTTGTGAAACGCGCGATTCATCCACTGCGAGTCGGGCGGCAATCTCTTTCATAGTGAGATCCTGCTGGTAGTAAAGGGTCACAATCAGCCGTTCCCGTTCAGGCAGACGGGCCAGGGCTCGGTTCACCAGGTCGCGCTGCTCGCGGCGATAACAAAGGTCAAAGGGGTCATTCGTCAGTTGATGGACCGCCGTCCGACCCTCTTCTCCCTGCGGCGGCTTAGCGGTCGTCGATGCCGTCCCACAATGCTGCCACCCGTCAAAGCCCAGAGCGTGGACTTCGCGCGCCCAGCGGTGCCATACCTTGAGGCTAATGCCCAATTCCCGGGCAATTTCTTCCCCTTGCACGGGACGACCCAGGCGAGCTTCCAACTCGCGATATGTCCTTTCCACCTTTCTCGCCCGCCGCCGCATGTCGCGGGTGGCGGGGTCGAGAGTTCGCAGAGAGTCCAGGATACCCCCACGAATCCGGTGCCGGGCGTAGCTTTCAAGCTTAACCTTCCGTGAAGGATCGAATTTCCGCAGGGCATCAACCAGACCCAAGGTCCCCGCCCCCACCAGATCGTCCATGTCCACATGAGGCGGCAAGTGCTGCCGCATCTCGAACGCCACCCGCTTGACCAGCGGCGCCATCGCCAGTAACAAGTTTTGGCTCTCCGCCTCCTGTCTTTCCAAGGGTTCTCCGCTTGGCGCGCGAGGCAGGTCCCTGCGTAGGGGTGAAGCGGGGAAGGCACTCGTTTGTGAAACCTGAAACCCTAGCGGGCTCAACCGCCGGTTCGTGCTTTCCACAGCTCCCAGTTGTGTTGCCATGGGAAACCTCACTCCTCAAGCCTGGCGCCAGGAGAAAGCCTTGGCCGGGGTTGCGTGTTGGGCTGCGGGCGGGATTCTGAAAGCGGCTTCCGCTCGAGGCCAACACCCCACCACCGGCGCAGAGTTCACGGCCCTGCGCTACCCTCACGCTTTTTTGGCTCGTGAGTTTGTGGCGCTGGCATTAGAAATTGCTAATCCAATGCCAGCCCAGACCGCTTGGCAATGAATCCAGTTGCACATCCCATGCCAGCCCGGAGCGCTCGGCAATGATTCCTCTTCGCCCACTCCGGGCGCGGCCATACGCGAGCAAAATAGGTCAATGAAGCGTGGATTACGAGGCTCAACGATAGCCTTGTGTGCTAGCCTGTCTGGGATCGTGGGACTCCATCACGCATCGACTTTTCAATGGAATAGCCGGCTAGGAGGAGTGCTGGAAGGGAACTGCGGAGTAGGTACTTGCCTTCCCTGGCGCCCAATGAGGGCGAGCCGGGGACGGCCGCTCGAGGCCGCTGGTTTTTCTTGAGGCGCACGCCGGAATCTCGTCAGGCTCGGCCTCAGTTCCAAATTGGAAAGGTTTTGGATTAGACAGTTTCAACCTTGGCTCATCGGATGGTTTGCCCGGCACGCCGGCGCGGAAACCCAAGTTTTCGCGCCTGCTCACGCCTTTCTTAAAGCCCTCGTGGAACCCAGCCGATAGTAGTGTCTGGTCGAGAGTTGCGGGGGAGACGAGCGCTAGGCGCTGCGTGGGTTACAGGCGGCGACGAGAAGGCCTGCGAGACCCGTGGTGCGGTCCAGGCCAGCAAAATCCGCTGGAAGGATGTCAAACTGGAGTGGAAGCGGAAACGGGGACAAGACCGACTGGGGACAGAGAGGGCGCTTTTTCGGGCTTCTTATCGGGAAATCGCCGGGCGAGGCGGCGGGTCCCAAAATGGGAAGCGGGTCCCGAATTGGAATAGTCGACGCCCTTTCCTAGGGGATTAGTATGCGGGACCGTTGGAGAGCAAAACTCAGCAAAAACAAGGGAGAGAACGCAGAGAAACCACCTTCGCAGGTCCCGGAGAACCCACTTTCACCTCCCACAGCCCTATGTCGCGTGGATGAATCCTCGATTTCGGCGATGGCCCCCGGAGATATATTTCTGATTGATCAACTGGAGGCCGCCGACCCCAACTCCGAACCGGCCTTCCACGCTATCCTTGCCTGCCCGCTGTGTGGGAGCCAGGTATTAATCTCTGCCGCTCAATACTTCGGTTTCGCGCCGGTAATCTGCGGAGCCAGAACCTGCTCGGGCTTCTTCAGAATCGTTGACGACGAACGCTTCGATTACCTGCCGTTTAATTGACCCGCCTATTTCAAATCGTGACACAGGACCTCGAACTCTACGCCATGGCTGAGTGCCAACCTTCCTAATAATTCATCCATAGGGCCATTCCTTGGGCAGTTGCAACCCCGCGGGAATTATGTTAGGGTCCTTATAATCAGTTGAATAGGCCCGTAGCTCAGCCCGGTTAGAGCGCTACCTTGACACGGTAGAGGTCTGGGGTTCGAGTCCCCACGGGCCTACCAATGCTTTCAACAACTTAGCAATCACTGCTTACCTTTCGCGTTGCTCCACATTGCTCCAATAAGAGCCTAAGTTCTTGTATTCACTGACCCACCCTGGCCACAACGACCCCACGCGTCAGTGATCGCGTTCAATGCATCTCGACCTGTGAGTTGCACTGAATCACGGGGGCCAGCTTATCAGCCTCGTCCGCGAGAATCATCTGAACTAGGCGTTGCTGTGCTTGCCGCTTCGCTTTGATCTGCGCCTGCGAGTAGACCTCAAGTGTGCAACGACTGCTGGCGTGACGCATCAGTTCTTGAACGACCTTGACATTTTCCCCATTGGCAATGAGCAGCGTCGAGAAGGTGTGGCGAAAGGTATGCCATCCAATTCTCTTGTTGATTCCTGCCCGCAAGGCCGCGGGGCGAATGACCTTTTGCATTACGGCATCTGGCCAGAACGGGTATTTCCCTTGATTATGAGGGCTCGCGAAAACCCAGTCATCAGCTTGCCGATACGGACTTGTCTCCTTCCACAACCAGAGATCAGCCGCTACACGCTCCTCCAAGGGGACCGGCTTGTGCGATGCCTCCGTCTTGCAATTGCCAATGTGCCGTAAATAAATCGAGCGCAGGATGTCGAGCCGCAAGCCGGCGAAATCAACGTCGCCCCATTTCAGAGCAAACAGTTCGCTGCGACGAAGCCCCGTGGTCACGTCCAGGATCACCATCAGGCGGAAGCATGATTTCAGTTGTAACAAAAGGCTCTGGATCTCACGGGGTTCCAGTACTTCGGGAATTCGTATGCGCTTTGCGCTCTGGCGGACAAGGGTAATGGGGTTCTTTCCCTGTTCAAGCCATTCGTAGCGGATAGCATGGTTGAACAAAACACTCATGAGATTGCGAATTTTTGCCTTGGTGGCGTTGGCCAGAGGTTTGCCATCCGCGCGTTGGAGCCGTCTCAGCCAATGCTCAACGGCCATCGTCCGAATATCCCAAATATCGACGTCGGCCCATTGCGGCCGTATCCATCTTTTGAGAAATTGCTGGTAAACAACTCGCGTCGCGGGAGAGTACCAATCAGCATTGTCCGAAAGCTCGGTTTGTACGTAGTGATCCACCAAATCCGCTACGTGAATCGTCTGCTCTCGTCGACGACAACTATTCTGGTTGATATACATTCGTAAACCATTTACGGCGGCCCGGGCTAAGTCTACTGTTGGAAACTGGGTGACTGTTCCGATCACAATCGTACGGCGCACGCGCTTTCCGGTTAGGTCGTTCTCGCGCCAGAGGAACTCCCAACAATCCGGTCCTGACTTGCGATGCGTTCGCCTGAGACAACCACGCTGGTAGCTTTGGCGCATAATTGAGTCCTCCCTGGGCAGGATGTCAGAGGAACGCACCAACCCGCCAGTTGACTAACACCGGGGAGCCGCTATACGATCTTGAGAATTCCCAATTTGGAGATTGTCTTCGGAGGTTGTAGCACATATGGGCGTGCGGAAGCTGAAACCCAAACCCGGAATCAATCTCCCCCCAATCAGCAAAGCGAAACTGAAACAGCTGATTGAGGAAGCAGTGGTGGACGCTTACAACGAAGAGGAACAGACAGTCGGGTTCCTCACGTTGATTCAGGAGCATCTTGCTCTGCCCTTTTCTGTGAATATCCTTGGCATTGAGGCCGTTGTGGAGAAAGTGGATATGACCCGCGATGGCCGGATTGTGGTGATTTGCCGCCGGGGCGAAGTCCGGCAGAAAATAGGAATCCTCGATCTGCCATTGCCAACGCCCGCACCAGAAGGCACGGAATGGATCGCAGCATATCATCACTGGCGCAGAGGGTTTTAGATGAGCGAATACCAGTATTACGACTTTCGGGCGATAGATCAGGCGCTGACAAAGGCTGACATCGCTGCCCTGCGATCCATTTCCACGCGCGCCATGATCACTTCGACGAGTTTTACGAACCACTACGAGTGGGGAGACCTGAAGGCCGATCCCCTCAAACTTCTGGAAAAGTACTTCGACGCGTTTGTTTACGTCACAAATTGGGGAACGCGAGAGTTCTATCTTCGACTTCCGCGGGAGTTGGCCGACTACGAACAGCTAAGAGCCATGCTTCCCGGCGAGGCCGCGCACGTGCGAAAGGTTGGAAGACACCTGATCGTCGGTTTTGAAGCGGAGTCGGAGATGGATGACTGGGACGACGGCAGCGGCTGGATGGGCTCTCTGCTGTCTCTGCGCTCGGACCTGCTGCGGGGCGACCTCCGCTGCCTTTACCTCGGATGGCTCCTTTGCGTGCAATGTGAGGAATTCTCTGGAGAGGCACTGGAGCCTCCGGTGCCTGCCGGCTTGGGCGAATTGTCGGCTCCCCTCCATTCACTGATTGAGTTTCTTGGAATCGACGAGGACCTTGTCGAAGTTGCCGCATCGGCTTCAGCGCCGCTGAGCGCTGGCCCCAGCCGGAAAGAATTGGCGGAGTGGATTCAAAATCTACCCGAAGAAGAAAAGAACGATTTGCTCGTAACCGCCGCGCTGCAATCCGGTGAACGCTGGAAAATCGAATTTCTGCGGCGCTTTCAGCAGCAAGCTGCACCACGAACCTCGCACGCCCACGCCACACTTCAACCCCGTACAGTCCACGATCTCCTGACTGCGGCTCAGGCACGGGCAGAAGAGAGGATCCGGCAGTTGGAAGCCAAAAGGGCAGCGGAAGCAGTGCGGCAGAAAGCAAAGGACGAGGCGGACCGCGCACGGTATCTGGACCAACTGGAGAAAAGCGAAGGCGAAATCTGGAATCGCATCACGGCACACATCCAGAAGCGGCAACCAAACGAATACGACAGGGCGGTGAGCTTGCTGATCGACCTGCGCGATCTTGCCGTCCGCAAGCAACGTGTTTCTGAATTTCAGACAGCGCTGGAGGAACTCCGCCAGGCGCACGCCGCCAAGCAAAGCTTTCTACGCCGGCTGGTGAAGGCAAAGTTTGGATGAGACTGTTAGAAAGCGGTCTTCCAGTCAAAAGTCAGAAGAATTCCGCCACCCGCACACTGAGAAATTCTTCGAAGGACATTCCACTTGTTCCGATCCGAAACTTCTTAGCTGGAGCATAGATTTTATCGAAGGCAGCCATCCCCGGTAGAGCTGCGGGTCGGTGTCCCGATTTTACTTCTATGGCAAGTATCCGATTCCCTTTTTGCAAAACGTAGTCCACTTCTTTGGAAGCTTCGCGCCAGTAAAAGAGTCTGTAGTCACCCGTTAAAGCTCCATTCGCCAAATGCGCCCCGATGGCAGATTCGGCTATACGTCCCCACCGCTCTGGGTTCTCCTGCGCCTGAAGGAACGAGTCTGCTGACTGAGCTGTCATCAGCCCGTTATTCAGAACCTGAAATTTCGGGCTTGAGCCGCGCTGACGAACAACTTTGCCTGAAAATTTGGAAAGCCCGCAGAGCATTCCAGCCCCGGTCAGCAAGTCAAGGTAGTGTGCGAGCGTGGTTGTGTTCCCTGCGTCCTGCAATTGCCCCAGAACCTTCTGATAGGAAAGAATCTGACTGGAATATTCGCAACCCAGACGAAAGAGTTGTCTCAGCAGTGCCTGCTTGTCGACCCTGGTCACCAACAGAATGTCGCGCGAAATTGTCGTCTCAATCAGAGAGTCGAGCAAATAACGTCGCCAACGATCTTCGTCTTCAATAAGAGATGCAGCGCCGGGATAGCCCCCGAAGAAGAGGTATTGTTCAATCGTCCAGCCAAAGGCTGCTTGCATCTCGGAAAAACTCCAGTGACCGATGCGCAGCATCTCAAAACGGCCGGCGAGGCTCTCTGTCAGACCTCTTTGGACTAGCAACGGGGACGATCCAAGCAATACGACTCGCAAGTCCAAGTTCTGAGCTGAGTCTTCGTCCCACATTCGCTTGATCACTTCTGACCAGCCGGAAATCTTCTGGATCTCGTCGAGCACCAAAAGCCAGCTACCCGCCTGTCGGCAACGAAAACGTGCCGCCTCCCATTGCTGCTCGATCCAGATCGAATTCTCAGGTGCCAGAGTATCTGCTGTTGAGTAAGAGGACCGGTCTCCATAGGCTTTCATCAACTGCCTGGCGAGGGTCGTTTTACCTGCTTGGCGCGGCCCCGCCAAGACTTGTAGGAATCGGCGCGGCTCCGCCATGCTCTGAATCAGCTTGCTCAGGACGGGGCGGGAGAAGGAGGACATCGGATCTCCTTATTGGAAGATGCACTGAGTAAAATAACTCAATATCTTGAGTAATTCAAGTATGCGGAGAAGGTATGGAAGGAAGGTCATGACAGAACCTGCCGGTCGGTTAAGGGTCCAATAAGCGTATTTCAGGGTGTCTTTGTGTCCTGGAGTTTCGCATATGCCATTCATTTTAAATAAGTTAACAGGTTGACGTCTGGGGTTCGAGTCCCCCTGGGCCTACCACATTCCCAAAGAAGCTAGCAGCCGTGATCACTGCTTCGCGGCCCAGATGCTTCTGCACGAACGCGATTGCCTGGTCGGCGGCTTGTGGCAGGTAGGTCCGAATTTCGCTCGAGTCCAAGATCCTCACCCGGTCCTTCCCGACGAAGCGACCCGCCTGCAACCACGCATCAGGGAAGCGGTCAAATCGGTTCCTAGCGAATAGGAGAAATCCGCCGACGGTCGGAACCTCGCGTCCGTGGTGTTCGGTAGTGACTCGCAGATTGCGAAAAGCAGATGGCGCCAGTTTCCGGACAGGTGCAAACAGCTCGGAAGCAGCTCGGAAGTCGAGCGCTTCCGAGTTCAAATCCGGGATGGGCTGCTCGTCAAACGATTCGAATTGGCCAAACCGACGCATTTCAGCAATTTGCGCCATGTCGGCACGCCGATTAGTGGATCCCAACCGCTCAGTTCAGATTCTGGCGTCTTGATGTGATAAAGCCCGCAAGATCGCATCCAGAACTTGATCGAGATACTTGCCGACGTCCTCGGCAAGGAACCGGAGGACCAGATAACCGTTCTCCTGAAGCAAGGTATCTTTACGACGATCTCGCCGGTAGGCGTCGGCATCGCCAAGATGTTGGCCGCCGTCCAATTCGATGGCGATTCGCGAAGGCGCGCAAAGCAGATCAACTTCCATGCGGCCCCAGCCATCGAACGGAATCGGCAACTCCACATTCAAACGAAACTTCCCGGTTGTTGCTGCCAAAGTTTCGAGTCGGCGATATAGAAATGCCTCGCTGGCGCTTCGCGCTCGATTGGCGCCCTCGGCATTCGGAGACGCCAGTACGGCAACGCCGACAAACAGGTTTGCCAGGGGAGAATCTACGCCATCGCGCACTAAGCGACGCACGCTGGCGGCGTATTGGCTCTTCCACTCGGGATCGATGGGAAGCGGCACGTCCGCAGGCCAGCCGGGCACGGCGCTGCCCGGAAGCTGCATCTTGTAGCCAATCGCCTCGTAGCCGCGACAGCGGCGATCGAACATCCGTGCCAGCATCGGCACGTTGAGATCGGCGTAGTCGTAGACGCGCACTTCGCGCTTGCCGTCGTATAGGCGATGCAACCTACCGACGTATTGCGCGATGGTCCCATGCCACGAAATGGGCAGCGTCAGAAATAAGGTGTCGAGCCGGGCGTCATCGAAACCTTCGCCCACATAACGGCCGGTGGCCAAGATCACGCGAGTCTCCCCCGCCGGAATGGCAGCCAAGCGGGCAGGGAGTGCGTCAAGTTCCTTTTTGCGCATCCCGCCTCGGAGCACCACGAGATGTCGCACCTCAGGTCCCAACTGCTTGGCCAAAGAATCCAAGTGTTCATTTCGCTCGGTCAGCACCAGCGGCGAACGTCCCTCCCGAAGAGCTTGGATCACGTCCTGGTGGATGAGCCGATTGCGCTCTTCATCGGCAATCAGTTCCGCATAGAGTTCTTGGAATTGTTGCCGCACATTGGGATTGGCCGGCCGCAGCGGGCGAAAGTCGGTCGGACGAACCATCACCTTATGCTCAAAGGGGTGAGCCGCCGCCTGCTGTTTCGTATTACCTCGATAACGCACAGGACCGCACTGCATAAAGATGATCGGATGGTGGCCATCCTTCCGTGTGACGGTGGCCGACAAACCCGTGACGAACTTCGCCTTGGCCTGACGTGCAACCAGCTCAAAGCTCTGGGCAGAGAGATGATGGCATTCGTCTACAATGAGGTGCCCATAATTGCCGACCAGATCATCGACGACGCCGTTTCGGACCAGGCTCTGGATCACCGCCACGTCCAGGAGGCCGGTGGGCTTTTTGCGGCCACCGCCAATCCGGCCAATGGCGCGGACCGGCATTCCCAGGAAGGTAGAAAGTCGCTCGACCCATTGCTGTTGCAATTGCCGTCGATGCACCAATACGAGCGTATTGACGCCGCGTTGGGCGATCAGCCACGCGGCCACCACGGTCTTCCCGAACGCAGTCGTGGCGGCCAGCACTCCCGTGTCTTGGGCAAGCATGGCCTGGGCGGCGACGGTTTGCTCGGGACGCAGTTCACCCTGGAATGTCACCTTCAGCGGCTGGCCAGGGTTGCGCTGGTCATGGACCACTGACTTGATGTTCAGAGCCGACAGGGTTTGAAGCAGGTCATCCAGGCAGCCGCGCGGCAATCCAATGTGCTGAGGATAATCTTCGGCGCAGGCAATAATTCGAGGCTTGTCGTAGGTCGAAAGTCGCATGGCCTGCGCTTTGTAGAATTCGGGATTTTGGAACGCCGCCAACCGGATCAAGCGGTTGCGAAGGGCCGGAGGCAGCGCCTCTTTCGCGATATAGATCTGATTGCCCAGAGTGAGTTCCAAGGTTTTCGGCAGCGGACCAGCGATCGGAGCATCTCTCCTGCGCCGCGAGGGCGGAGCCGTCCATGGCGCCGCTTCGACTTCATCGCTCTCAGGCGCTAACCGGACGCCAATAACCTGTCCCTTCGCCTCAGCGAGACGGACCCTTTCTTCAACTTCACTGCGGTTGATTCTGCGGATCGAGGACAAGAACTCCCATTGGTCAGGGAACGGCGTCAATCGCTCATCCAGGAAAACGCTATTGCCCGATTCCCGCGGCCGCTTCTGTAATGGCAAGGCGATTAAGTTTCCGAAGCCGCCTTGCGGAAGAGTGTCTTGATTGGGAAAGAAACGGTCGTACGAATCCAGCCCAATGTCTGGACGGCGTTCCATGGTTTCCGTCAGAATGTGCGCGCCCAACTTGCGCGCCAAGGTGGCAGGAACGGCTTCGTCGAAGAAGAACCAAATGTGCCCACCTTTGCCCGACCGCGATCGCTCCAAGGCAACCGGCAAGCTCATTTGGCGGCAGGTTTCCAAAAACGCGGCGGCATCGTCCTGCCACGTTGCTTTGTCGAAATCGGCGGCCAGGAAGAAACAGGTTTCATCCAGCAGCATCGGATAGACGCCCATGACGAAATCGCGGCCATGGTCGTCCTGACCCATCAGATGCCACCGAATCGCATCGTCAGTTACGGGAAGAAAACGCTGGTGGGGACATTCGGAACATTTGATTCTGGGCTTTTCGCAGATTCCCTGAACCCATTCATTACCACACACCGGCGAATAACCGGCCCTGCCCGTCTTGCGGCTTTCGAAGCGGCGCGGGTAAACATCTTCGCGTCCGCGAAACAGAGATCGGAAGAGTGCGATTTTGACCTCGGTGGGGGATCGCTGATTCACGCCACCTTGCGGCAAGACAGGAAGTCGGACAGGTGTGTCCACAACCCTATTTTACATTCGCATCTCCCGCGGAGGTCCAAGCACAATCGAAAACCGACCAAGAGGTTCAGTGACATGACCGTTATCCGCGGGATGCACTGACCTTCTGGCGATGATTCCAACCCACAACCCAACCCACAAAATTCGATGTCTTGTACGACTTCCGCGAACTTTGGCAGTCCTCGCGGTCTTGTAAGTTGTTGTAAAACCTAATAACGGCGCGTTGACACGGTAGAGGCCTGGGGTTCGAGTCCCCACGGGCCTACCATATTTTCCAGCAAGTTAACCCCCAGGGCAGCTCTCGGCAAGGCTCCAAATTCCGCCCTTGCCGGGGCTGACGGGTGGCCTGCGTCGGCGCTTTCTTCACCCCGTCAGGCGACGGGGCCGGGTGGAGCGGGGCGCAGCCTGGCGCGGAGTCTCTCTCGACACCTCTCAAAGTGACCTAAAGGGCCCTTCCCTTTCCCAGCGCGCCGAGTCATTCCTGCACGAAGAGGTTTGCAACCGAACCATGCGTTCGTCGGAAGGTGTGACCCGGAAAAGGCCATGGCAGTCGTGTCCGGCGATCGGTTGTTTGATTGGGTTCCTTGAGGAGTATAGAATGGCGCTTGGAGCGCGACTGTTGGCCGCAGTCAAAGAGACGACCTCCCCGTGCTCCGTGCCTGTCGAGCCTTGCCACAGAGCACACGGAGTGTCGCCGCCCTCCGCCGGCTGACGGGCTCTTAGGCGACGGAGCACAGGGAGGCACTGGAGACCAGTGAGACCTTCGAGTTATTCGCTTTGGTTGATGCCCATCGGAGAGGTTCGCCAGCGGTTGGCGGGGACGATCCTCGAATTGAGCCGGCAATATACCACACCGGCCTTTGAGCCTCACGTGACTTTGGCGGAAGGCATGGTGGGTCCGGCGCGGGAGGTCGCGAAGAAGATGGGAGACCTGGCAAGGCGAATCCCGCCTTTCACGGTTCGCCTTACCGCGGTGGATGGCCTTGAAGAGTACTTCCGCAGCCTCTTCGTAAGGGTGGCCACAACTCACCCCATCATAAAGGCGAATAAGGCCGCGCGGGAAGTCTTCCGCCTCGAGCGGCAGCCCGCCTTCATGCCCCACCTCAGCCTGCTGTACGGCAACCTGCCTGCAAACGTGAAACAAAGGACCATCGCTTCCCTAGGCCGGCAGTTCGAGCTCGAGTTCAAGGCGAGAAGTCTTCACCTGTATCTTATCAAGGGCGCCCCGCAGGCGTGGCGGGCCGTGGCGAGCTTCGGGCTGGGGTTGTAGGCTATTTTCCGGTGGGATTGAAGGAAGCCAGGACGGTGGCGAAGACCTTCTTGTACTTCTCGTACTTTTCCTCCACGCCCCAAGCGGTGGAGATGAAGATGATGTCGCCGCGACGGAAGGCCATCACGCGATTAAGGAGCGGGCCCAACGAATCGTCGTTGGTCTTCATCAGAACGTCCTCCACTTTGCGGCCCTGCAAGTCCAACTGTTGTCGCGCGGCAAGTGTGCCATTGGCTTTCTTGGCGTACTCGTCGATAAAGACGCTGACAGGCTTGTCGCCGGGCACGCGCATGTACTGGACGTTGACGCCAAGGTCGTCCACACCGGGGGGGTAGAACTCGATCATGGGAACCGGGGCCTCGGTATCGTGGCTGAGCTGACCAGGGTCATAGTCACTCAAGTGCGACTCCCAGCCGCTCGGCACCAGAATCTCCAGGCTGAACTTGGGGTCGCCGTAGGGCGTGAATTGGTGGTTGTTGAAACCCTTGCTCAACTCCTCCGCGGAAAAAAGCGACCCGGTGGGAAGCTGGTCCTGCGCAGCCTTCTGAGGAGAGCCGGAGGAGAGAGCGCAAGCGGCGACAAACATCCCTATAACCGCGAGACTAGCCAGTTTGGTTTTCATGAGATTACTCCTCGCGAACGACGCAATCGTACCACAAAAAAGCGTCCTGGCGGGATGCCTTTGGTAGGATGAAAAGGGAACTATAGATGCATGTCCTGGCGCGCGCCGCGAGCGTAGGTCTTGAATTCTCTTACCAGCTCAACCAGCGCTTCGACAACCGCCTGAAAGACCTTCTCACCTTTTTGCTGGGTTGCTAGTGTGGGGTCGCCGACTACCCCGCTTTTGCTGAAGCGAGACCATTGATCCATCAGAAGCACCGGGGAAGCGCTCATCAGATCCATCCAAATAAAACGAGAGGGCGGCATCCCGATTTCTTTCCTGGCTTTATCCATCTGCACGCGCGCGGGATCGAGGTACAGGTATAAGGAGGTCTCGAGCTCACAGGCGTGGGCCATCCCGCCAGGCTTATCCGATTCCCGCAGCCGCTCGATCACGTCCTTCGCCAGACTGGGCCAAATGAAGGCAGCGCACAACGCCTCCGTTTCCAGGACCGTGCGTCGCGCCACCAGATCCAGAATGGGCATGTTGGAACCATGCCCGTCCGCAAGAAGAATGCGCGTGAAGCCATGGCGCGCTACGCTGCGAGTGACATCGAGAACGAAATGCAACAGGTGTTCCATGGCAATGTCGATGGTGCCAGGAAACTCCATGTGATGTTCTTCGAAGCCATAGGGGATGGGAGGCAAGAGCAGCATCTCTCCCTCCAGGCGTCGCGCCGCTTCTTCACAAATCGAACCAATGAGAAAGTTATCCACATCCAGGGGCAAGTGCGCTCCATGGTCCTCGACCGACCCAATGGGCAATACAACGACGGGCTGCCGCTTAACAAGCTCCCTCATCTCAGGCCAGGTATAGTGGTGGTAATAATACTTCTTCCGCTCGGCCATACCGCTGCCTCCTTCATGCAACTCGGAGCCGTTCCACCTCTTTTTCATCCAAGTCAATTCCCAGGCCAGGAGCGTCCGGGATCTGGAGATAGCCTTCCTGGGCACGCAGTTTCTGGCGCGTGATTCGTTCGCGCAAGGTGGTTTCTTCCTCCACCACAAACTCGACAATCAAAGCGTTGGGGATCGAATTCAAGAAATGAAGCGCCGCCATTACGTTGATATAGGTCGTGAAGCCGTGATTGGCCACCACCAGTCCACGGTCGTGGGCCAAGCTGGCGATCTTGAGGGCTTCCGTGAATCCTCCGCAGCGGGTCAGGTCCACCTGAACGACATCGATTTTCCCCCTGTCCATCAATTCCAGGAACGACAGCCGGTTGCTCTCCTCTTCACCAGCGGCGATGCGAATCGAGGTGGATTGCGAAAGCTTGCAGTAGCCTTCGTAGTCGTCGGGGCGAAGCGGTTCCTCGAGCCAGAAAATGTTGAACTCCTCGAACGCGCGGGCGCGTTGCAGCGCCGTTTTGGAATCCCAGACAAGACCGGCGTCAATCAACAGATCGGGGCCATCTCCCAACCCTCTGCGTCCTTGCCGGACCAAGTCGACGTCGGTCTTGGCATCGCGGCCCATGGGGTCCCAGCCGAACTTCACGGCCTGGAACCCCCGATCGCGAAAACGCCTGGCCAGATCGTGTGTTTCTTGCGGCGTGGCGCCGAAGAGGGAGCTCGCGTAGCACCGCAACTTCTTGTGGAAACCGCCGCCCAGCAATTTCCAGACGGGCAACCCCAAGGCCTTGCCCTTAATGTCCCAAAGCGCCATGTCGATGCCGCTCATGGCATGAATGCCCACGCCTCGTCTCCCCGCGTAGATGTTGGCGCGGTACATCTTGTTCCAGAGGTACTCCGTCTCGAACGGGTCTTTACCCAGCACGACTTCTCTTAAGCCCGTGGCAGTGGTGTGGCTGAAGGGGCCTTCGATGGCTCCCTTGACCGCTAAGGGAGATGAATCAACCTCCCCGATTCCGGTGATCCCGGCGTCCGTGGTCACCTTGACGAGTAGCGTATCCTGGCCGCTGTCACATTGCTCGCGGACCTCAGGTTGGCGAAGGTAAAGAGCCTCTACACCTGTTATCTTCATAATCGTAACCCTCCGCAGACATTCAATTTCGACTTACCGTTTACAACCTAAACTTCGTCCCATGCAGAGCGGCGTCAATTGTAGCGGCACTCTGCGAGCGCCGAATAGACTTTCGGCATTTGCAAGCCGTGTTAGCCTCCTCCGAGCGCACCTTCCCTGTGTCATTCCGATCCGTCAGCCGACGGAGAGGAATCTCGCTCTGGTTCTTTCTCCTCCTAACCGCCTACTACTGGCTCCCCGCCTCAGCGCAGAGCGAGATTCCTCTCCGTCGGCTGACGGATCGGAATGACACGGTTTGCGATGGCCTGAACCAAGCCATGCTAAAGCGCTCTTCCCCCAACTGCAAGTTCATTTTTCGTTCCACATTTCTTGTTCCACAAGATATGGGGTTGTCGCGGACGGGCGATTGGCGTACAGTGTCGCGGTGGTTCTCGGGCGCAGATTACGCCGCCTGACCCGCGGGTGGCACGCACATCGGTTTGTATGTATGCTCCGCGCATCAGCCGATGGTCGAGCTGTTCAGGCTGCGAGAACCCTGAAAGGATCACCTATGGTTCCCCTCTCGAGACGCGATTTGCTGGCTTCCTTGTTGGTTCTGCCCGCTACGCTGCGCGCGGAAGACGACTGGACGCCGCTTTTTGACGGGCGCACCCTGCACGGCTGGAAGGCCGGCGAGAACAAAGGTTCTTTCCGGGTTGTGGACGGGCAGATCGTCGCCAGCGGAGCGTGTTCGCACCTCTTTTATACGGGACGGATACGGAATGCGAGCTTCAAGGATTTCGAATTAAAGGCGGAGGTAATGCCGCACTCGGGGGCCGAGTCGGGAATTTACTTTCACACCGCATACCAGGCGAGCGGGTGGCCGAAAAAGGGATTCAAAGTCCAAATCAATAACACTTATGCGGGCGAGGGCGATTACCGCGAGTGTCCTAAGACCGGGTCGCTTTACGGGGTGCACGACGTTTACAAGGCGCTCGCGAAGGACAACGAGTGGTCCGAGTTGCACGTTGTGGTGCGCTACAAGGGGGTGCAGGTCCGGCTGAACGGGACGGTGCTGGTGGATTACCTCGAGCCGAATCCGCCGGTAACGGACGCCGATTACCCGGGCCGCGTTTTTGGGCGCGGCACATTTGCGCTGGAATGCCACGACGCGAACTCGAAGGTTTCGTTCCGAAATATCCGGGTGAAGCCGCTGCCGGACGACCTTTCCGCGGACGCGGCCGAGCGGCCTGTCGTCGATGACGTCTACCGAGAACTGCTGCACATGCATGCTCAGAATTTTCCCGTGCTGGATTGCCACGTTCACCTAAAGGGCGGGCTGACAATAGAAGAGGCGCTCGCGAACTCGCGCCGGGTCGGCATCCAGTATGGAATCGCCATCAACGGCGGGATCAACTTTCCGACTACAACCGATGCCGCCGCCGAGGAGTACCTAAAGAGCATGAGGGGCCAACCGTGCTTTGTGGCGCTGCAAGGAGAAGGCCGGGAATGGGTGAAGCTATTCTCGAGGGAAACGGTGGCGAAATTCGATTACGTGTTTAGCGACGCCATGACCTTCACCGACGACAACGGCAAAAGAATGCGGATCTGGATCAAGGAGGAGGTGGGAGAGATCAAGGATAAGGAACGGTTCATGGATATGTTGGTCGACCGCGCTGTTGGAATCCTCGATCACGAGCCGATTGACATTCACGCCAATCCCACGGTTCTGCCGGATGTTATCGCGGCCGATTACGATCAACTTTGGACGCCGGAGCGAATGCAGAAGGTGATCGAGGCCGCGAAAAGGAACGACGTGGCCATCGAAATCAGTAACCGGTACCGGCTGCCCAGGCCAGCATTCATCAAGGCGGCCAAGAAGGCCGGGGTCAAGTTTTCTTTCGGCACCAACAACGGTGACAAGAACTTGGGCCGTGACGAGTATGGCGTGCAAATGGTGAAAGAGTGCGGGCTAACCTGGCAGGATATGTTCCTTCCAAAACCCGAGGGAGAGAAGGCTATCCAGCGGCGGGGATTCGCCTGAAGCCGCGACGTAGAACGTGTGAAACATTTCCGAAGCCCTTACCACATTGGAGGTGTTATGAACGAAAACAAAATGACACGGCGCCGGTTCGCTTCAGCGGCCGGGTTGGGAGCGTTGGCTCTCGGTGCATCATCTTTTTCTGCAGACGCTCCCGCGTTGCCCGAAGCCTCCCAGCGTAAGTTCTACACCATTTTGAGCCTGGGCCGGATAGGGTTCAAGGGCAGCTTCCAGCAATCCGTCGAGCTGGCGATGACGTATGGATTTGAAGGTGTCGACCCCGACCCGGCTTACTTTTCCCAGCTCACCGATGATGAACTCAAGGGGCTACTCGATGATTTGAAGGCCAAGAATCTGAGGCTTGGCGTGGCCGGCCTGCCCGTGGATTTTCGCAAGGATACGCAGACCTTCAGCGAGGGCTTGAAGAACCTGCCTGCGACAGCCAAGTTGCTTGGCCGGGTGGGCGTGTCGCACCTAAGCACCTATATTCTGCCCTTCAGCAACGACCTGACATACTTGCAGAACTTTCGCGAGCACGCTTGCCGGCTGCGGGCCTGTGCTGAAGTGCTGCGGGACAACGGGCAGAGGCTGGGGATCGAGTACGTGGGCCCTCGAACATCATGGAGGAGTGGCAGACATCCTTTCATCCACACGCTGTCCGAGACGAAAGAATTGATTGTCGCCATCGGAACGGAAAACCTGGGCGTGCAGCTCGACACCTACCACTGGTACAACGCCGAGGAGACGGAGGAAGACTTGTTGGCGCTCCGCAGTCAGGACGTAGTAACCGTGGACTTGAACGACGCGCCGGCGGGTTTGCCGCTGGACAAACTGATGGACCTCTCGCGCGAATTGCCGGCTGCCACCGGGGTCATTCCGGTGAAGAGCTTCCTCGAGGCGCTGCTCAAGATCGGCTACAGCGGGCCCATTGCCGCCGAGCCATTCAACGCCACACTCCGCGCTATGCCCATTGGTCAGGCATGCGCCACCACGGCGGCGGCAATCAAGAAGGCCTTCAGCCTTGCTGGAATCGCTTAACCCGGAATCGTACAATTGAGACCTGCGCAGCAACTGTCACTTGCGCCTCTAGAGAATAAATTCCCTTAGCCCGTAAAACACTCCTCAAATCCTCTTGAGCGCGGTTCGCGCTTCGAGTGGGCACCCCGCGCCGGCGCCTTGCTAATTGCGCTGCTTGTAGTCGCCAACCTCAGGCGCGTCAGGATTGGAGTCAGGGCCGAAGTACCGCAGCACAACGAGCGGTTCCTGCTTCGACGTATTCTCGATGGCGACGCCCTGCAAGGCGGCATCATGGGAAACGAAAAGCTCGTCTTCAGTCATTTCCCCAAAGTGGATCATGGACGGGCTGTGGACCGCGAGCTTGCCGATGCGCCCTTCTCCCTGCGTGATGATCAATCCGAAAGCGCCCTGTTCCTTCAGGACGCACTTGGCGCCCGGTTTTGCGGTCAGCTCCTTGGCGCTGAAGAGTTGCCGGCCACTGAACTTGCCGTAGACCACCCACTTGTCCAGGTAGCCCTCGGAAGCGGTGTCGGCAACCGGGATGGGTTCCAGATAATGATGGTCCTTGAAGAACGGGTCCGTGTTTGCTTCCCAGTCAATCAGGTCAACGATGAAGTCCAGGTCGTGATGCTTTTCCTTGGGCACGTCCTTGACGAGCAGATCCCACGGAATGTAACTACCCTCGACCAGCGATTGGTACATGCCGAACACGTCGCTCCCCCACTGCGGTTCGTAGGTGCAGAGCGAGCCGGGCGCGTGCAGGATGCAAGGCGGGACATGCCAGCCCGTACCAGGCTGCAAGCGATAAGCCTTGGAGTAATTCAGGATGCCGTTGTCACCCTCATTCCAGCGCTCCAGGCAGCGCCGGATCTGCGCCTTCGTCGTCCCGGGCTCCAAGCCGAAGTACGTATGCGGAAAAACGTTTCCCACCGGATTGTACTGGGGTGGGAAATAGTAAGCTTCCGGCTTGCCCTGCTGGCCCACCAGTTTGGCTTGGGCGTCGTTGAGGTGGATGTGATGGGGAAGAGGTTCCAAGTTGTCAAAAAACTTGCTGTACACGGGCCAGCGGTGAAATTCCTCCCACAACCTCCGGCCTATGAGCCGTGGACCCTCAGCTTCAATGGCATCCTTCAGAGTGAATTTCTGACCATCCAGCACCACGTAACTCAGGCCCTCATCGGGCGCGCGGTTTTCGTTCATGGCTTCGGTGGTGGAGGCAAACCAGCGCTCGTCGATGCCCCCACGGTTGGTTCCCAAGGCGTAATAGTCCGAGGGTGCAAGCCGCAGACGCCGGCCAGGCTTGCAGAACACTCTCGGAACCCAGTTCGGCGCCAGACGCAGAATGCCTTCCCCTGCTTCGATCGCCTTGTACGTTAGCTGACTGATGGATAATTCGCTCATTTATTTCTCCTTTTCCCTGCTGATTAACGAACTCGTCGCATCTGCCTGTCGTCACTGGCCATGATTTCGATTGCTGTTTCCCTGTCTGGGTGGTTCCCAGAGTTCAATGCGGTTGCCTTCGGGATCCACGATCCAGGCGAAGCGGCCGTAATCATAGTCCTCGCGCCGCGGATCGACCTCCACGCCTTCTTCGCGGAGCGCGGCCAGCAGCCCGTCCAGATCCTCCACCATAAAGTTCATCATGAAGCTGGAGCGGCTGGGGTCGAAATACTTCGTCTCTTTCGGAAAGATCGCCCAGACGGTCATGCCGGATTTTTCGGGGTTCTCCGCTTGACGCCAATTGAACACCACGGCTTCCTGCGCCTGGCGCTGCAAGCCAAGATGCTTCTCATACCACGCGTAGAGTTTTTCTGGATCATCAGCTTTGAAAAATATTCCCCCAAGCCCGGTGACTCTTTTCATAATGCGGCTCCATTAGAGGAGTGGCGAAGATCAACCTCCAAAGGTCCCATTTTACTCTTTGGAATACAAGGACGAAACGAGACTGTTGGACCGGGATTCGGCGGTCTCGAGCGCGTCCGACGAGCGCACGATCATGCAGGCGTCAACCGCCTCAGGCAAGTGGTGCGCCACGTCGAGAACTGAAACTGAAAACTGACGACTGAAAACTGACGATTGACCACCTACTCGTACCGCAACGCGACCATCGGCTCGACACGCGTGGCGCGGACGGCGGGGAATATGGTTCCGGCCGCCACCGTCAGAGCCACTAGAATCGCTGCGGCAACGAGCGATCTCGGATCTTGCGGTGAGACGGCGTATAGCAACGAACGAATTGCAGGTGCAACTGCAAATGCCGCAACGAGGCCGGAGATGATCCCCACGACAGTCATGGCAAAAGTCTGACGGGCAATCAACTTTCCAATCTGCGCGGGTTCTGCTCCCAGCGCCATGCGAACGCCGATCTCTCGCCGCCTCTGGGTCACCACGTAGGCGAGCAATCCATAAATCCCCACGCCCACGAGCAGCGCGGCGACGCCGCCGAACAGGGCCGTAAGCGCCGCCGTGATTCGCTCACCCGCGATAGTGTTATCCACCTCTTCAGCCATGGTGTGGACCTCGGTAAAAGGCAGTGCGGGATCAAGGGACGCCAAAGCCTTCCGAACCGGTTCAAACATGGCGTCGGGCCGAGTGCGAGTGCGCACGTTGAGCACAAACCCGCCAAAGGAGGTGTCGCACGCGTAGTAGGTCGGCTTCAGCCAGTGTCGTAGCGTCGTGTACCTTGCGTCGTTCACTACTCCAATAATCTCGAAGGTAGGCCTGTCATTAGCACCCGCCACTTGACCTGCGTCACCCGTCCCGAACAGCTTACCCACGGCCTGCGTAACAGGGAAAAAACGGCGCTGGAATGTTTCATTCACCACCGCCTTAAGAGGACCTGTAATTTTTTTCCCTGTTTCTGGGGCATCACTGGGGGTGCACTCGCGTCCGTTTAGAATGTGCATTCCCATGGCAGTGAAGTAACCGGGCGAGACGTAGTTCATGCTGCTGTTGATGAAATCGGCATAGGTTATTCTCTGCCCTATGAGCGCCACGGTAGCCGGCATTCCAGTTCCACGCATCACGCCCATGGCAGAGCTCCCGGCTGACACCACTCCGGGTATCGCGCACACTCGCTCTGTGAGTGTTTTCAGAAACACGTCAGGCTTGCCGGCATAGTTATTCGGGAAGTCGAGAGTGAAGGTGGCAATGTGGTTTTGATCGAAGCCCGGATCTATCCGCTGCAATTGCCGGAAGGTGCGCACGAACAGACTCGCGATGGCGAGCAGGAACGTGCAGAGCGCAATCTGGAGAGCAATTAAGGCCTGCCGCCCGCGCACGCCGGCGCTGGCTCGCACCGAGCGGAGCAGGGTGTCGAGATTCAGGCGGGAAACGGCAAACGCCGGGCTGATGCTGAATAGAAGCGTGATGACCAACGAGAGGGCAAGCAAAAAGAGGAAAACCCTCCAGTTGATTCCCACCTCGAGCGCGAGCGGCACGAGGTCAGACGAGGGATAGCGCCGGATTGGAGGCATTGCTCGTATCGCCAGCGGCATTCCCGCCAGGGTGATCAGCAAGCCGCCCGCCGCACCCAAACCGGCGAGCAGCAGGTTTTCTGCGAGCAGTTGCCGCACCAAGCGGAAGCGGGTTGCGCCGACCGCCAGGCGAACCGTAATCTCCTGTTGCCTTGCCGCGGCTCGCTCCAGCAAAAGCCCTGCTATGTTGGTGCAGAAAATGAGGAGCAGAACCGCGACGGAGACCATAAGTAACTTGAGTGCGTCGCCATAACGGTGGCGAAGGATCGATACGCCCCGCGCCGAGGGTTCGAGTTGCATGCCCGTGGCAAGCTGGCTCTCTACGAATTGCGGCGGCCACTTCCAAACTCGAAATAGGTTCTCCATCGTAGACCGCCAGAGCACCAGGCATTCAGCCTCCGCCTGGGAGCGCGCAATGCCCGGTTTGAGGCGGCCCGACAGCTCCAACCACATCCGATCCTTGGGGTACTTGAGCAAGAGAGGGAACGCCCGGAGAGGGACGCGGACGTCTGGGGCTGTGTCCAGCGTAAGCCCGTTGAAGTCCCGGGGTGTCACGCCGACGATCAGAAAGCGTTGCCCGTTCACCAGCAAGGTCCGCCGGTTCACCACACTGGCATCGCGGGCAAAGCGCCGGCTCCAGAAGCCATAACTCAAGACGGCCGGCAGCATGCCCGGTGTCTCAGCGTCGTCCTGGGGAAGCAGCACGCGGCCGTGCAAGGCCCGTGCGCCGAGCGCCTGAAAAAATTCCGGCGTCACGGCATCCACGGTGATCTGTTCGGCTGGCTCAGGATCACTCATTGCCAAGTGCCATTCCACGCCGGTCTCTCCAAATACTGCCGCAAGTGTTGTGGAATGGTCGAGCAGGGCTTTGTAGTACGGGTAAGCGAAATTGCTCTGTGGTGGGACCGTTGGAAGGCGGGACTTTTGCACCATCCGAACCAACTCCCCAGGGCGGCGCACAGGCAACTCTCGTAAGAATACCGCCTCAAACAAACTGAAAATAACCGTGCTGGCTCCGATCCCCAAAGCCAGAAGCCCAGCGACCAGCAGCGTGAAACCGGGATTCTTGGCCAGCATGCGCGCGCCGAACCGGAGATCTTGAAATTCAATTTGATTGCGATGAATCAACGTTCGAAGCCATCCGCCGATTTTGCGAAACCAATTCATGGCGACCACCCATCCTTCCGCCCATGTCATTCCGAGCGAAGCGAGGAATCTTGCTCTGGTCTTCCTTGGACAATGCTCAGAGCGAGTTTCCTCGCTTCGCTCGGAATGACAGGCTTTGGCGTTGTGCCGTTCTGTTGACGTCGCCCACCTGCCCGCTCCGTAGGGCCGAGCGGCGCTCGGCCCAGGGCCACTGCAGCTTGCCTCAGGGCCGAACGCCGTTCGGCCCTACGCGCGGTGCGGCACTACATACACATTTTGGCCAGCCTGACCTTAATTTGGCGGGGCGTCCGACTTGATGACGGACTTCACCCTGAACATCCGGTAGTCCGAGTACTTGTGACGATTGCAGACCTTGAATCGGTTCACGTCCACCGTGACTTCCACATCATGGGGAAGCCAGAAAGCTCTGGGCTCATCCTGAAACCGGGTGCTTACAAAGAATGCGACCGTTGTCACCTGCGCGACGGGCGGGAGGGCCGCAAGGAGGTCCGTTCGCATCTTGAGGATCTGGTAGTCGCTGGTGCGAATCCAGGCAACGCCTTGGAGAAGAATCGGTATAGAGGTTTTGCCAAGGCTGAAGCGGCCCATCACGGCCTCGGGGTCAACGTGCTCGGCGAAGGCCACTGCCTCAGTGCGATTGCCGCGGATCGTCTGCTGGCCCAGGAGACGAAAGTCCGACCAGGGCTGTTGCAGAGGCCCGAAGAAAAGGGGCATCGAGGCAAAGCCTGCCGTCATGAGGAGGGGCTCAATGAGTCTCTGCGAATGTTCTTCCCGCCCCTGTAGATCCGTGCGGTACTCGATAAGAGTCAGGGCCTTGCCCTCCTGCCGAGCCAGAACCAGGTAGCGAAACTTTTGCACGATGTGGTCGGGCGCCCGCTCGAACGGCCAATTTTCAGTTTCATCAATAGTCTCGAGCGCGGTGGTATTGATGAAGGTCGTGACGAATTTCTGAAGATTCACACTAACGTGGCGCAAAATCTCAGGAAGTTGAGACTGATCTGTGGCAGGTTCGAGTCCCTTGAGTTCCCGGATCTCATGAAGGGTTTTTTTCAAAGGCCATTTGGTGATAGGGTCGCAGTGGCGATAGGCCTCGAAGAACGGCTCATCCGCAGGGGCTATCAGTTGCGTCGAGGGCGGGAAAGTCCGCAAGAGTGCCTCTGTTGTCCTGTTCGCCGCTGCCATCTCCGCGCCTTTGGATTCGCGCGCCGGCGGTGGCCCTAAGGGGACCGCCGGGGGCGCCTCCGGCGGGGCAATCCGCGAGGGAGCCTCCGTTGCCTTGTTCAGGCTGGCCATTTCCCCCCCTTTGGAGTCGCGCGCCACCGCGGGTCCCGAGGGGACAATACGGGGCGCCGCTGGCGGGGCAGTTTGGGAGGAAACCTCTACTGCCTTGCTCGAGGCGGCCATCTTCCCGCCTCGGGCGTCACGCACTACCACCCGGACGGTATAGGCTCCAGGATTCGCCAAGACATGTGCCTTTAGGCCGAGCCCGGACTTCTGCATGTCTGCCAGCGTGGTATCCTTCAGAGCTAGGGAGTAAGTCATCTGGCTGCCGGAAACGTACTTCCCGTCGCGGTTGAACAAGGCTACGGCCAAGACTAGATTGTCGAGGTTACGATCACCTTTTTTCTCGAAGGGCAGGTTGCGGATGTCTAGTCGCGCCTGAACCCCGATGTCTGCGTTCTGCGCCTCCGCCTTGCGAACTTCGGTCTCGAAGGTCAAAGGTAGATCCTGAATCGGGTAGGAACTGTGAACCGCCTCGCTGATCTCGTTTTTGGCGAGTTCTTCGCGACTGACCTGTCCTTTGGGCGCGAAATAGCCTTTGCGAGCCTGAATGGTGAGACCGTGGCCGTTGGCCAAGATGACCTTCAGGGCGTGAAACGCTCCGTCGGCTTTTAGGTCTGCGGGTGAAAAAGTCAGCACGTAGCTGACCTCCGGCGGCAGGAGTATTTTGCGCATGCCGGCCAAGAGATCGTTATTATCGTGGAAAAACTGCCCACCCGCGCCTTCGGCGACTTCCGCCAGGGTTCCCGTGGCAGCAACTCCCCGGGCCGCGTTGTAAGTGTGTATGCCAGCACTCAGCTCGGGCGGGGGCATGTAGGACCGGCTCGTATCCATCTCGACCATGTTCACGGTCAGTCCTGCGCCAACGAGTGCGCTGACCGTAACTCGCGCGCGCAAGGCGTGGTCCACCACACTCTCTACGCGATTATCCATTTCCAAATTGATGAATCCGTCTGAGATGAGCATCACCTGCCGCTCTCCCGGCATCGCAGCGATGCGCTCGATGACGCTTTCAAGATTCTTGAGCACAGCGCGGGTCTGCAACCGATAAGCGTCGTACACCTCCTGGGCCCTCGCGCGGATAAGCTCTTTCTTAGCTGCCATGGCGGGGGTCCAGTGGCAATGGTTAACGGCTTCGTCCCCTACGATCGCATAGGCAGTATCATCTTCTAAGTCCAGTATTCGGCTGGCGAGATAATCGTTGATCTCCGGACAGTTGTCCCTGGGTTTCTCGCGCGTATTAGCGCGCAACTTCGATAGCGTTTCGTCGAGTTTCTGCCGGTCGTCCGTGAAGTCGAGAGTTGGGGTTCCCGAGGAGGTGAAGATCGCCACCCGCTCGGTCGCGGGCAGACCGGCGAGGAATTTCTCCGCAGCCTGGCCGGAACGATACAGGCTGTCCTGAGCCGAATACAGATCGTCAAAGTAGAAGGCCAGGTAGCTGAGCTGCGCCGCGGGGGTAGTAGCAGCTTCTTGCCCCACCTTTGCCCCCGGAGCCGAGGGCGAGGGTTGGGCCGCCACAGCCCCAGCCTCTGAAGTTTCCACTGAGAAGCTGCCGATCTCTTGCGGCTTGCCGTTATCCAAAATCCTGAAGTCGTCCTTCCGTAGTCCGCCAATCGCCCGGCCTTTCGAGTCCCGCACGACCACCCGAACCACCACGACGTTCTTTTGCACGCGCAGCTTGAACTCTGGTTCGCTGGTTTGGGCGGCGGGCGCCGCGGCAGGAAGTGGAGGCTCTTGGACTTGCAGAAGCGGGGAAGCGAGCGTTACAACAGAAAGGAGCGCAACACTCGAGAGAATGAACAGTCTAAAGTGGCAGGCCTTGGAAACAACGTCCCTCATGGGATCACCTCCCGACCTGCATCCTAGCTCGTCGCTGGCATTCTGAGTGGCGTAGCGCGGGCGTCTCGCCCGCTGTGGCGCGGGCATCCTGCCCGCGCACGGGAGTGAGACGCTCCTGCCACAGCGGGCGAGACGCCCGCGCTACAGGCAGTTGACTTTCGACTGCACCAACTTCAAGGTTACTAGGATTTGGGGGCGGCCCAACCCTCACAGCCTACTTCTTTTTCATTTCTGCGATCTCCTGATCAGCGTAAGCCTTAATCGATGTACCCTGCCCAAGCTCGCCGGCCTTCGTGAAAGCTTGAATGGCGTTGTCCAATTTGCCATCCAACCTATAAGCCTCGCCCAAACGATAGTAATCACGGGGATCGGGATGGCTGGCGGTGGTCACGGCGGCGGTAAATTCCTGCTCCGCCTTCGCCAGTTCAGCTTTGTCCGGGCCCTGCAAGGCCTGGGTCGCCAGATCAAGGTGGATCATGCCCAGCGGTCCGTGGATTTCACTGGCAAGGTCGCCTTGGCGCCTCTTATAATGTGCATCAGTCTCATTGGGTTGCTTTTGAACCTGCGGAATAAGCTGGAGCGCACGATTGGCCTCGCTCTCTGCTTCCGCCAGAATCTTCTCTCGGTCAGCCGCGTGGGCGTTGAGGTATTGTGGCATGGGCAGCATGGCAACACTAAAAACCAAGCACATGAGGTTGTCAGGCTTCAATTTCAAGCCTTTGCCACTGTACTCCACCACCTTCTCCACATCCGCCTTTTGTTGATAAGCATTGGCCCCGAAGGCATAAACGTAGCTGAGCACGGGGCTGTCGGGATACTTCTTGGCGAAGTCATCCACCAGCGCGATCGACTTATCAGGGTCCACTTCGACCTTGATGGCGTCGAATCCCTGGGCTTGCTCTTTAGGGATCGACTGAAACCCGGCCTCGCCGGTTCCTATGATCAGCTTCGCCATCTGCTCGCGCACTTTCGGCCCCGCCTGCCGCACTGCGTCGACCACTTGGTCGCTCGCATTGGCTTTGCGCAGCTTTTTCTCGATACTCGCATTCATTTCAAAATCCACTCCGAGATCCATCACATCTTTGATCACTTTATCCGCAGGGGACTTCTTGATTTCCTTCAACACCTTCTGCAAGGATAGCGGCACAGGCCCCAAGTCCGCCAGCCGCTCCTGTGCCCGTCCCTGCATTACGACCTGCTGCATCTCGTTCGGGACAAATCCCGGCGTTGTTGTTGGGCGTGTGTTACTTGGTACTATTACCGGCGTCTGGGCCGGTGCGTATAGAACGCCGGCAAAAACGATTGCTGCTGATACCCAAAGGATTTGTTTGATTCTCATAATGGCTCCAAATTCTGAAAATTCACCTTGCACGATTCTACCACTAGCGGGTCGTCATGGTTCTGTCTCTCGCGATTGCTATCGGACCGAACTGCCTGCTGTGGCGCAGCGAGATTACCCCTGTCCCGATCTTTTCGCTCGGGGTCCGGGTTGGGTCGACGCCGTTCACAAACGCTGCTCACCATCCTCATAAAGCACGAAACGTACCAACCTGTTTGTTAATCGAGGCCTTTTTTTCAAGTAGTTAGGGAGAAGAGCCGGTGCATCCTCCTGCTGAGGTGTCCGATTTTGGGATAGCTCGTCCCGAGTTCGGACAGAGTCGGCTTTTCCTTCAAGTGTGCGTCCGTTCATCCGCGTGAGCTTTCCTCAACCTGCAAAACCTTCTCGGGAACTTGCTCGAGCCAGTTGGCGATCTCATATCCGCCCACTTCGCCGCCCCGAGCCAGAGCCTTGAGGATCAAAAGGTGGGGTGTTCCAGAAAGGCTTTTATCTCGGTACATCAGCTTGCCCCCTTACTAATGTAAGACGATACCATTGTCGAACGGGTTGCAGCGACAGGAAGGTTTTTTCAATCTCTGCCTGGTTTTTCTTCGGACTTTACGCCCGACCGTGGCTTGATTTTGTCCTTGAACAAGACGCGGTGATGCCACGTCGAGGGGCGCATACATCCCGACAAAACCGCCGGGACCAATGCGCCACCGTCGGATTGAAAATGATAGGTTCTAAAGGTCGGCGCTACTTTCAGACCAATACGTCGCGTGCTATGATAGGGCACCTACGAAAATGACGGGGATTCCAGCGACACGGATCGAATACCCACCTCTGACATGGGAGAGTGAGGAACCAATGAGCGAGAAACATCGTTCCGCCAGCAAGCTGATCTACGCAATCATGGTGCTGTTACTCGGCGTCAGCACCGCCGCAGCGCAGAGCAAATCTGATCCGCTCAAGAGCTGGATTTGAGAATCCGCCGGAGAGCGCGCGTCCGCGGGTGTGGTGGCACTGGATGAACGGCAACATCACCAAGGAAGGCATCAAGCTGGACCTGGAGTGGATGCACCGGGTGGGCTTGGGCGGCTTCCAGAATTTTGATGCCGCCTTGTCGACGCCGCAGGTGGTGGAGAATCGCCTGGCGTACATGACGCCGGAGTGGAAGGATGCCTTCAAGTACGCGACGATCCTCGCCGATCAACTGGGACTGGAAGAGGCGATTGCGGGTTCGCCGGGCTGGAGCGAGTCGGGCGGCCCGTGGGTCCCGGCGTCGCAGGGAATGAAGAAGTATGTGTGGAGTGAGACACGCGTCGAAGGCGGCAAGCCGTTCACGGGCACGCTGGCTCATCCGCCCGTCGAACACCGGGGCCTTTCAGAACTTGGCCATTCAGGACGTTCTCGCCGCGCCCGAGGGCTCCGAGCCGATTCCGCAGTTCTACGCCGATGCCGCGGTCGTCGCCTACCGCGCGCCGGCAAGTGATGTGCCGCTCGAATCACTGCACCCGAAGGTGACGGCGAGCGCGGGCACGCTTGACGCGGCGATGCTCAGCGACGGGGACCTGGAAAAAACCACCAAGCTTCCCATCCCCGCCGCCGGCGAAAGCGCCTGGATCCAATACGAATTCGCCGAGCCCCAGACCATTCGCTCCGTCACCATCGCGACGAAAGAGCCTGGGCTTTATTGCCGCGATGGTGGCCGGGAATCAGCAGCCCGGAGAAAACTCTCGAGGCGAGCGACGATGGGCAAGATTTCCGGGCTGTCGTGAAGCTTCCTGACGGCGGCGCTCCCGAACACACCGTTTCTTTTCCAGCGGTGACGGCGAAGTTTTTCCGCGTCGTTTTCAAGCGGATGCCCCCTCCTCCTTTGCCTTCCTGGGCGAGCGGCATGGACCCCGCATCCCTGGGAATCAAAGTTGGCCCACCGCCCACCGACTATGAAATTGCCGAGTTGGCGCTGCATCCGGGAGCGCGTGTCAACCGGTTCGAGGAGAAGGCTGCCTTCACACCCATGCCCGATCTCTATCAGTTCGCGACACCCACTGTCGCTCGCAGCCGATGCCGTTTCCAAGTCCGAGGTGATCGACCTGACTTCGAAGATGCGCGCGGACGGGACGCTCGACTGGACGCCTCCCGCCGGCCATTGGGTCGTCCTCCGCTTCGGCTATTCCCTCTTGGGAATCACCAATCACCCGGCGACCGCCGAGGCCACGGGCCTGGAAGTCGACAAGCTGAACCGCAGCTATGTGAAGAACTACATGGAGACCTACCTGGACAGCTACAAGCAGACGGTAGGCGCGGATTATATGGGCAAGCGCGGCATCCGCTACGTGATGAACGATAGTTGGGAGGCCGGTTCGCAGAACTGGACCGACGACATGATCGCGCAGTTCAAGAAGCGGCGTGGCTATGATCCGCTGCCTTGGATGCCGGTTCTCACCGGGCAGGTGGTCGAGAGCGCCGAAGCCAGCGACAGGTTCCTGTGGGACTTCCGCAAGACCATTGGCGATTTAATCGCCGACGAGCATTACGGCCAGTTGGAGGCCACGCTGCACGAGTGGGGCATGGGCCATTACGGCGAGTCACACGAGGGCGGACGCGCCTTTGTGGCGGATGGCATGGAAGTGAAGAAGTTCAACGAAGTGCCCATGAGCGCCATGTGGACGCAGACCCCGGGGGTGAACAAAGAGCAATACGGCTACAACGCGGACGATCGGGAATCGGCATCGGTGGCGCATATCTACGGTCAGAACCTGGCCGCGGCCGAGTCGCTGACGGCGGCCGCCGCGCCCTGGGCGTGGTCGCCGGCAACGCTGAAGCCGACGGCGGACCAGGAACTGCTGAACGGGATCAACCGCTTTGTGATTCACGAGTCGGCACACCAGCCGCTGGTGGGCAAGGCGCCGGGAATGACGCTGGGGCCCTTCGGACAGTGGTTCAACCGCAACGAAACCTGGGCGGAAGAGGCCGGTCCCTGGGTGAACTACATTGCGCGCAGCTAGCTATCTGCTTCAGCAGGGGCACTTCGGCGCGGACGTGGTTTACTTCTACGGCGAAGATTCAAACCTGACCGCAATCTTTGCGAATAAGTCGCCGGATGTGCCGGCGGGCTACGGCTTCGACTACATCAACGCCGACGGCCTGATTCACATGCTGAAGCGCGACCGACGGTCGAATTACCACCAAGAGCGGGATGAGCTACCGTGTGCTGGCGCTCGATCCCTACAGCCAACACATGTCGCTGCCGGTGCTGCGCGCCATTCACAAACTGGTGGAGGATGGCGCCGTCGTGGCCGGTCCGAAGCCGACCGACGATCCCAGCCTGGCCGACGACCAGGCGGAGTTCCAGCAGCTGAACGACGAGCTGTTTGGCGATGGCACGCGGCGTGCACACGGTGGGCAAAGGCAAGGTGTACGCGGGACAGAATGCCGAGGCCGACGTCTTGAACGCGTTGAAGCGTGGCTCCGGACTTCGACTACACCAAGCCGGAGAGCGACACGCGCCTTCTCTTCGTGCATCGCAAGCTGGCGGATGGCGATCTGTACTTCGTGGATAACCGCAACGACCGCGACGAGACGGTGGATGCGACCTTCCGCGTGACCGGTAAGGCGCCGGAACTCTGGCACGCCGAGACGGGCAAGATCGGAGCCCGCGTCTTACCAGATCGCCGACGGCCGCACCACGGTGCCGTTGCACCTGGAGCCCTGGGGCACGGTGTTCGTGGTGTTCCGCAAGCCGACGAAGGCGACGTCGCGCACTTTGCCCAAGGTGGTGGAGACGGAACTGGCGACGGTGGATGGCCCATGGAATGTGAGCTTCCAGCCGGGCCGTGGCGCGCCGGCCTCCATCACGCTGGACAAGCTGATCTCCTGGCGTGACAGCACCGGATGCGGGGGTGAAGTACTTCTCCGGAACCGGCACCTATACCAAGACCATTCAGGCTTCGCCGGAGTGGTTCAAGAAGGGCGCGAAGCTGTGGATCGACCTGGGCGACGTGAAGAACCTGGCGGAGGTGACGGTGAACGGCAAGTCGCTGGGCATCGTCTGGCATACACCGTACCGCGTGGATGCCACCAGCGCGCTGAAGCCGGGCGCGAACGAAGTGACGATCAAGGTGATCAATGCCTGGGTCAACCGGCTGATCGGCGATCAACAACCCGACGCGACGACGAAATATACGTTCGCGGATGTGAAGCCGTACAAGGCGAACTCGCCGTTGCTGCCTTCGGGACTGCTCGGGCCGGTGCGCGTTTATTCCGCCACCACGCAGTGAGGACCAAGTAGGCAGTAAGCAGTAGGCAGAAGGCAGTAGGCCGTGGGCGGCAAGAAGGGGCAGAGGCGTTCTTGACTCATAAGGCCTGAGACCTGACACCCGACACCTGACACCTGAGCCCTGTCCGAGCGCCTGTCACCCGACGCCTGAACAATGTAAGTACCTTAATTTTCAATAACATTCCCGCTCTACGCGGCTAACCACCTGTGTTTTCATAGACATTCCCGCTTTGCCTGCACCTTTTCAACAGCGGTCCTTTGTTTTCAATAACATTCCCGAATCGTTCGCTCAATTTTAATTAATCTCCTTTTGCTTTCCCTGGCTGCGAATGACTTCTTGTCTGAGGAGCGGAGAGCCAATTTGCGGGCTTTTCGTCCCGCTTGGCGCTTTCTTGGGGTGACTTGTAGGGGCGGTTCGCGAACCGCCCCTACGACGGTGAATCCCCGCTTGTGCGCGGGCGGGTTGGGGCGAGCAGTAGCCCGCCAGCAGGCGGGCCGCATAGGGTTCTCAGCAGGGCACGGCCTCCAACACAACCTCAACGCACTATCCTAGCCTATCTTGTGGCGTTTGTCAAGAGACAGAAAGTCCGGGTGGTGTCTCAGTTTGGAGTTGTAGCGGCGAGTTTACCTCGCCACGTGGCGGCTTCGATCCGCCGGACACCTGCCCGCGCCCGCTGGCTACTAATCAGGCAGCCAGCGTATAAAAACCTTTCCGGCCCTGGAGGGGCCGGACCATAGCCACTGTTAACCCCTCCAGGGTTGATTAGGGTATTGCCGCTTTCTGTCCGTAGGTTTCACCTACGGCTATTCATGGACTGGCCCCTCGCGGGGCCATGATCACGTTACCTTCCGCCCTCCTACCTTCTGTGTCGCGCACCCGTGCAGGGTCGGCAATGCCCCAGTTGCCAGGGTGCGTGGCGAAAAGCCAACGCTGACCGACCCATAGCTAATCTTCCCTAGCGCCGCAGTCCAGTGTCCCGCGGGCATCTTGTCATCTCTAAGAAACCAAGGCAGCTCGTATTTTCCTCTTGCAGTAGATGATCTATTGGAGTATAACGGCTGCATGCCAAAGAAGGGTTCACCACCGCTGGAAGGCGAGCTGCTCCAGGGCACGCTTGACCTGTTGATTCTGCAAACCCTGGTGCTGGGTCCCGCCCACGGGCACACCATCGCTTACGCCATCGAACACCGCTCCGAAGATGTCCTGCAAGTCGAGCACGGCTCGCTCTATCCCGCCTTGCATCGCCTGGAGGACCGCGGCTGGATCGCTTCCTTCTGGGGAACTTCGGAAAACAACCGCCGGGCACGCTACTACCGGCTGACGCCCGTGGGCCGCAAGCAATTGGCCCAGCAAACCAATCGCTGGGAAGAACTGGTGCGCGCTATCAATCGCGTATTGGGTTCTTCGGAGGGGGTGTCATGACCTTCCGGTCAGGCGTGTCATTCCGAGCGCAGCGAGGAATCTCGCCCTGATTCCTTGCCCCACAGCCCAGAGCGAGATTCCTCGCTGCGGTGAAAATGCCTGTGCCGAAGGCGCCTTGGAGTGCGGTAGCAGCAGCTACCGCCCTCGGACTTAGGTCAATACGAACTGGGCGCAAGATCCAGAGAAGCAAAGGCGGTAGCTGCTGCTACCGCACTCCAAGGTGCTGCGCGCATTTTCATGCAAAGTGGTGAGCCGAAGGATCATGAAATCTGCGCTCGGAATGACAGAGCGTTTGGAGGACGACTTCAAGAGGGAGCAAATCATGAGCTGGACTCGATTTTTTCGCCGCCGATATTGGGATGAGGAACGAGCGCGCGAGCTCGAAGCGTATCTCCAAATCGAGAGGGATGAGAACATTGCCCGCGGCATGTCCCCGGAAGAAGCGCGCTACGCCGCGCACCGGAAGCTTGGCAACCTGACGCTGATCCGGGAGGAGATTTATCACATGAACACCCTTGGTTGGCTCGAAACGGTGTTGAGCGATCTCCGCTACGGCCTGCGTATGCTGCGCAGGACTCCCGGTTTCACGGCTGTTGCGCTGCTGACCCTCGCTCTGGGCATAGGCGCCAACACCGCGATTTTTAGCGTCGTCTACGCCGTGCTGCTTCGCCCCTTGCCCTTCAAGGATCCCGGACGGCTGGTGATGGTCTGGGCAACATGGGCGAAGCGTGGCGAGAACCACATATATGTATTCGGGGCCGGACTTCGCCGATTGGAAGGAGCAATGCAAGACGCTCGAGCACATGACGGCTATGTGGTGGTGGGGGAGCACGGTGACCATCAATGGAGAACCCACTGAGATTCCTGCCGTGCGTGTGACCGCCGACTTCTTCGACCTCCTGGGCGTCCGACCGGCTCGAGGCCGCATATTCTCTCCCGAAGAACAGACTCATGAGGGGTTCAGGGTTGTCATTCTCAGTGATTCGCTTTGGCGCAGGCTGGGCGGCGGCCCCGCTGTAATGGGTAAGACCGTTCAGCTAAACCGCGAACCCTGGACGGTGGTGGGAGTGATGCCGCCTGGATTCGATTTTCCTGTGAATGACGAGGCTTGGTTTCCCTTGCCGCAGGAGGCCGTGGTTGGACAGCACCGCGGAGACGGCAACTTCCGCGTGATCGGCAAGCTGAAGCCGGGCGCCAGTATTGCTCAAACGCAAAGCGAAATGGACACCATCGCCGCCCGGCTTCGCCAGGCTTACCCAAAGGAAAACGGCGCCATCGGCGCCGGTGTGAACGTGGTCTCACTCCAGGAGCAGACCGTCGGTGAGGTTAGGCGCGCCCTCCTGGTGCTCTTGGCTGCGGTCGGCTGTCTGCTGCTCATCGCCTGTGCCAATGTCGCCAACCTGATGTTGGCGCGCGCGACTGCCCGCCAGCGTGAATTCGCGCTGCGGTTGACCCTGGGCGCCAGCCGCTGGCGGATGATCCGATATGCATTGACGGAGAGCACCCTGCTCGCGGTAGCAGGAGGCGCGCTCGGAGTCGCTTGGGCCTACTGGGGCGTGCGGGCGTTCGTCGCATTCGACCCCGTCAAGCTTCCGCGCATTCAGGAAATTGCTGTCAATCCCAGCATGTTGTTCTTTACGCTGCTGGTGGCTATCTCGACGGGAGTGCTGTGCGGTCTGTCGCCCGCCCTGCGATCCTCAAGGCCGGATCTGAACGAAACACTAAAGGAGGGCTCGGAGCGTCGCGGCAGCGGGCCCACCCGCACGCGGGCTCCCAGCGTGCTGGCGATCGTACAGATCGCACTGTCCATGGTGCTCTTGACGAGCGCGGGCCTGCTGCTGCGCAGCTTCGTGCAACGCGTCACTGTGCCTTTGGGCTTCCGGCCTGAAGGTCTTTTGGCGGTCGAACTTCCCTGGAATGTTAATGCGAAGATCGATGAACTGTTGGAACGCCTTCGCGCTCTACCCGGTGTGCAATCCGCCGGCGCGGCCACGACATTTCCCAACGCCCTGCCCGGTTCATATGGACCGTTGGAAATCGAAGGTCACCCCCTGCCACTCGAGGAGCAGGTTAACGCAGGGGTTACACCCGTCACATCCGATTACTTTCGCGCTGCCAGCATGACCCTTCTAAAAGGCCGCTTTATCGCCGCCAGTGATACGGCCACCGCGCCGCCCGTGGCGGTGGTCAATGAGGCGCTGGCCCGCCGCTGTTTTCCCGGACAGGATCCCATCGGCAGGAGTATCAGGCGGGGCAGCGATACCTGGTACACCGTCGTCGGCATCGTCGGCAACATGAAGGGATTCGGCGTGGATGGCGATCCCATGCCTAACATCTACTTCTCCCGCCTGCAAACCGACTGGAACAACAGCGTGTGTGTCGTCATTAGGACAGCCGTGCCGCCGTCCAGCCTGGCTTCCACGGTTCGCAAGGAAATTCGTTCATGGAACAAAAACATACTGATCGGCAAGCTGGCACCGATCGAAGATCTGCTCGCGGAGTCGGTCACCGTCCCGCGCTTTTACATGCTGTTGGTACTGACCTTTGCCGCCCTCGCCATTACGCTTTCCGCCGTGGGATTGTATGGCCTCCTCAACTACTCGGTGGCGCACCGCACCCATGAAATCGGAGTGCGGATGGCGCTGGGCGCGGAGAGGGGTGATGTCCTCGAAATGATCCTGAGGCAAGGCTTAGCCTTAATTCTGACAGGGGTTGTACTCGGGATTGCGGGAGCGTGGGCAACAACCCGCGCCTTAGAAAGTCTGCTCTTTCAAGTGCACGCCAGGGATGCCGCAACATTCGCCGGCGCATGTATTGTGCTCATCGCGGTGGGACTATTGGCTTGCTATCTTCCCGCCCGCCGGGCGACCAAGGTCGATCCCATGGTGGCGCTGAGATATGAATGAAGTTGTCAGTCATCAGTTTTCAGTTCTCAGTCTTCAAGCTGCAAGTCGTGGGGTTTTTCTGTGCCGAGTGCTGATAACTGAGAACTGATGACTGAAAGCTGAGGGCTAATCATGAGCTGGACTCGATTCTTTCGCCGCCGATATTGGGATGAGGAACGAGCGCGCGAACTCGAAGCGTATCTCGAAGCTGAGACCGATGAGAACATTGCCCGAGGCGTGTCGCCGGAAGAGGCGCGCTACGCTGCAAAAAGGAAGCTTGGCAACCTGACGCTGATCCGAGAGGAGATTTATCAAATGAACAGCCTCGGTTGGCTCGAAACCCTCTGGCAGGATGTGCGCTTCGCCTTCCGTATGTTCGTTAAGAGCCCTGGCGCGACTGCCATAGCAGTGATTTCCTTGGCGATTGCCATCGGCCCCAACTGCGCGCTGTTCAGCGTGGTGGACAGTCTGATACTGAAGCCTCTTTCGGTCCAGGGCGCCAGGCAGATGTTCTTTCTTGTGACCTGCACCGACAATCATGATCAATTCAAAGGTCTCTCATATCCCGAGTTCCTGGATTACCAGGCCCAGGCGGCTGAGATAGGTTCGTTCGTCGCCTTCGAGAGGGAATCCGCGCTCTTGACGGACCCGTCTGGCCATCGGGAATTAGTGCCCACGCGTTCAGTCACCGGAAATTACTTTTCGGTTCTGGGAGCGCGGGCGGCGGTGGGGCGGACATTGGGGGAGGACGACGCGCATTTCGAAGGTCCACCGCCGGCGGTGATCAGCTATTCCTTGTGGCAGCATCAATTCGGAGGAGCTGCCGACGCTGTCGGAAAAACCCTCTTCATGTCCAGCCGTGCCTTCTCTATCGTAGGTATCTTGCCCCGCGGGTTTCGTGAGCCCGGCTTGGAGGTCCTCCCACCAGACATGTGGATTCCTTTCAGCGCCTATCCATCCAGCCAACGTAGCTACCTCATGCGACGTGACGCGCAGTATCTCAATGCCTTAGTACGTTTACGAGATGGCGTGGACCCCGCGCGGGCGGAAGCCGTGCTGGCAACGGTGGCGAAGCGGCTTGCCACTCAGTATCCGGATACAAACAAAGGAAGGACGATCGTCCTCGACAACCCCGGCAGGGGCGTGCTAGGGGCGATCCCCCTTTCTCTGGCAGGACTGGTGTTGCTCATCGCGTGCGCCAACATCGCGGGCATTCTGATGGCGCAGGGGGAATCGCGGCGGCAGGAGTTCGCCGTGCGCGCGGCTATGGGTGCCTCGCGAACGCGTCTGGTGCGGCAGTTGATTGTGGAAAGCCTGCTGCTGTCGTTGATGGCTGCCGCCGCGGGCCTATTGGTGGCGCTTTGGCTGATTCGCCTCATACCGGCCCTTAATCCCATCACAATGTTCGCGGTGGACTTTGACTTTCGCTTGGATAGCAGGGTCGTGACATACACGCTGGCGGTAGCCCTCGTTACGGCGCTAGCAGCCGGACTAGTCCCCTCGTTGCGGGCTTCCCGGCCCGATCTGGTCCCCACGCTGAAGGGCGACGCCCCCAGAGTGAGAGGGCGTTTCCGGCTTCGCGGAGCCCTGGTTATTGCGCAAGTTGCAATCTCCCAGTTCCTGCTGGTAGGCACAGGTCTCTTGGTCCGAAGCTACCTGGAAGTCCAGCGGATGCGGCCCGGATTCGATCCCGGAAGAAAGGTGCTGGCAGCTTTCCTGGGAGCTCCCACGGAAGGTAAGGAGGTTGATTTCGCTCGCTTAGCTGACAAGCTGCGCGAACTCCCTGGTGTCCAGAGAATAGGTTTCACGGATATGCTGCTGCTCAGTGGCGGCGGGGAAGGGAAACACAAGGTCACAATACCGGGGATGACCTCCGAACCTGTGGAAGTCGGGGGAAGGGCGGTAGGTCCTGAATATTTTTCGATCATGGGCACCCGGCTTCTTCGCGGGCGTGACTTCGGCCGGAGCGACTCGAGGGGTGATGTTGTGGTGAATGAGACCATGGCGCGCCAGATCTGGGGCAGCCCCGACGCAGCGATGAGTAAGGTTTTCCGGATGGGCGGAGCGGATTGCCGCGTCATTGGTGTCGCGGAGAATGGGAAATACTTTTGGCTGAACGAAGAACCGATCCCATTCGTGTTTGCAGCGGCGCCGCTTGGTAAGCGCGGCGAAGGCACGCTCCTGATCGAGACCGCCGGGCCACCTTCGGCCCTGGCGGGAACGGTTCGAAAGGCAATTCATGATGCGGAACCCGATGCCCTTATCATGAGCCTGACCAGCTTGCGCCAGAGTATGCGGTTATCGCTCTTCCCGTACCGTGTAGGGGCCGGCCTGGTAGGGACCATCGCCATCTTGGGGATATTTCTGGCAGGTGTGGGGCTCTATGGGCTTGTTTCATATAGCGTCAGTCGGCGCACCCACGAAATCGGAATTCGGGTGGCGATGGGGGCGCGGCCGGCGGACGTGTTAGCGCTCGTGTTCCGGGAGACGCTGCTGCGACTCGCCATTGGAGCGGCGATCGGCCTCGCTGCGGGGCTGGCAGGGGCACGTATCATCAGGTCGGCGCTCTACGGGGTGAGTCCGGCTGACCCGTTTGGGCTCGCCGTCGCTGTGGCCGTGGTGGCTGCGGTCGGCCTGGTCGCCGCGTACGCTCCCGCGCGGCGGGCTCTTCGTGTAAATCCCGTGGACGCCTTGCGGGAACAATAGCTACTCGCGAGGTGGCGCCCCCGTCGAGTGTCCGCACAGCTTAGCGCCTGCTTCATTCCGGCAGGGCAGGGGGCCACAGCAAGTCGGTAGCGCGGACCTGCTTCTTTCAGGTCCGCGGTTCTTCGTCACAAAAGCCGCGGACCTCAAATGCGGAGGTCCGGGCTACCCACGGGGTGAATTATGAGTTGGACCCGCTTCTTTCGCCGCCGCTATTGGGATGAGGAGCGAGCGCGCGAACTCGAAGCGTATCTCGAAGCTGAGACCGATGAGAACATTGCCCGAGGCATGTCGCTGGAAGAGGCGCGCTATGCCGCGCACAGGAAGCTTGGCAACCTGACGCTGATCCGCGAGGAGATCTATCACATGAACAGCCTTGGTTGGCTCGAATCGCTCTGGCAGGATCTGCGATACGGCCTGCGCATGCTGCGCAAATCCCCCGGCTTTACCACTGTCGCCGTACTCACGCTCGCTCTCGGTATCGGCGCCAACGCCGCGATTTTCTCAATGGTGAACAGCGTGTTACTGCGGCCGCTTGCCTATCGCGAGGCGCAGCAGCTTTACCTGGTGCGTGAAATCATCCCGGAGCTGAGCCAGACGTATCCCACGCTTCCTGCAAACCTGCCGAATTTCCGCGTCTGGCAGCGCGAATGCCACTCCTTCGCCGAAGTCGCGATTGTCAAGTCGACGGGTGCGATGTTGACTGGCTACGGCGAATCGGAGGACCTTTACGGCGGCCTGGCTTCCGCCAATCTCTTTGGCGTGCTGGGTATCGTGCCGCAACTGGGCCGCACGTTTCTGCCGCAAGAAGACATCCCCGGCAAAGACCACGTGGTGATGCTCACCAATTCGTTCTGGCGCGACCGCTTTCAGGGCGATCCAAAGATCGTGGGCCGGTCGATTACACTCGACGGCAAGCCCTTCCAGGTCGTGGGCGTTCTCCCCGCTTCGTTCCGATTCCCCAAAGGCGATCAATTCGGCGCAATGACAGGATTTCCCCTGCGGACGGATTACTTCAAGCCGCTCGGACTGGATCCGAAACAATTTTCACCGCTGGGAGAATTCGATTACGCCGCCATCGCCCGGCTGAAGCCCGGGACGAGCGCAGGGCAAGCCCTGGCCGAGTTAAATGTGATTCAGGCACGGATTGCCAAGGACGCAAAGCAGGGGATAGGCCTTCGCGCCGAGATCGTTCCTCTCGAAAGCCAAGTCGTGGGACCGGCACGGCGCGGGCTTCTGCTCTTGCTTGCGGGCGTGGGGGCGGTGCTCCTTATCGTTTGCCTGAACCTGGCGAACCTGCTGCTAGTGCGCGTTCCGGGCCGGGTGCGGGAGGCGGGCATTCGGACGGCGCTGGGAGCTTCTCGCGCTCGGCTGGCGCGGCAACTCCTGACGGAGAGTGCCTTGCTCGCGATCGTGGGAGGAGTCATCGGCATTGGCCTCGCATATTTCGGGCTGCGGTGGCTGGTGGCTGTGGCGCCCGCCAACCTGCCGCGGCTGGATGAAGTGCACGTGGACGCGCGCGTGCTGTGGTTCACGGTCTTCGTTTCCATGCTGACCGGAATCCTCTTCGGCGCCTTGCCCGCGTGGCGCGTGGCGCACGCTGAGCCGCAACAGGCGCTGAAGGCAGGCGCCGCCACAATCACGGAGGGCCGCCCCGCCCGCCGCTTGCGGGAATCGCTGATCGGCTTCGAAGTCGGGGTCGGCACATTGCTCCTGATCGTTGCCGGCCTGCTAGCGACGAGCATGGTCCGCTTGCTTGGGGTCGATAAGGGATTCACGGCAGAGGACGTGCTCGTCGTGGACGTCAGCTTGCCCCCGCAAAACTACACGAAGGCGGAGCAGAAGTACGAGTTTTACAATAACGTGCTCGCGCGGGTGCGCACGCTTCCCGGAGTGAAATCCGCGGGTTGGATCAGCAGGCTCCCGCTCGAGGGGCAAGAGCAGGTGGACAGCATCAACGTGCCCGGCCGCTCGACTACGGGCCTGCAAGCTCCCATCGCAAACTATCGATATGTGACTCCCGGATATTTCCAGTCTATGGGTATTGCCTTGCGCCAAGGCCGCCTGATCGAGCAGGTCGACCGCGACCGCCACGTTGCCGTGATTTCGGAAGGCGTCGCGAAGAATCTGTGGCCGGGCGAAAATCCCCTCGGCAAGCAATTCCACCCAGGATCAGATGATAGGCCTCTCACGCAGATAATCGGTGTCGTCGCTGACATCCGAACGGTCGCACTCGACGAGCCTCCGCTATTAATGATCTATCAACCTGCGGGGCCGGCGTCCCCAAACTGGTGGGGCATGAGTGCATCGCTGGTGGTTCGGGCGGCGATTGTGCCGGCGTCAATGGGCACGGCGGTGCGCGGCGCGATCCGGAGCGTGGATTCCGGGGTTCCAATCCGGCACCTGCGGCCCATGACCGAGATCGTGTCGGAATCGGTGGGTGTCCGCCGCTTCCAAATGGGGCTTGCATCTCTTTTTGCAATCTTCGCACTGTTGCTTGCCGCGCTGGGAATCTACGGCGTGGTGGGGTACTCTGTGGCGCGGCGCCGGCAAGAGTTGGGGATCCGCATGGCGCTTGGCGCCCAAGGCTCCGACCTGCGGAACCTGGTTCTGCTACAGGGGATGTCGCCCGTCTTGGTGGGATGGGCTGCGGGCGTTATGGCGGCACTGGCGGCCGGTGGTCTGATTCGCGGCCTGCTGTTCGGCGTAACCGCACAAGACCCGCGGACCATTGCCGGTGTGACCCTCGTCGTACTGGTCACCGCAGCCTTGGCGTGTTACATCCCGGCGCGCCGGGCGACCAAGGTCGATCCCATGGTGGCGCTGCGATACGAGTGACGCCGACGCGGTGTCCATGGCAGTTCGGCCCTTCCAGGGCCGGATGTCGCTTGATACGTTCTTATCCGTGAGTTGCCCCCACGGCTATCCAAAGTGCTCCCCTTACGGGGAGCAAAACCAGGGACGGGAAAAGGGAGGGGCGGGGTTTTACAGGCTGCGGAAAAACCCGTTAGGCCTGTCATTCCGAGGAGTCCGTCAGCCGACGGACGACGAGGAATCTCGCATTGTTTTGAAAACACTCAGGGCGAGATTCCTCGCTCCGCTCGGAATGACAGCTTGGAAGCGTTTTTCCGCAGCCTGTAAAACCCCGCCCTTCCGGTCGCGCCACTCAAAATGGCAGAGCGTGGTGAGAAGTCAGGGCTAGACCCAATACTGTTCATTTAACGATCCTCACGGATGCAGAAAAGTTGATGCGGCGAGTAGGTCCCCGCTTGCGAGGCCGCAGCCGGTAGTCGCTCATTTTGCGCTTCACGCCGCGGGGGTTGATGCGATGGCGGCTGCAACTCACCCGTTCCTGCAGAATCTCCTGGAGTATGGCCTCATGAAACGCTCTCTTCTGCCGAGGGGGGAGTAGCGACATAGCGAGCCAGGCGCCGTTGTATGACCCGCACGGCATGGAGGAAGGAAAGGTGGTCGGGATCTTCATCCGCCTGCAGGGCGGCCTCGTGCATCAGGCCGCGAATGGCAAAGTGGGCCATAAGGAGTCCATAAAACTCCTGCCGGACCAGTTCCGGAGTCTTGCTGCGCAGGACGATCTGGGCACCCCGCAGATGGGTCTTCAGTTCGTCCAGCGTGGTCTCAATTTCCCATCGCTCGTGATAGAGCGCCGCCAGTTCTTTCGCCGGGGCCGATCGGGGATCCAGAATCGTGGTGATCAGGCGATAGATCGGCTCCGCTCCTGGCACATCCTGCAGACGATATTCGATCACGCGGACCGTAATGGGGTGGCGCTGATTCCGGCGGTCCGAGGTGGACCGATAAATGCGACTGAGGTAGGAGCCATCCGCCAAGCGCTGGTCCACCTCCAAACGCGCATTCTGGCGGACTCGCCAGAGCAGTTCAGCGCCCGTCTGCGCGGCTTTCTGCCACAGTTCGTAGCCGGGGAAAAACCGGTCGGCCAAGCACAGCATGCCTTTTTTCAGGGCGGGCACCACGGCTTGCGCCAGTGTGATCTCATCCGTCGCATAGGAATCCACTTGCGCCGCCCACAGAACGTGGGTGCCATTTTCCAGCAAGCCCACGAAGCGAATCTTGGGGTAGGCACTCGATCCCCGACTGGCCCCGGGCCGGCCGAAGGCCCGGTCGTTCGCCGCGGTGTCTGCCACATCCAAGGTGCTGCCATCCAGGCTCACCAGCCGCCGTTGTCGATACCAGGCTCCCTGCGTCCGTTTTTCGGCGATCGGGGTTACGACGGTCTCGTACAGCTTCTTCAGCGGTTCGGTCCCCAGCCGGCTGCGGGCTTGCGAGATCCCCGATTTGCCCGCTACCTTTACGGTGGCCGACGGATCCAGCAGCCACTGCACTCCCTCCAGCAAGCAGCGCAGCACCTCGCGATAGGAAGAGCGCATGTAGAGCGCCAACGCGATGACGTAATAAACCACCACATGGGCGGGCAAATCACGCTCCCGCCGGCTGGTGCGGTTCGTCTGCTTCAAAGCCTCGCGGACTTTCTCGATGGGGAAAAACTTGGTGATGACACCCAGGCTGATGTAGTCGGTAATGCGGCTGCCTGCAGGTAGAGTTCCGACGGTACGGGCCATTCTGGGGGACCTCCCGCCCCAACCAGAATAGCACAAGAATCACGTTAAGTGAACAGTATTGGGGCTAGACCGATTCCGTACGCACAAGCCGCAGAGTCTCTGGAATGCGAGATGCGCTACCAACTGACCGCGATTATGGCGTAGGTTTTCATTTCCGGAATCGTGAACGTCGCCGAGGAGGGGCCAGGGGTGAAGTCGAGCGGGCGTGGCGAGTCGGCATCAACCTCGAAAATCTTTACGTCCTTCACCACTCTTCCGCTGGGGACTCGCGCGGTGCAGCGCAGGGAGGAAATCGCGGGCGTATTCCGCGCGTCGTAGTTAACCAAGTGGATAAGTCTCCGCTGCCGGGCGGCCTGCTCGACAAGGTTGGCGACCAGGAAATCCGGCCCGTCAACTTCCAGGGGCAGGTCAGCGTTGGCCGCCCAGCGGATAGCCGCGGTGATCTCCTCCCAGTTTCGGGGGCGTTTCCAGAAGCGGTTGCTGATGTTGAAATAGGGTTCCGCTTCCGGGAGCGAGCCGTCGAATTGGACGGCGGGAAGGTAGACCACTCGGCCCTTGCCGTAGGTTTTCCGCTGGGAGGCGCCGGCTGCGACGATTTCCTCGACCTGCTCCTCGTAATCGCGGGCGCGCACCTGGCCATCGACGAGTCCTTTCAATCCCGGTTGCGGACGCAGCCGCCGCCACTCGTCGTAGAGGCCCGCCTGGCCAATGGCTACGAGCCCGCCGCCCTGTTCAACGTAGCTGCGAATCCGCGCCAATTGCTCGTCCGAGAGGCATTCGGAATCCGGCAGCACCAGCACCTGGAGTTTCGAAAGGTCAGGCAGGGGCTCGTCGAACACAAGCTGGAAAGGTATCCGCGACTGGATGAGAGCCTGCTCCACCAGGATCGCGCTGAGCTGGGCGCGCGCGTGGTGGTAGGTGAGCGAGGCGTAGGAGCGCAGGACGCCGACGGGGGCCACATCGTCCGTGCCCACGTAAAGCTCGCGGTTCTTCCGGTAAAACGCCACGTGCTGGAGCATAGCGGGCGGCAGCGGCGCGTTCCCGGCGAAGCCCACCGTCTGATTGAAAGCCAGGCATTCGGCCATGGCCACTGGGTTGTCCGCAATGTAAGTGAGCAAGATGTTGTGGAAGGCGCGCGCCAGCTTGTAGCTGCGGATCTTCGAGAGCAGGCGGCCATCCGCAAGGTACACGCAGGGATTGTCTTCCTCCGTCCAGAAGACGTCCGTCGAGGTCAGCAGGCGCGCGTGGTCGATGGCGCTCTCCCAGGTGCGGTTGCCGCCCGTGATGCCGTGCGGGTTGATTTCAATGGCCACCTGGGGATTGAGCGACCGGGCGTACTCCGCCAGCTGGCGCAACGCGTCGGCCATGACCTGGCAGCGGAAATCGATCCATTCCTGGATGGCGGGATCGAAGATGACGGCCATTTTCTCAGGCGGATTCTGGCGGTTCCATTGCGGGGGATTCACGTAGTCGACGTTCTCGAAACCAAACCGCTCGCGGCGCTTTTCAGGGGTGTACTTGGCCCGCAGGAAAGCGCGGAATCCCTCGACGCACGCTGGGCAGTGGCAGGAATCGGGTTCCGCGTTGAGATCAAAATTGTCAAAGTGGATGAAGTCGGTCTTCACCTCTTCCACGGCGTAGCGGACGATCTTCTTCAGGTAATCCAGGTACTCCTGGTGAGTGAAGCAGGGCCGGTAGCGGTAGGACTGCTGGTAGCCGTAGGTCAGCAGGATGGGCAGGCCGCTCACGTCACGCTGGATCCAGTCTTTGGCGCGCGGCTCCTCCGCGAAAAAGGTCTCATACATCATGGTATTCCACTGGATGTAAGTATCCACTTTCATACCATAACGATGGGCAATGGCCGCGGCGCGGCGGGCGTCCTCCATTTCCGGCTTCTCCGCCGCCATGCCGAACCCTTTGTGGAGGTGGGTGTGGAATACCTCGATGCCCTGGCCGTGGAGGGTGCGAATCAGCTCTTCACTCTGGTTCCATTCGTAGTCTTTGCGCGCGTCGAGCCGCTCGCCCCCGCGGCGAACGACGAAGATGTAGGGCTCATGGCTCCCCCCCGCGTCGATCAGCCCGTTCTCGAGCCAGTGGGCGCGGGGGAGGGGTGAGCGCACGCTCGCGCCGATGGGCAGCGGCATCCTCACAATCTGCCCCACTGCCGCGGTCGCGGCCATGCTTTCCAGGAAGTCTCGGCGATTCATTTCGTCCTCCTCTCGGCGTCCGTAGGGGCGGCCCTTGTGGCCGCCCTAGAAAAACCGCTCCAACCTGTCATTCCGATCCGTCAGCCGACGGAGAGGAATCTCGCTCTGCTGCTCAACCTGCGCATGGTGGAGGGAATCAGGGCGAGATTCCTCGCTTCGCTCGGAATGACAGGGGTCGCAAAGCCCGGCTCTGACCTAGTGCAACCACGAGGATTGCCCCTACTTAGCTGTGACGGGATAAAAGAGATAAAGGCGGGAGATGCGCTCGCTCTCTCCGATATAGATCGTCCCGTCCAGCCCGCTTGCCATGGCCTTGATCACGTAGGCCTGCCAGGAGTAATACGGCCGCCGGTTCACGTCCACAAAACCCAACACCTGGTAGGCGCTCTCGGCCGGGTCGTAGGAGAACAGGCGCGCCATGTCCTGGTCGCTTCCGCCCACGCCATAGATCTTCCCGTCGGGCGCGAGAGCCAGCGCCGTGATTTCCGGAGCCAGCAGCGGCTTGCCCAGATTTTGCACACTCAGTTTTGCCGGATCAAATCGAAACAGATAGCCGTCAGAGGTGCCGCCGTAGATCAACCCCGTGGGATCCGTAACAAAGCTTTCGACTCGCGTCCACGCTTCGCGGCCCGGGATGGCAGGGGCCTGGAGGGGCAGCCTTTCGAGCGCCTGCTTGGCCTTGTCGTATTTGTATAGGAAGCCGCTCTCACCCGAGGCGTAGACGTTGCCGGCGTGGTCGAGCGCCAGCATTTGCGAGAACATCTTCCGCGTCTCAAATTTTTCGCCATGGGGCTTCGAATGGGCGACCACACCCGCATCGGTGAAACTTCCACTGGCGATGTCATACTTGAAGAAGTGGGCGTTGGGAGAGCTCAGGCCGTAAATCACCTGGGCGTCGCGGTCTATCGCGAGCGCCGCCACGCTTTCGCCTTTCACTGCGACACCCAAATCCTTCACCGCGCACGGCTCCTTGATGCGGATGGGTTGGCGGTCTTCGTGTTGCGGCACGTACTCGAGCAGATGCCCGCCGGGCGAGGCGCCGATGTAGACTTCGCCCGTGCTCGCCACCACCAGGGCGCCGGTCACCGCGGCCGTATCCGGGATGATCCCCAGCGGCTGTACGTAGCCGTGGCGGGGGTTCAGAACGAAGAGATAAGCATCCTTGCCACTCGTGGCGCCGTACAGATTGCCGTTGGGCGCAACGGTGAGAGCCGTGATCGCTGAATCACCGTTGGGAATGACATCCACCGGCGGGTAGCCAAGATCACGGGCGTCGATTCGATTCTGGGGCACCACCACGGCATCATATTCGGGACCGCGCTGGGCGCGCCCGAACGGATTCCACAAGGCCGCCAGGAGCAAGAGTAGAAGCGTTCGGCGCATCATCGGCCGCTCCTTTTCGGATGGTAGATCACCAAGGCAAGCCGGTAGGGAACGCCCCCGATGGTTCCGGCGGACTCGAGGGGATGGCCGGGTTCCTGGCGCGCCTCGATAGCCCCGACGAAATAGATGCTCCCGTCACGGCCGGTGTCAGCCGAGTTTAGTCCGATGACGCGCCGCCCGTCCGACAGGCGCATTTCGCCCAGATCCTCCTTGACGCCGGTTTGCAGGTCGTACGATAGGAGATGGGAGACGCCGGCGCCTGCGCTGCCGCCGTAATCGAACTCCTTTTGGGGAACCGCGTAGTAAAGCTTGCGGTCGAGGCCGAGCGCCAGCGCGAGGGTGGCGTAAGGAATCTCGCGGCTGTCCTCCATGCCCTGGACGCACAACTGGCCCAAGGCCTTCACCTCGCCATAAGGGCCGGCGTGCGGGTCAAAAGAAAACAGCAAGCTGGCGCTTTCATCCACGCCGTAGAATTTGCGCGTCACCGCATCCCACACCACCGTGCGCCAATGGGTCTCGGACTTCTCGTAGTCGCGCCCGAGCGAGATTCCCTTCTGCCGCACGGGAATGTGCAAAGGCAGTTCTGTGATCTCGTCCGTGCGCGGGTCGTACTTGTAAATCTGCCCGGCGCCGATATTGCCGTACACATTGCCTTGATCGTCGATACCGAGGGTGCGGCAAATCGACTCAAAGTTGTTCATCCGGCCTTTGTCCACAGCCTTTCCGGTGGCCACATCGTAATAAACGAAATGCCCGCGCGGATGAGTGAGACCGTAGATGCGGTTAAACTTCGGGTCGTATGCCCCGGTGTTGATTCCCTCGAAGCGCGGGCCGATTCCAAAATCCTGGACGACGCCTGTCTTGGGATCGTAAGCCATCCAATGCGCGCCGGGATATCCCTCGCGCGTCCCCACGCGCGCGTAGTCGAACCACAAGCCGGCGTGCGTGCCGAAGTAAATCCGGCCGTCCCGGCCTTCACCGAACTTGGCATGAATCTTGGACTGCGGCCCCACCCCCAAGTTGCTCTCTCCGGCCAGGCGCGTTAGATTGCCGATGTCGGTGACGCGGTCGGCTCTCGGGTCGTACATAACCATGTGGCCGTCGCATCCGTGGCAGGCCAGACCCGCGTATACTCTGCCGTCACTCCCAACCGAAAGCGCCGCCCAATTGCCGTCCATCTCCGCCAAGCCGGGAAAAAGGCGGTGGTCCACCGTAACCGTGCCGGCCGCGACGAGATTGGGAAGTGAAAGACCAGCCAGCAGAACCAGAAATGGAATTCTTAGTCTCAAAATAACCTCGCCATGGGATTCAAGGAGCGCATCCGCGGCCCTCTCCTTCCTCCTCCGCTACTTTCACCTGACCCTTTTTCGGTTCCTGAAATAAGTTCATAATATCTGCCGGCGCTGCGGGCTTAAGACTGCCTCGGCGACACTCTTCTAACATCCAGGAGAAAACGTGTCAAGCGAAACCGGGTTTACAATACGACAGATGCGAGATCAACAATCAAAGCGATTGCGATGTGTCATTTTGGGGTTGGCAATCATTTGCCTTGGGAGCGTCTCCGCAGACGCCTCGGACCAGTTTGAGGGAAAACACTTTCGCGGCCGCGGCGATGTGGAGTATCTCCAAATGCTCGACCGTGCTCGCCGCTTGTTCGAACCGGACCCTGAGTTTCAGAACCTTGCCATGCTGTACACACCGCGCTGGAACGGCCTGGTGGAAGGCCCGACATGGTCCGCATGGTGGATCCAAAACAGTTACGGGACGACCTACAGTGCTCTTCCGTTTTTGCAGGAACCGTTCCTAACCTTCTTGCAGAATTCCCAAGACCTCTGGTTCGACCAGATGGGCGATGGGAAGCGGGAAGGCTGTCCCGGCCAACCCCAAGCCTCCTGGGTGGCGCCCGATGGGCAACTGTGCGATGCGGCATGGCCCGGGTGCATCATTTACAAGCAAGGCGATGGCCAGACCAAGATTCATGACTGGGGCCTCGAGTTCACTGCCGCTGGCATTCTTCTCCAGTCTGAGTTGCTGCTCATCAGCCGCGATGCCAAGGCCATTGCGCGCTACTTGCCGAGGCTCGAGCGCTCCGCCAACTTCCTGGATACCCGGCGCGATCCCGGGAATGACCTGTTCTTGGCCGGACCGGCGGCCAATCTGCTGGCCCCCAGCTACGCCGGCTGGAAGCGGCCCGATGGCAGCTATGGCAAGGCTTACTTGGCCGGACTATCGATCACTTACATTGCAGCCCTCGACCGGCTGATCGAACTGGAAAAACTTTCCGGCCAACCCGAAAAAGTGAAGCTCTACACCGAGAGGCGCGGCCTTGCCAGGAAAGGGCTGCCACTCATCACCACACCGGAGGGGTACTTTATCAAGTCGCTTGATCCGGACGGAACGAAACATGGCGTGTACGGCGCCGGCCAGCACGGATATTTCGAGGCCCCGCCCAACCACGATGCCATCTGCTTTCACGTTGTGGATGCCGCGCAAGCTGAGAAGATCTACGCGAAGATGGCCTCCATTCCAGGGCTCCGTCCCTACGATTTTGTGATCGCCAACTACCCCTCGCTCGACGACATGTACGAGGCGCCCCAGGGGCTGTGGCGCTTTGGTGAATGGGTCAACGGAGGCGAGTGGTCCACGTGTGAAGCGCGCGTGATCATGGCCTACTACATCCTGGGCAAATACGAGGACGCTCGCCGCTCCTTGAAGAAGTTGTTCAGTTACGCCCACCGCTTCCGAATGGACAACCCCTTCACTGACTTTGGCAACAATGTCTACCAGCCGAAAGAGCCCGTGAATATAACCATCGATGCTTTTGGACCAGCGGCAGCATTTGTCCGCGGGTTGTTTGAGTATCAGTATCGCGCCGACGGCCTGACTCTCACCCCGCACATCCCTCCCGGCATCAGCCAGCTCGAGCAGCTCGATCCCATCCGGTTCGGAAAGAAGAAACTGTATGTGGCAACTTCGGGCCAGGGCCAGGTCACTTCCGTGACTGTGAACGGCCGGCCGTGGAAATCGTTCGACGGGCAATCGGTTTTAATGCCTTACGATCAGGCACCTGCGGTTGCCCAAATTGCGATCGAGCTTGGAGGCACGCTCAGCAAATCCTCCCACGCTGGCGACATAGGGGCAATCCGTCAGCCGACGGATGGTTGCCCAGGGCGGCCACAAGGGCCGCCCCTACAATGCGGGTCGACGGACCTGGGCGGCCCAGCGGCGAATCTGCGTGCCTTTCAGAAGAAGTTAGTTGCCGCAGGGCTGGGGGAAAGCTATGAGGCCGCCCACGCCCAACTGATTCTGGACACCCTCTGCGCCATTCACGAGCGGCAGGACTTGCTGAAAGCGGGGAAGCTGGCGCGACTCGAAGAGGCATCGCAAGTGGCTGCGGATAAGTCCTACGAGGACGCCGCCGCCAAACTGTTGAACGGCCTTGATGCGGTGATGAAAGCCTATCAAAATTCCCCCGACCCTCGACGACGGGAGATCTTTCAGGTTTACATCGCCAGCCAACACAGATAGCGTGGATAGATTGGCATTGCGAGCGGATGTAGGGACGGTTTGCGAGCCGCCCCTATCGCTTGTCTCAATGCTGCTGAGGCAACAACTCGGACAGTTCACAGGTCCACCTCTGAATTCTGAGAAGGAAAGAGGAACAGAAATGAATTCCCTCGTTCGGTTTTTCTTTCGACCGGCGCCAGGTCCGGCGAGCATCCTGCTCATCCGCCTTGCGGTCGGGCTGATTTTTTTTACCCAGGGCATCCTCAAGCACATCGATCCCAATATGGGCTTGGCCCGTTTTACAAGGATTGGATTTCCGCATCCGTATTTCACCGCGCATTTTGTGGGGGCCTTTGAGATCGTGTGCGGCATCTTAGTGCTTCTCGGGCTATGGACAAGGGCATCAGCGGTTCCGCTGTTGATAGTGATCACAACCGCCATCGCCACCACAAAGATTCCGGAGCTATTTCGGGCCAATCAGGGCTTCTGGTACATGGTGAGTGACGCGCGTACTGATTTTGCAATGTTTTCCTCACTCCTGTTCCTGATTTTGGCGGGTGGCGGAGCGTGGGCTCTGGACAGGCAAAGAGGAAGCCTCGACGCCACGCAGGTTTGAGCTTAAACTATTTGCATCCGGGACTATGAGTTAGTGGCACAATGATGTGGTCTCGACAAATCATCTGACGGCCTCAACGCGTTGAGGATTAATGCGGCCCCTGCTCACTTTCTTCAGATCTCATTCCGGTTTCACTCCCTTTGCGGTTCGAGGCAGGGCACCCACAAGGGGCGCCCCTACAGGCTTCAGTTCTTTTGCGACACTCATCCTGTTGTTCCTCCTTTTTGTTCCCGTTGCGTCTGTCCACGCGGAGCAGTGGCAAAAGCTCAGCGTCCAGGGATACGTCAACGACTTTGCCGGCGTGCTCGACCCGGCGACGGTGGAAGGACTCACGCGGCTGTGTACGGAAGTCGATCAAAAAGCCAAGGCCCAGATCGCCGTGGTCACCATCAGGTCTTTGGAAGGTGACGCGGCGGAGGACTTCGCCAATCACCTTTTTCAGAAGTGGGGCGTCGGGTACAAGGGGACGGACCGTGGGGTGATGGTCCTGCTTGCGGTCGGGGACCACAAGTACTGGACCGAGGTTGGCTACGGCCTCGAGCCCATTCTTCCTGACGGCAAGGTGGGTGGGTTCGGGCGCGATATGGTTCCGCTGTTGCGCCAAGGCAACTACAGCGGCGCCGTCTCGCAAATGTTGAGCCAGATCGCAGAGGTGATTGCGCAGGATAGTCACGTCTCCTTGGATAGCTTGGCCCAATCCCCTGCCCTCCCTCTCGCCCGTGAACGCAGGGGTCAAGAATTGCACCTGACGGGCGGGCAAATTCTTTTTCTTCTCATCATTCTTATAGTTGTGGGGCCCATCCTACTCAGGTTCCTTGGCCCTTTCTTCTTATTCTCCCTATTGTCCGGAGGATTAGGGCGTGGAGGATCGGGCGGCTGGGGTGGGGGCGGGTTTGGCGGCGGGGGCGGAGGCTTTGGGGGTTTCGGAGGAGGTTCCTCGGGCGGGGGCGGAGCCGGAGGAGGCTGGTGACAACTGGAATTGCCGATTGTCGATGGTCGATTGCCGATTGCCTCTGTGTCCTCCGTGGCCAGGAAGAACTCAACACAGAGATCGCTGAGATCCTCCGCGGTCTCTGTGTTGAGGCTTTGCCTTTTGTCGATGGTCGATTGCCGATTGCCTCTGTGTCCTCCGTGGCCAGGAAGAACTCAACACAGAGATCGCTGAGATCCTCCGCGGTCTCTGTGTTGAGGCTTTGCCTTGAAGCGGAGTATAGACGCCTCATGCTTATCCGGTTGTTTCAGCAAGCCACAACAGGTTGTGCTTCTATATTGGTTAACAAATCCGGTATCCGCATCTGGGGTTTTCTTTTCTTGACCTACCATGCCGAACCGCCATAAACTTACCGTCCTATTTCACTGGAGGAATCGCATGGATCAGATCAATGAAAATCTTGTACTCATCAACAAAGCGATTCACGAGCTGACCATAGCAATTAAGGCCATCAGAGTTATTCTGTACAGGCACGAAATCACAAGCCCTAGCGAGGTGGCCGAATTACAGAGGGAGATTCGTGAGATGTTGGCCACGACTCCCGGAGGCCAGCTTCTTGACAGTCTCTTAAAGGAGATATCTGGTACTCAGTAATCTCTTTGAGAGCCTATGAGCTTTCGCCGCAGTGTCGAACTTTAGTATAATCATGTTCTTCTCCTTTTCTGTTTTTGTTAACCACTCTGTGAACCACTACATATGGTGCCTTGCTGAAACAACCGGATAAGCATGAGACGCCTAATCAGGGAGCGAGCATCATGAAGGCAGAACAGCTTTTGACAGAACTAGTATCTAGATTGAAGAGGGCCGCGGAAAGCAATCTCCTTTCTGTAATACTTTACGGCTCCGCGGCCACGGATGAGTTCCATCCCAAGCATTCCGACTTGAACGTTCTTTGTATTCTGCGGGACCTTAGCAGAGAAGAACTGAGTAAGTTGCACGCCCCCTCCACGTGGTGGGCCAAAAAGGGACACCCGGCGCCATTGTTCTTCACCCTGAACGAGCTTCACCATTCTGCCGACGTTTTCGCCATCGAACTGCTGGACATCAAGGCGGCGCGTCGAATTCTTTATGGCGAGGATGTGATTGCCTCCCTCCGCGTCCCCACGGACCTTCACCGCCTGCACGTGGAGAGAGAGTTGCGCAACAACACTTTGCGCTTGCGCCAATACTACGTGAGGCAGGGAGCGGATTCCCGCAAAACCCTGCAACTGATGGTCTCATCCATTTCCACGTTTGCGGCGCTGTTCCGGCATGCGTTGATCGCTTTGGGAGAGGGACCGCCACCCACCAAGAGAGTTACGGTGGACCGGGCAGGGTCTGTGCTGGGATTCGATCCCTCTCCCTTTCACACCGTACTCGACGTTCGTGAAGGGCGCAAACGGGAACGTGATGTAGACGCCCAAGCCACGTTCGACAAGTACTTGGACGCGGTCGTCAAGGTTACCGAAGAGGTTGACCGCCGGCTGGCAAGTCCAGCGGGCAATGAGTGAGAGGGACCAGACTGTCTCACCCGGTCCGCCTCCCGGTGAAGTGCATCGGGACGGGGGGCCACCCTCTCCCCCAAGGGGGAGAGGGCAAGGCTTTTTTCAGGGAGGAGGAACGATATGAAGATTCTGCTGGCTGTGCTAGGGATACTGGTGCTGATCGTTCTCATCGTGGGAGGAAGCTACTTCAGCAGCCGAAACGAGATGGTGCGCAAGAACGAAGCGCTCAAGCAAGCCTGGTCGCAGGTGGATGTGGTGCTCCAGCGGCGCGCCGACCTGATTCCCAACCTCGTGGCCACCGTGAAAGGTTATGCGCAGCAGGAACAGAAGGTGTTCGGAGATATCGCCAATGCCCGTGCCGGTCTGCTAAATGCCCGGACGCCGGGAGAAAAGATCGCCGCGAATGGCCAGTTGGATGGCGCCCTGGGCAGGCTGCTGGCCATCGTCGAGAACTATCCCAATCTCAAGTCCAATCAGAACTTCCTGGCCTTGCAGGATGAGCTGGCCGGAACCGAAAACCGCATCGCTGTCGAACGCCGCCGCTACAACGAGACCCTCCAGGATTACAACACCTACATCGGCCTGTTCCCGAATAGCATCTTTGCCCGCTGGGCTGGTTTTCAGAGAAATAATGATTACTTCGCCGCTTCAGGAGCCGCGCGCGAGGCTCCCAAGGTGGACTTCAGCGCGCCCAAGCAGTGAAATAGAGAATGGAAAGCACATGTTGCGTGCATTACGGGCCAAAGGCGGAAAGTCAAATGTCGAGCAAGCGGAACGCGGAAACGCGAGGGTTGTAAAACAGGGGGCGGCATGAAGGCAGCGGCGAGTGTTTTGGGCTTAGTCATTGCGCTGGCCATTGTTTGGCTGGTGATCAAGACGCAGTTTAAGCAGGGTCCGACCGGGGGAACCCCGCCCAAGCAGGTGATCGACGTGGTGGGCGTGAAAGGCGATTTGTTGGCGATCGGGCAGGCGGAGCGCCTCTACTTGGCCAGCCATGGGTCTTACGCCAGCCTCGACCAACTCCAGCAGGACGGCGCGATCAGTTTCTCCGGGGCCAACCGTCGGGGGTACAATTACACGGCTGAGGTCAACGACGGCCAGCACTTTAAGGTCACCGCAGCGCCTTCCGACCCTGCTAAGCAAGGCTGGCCCACCCTGTCGATTGATGAGAATATGGAAGTGACACAGCAGTAAGTAGAAAGCAGAAGGCAGAGGGCAGCGGTCAGAACAGAAGGTGTCATTCCGATCCGTCAGCCGACGGAGAGGAATCTCGCTCTGATATGTTCCCGCGCAGACCAGGGCGATATTCATCTCCGTCGGCTGACGGATCGGAACGACAACTCTAGTGACCACTGACAACTGATTGCGCGGGAGGTTCCCATGCGAGTTGAAGCGCGAGCGCCGGCAAGAGTGGACCTGGCGGGCGGCACCGTGGACATCTGGCCGCTCTACCTTTTTCATCCGGGGGCGCAGACGGTTAACCTCGCCATCCGCTGTTACGCCTCTTGCGTGATTGAGACGCGGCCGGATCGGCAAATCGTTCTGATCTCCAAGGACCAGGAGATTCGGGAAACTTTTGAAGACCTGGCAGACCTGGTACGCGGCAAGTCCCGACTGCCTTTGGTGCGAGAGTTGGTAGTGTTTTTCGAGCCGCACCGAGGGCTAAGCATCGAGACCAGCTCGCAGGTTCCAGCCGGCGCCGGCCTGGGGGGATCCTCGGCCCTTAACATCGCCCTTTGCGGAGGCTTGGCGCGCGTCACCGGCAAGCGCGTCACGCGCACTCAAATCCTCGAGATCGCGAAGAATGTCGAGGCCATTGCGATCCGCGTTCCCACCGGCTGGCAGGACTATTTCCCGGCGCTTTACGGTGGGGCGAATGTCGTCCACTTGGGGCCCGACGGCGTAAAACGCGAAAAGCTTCCGGTTTTTGTTTCCGACCTCGAGAAACGCTTTGTGCTTTGTTACACGGGCCAGCCTCGAGATTCCGCCATCAACAACTGGGAAGTGATGAAGTCGCACATTGACGGCGAGGAGCAAGTGCGCCGCAATTTCGACAAGATTACGACCATTGCCAGCCAGATGCGAGAAGCCCTTATGACGGGAGACTGGAAAGATGTGGCGGAGTTGCTGGCTTTAGAGTGGGAAAACCGTAAACAGAACTTCAAGGGTATTTCCACACCCACGATCGATAGCATGATCGAGCAAACGCAAAAACACGGAACGGTGGCCGCCAAGGTCTGCGGGGCAGGGGGCGGAGGCTGCGTGGTCTTCATGGTCGAGCCCGGAACCAAGCCCGCCGTCGAGGAGGCTTTGACTCAGATGGGCGGGCAGATTGTTAACTTCGCCTTCTCGCGCACCGGCCTGGAAGTCTGGGCAGACCAGCCGGAGCGAGCTCAAGAGAACCCGGAGGAAGATCTGCCGTGACGTTGGAAGACTTCTTTCTTCTTGATGGAAACCTCCGGCCAGTTTGGCGGTTCTTCTTGTCCGTCGTCCTGGTCTTCCTCGCTTACGGGGTTGCCTATCTACTGGCCGGAGAGGTTCGGCATCTCATCCCGCGAGCCGGCGTGTGGTACGGATCCCTCTTTCTTTTCGAGCTGTTGGCCCTGCTGGGGTCTTTCAAAGTCATGACTCGGGTCTTTGAGCAGAAGCCCCTTGGTGTGGTCGGTTTGGCCTTTCATCCTTACTGGGTGAAAGAATTGTGCTTGGGTCTGGGCATTGGGGGGATCATGATGGTCTCGGTGGGTGGGGCCGAAGCGCTTTCGGGTTTGGCTCAGTTTGCCCGCAACCCGCTTCCGGCAAGGGCTGAGCTTGCTTACGGGAGCGGTTTGTTCTTGCTCTTGTTAATCAGCGCCACGAACGAGGAGCTGGTTTTTCGGGGGTATCCATTCCAGAAACTCGTGGAGTCTCTGGGGCCGCTGGGCGCTGTCGCCGTGAGCTCGGCTTTCTTTGGATTGGCGCATCTCGGTAACTCTCATCACACCTGGATTTCGACCGCCAATACTATGCTGGTAGGCATCCCACTCTCCATCGCCTATCTTCGTACGCGTTCGCTGTGGATGCCGGTGGGTATGCACTTCACCTGGAACTACTTGCAGGGTTTCGTCTTTGGACTCCCGGTGAGCGGCCACACGTTTTCTACTTCCTTGCTCAACGTTCAGGTTCACGGTGCCGCTTGGCTGACCGGCTCTGAATACGGGCCGGAGGGGGGTCTACTGTCGACAATTGCCGTAGTGGGCGCGGCAATTTGTCTCTTTTTGTCACCAAGCATCAGAATAAGTGAGAGAATGAAGGAGTTGGTTTTCGGCCCCTCCCGGGATGCTGCCGTGAATGCGGCAGTTCATATTTCGCCGGGACCCGATCCTGGGGAGGAGGAACCTACTTAGATGTGCGGCTTGCACTCCTGGGTAACGGATGCAGGCGCGGCAGGATTTTGTTTGCGCCGCTTGGCGGGTCTCTGTCTGACCTTGGTACTCCCGGTTTCTGTTTTCGCCAAGGACCAATCCAAGCTTGACACCCACATTCGGCTTATCCGGGGGCTGGTGCGGGAAGTTGCAGTGAGCAAAGTGCCCCTGCCGCGGGGTAAGAAGGGCGTGCGCGTGGATTCCAAAGGCAAGCTAGACAAAGCCGCCGCTGATTCCCAGCTCAGCGCCCACGGTATGGCTATCAAGCCCGGCATGCCGGTGGAAATCACCAAGATTATCTTCAAGTCCAACGAGATTATTCTTGAGCTTAACGGCGGCGGGAGAAGCGGGGCCAAATGGTACCAGCGCATCGAGGTTGACATGGGAGGGGCGATCGCTCCCATCGCCCACCAACCCTCTGTGCGGGCTTATGGCTCGTCGGTCACCCTGGCTTTCCCGGGCAAGCTTCCCAACCTGAGCGTCGATCAGGTGAAGCAGGATTTGGGAAGTGTGCTCGATTTCAGCCACCACTCGCCGACTACCCTCTATTCGCCGGACGTGCCTCCCAAGATCAAAGAAGCCATTAAGAATCACCAAGTAATCGTCGGCATGAATCGCGACGCCGTCCTTTCATCGAAGGGCCCGCCGGACCGCAAGGTGCGCGAAGCGCGCGATGGCGTCGAACAAGAGGATTGGATCTACGGGTTGCCCCCTCACGTGCTCTTTGTTACCTTCGATGGGGACTCAGTAATCAAAGTGCACCAGAACTAGAAGTTGGGAGCTGAGACGTGGTCGATTTATCGGGAACCTGCCTGGGCGCCATCGTCGCCGCGCGCCGGCGACAGATCGGCGAAGCGCAAGTGTGTACGCCGCTCGAATCTCTCAAGCTCCGTGCCCAGGCAAGGTCGGAGAGGCGCGATTTTGCGGCCGCTCTCTCGGGTGGGCCTCTGCGGGTTATCGCGGAGCTGAAGCGCGCCTCACCTTCGCGGGGAATACTCCGGCAGCAGTACAATTGCGAGGCCATTGCTCAAGGCTACGAAGACGCAGGCGCTTCAGCTCTTTCTGTCTTGACCGAAGAGCGCTACTTCCTCGGCTCGCTGGATGACCTGGAAACGGTTCGCACCGCCGTCCGCTTGCCGGTTTTGCGAAAGGACTTCATCCTCGATGACTACCAGATCTACGAATCTGTGGCGGCGGGGGCGGATGCGCTGCTGCTCATCGTAGCGGCGCTTTCCGATGAAGACCTGCGAAGGTTCCTCGAGCGTTGCCTCGGCCTGCGTATTGCTCCCTTGGTGGAGGTCCATGATGAGTGCGAGCTCGAGCGGGCTCTGGGGGCCGGGGCCAAAATCATCGGCGTTAATAATCGCGACCTCAAGACACTCGAGGTGGACATGGAGATCTCGCTTCGCTTGCGTCCTGGGATTCCAGCAGGAATTATCGCGGTGAGCGAGAGCGGAATCAAGACTGGAGAAGATTTGCACCGCATTGCTGAAGCAGGCTACCACGCGGTCCTCATCGGGGAGAGATTCATGACGGCGGTGGATCCCGGAGCGGGGTTGCGGCAAATACTGGCGGGGATGAAGGCGCGCTCCCACTTGAGGACGTGAAGCATGTCGACGCGCGTCAAAATCTGCGGGCTTACTCGTCTTGAGGATGCGCAACGGGCGGTCGATCTGGGAGCAGCGGCACTCGGATTCAATTTTTATCCGCTTTCCCCCAGGTACATCGAGCCGACCGCGGCGCGGGCGATCGTACGGCGATTGCCTCCTTTCGTCACCGCCGTGGGCGTTTTTGCGAATGAAACGGACGCTGGCCATGTGATTTCACTGGCGCGAGAGGCAGGCGCAACAGCCGTCCAGGTACACGGCCCCAGATTCCCGGTCTTGCACGAATTGCTATCTGCCTTTACCCTGGTGGTTGCGGTGGCGGTTCGGGAAGGTTTCAAACCGGGAGAGCTCGGCAAAATCGAGACCAACGCCTACTTGCTCGATGCCTTTGATCCGGACCGGCCGGGCGGCACGGGAAAGACGTTCGACTGGAATGCCGCGAGGGGAGCAAAGCAATATGGGCCGATCATCCTGGCCGGCGGGCTGACGCCTGCGAACGTTGCCCGGGCTGTGCGGGAAGTGCGGCCATTCGCCGTAGACGTCGCCAGTGGCGTAGAGTCGGCGCCGGGAATCAAGGACCCCGCCAAGCTGCAGGCTTTCTTTGCCGCGGTGGCGGACGCGGACAGGGAGTGAATCTGGCGTGCGGCAGCGTGAAAAATGTAGAAGCTCCAAGCCCTCTCCCGAGGGGAGAGGGTGGCCCGCGTCCGGCGTTTTCACCAGCCGGTGCGGGCCGGGTGAGGGGTAATTTACGAAGCTTGGCTCGTCGATCACGGATTGAAAACCAATGAAATCAGAACACGAACAGCCTAACCCGGTAGCGCCGCCGTCCCCGCAGCACCCATGGCCGGACGCACGGGGGCGCTTCGGGGAATTCGGCGGACGCTATGTGCCAGAGACCTTGATGCATCCGGTCGAGGAGTTGGAACAAGCCTTCGAGACGGCTCGCACCGATCCGGGATTCAGGACGGAGTTGGAGCGCCTCCTGAAGGATTTTGCCGGCCGGCCCACCCCGCTTTTCCACGCTCGGAGGTTGACCGAGCACCTGGGCGGGGCGCAGATTTATTTGAAGCGCGAAGATCTGCTGCACACCGGCGCGCACAAAATCAACAACTGCCTGGGACAGGGATTGCTGGCGCAACGCATGGGCAAGACCCGGCTGGTGGCGGAGACCGGAGCGGGTCAGCACGGCGTGGCCACCGCCACCGTGGCGGCACTGCTGGGCCTCGAGTGCGTCGTCTATATGGGCGAAGAGGACATGGCTCGGCAAGCCCCGAATGTCTTCCGCATGCGCCTGCTGGGCGCCAGTGTGGTGGGAGTTTCCTCCGGCAGCAAGACGCTCAAGGATGCCATCAACGAAGCCATGCGCGACTGGGTGACCAACGTCCATAACACCCATTACCTGCTGGGTTCGGTGTTGGGGCCGCATCCTTACCCGCTCATGGTGCGCGAGTTTCAGCGAGTGATCGGGCAGGAGGCTCGGCGGCAGGTAGTGCTGGAAGCCGGCAGGCTGCCGGATGCGCTTTTCGCCTGTGTGGGCGGAGGGAGCAACTCGATCGGCTTATTCTACGACTTCATTCCGGACCGCGAGGTGAAGATGGTGGGGGTGGAAGCTGGAGGGCGGGGGCCGAAACTGGGCGACCACGCGGCGCGGTTTGCGGGCGGGAGGCCGGGAGTTCTTCACGGTACTTACACCTACTTGCTCCAGACTGAGGACGGACTGATCTCGAATACGCACTCGGTCTCTGCGGGGCTCGATTACGCTGCCGTTGGCCCGGAACATGCGGCGCTCTTCCGGCAGGGACGCGTACAGTACACGCGTGTGAGTGATGAGGAAGCGCTCGAGGCCGCGCAACTCCTTTCGCACAAGGAGGGTATCATTCCGGCGCTGGAATCGGCTCATGCCATAGCGGAGGTCATCAAGCGCGCCCCCAAGATGCGCCGGGAGGCAATAGTTGTGGTAAACCTGTCGGGCCGCGGGGACAAAGATCTGGGGATCTTTCAGTCGCGGGGAGTGCTGTAATCGACTGCCCTGCCAGCGTGCTACACTGGAGAGCGAGGTCGCCAAATTATGAAGATCAAGGTCGTGCTCGAGCCGAGTGAAGAGGGTGGCTATACCGTCTATGTTCCGTCTTTGCCAGGATGCATCAGCGAGGGCGAGGACGTGCGGGAGGCCCTGGCAAATATTTCTGAGGCTATTGGGCTTTATCTCGAGCCCACCGAGGCTGACTTGGTTCCATCACAGCACGCTCTCGTCGAAGAGATCGAGTTGTGAGCAAGATTCCAAGCTTGCCTTACGACCGGGTTGTACGAGCCTTACAACGAGACGGTTGGACCGTCGTGCGCCAGCGGGGAAGTCATTTGCGGCTGCAAAGGAGAGTGGGAGAGGAGCTGTTAAAGATCACGATACCGGCGCATCGCCCAATTAAGCGTTCAACCCTGGCTCACATACTCAAGCAGGCACGGCTTGACGCGGAATCGTTTGTCCAACTTTTGTGAATGCAGCAGGTTGGCTCGCCCTGCGCCGTAAGGGCGTGAGGCTAGGTGCAAGGAGGGCACCATGGAGCCATTTGCCTTTTCCGAAAGGGCCAATATTCTCACTTAACGGGTATGCCTACTGTTTCAAGAAATCGCATCGAGACTCGCTTTGGTGAGCTGCGCCAGCAGCAGGCGAAAGGCCTAGTCGTGTACCTCACGGCGGGCGACCCTTCGCTCGAAGCCACCGGCGAGCTGCTCACCGCCCTGGACCGCGCAGGGGTGGACGTGATTGAGCTGGGTATTCCGTTTTCCGACCCGCTCGCCGATGGGCCGGTGATCCAGCGGGCTTCCGAGCGCGCCCTTCGAGCCGGCACGACCCTGCGTCGAATCCTGGAGCGGTTCCCCGGCTGGCGTGAATCCGTGCGCGCCCCCATAATCCTCTTCAGCTACTACAATCCTATCTTGCAGTACGGGCTGGAGAAATTTGCGCGGGAGGCTGCGCAGGCCGGTGTGGACGGGGCACTGGCGGTGGACCTGAGCCCGGAAGAGGCCTCGCCGTACGTGAGCGTGCTGCGCGCGCAAAACCTCGACACGGTATTTCTGGCCTCGCCCACCTCGACCGACGCTCGGCTCGAGCGGGCCTCGAAGCTTTCCACAGGTTTCCTTTATTTGGTTTCCCGCACCGGCGTTACGGGCGAACGCAGTGAGATTTCCGCCAGCGTCCGGCCGCTGGTGGAGCGGGCTCGACAGCACACTCGGCTACCCTTGGCGGTGGGTTTCGGCATTTCGAACCCTGCCCAGGTGCGCGCGGTGCAGTCGGTTGCGGATGCGGCGGTCGTAGGCAGCGCGGTAGTACACACCATCGAAGCGCGGTACGCTGGAGAAGGGGCGGGGGCGATTGAGCGTTTCGTCCGCTGGCTTAAAGAAGGAACGGGGGAGAAGCCTGCATGAGCGATCTCGAGGGCTGGCGCAAGCGCATTGACGAGATCGACCAACAGCTTTTGAAGTTGCTGAATGAGCGCTCGCGCTGCGCGGTGGAGATAGGTCACATCAAGAAAAAGGCGCAGCTACCGGCCTGGCATCCGGAGCGCGAGATGGAGATCCTGCGCAACGTGGTGAAATCTAATCGGGGACCGCTGGACGACGCAGCCATCCGCCGCCTCTTCGAGCGCATCATTGACGAAGCCCGTTCGCTGGAGCGCCATGCCATGGACAGCGGTGGTTCTGTGGAGAAGGAGTGACGGACTATGGTGGTAGTAATGCAAGAGGGCGCGACGGAAGATCAAATCCAGGGCGCCATCAACAGGCTAATGGAGAAGGGGTTCGATATTCATCGCTCCACCGGAGCGCGTCAAACGGTTTTGGGTGCGGTCGGGGCAATCGTCGATTTTGACACTCGCGACATCGAGCTCCTCGAAGGTGTGGAGGAGGTGGTGCGCATCTCCGCGCCCTACAAACTGGCCAGCCGCCATTTCCGCCCTGAAGGCTCCGTGATTCAACTGGGGAAAGGTGTGGCCGTGGGGGGCGAGCAAGTGGTGACGATGGCCGGCCCGTGCAGCGTGGAGAGCGCCGAACAGATGGAAACCATCGCCGCCTGGGTGGCCAAGCAGGGTGTGCGTGTGCTCCGGGGCGGCGCGTTCAAACCGCGCACCTCGCCTTACAGTTTCCAGGGATTGGGGAAGAAAGGGCTGCAACTGATGCGGGCCGCCGCCGATGCCCACAGCTTGCTGGTCGTTTCGGAAGTGATGGACCACACCCAAATCCCTTTGATGATGGACTTTGTCGACGTGCTTCAGGTGGGCGCGCGCAACATGCAGAACTATAACTTGCTGAGGGAGGTGGGGAAAGTTTCCAAGCCTGTGCTGCTGAAACGCGGGATTTCCGCGACCCTGGAAGAGCTTCTGCTTTCTGCCGAATACATCATGATGGGAGGGAATTACAACGTCATTCTCTGCGAGCGGGGCATCCGCACCTTCGAGAGCTACACGCGAAATACCCTGGATATCTCTGCCATCCCCGTCATCCAGAAACTTTCGCACTTGCCGATTATTGTCGATCCCTCGCACGGCACCGGCCGGCGCGACAAGGTGCCGCCCATGGCGCGCGCGGCTTTGGCCGCGGGCGCGGATGGCTTGTTGATCGAAGTCCACAACGAACCGGAGAAAGCTTTGAGCGACGGCGCCCAGTCGCTTTATCCCGCGCAGTTTGAGCAGTTGATGAAGGAATTGCGCATGATTGCTCCGGCGGTGGGGCGCACGGTCTAACCGCAGGGACTGGGGACTAGAGGCTGGGGGCTGGGGAAAAAAAGAAAGAAGCTGTCAGCCATCAGCGAATCCGTCAGTTGACGGACTGAGGGCTGACGGCTGAAGGCTTCTTGTGTTTTTCCCCAGCCCCCAGCCCCGCTCTTCCTATGGATACGATGTTTCAAAATGTGGCGATTGTCGGCCTGGGCCTGATTGGCGGGTCCTGGGGACTGGCGCTGAAGAAGTGCGGCTTGGCAGCCCGCCGCGTCGGCTTCGGGCGCCCCTCGACCGTTGCACGCGCGCTCGCGGCGAATGCCGTGGACGAAGGGACGGACAACCTCGGCAAGGCTGTCCGGGAGGCTGACCTGATCATTCTGGCCGCGCCGGTGGGCGCCATCCTGGATTGTATTCCGCGGCTAAAGGACGTGGCCTCACCGAAAGCACTGGTGACTGATGTGGGCAGCACCAAACAGCTCATATGCGAGCGCGCGCGGGAAAGTCTCGGCGATGCCCCATTGTTCCTGGGAGGGCATCCCTTGGCCGGGAAGGAACGGGCGGGCGTGGAGAATGCCGATGCCACGCTCTTCGCCAATGCTCGTTACGTTTTGACACCGCTAGAAGAGGGGCATCTCGAGGACCCTCGCGTCAAGGCTTTTATCTCCCTGCTCACGGCTTTTGGAGCGCGCCCGCAGATCATGGATCCCGCCCGTCACGACCGCGCCCTGGCCTTCCTCAGCCACCTTCCTCAGCTTCTTTCCTCCGCCCTGGCCAGCCTGATTGCCGAGGAGAGCCTCGAAGCGCGATTGCCCGTGGAACTTGCGGCCACCGGCTTCCGGGACGTGACGCGGCTGGCGGAAAGCCCTTACTCCGTTTGGCGTGACATTTGCCTCACGAACCTCGAAAATATCCAGCAGGCGCTTGAAGCCCTGGTCGGAAAGCTCGAGTTCATGAAGCGGCACTTGAGCGACCTCGAGTTGGAGCGCGAATTCCAACAAGCCTCGAAGCTGCGAGAAAAGCTCCGAGAAGGCGGCTGATTGCCGATTGTCGATTTGCGATTTCCAATGGCGGCTCGTCCCTGTCATGCTGAGCGCAGCGAAGCATTCTCTGCAGTCGGTCGAAGACTGACTGAACGTCAAAAGCAAATGCGGAGATTCTTCGCTCCGCTCAGAACGACAGAGAATGGGAGACCCTGCTGCAACCTAGTGCAGCCGGATTTCGATTTTCCACGGTCGAAATCGGCAATCGCCGATCGAAAATCGGCAATGGCAGGGGGTAAACATGCTCAAGGATGTGATCGCCATTCTCGCTTCCACACCGGATAAGCTGAAGCGAGAAATCGCCACAATGTCTTTGCAGGAAATGAAGACACGGCCCGCGGCGAACAAGTGGTCTGTGCAAGAAGTTCTCGCTCACCTGGATGACCTGGAAGAGATTGGAATGCGGGCGCGCGTGGCAGCGATGGTAGAGATGGAGAATCCTCTCCTGCCTTCTTTCGATCCGGAGAAACGCGCGGAGGAGAGGAAGTACAATCGAAAAAATCCCATGAAAAGTCTGGCCAGCTTTGCCCGGCAGCGGCAAGCGAATGTGAAGTGGCTCAAAAGACTCAAGCCCGCTCAACTGAAGCGCGGAGGAACGCATCAAAAAGTCGGAGCGCTCTCGGTCGAAGAACTGGCGACGGAATGGGCCTTCCACGACCTGGGACACGTCAAACAGATCCTTGAAATCAAGCGCTATAGGCTTTATCCGCGAATAGGAAACATGAGGGCGTTCTATAAGCTGACTTAGTGGTTCGATTCGTAACCAACATGATGACCCTCGGAATGACAGGCCAGAGTGGTTTTTCCGCAGGCTGTAAAGCCCCGCCCTTCCATCCTCTGACAAATAAGGTCGCTAACTTCCGCAACTAAGCGCTAGACCCCGAGTCCACCTTATGAAACAAGGGCCTCCAAGACTTTGTGTCTCGCTGGCGAAGCGGTGCGGAGTAGGCGGGGTGGATTGGACATTTTGGCATATACTAATTTGACACTTGACGCCCTCGCCCTTCGTCGCGAGAATGCCTTGGGAGCAAAGTGCCCAATTCTGAACACCCCTCACGTCGGAGCAAATGCCAGTCAAGGCGATGAGGGGTTTCAAATCGAGCTATGCTCCAAGCTGTCGCTTTGTGCTCCCCGATTGCCAAAGTGGAGGTTTGGACCCGGAACCCTGGCAAGGCGCGCGCCAACAAGACCGCCGTACTGGTACCTCAGTGCCCTTGTCTTGCGAAGCAGAGAGGCGGAAACTTAACGTCTTGGACACGGCTGTGAATAGAATTCGCGAAAAACACAGCTTGCGACTGACAGGCATGCGGTTCGTCGTCGAAAATGCGACGCAGGAGGAGCTTGTAATTCGGAACGCCCTCTCACGCCGGAGTAAAGACCAGTCAAGTCCATGAGGGGTTTCAAGTTGAGGTATCGGCCAAGCCACGGGTTGTAGCCCACTGGCGCGTGAGAAGGTGTGAAGAATTTAACAGTGCGCGCTATGGGCCGATGTAACCCGTTGAGAATTCAAGTACGGGCACGCCATGGCGTGCCCGCGAGAGGATTTTTTCACATCTTCCGAGGGGGCCGTGGCGGCTGGCGGCGTGAAAGAATCCAGCGAACTGCTTGGCGGCTCTGCCGCTTTGCTTCGCGGAAAGGCACGGTTACGGTTCCATGAAACGATCTACCAGGTCCGACTTATGGTCACCATGGCGCGGAGCGCGGCGCACAAGGGTCCGCTTCGGCCGCGAGGAAGGCCAGTCGCTACTTGAGTTCGCACTCGTCTTGCCGCTGCTGGCGATGCTGCTGGTCGGCATCGTCTATAGCGGGATTACCTTCTACGACTACGTAGTATTGGCAAATTCCGTGGCGGTCGGCGCAAGGACGGTGGCGATCAACCGAGGGGCTGGAACCGGCCCTCCAACCGCTTGCGCAATGGGGGAAACGGCCCTCAAGAATGCCGCATATAGCCTCAAACAAGCGTCAATTACAATCGCGGCGGAGACGTTCATCGGAAGCTCCACGTGCAGCGCCTTGGTTGCGGGCGACTCCATGACCATGACGGCCACCTATCCATGCTACCTGACGATCCCATTCACCGGGGCCACTCCGATCAACCTATGTCCTGTAGTGAGTAATGGTCAAGGCTACATTAGGTCACAAACAACGGTGCGTGTCGAATGAGGTGGAACATGAACTCGCTCTTTCGTCGATTGTGTCACGGGCAGGACGGGCAGACCCTCTACTTGGTTGCGGTAATGTTAGCCGCTCTTCTAGGGGCGGCGGCATTGTCAATCGACATCGGTTTTGTGTTGCACGCCACGCGCGAGCTGCAAGCCTCGGCTGATGCAGCGGCGACTGCGGGAGCGCTGGATTTGTCCAACAACCTCTCGGCCAGCACGGCTCAGCAAACGGCGCGTTGTTACAGTGCGGACAAGGGCTATACTTGCGCGAACGGGCAAACATCGGGGTTGAACGCCTATGCCGATCTGCGCGGTGTGACGATGAGCGCTGGGTACCCCGTGGTGGCGTGCCTGAGCCAGTTGACTGCCCTAGGACTGGCGTGCAACAACGCGGCGAGCGCAAATGCCATCGCCGTCCAGGAGCAGGTGGACGCCCCCACATTCTTCGGCAAGCTGTTCGGCATTAACTCAATTAAGCTCAAGGCGCAAGCCCTTGCGGCCATGAAGGGCGGTACGCCGGCTCCGGCCAACATTGAGATTCTTGTCGACACGACACCGTCAATGAACTATTATGATTTCGGTTGCACAGTTCCTGGTATCAGCTACCCCACACAAGAGGACTGCGCCAAGTATGGAGTCCGAACATTACTAATGAATCTCGCTCCGTGCGCCGCCGGCTTGGCGTCCTGCGGCACCGCCGGCAGCGACGGTAACGTCACGAACGCGGTCAACGAAGTCGGCTTGCTGACGTTCCCGGGACTCGCAAGCTCTTCGGACGCTTCAAAGGAATACACAAACTGCCAGGCAAGCACCATTAATGGAGCCGGTGCATACACCACTTCCACAACGACTCCGCCCTACTATAGCGTTATCCCCCTTTCGAGCAACTACAGGACCTCTGCCACAAGTGGCCTGAACGGCAGCTCCTCGAACCTGGTGAAGGCGGTCGACTGGAAGGACGGCGTGGGCTGTACAACCAGCGCCTACGGCCTCCAGGTTCCCCAGAACCTGAACACCTACTATGCGACGGTGATCACTCAGGCGCAGACCGCTCTCTCCGCCCTTCAGGCCCCGCGGTCGAGCATGCAGAGTGCGATCATCATTATCAGCGACGGCGACGCGACCGCACAATGGAGCAGCAACGGTCCCCCTCCCCCTTCGGGCACCTGCAATCGATCTTACCAATCCTGTAGTGACTTCACTTCGTCAACTCCGCAAACCGCTGCGCAGTACGAGTGCCACCAGGCAATCGATGCGGCCCACAATGCCGCCTTGACCGCGAATTCCGCGGGACTTTACACCTGGGTGTATGCGATCGCCTATGGCGCCAACACATCTTCGTCCAGCAGTTGCTCGAGCGACAGGAACCCCCCTGGCAGTCCCGCCCCCCCTTCCAAACCCATTTCCGCCTGTAACACATTGAGGGCCATGGCCTCAGACGCGAATAAATTCTACTCCGACAATACCAATGGCTGCCAGTCCGCCGCTCACCCTTCGATCACCAGCTTGAGTCAAATCTTTCAAAATATCAGCTACGATTTCTTGACTACACGGCTGCTCCCGACGACGTGGTACAACAACGGTGCTTGGTAGGCGCCGCCGTAGATCCCCGGAGCCAGTTCTGCCTGAACGCCGCCTGCTGGCAGCCGGCGGCGGGAGGGCAATGCGAGCGTCGCCAGGAGAGGCCAAAGCCTCTGACTTTTATTTCGCGCGCTCACCTTAGGCTGGCTATTTGGTTTCGGGTGACGTATTCTTCATCTTGGGTTGACGGCGCTCGGCAGCGGACCGGGCAAGACGCCACTGCGGCGCCAGACCGCTTTCCATGCCTCAAAGGACGCCAAGGTACAGTATGGAACTCAATAATATTGTCATCGTGAGCCTGGGTAACCCAAAGGAGAAAATCTGGGGCCAACTGCTCCAACTCGACACCAAAGGCGTAACGGTGCGTGGCATCGAGCTGAATTCCTTCGATGATTTCGTCCGCCAGATCGTGGGCCGGGAGGAATGCACGGTGGGGATGACGCAGGTTTTCTATCCCATGCACCGTTTGGAGCGTGTCGAGCTGGATGAATCTTCGGGCTCGATTCCCTCGCTTTCAGAACGATTCCACAGCTTGGTGGGATTGAGCATCCAGGAATATCTCGGGATCGAGCCGCCCCAGGTGTGACAGGGAAGTTGACAGTCAACAGTTTCTCACCAGGGCAGGGATGGGCCTCTCCGCGCGAGGGGAAGACCAGCCCTCTCCCCCTTGGGGGAGAGGGTGGCCCGCCGCCGGCGTTTTCTTCAGCCCGTCAGCCGACGGGGCCGGGGTCGCCAGCTTGGTCCCGTCGGTTGCGGACCACAACTTCAGGCCATGACCTTCAACCAGGTGCTGAAAAGGCTCGAGTCAAAATCTGATCCGGTGGCGGTTCGCGGCATGGCACGCTTCGGAATCACTGCGGCCAAGGCCTACGGCTGGTCCACTCCGGCATTGAAAAAGTTTGCCCGAGAGATCGGTAAAGACCATGATTTAGCCCAGCGCTTGTGGTCCACGGGGATACTTGAAGCTCGCATGCTCGCGGGTTTGCTTGACGAGAAGCAAAAAGTGTCGGAAATGCAGATGGAAGACTGGGCAAAGGATTTCGATTCCTGGGCGGTGTGCGATGGCACTTGCCTCAACCTTTTCCGTTACACGCCTTTCGCTTATAAGAAATGTCGGGAGTGGAGCCAGCGGCCGGAGGAGTTCGTGAAAAGGGCAGCGTTCGCACTGATGGCGTGCCTGGCCGTGAGTGACAGGACGGCCAACGACCGAATGTTCCTTCGTTTCCTGCCACTCATCAAGAGGCAGGCCGGTGACGAGAGGAATTACGTTCGCAAGGCGGTAAACTGGGCGCTCCGCCAAATCGGCAAGCGAAGCCAACGGCTAAACCGGGCAGCGATCGAGACAGCGCAGGATATTCACCAGTTGAATTCGCCCAGCGCGCGCTGGATTGCCTCGGATGCGCTGCGGGAGTTGTATAGTCCCGCGGTGCAACGAAGATTGCAGCTCAAACGCGCAGTCATTCCCGTCAGCCGACGGGAATCCACTCCGCGAGCTCTCGGAAGCAGGCTATAAACAGACTGGATTCCCGTCGGCTGACGGGAATGACTACACCACCCTATAATCCGAAAACCATGACTTCACGTATCTTGACGCCCGCCAACCAAATCACCATCCTGCGGCTGGCCTTTATTCCGTTTTTCGCCATACTGGTCGTTGCTCAAAAATACGGCGGCGCCCTGGCAGTGCTCACCGCCGCTGCTCTCTCGGATGTGGTCGACGGGACGGTGGCGCGCCTGCTGAAGCAGGAGACTCCGCTGGGCGTGGCCCTCGACCCGATCGCCGATAAGCTCCTGATGACCACAGCTTACCTGACGCTGGCCTTTCGTGATGCGCTGCCCTGGTGGCTGACAATTCTGGTGATCAGCCGCGATGCCGCCATTATCATCACGGCACTGCTCATCAGCTTGGTTGCCGGGTATCGGCCCTTTCGGCCGAGCATTTTGGGAAAGGCATCGACGGTCGCACAGGTGTTGACCGTGTTTGCGGCGGTGAGTTTCCAGGCGCATGTGCCCCTTGTGCCGGGGGGCTTGGTTCGAATCTGCGTCTACCTTGCGGCCGCCCTCACCGTTGCCTCCGGCATTCATTACGTGATTGTGGTCCGCAAGCGCTATGGGCAGCGCGCGTAGAAAGCAGTCAAGGTCGAGAAATCGAGAAGTCGAGGAGTTGAGAAGGAGTAGAGCGTTCAAGAGTCGGGATGTTGGCAGATTCAAGAGCGACTAACAATTAGCAGGGCACTTTTCGGCATTTCAACTTTTCGACTCTTCGACTTCTCGACTCTTTGAGCGAATGATACGACATCTCAACATGGGGGTATGAACCGTGGCAACCACTATATTTGAATATTATCACGAGAATCGTGAGCGGTTTCTGCAAGGGCTGACAAGCCTGTTGAAGATCCCCAGCGTCAGCACGCTGCCCGAGCACAAGCCGGACATGCGCCGGGCGGTCGAGTTTCTGGCCAACGAGCTTCGGGAAATGGGGATGAAGAACGTCGAAATCATTGAAGGCAAGGAGAGCCAGCATCCGCTTCTTTATGCGGAATGGTTGGAGGCCCCTGGAAAGCCGACGCTGCTGCTTTACGGGCACTACGACGTCCAACCACCCGATCCGCTCGAGGAATGGGTGTCACCGCCCTTTGAACCCACCATCCGCAATGACAACCTCTATGCCCGCGGCGCCGTGGATGACAAGGGGCAGACTTATCTTCTCGTCAAAGCAGTGGAGGGATTCCTGAAGACTGAAGGCAAGCTTCCGATCAATATCAAATTCCTGCTCGAGGGCGAAGAGGAAGTGGGTGGCGAGCACATCGAGGAATATGTGGCGGCCCATCCGGAGCGGCTGAAGGCCGACGCGGCGCTCGTGTGCGACACGGAGATGTTTGCGCCGGAACTGCCCACGATCACTACCGGCCTGCGCGGACTGGTGTACACCGAACTCGAAGCCCGCGGCGCCGGCCACGACCTCCATTCCGGGGTGTACGGGGGAGCGGCGCCCAATCCCTTCCAGGCCCTGGCAGAGATGGTTGACAAACTCAAAGGGCCGGATGGAAAAATCCGAATTCCAGGTTTTTATGCGCGAGTGAAGAAACCAAGCGCCAAGGAATTGGCCGCGTGGAAGCGGTTACCCTTCAAGGAAAAGGAATATCTGCGGAAGGAAGTCGGCTCGAGCGCCCTGGTGGGGGAGAAAGGCTACTCGGTGCTGGAGCGCACTTGGGCCAGGCCGACATTCGAGGTCCATGGCTTCCGCGGCGGCTTCACGGGCGAAGGCGCCAAGACGGTTATTCCGGCGGTGGGTGTGGCTAAAATCAGCATGCGGCTCGTCCCTGATATGAACCCCAAAGAAGTGTTTCGGCAATACGCTGCCTACGTGAAAAAGATCACGCCCCAGGGCATCAAGACTTCGGTGCGGTTGATCAGCTCGGCGCCCGCTTCCGTGGTGAGCACGGAGAGCCGTTGGATCGCTGCCGCGGCCGAGGCCATGGAACAGGTCTTCAAGAGCAAGACGGTCTACATGCGCTCCGGCGGCTCCATCCCCATCGTGGGCGTTTTCCAGAAAAATCTCAAAATCCCCAGCGTGATGATGGGCTTTGGTCTGCCGGACGACAACTTGCACGCCCCCAATGAGAAGTTCCATTTGCCGAATTTTTACCGCGGGGTTGATGCGGTGGGGCGATATTTGGAGTTGTTGGGGCAGTGAGGAAGGGCAGTTGAAGAGTTAAAGAGCCAGGAACCCGCGGAGTCGAAAAGGTAGAGAAACCGACGGCGCGTGATCTGACTTTTCAACTCTTAGACTTTTCGACTTTTCAACTTCTGTCCCAATCCCAAGGCGACGAAATGCAACGGTTCACTGACTTGAAGGTCTGGCAGCGGAGCCATGCGCTGGCTTTACGAATTTATCGGCTGACCAAGGCGCTGCCCACCGACGAGAAGTATGGGCTGGTTCCTCAACTCCGCCGAGCCGCTGTCTCAGTTCCCACAAACATCGCGGAGGGGTCAAAACGAGAGGGGAACCAAGATTTTGCCCGCTTTCTGAATATCGCTGAGGGGTCTCTGGTCGAGGCGGAGTACCTCATTATGCTGTCTCGGGATCTTGATTACCTGACGCCGGCATCGGTGGCCCCGCTCCTGGCGGAGATAAAGGAGCTTGCCGCAATGCTGCACTATTTGCGAATGAAAGTTGAAAGGAAACCCTTCAAGAGTCAGAAAGTCGAAGAGTTGAAGAGTTGAAAGATCGGCAAGAGGCGTGTTTCACGCTACCCCAGTTATCGTTAGCGGTTTCCACCCAGACTCTCGGTAAATGGTCTTTGGACTCTTAGACTCTTCAACTTTTCGACTCTTTGACTCGTTTAACCTTCGACTCTGGACGGTCCCGACATGCCCGAATTCAAACCCTTCATCCCCCACGACTCGAAAGAGCCCGAGTTTACTATCAAAGCGGTCCTGGCTGGCATCCTCATGGCCGCCATTTTCGGCGCGGCCAACGCCTACCTGGGCATGAAGGCCGGCCAGACGGTGGCCGCAACGATTCCGGCGGCGGTGATCGCCATCGCGCTGTTTCGGTTGCCCTTCTTTCGCGGCGGGGTACTCGAGCAGAACCTGACGCGCACCGCCGCCTCGGTGGGTGAAGCGCTGGTGGCCGGAGCGATTTTCACGATCCCTGCCTTCATGATGGTCAACGTGGGCGGGCAGCGGCTCTGGACTGACTTGCGCAGTCATTTCTGGACCGGCACGTTCATTCTCTTTGCGGGCGGATTACTGGGAGTATTCTTCATTATCGTCTTACGACGCCCACTCTGCGTGGATTCGCCTGACCTGCCCTTTCCTGAAAGCACGGCCAGCGCCGAGATCGTGAAAGCGGGCCAGCAGGGGGCCACTGACGCTCCGAAATACATTTTCGGGGCCATGGGGTTGGGTGCCTTCCTCCAGTTACTTAAGGACGACAAAGGCTTTCAGGTCTTCTGGGATTCGGTCAGCGGTTTCTGGAAATTCCCCAAATCGGTGGTCAGCTATTTCGGATATCAGAAAGAACTCCTGGGCCGCGTGGATTACACCGGAGGGATAGCTTACTCGACCCCTTCCGCTTCTCCGGCGCTCATCGGCATTGGATACATCATTGGGCCGCGCCTGTCGGCGATCAATTTCTCCGGGGGCGTCATCGCCTGGCTGGTGCTGATTCCGCTGGTTCTGTTCATCGATCCCGACTTGCCACACCGCCTCGGGGCGACGACCGGCGGCACAGCGCCCTGGGACCTGGCGAGCTACACGGTTTGGTACAACGTGGTTCGTCCTATCGCCGTGGGGGCGATGCTGGTGGGGGCGGTTTACACTCTATACAGTATGCGGGAGTCGATTCTTACCTCGATCCGCGGGGCCTTTCATGCTTCCGCAGTGGGCGGCGAACACGCCGCCCAACGCACGCGCCTCGATATCGACATCCCGATCAAGTGGATCCTCATCGCCATCGCCGCCCTCGTTATCCCGATCACGATCATCTACAAATACTTCGCGCAGAGTTGGGGAGCGGCTATCACGGCAGCGATTGTGATGACTCTGACTGGCTTCTTCCTGGCCGCCGTGGGCGGTTACTTGGTGGGGTTGGTGGGCTCCTCGAATCAGCCCGTCAGCGGTCTGACCCTGGCCGCGCTGGTCATCGCCGCGTTGATGATGGTGGCCATCGGGGTAAAGGGCCTGGGTGGGGTCGCCGCTGTGCTGGGCGTAGCGTCCGTGGTGTGTTGTGCGTGCTGTGTTTCCGGCAGCCTGATTCAAGATCTTAAAGCTGGATATCTGCTTGGCGGGACGCCGTGGAAGATGGAGATCGTCGAAGTACTGAGCGTCACGGCCGTTTCCTTTTTCCTGTTGCTGCCCATCATCGCTCTGCACGAAGCGAACCTCGCCACCGGCGGCATCGGCGGCAAGTTACTGCCCGCGCCGCAAGCCGGCCTCATGGCCCAGCTCGCGCAGGGGATCGTGGGCGGGCAAATGGCCTGGGGGTTGCTCCTGATGGGATGCTTCTTCGGCTTGGCGCTGGTGATGATTGGCGCGCCTTCGCCGATGCTCATCGCCGTGGGCATGTACCTGCCCCTCGAAACGACCGGGGCGATATTCGTGGGTGGCGTCTTGAAATGGGCCGCCGACCAGTGGGCCGCGCGCCGGAAGCTCTCGACCGAGGAAAAGGCGAAATTCGACGAGCGCGGAACCCTCCTGGCTTCCGGATTCATCGCCGGCGAAGCCATCACGGGCATCCTGCTCGCCGCGCTGTTCCTCACCGGCGTTTCCTCCATTACCAAGGTCATCACCGGCCGCGATGAGTTGCCCTTCCTGGCCAACTGGGGCGGAGGGATCTCCTTCGTAGCGTTTGCCATCATCGCCTACATCTTGATTCAGGTGCCGTTACGGAAGCTGAACAAAGCCAACTAAAGTGCAATTCCCGCAAATGGAGTGAAAGAAGCGGGGTGCGCAGTTAGTCGGAATCATGATGTCTCTCGCAAATGACGAGGCGGACGAGCTCGGGTGACTCAATCGTCTTGTAATCGTTCGAAAGGGAACTATCGTTGAGATGGTAGAAGGCCGTGACGATGAATTCTCCGGGCAGCTCCAGCTTTTTACCGGCAGCAACGATCCGACCTAACTGGTCCTCCTGCAAAGGGCCACTGAGCCTGATCAGTGCGGTCTGGCGCGGGAGCAAAACCTGGTATGTCGATGAAATCTCCATTGCCCCGTACAAGCTTCCTAGAATTACATCTGTGGAGGCGCCCCATGCATCTTTGAACCGCAGTCCAAAGAATGCGTTCAGTTTCTTGCCCGGTAACTCCCAATAGCGCGAAAGCGGGCAACACGGTACCGCAATCTGAGGGTCACGGCCCCAGGGGATAGCGATTGGCTGGCGTCCGACGTTGGTCAGTCGAATTTGACAGGCAACATCCTCACCCACCGAATACGTGGTGTGTTCGATCGAATCGAGCTGAACCGTTAGCTTTACTTCCGGAATAGGCTCATGATCCACGCCTCTGCATGACCCGCACCCCATATTGCCACAGTCGTTCTCAGTGACGTCAGGAGCGCTTAGGTCTATGAAGTAATCATCTTGGGAAAGGGCGATCCCCGAACTCAAGAATGCACAAGTGGCCAGGGCCAGCCTTAAGGAAGTACGCACGATCATAAGCTCCTTGTGAATGAGACGTCTCATAGAACAATTGAGTTGCACCGCCGGAAGGGGTGACTCCATTGGCGCCTTTCTAACCTCAACCTTTTGCAACTTTGCGGCACACGATTCCGCAAAAGCTAGCTCGCTCTTCAGCAGCGGCGCGACGATAATGCCACGCTCATTCGTAATTCCCTTGCGGCAATTTGTGCGGTAGAATCTAGTGGGCTGCGATCGTAAAGAAGAAGCAGGGGAGGCGCTCGAACGCGGCACTCATCTGTGCCGCTGACATTCACACGGGGCGGCTGCGGAAACAGGCAGGGAGCGAAGAAAAACGAGAGGAGGAATTATGACCAAGAGCGAGTTTTGCGAAGTTGTGATGGGAAACTACGGGGCAGTCGAAAAGATGATTGGCATGGTGCCAGCGGACAAACTCAACTGGCGACCGGGGCCGACCTTCATGAGCACTGGCCAGGTGTTATGCCACCTGAGCGATGGTCTGGGCGGGGGATTCGAGATGATGCTCAGTGGCAAGTGGCCCTCGATGGCGGAAATGGAAGAGGGCATGAAGCTGGAGAACCTTCCTTCCTCTAGTCCCCAGGCGGCCCTGGACAAGCTTGAGAAGGACAAGAAAATCCTGCGTCAGGTCCTGGATGGCATGAGCGAGGAGGACTTCACCAACAAAGTCTTCTCCGTGCCATGGGGCTGGAAGGCCAAGATGGAGCGTATGGCCCTAGGCTTCCTCGAGCACTTCACCAATCACAAGATGCAACTATTCACTTACCTGAAGCTGCTCGGCCTGCCCGTGAATACGCAGACGCTTTACGGAATGTAGGCAGCTCAGTCGGCGGCGATGACTTGCAGCCTCACCGGCCCCAGCAATCCCGACTCGAGCAGTGCGTCGTCTTTCTTGAAGCTAATGTTGGTGCGGGTGAAGCGCCTCTCCGGTGGCAGCGCGGCATCGCCGATGACCCGATTTGGCCAGAGATTGACGATGTCGATCTCCAACAGGTTGCCGGAGGGCTTAACCGCGTCGCTGATCTCGACACGGAATGGCTTGGTCCAAAGCACGCCCAAGTCCTTTCCGTTCAAGCGCACCTGCGCGACGTACTTCACCTCACCGAGGTCCAGCGCAATCCGCCTTCGCGGGTTGCGCAGGGCCGCCGGGAGGTCAAACGATTCACGGTAAGTCGCGGTGCCGGAGTAATACTTGATACCTTCCTCCGGCCTCTTGGTCCAGCTAACCAGCTCAGCGAATTCCACCTTCGCGGGACCACCCCATTTCGGATCGAAGCTGACCGTCCACGGTCCGCTCAGCTCCTGAGAATCCGTGTACACCGGGAAGTTCCGGGTTGCTGTGCCGTTCACGTCCCGCGCCATTGGTTGGCGGAAGATCACGAAGAACGAGCCATAGGGAGCAAATTCCAAGGGCAGCGTCGTTCGGCCGCCCGCTTGCTTGAATGCTTGCGCCGGGCGGGTCTCGCCAGTGACGGGGTCCCACAGCTCCGGACGTTTACCGCTGACGCGGAAGGCGCACTCGGCCTGCTCTTGGCGTTCTTTGCGGTTAGTGACGAAGTAGATTTCGGAGCCGCCAGTGGAGCGGTGGATGAAGTCCAGGGAAGTATCCTCATCCCTTCCCCGATATTCGAAGTCTGGGGCAATGCCTGCGCCAACCAGAACTTCGCGCATGGGCATGCCCCAAACGATCCGCCCTTTGCCAAGATTCTCTTCTTTGACGCCTTTCCCATCGCAATTCCCCCAAACTTCATCGCCAAGTCTCTTCAACACCTTGTCCGACTGGGGATAATTCATCAGTCCGGGAACCCTTTGCGGTTTTGGCCCAACCACGAGCGCCCCGGCGGTTACGAGTTCCTTGACTCTGTGCAGCACTTCCGGCGACATCACGGCGTCCTCAGGCAACGCCAGCACGCCATAACTCTGGCCGCCCGGCAAAACCAAGCGTCCATTGATAACCGATAGGCGGTGGAGCAGCACGTCGGAATTGATGGCGTCAAAGTCATAACCTCGTGGAAGCGACGGACGCACGTATTCTCTCGAGGGTACAAACTTGGTCACGCCTTCGCCATAGAAGTAAAGCGCATCCGCCACAAACGTTCCTTGCTGCAACAGGTATTGACAGCGTGCCAGGTACTGGAAAAACGCCCCCGCCTCCTCCCACCACGTGATGTTGCGGTCGATGTGGGTCCCTGCGCCGTACTGCCAGCCGGGTTTCATATCCAGAAGCGGCTGGTGTGTGTACTGATGGAAGACCACGCGGTTGAGACCGGCAACAAACGCCTCATCTCCGACCGGTTTTAGCGCATACGGAAACTCCCTCCAGTGCGTCCAGGCTGTGAATGACTCCGCCTGCACAATTGGGCGCCCATAGACGTGCGCTGCCGAAGCCACGCTCCGGATGACATTCCCCCAAGGGTTGAATTGCGACATGATATCCGTGGCATACCAAAACTCGCCCATGGGCACATCGTTGTTCCCCGCACAGCGCAGTCCGTCAATGTGCGGGTAGGGATAGGTGCCATAGCCGGTCTCGGTGTGAATACCGACTCCGCGCTCGTGCGCAAGCTCCCCGAACCGTGCCCAGAATCGTTCCGCCATCAAGTCGCCGATGGTCCAGCGAAAGTCTTCGAGGAAGCGGTCGGTGACTTCGCGGCTGTCCACAATTCGCCTGGCCAGTGCGGGGAGGTAAGGCAGCAGGTCGTACCCGCGCCGATTTTTGAACTCCTCGCGAAAGGCCAGGGACCAGGTAGGCTGCTGTCCTCTCACGTCCGCTCCCAGTTCATAGCTGTCGATGTGCAGGTATTTCAGCACCTTCCCGCCGGTTGCCGCAGAGTCCTCGAGCATCGGCACGGCGGTGCTCTTGAACTGGCACTCGAGGGCGGCGCTGTCGAGCATATCAGCCTCATAGCCGCCTCGGCCCCCGATGGATTCAGCTCGTATCCGCTGCCCTTCCAGCGTGTATCCAAATCGCAGAATGGTCCAGCGGCCCTGTGGTGCTTCCCACTCGAGGCGCCCGTCCGCATTCATGTATTTTGAAATGTCCACGACTTCAGCGGAGCGGCAGTCCAACGTGCCGTCATGGTCGTACTCTTCACTTAATGCCGCCGGCCCCTTTCGTGGGTAGTCCCAAAAGCTCCGGTTCGCGGATTTGAACCACCACCATTGGATCCCCCGGCGAAGATACGGTTCGTCACCTTTTCTCAACAGCGCCACTTCCGCAACCCGCACTGGCATCCCGTATGCCGATAGGATCGAGAGCCGGAACTGTTTGGCCCGCACCTCCGCAAAATCCACCCTCTTCGCCTTCCCTCTTTCGAGGCTGAAGCGGCAAACGGGGGAATAGGTTTTGCCGTCCGTTGAGGCTTGCAACTCACATTCGCGCGGTCCGTTCTCCGGCCCCGGCGCTACATAAAGCCCGGTGGCCGCAAGGGGTTCGTGATATTGGAATGCCAGCCATTGCGGCTGAGTCGAGGTGGGCGCAACGTTAGCAGACGACCAGAATGTTTCCGGGTCGGCATCCGTCACGTCCTGCGGCACGAAGTTCCATTCCCCCACGTAACCCTCCAGCGTCGAACTCGCCGTCACGTTCGCTGGCGCCACGGGCCGATGGGGTTTTTCCCGGATGGCCACCACGGCCACGTCGCGGTAGTATTCGTCCACTACGGGAGGCAGAGGTAAAACCTGCGAAAGCATCTTTCGCCCATCCACTTGAAACTCGGAATACACCAGCTTCTTATTGGCTTGCTCGCGTGTAATCCATGGTCCGCCACTGTCCCAGCCGTCGCAGAGGTTGACGCTCACTCCCATGCCCAGGCGGCTCGCCTCTCGAAGCGCGTATCGAAACAGCTCATGCCACTCCGGGCTTAGGAACTGGACGCCTCGAGGAGTGTCCCCTCCTCCCGCCTGGAAGATCAACACACCGTTGATTCCCTGCCGCTTCATTTCCTCGAGGTCTTTGGTAATCCCTTCCTTGGTTACGTTTCCGTTAAGCCACCACCAGTATGCCCAGGGCTTCGCGGAGTCCGGCGGGGAGTGAAAACCGATCGCCAGATCGTCTGTCATCTCCCCGCCGCTCACTCCCGGGAAGCATCCGCTCAAAGCGAGAGACACTGCAACCGCAAACAAGGCTTTCTTCATGACATGCCTCGCCTATCCTTTGCTGATTGAGCAACGAGTCACTGGGGAAGCGTCACCACGGCGACGGCCAGCCCTCGCAAGGTAATCTGGTCGGCACTCATGTGAGACGTTGCGGGCGGTTGGAAGCCCGTTGTCTGATCGACATACATCACCTCCGCCCCGTTGCTCCCCGCAATCGACAGATCAAAATCCCGGTCGCGCTGGTTGACCAGCAACAGCTTGCGCTTGCCGTCGCGCGTTACAAACCCCTGGGCGTAGACGTGGGAAATTCCAGAATTGGTGTCCACCACCTTGTCTCCGGGGCCGAAGTTGTCATGGAGCAGCTTCAGGACCCAATATCGGGCGTTGGGTTGCCCCGTATTCCAATCCACCATGGAGACGCCTGGAAACTGTGACGGGTAACCCACCATTTGCGATTCGCCCACCACGTCAATTCCCAAGCGTGACAGTTCCCCGTAAAGGAAGCCATACAGGGCGCCGGCGAGGTTCCAGTAGGAGTCGGGAATCGGTTTGCGCGGCACCGCATTATCATCGCCCGGAATGCATCCCAGCTCGTTGAGGTCGGTTTGCGTCTTGGGAGACAGGCGCTGCCGAATTGACTCCAAATAGCGGACCGAATTAAGAAAACCGGCAGCTTGATCGAAAATCGTGTACTGCTGCACTTCGGGACTCTGGTCAGCCGAAGGACTAGCGTAGAAGTGGTAGGAAACAAAATCAATCGGGATCCCGGGCTTATGATTCTTGGGGTTAAGGAAGGATTCGAAATATGCCGGCACATTCTCCCGAAGGAAGATGTTGGGTGAGGTTCCTGCCAGACCTACGCCCATAAACTTCATTTGCGGTTCTACGCGTCGAATTGAACTCACTATGGCGTCGTAGACCCGCGTGTAAGTTTCCGGAGACATCTGATGTTCAAAATCGACCTCGTTCAACACTTCCCAATAAGCGATTTTGTAATGATGGCCGGAGTCGTGGCGCTTCCCGTATTCGTCCGTGAAGCCCCCCTGCGTGTACCAACTCGCCAGGCGCGCATAGTAGTCTCCCACTTCCTTTAGGCTCGCATCCCGAAACTCCGTCCCCTTCTCGTAGTCCCAAACCGGCTGGTTCGGATCGGCGGGATAAGGCACCGGCTTCTCCGTCTTGAACATCCACTGCGGTATGGTGCTGAAGTTCAGCACTACCGAATGACCCTCCTGGGCGTTCATGAAATCCTCCATCATGGGGTCGATCAGGGAGAAGTCCCAGGAAGTCTTGCCGTCGGCGGGCGGTTCGAGTTCAGCTACCCCCAGCTTGGGGTAGGGCAGCCAGGGCACGTAACGAACATAGTCGGCGCCCAATTCGTGCAGAGCTTGAAAGACCCGGTCGTGAATCTGTGAGCCTCGGCGCAAGGGAGGGTTGACGACGACTTGAAGCGTGGGTGTAGCTTTCGAGACGGCCACCACCTTGTCCCAGTTGACGGTGACCTTGGCCTTTTCGGCCGGCCCGGGCTTGGAGACGGTTTCTTGGCGTGCGCAGGCAGCGAGGAAAATAACCAGCGCAATTGAGAACAAAGTGAAGTAGCGCGGACCACCGTTTTTGAGGTCCGCGGCTCTTCCGATTCTCATGGCACTCCCTCCAAAATGAGATTCCGTTTTTCCGGATCGATTCGGGATAAAACGCGCCGTAGCGCTGACCCCGCATCGCGGGCTCAGCACGATGGGAGGTTAAGTTTATTACGCATAGGGCACGAAAGCCATCACTTCGTAGTGCAGGGCAACGCAAGCGGCGTTACACTGATATTTGTTGGCGCGATTACCGGCAGGGAAAGGGTTTCAGATGACATTCGCGGCACTCTACGCGGTGGCCGTCGGGACACTCATGATTGGGCAATGGATTTTCCTCTTGGCCACGCGGCAAGTTCCTGAACTGAAAACTGGGCCGGCCAGCATCGCCTTCCATTTAGCGGCTGAGTTCGCGACGGCAGTCATGCTGATTTGCGGAGGTTTCGCCCTGCTCGCAAAAAGCCCGTGCGGGCGGCGAGTTTTTCCCGTGGCGATGGGAATGCTTCTATACACGCTTATCGCAAGCCCCGGATATTTCGCTCAAAGACGCGCTTGGGCCGCGGTGGTCATGTTCGCGGGCCTGTTCGTTCTGGCGCTGGTTGGCCTCGGATTGTTTGGGGAGGCTGGGTGACCCGTTGAAGGGAGGCTCTGATGGACAGAAGAGAATGCTTTCAAATTGCTGTGGCGGGAGCCGCCGGCTGCGGTTATGCCGGCTCGGCGGCTGGCGGCAGAAGAGCAAGCGGCGCGCGCGGTGCGCGGGTTGCCGTCGCCCATTATCAAGGACATCAAGGTGATCACCACGCAGCCGTCCGGCGTGCGCCTGGTGGTGGTGAAGATCCTCACCGATCAGGATGGCCTTTACGGTTACGGCTGCGCGACCTTTACCCAGCGCGCCGATCTGGTGGTGCCCGCGGTTGAAAAGTATCTCAAGCCGCTCCTGATCGGCAAGCCCGCTGACCGCATCGAGGATACCTGGCAGGCCTGCTACAACAGTTCGTACTGGCGCAACGGCCCGGTGCTCAACAATGCCATCAGCGGGGTTGACCAGGCGCTGTGGGACATCAAGGGCAGGCAGGCCAACATGCCTGTGTACCAGTTGCTGGGCGGCAAGGCGCGCGAAGCGGCCCTAACCTACGCCACCGTGGGCGGCATGGAAATCCCGGAGGTCATCGATCGCACCCGCCAATTCATGGAGAAGGGGTTTCGATGCATCAAAGTTCAGGTTGGCGTACCCGGTATGGCCGCGTATGCGCGCGGGTGGCGGCCGTGCGCCAGTGAAAGGGTTGCACGCTGGCCCGGTGTTCGAGCCGGGTCCTTACATGCGCCGGACGCGGCAAATGCTCGAAGAGTGCCGGAAACAGTTGGGTGAAGAAATCGAGCTGATTCATGACGTGCATGAACGCGTGAGCCCGCACCAAGCCGTCCAATTCGCAAAGGAGCTCGAGCCTATCCGGCTGTTCTATCTGGAAGACGTACTCTCTCCCGAGGACATTGACTACTTCCGCCAGATCCGGCAACAGTGCACGACCTCGTTGGCCATGGGCGAGCTATTCAACAGCCCGCACGAGTGGCAGCCGCTGATTGTCGAGCGCCTCATCGATTACATTCGCGTCCACCTGTCGCAAGCGGGAGGTCTGACGCCGGCGCGCAAGATCGCCATCCTCGCGGAACAGTTCGGGGTCAAAACCGCCTGGCACGGCCCTGGAGACGTCTCGCCCGTGGGCCACACCGCGCAATTGCACCTGGATCTTGCCAGCTACAACTTCGGCATCCAGGAGGGCGGCATCATCCGCGGCGTGGAAGCCGAGATTTTCACGGGCTGCGCAACTTACAAAGATGGTTACTTGTGGGCCAGCGACTCGCCGGGGTGGGGGATTGAGGTAAATGAGGAGCTCGCCGCTAAGTATCCCTTCCGCGATGGACCCGAGCATCTCAACGGCGGGTGGGGAGAAATCCGGCGCGAAGATGGCACCATCATCAAGCAATAAGGTGGCTTGTGTACTCAATCGCCCGAAGTGGGGTAGGGCAAGCCCTACCCCTACACGCCGCTTCTGTAGGGGGATGGCTTGCCGTCCCCTGCATGTCGGCTGATCACTTCGATAGGTTCACCACCGCGACCTCATAACCGCTCAGGGTCAGGGGGTTCTGGCCCAAAGGGGCAGAGGCAGGCGGCTGAAAACTGGTGGATTGATCTACGAACAGAACCTCGGAGCCTGGGGACGCGGGAAACGAGACTTCGAAGGTCCGATCCCTTTTGTTGATCAGAAGCAGTTTCCGCTGGCCCTGACGCGTCACGAAGGCCTGCCCGTAAACATAGGGACTGTCCAAACTCGTTTCCACCAATTTATCGTCCGGACCAAAGTTGTCGTGTAATAGCTTCAGCGCCCAGAAGCGGGCATTGGGCTGCCCGGTAGTCCAGTCCACCATTGAAACGCTGGGGAACTGAGTGGGGTAGCCCACAAGCTGGGACTCACCGGCAACCTCGACCCCCCGCTTGGCGAGTTCGGCGTAAAGGTAGGCATACAGGCCTGCGCAGAGATTCCAGTAAGAGTTTGGAATCGGCTTGGCTGCGTGGCCGGGCTTGCCCTGTTCGATATCGTCAGCGGAAATCGAACCGAGTTCGTCCGTGTCCGTGCGCGTTTCGGGCGAGAGCCGGGCGCGAACGTCCTGGATGTAATCCACCACTCCCAGGAAACGGTTGGCCTGCTCCCAATAAGTGTATTGCATGATTTCCGGCGTCTGGTCGGGAGTGGGCACGGCGTAGAAATGGTAAGAAACCCAGTCAATGGGAATACCGGGCTTGTGATTCTTGTGATTCAGGAAGTACTCGAAGTACTCCTTGCCAGTGCCGCCCAGTCCCAACCCCATAAACTTGATCTGCGGATCGACGCGGCGCACGGCCGCAACGATGGCATCGTAGACGCGCGTATAGGTTTGGGGCGTCATCTGATGTTCGCCGTCAACCTCGTTGAGGACCTCCCAGTAAGGGATCTTGTACTGATGGCCGGAGTCGTGGCGCTTCCCGTATTCGTCCGTGAAGCCTCCCTGCGTGTACCAACTCGCTAGCCTTGCATAGTAGTCCCCCACTTCCTTTAGGCTCGCATCCCGAAACTCCGTCCCCTTCTCGTAGTCCCAAACCGGCTGGTTCGGATCGGCGGGATAAGGTACCGGCTTCTCCGTCTTGAACATCCACTGCGGTATGGTGCTGAAGTTCAGCACTACCGAATGACCCTCCTGGGCGTTCATGAAATCCTCCATCATGGGGTCGATCAGGGAGAAGTCCCAGGAAGTCTTGCCGTCGGCGGGCGGTTCGAGTTCAGCTACCCCCAGCTTGGGGTAGGGCAGCCAGGGCACGTAACGAACATAGTCGGCGCCCAATTCGTGCAGAGCTTGAAAGACCCGGTCGTGAATCTGTGAGCCTCGGCGCAAGGGAGGGTTGACGACGACTTGAAGCGTGGGTGTAGCTTTCGAGACGGCCACCACCTTGTCCCAGTTGACGGTGACCTTGGCCTTTTCGGCCGGCCCGGGCTTGGGCACGGTTGCTTGGCGCGCGCAGGCCGCAAGGAAAATAACCAGCGCAATCGAGAACAAAGCGAGATAGCGCGGACCACCGTTTTTGAGGTCCGTGGCTCTTCCGATTCTCATGGCACTCCCTCCAAAATGGGCTTCCGTTCGTCCAGATAGATTCGGCACAAGATGCGAGGTTGAGTTTATCACGCATTCACCTCACCCGAGTGGGCGCGTGCATCGTCAAACGCAACCTGGTCTCTGATTGTGTAGTGTGGGCGGATGATGAGGGGGGCGAGAACTTGAAGGAAAGGCCGCGGAGTCTCTCGAAGGCGAGACTTCGCGCTGCTCTCTCATCCGGATCGGCTGTGCTCTTGAACTATTTCGTCCACAATGCCTTTCACCATACACCCGAAGGTCCTCAACCGGGCTCCCTGCTCGTACATCCAACTGAGGAGCTTCCTGCCCTCGGCATCAACGAAGGTGACTTCGCAGAGGTCGACTGTCACCGGCTTGTCCCGGGAGCCATCCTTCACCGCGTGCCAGCTTCGTTCCAGTTCGCCCACCCAGGGGCCGGCGAGTCTTCCCTCCAGTTTCAGGGTGGCGGCATTCATAGCATTATCAATCGTAATCTTTAGCATGATTCATCCAACTATTGACGCTCTTACCTAAGACGCAACTTGTCATTCCGAGCGGAGCGAGGAATCTCGCCCGGGTCTGTGGAAGAACGATTCAGAGCGAGATTCCTCTCCGTCGGCTGACGGATCGGAATGACACCTTCTCGGTTCGAGCTTTGCCTTTTGACTTGCTGGCTCCCCCCTAGGGTCTCCCGCCCTGCTTCGATTCGTTCATGGCAATTCCCTTGGACGCCAAGGAGGGGAGGGCCGAAGCGTTCCACCCGCCGCCCAGCGCTTTGATGAGGAGAACGCTTGAATTCATGCGGCGCCTCAGGATATCGACCGCCGTGCGCTCGTCGCTCAAGGCAATGCTTTGCGCGGTGATAACCTCGAGATAGGTCACCAGCCCGCCTTTGTAACGGTTCGTGGAAAGGGCCAGGGAGCGCTGGGCTGACTGGACGGCCTGCTGCTGCTTGGCGCTTTCCTCGTCGAGAATGCGCAATGCCGCCAGGTTATCCTCCACCTCCTGAAAGGCGGTGAGGATGCCCTGGCGATATGCAGCCACGTTGGCGTCGTAGGCGGCCCAGGCTTGGTCCGTGACTGCATGGCGAAGGCCGGCATCGTAAAGCGTTTCAAGCAATGAGGGGCCCAGCGCAAAAACGCGGCTGGGCCAGGCCAGCCAATTGGTGATTGCCGACCCTTCCAGCCCTCCCGAGGCACTCAGCGTCAGCACGGGATAGTAGGCCGTCTTGGCGAAGCCGATCTGGGCGTTAGCGGCTGCCGTGCGCCGTTCTGCCGCTGCCACGTCGGGCCGCCGCTCGACCAACTCGGACGGAACCCCCACCGGGATTTTGGGTGGGGAAAGATTGAGCGGCGACAACGGAATCGAAAAAGTCGAGGCCGGCTGGCCCACCAGCGCGGCGACGGCATGCTCGAATTGTGCGCGCGCGACTCCTACGTCGATATCCTGGGCCTGCGTGGTTTCAAGCTGGGTCTCCGCCTGGGCCACTTCCGCCCGGGCCGCCAGCCCACCCGCGTAACGGTTCTGGGTCAGGTCGAGTGCTTTCTGGTAAGCGACTACGGTTGAGTCCAGCAACCGCTTTTGCGCATCCAGCCCCCGCAGCGCGAAGTAGTCGCTCGCCAGCTCGGCGTGAATGCTTAAGCGGGCGGTTTCCAGATCCGCCGCGCTGGCTTGGGCGCTCTCCCTGGCGGCTTCCACGGCGCGATGGATACGTCCCCAGGCATCTACCTCGTAGGAAAGTTCAAAAGGCAGCACAAAATCACCCACCGTCTGCCCCGCGTTAGCGGCCGCCTGCGGAGCATTCCTGGAAGTTTGCTCTCCCGTGATGGACGGGCCGGCGCTGACCGTCGGGTACAAACCCGAGCGATTAATGCGAATCAGGTCGCGCGCCTGGCGAAACTGGGCTTCAACGATTTTCAGATTCTGGTTTGAAACCTCGACGCGTTCTTCGAGCGCATTCAGTTGCGGGTCGCCAAAAATCTCCCACCACTTGCCGCGCAGGACTTGGTCTTGGGGCTGGGAAGCCTTCCACTCGCTCTGGGGGCCGCCGGCGCTGGGCGCGAGCTCCTTGTAGGCGGGCGGCGTTGCGACGGTAGGCCGCGCGTATTTCGGCCCCACCGCGCAGGCGCTGGCAAAAAGCAGAAGGCAGAAAGCGGAAAGCAGAAGGCAGAAGGATCGGGTGATCGGAAGATCGGGAGATCGGGTGAACAAAAAACCCGGTGCTTCAAAAGGCTTTCTCGCTTGTCCCTTACTCCCGTTCACCATTTCCTCTGTTCTCCCGATCAACTAAGTCACAAATCACAAATCGCCAATCGGAAATGCCCTTGTTCTCCCGATCTCCCGATCACCCGATTCCTACTGCGTTCCCCATTGGCTGGCACCCGGTGTGGCGACGCGAACCTCCTCGCCATCGACCAGTGAATCCGGGGGATTGGTGATGACCGCTTCGCTTCCGTCGAGCCCGGCTACCACTTCGACGTCGGTCCCAAAGTCTCTTCCCAAAGTAATGGGGAGCATGACCGCGCGGCCTTGGCGGACTACCGCGACGCGCAAGCCTTCCGACCGGAAGATCAAGCTCGTCACGGGGATAATGACGGTGGAGGTTGCCGAGGGCAGTTTCAAATGGACTTCGGCATAAGCCCCGGGCAGGATTTCTCCGCTGGGGTTGGCAACGTCCACTTCCGTCAGCAGCGTCCGGGACGCCTGCTCGATCGCCTTGGCGTTTCGCACGATCTTGCCGGGGAAACGCTTCCCGGGATACTGCGGCATGGTTAAATAAGCCTGGACACCAGGCACTGCCGATGGCGAATTAACCTGCGGCACGTTCACATAGACGCGTAGGGGGTCAATGGAGGCGACGCGGAACAGCTCTTTTGCGGCGCTGGCGCTGCTATTAGCGACAATCAACTGCCCGATGTCGGTTTCGCGCGCGGTAAGGACGCCATCGAAAGGCGCATAGACCTTCTCAAAGGATTGCAATTGCTCGAGCCGTCTTACGTTACCGGCAGCGGAATCCACCATGGCCTTTTTTGCGTGCTCGTCGCCCACCGCGTTGTCAACATCCTGCTTGGAGACGGAATCGCTCTTCAGCAGGAATTCGTAGCGCGCCGCCGTGGTCTGCGCCAGTTCGTGGTTGGCCTTTGCCGTCGCAAGGTCTGACCGCGCCTGCTGGAGCTGCTGATCGAGTTCCGGAGTGTCGATTTCCGCCAGTAGCTGGCCGTTTTTCACCCGCCCGCCGATATCCACATACCAGCGCTTCAGATAGCCTGTGGTGCGGGCATAGATCGGCGCCTCGATAAATGCCTGAACGTTACCCGGCAAAATGATTTCCTGTTGCGGGGCGCTTTGCTTGGGGCGAGCCACAGAAACGGAGGGCACGGCAAGCTCGCGCGTCTCAACCTTCACCTCGGCCGCGGCGCGGACGCGAGTGTAAATTCCCCGGTAGGCGACGGCGCCCGCAACGATGAGCAACAGCGCCAGCCACAAAATAACTTTGGAAACGGCGAAGGATTTAGGGGCTCCGCCCGACAACGACGATCCTTCGCCCGGACTTTCGCCGGTCTCGACATCGTATCCTTCCTCAACCTTCATTCCGCCCTCCATGCATGATGCTAAACACCGTGGGAACGAAGAAAAGCGTTGCCACGGTGGCCAACAGCAGCCCGCCGATCACCGCCCGCCCCAGCGGGGCGTTCTGCTCAGCACCCTCGCCCAAACCCAGAGCCATGGGCACCATACCGATGATCATGGCGAGCGCCGTCATGATGACCGGACGGAAACGCGTGAAGCCGGCCTCCAGCGCGGCCGCCGAGGCATCGAGACCTTCAGCCATTTGTTCTTTGGCAAAACTCACCACCAGAATGCTATTCGACGTGGCCACGCCGACGCACATCACCGAGCCGATCAGCGCCGGCACGCTGATGGTGGTGTGAGTGCTAAACAGAAACCAGATAATCCCGGCCAGCGCCGTCGGCAAAGCGGAAATGATGATCAGGGGGTCCAGCCAGGATTGGAAATTCACCACGATCAAGAGATAGACCAGCACAATCGAGAAGACCAGCCCGGCCAGCAGGCCGACGAAGGACGAACGCATGGTTTCAATCTGCCCGCGCACAATGGTTCGCGAACCGCGCGGCAATTCCTTCTGGCTCTCATCCACAATGCGGTCGATCTCACGCGCCACCCCTCCCAGGTCTCGGCCTTGCACCGAGCCGTAAATGTTAATCACCGGTTGGACGTTGTAATGGGAGACCGCCGCCATGGAAGCGCCGCGGCTGATGGAGGCGAGATTGCCCAGGATCTGCGGGCGGGCGCCCGTGGAGTTGGCGACGGGAATATTCTCGAGATCCTGAAGCGAGTTCACGCGATATTGCGGCGTTTGCGTGGTTATGCTGTAGCTGACGCCGGTCTTCGGGTCCAGCCAGAAAGTGGGAGTGGTTTGAAAGCTTCCGCTCAGGGAGACCAACAGATTGCTGGCGACGTCGCGGGGGGTGAACCCCACCTGCGCCGTGCGGGTTCGATCGATATCAATTTGCAACCGGGGCAGGTTGAAAGGTTCCTGAATGTGCAAGTCCACCACGCCCGGAACGCGCTTGATTCTTCCCACCAGGGCCTCCGCGAAATGCCGGTTGGCGACAAGCTGCTGCCCCACCACTTGCACGTTGATGGGCGCCGGAAGGCCAAAATTCAGAATCTGGCTGACCATATCGGAGGCCAGGACGTAGAACGTCACTCCCGGATACTCCCGCGCCAGGCGCAGCCGCAACTTGCGGACGTATTCGGCCGTGGGGTGATGGTCGTGCGTGAGCGACACAAGAATGTCGGCGTCGCCCGTGCCAATCGGCGCCGAGTTGCTGTAGGAAAGGTTAACGCTGCTGTAAGGCAATCCGACATTGTCAATGAGGCTGGCGAGCTCCCGGGACGGAACTTCCTCTCGAATGGTGTTCTCGACCAAATCGCAAAGCCGCGCTGTCTCTTCAATGCGGGTCCCGGTGGGGGCGCGCAGGTGGAGAGTAAACTGGCCGCTATCCACCTTGGGGAAAAAGTCCTGACCCAACCAGGGAAAAAGTGGGAAGGAGGCCAGCGCCGCCCCTAAAACGCCGGCCGCCAGCCAAGCCCGATGCCGTAAACAGACCCGCAGCCCGCGCTTGTATCTCCCGCGCAACCGCTCGAAGGCGTGCTCAAATCGCAACTGGAGGCGCGCCAGAAGGTGGCGTTGCGCCTGCGCCTCGAGACTTGCCGCATCCGCATCATGCTCGTGCCCGCGGAGCAAATACTTTGCCATGGTGGGCACCAGCGTCCGGGATAAAAGGTAAGATGCCATCATGGCGAAACTCACCGCTTCCGCCAGCGGAATAAACAGGTGCCGAGCCACCCCGGTGAGAAAGAACATGGGGACGAACACAATGCAGATGGCGAGGGTGGAGACAAAGGCCGGCACGGCGATTTGCGCTGAGCCCTCTAAGACCGCCTGCTGAATTTCCTTGCCCATGGCAATATAGCGACTGATGTTTTCTATTGCCACGGTTGCGTCGTCCACCAGAATTCCCACCGCTAAGGCGAATCCGCCGAGGGTCATGATATTGATCGTCTCCCCGAGCCAGCCCAGGATGACTAGGGAGGTCAAAATGGAAAGCGGAATGGAGACGGCAATAATCACCGTGCTCCTCCAACTTCCCAAGAAAAGCAGAATCATGGCGGCGGTGAGCAGCGCGGCAATAAGAGCCTCTCTGATCACGCCCTGAATCGCCGCCGTTACAAAAAGGGACTGATCCGCCAGGAAATGCGTCTGTAATTGGGGTGGCAGCCCCTTCATGATCAGAGGTAACTCCTGCTTGATTTGGGAAATGATGTCCAGGGTCGAGGCATTGCCTGTCTTGAGCACCGTCATCAGCGCCGCCCGCTGGCCATTGACGCGGACGATGTTGGTTTGGGGCGGGAAACCGTCGCGCACTTGGGCGACATCATGAATGTAAATAACCGTGCTGCCGGTGGTCTTGACGGGCAGATCGTTAAGTTCCGCGGTGGTCAGCGGACTGCCGTTGGTTTCAACGTCGTACTCGTATTGGCCAATCTTGGAGGTTCCAGAAGGAAGGATCAGGTTTTGCACGCTGAGGGCGCTCACGACGTCAGTGGGAGACAGCCCTTTGGCCTGCAACGCCGCCGTGTTCAAGTCCACCAGCACTTGGCGCTGCTTCCCTCCATAGGGCCAAGGGATCGCGGCGCCCTCGACGTCGGCCAGTTGCACGCGAATAAAGTTGGCGCCTAGATCAAACAATCGTTGCTCAGAAAGCCCCTGCCCGGCGAGCCCGATCTGGAGGATCGGCACGCTCGATGCGCTGTACTGAATTATCAGCGGGGGAGTTGTCCCGGGCGGCATTTGTCGAAGTTGGGTCTGGCACATGGCGGTGACTTGGCTCAGTGCCGTAGAAATATTCGCTCCCGGTTGAAAGAAAATCTTGATAACCGCAGTGCCGTTCAGCGACTCGGATTCGATATGCTCAATGTCGTTTACCGTCAGGGTAAGGGCGCGTTCGTTCAAGACCACCAGACGGTTGGCCATCTGCTCCGGCGAGAGGCCCGAGTAGCCCCATAGAACGCTCACCACCGGGATGTTAATGTTGGGGAAGATGTCTTTCGGGGTTCGGAGGATCGAAAGGCCGCCCAAAATCAGGATGACAATGGCAGTCACCACAAAGGTGTATGGGCGTCGTAAAGCTAGCCTAACAATCCACATTATTCCATCTCCGATGTAGCGCGGGCGTCTCGCCTCCCGCTCCTGCGGGACGGGAATCCTGGCCGGGCGCGCGGGAGCGAGACGCCCCCGCTACGGTGTAGGCGAGACACCAGTGGTACGCAAAGCAAGCGTATAGCCAAGGCTGGTTGCTCCATAATTAGCAAGTAAGTCATTTAGATTGAATATGTTAAGCCAAGCTAAGGGAAGCATCATTGGGGGTCGGAGCGAGTGTCAAAAGTGCTTTGACGTCAGTTTTGACGGGCAGGGAGTCTGATCGGGAGATCGGGATATCGGGGGATCGGACGAGCAAGAAGCACCTTGGAGGGTCGAAGGTCTTTGTCCACCCGATCTCCAGATCGCCCGATCACCCGACCACACGATCACGGGCGGGTGATGCCGAGCCGGCGCATCCGGTAGAGGAGGGTGGTGCGCTTCAATCCGAGGCGTTCGGCCGCGCCCCCAGGCCCTCCCAGGACCCATTTCGCCGCCCTCAGAGCCTCGATGATCTGGTCGCGGTCGGTTACCACAAGGGTGCGCACACGAGGGCTCGAACCTCTATCCGCAAGCCGTTCCAATTCGCCCAGCGGCGCCTGAAGTGTGGTGGTCTTCGATAGGATCACCGCGCGCTCGATGAAGTTCTGTAGTTCACGGATATTGCCGGGCCACTGATATTGCCTGAGTGCTTGCATGACATCGGCGGGAATAGTCTCAATCCGTTTGTTCATCCTTCGCGAATATTTCTCGGCAAAGTAGCGTGCCAGGAGAGGAATATCATCCCGGCGCTCGCGCAAGGGCGGGATGGTGATGGGGAAAACATTCAGGCGGTAATAGAGGTCGTTGCGGAACTCATGCCTGTCCACCATCTCGAGCAGATTCCGGCTGGTGGCGGCCACCAGCCGGACATTGACGCGCAGGGTTCGAGAACTACCCAGGCGTTCGAATTCCTGTTCCTGGAGAACCCGCAGCAATTTGGGCTGTAACTCGAGCGGGATGTCGCCCACCTCGTCAAGAAACAGCGTGCCCTGGTCGGCGAGCTCGAAGCGCCCTAGCTTTTGCGCGATCGCCCCGGTGAATGCACCCTTCTCGTGACCGAAGAGTTCGCTCTCCAGCAGGCCCAGGGGAATCGCCGCGCAATTCACTTTGACAAAGGTGCGGTCGTGCCTGGAACTGAGACTGTGGATGGCGCGCGCGATCAACTCCTTGCCAGTGCCCGTCTCGCCTAAGGTCAGGACTGTGGAGTCCGTCGGCGCCACGATCCTCACTTGCCCGAGTGCTTCCTTTAGGGCCTGGCTGTCGCCGATGATATCTTCAAAGTTCTGATCGCTGCGGATTTCTTCATTGAGATAAACGCGCTCTTCCGCAAGCTTCTCCCTGACTTCGTTTACTTGCCTGTAGTGCAACGCATTCTCGACGCCGATGGCAACCTGGCTCGCCACTTGGCGAAGAAATTCCAAGTCCTCCGCAGAGAAAGCCCGCTCCTGCACTTTGCCCACGTTCAGCGTGCCCAGGGTCTGGTTGTGACTGATCAGCGGCAGGAAGCAGCCTGACTTCAAACCGGCGGCAACGAGAAGATTGGTGCGGGGGGTAAAGCGCGAGAAATCCTTGTCGTCAACCAGCATCGCCTTGCCGGTCCTGACGACCTCACCTGAAATCGTTCCCTCGAGCGGAATCACAATCTCCTCTTCCTGACTTGCGTCGGGTTGGGAGAAGTGCCGGGCGTAGACTCGCAAGGTGTTCTTATCACCCGGCTCTCTCAGCGCGACGCTCGTGTAGTCACATTGCATTACCCGCCGGACGTTCGTGGAAATGGCACGCAGCGTCTCGCGCAAGTCGAGATTGGAGACGATGTTGTTATTGAGATCGAGCAGCAGCCGCAGCCGGTCGCGTTCGCGCTCGAGCTGGTGCTGGAGGGCTTGGGCATCCTGGTGGCTCAAGGCGTTGTCGACGGCCACGGCGACATGTCCGGCTACATACCGGAGGAATTCCATGTTGGCCTCGCGGTAAGTGTCCACGTGCTGGCTGCCGAACCCCATCCCTCCCAAACGGCGGTGAGCGGTGGTGAGCGGAAGGATGCAGAACGAGCGCACCCCCTGGCGGCGCAGAAGCTCGATCGCGCGGGGGAAGCGGGTTTCTTTCATCGTGTCGGCGACGATCAACGGTTGCTGGGTTTGCCACACTAAGCCGCTCGGCGAGTCCTCGACGTTGCGCTCGATGACATCGACCTCCATCCCCTGCGGCGTCCCAAGAATGTGCAAGCGCATCTTGTCGCGCGCCGGGTCGTGCATGACCAGCCAGATTGAATTGAGGTTCACTAGGCGAGACAGGCGTTCCTTCAAATCGTGAATAAGCGCCGTCAGGTCGCGGTGAAGGGCGATGGATTCCCACACTTCCAGCAGGGCTTGGGCCGAGGACGCAACCGGCTCCAGCACTAATCCGGCCGAAGATGAGTCATGCTCCACCATGCTCTCGAGATCCTGGAAAACCTCATAAGGGTCCCACACGGGGACGCCCACTCAGTTTATCAGAAAAGGGGCTGATAGCACCCGGGCAGCCTGTCTTTCCCCTCTGGAAAAAAGTAGGCTAGAAACTTGGTTAGAACTGTGAAGCTTTGGCAATGCTGCTGTGAGCCCCAATCGGACGACCGATGGTTGACCATATTCGATGTCTATGGTACATTTAATTGACCAATAAGGGGAATGAACATGGAAGAGATTGCCATTTCGGAATTTAAAGCCAAGTGTTTGGGGTTACTGCAACGGGTGCAGAAGACTAAGACGCCGATCCGCATCACTCGTTTCGGCAAGCCAATCGCCGAGGTTGTCCCACCAAGTCCAACACCTGACCGGGCGAACTGGTTGGGCTCCATGGCGGGCACCGTTGACATTCTGGGCGACATCATCTCACCTGTGATCGAGGACAGCGACTGGGAGGCGTTGCGCGATTGAGGCTCCTGTTGGACACCCACATATGGCTGTGGAGTATCCGTGAGCCGTCGCGTCTGGGTCGTCGTGTGCGCAACGAGCTCACCAAGGCCCAGAACGAACTTTGGCTGTCGCCGGTGAGCACATGGGAGATACTGCTGCTGAACTCCAAGGGAAGAATCCGTCTCCACGAAAATCCGTCGAATTGGATAGCTCGGGCCACCGCGAATCTTCGAGAAGCGCCCCTGACGCATGAAATTGTGCTCGCAGCTCATCAACTTCCACTCGCTCATTCCGATCCCGCCGACCGCTTCTTAGCGGCAACTGCCGAAGTTCTTGATCTGACGTTGGTGACCGCCGACGAACGCCTGCTGGGCCTGGGAGAGATCAAGACTTTGGCCAACCGCTGAAAGCGCGCGAGAAGTTAAGAACTTCTCGACCTTCGACTCTTGACTCCTCGACTTGCCGGCTGAAAGCTGACGGCTGACAGCTTATTTTCGGCATGACAGTCTCAGGACTTTTTGGCATCCTGGGATGGGCGGTGACCATGACACACGGAGAAAAGGCCAAGGTAGGAGTATTCGGAATCGGGCTGGCGGCCTACTGGCCACAGTTTCACGGGCTCAAAGAGCGCTTGGAGGGGTACCAGCGGAAGGTGGAACGACGCTTGGGGGAGTGGGCGAACGTGATCAGTGCCGGGCTAGTGGATGATGCGCCTAAGGCCGAGGAGGCTGCGCAGGCTTTTCGTTGTGCCGGGGTGGATCTGGTCTTCTGCTACGTGGGGACCTACGCCACGTCGTCTCAGGTCTTGCCGGTCGTCCAGCAGTCGAAGACCCCCGTGGTGGTGCTGAATCTACAGCCGCGGGCCGCGTTGGATTATGCCCACACGGACACTGGCGAATGGCTGGCCAACTGTTCCGCCTGCTGCGTGCCGGAGATTTCCTGCGCCTTCGCCCGCTCCGCCATTCCCTTCCGGCAGGTGACCGGCATGCTCGAAGCGGAACCGGATGTGCGCGAGCCAAGCGAATTGGCCTGGGCGGAAATCCGGGAATGGTGTGAAGCGGCCAAGGTGATCCACCATCTGCGCAAAGCCCGCATTGGATTCCTCGGCCACCCCTATCCCGGCATGCTGGACATGTACAGCGACTTCACCCAGCACCAAGCCCAACTCGGAACGCATATCGAGGTGCTGGAAATGTGCGATTTGGACGCGCGCGTGCGCACGGTAAGCGATGCGGAGGTGCTGCGCAAGGCGGAGCAAACACGCGGTATTTTTGAGATCAGCGAGGACAGCCCTTCCGACCCCTTGGCGAAGAAGCCGGCCCCGGAAGAGATGGACTGGGCCTGCCGGGTGGCGGTGGGTCTCGATCACTTGGTCGAGGACTTCAACCTGGACGGGCTGACTTACTACTATCGCGGCGTGCCAGGGAACCTTTACGAGCGGCTGGGGGCCGGCCTGATCCTGGGATGTTCCTTGTTGACCGCGCGCGGGATTCCCTGCTCGGGAGAAGCCGATTTGAAGAACTGCCAGGCCATGAAGATCATGGACCTGCTGGGCGCGGGAGGCAGCTACACCGAACTCTACGCCATGGATTTTCGCGAGCGCTTTATTCTCATGGGGCACGACGGGCCATTCCACCTGGACATTGCGGAGGGCCGGCCGGTCCTGCGAGGGCTGGGGCTATACCACGGCAAGGCCGGACATGGCGTCAGTGTCGAGGCCAGCGTCCGCAAAGGCCCCGTCACGATTCTTGCCCTCACCCAAACCCAGGATGGGCGTCTTAAATTCCTGGCTGCTGAAGGTGAATCGCTGGCCGGGGAGCGGCTGAAAATCGGCAACACCAATAGCCGGCTGCGCTTCGGGCTCGAGCCCGCGCCCTTCATCAACGCCTGGTGCAGCGAGGGTCCGACGCACCATTGCGCGCTGGGGACTGGCCACATCTCGGGAAAAATAGAAAAAGTCGCCTGGCTTACCGGGCTCGAGCTAAAAGTCATTGGCAGCGGGTAATCCGCAGATTGCGAAGATTTCGCAGATTAAACGGTAGCGCGGACCCCCGCTGTTGGGGTCCGCGGCTCTAAATCCGTGGTGAATAGAAATCGACGGTCAACAAATCAAGGGCCGCGGACCCCAACAGCGGGGTCCGCGCTTACCCACTGATCGGCCCCCTGCACCCTACGGTCCATGGCCCCGGCGAAACGCAGAGCTTCGCTCTGCTCCAGCCGGCGGCTGACTCGCGGTGTGCAGGCTCAAGTGGGGGTCGAATTTGATTTCTCGCTTCACAACAATGAGGGAGCCTTCCCATCGCTCTAAGGCGCGTGACACGCGCAGGTATGGTTTCTCCCTTCGGCGCCTCTGCTCAAAGCGCCACCCACGCCTGCGTGTCGGCGGCGTCGCGGGCCTTCAAACACGTGCGCGTGATGTCGAAAGCCTCGGCGCTCGAGACCAAGGGTTGGCTTTCTCCGCGCAATTGGGCAATGAAGGCGGAAAAGAAATCGATCGCCGGTGGGAGGGGCAGATCTCCGGACTTTCCCCGCAGACTGATCAGGCTGGCCCGTTTTTCATTTCCCCAGACTTCCAGAACGCCCTCGCTGCCGGCGATGCGGAGGCGGTCGTCGCCGTGGGTGGGAGCGACCTCGGGGCGCAGGAAATCCAGATGGCAAGTTGCCGTGCCGCCGTTTGCCAGCCGCAATAGCAACCCCGCATAATCCTCGCAGCCCGGAGACTGCGGGTGTGCCTTGTTTCCCTCGTAGGCCGTTACAGCGGTATACTTCTGCCCGGACACCCACTGCATGAAGTCAAGGGCGTGGATCCCAATCCAGGGAATGGTCCCTCCGTAAGTCTTCCGTTCCTTGTAAAACCAGGGGCGCTCCGGCCCGTATTTGTAAGACTTCTGACTGGAAATCAGAATAACTTCGCCCACCGCTCCCGCCTGGACGGCCTGCCGGGCCGCCTGAAAGATCGGCTGAGTGCGCATGTCCAGCATGATGCTGTAATGGATACGGCTTTGGCGGATTGCCTGCTCGAGCCGCGCGAGGTCAGAGAGGGTCGTGGCAGCAGGCTTTTCCGAAAGGACGTGAATTCCCTTGCGCGCCGCAGCGATCGAGCCTTCGGCGTTTTGGTAGAGAGGCAGGCACACTCCCACCACCTCGAGAGGCTCTTTCTCCAGCATCTCCTGATAGTTGTCGTAAACACGGGTTTCGCCGCTGGCAGCCGGGTGCTTCTCCACCCAGGCGCTATCCTCATTGGGCCTGCCCTTGGCATAGGCAACCCAGTGAACGTTTGAAAGCTTGGGAATGCTGCTCAGAACGGTCTCGTAATGCCCGTCGCGGCCGATGAGCCCAACTCGGATCGAGGTTTGGGCGGTGATCTTGCCTGCCTCGGGGGCAGCCTTCATTCCGGCCGCGGCCAGGGCCGCACCGGCGGCCGATTGCAGGAATTCCCGCCGCCTGACCGATGGAGGCTGGGAGAGCATCATAAGCTGGTCACTTTGGTTCTTCATAGAGTCCTTCCCGCCGATCCCCGCTGGGGTCGGACCTTGATTCGAGGGACGACAACCTGCGCCGTCGAGGCTGGCTATGCCGATTCGACGGAACAGCGACCCGCACTGTTTTGCGCTCGCTTGTTCATCCTGATTCGTGACCCGGCGTATGTCAAGATTTTCTTCCCCGTTGTCTGCTCTGTTGGATAGCAGGCAGCGCGGTGTTATCCGTCGGCTGACGGATTACTCCGCGGCTTTACGTCATCGGGTATTAATAGATATGTGGATGTTATCATGTTAAAAACCGCAGAGGAAGGCAAACTGCGCCTACCCGCTTGCACCAAGGTCGGGGTTTTGTTCAGGAGGCCAATTTGGCAACCATCTCTTGGCTTTCCAGCTTGAAATGCTTGCGATCGTTGCCAGATGAGAAAGAAGCGATTGATACCCCGAGAGGTCTCTCGGCGTCTGGCGTAGAGAATATGCGGACAGCGAAGCTGCAAGAACCTCCTCCCATGCCTGCTCAACGGCCCGCTGGATCTCGGTCGGTTGAATGGGGGTGCGCCTACGCGCTAATAAGCAATTAGCGGTCACACCTGATTGTCGCAGTGATATTTGGGTGAGATCGACTGACAATCCGATTCTGTCGAGCATTCTCTGCAGTGTGGTGCCGTCATATGGAACAGCAAACCCTTCTGGATGTAGCAACGGGAATAACTCCAGCACAACTATGCCCCCCTTTTCATCATAGCAACAGGCTTCGGCAAGAGAGAGATAACCTGCAAACTCGGGGGGTGTAAGCTCGTGAAGAACATTTGCGATCACGCAGAGGTCGAATCGTCGGTTGCGAAGCGCCGAGATATCACCAACAATCGCTATTCTGGGGTCATGTCCAAACCGTTTTTGAAGCTTTTCTCGGTTAGGCTCAACTGGCTCGTAACAAGTCCAACGCACCTCTGCGCCGAGTTGCCACTTAGATAGTTTCCGGAGCTCTGCGATCTGGCGGCCAACGCCCGCGCCAAGATCGAGGATCTCGATGCACCCCTCCCGGTCTGGCGAGATAAAAGCCCCAATTCGGTCTGCAAGTTGCTGAGTCTGAGTGTCAGGATATCCTCCAGGGGATTCTGAGACCGGTGGGTATTTGAATAATCCGGAAAGGGCTTGCACGAGAATAAGCGTGGCGCGAGCTTGAACAAAACTCGCTTGTCGAAGGAGTTGATCATCCTGATCCTTGAACAACCTATACGTTGCAGTGATGCGTGTGAAATCATCTCTCAGTTCCTGCACGTTGCGCTCAAAATTGGCGTGCGTAGCCGAGAAAGGTAATTCGCGCGGCGGGTAGGCATGCGGCTTCGGCCGCCTAGTCTCGATGTAAAAAACTCGATCCGCAGCCCGGCTGAAAATCAGGTGAGGATGATGAGTAGCGACAAGGGATTGAGCAGGGAAACTGCGGAGCATTTCCAGCACATCCGAAATAAACGCTGGGTGGAGATGGTTTTCCAACTCGTCGAAGAGAACAATGTCTGGTTTAAAATAAGACAAGCACACTAATACATAGAAACACGCCCTCTGACCGTCACTCCACTTCGGATATGGGATTGTTGTGCCGTCTTCATACGCGAGTACAAACTCAAACTCCCATGCCCTTGCCGCCGCGTTTCGCCTGAAGCAATGTATGTACAGGCGTCCTTCAAGCAAACGCTCAAGGCGCTGGACAAGTTGGTCGTCATCACAACAGCGATATACCTGCTTGTGAAGCTGGAACACTTCATCAATCTGATTCCGAACGGATGGGTCGAGAACACGCTTGGGGAGTTCCTCGGACTGGATACCAGAGAGATATGGCGCCATCTGTGCCAGCATAAAGCTTAGGCCGCATCTCAAGTAGTCACCGTGTTCCCCGCCCACCGTGAGGGCAGCTTCCCTTTGATCTAGGTTGACGATGCCAATCCTGTCTTTGTCTGTCCACGTTTTGCCGAGAAACAAAACGCGAGGTTCACCCAACGGCTTGGGTTCAAGTTGCAGTGCACCTCTGCTCTTTTTTCCCTTAACTACTCTGTATATCTGATCCAGAAGCATGCTTTTACCACTGTTATTTAACCCGCAGATGACATTCAGTGCTCCCGAACCAGGTGTGGATGGGTAGGCCAGATCCATTACGGCCCTTTCGGAGGAGCCGGTGAACGTTATCCGCTTGATAAAGTAAGGGTGGCCGGTACCGATGCTTCTTTGGCTAATTATGTGTGCCCTCGGCGCCTGCGGTGGACTGTAATCGGCCTGCTCTCGCCCGAGTATCCAACCCTCTGTGGAATGGACCATGGGATCGTCGGGTGGCGCGGAGGGAATCATTCCACGGAGAACGCGAATCATACCAACTAATGCAACCAAGGCGTCAAAGTCATGCTCAGAGTCGCAGCCGTTTGCAATCGATTCCCTGACCGGCGTTCCAATCATAATTGCGTCAAGATCGCATGCTTTAATTAACAGACTGCATGCAGCAGCCCGATCCGTTCGTCTCCGTTTGCTGCGCGCAGTGCCGGGTCCGAGCGGCAGCGAAAGCTGAGCGACGGATTCAGCAGGATAGATCTCGACCACGGTGACACCGGGTTGGGACAAAAGGGATTCAAGAGTGCCATCGAAAGGCCATATGCGCACTATTTTGCGGCTAGGACCAATCACTTCGCGCCAGCCGTGGATTGCTGATCGACCAACCTGTTTGGCAAATCGAAGAAAAAAAACTGATTCTGCATGGTTACGCAAGGAAGTTTTCCGCTCACAACGGCGGAACAATTCTGCCTCCGATTGTAAACCAATCGCCCGCGCTAGATCCGACCTTCCGAAGCCGACCTTTGAAGATGCTGGCGCAAATGGTTGATGCAACGTCGGCTCATCTGTCGGGATAAGAAATTGTTTCCAAGAGGTCGAGCTGTCGAATAGCTCCAAAGCTTCGCGAAAGCTCTTAAGACCTGCTGCGCGCGCGTAAGCTCTTGGCAAACCAAGCGGAAGATCGAGGCCAAGAAGCACGCTTCCGGTCCCCTCAACCCGTGCTTGAAGGTCGCGAATCAGTGTGGACGCTGACGAAACGGACGCTGGCAGCGTGTCAATACAGTACGACCCGTTACTCGAAAGGCGCGCAACGGCCATCCTCCGATTTTCTGCGTCCACACTCCAATCAGCAGCAGTAACCATAACTGGAAGCTTGAATTTGGTCGTCATAGCTGGGGTGAGGTCCATAGATCGCGATTCGGTGCTTTCCTTCCTCTGTTTAACGGGAGAGGGGAACAGGTAGCGCGGAGTTGTGCGCACTCTGCACTATTTCGCGGTTCTAATCACGACATGCGCCCAAACGTTTATTAGTGCGAAAGAACGAAAAGCCGCAGGGTTTCTGGAGACCGAAACTCTGCTGTCCTAGCCCTCCATCCGGAACCGTGCGACTAGGTTTCGAGCAATTCGAAATCTGCAATGAACGCCTCTCCATCTTGTATAGCGGCGTACCGCGCCACAGGTTCATTGTCACGCGAGCTTGGGCTGTTCGTCCAGTCTCGCTCCTTGAGAGATTCAGTTTCGGTGTGGAGTTTCAGGTCGAAAATTCTCCCTTCAAGTGCGTCCTTTCGACTACCTACGCCCCACTGAGACCTTAGCTCGTGCACAAAGCCCTCGGAGATGCCAAAGCGCATTCGGCAGGCGTCGAAGCTACCGCCGTTCGCCAGCCGAATGGGGATCGGAAAAGACAGTTCGTAAACCTGGCCGCTCCACGAGTTGTCAAAGGCCGTGAAGGGAGCGGCCGGCGGCTCATTAAAGGCACCACCCTCGCCCTCTTCAGCTTGAAGCAGAGATAGGTGTTGCGCGATTTTATATGCGCCAGCTGAAATGAGCCCCTGCGTAACGACTACCCGTTTGAGCGAGTCGATTATCAAGGAAGGGTTCCGAGTTTCGATCTCGTAGTAGCTGACGCCCGGCTCGGGACTTGGATCAGAAACGCTTAGCGTACTCTGCCAAGCGCTCCCTGCCCTCGCGACCGCAACGCCAGTCACCAACCGCTGCCCAACAAGGCTTTCATCCCCGAATCGGATATTCCATTTCTGTTGGTGCCCGCGCACGAACTGATTCGCCGTTTCGTCGGGACCTTGTTGATTGCCCTTGCATTCAATTAGATGAATCTTGTTTTGATAATCCACTGCAAAAAAATCAGGACACTTAAAAGGGCCTCTCTTCTTGCGCATAACTGCCGTAGCCAGTTGCTTGGCCTGCAAGCCCTTCATGGCGAATTCCCCGTGGGCAACATACTTATAGTTGAACCGAGCAGCTAGCCACTGGAGCGCAATGCCTACGCCCCAGTCGTCACTTAGGACGGCTTTGTTATGGAAATCTAGACCCTTTGCCGCAGAGTTAAGGCGCAGCGCCTGCGTCATGTGGTCTGCCGCTGCCACATATCTAATTACGGCCCACTTTGAAGCCAACCACCAATTCGGCAGATCAACCGAGACAGACGTTCGGCCTGTCCAGAGTAGGGCGCCGAGGAAATCCACCTGCGCCTGCCTTTGGCCCATCGAAAATGGGCAAGCCTTTCGGTACTGAGGCGGAACGTTACTCCAACTCTCGCGATCAACCGCAAGTCTTAGGTGCTTTTTCATTTGGACACCTCCCTTACGCTCGCTCCTTCCACTCAAGGCGGACAGCGAACGAGCGCAGGCTAAAGGAGTCATGTGGGTATCCGATATTACAGAACCACTCGACCAGTTCCCTCGCGAGCGTCCCGAGCGGAATCCGGGCTTCCACGGTGGGATTTCTCCACCCCACCTCTCGCTTTGTCGAACTATGCTTGCTACGCTGTTTCTATACTGTCACCTCGGTGCCAGAAGGCCATGCAAGAAGCTTCTATTCTAATCCATTCAGATTCTGGACGCCTTAATTGGAAGAGGCCAGGGGTTTAGGGACTCCTCCTTAGGTCAAAGCCTGCTGACTTGGTCGTAAAACGGACTAACCACCGAGACGCGCGAGGCCTCGCTGAGGATTCGTAGGTTACGCTGGAACAGTGCCGCACGTGGGGCATGGTGAGCGGCCCTTCCACCCCGCCGGGGGAGCTCAGCACCTTTTCGCATTGGTTTGCAGCGCGGAAAATGTAGAAACTTCAGGCCCTCTCCTCAGATAAGGAGGGGGCTAGCGCGTCGAGGGTGTCCTGATCGCCGAGAAGGTGTGAAAATATCGGATTAGCCATTTGTAGCGGCGCTCTATGAGCGCCGAAATCACTCATTCTGAAATACGGCGGTCATAGACCGCCGCGACAGCGTGATTTATTCACAGCTTCCGGCGCCTGGTATCTGCCATTTTGTCCCCGGCACTTTTTTCTTGACACGCCCACCACCTTATGGTAGCCTATGTTAGTTGTCGCAAGAGAGCGCTCGAAAGCGGGCGCGGCGAAGGAAGGCGAAATGGACCCGGCAAGAGGGAAAAAGGCGGGGAAATGGAAAAAGATACTAAAATAGAGGGAACGAACTCAGTCATCTATGGCAAATAAAGGACTTAACGTTTTTAAGTGTGCAAAACGAACTGGTTTTTGAGTGCAAAAACGGCAAAACGAACTCGAAAAAGTGGCCAAAAACCCACCTTTTGTGCGGCTTTGAAGTCAAATTCGCGACTCGAAAGGCGCCGGCGGATGGGCGAGCAACAGGGGGGCTACACGAGCTTCGAATTCCTCGAGGAGCGATAGCGCATGAATTCCCGGCAATCTTTTAATTCCAAGTGCTTGCGAGGCTTAGTGTCTGTAATTCTGGGAGCAGCGGTAACGAACTCTGCGGCCCACGGTGCGGCTCTGGCAAACCCGCCGGTGATCGTGATCAACCAAGGATATCGGCTGCTGATTGCTTCAGAAAAGGGAACCATCGCGTCTTTCCGATCGACTTTTGGCGTGGACCGCGAATTACTCATTCCCAGCCATGCCGGCCTGCCGCTCTTCAAGATCGAATTCTTAAACGACCACTCCGAATTCAAGACAGTAACCTCCTCAGAAGCGAAGGAGGTAAGAGTCAGCAAAAGCGGGAATCCGGATGAGCCGGCTGTCACCATCGAGTATAAGGAGCTTGGCCAGTTGCCCGTCGATGCGCGCGTCACCATCCGATGCCCTGCCGGGGAGACACTCACGTATTGGAACCTGGAAGTGAATAACCGGACAACCTCCTGGATCGGGCACATTCAGTTCCCGGTCATCGAGGTGCCCTTCGACAACCCCACGGGAAAGAGCTTCAGCCATATTCTTTGGTCTTTTGCAGATGGCGCGCTGGCGGGCCCGGTCGAACCCTCAATGTCCGTGGGCGCATGGGGAGGAAGAGAAAAGGACACGCCCGAAATCTGGCGCTATAACAATTACCCGGGCGAATGGACCTCCACACAGCTCATGGCTTATTACAACGAGGCGGGTGGGCTCTACGTGGCCTGCGACGATCCGAAAGGATTGCCCAAGTTTATTGATCCTCTCATGGAAACTGACGGGGTGACGCTGGGCCTGGCGCATTACCCGGGCACGCGCGGCCCCGGCCAAACAAAGCTTCCCTACAACGTGGTGCTGGGCACGTTCCACGGCGACTGGTACGCGGCGGCGGAAATCTATCGGAACTGGGCCTCGAAGCAGCCGTTTTGCGCAACCAAGCTGGCGCAGAGGAGCGACGTGCCAAAGTGGCTTACCGACTCTCCTGTGGGGATCGCCTTCCCCATGCGCGGCCAGGGAGACTGGGACCCGCCGGCGGCGGTGAATCCCGAATACACGCCCTTGACGAATGCTCTGCCCTATCTGGATAAACTCGCCGCAGCGCTCGAGAGCCCGTTGATGCCCATTGTCTTTAACTGGGAACATGGCGGCCCCTGGGTCCAGCCTGAGGCCTATCCGCCGGTGGGAGGCGAGGCGGCGGTGCGGGAGTTCATGGCTAAGGCGAAAGCGAATGGCTGGCATCCGATTATCTACGGAGATGGCCTCTGTTGGGTGACTTGGCAGAAAAACACCAACTACGACGGGATGCCCTATTTCCGCGCGCACGGGGGAGAGGACGCCGTGGTGCGCAAAGTGGACGGGACTTTCTTGGAAGATGTGTGGCCCTGGAGAAAGAATTATGTGGCCTGTGTCGGGACCGAGGGAGGACGCCGGATGGTCATGGACATGACGCGCCGCATGGCGGAGTTGGGACCCAGCGCGATCCAGCAGTTCGATCAAGGACCCGGCCCCAGGGCATGTTACGCCGCCAATCATGGCCATCCCCCTGTCCCGGGGCCGTGGATGATCGAGGCATTCAGTAGCCTGGTAAGATCAGATAAGGAGATTGCACGATCAGTTAATCCTACTGTCGCTATGTCCTGCGAAGGCGCCCCGCCGGAGACCTATCTTCAGGACTTCCAGACCTGGGATGCTCGTGTAAGCACGTGCCCTTTGTACTCGTTTCTTTATCACGAATACGGCAATGGCTTTGAGGGCTTCTATACGAATCGGGTCAATGACGAGGCGCTGCGGCTTTCGGCGGCGCGGGCCCTGGTCAACGGCTACCTGGTGGATTTTACGCTCCGGGACAAAGGGCGCATCGAATACGATTGGGACCAGACCTGGACCCGCGCCGTACCGGACCAAGCGGCGATCCTGGACTGGGCCAAGAGGAGTAATCGTTTCCGAGCGACCGTGGCCCGTGATTACCTGGTCTACGGACGCATGCTGCGGCCCTGGACCGTCCGCGGGGTTACGGAACGCGACTTCGGGTGGGGCAAGGAGCCCTCGGTGCAGTCGGCGACCTGGCAAGCGCCGGACGGGCGAATCGGCGTGGTGCTGGCCAATTCTGCCGACTTGCCGGAATCCCCTCGCGTGGAGCTCGAGGGGCAGGGAAGCAAGAAGTTGGTTCTTTACACGGACGACCGGAAAGAGATGCGGGAGGTGCAACTTCCCAGCGTCGTGGATGTCCCCATGGCGCCGCGTTCGCTCTGCTTGCTCGAAGTGCAGTAATCCGCAGATGACGCAGATTTCACAGATCAGGCAATCTGTGTAATCTGTGAAATCTGTGGATACCCTAAAAGTTTTCCAGGACTTCGGTGACCAGGGTGCGGGCGACATCTCGGGAGAGGCGGTCGAGCGCGGCTTGATCTTCTTCGAGGAGCCCCGAAGGAGTCTGGCTCACCTGGTACTCTTCCCTGAAGACAAAGTTTGGATTGGCATAAACCACCTTCTTGCTGTGCAAGTCCTCGAGCTTCACATCGGTCGTGACCTGGATCTGGAGCGAGGAGGCGCGCCCCGTAGCCAGGTCAAAAGTGATAACCCCTGAACGCACGTCCTTGACGGTTCCCTTCAAGACGGCATCGGCCCCGGTGGGATTGGGCGTAATCCGGAATCTTGTTCGCTCCAGGAACTCGCGGCTGATGGCGGCGGCAAGCTTCTGCTCGATGCGAAAGGTGGAAGACTGGTTGACGAAGATGGGGACGGCGATGGTTTTGATGTCGGGTGGCAAGCGCTCTCCGCGTCCGGCAACCCGATACCCGCAGGAAAGCAGGCAAGTTAACGCACAGAGGGCGAGAAGCGAAAGGCAATTCCGCCCGAACTGCAACAAGGGCGAGCCGCTTCCAGCTTGCGGTCCGCGTGAGAAACGTAGAGACTGCCCTCTCCCCCTTGGGGGAGAGGGTGGCCCGCCGCCGGCGTTTTCATCAGCCGGGGCGGGCCGGGTGAGGGGGTCGCGAATAATCCGCTCTTCCTTGCGGGCGATGGAGCGGCGCTGACGAGAGCGTGGCGTTGTCGCTGGTTTCACGGCATTGACCCCCTCACTCCCGGCCCCTCTGTCGCCGCGGCGACAGAGGGGAGAATGTAGGGTGGGGCTTTAGGGCGGCGTTACCCGGCCCATGGCGACCACAAGGGTCGCCCCTACGTTCCCCTATTATTGGGCGATCCGGTGGCGAAGACTCTCCGCCACCTCCACCGCGTTCACCGCCGCCAGACGAAGGTTATCAGCGACCGCCCAAATCCACAGGCCGGTGGGGTGGTCCGGATCAGCCGTCACGCTATCCACCAGGATTTTGTCCGAGCCGGCAACCTCGACCTGGGTAGGTGAGTCCTGGGAGCGACGCCGCAACTGGACCCGTTCTCCTTGCAGTGCCTCGCCAACCTTTTCCGGCGCCGCCGGCTGGCCTGTCTCGACGAAAAGAGAAACCGCGAGGGAATGAAACACGGGAACCTGAAAGAGGCGCAACGCCGGCAGCGGCGCCCTCCCCTGCAAGTATTCCTTGAGCTGCTGTCGGAGACTATTTTCGAGAGCCAGCAGTTCACTTCCACCCGTCCCACACGGACGCGACAACAAGTTAAAGGCCAACTGAGCGCCAAAAACTTTGCGCGGAATCTTCTGGAAGCCGAGCAGGTTTACGGTCTGCCTCTGAAGCTCTTCAATCCCATGCGACCCGATTTCGGAGGCCGAGGCGAAAATATGGGCGACCGCGCTCTTCAAAGGGAACCGTGCCCCCAGGCGCAGCAGCAAACTGCTGATGACAATCGTGGCGGGACGAGCTGAAACATAAACCCGGCTGGCGCCGCCTTCCTCCGTTTCTCGAACCGGAAAAGAGCGATCGAGGAAGGGCACGCGCACGACTCTTCGGGGAAGGGAACTCGATGGCACCGCCGGCTCCTCACCGGGCGCTGCGGTGCTGAGGTCAATGATCAGGCAGGCCGGCTGCCCCAGGTCGGAAGTTTGGGCGGGATCCAGGAAGGAAGGCATTTGACGATAGCGCGCTGCGATAAAGGCAAAATCCAGCGCCGAGGCGGTAACATTCTCGTCAAGAGCTGCGGTTTTCGGTCCCTCACGCAAATCCAGGATGGGCAATTCGGGTTCATCTTCCTCGTCCGAAAAAGTAACGAGGTGCGAGAATGGGAAGTGGTGTTCCGCCAGCACGTTCAGAAGCTCTTTGCCAAGCAGCGATGATGCGCCCACGACCGCGACTCGGTATCCCTGTGGGGAGGTTTTCATGCTGCATGGACCTCTTGGGGCGCAGGAGGATGGGGGCGGAGTTTTGAGGTGAGGCGCAGGAGCATGCCGGAAAGGGCGTAAGTCACGGCGATGGTCAGGAGGACGGGTTCGGAATAAACCCAAACGCCCCAGATGATGAGCCCCAGAAATATGATGGCAATGTAGGAACGACGCCGGCGCAAGTCCAGCGTTTTAAAGCTGTAATAACGCATCCTACTCACCATCAAGAATGCTAGAAGGGCGACCACCACCATCCAGCCCACGCTGGAGCCCCATTGCACCAGCGGTGTTTTCTGCCAGTGGACGATGGCGGCGACGGTTCCCGCCGCGGCGGGGATCGGCATGCCCACGAAATACCGCCGGTCAGCGGTGGGTTTGACGCTGTCGATGTTGAATCGCCCCAGGCGCGCCGCGCCGCAGATCACGTAAGCGAACGTCACGATCCAACCCACCTGGGGTATATGGTGGAGCAGGCCTGGTCCGAAAGGCTCGCTTATCGCACGGATGCCCCAGGCATAGGCCAAGACAGCCGGGGCAACGCCGAAAGTAATCACGTCGGCCAGGGAATCGAACTCCCGGCCAAACGCGGAGGTGGAGTTGGTCAGCCGCGCGATTCGGCCGTCCAGGCCATCGAATAAAATCGCCCACCCGATGGCCCTTGCGGCGTTATCGAACGCCGCCGCGCTCAGGCCATCAACCCCGCCTGACGCCAGTGCCAGAGAGCCTCGAAGCGCTGCCAGGATGGCGTAATAGCCGCAGACCAACGTGCCTACCGTGAATAGGCTGGGCAGAATATAAACGCCCCGCCTCATGGCGACTTTTCTATTGAATTTCTGACCTGATGGGGCTGGTTCCAAGGATACTGCTCCCTGCCCGGACGTGATCTCCGACCTTGATTCTCAATGCCACATCCGGTTCCATAAGAACATCAACACGCGAGCCGAACTTGATCAGCCCGACGCGCTCTCCGCGCGCCAGAGAATCGCCGGGACGTTTCCAGAATACTATTCGCCGCGCCAGGATGCCAGCGATTTGCTTAACCACGATCCGCCCCTGTTCACCCTCCAGGGTGAAGACGTTTTGCTCGTTTTCAACCGAGGCCGCTTCCTCCAAGGCCACTCGAAACGCCCCCTTTCGATACGAGACATCTTTGACCACGCCCGCAATGGGGGCGCGATTGACGTGCACGTCCAAAGGGGACATGAAAATACTGACGCGGCACACCGGACAGCCTTCGTAGGTCTCTTGGACGATTTGCACGATTCGGCCGTCAGCGGGAGAAACGATGGCTTGAGCGAGGGTGGGAATGGAGCGTTCGGGATCACGAAAGAAGTTGAGTGCCAGGAAGGCCAGGACCAGAAAGAAGATAGCGCAGACTAGAAGGAAAGGGCTTCGCTCCCGGAGCCAGAATCCGAGCAGACCGCCGGAGATGAGCACCAGCGGAAGGCCGTACCAATATCCCTCCTGCCGCATATATCTTTGCCTGTCAGCCCGGCGCTCTTCGCTTCCTCATCGAGCCGCCTCCGCGTGCGCTTCCAAGGGTGTCGGCTTTGCCACCCCGGCGAGGGATCTCCTCCGGCCTATCCGCAGGCTGGCTGGGGGCGGCTATTGCACTGTCTGGGCTTGCCGCACCAGCAATTCCATCTGGTCCTTCACCCGCAGTTTCAGCTTCTTCAGCCGCACTTCGTCGAGTTTTTCATCTTCTGTAAGGAAAATCTTAGCGGCAAGCAGGTCGAGCTGGGAAGCGTAGCGGGTGTGCTCTTCACGAAGACGACGATACTCCGCGTTGTTGGCCATCAATTCCTCCCGGATGGCCTCGGTAGGAGTGCTCACGGGTGCGCCACCTCCTCGTTAGAATTCGTACTGAGGTCAGGCTAACATACCTAACAGGCCCATTCAAGCCGAAAAACGCCCAGCCGTAGCGCAGGCAGCCTGCCCCGACCTGTCGGGGTCTCGCCCGCTGGGAACGTGTGAAAAAATCGCGTTGTAGCGGCGGTCTATGACCGCCGGCCTTGTGTTTTCAAGTACATCGGCGCTCATAGAGCGCCGCTACAGATTGCGCATCCGATTTTTTCACAACTTCTCCTTGAAGTGAGCGGCTGTCTCCCCTCCAGTCCGGGCGAAACGAACGACCTCGCGCGCCAGCACAGGATGGAGGCGGCTCAAGCACTCACCTCAACCTGTTAGAGCGACACAAACTTCAACCGCTGCTACGTAGGGCCGAACGGCGTTCGGCCCTGCGGTGAGGACCGCTGCCGTATGCAGGCCGAACGCCGTTCGGCCCTACGACGTCTCCCGTTCGGCGAGGCAAAGAGCAATCACCTCTCGAATTCTCGGCGTCAGTTCGTCCAGCGTGCGCGCTTGGGTGTAACAACTCGGGAGGGAAGCGACAGTCGCCACGTAGTAGCCGTCTTCATCCTGTTCAGTGACCACAGTGAACTGCCTGACCTTGCGCTTGGCTGCGACTCTTTTCATGCTTCGATTATAGCCTATAGTTCAAGCAGCATTCGGCCGAGAGCAGAGCCGAGAGCAGAGATTCTTGGTGCGAAGCGTTTCAACCTCTGCCTGCCGCTGGCGCGGAATCTAGGATTGTATATTCAAGATTTGAGATCGCGCCGCTTGGCGTGGAGAATCGTGAACCCAACGACCTCAACCCGCCACGGCGTACTCGACGGATCGGGGGTTGGAAACTCGTTTAGAGGCATCCAGAATCTCCAGGCCCACGATATTGCCGTCCTTGTCGTAGTCGAGGATCACCCCGGGTTTGTCTTCGTCGCTTTCTTCGATGGGCGCGTCGCTCAGCAAGATTCGCAATACGTCCACCTCGGGATCGTAAGTTACCTTCACGGGTTCATCCAGTATTTCTCGATTTTTGTTGTCCTGTATACCGTAACAACCACCGCCGGGTCCACACCGTCATCCACGATGACCCGAAGTCAGCGATCGCTCGACGGAAACGCTTCGAGGGCTTTGATTAATTTCGGCAAGTCATGGCGCACGATGTGCCAGAGAATGTCGAAATCGACTTCGTCGTAGCCGTGAATCAGCCGGTTTCGCAAACCCACAATTTGGGGCCATGGAACTTCGGGGATGCTGGCGCGCTGATCCTCGGGAATGCGGTTCGCCGCCTCTCCAACAATTTCAAGTAAGCGGACAAGGGCGAGGTTGAATTGCCGGTCGGAGTCTAAATCGGCCCGCTTTCGCCCCCTTGCCATCGACACTGCTTCCCGGGCGTGGTCGAGCATGTGGTGGAGATAAACGCCTGGGTCACGGCGCGACGTACTGCACCTCCGCTTCGCCCAGTGCTTGGTCACGAAAGTACTTGCTCAGAGAAGCGCGAGTGTGCAAGTCCACCTTGCGCTCGAGAATGGCGCTCAACTCGGTCTCCATGGTGAAAAAGTCAAGCCCAGGTGTGAACCCCGACTCAAATTCGGCCAAGGCATCGACGTCACTTGCGGGCGAGAAATCGTCGCGAAGCACAGACCCGAAAAACGCGAGCTTCGAGATATGATGCTTCCTGCAGAAGATTGCAATCTTTTCCCTTGGAACGGCGATGTTATCCTTTACACTCATTCTCGGACTCCTGGGCTCATCTTACCCAGGTTCTCAGGGAAAAGCAAAGAGGCGGCACAAGGTGGGTTCGCGACACAAAAGTTGGGAGCGCGGAAGGTCAGGTCAATATGGCCCCGCGAGGGGCCACCCCATGAATAGCCGCAGGTGAAACCTACCGACGGAGACGGCGAAGAACCACAATCAACCCTGAAGGGGTTGACGGTGGCCAGGGTCCGGCCTCCGGGTCCGTAGGTTTGCACCTACGGCTGCTCACGGTGTCCCGCTTCGCGGGACTCCTGCGGTTGCGGTCGGAGTACCCGCTACGACCTTATATCTTGGTGCTGGCCCAGCCAAGGATGAGCACCGCCATGAGGAGTACCCCAATGCCCAAGATCATGATCCCGGCGGCCTTCCGTCCGGACCCCCGCCATTCTCCCGTGGCGGCGCCCAGAATGTTGGAGGTCCCAATACTAATGGACATCAAGATCGGCCAGCCGACAGAAGGCCCAAGGCGGCCTAGCTTGTTTGCGCCCGCCCCATACCCCACCAAAACTCCCTCCCACATCAGGGCCATCAACAAGGCCAAGCAAAAATACGGGAAAGTCTTTGTGCGATATTTTACCCAGCTTTGCTTTCTCGATAACAGGCGCCCATAATACAGCACCGTAGCCACAAACCCACAGTTCATGACAATGAGCCACACTGCGTTCGGAGCGTCCCTTACGTTAGCGCCGAGGGCCTCGGCTTGACGGGAGATTTCCGAACCGTACGCCAAGCCGAGATTCTGCAAGCAGCAGAGTATTCCGCTGGAAACACAAATCGCCAGGCCGACATAAATCTTACGCTGATTCCTGATTTCCCTAGGTCCGGCGCCGAGCCTTTTGGCCCGTTCTCGTCCCGCCATGGAACAGATGGCAACTCCGCTAAGCATGACAAGGACGCCAAGCCAAAGCAGAAGGCTATAACTCATAGGTTGCCCATGCGCGCTCAACCACGGAATGATTGAACCGAGCGAGCTCGAGAGTCCGGAGACAATGCTGTAGGTCAACCCCATTCCGAGTTCCCTCACGCCCAATCCAAACAGAACCGAGCCACAGCCATAACCTAAGCCGCACAACGTGGTCAGAAGCAAGCTGCGCGGGGGAGAGGTCAGCAAGACCTGGCCGAGGTGGGGAACGGTGAGAACCGCGACCAGAGAGGGAAGAATCACCATGGCCATGAAACAAAATAACAGCCAAGTGTTCTCGAACTCCCAGTGCGGCATTGCCTTCATAGGGACGACAAAACTGCCCATCATCAGTCCGGCCAAGAGAATGAGGAGGAGTGCAGACAAGTGCACAGACAAGCTAGTGTCCTTTCTCATTCGTTTTCCATTTTTTGGGCGGCCAATCCTGCGCCGATCAGCCCCGCCCTATCGCCCAGGCGTGAAAAGCAAATCCTTGGTAATGCTCCTGGATGCACGGTGTTCCGCTCGTAGGCGGCGAGCATGCTGATTTCAAAGAGGGGGCGTGAGGCGCACACCCCGCCGTTCAGGACAAATCGCTCCGGGTCCAGCAGGCTGGCCATGCAGGAGAGGGCGATTCCCAGGTTCGCGCCGTAATTGCGCCAGAAACGCCGGCGTTCGCGCCCGCCCCAGCAGCGCAGCACCGTTGCCACCACACGTCCGCCAATGACGGATTCAACGCAGTAGGGACGACCGCACCCGCAGAGCTTGGGCGCGCGGCGGTCGCGGCCACTGAACAGCGGCGCATGCCCCAGGTTCGCTGCCAATCCGTGCGCGCCGAGCTGCGGTTCCTTGCCCAGCATCCGCACGTTGCTGACGCCGGTGCCGAGATTGACGTAAACGAAGTCGGCGGAATTCCGGCCCGCGCCCACCTCGGCTTCCGCCCGCGCGGCAAGGAAGATGTCGGTTTCCACGCGCACGGGGACACCCAGCGCTTTGCTCAAGACCGAGGCCAGCGGATAGTTGCGCCAACCGAGGTTGACCGAGGTGAGAACCATTCGGTGTTCCGGGTCGACCAGCGCCGGCACGCCCACCACGGCCGACCGAATGGTGGGTTCTCCCCAGGAGCGGAGTTTCGAGCGTAGGCGTTGCGCGATCCAATCCGGCTTGACGGTGGCGCTGCCGAAATCCGTTCGATTCACCCGCCACAATCGGCGGCCGTCCCAAAGCGCCACCTTCATGGAGGAGGCGCCGATGTCCACCGCCAGCCGATAGGTCGTTTTTCTCATCGCCAGCTTGTGCTATCCGAGAACGCGAACCCGCCCGCGATACTTCTCCCATAATTCCTGATTGTGTTCTTCCGCGCTATCCAGGTTCCCGCTGAAATACACGTCGGGCCGCACGCCTTGCTGGAGGAGCAGGGAAGCAATGCTAAGGCACAACAGGTGCCCCGCGACGATCGAGACGGCCGTCGATAGCCCCCCCATGGGTTGTTCGAGCCCCTCCATCTTGATCGTCGCATCGGGGAACGGCACACCCGTGTCGATGACCACGTCGGCCACCTCCATGAGCTTCTTCCCGCCCGAATGTCTTGTCCGATGACTGCTAGAATAGGAGACTGAGGTGATGGCGATCACCGGGATGCCGAGCTCACGACCGTAGAGGGCCACCTCGACTGGGGCGTTGTTCAGTCCGGAATTGGAGACCACGATCAGCGCATCCTGCTTGCTGATGCCGCTAAAGCGAATGGTGGTCTCCCCCACGCCTGCCAACCGCTCCATGTAACCCGCTTTGACCATTCCGAATTCGCCCGCCGAGGCCGGCTCGTAAATCAGACTTACGGCCGCCAGTCCGCCCGCGCGATAAACAATGTCCTCCGCCGCGCAATGAGAATGACCTGAGCCGAACGTGTAGATGATCCCGCCACGCGCCACCACCTCGGCGAGCTTCTTGGCGGCGGTCGAGATGGACTCATCCTGCTTGGTTTCGACAAAGGTGAGAATTTCGCGCAATCGGTCCAGGTATTCTCTTGCTTTGACATCCATTAGCCTACTCCTCAAATGTGTTGTAATAGCTGACCCCTCGGAAGATGTGAAAAAATCCTCGTACGGGCACGCCATGGCGTGCCCGTACTTTAATTCTCAATGAGTTACATCAGCCGAAATCGCGCGCCTTCGAATCCTTCACACCTTCTCGCGGCAGGGAAACCTATCGGGGGATCCTCGCTTAAGTTCCAAATGTAACGACGGTCACGGCTCACCGGGGATACTTCGGGCCAACCGCATACCATTCGAGCCGAGACGCCGATTGGGGCGTTCGCTATGTCGCGCACCCAAGTCGAGCCACGCCGCCCACTCTGCATAACCGCCCCCGCGCAACACGCGCAGGCCGGGCGCATCTACTTCCTCGCGCCCATCTGCAGCGACGTAAGGATACGGGCGGTACAGACTGGAGGACCACTCCCAGACATTGCCCGACATGTCGAATAGTCCCAACTGGTTCGGCTGTCCTTTTCCGATAGCCCTGGGCGATGACCACTGAGCGCCTTCCCCCGTTCCGCCTCCCGCACGCGCGGCGTACTCCCACTCCGCCTCCGTCGGCAGCCGGAAGCCGGCGCCGGGTACTCCCTCATTCAGTTTCCTGAGCAGCGACTGGCAATCTTCCCAGGAGACCTGCTCGACCGGCATCCGGTCAGCCTCCGGATACTTGGACCCCTGGTGGGCGCTTGGATTCGAGCCCATCAGAGATTTCCATTCTGCCTGCGTCAGTTCGTATTGCCCCAGGTAGAATGGTCCCACACGCACCGTGTGCACGGGCTTTGCGGCGGTAAAGCGCTCAGACCCCATCTCGAACTCGCCGCCCGGCACCAGCACCATCGGGATGCCCAAGCGCGCAACCCGCACCTGACGGGGCAAGCCGGTTTGGGGATCGAACTCCTTCCCGACGATTTCAAAGCCTGGAAACGACGCATTCATCCGCCGTTGGCACATCCTCATTCGCTCGGTTGCGTACCGGTCTCCGGGCTTTTGTTGGAGGGCCTGTTGGAATGCTGCGTGCGCTGCTTGCCATTTCTCGGCTTTGACCTGTTCCTCGCCCTGCTGCATAAGATTGGAGAATCGCTCCCAGCGCGCAGAAATCTCCTCGAAGTGCGGGTCCCGGGCCACCGCGGGCTTCTTGGGGTTGACCAAAGCGTGGCTGTGGTGGCAATCCTGGCAGGAAACCGTCTGCTGCGTTTTAGGGCACCCGTTCTTGTGGCAGTCCGCGCACAGGCCCGCAATCGCCGCCCCGCGTGGAATGTGCTGGGGCTTGATGTTGTTGCGCTCGTCCTTGACGTGGCCTTGGCTCTCGCCATGGCAGGCCACGCAGTTGATGCCGGCCTTCGAGTGGCGGGACATCCCCCACTCGACTACCGAGATGACGTGACAGCGGGCACAGACGCCCGCCTCCTTGAACTGCTGGTTCTCATCCGTCTGCGCCGAAGCGGCGAGCGCGAATAGAAAAAGGACAACTCCTGTCATCAGCCGCGCCATTGTTCCTCCAGCCAGCCATAGCCGGGCCGAAGCCAGCTCGTCCCGCGCAAGTTTGCCACCCGTCTGGCCGCGCCCAGCGCCGCTTGCTCTTCCGGCCGCATTTCCCAGTAGCGCGTCAGGGCCTTGTAATTATCGTCCAGCAACCGATCCTCGAACATCCCGGTAACCGCCGCAGAAAGGAAGGGCCGCGAATAGACGAAGCGCATGGCAGCCATGCAGAGCGTCTCGTCGGGCATGCGGCTAAGGCTCCCGGTCAATTCCGCCACCGCGGCAGGCAAAACCGGCTTATTTCCTCTCTGCCAAAGTTGGAGGTCTTCGAATTCCGGCTTGGCTCCCGCACGAGCCCGGGGGTCGAGCTTCATGATCGACCCCGAGGCCAAGGGCTTCATAGCTATCAAACCCACGCCTTTGCGGATAGCCTGCGGCAGAAACTGGCTATAGTCGGCGCGCGCGTGAACGAAGTTGTAAGGGAAAATAATGTAGTCGAGGCCTTCGAGTTCATCGAGCGCCATGGTCATGGTGCGCTCGGTATGCACCGATATGCCGATGGCTCGGATTTTTCCGGCTTCTTTGGCCTTGCGCAGCAGGTCCCAGAGTTCGAGGGTCGGCGGGTCGATCTCTTGCGCGCAGAAACGGTAGAGATCGACATACCCGAAGAACTTCGCCGCCTGGTCGATGTCTTTAGGAGTAATCTCGTGGGCGAGCGAAATCAGGATCTTGTCGCGCCTGCCGCGGACCAGCCGCGCCGCAGGCTCCCACTGCCCCTCGCTGGCGTAGACGTCGAGCAGGTTCACGCCCAGGTCGAAGGCGTGCGCAATAATTCGGTCGCGCCGCGCCTGCCCTGCCGGGCTGAGCACCGTCTTGTCCTGACCCGCCGGAAGACGGTCCGCCGGGTCGGTGTGAGAGCCGAAGGAGAGCAGCGAAACGTCCATATCGGTCTGCCCCAGCCGCCGGTAGACCATCCCGGCCCGGCGGAACTCGCGTAAGGCAGGCGCCTGGAATTCTCCAGGCGCGGCAAAAGCCCGGCTGGCGAGCAACCCCGCCGAACAGGCCGCGAGAAATTCGCGGCGTGTTGAATTGACTGTTTTCAACATGGGTTCATCCTTTCTTTACTCTAAGTAGCCGATTGTCGTAATTCCTCGTCTTCGGCCAACGGCTCAACCCTGCTTGTCCGACCGGTCCAGGTAATGGTAATGCTGGCCACGTCGCTCCCCCTGCCGATCTCGAAAACTGTGAGCACTCATACAAAAAGGCTAAGCGAATGGCTACCCTAGCCGACATAGTTCCCGGTGTCAAGCGCCATAGAAATGAGTCAGTTTGATTCTTGTAGCGGCGGTCTATGACCGCCGGTGTCGTATTCTCAAGGAGTTCTGGCGCTCATAGAGCGCCGCTACAGATATGAGCGCCGTTGAATAACGCCGAAAGATTCGTCAGCACGTACATTTTCTAGCACGTAGGTCACCAACAGTACGGGGAGACGAGCAAGAAACACACAGGTTCGACTCTCGATGATTTCTTCAAGTCCAACCCAGGGCTTGCGCCCTGGGCCATTGTATTTCGCCCCTGACGGGGCTGCGAAAAGCCCTCGCGTGGGACATTACCCGCCCTCCAGAGCTTGACAACTTCCTGAAAATGATCTAGCCTACAATTAGTCCTGGGGGAGATTTCCCCGGCGCGCCACTCGCACCTCGAGGAGGTGCTCGATGGAAGTCCTGTCTCCCAAACCGCAAGCCACGCCTGAAAGACAAGGCCGGCGAAGAGGGCGGAAGCCCGGAAACCCCATGACGGCTCGCGAGCTGGCCGCGCGCCGCGCCAACCTCGAGAAGGCCCGGGCGGCGTCCAGCGTCGGCTACCGGCGGACCGAGAAGCGTCTCCGGGCCAGCCGCGCCAATCTCGAGAAAGCCATCGCTGCCCGGCGCGGTCCCGAGGGCAATGCTTCGGCGCGGCTCAATGCCTTGAAGCACGGCCTCTTCGCGAATCAGACGCTGGCCGCGAGCGTGGACCGCCTCCGAGAAGACAAGGAAGAATTTGTCCAACACCTCCGCCTTTTCGAGCGCGTCTTCGTTCCCGCGGATGAAGAAGAGAAGCGGATCGTGAAGGGGCTCGCGGAAACCATGTGGCGGCGGCTGCGGTTCTTCCGCGCCCAGGCCTGCTGGGAGAAGGAGAGGCTGGAGAGGATTTTCGCGGGAGCGCCCACGCCCGCTCAATTAGGCCTCAATGACACGGTGGCGCGCGCGGACGGCCTGACCCTGGCCCTCATGGAATTTGAGGCTTTTTTCCGCGAGCTGACCAAGCTCGAGTCGCAGGTGGAGTTCTGGCTGCGCAAGCTGATCCGAAAACGCTCGCAGGGCGAGCTGCGCTGGAAAGGCTTCAGCCCGCGCCGCGACCGGTTGATCAAGAGGTCTCGAAAAGAGGAGCAAATCGACCGGTTTGTCGAATACTGGGACGCCCTGTCCCCGGACGAGCAAATCGCGCTGCGGGAGGAAGCCCAGAAAAAGGTCGATGCCAAGATGGCCGACTGGCAGAGAGAACACGGCACCGGGGGATAGGAAGCACAGAGGGAATCGGGTCATCGCCCTCTCCCGAGGGGAAAGGGTGGACCGCGACGGCGCTTTCACCAGTCCGTCAGTTGACGGAGCCGGGTGAGGGGTCGCTCGCTCTGGGCCCGTACACACTCCAGTCGCCTCGAGCGGCGACCCTGGCCTGTTCGAGCGCGACGAACTTCATCCGCGACTACGTAGGGCCGAACGGCATTCGGCCCTACGACCTCCCCCTTCGACAAATCGCATACCCCCAGAAATCAGGGGTCTGCGCCAGCCCGCCGATGACTAAACTTTGTACTTGTCGTAATCGAAGGGTTCGTTCACAAGGTGGAACTCCGGCTCGCCGGGTAGCTGCAGATAGTACGTCTTCAGGGGCGTACGCGGAAAGTCGCTCAGTTTGCGTGGAATGGCTGTCCCGTCCACCCATTCGTAAACCGGGATCTCCCAGGGGTTGAAGCTGTCCGTCAATCCGCGTTCCTTCGCGATGCGAAAGGTGTGAACGTTCCCAGGTTCGTGCCCGCCCAGATACGTGCCGATCACATCCATCCGGAACTTATCCTTTCCAAACAGCACCACGTTCATAAGGACCTTGGCGTCGTCGCGATCCAGGCCGTAGATGCCCTCAATCATGGTGAAGTCCGTCTTGAGGGTGCTCTGGTTGTCGCATGTCTTCTGCGCCCATATCTCCTGATCCATGGGGCTCAGCTTAGCCTGGCTCCTGTAGCGGGCGTAATTCATCCTGACGTGGCTGTCGAATAGCTTGTGAATCGCCGCTTCAACGTTGGGTTGAATGTCCGGCTTCATGAAGTCGGGCGCTCCGGTCACCATTCTCCACCCGGGACAGAAGCGAGTGTACGGAACCACCACTAGCCCTTGCTCGTTCTTAGCGGATAATGTCAGGCACATGCCGTGTGACCTGAACTTTGCGATGTTGAGCATCCAGGTGTTCGGCTCGTTGATGGGCGTAAAGTGCGGAATGCGCTTGTAGACGACGCCGTCAGGCACCGTGCTCCAGTTCATCTCCCAGCTCTCCCGGAAGTGCCGGATGCGGCGCTCCGGCTCATTCATCTCGACTCCCTGGCGTGCGTTGACGGCTATAAAGCCCCGCTCGGACCAATAAGGATAGCCATTGGCTTCAATGTAATGAAGCTTTTTCAGCCCGATCCGCTTCAGGGCCATTACCACACCCTCGTAAAACGGCACGTCCGTTCCGGCGTAGTTTGGTTTCAGGATAATGCGGTGGCTAATGGGGACGCCGGGCTTCGCCATGGGAATGAAGATCTCGCGAGCCAGTTTGAGGCCCTCCTGCCGCTTGGCGACGTCGTCGTTGAAGTCCGCCACATGCGTGCGCCGCACAAACACCGCTTTGGGATTGCTCTCGATGAAAGCGTGAAGCCCAAAATAAGGTTGCGGGAGAACCAGTGGAGACCCGGCTAATTTGACTCCCGGAATCGCGCTAGCTGCCGCCAGCGCACCGGTCCGCAAAAAATCTCGTCGAGTAACCATCTTGCCCTCCTTTTGTTGCTTCGCTCGGGCGCATCTTCCATCATTCTGACTGCGCCGCTCCTTCTCAGAAGTACCTCAACGAACAGGGATGTCATCCCGAGACCACGTGCAACTCCGCCGCCGCTACGCCAACATCAGCGCGCCGACCCGGCCCAGTCTGGGAATCGTAACCTCCGTGGTGCTGCCCACCTGAGTGGTGGGAAGCGACACAGGTGCGGCGCCCGGCTGCAACAGACTGACTCGTGTGTACGAACCCTGAACGGCCACCAAAATACTATCCTCGGGCCGGCCGTAATTCATCAGGCGCACCAAGGCTCGAGCGCGGCCCTGCGGAGCGGAAGTGGCCAACGCAATGACGGCCGGGGCATTCCAGAGGCGCACGGCGCGGCGCTTCTGCGTCACAATATCAATGACATCGAAGGCAAATTCGCCGGGGTCCGCGATCACCTCGTGATAAGCAACCACCTGGCCGCGCCCCAATGAATAGAAGTCGCGGTCCTCCTGGCTGCGCACCCGCTTGAGGCGCGCGTCGCGCCACCAAGCGCTCTCGCCCTGTGCGTCCACGATTAACGACGTGCCCGCCTCCGCGTGGCTCAAAATGCGCCGACGAACCGCTGCGCTGGGCGGCTGAATGCCGACGGCCACCAGCGCGCGCCGGTGTAAGGCATCAGGCGCGGGAGGATCGGCCGCCGCGACCAGCGCCGGAGAGGCATTTTGACGATAGAGCAGGTTGATGATTTCTGCCACCGCATCGTCCGGTTCCACCAGAACCGTGACGATGGGGAACACCGGCTGGCGAAAGAGGCTGGCGTTCTCAGTTAGCCACTGCGCCGTACGGCCCATTTGCCGCCAGGCTTCAAGCGCCTTCGCATCCCCCCCTAGCAGCTTGTCGTGATAGTGCGGCTCGAGCGTGAGCAGGTAATTCCCTCCGTTAGCCCAGGCCTCCGCCAGGGCCACTTCCAGCGAATCGCAGGGCACAAGGACGTCCGGCTTCACCCCGGCGTTTTCGTCAGGAAGGTATCCCAGCAGCGCGGGGCGGTTTGGGTAGAGACACCGCAATATGCCGAACCAGTGGGCGTTGGCGTTCACCCACGGACGCCCCGTGGCTCCGGCAGTGAACGCGTCGTCGCTGTCCATAGCAGGGCGGCCCACGCCGGGCCACAAGCCATTCGTGAGCGCCACAAGAGCCTTCGGCGAGGCGCGATTGATGGTCTCGAGCCGCAAGGCCTGGATTTCGCCCTGTGCCTGAACCTTGAGTCCGGCCGAGCGGCAGGCCGCCTCGAAAGCCTCGTTCGGATTCTGCAACACGACCATCGTAATGCCCCCGTCTTTCACAAGAGGGATAAACTTGGCGTCGCAGTCGCTCCAGCGCACGGCCACTTCCAAGGAAAAATCGCACGGCGTTGCGCGCTCGGAGTACATTAATACGGGAAACATCTATGACCTCACCCCCAAAACCATCGGTGACCTCCCCCCAATTGTTGTACCACTTTCTAAGTTAGTCTGTACACCGTTGCCCCCGGGTGGAACCGGAGGCGCGGGGCAAGGGTCCCAGCCGGTGGGCCAGAGAAGCAGCCACCGGGATGCTTACCTTCCCCTCTGTGTTTCAAGAAAACCTCAGAGCACGGAAAATGAAGAAAGTACATCGCTCCGTGCTCCCTCTCCCCCTCTTGGAAAAGGCGGAACGCCAAGAAGAGAGAAAACAAAATCATGGGCACGGGTCTATATCTTCAAACCGAGGATGTTCTCTCGCCCTCGCGCCACAACGTATATATGTGCACTGCAACGTTGCACTGACTAACTTTCGGTGCGGTGATTCCGCTCTCGACTTCCGGAATCAGCGGCGCTACCATGCGAACGACCTTCCGTGAGAAGTGGCAAGCCCAAGGCCGAACACGCCAGGGCAGATGACAAGGCGTTACGGGTGAACCAAGATCTCAAGCGCGAGGCGGAGGCTGATCGGTCTTGGGCGGGTGGCGCAGACCTGCCGTCTCTTGGCATGTCTGCGACCTGCTGATCCCGAGGGGCGCATAGATGCCGACAAAAACCGTCGGCGCGCTACCCCTCCTTCTTGCGCCAGCCCGCCTGGCGCAGGGCTGATCGAGTTCCTTCGCCATACCCCGAATGTTAAACCGGAAGAATGAAGATCAGATTGGGTGAGGGGCCACCGCCGACCCCGCTAGGTCGCGGGCATAATCGCCGCCTGGCTCAGACCTCAAACGGCGAGGTCTCCGCCAGCCCAGGGAAGTAGTGTCTCTCGAGCTATGAGCTTCTGTAGCGAAGCGAGAGACACGGTAAGCCAACTTGCCGGAACGTTACTTCCTGTAGCGCAGGTGGTTTTTGAGTTGTATAATCCCGTTCGGTTGCAAGCTTCGCAATGGGGAGATATGCCGAAGACACAGGCGATAGTGCCGGTCGAGCGGATTGAATCCCGCATCCTGCTGATTCGCGGTCAGAAGGTAATGTTGGATTCCGATCTCGCCGAGCTATACGGGGTAAGCACCAAGCGCCTGAACGAGCAAGTGAAGCGCAACCGGAACCGCTTTCCCGCCGATTTCATGTTTAGGCTGGCGGCAAAGGAGAAAGCAGAGGTGGTCGCAAATTGCGACCACCTCCAGACACTCAAGTTTTCCCCGGGTCTGCCCCATGCCTTTACCGAGCACGGAGCCATTATGGTCGCCAGCGTCCTTAATACTCCGCGAGCGATTGACTTTACGTCGTGCGCGTCTTCGTGAAGCTGCGGGAAATGCTCGGGGCGCACAAGGAACTGGCAGGAAAACTGGCGGAATTGGAGAGTCGAGTCGAAGCCCACGATGAGCATATTGCCGCGTTGTTTGAAGCCATCCGCCAGTTGATGGAACCTCCCCCAAAACCAACGAAGCGGATCGGGTTCGCGGTGGAGAGCAAATCTTGAGGTCGCAAAGCGGCGACCCTACCGAAAGGGCCGTCAGGCATACCAGGATTGGGCCGCATACATGGAAGCCAGCGTCTGCGCCACTCGCAGAGGGCGCTCGCCGCCTGTCGCGCGGTGGATTGTTAAGTTGTATAATGCGTTTTCTGTTTTGGGCGTCGCAACGGACCGAGCTAAAAATGGTGCCTCTTAATGGACTGGCTTAGAGAGGCGGGTAGCCACGGTCAGTGATTTTCTGACCGTGGGTTCTTCCTTGAACGGATCGGGTCGAGGTGCTAAGCTGCGCGCGTGTCAAACGTCCATCGCCTGCGCCACAGCGACCGTATCTTTTTTCTCTGCGTGAACCTTCGTGCGCGGTCCAGGCCATTCAACGAATCTGAATACGCGTTGCTTATGCACGTGCTGGAAGCTCCGCGGCGGCGGTTGGGGTTCCTGCTTTGCGGTTACGTTTTGATGCCCGACCATTGGCATGCCCTGATCTGGCCGCAATATCCCTTGCTGATCGAGCAGGTGTTGCACGACGCCAAGAAGATCATGACCCTGAGGCTGCACGCCCGACGCGGGACCTGCGGACCGCTTTGGCAACACCAGTATTGGGATCGCTTCGTGCGCCACGAGAAGGAATTCAATGAGCGCCTGGAATACCTGCACCTGAATCCCGTAAAGAAAGGGCTGGCGAAGCGGCCCGAGGATTGGCGGTGGTCGAGCTACTACAATTTCGCCTTAGAGAAGGCAACCGTAGCTGCCTGCCCGATTCAGATTGATGACGTGCGATTGCCATTGGGGTATCGCGCATCAGAAAAGCCCACGGTCAGAAAAACGCTGACCGTGGCTGCGAGACCCTCATTTACATTCGTGCGGCTCAGTGGACGGAAGAAGAGCGGGTTCGGTGGCCCTATCGCCTTCTGTTTTTGCCTCCCCTTCGCCTTGAGCCTCCGCATCTTTGATGGGGGCCGGGGGCTCAGCAGGTTGTGACGCCGAGGAAGGAGTAGTGAGCTCAATCACGCGCGCGAGGTGTTCCTGCGCCCGTTTAACATCCTCGCTCTTCAAAACGTCTTGCAGAAACTTCGTGTCGATCTCGCGTAGATCCTCCAGGGACCTCCGAATGTGACGAAGTAGGGTTGCCGCGAAGCGAAACGCACCATCGAGCTCCATGCGGCTCGTGACTAGGAGCTTATCGTGTGAGTAGATCTCCATGCGCGACCACGGCTCCTTCGACCCGACGAATAGGTTGGGTTGCGTAACAAGTCTGGTCAGTTCGTTCTCGTAGCCTTGGTCGATCCGGTACATTCGCGTTAAGAAGCTGCCAAGGCTTCCATACTTGTCGGCGAAGGCGAGGATGCGCTTCGAATCGTCCTCGGAAAGTTCCACCTCTTCAATTAGATTGGCAACAGCCTCTCGCTCTAACGCTGTGCACATTGCCATGAAGCGAAGGGCTCCGTCCCCAATAAAGGCAAATTCCTCGTCTCCCCACGACACCCGACCAGTGGCCGCAGACCGTAAGAGAGGCTCCAAGACTGCCTCTACGACCGGGAGCTTTGAGATTAGCTCCTGTGCGTCCTTAGCTATACGTCTTCGCCGTTTGGCGCTTTGTTCGTCGCTGGGCTGGTCAGTCATGATCTTAGAGAACCACGCATCCTAGGATATACTTGATGGCTTCATCATTCTCGTTATACAACTCAATTGCGTTCGTCGGAAAATGCGCGAGCATGGTAGACCGTGTGGCATTCTTCGCCGGCGCCTCAAAGTACTCCGGAAGTACCATAGAGGCATCTATGATGGTTTTCACAAGCGTTTCTCTGAAAGCCTCCGCCTTCCATCGCTCGAGGAACTCGCATGATTGCGGGGCGAGCGCCGACGTCATCTGATCCAGTGCATGGAGGATACACTTCTCGACGCTAGACAGCATCTTCACGGATTTTGCCGCGCGAAGAAACCCGACCTGTTTCTCGTGCGGAAGCGGCGGGAGCAGCAAAACGAGAACCCTCGCCAGGGAAATTGGGGCTTCTCCTGTCTTCTTGAATCCACAGAGCAAGGTTTCGGCCACGGTAGAAAGTTCCGCAGCGGCGCAATCTGGGTCGATCTGAAACAAGGCTGTCAGCGCCAAGCCGCACTGGTCGAAGTCCTTAACCTTAACGCGCAAGGCTTCCTTCATCCATTTCTGTTCGGGGCCGATCAACCTGAGGATACACCCTAGGACCTGCTTTTCAAGTTCTCTTTCTCCCCTTTGCTCCAGAGCGGCGCGGATTCCCTCGAGTGTGGGCAGAACTTGTCGGCTCTCCGTAAGTGAGACAAGGAGGAAGAACTCGCTCAACAGGTAGCGGTGTTGGTGGGTCAGGGGAACATCCTTGGACAAGTCCGCGAGTTGCCGCAGAAGAGCTTCTATTAAGGCGGCAATGAACCTCTCCCTGAAGGCGGCACCACCCTCCCGATACGCATAAACTAGGATGTCGCCAGGATCCTCGTCCCGATTAAGCGAAGGAAGGCCTGCAGTTTTGCCGCTCAGCCGAGACTCCATTAAGTCCGCCAACTCGCCTACAGAGAGCGCGGCCAAGGCGTCAGGGATCTCCCCGATTGCGTTGTACTGGAGATTTCTATTGAAAGCACTAGTATCGTTCCGCATCTAGCTCCCCGCCCGTGAGCCATCCCAGTTGCGGCCGAGCTTGCCCACGCACCGGCACTTCATTTTCCCCTGGCCCACTCCCGAAGGGTGGACGAACTCCCTGGGACCCAGTTGACCCGTCAGGTAGTTCATCGTTCTTTGTCCGTCCTCAAGGGTTCCGGGCCAGAACGGCCACCATCCTGAGGATTCGACCACAGTTGGTATTCGGGCAGCGAACTCTTCAGTGAAGACGAAGCCGAACAGCACAAGGGTTGCTCCCTGCTTATGATGAACTAGGCCCAGGTCGTCCCTCATCTTGTCGGCATCGTTGTACGAACCCACGTCGTCCTCTCGTACAGCCCATACAATATCATACCTTTCATTAGAAGGCGCTTTCAAGTCTTTCCACCGGGGCGGCGTATCTCTTTTCCCCAAGGGAAGGTCATGTAACTTGAGAAAGGCCTGCTGATGAGCTGGGTCGGCTCGACAGAGGACGTGCTCAAGGTGGCCCAGGGAAACGGGGTTCATGGGATCTTTATTGAAGTACCAACGCCAGAGGTCAGTCAAGGTGGTAGCCGAAGCCATTGGACCGGTAGCGGTGTTCCCAGCAAACGGGGCCCCCCAAACCTTTTCAAAGCCCCTGCAACACTTGAGAAGATACAGGCAATCACTAATGTCGCCTGCCTTGAGGGCGCTGATGAGTATCTGCGCGACACCTGTTATTCGGTCCGGGCCGACTCGGTGTTCCCGCCCCCAAGCTTTAAGAATCATCTTCCCAGGGGAGGTCTGCCCGAACCAGCACGGCAGCTTCTCGCCTTTTTGGGCGTGGCGGACAGCTCGGATGAATCGCATCCACTCCGCCTTGGTCACGCCAGCGGCTAGCACAATGTCCCTCAGCTCAATATAGAAGCTCCGCCACAACCCAGATCGCAGCAGAGCTGGGCCATCGGGATTGACACTTGTGTTCATAGGGTCACGGAAGCCTGCGCTGATGGCCGTTTATCCTACGCACGCTGGGTCTCGCGATCCGCAGTGAATGGCCTTCGGTTGGAAACCCGCAAGCACGAACGGCCCGTGAGGTGCACTTGGCTTGCGGCCGTGCCGCGTAAAAGCATAAGCACTGCCTGCCCGTATGCCAGAGGCCACGAGATTCCAGACCAGGATTACAAAACATACGCGCACCGCGTACCCCGCTTCCAACTAATCCCGGCGGGGGCCCACTCTCCCGCTCAGCCGCCCGTGCCGTGCCGCGGGCCACGGAAAGCTCAATCTGTCACAGTATACTCCACAGACCGGGGGTTGCCAATCCCTTTCGAGGCATCTGTGGAAATGAGCCCCGTAGAATCAAGCGCGGGCGCACAGGTATCCGTCGGCTGTCGGATACCTCCGCGCTACCCCTACCGCGGGGCTACCCACTTGGCCGTATAACGGCCTGACCGCGCTTGTGGCTCGTCGCCCCGGCACGTTCGGGTCACAGTTAGGCTAAGCCTAAATACCCCACATGGGGCTGTGCGCGAGGGTGCGCATCTTCCTGGAGCGGGTAGTGGAGCGCGGAATCCAAGATTGCTGATTTCAGATTTCAGACGCATGCGGCGCCCGCCGGACGCCCGTGCTGGATTTAAGATTGCAGATTTAGGATTTCAGATCAATACCGGCCCTCCCCTCAAGTCACGACGTCGACCTCGAGGCCCATCAAAGCCCCGAGTTCGCGCATCGGTTCGGTGTAGTCGCCGTAAACCCACACGAGGTGGTTGCCGTATTGTGTCTGTTTACGGACAAAGACCTCGCTGTTACCGCTTTGCGCGGGCTTGACGAAAGCGCCTACCGAGCAGCCGAGATTGTCTTTGTCCCATCCGGAGGAACCAGCCAGCGTGCCCTTCATGACGAGCACCTGCCGCGCGTTCGGGTGCATGCGTGCCACGGTGACACGCTTTTCCTGATTCTGCATGAAATCGACCACTGCCTTGGTGCCCCAACCCGACTCCACAAAACGCCCCAGCTTGTACGGCAGCCCGGGCTGATCGAAGCCGTTCATTTTGATCCCCGGCGCGCTGTGGTTGATCTCAACCAGATTGCCTTCCCGGTAGAACATGTTCCCGAGATGTGAGGACTTGCCCGACACTGACATGAGAAGCCGCATGGCCAGAAGAGCGCCCATATCGCCTTCACACGAAGAGGCGATGCCGCGGTCCTTGAAACGAGTGTGGATCAGGCAGGGTGTGATCTTCCATTTCTCCGGCAGGCGGCTGGCACAAAACTCGAAGCACTCGATGGTGAAGGCGTTGCAGGCGTGCGAGTCCATCAGATTCTCGATGGTCCTTTCGAAGATAAGGCTGCGCACGACGTAATCGCGGTTCAGGTAGGTCTGCGCGGCGTTGTGGATGAGTTCGTCGGCTTGCGCCGAGGCCCAGTTGCGGGCGGCGCCATCGGCGAGCGTGCTCTCCATGGCCTCGGCCAGCGCTTTGTAAGGGATCATCTTCACTTTCACGCCCAGACGCGCTTCGAGGTCCTGAAGGTCAGTGATGCCTGTCAGCGACGCCACCGACGGGAAGCCGCGGTTCGTCGGGAACAGGACAACCGTTTCGCGGAAGACTTTGCGGGCGCGGAGCAGGTCGATCGTGCGGCGGAGTTCGCTATTGTCTCCGACAACCAGCATCTCGTCGTGTTGAGTACTCGTGTAAGCCGCAACGTCTACCGTCCGGCAACTGAGGCTGAAGAGAATGCCCGGCTTCCGGTAACGGTGGACGATATCGAAAGCTGCCTTCGAGGAGCCGTGCGGCGCGATGAAGAAGGCGTCCGCGCGCTGCGCGTCGCGGTCCAGTTCCGCGAAAGCGGCCGCGGGAATCGTGAAATCCTCGTTGAAGGTGACCAGCAAGGGCTCCAGCACTTCAGCTCCCGGACCGAACGGGTACTCGCCGCCGCGAACGCCCTTGCTCCAGTCACGGTAGAAGCTCTGAACTGCTTCCCTTTCCTTTTCCACGCTCACCACGTTGAACCGGCAGGGGCCCTCCCAGACGGCCGAGTGGATCAAGTTGGTCATGACCGGCTTGACGCGCAGCTTCGCGTCCGGAGAAGGTACGGCGGGGAAAGATGCCTGCGAACAGGAATCGCACTGAGGCGACTCCTGGAACATTTGAGCAAGACTGTGAGCGAGGAGCGGGCTGGCGGCGACTGCTTTCAGACTGCCTGTCACGAGGTCACGTCGTTTCATATCAAGCAACTCCTTCCGGTGGGTCTATATACTATTGGTCCGCGACTTCCATTTGGCACTTCCGCGGAAGGGTTATCACATACCGAGGCACCTTCGCTTGTCAAGGCAGAAGAAGAGGGGTTGGGCAAAGGGCAGTAAAAGCATCAGCGGTGCGACAGGTGCGCCCCTCGAGTGATCGCAGGACTTATGGCAGCCCCGCCAGGGGCGGAAGATTGTAGCCCAGGGCGCAAGCCCTGGGGTGGAGGGCCCTCACCCCGCCTTCGGCACCCCTCTCCCGCCCGAGCGGGAGAGGGGACGGGGGTGAGGGAGGCTCGCCGGCCCACGGCTTGCGCCGTGGGCTACACTCTTTCGCCCGCTCCGCGGGCTGACTTATTCAACGGACTTTTGATTCAGAACACTAGAACCTGAGCCCTAGTCCCTGCATTCACGGTCCCGGCGACCCCCATAGAAAGCATCGGGGCAGGCAACCGGCTCTCCCGGTCGCTGACGCGGAATCTAAGATTGCAGATTTAAGATTTCAGACAAACGCCCCTGGTGCGGGATCAACGATTGCAGATTTGAGATTTCAGAACAACACCCCCCGAAGAGAAAAAGGCTCGGCTGCCGAAGCAACCGAGCCTTTGATCTTCAAGGATGGGCGTCAGGTGAGGGCCTTTGTTCTTCCCTAGCTCCTAATCCCCAACCCCTAGTCCCTGTGATTTTAATCCCGGCGACGACCGACTCTCCCACAAGGTTCCCCTTGCAGTACCATGGGCCCTGGAGGGCTTAACTACCGTGTTCGGGATGGGAACGGGTGTGACCCCTCCGGTAAGGTCGCCGGAAACTTGGAAGAGCAGTCAACAGTTGACAGTCCACAGTTGAAAGTTAAAAGCCTCCAAAGCCTCGACTGTGAACTGTTGACTGTCGACTGCTCTCTGAATAGTGTGGCGTCGTTCCTAATGCTCGGCGGTCATCAAACCGCCGCTAGTAAAGGCAAACTGTGAACTGTCGACTCTTGACTGTCGACTGTTCTTATGTGTTCAGCAGATATTATGGTCAAGCCGAACGGGCGATTAGGACCAGTAAGCTAAACGAGTTACCCCGCTTACACGCCTGGCCTATAAACGTCGTAGTCTTCGACGGCCCTTCATAGGGATCATGCCTGTAGCGAACAGGCCTTCACCCTTGGGAGATCTAATCTTGGGGCGTGCTTCACGCTTAGATGCTTTCAGCGTTTATCACTTCCAGACTTCGCTACCCAGCCGTGCCACGGGCGTGACAACTGGTACACAAGAGGTCTGTTCATCTCGGTCCTCTCGTACTAGAGACAACCCCCCTCAAATCTCCTACGCCCACACCAGATAGGGACCGAACTGTCTCGCGACGTTCTGAACCCAGCTCACGTACCGCTTTAATGGGCGAACAGCCCAACCCTTGGAACCTTCTACAGCTCCAGGATGCGATGAGCCGACATCGAGGTGCCAAACCGCTGCGTCGATGTGAACTCTTGGCAGCGATCAGCCTGTTATCCCCGGCGTACCTTTTATCCGTTGAGCGATGGCCCTTCCATGCAGAACCACCGGATCACTAGGTCCCACTTTCGTGCCTGCTTGACTTGTTGGTCTCGCAGTTAGCCTGGCTTATGCCCTTGCACTCGACGGCTGATTTCCAAACAGCCTGAGCCAAGCTTCGAGCGCCTCCGTTACATTTTAGGAGGCGACCGCCCCAGTCAAACTACCCGCCTAGTCTTGTCCCTGGCCCGGATTACGGGTCGAGGTTAGAACCACAGAATCATCAGGGTGGTATCTCACTATTGGCTCCCCAGAGCCCGAAAACCCTGGTTCAAAGCCTCCCACCTATCCTGCGCAGACAGCCCCATAGTTCAAGGCTAAGGTGTAGTAAAGGTGCACGGGGTCTTTCCGTCTAGGTGCGGGAAACCGGCATCTTCACCGGTACTACAAGTTCGCTGAGTCACTCGCCACGACAGTCGCTCTATCGTTACGCCATTCGTGCAGGTCGGAACTTACCCGACAAGGAATTTCGCTACCTTAGGACCGTTATAGTTACGGCCGCCGTTCACCGGGGCTTCAGTTCAAAGCTGCCGCGGGATTGCTCCCACATGACCTCTCCCTTTAACCTTCCGGCACCGGGCAGGCGTCAGCCCCTATACGTCGTATTCGACTTTGCAGAGACCTGTGTTTTTGTTAAACAGTCGCAGAGCGCGATTCGCTGCGGCCCCCTCGGGCTTTGAACCCTAGCGGGGCACTCCTTCTCCCGAAGTTACGGAGTTAATTTGCCTAGTTCCTTAGCGAGTGTTCTCTCAAGCGCCTTTGGATATTCACCTCGTCTACCTGTGTCGGTTTGAGGTACGGTTGCGACAGAGACTCCTTAGCGGCTTTTCTTGGCAGCGTGAAATCACGGACTTTACCGGGTCTAAGACCCGTCGGCTCACCCCTCAGAGCTGGCTTTGAACCGACCCGGTGGATTTGCCTGCCGGATCCTCCTCGAGGCGCGCATCGCCATCCATCAGACGACTCCGCTATCCTCCTGCGTCCCCGCTTCGTCATAACGTCTCCGCCGCAGTGCCGGAATATTAACCGGCTGTCCATCAGCTACGCCTTTCGGCCTCGCCTTAGGGACCGACTGACCCTGAGCGGATTAACCTTTCTCAGGAAACCTTAGACTTTCGGCGCGGAGGGTTCCCACCTCCGTTATCGCTACTTATGCCGGCAGGGTCACTTGAGTACCGTCCACGAGCCCTCTCGGTCCCGCTTCAAACTGTACTCAACGCTCCTCTACCAAATTGAAATTTCAAATTTGAAATTTGAGATTTCAAAGTCCGCAGCTTCGGTAAATGGCTTGAGCCCCGTTGAATTATCGGCGCAAAGACGCTCGACCAGTGAGCTGTTACGCTTTCTTTAAAGGATGGCTGCTTCTAAGCCAACCTCCTGGCTGTCTGAGCGACTTCACTTCCTTTCCCACTTAGCCATTGCTTCGGGACCTTAGCTGACGGTCTGGGCTATTTCCCTCTCGACAACGAAGCTTAGCCCCCGCTGTCTGACTCCCGGACAGTACTTCGCGGCATTCGTAGTTTAGTTGGATTTGGTATCCGTTAACGGATCCTAGTCCATCTAGTTCTCTACCGCCGCGAGACAAAATGTCCGAGGCTAGCCCTAAAGCTATTTCGAGGAGAACGAGCTATCACGGAATTTGATTGGCCTTTCACTCCTACCCTCAGTTCATCCGAGCTGTTTTCAACCAACACCGGTTCGGGCCTCCGGCCGCTGTTATGCGGCTTTCACCCTGACCAAGGGTAGATCATCCCGCTTCGCGTCTATTGCCCGCCACTGGACGCCCTGTTCAGACTCGCTTTCGCTGCGGCTCGCTCCTCCCGACAAGTCGGGAATCATCGCTTAACCTTGCGACGGACAATAACTAGCCGGCTCATTATGCAATAGGCACGACGTCAGGCTTGCCTGGATGCCTTGCGGCATCCGAGCGTAGCCCTTCGACTGCTTGTAGGCATACGGTTTCAGGTACTTTTCACTCCCCTCGCCGGGGTTCTTTTCACCTTTCCCTCACGGTACTGGTTCACTATCGGTCGCTAGAACGTATTTAGCCTTACGGGATGGTCCCCGTGGGTTCCCGCAGGGTTTCACGTGCCCCGCGGTACTCAGGAACGCGCATGAGAGTCCGGTCAGCTTTAGCCTAAGTGGCTATCACACTCTATGGCCGGCTTTTCCAAACCGTTCAACTAGCTGCCGGATTGTTAACTCTCTGGCTCTTCACCGACGCGCGCCCTACAACCCCCAGCCCTCCTTTCAAATCTCAAATTTCCAATTTGAAATTTCAAAGGAAGGCTGAGTTTGGGCTGTTCCGCTTTCGCTCGCCGCTACTGACGGAATCGCGGTTGCTTTCTTTTCCTCCAGGTACTGAGATGGTTCACTTCCCTGGGTTTGCTCGTACCCGCCTATAGATTCAGCGGGCCGTTTTCCGCGTTCAGCGGAAAGGGTTTCCCCATTCGGAAATCCCCGGATCAAAGGGTGCTTCCCCCTCCCCGAGGCTTATCGCAGGTAGCCACGTCCTTCATCGCCGTCTAGCGCCAAGGCATCCACCGTACGCCCTTAGTAGCTTGACCATAAAATCTGCTCAACACACGAAAAACAGTTCACAGTTTTCAGTTTACCGTTCACAGTCAAAGACCCACAAAAGAAGCCCTTGCTGCTGGCGTTCGGCTGTCCACTGTTGACTGCCCTTCTCGCAGATTCACCTTTCCACCTCCGCCCGGATCCAATCCCGAGCGGAGCGCAGCCGCCCGCCTCCAGCCTCCAGGACTCGATGCCGAGAACTGACGACTGATGACTGACAACTGCTACTACTAGGTAGACGCCACACTATTCAGTTTTCAAAGATCGTTCAGTATCCGCCATCGACTTTCGTCTCTGGGGATCTCATTCCAACCTGCCTGCTCATTCCAACTAAAAGCCGCAGGTTGCCGAGGTTGATCCTTTCCCCGTTCGCGGAAAATACCAACCTCGACAACCCTAACCATACGCATACGCCCACAGAGCGCCCTGCGCATCTTGGGGTTGGCCAGTTCGATTACTCTCGAATCAGGAGGGTGGATACAGGCGGGACGGTTCCTTGCAGAGGGCCCACTTGCATCGCAACCCTATTCAGTAGCCTTTCGCGTACCGACCTCCTGGTTTAACCTACCGAGACGATGTGAAATTTTACGGGCAACCTCAATTCACCGTCCCAAGGTTGCCTTAACAGTAGCTTCACCTTCGTTTCGACAATCACTAATTCTACTCCGCACAAAAAGGAAATGCAAGAGAAATTTTCGTCCATCCTAAGAGAATTTTATACCCCCCCACGGGCGCCAAACACAGCCTGTTTGCCGTGTCATTCCGAGCCCTTCGCTTGTCAGCCTGAGCGCAGCGAAGGGTCTCCGCAGTTCGCTCAGGGTAAACTCCGCGAGGAATCTCGCTCTGATTGCTTCCTCCACAAACCAGGGCGAGATTCCTCTCCGTCGGCTGACGGCTCGGAATGACACGGGGGCCTGCTTGCAGTACAATCCATGCGTCATTCAATCTTCTCGAGAGTGGGAGGGAACAGTGATATCCGATCGACTCGGACTGGTTTCAGTATTATTGATTTCCGCGGTGACTCTTTCAGCCCCGTCGCAGGTCGCCGCCCAAGCCAGGACGCGTCTGGCCATTGTGGGACTCGATCACGATCACGTTTGGGGACTGCTCAAGATCATCGCCGATGAGCCGGACGCCGAACTGGTGGCTATCGCCGATCCGCACCCCGAGCTGCTTGAGAAGGCAAAGGCAACGGTGCCTGCCAGCGTAAAGCTTTATTCGGACTACCTTCCAATGCTCGATGAGGTAAAGCCCGAGGCGGTAATCGTCACCACCGCCAACAACCGCCATCTCGAGATTCTGCGCGCCTGCGCGAAACGCAAGATCCACTTCGACACCGAGAAGCCCATGGCTGCAGGCGGCGCCGACGCCCGTGAGATGGAACGTTTGGCGCGCGAAGCGGGCATCAAATTGATGGTGAACTACGTGAGTGCTTGGCCGGAGCCGTCCCAGGAGGCCATCCGGCGCATCGAGGCCGGAGAGATCGGAAACATTCAAAAGATCATCGTCCAATATGGCCACAAAGGGCCGAAAGAGATAGGCACGTCCAAGTATTTCACTGAATGGCTCTACGATCCTGCGAAGAACGGAGGGGGAGCACTCATGGATTTCGGCTGTTATGGCGCGGATTGGGCAATGGCGCTGAAAGGGCTCCCCCTGCGCGTTTATGCGACGTCCCTGAAGCTCAAAACGGAGCAGCACAATGCGGTCGAGGATGACGCCACGGTGCTCCTCGAGTACCCCGACGCCACGGCAATTCTGATGCCCTCTTGGGATTGGTCATATGGAAAGGGGCAGGCGGAGATCTTCGGTTCCAAAGGCAGCTTCCTGGTGAGGGGCGATGGGCTGCTGTTTCAGTCGGCCAAAGGCGAAACGAGCGTACAAAACCCGGACGGCAAGCCGGTGGAAACCCAGCCGGTTCCTTCCGAAAAACGCAACGGCGTGGCTTACTTCTTGTACTGTATCCGGAACAACAGACCGATTGAGGGTCCTGTCTCAGCAGCAATCAATGTGGGCGTCAACGAGATCATTGACGCCGCGAAGGAGTCGATCCGAACCGGCCGGGCAGTCGCGATGCCGGCACGGTAGGGGCGGATCTACGGTCGAATAAGTCGGTAATGTGAAATCGTACTGGCGAGAGCCGGGAAGGCCCCCTCGTCTCTTGGGCGTTCGGACCATACTACTGTGCCCTTGCAAAAGACCTCGGCAGGTCGCACCCCAAGGATTTCTGCGGGAAGCACGAGACTCATCTCGAGGGGAGTGTTGGGCTCGGCAAATTCCTCTCCCCGGAACAGCACTCCTGAACGGCTAATGTTCTCGGTGGTGCCCTTCCACCACTTACTTCCGCCGTTTAGCCGATAACGCAGGCGGATTTGGATTCCAAAACGTCGCGGGCGGTTCTTGGCGCTCAATACGACCTCCCTTCAGGAGCCTCAATCTGTCTCAGTCAATTCTTAACGGATCTTCCGTGGTAGAGAACGGGCCCCGGTTCTCACACAGATTCCGGATACCAGTTTATGGGCTTCAAGGAATCCAACAATAGACCGACAGTACTAGGCATGTAGTAGTACCACAGGGGGGGCACTCATATGGCACCTCGGCGCCGTTTCCTTAGGAGCTAGCAACTGCGGCTGGCTTTTGGAGAGGAGCTAATCCAGGCTCATCTCGACGTTGTCGGTCAGGTGACGATCGAGGGAGAAGAGTACTAGTTCCAAGCGGTTTGAGACCCCCACCTTGTCGAAAATTTTGGCAAGGTGATGCTTGACCGTGTGCTCGCTGATGGCAAATTTCTTCGCTATATCTTTGTTGGTATAGCCGCTGGCGACTAAGGCAATAACTTCCGTTTCGCGCCCGCTGAGACCAAACTTCAGGGGGGCCGGGATAGCGTCTGGGCGAGGCTTAAACTCGAGAAGCGCCTCCGCAAGGTCCGAAACGCTTTCGTGGCAGACCCAGAATCGGCCAGCCAGCACACTGCGAATGCCCTTGAACAGCACGTCGGTGGGGGCGTGTTTCAGGATGATGCCGCGAGCATCCAGTTGAAGAGCCTCGACGATCTGGTCTTTTTCCAGGGCGGCCGTCAAAACCAAGGTGCGGACCGGAGTCGCTAATGCCTTGAGCTCACGCAGAACCTCAAGGCCGGAGAGCTTGGGCATTCTGATGTCCAGGAGAAGGATCTTCGGTTTGAGTCGGCGCACCAGCTCTAGGGTTTGCTCGCCGTCAGCAGCTTCGCCCAGCACACGAAAGCCAAGCTCGGTCTCCAGCGCCCTCCGCAAACCCTCGCGAAATAGGGGGTGGTCATCGGCAATGAGAATACCGATCTGTTCAGACTGCTTGTTCATAAGCCCCCGGCGGTAGCCAACTCCCCAGGCGTGTCCCACGTGCCACCAACACTCGGGCACCTCAGATAAATTTGCAGGCAATCACGCTAAAGGTAGTTGCCTTTCGCGAATTGCGAAGGCAGTGAAAAGACAATTCCCAACTCGCCCACACCCATCCCTTTTATTATATGCCCGGTTATTATCCCACCCAACTCGACTCTGCGTCAAGGACTATACAAGTGCGTATGTGCCTAAGCGGACATAATGAATATCAAGGAAGCAGACGGGGACGCCTCAGTTCCGGTCTAGGCTGGAACGCTCCAGCCTTTTGCCCCCCGGTTGTCGGCGGCGAGAACGTAGGGTTGGGCCTCGACTCCGTGTTGAGCGAGGGTTTGCCGGATAAGTTCGCCGACCGTGGCAGCATTGGTGTGCACTAAAGCCAGGATGGAAGGTCCCGCGCCGCTCAGGCATATTCCCAGAACGTCAGGGTGCTTGGTGCTGAGCACATCAGCCAAGCCAGGCACTAATGACGCCCGGTAGGGTTGATGCCAGCGATCTTCAAAGAACTCGGCGTGGAAATCCGTCTTGCCGGAGAAGAACTGCGCGGCGAGAATCGCAGCGCGCTGCAGGTTATGGATCGCATCCGCGCGCGCGTATTGGCTGGGCAAGACCGCTCGCGCCGCCTGCGTCGCCAGCGCGTAGTTCGGTACCACCAGGACAAGTTGAAGGTCTTGGGGGACCGGGCACGAATAGGCGATCACCCGTTCCTTTTCGTTGACCGCCACCGTGAACCCACCGTGCCATGCCGCCGCGACGTTGTCAGGATGCCCTTCGCGCAAGCTGGCGAGGGTCACAAGTTCTTCATCAATGAGCGGCCGTCCCACGAGCCGGTGGCAGGCCACCAGGGCGCCCACAATTGCCGCGGCGCTCGAACCGAGACCCACACCCACCGGAATCTGGTTGTGGATTTCGAGGTCGAATCCCTGTTTCTTACCCCAGCGCTCGAGAGTCTCCCCGATGACGCGGACAACGAGGTTGTCAGAGTCGCCCGCGATCCGCTCGGGGTTGACCCCCGTGTAGTGGAGGGAAACCTGCCCGTCGTGGCGGGGGTTGACGTGCAGATCGAGGTGAAGGCTCAATGCCAGCGCACCGCAATCGAAAAGGCAGCCCAGGTTCGCGCAAGTTGCCGGCACTCGCACGCAGAATCGCTCAGTCATTGTCAGATCCTACTGATCGGGTGATCGGGAGATCGGGTGATCTGGTGAACAAAAGCCCAGCCGCGTTTGTCATTCTGAGCAAAGCGAAGAATCCCTGCAGTTGATATCTTTCCGAACTGAGAGATTCTTCGCTTCGCTCAGAATGACAGACCTTCCTTGCTCGTCCGATCACCCGATCTCCCGATCACCCGATTCTATGGGATTTCCCCAGCCATCAAATCTTCCAAGCTCTCACGCGGTCGGATCAACTCCGCCTCGCTGCCGTGCACAAGGACTTCGGCAGGGCGGGGACGAGTGTTGTAATTAGAGGAGAGCACGAAGCCATAAGCGCCGGCGGCGAGGATGGCCAGCAACTCGCCGGGCTCGACGTCCGGCATTTCCCGATCCTGGGCGAGAAAATCGCCCGTCTCGCACAGCGGGCCCACTACATCGGCTTGCAGCCTGTCCCCGGCATGGTCGCGAACGGGGATAATCTCGTGATAAGAACCGTAGAGCGTGGGGCGCATCAAGTCGTTCATTCCGGCGTCCACCACGATGAAGTTCTTCTGCCGGTTTCGCTTTACGTAAAGGACGCGGGTCAGCAGGATGCCCGCGTTGCCCACCAGGGCGCGGCCCGGCTCGAGAATCAGGCGGCAGTGGGAGGCTCGCAAACGCTCCTCGAGCCCGCGCCCCAGCGCGTCGAAGTCGACAGGTTGCTCATTCGCATACCGGATTCCGTATCCGCCGCCGAGGTCGAGGAATTCGACGCGGATGCCCTCGGCCCGAAGTTGCGCCGCCAGGCTCAGGATTTCGTCCAAGGCCTTAAGGAACGGCTCAACTTCGAGAATTTGTGATCCGATGTGGCAAGCCACGCCGTGAATCTTCAGATGGCTCGAGCCAGTGGCACGGCGGTAAAGGTCCAGAGCTTCGTCCTTCGGGACGCCGAACTTGTGAATAATCTGGCCGGTGGAAATATAAGGGTGCGTTCGCGCCTCGACCTCGGGGTTGACACGGATGGCGATGCGAGCGGGCCTCCCCAGCGAGCGCGCCCGGCGCTCGATCAGCTCGAGTTCGCCCGCCGACTCGACGTTGAACATCCCGATGCCGGCCGCAAGCCCGGCGTCAATTTCCGCCTCGGTCTTCCCCACTCCGGAAAACACGATCTGGTCGGCGATGGCCCCGGCGCGTAAGGCGCGCGCCAGTTCCCCGCCCGAAACAACGTCAAAACCAGCTCCCGCCTGGCGGAGCAGATTCAGAATCCTCAGATTGGAATTAGCCTTTACAGAATAACAGATAAGGTTGGGCACCAGCGCGAGGCTCTGCTTCAGGCGTGAGAAATTGCCCAAAATGGCGGCTTGGCTGTAAACATAGGTCGGCGTCCTGAAGCGCTCGGCAAGCGATTCAAGGGGAATATTCTCACACAGTAATTGTCCGGACTCGTAGCGGAAGGCTTCCATTGTATTCGTCCGTTGTCCGTTGTCCATGGTCAGTTGCACATCAACCAGAGGCCTGTCATTCCAAGCGAAGATTTCATGATCCTTGGGCTCGCCACGTGCATGAAAATGACTCTGGCTAATTCCCCTCCTTGTCAAGGAGGGGTTAGGGGTGGTTGTGACGCTCGCACCCACCACCCCCTGCCCCTCCTCCCGCTGAGGAGGGGAGTCATATTTACGGCGGCGAGGAGTCTCGTTCTGAGTCCGCCCTCCACAGAGCAGAGCGAGATTCCTCGCTTCGCTCGGAATGACATCGTGGCCAAACTGAACCTGCCTTCTGCTTTCTGCCTACTGCCTACTACCCACTGCCTACTGCCGACTGCCCACTGCCTACTGCTTTCTGCCTTCCTCCACCCTCCGTCCGCTACCGGACCCTGAGCAGGACAATCGTCTGGTCGTCGCGCGGTGGGCGACCTTGCTCGAACTTCCTTATTTCTTCGAAAAGACTGTCGATGATCTCCTGAGGAGAGCGATGGCAATTCCGGCGCAGTACGTTCTCCAGGCGGCGCGGCCCGAACTCCTCGTGTTTGCTGTTCGCGGCCTCGACGATGCCGTCCGAAAACATCGCGAACAAATCCCCTGACTTCAGCCTCACCGATACCTCCTGGTACTGGGCGTGTTCAAGCAGGCCCAAGGGGATCCCCTCCGCGCGAATGGGGCGGCATTGACCCTTTCTCACCAGCAGGGGTAAGGGCATTCCGGCATTGGCGAGGCGCAGCGTCTTGGCGCGCGGCTCCCAGAGGGCGTAAGTCAGGGTAATGAAGTGACCTTCGATCTTGCGCTCGAGAAGAACCAAGCTGAGCCTCCTCAATAAATCCGGCGGGGAGAGCTTTTGGGGGGCCAGGCTGCGCAGGATGCCGCTGGCCATAGCTCCGTACAAGGCCGCAGGAGCGCCTTTGCCGCTCACATCACCGACCGCCAGCACCGGGCGCTCCTTTCCATAAGACAGAAAATCGTAAAGATCGCCCCCCAATTCCCGCGCCGGGTGGAAGCGCAGCGCCACTTCCAAGCCGGGGATGTTGGGCGCAGTCCCCGGCATGAGATGCATCTGGATTTCCTGGGCGCGTTGGAGGTCGCGTTCCAGGCGCGCCTCGCTTCGCGCCACCCGTTCGTAGAGGCGGGCGTTCTCAATGGCAATGGCAATTTGCGGAGCGAGAGTGGAGAAAATGCGAACGTGCTCTTCGGTGAAGTAGTTCAATTGCGGGCTCTCGAGATCCACCACGCCAATGACGCGGCCACGATAGATGAGCGGGGTCGCAATCTCCGAGCGTGCTTCAGGGTTGAGGAGGACATAGCGGGGATCTTTAGAGACATCGGGAACTACCACTGTCTGACGGAGCTCGGCGGCGGCGCCCACAATTCCCTGCCCGAAGCGGACCATGCCTTTCTCGGGCTGGTGCTCATCCTGTTTCAGAGAGATTACGGCATTGAAAGTCTGGGCTTGCTCATCGGCCAACAGGATGCTGAAGCGGTGATAATCAATCAAGCGTTTGGTCAACGTCCCGATCTTCCGCAAGAGTTCGCTCAAGACCAGGACGGAACTCATTTCCCGGCTGATCTCAGTGAGCAACTGGAGAGTCCGTGCTTGCCGCACGCTGCGGCGATAGAGCCGGGCATTTTCGAGCGCCATGGCCATGCGGCTGGCGAGGAGTTCCAGAAGGCTGAGGTGCGAATCGTTGAAGAAATCCGGCCAGGGGGCTTCCAGATCGATCACCCCAATAAGCCGGTTCTTGATAATCAGCGGGACCGCCAACTCCGAGCGGATCGGGGACAAGGACTGAACATAGCCGGGCTCTTTCAGCACGTCATTAACCAGGATCGAGCGGCGGGCCTCGGCCGCGCGCCCTACAATCCCCTCGCCAACCTTGATTCGCAGGTTCCGCTCCAACTCGTCCGGATGGCCCTTGCTGAAGCGAACGTGCAACTCCTGAGTTTTTTCGTTGAGCAGAAGGATGGCGAAGACCTCGTAATCGATGGCGCGTTTGACGATCTCGGCGATGCGGGCCATCAGCTCGTCGAGGTCGAGCGTGGAGTTGATCCGCTCGTTGACCTCCACCATCAAGGTGAGGAGCTCCGTCAACTCGAGAGGCCGGGAAGCGGATTGGGTTGCTTCAGCCATAAAAACCAAAGGCAGCAGATAGTTGGTTAAATGCCAACGGTTTGTGAACCGACCTCCAGGAGAGCAGTCGGCTCCCTGCTTTCGCGCCTGAACTTCACACTGGAAGGCCATTGTAGCATACGCTTCCGCTGGGACGTTTCCCCTCTCCCCCTTGGGGGAGAGGGTGGACCGCGTTCCCGATGCACTTCATCGGGACGCGGGCCGGGTGAGGGGGTGGCACCCGCCCGCCTGGCCCACGTATAATGGCTTGCGATGTTGATTCTGGCGTGTGATACCACAAGCGAAGTCGGAGGCGTGGGCATTTTTCGCGACGGTGAATGTCTGGCGCGTGTCGCGAACGACGGTCCTGCGAATCGCTACTCCGTCAGCCTGTTCTACATGGTGGAGCAGGCAATCGAAGAAGCAAAGGCGCGGCACGGTGTGCCGGTGGGTGGACTGGCCGACATGGGACTGATCGCAGTCGCCACCGGGCCGGGATCTTTCACTGGAATCCGTGTAGGTCTGGCCGCAGCACAGGGTTGGGCCAAGGCATTCGGCTTGCCGGTTCGCGGAGTCTCGGTGCTGGAAGCCCTCGTTGAAGCAGCTCAAGTACGGACGGACTGGGCCGCGCCCGTCCTGGATGCGCGCCGAGGAGAGTTTTTTGTGGGGCTCTTCCGTCGCCAGCCCGAGGGGGACACGGGCTGCCAATCATCCTACGCGCCCGCTACTGAAGGCTGGTTGCTGCGACCCGAAGAGCTCGGTCACTTACTCACCCGCCATCTGTCCGAAGGAGCCGGGGCAACGTGCGTGGTCAGAGAGCACGATCGGGCAGCCCTGGCACTTCGTGAAAATCTTTCCAGCTCATTCCAGTGGAAGGCGGTTGCGGGGACGCTGGTCGAGCCAATAGCGCGCCTCGGTTTCCGGGACTACGGAAAACCACAGGCCGCAGGCGACCTTGATGCCTGCTATATTCGGCGGCCCGATGCGGAGATGTATTGGAAGGGGTAGAGCAGGATTCAGGATTCGGGATTCATGATTCAGGGCCTTGTGTCATTCCGAGCGGAGCGAGGAATCCCGCCCTGATCTGTGGGGGATGAAATCGGAGCGAGATCCCTCTCCGTCGGTTGACGGATCGGAATGACAGTTACCGATTTGGGATTCAGGTGTTGCGATGCGAATTCGTAGACTCTCCCAAGCGGATCTTGCAGCAATCGTGAACATTCAGAGTAGAACCCCGCAAGCCGCCCAATGGACTCAGGCAGACTACGCAAAATTGGCCGGCGATCCTTTGGGATTAATTCTCGTCGCCGAACTCGACGCCACGAGTCCGCCCGCGATTGCGGGATTCGTGGCGTTCCATCACGTCATGGACGAGGCAGAGCTCAGAAACATGGCCGTCACCCCAGCCTGCCAGCGGCAAGGCGTGGGACGGGAACTCCTTGCCGAAGCGCGGAGGCGACTGCTGGAACAGGGTGTAAGGCAGATTTATCTCGAAGTGCGCGCCTCGAACATCGCCGCACAGCGGCTCTACTACTCCGCAGGGTTTGGCTTGCGCTCTCGGCGAAAGGATTACTACAGCAATCCGCGAGAAGATGGGTTGGTCCTGGCGCTGGAGCTCTCCCCGCCTCTCGAGGATTCTTCCACTCCATAGCCGGGGCGAGTTAAATGGCGAATGGACTGCGGTTAGTGTTGTGCGCCAAAGATGTCTTTGCTTAAAGAAACTGGCTGGTGCAGAGCGAAGCCCTGCGGTCTCCAGGGATTAGAAATCCGCCCTCCTCATGGCAGAAAGTACATGCGCGCCGGAGGCCTTGGAGGCGCAGAGAGGCGAGCGTGGGCTACTTCAGGCGTTTCACCGCGGCCCGGGCCTCGGCGATTTGCGGCAGCTTGGCAGTGGAATTCTCGAAGTGGCCCAGGAATTCCTGGTAGGCCTTGAGGGCTTCGGCTTTCTTGCCAGTCTGTTCCAGGACTTTCCCCAGGTAGAACTGCGTCAAGGCATACGTCAGGAAATCTGGAGCAACGAGGTGCGGATTCCACATCCAATATGCCTTCAACTCAAACCGCAGGTGTTGCTCGGCCTCCGGCAGCGCTCCCAGCTCCAGATAAGCACGGCCAACCTCCAAGGCAACCATGGGACGGAGTTGGCCGCCAAGCTGTTGCCAGCCCGCCGTCACTTCCTGTGACCGGCCTGCGTAAGCGGCCGCCAGCAAGCGCTCCTCGTCAACATATTTCCCGGCCATATACTCGCCCCAGCGGGGGCGTTAAGTAAGCACGCAGGGCGTTGAACTCTTTCTCCGCCGCTGGCTCATTGTTCAAGAGGAGGTAGGCCGTCCCTCGCACACCCGAAGCCCAAAGCCCCGGGTGACGCCGTCCCAAGGCCAGCGCCGCCTCCGGCTGCCGCTGCTCGAAATAGATCTGCGCTGCTTGCCACAGGGCTGCGAAGGCCGCTGGCGGCGGCTGGGTCTCGAGAAGCCGCGCCGCTTCTTCGTAGCGCGCTACCGCGGCGTCAAGGCGACCTCGACCGACTTCGATTTCGCCTAACATATTGGCCGTCTCTGCGCGCGCGTTCGCGTCATTCGCCTGGCGGGTCACTGACAGAGCGCTAGCTTCGGCCAGCGAGTACTGCCCTAAGCAGAGGTAAGTTTTTGCGATCGGCAAGGCGGAGCCCCACTCCCAGCCGGGATTCAGTTCCCGGTTCTTGCGGAAGGCCGCGAGAGCTTCCTCATATCGCCCATTCTGCGCCAGCACATCGCCACGGAGACCTATCGGAGCGGGATCGTTGTGTGGGAGGAGCGACGTATAGCGGTCCAGCGCGGCCAAAGTTCGCGGCACGTCGCCCTCGAACCCGTACGCCCAGCCGAGCGCGAGGTAGACCCCGGCCGCAGACTTATCCAGGCGCACAGTCTCTTCCCCAATGGGAATGACCTCTGCGTATTTACACTCCTTAATGCGGGTCCAACAGAGCTCGTCACGCGGTTCGACTTCGCGGGGAAACTCACGGACGACCGACTGGAGCAGCTCGTCCTTTTGCTCCAAGCGGCCGTCGACGTCAAGCTGGAAGGACTGAATCTCCAATTTCTGCTGACGGGGCAGCGACAACCGTTCGGCAAGCTGCGCGGCACGAGCCATGGCTTGGCGGGCGGCTGCATCATCACTATATTGAAAGCATTGGGCAAGACGGTAGTAAGCCATGGCAAATTGGGGATCAAGCTCGATAGCGCGCCGAAACGCTCCCGCAGCTTTCCCGTGCATGGCACGGTCCAGGTAGCTACGGCCTTCCTCGTAGGCGCGCAGGGCTTCCACATTGGACGTCACGCTGGCGGCGACATTGGGCTGCGCGGGGGCTTCACCCGGCGTCAACTTGCTCAGGATACCGGCGGTCGCCTGGTCCACCATCCCGAACACCGCCTCGGCGTTGTCACCTTCCACCTTGTCGGCGAAGAGCACTTTGCCCGTGCCCGTCTCCTGAACCCGCAAGTCCAAACGCAGCCGCGGACCCATTTTGAGCAACGCCCCACTCAGGAACAGGTCCGCCTGCGCATCCTTGGCCACCTCCTGCGCCTCGCTGGGCGGCAGCGTTCCCTGGCCCTTGGTGCGACGGCTGATCAAGCTGCGCACACGCTCGGTGGAGATGACGTCCAGCCCTCTGGCCTGCGCCAGGTCGGTGGTGAGCAATTCCGCCACGCCTCCTCCCAGCCAATTGAGGGACGGGTCTCCCGACATGTTCTCGATTTCCACCACCGCCAGCGCCTTCGCCGCGCCGGGAGCAGGCCCTCGGCCAGGGAAAAGACTCGGCCATTTCCAGAATGCCACGACCATGGCCAGTGCAACCAGCGTGAACCCCGCGAGCGCTAGCATTCGCCCGCTCGGCCTGTAGCGGCGCTCTGCCAGTGCCGGTTCGGGTCGCCGTTCACTGACCGGCGCTACAGCAGCCGCTGACCGGCCCGAATCCGTGTCACGCTTCAGGCGCTTCAGGTCGGCACGTATGCTCTGAGGCCACTCTGGTAGCGCAGCTCGCGGTCCTTCTCCAGCGCCTTGTGGATGATTTCGTTCCAGCTCTGACCGGCAGTTCGGGATTCAAACGCACCGGCGAGGTCGGTGCCTTGTGCAGGATCGCATCGAAGATCGTGCCCGGCGAGTCGCCCGCGAACGCGCGACGGCCCGTGGCCATCTCGTAGAGCACTAGCCCAAAGCTGAACAGGTCCGTGCGCGCGTCCAGCTCCTCGGCCCGCACCTGCTCCGGCGACATGTACTCGATCGTGCCCACCGCCATCCCCGTGCTGGTCAGCGACTCTTCGGCGGCAGTTGTCAGCGCCGACCCCTGGCCGCCACCCGCAGCCCCCCAGGACGGCAGCGCTACTTGCGCCAGACCGAAGTCCAGAATCTTCGCCTGGCCCCGCGTGGTCACGAAGATATTCGCCGGCTTGATGTCGCGGTGGACGATGCCCTTCGCGTGCGCCGCCTCCAGCCCGTCGGCAATCTGAATGGCCAGGTCGAGCAGTTCGTCTGTGGGAAGGGGCACGGTGCGCCGTGCCCCTACGGCGAGCCGCTGGCGCAGCGTCTGGCCTTCCAGAAACTCCATGGCGATGAAGGGCTGGCCTTCGTGCTCATCAATTTCGTAAATCGTGCAGATGTTGGGATGATTGAGCGCGGACGCCGCGCGCGCCTCGCGCCGGAAGCGTTCCAGGAACTTGCGGTCCTGGGCCAGCTCTTCGGGCAGGAACTTGAGCGCCACGCTGCGGCCGAGCTGGGTGTCCTCGGCCTTGTAGACCACGCCCATGCCGCCGCCACCCAGCTTCTCCAGGATGCGATAGTGGGAAACGGTCTTGCCAATCATGCGAGGGTTCCGCCTTTGGTAGCCATCTTAGGTCGCGTTTGCAGCTAAGTCAACGCAATAGGATTATCCGGGACAGTCCCGCCGAGCCGAAAAAGGCTTGGATAATAATGGACAATGTCGTTCCTGTAAGTAGCAACCCGTAGCCGAATTTCGCGTCCCCAGACATTGGGGCGCGAGTCCACCACCACTTTGCGTCAAGTGCATAATCCTGATAAATAGGACGGCGCTCACGTGCGAAGTGATTGGATCCCTCTAACTCAAATCAGAACATTCTCCCGGCGTTTCAAGGTATTTTAGGACACCATTCGGACTTCCTGTCTCTTGACAAGCGGAACGTCATAGGCTAGAATAGTAAGTTGAAGCTGTGCGGGAGGTCACCGCCGCCCGGGAACGCTGTGCCGCAATCCCATGGGTGAGATGCCCATGCCACGGCAGCGCGGAACACCTGGGAGCGATATGCGACAATGCTACTGCTTGCCCGAACAACCCACTTCCCAGAAAGCGCCCAACGGTGAGCACAAGTCCCAAAATCGGTTCCCCGCCCCGCGGACAAAAAGCCTCTTGGCGCACGGAAAGCAAGAAAGGGATTCCTTAAAATCTAGCGAACGATGCAGGAATGTCTCTGAAAACAAAGGACCACTGCGAAGAACCTGCGGGCTAAGCGGGAATGTCATAGAAAACACAGGAGCTTACAGGCTTAATCCGGGAATGTTTATAAAAGCAAAGGACTTATGTCACGGTATTGGCAGTTCGAGCTAGAGCGTATGGTTGGAACAATGCCTACACCCCGTGCTGTCATCCTGAGCGCTTTCAGGCGCCACGTTCTCGAAGGTCATGGGGACGTCGTCATTGTCCGTCAATCGCATGCGCACCGAATTCGTATAAGTCTTCGGAAGGCTGAGCGGACGAGCCAGGGTGCCCCAGGCAAGATCAGGATAGCCCCAGAGGTTATCAAGACTGAACTCGACCTTGCCCCCCGCGCCAACCTGCGCGCGCACCGCAAGCGCGCCATCGGCTTCCGCTCTCAGGCGGAGATTCGTTCCGGACAAGACGCAGGAAGCGTAGATGACATCGGCCTTCAGGCTTCTAAAATCGTTGCTACCGCGCCCGCCCGCGTCGTTGCTTCCGAATAGGAAGAAATCGCTCGAGTCTTCCGCCCAAGGATGCGCAGGCTCGACGCGGTATCTCTCGAGGGGGCCGTCCAGCCTCATAGCCACGCCGCGCGGCCTGCCGATATGGTCGGCAGGGTAAACCGACCAAAGGGAATTCTTCTGCCAAGCGAGGCGGTCCGCGTCACTCGAGAGCTCGTAGGAAACGCCGACTTCACTGGCCTCTTGGGGCAAATCGAAGGTTGTGTAGCGGGTGGTGATTAGCCCCGCGCCATCAATCCTAACCTGAAATTCGGCATTACCTCTTTCAGCATTACCGTGTACAGACATATAGCGTCCGGTGATATCAACGACAGCCTCTTCAGGAGTGGTGGAATAGCTGAGTTTGGTCAGCCACCAACCGGGCAGGCTCACCGCACCCAAGTTCAGATACGGCCCGCCCTCGAGAAGTCTGCGTCCGCGGAAGATTCCCTCGCTGATCAGTCCCGTCTGCCTGCTGAAGGTAATGGCGAAGTCCGAGCCCACGACGCGGAGTGTGTTGGTATCAGCGATCACCGCCGGAGCGGGACCCCGAACTTTGGCAAAAACCGGGGCCTGCTCGCCCAACGTCAAATTGAATTCGTCCACCAGGATCGCACCCGGGCGATAGAACTTCAGCTTCAGCGCGTCGCCATTCCGCCAGGCGCGCGCCGGGATGGTGAGTGTTCCTGATTTGTGGGGCGGAAGGCTCGAAGGGGAGACCCGCCCGGAATCAGGTCCCACGCTATAGTTGATTGTGAGCTCATTCAAATCCGTATGGTCGAAGCGGTTCTGAATGGGCAGGGCGAGCGGCTGGCCGGGTCCGGGGTTGGCGACGGGAGCATCGCTGATATGGATGGGCGAGTATGCCTTCTTGGCAAGCCAGTATTCCGGCTTGGGCCTCCTCCAGCCGTCCACCAGGCCCCATTCGCCGTAGCCCACGGGCGAATCCGGCAGCATGAAGACCTCGTCAATCGCCCCCCAGATGGCGCCGCCCAGGCAACCCTCGGAGGCGAAGCAGTTATCCCAAAAGCGCCGGATGCTCGAGCCCCAGAAATCCCGCACCCCGGGGTCGCGCTTCAAAGTATCGGTGTTATAGCAGGCGACGTGTCCATACTCGTCGTTCAATTTCGGCACGTCGGCGCTCTTCAAATCACCATCGACTTTGGGATAGTGCTCGCTCCAGATGTCGTACCCGGCGGTTCCCGAGGGCACGGTTCCCGGATAACTGAATATCACCGGCCGGCTTGTGTCCTCGCGCTTCGCATAGGCGTACTCTGCCGCGATGTTTGTTCCCCAGCGGCTTTCATTCCCCAGCGACCACATGAGCACCGAGGGGTGACTCCGGTCCCGCTCGATCATCTCCGAAAACTGTGTCATGTATCTCGAAAGAAATTCCGGGTCGGACTGGCTCCCGAGGCGCGAGACATTCCAATCCGCATTCACGAAACAGACCGCGGTCTCTTCTTCGACGTACACGCCGTAGCGATCGCAGGCCTCGAGGAACTTCTCCGTGGGCGGGTAGTGGGAAGTGCGCACGAAATTCAGGTTCGCATCACGGAAGAGCAGCGAGTCCCAATCATCGAGCTCGGCGGTGGTGGACCTGCCTCGCAGGGGGTGGATATCGTGCCGGCAAGCGCCGCGCAGTTTCACTTCCTTGCCGTTGACGTAGAGCTTGTTCCCCCGCACCTCAATTTTGCGAAAGCCGATCTTGCTTTCCAGGGTTTCTACCGTCACGCCATTCACCACCACAGTGGCTTCGAGCGTGTAAAGGTTGGGATGCTCCGCGTCCCATTTTGTCGGGGCCGGAACGGGAATGTCGAGACGAGCTTCTGTTTTCTCCGCCGTAAAGCTCATCGAGCTAGGCCGCAAGCTTACCTGGCGGTTATCAGGGTCTCTGAGTTGAAAGTTCATGGCGGCCTCGCGGGCGCCATGCAAGGCAACCGCGGCAGTCACCTCGAGTGTGGCATCGCGATAGGCCGAGTCCAGGTCGGTTTCCACGTGCAAGCGGGTGGCGTGGCTCGAAGGCAGGGCGACGAGTCTCACATCCCGCAAGATCCCGCCCATGTAGTGCTTGGCGTAATTGCTGCCGTAAGAGATTTCATCCGAGCGGTCCGTAACCCCCACGGCGATCCACGCAACCTCGCCGGGCGTCACTTCGTGGGTTATATCGCAGTCCCAGGAAGTGAAGCCGCCATGGTGTTCGCGCAGCAAGACGCCGTTCACCCAGACGCGGGCGTAGCTGTAAACGCCGTCGAACCGCAAGATGATTCGCTTGCCCTTAAAGTCGGGGGGAATCATAACCGGCCGCTTATAAGCGTATTCCACGTCGCGGCTGATCGCGAACCCCTGCATCACCAGTTCTCCCGGCACGATGACGTCTGGCCACGCCGCGGGGTCCGAACTGTTCAACCAGAATTCAGTGGGCGGAGAAAGGGTGAACTTCCAGCTTCCGTCCAGGCTCAGCACCGCCTGGGACGCTCCCTGGACTTGCACGGGAAGGGGAACAAGTTGAGGCCGGGGCCATTCCTCGGCGGCCAAGGCTGGCGAAAGGCAGATGAGCCGAATCGCGAGGCACAGCCAAACGGAATGCTTTCGCACCTTTGTCAAACTGGTTACAATTTGAGCCGCGGCGAACTCCTCGTACTGCGCGTCCCTGAACTGCTTCATATCGCGCCCCCTATGAGTCGGTGATTCTACACCAGCCGGCGGCCAAGACCAACAGAGGTGGCAGCACTATTTGTTGTGCGCGAGGAAAAGATCCACCACAGAGAACACGGAGAGCACTGAGAAGAACACTTCGACTTTTCTCTGCGAACTCCGTGTCCTCTGTGGTGAGTCTTTTCGAGCTAAAGTTCGATAGCGGTGGGCAGATTCTGGGCAAGAAAACTTTCGGGCTCGCAGGACGATCTCTGGAACTCGGCCTCGGAATAGACGAGCGAATCCGTTGGAATCGAGCGGCTAAAGATCTGGTAAGGGGCACGGCTCCTGAGGAAATCCGGGAGTTCCCTCCGAACCACGACGATCAAGTCCGCATCGCTATCCGCCGTCCAGTTCCCTTGCGCGAGTGAGCCAAAAAGCAAGACCTTGATAATCTCCGGATGGGCGGCCTTGGCCTCGCCCGCGGCCTGCCGCAGGTCGCGGAGGATTTCACCATAGTCAAGGAATCTGACTTCGGCACCACTCCAGGATTTGTTTTGCATAAGCCATCAATTCCCCGCTGTCCTTACCATTAAAGTAATCGCTGGGATTTCCCGAAGCAAATCCGTTTGGGTATCTTGATATCACGTAGACTTTGTCGAGTTGCTGAGCTGCGTTCAGTATTTCTTCCGGGACGTTGACCGAAGCGGGAAGTCGGCGAACGATCTCTGTAATGGCATGTCCGCGGACGCCTCCGTGTAAGGACTGGACCAGAGCTTTGACAGCTTTCTCTGCGCACTGTTGAGCGTGGAAGGCAGCGCCCTCATGGAATCCTGAGGCCGCGCCTAGCTCTGCCAATCCCAGATCCCTTTCCGCCATCTTCAGCCAATCTGCTGCGCGGTTCACCTTCACACCCTCGTTCAAGTTTATCACGAATGCCTTAACCACTAGAAACCATCCGCAGCCTGACCCATGCACAATCCACCCCCAGTCGACCCCAGTCAACCCCAGTATTGCAAGCCAGGATTTTTCTGGTATGCTTGCTGCCCGGAACGAGGGAGTGCTTGATTGCTATTCATCGAAAGCGAGGTGGAATGCCGTGTCAACAGGCATAACGCGACGAAGTTTCATGGTAGGCGCGGCCACAGCGGCCGCAGCACTGCGGGTGATGGGGGCCAATGACCGCCTCCGTTTGGGCATTATTGGCTCAGGCCAGCGCGGGACGTACCTGATGAAGCGGGCCAACGAGGTGGGCAATTTCGATTGGGTTGCCGTGTCGGACATCTGGGACGTGCGACGCGACCAGGGTGAAGATACTGCGGGGAGGAAGGTGGATAAGTATGCTGACTACCATCAACTGCTCGACCGCAAGGATATCGACGGCGTCATCGTGGCCACCTTCGACCACGTGCACGCGCAGATCGCCAGTGACGCTTGCAGAGCCGGCAAGGACGTGTACGTTGAAAAGCCCATGACGTCGCTGCCGGAGCAGGGGCCGAAAGTGGTGAAGGCCGTGCGTGAGACCAACCGGATCGTCCAGGTGGGCACACAACAGCGAAGCACGCCGCACTTCCTCGAGGCCAAGCAGAAGTTCTTTGACAGCGGATTGATCGGCAAAGTGAACATGGTGCGCACCATCTGGAACGCCAACGGCGGTTACTTGACGCCCGTGCCCAAAGGTTTCGAGCAAAAACCCGCCGGACTCGATTGGGACGCTTGCCTGGCTTGGCTGCCCAAGATCCCCTGGGATGCCAAACGCTACTTCAACCGGTTTGCTTACTGGGATTTTTCCACGGGTGGGCAGACCGGCGGGCTGTTCGTGCACATGGTGGATGTGGTGCATTGGTTCTTGAACATTGAGCGTCCTTTGAGCGCGGTGGCGATGGGCGGCATTTATCTCTACGACGACGGGCGGGACACTGCGGACAACATCAACTTCGCCCTCGAGTACCCCGAGAAGCTGAACGTGACGTTCGAGGCCACGCTCACGGACATGATCCCCACGGGCGCGGCAGACATCGTCTTCATGGGCACGGGCGGCAGGCTCAACATCTTCCGTTACGGCTACCGATTCATTCCCAGCAAAGAGAACGCCCAACTGGGCGAAATCTCGAGCGGGCCTACGAACGACAATCACATGGGCAACTGGCTCGAGTGCATGCGCACGCGCCGGCAACCTAACGCCGACGTGGTGGCGGGGCATTACAGCGCCGTGGCCTGCCATCTCGGGAATATCGCTTACAAACAGAAGAGCCAGGCGGTCTGGCAAAGGGAGTGGGAGGCATGAGCATCGAAGCCGGGGTCAACATGGAATTTATCCGGTCGCAGGACAAGCCTTTTGCCGAAGGGGTGGAACGCGCCGCGCGGCTCGGCTATCGCTTCGTCGAGCCGATGGTGCACAACGGCCGGGAATTGCTGAGCGAAGCAGGCTACTTCCATTCGTTCTCGCTCGACGACGATCCGGGTGAGATGAAGGAGATCCTCGAGCAATATGAGGTCAGGGCTTCCGCCCTCAGCGCCCACTGTCCTCTGATGCGGCCGGAAATCAGCGTGCCTTACTTGCAGAAGGCCATCCGGTTCGCAGCCGCTATGGGGGCGCCGGTGGTCAATACCGACGAAGGCATCCGTCCCTCCTGGGTGAGTCTGGACGAGGCGTTTGGCGTGATGAAATACACACTGACCACGGTGCTGCGCACGGCGGAACGATACGGGATTTACATCGGAATCGAACCTCACCAGAGCATTTCCAAGTCCACCCAAGGGCTGCTGCGCATCGCCACCCTGGTGGAGTCGCCCTACCTGCGTGTGAACTATGACACCGGGAACGCCTACCTGGGGGGCGAAGACCCTTACGAGGGGCTAAGGGCTGTTCTCCACCTGCTGGTGCACGTCCACGCCAAGGACATCGCCCTCGAGCATTCGGAGGCGGAACGTGGAAAGGTGACCGGCACGCCGGTAGGATGCGCATGCGGGGACGGCGTGATTGATTGGAAGAAAATAGTCGGCATCCTGCGCGAGTCAGGTTTCGAGGGCGTCCTGTCAGTCGAGTGCGGCACCGAAGAGCAAGCCCGCCGCAGCCTGGCGCATTTGAACGCGGTGCTGGGAGAATGAGGGAAGTAGGGGCACCCCTCGTGGGTGCCCAACCAGATGCTGAGGGACCTCGATGAATAATCATTCGAAAACTACATCCGCTATTGTGCTCTCACTGGCCGCCTTGCTACTTGTCGTGTCACCGGGGTTTGCGCAGGTGACGATTCCTTTCTTCAAGCCGGGAGTGATTCGCGTCCTCATCTTCTCCGGGCGGAACAACCACGATTGGCGGACCACCACTCCCTTTCTGCGCAAGACCCTTGTCGGGAGCGGGCGCTTTGATGTGCGGGTGGAAGAAGAGCCCATGGGAATCACGGAAGCGACGCTGGCCGCTTACGATGTATTGGTGCTCGACTACGACGGCCCGCGCTGGGGAGAAGCGACCGAGAAGGCCGTCGAGAATTTCGTGAAATCGGGCAAAGGGCTGGTGGCCGTTCATGCGGCCAGTTACGCTTTCGCCGGCCTCGAGGTGCTCGGCGATAACCATCGGGGTATGGGATTCAAAGAGCCGCCCTGGCCCGAGTATCTGAAGATGGTCGGCGGCTGGTGGACCGCCGGCCCGCCCAAGACGGCGCATGCGCCCCGGCACTGCTTTACCGTGAAATTCGTGGACCGAGAGCACCCCATCGTCAAAGGCATGAAGGATTCATTTGTGGTCTCGGACGAGCTTTACCACAGCCACCAGATGTCCCCCGAGGCTCACGTCCTGGCCACCGCTTTCGATGATCCCGCAAACGGGGGGACGGGCAAGGACGAGCCGATGATTTGGACGGTCAATTACGGCAAGGGGCGGTCCATGTACACGGCGCTTGGCCACGACGTTGCCGCCATGCAGGAATCTGGTTTCGTGAACACGTTTCTGCGCGGAACCGAGTGGGCCGCGACCGGCGCCGTCACACTGCCCGCCGATGCCAACGCCGCCAAGAGAGAACCGAAGCCCCTGCAACTGCTCGTCGTCACCGGCGGGCACGCGTATGCGACTACCTTCTATACTGTTTTCGAAGGCGCGGATGACCTGCATTGGGACCATGCTGTTTCCAACCATGAGGCTTTCCGAGACGACCTGCGGAGCAAATACGACGTGCTCGCTCTCTACGACTTCTCCAATGAAATAAGCGAGACCGAGAGGACCCATTTGCGCGACTTTGTCGAGGGCGGTAAGGGGATTGTGGTTCTCCATCATGCCATTGCGGATTATCAGTCCTGGGAGTGGTGGTACAAGGAGGTGGTGGGCGGCAAATACCTGCTCAAGCCGGAAGGGGCCATGGCCGCTTCGACTTATAAGCACGATGAAGAACAGTGCGTCAAGGCGGTTGTGAATCACCCCATTACGGCGGGCCTGGGAGCGCTCCACTTGTGGGATGAAACTTACAAGGGAATGTGGATTTCGCCGGACGTCAAAGTACTGCTCAGGACCGACAATCCCACGAGCGACGGCCCCGTGGCTTGGATCAGTCCTTATTCAAAGTCCCGCGTGGTGTATGTTGAACTCGGCCACGGCCCAACGGCGCATTTGTATCCGGCCTACCGGACCCTGGTGCAGAACGCCATTCGGTGGAGCGCAGGAAGGCTCCCGTAGCCAGGGAAGTGGAGGCTTGCGAGGCGAAACTTGACATGCCGGGGACGCATCTATATAAATATAAAGGAAGGGAGAAGAGAGATGATGGATACGATGCCTGGTTAGTCAGTTTGCCGCCCAACGCCCGTAGAGTCGCTCATATTGGATGTAGGCGGCCGGGTGATTGTGCGTTTTCCTCTGCTCGACTACCCAATCTTTGGCCACCAGGAAACACTTAACCGCTACAGAACGGAAGAAATCCTTCAGTAGTGTCTCGTTGGCCTCCTTGGAAAGCACCGCTATCGCAATTTCTTCCCAAAAGTTGAGGATGGCCAGAATCATTTGCCGGTTGAGGCCGGCCAGCGAATTAGTGTTGGCCATTTCGGACATGGCCTTTCGGTAATCGGCAAAGCCAGGATCAGTCCAACGCTCAATGAACTTCCTTGCCGCAGCATTGCGCGTCGACTGCGCGCTCACCAGCAAGCTGTAGACCGCCGTGGCGCCCCCGAGAAGGGCAGCCGCAAACTTGATCGTCTCGCGATGGTCCGCGCTTGAAACCGCGAACAGATAAACGATCCCGCCTGCCAGGAGGACAATGATGGCGAGGGCCGGAACCGAGAGCCGAATCTGTATTTGTGGAAGCACCCGGACCCTATTCTATGCTAATAGGTAAGGTAGCTGCAAGGAGATTTGAAGGAGGAACATCATGCCTGTGAAGAAGCGTGTTATGCGTGTCGCCATATTTGCGCTGGCTCTCTTGGCTCTATGGTTGGTGCTTTCCGGATGTGGCGCAGGCCCGAAGGTGCAACCACAGAAGGCGGAGATAGCAGGACCTGAACAAACAGATCTTTTCATCGGCGCCCAGGATGGTTATCAAAGTTATCGTATTCCTGCGCTCATTACGACCCAAAAGGGCACGGTCCTGGCGTTTGTAGAGGGTCGCAAAGACAGCGCGGCCGACCATGGCCACAACGAGATACTCTTGCGCCGGAGTCTCGATGGCGGCAAAACCTGGGCCCCAGTCCAGCTCGTGGTCCGCGATGGGACCAATGCACTCAACAACCCTACCGGCGTAGTCGATCGCGACACTGGTACTATCTGGCTGCTGCTGATAAGGACCTCGACCAACAAGTACAAGAATGACGATGAAGTGGCAAAAGCCCGGGGCCGGATCAGTGATATGTGGACTATGCAAAGCAACGATGAGGGCGCAACGTGGGTTGGCCCCGCCGATATCACCGCCTCGGTGAATCGGCCAAACTGGAACCGCATCGTTCCCGGCCCGGGGGTTGGAATCCAGATGCGCAGCGGACGCTTGGTGATTCCCTGCAACCACGTGATAGGGGATGTCGCCTTCAACCACGTGATTTACAGCAATGACCACGGAAAAACCTGGCGATTGGGCGGCTCAACTGAGGGGAACACGGATGAGAACCAAATCGTGGAGCTCGGGGACGGCACCCTCCTGCTCAATATAAGGAACTACCGAGAGAAGGGCCATCGGGGGCTCTCGATGAGCAAAGATGGCGGGCTCACCTGGTCAACGATTACCAGCGATCCGACGCTTATTGAGCCGGTCTGCCAGGCGAGCTTCATCCGCTACACCGAATCTCCACCGTTCCTGAAGAGCCGCCTGCTTTTTTCTAACCCCGCCAGCCAAACGGAGCGGATCAAGATGACCGTGCGGGTGAGCTACGACGAAGGCAAGACCTGGCCCGTCGCCAAACTGCTAAACGCCGGCCCCTCCGGCTACTCTTGCTTGACAGTCCTTCCCGGCATGAAGATCGGATGCCTTTACGAGCGGGGGGACCATTCCTCCATTGATGAGGTCACCTTTGCCCGTTTTTCGCTCGAATGGCTCACCGACGGCGCGGATGCGCCCTAGCTGGTGGCGCGCTCGAGGTATTTTCCCTCGGAGGTGTCCACGCGGATGACTTCGCCTTCGCCTATAAAGGGCGGGACCTGCACCATGAGGCCGGTTTCGAGCTTGGCCGCTTTCGTGACGTTGGTGGCGGAAGCTCCCTTCATTCCAGGCTCCGTCTCCACCACTTTGAGGTCCACGGTAGCCGGCAGTTCGATATCCACCGGCCTTCCCTCGAACAACTGCACCTTGATTACCACGTCCGGGACGAGGTAGGACGCCCGATCCTCGATCACGGTCTTGTGCAGGCCGATCTGCTCGTAGTTCTGGGTGTTCATGAAGAAGAACGAATCGCCGTCGGAATAGAGGTACTGCATTTCGACTTCATCGAGATTGGCTTTCTCGACCGTGTCTTCAGACCGGAAGCGGTGATCGATGAGCGCGCCGGTGCGCAGGTTGCGCATGCGGGCTTGAACGAAAGCGCGGAGGTTCCCCGGCGTGCGGTGCTCCGCCCTGTGAATGGTGAAGAGTTCGCCGTTGTGGCGGATGACCATACCTGGCCGCATATCATTGGCATTCATAAGAATAATTCCTCAAATGGAATGGGATGGGGGTTGATCCAGGCGGGAAGCGAACGCAGTCGGGTCCCACAGCACCCCAGAAAAGTATTCTTGCATTTTCTTCTCAGTTCCGTCAATCGGGCTCGTAATCCAGTGGTGGGCCAAAAGCGTGCTGCTCATTGAAGGAGATGTTTCAGTTTTTTGATCTTGCCTTTTAGCGACTCGGCCTTGCCCTTTTCGACGGAGATTCTTGCATCTGCTGAACACACCGTAAAGACGATCTTGCTTTGTGGAAAATTGTAACTCATGCGCAACCGGTGCAATACATCACGCCCCAGGAGCGAGGCACAACGGAGGGGTGCGGCTTTTTTCTCAGCGATGGAGATTTCGATATCGTACACAACGAGCTGCGCGTTGCTTTCGTCTGAGAATAAGATAAGTGCGGACTCTTTATAGCTCTTACATTCTCCTCCGATTCCGCTTAGCACATGGGCGGGAAGCAGACTTCCGTACTTGATGCCCAACCTTATAGAATCCGTGGGCATCAACACAGTCTGGTCCGCACCTGTATCCATCAAACACCGCCTGTTAGCTTTAGTCTCGGAAGGAATACTAGCGCTTCGAGACACGGTCTCCCGGTTGTATTGCCGAACCGCCCGCTGAACATAGTCCTCGGAGAATCATGGTCCGTTTGTTCTTCTCGATGTAGCGCACGATCGTACGGGCCTGGGGGATTCTCCTGCGTTTCATCTTCCCCAGGATGGCAGGGAGTGTTGATGCATGAGCAGCCACTCTGCCATGATAGACTGCCACCCATTGGTTCGGATACTTATCGATTAGGCGGGGGTGGCCTGAGGAGAGCGCCTGGGCCGCCTGGCGGAATCTTTGCAGATCACGGTTCAAGCGAACGGGATTTTGATTACGCAATATCTTGAGGATATCCATCTTTTTTGAAGTCTGGTCGCCCATTCGTCGTGTCCGTCTATGGCATTCAATTCTGCTTCCCGATTCGAATATACCAGTTTATAGAACAAAAACAAGTGATGATGGTTTTGGGTAGTGGGTCAGTTTGAAACTAGGAGTTTGAAACTAGGTTTCTTTTATTTCGTATCCCATCGGCTTTTCGGTTTAGCGTGAGCTGGTCGCGGGGCGCAATATTTATCCATCTTTGTACTTGGGTGGAGAACTATTCCGTGTTCGAGCAGAACCTTCTCGACGACGGACCCAATTTCGAGCAGCGAATGAAACGGAAGCGGATTACCTGACACGATGCCATGTGATTCGTTTCCCTGGATACGCACGACGCCGCTGGTCCATGCGTGTTTCGGGATGACCTTCCCATCCTCTTCGGATATACCGTTAGTCCAAAATCGTAGACTGACCTCGATCATCTTCTTTCCGTGCCTGGCCTCAAGCGCGGCTTGATCTGTATCTGCCATTTTTATTTTTCCTCCTTTAGTCAGAAACCGAGTATACTATGTATCATGCCTACACGCTCAAGCAAGGAACATGACTTCGTAACCGTAGCCCGCCGAGTAGTTGAACAAGCCATCGGCGAACACTTAGACGGAACGCCGCTAGAAAACCCGGACGCTGGAAAGAACCCGCACGCCGTAGCCCTAGGACGCATCGGTGGACAAAAGGGCGGATTGGCAAGGGCCAAGCAACTATCAGCTAAAAGGCGCAAGGAGATCGCTTGCAAAGCAGCCAAAGCAAGATGGACTAAGCCTGCAAAAGCTTAGCCTGTTGCTGGAGTTTCTTTCTATGCGCCTTTAATTTCTTTATTGGGGTTTCGGCTGGCAAGTCTTCCGGCATCGTGCCCCCTATCTTTTGAATAGTAGCCCTAACTTCTCTTCCGATCTCATGATGGGTCATTGTGGCGTGAGCTTCACCTTGAATTTCCTCTCGCTTAATTTTCTGTTCAGTCTGTGTGATGCGGAATTCATTCGCGGCAAGCTCTGCCCGACCTGCGCAGTCTAGCAAGCTCTCGTTTGAAGGAATTCCTTTCTTGAATTTGATGTCAGTCACTCCCATTCCGTACAAGCCATTATATCCTGCGTCCTGAAAGATACCGTAATTTTGAACCCCCGCCCCTTTGGCGGCCCCAGCAAGATGATAGTTAGCGATCCGTACTCTCTCCCGAAGTTCTAAACGCCTTTCTTCTTCAGTTAGTTGGTCGAGTTTCTCCTGCCGTCTTGTTTGAACAGCAAAGTAAGTTTGAGAGGTTGCAATCTCTGGCTTACTAGAATCTCCATTCATGGCGATGAGATAACAGGCATAGCGGCTCAGGTAGTAGTCTTCCCTCTGGATTTGTGCCCCCTTTCCTCCAGTCATCTCCTTACTGGTTTCAATAAGGTGATCGGAGGAGTAAGCGCCGGAGCTATCACAAGCCATCTTCGCTTTGTCTAACACTGCCCTAAAGTTCTGCCAGTTTGAGTATCCAAGAACTGGCAATAGATCACGCGCCATCCAATACTCTTGTCCGTTGGGAGCAAGTTTCCTTCTGTCGTTTAGTGCCGAAATTACCAAGTCGAGTTGCATTTTTCTAAACCTCCTAATTTCATTATAGCACAAAAGAGCCAACTTTATTTTCCATCCTTTTCCATATTGACTTCCTACTCCTTATGGGCCATACTACGTCGAAAGGAGAAAACTTATGGGACTAAGAGAAGAATTCCAAAAGAGAATAGACAGGAAGCAGCAAGAGATAGAAGAAATTCAACTTAAACTAAAGGAGGCAAATTCCTATCTTCAAGCCCTTCTGGACACGATGAAGTTGCTACCAAAAGACGCTAGTGTCATCGGGACTTCTCAAATCTTGAGACCTGGCACCGCATTAGCCAAGGCCCGAGATGCTATAAAGAAGGCAGGCCATCCACTTCACGTATCTGAAATACTCAAGGCCCTCGGAAAGCCTCCAGATAAGAAATACAGAATATCTCTTGGTGGGTCTCTATCAGGATATGTGCGCAAAGGCGAAGTATTTACGCGATCCGCCCCGAATACCTTTGGCCTAATAGAGTTGGGGAGCAAACCTTCAAGTCTAGAAGATGGAACAGAAATAGAACAGGAAGACGATCTACCAACCTCCTTCGGAAAGCTGTGATGATGACAAAGCATTGAAAATAAATTGAAAATAATCTTCATTTTTCTCTTGACATCATGAGTTGGCTCATGCATAATGGTCAGTATGAAACAGCTATCAAACAAAGAACGCGCCCAGGTCATTGCCTGCATTTGTGAGGGGAATTCCATCCGGGCTACGGTTCGCCTGACGGGGATTTCCAAAAACACAATCACTAGGCTACTCGTCGAGCTTGGCGACGCCTGCATTGACTACCAGGACCGTACGCTTCGCAACTTGAAGTGCAAACGGGTTCAATGTGATGAAACTTGGAGTTTCGTCTACGCCAAGGAAAAGAACGTGCCCGCCGATAAGAAGGGTCAGTTCGGTTACGGCGATGTGTGGACTTGGACAGCTATTGACGCTGACACCAAGCTGGTTCCATCGTTCATGGTAGGCAACCGCGATGCCCGAAGTGCTAGGATATTCATTGATGATCTGGCGGGACGAGTCAAGAGCAGGATTCAGCTTACGAGTGATGGCCTCAAGGTCTACCTCAGCGCCGTCGAGGATGCCTTCGGCGCGGACATCGACTATGCGATGCTCCATAAGGTTTATGAGTCCACGCAGGAAGAAACTCGCTACAGTCCTGCCAAGTGCGTCGGGTGCGACCGCAAGACGGTCATGGGCCATCCTGACCCAGATCACGTCTCTACGAGCTTCGTGGAGCGCCAGAACCTCAGTATGAGAATGTCAATGCGGCGCTTCACGAGATTGACCAATGCGTTCAGCAAAAAGTTGGAGAATCACCTTGCAACAGTTGCGGTTTATTTCATGTACTATAACTTCGGGAGAATCCATCAGACGTTGCGGGTTACCCCGGCTATGGAGGCTGGCGTGGCTGACCACGTATGGACTTATGATGAGATCATCGGCCTTATACCGAGGCCAGTATTCGGACCGCGTGGGCCTTACAAGAAAAGAAATTCAAACTGACCCACTACCTGGTTTTGGGCTTCTTCGCCTCGCGGCTGCCCAGCGGGCGCGCACGAGGGGCACTGCTACTACCACTGAAATTCCACGCGGGTGCGGCGAGCGGAGAACTCCTCGTATGGCCCCACGCGCAACGTCCGGAGGTGTTCGGGCCGATCCGTATAGGCCAAGACGAACGTCAGAGTGTTTTCCCCACCAGCGGGATTAAAATACGGTCCTGGGAGATAGAACTCCTTTTGTGGTCCGACGGTCACGTAGCGCCCCACGAACTTGCCATTGAGATAGATCAGAGCATCACGATCAGCCTCGAAGGTCAGCTTCCAGGGCACCATCCAGCCCGCTTCGACCCCCGGCAACACAAATTTCGTTTGGCACCACGTGAACGCCGGAACCAGTTGCTCCGCTGAACCTGATGCCTGGTAAGACGCCGGACTCCAGCCCGCCCCGGCAAAAGCCGAGTCCACTTCCCGTCCCCGCATGGGCGCCGCAAAGCGCTGGATTTGCCAGGACGCGATGGCACTGCCGCTTTGAGCGTCGCTCCCCAAGCGCACAGATTCGATGCCCTTCAAATCGCCCATCTGTTTATCGCCGTTTGCCGCCCCAAAGGCCTCATAGGCGATTTCCAGCGTGTTGGTCGCCGGCTTGGCGTATTTGGCCAGTTCGCATTCGAGGGCTTTTGCCGGCTTCAATGCTTCTTCTACCGATTTCCCGTTGATGAAGATCTTTATCGCATCATCCGCGAAAGTTGTAATGAACATCTTCGGTTCGTTAGTGTATTCGAACTGAGCCTTATACTTCACATAGCCATAAGGGACAGGGCCGGTGTCCTCGAGTGCGCCAGGCGCGCTGCTTTGCCAATGGCCGGAGCTCGTGTCAAACTTCTCCACCCAAGCCTTTCCGTTGCGCAAATCGAGCGGCTTAATGGATAGCGGCGGAGTCGTAACTTGCAGGCGGGTGGTTCGGTGCTCGCGCTCGTAGGCAAACTCCGTCAGCGCGCCATCCACCCAACATTTGTCCGGCTTGCTAGGAAGCAATAGGAGTAGCTCGTGCTGGCCAGGCAGGAAATCCAAATCGGCCCATATCCGGCTCGCATGTGAACCGCTACCCGCAAACATGTAGCTGTCCGTAATGAAGGGAACTGAGAAGGACTTAGTCTCCTCTGAATAAGGAAGAGGCTTGGAAGGGAAATCCGTGACCCAGGTGCGCAGGGCGCGCTCGCGCGGCAGCAGGATAACCAGAAGGTGGTCATTCACCAGGAGGAGCTTTTCGGCTTCCTCGAATCGAACGCCGAAAACGGCCGATTCATACTCCGGGTCCCAGTACTGGTAAGTCGTGTCGCCTTCCACATGGGGTTCGTCTCGAGTTGCCAGGGAGATCTCCGCCACGCGCCCCGGCAGGTCATAGAGGATGAGGAAATTTCGGTCTAGGTTGGTGCCATGAGCCAGCACCTCCGCCGTCGAGTAGCGGAGTTGGCTACCCGGGATGGGCACCTGCACGGCCAGCATCTTCATTTCGCGGGGGCCGATCACCAGTTCGCCCTCGCGCGGGACGCTAATCCTGCGTTTGGTGGGGCTGTTGGGGTCGACGAAGGTCATCTTGTAGCGTTGCTCGGCGTTGGCGTTTTCGCGTACAAAGACCACCGCGCTCTTTCCGTTGACCCTCTCCGTAACACTGAGGCTGGGATTGGTGGATTCGGCGCCCCCCTCGAGCGCTTGCGCCCGGGCCAGCACATCCCCATGCAGGCGCAGGAACTGGCAGATACCGCGGGCAGCATAGTACTTATCCCACAAGCCGCCGGGCTCGCGAATCGGCGCAGCGTAATCGTAAGTGGTGGTGAGTGTCTTGGCGGCCCAATCGAAATTCGTTCCTCCATAACCCATGTAGTAACTGAAGGAGGTCACTCCCTGCTCGAGCGCGGTCTTGGTGAGCGTATCGAGCTGCTCGGCGTTCACCCCTTCCTGGTCTACGGAGAGTTTCCCGCCAAACTGGCTGAACCAACCGCCCTGCAATTCGGTGATGGCGACCGGGGAAGAAGGCTCTTCCTTGCGCAGCTTTTGGAGCTCTGGAGCAACTTCTTTCACGATATTCCAGCGAGGGTAGAAATTGCAGGTGTCCATGATCTTGGCCATGTCGGGGTCCGAGTTCTCACGCGCCTGCTTGGTCCAACAGGTGATGACCGGCACGCTGATGCCGGCTCCCCAAACCATGTTGGCCAGAGCTCGGATGTACTCGCGCTTGTCGGCGTCAGGCAGGGGAGGGCTGAAGTCGTATTCGTTCTCCACCTGCACCATGATGATGGGGCCGCCCACGGTGATCTGGTGCCGCTGAATTACCGGCAAAACCTGGTCGTACCAATGCTGCGAGGTCTTGAGGCTTTCCGGGTGGTTGCTACGGAGAGGGAACCGCATCGCTGCCACCCAGTCGGGAAATCCACCGCGCTCCCACTCCGCGCAAACATAGGGACCGGGCCGGGCGATCATGTAGAAGCCCATGTCGTGGACGAGCTTGATGAAATCCTCAAAGTCCGTCAGGTTGGACTTGCCTTTCTCCGCCTCGTGATAGTTCCAGAAAACATAGGTCTCAATGGTGTTGAACCCCGCCGCCTTGAACTTTGTCAGACGGTCGCGCCACAGCGCCTTGGGGCAACGAGGGTAATGAAATGCCCCGCTGAAGATGATCGTGTCTTTACGAAAAAGCGTGAAACAGTTCGAGTCGTAGCGGATGATTTGCGGGTTGTCGAACTCCATCTGGGCTGGGGATGTTAAGAGTGTCTCCACCAGCGCAGCGCCAGAGCGGCCGACGGCGAGGCGGGCCATCAGCGGCGCCGCCAAAGTAGATTGAATGAACTGCCTTCGGGATGATTGCATGGCAGACTAGTCTAGGATGTCTTTGACCATGGCGTCAATTTCTGCCAGTTCGTCCTTCAGCGCCTCACGGACGGCGCTTCGGGCACGTCCAATGGCGTGCGGCCCGCGGACGTCCTTGAAGAGCTCCTTTAAGGCGGGAACCATTTCCCTCACCTTTTCTGGACAGGCTTGCGCAATCTCTGCAAGGCGGAGATGGGCTTCGTCTTTTGGGTTGAACTCAGGAATGGGAAGCTCCCAGACCTTCTTGTGAATGTCCCGCGGGCCCCACAGGCCCCGAGCCTGCATTGGCTTAATTAAGGCGTCGATGGTAGGCGAATTCAGTAGGGCTACGAGATAGTCGGCTTCTCTCCGCTCGGCAGTTTCGAAGGAATAGGTTGCGTCAGCGGCTACAAAACGCCGAAGCGCGACCACCTGCTCACCCATCCTGTGCGATAGCGCCTTCGCCTGCAAGGCAGCGGCACACAGGAACGTGGCCGACCTCGCGTAGAGCACGACGAATTTGGCCTGAGGATTCTTGTAAGTAAGCTTATTCCGGTAGTTGAGCCAACTCAGCAGATCCGCTTTCTTCGCTTTTTCCTTTCGCCTCCTCGCCCAAACCGCCTGCGCATGTTCCAACCACTCCGCCAGTTTTAAGTGGCCTTTGGCGCGGGCTTGTTCCGCACTCAGAAGGCGATACCCTTGGGCGTCTTCGATTAGGGGAAGGACCACGGGGCGAAAATCGAGATGGCCAAAGGGTAAGAGATCGGTCGAGAGGAGCGTGGCGTAAAGGAACTCAGCCTCGATGGGAGCTTCGAAGTGTACGCCTCTGTAAGGCTGCTTGGCCTCGGCCTCGGCGCGCGCATCGGTGGCGACCACAGGTTGCGATACGTCCATGCCCAGCCCAGGGATGACTCTGAATTCCACGAACCAGAAGCTGCGGGGAACCAGGGTGGCGCCTTCTTTGAAGTGAGGCTGATAGAAACTGCCTTGACTGGAGATTTTCTTCCGGGTTGTGCTCAGATAACTCCTCTTACCCTGCTGGACGACGTGAAATTCTGTGGCCTCACTCTTCAGATCCCCTTTGGCTTCTTCGAATGAGGCATTCTTTCTTTTCAACTCTCCGGACAGGATTTTGCCTGGGAGGGTCTTGGAGGAGTCGCTGATCACATCTCCAAAGGCCACCGCTGCCGGGACATTAAACAGTGGCGAGACGTCTTCGAGGTCCCATACCTGGGTGAGAGTTGCGTTGCCCATGCCGTAGGAGCGGCGGAAGCGGTCGTGCTGGTCGGCGGTAAAGATGCTGCGAGGAAGAACAAAGCCGATTTTGCCGGAGCGCTTGAGATAGAGCGTGGCGCAGCGGGCGAAGAACAGGGTGGCCAACTCCAAATGAGTGATGAGATGCCCCGCGCCCTCGAGCAAGCCAAATTCCTTCACGACGAGATGCTTTAAATAATCCTGGTACTCGCCTTTCTCCACAAACCGAAATGAGAGCCAGGGAGGATTGCCGATTACGACGTCAAACTGATTGAGAAGAGAGGTCGGTTTGTGCGTGCTCTCGGCAGGCTCGCCAGCGGGCGTGCTCCAAACGGTGGGGCGCAAGCAGGCAACCCCCTCACCCGGCCCACGACCGCTGGTGAAAACGCCGTCGCGGTCCACCCTCTCCCCCAAGGGGGAGAGGGTTGGAGTTAACGATGGAGGGCGGATGGAATTGGCGAGGTAAACCCGGATGGAAACCGGACCGGCGAGCATCTTGAAGAAATCCCCGAGGGCCAGGAGGACATTTACCTTCGAAACGATGACTGCCAAGGGATGAATGTCAATTCCCACCACACTACCGAGGATCTTTTCAAGGGATTGCCGTGTGGTCGGCAAATGTTTCTTCTTGTGCTCAATGGTCTGGTAAAGGAAAGTGCCGGAGCCGCAGGCAGGATCGAGAACGGCGTCTTCACCGGACCCGCTCAGAAGAGCGTTGCACATGCGCGCGGCAAGCCAATCTGGGGTGTAGTATTCACCGAGGTCGTGGCGGTCTTGGGGGTCCACGAGGGTCTGGTAAAGTTCTTTCAGGACGTCTTCCGAGAGTTCGCCCAGCCGGTACGTGAAGAGCAGGCTCGCCAAACGGGAGGCGATCACCTGTGTGCAACTCACTACTGGCACCCGCGCTACCCAGGAGAAGAAATCCTCTTCGAGGAAGTTCATGATCTGTTGCTTTTCGAAGAACGTTCCCTGGATAATCTCCTGCGTCAGGGCCTCTTCCGGCGCCACCTGCGCGCCGGTGATGCGGATGTAGGCAAGCAGCTTGGCCAGCGTCGCCAGGTAAGTATGACGAACAAAAAGGTGTTCGTCGCCCACCGATGTTCCGTAGGCAACGCGCAAGTATTTACGCCAGTTTTCGTAGATCACTTGGTAGTTGCGCTCGACGCGAATCCTGGCGATGGCCTCCAGCCACATGGACGACGCGGACTGGAAGGCTGGACTAGAGGGTCCGAAATCCCGGAGAAAATTCTCGGTAAGAGGCTCGCGCTTTTCTGGGGGTCTTTTTCCTGCCGTCATCTAAATGGAGAGCGGTCGTTCCCGGCTCCTAATTCCTTTGGCCGGCACCAGAATCATGTTTGTCGTCGCCGGGCGTCAGCGGGAATTTAATGGGTTTGCCGTCGCGTTGGGAACGATAGAGGGCCGTGAAGATTTCCACTGTCTTTCTGCCTTCTTCTCCCGTGATTGGAGGCTCGCGTGAATTGATAACGGCCCTTAGAAACTCACCGATTTGAAGTTGGTGATAGTATTCCATAGCATTAATACTCAGGAAAAACTCGGCATCTTCCTTCTGCCACTTCTTCATCAACTCCTCTTCACCCGGCACGGTCCACAAATCGTTGAAGGGAGGTTCGGTGATATTCGACATGCCGGCGATAAACATGGCGCCGCCATCCGTCTGGACACCCACGGAGGCCCCGTTGCTGCCGTGCACATAGACTCTCCCGTATAGAGCGGGGTTCTGGGAATTGCTGAGCACGATATTGCCGAGCGCCCCGTTCTTGAAGCGCAGCACAGCGATCGCCGTGTCTTCCACTTCAATATAAGGATGATTGAGGTTGTCCCAGTACCCGAAAAGCTCATCGATCGGCCCCATATACCACTGGAGCAGATCAAGTTGGTGAGGCGCCTGATTGACCAGGACTCCTCCCCCTTCCGCTTTCCAGGAGCCCCGCCACGGATCACTCTTGTAATACGCTTGGTCACGCCAGCCATACATGGCGACCGACCCCAGGATGGGACGGCCCAGTTTGCCCTCCTCTAGGGCTCGTTTAATTCGCTGGCAAGGAGTGTAGAACTGGCGTTGAGACACCGTGCCGATTCTTACCCCGCTCTTTTTGCCGGCGTCGATTATGGCATCGCAGTCTTCGAGCGAAGAAGCCAAAGGCTTTTCGATAAGGACGTGAACCCCGGCGTGGGCGGCCTTGATGGCGGGCTCGGCATGCAGAGGGTGTGGAGTACAAACGGTCAGCGCTTCCACTCGCGATTTGGCAATCATCTCCTCAACGTCATTATAGGCTTCGACGTTATACTCAGCGGCAAATTGCCTGGCACGCTGAAGGTTCCTACTGCACACGGCGACGAACGCGGACTCAGATAAACGGCTGAGTGCCTTGGCATGCAGATGGCCAACTTTCCCGCAGCCCACAATGGCGGTTCGGAGTGCTTCCATTCACCCTCCAGTGGGTAGTGGTTAGTTGCCAGCGATCAACCCGGATTATTAAGAAAGGGTTCCTGCTGGCCACTAGCCACTAACCATTAGCCACTAACCACTCCTACGGACGCAGAATAACCTTCATAAGTCCGGGTTCACGGTCGTACAAGCGCTTGAACCATATCGCTCCCTCAGCCAAGGGAGGAGTGGCGCTGATCAGCGCTTCGGTGTTGATCGCCCCGCGTGCCATCAAATCCAAACAGGCCGGGTATTCGCCGCTCGAGGCGCAACTGCCGTAAAGCGTCAGTTGTCGAGTGACCACCGCTTGGAGAGGAAGGTCTACCGAAGGATTCAGATTCCCTACCAGCGTCAGCGCTCCACCCTTGCGCACACAGGCCAGGGCAGAGTTGAGCGAAGGGCTGGTTCCCACCACTTCCATGGCAAGGTCGGCTCCTCGCCCTCGAGTATAGTGCTTCACCTCTTTCAAAACGTCACAACCATCCGCTTTCAGGCTCAAGTCTGCGCCAAGTCTTCGCGCCAGTTTTAGCCTTTCCTCGTCCAGATCGACCGCGATGATATTCCCACACCCGGCCAGTCGCAAGGCCTGCACCACGAGCAGACCGATCATGCCTGAGCCCACCACCACTGCCGTATCCCCTAAAGAAACAGGCGTACGTTCCACGGCATGGACCGCGATGGACACGGCTTCGACCATGGCGGCGTGTTCAAAGGAGACAGCCTCCGGCAGACGGTACAAGATGCGCTGTGGCACCGCGACGTATTCGGCGAACGCCCCGTGTCGTCTGTAGTCTTCACAAGAGACTCCCAGCACCCGGCGCTCGTCACACAAATTGATCAATCCGCGCTGGCAAAACCAACACGAGCCACAATAGATTGTCGAGTCGAAGGTGACCCGGTCACCTTTATTCCAGCCAGTGACTTTTTCCCCAACCTCCGCAATCACACCTGAAGCTTCGTGACCCATAATGATGGGCGGTCGACGGCGCCCCGTCGAACCATCCATCCCATGAACATCACTGCCACAGATGCCGCAGGCGCGCACCCTGATCAAGACCTCGTCCTCGCGGACCTCCGGCTCCGGCACTTCTTGATAGACAAAATCACTGTAGGCCTTCAGCAATAGAGCTTTCATATTGTCAGTGTATGTTAAGATTGGCCTAGGTGGGAATAAAAGAGGGCAGACTGCGTGCGTAACGCCCTGGGGCAGTGAAGGCGCCACAAAACGAAATCAATGGGGAAGGAATGGAAATCCCGTCCTGCACTTCGTTTCGCGGCGCCTCTCGAGGATGAAGTTTGTTTATGGATGACGCCCTTAAGCAACATCCCCAATCTAATGATAATACTTCGCGTTCACTTCGGCGAAGTTCTTCTGGTTTTCAGGGAGCTCGTCCAACGCGAACATCGCCGAAGCTTCGCAAACCGGAACGCACGCGCCACAGTCAATGCAGTCGGCCGGGTTTACATAAAGCTGCGTGACCTCAGCAAACTTAGTTTCGTCCTTGCGGGGATGAATGCAGTCCACCGGACAAACGTCCACGCACCTTTCATCTTTCGTGCAATCGCCTGTTATCACATAAGCCATAACACCAGACTCCTTCGAATAATTAGGATAGGCGGACCGGAGCCACGCAGCCAATGAATGGCCTATTACCGCCTCCACTCGCCCCCGTATTTTTGAATACGGGCATTCTTGCTGAGCAACTTTGACTCCAAAGCACGCGCCGTCACTCAGTGATTCTAAGTAACTTAGCGATTCAACGAGGTATTGGTGAGTCAAAGGCCACAGGGCTCGGAGTTACTGTGCGTGGGGAATTGAGTGAGAAAACAGGCCCAAGGCAGGTCGATTGCAGACTAATTGTCAGATTTCTCCCTCCTCCATGGCATTGGTTCGACACCCCACATGCAGAAAACCATGCGGGTCATCACCTCGATTTGTTGCACCCTGGTC
>CAVWDS010000014.1:0-281768 GCA_963753795.1 uncultured Acidobacteriota bacterium
TGCGGCTAGCCGTGACAACCTGGCGGGTCTGGTGACCGAGTACCGTCAGTACGCTCGCGGTCCTATCTGATTCCCCAGCCCGATTCATTTCTCCCTAGGCCCCTTCATTCCCGCGCGCAAGGTGAGGTGGGGAGGTGCGCTGCCCCCCAGGGTCTCGGCAGGGTTCTGCCTTTTCGCCCCGGAGATGCACTCCGGGATTGGTTCACTGCGAAATCAATCTTAAAGGATAGCCTTTTGCGCGCCAAGAGGGCTGGGGGAGGCCGGTCTAATCGACTGGAAAATGAGATCGCCGGCCAACGCTCGTCTCACCCTCAGTTGTGAAACAATCCGAGCTGATCCGTTGCTGTGACGGGACTCGACGGCCTACGTGAAGCCTTGCGCCGCTGTACTGCCTCGTGCGACATACCGAACATCAGGAGTTGCGTCACTACTGCCGGGATCGGTGCTACTGGTGGAATGATGACTTCCGGCTGGTCCCGGACCCGAGGTTCAGCTTCGATTTCCGGCTCGCGAGTCTCGACAGCCCGGACCCCGAATACTTCCGCCTGCTGCCTTTGCAGCTGCTTCCACACAGCATCGGCGGATTCGCCGATACCTTTCTCGGTGACCAGCTCCCGTGCCATCGCCATCAGAATGTCATCGCCTTCGTCGATCGCTTGCAGGCCGTCGCTGGCGAACTTCCCTTCCATCGCCAGCGAGACCAGAAGCTTTTTCCCCATCAGCCGCAAACACGCTTCCTGCATGGTGCCGGCGTAGTAGAAGAATTTGACGTTGACGTTCGACCACTGTCCAATCCTCCATGACCGCCGGCTGGCCTGCCGCAAAGTGTAAATGGAATAGCCGGTCTCGTAGAAGAAGATGTCAGGGAAGGACCAGAGGTCTAGCCCCGTCTGAACCAAACGTGGGTGCCCGATCACGACCTGCACTCCGGCTCGCAATTGACGCTCATACCACGCTTCGCGCTCTTCCGGCGACACCTGGGTCGTCAGCACGGCTACGTGGATTCCTTCCTTCGCCAGGATGCTCTCCAGCCGGCGTGTCACGTCCCTTTTCTGGGTATAGACCGCGAAGACCTGTACCTTTCTTCCGTGCTCAAGCGACGATTTGATTTCTTCGACCAGCCGCCGTTCCTTGGCGTAGACAAGGTTCTGATCCAGGTCTCGAGTCGCTGCGATCAGGAATGGTTCGCGACGTTCGGTTTCGGGGTTGAACTCTCGCCCTATCAAATCCCCGAAACCGAAGGGCCGGTCGGGGTAAGCAAGGAGAGCATTCAACGCCACGCTGATCACTGACTGGTTACCTCGATACTCGCGGAGTGCTTTCTTGATGTCTTCTTCCAAGTCCTCGTACGCCTTCTTCAGCGGTTCATCCATCTCGATGCTGACAACTTCCTCTCGGTAGGGAGGGAGAGCGTCGGAGATGTCTTCCAGTGACACGAAGGCGCCAAGACTCATCAGGAAGCGCCCGAACAGCAGCGGTGACGCTCCCGGCCGGTGGCGGAACCGGGTTGTGACCCGGACCTCAGAGCAGGCATTGTCGGCCGGCTCGATCACGGTGATCTTCTCCAGCAGGCCGTAGGTTTCGGTGAAGGCCCGAACGCCAGCTTCCCCGTGCTCGATGCCTTCTTCCAGCATCCTGGAAGGTTCGAGACGAAAAAGGATATTGAACAAGTCCAGGGCGTAGCCACCGAGCAGTGTGCCGGTGAGCACTGCGATGTGGCGGGCGCACGAGGCGAGCGTCCCAAGAGCGTTGCCCTGTGCCGTATCTCCTCCCTTCAACTCGTGCACCTCATCGGCTATGGCATAGTCAAAGAAGTTGTTCCCCATGTAACGACCGATGAAGTCAACCGGTGCAAAGCGCCGAATCTTCTTGCCATCCGCCTGCCAAAGCGCGCTGTAGAGAGGGCGGCGGGCGTGATTGGTTCCCTCATCTTGACCCAGCATTTCGCTGAGCTTCACCCTCTTGAAGTCCATCGCTAGCAGGCGCTCGCCCTCCGTGCCAAGGTAAACTGGAGACCCGCTGTCAGGATTGACAACGCTGCCCTGGTAACGTCCGCAGCGGGCGACCTGATAGGCGTGCCGCCAGAAGTACCCGAGCTTGGCGCGGTCTCGCCCGGCGACAAATACCGCCGGAGAAGGGCAAAGCGACTCCCAACGCTTACGAGCCGAGGGTGAGGTCTTACGCAAGCGCAATTCACTCAGGCTGGTCCTGCAGTCCCTCGCGCACGATGCGTCCGTTTCGCAACTTCACTTCGTTCACCCCGTGATGGCTCTTGGAATTGGTAGGCGTCCGCAGGCCGTCGATGATGAAGACCCGGACGCGGGGCAGCGTGAGGATCGTTTCTCGACACCACTTTTCGACAAGTTGTGGCGGGACCATCGCGAGCGCCGTAAAAGGTCGGCGCTCGGCGTGAGTTTGGACCGCACCTAGCGAAATCAAGGTCTTGCCTGTACCACACTCGGCAATCACGGCGCCTGCGCGGGCCTGCTGCCAGCGCCGAACCAGGCCCATGATGGCAAGCGTTTGGGCCGGGTAGGGCTTCCGAAGGAGCTTGCTGATCAGGGGTGACGGTGGGTCGTCGATGGAATGCAACGGTGGGTATGATTGAAGAATCCTCTCACCCAGTTCCGAGGAGCATAAACGCAAATATGTTGGGATATCAGTTATGTTGTCATGCTTCACGAGCACCTCGTTTAGAACAGGTTTCTCTGCTTTCGTTGCCACATAAAAAAGAGCGGGCGCCAACTAAAGTCACCCCCTGAGAATCGACGAGAGTCATAGAAAACGGATGGCTCACAGCTTGCGCAAGAACTCCATTAGGCTTGGATCATCTCGCCATTTCTTCTTGGTTCTGCGACGCCCGCCTCCTGGATCGCAGGCAGCCAAAGCTTTTGCCTTAAGAGCTAGATCTGTTTCCGCATAGATATTTGTGGTATCGAGTGAAACATGGCCGAGCCACGCCCTGATCGTGTTGAGGTCAACACCGGCGCGAAGCAGATGGGTTGCAGTCGTGTGGCGAACCGTGTGCGGACTAATGCGCTTGGTTTTAAGCGATGGAATCTTCTCCGCCGCAGTTTCAGCATGACGCGTCACAAGCGCATGGATTCCAAAGCGCGTCATCGCGTCGCCGTATCGGTTGAGGAACCACGGATTATCGACATCTCGTCCACGTATGAGAGGTTGGAGTTCAGCCATTGTCTTTTTCCAGAGCGGGCAAAAGCGAACCTTCCGGCCTTTTCCCCGGATCTTGACAGAACCAGTTCCTGTCGAGTCCCAAGTTAGGTCCTCAATTACGACTTGAGCGGCTTCGGTAGCGCGCGCCCCCGAGTTGTAGAGGAACAAGAGTAGCGCGTAATCTCGTCGGCCATGTTCACTCGTGCGATCTGGGGCCTGAAGAAGTCCATCGATTTCATCTTTCTCCATATAAGGGATTGACTGTTTCCACCCTCGTTTGAATGGAACGCGACGGATCTGGGCGCACCAATCCACATGCTCAGGGCTGCAGTTCCCCGTATACCGAGCGAAGGCGTGAAGCGCGGCAAGCCTCTGATTCCTCGTAGCAACCGAGCAACTTCGAGCCTGTTCCAAATGCGCCAGGAAATCTGAAACAATGCTGGGCGAAAGGTCGTCAATGACGAGCTTATCAACTGCTGTTTTGCGCTGTGCAGCGACGAACGGCAGGAACAAACAGAAGGTGTCGCGATAGCTCTGCTGCGTGTTTCGCGGTAGCCCGCGCTCATGCACCAGATGCTCCGATAAAAAACGACGAACCCAAAAACCAATCGAGGCGTGATCAGCCATTGTGCACCTCCGCGAAGGCATAGCGCTCAAAGCAGCGGTTGGCTTCTTGGAGCAGCTCCCGTGTCATCTGGAGGTACACGGAAGTTCCATCTACTCGGCAGTGCCCGAGGTATGTGGATAGCAAAGGGAGCATTCTCTGTACGTCTTTTCCCTCGCGATACCAGGTCATGAGACGGGTCACGGCAAACGTGTGCCGAAAATCATGGAGCCTCGGCTGATAGCGGGCACTGTCGAATCGCAGCACCCCGGCTTCCTTTCTCAGCCATTGGAATTGATGGTCAGCATGATCGTTGCGGATCATCATCCCTATCTTTGTGGCGAGAAGTGTCGGGGGGCGCTGGTACCCGACGCCCGGACGATGTCGCAATCGGTAAAGTCTCAAAATGCTCACAACATCTTTTCCAATCGGAACCAGCCGGGTCTTGCTGAACTTCGTTTCTCGAATGGTCAGTGCGGCGTTCCTGAAGTCCGCATCCTCATGCTTCAGGCGAGTCGCCTCACTCAATCGCAATCCGGTTCCGTAGAGCACCAGGACCAACGTACGCATGGCGTCTGGCGACAGTGGGCATGCCGGCGGGCAGTGCGAATCAGGCACGGCCAGCAACCGGCGAACATCCTCGGCCGAATAGATGTAGGGAACGAAGCCTGGCGGTCGATCAGGCATCGAGGTCGGGAGTATTCGATGCTGCATGTAACCGCGGCTAGTTGCGAAACGGAAAAAACAGCCGAGGGTCTAATAGCGATGGAACCAGACGCTCGTAACCATCCTACCCTGGACCGGCAGGAATGCGTCGCTGTGCTGGGTTGTGAGGGCATCAAGTTCGAGATTCCCTGTCTTTTTGAGGAAGGCCTTCAGGGTGTGGGCTGGCGTGGTGTAGGAGCTGCCCAACGCCTGCTTGTATTGGATGAATTCCTCGATAGCGGGAGCAAGTTTCATTGGAGGCCTCCTAACCCGAAGTTGGAAACCTCTCGCAGCAAACTCAAGCGTTCCTTCGCCCAGTCTGACGTGATCGGGTTCGTCTGCGTTCGCAAGTAGTCCGTCAAACTGGATAGTTTCACGTCGGCAACCTGCACCAATTTCCTGCGTTCGACCTTGGCATAGATTTGCGCCGACCTCGCTGAGCGGTGGCCGAGGTGATCACCGATCTCTTTGAGCGAGAACCCTTCGTCTAGGAGATGTGTGGCGCAGGCGTGACGCAAACTGTGCGGGCCATAGTGTGGCAGGCGACAGCCAAGTGCTCGAACGCGACGTGCAATCGAAGAGGAAGCGCCCCTCGTCATCATCGGCCTATATGGTTTGCGCAGCGTGAGAAATAGGAAACGCGAAGAACCTCGAGGCCGTACGTTCTGGAGGTATTTCAGAATGGCATTTCCCACCTCAGCGGTTAGTGGAAATTCCTGAATTCGCTTGTTCTTCGACCGTCGGACGCGGATCTTTTCATTGGCCCAGTCCAGGTCATCTAGAGTTAGCCCGCAAACCTCCCCTATGCGCAGACCGTATACCGCCAGAAGCAGAATGATTGCACGGTCGCGATCATGGCTTGCACGCTCGGTGTTGAGATCGGCAATCAAACGCTGGATCTGTTCCCAACTTGGGCCTTCCGGAAGTCCGGCCATTGAATAAATGCGCGGACTCTGTATTGTCTCCGCCAATCCAGGCATGCACTAATTACGCCGACTTGCATAGCGAAAAAAGGCCCGCAGCGATTGAGCATATACTTTAACTGTTGATTTCTTCCAGTCACGTGCCTTGTTCTGAACAAAATATGCCGCAAGGATCTCGGGAGACACTTCCTTCAGGGAGACGCCCTGTTTCCCAAGCCACTCGAAGAAGAGGGTCAGTGCCGACTCGCGAGTGGAAAGGGTCTGGTCTGTATATCCCCTTTCGTCGCGTAGCTCTTTAAGAAAACTGTCGAGTTCTGGCTTGAACTGAGGATTGCGGTCCGGATCGCGCCACTTGCCTAAGAAACGAAACCACTTCTTGGCCACAAAGATGAACCTTTTCGTTGCGGTTTCACGCGTCTCGGCCTCGGAGTTCGGCGCGCAAGACTTCGCGGCCCAGTCTTTGGCTGCCCGCACAATCTGCAGTTCCGTGATCGGCATTCGTTGCCGTACGTTCACCCGCTCCGCAATAACAAGCAAGAATTTGTTGATCTGTCGGAGGGTGTGCAAACCATGGCCGCGTTCGTTCAAGTGACAAAGAAAAGTACGCCGCTCTTCGGCAAAGCGGCCCGTGCTGTAGACCCATACCGCATTACTGCGCTTCACCAGTTGGTCAAACATTTGGCTGACTCCTTGGAGTGAATTTGAAATCAGCCAAGTATGCAAGTTATGTGGCCATCAGCACACGCAGGGACCCGAAGGAGGGATGTTTCATGAAGCATGACAACATAACTGATATCCCAACATATCTTCGCTTATGTGGTCGACCACATAAACGCAAGTAATCACCGATCGACTCCGGTATGGGCACGGTCTTCTCCTTTCGCTTTGAGTGCAACGAGTAAATGCGGTTCGTGTGGCGCCAGGCCCGCGCGAACAGGTGGGTGATTCTTGGTGGGTCAGACGTGGGTGGTCGAAGCACCGGTAGCTGCTGCTTCGAGCATGGCGAGTGGTATCTCCGCTGTCTGGACGTAAAAGCTCGCATGTTTCGGAATGGCCATGAACGCGATTGAATCGCGAACGATCATTTGCTCGCACTCCACCGCGGCGGCGTGGCGGGGTGACACCTGGAATGTCTCAGGAACGCAGACGATTTCCTTCTCTTCAATTGGGAGCTCATCCAGCATGGCCTCCAACGTCACATTCGTGCCTTCGATTTCCTCTTCAGAGATGGCAAGATCTTTCCAGGAAGAGAAGTACTCCGCGAAGTGGGCCCAGTAATACGTCTCGATGATATCCGGGTCGAGGTTCTTCTGTTCTCTGAGCACGGCGATCCTTCGGAGTGCCATCGCAGCAAGTTGTGGCGTCAGGTCCACGAGCGCGAGTTCGCATCCCCCATCGCAATGTTCGTTGCTGCTTGAGACCCTCAAAACAACCTTCATTATGCCGTTACCTCCTGCTCCACAAGGATGGCGGGACTCTCTTCGCCTGTCTCCTGAGGGCACCTGTTGTCCAGGTTGGTCTCACTCACGCGGAAGAAACTGTAGGGCAGACTCCAGCGGACCGGTCCGTTGCCCTCGGGAAGCCAAATGCGCTTCTGCCGGAGTGCCCTTCCAATCCACTTCAGGAACAACTTCTTCGTGCCGCTAACGAGCACGGGTGAGCATCCCAGCCCCAGGAGCGGTTTGATCGCTCCACGCCGCCTGAGCTCTTCACCAAACCAGCCGGCCCAGTCTGGCACCACGGGTAATCCGAACCGCTGTGAGATGCGATAAAGCACGAACGTTGGGTCGTTGTCACATAGAACAGTCCGTCTGCCTTCTGGGTCCATTCCCGGACGTGTCTTGGCCAGCTCCGCCGAGATCGGCACCAGATGGCGGATGGGTCTGCGACCGCCAACATTGATGGTACCGCGAAAGCACTGCGCGCCTTCACCCAAGGTGATCACGAGCGGATCAGCTCCCGGAGCCGCTACGGTAAAGTGGTTTTGCTCAACGACGGCTGCCCAGATGGCGCCAACATCGGAATCCCCACCCAAGACTGAGATCAGGTGGCCCTTAAAGGTCCCCTCGGTGCTCACCTCTCCAACGAACCGATCCACTCGAAGCCGGATTCGCGTAGTGATGTCCTTCATTCGCTTCGTGTATTCCAACACTCCAAAACGCTCATGGGCATTCTTCATGATGGCTTTTTCCTCTTGGATTGGTGGGATTTGGCTGCGGGGGAAACTGAAGTGGGATGGCGGCAGGATTACTTCAGAACTGCGACTTGGCCCGTGCTGAAAACGACCGTCAATTCGTTCGAGAATCTTTCCCTTTCTCTCACTGTGATTACGCCATCCTCTTCTTCCTCTATCTTGTCCACCACCTTGACTGCCTGCCAGAAGGATATATGACGTAATTCATTATTTCCAAATATACCATTAAGAAGTCCTGAACACGCCAGGAGACCGACGTGACCGGCATGCAGGGGTGTGAGGGGCCGGCCCGTCGCAGCGACAGGCTCAGCGAAGAGGATGCGGCCCGTCTGCCTGTAGGCCGCCGACTGCGGAAGCTGATCCTCAACTTCGTCGAGCGGCAGTCCACAGTAGACAAGTTGTGCCGCCCCGCTTACAGGTACGGCATATGGCGTTGCGGGCTCGTAGGGCAGGACCGGAACTTGCGATGGGTTTCTTGCCAGACCGGCATAGTGAAGTCGCGCCCGAGTAATGTCGCTGTCCGTGAGACGCTCCCTTTCGCGTCGGGCGCGTCGTATGCCAATGACAACCACCTGCTTATAGCGCACACACTCCGGCGCCTCAAAGCGGAAAACTCGGACATCGCGGAAGTGTGAGGCGTGAATCTGACTACACTCGGCCAGTCTTTCCCCTGGAATAACGAACAGCAGAACGCCACCAGGCTTCAGCCAGCGATACGTGTGGCTCAGGAAGGTCTGCTCTGTGCGCCGGCTGTCAGCGGGTCCAAGGGCCCAATCGTAGGGCGGATTCAAATAGAGGAGCCCAAAGCAATCTATGGCGCAATGAACTTCCAGTGTGTTGCCTTGGGTTATGTTGGGAATCCACTGACCGGCTTGCTCGGCGCGGTAGGCGTCAAGCTCGATTCCGTAGCGAAGCACATCGGCGCCGGTGGTGATCGCCTCGAAGGCGACACCATCGCCGACGCAGGGATCGATCGCTGACGACGGCTGGTCCGGGAACGAGAGAAATCTGCGAATCCGCCCGGCTTCGGACAATGGGAGCGGGTAAAAGCCAAGCCGGCGCTTGCCTTCAAAGCGCAAAGTGAGTCTCCTTTCTCAGAAAAAATCTTCGGTGCGGTCGCTTTCACCTCCCCACAAGTCGGCTCATGCTTATCCGGTTGTTTCAGCAAGCCCCAATATGTTGGGGTCAGTCTTGGCTTGGCGGATTGGGAAGCTCCGCCTGCCCCGCATCTCCTTATAGGTCGTGGACTTGTGCCCGGTCCCGAGACCGAGCAAGGTTTGGAACGCAGCCATAGGTTGCTTCCGCCGGTTATGGCGAAAGACGAATTCATCAAGATACGCCTGGAGCTGATTGCGGCCTACGCCGTGATGGGTTCCGAGCAACCATTGCTTCAGGTTGCCGATGGCGCGGTCGGCCAAAGGCACGGCGGACTTCGCGCCTCTATGGAGGTCGGCTCGCGAGGGTTGAGTGCGGGACACATGGTGAAACCCCGCCTCCTTCAATCCGGCGAAGCTGTTGAGGGCGTCGGTATACACGAGAGAGCCCGGTGCCACATTCTGTCGCAGGAACGATATGAGGGTGCCGCCTCGGAAATCCGGAATGACCGCCATGCGAGCACGCCCGGTCGCGCGGCCACGCTTCTCCACCGCTACCACGATGAGGGCCGCCTTCCGGCCCCGCAGTTGTCGGCTTCCCCGCAAACCCGCTTGGGTACCCCCAATCCAGGCCTCGTCCACTTCCACTTCCCCACGCAGTGGCTCTCGGGCCATGTTGACCATGGCTTGCCGCAACTTGTGCAGCATCATCCACGCCGTCTCATAACGGCGCAGACCCAGCTGGCGCTGCAAGAGAAGCGCCGAGACGCCACGTTTATCCGTGGTCATGAGGTAAGCCGCCCAGAACCAAACCGTCAGCGACGTTTTCGTGTTATGCAGAATCGTCCCCGCCGTGAGGGAGACTTGATACCGACAACGAGTGCACTGCCATCGCCGCGCTTTCACGATTTCATAAGAACTCTGGTTCCCGCACCTTGGGCAGATGAAGCCGTCTGGCCAGCGGCACTCCGCCAGATACTTCTGGCAAGCCGCTTCGGTAGCGAACATCGACTGGAACTCGTGCAAGGTTTTCGGAAACACGGGGCGCGGCACGCCCACATACTACAGCTTGTGGCTTGCTGAAACAACCGGATAAGCACGAGTCGGCTACCGACCGTGTGACCTATAGTTTGGCAGCGACGAGCCAAAAGCACGGTTCGCCGTTACACGGCCATGTGGGTGTTTGTGCGAGTTTTGGTACCCGCGGTCAGTGCAGTTGTGACCGTAGGTTCTGGGTTAATGAAGGGTTTCTGTTTGATCCCTGGCGCGAAGCGAGCCGGTGCAACTTGGATGCCAGCGCGAGAAGAGCCAACGGTGAAAACAACATTGACCGCGTTCGCTACCCAGCATCGGATGTTCAGGAATGAGTGCAGGCAAAGGTCAGCGGATACCCCTGTCTCTCTGGTACCTCGCGATTGTCCGGCTCCGAAAGATCCAAAACGAGGCCTGATAGGCCAGCATTCCAACCACAGACCATAGACGTGACGCGGGCAGACCCGTCAGCCCGTAGCCGACAAGAACCATTCCGACAAGGCTCATGAAATATAGTTGATACGCTACAAAACCGAAGTTATGCCAGTGTGGCACATTCACGTCGACAGGGAGATATAGGTACTTGGTGAGAGCTGGTGAAGTATCCGCAAAATATTTTCGGATGAGGTTCACCGTCTTTGCATATCGGTACTGGCTGAGCCTGGTGTCCATCAGCCCGAGCGCCAAAAACAGATCGCCAATCCCGATGAAGACGAAGAGCGGTCGAAGTCCATGCGGTGGAGACCAGAGGTCCAGTCCCCCTTGATTTCGCAGCATGAGTCCCAAGATTGTAAACGGAAATGCGCTCAAAATAAGAAAGTAATTAAAAAGCCGGACGAGTACGTCCCGGAGTTTGTCATGAGTTGCAGCGATATTCTTGTATTCTTCAATAAGGAATACGATCTCGGGTTTTTGCTCTTGGTCCGCCATCAAATGCGCTCCTATGCAGATATGAGGGAAGTCGCCGGAAGCTGATGGTCGCTGCCCCTCAAAACGAGGCCGAACCCTAAGGCGACCGCCTACACCAAGCCCACCACTTCACAAGTGGCTAATGCGCACACGCACTTAACCAGGCCCGCTGTCGTAACCTACCGAGACACCTTGCTGCGCCAACTCTTCCTCCGGTGGCGTCCTCGAGGGTGTTTTCCCGCCAGGATAATAATGCTCGATGATAGAACGTATGGGGCCTCTTATCCCAGAGATTCTTCTGGAACGGTCTCGTGGGGTGGAATTTAGGTCCTCAAGAGTCTGGAGCAACTCCTCCCGTTCGTCGTTGGCAAGGCGACGAAACTGTTGCCGCCAAGCCGTTGCGCCGTCGTCGGCGTAATGGTCGCGGTAGATGATGTAGCGGTCTGGCATGGAGAGGATCTCAAGGAATTCCTCGAAAGTTTCGCCGAATGCATGCCGGATGAACACGGGATTAGGACTTACGAGCCCGCGGGTCGCGAGCAGCACGCACTGGATCCCACGTAGGTAACGCCATTTCCATCCCGCCGCGACATGGCGACGGCTGACGTCGTCCATCGGAATGAAACGCATCGGGAAGCCTGTGATGCGAATGGCAAGTTCCTTGTTCAAATTAGCGTTAACCTGAATCCGGCGTGATTCACGTTTTGCATATGCTTAGAAACCTTGTCAACATTGGCTCCGAAGGGTATTTTGGCCTTTGTACGAAAACCTCACTAAAAGTGTGGTTTTGGAACAATGCACCGTGTGCTGCAGAAGCTGCATTTTTAGACGCTGGAAGCCGGCTTCTGGCGATTTTTCACGCCGGATTCAGGTTAACCCACAGGCGGTCGTACAGGTCGCGGGGCGTGTCGGCAAAATTGAACAGCATGTAATTGGTGAACTCGTTGAAACCCTCCGCGGCCAGAAGGCGTATCGCCTTCTCATACGCCCGGCGGACGCCGATAAAATCAAACGCCAAGCGGATGGGGGAAACACAAGTTGTTCGCAACATCCTCGCCAGTTCAGGTCTTGCGCTGATCAGGCGGGCGTCTAGACCCTGATTGAAATCCACGGTTCGCTGACGGCCCTTGCGCTTAGCCCCAGCTTGAAATCCGAGGTCCCGTATGTCGTCAAAAATCCCCTCGATTCCATCGGTTCCAAGGACGTTGTTGTCCATTACGACCAAATGCTGTCCTTCCCCATGCTCTTTTATTGCGTTGTAAACCTGTTCGCGAAGCGGGCGCATTGTGCCAAACTCCCTTTCCAGCCTCGGTACTGCACAAAACTGGCACGTGCGGATGCAGCCCTTCGTAGTTCGAACAAAATACGCATCCCGTGGGTAGTAGTCGTACTTCACCCGCTTGAGAATGCTGTAATCGGGTACGAGGTTTGCGATAGCTGGAGTGCCCGGACCGAGGCGGCCCGGCCTGTCGAGGGGGCCCTCTATCACCGTGCATCCCGAGCCTCGTTCCCGCACATAGCTTAGCAGTAAGGTGACTGCGACCCCCCCTACGACGATGTCCTCCGGCCGCGACACAGAACCGCCATAAAATTCAATCGTGTCGCAGGTCCGCGGAAGCTCCCAGGTGAACAGAGAGGCCACATAAATGCGGTCCCACCGGCGCACGCGAGCCCATTCGTTTTCACCGCGAACGAACGCCACACGGTCGCCACGGCCCCTGTGAAATGTGGACAGACGCATCAGCCCCAGCGGCGGAAATTTCGACCGGTAATCTGGTTCCACAAGAAGGATGTCCATTAGTGATCACCCGCCTCATCGGTACCGGCGCCTCCGGGTTGAGGTGGACGAAGCTTAGGCAAGCCTAGGGTGGTTTGAGACAGCGTACCCTCGCGAATTTCAATAAACGGGCTGTTAATGATCTGGCTAAGTCGTTCCCGCGGAAACTTAAGGGATTCGGTGCTCGGGTCAAACCTAAGGGTAAATCGGAACGCCATCATGGGGGTTTTGTTGTTTCCCTCGTAAAAAACCACGTGCTCGGTTTCGCAGTTGTAGTGGTTCCTAGCCGACGCTTGGTTCACAAAGCACGGAACGTAAAGCTTGAGTCGGGCTTCCTCTCTTGGGTGTTGTAAATACGCCGCAATTACCGAGTCCGCAGCTTCGCCATAGCGGGTCAAAGCCGTCCTCAAATCGTGTATGGTGCGGCGAACCTCGCCTTGATTCACACTGTCCAGATTGCACGAGATCAAAAGTACAAAGTTCGCCCTTCCCGCGCTTTGGCGCTCGATGAGTTTCGCGATGCCGCGCAGGCGCGTCATCGCGCCCTCGCTGTCTGGGTAGAAGAGACCCCCGCTGTAATCAAGCGAAACAACATCAAAGGGAAATTTGACCCTGTTGCGAAACTCGTCGCGACCGCGCTCTATTATGAGGTCAATGTCGCCACGAAACAATCGAATCTTCGAGAATAAGCCGCCACGAAATGCCGACAGTTCCAATTCGTGCTGGAGGTCCCACTCCTCTCCCGACTCGCCTCTCTCCACTGCGCAAAACTCCGAGAAAAGCTCCGCCCATTCTGCGGCGTCGCCGAGAGCGCTCGATGGCAGACCAAAATAGCGAAGGCGCCCGCACGAAAGCGACTTCTCGATCGTCTCGCGCTGGAGGCGCCGAACCACGTCCTTGTTTGCCGTAAAACGTTGTGGTGATCTTTTCAATCCACGTGGCCTATCGTAAGCGAGTCCTGAATTCTTCGAATGATCCTTTCGAGCCGCTCAGGATCGTTCCGGAACTCCTCTTTCAATACTCCCATGAAGATATTGTAGAGAGCCCGCAACTTGGGACTTAGGCGCAACTCTTTTTGCAGGTCGAAGAACTGCGCAGGAGCGCCCTGCAGCCGATTGAGGAATTTCTGGGCGCGCCTCAAGAACTTCTTTCCGCCGGACTTTAACGTGCCGCGCGAGCCGGGAATTCGTTTTTGGATGTCTTCTTGGTAATTCCTGAGGCGGAAGACCACCTCTTCACGCAGTTCAATGGGCAATTGGTGATCCTCAAATTGCTGCTGCCGTTGATCCAGGAAGTCCCTCGCATTGTTTAGAGCCTCCTTAAACCGCCTCGTTGCACTTTCCTCACCCGCCTTCCGGTTCAGGACCGAGGAAATGCGTACGCACCGCTTGTAGAGCTGTCCCCGCGCCGCGTTGTCCTCGAAATCCGTGCGGTCGGCGGATGGGATAACTTCCGGATCCAGGACATAGATCTCCCCGAAAAAATGGAATGCCCGCTCTGGCGTGGCATCCCAGAGAGTTTTTCTCGTGAGGTGACGGTCTCCTACCGCGATGTTTCTAACCCTGTATACGAGCCCGCTGTTTTCTTTATCCTTGAACTGTCCCTTTTCCATGTTTTGGCAATACCAAGCGAATGCCAAGACTTCTGAGCCCCGGTCTTTGAAAAGAATTGTTTCGAATCCAGGCCTCTTGCAGTCCTGAAGATATGGTTTATAAACGTCCCTGTTGTTTACGGAAAGCGGTACCACGAAATAATCGGAGTCCATTTCCTTTAAATTCTCTTCAATCTCAAGGGAATGCTGAAATTTTGGATCGAACGGAACCGGGGCCACTCTGGATAAGTAACCACGGATTGCCCCTTCGTCGAGTATGTCCACCGAGTCGGGTCTAATGTTGTGGAGTTCGACGAATGTGTAATGCTGCTCCTTGTCCTCCGGGAACTCGCTGATTGCAGTAAATTGGTGCAGCAAGTCTTCCAACGGAGGATTCTGCCTCTTTTCCACCCCCTTATCATGTCCCCAACGTGAATGACTAGGCGCAGGCGCGTGGCTGCTCCGTACCGAGAGGAGTCAACTATGATTTTTTCCGCGATTGCGAGGCCGGAGTATTTTCCTATTCCGCGGAAGCCCGCGTGTTCGCCCCTCTTCTTCTCGGAGTACCCTAGCCCCAATACTGTTCACTTAACGTGATTCTTGTGCTATTCTGGTTGGGGCGGGAGGTCCCCCAGAATGGCCCGTACCGTCGGAACTCTACCTGCAGGCAGCCGCATTACCGACTACATCAGCCTGGGTGTCATCACCAAGTTTTTCCCCATCGAGAAAGTCCGCGAGGCTTTGAAGCAGACGAACCGCACCAGCCGGCGGGAGCGTGATTTGCCCGCCCATGTGGTGGTTTATTACGTCATCGCGTTGGCGCTCTACATGCGCTCTTCCTATCGCGAGGTGCTGCGCTGCTTGCTGGAGGGAGTGCAGTGGCTGCTGGATCCGTCGGCCACCGTAAAGGTAGCGGGCAAATCGGGGATCTCGCAAGCCCGCAGCCGGCTGGGGACCGAACCGCTGAAGAAGCTGTACGAGACCGTCGTAACCCCGATCGCCGAAAAACGGACGCAGGGAGCCTGGTATCGACAACGGCGGCTGGTGAGCCTGGATGGCAGCACCTTGGATGTGGCAGACACCGCGGCGAACGACCGGGCCTTCGGCCGGCCCGGGGCCAGTCGGGGATCGAGTGCCTACCCCAAGATTCGCTTCGTGGGCTTGCTGGAAAATGGCACCCACGTTCTGTGGGCGGCGCAAGTGGATTCCTATGCGACGGATGAGATCACACTGGCGCAAGCCGTGGTGCCCGCCCTGAAAAAAGGCATGCTGTGCTTGGCCGACCGGTTTTTCCCCGGCTACGAACTGTGGCAGAAAGCCGCGCAGACGGGCGCTGAACTGCTCTGGCGAGTCCGCCAGAATGCGCGTTTGGAGGTGGACCAGCGCTTGGCGGATGGCTCCTACCTCAGTCGCATTTATCGGTCCACCTCGGACCGCCGGAATCAGCGCCACCCCATTACGGTCCGCGTGATCGAATATCGTCTGCAGGATGTGCCAGGAGCGGAGCCGATCTATCGCCTGATCACCACGATTCTGGATCCCCGATCGGCCCCGGCGAAAGAACTGGCGGCGCTCTATCACGAGCGATGGGAAATTGAGACCACGCTGGACGAACTGAAGACCCATCTGCGGGGTGCCCAGATCGTCCTGCGCAGCAAGACTCCGGAACTGGTCCGGCAGGAGTTTTATGGACTCCTTATGGCCCACTTTGCCATTCGCGGCCTGATGCACGAGGCCGCCCTGCAGGCGGATGAAGATCCCGACCACCTTTCCTTCCTCCATGCCGTGCGGGTCATACAACGGCGCCTGGCTCGCTATGTCGCTACTCCCCCCTCGGCAGAAGAGAGCGTTTCATGAGGCCATACTCCAGGAGATTCTGCAGGAACGGGTGAGTTGCAGCCGCCATCGCATCAACCCCCGCGGCGTGAAGCGCAAAATGAGCAACTACCGGCTGCGGCCTCGCAAGCGGGGACCTACTCGCCGCATCAACTTTTCTGCATCCGTGAGGATCGTTAAATGAACAGTATTGACCCTAGCCCAACTTCGTCACGAACCGGGGTAAATGCCAGTTAAGGTCTTCAGAATCAGTCAGCCGGTTGCCGAGTTTACACTACATTCGAAATTCAAATCGAGGCGCTCGGGAAGGGCAATTCCGAGAAGCCTAAGTACCTCGTTCTGTTCAGGCGAGGGTGTGGTTACGCGGACTACATGATTGCTCCCGCCCAGACGCTGGCGTTGGTTCCTCAAGAACTCTCTGCCGCCGAGGCGGCGCCGCTGCTCTGTGCCGGGATCACGACATACAACTCCCTGCGCCATAGCGGCGCGCGGGCAGGCGATCTGGTGGCCGTCCTCGGGGTGGGCGGACTCGGACACCTCGGCATCCAGTTCGCGGCCCGGATGGGCCTAAACACTGTGGCCGTCGCCCGTGGAAAGGACAAAGAGCCGCTGGCTCGCAATCTGGGCGCGCGACACTACATTGACAGCCAAGCACAGAATCCGGCCGAGGAACTTACCAAACTGGGTGGCGCGAAGGTGATCCTGGCGACGGTGACGAGTGGCAAAGCCATGAGCGCCACCATCGGGGGTCTCGGCGTGGACGGGAAGCTCGTCATCCTCGGCGCCGCCATGGACCACCTCGAGGTGTCCGCGCTTCAACTCCTTTCCGGACGCAGAGCGATTATCGGCTGGCCGTCCGGGACGGCGATCGACTCCCAGGATACGATGCTCTTCAGCGCGCTGGCCGGGGTGCGGTCCATGAACGAAGTCTTCCCCCTGGAGCGGGCGGCTGAGGCCTACGAGCGCATGATGAGCGGCCAAGCGCGGTTTCGAGTGGTTCTCACGACGGGCTTGTAGCTTTCCTCTCAGGGATGCGGGTCGAGTGAGGTGGCGTCTTCGGCCGGGGCATAATACCCGCGGCGGGCATAGACGGTGTATTTTTGCTTGGGGTCATTCGAACCATCTGTGATGCGGATCTGGATTTCCCGGAAAGTCCCGTCGTGGCGACGGTTGGTGCTGTAGTATCCCAGGCTATAGCGCTGTTTCAAGCGAGAGATGGCGGTGGCCATGGCGGAGCGGATGAAGTCAATCGTCCTGGCGTCGATAACTTCTCCTCCGGTCTCGTGGGTTATCCTCGGTACTGAGACCTCGCGAAAGAAGGGAAGAAGCACGTACATGGAATGGGGGTGCAGGCCTTCGGTGATGCGGATACTGTAAATCACCGCTTCGGACTCGAGCGCTTGGCGGATGACGCGACTTTCGTCGCTGTAGCCCCTCAAGGTGTTTTCATTGTCGGAAACCAGGATGATGGCGTGACGGCGGTCCGGGGCCGCCCGAGCCAAGTATAGCGCGGCCTCGAAGAGAGCGTCCGGGATGACCGTGCCGCCCGCGGCGCGGATGGTGGCAATGGCGTCCGCTATGCGTTGCCGATTCTTGGTCAGGCCCACCCGCATTTCCGCCCGAGCGGCAAAGTCGAACAAGGCCACCTGATCATCCGGCTTGAGTGAAGAAAGCGTGTCGAAGGCCACGTGATGAAGTTGCCTCAGGACCGGACCCATGCTCCCGCTGCAATCCAAAACCAGGGCGACAGCCAGGGGGAGCTCATCGCGAGAAAAATAACCGATCTGCTGCTCGACGCCGTTTTCGTAGACGCGAAAATTGTCGCGTCCCAGATTGTTGATAATGCCGCCGTCCTGGTCGCGAACGGTCGCTTCGACCAGAACCAGATCCACATTCGCCTTGAGCCTGAATCTATCTGCTTCGCTCCCGGTGGCAAAGGTTTGACTGTAAGCGACCGGGGTTCCAGCCAGCGCCAAGGCTAGAAGAGCGACAATTCGATGTGCCACCGCGCTTTTCATCAGCGTCATTACCGGGTTTTGCGATGCAGGAGATCGAGTAGGCGTTGTACACCTGACACCCGACACCTGGCACCTGAAACCTGCTTTAACCCACGGGATGGATTCTGAAGAGCCGCGCGCCGTGGGGATTCACTTCGGCGCTGAACTCGCCGTCGGGGTGGCCGAGCTCCTTGTGTTGCCAGAGGTCGCGCACCGCGCACTGACCGCTCAAGTTCAACTGAGTCCATTTAACGCGCATGGTGGTTGGAGTGTGGTCGTCGAGGTTGAAGAGGGCAAGGTACTTATCCCGGCTGTTCGGGACACTCGCCACCCAGGCCACCTGATTTCCTTCTGCGAACAACTCGTGGTTTCCTGTGCTGTGTTGATCCACGGCCAGCACTTCGTCATTGGTGAGCAACGCGAGTGTGAACGCATCATTGCTGGGCAGGTCGCCGCCAAACATCAGCGGCGAGCGGAAGATGGACCACAGCGTCAGGTGGGTGAACTGCTCGTCCTGGGTGAAGTTCGTGCGGCGATTGTTGCCCCGCTCGCCACGGATTGCGATGCGTCCCAGGGGCAGCATATCGGCGTCCGGCCAGTGTCCGGGGACGGTGTGCGGCGCCCAGGCGCGGCACAAAGGAAACTGGGTCCGCAGACTTTTCCAGTTGTCCCAGAAGTCGTCGGAAATCCGCCACAACTGAGCGTGCTTTTTCAGGTCTTCCGCCTGCCCGAGCGGGGCGGGCCCCGGCGACAGGCTCAAAACTATGGGCCGCCCGCATTTCTCGATGGCTCGGCTTAAGGCGGCAATCTCGTCGCCATGATAGGGCGAGCTCATATCATCGGCCTTGATGTAGTCCACACCCCACTGCGCGTACAGCTTGACAATCGAATCGTAGTACGCCTGGCCGCCCGGCGTGCTCATGTCCACGCCGTACATGTCCGTCAGCCACGCGCAGATACTTTTCGGATTGGCGACATCGCCGGCATGAAGATTTGTGCCCAGCACCGGAAGGTTTTTGGCCACGGCTTGTCGGGGAATTCCCCGCATGATGTGAATGCCGAACTTCAACCCCAGGCCGTGGATGTAGTCCCCCAGCGGCTTGAATCCCTGCCCGTTCGCCGCCGAAGGGAAGCGGTTCAGGGCGGGAGTCAAGCGGCCGTATTCGTCCATCACCAACTCTGCGTTGGGCCGATAACCGTGCGCGCCCGCTTCAGGCTCGGACCACTGAATGTCTATGACCACATATTGCCAGCCATGCTGGGCGAGATGCCTGGCCATGTAATTCGCATTGGCCTTCACTTCTTTTTCTGTGACCGAAGGACCGTAACAATCCCAACTGTTCCAGCCCATGGGTGGAGTTGGGGCAAGGAGTTTGGTTTGCGGTTGGGCATCCGCCGCCCTTGCCGGCAAAGCGGCAAGACCCAACACGATCAGAATAAGACTTGCCTTAGAAATACCTCGCGATGATGCCATTTCCTTTTCTCCGCAATGAATTATCTGTCACGTCAAATTCGAAGCTCGTGTAGCCCCCGTGGTGCTTGCCCATCCGCCGGCGCCTTTCGACTCGCGAATTCCGGTTCGATTTTGCACAAAAGGTGGGTTTTTGGCCACTTTTTCGAGTTCGTTTTGCCGTTTTTGCACTCAAAAACCAGTTCGTTTTGCACACTTCTAAAATGCTAAGTCCTTTCTTTGCAATAGATGACTGAGTTCGTTCCCTCTATTTTAGTATCTTTTTCCTATTTCCGCGCTTTTTCCCCTCTTGCCGGGTCCATTTCGCCTTCCCTTGCCGCGGCCGCTTTCGGGCGCTCTCTTGCGACAACTCGCATAGGCTACCACGAGTTGGTTTTCGTGTCAAGAGCAAAGTGCGACGTAGCGCGGGCGTCTCGCCCGCTGTGGAGATGTAGGGGCGAACACACGCAAGTCGAGACCCCCTCACCCGGCCTCCGTCGGCTGACGGGCTCAAGAAAGCGCCGGCGCGGTCCAGCCTCTCCCCCAAGGGGGAGAGGGCCTGAAGTTTCTACATTTTCCGGGCTGCAAACCAACGCGACAAGATGCGGAGCTCCCCCGGCGGGTTGGAAGGGCCGCTCACCATGCCATGCGTGCGGCACTGCTCCAGCGTAACCTACGAATCCTCAGCCAGGCGTCGCGCATCTCGGTGGTTAGGCCGTTTAACGGCAATGCGGATTTTTGGTGTCCTTTCGGCACGCCTGCGTGACTTGGCCTAATCAAGATTGCTAATGTCTGTCCTTTGCCCCACGGGGTAGGGAGGACAGACGATGGCCGGCGAGATTCCTGTTATTCCCCCTGACATGCGGAAGGTTTACCTGCGTCTCAAGCGGTGATTGTTTACGGCAAAGTCGACCCTGCGGCCGCCGACTGCAACCACGTGGTCCGGCAACCCGGCCTCTGGGAGTTTGACCGCATTGCCGGCCCCCGGCCCGGAATGTATACCGCTCTCACCGCAGTGCGAAGCCGGCAATAGCCTGCCCCAGTTTCGGACGCCATGAACTGGCAAGCTGGTCAGCGCTTCAAATCCCTCTTCAAGGGAAAGTGGGATTTTCGGGCAAAATGGCGAAAAGAATTGAAAGCAATTTGAGGATTCGGCGGCTGGGTCATGGACTCTGCTGCGGGGCGAGAGCTGAGCGCCTTGTATTGAGCGGCTTCTGGTCCTATGGTGTATAGTCTGAACGAGTTCTTCTTCCAGCCATTCCGCCACCAGCCGCCGATGGCAACGCACATTAAACAGGATCAATCATGTAAGGATGGAAGACCTGTATTTTAAGCCGGGATTGATGTCCGCACTGGCCCCCATCAACGGCGAAGGTCGAGGAGAGAAGGCGTAGCACTCGTGAGGCCCATCACCAGAATCCGGTGCCCGCCGACGACGTAGAACACAATGCTGGTGTCGCCGAAGGTGGCGTTGTTGTTCAGTGTTGCGGTGCCACGTCCGGGATTGTTCGAGTCGAGCGTGTAGTTGCCGGAGGAGCCTCCCGTCGCTTGATCGGTGAAAGATAGTGCCGTGCCATCCACGGAGATTTCTGTCGCGGGCAGCGTCGCCGGCTTCGAAGAACCGAACGCCTCGTCCGCGGGCGGAATATAGAGTGCCCCGGAAGCGTAATCGCCTGTCACGGGTGTAGTCTGGGCCCCCTGTGACGATGCCGTCCCAAAGAAGGTGCCCGTTCCTCCCGTGATCAAATAGGCGTTCCCATTGCCATCGAGGTAGGAGATGGTCTGGCTCTGCTGGCCCTTCGAGTTTGTCGAGGTCACCGTTCCCCGGCCGGCGCCCGAGATCGAGTAGGTTGCCGCTTGGCCGGAAATGAAACCGGAAGTCCCGCCCTGGTTTTCGTCCACCGTGACTGTGAGGGTGCCCGCCGATGGATTGACGTTCGCGACCAGGCCAACCTCGGCGGCGACAGCCCCCGATGGCTCGCCCTTGGCGCTGAAAACGGAGGTGGCCAGTGAGCTGTTGTTGAATGATCCGGACTGCTGTGGACAAGCCGCGCCCGGTACGCCGGTCATCTGCCCGGCCATGAGAGGAAGCGGCGTGCCCGACGAGGTCTTTCCGCCGGTGACCATGGCAAAAGCCGCGGTGTCGTAGATCACGTAGAGAGTGAGGTCCATGGAGCTGCCGTCGGAAAACGACCAGGGGGCCGCGCCGGTGGTCGAGCGCCCGTCCGCATCGGGCGCCGAGTAACTGCCGGTGCCGGAGAGAGACGAATCGATGGCGTCATTCACGTCGATGTCGGCCTGGAGGAAGGTCAGGTCGAAATTCGAGTTCGAGCAGAACGTCCCCACGGCGGCGACGCGGCTCGCAGGGCTCGTGGAGTCGCCGACCAAGCCAAAGGCGTAACTGCCGCCGCCGAAGACTGAGGGGCTCGTCTGCGCCTGGATGCTCCCGGCCAGAGTGGCCGTCGCATCGGTTTCGACGATGTGCCCGAAAGCCAGGTTGCTGCGCATCGAAAAGTTGAAGGTGCGAGTGGTGCCAGAGTTGGTCAAGGTCAGGGTGCCCGTATTCGCCACCGTGCCCGCCGAACATCTTCCGCTCGCCACCGTTTTGGGATTCGAAGCGGCGGCCCCGTCTGCGAGATCGTATTCGCCGGTGACGGAGCCGTCGCCGGCCACGCTGACGCTGCCCACCAGGACGGCGAGCCCCGTGTTGTCCGAACCGGTCAGCAAGAACGCCACCTGCTCGCCGCTAAGCGCGCAAGCCGCGGTACCGGCGTTCTCGGTCACGTAAGCGGTGCCCGGAGTCGAGCTGGCGAGGCTCGAGAAAACCTGGACTTGTTGCAGCGTGGTGGTGGTGATGGACCTGCCCGGAATGAAATCGACGGTGTACGTTCCTCCGCCGGGAGTGCCGTTGAAGGGCCCGTACGAACCGCATGAGCTGTTGCAGACAGGTGAACCGCTCACGCCTCCAGTCAGCGTGTCGGAGGGGTTGTCCTGACTCACCGTAACGTTCAGCGTGACTGCCGAACCGCCGCCGGTCACCGTAAATGTAGCTGGGGAGATACTGACGACGGGGCCGGAAGCCGCGGCAATGGTGAACGTATCCGAGTCCGAAACGTTCGAACCGTTCGCCGCCGTCGCCGTCACCGTCACGCTGTTGGGCGAGGGCGGGGAGGCCGGTGCGATGTAGACTGCGCTGAAACCGTTCTGCAGGAGGGTGCCCTGGCCGGTCAGCGTCAATGTGAACCCGGTGCCCTGGTCGTGTTGCTCCGCAATACTGAACTGGTAGGTCTGCCCGGCCGGCAGCGAAGTAATCTTGTTGGTGATGCTCAAGGTCGTTTTCGGCGGTCCCACGCCGACCAGACCGGCTACCGCACTGCACCCGGTAAAACTCAGGGGCGCTGCAACAATCAAAAGAACCAGGAGAACATTACCAGGTCGCATGTGAGCCTCCGTAGACGGAACCTCTACTTGACGTCGACCGCGGTTGGCACGGTACGCCCATTTCCGGCTTGCAGCGGGCAACTGGCAACGGATTGACAACTCCGTAGCCTTGGCGCGATTTCCGTTTTCAACTCTGAGCTCAGCTGTCGGAACGTGAAGCCACATAGTATGGGCGCCTTAAATGTGACTCTTCAATTTATCCGATTGTAAACTGGTTTAACACCGTCGCGGACAACTTGTCAAGTTAAAAATTGGTTTTTGTGGGAAATTTAAACATATTTGACATCATGTTAATGATTTATTGACAATGGTCAACTTGTGGAAGGTCCGAAGTTCGTGGTTGAAGTTGTGAGGCCAAGGGATCATTGTGAGAAACCAGAACCCAGTTGCGTCGATTGTTGCCCTATACCCGTTGGACTGGAAGGGGAACTCGGCATGCCAATTTGCATTCCGAAGCTTCCCATGTCGGGCGCTATGAACTCCCACTCATCATAATGATAGTGCTTTTGCCAAATACGGAAGGATTCATGACTGCTGGTGGCAGCGGCCCCCACAACGAAGGCGGCCTAAACACCGTTCGAGTTTCCGAAGAAGGACGAGGTGGGTCCGATTTGGCTGGAGCTTCCCGCGGGCGAATTCATCCCTATACCCCCAAAGCCCCCTTGAAGTCCCATGGAATTAAAGTCCTCCATCGGCGAGTTGTCCACGGAGGAGTTCCCCACGAACGAACTCCTACGGGCTCTGGTCCGAATTCCTCCCCGTAAATCCATCCCTGCCTGGTAGAAGTGTGTCTGGACGTAATGCCCTACCAGCAAGCCGTCCCGATCAACCCCGTTTTCTTCCCTGGTGCTGAGCGCGTGCCAGACCGGGCTGGGCAAAGATATCCGAGGTGAAGGCTTGGTGGGGTTGACGCGGGGCTTCATGTACGCCGGGTCGCCGCGCGTGGTGGTGGGCGGGCGCGGAGTTGGGCGCGCAGCGCTCTACTCCGCGGCTCTAAGCACGACAAACATCCACATGCTTATTAATATTCACGATTAAAAAGCCGCGGAGTAATCCGCCAGCCGACGGATAACTCCGCGCTACCTGCGCTGGTTACTGGAGAGACGAGCTGCATCAACAGTCATCCACCTTAGCCTCGCCCGTCCCCTGCCAAGACACTGCGATTAGTTTGGAGGCTTACGGTCTCGACCGATTAAGTAAACCATCTCAGTGCCGTCGTGCTCGCCGCCAGGTGCTCAGTCTTTACCGCAGCACAATCATCCCGCGGACAGAGTCCTGCTTGAGCTCAAGGGCCATTTCACCTTTGGCTGGTGACTCTACGACGTAATTGCTGTCCGTGATTAGTAGCAGATTATAAGGCACCGAGCGCGTTCCTGAGCTGTCGACGACTAAGGGTGGAGTTTGCTGTTTGGCGCTGTCAATAAGGAACACAACGCTCTGCGGCCTGCCTCCGCCAAGTTCCAAAGGAATGGCCGAGTAGATCAAAACGGAAAAAGAATAGACGTACAAGAGCGCAAAGACAATGGAAGCGAATACCCCGATCACACCAGAGGAAAAAAACATGAGCCGACGGTCCATTCGCATCTGTTCCACAGGTGAATGCGCCATAGAGGAGAATGATGCCTTTGCCCAAAAAACACTCGCACCGATAAGTAAAAGAAGACCCCCAAGCTCCAATGCAATGATCGAGCTTCGCCCTAGTCTAGAGACACCGTGGCCAGCTAGTTTGGCGATTACAGCGAAGGGGGGATCTAGAATGGCGATTACACTTGATATGAACGCAAAAACTCCAACTAGAGTGATACAACCTTGAAATGCTCCAACGATATACCGGTATCTACGCGTCCTTCGCGGCACCACCAGCGAATACCGCAACCAAGGTTCACCGAACTGCATGGCTGCAAACGTAATCCCGCAAGTGAACAGCAGCAGTGGTAACAAACACCATATTCCAGCCAGGAGGTACTGGGGGCGAAGCCAGGTTACAGGTGCAACTCCAAACTCGGATAAATGGAAGGTCACTACCAGGAAACCAAGGGCATAGAGAACCCAACGATACTAACCCCAACTTTTGCAGGGTCGGCTATGTTCAACCGCAACCGACCATCTGTATTCTCGCTCATGCTGGTAGACGCATCTGAATGTGAGTTGTGGACCAGTTCGACCCTGTCCGTCTAGGTCCACATTGTATCCCCGCTTGGGTCCAAAGTGGAGCGGATTCTTCTCTCATTGCGCCCCGGCTGTGGGCATGCGCGGAGATCTCCTAGTGAACGGCCCTGTCGGACACCATCGGGGGCGAATCACGGATTACTGTTGAGGAACCCCCTTCCCACAACCCATGTTGGCTCAGCGTCATGCCACAGCGCCTAGAGTTTCAGCGAAAGCAGATGGACCGCGAATCCAAAGCGTTCCACTTGGTCGTGTCGGCAAACCGTACCTTTGGTTTGCGCTGTCATTGCTGGGGGTACGGTGCGGGGAAGGCCCCACCCGAAGTGTAGAAACTCCAGACCCTCTCCCCCAAGGGGGAGAGGCCTGGAATTGGGGCGAGGACGAGAGTGTGCAGCACAGGTGTAGAAACCCTAGCCGTCGGCCCTTGTGGCCGCCCAGGGGCGACCATCCTGCGCCTGCGGGACCCCTACGACGCGGCGCCAAGATACGATGTTTTCACGCCTGCTGTCGCGGGAGCGTCTGTTTGCGCTGCGAATGAGTGGAGGGCCGAGGACTTCTCGACTTCTTGACTTCTCGACTGTTTACTATTTGCCATTTATAATCGCCGTTGGACCTTTCCGGGGGTGGTGATGTGCAGGCGACTCGGCTTGAGGCGGATTTGGGCGGGTACGATCACAGCGAAGTCAGTGTTTCAGGCCTTCGTACTGGCGGTGGGAATTGCGCTTGCGGCCACCGGCGCCTGGCCGCGAGAAACGTTCAAGGCGGTCACCGACAATGTGAGTTACAACGTCGGCTCGGAAGTCCGTCTCAAGGTTATTCTTCCTGCGTCTGAACAATCCCGCTCAGCTCCTTTTGATATCTCCGCCAACCTTCGCTACGCAGGAGAAGAGAGGTTCTTGGAAGAGAAAGATGTAGAGATTGCCAGCCACGTGACCACCGGCGAGAAGGAAACAGCGACAGACTACCACGCACTGTGGAAAATTCCCGAGGGGGCAAGAACCGGGCGTTACGAAGTGGTAGTTTCTTTAACCGATTCCCAATCTCATGCCGACCTTTCAGTTGCCCAGCGAGTGCCCCTCCCCTCTTTTGTCGTTTATCGAAAGCTGGTGAAGATCGAAAGAATCCAGCTTGACAAAACTTTCTACACTCCCGGCGACCCCGTGGCGTGCCAAGTCGATCTCAAAAACCTTTCGGGACACACGATCAGCAACCTACGGGTCGAGTTTTCCGACCGCTACTGGCCGTGGACTGCGCAAACCTCGGAGCGTGCCGGGGTTGACGTGGTGACGATTGGGCAGCGGCTTTCCTTGCCAGCCGGGGGAGAACAACATCTCGAGTCTCGCAATGCTGCCGTTGCCAAGCAGGTGAAACAACCTTCAATTCAGCAGTACGCGGTAGTGGTCTGGGACCATGAGCGCCAGAACATCTACGACATTGCCTTCAGTTCCGAGGTCTTCATTCGACCGGCCGGGATCACCGAACCGAAACCCTATCCCTTACAATACGTCTACCCCAACCTGGGCGCCGTCAACGTCAGCAGTTATCGGCACTTCTATCCTCCCGGCCTGGATTCGGTCGCCATTCAAATCGACCGCGAGCACACGATGTATCCCTCGGGGGGCGAGGCAACGTTGCGGTTCTCAGTGCGCAATCCCACGGACCAGCCGTGGCGCGGGGTCGGCATTCGCGTCCGCTTATTTAACCCCCGGGGTAAAGAACTCACAACCAAGCTGGTCGCCGAAAGAGTCAACCTCGACCCAGGAAGCTCGGCGCTTGCCGAGGAGACGCGGTTCGCGCTTCCGGCAGGTCAAAGCGGGATTTTCCGGGCGCAGGTGGAGGTAAACGGCGGGTCCGGCGAGACGCTGGCAAGGGGTGCTGTCGAGCTGGCGGCCAACCCTTTGCCACATTCCATCTTGATTTTCTGCGCCCATCAGGACGATGAGGGAGCGCACGCCGGGATCATCCGTGCCGCGGTGGAGAATCACATCCCCATTCACATCGTCTACTTTACCAGTGGCGATGCCGGCTCGTGTGACCGATACTACGAGCATTCCTGCGCCCCTGCTGAGGCCCTGAACTTTGGCACCCTGCGCATGGAAGAGGCGCGCCGGTCGGTGGGTCACCTTGGAGTGCCTGGCGAGAACATTTATTTTCTCGGCCTGCCGGACGGCGGCTCCGGCCAGATCTGGTATGACCACGTCGAGGCCTCGAACCCCTACCTTTCCGTGCTGCTCGCCAGCGAACATGCACCCTACGAAGGTGTGGCTCAGCCCAATCTCCCCTACGCGCGCCGGGCTGTGGTGGAAGCGGCCAAGCGATTCATTCGCGAGTTTCACCCCGAGGTCATTTACACGGCACACCCTGACGAGCGCCACGTGGACCACCGGACCAACAATTGGTTCGTCGTAAAAGCCCTCCAGGAATTACTCCGTGAAGGTGTGGTCCGGCCCGACCTTACACTGCTGACTGACCAGGGCTACGGCCCGGGGCCGCAGGCCCATGCGCCTTACCATTACCAAAAACACGTGCTGAGCGTCTCCGGTGACGCCATGACTCTGGCGCAGGAGGCGGGATGGTTCTATCAATCCCAGAACAGCAGCCCCCAGAGCGGCAACCATGCACTGGGCCACCTCCGCAGCTTTGACCAGTTACGACGCGTGGAAGTCCACTGGCAAATCCTGGACTGGAAGGACCACGAAGGGTGGAATGAAAAGTAATGAGAATCTGAATGACTGAACCTGAGAACCTTCACGAATTGGAGACCGTGCAAACCGAGAATAGTCCCTCTGACGAACAGTTCCCCGCTGAACCTTTCCCCTGCCCGACCTGTGGGCAATTATTGGCCCCTTCCTGCCGGGTCTGCGTCGCCTGCAAGCACGCGATCGATCCCGGCGAGATTCGCCAACCTGAAGTTCTCCCGGCTGTTACAAAACCAGGGCGATGGGAACTCGAACCCGTGCGCTTTTCCTGGCGAATTTTCTTGATCGTATTTGCGATATGGGTGGTGGGCGCAACTCTGGTCCAGCGTCACATGGCTCCCCTGAAAGCCCAGCTTGTGCTGGGAGGTGTGCAAATCCTTTGCTCCTTCTGGGTCTTTTTCGACGCCATGGAAAAACGCCTGCCAAGACCGCTAAGGTGGGGAGTGGCTACCTTGCTGCTGTGGCCAATCATTTTCCCCTGGTACCTGGCCAGAAGAACTCGCCCCAGGCAGCCCTGCCCGTTCATCGAGGGACCAGTCAGCCCTCGGACGCTAGCGGTGCTTTTCCTTCTCTTGGCCGTATTGTTTTATGTGATTTTCAAATATGCCCCGCCGCGCTAAAGCATTTTGGATTTTAGATTTTGGATTTTGGATTGGCCACTCGAGCTTGCCGCTGTGCTCTGACGACTGGGGATTTTGGATGGCAAGCGATCCACTTATAGGTAGGCAGCGAGGATTACTGACGAGCAAGGTTCACTAATCCAAAATCCAAAATCTAAAATCCAAAATCAAACGCCCAGCGCGCCCTGAGAAGCCTTGCAGATATAAATCTCTGCCTTTAAGCCCAGGGGGTCCTGATATCCCCGGCGGACGGCCTCGGCAAAAGCCTCAGCGGTTTCCTGGCGGACCAGGTTAACCGTGCACCCGCCGAACCCTCCGCCCGTCATGCGGGCGCCCAGAACTCCAGGTTGTTTCCGTGCCAACTCGACCAGAACATCCAATTCCTTGGAGCTGACCTCGTAATCATCCCGCAGGCTTTCGTGCGAAGCGTTCATAAGCTCGCCAAAGCGCTCTAGGTCGCCGGACTCCAGAACCTTGACCGCCTCCAATACCCGATAGTCCTCGGTGACCACGTGGCGGGCCCGGCGAAACAGAATGCCGCTGAGGACTGAACGCGCCTTCTCAAGGTCTGCGAGCGCGAAGTCGCGAAGCGACTTGACCGCCAGGCCCGTGGACGCAATCTGAGCCACCGCCTGCCGGCACTGCTTCAGACGAACCTCGTATTCCGACTGGGCCAGGGCGCGCTTCACGCCGGAGTTGCAGACCACAATCTTCACGTCCTCCCGTAATGGCACGTGACGGTAGGTGAGATCGCGGCAATCGAGGAAAAGTGCGTGGTTCTCGCGCCCCAGCGCGGAAATGAATTGGTCCATGATGCCACAAGGTACACCCACAAACTGGTTCTCGGCTTTGCGCGACAGTTTGATGAGATAAACCGGATCAACCTCGAGGTGGAGAAGGTTCTTCCAGAATGCCGCCGTGCCCACTTCCACCGCCGCCGAGGAGCTAAGGCCCGCTTCGCGCGGCACGTCGCCGCCAAAAACCAAGTCGGCGCCCGAGAGCCGATGCCCATCCTCCTCGAGGTATTTCGAGACCCCGCGAATATAATTGCTCCAGGAATTCTTGCCGTCCTTTTGGATATCATCAAGACTGAATTCGACGGAAGCGGCGAAATCGACGGAGTGCGCTCGGACCAGCCGATCGGCCCGCCTACGGCCGGCGAATTCGATGCTCCGGTCAATGGCCGCCGGCAGGACGAACCCGTCGTTGTAATCAGTGTGTTCGCCGATAAGGTTCACGCGGCCAGGAGCTCGTACCACGACTTCCGGTGTGGTCCCGTAAATTGCCTGGAAGCTTTGCTCAATCATTGGGTCTCCCTTTGGTAGTCCCTTGCTCAGCGCGTATCAGCGATTTGCTCCCGGCGCTGCGGCGCCGCACCACGGAGCTCGGCAGCTTTCTGCTCCGCCAGCGAGTCGTTGAGAAAGGTTCCCGCGCCGGTTTCGACACCGGCCAGGTACTTCAATTTCTCCTTGCTGCGATGGGGAGGGTAAAACTCGATGTGGAAATGGAAATAGGGGAATTTCCCCTTGGTGGGCGACTGGTGGAGGAGCATCATATAGGGAAACGACATCTGATAAAGATTGTCGTATTTCAGCGTGACCCACTTCAAAATTTCGGCGAGCGCCTGCTCCTCGGCAGGCCGGAAGGCATCCAGGGCGCCCACATGTCGGCGTGCGAAAATGTGGACTTCATAGGGCCAACGCGCGTAAAAGGGGACGAAAGCCGTGAAGGCCTCATTCTCGGCCACGATGCGCCGCCCGTCACGACGCTCCTTTTTGAGAATGTCGCAAAACAAGCATCTTCGTTTGGCGCGCTGGTGGGCGCGCGCTGCCTCCAGTTCCCGCTTGAGGCGCGGAGGAATGAAAGGGAAAGCATAAATCTGCCCGTGGGGGTGAGGCATGGTCACGCCAATCACCGCGCCTTTATTCTCAAAGATGAGAACGTAACGAATGCCCGGGGTTGCCTTGAGCTCCGCAAAGCGCTCCCGCCATAACTGAACAAGCTTCACAATGTGGGGGAGCGAAAGCTGGGGCAGCGAAGTATTATGGTCGGGGTGGTAGAGGACCACGTCGCATTTGCCCTGCGAGCGCGCCACGCGATAGAAGTCGTCGCCCTGGATGGCCGGCTCCGGCGGTGGAATGGAGAAGGCGGCAAAATCGTTGGGGTAAATATAGCAGCCGTAGTCTTCCGGAACTCTCCCCGAGCCCGGGCAGAAGGGGCACCAATCTGCCGGCATCAACGGTCGGTCCTGGCGATGGGAGGCCGTTGAAACCCATTCCCGAAGCGTAGGATTCCAGCGGAGTTCAGTCATGACGCGCCGCGGCGCGAGGCCCTGAATGCGAGAATGCCCATGAACAGGCCGAAGACCAGCATCGCCGCGCCCCACCATATATCGATGTTCACTCCAAGAGAGTTCACGAAAATGGCGGGATCAGCCACCACGCCGTAAATGATGAGGATGGCGCCATAAATGGTGAAGATGATTCCGATTGGTAAGCGAATGTCCAAACCCATGGTTTTCACCAGAAAATGATATTCAACACCGTGCAGAGCGCGAGGATGCCGATGGCAAGAATGCCGGGTCTCTCATACCAGGGCAGGTCCTGGTTTCTAGGCTTGGGAGTGAGAGAGTACACAAGTCCCACCAGTTCTTCTTCCTTCCTGGGTTCGGTGAACAGGGTTACCACTACGGTCACCACTACGCAGACCGAGAAAGCCCAGATGGCCTGATAGAAATTCGCCGCCATATCGCTGGGGTAGAAAATCACGTGATAGTGGAAGAGTGCGTAGTGGGTGGCGGCGGCGAGAATTCCGGAAAGCAATCCCCAGAAACCGGAATGGGCGCTGGCGCGCTTCCAGAACATGCCCAGCAGGAAGGTGCCGAACAGCGGGGCGTTAAAGAACGCGAAGAGGAGTTGGAGATAGTCCATGAGGTTGTTGAACCGCAGAACGATGAAGGCCGTGGCGATCCCCACTGTCACGGCGAAAACCGTCGCGAAACGGCCCATCTTCAGATAATGACCGTCCGGCTGGCCTGGGTTCACGTGCGTCTGATAGATGTCGAAAGTCCAAACCGTGTTGAAGGCGGTGACGTTTCCGGCCATGCCCGACATGAAACTGGCCATCAGCGCTGTCAGCCCAATGCCCAACAGACCTGAGGGATAGAACTTGCCTAGCATGGCGGGCAGAGCATTATCATAGCGGCCGTTGAGGTATTTCGTCAGGGAGGGGTCAAGCGCGATGGCTACCAAGCCGGGAAGAATGACCATCAGCGGAAAGAACATCTTCGGGACTGCCGCCACCAGGGGCGTGCGCTGCGCGGCGGGCATGTCCTTGGCCGCCAAGCCGCGCTGGACCACCAGGAAGTCCGTACACCAATAGCCGAAAGAAAGCACAAAGCCCAGTCCGAAGATTGTGCCGAACCAATTGATCCCCATGGGATTCTGGCTGGCATGCCAGATGTTCGCCCAGGTATGCGCGTAGCCGGCATTGGGCAGTTTCGCCTTGAGCCCTGCAAAGCCGCCTACCGCCTTTAACCCCAGGATCGCCAAAGGAAGGAACCCAAACACGATGAGGAAGAATTGGAGCACTTCGTTGTAGATCGATGAGGTCAACCCACCCAGGTAGATATAGATTGCCACCACCGCCGCCGAGGCGACTACGCTGGCGCCGAACGGCCAGTTCAGCAGGCGCTGGAAAAGAATCGCCATGGCATAGAGGTCGATGCCTGAAACCAGCAGCGTCATGAGTGCGAAAGATAAGGCGTTGAGCGTCCGCGTCTTCTCATCGTAACGCTTCCGCAGGTACTCGGGGACGCTGCGCGCCTTGCTGCCGTAATAAAAAGGCATCATGAATACGCCCACGAAGCACATGGCAGGCATGGCGGCAAGCCAATAGAAATGGTTGACGAACATGCCATACTTGGCGGCGTTGGCAGCGTGCCCCATGACCTCGAGAGCGCCGAGATTCGCGGACATGAAAGCCAGCCCGGTAATCCAGCCCGGGATGGAGCGCCCGGAGAGGAAGAAATCATCGCTGGTCTTCATCCGGCCTCGCAGCGCGAAGCCAATACCCAGGACGAAGACGAAGTAGATGACAATGATCGCGTAATCGACAAAGTGTAGATGCATATCATCCTGCCAAAGCGGGCATTATTATCACAGCCACCAACAAAAGTAAATGGAAGTTCCAACGGGGCGCACGACGTTTGTAGCGCGGGCGTCTCGCCCGCTGTGGCGGGAACGTCTCGCTCCCGCGCGCACGCGGCCCTGGATTGCCCAAGCCAAGCTTGCCGATGCCAGGAAAGCCATAGTCCAAAGAAGCCATGGCCGGGGTTCCGCGGGCCGGACAGGAGGAAGGGGACCGTGCCGCGGCATCACGAGCGACGGCGCTGTGGTGGCAACCGTTACCGTGACACCGGTGAGAGGCGTCGCCGCTCGCCGTGATGTTGGTAATGGTGAGGGTCGCGCTCCCGGTATTGCTGAGGGTGACGGGTTGAGGGTTGCTGCTGGTGCCCACCGGTTTTACCGGAGAAGTCGAGGAAGCGGGGGAGAAGTGGACGGTCGATGCGGCGATGCCGATTCCGGTCAGGCTGACGGTCTGGGTGGCAGGACTGGCGTTATCGGTGATTGTGACGGTGCCCGTTCTGGTCCCGGTGCGCCGTGGGCTTGAAGGTTACGCTGAGGGTGCAGGAGGCGCTGGCCGCCACGGTGGAGCCGCAGGTGTGGGTTTGGGAGAAGTCGCCGCTCGCTCTAATGCTGGTAATGCTGAGCGTCGCGTTCCCGGTGTTCTTGAGCGTGACGCTTTGAGGGCTGCTGCTGGTACCCACCGCTTGTGAAGGGAAGGTCAATGAAGTGGGGGAGAGGCTGACCACGGGCCCCCTGCCAGTTCCCGTGAGGCTGACGGTCTGGGTGGCGGGGCTGGCGTTATCGGTGATGGTCACGGCCCCTGTTCTGGTCCCGGCAGTGGTCGGCTTGAAGGTAACTCGTATGGTGCAACTGGCGCCCACCGTCACGCTGGCGCTGCAGGAGTTGGTTTGGGAGAAGTCGCCGCTTGTCTTGATGCTGCTGATCCTCAGCGCCGCCTTGCCCGTGTTCTTGAGGGTGACGCTTTGAGCGCTGCTGCTCGTGCCCACCGCGCGTGAGGAGAACGTCAATGAAGTGGGGGAGAGGCTCACTGCGGGCGCAGCGCCTGTCCCGGTGAGGCTGACGGTCTGAGTGGCAGGGCTTGCGTTGTCGGTGATGGTTATCGAGCCGCTGCGCGAGCCAGACGCCACGGGTGTGAAAGTAACGGTGATGGTGCAGGAGGCGCTGGCCGCCACGCTGGAGCCGCAGGTGTTGGTTTGGGAGAAGTCGCCACTGGCAGTGATGCTGGCAATAGTGAGGGTGGCGTTTCCCGTGTTCGTGAGGGTAAGGCTTTGAGGGCTGCTGCTGGCGCCCAGCGCCTGTGCGGGGAAATTCAAGGAAGTGGGGGAGAGGCTGACCGCGGGCCCCGTGCCCGTCCCGGTGAGGCTGACGGTCTGAGTGGCAGGGCTGGCGTTATCAGTGATAGTGATCGAGCCGTTGCGCGAGCCAATCGCCGTGGGGGTGAAAGTGACACTGATGGCGCAGGAGGCGCTGGCCGCCAGGCTGGAGCCGCAGGTGTTGGTTTGGGAAAAGTCGCCGCTGGCCGTGACGCTGGAGACTGTCAGAGCCGCATTGCCATTGTTCGCAAGGGTAATCGTCTCAGGAAAGCTTGTTGTGCCGACGACTTGGCTGCCGAAATCGTACGATGACGACGAAAGGGCCACGAGGGGCAGGGTTGGGGCACTGTACATGGTCACAAAGGCATCATAAGGTCCGCCCGAATACGAGGGTAGAAAGCTGCCCGAGGTTTTGGGGAAATCTAACGAGAAAGTCGCACCCGTAACGTATGCGTTCCCTGAAGGGTCCAGAGAGATTCCGCGTCCGAAGTCATCCTGACTTCCCCCAAGGTAGGTGGAAAACGTGAGCGAGCCTCCAGTCGGGTCGAGGACGCTGACGAAGGCGTCGTAGAAGCCGGCGTTCTGCGCTTGCAGGGGATTGGCGGTTGGGAAATGGCCTCCGTAATTGTATCCCGTCACGAACGCGGACCCGGTTGAATCTACTGCAATGCCGTAGGCGACCTCCGTTCCGCTGCCTCCCAAGTAAGTTGAATAATCAAGTGTGGACCCTGCGCCATTCAGCTTGGCGACGAAAGCGTCGTAAGAACCGCCGAAGACTCGCCCGAAAGCTCCCGCAGTTGTCGGTAAGTTCGTGGAGGTTGTGTAGCCGGTAATATAGGCATTGGCCGAACTGTCGAGGGCGATGGCGTAGCCGTAATCGCTGCCGGTTCCTCCCAAGTAGGTAGAGAAAATGAGCGCTGATCCGGCGGGGTTAAGCTTGGCGGCGAAAGCGTCGTAGCACGGGAACGTGTTGGGAGCCGGGGCACAAAGGCCGCCGGCGTAGTTCGGTTGGAAGGCGTTCAGGGTTGGGAAATTGGTCGAGTTTGTGGCGCCGGTGACGTAGGCATCCCCGGCAGAGTCCACCGCCGCTGCGTAAGCGTAATCGTCTCCGCTGCCTCCAAGGAATGTTGAATAGCCGAGCTGAGCGCCTCCCGAGTTGAATTTGACCACGAACCCTTTGTGAACGCCGCCGCCGTAGGCGCCTTGAAATGCCCTGGAGCTGACAGGGAAGTCAGGCGATTCGGTATAGCCGGAGACGTAGGCGTTTCCGGACGAGTCGACGGCGATGCCCGTCCCGATATCGTCAAGACTTCCGCCCCAGTAGGTCGAGTAGATCAGGGAGGCTCCGTCGGCACTCAGTTCAGCAACAAAAGCGTCGTACCCTCCGGCATTCTGGGGCTGGAGCGCCTGCCGCACTGGAAAATCCGTGGAATTCGTGTAGCCGGTCACGTAGGCGTGGCCGCTCGCGTCGAGTGCAATACCCGTTCCATAATCCTCATTACTGCCCCCGAGGTAAGTGGAATAAACCAATGCCGTCCCGGTGGGGTTCAGCTTCGCCACGAAGGCGTCGAAGCAGGCGATAACGTCCACGCCATCTGAGCAGGCGCCGCCACCGGGAGAACTTTGAGCTGGATTCACAAGAGGGAAATCGGTGGAAGCCGTGTAACCCGTCACGTAGGCATTTCCGGAGGCATCCACGGCAATGCCATTGGCATAATCCATATCACTCCCGCCAAGATAGGTCGAGTAGCTGAGGACGGGATCGATGATCAGGGGCAGCGTTCTGTCGTAGGGTGCGATTTCGAAGATTACTTCGTCGTCCGACTTGAGGACGTAGCGCGCGTCAATCAATTTTCGATTTTGGATTGTGGATTGTGGATTGCCGGACGTCAGTTGCCTGTGGCCCGTGGTCCGTTGTCTCGTTTGTGAATTTTGAATCTTGAATTTTGAATTGTCGGAGGTCCGTTGTCCGTGGTCCGTCGTCCGTTGCCGGCTTTCAACTTTCGACTCTTGACTCTCGACTCTTGACTCCGTTTGATACACCACAGGCTTGTGCAACCAAACCTCGCCGCCGGGCAGGGCGACAACGAGATCCCCATTCGGCGCGAAGCGCAGGGACGAAGCGATTTTGGATTTTCGATTTTGAATCTTGGATTGGCGGAGGTCAGTTTTGAATTTTGAATTTTGAATTTTGATACGGCTCACTGGCCCTCGCGCGTCAATACCCAACGTGATCGCACGGGGATCGGCCCCAGGGGCCACAACAAAGTCATACTCCAATTGTCCACCCGGCTTGCCGTAATAGACCAGATCCACTCCTGAATAAATGTTCTCGTACCGCACCCTGCCATAGGTTGGCACGTTGGTGCGCCACTTCTTGGAGTCATTGCCGATCAAATAGTTGCTCTTGCCGGGTAATTCATTGGCCCCGGTTACCTTGGCAACAGGGTTTGCACCGAGCAGCTTCAAGTCGAGGAAAGAAGGGGGTGAGGGGCTAGCAGGATTTTGTTGCAACTGACCACGGACAACGGACAACGGACGTCTTCCCTCTTCTGCCTTCTGACTCCTGACTTCCGGCTTCTGCACTACCAGCACCGCTTCATCTTTTGTCAGGAAGAGCGTGTACGCCCGTCCTCGGGAGAGGAACTTCACGCGCGGGTCGGCTTGACCCAGGTTGGGCTCGAAACTCGGCAGTAGTTCAGGGCGGATATTCCGGTCGTGCTTTGCGGGTTGGGCAGCGAGGGTTCGGCTGGAGTCATTCCCAACGCCGGCGACAGAAAGAAGGAAGAAGCTGATTGCGAATACCCAGGTGCGACGGAGATTGACCAACGCAAAATACGACATCAACTTCTCTTCCCGTGCCACAGGAGTCTGAACTCTCACGGAACCTCACGGTCACCCGATCACTCAGTTTCCGGTGCCGCCGGAACCCGCGGTGGGACCGAACCCGTGAATCTCTCTGGCCATTTTTATCGGCAGCGAGGCACGGGCGGATGAGATATTTCTTAACTGGGTTCTGGAAAACGGTGCCGGTAAGCCGACGGGAGCAGAGAAGTCAGGAGACAGGATTGAGCGAGGATTCGCAAGTCAGGAGAGAGGAGGAATGACGTCAGTTGTCCGTGGTCCGTCGCGGCCCGCGGAGCAGGTCCCGCTGAAGTGGGATAGCCCACGGTCTCCTTTGACCCGCCGTGCGCGGGCGCGAGCCGTGGGAAGATCGGCCCCCGCCCCGCCCCAGCCCCGCAAGGGACGAAAGAAATCTCGCGGCGTGCATGAATCACGTGCGCCAAACAGGCGAACTCTCACTTCGAGAGGGCCCGCCACCGTGGTAAGAGGCGGCAGGTCATAAAGAACCAGCGGTCCGATACCAACAGGCGTCGAAGACGCGACATGCCGCCCATTATAGGCCTCGAACCCGCGTCCCCAACACCTGATTTCCCAAAGAGGAGCCGCAGAGTAATCCCGTTGGGCGCGGGATAACTCTACCCGCTGGCCAGTTTCCGAGGGTGCGGGCAAATGGCGGTCAGTGATCCGGGTTGCGAAGGAGCCAGTCGTCGAGAAAAACCAAAAGTTCACAGCCACTGTCGATTACCGCATTCGTCCAACAAGATATTGTTGAGCCGGTCAAAGGTAAGGGCGTGCCCACGGGTAGAGTAGATTTCGTGCGGTGCTTGTATTCTTCGTCAACTAGACCGCCCCTGTGTACGATGAGGTGGCGTGTTGCTTCAATAACGCTCAGCTCGGGCCTCGCTAATGCAGTCTCCAGCCCTGCCGGTTTCCCAAAGGCGGACGAGTAAGCTTTTCGGATGGCGGTCACACTCGTGAAAGCGAACTTTGAGCGGAGTATGCTACCGAGCTTGTCCCTGACGTTGAAATCATACCTAGCAAGTACGCCTAATCCAATTTGCTTCTGGGTGACCTCTTCGTTTGGGTCTCCGTGATCAATGTGGCGAAACATGTTTTGAGCCAAGTATGTCGGGCGACTGTTAAGTACAACCTCCCAAGCGTCTGCGGCCACCGACTCGAACGAAGTCCACGTGGCTGACGCCGCTGCTAGCAATAGTGCGCGCACCGACGAGCGCACATCTTCGTTCTGAAGCAAGGACGCAAGATGTCGGCGCGTCTCTTCATGGAAACGCTGGTCTTTTTCTAATTCCGACTTCACCACTCGGGTGGTCTCTTCTTCGACCTCTCGGCGAGCGGATTCTGATCTCTCGAACTTTCCTACATTTTGCGTTTGTACCAACGCCCGAGTGAACATCGCCAGTCTTAATTCCCGCATCGTCCCATGGTGGATGAGAACATAGGGCAACGAAAGCAGACCAAAAACGTCGTAAGTGTTAGCAGCGAAGAACTGCGCAACGGGCTTTAAGACTTCAGAGGTAATGGATGCCGTGCACGCCTTCGAAGTCTCAACATCCACCTTCACTCCATCGAGGAGAGAATTCGACGCGTCATGATCGGATGTGTCCACCTATTACCGCCTGCCGATACACAAGATTTATCCAGCCCTACCGGTTAGCAACGGTCATCACTCTGCCGCCCGTTGGTTTGCGGTCGTTGGTAAAGGACCGCGCCCAATCAGGGTACTTTTGACAGCGGCCACCAGCTTATCCGTACTTGGACAATTAGGACGGCGCTAGGGCGCGCTTGGATGATTGGCTGAGCCGTGCTTGACTAACTTCCAGTCGAAATAATCTTGCGCCCCCCTCCAAGAATGGACTGTCGAACGGCAATCCTCGCACATAAAAGTGCCCTGGTGACCACTTGGAAAGTCAAAATACGTGCATTCGTAACGAGCCCCTCAATTGCGGCACGTAAACTTCTCAGTTCCTTTGTCCCACTTAGCCATATGAGAGAGTATGGTACATTTCATTCAGGCAGGCTGCAAGCTGATTGGCGAGGTTAGCGCCTTCCTGACCGTGCGTCTTTCGTCATGGGTAAAGGCCCGCGGTCAATCAGGGTACGATTGACCGTGCTTATCCGCTTTTCAATGTCCGCGTTTCTTTTGAGAGAAAGAACAAGCCCCACAGTTTCTAAGCGCCGAAACGATGCGCACCCATTTGCGTTACTTTAACGCGTTGTTGATCATCTTAACGAGCGGATAGAAACTGCCGAAGTACTCAGGACCCGGCGTAGCATTTTTTCTGAACTCCTCTAGAAGGAGCTTCTTTAGATTACTCCGGGCACTCTCTTGCTCACTCTTCGTTCCTTGCATTGCTGCCTGAACTAGCCCTGGGTTGGCACTGTAAACGGAAGTGCGGACGCTATCCGGGAGCAGACCCTCGATGTTTCGCTTACCAGCGGAGTTCATACCAACAGGCATGTGCTGCTTTTTCTTTTCCAGTCCAAGCGCGCCAAGGGCCTTGTCCAGCAGTCCCTCCGCATCGAGGTCATAGGTAACGAAAAGCCTCCTGTAGGTATTCTTGACGAATCTCAGGAGGACGGTGTTCTGCAGTGCGCCGGTTCCCTCATAGGAGACGATCTCACCAGAGAAGTCGAGGCGGTTTGCCCCATGCTCAGGGGCTCTGAGCATCTCGAAGTACTGCTTGTCGGTTTCACCCTCGACCAAGAGTATTGCGTTGGAGCCCGACAGGATAAGTTCCTTCCACGGCTTAAACTCCTCCGACTCGAGCCCAAGCGCGAGCCCAAAGGGCTTCATCCAGTTGTCACCCGTTGTATCGACCCTTTCGGTCTCGACAAGTTGTTTGTAGCGTGTGTGTCTAGACAGAAGAATGTTGGAGCTGGGGCTGGCCATGCTCAGCAGGTAGGGGCTGTGGGTCGTGACCACCACCTGTACCTGAAACTCCTCGGACAGATCATGGAGCACGCGCCCGAATTCTGCCTGCGCGGCAGGATGTAGAAAGCTCTCCGGCTCTTCGACAACGATCACAGGGGTGATCTTCGAGGCCGATGCCTCGGAGTCTCCAAGCTGCTTGGCGCGAAACAACGTCAGAAGGATCAGGGTGCGGTTTTTCGTTCCACTACCCCAATCATCAAGAGGGACGTCGCACTTCTTCTGGCCCAACGTCACGCTGAACGGGACTGAGGTGAAGTCGAACGCTGGCATGGAGAGCGCGACCTTGTATTTTGTCTCGAGCCGCCCGAGCAGACTCTCCATTTCCTTTTGATGGCTTTTTGAGATCTTGCCCAACCCCCGGTTTACTGTAACCTTCATAGAAGCGACCAGCGCCTCGTGCTCCGGGGATGCTGCGCGGATATATCCCCCCCTACTTGCTCGGAAAGGTGCTGGAAGCTCAATTTGTGTCGAATTGTGGAAGAGGACGCTCCGAGAGGACTGAAGGCGTTTCAGTATCTGCTGGGCATCGATTCCGGTGTATTCATCGTTCGCACACTTCACTCGCACATCGTCTGACTTGTCGCCGCGATAGGTGGCTGTTACAACGAGGCTGATCTGCGACTCATCACCGATGGTCAGGGAAAGCTGTTTCGTTACAAACTGGAAGAGTCCCGTGTCTCGTTCGCGTTGGATTAGCAGCGTGATCTCGAACTGGATTTCCCGGTCCGAGGGGTTAGTGCTCTTCCACTTTGGATAGTCGTCCTTGACTGAGATCTCCTCTTCTCCTTCGAATTCAAAGGTACTGAACGGCGAGTCTTGCTTCATCAACGCGCGGATGGCTCGCACAACATTGGTCTTCCCGCAGTCGTTGGGGCCGCAAATTGCCGCGTAGGAAGACGGGAAGTCTAGGTCGACGGATTCCAATGTTCGGAAGTTTCTGATCTTAAACTCTGTAATCTTCATCTCTCCCTCCCGTGCCTCCCCGGTGGGCCGCTGGACATATGGCAATAAATGGACGGAACAGTCTGGTGGCCCGAACGGATTAACCAGCGTAGTCTAGCACGAAAAACCCTGTGCAGTTCGACGACATACGGGACCCACCAAGGTTTTCGCGCCCGCCAGCGCGCCCGTCTGCTTCATTATTGCCCCCACACAGCATCGCGCCTCCGTTGACCGCATGTCCAGGTTGGGGCGCCGGTTCCTTTATGACCGCGACATCCTCGTGACCGTGGATTTAGTGAGTCGCAGTAGCGCAAGGCTCGCTCTCAAGCCCGCCAATCTTAATGGCGGGCGGCCTTTTTGGCAGCGCGGGCATCTTCCGCGCCGCCCGAAACACCTCGCGGTGGAAAAGCCGTCCGTCGGCCGACGGACTGGAACGCGAGCGTTGCGCTACCTGGATGAAAAGCCGCTTGGTCAGGATGAGGCTTGACCGCAACCATGAGCAGGAGTACGGTGAAGATATAGGAGGCACAGGGAGCGTTCGCTATGACCATTATTTTGCAGCCGGAACACGACCAGCTCATCGCAGAGGCGTTGCGTTCGGGCGCCTACCAGAGCTCCGAGGAAGTGATCAAGCGGGCGCTGGAATTGCTCCACGAACGAGACGCATGGCTCGCCGAGAGCCGCGCCAAGATCGAAGAGGGTTACGCCGCCGCCCAACGTGGAGAACTGATCGACGGTGACCAGGTCCGCTCCCAAATGGAAGAGAAGAAACGTGCCTGGGTGGCTGAACAGCGTCAGGCATGAGCCGCTATCAGTTCACGCCGCAAGCCGCTGGCGATCTCTTCGAAATCTGGAGTTACATCGCCCGCGACAGCGTTGAGGCAGCAAATCGAGTCGAGGAAGCCATTTACAAGGCTTGCGATTTGCTCGCCGAAGGTCCTTTGCGCGGCCATGCCCGCGAGGATTTGACCAGACATCCGCTTCGGTTCTGGACAGTCCAACCCTATCCGAATTACACCGTCGTGTGCCATCCCAAGACCAATCCTCTGCAAATCATCCGCATCCTTCACAGTTCTCGGAACATTGCGGCACTTCTCAGCGAGAAGGCATAGCATTGGAACTGCCCCCCCTCAAAAGCAATTCGAGAGGTTGTAACCGGTTGCCCTCCTTGAAACACCAAGGCACCAAGAGAGCCCACTCCGGAAGACACCATGAACCACCAACATGAAGCAAGGGATGCAGCGAATTGCCCTATGATCGCTTGGTGCCTTGGTGTCTTGGTGGTGAAAGGTTTTGCCGACCTCCTGGGCTAGGTATGTGAAGATTTCTCTTGACAAACGCCTCGCCCCGTGGTAGCCTATCCTTGTGAGAACCTCAATCCCCGAGGAAGTCCTTTCCTCGGTAATCTGACAACCCGCCCAGGAGGAACCATGTCCCTACGCAAATCACCACAACTTACGCCCGAACTACTCGCTGCCGTGCGCAGCAATGCGCAGCACTCGACCGGACCGCGCAGCCCCGCCGCCAAGCAGAATTCCAAGCTCAACGCCCTCAAGCACGGCCTCTACGCCGCCCCTGAAAACGAACGGCAAACCATGCTGGCGCTGGGCGAAGACCCGGAAGAATTCGAATACCTCAAAAAGGGACTCATGTTGACGTACGGTCCCGGAGAAATCCTCTGGCAAAAGCAGATCGACGACCTGGCCAGGCTCTACTGGCGCCGCGAACGGGTCGAGCGGGCGCAAGCGGGCCTGAAGCGCCGCGCCTTGCAGGGGATCGACGACTGGCAACACCGCCGCCGGCAGGAGATGGCGCGCGTCACCTTCGACGCCTCCCAGCACGAGATGCTTGAGGTCGAGCTGTCCGAGTCTACGGATCGAGGGGTGGGGCTGAGAATGATGCTTTCTTTTCTTGCACTGGTACGGGAGGAGGTCCGGCAGCGCACCTTCCGGCTCCGCCAGTACGTCGTGCTGGAATCTCTTTACCAAGGTAGGGTGGGGTGGCGACAGGCGCTGATGTTCGGGCTGCTGCGCCGCTTCAGTGACCCTGTGCACCTGGCCGAGCAACAAGAGAAACACGAGGAATACCGGCAGTACCTGCGGAAGCAAGGCCGCAACTGCGAGCCGCCGGGGGAGCCGGAGCGCCAGGAACTTCTGCGTCTGCTGGCGGAGGAGATCGCCAGCGTGGGGGAAGAATTTGAATATGCGGAAAAGGCGAATGAGGAGCGAGCGGCGATAGAACGGGATGCCTGCCTGGCGCCGGAGGGGGAGACATGGAGCATGCTGCTGCGGCAAGAAGCCGCCCTGGATCGCTCCATCGACCGCAAGGTGAGGATACTGCTGAGGCTGCGGAAGGACTGGACGGACCTCCTGGGCGTTCCTCGCAGCGAGGATGATGGCGGGGGGATGGAGGACATCGAGAGTGACATTGCGTCCTTTGACTCGCAGGGTGTGGAAGCAATGGAGAACTCAAAAATGGAAGAACAATGCGCGAATGTTATTGAAAACAAAGGCCAGGCTTTCAGCAGCCCCGTCCGAAGCGGGAATGTTATAGAAAACAAAGGTAGTTACGCGCATAGTGCAGGGATGTTGCTGGAAATAAAGGAAGTAGATGGTAGGTGGGAGAAGACCAAGCGCCAGGAGTCAGGATTCGGTAGTGGTCAATTTGGTGTAGAGGCGGTTTTAGGCCGCCATTTGGTCCGTCACCTGACGGATAAACTCGCCGCTACAACACCAAGTTGACCTATCGTCCAGGATTCAGAATGAAGAGAATGTGCTCTCCGCTCACTGCCTACTGCCTGCGTGAATTGTCAGGAACTGCCAATCAGGATTCCGGCGAGGAACACCAGCGCTCCACCCACACCGACCTGGAACGCGGCGGCAAGGAAGGGCGTATCCATGTAACGGTGACGCACGAAGCTGATGGCCGCGAGCTCAGCGGCTACGATCACAACCGCGGCGCTAATGGCCACCCTGAAATCAGAGATAAGAAAAGGCAGCGTGTGTCCGATCCCTCCGGCGGTAGTCATCAACCCACATACAAGACCCCGCACCCAAGGGTGGCCGCGCCCGGTCAGCGAACCGTCGTCAGAGAGAGCTTCGGCGAAGCCCATGGAGATACCCGCCCCGACGGAGGCGGCAAGGCCCACCAGAAAAGCGTCCCAACTTTTGTGGGTGGCGAAGGCGGCGGCGAACAGCGGGGCCAAAGTGGAAACGGAGCCATCCATCAACCCCGCCAGTCCCGGTTGAACGATTTGGAGCAGGAAGAGACGGCGTTGCGCGGCTTCCTCCTGGGCGCGCGTCTCCGGCGTGAGATGCTTCATCTCGAGCGATTCCGCCAGGGCGGAATGTTTGCGCTCCGCCTCCGCCAGGTCGCCCAGCAGCTTCCGAGTCGAGGCATCCGTCACTCTTTGCATGGCCCGCTCATAGAACCGCCGGGTCTCCAGTTCCATGATCTCTGCTTGCTTCCTTACCACGTCAATGCCCAGCGGCCGAATCAGCCAGACGGAGCGGCGGTCCACGAAACCATTCACATCCTGGCGGCGGATCAGGGGAATATGCTCGCCGAAGCGTTGCCGGTAGATCTCGATAAGGCCCCGGCGATGCCCGGATTCCTCTTGCTGCATCTCCTCGAACATCTTCGCCGTGGCCGGGTAGGTCTCACGCAGCCCTTCGACGAAGTCGCCATAGATGCGGCCATCTTCCTCCTCGAGCGCAATGGCCAGGGCGAGGATTTCCCGCTCCGAGAGATCTTTGAAATTTCGCGCCATGAGGGTGCCTCCAACAAATTGTGAACTTGGCATTCTACCAAGTAATTCAGAATCACTGGTAATGCCTGTGGACAAGGCGGGACTCCTCAGGATGACAGGGCTGGTGTGTGGGCCGTGTCTGCGCAACTCCAACTTGCGACCTTAGGCTCAATCAACCGACGACCCGATTCGGGGAGCGTCTGCGCTGTTTTCCTCTTCTTTCCATTCCCGACCAGGCTGTGTAAAATGGCACGCTTGGGCTGTGGCAGGCAAAATCTTATGTCACGAGGTTACATCGTCATTCCGCTCTTCATTCTGGTCGCGATCTCGATCCTGTTTTTCAGCCATTACTTTATCTACTTTTCTCTCGCGCATTTCTTTGGCATTGCTGCGCCGGGGCGCCGGGGCGCTCTGGCGGCGATTCTCTTTCTCCTTCCGGCGAGCTTCATTGCCTCCTCCATTCTGGCGCACCGGAGCGGCAACTTTTTCGCCCGCGCGCTCTATTTCTGCTCGGGGCTATGGCTGGGCGTGGGGCTGACGCTGATTCTCAGTTTCGCGCTGGCCTGGGTAGCCTGGGGCGCCACGAAGCTTTTGACGCGATCACCAGGCCCTGCCATCTTCGGTTGGGCTGCTGTGGCGCTGGCTTGCCTGTACTCCGCCTACGGCTTATGGAACGCCTATCATCCCCACGTCCGGAGCCTTACCGTCCGGATCAAGAATCTGCCGCCCGCTTGGCGAGGGAGAAAGATCGTGCAGCTTTCCGACGCGCATCTGGGGACGATTCTGCGCTCAGGTTTCGCCTCGCGCCTGGTGGCGATGATCAATGCGGAAAACCCCGACCTGGTGGCCATCACCGGCGACCTCTTTGACGGGGCCGATGGGAAGCTCGAGGAAGTGGTGGCCCCGCTCAAGGCCCTCCGGGCGCCGATGGGGATTTACTTTGTGACCGGAAACCACGAGACCTATCTGGGCGTGGAGCGCGCTTATGCCGCGCTGCGCACCACTCCGGTGCGAATCCTGGCCGACGAAGCAGTGGTGATCGACTGCCTACAGGTGATCGGAGTGAGCTATCCCGAGCGGGGCGATTCCAAAGATTTCGCGCAGGTGGTCGCGAAACTTCGGGGCCTCGATCCCGCCCTGCCCTCGATCCTGCTCTACCATAGCCCCACCCATATCGCAGAGGCGAAGGCGGCGGGCGTCAGCCTCCAGCTTTCCGGGCACGCCCATCACGGCCAGATCTTTCCCATCCAGTTCATCTCGAGGTTAGTCTACGGACGGTATTACCAAGGATTGCATGTCGAAGGAGATTACACTCTCTACGTGTCAAGCGGGGCCGGCACCTGGGGCCCCACCCTGCGCACCGGCAACCATCCCGAAATTGCCGTAATCCGATTTGAATAAGCCCTACGACATTGTAGGGGCGGTTCGCGAACCGCCCCTACGCCGTGCCCGCTCAGAGTGGCCGAATATGCGGCCAATCGAGCTCGAACCCTTGGGCGACGAGGCTTCGCTGGAAGTCTTCCAGGAGTTTGCGGTTGTTGCGAATGGCGCGGGGCGGCTGGCCCAGTTTCATCGCGTGAGCTGCCAGGGCGCCGGCGGCTTCTCCGATATTCCATTCCGGCGGGTGCAGCCGGTAGCAGCCGTTGCTGATGTGAGTCGTTCCGATGTTCTTGGCGGCCGGCAGCAGGTTCTCGACGCGTTGCGGCAGCAGCGCTCCGAGCGGAATCTGGAAAGGCAGGGAGCTGATGTCGATGTAGTTGGTCCCTCCCGCTGAAGGATGCAGGTCAATCCGGTACGCACCCACCCCCACGGAGTCGTGGAATTTCTCGGCCGTGACCTCTTCCAATGATTGTCCGGTCTGCTTCCTCCGCATTTCTGTTCCCACATGCTGCTCCCGCACGGTGAATTCGGCCCGGATCCTCCGCGCCTCGCGAATGTAAGGAGCGGCGGCGAGACCGTCTTCCGTTCCCACCACGTCCTTGCGCAGACGAAGCCCTTTCCACCCGTACCCGCCGTTTGGCAGCGGGGCCTCGGTTTGCATCCAATACAGCAAGGAGAGGCTGAGTTGTTTCGCTTTTCCGAGCAATTCGTTCCGCTGCTCCGCTGAGGCAGTCACCAGATCGCCGCCCCAATAATCGTTCTGAGGCCAGTTCACAAGCGTAATATCACTTTGATACGCGCCCCGGTTGAAGTTGGCGCGATCCGCGATGCGCCGATAAAGCCATAAATTGCGATCCTCGAGGGCCGCCGGCTGTGGATTGGGGGCGAGGCAAGCCTTGGTGGGTTGCAAGCTGATGGGTTCGCAGTACGTCCAGCTCAGCAAAGGCCCGGGCCAAGGGGGGACCAGGTTGGGCACGTACCCGCGCCAGAAGTCGTAATCGCGGGGCCGATCGAGGGTGTGATCTTCACCCTCGAGGTAGTCCATAGCGAAGCAGTAGGTGAAGGACTGGCTGTCGGCGGGTTGGGGTTTCGCTGCGGCGTGCAGTTCCCCGGTTTCCGCCTGAGATTCCGCCCCCGTGACGGACTCCGTCTTCGTCAGGGAAACCAGATCGCCGAGTTCCGTAGCGTCGATGAAATATTTTGCGGTTATCGTGCGGGTGAGTCCGCGGCGCGTATCGCGCACGGCAACGCTTCTCACAAAATCCCGGTCCGTGCTGGCGCTCTCCGGAACGTGTTCGAGAAGGACCAGGAGCTGCCCGCTGCCCACGTAAGGGGCCAGGGCCGCCTCGAGCACCGCGACTGAGACACGAAACTCGTGGGTCAGTCGCGACACTCCCCCGTTTCCCGGATTCAATTCGGCGCGGGCGCGGGCCTGATCGGTCAAGGGATAGTTCCGCCGGTAGTATTCGCGGACCGACTCGCGATAGGCGCGATAGCTGCGGGTGCAACCGAACTGCTCGATCCAGGGGTGCTCATCCGGGGGAACGGCCTGGGCGGTTAATTGTCCCCCAATCCACCGCGTCTCTTCCGTCAAGATGACGCGCCTGCCGTTTCGCAAGGCGGCGAGGGCAGCCGCAAAGCCACCCACGCCCCCTCCGATCACGGCAATTTCGCACTCGAGTTCTCGGGCATTCCCGTACAAGCTGGGAACTGCCAGGAGAGAAGCTGAATATTGAAGGAACTTGCGACGATTCATTATCATCCCTTTCTTGCACGGGCGGTCGGCCACGCGAACCGCCCTGCGAATCCTCAGCGGACTGTCGGTGCTCGGGGTGACCCTCAGCAGTGTCCCTGGTGTCGGAGGATGCTAACGGGCTTGCGCCCGTCGCCTCTTATCGCGCCGCAGCGAGCTTCAACGCGTAGACATACCCATCGGCGCTGCCCACATAGAGAACGCTGTCTGCTACCGAGGGAGAGGAGAGAATCGCTCCGAGTGCGAAGAGTTTGTGCACTGCCAGGACCATGTCTTCCCAGAAGTCAGAGGCGAAGATCTTGGGAAAGTCCAGGTTTCCGTCCGGCAGTTTCAACGCGGACAGGTTCAATTTGCTGGCGTCGGTTTGAAACTCCCAGCGCCGCCTGGCGGCGGAGAGGTCAAGGGCGAGCAGGCGGCCATCGAAGACTCCGAAGTACGCCATGTCACCGGCGACGGCGGGAGAAGAGAAGACGAACATGCCGGTGGGAAGCGTGAACCGCTCCTTGCCGGTCGCGGCATCGACGGCGTGAAAGAGAGCGCTATCCGAGGTCGCGAAGTATACGACGCCGCCACGAACCGCGGGAGACCCAATCACCCACGAACCCCGGGTGGGGAAGTTCCACTTTTGCTGTCCGGTTTTGGCGTCCACGGCATACAGGTGCGAGTCCCGGCAACCGAAGTAAACCACGCCGCCAGCAACGGCCGGGGAGGATTGAATGCCGACCTGGTTAAAAGTCTGAGGATCTTCCCCCGTTTTGAACTTCCATTTCTCCTGGCCTGTTCCCGCGTCGAGAGCGTAAAGGTAGCTGTCCCAACTGCCGATGTAGACCACCCCCTCGGCCACAGCAGGCGAGGAATGCACCACGCCGCCCGTCGGGCACTTCCATTTTAGCCGCCCGGCTTTGGCCTCGAGGGCGTAGACATTCCCGTCGCCGCAGCCAAAGTACACCACGCCGTTCACAAGCGCCGGCGAGGAGAGATAGAAATCCCAGGAGTCGGGAATGGTTTGCTGGTGCGGCGTGGCGCCGTGCAGGCCTTTGGCTTCGAAGCGGCGTTCGCCTCCGGTTTGGAATTTCCAAAGCAGCTTGCCGGTCTGTCTGTCAAGTGCGTAGAAGCTGCCGTCGGCGCTCAAAAAGTAAACTGCCTCGGCCGAGACGGCAGGGGAGGAGTTGACCGCTCCGCCTTTGGTTTCAAAGTGCCACTTCTCTGTTCCCGAGGCGGCGTCGATTGCGTAAAGGCTGCGATCGTCGCTGCCCACGTACACGACGTCGGCATAGATGGTTGGCGAGGACAGCACATGCCCGCGGGTCTTGAACTTCCATTGAATTCCCGCGAAACCGGTAAGGCCCGCCCCGGGATAGACGCCGATGCGCTGCGGCCCGCCGCGGAACATGGCGGGCTGGGAGTCCGCCCAGGCTTGCAGGCTGAGGCCCAGGATAATCAGAAGACCTGGAGCAAAAGCCTTGGTTGCACGTACCATGTTCGGTCCTTTACGAAAGAAGTGAGTTGCGTTTTCCTTGCTCTTAGTTGGCGGACTTGCGAAGCCTGCGGCGCTCGTAAGCCAGGAAAATCCCTTGCACAACAGTCAAGAGGACAGCGAAAGCGAGCACCAGCGAAATGCCTGCCCTCACCGTCGAAGTCTTCGCGACATACCCGATGGCCGGAGGGAGGATTACTCCGGCGGACAAGCCCACAGCCATGAGGATGCCAAAAACCGTCGCAAACAATTTGGGAAAGTAAGTGCTGGCGGTTCCGGCGGTGGTGGGAAAGACCGGCGCGTAGGTTAGTCCGCAAATTACGATGCCCACCGTAGCCATCGCGACCGAGTGCGCCGTGGTAACCACTAAAAGCCCGCCCACTGCACCCAGCGCGGCGCCCAGGAGCAGATTAGGCCCGCGCACAAATTTGACGGCTTGGCTCGCGGCCAGGCGTCCCACCATCATGGCAATCCAGAACATCGTCAGGATGGCTTTGGAAGTCTGCGGCGAAGCGTCGAGGCCTTGCTCGAGAAAAGTTCTGGTCCACCCTGCCGTCGAGATCTCGACGGCGGAATAGAAAAACAAGACGAGAGCCAAAATGATCACCGCTGGATTGAGAGCTAGCCGCCGCGCCTCGAGCCAATCAAATCCACCGCCCGAGCTGGCCGGCGGGAACGTTTGCAGAACGGCGACCAGCGCAACCCCGGCCACCAGCAGGGTTATCAACCACAGGGTAAGAACCAGACCCAGGCGTGCCGCCATGAGAGCGACCAGCCAGGGGAAAAAGATCGCGCCCACACCGAAAAACACGCCTCCCAGATTCAGAGCGGAGGAAGGGTTCTCAGGGTAAAGGTCGGGGATGAGCGTGTTGGAAGCGCTCATGGCTGAGGCGCCTCCTAGCCCCAGTGCGATGAGCAGCGCTGCCAAACCCGCATAGCTGGGGGCATAGGCGATTCCCACCAGGGCCGCAGCGCAGATAAGGAATCCTCCGGCAAGGATGGGCTTCTTGCCAAAGCGGTCGATGAGCGGACCGGCCAGAAAAACCATGGGAATTTGGGGGAAATAAAGGAAGCTGAAAAGCGCGCCGCCGCGCGCCAAATCAAAGCTTAATCGGGCGCTCAGCTCCGCAAGCGTGGCGCCGAGGAAGGAAGTCATAACCCCGAAGGTGAATAGTCCGGCGCACGCCGTCCCCATCAAGTATCGCGTGGCTGTCCGATTTGACATGGTCCACAGATTACTCAGATTTCGCCGATCAAGCAAGGGAGTCAAGAGTCGATATTCAGGAGACAGAAGTCAGAAGTCAGAAGACACGCCACTTTCCTCCGCACTGCCATTCTGAGCGAAGCGAAGAATCTCCGTAGCTCCACAACGAAGCGACTGTAGAGACTCCTCGCCTCGCTCAGATTGACATGCAACTGCCGACTGCCCACTGCCGGCTGCCCACTGCCACCGCTTTCGCTATAATAGAGGGCCTCGACCTTCGTCCGCGTGAAAGGATTCTTCATGCATCCTCTCGACTCACTTCTCAAACCACAATCCATCGCGGTAGTCGGCGCCTCACGCAAGGCCGGCTCGATTGGCCGCGAGATTCTGCACCAATTGATCGAGTTCGAATACCGGGGCATGCTCTTTCCCGTGAATCCAAAAGCGGATTTCGTTCACTCCATGAAAGCTTATCCTTCGGTCTGTTCCATCCCCGACCCGGTGGATTTGGCGGTCATCGTGGTGCCGCGCGAAGCCGTGCTGGGGGTTGTGGACGACTGCGGGAAGAAGGGTGTGAAAGGGTTGGTGGTGATCACGGCGGGTTTTTCGGAGACAGGAGAAGAGGGGAAGAGGATGGAGGCCGAGCTGCGTGAGCGAATTCGACGTTACGGGATGCGCATGATTGGGCCCAATTGCATGGGATTGATCAACACCGATCCGGCGGTCCACATGGACTCGACCTTCGCGCCCACTTTGCCGCTGAGCGGGCGTATCGCGTTCATGTCGCAAAGCGGAGCGCTGGGGGTGGCCATCCTGAACATCGCCCAACAGCTCGACCTCGGCTTCTCCTACTTCGTGGGACTCGGCAACCTAACCGATGTCTCCAGCAACGATCTGCTCCTCTTTTGGGAGGACGATCCGAACACGGATCTGATCCTGATGTACCTGGAGTCCTTCGGCGATACCAAGCGTTTCATGCAGATTGGTCGCCGCATCTCCAAACGCAAGCCCATCCTGGCGGTGAAGTCAGGCCGGACCGAGGCGGGAGCTCGTGCCGCATCGTCGCATACGGGCGCACTCTCGGCTCGCCAGGGTCCGGACATCGCGGCGGGCGCGCTCCTCGAGCAGTCCGGGGTGATCCGGGTGAACACCGTGGAGGAGCTGTTTGATCTGGCCCTGGGCTTTTCCAAGAACCCACTGCCGCGCGGGAACCGGCTGGCGATTCTGACCAATGCCGGCGGACCTGCCATCATGGCCACGGACACGGCGGCCAGTCTCGGCCTCCGGCTTGCCGAGCTCTCCCCCAGGACGCGCCAGGAGCTTCGCCGTCTGCTGCCCCCCGAGGCCATCGTGCAGAACCCTGTGGACATGACTGGTAAGTCCGACCGCAGCAGGTACGATCCGTGTGCCCAGATACTCCTGGAGGATGAGAGTGTCGACTCTCTCCTGGTGGTGTTCGTTCCTCCGATGATGATCGACCCCATGGACATCGTCGAAGGTCTCGAGGTGCTGCGGAAGAAGTTCGACAAGCCCATGTTTGGCGTGTTCATGGCCCCCGACGAGTTCTTCCAGGAGCTGAATGAGAAGCACCCCGGCCACATGGCCATCTACTTGTTCCCCGAGTCGGCCGTGCATGCTCTGGCGGCGCTCGACCGCTACCGACAGTGGCGCGAGAGGCCCATCGGGGAAGTGCGCAGTTTTGACGTAGATCCCGAGGCGGCCATCGAGCTTCTGAACGAGGCCCGCCGCCAAGGACGCTTAGAGTTGACTCCCCTGGAGGCGCAACGGCTGCTCGAGTGCTATGGCATTGCCGTGGCTCGAGCCGCGGTCGCCAAGGATGAGAAAGAGCTTGGCGAAGTAGCGCGAGGAGCGCGCTATCCGGTGGTCCTGAAAGCTGTTGCCCCCGGGCTTGTCCACAAAACCGAAGCCGGTGGGGTGAGGCTCGATATCCAAACGCCGCAGGAGTTGATTGCCGCCGCCCAAAAGATGACGGAGGAGGTGAAACGACGTCACGCGACTTCGGCAATCGTTGAGGGCCAAATGGGTTTTCTGGTGCAGGAGTACGTGCGCGGCGGGCGCGAAGTCATTGTCGGCATGACGCACGACCCCAAGCTCGGACCTCTGGTAATGTTTGGCCTGGGTGGAATCTATGTGGAGTCCTTCAGCGATGTGGTCTTTCGCGTGCCGCCAATCACCGATCTTGAGGCGCGGGAGATGATCCGCCAGATCCGCGGCTATCGGCTTCTGGAAGGAGTGCGCGGCGAGCCTGCTGTTGATATTCAAGGCTTGGCGGAAGTTCTGGAGCGCTTCTCTCGACTCGTCGAGGACTTACCGCAGCTCGCCGAGATGGATATCAATCCCTTGATGGTCTTCCCGCAGGCGAGAGATTTTCGCGCCGTGGATATACGCGTGCGCTTGGCTAAGAAGCGCTAGAGGAATTGCCGATTGTCGAATGCCGATTGTCGATTGACAGCGCACCCGCCTTGCAAGTTTGCAGGCTCTTGGCGTGACGCGAAGGTTTTTCTCCGTGTCCTCCGTACCTCTCGAGCTTAAACACAGAGACCACGCAGGATCTCCGTGATCTCTGTGTGAGGTCTTTTCGGGCACTGAGGACACAGAGGGGTGTCGTTTTGGTCGCGGCCGCTCGGCCCTGTGGCACTGTCTGCTCCACAACTCTTTTTCATTCGACAATCGGCAATCAACAATCGGCAATGAGCGCGGCTGAATGCTATTTCTTTTCGGGCGCCTTGTAACCTTCCAGAGAGTGGTTGTGGTCCTTATAATATTTGCCGGCGTCGTTCAAGTCTTTGGATCCCATCTTCACGTGGCAGAACGTGCATGCCTTGCCTTCTTTCTTGCCGTATTCTGGCTTGGCCGTCGCCAAAGTGAGTAGGCAACCACAAAAGATGGATAGCGCGATCAGAACCTTAAAAAGCCTCATGAATTTTCTCCTTCTGGAATAATCGTCGTTTCTTTCCTGCCTGTTCTTATCGCGGTCAGTGGTGCATATGTAATGATGACCGAATTCAGCCCACCCTGGCAAGCGTCCAAACGGATGCCATTCCCACGAAAGCGAAAACCCACCATCACGCCCGCAGTGTCATCCCGATCCGTCAGCCGACGGAGAGGAATCTCGCCCTGCCCGTTCGAGATAAACTGCGCGAGGAATCTCGCTTTGGTTGTCCTCTAGCCTAAACCGAAACCCAGAGCGAGATTCCTCGCTGCGCTCTCTCGTTAAGACGATGTTCCGGCGAAAGCGCAAACCGAGCGACTTCGTAGCGGAGATCGAAGCGCATTTCGAACTCGAGACAGAGCGACTGAAGGAGCAGGGTTTGAGCGAAGAAGAGGCTCGCAGGGCGGCGCGGCGCGCCTTCGGCAACGTCACCCAGGCTCAGGAGCGCTTCTACGAATCCGGCCGCTGGCTCTGGTGGGACCACCTCGTGCAAGACCTCCGCTTCGGGCTGCGCGTGCTGCGCAAGAACCCCGGCTTCACCGCCATCGCCGTCCTCACGCTCGCGCTTGGGATTGGGGCAAACACCGCTGTTTTCAGCGTGGTCAGTGCCGTGCTGTTACGTCGCCTTCCCTACAGTGATCCGGACCGCCTGGTATGGGTCACAGAATTCTGGCCTCGCCTCAATAACGCCATAGTACCCAGCCCCGATTTCCTCAATTGGCGGGAGCAAAACCAAGTCTTCGAGAACGTGGCGGCCTTCGGCGGCTTTGGGGAACTCAACCTCGGCGGCAGCGGCGAGCCGGAGCGCATCGACGGAATTGGCGTGACCTGGAACTTCTTCCCAATGCTGGGGATCCGCCCGGCTTTGGGGCGCGGCTTTCTCCCGGAGGAGGACCAGCCAGGAGGACCGCCGGTTGTGATCTTAAGCCATTCGTTATGGCAGCGGCGCTTCCGTTCCGATCCTAACCTAGTGGGGAAAACGATTACTCTCGACGAAGAAGGGTACACCGTTATCGGCATCATGCCCGACAGTTTCCGCTTCCCCGGCGACTGGAGCCCGGAGCTGTTTGCGCCCTCCAGCCTACCCCCAAAAGCTGATTGGTCAGCCCGCGCACTCGCGATAGTCGGTGTTATCGCTCGCCTCAAGCCGGAAGTGACCCTCGAGCGCGCCAAGTCGGATGTAATCACGATCAACCACCGCTCAGACAAGGCCGTTTCGCTACCGCCTTCTTTCGCTCAAATGCGCGTTGGGCTGCAAGTGAGAATTGCGACTCTTCACCAGCACTTGGTGGGAGACTCCCGGCCGGTTCTTATGATCCTGCTGGGGGCAGTCGGGTTTGTGCTGTTGCTCGCGTGTGCGAACGTGGCGAACTTGCAGCTCGCTCGTGCCGCCGCCCGAGAGAAAGAGTTTGCCGTCCGGGCCGCGCTCGGTGCGGGTCGCTGGCGGCTGGCCAGGCAACTGCTCATTGAGAGTTTCGCACTCGCCGCACTGGGAGGAGTGGCCGGACTGATCCTGGGGGCCGGCGGCGTGGCGCTATTTCGCCAATTGGGACCGCAGAACATTCCGGGTCTCAAGACCGCAGGCTTCGACCCCTGGGTGTTTGCGTTCATTGCGGCGATCACGGCATTCACCGGCGCCGCGTTTGGTCTGGCGCCCGTCTTCGTCGCTTCCAGACTGCTTCTGGAAGAAACGCTGAAGGAGGCTAGACCCAGTGTGCCTGCCGGGCACTCAGCACAGCGAGTGCGCGACCTGCTGATGGTTTCAGAAGTGGCGCTGGCGTTGGTCCTGTTGATTGGCGCGGGTCTCCTGATCCGCAGCTTCGTCCATCTCACTTCGGTCAACCCCGGCTTCGACCCCCGGCAAATTCTAACCGAGCGGATCATGCTGCCCCTGGGAAAGTACACAAAGCCTGCTGAGCAAGCCGCCTTCTTCGAAAACGTCCTGGAACGCCTCGCCAAGCTGCCTGGCATCGAATCCGTTGCCGCGGCAAGCTTTCCGCCCTTGACGGATGTCATGAGTCGTACAGCAAGCGTAGAAGTCGAAGGTCGCCCGGCCCCGCCAGGGATGCGTCCCAGCACGCTTGAATGCGCGATCACACCCTCCTACTTCCACGCTTTGCAGATTTCGCTCCTCTCGGGCCGATATTTCATTCCCTACGACGCTGACTCGGCGCCCCGTGTGGCGATAGTTAACGAGGCTTTCGCCCGGCGCTTCTTCGGAGGCGAGAATCCGCTTGGGCAGCGTATTCGACTCGGCGGACCCGAGGGTAACTGGTACTCGGTTGTGGGTCTCGTACAGAACGTCCGGCACCTGCCTCTTGGAACTGATCCCCCGGCCGAGGTTTTCACTTCCTACCTTCAAGATCCTTCCTCTTACATGACCTTGGTCGTGCGCTCCATTTCCGACCCGGCATCACTCGCGGCCACAGTACGAAGCAAGGTGTGGGAAGTGGACCGGGATCAGCCCGTCTACGACGTTGCCACAATGGAACAGCGGTTTTCCCAGGCCGTCGCACCACAGCGTTTCAACGCGCTAGTCCTGGGCATCTTCGCTGGTATGGCAGTCATGCTGGCTGCTGTAGGGGTTTATGGCGTGATGGCTTACTCAGTGGCCCAACGTACCCACGAAATTGGAGTGCGCATGGCGCTGGGCGCGCAGCGCCAGGATGTAGTGAAGCTCGTCCTGCGCCGCGGGGTGCTGCTGGTTGCTCTCGGCATAGGCCTGGGCGTTGCCGGAGCGCTGGCGCTGACGCGGTTCTTATCGAGCCTGCTCTATGGCGTCAAGCCCACCGACCCGCTGACATTTATCGCGGTCTCTCTGGTCCTGACCAGCGTTGCGCTTATGGCCAGCTACATCCCCGCCCGCCGGGCGACCAAGGTCGACCCCATGGTGGCGCTAAGATATGAGTGAGCCATCGGATGCGGTTTTCCTTTGGACAAGGCGATTGGCGGCGGCCATCGGGCGGGTTCTGGGACCCGAGACGGGGGAGGGTTAAGGCGATGTTCTGGCGAAAGCGCAAACCAAGCGACTTCAAAGCAGAGATCGAAGCGCATCTCGAACTCGAGACCGAGCGATTGAAAGAGCAGGGTTTGAGCGAAGAAGAGGCCCGCCGGGCGGCGCGGCGCGCCTTCGGCAATGTCACACGGGCTCAGGAGCGTTTCTACGAACGCGGCCGCTGGCTCTGGTGGGACCACCTCGTGCAAGACCTTCGTTTCGGCCTGCGCATGCTGCGCAAAAACCCCGGCTTCACGGCCGTTGCGATACTGACGCTGGCGTTGGGTATCGGCGTCAACACGACAATTTTCAGTGTGGTGAACGCTGTCCTGATTCGCCCCTTGCCCTACCGCGACCCGGGCCGCCTGGTGTACATATCCGAATTCTGGCCGCGGGAGACCCCTTTCAAGACCGTCCCCAATCCTGACTTCGCCAATTGGAGCGAGCATGACCGGCTCTTCGACGGACTTGCGGCCTATGGCGGCGCCGCCGAGGTGAATCTAACCTCACTCGGAGAACCGGAGCGAATTCTGGGGGCAAAGGTTACGTGGGACTTTTTCCCCTTGCTCGGAGTCCAGCCATCGCTCGGGCGCGGGTTTCTTCGAGAAGAGGATCAACCGGGCGGACGGCAAGTGGTACTGCTCAGCCACGAATTGTGGCAGCGGCGCTTCGGGTCGAACCCGAGTGTCGCCGGTTCGTCCGTAAATCTCGACGGGGCCCCGCACACGATCGTTGGGGTCATTCCCGCCGGTTTCCGATTCCCTGACGATGAGTTCAAGGCCGAGTTGTTTTTGCCCATCGTCCTGCCACGAGTCGCCAATTGGGGTTCCTCAGCCCCAGAGAATTTCAGACTTATTAGGCCTCTGGCGCGCCTCAAGCCAGGCGTCACGGTCTACAATGTTCAGGCCGAGCTGAGCGGCTTGGTACAACAAACTGCCGGGCAAGAGCCCCCGCAGTTCATCCGCATGCGCTCCGGCATGGAGGTGCGTGTGACGCCTCTCCGCGAAAGGCTCGCCGCGCCCGCTCGCCCTATTTTGCTCGTCTTGCTCTGCTCAGTCGGGCTATTGCTGATCATGTCGTGTGTGAACGTCGCCAGCTTGCAGCTTGCCCGAGGCGCGGCGCGGCAGAAGGAACTTGCTGTGCGAGCTGCCCTGGGCGCTCCGAGGTTGCGCATCGCGGCGCAATTGCTGACGGAAAGTTTGGTGCTGGCGATGGCCGTTGCGCCCATGGCACTTCTGGTGGGATTCACCGGCCTCAGGGTTCTTCAGGCCCTTGGACCACCTCAGATTCCACACCTGGAGAGCGTCCGCCCGGACCACACTGTGCTGCTTTTTACGTTGATCGTTGCCACGATGACCGGCATCCTATTCGGACTCTCTCCGGCGATATTGGCTTCGCGAGTAAAGCTTGACGAAGCCCTAAAGCACAGTACGTCGCGGTCCACGCTAGGCCACCCACAACACCGCATCCGGAACGTCCTTGTGACGACCGAGATCGCGCTGGCTGTCGTATTGCTGATTGGAGCGGGTCTCCTCGCTCGAACCTTCATTTATCTGATTACGGTGAATCCCGGATTCGACCCCCATCACTTGCTTACGCTTCGAATCACCGTCTCCGGCAACGAGTACTCCAAGCCTGAACAGCAGACTGCCTTCTACGGGCAGCTTCTGGAACGTGTGAAAGCATTGCCAGCGATCCAGTCCGCCGACGCAGGCAGCGGACTCCCCCTCCTCGGATGGGGATCTCTTCGAGGGACCGATGTCGAGGGCCAGCCGGAAGCACCACCCGGGTTGTGCCCAGACGTTCCGTGTGATGCGGTGAGTCCGGGCTACTTTCGGACCTTGCGCATCCCCCTGATCGCCGGTCGCGCGTTCAGTGAGCAGGACCGCCAAGGCGCGCCCCAGGTCGCCATCGTCAATCAGGCATTCGCCCGCCAGTTCTTTCCCGACCAGAATGTGATCGGGAGGCATGTCAGGGCCGGGGCAAGAACCGGACCGTGGCGCGAGATCATTGGCATCATGGGAAACGTGAGACAGCTTGGTCCCGACCGTGCCGAGGCACCGGAAATCTACATACCTTACCTACAGGAGCCGGCCTCAGATATGGATGTGGTGCTTCGCGCCGCTGGCGATCCTCTCAACTCTGCGGCAGACGTGAAAGCCGCCGTTCGAGCGGTGGACGCCAGTCAGCCGGCGTATGACGTCGCCACTATGGAACAACGGTTATCAGAGTCCATCGCACCGCAGCGATTCAATACCTTGCTGGTAGGAACGTTCGCGCTCTTGGCGCTTGGCCTGGGAGCAATTGGGATCTATGGAGTGCTGGCCTATTCGGTGGCTCGCCGGACGCATGAAATCGGCATTCGCATGGCGTTGGGGGCCAGGCGAGGGAATGTGATTAAGCTGGTTGTTGGAGAGGGATTCAAGTTGACGCTGATCGGTGTGGGACTTGGCATCGCTGGCGCACTCGTCCTCACGCGTTTTCTCACGAGCCTGCTCTATGACGTCAAGCCCACTGACCCGCTGACGTTCGTTGTCGTGTCGCTGGTTCTGATTGCCGTTGCGCTGGCAGCGAGTTACATCCCGGCACGATGGGCGGCCAAGGTCGATCCGATGACCACCTTGAGATGTGAATGAGAGGTGGAGCAAACAGGGAAGCCTTCGATAGGGTGTCCCTTTTCCTGACATGCTTGCTTCTTTCAGCTTCAAGGTTGGTCACGGTCGAGGTGACTGGAAATTCGATCTGACAGTCTCGGGCAATTCGATGCAGGGTCGGGCAGGGTCAGAGCGATTCGGGGGACCAGCTCGGAACCGTCGACGTTTCGATGACACGGCAGAGATAAGGTCAGGCGGCACGGCAGGATCAGTAGGCCCGGCCTACAAAGCGTGAAAAGCCCGCAACATTTCAACTGTTCGTGGTGTCTAACACGTCGGAGCCAGGAGCAGCCCGCCCACTGCTGCCGGGTGACAGGCAAAGAACCCCTGAGAGCACGAACACGGCGTTGTACTGGGGTTCCAGGCGTGCCGTGCTTGAGCTCTTTCTTGCGCGAAAGCGGCGAGAGTCTCTCCAATGCTTGAGATAAAGGAGCTAACAAAAAGGTACAGCAATATCACCGCCGTCGATAATGTGAGTTTCCGGATTTACCCCGGCGAGGTCTACGGTTACCTCGGCCCCAACGGCTCGGGTAAGACCACGACCGTGAGAATGCTGACCGGATTGCTTGAACCCACCGCCGGCCACATCTTCCTGGACGGGCAGGATATACAGTCAGACCTGATAGGTTATCGCAGACAGCTTGGCTATGTTCCTGAAGAGCCGTACCTTTACCCTTACCTGAGCGGCAGGGAGTACCTGGAACTGGTCGGCCGGTTGCGCTCTATCCCCGAGCGATTGCTCGCTGAGAAAACCGAGAGCCTCTTAGAATTCTTCTCCCTCAGCTCGCAACGACACGCGGCCATTTCCTCTTACTCGAAGGGGATGAAGCAGAAGATCTTGATTCGCGCCGCGCTACTGCATAATCCGAACGTCCTGATATTTGACGAACCACTTTCCGGGCTGGACGTGACATCGATCCTGGTTTTCCGGAACGTCGTCAAATCGCTGGCCAGCGAGGGCAAGATCATCCTGTACAGCTCGCACGTCCTGGAAGTGGTGGAAAAGCTGTGCTCCAGGGTGATGATCCTGCACCGGGGGCGCGCGGCGGCCAACGACGGAGTCGAGCGACTGAGGGATTTGATGAAGCTCCCCTCTCTCGAGGAGGTTTTCCGCGAACTAGTTCTCGAAGAGGATACGGAGAAGGTGGCAAAGGACATCGTCGAAGTGATGAAGCTCAAAGCCTGAAGGGCGCCGTGCCTTATTTGGTCCGAATCCGTAAGCTCTTCCGTGACGACGAAACACACTTCGTCCAACTGGTGGAGCACTTCTTTCGTCGGTTCTTTGAGAATGAGTTTATCTCGCAGGGGAGTGAGGCCCGGCTAACTGTCGTCAGTGCTCTCGCCTTGCTGGCTGTCCCGCCCATTTTCTATACGCTTTATATGGTCGACACTTACGCCGACATCTATTGGATTATTCCGTGGCAATACCCCACGATTTCTCTGATTACCCATTGCCGTTTTGTTACGTTCTCGATGGTCATCATCGGGTTCGTCGCAGTCCTGGAGTGGGACGCATTGTTTCCCGATCGGCGGGACTATGCGATCCTGACTCTCCTACCGCTTAAACCGGCGACGATTTTCGGGGCCAAAATCACCGCGCTCCTGCTCTTCCTCTCGCTTTTCATCCTTGACGTTGGAGGCGTTCCCACCCTCTTCTATCCTCTCGTGGAAACCACGGGTATACGTGGCACCCACGTATCGTTCCTACGCCTTTGCGGCATGATCGCCGCCCACGCCATCGCGATTATCGGCGCCAGCGCTTTCGCCTTCCTGCTTATTGTGGCACTGCAAGCTCTCCTCATCAATTTGCTCAGCCCCCGGGCCTTCAAAGAGGTTTCTCTTTACGTGCAAGTCCTCGCGATGGTCACGCTGCTGTTGTTGCTTTTCCTATTGCCTATGATTTCCAGCCTCCTGCCCACCTGGCAACAGGCGCGCAGCGCACAGCTCTTTTGGCTCCCACCCCTCTGGTTTGTGGGCCTTTATCAAACCCTTCTGGGCTCGGACGTTGCCGCGTTTCACTCTTTAGCCTGGATATCGGTCATCGCGCTTGGCCTCGTGACCCTAGCCTGCGCAGCCGGTTATATCCTCAACTACAAACGGCACATGCAGCGGGCGCTGGAAGCGACCGAGGCTGACCCCGCCGGCCCATCCTGGCTGACGGCAGCGGCGATGAGGCTCATGAATCAACTGGTGTTACGCAAGCCGCTGGAGCGCGCCACATTCTTCTTTGTGGTCAGAACGATCGCGCGCAGTCCCAAACACCGGCTCTACTTTACGACTTACGTCGGGGCAGGATTGGCGTTGGCGTTGTTCGGGATACTTGAAGTGCTGGTGCATTCGACGCACGGGGATTTCATGATCGTCATTTCCCGGCCGGACGAAGCGTTGCTCACTATCCCGCTGATTATGTCTTTCTTCGTGTTGTCAGGGATGCGCATCGTATTCACCGTCCCTGCGGAGCTACGAGCGAACTGGGTTTTTCAGTCGGCCGAAGACGAAAAGCGAATTGACTGTCTCACCGGCGGGAGAAAGGCTATGGTCGTGGCTTCAGTTTTAACTCTTGCGTCACTCTTCCCCCTCTTTTCGGTTCTCTGGGGGTGGGCCCCAGCCTTCATGCATTTCATATTTAGCCTGACGCTATCCTTCATCCTCGTGGAGTTGTTGCTGTTGAACTTCCGGAAGATCCCGTTCACGTGCTCCTTTCCGTCAGGGAAGGCCAATATCACGGTCCTCGGTTTCTTTTACTGGTTCGCCTTTACGACGTACGCCTACACGATGGCCACTTTCGAACGGTGGCTGCTCCAAGATGGCGTCCGGTGGATTGTCTTCTTGGGTCTCTCGCTCCTTGTGCTCGCGGCCCTTGTCAGGTGGAGAAATATTATGTTGGCCAGAGGATTTAGCATCGTCTACGAAGATGCGGCGAACCCGGAAGTGCAAACATTGGGTCTCAGTGCTTAAGGGCAGAACTCGGGCGGAGAAATGGAGGTCCTTCGCCGAGTGCCCCGGTTCGCGAGTGGCGCATCAGACAACGCTTCTTATGTCTGGAATGCTCTGTGGCGGAAAACCAACAGATGCCGTAGCTCTTACTGGAAGTACGTCTCCAGGGATTAGAAATCCGACGAGCGCAGAGCTCCGCTCTGCGCCAGCCGACCGGGGTCGCCAAATGCGGTAAAGCGGTAGATACACTACACTAGAAACTGGAAATCAGAGGGGAACAGTCAGGACCGGGCATGAACCCTTTTGATTGACGCGGTGGGTTGTGGAGCCAAAGACGGCCAAGTCCAGAGCATTGCGGCCACGCACGGCCAGGACGGGACAGTGCGCCTTTCTCAGAACCTTTTCCGTGACCGAGCCGAGGAGGATGTGATCCAGGCCATGTCGGCCGTGCGTACCCATCACGATCAGGTCCACGGCTTGCGCTTGAGCAAAGCCAAGGATGGTATCCGTCACATCACCTTCGTCCACGAGGCTCTCAATTTCAATTCCTTCACTACTGCGATTTCGCAGAAAATTACTAATTTGCTCGTGCGCCAAGGCTGCGAGGCCCTGCGAAACCTTGTCGATCGCTTCCGCATTGATGTAGGTGGGATCAGGCCGGTACACCAGTTAGGTTCTAAACGACCAGCGGTCACGGCTTCAGCCGGAAAGGGAACGATTGAGTCATTTGCCACAAAACCCCTGAAAATTTGCGCAACTTATTTGAATACAAGTAACTAGCGAGGACCAGGAAGCTGCTAACTTTTGCTATACTCGGCCTGTGCAAAAAATTAACAAGTGTGCAAGCTTGGCATTCAGAATGCTTTGAGAAATGTGCCCGCGTCCAAAACAAGGCAGAAAGTCAGCCTCGGTGAGACTCCGGCATTTCCAGGAGGATCTGGTCTATGAAAATCGTTCGGTCACTGTTACTATTGGGTTTTGCAGCCTGCATTGCCGTTTCAATAGGGATGGGCAAGGCAGAATATAGCAAGAAAGAAGGCAAGACTTGCACGTTCTGCCACCCACCGGGAAAGTTCAAGGAACTTACTGACGCAGGAAAATACTACAAAGAGCATAACCACTCGCTCGAGGGCTACAAGGCTCCAGAGAAAAAGTAGTAGCAGGAGTTGGTCGCGCGAGGGTCGGCCCAATTCGGAAGGCCCCCTCTCTCCTGCCTCAGAATACCATTAAGGCAAAGACATGCCTAATAAACAGGAAATTCCCCCTGTAACACCGGATCAGCCTGGCACACGCGGCCCCTCGGGGCCGCTGGCGAATCTCCTGCGCCCGATATTTTATCTCAGCAACAATCTGGTCAGCCGCCTGGGCGTGGTCTTGACCACCAGCTCCGGCGTAACTCTGGTGCTGGCGTACTTATTTCAGATTTTCGGCCTGGTCTATAACCCTTATGCGGGGATTCTGGTTTTTCTCCTGCTGCCGGCGGTGTTTGTTGCCGGACTGCTCTTAATCCCGCTCGGCATCTACCGCGATTTCCGCCGATACCGGCGGCTCGGCACACTCCCTGCCACTTACCCCACCATCGACTTTCGCGAGCCGCGCCTGAAGCAAACGGCGTGGTTCGTGGCGATCATGACCGCCCTCAATGTGCCTCTATTCACCATCGCCACTTACCGCGGCACGGTCTACATGGATTCAGTGCAATTCTGCGGGCAGACCTGCCATCAGGTGATGCAGCCCGAATACACGGCTTACCAGCGTTCGCCGCACGCGCGCGTGGAGTGTATCGAGTGCCATATCGGACCGGGGGCGCCGTGGTTTGTGCGCTCGAAAATCTCCGGCAGCTACCAGGTGCTCGCCGTGGCTTTCAACCTCTACCCGCGCCCCATCCCCACGCCGGTCCACAACCTGCGCCCCGCGCGCGAGACCTGCGAAGCTTGCCATTGGCCGCAGAAGTTCTCGGGTGACAAGTTGGTGGTCAAAACCAGCTTCGCTGACGATGAAAAGAATACCGCCACAAAGACGGTTTTGTTGGTCCACATCGGTGGCCGCCGCCCGGACACCCAACTGGTGGGGATTCACGGGATGCACCTGGGCTTGGTGACATACGTGGCGGCCGATGGTAAGCGCCAAGTCATCCCGTCCGTCAACTATCAAAACCCCGATGGGTCTTTCACACAGTATGTTTCCACCGCGCCCGTTCAGAACGGCTCAGCCCATCAGGAAACCCGCATCATGGATTGCATGGATTGTCACAATCGTCCCACCCACACCTTCGACATGCCGGAATCAGCGGTTAACCGCGAGATGGCAGCGGGGCGCATCAGTTCCTCTCTAGCCTTCGTCCGCAAGTTCTCCGTTGAGCTTTTGAACCGGATCTATCCCAGCCGGTTGGCGGCTCAGACCCAATTACCGGAAGCTTTCCGCGCCTACTACAAGTCGAACTACTTCGCGGCTTACAATTCGCAGCGGGCGCAGATTGAACAAGCGGCGGTCACGGTGCTGGACATCTACAACGGCAACATTTTCCCCGAAATGAATATCACCTGGGGGACGTACCCGAACAACCTGGGTCATACAGACTTCCCCGGGTGCTTCCGCTGCCACGATGGCAATCACAAGTCAAAGGAGGGACGCGAAATCACGCAGGATTGCAATGCCTGCCATTCCCTCCTGGCTATGGACGAAGCGGACCCGAAAGTCCTGCACGAGCTCTACCCCAGCCAATGAGCACCCCACCCTTGGCTCCTTGTCATTCCGAGTGGTCATGGGCCTGCGGCCAACCCAAAGGGATGAAAATGCGCACGAGCGGCAGGTGTAAGATATGCTCGGCGTGGAACTGTGAAGGCCCTCTGCGCTCTGGATGAGTTGAGGCCGTTTCCGAGTGTGGCCCGGAATGTGCGTTTTGAACCCATAAATGTGTCGCTACCCCTCCCGCCTGAACGGGAGGGGTAGTAGCGCGTGAGAGTGCGTAACATCTAACTGTGCACGTTCTACTCTTCCACGCCAGGAGCAAACATGGCGTATAAGATAGCAGGAATCGATGTGCACAAGAAAGTGCTGATGGTGGTGGTTTGCGACGTCAGCGAGCGGGAGTGGGAGCCGCAGCGCAAGCGGTTCGGAACCATGACGAGCGATCTGCATGAATTGTCGGCCTGGTTGCGCGAACAAGGGGTGCAAGAAGCGGTCATGGAATCGACGGCCCAGTACTGGAAGCCGGTCTGGTACGAGTTGGAACCGTATATGCACTTGGCTTTGGCGCAGGCCTTTTCCAACCGGGCTCCGCGGGGGCGCAAGCACGACTTCCGCGACGCCGAGCGCTTGGTACGGCGGCTGGTGGCGGGTGAGTTGATACTGAGCTTTGTGCCGGAGCCCGAGCAGCGCATCTGGCGGACCATGACGCGGACGAAGGTGCAGCTCGCCCGGGACGCGTCGCGGCTGCAGAGCCAATTGGAGTGCCTGCTGGAGGAAATGCGCATCAAGTTGTCCAGCCTGCTTAGCGATCTGCTGGGGGTTAGTGGATGCCGTATTCTGCGTGCTCTGGCGGGGGGAGAGACCGACCCGAAGAAGCTGGCAGCACTGGGAGACGACCGGTTGCACTGCACCCAGAAACAACTGATCGCGGCTTTGAGCGGAGCCCCCCAGCCTATCCACCGGCAACTGCTCGCCCTCTATCTGGAGCGATACGGCATGCTTAGGGAACAGATGGGGAAGCTCGATGGCATGATTGCGGAAGCCATGAAACCCCATGAGGAAGCGGTGGTCCGGTTGGCGGCGGCGGCCGGTTTCGGAGCGGACTCGGCGCAGCAAGTGATTGCGGAGGTGGGAGCTGACGCGGGCACGTTTCCCACCGCCGCCCACTTGGCCGCCTGGGTAGGGACCTGCCCGGGGCGGGAGGAAAGTGCCGACGAGAACCACAGCAGCCGCTCGGCCAAAGGCAATAAATATCTCCGTCGCATCCTGAATCAGTGCGCTCACGCGGCGGTAAAGAAGAAAGGCAGCCACTTTCAGGTGGTGTTCCGTCGTCTGCTGCCTCGGCTGGGCTATAACGGAGCGATCTGGGCCATCGCCCACCGCCTGTGCCGCTTGGTCTGGAAGATCCTGCATGAGAAGGTTACCTATCGGGAGCGAGGCAGCGACATAGACCCTAGGGCCAAACGCCGCCGTGCCCAGTCACTCGTGCGAAAGCTCCGCAGCCTTGGGTACCACGTCGATATCAGATTCATCACCCCTGAACCGGCAGTAGCATGAGCCAGACAGGGATGATTTTCCTCCCCGGTCTCGGGCCCCAGAACCCGCCCGATGGCCGTCGCCAGCCGCCGCCACTTGTCTGTCTCTTTCGCGAGCTGCTTGCGGCCCGCTCGCGTGAGCGTGTAGAAGCGCGCCTTGCGGTTGTGCGCGGAGGTCCCCCACTCTGCCGCGATCCAGCCGCGATCTTCCAGGCGCTGGAGGGCGGGATAAAGGGCCCCGTGCTCGACCAGCAGTTCGTCCTCGGTCGTCTGCTGAATGGCGCGCGCGATGCCTTGCCCGTGCTGCGGGCCGAAGATCAGCGTGCGCAGGATCAGCAGGTCCAGCGTGCCTTGCAAAAGTTCCAGCCGGTCTTTCTCCTTTTGGGTAGACATATAACCCAAGTATCCATACTTTGGGTAAGATGTCAACCCACAAGTTACGACGGCTGGCGCAGCGCGAAGCTCTGCGCCAGCCAGTGAGTTCAATCAGCAGGCTTCCAGTTTCTATTTTCCAGTTTCCAATTTCACGTTTCCAATTTCCAGTTTCCAGGGAGGTTGGTCATTCTTCCGTTTTCGGTTCCTCTTCCAACTCCTTTGCAAACACTGAATAGCCAGGGTTGGGTGGAAAGAGGCTGGACATTAAGGTCAGACGGCGGCGCAACTGTTGGAGGGGCAGGTGTTGGGGGCCCACGCGGATCTGGACGTCGTGCCACAAACCATGCATGTATTCAGCTACCGTGCTCGCCAGGGAGACGTCCCGGTAGGGCTCAAACTGAAGGCGGCTGCGGCGCCAGGGGCGAATGGCGAGCAGGGCTTGCTTGGCCGCCAGGGATTCTTCGTCGATCTCGCCCCGCACTCCGTGACGGAGCTCTTCATTCAGGAGCTCGTCATAGGCGGCGAGTTCGGAAGTGCTCAGACGTGGCCGCAGCAACTCGGCGACGCTCGCCAGGAACTCGAAGCCGGTGTCGTGGGCGTCAACTTCCCGGCAGGCGAGGAGGAGATTGGTCCTTTCAGGTGCCTCAACCCATGCGGCGGTGTGAGTTTCACCGTTGGGTTTAGACCCGCAAACTACATCCCCGGAATCTACGCAGGCGATGTAAGGAACCATCAGGACTCGAAGCGGCCCGATCCGCTCGGCGATGACCGCGGGAACTGCCTGAGCCGGTTCGCGCACCATCGTCCGCTCCTCGGCGGGAGTCAGCGTGATCATGGAGTGTATCTCCCAGCCATGGGCCAGGTGGGAGAGCGGGACGAATTTCCCTTGGATGTACTCGCTGATAGGAATGCTATCCGGCGCCGGGATTTCCGAAGTGCTCAAGTGTCACCATCCCACCTCCCCTGCTGACGAAACCAGGGGGTTACGTTTCCGCAGGACGCTAAAAGAACTCACCAACCTGTCATTCCGAGTGGCATGGGCCTGCGGCCCACCCATAGAAATGAAAGTCAAGCCTTCGTCACCCCCGCGCAAGCGGGGGTCCACGTCCACAGAACGAGCTGGATTCCCGCTTTCGCGGGAATGACGTGACTTTCGACGGAGCGAAGCGAGGAATCTCGCAAGTCACTTCTTTCCAGAGCGGGATTCCTCGCTTCGCTCGGAATGACAACGATCAGCATCCTGCCAGAGAATATTCTGAGCAATTCTGGCCCGACTGTCCAGCAGGGATTCAGCGTTAGGCAGGAAAACCGAAGAGCAGGCCTTCATGAACTCGCCCCACCTGGACGTCGAACAGTGTGTTGGGCAGGAGGTTCGAGCCCGGCAGGACAATCTTCAGGTAATTGCTGCTGAGTGCCACCCGATCGCCGGTTTCGGATTCATCGAGTGTAATGGCCGAGAGCTTTTGGCCCACTTGTGCCTGAAGGAAAGCCTGGCGCTTGGGAGTGAGCAAAGCGCGAATTTCCTGGGCGCGCTCGCGCGCCACTCGTCCGTTCACTTGGTTGGGCGAGTCAGCGGCAGGCGTATGGGGTCTAGCCGAATACGGGAAAATGTGCAGATAGGTGAAGGGCAGCGACTCGATAAAGGCGGCGCTGGCGGCGTGGTCCTGGTCCGTCTCGCCCGGGAAGCCGACCATCACATCGGCGCCGATGCCGGCGTTGGGGATTCGCTCGTGGATGGCAAGGATACGCTCGGCATATTGTGACGGCCAGTATCTCCTGTTCATGAGGCGGAGAATGCGGCTGCACCCACTCTGTAATGGGATGTGGAGGTGCTGCGCCAGGCGCGGCTCTTTGGCCAGCAGGCGGATGAGCGCCGGGCTGACGTCCATAGGCTCTATGGAGCTTATGCGCAGCCGCGCGATGACAGTCTCCTCCAACAACCTCTCGAGAAGACCGAGAAAAGTAATGCTGCGGTCAATGTCGCGCCCATAGCTTCCCAGGTTGATCCCGGAAAGGACGATTTCCTTGTACCCACTTCGCTCCAGATCACGGACCTGCTCAATGGCCTTCTCGGGCGCCAGGCTGCGGCTGCGGCCGCGGACGGAGGGAATTACGCAGAAGGAGCAGCGCGCGTTGCAGCCGTCCTGAATCTTGAGCGTGGGACGAGTGCGGTCGTCCGGAAACATGGGAGCAAAATGGAATTCGTCGGTAATCTCTCCCACCAGGACCGCCGGGGGTGGCGGAGCTTCGAGGCTCGGCCTCAGCAAGTCCGCGATGAGGTGCTTGTGCGAATTACCGACCACCCACGCGACACCGCTCAACTCGGCGATTTCCGCCGGCGAACGTTGCGCGTAACAGCCCGTAACCAGAATCCGGCACCGCGGGTTGGCGCGGTGGATGCGCCGCACCAGTTGCCGGATTTCGGCATCCGCCCTGGCGGTGACGGTGCAGGTGTTCAGAATCGCCACCTGGCTTGCCGCAATGTCCCCGACCTCTTCCAGCCCCGATTCAAGCAACTGCTTCTTGATGGCAGCACCGTCCGCCTGGCTCGCGCGGCAACCGAAATTGAGAAGCTGGAATGTGGACATGGCCAACGCACCATTGTAGCTGATTTCAATGACGTCTCTGACAACTCGTTCGAGCTGGTAGTGGTGTCATTTGCGAGACAGGGACTCCTCCAGGCGTCGTCATTCCCGTCAGCCGACGGGAATCCACTCCGCAAACCTCCGGAAATGCGCTGTCTATGGAATGGATTCCGACTTTCGCGGGAATGACCGGTCGTTCGAAAAGGAGGTCATCCCAAATGACACCACTAGCTTCGAGATTCGGGGCTGGACACACTTCAACGGGAGTTTGCCAGGTTGGAAGTGTTCGATGTGGAATTAAACCGGGCTGGTGGAGGTCCGCCGCTGCTGAAAACACTCCCGACAGTAAACCGGTCGCCCCTGAGTTGGCTTAAAGGGAACGGTCGTCTCTTTCCCGCACTGAGTGCAGGTGGTCGTGGTTTCGGCCCGATAGTAGCTTTGCCCCCTCAGGGCTTGACTCCGCTTCACCTTACAAGGCTTGCACCGTTTGGGTTCGTTCTTGAACCCCTTGTCGGCGAAGAAAAGCTGCTCCCCGGAAGTGAAAACGAACTCCGCCCCGCAGTCCATACACTTCAGGACCCTATCCCCGTACTCCATAGGCGCACTCCCACGTTTGAACAGGGCCCCACTCGCTATGAACTGCGTAGTGGTTTGACACCGCGAGGCTAGTGCCGTTCCCACCCTTCCCCAGCTTCCGGATCCCTAATCCTGTTCGTGTCTGGCCTTCTTGCGTGCCCTCTTGCGAGCCAAGGCTGCCTTGACTCGCTTTTTCTCACCAGGTTTCAAGTAGAAAGAATGTCTTTTGATTTCCTTTATGATGTCTTCCTGCTGAACCTTCCGCTTGAAGCGGCGAAGCGCGTTTTCCAAGGACTCACCGTCCTGAAGTCTTACTTCAGCCAACCGATCTACACCCCCGTTTCGGTTTGTAATATTGTAACCACTATAATTGCGGTGGTTGCGTCATTCTCACCTACTGGAGACAAGCAAGTCAAGGGCAATTTTGTCACCCCGGCGCAAGGAGTGTGTGGCGCGGGCAGGATCTGCCCATGCCACGGCGGGCGAGACGCCCGCGCTACCCGACACGAAGACGGCCAGACGAGCTCTTCGGCGGTGTCAGGAATGGAGTGATTCGTGGTGGCCGCGAATAGAAGAGGTAGAAGAATAAGATTAAGGTGCAAGCAGGCCTTGACCCTTTGAACAGCTTGTGTTAGGGTCACCCGCGAGCCCTTGACAGGTTGCGGCATAAGCCGCAGAGGCCCCAGCCAGAGGGACGCACAACTCACTTCGGCTCCTGGAAAGCGCAGATGCCAAGTTGAGCCAACTCCAGGCACGCGAGGACCTCCTTCCACGAGCTGTTGCAGGACGGATGATTTCCAGCCTCCTGCCAGATGGTGCTCGCACAGTAAAGTACATGGCTGAATTAATCAAAGTAGACCAAGCACGACTGGGGTTCCTGCTGGAATACGCTGTCCGCATGATTATTTCCGGTAAGGTCGTTGCCTTCCCCACGGACACCTTTTACGGATTGGGCGCTGATCCTTTCAACTTGGCTGCCGTCAGTGAGGTGTTCCGAATCAAACGGCGATTGGCTGACCGGCCCCTTCCCCTATTAGTAGCGTCCATCGACCAAGCTGCGGATCTTACCCATGATCCGCCGCAGCTTTTCTTCACGCTGGCGAAGAGGTTTTGGCCCGGTCCCCTGACCCTGGTGGTCCCCGCCTCTCGCCAGATCCCGTTGAAGGTCACTGCAAACACCGGCAAGGTGGGCCTGCGATGGCCTCAGGCCCTGCTGGCCACGGCGCTGATCGAGGCTTCGGCGCGGCCTTTGACGGGAACCAGCGCCAACCTTTCGGAATTGCCCGCGTGCTCCACCGCCCAGGAAGTGGACAGGCAGATCGGCGATCTTCTGCCCCTCATCCTGGACGGAGGCCCCACCGAAGGACAGCTCGCCTCCACGGTGGTCGACTTGACCGGCGAGCGGGCGCGCATCCTTCGACCCGGCGGCGTGCCGGAGTCCGATTTGAAGGAGTTTCTGGTCTGATTCACCTGCGCTTTCGCCAAGTTGTTCTTAGCGGACTGCTGCTGGCCTTGCTTGCTCTCGCCTATGTGGAGAGGTCGCTTTATCTGGCCATCCGCGCGCAAGCCGGGCGAGAGGAAGCCACGCCAGCCGATGCCGTCGTCATCTTTGGCGCCGCGGAGTATAACGGCGCGCCTTCTCCCGTCCTCAAAGCCCGCCTGGATCATGCCTTTGACCTCGAGGAGCGCGGCCTTGCACCCTTGGTCATCACCACCGGAGGCAGTGGAGGCGACCCGCAGTTCACCGAGGCCGGCGTGGGGCGCGACTACCTGATCCAGCGCGGCGTGGCGGAAGCCAAGATCCTGGTGGACACGCGCAGCATGACCACCTATGAGAGCGTCAAAGCCGTAACCCTCCTCCTGCGGCAGCGCCAAAAACGCACTTGTATCGCGGTAAGCGATGGCTTCCACCTTTACCGGATCAAACTGATGTTCCGCTCGCTGGGCATCACCGCCTACGCCTCGCCGGCCCCCGACAGCCCCATCGAAGCCGATTCCTTCCTGCGCACCCTGCACTCCCTACGTGAAATGGTTAATACTACATTGTGGTATGTTGGAATTAGGTATTAGAGAGTCGCGGAGTCGAGTAGTTGAGTAGTTGAGTAGTCGAGAAGTCGAGGGTCGAGAGGTCCAAAGCTGCTAGACCCTCACCCCCCGCTCGGCGACTGCTCGACTTCTTGATCCTCGACTCTTTGACTGCTTGATGTCGGTCCAGCAATGGAGGCAATGCTGCGGAGGCGCCGGCAGAGAAGGTTCAGGGTGGCAGCTTCGCAAGCTCCGTTCCGGCAGTCCAAGGCATCGATCTGGACAAATTATCCATATCAGCTCTTTCTCTTGCTTTGGCTTGCATTAACTCACTTTGTTTTCTATGACATTCCAGGTTTAACGGGATAAGTATCTGTGTTTTCATAAACATTCCGGCTAAGTTCGCAAGTTTTCCACAGCTTTCCTTTGTTTTCATAGACATTCAAGCTTCGTTCGTTCAAAAAGAGAGTTCTTCTCGAATTGCGACCCGCTGTGGAAACCGAGTGCAGACCTCAAAGACGGAGGTCCGGTCTATTGACTCCCATTATCGTCTTGCTGTGACTAACATTAACCCCTTTTGTTTTCTAAGACATTCCAGCATTAACAGGCTAAGTATATGTGTTTTCATAGACATTCCCGCTTTTCCCCTGAGTTTTCAGCACCGATCCTTTGTTTTCAATGACATTCGCGCATTCTTCCTGCAAAAAAGAATTCTCTTCGAATTGCCATTCGGTGTTGACAGTTGACGGCTGGAAGAATGCGCCTGCCAATAAGTCATATTTCCTCGGCGCGGGCGCTCTTCCTCGCCACGGGAGGCCAAGCCCCTGACCCCGTGAGAGAATCCCCGTACGGGCACGCCACGGCGTGCCCCTACCTGAATTCTCGATGGGCTACATAAGCCGAAATCGCTCCATGTCGAATTCTTCATGGCTTCCCTTAGTCGGGTTGGGCTCTTGCGGAGCCCTCCCCACGAAAAACATACGCTACAATTGTAGCTTACTTAAAGGCGTCTGTCAAGCCCTAATTGGGGCATTTAGTTTTGGGGGCGCGATGCCTCCATCTGCCGTGGCAACGGGCGCCTTGGAGTGCGGCAGCGGAGCTTGCGAAGCTGCCGCCTTGAACCTGCCCTTTTGTGTCTGTGTCTTATTGCCAATTCGATTCTCACGCGCTGATGCCCTGAGGCTATTGCTGCAAAGGGCTGTTGGACCCTGGCGATCCCCTACCCTCGAGGAAGGGCATTTCCCGTTCCCAATCCGCCTTCGCACCTGATTTCGCTTCCCTCCCGCATTCGGTGATCAGGTGCACTTCTCCGTATAGGCCGTGTATCGGCCAAGTGCTCAGCCCCAATGCAGCAACGGTAGCGCGGAGGTATCCGTCAGCCGACGGATTTCTCCGCGGTTCGTCCCAAGTTTGGGTGGCGCCACGATGGTTTTTGTCGCCAATGCGGGATGAAAAGCCGCGCAGGATCGCACAAAACGCCGACCCCACGCTGCCTGGCTCCGCCACGTCGGTTCCAGTTGGGCTATAATTCGACCAGCGTCATGATATGGGGGACATAGAATGCGGGTCGGCGAACAACTTCTGGTAGTGACCCTCGCAGGGGAGTGTTTTGAAGCTCGGCTCAAACATAAGGAATATAACCCCGCACGATCCTCGTTAGCGACGTTTTGGGTGCTGGAGGATAAAGTGTGGGAGCGCCCCAATTTACGAGTGGCCGCGTTCCTCCCGGATGAGACGTGTTGCGAACTGGAAGGGCGGTCCTCTCTTGACCACGATCTCGTGGGGCTGAACGGAGTCCGGCGAGCATTCGATTGGGGGGAACTGCGCTTTGAGGACGATGTTTCAGAGCGAGTGCTGCAGAGAGAGGTTATAGTGTCGCCGAACGCCCCCGCCCTATCTCAGAATTTTGTCGTGGACGCACGTGTTAGGTCGCTGATCCTGCACAGAGCGTACTGGGAGGGATTCAAATACAGCCCATCGTCGAGTCATTCCCTCGACTTTGCAACTGATCGAGACCTTGACTACCTTGGAGTTGACCGGAACGCTATTCAGCGCAACGTCTGGCTTTTGAGCAAATATGGACATTTGGAGCTGGATCCAGCCGAAGCGACGAGGGCGAGCCCGACACCCAAGCTTGTAGAGAGCTACGCCTCGGGTGGTGCAATAGCAGGCGGAATAATCCGAATCTTTCCGGTGGACAGTCAACAGGAATCCTGGAACGAAATTGCAAGAATCGTTAAGTCTGCGAAATCCACCTTAACCGTCGTAGATAACTACGTTGACGAATCAATCTTGGACATGCTGAAAGTGGTGAGCGGACAGGTGCGGGTTAGAGTCCTTTCTGAGCACCTCCCCTCGAATTTCGGCAACGCTGTCGAAGCGTTTCTTATGCAGCATAATGGGGCCACCGTTGAGGTTAGGGCGCACGTAAAAAAGATACACGACAGGTTCATCATAGTCGACCAGGGTAGTGCCTACTCTCTGGGCGCGTCGATTAAGGACGCCGGCAAAAGGCTTTGGCACCTGCACAGATTAGATGATCGTCTGCAATTAGCCAAGTTGAAGAATCTCCTTGGCGCAGAATGGGACTCCGCTGCCCCAGTTTGGCCCCCTCCTTAGGGAGCATGGGCCTTTGTTCTATGTGTGCGCCGCTGTGGGGTCCCATCGGTGAGAATGGGCGCAGGCGAAAGAGGTCTGTACCAGTCAGCGATCCCGGAGTCTCACGAAAGTGCACGGTCATTCTGAGGTAGCCTGTTTGCGCAAAGGCCTCTCCAGTCGTTTGCGTATAAGACCCAGGGTCAGAAGGACGTGAATGATGCGGTCGCTTAGTGGCCGCGAGAAGTGCTCATGGGGTACAAGACCGTGCGCAACTCGGTTCCTGGCATTTTGACCGCGCGGGTCGGCAAGGAATACAAGGAGGTAGCGCCATAAGTTTTCCCCGAGGCACGCTTGGACTTTCGGGTCCCGAAGAATATCGTTCAGATTCTTTAGCTGCATCGTACCAATGTTGTTGCCTGCTGGTTTATTCGGCACCGATCCGACGAGTATGAGTAGGTTGCGGAGGGCACTCTCAATTTGCGGAAGGAGGACGTGAACGCTTTTTACGTGGTCGCCCAGCAGGTAGGCTACAACCCCATCCTGAATCAAACCTCTACGGTTCGGCTCGATGGTGGGTGATAAGCAGACGATGTCAGTGATATCGTCTGCCTTTGGGGCATAGCGCTCTCTCAGCCTGTCAAACGACATTGCTAGGAACTGGTCCCTGACAGCAATCGACTGTGCCATCTGTGCGTGCAACTGCCCGTCCGGGTCCTTCTCCAGGGAGCCAACGGTCGCCGTAAACTGATCGTCACGCATAATTACACTTGGAATCATGGAAGAAAACGGGAACTTTTCATTCATCTCTTCAAGGAACTTACGTGTAACGGAAGCCGACTCTACGAAGTGCACTGCAATTCTCTCCAGTGCTTTCGTAATCCCCCCATCTGTAATTCTGGTAAGGAAATTGTCGAGTTCCTGTGGGTCCATCTTCACTTCATACGAAATCTTCCTCATCGAAAGAGGGGCTTGCTTTCCCTTTGCCAGTGTCGCGAGTTGTACACGCATCGCGTCTTCGGCCATGTTGTGGCATTTGTAGAAATGCAAGAGTTGCTGAAGGTGGCCCATTGCCATCGTAGGACTTTCCTTATCGGCCAGGGATTCGACCATCTGACCGTAGGCCTCCACCACTCTATGCACATCCGCAAATTGGACGCTTTTCCGGTAGTGTTTAGCTAGCCGGTCAGCAGCGCAGAACGCCGAATAGAAGCCTGGTCCAAGGCCGCTAGAGTTGCCGATGCACACGGCCAAAATCTTCTCCAATGAGTCGATTAGGAACGTTTTCTGCTGTGGTGTAAGAGGGACTTTCTCGTTTTCGTACAATTCATCAAAAAGGAAGTGCCATGTGCCCATTTTCTCGGGATCTGCAATGGCATTGAACAGGTCAAACATTGCGTCCCGAGCGACCTCGACCCTTCCCTTATCGCTAATCGAGATCGCCAAATTCAGCGCTCGGGTAAGGTAGACAATCCCGACGGTGGAATCGCTGTAAAGACGTTTTCGGGCCGTCTCCACATATGCGTCGACCGCGGTGTGGGCGAACTTGATATTGGGCCGATGACGAGTGATTTTGTGAGAGAGGTCCCAAACTACATCAGCGTAGCGGGCCTTCATCACTGGATGCGCAGTGCTATCTGCGCGTTCCTCCCAGTACCGTACCACGTCCTCATCAGCGTCGGCCAAATCAGGCTCGTATGTGGGGGTCCCATCCTCTGTCGTCCGTTTACCCGAAGGTCCGAAATAGGTCCCCCATACGGAGGTCTGCATAGGCGGTGTGGGGCGAAACTTGAACGGAGCTATCTCGGCCCACACTCCCCGCCGATGCCCCTCCGTCAACTCCAGCTGTGTGCTTGCCGATTTCCAAAGTGCGAAGCCAATCTCCCTCTCGTCGAGAGGGGCACTTTCACTGTCAAAACGCGCCCTCACTTCCCGAACAAAATCAGGAACATCAATTTCCATTGGCCCCCCCTGGCGCGCAGAACTCGATTCTCCTGGACAGTCGCAATTTGCGGACAGCGATGGGCAAATTCGACCAATCCCTTAGGCAGCAAACCGTGATCACGCCAGCTTTTGGGCGATTTGCTCTTCCAAAATTTCTCGCACGGTTAGCGGCACGATCACGGCGTGTTCCCTGCGAAAGAACGCGTCGATTTCCGTTAGGGCATCGTGGGAGTAGTCGAAACCGACAAAGAATCCCTTCTTCCGGTTTGTCCTCAACATGGCCGCTTCGAATTTGTCAATGTCCGGGCGACCCACTCTGTCGCTATGCTTCACCTGTATCGGATACCATTCGTCCATGAAGTCAAGCTCGCCCGCTGCTTTACCGCTCCGGTGCGGCACGGCCGATACCGGATAAATGCGACCATCAATGCCCATGTCGCCTACCTGGGTCTTGTTAGGAATTCCCCCCAACGCGATCACCGCCCAGTTTTCGAACTCGAACGGCGGTATCTCGCGCAACTGTTTTTCTGTCCACGGCAGGTCGCGGAGCACGAATCCCTTCCCACGACGCCAATAGTTCTCATCTTCACGCAGCTTGCACACGTCGCGCAGACGTTTGGCCATGACACGGCAAGCTGTGGGCGAGATGTCTATACCAATCCACTGCCTTCCGAGATTTTCTGCCGCCACCAGTGCTGTGCCGCAGCCACAGAAAGCGTCGAGCACAATGTCGTTGGGATTGCTGGACGTCTGGATGATGCGCTCGAGCAACGGCAATGGCTTTTGGGTTGGGTAGCCCAAAGACTCCTTCGCCTGTGAATTGATCGGGTTTATGTCATCCCAGATGCTCCCCACTGGTAGCCCCTTTGACTCGTCCAGGTACCTTTTGTAACGTGGAACCCTTCCCCCCGGCGGAATGGCTACGCGGCCTTGTCGGATCAGATCGTCCATCTTCTCTTGGCTAAATCGCCAGAAACCATCAACGCCCAGTACCCTATAGTGAGGGTTCCCCTTTGAAGGAGCACCTCCACCAGGAGCCCGCAAATCTCCCCATTGAAAACGTCTCCCTTGCTCATCAGTTTGGGAGTAGTGCGATTCGATGTAGCAGGCGTCGAGCGGTACGTACTGCTGATGCCAGGTGTAGTCTTCGCTCCCCCCGCAGTAGGCGAGGAGCACATCGTGCAATCGCGGATAGTGTTTGCTCCCCTGCTTGGCATCGCCGTGCGATGACTGCCGCTTCCATATGATTTCGTTTATGAACTTGTTCTCTCCAAGAATCTGGTCGACCATTACCTTGACGTAATGGCTGGCGTGCCAGTCGCAATGATAGTAAAAGCTGCCGGTTTTCTTGAGGACTCGTGCCAATTCCATGCAGCGTGGCCGCATGAAATCAATATATGCTTGCGTGGAGGCGTGCCGGTCTTCAAAGGCCCGCTTCTCTCTGGTTTCGCCCCAAAACACCTCGTAATTTCGATTGGAATTGAAAGGTGGGTCGATGTAAATCAGGTCGACGCAGGCATTGGGCAACTTCTTCAACTGCTCAAGGTTATCGCCACAGTAAATCACCCGAACGTCTACTAGAGCCGAGGGCTTCGCTGCAGTTCCACGTGATGTTTTGTCCATCATAGTCGTGCATAAGGCTACACCAATCGGGGATCAGTTTAAAGCGCGCGGACCACCTTTTTTGTGGTGTTGAATACTTAGAAGCCAATGTGTGCGCTACCTCAGGACGCCGTCCTTCCCTTGGACGTGTAGTCGGCAAACCGTAGATGTGCCCATGCTGTCACATCTGAGGGTAGTCCTTGGACCGCGGGTGACTCGGAACCTGTGGTGAGGGGACACTTCGCCGAATCACTAACGAGTTCCCCCCCAGCGTCTACTGGTTGGCGATCGGGCCAGGATTGAAAACTGCAAGGATTCTTCGTTCGGCCTAGGCCGACGGACTCAGAATGAAAAGGCGATCAAGGGCGGACGATCTTGCCCAGTACGACGGCGCGGCGCGCGCCGGTGACGCTGGGAAGATTTCCCGGCAAGCCGTGCAGGGTGCGGTCCGCAAGGATAGCGAAGGCGATGGCCTCTTTGGCGTCCACCGGCAAGCCGTACCGCTCGGAGAGTTCAACCGTCAGATGCGGCAGCAATTCGGCCAGGCGGCTCACGAGCAAACGATTGTGCGCGCCGCCCCCTGAGACAATCAGGTGGTCAATCTTCGCGCCGGGAAAAACAAAGCGGGCCAGCGCGCCGGCAATCGTCCTTGCCGTCAGCTCGAGGGAGGTGCGAAGCAGGTCTTCGAAGCGGGCGCGCTTGCGTGAGCGAAAATAGCGCTCCACGAAATCGCGCCCAAACTGCTCCCGCCCAGCACTTTTGGGCGGAGGTTGCGAGAAGAAAGGGTGGCACAGCGCGTCGGCGAGGATGGGCTCATTCACTTTTCCCAGCGCCGCCACACGCCCGCCGGCGTCGTAATACTCCCGCTCATTGGTGAAGAGGCGTACCAGAGCATCGCTCACCATGTTTCCCGGGCCGGTATCGAAGCCAATAATGTCGAGCGGTTTCGCCTTCGCTGGGATCACCGTAACGTTGGCAATGCCGCCGATGTTCAGGGCCACGGTTCCTTTCTGCCTGTCCCGGAGCAAGAGATAGTCCACCATGGGTACAAGCGGCGCCCCTTGCCCTCCAGCCGCCACGTCGGCCGTGCGGAAATCCGCCACCACCGGAGCGCCCGTTCGTTCTGCGATCACGGCGGGCTCGGCGATTTGGAGGGTGTTCGGGCCTGCTGCTGCCCTGTGGCCGGTGACTAGCTCGGGCCTTCCCTGGTGAAAAACGGTCTGGCCATGTGAGCCGATTACGGAAACGCGCCGAGGCGAAATGTGTGCTGCGCGGCATACACGCAGGGCAGCTTTGGCGAAGAGCTCACCGAGCATAAAGTTAAGTTGGCTGACTTCTCCCGCGGTGGTCGGGTCTCCTGTGGCAACGTGCATGATCCACCACCTGAAATCGGGAGGGTAGGGAAGCTTAACGAACGCCAGTAAGCGCACTCGAGGTTGTTCCGCGGTGCCGGTCAGGCGCACCAGGGCCGCATCTACCCCATCCATCGAGGTGCCGGACATCAGTCCCACGGCTAGGCGCGGGTGGCGTTTGCTATTAGGCATGGCACTATCGTCCTTGATCCCCGGAGGGGATCATATAGTAGCCGGGGGCAACGCCCCCGGAAAGTGCGCTCCCGAGAAGGACACGACCCTGAAAGGGTCGAATCCGAATGGCGTAAGGCCAGTCTTGTGTCTCCAGCGCAGGGTAATACGACCCCTTCAGGGTCGGGGAGCGAACGTCGCGAATTCCGGGGGCGTTGCCCCCGGCTACTATCTTGTGCCCTTTCAGGGCACGAAAAACGTGCGCGCTTACCCTGCGGCGACCCGTCCCTGACATCACGGATAACAGTCATGGCCATACACAGGATGACAACCTCAACCGGTTTTTCCGTATTCTTCGAAGTCGCTCGAGAAATCTGTGAACGCTCTGGCGAGCCGATCCAGCAACCTTCGCGATAGCTTTCCGGTGGGCGGCTTCAGACCTTTCTTTGCGAGCTGAATGCGCTTCAGTGCTTGCTCGACTCGAGAGATCGGAAGTTTCCCGGACTCTCGAGCGGCGCTCATAGCCTCCTGCACGCGCTCAGCGGCTTCCGCCTCTTCCAAGAGCAGCATGTCGCACCCCGCGCGCAGAGCCTGAACAGCCGCCTCTTCCAACGTCAGAGTTCCGCGCACGGCTTCCGTTTCGAGCCCACAAGCGATTGCCACACCGTGGTAGCCCAGCTTGGCGCGGAGTAATCCCTCCACGACCTTGGGAGATAGCCCGGCGGATTGCAGGACATCAAAGTCGTAGGCTTTGTAGGCGGCCGTGCTCACTAAAACCAGGGGAAGCCGGGGCAAAAGGGCCCGATAAGGAACCAAGTCCTCGCACCATAACTCGGCCATGGACTTGGACACCGCGAGTGGCTCCGTGGAGTTCGAGGACTGCGCGCCTGCGAGGCCGGGGAAGTGTTTTCCACACGCGCGCACCTCGTGACGCTCGAGCCCTTCGAGGAATGCCGCCCCACACTTCGCCACCTGCTGAGGATCGGGGCTGAAGGCGCGCGTCGCAGCGGTGTCCCCTGTAGGGGCACGCCATGGCCCGCCGCCCGGAGGCTTTGGGCCACAGGGTGGCGTGCCGCTACCCGGATTCTCAACGGGTTCACAACTCCTTTTTCCCGAGGCAGGCGGCGCGAGGTCAAGCAAGGGGGCCAGATCGGTGTTGAAACCCAGGAGCTGCAAGGCAGTGCCCACAAGCTCGCCCAGGCGTCGCACAGACGCAAGCCCCTTTTCCGCGACAGCTCGAGGCGAGGGCAGAGGAGGCAGGAAGGCCCGAAGCAGATCCATGGCCTCGCCTTCTTCCCTGAGGGCCAGGAAGGGAACGGCTGGGACCGCGCACGCAAGCTTGAACAGAAACTCGCAGACGGTTTCGGCCCCGCCGGTCAGCGGCGCGTCTATAACCACACCGCCCGGGCGCAAACGACGCAGGAAGTGCTCGAGTGAAGAATTCCAGCGCAGTTCACTCACTTTCAGGATCAACAGTTGGCCGAGATTATTTTCTGGGAAAGCGCTCATTGATCAGTCGCTATTGCTAGCAGCGTGAAAGTCCAGGCTGCAAAAGGGTCGTACTTTCAGGTCACTTTTTCAGAGGCTTTGGGGTCAGGCGCTCGTCGATCACCTTGGCGGTCTTCTCATACGGAACTGCTTCGTCCGGGCGGTTCATTTTGCGCAACAGCCGGGCGTAGTTCCTCATGACGATGGCGAGATTGTAATCTCCGAGGGAGTTACCGGAGGGCCCGGTGCCGCCAAACTGATCGAGCGCACTTTTGTAGTATGTTTCACCCTCGGCAAGCCGGTCGCGACGTTCCAAGAAGAGTGCAAGCTCGTTCAGACTGGCGATGATCGACAGATGGCCGTGTGGAAGAATGGCAAGATCAGATTCTGCGGCTTTGCGATACAACGCTTCGGCTTCTTGGAACTTGCCTTCCTTCTCGTAGAGGGAGCCCAACCGCTCAACAATGCGGAGATCCACGCCTGACCCGGGCGCTTCGGATTTCGTTCGGTAGGCCAGCACGCGTTCATAGATTGCTTCGGCCTGCGCGAAGTCCTTTTCAAGGCCATAAAGCTGTGCAAGGCCTTCAAGGGTTGCGAGAACACGGGAACCGTTGGGTCCCTCCGCTTTCTCTTCCATGGCCAGGGCTTGTTTGTAGAACTGCTCCGCTTCGGCGTAATTGGTCTGACGGACAGCTAGATCCGCTAAGCCCGCGAGGTAACCCCCGACCACGGGGCTTTCCGGACCGTCGAGTTTCGTATGGATGGCCATCAGCCTCTTGATAGTGGCCTCAGCCTCGCCATATTTACCTTCCTTGAGGTAGAGCTCTTGCAGGAAGTTCAGCTCTTGGGCAAAGTTGAGACTCTCCGAGCCGAAGGCTCTCTCCTCAATATCGAGTTTCTGCAGCAGGTACGGCTCGGCTTGCGAGGGTTTACCGCCGTTTTGGTAGAGCAACGTCAAATTACCAAGAGGTTCCGTGAGGCTGAGGTCATCGGGAGGAACGATGGCCCTTTTTATCGCCAGCGCTTTCTTAAAGAGGGGTTCGGCGTCGTCAAACTCTCGGCGGCCCTCATAGAACCCGCCCAGCTCTTCCAGACTGTCGGCCAAACGTAAGTCCTCTTTGCCCGACTTCTTCGCTTCCGCGACGACATCCAGATAGAGTTTCTCGGCTTCCCGGTCCTTGCCCTCGGCCTGAAGAGCTGCGGCGAGATTACGACGGATGCGCTGGAGTAGAAAGGGAGCGAGTCCTTCCGACTTTTCGCCAACTCGATAAGCACGTTGAAGCACGGACTCCGCCTCCGCATGCCTGTCGAGTCCAAAGTAAAACGTGCCAAGGCTCTCAAGGCTGGTGGCAAGCCGCGAATCCGACGGGCCGAAGGCTTCTGCCTTCTCGACTGCGGCCAGGTAGAGCTTCTCCGCTTCGGCTGTCCGGCCCTGAAAATCGGCCGCCTGCGCCGCCTTGGTAATCTCGTCCCATGAGGCCACCTGGGCACCAACCACACCGGGCCAGGCCGTCACACTGAGGACTATTGTGAGTAGCGTCATCATGACTGGATTTGCTTCTTCAGTTCCGCCAACAAGTTCAAGGCTTCAATCGGCTTCAGGTTATCGAGGTCGGCGCTTTCGATGGCATTCACCACCTCAGCATTCAAGGGTGTGAAAATCGTAAGCTGCACAGGTCCGGTTTCCTGCTTGTCTGAGTTGGCCGCCAGGCGCTCGCTCAGACTGTGCTCGGTCTGTTCGTGGCGGGAAAGGATCTCCCGCGCGCGGGCAATGACTCTGCTGGGCAGTCCGGCCAAGCGGGCAACCTCGATGCCGTAGCTTTTGTCGGCGCTTCCCTGTTCCACCTTCCGCAGGAAGACAATGTTGGATCCGGATTCACGCACGGAGACGTGGTAATTGCGCACACCGGGGAGAAGTTCGGCGAGCTCGGTGAGCTCGTGGTAGTGGGTGGCGAAGAGGGTCTTGGGCCGCGTGCGCGTCTGGAGGTGCTCGACCACGGCCCAGGCAATGGCCAGTCCATCAAAGGTGGCCGTGCCCCGTCCCACCTCGTCCAGCAAGACTAGGCTGCGCGGGGTGGCGGTGTTCAGAATGCTCGCCGCCTCCGTCATCTCCACCATAAACGTCGAGCGCCCCCGCGCCAGGTTATCCGAAGCGCCGATGCGGGTGAAGATGCGGTCAAAAATAGGAAGCTGGGCGCGCGTGGCAGGGACGAAGCTCCCCATCTGGGCCATCAAGGCGATCAGGGCTGCTTGCCGGAGGTAGGTTGACTTTCCCCCCATGTTCGGCCCCGTGATGATCAGGATCAGGTCGGTATTGCTGTTCATGTAGAGATCATTAGGAATGAACTTGCCGGACTGGCCTTCTTCGCTGAGTGCGTTCGATCACGGGGTGGCGTCCGCGCTGGATGACCAGTTCGCCGTTCTCGGAAAACTCCGGGCGGTGGTAGTGGCGCTCCGCGGCGAGGTGGGCGAAACAGGCCAGAACATCGAGCTCCGCCAGCACCGCCGCCGTCTGGCGGATGCGCCGCGCTTGGTTCGCCACTTGCTGCCGGGTAGCCAGAAAAAGCTCCCGCTCAAGGGTGCGGCTTCTTTCCTCGGCATCCAGGATCTTCGCTTCCAATTCTTTCAACTCCGGCGTGGTGAACCTTTCGGCATTCACCAACGTCTGCTTGCGTTCGTAGTCCGCAGGGGCCAGATGGAGATTGGGTTTCGAGACTTCAATGTAATAGCCGAAAATGCTGTTAAAGCGGACCTTCAGTGAGGCAATGCCGGTGCGCTCACGCTCGCGGGTTTCGATCAGGGCCAGCAGCCGTTTACTATTCTGGCTCAGGTCGCGGAGTTCGTCGAGCTCGGGGTTGTACCCCTGCCGGATCAACCCGCCCTCGCTCAGAAGCACAGGCGGCTCAGGATGAATCGCTTTCTCGAGCAACTCTCGCACATCTCCTAGCTCGTCCAAACGTTCCCGAAGGTCCTTGAGGCGAGCCGCCTGAAAGTGATTGAGATAAGTGTGGAGGAGCGGGAGTGCCTGGAACGACTGCTTCAAAGCCAGCAGATCGCGGGCGTGAGCGGTTTCCAGCGTCACCTTGCTCAGCAGGCGCTCGAGGTCTTGCACGCCGCCCATGGCCCGGCGAAGTTCTTCCCGCTCGATAGTGGATTTCAGGAACTCCTCTACCACATCCAGCCGGGCCTCGAGCTCGGCACGGTCGAGGGAGGGGCAGAGCATCCAGGCCTTCAACTTGCGCGCGCCCAGCGAGGTCACACATTCGTCCAGTACTCCCAATAGCGTTGCCGCGCGCGATTCCCCGAAGGCCGGCTCGACTAACTCCAGGTTGCGCAGGGTGGCGGGATCGAGGATGAGAGAGTCCTGTTGCTGGTAAAAGCGGATTCCGTCCAGATGCGAAAGCGACCCCCGCTGCGTCTCCCGTACATAGTGAAGAGCCGCCCCGGCGGCCGCCACGGCCAGCGCATGACCCTCCAGACCGTAGCCCGCCAGCGTCGCCACCCGGAAATGATCTCGCAACAGGCGGGCGCCATATTCCTCAGCGAAGACCCAGTCCTCCAGAGGCGTCTGGGTGAGGGGAGCAAGGGGAGCGGAGCGCGAGTCCGGCGGGCTGGTGGGACGCGAGGCGACCAGGAGCTCGCTGGGCCGCATGCGGTCGAGTTCCTCTTGCAGGCGCGCCAAAACCTGGGGGCCGGAAAACTCCGTGGCGCGAAAGTCGCCGGTCGAGAGGTCCACGAAGGCTAGGCCAACCTGGCCGTCCCTCTCCGCCACCGCCGCCAGATAATTGTTCTCGCGCGGCTCGAGTATTTGCGAGTCGATGGCCGTTCCCGGCGTCACCACGCGGGTGACTTCGCGCTTCACCAGTTTCTTGGCCAAGCGCGGATCTTCCATCTGATCGCAAATGGCCACCCGGTAGCCGCGGCGCACGAGCTTGGCGATGTAACCTTCGGCAGCATGGTAGGGAACACCACACATGGGGATGGCCACGCCCTTCTCCTTGTTGCGAGAGGTCAGCGTGATTTGCAATTCCTTCGAGGCCACTACCGCGTCTTCGAAAAAGAGTTCGTAGAAGTCTCCCAGGCGAAACAGCAGCAGCGCGTTGGGATGGCGCTGCTTGATGGCGCTGTACTGCCGCATCAAGGGTGTGGAAAATTCACTCATGGGCGCGTTCAACTTCTCGGACCATTATAGCTTCAGCGGATGGTACTTTAGTAGTCTTGAGTTGGATGGAGAACGGCGCTAGAAATGAAGTGCTGGGCACGAGTTTCTGCAGAAACTCGAGGCGGCGCGAGAGGGGATCAGGCTCAGGTCGCCGGCGGCTGCACGCCAACGCGCAGGAGTGCCTGGGCCCGCGACATGCGAGATTGATGACGACACATTATTTGCTTTGGAGGTGACTTTGAACTGCCTTCGCTTGGGGATCCGTTTTCCGGTGGAATTTCCAGTCAAGGTGCAATGGAAGACTGGGCCGGGAAAGGTGCGTCAGATACAAGGTAAGATCACAACTATGAGCGGCAACGGAGTATTCATGCGGCTGCCCTCGCAACTACGCCCAAACACCAGAATCACCTTAACGGTGAGTCTACCCACCGAGATTACAAAAATTCCGCTTAAGCTCCGATGCCAAGCCCGTGTGGTCAGCCAGAAAGGGGACAAAACATATCCCTTCGGCATCGGCGCGGTCATCGATGATTATCAACTCCGAACCGTCCGTCAGCAGGTGTGACCTCAATCCAACTCGACACCTTCCTTTAGGAACCGGTTCCTGTGGCTTGCTCCTGTCCGGCTTCAATGAGCGGTAATTCGAGCTTCTGGCTGAGGGCATAGAGCACCAGTTCCAAGCGGTCCGAAACCCCGACCTTGTCGAAGATAGAACGTAGGTGGTTCTTCACCGTCTGCTCCGCTATGGACAGACGTCGGGAAATCTCACGGTTTGGGAGGCCCTGCATGAGGCAGGCGATCACACTCTTCTCGCGTTGTGTTAGTGTGTCGGCAGGCCGCACGGGAGGCCTCTGGGGATACCCATCTAGGGGCCTGACCAGCACGGGCCCCGTTGCCCTTGACGCTCCTGCCTTGTGCTTCATCGCCTCCCTGACAGTCCTAAGGAAGTGGGATAGCGCTGCTGATCTCGAGACCACACCTGCGGCTCCGCCCTCCATGTAACGGGAGGCCATATCTCCGATCAGGGCCGAAGCGGTAATAACCACCTTGCTGTGGGGTGAGGAGCGCCGTATTTGTTCCATGAAGTTACCCGGAGGTTCGGCTGCGATCTCCCCCTGAACCATCAGCACGTGCGGTCTGAACCGTTCTGCCAAACTGAGGGCCTGCTCGCTGGTTGCCGCCTGGGCTACCACACGCAGGTCGTCCTCGAGGGAGAAGAGTTGCCTTATTCCGAGACGAAAAACCTCTTCCCGGTCTGCTACCAGAATCCGAATTCTCTTGGGTTTGTGCGCTTGTTTCATTGGCCGAAAGGAGCCAACCACCAATGTGCCCGCAGCCACGGTGCTGGGAGATTAGGATTTCCCAGCCTCTTGCGGCGAGGGTCGGAGCTGGAAATCTTCAATGATCGCCGAAATTCCCTGACCCTTGGCCATGCGGCTCTTGCGAACCACACGTCCAAGACAGGAAAGCTCAACGGGAACCCTTGTCAACTCGACAGGCAAATGGATAGTGACGTTGATGGTTGTGCCAAGAGGCAGGCGGTTGGGGATCACCAGGAGCAACCCATTGGAACTTATATCTCCCGTTTCACCTTCCACTCCACCCACACTTTTGCCTCGGGCTTTCCACCGGACTTGCGCCGGTAGCTTTAGCGGATAACGTTTGACTTGGCGGCGCTCATGCATATATCGAATTCCGGGTTATCTTAGCACAGGGCTTGCGCATTTCCTAGTGCCAAAGGTTAGTGCCAAAGGTTAGGCGCCGTCGCAACGTAGATTGCCGTTTACAAGATTCCACGCAAAACGCTAAAATGTGCATTCGCGGGTCCAATCCTTGGGGGCGCAGTTTACCAGACAGTCTATGTCTGAATTTCTAGCGGTTTATCCCGGGTCTTTCGATCCGATCACCAACGGTCATCTCGATCTCATCGAGCGGGCGCGGCGGATCTTTGGACGTTTGATTGTCGCGGTTTTGACGAACCCTGACAAGTCGCCACTCTTCACCGTCATGGAGCGAGTCGAGATGCTTCAGGAAGTCACTCGTGGAATGCCGAATGTCTCCGTGGAGACGTTTGGCGGGCTGCTGGTGGAATACGCCAAGCAAAAGCAGGCGGGAATCATCCTGCGCGGCATCCGCGCTTTCACGGACTACGAGTACGAACTCCAAATGGCCATCATGAACCGCAAACTCGAGCCGAGCCTGGAAACGGTTTTCCTGGTTCCCGCAGAGTCCTACACTTACGTCAGTTCCCGCCTGGTCAGAGAGATTTTCCAGAACGGGGGATCCGTGAAGGACCTGGTTCCCCCCTTGGTCGAGGATCGGCTTCATCAAAAGGTCTTTCAGAATAAAATCTAAGGGAGGCTGAAATGCAGCTTTCGGAGCGCATTTCTCGGATTTCAGTTTCGACTATCGCCACCATCCTGCAAAAGGCGGAAAAGCTCAAGCTCAGGGACACCAAGCTGGCGGACTTTGGCGCCGGTGAGCCGGATTTCCCCACTCCGGAGCACATCAAGAAAGCTGCCATCAAAGCCATCGAAGAGGATTTCACGAAGTACACTGCCACGGGCGGGATCCGGGAGCTGAGGCACGCCCTGGTAGAGCACCACGCGAAGTCGTACGGATCGAACTATACGGTTGAGGAATGCCTAGTTACGGTGGGGGGGAAACAAGCCATTTTTGAAGCGATGTCCGCTGCCCTGAACGAAGGCGACGAGGTCATCCTTCCTACCCCCCACTGGGTCACCTTCCTGGAGATCATCAAATACGAAGGCGGCAAGCCGGTCCTGTTGGAGACCAGCGAGGACGAGAATTTCGCGGTGCACGCCAAGGCCATCGAAAAACTGATCACTCCCAAAACCAAGCTGGTGATCGTTAACTCACCGAACAACCCCACCGGCGCGGTGGTCCCCCCGGGCGAGATGGAGAAAATTCTTGAATTGGCCATCCGTCATAACCTGCTGCTGATATCTGACGAATGCTATTGCCATTTTTTGTACGACGGGCGCAAACCTTTTTCGCTGGGTTCCTCGAGAGAGCGGGAACACCTGCTGATTGTCGATTCCTTTTCCAAGACTTATGCCATGACGGGATGGCGAGTCGGATTTGCTTTGGGGCCGGCAAGACTTTTGGCCAACATGCTGAAGCTCCAGAGCCACTCGACCTCAAACCCTACGTCCATCGCTCAGAAGGCGGCCCTGGCGGCCATCGAGGGGCCACAAGGCCACGTGGATAAGATGCGTACCGAGTACCGGCACCGCCGGGATCGTCTCATCGAGGGACTGCAAGCGATACCTGGCATACATTGCGTTCCTCCGCACGGCGCCTTTTACGCCTACCCGAACGTCGGGTATTATCTTAAGAAAGACGGCTCGGGAGATACCTCCATGCTGGCGGAGCGGCTCTTGGATGAGGCACACGTTGCAGTAGTTCCCGGCACTGCCTTTGGAACTCAAGAACACATCCGAATTTCATACGCAACCTCTCTTGAACATATTGATGAGGGGTTGCGACGTATGGCAGCGTTCTTCTCCAAGCTCTGAATGAATTATGTCCACGCTGAACACTCCTCTTCAGCTTTCCACTGCCTTCAAACCAAAAATCTGGGGCCGGGAGGATCTCGCGCCCATATACTCAGCGCCGGGGGAAACTCACTCCCCGGCCTCCAGAAAAGCGGAGGTCTCAGGTGGCGTGGGCAAACCTGGCGAATTGATCGGAGAAGTCTGGGCCACCGACGATACTTCCGGGTTTCTGAACGGCCCCGTAGCAGGCCTCACGCTGGACGAGGTATCCGAAAAGTATGGACCTGAACTCCATGGCCCGGCGTGGAAGGGTAAGCGTTTTCCGCTGCTTGCCAAGTACATCTTCACGAGTGACTGGCTATCCGTGCAGGTTCATCCGGACGATGAGTATGCGCGCTTGCACGACCCGGGCAATGTCGGCAAGTGCGAAATGTGGTATATCCTCCAGGCCGACGCAAACGCGGAACTCCTGCTGGCGGTAAAACCGGGGGTCACCAAGGAGGCGCTTAGAGCAGCTTTCGAAAATGGAACGTCGAAGGAACTCCTCGAGCGCCATTACCCCAAGGCCGGCGAAGCCATCTTCGTGCCGCCCGGCACGGTGCATGCGCTAGGCCCCGGGCTGGTTCTGTTCGAGGTCGAGCAAAACTCCGACCTGACCTATCGCCTGGACGACTTCGGCAGAGTCGGGCTGGACGGGAAACCTCGCCCCCTGCATTTGGCCAAAGGCATGGACGTTATCCAGGAAGCCCTGCCCCCTCGTCACTGCCTCCCACAATGGGAATTTCAGGAGCCCTTCGGCACCCGGCGATACATTATGGCTTGCCCATACTTCGCGGTCGAGGAGGTATTCCTGCGCAAGATGGCCACCTTCAAGAGTTCGCCGGAACGGGTGGAGGTTTATTCCGTCCTTAAAGGCGAGGGGCGCGTTGAGAACTCGGCGGGCTGGCTGGGCTATCGGAGCGGAGAGACATGGATAATACCCCCGGCGGCGGGAGCCTACAGATTCGTCCCCCAGCAGGGAACCCGACTCCTGAAGTTTTATGTCCCCGACCTAGTGCAGGACTTCAGGCGGCCGCTGGCGGCTCGCAAAGTTCCCCCCGAAGATGTCGAGCAAGTTGTCTTTGAGTTATAAACATGGCTACAGATCCCGTGTTCAAACACACCTACGCCGTAATCATGGCTGGAGGCAGCGGTACGCGGTTTTGGCCCCTTAGCCGCCGTAAACGCCCGAAGCAATTGTTGACTTTGTTCGGCCGGAGCTCGCTGCTGGAACAAACCGTAGCTCGCATCCGGCCCGTTGTCCCGTTTGACCGCATCTACATTTTCACCAGTGAACAGATATTGAAGAAAGTTCGCCAGCTTTTGCCGCGCATTCCTTCCGATCAGATTGTTGGTGAGCCGACCTCACGGAATACCGCCCCCACTCTGGGAGTCGCCGCACAGGAGATCGCCCGGCGCGACCCCGAAGGTCTTATGGTGGTTTTGCCTTCCGATCAGATCATCGCCAAGCCTGGAGTTTTTCGGCAAGTCCTGGGTACGGCGTGCCGAACGGCTTCTACGGCGGGGCGCTCCGTGGTTCTGGGCCTGAAGCCCACGCGACCCGATACCGGCTTTGGATATGTTCGCCTGGGCCGCCGCGAAGGGAAAGTGGCGGGGCACGAAGTCTTCCACGTAGACAATTTCACAGAGAAACCGACGCTGGCTGTGGCGCGTCGTTACGTAGCTTCGGGACGGTATCTTTGGAACGGCGGCATGTTTATCTGGAAGGCTTCGACCCTAATTGAGAACTTGCAGCGCTTCCAGCCTGAAATGGCAAGTCAGTTGGCGCAAATCGCCGGCGCCGGAGGAATCCGCGCGCGCGCTTTTCGCCGGCTTTACCCCAAGTTCCAGAAGATCTCCATTGACTACGCGCTCATGGAAAAGATCTCGAATATCTATGCGGTGCCCGCGGACATTGGATGGAACGACGTAGGGAGCTGGGTCGTCGTGTACGAGCTGAGCAATCAGGACACGGAGAAGAACGTCCGGCCCAGCGCTAGCCTCAGCCTTGATTCATGGGGCAATATGGTGGTCTCGCCAAAGAAGTTTGTGGTAACGGTGGGGGTTCAAGACCTGGTCGTCGTCGAGACCGACGACGCGTTACTGGTTTGCGCGCGTAACCGCTCTCAGGATGTCGGAAAAGCAGTCCAGGAACTCGAGCGCCTGCGCCGACATGATTTGCTATAACGGCTCCCCTCCTCGGCGGAGGAGGGGTTGGGGGTGGTGGGTACGAATGCCCTCCCTCGCCCGAGCAAGTGGGAGCTCTGCTCGCCGAGATAGAGGCGTTTTCCCGGAAACAGTCGTAGCCGCGGCCGTGTCAGCCCTCAGCGTTGTCATTCCGGTCCGTCAGCCGACGGAGAGGAATCTCGCTCTGATCCTTTCTTCCACACACTGGTCCCCCTTGAGCTCCGATCCGCCTTTGCGCAGGGCGAGATTCCTCTCCGTCGGCTGACGGATCGGAATGACATCCATCCACTGGATCTGGGTGCCTTCTCATTTCGACTGCGGCTCACGCGGTGCAAGGGTCTTGCGGATGCCATCCAGCACGCCGTTGACGAACTCGACAGAATCCCCTGTCGAAAAACGCCGGGCGATCTCCAGCGCCTCGTTGATCACGGCAGCGGCGGGAGTTTCCGGGTGGTGGAGAAGTTCGTACAGGGCCACGCGCAGGATGTTGCGGTCAACGGCCGCCATGCGCTCCAGGCGCCAGTTTTCAGCATGTTCACGAACCAACCGGTCGAGTTGGTCAATATTCAGTATTGCGCCATCGAAAAGGGCGCGAGCAAAACTCTCCACCTCAGCATCCGCCTTTTGGTTGGCAAAAAAAGACGCCGCCACCTGGGCGGGGGTGTAGCCGCAGATCTCCCATTGATAGAGCATCTGCATGGCAAACTCGCGGGATTTTCTGCGTGAACCCATATTCAAGTGACGAGTGACGAGCGACCCTCGAGTACAGAAACCGGAAACTCGAAAATGGAAATTCGAAAATCGAAACCCGACTGGTCATCAATTTTCCAGTTTCCAGTTTCCAGTTTCTATTTTCCAGTTTCGAACCAGCGCTACTTGCCCGTAAACCGTGCCGGCCGCTTCTCCAGGAACGCTCGCGTGCCTTCCTTCATGTCAGCCGTCGTGCAGCATAGACCGAAAAGGGTAGCCTCCAGGAACTGGCCCTCGGCTTCCGGCATTTCCAAGCCGTGGCTTACGGCTTCGAGCGCGAACTTCACGGCCAGCGGCGCGTTGGCCACGATCTTTTGCGCGAGCTTCTCCGCTGCGGCGATAAGCTCTGGCGCGGGGACCACTTGGTTTACCAACCCGATACGATAGGCCTCGGAGGCGCTGATGGGGTCGCCACTCAGCAGCATTTCGAGGGCGCGTCCTTTGCCAACCAGGCGCGGCAAGCGTTGTGTTCCCGCGTAGCCCGGGATAAGTCCCAGCTTTACTTCCGGCTGGCCCAGGCGCGCATGCTCAGAAGCGATCCTTAATGCGCACGCCAGGGCGAGCTCGCAGCCTCCACCCAGAGCATAGCCGTTGATGGCAGCAATCACCGGCTTGCCCAGATGCTCGATAAAGTCCAGAATCTTCTGGCCGCGCACCGACATCTCTTTGCCCTCGACCGGCGTTTGCACCGCCAGTTCGTTGATGTCGGCGCCTCCCACAAAGGCTTTATCGCCGGCCCCGGTGAGGATGATGGCTCGCACCTCGTCGTCCCTTTGGATATCCTGAAAACACTCATACAGCTCTTCCATTGTTTTCCGGTCCAGCACGTTTAGCCTGCCGGGACGGTTGATGGTCACATGCCCGATGCCATTTCGCTTTTCGTAGACCAAGTTCTCGAAAGCCATATTGACTCCCCCAACACCCGTCGCAGCGAATCGCCGCCGTATAGTATGTGGCCTCACTGCTGATGAAGTCCAGCAATCGAATGCGAATGTCCCCATGGGATGGTTGCATCGTGACCTCAAGTTTGACAGGGTATCGCCCTTTTGTTAGATTTTCAAAGGGTTACACATCTTGGATTTTGGGTTTGCGATTTTGGATTGATTGAGTAGAAAGCGGGGCGAACGAACTCTTAATCCAAAATTCAAAATCCGTTTATGACGGACGCGCGTTACGTTCGCAACTTTTCGATAGTCGCCCACATTGACCACGGCAAATCCACCTTGGCCGACCGTGTGCTGGAAATCACAGGCGCACTTTCGCAGCGGGAAATGTCCGACCAAGTGCTCGATTCGATGGACCTGGAGCGCGAGCGGGGAATTACCATCAAGGCGCACGCGGTCCGCCTTCACTACCGCGCGCGCGATGGAAACCAATACCAGTTGAACCTGATCGATACGCCCGGCCATGTCGATTTCTCCTACGAGGTTTCGCGCAGTCTTTCCGCGTGCGAAGGAGCAGTCCTGGTGATCGATGCCTCACAAGGGGTCGAGGCGCAGACTCTGGCCAATGCTCAGCTCGCTCTGAACAACAACCTGGCGATTATCCCGGTCATCAACAAAATCGACTTGCCGGGCGCCGACGTGGAGGCCACCAAGCAGCAGATCGAACACGCCCTGGCGCTCGATCCGAGCGAGTCACTGCTGATCAGCGCCAAACAGGGCATTGGGGTGGGTGAGGTGCTCGAGGCAATCGTGGCGCGCGTCCCGGCCCCGCGCGGTTTGCCGGAAGAGCCTCTCCGGGCGCTGATCTTTGATTCCTGGTTCGATAGCTATCGCGGCGTGGTGGTGCTCAGCCGCATCTTCGAGGGCGCTTTGACGGTGGGTATGCGGATTCGCCTTTGGTCCAACAACCAGGTCTACACGGTTGAGGAACTGGGCGTTCTGACGCCGAAACCCGTCCGCGTGGAACGCCTCGAGGCGGGAGAAGTCGGTTTCGTCATCGCCAATATCAAGCGCATTTCGGACACACGGATCGGTGATACCATCACGGACGACGCGCGACCCGCCGCCGCGCCGTTTCCCGGCTTCGAGGAAATCAAGCCCATGGTCTTTGCGGGCCTTTATCCCGTGGCCGCCAGCGCCTACGAACTCCTGCGCGACGCGCTCGAGAAGCTGCGGCTGAATGACTCCTCGCTTTTCTACGAACCGGAAAACTCCGCAGGCTTTGGGCTTCGGCTTTCGCGGTGGTTTCCTCGGGCTGCTGCACATGGAAATCGTCCAGGAGCGCCTGGAGCGCGAATTCAATCTCGACCTGATCACTACCGCCCCAAGCGTCCGCTACCGCGTCACCACCAAGGCAGGCGAGGTCTTGGACGTGCATACGCCCACCAAGTTTCCGCCTGCGGGTGACCTCGAGAGGGTTGAAGAACCCATTATCCGAGCGCAAATCTTCACCCAGGATGAATACCTCGGAGGCATCCTGAAACTGCTCGAGGAAAAGCGGGGCGTGCAAAAGGGATTCGAGTACGTCTCGCCAAAGCGCGTGCTGCTCACCTACGAGCTTCCCCTCAACGAGATTGTGCTGGATTTTTACGACCGGCTGAAGTCCGTCTCGCGTGGCTATGCCTCGCTCGATTACCACTTGGCAGGCTATTGGATCTCGGATTTGGTAAAGGTGGATTTCCTGGTGGCCGGCGAGCCGGTTGATGCCCTTTCGTTCATCAGCCACCGCGATCAGGCGTTTGGACGCGGCCGCGTCCTTTGCGGGAAAATGCGCAAGCTCATTCCCCGCCAGCTCTTCGAAGTCGCGCTTCAGGCCTCCATCGGATCGAGAGTGATCGCTCGCGAAAACGTCCCGCCCATGCGGAAGAACGTGCTCGCCAAGTGTTACGGCGGCGACATCACCCGCAAACGCAAGCTGCTCGAAAAGCAAAAGGAAGGCAAGAAGCGCATGAAGCGCGTGGGCCGCGTCGATATTCCCCAGGAAGCTTTCCTGGCTGTGCTTAAAGTGTCTGAAGAGTAATTTCTGAGTAATCTGCGTAATCTGTGGATGAATCCGCGGATGGAGCCACACATGGAACTCAAAACCGTCACCATCGAGAAGCCTGCCGACATGAATTTCATCCTCGGCCAGTCGCATTTCATCAAAACCGTCGAGGATCTGCATGAGGCTATTGTCCAAACCGTTCCCGGAATGAAGTTCGGCATCGGATTCTGCGAATCGTCTGGCCCCGCCTTAGTGCGCTACTCCGGCAATGACCAGCGGCTGATCGAGCTCGCGCAGAAAAACGCCCTGGCGCTCGCTTGCGGCCATTGTTTCATCATCTTTATGGATGGCGGCTTCCCGATCAACATTCTGAACACGGTCAAGAACGTCCCGGAGGTGTGCCGGATCTTTTGCGCCACGGCCAATCCCGTCGAGGTGGTTGTCGCCGAGACCGAGCAGGGCCGCGGCATCCTCGGGGTCATCGACGGCATTAAAAACCAAGGGCGTCGAAACCGAAGCCGACATCAAATTCCGCAAAGATTTCCTGCGCAAGATCGGGTACAAGCTCTCTTAAGGGTCGAGCCTGACCCTTGGAGGCAGTGGCACGCCATTAGGGACTTCAACTACCGCCGTCCCTGACTCGCAATATCGAGTGATGCTGTATCGAGTGGTACTCTTGACCGCCCGACAGTCCTGTGACAGACTTGCGCGTGGTAGGCGGAATTCTCCCAACACTCCCGCCACGACCGGGGAGACGGCGTATGCTTCGAGCCCTGTGCCTGAGCTTGGTTTTTTGGTTCAGCACCGTCCCTCGTTGGACCACCGGGTTCATTGTCAACAAGCCGCAATGGAGCCAGTCTCAGGCTCCGGCATCCGTCACCACAGAGGGTCCTTCGCAAGCCTCCCCGGCCCCGGCGAAATCAGCCGAACTCGTTGCCACGCACGACGTCTTGGCGGAGGCCATAGGGTTTTACCGCAAAGGTGACTTCGACCGCGCCATCCAGAAGTACCAACAACTTCTCCAGGAAAGGCCAAACTCACCTGACGCCTACGCCGGTCTGACCCGTGTCTACCTGAAGAAGAAGGATGTGAAGCAAGCTTTTGACACCGTCACCAAGGGTATGCAGTCGGCCGATTCCCCAGTCGTACGCGTTGCGCTCGGCGAGGTCTACTTTCGCCAGGGACAAATTCTTAAGGCAGAACAGGAATGGGTGAAGGTGATCAATTCGGGCTATCCGAACGCTCGCGCCTACTTAGGGCTGGCACGAGTGCGCTGGGCGCTCTCCATGTACAAGAGTGGCTGGGACATGATCGACAAAGCGCACCGGTTGGACTCCAACGACCCCGAAATCACCAGAATATGGGTTGGAAGACTGAGCCGCGCCGAACGGATCAAGTACTTGGAGCAATACCTCGCCGGCGAGACCAACGATGACGCGGAAACCCGCGCCGCCATGCAGCACTACCTCGAATACCTGAAGGCCCGCGCGAAAGACCCGAGGGGGGCTTGCCACTTGGTCAGCAAGGCCACGACTACCGAAACGCCGCTGGTCCGTCTCATGGTGGATCCGAGGCGCCTTCGAGGGTACGGCCTCTCTGTGGCGGTGAATGGTAAGAAATCCAAACTACTACTCGATACGGGTGCATCAGGAATCTTGATCAACCGTAACCTGGCAGAGAAAGCCGCCGTGACCAAGCTCTCGGAAACAGACATCCAAGGCATAGGGGACAAGGGCAGCAGAAGCGGTTATATGGGATTAGCGAACTCGCTGACGATCGGCGAGCTCGAATTCCAGAACTGTCCAGTGGAGGTACTCGAGCAACGCTCGGTGGGCGGAGAGGATGGGCTGATCGGGGCCGTCGTCTTCGCCGCCTTCCTGGTGGATATTGATTTTCCCAACCAGAAGTTGCGTCTGGGGGAACTGCCCAAGCGCCCCGGAGAAGCTGCAACAAAGATTACTTTGCAAACCGAGAAAGCTGACTCCAGTTCCTCGGGAGAAGAACCTGCTGAAAAGACCGCCGAACCAAAGGGCGCAGAGAGCGCTCGGCCCCCGCACACGGGCCCCCAGGATCGCTACATCGCCCCGGAAATGAAGTCCTACACGCAGCTTTATCGCTTTGGGCACCATTTGCTCGTAGCTACGTCGATCGGCGAGGCGCCCGTCAAGCTGTTTCTGCTCGACACGGGAGCTTTTTCCAATTCAATCTCACCCAGTGCGGCCGAGGAAGTGACCAAGCTTTACGGCGATCCAGGCACGACCGTCAGGGGCCTTAGTGGCTCGGTGAGAAATGTCTACCGCGCTGATCAAGCCGTGATCCAGTTCGGTCACCTGCGCCAGCAAAATCAAGGAATGCTGACCTTCGACCTAACACATCTTAGCGATGCGATCGGCACGGAAGTTTCCGGCATTCTCGGTTTCCAGACGCTGAGTCTTCTCGATGTCAAGATTGATTATCGCGATGGTGTCGTAGACTTCAGTTATGGTCCCTAACGCTGAGATCGTTGAGGGCTCGAGATTGGAACGGACGCGACACCTTGTCGACCTGCACGCAGAAGAACTGCCCGATGGCTAACGACGGTTCCTGGCCGCGGAAGTCATTACCCATACAGACCGTTACGCGTTGATGCTCACTCTCGAGACGGGCCCTGCCGATCTATGTGATCCCAGCGAAGTCACTCGTTCGCCTTAATAGTGTAAACTGTTGATTGATACACCTCCGGGGGCTTCAGCGAATACGGCAAGGATGCTGCCCGCTGCTACGCGAAGGTGCCCCTTGCCATAGAGCACATTGAAAGTAACCAACATGGCCGTTTTCAGCCCAGCCCGAACTGCTGTCGCTAAGCCGCCGGCAAGCCTGCGGCAGCAGACCGGTTTCTGGGTCCCGGTTCGCGAAGCCTTCTGGAACGCGCTGGGAGAACTGCGCAGCCACAAGCTGCGGTCTTTCCTCACCCTGCTCGGGGTCGTCATCGCCACCACCACGCTGATTGTCGTGATGTCGGTGGTGAACGGCATGAACCTCTACATTGCGACTAAGATCGCCAATCTCGGCGCCAACACCTTCGTGCTTCATCAGTTCAAGTGGGCACAGGGGTACGACGAGTACTTGAAAGCGCTGCGGCGCAACAAGCCCATCCGCTACGAAGACTACGAGTACGTACGGGACACGCTGGCCGGTTACGAGGCGATCAGCGCCTTGGCGCAACTGCAGCCCAGCCCAGAGGCGCGGTACAAGGGTCATTCGATCGACGAAGTGACTCTGATGGGGATGACCCCAAGCCACGCGGACATCGGGCGGGAAAAGGTGCGCTATGGCCGCTACATTTCAGACCAGGACTACCGCCACAACGAGCGCGTCTGTTTTATTGGCCAGGACATCGTGGACAAGCTCTTTCCGTCGGTCGATCCGATTGACAAGGAATTGCTGGTGGGGGGACAGAGCTTCCGCATTGTCGGGGTGGCGGAGAAGGTGGGCTCCACTTTCGGCATGAGCCAAGACAACTTTGTTTATATTCCGCTTGGCACTTTCCGGAACCTTTTCATGCCGCGCCTGGACCTCCTGGTTTTTGTCAAGGCGCCGGACTCCAAGCACATGATGGAGCTCGAGGACGAAGTCCGCGTCCTCATGCGGGCGCGCCGCCACATCCCCTACCACGATAACGACAACTTCGGCATTAACGCCTCCGAAACGCTGATGACCGCCTGGCAGAACCTAACCGGCAGCATCTTTGCCGTCACCATCGGCGTGGTAGCGGTGTTCATGGTGGTGGGCGGAATTGTGATCATGAACATCATGCTGGCTACAGTCACCGAGCGCACGCACGAGATAGGGATTCGCAAATCGGTGGGGGCGCGGCGCCGCGACATCCTCTGGCAGTTCGTGATTGAGGCCGCGGCGCTAGCCTGCGCCGGGGGGATGACCGGAGTACTCCTTGCCTATCTCATCGCGTGGTTGGTGGCGCTGGTCTTCACTGCCGCTGTGCCGCTGAGCGCGGTTATTGTGGGGATTACGCTTTCCACCCTGGTAGGGCTCTTTTTCGGAATCTACCCCGCGACGAGGGCAGCGGCTCTCGATCCCATCCAGGCGCTGCGAGCGGAGAAATAGCATGGCGACTTACTGGCGCGCGGTCGGCGAGAACCTGGCTTTAGCGCTCGATACTCTGCGCACGCACAAGTTCCGGTCGTTCCTCACCGTGTTGGGCGTACTCATCGGCACTACCACGGTGATCGCGGTGGCGTCTATCATTGCGGGTTTGGATGCTCAGTTGGTGCAGATGGCCGAGCAGTATGGCACAAATGTTTTTTGGATCTACAAGCTACAGTTGGGCACGCCGCACCGCCTGACCCGCGAGGAGCGGCTACGTAAACCGCTCAGCTACGAAGACGCCAAGGCCATCAAGGAGCAATGCCCGGCCGTCGACGAGGTGTCGGTGGCCCTCTTCAAGGAAATGAGTGAGTTTGGTCTGCCACCCTCCACGGCGCGCTACAAGGGCCACGAGATGGCTGGCGCGCAGTTTATGGGCGTGGATGCCAACTATCTGGCTCTGGCGAACTCGACTCTCTCCGACGGTCGCTTCTTTACACCCGCCGACGACTTGCACCACCGCGACGTCACCGTTCTCGGCGCCAATGTGGTGGAACGACTGTTCCAGCACGAGGACCCGGTTGGCAAAGGCATCGTGGTGGACGGGCACAGCTTCGAAGTCATCGGCACGCTCGACAAGTTCAAGGGATTCCTGGGAGACAATCCCGATGATCGGGACATCTTCATCCCCTATTGGACATACAAGAAGCTTTATCCCGATGCTAAAGATCACTTCCTCAGCGTACTGGCCTACCGAGGAAGGATGGAGGAGGCGGAGGACGAAGTCCGCGGCTTGCTTCGTCGCCGCCGCCAGGTGAAACCTTCCGAGCCCGACAACTTCGGGATCGCGACGGCAGAGTCGCTCATCGCCGAGTTTCGCGGAATTGTTGGCACCGTAGCGCTCGTGATGGTGGTGATCTCCTCCATTGGTCTGCTGGTGGGGGGCATCGGGGTGATGAATATCATGCTGGTCTCGGTTACAGAGCGCACGCGGGAGATTGGCGTGCGCAAGGCTATAGGCGCGCGCCGGCGCGACATCGTGTGGCAGTTCCTGCTTGAGGCCATTGTGCTCACCTGCTCGGGCGGCCTCATCGGAATCGCCGTAGGTTGGTTGCTGAGTTTCCTCATCCGAGTCTTTGTGCCAGGCCTGCCTTCAACCGTCCCGCTTTGGTCCGTGGTGGCGGGTTTCGTCGTCGCCACAAGCGTCGGCCTGTTTTTCGGCCTCTGGCCGGCCTTGAAGGCTGCCCGCCTCGACCCCATCGTGGCGCTCCGGTATGAGTAACGCGCGGCGGTCGTGGGCTAGAGCTTCCTGTCTTTAATAGTTGCGGCAAGCTCTCCTCGCGCGAGCCGCACCGAAATATCGCTGCCCAGGGCCACGGCCTCAGCGTCGCGAATGATCTTGCCGGCAGTGTCGCGGGTGATCGAGTATCCCCGGTGAAGGATGGTCAGCGGGCTGCGCTCCTTTAAAATGGCTTCCACTTGCGACAGGCGGTTATGCCTCTCCGTCAGGAAGCGACGGAAGGCGGCATCGAATCGTCCCCGTCGGTCGTCCAGCGCGGCGCGCTTCAGCCCCAGCAGGCGCCGGAAGTCATACCGAACGACCCCTGCCGAAGCCCGCAGCCACTCCTGCCTTGCCACATTCAATCGGGAGCGCATCGAGCGCTCCAGCGCGGCGACGGCGTCATCCACGCGCTGAGCTCTTTCCGCCAGCCTCGTCGCGAGCGTCTGGAAGGCGTGGTGCATGCGCAATTCCGTCAGCCGCTGCCGGGCTTCGGAAAGTTGCAGCCGGATAATCTGCGCCATGCGGCGGGCGCGGTTTTCAAGCTCGGTGATGAAGTCCTGCTTGCGGTGGACCACAAGCTCGGCGGCGGCTGAAGGCGTAGGTGCGCGAAGGTCGGCGACAAAATCCGCGATGGTGAAATCCGTTTCGTGGCCCACGGCGGATATCACCGGAATTCCGGAAGCGGCGATGGCCCGCGCCACCACTTCTTCGTTGAAAGCCCACAGGTCTTCCAGCGAGCCGCCGCCGCGCCCCACAATCATCACCTCAACGTTCTGCTCGCGGTTGAAGTATTTGATGCCCTCGACGATCTCCTCCGCCGCGCCCTCGCCTTGCACCTTGACCGGGTATATCAGGACGTTCATATTGCGGAAGCGGCGGCGCAGGATGCGAAGGATATCGCGGATGACGGCGCCGGTGGGCGATGTGACCACGCCGATCGCCCGCGGAAGGAGCGGGAGAGGTTTCTTGCGGGCGGTCTCGAACAAACCCTCAGCGGCGAGTTTCTGCTTGAGTTGTTCGAACGCCAGTTGAAGCGCGCCCAGGCCGGCGGGCTCCAAATATTCCACGTAAAGCTGATACTCGCCCCGCGCCTCGTAAACGCTCAGGTGGCCGCGCGCGATCACTGAAATGCCGTCTTGAGGTTTGAATTTCAGGTAGCGCGCCTGGTTGCGAAAGCACACGGCGCGAAGTTGGGCGGTCGCATCCTTGAGCGTGAAATAAAGATGGCCGGAGCCGGCGGCGCGAAAATTCGAGACTTCCCCGGTTACCCATACGTCCGGGTACTGCCGCTCCAGCAGGTTCTTGATTTCCTGGCTCAGCTCGGAGACGCTGAAGATTTTCTTTGTGGGGCCGAAATTGAGGAAAGCTTGGCTCATAAGAAGCGAATCGAGAGCTGGTCGTCCGTCGTCCGTTGTCCGTCGCTGACAACTGACAACGGACTACGGACAACTGACGCTCTATCTTTTCGTGAAAAGCGAAACCAACCACAAAACCAGCGTCAACACCACACTGAGCAAGAGACACGTAACCAGCGGAAAGTAGAAGTGCACATTCTTGCCTTTATAGGCAATATCCCCCGGCAACCTGCCCAGACCGAAAAAGGAGATTCTCCCACTGCCCATCAGCAGCAGGCCGGCAACGACCAGCAGCACACCGACGATAACCAGAAACTTGCCAAGCTGCAAAGGAACCACAGGAATATTGTACTTGAAACTGGCGCGCCGTCCAAAAGGCAGCACCGCTGAGGTAGCGCGGGCGTCTTGCCCGCTGTGGCGCGGGCATCCTGCCCGCGCTTTCTTGCGGCCCGTCTTCGATCTCGATCGACCTCTTTTCCAAGGGGGGTTGGTTAGGACTTCCTGGGTGCGGGAGCGGGACACTCCCGCCACAGCGGGCGAGACGCCCGCGCTACCCGGAGGTCTCCTGGCCTCAGCCGGCCAAGTCCACCCCAGGGAAGAAATAGCCGATTTCGTAAGCGGCGGTCTCGGGGGCGTCCGAGCCGTGGACGGCATTGTGCTCGATGCTACTGGCGTAGAGCTTGCGGATGGTTCCGGGGGCGGCCTGGGCGGGATTGGTGGCGCCCATGACCTCACGCAGGCGCGAGATGACGCTTTCGCCTTCGAGAACCATCACCAACGCGCGGCCGGAGCTCATGAACGTGGTGAGGCTCTCGAAGAACGGCTTGCCGCGATGCACGGCGTAAAACGCCTCCGCTTCCTTCTTGGAAAGGCGCACCAGGTGCGCCGCGACGATTTTGAAACCACTTGCTTCAACAATCTTGATGATGTCGCCGACGTGGCCTGCCGCCACGGCGTCAGGCTTGATGATCGTTAAAGTGCGCTCGGTTGGCATATTCTCCTTAAAGGGTAAAGGTTAAGGTGTAAAGGATAAATGGAAAGGCAAGGTTAAAGGGTAAAGGGTGAATCAAGTGCCAGATCTACGTCACCGTCTCTGCTTAGGCCCTCGCCCCCGTGCATCCCACAGCCCCTACCTTACTAACTTTAGCTTTTATCCTTTACCCTTCAGACTTTTCTTTAGCGTTTCGCCGATCAGCGCCGGGCTTTCCGCAACCGCAATTCCCGCCGCCTGAAGTGCTGCGATCTTGTCTGCGGCAGTGCCTTTGCCGCCCGAAATGATGGCACCAGCGTGGCCCATGCGGCGACCCGGTGGGGCGGTGCGGCCGGCGATGAATCCCACCACGGGCTTCTTGACGTTCGCCTTGATGAAAGCGGCGGCTTCCTCTTCGGCGATGCCGCCGATCTCGCCGATCATCACGATTCCGTGCGTTTCCACATCTTCGTTGAAGAGCCGCAGGACATCGACAAACGTGGTTCCGATGATCGGGTCGCCGCCGATGCCGATGCAGGTAGATTGGCCGATCCCCAAGGCGGAAAGCTGGCCCACCGCCTCATAGGTGAGGGTGCCGCTTCGGGAAACCACACCGACGTGTCCTTGCCGGTGGATGTGTCCCGGCATGATGCCAATCTTGCACTTTCCGGGCGAGATAATACCTGGGCAGTTGGGGCCGATCAGCCGGGTCTTGGTTCCCGAAAGATAGCGCATCACGCGCGCCATGTCGAGCGTGGGAATGCCTTCCGTGATGCAAACCACCAGCGGCAACCCGGCATCAGCGGCCTCGAGGATTGCATCTGCTGCGAATGCCGGCGGCACGAAGATCACCGAAGCGTTGGCGCCTGTTTCCTCCTTTGCCTCCTGGACCGTATTGAACACCGGCACGCCATCGACCGTGCTGCCACCCTTGCCAGGCGTTACGCCGGCGACTACCTTGGTGCCGTAAGCAACCGCCTGCTGCGCGTGAAATGTGCCTTCGCGTCCTGTGATTCCCTGCACCAGTAGTCGCGTATTTTCATCAACGAGAATAGCCATAAATGTCCTGGCATTGATGTCATTACGAGCGCAGCGAGGAATCTCGCTCTGCGCTGCGGCTGCTCCGAGCAGAAGGAATCAGAGCAAGATTCCTCGCTGCGCTCGTAATGACTCAGATATGATCATTCCTCCGGACCGGAAATCATTCGGGTGTTGCAAGTGTCAATCACAAATCACCAATCGCAAATCAAAAATTAGTCATTTCCGGCTCGCGAGGGCAACAACTTTTTCCGCCGCGTCCTTCATGCCGCCGGCGACGGTGAAGTTCAGACCCGATTCGCGCAGGATCTTCTGGCCCAGTTCGACATTGGTTCCTTCCAGCCGGACAACGACCGGGACTTCAATCCCGAGGGATTTGACTGCCGCGACAACGCCGCTCGCGACGATGTCGCAGCGCATGATGCCGCCAAAGATATTGATGAGCACGGCGCGCACGTTGGCATCGCTCAGGATGATCTCGAAGCCCCGGCGAACCTGTTCTTCGTTGGCGCCGCCGCCCACATCCAGGAAATTGGCCGGGCGTCCACCGGCGTACTGGATGATGTCCATGGTGGCCATGGCGAGGCCTGCGCCGTTCACCATGCAGCCCACGCTGCCGTCCAGGCGGATGTAATTCAAGCTGTAGCTCGAGGCTTTCACCTCGAGCGGGTCTTCCTCATCCAGGTCGCGCAACTCGCGGATGTCCTTGTGCCGGTAAAGCGCGTTGTCGTCAAAATTCATCTTGGCGTCGAGCGCCAGCAAGCGGCCGTCGCGCGTGAGCACGAAGGGATTGATCTCCACCAGTGAAGCGTCCGTGGCTATCATGGCCTGGTAAAGGCTGGAAAAGAAGCGCACAGCTTCATTCACCAGTTTCGCGTCCAGCTCGAGCCCGAACGCCAGCTTGCGCGCCTGGAAAGGCTGCAAGCCCAGGGCGGGATCAATGAACTCCTTCAAAATCCTCTCCGGATGCTGGGCGGCCACAACTTCAATTTCCACGCCACCCTCGCTCGAGGCCATGAAGACCGGGCAGGCGCTGGCGCGGTCAATCACCAGGCCCAGGTAAAGCTCGCGCGCCACCTCCAGGCCTTCCTCGATCAGAACGCGCTTCACCACGCGTCCCTCAGGCCCCGTCTGGATGGTGACCAGCTTCTTGCCCAGCATCTCGCTCGCGACGTGCTCGGCTTCATTCAGGTTGTGGGCCAGCTTCACGCCGCCCGCCTTGCCCCGCCCTCCGGCATGAATCTGCGCCTTGACCACCACCGTGCCGCCCAAACGGTCCGCCACCGCGCGCGCTTCTTCGGGACTGTAGGCGACTTCACCGCGAGGCGTAGCCACGCCGAACTTCGCGAGTGTTTGCTTGGCTTGGTATTCGTGAATTTTCATTGCAGAAGTTGTCAGTAGTCAGTTGTCGGTCGTCAGTTGCGAACTGACTTCGGACGGCCTTCGCCGAAGCGGGATTTCCTGACAAAACCCGATCGCAGCAGAGCGGGATTGCAATTAGCCTGTAATCTGGCAGTATAAGGAATGTGCATTGCAATTGCAACGAACATCGTGGACTGGTGGTGGCATTTGGAGCGGCATCCCATAAGAACCGCCGGTCATTCCCGCGAAAGCGGGAATCCAGTCCTACAGCGCGAAGGTGTGGAGAGTGGATTCTCGCTTTCGCGGGAATGACAGCGGCTTGGAGCGTCCCTGCTGGCCACAGACCACGGACAACGGACGTTTGAAGCCATGCAAATCCTCGAGGTTGTCCAAAAACTCGAATGTCGTCAGCATCTGCGCCGCGAAGAGGCGCGGGCGGTGATGGACCAATTGTTATCAGGCTCCGTGCCGGACGGGGAGATCATCGCCTTCCTGGCGGCTTTGCGTGACAAGGGCGAGCAGCCCGAGGAACTTGTCGGGTTCGCGGAGGTGATGCGCGCCCACGCCGCCGAGGGGTTGCGGCAGGCGGGGGTTGATCTCGAGGCCTTGCGGAGCGGCGATCCCCTGCTGGACACCTGCGGGACCGGCGGCGACGGGCGTGGCACCTTCAATGTGTCCACGGCGGTGGCGCTGGTGGCTGCGGCGGGCGGAATCCGCGTGGCCAAGCATGGGAACCGCTCCATCTCCAGCCGCTGCGGCAGCGCGGACGTGCTGGAAGCCCTCGGCGTCGCCATCGACCTGCCGCACGCGCGTATTCCCACCTGCCTGGAAGAAGTGGGAATGGTTTTTCTCTTCGCCCCAAGTCTGCACCTGGCCATGAAGCATGTGATGAACGCACGGCGAAGCCTGAAAACCAAATCCGTTTTCAACCTGCTGGGCCCGCTTACCAATCCCCTGCGAGCTTCGATCCAATTGGTGGGGGTTTACGATGCTTCACGGACCGAGATGATGGCGCGCGCCCTGGGCGCGGTCGGCACCGAGCGGGCATTCGTCGTGACAGGCTCAGACGGCATCGACGAGGTCACTCTAACCGGCCCCACACGTCTCTCCTCGAACGAGGGCGGCGAAGTACGGACGCGCGATGTGACGCCGGAGGAGTTCGGCCTAGCGCGAGCCTCGTTGGAAGAGTTGCGCGGCGGGGATGCAGAAACCAACGCGCGCTTGTTGCGAAGCGTCCTGGAGGGCCGGCGCGGTCCCCACCGCGATGTGGTGCTGGCCAACGCTGCGGCGGGTTTTGTGGTGGCGGGAAAGGCTCGAGGTTTTATCGAGGGAGTCGCCACGGCCGTGGAGGTCATTGACTCCGGCAGCGCGCTTCAGACGCTCAAAGACCTGGCGGAGTTTACGCAGCGGAACAAGAAGTGAGGGATTGATCCACTGATTCGGGAGGTCCGCTGTCATTCCGAGCGCAGTGAGGAATCTCGTTCTGAGTTCCTCTTCTAAAGACCAGAGCGAGATTCCTCGCTGCGCTCGGAATGACGCCAGACGGGCTTTTCAGCACTCCGCTACATCTTCAAGAAGTTTGCGAGTAACTGCTTTCCTGCTTGGGTGAGGATTGATTCGGGATGAAATTGGACCCCCTCGACCTTCATTTGGCGGTGCCGCAGGCCCATGATAAGTCCATCGGGCGAGGTGGCGGAGATTTCGAGGCAGGCGGGCAGGCTCTCGCGTTCCACAATCAGAGAATGGTAACGCGTGGCCTCGAAAGGATTGGGCAAGCCTTCGAAAATGGTCCTGCCGTCGTGATGGATTTGGCTGGTTTTGCCATGCATCAGCTCTGGCGCTCGGATTACTTTGCCGCCGAAGGCTTGCCCGATGGCTTGATGGCCGAGGCACACTCCCAAAATAGGCACACGTCCGGCCAGCTTCTCAATCACCTCCAGGCAGATGCCGGCGTCATTTGGAGTCTTGGGTCCGGGTGAGATGACAATAGCACTGGGCAGCTTCTTTTCGATTTCATCCACGGTGGTCTGATCGTTTCGGACCACCCGCATTTGGGCGCCCAATTCACCCAGGTATTGAACCAAGTTGTAAGTGAAGGAATCATAGTTGTCAATTACGAGGATCATAGAGTCTCCTCTCAAAAGCCATTATAGAGGAAAAACGGCGCCGGGTTTAGGTCCGATGCAGTTGTGACACACCAACTGGAAAAGTCGAGAGATGCCGAGGAATGTCAACGGCGATGTGACAGAAATTGGCGTTTTGAGCGATAATTTTCGTTTTTATATCCGACGAGTTTTTCAAGCGCCTACAAGTGCGTGAGTGATAGAAAGATACAATCGCAACCTTGCGCGAAGTGGAGAGATCGTCTGGCACGCAGCGTGCCGTGAACACAAGGAACCTAGTGTGGAGGTGTCATGAGACAGCTCTTGGGCACTATTAACCTAGTGCACATTATCACTATTGTAATGCTCGGCTTGATTCTTGCCGCATTAATTGCTGGTCATTTTTCCGGCAGTGCAAAAGGCGCGGGGACCACCCGCGTCTACCGCGCGACGGCCAATGCCCCAGTGGGCCGGTGATTTCCCTCCGGGAACATCTTCCACCCGCCTTTCAATCAACATCAGTTAATATTACTTACTCATCAATTTCCGACGAGCAAATGAATTTGGGTGTGGCCGGATTGGCGGCGCTTTGTTTGGCAAGATGCTGAATAGTATTTTCCAGGGGCCAGCGCGAAAGGGTAGAATGAGGCGCGAGCATCAAGGACGAATGTGCGAACACAAGGGTCTTGCCGGTGTTTACGGAGGAGAATATGCCAGAAACGAAGCGGCGCGAGTTCCTGAAGTCAAGTATAGTTTCAACAGCGGGAATCAGTATTCTTGGGTTGGCCAAGAGCAGGGAGGCCCTCGCTCATCCAGCCGTCTATGCGACGGCTGAGACAGCAGGAACGCCGCCGCCATTTCATCTTGGCCTGGTTACTTACAATCTGGCCTTTAATTGGGACGTCGAAACCATTATCAAGAATTGCGAGAAGACGGGGTTTGAAGGGGCGGAACTGCGCACCACCCACAAGCACGGCGTGGAGCCATCCCTCAGCAAGCAGGAACGGCAAGAAGCGAAGAAGCGCTTTGCCGATTCGAGTGTGCGGCTGGTGAGCCTGGGAACGACCTGCGAGTACGAGTCGCCCGAGCCTGCTACGGTGGAAAAGAACATCGACGAAACGCGCCGCTGGTGCGAGTTGGCGCAGGATCTAGGCTGCCTGGGCGTGAAGGTCCGGCCCAACGGATTCCCCCGTGGCGTTCCCCACGAGCAGACCCTCGAGCAGATCGGCCGTGCCCTGGCCAGGTGCGGAGACGTGGCACGCGACCACGGCGTGGAAATCTGGATGGAAGTCCACGGCGAAGGTACGCAGATTCCGGTGAACGCGCATCAAATCCTCTCGGTCGCCAATCACCCTTTGGTGGGGGCCTGCTGGAACTCGAATCCACCGGACGTGGAGAACGGCTCCATCCAGAAAAGTTTCGAGCTGCTGAAACCTTGGATTCGCAGTTGCCACATCAACAACCTGGACAATAGCGCTTATCCCTGGCATGAACTCTTCGCCATGCTTCGTTCCATCAACTTCCACCGCTATACGTTTGCCGAGGTTGGTGAGCCAAGCTGCGAGCCACTGCGCTTCATGAGCTATTACCATGCTTTGTGGGATTACCATACGGGGCTGGGGAGACCCTAGGGAGGGAACAGGGAATAGGGAACAGGAAATAGGCAGAAAGCAGAAGGCGGAAAGCGCGTAACGCGGAAAACAAAAACAGTGGTCCACGCTGCTTGCTGTGCCCTATTCCCTATTCCCTGTTCCCTATTCCCTGTTCCCTGATCTGGAGGACGCATGTCGAACGAACCTGCGCGGATTGTGGACCCCGACCCTTGGCCGATGGTGGTAGAGCCTGTGACTCTCGAGGGGCGGAACATTCGGCTCGAGCCACTTTCCCTCGAGCATCACGCGCAGTTGTGCGAGGTGGGGCTGGACGATGAGTTGTGGCGGTGGATTCCCATAGCCGTGCGCACCGCCGATGAGATGCGCGCCTACGTCGAGACCGCGCTCCAGGAGCAGGCGGCGGGAACCGCGCTTCCCTTCGCGACCATCGAGAAGGCGAGCGACCGAGCTATCGGCAGCACGCGCTTTGGGAATATCGACCGGGCCAACCGGCACGTGGAAATCGGCTGGACATGGTTGGGAAGGAAGTGGCAACGCACCGCCGCCAACACGGAAGCGAAGTACCTGATGCTTGGTCACGCCTTTGAAACCTGGGGCTGCCTGCGGGTGGAGTTCAAGACCGACTCTCTCAACCAGCGGTCACGAGCCGCTTTGCTGCGCATCGGGGCAAAAGAGGAAGGCATCTTTCGCAACCACGTCATCACCTGGACCGGCCGCCTCCGCCATTCGGCCTATTACAGCATCATCGCTTCCGAGTGGCCGGCGGTGAAACCCCACCTGCAAGATAAGCTCCACCGCGCTTGAGGAACAGGTCAACAATCGATGCGCCACCCTGTCATGCGCAGAAAGGACCCGGTGTGAAAGCCGGCGAGTCGCGGATGTCATTTCGAGCCCAGCAAGGAATTCCGCTTTGGGGCCCACTACTAATGGCCAATATATCCGGGCTATGTATGAATGTGAGAGCCGCAAAGTGTTGCAATTCGTATTAGTACTGACTCACAACTCGTTTGCCGGAGCGGCTCGATTCTTTCATGGCGGCTATGATCACGGAGACCCGGTAACCATCTTCGAACGTCGCAAGGCAGGAGCTCATGTTGGCACCGCTCGCGATGCCGCCGAGAAATTGGGCCTTCTCGATAATATGGGCATGCTCCCAACCCAGCGTATGGCCTGTCGGCCACCAGGCGCTCGCGTAGGGATGTTCGTTATCGGTTACACAAATTTCCTTGAAGCCTGAGAGCGCGCGTTCTCCCGCGCCTTCGAGACATGCCAGCAGGCTGTTGGGGTGTTCGAGATTCCAGCGCAGCGAGCCTTGCGAACCGTTGATCTCCCAGGAGAGAACGTTCTTCCTTCCGGTCGCCAGGGCCGTTGCGAACATGACGCCCATAGCGCCGTTTTCAAATTCTAAAATGGCTGCCGTGGCCTCGTCGACGACTTCTTCCTTGCGCTCCGCGCTGGGGACTGCTCTCGCGGCATTAAACGCGCCAACCCGCGCCATCACGCTCTTCACTTCCCCAACCAGAAACCGGCACTGATCGATCGCATGACTGCCAATCCCCTGAAGCACACCCGAGTAGGGCCAGGAGGAGTACCAGACTTGCTCGGGTGGAAGCGAAGGATCGTGCCCAGCCATTTGCATGTAGTTCACGCGCATGTGGTAAAGCTTGCCCAGTTTTCCGGCGGCAATGAGGTCTCGGGCGAGGCGCACGGCTGGGAAAAAGCGGTAATTGAAAACGCACATCGCTTTGCCTGAGGCCTTGATTGCCGCGTCGCGCATTTGGCGCGCGTCGCCCGCAGACACCGCCAGCGGTTTCTCGCAGATGACGTGCTTGCCGTTCTCGAGAGCAGCGATGCAAGGTTCGGGATGAAGAGGATCAGGGCCACAGTTATCGAAAACATCAACACGCCGATCCGCCACCACCTCGCGCCAGTCCGTGCAATACTCCTCGAAACCATAACGCGCTGCCGCATGCCGCACCTTCGCCTCATTCCTGCCACACAGAAGCAGCAAGCGTGGGACGATGTTCAACTCCGGATATATGTACGGAATCACCTTGAAGGCGTGGGAGTGACACTTCCCCATGAACCCATGCCCCAGCACACCAATTCGAACTTCTTTTCTGTCGCTCACGTCAGCCTTTTTCGTGCCCATGCGCGCACTCCATGAACCATGGCAGGACAGCAGTTGTTCCCTCTATTCCTGTGATTTGCTAAAGGCGTTCCATTCTGCGTCCAACTGGTCTTTAGTTTCTCGCCCCGGGTGGATGAGGATACGATAGCTAACCTTCAGGGTCTTCCCTGCCCGGAGGGTGAAGGGTTCGGCCCACAGTGGAGCAGGGCTGAAATAGCCGAAGGGGACCTTGTCATCCATGACGTTGTGCCAATGCGTCGGGTAGCGGAAAGTCGAAGGGTGCTGAAGGATGGCGATGCCGCCAGTTTCATTCGTAGCGGCGTCCACGACGGAGAAATCCATCCAGCGAGCCTTCTGACCATGAGTATTCTTCGCCGTGAATCCACCGGGCAGGTCCACGCGGCCTTCGCTGTCGATCAATCGCCAGTCCTTAGTGCTCTGGGAAATGCGGACCGACATCCCCGCGTATCCGCCCCCCGCCGTCCCCCCCTGGAGCAGCACGTCTTGTTTGCCAGCCGTGAACACGCCCTGCCAATCGATCCGATAGCGGCCGTCCCCGCCTGGCGCGCTCACGGTGATTCTCCGCTTCTCCTTGAGCAGCGGTGGCCCGTCGGGCGTGTGATAGGTCAAGGTCAACCAAATGGTGGCCGAGTAATCTTGGTGAGGGATGACTCTTGCTTCGACCACTTCGGTGCGGCCGTCGGGCAGCCCCGTCTTGGGATCTTCCTCCCAGTAGTTGACGCCGTTGAGCATCTTCCACGAGAACCACAGCGCCCGGTGCCAGGGGTGATCGCGCGGGCTGAGACAGGTCAGCACAGTACCATCGCTCAGCGCCACCGGGTGGAAGTAGGGCTTGAGCGTGTCTTTGCCGTAGTTGAACTGCCAGACTGTACGGCTGTGGTTGAGCAATGCGATGGAACTGCTGGTCTGTTGCCACTTGTAATCCGGATGCTGGATCAGTTGCGGCGCGCTAAGACCTGCATTGTCCCCCAAAAACTCGACCAAGCCGAATATGATGCACAGAATCACGCTTAGCACGGCTAAGGCCCTGCGAACCTTAATTGCCGTTCCTTCTACCACCGTAGCCATCGGATCACCTCCTCACACGATCTACACCTCATATCGCCACGGGCCGCGCAAGGTGCGCTTCATAAGGCGGTTGGCGTCGGGATCGTTGGGGAATATTTCCTTTTCCGGATCCCATTTCAGTTTGCGCTGCTGCAACTTGAACGTAATCCAGGCAAGCTGGCAGACGGTATCCGACCGCACGGCAACCTCGACGGGGCAAAGCGTGCGGGCGCGAGATTTGACGCACTCGATGAAGTTCTTTTCGTGCAGATCGCTGACCGGCAGATGGAGCTCGCTCGGACCGATCTTGGATTCCAGCAAGGACTTGGGTTGTGTATCCAGAACTCCGCGATTGACGAAAACCCAGCCATCCGGTCCTTCAAAGGTGATGCCGTGCTTCACCCCTTCGAACCCCGGCCCGGAGCCAGTGAAATGAACTTTCACGCCGTTGGCATATTCGTAATTGACATCCCAGCTCGTGGGGTTGTCGCAAAGGGCATCGTCGTGCGGCCAGACGGCCGTGCCGGAGACCTCGAGCGGGCCCGTCAACTCAGTGCCGTTGCCCCACTGGGCGATGTCAATATGATGGATTCCCCATCCGGAAACATACCCTAATGAATAATCACTGATATGAAACCAGTGCGGGTACGTCAGGCGGGCCGTGGAGTAAGGGGCGGAAGGCGCCGGCCCCAGCCACATCTCGTAGTCCAGCCAGTTCGGGGACGGGCTCCGGCTCGACTTTCGTCAGGCCGGCCCTCTCGTTGTCGCCCCGAGGCCAGTGCAGACCGCCAGTTGCCCCGGAGTGGACTCCAACCTTGATCGTTTGCAGCTTCCCGATCCGGCCGTTGAGCACGAGTTCACAGGCGAACCGAAACTCTTTGGATGACCGCTGCTGCGTGCCGAACTGAAATACGCGCCCATGCCGGTTCACTTCGTCCCGCAACAGCTTGATCTCGTCGATGCTCATGCCGAGCGGCTTTTGCACGTAGAGGTCTTTGCCCGCCCGCACCGCAGCCAGCGCGTGCAGCACGTGCCAGGAGTCCAGGGAAGCAATGCAGACAGCATCAATGTCCGGCCGCGCCAGCAGCTCGCGGAAATCGTTGTACGCCGCGCAGACCTGTTTGCTGTATTCCCCATTCACAATATGCTGCGCTTGTTCTCGCCGCCAACGATACGGGTCGCACACCGCGAGCACCTGCACATCCGGCTGGTACATAAACGGACGCAACTGACCCTGACCCATGGTTCCGACGCCGATGAATCCCAGCGTGACACGGTTGCTGGGTGCAACGGCGCCGTCCAGACCTAAAGCTGAAGATGGCACGATGTAAGGGAATGCCAAGGAAGCGCCGGCAACCCCTGCCGCCTTTGTTAAGAACTGACGTCGATTTGTTTGCGATTTATGGCTCATGAATTAATCTCCTGCAAACTGAACATTAAGCAATTTGGAACGGTCGGTGCTCACGGCGTGAAGCCGCCAGCGGCAGGGTAGATCATAGTCCTCGAGTTTTCGAGAATCAAGAAGTTAAACACTACCCGTTGTTTCTTCGAACTTCTCGGCCTGTCGAATCGTTCATACTTTTGAAGGACCTTTGCCGCCCCCACAGTGAGGAGGTTTCCCATGGGAAAGCTATCGCAAGATGTACGTTACGCCGTGCGCACTTTGAGCAGGACCCCCGGTTTCGCGCTGGCTATCATTATTTCCATTGCCCTGGGGATCGCCGCCAACACCACCGTGTTCAGCATCGCCGAAGGTCTGCTCTGGGGCGTGCTGCCGGTCCGCGACTCGGAGCGGTTGGTATCTTTCCCCGACGGGAGCGAGACCTTTTCGTACCCCGACTACATCGATTACCGCAACCAGACGGCGGAAGTCTTTGAAGGTGGGGTGTGCGCTTACTTCGCGTTCGTTCCCGCCAGCATCGGCGGCGCGGGCGAACCGGAGCGCGTCTGGGGCCAGCTTGCCAGCGGCAACTATTTCTCTGTCGTGGGCGTCACACCCGCGCTCGGCCGCGGTATCCTGCCGGAGGAAGACAGAGTGGTGGGCCGAGACCAAGTCGTGGTCCTCAGCCACAGTCTGTGGCGGCGCCGCTTTGGCTCAGACCCGGGCATCATCGGCCGCGGAGTCTTGCTGAATGGGCAGCGCTACACGGTGGTGGGCGTGGCGCCGCGCGGCTTCACAGGCACGGACAACGGCATCCTGGCGGAGTTCTGGGCGCCGCTGGCGATGGCCGAACAACTCCTCCCTGACATCACCCAGGACCAGCCCCGCACCCAGCGCAAAGATTCATGGTTGTCGCTGAACGCTCGGCTCAAGCCAGGGGTCACCCTCGCGCAGGCGGCGACCGCGATGAACGTCGTGAAAAAGCGGATCAATGCCACCTATCACCGGGACGGCCGCTATTACCAGCGCCCGGTCACCCTCGCCCGCGCGGGTGGGCTAATCGGCGGCTCCGAGACCCAGGCGCGGGGCTTAATAGCTGTGCTGATGGTGGTGGTCGGGTTCGTACTGCTGGTGGCCTGCGCCAACGTTGCCAACCTGCTGGTGGCGCGCGCCACGGGCCGCCAACGCGAGATCGCCATCCGCCTCGCGGTGGGGGCGGGCCGCTGGCGCCTGGTCCGTCAACTGCTCACGGAGAGCATCCTGCTGGCTCTCGCCGGCGCGGTCGTGGGCTTCGGGTGCGCGGCCATCGCCGTGCGCGCCATTTCCCGAGTCGAGGTGCCGTTGCCGGTTCCTGTGGTGTTCAAATTCGGCGTGGACCTGCGCGTTCTGGCCTGCACGGCGTCCCTTTCTATCCTGACGGGCATTCTCTTCGGGCTGGCTCCCGCGTTGCGTGCTACGCGCCCGGACCTGGTGGTGGCGCTCAAAAACGAGTCGCCGGGGTTCGGCCGGATCCGAGGATTCGGGTTGCGGAACGCCCTGGTGGTTGCGCAGGTGGCCCTATCGCTGGTGCTTCTGGCGGGCGCGGGCCTGTTTATCCGTAGCCTTCAAAATGCTTCCTCTATTGACATCGGCATGAAGCCGGACAACATCCTACTGCTGGCGGTTGATCCCAAACTCCACAATTACTCGCGCGAGAAGACTCAGCAATTTCTCTCCCAGCTTCGCGATCGTGTGTCGGCGTTGCCGGGAGTCCGGTCCGTGAGCTTCGTCGATAGCCTTCCGCTCAGCTTTGGAGGGAGCAATGAGGACTTTCATGCCAAAGGCAGCAAGGTGGAGGGAGATGAAGGGGTCAATGCAGGTACTTACCGCGTGGGCGCCGGGTTTTTCGAGAGCCTGGGCATTCCTTTATTGCGCGGCCGAGATTTCAATCGCCAGACCGACGACGAGCACGTAGCCATCATCAACCAAACCATGGCGCGGCATATGTTCGGGAACGAAGACCCGTTGGGGCGCCAGATGACGAACAGTGGGATCCAGTACACCATCGTCGGTGTAGCTCGAAACTCGAAATCCCGCAAGCTGTCTGAGGAGCCGCCGGACTGCGCGTACCTCTTTCTCGAGGGAGCCCCGCAAAAGGTGATGAGTTTCTACGGGATTTCAATGCTCGTGAAGACTTCCGTGAATCCGCGGACTCTGCTCCGGCCGGTTCGTGCGCAGGTCAATGAACTCGATCCCAGCATGGCCATCTTCAATACCGAGACCATGCAGGAGCACGTGGACAAGTCCATGCTGGTTCCACGGCTTTGCGCCACACTGCTGGCAGTTTTCGGGGCGGTCGGCCTGACGCTCGCGGCCGTCGGCCTCTATGGGGTGATAAGCTATTCCGTGCGCCGCCGCACGCACGAGATCGGCATCCGCATGGCTCTGGGCGCGAAACCCGGCAGAGTGCTGGCCATGGTCCTGCGCCAAGGCCTGACCCTGACCGGGGTGGGTCTGGCGATCGGCTTCGCCCTCGCCCTAGCCCTGGGCCGTTTCACTACCAGCCTCTTGTACGGCATCAGTGGCACCGACCACATCACTCTGGTCACCGTTTCTGCGGTGCTGTTCCTGGCGGCGCTCCCGGCGAGCCTCTTCCCCGCCTATCGCGCTGCGCGCGTCGCGCCCACCACGGCGCTACGCTATGAATGAGCGTGGACCCCCGGTTTTGAGGTCCTCGGCTTTCTTCTACCCGCTCGGCGCTACCTGCTTTCGTTGTGCCATCTAGTTTGAAGACCCTTCGAGGCTCGTCATCAACATCGTCCCTGCCAAAGTCACCAAGCCTCCCAGGACCATTGTGGGGGTAATTTTCTCATGGAGTGTTAGCGCCGACAGGAGAACTCCGAAGAATGGCAAGAGGTATATCGATACGGAAGCCTGGCTCACGTCGAGGCGCGTCAACACAACCGCCCATAGCAACATCCCCAGTCCAAAACTAAAAATGCTCGCCCCCAGTAAAGCAACCCAAGTCCTCACCTCGTAGCTATGTATTGACGCCAGCGAAAGAGGTTCGACCCAAATCAGGAGCGGAAGAATCAGTATGAAGCCAAGCACATAGGTGCAAATCAACACCTCCAGTGGCGTGAAACGACTCAACATTTCCTTACAGAAAACGTTGTAAAGAGAATTGGCCGTGCACGCAAGGAGTATCAGGATATTCCCCAGCAGGAACGTGCTGCTCGTCAGGCCGAGATGCCGCCAATCGATGTCAGAAAGAATCAATACGCCTGCCAGAGCAATACCAAGGCTCACCCAGCGCACCAGAGTCATCTTCTCATTCAGAATAAGAGACGCCAATACGGCAGTAATGATCGGAACTGTGAGGGCGATGAGGGACCCATTGGATGCCGTGGACAATTTTTCTCCCCAGGCCAGGAATACGGAACCCGCTACCGCTACCGCACCAAGGATCAGAAACCCGATGATGTTTCGCCTGTTCAGAAGCGATCGTGAGCCTGGCGCGATGACGGTTGGCGCCTGCACTGCGGCGCCGTCAGAAGCCAAGCCTGGATGTTTTCCACGCCCCACAAACGGCAGTAGGACCAATGTGGCGAAGAGGAACATCCAGCCGCTCAGGGTGATGGGTCCGATCTTGTCCGTCGCAGCTTTGTACCCGGCGTATTGAGTTGACCACATGGCATTGACCAGCACGAGTAAGCCGAAATTAATAGCCGCACGCCGGGAGATCTCCACCTGATTCTCCTTTTACTTGAGCAAATCCTTCCGTGCGGCTTCGGCAATGCGGTCTAGTTCGGCCCTCCATTCAGCCGAGCACTCGAGCTCCGCCTGTGAAGCCACAAGATTGCGCCATTCCTTATCAGCCTTATCCAGTATCCCGGTGTCATGCATCCCGGGGGTCAGGTTCCCGTCCTTCCGGTAGGTCCGGTCGAAATATTTCGGGTCCCACAGCACATCGCGGAAGAAACGAAGAGTATGATCCGTCTCGAGGTAGGAACCTGACTGACAGAACTCGAGCTGATTGATGAGGTCGACACACAGAGTGTCCTCGCTGACATCGAGCCCCTGGCCGAACATATACACAGCTTTGCCGGCATCGAGATCGAGCATGGCCTGCGTGGGCGAGAACACCGCTCCGTTATCAAGCAAGCCGACCGGCAGAGAGCAGCTCGCCGTGCACGCAAATGCCATCTGCCGATACATTTTCATGAAGGCAGCCTGTAGACCGGGGCACTTGGCATCCACGTAGCCGGCCTCGACGTTCAGAACGAGACCGTAATAGTCCCGAAACAGCTCGTGCAAGGCCACATCGGTGAGAATGGAGGCTGGAGTGGCGTAACAGATTTGTGTGGTCCTCATGTCCATTTCACCGGCAATGCTCGTCCCGTAGTAGAAAACGTCCGGCGCCAAGAGTGAAGCCGCCGTGATTCCTCCCAGAATCTCCGCGGCAGCCACCACCACACTGCCGGCCGGCGTGACAGGCGTGGTTCCGCCAAGTATCGGCATGCTCGCAAAATTCACCGGGAACTTGTGCGGCAAGGATTCCACAAGCACTTCGCAACTGCGAGTGTCGATCTTCAGCGGAGATGTGGTGCAATAGGCGTTGACGATGATCGGCGGCGCCGTGCGCAGGGTTTCCTCACGGTGATCTGCAGCCAGGGTTGCGAATTCAGCCAGGTATTTCACCTCCGCTCCGCTGCTTGTGCCCACCCAACCCGGCTTGCGCGTGTTCAGGAGAAGCAGGCGGGAAGATTCAATGGTCTCAATCCTCGGATCGACGTCGCCGCAAACGAAGGGCGCGTTCACCGCTTTCACTCCACTCAGTGCGTTGCCCAGCTTGATCATGCGGACCTGATCCTGCATGGTCGGACGGCGATATTCCCCGCTCGGGTAATCATAAATCCACGGGGCTCCGAAGCCAAAATCCACACAGAATTCGTCAGGCCAGGCAACGTCCTTCCTGGGCATTTCACGGCAGAAGGGATACCAGAGCGAGGAACGCACCATCCTATAGCGGTCGCGTTGGCCGGCGATCTGCTTTTCGACCAAATCGGGTTTGAACCATGCCCGCTGATTTTGGAAATCCACTTTGCAGCCGGCATCCGCCAGCCCCTCCAATAGCTTTGGCCCGCGGATCGAAAGCCCAGTCTTCTGGAGAACGTTCAATACGGCTTCGTGCAGCCGGCGCATCTGTCTCCGGTCAATGGCGTGCAACTTTCCTTTGAGCATTTCGGACTCCACTCTTCCACTCGATGGTTCGCGGCCTATACGACTTGGATCGAGGAAGCGGCTGCATTTTGCAATATTCAATGCTTGATGTCAAATTCGTAGGACCCCTCGCTGCATTTTGATTCATAGGCACAGATCGTAAATGCTAAACCATATGCGAATGACAGCTATCATCGAGGAGAATCTGTTCGAACACGCCCGACAACTGGCCAGCACCCGGAAAAAGACTGCCTTGGTGCCAGTTTTGGCTCCGGCGTGGTATCCTATTAGGAGGGGAGTACCAGGTTTTCGAGAGGCCGAGGGGCGGTTGAAGTTCCAAAGCCGGGGGATGGATATGACTTACCGGGGGAAGGTCGAGAAGGGAACGGTGGTTCTGCCGCCGGAAGCCAACCTGCCTGACGGTACGGAGGTCCAGGTGGAACCCGTGGCTCCGAACACGCTGGCTGAACGTCTCAAGGAGGTCATCGGGGCCGTCCACGGCGGGCCTCCCGACTGGGCGGAGAATCACGACCATTACATTCATGGGACACCCAAGAAGTGAAGCCCATATTCGCCGACACGTTCTATTTCCTTGCCCTCTTGCACCTCGATGACGCGGCCCACGCCCGAGCGCTGAGCATTTCAGAGACCCGGGCTGACCCCCTTCTCACCACCGCGTGGATTCTGACCGAGGTGGCAGATGCCCTTGCGACACCTGGCATGCGAGAAAGTTTCCCGCGCTTGCTCGCTGCTCTGCGTGCTGACCCGGCTTGTACGATTGTGCCACCCACACAACGCCCTTGTGACGAAGGGGTCGACCTCTACGCCGAGCGTCTGGACAAGGGCTGGTCCCTGACCGACTGCACCTCTTTCGTCGTCATGCGAGAACACGAAATCACAGAAGCTCTCACCGGCGACCATCACTTCGAACAAGCGGGGTTCACGGCTCTGCTCAAGTAGCGAACAAACTCGGCCAAGGCCGGATAATTCCCTGCTCGCCACCGTTTCGCGGGACTGCTGTGCAGGTTGTTGAGTTTTTCGCGGTGCTTGTTCTCTTCCTTGTGTGCGCCAGTAACGTTTGTTTGAGGGTTTTATCACAGCATCTCCTTTACAGGATCCTACCCCTAACCTTTAGAAGAATAAGAGGTCCGCCCTACCTGTGTGCCGAGCTACGCCAGTTTCAAATAGAGCGCGGTGTATCGTCCCGGCGCTCTCAACATTACTCGCGTGCTCCCGTTTTTCGTAACCACCTCGAGTTCCTGGTTCTTGGGCCACATCACACGCGCCCTCACCACCTCGAGCCTCAAGGGGTCGGTATAGATAGCAATGTCCGGCGCGGAGCGGAGTTCCCCTTGCGTGGCAAGCTCGATGGTGTTCAAGACCTGCACCAAAATGAATCGTTTACCGGCATCCCAGAAGAATGTCCCGTGCACGTATTCTGAAAACGGCACCGGCCGCAGCTCCGCAATCGGTCGAGGCACCAATTGCCGCAGCAGGTATGGAATCCACTTTTGAATCCAAAACGGGCGCCATTGCATGGCACGAAAGATCGGGACGCCTATATACAACGCTTGACCCTTTCCAAACTTGTTATAGGTGACCGCGGCTCCGCCTGTCTCCGCGCCAGGGGGTGGAGGACCCCAATTGAACCACTGGTGATGCGGCAAGTCCTCCACCATGAACGGAAGGCGATAATGCATCACTTCTCGCGCGGTAGTGCGCTGCAAGCGGAGGAAAGAGCCCGGCAGCCCCACGGTGCTCTCCGCCAGGATCGTGGCCAGAGGATGCCCGGAGGATTCGAGATAGGTGGCCGTGAATCCTTCCTTTATTTTGCCCTCCGCGTCGCTCGAGTACTTGCGCTCCTCGGAGATGAAGTCCACTCCGAAAACATCCGCCAGGGCGAAGTTCGAGCGGGGGCGGAAATCTCCGTCCAGCAGGCCACAGCGATAACTCCCGATCAACGTTCCACCTTGTTTGACCCACTGCCGGATAACCTCCGCTTGGGTGTCGTCAAGCACTTCGACTTCGGGAAGAACCAGAGCTTCGAACTGCTTCAACCCCCCGTCGGTGAGCCGGAACTCCGGCAGGCTCTCGACCGGCCGGCCGGAATAGCTCAAGGTCTCCAAGGCCCCGAGGTTTGAGCGACGAAAGTCGACCGGGCGCTTTTGCGCGTCCAACTCCTTGCCGGTGGAAGCGCTATAAAGCATCCCGATGCTATATAGAGGCTCAATGCCTTTCAGCAGGCCATCAACATTTCTGACGTCCTCCCAGGCTTCCTTGGCCACCTCGAACCACCGCTTTGAGAAGCCCTGCCTATCCAGGCCACTGATGATCGGCGCGTTTCCGACGAAAAAGGTGCGAGCGTTCTGGAGTATCAACGCGTCCGCCTGCACGCGGGGAATCGAGCCTGGGTAAGTATCCAGATAACCTTCGCGCGTGAATATCCCAGCTTGATAATAGTGCCTTCCCCAACCCCTCATGAGGATGGAGCCAAGGGCGATACCCGTGGGGCAAGGAAGCGGCTCGGCATAGATGAAACTGACTCTTTGCATGATTTCATCGGGAAAGTCCCCGGGTCCGCCGTTCAGCGAAATGAGGAGATTGGGGCGGTGCTTTCGGGCTGTGCGGATAATTTCATCCAGCATTTCGACCATGGACCTCTTTTGGTGCCATTGATACCGCTTCTCCCATCCTTCGCGGGTGCGGAAACCTTCCCGGTAAGGATCGCCCGAGTGCTCCCGGTCCCAGGCGTCTTGCGTATACTTACAGAAACAGAACGGGTCGCCTCCCCGGGAGTGGTACAGGACGAACTGGATGCCGAAAATATCCAGGAATAATTCGTCGACCTCGTAGCGAGAGAAGATCTCATCCATCATCCCTAGCACGTACTGGCGGTAGGGGCTATCCAGGCAGGTCATGTACCAGCGAAGGTTCTGCTGCTCCCCATTCTCGTTAACCCATCCCCAATCCGGGTGGCTCAGCACAATCTGATTATTGAATTGCAGGCTGTAATAGCAGATGACCGACATCCCGTGCTTCCTCGCCAGCGACACTTCGTTGCCGAACAGATCTCCCTCGAGGTGAGGGTGGCGAACCGCTACCTGACTGGGGTAAAACGCATGGCCCCAATGGTCCTGGGAATAAAACATCATGCTTTCTGCGCCGGCATCGCGGGCAGCTTTGACGGCGGCTTCCCAGTCGATGTTGAAGCTCTCCTGAGGAGGCGTGTGGAATTCCCATTCCATCGTGCGGTACGTCTTTGCCGGCGAAATGATGCCTTGCTTCTCGTGGGCGGCGCGCCGCTCGGCGAGACTGGGGAAATCGCCTTCATCCTCTGATGCGCCGGCGCCCGGCAGAAGGAAAGCAGCTCCGGTGCCTGCTCCGAGGACTTTCAAAAATCGCCGGCGATTCTGCACAGAGTCCGATCTCTTCTTTTGAACCATCAGAAATCCCTCCTTGGGAAGATCAGCCCAAGAACCCGCCAAGGGCCAGCCGGGAGTGAAAGCGTCGGGATTGAGTCAAATGCATAGCCACTTTCGAAATCCAGGAAACAAGAAGGCAATCCCAGGTTGCTCTCCAAAAGCATCTCTTTCTTGTCTTCAACACGTCGTCACAAAATGGTGCGACGTCCGACATCGGATAAGAAGATGTAGCATTTAATGTAGTCTTACTGCGGAGTCAAGTGAAAATCTTTGTGGTGAAAATCTTTGCAGTGTCGTAGAGCCAAAAATGGGAAGGGCGCGGCAATGGTTGTTGCAGAGGGGGGGTACTCCCATACCGCATGTACCGTGCGTGGGCAAGCAAAGACTGTTCTCGTTTGCTCGGACGAGGGGGTATACTTATCCGATGGAACGGTTGACGCTTCCGATCATCGTTGAAAGCGATCAAGACGGTTGTTTCGTAATCTGCCCCGCGCTCCAGGGCTGTTACAGCCAAGGGGAGACCTACGAAGAGGCAATCGCGAACATCAAGGATGCCATTAAGTTGCACCTCGAAGATCGTCTGGCCAGCGGCGAAGAAATTCCCCAAAAGGTCTTGAAAAGCATTTTGCGCGACGCTGATCTCAGTCCCGAAGATCTGGAAAAACTGCTGTGAGTCATCGGCCGGCGCCCTGTCCCAGCCATTGCTCCAGACTGTCGCGGGCAGCTTCTGTCTCAAGAAGGTTCGCGTTTCGTGCGAGGCATTTCCGCCCTGGCATGGTCGCTGTGGGTGATAGACACTCAAAACCGGGCACACCCTGGGTCAACGTGGCCTAGTACTTCGCCTGGGTGATGCGTCCCTCAGTTTCGCCGCGCAACCAGACGTAAAGCGGCGAGCGGGGAGAGGGTGGCGGCCAGGGCAGTTCGATTATCAAGCTCTGTTCCTGGGGGTCCCCCGCTACGGGGGTGGGAATTCCTTGCACCGGGTACCCGTTCTTGCCATCCCAGCCCGTCTTTTCGATGGTTTGAAGCTCCTGGCCGGTGAGGCTTCCAAAGTAGAGACGGCCGCCATCCTTCTCATCGCTCAGCAGAAATTTCTCGATGTGTGGCAGGCGAATGATTCGGCCCAGAGCGTACGGATCGGAGGTCCCGATTTCATCCACGGTTACCGCCGCCTCCAACTGACAACCGGAGTGGCCCACCGATCCGGGATCGACCGACAAGAAGAGGGTACCCTCGCCGGCAAAGTCTAACTGCGCGGTCCCGCTTCGATCTCCGGGATGGAGAAGGAGGGAGTCCTTTACGTCACCCGCATTGGCACAGCTCAGGCTGAAGGCGGGGTGTGAGCCGGCATTTTCAGTCTGGATCGCAAAACTCACCGGCGCTCCGGCGCCGATTTCCCTCTTACGCAATGCAACATTCGTTACTTGAGAGGTGGATTCGCTCACGCTGGTGATCTTCGGCCGTGGCCCTGCTACCAGAAGGGCCTCGGAAGCTTTCAGAGGGCTGTGAAGCCCCGAGACTTTCATGCTCGTCTCAAGCCTGTCTCCTTTCTTTACCTGCGCCGACAACTTCACCGTAGCCTTGCGTTCATGCAGATTCTGTGCACCCGCCGGCGCAGGCGCCAAAACCCACGTCGCGCCCTCACTGATAAGCTCTTCGATCCGCTCGAGCCCAGTCCCCTCGAGTGTAACGCCCTGTTGCGGCTCCCCGAGGTTCACCCGCAAGGGGAGATTGGATAGGGTGGGGTTTGGACGGTGGATTACAATTCCGAGATTGTGAGTCGATCCGTTGGTCTGGGCCAGCTTCAGGACATAGGAACCGGCGCGCAACCCGGAGGTGTCGATTTCCACTTCCAGGGTCGTTTGCTCCCCGGCGCCGTTGCCTCTGGGGAGAGTAATGGATAGCTCCTTGGGTGTCGCCTTACTTTCTTCTGAAGGGATGATTGTGACCTTGTTGACGAACTCGAAATCCGCGCCCGTCAGTTGCACCTTTACCAGGCCAGTGCCCTCGAGCAGGCGGTCTTCCGAATCCGGGCTGAGCTTGGCGTGGGAAAAATCCGCGAAGGGACGCAAGTTGATGGCGCCTTGCACTTCCATCGGGTCCCAATCCCATTTGGCAACAAGGCGGTACTGCCCTTCCGGGAGTTTTGTGTGGCTGAGGTCCAGCTCGATGGTGTCATCCGAGGTTCCTACTGTAACTGTCGCGGGGACCTCCGCCGAGTGGGCCGTCGAGACCAATTGCCAGTCACGGACCCGGGGAAGAATTTTGAGCTGGCTGGAGTTTGCACACGCAACTTTAATGGTGGATTTCGAGCCCAGTGGAAGCGACATGGCCTCAGGCAGGGAGGCGGTGGGCGCGCCGACATCCGGGACGCGCAGCATCCAGAGATAAGCCGGCCTGGTGCGAGGTTTAAGCTTCTGGTCCTTGCTGCAAAGCGCCAACCCGGTGTTCGCGACGGACTGCGTGAATGCGGCATGGAAATCAGTGTCTGGAAACATCATGATGCGGAGATTTTCAAACAGCGCCGCGCCTCCGGCCGCCAGACCCACTGGCGTGCCGAAGAAAAGGGCCGCCACAGACGACGCCAACCCCGTGGACTGCGCCACCACCGCCGACCGCTGCGAGGTAAGCGGGTCGTAGGTGGAAAGTGAGGGAAGCACAGCCTGAAGCAATTGAGCGGCTTGCTGGTTAGTGGGAGCCGAAGTATTGAGCTTGGGGACCGCCAAACCATACTCCGTGGAAAAGCCGCGCAAGACCGCATTCAGATCTTTTCCCGGAGTTGGTGATTCCTCCACTTGGGAGAGCGTCTGAACCAGCGCCTCAACGGTGGCCGTCTGCTGAGCATAATCCGCAAGCTGCGGGATCAGATCCTCGTTCTTCTCGACCATGGAGCTTACCTTCTTCACATCCAGCCCACGGGGCCCGAATACCACGCCCACGATGGAGGCCCGCGTCGGGATCACCCACTCCGCAGGGCTCTTCGCGGGCCGCGCTTCCAGCACCACCAGGTCCTTTTGCTTGTCCTTGCTCTTTTCTTTGCCTTTTTCCTCGCGTGATCCCTTCGTCTCGGGCGGTGTGGTGTCCCCAGTCGTCGGGGCATTTGCCGCTCCCACAGATGTGCTGCCTGCAACTGCACCCCCTTCTGTGGGTGCCGGCTTGGACAGGGGCACGAGCAAGATCGCGATCTGCGCCTTGTCCTTGATGGGTTCTGGCACATGAATCGGCTCATATTTCAGCTTCTCGCCGGGCCGAATAACGTTAACAGCGCTTAGTGGTAATGCGGGGCCTTTCCCTTCCGGTTCGAGCAACAGACGAAAAGTGCTGACAGAAACACCTCCCAGACAAGCGGGCAGGGTGACGGCGAAAACCTTGGATGGAGAGAGTGCGATGATAGCAAACAGGTAGAAGAGTCGTTTCATTCCAAGTTTACCCTCATAAGTGTATTAGACAACCAAAACTATACACCTGTCTGGTTCGATGTAGGCCGCTCTTGTGGGGTTTCCTACTTTGCAAGGCTGGCCTCACCCGGCATAATGCCTGAAACCAACGGGCCATGCCCGCCACGAAAGTCCGAACTGTGGGCTACTTCGGACGTAGCGCGGGCACCTCGCCCGCCGTGGCGCGGGCATCCTCCCCTCACGCTCATGAACTCCACCTGCAGGCTCGATATGCCCTTTTCTGTGATAATGAGACTTCCTTGGTGCGGGAGCGAGACGCTCCCGCCACAGCGGGCGAGACGCCCGCGCTACAGCGGTGGTAATATATGCCCCCTCGATCAATCCAATTGGAGGTCCGCATGAAGACCAACCGAAGGAGATTTTTGCAAGCGAGCGCCGCCACGGCCGCCGCCGGCATGCTGCCCGCCGAAACGCGTCCGCTTTCTAACGATGCCAACCTGGACGGATTCAGAATCGCTAAGCGCCATCAAATCGTTCGCGACCTGCCCACGCCGAATTTTTTCGAGGGCATGTTGCTCGGTAACGGGGACATCGGCCTTTGCGTAACTGTCCGCCCCGATGCGCTGGGCCTCCACCTGGGCAAGGAAGATTCCTGGGACATCCGCGTGAGTGAGGACCACTATCAACACGTCCTGCCCTTTGACGATCTGCTGAAGCTCTGGGAGCGGGCCAGTGAAGAGGCCAAGAGGCAGGGCAGGCCGGACATGACTTACCTCGAATACAGCATCGATTTTTTCCGCGAGTACACGATGAAGGTGACTTCCTCTTACGCCAAGTCCTGGCCGCGTCCCTGGCCGTGCGGGATTGTGTGGATTCATTGGGATTCTCGCAAGGTGCGCGTGTTGCGACAGGAACTCGACCCTTCGAACGGTCTCTTTACGCTCGCGCTCGAGCACGACGACTTGCGCGGCAAGCGTCGCAGAGTGACCGCGCGCTGTTTTGTGAACTGGAACACTGGGCACGTCTCAGTTTCGAGCGATGGACCTGCTCCCGTTGTCTCGGTTTCCTACTGCCCTAACCTTGACGCCCAAGCCCAACTCCCGCCGCCGCAGATTGACGCCAGCGCCGGAGAAGGGTTTGCAGAGTTCTCCGGCTATCAGCATTTCCCAGCGACGGTGCCTACGCCGGAAAACCCGAACCCTCCCCGCACGGCGAAAGACCGTAATTTTGCGCTGAGCGGCCGCGTGCAAGGCTCCTGGGCGATCGAAGGCCTGACGGAAAGCCAGGAGCGGCTGGGCAAGTTAGGGCCAGGGAGCAAGGAAGTCTATTGGGACTTCAATTCCCCGCCTTGCGTCTTCCTGCGAAGTCAGAGAGAGCAGCTTTTCCGGCTGGACCTCACGCTTTCCACGCCGCGCGACCACGCCGATAACGTGGCTTTTGCCCGGAGCGAAGCGGCGCGCCTAGCGCAAGTCCCCGTAAAGCAACTCCAGCAGGAAACTGAAAAGGGCTGGAAGGGTTTCTGGTCGCGCTCCTCCATCGAATGCGAAGACAAGCAACTCGAGAAGATGTGGTATCACAACCAGTATTTTCTGGCCTGCTGCCTGCGTTCCGGCAAGGTGGCCCCGGGCCTTTTCGGCAACTGGACGAGCGGCAAGATCGGCACCGCCTGGCACGGCGATTACCACATGAACTACAACACGCAGCAGGTCTTCTGGGGAATTTTTTCCAGCAACCACGTGGACCAGAATCTTCCCTATGTGGAAGTTGTTGAAAATCTGCTGCCTATGGCCCAGAACTACGCGCGAGAGAAATTCGGAATGCCCGGGGCTTTCTTCCCGCACTCCGCCTACCCAGTGCCGAGCCAGGTGGTGCCTTACCCGGCGCCGCCTTGGGGCTACGAGGTCTGCGAGACGCCCTGGACCGTGCAAAGCCTCTGGTGGCAGTACCTCTACACACTCGATAAGCAATTCCTGAAAAGGGTCTATCCCCTTTTCCGCGCCGCCACCGATTTCCTGGTCGCTTTCGTGAAAAAGGAGTCCGATGGAAAATATCACATCGTCCCCTCGGCCTCGCCCGAGAATTGGGGCTGCACGGTGGACTTCCGCCTGAATAAAGATTGCATCATGGATTTGGCCCTGACGCAGTTCCTCCTGGACGCCATCCTCGAGGCATCCAAAATTCTGGGCCTCGACGAGGGCGAGCGTGACAAGTGGGCGGAGGTTCGTAATAATCTTGCCTCCTACCCCAAAACGCAGGGGCCTTATGGCGAAGTCTGGTTGGACGTGCTCAACGCTCCGCCCGAGCACGTCTACAACGTGCCTGTAACGCTCGCCCCAGTCTTTCCCGGAGACCAGGTGGGAATGGGGCGCAACGAAGAGTGCCTTGAAATCGCCCGGCGCACGGCGCGCACAATTCGTTTGGAAGGTGGCAACGATCTTGTCTATCAGCCCCTCATCCGCGCCCGGCTGGGGATGCTGGATCTCGAGTGGTTCAAGAACGAAGTGCGTTACTGCCTCTTGCCCAACGGAATAGCTGGTGACCGCGCGCGGCAGATCGACGGCCGCTACAACGACACTCTCGATTTCGATTTCATGATGCGCATGGGTGTTTGGACGGAAAACCTCTCGCTGCCTGCCGTGTTGAATGAATGCATGCTCCAGAGCTTCACGGGCGCCATCCGCTTGTTCCCGAATACTCAAGGGTTGGGTCAAGCGCGCTTCCGGGACCTTCGCGTCGTGGGCGCCTTCCTGGTCAGCGCTTCCTACGATGGCAAGACGGTTTCGCAGGTGACGCTGTTCAGCGAGAAAGGAGCAATGGCAAAGCTGGCGAACCCCTGGCCCAAATCGCAACTCAAGGTGACGCGCGTGAAGGATGGGCAGCCGGTCGCCGTCTCTCGGATGGGTGAGATCGCGCAGTTCCCTACGCAGGCGGGCGAACGCTACCGCCTCGAGCCGGCGTGAAGATGCAGGAAACAAAGCCCTCTCCCCAAGGGAGAGGGTAAAGACCGAATCGAGGAGGGTAGATGAAACTAGGCCGACGAGAATTCATGGTGGGCGCCGCGACGCTGGCGGCAGCCCCGAGTCTTCCCCTGGCACTTTCCGCTCCAGGCGCCTCACCTGCGGCCGACCACCGGGCCCCCATGTTTCGCTGCCTCTTTCTGGATGATGCGCACATCGACACCGCGCAAGGTTTGGAGATACGCGGCCATCCGGCAAAGCGCTATCCGGGAAATCCGCTGATGGTCAAAAAGTATCCTTGGGAGAATACGCGCCTCCAGCTTTACGGGCATGACATTGTCTATAACCCCGAGCGCAAGCTCTATCAGATGTACTACCTGGCGCAGCCCAACCCCAAGCCCTGGCCCAACGTGACGGTGGGCGGCAAGAAGAAAGTAGAGTTTGTTACGCTGCCGGCTTATGCCGAGAGCGCTGACGGCATCCACTGGGAGCGGCCCCTCCGCAAAGGCATATCCTTTGAGAATATTGCCGAGACGAATATTCTCGACCTGCATGATGGTCAGAGTTTCGAGCCGGCGGTGCTTTACGATCCGCGCGACCCCGACCCGAGTCGCCGGTACAAAGCTTTCATCTGGGACCAAATATTCCAGTTGCCGGTGGAGGGAAAGTTGGATTATCGCCGGGCGGCCCCCTCCCTGGCCTTTCCCCGAGGACTCATTACCGACCAGCTCATCCGCGACTCCTCCGGCAAGATTATCTACGAGGCGCCCTACAACAACTATGGGATACGCGTTGCCTTCAGCGCGGATGGAATCAATTGGCGAAAGCACCCCGGCTGGGTGTTCAAGTGCTATTCCGACACGGGCCAGACCGCGCTGTACGACCCGCGCTCGAACAAATATCTGGGCTTTGGCCGCTTCAATCAAATGAAGGACAGCCCCGCCTACTTCGTCGGCCGCAACGTTTCGCTGGTGGAAAGCGTCGATTTCATTCACTGGAGCGAGCCAGAGTTGGTTCTGGCAGGCGACAGCCGGGACCCGGAGTCGCTGCAAATCAACAGTATGCCAACTGATTTATATGAAGGTGTGTATATTGGAATTATGGAAGTGGACGTTCGCCCCTTCCCGAAATCCTCCCGCCCCATTCAACTGGCCGTCAGCCGCGATGGCCGCCACTGGACACGCGTCGCCAATCGCTGCCCCTTCATTGAGGAACCGCCCCTGGGCGCCTGGGATGCGGATGATCAGCCGGAGCCGCGCGGCTTCGTCCGCCCGGCAACGGGGTTGTTCGTGGTTGGAAACGAGGTCCGCATGTACTACTGCAATGGCAGCGGCAAAGAGGCGCTGTACGGGGTGGGTATGGCGACGTGGCGAAGAGATGGATTTGTATCAATGCATGCAGGGAGAGAGGGCGGAGAACTGCTCACACAGGCGTTCATCCCCACCTCGCCGGAGCTTCACCTGAACATCGATGCCTCACAGGGAGAAGCCACGGTGCGAGTGGGGGACTTCCAGGGCCAGCCGCTGAAAGGCTGGAAAATCGATAAGCCCTGCAAGACGATTCGCGGAGACCAACTGAGCGCCCTCGTGCGATGGCCGGAGAGCGAATTTGACCAGCGGGTGGGCAAGGCAACGACTCTGCGTATCACCCTGCGCAACGCAGATCTGTATTCTTACTGGACCGAGTGAGCGCTTCGTGAGGTACAATGGCCGCGACCAACATGGCGACGTAAAGTCGCCGCTACGTGATGTAAAACGAACGCCACCAAATTGGCGATGCAAAATCTGATGGCGGTGTAAAATCACCGCTACAAGGAGGCAAGATGAGAAAAATCTGGCGTGGGTTCTCGGTGTTCACAGTATTGGCATTATCTTGGCTGGTTATCGTCCCTTCTCAGACGCGCGTGGGCCCTGCGATAGCTCTGACCGCCACCTCACCTTCTGCCAATAGCGCCAGCATCGTTGCTTCTCCCAAGGATGTCGGCCTTTCCTCAGAACGCCTGGAACGCATTTCCAAGGCGGTCGAGCAAAGCGTCAACGAGGGACGCATTGCGGGCGCGGTCACACTTGTTGCCCGGCACGGCAAGATTGCCTATTTCAAGGCGTTTGGCATGGCCGACCGCGAGGCAAATAAGCCCATGCGCACCGACAACATTTTCCGCATCTGCTCGATGAGCAAGCCCATCACCAGTGTGGCCGTCATGATGCTCTACGAAGAAGGGCGCTTCATGCTGAATGAGCCCGTCTCCGACTTCATTCCGGAATTCAAGAACATGAAAGTCCTGGACCCGCCCTTTCCCCAGGACAAGACTTCACCGCCGGGCGCCCTGGTGGATGCCAAGCGCCCCATCACTATCTTCGAGCTGCTCACGCATACCTCCGGACTCACCTATCCCTGGAATACGCGGCTGTCAAAAGCTTACAACGACGCGGGCATTGGCACCGGCCTGCTTCAGCAGGAAGGGTCCACGGGCGATTCGATCAAGAAGCTGGCGTCTCTTCCTCTGCTGTTTCAGCCCGGAGACGCCTGGGAATACAGCCTGGCGGATGATGTGTTGGGTTACCTGGTGGAGAGAGTTTCCGGGATGCCCCTCGACCGGTTTTACGAGGAACGGATCTTCAAGCCACTGGGAATGAACGATTCCTACTTCTTCCTGCCGGACGACAAGGTTTCCCGCCTGGCCTCCGCCTACACTTATTATCCGGAAAAAGGGCTTCAGGTTATCCCGGAAAAGATGGTGGTGAAAGAAGGCCCCTTCAGCTACTCGTCCGATTATCCCTACCGCGGGCCGCGCACCTATTTCTCCGGAGGCGGCGGTCTCTGCTCGACGACGGAAGATTATTATCGCTTCTGCCAGATGATGCTGAACAAGGGCAAGCTCAACGGGGTGCGGGTGTTGGGCCGCAAATCCGTCGAGCTAATGACCCAAGACCACGTTCAGGGAAAGGTCGAGGGCATGGGCTACGGCCTGGGCTTCGGCGTCAATAGCGAGGAAAGGTATTTGACCGAGTTGGGGTCAGTCGGTGGCTTTTACTGGGGTGGTTTCTATTACACCGACTTCGTTATCGACCCGAAGGAAGATATGATCGTCGTAGTTATGGGCCAAGTCCATCCGACCGGGGAACTCAATCTTAACGCAAGGGTCATCCGGCTGGCCTACCAGGCGATCACGGATTGATATGTAGCGGCGATTTTACATCGCCACTCGTGGGTGGTAGAGGCGGCCCTTGTGGCCACCCTTCGGCACAGCGTTGTACCTGCGCCGATGCGGGCTCCGTTTTGCGGCGTCTGCGATTTCTCGATGGAAACCGGGGTTTAACGCAACCCGTACAGCCAGTTCAGGCCGGCGACGAAGAATCCGCAAACCGCGAATCCTAACGCTAACGCAATCCACCCCCAGAGATAAAACTTCCTGAGGCGAAACCACATGTAGTAGCTGATGAGCACCATAAAGATAAGACCCACGGCGACCGCATCCATGGTAAAGCACCAAATCTCACTGAGCAGCCAGGTGCGGGGAGTGCTCGCACCCTCTCTTTTTTCCACGTCAAAGGTGTGGAGCATTTCCATGAATCCCCACACGTTCAACCGAATCTGGTGTACGGTCGCCTCATTGTTCCGGAGGTCGACGCGGATGTCCGTCAATAACGCAGGCTTATACGCCCTGAAATCGAATTGCTCAGGCTGCGCAGGCGAGCCGGTCACCACGACCTCCCCGCGCAAGTGTAGTTGCCGCATCAAGCCTTCCGCCTGCGCCTTGCCCGAATTCATCCCAGGGGGCTGGACCTTTTGCGTGAAGGTTGATTCCGTGCGTTTTGGCCAAAAATTACTGATCGCCCACCGGTGATTAAGAATCAGGCCTGTGAAGGAAAACAGCCAAATAAAAAGCAAAAGGTAAAGCCCGCTGTAGTAATGCAGTTTCGCATTCCAAACATCGATTGCCTCTCCCCAACCGCGGCGGCGCGCTTTGACGCCCTCTGGCCATACCTCCGGGGGACGCTCTAAATCAAAGGGCGATTGCATAAATTATCCCCATGCATGAAAGGGCGCCGGCCCCGAGAAGGAGGAGGCCGATCTTTCGCTCGGCCCTGATGACCCACCACAGATAAATCCCACTCGCCGAAACAAAGAGAAGGAGATATGCCATGGCGTCGGCCAGCCACCGCCAGACACGCGTGTAGGACCAATTTCCACGAATGTCGGCATTGCGCGGGCCGGGGGACTTGTGCAAATAAATCAAGGCGGCCAAAATCCCCGTCTTTCGTTCTTCGAGACTCGCCGTGTGCGCGCTCAAATTGACATCCAGAGTAATCTCGCTGCCGGGCTTGAAAACGGGAGCCAGCATGCGATGCTGGTTCGGATTGTAGTTGATGTAGCTAATTTCTCCCACGACGCCCAGTTGGCGCATGATCTGTTGAAATGCTTGCGCACGCGCCATTCCTTCCAGATGCTCCAGATTTTCTGGAATCTGCATAATCGCCTGGGTCTTCCGGACGCCCCTCGCGCCCGCCAAGGGGATGGAAGGGTGATCCAGCAAAATCACGCTGATTGCGAACAACAGCACCAGCGGACTGAGCGCCAAGCCAACGTAGAGATGCAAATCGCGAGTCCAAATGTAAAAGGTCCTGGTCATACTTTCCTCTTATCTAAATGCGGGGTATGCGCCAGCCGGGATAAGGTAGCAGTCGGATGGGGCCCGGTGAGGAGTTGCTCGGTTACGCTGGCGGGGAAACTGACCCCTCGCCCCACCCGCGTCCCGATGAAGTGAATCGGGATCGCGGGCCACCCTCTCCCCAGGGGAGAGGGCTGATTCTTCGATGCCCCTTGGGGGAGGGCGGCGGGAATCGGATAGGGTGACGAGGCTTTACGGTTCTTATTGCGTGCGCGCGCCGTCCTCGTCAGAAAGCTCAGCGGGCACGCCGGCAGAGGGGGCTCCAGGCGGGGTCGGGATAGTAGCTTCCGTGGGCGTTTCCTCTTCCGGCCGAGGTGGCCCCACCTCACTCAAGAGCCTGAAGTTGCGATAGAACTCGAGGCCTGTACCGGCTGGGATTAAACGGCCCATGATGACGTTTTCCTTGAGTCCCCGCAGGTAGTCCACGGCACCGCGGATGGAGGCTTCGGTGAGCACGCGAGTGGTTTCCTGGAAGGAAGCCGCGGAGATGAACGATTCCGTCGCCAGGGAAGCCTTGGTGATGCCGAGGAGCAAGGGCCTGGCAGTAGCGGCCTTGCCACCCTCTCCCTTGACCCGCTCGTTTTCTTCCCGGAACCTGAACTTATCCACCTGCTCGTCGAGCAGGAATTCTGTATCTCCCACATCCTCGACTTTCACCCAGCGCATCATCTGCCGAACGATGACCTCGATGTGCTTGTCGTTAATGTTAACGCCCTGGAGCCGGTAGACTTCCTGGATTTCGTCCACCAGGTATTTTTGCAGCTCTTTTTCGCCTAGCACCGCCAGGATATCGTGCGGGTTACGCGGCCCGTCCATAAGCGGCTCGCCGGCTTTCACCCGTTCACCCTCCTGCACGGAGACGTGGACGCCGCGCGGCAGCAAGTACTCCTTGAACTCCCCACGATCGGGCGCAACCACGATCTTCCGCTGGCCCTTCTGGATGTCGCCGTACTTTACCAGGCCATCAATTTCCGTAATGACCGCGGGCTCATGGGGCTTGCGCGCTTCGAACAGCTCGACGACGCGCGGCAGACCTCCGGTGATGTCTTTGGTCTTGGTGGTTTCACGCGGAATCTTGGCCAGCACGTCGCCGGCGCTCACCTCATCGCCATCTTGGACCATCAAGTGGGCGCGCGAGGGCATGAGGTACTTCTTGGATCCCTTGGCTCCACTCTTTTCGTCGCGAATGACGAGGCGGGGTTGATGTTCCTCACCCGGCGCTTCCGTCACCACCCACTGGGACATACCGGTGACTTCGTCGACCTGTTCCTGGAGGGTAACTCCGACTTCCAGATCCTTGAATTGAACCGTGCCGGCGACTTCCGTCAAGATCGAAAAGGTATAAGGATCCCATTCCACCAGCACATTTCCTTGCTTGACGGGCGCGCCCTCGGGGAACTTGATCCGGGCGCCGTAGACCACCGAGTAGCGCTCGCGTTCGTGGCCCTTCTCGTCCACCACCACCACCGCGCCGTTGCGGTTCATGGCCACAAAATTGCCCTCGCGGTTGGTGACGGTCTGGAGGTTATGGAACTTCAGGAAGCCGTTGTTCTTGGCCTCCAGGGTGGTCTGCTCGCTGATGCGGCTGGCAGTTCCGCCGATATGGAAAGTCCGCATAGTTAGCTGGGTGCCGGGTTCGCCGATGGACTGCGCGGCGATGACTCCCACGGCCTCGCCCATCTCCACCACCTTGCCGGTGGCCAGATTCCGACCGTAGCAGCGGACGCAAACCCCACGCCGCGATTCGCAGGTCAGCACGGAGCGGATCTTCACCCGCTCGATTCCAGCCGCCTGGATGGAAGCGGCCAAGTCTTCGTTGACCTCCTGATTGACATCGACGATGACGTTGCCCTCGTAGTCCTTGATCTGCTCCAGGACGACGCGGCCGACGATGCGGTCACGCAGCGGCTCGACCACCTCTCCGGCTTCCACGATCGGCTCCACGTAAATGCCGTCCAGGGTGCCACAGTCGAATTCCGAGATGATGACGTCCTGCGCCACATCGACCAGGCGGCGGGTGAGGTAACCGGAATCCGCAGTCTTGAGCGCCGTGTCCGCCAAGCCCTTGCGCGCGCCGTGGGTCGAGATGAAGTATTGCAATACGTTGAGGCCTTCGCGGAAGTTCGCGGTGATGGGCGTTTCGATGATTTCGCCTGAAGGCTTGGCCATCAAGCCGCGCATCCCCGAAAGCTGCCGGATCTGCTGCTTGGAACCGCGCGCGCCGGAATCCGCCATGATGTAAATGGGGTTCAACTCGCCGGACTTGTCCTGGGCTTCCATGGTCTGGAACATCTCGTCCGCCACGTCGTCGGTCACCTTCGACCAGATGGCGATCACCTTATTGTAACGCTCGCCGTGGGTGATGGCGCCTTCCTGGTACTGCTTCTCAACATCGATCACTTCCTGTTCAGCGTCGCTCACCAGCTTGGCTTTGTTGAGAGGCACCACGAGGTCGTCAATCCCGATGGAAATTCCCGCCTTGGTGGCGTAAAGGAAACCGAGGGTCTTGACCTCGTCCAGCATCTGCACCGTGGTCTCGAGGCCGAAGCGCAGGTAGCAGTAATTGACCAGCCCGCCAAGGCCTTTCTTGCGGAGCAGGCCGTTGACATAGGGCATGCCGCTGGGCAGATGATCGTTGAAAATCACGCGCCCAACCGTGGTGTTGATGAACTGGTTTTTCACCGTGATGGGATCGGCGTGAAGCACGTCCTGGTCATCATAGGCGGTGGTGAGGTCAATCACGCGTCCGGTGAAGCGCAGGCGGATGGGCGTGAGGCGTCTCGACCTCGCCCGCTTCCAGGGCTAGCACGACCTCTTCGGAATTGGCGAACGCCCGGTCTTCCCCCTTGGCGCCGCGTTTGTCCTTCGTCAGGTAGTAAATGCCCAGCACGATATCCTGTGTGGGAACCGCCAGAGGCTGGCCGTTGGCTGGGGAAAGGATGTTGGACGAAGACAACATGAGGACCGAGGCCTCGATTTGCGCTTCGGGCGAGAGAGGAATGTGGACAGCCATCTGGTCGCCGTCGAAGTCCGCGTTGAACGCCGTACAAACCAAGGGGTGAATCTTGATGGCCTTGCCCTCGACCAGCAGGGGCTCGAAGGCCTGAATGCCCAAGCGGTGAAGCGTGGGAGCGCGGTTGAGCAGTACCGGGTGGTCCTTGATGACGTCTTCGAGGATATCCCACACCACCGGTTCTTGCCGTTCCACCATTTCCTTTGCAGCCTTGATGGTGGTACAGTGTCCGGACTGTTCCAGCCGGTGGTAAATAAAAGGCTTGAAAAGCTCCAGCGCCATCTTCTTGGGGAGACCGCACTGGTGGAGTTTCAGCTCCGGACCCACCACGATGACGGAGCGGCCGGAGTAGTCCACGCGTTTGCCCAGCAGGTTCTGCCGGAAGCGGCCTTGCTTGCCTTTCAGGGTGTCGGAGAGCGACTTCAGCGGGCGGTTGTTGGCGCCCCGCAGCACACGTCCACGACGGCCGTTGTCGAACAGGGCATCCACGGCCTCCTGGAGCATGCGCTTTTCGTTGCGCACAATGACGTCCGGGGCATGCAGCTCCATCAACTTTTTCAGCCGGTTGTTGCGGTTGATCACGCGGCGATAGAGGTCGTTGAGATCGGAGGTGGCGAACCTGCCGCCATCCAGGGGCACCAGGGGCCGCAACTCCGGCGGAATCACCGGAATCACATCCAGGATCATCCACTCCGGTTTGTTACCGGACTTGCGGAACGCCTCCAGAACCTTCAGACGCTTGGCATACTTGACCCGCTTCTGCTGGGAGGGGTCGTTCTTCATGCGCTCCCGCAACTCCTCCGTGAGCGCCTCAATATCCACTCTCTTCAAGAGTTCCTTGATGGCTTCCGCACCCATCCCGGCGCGGAACTTCCCAGGGAATTCCTGCTGAAGTTGCCGGAAACGCTCTTCCGTAAGCAGTTCCTTTTCGTTCAGGGGAGCTTCGCCGGGATCGACCACCACGTACTTCTCAAAGTACAGAATGGCTTCCAAATCCCGGAGAGAAATATCCAGCAGGTGACCGATGCGGCTGGGCAGACCTTTGAAAAACCAGACGTGGGAGCAGGGAGCTGCCAGCTCGATGTGACCCATGCGTTCCCGCCGCACTTTGGAAAGAGTCACCTCGACACCGCACTTGTCGCAAATCACCCCGCGGTGTTTCATGCGCTTGTATTTTCCGCACAAGCATTCCCAGTCGGTCACCGGGCCAAAAATTTTGGCGCAGAAAAGCCCATCGCGTTCCGGCTTGAAGGTCCGGTAGTTGATGGTTTCTGGTTTGGTGACTTCGCCGTGAGACCAAGAACGGATCTTCTCGGGCGAAGCCAGGCTGATGCGAATCGCGTCGAATTCGCCGATCAAACTGACTCGATCATAAGGGCTGCTTCGAAACAAGGTTTCCTCCTTTAAAGGAGAGAAGGATTTCGTTCGCTCCGGCCGGCAGGTGAGGCCGCCTTGGGAAAAGGGGCAGCACCCTGGCCGGCGCATCAATCCCGCGCTATCCGAGATCTACCGGCGCGAGTTCCTTCGGTTTCTTGATCAATTCCACATCCAGGCAGAGGCTCTGGAGTTCCCGGACCAGCACGTTGAATGATTCCGGAATGCCGGGCTCGATGGCCGCCTCTCCCTTGACGATGGCTTCGTAAATCTTGGCGCGCCCGTACACATCGTCGGACTTGGCGGTCAGCAGTTCCTGTAGGATATGAGCCGCGCCGTAAGCTTCCAGCGCCCAAACTTCCATTTCGCCAAAGCGCTGTCCACCGAACTGCGCCTTGCCGCCCAGTGGCTGTTGGGTGATGAGGGAGTAAGGGCCGATGGAGCGGGCGTGGATCTTGTCGTCCACCAGGTGCGACAGCTTGAGCATATAAATGTAGCCGACCGTGACCGGTTGTTCGAAGGGCTCACCTGTCATCCCGTCATAGAGCTTGATCTTTCCGGAGGTGGGCAGCCCCGCCTTTTCCAGGTACCCCTTGATTTCCTTTTCGGTAGCGCCGTCGAATACCGGGGTCGAGAAAGAAATCCCTTCCGCGAAGGAACGCGCGAAGGCGAGCACCTGTTCGTCATCGAGGCTGTCCACGACCTTGGCGGAAGCGTTATTGCGAAACATGGCCTTGAGCTCTTTGCGGACCACTTCGGCGCTGGATTCCGTAGAAACCAACTGGCGAACCTTGGTCCCCAGCTCTTTGGCGGCCCAGCCCAGGTGAGTTTCCAGGATCTGACCCACGTTCATTCGCGAGGGGACGCCCAGGGGGTTCAGCACCACCTCCACGGGCGTACCGTCGGGCATATAAGGCATGTCTTCTTCGGGAAGGATGCGCGCAATCACTCCCTTGTTCCCGTGTCGTCCCGCCATCTTATCGCCGACCGATAGCTTGCGCTTCATGGCGATAAAGACTTTCACCAGCTTGATGACTCCCGGTGGAAGCTCATCGCCTTTCTTGAGCTTCTGGATCTTCTCATCCGTAATCTTCCTCAGGATGTCGATCTGCCGCGAGGTCATCTCCTCGACCTCATCGATCTTCTCCACAAGCGTCGGGTCCTTCTTGGCGATCCTTATGCGCTTCAGGTTGTGGGTGGAGAGGCGCGCCAGCACGTCGCGATCAAGCTCGGTGCCTTTGATGAGCAGACGTTTGTTGGTCCTTTCGTCGTGCAAGTCCGCCAGCAGTTTCTCCCCCGCCAGCAGAGCGGAGAGCCGCTTCAAACGTTCGTCCTGGAGGATGCGGATTTCATCGTTTAAGTTCTTTTCCAGGCGAGCCACCTGGGAGGCCTCGATGGTTCGAGCCCGCTCGTCCTTGTCCGCGCCCTTACGCGAGAAGATCTTCACATCCACCACGATGCCCTCGATCCCCGGGGGGCAAGTCAGGGAAGCATCGCGGACGTCACCCGCCTTTTCGCCGAAGATGGCCCGCAGCAGCTTCTCCTCCGGGGTGAGCTGAGTTTCACCCTTGGGGGTAACCTTGCCGACCAGAATATCGCCGGGCTTTACGTAGGCGCCGATGCGGATGATGCCACTCTCGTCCAGATCCTTCAGCAGGGATTCTGAAACGTTCGGGATGTCACGCGTGATTTCCTCCGGCCCCAGTTTGGTGTCGCGCGACTCGATTTCGAACTCCTCGATGTGGATTGAGGTGTAGGAATCCTCTTTGACCAGCTTCTCGCTGACCAGGATGGCGTCTTCAAAGTTGTACCCTCGCCAGGGCATAAAGGCCACCAGGACGTTGCGCCCCAGGGCCAGCTCGCCATGGTCGGTGCAGGGACCGTCGGCGAGGACCTGCCCCGCCAAGACACGCTGGCCTTTGTGGACCGCCGGCTTCTGGTTAATGCAGGTGTTCTGGTTGGAGCGGCGGAACTTGGTCAACTGGTAGATGTCCGCGCCGACTTCCCGAGAGAACTGCCCGCTGTGGCCGTCGCCCTCGACGCGTACAATGATGCGCTCGCTGTCCACGCTGTCCACGGTGCCGTTACGCTTGCAGATTACTACCGCGCCGGAATCGCGGGCGGTAACCTCCTCCATGCCGGTGCCAACCAACGGGGCCTGGGCGCGCAGAAGCGGAACCGACTGCCGCTGCATGTTGGATCCCATGAGGGCGCGGTTAGCGTCGTCATTCTCCAGGAAGGGGATGAGTGAAGCCGCCACGCTCACCAGTTGCTTGGGGCTGACGTCGATGTAATCAATTTCATCGCGCCGCTTGAGCACGAAGTTGCCGGCCTGCCGGGCGTTGACCAGTTCATGGGTAATGCGCCCTCTTTCGTCCACCGGAACGTTGGCCTGAGCAATGATGTGCTGGTCTTCTTCCCAGGCGGAAAGGTAAAACGAGAACGGTTCGTATTCCACCAGCTTGCGCTTTCGCTCGCCCAGTTCTTCGTTGGCCTTCTCGACCTCGCCGACTTCGACGTGTTCGCCCACGCGCCAGTTGCTATCCCCGGCGTGTGTAATGGTCACATAATCCACAATCCTGCCGCCGCGGACTTTACGGTAAGGGCTCTCGATGAAGCCATGCTCGTTGATGCGCGCGTAGCAGGAAAGCGAGGAGATGAGGCCGATGTTGGGGCCTTCCGGGGTCTCGATGGGACAAATGCGGCCGTAGTGCGTGGGATGAACGTCGCGGACCTCAAATCCAGCTCGCTCCCGCGAGAGGCCGCCGGGTCCGAGGGCCGACAAGCGCCGCTTGTGAGTGATTTCCGAGAGGGGGTTCGTCTGATCCATGAACTGGGAGAGTTGGGACGAACCGAAGAACTCCCGGATGGCCGCCATGACCGGCTTGGCATTGATCAAGTCATGGGGCATGGCGGTGGACATTTCCTGATAAACCGACATCTTCTCCTTGATCGCCCGTTCCATACGGACCAGACCCAGGCGAAACTGGTTCTCCAAGCAGTTCGCCCACGGCACGCACGCGCCGGTTGCCCAGGTGGTCGATGTCGTCCACGCTGCAGACTCCCGCCCACGTTCTTGTGCAGCTTCAGGAGGTAGCGGATAACCGCGTAGAAGTCTTCCGGCTCGAGGGTGCGCTTGTCGAGCGGAAGTTGAATGGGAGTGTGCTCGGAGTGCTCCGTGGCCATCGTCCCTTCGCAGGCCCGAACCACTTCCGAGCAGATATTCTCTTCCCGCTTGCCCACGAACATCTTCTCCTGGTCGACCACCACGTAGAAATTGGCGGCGGGGAAATTGCGGGCGTCTTCGAGTTCCAGTTCGGTGGCCTTCTCGTCAATGCGGTTCTTGAGTTTGGTGAAGTAGCCCAACTTAATATTGAACTTCAATCGGCCCACGCGCGAGAAATCGTACTTGCGCGGGTCAAAGAACATGCCGTTGAAGAGTGCGGTTGCCGTATCCAGGGTGGGGGGATCTCCCGGCCGCATCTTGCGGTACATCTCGATGAGAGCTTCCTGGGGGGTCTTCAAGGCATCGCGCTTCAGGGTTTGGCTGATGACCACCCCGGTTTCATCGCGCTCCGGGAAGAACACCTGGATTTCCGTCATCCCGGACTCCTGAATAGAATTCAGGGCGCTGGAAGTGAGCTCGTTGTTCGCCTCCAGCATCACTTCCCCGGTCGCGGGATTCACCACGTCGGCGGCCGCGAAGGCGCCTTCCACATCCTGCGTCGCCACCTCGATCTGCGTGATCCGAGCCTTCTGAATCTCCTTATAAACCGACTCGGTAATCTTCCTCCCGGCGTTGACCACGGTCTCATGACTTCGCGGATGCTCGATATTCTTGGAGAGTTTTATTCCGATCAAGCCCGGGGAGACTTCCAAGAAGAGTTTTCGGTCCTTCAGGGAAAGCTTTTCCACAGAGTAGAACGCTTTGATGATCTCGGAATCACTCTTCAAGCCCAGAGCGCGAAGGAAAATCGTGGCCAGGAACTTTCGTTTGCGGTCGATACGAACGTAAAGGATGTTCTTGGTGTCATACTCGAACTCCACCCAGGAGCCACGGTAGGGAATAGTCTTTCCCAGGAAATAGGTCTTCTGGGGCGTGCATTCAAAGAAAACGCCCGGAGAACGATGCAGTTGGCTCACGATCACGCGTTCCGTCCCGTTGATGATGAAGGTGCCGTTCTCCGTCATCAGAGGGATTTCGCCGAAATAAACCTCTTGTTCCTTGATATCCCGAATACTCTTGTGGCCCGTGTCGCTGTCCTTGTCGTAAAGGGTGAGACGAATGGTGACCTTGAGAGGGGCGGCGAAAGTCATGCCACGCTCCTGGCACTCGGTCACGTCGTACTTGAGCTGCAGCGCGACGGGGTCGCCGCACTTGTTGCAGAAGGTCACTACGTTCTTATTGAAGGTGCCACATCGAGTGCAAAGCACGTCCCCTACCTTGAAGGGGTCAGTGATGACGGTGTGGCCGCAATTCCTGCACGTGCTGCGTAAATGGTGGAGTCCCTTCAGACTGCCGCACTTGCATTCCCAGTTGCCAATGGAATAGTCCACGAAGTCCAATTGGGCGATGCCGCGAAAATCCGTAATCGGAAAGACCGAATTGAAAACGGCTTGCAGACCCGCGTCCTCCCGCTCCGAAGGAAGGAGGTTCATCTGAAGAAATCGCTCGTATGACCGCCGCTGAACCTCGATGAGATTGGGAATCTTGATGACGGTCGGTATTTTGGAAAAATTAATGCGCTGACGGGCAGCGCCATTCCCGCCGTTAAGCATTCGCTTTGCTCCTTGCTTGAAATGTCAAGAGCCTGCCAGACAATGGTGACACAACACCCTTACAAAAAGAGATGCACGGTCAGGGCTTGGGGATGCCACAGCGTTTTGTGCATGGCTCAGCACTCCGCCGTGTGCTTCGTGTTTCCAGAACAAGAGGACGTCGTTTCCCGAGCCCCCGCTCGGGAGACGGAAGAAGACATGCCGGCCCCTGCTGAGACGTTGCTATTTCACTTCCACGGTAGCGCCGGCTTCGGTGAACTTTTTCTTGAGGGCTTCGGCTTCCTCCTTGCTGATGCCCTCCTTGATCGGCTTGGGCGCGCCATCCACAAGGTCCTTTGCTTCCTTGAGGCCGAGGCTGGTGACTTCACGGACAGCCTTGATGACGTTGATCTTGTTGGCCCCAATACCCGTGAGAACGACGGTGAACTCCGTCTGCTCCTCCACCGGAGTTGCGCCCGCCGCGGCTCCGCCTGCAGCACCCGCTCCCGCCACCACGACCGGAACTGCCGCTGCCGCGGACACGCCCAGGACTTCCTCGAGTTTCTTGACCAGGTCTGCAGCTTCCAGCAGAGACAGTCCCTTGATTTCCTCAACAATTTTATCAACCCGTTCGGACATGCTTTGTTTTCCTCCTGAAAATTCCCAATCTTCGAGCTTGCGAAAGGTGGCCACCTGAATCCAGCTTCAACCCCCCAGATTCCTTGACCATAATCGCCTTGCTCAACTCACAAAACCTTCCCGAGGAGTCCTCCCACTTCGGTCACGGAAACTGCTTTTCCAGTCTGTCCACGTTCGCGAGCCAATACGCATCGAACTCGCTCCGCTCGGAAGCCGAGAGTTGACGGTACAGCTCGAGAGCACCTGCGGCAGCCTTTCCTAGACCTTCGGCTGGTGAAAACGAGCGGGGTATATCGAGCACTTCCGCCGCACTCTGTGGATTACGAATGTCGTTGAGCTTTTGTTTAAGCTCTTGGAACCTCTGCTCGCTCAACGTGGCCGGCTTAGGATTCAAGAACCAATCGGCTGCCGCTGTCAAAACCTCAAACCCTTCGCTGTGTCCCTGCATCTGCGGCGCGTCGTCCATTCGAGGCGAGACTGCAGGTCCAACCTGTGTCTCAAACCTGTTTTCCTTGACTGCCTGCTGGATGACGAAAACAATATTGCGAGCCACTCCCGAAAGCGTCGAGGCGAGGCGCTGCGCCGGCGAATTGATCAGCCAGAGTGCCTTTGAGAACAGCTCCTCCTTGGCGGGCAAGTTGGCGACAATACTTAGATCGGTCATGGAGACTACTCGGCCTTCCACCACGCCCGATTTAAACTTCAGTAAAGGATTCTCTTTGGCATAAGCGGTCAAGACTTTGGCTAGGGCCACAGGGTCTTCCTGGGTGTAGGCAAGGGATGTGGTACCGCCCAATTCCCTGGCGGCTGGCTCCAGCGGCGTGCCTTGAGAAGCCCTCTCGATGAGGCTGTTCTTTACCACTCTGTACTTCGCTCCGACTTGCGCAATCCTGCGACGAAGCTCGAAATCCTGCGCCACGGTAATCCCCTCAAAACCCGAGAGAATGACGGTGCGTGACTTTTCCAGTTCCTGATGCAACGCCTCAGCTTTCTGCCTTTTCTCGTCCTTCTTCATGCCTACTCCTCAAAAACGCACCGGGTAGCGCAGACCTGATTCTTAGGTCTGCGACTTTTAAGCAGGTTCCACGGACGCCAGATCGATGGCGAGGCCGGGGCCCATCGTGGAAGAAATGGCGATGCTTCGCACATAGCGCCCTTTGGCGGAGGCGGGTTTCGCCTTAATGACGCTGGAAATCAGAGCGTTGGCGTTTTCGGCCAGTTTCTGGGCGTCAAATGAGACCTTACCCACCGGGCAATGGATAATCCCCGTCTTGTCCACTCGGAATTCCACCTTTCCGGCCTTCACTTCCCTTACTGCCCGTTCCACATCCAAAGTGACGGTGCCGGTCTTGGGATTGGGCATGAGCCCGCGCGGGCCCAGGATCTTACCCAAGCGCCCTACGGACTTCATCATGTCCGGCGTGGCAATCACCGCGTCGAACTCAATCCATCCACCTTGGATCTTCTGCACAAGATCGTCGCCGCCCACTTCATCGGCTCCTGCCTCGCGAGCCTCGCGAACCTTATCGCCGGAGGCGATCGCGATCACCCGCTTGCTCCTCCCCAGGCCGTGAGGAAGCACCACAGTGCCGCGGACCATTTGGTCCGCGTGCTTTGGATCCACCCCAAGGCACATCGCCACTTCCACAGTCTCGTCAAACTTGGCGAATGCCGCCTTCTTCACAATAGGCATCGCCTCCGCCACGGTGTACGCTGGTTTATCGACCAGCTTGGCTGCTACCGTATATTTCTTTCCCACTTTAGCCATTGCAATTACTCCGTGTCACTCCAAGAACGAAAATCGAAATCCGAATATTTCGGCGACAGACTTCCCGTTTCCACTTTCGATTTTCGAGTTTCGAACGTCACACTACTACTTCAATTCCCATACTGCGCGCCGTTCCCTTCACTGTAGCGACGGCGGCCGAGACGTCGCGCGCATTTAAATCCGGCATCTTCAGCTTGGCGATCTCTTCCACCTGCTTTTGCGTTACCTTGCCCACTTTGTTGCGGTTGGGCTCGCCCGAACCTTTGGCGATTCCGGCGGCCCTTTTTAGAAGGACGGAGGCCGGTGGGGTCTTGGTTACAAAGGTGAAACTCCGGTCGCTGTACACAGTAATCACGATGGGAATGATCAGCCCTTCCTGATCCCTGGCAGAGGTCCTGGCGTTGAACGCCTTACAAAACTCCATAATATTCACGCCGTGCTGGCCCAACGCCGGTCCAGCGGGAGGAGCCGGGGTAGCTTTGCCCGCAGGGAGTTGGAGCTTCACCATCGCCTGAACTTTTTTTGCCATCTGTTTTTACACCCGTCTCATGTCTGTCATTCTGAGCGAAGCGAAGAATCTCTGCAGTTGCTTCGTTCTGGAACTACGGAGATTCTTCGCTTCGCTCAGAATGACAGACATGCAGTTTCCATTTTCCAGTTTCTATTTTCCAATTCAGATTTTCTCCACTTGATAGAAATCCAATTCCACGGGGGTAGAGCGACCGAAGATCGTTACCATCACCCGCAAGGTGGAACGCTCATCATGGATCTCGTCCACAATCCCATTGAAGTCCTTGAAGGGACCATCGGTAATCTTGACGCTCTCACCCTTATCGTACTTGAGCCGCGGCTTCGGGTGTTCCGCAGCCACCTCAACCTTATGAACAATCCGGTCAACTTCCTCGGGGGACAGGGGACTAGGCCTTTGCCCGGAGCCGACGAATCCTGTGACCCGGGGCGTTTCGCGCACCATGTGCCAGGTGTCGTCATTCATTTCCATCTCCACCAGTACATAGCCCGGAAAGAAAAGCTTCGCGGTTACCACTTTCTTCCCCTGCCGCGTTTCGAGGATATCCTCAGTGGGGACCATGATCTCCCCGAATTGCCCGATGAGCCCAGCGGCCTCAATGCGGCTCTTCAGGGTTTCCGCCACTTTCTTCTCAAAGCCCGAGTAAGTGTGAATGATGTACCAGTTCTTTTCCATGCCTGTCTTTGGTCCACTGAAATAGCGGGAGACATGCTCACCCCCGCTCCGCGCCGGCCCGTCCCTATCCGCCATGCAAGAAGTGCCGCAGTATCCTGGAAACAGAAAAGGAAAATGCCTGGTCGCAAATCCAAAAATAGAATCCGAAAAGAAAAGTAGTGATCAGCACCATGACCGTAGTGCCGTAGATTTCTTGCCTGTTCGGCCAAGTCACGCGCCTCATCTCCGTCCGAACGTCGGAGATATACTCGCGAACCTGGAGCCAGGTGCTCTTCTCAATACTGACCTGCTCGCCCATGGTTTCCTTTGCCTTCCAACAGGCCCACGCTTCGCGCCGGGGAGCCCTTGGCAGGGGCGGAGGGATTTGAACCCCCATGACCGGTTTTGGAGACCGGCAGATTAGCCGTTAATCTGACGCCCCTGTAAGAACAGTGACTAGTGACGAGTGGCTAGTGACAAGCAAACCAACCGCCTTCCTCTTGCTCGTCACTCGTCACTTGTCACTCATCACTTGACCTCTTTGTGCACCGTGTGGTGCCGGCAAGTGGGACAGAATTTTTTCAGCTCCAGCCGGTCCTGCTGCTTCTTCTTGTTCTTCGTCGTCGTGTAATTGCGGTTCTTGCAGTCGCCGCATTGTAATGTAATGATTTCGCGCATAAACTAGCCTTCAGCTTTCAGCTTCTTTTCCTCGTCACCTGTGGCTTCGCGGACCATTGTAAGGGCACGCCATGGCGTGCCCCTACGCCTCTATTGCAAGATTTCCGTCACACTGCCCGCACCCACCGTGTGGCCGCCTTCGCGGATGGCGAAGCGCAGCCCTTTCTCCATGGCGATGGGCGTGATCAGCTCGATCTCCAGGTTCACGTTATCCCCCGGCATCACCATCTCCGTCCCCGCCGGCAGCGTCCCTACCCCCGTCACGTCCGTCGTCCGAAAGTAAAACTGCGGCCGGTACCCCGTGAAGAACGGCGTGTGCCGCCCCCCTTCTTCCTTCGTCAAAATGTACACGGCCGACTTGAACTTGGTGTGCGGCGTGATCGACCCCGGCTTCGCCAGCACCATCCCCCGCTCCACTTCTTCCTTCTCCGTCCCCCGCAGCAACACCCCTATGTTGTCCCCCGCCTGCCCTTCATCCAACAGCTTCTTGAACATCTCTACGCCCGTCACCACCCGCTTGAACGACTCCGGACGCAAGCCCACGATCTCCACTTCCTCCTGAATCTTTACCTTCCCACGCTCCACCCGCCCCGTCACCACCGTCCCACGCCCCGAGATCGAGAAAATGTCTTCAATCGGCATCAGGAAAGGCTTGTCCAGCTCCCGTTGCGGCAGCGGAATGTAACTGTCCACCGCGTCCATCAACTCGTGGATCGACTTCTCCCACTTCGCGTCCCCTTCCCCTGCCTTCAGCGCACTCCCACGAATCACCGGAATCTTGTCCCCGGGAAACTGGTACTTGGTCAGCAACTCCCGCACCTCCACTTCCACCAGGTCCAGCAACTCCGGGTCGTCCACCGCGTCGCACTTGTTCATGTACACCACGATGTACGGTACGTTCACCTGCCGCGCCAACAGCACGTGCTCTCGCGTCTGCGGCATCGGCCCGTCCGTCGCCGCCACCACCAGGATCGCCCCGTCCATCTGCGCCGCCCCCGTGATCATGTTCTTGATGTAGTCCGCATGCCCAGGGCAGTCCACGTGCGCGTAGTGCCGGTTCTTCGTCTCGTACTCCACGTGCGCGATCGCTATCGTGATCCCCCGCGCTTTCTCCTCTGGCGCGTTGTCAATCGAGTCAAAGGGCCGGAACTTCACCTTCGGATTCGCCTTCGCCAATACCTTGGTGATCGCCGAGGTCAACATCGTCTTGCCATGATCGATGTGCCCAATCGTCCCAATGTTCATGTGCGGCTTCGATCTGTCGAATTTTTCTTTGGCCATGTTCTGTGTGCCTCGCGCCTCAACAAATAATTGGGAATTCGTGCTCTTGGCTTATGCTTCCCCCAGGCTTACCCCCGACCTTGCAAACTCTGGAGCCGATGAGCGGAATTGAACCGCTGACCCCGTCCTTACCAAGGACGTGCTCTACCAACTGAGCTACATCGGCCCCGTAATAAGCCCTCAGCGCTCAGCGGTCAGCTTTCAGCCAAAAAAGTCGCAATAGCTGAGTGCTGATAGCTGAAAGCTTCCTGGAGCGGGAGACGGGAATCGAACCCGCGACCAACAGCTTGGAAGGCTGTGACTCTACCATTGAGTTACTCCCGCCCCTAACTTCAGTGACGAGTGACAAGTGACGAGTGACGAACAAAGAGCTTATGTATGGTTTCCGGTGGACTCGTCACACTGTCCTCCCTGCCCCCTGAGTTGACGAGTGAAGAGCCACTCAAATCCGCTCGCAGTGCTCTTGTTCTTGCTCGTCACTCGTCACTTCTCACTCGTCACTGCTTTTCTGGTGGACAGGGGAGGGTTCGAACCTCCGAAGACCGCATGGGTCGGCAGATTTACAGTCTGCTGCTTTTGACCGCTCAGCCACCTGTCCGTAACTGATTTCCGCGCGCGCTGGCAAGGACAGGCACGCCCTTTCGCTCCGTGTTCGGGTCCCGTTGGTTTGAGCCAAGTAGTTCGAGTCTGCGGTTGGACGCGGGCACACCGCCGTTCCCGCGCAAGGCTGAGTACTTTTCAGATTTGGTAAACCCGCTCCCGAAACTTCGACCAGCCCCCGCCGGCCATTCTCACGGCGGTGTGCGCTCAAGCTGGAGCTGGCGAAGGGATTCGAACCCCCGACCCTCTGATTACAAATCAGATGCTCTACCGGCTGAGCTACGCCAGCCGCCGAAACCAAACGATTATAACCGAGCGGACTCCGAATTGCAAGGGCACAAAATACATTTTTTTCACCTCCCGCCAACGCCCGTCCAGTCTTAGCCGCTCAGGACTTTTGCGCCCCACCTTTGTGGCTCGAGAGGCGTCGAGTCCGCCGGTGCCCGGCAGCGGGGATGCCCTTTTTCACTCGCGGCTCGTAAACCAAGCGTTCGCGCGGCGCGGAGGCCATGAGCCGTCCCTCCCGCACCTGCGAATTAAACATCCGGCAAAAGCCATCCAGGTGGCCAAGGATTTCCTTCCCTTGTTCCTCTCCCGCCGGAGTTGGGACCCCGCGCGGGGAAATGACCACGGGAACCAAGTCCACTTCCCCGAGGCGCTCCGAATCAAACTTTAGCTTCACCAGCACACATTCCTGGGAAGCAGGGCGTTTCGATGCAAAGGCGAAGTTCCCGATGGAATACAGGACCGGAACGTGGCCGATGTATTCGATGCCTTGGAGGACATGCGGGTGCATTCCCACGATGACGTCACTTCCCGCTCCCACGGCTGCACGGGCCAGTTGGCGTTGGCGAGGGACGATCAGGTGGCTGCCTTGGCCACCCCAGTGCATCATCAGAACGACGAAGTCCGCCTGCCGACGCGCCCTCCGGATCGCGTTGATCAAGTCCCGCTCGTCTTTCGCTGAGGCAATCCCCAAATGAGTTTCCATAGTCCCGGAGTTACGCGGAACGACATCCGAGAAAGTCAGCAGCGCCACACGGCGAGCGTGCTTTTGAAGGATGAAAGGCCGCTCGGCATCGAGCTTGAACCCCGCCCCCACCACGGGGAGTTCGGCTTGGTGAAAGGCATGCAGCGTATCGCGCAAGCCGGCCAGGGTGTAATCCATCATGTGGTTGTTGGCCAGCCCCACCAACCCGACGCCCGCCTGCTTCAACGCTACGGCAATCCCGGGGTTCCGTGCCTTGAGGATGTAATCGCGTCCGGCTGCCACCTCCGACTGACTCTTGAAGGGCGTCGATTCCCGGTAACTCGTAATCGGCTCTTCGAGATTCACGAAGACGAGGTCAGCGCCAGCAAACTCCGCGCGCATGCCATCGAGAAAGTGAAAGACGTCTTGAGGGCCTTGCCAGGAGGATTCCGGCAGCACGTCCCCCCCCACGGCGATAACCACTCGCTCCTCGGTGGCTTGCTGCCGAGGTTGGAGGTCTGGGACCTGCCCTGCGTTCAGGCCTGAAATGGCAACCGAGGCGACCTGACCCAGCAGAACAAAGTGATACCAAAACGATATCTTGGGCGGCTGCAAAATTATGCGGTTTCCTGAGCTGGGTTAACCGTGCAGGTACTTCGTTGGGTTCACCGGCGTATCGTGTATGTGCACTTCGTAGTGCAAGTGCGGTCCGGTGGTCTTCCCGGTCATACCCACGGAGCCAATGACTTGCCCGCGTTTAAGCTCCTGGCCGACCACGACGAAAATCCTGCTCAGGTGCCCGTATTTGGTGGTGAACCCGTAGCCGTGGTCGATCAGGATTTCGTTGCCATAACCGGATTCGGGACCGGCTTCCAGGACAATTCCGTCGGCAGCAGCCTGGACCTTGGTACCGAAGTGGGCGGAGATGTCCACGCCAGGGTGAAATGCGCCCTCGCCACTGAAAGGATCCATTCGTTGCCCGTACCCCGCGGTAATTTGCCCGCGTACAGGCCAGAGCGATGGGACGGTTGGTCGATCAATTAGAGGATTCGAAAACATGCCCCGCCCCAGGGTATTGGCCTCCGGCCCCATGGAAGCTCTGCGGATCAGGTTATAGGCGTATAATGAGGCGCGGAAACTGGAGTCCACGGTGGCATTAGTCTGGGTCGCGAGGGCGAGCACAGCTTGGGGGAAACGTGGCCGCCGGGGGTCTCCGAAACCGTAGGTGAGCGCAACCTCTGAGGCCAGCGACTGCAATGAGTCCAACTTGGCGTTGGTACTGGTTACGGTGCTTTCCAGTGTCCGGTATTGCGTTTTCAGTGCCTCGCGCTCACTTCGAAGACTGTTGTAATTCGAGACCTTCAGAACCATTCTGGCATAACTGTTAGCCAATGCCGCTACGGTCATGATTCCGACTGCGCTTAAAGCCAAAACCAGATGAATGATGTAGAATGGCAATTGAATCTTGTGGAGCCTGCCATGGGCGCCGGGAAAAATAAGAAAGGCATAAAACTTCTTTTCCACTTATAAGTTCTCCCGTCGGAAGATTATTTCTTGCTATGAGTTCCCTATCGGTTAGCAGCTAGGGGCGTCGGGAAAAGACCTATTATAAACTCTTACTTGGGCACAACGAGTAGCATCCTAATTAATACAGGAGTCCCTGTCAAGCGTTAATTTTGGGTTAATTTTGGGTTAATTCGTGGTCGGCCAACATGCCCTTAGCTGCAGAGGGATGAAAAATGAGTTATATAGTCTGGCTGGACTAAGATTAACCCTATCTTCTTGGCCCTCGCAATCCTCATTGGACTGCTACGGCGGATTGCTGAGGACTGAAAGTTTCACTCCTATGGCCTGACAACTCTCCGTCTGGAAGTCAAGGCTGCGGTGCTTGACGAGTAAATGCCCTATGGCTAAGGACTTGTTTCGAACTGAGAACGAATTTGTGCAGTGGCTCCTGGCATTGACTGCACCCGCGCAGGAGCATGAAAGGGTGCGGTCCCGGAAGCTTGAAAAAGGGGTCAAACTCGGTATTGGCGACGATGCCGCACTGGTGGCAGTCAAAAGGGGGCAGGAACTCATCCTGACCACCGACATGTCGATTGAGGATGTCCACTTCTCTCATCGGTTGCACCCGGCGGAGGCGGTGGGACATCGTGCGCTTGCTCGCTCTCTAAGCGACGTGGCAGCGATGGGTGGTGTCCCCCGCTACGTGTTGCTGTCCTTGGCCACTTCGAAACGGGTAACGCGCGCTTGGGTTTCCGGGTTCTACCGTGGGATGCAAGCGCTGGCGCGTCGTTTTGGCGTCCGGTTGGTCGGCGGGGACACCGCCTTGGTTCCCGGTAAGACTTTCATTGATGTGCTCGTAGCGGGAGAGGTCCCCATAGGGAAAGCATTGCGGCGGTCAGGCGCCCGCGCCGGGGACCAGATCTTCGTGAGCGGCCGGCTGGGGCTTTCGGCGCTCGGCCTCCGCCTGCTACAGAGCAAGCGGGGCGGCTCCCGTCTCCGCATCGAGGCGGCAGCCAGGGAGGCCGTGCAGGCCCATCTCTATCCAGAACCACAATGTGCCCTGGGGAGGTTTCTTTCCAGCCGCGGTATGGTTTCGGCCCTGATGGATTTGAGTGACGGACTTTCCACTGACCTCTCTCGGCTCTGCGCTGCCAGCGGCGTCGGGGCGCGGTTGTGGGCTGCTAAGATCCCCGGCCCCAACTTGCCTGAAGCTGAGGATTCCCTCCAACTGGCGCTCCATGGGGGCGAAGATTATCAACTGCTCTTCACAGTCCCGCGAAGGAAGGCTTCGCGACTTCCCTCAAAGTTCCGCGGGCAATCTCTCCATCTCGTCGGAGAAATTGAGGTCTCAAAAGGCATAAGGTTAGTCATGCCCGACGGTAAGATCCAAACCCTCGAGCCGGCTGGTTGGGACTACTTCCGATGAAGCCTTGTCGACCCAGCGCGCAAGATACGGGTATCCAAGGCACTCAATGCGTTGCGTGATTAGCGCTGGACGACGCACTTGGCGAGGGATTCGGTCCGGGTTTGCCGCCGTCAGGGGAGGTAGAGGGTTTCATGTGGGTGGGAGGGGGCACGGCTTCCGGTTTCGCTTTGGCGGGGGCAGGCGCACTTCCAACCGGGGTAGAGGACACAGGTGTTACCGCGAGGCCGGAAGTTCGTGGGGTTGAAACCGTCGAAGTCGGAGGAGCGGCGAGTTTCGGCTCCGATTGGCCTGCGGCGGGTCCCGCCGACCCTGGTGCAAGCTGGCCGCCGGCTCCGGGCACGGTGGGGGGCTTCCCATCCAGCAACAGCTCAGGCCCGGCGCTGGCGAGGATTTCTTTTACTTGGCCGGGGTTCGTGAGGAGCGGCGAGTGCGGGAAGTCCTCGACGGGCCGGTCCTTCAAGACGTCGCTCATAAACTGCATCCAGATGGGCAGCGCCACGCGCGCTCCTTCTTCCTTATCACCCAGTGTCTGGTGGTCATCGAAGCCCACGTAAACGCCGCAGGTGATGGAGGGGGTAAAGCCGAGGAACCACGCGTCGGTGAAGTCGTTGGTAGTGCCCGTCTTGCCGGCCATGGGGTATTTCTGGGCCAGCGGCTTGGCCCGCACAGCCGTCCCGGAGTTGAAGACCTCCCGCAACATTGAAACCATGAGGCGGGCGACTGAAGCCGGAAGAACGTCCGTAACTTCCGGCTGGAAATCGTCGATCACTCGCCCGTCATAGTTGGTCACACGGGAGACCATACGCGGCGTGATGTGGACACCGTCGTTCGGGAACGTGGTGAAAGCGGAAGTGTGCTCGAGGAGGGTAAGGTCCGAGGCGCCGAGCGCCAAGGGCAGGTTGGGTACCAGCCGTGAAGTGATGTCAAACTTGCGGCACAGTCTTATGACGCTATCAACCCCGATTTTTGCCAGCAGCCGAACGGCGGGAACATTGCGCGACTCGGCCAGCGCGTGCAGCAGGGTGATGCTCCCTTCGTATTTTTCATCGTAGTCGTGCGGGGACCACCAGCCGGACGAAGTGTTGTAACCGATCGGCACATCCAGAATCGTATCAAAGGGTGACATGCCGTCGAGCATTGCCTGGGAATAAACGTAGACCTTGAAAGAAGAGCCGACTTGTCGTTCCGCTTGGATGGCCCGGTTGTATTTGCTTTCGTTCCAGTCGTACCCTCCGATCATGGCCTTGATGGCACCGGTGGGATTGTCAATCACCAACATGGCCCCTTGGACGGTGGGGTGCTGGTCAAGGGTCACGTGCAGCTTCGCGCCTTTGATTTCCTTGACTTGAAACAAGTCCACGTCGCCGGGAGCAAAAAGGTCGCTCGCCTGGGTCTTGTTGGTCCAGGCAAAATCCGGGGCGGCGACGCGTGTCGTGGTGCCACCAAGCCGGACGAGGGCATGGTCTGTGCTCACTTGCGTCACTAGCCCATGCACTAAATCACCCGGCTGCAAGGCGGCCTTCCAGTCCGCGTCGGTGTAGGTTTCGAGGGTCACAGGCGCGCCGTCGGGAAGGGTGAGGGGTGTTTTCAGGATGTTCTTCTCGGGGCCGCGCCAACCGCGACGTTCATCATCGTCGCGCAGACCCGCTCGCAGGGCTGCCTGCGCAAGCTTCTGCATGTTGACGTTGAGGGTTGTGTAAACGCGGAGGCCCTGTTCATGGACCGCTTCCGGCCCGTACTTCTTTTCCAGGAACTGGCGGACCTCCTCAACAAAGTAGGGCGCCACGGTGTAATTCCATTTCTGGATATTCAAACTGAGGGGAGAACTGGCCGCCTCTCGATATTGCGCCTGCGAGATCTTTCCATTCTCGAGCATGGCGAGCAACACCAGATTGCGGCGGCGGCGCGAGGCTTCGGGATGCAGGAGGGGCGAGTAGGCCGAGGCCGACTTGGGGATTCCCGCCAGCAAGGCAGCTTCCGGAAGCGTTAACTGTAGCAAGTGTTTGCCAAAGTAGAATTGGGCGGCGGCCTCGTAGCCGAAATTCCCGTGCCCAAGATCCATTTGGTTCGCGTACATCGTGAAGATTTGGGGCTTGGTGAAGTGCCGCTCGATCTGAATGGCCATTAGGGCTTCTTGGATTTTGCGCCGGAAGTTTTTCTCCGGCGTCAGGAACAGCCGCTTGCTGAGCTGCTGGGTTAGGGTGCTGGCCCCCTGAGCTCTCCGCCATTCCATCAAATCGGTGACCGCCGCGCGCACGATGCGCACCACATCAATGCCCCAGTGGCTCTCGAAGTGGCGGTCTTCTATGGAGATGACCGCGTCTCTCAGGAGGGGAGGAATCTGGTTGTAAGTCACGATGACGCGCCGTTCCAGCGCAAAGCTTCCAATGATCGCGCCGTCGTCCGCGTAAAGGTCGGTCATCACGTCCGGCCGGTAATCTTCCAACTCGCGAATCTGCGGCAGGTTGGATGAATATACAAAGACCAGCCCGGCCAGCGCACCCACTCCGGCAGAAAGAAGCAAGAGAATCAGGAATACAAACTGGCCGAAGACCCTGCGGCTGCTGACTCTGGGCGGCGAGGGCCGCCGAGGCGGAGGCGGCGTGGTTATGGAAAGAAACGTGTCAGGCATGGTGTAGCGCCTTAAACAATTGATTGTAGGTTGCTCGGAGCCCGCAGTCAAACAAAGTCGAGGAGTCCAAGAGTCGAGGAGTCGAGGAGTTGAAAAGCTCTTGACTCCTCGGCCTTCGACCTCTCGACTCCTTGATTCCTCGACCTTCGACTTCTCGACTCCTGGACTCCTTGACTCCTCTTCTCGCTGATAGCTGACGGCTGAAAGCTTCCGGTTAGAGCGCAAGGATCTTACGGCAGATGCGGATAAGCCGAGTGTGGGGGATCGCCTGCTCAGCGTTCAGCATGACCAATTCACCCTCGCGAAAGCTGCTGTAGTACCACCGCGCCAGCAGGCTCAAGTGTTCCCAGGGGGGGACAACCGGAGAGATTGCCAGCGCAGAGTCGCCCGCGAGAGAATCCAACAAATTATGAAGTTGCCGGTCAAGGGGGAGAGGCGAGGGCACATTCTCATCCAGGGAAAGCGTCACGGGACCGCGCAATTCGCCGCGCCAGACGCGGAAGAAGAGCACGCTCTTGTCTTCCGCGCCCTTCTGCATGACCAGTGCATGAAGGTCAAGCAGGTTGCGCGCCAGTTCAGACTTCTGGTGGAGTATTCCGTTGACTTTCTCGAGCTTGGCGTGGAGCTTCGCCGCCTGTTCGAATTCGAGCGCTTCCGAGGCGCGGCTACGCTCCTCTGCGAGTGAACGGAGCAGCGTCTGGCCCTGCCCATCCAGGAACTCCACAACCCGCGCCACTTCGCTATGGTATTCGTCCTCCGTGCAACCGGCATAGCAGGGCGCAAGACACATCTTCATTTGCGAGTACATACAACCGGGGTGGGAAGGGTTCGGGTCCAGCTCCTCGACACAACGGCGGATCTTGAAGAAGTCCAGGAATTCTGCCGCAAAATGTTCGGCCGCGACCTGCGAAAGAAAAGGGCCGTAGTAATAAGATCCATCTTTTAGCAGGCGGCGAGTTGGATAACAGCGGGGGAAGCGATTACGCAAGTTCAGCTTGAGAAGGGCCGGAGGTTTGAGGCGCAGGCGGAGGCGGTACTGGCGGGGGTAATACTGCTTGTTAAGAAGATAATTCAGCCATTGAGCCTCAAAAGCAGACCCCACCACCTGCCATTCAACCCGGCGGGCGAATCCCCGCAGGTTGAACATCCGCGAGATTTCTCGTTTTGGGGACAAAAGCCGGCCCAAGCGTCGGCGAAGATCCCTAGTGCGGCCGAGGTAAGGCGGGGCAGCGCCTGCCGAGTCGGAAGGGAAAAGCGCAAAAACAGCAGGACGGGAGGGGAACAACTCAAAGAAGGACTCCTGCTCGTTGTCCGGATCGAAGAGTGCGGAAAACCGGAGTTTCATGTCCCCCACCGGCTAACGACATCAAGCTGGCAGTTCATGTAGCCCCCTTCCACTCGCCTGCCCGCTGGCGCCTTCCGCCCTGCGAATTTGACTCCGATTCCGCGCAAAAGGTGGGTTTTTGCCCGCCTTTTCGAGTTCGTTTTGCCGTTTTTGCACTCGAAAACCAGTTCGTTTTGTGCACTTCAAAAACGCTAAGCCCTGTGTTTGCCATAGATGACTGAGTTCGTTCCCTCTATTTTAGTATCTTTTTTCCATTTCCCCGCTTTCTTCCCCCTTGGCGTGTCCCTTTCGCGTTCCCTTGCCGCGGCCGCCTTCGGGCGCTCTCTTGCGACAACTTAAATAGGCTACTATAAGTCATATCGCTTGTCAAGTACAAAGTGCAGAGGAGTTTCCCCATTTTTTTGGCTGTGCGGTGAGATCCACTAGAGTCTGCCGTGAAAATGGTTGTGCCGAAGGCGCCTTGGAGTGCGGTAGCAGCAGCTACCGCCTTCGGTTCATGCGGCAAATATGCAAGGCGGTAGCTGCTGCTACCGCACTCCAAGGCGCTTCGCGCATTTTCATGCAAGGTGATGGGCCGAAGGCCCTTGATGTCTGCGCCCTATTGCGAGGGCTGCACTCGTTTCCGGCGGCACAAGGCGAAAGTTGCCACAACGAGCATGGACCTATCCGCCCATTGGTTGTGGGAAGGGCTGTTGAACAGCACACTGTCTCCCAGGAGACGCTAGCATTGTGGCAATCATTGGTTAAGGATCGGGCGCGCGAGTCCTGCCGTGGCTGAAGCTCTGCAGCGCGGCACCGGAGGTCTTGACGCGGCGCACGAGAACACCCGAAAGAGCATGCCAGAGTAGAGCGATCGGAAGAAAGCGACGACCGATGCCGGCCCCGGACCAGGATTGATCACTCGCAAGCGCCTGCTGTTCCCGGCGCTAGCTTTATTCCTGGCGCCGCCAATCCGTGAAACCCTCTTCCTGACAAACCCTACACGGTCGACACCTTCTCCAAATCCCTGGAAATCGGCTTGCGTCTAGGCCTGATTGAAACCCCCCTATAACGCATGTGGGCTATCGTACGAAGAATCGGAGAAAGAGGATTCCGAGGACATCGAGGACAACCACAGCAGCCGTGCCTTCATAAAGGATTCGGGGCAACACTATCGGCGGCCGTTCCCACTCCAAACCAAGCTGTGCATAGACGGGGCGAAGGGCCATCCTTAGAGTGGGCGTTATCTTCTGTGCAAGCGTTTGCCGGAAATGACCGGGCGCGTCAGGTATTGCGTAGTGGGGGGTCCAGTCCGGCTCAAAGTAAAGAACTGCGCAGAAACTGACGGCCGGGAAGATCGCGCGTCTGGGAATATCCGGCGGAGGATGCGGAAGGAGGGTTTGCGCGACTCGTATAAAGTCCCTCACATCGTTCGGATCGGACGGGATCAGGAACAACAAGCGCTCCGGCTTCACCAATTCCACGGCCTTCTGAAGCTCCCATGAGAAACTCCGAGACGACCCTACCATGAGGATAACAAGCTGCGCTCTCATCATATGTTCCAAGACTGTTTTCTGCCACTTATCATCACTGACGTAGATTCGATTGAACCCAAGTTGTGGCAGTCTCTCATCAGGTCTGCCAACCGCTACGCATGGACCAATCTCGCTCATTATCTCGGCTATCAGTTCCTCTTCTGTCCGCGTGTTGAACGCGAGTGATGTCGCTTCCTTACCCGTGCGTACGCGGGAGGTCTTCGAATCCACTCTGAACGGACGAAGGAACAAAATCGGCGCTCGTGGGTCGCTGGGAGGCAGTTGCCCGAACTTAGGCGTGCTGGCCCGCCGGGCGAGCTTGATAGCCTTCACACCCCAATACATTTGGAGGGGAGAGACCAAGGCCCAAATCAAGCTAGCGAACTTCTCGGACAGGTACACTGCATGAGTGAATCCGTAGTAGGAATACGGCACTTGAGCCGCCGCGCCTATCGATAAGAACCAGCCAAGCGCCCACACCAGGACCCACGTGCTCTTCACTCCTGTGGCGAAACTGAGCAAGAGCGTCCCGCAAACAAGGATCAGCGCACCGAAGAAGATTCTGGTCGAGGGGGAATCAGTCTTATCATAAAAGAGGGTCGAAAGTGCAATTACCAGAAGAATAGCGCCGAGTAAGCCTGCTACCAGCCGAACTACACTCAGCACTCGCGTCTTAGTTGGCTGATGTGCCGACATTTTCACCTACCCAGGATGCTCAAAATTGTATCGCCAAAGCCTTCGGAAGTAAAAAGGAGTGTGGAGGAATGTGGATAAGGATAAGACCGTTCACGTCTGGAACCGGCACCTAGTGCAATGGGCTGTTATCGCCTGCTGTTACGCGGCCGTGCAGCAGACATGACGCGTTCCATGAGTCCGCCTAGGTAGGCGTAATCCCAAACACAGAGCGAGCCTGACTGAGCGGCAGTGCACAACCCTGCGGTCCTGTGCTGAGGATCGTCGCCGCTGCCAAGCCATAAAGATCGCGCGGCACACATGTTGCGCTCATCTGTGGGGAAGCATCAGTCGGGAGATTTGCGGGAAACAGATGGGTTGGCCGGACGCGTACAAGATCGCATTACATATAGAATTTCAATACTACGAAAAGGCATAAATCATATAAGCTACAGAGGTGGAAATACTCAAACTCTAAGCGACTGCCTCTCCTTCAAGGATAGTACTTCAGTGTAGTTGACGCTCGGCCTGCCGCATGCTAAGGTCGCCATCCAGAGCGGAAAGCCATGGGCGCCTTAGGACACAGGCCTGCTTCGCCTTACACCTCAACACTCCACACGAAGAATCGGCACCTGAGTGGGATAACGGCCGTTCTTACCTTTGGTCTGTTGGCGGTCCTGGGCCTTACAGGTTGCGGAGGCTCCGCCGGTCCCCCGGTATCAAATCCCGGTAATTCGACTGTAGTTGTTGCGATCAGCCCAATATCTGCGTCGGTACAGACTGGAGGCACACAACAATTCTCCGCCACGGTCACGGGAACCTCGAACGTCAGCGTTACTTGGTCGGCGGCCGGTGGGACCGTCTCCTCAAGTGGGTTATTTACCGCGGGCAACACCGCCGGCACTTACAATGTCATCGCCACGAGCGTGGCGGATAGCTCCAAATCCGCTCACGCGACAGTGACGGTCACCGCACCTCCTCCGCCCCCCGGCACGGCCTCTTCCATTAACAAAGATGGTATCACTTGGACCTTCAGCGGCCCGGTCCCCGTGGGTCAGTTCGTTACAGGTGATTACTATGTCGTGGGTCCTGTTACCATAACTGCTATTGACCCTGCGCCTACAACCTCCTCGCCTTACGAGAACGGCTCCGTGCTGAACCTGCCTACGGCCAATGGCAAAAGCGGCTTCGATTCGAGGCTGAATGACGGGACAGATCAATCCTGGTGGTTTGATGCTTCCTTGCGAGAATATCCTCCTATCACCTTGCAACCGGGCGACACGCTGGTTTCCTCCATTAGCTTGGCACAAATTCACTCGCTCCCGGAAGTGATGCGTGCCGGTGACATGAGCGCAAGCCCCGTGCGGACCATCTCCGTGCTCACGGTTCTGTCGGTTGCGCCTTCGGCGGACGCCTTTCGGCCATCATACTGCGACAGAAATCAAGCGATCTATCATGCCGACGCATTACAGAGAGAACTCTTGCCCTCCCTCGCGCCGCTCAATCCTTCTGAAACTCCAACGCTCGCGCAATTCGAGACCTTGTACCGGAGACCCTGGATCGACACCAACGCGTTCCTCTTCGATGCCCCTGCCGAGTATATGCCTAGTTACGGCCAGCATGTGGCCTTTGCGGAATCGTATGCGTCTCTGCTCTTGACGCTGAATTTCCCTGCCGAAGAAAAAGTTAACCTCACGAACTACTTCGTTCAGTATGGCATCGATCTGTACGGCTGCTTGCAGGCCGGTTACGGTTGGCCAGCTTTCGGGGGACACCGCAGTGGCAGAAAACTCCCCATTGTCTTCGCGGGAATTCTGCTGAACAACGATGCGATGAAGAACGTCTCGGGGTCATATCCGAACAAGTTCGGCGAGGACATGCAAACGCTCTACGTCAACCAAGTTCCGCCCGCCGGAACCTATCAACAGGCCTGGCAAGGTGCCACCGTCATTTATGGGGGTCACTACGGGGTCACCACTGACGGTCAGCCCGTCAGCGCCGGTTTGTATGGTCCCTATGAGCAACTGCAACCTGTAAATTGGCCGTTATTGAATGGCGACGAGCAGCTCGGTGAGGCCTATCGAAGGTGTTGTACTTCAGTCTCGTGGGTCGGGGAGGCGCTGGCCATCCGTCTTCTCGGCGGGGAAAACCTTTGGAACCATCCTGCGTTCTTTGACTACGTGGATCGTTGGATGACCGAAGACGACACACAGGCAGTGGCTCAAATAAAGGCACAAACGGGGTTTGATTATAGCGCGGACTGGGAGCGGCAGGGTCAAACTCGATTTTGGCTGCAGGGGGAATTCCCTCAATACACATTCATCGACGATATGTGGAAGGCCTACCGGTGATCTGTTGAAGGCCGCCCCAGATAGCGTATTCATGAGGACGTCCCGACAAACCTGTCAATTGCCCCTGCGGGCAGCATTCTTAACAGACCGGCTTTGCGGATACCAAAGGTGTGCACCCTAAATCCCCTTGTCACCACTGAACTGGGCATCGTCCAGGAGCGTCAGTGGCGCATGCGTTGTCGTTAATGTATGCGCCCCAATGCTCCGTCATCTGTGCAGAGTGAGGTTAGCCACGCATTGCGACGGTGCTTGGACGATTTGGGAGACGAGAATGGAGTAGACACCAAGTAGCATGCTTGCTAGGCTATATAGGACATGGGCAGCCCCGTCGCCAACCCCTTCGAGTCGAAACCAACAGATGGCGCTTTGCTTACCGGCCGCCGATTTGTTTCCACCGATGCGGGGTCACGCTCGAGGCAAGGTGGTGAGCCATGAAAGTCAGGCTCTGGGGTGTGCGGGGTTCGACGCCGACTCCGGAAAAGGGCAATGGGCGGTACGGCGGCAATACCTCGTGCGTCGAGTTGAGGCTCGACAACAACACCCTCATTATTCTCGACTGCGGCAGCGGCGTGCGGGCGCTGGGCAAAAGCCTGCTCAGCGAATTCGCCGGCCGGCCGCTCGAGGCTTATATCTTGCTCACGCATTTTCATTGGGACCACATTCAGGGGATTCCGTTCTTTCTTCCTCTTTACAGGCAGGGCAACATCCTTCTGTTCCACTCCGTTCTGCGCCGAGGGTGTCCGTTACAGCAAACCGTCGAGGGCGTGATGGGGAGCCCCTACTTCCCGGTGGACATGAGCGCCATGGCGGCGAAGCGCCGCTTTATCGAATTGGATGAGACCCCCGTCAATATTAACGGAGCAATGATCAGTTCCGCGCCGCTTCATCATCCGCAGGGATGCGCCGGCTACCGTATCGAGGCGGACGGCCAGGTGCTTGTTTTGGCGACGGATACCGAGCCCGGCTCCCCCCTCCACGACCGCGCCGTGCGTGCCCTGGCCCAGGACGCCGACCTTCTGTTGTATGACTCCCAGTACACGCCTCAGCAGTTGGAAGGCGAGAAGAAAGGCTGGGGGCACAGCTCATGGCAGGAGGGCGTGCGCATCGCCCAGCAACACGGTGTGAAGCGGCTAGTGCTTTTCCACCACGACCCCGACGGCGATGATGCATTCGTCGATAGCCTGGTCGGGCAAGCATGCAAGGAGTTCCCCAACACCATGGGAGCCGCCGAAGGGCTTGAATTCTGCCTCAATACGGGTGAGATAAAAGAAGTCGGCGCGCCGCCACGCGTCGGCCCCTCTGCCGCGCCCCATTAAAACAACGATTTCCCGCTATCTCCCGACCGTGTTATCATATCAGGCGAGAGTGATAACATGCTTCGCACCCAAGTCAGTCTGGACGAGCGGGACTACAAGTTGGCCAAGCAAGGAAGCGGCAGCGTTGGGAATCTCCGTGGCGGAGTACGTTCGCCGGGCGATCCGCGGCGCGCTCCCCATCCCGCGACTGCGGGACCAGCCGAAGTGGATGCGCTACGCCGGGCTGGTCGAGTCGGGGAACCCGCAGTCCAGCCAGTCGATTGATGAGATCGTTTATGGCGACAAAGACTGAGGCTTACGTCGACACTTCCGCCCTCATCGCCTTTCTGGACCGTTCGGACAGCTACCATCCGCTCTTTCGCAGATTATTCTCCAGTCCGCCCTCGCTGGTCACTTCGGCGCTGGTCATCGCCGAGGGACACGGCTGGTTTCTGCGGCGATACGACCGGAGTCGGGCCATCCAGTTTCTGAACTTCATTGACGATCTCTCGGTCCTCGCCATTCAGCGTTTCGATCGTGACGAACTGGCCAAAACGAGCAGCCTGGTCAGGAAGTTCGGCGACCAGTCGCTAACGCTGGCCGACGCTCACGGGCTGGCCATCATCAGCGAGCGGCGTATCTCCACCTACTGGTCCACCGATCGCCACCTCGGATTGACGAGCGCAAAGCTGGTCATTTCATCGGCCCGCCCCTAGCCCGGATGGGCGGGCGCGGGCCCCGATGCATTGGGGTCTGCGCTACCCGCCAGCCCGCGTGGTTCAGAATGACACGGGGCAGGCTTCTTCGTGCTCGGGTCGACCTGCCGCGGGCGGCGCGTACGCTTGCAGAGGTTCAACTGCCTGGGGGGAAGTAAGGAGCCAGCTTATCGTAGGTGGTAAAGAGGTCTTGGGGCAGGATGCGAGTCTCCCCCACGGTGGTCATGAAACTGGAATCTCCAGTCCAGCGCGGGAGAAGGTGCAGGTGGAGATGATCCGCCACGCCCGCGCCCGCGCATTTTCCCAGATTTATACCCAGATTATACCCTTCGGGGTGATAGCAATCTCTTAAGGCCGCTTGGAGCCGCCGGGCCAACTCCATCATTTCGACCAGCGTGGCGGGTTCGACCTCCTCGAGGCTGGAAATGTGGGCATAGGGGATGACCATCGAGTGGCCAGTCGTGTACGGATAGAGGTTGAGCAGGATGAAATTAAAGCGGGCGCGATACAGCAGCAGGTTCTCGCGGTCGCGAGATGGTTGGGCCGCACCCTTTTCGCAGAAGACGCAACCGCTCGTCTCGCTGGCTTGGCTGACGTAGCGAAATCGCCAAGGACTCCAAAGGTAGTCCATAATCCGGGCGCCGTGCTGCAAGTCCAGTGCAGGATTCCTCTCCGTCAGCCGACGGACCGGCATGACAGCGATCAGAGGCGAGCGCGCTCCCTAAGAAGAGGCCGGACCTGAAGGCTCTGGGGCCGGGACAGCCGGGGGCGAGGAAGGCGTCGCGGCCACCGCCGCAGTGTTGACGAGATCCTTCAACTCCTTGCTGGGATTAAAGTAGGGAATTTTCTTGGCCGGCACATCCACCCGCACGCCGGTCTTTGGGTTGCGCCCGATGCGGGCCTTGCGCTGCCGCGTGCGAAAGCTCCCGAAGCCCCGTATTTCGACCTTATCGCCCACCCGCAGCGACTTCACAATGCTCTCGAAGATCGTTTCGACGATGACCTCGGAGTCCTTGCGGCTCATCTCCACGGCCCGCGCAACATCCTCAATCAGTTCTGCTTTGGTCATGTTTAACTCCTGGTGCAAAGTATCCGGGACTTACGGTTCAAAGAGTGTCGCCTCGGAACACCGGGTGTCATTCCGAGCGCAGCGAGGAATCTCGCCCTGGTTCTTCCTTCCACCCATGCGGTAAGCGACCTTGGACGCCCACCTCAGCGCAGAGCGAGATTCCTCGCTGCGCTCGGAATGACACTACACTCTGCCGAGACCAGTCTCTCCCGCAGGCCTTCTCGTCGAGTCACGACTCGACTGCGGAAGTTGAAGACGAGTACTCGAGGGGGTTAATACCCGCCGAAGAGAGTGCCTCCGCCATGGTGGATTTTCTCACCGGCTCTTTGGGCTTCTCAACTTCCGCCGGAGCAGCCGCCGCCGGCTCCTTTAGGCTTAAGGCGATTTTCCGCTCGCGGGCGCTCAGGCGAACCACGCGGAATTCGAACTCGCTGCCAACTTGAACCTTCGCGCCCTCGCCTCGGCCCTGCGCATCTTCAAACTCGGAAACATGACAGAGACCCTCAATCCCTTCTTCCAGCGCGACAAACGCGCCGAAAGGGGCTACTCGTGTCACTTTGCCTCGCAGCATATCCCCCACGTGGATCTTGGAGAAGAATGCTTGCCGGGGATCTTCCTCGAGCTGTTTCAAACCCAGGGCCAGGCGGCGATTTTCCGGGTCCAAAGCCAGAACCACCGCATCAACCGTCTGCCCCTTCTTCAAGACCTCAGAGGGGTGCTTCACATTCTTATTCCAGGACATGTTGGAAATGTGAATCAAGCCGTCGACTCCATCTTCGATTTCGACGAAGGCGCCGAATTCCGTCAGGTTGCGAACCCGGCCGTGGACCACTGAGCCCTCCGCGAAGCGGTCTCCCACCAGCGTCCAGGGATCGGGAAGAGTCGACTTCAGGCTAAGCGAGATGCGGCGCTTCACCGGATCGACGTCCAACACTCCCACCTCGACTCGTTCCTGGAGCTTGAGGATTTTGGAGGGATGACGCAGTCGCTTGCTCCAACTCATCTCCGAGATATGAATGAGTCCTTCCACGCCCGCCTCGAGTTCGACGAAAGCGCCGTAATCGGCAAGACTCACCACGCGGCCTGTTACGCGGTCTCCGGCATGATAGGCAGCGGTCACCTGCTCCCAGGGGTCGGGAGTGAGCTGTTTCAAACCCAGAGAAATCCGCCCCCTTTCAGGATCGTGCTTGAGCACCTTCACCCTGATTTCCTGACCCACCTGGACGACCTCCAAGGGGTGGCCGATTCTTCCCCAGGAGAGGTCGGTAATGTGGAGAAGCCCGTCGATCCCACCCAGGTCAACAAAGACGCCGTAGTCGGTGAGGTTCTTGACCTTGCCGACAACTTCCGCGCCTTCCACCAAGCGTTCCGCCAATTCCAGCTTGCGGCGATTCAACTCTTCTTCAATGGCAGCCCTGCGGCTGACCACCACGTTGTTCTTCTTTCGGTTTACCTTGATGACCTTGCAGGGGAACTCCTGGCCTTTGAGTTCATCCAGGTTGGCGTGCACCCGCACGTCGGCATGGGAAGCGGGGAGGAAAGCCGGAACCCCAATATCCACCATCAGGCCGCCCTTGATACGATCCACAACGCGGCAGGTGATATTGCTCTGATCCTGAAATGCCCGCTCGACTCCATCCCAGGTCATGCGACGTAAAGCCTTCTGATAGGAAACAGTGACCGTGCCCGAGGCCTCGTCGTAATTCTCAACCCAAAGGTTCACTGTATCGCCTGGGCTAATTCTTAAATGCCCGTCAAGCGCCAGGAACTCGTGCCGCGCCACCTGCGCCTCGCACTTTAGCCCAACGTCCACCACGACTTCGGTGTCTGTGATCTTGAGCACCTGGCCCTGCACGATTTCACCTGCGGCGATCGAGGGAGTGGATAAAGCCTCCATCCCCTCCATCATGGTTGTCGCTTCGCTGCTCTCAGGATTCCGCAATTGGGGATCCATTACATCGTTCTGGGCTCCGGGCTCGACCCCTGCCTCTTGCAAACTGCTCCCTTTTTCGTCAGCGGACATCCGCCGGCCTCCTCTCCAGGTACCCGACGCAGACCAACAAAGGAAACCCTATTCTACCGTTGCGTGGAAAAGGAAGTCAATGCAACAACAAAGACAGCGGACATCAAGCCCGACACTGGCAAGAGTCTATTCGGCGTGAAACTTATAGGCTGCCTGTTTAATGGCTTTGCGGTAATCGTCCGAATGCATTTCTACCAGCTTGCACATTTCGTAGAGCCGTGAGCGAAGAGTGACCCCAAGTTGGTTCAAAGTGAGCTCGACGTTGGAGACGACGTCTCCCGATGGGGCGCGGACTTCACGATGATCGGGAGACTCACCGAAGGGAAGCGTCGTGGTTATGAGAGTCACCTTCTTGTGGTTATAGCGTGAGTTGATAATGTGCTGCAAGGTCTCTTTCACCCAGTCGCTGGGGTTCGTGGATGCGAGTTCATCCAATAAAAGCACTTCCACTTCCAGCACCGGCTGGAGAATGGAAAGCTCCGAGTTCTGGGAGACCGGGTTGTAACTGTCCCTAATAGTCTTCAGCAAGTCGTGGAAATCATAGAAGAGGCACTCCACCCCTTTGCGCAAGATCAACTCTCGAAGCACGGCGACGGCCAAGTGGGTTTTCCCCACGCCCGTGGTGCCGACAAAGAGCAGGCCAAAATCCGTCGGATATTCCTTAACAAAATTCTCAGCGCTCAGCTTCGCCCATCTCAGGCTTTGGTTGTCCCTGCGAATATCAAAATTCTCGAAGGCACAGTTCTCATATCTCTCCGGAATGCGCGCTTGGCGAAGCAACAGGTCGGCGCGCTCCACATCGTAGCAGTCGCACCGGGTTACCCGCCGGACGCCGTCGATCTCAACCGGCTTCCAACCAGTTCCCTCGCATTGGGGGCAGTCTTTTCGAGGCATGTTAGTCTCGGCTGCTCATTTTCCCGCCTGCCGTTGCGTACGGATCAAATAGGGCGGGGCGACGCGCACCAAGGCATTTTGGATGCGCTCCTGGTCCAGGGGCGGGCGGTCCAAGACCTCCTTCTGCACATAGTCGACGAAAGCCTGCATTTCCTCCTGCATCTTCTGCATGCGGTCGCGCATGTTCAGGATGATCTCAATGCCCGCCAGGTTAACCCCCAGGTCGCGGGTCAAGTTCAGGATGGTCTCCAGCCGCTCCAGGTCTTCATCACCGTAGAGACGCGTGTTGCCGTTGGTCCGTGAAGGCACCAGCAACCCTTCCCGCTCGTACAAACGCAGCGTCTGCGGGTGGATGTTGTACATCTCCGCCACGGCGCTGATCATGTAGCCGGTCTTGCCGCGAGTTTTTCTGCCGCGCGGGCTCATAGGACAAGTTCAGAGTCGAGAGTCTAGAGTCGAGAGCAAAGCATCTCAGGTTGCACTAAACATCCGTCTGGCTTTCCGCACGAGGTCGATCTCCGTGCGCCAAGAATGGAGGTTTCTTATACAATCTTTGACCTTCAGCCTTTAACCTTTAGCCTTTATCCTTCAACTGTACTTCTTCAATTCTCGCCTCGGGTCTTCCGGGTTCAGGCGCGCGAGTTCGCGGAGAATCTCCTTGGTCCTTTCATCCGCCACTCGAGGAACCACAACCTGGACTTCCACGAACTGATCCCCGCGCGCTTCGCTGCGCAGCGAGGGTGCGCCTTTCTCCCGCAGGCGTAGCTTCTGGCCGCTCTGCGTGCCGGGTGGAATCTTGATCGTGGATGGCCCCACCAGGGTCGGCACTTCCACCTTCGCTCCCAGGGCCGCCTCGGCTACGCTCACTGGCACCTTAACGTAAATGTTGTCGCCCTTGCGTTCGAAAATCGGATGAGGCTCGACCTCCGTGACAATGTACAAGTCACCCGCAGGCCCTCCGCCGACGCCGACATTTCCCTTGCCCGGCACGCGTACACGCGAGCCCGTATCCACACCGGGAGGTATGCGCACCTCGAAAGACTCGGGTTTTCGTACGAAACCCGATCCGCTGCAAGCCGGGCAAGGCGCGCCGCTGGCGGCCGGTTCCGCCACACTGTGGACACGTCTGGGTAAATCGCATCGCACCCGCTTGGCGAGTGGCCTTTCCCGTCCCTCCGCAAACCGTGCAGGTGACGGGAGCGCCTCCGGCAGACCCGCTTCCTTTGCAGGCCGGACAGGCCTCCTGCCGCCCGATCGTTATCCGCACCTGCGTTCCACGAATGGCGTCCCAGAACCCCAGGTGCATTTGGTGTTCGATGTCGCTTCCCTTTTGCGGGCCCTCTCCTTCCTCTTCTCGAGGGCCGAGCGATTGAACAACTGCGAGAAGATGTCCCGGAAGCCCCCGCTGAAGCCTCCGCGCTTTTCGGCTTCTGTATCCACGTTGTCGAAGTTCGAGAAATCGAAGCCCGAAAAATCAAAACCCTGGGCGCCAGCGCCCGTTGACGCTCCCGGCCCGGCGCCGCCGGGAGGAATGTTGTCGGAATAGAAACCGTATTGGTCATAGACTTGGCGCTTCTTGTCGTCGCCTATGATTTCGTAAGCTTGCGATAGCTCCTTGAACTTTTCTTCTGCCGCTTTGTTGCCGGGGTTGACGTCAGGATGGTACTTGCGCGCCAGGCGCCGGTACGCCTTGCGAATCTCCTCCGGCTTGGCGCTGCGGCTCACACCCAGCGTCGCGTAGTAATCCTTTTGGGTCCCGACGGGCATAAGTTTAGCTGCCTGTGCCTTCCACGTATTGGGTGATCAAATCACACGTCCGGCTCATTTGGTTTCTCCGGCGGGACGAGCGGCTCGATCCGTGCAACCAACGCGGGCATGTCCTTCTTTACAACCTCCCAAACCTTATCCGAGGTAACACGAAAGTACTCGTGCACCAGCCGGTTCCGCATGCTGACAATCCCGGACCACGGGATTTGGGGATGGGTTGCCTTGAATTCGCCCGAGATGTTTCGAGCCGCCTCTCCGACAATTTCAATCAACCGGATAACAGCGTGCTGGAGGAGCTGGTTGCGATCAAACTCCTCCAGCGTGACACCCTCGGTATACTTGCTCAATTCCTTCGCCGCCAGGAGCATGTCCAGAAGCCTTGCGTCATCACGCCACATAAACGGGTTCCGCTGATTCCAAAATATGCCGGCGACGAATGTAATTCTCACTTCGCTCAATGGCGCTTCGCTCTACCAGGTCCACCTTGCGACCCAGTACCGTCTCCAGTTCGTCCTGCATCTTGACCACATCCATGAGGCTCCATCGAGCGTGCGGCTCGAAGGTCACTAATACGTCGATGTCGCTGTCCGGCCGAAAGTCCTCCCGGAGCACAGAGCCAAACAGAGCGAAGTCGGTGATTTTCCATTTCCTGCAGAACTCACCAACCTTCGCTTCGGGTAATGCGATTTGGATCATGGCATTTGGCCCCTAGTTCCTAGTCCCCAGTCCCTAGTTCTTCATCTTCTCCATAATCGCGCCCAAATGGTCCGGACACCGCGAGCGCAGCCATTCCTGTAATTCGCGCTGGATCTCCCTGGCTGCAGGAGTATCCAATATCGCCTGGTCCAAACCTAGCTCCATGAATTGTCTCCAGTGGCACTGAGGACATTCCACTCCCATTTGGGCTCGATGTTCCATAAAAGCAGTTCACAGTCTACAGTCGACAGTCGAAAGCAGCGAATTTCGTCTTGTTGCCCGTAGGCTGTTTTTCTGCCTCTCCTTCCGAAAGATAGCTGCTACTGATCGGCTGCGGTATTGTCAACCGTCGACTCTCGACTCTTGATTCTCGACTGCTCTCCTAGTTCTTCTTCTTATCGTCGCTATCCACCACTTCCGCGTCGATCACTTCGCCGTCGCCCTTCCCTTTGCCTTGCGCACTCGCGTCGCTGCCGGCCGAGCTTGAAGCGCCGGGTGCGCCGCCAGGGGCCTCTTGTGCGGCTCGCGCAGTGGACGCCTGCTTGTACATCGCTTCTGCCAGCTTGTGCGACGCTGAGGTCAGTCGCTCCACGGCCGCGTTGATCTTCGAGATGTCGCCCTCCTGAATCGTTTTCTTGGCATCTTCCAAGGCGGATTCAATGTTCTTGGCGTCGCTTTCGGAGATTTTCTCGCGGTTCTCTTTCAGCATCTTCTCCACCGAGTAAACCAGGGAATCGGCTCGGTTCTTGGCCTCCACGTCCTCCTTGCGCCGGCGGTCTTCTCCGGCGTGGAGCTCGCCTTCCTTGGTCATCTTCTCCACTTCCTCTTTGCTAAGCCCGCTCGAAGAAGTGATGGTTATCTTCTGCTCCTGACCCGTGCCGAGGTCCTTGGCGGACACGTTCAGAATGCCATTGGCGTCGATATCAAAGGTCACCTCAATCTGCGGGATGCCCCTGGGTGCAGGCGGAATTCCCACCAAGTGAAACTTGCCCAGCGTCCGGTTGTCGCGCGCCATCTGGCGCTCGCCTTGCAAGACATGAATCTCAACCGAGGTCTGGCTGTCCGCCGCCGTGGAGAAGGTCTCATTCTTTCTTGTCGGAATGGTGGTGTTGCGTTGGATGAGCGGAGTCAACACGCCGCCCAGGGTTTCAACGCCCAACGTCAGGGGAGTGACGTCCAGCAGCAGCAAGTCCTTCACTTCCCCGCCCAATACGCCTGCCTGCACTGCCGCGCCCACCGCCACGACTTCGTCCGGATTCACGCCTTTATGCGGCTCCTTGCCAAAGAAAAGGTCTTTGACGATCTGCTGCACGCGCGGGATGCGCGTCGATCCCCCCACCAGCACCACCTCGTCAATCTTGTCGGGAGTCAGGCTGGCGTCGGAAAGCGCCTGCTTCACCGGGCCAACGGAACGTTGGAAGATGTCCTCGCACATCTGTTCGAAGCGTCCCCGGGTCAACTTCAGGTTCAGGTGCTTTGGACCCGAGGCATCGGCGGTGACGAAGGGCAAATTGATGTCACTTTCCAGAACCGTGGAAAGCTCCATCTTGGCTTTCTCTGCGGCTTCCTTGAGGCGTTGCAGCGCCATGCGGTCCTTCGAGAGATCGATGCCCTGGTCCTTGCGGAACTCGTCCACGATCCAGTCCATGACGCGTTTGTCGATGTCGTCGCCGCCCAGGTGCGTGTCGCCGTTGGTGGACTTGACCTCCACTACACCCTCTCCAACCTCCAGAATCGAGATATCGAAGGTACCGCCCCCGAAGTCGTAAACCGCTATGGTCTCGTCTCGCTTCTTGTCCAACCCGTAGGCCAGCGCTGCCGCCGTGGGCTCGTTCACGATGCGCAGGACTTCCAAGCCGGCAACCTTGCCGGCGTCCTTGGTGGCTTGGCGCTGAGAGTCGTTGAAATATGCCGGGACGGTGATGACCGCCTGTGTCACCTTTTCGCCAAGGTATTGCTCGGCGGCATCCTTCATCTTCTGAAGGATCAGGGCGGAGATTTCCGGAGGAGAATATTCCTTGCCCTGAGCGACCACGCGTACGTCACCGTTGGGCCCCGACACTACTTTGAAGGGGACGGTCTTGATTTCGCTCTGCACCTCGTTGATCCGGCGGCCCATGAACCGCTTGATCGAATAAACAGTATTCTCGGGGTTGGTAATGGCTTGGCGCTTGGCCACTTGCCCGACCAACCGTTCACCGGTCTTTGTAAATGCAACAACCGACGGGGTGGTGCGTCCCCCTTCAGGGTTAGTTATGACCACCGGATCCCCACCCTCCATTACCGCCACAACGGAGTTGGTGGTGCCAAGGTCAATTCCAATTATCTTGCCCATATTGCGAATTCCTCCTCAGTGGATGAGTACCCAACCTGGGTTCACCGCCAGGTTCGACAATTTAGATGTGAGAATCCATCCATTAGTTTCATCCTATAATGAAAATTGAGTGCTAGAATGTCAAGCTAAATTTTTTATATTCCTTTTAACATACTGATAAAAAAGGCTTAAATTAGAATTATCCCTGTCTAAAAGCTGACCGCCAGCATTCTCGAGCTAGAAATCCCCAGGTATCATTCCGATCCGTCAATCGACGGAGAGGAACCTCGCCCTCGTTTCTGGAGGATGGAATCAGAGCGAGATTCCTCTCCGTCGATTGACGGATCGGAATGACATTACCCAAAAATCGCGATTGAGAGGAGCGAAAAACCACAGAAGAGGCGCTCACCCTCACGGGATGTGTGTTATAGAGATTTTATCAGTGCTGTCCCATTACAACTCGAACAGGCTCAATTGGTTACAGGGCTCAGCAGCCAGTAATTGATCGTTGAAGTCGGAAAAACCCTCTAAAATTGGGGTTTTTTCGAAAATCGTAACGCTCAGAATTTCGAGAATTTGATAGAGGCTCAAGTTTAGCCCCAACTGCTTTTTGACGATGGCCACCAGAACATAAACCGAGAGGGCGACCCAGACTTGAGTCTTCACCGCATTCTCGGAGGTGCCGTAGAAAGCCTTGATGCGCAGGTGCTGTTTGATCCAGCGAAAGAACAATTCCACTTGCCAGCGCGCCCGGTACAGTTGAGCGATGATCAACGCGGGGAGCAGAAAATTGTTGCTCAGAAAGGTCAGTCGCAAATCCTTCTCGGCATCGAAATATCCGATGCGCCGCAACGGATCGGGATAGCGCAGCGCGGTTCGCACTCCGGTGAGCACGATGGTCTGATCGGACTGTACGCCGCTGGACCGTTGCACAGGACGAGAGCAGCGACGGTAGAACTGCAGATTCTTTTTGGCGCGGGTGACAAAGAAGGCGCAACTTTGGGTAAAGGCGTAGAGGCGAGCGAAGTCCAGATAACCGCGGTCGAGCAAGTAAAACGCTCCCGCTTCCAGCAGCAGTTCGTCCAGCAGGTTGACGTCGTGCACCTGCCCGCCGGTCACATAAACACTGGTCGGAATGCTGCCGCGCAGGTCCAACAAGGTGTGCAGCTTGACCGCGCTCTTGCGGCGGCGAAACTGGCCCCAGGGAAACAGCGACAGACACAAATCGATGGTGGTCGAGTCGAAGGCATACACGCTCTCGCACAACTCCACACCGAAGGAATCGTCGCGGTAGAGGTCGCGGGCCATGCCAATCAACACTTGCGCAAAGTCGGCATAAATCCGCCAATCTCGAACTTCGTTGGCGTGGGCCAGGGTATTGCGAGAAACTTGCCCCCGGAAGCCCATATGATAGAGCTTGGGTTGCTGGGAGCGGAGACACGTTTCGATGTCGCGCAAGCTGCGGCGATAAGTGAGTTGAGCAAAGGCCAGGCAGAGGAATTGATCCCAACAAGAAAAGTCTTTGACGTAGCGATTGCCTTGGTAGCGATCGACGCAAATCTGAAACTGGTAGGTCGGGATGAAATCCAAAAGTTGAGAAAAAACGGTTCGGCCAAGATTCATCTGCTGTCTCCAAACGAGGGTGGAAAACAGCAGAATCATGCCAAAAATGACGCCCGAAATTGAAATCGAAAAAAACCATCTCGACCTTTATCTTCGCTCCCTCAAGCACTTACAGAAACCGCCCCAATTTTCTTGGGACAGTACTGAGATTTTATGTGAAATCCTAGACCCACACCCGGAGGGTGAACGATGGAAGCAAGCCTACCGCAATTGATTCTGCCCATCAAGATGGAAAGAAGTTCGGAGCGGCTGACCAGTCTGGGCGGGCTGGTGGTGTTGGAGGAACTGGCGCGAGCGGTGAAGCTGTGGGAGGAAGTAGACCGAGCGCTGGAGGGTCCGAAGTCGGGACGAGGATATAAGCCGCGGGAGTTTGTGCAGGCGCTGGTGTGGATGCTGCATGCGGGAGGAAGGCGGCTGGAGGACTTGCGGGAGTTGCGGGCCGAGCAGGAGGTGCTGGGGGAGTTGGGCTTGGAAGCGGTGCCGGACGCCGGGACGGTGGGGGACTGGCTGCGTCGGCAAGGACGGGGCGGGGCGGAAGCGATCCAGCAGGTCAGCCGGAAACTGGTGGCGTCTTGTTTCGAGCAAGAGGAAGTGATTCTGGATGTGGATGCCACAGAGATCGAGGCGGAGAAGCAGGAAGCCGCGTGGACCTATAACCACGTGCAGGGCTACATGCCTTTGCTGGGGTACGTGAACGGGGTGTGCGTGGGTCACCAGTTCCGGGAAGGCAATCAGAGTCCCAGTGCCGGGATCTTGGAGTTTGCACAGAGCTGCGAAGCGGCGCTGCCGCCGGGGAAGCGAATCTATTTCCGCAGCGACAGTGCGGCCTACCAAGCGGCCGTGATTAACCATTACAGCCAGCCAGGGCGCAGTTTCACGATCACGGCGGACCTGGACGCCGCCGTGAAGCGAGAAATTCAGAACCTGCCGGCAGGGGCTTGGCAACCCTACCGGACGCAAGCGGGCATCGCCACCGACCGCGAGATTGCCGAGACGGTGCACACCCTGAACGGGACCAAGCAAGCTTTCCGGTTGATCGTATTGCGCTGGCCGAATCCGCAGCCGAATTTGTTCGAGGCGGAGCGCTATTGCTATCACGCGGTGGCCAGCAACCGGGAGGAGCCGGCGAGCGAGGTCGTCTGGAAGCACAACCAGCGAGGGGAGAGCGAGAACTGGCATAAGGAACTGAAGGTGGGTTTTGGCATGGAGCAGATGCCCTGTGGGCAGTTCGAGGCCAATGCCCTGTATTTTGCCATTGGGGTGTTAGCCTACAATTTGGGGCAACTACTGAAAGGGCGGGTGCTGCCGGCACCCTATCGCGCGGTGACGGTGGCCACGCTACGCTGGAAGGTGTATCGGCTGGCGGGGAAGCTGGTGCGCCACGCGCGCGGCTGGATGCTGCAGATCAAGGCCGACCTGGAAAAATGGCTCTTATTGCAATCCGCTCGGGTCTGTTGCGCGACGCTGCGGACCTGAGGCAAGGAGGCAAAAAGAGCCTGGCCGTGGAACTACCGCGCGGCGGTGTCCGCCGGTGGTGGGAAAAAATCATCCGGAGGACCCATGGGCCCTTGAATCCTGACCCGACCTGAGTCGCGAACTGCCACTCACTAACCACGGCTCGCGGCCGTAGGCGTTTCCACCACCTCAGGAACGCGCTATATCGCTCAATCGCGATTCTTGGGACATTAGTCCCCCTTCTTCGTTTGGTTTATTATTGATTCCAGGGAGGCTGACTATGCCTAGCAAAACCCGCCAGCCCGAGTACACTCCTGAACACGCCCGCGCAGGAGTCCAAGGAAAGCTGCCCGAAATCGAGACTTGGGCCAATCAATACAAGGGCTATGAAATCACCATTTCGATCCCCGAGTACACCTCGATCTGCCCGCGGACCGGACTGCCGGACTTCGGGACCATCACCATCCATTATCTTCCGGACAAGCTGTGTTTGGAACTGAAGTCGTTGAAGTACTATATTCTCTCCTACCGGAACCTGGGCATTTTCTACGAAAACGCCGTCAACCGCATCCTGGATGATGTAACCCGCGCCTGCCGCCCGAAGTGGGCTGTAGTGGGCGGCGAGTTCACCACCCGGGGCGGCATGCGCACCACCATCGAGGCGCGGTACCCTAGAAAAGGCAGGGGAATGAAAAGCAGTGGCTAGTGGGCGGTTAGCGGCCACCGGCAGTGACTTGCCATTCCAGGCAGTGACTAACCACTACCCACTGCCTTTCACTAGCCACGGCCTTTCAGTCCAGGTCAATTTCCTTGAGTGGGGGTCCCACAGGAACGTCTTTTGTCTTCTCGATCGCCTCTTTGAATCGTCGCTCCAGCAGTTCGGATTTCATCTTTTGGTCTTCGGCGCTTTGTTTGAAGAGGCTTTCGCGACGCTCAGCTTCTTTCTTGAGGAGTTGGGAAGCGTGGTCCAGGTCAGGAGCTTTGGTCGCTCTCGGGGGTGGTTCGTGGAAAAGAATCTTGCCAAGCTCCGTATCCACTTCAAGTCGCGCCCCGCAGCTTGGACAAACCACTTCTGCCGTTTTGTGTCTCTGCTTGTTCATCCTTGATTTTTATGATATACGCCGGAGAGCCCCGAGTCAATTTGCAACGAGGCGGCAGCCATCAGCCGCCGGCTATCAGCTTTCAGCGAGCCTCCGTTGGGCGCTGCTTGCTGAGCGCCGATAGCTGACGGTTTTAGGCCAGCGGGGATCCCGCGATACGTTCCAGGATTCTGACCGGAGCCTTTTCGGGCAAGACCATGGCATGCTTGGAAACGATGCAGGTCTGTTCCAAAGCGAACTGTCCGGAGAGAACTGCATGGCTGACCATGTCCGTAAACACCACCCAGGTGGATTGGGGAGGAAACTCCCATTGCGTCCGCGTACACATATCCTGGAATTCCTCGTTCGCCTTGAGGAAGTGATGGAAGCGCAGCATCCAATCGTCGTAGGGAGACCGCGCCAGGCTGTGAAGTCCCGCCACTCGCGCGAGTCGTGTCAGGAGGTTCCTTCGCCAGGAAGCCATTCCTCTGGGGAGGGGTATCCCGCCGGCGCCGGCGTATCGCGCTACGAGACACTCGAAAGTCTCGGAAGTCACCCACACCCGAGGTTCGGTTGGGTTGATGTTGGTAAACACGCGGAGGATTCGATTCCCATTGGAGGGGCGGGTTGGAAACGAGTCCACATGCAGGGGGTCCTTGCGGGCGCGCAAGCGGATTTGCCGGCCTGCCTCCTGCTGCGGGCGAAAGCTGGCAAAGCCCGCCGCCAATGACCCGGCATAGGGAGGCAAGAGCCGCGGCGTGAACCCGACGACCGTTTGGGAGTAGCGCTGCATGATCGCGTGCAGCCTTTCCTGGTGGGAGTTGTGTCCTTGGGCGTACCCCGTAAGCCGGTCCGAGAGTGGACGATAGGCTATGTTCTTGTGGTACCCCGCAGCGCTCTGCTTCTGGCCTAGCAGGAACTCCACTTCGTCTTGAGGTAGCTCGAAGGGAGTTTTCTCGAAGAAGAGGATGTTTCCTTCTTCCAGGCGGGCGCAACACCACCGCCCATGCTCTCCCGGCGGGACACCTTCCAGGGCACTCGGCAGACGAATAAGCTGAGTCATCTCTCTCTCCCAAGTAGTGACGCGGCAAATAGACAGTATCTTCAGACTGGACTAACCCGCAGCTTATTGGATTCCAAGAGGCAAACTGGAGATACAGGGCTGGTTGCAGTTGTGGTATCCTTCGCCTAGCTTAGCCTGGGACTGGTGGGAGGCGATGATGATCCAGCGCCGACCCTCTGAAGGGCATGGCGAAACATTCGTGAATTGAAAGTGGACTCTGGAGTTTACGTACAGGAGGTATAAGAAAATGAAGCGCCGCGATTTCATCGCTACGGCTTCGCTCGCCTTGGGCGCCTCAGCGAGTGGGGCGGGCGCAGTCGAAGCGGGTGGTCAAGCTGACACGAAACCCAGGATTTTGGCCGTCAGTGCCCATCCCGCGGACTTTTGCTCGCGAGGAGGGGGCACTCTCATCAAACATGTACGCGCCGGCTCGAGCGTGCGGGTGATCTGGCTCACCTGCGGAGAGACGGATGAGAGCGGTCTGCTATATCAGAAACGCCCCGGTATCTCCATCGAGGAGGTGCGGCGGATAAGGGAAAAGGAGGCATTTGCTGCCGTCAAGGTGGTGGGCGCCGAAGGGCGAATGTTGGGATTCGCCGATCATCCGCTCAACATGACCCCCGAACGCATGGAAAAGCTCGCCCAGGAAATGGCGGATTTCAAACCTGATATTATTCTCACACATTACAAGGACGAACTTACCTACCCCACACATTGGCGGACCGCGCAAAGCGTCATCCATGCCGCGCAGCTTGCAGGTGTATCCTGGGATATCCGTTTCTTCGAGCCCAACATTGGCACGGCAAGCCGGGTGGGTTTCGTCCCTGATGAGTACGTGGATATCACGGACGTATTCGAGCAGAAGGTCGCAGCATTGAAGGAACTGGAAACACAACCCGACCTTGTTTGGCATTACACGGCCTGCAACAAGTGGCGAGGTCTGGAGTGCGGTCGTCCCTATGCGGAGGCGTTTGTGCGCTGGGCGCGCAGACCGCCCGTAGTGGATGTACTGAGCAGATAAGCAATGCACGCTGCTTGACTTCCTGCGATACATCGCGTTATGTTTCTAGATTGGCCCTGAGGCCAGAAATCTAACAGGGAGCATAGCCGTTTGAAACGGACCTTTCAACCTAATCGTAGGCGCCGAGCCAAAACACATGGGTTCCGCGTGCGCATGAGGACCCCGGGAGGCCGCAACGTGTTAAAGCGTCGGCGTCTAAAGGGCCGTCATCGCCTGACTCCATAAGAGCTCATTTGGCATCTCAGGCTTTTCCCAAGAGTTTCCGACTGCTCCGCCGACGCGAGTTTCGGCGAGTCTATGACGAAGGGCATCGCCGGAGCGCCCCACTATGCACGGTCTTTATTCGGCCCAATGGGTTAGTGCAATCTCGTTTCGGGGTCACCACACCAGCGCGCCTGGGGAATGCCGTTTTGCGCAACCGGCTGAAGCGCCGTCTGCGAGAGGTATTTCGACTGCACCGCGCGCACCTGCCGGGCGGCTGGGATATACTGGTGAATCCCCGCGAGTCGGTAGCGAAGGTCCCGTTTCGGACCCTCGAGGGAGAGGTTTTGAGGCTTTTCCCCAGCCAGCCTCCCCCCCGAGTTTGCGAGGAGTTGCGCGCCAGGTGAAGTTCATTACGCTAGGTCTTATTAAATTCTACCAGGCTTGCCTTTCTCCGCTCATACCGTCTTCTTGCCGTTTCTACCCGTCGTGCTCAGCTTACGCGTATGAAGCGGTTGAAAGGTGGGGCGTCTGGCGGGGAATTGGTTTGACACTTGGCCGGCTCCTGCGCTGCCGGCCGTTCGGTGGGCATGGCTTCGACCCCGTGCCCTGACTGCGCATTTGCAGTTGCCGGGCGTGGCGTGTTCGTTTCGTAGGGGTGGTTCGCCCTGCGGCCCAAAGCCCTTCGGGCGACGGGTCGCGAACCGCCCCCGCGGTTCGGACGGCGAGGCCCGGAAGCTGAGATTTGAGGACGTTCCGTGGACCAAGAAAAGCGAGTGCTGGCGGCATTCGCACTCTCCTTTATAATGCTCTTGCTTTGGCGTGTATTCTTTGTTAAGGAACCACCCCCTACGCCATCTTCCAAGTCCAATCCTACGGCGCAGACCCAACCGAGTGCTGAGAGGACAGCCCCCGCTGCGGTAGCTCCCTCGCTTCCTCCAACCATGCCGGTTATTGCAGGCCGCAAGCCGGAAGACATCGTCGTTGAAAGCGACCTTTACAAGGTAACCTTCTCCACGCGCGGGGCGGTCGCGCAGAATTGGATACTCAAGAAATACCGCGACGCCAAAGAAGCTCCCCTGGATGTCATCGATGACGAGGCGTGCGGGAAGCTCGGCTTCCCCATGAGCTTGAGCTTGGCGGAGGGCGAGCTCGCGAACAACCTGAACTCCGCGCTCTATGTTGCCACGCCCTCGGGCGGGCCGCTGAAGCCGCCCGTCAAGGTCGAGTTCACCTACAGCGATGGCAAGGTGCAAGCGCACAAGATTTTCACTTTCGGGACGGGCTATGAGATCCACGCGGAGGTAAGCGTCGTCGAGGGAGGCCACTACCTGCCTATCCAGGTCGCCTGGCCGGGCGGGTTTGGGGATCACTCCCTGTCCCCCGCTATTATCAATACCCTCACGCAAGGTGTTTACGGTTCCATCGGTGATTTGACCACCGTGGCGCAACGGAAACTTTCGGCGGACCGCTTGGTTCCCGCCCCAATCCAGATCGCGGGGATCGAGGACCGCTACTTCGCTGGAATCTTCTTGCCCGATTCTGCGGATCAGACCTTCCGGCTTGGCCGGCAGACGTGGACTCCCACCGACTGGACCGGGAAAGATTCCGATAAGCCCAGCCCGATCTTCGCGCAGTTGGGGCAGGCCCAGCCGAAGCCCCTGGCCTTTCGGCTGTTCGTGGGACCAAAGAACCTAGACGTGCTGCGCGCCGAAAAGCCCCCGCTGGATTCGCTGGTGGACTTCGGATGGTTCGCTTTCATCGCCAAACCTCTTTTCCTTGGTCTGCGCTTCATCTACGAGCACTGGGTACACAACTATGGCTGGGCGATTGTGATCCTGACCGTCTTCATCAACTTCGCGTTGTTTCCGCTGAAATTGAAAAGCATCCGCTCGGCGCAGGAAATGCAGCGTATTGGACCGCTGGTGAAAAGCATTCAGGAAAAATACAAGAATCTCAAGTTCAACGACCCGAAAAAGGCGCGCATGAACGAAGAGATGATGAAGCTCTACAAGGAGCACGGCGTCAATCCCCTGGGCGGCTGTTTGCCGATGGCCCTCCAAATGCCCTTTCTTTACGGCTTTTACCGGGTGCTTGACCTGCCGATCGAACTCCGTCACGCCCCCTGGATCCTCTGGATCACGGACCTTGCAGCGCCGGATAAATTCCACCCCTATGGGATTCCGCTGCCGATTCTCCTCACGGTTATGATCATCAGCATGTTCGTCATGCAGAAAATGACTCCGATGGCCAGCGCCGATCCCTCCCAGCAACGCATGATGATGATGATGCCGATTGTTATGGGCATCATGTTTTATAATCTCGCCAGCGGCCTGGTTCTCTATTTTCTGACCGCCAACATCGTGGGGATTGTGCAGCAAATTTTGATTAACAAATTGATGCCCATCCCCCAGCCCCCCCCAGCCCCTGCAACACGCCCGAGGTGAAAGGCCGGTCTTCGATGGATTCGCAGAATGCCGCAGAAATGCTAGCCCACAGGCTGGAGAAATACCTTGCGCCGATTGAGTCTCTTCTGAAGCAGATCATCCAGCAGGGAGGCTTTGCCCTCTCCTTTGCAATCCACCCTTTGCTCCGGGAACCATCGGACCCCGATTCGCCGGAATACGTGGTGGATTTTGCGGGCGCCGATGCCGACCTCCTCTTGGAGCGGAATGGCGCCCTCCTGGACGCCCTCGAGCACGTGGTCCTGAAGGCGACGCGCCTGCGGGAAGAGCACCTCGGCAAAATCAGCTTCGACTGCGAAGACTGGCGCCGGCTGCGCACTGAAGAACTAAGACTCACTGCGCAAGTCGCCGCCGAGCGGGTCACGGAGAGTGGGGAACCCTTTGCCTTAAGCCCTATGAACCCCCGCGAGAGGCGCATCATTCATCTGGCGCTTCGAGACCGGCCGGACCTCCGCACCGTGAGCCAAGGTGTGGGCGCCGAGCGCCGAGTTGTGATTCTGCCGGTGTAGGGGCGTCATCCCAAATGGACATGGGCCTTGCGGCCCGCCCATGGAGTTGACAATGGCAGTGGTTGTCAACGCAAGGTCCCCGGTGTCATTCCGAGCGCAGCGAGGAATCTCGCTCTGATTCCCTCCTCCTCCACAAATCAGGGCGCGATTCCTCGCTGCGCTCGGAATGACAGGAGACTTCCTCTTGACGGGCTGCTCTCCCCATGGCGCACGACGACACCATCGTGGCTGTTGCCACTCCGCCCGGCCGTGGCGGCCTGGGGATAGTGCGCCTTTCAGGAAGCCGGGCGGTCGAAATCACCACCAGCCTCATCCGTTTTCCCAACTTGCCGCTCGAAACTCAGCGGGCCGCGCTGGGCGAGTTTTGTGATCCGCAGGGGGGAAAGGTACTGGACCAAGTTGTGGTCACATGTTTCCGGCGTCCTCACTCCTACACGGCGGAGGATGTCGTCGAGATTTCCTGCCATGGCGCTCCGGTGATCCTTCGATACCTGGTGGAATGCTGCCTTAGCCGCGGCGCGCGCGCGGCCGAGCCGGGGGAGTTCACTCTGCGGGGTTTTTTGAACGGGCGCATCGACCTGACGCAGGCGGAAGCGGTTCGCGACCTCATCGAGTCACGCACCCTCTACCAGGCGCGCGTGGCAGCAGAGCAACTCGAGGGCGCGGTCTCTGCCCGCCTCAAGCCACACAAACAGGTTTTGCTCGAACTCATCGCGAGGCTCGAGGCCGGCATCGACTTCGCCGAAGACGATGTGGCGGTGATGGAGTGGCAGGAAATACTCGCTCGCATCGACGGGATCCGCGCCGACCTCGAGAGGTTGGTGCAAGGCTACGAATACGGAAGGGTTGTTCGCGAGGGACTGAGCCTGGCCATTGTGGGGCGTCCGAACGTCGGGAAGTCGAGCCTGTTCAACCGTCTCCTCAATGAGGAGCGCGCCATCGTGACTTCGACCCCCGGGACCACACGCGATCTGGTGGCCGAAACCGCCAGCATTGGAGGCATACCACTGCGCTTCGTGGATACGGCGGGCATCCGGCACACCGAGGATGAGGTGGAAAAAATCGGCGTCGAGAAATCCTTTCAGGCCATCGCCGATTCCGACCTGCGGCTCCTGGTGATTGACGCCTCGGAAGGGTGGACCGACGAAGATTCGAAATTGTTAGGCAAATTGCGTCCGCTGGGCGCGCTGCTCGTAGCCTGCAACAAAGCCGACCTTCCGCACAAGGTTTCCAGCGCGCAACTGGCAAGCTCGCTCTGCCCCGAGCCAGAAGCAGCCGCGCCGCCGGTGGTTTGGACCTCCGCCCTAACCGGAGAAGGCATACCGCAACTTAGGGAGAAAATCCTGGAGATCGCCGCGCCGGCACGCGACCTGGGCGCCGAGGGCGAGTTCATCACCAACTTGCGCCATCAGCAACTTCTCAAGGATTCGTGCCTGGCGCTCGCCAAGGCGCGTCAAGCGGCCGAGCAAAACGTCCCCCACGAGATGCTCCTGCTCGATCTGTATGAGGCACTCCGCCCCCTCGATCAAATCACCGGCGCAACGTACGTGGACGATGTGTTGGATATCATCTTCTCGACGTTCTGCGTAGGGAAGTGAGCTTGACTGAAGATCAACCCCAGACCACAGCTAACTTCCTTATTTTCAACAACATTCCCGGATAGATGAGCTAGAGCGTTTTTGATTTAAGTGCATACATATCCGCAAGAGGCAAAGTAGTTTGTGCATTCGCTTGGGGAGACCGTATTGAGCAACTCCCCGATTTCCTTCCAGAGGGCTTCGATATTGCGTTGCGCGGCTTGGCGGAGCCGCGCCTTGAGTTTGGAAAAGAACTTTTCGATCGGGTTCAGATCTGGAGAGTAGGGTGGCAGAAAGAGTACGATGGCTCCGGTCGCGGTGATCGCTTCCGCGACTCCCGCCACCTTGTGACTGCTGAGGTTGTCGAGGATCACGGTGTCTCCAGGTTGGAGCGTTGGGCACAGGCATTGACGCACGTAAGCCAGAAACATCTCACCGTCCATGGGCCCGTCGGTGACCATCGGTGCGGTCAATCGGCGACGGCGCAGAGCGCCCACAAAGGTCGTCGTCTCCCAATGCCCGTGCGGCGCTGAGTCGAGGCAGCGCCGCCCTCTGGGCGCACGTCCATAGCGGCGCGTCATGCTGGTCGATGTCCACGTTTCATCGATGAACACGAGCTTTTCGACTTCCATCGTGGGCAATGCTTGCCGCCACGCGCTTCGCGCCCGCTGCACGTCCTCGCGCTCTTGCTCGCTGGCGTGCAGGGTTTTTTTTGAAGGTAAGATTCCATTTGTTCAACTGATGCCACAAGGCACCGATCTTGATCGATACGCCCTGCCCGACCAAACGTTGGCATAACTCGGCCAAGCTCAGACCCGGCTCCTGTTCGATCCAGGCACGCAGCACGGGCTCCAACGCCGCTACCCGCGAACGGCGATGGCCGCCGATTTGAAAGCTGGTACGCTGGCCTGTCCTCTGCTCCCGTCCCCGAACCTGGTAAACCCAGACGCGACTGACTTCCAGCCGCCGCGCAATCGCTGTCGGACGTTCTCCCCGATCCAATGCCCATAACACCCGATCCCGCAAGTCCTGTGAATAGGATTGCATCTTTGCCTCTCCTCTATCGGCAGAGGCATTATCGCACATAAATGTATACACTTAAATCAAAAAGGCTCTAAGTGTATTTGTTTTCATAGACATTCCCGCTTCTTCCCCGAGTTTTCTACACCGATCCTTTGTTTTCATAGACATTCGCGCCTCGTTCTTTCATTTTTCAAATCGCGACGGTGGTTGTAGGAGGGACGGGCAGCGAAATAGTGTTCGTGTGGGGAGAAGGATTGGGGGCTCACCTGTGGAGTCCCCGCGGCCATGGCAGAGCAGCTTGGCATCACATTCTAGGCTACCATAACAGGGGCAAGCTGTCAAGTGTCTTTTTCGAGGCAAGACGCGCGACCCTGAGCTTCCAGGCCGCGCGTCCGCGAGCTGTGACCTGGCGCCGCCACGAGTCGTCTCGATACGCCGACGGGCGAAGCCCCGAACGACCCGAAAGTTGCATCTACCTCACGGTGTTGAAGCGCTTCCCGATCTCGGCCCAATTCACCACGTTCCACCACGCGCCAATGTATTCGGCGCGGCGGTTCTGGTACTTGAGGTAGTAGGCGTGCTCCCACACGTCGAGACCCAGGACGGGATATTTACCTTCCATCACGGGACTGTCCTGGTTGGCGGTGGAGTAGATGTCGAGCTTGCCACCCTGCGCCGTCAGCCACGCCCAGCCTGAGCCGAAGCGCGTGAGGGCGGCGGCGGTGAATTTCTCCTTGAACTGGTCAAAGTTGCCGAAGGTGCTCTGGATGGCCTGCGCCAACTGGCCGCTGGGCTGCCCGCCGGCTTGGGGCGCCATAATCTGCCAGAACATGGAATGGTTGATGTGGCCACCGCCATTGTTGCGCACGGCGGTGCGGATGTTTTCCGGCACGACGCCACAATTGTTAGCCAGCAGTTCCTCGACAGTCTTCCCGGCCAGGTTCGGGGCCGACTCGAGCGCCTTATTCAAATTGGTTACGTAAGTTCCATGGTGCTTGCCATGGTGAATCTCCATGGTCGTCTTATCGATGTACGGTTCCAGCGCGTCGGAAGCGTAGGGCAGCGGTGGAAGTGTGAACGGCATAGTTGCTCCTTTTGCGAGTGTGATTGATGTTTCCTTAATTGTTCCCCAAAGAATTTGATGCACCACGTCTGTTGAAAGACTCAGCCGCGGCAGTCAGCTATCAGCCGTCAGCTTTCAGCAACCGCCTGGCTGCCCGTAGGAGTAGCTGTCATTCCGAGCGAAGCGAGGAATCTCGCTCTGGTCCTGCCCTCCACAAAACAGGGCGAGATTCCTCGCTTCGCTCGGAATGACCGGATTTCCAGCTTTCTTCCTTCTGCTTTCTGCCTGCTGCCTTCTGACTCCTGACTTCTGCTCTTGTATTGCCCTCTTCCGGCGGGCATAATTCCAGGTCCATTAGGAGGAGCACATGCCCGCGCTAGACATTGACTGGGTCCGCAGGCAGTTTCCCGCACTGGCCCTTCAAGTGAACGGCAGACCGGTGGCCTATTTCGACGGTCCGGGCGGCACGCAAGTTCCCCAACGCGTAATCGACGCGATGCGCGATTACCTGACCAGTTCCAACGCCAACACGCACGGCGCCTTCGCCACCAGCAGGAAAAGCGACGAGGTGATCGCGCAGGCCCATGCCGCGATGGCTGACCTGCTGGGATGCAACGCCGCGGAAGTGGTCTTTGGGCCGAACATGACCAGCCTGACTTTCAGCCTCAGCCGGGCATTGGGACGCGAGCTTGGCCCCGGTGACGAAGTCGTGGTCACACGCCTGGACCATGACGGCAACGTGGCGACCTGGTGCGCGCTCGAAGAGCGTGGCTGCCGGGTGCGCTTCGTGGATATCAATCCGTCGGACTGCACTTTGGACATGGCTGACCTCGAGCGGCAAATCACCCCGCGAACTCGGCTGGTGGCGGCGGGCTACGCTTCCAATGCGGTGGGGACCATCAACGATGTGGAGGAAATTGTTCGCCTGGCCCACGCCGTGGGCGCGCTGGCATACATTGACGCGGTCCACTACGCGCCTCACGGCCCCATTGACGTTTGCCGCCTCGAGTGCGATTTTCTAGTCTGCTCTCCATATAAGTTTTTTGGGCCGCATTCCGGCGCGCTTTATGGCAAGCGCGAGCACCTCACCCGCTTGCGGCCTTACAAAGTCCGCCCGGCTGCGGAGGAAAATCCCTATCGCTGGGAGACCGGTACGCAGAACCACGAAGGCCAGGCGGGGATTCTGGCTGCCGTCGATTACCTGGCCGAACTGGGCCGGCGCGCTGCGCCCTCTGTCACATCGCGCCGTGCCGCCCTGCTGGCCGCTTACGATGTGATTCGCCCCTATGAACGCGGCTTGGCGGAGCGGCTCATCAGCGGCCTCCTGGCGATTCCTGGCCTCACGTTTTATGGAATCAAAGAGCCGGCTCGCTTCGCGCAACGCGTGCCGACTGTCGCGATTCGGATTGCCGGGCATACTCCGCGCGAACTGGCAAGCTACCTTGGTGAGCGTGGACTATTCGCCTGGGACGGGAACTACTACGCGCTTAACCTGAGCGAGCGGCTGGGCGTCGAAGCCAGTGGCGGCATGTTGCGCATCGGCCTCGTGCACTATAACACGGCGGAAGAAGTCGACCGGCTCCTCGCCGCGCTGCACGAACTTAGGCGGTCGGGGCCATAGCCCTCATCGCAATGGGAAATTCAGCCCTCTCCCTTGGGGAGAGGGTGGCGAGCGGAGCGAGCCAGGTGAGGGGTTACTTGCTGGCCCATCTGTTCCGTCTCGTCCGCGCAACTGACCCCTCACCCGGCCTGCGTCCCGATGAAGTGCATCGGGATCGCGGTCCACCCTCTCCCCTTGGGAGGGGGCAAAGACCCAATTCCCTCGCGGAGGATAAGGACATGCCGAAAGCGAGCATTGATCGCAGACGTTTCGCACGGAACTGCGGAATGGCGGCCTTTTCCTGGGCCCTCGAAGCGCGCCTGAATCCCTGGAGTTTGCCGGCGCGGCTTCTTGCAGCCGAGAACTCCTCCGACGAAGAGATTCCGAATTGGGCCGACCCGCGGCTGGGTACTACTGCGGGGGCATCATCCCTAGACAACAGCTCCACCCCAGGAGGATATGCGCCAATAAACGTTTGTAGCGACATCCCCCAGTCGGGCTGGGAGACTGAGAAGGAAACGAGTGGCGCCTGGCTGGAGCTGGATTTTGGCACAGAGCGCCGCGTGCGCGAGTTATGGCTGCTCGCCAAACCTCTGCCTTACGATATCGTTCTTGATCCTTACATGCGGGGTGGGCACATGGCGACTCCCCGTAGGATCACCTACAGCTTTTCAGGTGGCGCTTCCTACCAGGCTGAACTTCGCCAGGCGAGGTATTTGCAAATTATCACTCTGCCTCGTGAAGAAACGACGAGATCCATTCGATTTGTAGTAAATGAGGTCTGGCCGGAAGCGGGCAGCCAGGGCACAGGTTTGGGCAAGATCAGGGTCTTCCCCAAGCCGCATGCTGCTTCATTCCAGGTGTATGTATACGCCATGTATGACGCCCACGGTGGGGTTGCGGTCCAATCCGCCACTTTGGAAATCATTAATCCCGGCAACGAGATTCGGGGAGCGAAACTGCAAATCTCGAGCGACGCGGGCAATCTCTCGACTATTCCGCTTGCCGATGTCCCGGCCCGGTCTGTTTCTCGTCAGGATCTGTGGATACCTGCTCCATTTGAGGATTCTGTCATGGCCTTCAAGATTGTCGGCGCGGCCACTGACTTCAAGGCCAGCCGAAGCTTGCGGGTGCCTGCCTATCGCTCCTATTTTGACGGCGGAACGTTCGATTTCCTGTGCACCAACCACAACGACCTGGGTTGGCTCGATACCCAGGCAGTCACCGCAGATTATCGCTCCGCGGAACTGATTCTGCCCGCCATGCAACTTCTCAAAGAGAATCCCGAGTTTCGCTACTCGATGGAATGCGTCACCTATCTAATTGAGTTCCTGGAACGCCATCCCGAAAGGCGCGAGGAGATGGCACAATTGATGCGGGAAGGCCGCTTCACCTGGGGAGCGAGCTACGTGGAGAATTTGGAAGTGCACGTGGGACCTGAGAAGCTGGTGCGCCAATTCTATCTTGGCCGGAAGTGGCTGAGGAAGAACTTCCCTGGTGTGGATTCGCGCTATTACGTGAAGACCGATCCGCCTGCCATGACCTGGCAGATGCCCCAGATTCTGGCCAAGGCGGGCGTTCCGTACGTGGTTCAAGGCCGCTTTACGTGGGGGTTCTATCACTGGGAAGCGCCGGAGGGCTCAACCGTATTCGTCTTTGCCTATCGTTACGGCGACCCGAGGGGACTGCCCAATCCGAAGGGAAACCAGGGATGGCTCAGTTTCGCGGATGCCCGCGAATACTATTATGCCCCCCGCCACCTTCCTCCCATGATGATCTATGACTTCACTTCGGATTACTTGCCTCCCCCGCCGGCCTTGATTCCTTATGCGCGCGAGCAGAATGAGGCCATGAAGCGGTTTGCTGCGTTGTGGAACGGGCACTACGCCTCCCAACCCGAGCGGCAAATCCAACCTCCTAAAATAAGATTTGTCGAACCCAAGGCCGAACTTGATGAACTCACCCAGCACGACTTGAATATTGAGACGGTCAAAGGCGATTGGCCTATCAACTGGGCGTACTACGATGAACCGGGCCACCGGGAAGCGTTGCGGGCGGGCCGCGAAGGGCACAACCTGCTGCTGGGAGCGGAGCGGCTCTGTGCCGGGCTCAGCCAGTTTTCCACAGCCCACTCCTACCCGCGGGAGACGTTCATCGAAGCGTGGAGAGCAAACTGCTGGCCCGACCACGGATGGGGCGGCAACAGGGGAACAGTTACTGACCAAGTCTATATCGAGTCCTACATGAAGTCGCACGAGGTTGCCGCAAAGGTCTTTGCTGAGGCGGGATCCCATCTCGCTCGCAGCATCGTGAGAAGATCCGCTGAGCAAATGCCCCTGGTGGTCTTCAATCCCTTGTCGTGGCCCAGGAGTGATGTTGTCCGATGCCATTTGGCCCTGCCCTCCAGTTGGAGCTCGTTTGAGCTTCGCGACGATCAGGGCAAAGAAATCCCCTATCAAGTGGTTGGCCGGAGGTCCGATGGAGGCGCTGAAGAAATCGTCTTCGTGGCGGATGGCGTGCCCTCCGTCGGCTACCGCACTTATGATCTACAGCCGTCATCTTCTGCCCCGCCTGCCGAAACACACTTAGGCGGTGACAGATTCGAAAACGAGTTTCTGCGCGTGGCGCTGGGTGCCGGCGGAGTGAGGAGCCTGTTCGACAAAGTGCTGGGCAAAGAGATATTGCGCGCGGATAAGTTCTGCGGAGGAGAAGTCCTCCAGTTCACGGCGCCAGGCTTGGCCTGGGAAGACCCGGAAATCGTGACCATGGAGGATTTCGAGAAGACCAGCGACCACGAATTCCCTATCCGGCAGTTTGTGCAAGGACCGGTACGGACCACGGTGGTAAGAGAGGCAAGATTCAAGCACTTCTTCTTACGCGAGAAGATCCACTTGTACTCGCACCTGCGCCGCCTGGAGCTCGAGCTCGAGTTATTGAACTGGGATGGGCAAAAGGAGCGGGAGTTGTGGGTGGTGTTCCCCATTAACTTGCAGAAGGCGCGCCTGAGCTACGAAGTCCCATTTGGGACGGTGGAGATGGGGAAGGACGAGGTTGATTTCTCCAACCTTCCTGCGAGTCCTGACTCACAGTTCAGGAAGGATCTCTACGGGGGAGAGAAGCCATTGCGGTTCCGGGAGGCGATCAATTGGATCGATGCCTCGTCCCCCGAATATCTGGGCTTCGGCTGCCTGGCTGCCTCGGACTGCACGCTGCACTTGTTCGCGGATGAGACGAATCCCCCGGCGGATTATCCGCTCCTTCAACACGTGTTGTTCTCCACGCGCAAGAGCCTGGCTTGGAACCCGGAGTATTGGTTCACGCAGGCGGGAGATCATCGCTACCGCATGGCCCTATTCCCGCATGCCGGAGGGTGGCGCTCGAGCTACCGCGAGGGCCTTGCCTTCAATTATCCCCTGGCTGCTTTTGTGGGCGCAGAACAGGTCAAGTCTGAAGTACAATCTCTGCCGCGGGCGGCTCAGTTTGTCTCGATTGAACCACACAACCTTGTCATGACGGCACTCAAAGTGTGCGAAGATGACGACTCGCTGGTGTTGCGCTGTTACGAAGCGGAGGGTTTCGAGACTCGAGCCCGAATCCACTTTTCACGAAGCATCCGCCAGGCCTGGAGGACGAATTTGATCGAGGAAGAACCTGAACCCTTGCCCGTGTCATCGGACGGGGCTTTGGATTTCCTGGTGAAACCTTGGGAGATCGTTACCCTTAAAGTGTCAGTGTAGACACTTGCCCACTGCCCACTGGAAGAAGGTGATTATGAAACACCACAAGATTCTCATTTCTCTGATTAGCGGGCTGGCCATGATGTCCGCAACGCTAAGTCTGGCCCGCGAGCACTATGAGGTTCTGGTCGAGTGGGGGGCAGAAACCAAGATGCGGGATGGCACGGTGCTCCGGGCGGACATTTACCGGCCCAAGGCCGACGGGAAGTTCCCGGTTTTGCTCCAGCGGACGCCTTACGACAAGCGGCCGGGCGTGGATTTTGGCCTTCGCGCAGCTTCCCTGGGATACATCGTGATTTTTCAGGACGTGCGTGGCCGTTTCACTTCTGAAGGTGAATGGGACCCCTTCAGACATGAATCATCGGACGGTTACGATACCGTGGAATGGGCTGCCTCGCTTCCTAACTCGAACGGCAAGGTAGGGATGTTCGGCGGATCATACGTTGGCGCCACGCAGATGCTTGCCGCCATCGCGGCCCCTCCCCATCTCGCGGGCATCTTTCCTTTTGTCACCGCCTCCAACTACCATGAGAATTGGACGTACCAAGGCGGAGCCTTCGAGCAATGGTTTAACGAGTCATGGACCTTGCATCTGGCGATGGACACCCTCAATCGTCGGGCGCAGGCCCACAACAATGCCCTCCCACACGTCTTCAAGTTGCCCCTAGCAGCTTTCCCGTTGTTGGGTGTGGGCGACGCCGGCGACTCCATTGACAGCCCCCAGACCCTGGCTTCTTATTTCTTCGATTGGCTGGCCCACCCAAGCTACGACGACTATTGGAAACAGGTGTCCATCGAAGAACATTTCTCTCAAATCACTGTTCCCATTCTCCACATCGGCGCCTGGTACGATATCTTCCTGGGCGGGTCGCTCAGGAATTACGCTGGAATCAAGGCGCGCGGCGGCAGCGCGGAGGCGCGCCGGGGTCAGCGGCTGATGGTTGTCACCGGTGGGCACGCAGGCTCGGGCCAGCGCATCGGCGAGGTTGACTTCGGCCGCGACTCGGTGGTAAACGATAGCGACCTGACGCTGCGCTGGTATGACTACCTGCTGAAAGGCGAGAAGAATGGCCTGGAAAGCGAAAAACCGGTGAAACTCTTCGTTCTGGGCAAAAACGTTTGGCGGGAGGAAGAGGATTGGCCACTGGCCCGCGCCAGGAACACGCGCTTTTACCTTCATTCCCAGGGCAAGGCGAACTCGCTCTCCGGAGATGGGACACTCAGCACCTCGGAGCCCGCAAGCGAGCACGCCGATCAGTATGTCTACGACCCTGCTGAGCCGGTGCCGACCCGCGGCGGGCCGCTGTGTTGTGACGGCACGCACCTGGCTCCGGGAGCGATTGACCAACGCCCCGTCGAGGCCCGGCCTGACGTATTGGTTTATTCCACGCCGCCGTTCAGAGAGGACTTCGAAGTGACCGGCCCCATCAGCGTCGAGATCTACGCCAGCTCATCCGCCGTGGATACGGACTTCACCGGCAAGTTGGTGGACGTCTGGCCCAATGGCTTTGCGCAGAATCTCACGGAGGGGATCTTGCGGACCCGTTACCGCAACTCGCCGGAGAGAGTCGAGTTCATAAATCCGGGTGAGGCCTACAAGCTCACTCTCGACCTCTGGGCCACGTCGAACGTTTTCCTGAAGGGGCATAAGCTGCGCTTGGAGATCTCGAGCAGCAATTTTCCGCGCTTTGACCGCAATCTGAATACCGGTGAAGAGGCGAGCCGCGGGACGCGCTGGGTGAAGGCAACGAATACGATTCTCCACGACAGGGAGCATCCCTCGGCGGTCGTCCTTCCCGTGGTGCCGTAGAAGCGGTGCTGTCATTCCGAGCGGAGCGAGGAATCTCGCTCTGGATTGCGGCGCAGAAAATCAGAGCGAGATTCCTCGCTCCGCTCGGAATGACACGCGGGCCCCAGAATGACACGTGGTGGCCGGGTTTAGCTTGACTGCAAATCTAACGCTCGTCCATAATTTCATTTTGCTCACCTCAGGTCGTTTCTCTCTTTAGGGGGCTTTCTTTCATGCCGGATGTTTATCGAAATTGCATAGCAGGTCAGTGGGTGGAGTGCAAGACAAAGAAAACGTTCCCCAACCTCAATCCTGCCAATATCGAAGAGACGGTCGGCCTGTTTCAAGCTTCGGGCCCGGACGACATTCAGGATGCGTGTGAAGCAGCCGCGAAAGCGCAACCGGCCTGGGAGGCGCTGCCCGCTCCTTTGCGGGGTGAGTTCCTCTACAAGGCCGCCGAAATCATGGAAAGCCGTCTCCAAAAACTATCCGAGGAGATGACGCGGGAGGAAGGCAAGACGCTGCCTGAGGCCAGAGGAGAAGTGAAGCGGGCCATCAACATCCTGCGCTACTTCGGAGGCGAGGGGCCGCGCCAATTCAGCTACCAGATTCCGTCCGAGCGGGAGAACGTTTTCTGCTACACCTTGCGCAAGCCGCTGGGAGTAGTGGCCCTCATTACTCCCTGGAATTTCCCCAGCGCCATCCCCGCCTGGAAAATGGCCCCCGCGCTGGTGGCGGGAAACACTGTGGTGATCAAACCTGCCTCACTCGCCCCGCTCAGCGCCTATCGGATTGTCGAAGCGCTTCACGAAGCGGGCATTCCTGCCGGCGTTCTCAATTATGTGACGGGAAGTGGCGGCTCGGCCGGCAACGCGCTTGTCGAACACCCTGCTATCCGCGCCGTTTCTTTTACGGGTTCCTGCGAGGTCGGCAACGCCCTCTACGAGAAGGTGACGAAACGAAAGGTTCGCCTTCAGCTCGAAATGGGCGGCAAGAACCCCACCATCGTGCTCAAGGACGCGGACCTGGATTACGCTGCCACCGTCCTGGTGAACGGCGCGTTCTTTTCCACCGGGCAGAAATGCACCGCCTGTAGCCGGGCCATCATCGAGAAACCCATTTACGAGGCTTTGGTCGAGAAGCTTACGGCCAAGGCCAAAAAGCTGAAGGTCGGAAACGGCCTCGAGCCGGGCGTCGAAATCGGCCCCGCGGTGGATGCGAAACAGCTCGAGACGGACTTGAAATACATTGAAATCGCCAAGCAAGAAGGGGCACAGTTGCTCTGTGGAGGGAACCGCCTTGCGGGTGGAATTTACGACTTGGGCTATTTTGTGGAGCCCACGATATTCGCCCGCGTCAGCGCTGAAATGCGTATAGCGCAAGAGGAGGTTTTTGGCCCGGTCCTGGCACTGATGGTGGCTAACGATTTTGAGGACGCCCTGCGGCTCGCTAACGGCGCCCGCTTTGGCCTCTCGGCTTCCATTGTTTCGCGCGACCTTACGCGCGTCCACCAATTTATCAATGGGATAGAAGCTGGTTTGATTACGGTAAACCTGCCGACCGCGGGTGTCGAGTATCAGCTTCCCTTCGGCGGTACGAAGGAATCGAGCTTTGGTATGCGCGAGCAGGGACCCGCCGCGCTCGATTTCTATACCGAGACGCGGACGGTTTATTTGAAGTATACGCAGTAGGCAGTTGTCAGTCGTCAGTTGTCCGTTGCCTCTGGTGGCCAGTGGTTAATGTCATTCCGAGCGTAGCGAGGAATCTCGCCCTGGTCTGTAGGGGAAGGAAGCAGAGCGAGATTCCTCGCTACGCTCGGAATGACACGAGGCAGAACTGACTACGAAGAACTGACGACGGACCAGGGACAACAGACCAAGGAGTCTCTCATGGAAAAAACTCGACAATTCCTGGCTAAACTCAAACTCGCTAGCGAAGACAACCATGCGCTCGAGCCCAGCGGCAAGCGTTTCAAGGATGGTGGGGAGTACCGTTTCGAGATTCCCAGCGTCGAAGGGCCGCGCGTCTTTCGCGAGGTGCTCGAGGGTGCCAGGGAGCTCAAAGTGCCGATCCATCGCGTCAGCCAGGGTAGCGGCATCATGCTGCTGACCAAAGATGAGATTCGCGAGATGGCGCGCATTGGCGCATCCGAGCGGATCGAAGTCTGCTTGTTCATCGGCCCGCGCGCGACGTTCGAGACCGGCGCCCAGACAGCATCCACGGCAGGCAAGGTGATTGGGCTGCAACACCGTGGCGCCGACCAACTGGTTTATGCCGTCGAAGATGTCCGCAAAGCGTGCGACCTCGGAATTCGCAGCGTGTTGCCGGCGGATTTGGGCCTGATCTGGGTGCTCAAGGAGATGAAGGAGGCAGGCGAACTCCCCAGGAATCTGGTTATCAAGAGTTCCGTCACGCTTCCTGCGGCCAATCCCGCCACGGCAAAGCTATTTGAGAAGGCTGGCGTCTCGACCCTGAATATCCCCACTGACTTGACCCCTGCTCAGATGGGGGCCATCCGGCAAACCGTGGATATTCCTATCGACCTCTACATCGAGGTGCCGGACAACTTTGGCGGCTTCATCCGTTACTACGAAATGCCCCAAATCCTGCGCGTCGCGGCGCCCGTTTACTTCAAGTTCGGGTTGCGCAACGCCCCGGATATCTACCCCTCCGGCAAGCATATCGAGGATCTGGCCGCGAAGATGGCCCGTGAGCGGGTGCACCGCGCGCGCATTGCGTTGGACATGATCGAGGAATACGCGCCCGAGGCAAAGATGTCGCCGCTGGGCAGCAGCGACTTGGGCATTCCGGAAGTGTAAGCCCCGTCCTGAAATGCAGTCATTCCCGCGAAAGCGGGAATCCAGTCCGTTCCGTCGAAAGCGCGTTACCGAATGGGCCTGGATTCCCGCTTTCGCGGGAATGAGTGCGCCTCTCAACCGCTCCCTCGCGAATGACACCAACGTCGTGCCAAATCTCAGGATTTTCTCGGCAGGTAGAGGTAGACGTAAACGCCGCCCACGACGGTGAGCAGGGCTCCCCACCAGATCGCAGGGTGCAAATGCGCCAACACGGTGGCGGGGGGATGAGAGAATTCGTAGAGGCCCGTCGCCAGGATGAGCACCCCGTAAATCAGCAGAATTAACCCGACGAAGAACCACACGGGAACGATGCGATGACCTTCGCTCATGGGAACGCACCTCTATTGGCTGTCAGCCTTCAGCTATTCTCTCGCGCTGTCATTCCGAGCGGAGCGAGGAATCTCGCTCTGGTTTGTCGGGGAAACACTCAGAGCGAGATTCCTCGCTCCGCTCGGAATGACAGTGTGATCAAGTTGACGACGACAGTTTTCATTTGTTTTGGGGCGTAAGCCCCGGCCTGACGCCTGTAATCTCGAGGACTATAGGGTCAGGCCATTGCCTGTTGTCAATAAGGCGCTGGGCGCGAATGGCGCGAATGTGCAGACCGTCGGCCTCTTGCGTCCACGTCGTTTTGGGGACGATCTTCGGCTGGTATTCCAGAACCTCATCATTTTGGCCAAGCACCCTGACCCGGGTCTCGTCCGTGGCGCGAACAGAGCGCAAAACCACATCCTTCCACTCTCCGTACTTCCATCGCTCTTTTCCTCGAACGAAGGCAAAGACGGTGTCTTCATTCTTCTTCCTGGTAAACCAAATTTCATTCTCGTTGGTTACGATCCAGGGGCGCACGCTGTAGATCGACTCATGGCTAACGAACATCCAGAGGGCCATCTCACGCAGACGCTCCTCCTGCTCGATGGGGAGTTCGCCGTCCGGCTTCGGACCAATGTTCAACAGCAAGTTTCCGCCCTTCGCCCGAGTCTCAATCAACAATCCGATAAGCTCACTACCCGACTTATAGATTTCGTTGGTGGGTTGATATTGCCAGGCAGTGCCCATGGTGATACACGCTTCCCAGGGCCCCTTGATCGGAACTCCCGGGACAACCTGCTCCGGCGTCTGCATGGCCCCGCGAGTCACCACGATGTTAGGTTGCAATTTCCAGGCGAGTTCGCGCAGCCCTTCCGCTTCGCCATCCAGAAAAAGCACATCGACCGTCCCGTAGTGAGTGAGCAGTTCCTGCAACTGAGCCTTGTCGTAAGACATCAGGCCGGGATTATTCCTGGGTTGCACATCAGGCACGTCGCGCTGGATGGTCTTCCCGTGCTGATGAAGCCACAGGAAGTCGTCCGGTGAAAAATAAATTCCCGGCGCAATCCCCTGTTCGCGGAAGGCTGGAAGGATTTCGCCTACGATATCTCTTCTGAAGGGCGTGTGGAGGATGTTGAAGTCAGTTGTGGCGGTGTTGAACATGCAAAAGCCGGAGTGATGCTTGGCCCCGAAGACCACATACCTTACTCCGGCCAGCTTGGCGAGTACCGCCCAATCCGCGGGGCGAAACTTCCAGGGGTTGAAGGTCTTTGGCAAATCGCCAAAAAAATGACCTGCATAGTCGTCCGATGCCCCCACCAGCGAGTGGCTGATTACTGTTCCAAGCTGGCTATCCACGCTCCAGTGAATGAAAAGACCAAAGCCCTGGTCACGAAACCACTCCAGCCGGTCGGGGTTATTGCCAGGGGATTGCTGACACAGTCCACAACGTTTCCCCTCCATGAAGAAACACAGGGCTATCAGCAAACCGAAAAAGCAGGAGGCAAAGCTTCTCGTGAACCTAAGCATCGTACTAGCCTCGAACCAGGGAATCTAAAATCGAAAATTGGAAATTCAAAATCCAACAAGCCCTAATCCAAAATCTAAAATCCAAAATCACCAAAAGATCCATTGCAGGACCAGGAAAAGGGCTGCTGAGACCGCGGCCCAGAAGATGGGGCGTTTCCAGAAGGGCAGATGTCCCTCGCTGGGCAGTTCCGTACATCCGTAGACCAAGCCGGTCAACTCCTCCACGGGCTTGGGCCGCGTCAGCAAGCTGACGACGACGGTGACAATCACGCACACAATCCACGACCAAAGCGCCCGATACATATTCTCGGCCATGTCTTTAGCGTGGCTTGAAAGGGCGATGTAGGCGAGCGTGCCGGGATTCGCCTTGACGACGGCCCACATGCCGATGGAAGAGCAGGTGCCGCAGAGGAGTCCCCAGAAGCCGCCCGCCGGAGTAGCCCGCTTCCACAACATGCCGAGCAGTACGGTCCCCAACAAAGGCGCTATAAAGAAACTGAAGAGCGCCTGCACATAATCCATGATGCTGCCGAATTTCATCACCAGGTAGGCCGTGCCGATGCTGATGAGCACACCCAGGATGGTGCACCAGCGGCCCATCTTCACGTAGTGATCGTCGGAGGCATGCTTCCTGAGGAAACTCCGATAGAGGTCGTAGGTCCAGACCGTAGCAAAGGCGCTCGTGTTACCTGCCATGCCCGACATAAAACCGGCGATGAGCGCTGTGATGCCCAGTCCCAGCAGCCCCGGGCCGCAGTACCGCGCCAGCATGAGGGGCAGAACCTCGTTGTAACTGTGCTGCCCGGGGCCCACAGCGCTTTCAGGCAGCAATTTGAAAGGCAGCAGCGCCAATCCCAGCAAGCCTGGAAGGATGACGATGAAAGGCACGGCCATCTTGAAAAACGAGCCGATGATGGGGGCAAGCCTGGCCGCTCGAATGTCCTTGGCCGCCAGGATTCTTTGCACTACCAGAAAATCCGTAGTCCAGTAGCCGAAGGAAATCACAAAACCGAGGCCGAAGACGATTCCTGTCCAGTGGATGCCCATGGGGTTGTCGGTGAAGCTGCCCATGGTGCGCCAGAGGTGGGTGTAATCACCTTGCGGGAAATTCTGGTGTATGCGCGCCACCAGGCCGGACCAGCCGCCGGACTCGACCAAACCAAGAATCGGTATCAACAAGGCGCCCAGCCAGATCAGGAAGAACTGAAGCACCTCGTTGAAAATGGCGGAGAACAAACCTCCCAGGGCCACATAGACCGCCACCGTGAGTGACGAGACCCAAATACTGAAGTGGATGTTCCAGCCCAGCACCACTTTCATCACCAGCGCCATGGCGTACATGTTGATGCCGGACATCAAGATCGTCATCACGCTGAACATCAGGGCGGCGAACCCCCGCGCCGATTCGCCGTAGCGCAAGCGCAAGATAGCCTGGGACCGAGTGCGTTTTCGAGATGTAGTAAAAGGGCATCATGACGATGCCCAGGAAGAGCATGGCGGGAATCGCCCCGACCCAATACCAGTGCGCCGCCAGGATGCCGTATTGATAAGCGGCCGCGGCCCACCCCATCAGTTCCAGCGCGCCAAGATTGGCGGAAACGAAACTTAGCCCGGCCACCCAGGCGGTCATCTCCCGGCCGGCGAGGAAAAAATCCTCACCCCTTTTCGTAAATCGCCGGAGATAGAAACCGATGCCCAACACCATGGCGAAATAGATGGCGATGATGGCGACGTCCGGAGAATGAAGCGAAATGAGGCGGTTGGCGGTCTGCGGGTCGGCAGCCAGTAGGGCGAGCGAGCAAGAAGACAAAGAGAAGCTCATAAACAGACCTCAATATTAAACTGGCCCACTAACCCTTTTTCGTCTGGCCGTAGGTGGTGTGATAGCGGTCCCACCACTTCTTGATTTCCGCGGGCGGCAAGGGTTTCGGCTTGCCGAGCAGCATTGCGAGATGGCAGGTCTTGGCAACGTCTTCGACCATCACGGCGGCTTTGAGCGCGGCGCTCGGCGTCGGCCCGAAAGCAAATACGCCATGATGCGCCAAGAGCACGGCGGGCGCCCTCTGGCCCATGTGCTTTACGATCGCCTTGCCGATGTGGTCCGCACGGTTATCCACGTAAGGAAGGCAGGGTATCTCTTCGCCGAACTCATCCGCGATGGCCGTCAAATAGACGGGCAGCGGCTTGCCCAGCAGCGCGAAACTCGTGGCATAGTTCGAGTGCGTGTGGATGACGCCGCCGATCTGCGGGCAATGCTTGTAGATGTAAAGATGGTCGGGCAGGTCCACGGAGGGATTCCATCGGCCCTTGAGTTTCCGGCCCTCGAGGTCGGTCGAGACCATATCCTGCGGCCGCATCCGGTCGTAATCCATGCCGCTGGGCTTGATCATCACCACGCCTCGCTCGCGATCAATTCCACTCGCGTTGCCGCTGTGCATGGTGACCAGCCCGGCGCGATATATTCCCAGATTAGCTTTCCAGACTTCCTCGCGAAGATGTTCGATTTTAGGCATAGGAAGTTATTAGCCCTCAGCCGTCAGTGGTCAGCTATCAGCGTGCCGCCTGCTCGCGGCGCATAGCCTTGAGCCGCTTCATCACGTCATTCTCACCCCGACCGAAGTAGTCGTGCAGCGTCTGGTACTCTTTGAAGAGCCGATTGTAGATGGCGTGGTTTTGGGCCTTCGGTCGGTAAGTCAACTTCTGCACGTGCGCCATATGTTGCGCGGCCTCAGCGATGGTATCGTAGCCGCCGCCCGCGCGCCCGGCGGCAACCGCGCCGTGCATAGCGGAGCCCAGGGCAGAGCAGGTCTGAAGCCGCTCTGCCACCTTGATCTCTCGTCCGGTCACGTCGGCGTAAATTTGCATGAGCAGCTTGTTCTTTTCCGGCAAGCCCCCGCAGGCCACTAGGGCTTTCACTTCCACGCCCTTCGATTCAAAGGCCTCGATGATAGTTCGCGTGCCAAAGGCGGTGGCTTCGATGAGGGCCCGATAGATTTCCTCAGCCTTAGTGGCCAAGGTCATTCCGAGCAGCATTCCGGTCAGATCAACGTCCACCAGGACGGAGCGATTGCCATTCCACCAATCGAGGGCCAGCAAGCCCGGACTCGCCGGGCTTGAGGGCGGCGGCGCGCTTTTCGAGCGCGGCGGCGAAGGGGACCTTCATTTTGCGCGCTTCACGGTGGATATAATCCGGAACACCGTGCTCAAAGAACCAGGCAAAGATATCACCAACGGCAGATTGCCCGGCTTCATATCCCCACAAGCCCGGAACAATTCCATCTTCCACTGTCCCGCACATGCCCTCCACCATCTGTCGTCCCGTGCCAAGCACCATGTGGCAAATCGAAGTCCCCATAATCATCACCAGCGAGCCGGGCTGGGTCACCGTGCAGGCGGGCACGGCCACGTGCGCATCAACATTGCCCACCGCGACGGGGGTGCCTTCCTTTAACCCTGTCTTGCGAGCCCAGAATGCCGTCAGCCCTCCTGCCTTTTGGCCGAGCGGGTAGAAGTTTGTCCCCACTTTGGTCTCGATAACATTCTCAAGGCGCGGGTGCAGGGTGCGGAAGAATTCCACGGAGGGAAATCCCTTGCCCTTGATCCACATAGCCTTGTAACCGGCCGTGCACGTGTTCCTCTTCTCTTCACCGGTCAACTGCCAGACAATCCAGTCGGCGCCTTCGATGAACCGATCGGTAGCGTCGTAAATCTCAGCGTCCTCATTCACGACCTGCAAGACCTTGGAGAAGAACCACTCGGAGGAATACTTGCCGCCATAGATTTGAATGAACTCTTCATTCCGCTCCCGCCCCACTTCGTTGATCTGGTTTGCCTCCGGTTGCGCGGCATGGTGCTTCCAAAGCTTCACCCAGGCATGCGGGCGCATGCGGTACGGAGAAAGAAAACAGAGGGGGGTCCCGTCACGCTTGACAGGCAGGGGCGAGGAGGCAGTGAAGTCTGTGCCAATGCCAATCACCTCCTCCCCCTTGACCCGGGCCGCTTTCAGGGCCTTGGGAACGCCCTTCTCGGCCACCAAGAGGTAATCGCGCGGATTTTGCAAAGCCCAATCGGGCTCCAGACGCGGCCCGCCCGGCAACTTTTCATCAATCACTCCATCGGGGTAGGGGATCACTGCTGAGGCGATCTCTTCCCCGTTGCGTACGCGGATCACCACCACGCGGCCCGATTCTGTTCCGTAGTCGATTCCTAGCACGAATTTCTCACTTGACATAGAAACCTCACTTTGAAATCCCGCTGGGTCGCGCCACGGGCAGGCCGCCGCTGCTTATTGGGCGACGGCGGGGGCGCCATCCACAGCAGGTCCGTGCAGGAAGATGCACTGAATACAAGCGCCTACCGTACGGGATTCTCAGCCCTCTGTCAAGCATCGGAGGCGACGGGTAGTGTCCTAAATGTGTGTTGAAAACCAACGGTCATTGAGATGGAATTAGTTTGTGAAATCCAGTCTTCTGCGAGATCACAGCATAATGATTCGGCGCTGCTACAAGGAAAGCGCCGGAATCAAACCTTCTTCCAGTAGCGCTTTCGGTAGCCCCTAGACAGGTCCTACTCAACTGGATTAAATCCTCGGTTGAGAGTTGATCAAGCTTACCGATTGCTCGTAATTTGCGATATTTCTGGACAACCGCAACCTCTCTATATTTTTCAAGCACAGAACCAGTGCCTTGTAATATGTCCCAGCAAACCTGACTCTCACCGAGAGGCACAAAAAACCCAGGTGGAAGAATCCAACCGCCATGACTGGTCAATGGCTCGAAATTATTGTTTTGCGCAGATTCGTGGAAATCATTTGAGAATGCTATAGGCGAACCAAGATCATAGCCCACACAAACAAGGGATACGGTAATAGGTGGCGGCATTTGATTTTGCAATTGTGGCAGGTCATGGGGCTTGCCTTTCTGCGGAAGGAAGCCCATAATGCAGTTGCGAGTAAGCATTGCGGGTCATTCCGCGATTGCTGAAGTAGCCCCGTTCTCAGTTGACACTGAGGGCGGGGCTTTTGACTTCCCCTTTAATCTATACCTGCCCGAGCAAGAAGTCAAGAAAAATCTTCGAGCAAGTATTGACATTCCATCCCGAGCATGTATAATGGACTGTGAAGGGAGAACAAACATGACCGAACAATTATCCAGCGAAGCGGCTCGGGAACTTTCGAAGCTCGGGGCTAGCAAGGGCGGTATTGCCCGCGCGAATGTTCTGACCGCCTCAGAGCGTAGTGCCATCGCAAGGAATGCCATCGCTACGAGGTGGGCGAAATACAAGGAACAGACTTTCCCCCCTCCAGAATCACCCAAGGAGGCGGTTAAGTCTCCAGAAGGATCGCTGCCTTTCTCGATGTTCAGGGGAACAATCAAGATCGGAGACATGGACCTAGAATGTCACGTCCTAAACGACGAGCGCCGAGTCTTCACTCAGCGTGAAGTTGTGAGGATTTTGAGCCACGGGCGCGAAAGTGGCAATTTGGGGGCATATCTATCAAGTATCCCCTTATATAACAATGAGTTCAAGCTGGGCGCGACGATTCAATTTAGAGTGCCAGGAACACAGTATCATGCCATTGGCTACGAGGCCACTCTACTGATTGAGATTTGCGAGCTTTATCTAGAAGCTCGCCGTCTGAAGATGCTCAAACAGAGTCAGGCTAAATTGGCAATCCAAGCAGAGATTATCATGCGGTCATGCGCCAAGGTCGGAATAATCGCTCTCATCGACGAAGCTACTGGATTTCAGCAAGTACGGAAGAAACGCGCACTGCAAATCAAACTCCAAGCGTTTATCGCGGAAGAAATGCAGGAGTGGGCACAGATGTTCCCGCCTGAGTTTTGGTTTGAACTGGCACGGCTCGAAGGCATTCATTATTCCCCTAGAAATCGACCATTGCGATGGGGAAAATACGTGATGGCGTTCGTCTATGACAGTATTGACAAGGATGTGGGTAAGGCCTTGCGCGCCGTTAATCCCGACCCGCATTTCAAGCAGAACGACCACCAACTCTTAACAGACTTCGGGCGCGAACAAGTTCACGACCAAATTCAGAAGGTCGTTACGATAATGAAGCTCTGCGAGAATATGAAGGATTTTAGGCAGAAGTTTGATCGCGTCTTTAAGAAGACCGCCCTTCAGATGAGCTTTACTGATATTTGGGAGTCTCAAGAATGATACGCTGGCGGCCCGCGCTTCCGAGGCCGCCACCAGAAATCAACACACAATTAGGACACTACCAGGCGACGGCATCGCAGGCGACGCCAAAGGGAAAGCCGATGTAGCAGCGTGGGCGTCTCGCCCGCTGTGGCGGGAGCGTCTCGCTCCCTCACCAAGGATGTCTTAAGGTCATGGGGAAAAAGGCAGGTCAAAGCTGAAGTCGAAATCCAGGAGGGCACGGGCGGGACGCCCGCGTTACATAGGAGCGAGGCCCAGTTGATCCGCGATGCCGCGCATGGCTTCGATGCAGAAGGTGATGTGCTCATCCAGGGGCACACCCAGTTCCTCGGCGCTTTTGATGATATCCTCGCGGCTTACGGAGCGGGCGAAGGCTTTGTCTTTCATCCTTTTGCGAACGGATTTGGCCTCCAGGCTGGCGATCCTGTCAGGCCGCACCAAGGCGCAGGCTGTAACGAACCCAGCGAGCTCGTCGCATGCGAAAAGGACTTTGGCCAGAAGCGTGTCGCGCGGCACACCGGTGTAGTCAGCGTGGCCAAGGATGGCGCGGCGGATTTCCTCGGAAGCACCCTTTTCTTTCAGGATTTCACTTCCTTTCAACGGGTGGTCAGGCGCGTTCGGATAAACTTCGTAATCGAAGTCGTGGATCAAGCCCACGACGCTCCACTTCTCCTCGTCCTCGCCGAACTTGCGCGCATAGGCTCGAACACACGCCTCGACAGCCAGTGCGTGCTTGCGCAAGTTCTCATTCTTGGTATATTCACAAAGAAGATTCCAGGCTTCTGAGCGGTCCATCCAGTATCACTCCTGCGATGTTCTGACTGTGAACTGTCGACTGTCGACTGTCAACTTCTCAAAAGATGTACTTCACGCCAAGCTGAATCTGCCTGGGCGGCCTATTCCCATAAAAGTTCGAAGATTGCACAACGCCCAGCGACGACTCCCCGAAAGTACGGCCCGGAATATCGAAATGCGGAATGTTCAAGAAGTTAAAGAACTCAAAACGAAACTGAAGCCGGCGGCCTTCGTGGCGGAACGGGATATCCCTGAGCAGTGAGAAGTCAAGATTGTTCAGTCCCGGCCCAAGCAAGACGTTTCGGCCCGCAGTCCCAAGAAGGGGGTTTTGGGGACTGACAAAGGCGCAAGGATTAAACCAGCTATTCGGCGTGTGGACCTGAGCTGGCGAGGAGCACCCGGGGTTAGCCGCCACCGCTCCAGCCTTGTTCGCATCACCGACCAGGTCTGGCCGGTAAGGGATTCCAAAAGCAGTAATTGACGCTCCAGATTGGGCGGAGGGCATATTAACGGTAAAGGGGCTACCGGTCTGCATGGTTACGATTCCAGCCGTTTGCCAAAAACCGAATACGCGGTTGATTATCCCGGGATTACTCGCCCACTTCCGGCCAGTCCCCAACGGCAGGTCGTAGAGGTAGCTGAGAACCATGCGGTGCTCGACTTGGAAGTCGGAGAGGCCGCGGTCAAGGCGAAAATCATATGGATCCTGGGGCACGCCCGACCCGACACTTCCACTGAAGATTGCTGAGTCATCGTCGATTGACCTCGACCAGGTGTAAGCCGCCAGGAATGCCAAGCCTTGCCTCACCCGCTTTTCCGAGCGGAACTGCAAAGCGTTGTAGGTGCTGTTGGCGTACGACTCCGCTGTGGGAATGGAGTTAAATTGAGGGTAAGGAGAGGACCCCGTGAAAGGATTCAGTTGGTCGATGTCTCGGGTCGCAGGAAGATGCGTGCCCTTGGAACCCACATAAGCCAAATCAATCATCCAATTGGGTTGCAGCTCGTACTGCAAGTCAACATTCCATTGCTGCATGGAGGCAGTTTTAAGCCCCGGTGAGATGTAGTTAGCTTGGATGCAGGCCGTCCCGCCTGGTTGGTACTGACAAACGTTCCCAAGGATGGTCTGGATTACATCCGAGCCCGTGTTGGGGTGGGCAATGATGTCGGAGAAGGGGGGATTGAAGCGCGCCAGGATGTTCAGGTTAAGAATGTTCTCATCATAAAAGATGCCGTAGGCAGACCGAACTACAAAGCGCTCGGTCTTCAAGGGGCGCCAGGCGATTCCGATGCGTGGGGCAAAATCGTGAAGATCCCTTTGGTAAGAGGTGCGGGGAATCCCGTTCGTGCCCACCGGAATGAACTGGCAGTCGGGTTGAGGCGAGCAGGTGGCAGAATTGGCGCTCAGGTCAGGTACGCTGAATTGGTTGTGGATTTCGACGGGTGGGCTGTTGAACTCCCACCGCAGGCCCACATTCAGGGTGAAGCGCGGCAGGACGCGAATATCGTCTTGCACATAGGATCCGATGCCGGTGGTCCGCAGACCGTTATTGGTACTGCCTGATTCCGTCACAACGTAGTCTGGCATGCCGGCCATGAGTTGCGCCAGGGCGCCGATTTGCGGCGGGCAGTTGGTGATTCCACCCGGGCAGATGTTGGTTAGCTGAGATGGCAACATCTGCGCCAAGACTGGCGCCAAGCCCTGCGCGATGTATCCATTGAAGAACCAATCCCCGCGTGAAAGGAAGTCCAGGTAGGAATTCAACTGAAAACGACGAACGTCCCCTCCGAACTTGAATTGGTGTTGACCGGTATGCCAAGCCAGGTTGTCCGCAAATTCATAGGTGTTGTCGTGGCGGTCTTGTGGGTAGTTCACCGGCTCGCCGATGCCGTCGAAGCCAGGGATATTCACGTTGGGGTATCCCCAGTCCGCAGGATTAGTGGACGTAGTCGGGAATCCCAATTGCTCGCCGAAGTTGATGCCATGGTCCTGCTGAAGAGCAGCAGCACGCAGGCGGTTGAAACCCACCCGCGCTTCATTGATCCAATGGGAGCTAAAGACATGCGTCCAGGTAAACCCGACGTTTTGCCCTCGGTTAATGGTGTAGCTGCCATAGCCGGGCAAGGCGGTGAAGGAGTTGACGGGGTCGTAAGGATTAAAGCGGTTCTCATTGAACAGCGAGTAGTGTCCTGAGAACGTGTTGTTCGAACCGGCTTGGCGGTCCAGCTTGATAGACAGCAGGTTCACGGAGTTCTGGATCACCGGGGAGGAGACGTAGGTATTAGAATCGGCCAAGTCCGGCAAGGCGACGTTGGCGGCCGGAATGAGGCTGAGCGCGGCCATGCCAGCGGGATTCTGAACGAAACCGATATTTTGCATCAAGCCGAAAAAGCCGTTCGCTTCCGCCAAGTCCACGTTTTGCGAAGGCACAGTAGCTTCGCGCGTGGTTGCCTGGCGCAGACGCAGCCCTTCATAGGAGGCAAAGAAGAAAGTCTTGTCCTTTTGGATTGGCCCACCCAACGTCCCACCGAACTGGTTCCGGTCGAGGCGGGGGATGGATGCACACGTTCCAGGAATGGAGTCGGGCGTGCAATCAGGCTGATCAAAGAAGTTCTTTGCGTCCATGTGGCGGTTACGCAGGAACTCGAATCCGCTGCCGTGGAACTGATTCGTGCCGCTCTTCAGCACCACATTGATTTGGGCGCCGCCGCTGCGCCCGAATTCGGCAGAGTAATCGCTGGATTGCACCTTGAATTCCTGAATGGCGTCAACCGATGGAAGCACGCTGTATTGGTTGATGTACAAATCATTGTTGTCCACGCCGTCGAGCAGAAAGTCGTTGGATTGCTCGCGCGCTCCGTTGACGCTGATGGCTCCCCCCTGGGTGGAATTCTCAGAGCCTTGGACGGGCAATTGGCCGCCGGGAACAAGAAGCGCAAAAGTGAGGAAATTGCGCTCGTTCAAAGGAAGCTCACTCACTTGCTTGCGTTCGATGACTTGGCCGAGTGTTGAGGTGTCGGTCTGCACGAGAGGGACAGACTCGGTGACCACCACGCGTTCACTCGGCTGGCCGATTTGCAGCACAAAATCGACGCGCACGGTCTGGTCCACGTCCAGATTGACATCGCCATACACGCTTCGCCGGAAACCGGCTTTTTCAGCCGAGACCTCGTACACTCCCGGAGGCAGCAGAGGGACGCTGAAATCTCCGTCATCGTTGGTCAAAACTTCGCGTGTGGCGTTGGTCCCTTGGTTACGAACCATGACTCGGGATTTCGGAATAACAGCCTCGCTGGGGTCAGCGACAGTTCCAACTATCGTCCCGGTAGGCCCCACGGCGATCGCCGGCCATACAGCCACGCACGCCAGGCATAGGGCTAACACCAGACGTCTAAACAACATGATTCCTCTCCTCAATGATTCGTAACGCAAACAACGACATACCTTTGCCTTCGTTGGATGCCACGGACACACACACCCGTTGCCATAGTTTACCACCACAATCGAGTTTTGCAATGCTAATGATGTTCCCGCGCCCGATGGCCAAGAACTCGCTTGCTGCAAGAGGCGCCTGTTCGGGCCTGGTTCGATCTCGCACCCGCCCGAGGGTGAAACGCCCCTCAGCGGAAGGTTGTCTCGATAGTCGGTGTGGAGCTTCGAAAAAGGATGACGTCAGCGGAAGGGTGGCGTAAACTTGCATTTAGGACTCTCGAAAGCGTCGAACGCGCGAAATCCCACCTGGCCTGGAATAGATGGTCCGAGTTGTTAGGAAATTGCGGATCATATCTAGTCTGTTTCTTTGGGGCGCATTAGCCGCATCTGCTCTCGCGGCCACTCCGCAAGCTCAGGAACTCAATGGCGAAGTGTTGGACGAAGCCGGCAAACCTCTCGCGGGGGCGGTGTGCACACTTACAGGTGGCCCTCTGCCCGACACAGGTCTCTCCGTCGTCGCGAAGGAAAAAGGCGAATTCAACTTTACCGGCTTAGTGCCTGCCACTTATTGCTTGACTTGCGCCGCGGCGGATTACGAACCTGTTATGAAGCAGGACTTACGGATTGGTGAGAGCCCACCGCCGTTCCTACAGGTGGTTCTACCCTCCGAAATTGTAGTCAGGCAAAAAGTGGAGGTTCGAGAGGAAGTCCCCGTCATAGCCCTTGAGACCATCTCTTCCCCGGCAAGGGTCTCTTCGACCCAATTGATGACGTTGCCCTTGACCGAACAGCGATTCAAAGCAGCATTGCCGCTCCTCCCAGGCGTAATCCGAACGCCCGATGGGAAAATAAACATTAAGGGAGCAGTCGAAAGCCAAGGCATGTTGCTGGTCGATGCGGCGGAGACCGTTGACCCGGTGACCGGCGCGTTTGCGATCGAGGTACCCATCGATGCCGTGGGTTCTGTTGACGTGTTAAAGACGGCTTACCGGGCCGAGTACGGCCGCTTCGCCGGGGGACTGACCAGCGTGCAAACCAAGGCGGCGTCAGACAAATTCCATTTTGAATTGAACGATGTAACTCCTAACCGACCTTTCGCAGTTGAGGGGGCAGGTGAAGGGTAAGTGCTTTGTTTTTAGCGGAGGGATGTCAAAGGTCGGCACTACATTTTCAATCTCGGTGGCGGGGTTTGGGCGGCCTCCTGGGGGGCCTTGATGCGGGGTGGTGGCTGGGAAGGCAAGCTCAGATTGAGCTGGTGCAGCAGCAACGACTGATCCGGTTCGGGCTGGGTGTAGCGGGGCATGATCAGCCAACGACCGTCGGTGGTGGGCAGGCACACATCGAGCATCTGAAGGGTGGCCAGTTTTTCCAGCACCGCGCGGGGCGTCAGGCCCGGCGCTAAGGCGGCCAGCCGTTGCTTGAGGGTCACCGAAAGGGCGTAGGCCAGGAAGGCCACGAAGATGTGGGCTTCCACCCGCTTCTCCACTTGGTGATAAATCGGACGCAGTCCCAGTTCGCTCTTCAAGGTTTTGAAGGCCGCTTCAATCTGGGTCAGTTGGACATAGTGTTGCCAAAGTACTTCCGGGTTCTCCCCCACCAGGTTGGAGCGCAACAGATAGTGTCCATCGCGAAGCTCCGCCTTCTGCAACTTCTCTTTGTCCAACTGAAAGGTGAACGTCTGGCGGGTGACTTCCTCTCCCTCTTTGGGCAAGCGCAGGGACACGAAGCCGAAGGCCCGCCCTGCTTGCTTCTTCGCCGCCCCAATGCGCAGCAGCAGTTGATCCCGCGCCGGAGCACTCCGGCGCAGCTTGCGCAAGGCCCTCAACAACCCCACCAGTTTGCGTCGTCGGATGGCGCGCTCCTTCGACCGCCGGCCTTCACTCTTGGCCAGCACATAGAGTTCGCCGTCCTCCGCGAACAACTTCACCTCCACCGACTCACGCACTTTCTGCCAGGGCAATTCTAGCCACTGCTTTTCGTACTGCTGAATCTTGCCCCGCGGCGTACCCACCAAGTAAAAAACTTCCCGCTTCGCGGCGCGCATTTCTTCCAGCACCTCTTCGCTGGGAATTCCCCGGTCCATCACCCACACCCGCCGCGCGTGTCCGTACTGAGCTTCGATCTTGGCCAGAAAGCCCCGCAGCGTCGTGCGGTCCGAGGTGTTGCCCTCCATCACTTCGTAAGCCAGCGGAAATCCCTCCGGCGTCACCACCAGCGCGATCACCACCTGCCGGCAGTCGCCACGGTGATCCCGGCTGTAGCCGTGCTTCGCTTTGGGAATTCCCTCGCCTTCGCCCTCCATATAGGTGCTCGTCAGGTCGTACAGCAAGACGTCGAAGCGTGCCTGGAATAGGTCTTGCCAGCGTTGCCGCAGGTGATCGAACAACGCCGCCTTGTGCTCCACGATGCGATCCAGACAGCGATACAGCCGATCCTTCTCGGCCACGGCGAAGCCGCTGCCTAACAGATCTCCCATGGCGCTCTGGTCAAATCCTTGCCGGTGCAAACGGAACTCGCTGCCCGGCGCGATCAGCCGGCTCACCACCAGCAACTCCAGCACCTTCGCCCACGCCCCTTCCTCGCGGCCGGCGTCCAGCCGCCCTTCCCAAAACGCCCCCAGTCCCAACTGCTGCCACAGCTCGCAGCCCAGCCAGTAGTTGCCAAACGCCCGCGGCCGCCGCAGCTCCATCTCCCGCAACTTCACCTGCACGCCATCCAGCGCGTCGGCGGGGATCGCACGATCCTCCGGAAACAAGCTCAGCGTCCGGGCCCGCTGCTCGGCTTCATCAAATACCTCCAACGTCTGTCGCCATGCCCCCTGCTGGCGGTCATTGATCTCTCCCAAAAACAAAACCTGCCGCTGCACTACCCGCCCTGAACGCACCCGACGGTTCTCCACTACACTCCAGGAGCGGTGCTCCTTGCCGTCCTTGCATCGCCGTTTGCTGCGTAGAAACATCGTCAGCGCGCATCCTGACAGCTTCCTTCAGCGCTTGTAAAGAGGGTAGGTCGGCACTACAACGGCTTTCTGAGAAGCCTGCTTTGATGGATAAGAGGTTAGACCGATAGAGAGGTCAACTTCCCCTCACAAATGTGCGGAACTGCGAAGGTTGGGCTAATATGCGCGGCAAGAATGGGCACCTTGTGGGCATTTCGGAAGAGACGCCGCGCATTGTCCTCACCGGCCCCCTCGTCCCCGGCAAGCTGGACGTTTTCGAGGCGTTCATTTACGACCTTCACAAACAGCCCGTGCGCGGCCTGGCTTGGCCGAAGAACGAGACTAAGAAGGAGGGCATCGACTCCTTCACTTCTCTCCAGTACATTATTCCACACTGCACTTGTTCACAGGGAACGTCAAGGTATTCCCACAACGCCGTGAGTTTGCGAACATCAACTCGCTAGTTCCGCAGTCGGCATCGTCTAACTACGGCCAACGCGGCTTCTCCGTGGGGCTTAACGACCGCTACCTTTTCCCCGCCGGCGGCATTCTGACCTCCTTTCTCCAGTTCACCTATTTCTCCAGCTACGCTCACGGCCAGGGACCTATGGACATGCTCGTGACTCCAAATGGCTGGGGGGGCAACTTCTTCAATGCCTGGGCCCGCGATGGCTTCCAGCAGGAGGCTTCCCAGACGTATCAGTCTAGGCGCAAGGAATGGCGGGGCCAGCACGAGTTCAAGGTGGGCGGTGACCTTGTCCACCGCAGCTTTTCCGGAACCGACGTTTCGCGCTCCGTGCAAGTCTTGCGTCAGGATGGGACACTTGCTGAGCAAATCGACTTCCAGGAAAAAGGGGTGCTTTCAGCCAAGGATACTGAAGTAGCAGCATTCGCTCAGGACCACTGGGCCATCCATGACCGGTTGGCACTCGACCTTGGTTTGCGCGGCTCCGGCCAAACCACTGGAAACGCCGTGGCCTTTGCACCGCGGATTGGAGCGGCTTATTCCCCCGGCGTGGGTGGCAAAACCATCCTTCGCGGCGGCATAGGGGTTTTCTACGATCACCTGCCGCTATTGGCCAGTGACTTCCCGAACAAGCCAGCAAGGCGGGTGACCCAATATGACGCTCAGGGCAGCCCGCTTGGGCCGCCCCTAGTTTTCCAGAACGTCTACGCGAAAACCGCTGGCGGTGTAACTCAAATCATCCCGGCTGGAAAGGATTTGGATAGTACGCCTTATAACGTGACCTGGAATGTTGAGGCTGACCGGGAGATTCATCCCCACTACACCCTTCGCCTGAGCTATCTTTCCAGCCGGACTTTCAAGTTGTTCATCACCATTCCCTTGATTGACCAGAATGGCGTTCTCCTGCTCGAACTCTCGAACACGGGGGCCACGCGTTACCATGAGTTTGAATCCACCCTGCGCATTCGCATTCGTGCGGACACGGAGATCAATACCTCTTACGTGAGCAGCCTCTCACGCGGGGATCTGAACAGTCTTGCCGACGTTTACGTGCCGTTCGAGCAACCTGTCATTCGTCCGAATTTCTTCGCAAGTCTGCCTTCCAACGTCCCGCACAGGTTCGTGGCCTGGGGACGGTTCAAGATTCCTTGGAAGATTGTTGCCAGTCCAGTGCTGGACGTCCACTCGGGGTTCCCTTATTCCGCCATTGACGAGCGGCAGAGCTACGTTGGCCCCCCCGCCTCATTGCGTTTGCCCGCCTTCGCTTCTCTTGATCTCGAGATGTACAAGGAATTTCGTATCTCCTTCATTCCCTGGGTGCGTAACCATACGCTGCGTGGCATCCTACGCGCTTACAACTTCACAAACCACCAAAATCCTCGCGACGTTTATAACAACACCACCTCCCCTTATTTTGGTCATTTTGTAGGGCTTCAACACCGCTTCTTCGATACTGCGCTCTACTTCCTGTTTTGAAATGATATTTCTGGGGTGGGCGTTAAAAGGTTTTGCTTGCGTGGCTCAGTTGTAGCGGATCTGGACCTTGGCGCGCAGGGGAATCAAGGTGTAATCAAATTCCGTCAGCCCTTCATCTTTCTCGGTAATTACCAAAAGGTATTTCCCAATTTTGGCGATGAGGCCGGTGGAGGTAATCTTCGAGCCAATGTACTGACCGCCTTGACGCATGGCGTCAAAGTCAGGCAGTTTATCGCGACTGGCGCCGTGTGCGTCTTCCCAATCCACCTCTCCATGCCGGAATCGAACTCCATTGATTACGACGCCTTTTGGCTTTGGCATATTCGGCTCCCTGAAGTCGCTGCCGCTAGGTGGCAGAGCTCGTTATAGGTTCACGGCAAGGCTACAGGGCATTGGCTGCGCTTGCAAGCCCTTTGTTCTCAAGCTAAAGATCTCACGGCGCTATACCCAGTTTCCGCATTTTGGACTGCAAGGTGGTTCGCTTCAACCCCAGTCGAGTGGCAGCGCCGCGCGGCCCGCCCACCACCCAGTTTGTCTCTCGCAGCACTCGCACGATATGCTCGCGCTCGGCTGCCTGCAAAGTAAGGTTTGAGGGAGCTTCGGAAGGCTGTTTCAGTTCAGCCACGGGCAGGCGAAGTTCGGGCCCGGGGGAGAGAATCACGGCTCGCTCGATCAGGTTTTCGAGTTCCCGCACGTTTCCCGGCCAGTGATAGCTTGTCAGGGCATCCAATTCATCAGCCGAAATGCTTTCAATACGGCGGTCCATGCGGCGCGCGTACTTCTGCACGAAATAACGCACCAACAGAGGGATATCTTCGATCCGCTCGCGCAGGGGTGGAATCAGGATGGGGAAAACGTTCAGGCGATAGTAAAGGTCGCGGCGAAACAGGTCCTCTTCAACCATCTGAGCCAGGTTGCGATTGGTCGCAGCCACCAGCCGAACGTCAACCCGGATGGTGCGGGTCCCACCCAGTCGCTCGAACTCTTTTTCCTGCAAGACGCGCAAAAGCTTGGGCTGAAGTTCGAGAGGAATATCGCCGACTTCGTCGAGGAACAGGGTGCCGTGGTGAGCCAGTTCAAAGCGGCCGATCTTCCGTGCGATGGCGCCGGTAAAGGCGCCTTTTTCGTGACCGAAAAGCTCGCTCTCCAGCAGGCCCGTCGGGATGGCCGCGCAATTGATCTTTACGAAGGTGCCGTCCCGCCGCCGGCTCAGGTCGTGGATGGCCCGGGCGAGCACCTCTTTGCCGGTTCCGGTCTCCCCCAGAATCAGCACCGTCGAGTCGGTGGGCGCAACGGTCTCCACCTGGCTAAGCGCCCGCTTCAGCGCCGCGCTTTCGCCGATCACTTCTTCGAAGTTGTGTTCGGTGCGGATTTCCTCTTCCAGATAGAGCTTTTCCTCCGCCAACTTGTTCTTTAGTTCCGCGATCTCGCGGTAGGCCAGCGCGTTCTCCACCGCAATGGCAATCTGGTTTGCCATCTGAGCCAGAAGGTCGATATCTTCCTGTTGGAACGAGTCCTCGGCGAGGGTGCCGACGGCCAAGGTCCCAACCTCACGAGTGGATGAGAGTAGGGGAAGGATACAAACACACTTCAGGCCTTCTGCCTCAGCCAAGCGAGCGATGGGGGATTGGAATCGCTTTACGTTGGCGGCGTCCACCAGCAAAGGCTTGCGTGTGGCAAACACTTCGCCCCCGGCGGAGCCTTCCAAGGGTATGGTCATTTCCTCTTGGATCAGCCCTTTACCCTCGGGGAAATCCAAAGCGGTTAGGCGCATCTCGTTCCTGGCGGGATCATACAAAGCCAGGGCGGTGTAGTCGTGACGTATCACTCGACGCAAGCAGGCGGCGATCTGCTTGAGGAGTTCGCGCAGGTCGAGGTTTGACACCAGGGCATTGTTGACTTCCAGGAGCGACCGCAAGCGGTCACGTTCGCGAGAAAGCCGCTCCTGATACACTCGGGCATCCTGAAAGTTCAGAGCATTGTCCACGGCGACTGCTACTTGCGCCGCCACCTGCCGCAGGAATTCGAGGTCAGCTTCGTCGTAAGCCCCCTTTCTTACCGACCCGAAAGCCAGCGCTCCCACGCGCCGCTGGGCGGTGGTGAGAGGAAGCAGGCAGAACGAGTTTATGCCTTCCTTACGCAGCACCTCCACATTGCGGGGGAAACGCGTTTCGAATTCAAGGTCGGTAACCACCAACGCCTTTTGCTGTTCCCAGACTATTTCCTGGGTAGCCTCCTCGATGGGAAATTCGAAGCCTTCCTTTACCTCGGTGGGAAGAGAGCTCTCCAGCACATGAAGGCGTACTGTACTGCGATCCGCATCCGGGAGTGTCAGGCCGATAAAATCGAAAGTGACAAGCCGATGAAGCCGCTGAGCGATGGCATGAAAGAGTGCAGCCAGCTCCCGGTGCGTGGCAATCGACTCGGATATCTCGAGCAAGGCGCGGTATTGTTCAACCGCAGAAGTTCTTTCAGGTTGACTGGCCGATACTTCTCCCATGAAGTCGAGCTTAGCATTGTGAAGCACATTGGCTCAAGCTGAGGATTGGCTTTCAATTATGCGAGTTTTCCCTCAACCCTTAGGCCCTCCATTGACGCATGATTGCACCGGCGCTTCCGAGCCCAGCGTGTAGAAGCGGGGTTAACAACCGTCTTTCCTTTTAGTTGGCAGGGAATGGCAGTATAATTAAGCATATTTGGCCGACGGCGTGCTCGATTTGAATTCAGATTATGGCCAGCGCCCCGGAAGCTCTATTCAAGCCCACAGAGGTCCAAACCCGAAAGGGGCGGGCTCTCATGGTGCGGGCCTACAGTCCCGAGGATTTCGGGACACTCGTCGAAATGTACTCGGGCTTCGAACCGAAGCGCGTGGCGCAAGGACTCCCTCCACCTGACGTCCCACGCATCACCCGCTGGTTGGACCAGATTCAGGGCAAGTCTTACTCACTGCTAGTGTTTGATGGGAACAAGATTGTTGCCCACACTCTGCTTTGCCCGATTCGCCAAGACGAGGTCGAGTTCACGATCTTTGTCCTTCAGGACTACCGAGAGGAAGGGCTGGGGACCGTGTTGAGCAAGTTGACCTTGGATTGGGCATTTAAGATGCGGCTGAGCAAGGTTCTCCTCACCACGGAGCTATCGAACTACCGGGCTGTCGGCCTCTTCCGCAAACTTGGCTTCAGCGTCAGGAGTAGTTACGGTGATGAATGCGAGATGAGGCTCGACCTTCCTGCTGACTCTGAGGCCCAAGCAGCCTGATTCCCCGACTCTCTCGAAAATCACCCCCATACCCGTCATTCCCGCGAAAGCGGGAATCCAGTTCTTTCCGGACTGACGTGGACCCCCGCTTACGCGGGGGTGGCAACAACGGCGATTTTCATGTCCTGGGGTGTGCCCCAAGCCCATGTCCACTCAGGAAGAAAGTCCCTCATGCCTCCGCAATTTGGAACTTCCTTGCATTTCATGGTGTCCATTATGTGTAATACGCATACCCGAGGTGAAATATGTTCAAGGACGTAACATATGCGGTGCGGAGTATGGCACGGATTCCCGGTGTCACCGCCATCGTGGTGTTGACGCTGGCGCTAGGCATCGGCGCCAACACCGCCATGTTCAGCGTCGTCAGCGCCGTGCTGCTGCGTCCGCTGCCTTACAAGAACCCCGACCGGCTCGTAACGATCCGGGCCCAGATCCCCAGCATGAATATTTACGGGGCCTTTGTGGAGTACAACACTTTCACCGACTATTGGCGGGCCCAGAACCATTCCTTCGAGTCCATGATGTCCTTCGAGCCGGGAACGGCGAATCTGACATCCGGCAATATACCGGAGCGGCTTTCGAGGGTCCGTGTGAACGCCGGATTCCTTTCCATGCTCGGCCTCAAGGCAGCGCTGGGGCGCGAGTTTTTGCCGGAGGAAGACCAGCCGGGCGCGCCGCGCGTGGCCATGGTGAGTTACAGATTGTGGCAGCGGCGCTTCGGCGGGGACCAGGCCCTGATCGGACGGTCCATTGTGGTCGACCGGAACAGCTACACGGTGGTGGGAGTCCTGCCGACGAAATTCGAGTTTTACGGCAGCGAGACCGACCTCTACGTGCCCCTTGCCGCCAGCTCGGCTCGGGTCAACGGTCAACCTTCAGTGGGGGTGGAGGCGCGTTTGAAGCCCGGGGTCTCGGTCGTGGCCGCACAGGCGGAGATCGACGCACTCTGTGGCCGGTGGTTGGCTGATACCCATTACCCCCGGGACTGGGGCGCGCGCCTCTGGACGCTGCACGACTACGCTGTGCGGGGTGTACGGACGAGCCTCGTGGTGCTGGCGATTGCAGTGGGGTTGGTGCTGCTGATCGCCTGCGCGAACGTGGCCAACCTGCTGCTAGCGCGGTCTGCGACTCGCCAGCGCGAGATCGCAATCCGCAGTGCCCTGGGCGCCGGCCCCGGCCGCATAATCCGCCAACTGCTCACCGAATACTCGCTGCTGGGAGTGGCGGCCGCAGCGCTGGGGTTGCTGGCCGCCTGGGGGGCGGTGCGTGCGCTGGTTGTAGGCTCCGGGTACCTGCCGTTCCAGGAGAACGTCTCCATCGACGGGATGGTGCTTTGGTTCACACTCGGGGCCACGCTACTGACCACGTTGCTCTTCGGGATGGCGCCCGCCACGGCGGCTGTCCACACCAACCTGGTTGCGAACCTTCAGGAAGGCGGCAGCGTCGGCGAAGGAGTCAGGCGCAGCGGCCTGCGCGCCAGCCTGGTCATCGTGGAAGTCGCCCTGGCATTACTTCTCGCCATCGGCGCCACGCTTACCGCGCGCAGCCTGATGCGGCTGCAAGCCGTCAACCCTGGCTTCAATCCCGACGGCGTCCTGACTGCTTCATTGACTCTGCCCCCGGAGGCTTACCCCAAACCCGCACAGCGGATCAATTTTTATAAAGCTCTGCTCCAACGGCTCAATACCGCGCCGGGGGTGAAATCTGCGAGCATGGTTTCACATCTCCCGTTCAGCTACTCCAAGAGCGCCGACTCCATGATCATCGAGGGCGCACCTCCACCCCCACCTGGTCAGAGACCGATCGTCTTCATCCGGAAAGTTGACCCGAAGTATTTCGAGACGCTCCAGGTACCGCTGCTCAAAGGCCGCTTCTTCGACGAGCACGACCCCAGGGGTTTCCCGGTCGCGATTATCAACGAAACCATGGCACGGCGTTGCTGGCCTGGCCAGGACCCTGTCGGAAGGCGTTTTGGCGGGGACGAGAAGAATTGGATGACGGTGGTCGGGGTCGTTGGCGATATGCGCCAGTCCTCACTCGGGGAAGCGCCGGACATGGAGGCGTACATCCCGCACGCGGAGATACCCGATGCCGCCATGGCGATTGTGGTACGCACTAATATGGATCCACTTCGCCTCGCGCCCACTCTTCGCTCGGCCGTGAATGAGCTCGATAAGGAACTGCCGGTTTCGGATATCGGTACGCTCGCGGGCAGCATCGCCCACTCCACGCGCGAACAGCGTTTTACGGTCGCGCTGCTTGGCGCGTTCGCTTTGCTGGCACTGGCGCTCGCGGCCGTCGGCATCTACGGGGTCATTTCCTACACGGTGACTTGCCGCACTCGCGAGATCGGCGTGCGCATGACCCTCGGGGCTGAGCGCCGCCGCATCATCGGGATGGTGGTCAGGCGCGCGTTGCTCCTGGGCAGCGTAGGCGTCGCGATAGGGATCGTGGCAGGCCTCGCCTTCACGCGCTTCCTCCGTTCCATGCTGTTTGGTGTGAGCGCCACTGACCCGGCCGTGTTTGTGGGCGCCTCACTCTTCCTATTGGTAGTGACAGCCCTGGCTGGATATGTGCCAGCGCGTCGCGCCGCCCGAGTCGATCCCTTGGTCGCTTTGCGACACGAATAGGTGTGAGTGAAACATGCGGACGCGGACGACACATACTTCCCGGCGGCTTTTGTCACGGTGCATGCGCCCCTCAAAGAGCGGGAATTCCACTCTTTCTGATCTAACCGGGACGAGATTTCCATCTCTCCCACCTGTCCCACTTTTTTGCGGTGTTCTGCGCCAGCGACGGAATTTTGCCTTGTGTTTTCAAGGGTTATAAGCATGCTGTGGGATATGGGGAAAACCCTATGTGCGTATCATTCTTGTACACTTTCCGGTTCTCCCACCTTATGGTACGCTACCCAGATAGCCCAGTGTAACGGATCGCAAAAGTAAACTGTGGAGATTCTTCGCCCCGACAAGTCGGGACTCAGAATGACAGCGGAGGTTGTAGGTAAATTCTGGTTATGATTAACCCCAAACCCAGGATGGAGCGCAACCTCTTTTGCTAGTCAAGGCTCCCCCGAACGCGTTAACATCGTTCCCGTGCGTTCGGGAAAGACAGCCGCTGCAAACCGCTGGTTGAAGCATAACACCCAACTCCGCAATCGAGTTTCTGGTCTGGCTGCTGATCGTTGCCTCAGTCGTGGCTGTGGTGGCAAGCCGTCTTAGAATTCCCTACACGGTGGCCCTGGTCATCGGCGGCTTGGTTCTTGGCTCCCTCCATCATCTCCCCCTGGAGCGCTTCACGCAGGGCCAACGTCCCGACTGGCTTACGCCTGATGTCGTTTTGATTCTCTTTCTCCCGCCGCTGCTCTTCGAGGGCAGTATCAAGATCCATATCCGGCACCTGCGTGAGAACCTTGTGCCAATCCTGCTCCTGGCCAACCTCGGCGTGCTGGCGGCAACCTTGATCACGGGTTATGCGGTTCATTGGGTCTTCGGACTCCCGGTGATGATCGCTCTGCTTTTCGGATCGATCATTTCTGCCACCGACCCGATATCAGTGCTTTCTATTTTCCAGGAGATGGGTGTGGGCAAGCGCCTCTCCATGATTGTGGAGGGGGAGAGCCTGTTCAACGATGGGACGGCTGTGGTCCTCTTTGGGATTCTATTGACAGGGATTTCGACGGGGCATTTGAATGTGGCAACGGGTGTGGAGGATTTCTTAGTCGTGGTGCTGGGTGGCGCTGCCCTGGGCTCCTTCCTCGGATACCTCTTCAGCAAGATCACGCAGAGAATCGATGAGCCAAGAATCGAAGAAGGGATAGACGAAGCGCTACTTTTGCCAGGTACAAACTGTCGGCAAGGTGCTCGGGTTTTCAATAGGTTTGCGCGTGTCTTCGGTTCAGGTATTTAAGTCGGCCTGAATTCAAATGTGAACTGCGAGCACGGGGCAAGAACTTAATTGGATTACGCGGTAGATTGTGGAGCCAAAGAGTGCGATGTCTAAGGCACCACGGCCACGCACTCCCATGATCAGCAGGTCGGTTCGGGCTTCCAAGGCGAGTTGAATAATCTGCTGGTACGGCTTGCCAATCCGCACTAATGAGTTGACCCAGCAGCCCCCGCGTGCATCGGGCGGGATGGATTCTTCTAGCTGTTTGACCACGTCCGCCGTTACGCGTTGAAGGTCTGGCGAACCCGGCATATCTTCCAACACGTGCAGCAAGGTAAGCTCAGCCTTGTACTCCTTCGCCATGGATAACGCGTAGCTCAGAGCGTGGTGAGCGTGGTCGGAAAAATCCATGCAGAGAACAATGTTTTTGAGGTTGATGGGATCAGCGTTTCCCCGGGGAGATACAAAATCGTGTACGGGCTTTCGCACCGCTAACACCGGGCATCGGGCCTTTCGCAAGACCCTTTCTGTGACGGATCCGAGCATCAGGCGGTCAATACCTCGCAAGCCGTGAGTTCCCATCACGATCAGATTCACCGCCTGCGCTTCGGCGAAAGAAAGGATCTGGTCCGAAGCTATACCATCTTGCACGACACATTGCGGCTGCACCTTTGTCCGCGTCCGCCGTTTTGTGAATTCCCTGAGCTTTCGCAAGGCGTCGGTCCGGAGCTTTTGGCAAATCTCTTTATACGCCGCGTCAGTATAAAAGGCGGGATGTGAATACAAGACATGCTGCACCAGCAATTTAGCCTTGTAATGCCACGCAAGCGATTGGGCGTAGTCATAGGCTTTGACCGAAAACTCTGAGAAGTCAATTGGGCAGAGAATGCGTTCAAGTTGCGGCATACATCTCACCTCCATTGGAAAGGGGGCCGCTGAGAAAGAAGACATAAACTCCAAGACGGCCGGATTCGGTTATTCACTTTGCAGGTCTAATCCGAACAATTTCCACTGAGCAACGAGCATGGCGGGCCACGGCCTCCGAAACACTTCCCATCAGGAAGCGCGACAGACCTTTTCGTCCATGGGAACCAACGACAATCAGGTCGGCATTCCACGTCTCCGCGTGTTCGAGGATAATACTCCGCGCGTCGCCTTCCTCGACTGAAAAACTTACCTTGAAGCCAGCAGAACGAAGCCTTTCGGCAGCCCGCGCCAGCAATTCCTTGGCCCGCTCTCGCTGTTCGAGGCGTGCGGCCACGAAATTGGGGGACTCTCTGCTACCCTTCTTTTGTGCGGCAATTACAGGAAACGGTTCGACAACATGCAGCAGCCGTACTTCCGTGCCCTTCGTCTTCGCCTGAGCGATTAGCAGGCTCACTGCCGCCACTGAAGACTTGGAATCATCGACCGCAAGCAGAATTTTCATGACTCACTCCTGCCCTGCCTTAATGCAACCCTAGGGGCCTCCATGAGGCCATCGTTGCGTGAGCCCATTGGGCCCCATTCTATTTCCGAATCAGGACGACGGTAGATCGTGGTCCCACCTTGTAACTGAAACTCTGAAGCGGCTGCTCTCTTCCCGGCTCGCAGAAATCTGAGGGACTTGGAAGGCTGGTGTCGACTACTCGGCACCACTCGTTGGCCTGCCCTTCCTGTACAAGGAATGTTAACTCCTGCCAGAAAGCGTTGATCATCACGTAGAGATCAGCATCGTTCTGGGAAGCGCCGTGGAGGCAGAAGGCAATGGTGTGAGAGTCGAACGAGAGGTCTGGAGCTTCTCCGACACCATACCAACGTACATCCTCACGCCAGAACCGACTTCGGCCCAGCGAGGGATGTGACTTGCGAAAGGAGATCATCTTTTTGAAGAAACGGGCAATATCGTGGTTCTTTCTTATGTAAACGAGCTATTCACAAAGCTTCGTCTCCACGAGAGACACAAGTCCCCTCGTCAAGCAATGGGTCAATGACCCGATGACTCGATTCTGCTAAGTTCCCGCTCCACGCCACGTCGTCGTCTGCGAGCTATCCACGCCGCCGTAACGGATCTTCAGAATCGAGCCAAAGTTCGGGACCGAGCCACCGTCAAGCGGTGTGCGAACTTCTACTGAAGAAGTTGTACAACCAGCCGAACAGCATCCCACCCACAGCTCCGTCAACGAGGCCGCACCCTGTACCCACCAGGACGTCGACGAAGGTACGCGAATTGTGAAAGCCCGGGTAGACTGAGCTCACGCACTGCAGGAACACGGTTCCGTAAGATGGGGCCCGAAGGTTAATAAGCCCAACGAAGAGAATACCACCCCCCCAGAGCAGTGCCGAAACGATCGCCAGGGCCTTAGTTGACAGGCGCATCTGAGTTTCCTCCATATAGGTGCCACTATGCAAGCCAAAGTGCCTTTGACCTGCCGGTCACCCACGATTGTGATGTTCCCTTGTCTTCACCAACATCCCCAGTTGGTGCGGATCAAAGACTCGGTAAGCGACGAGTTTCACCCGATCGTTAAAGAGAAACCACGCCAGGGCGTACCCCCAAACTAGCAACGCCCAACCCCAGCCGATTGGGGTCATGAATAACCCATAGACAGCAATCAAGGTCGCCACCAGTTGCGTGCCCAACACGGCACCCATCAGAACCCGTGCCGGCCGGGTGGACCAGAAAGGACCTCGCGTTCGTGTAACAAAGATCGTCAGGTGCCCGGCCACGGACAGTTTCAAATACATAAGAGTCTGGATAGCGTCCCGGCTCAGATGCCAAACTCGTTCACCAAGGTAAAACAATCCGAACGAGGCGATGACACCTGCAACGCCCAGCACGGTGGCAATACCCAGCACCATGCGCATGTTCCAAGCCTCGGGCTGATCCGAGTAACGCACACGGTCATAGGCAATCGACAGTATGGCGCCATCGTTCAGCAACGCCAGCAGGACGATCATCACTGCGGTTACGGGATAGAAGTTGAAGATCAGGATCGCCAAGGTCATGAACAGAAGGACGCGGATCGTCTCCGCAATGCGGTAGATCGCGTAGCTGGTCATGCGCTGGAAAATCTTTCGACTCTCTTTTATGGCGTCGATGATCACCGATAAGCCAGGAGTGGTGAGAACGATGTCCGCTGCGGCCCGAGCGGCATCCGTTGCGCCGGAGACAGCGATGCCGGCGTCGGCTTTCTTGAGCGCGGGCGCGTCGTTCACGCCGTCGCCCGTCATGCCCACAATGTGCTTCCGCTGCTGGAGCACGTCGACGATGTGGTATTTGTGCTCGGGAAAGACCTGTGCAAAACCATCGGCTGACGCGATGGCGTCAGCCAGTTGCCCGCCTTGGTGGTGGCTGGTGTCGGCAAAGAGGGTGGCATCCAGGATGTTTCGGCCCAGACCCAGTTGACGGGCGGTCTCCTTGGCGATGGCGATCTGGTCGCCGGTCACCATTCGTCACGTTGATGCCCATCTTCCTCGCCGTATCAATCGTGTTCTTGGAGTCTTCGCGCGGCGGGTCGATAGAGAGGAAGCACGCCGAGAAACTGCCACTGGTCATGATCGTCCGTGCGGGCCACACCGAGCGAGCGGAAGCCGCGCGTCGCGAACTCGTTGACCGCCTTGGTTCGACCTGCGGTTGAACTCTGCTCGGCGATTCGCGGCGAGCGCCAGAATAACCTGAGGTGCCCCCTTGGTGACTTTGAACAGGCGTGCCGTCGGGGCCCTGTCATCGTGGCCTCTGTGCGTTTGTGCACTGGATCGAAAGGCTGGAAATGGGTCACATGATAGCTTTCTGCGTTCATCGTCTTCTTAACACCGGCCAGCACTGCGAGGTCAATCGGATCCTTGTTTTCAGCGCGTGAAGCCAGCGCGCCGCCCAGTATGACCTCGTCAACGGTTACTCCCAGGACCGTGAAAGGCTCACCCAGAGTGAGTTTGTTCTGCGTAAGCGTGCCGGTCTTATCCGAGCAAAGCACGTCCATACCGGCCAGTTCTTCGATGGAGGCCAGGCGACTGACAATGGCCTGCTTGGCGGCGAGCACGCGAGCGCCCACTGCCATGGTCACGGATAAAACGGCGGGCATGGCCACGGGAATGGCAGCGACGGTTAGAACCAGCGCAAACTGAAGCGTGGTCATCATCTTATCGCCGCGGAAGAGCGCCACCGCGAGGATTAGGACCACGAGAACCACGGCGATGACAATAAGATAGTCGCCAATCTTCAAGACCGCTTTCTGAAAGTGGCTGACGGTATGGGCTTCTTCAACCAGGCTTGCAGTCTTTCCGAAGTAGGTGTTCTTGCCCGTGCCTTGAACCAGCGCCTCGATCTCGCCCTGTTTGACGATCGAACCCGAATAGACCGTTTCACCTGTCTTGTGAGTCACCGGAAGAGATTCACCCGTCAACGCTGACTGATCGACATCGATGGGGTCACCCTGTAGAAGTCGGGCATCCGCCGGGATGATGTCTCCGAGGCGAAGCCGGATCAGGTCTCCCGGGACGAGTTCGCGCGCGGGAACAGTGGTCCACGCGCCGTCGCGTTTCACTCGCGCCTCGAGCGCCAATTGCGCTTTGAGCGCGGCGATGGCGTTCCCGGCCTGGTATTCCTCCCAGAATCCGACGACAGCATTTCCGACCAGGAGGAGCATGATGATGGCAAAGTCCTCCCAGTGCTTCACGATGGCAGAAAGAATCGCCGCGGCTTCGATCATCCAGGCAATGGGACCCCAGAAATAGGACAGAAACTTAAGGAGAGGGTTGACCCTCTTCTCGGGCAACTCGTTGAATCCGTACTGAGCGAGACGACTCTTCGCCTCCGCTTGACTCAGCCCTGCGGCTACAGCTTCAAGCCTTTCCTCAGCACCACCGGCGACCGTTGAAGCGTTCGATTCGCTAGCTTTTTGTCGTGTGGTTGGAATTGGATCTGCCTCTGTCATGGTTTCGTGGGCCAGGACGCACCCAATCTAAGTCCTCGGGCGCCTGTCCTGGCGCCTCCTTTCCTGCAAGGTCTGTGCAGGCTTCAGGTAACGCACTTTCGACCCCCAACCCAAGTCAGGCTAGGCCATTGCCCGGGCGATCCGCTCAGCCTGTTCTGCGCGCCGCATCGCGGAACGAATCATCATGAACTCCCCCACGTTTTCGAGCGTCAGCATCCCCACTAACTCGCCGTTGTGTTCCACGGGCAGCGAGCGGCAGCCGCATCGCTGTAACACCTGAACGGCTTGCTCGAGCATGTCGTGCGAATCAACGGCTTGGAAGTCGCGGCGCATAGCGTCACGCACAGGTTTACCCGTCCCGCCCTGGGCAATCGCCCGTACAAGGTCTTCTCGCGTCAGTACGCCGAGCACGTGGCTGCCAAACACAACGGGAAAGTCCTGTTGCCAGCCCGAGAGGATATGCTCCACAGCCTTTGCCAGCGTGTCATCAGGTTGAAGCGTGCGAATATCCCGGTACATCACTTGCTGCACAGGAATGCCACCGAGCGAGGTGCGCATCTGTACCATCCCCGCCTCGCCGCTTGCCCCCATCCACACGAAGAGCGCGATGAAGAGAAGGAAGGGGTCAAAAAACAAACCGAGGAAGCCGAAAACAAAAGCGATCGCTTGGCCCACATGCGCAGCCGTCTGCGTGGCCTCCGTATAGTCCATGCGTTTGGCCAGCAGCGCTCGCAGCACGCGCCCGCCGTCCATTGGAAACGCGGGAATCAGGTTGAAGAGCACCAACCACACGTTGACGGCCATGAGGCTCGGCAAGAAATCACGCCCGGTCCAACTGATCGTCGCGGCCTGGCGCAACGTCGGGATGCGACCCAACGCCGCGAGCACCGCGAAAAGCCCCAAGGCGATGAGCACGTTCACGGCCGGTCCTGCCAGCGCCACCAGCAGTTCTTGGTTCGGGTCCTCCGGCATGCGCTCGAGGCGCGCCACGCCGCCGATGGGGAGCAGAACGATGTCGCGTGTGCGGATGCCGTACCGCCGCGCCGTGAGCGCGTGCCCCAGCTCGTGCAGCACGATGCAGCCGAAGATCACCAGAACAAAGAAGACCCCGAAGAGGGTCCGCGCCGCGTTATGGCTCTCCACCCAACTGGCCACTACGATGAATCCCACCAGCAGCAGGAAAGTCGCGTGCATGTAGACGTCGATTCCGGCCAGCCTGCCGATCTTCCATGACCAATGCATGACATTTGCCTCCAGATTCGTGAATCCTAAGAGTGCTCACGATTCCCCGCTTACCTAAGTTTGCACCACGGGCTGGCACGCCGCAAGTGGGGGAAACAACGAACGACTCCTCAGCCTTCCCTTGAGAGAAGATTTTCTGGCCCTGCCGGTATACGATCAGTTTCCTGCCGCCATCGACTTTTTCCAAAAATGCTTGTAAGGTGGGAAGGGGGAGGGGGTGCGTCTTTTGGTTTCATGGGCACTACCCTCATTCTCAGTCAAACGGGCACTTACTATAACGCCCTGTTTGTCGATGTCTTGCAGGGTTTTCTATGCTCAAACCTCTTACCTGGTCCGGCGCTCGTCCCCTCCTGAAGGAAGGAGACGAGCGAGACACCTCTGCGGTTACATGGTCCACGTCGGGCAGCGCCGAAACCTCGCATTCCAATAAGAAATCAGATCTCCACTTTCGGTAGTCAAGGCGCGCCCGAACGCGCTAACATTGTTCCTGTGCATTCGGAAAAGACAGCCGCTGCAAACCGCTGGTTGAAGCATGACACCCAACTCCGCAATCGAGTTCTTGATCTGGCTGCTGATCGTTGCCTCAGTGATCGCTGTAGTGGCAAGCCGTCTTAGAATTCCCTACACGGTGGCCCTGGTCATCGGCGGCTTGGTTCTTGGCTCCCTCCATCATCTCCCCCTGGAGCGCTTCACGCAGGGCCAACGTCCCGACTGGCTTACGCCTGATGTCGTTTTGATTCTCTTTCTCCCGCCGCTGCTCTTCGAGGGCAGTATCAAGATCCATATCCGGCACCTGCGTGAGAACCTTGTGCCAATCCTGCTCCTGGCCAACCTCGGCGTGCTGGCGGCAACCTTGATCACGGGTTATGCGGTTCATTGGGTCTTCGGACTCCCGGTGATGATCGCTCTGCTTTTCGGATCGATCATTTCTGCCACCGACCCGATATCAGTGCTTTCTATTTTCCAGGAGATGGGTGTGGGCAAGCGCCTCTCCATGATTGTGGAGGGGGAGAGCCTGTTCAACGATGGGACGGCTGTGGTCCTCTTTGGGATTCTATTGACAGGGATTTCGACGGGGCATTTGAATGTGGCAACGGGTGTGGAGGATTTCTTAGTCGTGGTGCTGGGTGGCGCTGCCCTGGGCTCCTTCCTCGGATACCTCTTCAGCAAGATCACGCAGAGAATCGATGAGCCAAGAATCGAAATCACTCTGACCACGATCCTGGCTTACAGCTCTTATCTAGCCGCCCAGTCCCTGCATCTTTCCGGTGTGATCGCCACGGTGGCGGCAGGCGTGATTCTCGGCAACTTCGGTACACGCCTCGGCATGAGTCCTCGTACTCAGATGTCCTTGTGGTCATTCTGGGAGTACGCGGCGTTTGTGATCAATTCGCTCCTTTTTCTGCTTATTGGAATGCAAGTCCGCATTGACGATCTTGTCCGGGGGTGGCATGCCGCGCTTCTTGCAATCGGAGCTGTACTGCTTGGCCGCACTCTTTCAGTTTACGCTCTTACACCTGTCAGTAACCTGTTCAGCCAGAAGATCCCGTTTCGCTGGCAGCATGTTCTGGTTTGGGGCGGTCTGCGCGGGGCCCTGGGGTTGGCGCTGGTACTGAGCCTGAACCCGACTTTTCCACACCGGGCGGACCTGCTGGCCTGGACATTCGGTGTGGTCGCCTTTTCCCTCATTGTGCAGGGTCTTACGATCAAGCCCTTACTTCGCATCCTGGGCATGGCTACCAGCAGCGAGAGTGAGTATAACCGTGCCAGGGTCCGTCAAATTGCTTTATCATCAGCGCGCGCAGGGCTCGATGAGTTGCTCAGGAACCATGCGCTTTCGGCGCCTTTGCACGCCAAGCTCCGGCAAGAGCTGGACTCCGACATCGAGCAGGTTGAGTCGGAAGTCGCTGAAATATACAAGCAGGATGAGGCACGAGCCGGCGACGAATTACGGACGGCCCGAACGCAACTAATTGCCGCCGAGAAGGGAGCCATTCAGCGTGCACTCTATGACGGACTGGTTTCGCCGCAAACGGCGTCAGAGATGATTGACGCTGTCCATCGGCATATCGATGAGATGGCCAAAAAGATTACAGATAGGCGAGAGGGGGCTGGCGTCGACAACAATGCCAGACCTGGCAAGACAAACGATCCTACGCTTCGGAAAGACTGATTGATGGGGGCTCCAGGGCGTCAATCCAATTAGACGGACGTTCGATCCCCCGCACTCGGATCGAAGACCAGCGTTGGGGTCAGATCCATGTTGAACATGACTAGTCGCTATAAATGAAAGGCGCTCGCGAAGGCCGGCAACAGAGTGAACTGAGTTTTGCGCCCGGTTCAAATGGGGGCAAGGTTGCCCTGCGTCACGCGACCGCCCGAGGGCAAGGCCCGCCATCCATGAAACCGGACGGTGCTTGAGGGGTCTGTCTGATCAGGGCAGGGGGTGGGCGATGGTGGAGGGAAAGTCAATGTGTGCTGCCTGGAGAGAGGGCGGGTTTTATAAGCACATTGCTTTTGCTCTATCTGGCCAGCAAAGGGATTCTGTCTATAGTTCCATCCTGCAAGCCGGCGGGATGGATCCCGAGTACCTGAGCATGTTGGGCCTCTCTGCCCTCATCGCCCTGTTTGGTCTCCTGCAAAACAGCGCTGCCGTCATCATTGGAGCGATGCTGATTTCTCCCCTGATGAACGCCATCCTTTCAGCGGCTTTGGCATTGCTCCTGGGTGACGGAAACCTTGGCCGAAGGTCAGCCTTCGTGCTGGTGGTGAGTGTCGCGGTGGCGATTGGGATCACCTGGCTTGTCACCTGGATGACGCCCTTAAGGGAAGCAACGCCGGAGATCCTTGCTCGAACCAACCCCAACCTGCTCGACCTCTTCATCGCCTTCTTATCAGGGCTAGCGGGCACACTCGCGCTCCGCAGCTCCAGCGCGACTCTGACGATCATCCCCGGCGTGGCCATTGCAGTAGCGGTTATCCCGCCTCTGGCGGTGGTAGGGTATGGATTGAGCACTCACCAGGGAAGGATCGCAGGCGGGGCGTTTCTGCTTTTTGTCACCAACCTGGTGGCCATCATCATCAGCGCGGCTGTGGTGTTTCGCTTGATGGGTTTCCGGCCCCATGAGGAGGCGGAAAAAGGACGGCTGAGTCTGTTGTATCGGATGGCAATCAGTGCCGCAGTGCTGCTCGTTCTTTCCGTTCCACTCTTCCAAACTCTGCGCAAGGCCGTCACTCAAGTAGGCCTTCGCTCAAATATCGTGCATGAGCTGGACGCCGCACTTAAGACGCCCCATTCTTCGGTCGCCGATCTGAACTTTTCGAAGGATGGTGGAAGATTGCTGATTCACGCCACCCTCCGCACGACGCGATATTTTGAAACGCACCAGATCGACGCTGCCCAAGAGTCTCTGCGAAAGCGGTTTGGCTCCGACACGAAACTCGAAGTTGATCAAATCCTGGTCGCTGAGGGAGGGATCAGCCCCGAGCAGGCCGCGCGTACAGGGAACTTCGTCTCAGGCGGTGTGGTCCGTCCGGCGGTCCAAGAAGCCCCTTTCGACTTTAAGCTCTCCGGCGAAAAGATGTTGGCGCACGTTCAGAAGCAGGTGGACGAGGTGCTAGCAGGCACGCCCATCCGTCAAACCGGGGAGGCTAGTGTGCAAGTCGCGCCAACTCCCTCTGTTGTAAGACTGAAGCTGGAGGCTCCAGAGCCGCTGGATGCGCAGACAATCGGTTTGCTCGTGTCTCAGCTTTCATCAAAGCTGGCATCCCCAGTCCAGCTTCATGGCGTAGTCAGGCTGCAAGGGCAAGGGTACCAACTCGCCATCCAACTCCCGGAATCCCGCCGAATGCTCCTCTCGCAGGAGCGGCAAGATGTGACTAAGCTAGCTAGTCTAGTGGCGAAGCGGTCCGACCTCCGCCTGCAAATCACCAAGCAACCGGCTTTTGCAGAGTCTGGAATGCCCCGACCCCCGTCCGTGCTGCGCGCCATCGAGCGGATCCTGGCCCGGAACAGGCTGAAGCCATCCCAGTGGAGCATCCAGGAGGGAACTCAAAATACTCTTGGCTCGCCTAGCCCTACGGCCGCTGTCGGCGGAGCACGGCCTGCGCTTGGCACTGGCACCTCAGTGTCTCCCGGAACCCAAGTCCGCTACGAATTTCAGACCTACCAAGATTTCTAGGAGGCATGGAAGACGCAATGCTCCCGCCAATCGCGGGTGGCGGATACGTCCCGGCGGTTTGAAGCTGTGAAAAAATCAAAATAGCTCATCCGTCGGCTGACGGACTAAGACGCGAAGAAACGCAAAGTGGAAGTCCTTTCTTTGCCTCGCGACCTTTGCGTGCTTTGTCCGTCAACCGACGGATGAAACCGGTTTGTCCATCCATGGATTAATTCACTGCTTCTTTTTGTCGGGATGTGTGCGCCCTCAGAGAGCGGGGATGCGGCTCTTCCTGTTTATACACCTTGCGTCTCGCCCGCTCAATGAGAAGCTACATATATAGCCTATATTGGCGAAGCACAAGAGACAACTGCTGAGATTCTTCGCCCCGACAAGTCGGGGCTCAGAATGACAGATGACTGCAACTTCGGAACTCGGGCCCAAGGGGCATTTCATCCGGAGGCTCAGCGACCCGCAGGGCGAGTGGGCGACCGTTTCGTAGCGGCGAGTTTATCCGTCGGCCGGCGGACCACCTGGCGGCGCAAAGCCGCCGCTGCGACGAATGGCGGGATAAACCCGCCGCTACCCCAACCTGGGCTACAAATGTCTTGACAAATGCGCGGCACTATGATAGGCTACTGATTTGAACCTTAGTGGGGAGGCCAGCTTGATGTTGCAGGATTGCCGGCCTCCTCCTTGAAGGGAGTCAGGACATGAGCTTTATCCGCAGCAGTGTTATCCCGCCAAGCCCGAGTAGATGGTCCAGAAACAGGCAGGAACTTCAAAAAAGATGTTAAATTAGAGGGAACGAATTAAACAAGTCCTTTAGAATCAACAAAAGGTGCAAAAAAACGAACTCAAAACGAACTGGAAAAACGTGCTGAAAATACGCAAAAAATGCCGGAACAAGCCGAAAAAGTGGCCCGATAAGGGCAAGAATAGGGGCGCGGGCTCGAGCCCGCCTCGCCCGCCTGCGGGCCGTAGCGGGCTGTGCGCCCCGAGCGTCCATAACCCTCCGGCGGGCGAAGGCCCGGCCCCCTCGCCTGACGGGCTGAAGAAAGCGCCGAGGCGGTCCACCCTTTCCCCCAAGGGGGAGAGGGGTGGAGCCTACGCATAGGGCGGCGGGGTCGCGTCCCCTGCCGGGGCGCATACATAGAAACCAATGTATACACCACCCGCCGATCGTCATTGAGTTCTCTGCTTGGCGCTCACGCGGATGGCCAGGATGCGATGAACATTCCGCTTCACATCAAACTGTCCGAAAACGTACAGCCATTCGTCTCTCCCAACTTTCTGAAATTGACCGTTCATCGCGTTGTAGTAGTTATCAAAGGGTTGGCCTTCAGGGTCGCGCTGAAAGACCTTTTCCGCGCGCCATGTCTTACCCCCATCGAAGCTGCGCACAAACTGCATGCCGAACAAGTCATGTTCCGGCAGGTTATAAAGCTCGCGCGAGTAAGGGATTCGCGAGACGCCGAGCAAAGATCCGTCGGCCAGCGTCAGCCCTGCGGCAGGAGCGCCGGTGCCTGCCAATCCTGCGGGCTCTGGCTTCGACCACGTATTGCCTTGATCGTTGGATACCGAACGGAAATACCAGGTGTCCTTCGGGCTGCTCGCAACACGGCCCAATTTCTCCCGCCCGCGGATGATGGACACCAACCGGCCATCATTCATCTCAAAAAGCATCTGCTCGTTAAAACCCGCCGGCACGTCAGCGCTGTCGCGAATCGCGAGGTCCGGCTCATAGCCCACTTCGCGATACTTCCAGCTCCGCCCGTCATCGTCGCTCAGGAGTACGCCACATCGCCAGTTCTCCCCCTGTTTCGCCGCGCCCCAGATCGTCGCAACGATCCTGCCCTTGGCGAGTATCAGTCCGCTCGCTCCGAACTGCTCGCCAAGAAAAGCGCCGGACTCATAGGGAGCATACTGAAAAGACTTCGCCTTCTTCTCCCGCCGTCCCATCAGAAGGGTGTTGGCGCGCCAGTTCAGCGCCTCCTTTTGGTTCTCTTTGGTGACGCCACGCGCCAAATGATAGCCAACCGAGAGCAGAGTTCCCTTCCCTGTCGGTCCCCAAATGGCGAGTCCCAACACCTCGTTCTCTGGCGCCCTAACGATATCGTCGAAAATCTCCGCGCCGAACCGCTCCGGTTTACTCCAGGACTTGCCCCGATCGCTCGATCGAGCCAGCCAAGTCAGAGTGCCCGCCTCGTCATCGTCCAGGCCGCCGGTGAACGTCAGCAGGAGCGTCCGGCCATCCAGCGCCACCGCACCGGAGTTCGCGCGAAGACCCGTGCTGGACGGGTCGTAAAACACGCGGTAGTGGGAAAAAGTCAATCGCGCCTCCCCCGCAAGGACATGACAGGGAATCAAGAACAGGCACCAAACAATGCGCAATCTCATCATCGGGATTTACCGTGTCTTATTTTAGTGGGAGTCTCAGTCTTCAACTCTGCCGTCGCCAACCATCGTACGCAAGCCCCCCGTACATTTCAAGCTCAGATCGCGGGGGCGCATACGTTGGTTTTCATGTATGCGCCCCTCGACAAACCAGACTAAACTGCGCGTGCACCCAGGCAGCAGCATACATACGGTCTCAATCACCTACATTTCCTGACGGCCAGCACTTGACATGTGACGAGTGACGCGCCGCGGCGGGACGAGTGACGAGCCGAAGAGCAGGTTTCAGGCGTCAGGTTTCGGGTGTCAGGAAGTGGGCGGGCGAAGCAAGCATAAGAGATCCGCCGCGGCGGAAATGAGCCACCCGTATCGCATCGTCATGGCCAACGCTTTCAGCGGCGGGTTGTGAACTGCAAACGGAGCGGTGCGGGACCGAGAAGCCCTACCCGGCCCCTTCGGTTGGCGGGCTGAAGAACACGCCGGAACGGTCCACCCTCTCCCCCAAGGGGGAGAGGGCTGGAGTCTACGCGAAGGGCAGCGAGGGTGCGTCCCTCACCGGGGCGCATACATGAGGGGCAATATTTGCGCCACCTGCGGGGTGCACCTCAGAATTTCGTCACACTCCTCCGGCGAGGGCTCGGACCTGTTCAGCGACGGCTTCTTGTTCTCTTCCTGAATCTCCTTTTCGGTTTTCCAGGCGCTCGTTGAGCAAACACTCCTCCGGCTACTAACATCCCGAGAGGCATCTCCCTTTTCCAAACTCTCGAGCCCATTAATCCTTGGAAATACATGGGAACAGACATTCGCTGGGTCCGCGGCTGTACAGACTTTTGAACAACGTTGCGAGGCTTGTCCAGGATTTTTGACGGCATCCCATTTAGACCGTGGCGCGGATGGCGCGCAATCCTACGGCGCCCAAGTGGTTAGCAGAAAATCCGCGACTGGACCAACGCTTGCTTCATCGGTGAGCGTGAGCGGCGGGACTCCAAGAGCTTCCCAGCACGCCCATGCAAGGCGCGATGATCGCTACGCAATCGCGCTCTGATGAATAGGAGGATCTCACGAAATATGAAAACCCAGAAAAGAACAACACCTTATCTCTTGCTTATGATGCTTTTGGCTACGGGCTGCTTCTTGATCCCATCCGCCGCCCGAGCGGGGGACACCCCATCCGGAAGTTCCCAGAAAATTAACCAGCTTCTCTCAGAAGTTAAAGCTGGTGCGATAATCCTGGAACGGGATTGCGACCACATCGCCATTTGGGCGGGGGGACAACAGCCGGGTTGGAAAAGCCACTCAGAGAAGCTCAACCTGATCCGCGAGCACATCAACAAGGCCGGCCGGCTCCTCTCTAATCTCCATGATGCCCGGGACACGGCCTCGCCCTGGCAGCGGCAGGCGATTGATCGCATTTACCCTATGCTGAAGGAACTCGCCGACAATACTGAGGAGATGATTAGTCTTTACAACGACAACAGGAGCGCGTTCCGTTTTTCTGAGTACAGGGACTATGCCAAGGCTGGTTACGAACTGGCGGAAGATCTTGCGGCGCTGGTTCGCGACTATGTCGAGTACGGCGAGCACGAGGCAGAATATCATCGCCTGCACGAGAAGCTCAATTCGACGGCAAGCTGACCCGAACCGCCATAGCCCGCGCAGAGGACGGTGAGGTGGCCGCGTTGCAAGGCAGCCACCTCACCATTTATCTTCGGCCCACGCCATTCCACTGTCGCGCCACAGCGCGTTGTCGCCACAAATTAGCTCCCACAAAAGTCGCTGGGCAAAGATTTTCTATAGGTGTCGATCAGTTGACGATGGAGGGCGAAAAGTATCAGTTCCAATGGATTTGCGACGCGAAGCTTGCAACAAATCCTTGAGACGCGCCGCTTGAAGGCCGGTTCGCTGATGCCAACTCTCTTTGCGCTTTCCTGACTCGAGTAGCCGGCGACGGTCAAGGCGATGATCTGTCGTTCGAATGGGGTTAGGCCAAAGTCCTTCCTGCTTGCCTCAACAGAAGATCGGCCTTCATTTGGCACAGCACTCTCCTCCTCAAAGGGTCTTAGAGCACTCGAATCATCAGGAGTTCCCGAACATGCCCCTTGAAGCTCTCAGGGGTGAGTTGCGCGGGGCGCGGTGGCGTGCAATTGTAACCTCTTGCCGCCTCTCAGCACCGTGACCGTGCCCATCTGTCCCGCGTCTCCTGCCTCGCAACAACTTGGCGCAACTTTTCGGTGAAGTCTTTGTCCCCAACCTGGATGCCTTCGATCTCCAGAATGATGTCACCACCCAGGAGAACCCGTTCACCTTCGATCGTAGCACCAATGTTCCCCGGCCGTAACCCAAGCCGCTGGGCAGGTGAGCCCGCCGCCACTCGCTGCACAAGGATCCCTTCCGACTGGGGAGCATTGAAGGCGGTTGCCAGTTCCTTACGGAGCTCAAATCCCTCAAATCCGCTCCAGAACGACTTCTGTTCCAAGAGCAGCTTTCGCGCCGTGTTCGATGTGACCACGAAGTTCAGCCCCCTCGCACCCTCAGACTCCCCGAAGCCGAAGCTGACGATTCCCACCGCCTCACCTGACAGATTGAACATGGGGCCGCCGGAATCCCCGCCGTTAATGGAAGCGTCGGTTTGCAGCAGTTCTTCCTCTCCCGTGGATAAATCTCCGAAAACCCGATGTGGCTTTCGAATTCCACTGATATGGCCATAGCTCATGGTTGGGCTGATGCCCATCGGAGCGCCGACCACGAAAACCTCGTCGCCTACCTCCATTTGGTCCGAATCCCCCATCACGGCCACAGTTGCTCCATGAGGAACGTGATCTAGTTGCAGCAACGCGACATCCACTGAGGGTTCAGAGGCCAGCACCCGTGCCTGCACAACCTCACACTGCGGGAACTTGACGGACACCTTCTCGGCTACCTGTACCAGGTGGGCGGCAGTCAGAAGCTTGCCATCCGGGGAAATCAGAAAACCGGAGCCAACAAGCTCCTCCGAGTCTGAGGCCTCACTGCCTCCGGCCGCAGGATCGGATTCTTTTGTTTCAATGACGGCCACAGAGGACGTCACCCGCTTGAACGTTTCCCGCAAGCTCTGCGCCCTACCGGAACCAGTTGACGCCAACAGCATCGCGACTAGGGCCGCGGCTGCGCACCGTACCTGAAGATGGTCTTGTAGCATGAGTTGTCACTCCCTTGCCCTACACGACGCTACGCCGTGCCAAGAATGGCGGCTTCAAGGGCCGGTTGCCGATGCACTCGCAGCAGGGCGACGGCGGTACGCGGCAGGGCCTCGAGCGAGGGAAATACCAAGTAACGGCCTTCCCACCTGGGGCTGAACTTCTTCTTAAACTGAAAGAGGGACTTGTACTCGTATATCCCGCGCACGTTCTCAAACAACAGATGAACGCCCTTGTCGAGCATAGTGAATTCTTCCTCGGGACTGACGTTGGCAAGAGGGGCGTTGGCCAGGCTGGCGAACTCATATCCCTGTTGCTGAAAGTGCAGGAGCGACCGGACAATGAGGTAGTCCATCACGAACTTAGGGGCATCGGCCGCGTACCGCATTAGATCCAGTGTCAGCCGCTTGTCACCGAAGGGACGCCAAGAGACGAAGGCAACTACCCGGCGGTCCTCGAAAGCAGCAGCCAGTTTCTGCGCGGCAAGCGCGGCAGGATCAAAGCGCCCCATGGTGAATCCGAATTCGCTCACTTTCTTCCTGGAGAGCCACTGCTCGGAAATCAGGTAGAGCGCTTCCTCGACCTCGGGGGGAGGCTCGCCATCAAAGAATTCGACGCTTAGCCGAGGGTGTTCGCGCTCTACCTTGTTGATCGATTGGCGCAGCTTCTGCAACTTGGCGCCGCGCAAGCTGAAGTCCGGGAGAGAAATGACAGCTTCTTCAGCTATTTTCAACGCGCGAAGGCCACGTCGGTGGTAGAACGGCAAGCCGGAGGCCGGAACCTCATAGAAACATGGAACCCAATCGTGCTGCCGGCAATAGGCCAAGAAATCATCCACAGCGGCCTGGAGCGCTTCGGGCGGACCAATTGGATCACCGACCGTTATCGCGACGCCATTGACCACTCGATAGGCCACCGTGGCCCGCCCACCCGCAGCCATGAAGTGATGTTTATCAGGTTCGGCCGCAAAGGCGGCTAGCGAATCCTCTCCGTAGCGACGGATGAGCGAGTGGGCCTCCGGGAAGGAAGGATCGAGGCTTCGTAGAATTACCGGGCGCAATAATAGCCACACGAGCAACAGTACGGAACCAACCGAGAGCCAGGCGATGGAGCCCACGAAGGCCTGCGCGTGACGTGTCAGGGGCGTAATCCCGAGTGAGCCGCTGAAGATCGCTGCCCACAGCGTGGCGCGCAGGGCTCGGGCGAGCGTGAAGGGCGGCTCGATGGCATGCCGCAGATGGTACTGGCCCAACGTGCCATAAGCCAGTAGAGCCGATAGGAGAGTAGGTGCCAACAGCCACGAGCGCTGCGTCGAGGCAGGGTCGCTGCTGGCGATAAAGTAACGTCGGGCAACAATGAGGTAAATCAGCAGAACAAAGGGAGGCAGGAGGAAGGCCGGGTGCCGGTTCCGCAAGAGATGCGCCAAAAGCGACGAGGAGACTACCACCAGTGCCAGTTGCCAGGCGCGGCGCTTGCCGCGACCGAGGCCCCGACCGAGTGCCAGCAGCACGATTCCAGCCAACACCAGCAGCGCGCGGCTTCCTTGATGAACCTCCAGCGGCAGCCACTCCGCAAACGGAGTAAGGCGAAGCGGGTGACGCGTCCACATGCCGTCGATAAGGTCGTAGAACCCTCCCAGGGCCACCAGCACGGCCATCAGACGGTGAATGAAATGCGGGCGGAAGTGTGGGGGCATGGCGAGCTAGTGCGACGGCTTGGCAGCTAAAGTGTCGAACCAAGTTAAGGCGCGATCGACCGCCTGCCAGAATGCGTCGCGGTTCCCTTCGAAACGATGGTTGAGAGCCTCGACAAAAACCAATTGCTTAGGTGTTTGAGCGCAGGCAAAGATTTCCCGCGCCTTGGCGACGGGCACAAAATCGTCATGCGTGGACTGGACTATCATTAGCGGCAGCGGAGCGACTCGCCCGACATAGTCTTTGCTGTTAAAGGTGGGCTCGTCGGGCACCTGCTTCGTGATGTAGATGACGGAATCCCTCCAGCGCCAAGCCAGTTCGTTCAATTCGGGCAGGCCGATCGCGAGCACCCCTCGCAGGTTAGGTCGCGTCTCGCTGTTCATGGCCCCTAACACCACGAGGCCTGCACCTTCGGACCAGCCGGCAAGGAGGACTGAGTTGCGCCGGAACTGTTCCCGAGCGAAGCGAATCAACATCCCGAAATCACTCGTTACTTGTCCGGGTTCGAGCGCCTTTGGCTTGGAGAGGGACTCCAAATAATCCTTCGCGTCTACACCCACGATCGGATACCCTTCAGCCGCCAGATGCTCGGCCATCTCACCGATGAAACCATGCCAGCCGCCGTCGCCCGAAACCAGGAGGATTGCTGGCGGGTCGGCTCGCCGCGGCGAGGAATCGTACAAATAACATGTTTGTGGCACACCGCGAATCGTGCATCCCGCCTTCCGCAGCCCACCCGCCAACCCTACGCGCGCGAGGCTGACATCCAGCAAGAGCCCGATGAGGACTACACGCTTCGTGGAAATCAATATTGAACCTCTTCGCTTCGTTCTTGACAATCTCCACCCAAGGGCGAAGCTTTACCTGTTGAAGCTCTATCGCGGCCACCCAATTCCGAGTCTCACAAGCTTGGCAACCACAAGGGGCCGCGACCAATTGGTGGGCGTTGCGCGTGACTCCCCGTATGCACCTTCCTTGACGCTAACCCTAGAACCAGAGGAATGTGGAGGGTCGCCTCGCCCTACAGATTACGGCAATGCCCAACCCCTCACTCGGCCTTAGGGGTGCCCTGTTGGAATACAAGACTCTCTTTCCAGCCCTGAAGCCAAATCTTGGTTATCACTCGTCCCCCATCAACTTCCTCGGAATGGATTTGCGTGTTGTTACACTTCACCGCTTCCATGGTTAATGTCGCCGGAGCCGACACCACCAAATCCTCCCCCTGGAAGAAGAGAACCTCAGCGGACTCCTGGTTCTTCTCGACCTCAACTCGATACGTGCCCTGGTCCAGTTCAGGACCGTTGCCGATTTTTGCCCGCTGGCCAATGCGTACATCGTGGGCCGCAGCGATGGACACAAAGAAGAGGCCGCTGACCAAGGTCGATAAAATTCTATACCCAATCCTCTTGGACATGATTTAAACCTCCTTCGCGAATGTTTCCCTGTGACGATAGGTAGTGGAGGGATGGTCGACCGCACCGCCGGGAGCAGGAGCGTTGGCGTGCGGGGAACTCTCAGGCCATCCCTCCGGTGACCTACCCACCATCCCTGGGTAGGCAGGTCTGGTTCCAAATCTGCCCCGGGCACTCACCCCTTTGAAATCAGGGTAATGGGCAGATGCAAGCTATGGGGGCCGTCAAAGTATTCGGACAATCCAAGTATTGATTGTCCGAGGTTTTGGACGCCGAGAGGGGAATCTGCCAACGGTAGTCCGCGTAACTCATTGTCACGCAAGCAATTGTAAGTAACCCGGCGACTGGAAGTGCATATGCATCTGGCTTACGGTGGAGGGCCGCAGCTCAGGATATTAGCCAGATGCTGAGAGGCAACCGAAAATGAATAAAGGTTCGCCGCAAAAGCCTCGCCTGGAGATTCTCCTGTCGGGAGGCGTGCAAGCGGAACTTGTAGTCGACGTAAGAAAGCCAGGCCCAAGACCTGCAGAAGGCCTGAGCTACAAGCTCATGACCTACAAGCCCCCCAGGGGGCCGCCTGATTCAACGCGGAGAGCTCGCGAAGACGCGTCGGGGTTTTCGTTGCGAGAAAAGTAAAAAGGATGTCGTCATGTTTCATCTTTATCCAGCCCGGAACGAATGGCACACGCTCGTCGTGCACTTCCCGATCATCCTTCTCTTGGTCGCCCCGCTTTTGGTAATTGTGGCTATCTCGGTCTCTGCTGCCAAGAGGCGGCTATATCTCGGATCGGCTTTGACACTCATGGTGCTGGGGACGGGTTTGGCTTACTTGGCCGTCGCAACCGGCGAGTTGGCGAAGAAAGGCGTTATCTCTACGCCGGGTTTCAACGTCTTAGTGAACGAACACCAGTCTCTGGCCGAAACGACCCTGGAGCTGTTCTCGGCGCTCACCTTGGGATTCGCGGCTCTCTTCTTTTTCCCCAAGTTGATCGGACGCGATCTTGAGCCCTGGGTGAGTACAGCTCTACTGGGCGCTTTCCTTCTCTTCTATGGGACGGGAGCGGTCTTACTAATCGACACAACTCTTAAAGGGGGCCGCCTCGCGCATGTGCTTGGCGCGAAGGAGGCGGTAATTTGTAATCTGCCAAACAAGGGAGGACGCTAAATGAAAACTGCAACCGTTCTACTGGTCTTCGAAGAGCCTCGGGATCTTGAAACCTACGGGTCTATGCTTTGCAGCTTGGGGTACAGAATCCTGTTGTGTAACTCCGTGGCCGAAGGAATCGATGCCCTTGAGACTGAAGACGTCTCTTTCGTGATCGTTAGCCAAGGCACCCCTGCGTTCGAAGGCCGGCAGGTGTTGGAGAGGTCGCTTCAACTCCACCCCAATGTTCCGGTCTTGGTTGTGGCCCGAGTTCTGGACGTCCAATGCTACCTGGAAGCCATGGACCTTGGGGCGGTTGATTACCTTGAACGACCTGATCCACAAGATATGATGTGGGTACTTGATACGCAAATGCGCCGGGTCGAAGCTGTTGATTCGCGGGGGGGTGCTAATCCTGTCGCTCGCAATCTTGTACCTGAGGTCGCTGCGGGAAATCCCCAATCGAAGGAAAGGGGTTAGGCGAGCCCGCGAAAGTGGGCGCGAAAAAGGAGGTTGCCATGTTCCAGATGGTGAACGAGGAGTCAACACAGCCGCGAGATGGTAAGATGATGATGGTGAGGGTCGGCGCATTCTCCGTTGCCTTGCTCGTGCTAGGCGCTGTAGTCTACTTCTTTGCGTTCCTTCCGTACACCAATCGCTAGGTGCGGCGGAGTCAAAGAGAGAGGAACACGAGGAGACGGCAAGGGCCGGTTTCATAGCTGATTCCCAACCCCAATAGGGTCTCTCCTCGGTCGGCGCAGAAAGGGGCAATGGACAACTTAGTCTCGATCGTGCTGCTAACAGCATTCTTCCTGGCGATGCTTGTCCTGGATGTGGGGGTCTTTCACCGCCGCCCCCACGAAATCTCTACCAGAGAAGCCGCAGTCTGGAGCGGGGTTTGGGTTGCCCTTTCCTTCGCATTCGGAATCGGCTTGTATTTCTGGAAAGGGGCGGAAAGCGGAGTTCAGTTCTTCACCGGCTATATTTTGGAAAAGTCTCTCTCTGTGGACAATTTGTGTCTGTTTGCGGTGATCTTTGGCTCGCTCGGGATACCCCCGAGGTACCAACACAGGACGCTAATCTACGGGGTGTTGGGTGCTATTACTTTGCGCGCTGCCTTTATTGTAGCGGGCACGGCTCTCCTGGCGCACTTCAGGTGGGTTCTTTCCGTTTTTGGGGTGTTCCTTCTGGTCGCCGGAGTCAAGTTACTGCGTCGCCAGAGGCCAGCCCCTGATCCGCAGACCAATCTGGTGGTCCGGTGGGCGCAGTGTGTTATCCCCATGGTCCAGGAGTTCGGAGGATCCTTCTTTGCCCGCCGCAACAGGCGGTGGTTCGCTACACCACTATTCTTGGCACTGGTCATGATCGAATTCACGGACATGATGCTGGCTATGGATTCCATTCCCGCCATCTTCAGCGTGACGCGAGACCCGCTTATTGTGTATTCAGCTACCATGTTCGCGGTTCTCGGTTTGCGGTCGTTATACTTCCTTCTCGCCGGAGTCACCGCGAGACTGCGCTACCTGCATGTGGGCTTGGCAGCCATATTGATCTTCGTTGGAGCAAAAATGCTGGTCGGGCATTTCGCCGAGATTCCAACAGTCCTCTCGCTCGCCGTCGTCTGTGGGATCCTCCTCGTCGCGGTATTCGCATCTCTCCACACTACCAAGCGTGACCCTGGATTGGTTACAGGGTCTACAAAGAATGGGGATCCTTGCTTTTCCAAGGAGAAGGCGGGCAGGTGCGGGAGACGTGGCTTCAACTCCACCCCAACGTTCCGGTAATGATTGTTGCAAGGGCGCCGGACATAGTGCTACTGCGAAAGCCAAAGACATGGGGGCGATCGATACCCTTAAAAGGCCCGAGCCAAAGGATGTGGTGTGGGCGGTGGGTACCCGAATCCGCCGCGGCGCAACCGCGTAAGCTTTCATTCGGGGTCGCTTATCCCATACTTCGCAATCTTGTATCCGAGGTCGCTGCGAGAAACCCCTAAGCGGCGGGCGGCTTCCGCCTGCGCCCCGTGGGTGGATCTTAAGGTTCTCAAGATGAGGGTCTTTTCGACTTCGGCCAAGAAGTTACGCAGGTCATCAACTTCGGGCAGGACGTCAAAAAGGGACAGCGACTTCAATCCTTGGGCGCCTCCCGATTCCTGCATAGGATCGGAGCTCGACGGCACGGGGAAGCTGTCCGCCCTAAGCTCGCCTCCCACCGAAAGAATCGAGGCCCGCTCGATGAGGTTTCGCAGTTCCCGGACGTTCCCCGGAAAGTCGTAGCGCTTGAGCTTTTCGAGCGCCTGCGGTCCAAAGGTTCGTTTTGGAAGTTTGAGCTCCAAGGCCACTTGACGCAGGAAGAGTTCGGAGAGAACCGCTATATCTTCTCGCCTCTCGCGCAAGGGAGGAATGACGATCGGTACGACTGCCAGCCGATAGTAGAGGTCCTGCCGGAAAAGCCCGTCGCGCACCCTTTGCGACAGGTCCCGATGCGTGGCTGCAAGCAGGCGCACATCCACTTTCCGCGGCCGTGTAGTCCCCAGCCGCAGAACTTGGCCGTCCGTGACCACGCGCAAAAGCTTGGCCTGCGCTGCCGGCGACATCTCGGCCACTTCGTCGAGAAAGAGAGTCCCCTCATGGGCCGTCTCGAAAAGCCCCGGCCGGCTTCGATCCGCGCCGGTGAAGGCTCCCTTTTCGTGGCCAAAGAGCTCGCTCTCGAGAAGCGTCTCGGTGAAGGCCGCGCAGTTTACAGCTACGAACGGCTTCGATGATCGGGGGCTGTTCTTGTGGATAGCCCTCGCCACCAACTCCTTTCCGGTGCCGGTTTCGCCGGTAATTAGGACCGTGGCGTCCGTCGATGCTACGCGCATGATTAACTCGCGCACCGCGCCCATCGCCGCGCTCACGCCATAGATGTCCGGGGTGCCTTCGAGGCGGACCACGGTGTCTTTGAGCAGGACGTTCTCCCGCCGCAGGCGTGTGCGCTCACAGGCGCGCGAAACAGCCGCCCGAACAACCTCAGGTTGAAACGGTTTGGTGATGAAGTCGAAGGCCCCCTGCCTCATGCTCTCCACCGCCAGATCGACGGTGGCAAAGGCGGTAATGACCACCACTGCTACGGTGGGGTCGGCTTCCATCGCCGCAGCCAAAACCTGCAAGCCGTCACCGTCCGGCATCTTCTGATCGGTGAGAACCACGTCAAAATCTGACGCCGCGATGCACTGTCGGGCTTCTTGCACTCCCCCACTCTCGGAGACCTCGTGGCCGTCTTGCTGCAAATTCAGCGCCAGCACGCGGCGCGTATGAGGCTCGTCATCCACGATCAATATTCTGCCCATAATCTCAATACCCGGGGTTGTCGTCATCCCCGCGAAAGCGGGGGTCCACATCCGTCTACGAACTGGATTCCCGCTTTCCGGGGAATGGCTGTGCCGACATGGCCTTGTCTAGCCTGCCGTGAATTTCCGGAACCGTCCTCAAACTACTTGCCCTTCCCGCCGCCTATTTAGGCGGTACTCATGAATGGTCCGATTTTGCCTGTGCCAAAGGAATCGTCAGGGCAAAGCAGACGCGGCCCGGCTCGTTGGCAGAAAGAATTAAATCGCCACCGTGAGCGCGGGCAATATTGCGTGCAATGGCAAGGCCCAGCCCGGTTCCCTGCGGCTTGGTTGTAAAAAATGGTTCAAAGATTCGAGCCACGGAGGCAGGCGGAATGCTCGGACCGGTGTTCTCAATCTCAATCCGCACACAGCCCTCGCCATTCGCCCCAGCACGAAGATCCACAGCCCCTGCAGGAAAAGAAGCCTCGACTGCATTCATCACCAAATTCACCAACGCTTGCTGGATATCATTAGCATCAAATTCCGCAACGATGCCGGAGGAGTGGGCCTGAATGGACACGCCACCTTCGCTGGCTCGCGGTCGGCACGAATCCGCGACGTAGCCCAGCGTGTCATCGAGGGAAGACGAGGTCTTCTGAGGACTGCGTGGGCGTGCGTAGGCCAGGAAATCTGTCGTCAGCCTTTCCAGGCGCCGCGACTCGTTGACCGCAACCCCGAACATCTCCTCCCGCTCCGCAGAAGACAGTGTACTCCCGCGTGCTGTGGCGAGTGCGCTTACAATGGCCGAGACTGGATTCCGAACCTCATGGGCGATAGCGCTCGATAGCCGCCCCACGGCGGCAAGTCTCTCCTCTTGCATCAGACGCTCCTCCGCCTTCTGAAGGTCCGCAAGGCTTTCGGAGAGCCGCACCTCTTTCTGCCGCACGTTATTCACCAGCAGCCACACCAGGACGCCCACCACCGTATCAATCAATGAGACGGTGCCCGCCTCCATATACTCGCTAACGGGTGTCCCATGCAGGTGCTGCGCGTAATGCCAAACCCAAAGGAAATTAATGCAATCTACAACCGCTACCACCACTACCGTTGGCAGTAGGTTCAGGCGGAACGCTGCGACCAGGATGGGTACGACCATAATGACGAAGTACTGAGCATTCTGGCGATTGGTGGCATTCTGTAGAAGGCCTGCCACAAAGATATTAAAACAAATTGAGTACCAGCTCAGCAGCGTCACACCCTTAGGCCCAAGAGGCTGGCTGCGTCCTAACAACCAGAACAATTCCGTGCCTTGGGCAAAGAGTGCTCCGGTCAGAATCGCAATCAGGGTTGCAGAAGGAAAGCCCCAATAGGAGGAATATAAAGTGTGAAACAGTTGTAACGCGGCCAGGATGAACAGGTTCAGAATGATGAAGATTGACTCCTGCTGCCGGAAGGAATCAAAGTCAGAGGCCAGCAGCACCGACTTGGATAGAGTCCTTGGGGACACGTTGAACTAGCTTAGCACAGCTCTCTGTGACAGTATAGCTTTCGAAAGCTTTCGAAAGCGGCGGTCGTGCTAACGTGAAAAGATCCTCTTTCAGCAAAGTAGAGAGTCCCTGTTGGGATGGGGTTGCGTCCCTCACTGGGGCGTGTGCATAAAAGGTCGCCGCGCCAGACATGAGCCAGACGCGAACCACGGAATTGTATGGTTGATTCATTGGCTCATTGAAGAGACGCTGATGGCTTGGTCTTTCAATGGGTCAATGATTCAATGGGCCAATGGAGCAATCGGCGGGCGGCGCACAAATTGACATTTGTGCATGCGTCCACCACCCGCGCGTTTGCCGGAACAAGCCGTAGAGTCTCTGGAAAATGAGGCTCTGTGCTACCGGCTCGCGGCGCCGGCGCTCTGGGCCGGTTTATATGTCTTGAGAAATTCAGCGACGCTGGCCTCCTGGGCGTTCTTATTAGCGATGCACAAGTCGATGCCCTCGAGTACCTGAGTGAGGATACGAGGCCCTCCCGTGTACTTGGTGGACCGGCCGCTGAAGAAATTTTCGGCGTCACGGCGATGCGCGGCGTCGCAGTAGCCTTCGCCTACGTAAGGCACGAAAGCCCCTGTATCGGTGGGAAGCTTGGCAATCAGGTGGTCCCAGTTCTGTTTCACGAAATCATAGACGAAGTCTCGCGTCTGGCGCCTTTGGGCGGGAGCGAAGAGGATGTCCAGCGACTCCCGACTGTCGAACTCATCGCCCAGCACGATGGGGAGAGCGGCTTTAATTATTGTGGGGTCCTGGAACAACCCGAGGCTGAAGAGCAGGTTTGCGCGGAAATTCTCATCGGTCTCCTTCTTGGCTGCGGCGCGCATGCGGTCGAACAGGTCGCGGTCTCCGTGGCGGGCAGCAGTGGCTAAGACCACGCGCACCATGTCAGGATCGACCGCTTTATGATCGTCGAGCCAGGCGAGCGCCAATTTTTTCGCCTCCGCGATCGCTTCCGGATCCTCAGCCTGGTTGGCAATTACGCCGAGAATGCGCGGACGCAACAGGCGCGTGTCGTCACCCTCGCCCGCCTTCGCCTTCCAGCCAAGGGAGCGCGCCCGTCCGCCGTAGAGATCCAGGAGGTACTGGCGATAACGGGGCAGCAGGTCTTCGAGAACCAAGTTCTCTTCGAGACCTGTAGTGATTTCCATAGTCTTGGTAACCACCTGGCGGGCTGGATCACCGGCCAGGGTCGGAGCGAGCGCCAATGCCTTGGCGAGCGGAATCTTGCCGTTGCTGGTAAGGGCCGCAATGTCGCCGATGAGCGCCACTTTCTCAGGGAGGGAGAGCACCTGGGCGTTATTCTTAAGGAGATCGGCGAGCAGGTCTCCCTGATAGAGCACGCGATAGTACCCCGCAGCGCCGGCGTTCGCTTCCACCCAGCCCGGGCAGCCGGCCGCTTTCGTGAGTCGCAGTTCCGCCGACCCTTGATCGAGCAGCGTGCACTGGCGGGCCTCGCCAGCCCCTGCCGGGTAACGCACGCACACGGGCACCTTCCAGAGTTGCGGCGCCGCTCCCGAGGAGCCGAGTGGGAAGAAGCGCTGTTGGGTCAAACCAAGCTGTGCCGCGCCGCCGTGGCATTCAAGCTGGGCAGTGACCAGCGGCACGCCCGGTTGGTCGAGGAAGCTGGAAAATGCCGAGGCGATCCTGCTGTCGTCGCCCGCGAGCGCTGACAGAAACTCAGCCGACGTGGCATTCTTCCACTCGTATTTCTGGAGGTAGCGGCGAACACCAGCGCGGAACTTCTCAGGACCCATATAGGACTCGAACATGTTGAGCAGCGCCGAGCCCTTGTTATAGGTAATGCCGTCGAAGGCGTTGGCGACGTCGTGGTTCGACTCGATTGGCTGGCTCACCTGCCGGGCGCTCACCAGGGCATCGTTATCCATTGCCCCTTGGTAAGCATTCAGCTCCGAGATGTTCATCTCCCATTCAGGATGATACTGATTCACGTTTTTGTTGGCCATCCAGGAAGCAAACCCTTCGTTCAACCAGATATCGTTCCACCAAGCTGTCGTGACAAGGTCGCCAAACCACTGGTGGGCCAATTCATGAGAGGCGACGCTGACCCAGAGGCGCTGGCGCTCGAGTGTATCCTGGTCGGGCTTTTCGATAATGATGGAGGCCCCGTAAGTCACCAGTCCCGGGTGCTCCATGGCATAGCCGGCGAGGGGGATGGCAACCTCATCGAGCTTGTCGTAGGGGTAAGGGATGCCAAAGTAGTTCTCGAGCAGTTTTACGATGGTGGGAGTTGTCTCGGCGGCATATTTGGCCTCAGCGCTGTGGCCGTGGGGAACCACAATGCGGACGCGGGTATTCTTTTTGCCGGTCGTCCCGGCGTCCACCAGTTCCATGTCGCCCGCCGCCAAGGCCACCAGATAGCTGGGCAAGGGCTTGGTCCCCGCAAACTTCACCGTCTTCATGCCATCGCCCGTGCCGGTCTCGGAAACGATCGGAGTATTCGAGAGCCCCATCTGATCCTTCTTAACGTGCAGGGTCAATTGCCAGGGGACCTTGTAGCCCGGCTCGTCGAAACACGGAAATGCACGGCGCGCGTAAATGGGCTCGAACTGCGAGTAGATGTACCACCGGTCGCCATCCTTCATCTGGAAAATACCTTGATCGTCTTTGCGGCTCACCTCGCCTTGGTATGCAATGTGGAGCGTGGCCGGCCCGGGACCAACGTGGTGACCAAAGGCGAAGCCGACATAGTCCTTCGACTCGTTGATGACCTCGACGTCGAACTTCACGCCCTCCACGGTAAGACTCGCCTCCTTGATCGCCAGCTTCTCAGCATTCAACCACAGCACCGCGGCAGGTTTGGTGAACTGAAGGTCGATATCAATGGCTCCGGTGAACGTGTCCTGGTCCGGGATGACCGTCAGGTCAACGCGATAACGTAGAGGCCCCACCACATCGGCGGGAAGGCGAAACTTGGGAGGAGTCGAGCCCTGATTCGGGGCTTGCCCCACCCCGGCGTGGGAGACATCCAAACTCGCTAAAGCACACACCGCAATCAGGACTGCCGCGGTCTTGTGAACATACCGTCGCATGATCCCTCCTCCGCTGATTACTCCCTTGCTCTTGAGAAACATACTGCCCCGACTGTCGCCGAGGCTGATTCCTCGAATGTGTCGAGGCATCATACCCCAGGTCGATTCTTGGCACAAGGCGACGCCCGGCGCATTCGTCGGCTTGTAACCAACCGCGCGCTTGTTTATACTTGGCGGTCACAAGAAACGACTTGGAAGGTGCACAATGGATTTCCCTTTGCGGTATTGCCCGGACGGTTGGCAGCGCTTGGAGCGGCTGCGGGGCCTTTATGAAAAGCGTTTGCAGGACCGGATTTTGGCCTGCATGGAAGTTCCCACGTCGGCTGTGCGGCAATTCGCCGAGCGCTATCCTGACGGCCCAACTCCGCGTCCCGACCTGAATGACCGTGTCGCCTTTTGGGATGCGCTCCTGGCCGAGCGCGCCGCCCTCCTCGACGACTCAATTCCTGCGGCCTATTTGAGCGAACTCGATCAAGGTCTCTATGGTGGAATGGTGGGCGGCGAGGTGCGCTTCATGGCCCATTCCGAGAACGGTTGGATCTCTTCCATGGTTCCGCCTATCTTCAAGGTGTGGTCCGACCTCGAAAAACTCTCCATCGACCACGAGAGCGATCTGTACCAGTTCTATCTCCAAGAGCTGGAACTTTTCCGCCGCGGGGCGGCGGGCAAGTTCGGCATCAGCCATTTCATTCTCATCGACAGTCTCAATTTCGTCTTCGAGCTTTTCGGTGGCACCCGGACTTACCTCGAGCTGCTCGACCATCCGGAGTACGTTCGACAAGCCGTGGACTTCGCTTTTCGCCTTAACCTGGATGTGCAGCAGACATTCTTCGAGGCAATTCCCCTGCTTGCCGGCGGGACCTGCAGTAACATGGTGCAATGGATTCCGGGGCGCATCGTCTCCGAGAGCGTCGACCCCTTTCACATGACTACCGTGGACTATTTCGAGCGCTGGGGACGCGAACCGGCGGAGCGGATCCTCGCCGCATTTGACGGCGGCGTGTTACACATTCACGGCAACGGCCGGCACCTGCTCGAAGCCGTGTCGTCGCTGCGGGGCCTCAAGGCTGTCTTCTTAGGCGACGACAAGGGCTTCCCCGTCGCCTTTACAGTCCTCCCTGCGCTCAAGCGCTGCACCGGGGACCTGCCGCTGGTGGTGCAGGTTGGTTTCCCGGATTTTCTCGCTGCTCTTGAAGCTCACCGCCTGCCCGGCGGCGTCCTGTACAAGGTTCTGGGCGTCCCTGATCGAGACACCGCAAACCGCACCATGGATGGCGTGCGCGCCTATCGCGTCTGACCAGGGGGCATCCTGCACGTGCGGGGATACAAAGAGGAGGGAACCACCACGCCTTTCGACATGACAGTGTTGAACGACCTGGACCGCTTCCACCTGGCCGGCGACGTGGTCGACCGCGTACCGAGGCTACAGAGCTGGGGTGCTCACCTCAAACAGCTCCTGCGCAACAAGCTCATCGAGCACAAACAATACATCGCGCGCTATGGCGACGATATGCCGGAGATCCGCGGTTGGAAATGCCCTTATTAGGGCGACGGCAACCCGCCCCGGCAGGCCGCTGCGCTTTGGTCGCGGCACGAAAGCTTGTGGGCGTCTTCTTTGCATCCACCCTGGGGGGAGCATTGTGTATAGAAACGGCCAAGTGTACATTACCAGTCGGACGTGAAATCAAGATGGAAAAGCAATTCAGATAGCATGGCAGCGGGTCGTTCAGCCAAAGCTGGTCAGCAACGTCGCGGGCGCGGCGGGTCCGAGAGAAACAGCGGAGGTTCCTCCCGGACGCCCCGGAGCGCCGGGCTGCATCAGCCGCCTGATCTTCTTTCCGAGGCGAGCGGACGGCAACTCTTCTCACGCTTTTCGGACCTCACCCTGATGGCCTGTCTGGCCGTCGCTGCGGCTCTTCCCTACCTGAATACCCTGCCCAACTACTTCGTTTCCGACGACGAGATGCAGGTGCTTCACAACCCCTACATCCGCAATTTTCACTATTTGGGGAAAATCTTCACCACTCACGCTTCCGCTTACTTCCCCGGAACGCCGAACTATTATCGGCCCTTAATGAACGTGGGATATCTCCTTTGCTATCAAGTTTTCGGCTCTCGCCCCTTTGGCTATCATTTGACCAACGTGGTCATGCACGCGGCCGTGGTGTGCGCTGTCTTTCTGCTCACGCTGCGGATGTTCCGGAACCGTGATTGGGCGTTAATGACCACCGCATGGTTTGCCATCCATCCTATTCACAGCGAAGTAGTCGCGTGGATCGCGGCCAGCCCTGATTTGGAGTTGAGCTTGTTTTACCTGCTCACCTTCTGGCTTTTCTTGGCAGGGCCGCGGTCGGGAGGAAGATTCCCGCACCTCGCGCAGCTTGCCATGGCGGGAAGCTTCGTACTGACTTTATTATCCAAGGAACAGGCGGTGACGCTCCCCGTACTGGCCAGCGCCTACGAGCACTTCTACCGCGCCGACCGTGCGGAAACGAAAACAACTCAAGAAGTCCGGCGCTACGCCGTGCTGTGGCTCCTGACTCTGGCGTATCTTCTGTTCCGCGTTCGCGTTCTCGGGGCACTGAGTTCGGGATCCAGCGTTCACCATCTCAATTGGTACCAAACATTCCTGTCCGCTCTAACGTTGCTGGGGCAATATCTTTGGAAACTTCTTTGGCCTGTGGACCTGCGCGTATTCTGCCCTTTCCACGCGCCCTCAAACTTGTTTGATCCGCTGGTGCTTGGGGGTCTGATTGCATTAGCCGTATGCGGTGTGCTTTTCTTTTTGTTGTGGCGCCGCTCAAGGCCCCTGTCATTCGGGCTCCTGTGGTTGCTGGCGCCGCTGGCTCCGGTCCTGAACGCCCGTTGGATGCCGGTGGCTGCATTCGAGGAACGGTATCTCTACCTGCCGTCTGTAGGCTTTTGCTGGTTACTGGGTTGGGGATTGCTGAGATTGCGGGCTCGAGCCTCCGCCCGCAGTCCTCTCTGGAGCCGGACGCTTGCCGCCGCCTTCGGCATCCTGGTAGCGCTTTGTTCGCTCCGCATCGTCACCCGCAATCGCGACTGGGACGATAGCACTACGCTCTACGCGAACACGTTGGCCGCTTGTCCTGACGCTTACTATGTCAGAAGGGACCTGGGGGCAATCTATTGGGAGAGAGGGGACATCGAATCTGCCGAGCGAGAATGGCGTGAAGCGTTCAAGACCGAGCCGCGATACTCCTTGACAGTTGGAGGCGGGTCGGCTGGAGGAAGCGGAAGCGCAATTTCACCTCTCGCTGAAGACTCAGGCCAACGACTCAGGCCACTGCGGTCTGGGTGAAATCTACCTGCGCCGTGGCGATCGCGGTGCGGCGGAACGCGCTTTCCAGAACGCTGCCTCCCTAGATCCCCACAGCAGCCAAGCCCACTTCAAACTAGGGGCGCTATATCTCGGCGAGGGCCGAGGGGCGGAGGCGCTGAAGGAGTATCAAGCGGGGCTGAAGAGCGACCCGGAGAACCGCGACGCGCTCGCGGCGGTGCGAAAACTCAGTCCTCACGCTCACCCTAATTGACCCTTAAGATCCTGGCTGTTCGCGAGTGACTTCCGCAGGAGTCAACCTGCGCTGAGATTGAAGAAGTCCTCGGGCGGCAATGGAAACCGACAAAAGATTTTGATTTTCAGGAAGAAATCGTGGGATAATAACTATCTGACAATCCCCTTCGATCAGATGGTTCGGGGTTGGTACGTAAAACTCGAGAAAGGAAACCCTATGCAAACATTGCGTCGCGTATTGCCAGTCTCCGTGGTGTCTCTTGCGCTTATACTGCTGGGAGCTGCACCTCTCCTGGCAAAATGTGGACATCTCAAGTTACGTGTAACCCCCAAGCAAGCGTACGTTTTTATTGATGACGTGCCGCTAGGATGGGGAAGCGGCAATTATTGGGCCGACCCAGGCGAGCATACGCTAACTGTTTACAACTATGGTTACAAACCGTACACCTCGAAGTTCACGGCCGAGGACGGAAAAACCACCAGTCTGACTGTGGCCCTGGAGGCCATTCCCGGGGACGTACCGGGCCCTTGGGGACGGATACAGCTTAAGGGTCCAGGGGGGGCCGCAGTGCTATTGAATGGGAAGACGCCGGACTTCTTTGTCGGCAACGTGGGTGAGTTCACCGGCGGGAAGCGACAACTGCTAGTCTCCCCTGGAGATTATCAGATCACCGTTCTTGGCTGTTGTTATGGGGAAGTCTATTCCGGGCCGATCACCGTCGGCGAAAACCAGCGAACGATTCTCCCCCTGGCCAACGCCGGACAGAAAAATACAGTCGACTGGCCACAAGGGAAGGGGTTGGGTTCGCTCCCCCGCTTCAAGGCAAGCGGTACCAGCGTCACCGTGGCCGTGGCCAAGCCCACCGCGCAGCTATCGAGCGCCTCAGCCCAGATTGAATGTAAGGGATCGACTCAACTCAGGTGGTCCACTAGCGATGCCCCGCGCGTCGAGATCAGCGGCGTCGGCGCAGTGGCGGCTTCCGGCGAGCAAACGGTCCAACCCACGCAGACTACCACTTACAAGTTAACCGCGACTGGGCCGGGCGGCGCCACCAGTTCCGACGCCACGGTCAATGTGAATACGAACATTCAGAGTTCGCTGAGCGTGTCACCGGCGGAGGTTCGTTACCACAAGGTCGGTGACCGAGTCGAAGAGCAAGGGAGCGCTACGCTCTCCTGGTCGGCCCCCGGGGCTGACACTGCTTCGCTGGATCCATTGGGTTCGGTATCCCCCACCGGTAACCGCACCGTTCAACCTACACCCAGCAAAACGGAGGTGGGACCGGTTGACGAGACCATAACCTACACGTTCCGCAGTTCCAATGCTTGCGGCGGGTCAGACACCAAGACTGCAAGCTTGCATCTTGTGGGCTCGATCGACTCAGGGCGACCGGCGGTGAGCGAAACCACCCTGGCGACCAAGCTCGCATTGAACAGCATTTACTTCCCCTACGATCTGCCCACGACGGCGGATCCACAGGGCGGCTTGGTTGCCAGCGAGGCGCGGCGCATTAGCGAAATCTCTGACACTTTCAAGCAATATCTGCAACTCCGTCCTGAGGCGCACCTGATTCTGGAAGCGCACGCCGACCATCGCGGCACTTCCGAGTACAACAAAGTGCTGACCCAGCGGCGAGCCGACCGCGTGAAGAGCTCCCTGGTCGAGAACGGGGTGCCTGCCGCGAACATAGAAACCCAGGCCCTCGGCAAGGAACAGAACCTGACGGACAAAGACGTTATTGCCCTGTTGGACCAGAATCCGAATATCACTCCGGAAGATCGGAAACGTGTCCGGCGCAACCTCAACACCTTCCGAATGGCCAACAATCGCCGCGTGGACGTTCGCCTCAGTACTACAGGTCAGAACTCCCTCCGCTATTACCCCTACAACTCCGACGACCTGAAGGTGCTGCTGGGAGAACCGAAATCCACTGGCAAGAAGGCGCCAGCGAAGAAGTAACCTCGTAATAACCCTTCTCAGGGGCCGCCTCAGGCGGCCCCTGCACGTACGACCCCTCGTGAGGATATCCCTAACTTAAAAGGACTTGTCGCTCACATTCGGGCCGTAGCGAACCGCGGCAGGCGCGGAGCTAATGACTGGGCGGGGAAGTGGGTGGGGCCGGGTTTTCCGGCTGGCCGGAAAAGAACGCCTGATCGATAACCACATGGTACCGCTCCACCAGGCGCTGAGTGATCTCATCGGCTCGCGACTGGCGAATTTGCGATTCCAGTTTTGGCCTGACTTCGTCGAACGACTTAGTGTGCTTCTCTTCAACCTTGATGATCTCAAGGCCGTAAGGGGTCGCCAGGATGTCACTCACTTGGCCCGGCTCAAGGGAATACGCCGCGTTCAAAACGGGGGGGATAACCTTCTCGCGGGTAACGTAACCCATATCGCCACCAGAATTCGCGGTGGCGCTGTCCTCTGAGTACTGTTTTGCCATCCGGGCAAAATCAGCGCCAGCCAGGATCTGCTTGCGGATGTCATCGAGCTTCTTGCGGGCCTCCGCCTCCGGCAGCCCGGGCGGGCCCGACCCAGCGGCTCTAAACGGCGCGTTCTCCGTCCGGATAAGAATGTGGGCAATGCGAACTTCTTCCGACAGCGCTTTGTCTTTCCGGTAGAGCTCCTGGAGTTCCTGGTCGTTGACCGAAATGCCCTGCTCCATGTGTTTTTGGGCCGCGTCAGCCAGGATGCTCTCGCGCGCGGTTTGGATGGCGCGCGCCACTACGGGCTGCTCCTCGAGTCTTTGCTTGACCGCCTCAGCCGCCAGCACCTTCATGCGAACCATGGATTGGGGCAAAAATTGTTTCCCCTGGCCACCATAGTAGGCTCGGAACTCGGGAGGCAATGCCTGAATGAACTTCTCGACTTCGGCAGCGGTTATTTTTTCGTCGCCGATGGCGATCACAACGCGATCGCCGGGCAGGGGTTGAGTCTTCTCGGCCGACCCGGCTTGCGGCGCCGACCCACCGGACTGTGCCCAGCACCACAGCGGGATCTGAAAGATGACCAGTGACAACAGGATGGAAAGCGGGCTTCTCAAGTTTCCCTCACACACTAAAGAACAGTTGGCGGTTCACAGTTCTGCTTTCGTAGGTCTGCGTGTTTATTGTTGTCTCGGCCCGCGCTATGTGCGGATCCGAAAGTCGTGGTGGAGGAAGCAGACCTTACACTGCGGCAGCTAAGGCTTTGCAGGCGGTCCGTCGCCGGGTTCTAACATGGCAGCAATAGTCAGTCTAGCCAGTGCGCCCCCGGGCTGGGTCTTCAACACAACCGCTACGGTAAATGACTGCTCGGCGTTGAATTGCAACTGTGACGGGTCGAACTCAAACTCAAGGACCCCGGACTCGCCCGTCTTGAACTCCTTCTGCTGGGTCTTCATCCGCAGGCAGTCACAGCCCGGTTGTATTATCTCTATCGCCACCTCGTGGGTGGTCACGTTGGTAAAGGGGAAGCGTGCTACCTTCACCTCCCCACGATGCACATATCCCAGTCCGGCCCACGTGGATTGAAACTTAAGTTCGGGCGTGACTACAGGGGGAGGCGGCGCGGGCGCCACGGGTCGGTGTGTCGTCCCCATCAGCCACTGCATGGCATTAGGGTCGGGTTTGGGGTACTCCATATACCAAGCGCCCTTGACCAACCTCCACTGGGTCGTTTGGGGCGTGGCGAGTGGTTTGGGCATCATCGGCGAGAAGACTGGAATCTGGACGACGACCGTGGCCGTCTTGCCGTCAGGGTCCAGCTTGATAGACTCAATCTGGTGCGCTAGCACTGGCTTCTTTGCCTGACTGCGGAAGAACGGTTTCGACTCTTTCGTGATGTACTTCTCCATCCGCGCCCAGTCGCCCTGCTGCAAGGCGGTGTACAATTGCTCGACTCGGTTCCGCAACGCCTCTTCATTTGACGACGAAGCTATGACCGGGACAACCGTGCCAACCAAGCAGAAGGCAGTTAGCAGCCCCGCAACCGGGAAACGAGCGTAAGCCCTCCGTTTGATTACCCTTGTGTTTAACATGGGGGACTCGATGTGGCATGAACGTCGAGTGGCGGGTAGCCAATTCGCACAAAGAGGCACCCCCGCGCAGGCGGAGCTGCCTCTTCGTGTTCCACTGGCTCAAACCGCGGCTACCATCAAGCCGTACTGGTACTAGTAGCTCGTGATCCTAAGGTGAGGAGGCAGCCCTGCCTGTGCAGAACTGCCTCTTCGTCTTCCGCGCTAACCCAACACGCTCGCTAGCGTCGAGGTGGTATCGTACCAGCTAGCGACCGAACGATCCGTAGTTCAATAGCCTTTCAAGCTCACGAGTTATCCAATACGGAGCGATGGCAGTCTCTCCGAGCGCGTTACCAGCCGGACTGCGATGGTACAACGCCGGATTCGGCAGGACGTCAGCCAGGTAGTTTGCCGCTACGCCATTATTACCAAACAAGTTGTAGGTGATAAACGCGTAGCCGTGAGCATTCTGGAAGTCGCAAACGGCAATGGCGTAGCCGTCGACATTAGCCTTCAAACTGGAGGCCATGTCAAAAGCGAAAGTCTGGCCCGACATGATTGTTGGCGAAGTGTACGTGGCCGTAGACAGTGCCCCAGCAGGACTCGTGGCGTACAGGTTCCAAGTGCATGGACCGCTCTGCTGGACAGCGGATCCCTTGATAAGGATAGGATCAGCCGCGAACGGGTCCATGGTCGTATTGGCCACCGCAATGCCCGAACCAAAGCCGAACGAATCCACCAGATAGGGGTACAGCAGGTAAGTCTTGCAGTCGGAGAAGGTTATCACAGTTAACGGCGTCGCCAACTCCCACTTATCTATAAAGAGTGGAATTGCAGTCGAAGGTGTTGTCGGCTCCTTTTCTATGTTAGCCGTGATAGAAGCCAACCCCGCCTGCAGTGGACCATGCGACCAGAACTTGAATTTTAGATCCACGCTCTCCTTGAACCCCGCATCCACGCTGACCGTGTCATAAGTGAAACTAACCGTGTGCGTGGCCGGCGTGCCTGTGTCCGCCGTAACCACGGGCTGACCATCCTCGAGAACGATGTTCAGCGTCCCACCCGGGCAAGAAAGCGAGTTCCCAGTCCACAACGTGCTGCACGGCTTGATATCCTCGTTCTCAATCCCTACTCCTTGAGGCACGTTGGAAAAGGTGATGGTGAAATTGGTCCCGTTCGTAACGTCACCATCTCCGGAACCGGGATCCAACTCCATTTCGTAACTTGAGCTCGTCAACGCGTAGGGGTATTCCTCGTCGACGTTAAGAGTAAAGTCATTGTCATACGGAGCTGCATCCTTGACCCCAATGCAAGTCAATACAAAAGCCGGCTCAGTTTCCAGCTTTGAGCGTTCAGTCCCATAGGTCAGCGAGAGGGCTGGGTCGCATTGTACCTCCATAACTCTCAAAGGGTTCGAGGGTTGATTTGGAGTGATGGTGAGATTCGGTTGGCCGGTAGGAGTGTGCGCGTCCACAGTGGCGTAAATGGCCGAGGCGCATGATACTGCCGTGGCATTCACGCGAGCTGTGATGCTGATCTGGCTGCTACCCCCGGTCGGGAAAGTGATGTTGGTGTTGAAGGTTATGGTCAGAATCTTTGACGTAACGTCGAGGCTAGGCACTAAGGCCCCGCCGCAACCCACGCCCCCGTAAGCGCCACCGGGGCTGTTAAAGGGACTAAGGGGGGAAGCGCTGCCCGAGCACACGATGTATATCGTGCCGAGGTTCGTGATCGGCGCACCATAGTAAACTCTAAAGTAGGTTGTAGCCCCGACGATGCCTTGAGTTGAGGTATTGAGGCTGATTTGGCCGGTCGACTCGGCAAGGCCCTGGGCGCGGGCGTTGTCGTTTTCGTTGGCGCCTACCGTCCACTGGGTTTGCGCCAAGGCACTCGACGCCATCGTCGCGAGCCCGAAAACCAAGAACAGACTTATCAACAGCAAACTTCTTTTCTTCGTCATCTTTTCCTCTCCTTTGTTTTTGTGGGGCGAGCGTACTTAGGTTCGCGAACCCCGGTTCACTCAAAAAGCCAGTGTTGAACTGATTGACTAACGAACCCTAGCATTACCTCCACTATCTTGTCAACTAATTTCTTCATCGCAGTGCTGGTTGGCGCGCGCGAGAGAGCGCTGCTTCACGCCTCTCAAGGCCTTTTGCCCGCCTCCGCATCGCTCCGGCTTCACCGCCCTGCTACTTGTGAACTACCGAACCCAAACTCCAACTGAATGCCTGCGAACTTAGCACCGCCAGGATGAGTTGTCAAGATTTTTTTTCGTTCTGCGCTATCCTCAGAGAGTGAGGTGTATTGGGGGTTCTCACGATGAGGAAGCTGCCGCGATGCTTCTCCCGCAAGGCAGGATCAGGACGGCAGAGGGATTGTCGATTGGCGATTGTTGATCGAGGATCGAAAAGAGAACGTTTCTCTGCGCCTCGGTATCCCTACGGTGAAATTTGGCGTTTCCTCACAGCCTCAGATGCACGTACTGCACACTCGTTTCGAGCTATGAGCAGGATTCAGGGAAGGGAAAAGTGGAAATCTGAAGCCGGAAATTGGCAACGTCGATAGCCAGTTCCCAAATTCGAATTTCTAGTTTCCGCCCTCCCGAATCCTGTTCTTCGGGTTCAGCAATTCGTCTTTCTTGAATTCTCGTCGCAAGTCTTTCAACTTGTCCCGAAGCTCGCGTGTGGCATCCTGGGCGCCGGGAAGGGTACTGATGATGCGCGGCGTCAGGAGCACAATCAATTCCGTTTCCTGGGTGACGTAGGAAGTGCTTCCAAAAAGCATGCCGAGCCAAGGAATGTCGCCGAGCAGGGGGATGCGATTAACGGATTTATTGTAGTTGTACGAGATCAACCCGCCTAAGGCAATGGTCTGGCCATCCTGAGCCACGGCGTGGGTGGACACCGAACGCTTCGTAAAGCTCGGGGATTGGATGCCGCTACCCGCTGCAGCGGGCACCTCGTTGCTGATGTCCTGGTGGATAGTGAGGGAGACCAGACCCGTACTGGTGACGCGCGGAGTTACCGTGAGGATAATCCCCGTGTCCACATTACTAACGGTATTGGTGAACAGGCTGGTGGACCCGGCGATTGCGCCCGACGAGAGACCCTGGGAGGTGAGGACCGGCACAGAGGCGCCAACTTGGATTCGCGCCTCCGTGCTATCGGTGGCGAGCACGGTGGGCGCCGAAAGCGTTCGCACCCGCGAACGGTTTTCGCTGGCGGTCAGAAAAGCCATCAGTTCGCGGGTATAGCCGATCACGCCGCCGGCGGAGAGTGCCAAGCTACCCGCACCCGAGGAGCTGTTATTGCCACCGCTGAACTGCAGACCCGTCCCGCCGTTTTTGGCAGCGGCAGCGGCAGCGGTACCGCGCTGCTGGAGCGCGTATGTGAGGCCAAAGGAAAGATCGCCGGTTAGGTTCACTTCGTAGACTCGGGCTTCAATCAGAACCTGCCGGGGCAGAACGTCAAGCTTTTCGAGGGTCTTGGCAATATCGGCATACTGCTGCGCGGTGCCCTGCACAATAATCGAATTGCTGACCGGGTCGGTTATGACGCGCAGCGCCGGTTCGGAACCCGCGGCGCTTCCCTCGCCACCCGCTGAACCGAAAGCGCCCAAGCTCGCCGCAGTTTCAGCGGAGCGTGGCTGGAAAGCTTGTTCCTGCAGCGACGCGGACGCGCCGGCGCCCCTGCCCGACGTGAGTTCCCTGTCGCGACCTGCCGCGCCGCCGGAAGTTCCCGCCCCGGTTTCCCCAACACCTGCTTCACGTCGACCCCGAAGGGCGTTCAGCAGTTTGACGAGGCGATCGGCTTCGGAGTTCTGAACCTTATAAACAAAGGTCTGAATTCCGTTCGGGGCTGCCGGCTGGTCGAGTCTCGCTAGCCATTGCTCGACTTCATCGAAGGCGGCGGGATCAGCGGCCGCGATCAGAATGCCATTGATGCGATCCAGGGGCACGAAGTTCAAGGGTGTCGCCTTGTTCGAGAGCGCATAGGTGGAGAAAATCGCCTCAAGCTCCGGAACCAGAGCGGACGCCACGTTGTTGCGTACCGGCAACAACCGCACGCGCTGCTGGGCAAAGCTGGAATTGTCAAACTGCTGGAGGATCTCCATCAGCCGCTTTAGGTTCAAGCTGTCATCGACCAGGATCAGGGTGTTGCCCGCCTCATGGACGGCCACCGTACCCCCCTCCGAAAGAAACGGTGTAAGCATCTTGGCCATGTCCGCCGCGAAGACGAACTTCAGAGGGATGATCTGCATGAGTATGCGCTCATCCTCAGGCAGACCTGCTCCATTGGTGCTGGTCGAGACACCCAAGGGGTTTCTGGGCGCTGCGGCGAGAGGGACGATGCGATAGAAATTCCCGCTCTTAATCGCCGTGGCATTATTCATCTTCAGAACGGTTTCGAGAATGGGCAGGAGGTCCTCAGTCTTGAGGTCGCCCGTCGTGGAAATGGTCACCGCGCCTTTGACGGCTGGGTCAACAACGTAGTTCAGCTTCAACTGGCCGGCCACAAGGCTGATGAACTGGAGGAGGTCAGCATTCTCGAGTCGGAACCCGACCCCCGCCCCACCTGCAGCCGGCGGAGGCGTGGGCGGGGAGACTTGCTGGGCCGGTGAGGTTTGGTTAGCCGGCGGAGGCGTGGGCGGGGAGACTTGCTGGGCCGGCGAGGTTTGGGTAGCCGGGGGGGCCGGGCTGGTTTGGCTGGCCGGAGGAGTCTGCGCCGGCCTCGGATTGCGGGGCCCGGGCTGTGTTGCTTGCGGCGCAGGCCGCTTGCGCTGCTGAGCGGCGGGCGCAGGCGCGCTGAGGGTTAGCGACGCCGCGGCGCCGAGGACGAGGACTGCAAAACCCGTCGAAAGCCACAGCGCCCGAGGGCGTGGGCAGGAAATGAGACGGATCATTCGGTCTGTTTTTAGCTCATGGCCGTGCAGTTTAGAGAGTGAAAACAATCTATGTCCTCCCTATGTGAGTGTCGGAAGAGCAGAATTCAGGATTCACGGAAAGCCTTTGCTGAATCCTGAATCCCGGCTTCCTTACGGCTTGCTCGTTGAGCCCAACTGCACATCCCGGCTCCTGAACCCTGTCTGCGCCCTTCCTCTACTTATTGGGGTTGCCGGTTTGTTGCGGCGACTGTGAGCCAGGCGGTCCGACGTCCTGCCACATGGGTCTCATACCGAAAGGAGTCGGCACCAAAACCTTTTGCTTTCCTCCAATGATGGTGCCAGGCGGAACGTCCGGAGAAACCCCGGGCGGCTCCGACGTGGCGGGAGACGTGAGCCCTGCACCTCCGGCAAGAGAAGATACGGGTATCGCCGGGTTGGAAGCGCTCCCCGCTGTTGTTACCGATGCGGGACGCGCGCTCACGCTGGCCGTTTTTTCAATAATGCCATGGACATGGCGGGCCGACTCGGAAACGTCCAGGGTGGTCTTCTTTTCCTGCCACTCAATCACCACATTCGAGGTGCCAATAGAAACCAACTTGTAACCGCCGATTTCTTCCCCAGGAAGGACGCGTTTGGAGGCCGCTGAGGGTTGGTCACCCGGGGCCATCAACGCAAACCAGCCGTCCCCCAGGTTCATAGTCCCGAACAAGAGCGGCGGCTTTGGAGGTTTAACCTCTTCTTGCGCCTGAGGCGTCCGGCTGCCGCGCAGGGGACTAAAGACATTTCGGTCAACGATCTCCACGACGCTTTTCGGCTGCCCTGCCTGCTTCGAGCCGGCCGCGAATGTGGCCGCAGAGGGTGCCGACGCGCTGGCGTAAAGCCATTGGGTGCGGCTGCGATAGTCCTTCCAGAGCCGTCCCAAGAACCAGCCCATCAGGGTGTTCAGGCCGATGAGGCCGACGATAATGAGAATCTGTTCCCGACGTCTGCCCAACATGCTTGCCCCCACGTAAAGACCGAAAATCGAAATTCAACGGCCCACTGCGATTTTCGAATTTCGAGTTCCGTTTCTAGTGCGCGGCCGCCCCGTCCTTGGCTTGCTTCACTGTCCGGATGGCCGCCCCAATCGTCAACTGCACGTTTAATGTTCCTTGCGGGTCCCCCTGGAGGGGATTTACCAAGAGGCCCGTGACGGACAGAAGCTTGGGAGAGGTAGCCAAGGCGACCAGAAAATCGACGAGCTGGTCCAGGCGACAGCGGAGCTGCACTCGGCCGATCACGAGGGAATATCCTGTGCCGAGGTCCTGAGTGCGAAGGAACTCGCTACTGCCGGGCTGGATGCCCTTGCTGTCGGCCAACTGGCCCACCAGACGCTGCCACTCGGCATTGGCCAGAGAAGGCGAGGGGCTCTCCAGAAGACCCGCCTCGAGTCCCTTCAGGCGGTCCCCGGCAGCGGCAAGATGGATCTTCTCAAGCTCCGCCTCGGCCAACAGTCGCTTGTCCCGCCGCAGTTCCACTTCCTTCTGTTGAACCGCCTCCGCGCTGGTGCCCAGGCGCTCGAAGAGGGGGAGCACGCCAAAGTTCAAGAGCAGGAACAAGGCCGTGGCGCCCACCCCGAGCCCCAAAGCAATGCGATCTCGACGACCAAGCTTCTCAAACATTCGATCTTCCCGCTTCGCGTTTTGGTCTTTGCCAGTCAACCACCAATTGCCAATCACCCATCATCAATGGTCAATCCTTTCGGGCCGCGGCCTGCTTCAGCCGCATGCGGATTCGAAAAACCTCCTTGTTCTTATTATCCCGCGTGATTGGAGACGTAAACTCAACCTGAGTAAAGTAAGGCGAATTCTCGAGCGGAAGAACCAAATCCGCCGCTCGGTCGGAAGAGCCGTAGATTTCGACAGTATCTTCGTTGATTTGCAATTGCTGGAGCCAAGTGCCGTCCGGAAGCAGCTTGGTCAACTGCTCGAGCAGCCGGAGCTTCTGCGAGTTGCCGGCCCGGAGGTTCGCGAGGACTGCGGCACGAGTCTCGAGGCTACTGGTCTCCTGATTCTGCCGGCGAAGCTGCTGGGAAGGAGCCTCCAGGCGCCGGAGGGCGCGGTCCAGGGCGTGGACGTACAACGCCCTTTCAATCCAAGCGTGAGACGCTAAGGTGAGCGCCAGAAGCGCCGCCGTACCGCACAAGGTGTAGACCGGGAGGCGCGCCCCGACGCTCGGCTGCCAACGCTCTGCCGGAGGGAGAAGGTTGATGAAGGGAGAGGCGCCGCGGACCAAGCCCGCATAGGCCGCAGCCAGGGCGGCCCACTCGAAGTCCACCGACCCGTGGCGCCGGCTCAGATCCAGATTTGGAGCCGGTAAGGGTGACGCGCCCTCGAGGAGCCCAGAAAAGGCGGACGGCACTGACCCGCAGACGAACCAGGGAAGCGTGGCAGGGTCGGACATGGGTAAAGCCGCGAGGGCACGATGCCACTCCCGGTCGAATCGCTCTTGGGCGCTGGCGCTCGGTTCAAGAGGAATCTCCTGCGTGGCGGACAAATTCCCCTGGTGGAAGGAGAGCAGTTCCACCACCGAGCTTCGGCCACACACGATCAACGCCGTGGGCGGCAGCAGGGGCTTTACCAAGACAGCCAGCGCCGTGGCTCCCAGCGTCAAGCCGCTCAGCCGCAGGCCCAATTCTTGGAGCGCCTGCTTGCAGCGGTTCACCCGTGACTTCTCCGCCAGCACCACCATCACGCTGATCTGCTTCGTCTTCGCATCGCGGTCCACCACCGCACAATCCCAATAGACTTGATCGTCCCCGTAAGGGTGAAGTGAGTCCAACTGATAGCCTACTACCTTGGTCAACTGCGGCTCCGCTTCCACGGGCAAGTTGAGGAATCGAACCAGGACCGCTTCGCGCGGCAAGCAAGCCATGACGCGGGCTTCACGGAGCCGATGGCGGTCCAGAAAGGCGGCCACTTTGGCGGGCGCATCCTCGTTCAGCGGCTCCGGAAGACGCAGTTCGTCAAGCAGCATAAAGTGCCGAAAGCGGCGTCCCAGCGCGGTGAGAGTGATTGCCCCACCACCGCTATCGACGCCCACAACGAGTTTGGTGAAGGCGAGTGACATACAAGAATTCAGGATTCGGGATTCAGGAAACAGGAGTGGAGCCAGGAAGTGCGCTGGTGGCTCATCCCTGAATCCTGACTCCTGAATCCTGCCTTTCTTCATTCCGCGACGTCGTCGTACCAGGCAATGATGCGATGCAGGGCCACGCCCTCTGGCGTAACCTGGACAACGGCTTTGATCGTCCGGCGAACCCGTGAGCCATTGACCGCTCCCACCGAAACGATGCTGTAAGTCTTGCCCTCGTCGCAACTGAGGAACGACAGCGCCGTGTCCGGCACAGATGTACTCAAACGTTCCGCCATTTCCTCCAGCGACTCGAAGGGCTTCTTGCGTCGCTCCTGAACAATGGACTCAGCCAGGTCCTCGGTTACGCCCGGCACGCTGAGCAAGACGGCCTCGGAGGCATAATTCACATTGAGCGGCGCAGATTTCGAATAAATCGTCAAATCCTGGCCTACTCCGTATTGGTATCGAATGCCATCCTGCCGGCTATACTCTGCCGTACCGTAAAAGATGTCCCGGCTCATTCCGCGAACGTGCAGCACCTCTTCCACGGAAGTGAAGCTACCGTGAGCGGGACGATACCCGGCATCACGATAATAGTCATCCAGGACCCTGAACCCCTCATCATCAGAGCCTGCGGGGCTCCGCCAGTGCTCGACAGCCGTCGCCAAATCGTCCGCCTGCGCGGTTCGCAGGCCACGCGCTTCAAACAAACGTGCCAGTTGTTTTCGCTCGGCAATGTTGAGGTCGAGCTTCCCGGTCTCATTCACAATTTCCACAAGCGCCACCCCCTGCTCGAAAGGCACGCGTACCAAACGCTGCCCTCTTTTCCAGAGCCGGGGCTTGTCTTTTTGGTCCTCGGCGGGCGGGTAGGCGATCTCCAGAATGGCGGATTGGACTCCGCCCGCCGCCAAGGCATAAGCCTGAGTGGCCTCCTTACGATAAATGGCCGTTCGAGTCTCGATCTGGACCGAGCCAGAAAACGCCAGGGCCACCAGGAGCATCACGGTGATCGCGGACATCACGGCCAGCAAGACCACGCCAGCATCCTTGCTGCCTGCAGGGTTCAGGATTCGGGATTCAGGATTCGGGGAAGCACGTTCGCGGTGCTTCCCTGGCTGCTGCGTGTCGGCTCTTGAATGCTGCATGTCTGACATTCCTGAATCCTGAATCCTACGCTCCTGAATCCTGCTCATTTCGCGGATGCCGTCAGCGGAATCAACTTCGCGCGCACGGGGATGAGTTCTTCTCCCCTCTGGTCTCCGAGTTCCCAGCGAAGCCGAATCGCCCCCGGGTAAGGAGCCTCTTCGCTGCTCTTCCAATCCTCCCGCCAAACCGGGATGGCGCCTTTCTTGGGGTGTAAGTCCAAGTATTCAAACCAAGCGTCGCCCAAACCCTTCATCAACAGCAAGTCTGCCGCTCTCAGTGAGAACGGCTGGTAGTTAATCAAGGGCACCCCGGTCTCAGGATCGTTCGTGACATCCCGAACGAGCATGTGAAAAAGGACGTCGTTGTCTCTCACAGGAGTTTCGCGCAACGCCACCTCCACGTTTCCGCGAGAAGCCCCGACGATCCCGTACTCGACAAGCACCAACCCCGTGCGGCTTCGATAAACGCTACTGTAAGAACTGACGAAACGCAGGCACGTGGCGCTGGCTTGCAGAACCGTGAGCGTTCCGGGCAGGTGAGGGTCATCTGTCGTCACCCGATAAGGAACCAGAGACGCGATCTGCTGAACGACGAAAGTATTCCGCTCAGCCGCCGTGTGCACTTGGCGGAGCCGCGCTTCTCCAGTTCGCCAAGCCCGGTTTGCCACCCGCAGCCCAATCAGCAAAGTGACCATCACGAACCCGGTCAGCGTCAGGCTGAGCAGTACCTCGAACAGCGTGAATCCTCTTTGATCGGATGATCGGGTGACCGGGAGAACGACCACCCAATTCCGATCCCGCTTTCGTTCACCCCATCTCCAGATCATCCGATCACCTGATTCCGATCGTTCACCCGATCTCCCAATCGCCCGATTTGGGTATGGCTTTTTGCTCGCCCGATCTCCCGATTCATGGACCACGCGGCGGCTCCGGGATGCAGAGCTTAAGTGTTTCCAAATTCAAACTCTGCCGACCCGAGCGCGTGCGCCAGGAAACCTCCAGTATGATTCGAGCCAGTTGAGCCGGCTTCTTGGGATCGGACAGCGGCCTTGTTTCGACCAAGTCGGTTTTCGCCTGCCACCAAATACCGGAAGGAGAGACTCCGGAACGCACCTGCCCGGCCATTAGCGAAGGGTCCAAAAACAGCTCGTTGAGCTTCGCTGTGGCGAATTCATTGCCGCGATCGAAACGATCCAGCCGGTCAGCAGCGCGAAGAGCCGCAGAAAGGCCTGAGAAAATGGTGGCGAAGCTGACTCCCAGAAGTGAAATCGCCATCAGGACTTCCAGCAGGCTGATTCCGGCCTCGCGCGGCTCGCGCTGACGTTGGATGATCTTCTGCACTTAGCGTGATCCCACTTTAACGGCCTCGACGGCCGGGCTACCGAGCATGAAATCTACATGGATCCTGAATTTGCTTCCGCGCCGGTTGCTGAGCCACAAATCCCTTTCTTCCACCACCCCGGAGGGCGGAAGCAGGAGTCGTACGACCGCCGGTGGAGGATTCTCACCGTCATCCACCGTCACGTCTCGGGGGAGCGTAAACCCTCGCAAAAAACCGGAGGCAGGATTGAACACCCGGACCAAGCGAGTTGCCGGCTCGATTTCCATCACGTAATAGCTCTGCTCGAAAAGCGCGCGCGTTCGAGCGTAGCGAACTGTCTGCGCCACCCGCTCTGCCGCGCTTCTTAGCGTCCATGCATCGCTCCAGTTGCCAAAACGCGGAGCGACCAACGACACTCCCAAGGAGATAATCAGCAGGACGATCACCAGCTCGAGAAGCGTCACACCGGCTTCCCGCGACCGGCGAGGGCGGCGTTCATTTCCAACTAAGGATATCGGCATTCTCTCCGTCCCCGCCCGGCTGCCCGTCGGCTCCATAACTGATGATGTCCGGTTCGTCACCATGCTCGCCAGGAAATTTGTAGACATAAGGGCGATTCCAGGGATCCAGGGGAATATCCTTGGGCAGGTAAGGACCGTTCCAATTGTTGACGCCAGCCGGGAGTGTCCGCAGCGCCTGCAAGCCCTGGTCTGTGCTGGGGAAATTACCCGTATCCAGCTTGTAAGCTCCGAGCGCCGTCTGGAAGGCAGCAATCTGCGCCTTCGCCACGGTGATCTTGGCCTGCGTCGCATGCTTGAACAAGCGGGGGACCACCAGACCGGCCAGCAGTCCGAGGATGAGTACCACCACGATCAGTTCGATCAAGGTGAAACCCTGTAGGGATTCCTGTCCCGATAAATGCCTTCTCTGTTGTCTTGGTTGGCGCATCAGAACGGCACCTCATTTATGCTGACAATCGCCAGCAGAGTAGAAACCACTATCGTTCCAACAACCAAGCCCATGGCTAAAATCACGGCCGGTTCGACGAGCGCCACCAAACGCTTGGTGGCCACGCGGACCTCCCGGTCGTAAATCGCGGCCAACTCGAGCAGCATGGAGTCCAACTTTCCAGTCTGCTCTCCCAGAGTCATCAATTGCACGGCGAGCGCCGGAAACAGGCCGGTTTCGGCCAGTGGGGTGGCCAGCCCCTGACCTCGCTTGACTCCCTGGATGAGCGGCTCGACTCCCGCGGCCACGCGGCGATTGCTCAAGACCTCGCGGGTAAGGCGCAGAGCCGAGATGATGGGAACCGCCTGATTCAACAAGGTTCCCATGGTCTTGGCAAAACGCGCGATTTCGAGTTTCAAGCTGACGTCCCCCAGCAAGGGGGCCTTCAGGCGCCACTGGTCCCAGCGCATCCGGCCGGCCTCGGTTCGCACCCAGCGATTTGTGAGCAACACCCCAGCGACGATGATTAAGGCCGCCAGCCAGCCGTAGTTGCGAAAGGCCTGAGAAACATCCATTAAGATCTGGGTTGGCAAAGGCAGTTCCTTCCCAGCCTCTTCAAAGATCTGCGCGAAGCGCGGCACCACAAACCCCAGCAAGAAGGCGATCGCCACGCTGCCTACGGCGAGCAAAAGCGTGGGATAAATGAGAGCTGAAACAAGATAGCCGCGCAGTTCCGCGCTGAACTCCTCAAACTCCACCAAACGATCCAGGACCGCCGGAAGCGTGCCACTGGCCTCTCCCGCCCGCACCATGGCGACATAAAGTGGGGGGAAAAAACGCTCGTTGGCGGCCAGGCTGTGGGCCAACGATTGTCCACTGCGCAATTCCTTAAGCGTGCCATCAATGACGGCGCGCAGCGCCGGCTTCTCAGCTAAGTCACGGCTCAGCGAGAGGCTGCGGTCGAGCGGAATGCCCGCCCGCACAAGAGTGGCGAGCTGGCGAGCGAAAGTAAGACGGTCCTGTGAATTCAAGCCCCGCTGAGTGAGGCTTGACCAGCCCAGGCCCCGCGCGCCGTCTTTCGCGCTCACGTGGATAGGCATGCATCCCATGCGGCGAAGCTGCTCCAGCATTGCCGGCTCGGTCTCCGCGACCAGCGTCCCTTGGACCAATTCGCCGCTGCCTTTAATCGCCTTGTAGGAAAACTCCGGCATCTCGTTAGGATTCAGGATCCAGGATTCAGGATTCAGGGTAACGGTGTCATTCCGAGCGCAGCGAGGAATTTCGCTCTGATCTTTCTTCCGCGATCCGCCCCGAGGCACAGCAAGATTCTTCGCTGCGCTCGGAATGACACGGCCCTCCTTTGGCTACTGACTTCTGACAACTGACGACTGACAACTTCTTCTAAACCTCCTGCGTAACCCGCCACACCTCTTCCAGTGTCGTCTGGCCCGAGGCAATCTTCAGCCAGCCGTCCTCTCTCAGGCTGCGCATCCCGCGCTCGCGCGCTGCTGCCCGCAAAGTACTGGCGTCAGCACGAGACACGATCGCCCGCCGGATTCCTTCGTCCAGCTCCATGAATTCAAAAATTCCCACTCGCCCCAGAAAGCCGGTATTACCGCAATGCGCGCACCCTTGACCGGCGTAAAGCGTCAATGGACCCCCCGCGCCCTCCCAACCTTGCTTCCGCAGTTCGTCGCCGTCTGCCGCGTAGGGCCTTTTGCATTCATCACACAACACCCGCACCAACCGTTGGGCGAGTACAGCAACCAGGGAGGATGAAACCAGGTAGTGTTCGACCCCCATATCCGTAAGGCGCGTGACCGCACTTGGAGCGTCATTGGTGTGCAGGGTGCTGAAGACTAAGTGGCCAGTGAGCGCGGCGCGCATGGCGATCTCGGCGGTCTCAAGATCCCGGATCTCACCGATCATGATGATGTCCGGATCCTGGCGAACAATGTGGCGCAGGCCCGCCGCAAAGGTCAGACCGATCTGGGGATTCACATGGATCTGGTTGACACCCGGCAACTGGTACTCCACCGGATCCTCCACCGTGATCACCTTCTTATCCATGGTGTTTAGCCGTCGCAGGGAGCCATAGAGCGTAGTGGACTTGCCGCTGCCGGTAGGGCCCGTAACCAGGAAAAGGCCGTGGGGAAGGCTGAGGTAATATTCCATCTTCTTCAGCAGGCTTTCCGGAAATCCCAAAGTCGCCAAAGAATAGCGCTCGCTCCCGCTGCGGTCCAGAAGACGCATCACGACGCTCTCCCCATAGAGCGTCGGAAGGGTCGAGACACGCAGGTCGATTTCGCGGCCTAAAACCCGCAGGGGAATCCTGCCGTCCTGGGGCAGGCGCTGCTCGGCGATGTTGAGCTTCGCCATGAGCTTGATCCTGGAGGTAATGGCCGCCTGCATCTCGCGCGGCGGAGCCTGCACTTCGTACAGAACTCCATCGATCCGGTAGCGGACCCGGAACTGCTTTTCGAAAGGCTCGAAGTGGATGTCGCTGGAGCGCCGCTCGAGAGCGCGCGCCACCAACTGGTTCACCCAGCGAATCACCGGCGCTTCCGAAGCCAAGTCCCGCAGTTGGTCAATGTCGGCCGTTTCCGCTTCCAGGACTCGAGACGACTCGTCGGAGTCCGGCGCCACCACGCCCTCTTCAGTTTGTTCCGCGCCGAGCCAGACATCCAGGGCCTTCAGGATGGCGGCTTCACTCGCCAGCCGCACTTCCGCTTTTCGTCCCATCAACTGCTCAATCGCCCGAATGTTGTCACTGTCAAGCGGATCGGCCATGGCAATGAAAACCGTGCTGTCGTCAACTCGGTAGGGATAAAGGAGAGATTGGCGCAAGAAGCCCGAAGGCAAGGAGGCCGCCTCCATGGGCACCTCCTGGAGTTCGGCCGGGTCAACGCGCGGGATACCGAGTTGCTCGGACAGAACATTCTGCAAGTCTTGCTGCGAAACGTAGCCCAGGTCCAAAAGGATCTTCCCCAAGCGCCCCTTCCGCTCCCGCTGCAAGGCGAGCGCCTTTTGCAGGTCGTCTTCCGGCAACAGGCCGCGCTCCACCAGCAACTGTCCCAACAATTTGTGGCTGACCGCAGCAGAAGTCATTGCGAACCCTCAAAGTTCCAGGATCGTCATCTTGCCTACCAGCTCTTCATATGAAATCTTCTTGTCCCAAAACTGATTCAAGTCCGACTTCCGGGTTTCGATGACCAGTTGGTCAGGAAGTTGGGTATCTCCGGGCTGCATTTCAAAAAGGTGCACGACCACGGCGACGGAGTCGTCCGCGGTCAGGTCCCGCAAACTAACTGCATGGTCGGCAAGCAGACGAGGAACTGAAGTTTTGACAGTGGCGATACGCGCCCGCTCCATCTTTTGCGCCTTGTCGATTTCCGCCTTGCTCAAGGGAGCCATATTGAAGGGATTGGGAGCCCGTGTGGGATAGAGGTCGACTTCCAAGCTGAAGGCCAGACCGAATCCGGGCAAATATGCTCCCTTGGTCCTCTGCAGCAGCCCGAAGGGCGGCGCGAAAGTTTGGCCCATAGTTCCATCAATGACCGCTTCGAAGACTTTCATTTCGCTCTTCAGCGCGCTGAGATTGGATGGGGGTGATTGCGCCCAGACACTCCCCAGCGACATAAGCAAGCAGGCAATTCCGACCCTGGCTGCTTTGCCTGCGCTTCCTAGCTTGAACTGCATTCGAGTTACCTCCTCGCGGGTTGCGCGGGTTATTTGGCGGGTGGCTGCTGATAGTGGGCCACGAGGCTAATGACCTCGTTCTGCCGCTGCGTCTGCTTCCAGACCGCATTCTGAACCAACTCCAAATACTGCAACTGCCGCCCGATGCGCGCCAAGTTCCCCCTCTCCTCCGCACGCAGGCTCGCCGCCAGATCCCTGGTGACGGCCTGCGTCTCTTTGCTCTGCGAGGATACTTGTTCAGCGACCGTCTGCGCAACTAAGGCCTGGAGCTCGGTCCGCGTCAACGTCGGCTCCACCCGCGCGGTGGTGGGGAGCAACCAGCCTCGCCCGTGCCGGAAACCAACCGACACGACGACTAGAAAAATTGCCGCCGCCGTCGCCGAAAGCGCCGCTGTCCGGAACAGTGCTGGCCAGAAGCCCGCAAATAGGCTCTGAGGCTTCTCTCCTACCAGGACCAAGTGGGCGGGCATCTCGCGGTCTGTCAGACTGCTCAGCAACGCCTGCCGCACTCCCCGCAAGCGCTGGGCCGAGCGTGCACACTCTTCGCATTGCCCGATATGCCGCTCGAGCTCTCGAGCTTTTGCTGGGGGCAGCTCATCCAGCGCCCAATCAGTCAGCTTAGTTCCCCATTCGCGACATCCCATGACGTTCACCTCTTCTGCGCATAAGTCAGAAAAACTGGAATCAGGATTCAGGACTCAGAAACGAAGAAATTGGAAACCCCGCGAGCCAGTTCCCAACTTCATAGTTGCCACACTTCGCCCCTCGGGGTCCTAGGTGCTGCATTTTAGTGGCTGTTCTGCTGGCTCTTCTCTTGATTATGGACTCTTGACTCCTGGCTTCTTCTCAACTCCGTTGTGGCCTGCACGCGCAACTGCAACCCACGCTCGTCCCCAAAGGGAAAGGCACAGGTCGCAGGCTAAACCCCTGTGCTGAATGGCGCCATCCTCTCCCCACGGGAGAGGGTAAGGAGAGGAAAGGAACGTCATATCACTTGACGTATGACCCTCTCCCGCCGGGACAGGATAGCGCTTGTCGTGGGCGGCAAATAATCGATATGCGCTTCACGAGTCGCCGCACCGTTAAGGAAGACGATTACGTTATCACTCTCCAAACCGCGAAATGCAGTATTAACCTTCAATAAACTTCCTCAGTTGTTCAAAACCCGAGTAGACGCGGGTCTTGGCCGTACTCACCGGACAACCCTGGATCTCGGCAATCTCCGCCAACTTGAAGCCCTGGTAGAACTTCAGCACAATCGCTTCCCGCTGCTCGAGGGGCAATCCCGCCAGCGCTTTTTCCACCAAGATTTTCAGGTCCCCTCGTTCCCACTGCCCTGCCTCACCCACCCTCACCTTGGAAGAATCTTCGACCGCATCAAGATCCCCGAGGCTGGTTTCTTCCTCACGCTCGCGCCGGGCGTGCGAGTGAGCCGCGTTGCGCGCGATCCGAAACAGCCATTGGGGAAACTTATCCGGTTCCTTCAGTTGGCCCAGATGGCGATAAGCGGACAAGAAAGTCTCCTGGCACATGTCGAAGGCATCTTCCGGCCGGCCCGTCAGATACACCAGAAAGCTGTAAACCTTCCGCTCCCAGCGCCGCACCAGCACATTAAATGCTTCCGACTGCCCGCTCATCGCCTTTCGTACCAGTGCGGCGTCCGGACGATCAGAAATCTGTAATCCCAATTCCATTGTTGATGACGCAAGAAAAAGGAAAAAAGTTTGCGGCGCCCCCTGGGGTGATTCCGTTTCTTCTTTCTTCACCTACGCTTCCCCTGCCAGACTGGCTGGGGGAGCCCACCGGAAGGCCGGTCACCACGTAGAATACAAGATCGCTCATCCTCAATAAAGCGTGAAAATGGAACCGAGTGCGCAACATAGAGTGCCGGCTTCAGAAGGCAGGAAGGGGGAAATTGGAAAATCGAAACTGGAAACTGGTAACCGCGATAGCCTCTTTCCAACTTCTAGTTTCCAATTTCTAGTTTCCAATTTCTAGTTTCCAATTTCTAATTCTCAGTTTCCGCCCTGGAGGGTTACGGCGTAGTGCCGGCGCTCTGTTGCCGCAGCTTCTGGACAGCCGCCAGCGCCTGGGGGTTAGTGGGATCCTTCACCAAGCCAGCACGGTACTCGCTCAAAGCCTCAGCCCTGCGGCCCGCAGCCTGGTAAATTTCGCCAAGTCCGAAGTGCGCATAGCTGTCAGCCTCCTCCAGGCTGATGGCGGCGCGGAAGTCGCGCGCCGCCTCTCCCACCGCGCCCCGGCGAATATTAAACATCCCGAGAAAGTCGTAGGCGAGAGCATTCGGCCTACTTCGGACGGAGGCGCGGAACTGCTCCTCGGCTTCGCGCCGGCGCCCCGTGTCAAAAAGAATCTGACCGAGCCTGTTACGAGCGCGGTTGTCAAACGGCGAAAGCGCGATTGCCGCTCGAAGTTCGGTCTCGGCTGAATCCCTCAGGCCCATCTTCAGGTACGTGTTGCCCAAGTCGAGATGCGGGTCCGCTAGCTTTGGCTTCAGCTCTATCGCACGCTGGAAGAATCCCTTTGCTTCTGCATACTGGTGTCTCTGGCTGGCCAGCAGGCCCATATTGATGAGCGCCCCGGGCTCGTTGGGGTCCGCGGCGAGCACCCGTCGCCACGCGCCCTCAGCCTTGTCCAAGTCGCCCTCCTCCCAATAAATAATGCCCAGACTGTTCAGGACCTGGTAGGCATCCGGCGAGAGATCAAGAGTCCGGGCGTACAGTACCTTGTCATTATTCCAGTCACGGTTGCGCAACACGATGCGGGCGGCAAAAAGCCCCCCCACCGCGAGACCGGCCAGTACCAGCGCCCGCCGCTCGGCAGGACGCACCGCCGTGCGTGACCACAGCCTCGACACACCCAAACCGACGAGCCACGCCACGCCAACCGAAGGCAGATAGAGGTAGCGTTCAGTGAATACGTTGGCCCCCAACCAATGGGCGTTGAGGACGGGAGCCAGCGTGGCAAGGAACCACGCGATCCCGAAGGAAGCGGAGCGGACGTTTCGTTCGCGGCTGCGCCAACAGACTAGGAACAAAGCAGCGAGCGCGAGGAGGGCCAGCAGTCCGGCGAGAACGCGGAGATCCAACAGGTTCTTGCTCGGGTGGAAAACGTAGAAGGCGCAAAGCCGCACCGGCCAGAGGAGCTTGCCGACATATTGGCCCACCAGCGCGATGGCGGTGAGCACTATTTGCTGCGGGGTAACCTGGAGGAACTTCTCTTCCGGCGCCAACGCTCCCAGAAAGTGAATGCGAAAAAGCACGTAGGCCACCCCGACGAGCCACAGCGCACCGTAACGGGCCAGCTTCTGCAAGGTGCTTGTTTCCGAGCGGTCCTCGCGATAGAAGTGCTCATAAACCGTGGCCAGGACCGGAAGCGTCATCGCCTGCTCCTTTGAAAGCAAGGCCAGAAGAAAACTGACCCCCATCGCCGCCAGCAGGGGTTCCGACCGCCGACCTCCCGGCCTCGCCACCGCTAAGAATATCCCAAAGGTGAGGAGATAAAAAAACGTCAGCTCCAGGTCCGTCACCGCAGCAATCCAGGCCACCGACTCGGTGTGAATCGGATGCAGAGCAAAAAAGGCGCCGGCCACGAAGGCGCACACGCGGTTCCCTGTCAGACGCTCCGTGAGGGCAAAGACGAAGCAGACGATGAGCACATGCAGTAAAAGGCTGACAAGATGGAAACCGTAAGCCTTCATACCGAAGACCCGGTAGCAAACAAGGTATCCCAGCGTCATCATCGGCCGATAGTAATTGGAAACGGTCACGCCCGAGAAAGACCAGACGTTGGTGGTAAAGATTTCCTTCAGGTACCGGAAGCTTCGGACGTATGGATTCTGTATCACCTGGGCATCGTCGTCATAGACAAAACCGTTGAACAGAATGTTGAGATAAGGCAGGGTAGCGCAGGCCACGAGGGCCGTGATGAGGAGGGCGCAGGCGTGATCCAGGCGGGACGCGGCCCGCTCGAGTCTCGAGGGCGGCGACTGGGGAGCTTTCCTGACCTTGGCCGCCGACGGCGCAACCGGTCGGCGAGTCGCCGGCCGGGACCGACGGCCTGGCCCACGCGCTAAACCGAATATCCTCGACCGAGTTTTTCGCCGGGATGCCTGCTTGATCGAAATCACCCCCATCGCCGTCTGTGCCCGGCCCGTCGCAAGCCCCAGGCGCCGGGTCCGCTCCGCCTAGGCGGCGGTTAGCAGCAGTGAGATGCAGAGGTCCCCGCCCGCTCGTCAAAACCGCCGTCCTTGACCGGGATTTCCATTCCAATTCCCGGCCGACCCGTAATATACACCAACTCGTCGGTAGAACGTATGGATGGCCACGACACACGCGACGAGCTGGACTACTGTTCAAGCGAGAATCGTGGGGTGGTTCGAAAAGGGAGGAAGGATGACGAAGCGCCGATGGGACAACAGGTTGTTGAAGGCGAAAGCGGCCCTGGTGGCGATCCGGCGTGAGTGGACAATCAACGTTGGACGTGATGCCGAGTGCGACGCGGGTCAGGGCGTGGTACGGGTACTCTCTTGCCGCAAATCCTGCACAGCCGCCAGCGCCCGCGGATTGGTTGGATCCTTCGCGAGTCCGGCTTCGTACTCGCTCAGAGCCTCGGCATTGCGGCCCGCGGCCTTGTAAAGATAGCCAAGCCCAAAGTGGGCGTTACTGTCGTACTCATCCAAGTCGAGGGCGGCCCGAAAGGCGCGCTCCGCTTCCCCCGCAGCGCGCTGGCGAATATTAATCTGGCCGAGAAAGTCGTAGGCAACGGGATTCGGGAAATTGCGGACGGAGGCGCGGAACCGTTCCTCGGCCTCGCCGACGCGACCTTCGTCGAGGAAAAGCTGGCCGAGTTCATTGAGAACAAGGTAGTCGATCGGGGCCAGCGCGAGCGCCATCCGAAGCTCGCGCTCGGCCAGGTCCGGCATTCCCATGAGCCGGTACGTCGTGCCCAAATTGAGATGTGGATCTGGTTCGTCCGGCTTGAGCTTAATGGAACGCTCGAAAAACTCGGCCGCCTGGGCATATTGCTTTTTCCGGCCTGCCACCATGCCCATATTATTAAGCGCGTCGGGGTGGTTAGGATCCTGGGTGAGCGCCTCGCGCCACATATTCTCGGCTTTGTCCCGGTCGCCCTGATGCCAATAAACAGCGGCCAGGTTGTTTTGGATGACGTAGGCATCCGGTGAAAGTTCGAGAGTTCGGGTGTACAGCACGATGTCATTGTTCCAGTCGCGGTTGCGCAACACGATGCGGGCGGCAAAAAGCCCCCCCACCGCGAGACCGGCCAGCACCAGCGCCCGCCGCTCGGCGGGACGCGGCGCCGCGCGGGACCATAACTTCGACACACCCAAACCGACGAGCCACGCCACGCCAACCGAAGGCAGATAGAGGTAACGTTCAGTGAATACGTTGGCCGCCAGCCAGTGGGCGTTGAGGACGGGGGCCAGCGTGGCAAAGAACCACGCGATCCCAAAGGAGGCGAAGCGGACGTTTCGTCCGCGGCTGCGCCAGCAGACCAGGAATAAGGCAGCGAGTGCGAGGAGGACCAGCAGCCCGGCGAGGACGAGGGGATCAAACGGGCTCTTGCTCGGGTGGAAAACGTAGAAGGCGCAAAGCCGCACCGGCCAGAGGAGCTTGCCGACATATTGGCCCACCAGCGCGATGGCGGTGAGCATTATTTGCTCGGGGGTGAGCTTGGCCACATTGTGGGCCGGGGCCAGCGCTCCGAAAAAGTGGATGCGGCAGAGCACATAGGCCACCCCGACGAGCCACAGCAGACCGTAACGGCCCAGCTTCTGCAAGGTGCTTGTTTCCGAGCGGTCCTCGCGATAGAAGTGCTCATAAACCGTGGCCAGGACCGGAAGTGTCATCGCCTGCTCCTTTGAAAGCAAGGCAAGAAGAAAACTGACCCCCATCGCGGCCAGTAGGGGCTCCGACCGCCGACCCCCCGGCCTCGCCACCGCTAAGAATATCCCAAAGGTGAGGAGATAAAAAAACGTCAGCTCCAGGTCCGTCACCGCAGCAATCCAGGCCACCGACTCGGTGTGAATCGGATGCAGAGCAAAAAAGGCGCCGGCCACGAAGGCGCACACGCGGTTCCCTGTCAGACGCTCGGTGAGGACAAAGACACAGCAGACGATCAGGACGTGGAGTAAAAGGCTGACAAGATGGAAACCGTAAGCCTTCATACCGAAGACCCGGTAGCAAACAAGGTATCCCAGCGTCATCATCGGCCGATAGTAATTGGTGACCGCGTGCGTGCCCCAGAAAGACCAAACGTTGCTGGTAAAGATTTCCTTCAGGTACTGGAAGCTTCGGATGTACGGATTTCTCAACACTTGGTTATCGTCGTCATAGACGAAACCGTTGAACAGAATGTTGAGGTAAGGCAAGGTAGCGCAAGCCACGAGGACCGTGACAAGGAGTGCGCGGGCGCGATCCGGCAGGGACGCAGCCGACGCGGGAACAGGAGGTGGCGCCGGGGGAGTTTTTACAACCTTGGGCGCTGACGTGGCACCCGGCCGGCGAGTCGCAGGCCGGGACCGACGCCCTGGCGGGCCTGCCAAACCGAAGCTCCTCGACCGGGTTTTTGGTGCGGATGCCTTCTGCATCGAAATCATGCTGATCGTCCCACGTGCGCCGCCCGGCCCTTCGAAGGGACCAGCCACCTGATCCGATCCGCCCAGGCAGCGGGTCGTAATGCGCAGCGGCGGCAGGCGCAACTCTGCACAGCGCGCAAAACCACCATTTTTATTATAACTCGTGGCTAAGAAGCGAGACACGCCTCCTAGATAGCAGAGTGCGTCAAAACCGTTGAGCAGGGCCAGAAAAAGCAGAATGGGGCGGGCGGAAGTTTTGGCGAAGATTCTTGCCCAGGGCGTTGCCGTCTGGCCATTTTCACTGGCGATCGAGAAGGCGCTGGTGTTACGCTGTGTAACCCTGAAACAGTTTCCGCAGGCCCGCGAGGCTGTGAAACAATATGTTTTCCGAGGAGGAGTAAGATATGCGGGAAGCAAGAAACACATTCAGGCGGGTGGCCCGTCGCCAATTCCTCAAGACCGTTGCCGCGTTCTCTACAGCTTCCATCGTTGCCGATTTGGGCAATCCCTCGCTATTGGGACATGGGTTTGATGACCCCCGCGCGGCGACTCCCATTACCGACGTGTTTATGGACCTCGATAACATTCATAAGTGGGACCAATCGAATGGTGATACTTGGGACCCATTTTGGGCCGACGACAACAGCCTTTATGCGTTCAATTGCGATGGCCGGGGTTTTGGGACGCAACCACGAAACCTGGCCTTCAACCAATTGCAGGGGGAAAGTCCGCACGCCCTCACGGGCCGAATCGTCAACAGCATGGATGAATATGGCGCCGCCAGCAAGAAAGAAGCGGACAACGCCACCTGGAAGGCCTGCGGGCAGGAATGCATCGATTCGATTTTCTACGCCTTCGTGTCCAGAAACGTCTACGGCAGTGACAGCCACGATCCTTTGATGCGGCAGACCGCTTTTAATTCGAGTCTCATCAAGTCAACTGACAAGGGATTGACCTGGACGCGGAACGCGGCGGAGAACTACAAGAGTCCCATGTGGCCCGGCACGCGCTTTGGCTCTCCCTTCTTTATCCATTATGGAAGAAACGGGGGCACGGTCTCCCGCGACGGCGCCCGGCAATATGTTTATGCCCTATCGCCCAACGGGTTCTGGAATGACGGAGACGATTACATCCTGGGACGAGTCGCGCATACGAAACTCAAGGACTTGGATGCTTCCGATTGGAGGTATTATGCAGGAGGAGACGGGCACAATACAGGTAATTGGTCAAAACGAATCGACCAAGCCATCCCTATTCTGAGCCTTCCGGCTAAATGCGGCCAGACGCCCCCCTGCTATATTCCCGCGCTCGGCGTCTATCTGATGATCTCCTGGTACAACACACAGAAGCTGACCAAATGGTTCGAGCCCAACGAGATGAGGTACGACTTCTACCAGGCGGCGCACCCCTGGGGGCCTTGGAAGTTCATCAATTCGCACAGCGACAATCACATTACGGGCGGCCATTTCTATGGCCCGAGTCTTTGCGCGAAGTTCCACGAACGCAAGGGGACAGAAGTGATGATGTCCCTTTTCACCTCCGGATGCCCCTTCGATGACGTCCCCTCGGGCTTGTATAAGATGTGGGAGATACCGCTCATCTTAAGAACCACACCGGCGCCGAATTCGACCTTGATTAACGATGATGATGCGCGTATTACCTATGGCGGAAGCTGGCGGTCTTCAAGCCGGCGGGGATTCTCTGACTATCAGGACGACGTCCATTACACGACCTCGGTCAACGATTCTTTGAAGTTTACATTTAGGGGCACGGACATCGAATACCTTGCCGAAAAACATGCTGACCTTGGCAATGCCGATGTCTACGTTGACGGCGCGCTAAGACAAAATGTGAACCTCCACCTGGAGAACTTTCCCCGGCTTTCCCGAGTAGTAGTGTTCAGAATCGAGAGATTATCGGACGGCCCTCATACGATCAAGATTGTGAATAAGAGCACCGCAGGGGCAGTCCTCGACGCTTTCAGGGTGTACGGCGGCGGGGCGGAAGGAGTCCGTCGCCAGTAGTTTTCCCGCCGCGGGGGTTTCTCCTCGTGTCAGGGGCGCCTCCGTGCCCTCCGTGATCAGAAGTGCTTCAACACGGAGGTCACTGAGAGCGTCAGTGTGCTTCGTGTTAAGCTTTGAGAGCCACAGAGGAGGCTGAGAGTGTCGTTTTGATTGCAGCGAAGAGCCGAGCTGTTCAAACAATGCAAATCGATCGGAGGTCATCATGAGCAGTAGTGCCGCAAAGCTGGAAGCGTCCGGAAGGACACAACCGACACGTCGAGAGATCTTACAAGCGCTGAGCGCCTCGAGTGCGCTGGCGCTCACGGGAATGACTCCTGCGGCTGCGTCCCCGCCCCAGGCTGAAGCCAGCACGCCGACCGCGAACCTACAAGCGGATGCTGCCAAGAGGTGGAAGGGGTCAGGGCTAGGCAGCGTTTATCCTATTATCAAGCAGGTGCAGGAAGAGGCTCTTTCGAGTCTCTCTTATCTAAAAGTTCGCCCGAAAAATCTCGAAGCCTGGAAGGCCGAGGCTCGGGCCAGAGTTTTCGATCTGTTCTTGTACCGGCCCGCGGCGTTCGACCCCATGCCCAAGGTTCTCGAGCGAGTGGACAAAGGTGATTACATCCGGGAATACCTCCGATTTCACACCACGCCGGATATCGAAGTACCGGCGTATTTTCTGATCCCCAAGCGCGCGAAGTTTCCCGTGCCCGCCGTAGTGGCGTTGCATTGCCACGGGGGATTCTACTACTGGGGCAAGGAAAAAATTGTCGAAACCGAGAACGAGCATCCGGCATTGGTCGAGTACCGCCGGACATACTACGACGGCTTAAGTTATCCGGCCACCCTGGCGCGCAATGGTTACGCGGTGATCGTGATCGACATGTTTTATTTCGGGGAGAGGCGTTTGATTCTGGATTCGGACCTGGAGCAGGGCATCAACGACCGCAGCAAACAGGAGCCCACCGAAACCATCAACAAACTTAATGGCCGTAATGGTGAATCTGAAGGGTATTTTCTCCGGAACATGCTCATGTCGGGCTTCACTTGGGCAGGCGTTCTGGCTTGGGACGATATCCGCACGATCGACTATCTCCAGACGCGGCCCGAGGTGAATCCCCAGCGCATTGCCTGCGTAGGGCTATCGGTGGGAGGTTACCGGACCAACTTTCTGGCCGGGTTGGATCCTCGCATCAAAGCGGCGTGTGTGGTGGGGTGGATGACCTCGTGGCGAGATCTGGTTCCCGGATTCGAACCCAATACCATTATCTCCGGTGTTACGCCCGGCTTGCTCAAGCACTTGGATTATCCTGACGTCGGGTCACTCACTATGCCCAACCCTCTGATGGTGGTGCACGGTTGGCGCGACGGCCTGTTCTCCACCCAGGGTGTGCTCTCCGCCTTCAGCACTTTGCGTCAGTGCTATGAAGCTATCGGCAAACCGGAGCGCTTCAGCACCTACACCTACGACGGACCGCACAAGTTCCCGGCCCGCGCTCAGCAACTCATGTTGGAATGGTTTGACCGGTGGGTGTAGCGCGCAAGCTTGTCATTCTGAGCGAAGCGAAGAATCTCCGCAGTTTGTCGTGGGCTGCTGAACCCAAAAGGCAACTGCGGAGATCCTTCGCCCGCCGAAAAGCACGGCGGACTCAGGATGACATGCGCTTGAACTTACGAGCTAAAACTGGGACATTATCCTCGTTTGCTCTGCCCGATGAGGAAGGCGGCGACGATTAGCACCGCGCTTCCGGCGATCATTCGGAAAAACGCGGCCCTGCTAGCTTGTTTCCATTCTGCCAACAAGACTCCCCAGGCATTCGACGTCAGGATAATCAACGCTACAAAAACCGGCCAACCAAAGCTGTTCCCAAGCGGGCCCAGGCCGAAGGCGCTACGACCGTAAATGAAGACACTCGAGATCCACAGCAAACTCATGGCGGGCACCTCGAGAGCGTCACGAGTGAGCATCCCCGCAGCGAAGATTCCTGTCGAATGTTCGCGGACGACGCGCGCGAAACAGTACCCCGCTTGCACTACTGCCGCAGAAGAGAGGAATACGGCCCAAGCAAGATAGATTTCCACCGGAAAACCCGGCTTCGAGCGCCCCTCGACGCCTTTACTGAGGAGAGCGGTTCCATATTGAATACCGAAATTGAGGGTCGGCGCTAAAACGCCTCCTACGACTGCAATTATCAGTCCCCAGCGGAATCGTTTTGCACTCGAGCCGGCGGACTTGCCACTGCTCCCTCCTGCTTGCGCGCAGAAGATAACTCCCACCACCATCAAGGCGAGCCCCAGAATGAAAAACCAATCTCCTCGGGATCGCAATTCAAATGCCCCGGCCCACAACAAGGGCAGCAACGCGCCCAGCACGATGGAGAGTCCAAGCTGAATGGCGAAGCCAAGGGCAATTCCCAGCAGGTCCACGGCGATGCCGTACAGCAGGGATGCAATGCCAAACAGCACTCCCCACCCGATCAAGATCAGCCATCCCCGCAAGTCAACGCGGGTCAGAAGATCGTTCCAGCGAGGCACGGCCACCATTACAACGACCCAGGGGAGCACACCCATGGCCAGAAGCGAATGGAGGGTCCAGATGTGATTGAACTTCCAGACGCGCGTGGTCTTCAAGGGGACGGCGAAACTGCCGTTTAAGAGGCCCGCCAGTACAACCCCAGCCCAACTCAACATGGATTACCCTCTCGATGTAGCGCGGGCGTCTCGCCCGCTGTCGCGGGGGCGTCTCGCCCCCGCAAGACACCTCGGGCAGGATGCCCGCGCCACAGCGGGCGAGACGCCCGCGCTACCACCTATCGCAGCCGTGGCGCAACCCTGGCGATGTAATCGTCGAATACCTGACGGTTATTCTCCGGGCCGACGCTGGTAAGATTAGGAGAAACGAATGCCCGGAAGCTTACGCCACGTTTTGCGAGCTCTGCCGCCATCTCCGCCACCAGCGCCATGGAAATGGCAATCACCGCCAAGGTGGAGCTTGCGCCCACAGGGATGCCGGCGACATCGACGAGAGAATCGCGAGGGGGGCAGCAGTTGTCAATCACCACGTCTCCCAAGTCGGCAAGTTTCTTGCCGCTGGAATGGGTGGAGTTGGCAATTCGAGCGTTTTCGAGCGAGGTGACCCCGACCACCTTCAGCCCCAGCGCTTTGGCGTGCAGGGCCACGTCGATTCCCGCCGCGTTCAGGCCGCCGTGCGAGTAGATCACCATGGTGTCCTTCGCCTCAAACTTGAAATTGGAGAGAAAGGTGGAAACGTACCCTTCCGTGCGTTCAAGCTTCAACAGTTCGCGGACGCCGCCGGAGCCGAGCACCTGCGTCCACATCAGACGAGCGTCCATCAAAGGATGGAAGCCGGCAAAGCTGCCGTAGCGTGGGAAAACGTCCATCACCGGGATCACGGAATGCCCGCTGCCGAACAGGTGAACCAATCCCCCTTGCGTTATCGAATCCGCGCCGCATTGGGCGGCCCGGCGGATGTTTCCGATTTGGGTCGAGCGAATCCGGTCGTAGACCTTTTGTGCTTCTGCGAAGTACGTTTCGGCTGACATTATTTCATTTCCTCCATTTTTAATAAGGCGTACCGGGCGGCGCCTAGAATCCCGGCCTCGTCTCCCAGACGAGATATCACGATGCGAACCTGCCTTCTGGCAAGCGGCTGGCCCCATTGGCGCACGGCCTTGCGGAGTGGCGCAAGGAGCAGGTTTCCCATACCGGCCAAACCGCCGCCCAACACAACCACCTCGGGGTTCAGCAGGCTCACGATATTGGCCACACCCAATCCGAGATTTGTGCCGACCTCTTCCAGGACTCGGCGGGCAGCCTGGTCGCCATGTCGGGCCGCCGCAGCGACTACCTCGGCGGTAATGTTGCCGGTGTTTTTCTTGGCGAGGATGCCGATCAAGCTTGCTCGGTTTTGCTCCCAAGCCAACTTGCCCAGCTTGGCCACCGCCGGGCCGGCGCCCAAGGCTTCGAAGCAACCCATGCGGCCGAATTCCGGCTTCCACCTGCGGTCAATCACCATCCAGCCCGCGGCGCCGGAGACGCCATGCGATCCGGGAATCAATCTCCCTTCCGAGATCAATCCGGCGCCAATGCCGGTGCCTACGGTAAGAAAAACCAAATTGCGAACCTGGCATTGCGCCCCCAAACCCAGCCACGCTTCTGCCAACGCCTGCACGTTGCGGTCACTTTCAATGCAAACGGGACGCTGCAAGGCGTCCTCGAGCAGATGCTTCAAACGAACCTTCGACCATCCCGGCAGGTTTGGCGCCCAGACGGTTTCGGCTCGCGGATCAAAGGCTCCGGGCACTCCCACCCCAACCGCCCTAATCTTCTCCCAGGGAATCTTCGCCGCGCTCACCGCCGCGCGTGCCGCGTCGAAGAGCGCAGACAAGTCCTTCCTCACGCCTCGAGCGGGAGTTGCCACGCGCACGCTTGAGAGAAGCTTGCCTCGCGAATTTACAACGCCCGCAGCTATTTTTGTTCCACCGAGATCCAGGCCGAGAACAAATTGGGTAGCCATTGTTCGTCGAACCCCCTCACCCCCGGCCCCC
>CAVWDS010000015.1:0-135464 GCA_963753795.1 uncultured Acidobacteriota bacterium
GGCCTCCATCAGGCGCAGGAGCTTGTGGTCCGTATAGGAGTTGTCGTAGAGGAAATCGCTCCCCCAGGCGTTGAGACGCGCGTCGACATGCCAGACCACGAGGCCGTCGGACCCGGTGAACAGGCCCGTGTCGTTGCCCGACCTGAAGCGGTTCTGGACCATGAAGAACTCGCCGAAGATCTCGCCGTCGCCCGCGCCGGGCATGAAGAGCAGGGCGTCGGGATAGAATCCCGAAGCCCTCAGGGAGACCGTTCGCGTGCCCCCCGGGACGACCGTCGGCGTGATCCAGTCCAGCATGAACTTGGAGAAAGCAGTTGTGGTCGCCCGGTGCCGTCCATGAGGTCGAGGCTGCCGACGCCCGCCGTCGGGCCCGACGGCGTCGTCGTAGTCGTAGTAATCGGGGAGGCCGAGGGCGTGGCCCGTCTCGTGGATGATCGTGCTCGGGCCGAAGGTGCCGCTCGGGTAGTTGTAGAGCTCCCACTGCCAGGAGTAGTTCGTCAGGCGCTTGCCGTCGAGCCGGAAGGTCGAGTCCCGAACCAGGTGTAGTAGCCCCACCAGAAATCCGCCCATTCGCCGTGCGGACCGGCCCAGATGACGCAGAAATAGTCGATGGCCCCGTCGCCGTCGTTGTCGTACTGGGAGAAGTCGTGCCCCTGGGCTTCGTAATAGTTCAGGGCCTCCTTGATCAGGTTCTGCCGGCCCGCGTTCGTCTCGGCGACCGTGCTCCGGGCGTACGGCGCCGGGTACCAGCCCAGGACGTTGCCTTCGATCGTGAGCTGGTCGTAGGAGGAACGCCGGTAGAAGTTGCGGAGGCTGTCGAAGGGCGGACCGCCGACCCCGTCCCCGAAGAGCCGGGAGGCGAAATAGTCCGGAGTCGTCGTCCCGGGATAATCGTTGAACGAGATGAGCAGGGCCAGGACCCTGACCGTACCCGACGTCGGCATCCCCTCCCAGGCCGGGGGCGGGGCCAGGAGCCCGGCGGCTGCCTCCTGGGTCATTCCGCTGCGTGCCAGGGCCAACCGGCCGAGCTTCCGCTCCATCCGGTCCTGGATGCGCTGGGGGATCTTGTGGTTGCCGAAGGCTCTCGCCCGGGCCGCCCGCGAAGCCAAAGTCCCGTCGAGACGGTAGCGCGCGAGCTGCTCTTTCGTCGGCGGCTCGAGGCCGCGGGCCGGCGGGCATAACGAGAACGCCGCCGCGGCCAGGATCCCTGCCGCGGCGAAAATGCGCGTGAACGGCTTCATGGCTCTATCCCCTGCTCTGCCGCCAATATAGGCCTCGTTCCGGGTCCCGTCAAACGGGCCTCCCGGGTTGAGTCGGTCAGCGGACGCCGAAATTGGTCCCGGTCCGCTCCTCGTTCCGGTCCGTGGCCGGCGCCGGCTCCGGGGACAGGGCCGCGATCTCGGCTCGCAGCGCCGGCGTCATCGGGATCTCGACGGCGGCGAGCAGAGGCGCGAGCTGCGCGGTGTTCCGCGCTCCGACGATGGGCGCCGTGACCGCCGGATGGGAGGCGGCCCAGGCCACGGCCAGGGCCGCAGGGTCGTAGCCGCGCTCCCGGGCGAAGGCGGCGAGGCGGTCGGCCACCTCGAAGTTCAGGGCGTCGGCGTAGCGCGTCCCGTAGATCTTGTTGTCGATGAGCCGCCCCGAATCGGGCCGGCGCGAGACGCCGTACTTGCCGCTTAACAGGCCGCCGGCGAGAGGGCCGTAGGGGAAAACACCCAGCCCTTCGGCCTCGGCCATGGGCAGGATCTCCGATTCCGCCTGGCGCTTGAGCAGGTTGTACATCGGCTGGATGCAGGCGAACGCGGCCAAGCCCTCTTTGGCCGAGATGCCCAGGCCCTTGGCCACCTGCCATGCGGCGAAGTTGCTCGCGCCGGTATAGACGACCTTGCCCTGCCGGACGAGGTCGTCGAAGGCCCGCAGCGTTTCCTCGAGCGGGGTCCGGTCGTCGAAGCGGTGGATGTAATAGATGTCGATGCGGTCGGTCCGCAGGCGGCGCAGGCTGGCCTCGACGGCATACATGACCCGGCGGCGCGAGGCGCCCATGGCGTTGACGTCCGGCCCGGCCGGGAAATAGACCTTGCTGGTGATGATGACCTCTTCGCGGCAGCCCTCGATGAGCCCGCCGAGGATCTCCTCGGCCCGGCCCCGGGAATACATGTCGGCGCAGTCGAAGACGTTGACGCCGGCGGCGCGGCAGGCCTCGAAGAGGGCTTTCGAGCCCGCCTCGTCGGCGTCCCCGCCGAAGGACATCGTCCCGTAGGCGACGGCCGAGACCTTGACCCCCGTCCGGCCCAGGAATTTATAGATCATAGCGTTCTCCTTTTGAGCTCGATCCCGTGTCCGACCGGGTAGAGATCGGGATGGACACGGGCAGCCGGCCCGAGACGTCCATCTCCCCCGCGAGGGCCCGGGCAGCGATCTCCTGTGTTTCCGGGGTTTTCCGGTAGAGGCAGAGGTAGGCATCGACCTCGGGAATGTTGCGCAGGAAATAGGGGCTGCCGAAGGACACGACGACGACCGCCGGACCGTTCTCCAGGGCGGACAACTTCCTGATGAGGTCGACGTGCTTGGGCTCGAGGCCGACGCTCCCCTTCCCCGCGCTGACCTTGGAGAAGAGGGCGAAGACGACCGTGCCGGCTGCCGAGGCATCGGTGAAAGCGTCGTCCAGGGCTTCTTGTCCCGTATCGCCGTCGGCGTAAAAGGTGCCCGCGTCCGGGAACCTCTTCCTCATCGCAGTCACGAACGCCCGGCCGGCGAAGTAGTCGCCGAGGTCGCTGCTCAGGGAGAAGACGGCGAGCTTCGCCCGCGGCGGTGAGCGGGAGCGTCCCCGTTCGTTTTTGACCAGGGTCGCCGAGCTCTCGAAGGTCTTCAGGGCCTGATCGAGGAAGGCCCGCGAGGCGATCTTAACGTCGAGCTCGTCGATCCGGACAAAGCGGTTCCGGTGGAGGCCGAGGGCGGCCTTGGCTTCGAGGATGCGGCGCACCGACTCGTCGATCCGCCGCTCGGACAGCCTCCCGTCCCGGACCGCACCGGCGAGATATGCGATGACCTTGGCCGGCTCAGGCGGCAGGAGGAGCTGGTCGACGCCCGCCTGGATGGCCATGAGCGCGGCTTCCTCGGTCGAGAAGGAGTTTGTCACGCCGCCCATCTCGAGGGCGTCGGTGACGATGAGGCCCCGGAAACCCATCTTCTTCCGGAGGACGCCCGGTCAGGATCGGGGCCGACAGTGTCGCCGGCAGGCCGGGAGTCGGATCGAGCGCCGGGACGACCAGGTGGGCGATCATGACGCGCCCGACGCCGGCGTCGACGGCCGGCGGAAGGGAAAGAGCTCGACTTTCTCCAGGCGCTCGAGCTCGGCTTCGATCATCGGCAGGAGGATGTGGGAATCCTGGGACGGTGTCGCCGTGGCCGGGGAAATGCTTGGCCGTGGCGATCATGCCGTTGTCCTGGCACCCTCGGATGAAGGCGTTGGCGATGCGGCGACGAGCGCCGGGGTTCTCGCCGACGGCCCGGGTGTTGATGATCGGATTGTCGGGATTGATGTTGACGTCGACGACCGGCGCATAGGTCATGTGGATGCCCAGGGCCCGGCCTTCGAGGGCCGTCATCCGGCCCATGCATAGGCCAGATCTTCGGAATCGGCGGCGCCCAGCGCCCATGATCGGCGGGAAAAGGGTCGAGCCGGTGATCTGCGTTGCCCGACGCCGCGCTCGAGGTCCGAGGCCATGAGGAGCGGGACCTCGGCCAGCGACTGGAGGGCGTTGTTGAGGAGGGCCGTCTCGTAGGCCTCCGCCGCCGAAGAGGATCATCCCGCCGACGCCCGGGCGACGACGAGCCGCTCGAGATCGGCGGTAGTCGCCGTCGGCGTTACGGAATTCCCCGGCGATAGCGGCAGCCGATCATCTGGCCGACCTTTTCCTCGGCGTCAGCCCGGCCAGGGTCCGGGCGCCCAGCCGCCGTGGGGCGCGACGAGGCGGGGGCCCGCGTCCGGGCGCCGGCATCGCGGGCGGGCACGCAGCCGGCGACGGACAGGATGAGAAGGACGGCCGCGGCCGCCGCTCGTGATCTTGTTCAGGGACTCTCCCCTGCCGCCCTACCGGGGCGGCCGGGGCGCGGCCTCAGTACCGGACGAGGGCGTGGACCGGGACCCCCGGGTGGGCCTTGCGGATGCGCTCGAGACGCCGCCGAGGAAAGAGAGCTCGATCACGGCCCCGAATCCGACGACGTCGCCCTTGAGCAGCCTCGACGAGGTCGATGGCGCTCACCGAGGAGGACCCGGTGGCGATGAGGTCGTCGATGATGAGGACGCGCTGGCCGGGGCGACGCCGTCCTCGTGCATCTCGAAGATGCTCGACGGCGTATTCGTTGGGGGCCACGACGCAGGCGGCCTTGCGCGGCAGCTTGCCCTTCTTGCGGATGACGGTCAGGCCGAGCCGGAGCTCCCGGGCCAGGGCCGCGGCGAAGAGGAAGCCGCGCGATTCGATGCCGGCGATGAGCTCCGGCCGCTTGCGGGCCGGGCCCAGGCGGCCAGCTCGTCGATGGCGTAATGGAAGGCCTGCGCGCTCTGGACGACGGGGGTGATGTCCTTGAAGACGATGCCCGGCTTGGGGAAGTCGGGGACGTCGAGGATGAAGAAGGTGGTCGATGGCCATCGTCATGTCCTTTTCGGCGAAATGCCGAACTCGAACGGCCCTGGTTTAGTTCAAACGCGGGGGGAAGTCGATTCCATAAAAAGAACGGACCTGGTCTTCGCAAGCGGTGGTATACTGGCGTTGCGAAGACCAGGTCCGTTCTCTCGAAGCCAGGTGCGTTCTTTTTGGGGTATACTAAGGCAAGAGGACCGTCCATCGACTTTTCCCTTTACCTTGTCGCCGACGCGGATTTCGCCGCGGGACCTCATCGGCCTCGTCGACGAGGCCGTTCGCGGCGGCGTGACCGTGGTCCAGCTCCGGGGCGAAGAAGCCTCGGCGGACGGGCCTTCTCGAGCTCGCGCTCGGGCCGCGGCGCTCTGGCCGGAACGGGCGTCCCCCTGCTCATCAACGACCGCGTCGACATCGCCCTGGCCTGCGGCGCGGCCGGCGTCCACCTGGGCCAGGACGACATGCCCGTGCCCGCAGCCCGGCGTATCCTCGGTCCGGACGCGATCGATCGGTGTCTCCGTCAACACGCCCGAAGAGGCGGCTCCGGGCGGAGCGCGAAGGCGCGGACTACGTCGGCGCCGGACCGGCCTTCGCGACCGCGACGAAAGAGACGCCTCTCGCCGTGCTCGGACCGGCGGGCATCGGCCGGATCAAGCGCGCCGTCCGCATCCCCGTCGTGGCCATCGGCGGCATCTCGGCCGGCGAACGCCGCGTCGCTCGCGGCCGCCGGCGCGGACGGGGTCGCCGTCGTCTCGGCCATCCTCGGCGCCCCGGACCGAGCCGAGCGGCGGAAGAATCCACCCGGGGCTTTCAAGTCCCGGGCTTAGAAAGGAGATCGACATGGACATTCAAGAATCTTGCGGCCATCCTCTCGCCGTCCCTCTGGCGCTTGCCCCGGCTCTGGCCGGCCGGCAGCTCGCGGCAAGGAGATCCGGCCGTCGAACCAGGTCAAGAAGGTCGAGGACGCGGTCCGCGTCCTCGAGGAGATGATGAAGGAGTCGGACAAGAGCATCCCGGTCGGCCTCATCGAGGACTGCGCCGGGTTGGCCATCATCCCCGACGTCATCAAGGCCGGCCTCTTCATCGGCGGCCGCCACGGCAAGGGCGTCCTCCTTGTCCGGACGAACGGGGCGGCTGGACGAACCCGTCCTTCGTCGACATCAAGGGCGGGAGCGTCGGCTGGCAGGCGGGCGTCGAATCGGCCGACGTCATCCTCGTCTTCCGGACGCCCCGGAGCATCGAGAACATCACCGAGGGGAAATTCACGCTGGGCGCGGACGCCGGCGTTGCCGCCGGTCCGCTCGGCCGCTCGGCCGAAGCCAGCACCGACTCCGCGCTCAAGGCCGAGATCCTGGCCTATTCACGGAGCCGCGGCCTCTATGCCGGGCTGACCCTGCAGGGGTCCTCACTCCAGGAGGACAGCAAGGCCAACCGGGACTTCTACGGATGGAAAGCGTCTCCACGAAGGACATTATCGACGGGAAGGCCGGGCGGTCCCCGGAGGTCGCGGCGAAACTGAGGAGCGCCCTGGCGGAAAATCGTCGGGGACGGTCCTTCGAGTCGTGATCCGGCGCTCGTCGTCGCCGCCGTCTCGATCGTCACGATCGTCCACCTTCACCGCGGAAAGGCCAGCTTCTCGGCCCATTCGACGAGGACGATGCCCTCGCCGAGCATATCCTCCCAACCGAGGTCGAGGATCTCTGGCCTCGCGCTCGAGCCGATAGAGGTCGATGTGGAAGATGCGGTGCCTTCCCTCGTAGATGTTGACCAGCGTGAACGATGGGCTCGACACCCGGTCGGTGTTCGCGACCCCCGCGCCCGCGGCGATGCCTTTGGCGAAGACGGTTTTCCCCGCGCCGAGCTCGCCCGTCATCAGGACGATCTCCTTCCCCTTGAACCCCGAGGCCAGTTCCCTGGCCAGGCGGAACGTCTCCTCCTCGGAGCGCGTCGTGAGGACCCTGGCGCGGGCCCGTCCGTCCTTCTCCGGCCCGCGCCTTCAAGGCCGGCGGGAGATAACGGATGAGGTCGCCGGCCGTGACCGCTCTCTCGCCGAGCTTTTCGGCGGCGATATCGCCGGCCAGGCCGTGAACGAAAACAGCCGAAAGGACGGCCCCGAGGAAGTCCTTTTCCTGGACGACCTGAGAGGCGATGAAGCCGCCGAGGACGTCCCCCGAACCGCCGGTGGCCATGCCGGGGTTCCCCGTCGGGTTGACGAAGACGCGGCCGTCGGGCGACGCGATGAGCGTGCGATACCCCTTGAGGACGACCGTGACGCCGTATTTCGCGGCGAATTCGGGAACGAGCTCGAGGCGGTACTTGAGCACCTCGGCCGCGGTGCGCCCGGTGAGCCGGGCGAACTCCCCGGGATGCGGAGTGAGGACGGCGGGCGCCGAAAGACGGCGCAGGATATCCGGGTCCGCGGCGACGATGTTGAGTCCATCGGCGTCGACGACGGCCGGGATCCTGATCTTGGGGAGAAGGCCGTGGACGAACCCGGCGGTCGACGGATGGGTGGAAAGCCCGGGCCCGAGAAGCACGGCGTTCTTCCCCCTGAGGAGACCGAGCGCCCGGGGCAGGGCCTCGACGGCTATCGTCTTCTCGGGTGTTTCCGCGAGCGGCTCGGTCATGAGCTCGGCCATGGACCGGGCGACGACCGGAAGGGCGCTTTCGGCCGTGGCCACCGTGACCAGGCCGGCCCCCATCCGCAGCGCGGCCCTTCCCGCGAGCGCCGCCGCGCCCGTCATCCCGACCGACCCGGCGACGACGAGGACGTGGCCGTAGGAGCCCTTGTGAGTGTCCGTTTTCGCTTGCCGAAGAACGGCAGGACCGTTCTTCCCTCGACGAGCTCGAGCTTCAGTTCGGGCCTCGTCGAGAAGAGAGGGCGGGATGCCGATCGGGGCCACGACGAGGTCGCCGACGGGTCCGGCCGCGGGCGGGAAGATGTGGGCGATCTTGGGGGCCGCCAAGGCGACCGTCAGGTCCGCCTTGACGCAGGGCCCGATCAACTCGAAGGTGTCGTCGAGGAGAGCCCCGACGGGATATCGACGGCGACCTTGAACGCCGCGCGACGCGTTGATATCCCCGACGGCCAGGGCGAAGAGCCCGTCGAGCGGCTTGAGGAGGCCGGTCCCGAACAGCGCGTCGACGATGACGGTCGCGTGAAAGACCCTGACCCTCGCCTTCTTCCATTCGGCGGGAGTGCGGATCTCGGCGACCGGGATGCCCGAGCTTGAGGATGACGGCCAGGTTGACCGCGGCGTCGCCCTTGACCTCGTCCTTCGCCGCGAGGAGAAGGACCTCGGGCCTGGCCCCGGAATTGAAGAGGTGGCGGGCGACGACGAATCCGTCTCCCCCGTTGTTGCCCTTCCCGGCCACGATGACGACACGTTCATCCTCGGGCTTCGGGAACCCGGCCCTTGAGGGCCCTGACGATCCGAAGGCCGGCGTTCTCCATGAGGACCACGCCGGGGATGCCGATGTCCTCGATCGCGTCCGGTCGATCTCCTTCATTTCCCGAGCGGTCAGTATCTTCATGGGCGCTCCTCCGGCGGCCGTTCGAATTCGGCCGGCCGCTAGATCTCGACAATTTTAGCATATTGCGAAGACATCCGACATTCCTATAGAAATTGTGACCCGTGGCCGACCCCAACAGATGGGGTCGGCCGGAGAACTCCTCCTCAATATGTTGACATTCGCTCGGGCCTTGTGTTAGGAAATACGGTGAATCAGCTTTTGAGCGCGGCCAAAAAGGCAGAACGGAGATTTTCGATTTGACCGAGCCCCAATAAACTTCGCCCCCTGACTCGAAAAATCCCTTGGCAGCTCGTCGCCGTCTTGGTCCTGCTCGTGGCCGGCTTTGCGACGATGTTGATCGCCCACCCCGGCCTCGTTTTGGGCGTCGCCGGAACCCTCATCGTCATCTGCGGCGTCCTCCTCTGCCTGTTCTGGCGACAGACGCCTGGCCGCCCAAGACGCCGCCGAGCGGGCCAGGTGGGACCAGGCGAACAGGAACATGGACGAGTTCATCCAGCTCGTGATCGACATCATGCCCAATCCGGCCTTCTTCAAGGACACCGAAGGGCGTTACCGGGGCACCAACGCCGGCCTTCGAGAAGCTCCTCGGCCTCTCCAAGAACGACCTCATCGGCAAGACCATCGGCGACGTCGCCCCGCGGAGATCGTCGACAAGCACCAGGAACACGACCAGGCCCTCCTCGCCAAGCCCGGCCACCAGGTCTACGAGGCCCCTCTCAAGGCCTGGGACGGCGAGCACCACGTCATCTTCATCAAGACGACCTATCAGCGGCCCGACGGCACGATCGGCGGGCATCATCGGCATCCTCAAGGACATCACCCAGAGGCTGCGCTCGGAGGAGGAGCTCGAACAGCTCCGCAAGTTCAGCGACAGCACCGTCCAGACCATGACCGAGGGCCTCGTCCTGACCGACGCCGAAGGCCGGTTCACGTTCGTCAACCCGGCCGCGGCGCGCATGCTGGGCTACACCCCGTGCGGAGATGATCGACCGGCGAGGTCCTCTCGTTCGTCCCCAAGGACCAGCATGCCATCGTCCGCCGGGCGGACGAGAAGCGCTCCAAGGGCATCTCCGACCGCTACGAGCTCGTCTTCCTGCACAAGGACGGCACCCGCCGCACGTTCCTCGTCAGCGGCGGCCCGCGCGTCCAGGGCGCCCAGTTCGGCGGGACGATGGCCGTCCTGACCGACATCACCGACCGGAAGCACATGGAGGAGGAGATCCTGGCCCTGTCCCTTCACGACGAGCTGACGACGCTCTACAACCGCCGCGGCTTCATGACCCTGGCCGAGCAGCAGCTCAAGACCGCCAGCCGCCTGAAGAAGAGGATCGCCCTCCTCTACCTCGACGTCGACGACCTCAAGAAGATCAACGACACCGGCGGGCACAAGATGGGCGACCGGGCCCTCGCCGAGGTCGCCTTCATCCTGAAGAAGAGCTTCCGGGAGGCCGACATCATCGGCCGGCTGGGCGGGGACGAGTTCTCCGTCCTGGCCATGGAATCGACCAAGATGAACGTCGGATGTCCTGATCCAGCGGCTCGAGGACAAGCTGGACCTCTTCAACGCGCGGTCCTCGGCCGAGGCCGGCTTCACGCCTGTCCGTCAGCATCGGCGTCTGCATCCGCGAGCCGGACCACCCGGCGACGGTCGAGGAGATGCTGAGCCGGGCCGATCGCCTCATGTACGAACAGAAACGGAGCAAGAAGAGGCGGCGAGCCGGGCAAGCCGTCCGGACCCTCGAAATAGCCGCTCCCCCCGCCCCGCCGCGGCCTTGAAATAAGGCCCCGTTTGTGCTATTTTTTGGGTTCACTTTCTCCCGAACATCTAAGGAGGTTTTCATGGCTATCAGCGATTGGTATAAACGGTTTCGGACGGATCGGCCGGAACATGCTCCGGGCGTCCTGGAACGACCCTGACATCGAGTACGTGGCGGTCAACGACATCACCGACGCCAAGACCCTGGCCCATCTGCTCAAGTACGACTCGGTCCTGGGCACCTTCAAGGCCGACGTCCGGGCGACCGAGGACACGCATCGTCGTCAACGGCAAGACGATCCGCGTCCTGGCCGAGAAAGAGGTCGGCGAAGCTCCCCTGGAAGGACCTCGGCGTCTCCGTCGTCATCGAGTCGACCGGCAAGTACACCAAGCGGCCCGACGTCATCCAGCACATCGAGAAGGGCGGCGCCGCCAAGGTCATCGTCTCCGCGCCGGCCACCGACCCGGACATCACGCTCGTCCTGGGCGTCAACGAGAAGACCTACGACCCGGCCAAGCACCACGTCATCTCCAACGCCTCCTGCACGACGAACTGCCTGGCCCCCGTCGTCAAGGTCCTCCACGAGAGCTTCGGCATCGAGAAGGGCCTCATGACGACCATCCACTCCTACACCAACGACCAGAAGATCCTCGACGCGCCCCACAAGGACCTGCGCCGGGCCCGGGCCGCGGCCATGTCCCAGATCCCGACGACGACCGGCGCGGCCAAGGCCGTCGGCCTGGTCATGCCCGAGCTCAAGGGCAAGATCGACGGCTTCTCCGTCCGCGTGCCGACCCCCGACGTCTCGCTCGTCGACTTCGTCGCCGTCCTCAAGAAGACGGCGACGGCCGAGGAGATCAACGCCGCCTTCAAGGCCGCCGCGGCCGGCCCGCTCAAGGGCATCCTCGGCGTCACCGACGAGCCGCTCGTCTCCTGCGACTTCATGGGCGACCCCCGCTCGGGGATCGTCGACCTGCTCTCGACCAAGGTCATCGACGGCAACCTGGCCAAGGTCATCGCCTGGTACGACAACGAGTGGGGCTACTCCTGCCGGCTGGTCGACCTGGCCAAGTTCATCGCCAAGTGAGCGCCGGCATGAACTTCATCACCGACCTCGACGTCAAGGGCAAGCTCGTCTTCCTGCGCGTCGACTTCAACGTCCCCCTGGACGAGAACGGCGCCATCCGCGACGACACGCGCATCAAGGCCTCCCTGCCCACGATCCAGTGGCTGCTCGACCACGGCGCCCGGCTCGTCATCGCCTCCCACCTCGGACGGCCCAAAGGCAAGGTCGACCCGAAGATGAGCCTCAAGCCGGCGGCGGAGCGGCTGGCCGAGCTCATCCCCAACAAGGTCGTCATGGCCCCCGACGTCGTCGGCGACGAGGTCGCCCGCCTCAAGCGGGACCTCGGCGAGGGCGAGGCGCTCCTGCTCGAGAACGTCCGCTTCTACAAGGAAGAGGAGAAGAACGACCCCGAGTTCGCCCAGAAGCTCGCCGAGGACATCGACATCTTCGTCAACGACGCCTTCGGCTCGAGCCACCGGGCCCACGCCTCCGTCGTCGGCATCGCCGATTACGTCCCGGTCAAGGCCGCCGGCTACCTGATGAAGAAGGAAGTCGACTACCTGAAGAAGGCCGTCCACACGCCCGGTGAAGCCCTACGTCGCCATCCTCGGCGGGGCCAAGGTCTCGGCTGGTGTGTTGATCTTGATTTGGAGAAATTCTTCGATCGAGTCAATCACGACAGACTGATGAGCAGGATCGCCAAACGGATTGCGGACAAGCGGCTGTTGAAGGTCATCCGCGCGTTTCTCAACGCCGGGGTGATGGAGAATGGATTGGTGGGCGCACTCGTGTGGAAGGGAGCTCCGCAAGGGTGGACCCTTTCACCGCTGTTATGCAACCTCGTGCTTGACGAACTGGACGAGGAGCTGGAAGCCGGGGCCATAGCTTTGCTAGGTATGCGGACGACTGTAATATCTACGTTCGTCGCGAGCGGGCGGGTCAACGGGTGATGGAGAGCGTGAGCGATTTATGGTCGCGGCGGCTAAGCTTAGGTGAACGAGACGAAGAGTGCGGTGGCGCGACCACAGGAACGGAAGTTTCTCGGGTTTAGCTTTACCGCCAGGGCGGAGCTGCCTCCAACGCGTCAAGATCGCCGCCCAATCCCTGGATCGGTTTAAGCAACGCGGGTCGGACAGATCACCGAACGGCGAAGGGCGTAAGCATCGAGGCGACGGGTGGGAGGAGTTGGCTCTGAATCTGCGGGGATGGAGGGATATTTGGGCTTTGTGAAACGCCCGAACGTGCTAGGGTATCTTGACCCGCTGGGTCCGCGTCGGCTTGCGGGCGGCTCTGGCGGCAGTGGAAGACTTCACGCTGGTCCGGCCGGGCCGGAGCTGATGCAACGGGGGTGCGCCAGGCTGGCGCGCAACGACGGCCGGCAGCGGGCGAGGCACGTGGTACGTCGCGCGGGCTACAGGCCCTATCGTGTTGGGCTTTACCAAAGCTTCTTTGACTCGACTCGGCCTTCCGAGATGTCGAGCGGGTGCTACGTATTTAACCGTGACGAACCGCCGTGTACGGACCCGTACGCACGGTGGTGTGGGAGGGGTTCTGTGGGTGACCGCCGCCCCTATGCCGATCAAACGGTCTACCTGTAGAAGTGGCCACCCGGCCTTGCTGGCCATTCGGAGATCTCCTGGGGCCACTTCTGTCCAGATCGTCGTCCACACGGAAAGAATGCTTTGCGCTGGGGGCGGGTTGGGTGACCCAAGGGCGCGGTGGCCAACTAACCTCCGATGCACTTCCACCGTGGCGCTGACCTTTGGGTCAGCACAACGGGTGCCGACCAAAAGGTCGGTGCTACAACCCGTGCGATTACGTTAGCGCGCTTATGACACCCCGCACTTAGCTGGCGACCGCGTTCATCACCACCGGTGATGGCTTCTCTTTTCCGAAATCGCCCTCCCAGCGCGAGACCACGACGGTTGCCAGGCAGTCGCCCAGCACATTGACCGCGGTCCGCGCCATATCCATCAACTGGTCGACACCGAGCAGAATGAGATTCGGCTCCGTAGGCAGGCCGAACGACCCTGCGGTTCCGAGAAGGACGACTATGGCCGCCCGAGAGACGCCCGCCACCCCCTTGCTGGTCAGCATGAGCGTGAGCATGAGCAGCAGTTGCCGGCCCAGGCTGAGGTGCACGCCAGCGGCGTGCGCGACGAAGATCGAGGCCAGCGAGAGATAGAGCGTGCTGCCGTCCAGGTTAAAGCTGTAGCCCGTGGGCATGACGAAGGCCACCACGGGGCGCGGCACGCCGATCGCTTCCATGGCTTCCATGGCGCGGGGCAGGGCAGCCTCGGACCTCGAGGTCATCAGCGGACTTGTCGTCCGGACGCGCGAGGCCCTTCCAGAAATCAGCGAAGTTATCGGTAGTGACGGGCTTCCGGTGTTGGGTGCGCGACATGAAAGCGAATGCCGACTCGCCGGGTGTAGCGCGGGCGTCTCGCCCGCTGGCGCGCGGGCATCCTGCCCGCGCCTTCATGGGCTTCACTTTCGGTTTCGATCACTTTTTTCCCATGACGTTAATACTTACTTCGTGCGGGGGCGAGACGCTCGCGCTACATCGAACCTCCGTTAGAAACACGAAATGCTGGCAAATCCTCAATTCGTGTGAACATATGGTACCCATCAAGCGCAAGAGCGGTCGGTTGCCGGCCCACGCCAGCAACAGCCTGAATTAGACTGCTACTCGATGAGCGAGTCAAGTTCGGCCCATCCGTGGGGTGACATCAGGTCGCTCGTGTTGACCTTGAGGCTTCCTTGTTGCAGGAGCGAGAGGCTTCCGGGACAGCAGGCGAGACGCCCGCGCTACACCTGCACGGTGACAGTCGTCTCCGCGCGGGCGACGGGGCGGTAGAGGGTGTCCCTTTCGAAGGGTTCCTGGCCGGCTTCGCGGATCAGGCGGATGATCTGCTGGCGGGTCATGGCCTGGGGGGTCTTGGCGCCGGCGTCGTGGTAAATCTTCTCTTCCACCACGGTTCCATCCAGGTCATCGGCTCCGAAGCGCAGGGCCACCTGCGCCACGCGGGGCGTCATCATGATCCAGTAGGCCTTGATGTGGGGAAAGTTATCGAGCAGGAGGCGAGCCACCGCGACGTTCTTCAAATCCATGAAGCCGGAAGTCTCGGTGTGGGAGACAAGCTTCCCGAGTTCGGTGTTGGCGGGGTGAAAGGCCAGCGGGATGAACGTCTGGAAGCCGTGCGTCTCGTCCTGGAGATTGCGCAATTGCAGCAAATGGTCAACGCGGTCTGGGGCGGACTCGATGTGCCCGTAGAGCATGGTGGCGTTCGAGGGCAGACCCATTTCGTGCGCAATGCGATGCACCTTCAGCCAAGTGTGGGCGCCAATCTTGTGGTCGCAGATCACCCTGCGCACTTCCGGGGCAAAAATCTCCGCGCCCCCGCCCGGCAGCGAGCTCACTCCCGCCTGCTTGAGCTTCTCCAGTATCTCGCGGATGGGCATTTGCGTAATGTGCGAGAAGTAGCCAATCTCGACGGCCGTGAAAGCCTTCAAGTGGACAGTCGGGAACCTCTCCTTTAGCCCCCGAATCAAGTCCAGGTAATACTGGAAGGGCAGGTCCGGGTGCAGGCCGCCCACGATGTGGAATTCTGTGACGGCCTCTGACCAGCCCTCGCCGGCGATGCGAAAGGCTTCCTCGAGGGCCATCGTGTAGGCGGCGGGCGCGTCGGGCTTGCGGCCGAAGGCGCAGAGCCGGCAACTGGCCACGCACACGTTCGTCGGGTTGAGATGCCGATTGACGTTGAAATAGGTCCGCTTCCCGTGCAGTTTTTCGCGCACGTGGTTGGCAAGGCAACCGAGCGCGAGCAGGTCGCCGGACTCATAGAGCGTGACGCCCTCGTTGAAACTGAGCCGCTCGCCCGCCAAAACCTTTTCGGCGATGCCCTCGAGCTTCGAATCTTCTATGCGGAGTGCGCCTGGGAGCATATGGGTGAATTTCCATTCTATCGGTCAGAAACCCGGATTGCAACCGGCCCGCGCCTTGGAGTGCGGCAGCGGAGCTGCCGCCTTAAAGGTTAAAGGGTAAAGGTTAAAGGGCGCCTTTAGCCTTTACCCTTTAACCTCTAGCCTTTACCCCTCGCCCACACAGTTCAACGGCGGCAGCTCCGCAAGCTCCGCTGCCGCACTCCAAGGCCATGCGCAAACCCGCATGGATACTCAATACCACTTGACAAACGGTTTGTGCCTGTGCATGGCCAACCCTCTGCTACAGAACAAAATCTCTAGCGCCTCCACCCTTATTCAGCTTAGAATTCCATTCTTGGAGCTCGAGGCCCTATGGAGTGGACCAACTACAGTTTCGCCGAACCGCAGGACGAGGCAGCATTCTTCTACGGCCTCTTCCTGCGCGGCCATCCTATCCAAAAACTGCGGGAAGACATCGATGTGCCAGCCCACGTTCTGGCCCAGTGGCAGCGCCTCGCCGACCACGACCCCGTGTACCAAGGCACGGTGGCTCGCATTTTGGCCTATCGCAAGCACGTTCTTGCCATCTTCGATTCCCTGATCTTCAAGGAAATCGGGTTCCCACATAGACTCCAGTAAATTGATTCATTGAATCATTTATTCATTGAAGAGCGGTTAGTTGTCCGTGGCAATGAGTCAATGACTCGATGACTCAATCAGTCAATGAATCAATATGTCCGCCGCCCAGGTGACAAAGAACAGTACGCTGATATATCCGTTCACGTTGAAGAAAGCGGCATTCACGCGCGACAGGTCAGAGGGCTTGACCAGGGCGTGTTCGTAGGCGAGCAAGATAGCCACTGCGATTAAGCCTGCCATGGCGATCCATCCCAGATTTTCCCTCCGGGCTACCGTCACCAACAGGACCAGCATCAGCACGTGAAGGATGGCGGAGGCATAAAGCGCTGCGGTGATCCCGAAGCGCTTGGGGACGGAGTAAAGCCCCAGGGCGTGGTCGAACTCGATGTCCTGGCAGGCGTAGATAATGTCGAAGCCGGCCGTCCACAAGGTGACGGCTCCGCCCAATAGCAAGACGCTCAGGCTCACTTCGCCCCGCAAGGCAATCCAGGCGGCGATGGGCGAAATCCCCAGGCAGGATCCCAAAATCAGATGGGAGAGCACCGTGAAGCGCTTGGTATAGGAATAGGCGATCAGGACGGCGAGCGCCAGGGGTGAGAGCTTGAGCGCCAGGGGATTGAGTTCGTGCGCGGCCAATACCAGCAGCGCGCTGGCAAGCAGCGTGAAGCCTACCGCAAAACGCCGGCTGATTTGTCCTGTGGGGAGGGCCCGCATTCTGGTGCGGGGGTTGAGCGCGTCTAATTTCAGGTCGGCGATGCGATTGAAGGTCATGGCGGCGCTGCGCGCCCCTACCATGGCCACGATCAGCCAAAGCAGTTGCCGCCAAGTCGGCCAGCCGCGCACCGCCAGCACGGCCCCCGTGAGCGCAAACGGCAAGGCAAAGATCGAGTGCTCGAACTTTATCATTTCGAGCATGGTACGGAGCTTGGCTACTAACCCCGCAGTCGAAGCCCCAGGCGCATGGGATTGAAATCTCAATCGGCTCCGCCCGTCGTCCATAAATAAACCATTATGATGCATGATCGACTTTGCTCAGCGCAAGTAGGAGTACCCTTTCCCCACAAAGCTGTTCTCTTTCAGTCGCGCGTCAAATTTTGCATTCTTCTTGCAGTTAAAGTAATCAGGGCAGTAATATCAGGATTTGATTGAGCAAGGGACACGGGGGCACGCATTGAGTACTGACGATTTCTTTGATGAAATTACTGAACAGTCCAGGATCAAGCAAAACATAGTTTTGAAATACTTCGTGGCGTGGACAAATGTCATGCTCCCCATCGCCATGGGCAGGGCAATCGGGAGGTTGCGGTATGCGGATCTATTCGCAGGGCCGGGGCACTACCGGGACGGGAGCGAGTCTACACCTCTGCACGTCTTGCGGTGCGTTCTCGCAAATCCGGAACTGGTGTCGCGACTCGAACCCATCTTTAACGATAAAGATGCTGGTACGGTATCAGAATTGACGAAGGCCATTCAAGACTTGCAGGGAGTTCGGAGTCTTCGCTTCCCTCCCAGGCTGTTCAACAGGGACGTGGACAGCAAGCTGCTGGGATTAATTGGGTTGACAAACGATGTCCCGACATTGTGGTTTTTGGATCCCTGGGGTTACAAAGGTGTTTCTTTGTCTTTGATCAGTCCTCTATTACCTGCATGGGGATCAGACTTGATAATTTTCTTCAACTACAACAGGATCAACGCCGCGTTGGAAAACGAAGTCTTCAGGCCAAACATGGAGGCATTGTTCGGACGAAACCGTCTCAATAATCTGAAGCTCGAAATTGACGGTCTCTCGCCAGCGGACAGGGAGACATACGTCATTGAGGCATTCGCGCAGGCACTAAAGGAGATTGGCGGCCAGCACGTGCTGCCGTTTCGTTTCACGACCGAGGGTGGAAAGCGAACCAGCCACCACTTGGTCTTTGCGAGCAAGCATTTCAAGGGCTTCGAGATCATGAGAGAAATAATGGCGAAGGAGAGTTCATCAAGAGACCAGGGCGTTCCATCATTCACGTTCAATCCCGCTGATCGACGATTTCCGCTGCTGTTTGAGTTGTGGCGCCCGCTCGATGAACTCGGGGAGATGCTCCTGAATGATTTTGCAGGTTCTCGAATTTCAATGCACGAGATCTACCAGCGCCACAGCCCAGGACGGAGGTTTGTCGAGAGAAATTATAAAGACGCGCTACGGAAACTCGAAAAAGAAGGTAGAATTAAGGTTGAGCCCTCGGAGAAGAAGAGAAGAGTCGTGAAGGGTGAAGTCAGTTTTGGTCCTAAAGTAATGGTCACTTTTCCAGTTTGAGGCGGCACAGATGGCAAGTAACTCAACGATTGAGTGGACGGAATCCACGTGGAATCCCCTGACCGGCTGCACGAAGATCAGCCCTGGTTGCAAACATTGCTATGCGGAGCGCATGGCGATCCGCTTGCAAGCTATGGGACAGCCCAATTATGCCAAGGGGTTTGAACTGTCCATTCACGAGCAGGCACTCGAATTACCGCTTACATGGAAGAGGCCTCAGACGATATTCGTGAATTCGATGAGCGATCTGTTCCACAAGACTGTCCCTGTTGATTTTATCCTTCGGGTTTTTGACGTTATGCGGCGAGCCTACTGGCACCAATTCCAAATTCTAACGAAACGCTCCGAAAGACTCCTCGAGCTCGGTCCCATGCTCCCGTGGATGCCTCACATCTGGATGGGCGTAAGCGTAGAAAACAGGGATTACGCATTCCGAATCGATCACCTGCGCAGGACGGGAGCCATCGTCAAGTTCCTCTCCTTGGAGCCCCTCCTAGGACCTTTGCCAGGCCTGGACTTACGTCGCATAGACTGGGTGATAGTCGGCGGTGAGTCTGGGCCGAGGGCCAGAGCCATGGACCCTGCTTGGGTCGTTGGGATACGCGAGCAGTGCCGGAAGGCTAAGGTACCCTTTTTCTTCAAGCAATGGGGCGGCAGGAACAAGAAGAAGGCAGGTCGGGAGCTCGAAGGCCGAACATGGGATGAAATGCCAGAAGCTCCTGCCTTGGTCGCTCACCAGTTTCTCCCCTTCTGAAGTGCTTTAATAGCTTGCACTTACTTCTTCGGATACCCCACGGTCTGTGCCAAGATAATTTTCTGGTTGGGGCGAAGCTTCATTAGTTTTGCCAGGGCCGGGCGATCGACGCTGCCCCGCACGACCGCCGCCAGTCCTTCGGAAGCGCAAAAGAGATACACGTTCTGGGCGATGAAGCCCGTGTCGGCGCCCGTATAAAGGGCCTGGTCCTCGCCGCCCGCTCTTCCGGTCTTTGCCAGATCGGCCACATAGACGAGGTCAAGCGGGGCTTCCTGGACGAAGGATTGCTGGCCGGTTGCCCCGCGAACATCCTGCGCCAAAACCGGATTCAGAGCGTTGGCTTTGGCATCGTAGATGTAAAGGCCGTCCTGGGTGGCCACGTAGATATCAATTTCCTGCCAATTCATGGCCGAGGGCGCGGTGCGCTTGCCGGAGTCCGGCCGGTTCACTCCGAAGGCCGCCCAAAGCAGATTGGAAAGCACCTGCGGGGAGAGTTTTTGACTCCTGAATTCCCGCGAACTCTGGCGATCCTTCAGGACCTGCATCAACGGCCTGCCCCCGGAAGTCTGCGGCGGCGGAAGGGGGATGGGCTTCACTTCCTGCGCCACGGCTAGAGTTATGCAGGCAATGAGCGTGAGCATTGCAAAACTAAAAAGACGCAACACGTGCTTTGACATGAGACTCCTTTCCCTTGCATTAGGAAACGAAAATCAACAGCACGAAAAGAATGAGGTTGATGGCATGCGCGGCGTAGCAGAAAAGGCAGTGAGTGTACAGGATACGGCGAAGCGCATAAATCAGATAAAAGCCGAGTACGACCGAGGAGAGGCTGGCGCCCAGCAGCAAAAGCCCCAGGGTTTCATACGGTCTCAAGACGTACCCTGAAATGCTCGCATGGCGAGGAACGAACGTGATCCAGACCAGGAGGAGCACATAGTAGACGATGCCAAGAAGCGAATTGGGCGCGCCGAAGACGCGCGCGTAGGGCGTGCGCACGACGGTGACGCAGCTTGAATCCTCCCGCGCACAGAGAATTTCAGGCACCCAGCGCGCTTTCCGAATGCGCCCGTAATACGCCAAGGTGAAATAGAGGGCGTCCGCAAGCCCGGCGAGCGAAAACAATACAATGCACAGCCGAAGAATCACGTCACGACCTAGGGGAACCAAGGGATTGAGTCATTGATTCCTTTGCTGCCTACTGCCTTCTCTCCTCCCCAGCCCCCAGCCCCATCCATCGGAATTGGTCCGCCTGTTCGAGCCCCAGGAGCGCGAGTACCCGGCAGCAGAATTGGGTGACGAGATCGTCGATTGTCTTTGGCCGGTGATAGAAGGAAGGAATGATGGGGAAAATCACTGCGCCGGCGGCCTGGGCACGTAGCATATTCTTCAGGTGAATCCGATTGAAGGGAGCGTCGCGTACCGCCAGCACAACTTTGCGACCTTCCTTCAGGCAAACGTCGGCGGCGCGCTCGATGAGCGTCTCAGAGATGCCGTTGGCGATTTGCGCCAGGCAGCCCGTGGTGCAGGGGATCACCACCATGCCATCCACGGGATACGAACCACTGGCGATGCTGGCGCCGATGTCAGAGTCCAGCAAGTAAACGGTCTTCGCCACGTCCCTGGCGGCTAGGGCGGAGGGGATTTCCGAGGAACGTGAAACATCCAGCTCCAGCTCATCTCGCATTACCTTCAACCCGCTGCCGGAGATAACGAGATGTATTTTCCCCACCCGCTGATCCGCTTCGAGCAGTTGGAGCATGCGCCGGGCGAAAATGGCGCCGCTGGCGCCGGTCACTCCGAGGATCAGGCTTTTGCCGAAGGAAGGTTCCGAAGAAGGCATCGAAGGGATGTTATCTAGTGCGTTTCGGGAAGTCAAGGAAGTGTGTGCCCAACCGTGCTTCGGGAAGCGTTCGCCCGCGTGCCGGCTCCACAAGGGCCTGACCGACCAACAACTGTTGCCCTTTAACAAGATGCTGAAAAACCTCTTGCTCCCGGATCATTACCAGTGTATGATGGTGTGCGAGGATTAACTTTTGAGGCGCTTGACGTACATACTACTGGGTGTGATGTTGCTCCAAATGTCGGGCCTGCGCGAAGTGTGTTTCTCTCAGCCCCGCGCCAACCACGACTGCTGTCCCGCCCCAAAGGGTAAGTCGCTTCCAGGCCGTTCTACCGTCCCGGAATGCTGTCTGGCAATGGCCTTGACTCTGCAAGGTTCCGTGGCGGAAATCACCAGCGGCACCGACCACTCCGTCACCATCCAGCCGATGGAAACGAAGCGCGCGACTGACCCTATTTTGCCACGCGTCGCGAGGCAAACCGAAAGGCTTACGTCTTCCGGCCTCACCTTACCTCCTCTAACCCCGCTGCTCCAGACTTGTCTGCTCCTGATCTAAATCACTCCATTTACCCACCCTGTTTGTCTTTGGTATGATTCGTTTGCCCGCAGGAGATGGGCGGGATACCATAACGGAAACTCACTTTAGCCAGCTTGCCTCACAAAACTGGTATGGAGATACGAGCATGCGTCCCTGGGTCATCTTTCTGCTCTTTCTTTGTGCGCCATCGCGCCTTTTCTCACAGAATCAAGGGCCGAGCGTCGCGTCCGCCGAGCCCAAAGCAGCCGCCAGCCTCACGGCGTTGGTCCAGGAAGCAATGGACCGCAACCCGGAAATTCAGGCAACCAAGCGCGCGTGGGTTCCGCGGGCTGCGCTAAGGAACAACTCGGCGTCCATTTCTCGTCCTCCGGAGTCTGCAACTTCCCTCCGTTGGGGATCCTCGGCGAAGCTTCATCGCGGTCTGGCAAAGGTATCTGGAACTCTGATTATCGATGGCGCAGGCGTCGAGTTCCGTCCGGATAAGGGAAGTACTATTCGATGGCCCTTTGTCGAAATCCAAACCCTGGACCTTTGGCCGCGCCGAATCGTTCTCATCGGGTATGAGAAGCGCGGACGATTTCGGCCGGGGGTTCGTCGATATCGCTTCGATCCGGGGTCTGAGAATGCCGCCTTCGGTGGCTGCCGAACTCTTGCGGAGGGTGGGCAGGCCGGTGCGCAACGGAAATCCCCAGCCGGAGGTCTCCAGCATAGCCACCCTCTCTGCTCACCACCGCACGGGCTTGGGAGGAACCAAGAGCAACGGGACTTTACGGTTCGGCGAGTGGGGGATCGATTACGTTACCTCAGTTGGCAAAGACAGCCGCAGTTGGCGCTGGGCCGATATTCAGACGCTTTCGAATACTGACCCCTACCACTTAACGGTTTTCGGATACCTGGAAACGTACTCGTTCGATCTCAAAGAGCCTCTGAAACAGAAAACCTACGACCGTCTAAACGATGAAGTTTACCGTCATCACGAAGAACTCCGCGAAACTCCTGAGACGGGTAAGCGGGGGGGCGCTGAGTAAACAGAGCGATCTCTACCACAGAAATGGAGAGGCCATGGCGAAGACAGCAGCGAGTAACAAAGGTTTCCTAGACTATCCCTTGAAAGCGAAGGCTCCGCGTTTTTCTGCCCGGTGGTGGGGTTTGCGGATGGGCCTCCTGGCGTTGGCCATGCAGGTGGTCGTTGCCGTGAAAGCACAGACGCCTCCCTCTTCTCCGCCCGAAGCCGAAAAGGCCACAAAGGTCATCGTTGCAAGTTCAATCAACGCTTCAACGAGCGAGAAGCAATCCACTGTCCCCGGTGCGACCGTCAGCTTGGACGATCTCATTCGCGAAGCCCTGGATCGTAATCCGTCGGTCAAAGCTGCCGCGCGCGAGGTTTTGGCGAGCCGCGCTCGTGTGCCGCAGGTGCGGACGCTCCCCGATCCGATCCTGACGACGGGGTGGGCTGGAAATATCACTCCTTACAGCGTGCAGAGGGGGGACCCGTCCAGCTATCGCGGATTGAATCTCATGCAGGAAATACCCTTCCCCGGGAAGCTCAAGTTGCGCGGCCAGATCGCCGACCGCGAAGCAGAGGCACTGCGCTGGGATCTCGAGAACGCGCGCCGCGATGTTGTCGCGCAAGTGAAGGCAGCCTACTACGAATACGCCTACTATCACAAAGCGATCGAGATCACTCAGAAGGACCAGGACTTGCTGGGCAGTCTCACCAAGATCGCCGACGCCCGGTACAGGGTCGGCATGGGAATTCAGCAGGATGTTCTCAGAGCGCAGGTCGAGCAGTCCCGGCTTTTGCAGCGCATGGCTGTCTTGAAGCAACAAGAACGGACGGCGCAAGTGCGTTTGAACACGCTCCTCAGCAGGGACCCCGAGGCGCCCATCGGTGAGCCGAGCCCGATTCAGCAGTCGAAGTTCCCCTACACCCTGGAAGAAATCTACCAGATGGCAAGGGACAACGATCCTGGCCTGAAGCGGGAACAAAGGATGACCGAGCGTAGCCAGTTGGCCGTCAACCTGGCTCGTAAAGATTACCGACCCGACTTCACAGTGGGCTATATGTACCAACAAAGACCGCTCCTGCCGGACATGCAGGGATTCACTGTCGGTGTCAACCTGCCCATCTTCTACAAGACCAAGCAACGCGAAGGCGTAATTGAGGCCACCGAAGAAATGATCGGAGCAAGGAATCGTCTCGAAGACCGCCAGAACTCCATCAATTTTGACGTCAAGCAACAGTACCTGTCAGCGAAGGCCTCAGAGGAGCTTGTGCAATTGTATGGACGCGCTGTGGTTCCCCAGTCCTCGCTCGCGCTGGACTCATCCATCAGCAGTTATGAGGTCGGGAAGCTCGATTTCCTTTCCATGCTTTCGAACTTCCAAACGGTCCTCGAATACGAGATCGACTATTACCAGGAGTTAACTAATTTTGAGACTGCTCTGGCCCGGCTAGAGGTTCTGGTTGGCCGGGAGTTGACTCAATGATTGCGAAGGTGAGGATTCTATGCTGAAACAAAAGTTGACCGGTGCCGCCATGGTTACGGCGGTGGCTCTTATCCTTGGGGTGTCAGTCTACCACAGTCAAATCGCTGCGGCCATCGCGTCACTAGGGGCACGGTCCGCTCCTGCCCCGCGAGAGGCGGCGCAGGAGGCGAAGCCGTTGCCGCAGGGGACGCCTGAGGCCTCGAAAGGCCAGCGAAAGGTGCTGTACTGGCAGGATGCCATGAATCCGGGAATGAGATCCAATAAGCCTGGCAAAGCACCTGATGGAATGGATCTGGTTCCCGTCTACGCTGATGAGCCTGGCGCCGGGACCGACCTGCCGCCAGGCTCGACCCACATCAGTGCGGAGAAGCAACAGCTTATCGGCGTCCAATACGGTACGGTTGAGTCGCGCGCGCTGACGCGGACGATTCGAGCTGTCGGCCGCCTCACGTACGACGAAACCAGGATTACGCACGTCCACACCAAGTTCGAGGGCTGGATCAATAAGGTCTATGTGGACTTCACGGGACAGCTCATTCGCAAAGGCCAACCCCTTTACACCGTGTACAGCCCCGAGCTCGTTTCAACTCAACAGGAATACCTCATCGCGAAACGTGCGCACAAATACCTGAGTGACGCACCCTATGCGGAGGTCTCGGAGGGGGCGAACTCGCTTCTCGATTCCGCCAGGGAAAGGCTGAAGCTTTGGGACATCTCGGATGCCCAAATCGCGGAGCTGGACAAGACAGGCAAGGTGCAGCGGGATCTTACCATGTATTCACCGGTGGACGGATTCGTGCTGGATCGCAAGGCCTTCGAGAACATACGGGTCACGCCGGACTCCGACCTCTATACGGTCGCCGACCTCTCGACAGTCTGGGCCAATGCAGAAGTCTACGAATATGAAGTGCCGTATGTGAAGTTGGGTCAGAAGGCCATCATGTCTCTCAGCTATTACCCGGGTGAGGCTTTCGAGGGGAAGGTCAGCTATATCTACCCGCAGCTCGACACCATGACCAGGACGCTTAAAGTCCGGCTCGATTTCCCAAATTCTGATTTCAAGCTCAAACCTGATATGTATGCGGATATTCAACTGCAAATTGACTATGGCACCAGGCTCGTGGTCCCACAAGACGCCGTCTTGGATTCCGGCACGGAACAAGTGGTGTTCGTGGCCCGCGGAGACGGGTATTTTGAACCCCGAAAGGTGGAAATAGGGCCGAAGATCGACGACAGAGTGGTTATCCTCAGTGGGCTCAAGGCCGGCGAAAAGATCGTCACCTCGGGCAACTTCCTCGTGGACTCTGAAAGCCGTCTGAAGACGGCGATGGGGCAGATGGCCGGAATGAAAATGGAAGGGCAAAAGGAACCCCCGAAGGAGACTAAGCCTGGAACAAAGGAAGAACAAAAACAGAAACCAAAGGAAACCATGCCCGGCATGAAGATGTAAGACCCAGAAGAGGCTTAAGGCAATGATCAATCGCATCATCGAGTTCAGCGCGAAGAACAAGTTCATCATCTTCATTCTGAAGGAGGAGTAACATGAGTCTGATTCTAATTCTTGGTGATCGTTTTAGCGGCGAGGCGCAACTGGCGGAGTCTCTCGCCGAACGCCTCGGTTATACGCTAGTCTCAGCCGTTGTCGTCGTCGAGAGGGCTGCTGCTTGGGGTAAGTCTCAGCAAGAACTGGCGCACTTCCTTGAGGACAGCCCCGGGCCGTTCGGCCGTTTCCTTCGCAAAACTCGATCTCACTTTTTGCTTCTCCGTGCTGCCGTCGCCGAGGAAGTTCGGAATGGAAACGCGGTCTGCTGCGGCGAAGCCGCTCACTTGCTGCTACAGGAAAGGATACCGATGATCCGTGTTCGGGTCTGTGCTTCTTTCGAATCGCGGGTCCGTACGGTGAGCCGGGTGCTGAAGTTAGCCGTGGGAGAGGCCGCTGCTCACCTGAAGCGCGCGGATCGGGCAAGGAACAAGTGGCTGCGCGAAGCCTATGGACGCGAACACAACGAACCCGCTTCCGACATTATCATCGACCTGGATTGCATCAGCCTCCCGGAGGCGGGTGAGAGGATTGCCGCTCTTGTGCGACAATCTGCGCAAGGGCCTTCCGACAGTTCCGCTGAGGTGCTCCTCGAAGGCTTGGCAGTGTCATCGCGGGTTGAGGCGGCGTTGGCCACCGATCCCGCGACGGCGCACTTGGAACTCGCGGTCGAGTCAGACCGCGGGCGCGTGTCGATTCGCGGATGCGTCGGCGAGCCCGAAGGTCCGATCGAAGTGCATCGGGTCGCCAGGGGTGTGCGCGGCGTGTCCGAGGTCAGGTTGAACGGGGAGGAACTCGCACGATTGCAAGCGCCCGACCATCGCTGGTTCATCTGGCGAGGAGCGCGGCTGGCCTTTGTAACGCTGGGCCTGACACTTGTGGCAGTACTCCTCTTCGGCGAGGTGGCTCATAGGTTTGGATCTTCTTTGGAAGAGGCCGTTCTTGCCAGATGGGGCGGCGGCTCCCAGACGATTGTGGGCTTGGTTACCGACAGCCGGTGCGGACCTCGTCATCAGGGGACCGACAACGCAGAGTGCGTGAGGGCATGTGTGGCGCAAGGCGCCAAATATGTTTTGGATGACGGAAAGAAGCTTTACGAATTGAGTGATCAACTCACCGCACGTGCGTATGCCGCGCGCGAGGTCCGGGTGAGGGGAAGCTTTGTGAAGAAGTCCGGGTACCTGGCGGTCGATTCAATGGTGCCACTCTAATTTGGTTGGGAGCCTGGTCATGATCAACCGCATTATCGAACTCTGCGCCCACAACAAGTTTACGGTCCTCCTCGTCATCGGCTTGGCGGTCTTGGGCGGCGTGTATTCGATGAAGAACGTCACGCTGGACGCCCTTCCCGACCTTTCCGACACGCAGGTCATCATCTATTCGCGCTGGGACCGGAGCCCCGACATCATGGAAGACCAGGTCACGTACCCCATTATTACCTCTTTGCTGGGCGTGCCTAAGGTTCAAGACATCCGGGGCTTCTCGGACTTTGGCTACTCTTACGTTTACATCATCTTCCAGGACGGAACCGACATTTACTGGGCACGATCGAGAACCCTGGAATACTTAAGCAACATCCTGCCGCGCCTGCCGCAGGGCGTGAATGTGGAACTGGCCCGCGACGAGACAGCGGTGGGCTGGGTGTTTGAGTACGCGCTGGTCGATACGACCGGCAAAAACAACCTTGCCCAGCTCAAGACATACCAGGACTGGTACTTGCGCTATGCCCTGCAAGGAGTGCCTGGCGTCGCCGAGGTCGCGCCGATCGGGGGGTTTGTGCGGCAGTATCAAGTGAATTTAGACCCCAACGCGTTGCTAGCTTACAAGCTCCCGCTCGATAAGGTCACTGACGCTATCCGGCAGGGCAACAACGATGTGGGAGGGCGGCTGGTGGAGTTCTCGGGGCGGGAGTACATGGTCCGCGGCCGGGGTTACATCAAGTCCCTAGCCGACATCGAGAACGTCGTTCTGGCGAACAACCCCGACACCGGCGCACCGCTTCTGGTCAAGAACGTGGGGACGGTAACCCTTGGTCCCGATATCCGGCGCGGCGTCGCTGAGCTTGACGGTCAAGGAGAAACGGTTGGCGCCGTGGTCATCATGCGTTACGGCGAGAACGCGCTCAACGTCATCAACCGCGTCAAGGCCAAGTTGAAGGAGATTGAGCCCTCTTTGCCGCCCGGCGTCAAAGTCGTTACCACTTACGACCGGTCGGATTTAATCGAGCGCTCCATCGAAACACTCAAGGGCACGTTAATCGAGGAGCTCGCGATCGTCAGTCTTGTGATCATCATATTTCTCTGGCATATCCCGAGCGCGATGATTCCTATCCTTACCATCCCCATCGCGATCATCCTCAGCTTTATACCCATGCATGCGATGGGACTTACTTCAAACATCATGTCGCTGGGCGGCATCGCCATTGCCATCGGAGCCATGGTGGACGCGAGTATCGTGGTGGTCGAACAGACGCACAAGAAACTTGAACAATGGGAAGCTGAAGGAAGGCCAGGAAGTTACAAGGATGTGCTCATTTCTGCCGTTAAAGAGGTCGGTGGGCCGAGCTTCTTCTCCTTGCTGGTCATCGCGATAGCGTTCATGCCGATCTTCACTCTCGCTGGCCAGGAAGGGCGTCTCTTCAAGCCGCTGGCCTTCACCAAGAACTTTTCCATGGGCATCGCCGCCGTGCTGGCGATTACCCTCGGGCCGGCGATGTTGATGCTGCTCATGCGCATGGACCCCTACAAGTTCCGCCCGCGCTGGATCGCGTGGATCGTGAACAAGGTCTGGGTGGGGAAAATCCATAATGAAGAAAACCATCCGATCAGTCGTCCGCTCATGAAGCTCTATCACCCGGTTGTGGAATTTGCCTTGCGCCATCGGTGGGCAGTGGTGGTTTCTGCGGCATTAGTAGTCGTCTTCACGATTCCCATCTTCAATCGATTGGGCTCGGAGTTTATGCCACCGCTTGACGAGGGCGTGCTCCTCTACATGCCCGCCACACTACCCGGAATATCGGTTACTGAAGCGCAGAAGCTTCTTCAAGTCCAGGACAAGGTTTTGAAATCCTTTCCCGAAGTGGAGCGGGTGTTCGGCAAAGCAGGCAGAGCCGAGACCGCTACCGATCCTGCTCCGTTCTCAATGATGGAGACTGTTGTGGTTCTCAAGCCTCACATGGAGTGGCCCAAGGTTAAGCGATGGTACTCCTCCTGGGCGCCCGAGTGGCTAAGGAAAATCTTCAGGCGGGTAACGCCCGAACACAAAACCACTCAAGAGCTAATCTACGGGCCCGGCGGTCTCAATGAGGCCATGCAATTCCCCGGCGTATCGAACGCCTGGACCATGCCTATCAAAGCCCGGGTGGATATGCTTACAACCGGTGTGCGTACCCCCGTCGGCATCAAGATCATGGGTTCCGACCTAGAGTAAGGTTCAGGAACTAGGTGAGAGCATCGAGATGGTTTTGAAGGATGTGCCTGGGACAACTTCTGTCTTTGCCGAGCGCACCGCAGGCGGTTATTTCCTTGACTTCGGTTTGAAGCGTCAGGAACTCGCCCGCTACGGCTTGAGCGTCGGTCAAGTGGAAGACGTCATCATGTCGGCAGTGGGAGGCGAGAACATCACCACGACCGTGGAAGGCCGTGAACGGTACCCCGTCAACGTCCGCTACCTGCGGGATTTCCGATCCAACATGGACAAGCTCAATCGCGCAGTTGTTCCTACGATGATGGGTGCTCAGATCCCGATGGCCCAACTGGCGGATGTAAAGATGATTTCAGGCCCCTCCATGATCCGCGACGAAAACGGTCGGCTAAGCGGCTACGTGTACGTGGACGTCACGGGTCGCGACATCGGGAGTTACGTCAACGACGCGAAGAAAACCATCCGCGATAAGGTGACGATGCCTCCGGGATACACGTTGGTCTGGAGCGGGCAATACGAGTACATGCAGCGGGTAAAGGAGCGCATGGCCATCGTATTGCCGATCACCTTCTTGATCATCGCTCTGCTCCTTTATCTCAACACAGGGTCCGCGGCGGAGACGCTGATTATCTTCCTGGCAGTTCCGTTCTCAGCCGTTGGGGCTATCTGGTTTCTGTACTTCCTCGGGTACAACACCAGCATCGCGGTCTGGGTTGGCTTGATCGCCTTGATGGGCGTAGATGCCGAAACGGGTGTTTTCATGCTGCTGTATCTCAACCTGGCCTATCACGAAATGGAAGCCAAGGGGAAAATGAAGTCTTTGGCAGATCTACGCGAATCGATCATCCAGGGGGCAGTCAAACGGCTACGCCCGAAGGTCATGACCGTCGGCGTGATGTTTATGGGCTTGGTCCCAATCCTATGGTCAACCGGAGCCGGGGCCGATGTGATGAGGCGGATCGCAGCCCCCATGATCGGCGGAATCTTCACTTCGTTCATCATGGAGTTGGGGGTCTATCCGGCCATTTATGAAATCTGGCGCTGGCACTTCTGGGTAAAGAAAGTGGCTAAGGCACCCGAGCTGCCAGCAAGCTCATAGGCACGAGGAGGCAGTCCCGTGGTACGAAGGCTCATCCTTAGCACTTCGATGTTAGTACTTGCAGTTCTGGTCGGCACTGTGATCCTCCGTCACGAGGCAGAACGCACCAATCAGATTTGCCAGGTATGTCAACGCCCAGTCCACGCAGGGATGGGTTACCGGCTCGTGCTGGCCAAGGGATCCGAGGCTGCGTGCTGTCCCCGTTGTGGAATCCACTATGACTTGAATCATCCCGGCATCGTACACGCCGCCTTCGCCAAGGACTTCTATACCGGAGCAGAGATTCCTGCAGAGAAAGCGTACTACGACGAAGGCGGAAACGAGGTGTACTGCGCACACGTTAAGCCCTTGGAGCGCAAGGAGCTCGAGAGCTCAGCACAACTTGCTTACGACCGCTGCCTCCCCACATTGGTGGCCTTTAAGACCCGCGCCGAGGCAGAGACTTATCAGCAGGAACACGGCGGGCGCGTACTGGACTATGCCGAGGCCGTACAAAGCGTGAAAGAATAAAGCGACGCGCCGCTACGTGAAGTGCTATTTGTTTCTCCCACGGTCCTCAACCAGCGCCTGCCTAGCCCGGCGTCATGAACCGGGCGGAGCAAAGCGGGACCCTCTTCCCCTCGAAGAGCATGATCTGTGCGGCGGGAAACGCTTCAAAAGCCGCAGGACCGCAGAGCGGGGCCCTGCGGTACATGGATAACCCAACGAAAAGCTGGTTGACCCCTCCACCACTTTTGTCTCGACGGACACAGGGCGGTTTGCCATACTTGACCCAGGAAAGACACCATGACACATGAAATCAACCGATTGGTTGACAGGGCGACATCGGCCGTGAAGGCCGCCGGAGCCAGAGAAGTGTATGTTTCCGGCTCTGGAAGCATGAATCCGCCGAGTGACGACCTGATTGGCGATATTGTCCGCCGCATCGTGGAGACGGCGCAGCCGGAGAAGATCATCTTGTTCGGCAGCCGGGCACGGGGCGACGCCCGACCCAACAGCGATTTCGATGTTCTGGTGATCAAGGAATCCAGCGAGCCAAGCTACCGGCGTGACGCCCCGCTCTTTGTCGCCCTGGCGGATCTACCCGTGGAAGTGGACGTTCTAGTCTATACGCCCGAAGAGGTGGCAGAGTGGGCTGAGGTTCCGCAAGCTTTTGTGACCACGGCGACACGCGAGGGAAAGACAGTCTATGAAAGGAAAAGCTGAGGTCGTTCTCGGCTGGTTGCGGAAAGCGCAGAGCGATAGTGTTGCCCTGGATGTAACACTGCGCGCAAAGGCTTTGGACGCGGCCTGTTTCCACGCTCAGCAAGCCGCCGAAAAGTGTCTAAAGGCGTTCTTGACTCACCACGAGGTACCCTTTCCATACACTCACAACCTGGCGAAGCTTGTCGAACTGTGCGCGCAGGTCGACACGGATTTTCGGTCTCTCCTTCCCCAAGTCGAACCGCTGACGCCCTACGCCGTGCGGCCCCGTTATGACGCCTCCTTCTGGCCAAGCCAGGAGGCGGCTGAAGAGGCCGGTTCTTCGACGCACGCCGTCCTCGAATTTGTTCTACATCGGTTGCCCGACGACATCAGGAAAGCCGCAGAATAATTGTCACGGAGCCTCGGTGAGATTCAACCCTGAACATGAGGGCGAAATGGGGCCGAGCAGCGTCCAGAGGATGCCCGCGCACACCAGCGGCATGAGGCCGAAGCCGATGAACACGGGCAAATAGGAAAAGCGGTCAATCACCAAGCCGGTGAGGAAAGCGAAGACCATGCCGCCAAATCCCGAGCCCATACCTGCCAGGCCCCAGATCGAGCCCACCACGTTTTTGGGAAACACGTCGGCGGGGTAGGCCAGCATGATCGAGCAGCAGCCGGTATAACCGAGCATGGCCAGGGAGACGAGGGCAATCGAGGTTCGCGCGTCGCGCGCCAATACAGCCGGAATGGCGCTGGTCATGAGCGCCGCAAAGAGCGTGACCCCACCCTTGCGCGCCACGTTCAGGGAAACGCCGCGCTCCAGCATCCAACCTGAAACCCAGCCTCCCAGAATGTTCCCCAGGCCCGCCACCAGGAAAGGGATCCAGGCGTACTTTCCGATCGAGGCCAAGCTGAAATGGCGGGCGCGCTTGAGGTATTCGGGAAACCAGAAAATGTAGAAGTACCATACCGGATCGAGAAAAACCTTGGCGAGGGTGAAGCTCCACACAAAGCGCGTGCGGAAAAGCTTCCAGGGAGAAATCCTGGGCGGCGCGACTTCGCGTTTCAGGCCCTCCGGCGTATGGTAGACTAGAGACCAGATCACTAGCCAGAGGAAGCCGACTGCTCCCACCCAGACAAAAGCCTGCCGCCATCCGTAGTGAAGCAAAAGCCAGACCACCAGCGGCGGGGCCAGTATGGCGCCGGCGGCGGAGCCGCTGTTGAAGATTCCGGAAGCGAGCGAGCGCTCTTCAACCGGAAACCATTCCGCCACCACTTTGACGCAAGCCGGCCAGTTGCCGGCCTCGCCGGCGGCGAGCAGGAACTGGAAAGCGCCCAGGGAGCGGGGGCCGCGGGCCAGGGCATTCAGCATGCTGGCGGCGGACCACCAGGCCATGGTCAAAGCGAAGCCCAGGCGGGTACCGAGGCGGTCGAGGAGGGGGCCGGAAATGCCATTGGCGATGGTGTAGGCGAGCATGAAGGCGACGACCACGCGCGCGTAAGCCGCGTGGCTCATGCCGAACTGGTCAATAAGGACGGGCGCGGCCACCGAAAGCGTCTGCCGGTCGAGATAATTGATGGCTGTGGCGAAGAAGGCCAGCGCGATCATCAACCATCGCCAGGAGGGGTGCGAGGATCTCATGAGCCAAGGTCCACCCGAATCACTTCATAAATCTTCACCTGGGGAACGGTAAGCTCGACCCAGCCATCGCGAACGCTCCATTCAGGCCTGACCCCGCTCCACATCAGCGCTACGGACTTCGCGCTGCGGCCCTCGGGAAGCCGCAGGCGCGCGCGCACGTTCCTGACCGGCAGGTACTCTTCCTGCACAAGAAGCTTTTTCCAAATGTTCCCGGTATTGGCCAGCAGGTGCAGAAGCAAGGTGTCCTGAGAGGACGCAAACTGAGGCATCAGACCGGGACGGAACTCGAGCTCATAAGTCTGCGCCGAAGCGAGGATCGGATCGAGCAGCGAGTGGAAATAAACCCGCAGCGAAGCGTTCAAAGTCTCCTCATAAACGGCCTCGAGGCCTGAGCCAATGTAGATCACTTGCCCTTTTCCCTGCCGCCGCGTGATGACGGCAGGGCCTAAGGTGCGGCGATGGCCGCGGTCTTGAGTCTCCGCTATGACCTCTGTCCCGCGGGCCGCTTCAAACAGCATCACTTGGGAATCCTGGGGAATTAGCTTGCCGGAGGCGAGAACGCGCAGATAGAGATCGGGGATCTCGAGGGGTTCAGGCGACTTCAAGCTGGCCCCGAACAACTCGGAGAGACCGTAATTGCGGCGCGGCCTTCCGAACTCATCTGCAATCGAGGTCAGGTGAGTGGCCAGCAGCGTCCCGCCACCCTCCACGTAGCTTGCCAGCATCGAGCACTGGGCCTCGCTGAGACACGGAGCGTTCGGCACATACACTAGCTTGTATTTGGCCAGACGCTCCGCCGTCATTTCGTAATCCAGAAACGGCTCGGCGTCGTAGCCGATGTCCTTCAGGAGCTGCCCGGCCCCGTAGCAGTAATTCCTGTAAGCTTGGGGAACGAAGGACGCGCTTTGATACCACTGAATGGTTTGCGTTCCCGTCAGGATGCCCGCCTGCGGCTTGGGACTTACAGAACGCAATAGTTTGCCGTTCTCCTCGACGAAATCAAAAACCGTTTTGAGGCGGCGCATCGCGGGCTCGTCCAGGATGTCCTGCGGCTGGTAGAACAGGCGATTGAGGCCCCAGTAACAGTAGCCCGCGCCCGCCGCAGTCGCCACCGCCGCATCGAGATCGAGCCTGTCACTCTCGACGGGAGAGCTATACCAGCCGCGCACGGACTTGTCTTTCAGGTGCTCGGAATTGTATTCCGTGTGCGAGCTGATATAGGTCCAAATGACTTTGCCGGTTGATTGGCCCAGGCGCAGGTTGAAAAGCTTCTGCTCCGGGGTGTCCGCCGCCTCGAACATGAATCCGTCAACGTAGCGGAAGGCGCGCGCTCGCCAATCGCTGCCCAGAAGTCCGGTGTCGTTGTACACAATGGGCACTTGGCGCGTCTGGCGCACCATTTCGCAGATTTCGTGCATGAAAGCCAGCACCACATCTTCCGCCAGCCAGTGCTGGTACTCGATCAGGTCCTCGAGAGTGGTGGCGCTGTCTTGCAGGGGAATGCTCTTTCCTCGCGCCTTCTGATATGCCGTTACGCAGTACTTGCAATGGCAGAAGCGCATTCGCTGGTCCATGCCTTGATAAGGCCCGTCGAAGTACATCATATCGACCGGGTAGCTCACGACCACTTCCCGCACTCTTTCCCGAATCTCGGCGCGCAGGGGGCTGTTCAGACATCCTTCGTAGAACCGTGTCCAACCCATGTGACGGGTGATGAAGGGTCGCCCCTCGCGGTCGTAGCGCATCCAATCCCGGTACGCGGGATTGTTCGACTGAACGTCCATGAAGGGATGATTGAGCGGATTGTAAGCGACCACCTTCAGCCCGGCATCGTGAAATAGATTCACCGTCTCCCGGAAGGGATCGCGCCCGCCCAGCTCAGGATGGTGTGGAAACCTGGTCTTGGTGGGGAAAAAGGCAACATAAGAGTACGTGGGATAACGAAAGGCGTCGCAGTTCAGGCGGCGGGCCAGCGCCAGTGCCTTTTTCGGATCGTAGTCGAGCGAAGGATAAAAGGGCGGGGCATAGCCTTCCGCAATCATCAGCCGCACGGAGCGAATCCACTCGAAATCCGGCGGCGAGCCTTCCGCCCCTTCGTCAATGGCGCGGGCAACTCCCTCTCTGCGAGCAAACCCACCCAGAGCTGTTGTCGCCGCCACCGCGCCGGCACGCTGCAACACCTCACGCCGGCTGACCTTTTCTGTGCTCATGGCCTCTCGACTCCCTTTCAAGATGCTTACACGATTTATTCCATTAGGGGCAGGCCTTGTTCCTGCCCTGGGCGACCACAAGGGTCGCCTCTACGGCGCGCGGGGCGAAAAACGAGAACAAAATTCTCGTTTCCTGCCACATAACGGTAATTAACCATCTTTGTTTTCAACAACATTCCTGTTTTAGGAGCGCAACTATCTTTGTTTTCTATAACTTTCCGGCTTAGCCCCCAAGTTTTCCACAGGTCGCGGTAGGGATACCGGTTACCCGGTACCCCCCACACAGATCCGTACGTGCGCTAGTTAGCGCATACGGCTCTTGTCGCGGATGAATAGCGGCGAATCCGCACACCCGCCAGCCCTTGGAACACGCGTGCCCCGCTCTGTGTCGGGTGCGTGCTAGGCGGAGGAGTGTTCTCCTTGACCAGCAGCCTTCCCTCCCCACTCTCCGCCGACGGCCTTCCGTCGTTGTTCAAGTGATTCATCGGTACTATGCCGCTGTCCGACTCCTCGGAAACGTGCATACGGGCCGTACGGCCTAAGCCTTCGCCCGTCGGTCCGTCAGCTGACGGACGTCCCCGAGGTCTCCCGGTTCTCGTGCAGAAAGTGTCGAGGCGTGTCTGGGGTCTACGACTACGCAGGACTGCTCAGGGTCTCGCGCTAACGACCCTGAATCATGTGGCCTTCCGCCGGACCGATGGCGTCGGCGTCCTGATTGCACATTTTCGAAGCTCAATACCCAGCCCACCTATTCCCCTGTTTACGCTTCACTGTGCACCTCGCGGTACACAGAGCAAAACTCGGGGCCGAGTGGATCGCTACTCCTTCCTCGTGAGAAATTTTCATTCTCTGCTTCCTGCCGGTTTATCCCGGCGCACCGGTCCTTTGTTTTCAATAACATTCCCGGGTCGTTCGTTCATTTTTGAAGTCACTGAGTTTTTTCTTCCGCTGTCACAAGCGACATCTTGTCCTGGGCTGACTCGCGTGCCAAAGGGTCTGTCAACTCCGTTTCCCCTTCGATGGGCCGGACAGCAAGCGCCGCCAAGAACGGACCCGGCCAATTCGCCATTCACTACTCACCATTTACTATTCCCTGCTCCCCGCATCCCCGCCTTCTGAATCCGGAATCCTGAATCCTGGCACGTAGTACACTAGCCTATGTTTTCCCGTTTGTCAAGAGACAAAGAGTCCCTGCCGGGACTGGAAGGGATGCAGACGACCTTGCGCCTGGGGCGCTATTTCAACACCGCGCCGCTTTTCTGGATGAACCTCCAGGTTCGCTATGACCTCGAAGTCGCGGAAGACAACCTGGCGTCGAGGATCGCCCGCGACGTGCACCCGATCGAAGCAGCCGCGATTTAAGAAGCAGGCTGTAGGTGTATGTAGCAGGCGCAGACATTGCTTTCTATGTCGGCGGCCCAAGTCCTTCCTTTCATTGCCCGTCGGAAATCGGGGCATGAGAAAAGCGCACGGCCAGAAAGGCGCTGACCGTGGCTAACGGCTGCGTTCCCACCCTGGTTCCCCGAGACGGTGCGAGGGCAAAGCCAGGTAATAAGTCGGAAGATACCCCTCCGGCTGGCAGAGAATGAAGACGCCGCGTGACCGTCCCTCAAAAAGTTCACACTCACCCAAAAATCGCGATTGAGAGGAGCGAAAAACCACAGAAAAGACGCTCACCCTCACGGGATGTGTGTTATAGAGATTTTATGTGAAATCCTAGACCCACACCCGGAGGGTGAACGATGGAAGCAAGCCTACCGCAATTGATTCTGCCTATCAAGATGGAAAGAAGTTCGGAGCGGCTGACCAGTCTGGGCGGGCTGGTGGTGTTGGAGGAACTGGCGCGAGCGGTGAAGCTGTGGGAGGAGGTAGAGGGCGCGCTGGAGGGTCCGAAGTCGGGACGAGGATATAAGCCGCGGGAGTTTGTGCAGGCGCTGGTGTGGATGCTGCATGCGGGAGGAAGGCGGCTGGAGGACTTGCGGGAGTTGCGGGCCGAGCAGGAGGTGCTGGGGGAGTTGGGCTTGGAAGCGGTGCCGGACGCCGGGACGGTGGGGGACTGGCTGCGTCGGCAAGGAGGGGCCGGGGCGGAAGCGATCCAGCAGGTCAGCCGGAAACTGGTGGCGTCTTGTTTCGAGCAAGAGGAAGTGATTCTGGATGTGGATGCGACGCAGATCGAGGCGGAGAAGCAGGACGCCGCGTGGACCTATAACCACGTGCAGGGCTACATGCCGCTGGTGGGATACGTGGACGGGATGTGCGTGGGCCACCAGTTTCGGGAAGGCAATCAGAGTCCCAGTGCCGGGATCTTGGAGTTTGCGCAGAGCTGCGAAGCGGCGCTACCGAGGGGGAAGCGAATCTATTTCCGCAGCGACAGTGCAGCTTACCAAGCCAAGGTGATCAACTACTACAGCCAGCCGGAGCGCAGCTTCAGCATCACCGCCGATCTGGACGCCGCCGTGAAGGGAGAAATTCAGAGCCTGCCGGCAGGGGCTTGGCAACCCTACCGGACGCAAGCGGGCATCGCCACCGACCGCGAGATTGCCGAGACGGTGCACACCCTGAACGGGACCAAGCAAGCTTTCCGGTTGATCGTATTGCGCTGGCCGAATCCGCAGCCGAATTTGTTCGAGGCGGAGCGCTATTGCTATCACGCGGTGGCCAGCAACCGGGAGGAGCCGGCGAGCGAGGTCGTCTGGAAGCACAACCAGCGAGGCGAGAGCGAGAACTGGCATAAGGAACTGAAGGTGGGTTTTGGCATGGAGGTCGCCGCGGCGACCCGTGCGGGCAGTTGGAGGCCAATGCCCTGTATTTTGCCATTGGGGTGTTAGCCTACAATTTGGGGCAAGTGTTGAAAGGGCGGGTGCTGCCGGCGTCCTATCGCACGGTGACGGTGGCCACGCTGCGCTGGAAGGTGTATCGGCTGGCGGGGAAGCTGGTGCGCCACGCGCGCGGCTGGATGCTGCAGATCAAGGCCGACCTGGAGAAATGGCTCTTATTGCAATCCGCTCGGGTCTGCTGCGCGACGCTGCGGACCTGAAGCAGGGAGGCAAAAAACGGCTAGCCGTGGAACTACCGCGCGGCGGTGTCCGCCGGTGGTGGGAAAAAATCATCCGGAGGACCCATGGGCCCTTGAATCCTGACCCGACCTGAGTCGCGAACTGCCACTCACTAACCACGGCTCGCGGCCGTAGGCGCTTCCACCGCGTCAGGAACGAGCTGTGCCGCTCAATCGCGATTCTTGGGACTCACTACTCAGTTGACTTTCGCTGGGGGCGGTGTTAGATGTTGCACGGAATTATGAGTTGTTGCGCGACAATACGAGTCGGAAACACATTCTGACTCGCCCTAAGGCGGCAGCCACGCAGGCTTCGCTGCGGCGCTCCAAGAGGGAGTTGCAAATCTTATGAACAGTCGACGAGCATTTCTGAAATCTTCCGCCGGTTTGGCGGCCGCGTGGGCGGCGCAACCTCTTGCAGGCAACGCGCAGGAGTCCGCGGCTGCGACATTTCCCAAGGTGCGCTTCGGCCAGCACGAGATCAGCCGCTTGGTCGTTGGGTGCAATCAGTTCTATGGCTTCTCCCACTTCAATCCGCTGCTCGACCAATTGATGCGCGAATGGAATACCCCGGAGCGCGTGCGGGACACCCTCCGCCAGTGTGAACAGAACGGCATCAATGCGTATCAGTACGCCCACCACGAGCGGGGCTTCTCCGACCTGCAACTCCATCGCGCGAGTGGTGGAAAGATGCTCTTGATCGCGGTCGATACCGGCAAAGATCCGGTGGAAGAGACCGTGAAGCGCATCCAGCCCATCGCCCTGTACCATCATGGGGAAAGAACGGACGTGCTATTCCGCGCCGACAAGATGGACCAAGTGCAGGAGTACACCAAGCGATTGCGCCAGACGGGAGTGCTGGTGGGGATTGGAACCCATAAGTCAGAGGTAGTCGAATATGTCGAAGAACGAGGATGGGATGTGGACTTCTATCTGCTGTGCGCGTACAACCGCACGCGCACGCCCGAGGAGCTGCGAAAGATGCTCGGTATTGTGCCGGTGCCTCCCTCGGAAGTCTACCTTGAAACTGATCCTCCCGTAGCGTACCGTGTCGCGCGGCAGACTCAGAAAACCTGCTTCTTGTTCAAGATTCTGGCCGCCGGCCGCCTCACCCGATCACCGCAGGCTATCGATGAAGCGTTCAAGACAGCTTTGGAGAGCATCAAGCCCAAAGACTGCGTGGTGGTTGGGATGTATCCGCGCTATAAGGACGAGGTGAAAGGGAATTCCGACCGCGTCCGGCAGATACTGAAGGCGAGCCTGTGGCCAAGCCTTCAAAAAGCCGCATGATCAGATCTTGGACCTGACCGAAAATGAGCCTCTTCGAACCACCTGCCGCAGACCACGCTCGCAACACATCCCAGCGGGCCGCGAATGCGTCGCCGCTTGCCGACCGCATGCGGCCGGAAACCCTCGAGGAATTCGTCGGCCAAGTTCACATCCTGGGGCCCGGCAAGCCCCTGCGCAAGCAGATTGAGCGCGACGAGCTTGCCTCGATGATCCTCTGGGGACCGCCGGGCTCCGGCAAGACCACCTTGGCGACGATTATCGCGCGTAAAACACGCAGCGAGTTCGTGCGCTTCAGCGCCGTGCTTTCCGGCATAAAAGAAATCAAGGAAGTGATGGCCACGGCAGAAAAGGTGCGGCGGTACGGGCGGAGAACGGTGCTTTTTATCGACGAGATCCATCGCTTCAACAAGGCGCAGCAGGACGCCTTTCTCCCCTACGTCGAGCGTGGCGACGTGGTGCTGATTGGCGCCACCACGGAAAACCCTTCCTTCGAAGTCATTTCTGCGCTCCTCTCGCGCGCCAAGGTCTACATGCTTTCCGCGCTCTCCACCGATGAGGTCTTGACGCTGCTGGAGCGCGCCTTGAAAGACGAGCAACACGGCTTGGGCAGGGCTAAAGCGGAGATTTCACCAGAGTTGCTGCGCCAGATCGCCGTCTTTTCCAATGGAGACGCGCGCGCGGCTTACAACACGCTGGAAGTGGCCGTCGCCGCTGCCCAACACGAGGGCGAAGGTGAAGAACCTCGAGCGGTCGTTACGGAGGCCATCCTCGAAGACGCCCTCCAGCGCAAAATGCTCCTCTACGACAAAGCCGGCGAGGAACACTACAACCTGATTTCCGCCCTCCACAAATCCGTGCGCAATTCCGACGCGGACGCCAGTCTCTATTGGCTGGGCCGCATGCTCGAGGCGGGCGAAGACCCACTCTACATCGCGCGGCGCATGATTCGCATGGCTTCGGAAGACATTGGCCTGGCTGACCCCAATGCCCTGGCCGTAAGCGTCGCCGCCATGCAAGCGGCGCATTTCCTGGGCATGCCGGAGGGGAACCTGGCGCTGGCCGAGACCGCTGTCTACCTTGCACTCGCGCCCAAGTCGAATGCGCTCTACGTGGGCTATGGCGAAGTGGTGCAAGACGCGCAGAAGACTCTCGCCGAACCCGTGCCGTTTCAATTGCGCAACCCCGTAACCGGCTTGATGGCCAACCAAGGCTACGGCAAGGGCTACCAATACGCCCACAACGCTCCCGACCGCCTCACTGATATGCAATGCCTTCCTGACAATCTCAAAGAACGCCACTACTACCGCCCCAGCGACCAAGGATTTGAAAAAAGATTGAGAGAGAAGTTGGTGGCGCTTGAGGAATGGAAAAAGAAATACGGGCAGAGGTGACTGTATTCGATATTGGAAATTGGAGAGTTCAAATTTGAGATTTCAGACACGAGATTTCGAATCTGAGGTTCAACTGGAGATTTCAAATTTGAGGTTTCAGAGGCGAGATTCCGAATTTGAGATTTTCAAATTTGGGATCGCCGGACGAATACGTCAACCAGGGGGATCGAATGACTTACGAGCGCTTTGAAGACTTGCCTGTCTGGAAGGCATCTATAGAATTTGCGACCCTGATCTATGGCATGACTGAAGGCCCCGCATTCAAAGGACGTTTCAGCCTGCGAGACCAAGTCGAGCGCGCCGCCGTATCGATATCCAACAACATTGCTGAAGGGTTTGAGCGTGGCACCACTCAAGAGCTACTCACTTTCCTCTACATTGCGCGCGGCTCGGCAGGCGAAGTTCGTTCTATGCTTTGCCTGCTCGAACGTCTTCCTGCCTTCTCGGATTTGAAATCTGAAATTTCAGATTTGAAATCAACTGCGGAAGGTATCTCGCGCCAATTGCGCGGCTGGGCCGATTCGCTGCAGAACTCCAACATCAAAGGCCAGCGTTATCTGACCGCAAAAACACGAGACCTTGAAAAACAAGCTCGCGAACGCAAAGAGTTCCTGGAAAAGCTTCGCCAGATCAGAGAGCAGAACAAACCTGCCTCGGCAATCGGCGAAAAACCGCCTGGTTCAGCGGCTCGCGAAAGACAGCCTGGCTCGACAACTGGTGGAAAACAGCCTGCCTCGGCGATCACTGAAGAACGACCCGTCGGTTAGCCCGGCGTCGCGCGCGGTCGATCGGCGGGGCATCCCACCCGCCGGCCCTGGTTGAGATCTCAAATATGCAATTCTTGTAGAAGCCGGCCACCGACTCGCCAACGAGGAAGTCCGCTTCCCTCCTGCGAGAAGCTCAAAATCAAATCCCCTCCGTCACAAACCGCTTGGCGTGTTCTTTCAGGATGCAGCGGTCCTGGACTACGAACAGTCCGGCGGCGCGGGCGCAGGCAGCGGCCTCTTCGTGGATGACCCCTTCCTGCATCCAGACCACTTTGGCGTGCTTGCGGATGGCGGCCTGGACAACTTCGGGCACGAATTGGGAGCGGCGGAAGATAACCACCACTTCGAACGCCTCGGGGACGTCATCGAGGGCCGCGTAGGCCTTCTCGCCTGAGACTGACTGTTCGTTGGGATTGACGGGAATAATGCGGTAGCCGTGCGCCTTCATGTAGGCGGCCACACCGTAACTTGGCCGCGCGGGCTTGGAAGAAAGACCGACCACGGCGAGAGTCTTACATTTCTCGAGGATCTCGCGGATGGAATCAGACATGCCGAACCTCAGGTGGAGGTAGCGCGGGCGCCTCACCCGCTGTGGCGCAGGCATTCCTTCGCTCCGTTCAGGCTCGGCCTGCGCCCTCTTGCACCTCGTCTGCGTCCCCATGGGCTTCTTTGGCCAAGCGCGGTTAAGCTTCCCGCTGCGGGACCAGGACGCTCCCGCCACAACGGGCGAGACGCCCGCGCTACCCTTACCCTACTGCCTTGGCGGAAGAGGCAGCCACGCGATGCAAGGCTTCAAGGAATTGCTGGTTCTCGTCGTGCCTTCCCACCGTGACGCGCAGGGAGGTGGGAAAGCCGTAAAGCTTCATCGGGCGCACGATCACTCCCTCGTGAAGAAGCCGGATGAAATCTTCTTCGCAGTCGCGGCCCGTGTCGATCAGCAGGAAGTTTCCCACCGAAGGCGTGTAGCGCACGCCCATCAGGGTCAATTCCTGGGTCAGGAATTTCATCTCCCGGCTGTTCATTTCCACCGAGCGCGCCACGTGGTCATGGTCGTCGAGCGCCGCCAGTCCCGCCACCTGCGCCACGCTCGAGGCATTAAAGGGCGAGCGGATGCGGTTCAGGCATTCGATCAGCTCGCGGTGACCCATCCCGTAGCCCAAGCGTATGCCCGCCAGACCGTGCACCTTGGAGAAGGTGCGAAGCACCAGGATATTCCGGCCCGCGCGCACATAGTCCACGGAATGGGAATAATCCGGTCGCTGCACATAGTGGTAATAGGCCTCATCCAGCACAACCAGAATCCGCGGCGGGATAGCATCCAGGAAGCGGTCCAGGTCTTGGGCGGTGAACATCGTTCCGGTGGGATTGTTGGGATTCCCGAGGTAGACCACCTTGCTCCGCTGGGTGATGGCATGGGCCATAGCGGTGAGATCGAGAGTCATGTCGCGCAGGGGCGTCAGAACCAGTCCCGCGCCCATGTCCTCAATCGCCAGCCGGTACAGGTAAAAAGACGACTCGGAAGTGATCGCTTCGTCACCACCGCTCAGAAAAGTCTTCGCTGCCAACTCAATCAGGTCCGTAGAGCCGGCGCCCAGGATGATCTGGTCCATACTCAATCCGTGAATTTCAGCCAGCTCCTTGCGCAGGTAGTAGCCGCTTCCGTCGGGGTAATAATGCATTCGGCTCAGGTAATTTCGGATGGCTTCCTGGGCTTTGGGGGAAGGTCCCAGCGGGTTTTCATTGGAGGCCAGCTTGATGGCGGTTCGCCCCAGTTCGCGCTCGACCTCTTCCACCGGCTTGCCCGGTGGGTAGGGCCGAATGCGGCTCGACCAGGGTGGCAGTATTTCGTAAATGATGGATCGTGGCATGGTGTCTTGGGTGGGGTCGGCTCCGACCCCTCTCTCGAAGATCACCCCGTGTCTGTCATTCCCGCGAAAGCGGGAATCCAGCTTCTTCCGGCCTGACGTGGACCCCCGCTTACGCGGGGGTGACAACAATGGCGATTTTCATCTCGTTGGGTGGGCCACCGCCCCTCGTGCATTCCGGTAGGGGCACCACCCTCCCTTACCGGTCGCCCTTCCAGTTCTTCAGCCGATTCACTTCACCCGTCGTCAACTGACGAAACCGGCCCGGCGCAAGGCCATGGTCCGTTAAGAATGCAATCCGGACACGCTTTAACTTTACCACCCCTTGCCCGATACGCTCAAACATCCGCCGCACCTGGTGATAGCGCCCCTCGACAAGGGTGATTTCGTACCAGGGTTTTTCTCGGAGGGCTAGAGGGCGGATTGGGCACGGGGCCGTCCGCCGACCATCCAGAACAATCCCCTCTTCTAATTTCTTAAGAGCCTCCGCTCCCACCTGACTTTCTAACTTGACGTGATACGTCCGAGGCACGCCGGATTTCGGGGACATCAGGAAATTGGCCAGCTCCCCATCGTTTGTCAGTAGCATCAGCCCGGAGGAATGGTAGTCGAGCCGCCCCACTGGATAAACCCTCTCCTTGATATCACGCACCAGCGAGATCACTGTGGGGCGGCGCTGCGGATCGCTCACGGTCGAAACATAGCCCGGCGGCTTGTTGAGCAGGAGGTACAGCCGCCGGCTCTGCCGCCTCACCGGCTTGCCGTCCACGAGGATTCGGTCGCGCGCCGGGTCAGCCTTGGAGCCTAATTCCGCCACCACTCGCCCATTCACCGAAACGCGGCCCTGCACGATCAACTCCTCGGCCTTGCGCCGGGAGGTGATGCCGGCTTCGGCAATGATCTTTTGAAGTCTTTCCTGCATGGATAAGGAGAAAATCCGATGACTGAACAGCGCGGCTCGGTGGCCGCGGCCAAAACGCTAATTTCTGCGTTCTCCGTGCCTCTAAAGCCTCAACACGGAGACACTGCAAACACGGGGAGTAATCGCGTGCCGCAATGCTCGCGCCAGCTTTCCGCTATTCTTGCTCCTCGCCTTCGGGCAACGCCGAAGGCATTGCCTGAGGCACAGATTCAGCGTTTACCGCATCGTTTTGCGGCGACGACACAGAAGCAGCAGGCGCTTCTCGCGGGAGAGGCCCTGCCTCTGCATCCGTCCACTCCGAGCCCAATGCTCGCTTTGCCAGCTCTTCAAATTCTTTCAGGCTGGGAAGCTCGCTGACCTCTTTGAGCCCAAAATGCACCAGGAAATCGCGCGAGGTGCGATAGAGGATTGGCCGCCCCACCACATTTTTCCGCCCGGCCGTGACCACGAGTTTTTTCTCCATCAGCGTGTGAATAACACCCCCGCAGTCCACCCCGCGGATTTCGTCGATCTCCGGCAAGGTCACGGGCTGCCGGTAGGCGATCACCGCCAGCGTCTCCAGCGCCGGCTTGGAGAGCCTGATAGGCGGCTTCAAACTCTTCACGAACTTCCGAAGCACTTCGTGATGCTCGGGTTTCGAGGAGAATTTGTAGCCCGCGGCCACTTGCCGGACTTGAATTCCGTGCTGCGCCTGCTGAAAGTCCGCCATCAGCTCCTCGATCTTGGCTTTCACTCGCCCCCGCTCTTCTCCCTCCAGGGTCTTCAGGATCGCCTCGAGCGAGACAGGTTCCGGCGCCACATAGATGATGGCCTCAATTAGGGCTTTTAGGGTTTCGTCATTAAGCATGCGTTTCTAGCTGAAACTGTCTTCCAACCCGATCTGAAGCGCGGCTGTGCTCGTCGCGGTGAGGATCTCTTCAAACCGCTTGCTTTTCCAAACGGTAATAGGGCCAAACAGCTTCTTCTGACGCAGCAGAATGGCCCGGACTCTAACCAACTCGAGCAGGGCAAGGAAGAGCGCAATGAGGGCTTCTCTCCACAGATAGCCTGCGATAAGTTCCTCCAGGGACACGGGACCGGACTTGGCGCGCAGCACCTGTTTGATGCGCTCGACCATCTGCGCCACGGTCATTTCTTCGCGCCGAATCTCAATCTGGGGCCGCTTCTTGGCCCGTTCGAGGATTTCGCGGAAAGTTGAAATCAAATCAAATACGGAAACGGCGAGGCCCGGCTCGTCCTCGGCCTCGACGAACTCGCCGATACCCGGTTGCGACCACATCGCCTCCTCGACCATCCGCTTGGACTGGAGCATCTGCGCCGCATTCTTGAACTGCTCGTGCTCCAGCAGCCGGTGCACGAGTTCTTGGCGCGGGTCTTCCTCCTCCGCGGGCGGCGCGTTCGGATCAGGAGGTAAGAGCATCCTCGATTTGATGTGGATCAGAGTCGCGGCCATAAAAATGAACTCCCCGGCCACATCGATGTTCAGCTCCTGAAGCAGATGGAGGTAGTCGAGGTATTGCTGGGTAATCCGGGCAATCGGGATATCGTAAATGTCGATCTGTTGCTTGCGAATGAGATCGAGGAGCAAATCCAGCGGCCCTTCGTACATGGCCAACTTGACGGGGGGTGGCGGCTCGCCTCTGTGCGTGAGACGCTTGCGCGCAGGCAGCTCCGCCGCTCCTTCCGCCGCCTCGCTTGGCACCTCCCCCGGCGCCGGCACAACTGTTCCGGCACTTAGCTCGCCCTGAGGCGGATTCACCACCGGCTCGTCGGAGCGGGTTTTCGGGTCACGAGAATCGTCCAACATTTAAGTCAGCTTCACTGCCGCTCTCACTTCCGCCATGGTGGCTTGAGCCACCGCACGCGCTTTCCGCGTACCATCCTCGAGCACATCCCAAACCTTCTGGGGGTTCTCCTCGTAAGGTTTACGCCGTTGCTGAATCGGCGCAAGCAAGGCATTGAGGTGACCCGCGCCAAGCTGCTTGCACTCGACGCAGCCGATTTCTGCCGTGCGGCACTCGCGATTTACACGCTCGATCGTCTCCTGCGCGGAGAAAATCTTGTGCAGGTCGTACACCGGGCAGACGTCTGGATTGCCGGGGTCGCTGCGGCGCTTGCGAGCCGGATCGGTCACCATCGTAGCGAGCTTTTTCGAAACCACATCCGGCGCGTCGGTGAGGAAAATCGCGTTGTTGTAACTCTTCGACATCTTGCGGCCGTCGGTGCCTGGCAGTCGGGGCGCCGATGTGAGCAGTGCTTCGGGCTCAGGGAAGATCGGGCTAATCTCTCCCAGGCCGTCATTCAGCCAAGCAGCACGGTCATCAAGTGAGGCTGCTCTGAATGTCTGCCTGATGCCGGCTATCGCAGCGGCTTCGTCAGACGAGTCCCTTGTCACCCTTAGCCTGACCGCATCAGGTGTGGGTTCAATTTGCCCGTACGCGAGGTTGAACCGCCTTGCCACCTCGCGGGTAAGCTCTACATGCGGCACCTGGTCTTCGCCCACCGGCACATAGTTCGCCTTATACATCAGGATGTCGGCAGCTTGCAGGAGCGGATAACCCAAGAAGCCGTACGTGTTGATGTCGTGGTCGCGGATATTCTCGAGTTGCTCTTTGTAGGTCGGCACGCGCTCCAGCCAAGTAAGTGGCGTCACCATCGAAAACAGCAGGTGCAGTTCCGCATGTTCCGGCAGACGCGACTGGATGAAAAACGTAGCCTTGTCGGGATCCAGCCCGCAGGCCAGCCAGTCGGCAACCATTTCCCAGGTATCCTGGTGAAGGTCGAGCGTGTTCTCGTAGCCGGTGGTCAGCATGTGCCAGTCAGCCACAAAGTGGTAGCTCGCATACTCATCTTGCAGCTTGACCCAGTTCTGAAGCGCGCCCACCAGATTGCCCAGGTGCAGTTTGCCGGTGGGACGCATACCGCTCAAAATCCGACGACGAGCTTTGGTTCCTTGGCTCAATGGATTTTCCCTTTTGTTTCCAAATGAAGATCGCGCCCTTCGCGCACACTCATTTCTCGCATCTGCGCCATTCGCCATCCTAGCACAGGTACGGATCGGAATGACATCTGCCGCAAGAGCTCTCGAGCGCCTGCTACAAACCTCTTTCGCCGATTTGGAAAGCTCGGAGGACGGCTTGGGCTTTAGCGAGGCATTCCTGGTGCTCGCGGGCGGGGACGGAGTCGGCAACGATGCCGGCCCCGGCTTGCAAGTACGCGCGATCGCCCTTGATGAGCACGGTGCGGATGACGATGCAGGAGTTGAGATTGCCGGAAAAGTCGAGGTAAAGGACCGAGCCGCCGTAGAGGCCGCGGCGGGTGGGTTCGAGCTCGTCGATGATTTCCATGGCGCGGACTTTGGGCGCGCCGGTAAGCGTGCCGGCGGGAAAACAAGCCGCCAGCGCGGCGTAGCTATCCGCATCCTGCCTCAGGCGGCCGCGAATCGAGGAGACCAGGTGCATCACGTGGGAATAACGCTCGACGAACATGATTTCGTTGGGGCGCACGCTCGAGAACTCGCATACGCGCCCGATGTCGTTGCGGCCCAGGTCCACGAGCATGATGTGCTCGGCGCGCTCCTTGTGGTCGGCGCGCAGTTCTTCTTCGAGCCGCCTGTCTTCGTCCTCCGTCTTTCCTCGCGGGCGCGTTCCGGCTATGGGCCGGTACTCGACTTCGCCTCCGGAAACCTTGACGAGCATTTCCGGCGAAGAGCCGAGGATGGTCGAGTCGCCCATGCGCAGGTAGTACATGTAAGGCGAGGGGTTCACCACGCGCAGGGCGCGATAAATCTCGAAGGGCGGGACGCGCACCGGCGCTTCGAGGCGTTGCGACATCACCACTTGGAAGATGTCGCCGGCGCGGATGTATTCCTTCGAGCGCTCGACCATGCTTTCGTAACGCCGCTGGGTCATGTTGTGACGCACGCGCCAGGGGCCGCGTGGCGGGCGGTGGCGCGGCAGTTCGAGGGGGCGGCGCAGCAGGCTCTCCAGGCGCGCGAGCTGGCGGACCGCCGCGTCGTACTTGTCGCGCAGGCTGCCACTGCCTTCCTCCGTAAGAACGTTCGCAATCAGGAAGAGGCGGTGCTGGACGTGGTCGAAGGCGACGAGATTGGCAAAGTACATGAAGGCCGCGTCGTCCAGGTCAACGTCCATTTCGACGCGAGCGGGAAGGCGCTCGAGCCTGCGCACCGCCTCGTAAGCAAGGAAGCCCACGGCCCCGGCAGTGAAGGGTGGCAGGCCGGGCAGGGTCACGGAGCGGTAACGCGTGCCCTCGCGACGCAGGCATTCGAAGATGTCTCCGGATTCCTCCGTCCGGCGCGAGCCCCGGACCGTGGTGACACGATCGCCGCGCGAGGAAATCACCTGAAACGGGTCGACGCCGAAGAAGGTGTAGCGCCCCACCCGCTCGCCACCTTCGACGCTCTCGAGCAAAAAGCTGTAGCGATGCGCCTTGCGTTGAGGGCCGCGATGGCTTGCCGCAGCAGAGGTCTCAGGAGAAAGTCTCAAGTAAGCGGAAACAGGGCTCAGTAGGTCCGCGACAATCGTCCGGTAGACAGGTAAAACGTTTCCCCGGCGCGCCAGGCGCTGGAATTCGGCGAAGCTTGGCTGAATGTCGAGCATAAGAACGGTCGTCAATAGTCAGTAGTCAGTTTTCAGTTATCAGTAATCAGTTAACTGAAAACTGATAACTGATAACTGATGACTAACTCACCGAGCGTTCCAAAACTTGGCGGACGGCCTGCTCCATCAGGGCGCGTGGAGCCGTGAGTCCAGTCCAGATTTCGAATTGACGCGCACCTTGCGCCACCAACATCTCGAGGCCGGGAATGGTGATCAAGCCACGCCCCCGCGCCTCGGTGATGAAGCGAGTGGCGAGCGGGTAATACACCATATCGAAAACCACGCGGGCGCGCAGACGCGCCAAGTCGAGCGGCGTAGCATCTACGTAGGGATACATGCCGACGGGAGTAGCATTAATCACCGCATCTACCTCAAGACCCTCGGCGCCCTCCCAGGAGACGGCTTCGCCCTCGACCGCGCGCGCCAGGCGCCGCCCCATCTCCTCGCGGCGCGCCGCGACAATGACTCGTGCACCCTCGGCGCGCAAGGCATAGGCAGCGGCGCGGGCCGCTCCGCCCGCGCCCAGAATCAACATGCGGCTGCCGCATAATCTCAGCCGCTTGGTGAGCACTTCGACCACCGCCGCGGCGTCAGTATTCCAGCCCATCCATTTGCCGCGCTGGACGGCAACCGTATTGCACGCCCCAATGCGGGTGGCGAGCGGATCGGCCCAATCGAGCGAACGGAGGATGGCGCGCTTATAGGGCATGGTCACCGCGAAGCCCGCAAAGCCCGCCTGGCGCGCGAAGGCGAGGAAGTCCGCGAGTTGATGGGTCTCGCAGGGCAGGAAAACGGCATTCGCATGCTTGGCCTGGAAAGCGGCGTTTTGCATGGCGGGCGAAAGGGAAATCGAAGCGTGCGAGCCGACGACGCCATAAAGCTGGGTGCGCTGGTCAAGCCGGTCCACCCGATAAATGGAACGCATGAGGTCCGCCGCAACCTGGCCGGGCACCACCACATGGTTTCCCGGAGCAGCGTAAGTGATGGCCGAACCCCAAAGCAGCGCCAACAACCGCGATGGAATACCTGCCGCGCCCATGGCCACCGCCACCAACTTCGGACTCCGACGGTGATGGGTCTTGAGCAATTGCCGGATTTGAAGATTGTTGCGCAGATGCCGGGCTTGCGTCGCCAGCTTGACCATGTCCACCGGTAGCCGGGCCAGTTGCCGGTAGACTCCACCGAGCGAGGGGGTCCTGCGATAGTTGTGATAGGAAGCGATTACCCGGGCCGGATGAAATTGCCGCAGCAGCGAAGGACCTGCTTCCTTGATGGACTCAAACTCGATGTCGACCCATTGGCACCCCGCGCGCACCGCGGCAGCCAGGACCGCCGCCTGCTCCTCCACGCTTCCCTTAAAGGCGCCGCCTGCCTCCTCCCTTCGGCAGGTGGCGATGGTCTGTGGGACGTGTAAGCGCGCGAGCATCTGATGGAGTGAGACCTCGAACTGGGTAAAGTCCTGGAGGTGGTCCAAACGCAACTCGTAGCCCAGGGGAGCACCGAGCGAGCGGCTGGCCTGGGCTTCGAGCGTCGCCAGGTTAGGACCTGCCAGCGTGATGAAGATTCGAGGTGGTCTGGATTTGGCCAACCAACAGCCCCTATTATCTGTTTACGCGGGTTCCTACTAGTTGAATATAAAGGTTTTGGCCGAAGAAACGCAAGAATATTGCTGGGGCGTTCTGGAGGGGATTCTACCTCGGGGCTGTACAAATTCTCAGCTCACACCAGTAATTAGCGCGGCTCTGCCGCCCTGTCTTGCGGAAAGCCTCGGGCTTTCCGAACAATGCCGGCTCCCTTGTCCTCCTCGCCGCAGGCTGGAAGGCTCAGCCTTCCAGCCTGCGGCGAGGAGGTTGTGCAGGGTGCGCGTCCTTCGGAAAGGCGAAGCCTTTCCGCAAGTCAGGCGGCGGAGCCGCAGGTCATGGTCGACCCGGGCGAGCGTAATTTGGACACGCCTCATCGCGCGTGTGCGGGATCGCCATGTGGCCGCGTCCCGATCAGATTGGGACAGGCCCCGCCGCTTCCACATCTTGCCTCGGGCGAGTCATCTGATATAGTAACCCCTCTGTAGGGTTTGATGAGGAGTCCTTACGGTTGGTCAGTAAGATTATGCAGAGTTTCCAAAACACCTCCGCCACGCGTAGGGCGCTTGGTAAACTTCAGCCGCTCCGCCTCCTGCTGGTTCTGGCTGCGCTCTCGATATCCGCCTTCGCTGGAACCCAGCTCGAGGACCACCTCGGGGCGATTGTCTGGCCACCCTACCAGGACGAGACCGTGCAACTAATGCGCGAGTACTTGCGCATTGACACCTCGAACCCGCCCGGGAACGAATTGGCGGCAGCGGAATTTTTCCACCGGCTTTTCGATCAGGCTGGGATTCGGAACACCATCTATCCCTACGCCCCCGGGCGAGCCAATATCTATGCGGTCATCAAAGGTGACGGAACGCTCAGGCCGGTGGTCTTGTTGAACCACATGGATGTGGTCCAAGCAGACGCCCGAAGCTGGCGGCTCCCGCCTTTTTCTGGCGAAATACTGAACGGGGAAATGTACGGGCGCGGGGCGCAGGATATGAAGGACGAGGGGCTGCTCCAGGCGATGGTGATGCTGATCGCCGCCCGGCAACATCTGCCCCTAAAGCGCGACCTGATTTTCCTGGCCACCTCGGACGAGGAAGTCGACGGCACGGGCAGCGCCTGGATGCTCGAGAACCATCCGGAAGCGGTGCGCGACGCGGAATTCCTCATTACGGAAGGTGGCTCGAATCTGATTATCCGTGGGCGGGGGACAATTCACGGGGTGGGCGTGGGGGAGAAGGCCCCCTTCTGGCTTCGCCTCACCTCCTCCGGTCGAGGCGGCCACGGTTCGATCCCCATTGCGGACTCAGCGCCGGACCGGCTGGTGAAGGCCCTCGCCCGAGTGGTGGACTGGCAACCGCCCATCCGCCTGCTGCCCTCTGTGGAACAGTACTTCCGCGTAATCGCAGCGCTCGAACCGGAACCGCGGGCCACGCAGTTCCGCGACATACGAAAGGCGCTTCAGGATCCCGCTTTCGCGCAAAGTATCAGCCGGGATGAAGAGTACAATTTTCTGCTGCGGAACACGGTTTCACTTACAGTCCTCCAGGGCAGCTCTCAGACCAACGTGATTCCCGATACCGCCTACGCCGAGCTGGATGTGCGGCTGCTCCCGGGTGAAGACCCCCAGGTGTTTCTGGGCCAGCTTCGCAGCGTGCTGGCGGATGATTCCATCCGGATTACGTCAGCCAACCGCTTCAAGCCTCCCAACTCTTCCTCCACGGACACCAGCCTTTACCGGCTGATCGAGCAGGTGGTGCACCAATACAATCCGCAGGCCATTGTTGCGCCGGCCCTGGGCGCGGATACACTGAGAGCCAGATGTACCGCCAGCTTGGGATTACTTGTTACGGGTTCAACACCCTCGAGGTGACGCCGGAAGTGGACGCCAGCGAGCACGCCGCCAATGAGCGCGTGCCCGTCGAGCAGCTCCGGCGAGGGGTGAAGATTCTGTATGAAGTTGTGGCACGGGCGGCGAATCAATAGCCGCGTCGGGTTGTCAGTTGTCCGTGGTCCGTTGTCAGTCGGCGGCGGCGGTTTATCGCCCTCGTCCAGATTCCGGGTGAGGGGGTTTCTCCGGGGGACGACCGAAAAGATGAAGCGCGAGTATCCAGATCATCCCATCGTGGGCGTGGGCGGAGTGGTTGTTCATCGCCAGCGCGCCCTCCTCATTCGCCGCGGTTGCGAGCCGCTGAAGGGCGAGTGGTCCATTCCCGGCGGCATGCTCGAACTCGGTGAAGAATTGGCCGAAGGGGTGCGGCGCGAATTGAAGGAAGAAACCGGCCTGGACGTCGAGCCGCTGAAAATCGTGGCGGCGTTTGATCGCATCACACGGGAAGGGAAGCGCGTCAAGTACCACTACGTTATCGTGGATTACGTTTGCCGGTTGAAGCGCGGGCGGCTCAAGCCCGCTTCCGACGTCGTGGATGCCCGCTGGGTACGCCGCGAAGAGATGCCCCAGTATCACCTCACAGAGATGGCTACTAAGGTCATCCTGCAATCGTTCGAGTTTTTCGAAAGACAAAAGGCGCGTTAGGCATGGCAAACGAAAAGCCCCTGGTCGTGCGCTGACCGCATGACCAGGGGCCCGGGATACTGATTGGGTTTGGCCTTTCTCCCTGGTTTGATCCGGGGAGAGGCGCCGCACAGCGCCCTGCCACTAACCCTCTTTCGCTAGCGAGAGGTTCCCACAAATGGGCACTTGTTGCGCCTTAAGCCTCAGCACCCTCGCTAAGGTTACTTTCTATCGACATGGATCACCTCCTTTCCAGCGTTAAGGTGATAATAAAGTCCGGTTGAATTCGAGTCAAGAAAAATCTCACCGCCTGCACGAAAACAGCGCATTTTTTTCGCCAGCGGCCAGCGCAGGACGATGCAGGTCGCAGTCATTCCCGTCAGCCGACGGGAATCCACATCGCCAACCTTGGGGAATCCGCTGTCTAGGGGTTGGATTCCCGTTTGCGCGGGAATGACTGGTGCTTCGAAGAGGGTTGCGGCCCACATGACCCCAGCACGTGGGGACAGTTGGGCCTTACAGTAGCCGGCCTTCCTTTTCAGGCCAGCCGGCCTTCCCGATGAGCGGCACAAACTGGCAGGGGTCGAGCATGCGCGCTTTCACATGTCCAGCGTGTTTGAGGTTGAGCAGGAGGTCTTGGTGCCGGAGGTCTCCCACAGGAATCACCAAGCGGCCTTCTTCCGCCAGTTGCTCGAGCAAGGCGGGGGGGACGAGCGGCGCGGCGGCGGTGACGAGGATGATGGCATAAGGTGCTGCTGGCGGATAGCCCTCGCTCCCGTCGCCCACGATCACTTCCACTCCATCGTACCCCAAGCGTGCAAGCCGCTCGCGTGCCGACTTCGCGAGTACGGCATTGCGTTCAATGGTGTAAACTCTGGCGCCCAGGTAGGCCAGGATGGCTGCCTGATACCCGCTCCCAGTCCCCACCTCCAGCGCCTTGTCTCCTGGCTGCACGTCGGCTGCTCCGGTCATGGCCGCGACAATATAGGGTTGGGAGATGGTTTCCGCTTCGCCAAGCGGCAAAGGCCGATCATCGTAAGCAGCCCTCACGAGCGCGGGCGGGACAAACTCGTGGCGCGGTACCTGGAACATGGCGTCCAGAACCCTTTCGTCGCGGATGCCGCGATGGCGCAGTTGGATTTCGACCATCAGTCGGCGTTCTTCTTCAAATGGCAGTGGCTTGGTCATTTTGCAAGACACGGGGCAGGGGGTCGGGCCCGGACCTAGCACCCGGGCGGGATACCTTGCCGCTGGACATTCCGGTTGCCCTAATCATCGCTCTACGGCTTGCGCCCGTCCAGGATTTTCTTTGTGGCGAGAAAACAACGAACAGGCGCACAGTTGGAAATTGGTGTCAGTGGCGAGACCTCGTCATTCCCGCGAAAGCGGGAACCTACTTCGTAGACTTTTGGAAATGTGCTGCCGTCGGATTTGGATTCCCGCTTTCACGGGAATGACCGGCGGCTCGAGTGGAGCCCCATTCCAAATGACACCCGCATCCGGAGTCGCAAGTTGAGAAACCTGCCCTGAGAATGCTAGATTCTTATTAACGGCTCGAGTTGAAATGGTGAACCGCGAAAAATACTCCCGTCAGATTCTATTTCCTCCTATCGGCGCAGATGGGCAGGAGAAGCTTCTGGAATCCAAGGCGCTGATATTGGGCTGCGGGGCGCTGGGGACCGCCCAGGCCAACGCACTGGTGCGCGCGGGCGTGGGAACGCTGCGCATCGTGGACCGCGACTTTGTCGAAGAGTCGAACCTCCAGCGCCAGATTCTCTACGACGAGGCGGATGCCCGGCAGCGAATGCCGAAAGCCATCGCCGCGGCGCGCAAGCTGAAACAGATCAATTCCGAGGTCGACGTCGAGGGCGTGGTTGAAGACGTGGACAACCGGAACATCGAAAAACTCGTCAGCGGTTTCCAGGTGATTCTGGACGCGACGGACAACTTCGAGGCGCGCTACCTGTTGAACGATGTCTCGGTGAAACTCGCTCTTCCCTGGGTTTACGGCGCCGTGGTGGCCAGCTACGCCATAACCATGACCATCCTTCCCGGCAGCACGGCCTGTCTGGCCTGCGTTTTCCCCAGTCCGCCCGAGGGCGCCTATGACACCTGTGACACGGTGGGCGTGATCGGCCCGGCGGTTTCGTGGGTGGCGGCCATTCAGGTGACGGAGGCGCTGAAAATCCTTCTGGGCCGGCGCCAGGAACTGCACGGCGCAATGCTCGCTTATGACATCTGGAGCAACCAGTTCCAGGAAGTCCGGCCGCGCAGAGACCCTCAGTGCCGAGTTTGCGGGGCCAAAGAGTTTTCTCACCTCAGCCGGACCGGCCCGACACATACCAGCCTATGCGGGCGCGATTCCGTGCAGATTCACGCGGTAACCTCGCGCCAGTTGGACCTTGCGGAGCTCAAAACTCGCCTGGAGCAATTTGGCCGCGTGCGCGCCAACGAGTTCCTGCTTATTTTTTCCGTCGACACCTACGAATTGACGATTTTCCCCGACGGACGGGCCATCGTAAAAGGTACCCACGACCCCTCCGTGGCTCGAAGCGTTTACGCGAAATACATCGGGGCGTAATGCTTCGTGAGCCCGCACAGCGAGCGGCTGCTAATGAAGCAAAACGACACCAATGACACGCCTCGGGCGCGCAATTCTCACGAAATGAGAATGGCGGATACCGCTTGCATGATTTTCGACTAAGCGACTTAGGCCAGACGAAACTTTGACATTTTCTTTACGGACCCCTGACAACTGCTCGCTCCTCTCGCATTACATTCGAAAGTGGGTCTGGGGAAAATCCCAGCTTGAAGAAGACCATGGGAGTGGCTGTCTCGGAAAAGGAGGCGGACAATTTCCTCCCGGATTCTTTCAGCGGGTCGCAGACCAAGGAGGAGACGATGAGCAAGACTTTACTGGTTCGATTGACTTTGGCGATTTGCCTTTGCATGTTTGCTTTCGTTCCCGCGACTGCTCAGTACGGCGGTGGCGGGAGTCCGGGAAGTGGTAGCGGCGGTGTCTACACCGCGCCGAAGGGAGGCTATGGTTCCGGTGCGGCTATTGGCGCCGGAGTCGCGGCCGCGGCGGCGGGAGTGGGAATCGCCTATTTCGTCCTTCACAACCATGGTTCCCTGGTCGGCTGCGTTGAGCAATCCACCGAGGGGATCAAGTTGAAAACCGAGAAAGGCAAGAATACTTACGCTCTGGAGGGTGAGACCGCTGGGCTGAAGCCGGACGAGCGAGTTAACCTGAAGGGTAAGAAAAGCAAAGACTCGTCTGGAAATCCCACTTTCGAGGTGCAGAAGGTGGCCAAAGATCTCGGTCCCTGCAAGACTGAGGCGGCGCTCTTGGGGCACTCTTCTGGGCATGCGTCGGCGCAGTAGCGGGGTACAGTCGCCAAGCCCCGCCGCTCCCCTCGAAAACGCAGAGCAAGGGACAGCTCGGACATGGTAAAGGCTGCTGGTTCTCCTGCCGTTGGGGGAGCGGCAGTCAGCAAGCTGACTTCTGAAGGCTGTCTTTGTCGGCGTCTGCGGCTTCTCCTGATCCCGAACAAAAAGCCGCGTGCGGGGGAAAGCAGGTCAGCGCTTATATTTTGTATTTACCCGCTCCTTGCACCGGGCCATCATCCACACCTCCACGTTCAGCGAAAACAGGCTGGCGATGCGCGCCGGCTTGGCGACGCTCGAAGTGCTTGAGCGGGAACACCTAGGCGAGCGTGCCGCGGCCGCCGGCGCAGAGCTGCGCGGGCGCCTGCGGCAAGCGCTTTCCTGCTTCGCCATGTTCAAGGAAGAATACCGTCCGTTCCGAGCAACCACCAGGGCGGCAGCAGGCACCAAACCACCCAGTAGAACAGAAACCCGCCCAGTTACCCGCACTTAAATCCGAAATGGGCCACCAGCAGCCGAAAGGCAACGAACGTCGTGCCCAAAACGAGAGGAGGGGCAGCTAACAGAGCAAGGCGCTTCGCCGCACTCATCCACTGACTTCCATATGTAGAATCGACTTCAACTCCGCCCAACACGTTGGGCGGCAGGCCGTCGCAGCGCACGCATTCTTTGTGGGCGAGGGCACGCAAAGGGACACGCCAGTCTCCTGTCACTCCTAATTGTTGACACACCATGTGGCGACTGCGCTCCGGGGAAATAGAGGGCGCCGCTTATGAAACGGCCGAAACCTAGACCCTTGCGACCACATCTGCTTATGGCCCCCGGGCCGCTGACGGAGCAGGGTATTCCGGAAGCTTCGACTTTTGTATATCCTGGCGCTTCACTTCCAGCTCATCAAACAAAACTGAAGGAGTCACGATGCTGTGCGGAACATTCAGTACTCGATTCTCGATGTACATGTCACTACCGGCGGCGACCAGGTCATTGCGAAGTGCCCGCGCATCCAGGTCGCCGAACACTGCCCCGCGCACGAGTTCCTGATGCCCGTCTTTGACCCATATCTTGTAGAGTAGACGCGGCACGCGTGCCCCAGCCATCGTCTCCACGTAATATCCATACGGGAGGTCCCGCTGCTTGCAAAGGTCGAGAAGTTTTTTCTTCAACTCTTCTCGCGCTACGGGCTCAGAAGAACTTACCAGCATGTTCCCCAGGCTGGGCCCCGGGGAGTAAGTCGGCATGCGGGCCCGTCCGTGACCATTGGAGATAGGGAAATCCATAATGGGTTCACGACCCAGAAGATAGTTCACGAGCTTCCCCTTTTCGATGACCGGAACCCGCATCGCGCGCACTCCTTCATCATCCACCTCGTACCTACCCAGTAATGATTTGCCGTTGACCGAGGCCTGCGTGGGATCATCGACCACGTCGAGAAAATCAGGAAGCACCCGGCTCTTATAGCTGGAGGCGAAGGCGCCCCGGGTGCGAGCCGGCTGGCCTAAACCCGGCTTCATACCGAGGATGTTCTCGCCCACTAAATCGGCAAAGACGGTGGAAGCCGCATCGGCCGAGAACAGGACCGGTCCGCGGTATTCTTCGTCGGCAACCGGTGCGGCGCGCAAGTCTTTCAAAGAGCCTAGCAGTTCTTTGGTGTGCGCGAGAAACTCTCCCGCGCTAGGCAGTTCTTTGCTGTTGGGCGCAGCATACGCGGTCGAGCGCTGCAATTGCATGCCATCGGCCGCCTGTGTACTCGCGCTGATGAACGCCTGGTACGACCCCTGGCCGCTGCGAACCACGGTTCCTTCCGAGTCAACGAAGAAGCGGTTGACAACCTGGAACTGGATGGATGAATCAATGGACTCCAGTTGCGGGTCGGTCTTGTAGAGCGCCGAGGCGTCTTGCAGAGTTTTGAGCCAAGGAGTGGGATCAACCTCGAGCTTGGCCAGTGGCCCGATAAACTGCACCGGCTCAGCGTGCGCGAAATCATCGACCGGATGGTCAACCGTGAGTTGTTTTAGTTGTGCCTGCTTGGTGGCAAGAGCCTCGGTTGCCGCCTTGTAGGCTTTATCCGTCGCGAGCCACAGGTGGTGACGCAGGGCGAGTTCATCGTCATCCAGCGGCATGTAGTCAGTCACGCCCTCACCCTGTCCGAAGAAGCTGTCCTGCTTGTAATCGCCTACCCTGACTACGACACGGACAAACCGGAGGTGCGCGCGGAGGTTGGTGCGCAGGGCGCCGAATGCCGCCTCCGCGATGTAGCCATCCATGTCCACGACCCGGTAATCGATGTAGTAGGGCGCCGCCATCTGCTCCAGCTTGAGTTGTGATTTGGAGCGTTCCAATTCCTTCAGCATCGCTCGGAGCACAGGATCGTCATTCGTCGATGGCCGGGCTCCCCTGGTTTGTGCGGGTGTGGAGGGAAGAAACAGAATGGACCACAGCATCAAGGCCGCTGCCAGCCTTATCAATCTGGGGCTCATTGCCGGCCTCCAATCTTCGCAGCGTCCTTGGACTCGCTCACCTCGAAGCCGGGGGGCGGCAGGATCGGGGGGCGGTTGAGAGAATGGGCGCGTTTCTGCACCTCGATATCGGAGAACAGCATCGCCGGGGCGGCGGCTGAAACGGGTACGCTGCCGGACTCCGCGCCGCAGATGCCGTTGAATACGTCGGTCTTCTCGCCCGTCAACAAAATGCGGCTCATCGCCGCCAGCGGTGTACCGACGATATCCACGCCGCGCGTCAGTTCGTCCGGGCGGCCATCCGGATAAACACGCCAGACGAGGATAGGTAACACCAGGAACGACTGGGGCAAGGTTCGCTGGGTCAGGGTAAACCCTCCTTCGATATCCTCGAAATACAGCCCATAGGGCTTGCCTTGTCTTTTGACCTCCTCGATCAGCTTCTGGCGCAGCTCCGCATCCTTGACGGTGCGCGACGAAGTCACGATCAGGTTGCCCTGCCGTCCGGTGGGCATGAAACCCGGTTGCGCGCGCCCATGTCCGTTCGACTTGCCAGAATCCTTGATGGGCATGCGCGACATCAAGAAACTCTTCAGCACGCCATTCTTGATGACTTCCACGCCGCGGGCAGGCACCCCCTCGTTGTCATATTCGTACCAGCCGGCGAGGTCCACACCTTTCAAGGCCCGCTGGGTGGGGTCGTCGATCACACTCAGAAACTCCGGCAGCACAGGCTCATTGAGCTTTTTCGTGAAGGTCTGACCTTCCTCCTCTCCCCGCTGGCGATGGCCTTCCAATCGGTGTCCTAACACCTCATGGAAGAACGCTGCCGCGGCACGGCCGGAAAGCAGTGCCGGTCCATCATAGGGTTCAGCCAGGGGGGCCGAACGCAGGGCTTTGAGATCCGCAGCCATCTTATCCAGGCGCGGGGTTATTTCAGCGTCGCCGGGCAAGTGGTCGGCAGTCTTCGCCTGAAAGGTCTCGACCCGCATCAATTCCATGCCGTCGTCGGCCTGAGTCTCGGCCTCAATCGTCAGCCTGAACGTAACACTCGGGGCGACGATGCGCGTCCCCTCCGTGGAAACAAAATGCCAGCGAGCCCTTTGGGCCATTACCATTACGGCTGAGCGATAAACGTATGAGTACTTCGCGAACCACGCCGAATAACGCCGCACCATCTTTTCCAGCACTGATTGGTCCTGGGCAGCCGCGAGCTCGCTGTAATCCGTGTGGGTCTGCGACGCCTCTTGCGAAAAGTCCGGCGAGGTGTCTTCTTCCTTGGCGTTGACCTCAGTAGCGGTTTTCACCTTCAAATAGGCCTGCGAAGCCTTGCGGTACTCGCCGTAGGTCAATTGCCACAACACATGGGAAATTGCGTCGCCGTCGTCGGCAAGCGGGATCAGCCCTGAGCTGATTCCAGAGGCCCGATTTTCTCCGTGGGTGTTGTCCAGTGCGGGAGAGCCAACGCGCACGATTACGTCGGCAGAACGCGTACGGGTGTGTGTGGAATTGACCACACTGCCTTGGCTCCCGACGGCCAACTCCATGCTCTGGTCGTGAATCGTATAGCTCATGAAGTAGGGGGCCGGATCCAACTTTCCCAACTCACTTCGGGCCCGCTGAAGTTCCAGCTGCATCGTCGAGAGCAGGGCGTCCTTCGAGTCCGTCACGGCGGCAGAGGCTGAACCGCCGCCGGCAGTTCTCCAGCAAAGGGCGAGCAGGAAGGCTAGGGCAATTCCCTGAGAAAATCTCTTCATCCGGGATCTCCGTTCTCTTTCAGGTCCAGAACGCGGCTAAGAAACTCCCCCCCATTCTACCTTAATCCCGGTAGCGGGACAGGGTCGACGTTTCGTTGCGCCCGATCTAACGCTTTCGGTACAGCTTCTTGCCCACTGCCATATGGCGCGTCAGCGCCGGATGAGTTACACTCTCTCACCATGCGTAAACTAAAACCATTTCTCACTGCTGTCTTGCTCACCTTCGCCGCGGCGTCTGCGTTGGCCATCGAGCGGCCCAACGTTGTCTATAAGATTTTTCAGTTTCCTGCCGACAAGATCCCGAAGATTGACGGTAACACGGAGGATTGGAATATCGTGCCGGAAGAATACGTCATTGGCACCGACCAGCTTTCCGACACCGTCAATGGCCACGGCACGAAGATCGACCCCAAGGATCTGGATGTGCGCGTGCGCGTGGGATGGGTGAAGGGACTGAACCGGCTCTATTTCCTTTATGAAGCCTACGACAATTATTGGGACTTCGCCCGCAGCGACTTACACAATGACATCTTTGAATTGGTAGTGGATGGAGACCTTTCCGGCGGTCCCAACATCATCGATATGCATCCCCACAGGTCGTTGCTGGATTACTGGCAGGGCTATTTCCGCTTCCAAAACGTCTATGCGCAGAACTACCACATTCTCACCCCTCCCGGGGACAAGGATTGGGCCTTTGTGTGGGGATGCCAAGACTGGCTCAAGCGTCTACCTTGGGCCAACGCTGCCTACTCCTACAACTTCAAGCCCGGCGAAAGTGGCAAGCTCGTATTGGAGTTTTGGATGACCCCATTCGACTACGCCAGTTGCGACGGGCCACAGCGCTCGATGGAGTCTTCGCTCGAGGAGAATAAGCTGATCGGCATGTCCTGGGCGGTGCTGGATTACGACGACGTGAACGCCAAGACCTACAAAGGTTTCTACAATCTCTCACACAAAACCACGATGTATGGCGACGCGAGTGATCTAGTGATGTTCAAGCTGATGCCTCTGGAAGCAAAATTCCATAAACCCCTCGAGGCGCATTGGGACTTTAAGATCGTGGATATGGAGCGGCGCCTGGTGGCTTTTCACGATGAATCCTATGGCAAGATTACTTCGTGGAAATGGGATTTTGGAGACGACACCACTTCCACCGAGCAGCATCCCACGCACGTTTACCAAAAACCCGGCGCCTACAACGTGACGCTCTCAGTCGAAGGCCCGGCGGGCTCGGCCAAGTTCACTCGAGTTGGCGACGTCACCGTTCGGTAATCGCGAATTACGAACCCGTGTCATTCCGAGCGTAGATTTCATGATCCTTCGGCTCACCACTGCGCATGAAAATGACTCTGGCTAATTCCCCTCCTTGTTAAGGAGGGGTTAGGGGTGGTTGTGAGGCTCGCACCCACCACCCCCTGCCCCTCCTCCCGCTGAGGAGGGGAGTCATTTTCATGGCGGCGAGGAATCCCGCCCCGCGCCCATGCCTCACACGATCTCAAAGGTTCGAAGCCGCCAGGGCTGAAGCTCGAAGTTCAGCTTGCCGGCGCTTGTCGGCACCTCCGCCACCTTCTTACCCAGAAGGTCGGTTTCCGACGCTCCGTTCATGGGAACGGCCAATTCGACCGAAGCGCTCCCTTTCTTGCCTTCAAGCTCGACAAATCGGACCTCGAACCCCTGGCGCTCCTTCGCGCGCAATTCCAGTAGATGCGCGCTTTCCGGCCTCACGGTGATGAAACCCTTGCGCTGCGGCAGGCTTCCGCTTCGCGGCCGGCCTACCACCGTGATGAGCTTTTGGCTGAACGCCTCCGCCGCCCGCACCCGCTCGGCATTCGTGATGTTTCCCTCGTAGGGCAGCAGGACGTGGTGGTACTCCGAGTAGCGAGGCCAGCCGTACTCGCCGGAAAAGTACGATTCCCATTCCCGCATGACCAGGTTTGAAAACACGCCGTCGCTGTCGCGCTTGAAATACTGCGTTCCGGGGTGCAGCACCAGGAGTCCGGCATCCTTTCCCACCAGATCAACGAAAGTGCGGGCTTGAAATACTTGGCCCTCCGTGGGTTCAATGCCTAAGGGGAAATCGCGGACCACGGAGGCCGGTTGAAAGCCCGGCGCGAAGGTCAGCCAGTAACCCTGCTTGATTTCGGCGGGGAAGCGATTGTCGGGGCCCAGCGCATCGGGAGCGGGCGGGATTTCCGCCAGCACCCGGCTGGTGACCTCCACCCAGGGCAATCCCGCGCCAAGGGTGACGTAGGTCTCAAACTTCAGAAGTGGCCACTGGTGGCGCGTCTTAACTGTGGCGCGCAGGGGTCCTTGCTCGATCCAGCGAATCGCGGATTTCGATATGGTGCGCCAATCCGCTTCCCCGCTCAGAGCGGTGATCTTCTCCGCGCCCTCATAAGCCACTTCCGAGGTCGAGCTGTCGAAAAGCGCAGGGATTGCGGACCCTTGCCGGTGATACTTCTCCTGGATGAAAACGCTGCGCAGGCAATAGTCCTGATTGGGTGTTCCTTTGAAAACCGGAAAGGCGCTCTTCGCCGCATCCAGCATTTCCCGCCCCGTCCGTTTGTCCACCAAACTGACGATGGCCCCGTGCTTCGAGCTCAGTTTGACTTTAAGGAATTCGTTCTCCAGCTCCAGTTGTTGTTCATCAATGCGCAAATCGGTAGCGGCGGGCTTAGTGGTTTCGGGGGTGGGATCCAGGTAGTAGGTGTCGTACCCCAGGCTCGGGACTTTCTCGGCCAGGAAGGCCAGCTCGGCAACCAGCAAGTTTCCCTGCTTGTCCTTTTCACTCTTGATGATCTGGGAAGGCACCACGCGGCCCGAACGGTCCTTCACTACCATGTCCTTGGCCTTCTCGCGAATCGGGTAGATACGCCCCGTGTGGGCCAGGTTGGTCCGCTCCCAGGCGCAGGGATTAAACACCGTCACCACGAGTTGGCCGTGCTTTCCCGCCTCCGAACCGATGTGGCTCGTCACCTGGCTGAGCGAGCCATCCAGCACCTCCTGCCCTAGCTTCTCAGCGGCCTCCAGATGGCCATAGCCGATGGCGCCCCAGGTGAAGTTGTGGTAGTCCTCGAGGCGATCCAGCGGCGCCATCCGGTCCCCTTGCCAGCGCGAGTACTCGCAGAGCCCTACGTCGTGGCTCTGCGAGATCAGCAAGTGTTTCCAAGCCTGCTCTAACAGCCGCGCCTTGTTCTTGGCGCCCAAGCTGGCGGCGATGGCATCGAAACGTTCCGCCGCCAGCAGCGTCGCCTCCACCTTGCGGTCCATGACTCGCAGTTGGTCGCCGCCCAATCCCCAGGTCAGCAGCTTTGTCCAGGCGTCCATGTTCAGGTAGATGGACTCCTTGGCACTGCTCCCGTATTCGTCGAGGTAATCTTTCAAGGTGACGAACTCGACCGGAGATTCCTCCGCAAACTTCTTGTACTTCTCCGGAGTCTTCAGGTAGGCGGGCTCTTCCGGCGGTTCCCATCCGAACTCTTCCCAGGTGAAAATGAGCGGCTTGCCCAGAGCCTTCAGTTTCTTGAAGGCCTCCGAGCCGGCGAGTTGCTTCAAGTCGGGGGAATAACCGAAGAGCGAGTTCTTGGGTGTGCTCAGAATCTCGCTGCCGTCCATCCCTTTCCACTTGAACGCGTTGACTTCCAAGTAAGGTATTCCGGTGCGGCCCCAAGTGTCCACCTGCGCCAGGCTGGCATAACGGTAACCCGCTCCCAGCGCGATCTGCGGGATCTGCGGATGAGAGAAGTCTTCCTCATCCAGAAAGGTCGCCACCTCATAATCCAGCGCCTTGCGAATGGTTTCCCGCCCGTACACAAGCTGACGGATGTTCGATTCGCCGCTGAACATCGTCCCCAACGGCTGCCCATACGTGCCGCCGATCAATTCGACTTTGTCGGCGGCCAGGTACTTCTTCAGCTTGGCAGCGACCTCCGGGAATTTCTCGGCCATCAACTTATAGGCGAGCGCGTCCAGCTCGAGGCAGGTCTTGACGTGCGGCGCTCGATCGGCCATCTCCATCGCGTCGGTCGCCGACAGCACGCACGACTCGAGGCCCAACTGCCAGCCAATCCCTGTGTAGCTCCAGTGATTGCAGAGCGTGACGCATATTCCCTCGTTGCTCCCAGTTGCCTTGGCTAGAAACCCTGAAGCGGGGAAGAAAAATGCAGCCCCAGCCCCGCCCAGTAAGCTCGCTTCGAGAAATCTTCTGCGTGAAATACTTTCTCTCATGGGGATGGCTCCTGTTTGAATTTGGAAATTTGCCGGAAAGTAGTTCCCAGTAGGTGAGGCGTCGAGGTTCGCACGTTCTGCCCACTCCTTAATCCATAGCGCGGAATTCGGGAAGAACACTTACAGAGGATGTGATGGAGTTTGAGACGAAGCAGTTGGCGTGCGCGCTTTCCATGATAGGGCGGGCGCGTTCGACGTCCTCCTGAGATTTCACCGCCACCTGAGGGCGGACGGTGATTTCTGTGAAGCGGTATTGGCCGTCCTTGAAATCCAGCAATGCTTCCGCTGAGCTCTCGTAAGCCGCCAGCACCAATCCCTTTTGCTCGGCGAAGGCCAGGAAGGTTTCCATGATGCAAACGTTCAGGGCGGTCACAAACAAATCTTCGGGCGTCCAGATGCCCCGCTCACCTTTGAACTCCGGCGGGCTGGAGATTTCCAGTTCGGGCTTGCCCTCCAGCGAAGCCTTTATTCTGCGGCCTTGTTTCCACGCGGCGTGAGTGTGATAGCGGAACGATTTCCAGGATTTCTTGGTTTCCATTTGCTCCCCCGAGTACGATTCTTAGTAGATCCTTGCCGCATGGCGCGTCCCCGCCCTTTCCCCTCGCCGAGCGGGGAGGGGAATCCCTCTTCGGCGCGAATCCGTTTTAGCGCCGCCGCCACTTCCTTCTTATCGGGAAGCGAAATGCACTTGGCTTTGCAGTTCTCGGCGCAACTCCGGCAGCCTGGGATGCAGTCAAAAGGGCGCGCCACCACGGGTTTGCCTGTAGCCCGGTCCCAATCAAAGACGTCCGCGGGGCAGAAGTTAAGGCACTCCAGGTCGCGGAGGCATACTTGGCAGTTCATGGTGGGAAACCAGGGAAACCGCTCTCTCCGACTGCGAAGTATCGACACCGCATTTTCTCCTAGCTCGATGAGGAACCGGACCGGTTGCCCATGCGAGGCGCTCAATGGGGTTTTTCTCTGGGCTGAGCGTGTTCTTTTATTTTTTCGCGCAACCGGGCCAGAATTCCCTCATTCGCCGCATCGCGAATATCCAGCGCCACGAAATGGCCCTGATCGAAACCTGTCTTGCGGAACAGCTTCTGGAATAGCTTTTGTTGTGCTTCCGCCTCGCACGCCCCCACGATGACAAAGGTATCGGGGTCGTCTTCAGCGGAGCGGAGGACGTCCTCCATGACCCTATTTCCTCCCGCCCCGCATAGCTGCGGGTGCACAAGGGCGTAATCCACGTCGAGGTCGGATTCGATTGCGAAGGGAAGTGTGTTCATGTCCGAGTTCTTGAAAGACGGAGACAGACCTTTGCAATTGCAAATCAGCGTTTTGATTTTCACAGGACTCCTCCGAGGGATTCCTCTCTTTCAGCCTAGTGCGCACTGTCCGGACCTATACCGGCTTCTTCACTTGTGTCGGGATCATTGCGGGGGCCATCCGTGGGGCGGCCCGAGTCAAGAAGGCTCGACGATTCTTCTGCTTTCAGCCTGCTATCTCCTTTGAGCCCTGCCAATCTTTGCACATCTGCCTGAAGCTCCGGGAAAAAAGGAACAATCTCGCTCAGGAATCTGCGCAAAGGGTAGTTAAGGAACGGCGCGCGAGACAGGGAATAACGCACTCTGGCGCCCTGCCGCCGGGCACGGACCAGATTGGTGGCGCGCAGAATGGAGAGCTGGCGGGAAACGCGCGATTGCGAAAGGCCCAGCACCTCTTGCAGGTCGCCAACGTAGAGGCTTCGAACGCGCAAAAGGTTGACAAGGCGCAGACGCGTGGCATCTCCCAGAGCCTTGAATAGATATGTCAGTCGTTTCAAAGGAAACAACACGCCCCTTTTGTAGCATATGTGTTGCCATAGATTCCATTCCAGAAAAGAGAAGGGGGTTGACGATTTCCGGCCAGCTCGGGCTTTATGTCGTAGCTGAGCGGCCTTCCCATACTCTACCTTTACCTCTCCGTGTCATTTACCGCAGCACCTGGGTTGATGCCCGCAACCTTTCCCACTTATACTGCTTCACTCCGCAGAGGACGTGGAGCCGGGGGGTATGCATCGCGATGGAGGAGAAGTCCAATCCTGGCGGCACAATCCGGATCGAAGCGGTCTGCCGGCACTTTCAAATGGGTGACTCGGTGATCCGCGCTGTGGACGGAATCTCGCTGGAGGTGGGGGCAGGCGAATTCGTGGCATTGCTGGGCAGCTCGGGCTCAGGGAAGTCGTCTTTGCTGAACTTGATCGCCGGACTCGACCGCCCGACCTGTGGGGCGGTCATCGTTGATGGACACAACCTGGCGGAGATGTCGAGCGAAGAGCTCTCCCGGTACCGGCGGCACAGTGTGGGGATAGTCTTCCAAGCTTTTAACCTGGTCGGGACCATGACGCTCCTGGAGAACGTCGAGCTGCCCATGCGTTTTGCAGAAACGGAGCGAGGGGAGCGGCAGGCACGGGCCCGCGAAGCCTTGCAGCGCGTGGGCTTGGGAGCGCGTCTGACGCATCGCCCCAGCCAACTTTCCGGCGGAGAGCAGCAACGCGCGGCGCTCGCCCGGGCGCTGGCGAACCGCCCCAGCCTGCTTCTGGCCGATGAGCCGACCGGCAATCTGGACAGCCACACGGGAAACGAGATCTTGGACCTGCTCCATGAGTGCAACCAGCAGTTCGGTATGACGCTGGTGCTGGTGACCCACGAGCGCTCGCTGGCGGAGCGCTACGCCCAGCGCTTGGTCTTCCTGGCGGATGGCAAAGTGGTCGGTGAGCAGGCCAATGCTCCTCAAGGAGAGCAGCGGTGAAAGCAGACGACTTGATGGATCTGGCCGCGCGCAACCTTCGCGAATCGCTGCTTCGGAACTCGCTCACCACGCTCGGCATCGGAGTGGGCGTGGCGTCCCTTGTGGCGATGCTCTCGCTGGGCATCGGCCTCCAACAGCTAGCCGATCGCCGCCTCGCGAGGTCGGGGCTCTTCGACACCATCGTTGTGTCCTCCCGCCGCAGCCTGCGGGGCTTCGGCCGCGCTGACAACCGGGACGTGACGCCTCCCGCCGAAAGCCGGCCTCTTGACGAAAACGCGCGAGTTGAAATGGCGCGTCTGCCCAACGTTCTCGAGGCGGTTCCCGACCTTCGCTTCGCGGCCGAGGTCCGCTTCGAAGGCAAGCCACACCTCACGATGCTGGCCGGCCTTCCGCTCTCCGCCCGAGACAGGGACGCATTCGACAGCATGCAGGGCCGGTTCTTCTCCTCAGATACCGCCGATGAAGCCATCCTGCAAATCCAGCTCGCGGACGAACTTCTCGGCATTCACCAGAAGCTGGGTGAATCGACTTCGAAGTTGAACGATCAGACACAGACGTTGGTTGGAAAGGAACTGACTTTGCGCTACGCCGAGCGGGTGGCGGCGCCGGTGGGCCCGGGTTCAAAGCCTGTGCCAGCGGAAGAGGGCGGCGGCAAGGGCGATCGGTCCAGCGCCTCGCAGGATGTGCGCCAGCCCTCCGTGATGGCCGCCTTCTCGGTCGTTGCGCGCGAAAGAAAACTGCGCATCGTGGCCGTCACCGACCAGGACCCCGAGGGCATGCGCGGCGTCGCGGGCGCCCGGATGTTCATCCCGCTTAAGCTGGCAGAGGACCTCCACGTCATGCTGCCCTCCGGTCTGCGCGGCGGCGGGCCGGACTTTTCGAATGCCCCGGCGTATCCCAGCCTCAGCGTGCGCGTGAGAAGTCCGAATCGAGTCGAGTCAGTGCAGGACGCCATCCGCAAGATGGGTTTCAACACCTTCTCGATTCTCGACGCCACGCGCAACCTGCGGCGCTTCTTCGCCGTACTTGACCTCTTCCTCGGCATCTTTGGCAGCCTCGCCCTGGCGGTAGCCGCCCTGGGCATTGTGAATACGCTGGTGATGGCCATCCTCGAACGCCGTCGCGAAATCGGTATCATGAAGGCCATCGGCGCGAGTGACGGGGACGTCAAGAAGCTTTTCCTTGCCGAAGCGGCCGTGATGGGCTTACTGGGTGGAACGCTGGGAGTGGCGTTGGGCTGGGTGATCGGACGGCTGATCAACGCCGGCGCGAACCTTTATCTGCGCCGGCAAAACATGCCGCCGGAGAACCTGTGGGCGGTTCCCTGGTGGCTGGTGGGCGGGGCGATTGCCTTCGCCATTGCGATCAGTATGATTTCCGGACTCTATCCGGCGGCGCGAGCCGCCAGACTGGATCCCGTGCAGGCGCTTCGCCACGAATGATCGAAGCGCTGCTTTTCCCTGCCACTATTTCGTGACGGTGAGAGTGACGGTAGTCGTATGCGTTTTACCTCCGCCCGTGCCCGTTATGGTGATTGTGCGGGTTCCTCTACTGGTACTCGAGGTTGTCGTGACCTTCATCGTCGAAGTCCCGGAGCCCGGCGCGGCAATGGATGTGGGAGTGAAGCTCACGGTCGCCCCGGATGGCTGGCCTGTCGCAGACAAGGCTATGGCCGAGTTGAACCCGCCTGAGATGGCGGTAGTGATCGTGAACGTGGTGGAGTTGCCCCTGGCAATGTTAGCCGAACGGGGCGACGCACTGATGGTGAAGTTAGCATTCGCCGCGGAGGTCACTGTCAGAGTGACCGTGGTCGTGTGATTAATGCCTCCCCCGTTGCCTGTAACGGTGATCGTGTACGTGCCGGTCCTGGTGGTCGAGGCCACGGTCATCCTCATCGTTGAGGTTCCAGAGCCAGGCGCGGCGATGGAGGCGGGAGTGAAACCTACGGTCACGCCGGTGGGCTGGCCAGTGGCAGACAAGGCAATCGCCGAGTTGAATCCGCCCGAGACGGCGGTAGTGATCGTTGATGTGCCATTGCTACCCTGTACCACGGAGACTGAAGTGGGCGAGGCAGAAATGGTGAAGTTGGGAGCCGAGGTTATTCCGGCAAGAGCGCTGATCAGGCCGGCCCCGTTCGGACTGCCCCAGCCGGTGGCCAAGTCGTAGCCGGTTACTGCTGAATAGCCGTTGCTGCCGCTGGTAATGTCGTGGAAATCGGAGGCATAGTCTGGCCCCAGGCCCAGCGGATAAATGAGCGGGTTAATGAAGCCAAGCGGTGCATTGCCGTTGGCGACTGCCTGTTGATTGACCAGAGCCATGTAGCCGGCCCAGAGGGGCGCCGCAAAACTGGTCCCGCCGTAATAGTTTGCCGTGCAGGTGGTCTGGTCTGCGCAGACGTAATAGTCAAAATTGGCTTCTGCCGCGACGTCCGGGGCGTTCCGGTAAGTCGTGGACCCCTGGTTGGTCGAAGTGATCACGCCCGAAAGCTGCTGCCAAGAGGGAATCGGGATGGCATCCTTCGTAAAATAGCCGCCGCCACCGTCGGCCCAGACGGTTTCCGAAACCCAGGCGCCATTCGGGCCAGTGGTCTGTAAGTCCGTCCCCCCTACTGATGTGATATATGCATCATCTGCTGGGTAGACATACCTAGATGCGGAGGTATATCTGCCACTGTCGCCAGCGGCCACAAAGAAGCTCTGGCCCTGCGCCGCCATCTTCTTGTAGTACGGGTCGTCAATGCTGGGGTCCGCCGGGGACCAGCCCCACGAACAGCTCAATTGCGCAGGCAAAGGAGAATGCGTCGTCATGGAACTCAGAATGGCCGTATCGCTAGACCCCACGTACACATACAGTGTGGTTATGCCCGGGGCCATGCCCAGCGCCTGAGTCATGTCGAGGATCTGCTCAGTATCATCGCAGCTCGGGTAAACACAGCTCAAGCTGGTTCCATCTGTGGAAATGCCGGTGACCGTCGCAGTTCTCGTTTGACCCGCGTTGTTGTAGTAAGTGTTCAAGTCGGCGATATTATATCCAGCGAATTCCAGCAACCCAATGTTCTGGCCAGAGCCGGTGAGAGCCGTTTCCCCGTAGTAGGCCGCCCTCATGTCGCTGCCTAAGTAAGAGCTCGAAGGGCCGGAGCCTGTAGTTGCATTGGACTTCGCAGCCAGACTTCGATGCACGATGGCGGGATGAGGGATCGAAAAGTTGTCCAAACCCGAGATATGCCAAATCGGGAAGGGCAGGGCGAGCATGGGCTCCCGGTCCGGAGCATAGAATGAACGGTTCTCCGTGGGGTGCTGGTAGACACCCATGGACACATTGAAGGCAGCCTCGATGCTCGTCACTGAGCCTTCAAGCTGCACGTCCAAGCCGTCGTGGGAGCCGCCAACCATCTTTAAGCCGTTCGATTTGGCGTAACCAATCAGGGCGTCATAATCTTCCTGGGTGGGACCAAACCTTTCGGTAAACTCTGCCACCGTAAGGAAGTGCCGGTAGCTGGGGCTCGTAGGATCGTAGATCTCTTGCAGAAGCTTATCCAACCCAGCCTGATCGCGTAGCGGCAGAACAATATCGAAGCGCAAGGTGTGGGTACCGGGCACCCGGTTCAAAAACTTCGCCTGACCGGCTCTCACTTGCGGACGCACATGCCGCGTCATCACGGACTGCCCCTGCGCATGGCCTGCCATGCCGAAGAAGAGTATGGCCGCGGTCAACGCCACGGACAGTCCTCGGGAAACAGCAGCCAGACTGCTTGTTCGGAATCGCATCTTCATTGAGCTCCTTTAGCGTTCGCTAAATTGGGATCTCTTTCTTCCGCCCTGTGGAAGCTGACAACAAACGCCCACACGCTGATGAAGCGGGAAACGAATTCAAAGTTTCGAAACACGCAAGCTCCTTAAGCAAGGTTCAAACTCCCGCCAACGCATGGCGTGTGAATCGTTGACGATCTCCGTACGAAAAAGACACTACCTAGTCGTTAGCAGCGGTGATACTAGCCCCGAATCGGCTGACAGGTCAAGCAAGGGACGTGAGTCCAAGGTACTAGGTCGAAGGTACTAGGTCAAAAGATCATGGATTCTTTCATTCGAGAAGGCCCAAGGACGAAACTAGAGCGGCCAAGATGGGCAGTTGCGTTGGCGCAAAGACCCTCCCTTCCTAAAATTCCACATTCCCTTATTCGAAAATCCAGATATGATAAAGGGGATAGCGTGCAAGGGCCCGTGATTCCCGTGCTTCCGCTTATTGCAGCGGCGACCTGCTGCTGTCCCTTGGCAGGGGAAGCGTGGAATCTATTTGGAGGACTTAGATGCAACCGTCGGATGTGGGATCGAACACTGCGAACCTGACCGAGCTTTTCTGTGGAACGGACCACCCGCCCGCCGAGACCCTGGAAGAGCGTGCGCGGCGAGAAGACCCCGCGCTGTTAAAGACCCTGCTCGAGCAAATGCTCCTGATTCGCCGCTTCGAAGAGAAGGCGGCGGAACTCTACACCTTGGGAAAGATTGGCGGTTTCTGCCACTTGTACATCGGCCAGGAGGCGGTGGCAGTGGGAGCAATTTCGACCCTCGAACCTGATGACTACATCCTGACGTCCTACCGCGAGCACGGGCACGCTCTGACCAGGGGAATGGATCCGGGCGAGGTGATGGCGGAGTTGTGCGGAAAGCAGAGTGGTGTCTCGAAGGGCAAGGGCGGATCGATGCACCTTTTTCACAAAGGCCGCAATTTCCTGGGGGGCCATGCCATCGTCGGAGGTCAGATCCCGCTGGCCGTGGGTGCGGCTTTTGCTTCCAAATACCTTAAGCAGTCGCGAGTCACCCTTGCCTTTTTCGGCGAGGCGGCAGTCAATATCGGATCCTTCCATGAGTCGCTGAACCTGGCGGCGCTGTGGAAGCTGCCGGTGGTGTTCATCTGTGAGAACAACCGTTTTGGGATGGGCACCCCGATCGAGCGCGCCTCATCTCTCTACGAGCTTTCGCAGAAAGCCTGTGCGTACAACATGGCGCGCACCTGGGTGGACGGGATGGACGTGCTGGCGGTTCGAGAAGTGCTCAGAGAGTCCGTCGAGCGAGCCCGCAAGGAAAGCGCCCCCACCCTCATCGAAGCCCGAACTTATCGCTTCATGGGCCATTCGATGTCCGATCCCTCGCACGGCCACTACCGCACCAAATCGGAAGTCGAAGCGCAGCGCCGCCACGACCCGATCAAGAATTCGACCGCCGCGCTTGAAACCATCGGCGTAATCGACGCTGAGTTTCTGGAAGAGCTGGATCAAAAGATCCGTGATACGGTGGAGGAAGCCGTGGCCTTTGCTGAACGCAGCCCCGAGCCGGAACCGCAGGAGCTCTATACCGACATTTACGTAGATTAACCTGGGCCGGGTTTTGAGGAGTTTTCTATGTCGATCCTGACTTACCGCGAGGCGTTGAACCAGGCCATGCGGGAAGAGATGAGGCGTGATGAGACTATCGTTCTGATGGGTGAAGAGGTCGGCTTCTACCAGGGCGCCTACAAGGTCAGCAAAGGGATGCTGGAAGAATTCGGGCCGATGCGGGTGCTGGACACGCCCATCACCGAGCTAGGTTTCACGGGCCTGGGAGTTGGGGCCGCCATGGTGGGCCTGCGGCCGATCGTGGAGATGATGACGTTCAACTTTGCCATCCTGGCGCTCGACCAGATCGTGAACGGCGCGGCCAAGATGCTTTACATGTCAGGCGGACAATTTCCTGTTCCCCTGGTGATTCGCGGCCCAGGCGGGGCCGGGCACCAGCTTGCAGCGCAACATTCGCAAGCGCTCGAGTCATGGTTTTGCCACGTGCCGGGGTTGAAGGTGGTCATGCCTTCGACTCCTGCGGATGCCAAAGGGTTGCTGAAGACGTCGATTCGTGACAACAATCCTGTGGTCTTCATAGAGTCGGAAGTGCTTTACGGAACGCGCGGCGAAGTTCCCGAGGGTGAGCATCTGATTCCATTGGGAGCCGCCGACGTCAAACGGCGGGGCAAAGATGTAACTCTGATCGCTCATTCCAAGATGGTCCTCGTGGCGCTGGAGGCCGCCGCCCACCTCGAGAAAGAAGGCATCGAGGCGGAAGTGATTGACCCGCGAACGCTCCGCCCGCTCGACACGGAGACTCTGGTGCAGTCGGTGAAGAAGACGAACCGAGCGGTTATTGTGGAAGAGGGCTGGCCGTTCTGCGGGGTGGGCGCGCAGATCGTGGATACCCTTCAGTCCCGCGCTTTCGATTACCTCGATGCACCGATCTTGAGGGTAACCGGCGCCGATGTGCCCACGCCTTATGCCAAGAATCTGGAGCACTTGGCCTTTCCAAACAAACAGCGGGTGCTGGATTCGGTGAATAAGGTGCTTTACCGGCAACCTGCGAGTACGGATGCTCATTGAAGTAGCGCCGGCATCTTGCCGGCAGGAGAGAATGCCGCCGAGACGGCGGCGCTACGACGTGTTGGACGAAAGGACTACGATGGCGGTCAAGGTACTGATGCCGAAGGGCAGCGACACGATGACAGAGGGTAAGGTCCTCAAATGGCTGAAGAAGGAAGGGGACCAGGTCTCGACCGGAGAAACGGTGGTCGAGATTGAGACGGACAAGGTAGATATGGAAGTCGAGGCGATGGGTAGCGGGGTGTTGCACAAGATTCTTGTCCAGGCCGGTAAGGTCGTCCCTGTGGGAGAGCTGCTGTCGGTCATTGCCAAGCCGGATGAGGATATTTCCACGCTGCTCAAAGGTGAGGGCGTGGCGGGTACGCAACACGCTGTTGGGAGCACTGCCCCGGCCCCAGCGCCCGTGCCAGCCGCGCCTCCGCAAGCCACCGCCAGCGCCTCGCCGGCGGCCGACGTAGCGCCGGGCTTTAGCCCGGCACATGTCACGACGAGTCGGGGCGCTACACCTTCCCCTCACGAACCCGACGATGGCGGACGTCTTTTGGCCTCGCCGCTGGCACGAAGAATGGCTCAGGAAATGGGCCTTGATCTGAATCGTATCGCAGGCTCGGGACCGGCAGGGAGGATTGTGCGCCAGGACGTGGAGCGCGCTGCGGCCCTGGCAGTCGGGACGCGGGCGGCGCGTGTTCCTGAGGCTGGAGGCGCTGGTGCGATCCCGCCTACCCCGGCGCCCGCACTGCCAAGACGGCCCGTGCCCACTCTCACCGGTCCGGAGTTCTACGACGAGCCTCTAAGCTCGATGCGAAAAGTCATCGCCGCTCGTCTGCTGCAGAGCAAGGCTCCTGTACCGCACTTCTACCTGACAATCGAAGTGGACATGGGACGGGCAAAAGAGTTGCGTGAATCTGCGAAGGCCTTGAACCCGGAGTTGGACCTTTCTTACAACGACATCATCCTCAAAGCCTGCGCGGCCGCGCTCGAGTTGCACCCGCATGTGAACGCGTCCTTCCAGGGCGAGGCGATCCGTTACTACCGCCGCATTCATCTTGGCGTGGCTGTATCAATTGAGGGGGGTGGACTGATCACGCCGGTAGTTCGCAATTGCCAGGGCAAGAGCCTCCAGGACATTTCGCGGGAAGCGAAGGACCTCATCGCCCGGGCGCGCAGCCGCAAGCTGACCCCGGACGAGTACACCGGCGCCACGTTTACGCTCTCCAACCTCGGCATGATGGGAATTGAAGAGTTTTCCGCTGTGATCAACCCGCCGGAGGGCGCAATTCTAGCCGTGGGCGCGGTGGCGGAGAAAGCTGTGGTGGTGAAGGGCCAGGTCGAAGTGGGCCTCCGCTGCCGCATGACGCTCTCTTGCGATCATCGTGTGGTGGACGGCGCCACCGGCGCGAAGTTCCTCCAGACGCTCAAACAGATTCTCGAGAATCCGGTTTATCTGGCTTTTTAGCCATCCACAGATTTCGCAGATTGCACAGATGAAAAACGCAAGGGCCAGGCAGTAGAGAGCTGCTTGAACGTGAAGGATGGTCGGCCACGGGACTCCCACCTTGCCTGCTGTTTGTTCTTTCTGCAGCGCTTTTGTCTTCAGCTTTCCTGATCTGAGAAATCTGTGTAATCTGCGGATTATTTCGCAACTTTGCCACCGGAGGCGTAGGGAATCCAAACCTCCATGGCGCCGGGAAGGCGATTGGCCCAAGCGTAATAGGGGATGAAGGTCAGGTTGACCTCTTTCCCTTCGCTTTGCGGCGTATTTTCCATGGTGTGATACAGCGGCTCTTCGGAGAGCGGTTTGGCAGCGGCCCTGCCTTGGTGTTTCAGCACCACGATTCCATCCAGTATGTCGGGGCGATACTCCGACGTAAACCCCCAACTCGGACCCGCGCTCGGCGACAACGCAACATCGAAAATAGATCCGCGGTCCTCCTGGTCCATTTGCTCCAGACAATACAGCAGCGGTCCGCGCCGGACAGCCACTTTTCCATAATCCTCACGGACGAGGGGATTGGCCGCCACCAGGTGCGGGGTCACGTCCAACTGCAAGCGAACGGTGCTTTCGCCATTCCACTCGCGATGGATGGCGAAGTACTCGCCCGGTTTCGGCTTCCCGGGAGCGGGCTTGCCCTCCAGCGTAACCGTGGTTTTGCTCGACCAGCCCGGAATTCTCAGATAGAGCGTGAACGTTGCAGGCTTGGCCGGGCTGATTTTCAAGGTGACGTCGCCGTCCCAGGGGTACTTGGTTCGCTGGACGAGCTTGATCCCCGTGCCGTCTTCCAAGTGCCAATCGAGCGTGGAAGCGTGGTAGAGATTGACATATACGCCGGCGGGGCTGGTCGAGTAGAGATAGCCAGGAAGCGATGCAAAGGTCCGCTCCAGGTTAGGTGGGCAGCACGTCGTATCGTACCAGGGCTGCCGAATGTCTTCCTCGCCTCGGGACTCCAGCGGATTCCGATAACAATAGAGCGTGCCGGAAAGCGACATGCCGGAGTTGATTCCGTTGTAGAGCGCCTCTTCCATGACGTCGGCGTAGTGGGCGTCTGCTTTGGCCGCCAGCATCCGCCAATTCCACATCATGTTGGCAATGGCCGCACAGCTTTCTGCGTAGGCCCGCTGGTTCGGCAGATCATAGGCCACGCCCACTGATTCGCCCTGTGCGTAAGATCCGACTCCACCCGTGATGTACATCTTCCGTTCCACCAAGTCTTTCCAAAGCCGGTCGAGGGTCTCACGATATTCGGCATCGCCTGTCTCGAGGTAGTAGTCCGTCGCCCCGCTGCACGCATAAAGAGACCGCACCGCATGGCCTTCAAGCTCGGTTCGTGAGGTGAAAGGTATGCCGCTGAACAGGTCCTTCACCTGGTCGTCGGTGAGTTGCAAACGCAGCTTCTCGCCGGTGAACAAGTAGTTGACGAAATCCAGATAGCGCTTGTCGCCGGTGGTGCGGTAAAGCTCCACCAGCGCCATTTCAAACTCCGGGTGTCCGGTCATGGCGGGTTTCTTTTCGGGACCAAAGGTCTGCAACACGTAGTTGGCATACTTGATCCCGCCATCCAGGAGCTTCCTGTTCCCTGTGGCGCGGTAATAGGCGATGGCGGCCTGCAACAGATGACCCAGGCAGTACAACTCGTGGCTGCGGTACATCTCGGAAAATCGCAGCTTGGCGCGCTCCCCGACATAGTAGGTGTTCAGATATCCCGAGGGTTCCTGGGCGGCCAGGACATCGTCAATGAGCTTATCCAGGGTTTCGCGAAGTTGCGGCCGGTCACCCGATTGCAGAACGAAAGCTACTGCTTCCATCCACTTGTAGAGATCGGAGTCGGTGTAAAGCGGCCCCCTGCGGCTTTCGTTCTTGCGGCCCGACAGCCGCCGAAAATTGTCCACCACACCGTGCTCTTCCAGAAGTTCAAGCAAGGTGGGGATGCTTTCTTCCACATTCGTCCGCATCCGCTGTGACCAGAATCCGTTGCCCATGGTTACGGCGCGAATAGGCACTGAATGTAACTGTGCCTTGGGACTCGCGGAGGTATTGATGATCCCCTGCGCTTTCCAGGCTTCGTCCCCCGTCTGGGCAAACGCCGCGATCTCGAAAGCCAAACATGAGCAGACCAGTATTGAAATCCAGAAAAGAAAACGAATGAATGTGGAATTCATTGCCAAACCTCCTGAGTCGAGAAGTCGAAGAGTCGAAGAGTTGAGGAGTCGAGGAGTCAAGGAGTCGAGAGTTGAAAGTGAAAGCCATGTCCGGCTGTCATTCCGAGCGAAGCGAGGAATCTCGCTCTGCTTCTCGACTTCTCCACCCCTCAACCCTTTGACTTTTCGACTCCTCGACTTTTCGACCCTTGACTCCTCGACTCTCGACTTTCGACTCTCGACTACGGCAGCAGCGGCTTGACCGCGCCCTCAAACTCCTCGAACCTCGTTGCACCCTGCCAACTTTCAGTTAGCCTCCCCTCCCGGTCGAAGAGAAAAGTGGCAGGAATGCCGCCGCCCCAGCGTGGATTGATAGAATTCACGAGCGCCTCAAAATCCTTGAATTGCTGCCGATAGTTTCCGAATTTCGCCCCCTGCGATTGCAAGAATTGTTCGATGGCGGGAACAGATCCCGGTTCATCCATGGAGATCGCCACCACCGACAGCCCGTGGCTGCGGTAAGTATTGTGGAGGCGAACCAAGTTAGGGAATTCATCCCGGCAGGGTTCGCACCAGGTCGCCCAGAAATTGACCAACAGAACCCGGCCGCGTTGCTGAGCCCGCAGCCGCTCCCATCCGGTTTCATCCAGACCAACAATTCCCCTGGGCGGCGGCGGTTCGGAGGGAATCGCGGAGTGCGAGCAACCCGCGCAGAGAAGCAGAACGGCCAAGCTGAAAGCGAACGTTGTCATTTCGATCCGTCGGCTGACGGAGAGGAATCTTGCCCTGGAATCCTTGGACTTCCGAGATTCCTCGTCGTCCGTCGGCTGACGGACTCCTCGGAATGATCCGTCAGATGACGGACTAGGCGAATTTCTCAGCATCCCGTTAACCCGCTTTGACACGTTTGATGGTGCAGCCGAACGCCTTTGTCTCGGTCACGTCGGCGGGTTTCCCAGAGAGGACGTCGTCCAATGCCGGGCGGACTTCATCGGCATTGGTCTTATCGGGATTCGTGGTGGGCTGGTGACTGTTCCCAAGCGCCCCGTGGTAACGCAGCGTCCATGTACTGTCCAACAAGAATACTTCGGGGGTCACGGAGGCGCCCAGTCGGTCGGCAATTTGGTTCCCTTCATCTTTGAGGACAAGGAAGTCGAGGCCATGGGCGCGAGCGTGTTCCGCCACTTCGGTGACGGGTTCGGTCTTGTTGGCGTTGATACCGATAACGGCCACGCCGCGACTCCCGTATTCATGCGCCAGGTTGGCCATCACGTGATTGAAGGCATTCGAGTAAGGGCAGCGAGTAGCGATGAAGATGACTGCCACGGCCTTCTTCCCCTCAAATTCATACAGCCGGTGCGGCTTCCCGTTCAAATCCGGGAGCGTGAAATCTGCCACCTTCTCTCCCACCTTGATCTTCGCAGCGGGCAGTTCACCTCCCCTGCAAGCGGTCCACAGAAGGAACAACCCCAGTCCAAATACGACAGAGATCCTCATCCTGCTCATTGGCACCCCCCAAAATGGAAACTCCACAAGCCCTGAAAGAAGCAATTATAGCAGGCATCTTGAAGATTCCGCCCTCTCCCCCTTGGGGGAGAGGGTGGCCCGCGTCCCGATGCACCTCATCGGGACGCGGGACAGGTGTGGGGGTCGTCAGCCAGCGCGCGTCAGTTTGGAGCTCACAGGTTGCTGCTGAAAGCGTTCCGCAATGATCACGCGACGCCCAGCACGTTGCGCTCTTTCTGGTTTCGCCGGATGGACCCCCTCGCCCTTGGCCCCTCTCCACCAAGGGGGAGAGGGAAGGATGTAGAAACTCGAGCGTGCTGGCCCCGCGAGGGGGGATCAGCGCTACATTTTCAGCAGCCAGCGCACCGCGTTCTTTTGGATTTTGTAGTACTCCGGTTGCCACAAGGCATGGAGGGTGTGCCCCACCGCCGTGAACACCACACGGCCCTTTCCGTAATCATACGCCCAGCCACTGATGGCAGTGGGGCCATAGGTTTCGAAATTCAGACCATCGATGTTCTCGCTACGCAGGAGAATATCCTTAGGGTCTTTATCGTACGCCACGTAGTGCTGCTCGTCATTCACCATGAAATCCTGGATGCCTCGCGTCAGGGGATGCTCAGGGTTGACCACCTTGACCTTAAAGGGGCGCAGGGGCGGGTGGCCGAGATACGCCCCGCCCATCACTTCCCGAAAGTCCTTGGAGAAGACCGAGACATTGCTGCTATTGTGATAAGCGTAGAGGCCGCCCCCGGCCTGCACGAACTCCTTGATCACCTTGCCTTGCTCCTCGTTGATCCAGCCTTGGTATTCTTCCTTGGGACTCCAGGGGTTTTCCAAATCAGAAGAGTAACAGTAATCGTTGGGCTCCAGATAACCGTTGGGCCAATTAAGGCCATCGCGGAAGACAACCAGGAGTTGATAACCCTTGAGACGGGCGGCGTCGATCTCGGCAAAATTGATGGTGAAGACGATAGGCAAGCCCAGCTCGAGAAATAACCGGCTCAAGGCCGTGCGAATGTAGTCCGCATTATGGTAGCGGTCCCCAACCAGGGCCAGGACGCGGGGCGGGTCACCCCTCTGTGCGCCTAGTGCGGGCCTTGGTTCGAGACCACCCGGGGAATCGGCCCTCCCTAGAATTCCACTTCCTGCCAGGGCTCCGATGCCGGCCAGAAGCCTTCGACGTGAAGTTCTGTTGTGTTCGTCCATGGTTAGACACCCTATTCTTCGACTTCTGAAGCAAGTCGATGCGCGACGTCGCTTTCTTTAAACTCGCTTTCCAGACCGACACGCGACAAGTCAGGCCGGATTTCCATCTTGGAATCCCGGGCGACAATGAGTGTACACCCTACGGCGTTGTTTTGGAACGTTATGCCTCCGGGCGGTGGGTAGTGGTGTAACTTAGAATCGCATCCCGTACGAGCCGCCGGTCATTCCCGCGCAAGCGGGAATCCATCGCTTTCTGGCCTCTCGAGAAGATCGGCGCTTAACCCCTGCTTTTTCATTAGAACGGCATTTCTCGAGAAGCGCCGATCTTCTGACATCACGGATAGCATTCCTCGGCTATCCTTGCTCAGAATGACAGGCGTTTACTGCGGGGATTCTTCTTCCGTCACCCCATGGAGTCAGGATGCCAGGCGAAAAAACCTGGCCGGCGCGAGAGGTAAAGGACCGCCTCACTTTACGGAATATTTCTAAATTGAAATTGTAAGCGGAGTGAGTTGGTGGCATGATATGCGGGACTTACGCGTCGGCGCAGAGCGAGATTCCTCGCCGCCATGAAAATGGTTGTGCCGAAGGCACCGTGGAGTGCGGTATCCGTCAGCCGACGGACTTTTCGCTTGGATTTCAAGGCGGCGGCTTTGCCGCCGCAGTCCAAGGCGCTTCGCGCATTTTCACGCGAAATGGTGAGCATCAAGGCTCACAAATTCTGCGCACGGAATGACACCGGGGGGCAGACACAGTTTGCCGCCAGCTTTAACTTATTTCCTTATTATGGAGGTGTTTCATGCACAAACAACTATTATCCCGCCGCGAACTCCTCGTGGCCGGCGGCGGTGCTGCCGGGCTGGCGATGCTGCCCGCCTGCACCGTCGGCAAGAAGGAGCGGCTCACCATCACCGATGTGGACTTGCACAAAATCGTTGTCCCAATGAAGCCGGACATCACGGCTGATCCCGAGCTGGTAGAATCCAGTTCCTTCGACCAAGTCCCGAAGATGGTCATGAAGATCCACACCGACTCCGGTATCACCGGCATTGGCGAAACGGGGCGTGGTGAAAATTGGCCAGGGGTGGAGCGCAACGCCGAATTCCTGAAGGGCAAAGCGGTCTTCGATTTCAACCTGACCAAGCTGGACCTGCCTGACCCCGCCGGTTACTCCGCTTTCGAGATGGCGCTTTACGACGTGGTGGGGAAAGCCGTGGGCTGGCCGGTCTGGCGCCTGTTGGGCGGGTTGGCGCAACCCAAGGTGTTTGTGAGCTACTGGTGCGGACGCAAGACGGTCGAGGGAATGAAGCGCGTCGCCGAGCGCGCTAAGGCCGGCAATTTCAAAAACATCAAGATGAAGGCCAAGCAGGGCGACCCGGTGGTCGAGGCCATCGAGATGATCGCCAAAGTGGCCCCCGGCGTTTCGGTTACCCTGGACCCCAACACGCGCTACAACAGCCTGAAAGATTTCCTCGAGGTGGCGCTGAAGCTCGAGAAGGTCGGCAACATGCTGGTCTATGAAGACCCCTTCAACAAGACCGACTACGAAGGCTACCGCAAACTGCGCGGCCAGGTGAAGACCCACGTGGCCCTGCATCTGGGCGATGCCAAAGCCATGATCAAAGGCATATGCGAGCAGGCCTGCTCGGCCTTCAACACCGGCCAAAATCCCAGCATGGCCAGCTTTGTCTCGAACTGCTATCTCGCCCAAGTCGAGGGCATGCCGGTGTGGCACGGCTCGGGCTGCGATCTGGGAATCTTTGACGCGGCCTACGCCCATTCCTGCGCGGCCGCCCCCAACTGCACCCTGCCGAGCGACATCCTCGGCTACTTGCGCGAGGACGATCTGGTGGTGACTCCGATCGAAATCAAAGACAGCTACGCCATCGTCCCCACCGGCCCCGGCCTGGGTGTCGAGTTGGACGAAGACGCCGCGAAGAAATACCACACCACGGCGTGAACCGCAGGTCGATTGGGAAACGGCTGCTGTCCTATTTTGCCTGTAGCGCCGACCTTTAGGTTGGCAAGTGCTGGCCTAAAGGCCGGCGCTACGAGTCAAGCTAGGACAGAAACAGAGGGAGGTCCTATGCAAAGAAGGCAGTTTATCAAGGCCTCGCTGGGGGGCTCTGCTCTTGGGCTGGCAGACAGCACTACCAGGGCAAAGGGCGAGGCTCGACCTCGCGGCGAGGACGCCGGGAAGCTGGCCGGCTTCTCGCTCGAACAACTCCGGGATTTATATCAGGGTTATCTCTTTGACGATTTCCTGCCGTTCATGGACAAGTATGTGATCGACCACCAGTACGGCGGATTCATGTGCAACACCGACCTGAATGGCGCGAACGTCACCACCACGAAGACCACTTGGTTTGAGGGCCGGGGAATTTGGGTCTATTCCTTCCTCTATAACAACTTCGGCAAGCAAGCGAAGCATCTCGAGGTAGCGCGGAAATCGGTGGAGTTCATTCTCAAGCAACAGCCCTCCGGAGAAAACCTGTGGCCCGCGCGCTTTGCCCGCGACGGAAAACCCTTGACCCCGCCGGCTACGGAGATTTACGGAGACCTTTTCGTTGCCGAGGGCCTGGCGGAATACTCGCGCGCCACGGGAGAGGAAAGATACTGGGAACAGGCGAAAGAACTCATTCTCAAGTGCCAGAAACTTTACGACCGTCCGGACTACGAACCCAACATCGTGGCGGAATACGGCGGCCCAAAGCCTTTTCCTTTCCCAGGCGCCAGAATCCAAGGCACGGCCATGGTCCTGCTCAGAGTTATCAGCCAGATGCTGCGGGGGCGCGGCGACCCTGAGCTCGAGAAGATTCTCTCCCAGAGCGTGGACGCCATATTGAATCATCATTACAACTCCGCTTTCCAGCTCAACAACGAGCTGCTCAACCACGACTACTCGCGCCCCTCGAACGAGTTATCCCAGTTTGTTTATACGGGCCATTCCATCGAGACGCTGTGGATGGTGCTCGACGAGGCCGTCCGCACCCAAAACCACCGGCTTTTTCACACCGCCGCAGAGCGCTTCCAACGGCACATCGAGGTGGCATGGGACCGCGTCTACGGAGGAGTTTTTCGCAGCTTGAATAACGTGGACCAAAACGTGTGGACCCTGGACAAGGTGCTTTGGGAGCAGGAAGAGGTGCTGATCGGAACGCTGTGCATGCTCGAAAATGCGGGCTCTCCCTGGACGCGCGAGACGTTCGGGAAAATGTTCACCTACGTGCGCGACAAATTCCCCCTCCAGCGGTACGGATATCCTCTCTGGATCGTCCAGGGAGATCGCAAGGTGACGTTTGATAATAGCGCGCCGAAAGGCCCGCCTTTCCCAGAGGAGCAGCGCGTGGAGAATTACCATCATCCCCGGCACCTCATGCTCAACCTGCTGAGTCTTGACCGGATGATCCGCAGGGGCGCAGCGCCGGGCCTCTTTAGCAAACACACGTAGGAGGCGGCCGCACCTCGGGCTTGTCCAAATTACCCTCGGGCCGGTCGGCGACGACCTGCGGCTCCGCCGCCTGTCGTGCGGGAAGGCTCTGCCTTCCCGTAGGGCGTGTCTCCTGAAAAACCTCCACCGAGCAGGCTGGAAGGCACAGCCTTCCAGCCTGCTCGGTGCAGAAGGGAGGCTGCGGCACTGGCCGGAAAGCCGGAGGCTTTCCGCAAGGCGGGGCGGCAGAGTCGCGCTGAGCACTCGATTGGGTCTCCAATTTGGACAGTGGCGAGCTAAACTCGCCGCTACAACTCGAATCTGATCCACTATCATCCGGCGGATTGACTTTTCACCCCAGTCGTGTACAATGTAAGCCTATGATTCCGCGACACTTACACCCTTTGTTTTGGGACGTGAACCTTGACGACTTTAACCCCGCGGCTTACCCCGACTACACCATCGCCCGCGTTTTGGAAATCGGAGACGAGAAGGCCGTCAAGTGGATGAAAGATAATTTTTCGGAAGCGGACATCAAGCGGGTGATTGCGACTGAGCGCCGCCTTTCCAGAAAGTCGGCCAACTTCTGGGCATTGGTGTACAGGATAGCCCCTGAGGAAGTTGCGGCACTCCGCCCCGCGCGCTGATCCTTATTTCACTTTTAGTACACTAAGCAAGTGATCCCTATGGAAAGCACGGAACACGTATGGCATCGGGAAGTGATTAGCGCGCAGGTGGAATGCAGCCTTCACGACCTGCAAACACTCGGGGTCCTTGAACGGTGCTACCTCGCAGGGGGCACAGGCCTTGCGCTCCATCTCGGACACCGTCGCTCTCATGACCTCGATTTTTTCAGTCGCGATCCGGTTGAGCCGGAGGCGCTGATTCGGAGGATGAAAGACCTCGCCGGGTTCGCGCTCGCCTCGCAAGCCCCGGACACGCTGCATGTGACTGTCCACGGCATCAAGGTCAGCTTGCTTGTTTACCCCTATCCGCTGCTCTTCGAATTTGCGAAGTTCCTCGGCGTCAACGTGGCCGATCCACGCGACATTGCCTGCATGAAGCTAAGCGCCATCGCAAGCCGGGGAACAAAACGGGATTTCGTCGATCTGTACTTAATGGCGAAGCAGCGCGGCCTCAACCAATTGCTCGAATGGTTCAAGCAGAAATACGCCGAGGTGAACCACAGTCTGACGCACGTCCTGAAATCCCTAACCTGGTTCGAAGACGCCGATAAGGAGCCGATGCCTGACTTGCTTGCTCCTCTGTCCTGGGAGGACGTGAAACGGTTCTTTAGAAGTGAAGCTCCTCGCCTCTCACCCTGAACAGTTGTTTCATCCCGCGCGCCAGTCGGTAGCAACGGACTGGCTTCCCCAATCTGTCATCCCGAGCCCGTCAGCTCAGCGGGATGCGGGCCTTATTTTGGGCGAGCCAGGCGTCGAAGGTTAGCAGCGCGGGGTTGAGGGCTCGAGCGAGGTCGAGGTTGCGCGCCCCGCAGAAGTACTCGTTGAAATCGCGCTTGAACTGAAACATGTTGCCGAGATCCTCAGCGCCTGGAAAGCCGAAGCTGCGGTACACCTCGGGCGGCACGTTGTTGTAGCGCACCTCTTGGCCCAGGGCCTTGGTGAGCGAGGCAGCCATCTGCGCGCCGGTCAAATGCTCGCCGGCAATTCCGACAGTCTTGCCGACGAACTCGCGACTGCGCTTGAAGATGCCGTAGGCGCAGCGGCCGATGTCCTCGGCGGCGATGCCCGAGAGCTTCTTGTCGCCCATGGGCATGGTGATGGCCAGTTTGCCGTCCGGACCCTTCTTGGGTCCCATGCCGAAGTAGATGAAGTTATCCCAATAGAACGAGGTCAGCAGAAGCGTCACGGGCAGCCCGAGATCGGTGAACACCTGATTGGCCTCTCCTTTAGCGTCAAAGTGCGGCACCTTGTACTTGCCCATGAGTGTGGGCATGCGGCTGTCGCTGGGGGACACCCACTTGCGAGTGTCTTCGAGAGTCGACCAGATTACGTGTTGGATCGCCGCGTGCTTTGCCGCCTGAGCCATGTTAGTGGCGCTGGCTAACTCCTTCTCGGGCGAGAAGTGCGCCCAGAAAAAGGTGACGCAGAAGGCCCCGTAGGCGTCTTGAAACGCCCTCTTCAAACTCTCAAGGTCATCGACGTCAGCGGCGACGACCTCCGCCCCCAGCTTTGCCAACTCTTTCGCCTTGTCAGAGTTGACGTCTCGGGTAAGAGCGCGGGCGGCGAAGCCACCCCGCGGGTCGTTCAAGATGGCGCGGACCAAACCGCCACCCTGCGCGCCGGTGGCGCCTACTACTGCGACGGTCTTTCTTGTAGCCATATCATCCTCCAGATTGAGTTGGAAAGCCAATGTGAGACGGCAAACGCCCACACACCCACGCCCGGGCGGTGCGCCTCAATTCACAGCCGAAAAAGGCTCCGGACTCCCGTCGCGTGCAGTGCTATGGTTAGCCGGCCCGGGGCGCTATGACCACTTTTTGCCCAGTTCGTCCAGGCCGCCTCTTGCCAGGTCTTCCGGTGACATCACAATATGGAACTCACAATCCGCATTGAAGGTGAGGAACCAGGGCTCCGCAAACGCTGGAACCTTCGACGGATCGTCTACGTTAATGATCAAAATCGCGCCGCGGCGGCCTTGGTACTCCGTGAAGTAGACCGCCTCGGGCTTCTGGTCCTGGAGAATGCGCCGCATTTTCGGCCCGGCGCTGCCGTCCTTCACCGCCGTGTTAAATGGCTCGTGCGGCAGTTTGACGTGGAGAAGCATTCGCATGTGTCGCCTCGTTGAATATGAATTGGATTGGCCTGGCTAAAACCTTGGCAGGTGCGAACGCGCATAGTACCCCGTCGCGTGAGGCAAGAGACGAAAGCGCCGTGGACAGACAAGCTCGCGCGCGTCTTGAATTCAGCGCCTTGTTCGCCCTGCGACGATTTACTTCCGCTATGTTACGCGAATCGCCCTGCAACCCTACAGTAATTATTAAGCCACTGCCTGAGCTGGAAGTCAAGTTTGCTGGCGTAGCGGTAGTGCCTGAGTTTGGAGTTGTAGCGGCGAGTTTACCTCGCCACATGGCGGCGTAAAGCCGCCGCTACATCGAACCCGGATTTCGCCTTTTATTCCGGGGCAACACGCGGTAGGCTGGATGCCTCTAGAAATATGTAATGACATTTCTGGAATTAAAGGGTGACTTATGCTGAAGCAATCCAAGCAACAGTGGCTCGTCTGTGCCGCAGCCCTCACGATTCTGATGGGCGTGCGGTCTTTCGCTCAAACCACCGTGACTTCCACGCAGGAGGATCAGAAAGAGGTGGCGGTGACTGTTTACAACTCCAATGTGGCGCTGGTGAGGGACGTGCGCAGGCTGCGCCTTCCCGCCGGGACACTGGACTTGCGTTACATGGATATCGCCGCGCAGGTGAATCCCGCCACTGTCCACATCGTCTCACTGAACGCGCCAAAGGACCTGAACGTCCTCGAGCAGAACTACGAGTACGACCTGCTGAGCCCCCAGAAGCTCCTCCAGAAATATGTGGGCAAGGAGCTGACCCTGGTGCGTGTGGTGACGGAGAACAATTCCACCAAAGAAGTTCCCGTGAAAGCCATCCTGCTTGCCCTCAACGAAGGGCCGGTGTGGAAAGTGGGAAATGAAATCATCACCGGGATGGGAGCGGACCGGTACGTTTTCCCAGACCTGCCGGAAAACCTGTACAGCAAGCCGACGCTGGTTTGGCTGCTGGAGAACGCGCGGGCTGGGGAGCAGACGGTGGAAGCCTCTTATCTGACCAACCAGGTGAATTGGAACGCCGACTACGTGCTCACCATTCGCTCCGATCAGAAGGGCGCGGACTTGAACGGCTGGGTGACGGTCATCAATAATAGCGGGACGGCATTTCGGAATGCGCAGCTCCAACTTGTGGCCGGCGAGGTGCACAGGGTTTCCGAAGCGCCGACTGTAGCGCCCCGGGCCATGATGTTGAAGGCCAATGAAGCTGTGGCGGGTCAATTTGCTCAGGAGCCAATCTCCGAGTACCACCTTTATACGCTTGAGCGTCGCACCAACATTCAGAACAATGAAACCAAGCAGATCAGCCTGCTCGGGGCCACGGGGATCAGCTTCGATAAAATCTTCGAAGTGGACGGACAGACGTACTACTACCATAATGCCCAGCGCCCCGGGCAGCCCATCAAGGAGCCGGTCCAAGTCCATATTAAGTTCAGAAACTCACAGGAGAACTCTCTTGGCATGCCACTGCCGGCCGGAACGGTGCGCGTCTATCAAGGCGACTCGAAAGGGCGAGTGCAATTCATCGGCGAAGATCGCATCGACCATACTCCCAAGGATGAGACGCTCGATCTCCATATCGGCAACGCGTTTGATGTGGTGGCGGAAAGAAAGCAGACGGATTTCAAAAGCTTTGGGCGGGCGTTCGAGTTCGCCTTCGAGATTTCACTGCGCAATCACAAGCCGGAGCCGATTACTGTAGTCGTGAATGAACCCATTGGCGGCGATTGGACAATGCTCGACTCCAACTACAAGTATGAAAAAACCGCTGCTTTTGCAGCGCGTTTCACGGTGCCGGTGACTGCTAACGCGGAATCTGTGCTGAAGTACCGCGTGCGGGTGCAGTGGTAACCCCGGTTTCCCATCGACTGCTTTCTGATGGCGTCTTCTCGATTCTGACTGCGGGTCAGGAACCGCTGGCCGGCAGGCTCGAATCCCGCGACTCGCCGGCAGCAGAGGGGGCCGCCCTTGAACTTTCCGGTTGTTGGGGGCGCGATAAAGTACGGCAGGAAGACTTGCGCAGCCTTGTTGAGGGGCGAGAGGGCTTGTTCAAGGCGCACGTCTGGAGGCTGTGGGCAGCCACTCCGTGAGTAGGCGAGTTGATAAGTTCGGCAGGTCGTGCGGGCTCGACTTTGTCCTCTGCTCGAGCCCTGGGATGAGTTAGCACTCGCGAGAACCAGGACATGACCTGTAAATAAAGGACGGCAGCTTGTTGCTGCTCCACTGTTTCACTGGGAGGGGTGCGCAAGGAGGATGAGCGACCGCTAATCCACTCCCCAAGAGTGCTGGAGAACAAGAAGAGGATGGCCGAAATCAGGATCGTCACCGGCAATGGCAGCCTGGCCTTCTTCATAAACCGAAACCTCCCTCCAAAGAGAACGTTTCCCCCTGGATAGACCGCTTCCAAATCCCATCGTTAAGGGTTTAGACGCTTCGCGCGGATTTTAGTTACCAATACTTGAAAGCCCCAAACGCCCTAGCTGTGTTCGATGTTTGATTTATCGAGAAGGTTGCGCGGAGGACATGAGCGGCTGTGCTTTTGTCGGGATGCCGTGACACGCAGGTTGCCGTGCCGTTTTGAGCGCGCATTGCCAGATTGGGTCTCCACGCCCAGCTTGACACATCCTACGTGTGTGATATGCTGTACTTGAAATAATTAATTAGTTCAGGAGTATTCCCTTAAGGCCATGACTAATATTGTTTCCGCCCTGACTGCCCGCACCCAACTTGGACAGATCCTCAAACGGGCGACCAAGAACAACGAACGTTTTGTGGTGGACCGTCGCGGCCAGCCGAGCGTGGTCATCATGAGCATCAAGGACTACGTCAATGCCGTTGCCCCGCCTCCACAGTGGTTGAAGGATATCCAAGCCGCCTCGAAGCGCCGGGGCACTCACAAACTGAGCATGCGCCAAATTAATGCCGAGGTTGCCGCGGCCAGGCGCGAAGAGCAGAAGAAGCAGGAAGGCAATCAACCCGCGCGATGATACCGCGTCTGGTGCTGGACACCAATGTGGTGGTTTCGGCCCTGCTGAAACCGCGAGGACTCGAGGACCAGGTGCTGTGATTAAGCTTGGCCGGCAAAGCCGACCTTTGCGTATCTCCAAGTGTTCTTGCCGAATACGCCTCGGTGCTGTCGCGGCCCAGGCTCAAGCTCCAGGCGCAAGGGGTGACGACTGCTTTGGAAAGACTGTATGAAGCCGGCACTGTCGTCCACCCTGCATTCACTCTCAATGTTTGTCGTCACGAACAGGACAACCGGTTCCTCGAATGTGCCGAAGCAGGGGCGTCGGATTACCTTGTCACCGGCAACACACGACACTTCCCCAAGAAGTACAAGAACACCAAGGTTGTTACCGCGCGCCAACTCCTGGAACTGCTAGCCGCCACGCCAGAAGTCGAGTAATCCATATATTACCGCCAGCACGAAGCGCCACCCGTTGTCTCTTCCAAGCGGACCGACTTTGGCAATCCGTCAGAGCACCAGCATACAATCGCCGTAGCTGTAAAAGCGATAGCGCTCTTGGACGGCATGTTGGTAGGCGCGGAGTGTGAGGTCACGGCCCGCCAAGGCGCAAACCAACATGAGCAGGGTGGACTTGGGAAGGTGGAAGTTGGTGAGCAGCCCCCGGACCACGCGGAATTTAAATCCGGGGTATACGAACAAGCTCGTTTCTTCTTTCTCCGGCTGGAATCTTCCGCCGCGCGCGTGTCCCACGTGTTCAAGCGCGCGGAGGCTCGTGGTACCCACGGCAATGATGCGCCGGCCTTGATCGAGCGCGGCATTCAAAGCCGCCGCGGCGGGCTCCGAAATCTCGAAGCGCTCAGCCTCCATCTTATGATCTTCCACCCGCTCCACGCGCACCGGCTGAAACGTGCCGAGACCCACGTGAAGTGTGATCTCGCAAGTTTCGATCTGGCGCTGGCGCAACGCCTCGATAACACTCTCCGTGAAGTGGAGGCCTGCCGTGGGCGCGGCGACCGCGCCACGAATTTTGGCATAGACAGTCTGGTAGGTCTCGCGATCCTGCGCTTCATCGGCACGTCGAATGTAAGGTGGCAGAGGAACATGACCCAGGCGGTCGATCGCAGCTTCGACCGTGCTTTCGCGCGCCCGCAAGCACACGCGGCGCACTCCGTAATCGCCGCGACCGGTAACTTCTGCTTCCAATTCTCCCTCGCCGAAGAGAAGCACCTCGCCGGTTCGCACCTTTCGGCCCGGGTGGACAAGCCCCTCCCAGACATCCTCACTTTCCTGCCGCGTCAGCATTAACTCGACTTCACCCCGCAAGAACTCCCGCGCCGCGGGATTGCGCTTTCCAATGGACTGTGAGTGCAGGCCCCGCCGCCGCCCCAGCAAGCGCGCCGGAAAAACTCGTGTGTTGTTGAAAACCAAAAGATCGCCGGGCTCGAGGACTTGGGGGAGATCGCGAAACATCTGGTCCCTGAAGGTCCCCGCTGCGCGCTCCAGCACCATCATGCGCGAGGCGTCACGGGAAGCCAGAGGGCGTTGGGCGATTAGCTCCGGCGGAAGCTGATAATCAAATTCCTCGAGTAGCATCGTTCAGGAATTGTATCAGTGAGAGAGGCCCGTTGTCTGTGGTCAGTTGATCTTATGGTACAGTTTCAATATGCCCTTTCAGGCTGTCACTGTTTCACAGCGTGGCGTGGACCGAGTGCTCTCGGGCCACGTGTGGATTTACCGCGCTGACGTGCTGGACGCGCGCGAAGCGGATGCCGGCGCCATCGTTCGCGTGCTGGACCGAAGGCGGCATTTCTGCGGGCAAGCGCTTTACAGCAGCAAGTCTCAGATCGCCTTGCGCCTGCTCACGCGTGAAGAGCGCCCTTTCGACCGTGCCTTTCTGGCGGAGCGCTTAGCCATGGCGGCAAGTCTTCGGCGGCGAGTGGTGGACGGAGCGCAAGCCTACCGCCTTGTCTCCGCGGAAGGCGACCTGCTCCCGTCTCTCATTATTGACCGTTACGGCCCCTGCTTCGTCATCCAGACGCTCAGCCAGGGCATGGACCGGCTAAAGCCGCAGATTGTGGAGGTTCTCCAGGAGGCCTTTTCGCCCCACTCGATTCTGGAGCGCAACGACGTGGCAGTCCGGGAACTAGAGGGACTGCCGGAGCAAAAGGGGACACTGGCCGGGGAAAGCCTTAGCGAAGTCGAGGTGGAAGAGAATGGGTTGAGATTTTTCTTTGACCTGATGGGCGGCCAGAAGACTGGGGGCTTTCTCGACCAGCGAGAGAATCGTCTGGCAGCCCGCACCTACGCGCGCGGCCGCGCGCTCGACTGCTTTAGCTACACAGGCGGATTTGCGCTCCACCTGGCGCGGCAGTGCGATTCCGTCCTGGGCATTGACTCCTCGCCGGAAGCGCTCAACCTCGCGCGCCGCAACCAGGGTTTGAACGGCCTTGCCAATGTGGAATGGAAGGAAGCCAACTGCTTTGACTTCTTAAAAGCCGCTGACCTCGAGAAACAACGCTACGACACCATCGTGCTCGATCCGCCGGCATTTGCGCGGCAGAAGTCCAAGGTGGAGGCGGCCCGGCGCGGCTACAAAGAGCTAAACCTGCGGGCGCTCAAGATGCTGAGCCCGGGCGGATTCCTCCTCACCTGCTCCTGCTCGCATCATGTGAGTGAGGCGGACTTCCTTGAAATCATCGCCGAAGCGGCGCTCGATGCTCACCGCACGGTGACTGTGGTCGAGCGGCGTACGCAGTCGCGCGACCACCCCATCCTGTTGACCGTGCCCGAAACACACTACTTGAAGTGTTTGATTTTGCGGGTGCTCTGAGCCGCTCGATGATTCTCGGTTTTGGATCGCGACTTCCTGCTCCCCGAAGTGGAGCTACATGAGTAGCCGTGGCTGACACCCACGGTCTGGAGTTTCCAATTTGCGCACGTTCTGTTGCCCTTGTTCACATTCCAGCCCTCTCCCCCTTGGGGGAGAGGGCCATGCGTCATGATATGATTGCTATTATGAAAGCGGTTCAGCATTCTCCGCGTCCTCCGTGCCTTTCAGGCTTTAAAACAGAACGCGGAGGCGCTCCGGGACCTCCGTGTTTAAGCTCTTCTGGCTCAGAGGCCGCAGAGTCGATAGTCGTTCGCAATCGTGCTGACACTTTCCGATCAAGACACGTCGAAGCAGGGTAACGCAGCGATGGAAATTCGAATCTCTCGAGCAGGTTTGATCGCAACGCTGCTGCCACTCGTGCCTTTCATCCTGCCAGGCCGCGCAGCGGCGGTTGACACGCCTCTCAAGCTCCTCATCTCGGTCGAGCAGCAAAACATCGCGGCGCCGTTTCCGGCGCGCGTGACACTGCATCTCCACAATGCCGGCAGCGAAACGTTGTGGCTTTACCGGCATGCGCAGCCCAAGCTGCCGCCCCCGCGGCGGCTCACGGATGAGGACACAGGCGCGCAAACCACGGGCGGCTCGGTGCTCACGGTCAAGATCGAGCCAACCGGCACGGGACAGGCAACCATCTCCAAGGCGGCTCAAGCGGTGGTCTTCGAGAGCGTTGGAATTCCCAAACCCAAGCTGGTGGGACTGGCGCGGGGCGAGGACTACGAAGAAAAGGCTTCGATTCGACTGACGCCCGCGGTTTCCGAATTGCAGGCGCCGATATGGGGAACCTATCGGGTATCGCTCCTGTATACGGCCCAGTTTTCCAACGCGGAAGAAATCCATCGCAACCTGAAGGTAACAGTCTGGCAAGGCGAAGTCTCGAGCAACACCATTGAAGTGCAGCTTCAGCCCCCCAATCCCGAGTCGCGTGGCGAAGTCTCCGGCACGGTTGACGCCCCGAATTCAGTGCCCATTCGTGATGCCATTGTTTCGTTAACTGACAAGGCCGAACGCCTCGTGGACCAGACGACAAGCGACCCCGAGGGCCGTTATTCGTTTTCCAACCTTCCGCCCGGGTTTTATTGGGTTACGGCACGGCGCGGGGGCGCTACGGAGGATACGGCGGTATTCCGGCACGTCGAGCTCAAGCCAACGGAACTTTCGGCAACTCAGGAGCTGGTCCTCGTCCCGCAGGAAATATGGGAACCCAAGAAAATGATGCACAAACCTGTGCTTTTTCGCGTTATCGATAACGCCGGGGGCCCAATGGATCGAGTTGGCCTCGAGGTATTCTTTTCGAATGGGGACCTCGTGGACAACGTGAAGGGAGAAACCGGCAGTGACGGCGTGGTGGCACTCGAACTCATCCCGGGCCGCAATTTTGTGACTCTCAAACATCACGGCTGTCCAAAGCAGGACGAGCGGGCGGATGTGTCAGACGGCGGAGGGATCGAAGGGCTCGGGTACACGCTCCAATGCACTAAGAAATGAGTGGCCCCCCCCTGCCCCTCCTCAGAGAGGAGGGGAATTCGTGAGCTGGCTCCCCTCCCTTGTATTGGTGGGCCGACTTCCCTCCTTCGTGAGGAGGGGATAGGGGGTGGTAGTTGTAAAGAATCAGGCGGGAACGAGGAACAAAGTTGTGACAAGACGGGCGCAAATACAAATCTTCGCCACGCGAAGGCCCGTCAAGGCAGCGGCGATAGCCCTGGCAGGTTTACTGCTGGTTGTCGTGTGCGGGTTGAAGCTCGGCGGCCAGCAGAAATCCGGCCTTTCTAGCTCCGGCCCGGTTGTCCGGGGGACTGCTGACGACCCTTTGCGCGACCCGCGCGAAACGCACCTTCGGCACGTCAGACGACTCACCTTTGGCGGGCAGAACGCGGAAGCGTATTTCAGCTATGACGGCAAGCGCCTGATATTCCAGAGCACGCGCGAGCCCTACCAGTGCGATCAGATTTTCATCATGAACGTCGACGGCTCGGACCCACGCCTTGTCTCCACCGGTCAGGGCAAAACCACTTGCAGCTACTTTTATCCGGACGGCAAGCACATCCTCTACTCGTCCACTCATCTCTCGGGACCGGCGTGCCCGCAGCGTCCCGATTATTCCAAGGGCTACGTTTGGGGAGTTTATTCAGCCTTCAAGATTTTCTACGCTACGGACAGCGGCAAGATTGTGAAGCAGCTCACGAACGGGCCGGGCTACAACGCCGAAGCCACACTTTCCGCCGATGGCAAAAAGATCGTCTTCACGTCGTCGCGGGACGGCGACCTGGAAATCTACACCATGAACCCCGATGGCAGCGGGGTGAAGCGTCTCACTCACCAACTGGGTTATGAGGGTGGGCCTTTCTTCTCGCCTGATGGGCAATGGATCGTCTATCGCGCGCACCATCCGACGGCTGGGGATGAAGTGGCCCGCTACAAATCACTTCTGGCCCAGGACTTGGTCGAGCCGATGCAGATGGACCTGTATGTAATGCGCGCCGACGGCTCCCAGCCGCGGCAGATCTCCAACCTCAGCGGCGCCAGCTTTGCGCCTTTCTTTTTCCCTGACAGCCGGCGCATCATCTTCGCTTCCAACTACCAACATCCCGGCACCAGCGAGTTAGAACTTTATGCGATAAATCGCGACGGCTCGAAACTCGAACCCATCACCTTCACGGGCGGCTTCAATGCCTTCCCGCAATTCTCGCCGGATGGCAAGCGGTTGGTTTTCGCCTCTAACCGCAATGCCAGGCAGCCGCACGAAATCAACATTTTCCTGGCGGATTGGGTGGACTAATGGAAAAACATCATTCCCCCGCGTTCCTGGCGCTCGTGCAGGACGCCAAACAGCGCATCCGGCAAACGACTATTCCGGAATTGAAGCAGCGGCTGGAGGCGAAAGAAGAATTCCTTCTTATTGACGTCCGCGAGGATCATGAATGGGCTGCCGGGCGCATACCCGGGGCCATACACCTCTCGAAGGGAATCATCGAGCGCGACATCGAAGAGAAATTCCCGAACCGGGAGGCGGGGATTTTCCTTTATTGCGGCGGCGGGTATCGCTCCGCGCTGGTGGCCGACAATCTTCAGAAGATGGGTTACCAGCGCGTGGTCTCGGTGGACGGCGGGTTTCGGGGCTGGACGGCGGCGGGGTTTCCAGTCGAGAAACCAGAGGCTTAGATTGTTAGGGAAGGCTCCGCGATAGGCTGATTACGGTCGAGCTGACCTGTCGCATGTACCCAAACGGACGGGGATCGGGACATCAAACCAATGGCGTTGTTAAGATCGGAGTGGTAGACCACAAAGTGGGAAGTGGGAAATGAAGAATGTAAGGAAACAATCCGCACCCAAGAAAAGAACGAACGCCAATATCGTACGAAAGAAACGTTTTTCTGTCGACGCCCTTTTGAAGCACATTGATCCAGGCGCGAGTAATGAGGCCGAGGAATTTGTGCAGCTTATTTATGAGCATCGCCGCCTGGACCACGAACGCGCTGCCCTCCAATGAAACAGCTCGTGCCCCCTTACATCAGGGCTTGCATCACCTGGTCAAGGACCTCTTTTGGCGGGCGCACTCTCGACTCCGGCAAAGTCGCCAAAGGCTCGTCCACGACGTTGAGCAGGGTGAGGAAATTTTCCTGCTTGGTGTTGACGTAGAAGAGGCCGGTGATGACCTCGCCCTTGTCGTGGGATTCAGTGAGCAAGCGAAGGGCCTCGATCTTATTAGTGGGATCGTACGATTCCTCGATTTTGCGAAGCAGCAAGTGCGAGCCGTCGTGCATGGTGATGTCCAGGGTCGAGCCCGGGTCGTAATCCACCGCGATATCTTCAAAGTAGGGGACGAAGCTCACGTCGGCCAAAGGTTCGTCATGGTCTTTCACGTAGCTATAACTCTTGGTCGATCCCTCGTGGTCGTTAAAGGTTACACAGGGGGAAATCACGTCCAACATGGAAGTTCCGCGGTGGGCCAGGGCGCCTTTCAGCAAAGCTGACAACTGTCTCTTGTCGCCGGAGAAGGAACGGGCCACATAGGTGGCGCCGAGCTGGATGGCAAGCGCGCAAGTATCGATGGGGGGCAGGTCGTTCGCCACACCCGTCTTGAGTTTCGAGCCGAGGTCGGCGGTGGCGGAGAACTGGCCCTTGGTCAATCCGTAAACGCCGTTATCCTCGATGATGTAGATCAGGGGCATGTTGCGGCGCATCAGGTGCACGAATTGGCCCACCCCGATCGAGGCGGTGTCGCCGTCGCCGCTTACCCCCAAGGCGATCAAATCCCGGTTCGCCAGCATGGCCCCTGTGGCAATCGAGGGCATGCGCCCGTGGAGTGAATTCACGCCATAAGCGGTGCGCAGGAAATAGGCGGGACTCTTCGAGGAGCAGCCTATCCCCGAAAGCTTGATCACACGATGCGGCTGCACCCCCATTTCGTAGCAGGCCTCGATGATGCGCTCGGAGATGGCGTTATGGCCGCACCCCGCGCAGAGGGTGCTCTTGTTGCCCTTATAACTGACCATCTCGAGGCCGAGACGATTGACTTTGGCCGGCGATGCCGGAGGAACGGTTGCGGTTGCCATTTCAGTTCTGTGCCTCCTGGGAAACTATCTCATCCGTGATGCTGCGCGCGTCAACCGGCAGCCCATCGTAATGCCGCACGCTGCGCAGCTTTGCGAGTTCCTGGGGTTCCAGCTCCAGCCGAAAGAGGCTCAACATCTGCGCGTCGCGATTCTGGTCCACCACATAAACTCGAGCGTGGCCGCGGATGAAGTCGCGGACTTCCCGAGAGAAGGGGTAAGCGCGCAGGCGGCAATAGCCGGCTTCAATATCCTGCTCTCTCTTCAGTTGATCGAGGGCTTCGAGCACCGCCCAGTGGCTGGTGCCGTAAGCGATGATGCCCACTTCGCCCTTGCCAACTTGCTGGATCACGGGCCTGGGAACTTTGGCGCGAGCCGTTTCGAACTTCCGCGCCAGGCGGTCCATGTTGTTGACGTAATCGCTCGGGCGTTCGCTGTAGATGGCCTTAACATTGTGGCCGCTGCCGCGAGTAAAGTAACCAGCCAAAGGTTCGGGCGTGCCGGGTAAAGTGCGGTATCCGATTCCGTCGCCGTCCACATCCTTGTAACGTTCGAACCCACCCAGGCGGCGCACCTCTTCGGCGCTGAGCAGCTTGCCGCGTGCCATGGGCTTCTCCGGGTAGGTGAAGGGCTCGGCCATCCAGTTATTCATTCCCAGGTCAAGGTCGCTCATGACGAACACCGGAGTCTGGAACTCCTCCGCCAAGTCGAAGGCCACGATGGACAAGCTGAAGCACTCCTCGACTGAGGACGGAATCAACATGATGTGCTTCGTATCGCCGTGGGAGAGGAGGGCATTCTTCAGCACGTCCCCCTGCGCGGTGCGCGTGGGCAGGCCCGTCGAGGGTCCCACCCGCTGGATGTCGTAGATGACCGCGGGAATTTCTGCGTAATAGCCGAAGCCCGTGAACTCTGCCATGAGGGAAATGCCGGGACCGGAGGTGGCCGTCATGGCCCGCGCCCCCGCCCAGCCGGCCCCCATCACCATGCCGATGGCGGCCAGCTCGTCCTCGGCCTGGACGATGGCGAACGTGGCCTTCCCCGTTTCTTTGTCTACGCGGTAGCGTTTCATGTACTCGATCAAGGTTTCGCAGACTGACGAGGAAGGAGTAATGGGGTACCAGGTCACCACGGTGACCCCGGCGAACATCGCCCCCAGCGCGCAAGCCGAGTTGCCGTCAATAACAATTTTCCCGCGCGTGGCGTCCATGCGCTCGAGATAATAGGGATCCTGCTTCTGGAAAGTCTTGGCGGCGTAGTCGAAGCCGGCCTGAGCGGCGTTGAAGTTCAAGTCCACGGCCTTGGCCTTTTTCCTGAACTGCTTGCGCAGGCCGGTCTGGATCTCTTCCATCTCGATGCCCAGCAGCCGGGCCAGCACGCCGTCGTAAATCATGTTCCGGACCAGCTTCCGCAAGCGGGCATCGGGGCAAACGGGCGCCACGAGCTGGTCAAAAGGCACCGGATAAAACACCACATCATCGCGCAGGCGTTTCAGGTTCAGGCGCTCGTCGTAAACGCAGGCGGCACCCGGCTTCAGGCTGAGGGTATCCTCGTCGGCGGTCTCCTGGTTCAACGCCACCAGGAATTCGCTGTCCTTCCTGCGGGCGACGTAGCCGTCCTTGGAAGCGCGAATGGTGAACCAGGTGGGCAGGCCGGCAATGTTGGACGGGAAAAGGTTCTTGCCGGAGACGGGAATCCCCATCTGGAAGATGGCCCTCAAGAGGACAGTGTTTGCCGTTTGGCTTCCGGAACCGTTTACGGTTGCGACCTGAATGCTGAGATCATTGATGACCTTCTTCTGCTCTGCAAACGATTCCTTCTCTTTCAACTCAACATGAGTGGTTGCCATGGAATTCCAAATACCCCCAAATTGAAACATAAGACAACTCCGAAACCGCCGCAACGACCTAAGTCTGGACGCGGGATTTTGCCCTCGAGCGCCAGGGATGGGCGCGTTAGGCCGGGCTCAACATAGAACGTGCACGCAGACCGTCGTCCGCGCGTGGCCGTGCTGGTGTCATCCGAGCCGGATCGCCCTTTCACTATACCCCTATTATACCAAAAGAAAGCGCTTCATTGTGGGCCGCTTGCTTGGCCTCACGCAGCTTGCGGCCCTCTCCCCCTTGGGGGTGACCTTTACCCACACCTTCCTTCGGTTGGGCAAAGGGAGGCAGAACTTGGAAACACAGCCCTCTCCCTCTGGGAGAGGGTGGAGACCCAATTCCTCCTTGCTAGAGGGCGAAGACCCAATTTCCTCGGGACTGCATGGAGTCAATTCTGGATGTCTTAGGCCCGCGGTGCGAAAGGCCAGTCGCGTTTTTGGGCGGCCAAGGCGAGAAAGGCTGCTAATCCGGCAATGATGGTGCCGAAAGCATAGAGCATGAATCGCCATCCCTCCGGCTGGGCCAAAGGACTGACGAACACATATAACCAACCGGCAAATGCGAGTATGGCGGGAAGAGGATAAAGCCACATCTTAAAAGGCAGGTTTATTTCATGACGGTACTTGTGCATGATGAACAAGCCGGTGATCTGGCCTATGAAAACCACCAGGACTCGAGCCAGGATCAAAGCCGTGATGATCTGCACCAACCCGAAGAAGCTGGCGATGATACAGAGCGAGCCGACCAGGACTAGGGAGCGATGGGGAAACTCTCCTTTGGGGTGAAGGACTCCGAAATAGCGGAAGAAGGCGCCATCCTGCGCGGCGGCGTAGGGCACTCTCGAGTAACCCAACATCAGGGCAAATACGGAGGCAAAGGCGGTGAACAGGATCATCACTGAAATCGTCAAGGCCGCCCACTGACCGTAGATTTTGCCCATGAAAACTGAAGCCACGGCGTTGTAAGCCAGCGACCCTTCCTTCACCATCACTCGCCACGGAACCACCGACACGAAACTGAAGGAGAGAAGAAAGTCGATTACGGTGACGCCCAGGATGGAGAGAATTACGGCGTAGGGAATGGTTCGTTCCGGACGTTTCACTTCCCCGCCCAGGTAGCAGACCTGGTTGTAGCCGAGGTAGTTGTAAATCACCAGCACGGTTCCATTGCCCAGCCCCAGCAGAAATGCCCAATTCAAGCTGAAAGCATGCGGGGGGAAATCGAATGCCAGGTGGGGGTTCATACGCGCCAGGCCGGAAACGATCACCCAACCGGTGGTTACGAGCGTGGTAATCCAGAGAATCATCATGAGCCGGGCAATATCCTGTATCTTTCGATACAAGGAGAACATTACCAAGGTTGAAATCCCCGCCGCCAGGAACTTGATGCGCCAGGGATGCAGGGCGAGATCCCTCCAGAGGAAACTCAGGTACTGCACCATGCCGATGCTCCCGGAAGCGATTTCCAGCGTGCCCGAAAAGAGAAATTGCCAGATGAACATCCAGGCCATCAGTTTTCCCCAGCGCTCGCGGCCGAAGCTGTCGCGCAGGAACACATAAGGTCCGCCCGAGCCCGGCAGTGCGGCGCCCAATTCGGAAACCACCAGCCCGTCGCAAATGGCGAGAAGCGCCCCCACAAACCAACTGATAAGCGCCTGCGGCCCGCCCATCGTGGCCAGGATGGGCGGAACCGTGATGAAGGGCCCGATGCCGATCATGTTCGACATGTTGATGGAAGTGGCGTTCAGAATGCCCAGCCGCCGCTGCAATTGCGGCTGCGGCGCGCTCGCAGGCGTCGAATTGGAAGCTTGCGGGGTAGGTTCGCTCATCGCTCCGCCTCGGGGACTATCGGGGACGAAAGTCCCATAGCATACTCCATCCCATATTCTTTGACAAAAATTCGTAATATACTCCCAACGAATTTATAGGAGGTATTGAAATGATAACCAGGAGGAGTTTCCTTGGGCAAGTTGCGGCCGCGGCAGGGGCTGTGGGAATGATGAGCGCTGCAAGCAGTGCCGCCGGGGCTGGGGAGAACCTTACCGTCCCCAAGCAGATCAAGGCGTTTTGTATTGACTTCAATTGGGCGCGCGTGATTCAGCCGAACAAGGCCGGCAATGCGCGGGCGGTGCAGGAAGTAACTCTTTTTGCTCCGCCGGGCCATTGGGCAGACGCCTCTCCGGAAGAGCATGTGCGGTGGTATGAGGGTCTGGGAGCCAACGTGATTCAGACGTTTGCCGTTTCCTGCAACGGCTACGCCTGGTACAAGGGCGGCTTCGTGCCCCCGCAGCCGGGCCTGAAATACAACTTCCTCAGTCAGGTCGTCGAGCGCGGCCATAAGAAAGGTATGCTGGTGATGGGCTATTTCTGCGTCGGCGCCAACGCCAAGTGGGGCAAAGACCATCCCGGCTTGAGTTACGACGCGCCCTCCGACATTCACATCCCGTTCACCGATGAATACCTGGACTACCTGTCTCGGTCCATGGGCGATGCGATGAAAAAGACCGGCATGGACGGCACCATGATTGACTGGGTCTGGAACCCGCCTGACCGGCAGCGGCAGCAGGGATGGCTTCCGGCGGAGCGGGGACTGTTCTCCCAGTTGACCGGCAAGTCTTTTCCCGCGAGCGGACCACCGGCGGAGGAAGACAAGCTCGAGTACGAGCGCAAGGCCATCAACCGTTGCTGGGCGCGCATCAAAGAGGCTCGCGATAAAGCCAACCCCAAATGCGTCCTGTGGCTCTCCGTGAATAATATGGCTGATCCTACAATCCAGGACTCTCCCCTGCTGAAGGAAGTCGACTGGGTGATGAACGAATCGCCGGACCCCAAGCTTTACGAAGCCGGCCGGCGCATGGCGGGCAAGCGCACCCGCCTGATACAAAACCTAGTCGGGTGGGCCGCGCACGACGCGGAGAAATTCCTGGCTGACCCCAATAACCGTGGCCTCGATCTGTACGGCTTCGCCGAGCCGCGGGAGAACTCGCTGCCGCTGCCTATCGCGGAGTACCTCGGTAAACCCATCGCTGCGTTCACGGGAAAAGATCGATTTGGCGCCAACGACCGCAACATTGCCGCCTTGGCGCGCTTCTACCGGGGCTTCCCCCTCGACGCCGTCTTGCCGGGAAAGTCGTAGGAAGTGCCCCTTGGAGCGCAGCAGCCGAGCTGCCGCCTTGGACTGCGGTAGCGCCAGCTACCGCCGTGGAGCCAGGCCGCTGGTCACACGGCCTGCCCGTTGGTTGCAGCCGCTCGCCATAGCGAGCTATCGTTAAGGCGGTAGCTGGCGCTACCGCACTCCAAGGCGGGCTTCGCCCGCTCCACCAGGGAGCGAATGACCTCAAGGGCCGGCTCGCTCCGCCTGAAATCCGCGCCGACGGCAAGAACCAGCTTATTCAGGAGGCAATTGCATGATCGCACAGAAGGCAGAGCGACGAGAATTCCTCAAGATGCTTGGCCTAAGCCTGCTACCCTTACCACGTCTTTCAAAAGCGAGGCAATCGGGCACTCGGCGTGACGGCGCCGGCCGGAGAAGCTTCTTCTTTGTCTCACCGGGAATGTGGCCCACAGGACAAGGCAGCAAGCTCGGACTCATGAAGGCCGACGGAAGCGGCTTGCGCTATCTGGAATTTAACGTTCCCAACCAGGCTTTATGGCAGCCTTACGCGTTCTTCTCGGACGGCCGGCGTGTGATCCTCTCGAGCTTGGAAAATACTAATCCCAATGGCAAATCGTTTAGCGAGTACTATCACAAAATTCCCACTCATACTTGGATCTACGACCTGGAAAACGGCTCTCTTACCGAGATTGCGAAAAAGGAACGCATAGCTCCGTTTTACGCGCCGTGTATGATCCTACCGGGTGAGGAGCGGATGATCGTGCAAGTCATTTTGCTTAACGACCAGTCATGCCTCTTCAGTATGGATCTGGACGGCGCTCATCAGCAGCGGATCACGCAGCCTGAGGAGGGCTTCCCGTATGGCGTCAGCCTGAGCCCGGACGGCAAGCGCATCGCCTATCACGCTGCGGGGCCGTCGCCTCACGGCTACCGGGTTTTCACCCGCAACGTCGATGGGACCGACCGCGTGTTGGTCGCAGGCCATCCGGATCATTTGTATTTCTCGACGAGTTGGTCTCCCGACGGCCACTGGATACTCTACGAAGACTGCCAGTACAAGACCGACCCCGGCCACCGTTGGTCAGACTTATGCATTGGGAGGCCCGATGGTTCCGAAAATCGAGTGCTGACCGAGGGGCAGAGCCAATGGTTTGCAGCGTCCTACGGAAATCCCAAGCACTTTGGCGGCGGCTCAAACGTGCCCGAATGGTGTCCCGACGGTTCTATTCTGTATAACCGCAAGCTGCCCGGCTCCCAACCCGTGTGGGAATTCCAGCCCCAGCGTACTGACACTAACCACTTCAATAGCGATTACAAGCCTGAGAAAGCTCGCGGCGGCACCGAGATCTGCCTTTTGCATCCCAAGAATGCCTCAGTCACTCGGCTGACTCACAGCGAGCCGCCGCAATGGGACTTTCGCCCGACTTGTTCCCCGGATGGCAAACAAATCCTCTTCTGCCGAGCGGGGGTTGGCGAGACTCCTGCAATCTGGGTGATGGATGTCGACGGGAAGAACCAGCGGTTGCTGACACGCGGTGTGGACGAGCAAGGGGCGGACCATCCCCGATGGCTGCCGAAGTGACTTGTCTTGTGCAATGTCGTCTGGACGTCGCCGGGCCACGATTCCTCCGCGATGACGTGATAGCGGGTGGGTCTCTTGTGGGTGGAATCGGTTGGTCGCTGGGTCGTTCTGTTTGGGGGTCTTACCCTTGACCCTGTTTCTACACGGGGATCGACTGTCCAAATGTGGACATTGTCAGAGGCAGATGGTAGTCTTGTGCATAGTAGGGAGTGGCCAGGGATGAGTCGGACCTATGAAGTCGAAGCGCATTGGGATTCCGAGGCAGGGGTTTGGGTCGCGGAAAGTGAAGACATTCCCGGCTTGGTGTCGGAGGCCGAATCACTGAATGCCTTGGTGGAGAAGATCCGTGTTTTAGTGCCGGAGCTTTTTCAGTTAAACGGCGGACTGGAACCGGGGCAAAAGGTGGTCAATGTTCTTGTTCGCGCCCATCATGAAGAAACTGCTTTAGTGTCCGTGGCGTCCTGATGGCGAGCTACACGGCAAAGCTGAAGGAAATCCTTCGCGCCCACGGATGTCATTATGAGCGTCCCGGACGCGGCGATCACGAGATTTGGTACAGCCCGATTACCCTGCGGCGCTTCCCCGTAGATCACAAGATTCAATCCCGCCATACCGCGAACGCAGTTCTGAAACAGGCTGGCATCCCCAAGGAGTTCTGAGTTTCCTTCCGCAACCGAGAATATATCTACGAAGCTGGTCAGGAAATTAGAATGTTGAGCGTTTGATTCGTGACGTTCTCTTGAACTCTACTATGGAAACATTATTAAGGGGTTCAAGAGAACGACCAATTCATCGAACCCTCGAGAATCGTCAACAACACGGCCGTTCAGCGAACAGCGCGGTCCACCATCGCCTGGTAATAAGCGGCCGCGACCGGCTCGTACTCGACACGGTCCGTCGCCTTGAGCTGCGTCACGATGAGCGTTCCTTTCCCGATATGCATCTCCCCGGCAACCGGCATAATCTCGCGCTTTGGATCGGGGTCGCCCGGACGCGCGGCCTCCGCCGTGAGCAGAATAGGCGCGAGATTCGGACCCTCGAGGTAACTGGTGGCGACATATTCGATGTAGTCCTCGTCGCGGTCGTACCAATAAGAAAAGTCGAAGGGCTGGAACGAGGCGACGAATGGGTTGCCGCTCTTCCGGGATACGAACTCCCTGCCCAACATTCTCTTCACCGCCACATCTCCGTTTTCGAAGTGCCAGACGGTACCCGGCGGCTGCTCCAGGAATACGGCCGTTCCCCCTTGGCGGGCAAACTGCAGCAGCGCAGTGCGCGCCACTTCGTAGGCGTCCACACTGTCGACGAAAACGATCGGGACGCGATCCTCTCCGGTGAATGCGCGCGGCTCGAGTCCAAGCGTGGCAGCCAACTTCCAGGCGCGGCCTCCCGCCCGGCCGACAATTCCAGCCATGCTGCCTCTGTTTTTCGCCGTGTCGAGGGCCGGAAAGATCTCCACTTCCGTCGCCGTGTCATGGATCAACTCCCCGGTGGGATCCTTGAGGCCAAGCCGAATCGACAGCTTCTCCCGCTGCAAGACTACTGGAACTCGGTAGTGGAAGTAGCCCTGGAAGGCGGCGCCGAACGACGGGATTTCGGCCGCCGCTGACTGCGCGAAAATACGTTTGTCGCCTTGGCGAACTTCCCACACCAGTTCACCCTTGAGGAATTCTGCGCGCCGGTCGTTGCAGACCCAGAACTCGAGCGCCAGCTTCTCGCCGGAATAATATCGGGTCCGGTCAGTGCGGACGTCCACCATCAGCGGCGTCAGCGCCTCCCGGAACTCGAAGTAGGCAGGCTTGGGGTGGCGGTCCACGTCCACCAGGGCTTTCATCCAGCCCGATGGCCAGGCATCGATCAGCAGGTGCACGGCCGTCGAAACGATGCGGTCCGACTGCCGGCGGAAGGCGCGGGTCATGGTCCGCACACCCCAGGCCTGGTGCGACTGGCTGGCCGCGACCCACTCCCGCAGGGTGTCCGGCGTGTCAAACCAGCTATCGTGCATGGTCCAAGCCTGAGCGAAGGGAATCTTATCCGGGTTCCATTTGTCATCCGCCGAGGCCGGCAGCCACTCCTTCGGGTAGTGCTTGAACATCGTCTCGGCGTCCTCCAATCCTTCAATCCCGTATTCGCCGCTGCCAAGCTTCCATCCCGCTTTGCTCGCCACCCAGTACCCGCGAATGAATTTCCCGATCGGCACCGCGTGAGAACCGTACCAGGCCGAATAGATGTGGTTATCCGGCAGACCCGGCTCCGGCGGATCGTAGTCGCCGTCTACGGGCTTGATTACTCGGTCGGGATTGTAGACATGAACCACGGACGACGCGGCCTCGAAAAACAACTCGAGTTCCGCCCGCGTCAAGTCGCGATGCACTTTACCTGCCCGATCAGCCGAGGAAGGCTCATTGATGTAACTGACCATGATGTTCGAGGGGTGATTGCGGACCAGCTTTTCCATCTCTCCCGCCTCGCGGATGGCTTCTTCGAGTTGCGGCCGCCTCAAGTATCCGAACAGGGGAAGATCGGTCTGAACCAGCATGCCCAGGCGGTCGCAGACGTCGTAGACCTCAGGCTGCACGGGGCTCTGGGTCAGGCGGAAGAAATTCATGTGCGCCAGTTTGCCGATGAGAACGTCTTCGATTAACTGCTCCGAGTCACCCTTCATCACGGGCACCTCGAAATTGCCCATCGTGTTGGCCCCGCGCAGGATGATGGGCTCCCCGTTGAGGTATAGCGTGCCTTTGATGGCTGAAGTATCGTCCATCCTGAATTCGCGCATGCCGAATTGCGCATCCTGAATGTCGGCGGGACCGCCGTCCTTAGGGCGGATGGTCGCGCGCAGAGTATAGAGGTACGGGCTCTCCAGTTCCCACTTGCGAAACTCGCCCAGCCGGATCTGAACCCGGTACTCGGTCGAACCCGGCCCGGCCGGCGCCGCCTTCACCGGAATGTTTTCGATTGCCGGCCCGTGAAAGTTCTTCGGATAGATGGAGACGGCCAAATCCACTTCGCGCTGGGTCTTCTCCCTTTGGTCAACCTCGATGCGAGCTTCGATGGTTTTCTGTTTCAAATCAGGCCGCGCGAACAGGCCGGTAATAGCCAGCTTTGGACGCCCCTCGAGATAAACTTTCTGCCAGATGCCTGCTCCGGGAGGGCAAGCGTGCCAGCCAAGCTCGGGATCATCCCAACCCGGACCCACTGCCGCATAGATCTTGTCGCCATCAACGTCGGGGCCCTTCCAGGAATCGTCACCAAGCATGACGGATTCGTTTTCGATTCGCACTACCAGCACGTTTTCGGCGTCTTTTAACAAGTAGGGGGTGACATCGATCTCGAATGGCGCGAAGAAACCTTCGTGAGTTCCCACCATGCGCCCGTTTAGGTAGACCTGGCATTTGTAATCCACCGCCCCGAATCTGAGGAAAACCGCTTCCTGTCTCAGGATGCCAGCCGGAACTTGAAGCACCTTGCGGTAATAGCCTGCCCACCAGCCGACCGGGCCGCGGTAATCCGGAATGCGCACCGTTTGCCACGCCCCTTCGCCGCGCTGGACGCGACCGATGTCCGGGAGATCTTGCGGTTCTTCCATGCGGAACTCGAAGGTATCAAGACCGAGTCTTTCGCGCGTTGCCTGCGCAGGAGGCGTGTAATCCGCAAGGAACGGGGCGTATTTCTTCTTGAGATCGGCGAGCGCCGCACGGAACTCCTGGTTGGTGCGCATCACGTGGCGCGACGGAAAATCGAGGGCGGGGTTATTTTGCGCGGCCTCCAGCTCAATCGGCGGCAAAACGGGTGGCGGGTTCTCTTGCAGGTGCGGCCGCTGCGGAGGCGGGGTTTGCAGGGCAATGGCAGCAAAATTGTCCATGCGCTGGGGCTTATCCTGTTGGGCGAAAACTGGGGTCAGGAGCAGTACCAGCAGAACAGCGGTGTAGCGGGCCATAGTACCTTTACCCTCCCACAAGCAGAATGCTGAAAAACCTCTGTGAAGGTCGTCATTCCGAGCGAAGCGAGGAATCTCGCACTGGACACAAGCGACATGCGAGATTCCTCGTCGCCTGCGGCTCCTCGGAATGACAGACTAGACGGGTTTTTCAGCCTCCTGCCAGAATGCGCGCGGGTTCGAGATCGCTCCCCCGCGTTGTCGTCATATGAAACCTGCAAAGGATAGCCTGGTTTTCCATGTTGGGGGTCAAAGATCTCTGCTGTCGAATTAGTTCTCCCACGTCGTCAACTCTCCACTTCGTTTTTCCCTCCTTGAGAGTGACTCGTTTCCAGGCTACCATAGCATGCGCCCTGCGACAGCGGCGTGACAAGGCGCGGGTTTGGTGTAGGCGATTCTACATCGCCATTCGGCGAATTCGACAGAACTCGGCCGGCACTCAAGGAAGTGAGATCCTCAGTCATTCTTACATTGGAGGTGGCATCATGAAACCATTTCAACATATTGGACGGCGCCAATTCCTTCACCGTTCGGCTCTCGGTTTGGGAGCCGCGCCGTTAATTGCCAACGCGGCCCTGTCGGCAAAGGGAGAGGCTCCGGCCAATCCGGCTTTAGCCCAGAGTGGTCCCGCGTCGAATTCCAATGCCCTGATGTTGCAGGCCAAGTTCGGATCAACAGATAAGGTGTGGATTGTGCGCGATCGCCATTCGGGCTTTCCGGAACATTTGGCATCTTGCGAGTTGGCGCGTGGCTTGCGGAACCTGGGGCTCGTGCGCGAACCTGTACAGGCTCTCCTGGGCGAGGGCGTACTGCCGGCGTCTGGCATCGTGTTCTCTCTCTCAGTCAAGAAGGAAGCCTTTAAGCATCCTGAAGCTTACGAAATCTCTCACGAGTCCGCCGGCGGCAAAGCCTCTCGTGTCCGATTGACAGCCGCTACGCCCCAGGCTGTTCTCTACGCCGTGTTCGACTTCCTGGAGCGTCAGGGGGCCTTCTTCGGCCTGGATGGCGAAGTCTACCCGCTGGAGCCGGCGCACGCCCTCAATCTGCCGCCTGTCGGCCATCCCTGGCAGGCGCAGCCACGCTTCAACGCGCGCGGGCTGGTGCCTTGGCCGGACTTCCTCAATTGCATCACCGTTTACAACCGCGAAGACTGGCGCGCCTACCTCGAAGCCATGGTGCGCATGCGATTCAACACCCTGGGTGTCCATGTCTATTCCGGCGCGAACCAGTGGGCCGAGTCGTTCCTGTCCTTTGAATATGCCGGGGCCGGCCACCTTGCCTATACCGACACGAGCGCGACCAACCGCTGGGGCTATCTGCCCGAGCGAACTTCGCGTTTTGGCATGGGGGCTCCAGACTTTTTCGCGGACGAGGTCTTCGGTTCGGAAGCCACCACCAAGGCCCGGAGTTGCTGGGAAGCGGAGGAACTGGCGCAGCAACTTGTGGGGAGAGGCATTCAAGTACGCCAAGCAGCTTGGCATCCGCACCGGCGTCGGGTTTGAGCCTTATCAGGTCCCCGATGAGATTTACCGCGCTACTCCTCCGGAAGCGCACTACACGCCGGGCGATGCAAAGATCCCGGGCCCGCGCATCGATCCCGAGTCGGTAGCGGCTAAGGACATCCTGGAAGCACGCCTGGGGCGGCTTCTCGAAGCTTATCCCACGGTGGATTACGTCTGGTTGTGGGAAGACGAAGGGATGAGCTGGGCGAGCCAAAAGCAGAACGTTCCGCTCTCGGTCACTCCCTTCAAGCAAGCCTACGATTTCCTGAAGCGCCACGCGCCCGAGAAACGCCTGGTGATTTCCGGCTGGGGTGGCGTGTCCAGGCATTTCGCGCACTTCCACAAAGCGCTGCCGGAAGAGATCATCTTCTCTTCGCTCAGCGACAACCTGGGCTGGGATCCGGTGAGCGAGGAGTATGGAAAGCTCGAAGGTCGTGAGCGCTGGCCGATTCCCTGGCTCGAGGATGATCCGGCCATGTGGCTGCCGCAGTTCCATGTCGATCGCTTCGTGCGCGACATGGACCTGGCGGAACAGTACGGATGCCAGGGCCTGCTGGGGATCCATTGGCGGCATCGCATCATGGATATCGACGCGGGCTTTCAGTCCGGCTACTCGTGGAACAAGGAGCTGACCCCGACCAGATTCTTCCAGGCTTTCGCCTCGGCCCAGGCCCGCGCGCCCCGCGCCGGCAAATTGGCGAAGGTCCTGGAGGACACGGACCGCGACCGGCTGATTCTGTGCTCGTGGACGGGCGAGGTCAAGAATGGCCACAGCGAAATCCACGAATACACCGGCGACTATGATGAGGCCTTCCAGTTCTGGGATGGTTACGAACCTCCCGATAGCGTAAAGAAATCGCAGGCCGAGGTGGCACAGCAGCTTCGCGCGCTCACCGATGCGGCCTCCAGTCCGGCGGAGCGCGAGCGCCTGAACTACCTCACACGCTTCGTCGAGTTCCTCACTCCCTATTCCGAATCGTGGTCGCTGGCGTTCCATCTGAATCAGAAACTTCAAAAGGCGAGTGAATTGAAGAAGCAGAACAAGGCGGAGGAAGCGCGCAAGCTGATGGTGACGGAAGGTGTGCCGCTCTGGCTCAAGTTGGCGCCGCTGGTTCGGGAAGTCTTTCTCGATTACCAGGAGATTGTGAGCACCCGGAATGATCTTGGCCAACTGGCTTCCATGCACAACAAGTACGAGCGGCTGGCTTTGTATCGGTTGCGCGCCTCGATGAAGGAGTTTCTGGGCGAGTTGCCACCCGAGACGGAGCGCTTGTTTGCGGAAGTGCGGCAGCCCGACGCGAAGGCGAAGCCTCGAGCCTTTGTTCCCACTCGCCCCACGGTTCTGCGCAAAGGGGAACACGCGCGCATCTCAGCCGTGCTTCCGGGCGCAGGGCAGGTGGCTCGCGTCACCCTGTTTACTCGCGCCAAAGACTCGGACAATTGGAGTCCGTCCCCCATGAGCCTGGTCCGTCGGCGGACCTATGCCGGCGAGGCCAGATATCAAGGCGGTAGCCCCTTGATGGATTATTACGTCCAGGCAGAGATTGAAACCGGCGGGGTCAAGAAGGCGCTCACGTCTCCACCCGAGGCGCCCGCCCGGTTCTATGCCGTGACCCTGCTCTGAGGCTTGGACTGCGGTCCGTCAACTGACGGACTGCCGCTTTGCTACAGGCCAGCTGGCTGGCCGGGAGCTGCGCGCCCGCCGGTTGCCATTTACCTCTAGTTAAGTACCTTTATTTTCAATAACATACCCGCTTGCTGCGGCTAAGTTCCTGTGTTTTCATAGACATTCCCGCTTCAACGGCGAGCCTTCCACAGCGCCCATTTGTTTTCATAGACATTTGCGGTTCGTTCCGTAAATTTTGTAGCGCCGACCTTCAGGTCGGCATTCATTTCCCCGATTTCCTGTCGACGCTGACCCAGCCGTGCGAGGTCAGAGCTACGCTATTCACTCGAAGCAACGGTCCGCACCGGTCCTTTGTTTTCATAGATATTCGCGGGTAGTTCCTTCAGTTTTGAACGATTCTTCTTTTGCCTCGCCACAGAAAACAAACTTCTTGTCCGTCTTCTGGGGAGCCCATTTGCCAGCTCGCCGGGCCCCTGGGGGCGTTCTCGGGAATGGGTCGGCGCCGGTCGTAGCGTTGCCGCCTTATGTTCCAAGTTGGGCATGGCCTACTGTCCTATGTCAACTCACAATTCTAGCCTATGCTTTTGCGCATGTCAAGAGACAGAATGTCTGAAGCGACTTCTGCCCCTTCCCTGATCTTTCTTCCCCTTGACTATTGACAAGAGAACGTGTAAAGTTTCTTGTCGATAACTGAGAGGAGTAACTGTGAGCAAACCGACTGACCTTGTACAAGGCACTTTGGACGTGCTGATCCTCAAGACCATTGCTCTCGAGCCCATGCACGGTTGGGGCATCGCGCAGCGTATCAAACAAGTCTCGAAGGAAGTCCTGCAAGTCAACCAAGGGGCCTTGTACCCCGCCCTGCACCGCCTCGAACAAAGCGGCTGGATTAAGGCCAAGTGGGGCGACTCCGACGACAACCGCCGCGCCAAGTTCTACGCCTTAACCCCGGCGGGGCGCGCGTGCTTGGAGCGGGAGCAGGCCCACTGGCAAAGGCTCTCCGCCGCCATTGCCCTTGTATTGGAGGCCTCGTGAGGTTGAAAGGCAGCAATCAGCGGCCAGCGATCAGCTTTCAGCGGACTTCAAAAACGTCCACCTGGCCGCTGTCATTCCGATCCCGCAGTCGCGGGAGAGGAATCTCGCTCTGCTTCGGAGTGGATCGCGGAACAAAGAACCAGAGCGAGATTCCTCGCTGCCATGAAAATGGCTGTGCCGAAGGCACCTTGGAGTGCGGTAGCAGCAGCTACCGCCTTACTTGGCGTGGGACGCCCAGCCCGCTAGAAAGGCGGTAGCTGCTGCTACCGCACTCCAAGGCGCTTCGCGCATTTTCATGCACAGTGGTGAGCCGAAGGATCATGAAGTCTGCGCTCGGAATGACATGGCGGCGTGAAGTTGCTGATAGCTGACGGCTGAGAGCTGAGGGCTAATACGATGCGCTGGTTTTACAGACTCCCGCTACGCCTCCGCTCGCTATTCAGGCGTGGCCGTGTCGAACAGGAGCTGAGCGACGAACTTCGCTTTCACCTGGAAGAACTGATTGAGGAAAACGTCGCAAAAGGGATGACGCCGAAGGAAGCCCGTTACGCAGCGCTGCGCGAGTTGGGCGGCGTCGAGCAAATCAAAGAGGAGTGCCGTGACATGCGCCGGGTGAACTACATCGAGAATCTAATTCAGGATGTTCGTTACGGCCTTCGTCAATTGCGCCGCAGTCCTGGCTTCACTGCCGTCGCCATCGTCACCCTTGCGCTCGGCATCGGCGCGAACACGGCGATTTTCTCCGTGGTGAACGCCGTGCTCGTTCGTTCCTTGCCTTACAAGGACGCTGACCGACTGGTTCTGGTGTGGCAAATCGAGCCCCAGCTCGAACGCGCCCCCGTAGCCACAGAGGACTTCTTGGCGTGGAAAGAACAGAATGGTGTTTTCGAAAACATGGCTGCCGGCACCGAGGGTTTGTCACGCGCCACCCTGACAGGTGGGGGCGAAGCAGAAGCTGTCCGATCCGCGCCGGTGTCTTCGGGACTTTTGGAAATGCTGGGGGTGCAGGCCACTCTGGGCAGAGTGATGCGGCCTGAAGAGGATGTGCCCGGACATGACGCGGTCGCCGTCCTTAGCTACGGCCTTTGGGAGCGAAGGTTTGGGTCAAACCCTCGGATCATCGGGAAAACCCTCGCGCTTGATGGAAAAAGCCGCGAGATTATCGGAGTAATGCCACAAGGATTTGTTTTCCCGGCAATCTGGGGGATAAAACCTGACCTATGGGTTCCCTTGGCACCGAAGCGCGCTGACGCGTCGACGGGCCATTGGCTGTACGTGCTTGCCAGGCTCAAACCCGGGGTTACGCTCCAGCGCTCCCAAACAGAGATCAAAGCACTGGCGGAGAGCTATGCAAAGCTTTACCCAGGAACTGAACCGAGGCATTGGAGCCCAAGTCGAGCCCTTGCGCGATTACCTGGTCCGGCACCATCGTAACACGCTGCTGGTGCTGTTTGGCGTTGTGGGTTTCGTGTTGCTGATTGCCTGCGCGAACGTCGCAAACCTTCAACTTGCCCGTGCCACGGAGAGGGAAAGGGAGTTGGCCGTCCGCGCCGCACTGGGGGCCGGGCGCGCCCGAATACTGCGCCAGTTGCTCACGGAGAATGTTCTCCTTTCTGTGCTTGGCGGAACGGTCGGGCTTCTGTTGGCCCTGTGGGCGAAAGATTTCCTGCTCTCAGTGAGCCCGCCCAATTACCTGCCGCGCGCGAGCGAGATCAACATCAGCCCACGGGTTTTGCTCTTCACACTGGGTGTCTCCATTCTCGCCGGAGTATTGTTCGGCCTCGTCCCGGCCATTCGAGGGTTTCGGGAGAATGTTAATGAACCCCTGAAGGAAGGAACTCGGGGTGTTACCGAGGGCCTTGGCAGTCGAGGCGCCAGCAGCGCGCTTATGACAGCGGAGATTTCGCTGGCCCTGATCCTGCTGGTCGGATCGGGATTGATGATCTGCAGCCTGCAGAGGCTGGCCGAGGTTCGCCTGGGATTTGAAACCACGAACGTGTTGACCACGGAGGTGGATCTGCCGGAGTTTCGCTACACGAAGGTGGAGCAAGCTGTGGCGTTCTACCAAAGCGCCTTGGAGCGGATCCAGGGCCTGCCGGGAGTGAGGGCGGCAGCTTTTGCGAGTCAACTCCCGCTCGGAGGCGGACCGAACTCTACAATTGAGATTGAAGGCGCTCCCAAGTCTTCCGGCTCGGGCCGGGGCCCGCTCGTTCAGCCGACGTCAATCACGCTGGATTACTTTCGTGCGCTGGGTATTCCTTTGCTGAGAGGCCGGACCTTCACGCGAGCTGACAAGTCCAATTCGACGCTGGTGGTCGTGATCAATGCGACGCTGGCAAGCCACTTCTGGGCGAACCAGGACCCGGTGGGGAAACGTCTGAGGTTCACCGGTGATTCCGTGTGGCTGGAAGTGGTGGGAGTCGTGGGCAACTCGCGACGCTGGTCGATTTCTGACGAACCCATGCCCGAAGTCTATTTCACCTATGTGCAGAATCCACGCGCGGAGATGAAGCTGGTGGTCCGCTCCGCCACGGACCCGCGCCGCCTGGTGAGCGCCATCCGCGCGCAAGTCAGTGCCGTGGACAGCAACATCCCGGTTTATGCGGTCTCCACCATGCGACAGGCCGTGTCGGAGTCAACCGCCGGACCCCACTTCATTACGCTGCTCATGGCCGTCTTTGCCCTGGTGGCCCTGGTGCTGGTAGCAACGGGGATCTATGGAGTCATTTCCTATTCGGTTGCCCGGCAGGCGCATGAGTTCGGTATTCGCATGGCGCTAGGCGCCACACGAGAAGACATCCTCAGCTTGGTGCTCGGAAAGATCGCAACGATCGCCATTCTGGGGGTGGGGATTGGGTTGGCGGGAGCCGCAGGACTGACGCGGTTCCTTGCGGGTATGCTGTTCGAAGTGAAGCCCACGGACGCAGCGACTTTTCTCGGCGTGGCAGTGTCCCTGCTTGCCGTTGCCCTTTTGGCCGGCTACCTCCCCGCGCGCCGGGCGACGAAGGTCGATCCCATGGTGGCGCTGAGGCATGAATGAAGTTCTCAGTCATCAGTCTTCAGTTATCAGTTAGAGCCCGCGTTGGCCATCCGCAGAGGTGGTGCGCGGCATTCATCCGGCCTGACGGGCACTGAGAACTGAGGACTGAAAACTGAGAACTGACAACTAGGAATGCGCTGGCTTTACAAACTCCCGCTACGGCTCCGCTCGCTGTTCAAGCGCGGTCGTGTCGAACAAGAGCTGAGTGACGAGCTGCGCTACCACCTTGAGAAGCTCACCGAAGACTATGTCGCAAAAGGAATGACGCTGAAGGAAGCCCGTTACGCGGCACTGCGCGAGCTGGGCGGCGTCGAACAAATCAAAGAGGAGTGTCGCGACATGCGCCGGATGAATTACATCGAGAGTTTCTTCCAGGATGTCCGTTATGGCTTGCGGATGCTGGCGAAGAATCGTGGCTTCACGGCGGTGGCGGTCCTCACCCTGGCCTTGGGTATCGGGGCGAACACCGCGATTTTCACCCTGATCGATGCGGTGATGCTCCGCATGCTCCCTGTGCCGAGGCCCCAGGAATTGTTGCAGGTGCTCATCCTGACTCCGCACTCCGGCAGCGAAGGCAACCCTGTCTTCACCAATGCGGTCTGGGAACAGTTGCGCGACCGGCAGGACGTATTTTCGGGCGTCTTCGCCTGGGGCGAAGCCGAGTTCGACCTTGCAAGGGGCGGCGCTGTCCACTACGCGAAGGGAGTCTGGGTGAGCGGTGACTTCTTCAGCGCTCTTGGGCTTCGCCCCGCCGCCGGCCGCCTGATCACAGCCTCGGACGACCGGCGTGGATGCCCAGGCGTGGCGGTACTGGGCTACGGCTTCTGGCAAGACCATTACGGCGGAGTTCCCAGCGCCATCGGCAGCACGATTTCACTCAACCGGCACCCCTTTGAAGTAGTTGGCGTAGCGCCCGCCGGCTTCTATGGAATGGACGTCGGTAGCAAGTTCGATGTGGCGGTTCCGATCTGCGCTGACGACATCCTCGAGGGGAAAGAATCGAGGCTCGATCGTCGCTACTGGTGGTGGCTGACCGTGGTTGGCCGCCCGAAGCCGGGGGTGAGCGTGGGCCAGTTGAAGGCGCGGTTGGGAGTGCTCTCGCCCCAGATCTTCAGCTCGGCTGTGCCGCAGAATTGGCCTCCGGACGTGCAGAAGATCTTCGTAAAGAAGACGCTCTTAGCGGTTCCGGCGGCCGCCGGACTGATTGGGCTTTCTAATTTCCGCGGGCAGTACGAAAAGCCACTCGAAGTCCTGATGGTGGTGGTCGGGCTGGTGCTGCTCATTGCTTGCGCCAACATCGCCAGCCTGATGTTGGCGCGCGCCGCCGCCCGGCACAAGGAAATCGCGCTACGGCAAGCTCTAGGCGCGAGCCGCACGCGACTGATTCGTCAGTTGTTGACTGAGTGCATCCTGCTTTCTTCGGCCGGGGCGCTCGTAGGGATTCTCTTCGCGCGCTGCGGTACAACCTTGCTGGTGCGCTACATCTCGACCGCCAAAAATGCGCTATTCCTGGACCTTTCGCTGGATGGCCGCGTCCTGGGATTTGCGGCCGCCGTCGCCGTCCTAACCGGCATTCTGTTCGGCGTGCTGCCTGCCATCCGCTCCACGCGAGTCTCATTGACATCGGCCATGAAGGGCAGCCAAGTGCTCGAAGGTGGGCGCCCGGCGCGTCTTCGCACTCGGCAGTGGATCGTGGCCTCGCAAGTGGCGCTCTCGCTCGTTTTATTGGTGGCTGCCGGTCTGTTATTGCGAAGCTTCGCCAAGCTGGCGACGCTCGACATCGGCTTTGACCGCAACAACGTCCTGCTGGTGCACACCGATCTCAAGACCGCCAAGGTGCCCCCGGCCCGGCAACTCTCGACTGACGAAGCCATCGAGAACCGGCTGCGAGCTCTTCCCGGCGTTGCTTCCGTGGCCCGCTCCGTCCTGACGCCGATCAGCGGGGATGCGTGGAACCCAAGCATCCAGACGGACTGGTCCAAGGGGCTGACGGGTGATGACGCGGCTGCCTGGGTCAATTACGTCTCGCCGGGGTACTTTGAGACACTGCGCATGCCGTTGCTGGCTGGCCGCAATTTCAACAACGGCGACACCAAGACTGCGCCCGCGGTGGCGGTAGTCAACCAGACCCTCGCGGGCCGGTTCTTTCCCAACCCGAATCCCGTCGGCAGGGTTTTTCGTATTGACCAAGTCTCTGGACAGCCCGGTCCGCCCATCGAGGTCGTCGGGATCATCAAGGATTCCAAGTACGAATCGCTCCGCGAAGACACGCATCCCATGGCGTTTTTCCCAGCGGCGCAGGTTCCCGCACACGCTGACGAGGAGACCTTCGAGCTGCGCACGGGGATACGTCCGTCTGCTCTGGTCTCGGCTGTCCAGGCCGCCGTGGCGGGCGTAAATAAGGATATCCCTCTCGAGTTCCACACTTTGGCCGAACAGGTAGACGATTCGATGGTTCAGGAACGTCTGCTGGCGCTGCTTTCCGGCTTCTTCGGAGCCCTGGCGTTGCTGCTGGCGATGATCGGTCTCTACGGCACTCTTAGTTACGTGGTAACGCAGCGGTGGACTGAGTTTGGCGTCCGGATGGCGCTGGGCGCGCAGCCGCGCTCCATCCTGCGGCTGGTGATGCGCGATGTGGCTGTGGTTCTCGCGGTCGGCGTCGTAGTGGGAGTTTGCATTTCGTTGGCCGCCACGCGTCTGCTCCGGCAAATGCTGTTCGGGCTTGGCCCACGCGACACTGTGACCATGGTCGCGGCGGTCGCGGTGCTATCGATTGTCGCTCTGGTGGCCGGTTACCTCCCCGCACGCCGGGCCACCAAAGTCGATCCCATGGTGGCGCTGAGGTATGAGTAAGAAGTGACAGGTGACGAAAATGGCGAGTTTTCGATTTTCGATTGAGGAAAGTGGGATACTCGAAATTCGAACTCGATCTGAGGCCAGTGGCCCGAAATTCGAGTTCAGGCCATTTGCTCTAATGCCGCCTTCGCCGCGAGGAGCACCGATGGTGAAACCCAAAGAGAAGATCGCGCCAAGCGGTCCAAGGCAGACTCGGCCTGAGCGCGACTCAAGTGGCGCATGGCTGCCGCCCACAGTACCATTCCCAGGGACCCGTGAACTTCCAATCCCAACGACTGCGCGACCAGACGCCCAGCAGCGTCATCGGTCAGCAGCCAATCAGCTCTCAGTTGACGCGCTAGTGCGATGGCCTCGGCTTCCCCGTGATGCAGCAAGCCCGCCTGTTGCCAAGCCCGCGCCTCGAGTGCTGGAGCAGAATCGAGTGGGGTCACGTGCAACCAAGCGGGTTTGTGAACATGCCAGGCAGCTTCATAGCCTCGCATCTCCAGATCCACAGCGCTTGGAATATGGACATTGCCTGCGGGTGATAACAGGTCTCGAACACCGGCTTCTCCGAGGTGCAACAATGGGCCGGTATCGCATACGATGCGCCTCATCGTTGGGCGTTCTGTTTCTCTCGAAGTGCCCAATCAATGTCTTCGTGCTGAAATCGCTCTTGGAGTTCCGCGGCGCGGTGGCCGAGGAATTCCAGAAGGGCAACACGAACTGCCTCCGCTTCATCGTGGAACCATCCCGTCTTTACCAGTCGCGACAGTTCCTCGGCGATCTTGTCCGGCAAATCGACATTTATGGATTTCACAGTAATTCAATCCTCGGAGATCGAAGTGTTTGCGTGCACCCTTTCAGAGTAAGTCCTGCGGCGGGATCAGTCAAGGCCCCTCAGGGGATCCTCAGGGGATCCGTCCCCTCAGGGGATCCGTCGGCGCGCACCGATCCGATGGTGACGTTGAGGCACGAATGATTGTCGATTTTCGATTGCCGATTGACGATTTACAAGCTTGGTGCGTCCGTATTCCGTGGTCCGTAGTCCGTTGCAACTGACGACTGCCAACTGAGAACTGAAAACTGCGTATGCGCTTCTTGTACAAAATCCCGCTACGGTTCCGCTCGCTGTTCAAGCGGGGGCGTGTCGAACGAGAGTTGAGAGACGAACTCCGCTTTCACCTGGAGAAGCTGGCCGAAGAGAACGCCGCAAAAGGAATGACCCCTGACGAAGCCCGTTACGCAGCCCTGCGCGAGTTGGGCGGCGTCGAACAAATCAAAGAGGAGTGCCGCGACATGCGACGAGTGAACTACGTTGAGGACTTCATCCGGGACGTTCGGTACGGCCTGCGGATGCTGGCCAAGAATCCTGGGTTCACCGCCGTCGCCGTGCTGACTCTGGCGCTGGGAATCGGGGCCAACACTGCCATTTTCAGTGTCGTGAATGCGGTACTGGTGCGCCCCCTGCCATATAGGGATGCCGATCACCTCGTCATGCTGTGGTCGACCAAGCCAAAGGAAGGGTGGCGCGGACAGGCATCGCCGCTGGATTTCCTCGCGTGGCGTCAGGAGAACCGTTCCTTTGAATCGATGGCGGCCGTCCGGCCATGCTCTTTCATCCTGACCGGACGAGGTGAGCCGGTCGAATTGTTTGGCGGAAGGATCTCCGGCGGATTCTTCGAGACGCTGGGGATCGCTCCTCAGTTGGGCAGGACCTTCTCCGCTGCGGAGTATCGCCCAGGTGGAGAGCGAGTTGCCCTGATTGGCCACGGCCTCTGGCAGGAACGCTTCGGTTCAGATCCCAGCGTAATCGGACGGAGCATCCGCCTCAATGACGAGTTCTTCACGGTGGTTGGAGTCATGCCTGACGCCCTCCAATTCCCCATCGACGGCCTCAAGGTCTGGGTGCCGCTGGAGCTGAATGAGGCACAGCCGGATGATCGCCACTTCCTGTTCGTGGTGGGACGGCTCAAGCACAACAAGGTCGTAGCTGAGGCCCAGGCTGAAGTGGCCACCATTGCCGGAAGGCTGGAGAAGCAATTCCCTGGATCCCACAGTGGCCATGGAGCAGCGGTGGTTCCCTTGAGGGAAAGCTTCACGGGGGCTTTGCGGCCCGCGCTGGCGCTGCTATCCGGTGCGGTGGGCATGGTGCTCCTCATCGTCTGCGGGAACGTGGCCAACCTGCTGCTGGCCCGCGCCTCGGCGCGCAGGCGCGAACTCGGTGTCCGCTTGGCGCTGGGAGCTACGCGCTGGCGGCTCACTCGGATCATGCTGGCGGAAAGCCTCTTGCTGGCCCTCGCCGGCGGTGTGCTTGGTGTTGCATTGGCAGGTTGGGGAGTTCGACTCCTGCTGGCGAGCGTTCCCATGGATCTGCCCTTGCCTTCGTACCTCAAGACCGTGGCCGTGGACAACCGCGTCCTTGGCTTCACGCTCATCGTGTCCGTGATGACTGGGCTTCTCTCCGGGATACTTCCTGCGTTACGGGCCTCCCGCCTCGATGCCAACACGGTCCTTAAGGAGGGTGGGGGGACCACTACGGCAGGCTTGCGGCAGTTTCGACTGCGGAGTGCGCTGATCGTCGCGGAACTTGCCCTGACCTCGATTCTTCTGGTCGTCGCAGGGTTGTTCATGGAAAACGCCGTGCGCCTGGAGCGGACCGATCCTGGATTGCGGCCCGACCACGTCCTTGTCCTAGACGTCTCGCTGCCTTCGGCGAAGTACCGCGCACCCCAACAGAAAGCCGACTTCTACCGCGAGACGGTGGAGCGTGTCCTAAGTTTGCCTGGAGTTCGCCACGTGGGTGTGGTCAATGATCTTCCGTTGCGAGGCTGGACAAGCTTCGACTTCACTATCGAAGGCCGCCCGGCCCCCGTCCCAGGCGAGGTTCCCGAGGCCCTCGAGCGGGTGGTCAGTCCCGATTACTTCCGGGCCATGGGAATTCCCGTGCAGAGGGGCCGTGCGTTCACCGATGGCGAAGGCCCGGGTACGATCCTAGTCGTCATGGTCAATGAGACCTTGGTCCAGCGCTACTTCGCCGGCGAAGACCCCGTCGGCCACCGCATCAGGCCGGGCCGCCCTGACGAGCTCGGCGCCCCCTGGTACACCATCGTGGGGGTGGTGGGCAACGTGCGCCATCTGGGCATAGAGGCAGCGCCAAGTCCGGAGATCTACAAACTCCACGCCCAGGACCCCCGGCCTGCTATGACGTTGGTCGTGCGAACCGAATCTGATCCCTTGGCAATGGCAGCCGCCGTCAAACATCAGGTCTGGGCGGTGGACCCCTATCAACCGATCTCCGGAGTGGCCAGGATGACGCAGGTCGTGTCTGACTCCTTATGGCCGTCGCGGATTCTGACGTACGTCCAAGGGATCTTCGCCGTCATCGCCCTGATCGTGGCCACCGTGGGACTCTACGGGGTGGTCTCCCAGTCGGTCACCCTTCGCAGGCACGAGTTCGGTGTACGTCTGGCTTTGGGTGCGCAGCCGGTCCAGATCCTCAGACTGGTGCTGAGCCACGGTCTGAGGCTCATTCTGATCGGCCTGGGGATCGGCCTGCTCGGCGCCACGGCGCTGACCCGTTTGCTGACCGCCCTGCTGCATGACGTCAGCCCCGCAGATCCATGGACCTATGCCGCCGTCTCATTGTTGCTGGCTGTGGTGTCCCTGACGGCGTGCTGGCTGCCGGCCCGCCGCGCCGCGGTCGTCGACCCCATGGTGGCGCTAAGGTATGAATGAAGTTCTCAGTCATCAGTCTTCAGTTATCAGTCAGAGCAGGCGTCGGCCATCCGCACCGCCGGTGCATGACCTTGCTCTGGGAGAGGAGGGACCTGAGGACTGAGAACTGAGAACTGTACTTGCGGCGAGTGGCCAGGCTATGGGACGAGAGGATTCAAGATGCGCAACCCCGGGAAGCGGGTAAAATCCCGATCGGTGGTGGCGAGCGTCGCTCCGTGTTCTATGGCCAATGCCGCCAAGTGGGCGTCCATGATCAGCGGCCCATGGGCTTGCCCCTTGGTCATCAAGTCGCGCAGAATCTCCCAATGCCGTTCGCCAGGATTCAGGATAGTGACGGTGGGGTGTTCCAGCCAGCCCGAAACGATAGCTGCGGCTTCATGAGTGGAAAGCGGATGTTCGAGAGGGCGTGGGCTCGTACCAATGCGAACGAAGGCAAGAAGTGTCATCCATGTCAGCCCGACATGGTTCGGCTTAGCGATAGTAGTTTCAAACCAGCCGCGAGCGGCTAGATGATGAGGGGAGGAAGGATCATACGCGTACAGGAGGATGTTGGCATCGACGAGGATCATCGGTGGAGAGGGCCTTCAATCTGCTCGATGAGTTCCCATACGTTGTCGTAACTGAACCCGGGGCGCAGGCCGAGGGGCCGCGCTTTGACTTTGAAAGGCGGAATCGAGGCAGCTTTGGAGCGGGCGCTCAAGCCGAGGCGGAGGCAGTCGTTCACGATCTGCTTGACGGGCTTGCCGGAGCGTCGCGCTTCGGCCCGGAGCTTGGCCGCCACATCGTCCTCAAGAGTCAAGGTTGTTCTCACATCTTGATGCTATCCCTCGAGCATCATGAAGTCAACGCCGAAAAGGGTCGGGGGAGGATCTCGGTGCGTTGGTTCTACAAGTTACCCCTTCGATTCCGGCCACTCTTTCGCAAGCGTCGTGTCGAACAGGAGCTGAGCGAGAAACTCTGCTTTCACCTCGAAAAGTTGATACAGTAATACCTCGCGTAGTGGATGACCGGGAGGGATCCCGTTACGCAGCCCTGCGCGAGTTGTGTGGTGTCGACCAAATCAAAGAGGAGAGCCGCGATATGCGACGAGTGAACTACATCGAGAATTCTTTCCACGATTTTCGCTACGGTCTTGGGAGGCCGCGCCATAATCCCACCTTTACTGTCGTCACTGTCGTTGCTTTCGTAACGGCCGCGCTTAGCGTCTGTAGCTCGATTTGCCTGGCTCAAGTCGATCCGAGCTGGGTGCACCGCTTCCTGCCGGACATCGCGGAGAAAACCGTTGATTTAAGCACCGGCGCCTGCCACTACCAGCCGATGTTTGGCGAGGGCGATTCTGTTACACACATCGCCCGGAGCGTGGCGCGTTTCGGCGAGGTCAAGGTTGATCCCCAGGGAGCCTGCCGCCCAGTGACGTATGCGCGCGAAGAACAGATCTACGTGATCCTGGAAGGAAGCGGAGTTCTGCAATACGGCGAGGAAAGAGTTCCCGTCCGGAAAAATGACTTCATGTATCTTCCCCCGGGGATCGCACATACTATCTCCGGTTCTGCCGATCAGCCCTGCCGATTGCTGGTCATGGGGTTTAAGATTCCTGCGGGGATAACCCTCGAGCCGCCGGGGAAGCTCCTGCTTGCCAACATTGATGACGTCAAGGAACAGACCGTGGAAGGGCATCCGTCCTCCGTGCTGTACAAGCTCCTGGTGGGCGATCGGAAGAGCACTCGAGATAAGATCGCCGCGGGATACGTCGTCACCAGCCTCTTTCTCATGGATTTTGCGCCCGGAGGCACGAACACCCCGCACCATCATGATACGGCCGAGGAGATTTATCTTGTTTTGGACGGCCATGGTAAGATCGTTGCCGGAGGCGGAATGGACGGCCTCGAGGGCTTGCACGCGGCCAACGCGGGCGATGCGTATTTCTTCCGCCTGAATTGCACCGTCGGCTTTTACAACAGCCCGGAGCCCGGCGCGAAGGCGCTCATCCTGGCCGTACGCTCGCGGTTTCCATTTCCTAACCGTGAGGATTGAGTTCTGGCGGGAGTGTACGACCTCGTCACCCCTTATTCCCCTCCTCATTGAGGAGGGGAATAAGGGGTGGTGGAAGTTCTCGATCGCCGGCTGCGGCAGTTTTCTTGGTTAGTCTTCGGGCAAACAATGAATGGAGGAAAACATGGCGAACCTAATCACTTCCTTTGATCGTCGTAATTTTATGAAATGGGCGGCGGCGCTGCCTTTGATGGGCCAAATCGCGGCCCAAGATCTCTTCGCGAACATGCAACAGGCCGTCGGGAAAGCTTCGGCTGAGAACGTTTATCGCCGCTTGGGGGTCAAGACGCTCATCAATTGCCGGGGGAGTTGGACCTATCTGAGCGGCTCCTTGGAACTGCCCGAGGTGCGCGCCGCCCAGCTCGAAGCGGCGAAGCACTATGTGGATATCATGGAGCTGCAACATGGGGTCGGGAGACGTTTGGCCGAGCTCACGGGGGCCGAATCAGGGATGGTGACTTCCGGCGCCGCAGGGGCGATGGCCTCCGCCACCGCGGCCTGCATCGCCGGTAATGACCCGGCGAAGATCTGGCAGCTTCCGGATACTACAGGACTTAAACACGAGGTGGTAATGGTCGGCGGGCGAAGCGCTTTTGACAGTGCGATCCGGCTGGCGGGCGCAAAGCTGGTCCTCACTCATTCGCTGGAAGAACTACAGAGCGCGCTCAATGAGCAGACCGCCATGATTTACACTTGCGACCTCGGCGAGCAGTTGGCCAAAGAAATCGCCATCGCCAAGGGCGCAAAAGTTCCTCTGCTGCTCGACGACGCAGCAGGCATCCCTCCTATCGATAACATCAAGCTCTACGCAAAGATGGGGGCGGACCTCTACACCTTCAGCGGCGGCAAGGGACTCATGGGGCCGCAATGCAGTGGCCTGTTGCTGGGACGCAAGGACCTGATCGAGGCTGCGATGGCCAACACCAGTCCCTGGGAAGGGGCGGTTTGCCGTCCGATGAAGGTCGGCAAGGAAGAGATTATCGGCTGCCTGGCTGCGGTGGAAACCTGGCTCAAGATGGACCTCAACGCCCTCACACGCGAATGGAACGGGCGCGTCAAGCGAATCGCCACACTCGTCGAGACCGTCCCAGGGGTGAAAACCGACATCCATATCCCCGAAGGCGGCAATCGTTATCCCACCTTGACGGTCACTTGGGACCAACAGGCCTGGGGATTCACCGTGGCGGACTGCGCTCGGAAGCTGAGCGAAGGTGATCCTCGCATCGAAGTGTTGACAAGGAGTAATCCTAGCCTGGTCCCCGCCGTGGAGGAGGGTTACCCGAATCGCAAAGAGCCTGAAAGCAACGACCAGTTGCAGATTGTTTCCATGAACGTGCGGCCCGGGGAAGACATGATTGTGGGCAGGCGCCTGCGTGAAATTCTGAGCGCGGCTCGGAAAGCAGCTCGCCCCGCCTAAGTTCTCAGGCGTCAGTCTTCAGTTAATATCGGATCTTCAAGGATGCCGGCTCGCGGGGTGCGCCCCGGGACAGTGAATCCGGTGGCCCGCAAGTACTCAGGGGGGTAGACTCTCTTACTCGAAGTGGTACCAAATCTCGGTCAGCTCACAAATGTCATTGTGAACTGAAAGTTCGCTGGCCTTTGGTTTTTCAAATCTCCCCAGGTCTTGCCTGACTTGGGGTCGCAGCTCGGGCACAGCGCAGCCCCCAGCCGCAGCTTTCAGTTGACAGCACCCGATAAGACTTTTCGTTTCCTTTTCCGATCGATCCGGGGCACGGATGACCGCGAGTTGAAGCCGGTGATCGGTTTTGGCCCGTCGGTCGTTGTCGCGGCCCTGCTGATGTTAGGCTTCTTTCATCTCACCCACGGCCAAGTCAAACTTCTGGCGCCAACCGGCATAGCGCAGCTCGGGGTCTTCAGAACCAATCTGGCAGTAGCGTCCACGGTTTTTGCCCTTGGCTTGTATGCTGTGTTGACACGACGGGATGCGATCAAGGCAGTGATTGGTCTCTGCCTGCCCGAGAACGGAGTCCACCTGAGTCTGGTCAGTTTGGCTCCGGAGTTGCCAGAAACCGCGCTCTTCGGCGTCGCAACCGAAGTTGTTGTTACGGTCTACCTTCTCCTGTACGTGATAGGGGGTGTACGGCAGGAGTTCGGATCGAGGGACACATTCAGGCTGCGGGAATTAAGGTGGTAGGTACCGGAGTGTTCGTGCAGGGGATGCGCGCATGGGTGAGCAAGCATCGATAATAACATCAAGCGCTCCTGCGGCCGCATTCCTCTTGCCGCTGGTGAGTGGCATCGTACTGTTCCTGGCAAGTGGGCTGGGGCGGCGTTTTCAACAATGGGTCTCCGTTCTAACCGCAGCCCTTGTCACCGGGTTGGGCGCTTGGATGGCATCCCGGGTGGCGAACGGGGTTGTGCTTACAACCTGGAACGACGAGCTGCGCGTCGATGCTTTGAGTGCCTTGATGGTAGTCATCATCGGGGGCATTGGAATGCTCGTACTGGTCGGAATCGGACTTGGGACCTATCTGGGATGCTATGGCGGCCTTTTTCATCTGCTCAACCACGCGCTTTACAAGTCCTGTTGTTTATGTGCGTGGGCGCGGTTATCTCTGCGACCGGCGCTCGGCGAATGACGGAGCTCGGCGGACTGCGAAAGCAGATGCCGATCACCAGCGCCTGTTTCCTTCTGGGGGTATTGGCGATTGCAGGCTTTCCCCCGCTCAACGGATTCTGGAGCAAGCTGACGGTATATCTGGCGCTGGCGAGAGCGGGTCTGTGGTGGGCCGCAGCCATTGTCATCCTGACCAGCATTTTGACCATGGCCGTCATGGTCCGCGCCGGGTACAGAGTGTTTTGGGGAGAGCGGCGGTCAAGCAGCGCCTCCGAGGGGCGGGTGAGAGAGGTGCCGGTGCTCATGTGGGCGCCTATGGCGGCTTTGGCGGCGTTATGCGTCTTGCTTGGAATTTACCCCCAAGCACCATATCCGCTACTGGATCGTGCCGCGGCGGTCTTGGCAACCCTGGGCAGGTGACTCGGTTGGGTCTGTTTGGCTGAGGTGCTGTTATGTTGAAAGGTCTCTGTAGAAAAGCCTTTGGCAAAGCGCTTTGGGTGTACCACGCGAATACGGGGGCGTGCAACGGATGCGACATCGAAGTCATCAATGTCCTCACGCCCTACTATGATGCCGAGCGTTTCGGGATCAAGTTAGTGGGATCTCCCCGACACGCAGATGTACTGTTGGTTTGCGGACCTGTCACACGGCAATCAGCGCCGGCGCTAAAGAGACTGGTGGAAGCTGTCCCCAATCCGAAGCTCGTCTTCGCCATCGGTTCATGCGCGGCGGGAGGAGGTTCCTGGTTCGACACCTACAACGTCTTGGGTGGCACGGACAAAGTGATTCCAGTCGACTTCTATATCCCGGGTTGCCCTCCACGACCTGAAGCCATCCTTTACGGAGTGGCTCTTGCATTGGGCCTGGCGCCCAAGAAGGTAGCCGAGGGAAAGTTGAATCAGGAGACACTCGAGGAGTTGGCGCAGGGTAAATCAATTATGGCAAGGGAGTGTCTCCACGAAGAACCTCATTGAAGACAAATAAGTGTCATCGCACGTCTGATCTGGGTTTTCCGAAATGAGGCAAGATCGAGCGCAAGAGATGGGTCGTTAAGCCTTGAGGGGCAGAAACGGTTGAGCGAGGCTGCGCTGACCGAGATTTCGCACCAGCTCGAGTGAGAGAGTCCAGCTTGCCGCTACGCCCAGTCGCGGTCCCGGTTGATGCCTTTGGTCAGCATTTCTTGGACATGCGCGACATCGTCACGGATTTGCCAATCGAACATCCCCACGGCGAGAAAATCGCCCCCGTGCTCGAAGGCCAGGCGGAAACCTTCCTGGGGTTTCACCCGTCCCGCTCCCAGGACTTTGAAGGCGATCCAGGGCTTTTTAATCGACCTCATAAAGATGCCGACCTCGGCTGCTTCACTACAGTAGTAATTCACCCGGTTGATGGTCATCATATAGAAGTCCGGATCAATCCTGGCCTGCACGCAGGCGCGCGCGGTATCCAGCAGGTGAGCCCCGATGCCCGCCATGATTCCGACCTTCTTGAAGCCTTCCACAATCTCGCCGATCTCGTCTACTTTCCCGTCCTTGACGAGCCGGTCCGCAACCCCGCCATGGAGGTAAACGGCAATGGCGCCGTTGTCGCGGGCACGTTTGGAATTCTCTACCGGGGAGCCCTGTTCGGGCGCGGAGGTTGCAATCCACTGGAGGGTCCCGCCGCTCTCCTTTTTGAACATCTTGTAATGACTGATGATGCGGTCGTCCGCGCGCATCAAGAGCGTGTTGATCCCGTTTTGTTCCGCCAGCATCAGGGTTTCGAGGATCTTCGGCGTGCTGAAATACTGCTTCATGAAGTCAGCTTGATAGACCAGTTCGCCGGCATGGGCGATCCCTGAAACCGGGTCTCCGCCAATGATGAGCCGGGAAACCTCGTATTTGCCGAACTTCCCACGCTGCAGGCCCTTCACCGCTTCCTTCGCGGCGGCTTCCTGCTGGGGAGCCATTATATGTGCCATCAGTGCTTTGCGTTCATAACTGATTCCCCCCACCCAAGCGGCAGAGGCTCCCAAGGAATTCTTCAGCAGGTCGCGCCGGCCAAATTTTCTCATTTTCACATCCCCTCAACCAGGGTTTCACTTTTAGCTTTCCGGTCGACCCATAACATACCCCTGACCGCATCTCCATGCAATAGCCGGCCGGATTTTCATGCTTGCCTGGTCGTTCCAGACGCCGCCTTCCCGCATGGGCCTTGGCGGCGGGTATCGTTTTAATGTTCTTCGGAATAATCGTATACGCTAAAATTACGGGCTGTTGGAATGGCCAGATCCCTAAACAGGTTTACACGGACCTTGTTCCGCACGCGGACCAACTTTCGCACCCCATGCCCGGAGATCCGGCACTTGGACAGTAGGCGAACTCAGTTTGTCATATAATTCGCCGAAAATCGGATAAAATTGTGGCATGCGAGGCGCAACCGTCAGTCATGCTGAAACGCTTGCACGAGTCCCAATATTTTCCGGTCTCTCGGAGGAGGAACTCGGCTTTCTGATTCAACGCGTTGTTCCGCGCCGCTTTCCGCATGGCGAAATCGTATTCAGCGAGGGAGAACGCTGTTCGGGACTGTACGTGGTTGCTTCAGGGCATGTGCGCATCTTCAAGACTTCAGGGGCTGGGCGCGAACAGGTTCTGAGCATTGATGGCCCCGGAAACTCAATCGCCGAAATACCTGTGTTCGACGGGGGGAACTACCCCGCATCATGCGCCACCATCGGCGATGCCACGCTATTATTTGTCAGCAAACAGGACTTTCAGGCCCTCTGCCTCGCTCATCCTCAAGTCACCCTCAAAGTGCTTCGAGTGGTTGGGGCGCGCCTTCGCCGACTGGTGGGAATTATCGAAGAGCTCTCGTTCGCCACGGTGCGACAGCGGCTGATCGCGCTGATCGTCCGCTTGGCCGAGGCCACAGGCACGCCGTCGAAAGACGGGCTGCGGTTTGAATTTACCAAGAGTCATCAAGATCTCGCCGCGGAATTGGGCACCGTGCGCGAACTCGTCTCGCGCAATCTGAGTCGCCTCCAAGCCGAAGGGCTTCTCGAAGTGCAAGGCCGCAAAATCGTCGTGAAAGACCTCGCTAGCTTGAAGCAGGAGCGAAGTTCCCAAAGGTAGCACCCCCGATCGGCCCCAGTGTCATTCCGAACGCAGATTCCATGATCCTCCGGCTCACCACTGTGCATGAAAATGACTCTGGCTAATTCCCCTCCTTGTTAAGGAGGGGTTAGGGGTGGTTGTGAGGCTCGCACCCACCACCCCCTGCCCCTCCTCCCGCTGAGGAGGGGAGTCATTTTCATGGCAGCGAGGAATCTCGCTCTGATTCTTTCCTTCACCGACGCCTCGGCTAGGCCGCCTTAGCTTCAATCCACCCCAGAGCAGAGCGAGATTCCTCGCTGCGCTCGGAATGACACCTGCCAGAAAGAATGTAGATTCTCTCTAGATGGTGACTTTTGTCACTGCGCGTGAGCACGCCTCCTTTCATACTTGGAGTATCAAAGGAGGAGCAAATGAATTTTGACAACGAAACGAGACTGAAGGAAATCGCTGTGAGCAGCCCTGCTGCGGCCCAGATTCTGGAGGAGGCGGGAGTTGACTATTGTTGCGGGGGCGGCCGATCGCTCCATGACGGGTGCGCGGAGGCGGGGATCTCGGCGGAGGAGATCCTGGCACGCCTTAGCGCGAGCGGCGCGCAAGTGGGACCGGAAGATGCAAATTGGATGTCGGCTCCGATGGGTGAGCTCACAGAGCACATTCGGCAAAAGCATCATGGATACGTTCGAGAAGCCATTCCGCGGGTAAACGCACTGTTCGAGAAAGTGAAGGCGAAGCACGGCGCGCGTCGTCCGGAAATCGCGGCCATCGAAGGTCTCTTTCATCAGTTGGGTCAGGAAATGATCGCGCACATGCAGAAAGAGGAAATGATCCTGTTCCCGTATATCGAGCGGCTCGAGCGGTGGAGGAATGGAGGCGCCGCTCTGGAGCGGCCCTTCTTCCAAAGCGTGCGAAATCCGATCCAGATGATGGTGAACGAGCACGACGCCGCCGGTAACCTGGCGAAACAAATTCGCCAAGCCAGCTCTGAATACACCCCTCCGGCCGACGCTTGCGCGAGCTACCAGCGGCTGTATACCGAACTGCACGAGTTCGAAGCCGACCTTCACCTGCACGTGCATCTCGAAAACAATATTCTCTTTCCGCGGGCGGTGGAGATGGAGAACGAGCCGCGCTAAGGGCAGAGAACGCCATGGCAGAGTCATCACAGGCAACAACCATCGCTCCGGGCCGGCCGCAAAAGTCTCCGGAGGAAATCTTTGCGGTGGTCCGCGCCCGCGAGTCGGCGCTCTCCCACCTGCTGATGGCCTTTGTCGGCTCGGGGGTCGTGTTCATGCTATTCCCCGGAACCTTCCTAGGCGTTTGGAATCTCATCCAAATCAGCGGGCGCGAGAGCGCTCGATCCATCTCTCCCGCCTGGATTCAGGCGCACGGTCACGCGCAGGTTTTTGGCTGGGTCGGGAGTTTCATTCTCGGGATTGGTTTCTACTCCATTCCCAAGCTGCTCGGTGAGGAGAAGGGTACCTTTGCGGCCGCGTGGCTGTGCTGGGCGATGTGGACTGCCGGTGTAGCCTTGCGCTGGTCGGCAAATGTGTATCTCTGGGAGTGGCGCACGCTCGTGCCTGTTTCAAGCGTGCTGGAATTGGCGGCGTTCAGCATCTTCTTTCGCGCCGTTTCGCAGCACCGTCCGCGAAACGGCTCTCAGGGCAAGCTCGACTCATGGATTTTGGTGGTGATCAGTGCCAGCCTCGGTCTGCTAGTGGTGCTACTCGGCAACGTGGCTATCAGCACGTATCTGGCGGCATACGGGCGAAGCCCTGAGATTCCACATGTTCTGGACCAGCCCTATCTGGCATTGATGGGCTGGGGATTTCTTGCGCCGTTTGTCTGGGGATTCAGCGCCAAGTGGATGGCCGTATTTCTGGGTCTGAAGCCGACGCGCACCCGACTTCTGCTCGCCGCTGTAGGAGTAAGCTTTCTCGGGATCATGTTTGGATTTGCAGGCCGCATCAGCATAGCCACGATTTTCTTCGTCCTCGCCGCAGCACTGGCGGTTGTGGCGCTGCGCATGTTTGAACCTGCGGTACGGAAAGCCAAGACGCGTGGCGTCCATGCGAGTTTTCCTTTCTTCGTCCGGATGGCCTACGGCTGGCTCTTGGCCGCGGCGTTGCTGGGAGCGGGTGCCGCACGGTGGGATTCATCCGGGGGCATTTGGGGCGCGTCGCGCCATGCGCTGACAGTAGGATTCGTCGCCATCATGGTGCTCTCGGTAGGGCAACGAATCCTGCCGGCGTTTGCAGGAATGCGGCTTCTGTGGAGCTCAACCCTGATGTTCCTCGCACTGGCCTTGCTCGCACTCGGCTGCACGTTGCGCGTCTCCTGCGAGGTCCTCGCGTATCAAAGCTACGCGATGTGGGCGTGGCGTGTACTGCCGGCCTCCGCAGTGCTTGAGCTGGCGGGAATCACGGCGTTCGCGGTCAATATTCTCGGCACTTTTGCTTTTGAACCCAGCCAGGCGGCGAAACAAGCTCTCGCGGTTGACGTTCAGCAGGGATTTGGATGACCAACTCGCGGCCAAACACACAACGCGCAATCAGCGCTGGGAGGCTGTAGTCTGCCCACCGTGGAGCAGGCTTCAAGCTTGAGAGTGGAGCTCAATCTTGTCGTATGGAAGACTCTGGATCGCTTTATCGTTGGTATTAGTCATTTCGTTCGCCGTTCTCGGAGGCGTGGGGGATCGAGGTTCTCAATAATGCCCCGCCCATACCCGCACAAGTCGTGAGTTTTGATGGCCGTGTCTTGTTCGATGGCGACGCCATTCGGGACGGGCAAAACGCGTGGCAGTCGATCGGCGGGCAGGAAGTCGGCACGGTATGGGGGCATGGTTCCTACGTCGCACCCGACTGGACCGCCGACTGGCTTCACCACGAGTGCGTATTCATCCTCGATCGCGGGCGAATGAATCGGGCGCCGGGAATTACCAGGCTTTAGGCGTCGAGCAGCAGGCAGCTTTGCAAGCATGTCTCGAACAGCTCATGCGGCGAAACACCTACGATGCTGCTGCGCGCCGCATAACTCTTGATCCCGTGCGCGCCGAAGCGTTCCAACACCTTTACGAACACTACTCAGACGTTTTCAGCCGGGGCCGCGACGAGTATGCCATCCAGCCCTACGCATTAAGCGACCCAGTGAAACTGCGTCGGATGAGCGCGTTTTTCTGGTGGACGGTGGGGGCGGCCTCGACCAACCGACCGGGCACGAACGTGACCCACACGCAGAACTGGCCGCACGAACCGCTGGCGGGGACCGGCACCGACCTCTCTGGTGTAAAGACGGAGATGACGGGGACCATTCTCACCTACGTGCAGGACCGCGAAGCGGATGGCTCGGTATTTATAGGTCCACCGGGTAGTTGCAAGAGTGCCACGGCCAAGGCCACGGGCGGTACGGGGGGAATCCCCACTATTGCCTTTGACCTGGCAGCCATGGAGAGTTCTCTCGTGGAGGCTTCGACCGAACGGCTGCGTACAGCGCTCCAGATCATCGACGCTGTTTCGCAAGGGCGGATGCTGTTTATCGCAACCTGTAACTCGATTGCCAGTCTACCGCCAGAGCTGCGTAGGCACTTCACGCTGGGGACGTTCTTCTTCGATCTACCAACAGCGGATGAGCGGGAGACGATCTGGGGAATCTATCTCAAGAAGTACGACGTGTCCGGCCAGCTGCCGAACGACGAAGGCTGGACCGGTGCGGAGATCAAAGAGTGCTGCCGGAAGGCCCATCACCTGGGAATAACTCTTATGCAGGCCGCGCGCTACATCGTGCCGGTTTCACGTTCTGCGGCCGAGCAGATCAAGGCACTGCGCCAGATGGCGTCCGGGAAGTTCATCAGCACCTCGACACCGGGCGTTTACTAGTACCAGGAGAACCCGCCCGCATCCCGGCGACGCGTCATGCGAGATCTGGATGGGCCACTCACCGTCATGCCACCCTCGAAATCCGAGGCCTGAATCCCCCTTGCAAACTATGCGGGGTTCGCAACTGGATCTTCCACCTTAAGGGACATTTCTAAACTCACATAACCCCAATGGCTTTCACCCCGCCGGTTGCGGATGAGAGTATAAAATCGTATTAATCGCGGATTCCTGAAATACACCGGTCTTTTTTTGACCCTCCTTCTCACTCTATTATGAAAACATCATTAGTAGACGGATATATGACGTTGCCGCCGTCTTATCGCGCTGACACAAGCTACGCACAAGCTACGCATTGAAAGGTTGGTGTCTACCAGAGCTGTCCAAATCGGCGAAAAGATTCAAATGCTCCACACACCTCTGCCGCGGTGCGCCCGCCGCTCCTTGTTTCGCCGGGTGCAATGTTCACAGCGTCGGTCCAGGGGGAGCCGAGTGTCCTTCCGGAAGCGTTACCTCGATCACCTTATGCTCTCTTGGGGTAAGGGCTACGCTCCGCTCGACCGTTCCGGCATCATGGCCGGCAGCAACTTGTCCATGTGCCGCGCGATTTTGCTATTCGCTGTCAAGTCCCACAATGAAGTCCTCAGGTGCCGCATAGCGAGCACGGAGGTGATCCACGCTTGCTGCCACCCCGTTTCCGTGGACCAAGGGCCGTAGCCCCAATCCGAGTTGCTGGCCCAATAGTCCCAGCGCTTGAAGTCGAAAGCCCGGAACCAAGCGCCATCAAGTTCGGGGTGGACAGAAGAACGGACTTGGATCCGGCACAGGAATTCCGCCAGCTTGCTCTCCGCCTGCCGGTAGGACGCATCGCCTGTGGCGGCAGCCGCCTCATGCAAGCCGAGAAAGGCAGAGGTCGAAGTATAGAGAAGGTCGCAAGCCGGGTCACCGTTCTGCTGGATGAGTGGTGCTTCGCTTGTTCCATACTGATCGTTTGACTGGGGTGGGGGACACTCGCCTAGGCCCCTGGACCCAATCTCTTCTCGAAGGGCGCCGCAATCTTCCTGCAACGCGAGCAAATCCTTCGCCATTTGTTTCAGCCACTGCCGATGTTCGGGCCGATCTTCAACTCGGATCAGCCAAGCCAGCGGCAAGAGCATGCGGGCTCGTTCCTGCTGGAGGCCGTTCGTCCATCGCCATTGGTCCGGGTAAGCAGCCATGCTCATGCGAATGGCATTCTTTGTCCTGTCCAGGAACCTGGAATCGCGGGTCTTGTCGTATGCCCAAAGGAAACACGCCCACAAGTACGCCTCGTAGTGGGGCGCATAATGGACGGTTTCAGCACTGTAGAAATATCGCCAGCCCCGTGCTTGCAGCTGCTTTTCATCCAAGCAATCTCCCCGGAAACCCAGCTTTCCGGTGGTTCGCAAGTTGGCCAACAGGCAGCGCAGGACGTGTTCGTCCCAGCGGTCAGATCGCAGCAAAGCCTGCGCCGCGATTGTTCCTAACATGCTGCGCGCGTTGTCATCGCCGAAATACAATTCCAAATAGTTGGGTTGCGCCCACCCCACGAGCCCGAACGACGGACTGGCGGGGTCGTTCCGAGGGCCTTGCGCGAGCCGAGAGTGGACATAAACAAAGTCATTGAGGTTACCGGCGATCTCTCCATCCCTCGATTTTCCGCCAATGACAGAGGACAAGGCCATCGCCAGGGACGCCTCGCCGGCGCAGTCATTCCGGCGTCCCCAGCCCAGCAGTTGACTGCCGTCGTACTCGATCGTGCTGGAGAATCCTTCCAGCACTCCTTCGCTGCCGTCGCCAACCGGCCATTCAGGGGGCGGTCCAGGTAAGGGAGACTCGAGGTCTTCGTGTCCTTCCACGGCCTGCTTCCACGAGGGATCCACAAGCACTTTCGCCTTGCTGTACAATTCCACGCCTTTTTGGAAAGCGTTCAGTTCTGCGTTCTCAGGCAGGCGTTGGTCAGGCGGGAAGGTGGGACTTACGACGGGCGTGAATTCTCCCAGGGTGACCTTGGTCTGAGGCGAAAGCCACGCGAGGATACAGTTCCAAATGAATCTCCACCCGTTTGTCGGCGCATACCGACCCGTAAGGAACTGACTGAGCTTCGTGGTTGCAATCATAACTTCTCCCTCCGGAGCCCTGTAAAGGATGGGTTTGACTCCTTCCGTGGGGAGCCCATATATCGCCCTGTCAAAACCTGCCGCCCGCGCCAACACCAGCTCCGCCTTCCCGGATTCGACCGGCACATACCGGGCATCGTGGATGTCCAGGATCTGCAACCTTTGAAGCGGGGGGCTGAAAGCTTCGGAAGCAACGAAGACTCGCTCCAGAAGGTTATTGTATCGCCCTTTGGCGAGGGGGCGCGGCTCACCCACCTGCAACCCCGGCACGAACGAGGGGAATTCCACGTAAAGGCGTAGTTTTTTCTCTGCGGCCTTCTGGAAGAGCTCACGGTCAAGTTGGGTCGTTCTTGTGGGGTAACCCTCCGCAAGGAGCAGAACCCCCGAGCCGTGCGAGGATCGGGTGACGGCCTCTTCCGGGGCATTATAGCGCGGGAAAGGCGCAGCACCGGAAGCCAACATTTTGTAGAGGTCGTTGGCGGGAGAGCAGCTAAAAACGAGTGGCGGGGTTATGGTGTTGCGTTTGCCAGGTGGCATCCAAACCGCAGGTATGAAGCTCAGGGCCTTGAGGACATCGCGACGGTGAAAAGAACCCTTCCTAACCATGTGGCACATCCTTTCTCCCGGAATTTCCATTATGGACTCCGGCCCGACCGACAATATACGCTTGGCCGCCCCCGACTGCAATCGCCAGCCGGGTTTTCAGCGTTGGGTGCTTCCAGCGCGGACGGAAGGGGCCAGTCTTACCACTTCTGAGAATGACAAGGCACGAACCTGTCTCTCTCTCGACCCATTCCTCCGACACCTTTCCTTCCCTCCTGCCTGCTCGTCGCTTGAAATCCGGCCCGGTCGGCGGCTCGCCTAACC
>CAVWDS010000016.1:0-497483 GCA_963753795.1 uncultured Acidobacteriota bacterium
TAGAGCTGTTTCGATTTAAGTGTTTACATATCCACAGGAGGCGAAGTAGTTTGTGCATTCGCTTGGGGAGACCTTATTGAGCAACTCCCCGATTTCCTTCCAGAGGGTGTCGATATCTCGTCTGGCGGCTTTGCGGAGCAGCGCCTTGAGTTTGGAAAAGAACTTTTCGATCGGGTTCAGGTCCGGAGAGTAAGGGGGCAGATAGAGTAGGGTTGCTCCGGTCGCGGTGATCGCTTTCGCGACTCCCGTCACCTTGTGACTGCTGAGGTTGTCGAGGATCACGGTGTCTCCCGGTTGGAGCGTTGGGCACAGGAATTGATGCACATAAGCCAGAAACGTCTCGCCGTCCATCGGCCCGTCGGTCACCATCGGTGCGGTCAACCGGCGGCGGCGCAGAGCGCCCACAAAGGTCGTCGTCTCCCAATGCCCGTGCGGTGCCGAGTCGAGGCAACGCTGACCTCGGGGCGCGCGTCCGTAGCGTCGCGTCATGCTCGTCGATATCCATGTTTCATCGATAAAGACCAGCTTTTCGACTTCCATCGTGGGCAGCGCTTGCTGCCAGGCTTTTCTTGCCCGCTGCACGTCCTCGCGTTCTTGCTCGCTGGCGTGCAGGGTTTTTTTTGAAGGTAAGGTTCCATTTGTCCAACTGATGCCACAAGGCACCGATCTTGATCGATATGCCCTGCTCGGCGAGACGTTCACCTAACTCGGCCAAGCTCAAGCCCGGCGCTTGTTCGATCCAGGCGCGCAGCACGGGCTCCAGCTCCGCGATCCGCGAACGGCGATGGCCGCCAATCTGAAAACTGGTGCGTTGTCCGGTCTTCTGCTCCCGACCCCGCACCTGGTAAACCCAGACGCGACTGACTTCCAGCCGCCGCGCGATCGCCGTCGGACGTTCGCCGCGATCCAATGCCCATAACACCCGATCCCGCAAATCTTGTGAATAGGATTGCACCCTTTGCCTCCCCTCTACCGGCAGAGGCATTATCGCACATAAATGTATACACTTAAATCACAAAGGCTCTAAGAGCTACGCTGTGCGCTAGTCAGCCGAGCCAGCCCTCATGGGGGTAGGTCTGCATCATAGGTAAGGAAGCCACGGCTATCACGGCTAGGAAAGCTTTTTGAAAAAGGAGGGCCACCGTGAAATTTGTATTTGGAATGGTTTGCTGCCTTGCGCTCACCCTGGCGTTCGCTTTTCCTGCCTGGAGTCAATCGAACACGAACCAGGACTCGACCGACGTGAAGAAAACCGTGCAAGAGAAGAAAAAGGGTCGTGGGCCTGGGAAGGAGATGGGCAAAGGGGGGGAGGACATTGGGAAAGGCGTCGCCAAAGGGACGGCGGACCTGGGCAAAGGTGTGGCGGGAGGCGTCGGGAACCTGGCTACGGGGAACGTCGGGGGCGCTGGCGCCTCCGTGGGCAAAGGGGTCGGCGGGTTTGGTAAGAACGTAACCGTCGGCACAGCTAAAGGACTCGGGAAAATCGGCAAGGGATTTGTGGGAGAGATCAAGAAGCTGGATAAGAAATCCAAGAAAAAGCAGGTGACGATGACCCGTTTCCCAGGGTCTTCAGCCTTCGCGTGATGGCTCGCCAAAAGGCTACGGAGACACTACCAAGCGTTGCTTTGAGTGGTAAAGAATGCTATCTTTACTGTAGGGAGGAAGAGTAGAGATGGCATATTCTAGTAGCATCAGCAGTAAAGGCCAAGTGACCGTGCCGCAGGAGATCCGCATCCGGTTGGGACTGAAGGATGGCGATCGGGTCGAGTTCGTTGTCGAGGGAGGCAACACCATCATCCGGCCCGCCGGCTCCAAGGAGAATCCTTTTGAGGCCTATACCGGAGCCCTGGAAGGAGCTTTTCCCGCGGGCGTTGGTGAGATTAACGCCTGGGTGGACGAGATGCGACGGGACAAGCGGTCGCGGCGATGAGAACGGCAATCGACACGAACGTCATTTCGGCGCTGTGGTCCGGGGAGCCTGCGTCTCAGGGGATGGCAGCGCTGCTGGGACGCGCGAAGAACCAAGGTGGCTTGGTTATCTGCGCTCCAGTGTATGTCGAACTGCTGGCCTATCCCAAGGCGACGAGGACCTTCCTCGAACAGTTCCTGTCAGCCACCCACATCGTGACGGACTTTTTGCTGGACGAAGCCGTATGGCACGAAGCTGGAGCCGCCTTTGCCGCCTACGCCCAGGGGCGGCGACAGTCCAAGGACGGCTTCTCGAAGCGGCTGTTGGTGGATTTCATCGTCGGAGCGCACGCCATCTTGAAGGCAGATCGTTTGCTCACTCTGGACGCGGCGCGCTACCGAGCTGCGTTCCCTAAGCTCGTCACGGCGCCATAAACTCCAGCATCACATAACCAGAAGGGCCTGGCCCGGTTTCAGACGATGGATTTGACCACCAATTCGGACTTCGATGGGATTCTTCCGCGAAGAAAGCAAGACTTGCCGGACCTTGAAGATATTATCAGCCAATACAAGCCCGTCGACCCCACCAGCCCCGCCAACTCCCGTGAAGATGTCCCACTGGTCTGCCCGCTTCTCCGAAGGGACCAGGGCCACGCTCTTTCCAGCTAGCCTATCTAGTCCCACCTGATGACCGGAGGGAGTAGCGGCGAGCAATTCATGGAAGTGGGGGAATAACTCGACCGGCTGACCGCTTCGATAGACACGAACGTCCGCCCGGTCACGATCGATGCGCTGCGTGCTTGTGGCGACGAATTGCGCCCCAGGTCCAACAGGGGCTTTCTCCGGCGTGGTTCCCCCCGATTGAGTCATCTCTTTGAGTGACGGGGGGCGCCGGATTTGCCCCGAGATGAGTTTGGGCATCAAGAAATTGAAGAAGAGCGCGAAAGCTGCGACAAGGAGCGGAGCCACTCTCTTTGTAAACATGGAACCCTCCCTCGTATCAGTTCGCTTTGACTAGCACAATTCTCCCACCAGAAACGCCATGAGTCAAATCACGCAACACAATCATGCAACACCATCATCGCCCGTGCCACACCCATCTGCAAAACCTGTTCGTGTGTGCGTGTCTTCACGCCATTCCTCCTCAGGAAGTACACTGTTGTAGCGGCGAGTTTATCTCGCCAGGTGGCGGCGTAAAGCCGCCTCTACATCAGACTGGCCCTCTGCTGGTTCGTGCGCTTTGCGTCCATACACCCGTTCGTAGGCTTTGCAGTAAGGGCAGACGCTGCCTTCAATGCGCTGAACGAACCAGAATGCCAATCCCTTCTGAGTCTTTCGCGCATGACCACAGACAGGGCACTCAAGACATCTCTGGGCCATTGCGCGGTCCTGTTCGCTGACGGTGTCGATAGTCATGAATTTCTCCTCTCATTTGTCGTATGCAAAGCTTCATCGCGGACGGAGCACAACGTAATGGCTGATGGTATAACCCAGCACCGCGCCAGCGAATACATCAGAAGGGAAGTGGGCTTGCGTTGAAACTCGTGAGAATCCCACCAAGCCTGCCAGACCGTAAGCTACCCAAGGGACCCAGCGATGCTGGCGATAACGGTTCGCAAACACGGTGGCAATGGAAAAGGCCGCGATAGTGTGACCCGATGGGAAACTGCCCGCTCCATCGATGAGAGTACCGTGAGCTTTGAACCACGTATGGGCAAAATCGCCATAGGGAGGAATGTCTCTGGGGCGTAGGCGACGGTCAATATCCTTCATCACCAACGCGAGGATTTCCGCGTCGGCGACGGATTCGCCAGCCTGCAGTGAAGTCCGCTGGGCGTTCAGGTCGTGGCGGACAAGCCCCACTGCGTAAAACAAGAGCGGGACGCTTGCTATAGCCAGTGCCGTATGTGTGCTGCTGAATGCGTTATTAAAACCGTGAAAACTACTGGTGCGACGGAAATACGGTGTGTCATGCGGATCGAGGGCCACCAGCCCCACCGTGGCCAGGGTCAGGCCCACAACTGGCTTCAGATCTTGTCCGTGCACTACCTTTGCGGGAAACAGCCAGATGGCTCTCTGATCGTGGACGATGTTCGGGACGACGAGTTTCCACGAAACAGGACGTTCCTCATTTTGGGCGGCAGAAGGCTTGGCCGAGGAGAGAGGCGTATTATTCCCCTTGGTCGCAGGCGTTGATTGCCCCCAGGCCCGCGGGAGCGTTCCCATAAGAATCAAAGAGAGGTACACTCCGAAAACCCTGGTGCAACCTGGACTCATTGGGCGGCGCCTGGTGCTGGCATTGGCATGCGGGGCCTGATAAGCTGTCCCCTGCCGTTGAAATTGAAACCTGCTCAGCTTTGACTCGCTTCATCCTCGAAGCCCGGCAAAGTCAAAAAGAGCACACTATCATACTATGATGGAGGCAACATCCTATGATTAAGCGACGCGAATTTCTGAAAGCGGCGGGTGTATCTGCGGCTGCAATGGGCAGGCCCAACGTGTTGAACGCGGCGCCAAGCAGCCCTTCCGCGTCAGTTCCAGGCGACACCAAGTATCCGAAGCTGGCGATCAAAACGCGTTATTCACCCCAAAGGTTGTCGTTCGCGGCCTCGGCAGGTTATGACGGTGTGATCGTCGACGTAAACGATTCGTTCGATCCTGACAAGCTGAGCGACAGTCAGATCGACCAGGTCCTGGCCAGCGCGCGGGATGCCGGAGTGCGCATAATCAGCCTCGAAAGCATGGTAAACCACCTTGCGCTTGATCCTGCCGAGCGGCGCCAAACGCGCGCCCACTTCATCCGCTGCCTGGAGTTAGCCCATCGCCTGGGGTGCAAGTTTGTGGGCACCTTCTGCGGGGGCATGAAGGGCGCATCCATGGACGAGCAGGCGAAAGAACTAGCGGAAGTCCTGAACGAGCAATACCTGCCCGTGTGCGAGAAGCTGGATCTGGGGATAGGGCCTGAGAACTATCCCTGCGATGTGAACTTCGCCACCGTGCCGGCCACCTGGGAAAAGGTGATGGCCCTGGTGCCCAGCCATCGCTTCGGCCTGGAATTCGACCCCTCCCACCTCGTTCGGCAATACATTGATCCCGTCCAGGCCGCCTGGGACTTCCGCGACAGGATTCTCGCCGTGCACGCCAAGGACACCGAAATCATCCAACCGGTTCTTGCGAAAGTCGGCATCCATGGCCAAGGCTGGTGGCGTTACCGCATTCCCGGCCAGGGGCTGATTGACTGGCCCAAGTTCGTTACGGTGCTCTTGCAGGCGGGATTCCGGGGCGGAGTGGCGGTAGAACACGAGGACCCGTTCTGGGACGTTCCGCACGGCGACGATGGCCCGGAAATGGCGCAGGAACGCAAAGATGGGTTTATCCTGGCCGCGCGGTTCCTCAGGCAGTATCTCCCAGGACGACTGAGTTGATTCAACCGTTCGAGTTGCTAGTTTTTTCCGGAGGTTTGTAATACCATTTTGTAGACAGGGCAAAAATTGCAAACCGAAGGAGGTCACATGAATCGCAGGACATTTGTGGGTGGAGTTTTCGCAGGGCTGGGTGCCACGGCTAATGCAGCGAAATCGCCTAAGCCCAAAGTTGGAGATATTCCGCGACGGACGTTTGGCAAGACCGGTGAGAAACTCACAGTGATCGGCCAAGCTGGCGGCCGCTTTCCCCTGATCTCTTTTGAGGAGGCCAAGGCAATCACGCTGCGCGCCTACGACCTGGGGATCAACTATTTTGACAATTCGATCGATTACTGGGACGGCCGGTCAGAGGAAGTCTACGGAGCTGTGCTCCCACCCTTCCGAAAAAATATCTTCCTCACGACCAAGGCCAACGAGCGCACTCGCGCCGGCGCGGCGGCAGAACTCGACCGTTCCCTGAAGCGCCTGAAGACGGACTACGTAGACCTCTGGCAGATTCACCAGGTGGGCGAAAAAGAAGAGGTCGAGCAGATCTTCGGCCCCGGGGGAGCCATCGAAGCCTTCGAAGCGGCCAAGAAAGCAGGGAAGTGCCGGTTCATCGGTTTCACGGGTCACCGCGACCCTTACATTCATTTGAAGATGCTCAAGGCCTACGATAAGTTCGATTCGATATTGTTGCCCTTGCACATCGCGGATCCGGGCTACTTGAGTTTTGAGAAATTGACCTTGCCGCTCGCCGTGGAACGCGGAATGGGTATCCAGGGCATGAAGAACTTCGGCAATGGCAAGCTTTTGCAGGCCTTCTCGGCGAGGGATTGCCTACGCTATGTTTTGAGTCTGCCGATCCACTGTACTGCGATCGGTTGCACTACGATAGGTCAACTCGAGGACGACGTGCGCTTCGCTCAACAGTTCACGCCCTTGGAGGCTGCGGAGATGGATGCGCTTCGCCGGCGAGCCGAAGGGATCAAAGGACCTTACCTTGAAGATTGGAAACGGAACATCAATGAGAAGGCGAGCGGATCCTCGGGTCCTCGCCCTGACTCCAGGCTAAGGCATGGGTAGTCCGGTAGGGGCAGGTCCGTCAGTTGACGGATGCCTGCCCTGGGCGACCATCCGTCAGCCGACGGAGTCGCCCCTACGAAGCGCAGGGGGAAAGCGTCAATATGGTTGGGCTGGGCATTTCTTTGGCGGTGTCCTCCGGGATCTCGAACGGGCTGTTCACCGCTCCGATGAAGCTGATCCCGCGCTGGAAGTGGGAGAACATCTGGTTGGTGTTCATCCTCACCGCCTGCCTCGTCATGCCTAGCGCCGTGGTTTTCGCGACTATCGGCTCTCCCGGCGCGGTGCTCGCACAGGCTCCGCGAGCGGCGGTGACCGCGGCGCTGGGATTCGGATTTGCCTGGGGCTTTGGCGCAATCCTCTTCGGGCTGAGCGTGGACCGGTTGGGTGTTTCGCTCTCGAACAGCATGGTCCTCGGCGTGAGTTCGGCGATGGGCTCACTCATCCCCCTGCTCCTCCGTGGTGCGATTCGTCTCGAAATGCGGCAAGTCGCGTTGTTTGCGGGCGTATTGGCATTCGTAGCGGGTGTGTGGCTGTGCGGAGCGGCGGGCCGCATTCGGGATAGAAGCGCCGCGCTCGGCCCCGCGAAGCCATCCTGGGCTGGCTATCTCTATGCCGTGAGCGCCGGCGTATTGTCGGCGGTGTTCAACATCGGTTACAGCTTGGCACTGCCCATCGCCGATGCCGGGGTGAGACTGGGCTTCCGGCGCTTTCTGGCGACCAACTGCATCTGGCTCCTGATGCTAGGGGCAGGCGCGATTCCAAACATAGTGTACTGCGGATCGCTAATGAAGAAGCACCGTGCCTTTGGGCTCTTCTTCACGCCCGGGCCACACAAGACTTGGGGACTCAGCATCCTGATGGGAGTACTCTGGGGCGGCAGCATCTTCCTTTACGGCGCGGCCACTCCGCTACTGGGCGATATCGGGCCGTCCATTGGTTGGCCTCTCAGCTTGGCCGTGGCGCTGGTGGTCGCTAACGTGATGGGAATATTGCTGGGTGAGTGGAAGTCGGTCGAGCCGGAAGCCGTCCGGAAGATGCGCGCGGGTGTAATCTTGATGCTTGGTGCGATCCTGCTTTGCGCCCTTGCGGCGAGCGCGGGTGGGTCATGACACGAATTCCTGACATCTGCCGTCAGTTCCAAAATCGCTTGATCGTCTCTTGCCAAGGGCTCGAAGGGGACGCGTTCCGCGGTTCCGACTCTATGGCTCGCTTCGCGCAGGCGGCGGTGGCGGGGGGCGCGGCCGCGATCCGCGCCGACGGCGCCGAAGACATCGCCGCCATTCGCAAGGTAGTCCGGGTTCCGATCATCGGTATTCGCAAAGGCCTCGCAGCGGACGGCCGCGTGCTGATCACAGGCTCGTTTGAAGCGGCCGAGGAACTGGTTGCCGCCGGCGCTGAAATCATCGCGCTCGACTGCACCGCCAGGGGACAACGCTATGGCGCGCTGGAGCGGCTCGAGCGGGTCCGGCGCGAGTTGGCCGCGCTCGTCATGGCCGACGTCGCCACGGTGGAGGAAGCGGTCTCGGCAGCGGCCGCCGGCGCTGACATTGTCGCCTCGACCCTGCGGGGATACACGGCGGAAACCGATTCTGTCACCGAGTTCGAGCCGGATTTCATTGCCGAACTCGCGCGCGCCGTGGACGTCCCCGTGATCGCGGAAGGGCGAATCTACACTCCGGACGAGGCCGCGAGCGCCCTGGCGGCAGGGGCTTTCGCTGTGGTGGTGGGCCGCGCCATCACGCATCCGCAAAGCACCACGCAACGCTTCGCGCGCGCGCTCGAAGCGCAAGCGAGACTTCTGGACCCGACGCTGCGCGTGATCGGAATCGATCTCGGCGGCACAAACACAAAATTCGGAATGGTCGACCGGGGCGGCAAACTCACCTCCAGCGCCGCGCTGCCCACGCCCGCGAGCGGCGGCAGAGGAGCGCTGCTCGATCACCTTAAGCAGATCGCGGCGCAGTGCCTGCGTGCCGGTGGTGACGCTGCCGCCGCTCCCGCAGCACTGGGAATCGCCACGGCAGGTTGGGTCGATCCCCATAGTGGTGTGGTGGTGTATGCCACCGAAAATCTTCCCGGCTGGACGGGCACGGACATCAAGAAAGAGCTTGTCGAGGCGGTGCGCATACCGGTCGCGGTGGAGAATGACGCCAACGCCCTGGCGGTGGCGGAGAAGGCATTCGGGCGCGCCCGTCACGCCGATACGTTTGTGTGCATCACGCTCGGCACGGGCGTGGGAGGAGGCTGCTACACCCATGGCCGCCTGCACCGTGGCGCGCACTTCTTCGCCAACGGCTTTGGCCATATCCAGTTGGATGTTTCGGGGCCGCTCTGCACCTGCGGCCAGCGAGGCTGCCTCGAAACGTATACGAATGCGGCTGCGCTGATGCGTTATGCCGCGGGATGCGGCTTCGCGGCGCCGGAAGAAGTGATCCGTGCCGCCAATGCCGGCGACGGGCCGGCCAGAACCGCTCTCCGCGAATACGCGCGCTACCTGGCGCGAGGTTGCGCGTCCATCGTCCACCTGCTCGATCCGGAGATGATCGTCCTTTCCGGCGGGCTGGCGCAGGACAACCCCCAACTCCTGGCGGATGTCAGCGACGAGCTCAGCCGCCACGTGATGGCCTGGGAGCTTCGCGGGCTGAAGATCGAAGCGAGCACGCTGGGCTACTACGGCGGGGTGCTCGGCGCCGCCGCCCTCGCCTTCGACGCCCTCGCGGGACGCACATAGGTACTGGCATCGTTCCCGCAACGCATCCCAAGGCGAACTTCCAATGTCATCATATAACTCATTTGTTTTCAGCAACATTCCCGGATTATACCCGTAAGTGTCTTTGTTTTCTATAACATTCGCGCTTCTCCCTCAAGTTTACAACGGCGCTCCTTTGTTTTCATAGACATTCTCGGTTCGTTGGGTGAGTTTTGTAGCGCCGACCTTTAGGTCGGCATCCGTGTCCTGGTTTTCCTGTCGGTGCTGACCCAAGGGTGAGCGCTACGCCACTCGCTCGAAAGGACTGGCAGCGGATACCATTTGTTTTCATAGACATTCGCGGTTCGTTCGGTGAATTTTGATGAATTCTTCTTTGCTTCCCATCATGCCGCGGACATTTCGTCAGTGGCATGGTGGGAAAATTTGGGACCTTGTTGTCCTGCTTGGCGCATTTTCGAGAGCGTGATGGGGCGGACAGTAGCATGTCAACAAAGTGGTCCCGGGAGGCCCTGACCTCCAGCCCGCGTTCAACCTAGAATGATAGCCTATCTCTTTCCGTTTGTCAAGAGACAGGAAGTCCGAGTACTGCGGCGTGACAAGAACTAGGCTTGTCCAAACTAAGTTTGCTCGGGTCAACGATGAGCTGCGGCTCCGCCGCCTGACTTGCGGAAAGGCTTCGCCTTTCCGAAGGACGTATGTCCGGAACTACCTCCTCCGCGCAGGCTGGAAGGCTGAGCCTTCCAGCCTGCGCGGAGGAGGGCGGGGGGCAGGGATTGGTCGGAAAGCCGGAGGCTTTCCGCAAGTCAGGGCGGCAGAGCCGGTCGGAGGAAAAGCGGGGCGGCTAATTTGGAAAGGGTTGGACAAAAAACCCGAGGCCGGAAGAGCCGGCTCCCGCGGAAAACGGCAGGCAGCTTCACGCAGGCAATGGGGACAATCCGTGACTAGGACCGTAACGCCAACCATGGCCTGAGAGTCGCCTCCTAAAGTGGGCAGTGGATCCATGTGGTAGAATTTCACTTTCAACATCGAGATTGATGCTTGTAATAGCCATAGCGATGGGGAGGAAGGGGTCCTGCTGATGATTTCCAAAACCTTCAAAGCCACGACCCTTCGGGAAGGTTCAATGTGTGCCATCCCCGTGACGTTCGATCCCAAAAGGGTGTTTGGCAAAGTGCGCGCGCCCGTCAAGGTGACCCTCAACGGATACACGTACCGAAGCACCATCGCCTCGATGGGTGGACCGCCTTTCATTCCGTTGCGAAAGAGCCATCGGGAGGCGGCATACCTGGAAGATTGGCCACTTTCCCTTCGCGCTAACGGGGCCGATTCGGGTTCGCAGTCGCTACGGCTCGCGGGTTCGCCCCCCAAGAGCTTTGCCGGTCAGATTGCTCCTTCCCACGTCTGCTCGGCTCCCTGTTGAATGAGCAATTATAAGCTCCTTTCAGCTTACAAGACCATCCAGGCTTGCCCTGGCGTCCCAAGGCCCCGCTACGCCCGCTACTCGCCCTTGGAGGGGCAATTCATGAATCACCCATCGGAGCTTTACAATCTGCCCTAGTTGCACGATAATCCGCTCTCAGAAAAAAACCACTTCGGAACCAAGAGCTGTTTATGCCCACGCTTGATTGGATCGGGAAAAAGGCGGTTTTAGGTCACCACCGACAGGTGGCGTATCGACTGCTGAAATGTGATGCGAGTCTTTCCGCCGGAGACCCCGACAGCGGAAATCTGCTGATCCAAGGCGACAACCTTCTGGCCCTCAAGGCTCTATTGCCCTATTACGCAGGTAAGGTGAAGTGCATTTATATAGACCCTCCATATAACACCGGCAACGAGAAATGGGTTTACAACGACGCGGTGAATAGCCCGGAGATGCAGCGCTGGCTCGGAAAGGTTGTGGGGGCCGAAGCCGAAGATTTGTCGCGCCACGACAAATGGCTGTGCATGATGTATCCGAGGCTGCAGCTTCTGAGGGACTTCCTACATCAGGATGGCGCGCTTTTTGTGAGCCTTGACGATAATGAGGTTTCCTCAATCAGATTGGTCCTGGACGAGGTGTTCGGAGCATCGAACTTCATCGCCCACTTCATATGGGAAAAGCGCAAGTCGCGGGAAAACCGGCGCGTCTTCAGTTTCAAACATGACTTCATCGTTGTCTACGCCAAGAACAAGTCGTGTTTCGAATCCGCTCGTAACTTGCTGGCCCTGAGCGCACCCGTTCTTGCGCGTTACAAGAACCCCGACAACGATCCGAGGGGACCTTGGCAATCGGTCTCAGCCAATGCACAGGCAGGGCATGGAACGGAGGCTCAGTTCTACGAACTCAAAACGCCTACAGGCAGAGCAATGAAGCCGCCGCCAGGGAGATGCTGGCTTTACACAAAAGATAAGATGGAGGGGGAGATTCGCAAAGGCAACATTTGGTTCGGAAAGTCGGGCAAAAATGCGCCTCGAATCAAGAAGTTCCTGGGGGACGCGCAGGCAAGCGGGGGCCTTACGCCCGAGACTATATGGTACGCTAACGAAGTCGGCACAAACGATGAAGCCAAGAAACTCCTTATCGAGATTTTTGGCGAGAAGGATGTCTTTGAAAACCCCAAGCCGCCCGTGCTTATCCAAAGGATTCTCCAGATCGCGACCAAACCCGGTGACCTTATTCTCGACTCCTTTGCCGGCAGTGGCACAACCGGCCACGCGGTGCTCGCAATGAACAAGGCCGACGGTGGGAACCGCCGGTTCATCCTAGTCGAGATGGACGAAAACATCTGCAGCAACGTCACGGTCCAGCGTCTGTCGCGTGTGGTGAAGGGCTACGATCGGGAGAAAGGTAATGACAAGGAGTTCGTCCAGGGCCTCGGCAGTGGCTTCAGTTACTGCACGCTGGGCGAGCCGCTATTTGATGAAGCGGGAAGTATTCGAGAACACGTCAAGTTCCCGGAGCTGGCGGCGCATATCTTCTTCACGGAAACAGGCACTCCGATTCCCAGACGAGCGACCGGCAAAAGCCCGCTCCTTGGCGAACATAATGGGAAGGCCATATATCTGTTATTCAACGGCGTGATGGGCGATAAGAGCACCGGCGGGGGAAATGTGCTAACCAATGAAATTCTTGGAGCCCTGCCCGAACCCACCACAAAAGACGGATTCAAGGTGATTTACGGCGAAGGATGTCGTCTGGGCGCTGCCCGGCTGAAGCGTGAAGGAATTGTTTTCAAACAAGTCCCCTACGAAATCAAGGTTAGCTGATCATGCTCCAACTCAGACAATACCAGCAACGAAGTCTCGACGCACTGGACGCGTATCTTGGACTCGTCACCCAGCACGGCGCGAGCAACGCGTTTTACATGCAGACGAATTTCCCGTACGTTGCGGTAAGGCAGCTTCCAGGACTCCCCTACGTCTGCTTGAGAGTTCCGACGGGTGGCGGGAAAACTTACATGGCCTGCCATGCCGTAGGAATCGCGGCAAGGGCATATCTGCAGTCCGACCGAGCCACCTGCCTGTGGCTCGTCCCGTCAAATACCATTCGCGAGCAAACCCTAGCTGCATTGCGCGACCGGCAGCACGACTATCGACAAGCGCTTGATGCTCGATTCGCTGGACAAGTTCGGATAATGGATTTAAAGGAAGCCCTCTATGTCCAGCGAAGCACCTTGCAAGGCGAGACCGTGATCATCGTTTCCACGCTCGCGGCCTTTCGAGTGAATGATATCGAGGGGCGCAAGGTGTACGAGCCTTGCGGAGCCCTCAGCCACCACTTTTCCGGCCTCAGTCCCGCCCTCGAAGCGGTGCTTGAAAGGCGCGAAGACGGGACGATTGCGCATTCACTTGCCAACGTGCTTCGGATGTGGCGGCCCCTGATCATTATGGACGAGGCCCACAATGGCCGCACGCCGCTTTCGTTCGACACCCTCGAGCGCTTTAACCCTTCCTGCATTCTCGAATTCACCGCGACACCGGAGACCATCCAGAAGCCGGAGGAAGAACGATTCGCCAGTAACGTTTTGCATCACGTTTCAGCGGCGGAACTCAAGGCTGAGGATATGGTGAAATTACCGATCAAGTTGTGGACGCACGGTGATTGGAGGGAAGTGGTTGCCCAAGCGCGCGAGATGCAGCGATCTCTTGAGCTGGCTGCTCGGCAAGAGGAGCGGGAAACGGGTGAATACATTCGGCCCATTGTTCTCTTGCAGGCGCAGCCCAAGAGCAAAGAGCGGCAGACACTGACGGTCGAGGTCCTTAAAAGGTCGCTCATCGACGATTTCAAAATACCTGAAGAACAGATTGCCGTGGCAACCGGAGAGACACGCGGCATTGAGGACACCAATCTATTTGACCGCGGCTGCCCATTGCGCTTCGTCATCACTGTCCAAGCACTCAAGGAAGGTTGGGACTGTTCGTTCGCTTATGTCCTCTGTTCGGTGGCGGAAATGAGCTCGCCCCGCGCGGTAGAACAAATCCTGGGGCGTGTCCTGCGCCTCCCTCACACCAGACGAAAACGGCTGCCGGAGTTGAATTGTGCTTATGCCTATGCTGCATCGCCTAGGTTCATTGAAGCCGCTACGGCCCTAAAGGATGCGCTAGTTGACAATGGTTTCCAAAAGCTCGAAGCGGCTGACTTCGTGGTGCCTCACGAAGGAACCGGACAATTGTTTGGTGAAGCGACGCTTTTTGCGCAGGCGTCAGAACCCGTATTGCAGAAACCCGATCTTTCCATTCTAGCTAAGCCGCTGCAACACCAAGTATCCTACAGCGAAAACACTGGCGTGCTGACGGTGACCGGAGCGCTGAGTCAACCGGATATGGAGGCATTGCAGGCTTGCTTTATCAGTTCTGAAGACCGGGCGGCTGTGGACAGGATCTACCAGAAACTTCAGGGTCACAGGGTTGGGCCGACATTTGTAAAGTTGGAGCGGCCGCCTTTTAGAGTTCCATGGTTGGGGATTCGCGTTGACGGTCAACTGGACATTCTTGAGGACAATTATTTCAAAGACATCGAATGGCGACTGTCGGATTGTGACCCCAGCTTGTCGGAAGGTGAGTTCCCTTCAGAGATCAGCTCCGGTGAATCGGGCGAAGTGGATGTGAGCGAGGCAGGGCGGGTAGAGGTTCGTCGGTTTGTCGATCAATTACACGAACAATTGGCGCTGGTCGTCGGAGAGCCTGGCTGGACTCTGGCGTCACTGGTTAATTGGCTTGACCGCCAGAGGACGCACATCGACATCCTCCAAACACAGTCCGCTGGATATATCAGCAGGGTGATCACTCGGCTCATCGATACTCGCGGCCTAACCATTGAACAACTTGCCCGGCAGAAGTTCCGGCTCAGTAAGGCGATTTGGATGAAGATTGACGAACTTCGGAAGAGCGAAGCGACTAGGGGCTATAAGGCGCTGCTCTTTGGACCCGGGTCAGGAAAGATAGAAGTCAGCCCGAAGTTCTGCTTCGAATTCGATAAGGACAGGTACTCGCCTAATTCGTACTACGAAGGGGGCTACCAGTTCAACAAACATTACTTTCCGAGAATCGGCGAATTGGATGGCGAGGAATTCCAATGCGCCCAAATGATAGACTCGCTTCCTCAGGTTTGGTACTGGGTACGAAATCTCGTCCGCTCAGATTCCTCGTACTGGCTTGCGACCTCGACCGACCGTTTCTACCCGGACTTCGTCGCCCTCCTTAACGACGGGCGCGTCTTGGTGGTTGAATATAAGAACGAAAGGGACTGGAGCAATGATGATTCGAAAGACAAGCGAGAGGTCGGAAACCGGTGGGCCGAGCTCAGCGGCGGCCAGTGCTTATTCATCATGCCCAAGGGGCCCGATTGGTCGGCGATTGAGGCGGTACTGAAGCGTGCCCCCGAGACCTCTCACAAACCAAATGCCAGTCTGTTTTGAGAATCTGGCCAGTGCCCATCAAGTCCCGTAAGATTCACACGCCTTATAAGCGAGCAAGGTAGCGGACCACGGTCAGTGCAGTCCTGAACATGGGTTCTTCCTTTAAGGCGTGGGGCCGCGGTGCTCACCTGCATCGGATAATTGCCCGCCGGATACCGGGCATGAGAAGAGCCCACGGTCAGAAAGGCGCTGACCGTGGCTACCCGCTCTGGTGAATTCTACAAAGACAACGGACACGTCGTCGAGAGTTGGTGCATATGATGAAGAGGTTTCTGATTCTCCTGTTACTCGCTTTGCCTTGCTTCGCCAAGGCGGCCGAGCAAGAGGTGAAAGAACTCTACCGTGAGTTCCGAGATCCTCCGCCTGCCTACTCGGTCAGCCCCTACTGGTTCTGGAATGGCAAAATCAGCGCCGCGGAAACGCGCCGGCAGATCAGCGAAATGGTCAAGCAGGGCGTGCGCGCGGCCGTGGTGATGAATTGGGCGGGCCTCGATCCTGCCTACCTCTCCGAGGCTTACTGGCGTGAGGTCGGCAATGCGCTCGACGCGGCCCGCGCCGCCGGCCTGACGCTCAACTTTGCCGACGAGTATCTCTGGCCGAGTGGTCAGGCCTGGGATTATGCCTCGCTCAGGCGCGAGCCCAGCCGCGTGCTGCAACTCCATCCCGAGTTCCGCATGCACCGGCTCACCTGCCGTCAACTTAGCCCTGGCGCGCCCACGACGCTCGAGGCCGATCCTGAAGCAGTCGTGGCCGCGCGCCTTACGACTACTGGAGAGATCGACGAACAATCGCTCACCCTGCTTCCCACCAGCCGCCACTTGAGCTGGAAGCCGCCAGCGGGCGCATGGAGGATCTTCGTTTATACCCCGGTGCCCGCCGTCGAGCGCGGGGTGCGGGTCGATCTGCTCAACCCCGCCGCCGTGCGCGTCTTCATCGATCTGAGCTATGGCGAATTTGCGCGCCGCTTCCCCCAACACCTCGGCTCCACGATCAAGTTCTTCGTCACCGACCACGAGGGCTCTTACGGCGCAGCGCTCCCCTTCACGCCCGCGCTCTGGGAGATTTTCGAGCAGCGCCACGGGTATGATCTCCGCCGCTTCCTTCCGCTCGCGGACCGCGCCACACCGCAGGCAGCGAAAGTCCGTCAGGATTACCTCGAAACGATTTCGCGCCTCTACGCCACTTCTTTCGTGGGACAAATCACCGATTGGTGCGCGCGCCACGGCGTTGAACATGGCCACTCCGACATCGAGGAGAGCCTGCTTTTACAGGCTCTCTGGACCGGCGACATGTTCGGCCTGTGGCGCGCCTCGAGCGCGGTCTATATCGACGCGCTCCTCGAGCGTGGCCGTATGCCGGTAGATTTCCAAGAGGCGGCTTCTGTGGCCCACTTCGAAGGGCGCCCGTTCATGGTCGAAAACCAAGGGCTCACTGGCCACGATTCCTATTGGAGCATGGAAAAGGCCCGCCTCGGCACGAATATGTGCCTGCTGTGGGGTGTGAACCGTTTGATCGGACACTATTTTGAATACGACCCAGAGCACATTCAGTACCCACCCAGTTACTTTCTGACCCAACCGCTCTGGCGCTACTTTCACCTCTATGCCGATGCCGCGCGCCGCGGCCTTTTCATGAATGCGCAAGGGCGGCACAACGCGTCCGTTGCCATCTATTATCCGCTCGAAAGCGCCTTTGCCAACGGCGAGGGAATTTTCAAGGAAGGCGAGCGATCCATCTTTCGCTGGTACAATTCGATGGACCAGACGCAGGATTATTACTCCGCGCTTCAGCTTGAATTAGCGCGCCAGGGCTGGGACTATCACATCCTCGACAGCTACTACCTTCGCAAAGCGGGGGTCTCCGGCCCGAACCTCGAACTCGCCGGCGAGCAGTTCCGCGTGCTGATTCTGCCCCCCATGACCCACGTTGCCGACGCCTCCGCCCGGCAAATCCGCCGGTTCGCCGATGCCGGCGGCCTTATTCTCGCGCTTGGCTCGCAACCGCCAGCGCTCGATAACGTGCCGATGCGCCACTTTCCGGTTCGCGATCACACGCTCTTCATGGATCGTCTGGATTACACCGTGCAGATTCAAGTGCCCGAGCCGGTGCGCGACGATCTGGCCCCGGTGTTCGATGCGCTCCGTGCATCACAGCCGCCCGAAGTTGAAATCATTTCGGGCAGCCGCGATCACCTCTTCTTCAAACGTCGTTTTACTGCGACGGCGGAATGGTACTGGGCCGTGAACGATACGCCAAACGCGCGCCGCGTGACCGTGCGGTTTCCGGCCGAGGGCGCGTTTGAAAAATGGGATGCCGAAACCGGCGGGCGCGCCGTGCTACGTTCGAACGGCCCGGTTGTGACTCTGAACTTCGGCCCCTGGGACGCCTACTTCGTGGTGCGGCACGGCGGCTCGTCGGCCGCCCCACCCGCCGAAACCGGCGCGCGCCTGGTGCTTCTCGAACTGCCGAACTCCGGCTGGCAATTCACACCGGAAGCCCCGGTCCGGGTGCCCTACGCGCGGGTGGAAGGCTCCGCTGAACCTGTGTGGCTTGCGCCCGAGCGCCTCGCCAACCGGAACTGGTGGCTGGCTGGGCCCTATCCCGACAACGATGACCAGGGCATCTTCGATCCCCACTCACCCGAGCGCGGCTTCGACCCGAAAGACCCGGCGTGGAAATGGTTCGAGTCCCCCACGGCTGCGGTCCGGCCTCCGACGGACGAAGGCATATACTATGCCTATGTAAACATCTGGTCTCCCGTATCCCGCCGGGCGCAAGCCACCATAGCCACGTGCAAAGGCGTAAAACTCTGGTGGAACGGCGAACTCAAGTTCGCTTTTCATTCTCGTCCGGTCTTTGTGGTTCTCCGCGATGCCTGGGCGCACCGGGCTCTGGTGGAACTCCGGCAGGGGTGGAATTCCGTGCTGCTTAAAATCGGCGTCACCCCCAGCGGCAGCGGAGCCGCCGGGTTTCTGTTCCGCATGGCGGACGAGGAGGGCAACACGTTGCGGGACATCGTCTATGCGCGCGATCGCGTGTTAGTGCCACAGGCTCCGCGGCGTATGCACCTCACCGTAGATGCCCCGCCGGGAACCGAGGGCAAGTCGCTCTCCCTCGACATCAACGAGGACCAGATCCCCGAGCGCGCGGTCGTCTTCGCTCCGCACACATCTCCGTTCACGCTCGCTTCCTGGACGGATTCCACCTTGGCCAACTACTCCGGCTCGGCGCTGTACGAAACCAGTTTCGACCTGCCTGAACTTCCTGCCGGAAAGCGCCTGGTGCTGGACCTCGGCAAAGTTGGTCTGGCCGCCGAAGTATGGGTTAACGGTCAGAGCGCTGGCGAGCGCGGCTGGCGTCCCTTCGAATTCGACATCACGCCTTGCGCCCGCCGGGGTGGCAACCGGCTACGCGTCCGGGTGGCGAATTCCAACGCGGGCTGGATGGCGCAAGGTGATCCCATTTACGGGCGCGGAGCCTGGGGCATTAACTTCGCCTCTGAGCGCGACCGGTTGCGCACGTTACGCCCCAACGGGCTCGAAGGCCCAGTGCGCATCCTGGCGGTGAAGCCATGAAGCAACGCAATTGTTCAAGCAACTCAAGAATGGAACTATCCAAAATGACGCACCGGGACTTCACTGGTATACAATCCCCCTCTGGAGGGTATAATGCAGGACGACCAAATTAATCGCCGGAGATTCTTAAAGAGTTCAGGAATAACCGCTCTGCTTACAGGCTCTGCAAAAGCCTCTGCCCCACCCGCGGCGCAACCGCCAAGTGCAGTTGGGCGTGGGGGGCGCCCTTTGCGAACTGCTGTGCCTATGGACGCTTCAACCGAGGTTAAACTCATTATCCTTGATCCCGCCCACTTCCACGCGGCTCTGGTTCAAAAAGAGATGCTGGAAGGGATCGCGAAACGCGTTTCTATCTACGCTCCTCTCGGCCCGGACCTCCTGGCGCACTTGAGTCGTATTGAACAATTCAACAGCAGAGCCGACAACCCGACAAGCTGGGAGCTCGATATCCATTGCAGCTCTCGGTCGCTCGAGGAGATGCTTTCCGCGCGGCCTGGCAATGTCGTGGTGCTTTCGGGTCGTAATCGCGGCAAGATCGATAAGATCAAAGCGTCCCTTGATGCGGGCTTGAATGTATTAGCTGACAAGCCTTGGATTATCCGGGGTCAGGATCTTCACGCTCTCGAGTCCGCTCTGGACGATGCTGATCGTAAGGGCTTGGTCGCCTACGATATGATGACCGAGCGGTACGAGATCACCACGATCATGCAGAGAGAACTCGTGAATGACCCGGCGATCTTCGGCGCGATTGTAACGACCTCGGATAACAAACCCGCCGTCTTCATGGAAAGCGTCCATCACATAATGAAAACCGTCGCGGGGGTCCCGAGCTTGCGCCCGCTGCTTTTCTTTGACATCCAGGAGCAGGGGGAGGGCCTCACCGATGTCGGCACCCATTTGGTGGACATGGTTCAATGGATACTTTTTCCAAATCAAGCCATCAATTATCGGGAAGACATCAAGGTGGTAGGCGCCAAGCGGTGGCCTACCCACATCATGGCGCCTCAATTTCGGCAGGTTACCGGGGCAACCGGTTTTCCCGCCGTTCTAGCCCCTTACGTCCAGGGGGACCGATTCGACTATTACTGCAACAATCGGGTTGATTACAAGATTCGGGGCGCCCATGTACAGCTGAATGTGCTGTGGAATTACGAATCGCCGGCCGGTGTGGACTTTTATCATGCCGTATTCCGGGGGACCAACGCCCGCATCGAGATACGGCAAACCGAAAAAGAGAAATACCGGCCCGAATTGTACGTCGTGCCCAACGGGCCTGAGCACCATGCCGCGGTCCTGAAGGCATTGCGAGAGCGTATCGAGCGGCTACAGGGCGCCTATCCGGGTATGGGATGCGAGATCTTAGCCGATGAGTTGCGCGTGAGTATACCGGACCGCTTCCGAGTCGGCCACGAGGCGCACTTCGCCCAGGTTCTGGCGCAGTTCCTAAAGTATCTGAAATCGCCAGAATCGCTGCCGGCGTGGGAGCGGCCCAATATGCTCGCAAAATACTATGTCACAACCGCGGGTGTTGAACTGGGTCGTCCCACATAGCAGGCTTCATCTTAGCCCTCCTGTTCCCGATTAGCGGCGGCATAGGCTACAGTCACGTCGCAGTACTGCGCTAAGTGTGTGATCAGTTCAGATCCTATCAGTGGAGAACAGGCATGCAGAAAACCACGCAATCAATACAAAGATCGTTTATTTATATGTTAGTGACTGCTTGGTTGACGGTTTCAGGAAGCGCCCTGGGGCCGGCTCGAGGAGCCAGCACGGCTTTGCACACGGCGGGAGGAAATCAGCATTCTCAGGGGCTTCGCTTCGAGAGCTCGCTCAACTCGGATTGGCGGTTCAAACGCCAGGCCGATCCGGGGGCGGCGACCGAGGCGGAGTTCGTGGGGGCCGAAAAACCCGCCTATGACGATTCCGGTTGGGCGAAGATTGCCCTGCCCCACACGTGGGATGCCACCTGGGATTGCCCGTTTCCCACCAGCCGCCACTTTCGCGGCGTGGGATGGTACCGCCGACGGTTCGAGGTACGGCCGGAATGGCAAGGGCGGCGAGTATCGGTGGGTTTCAAAGGTGTGTTTCAAATCGCCGATGTTTGGGTGAACCGCAAGCTTGTGGGGCGGCACGTGGGTGGCTTCACGGGATTTCAGTTCGACATCACCGATCTCGTGAAATGGAACGCGCCCAATCTGCTGGCGGTTCGAGTGGACGATGTGCTGAACCCGGCGATTGCTCCTGCGAATGAGACCAATGTGGTCGTGTATGGCGGCATCTACCGCAGCGTATCGCTCGAGGTGACTGACCCGCTCCACGTGCCCCCTAACGGGACGTGGGTTACGACGGAGGGGAACGCTGGCGCCCCCGTAGTGAGAGTGCGTACAGTGATCGAGAACACCGGCAAAACCGCCGCAAACGCGAAGCTGAAGACGCTGGTCGTGGACGATAGCAACCAGAGCGTTGCCACACTCGAGGCCAGCGCGACCGTCGCGCCCGGCGAGAGGAGGGAATTCGATCAGAAAACGGGTGCCCTTCCAAAGGCGCACTTGTGGTCGCCGGACACGCCATACCTTTATCGAGTCGTGAGCGTGGTTTCAGATAGTGATCGCACCGCCGACCGATACGTGACCGTTTTCGGTCTTCGCTTCATCACTGTTGATCCGGCCGTGGGATTCGTGCTCAACGGGAAGCCCATCAACCTGCATGGCGTGGACCGGCGGCAGGATTACGGGTTCCTGGGTGATGCAGTGCCGGAAGTCGTCGGTGAGCGTGATATCCGATTGATCAAAGGCATGGGGGCGAACTTCCTGCGCACGGCGCATTACCCGCAAGATCCTGCCGTCCTTAGCGAATGTGACCGGCTGGGGATCGTGACTTGGGAAGAAATTCCCAATATCAAGATTCACATTTATCCTCCCGTCGAAGATAACGTGGGATCGGTCTACACTGAGCGTTTTCCGCGGCCTCTCGTGCAGAATCTAAAGCAACAGATGCGGGAGATGATCGAGCGCGACCGCAACCACCCCGCCATCATCATCTGGGGCTTAAGTGACGACCTGAGCCGCTACCACTATCCCGAGGATTTCATCGAGCTGTCAGAGGCCGCCCACGCACTCGACCCCACACGCTGGACGGCGGGGCGGGCTCCGCACGTTACCGATATCATGGATGCGACAAGTTCTTATGATTTCGAAAGGGGGCGCTTCGACCTTCTGCGCGAGCATCAGCAGCATCCCGAGAAGGGGTATGTCTGGAATGAATGGGGGGCGTTTCAGTCGGAGCGGGGGCTGGAGGGCGCACCGTACCATCATCCCGGCGGATCCGAGGACAGTCTTTCCTTGGGTGACAGCCTGGCCGCGCAGCTCTTGGAAGGCAACCTGATGCAGTGGAACGCCTTGCCGTGGCTGGCGACGGCGAAGTGGTGCATGTTCGATACTGGGGAAGTGAATGCCACCGCCACGCGCACCGTCTGGGATTGGCCGTATCCGGATGGCAAGGTGACCTTCCGCTGGCCATTTAACGATTACCTTGGCGTTTCGGATATGTGGCGCCTCCCAAAGAACGGGTTCTATTTCCTCCAGAGCCAGTGGACCGAGAAACCCATGGTCCACATCGTGGGCCACTGGACTTGGCCGGGCGAGGCCGGGCGGAAGCGGCAGATCAGGGTGTACAGCAACTGCGACAGCATTGAACTCTTATTGAACGGTCGCAGCTTGGGCGTCCATCAACCGATAACGAATGAAAGAGTGTGGCGGGAGTTCCGGCAAGCCAGTGATGAGATCAAGTACCAGGACCAGTTCAATCAAGAGATCCTGCCCGGGGCGGGCCTGAAGCATCCGCCCTTTGTTTGGGACGACGTCCCCTACGAGGATGGAGCGCTGGTGGCGGTTGCCCACAAGGGAACTGAGACCGTGCGTGACGAACTGCGGACGGCGGGAAAGCCGGTGCGCGTTGCAGTGAAAGCGGAAAAAGAGACTCTCGATATTGACCGCGAGGACGTGAGTTTCATCGAGGCGGATGTGGTCGACGCCAACGGCACAATCGTTCCGGACGCGCGTCCCTGGGTGCGATTCGAAGTGAGTGGGCCGGGACGGCTGCTGGGAGGGGCGACGGAAATCGACGCGATCACCGGTGTCGTGGCGATCAACGTCCAAACCACCGGCAGCCCGGGAGAGATCGTAGTGACCGCGGCGGCCCCGAAACTTGAGCCAGGCTCCGTGCACATCCGGGTCCCGGCAAAATAAGCGGGTAGCCACCGTCAGTGCAGTCCTGACCGCGGGTTCTTCCTTCTGGCGCGCGGGTCCAGCCGGAGATCGGGGTAAGGGATCTACGATACTTTCAGCAGCCGCTGCGCATTGCTGCTCCAGATGGCTTCGCGGGCGCGCGGGTCCAGTTCCGTCTGGAGCTTCAGGCGAATCTGGGCCGAAACGGGATCGCGCATGGGATAGCCACTGCCGAACAGGAACCGCTCCGGGCCGAGCTCTTTCACGAGGCCGAGAAGATCGTAGCCGCTCCAACCACGAGCAGTCGCGCTGGCAAAAACCGTATCGAAGTAGATTTGAGCCGCGCGGAAGGCGCGCAGATGCTCGTCCTTCACGGGATACACGTAGGCATTTAAGAAAAGAAACGTGCCAGGATTGCCGGTTACTACCGGGACGAGGTCGTCGATTTTCAACTCCTGGCTGGAATCCATCCACGACTGCTGCCGGGGATCTTCCAACCAGCGCGTAAAAGCCACCGGCATATTCAAGCCGTGCGCCGCTTCCAGCAGCTTCCCCAGACGAGAGTCCGTAAGCTTGTAATCGTGATACTGCGGATAGAGGCGCAGGCCTTTCATGCCCAGCTTGTGGCACGCCTCGAGGTCGTCCCTCCAACCTGCGTAGGTCGGGTTGATCACCGCAAACGGAATGAACCGGCCGGGGAACGGCTGGATTGCGGCAGCTAATTCTTCATTGGCGGGCTGAGTGTTCCTGTAAAAGACGCCGCTGAGGTTAGCCACTGCCGCGCGCTCGATGCCGAAGCGGTCCATGTAGCTAACCAGGCCGCCCGGCGTGTTGCTGCGCAATTGCCGGAAGGCGTAGTGCCCAATGTAGGTGTGTACATCAATGGACATCGTTCCCCCGTTTGCGGAGAATCCCGTTAAAGTTGTCGAAGAAGATCTGCCGCCGCTCGGTCTGCGTGAGGTTCGCGGCCAGAATCTTACCGACGCCGGTTTCAAAGTTGAGATCGGTGGCGAAGAGCAGGCGGCGCACTCCCAGGCAGCGCACCGCGAAATCGACCATGCCTTCGTCCGTCACGCTCCCGCTGGTGTCGGCGTAAATGGTCGGGGCATCGCGAAGAGTCTTGCAGACGTATTCCCAATCCCCGCCGCCACCGATGTGGCCGTAGATAATCAAGGCTTCGGGATAGCGCTTGCCGATTTCCACGAAGTCATCGGCGGTAGAACCGCCGGGACGCTCGGGCTCGCGCCAGTCCTTGCGCACCCCTGCACCGTGCGAGAGCAAGGGCGCTTTCAGCTCGATGCATTTCTCAATGATTGGAAAGTAGCGTGGATCGGTAAGCCGCACCTGGGTGTACATCTCGCCCAGCCCAATCATGCCCGCGTCCATACAACGCGCCATTTCGTCGAGCGCCTCGCGCCCATGAGCCGGGTTCACGAAGCACTGGCCCAGGAAGCGGCCGGGATAATCCTTCATGGCGCGCAGCACGAGATTATTCGCCTCGTGGACGGCGTCCGGCGTGGCTTTCTCGGCCTCCGGCGCCGTCAGCGGGTAAGAAATAGCCAACTTCTCGATTTCCAGCTTGTCCGCGTCCGCAATGAGTTCCCGCGCAATATGCGGAGGAAAGATGTGGTTGTGGCAATCAATCTTGCGATAGCGACGGATCTCGGCGAGCACATCGTAGGGCTTAGCCGCAGACCGCGGCAGAGCCGCGCTCGCGGAAAGCAGACCTGCCGAGGCGATGAAACTGCGCCGATCCATTTTGGGCATGACACTCCCCTTAATGTTCGTTTATGGTCATTTCACGGTTTTCCGTAAACCTCGATCCAGTCCACGCACGAGCAGGCGCTCAAACCTCCGCCTGTCATCAGGTCGGTAAAGCTAGCAAACGCAGACCTGTTTTTCAAGACCTGCGGCTCTTCTCACCGGTCATACCCGCTCCGGGGCGCTTTGCGCAAGTTCTTCATTCGGCAGATTGCTCTTTAATGGGGTGAGCGTCCTAAGTTATACTGGTTTACATGCAAGTGACGCTGACACCTCAAGCCGAGGAGGCGCTTCGCCAGCAACTCGCTCGCTCGCCGGACCGCGAGCCCGGGCAGATTGTCGAAGAGGCGCTGACCGAGTTGGTCCGGCGCCAAGCCGTCCGCTCGGCGAGAACTCCAACAGCCAAGGATTTTCATGCTTGGCTCCGAGAATTGCGCCAAGGTGTCGGACCGGTTCCAGACCTCGCGCACGAGACATTTCGGCGCGAGGTGATCTACCAGGACCATGATTGATGGCGGCGCCCGCTTATCTTCTGGATACCAACATTCTGCTTCGCCTCTCCCTTCCCGGTGGACCCTATGATGACGTTGTGGTATCAGCCGTCGGGCGCCTCGTGGCAGAAGGAGCAACTCTCTTCTACACGCTTCAGAACGCGGCAGAGTTTTGGAACGTGTGCACGCGCCCTCGCGAACGAAATGGTTTAGGTCTCCCCCCTCGCGAGACTGACCGGCGTCTCCGACTTATCGAACAGCAGTTTCTGTTCTTGCCAGAGACCGAAGCGACTTACGCCCAATGGCGGCGGATAGTTATGGAGTGTGGCGTTTCTGGCGTTCAGGTCCATGATGCGCGCTTGGCCGCTGTGATGAACGTGAATGACGTCTCTTTTCTACTTACTCTGAACCCGCGAGACTTTGAGCGCTTTACCGGACTCACGCCTATCCATCCGAACGACCTGCAACCACACGCCACCTAACAGTAAGTAGCTGCTTTGCTGTACGTGGGCCGGAGGAGGATAAAATGGGCTTCAGGAAGCTGACGGTTTTATCCGCTAGCATCATGCGTTCGTGCTTGTTTGGCGCGGTTTTGCAGGTCGCCTTGCTGCTCGTGCTGCAACAAACCGTGCTGGCGCAGGTCGAGTCGAAGGAGTATGGCGCCACTCGCGTCGACTTTGCCGTACCCGGAGGAAGCGGGTTCGTCATTAAGCCTGATCGTTCTGAACCCGCCGGATTGAAACCTTGGGTGTGGTATGCCCCAACCTTCGTGAAGGCCAGACCCGAGATGGGGAGGTACCCCAATAAAGCCCTTGATTGGTTGTTTCCTCGACTGCTGGAAAAGGGCCTCTGGATTGCCGGCGTCGACGTGGGAGAGTCATGGGGAAATTCTCGAGGACGGAAAGCGTACACTAAGTTTTACAAGTATGTTCGGAAAAAATACGCATTGTCGCCGCGGCCCTGCCTCCTGGGGCAGAGTCGCGGAGGTTTGATGGTCTATAACTGGGCGGCGGAACACGCGCATGACGTTGGATGCATCGTAGGAGTCTATCCCGTCACCAACCTCGAGGGTTGGCGCAACTTGGGAGGCGAAAAAATCCAAAAGGCCTATGGGATGAGTGAAGCGGAGCTGCGAAAACACCTTCGAAAGAATAACCCTATTGATCGATTAACGCCGCTGGCCCGAGCCAAGGTTCCCATTTTCCACATTCACGGTGATGCTGATAAGGTTGTGCCCCTCGAGCAGAACACCCTGGAGCTTGCGCGTCGCTACAAGGCCATGGGCGGCGAGGCAGAGGTCGAGGTTATCCACGGCAAGGGACATGAGGAAGTCCCTGAGTTTTTTCAGTCAGACCGGCTGCTCGATTTTCTTCTCCGATTCCTGAGCCCCAACACGCCCAAGGATTGATAGGATTGCGCGTGAAGCCGCCCGTGGCGATTTCACGCAAATGCGTTTCGCTTCGCGACCGCGCGGCAACCAGTGCGCAGAGTCGTCGCCCGCGCCTGAATCGGAGCAGGTAACAGACTAATCCCGCTCCGTGCGCGCTCAGCCTGGGGCTCTTGGCATTCCGCCGCAATCCCAGTCATTGCTTTAGGCTTAGTTCTGCTACCTTGGTCTTTAGAGGCCGATATACAAACTCGTTCAGGGTTGCGAGCGCGCCGCGGTCGGACTGATCGCGAGCAATACCGGCATAGGCTTCGAGGGCCTGGCGGACGTCGGCAAGCGCCAGTTCCGTCTCCCGCAAGGTTGCCGTCCGATCCTTCTTCACTTCCGCCATGGCTGCGCGATGGACCGCCTCGACGGCATTGAGGTAAGCTACCGCATACTCCAGCCGCCCCACCCAGTATTCCACGTAGTTGCGCCCTCCAGGCTTGGTTTTCTTAAGCGCTCTCCTTGCCGCATCCAAAGCCTGCTGGTATCCCCGGCGATCCTCGAGCAAGTCAACCGGCATCGGTTCCGGCTTCCAATGCTTCATCATCATGCCCGGGACCGCGAAGCCGAACCCCAACTCGTTCCACTCCATGCTCACCGTAACCGCCTCGACCTCTCGAAAAACCCTCAGGAGGTCCGGGGCACATCCTTTGCCACAGACCGCGTCAATCTGGTCACGGTAAACGGCCTCCGGGGTGGATGTGGCATCCCAGGCGGCGCGCGCCAGATAAGCTACGCTTGGGTCTTGCCCGCCGATTGTCCAGTAGCGTGTTGAAAACCCTGCCCAGCCCCAACGCAGGAGGCCCTGCGTCAACTGGTAGAGTGAGCTGGTGGTTAGTTGGGGAACCAAGCCTATGTTGTCGTCCTCGAGGGTGTAAATGAGGATGGAAGAGATCTCGCGGCTGGGGACGTTCCGGAGCACGTCCTTGCGCCGAACGATTCGAGAGGGAGTGTAGTCGACAAAGCTTATCGTCTCAGAACCTGGTGGCAAAATGTGGTCGAGCAGGGGGTACAATTCCTCGGCAATGCTGTCGTAGATGAATTTAATATGCGGGCGGCGAGTGCCCTGAAGGGTCTGAGGGTTGGCGAGCAAGCGGTCGTAGAAATAGAGAGCCGCGATATCCCCCTGGACTTCTTTTAGGGCGCGGTCAGGACCGCCCGGGTAGTCTTTGCGCTCCTTTGCCGCCGCCAGGACGCTGGCAAGCGACCGTACCCTGCTAATTCCATACTTGGCGTCCAGCCAACCCCAGGCGCGCTCATACTCCTCCGTCCATTGACGAAACTCCGGCATGGAGAGAGAAATGTAATCCGCCTCAGGATAGGTATTGATCGCGGCACGAAGCACCGCAGAGGACATCTCGAACAGAACTGGATCATTAATCGCCGTCCGGGGACCGGGGACAACATCAAACTCGCCAAGTTGGTGGACCTTTTGCGGATCGTTCAGCAGGGGAGCAAATTCGGGAGTGAACTCCGACAGTGAAGCATTAAGACCGAGCACGCACTCCATGCCCCGGCTGCGGGCATCGTCCATAATGTTGTGCACGAGTTGCTCGCCCGCTGACACGAATTCCTGGTAACTTCCGTGCGACGGCAGATCGGGATTCCAGAACTCTATGGCGTGTCCGAACAACTGCCGGCCCACCATATCGTCGGTAATGGGAAAATGGAAGTCGTACCAGAGCCACGCCGAATGGCGACTGATCCCCCTAACCTCGTAAGTCAAGAATGGCTGCCACGGCCAGAGGCTCAAAAACAAACGGTTGAACTTCATTTTTGCCAACTGGTCGATGACCGGCCGATAGTCCGCCATGCCCCATGACTCCGGGCCGCAGGCGAAATCGTTAATCACGCGCCACTGTCGGACGGGCAGCGCCGGCTCCATAACTACATCGAGGTCAGGCAGCAGAAACTTAATCCGCTTCTCCGGCAGCGCATCGCCATGGAGCAGGTACCTCACTCCCCACCGCTCCACCAGCTCATACACAGCCCACATGGTCGCACGTGGGCTGCCGCCTGCTACAATCAACGCGGGCCGTTTCTCGAGCTCGCTCCGACGCAGGATGATACCTTGGCCAGAGACCTTCGGAAACGGCCGCTGTCTCCTCGCGCTCCTTAGCAGGGCATTAGTTTGAGGGTTGCCGATAAGAAAGAGGAATTGCGCCGAGGCCGGAATGGTTGTCGTCGGGCTAGCCCGGATGCCGAAGAGTTTGTTCAAGTAGTCGCAGAGTTGCTCGGCAGCAAAGCGTTCTAGTTCGGGCGCTGCATCACCCACTATCACGCCCACGCGTGGGTTTGTCTTCGCAGCTCCCCAGGCGGGGAATCCCGCCCCGGCGATGAGGAGCGCCAAACACACTTTGCAAAGAGATTTCATCGTCCGATTATCTCCAAATCTGGCTAAGAGATAGCCCTTCGACAGCAACTGGGCATGGTGCACGACTTTGTGAGCGCACCCGCTTTGGAGCGCCGCCACTCCTCCTGCCCGATCTCAGATAGCGGCAGGTTTCCAGAGGATTAAGCTGGTTCCCTTGGTCAAGTATTTGGCGTAAGCGGAGAGGACGAGGCCCTTATCGAGCAGGGTGGTACAGCAATGTCCGCATTCACCGTTGAACCACTCGACGCCGTCGTAAAACTCGTAGTCATCCAGGACGTACTTGTGAGCCAAGTCCCAGGTCAGCCCATTATCGTGGCTGAGGATTGCCTCTAAACCGCGACGGTAGCTGGCCAGCTTGCCATCCTGTACATCGACGCGCACAATGACAACCATAAGAAGATCCCCGTTGGGAAGCTTTAGCAAGTGAGCGTGGTGCCGGCCCGCATCGTAGAGGACCTGAATTGGAGACCAGGTTGTGCCGCCATCCCTCGATATAGATACACCGGTGCCTTCCAGACTGTCGTTATTAGGAACGTCCAGGTATCGGGCAGGCATGTCAGTCCGCAAGGCTGCAACGAGCCAACCGTTTGCGGCACGGACGAGCGAGCCTTCGCTAACCCCACGGGCGTAGGTTTTCCCTTGGTACTTGTCCTCCCAGCGCCATTCTTTGGGCGCGATTTCATTGCCCCAGGTCCGCCCGCCATCGCTCGACCAGCGCAGAATTCCAATGGCCGGGTCGGCGGGCCATTTGTTCCCCTGCGGATAGAAATACCCGATCTCCGCCATCCGCACGCTTCCCCCCACGCCAGCCGACTCTACCAACGTATTGCCTTCACCATTAACGCTGTCCCCCTTTAGGGAGGGCTGGACCGGCTTTTGCTCCGGCCACGTCCGCCCATAGTCGCTGCTGAAGTACTGCTTTGGTCCCGGCTCACATTCGAGCACCAGGTTTCCCTTGCCCAGGTAAGTCAATACCACCGGGCGGCCCCGGACGTCTAGGACGGCCTTCATCTCCGCCCATGTTTCGCCGGCGTCGCGGCTAAAGGCCACGACCGGTCTCCAAGAGTCAAAACCTTTCCCTTTCCCGTCGGTCCAGGCGGCTGCCAACATTATTTCTCCGTTGTCCATTTTGGCCAGTCCGTAAGGGAAGAGATTCACGCCCAGATTCTGGTGGACAAGGAACTGGTACTCCTCGGAGTGCACGCTCCACCCGCCGCGGCCATCACCCCGTTTAATAGGGTGCGGCTTCCAACCGAGGGGCTCGCGGCTCTTTGCCTGAGCTTGAGCTGGAATGATTGCAAACGCTTCCGAACAAAGTGAGGGAGGGAAAACTGAAGACAACAGCGTCAGCGCGCTGGCTTCCCTTAAGAATGTTCGCCTGCCTTTCATGGCTTTAGTCTCCTTTATGATTTCACTTCGTTCGACACGGCGTCCGGGCTTTCCACCTGGATGCGTACCAAGTAGTCAGCGGTGCGCCGAAAATCCTCGAGATAGGCGCCTTCACGGGTGGCTTTGTAGGCGATCCAGTAATTCATGGCGGCGAAGCTGGTGCAGCAGAGCTGATCGCTGATCTTCTCGTCGGCATCATAAGTCAAGCCCAAATCTCCGCCCTCCGCGCTACTGCCGATATTGCTGCTCTCTTCCTGGATGGCTCCACAGCGACCGGTGCGCGAGCGCAGGTAGTCCGCCTGTTCCCGCAGAGCTTCTTGGTAGAGCCTTTCGTAATCACGCTGCCTTTCTTGGATTCAAACTGTGCGGACCCCCTCGCCCCCTTGGAGGAGAGGGGCCGGGGGAGGGGGTTCCAATAGGTAATCGAACTTACTAAATGGCGTATGTAGCAAGCCGCTAACCAGCGGCACTGCGGCGCGAGCCAGCGGCAGCGCCGAGCATGCCCTTCACCAACCCGGAATTCGCAAATTCCTTCACAGACATTCCTTCCAGCGCCATCGGCACTGCCCAGATGACCAGGTTCGAATAATAGTCATCGCCCCACAATGGCAAACCTGTTTCACCGCTCAACAAACAGCGTTGGTTCCAGGGGGAACGAGTTTTGATCGCCAAGGCATGATAAAGACGGCGGGCAATCTCGAGTCCAACATCTTTTCTCCCATGGTACATGAAGGTCATGGCGGCGCAGAGGTTTTCACCCACGAAAATGTTGAGGCCGAAGTCAGCTTCGGGGTGAACCCGGGTGTCAAAGGGCTTGCCGTCCGGACTGACGCCATTGATCAATCCGTAAGATGTCGCCCCCATGTTCAACCGCTCGACCGCCGCCAGCGCTTTTGCCACTCGATCTTCGGGCAGCGCGGCTTCGAGGCCCAGTACGCGGCTGCACCAAACTCCCATCAATTGATTGGCGAGCGAAACCTCACTCGAGGTTCCCGCCTGCTCGTTGCTCCACAAGCGGTAGTAGGAACCATTCCAGAGTCTCCGCTCGAAGCTGCTCTGAGCTTTGGCGAGTTTCTCCGAGCACTCCGCCGCGAATTCTTTGTCGCCGGCCAATTCCGCGAGCTGTTTTCCGGTTTGGAGCGTCGCCAGCCAGGTCCCCGCCACGTAGCTGGACACACCCTCCCAAGGCCAGCAATCGTAAAACTGATTGGCCGGCCAAGCCTCGCCGGGACGAGTGTGCGGCTGGTCATTCACCAGCCCGCTGTTATCATCGTCCAGGGAGTACTGGTAACGGACGGCGCGCTTGGCGGAGTCGTAAAAGTGCAGGAGTTGACCTTTATTCCCTGTCCTCAAAAAGAGGCGATAAACCATCTGCGCGTACTGGCCCGAGTTCAAGGGGTGCTGGCATTGCATGCGAGGATCGCGCATGCTGGTGGGCGTGCCGAAACAGAATGGAATCTCGCCGTCGGAAATTTGATAGTGACGGAAACCCTCCAGGGTGGTGAACTCGAGCTCCGGAAAGAAGCAGAGCAGGGGGAAATGGCCGTGCATGCGGCAGACCATGGTCTCGACAATGGGGCAGCCGGTGTGGCTTTCGCTGTGCGTGAACCATCCCTCTTCACCCCACCAGTCGTCATGCCGCTTCCGGGCGATCCACACGGAGTTCTTGGCGTGACTATATAACCCTTGCACCAAGGCGTCCTGAAGCCAGCCAGGGAAGGAAGAGCGATAGACCTCTTGCTGCCAGGCAAGCACGCGCTTGAGAAGTGCCGCGTGGTTTCGACGACCGAATTCCGCCACCTCCTCAGCGCTTCGGAAACGCTGTGAGTAACGGTTATGGCGGAGGTCACCCCCGCTATCGCGCCATGACGGAGCATGCCAGCCCACTGCAAAAGCCACGCGCCGCTGGTTTTGACTGGGAATACTGACCTCGAGCGAATACTGGCCTTTCCCCGCGGCCTGGGAAATTCCTTCGCCACGAACCGCCAGACCGGCCCCCTCCGGAGCGACAGGGAAGCTCAAATGCAGCTTAAGAGTCAAGGGTTGATCCGACGTGTTGCGAAGCTCGACCTCGAACAGCGCCAGCGGAGTGTTCGAGACCGAGGAATCCCCCACCACGTACGGAGAAAAGGCTCTGACCCCAATTTCAAGCGGCAATTCAGTCAAAGCGGCCTGGAGACCCGCGATCGGGAAATGGCCCAAGTACCAAATCTGTGCCGTGGATAAAGGCACGCACTTCGTGCCGCTTTCCACCATAAGCCAATCGCGGAAAACTTTTGCGGGAGGGACCAGCTCATTGAAGATCGAGCAGAAACCCAGCTTTCCTTGCCCTTCCAAAGTAAAATAACCTGTGCCCAATCCGCCTAACGGCACGCCTCCACCAAGCTGGGAACCCTCATAAACACAGGCGGGAATGGGAGCGGAGAATCCATCCACCCGTACCGTGGTCCAATCATTGATGACTTCCGGCAGCACAAAGGGCCATTCGCCTCGCACTCCCGGCGACATACCCATTGGCGGCTGGGAAGAGGTTTTGGCCGAAGCGCCTTCCGGGCCTAAGCTCAAAACTGAGGCGCTGCCTAAAGCGGTTAGCAATTCCCTTCGTTTCACGGACTACCCTCCTGGTCAAGCTCATTTACGCTGCTAAATCAATTCCAAGCCGGCCTGCCGCGCTGCTTCGCGCAGCTTGTCGTCGAGCGTGGCTAAGGGCAGCCTGCGCCGGGCGGCCAACTCCAGATAGGCAGCGTCGTAAGCGGTTAGGTTCGTCCGCCGCGCCGTTTCAATCAGAACGGAGATCCCCGCGTTCACAGGCTCTACCTCGACGCCGGCCGAGAATTCCTCCAAATCAGCCGTCAGGATTTCTACCTGTCCAGCAGTGAGGCGGCCGCGCCGTTCGGACATCACCACGCCATTTGAGACCTCGTGACGCCAGAGCATCGGGACGACCGGGACCACGCCCGCAGTGATAAGCTTGCGTGCCAGGGCGGCGCGGGCCGGAACGGGGCGGTCGAGCATCCAGCCCAAGGTGATGGAGGCATCGAGAACAAAGGCTCTCAAAAGCGCCTCCCTTCTTCGATCAAGTCTTTCACTGTCATCCCCTTGGGTAGCTTCATGCGCACGCGGGAGAATGAGTCGAAGATTTCCTTCGCACTGCGCCTGCGTCTCACGACCGCCCCCACGAGCCGAGCACGCTCCTTGCCTCGACAGGTGATGACGATCTCTTCGCCCTGCGAGGCGCGCTCAACAAGCTCGGAGAGTTTCTGTTTGGCTTCAAAGATTCCAATGGTCATCGTGCTTCCTCCTCGATCATCCAGATTATCTGTCCAGATTAGTAAAAGGTCAAGCCACCAGGGACAGGATTGCCGAATCCTGCCCTTGCCTCGTTCTTCCTGCGTCCACTATAATGAGAATTCGGGCTCACGTGGTTTTCCCATAAGGCGATGAGCGCAGGGTTGCTGAGGAACTCTGCGGCTTTTTGTTATGGGGGGAACTTCTCGCGCTGCTGGCCCGGCGGGTTCGCCCGCAAACCAAGTGCAAGAAAGCGCGGGCAGGATGCCAGTCGGCTGACTGGCGAGACGCCCGCGCCACAAACGACGTTCGATGCTGCGTCCTTTCCGGCCACTCCGACCTTATCTGGCTCGCTACAAAGCTCGATATGTAGCGGGCTTTCTCTGCCTGGTGGGCTCCCAGGTAGGGGTACTCGTCCCTCTCATCATTAAAGCAGGTATTGATGATTTGGCGCACGGAGGCGCGGCCCGAAAACTGCTCGGCGTGGCCGGGCTGCTCCTGGCTGCGGGGGCGTGCAAAGCCGTGATGCAATTCTGGATGCGTTGGATTCTTATCGGGATATCGCGGGATGTCGAGTACGACTTGCGCAACGACCTTTTCGCGCACCTCATGCGTCTTTCCCCGCGCTATTACACGGAGAACCGCACCGGCGACCTGATGTCAAAGCTCACCAACGACCTGAACGCGGTGCGCAACATGGTGGGGCCGGGCATCATGTATTCCGCCAACACGGTGGTGTTGGGCGTGGCCACGGTTGCTCTGATGTTCCATCTTGACTGGCGCCTCACCCTCTACGCCCTGATTCCTATGCCCCTGGTGTCCTATGGGGTCAAGTTCTTCGGCCAGCAGATTCACGAACGCTTTGAGAAGATCCAGGCGCTCTATTCCGACCTCACCGAGCGGGTGCGCGAAAATCTCGCGGGAGTGCGCGTGGTGCGTGCCTTCTGCCAGGAAGAAGCGGAAATGGCGGAGTTCGACGGGATGAACCTGGACTTCGTGGCGAAAAACAAGGGTCTGATCTGGATTACCAGTTTCCTCTGGCCCGGCATGGAGTTGCTGTTCGCGGCGGCTTTCCTGCTGGTGATGGCGGTGGGCGGCCATCATGTGCTGGAGGGCAGGATCAGCGTGGGGACTTTTGCGGCTTTCAATGTTTTCCTTGTTTACCTGATCTGGCCCATGATTGCGCTGGGTTGGGTGACCAATCTGGTGCAGCGTGGCTTGGCCTCGCTGGGGCGCCTGATGCTCATCTTCGAGGCGAAGCCTGATATTGATGACCGCGCCGTTCCCGCGCGTCCTGTGACCTCCCTGCGGGGCGAGATCGAGTTTCGAAACCTCACTTTCAGTTACAACGGCGCGCCGGTATTGAAAAACCTGAGCCTGCAAATACCCGCCGGAAAGACTGTGGCCATCGTGGGCGCCACGGGTTCGGGCAAGTCTACGCTGGTGGGGCTGATTCCGCGGCTATACGATGCCCCGGAGGGTTCGCTGCTCGTTGATGGTGTTCCCATCCGCCAGATTCCGCTCCAGACGCTGCGCCGGCACATTGGGTTCGTGCCCCAGGAAACTTTCCTGTTCAGCGAAAGCATTCGAGAGAACGTCAAGTTTGGCCAGCCGGAGGCCTCCGACGCCGAGGTCGAGCAGGCGGCGGAGATTTCCAACATCCTGCCGGAAATCCAGGGTTTCCCCAAGGGTTTTGGCACTATGGTAGGCGAGCGGGGGCTGACGCTTTCGGGAGGTCAGAAACAACGCACCGCGATTTCGCGGGCGGTCATCCGCGATCCGCGCATCCTGATCTTGGACGACGCGCTCTCCAGCGTCGATACCTACACGGAGGAGAAAATCCTGCGGCACCTCACCGGCGTGATGGCTGGGCGGACCACCATCCTGATCTCGCACCGGGTTTCGACCATCCAGAACGCGGACGAGATCGTAGTGCTGCACGAAGGTGAGGTCGTCGAGCGCGGCACCCACGAACAGTTGTTGGCCCTCAACGGCCACTACACGGAGCTTTATAACAAGCAGTTGATTGAGGAGGAATTGGAGAAAGAGGTGTAGCGGGCGCCTTGCCGCGCCCGTCAGTGGTCAGTCGTCCGTTATCCGTTGCTGCTCCACTTCTGGCAACGGGTTGCTGACAACCGACGACTGACAACTGACGACTGACCGATGGCTGACAGCTTCCACGACGAAGAAATTCTCGGCAAGGCGTACGACGCGCACCTGATGCGGCGCCTGCTCGTCTACCTGCGTCCTTACTGGCGCATGACGCTTTTTGCCCTGCTGGCGATCCTTCTATTCGGGATCTTGCAGGCCGTCCCGCCCTATCTGTTAAAGGTCGAGGTGGACCGTTATCTCGACCCCACGACGCACGCGGAGCTTCCGAAATTCCTTGCAAGCTTCCTCAGTCCCAACCCGCTGGTAGGCATCGCCCAAATCGCGCTGGTCCTTTTTCTTCCCGTGATTATCCTGACCTTCGGCCTGCAGTTTGCCCAGTCTTTCGCGATGCAACTGGTAGGGCAGCAGGTCATGTACGACATGCGCAAGCAGCTCTTCGCGCATCTCCAGCGATTGCAAATGAGCTTCTTTGACCGCAACCCGGTGGGCCGCCTGGTGACGCGGGTGACCACCGACGTGGATGTGCTGAACGACCTGTTCGCTTCCGGAGTGGTGGCCATCATCGGCGATGTTTTCTCGCTGATCACCATTGTGGTGGTAATGCTGAAGATGGATTGGAAACTGGCGCTCCTCACCTTCTCGGTGCTTCCCGTCATCGTGCTGGTCACCGCTGCTTTCCGAAGGGCGGTGCGCGAATCCTACCGGCGCATTCGTGTGGCCATAGCGCGCATCAATGCTTACTTGCAGGAACACATCACCGGGATGGCGGTGTTACAGCTCTTTAACCGCGAGGAGCGCAGCGACGCGGAATTCGAGAAGATCAATCGCACCCACATGGAAGCCTATAAGGACTCGATTCTGGCTTACGGGCTGTTTTATCCGGCGGTGGACCTGCTGGGAACGGTGGCGGTGGCTATCATCATCTATCTGGGCGGTGGCATGGCGCTGCGCGGTGTGGTTACCGTGGGGACCGCCTTCGCCTTCATCCAATACTCGCAGCGCTTTTTCCGGCCCATTCAGGACTTGAGCGATAAGTACAACCTTCTGCAAGCCGCCATGGCGAGTTCGGAGCGCATTTTCAAACTGCTCGACACGCCGGTGACGATTGCAGATCCTCAACCTTCCAGCCGGGGCCCGTTGTCCGTCGTCCGTGGTCCGTCGTCCGTTGTCACTTCCCCAGTGGATCACGCCAAGTCCATATTGGCCACAACAACGGACAACGGACCACGGACAACGGACAAGGCGGAAACTCAGAGCACTCCCCCGCCAACCTCTCTCGTGGAATTCCTTCACGTGGGCTTCGCTTACAGGGATGAGCACCGCGTGCTGGAAAATGTCTCGTTCTCGATCCAACCGGGGGAGACCGTGGCGGTGGTCGGTCACACCGGGGCCGGCAAGACGACGCTTACCAATTTGCTGCTCCGTTTCTACGATGTGCAAGAAGGGCAGGTGCTGTTTGACGGCGTGGACATCCGCCATTTACGGCTGCGCGATTTGCGCAGGAACTTCGGCATCGTTCTCCAGGACCCCTTCCTGTTTTCGGGAACCATCGCCAGCAATATCCGCTTGGGCAGCGAATGGATCACGGACCGGCAAATCCGTGAAGCAGCGCGCCAGGTGAGCCTGCTGGAATTCATCGAGGGCCTGCCGGGAGGTTTCGAGGAACCTGTCAAGGAGCGCGGTGCTACGCTTTCCGTGGGCCAGAAGCAACTGCTCTCCTTTGCTCGAGCCCTCGCTCACAACCCGAAAATCCTGATCCTGGACGAAGCCACCTCGAGTGTGGATCCCGAAACCGAGCATTTGCTGCGGGAAGGTCTGCGCTGTCTGATTGAAAACCGCACTTCGCTGGTCATCGCGCACCGCTTGTCCACCATTCAGAACGCCAGCAAAATCGTGGTCATGCATAAAGGCCGCGTCCGGGAAGTGGGAACTCACCAAGAATTGCTTCAAAAACAAGGCATTTATTTCAAGCTTTATCAGCTTCAGTATAAGGACCAGGAAGTGTCTGTGGTCCGTGGTTCGTAGGCCGTTGCCACTCGGCGGCACGCGACATCATATTTCACCAATTCCGGGCTACGGACAACGGACGTCTGGCAGTAGCCTCACTTGCCCTCAGCCCTCCAGCGCGCGATCAGGTGCTGCAAGCCAACCGAGGTGTACCGGCTACTCAGGTCGCTCAAAGCGCCCTCCCAACTGAATGCGGGGACTCCGGGTACCGTGTTTTGCTCTCTGCTAAGCAGGAACTCAACGAAGTCCCGCACCTCATCCCGGAGGTCGGGCGGGAGTTCCTTGACCAGATCCTCGAGGGGCTTTGTGTGGTTGCTCACCTAACCCTCCCTTGCGGTCTCGGGGCCAGGCGGAAGCGCCCCCGCAAGGTACCCTACCGAAACATGATAGCAATGGACTTTTGATGTTGCCCCGGCAAAGGCAGATGAAACATTGGCGAATAGAACAATGGCAGATAAGAGTATTGACGTGTCCAGGGGAACGATTTATCATCCCCACACTAGCGGGATCTTAGCTGAAGGTCTCAGCTCAACGACCCGCCCTGACGTGGAGTTACACTATGGCCCCGAATCCGGAACGCCGCCGACGCCCCCGAACTAAGTCCTTCCCAGGTCAGGGAGACCTCACAATCATTTGGCAGGCCGGGGCTGGCCGGAGCATGATGGCGGCCAAGCTCCTCGATTTCAGCGAGGACGGCATGGGCGTCGAGGTCGAGAGCCAGTTGGCGGAGGGATCGCTCGTGGAGATTGTCGGCGACATCCAACGCGCCGGCGGTCGCCAACCGCTGGACCGGGAAGGTTTCGTGCGTTGGTGCCAGGCGGCCGGAAACGGAAGGTTTGTGGCAGGTCTGTACCTTCGCGGGGAAACCACTAAGACAGTTCCGGATTACTACGAATTCCTCCAAATCAGCCCCAATGCCGAGCCCTCCACAATCTCTCGCGTTTATCGATTCCTAGCGAGCCGCTTCCATCCGGACGTCCCGGGGACCGGGGATGTTGAAAAGTTCGTGCTGTTGAAGCAAGCCTATGACGTACTGTCCGATCCAGAACGCCGCGCCGAATACGATGCGACTTATAAGAAGCAGGCGCCCGAACCGGTCCCCTTATCCAACTCGGTTGATTTTATGAATAGCAACGACGGCGAGTTGAACCGACGGGTGGCGGTGCTGGCCCTGCTATATATTCAGCGCCGCATCAAGCCCTTCACCCCGGAAGTTCCTCTTGCCGAGGTTGAACGCCGCATGGGCTTCCCCCGCGATTATCTGGACTTCACAATGTGGTATCTCAAGAGCAAAGAATACATCACCATAGCGGACAACTCAGATTTCACGATAACGGCGCGAGGCGTGGACGTCGTGGAATCGAACCGCGCGAAGATTCCGCTCCTGAATAGATTGCTCAGTGACCGCACGGGACCCTCGACCACAGATGGAGTGGCGGCGAGCCAGCCCTTGATCACGCCCGGCAATACTAACCTCGAGCTTCCGGCTGATGGCGCATCCGAGGGGATCAACCCAAACCAGGATCATAAGGTTTGATGGATCGCGTATCAAAGCCTGGCATTGGCGATAACCCGCGATAAACCCGCCTCTCGTGCGACATGGAACTCGAATCCATTAGCATCTGCCAGTAGCCTCACTGTGGACGCCCACCGGCTCGCCATGATCGGCATCACGGAAGCAATCGGCGGGCTGCCGCGCGCCTACCGCGCCTTCCAAGTGCTGGCCTAAAGGTCAGCGCTACGAGCCAAATTTAGGACACTACCGGTTTCCCTCATGGCTCGATCTCCACGGGGGTATAATGGCACCCGTGAAACGACGCAATCTCTTGAGCGGTTTAGTGAGTGCCGGGGCCCTGCCCGCCATGGCGCGGTCTCAACCGCCGCAACCGCAGACGGCCGGCGGAGTTTTTCTTGAGCGCCCCGCCACAGGCCAACCCCACAAAGGGAAAGTCCTTCTCGCGCTGCAAGCTCATTCCGATGATATCCCGCTGTCGGCGTCGGGCACGGTGGCCAAACTCATCGAAGAGGGCTACACCGGCTACCTGGTCCGCGCCAGCAACGATGATATGGGCGATGCCCCTGGGCTGGGCACGATGGGAACCATTGGCGAGAACGTCCTCGGCAACGAGCGCGACAACGCCCGCATAGCCGAGATCCTGGGTTGTAAGCGTCACTTCGACCTGAACTACAATAACCACCGCATGGCCGGCGTATCGCTCAATGAGCTGATCTGCCGGCTCATCTTCCTCATCCGCCTGGTGAAGGCGGATACGGTGGTCTGTTGGGATCCCTGGGCTCACGATGAGGAGAATCCTGATCATTACACGCTGGCGCGGGCGGTGGAAGCCGCTTGCTGGATGGCCGGAAGGGCGCACGACTACCCGGAACAGTTCGCGGCCGGACTCGAGCCAAAGACCGTCCAGGATAAATACTATTTCGCGCGGCGTCCGGAGATCACGCGCGTCGTGGATATCAGCAAGCAGATCGATAAGAAGGTGGAAGTCAATCGGGCTAACGTGGCGAAAGGTCCTGCCGGGCGCCTCGGATCGCGCTTAAGAGCGGAATTGGCGAAACGGAACCAGCGCCTGCCCCTGTTGGGCGACGACGACATCACCGCAGATCGAAACTACATCAAAGAGTTCGTCATGTCGCAAAGCCGCGAACTGGGCAGGCAATACGGGGTCGAATACGCTGAAGCGTTCCACTACATCGCGCCGGGCGCTTCCGGCGCCGATCGGGATCCTCGAGTCGACACCTACGTTAACCAGCACGCCCTCCCCTTAAAGTAGTGTTCCTGTCACCTTCAAGCCCCTCCTAAAGCCTGGGCGGTTTGGCGCCACGCGAGATCACCCATGCGGGCCGGCACAGAGCAACGCTCCGCAACCCGTTATAACCGTACCAGAGCGATTCAATCAGTGAACGCTGGGCGACAAGCGAGGGCCTATTTCCCACAGGCCGTTTGCACCAGTTTCCGAGTAGCCGACGACACGCCCAGAACCGCCGGGCGCCACATCCGAGCATATCGCGTACGGCCATGTGAACGGGCGGCTGCCCTGGGCCTATGCTAGGCCTAGGGCAGCATTCTCGGTGCGGGTAAGGATGGAACCCAAGAGTTCAGGCATTCATGGAATGTTCCGAAGGTCCCGGTTCAATCTTCGCGCCAGATCGAAGGCGCCACGTCTGAAAATCAGCCGAAATTCCGGCACGTCATTACCAATAACACCGGCAACCTGATTAAATACAGCACCTGTTGCTCCCGCCAAAGGATTGCCAGCCATTCCCCCAACCGCCGCTCCGCTAATTTCTGAAATGGCGACTTTGCAGAGCGTTCGAACCGGACACAATGACGGCCATTCTCGAGGGGGACTCATAATCTCACCTGCGCGTTGTAATTCCTGTCTTATCTCATGAGCTTCCGCCATCGGGTCGTGGGGCGGTCTGAGATTTCATGCAACGAAATTGCCCTCTCCACCGAATTGACTTTGGCAAAAGGGGGGTAGCGTGGAGGTATCCGTCAGCCGACGGATTCCTCCGCGGTTCTTCCCAAATTCGAGCGGCGTTACGATGTTTCTCGTCGCGAACCCGAAGTAAAGAGCCGCACAGGAACGCAAAATACGCGTACCTGTGCGCTACCTGCTAGGCAAAATGCAGTAGTCAGGACCGCCAACTGCCACTGTCGGGGTTCCGGTGCAGGGCGTCAGGTTTGTCTTAACTTATTCTGGCTGGCAGAGCGAATCTCTGCGGTTTCAAGCTCCGGGAATGTGCCGAAGCTCGGAACAGCGCCCTGCGGCTTCAGGGTTTGTTTGGAAATGTGGCGAAACGCAAAGCTTCCCTCTGTGCCTGCCGGCGGGTCACTCGTTGCGCACTCTGTTCTTCTCTTGTGTCCTCCAGTCTTGAGGGACGCTTAAGAGCGGAGACGAGGAGTAGCGTCCTCCTCCAGCCAGATGTGGGTCCGTTTTAAAGTTCGGGTCATCGTTGAATAGCCACACCCATCCCCGCGGCTCCAACTCCCCGGGCAGGTTTTCTGTGGCTTCCGCCACCTCGTTGAAAATCTGACGCACCATAACGTTGCGCAGGTGCAGCGTAACCCCCGGACCGTCTACGGGTCCAAGAACTTCGCCCAGTACCCCTCCCCTCGGTCTCAAGCGAGCTCTGAGTTCGCCAATAAAGTCATCAGGGTAGCTCAGGATGCTGTCCGGGTGCTGGTCAGCGACGTCGAATTGTGCGACCCGAAGGTTAAGGAGATCGTTCGGATCCCGGGTGGCTTGGTTGGGGAAGACGTTAATGAGGTGTGGCGAGACCACCTTGAACGTGTAATTTGGGAGTTGTCCAAAAACCTGTCGCATCCCATCCCCCAGAGTGCTCCCTGGTGGCAGATCTACATCGACAATGGGCTCTTTGTGGTCCGTCACACGGACCTCAGCGCCGAAGAGTACGTAACCGTTTCTTACCTCAACCGCAATTTCAGAAAGCGCCCTTGTCAGCGGAACACCCTTCCGCACTATGGGCGCAGGAAAGAGTGGCAGTTTTAGCAGTGCGGATTCGTCTGCCTCAGCCTGGATCGAGACGCCGAGGGTCACCAACAGGATAGAAAACACGGTCTTGTTGCGACGCATATTCAACCCCCTATGGACTTACGGTCACACTCGTGCAGGTCCACGCGATGCTTTCCGTGCGCACCTGAACGCTATTGGCGTAGATCGTCTGCTGGGCATTCGTTTGGGCTGAGCAGCCCGGTCCCTGTGGCAGACAACACGTGCTGCACAGGTAATAGCTGTCACTGAAGGGGCTGGCGGTCCAGCTCCCAGATGTGAAGGTCAGATTCGGACACGTCGTGGTGTATGGGATGCTTTCGGTTAAGTTCACGCTCGACAACCCAACGTCTTGGAACTTATTCTGGAATTGATCGATGACGCTATACTGGCGCTGGCGGAGATAGGAGCTGTATCCGCAATTCGATGTGGAGGCGTTGCACGTGCCATTCCCTGGATTCGCCAGGCAAGGCACGTTGCAACTCTTGCCTGTCGGATTCGTCGTATCTGAATCCACGTTGAGGCTCGTTGGGTTGTGAACGGTGATGCCAGCGGACTGCGCGCTGGCGTTCTGACCGCCGGCCGTATATTGCACGGTAATGACGGTATCCCCGGAGGCGCTGCTCGCGCTGGCGGCCGTATAGCTTGCCCCGCCGCCGCTGGGGTTAAGGGTGACTGTCGATTTGTTTACGCTCCAGGAGAAGCTGCCGCCTGAAGGCGTGGCGGTGGTGTTGCAGTTGCCTGTCTTAGTCGCCAAGGGTGCCGTTGACCCCAGGGCAAGGTGCGCTGGGCTGCAGCTCACGCTCACCGTGACCACGTTACCTGGCCCACTGCTGCCGCCAGGCACAGGGGAGCTTTGGATACAATGACTCCCGTTGAAGGTGTAGGTGTAGCCGGAATAGGATGCGGAGATCGAGGCCGTACCGCCGCTGACGCCCTTCACCAGTCCGGCGCCTTGCATCGAGGCGATGCTGGGGTTTCCAGAGCTCCAGGAGGCCGAGGTCGTATAGTCGTACCAATATTTGAAGCTATTGCAGTCCTCATAACCGGCCTCGAAGGCGAAGCTCCCCATCGAGGTTACCCACAAATATAGGTTAATAGGATTCATATAGTTGAGCGAAGGGGTGTAGTTGTACGGGCAGTTGCAGACGCAGCAGTCATAATTGCTCGCCATCCCCTGCTTGCGATGGATCTGCATCAGCCGCCCCATCACCGGCAGGTTTTCGCCCCGCACCCAGTTCACGCTGCCGTCCGTGGCGCCGGCGGGAATGAGGTTCTTCTTGAAGTCCGGCTGCTCGGCGTCGCGCAACTTGCGTATGTCGATGGCGTGCGAACTGACCTCATACCTCCGGGGGTGGCGGAGCTATTTCGGGTTCTGCCAGACACCCTGCGCGCTCGTACACCTTGATTCGCGGATACGACGCCGGCTGCGGTCGGTGCTGTGGGCGCAGTGGAAGCACGTGGGAACGCGGTGGGCGGAGCTGGAACAACGCGGAGTGAGTCGCAAGTGGGCGAAGAAAACCGCCTGCAGCCAACTCGGTCCGTGGCGGCTTAGCCACGACCCTTCGATCTGCCAGGCCCTGCCCAATGCCTACTTTGATGCGCTCGGCTTGCCCCGCCTCGCCGCTGGGTCTTAGCTTAACCCGCCGAACCGCCGTATACGGCTCCGTATGTACGGTGGTGTGGGAGGGGTGAGTGGGCAACCGCCCCCCCTATCCCGATCGGACTGCAACCGGGTGAGTGGGCTAGCCCGCGGAACCACACGAGGCCTGGCCCGGGCAGCCTGGCACTCAGTGATCGGTCGCCTCGGCTTGGTGGTAGTGGCAAATCCTGCACGTCTGGGGCAAGCCTTCTGTCCATGGTCCACCCTCCTTCGCGGGCGGGTACCATGTGAGTGGTTGGTACTCACCCAGTACGAGGTTCTTGCAGCTCGGGGAAGGCCCGTCATAGGTCGCGTACCACGCCGCGTTGCCTGCCATTGACGAAAGTTCGTCGAGAATCTCGCGAACCGTCCAGTTCTCAAAGGTTCGTTCTAACATCCTTTCCGGAGGATGGCTCATGTGCGTCGCGCCCGAGCACTCAGTAAATGGCTCAGGAATGATGCGACCCGGCTTTTCCGAAAGCAAAAGGACCTCGCACCGCACCGCGCCCCACGCCCACTTCCAAGGGGAGTGCACGTGAAGCGCAGGCACGACCATGTTGAGGCAATCCGTAGGATCCTTGTCCGCGCCGACCGGGAATACTTCAATGACACCCAGGCGCTCTCGGTACTCATAATGACGGTCCTTTTCCAGCAGGATCTGGAGGATCTCACCCACTGTCTTATCAGCGACACGGACGTCGAAGCTCGGCTGTTTCTCTCCCTTGCGCGGCGGACGTTGCTCGAAGCAGATGCGGATGTCTGCGTGCATCGCGAGGGCTATGAGCGCGCCGCGGAGGTCACCCGCTTGGCTCAGCATGTGCGCCATCCGGCGGGCGTTTGTGTGGGTTTCGAAGTGCGCTACACGCCGATCCAGTAGGCCGTCCCCGCCGCCGTTCGGTCGCGGAGTAAGCGGGCAGGCAAACAAGATCAGCAGACCCAGTGTAAGTCGCGATCCCATGCGAGGGCTCATAGGTTCTCAATTGGGCCCAACGGTTACCCCGCTCGTCGTTGCCGTCACGTGCCACCCCGTGTGGACCGGGTACGTTGTGAATGTCGGATCTACGCCATCTTGAGCCTTAAGGGTATACGTATAACCGTTAAGAACAACGGAGAACCACTGGTTCGATGTGAACGTACAATTGGATTGGCAGTTGTAAATGGTGTCGGCGAAGTTCGGCGAATTTGCGGTTCCGTCAGTGCCCATACCGCATGAACTCTGCGAGGTGACGTTCTCATGAAGCGTCCAGCCCAACGACATCGTGAGCAAATTGTAGTTGCTGTCGTACGCTGCGTACGTCCGCGTTACGCCCGGTACTGGGCTGGGTATGCATGTGCCCTGGATGGCCTCAGACCCGGTCAGCACAGCGTACGTCGGCGGGTACACAGTGGTCGGCCCACTGCTGCCGCCAGGCACCGGGGGGCTCGCGATACACACACTGCCGTTGAAGGTGTAGGTGTAGCCGGAATAGGATGCGGAGATCGAGGCCGTACCGCCGCTGACGCCCTTCACCAGTCCAGCGCCTTGCATCGAGGCGATGCTGGGGTTTCCAGAGCTCCAGGAGGCCGAGGTCGTGTAGTCGTACCAATAAGGGCTCTGATTGCAGTCCTTAAATCCGGCGTAGAAGACGAAGCCCCCTTCCGAGGTTACCCACAAATACAGGCTAATAGGATTCATATAGTTGAGTGAAGGGGTGTAGTTGTAGGGACAGCCACAGAAGCAGCAGTCATAATTGCTTGTCATGCCCGCCTTGCGATGGATCTGCATCATGCGCCCCATCACCGGCAGGTTGTCACCCCGTATCCAGAGCACGCTGCCATCCGTAGCGCCGGCGGGAATCTTGTTGTTCTTGAAGTCGGGCTGCTGGGCGTCGCGCAACTTGCGTAGGTCGATGGCGCGCGTCTCGTGCGGATTGAGCTGCAATTTCGTCAGGTAGTAGGGCACGCCATTGGACGCAACCTTCGCCGCGATGCGCGCTGGCCAGCGCATGCCTGGATCGGTGAAGGGGCGCCGGTTAACCACTATCCCTACCGCCCCCCCTGCACGCTTGGTGGGCGCATAAATAAGACCTTTTCAAGCGTTGATGGTCTTCATGACCGTCTTTGTCATCGGTTGCGACCGAAAGCCGCGCTGCGTTCCTGCTGCAGGGTTCACTCTCTCCACTCGAGGACGAACTGGCCCAATATCCGGCCAGCTTTGGACTCGAACAGGCCTGAGCACCAATCAGTTCCGTCGAAGAAAATAGAGAAAAGACCGGGCGGTGGCGGCGGAAGGTTGACCCAGTCTCCGCTGCCGAGCCGCTTGACGCGTGTCGGCGCGGGCACGAAGAGCAAAGTGCTTACGGGTGCCACTTCATTGTCGTACGTGCTTGCGAGGTAGGTCGTAACCCGCGGGGATAGCCGGGGGAGAAAATCCGAATTCTCGAAAGCGTTCCTGGAGGCGACTGCACGCACGAGGAGCAGCGTGTCCCCAGCCTCCGGGATTTTTCCGCGGCTCGCCGCGGTGAACCTGACCCCCGACACATAGTCCTGGAACCACTGTAGCAGTTTATCGCTAATGGCATGCACGACCTCGACCTTCTCGGGACGTCCGGTGCTGTCCACGCGAACTCGGGCCAACACCAGATCCCTAATCGAGTCATCCGGCGGGGCAAGCTCGCCTTTGAGGATGACCGAGGATAGGCTCTCCGCAAGTCCCCCTGAAATAATGACCGGAACGCGCATGGGTGGGGTGCCCTCACCCTCAACATGTTGACCGGTCAAACTCCTCTGCCCAACCAGGTAGAGCCGCAGTTCCTTGGGCGCGACGGCCGGGCTAAGAGAGGCGGCCATCGAACGCAAGCTGCGAACCTCACCAGGGCGCGAGGGCGAGTCCAGCCCCCCTTCGTTGCTTGCCAGCGAGAAAGCAAGCGAAAAACAGAACCTTCCCTGAGCATCGAAATATTCGCCATAGAAGCGGGCACGCTCTATGGGCGTGTTTGAAACGTTCTGGATCCCGACGTACCCCCATGTGGCGCTGGGAGTCTCCCGCAACTCGGCACTTTTCAGCGTCCAATACTTAGTCAGGTCACCTTCGGCCAAGAGCCGAAGCGGGACACTGACAAACCTTGGGGAAGGCTTACCGGCAGCGCGAACCACTCCCATCAACATGAAAACTGCGGTAACAGCGAAACCCACCTGCCGGAGCGACCTTTCAATCTCATGTATATTCAGGGGCATGTTACGCTCGCTTGTTGTGTGTGCACGACGGTGTATAGTCCCAGTTGAAGGGAGAATGTCATGTTTATCGTCCCGGCCGTTCCGTCGGACCTTTTCGGGCCGGAATAGTAATATACCGTGCAAGAGGGGCCAGCAGTGAAAGTACAAGAGGATTTGGCTTGGTCAATTTCCACGTTACCCGAGCTACTAACCTGACCATAGGTATTACTACTGGATGAATTGTAATCGCAATCGGACATAGACGGCGTCACAGTAGCGGCAAACGTCTGGTTTTGCTCTGTGCCGTTCGTGCAATCGGTCGATCTCACCGTTTGAGGCGCGATACTGAAATCGCAGACGTTACCTGGCCCACTGCCGCCGCCAGGCACAGGGGAGCTTTGGATACAATGACTCCCGTTGAAGGTGTAGGTGTAGCCGGAATAGGATGCGGAGATCGAGGCCGTACCGCCGCTGACGCCCTTCACCAGTCCGGCGCCTTGCATCGAGGCGATGCTGGGGTTTCCAGAGCTCCAGGAGGCCGAGGTCGTATAGTCGTACCAATATTCGGACCTATTGCAGTCCTCGTAACCGGCCTCAAAGGCGAAGCCCCCTTCCGAGGCTACCCACAAATATAGACTATTGGGATTCATATAGTTGAGTGAAGGGGTGTAGTTGTAGGGACAGCCACAGAAGCAGCAGTCGTAATTGCTCGCCATCCCCGACTTACGATGAATCTGCATCAGGCGGCCCATCACCGGCAGGTTGTCTCCCCGCACCCAATTGACACTGCCGTCCGCGGGTGGCCCATCGTTCTCTGTTGTCTGCGAAGGCTCGCAAGCCTGCGAGGGACCCCGCAAGGATGTGCGCCCCGACAGGGCTGGCGGCTAAAGCGCAGAGATACCAGAGTGCGCCACGCCACCCGCGTACGCGGGATGGGGCCGTGAGGCTACTTGGCAGAATATTCCGCAAGTCGACTGCGCGCCAACTCACGAATTCCGTCCTCGGGGTCCGTCTTTGCGGCTCTAATTAGAATTGATTTGACCGCCCCGCTCCTATCGTCTGGCAGCCAGCGGAGAGCCGCCTCCCGATCGGCGGGCCACGGAGACTTTCGCAGTATTAGATCGAGGGAAGGGATGATTTCTCCCCTACCGATCAAGCCAAGAAACTCAATTGCTTGCCTACGCTGCGGGGGAGTTCCGCCCATCGCGTAGTCCGTGAGTGCCGCAATGGCAGGGCGTCCGAGGCGTCGAAGCTCGACGACATCCTCAGGGGAGGGCGGGACCCTGGTGTAGGCCCGAACCCCATGCACGGTGGTGTGTCCGCGCCCGAGGGTCTCCTCCATGATCTCAGCGACTCGCTTCCTCGCCGCCGTCCTCCTCGGCATATCAGCCCCGCTTCGTCCGCTAGACCCCGGATGGAGGGATGAGGCTGTCCCTCCGCAAAGAAGGGCGATGAGAATCAACGCCGTTAGACGGGTCTTTGCTGTGAGCACGTTGCCTCCTCCTTCAGTTGACTGTCCCTATCGTGTACGTCGACCCAGGCGATATCTGCACCCGGATGCCCTGCACGCAGTCTCGCCGCGTTGTTGTGGTGTTGATAGAAAACGTGCTCGTTCCCACGACGATATTAAACGTCTGGACCGCGTCGACGCAGATGTTGGTCTGTGGGACGGGCGGGCCGAAACAGGTTCCCACCGGGATATCCGTAAATTCCCCCTGCGCGTCAGTATTCTGAGGAGTCGCAAAGGGCTTGAAACCGTCATACGCCGGCGTGCCGTTTACAGTGAAGTGCTCCTGCGGAGTCATTCCTGCGACCAAGACTGCGTTCCCCTGGGTCGCCTGGTCCAGGACCTGGTACTGGACCTTGGCCCCAATTCCTGCCGTGTTTGGGGCGCAGCCCAGGTCGGTTTGCGTAACGCTCAATCCGCTGAACAGGGTCGGCACCTGGACATAGAAGGTCTTATCGTTGTTACTAGTGCCCACGGCGGTGGTTACGGTAACGTTGTGGCTGCCGGATGTGGCGTTGGAGGCAACCTGGAAGGTTACGCCAATCTGCGTATCGGACCAGGAATTGTAGGTGAAGGTTATGCCGGTTCCTGCGTTCACCGTGCTTGAACCACGGCTGGCTCCGAAGCCGCTGCCGGAGATCGTCACACTTGTGTTTGCTCCGATGAGTCCTAGCGCCGGTGAGATGCTGGTGATCTTAGGCTTCACGTTACCTGGGCCACTGCCGCCGCCATTCAGCGGGGGGCTCGCGATACACACACTGCCGTTGAAGGTGTAGGTGTAGCCGGAATAGGATGCCGAGATCGAGGCCGTACCGCCGCTGACGCCCTTCACCAGCCCAGTGCCTTGCATCGAGGCAATGCTGGGGTTTCCAGAGGTCCAGGAGGCCGAAGTCGTATAGTCGTACCAATATTCGGCCCTATTGCAGTCCTCGTAACCGGCCTCAAAGGCGAAGCCCCCTTCCGAGGCTACCCACAGATATAGGCTAATAGGATTCATATAGTTGAGTGATGGGGTGTAGTTGTAGGGACAGCCACAGAAGCAGCAGTCGTAATTGCTCGCCATCCCCTGCTTGCGATGGATCTGCATCATGCGGCCCATCACTGGCAGGTTGTCCCCCCGTATCCAGAGCACGCTGCCATCCGTAGCGCCGGCGGGAATCAGGTTGCCCTTGGGGTCCGGCCTCTGAGCGTCGCGCAGCTTGCGGATGTCAATGGCCCGCGTCTCGTGCGGATTGAGTAGCAACTTGGTCAAATAGTAGGGCGCGCTACCGTTCGCCGTAACCTTAAAGCCGAAGTGCGCCAACTGGTCGCTTTCATTAGTGAGGAACAGGATGGATTCCGTGTCGTCATCCAGGTGCCAGGGGTTGGCGCCCGAGCCTGCCCAACCATTCCCCTCGTTTTGAATGTGGCTGTCAATCACCAGGTTGCCCATTGACTCGACGCTCGTGACTTCCGCCTGGAGCGATCCCGGCGGCCCACTAAATTGGATGCGCACGGAGCCAAAGGGGAGAGCGGAAGGGAACTGGCTCATCAGGGCGGCCAGCGAGAATGTCTTGGGTGCTGTAAGCGGGTACGGTCAGTAGGGCCAAAGGAGATTGCACGGTGGCGGGCGAGTGCGTCCCGTCCTGCGCTGCCACAGGGTCGAGCGGCGCGGGCGTCGGGCCGCTGCCCGTCGCCACCTGCGGGTATTCGAGGGTAACGGTCACGGTTTGGGCCGAAGCGAACAGGTTGCGCACCACGACGTGGGGAACAAACGTTCCCGCCCCTGCAAAGGGCGAATCGTTGCTGGGTGTGCCGATGGGCACGCCGCTGGCGTGCAGGGCGCTTGCAATCTCGAGGTCGGGCGAAGGGAAATCTATGGTCGAGGAAAAACCTGAGGCCGGGTCGGTGATCCTACCATTGGCGATCAGGGTAGGAGTCGCCCCGCTCGGCACGATGGTGATGCCACCCTCGGGGGCCTGCGCCGGATCGACTCCCAGGCTGGTGAGCAGTTGCGTGATGTCCAGCACCTTGGTCTCATAAGGGCCGAACGTCAGCGGGTCTTTCAACGGATGCCGCTGGCCCTGAAAGTCGAGATAAGCTTGAGCAGTCTACTGACTGGCACTGGTGTTCGAGACCATCACGTTGGCTACGCGCCCGGCGCCCAGGCCCCACCAGAGGCCGTTGAGGACCGGTGGGATGTCGCTGCGGCCAGGATCGTGCTCCACCATCACCGATTCGTGCACAAGGCTCAATTGGGGGTTGGTGGCCGTGATCTGGCCGACAATGGGCATGATCGTGCCAACGAAATAAATCGACACGCTGCCCTCGGCAAAGGCTCCTGTGGGATCACCGCCCAGTTGCGTGATGAGGCCGGCGAGATCAATCGAGAGCTTCTGCCCCGGCTGGATGGTTTCCGCCGTGGTCAGCACTTGGCCCTGCCTGCCTTTCACGGCCAGGGTGAAATCCATGGTCTGGGGCGAGTCGCTCACCAGATACAATGTGGACATCCACCCGTTGGTCAGGTTGTAATAAGGAAAGTCAACTTCGCGCGGGGCTTCCGTGGCGCAGCAGGAGCCACCTGCGCCGCCACTTCCAGACTGAGCCCGCGAGGGACTCGGAGTACGAAAAGCAAGGAAATACGCGCCTGCAACGAATGCGCTGAATAGAAGGAAGAATCGCACGACCCTCATGGCGTCCTCCGTCAGTTGTGTGGTGATTCGAACTCTGGGGAAGACTTTATCCAAGAGTTATATACTTGTCAAGCATTATCTCTGAGAAAATGACATTAAGTCCCTAAAATAGTTTGTCATGGCTCCACCTCTGGATGAAGAGGGCGGGTGTGCGTCCAGTTTTGGAGGGACCGAAACAGACTTCCTGTCTCTTGACAAACGCCACAAGATAGGCTAGGATGGTGCGTTGAGGTCGTAATCGAGGCAACAGCCTGCTGAGAATCCCATGCTGCATTGCTACTGCCCGCCCAAACCTACTCCCGCGCTAGCGGGGATCCACCGTAGTAGGGGCGGTTCGCGAACCGCCCCTACAGGTCACCCCAGAGAAAGTGCCAAGCGGGACGAAAAGCCCGCAAACTCGCTCTCCGCTCCTCAGACAAGAAGTCCATCACAGCCCGGGAAAGCAAAGCAAGCTTCTAGTGGAAAGCCGGCAGGAAATGAAAAAAGATACTAATTCGGGGGAACGAACTGAGCTATCTATTGCAACTACAGGACTTAGCGATTTTAGAGTGTTCAAAACGAACTGGTTTTTGAGTGCAAAAATGGCCAAACGAACTCAAAAAAGTGGCCAAAAAACCGCTTTTTGCACGGCATTGAACGCGAGTTCAATAGCGGGTAGTCCAGAGCGGCGAAGCCCCAACCAAACCTGTAACGTAGGGGCTGGGCTTGCCCTGCCCACCGGCACCCCAAGGCGTGCCCCTACAAAGGCGCCTTCCCGAAACGTGCTAGCATGTAATCAATGTCCAAGCCTTGCCTGATGATCGTAGCCGGCGAGCGCTCCGGCGATCTCTATGGGGCTGAACTCGCCCTGGCCTTGCGCGAGCGGCTGCTCGACCCGGAAATATTCGGCGGCGGCGGCGAAGCGATGCGCCGGGCCGGGGTGGACACGATCGTAGACGCCCACCAGCTCACCATGATCGGCATCACGGAAGTAATCGGCGGGCTGCCGCGAGCCTACCGCGCCTTCCATGCACTGCTCGCGGAGGTGGACAAGCGCCGGCCGCAGCTTGCCGTGCTCATTGATTTTCCCGACTTCAATCTGCGCTTGGCCAAACAGCTCAAGAAAAGAGGAATCCGCGTCGTCTATTTCGTAAGTCCGCAGGTCTGGGCGTGGCGGAAGAGCCGGTTGCGGCAGCTCAAAGCTCGTATCGACAAGATGCTGTGTATTTTTGACTTTGAGGAAGCCATCTATCGCGAAGCCGGAATTCCCGTGGAATATGTCGGGCATCCTCTGGTCGATCTGGTGCGGCCGCGCATGACGCGGGAACAGTTCTTGGGCGAGATAGGGCTCGAGCCGGCAACGGCCACGGTAGCGTTGTTGCCGGGCAGCCGCGAGAAGGAAGTGAGCAGCATCCTGCCGACCATGCTCGAGGCCGCTCATCGCCTATCGCTGACCCACAAGGTCCAGTTTGTAGTTGCCGTTGCGCCGACCCTCGACACCCGAGGGTTGGAAAAGGCGCTGCTTGAGCGCTACGCCGGCCAGGCAGCAGTCCGCACCGTCACCCGCGCCACCTACGATGCCCTGGAGCACTGCGATGTAGCCATCGTAGCCAGCGGCACCGCCACGCTCGAAGCGGCTCTGCGGGAGCGGCCGATGGTGGTGGTTTACCGCGTCTCCACGCTCACGTGGCTGCTGGGGAGGGCTCTTATCAATGTACCCTTTTACTGTATGGTCAATATTCTTGCCGGAAAGCTGGTGGTCCCCGAACTGATTCAGAGTGATTTCACGGCTGCCAAGGTCGCCGGTCGGGTAGAATACTTACTCGATCATCCCCAGGCACGCGAGGAGACGGCGCAAGAGCTGCGGGCCCTCAAGGACCACTTGGGGCCTGGAGGAGCTATCGGGCGGGCCGCCGATGCGGTGGCAAGGGTGTTTCCGTTCGACAGGGTAGCCGGTCGAATCTCTTAAGGAGTCCGCCCCCCGCCGGATAAGTATTCCACAATATGCAACTTGTTGGTTTCGCGGATAATCCAATTAACATCCGAGTTGCGAGGGAAAAGTGATTACAAGGAGTCAGGAGTCGGAAGTCAGGAGTCAGAATGGCGGTTTGCTGTTCTGACTCCTGACTCCTGTTTCCGGTCGAGGGGAGCAATTTATGAACTATGTTAGGGGACCGCTGGCGAGTGCAGTGCCTTGGCTAATGACGCTCGCGCTAATTGCGCCCGCCGCTTTTGCCCAGTCCACGGCGCCTCGGTACTCGGTGACGAATTACACCATCACGGCGGAACTGTTCCCTTCCACACACCTGCTTTCAGCCACGGCGCGGATTGATTTCCTTCCTAAAGCCGACCTCACCACCATGAGCTACGAGCTGAACAGCGGCTTGCGAGTTGACAGCGTGAAGGATGCCTCCGGTAAGGATTGCAATTTTCGGCAGGAGGGCCTCAACCTCTCCGTCGATTTCCTGAATCCAGTTCCGCAGGGGAAGCCTGCCTCGATCGCGGTCAAATACGGTGGGCTGCTGGCTTCCGCAGAAGGCAGTCCGGTCGAGAACCTGAAGTTGGCGTACGTCGGGCCGGAGGGTAGTTACCTTCTCTATACGGGACGGTGGTTCCCCGTCAGTGAATACGGCGTGGGCCGCTTTGCTGCCAGCATGAGCATCACGGTGCCTTCGGACGAAATGGTGATCGCCTCGGGAAAGCCTTCCGCGCCCGCGCGCGAGGCCGGTAAGGTGACGTACACTTACCAATATGAGCAGCCCTCGTTCCCGGGGACAGTGATTGCCGGACGCTACGTGGTGCAGCCGGCGACGGCCGTGGGGGCGGACATCACCCTTTACATGAAGCCTGGCCATGAAAGCTTCGCCGCCAATTACGGGCAGACCGCGGGCAAGATCATGGCTTTCTATTCCGACAAGTTTGGGCCTTTGCCCAACGGCCACCTTAATATCGTAGAAATCGAAGATGGGACGGTCAACGGATACAGCGCGCCGGGCTTGGTCGCGCTGGCCTCACGCCTCTTTTCCACGCGGGTTAAATTCCAGCAACTGGCGCAGCAGATCTCCTATCTATGGTGGGGGGGGCTGGTAAGCCCTGCCTCGCGCAACGATGTTTTTCTGGAAGACGGGCTGGCGAGCTATTCCGCAGCCCTTTACGTGCAGGAGGCCGCCGGTGAAACCGCGTTCGAAGACCGCATGCAGGAAGTGGAGATCGGCGCGCTCACCCACGAGGAGGTTGTGCCCATAGCTCAATCCGCACACTTGCACGAGTTCACGCCGGAATACCAGTCTATCGTTTTCGAGAAGGGCGCGATGGTGTTCCACATGTTGCGCTGGCTCGTGGGTGACGCAGCGTTCTTCAAGACGCTCCAGGCCATGTGCCAGCAGTATGCCGGGAAGTCTATTTCCACGGACGAGTTTCAAAAACTGGCGGAGACCGCTTCAAGACAGGAACTGACCTACTTTTTCGCGCAATGGGTGAGCTCCACGGGCGTCCCCCAATTCAAGCGTACCTGGGCTGTTTACAGAACTGCCAAAGGCTATCAGGTGATGGGCAAGATCACGCAGGACCTGGACCTGTTCCGCATGCCCGTCGAGGTGCGCGTCATTACCGAAGGCACAAGGCCAGTGAACGACCGCATAGACATGGTGGGCACGACCGCGGACTTCACGATCAATACGCGAACCAGGCCGCTGCGCGTGCTGGTGGATCCCGCCAGCCGGATACTCAAATACGACGACAAGATCAAGTTCCGGGTGGAAATGGCGCGGGCCGACCAACTGGCCCAGGAGCAGGCTTACCTGGAGGCTGTCAAACAGTATCAGGCGGTGCTTGAAATCAACAAGAACAGCTCGCTCGCTCACTACCGAATCGGTGAAATCCTCTTCAAGTTGAAGAACTACACGGCGTCGATGGAGGAGTTTCGGCGCGCCTTGGACGGGGATATGGACCCGAAGTGGACCGATGTATGGAGCCACCTGATGCTGGGAAAGATCTTCGACGTGACGGGGCAGCGCGACCGGGCGCTCAATGAGTACCAGCGCGCCTTGCAGACCAACGACAACACCCAGGGCGCCCTGGACGAGGCCAACCAGTACGTCAAGAAGCCGTTCTCCACGGAAACCAAAGTGGCCAGTTGAGATGAGAATCGCCGGTGTTGTCACCCCCGCGTAAGCGGGGGTCCAGGTCGGTCCGTAACGGGCTGGATTCCCGCTTTCGCGGGAATGACCGGCATGGAGCGATTTTCGAGGCGAGTGAACTGCAGAGATTCTTCACTTCGCTCAGAATGACACGCGAATGGGCTCAGGATTACAGACCGGTGGTTCCAAGGTTTAGAGGCTGATATTTCCGTATTTCAGCCCTGTGAGCTGGGGTGACGAGATCCCCCGATGTTGGACCAAGACCTTGAAGATGTTCCCCATGCCTTCAGGATGAATCAGCCGCTTTAGTTTCAGTCTGGCCTTGAGATTCTCCACCTCGCTCGAGCCCGGTTCGTAAAGGTCCGCGAACTCGTTGGCTTCGCCCAAGGCCAGGAGGAATCTCTGTTGGCTGGTGAAGCCCGTGAATTCCAGTCCCGCGTCGTTTCCCGCATCGATCAAAGCGCTGAAGTTGACGTGCGCGGTCAAGTCGGCCTGGCCGGGAGTGGCGAAGACGTCCTGCGAGGGCCAGTGACTCCGGTAGGCCAGCAAGGTCCCCTGCGGTCGCTCCTGGATGTAGAGGTATTTGGCCAAGTCGCCGTAATCAACCGTGATGACAAAGCCCCGGCTGAGTTTCTCGGCTACCGACCGCATCCATTGCGCGGCCATCAGGTTCACCTCCACGCGGCAGCCTTCTTCGAGCTGGTTCGCGTAACGCGCCACCGCCGCGGCAATCGCCGGGTCGCTGATGGGGCCGAGCTTTTCACGGAGTTCGTCGCCTTGCGCGGCAACGTAAATCTCCTTGAGATGCCCGCCGGCCCTGGTGACCACGGCGACCGGAAAGGCATCAACCAGCTCGTTGGAAAAAAAGCATCCGGTGATGGGCGCGAGCTGCTCGAGATTCTCGAGCCGGCGGACTTCACCTTCCAGACCCTTTTCCGTCAGGCGCTCCCTGAGGAGATCCCGTTGCCTTGGGCCAGGCTCGATGGCCACGTATTCGAGCGCCATAGCGAAATCGGGCCGGACGCTCTTCACCCAGGAGAGGAAATCCTGCGCAAACAGCCCGCGCCCCGCGCCCATCTCAACCCAGGAGAAGGGCGAGGGGCGGCCTAGCAGGTCCCACATCTCGACGGCCTGGCGCGCCGCCAGGCGAGCGAAAATGGGGTGGAGGTCTGGGCTGGTGAAGTAATCGCCCGCCACGCCGGTGCGTTCTCGCGCTTGTGTGTAATACCCATGCTCCGGATGATAAAGGCACAACGCCATGTAACGCTCGAAGGTGACAGGCCCCGACTTCTTTATGGTGTCTAGCAGAAACGTCTTGAGAGGTGTTTGATCCACAGCTACGCCGAGTCGGCCTGCGGGCGCGAGGTCAGCTTCTGGAAAGCATCTTCGAACGCCTTAAGCGCCGTGTCGTCATAGAGGACGAAGTAGATTTTTTCGAGACTGGTGCGCACCTTGATGTGCTCGAGAACCGCCTTCAGCATGATCTGAGCGCACTCTTCGGCTGGGAAGCCTGCTGCACCCGTTCCGATGGCCGGCAGAGCTAGGCTCTTGATCGTTTTCTCTTCGGCCCGAAGCAGAGTCTGTCTGGTCGCAAGCCGTATGGATTCCGCAGTGGCCTTCTCACCGGGCCGCATGATGGCGGCGTGAATCACGAAAAGTGGCTTGAGGTTGCCGGCCGTGGTCACAGTGGCGGCGCCCAGGCGGACGGGGGCAAGGCGTTCGCACTCTTCCTGGATTCGCTCGCCGCCCTTGCGCCGTATGGCTGCCGCGACACCGGAGGCCATGACCAGGTCCGTATTGGCCGGGTTGACGATCGCCTCCACCGCCAGGTCAGTGATGTCGCCTTTCGAGATGTAGATTTTGGTTGGCATTTTGGACCTTTCCAGGAGCCACAGACCTTGAAAAGCAGGTCTGCGCCGCCCGTTGTGTTCAGCGTTGCTCGGACAGCTCGCGGCACTTGGCCACGAACTTTTCAAATAGCTTGCGCGGCTCGGGCCGGTCGACCATATCTTCCGGATGCCACTGAACGGCCACCAGGAAGGGATAGGCATCGGCGGATTCCACCGCCTCCACCAGTCCATCCTCGGAATGAGCAGTCACTTTGAGTCCCCGCCCCAGACGCTTGATGGCCTGGCGGTGCAGGCTGTTCACAAGGCAACTGCCCTTGAACATCTCCCCCAGCCGCGATTCAGGGTCAGTCAGTGTGACGGTGTGGGTTGGCTCCGGGTGTGGCGCGGACTGCATGTGTTCACGCTCGACCGAAGCTTCCGAGGTCAGGTCCTGCTTCAAGTCCTGATAGAGCGTTCCGCCGAACTTCACGTTGATCATCTGGAGGCCGCGGCAGATGCCCAGGATTGGCAACCCGCACCGGTGCGCCTGATCGAATAACTCAAATTCAAAGGCGTCCCGTTTCTCGTCGATTTGAACGACGCCCGGGTATTTGACCGCTTCCTGATAATACTTGGGGTTGATGTCATTTCCGCCGGCAAAGAGCACCCCAGCGTAGTCTTTGATGTTGGGAATGGAAGAGTGCGATGGCGAGACCACCTCGAGCTCCTCAGCCTTTACCCCAACGGCCAGGAGCGCCTTGTAGTAGGGGGACTCGACGCCTTTAGCTTTTTCCTTGTCGGAAACAGAAATCGCAATTTTCATCTCGGCGTCTCCTTCCGATCCGGCGGACCCGCGTTGACCTGCCTGAACAATTTACATCAGGATGCCCGCCGGTGGAAGCCCTGGAATGGGGGGACAATCTCTGCTGCTGGTAGGGGTGCGGCGCGGCCGGAATCCCACAGGTTGTGTAGAGTCGCTGAGATTGAGGGATTACTGGCGGCCAAAGATTGCCCTTGACTTTCGCTTTTTGTTCGCCTACCATTAAAGGCCTCCAAGAGACCCGGCGCCCCGCTTAACTGCGCTGCGGCGTGGCCTCCGGAGATGGGGGAAAGGATTGGACCTGGAGGTTACGATGGCAGAGGGAGGATTGGCATCTACGGAATCACCGCTACCTAGGCCGTGGACGCTGCCACCGCAAGGTTTGGCGCTCTTCCATGGCGATAAGGACACGGCGCGGCTCAGCCACTACTTTCTGCCGCGCTTGCTGCTGGAGGGGAAGCGAGTCCTGATGCTGGACGGCGCCAACTGTGCCGATCCGCGCCTGCTCGAGCGCTTGGCTCGCCAGCGCCGCGTGCCCTTCGAGCAGTTCAGCCGGCAGATCCAGATCGCCCGCGCCTTCACCTGTTTCCAGCTTACCGAGCTGATCGCGCGCGTACCACGGCTTTTAACGGACTTTCCCGCCCAGGTGCTGGTGGTCACGGCTTTTCCCGAACTCTACTACGACGAAGATGTGCGCGACTGGAACGCGCAGGTGGCGTTCGAACAGGCGCTCGCGAATCTACGGCGTCTGGCCGGGCAGTCTCGACCGCTCACCGTCGGACTCTTTTCCTCGGCCACCACATTCATGCCCTCTCCGGCGCGCAGACGGTTTTTTGAAAAGGCCTGCGCGGCAGGATCGGAGGTCTGGCAGTTCAATTCGAGCGCCGAGGGAAAACTTAGGCTGGTGTGCAGAAAACAGGTGATTTATGGGTCGAACGGTTTCAACGTTTCGGGATCTGATCGAGCAGGAGCTTCAGAACTGGGAGCGGGTGTTTGGCCGGGCGCTGCGGCGGGAGGAGCGGGTGCACTTCGAGGCGATGTTCAACCGCGTGCGCCTTTACATCCAGGCCTGCACCTACGAGTTTCCCGTGCACGCCATGGATGCGATCAACGTGGCCATCGGGCTTGACCACGAGATTCGTTTGCGCGCCCTCGAAGCGCGTTTGGGGATCAACCTCGATGCTCAGTGGATGGATTCTCGACCTCTACCCCTGCCCCGAGGGGATGACGCTGTGGCTGACTCGGGCCGCAGGGGAAACGCCGCCGGCTGATTGACCGGTCGTTCGCGCCCTGCTTCTACGTGCACGGCCCGGAGGCGCAGCTCGCGCCTCTGGCGCAGGCCCTGGCCGCGCGCGCTGCGGTGACGTGCGCGTTGACGGAGAAGACCAACATCTGGGACGGCGGCAAGCTGCGCGTGCTCGAGGTCGCAGTGCGCCACCCCACGCAGTTTGCGACTCTGGCGCGCTTCGCCCGCCAATACGATTCCAGCTTGCGGCTTTACAACTCCGACCTGATGCTGGCCCCGCTGTATTGCTGGGAGAAGGGCGTGTTTCCGCTGGCCAAGGTGGAAGTGGACGAAGAACCGGGGGCTGGGGGCTGGGGGCTAGGGGCTGGGGACCGCGGCTCCAACCGCCAGTGCTCAGCCTCCGGCGGGATCGCCTCTGCCTCGCAAGAAGTCCCGCCGATGGAAGTTCGCGCCATCAAGAGTCGTGATGACGAATGGGCGGTCGACTACGAGTTGCCTCCGCTTCGCATCCTGCGGGTGCGGCTCGAAGGTCCCTCCAATGTTGACCCGCAGCACGGCCGGCGCGGCGCGCTGGAAGTGGAAATCGACGGCGAGTGGCGGGTGCTCGACGATTCCGAGGAGCCGGTCGCGGTGGGTTTCGAGCGCCTGCTGCGCGCCCACGATCCCGACCTGATCGTGAGCGAGTGGGGCGATTCGACGCTGTTTCCGGCGCTGCTCCGGCAGGCCCGGCAGCAGGGCCTGACGCTCTCGCTCAACCGCGAGGCGCATCCCGTCGAGCGCCGCCGCGCGCGCAGTTACATGAGCTACGGGCGCATCCTCTTCAAGGAGAGCGCCACCACGCTGTTCGGGCGCCTGCACGTGGACACGCAGAACTCCTTCATCGCCGACCAGTGCGAGCTGGAGGGCTTGTGGGAACTGGTGCGCGTCACCAAGCTGCCCGTGCAGTATTGCGCCCGCACCACCACGGGCACCGGCATCTCCTACATGCAGATGGAGCTGGCTTACGCGCGACGGCGTGCTGATCCCCGAGCAGAAGGCCGAACCCGAAAGCCCCAAGCATCCGGACGAACTGCTCAGGGCCGACCGCGGCGGATTGGTTTTCCTGCCGCGCCTGGGATTTTTTGCCAACGTCGGCGAACTCGACTTCATCAGCGAGTTTCCGAGCATCATGGCGCGCTTCAACATTTCGCCGGAAACCGTCAACTGCCGCTGCTGCCCGGAAGCGCCGCGCGTGCCGGAACTCGGCTATCGCATCTGCCAGCGACGGCGCGGCATCACCAGCCGCGTGGTCGAGCGGCTGATCGGGAAGCGGCAGGAATACAAGCGCCAGATGGCTGGGCGCGCTTCTCGGGAAGCGCCGCCGCCGGCCCTGCCTCGCGAGAATCCCAGCCCCGCCCCAATCAAGCTGCGCCGCCGTCGCTGAAGTGGCTGCTGGTCTGCTGCTTCGGCTACACCGGCTACAAGAACGCGCGGTTCGGCAAGATCGAGGCCCACGAAGCCATCAACGCCCTGGCGCGGGAGAAGCTGCTGGTGGCGAAGGAGACGGCCGAGGCGCGCGGCTACCGCGTCCTGCACGCTCTGGTGGATTCACTCTACGTCCAGAAGGAAGACGCGACGCGGGAGGACTACGAGAACCTGTCGCGGGAGATCGAACAGCGCACGGGCCTGCCCATGGCGCTCGAGGACGGTTTATCGCTACGTCGTCTTTCTGCCCTCGAAACAGTCGCCGGAGATTCCCGTGCCCAACCGTTTCTTCTGCGTGCCGGAGGAGGGCGAACTGAAGGTGCGCGGCCTGGAGTGCCGCCAGCACGATACGCCGCCCCTGGTGGCGCGGATGCAGCGTGAGGCACTGGCCATTCTGGCGGAGGCGCACGACTTTGAGAGCTATGGCCGGAAGCTCGAAGAAGCCCGCGAAGTGCTGGAGCGATACCTGGCGCGGCTGGAGGCGGGCAGCATCAACCTGGAGGAACTCGTCATCAGCCGCCGCCTGACGCGCTCGCCGCACGATTACAAGCAGGCGAGCGCCACGGCCATCGCGGCGCAACAACTCGACCGGGCAGGCGTCAAGTTGCGTCCGGGCGAAACCATGCAGTACATCATCACCGACGCGGAAGCCGCGTTGCCGGACGACCGCGTCCGCGCCTGGACGCTCTGGGAAGGCTGGCGCGGCTATGACGTGAAGAAATACCAGGAAGCGCTGCGGGAGGCCTTCGAAGCCTTCGAGCACTTTGTCCGTAGCGCGGGCGTCTCGCCTCCCGCGCCTGCGGGACGGGCATCCCTTCGCTCCGCTCAGGGCAGGCTCTGCCCGCGCCCACTTGCGGGAGCGGGACGCTTCCGTCAGCCGACGGACGAGACGCCCGCGCTACACCCGGCGGCGGCTCCCCACCTAGTACTTTAGTACAGCCCCCCTTACTTGACTTTTAATAACCTCTTTCCTTACACTTGCCCCGTAAAGGGGGGTTCGCCTGCCGGCGGTGCTGTCAAGGACGACCCGCCCGCGCCAGGACTGAAAGGGGGAGGAAACCTTTGAGCACAAGAATTCTAAGTGTCGCTGTCGCTTGCTTCATCTTTCCAGCGGTGCTTGCCTTGGGCCAGCAAACACCTCCGGCATCTCCCATCCCTGCAGCCTCGCCCTCCAAGGCGGATTGTACCGGGTTTATTACGTCAGGAAACGTGCCCACGGATATCATGGTCCTCGACGGGGCAGATAACGACTTGGAATCGTCGATCCGCCAATTCACGTTCGGCGAGTCGATCTATCTCCACAGCCGCGGCAATGCCAAATTCTCAGTGGGCGAGCAATTCTCACTTGTCAGGCCGGCGAAAGAACTCTTCCGCACGACGCGGTACAACGGCGAACATTGGACCATCCGCGGCCTCGGCAAGCCCTACGAGGACGTCGGAAAAGTTGAGGTGACTCATGTAACACCCGAGGGGGCAGTCGCTGAGGTGAGCTTCACCTGCGGGCCGATTTATCCTGGCGATATTGCCCTGCCGTATCAAGCCCGAAGCATTCCCCAATACGTACCTGCGAAGTTGGACCGCTTCGCCCTCCCCAACGGCAAGATGCGGGGGACCATTGTGGCGGCCCGCAACAACTACGGCGCCCTCAAGAACGGGGACGTCGTCTATCTTAACTTTGGACAAGGGAAGGGCGCAAAGGTTGGCCAACTGTATCGGGTCTATTACTCCCTTCCCTCCCCAAGCCGCTGGGCGGTGTTCGGCTATCCTCCGCAGCCCCGCGAAACCGTGGGAGAAATTGTGGTTCTCTCAGCGCAAGAAAAGTCCTCGGTGGCGATCATCGTGAACAGCACCCGCGACATCGACGTCGGCTACGGAGTGGAATTAGAGTAAGTCTTCGTTTTGGAGGGTTCTTTCAAGATTTGCGCCGTGAAGGCCTGGATTCTTGCTCCGTGCTGCCAGGCATCGGCGGGCAAGCCGGCTTTCAGGCAGGTCTCTTCGAGAAATTGTTCGCGGTTCCAGTTCCATTCCACAGCCACCTGAGGCAGGAGGAGCCCGCGTCGTGCTCCGCGCGAAATCAGCAATCCGTGCCGGCCTACTTCAACCTGCTGCGGATTAACGTCCTGCATTGGAGACAATATGGAAATCTCGAGTTGCAAGGAGGGCAGCTCCGCGGGCGTCACGGGGTCAAAGCGCGGATCGTCGAGAGCTGCGGCTCGGGCGCATTCACGCACGGTGGCGTAAAGCGGTCTGAGCGCTTCAATATGGCCGATGCATCCTCGCAAGCGCCCCCCCCTAAGGAGTGTGACAAAGGCACCGCAGGGCGTTCGCAGGGCCTCCGCCGGTTCAGCCACCTCCGACATTCTGCCGAAGCGCACAGACTCTTCGAGAGCCGTTCTCGCCAGCTCGAGCAAGCGATGTTTCTCACTGTCAGTGAGCTGCAACATCCTTCTCTTCCTGTTCCTTTTCGCCTGGCCTGAGAACCACCCGATGAATCGACGCGCGCCGCTTGATGCGCACATCCAATCTTCTCCAGAAGGAAAAGAAGTACTGTGCCGCAGACGCAAGCGCGAAGAGAACCACCATCCACAAGAGGATATCGCCCAGGGGGTGCAGGAAGGGGTGCCGCTTTTCCAGCATAATGACCGTGATCGCCACGACCTGTGACACCATCTTTGTCTTTCCCAGCTCGGAGGCTTCCAGGACGAATCCTTCCGCAGAAGCGATGGCGCGCAAACCGGACACGGCGAATTCCCTTCCAATAATGATTGCCGCCATCCACGCCGCGACCAAGTGAAGGTAGACCAGCGAAATGAAGGCGGCGGACGTAAGCAACTTGTCCGCAATAGGGTCAAGCAATATTCCCAGCGTTGTCACCTGGGCGCGTTTGCGCGCCAGATAGCCATCCAGGAGGTCGGTGGTGGCGGCGAGCAGAAAAACCCCCACCGCCCAGAGGTCCATGTTGTGACCCGTGGTTAGTAACAGCACCACCACCAGGGGCACGAAGAAGATGCGGAGCAAGGTTAGCGAAATGGGGAGATTCATGCGCCTTTGAGATCTGCCCTTAGCGGAGGAGTGATCGGAAGGGCACGATTATTACGAGTGCCGCGTTGCCACACCAGGAGCAGCTACGCTATCCCACCTAACTATAACGGACCTCCAAAGGGGTGTCAACGCGCATCCCGGAATTGTCGATTGACGATTGCCAATATTCGAAACTCGAAACTGGAAACTCGAAACTCGCAAAAAACGGTGCTGCACCCCAGCAGAGCCGAGTTTCGATTTTCCGCCCCAGCAATCGGCAATCGACAATCAGCAATCGACAATGCCGTCAGCCGACGGATGTCGAGCCATCACGCATCGAGCCTAGCCTAAATCCAGCCTGATTTCATGCGGATAGGAAGGATCTTCAGGGCTACGCGGCGCCCCCCCGATTGCCTTATCTTTGTGCAAAACTCACGGCGTTTGTGACGCCTTCGGGCATCTGGCAGGGGCGGAAGGTTTCAATCCCAAGGGCATGGAGGGCTGTTCGTAAATGATTGAAAATAAACTACTAGCTGGCCGCATCTCCACGGGAGGCGCATTTTTGGCGGGTGTGAGCAGGGTTGCGCCTGCGCAGGAGCGTTGAAATTTTCCACAAAGTTTTCCACAAGCTGTTTTAGCCCGAAAATGCTGGCCTTCATGGGTGCGGAACCATCTTTTCTTCCAGGCTTTTCAGTCGCTCCCAAAGTGATTCGCGCAGGCGCGCCCGGACTCTGACCCGGTCGTCTTCGTAGTGGGTTGACAGCACAACGCCGGAGCGATGAAGCAGGGCCAAGCTCTCGCCATCCGCCGGCGAGAGTTCGATGTCAGCCTCGACGACGGGATCCTGGGTCAACGATTGATCGATTCGTCGCAGCAGGACGTCGAGGCCTTCACCCGTCTTGGCGGAGACCCAGACATCCTGAGGATCAGAGGGAAGCCGCTTCCTGCCGGTTGCGTCCACAAGATCGATTTTGTTCCAGAGGTGAAGCCGGGGAGTAGCGCCCACATTCAGGGTTTCCAGCAAAGCCTCCACGGCGTCGTCCTGGGACTCGTGTCGCGAATCGGAGGCGTCGGTAACATGCAGCAAGAGGCTGGCATCCTCGAGCTCCTCCAGGGTGGCGCGGAATGCGGCTACGAGGTGTGGAGGGAGTTTTTGGATAAATCCCACCGTATCGGAAAGCAAAACGGGTCTCCGCGATTGCACCGGCAAAGCGCGCACCGTGGGGTCAAGAGTGGCAAAGAGCCGGGAAGAGGTGAACACGCCGGAGGAGGTCAAGGCGTTGAAGAGGGTGGATTTCCCCGCGTTGGTATAGCCCACCAGCGCCACCGTGAGGAATTGACGATCCCGTCGTCGCGCCCGATGCAACGCGCGCTGGGAGCGAACCTTTTCGATTGCCGCGCGCAGGGAGCGAATGCGCGCGCGAATGCGCCGACGGTCATACTCCAACTGCTGCTCACCGGGGCCGCGCGTGCCGATGCCCCCGCCCAGGCGGGAGAGCTCGACGCCGCGTCCACCCAGCCGCGGCAGCAGGTAGTTCAACTGGGCCAGTTCCACTTGCAACTGCCCTTCCCGACTCCGAGCGCGGCCGGCAAAAATATCGAGAATCAGTTGCGTACGGTCGATCACCCTCAGGTCCAGCTCGCGCTCCAGGTTGCGCAGTTGAGAGGGAGTAAGGTCGTGATCGAAGATGACCAAGTCGGCGGCGGCGGCGTGCGCGGAACTCCGGACCTCGTTCAGTTTGCCTTTCCCCAGCAGGGTCGCCGGGTCGGGCTGGGGAGACCTCTGGAGCAGCGCGCCCACGATGCGCGCCCCGGCTCCCACCGCCAGCTCGTGGAGTTCCCGAAGAGAATCCTCGGTCGTCGGCCTGCCAGGAATCCATCCCGTACGCAGCGATGGTTCCCAACCTGCCAGAAAGGCCTTCTCGGATGTTCGTGCGCGGCGAATCCTCTTACCCCTCCGATGGCGCGGACCCGGAAACACTTCCGGCGCGCGGCAGCACCATGCTAGCGACGGCGTGCTTGAAAACCAACTGTTCCTGGCTGTTGCTCTCCAGGATCAAGGAATACTTATCAAAACTGCGGATGCGACCGGTGAGTTTGACACCACTTAACAGATATACCGTGACCACAAGCTTTTCCTTGCGTACGGTATTCAAGAATCCGTCTTGAATATTCTGCGGTGGTTTCTCCATTTTTTCTCTCTTTTCTGGCACAGGTCCGATCATCCCTTGTCCTGATCTGGAGTCTGAATGTTGAGCGCCGGATTCCGTCATTCGGGTTCTCTCCTGGGTGCGGCGATCCCTATTCCGTGCAAAAGGCTGATGACTTGGCTTTGGACTCGCAGGTCGTCGCCAAAGCCGTTAAACCAGAGGATTCCCGCCTCGTGCCGAAACCAAGTCATCTGCCGTTTGGCGTATCGCCGGGTGGCCGCCTGAGTTTGAAGAATGGCTTCGGGCAAGCTTAATTGCCCTTGGGCCACCGCGCTGGCTTGGCGGTAGCCCAGCGCCGCCAGGGCTTTGATGCGGCTCGAGTCCTGACGCGCCAGCAGGGCGCGTGTTTCATCCACCAAGCCCCGCGCGAACATCCACTCCACGCGGCGGTCAATGCGCGGGTAGAGATCGCTTCTTTCCGGATGCAATCCCACTTTAACAATTCGATATCCTTCCAACCCGCTCCGGCCGCTCGCCTGCATCTTGGAGATAGGAGTCCGGGCCAGAATGCACACCTCCAGCGCGCGGATGGTTTTCTGCGTGTCCCGGGGCTGAATCCGGGCGGCGGCTTTGGGATCAAGCCGCATCAGAAGCCGGTGAAGGAACTCGCGGCCTCTTCGCTCCGCCAGGGCACGCAACCGGTCCCTCAACTCCTCCGAGCGGGGCGGGCCCTCGAACAGTCCCATAAAGACTGCTCGCAGATAGAGTCCCGTGCCGCCGACGAAAACAGGCAATCTCGCTCGCACTTTGAGTTCCGCCAATACGCGCAGGGCCTCCCGGCGGTAATCTCCTGCCGTAAACTGCTCTTCGGCATCCAGACAGTCCAGGAGGTGGTGTGGAACGCCGCGGCGCTCTTCGGGCCGTAGTTTCCCCGATCCGATGTCGAATCCCCGGTAAAGCTGCACCGAGTCGTAATTAACGATTTCCCCGTCCAGAGACTCAGCCAGGGCCAGCGCTAGGGCCGATTTCCCAGCCGCCGTGGGACCGACAATGGCGACCAGGGGAGCACCCTTTTCTATCGGGACCACCATACCAGACGCAGCGCGCGCAGCAGCAGGATTCCCAGAACCACCGTGAGCAGCAGGAAACAGCCCAGTAGTTGAGTTCGAGAAAAGCGAAGCATGGTCGGCTTCCTCTATCGAGGGCTTCATGCCGAGGCCGAAGCTCGGCGAATTGGGATGTGAAAGGTGCGCGCTCACTTGCCCCGGGAGCCACTCCTCAAATTCTGATTCTAACACATCGAGTTGGCGTCTGTAGGGGTAGGGCTTGCCCTACCCTGGTCCATGACCGGAGATACTGCCACGGGGACGGCAAGCCGTCCCCCTACAAAGCATAGCAGGACGTTCCCGCCACAGCGGGCGAGACGGCCGCGTCACCCGTTCGCTTACTGGCCTAGGTTTATGTTGTAGAGGAAGATAAACTGGAGAACCAGATGGTTGCCGGTGAACTCTTCTGGCAAGGGCGGAAAGGGGATGGAAGCGCGGATGCCTGCCAGGGCCGCGCGGTCGAGGGGGTCGGCGCCTGAGGAGGCGACCAGACGCAGTTGGGGAACGGTCCCGTCTTTGAGGATCTCGAAGACGATGCCCACCCGCCCTTTTTCGCCCAGCCGCGCCGATTCAGGAATCATCGAGTACCAATTCCGTTTAACTATGAAGACGACGCGCGCGAGGTAGGGGCCGAAATCCACGCCGAGTGTATCGGAGAGGATAATCGGCCCTTCCGTGGAGAAATTCGGCTCGAGGTTGCCAAACTGCGAGTTGCCATCTCCGTAGCCTGCACCGCTGCCGCTTCCACTCCCGCTCGGATAGCGCCCGGCGCGCGCCGCGGATTGCAACGACTGCTGAATAGCTTGGCCAGGGGTGAGGTTGGGGAGGTTCAACCCCGAACCGCCCCTCCCGCCATTTGGCTTGACGTCTTCTAGCCGCAGGCCGCCATCGTTTTTGGGTTCTGCGGGAGCCGGATGCGGCGGCTGATTCGAGGCTGAACCGGCGGGCGGGGCATTGCCGGCGGCCGGCGGCGGAGTAGGAGCAGCGGCGGGAGGTTTACCGCCGCCCGCGATTTCCGGCAATTTCGAGTTGCCGAGAGAGTAAGGCATGTGCAGACCGCGCGGGTTGATAATTGGCGAACGGCCTTGGGCACGACGGTCTTGGTCCGAAAGGGGGGAGTTCTCCGGCGGCGGCTCGCGCAACCGGCGCAGAACCTCCGGCGGCAGCAAGAGAAACGAGTAATTTTTCCTGGGCGCCACTTCGACGGGAATTCCTATCATCTGCTTCCCGCGGCGCAACAGGTCCGGTGAGAAGACGAGAATCAGCACCAGGATTCCGTGCAGGATCAGCGAAAGCAGGTACATCGTCCGGCGCCGCCACTTGATGGCCTCAGGATCGAGGTCCAGCAGCAGTTGATATTCCTGCCAATCCTCCGGGACATCGATGGGCCTTGACCTGCTCGGGACCAAGGGGACCCCTGGCTTCTCGAAGAGATTGAGCTGGTTGGGATCCACAAACACGGGAGGCACGTCCGTTGCGGGCGGAGTGGCATTTCGGCCGTAATACCCTTTCGGAACCTTGATCTTCGGTTCGCGGAGCCTTTCCAAAATCTGCCGGACGAGGGAAACGGGCGGAAGGCTGGATTCCACGAAGGTGGGGCGGAACTCAGCCCCAGGTACGGGGGAACTTCCGGTCGGCGTAGCTTTACCAGTGATCTTTCCCTGGTAATACTTCTTGGGAACGGTGAACTTCGGTTCGTGGAACCCTTGCCAAATCTGACGGAATAGCGAAACGGGTGGAAGAGTTGTATCCACAAAGGTGGGGTGGAACTCAGCCCCGGGTACGGGGGAACTTTCGGTCGGCGTACACTCCTTCGGAACGGTGAACTTCGGTTCGCGGAGCCCTTGCAAGATCTGCCGGAAAAGGGAAACGGGTGGAAGGGTGGAATCCACGAAGGTGAAGTGGTACTCAGGCTCGGGTTTAGGGAGACCTCCACCCTGCGTAGCCTCCACGCCGATCTCGGCCTTGGTATCACCGGTTGGCATAAAAGGAAAAAACAGAAACTAGAAATCAGAAATTAGAAAATAGAAATTCGAAAATAGAAATTAAATTTCCCCGCTTTGGCCTGCCGGCCGGCTCAGGCGAACGTTCACCTTGCCCGCATGTTCTTCGATGCATTTCATCACCCTCTCGGCTAATGCGAGCGCCCGCAGGCCCTCCGGGCCCCCCACCAAAGGGGCGCGACGGGTTCGGACGGATTCCACAAAAGCTTCGAGTTCTGACTGAAGCGGGTCCACAGGCTTGGTTTCGAGCTTCTGGAACGTGATGCGGGGTGTCGGGCCGCCGTTATCCACCCTCAAAAGCGCTGCATCGCGTCGTGTAAAATCAATGGAAACATATTCGTAGGGCTGGAAAAAACGGAACTTCCGTATCCGTTCCGTGCTGACGCGGCTGGCGGTTAAGTTCGCCACTGCGCCGCATTCAAACTCCACGCGGGCATTGGCAATGTCGACTTTATCAGAGAGCACCGGCAACCCCACCGCGCGCACTTCACAGACTGCCGAGTCTACCATCCACAGCACCAGGTCGAGGTCGTGGATCATCAGGTCGAACACCACGTCGACATCCAGACTGCGTGCGCTGAAAACCCCCATGCGGTGGATTTCAAAAAACAACGGCTGGCGGGCTATGGCCCTGGCGGCCACAACCCCGGGGTTGAACCGCTCGAGGTGTCCGACTTGCAGGATGCGACCCGCGCTTTTAGCTAGAGCCGTCACCTCCTCCGCTTCCTCCAGAGTATGCGTGATAGGCTTCTCGAGAAGAACATCCACGCCGTGTGCAAAGGCCTGGCGCGCCACCTCCGCGTGGCCGGTGGTGGGTATAACCACGCTTACGGCACGAACTGCCCCCCAAACTTCCTCCAGGCTCTCGAACGCTCGGACTCCAAGTTCCGCCGCCAGTTCCCTGGTTCTTTCCGGGCGAAGGTCGTAGACCCCCAGCAAGTCCGCCCCCACCACCTGCTGCAACCCCCGGGCGTGCTTCTTACCGTGCTCACCAGCTCCGAGCACGGCTACGGCAATCCTCTCGCTCAACCTCAATCCTTCATTCCTACGATGGCGATGCCCGCCTCGTCCGCTTCCTCGATCATGGCTTGGCGTTCAAACAGCAGGGTCTTGCCCGCGTCCACGGCCAGCACGTGGGCGTTTGACCGTCGCATCACCTGAATAGTCTTCAGTCCCACCACAGGGACATCAAAGCGCATGTCCTGGCGGGGCTTACTTACTTTGACGACCACCAGTCTCCGTCCGTTACTCAGGCCGGCCGCGCGTTCGATGGTGGCGTCCGTCCCTTCCATGGCCTCCACCGCCACGCAAGCCCGCCCGGACACTACGATGGTTTGGCCGATGTCGAGGCCCGCAAGCTTCTTGGCGATCTCGCGGCCATAGGCGATATCCGATTGGTCTTCAGCATCGGGGGCGCGGCGCGTGAGAGGGCCGGCCTCCGGAAGCAGCGGCTTCAGGAAAAGCGTCGAATCGACCACCTGAATTCCCCGCCTTTCGAGCATGCCAACGAATATCCCGATGAGAGAGTCCGTGTTCTTGCGCGGCAGGCTTTGCAGGGCGCGGCGTACCAGCCCGTCCGGTTTGATGGAGCTGAAGAGTTGCACGTGCTTCACCTGGCCGGCCAGCACCACTTTACTGACCCGCTCGGCGACCAGCAGATCCAGCAGTTTCGAAACTTCTCCCAAGCTCAACCAGTGAATTGCGCTCGCCAGGGTTGCAAGTTCCGGCGGTGCTTCCTCCTTGATGCCCACCACCAGGGGATCGATGCCTTGGTCCCGCGCCGCTTCCAGCACCAGAAAGGGGAAATGTCCGTTCCCCGCAATGATGGCATATCGGTCTTCGGTCATTTCACTACGCCGCGTTCGGAAGTCCGAATGAATTCCACTAAGGCCCGCACGTGGTCGGATTTGAAGGCGGAAGACTGGATGGCTTCCAGCGCCTGGGTGGTGTTGAGCTTGGACTGGGAGAGCAAGCGGAAGGCCCGCTCCAGGTCCTTCAAGTCGTCGGCGCTCAGGCCGCGCCGCTCGAGCCCCAGGCGGTTAGCTCCGAGAACGCTGAGCGGGCGGGGGGCGGAAGTCTTCGAGTAAGGGAGGATGTCCTGGTTCACCACGCTGTAACTTCCCAGGAAACTGTAGGCGCCGATGCGACAGAACTGGTGAATGCCGCAAAACGCGCCCACCGAGGCGTGATCCTGAATCTCCACGTGGCCGGCCAGCGAGGCCCCGTTGGCCATGATGATGTGGCTTCCCAGGCGGCAATTGTGGGCGATGTGTACGTAGGCCATCAAAAGGTTATGGCTGCCGATTCGCGTGGTCCTGTCTCCCTCCTCCGTGCCGCGGTGAAGGGTGACGAACTCGCGGATGGTGTTGCCGTCGCCGATCTCCACCCGCGTCGCTTCACCGCGGTATTTCAGATCTTGAGGAGCTAGTCCGATCGAGGCGTAGGGGAAGATGCGGTTTTCCCTACCCATTTGCGTGTTTCCCTCGAGAACACAGTGGGACATCACCTCACAGTCTTCCCCTAGTTCCACGTTTTCCCCGATCAGCGAATAAGGGCCTACCGTCACGTTACCCGCGAGCCTGGCGTTGGGATGAACGATCGCTGTGGGATGAGCCTTCATTGACCTGACCGACCCGGGCGTTCCGAGATGGCAAACGTCACAATCGCTTCCGCCACCACCTTCCCCTCCACGGTAGCTTGCCCGTTCATTTTGCCAAAATTGGTGCGCCGGTTCAGTAGTTGCATCTCGATTCGAAGTTGATCGCCCGGCAGCACGGGGCGGCGGAATTTCGCGTTTTCGATGCCGGTAAAATAGATCAGTTTTCTTTCCTTGTCCGGCATGTCACGGTAGATCATCACCCCCGCCACCTGGGCCATGCTCTCAAGGATCAACACCCCCGGCATGACGGGCGCACCGGGGAAATGACCCTGGAAAAACGGCTCGTTGATAGTGACGTTCTTGAGGCCGACGATACGTTTGTCGCCCTCGATTTCCAGGATGCGGTCTACCAGCAAGAATGGATAGCGATGGGGAAGAAAGCTCATGATATCCATGATGCTGTACACGAAGCCCTTCTCTGTATTGGGGACTGTCGCAAGATCACCCACACTTCACCCTCCGTTTCGATTTCGGCCCTTGCAGACGCCCAGCAAGGTCGTCCTTTCAGTCTGCTCAGCATGTGGCAGCGCCTGTAAACGACCGTCTTGCCATTATAGACGAAACCTACTGGCAGTGGCGAGTGACGAGCAAGCACAAACGAAACTAGGTTTCTCGCCCATCACTTGTCACTCGTCACTTTTCTTGAGCCCTGCCTGTGCTAAACTGACTGTTCGAGAAGCAGAAACCAGATGAAGCCTTTTGCTCGTCACTTGTCACTCGTCACTGTTCTTATGCATCGCAGCTTCGCATTGACAGGTGGGATCGCCTCCGGCAAGAGCACCGTGGCGCGCTTCCTGGAGGCGCTGGGCGCCCAGGTGATTGACGCTGACCGCGTGGGGCACGAATTGCTCCAGCCGTCGAGCGCCGTCCATCACCAAGTAATCGCGCACTTTGGGCAGGAGATTCTGAAGCCTGGCGGCGAAATCGATCGCGAGCGGCTGGGATCCATCGTCTTTGCCGACCCGCAGAGGCTCAGCGAACTTGGCTCGATCGTGCATCCCAGCCTGATTGCGCGCGTCGAAGAACGCGCCAGGGAGTTGCGCGCCCGGCACCCTCGAGCGGTAATCCTTGTAGATGCAGCGCTGATCTACGAGGCCGGTGTTGCGGACCGCTTCGCCAAGATCCTGGTGGCTTGGTGCAGGCCTGAACAACAAATCGAACGGCTGATGGCGAAAGCCGGTCTTTCCCCCCAGGATGCCCTAAGACGCATGGCCTCCCAGATTCCGGCGGAAGAAAAGCGCCGTCGCGCCGACTACGTGATTGATTGCTCAGGAAGCCTCGAGGAAACGCGGAGGCAGGCGGAGGCCCTTTACCCGGAAATCAAGCGCCTGGCAGAAGAAACTGGAAACTCGAAAATCGAAACTGGCAATGGCCTTTGAGGTGAGGGTGCATGGCCACGCCTCCCTAAAAACGCATGTGGGGCGCAGGGTTTCACGATTTTCGAATTTCCAGTTTCTATTTTCGATTTTCCAGTTTCCAATTTCTAATTTCGAATCTCCAATTTTCGATGCCTTTAGCGAGTTCGCGTTGCCCACTCCTCGCCGCGTCGCCGCAACTCATCCAGAGCGTTCTGCACTTGCTCGAGCTTGCCCGCTTGTTCCTCATCGCTGGCCTGTGGTGCGACGACGATGGGCGGCGCGATGAACACCGCGGCCCGCGAGAAGGGGTGGGGAAACTGCGTCAAGTCCCAGGTGCGGCGAAAGACGAAGGTGCGGCGCAAGGCGACGTGGAAACAAACGATCGCGGCCCCGGTGGCCCTCGAAAGCATCACCGATCCGCGCTTGGCAACGTAGCGTGGGCCGCGCGGGCCGTCGATGGTAAAAGCCGCATCTCTTCCATTTCTCAGACACTCGATCATCTCCGTCAGGGCCTGCGATGCTCCGCGGGTGCTCGAACCGCGCGCCGCACCGTAACCATGCATCTGGATAATCCTTGCGATATATTCCCCGTCAAAATTCCGGCTGGTCATCACTACGATTCCGCGTTTTCTCCAGAACCAGCAGGCGGAGAAGATTTCGCGGTGCCAGAAGGTGTAAATGAGCCCTTGGCCCCGTTTCCTGGCTGCTTCCCAGTTCTCCCAACCGTAAACTTCCCATCGCATGCTGCGCCCAACCAGCAGCACGGCCAAGTAACCAACCCAACTGGCAAGGTAAATTTGGGCCCGCTCCCCTAAACTGAAGGCGCGCCGGTTCTCACGCAACCGCACCGTTTGCTTTGACGGGGGAGTGACCTCACTTTCCGTGCGGATGGCGGGGTTCTTGAGAAGCGGGTCGGGCATAGCGGAAGTATTCAATCCACACCGAGGTGTCAACGAGGACGAGCAAAATTTCGGCTCCACCCTTTCCTGAGCGTTTTCCAGTCCAAATCGAACCTGACCTTCCCTTTTAGGGCAATGAGCTTCTCGATCTTCCTCCTCCGGACATAATCTTGAAGCGCTTGGCGCACTCCTTCGGTCTTGGTAGAGGCGCCGGTCTCCTTCATCACCGAAGCCAGAGTGCCGTCGTCGATGTTGAGAGTAGTGCGCATAGCCCTTTATTGGGGCAGTTCAGCCATCTGCTGCTTCACGGCCTCCGCAATCGAGGCATCCGAGCCGAATTCCTTCTGAACTTGACCGTAAAGTTGCCGAGCCTGCGCCGGCTGTGAGTCTTTCAAGGCATCGGCCAACGCTAACTCTGCGCTGGCCTTCGGCACAGCCAAGCTGGGATGCTCGACGAGGTTCTGATAGATTTTCACCGCTTCCTGTTTCTTGCCGGTCTTGAGGAACTCGCCTGCCAGGGCGAACTGAGCCAGCGCGGCAATCTCCCGGTCGCTATCACGGCCGGCCTCTTGCAGGGTATTGATGGCCGCGGCGGAGTTTCCGAGCAGCGAGTCGCAGATCCCCTCGTGGTAAACCGCAATGCGCGCGGCTTTGGGCCGGGGGAACATGCGGTACTTGAGCACAATGGCCTTGAACTGGTCCCGCGCCTTCTGGTACTTATCGGTGGAATTCAAGAAAACATCAGCCCCAGCGCCCATGGTGTCGGCTGAGACACTTCCCACGTAGGATTGGAAAGTCTTCAGGGCGGAAGCGAGCTCGATATTGGCGCTGGCCTCCTGCTGGTTGAGGTAATATTTCAGGCCCACCGCCGAGCCCACCACCACAATGACCAAAATGGTGACCGTCAGGATTTCCTTGAGATGGGCTATCAGGTATTGGTCAAGTTGGAACAGAGTTTCGCGGAACTCATCCTGCTTCAGTTCGTGGCGGGTCAGCCGGTCCATAGCCAAGTCTCCTCAAAACAGCTCAATAACTCATCTTAGCAACCCTGCGCTGGCAAAGCAATTATGAATAGTGAATGGTGAATTGCGATCTGGCCTGTCATTCCGAACGAAGCGAGGAATCTCGCTCTGCGCTGGGGTAAAGCTCAAAGCAGGCTGGAGGGAAAGTTGGAAGAAAGAATCAGGGCGAGATTCCTCGCTTCGCTCGGAATGACAACGTCAATTTGTGCATCATACTTCACCATTCACAATTCACCATTCGCGGTGTAGGTGACTCGGCCGCAGCAACTTGTTATATTTGATAGGTTCGAATCATTGCAAGCCGATGGGCATGTTGGGGCCGGGGGTAGGGTGCAAGCCGAGCGTCGCTGTGAACAATGCGGGCAAATGATTCCGTGGGGCGAACGAAAGTGCCCCGCCTGCGGCGAGAGTGGCAGATCTTTGTGGTCGGTGCCGCGCAACACACTTCTTCTACTGAGTCTTCTGGTACTGATCATCCTCTTTGTCATTACAACTCTCGCGGTGAAGGCCTATCACGCCCACGAACGGGAGCTAGCCCAACAGTGGTACGCCGCGGGTGAGCGAGAACTCAAGGCGGGCCGGGCGGAAGCAGCCCTGGAAGATTTTCGCTCCGCCCTGATTTACACGCGCAACGACTCACTTGTCGAATTACAGTTGGCGCACGCGCTGGTCGCCGCAGGCCACCTCTCCGAAGCGCGCCCCTACCTGCTCGGCTTGTGGGAAAGGGAGCCTGGCAACGGGACGGTGAATTTGGAGTTGGCGCGGTTGGCGGCCCAGTCGGGTTCGGCGCCGGAGGCGGTTCAGTATTACCACAATGCCGTCTACGGGGAATGGGATGACGATCCCGCCCAGCATCGGCGTCAAGCCGGGTTGGAGCTGGCAGAATTTCTCCAGAGGGTTGGGCAAAAGGCTCAGGCGCAGGCCGAATTGATCTCGTTGACAGCCGACTTGCCTCCCGACCCGGCGCTCGAAACGCAGGTGGCTATGCTTCTGCTGAAAACCGGAGAGTATGAACATGCCATGCCACTCTTCCGCCAGGCTCTGCGGCTTCGCCCCAACTACACCGCGGCGCTCGCGGGGGCTGGAGAAGCGAGTTTCGAAATGCGCAATTACCGCGAAGCCCGGCGCTTTCTTGCACGTGCCAAGCGCTTAGGCGCTCTTTCGGCCCAGTCTCAATCGCGTTTGGAGACAGCCACCTTAATTCTGGAGAGCGATCCGCTGGCGCCTCGGCTGAGCGCGCAGGAGCGCGCCTCGCGGGCGCTCCGGGCTTTTGCCCAAAGCATGCAGAGGCTGAGTGGGTGCGCTGCGGCCAGCGGCGTGTCGGTCGAAAATGGCCAGCAGCGGTCCGACCTCCAGAAAGTGAATGCGCTCGCCCTAGCCCTCAAACCCAAGGTGCGCGAGCGTAACCTGACCCGCGATCCTGACCTATTGCTCAAAGTCACGGACATGGTTTTTGAGATCGAGAAAGTCACAGAACGCGCCTGCGGGGAACCACAGGGCATGGACCTCGCGCTCTTGCTCCTGTCGCGCGTACAAGAAGGAGGGAACGAGTGAGCGCCCCCTCCAGCACACCACAGGGTAGGGGCACGCCACCCTGTGGCCCAGAGCCTTCGGGCGGCGGGCCATGGCGTGCCCCTACAGGTTGGAGCGGAATTCTGGAGGCGATTCGAAGGCGGCTGCGCTTCGCGAATGGCGAGTTGACGCTGGGCGAGCAGCAGGTTTTCCTTCTGTTAGCAGTGATCATCGGCCTTTTCTCCGGCCTAGCAGTGGTTTTATTTCGCGTCACCATCGATTACACGCGCCTCCGGCTGCTCGGGTCCGGCTTGGCAATCGCGCCGTTGCGCGCCCTCCTGGTGCTTTCCGCCCTGGGGCTGGGTGTGGCTCTGCTGGTGATGAAGCTTTTTCCGCGCGCGCGCGGCAGCGGAGTGAATCAGACCAAGGCCGCCGTCTATATTTACGATGGGTTCGTTCCCTTCCGGACCGTCATCGGGAAGTTCGTGACCTGCGCCCTGGCCATTGGTAGCGGGCAATCCCTTGGCCCGGAAGACCCTTCTCTGCAAATGGGCGCCGGTATTGCTTCCGCCCTGGGACGCCGCATGCGTTTTTCACGGGACAAGGTAAGATTGATCGCTCCCGTAGGGGCTGCGGCAGGCTTGGCGGCGGCATTCAATGCCCCGATTGCGGCGGTGCTGTTCGTGATCGAAGAGGTCATAGGAAAGTGGACCGCCGGGGTGCTGGGGGCCATCGTGCTTTCCGCCGTCTCGAGCGTCGTGGTGGCGCGCTGGTTCCTCGGCGACCAGTCCCTTTTCCGCATACCCGTCTATCATCTGGTTCATCCTGCGGAGTTGCTTGCCTACGCCGCCCTGGGCGTCATTGGCGGGATTTCCTCGTTGGTTTTCGTAAAGCTTATAGAATACGCGCGCCCGCGGCTCAAGGCTCTGCCGCGTTGGACGCACTACTTTCAGCCGGCCCTCGCCGGCCTCGCGATCGGCGTGATTGGGATTTGGCTCCCGCAAGTCATGGGAGCCGGTTATCAATATATCGACCAGGCCATGCACGACCAATATCCCTGGCGCATCCTTTTGCTTCTCGGGGCGTTCAAGATCATTGCCACCTCGCTTTCCTTCGTGAGCGGGACGCCCGGCGGCATGTTTGCTCCCACGCTTTTTATCGGGGCCATGATTGGGGGTGCGGTGGGCGGCATCGAGCGCCACTTCTTCCCTTGGCTCGCCGGCTCGGTGGGCGCTTACGCGCTGGTGGGGATGGGAACGCTGTTCGCCGGCTTCCTGCGCGTTCCCATGACTTCCGTGTTCATGGTGCTCGAGGTCAGCGGCAATTACTCGATTATCCTGCCGGTGATGATCTCGAACACGATTGCATACTTGATTTCCAGGCAATACCAGCGCACGCCTCTCTTCGATCTTCTTTCGAGGCAGGATGGCGTGGACCTCCCCTCGATGGAAGAGCGGCGCGAGGAGCAAGCCCTGCTCGTCGAGGATGCTATGCAGCCGTGTCAGGACCCCATCCTGAGCAGCCAAGACTCTGTAACCGGCGCGCTCTCTCGGCTCGAGGGCGCCGCGGGCGAGTTTTTCTTTGTCGAGGATGGCCGCGGAAAATGGTACGGGGTCACCAAGGAAATGCTGCGAGGGGCCGTCCTCGCGTGGGATTCCGACGTCGCAGTTGGAAGCGTTCTGCGTGGGCCGCCCCTTTCCCACGTCCATCCTGACCATGCCCTGGATGTGGCGCTGCGCCGGCTCGGTGATGCGCCCTTCCTGCCCGTGGTGCATCGCGCTGACCCAACCAAGCTGGAAGGGATCGTGTCTCTGGAGGGAGTTTTGAAAGCCTTCCGGGACGCTCAATTGCTAACCAAAGCGAGACGCCGCTCTGGCGGGTAGGCGCTCAGCGCCCATCCAGGTATCATTCCGAGTGGTCATGGGCCTGCGGCCCACCCATAGAAATGAAAGTCAAGCCTTCGTCACCCCCGCGCAAGCGGGGGTCCACGTCGACAGAACGAGCTGGATTCCCGTCGGCTGACGGGAATGACGTGACTTTCGAGGGAGCGCATCATTGTCATTCCGATCCGTCGGTTGACGGATCGGAATGACAATAGGCCCAAATTTATCTGAACGCTTTAGCCGGCAACCCCGTCTTTCCATATGAGGGCCGCGATGATCGATGCCGGGCAGGTGATTTTGAGCGAGTCCGTTTCGACAGCCGAGGCCAGCGGGGATGAATTTGAGGCCACAGTTCGGGAACAGGCCCGGCTCGTCTACAAAGTTGCCTACTCGGTGTTGCGCAACCACCACGACGCGGAGGACGTGGCGCAGGAGACCTTTCTGCGTTTCCTGCGACAGCGCAAACGCTGGGCGGAGATACGCGACCGGCGAGCATGGCTGGCGACCGTGGCGTGGCGGGTGGCGCTGGACCGAAAAAGAATTCCGGCCCAGCTCAACCTCGAGGACGCGGCGGAGGTGGTGAGCAAAATGCGGGCGGCGGGCGCCCCAGTGGATGAAATCGCCTCGAGCCGCGAGATGATGTCGCTGCTCGAGCGGCTGGTCGGCTCGCTTCCCCGCGATCTCCGCGAGGCTTTGATTCTCTCGACGACGGAAGACCTCAGCTCGGTGGAAATCTCGCAGGTGCTGGGAATCCCGGAAGGTTCGGTGCGGAACCGATTGTTGCGGGGGCGCGAAATCTTGCGCCAGAAACTCGCGGCCCTGTTGGAGCCTAAACATGCACGATGACAATCCAGATCGCTTCGTGGATGACTTGCTCGAGGCCTCGCTCGAGCGATATAGCGGCGAAGAGCCACGCGCGGGGCTCGAGATGCGAATCCTGGCCGGGATTCGGGCTCGGGAGCGCGCCGCGCGACGTCGCACGTTTGGTTGGGCCGTGGCGGCATGCGCAGGAATAATGGCGATTATCGTTTTGACGCTGCATTTCGTCCGCGCTCCGGTTCGACAACCTACACCCAGCGCCTCGTTGTCGTCCAAGGAATCCGGCGCCCATAGAGCGCTGCTACAACCGCCGCTCGCGCAACAGCCACCGCCTTCTTTCGGCGCTCACAGAGCGCCGCTACAACCGCCTCAACAACAGGTCCGCAGGGTTGCGACACGTCGCTCACGTCCGGAGCAGTTTCCCACTCCCTTACCGGTCACGGAGCAGGAAAAGCTCTTATTGGCGTATGTCAACAAAGCGTCCAAGCCCGATTCATTTTCGGGAACTAATGAGACAGATGAGGCGCAAGTTATTGATTTGGAAATCCAAAGAATGAAGATTGCCGCCCTGGAGATAAAGCCGCTCGAGAACTCTCAACCCGATGAGGGAAAGTGAGGAGGTCATTATGAAAAGGGCCATACCAAAACGATTTGCAGTTGCTTCATTGGCTTTCTGCCTGCTGCTGATTCCGAACTCGGCATCTGCCCAGCAAGAAAAAGGCAAAGAGTCCGTGACCACAGAGCAGAAGCCCCTCGTGGCATATCGCATCGAGTTCAACGTGCGAGAGATCGAGATCGGGAAACGCTTGAATTCCCGAAACTACATGATGGTGGTTAGAGATGGCTTCTACGCCAGGATCCGAGTCGGCAACCGAGTACCGATCGTAACGGAGGAGAAGAAAATCTCGTATCAGGACGTCGGAATGAACATCGATTGCGAGCCTCTTGGACGAGAATGACAAAGTAGAACTCATAGTGGTCGTGGAATTATCGAGTGTCGTCGCACAAGACCAGCCGCCAAGTGGCAGTACCGACAACCCGGTGTTTCGGCAACAAAGGAGTACCACTGCGGCTGTTTTGACACTCGGCAATCCTACCCTAGTTGCCGGCGTTGACGACGTCGTAAGCAATCGGCGTTATGAAATTGAAGTGACCGCGACGAAAGTGAAGTAGCGTTGAATGGATTGTGTCATTCCGAGCGTAGCGAGGAATCTCGCTCTGAATCCATCCTCCACACGCAGGGCGAGATTCCTCGCTGCGCTCGGAATGACAGCGGAAGGCTCGGGATGATCCGTCAACTGACGGATTCACAATGGTTCTTCAGCATCCTGCTAGACTTCTTCAGGCATCACATAGGGCTTACGATAGCCGCGGTCGCCATCGCGCAGAAGCCGGTCAGCTTCTTCGTCGCCAATTACTGCCTCTTTTTCCGGATCGAAGTTAAGCGTGCGGCCCAGGCGGTAGGAGGCGTTGCCCAGGTGCAACAGCGTAGTGGAATAGTAGCCTTCTTCGACGGGCGCGTGGAGATCTTCCTTCTTGCGGCTGCGGACGCAGTCGATGAAGTTCCGCCAGTTGTTGCCGCCCGCGGCAGCGTGGGGTCCGGGTTCCTGCTCCTCGCCCAGCCAGGACTTGTAGGAATCGTATCCGTTCATCGCCACGTACCCTTTGGAGCCGTAGAAAATGTTGCCGATGGTGAGCTGTGGTCCCTTGCTTTTCTGCCGCGCCTCGGCGGCATTGCCCAGGGCCGCGGGCACCTCGCCTCCGCCAAATGCCGGCGTGCCGATTTCCGCCTCGTGATTCGAGATCCAGTGGCGGACCTCGAATTCTAGCATGCGACGCTTGCCGTCCGGCATATCGAACTGGTAGGCGATGTTGAGCACGTTGGGTGTCTGCTGGTCGTCCTCGAACATGAAGTGCCCGCCCAAGGCCGAGACCTTAGTCGGAAACTTGACGCCCAACCCCCAGCGCGCTGCGTCGAGCTCGTGGATGCCCTGGTTGCCGAAGTCCCCGTTCCCCGTGTCCCATATCCAGTGCCAGTTATAGTGGAAGCGGTTCTTGGTGAAAGGCTTGAGGGGCGCCGGGCCCGTCCAAAGGTCGTAGTGAACGCCTGGCGGCACGGGCTCTTCTGAGGCGTGCCCGATGGTGTTGCGCCACTTGAAGCAGAGCCCGCGGGCGAGATAGACCTCCCCGATCAAACCTTCGCGCATCTTCTGCATTGCCTCCATGATGGCCTCCCCGGACCGGCTGTTGGTCCCGTGCTGCACAATGCGGTTGTACTTCCGCACGGCGCGGAGCAGTTGGCGGCCTTCCCACCAGTTGTGGGAGAGAGGCTTCTCGACGTAAACGTCTTTCCCCGCCTGGCATCCCCAGATGGCTTGCAGCGAATGCCAGTGGTTGGGCGTGGCGATGGAGATGGCGTCAATGGATTTGTCCTCGAGCAGCTTGCGCAGGTCGATGAATCGCGCCGGCCTTTTAATCCCCATCTTCTCGGCCTCCGCCAGCCGTTGGTCCAGGACGTTCTCATCCACGTCGCAGAAGGCGGCGAGCTCCACGTCCTGCATTTGGCTGTACTCGTTCACATGCGACCAACCCTGCCCGTGCAGGCCAATCACCGCCACGCGCACACGGTCGTTCGCGCCAAACACCCGCTCCGGGTGCGCCAGGAAAGTGATGCCGCCCAGCGCGGCTAGCCCCGCTCCCCTCCGGGCGCTGCTCTTCAAGAATTCACGACGATTAAGCTCCTCCGGCATGATGCCTCCTCCAAAGCGTTTCTAAAGCGAGTGACCATTATAACCCTTTCTGCAATTCGCTTGGCTTTTCGGGCAGACTGTGGTAGCGGGTCGGTTTGGAGTCGTAGCGGCGAGTTTATCCGTCAGCCGACGGACCACGTGGCGGCGTAAAGCCGCCTCTACGTCAAACTGAGACACTACCCGACATTCTGCTTGCTTGGCACAGGCGCGGCAGGTAACCTGAAAGTGGGGCTAAATATCCACTCATCAGTAGGAGGTAATAATATGGCAATTGCGGAGGCGAAGCTGAGCGTGGGTGAAAGATTTGGAAACACACCGCGGGTAAAGGAAATTCTAAGCTGGTACGAGAGTAACAACCCCGGGGTGAAGACGAATCTTGCGCGCTTGTTGAACTCCGGCCGGCTGGCAGGAACCGGGAAGTTTGTGATTCTGCCCGTTGACCAGGGCTTCGAGCACGGTCCGGCTCGGAGTTTTGCGGCCAACCCGGCGGGCTACGATCCCAACTATCACTTCGAGCTGGCTCTTGCGGCAGGCTGTAATGCTTACGCCGCGCCGCTGGGGTTCCTGGAGGCTGCCGCAAACCGGCATGCGGGCGAAATCCCCCTCATCCTCAAGATTAACAACCACGACCTGCTGCACGACGAAAAAGATCCTCTGCCTGCCGTGACCGCGGGTGTGAAGGATGCTCTGCGTCTGGGCTGCGTGGCCATCGGGTTCACAATCTATCCCGGCTCGGCGCACGCTCAGACCATGTACCAGCAACTCCGCGAGGCCGCGGCGCAGGCGAAGACCCACGGGCTGGCCGTGGTGGTTTGGTCCTATCCGCGCGGTTCGAGTTTGAGCAAGGAGGGCGAGACTGCCATCGACGTGGCCGCGTATGCGGCGCAGATAGCGGCGCAATTGGGCGCCCACGTCATCAAAGTGAAGCTGCCCAGCGCGCACCTGGAACAACCGGAAGCGAGGAAAGTTTACGAGAAGGTGGGCATCCCGATCGGGACGCTCGCCGAGCGCGTCCGCCACGTTGTCCAGAGCGCCTTTGACGGCCACCGCATCGTGATCTTCTCCGGCGGCGCCAAGAAGGATGATGACGAAGCGGTTTTTGATGAAGCTCGCGCCATCCGTGATGGCGGCGGCTTCGGCTCCATCATCGGCCGCAACTCCTTCCAGCGTCCGAAGGAACAGGCGCTGAGATTCCTGCAGACGATCATGAAGATTTACGCCGGAGAAGTGGATTAGACCGGCGCTCGTGGTGTCATTCCACGGGTGGCGGCGCTCTTAAACAGGTTCTTCAAATCGTGATTGTGATTCAGGTTTAGGCCTCGAATCCAAGCCGCTTTCCGGGTGCGTTCCAACTGGCCGTTCACGAAGCGATAGTCAGCGCTGGAGCGTGTCTCCAACGCCAAGCCGCAATAGGCCCAGAACTGCCGCTTGGTGCGGAAGCGGTGGGGCGTCTGCACCCGCCCGATCAGCAGCCCGGCGCGAATCGGACCGAGAAAGGGAATGCTGCGCAGCAACCGAGCGGCGCATGCTTGCGGGACTCTTGGGTCAGTTCCTGGCGGGCTTCCCGCCGCAGCGCTTGCAAGACATCGAGTTGCTGGTACAGCCGCTGGGCGCGCCTCTGCAGACCGGCTCCCCCCAGTTTTCCCAGCCACTCCTCCCGCCGCCGTCCGTACGGGCGCTTGCCGGCGGAGGGGATCGCCTGGCCGCGATACAGGGCCTTCAAGCGGCTCATCACTCGCGTGCTGTCTTGGGTGAGCGATTCATAGCTGCGCCCCAAATGCTTTACCGTCACCGTGCTCGTCTCGCCATGGTAGACGGGCGAGAGCAGGCCCGCCCGCAACAACTCCGCCAGCTTGCGAGCGTCCACCGCGTCACTCTTGTTGCCGGCCTTCAGCAGGGCGTTCTTGCGGGGATTACAGACCACCACTTGGTGTACTTGGCGAACTAAAAGATCGTAGAGCCATGCCGATTGCGTGCCTTCTTCGAAGGTCACAGACAGGATCCCCCGCAATCCGTGGATGAAATCCAGAATCGCGGCGGAGTGCGTGGGCAGCACCGACTCCATCACCAACTTGCCTTGCCCATCCAGCACCGCTGCCGAAATCGTGCTCAGATGGACATCTAATCCAACGTACTTTACATTGTTCATGGGGTGCTCCTTTCTTTAGAGGAAGGTTGTCCAATGGTTACGAACAACCTCAGCCTACTACGAAAGGGGCGCCCTTTTATAATGCGTGGCGCATACAATGTTTTTTATGTATGATGGCATAAGGTCGTCGGCTCCTGGACAGGGAGAGTAGACTGGCGTTGTGAGTGAACCAGAAACTCTCAGCGAGGAGGAGCCGAGACATGATCATTATAGGCTGTGATTTCCATACGCGCTTCGAACAGATTGCGATGTTGGACACGGAGACGGGGGAGATTGAGGAGAAGCGGTTGGAGCACGAGAGCGGAGAAGCGCGAAAATTCTACGCAGGGTTGAAGGAGCCGGCCTTGGTGGGGATCGAGGCGACGGGCTACACGCGGTGGTTCGCCGAGATGCTGGGGGAGTTGGGGCACGAGCTGGTGGTAGGCGAAGCAGGGAAGATTCGGGCCAAGGAGACGCGCAAGCAGAAGCACGACCGGCGGGACGCCGAGCACCTGCTGAACCTTCTGGTGCGGGGTGATTTTCCCAAGATCTGGCTGCCCCCTGCCGAGGAGCGGGATGTGCGGGTGCTGGTCGAGCATCGTCATCAGTTAGTGGAACTGCGCACGCGAGCTCAGAACGGACTGCAGGCGATCGCCCTCAGCTACGGGCTCCGGCGGCGCGGGCGGTTGTGGAGCCAGCGCGGGCAGGAAGAACTCAAAAAGATTCCTCTAAGGGAAGGGATGGGGCGGCGGCGAGAAGACCTGATGCGGCTCGTCCGGCAACTCGACGTCTGGATCAAGGAGCTGGATCAGCGTGTGCAGCAGGAAGTGGCGCGACGCGAGGACGCCCAGCGCCTGATGACCCCCCCGGGGGTGGGTCCGCAGACGGCGCTGGCGACCGTGCTGGTGCTGGGCCCGGTGGAGCGTTTCCCCGACGACCGCCATCTGACCAGCTACCTGGGACTGATTCCCCAAGAAGCTTCCAGCGCCGGACGGCAGCGCTTTGGCCACTTGACCAAACAAGGCAATCGCCTGCTGCGCTGGCTGCTGGTGGAAGCCGCGCAGACCGCCAGTCGGTACGATCCTCGGCTGCGCCGGGCCTATCGTCGCTTGGCCTTTCGCAAAGGGACGGCGGTGGCCAAAGTCGCCATGGCGCGCAAGCTGGCCATCCGGTTGTATATCATGCTGCGGGATAAGATTGACTACCAAGAGTTCTGTCGGCGAGGTTCGCATGCCGGGATGCTCGGGGATGTGGCGCTGGTCTAACCATGACCGAACGTATGATGGAGCTCCCGGCCTCCCTCCGCACGAGGTGAGGGAGTCAGAAGAAGCCATCATGGTCCCCGCGCGGGATCGAATAGATGTGTGGTGGAACCTGGCCACCGAATCGAGGCGAACCACCCACCAGGACCGACAACACGATTTCGCTTGACGGAGCCGACAACCTTATAGATGCGCCACCCACGACTTTCAGTTTGGTGAAATCTTTTCGCCCCCGTGCGGCGAGTATTTGGTCAGGGCAGCGTCCAAGGTGGCGGCCCCGGCGGGAGGAAGGACGGTGCCCTTGAAAAGGATATCCTTCGGGTCCACCTTGCGACCGTACAGGCGCTGGTTGGCGTCGTTGTCCTGCTTCACGATTTGCCCTTCGAGGGAGAGGCCCGCGAAGAGCCCGCGGGAGCGGGAGTAGGTGAGGATCTCCGCCTGCAATTGCACGTCGGTGGCCCCTTCCGCCGTTCGGCCTACCGGGCCACCTGCCACGGAGGCGTCTGCGCCCAGCTTCGCTCTGCTTTGCAGCAGCTTTTGCGCCCCTTTGGCGTTCATGACTACAAGAACGAAGTCGGTGGCCTGCCCCCCCAGTTGAAATCCAAAATTCGCGCCCCCTACCGTAAACATTGAAGGCGCGGCCCAGGCTCCGGTCCCTCCCTGGCGACAGACCAGGGCTCCACGGCCAAAGCTGCCACCCACTCCCAAGGCCAACTTCTTCTCAGAAGGAATCACACCCACGCAAACCGCCTTATTGAACAGGTCCTTGGGAATTCCTTTTTCCGGCGTCCCCATGATTTCGTTGATCACCTCAGCGGCCTTTTGCAGTCGGTCGGCTTCCCGGCCTCCTTCCGCGGCCAGCGCCGCACCACTCAGACCTACACACAAAAACGCAGCGATGAGTTTTCGCATTTTCAGCCTCCAGGTGGCGGGGCAGGCGGAAAGCATAACGACAACCCGGCATGCCCCGCCTTATGAAGATCGCCTTCCATCACTTTACTCTGCCCAACATCGTAACCTTTTAGACGACCAAGGAAGACCCTAGGTTGCGAACAGCGGGCCAGTTTCATCGAGGTTCGGTGCTTTCTTTGGCTTGCGTCGCGTGGTCGCCTTGCGCTGAGGCCTTTTGGGGGAGCGCTTCCCAGCATGGGCCTTGCGCACCTTCTTCTCCGGGGCCGCTTCCACCGGAACGGGCTGCTCTTCGCTCGGGGGCGGCGCGGTCGGTGGCTCGGCCGGCGGCGCCTCGATCACGATTGTCTCATCCGGGCTCTCCACGGCTTCCCACAGGACGTCGGTTTCCGGCGGGGCGGTTTCAGTTTCGGCGACAACAGCGATTTCGGGAACCGCTTCAGGCGCCACGGGCGCAGGGACGGCTTCCGTCGAAATGGGAAAGACTCTCCAGACTCCTTTGCGGTCCCGGTGCAGCCGCAACCAGCCTTCGCGTTGCGCCTGGTGGAGAAGGTCGAGCAACCCGCGAAAGCCGGCCTGCCGCTCATCAAAACGTCCATCAGCACTCCGCATGGCTTGGCGGACCTGACGCAAGTAAATGGGACGGGAAGGCCCCTTCTCGGTGAGTGATGACAGAGCCTTCTTCAGCAGAGCAAGGGTCTCCTCTGCACCGAGGCCCGGTTCGGAAGCGGATTCCGGTGCAGGAGAGGGAGCCAATTCGGGCGGCGCGGCCGGCTCGGCGACCGTTTCGCTCACGGGTTCCACGGTCTCCGGCAGAGGTTCTCTGGCGCCTTCCGCCTCCACCATTTCGACCAGATAACCCCGATCCGTCTTGCGCGCTTGAACGAGGTTATCTTTCTCGAGTTTCCGAATGAATTCCAAGAACGATCCCGCGCCATAGTCGCGCTCCGTGAAAGTGGCATCCAACTGGAGCAAAGTGCTCTTGAGCAGGCCAAGCTGCGGGGCCACTTCCCGCTCGGCGAGGATTTTGAGCGCGCGCTGGATGTTCGGAAGGGCGCTGGGGAGTGGCTTGATCTCGCTCGAGCCCCGCCCCGAGCTGCGCGCCGCCCGCGCCGTGCGCGAGCCGTCTCCGCCCGTCGCGGCCTCGACCAAATTCTCGTAGGCAATGAACTCGTGACAGTTGCGCTGCAAGATTCCGCTGGTAAATTGGCGCCCGCCCACCACGAAAACCCGCTTGTCGTACTGCTTGAGCTTTTCCACCAGCGCGATGAAGTCGCTGTCGCCTCCCACAATCGCGAAAGCGTTGATGTGGTCGCGGGTAAAGGCCATCTCCAGCGCGTCGAGGGCCAGGTTGATGTCCGCCCCGTTCTTGTCGCCGCGGGGTGTGACGTTCCGTTGCACCATTTGCACGGCATGCTGCGTCATCTGGCGGCCGTAATCACCGGCGCGGGACCAGTCACCATAAGCAGTCTTGCTGACCACTTCCCCGCGCTCTTTGAGTGCTTCGAGCACCACGGAGACGTCGAAATCCTTCCCTAGTGTGTCCTTGATCCCAATCTGAATGTTGTCAAAGTCGATGAAGACAGCCAGCTTCAATCTCTCTTCGGCCATGTTTCCTTCTTTCGCCGGGGTTGGCCCCTCGAGTGTGGGGTGTTCCGCAGATTCACGAGATTAGCCGCTCCCTTCTGATATGATACTCCATGCCTACTCAACGTCAAGCGGACCAGGCGTTGGTGTCTTGGCTAGACATGGGGGGTCAACCTGGCAGTCATTCCCGCGAAAGCGGGAATCCAGTCCGCGGAGGGCGACATTTCTCTAGGTTTGCGAAGTAGATTCCCGCTTTCGCGGGAATGACGCGAGCTTGCGCTGAGGGATGGCGGGCAAAGGAGTTTCCTATGTCGGAACCAATTCGGATTGGGATTGTGGGAGCGCGTTTTGCAGCCCGTTTCCACTGGGAAGGATATCAGCGCGTTTATGGGGCGCCGGTTCAAGTTGTGGGGGTAACTTCACGATCCGCAGAATCGCGGGAGGCCTTCGCGCGCCAGTACGGGGTGAAGGCCTTTGCCTCATTCGAGGAACTGTGTGAGGCTGTTGAAGTCGTCGACCTCTGCACCCCGGGCTCGACCCATGAACCGCTTGCTGTCCAGGCTCTACGCCGGGGCAAGCACGTGGTGATAGAAAAACCGTTTACAGGATACTACGGTCCGGGCACGCCGGATTTCCGCGGGGACGCCTTCGGCAAGGAGATCATGTTGCGGGAGGCGATGGCCAGTTGCGATCGCATCCTGGCGGCTGCCCGGGATGCGGGAAGGCGCATCTGCTATGCGGAGAATTGGGTGTATGCTCCCGCCGTGCAAAAGGAGCGTGAGATCCTGGTGAAAAGTGGCGGCCAGATTCTGTGGGTCATCGGCGATGAATCACACAGCGGCTCACATTCCCCCTATTATGGCATCTGGAAGTTTTCCGGGGGTGGAGCGCTGGTGGGGAAGGGATGCCACCCTCTAACGGCAATCCTTTACCTGAAGCGCGCCGAGGGTGAAGCGCGCGACCACAAGCCCATTCGCCCGGCGACAGTTTCCGCACGCACGCACGCCATAACGCGCCTCAAGACCTTTCGCGACGCAGGGTTCCTGCGCACGAATTACGAGGACATCGAAGATTATGGCCAGATGCACGTTACCTTTGAGGACGGCACAGTAGCGGATATCTTTTCTTCGGAGCTCGTGCTGGGTGGGGTTCACAACTGGCTGGAGGTTTTTGCCAACAATCACCGTACACGCTGCAATCTGAATCCATTAAATGCCCTTGAAACCTACACCCCCAAGGAGGAGCTTCTGAAGGATGTTTACGTGGTGGAAAAGACGGGCACCAAGCAAGGGTGGAGCCATCCCGCCCCGGATGAGGATTGGCAGCACGGGTACCAGCATGAGTTTGAGGATTTTGCGCAATGCCTTGCCCTCAATCGAGAGCCTCTCTGCGGTGGGGACTTGGCCCGCGACACCATCGCCGTCCTTTACAGCGCCTACGTGTCTGCTGAGCGGCGTGGGATCGAGGTCGAGATATCCCCAGAGTAATTTGACTCGTAGCGTCGGCCTTCAGGCCAGCATTTGCGAACCTAAAGGTCGGTGCTACGCTCAGATGGAGCAGTGGCAAGATACCGCCCTGCGTGACAATTTTTGTCCAGAGCGCCTGCACGGCGCGTCTGTCTCTGGCGGGTCTTGTTGCTGGAACGGTCATATGTCCTTTGTTTTCAGACCGAGGAATATGTCCGAAGCGATGTGGTCCCGGCATGAAACGTGCTGTATAATGGCGTGGCACGTGACGTGTTACGACTGGGTAGAGTTTTCCTTTGATCTGCCATAGGGAAGGAAACAGGTTCATGCCTCGCAATGATAAAGGATTTAGTCTTGTAGAACTCCTCATTGTTGTAGCTATTATCTTAGTCATTGCGGCCATAGCAATACCAAGCCTGATCAGGAGCCGGATAGCGGCTAACCAAGCATCGGCCATCGAGAGTCTGCGCGTCCTGGGGACCTCGGAGGTCACTTACGCCGCGATTTATGGGGGTGGTTATTCCGCCACTCTCACCGCCTTGGGCCCAGTTCCAACCGGGGGCGTGGCAACGGTCAATGCCGCCGGACTAATTGACGACCTCTTGGCAAGTGGTTTCAAGAGCGGCTACGCATTCACCTACACCCCTACCTTGCTGGATACCACTGGCAGATATAACGGGTATACTTTTCTGGCCAACCCACAGGACGTCGGAATATCAGGTAATGACTATTACTTCGAAGACGAGACGCATCTCATCCGCATGAATACAACCGCGCAGGCTGGATCTTCGGACAGTTGTGTTGCGGATTAGCCGGCGAAACACACTTCAGAAGTTGAGAAGTCGAGGAGTCAAGAAGTTGAGGAGTTGAGAATCAAACGTCAAGCTCCTCACTTACCCGGGTTTTCGACCTTCGAATCCTCAACTCCACGATTTCCCAACTTCCCGAGTCCCCAACTTCTTGACTATTCGACTTCTCGACTCCTCAACTCCTTGACCCGATTCTGGTACTATAAACGTGTCGAGGCTTCGCCGGACACGAGGGGCAGCGAATGTTTTCCCGCCATAATCGCCTGATCGGTGCCATTTACCTATGCGCCGACACGCTGCTGGCCTTATTCAGTTTTTGGCTGGCGAGGGAGGTTCGCTCTCATCTCATTACTCCCCGCCCGCTTTATTCGCTTTCCAACTATCCCTGGATTGTTCCTCTAGCGGTGGGGATTTGGATCACCGTAGGCCTGCTGGCAGGCATTTACCGCGAGATCAAGGAAGAAGATTTGCGCCGTGCGTTCGCGGACCCCCTCAAGGTTGGGCTCATGGCGACGGTCCTGCTTTTTGCCGCCACCTTTGCCATCAAATTTCAATATCTCAGCCGCTTGCTTTTAGTGCTGTACGCGGCCACGGACCTGGTGGCTATGACGCTTTTCCGGCTCGTGGCACGGGGCTTTGCCGGAGCTTTGCGGCGAAGTCTGGCGGGGCTACGCAGTTTCCTGCTCGTCGGGGAAGGACCGGAGGCGATCGAAGTTGCGCGCACCATCGAAGCCCATGAAACTCACGGCATGCAACTCCTGGGATTTGTTCGTCCCGGCTCTGCTCCCCCCGCCTTGCTTGAACAGTCCCCCTTGCGCCGTTCTTACCCCGTCTTCGATTTGGTCCAGCTTCCGGAACTTCTGCGCCAGCATGTGATTGACGAAGTGGTTTTTGCCGTAGCCAAAGACGACCTGGAAAAGCTGGAGGAATCATTCCTGGCCTGCGAAGTGGAAGGGGTGAAGACGCGCGTGCTTCTCACCTTTTTCCCTCACGTGATCTCGAAGGTTTATTTGGAACGCCTGGGCGAGAAACCCCTGCTCACCTTCGCGGCCACACCCGAGAACGAATACCTGCTGCTGTTGAAACGCGTTCTGGATTTTGCGATGGCGCTGGCGCTGCTCGTGCTCCTATCTCCCCTGATGGCCCTGTTGGCCTTGCTCATCCGATTGACCTCTCGGGGTCCAGTCTTTTTCCGGCAGACGCGCTGCGGCCTGAGCGGCAGAAGATTCACCCTTTATAAATTCCGTTCCATGCGTCCGGATGCCGACTTGGGCCGTGAGGAACTCGAGGCTTTGAATGAAGCGGATGGGCCGGCGTTCAAAATAACCAATGACCCGCGCTGCACCGCCATGGGACGGTTTATGCGCAAATTCAGCCTCGATGAACTGCCGCAGTTGCTCAACATCCTCAAGGGCGACATGTCCTTTGTCGGTCCACGGCCGCCCTTGCCGGAGGAAGTGGAGAAGTACGAGCGCTGGCAACGCCGCCGCTTGCGCATGCCCCCGGGCTTGACCTGCCTCTGGGCACTCGAAGGCCGCAACCGCTTGAGCTTCCGCCGTTGGATGGAACTCGACCTCGATTACATTGACCACTGGTCGCTAGCGCTCGACTGCAAAATCCTGCTCAAAACCGTTCCCATCGTCCTGCTCGGCCGCGGCGCCAGTTGACGGCAGGAGTCAGGAATCAGGATTCAGGATCCAGGTCGGGCGGACCTCAAAAACGGAGGCCCGCGCCACCCGCTCTATTCCCTGCTCCCTATTCCCTGTTCCCTGTTCCCTCCTTCAGTGCAGTCCCACCTGCGCGAGCATTTCCAGAAACTGCTTTCGGGTCCGCATGTCAATTGCTTCCGCCACCAGCTTGCCGTTGCGATCGTAAACGAAACTCTTGGGGATCCCTTCGACCTGGAACAACTCGTGCACCTTGCTTCCCGGATCGGGCAGGATCGGGTAGGTATTGTGGTGCTCCGAGATGAAGGTTCGTACTTTGCTGACATCTTCATCGGAAATAGCCAGAATTGAAAGGCCCCGATCTTTGAATTCCTGGTAAAGCCTCTCGAGATCGGGCATTTCCTTGCGGCAGGGCGGGCACCAGGTGGCACAGAAGTTCACCAGGACGACCTTTCCGTGCAAACCCTGCAAGCTCCAGGTCTTTCCGTCGAGGTCCGTTAGGGTGAAATCCGCCTGTTCGCGCCGCTGGTCATCGGCAACAAGTTTGGACATGGCCGCGGTGAAATGTGGAGAGTCCAAAGACGCCTGCACATGCTCGTAGCGCACGAGCTGAGCCAGCTCGACGTAAGCCATGGGGGGCTGGGTGCCGGTCAACGGGAATGGCCGCTCGCGCAACGCTGCGGCTAAGGTTGTCGCCACCTCCTGCAAGGTGTCGCGGCCGAAGTCGCCCTCGGTCGAAAGGTTGGCGAGGTCGTTCGCCAGCAAAACCTTCTGCGGCGTTACAGGCAAGTGCCGGATGGCGAGCGCCAGGTCCTTCGTCACCTGCGCCCGCTTCTCATCCGGCAACTTCCGAAGGCCGAGCAGTTGTTGCACGATGGGCTTCTCCTGCTCGCTCCAAACAACCTGCTGTCCCTGCGCAGCCGGAGATAGAACCTGAAACAGGAATGCCGCAGACACACTTAGGCATGCGGTAAGAAGTCCCATTTCAAAAACCTTCAGATGAAGGCGACGACCAATCACGTTCATCATACTGCGGCCCGTCCTTTCTTTTCACCTCCGCCCTCTCCTCGGGGAGAGGGCGACGACGGCGACGTTGGAAAGAGCCCCGACGCTTTACTGGAACCCCTCGCCCGCCGGCGCCCCCTGGCCGCTGATGGCCAGGTACTTGGCGGGCTTGGTGTGGATCAGTACGGGCTTCTTGGGGGTCACGTATTCCGCTCTGTGGGCTTTGTAAAGATCCAGTTTCGGTGCAGCAGGCATTGGATTTCATCTTTCCGAAATTCCGCCGGGAGTTTGGCTGTCATTCCGAGCGTAGCGAGGAATCCCGCTCTGACTCATTCCGCCTCAGGGCAGGGCGAGATTCCTCGCTCCTCTCGGAATGACAGCGGAGAATGCGGAGGTCCGCGCTACCCACTTGCCCCTCCCATTTCACATCTTCAATACTATTCTTAATGCATCAACCTCTTCAATGGTATTTACCATTATATTAATAAAGAGCCCCCGAGGTTCGAGCGAATCCAGAAGCAGCCGCATTTCCTGCGGGGTGAATGAACCCCGGATCAACAATGGCCGGCGTGCCTTCTGGACGCGCTGAAAATAGGGGACCATTCCTTCGAGCGGCGGGCCACACACATCGTTGTTTATTTCGAAGCATTTGATCTCTGCGATTTCGAGAAAAGCCTCGAGCAGAAACATCGAGGTCGAGTGCAGATGAATGAAGCTGCTCGCAAAGTGGCCTGCAAGCATGTGGTCCACCGGCTGGACGCACTTTCGATAAAGGGCGGGCGAAAACACCGCCGTCGCATCCTCCTGCATGCGAATGATAGGGCCGGGCGCCCACAAGGAATACTGGGCATCGAAATAGCCGCCATGAAATAACGGCACGCGCTTCCAAAATTCCTCCGTGATATCGCGGAAGAGTTCGCCCAGCCGCCAAAGTAGGTCGGCTGACCTCTCCGGCTCGTCCATCAGGTCCATGATGCTTTCATTGTGTCCACGCAAGACTGCATGCAGATCGGTCGGTCCGAGTTCCGCCGCGTGGCTTACCGGAAAGCGTCCGTCGGATCGCGCCACGAGGGCCTGGCCAAACTCCATATATTTTCTGAACCAGCGGCTTTGATGATCCACGTGCGCCTGCAACGCCTCATCCCAGGTCAAATGCTGTTCTTCACCCAGGACGTTGTCAGGCAAGATGCGCAACTTGCACCCCAGTATGCCGGGCAAAAAGGGGACCGCCACCTGCATCGGGCACGCTCCCCGAATGAGGTCGTCATCGAGGGTTTCCCCTTCGCGCAAGAGGCGCAGGTAATCCTCCATGAAGGCCTCCGGAGCGATCATGTCCGGCGTCAAGTACTGGGAAGAACTCCAGGCTCGGCAGGCCGCAAACTCTTTGAAGGGAAACCAGCCAAGGAAGGAGAAACCCACCAACGGCCGCTTCACATCTTCCCGGTTCCAAAAAGCAGTGTACCGTTCGATCTTTGCTGGATCATTTCCAAAAGGGGCTTTCGACATCGAAATCTCCCTTACATGGGACACATGCTAACCACCTTAGTTTTCTATAACATTACCGACTTTTAGGGCTAAGTACCTTTGTTTTCAAACACATTCAAGCTTCGTTCCTGAGTTTTCCACAAGGGTCCTTTGTTTTCATAGACATTCGCGTGTCGTTCCGCCAATTTTGAAGAACCCTCTTTTCTTGCCTCGCCTGCAATGAGAGACTTCTTGTCTGTAGCGGGAATGCCAGTGTCATTCGGGATCGGATCCCTTTCGGAACGCTCATGTCTCGTAAATGACGCCAGTGCTCCGCGGGTCGTTCGGTGGGTTCTCTCGCAGTGTTTCAGCCCCTGCTCCAAGCCCCTTTCACCTGCTCGTTCCTTTCCTGACTTCTGAATCCTGAATCCTGTTCTTCGGTCACTGGTCACTGCTTTTTCGCTGATTTTTGGCCGGCTTTTTGGGTTTGATCGCGGTTTTTTGCGTTCAAAAAGCAGTTCGTTTTTGGCCTCTGAAAACCTTAACTCCTTTGCTTTCAACACATCCTTGGGTTCGTTCCCTCTATTTAGTATCTTTTTTCCGTTTTCCAGGCATTTTCCCCACCCCCGCGCCGGTCTCGGAACCCCTTCCCGCGCTCTGTTGCGGCGTTCTTCATAGGTCAACCAAGGTAGCCTATCACGGCTCGCGCCTCGTGTCAAGAGCAAAGGCGAGGGAAAGGCTTAACCTGGCTACGGTGGAGGAGCAGCAGGCGCGTGCGGGGGAGCGGCGAGTGGAACCGGAGGCGATGGCTCGCTTCCTGCCAGACGGCTCATGGCGACAGTTTGCCAAATTGCCGGCCGGCGTAGTACATCGCCTCGGTGTTTTCAATCGGTGTGCCCTTCACAACCCCCGGACCCTCTTTCGCATGAAATCCAGCAGCTTCCGGTTATGCTCATCCCCTCCGTCCAAATTTGCACTGACAAACACCGGAACTGCCGCCTTTCTTTCGAGCAGTTTCTCGGCGGCCATAGCAGCGATGCAGTTGGCAATGAAAACTCCAGCCAAGGTAGACGTGGGGCACATTCGAAGGGACTCATCCGGTCCGATTCCCAAGGCCGCGTCGCCCAGAACGCCGCAATTATCAATGACCACGTCGCAGATCTCGAAGAGACGTGGGCCGCTTACCAAGCGGGAAGAAACCGCTTGCGAGTATGCCAAGGAGGTGATCCCAATGGTAGTGATGCCTCGCCTTTTTGCTTCCAGCGCCATTTCCACCGGCAAGGCATTGCGCCCGGAGTTTGAAATAATGATCAACAGATCGTTGGAACTGATGGGATAGCCTTCCAGAAGGGCTTTCGCGTAACCGGGCAGCCGCTCCGCGCGGCCGAAGGTCTTATCGTGGATCACGTCGAAATTCGCCAGGCCGCCCGCTCTGAAATAGAGTTCCGCGGCGATGGTGGACGAATGCCCGCTGGCCAAGGCATAAATGATCCCGTCGCGCTGGATTGTGTCCGCGACTAAGGTGGCCGCTCGATTCAGAAGTGGCATTTGGGTTTCCACAACCCGTCCCAGGATCTCCTGCGTCTTCTTGTAGAACCGTTCTGCAACATTCATGGAAGCGCCTCTTTTGCTTATTTTGGGGAGCACTTCAGGCGCATCAGCGCAGCGCCCACCGCCCCCGAATTCTCCTGAAAGTCCGACACCACAATCCTTGTCAGAGCGAGTAAGAACTGAGGTGTGTGCAGGCGAAGTTCGGACTCAAACGTATCCCGAATAATAGGCCAACACCGGCTCACACCGCCTGCAAAAATAACCGTATCCGGATTCAGCAATCCCAAGACTCCGGAGAGCGCCCGCGCCATCAGGATTGCGGCTCGCCGCAGCATCCCCGCTGCCAGCGGATCCTGCAGCTCAGCCGCCCAGGCAATCCGCTCCGGCGTGATGGGGAGTGGGTGCTGTCGAAGGATGGAGTCCGCGCCTGCGGCCAGTCGTCTGGACACTTCCTCAGCCATACCCCTCCCGCCAGCTTCGATTTCCAAGCAGCCGCGACAGCCGCAGTAGCAAACCCTCTCGCTGGAAAGGTCGGCGGGCATGTGTCCTAAGTTGCACATGGCGCCACCCACGCTGTGATACACCTTACGCGAAACCACCAGCGCGGCGCCGATGCCTGTACCCCAAGTGATGTACAGCACGTCAGAGGATTCCCGGGCGCAGCCCAAGTAGAGGTCGGCAAGCACGCCGGCATTCACATCGGTATCCACCGAGACCTCACACCCGAACAGCGTACGCGCCATATGCCCCAGGTCCACGTCTCGCCAGCCATGGGGACCGGAGAATGTCAGCCACCCTGTCTTGTGGTCTACCACAGCGGGAATCCCGATACCACAGCCATAGGGAGGAGGATAAGCAAGCCGGGACTCCTCTGCGATTTTCCTGAGTTCCGCGTGCGCTTCCCCCAGAGCAGTCTCGAGCGGCCTCCCAACCGCGGCGGGCAACTTCCGAAACGCCAGGATGTCGTCCTGCTCAGACACCAAGGCTATCTTTGTGTGGGTTCCCCCAAGATCGATGCCGGCGCTGTAGGAGGTTGACATTCTGCCGAATTGCGCAAGCGGTTGTCCCGCTTCTTATCGCACCCGGTTGCGCGGAAGTCAAGGAAAAATTATTGTCCCCACGGCTGTCCGGAACACTCGACAGCGGTTGCGCAAAATTCTAGCGCGAGACCGGCTCAGTGGCGGCCGAGCTGAGCGGGGGATTGGCTGCCTGCTCCCGCGCCTGGCCCGTGGACTCGCGGATGACCAGCTCGGTGTCGATAGTCCGCTCGATGCCGGCGTGGCGGCTGGAGGCGAGCATCTCCTCGAGAGTCCGGAAGGCGAGGCGGCCCAACTGTTCCATCGGCATCCGGATGGTGGTCAGGGGGGGACGGGTCAGGCGGGCGAACCGGATGTCGTCCGCCCCCACTACCGACACATCTTCCGGCACGCGCAGGCCTGCCTTCGCCAGCTCGTTCATAGCGCCGATGGCCGTCAGATCGTTACTGCACAGAAGGGCGGAAAGCAAGGGCCTTTCACTCAGCAGACGACGGGTCTGAAGGGTGCCGCTTTCCTCCGTGTTTTCCCCTTCCGCACCCCGATACGGGATGCCCCGCTCCGCTAGAGCGCGCTCCACGGCCTTGCGCAGGGCCACATGAGAGGGCCGGTTCTGAGGTCCGGCGATCAGGAAAAAATGCCGATGCCCGAAGTTGTACAGATAGGCGATGGCCTCACACGCCCCTTTGGCGTAGTTCATGCGAATGTTGCTCTTGAAGGCCTGGGGCGGTTCGGAGTCCAGGAAAACTGAGGCGATGCGGTTCGCCATCAACACGTCAGCCAGGGACCGGTCCACCCGCGAGGTCATCACCGCTACGCCGGGGACCTTGTTCTCCACCATCTTGCGGAACGCTGCCCGGGTGCGTTCGGGATCGTAGTTGGTCGTGCAGAGCAGAAGGTCGAAGCCCCGCTCCAAGGCGGCAGATTCAAAACCCTTGATCAATCCCGGAAAGGCAGGATTCTCGATGTCGGAGATGATGAGGCCCAGGAAATCACTGCGGCCTCGGGCCAGACGCCGGGCGTGCGCGTTCCCGTGGTAGTTCAGTTCGCGCATGGCCTGTAGCACCTTACGGCGCGTCTCCGGGGCGACATAGCGGGTCTGATTCAATACGTGGGATACGGTGGATTCGGAGACGCCGCAGCGCGCGGCCACATCCTTCATCCTGGACAGGGTCCACTTCGCCATGGCGCTATTGTAGCTCAAGAAGTGGCGAGGGCAGCGATCTTTCCGCGAATTTTTTCCTTGACTCAGGCGCCGGCGGGTGCGATAAATGGCTGGACAAGCGCTTGCGCAACTTGGTGGCATGAGGCGAAAAGTCGCCGGTGGTGGCGACGACAAATTACAGAGCCAGGTTGCCGGCCATGAGAGGGAGAAGGTTTTTCGGCTGCTTGGCCGGCTGAAGACAGTTTTGCCTGACGCCGGACGCGGCTCTGAAAACCAGAGGAGAAACAGAGTGTCATCGACATACCACATGATCGACTACATCCACGAGGGGCCAAGAGCACTGGCGCTCACACTCGAAGCGAACGAGGATCGGATACTGGAGATTGCCGAGCTCGTCAAAAATGGAACTATCGAGCGCATTATCCTGACCGGTATCGGCAGTTCCTATACGTCTGCCGTGATGTCGGCGCCTTTGTTTGTCTGCTACTCACCGGTGCCTGTGCAGGTTGTAGAATCGTCGGAATTTCAGAACCTTCCCCAGCGTCTGGTCAACCAAAGGACCATGGTCGTTGCCATATCGCGTTCGGGTGAGCGGGGAGCAGTGACTAACGCCGTAAAGGAAGCTGCACAAAACGGCGCTTGCGCCGTGGTGGTCACGGGCGTGGCCGACAGTTTGATGGCCAACCAGGCAACGTTTGCCGTGATTACCAGAGAAGGTCCGGAGATAACGTTTCCCAAGACGAAAAGCGTGGTCGCCTGTACCGGCGTGCTTATGCGGCTGGCGCTGGCGCTGGCGGAAGCAAATGATGCCACTGCCAGCAAACGCCTTCTCGAGTTGCGGAACCTGCCTGCGGTATTGGAGCGCATCTTCGATCATCTTGAGTCTGACTTGAGCAAGCTTATCCCGGCGATAGAAGGCCTCGAACTGGTGGCGATTGTCGGCACGGGCAGCAATTACGGCGTCGCTCTCGAAGCTGCGCTCAAACTGCAAGAGGCCTCACATGTGCCAACCTACGGCGGCCGCACAAGCGCCCTTCTGAACGGGCCCATTGGAGCGGTGAATGCAAAATGGCTTGTAGTCGCACTGGTCACAAACCAGGATAGAGATCTAAGCGAGAAAGTGCTCCATATTGCGCGGAACTTGCAGGCTTGCACCCTGTGCGTAATCGAACCGGGTCTAAGCCTTGCCGAAAGGCCTGATCACTGCCTGACCCTTCCTACTAAGGTTGATGGTTTTCTGGGTGCGCTGGTTTATCTCCTCCCCATGCAGCTTCTTGCTTATTACCGAACCGTGGCCAGAGGCCTGAATCCGGATGCGCCTGCTTCAATGAACAGCATCCTGGAAGCAATCCTGCCGCCTGGGCGTGAGGAACCTGAGTTGCGAAAGGGTTTGGGATGAGACAGGGTTGAGATATTTCGCAAACTGTGTGGGCTGTCCCGGTGTCATTCCGAGCGCAGCGAGGAATCTCGCTCGGGTTCTTTATTCCGCCTGTCGTTGAGTCACAGAGCGAGATTCCTCGCTGCGCTCGGAATGACAAACTCGTAGGCCGGAAAGGCAGGCAGGCTTTCTGCACATCGGGGCGCCAGAGCCGCGCTGAGCACTCGATTGGGTCTCCAGTCTGGACAAGCGTGGACGCCGTTCGGCCTTACGATGTGTGATGTCAAGGACAGAGGAACATGGATACGAAGGTCCATCGAATCCATCGCCTGAAGCGAATGTGCGTTGAAGTGCGGCGTGACATAGTGGACATGATCCACCGCGCAAAGGGAGGGCATCCGGGAGGCTCTCTCTCGGCGGTGGAAATAGTCACCGTCCTTTTTTTTGACGTCATGCGCCTTCGCCCAGAGGAGGCTGATTGGCCCGACCGGGATCGTTTTATCCTCTCCAAAGGTCATGTCACCCCGGTCCTCTACTCCGCCATGGCGCGGAGAGGCTTTTTCCCGGTCGATGAACTGGCCACCTTCGGTGTCCCAGGCACGCGTCTTCAAAAGCATGTCGACAAGCACTTCTTGCCGTGCGTGGAGGTTTCCAGCGGTTCGCTTGGTCAGGGTCTCTCGATTGGAGTAGGAATGGCCTTGGCAGACAGAGTCGATCGCCGGAGGCGGAATATCTTCGTTCTAAACAGCGACGGTGAGAACCAAGAAGGCCAAACCTGGGAAGCAGCCATGGCCGCCGCTCACTATAAACTGGATAAGATTATCGCCTTTTTGGATAACAACGGCTTGCAGACCGACGGCGCGGTTGCCGACATCATGAGCCTCGAGCCGCTCGAGGACAAATGGCGAAGCTTCGGATGGCATGTGCAGCGGGTGGACGGGCACGATGTTGAACAAATAATCTCTGCGATCGATCTCGCCAAAAGCACCCCAGATAAACCGCACATCGTCATCGCCGACACGGTGAAGGGCAAGGGGGTGTCCTTTATCGAAGGCAAGTATGAATGGCACTCGCACAGCCTTAGTGATGAGGAGTACCGAATAGCCCTGGGCGAGCTGGAGGCTGCGGAGCGAAAACTGGAGGAGCAGGAGCGAGCAGCATGACGGAGTTGAAGATCGAAAAACCGTTCGGCAAGACGCTCGCCAGGCTCGGCGATCGCTATGCGAATTTAGTCGTGGTTGACGCTGATCTTCAGCGCGCGACGGAGACCTCTTTTTTTCAGGCCAGGTTTCCGGACCGTTACTTCAACGTGGGCGTTGCTGAGGCCAACATGGTGGGTATCTCCGTGGGGCTGGCCCTATCGGGGAAGACCGTTTTTTGCGGCACGTTTGCCTGTTTTGCAAGCCAGCGCGTTGGCGATCAAGTCGCCATCATGGCTCATGTTAATGCCAACGTGAAACTCATCGGCATCGAGCCGGCGCTTAGCTCAGGCCATAACGGTGCTACGCACCAAGGCATGCTCGACCTTGCCGTGATGAGAGCGATGCCCAACATGACGGTTTTCGACCCCGGGGATGCAACGGAAACGATCGGTATTATGGAGTATATGCTCGAGCATCCGGGACCGGCTTACATCCGGGTGCCGCGCAGGAATGCTCCCGTGATCATTGACCCGCAATTTTACGAATTCCAGGCAGGTAAGGCTAAGAGGGTTCGCGAAGGGCGCGAGGTGGCGATCATCGCTTGTGGAATCATGCTGCCTCGGGCCATAACTGCTGCCGATCAGCTTGCCCAAGAGGGGATCTCGGCTCGCGTCTTAAGCATGGCGAGCATTAAACCCATTGATGAGAACGAAATCATCTCCGCGGCTCGAGATGTCGGATGCATCGTGACGGCTGAAAACCATACCATCCTGGGAGGTCTCGGGAGCGCGGTGGCCGAAGTCGTAACCCAGTACTGCCCGGTTCCCGTAATTCGGGTCGGTGTAGCTGATTGTTTTGGCGAGATCGGGCCCGTGGATTGGCTGGCCGAGAAATATGGCATCAGCTCATCTCACATTGTGGCAGCTTCCAGGAAAGCCATGGAAGCAAAGAGCAGACTCCATTATTCGTCCCGGTAACACGGCGATACAGGTTGCAAAGCGCGGCCCATCGCCGCAACCCAAAAGGAGGCTCACCTCAGAGGCCACAGAGCTCACAGAGAAATGGGAAATGTTCTTCTCTGTGGTCTGTGCGCTCTGTGGTGGATCTTTTCTTCGATGAAGCATTTGGAGACCCCGAAATCACGGTTGTATTTCATGATGCTGATACGGGCATTCGAGCTCCGTATATCAGAGGCCTTCGCTAATGGCAAGCTTGCCGGAACGATGTTTCATCTCTCGGTGGGACAAGAGGCAACCGCGGTGGGCGCAATCGCCGCTCTTCGGGAAGGGGATTTCATTCAAAGCCATCACAGGGGTCACGGCCACATGATAGCCCTGAATGCAGACATCAACAAAATGATGGCAGAAATGTTCGGCAGAGTCGGCGGGTACTGCAAAGGCAAAGGCGGATCGATGCATATCGCCGACATTGAATTGGGAAACCTCGGCGCCAATGGGATCGTAGGAGCCGGCATTCCGATCGCCACCGGGGCCGCGCTGGGAATGAAATACATGGGTAAAGACCAGGTTGTAATGTGTTTTTTTGGCGAGGGGGGAGCATTAGAGGGCGAATTTCATGAGTCCCTGAACTTCGCCGGCCTGCACAAGCTGCCGATTATTTACGTAATCGAAAACAACCAGTACTCCCTCTCTACTTCAATCAAGCGCGCTTCAGCGGTGGAGGATTTATCCAGCCGGGCTTCCGCATACAATATGCCTGGGAAGCGTGTCGATGGAATGAATGTGGAAGCAGTGTTCGACGCGGCTAGGGAGGCAGTTAACCATGTTCGCAATGGCGACGGTCCCTCCCTTCTCGAGTGTCTTACGTACAGATACTACGGTCATTCTCGCAGTGATGCTGCTCCCTATCGCACAAAAGAGGAAGAGAAAGAGTGGAGGGAGCGGGATCCGATTCTCAACTGTCAGCGGCTGCTAGCGGAACGTGGCGACTTGGCTTCCGATGAGTGCGAAAAGATGCAGAACGAAATCGATTTACGCCTGGACGATGCAGTGGCTTTCGCAGATTCCAGTGCTTTCCCTGCGGTGAATGAAATCTTCGCCGACATATACACGGATTAGAAGGGCAAGAGCATGGGCAGAGTAATCACCTATCGGGAAGCACTCGGAGAAGCCATTAAGGAAGAGATGCTCCGTGATGAGCGGGTTTTTCTGCTTGGCGAAGACATCGGGATTTATGGAGGGGCTTACAAGGTTACGGCGGGATTGTTGGGCCTTTTTGGCGAAAAAAGGGTGATTGATGCTCCCCTATCAGAAGCCCTGATTGTGGGAGCCGGCATCGGGGCTGCCCTCGTCGGACTGCGGCCGATTGTGGAGATCATGTACATTGATTTCGCAACCCTTGCCTCGGACCAGATTATCAACCAGGCCGCCAAGTTTCATTTCATGACAGGCGGCAAGGTCAATGTGCCCATGGTTATTCGCACCCAGGAAGGAAGCGGGAGATCCGCCGCGGCACAGCATTCTCAGTGTCTGGAAGCCTGGTACGCCCATATTCCTGGCTTGAAGGTAGTGCTGCCGGCGACACCGTTCGATGCCAAAGGCCTCCTGAAGTCTGCCGTGAGAGACAACAACCCGGTTATGGTCATCGAGCATAAAGGCCTCTACACGCTCAAGGGTGAAGTTCCTGCGGAAGACTACACGCTCGAGATTGGGAAAGCAGACATAAAAAGGCCGGGCGAAGACTTAAGCGTCTTAACCTACTCCAAGATGGTGCATTTTTGTCTCCAGGCGGCGGAAGAAATTTCCAAATTGGAGGGTATCGCCGCTGAAGTCGTCGATCTGCGAAGCATCAGGCCCCTGGATGAAGAGGCAATTCAGAAGACAGCAGAGAAGACCAAGCGCGTACTCATTGTTACAGAAGCAAACAAGACCTGCGGCATGAGCGCAGAGCTGTTTGCAAAGGTTCATGAGCTCGTTCCCGGCGTCAAAAAGGTCGCCAGGCTGGCGGGGAAAGACGTCATACTTGCCTGCTCGCCGGTACTCGAAAATTTTTCCGTGCCTTCCGTCGAGGAAATTAGAATAGCAATGATGACCACGATGGATTTAACCAAGAAAGAATTATCATATGATTAAAAAAGTCATCATGCCTGTTCTGGGCGAAACCATGGAAGAAGGGACGATCTTTAAGTGGCGGAAACAGGTAGGGGATCATGTCGAGAAGGGAGCGGTGCTCTTAGAGGTCGAAACAGATAAGGCAGTGCTCGAGGTCGAGTCCTTTTTGAATGGGTATTTAAGAGAAATAGTTGTTCGAGAAGGAGGCACGTCAAAGATTGGAGAGACGATCGCCTTTATTGCCGACACGATGGAAGAACCACTAGAAGAATAGGCCCGACCGCGCCGTTCCTCTCCAAGAACCCCAAGAAACAAACCATCGGCGTAGGCAGCTTCCCCCGCAGAGGCGCTCTCTAGAGCACAAGCCGTCAGTTCCTTGTTTGGCCGCGGCGAAAAGATCCACCACAGAGCGCACAGAGACCGCAGAGAAAAATACTTGCGCTTTTCTCTGCGAACTCTGTGACCTCTGTGGTGAATCTCCTTCTGGTTGCGGCTTTGCCGCGCTGTGGTCTCTGTGCGCTATGTGGTGGATCTTTTCGCTATTCGCGAACCCGCTCGCTGAGTTCAGCCTTACCCAAAAACATGCGTACCGAGTTTTTCCGGGTGCCTGCCCTTTCCCCGCGCGCTCTTCCGAATTTGCTAAACTGGTTGATGGCGCTCAGCCTCCGATGTGGCGTCACTGCCTTGGAGCCGCTGGTCATCGCCTGTGCCAAATCCCGCGCCGAAGCCCGGCTCGAGAGGTACGGCGCGTGAGGCGCCCAATTCGATATGATCCAGCTTTCGTCAGCCGGAAAGCGATTCGGCCCCAAGTTGCTGTTTGAAAATCTCGATTGGCTCATCACCCCGCGCGACGCGCGTGGGCCTGGTGGGCGCGAACGGCACGGGCAAGACCACCTTGCTCAAAGTGCTGGCGCGCCTGGAGCGGCTCGATTACGGCGAAATCTCCTTCGCCAAGGGGATCACTGCCGAGTTACCTGCCGCAGGACGGCCTGACACTTTCCGGGCGCACGGTGCTCGCGGAGTGCATGTCAGTGTTCGGCGATCTGCTCGCGATGGAGCAGGAGATGGAAAGTCTGATGGAGAAGATCGCCGAACTCGATCCCGCAGGCGATGAGTACCAGCGGGTGAGCGAGCGCTTCCACACGCTCGACACCGAGTTCCGGCACCGCGACGGGTATTCGCTCGAGGCCCAGGCCGGGCGCGTGCTGGCAGGCCTGGGATTCCCCCAGTCCGATTGGCAGCGTCGCACGGAAGAATTCTCGGGCGGCTGGCAGATGCGCATTGCCCTGGCCAAGCTGCTGCTCGAAAAACCCAACCTGCTGCTGCTCGATGAGCCCACCAATCACCTGGACCTCGAAGCCCGCAACTGGCTGGAAGAATACCTGCAACGATTATCCGCACGCCTACGTACTGATTTCGCACGACCGGTTTTTCCTCGACGTAACCGTGGATAAGATGGTCGAGATCTGGAACCAGCGCGTCCACTTTTACAGCGGCAATTACGAGAAGTACCTGACGGAAAAGACGGCGCGGCGGGCGCAGATCGAAGCGGCTTACAAGAACCAGCAGGAGCGCATCCAGCAGCTCGAAGTGTTCATCAACCGCTTCCGCTACACGGCCACCAAGGCCAAGCAGGTGCAGAGCCGCATCAAGGAACTCGAGCGCATGGAGCGCAGTCGAGATTCCACCGGAAGAAAAGGCCATCCACTTCCGCTTTCCCCAGCCCAAGTCCAGCGGCCGGATGGTGGCGGAATTCAAGCAGGTGCCAAGAGCTATGGGGCCAAGCAGGTGTTCCGCGACGTGAGCTTCACCATCGAGCGCGGCGACCGCGTGGCGCTGGTGGGGGTGAACGGCGCGGGGAAATCAACCCTGCATCAAGCTGCTGGCGGGCATCGAGCCGCTAAGCGGGGAGAGTACAAACTGGGCCACAACGTGGAGGCGGATTACTTCGCCCAGGACCAGTACAAGGCGCTGGACCCGGAGGCGCGCCTGCTCGACGACCTGTCGCGCGCCGCGCCCATGGCGCTCAGCACGCAGACGGAGCTGCGCAGCCTGCTGGGCTGCTTCCTGTTCAGCGAAGACGATGTGTTCAAGCGCATCGGCGTGCTTTCGGGCGGCGAGCGCAATCGCTATGCGCTGGCGCGAATGCTGCTGCACCCCTCGAATTTCCTGCTGCTCGACGAGCCCACCAACCACCTCGACCTGCGCGCCAAGGACGTGCTGCTGGAAGCCCTGGAGAAGTACACGGGCACGGTGGTGTTCGTCTCCCACGACCGCTACTTCATCGACAAGCTGGCCACGCGGGTGTTCGAGATCGCGGCGGCGAAGTGAATGTCTTCCCGGGCAACTACGAGGATTACTTGTGGCGCAAAGAAGGGAAGGAAATCGATCTCACTCTGCCCGGGCTGCCGGATCTGGTGGGCGAGCGCGCCCTTGCGCGCCAACGAGGCGGAACCGGCCTACTGCCCAAGGCGCAGGCAACTCCCTCCGCCCTGCAAATCGAAACGGCTCAATCCGATTCGCTTGCAGCAGATGAAGGATCGCTGCCGCGAGATCGAAGAGCAGGTGGCGCGCCGCGAGGCCGAGATCGAAGGCTATGCGACAGGAATCTGACGCACTTCAGGAGCGCGGAGGATTCCGTGCGGCTGACCAAGTTGATCGAGCAGGGGCGCGAGGAGGTGGCCCGGCTGATGCGCGAGTGGGAAGATACGGCCAAGGTGGTCGAGGAGCAGGAAGCGGAAGTGCGGGAATAGCCCTCAATCCTCTTGCGTTTCCACTTTGGCCGTGTAGAATGGCACCACAGTATTTGTGGGATTCTGAGCAGGCTGCCTGTGTTCGCGATTCCGGGAGGGAAGGATTTATGCGCCACACCCATTTTCTTTATCGCCGGGCCAAATCCACCGCGTTGGCTCTGGGTTTCCTTTTCATCTCGTGTTGGTGGAATGCCGCGCCGCTGACCGCTCGCTCAATGGGGACGGCATCACCGCCTCCCGGCCAGTTGAGTCTCGATAAAGTTCCGCAGGAAAGCTTAGCCTGCGTGAAGTGTCACATGCAGAAAGGCATTACGGGCAGCGCCATTCGCGACTGGCAACTGAGCAAGCATTTCGAGATGGGAGTGGCTTGCGCCAACTGCCACCTTCCCGTCAAGGATGCGGCGCGAAGCATTCTCAATGCCTCCTCCGCCTGTGAAGACAAGCGCGTCCGTCGCGCCGTTTCGCCGCGCAATTGTGCGGTCTGCCATGCGGAACAGTTCCAGCAATTCTCAACAGGCAAGCACGCGGTGGCTTGGGTAGCCATGACTGCCATGCCCACCACGGCCATGCAACCCCACGCCCTCATTGAAGGCATGAAAGGGTGCGGGGGCTGCCACCGCATCGGGCTGGACGAAGGCAATTGCGACTCCTGCCACACCCGTCACCGCTTCACCGCCACGGAAGCCCGCCGCCCCGAAGCCTGCATGACCTGTCACATGGGCTTCGACCATCCCCAGTGGGAGATGTACTCGACCTCCAAGCACGGCTCCATCTACGCCGTGGAAGGCTCGCACTGGGATTGGAAACTGGATCTCGCCGATTGGTTCAAGGACCCCGACCGCGCCTCGCCCAGCCGCCCGCGCGCCCCGGTCTGCTCCACCTGCCACATGCCCGCTGGCGATCACAGTGTGCGCACCGCCTGGGGATTCCTCGCCCTGCGCCTGCCGGAGAAGGATCCGGAGTGGCTCGGGTACAGGCAGAAAATCCTGATCGGGCTGGGGGTGCTCACGCCCGAGGGCCAGCCGACGGCGCGCTTGGAGGTGGTCAAGGTAGGCAAAGTGGCTCGGCTCACGGCCGAGGAGTGGCAGGCGGAACGCGACCGCATGATCCGGGTGTGCACCAACTGTCACGCCCAAGCCTTCGCCCAGCAAAACCTCGAGGCCGCCGACTCCATCATCAAGGATTCCGACAAGCTGGTTGCCCAGGCGATCGATATCGTCGAGGGGCTTTACAACGATGGCATCCTCGAACGGCCCAAGGATCGCCCGCCCGTGCCCGACCTGCTGCGCTTCTATGAGGTGAAATATCCCATCGAGCAGAAGCTTTACACCATGTTCCTCGAACACCGCATGCGTAGCTTCCAGGGCGCGTTCCATATGAACCCTGACTACCAGCACTGGTACGGCTGGGCGGAGATGAAACGCGATCTGGCTGAGATCCGCGAGGAAGCCGACCAACTCCGCGCCATGCACGGCAGGGTTGCCGGACGAGAACGGTAAGCCGCATCAGTCAGGATACAGGAGTGGTGGGAGGTTCGCACCGCCTTGTTTATCTTGTTTGGAAGCGCCGCTTCGATCTCGGCCACGGACACAGTGCCGTGACGCACCGGCGAAGGTCGCACACATCCCGACGAAACGAACCCATGAATTAATCCATGGACGGACAAACCGGTTTCATCCGTCGGTTGACGGACAAAGCACGCAAAGGTCGCGAAGCAAACAAAGGATTTCCACTTTGCGTTTCTTCGCGCCTTAGTCCGTCAGCCGACGGATGAGCTATTTTGATTTTTTCACACCTTCAACCCGTCGGGACGTATACGCCGCCGATGAGATTTGCGGAGGTAAGACGATTTCTATAGCAACGATTCGTAGCATCGGCCTATACATTGCCGTGGCGGCGGGGCTTTCGTTCTCCGCGCTGGGCCAGGTGGGCCTTCCGAATGCGAAGCCCATCCCACACATGCAGGCAGTCCCGATACCCTACTATCAAGTTTCCTTCCAGCGTGATGAGAAAGAGATCGCCCGTTACTATTTTGATCCAAGGTTCAACCGCCCCTTCATCTTCCCGGTCATCGGGCCTTCCGGACGGACCTTGACGCGCCTGGGCCACCCGGGCGACCCCGATACGCACAGTCACCACAACTCGATTTGGATCGCGTACAGCAAGGTGAACGGCATCGACTTCTGGAGTGACAGCCCCGGGCCAAACCACGGACGCATTATCCATCAGCGCACCGTCAAGCTGGAAGACAGCGACAACCGGGCGGGCGCAATCACGCAAGCCGACTGGACGACGGACGGTGGGGCGGTCCTGCTGCACGAATCTCGCGAAACTTGGGTGTACACGCTACCGAAGGGCGAATGGCTCCTCGTTGTGGATCTGCGGCTCGATCCGGCAGTGGAGAGCGTGACCTTCGATCGGGCCGGATTCGGTCCCATGAGCGTGCGCGTGGCGAAAACGATTGCAGTCCACTTCGGGGGCGGGCGGCTACGCAACTCTGAGGGGGGCGAAGGCGAAGCGGAGATCTTCCGTAAGCCGGCTCGCTGGGTGGACTATTCGGGATTGATTGCCCCGGGAATCGTGGAAGGACTCACTCTCATGGACCACCCTCTCAACCCGTGTCACCCTTCGCCATTTCACGTGCGCGAGGACGGCTGGATGGGCGCGATGCTATCAACCAAAGAATCAGTCGTCGTTAGCCGCGGCAAGCCTCTGCACCTGCGCTATGGCGTCTACGTGCATGCGGGCCTGCCTGCGACCAGTGCTCTCGACGCGCGCTGGAAGGAGTTTACGGCGATCAAACCTTCACAATAATTCGCTTCTTGTACATGACCGTCAATACACCCAGCCACAGTGCCATCCAGGCGAACGCATACAGCTCCGATCCATTAACCGGGCCGGCCCAGGAAGCGAAAAAACGGGATACCACCACGGGCAGGGGAGCCTTGGTGCCGTTCGCCAGACTGATTTTGACCAGTTCCAAGTTGGTCAAGGAATCAGTGGTGCCCGCCACAACCCAGAGGAAAAGAGAATTGACCCCGACGATGACAAAGGGCTTGGTCCACCAGGTGATTTTCCGGACATCCGCCACATAGTAGCAGCACGCCAGGATGACCACGGCCATTCCGCACATGAAAACCACCAGGGAACTGGTCCATAGATTCTGGTTGATGGGGATCCACACGCTCCAAACCAAACCCAGAAGAATTCCAACATTGCCCGCCACGAGAAAGGAGCGAACTTTTTCCATCCCCGAGCGCGGCGAGCGGAGATACACTCCAGCCAGGACTCCAATCAGCATGTTGGCCAGCGCCGGAAACGTCCCCAACCAACCCTTCGACTCCCAATGATCGTAAAATAGATGATTCGGTATAACATGGAGATCAACGAACTGCACCCAGTTACCTTCACGCCCCAGCACGGGCCCTGCGTGGCCGGGAACCGGAACGAACTTCAGAAGGATGAAATAAAGCACCAGGATGACCGTGGCGGTAATCGCCAGGCCGCGGTTCTTGAGCCTCAGATAAAGAATCGAGGCAAAGAAGTAACACAGAGCAATCCTTTGCAGTGCGCCGAAAATGCGGATATTCGCGAGATGGTATCTGGGCAGGCCGCTCATGAAATTGTAGTACCAGGTCATGAAGACACCGACCGCGAAGAGGATCGCGCTGCGCAGCAAAATATGGCCCAGGAGCTTTCGCTGTGAGTCCCCTCGCGCTTGCCGCCCGGCAAACGAAAAGGGCATCGCGACGCCAACAATGAAAATGAAAAATGGGAAGATCAAATCCGCGATTGTCCAGCCATTCCATTCGGCATGCCGAATCGCTGCGTAGGTGTAATGGTGGTCGCCGGGCATGTTCACCACGGTCATGGCGATGAGAGTCATGCCGCGAAAGATATCCAGGGAAAGCAGCCGCTCCTTGGAACGTACGAGCGGAGCTGGGGAGATTCCACCCTCGACCGCCACTGCCGGTGTCGTTAGGCTACTCATTTTTCCTTCCTCTTGACCGGGCCGAAAAGGGCCGCAGACTCTCTGAAAAACGAGAGTCTGCGCTGCCCGGCCATTTTTCCTTCCTGTTCAAGTCCCAGTGTCATTCCGAGCGCAGCGAGGAATCTCGCTCTGCGCTCAGGTCTCCTCCAGACCTTCCGTGCCGGATTCCTTGCTTCGCTCGGAATGACAGCGGGTTGGCCATGGACGCATTGCCGTGACGCATCAGCGAGGGGCTCATACATCCCGACAAAAGACGTTGCGACGCATACGCCACCCCCCCGGCTTTTTGCTTTCAGGCCTTAGGGGATTTTAACTTATAATCCGAGGCCGTGATCGAATTTGGCCAACAGGAGGACTCATATGCGAGAAGAAAACTTCAAACCGCCTGGGTGTTCGCGCAGGGCTTTTCTCCAGACGATGAGTGTTCAGGTTCCGACACTCAGCCTGATTATGGCGGCGCCACCTGGTGGCAGCGGTGGGGCGGCGAGCGCGCCGCCGGCATCGGATTCATCGAAATTCACCCCGCTGGATCTACGGCCTTATTTTACAGGGTCGCCAGCCGATTTCGGCCCGCGCGAGGATGCCAGGAATTTGGGAGGTGACTCGGCAAAAGACGCGCTTGTCCGCATGCCCGCGGGCGATCAGAATTTTCGGGGCATTCCGTTCCAGCTTGGGCCTGAGGACGTGGCCGCCAAGCGTTGGATTGTGTTGAGCACTCATGGCGACGGGTCATCAACGGCCAACCTGGAGATTCCGCTCAAGAAGCCCGCCGCCTACGTTTGCGTGGCCGCCTTTTGTGATTGGGATAAAAACGACCCGCCACCTCCAGGAAAAGACTACGCCGAGGAAATCGGCAAACTGCTGGGAAATTTACAACTGGTTTATGAAGATGGCAGCGCGAAAAGCGTTCCCATGCGGCGGCGATTCGAAGTCAACCCTCCCAGGGTTCCCTGGGGCCACTTGCCTTTCACGTCGCTCTCCCACCAGTTGGATGGTCCGCGACAGCTCACAGACTCGCTGGCCAATGGAAAAGAATGGGGATTCCTTCAGACCGCTATCCAGGACAACGGGTACGGTGAGGGAGCGCCACTGGGTACTCTCTGGGTATGCGCTCTGGCAAACCCCGAGCCTGCCCGAACGCTCCAAGCCTTGCGGCTGCGCGCCGCGAGTGATGATCCTCTAGTGGTTTGCGGGATCACGCTTTTCCATGGGCACGAGGATCCTTTGCGTCTGGAGCGTTTGTCTCTTTACCGATTCACGCTGCCTGAAACCACTGGCGAACTGGCAGAGCGGTGGAAGGTGGAAGTTGACCTCGGCATTGTGGGGCGCACTTATGCGGTGGCGGATTTCGATCCCGATGCCTGGCTAGCCGCATCGCGCGTGGCCCTCGGCGAACAAGTCAAGGCGGCGCGAGAAGGACGCTTCTTGTACGCAGAAGTCACTGCGAGTCGGGCGGCAACTCTGGTCCTGGCGGATACGAAAACCGGGATACGCTACCAGTTCGATCTCGACCAGGTTGAGCCCGAGAAAGAGGTGGAAGGGAAGCCTGCCGGCGCACGGGTCGAAATCCTCGAACACCAGAAAACCTGGCTGCACGCGCGAGTGGTGGACGCTGCAACGCATCGCCCCACACCTGTCCGGCTTGCCTTTCGTTCCAAGGAAGGCCGGTATATTCCTCCTTATGGTCATCGCGCGCAGATCAACGAAGCTTGGTTCCAGGACTATGGCGCTGACGTGAAGGCGCTGGACTCTTCCTATGCTTATGTGGATGGTACCTTCCAGGTTGAGTTACCGGCGGGTGAAGTGTATGTGGAAATCAGCAAAGGGTTCGAATACCAGCCGGTCCGCAAGCGGCTCAAGATCGAACCGGGCCAGCGGGAGCTGGATCTGGAAATATCCCGCTTCGCAGACTTACGCGCACGCGGCTGGGTGACTGCCGACACGCACGTGCATTTCCTTTCGCCTACAACGGCTGTTCTGGAAGGGCAGGCCGAGGGTGTAAATCTGATTAGCCTGCTGGCCGCGCAGTGGGGCGACCTCTTCACGAACGTCGGAGACCTTCCCTACGGACCCCTCTCCTCGCGCGACGGCGAGACCATGGTTCAGGTGAACAGCGAGAACCGGCAGCATATTCTCGGCCACCTGGGCTTGGTCGGGGGTCGCGGCGAACCAGTTTTCCCGATGTCAGCGAGTGGGCCGGGTGAGAGCTACTTAGGCGATCCTGTGTGGCTCAGCCTCGGCGAGTGGGCGGACGGTCAACACCGGCGCCAAGGCCTCGTGGTGGCTGTACATTTTCCCAATCCTCAGGCTGAACTTGCCGCGGACATCGCCTTGGGGAAGATCGATGCGGTGGAGCTTTATCCCTACAGCCAGCACTTCAACACCTTGCCTTACCTCGAATGGTACCGCTACTTGAACTGCGGGTATCGACTGCCTGCCGTCGGCGGCACTGACAAGATGGGAGCCTATATGCCCGTGGGGGCCAATCGCACCTATGCCTTCTTGGGGAAACAAGAATTCACTTTCGCGAGCTGGATGAAGGCGATTCGAAGCGGCAACACGTTCTCGACCACGGGGCCGCTGCTGCTTTTCCAAGTGGATGGACATTCGCCCGGCGAGGAAATCGGGTTGGGCGCGGGAGGGGGAACCCTCGAAGTGCAGGTGCAGGCGAAGAGCTTTGTACCCTTTCATCGCCTTGAAGTCGTCTTGAATGGCACGGTGGTGGCCTTCCGTGAGGAAAAAACCGGGACACGCGAAATGACCTTGCAAGACAAGGTCCGCGTGCCCGGACCCGGCTGGTTGGCGGCCCGCTGCGCAGCGCGCCAGGACCCAACGGTTTGGGGCCTCTCGATTGCGGCGCACACTTCTCCGGTTTATGTCCGCGTGCCCGGACAGGATCTGTTCTCTCCCTCCGCAGCGGCTTACTTCCTGACGCTCATCGACGGCACCCAGGCTTGGGTAGAGAGCGTTGCCACTCGGCCGGATACAAAACGCTACGAGGGCATCCGCAAAATGCTCAGCGACGCCCGCCAGCAATGGCACAAACGGCTGCACGACGCCGGAGCACCACACTGAGGTAGCGAACACAAACTGATTGTCCCACTTGCGGCAGATACTACTCCAGCAGCAATACAACTACGTCTTCGAAGGGGACGGTAACGCTCAGGCACCCCTGTGCGACAGGTAGATCGGCTTGGCGGTGCAGGTCCGTGGCCTTTCGGTAACGGGAGGGCAGGCGGACCTGCGACGTCTGGTCCTGCGGAGTGTCGTTGAACACCGCCAGCAGACTCTTGCCCGAGCCCTCGATCAACCTCGGACGGAGCTTATCTGCCGTCACATCCGGCTGAACTTTATGCGAAATTATGGCGCGCAGCAACTCGATTCCGCCATTCTCCCCGGCGGCAATGCTCGCCCCCAGATTCGTCCCGAAATAGTAAACCTCTCCCTTCCCAACTTTCTTTCTTGACACCACCGCGTTGTCGAAGCTTTTGGCGATGGCCTCTGACGAAAGAAGTCTCAGCGGAGTGAGGAAAGTGTGCGCCGTTAGCCGTACGTTGATGGGCGCAGTGAACTCGATTTCCGGCTGGTAATAGACGCGGTCGGAGGGCGAAACGTTTTCGGGGGCCGGCTTGGGGTAGACCACCAGGCCCTGCTCCTCGCGGTAGCCAAATGCCTCATGCAGGCCGTGAGGGGGGACGACCGGATTGTAATAAAAGTTTTCATCGAACATTCCGAAGGCGGTCTCGAGGATCACTGTCCCACCCGATTCGGCAAAGCGTCTCAGGCTCTCACAGGTCTGCTTCTTTCCCACCAAGTGCCAAGGGACAATCACAACCTGATAGTCGTCCTTATCTATGCCCGCCGGCTCGATGAAATCCGCCCTTAGATCCATGTTCCAAAGCGCCTTATAATACCCTCGGAACGATGCCGCAGAAACCTCTTCATTCCCGCTCATGGCATAGGCCAGCAGCGCGTTGTCATAATCAAACAGGACCGCGACTCGAGGCTTGGGGCGGAATTCCTGGATGAGATCCCAGTGAGCCTGAATCAATTGGTTATTCCTGGCGGCCTCTTCGGCGCGGTCCGTCGTCGTGCCGTCCCTGTTGACTAACCCGAACCCTGTCGCCTCGCGGCCGGTGGCTTCCGCCAAGTAAGCCCAATAAACCACCCCTTTCGCCCCGCTGGCCACCGCCAGCCAATTCCAGCTCCGCACATCTCGAGGGCGCATTTGGGGGCTGCGCGAGAGGCCCGTGTTGGCGTGTCCGCCTTGCAATTCCGTCATCCAAAAGTCCTTGCCGGCGGCGTTCGAGCGCGTGATATCAAGCTTGGCGGCGCCGATATGAAGAGGAGACCCGGCCCAGCGTGGGAAATTCGAGAGGCCCCAGACATCCACAACCTCCGCCAGACGCCAGGCGTTCGTGCCGCTCTCGACGGCGGCGTCGATGGGCGGATGGTGCGCGCCATGGCTTTCAATCACGTGCTGGGAATCAGCGGAACGAACCGTGTCGGCCCGGAAGTGCATGTACTTGGTGCTGCGGTCCATGATGTAGCGCCGCCAATCCACCCAGTCGGCGTAGGTCCCCATCGCTCGGGGTGGATCGATGGCCTCAAAGTTGGGAAACTGACGCGTCCATGCTTGGTTCAAGCGCTCGATCGTCTGATAGCGGAGCTCGAGCCATCGCTGGAACTCGGCAATGGTCTGCGGGCAGTAGCAGTAGAGCCTTTCTTGTGGGCTCGCCCAGATATTTCTTTGCCATGCAGGTTCGATGTGCGGCTCATTCCAGCAGTCGTAGGCGTACATGGAAGGATGCGAGGCAACAACCTTGGCCAGCTCGCGAATAAAGTCGCTCGCCGCCTGCCGAACCGGTTCCCAATCCAGGCACAGGCCCGGCCAGCCGCCCGTAATCTGCGCCGAACTTCCCTCGAGGCGTTGCGCTTGGCCCTTGGCGTCCACAAAGCGCGCTTCAGGGTGCGCCTGCTCGAGCCAATACGGAGCCGTCTCCATGACGATCCCCATGAGCACTTTCAGCCCGAACTCGTCGCAATACTTCATCACTTCCTCAATCTCATCGAAAACGAACTTGTCCGGCGCCCGATGGTAATAGTCCCACGTGGGATAAACACGGATGATGTTGAAATGATAATGCTGGGCGATCGTCCTCAGCATCTCCCGCCGCTCGCTCCGGGGCGGGTTCGGCGGCCGGTAGAAATGTGCGCCGTAAATGAATTGGCCGGCGGGGCGCAATCCTTCGAGCGAATTCGCGCCCCGCGAAGTGCTGCCAGCCTCCGCCAGGATTCGCAGGCCTCCCCAGGCCGCACCTAGTCCCGCGCCAGTATCTTTCAGAAAAGTCCGTCGTGAACCCAGCATGGTCCCTCCTCTTGTTTTGTCTCTCAGGAGCCATTGCCTCGTAGTGTCGGGCTTTAGCCCGGCATGCCGATCTTGGTGATGCGAGTTTCATGATAATATCTGGAAACGGAGATGTACACCTACCCCATCACCGTTGAACGTGAAGGCCGGAAATACTACGCCTACAGCGAGGATTTTCCAGGAGTATACGGGCTCGGGAATTCCATCGAAGAAGCTAAGACCAGCATCGTCGAAGCGATGAGCCTCTATATTGAGGAGTGCCGCGCTACCCGCCAGCCTATACCGTGCGCCCGCTAGGCCGACATGGGGACTGCTTCGCTCATGGGGCGGCCCGATCGGGTGACGGAACCTTCGCCCTGAACTCCATTGCGCGGACCGCCAACGTCTCCATCAAGCTCTCCTCGGATTCAAACAGCGAGAACGCGTTCAAGTTATACTCGTCAAGCACATCCAAGACCTTCAATCGCTCCGTCCAGGGAATGCTGAACTTCCAAAGGAAATCTTGATGGGTGTCGCCACGCTGGAAGACGCCCTCGTGCTTGGCAAAATGCCACTCACTGGGATGATCGCTGACTTCTTTGAAGATTGCACACATCGTGTAGTCGCTCTGTTGCAGAAAGTGCCTTCGATGAGTCCTCACATATGGCCCAACCCTGCGAATCCACGGCTTGCCGCTGGAGGTGACCTTGAAGCCTTTCGGCGATTCCGAGAACGCGTAGATGGACACCCTCCCCTCGCAGGGCTTCAAGGCTGCCCTGAATGCAAAAAAGGCCGCAACGTATGGTGAGCGAGTCCAATCAAGAAGCGGTGAGGGAAAACCGTGGTGCCGAAGATGGACCATATAGCTGTACGCTACTGGCTCTGGAAATTTGTGACCTCCCCAAGTGTCATAGTCTTGGAGTAACCGCTTTACTTCCGGCCACGTTGCGATTTCCCACGTGCTCCCGGTGAGGCCCTCAATCTGAGGTTTCAGTTTGGAAATGAGTCTATAGTAGTCGCTGATCGCTGTTCCTTCCTGCCCGGCTCGCTCAAGTGTGGTGGTCAGCTCCCAAGTAGAGTCGCCGAGGCCGCGGAAAAGAAACTCCGCAGTCCTTCCAGCCGAGATCTCAGCGTCGCGGACCTCTTGTCGCCGCCGTTCAAACATCTCCCAGTTTTCGACCTGGATTGTCAACATCCGAGTCCCTCATTCCTTGGCTGGAGCAGTGGGTGGCGCACCGGCATCGGCGATTTTCGCGACAATGGGACGTTCTATTTGTTTGCCTGAATCATCGAGGATCCATGCATTTTTCCCTTCAATGGCGATTTTGACTTTGCCGTTGAGAGTGACGTTCAGCGGGGCCTTGGGTGAATGGAATCCAACCGACCAGGCATTGACGAGGACGTAAGTAATATTTCCTGTTGTGATCCAGTAATACGCTCTCTGCATTCGATACCTGAATACCGTCTCGGCCGCCGGAGGCGTCGCCCCAGGAGCTTCGGAAGTGATATTCGTGACGATGCCGTCTCTCCATTCGTGCTGTTTGGCAGCTGCGACCGAGGCGATGGAAAGGGAGATTACCACGGCTAATGCTATGGCCAATTTTTTCATGGTCCCTCAACATCTGAGCGGAGTGAATTGAGCTCCATCGATTTCCTGATTGGTCTTTTCGACCATATGGCGGCCACGGCCGCCCGGAGAAAGATCCCGCTCCATTTCTGCGTCCCAAGCTTGTTCTTCAAGCTGCTCAAACCAGTCTGCCAATTCCCGACGTTCTGGCTGGGTGAGCTGCTCAATCGCGGCTTTGATTACCTCCACGGTCATATTGAAAGCTTAACTATGCCAAGTGGCGAATGCAAGTCCGAACCTGACAGGCCGCTTTGCTTAGGCGTCAAGAGCCGCCGGTTCACTGGACGGACCTTGCGCCCCCAAGACTCGTCACCGCTGCCCGCTAAAACTCAACACTCAAACTGACGGCTGTTCTGCCGCTCGGCGCTGGAAGATCTCGATGAAGCAGTTGACCAGGGACACGGCGGCGGGAGTGATGCCGGGGATGCGGGAGGCCTGGCCGAGGGTGAGCGGCCGGACTTTGGTCAGTTTCTCCGTGACCTCACGCGAGAGGCCGGAGACCTTCCTATAGTCGAACCAGTCCGGGATGCGCCGGGACTCGGCACGCTTCATTCGCTCCATCTGTTTTTCCTGCTGCTGGAGATAGCCTTCGTATTTGAAATCGGTTTCGATGCGCCGGGCTTCCTCGCGAGAAAGTCGCGGCGCTTTTTCATCGCCATTCATGGCTTGGCGGGGTAAACCCGCCGCTACATCGGTTGCGGGGCCGAAGCCCGGCGCCACTCGGCGGTCATAGACCGCCGCTAGAAAGCCTAGCCCCTCACCGATCCATTCCATCAAATCATCGATTGTGACTTCGCTGCGCTTCAGGAGTTGGGCGCCGGAAAGCGGTGAGGCGGCGGTGAACTGTCCACCGGACATGAGACCGAGCTTGGCGTAGATCTCCCGCCCCAGGCGCGAATCGGGGTCCAGGCGGGTATCGAGCAGGAACTTGCTGGTGGCGGAGACTCGCGCCTGCTTTTCCAGGAAAGCTTGGTAATCTTTATGGCGGAGGGTCCCCACCTGGAAGCCGAGCGGCATCAGGCGCTCGTCGGCATTGTCGATGCGCAAGTGCAGGCGGAATTCGGCGCGTGAGGTGAACATGCGGTAGGGCTCATCCACGCCCTTGCTCACCAGGTCGTCGATCAGGATGCCCGTGTAACCTTGGGTGCGCTCGATCGTCACCGGGTCTTTGCCCTGCACGCGCAGCGCGGCGTTGATTCCCGCCATGATCCCTTGGCACCCGGCTTCCTCGTAGCCCGTGGTGCCGTTGATCTGCCCGGCCAGGAAGAGGTTCTGGATCTTCTTGCACTCGAGCCACGGATAAAGCTCCGTCGGCTGCACCATGTCGTATTCGATGGCGTAGCCGGGACGGATCATCTCCGCCTTCTCGAGGCCCGGGATGGACTTCACCATGGCCACCTGGACATCAATGGGCATCGAGGTGGACATGCCGTTGACGTAAATCTCGTTCGTATCCATCCCCTCGGGCTCGAGGAAAAGCTGGTGCTGCGGCTTGTCCGGGAACTTGACGATCTTATCTTCGATCGAGGGGCAGTAGCGCGGCCCGATGCCCTTGATTTGCCCGGAATAGAGCGGCGCGCGGGGGACGTTCTCACGAATGAGCCGGTGCGTCTCGGCGTTGGTGTAGCCGATCCAGCAGACGGTTTGCGGCTGGGTGATGGCCTGGGTGCGGAAACTGAAGGGCGTGGGAATGGGGTCTCCGGCCTGCACCTGGAAGCGAGAAAAGTCGATGGTGCGCGCGTCGAGACGCGGCGGCGTGCCGGTCTTGAGCCGGCCGATCTCGAACCCCAGCCGGCGCAGCGCCTCGCCCAGCATGACCGAGGAAGGCTCGCCCGAACGCCCGGCAGGATACTTGTTTTCCCCACAGTGAATAAGGCCGTTCAGGAAGGTGCCGGTGGTGACGATCACGGCGCCGGCCTCGACTCTGCGCCCGTCCAGCAGCCGGATGCCACACACCCGCTGGCCCGTCTGTTGTGAGGGCGATTCGCGAATCACCCCTACGGAGTTTTCCAGCACCAAGTCCACCACTTCGGCCTGCTTGATGCGCAGGTTGGGCTCGGATTCGAGCACTTGGCGCATCTTGGCCCGGTATTGCTTCTTATCCGCCTGGGCGCGCGGCGACCAGACGGCCGGCCCGCGGCTGGTGTTGAGCAGGCGAAACTGGATGCCCACGGCGTCAATCACCTCGCCCATAATGCCGCCCAGCGCGTCGATCTCGCGCACCAAGTGGCCCTTGGCGATGCCTCCCACGGCAGGATTGCAGGACATCTGCGCGATGAGGTCGAGGTTGATCGTGTAGAGCGCAGTCTTCAGGCCCATGCGCGCCGCCGCCATCGCCGCCTCGCACCCCGCGTGGCCTGCGCCCACCACCACCACATCGTATTGTTCCGTAAAACCCGAAACCATGAGTTGAAACCCTGCCCTGGAGGCAAGAACTTATTTTAGCAAGGTGTGGCGGTTCGCGCATTCCCAACTCGCGCGAGTTGCGATGCCATAGAGGCAGAACCGAGGCGGATGGCGGCCGGACTTGAATTATGGCCTGGCGTCCTTGGGGAGTGCGTTTATCAGGGACCGGACCAGGGAATTGACGGACTCGGGTTAGAAGCGGCCGCGGAAATCGAACAGGTCACGAAGCGGCAATTGCCAGCCGGGAAAGAGATTGGAAGTGAGGACTTGATCGCCCGCGAGGGTTGCGTCCACGAAATACTTCTTGCCCTGGAGTTTCAGAACCTCGACCGTTTTAGCCTGAGAGTCGATGAGCCAGAACTCGGCCACGCCCGCCTCGGCATAGATGGGGAGCTTTGTGGCACGATCGTAGGCTGCGGTGGAAGGTGATGAGACTTCGACGACCAAGTCGGGGGCGCCTGCAATCCAGTCCTCTTGAATGATCCCGGCGCGGGCGTTGGAAACGAAGATAAGATCCGGTTGCAATGCCGTATCTCTGCCCAGACGCACATCCAAAGGCGCTGTGTACACTTCACCCAGATTGCTCTTAATAACGTGAGGCCACAAACTTCCTGCCAGGTTCTGAACGATGAACTGGCGCCGCGTCGTTGCAGTCAAAGTCAGATGCACTTCTCCGCGCACGAGTTCGTAGCGCTTGCCGTCAATCGGCAGTTGACGAAATTCCTCGAAACTCAGTTTGGGAATGACTTCGGCGCCCATGATGTGATTATACACCTCAACCTAACCCCCTCGCTGCCGGCAGTGTTCCAGTGCTCGGCATCGTGGAGATGGCATGTTTCGGGACTGCGGGGAAAAGCAACTATCGCTTCCGGCTGGCTTTAGTCCTGTCCAAAGCCTATTTTACAAACTTGATGATCCCAAAACATGCCGGTTGGTGGTAGGACCCATTGTTGCCAGGGGGCAAGGCGCTCCAAGACATAAAACGCCTCTGCGTGTCGTCTCCAGGGCCATCGCAGCGGTAGAGATTCAAGCGCCATTCGTCTCCGGGGTGGATGGCGCTCACCTTCATGGATTTGACGGGGATGCGCATCTCCACCACCCAGACCTTATGCTCTGGGTCGACCTTTGTAACATGCTCGAAGTGAGAGTTCCAACGGTCGTTACCCATCTCCTTTTTGGTGAGGTCGATCTCCAGGTCCCACCACTGATTATTGGGTGCGATTTCAAACTCATAGTAGTGGGTAAAACCCTCCGGCTGAGGATCGATAAAAGCTTCCACTACGTCACGATTGCAGATTCCAGGACGCTCTTTGACGGAGTCACCGTCATAAGTGTTCAGGGACCGATATCGGCACCGGTAGGTGAAGTACACGTAATCGGGGGTCCAGAGACTTGCCACCTGCGCTTCGGAATCGGGGAAGCGTGTGTGGCCAAAGCGGTCCCGGTCGATAATTACGCGGTGGGCATCCTTCCAGACCTTCTTTGAGAGGTTGCCATCCGGAACGAAATCGGCGGGCAAGAACGTCGAGGTCATGGTGAGATTCCGAAGGTAGTGGCCGGTTTCCGGCGCGGGTTGCGCGCCCACTTTTCCTCGCATGAGATATAGACAAGCCAGCACCAGCAATGGCGCAATCAGCAAATGATACCGAAGCAAACGCCTCATCAGAGTCCTCCTCAATGCCCCGTGCGCAATTGCCGGGGACTTGGCAGCGGAAACGCAGCGATTTGAGAGTCTACTTTACGAATTTGATGATCCCAAAACATTCGGGTTGGTGGAAAGACCCATTGTGGCCGTCGGGTAAGGAGCTCCAAGCCATGTAATGCTTCTGGGTGTCGTCTCCCGCGCCATCGCTGCGGTAGTGGTTCAAGCGCCATTCATCTCCCGCGTGGATGGCGTCCACGTTCATGGGTCTGACGGGGATTCGCATCTCCAGCGTCCAGATTTTATGCTCTGCGTCGATTTTTGTAGCATGGTCGAAGTGAGAGTCCCAATCAATGTTACCGTTCTTGTCGAGGTTGATCTCGATATCCCACCACTGATTGTTGGGCGCCATTTCGAACTCATAATAGTGGCGAAAACGCTCCGGCTGAGGATTGATGAATGCTTCCACTACGTCACGAATGCAGAGGTTCGGACGTTCTTTGACGGGGTCTTCGCCGGTGAAAACGTACAGGGATTGATATCGGCACCAGTAGGCGAAGTATACGTAACCAGGTGTCCAGCGACTTGCAACCTGGGTTTCCAAATCAGGTAAACGTGTCTTCCCGAAGCGGTCCCGATCGATCATAACGCGGTGAGCATCCCTCCAGACTTTCTTCGAGAGGTTACCGTCCGGAACGAAATCGGTGGCCAACAGCGTCGAGGTCATGGTGAGATTCCGAATGTATTGGCCGTTCTCCGGCGTGGGCTGCGCAGCACCTCCGTTCCCTCGCAGGAAATATGAACAGGCAAGCACCAGCAAGAACGCCATTAGCAAATGGTACGCAACCAAACGCCTCATCACAACCCTCCTCGATCCCGCCTGCTGTCATTCTGAGCGGAGCGAAGAATCGCTGCAGTTGTTCAGCCCCTACGCCGAAATGCAGAGATGCTTCGCGGAGCTTACCCTGACCGGACAAACTGCGGAGATTCTTCGCTCCGCTCAGAATGACAGCTTTGAAGGGGTTTCCCGCAGCCTGCTTGGCCCCGCCCTTCCATAAGCCTACTTTACAAACTTGATGATCCCAAAAGATGCCGGTTGGTGGTAGGACCCATTGTTGCCGGGAGGTAAGGCGCTCCAACTCATGAAACGCCTCTGCGTGTCGTCTCCAGGGCCATCGCAGCGGTAGAGATTCAAGCGCCATTCATCTCCTGGCTGGATGGGGTTGGCGTTCATGGACTTGACAGGAATACGCATCTCCACCACCCAGACTTTACGCTCTGCATCGATCTTCGCAGCATGCTCGAAGTGAGAGTCCCAGGAAGCGTCAGCCATCTCCTTCTTGGTGAGGTCGATCTCCAGGTCGATCCACTGATTGTTGGGTGCGATTTCGAACTCATAATAGTGGCGGAAATTCTGCGGGTGAGGGTTAATAAAAACTTCCACCACGTCGCGATTCCAGAGTTCCCAACGCTCTTTGGCGGGGTCTTCGCCGGGATAAATGTTCAGGGATCGATATCGACAATGGTAGGCGAAGTACACGTAACCGGGGGTCCAGAGGCTTGCCACCAGCACTTCAGAATCAGGGTAGGTTGGATGTCCGAAGCGGTCGCGGTCCAACGTCACGTGGGGCGCCTCCTTCCAGACCTTCTTTGAGAGGTCACCATCCGGAATGAAATCGGTGGCTAAGAACTTCGAGGTCATGGTGAGATTTCGAAGGTATGGGCTGTTCTCCGGCATGGGCTGTGCACCCCCTTTTCCTCGCAGAAAATATGAACAAGCAATCACCAGCACTAACGCAAACAGCAAATGATATCGAAGCGAAATCTTGAGCATAGCTCTCCCGTGGGTCCTGGACGTAATTGCCAGGAATTTGAATCCTGTCCTGATTTGGCTCGTAGCGCCGGCTTTCAGGCCGGCACTTGCCGACCTGAAGGTCGGCGCTACGCTCAAAACGGGACACTGCCGGAACTTGCCTGCCGGAATATAGCAATATGAGGCGAAAAAAACAAGCTCGTTGATCCTTTGGCCTGAGAGAGTGTAACCTTGGCCACGCGAGACCTTGTTAACGGACGATTTTGCACAAGGGATCAAGAGGCGGAAAGAATCTGGAGGATGCATGAGCGGAATCAATCGCAGGCAATGGTTGAGGCGTTTGGGCGCCGCCGGGGCGGCGACCGTGGCAGCCACTGGTTCACGGGCCAAGGGCCAGGAACCAGGCAAGCCAGCGCAGGCCGTCAAGCCGGACCGCCTTGCACTGGAGGACTTCCAACCCAAGAGCATGCTTCATGTGCCGGAAACAAAGGTGGCGCGCTCGCGCTTTCCCGTCATTGACGTTCACACTCATCTCACCATATGGGCGCGTGTCAAACACGGTGTAACGCTCGGAGAAGAGATAAAGGTCCTCGCCTCTCCAGACGACGTCCTGGGGTTGATGAACCGGAAAAACATCCGGCTGATGGTGAATCTCACCGGTAACTATGGAAAGGGACTCGAGGAAGCCCTACAGCGCTTTCAGCGGGCACACCCTGACAGGTTCATGGTTTTCACGGAGCCGGGATGGGATCACTTTAACCGTCCGGATTACCCGCGCTGGCAGGCGGATGAGATCGCACGCGCGCACCAGGCGGGCGCCAAGGGTTTGAAAGTGGTGAAGACTCTGGGCCTCTACTTACGGGAACAGGTCACTTCCGGCCCGCTGGTGAGAATTGACGATCCCCGTTTCGACCTCATGTGGGAGGCGTGCGCCGCCTTCAAGATGCCGGTGGCCATACACATCTCAGATCCCGAAGCTTTCTTCCTGCCCATTGATCGATTCAACGAACGATTTGAGGAACTGAACAACCACCCCGACTGGTCGTTTCATGGCCGGGACTTTCCCAGCAACAGGGAACTGCTGGAGGCGCGAAATCGCATGTTCGCGCGGCATCCCAAGGTCGCGTTCATTACCCTTCACTTTGGAAACAACGCAGAGAACCTGGCTTCTGTCTCCGAATGCCTGGACCGTTTCCCGAACATGTATGTCGACCTCGCGGCGCGCATCGGGGAACTCGGCCGCCAACCCCGCACGGCGCGCAAGTTCTTTGAACAATACCAGGACCGCATTATGTTTGGGACGGACGCCGTGCCCAACGGCACGTCAACTCCCCAGCAGATTCTCTCCGACAAACTCTATGAAATCTATTACCGCTTCCTGGAAACGGAGGATGAATATTTCGACTATGCGCCCGCGCCCAAGCCGCCCCAGGGGAGATGGCAAATTTACGGACTCGGTTTGCCTGAAAGCATCCTTCGGAAGGTCTACTACGAGAATGCGGAACGTGTGCTTGGAATAAAAGCATCTTGAATGGCAGGACAAGTCACCGCGTCCCAAGCCCGAGGGATGGCCCGTCATACGACCATGTGAAGGGAAGAAATAACCATTGATCCGTGCTCGTGGATAGATAGTTGGAATGGCTCATGTGTACGGGCTCGGAACCAGCCGGGGCAATATCATTCTGGAATGCCTTGGGCCTTGAGCCAAGCCAAGGCGCGCGATAGCGCCGCATCCCGTTCTGCCAAGGTCTTTCCACCAGCCCCAAAGTGCTGCCCCGTCGCCCGCTCAAGCACGCCGACCGCGAAATCGCAGACCCGTGTTTGACCAGAAATTATGTGCCGATCACGCAGGACAACAGCAAGCACCCGTACTTCACGAGGATTGTCGGCCTCAGTGCTGTATTGCCACAAAACCGTGTAGAAGTCTCCATTCAGTCCTTGGTACTTCCGCACAAGTTCGGCGAGCTGCTGCAATTGCTGATCGCTTCCGTAGTCGCGCAATAAGGCTGCCGCACCCTGCAAATCTACAGGGTCGGTGTCGGGGCGATCAGCAACTCTAAGGGCCCGTGCGAGGGCTTCTTGCAGAACGGCTCGGTGTCCGTTTCGCGCAAGTGTCCATGCGATATAAGACGACCCGGGGAGGTCCTCTATGAGAGCCCGTCGAAGCGTTTCGGTCGTCACAATATTGTCTGCGTATTCGAGAAGGATTCCTGCCGACCCCCACGAATGAATCGGTGCGTCCGCAATCAAGGTCTTGATTAGGAGATCGTCAGTCTCGGGGGAGGGCCCGAGTTCTCGCAATGCAGCCTGTGCGATGAACACACTCGGTTCGAACCTCCATTGTTCCGGTTTGGCTTTGCCGGAGAGGAGAGCGGCGATACTCGGCCGGGGAATGCCCGTTGTGGCAAGAACGCTTGTCGCTACTTCGGCCCAACGCTGCGTGTCCTTGCCGATCGCCGGCTCTAAGAGCGGCATCAGCTCGCGCGTCAAGTCTTCCTGTTGTCCTACCAGGTAGTGAGCTGCCCCTGTGACTTCTCGTGGTGTACCCCGGCTGAGCGAGTTCGCAATCTCACGGATGATGAAGCCACGTGCGGTTGTTGGCAGCGGCCAAGAATATGTGAGTTCAGCTCGCGAGAGGATCGTCAGGTCCTGACCTTCATCCGCGATGAGCTTCCACACCTCTGAAGCCGGGTTCTTGTTATCCTTAAGCGGGAGGACCAGGACTTGACCAGGTCCGATTTCGGGTAGCTGTGGGGGAAAGTTGCCCGGTTCCGCATCGTACCCCAGGAAATGCAGTTGAAGCCGGTCAACCGCAACGGGCTTCCCTGAACTTGTGTAGGAACGTAGTACGCGGACGTCGGCTGTCATGGCCCGAGTCTCGGTAGTTCGCGGGAGCGAGCCGTCGCGAACGCGCTCGCCCTTTTGCACGGCGAGGATGCTGCCGACGACCAACACGGGAGCTGCTGCGGTCTCTTTCAGTTGCCACACTTTGATAAGGCTAGCCCCCGCACAGACTGACGCGCACAGAGTCACGACCAGGGTCAGGAGTCGTGCAATGCGCGTTTTACTTTCCGAATCGTGGGGCAATGCAATTGTCATTTTTAGCCTGCAACAGCAGCCGTTCCTGCCTGTACGGGCTGTTGCATCATCGTGCTTTAATTTCCGTCCAGTACTGATCGTAGAGCTGCGCGGCGGAGCCGACGTCGCGCATGAACTCGCAATGGACCAGTGAGGCGGGGTTGGGAAAGACGGCGGGGTTGCGCAGGAGCCAGGGTTCGATATCTTTCTGGTCGTAACGATTGGGGGTGTTAAAACCCGAATCGTTCACAAAGAGCGCGGCCACCTCCGGGCGGTGGAAATAGTTAATGAATGCCTCCGCCAGCTCCTTGTGCGGAGCGTTGCGCGGGATGCAAGCGCAATCCACCGAAATCGTGCAACCTTCCTTGGGAATAACGTAGCGGATATTCGGCTCATCGCGCATCACGAAGGTCATGTTGCCGTTGTAAGCTTGCGCAATCCAGGCATCGCCGGCGGCGAGGTCCTCCTGGAAATTGGAGCTGTTGTACCCCTTCACGAGAGGTTTCTCGCCGAGAAGCAGGTCGCGCGCCTGGCGGATTTCATCCGGGTTGGTGGAATTGAGCGAATAGCCAAGCTTCTTGAGAGCCATGCCGAAGACTTCACGCGTATCGTCGAGCAGAAGGATATGGCCGGCGTAACGAGAATCGAATAACACCGACCAACTCTCGAGGTTTTCCTTGACCAAGTCGGCACGGTAGGCAAGGCCCGTGGTTCCCCAAGCGTAGGGCACCGCATAGTTGTTCTGGGGATCGAAGGGAAGGCCCAGGAAGCGGCGGTCGACGTTGGCCCAGGCGTTGGGCAGCTTGGATTTGTCGAGGGGAGCCAGCAAACCCTGCCGGATGAGAATCTCCACCATGTAATCGCTGGGCACCACCAGGTCATAGTTGACGTTGCCCCCTTGGAGCTTGGCCAGCAAGGCTTCGTTCGAGTCGTAGAGGTCATAGTTGACCTTGCAGTGGAACTCGCGTTCAAACCCTTGCACCAGCCGCGGGGAGACGTACGACGACCAGATGTAAACGTTGAGTTGGCTGAGGTTTTCGCCAGCGGGCCAAGTGCGGGCGACCACCGGAGCCAGCATGAGCAGGAAAACTGCGGTGGCGCTCAACACCGCGGCCCGGACTTTCATGGCTCCGCGCTCGAGCCGCTGCGCGATGTAGACCAGGGGAATGGTGGCCGCCAGGATCACCGTGGAAATGGCGTTGATCTCCGGCGTGACGCCACGCTTCAGCCGGGAATAGATTTCCAGCGGCAAGGTGGTGGAGCGAACCCCCGCCACAAAGGAAGTGATCAGGTAGTCGTCAAACGAAGTGGTAAAGACCAGCAAGGCCGCGGAAAGGATTGCCGGGGCGGCAATGGGCAGGGTGATGCGGAAAAATGTGGTCCATTCGTTCGCTCCCAGATCGAGCGCGGCCTCTTCAATCGAGCGGTCCATGCCCGCCAGGCGCGCTCCCACCACAATGATTACGTAAGAAATGCAAAAGGTGATGTGCGCAATGATGACGGTGGAGAGGCTCAAGCGCATGCGCAGCAGGCTGAGGAAGATGACGATCGCCACCGCCATGACGATCTCGGGAATGACCAGGGGAAGATAGACGATTCCATCCAGGATGGTCTTGGCGCGCCGGCGAAGTCGCGGGAAGACCAGCGCCCCCATGGTCCCGAACACCACACAGGCCAGGGTGGCCGCGGCGGCCACCAGGAGGCTGTTGAGCAGCGACTGGATGATTTGTTCGTCGTGCCAGAGCAGGGCGTACCATTCACCCGTGAAGCCCATCCAATGCGCGGAAAGGCGCGAGCGGTTGAAGGAAAAGAACATCAGGACGACGACCGGGGCATAGAGAAAGAGGTAAACCAGCGTGGTGGCCGAAGCCAGCCCCCAGCCTTGGCGTCGCGGACGGGGCATTAGAGTATCTCCCGTGTGACGCGCTCGGCGCGGCGCGCCCCCGTCCAGAGCAGCACCAGGACTACAAAGGTTAGCAGAAAGGCCACGGCCGAGCCAAAAGGCTGATCGCGTACGGAGGCGAACTGGTTCTGAATAAGGTTGCCCACCATGATGGTGCGAGCGCCGCCCAGCAGGTCCGGAGTGATGAAGGCGCCGATCGAGGCGATGAAGACCAACACCCCTCCCGCGCTAAGCCCCGGCAGAGAGATGGGCAGAGTGATCCTGAGGAAAGTTTGCCATCGGTCCGCGCCCAGATCCTGAGCGGCTTCGAGGAGGATGGGGTCGAGTTTTTGCAGCACCGCGTACAGAGGCAGGATCATGAAGGGAAGCTCGCCGTAAACCAAGCCAACAAAAACCGCCAGCGGCGTGTAGAGCAAGCGCAACGGCTCGTGCACGAGGTGAAGCGCGAGGAGAGCTGTGTTCACCACGCCCTCCGTGCGCAAGATGACCATCCAGGCGTAAGTGCGGATGAGGAAACTCGTCCAGAACGGAACCACCACCAGCATCAACAGCGCGGATTTCCACCGCCCGGAGACTTTAAGGGCCAGAGTGTAAGCCACGGGATAGCCGAGCAGCATGCAAAGCGCCGTGGTGAGCAGTGCCATCCAAAACGAGCGCCAGTAAACTCCAAGATAGAGAGGCTGGAAGGCGCGCCAATAATTCGAAAACCCTAAAGCCCATTCAATCGTGCCATAGGGCGAGCGGCGGGCGAAGCTGACCGCCAGAAGATAAGCCAGCGGGAGAAGGAAGAAACCCACCAGCCAAACCAAGCTGCCAGAGAGGAGAGTCGCCGTGCGGCAGGCAGGGCGTTGGCGGAAGAAACGAAGCAAGGGTTCGGTTCTGGAGACGACCGGCGGTTTAATTTGCGGGCTCATGTCTTGGCAGGCGAGAATAACGGAAGAATTCAACTCCTGTCAAACCCGTGTACAGCGTGCGCTTCTGAATTGGGTGTATCCTATTATTGTGTGGGAAAAAGTCAAGTGAACTGTCTCGCGCCAAGTCGCCAAGACGCAAAGACTCGCAAAGAAGAACTGCCTTGTTTTACTTCCGCCCTCGACACCTTTGTCCCCAAGCCTAAAAGCCGCAGACCTTGGAAAGCAGGTCTGCGCTACCCGTGCTCGCGGGATGAAATGCTTCTGCTCTTCTGTGCCTTGCTTTTGGCAGGCTCATGCCTTTTCGCAGGCGGCGGGAGCCCAAGAGAAGGAAGCGGCGGCGCGCAGCAGGCTGGAAGCGCGGATGCCGGCAAATCCTCAAACCAGGAGCAGGCTGGGCCCGCCACTGCCGAGGACTTTTTGAAAAAAGGCAATGAATACGCCCGGCTCCACAAGTGGAAGGAAGCTGAGGAGGCGTACCGCAAGGCTGCGAGCTTAAGACCCGATTACCCCCAGGCGCACTTCAATCTGGGCAATGCATACTTGGCGCAACATCGAACCGTCGACGCGGTGCGGGAATACCGGGAAACGCTACGGCTGAAGCCGGACTTCCCAGGCGTCCATATGAACTTGGGCGCCGCGGAGGAATCGCAAGGGCACATTCAGGAGGCCGTGGCCGAGTACCGTTCCGAGCTCCGCCTGCACCCCTCGAACCCCGATGCCCACGTGGGGCTGGCGAACGCGCTGGCGGCCGGCCGGCAGTTCAACGAAGCGGCGGCCGAGTACCGCCAGGCGCTCGAGCTTAAACCCCAGGATAGCGAGATACTCACGGCATTCGCAAATTCGCTGCTGCAATCGGGAGACGTGGCGGGAGCCAGCGCGGAATATCAGAAAGTCCTCAAGCTGACTCCCGATAACGCCGACGCGCGCGCGGGGCTTGCCATGGCGCTCACACAGGTCGGCAGATTTGACGAGGGTGTGGCCGAGCTTCGGGTTGCAGTCCGCCTGCGCCCCAGCGACCCTGACCTCCACATGACCCTGGCCAACGCCCTGCGGGGCACCCAGGACCTGATTCACGCCATCGAAGAATATCGCCAGGCGGTTCAATTGCGTCCCGAGCAAGTCGACTACCGGTATGCGTTGGCGCTGGCCTTGCATGCGGCTGGCGACTACGGCGGGGCCATCACCGAGCTCCGCCGGGTGATTCGCCAGCAGCCGGGAAACGGCAATGCCCACGTGGAATTGGCCGCTTCGTATCTTTCCATCGGCGACCATCCCGCCGCAGAGGCCGAATACCGCGAGGCCCTCCGCCTGCGACCCCAGGACCCTTCGCTCCACGAAAACCTCGGATTGGTGCTGCGCAAGACCGGGGACCTGCCCGACGCCCTGGGGGAGCTTCAAAGAGCTGTGGAGTTGGCCAAAGATAACGCCGATTACCACCGCAACCTTGGGGAGGCCTATCAGTCGGCGGGAGACGTCGCCGGGTTCGTCCAGGAATACCGCGAGGAAGTTCGCCTGCGGCCCGACGATCCTGATGCCCACCTGCATCTGGCGAACGCTTACCAAGCAGCGGGCGACTGGGAGAACTCTCTCAGTGAATACCGCGTGGCTCTGGAGATGCGTCCGAACAGCCCCGAATTGCACTACACCTACGCCAAGGCGCTGAAGGCTGCCGGACACACGCAAGAGGCGAAGGCGGAATTGAACCGCGCGGTGGAGTTGCGGGCCGATTATCCCGAGGCCCTGGTCGCCCTCGGCGACATGCTTGTGGACGAGAAGAATTACGAGCTGGCAATTCCTACTTACCGCGACGCCCTCCGCCTCAGGCCGGACGACCCCACCCTCCACTCCCGGCTTGCCGGCGCTCTGCGCGAAAGAGGGGACATGGGAGGCGCGGCGACGGAGAGCCAGGAGGCGGCGCGGCTCGATCCCAGCTTCGCCGGTTATCAGCGCGATTTGGGTAACGCCCTCTACAATAAGGGGGATTACAAGGGCGCGGCGGAGGCTTACCGGGCCAGCCTGGCGCGCCGCAACGACCCCCAGACCCAGGAGGGCCTGGGGTTGGCACTCGAGCAACTGGCGGACTGGCAGGGCGCTTCGGCCGCCTTCCGTGAAGTGCTCAAGGTGCGGCCAAGCTGGTCGGACGCGCACCTGAACCTTTCCATCATTCTCCTCCAAGTGAACGATACGGCAGGCGCCGCGGCGGAGGCGCAAGCGGCCCTACAAGTCACGCCCAATCTTCCCGAAGCCCATTTCGCGCTCGCCAGCGCCCTGCTGCGAACTGATAAAGGGGATGAGGCAGTCAAGGAATTACGGGAAGCCCTGCGCTCCAAGCCCAATTACGCGGAGGCCCGACTGGCCCTCGCGAATGCGCTTCGGCAGTCAGGCCGCCTCGGGGATGCCCTCAGCAATTACCGTGAATACCTTCGGCTGCGTCCCCAGGATGCTGTTGCCCGAGTCAATCTTGCCAACTGCTTGTTGAAAACGCGGAGCTTCGACGCTGCCATCCGGGAGTACGAAGAAGCCCTCCGCCTACAGCCGAGCGAGCCCATCGCTCATTACAATTTCGCCGTCGCCCTCGAAGCCGTCGGCGAGAAGGCGCGCGCCCGGGAAGAGTATGAAGCTTACTTGCAGCTCTCTCCCACGGCGCCTGACGTCGCCGAGGTACGGAAACACCTGCGCGAGTTGCCGCCTCCGAACAAGTGATCAGCCCCAATACTTGGTGCTTGAACCGCGACAACTGACACTTGACACCTGACACCCCGGCCCAGTCCCTTCCTTCTCCACCTACTCCATACCATCTACCAGACACCTGATTGCTGAACCTGGCCTTTCTTCACCCACCTACCGACGGGATCAACAGTCAAGGGCCAACAATCGAAGGTTGGCCACGGCGCTTCCCAAACCGGCGACGTGCAACATACTAACCACCTTTATTTTCAATAATATTCCCGCATTAAACGTGTAACTATATGTGTTTTCAATAACATTCCCGGATATCTCCCCTGTTTCCAAGATTTATCCTTTGTTTTCATAAACATTCGCGCGTTGTTCGTTCGCTTTTTAGAATTACTCGGAGTTCTCATTTGGCTGTCGAAGATGACATTGCGTCCCTGACTGTCGCGCGGGCGAAGATTCCCGCCAACTTGGGCTTCCCTCAAATGCGGTAGGCAGTGGGCAGACGGCAGTCGGCGGGGGGAGGAGGAAAGGGCTTCCTCGGGGCCAGGACTTTTCACACTAGTAGGCTACCACAGTCAGGATGCGCTGTCAAGAGACATTGTGTCCGTCCGTCAGCTGACTGACCTAGCCCAGCAGTTCTTCATAATAAACATGGCAGCAGAAGCCGCCCGGCGAAAGCTTTCACCACCAAGACACCAAGGCACCAAGCGATCATATGGCATTCGTCAGTTTCCTTGGGAATGAGCTCTCTTGGCGCCTTGGTGTCTTGGTGGATCATAATATTCGGCGGACAGAATCCCGCTGTAAGCCACTTGCCCCGGAGCGAACTCTGCGACGACAACTTATGCATTTGTAAGAAAGTCGCCCGTACATAGACTACCTTAGATGTGAGAGGGATTTAGTCTATGCCGGCTCAGCCGCCCACCCAGGATGACCTCTATCGGGAAGCCGCCGACGCCTACGGCGCGGCTCTTGACCGACTGGCACGCGCCTACGAAGCCGACGCGGAGGTCCGCCGTGATCTGCTACAGGACATCCATATCGCCTTGTGGCGAAGTTTCGAAGCTTTCGACGGCCGCTGTTCACTCCGCACGTGGGTTTACCGTGTGGCCCACAACGTCGCCGCCACGCACGTGATTCGGCAGCGACGAAAAAGTCACAAACGCTCGTCGGGTTGGAAGAATTGGAGAGCGTGCCTGACCAACGAGGAGTTATTCCCTCGAACCCCGCTTCGGGATCGCGAAGGTTACATCTTCGGTTAGCCGATGGTCCGGCGAAGTGGTTGCAGGTTCCGGAGGCCAGCTCCCAAGTGGACCATTTTGGGTGTTGCTGAGACCTCGAAGGAATGAGTAGGAAGCAGGTAGCCTGTAGGCGCCACTTAAGCTCCAAATAAATCTGCACCCATCGCGATACTGAGCCGCAGCATGCTTTGCTCCCGTACCTCGGCTTCGCAACCCTAAATTTAGGGCTTGACACCTCCCGCCCAACTCATATAGTGTATCGACAGACTAGTACACTTTGAACATGATTTTTCGTCTCAATCCGTCGTCCGGCGTGCCGATCTACCTCCAACTGATGGAGCAGATCAAACACGCCATCGAAACCGGCGCGCTAAGAGCAGGCGACCAACTTCCTACCATTCGAAAATCGTCGGAAGACCTGGTGATGAACCCGAACACGGTCGTGCGGGCCTATCGCGAACTTCAGCACGAGGGGATCATCGAGCTAAAGCACGGCTCGGGAGCCTTCATCAGCGAATCGGTCGCGGGACAAACGAGGGTCACGCGAAAGGCCCAGACCATTGTGCAGTCGGCCCTGGAGCGCCTCATGTCCCTCGGTCTTACCGAAGGCGAGGCGAGAAGGCTCTTTGAAAATGAACTGGCGCTGTTCCGCGCGGAAACAAATTCTGAAGGAGGAAGGCATGGCTGATCCGGTCATTGAAACGCAGGGGCTTCAGAAATCATTCAAAGGCCTTCATGCACTGAGCGGACTCGATCTTAGCGTGCCCGCCGGAAGCATCTTCGGTTTCCTCGGCCGAAACGGCGCGGGAAAAACCACAGCGATCAAGCTCCTCATGGGTTTCCTGAAACCGGACGGAGGCCATGCCCGCGTCTTCGGCCTCGCAGTCGCGGACGCTGCCGCGGGCATGGAAATCCGGCGATGCGTCGGCTTTGTTTCGGAGGAGAAGTATCTCTATCCGCACATGACCGTGCAGCAAATCATCCGCTTCACCCGCAGCTTTTTCCCCAAGTGGCGGGATGATTTGGACCGGCGATACCTGAAGCTGTTCGATCTCCCGCCCAACCGCAAGATTTCCGATCTCTCGAAGGGCACGCGATCGAAGCTCATGCTGCTGCTCGGAATCTCACGTGGCGCTGAGCTTCTCATCTTGGACGAGCCCACCGAAGGTCTGGACCCGGTCGCCGTGGAAGACGTGCTTCGCGAACTTGTTGCGCTTGCCGCGGCGGAGGGACCCACGATCTTCTTCTCTTCGCACCACCTGGAAGAGGTAGAGCAGATTGCCGATCACGTCTGCATCATCGATCGAGGGGCCGCGATTGTTAACGGTTCACTTGACGACCTGAAGGCGCAGTATCAGCGGCTGCGAATCGTTTTGGGCGAGGAAGTACGGGTGCCGATTCGGTGGGTTGATGGGGCGGAGCGTGTCCGCCAGGAAGGACGCACGGTGGACATCCTCGCCCGCCGCAATGTGGACGCTATTTTGAACCAGGCTCGGTCTTTGCCCGGGGCTTCGGTGGAGCGCTTTCCGGTCACTCTGAAGGAAATCTTTCTCGAACACGCGCGGAGGAACTAAATGCTCTGGTACAAAGGCTGGCTGGAAACGCGATTTCGGGTTCTGTTCCTACTCGTAATTGTCCTCCCCACGATCGGTTTTGTCCTGCGGCACATCGATCCTCCGCTTTCCCATGCGGACGCGGAAGGCCTCCTCAACGCTTTGACGTTTCTCCTGTTGCTGATCCCGTTGATGCTTGCCGGAGCGGGCATCAAGACGGAACGCATCCTTTTTGAAACGGCCAAGGGCCTTCATGGATCACAGTACTTCACGCTTTCCTTGCCGGTAAGTCGTGCCCGGCTGCTCGCAACAAGGGCCGGACTGGGGATGTTAGAGACAGTGGGGGTTTTTGCGGTTGCATCCTGCGTAGCGTGGTTTATATTTCCCGTGCCCCGTGCATACCTCACCGTCTCAGGCTTGTTTGCCCATTGGGTGACGGTTTCTATATGCATGTCCGCCTTCTACTTTCTAACAGTATTGATCGCGGCCTTTTCGGTTGACCAAGAGGAGATTGGGGTGAGCGTAATCTTGATTCTGATCCTCCATTTGCTGTCAAAGACGGTTTCTGTTCCGCCGTCCCTAAATATCTTCCGAGCCATGGGAGCATCCTCGCCGCTCCTCACGCATACGCTTCCCTGGGGCAGTATGGGCGTCTCGCTCGTCGCCTCGGCGATTCTGTTTCTAGCTGCGATGCGAGTGGTGCAAACGTGCGAGTACTAGAAGACTAAGGCGATGATCGCCCGCCTGAGGAGCCGGCGGCGCGGAGTAATCCCGCTTCGAGCGGGATCACTCCGCGGCTTTTAAATTGTGAATATCGGAAACGTGGTTTAATGCCCTGGATGGGAGGCGCTAACCGGGCGCACGGAGGTAGACTATAATGCGGAAAGCTCTTAGCTTCACCTTCACGATGATTCTGTGTGCCGCCAGTGCCGCGGCGCAGCCCGTGCCGAATTCCCCTGTTCCGCCGGATTCCGAGATTCGGAAGATCCTGGTCGAGCGTATCGACACCTTCCACCAGGGAGTTGGAATCGTGGTGGGCGTTATCGAGCCGCAGGGACGCCGTGTGGTGGCTTACGGCAGCCTCAATCAGGGCGATCCGCGACCGCTCAACGGCGACACGATATTCGAAATCGGTTCGGTGACCAAGGTGTTCACCTCGCTGCTGCTGGCGGATATGGTCCAGCGCGGGGAGGTTGCCCTCGCTGACCCTGTGGCGAAGTATCTTCCCGCCGACGTTAAGGTGCCGGAGCGCGGCGGGCGCGTCATCACGTTGGTGGATCTTTCCACCCACACTTCGGGCCTTCCGCGGTTGCCATCCAACCTTCTGCCCAAGGATCCCGCCAATCCGTATGCGGATTATACGGTGGAGCAACTCTATCAATTCCTCTCGTCTTATCAACTGACGCGCGATATCGGCTCGAAGTTCGAGTATTCCAATCTGGGAGGCGGGTTACTGGGACATGCGTTGGCCCGCCGTGCCGGGTTGGACTATGAGGCGCTGGTGCGGTCGCGCATCACCGGCCCGCTGGGCATGAGCAGCACCGGCATTACGCTTTCGCCGGATATGAAGGCACGGCTGGCTGTGGGGCACAACGACAAGCTGGCTCCGGTGCCCAATTGGGATTTTCAGGTGCTCGCAGGCTGCGGCGCCCTGCGATCCAGCGTCAACGATATGTTGACCTTCCTCGCCGCCAACCTTGGCTACGTAAAATCGCCGCTCGCTCCGGCGATGGCCGCGATGCTTTCGGTTCGCCGGCCGACCGGCACTCCTGGATTTGGCGAGATCGGTCTCGCCTGGCTCATCACCAAGGCCTCGGACGATGAGATCGTCTGGCATAACGGTGGCACTTTCGGCTATCGATCCTTCATCGGCTACGACGCGAAAACCCGCGTAGGGATCGTCGTGCTGTCTAACACCTTCACGGGCGCGGGCATGGACGATATCGGACTGCATCTGCTGGACTCGCATGTGCCCTTGCTGCCCGCGCCGAAGGAACGCAAAGAGATTACCGTTGATCCGAAGCTTTTCGACGGATACGTGGGCCAATACCAACTGGCGCCGAACTTCATCCTCACCGTCACCCGCGAGGGCGACCAACTCTTTGCCCAGGCCACCGGCCAGCCCAAGTTCCAGATTTATCCGGAGAGCCAGCGCGATTTCTTCTACAAGGTTGTCGATGCCCAGATTACGTTCGAGACCGATGCCAGCGGCCGCGCCAGCAGCCTGACGCTGCACCAGAACGGCGCCAACATGCCGGCAAAACGGATTCCGTGAAGTCTTCACGGCACGCCGCAGCAGGTGTGACTCTTTCGTACCGCGCCATCTCAGAGGGAGGGAAAGGCTGTCCCTCATTCGGGTTAAGGCTATTCGCGGTAGGCATACACGAGGTGCGAGACGGTGGGGGGGCCGTCAGGAAGGTGGAAGGAGCGCACTCGGTCCCAGATTTGGCTGTCAGCCACAGTGGCTCGCTCGTGCTGGCGGAGGTGCTCTGCCCAGGACTCGACCATGAAGGTCTCCAGGTAGCGACCCTGCTCCGCGACATCCTCGAAGAGCCCCCAGTCCACGGCTCCATCCCGCCGGCGAACGCGACGGAGTTCGAGCATCGCCAAGGCGAACTCCGCTGCCCTCTGCGGGTCAATCCGGTATTCCACCGTAACCAGCACCGGCCCCTGCTCCGCTTGCGGCTCATTCACCACCACCGGTCCGGGTCGGGATGACGGTTCGAGGTCGAGCCCCTGGGCGAAGCTGACTGGAAAGCGCGCCGCGAAGATGAGGCCCATCGCGAGCGCCAGGGCAGCCACGAAGAGCCCTCGCGGGATGCCCACATGCTCAGCAACGGAGCCCCAGAGGGCACTGCCCACGCCCAGCCCGGCGAAATAGGTGAGCTGATAAAATGCCAGAGCGCGACCGCGTACCCAGGCTGGCGTGTTGAGTTGAATACTGGTGTTGAAGGTGGAAAGTGCGGTGGTCCACGCGAAGCCGGCGGCGAAAGTTGCCGCGCAAGCCACCGGGAAGTAGCGCCACACCGCCATCAGCGCGAGCGCGCTGGCATAGAGGAGCGTGGTTGCGCGCAGCAGACGCTTGATGCCCAGTCCCCGCTGCAGGCGCGGCAGAATAGATCCGCCGAGCACCGCACCCGATCCGAAAAATCCCAGCAGGAGGCCGTAGCCTGCGGCCCCGCGCCCCAGGTTCTGTCGCGCAAAGAGTGGCACCAGCCCCCAAAAGGCGCTTGCACCAAGCATGAACAGAGACGTGCGGACCAGCACTGAGCGGATGGAGGGAGCGTGGGCCACGTAGCGCATTCCGGCCTGTATGGCTCCGACCACGCGCTCGGCTGGCAGGACGCTTTTGCGTGGCGTGCGGCGCCAGCGGTAGAGCACCACGATGACGCCCAGGAACGAAACCGCGTTAAGCAGAAAGACGGCCCCGGAACCGGCCGCGGCCACCACCAGTCCGCCGAGCGCCGGACCCACGGCTCGCGCTACATTGAAACCCACCGAGTTGAGCGAGACGGCTGCGGGTAGCTCCGCGTTTGGGACCAGTTCAGGCACAATCGCTCCCCAAGCCGGTCCGTTCAAGGCATTGCCGAACCCGAGGAGGAAGGTGAAGGTTAATAGGAGTAGTGGCGAGATCAGGTGGAAGACCGTCAGGATACCCAGCCCGGCTGCCGCGCCGAGCATCCAGCTTTGGCTGAAAATGAGCAGCCGACGGCGGTCCAACACATCCGCAAGGGCTCCGGCAGCGAGCGACAGCAGGAAGACGGGCAGGGCGCCTGCCGTCTGAATCAGTGAGACTATCAGGGGTGAAGGTGCAAGCTGGGTCATGAGCCAGCTCGCACCGACCTCCTGCATCATCGTGCCTATGTTAGAAGCGACGGAAGCAATCCACAAGACGCGGAAGAGTTCCCGCCGGAGCGTGATCCAGGCGGAAGAGACAGAAATTCGCCCCTCAGCACTAGCTTGAATCGCTGGGTTCGCACTTGAGGCGAGGTTCTCTGCTCCAACGTCCGAGTCGGCCATCGTGGTTTCACGAATACAGCAAGTGGGTTCGGCTTCGCGACCCAAACGGGCGGGTGGCGTCACCCGTCGATCGACTTCATGGCCCCGGATGCAGGATGAGCTTCTGCACCCGCCAGTTCAGTAGCTCGCTGACATAGAGAAGGTTCTCAGAAGGACAGGCCATTTCATGCACCCAGCCGAACTGGCCGAGTTGCTTGCCAGGCTTCCCGAAGGCGCCCAGAATGTTTCCACTCAAGTCGAGCTTGTAGATGCGGCCCACCGCTGAGTCTGAGCTATAGAGAACCTGGTGGGGGCCGGGGGTGATGCAGAGCGCCCAGGGAGCGCCGACGTTGGTCCATTGCTTCAGGAAATTGCCATCCGCATCGAAGACCTGAATTCGGCTGTTTTCGCGGTCGCCGACGTACACATTCCCCCGCGCATCGGCCACGATCGAGTGCGGCGTATGGAACTCTCCGGGAGCTGTGCCCCGCCTGCCCCAGGCTTTCACCCAGTTGCCGTCTTTGTCGTACTTCACCACTCGAGAGTTGCCGTAGCCGTCGCTGACGAAGATGTTTCCCGTGGCATCCCAGGTCACGTCGGTGGGTCGGTCGAACATCCACTCCGGCTGGGGTGGCAGTGGTTCACCCGCAGCTTGATGCTCGACCGCTTCCGGCTTCCGACCGAAAACCATCAGAACGCGGCCCTCCGGGCTGAACTTGATAACCATGTTCGAGCCCTCGTCCACGCACCAGAGGTTGTCGTCCTTGTCCACGCGCACGCTGTGAGCGAACACGAAGCCGTACAAGTCATCGCCGATGGTGCGCATATAGTTTCCATGCGCATCAAACTCCAGCAACTGGGTGTGTCCGCCGCGGCTGTAGACGAAGATGTGCCCTTTGGAATTTACGGCCACACCTGCCGCTTCGCCCAGGTACAGGTGCTGGGGAAGTGTGAGCGGGTTCGCCACCGACTCGTAACGAATCTCGGGCACCGACGGTTGCTGAGCAAGAGCGGGGGTAACCAATAACACTATCAGGACCAACAGTCGAAACTTCATTGTGGCCTCCGGGCTGACCTTGTCGCTGTGCCCATCTCTCTGACCGCTTAACCACGGAGTTTATCCCATCTAATCCAGGATTTCCATTGTGGCTCTTCGACTTCTTCTCCTGCGGGGGTGAAAGGATTCACCACTGAGCACACGGAGACCACAGAGAAAACCACTTCCGGATTTCTCTGCGAACTCTGTGGCATCTGTGGTGAGCCGCCTGGGTTGCGATTTTGCCCCGCAGTGTAGGATAATGAAGTGCAAGGAGCAAGGGCGCAAAGTGATTCCAATTAAGGCAGAAAGCAGAAAGAGGGTGGGGGTAGTCCTCTTCCAGTTGGGTGGACCGGACTCCCTTGAAGCGGTTGAGCCCTTCCTCTATAACCTCTTCTGCGATCCGGATATCATCGACTTCCCTTTTGCCCGCCTGGCCCGCGAGCCGCTGGCTAGACTCGTATCGTCGCGGCGTGCCAAGCGAGTCCAAAAGCACTATGCCCAGATAGGTGGCCGGTCTCCGATCCGCGAGCTGACTGAACTCCAGGCCCGCCGGTTGGAGAGCGAGTTGCGCGGTTCTCTCGCGGCGCGCGTTTTCGTCGCTATGCGTTACTGGCATCCACTCACCGAGGAGGCTGTCCGCCAAGTCCTGAATCATCAAATTCGGACGCTTGTGCTGTTGCCCTTGTATCCTCAATACTCCGTTGTCACCACGGGCAGCAGTCTGAACGAGTGGGGGCGCAAGTTCCCCACCGGCCACCCCGTCGATATTAGAATCGTCCGCGACTACCACACCCATCCTCTTTACATTGAAGCCATCGTCGAACGTATCAACGAAGGTCTTGAGGAGTTTCGCAAGACGAACGGATCTGCCCTACACCTGCCCTCCGACGTCCATTTGCTTTTCAGCGCCCATGGAGTACCGGAGACTATCATCAGGTCCGGCGATCCCTACCAGGCACAGATCGAAGCCACCGTGCGATTGGTTAGGGAGCGGGGAGCATGGCCGAACCCCCACAGCCTTTGCTATCAGAGCCGCTCCGGTCCGGGCCGCTGGCTGGGCCCCTCTCTTCACGAGGCCCTTAAGACTCTCGCCGCAAATAGAAGCGAGCGAGTTCTCGTGGTGCCGATTTCTTTCGTGTCCGACCACCTCGAAACGCTCCACGAAATCAGTATCGAAGCTCGCGAGTTGGCCCAGCATCTGTGCATCCGACGTTTTCATGTGACCCAGGGCTTGAATGACTCGCCCACGTTCATCCGCGCCCTTTCCGACCTTGTGCTTCATGCCCTTAGCCAACAGAGCGTATAATACTCGCCGCCATCATCGGTCACTTACTCGTGAATAGGAGGGGCGAGATGCGTCAATGGACCAGGCGTGAAGTGTTGAAGAGCAGCGTGGCGGTCTCGGCGGGAATCACATCCGCAATTCCGGCCACCGCCGCGAGGTCATCCAGCCCAAGCCCGGCGGCCCTGCCGCCGCAAGACAACCCAAGCAGCCCCCGAGAGCGGCTTCTCCTGGACTTTGGATGGCGGTTCCATCTCGGCCACGCTTGCGACCCGGCGCAAGACTTCGGCTTCGATGGCGACGGAGTGTTTTCCAAATCCGGGGGGACTTCTTCGAGCCCTCTCGAGACAATTTCGACGACAGCAAGTGGCGCCTCATCGACCTTCCGCACGACTGGGCCGTGGAACTGGAATTCGAGAACGACCCCGGAATAGTCAATCACGGCTTCAAGCCGCTGGATCGGGCTTACCCGGCGACGAGCGTCGGCTGGTACCGGCGGGTGTTCGAGATCCCGAAGAGCGATCTCGGCAAGCGGCTGTCCATCCAGTTCGATGGCGTCTTCCGCGACTGCATGGTGGCCCTCAACGGCCATCTCCTGGGGCGGAATATGAGCGGGTACGCGCCTTTCTTCCATGATGTGACGGATTTCCTCAACTACGGGGCTAAGAATATCCTGGTTGTCCGGGTGGACGCGACGCAGGGTGAAGGGTGGTTCTATGAGGGCGCAGGCATCTATCGCCACGTATGGCTTGTCAAAACTCATCCCGTGCATGTGGCGCAGTGGGGAACGTATGTGAGCTGCGAGGCGCGGCAGGGGGCGGCCAGCGTCAACATCACCACGGAAGTCGAGAACGAGAGCGATTCGGAACAGGTATGCCGCGTCCTCTCCACTATCGTCGACAAAGGCGGGACGGTCGTGGGCAGCGCCGCCTCGACGCCGGTGACAATTCCAGCCCGCAGCCGGCGCGAGTTCAAACAGCAGATCGTAGTGGCGAACCCCGTCCTCTGGTCGCTCGAAGACCCCCACCTGTATCTACTTTACACCGCGATTGAAGCGAACGGCGCCGCTGTGGACCTCTACCCGACGCGGTTTGGCATCCGCGCGATCCGCTTCGACCCCGACGAAGGATTCTTCTTGAATGGCAAGCCGGTGAAAATCAAAGGCGCCTGCAACCATCAGGACCATGCCGGTGTGGGCTCAGCCCTGCCGGACCGCATTCAGTACTACCGCATCGAGAGGCTGAAAGAAATGGGGGTGAACGGCTATCGAACCTCGCACAATCCCCCCACACCCGAGTTACTGGACGCCTGCGATCAGCTCGGCATGCTGGTGATGGACGAGACTCGGACGATGTCGTCGAACCCGGAGGCCTTGAGCGAACTCGAAAGAATGATTCGCCGCGACCGCAATCACCCCAGTGTGATTTTATGGTCGCTCGGCAACGAGGAACCGGAGCAGGGGACCGAGCGCGGCGTGCGCATTGTCTCAAGCATGAAGCGCCTGGCGCGCCACCTCGACCCAAGCCGCCCCGTCACTGTTGCCATGAACGACGAGTGGGGCCGGGGAATCTCCGCAGTCGTCGACGTGCAGGGTTTCAATTACAAGCATGGCCCTGAGATCGACGATTTCCACCGCAAATTTCCCAAGCAACCCACGTTTGGCTCGGAAGTGGGAAGCACAGTCTCCACCCGCGGCATCTACGCCAACGACAAAGAGCAAGGGTATGTCAGCGCTTATGATGTGAACTTTCCTGAGTGGGCGGCCACGGCGGAGGTGTGGTGGAAGATTTACGCCGAGCGGCGTTTCCTGGCCGGGGGCTTCGTCTGGACCGGCTTCGACTATCGGGGCGAACCCACGCCCTATGGCTGGCCCTGCATCAACTCCCATTTTGGGATCATGGATACCTGCGGCTTTCCGAAGGATAACTTCTACTATTATCAGGCGTGGTGGAGCGAAAAGCCGGTGCTGCACCTGTTCCCGCACTGGAATTGGGCTGACAAAGAAGGGCAGGAAATCGAGGTTTGGTGCCACAGTAACCTCGAGAAGGTTGAACTGTTTTTGAACGGCGAGAGTCTCGGAGTCAAGGATGTGCCTCGCTATGAGCATGTGGCCTGGAAGGTCAGCTACAAGCCGGGCACGCTTGAAGCTCGCGGCTACAAAGGTGGTCAACAGGTGTTGGTTTCCAGGCGGGAAACGACCGGCGGGCCGACAAAGGTCCTGCTCCGGCCGGACCGGCCACAGATTCTCGCGGATGGGCAGGACGTTTCGCTGGTCGAGGTGCAGGTGCTGGACAAAGAGGGCCGCATCATGCCGGTGGCCGACAATGAGATTGTGTTTCAGCTTTCGGGTCCAGGCAAAATTATCGGAGTGGGCAATGGGGATCCCAGCAGCCACGAGCCGGATAAAGCTCACAAACGCCGGGCCTTCAATGGACTTTGTTTGGTCATCGTGCAATCTCAAAAGGAACCGGGCGAAATTCGACTCGAAGCTTCTTCCCCGGGGCTGGCGCCGGCAACGCTGGCCATCCCGAGCGTGCAGGCGGTGCCACGGCCAGCGGTGGCTTGAGAGAGTGCCGATTGGTGATTGCCGATTGTTGATTGAAAAATGGGGAGTGGCGAATTGCTCCGCTTTCAATCGGCAATCGGCAATCGAAAATCGGCAATTCCAGGAAGCGAGGCTACGAACATGCGCGCAAAAGTATTGATCGCGGTAATGGTTGGGCTGGGGGTGGCCGCGGGGGTCGAGACAGCCTACCGCGTCTGGCCTTCCCAGCCGCCCTCAGACTGTCCCTTCGAACCCTCGCAGTCCATTATTGGCATTGCCTTCACCGGCAGGCACATACGTTACGCCAACGCGGACACCTGGTATCCGTCGTGGGCCTCTGACGGCAACCTGTACTCGCCCTGGACCGACGGCAGCGTTGGCGACGTCAAGTCAGGCTCCGGGGGAGAAAAAGCGACGACCGGCCACGCCACCATCGTGGGCGAAGATCCGTTGAACCTCAAGATCATCAACGTGGGTGTGTTTGCAGGAAACCCGGCGCCGTACGGTGGCCGCTATCCCTGCGGCAGCCTCGTCTACGACGGCGTGTGGTACTACGGCACTTATTGCCTCCTCGAGACCCCCGGCAAGGGGCTCAACTGGGATGTGCTCGGACCCCTTGTAGGCTTCCGTTACTCGACTGATTTCGGCAAGACCTGGCACGACACCCCGCATACGCCTTCTCAGGCGCTTTTCGGCGAGCCAGCGATGCCGGGCGGCAAAGTGAAAATGGGCGCGCCGCACTTTGTGGATTTTGGCAAAAACATGCAGTGCTCGCCCGACGGCAAGGCCTACCTGGTAGGCCACGGCGCCGCCGACCCCGACCCCAAACCTCGATATGCCAACCTCAGTTGGATCACCGGCGACCAGATCTACATGGCCCGCGTCACGCCGAGCATCCAGAACATGAACGACGCCTCGAAGTATGAATTCTTCGGCGGCCATGATACTTCCGGGAAGCCCATTTGGACGCGGGATTTTTCCAGGATCAAACCGCTGGTGGATTGGAACAATAACACGGGCTGCGTCACCATGACCTACGATGCGCCCCTGAAGAAATACCTGCTGGTGATTACGGACGGCGGCAACACTATTTCAAGATTCAACACTTACCTTCTCGAGTCCGACCACCTCACCGGTCCGTGGAAGCTGGCGGTCTACATGCGGCATTTCGGCGAGCAAGGCTACTTCGTCAATTTCCCCTCGAAGTTCATCGGCAAGGACGGGCGCTCCGCTTGGCTGTGCTACGCCGCAAACTTCACCAACGGCTATCTGCACACGAATTTCCGCGACGATCCACCCGGGAGCGGATACGCAATGACTCTCCAGGAAACGCGGCTGTTGGGCCCGCGCGATGTGACAAGTCCGACCCGGCGCTGAGAGGCTGTGAAGAAATCGCGCTGTAGAGGCGGTCTATTGACCGCCGGACCTTGGAACCAATGACTTCGGCGCTCATAGAGCGCCGCTACAAATGGCCAATCCGATTTCTTCACAGCTTCTGAATGCTCGTCCATTGTCAGTCGTGAGCGATCCTGCCACGGCGGGTCAGTGGCCGAGCCAGCCCGACTTTCCCTCTTTGTTCTGCTAATTACCGACTTCTTTCAGTGCCGCGAAGAAAAGATTCACCACGGAGCACACAGAGACTACAGAGAAAGACACCTGCCATCTTCTCTGTGAACTCTGTGGCCTCTGTGGTGAGCCTTTCTTGGTTTGCGGCTCAAGGCCGCGCTAGGGTGAGGATTTCCCCTTGACCTTCAACAAGCAGCAACGAGACCCCGGTGTCGCAAGCGACAGCCGACCGCTAGTACCTGGTACTTTAGTGTTTTAGAAAAGTAGTTAATAGGCCCCTAAGTACTTGACGGTCCTTAATAGGTGCGCTTTACTAGATGAGCCTTCTGTCGGAAGGTTCGATAATGCTTTCATAGGCTAGTTTTTGGGTTCGCAGGCCGCTCCGGAGTGGCGGCCTGGAGCCCGCTCCAAGGCGCCACCAGCGCGGTCGCGAAGCTAATGCGCGCGCGTGGTTGTTACCCGGCGGAAGCGAGACGCCCCCGCCACAGAAGGTGTGAAGAGGTCGCGTTGTAGCGGCGGTCTATGACCGCCGGGTTTCAGAATCAATGATTCCGGCGCTCATAGAGCGCCGCTACAAACGGTAAACGTGATTTCTTCACACGTTCACAGCGGGCGGGATGCCCGCGCTACGAAATTCTTAAGGCATTTATCAGCGACCTGCATGACGAGGCGTGGTTAGTATTCCACAGACGGAGAGAGTGGGGAAAAAAGTGCGCGGGCTTTGCCCGCAATGCAGGATCGGAGGAACAAGCTGTGATACCTACGAAGCGTTCGCTTTCCAGGCTGTCAATCGTCGCCGTGCTCTTCCTGAGCCTCATCGGCCTTGGCGTTCTGATGACGGGGGAGCCTGCCTCGAAGCATGCGAACGGAAAAACGAAGCATCAAGTCGGACTCGTGGAGGACTGGTCTACCCGCCACCTGGTTTTTTCCAACCCCGGCACATATGAGCAGGTGAAAAATGACCCGGCAGCGTACTCGCGCTGGCTCGACACCCAATATAATACGCGCTACATCATGCAACAGATGAAGCGTGGTAGCTGGGCGGCGAATCCTTCGGGGCTCTCCGACACGAACATCCCCGCTATCAAGCTGATCGGCGGACCTCCGGGCCTCCATGGCGGGGGTCCCCTGCGACCTAGGCCCGTCCCCGAGCCACAAACTCTGCGGCGGGACTGGGGTATGTCGTTGCTGGCCAGCGGTACGGTCGGCGACGGAATGTTCCCGGCGAAATATACGTTCGACGTGAACGCTACCCCGGACTGCAAGAATGATTACGTGGCGTTCAACACGGGGCTGACGGGGACCGGCGCCACTCCCGCTACAGCCACGGTGACCATCCGCACCGATCCCGGTACTAGCACTTGGGGCGACACTCGGACGGTTACTGTCGGGGGCACACAATACACGTTCCACGCCTCCCCCCTTTCGGCTGTAAACCAAGTTCTGCGGGTCTCTGGTGGCACTGCCACACAAGATGAACAGCGAACAGCACAGAACCTGTACGCGGTCATCAACGGCAACTCTGCGGAGTGCTACAGCGGCGGCTGCCTTTATACCGGTCAGACCGCCAATGCAAGCGTCACGGCAAGTAATACTGGCCCCGGTACTCCTAGCAATGTAGTCAATCTAACAGCCATTACGCCCGGCACAGCTGGCAATTTCACTCTAAGCACCAATTACAGCACCGGCATACTGGTGAGCAGCGTGACCTCCGGCGTGAACGGACAACCCAGCATCATTGCTTTCGATGAACTGTATTCGACGCAGGGTGGCAATTGCCTGGGTGATGCGTCCAAAGGTACCGGCCCCCAAGTTAAGTGGGCTTATTATATGAGCACGGGGCCCGGCACTGTCGTGACCTCTCCCGTGCTCTCCGGGGACGGTACAATGATAGCCTACGTAGAGAGCAGCAGCAGCAATCATGCCATCCTTCGCATTCTGAAGTGGAAGCCCGGGGCTACCGCTACGGTCCAGGGCACCCTCACCGGCCCGTCGCTGCCCGACACGATCATGTCGGCGGGCACAACCTGGAATACGACGAATTGTCCCGCCGCCAACTCCTGCATTGAAAGCATAACGTTTAGCAATAGCGCGGTGGACACCACCTCGCCTCCGTTCTACGACTATACACAAGGTAATGATGCCATTTACGTGGGTGATGGGAGTGGCGTGCTGCACAAATTCGTCGGCGTGTTTGATGGCACCCCAGCGGAGTGCACCTCAAGCAACGCCAGTACGACAGGGTGTGGGAGCAGTACCTACCATTGGCCAATCACGGTACACAGCAGCTACGCTCTCACCGGCCCCGTTTTCGATCCCACATCGGAGACTATCTTTGTAGGCGACGCCTCGGGACAGCTCAGCTACGTCATGGAAGTAGGCAGCACCACGGGCGCGTGCGGTTCCGGCAACCCTCCTTGTTTGGGAACACCCACCCAGTCGCTGGGCGGGGCCATCGTTGACGCACCCCTGGTTGATGGCGTCGCACACACCGTGTTCGCATTCGAAGGCACCGACACTACTAATTCCGGGACCGCGTACCAATTCAACACTGCCCTCGCGACCTCCAGCAAAAAGTCAGCGAGCATTGGATACTATACTAGTGGGTACAGCTACTCTTACATCCATGCAGGCGCGTTTGACAACGCCTATTTTGTCAGCGCCAACTCCACGGGCCATCTTTTCGTGTGCGGGAAGGACCGGGGCGGCAGCCGTTACGATTCACCGGCCATACACCGCATCACCATCACAAACGGCGTCATGAATACGTCCTCGGACGGTTATTACACGCTCACAAGCGCTAGTGGCGAAGGATGCTCGGCCGTGACCGAGATTTACAACACGGCTACCTCTACGGACCGGATTTTCTTCAGCGTGGGAAACCTCTCCAACACCCCCTCCACATGCAGCAGCAGTGGCATAGGCTGCCTTATCTCGCTTAACCTTACTGCCTTAGGCACGAGTTGGCCACCTACGTCAACCCAATGGTCGTCCAACGCCGCCGGAGTGGTCACACCGGCGGGGCCGACGAACCCCACCACTTCGACCTATGAGGCCGGCACGAGCGGAATCGTCGTTGATAATGTGGCCAGTACAACGACGTACCCGCAGGCGTCTAGCCTCTACTTTTCCTTTACGAGTAATGCTGCTACTGGCGCCACCTGCAATTCGTCCACCGGCGTCGGATGCGCCGTGAAGCTGACCCAATCAGGGTTGAATTGAGGTTGCTATGAGCCAATCGGAAAAGACAAACCAGCAACGCAGTGGACCGGAGGCCCACGGCACGGCGAAGAAGCCCTATCAGAAGCCGACGGTGCGGTACGAGCGGGTGTTTGAGGTGCAGGCGCTGACCTGTGGCAAACAACAGACCACCCAGGGGTCGTGCCACTACAACCGGAGGACTTCGTAGCCGCCCGCCTGCTCGGCGAGCGAGCGCATCGAGGCTCGGGGGCCTTCCGCAAGGAAATTGGTGATTGGCGATTGCAAGCTACGAGGTGACCGGAAATCCACAATCCAACAGGGACGAAGTGGTCGCGAGGCTAATGTCACGGTGTGACCATTGCCCCGCGGGAGCGAGAGGCTCCCGCCACAACGGTCGCTCTGCCCGCGCCATGTGACAAGTCCGGCCCGGCGCTGAGAGGCTGTGCAGAAATCGCGCTGTAGCGGCGGTCTATTGACCGCCGGACCTTGGAACCAATGACTTCGGCGCTCATAGAGCGCCGCTACAAGTGGCCAATCCGATTTCTTCACAGCTTCTGAACGCTCGTCCGTTGTCTGTCGTGAGCGATCCTGCCACGGCGGGTCAGTGGCCGATCTAATCTGGGTTCCCCTCTCTGTTCTACTAATCGCCGACTTTTTTCAGTGCCGCGAAGAAAGCGTTCACCGCGGAGCACACTGGGACCACAGCGAAAAACACTTGCGCTCTTCTCTGTGAACTCTGTGGCCTCTGTGGTGAGCTTTTCCTGGCTTGCAGCTCCACCGCGCTGTGGCAAGAATTTCCGCTTGGCCTTCAACGGTCAGCCATGACGCTCCGTTGCCGCTATTGTGCTGTCCCGGCTGATCCTTTACAACAACACGCCCCAACCCCTCCTACAGAAGCAGGGGAGCCACCCCACCAACTCCTCTCCTCTCTGCGGAGGGGGCCAGGGGGTACTAGGCCTGCACGACTAGTAAATAGTTAAGTGAGACACCAAGCCAGCAATACCCAGCCGCGGATTGCTGCAGAATTACCGATATTGCGAAGTGGTTAATGAAGCAGTCAGTACTTGACGGCGCATACCTTATGCGGTTAACTGGGGGAGCTTTCTGTCGGGAGGTTCGATAATGCTTTCATCGTCCAGTTTTGGGTTCGCAGGCCGCTGCGAAGTGGCGGCCTCGAGCCCGCTCCAAGGCACCACCAGCGCGGCCGCGAAGCCAGTGCTCGCGCGCGTGGTCGTTACCCGGCGGGAGCCAGACGCTCCTGCCACAGAACGTGTGAAAAGGTCGCGTGGTAGCGGCGGTCTATGACCGCCGGGTTTCAGAATCAATGATTCCGGCGCTCATAGCGCGCCGCTACAAACGGTAAACGCGATTTTTTCACACGTTCACAGCGGGCGGGATGCCGGCGATACGAAATTCTTAAGGCATTTATCAGCGACCTGCATGACGAGGCGTGGTTAGTATTCCACAGACGGAGCGAGTGAAAAGAAAGTGCGCGGGCTTTGCCCGCAATGCAGGATCGGAGGAACAAGTTATGATACCTACTAAGCGTTCGCTTTCCAGGCTGTCAATCGTCGCCGTGGTCTTCCTGAGCCTCATCGGCCTTGGCGTTCTGATCTCCGGGCAGGAGGCCCCCACGAACAGGATGGGCCTGATCGACGACTGGACTCACCATCACCTGGTCTTTTCCAACCCCGGCACGGCCCCCGATGCGCTGGCGCAGGGCCGGATCGCGGAGTGGTATCGGATCGTCAACGACCCCCGCTACAATATGCAGCAGATGAAGCGGAACCCTATGCAGCAAGCGATGGAACCAGCACCGGATTTTGCGACGCTAACGGCCCGATTGAGCGCGCCAGTCAGGCGTCCGCAGCCCATCGGGCCGGCCCCGGTGCGAATCCTGAGACAACCTCTGGGGCGGGACTGGAGCATGAACTTGGGCGGCGCCGCGGCGAGCCAAACGGGAACCTTCACCGCCTCCTCGGGCACCGGGACAGTAGTCGTGAATAGCGTTACCTTAACTGCCAGCCCCGGTACCGCCGCGTCCCAGAGCACGACAATCAGCAGCAACGGCGTGCATAGCGGCAATACCATAACAATCTATAACCCGTTGAACAGTTCGACCTTACAGCTCATCGCAAACACGCCAGTCGCTCAGGTGGGCCAGTTCGCCTTCGGTGGTTCGGCGCCGGCCGTCGGCGCCTACGACAAAATCGCCACAATTTACTACTACTTCGCGACGAGCGGCTGGACCAGCGTACCTGCAACCTCGTGCAATATCAACAATGGCGGCACCACCGCCCAAATGGTTTCCTGGCTGGCCTCGGCAATCACGTACGGCAGCGCGAACACCGGCGCGAGCACAAGTACTTGGCAGTGCAACGCCAGCGGCGCCACGCAGCCGAGCAATGGGGTCACCGTCACGAGCAGCACCAGCCCCAACGTGGTCGTGACGGCCAAAATCGCGGGCAGCACCGGGTTCAGCAAGACGGTCAGCGGAACGAATGCGCCCACATTTTCAGTTCTCACCGCGGGGTCGGACGGCTCGAGCACGAGCCCGTATTTTCAGTGGTGGTCGGGAGCCGCTGCCGTCAGCAACACGCAACTGGCGACGAACATCTATACTGCGATAACGACGGGCACCGTCGTGGGGGTTACAGCCACGAATCCATCGGGGCAGGTAGTGCTCACGGCCTCGCTGAAGGGGTTGGCGGGCAGAAACATCAATGTCGCGACAACGATTACGTCGGGACTCACCGGAGCCGCCTTCAATGGCAACCTAACCGGCGGCACGGCCGGGACGACCTCGGGCGCGACCTTCTCGACGAGCACCGACAGCACCACCCAATCGACGAACTTGGCTAACGAAGCGGCGGCGCTAGCCAGCGCGATTATCACTAGTGTCTCAGCACTCACGGCCTCGTCGGCTGGGGCGGTCGTCACAGTCACCGACAAAACCGCCGGTACGGGTGGAAACAGCATTGCCTTGTCTGGGACAGTGGGCTCGACGTTCAGTTGGGCTGGCGGCACCCTCGGCGGCGGCAGCACACCGGGCACGGTGGGAGCGGGGATGTACCCCGCAAAGTTTTCTTTCAGCACCACGACCGCGAGCTGCACGGATTTCGTTGTCTACAACACGGGTATCGCGGGCTCGGCGTCACAAGCGAATGTCGTCGCTTACGACAACATCTATTCCGGGTGCAGTGGAAGTGGCACGGTGCCCTCGGTCTACTGGGCGTACAACACTGGAACGGGCAAAGCGCTGACCTCCACCGTGCTCTTCGGGGACGGGACGAAGGTGGCGTTCATTGAGAACCCCAGCAGCGGGGCCGCAGTCCTCCGGATTCTGAAATGGGTCAGCGGCCAGGGCACCGATTCCGATAGCCCGGTTGCTCCCGACCATTCATATACCAACACGTACGCCGGCGCCGGTACCAACACGGCTTGGACCACCTGCCCCTCGGGTTCCTGCATGATCAGTGTGGCCTTTCAGAGTCCACGCGCCAATCAGGACACCATCTCGTCGCCTTGGTATGACTATCCGTCGGACACGCTCTGGGTGGGTGACAGCGGCGGCTATCTCCACAAGTTCACCGGAGTGTTCAATGGGACCCCCGGCGAGATGACGAACACTAGCGGTGGTACTTGCGGCACGTCCTGCGTGTGGCCGGTCAACAGTGGAACTGGTCCACTCACCAGTCCGGTTTACGATAGCACGCACGCTTTGCTATTTCTTGGCAACTTCGCTGGCAAACTTGCTTCCGTCAGCAGCAGTTCAGGCGCCGTCGTTTCGTCAGGTGTAATCGCGAGCGGCGGTCCCGACATTTCGGACCCAAGAATCGCGATTGACGGGGGCGGAAAACCACAGAAAAGACGCTCACCCTCACGGGATGTGTGTTATAGAGATTTTGTGAGAAATCCTAGACCCACACCCGGAGGGTGAACGATGGAAGCAAGCCTACCGCAATTGATTCTGCCTATCAAGATGGAAAGAAGTTCGGAGCGGCTGACCAGTCTGGGCGGGCTGGTGGTGTTGGAGGAACTGGCGCGAGCGGTGAAGCTGTGGGAGGAAGTAGACCGAGCGCTGGAGGGTCCGAAGTCGGGACGAGGATATAAGCCGCGGGAGTTTGTGCAGGCGCTGGTGTGGATGCTGCATGCGGGAGGAAGGCGGCTGGAGGACTTGCGGGAGTTGCGGGCCGAGCAGGAGGTGCTGGGGGAGTTGGGCTTGGAAGCGGTGCCGGACGCCGGGACGGTGGGGGACTGGCTGCGTCGGCAAGGACGGGGCGGGGCGGAAGCGATCCAGCAGGTCAGCCGGAAACTGGTGGCGTCTTGTTTCGAGCAAGAGGAAGTGATTCTGGATGTGGATGCCACAGAGATCGAGGCGGAGAAGCAGGAAGCCGCGTGGACCTATAACCACGTGCAGGGCTACATGCCTTTGCTGGGGTACGTGAACGGGGTGTGCGTGGGTCACCAGTTTCGGGAAGGCAATCAGAGTCCCAGTGCCGGGATCTTGGAGTTTGCACAGAGCTGCGAAGCGGCGCTGCCGCCGGGGAAGCGAATCTATTTCCGCAGCGACAGTGCGGCCTACCAAGCGGCCGTGATTAACCATTACAGCCAGCCAGGGCGCAGTTTCACGATCACGGCGGACCTGGACGCCGCCGTGAAGCGAGAAATTCAGAACCTGCCGGCAGGGGCTTGGCAACCCTACCGGACGCAAGCGGGCATCGCCACCGACCGCGAGATTGCCGAGACGGTGCACACCCTGAACGGGACCAAGCAAGCTTTCCGGTTGATCGTATTGCGCTGGCCGAATCCGCAGCCGAATTTGTTCGAGGCGGAGCGCTATTGCTATCACGCGGTGGCCAGCAACCGGGAGGAGCCGGCGAGCGAGGTCGTCTGGAAGCACAACCAGCGAGGGGAGAGCGAGAACTGGCATAAGGAACTGAAGGTGGGTTTTGGCATGGAGGTCGCCGCGGCGACCCGTGCGGGCAGTTGGAGGCCAATGCCCTGTATTTTGCCATTGGGGTGTTAGCCTACAATTTGGGGCAAGTGTTGAAAGGGCGGGTGCTGCCGGCGTCCTATCGCACGGTGACGGTGGCCACGCTGCGCTGGAAGGTGTATCGGCTGGCGGGGAAGCTGGTGCGCCACGCGCGCGGCTGGATGCTGCAGATCAAGGCCGACCTGGAGAAATGGCTCTTATTGCAATCCGCTCGGGTCTGTTGCGCGACGCTGCGGACCTGAAGCAGGGAGGCAAAAAACGGCTAGCCGTGGAACTACCGCGCGGCGGTGTCCGCGGGGGGTGGGAAAAAATTATCCGGAGGACGCATGGGCCCCTGAATCATGAGCTGAATTGACTCGCGACTTCCCTTCGGTTAACCGAAGGTCGCGCCCGTCACCCTTTCCACCTCCTCACAACCGCCTCACCCCGCCAATCGCGATTCTTGGGTCGGAGGCCCCACTTGTGGATTCTGCCGCCGGCAAAGTCTATGTCTTTGTGAGTTGTGACGTGACCTATTCCTCTTGTCTTGCCAACTACAGCGGCGTCTTTCAGTTCGCGTACAATTTCTCCTCAGGCTCGAGCGGAACCGAAGCTCATGTGGGAACGAATTCTGACGGATCACTGAGTATCTACCAAGGTACTTTCGACAACGCCTACTTCACCTCCACCCAGGCGACTCCGACCGGGCACCTGTGGGTCTGCGGCAACGCCGGCGGATCTCCTACCTTGTACGCAATAACCATTACTAACGGCAACATGGGAACGGTGACCACCGGGCCTGTGGTGAGCGCTACTACCACAACATGCTCTCCGGTTACCGAGTTTTGTACTAACGCTGGGGCAGCATGTACGAACGCGGGGGGCGGCAGCCAGGTCGACTACATCTTTGTTAGCCCTCAAATGGAGCCGTCCTCAGGTCAAGTGACCGGTTGCACCGCCAGTAAGGGCTGCGTGATAAGTTATACGCTCAACCCGAGCGGCACGACAGCCACTCGTAGCGGGGCGGGAGCATTTGCTGGTGGCGCGAGTGGAATGATTGTCGATACCCAAGCCACCTCGCCGTCAGGCACGCTCCAGCTTTACTTTGGAATCCTGGGTAGTCAGAGTTGCACAGGAGCCGGCGGCGCAGGGACAGGTACAGGCGGATGCGCCATACAAGCGTCACAAGCGGCGCCATCGCCATAATGCAACTACGGCAGCTTCGGGCGCCGACCTTATGTATCGGCGATTTGGTGGAGAGAGAGGCGTAACCTCAGGGAGGCTGGGATGAGTGAATCAAGAGAGACCAGAGGGCAGGCCAGCGCGTGCGAAGTGAAGCCAAGGCCGAAGAAGCCCTATCAGAAGCCGACAGTGCGGTACGAGCGGGTGTTTGAAGTGCGGGCGCTGACTTGTGGCAAAGTACAAACCACCCAGGGGTCGTGCCACTACAACCGGAGGACTTCGTAGCCGCCCGTCGGCCCGGCGCGCGAGCGCATCGAGGCTCGGGGGGAGGGAGCCTCGGGAATTGGTGATTGACGATTTGTGATTGGTGATTGGCGGTTGGCAATCAGCGATTAGAGATTAGCGATTGCAACCCACGGGGTGACCGGAAATCCACAATCCAACACGGACAAAGTGGTCGCGAGGCTAATGCCTCGGGGTGTGGCGATCACCCTGCGGAAGCGAGACGCTCCAGTCGGCTGACTGGCGGGACCCCGACCGGTGGGGGCAGGCTGCCCGCGGTAAGAGCCGTAAAGTACTTGTTAGTAACTTACTGAAGTAGACATTCCGCGGGCAAACGAGTGAGAAAATGCTGGTGATACCTGCCCGCAATGTGAGAGAATCACCCCGGACAGAGCGTTGGCGTTGGGGACCAAGTGGGTCCTGCTCACAACGCGAGATCATGGGGGTAGAAGCGATGAAACTGAGGAGGCGATTGTCTTTCAAGTTATCCATCGTTGCCTTGGTCATTGGGACCGTCTTGGCCGGGAGCCTTTTGACGCGCGGGGAGCAGGCGGCGCGAGCCGGTCTGGTGGACGATTGGACAACCCACCACGTGATCTTCTCCAACCCCGGCACGGCGGCCGAGGCGCTGGCGCAAGGCAGGGTCGCGCAGTGGTACAGGACCATCACGGACCCCCGCTACGTTATGCAGCAGATGAAGCGAAACCCTGCGCCGCAAGCCAGCGCGACGCCGCAGGACTTTGCTCCGTTGGCAGGCCGCTTGGGCGCGCCTGTCCCAGAACTGGGGGTCGTTGCAAACCAGAGGCCGGCGCGCCGGGCGCCCGCGCCGCACCGCGATTGGGCCTTTTCACTGGGAAGCGGCACCGTGGCCCAGAATATGTTTCCGGCCAAGTTCACCTTTAACATCAACGCCACCCCCAACTGTGCGACTGACTTTGTCGCGTACGGGCTGAACGTAGCCGGCGTGACCAGCGGCCAAGCCAATATGGTCGCGCTTCACAATCTCTACTCGGCGAGTACGGGAACAAACTTTTGCGGGGGCACGGGGCCCACTGTTTATTGGGCCTACAACGTTACCACCAAAACGGGGGGAAAGATCACCACATCACCAGTCCTTTCCTCGGACGGCAACGAGGTGATATTTGTTGAGAGTTCCAGTAGCGGATCCGTCCTGCATGTTCTACGGTGGAACTCGAGCGACGGCGGCACGGTCTCGAGCGCGAAGGGGCCGTCGCAGACCCAGACCAGTTTCGGCGCTTGCTCAGGGACTTCTTCCTGCTTGGTCAGCATTGCCCTTGGCACCACGAGCTCCAACACCACCACCAACTCCGAGCCGTTCTATGACTATGCCGACGACATTGTTTATGTCGGGGACGATGCAGGAGTTCTGTACAAGATAACGCCGGTGTTGGGCGCCGGGACTCCGGCCGTGACCACACTAAGTATCGCCTCGGGGGCGAAGTTGACCGGCCCGGTGTTGGACTATTCGAGCGGCGATATCTTCGTCGGATCCTCCAACGGAAACCTCTACGCGGTTAAATCCAGCACCTTTGCGCTGGAGACCCACCCGTCGCTTCAGATTGGCGAGGGGGGTTCATGCGCAAATTCCGCCCTCATCGATCCACCTCTGGTGGATAGCACGAACGGCATGGTGTTTGCCACCTCGATGGTTGGCACCGATAATACCAACAATGTCGTTGTCCAGGCCGCCACAACCGGGAACAACAGCCCGAGCGGCGCCGGTTGGAGCGCCTTGGCAACTGCCAACGTTGGGAAGGGCGATAATGGATGCAGCAGCAGCGGCACGTTTTACGCCCACTCGCCCATCTTCGATAATACCTATTACACAACTCCCGCCAGCGGCCACCTTCTTGTAGGTGGAACGGACACCAACACTAGTACCGACTACCCGGCGCTCTGGAGCGTCACGTTCACCGGCAGCCCGGCCCACCTGAACACTGCCACCGAGTTCACCGGAACGGGCTCTATACCCCGAAGCAGTAGCACCACCAACCACGCCGAAATCTCCCCGCTCACGGAAATCTATAACGGTTCGACGGATTACCTCTTCTTTGGTGTCGGTGGTACGACCAGCACAGGCTACGCTGGGTTATTCGGCTTTACGGTCAGCAGCGGCGCATATACGGCTATTTCTGGCTCCCCCATAACGACGGGTTATCCCCACGCCCAGGGCGGGACTAGCGCCATCGTGATTGACAACGTCAGTAGCGCCGTGCAAGCCTCGAGCCTCTACTTCACCACGCTTGCCCCCGGCGGTACTACTAATCTTTGCGGCAGCGGGAACTACTGCGCGGTGAAACTCACCCAGTCGGGGTTGAACTGAGGGAGTAAGCAGCAGGCGGTATGCGGCAGGGGCCGCGCCGTTCAGGCATGGCAATGGCGCTTGAAGTGAGCGAGACGGAGGGAATTGAATGAACCAGTCGGAACAAACAAGTCGGATCCATCCCGGGGCGGACGCCGAGCGGACCCCCAGGAAGCCCTACCACAAGCCCACCGTCCGCCACGAGCGCGTCTTCGAGGTGCGAGCGCTGACCTGCGGCAAAGTACAAACTACCCAGTGGTCGTGCCACCACAACCGGAGGACTTCCTAGCCGCTCGCCGGCCCGGCGCGCGCTACCCCGGCCTTTCCTGCACTTTTCGTCTTGACACCAAGCTTGCAGAATGATAGCCTACCTTGTTTGACCTATGGGAAGCCCCGCGGCGGAGCGCGCGCAGGAGATTCGAGAGCGCCGCCAGGGGCGGGAAATGGCCAGGAAACGCAAAAAAGATACTAAATCGCGGGAACGAACTCAAAGATATATTGAACACAAAGGACTTAGAGTTTTTTTGAGCGAAAAACGAACTCAATTTTGAGCGCCAAAAGAGCCAAACGAAGTGAAAAAACAGGCTGTAGATGCCTGGTTTCGTAGCACTGGCCACCGGACGTAGCGCGGGCGTCCCGCCCGCCCTACCTCGGGTCTAGGAGGAATGACAACGGACAACGGACAACGCACCTCCACGATTCAGCAGCTTTTCCTCGAGGTCTTGCAGTCTTCCGGCCAGGCCAAGCTGGCGGTCACCGGCACCAGCATGATGTCCTCGATATGGCCGGGCGACATCCTGGAGGTGCGTCGCCAGAGCGTGGCGGAGATTTCACCAGGCGAGGTCGTACTCTTTACGCGCGAGGGTGGTTTCTCAGCGCACCGTGTGGTGGGGAAGGTGGGCGGGCCGGAGCGAACGCTCCTCATCACCCGCGGCGACCGCTTGAGCCAGCCCGATCCGCCGGTCTCGCAGGAAGAACTGTTGGGGCGCGTCACCGCGATCCTGCGCGGCGGGCGCCGCATCGAGCCGCGTCTCACCCGCTGGGGTCGGGCGACATCCTGGGTCTTGTCTCGCTCCGACCTCTGCACCTGGCTGGCGTTGCGCCTCAAGGGACGGAGGTAGCGATGTCGGCATATGACGTGTGCATTGATATCGGGGGGATGCCGATTCTGTTGCACACTGAAAGCGCCGAGTTTGCGCGCCTGCTCGAGGATCGCTACGGCCCGTTTGTGGTAGCGGCGGCTGGGTCGGCTGATCCGTCAAAGGAAGGACCCGTCACGGGCGGGCACAAACCCATGCGCCGTATGGTAAAGGGCAAAGGTCGCCCTGACGGCCCTGGGGGCGCGACTTCCAGCTCCGATTTTCCAGTTTCGAATTTCGAGTTTCCAGCTTCCAGTTTCCAGCTCGAGGTCGAATTGGTCCCGCCCGGCTTCGTGAGCGACACCGAAGATGCGCGCGTGCGCCTGGAGCACGGGCGCTGGGTGATGGAGCGTGGGGATTTCCGCGCCGAGTGGGATCCGGAGCGCCGCCAGGGATGGGTGCGCCAGAGCCCTAATCCTTATTCCATCGACTCCGTATTACGCATCTTGCACTCGCTCATCCTGGCGCGCGAAGGCGGATTCCTGGTGCACGCCGCCAGCGCCATACGCAATGGCCGGGCCTTCCTGTTTGCCGGCGTTTCAGGCGCGGGAAAGACTACCATCTCCCGCTTGGCCCCTCCAGACGTTGTGTTGCTCACAGACGAGATCTCCTACGTCCGTCCGAGGGAACAGGGAATAGGGAATAGGGGACAGGGGACAGGGAACAGTACCCAAGGGACAGGGGAAAGCGAACGGGGGACCTCGTTAGTGGCGCAAGATGCCGCGAAACAGGGAACAGATCAGACAGAAAGCGCCGCTCCTTCCCTATTCCCTGTTCCCTATTCCCTATTCCCTGCTTTTGACGCTTTTGGCACGCCGTTTGCCGGCGAACTGGCGCGCATCGGAGAAAACCTGCGGGCGCCCGTAGCTGCCCTCTACTTGCTTGCCCAGGGGGCGGAAAACAGGTTTGAGGCCGTCAGCCAGGCCGAGGCCGCGCGGGCGCTGCTCCGCAACATCCTCTTCTTTGCCCAGGACGAGGAACTGGTGCGGCTGGTGTCTCAGTCCGCTTTCGATTTCGTGAGCCGCGTCCCGGTGCGTCGGCTGGTGTTTGCGCAGGACGCTCGCGTATGGGAGCTAATTAGGTAGATACGTGCTGAGGGTGTAAATGGGTGTGTACAAGGGTAAAGTGTGAAGTGTAAAATGCAGGGGTGGGGTACTCCAAGAAGCGATAACCAGGTGTCAGACGCCAGTTGAGAGAAGTGGCTAGTGGTTAGTAGTTGTTTTCCAGTTTCGAGTTTCGATTTTCTAGTTTCGAGTTTCGAGTTTCTATCGCATGAGTCCACTTTATATTGCTAGGAGCAAAGAGATCGCAGCGCGCCAGCTCGGCGACGAGATGATCGTCATGTCCGCACGTGATTCGACCCTGTTCAGCCTGAACGATGTTGGTTTGGTGATCTGGCAGGCGGCCGACGGCCGCACCCCGCTGGAGGAAATCGTCAACGAGAAGGTTTGTGCCGAATTCGAGGTCGCGCCGGAGGAAGCCCTGAAAGATGCCGAGAGCTTTGTCCGGGAGTTGGCCGGGCACGGAATTCTGATTCTCTCCGACAGACCGTTGGAGTAGAAGAAGCAAGAAGCAAGAAGCAAGAAGAAAGAAGACCGAAGAACGGAGAAGCACCTTTGCAATCAAGGAACAATAATGCTGGAACGACAAACAGCCAAGACATTTCGAGATTTGCTGGTCTGGCAGAGAGCCCATGCCTTCGTCCTGGCAGTCTACAAAGCGACCGGAGCCTTCCCAGGCCGTGAGATTTACGGGCTCACGAGTCAAATGAGGAGAGCTGCTATCTCCGTTGCCGCCAATATCGCCGAGGGGTTCGCGAAACGCAGCAAAGCGGACAAAGCACGGTTCATGAATATTGCAGAAGGCTCGCTTGAGGAGAGCCGTTACTACCTGATCTTGTCACAGGATCTCGGTTACGGAAGCACGGGGGAGCTCATGGAGCTCTTGAACGAGGTCGGACGCTTGCTGAAAGGTTATTCACGAGCTATCGCAGCTTCGGTCTGATTCTTGCTTCTTGATTCTTCCTTCATGGAGCGCGGAACTTATGGCCACACTAATGGAGGAAATGAACCAGCGGGCTCTCGCCCTGGGCGTGCCTTTGGGCGTCCATTTGGACGTCACCTATCGCTGCAACGAGCGTTGCGTCCACTGCTACCTTGATCACGACGATCATGGCGAGATGACCACCGCCGAGATTCGCGACGTGCTCCGGCAGTTGGCTGAGGCTGGCACTCTGTTCCTCACCTTGAGTGGCGGGGAAGTGCTGATGCGCATGGATTTCTTCGAGATCCTGGAATACGCCCGCTCCCTGCTGTTCTGTGTGAAGATCAAGACTAACGCCTTCATGATCCGCGAGAAACAGGCGGACCGCATGCGCGACCTGGGCGTGCAGTCGGTTCAGGTTAGTATCTATTCCCACCGGCCGGAGGCGCATGACGCCATCACCAAGCTGCCTGGCTCGCTGAAACGTTCGATCGCGGGAATCCGCTTTCTTCAGTCCCGCGGGTTAAAAGTAATCGTCGCCAACATCCTCATGCGCCAGAACCTCAATGACTACGCGGGCGTCCAGGCGCTGGCCCAAGACCTCGGGGTCCAGTGGACCATGGACCCCACCATCACCCCCAAGATGGACGGGGACCGCTCGGTGGTCGGGCTGGGAATTGGCGGCGATGACTTGCAGCAGGCGTTCCGCAACCCGCACTTGGTGGGCAACGTGGAGGAGTTCTGTGCGCCTCCCCCGCCCGTAAGTAACGAGGTTCTGGATGAGGTACCGTGCAGCGCCAGCCATACCTTCTGCTACATCTCTCCCTACGGAGATGTCTACCCGTGCGTGCAGTTCCCGCTGCCCACCGGCAACGTCCGCACGCAGAAGTTCCTGGAGATCTGGCGGCACTCCCCGCAGATGAACGAGGTGCGCTCCATACGCGGCCGTGATCTGCCGGTGTGCTCTACCTGCACGCACGTCGGTACGTGCACGCGCTGTCCCGGCTTGGCCTACATGGAAGGCAACATGCGCGGCCCGTCTTCCCTGGACTGCGAAAAGTCTTTCGCCCGGACAGGCATCCTCTGCCCCAACATGCTCGCCAAGAAGTCCTCCCCCAAACTCTCCCCGCTGGTGCAGATTACACCCCTGGCGTGATAACCCCTTCCAATTTTAGATTTTCGATTTTGGATTAAGACCGGCACCGCGAACGAAGGGCCAGAGTCTACCCTGACCGGAGGCCGCCCCAAGGCGCAGCCCTACGTTCTGATCCGGTGAACGGCTCTTAACCCGGCCTGAATGAACCACCTTACGGTGTTGCACGCGACGCGCAAAGGCCGCAAAGGATAATAGAGAAAAAAGAGCCAAGCGGGAAGAGGAAGGAGGTTGCATTCAGCCGGCGTCGGCACCAGGAGACGAATGGCGAGATAGCGGAGCTTTCGGGCTGGTGTTTTGAGCAAGCGAAGCAAGAAAAGGTTTTCCGAGGGTACCTGGAGATTGGGTTGAGGCGGAACATGCGACCGGCGGGGGGGCGGCGTGGAGTGAAAGACTGGGTCAGCAGGTGTCTCGAAGAGGGAGGCGCAAGCGGCGAGACTGGATCGGATGGCCGCCTCCCAGCCCAGCCACTTCGCTTTTTCGTTTACCTTCTTCCAGTCGATCGCCCCACGGCGACATAAACGGTCAAGGTCCACATACCACGTGAAAGAGAGCCAGGCGTGCTGGGCAGCATGCGCCGCGAGGTAGAGAAACTCCCACTCCGCGCTCAAGGCGAAGGCGGGGACTCCGTGGAAGCTTTTGTGGCCTGCATCGGACCAGATTGCCTCGAGCAAGTCGCGCTCCAGTCGCCCTCCCCAAAATAGCCCGGAATGAAGTTCAAGCGTGTAGGCGCGTAGGCGATCCTGTCGCGTCAGGACGAAGTGCTTGCCATAGCGCACCACAAGATCCAGGAGACGCGGTTGAGTGAACTCGGGTTGATAGCCGGAGGCCACGACCACATGAAAAGCCTCAATTGCACGGCGAGGGGGAACGAGGACGTCGATGTCCGCACAAACGCGTAGAGCGGCGTCGCCGTACAGTGACTCTCCCAGGGCGACGCCTTTCAGGGGCATGACGGGTATTGCAGCGTCACCGAGTAACCGCAGAATCAGGGCCAACTCCCCGGCGAGAAGTTCGTTCTGAATCGCGTTGAAGCGGAAGATCTTCGTCCACTCCGAGCGAACTGGATCGGGGACGCCGGGAAAGCCAAGCGTGCGGAGGCCGGCATAGAGGAGGGGAAAGATCCCGTATCTCCTGGCGCGTTCGAAAAACCGGGACCATTGCAACGGGCCCGCCAGCAGGCTCACTGCCCGCTCCCGCGCCTCGGGTGAAAGCTGGGCGCGAGCCAGGAGCAAACACAGTTCATCTTCGGGCGCCATTTCCACGCGCATGTTTCCTCAGAAGCTGCAAATGTATCACAACACCATGCTTCGCCAGAATCACATCCGCACGAGAAAAACGGCCTTGGTTCTTCAAAACCGGCCGGCGAAGGCTCGGCAGGAACCGGTCAGGTGTATACTGGGGGCGATCCGAGAACCCAAAATGAAATCTTCCGGTTCTGACACCTCGTTGACTGTGGGAGATTCCTCGTGCTGGCCCGCATTAATTGTCCTCCTGATGCTGGGCTTGGTCATGGTCGTTTCGGACCCGTATTTTACCTTCATCGAAGACGAGGTTCACATAATCTCGGCCGCGGCAAGCCCGGTCGGGCAAACCGCAGATTTATTCATCCACGGAACCGGACAACACGAGCACCCCCCCTTCTACGATCTTCTTCTCCATGGCTGGTTACGGATCACGGGTGGCCGAATGCGTCTGCTGCGGTTGCCCTCCATGGGCTTCTACCTGTTAGGAATTGGGGTGCTCATGGCCACGGCGCGGAAGCTCTGCGGCGCCAAAGCCGCAAACAGGGTCCTATGGATCACCGCCCTCTGGCCATTTGGATTCCATTTCGGCAGGCTTGCTGCATGGTATAGCCTTTCGTTTCTGTTGGTGGCGATTCTGACGTATAGGTATCTAGCCTTCTTAACGGCACGCACGTTCAAGAATTGGCTCCTGGCAATCATCCCGGCCATTCTGTTGCTCTACACAAGCTATTTTGGCTGGGCAATCCTGGCCTGCCTTTTCCTCGACTATGTGCTTCAGACACGCAACGAACCAGGCCGGCGCTGGCCTCACATCTTGTTTACCCTTCTCCTGCTGATGGTAGCGTTCCTACCCTTGATGGCGGCTTTCTTAGCTGAGGTTGACAGAGGGGTAGGAAATGAGAACTCCGTTCTTGGAACGGTTTTGCTCGGAGCATTCAATATTTATGCGCTATTTGCGAGTGAGTCGGTGGCGCCCTGGTACTGGACCCTGGGAATTCCGGTGGCTATCGCAATCACCGCGTGTGTGGCGGCCGTTCTGTTGTACGCTCCTCCTGTCGCCCGCAGGTTCTTTGTTTATTTCTTGCTCCTCATTACTGGAATGTCGCTGTTGGGCATCATTGGCACCAAGCGCTTACTCCTGATTTCCGCTTGGGCTGTCCTCCCCCTTGGGCTATGTCTGGGAACTCTTAAGACCCCCCGGCGGAAAGCCTTCCTCCTTGCTTCACTGCTCGTCATCGCGGGAGTCGGTTGGTTTGGCACGGTGGCGAGGCGCTTCTACGCTGCCCCGCGGTTCATCGAGCCTTGGAATAGCGTTGCGATGCAAATGGCCAAGGCGGCACGCGAGGGGGATGTTGTAATTGCCACCCATCCGTCATTCTTCTTCTATCTCACTTACGATTTGCATCGTTTAGAGAAAGGAAGCCCCCTCGACCTTGCGGAAGTATGGCCGTATCGAGTCGGGGGGCCACCGGTCTACGACCCTTTGAGCTGGCAGGGAGAGGGAAGGCCGCTTAGCGTTAACGTGTTTGTCGTCAAAGATGTGTCTTCCGGCAACAACGTCGACGATGCCGAAGCGTATCTTACAGACCACTGCACCGTCGAGGATGTAAACCGACTCCTCCCAGATTCGGGGTTTAGATTAAAGGAGCGCTTTCTGCCGGGATTCCCACAGGTGCGGTACCGGATCGAGGTACAGCACTATAACTGTACTGGAAAATCGAAACTGGAAAATAGCCACTAGCCACTACGCCTTACACTTTACCCTTTTCCCTTCACACTTTAGAAGTGGCTGAGCGTGCCGGTGACCCTCGCCCAACGGACACCCAAGTGAAATGCCAGCAGGCTTAATGGCAAACCGACGAGACCGAAGAGTCCCAACACGCCGAGTTGTGGAAGCAGTTCGAGGATGGAGGCGTGGTGCAGCAGCGCCGCCCGCATCCCCACCAAGGCGTGGGTAATAGGCAGGAGTTGAGCAGCGTGCTGGAGAAATCGCGGTAGAACCTGGATCGGGTAGAAGACGCCTCCCAACAGCCAAGACAGGCCTCCGAAAAGCCATAATAACGGGTCTCCGCGCTTAAAAACCAGCGTGAAGGTCGCGGAGAGGATTCCGATGCTGCTGAAGGCCGCGGCCGATAAGAGGAAAAGCAGCAGTACGGCCGGAATGTTCACCTGGCCCAGTGAAAGCCCAAACATTGTCCCGGCCAGCAAGTAGAGCACAGCGTCGAGGGCGGCGCGCGCAGACGGGTAGAGCGAAGAAAATAGCACGAAGGCCACTGGAGAGGTAGGCGTGACCAGGACTGTCTTCAGCGTGCCCGGGGGCTGATTCCCCCGGATGGCCTGCGCGAAGCAAACCAGGCTGGTAGTCATGTAGCCGTTGACGCCCATTCCCACCAGGATGAAGGGAAAGGGTTCGTAACCCCGAAAAGCGGCTTTGCCCAGAATTCGCGCCAGGAAGTAGAACGCCCCGATGCCCACCAGGATATCCACAACCTGAAAGGCGAAGGAAAGCTTGTAACTGAGGTCGGTCAGCAGGTCGCGCTTGAAGAAGGCCCAGGCTTTCCAGGCTAGAGGCATGGCGTTGCCCCCACCGCCCTCTGGAAGGCGGTCGTCAAGTTCTCTCCGCCGCCCGCCCGCTTGATTTCCTCGGGCGTTCCAACGCTCACGATCTGCCCGCGATGCAGAATCACCAAGCGATCGCACACTTGTTCGGCTTCGAGCAGGCTATGGGTGACCAGCAGCACCGTTTTGCCAAGCTTAGCCACCACCCGCTCCCGCACGAACTTCCGAATCTCTTCCTGCAGCACCGGATCGAGACTTCGGGTCGGCTCATCCAGGAGTAACAATTCAGGGTCAGTCAAAAGTGCCCTGGCCAGAGTCAGCCTTTGCTTCATTCCTTCCGAGTAGCGCTGAAAAGGTACGTCGCTGCTGACATCCAATTCCACCAGGTTTAGCACCGTTTGGATTTTTCTCCCGGCTTCTTGAGGCGAAAGATTATTCAACAGCGCATAAAACTCCAGATTCGCCACTCCGGTCAGACGCGGATAGAAATTGTCTGACGCTGAGGGGCAATAGCTGACCACCTTTCTGACTTGCCTGGCTTCTCTCACCACATCGTAACCGCCCACGATGGCCTGTCCGCCCGTAGGCAGCAAAAGAGTGGAGAGAATCTCCAGTAACGTAGTCTTGCCCGCCCCGTTCGGCCCCAGCAATCCCAGCGCCTCGCCTCGATAAACTTCCAGACTGACGCCCTTTAGCACCTCCGTTCCCCCCTTCTTTGGGGGATTCTTTTGCAGTGCCCGAAGGACGTTCCCGACTGAGAACGTCTTGGTCAGGTTTTGGATGGCCACCGCCAGCCTGCTCATACATTCCTCGCCAGCGCCACCTCGCCAATTCCTGCCGAAAAGTCGGGGCCAAGAATGACACGACAAGGTGGCTGATCTCTGCCATGCCCCCGGCAGCCACCACTCGAAAAGTAATAGGCAAATAGATGATAGTACATAAAGAATGGCTCAACAAGATCGAAACACACTATTGTAGGTCATCTCCGGGTCAGCGTAAAGAGTCAACGGCAAAGCAAAATTATCTTGACAGGAAGGGACTGGAGGAACATAAAGACACGCTGGCAAGAGAAAACGAGGGAAGGTCAGGAATCGGGAAGCGATCCGAAGCTCGGGTGCGGTCTGCGGCTCGAGGGTTGTTGCGCTTAGATGGACAGGCGGCAGGTGAGGATTCCGGGCGAGAGTTCACAGGTGTTTTTTGCAGGAGGGTACTCATGTTTCGAGCCATGGGCTGGTTTTTGATTCTGGCTTCATTTTCGTTCCTGCTCATCGCAAATCATATCCGCGCGGAGCAGGAGCAGGGCGGCCAACTCTACGCCGGCTTCCTGGATCCGCCGCGAGAATACTCCGCCATGCCGTTCTGGTTTTGGAACGGCAAAATGGAGGGGCCAAAGATTCAGGAAGAAATCCGCCAGATGGTAGAGCAACGCGTTTATGGGGCGTTTCTGCACGCCCGCGACGGTCTCCAAACCCCCTACCATTCCGAGGAGTGGTGGCAGGCCATCGGAGCCGGGCTCGAGGAGTCCAAGCGCAGCGGCTTCAGCTTCAACTTCGTCGACGAATACGACTGGCCCTCGGGTGAGGTGCGCAACATCTGGATGGCAGGCAATCATCAGAGCGAGGTGCTGGCGCGAAAGCCGGAATACCGCATGAAAAGCTTGAGCTACAAGGCGGAAGTTGTAAAGGGGCCGAAAGAGGTTTCGCTTGCCACTCCGCCCGAGCTCCAGGCTGTGGTGGCGGCGCGCTGGCTGGGTGAGAACCGGATTGACGGCCAGAGCTTGCAATTGTTGGCTTCAGCGAAGGAGCCAAGTCAATTCAATTGGAAGGCGCCGGAAGGCGACTGGGTGGTGGTGATGTTCTACCTCGAACCTTCCATGGGCTTCGATGGGGGATTCGTCGACTTGATGAATTCGCAGGCGATGAACTTGTTTTTCGATCTCTCCTACGGCGAATTCCACAGGCGCTTCGCCTCCTACTTTGGCAACACCATCCATTATTCGTTCGCCGACCACGAAGGCGATTACGGTTACCGCATCGCCTGGACACCGGCCTTCTTCGACACCTTTGCACACCGCACGGGTTACGATCTTCACAAGGTGTTGCCACTATTGATTTACGAGGGCGGCGATTCCACCATCAAGGTCCGATGCGACTACCTGGCGACAGTAACCCAGCTCTATCAAGGCTCATTCTGGAATGGAATCACCGACCGCGCGGCCAAGCTGGGAATCGGCCGGACGGGTCACGCTTGGGAGGAATCACTCCAGTGGGCCGCCGCGCTCGAGGGCAGCTTATTCGCCGTCGAACGCGGCCTTGACCCGGTGGGCGTTGATTCTCTCGTCGATTTTGGCCGCCAGCCGCTCAATTTCAAGCTCGCTCAATCCGTCGCGGATTTCGAAGGGCGGCGTTTCATGTGTGAAAACCAGGGCGTGCAGGGAACCGATTCCTACCTGGACATGGAGGGCCTGCGCAAAGCAACCAACGCAATTGGCGCGTGGGGGATTAACCTCTTTGTTCCGCACGCTGTCAACTACGATGCTTCGCGCGCCAACTACCCTCCCGATTGGTTGCACCAACCCTACTGGCCCTACTTTCACTACTACGCAGACTATACGCGGCGCCTCAGCTACATGAATTCGGACAGCCGCCACGCCACGAGTGTGCTCCTCTACTATCCCATCCTTTCGATTTGGGCAAATTCCGAACCAGCATTTTCCGCCAACACGCCCTACGGTCAGATCGGCACGCCGGAGGTCTGGAAGAACCTCACCATCACCATCAACGACTATTACACGCGGCTCATCCTCCGCCTCGCCGACCGGCAGTGGGATTACAACATTGCGGATGACGACTATCTGGCTCGCGCTCGAATCGACGGCAAGGAACTGGTGATTGGTCCGCAACGTTTTCAGACGATAATCCTTCCGCCCATCAGCACGCTCAGCCGAGCGACCCTCGAGAAGATTCAAGAGTTTTACCAAGCCGGAGGCGCCGTGCTTGGCATTCGCATGCTCCCCACCTCCTCGCCTGAAGCGGGAGGCAACGACGCCGATCTCGAGAAGGGGATCGCCGGCATCTTTGGCGCGAGAGCGAGCAACACTCCGCTGCCCTACACCGAGCAGCAAAGCGCCGCGGGTGGACGGGCCTACTTTGTTTCTCACGACGTTGAGACCCTGATTGATCTGCTCGATTCGGGTATTCCCAAAGATGTGCGAGTAGTCTCGGGCTCATCTGCCAGCCTCTACTTCGAGCACCGCGAGAAGTTAGAGAGGAACTACTACTGGCTGGTCAACGACTCTGACCGATCGCGAACCAATCACCTTCTCTTCTCGGTGGCCGGCCTTCCCGAGAAGTGGGATGCTTTGAGCGGCAAGCGCTCGCCGTTATTCTATGTAAACCGCGCGCAAGGCACTGAAGTGCGGCTAGACTTTGCGCCCTGGGACGCTTACTTCGTCGTCTTCAATCCCCTCGAGGGGCCGGGTCAGAAAGCCGAACTCGTGAGCACCAACGCGGAAAGCCTGGCGGTGGTTTCTCGCCAGCCTGACGCTATCCAGGTGCGCGCTTCTGCGCCTTGCACCGAGCGCGACCTCGAAGTCACCATGCGCGCCAACGGCCAGACCTACCGGGCGCGTGCGCCAATGGCCGAGTTGAAGCCCATTTCGCTCAGCGGAAATTGGGACTTCCGTCCCGAGCCCGAGCGGGTCAGTGTTCCCTATGTGAAAGTCAAAGACGCCAAAGAAGGTGAAGGAGAGAAGCTCGGGTGGGCTCGGGCGGACTTTGACGATGCTCAATGGCCCTCGCTCTGGCTGAGCGAAGCGGAGAACACCGTCCGCAACTGGAATGTCATCGGCCCGTTCCCCAACGCGGATGATGCGGGCTTCGAAACGGTTTACCCGCCTGAAACAGAGTTCAATGCTGTCATTCCCGCGAATAATGCTGTCATTCCCGCGAAAGCGGGAATCCAACTGGAGAAGACATACCCAGGGCTGCACGGCAATCCTGTGGCATGGAAGCGATACTACGGCGACGAGCCTTACCTCTCATTGGGCCATTGGAACATCTGGATGGAGACGGAAGGCGGCCCCTTCGACGATTCCGCCCATATCGTCCAGTTCAATCGGGTGCTGGACACCTCGGGGCAATCCTGGATCACGAGCTACGCCCTCACTTACCTCTATTCGCCCAAAGACCAGCAGGCCAAATTCGTGGTAGCGGCGGACAATTGCGTGAAGGTGTGGTTGAACCAACAGCAGGTCTTCGCCCGCCTGCGCCACCCCTTCTGGTACGAGATGAATGACAACTGGGCCGACCAGATACCTGTCGAGTTGCGCGCCGGCTGGAATGAAGTGCTCCTGAAGGTTGGCCTGGGCAGAGGAGCGGCCAGCGGCTATTACGGATTCACTTTCCGGGTTGCGGACGAACAGGGCAAGACTCTGCGCGGCATCATCCAGGGCATGTTGCCTTACGATGTGCAGAATGCTGCCGGCACTAATCCTGGAGTGCGCTGGTACAGGAGTCAGGTTCCACCCGGCGTCGCGGCCGTTGTTCCACCCGCGCTCGAAGGTCCCTACCGCATGATCTTGAATGGGGTCGAGCTCAAGCCGGCGAGCGCAACCCCCATCGACATTCGCCACCTGCGGCGCGCAGAGAAAAACGCGCTCGTCATCGTGGCCCGCGCGGACGACCGCCTGAGTTCCCCGGTGGAATATGTGAGTGGCGCGACGCCCTTCTCTCTCCAGTCGTGGACGAAGACACCTCTCGCCAACTTCTCGGGCACGGCCATCTATGAGAAGACCTTCACTCTGCCGGACGCATATCACGACAAGAAACTCGTCCTCGACTTGGGCCGCGTCAGTTCAGTGGCGGAGGTTTACGTCAACGGGCGCCAGGCGGGAACCCTGGTATGGAGTCCGTACAGGCTGGATATTACCCAGTTTCTTAATACTGGAATCAATCATTTGAAGATTCGCCTGACCAACACCGAAGCCAACGCCCGAGCGGTGGGGACGTATCACAGGATTCTGGCCAACATCGACCTCTGCGGGTTGGAAGGTCCCGTCGAGATTGTGCCTTACACGGAGCAGACGCTGACCTTGAAGTAGTGGGGCCATCCCCCGGGGGGGTGTCATTCCGAGCGCAGCGAGGAATCTCGCTCTGTTCTTTCTTCCACCACTCCCCATAGGTCACTTTGGGCAGCGATCAACCTTGGGCAGAGCGAGATTCCTCGCTCCGCTCGGAATGACAGCTTGGAGGTGTTTCCGCATTTCTCGCCCAGAAGGGGGATGGTCCAGATGCGGCTCTGCCGCCTGACTTGCGGAAAGGCTTCGCCTTTCCGGGGAACGCGCGTCCTGACACAACCCCCTCCGCGCAGAGCTCTCGATTGGCGGGATGGGTAGCCACGTTCAAGGCTTTGTTGACCGTGGGTTCTTATGGACGCAAACGGCTCTGCGCCGGCCTACCGTTGTCGTGGTAATGTAGAGAGCCAATCTACTTGCGAGGAACAGAGATGAATGATCTCGAGCGCTTTCGCGGAACGCTGCAATACGAGAAAGTGGACCGCGCCCCTTTCTACGAATTCATGTGGCCGGCCTGGGCCGAGACCGCTGAACGCTGGGCCAAGGAAGGCGGGTACGTGGCTGGCAAGACTGATTTCGGGTGCGACAAGTGGGTGGTGGAATTCTCCTGGTTCTGGCCACAGCCACCCTTCCAGCGGGAAATCCTCGCTGAAGATGAAGAGTTCGCGACCTACGTTGATCCGCAGGGAATTGTGATGAGGGAATTCAAGAAGAACCCCCAGAGTTCCATGCCGCAATTCATTCGCTTTCCCGTCGAAACCCGGCAAGACTTTCGCAAGTATTGGCGGGAAAGGATGCGTCCGGACCTCGCCCAGCGCATCGGGCCGGACTGGCGCGACAAACTGCGCCAACATCGCAAGCGTGACGTCCCCTTCGTGGTCATCGCCGACCGCTGGGGCGGTTTCTTCGGACCCATCCGGAACCTGGTGGGCGTGGAGCGCCTCTGCACCCTCTTTTACGATGACCCGGCATTTGTGGAAGAGATGCTGGAGGCCGACGCTGATTTCCTGATCGGCATGCTCTCCCAGATGCTCGAAGAAACCGACATTGATGTTTTTGCTTTCTGGGAAGATATGGCCTATCACAGCGCTCCGCTGATTTCTCCGCGACTGGCGCGCCAATTCATGCTTCCCCGCTACCGCAAGGTGGTGGACTTTGGCCGCAGCCACGGCGTGCATTTCTTTGCTCTGGATAGCGATGGCAACATCGACCCGCTCATTCCGGTCTGGATGGATTCCGGGATAGATATCCTGTACCCCTTCGAGGTTCAGGCCGGCATGGACGTTCTTGCGGTTCGGAAGAAATACGGGCGCAGCCTGCGCATTTGGGGAGGAGTGGATAAGCGGCCCTTGAGCGTGGGCCCGGAGGCGATCGATAAGGAACTCCAGCGCGTCAAGCCGCTGATCGACGATGGAGGCTATGTCCCCATGCTGGACCATAGCGCCACGCCGGATACCCCCTACCAGAACTATCGCTATTTTCTGGAAAACCTCAGGATGATATTGTGACGCGGTCGCGTAGCGCGGGCGTCTCGCCCGCTGTGGCGGGAGCGTCCCGCTCCCGCAAGGGCGCGGGCAGGATGCCCGCGCGACAGCGGGCGAGACGCCCGCGCTACATTCTTCAAGCCAGAGGGGAAAACGGAAATGAAGAACCTCAGCAGACGCCGCTTTCTGAGCAGCTCGACCGGATTCTCATTGGGACTGGGCTTGGCCAGAAATCTCGACACGCGGGATTGGATAACCTGTGCGCCCGAGGCCGAGTCCACGAATGATCCCCAAGCTCCTTCCGCTCCCGGCGCCTTGGCCGGTACGGCACCGCTGACCATGACCGGCGATCTGGCGTCCCAGATGGTAGATGGAATCCGCACCTTTCTTCTGCGCCGGACGCAAGAGGCGACTCAGGAACGACCGCAACTCTGGCAGCGCGACTATCGCTCGCGAGAGGACTACCAGCGCTCCGTCTCACCCAACCGCGAGCGCTTCCGCCAGATTATCGGGGCAGTGGACCCACGGGTCACAGCCCGCGCTCCCGAACTGGTGGGGACCGCCTCGGCGCCTGCCCAAGTTTCCGATATGTCAGGCTACAAGATTTACGCGGTGCGGTGGGCGGTCTGTGAGCCAGTGGTCGCCGACTTCGACGGGTTCGAGGCGGAAGGATTGCTGCTCGAGCCTAAGGGGCAACCGGTGGCTCGGGTGGTGGCGATCCCGGACGCCGATTGGCCGCCCGAGACTGTGGCAGGCTTGGCCCCGGGAGTCCCTGCGCCTGCCCAGTTTGCGCGGCGCCTGGCCGAGAACGGTTGCCAGGTGCTGGTTCCGCTGCTCATCACCCGGAAGGATACTTTTTCGGGCGTTCCGGGCATCGGGATGACAAACCAACCGCATCGGGAATGGATTTATCGCATGGCGTATGAAGTGGGCCGGCACATCATCGGTTACGAAGTGCAAAAGGTGCTGGCGGCGGTTGATTGGTTCGCGAGCGAAAACGAGAGCCGGCCGCTGCCGATTGGTGTAATGGGCTACGGGGAGGGTGGACTGCTGGCGCTCTATAGCGGTGCGATCGATCAAAGGATCGCGGCGACGGTGGTCAGCGCTTATTTCCAAGCGCGGGAAGGGGTTTGGCAGGAACCCATCTGCCGGGACGTGTGGGGGCTGGTGCGGGAGTTCGGGGATGCGGAACTAGCGAGCTTGATTGCCCCGCGCGCGCTGATTGTCGAAGCCAGCAGGGGGCCCGAGGTGGTGGGGCCGCCGGCGGCGATAAAAGGACAGAGAGAAGGCGCCTGTCCTAACGGAAGGCTGGTTTCGCCACCGCTCGATTCGGTGCAAAGGGAGGTCGAGAGGGCGCGTCCGTTCTTTGCCGGTTTGGGCGCGGAGCAAAAGCTCGCACTGGTGGTGAACGAGGGCGGGCACGGCCTACCCGGCTCGGAAGCCACGCTGCGGGCCTTCTTAAGCTCCTTGGGCGCGCTCGCTCGAATACGCCCGGCCGGCAACCCGCCCCGCGATGCTCGGCCGAACTATGATCCTCAACCACGGCTGCGTCGCCAGTTTGACCAACTGGTGGGCTTCACTCAAGCACTGATACGGAAGGCCCCCGATCGGCGCGCGGAATTCTGGTCGAAAGCGGATAGTTCCTCTCTCGAACGCTGGAAAGAGACTACAAAGTTCTACCGTGACTATATCTGGCAGGAAGTCATCGGGCGTCTTCCTTCGCCCAGCCTCCCGCCCAATCCTCGCACGCGTTTGGTCTATGACGAACCCAAATTCAATGGCTACGAAGTGGTGCTGGATGTGTGGCGCGAAGTGTTCGCTTACGGAATCCTGCTGGTTCCGAAAGATATCAAGCCCGGGGAGCGTCGCCCGGCGGTGGTTTGCCAGCATGGGCTCGAGGGTCGCCCGCGGGACGTGGCGGACCCGAACATCGATTCCCCCTTCTATCACCGATTTGCGGTGCGGCTGGCCGAAGAGGGTTTCGTAACTTACGCTCCTCAGAATCCCTATATTGGCGAGGATCATTATCGAATCATCCAGCGGATGGGCCACCCGCTGAAGCTCGCTTTATTCTCCTTCGTCCTCGGCCAGCACGAGCAGGTGCTGAACTGGCTGGCCGGGCAAACGTTTGTCGATCCGGAGCGGATAGGATTCTACGGATTGTCTTACGGCGGCAAGACGGCGGTTCGCGTGCCGCCGTTTCTGGACCGCTATGCGCTCTCGATTTGCTCGGGGGACTTCAATGAGTGGGTTTGGAAGACAACGAACCTGCTAACGCATTACAGCTACCTTTTTGGGGGCGAGTATGACATGTACGAGTTCAACTTCGCTAACGTGGCGAACTACGGAGAGCTGGCGAATCTCATGGCGCCTCGGCCTTTTATGGTCGAGCGGGGTCACGACGACGGGGTGGGAATGGATGAGTGGATCTCTTACGAATACGCCAAAGTGCGCCGCTTCTACGACAAGATGGGAATTCCCGACCGCACCTCGATTGAGTACTTCAATGGCCCGCACACGATTCACGGCGTCGGGACCTTCGAGTTCCTTCGCCGCCACTTGCGCTGGCAACAAGGCACGTAGCGCGGACCTCAAAACCGGAAGGCCGCGCTACCAACTCCCGCGAAGCGTCCTCTACCGATCGTAGTACCCGTACTTCTCGATTTCATCCCACATGGCCAGGACATTGTCGAGCTTGGCGGCAGGATGAATTTCGGTGGTGGAGCCAATCCAGTAGCGCCCGCTGGCCCCGGCATCGTCGATGGTCTTCCGCACCGCTTCCCGGACTTCGGCTTCCGTGCCAAAAGGCAGCAGTTGCGAGACGTCAATCCCGCCCATCAAGATCCACTCCGGATAAGCCCTTCGGACGTCTCCCGCATACATCTTCGAAAGCGGCTCGAGAGGATTAAGTCCATCGACCCCGGCTTGGCGGAAATCCTCCAGCACAGCCCATAGGTTGCCGTCGGAGTGGTAGATCACTTTAATCCCGTGCTCGTGCCACGCGCTCACGAGCTTTGCCAGCCGCGGGAAGAATTCCTTGCGCAGGAACTTCGGCGAAAAGAAAATCTGCTCCGTGCTGGCGATATCAGCAAAGACCAGAGCGACCGGCGATAAGGTGGGGTCGGCCGTCTCGTGGACACGTTGGATTTCCGCCCAGTTCAGCGCTTCGAGCCAATCCGAGACGAGCTGGGGGTTCTCCGCGTACGCATAAACCAGCAAGTCGAGTCCCGCCCGCACGTGAGCGGTGTCCAGTCCCACCGGGCTCTCGTTGGGAAAAATCACCGTGTTCTCGCCCACCTTCTCCTGCAACTCCAGGAACTGTTCCCGCGGCGATTTGGAAGAGGCGCCCCAGACGTTACTCTTCCCCGCGAAGGTGAACATGTCACCAAACCTGCGATTGCGGAGTTCCTCGATGTTCCGCGGAATGTAATCGAGCAAACCCTCCACATCGTTGAAGGGCCGCTCGATGAGCCAAGTGGTCCACCATTCCTGTTTGTAGACGAAGCCATCGTCATGGCGGATGAGCTTCTCCTCGACGGGTGGGGAGATCCCCCGCGTAATATCAAGCCGCTCGCCAATGGTTTTGCAAACCAGGTCCAATCCGTTCTGCAAGGTAACCTTCCGACCAGTCGTTAATTCAATGAGAGGTATGTGCTGAATGAGATCAAAAACGGGAAGCCGGTCAGGGAGTTCACCCCGCAAAGTGCATTCAATGCGCTGCCGCGCCGTCATTCGGTCCCTGGGAAGTTTGCGCATCGTTCGTCTCCTCTTCAGTTCCAATCGCCTTGGCGAGTTAGAAGCCAGACATATGCCATGAGAACGGCTCATTATACCCCGCAGCTCTGGGTGTCAACAAAACTCGAATTCTAAACTCCGACAATCTACCCGCGGCGGCGGGGCAATTAGCAATCGGCAAGGAAAACTTAGTCTTCGGTGGCGGCCGTAGGCGGAGCTGTGGGCTTTATGTGGCACTTGGGTTCTGCCGATACAAACATAAGCAGGTAAATGCGGGGTGAGGCATGTTTCGGCGACGGCTGAGAGATATTCCGAAGAGACGAGAGTGCCATGAGGCGCGTGCTTTTTGTTGACGACGAACTGCAGATATTGGAGGGGCTGCGGCGCATGCTGCGTACCCAACGCCATGAGTGGGAAATGGCTTTCGCGCCCGGCGGCGAAGCTGCCCTGGCGCTGATGGAGGCCTCTCCCTTCGATGTCATTGTCTCCGACATGCGGATGCCGGGAATGGATGGAGCCAAGCTGCTTACCCAGGTGCGCGACCTGTATCCCCAAGTAGTGCGCATCGTGCTTTCGGGTCACACGGAGCTTTCCACCGCGCTGCGGGTGGTTCCCGTCGCGCATCAGTTCCTGGCGAAGCCCTGCGACACCGGAACGCTGCGGGTGGCGGTCGAGCGCGCCTGCCATCTCAAGGGTCTGCTTAACGATGACTCGATCCGCCGCACGGTGGGCGCACTGCGTGACCTCCCGTCACTCCCGAGCACTTATGACGCTTTGACGCAGGCGCTGACCAACCCGGACACCTCCCTTCAGAAGCTCGCCAAGATCGTCGAGCATGACGTAGGCATCTCCGCCAAAATTCTCCAGTTAGTCAATTCCGCCTTCTTCGGCATTGCACACTCCATCACCAATGTCGAGCATGCGGTCGTCTATCTCGGCATCAACACGCTGCGGAGCCTGGTCCTTTCCCTGGAGATTTTCCGCGTCTTTCAACCGAAGAAGCCTCTGCCGGGATTCTCCTTGGAGAGCCTGCACGCCCATGCCCGGCTCGTCGCCCACATCGCCGCTCGCCTGCCGGTTCCCAAGCACCTTACGGAGATCACTATGGTGGCAGGTATGCTCCATGACGTGGGAAAGCTTATCCTGGCCTGGAAGTTCCCCGCGCGGTTCAAAAAGCTGCTGGCGCAAGTGGCAGAGGAGCAGCGCCCGCTCTACAAGGTGGAGGAGCGCGAATATGGGTTCAGTCACGCCGAAATTGGAGCATATCTCCTGGGGTTGTGGGGATTGCCGTATGTCTTGGTGGAGGCCGTCGCCCTTCACCACGGCCCGAATCGAGTACCGCATCAATGCTTCGACGCGGTCTCGGCTGTCCAGGTCGCCAATCTCCTGGCCCATGAACTCGAGCCGTCCTCACCCGGAGGTCCTTTGGAAGACAACACCGAGACCAAGCAAGGGGAGCTGACGGCGCTGGGGGCCGAGGGGGATCTCGCCGCTTGGCGTGCCATGGCGGAACAGATACCGGCGCTTTTGGCACAGGCATGAGATGGCCGAAGATCTGGTCATCGGGTGATCGGGAGAATTGCTGTCATTCCGAGCGGAGGAGGAATCTCGCCTTGTTTTTCACGCCGCGGAAGAGCCCTAATTCGCCGATAACAGACGGGCTCCGGCGGGGAAGTTAGTGTCGGAGGCGCTGAATGCGTTGGCAGAGGCGGAGTTAGAAGTCCTGCAAGATTTTGCAGGGAGTAAGAAAATTTCACCCCTCAGGTGTGGAATGCCGTTACACTCGCCTCATGGAGAAACCAAGACGACGTTCACCGACGGAACTGCCGATGCTTTTTGAGATGGACCCCCAGCCGTTAGCGGAAGAGTTGACGGCGCTGGGAGGAGTGCCGCTGGTGGTGCGGGCCTTTCGGTCGCTGGGCCTGCCGAGGGCGATCCAGGAACATGTGCAGATCAAGCAGCGAGAGCGGGGCTATGACGAAGCCACCTACGTGGAAAGTTTGGTGGTGTTGAACGCGGTGGGAGGGGAGTGTGTGGAGGACCTGGAGCGATTGCGGGAAGACGCGGCGCTGAGCAAGTTGCTGGGACACGATTTTCCCTCGCCGCGGGCGGCGCTGGAGTTTCTCTATCAATTTCACGACGAGCAAAAGATGGAGGAGGCGCAAGGGGAGGCGAGCGCCGGATGAGATCGCCTATATTCCCGAGGAGAGCGCCCGCTTGCAGGGTCTGGGGCAGGTAAACCGCAGCTTGGTGCAGGAGTTGGGATCACGCTGTGCGGAGCAGGGGATCGCCACGATGGATCAGGATGCCACGATCATCGAGAGCCGGAAACAGGAGGCGTTGCGGACCTACGAAGGGGAACGGGGCTATCAGCCGATGCTGGCGGTGTGGGCGGAGATGGACGTGGTGCTGGCGGATCAATTTCGGGACGGGAATGTGCCGGCGATGATGGAGCCGTTGACGGTGGCGAAGGTGGCGTTCGCAGCGCTGCCCGGGACGGTGAAAACGTATTACTACCGAGGGGATTCAGCCTGCCACGAAAGCGGGTTGGTGAACTGGCTGCGGGACGAAAAGCGGGCGGACGGTCCCCAGGGATTCATCGGGTTTGCGATCAGCGCGCGCATGAGCGAGGCGCTGCACGCGGCGATCCTGGCCGTGCCGGAGGAAGCTTGGCAGCCGTACGGGGAGCCGCACCCGGAGGAGATGCGGGAATGCGCCGAGGTGCCATTCGTACCGGGGGAGAAGTCGGAACACAAAGAGACCGAACCTTTGCGCTACGTGGGGATTCGGATTCGCAAGCGACAGGGGGGCTTGTTTGAGGGCGGTCTTGCCACCCGGCATTTTGCGCTGGTGAGCAATATTTGGGAGTGGAAGGCGGGGCGACTGATCGAGTGGCACCGGGAGAAGGCGGGGACGATCGAAGCGGTGCATGATGTGGTGAAGAATGAGTTGGCGGGCGGGGTGCTGCCCAGCAAGTACTTCGGGGCCAACGCCGCCTGGCTGCGGCTGGCGGTGATCGCCCACAACGTGCTGACGGCCCTGAAGCGGTTGGCGCTGCCGGCGGAGTTGCTGAGGGCGCGGCCCAAGCGGCTGCGCTTTCTGATTTTCAATACGCCGGGGCGGGTAGCGTATCATGCGCGGAGGATGGTGTTGCGCTTGGTGACGAGGCTGGAGCGGTTGGGGGAATGGGTAGAAGCCTGGAGGCTACTTCCCTTGCGGATCTGAAGGGGGTCTTATCAGCGGATAAGCAAGCCACTTTTCGTGAGCCAAGAGGGAGGGTGAGGGCGAGGTATTCCTTGCAGAGCGTAAGCGGACGGTAAAGCGAGCCTTGGAACACTGATCTCAGCCGAAACGCAAGGCGGCTACGCTCGGCATGGTCCGCCAGCGCTAACCTCCCGCGCTCCGAACCCAGTGTCTACTGCATTTGACGACCTTATCAGCGAATTGGGGAAGAGCAAGCCAAAGTGCAAAGGCAAGACCTGAAGGCGTAGAATCGTTGTCATTCCGAGCGAAGCGAGGAATCTCGCTCTGTTCTCCGTTCACCCGATCACCTGATCTCCCGATCACCCGATCTTGGCGCCTTGGCCAGAGCTGTTCGATTCTTTCGCACCTTGAGGCAATTGGGTGTACGCTGGCTGGCAGCCGGGAATCCAAAATGGAATTCCTGGTTAAAACTGGAGGCCAGGGATGAGATTTTCAAGCCGATACCTTACGATTGCGCTGCTTACGGTCTGTGCCCTATCTATTCGCTTGTATCTATCTCGTCAATCCTTTGCAGCACCGGTTCTGCCGCCGGAGACGGGCACGGAAGAGGCGCTCAGAGCGTTCGCCGTATTGCGGCCGATTGACGCACATGCGCACGTTTTCAAGAACGATCCATCCTTTCGGGCTTTCCTTGACCGAGTGCATTTGACGTTGCTGAATATTCTAGTGATCGACGACACGGCAGCGTACGCAAAGAAGCTCGAACCGCAGCGCGCTGACGCGCTGGCCGCGATCCACGCGAGCGCGGGGCACATGGCGCTGTGCACCACGTTCGATCCTTACGGGTTTGCGGACCCGCACTTTGCCGAGCAGGCCATCCAGCAGCTCAACGAGGATTTTGCCCATGGCGCCGTGGCCGTGAAACTCTGGAAGAACGTGGGTATGGAGATCAGGCGGTCAGACGGCACGTTTGTGATGCCGGACGATCCCATCTTTGAGACCATCTACAAGGATATCGAGGAGCACCGGCGCACGCTCGTCGCCCACCTCGCTGAGCCAGACTCCTGCTGGGAGCCGCCCAGCCAGAGTGCGGATTACACCGGCTACTACAAGCAGCATCCCGAGTGGTACATGTACCCGCACCCGGACTACCCGTCCAAGGGCAAACTCCTCGCAGCCCGCGACCACCTTCTGGAGATGAATCCCCACCTGCGCGTGGTGGGCGCGCACCTGGGCAGCATGGAAACCGATGTGAATCAAATTGCGAGGCGCTTTGAAAAATATCCGAACTTCGCCGTCGATACTGCCGCGCGTGTGCGCTACCTGATGCTCCAGCCGCGCGAGAAGGTGCGGGCATTCTTGGTTAAGTATCAGGACCGCGTCCTTTACGGCACGGATCTCAGTTTGCCCGTGACGGCAAATGTTCAGGAAGCGCTGAAGGACTGGGAAACGACCTACGCTCAAGATTGGAAATTCTTTGCCACCGACGAGGCAGTGGTTCAGGATGGAAAAGCCATCCGAGGTTTGAAATTGCCGGAGCCGGTGCTCCGCAAGATTTTTCGCGAGAATGCCATCCGCTGGATCCCGGGAATCGTAAATTAGTCCTTAGTCGACAGGGACATGCTCCGTCTTACCAAGGAGGGGAACCAGTTCGTCAACTACCCTCCTCTCTGAAGCTGTGAAAAAATCGCGCTGTAGCGGCGGTCTATTGACCACCGGACCCTGGGATCAATGACCCTCATCCCGAGCGGGTATTTCGCTGTGATTCCGAGCAGGTAAATCGCTGTCATTCCGAGCGGAGCGAGGAATCTCGCTCTGTTTTTCGTTCACCCGATTACCCGATCACTCAATCTCCCGATGACCCGATCACCTCAGCCTATGACCGAGCCGTCGTCCGGATCAAAACTTTCACCGTTCTTCGATTCTTTGCCAATCTTGTCAGCCAAGGCGTCTTCGTCGAGTTCAATCCCCAACCCCGGCGCCGTGGGCAAATCCACGTAGCCGTTCTTAACCACAAATGGCCTCTTGAGATAGCCCTCCCCAAGGGTTACGTGCTCGGTCATCGAGAAATTCGGGATTGCCGCCGCCAGTTGAATCGCCGCGGCTAAGGCGATGGGTCCAATCGGGACATGCGGAGCGATATTCACGTAGTAGGTTTCCGCCAGGCCCGCGTAGAGGCGCAGCTCGGTGATTCCCCCCGCGTGGCTCATGTCAGGATTCAAAAGGGCTGCCGCGCGCTTTTCCAGAACTTCCCGAACCGCATACCTGGTGGTCAACCTCTCGCCCACGCAGATGGGCAGGTAGGTCGAGCGCGCCACTTCGACCAGCGCGTCCACGTTCTCGCACTGCACGGGATCCTCGATCCACGCCGGTTGGTAAGGCTCGAGAGCCTTGATCAGCACCTTGGCGGTCGGCGGACTGATCGGCCCGTGAAAGTCCACGGCGATGTCAATGTCGTCGCCTACTGCTTTCCGAATCGCCGCCATGAACTCTGCGGAGCGCCGGATGTTGCCAGGATTTTCCAGGTATTTCGGCATGCGCGGAAGCCCCGGCGGTACTTTGATCGCCGTGAATCCCGCTGCGACCTGCTGCTTCGCCTCCTCGACGCTGTGGGCGTTCTTGTAAATCCGAATGCGATTGCGGGTAGGCCCCCCCAACAGCTCATAAACAGGCACTCCCAGCGCTTTGCCCTTGATGTCCCAGAGCGCTTGGTCGATGCCGCTGATCACGCTGGTCAGAATCAGTCCGTCATGGTAAACCGTGTTGCGGTAAAGATTCTGCCAGTGGTGCACGACGTGTCGCGGGTCCCTGCCGATCAGGTAAGGCTCGACCTCCTTGACCCCTTCCGCACACGTCCGCGCACGTCCTTCCAGGTACGGCTCACCGAGCCCGATGATTCCTGCATTGGTGTGAATCTTCAGGAAAAGATATCTCGGCCCCACCAAGAATGTCTCCAGCTTCGTGATCTTCAGGTTGTCCTTCGGGGACACTGGCGCCGAGTTGCCGCTCGGCTGCTGGGTCGCGGCATTTGCTAATGCCCCCGCCCCCAGGCCGGCGACCGAACTTGCCAATAGAGACCGGCGAGAAATCATACAATCCTCCTTTGTTGGTAGTGGGTCAGTTTAACGTAGGGGCGGCGGAACCGGTCCCGATCTGATCGGGACGCCGCCACATGGCGGTCCCGCAGATGCGGGATCGCCGCTACAACCGCAAACTCTGAAAGGCAAGCGTCAAAGGCGAGGCGTCGGTTGTCGGGAGGGCAAAAAGGACTCGGGATTAAGAAGAGCGACAGGCCCCATGGGTCAGGTGAGAAGGTGTGAAATATCGCGTTGTAGGTGCGGCCCTGGTGGCCGCCCGGGGGACGACCACAATCGTTGCGCCTACGATGCGCCATCAAAACGCGATTCTTCACACCCTCTGGGCCCGTACCTCACGCAGCTTCTACCTTGCCAAGCTCATCGATTTGTCGCTCGATGCTCTCGCTCTTCTCCTCACCCTCACGACCAACCCCCTGATCGAGGGCCTCGAGAATCCCCATCATGCGATGAAGCGGGACGGCGAGCAGGAGATGCTCTTCGGCAAAGCCGGCTAATCTCCTCGCGCCAAAATCCAGGAGTGACAGCCCGATCTCGCCTGTGACGACTGGATACGCTATCCCCGTCCTGCACGCGGGACCGGAAAGCTCGGCCTTCAGGGAGCCGCCTTCCCAGTAGCCCGCGAAGCTTACGAGACGATGGAGCGCCGCGGGTTTGTCAATGAACACCACAATGTCAGGCTGGGTTGCCGCACTCGATAGGGGCGAGAAAAAGACATGACTCGCCATCCCCAGGGGTGCAGGGACACTCTGTTGGCCGCGATATATCGCCACGCGGGAGCAGAAGACCTTCTCCTTCTTGACGAGGAAGTCCACCAGCCTTTCTCTCCCTTGTGGCGGCATCTGCCCGAGCCCCAGGCTGATGAGGCCTCCGGGACACCCGCAAGTCTCTGCGGTGATGGTGACGGCTTCGCCTTCGCTGGCTTTCTTCAAGGCTTGGCACACGGAAACTTTCCCCTGAGGAGCGGGGGTTCCTGGCGCCGGCGCGCCCGCGAAAGTCACGGCGATGGGATTGGTGTCGAGCTCGAGCTCCTTTTTCAACCGCTCGGACCATTTCTGCCAATGCATTTTTCTTCCTCCTGGGCTTTCGCCCCAGGCCGTTTACCCCAGGCTGTGCCTCTGCTTTACTGCGTCTGGAACGGTCCGGGGATGCTGATCAGGTCAGTTCGCGTCTGGCCATTTTCAGTAATTCGGGCCAAGGTGTAAACGGTGCCATCTTTGCCCACCGCGATGGAATTGACGTAAGTCGGCCGGTCGCCGTTGTCATAGAAAATCGCGCCGTGGTCAATGTACTTGCGGGTCGGGATGTCGTAAGTGACGAGGTGGAGATCCTCAATGCCCTTGGCTTCGCCCTTAGCGGTGGTGGCCTTGCCGGCCACTCGTTTTCCTTGCTCGTAAATCGGGCCACCGGTGAGGTAGTAGATCGTGCGGCCGTCGGGACCGAGCGTGAAGCCCAGATATCCGTAACTGAACTCGTCGTACATCCCGCTGCGCTGGGAAGGCTCAGAGGTGAGGCGATCCAGCACCTCCACCTTCGGGATCCGCGGATCGAAGCGGAAGAGGTATCCGGAGTTGCCGTGCACGCCGTAGATCATTTTTTCAGGGGCGTACCAGACGGTCTGCCGCCAGTTGTACCCCATGCTGCCCGGCGAGGTTGGGTCATAGACGCCGAAGTAGTCTTTCTTCAAATCCTCCCCTTCGACCTTCTCAATGGCATCACGATCGTAGCGGTAACGGAAGATCCCGCCGTCTCCGGTGGTGTAGTAGACGGAGCCGTCAGCGGGATCAACCCGGAGCGAACGGCAGAGGGTTCGGTAGGTGGGGCCTTTGCCTGCTTCGCCTTTGAGTGAAACCGGCCCGAGGTCTTTCATCTCCTTCTTGGCCATGTCAAAACGAATGAAGTAGCCGGTGGGCCACGTGAGACCATAGAGCCGGCCACGCTGCGGGTCCATGGTCATGGCGATGATGCCTTCGCCGTGAGGCGCCAAGGCCAAGTCGTCGAATTTCCCGCTGGCCATGTCGTAGCTCAGGAAGTGGCCGCCCCGATAGGGCTTCCAGCCCGGCGGTGGAATTCCCGGCTTTTCCATGTCTTCAATAATGCTGTAATAGCCGAGGTGCGTGGAGAAATAGAGCTTGCCGGCGTACTCGACGAAGTTCACGTGGCTCTTCCCCTGCGAGATCACTTTCATTCCTTTCTCGCCGCACGCTTCCGTGAGGTCGCCCACGTGCCGGATGCTGCCGGTGGCCGGATCGTAGGAGTACATCTGGCCGGCGATGTCGTGTTCCGCCGAAGAGAGGACGTAGTAAATCTTGCCGTCACTGGCGGTCCCCATGCCGTTATAGGTGTCGTGCGCTTGCGCGAAGCCTGAATTGTAAGTGCGGGCGTGCAGAATGCCCGGTTGGGCTGGAGCTGGCGCCGCTGGCTTGGGCTCCTCCCGCGTGCAACTACTGGCCATCAATAGAATGAGGCCGGCCATCAACAAAATTTGCTTAACCATTTAACCTCCGCTCGAAAAAAGATCCACCACAGAGGTCACAGAGACCACAGAGAAAACCAGCAGTATTTTCCTCTGTGATCTCTGTGACCTCTGTAGTGAGTTCCTTCAGGATTTCAATTCCCCGGCGTGCTTCTGAATCTTCCGGATCGCCTCGGCGATATCGTCCATGTCGCGGCGAGAGCCCAGCAACATGGTTTGGAAGAACCAGACAGCTTCTTCACAGAGTTTGTCGTTCTCCGGGCAGGCGTTGCGCTCTTCCCACTCGGCGATCTCTCGCGCGGGATAGATCGATCGATAGACGCGGGAATGAATCAACTCCTTCACGAAGGGTTGCGTGTTCAGCGGGGTGTAGCCGGGCGCGCAGGGAATTCCTTCCTTGCTCCAAAGCCTCCAGGAAGCGCGCCCGCGGCAGATCGGCAAAGTGCGCTTTATCGTACCGGAGCATATAGAGGTGGTAGCCGTTCCGGGTGGCGCCGTCGTACATGCGGGCGGGGGAGATTCCCGGAATTTCGCGCAGCAGGCCGGTCAGATACTGGGCATTCTGCTCGCGCAGCTCCGATTGCTCTTCCACGCGAGTCAGTTGTTGCAGCAGCAGCGCGGCCTGGAATTCGGTCATGCGCAGGTTCGAGCCCGGCCGCGCATACGAGAAACCTGCGGCCCCGAGCCGTGGCCCTGGTCGGTAAAGCTCTTGCAAAACTCGGCGTGCGCCGGGTCGTTGGTCAGGATGGCGCCGCCCTCGCCTGAATTCAGGTTCTTGCTGGCCTGGAAGCTGAAGCAGCCCAGATCGCCCAATGTGCTGAGCCGCCGGTTCCGCCACTCGCCGGTATGGGCCTGGCACGCGTCCTCGACTACCGGCACCTTGTGCTTCTTGGCGACCTCGAGGATCACATCCATGTTCGCCGGGTTGCCGCCCAGGTGCACCGGCATGATGCAGCGCGTCCGCGGGGTGATCTTGGCCTCGATCTTGTGGGCATCGATCTGCGAGGTTTCCCGGTCGGAGTCGACGAACACCGGCATGGCGTGTTGCATCAGAATGACGTTGAGCGTGGCGACAAAAGTGTAGGGCGGGAGGATGACCTCATCGCCGGGACCAACTCCCACAGCATTGAGTGAAGTGTAGAGAGCGGTGGTGCCGCCAGACGTCACCACGCAGTACTTCGCCCCCAAGGTTTTTGCCCATGTCTCCTCGAAGCAACGTCGCAAAATGGCCGTTGCCGGCGCGGCACCAATTCTTGCTGTGCAGCACTTCCATCCAGCCTTTTTCGTCGTTCTCCTGGACTACGGGCCAGCCAGGGAAGGGTTCGGTTCTGACCGGCTTGCCGCCCAGGAGCGCTGGCTTATCTCCCGTCGAACCGAGCGCATGAGGCAACCCCCGAAGCCAAACTTAACCCCGCCGCCCCGGCGGACACGGTGCGAAGAAAATGACGCCGAGTGAGATGATCATTCATATAACCTCCTCAACTTCTGCCCTCTTCCCGAGGAAAAAGGCTGGGAATTGGGTCCCCGCCCTCTCCCCAGGGGAGAGGGCTGCGGTTCGACTTCACATCCTGTCAAACTTCGCCTCAAGAAGCTTCGCTACTGACCCGCCGGATCAGATCGTGCACCTTTCCGATTATCGTTTCCTCAACGGAGGGCGCAAACGGGCCAGGCTGGCCGTAATAGATCATTGCGCCTCCACCTTCGTAGCCGCCTTCATTGAGCACGCGCAACGACGGGATGTAGGCGAATACATCGTTGCAGTAACCCGCCACCCAAAGCTTCTCCGGCGCCCAGCTCCTTTTTCAGGCGCAAGTCGTAATCCACCACCACCTCGCCCCCCAGCGCGATTAACGTGAGGTCTTGGCTGAATTGCCAGACTTCCACGGGGTAAGGATACTCGGTGGGCAAATGGCCGTCGCGTTCCAGAATCTTGAGCATCGCTGCGGCCCAGTTCCGGTGATACACGTCCTGGTTCTGGAGTTGGGCTTGCAACTCCTCCCGGCTGGGCGGCGTGGCAAAGGCGACCGGGACCTCTTCGTAAGCCGTCTTGAGGGCCCCGTGGAGCGGCTGGAGCTCCCGGGTAAGCTCCTTCTCCACCACCGCCGCCAACTCCTCGCCGTGTTGCTGGGCGAGTTCGATCGTCCCGCGTGGATAGGGATTAGCGTCACCGCCGCAGCCGGCGATGAAGAGGGCCGTGGCGCCCGGACGGTGCTTCTCGAGCCAAGCCTGAGCAAAACCCGCATAATCGCCACTAAACAACATGGAATCGCGCCCCGTGGTGTTGTGACAAGCGTACCCGAACACGACCGCGCGAAGCTTTCCATGCAGGTCATCGACGCGCAGCACCGGGACGTCGTGGTCCACCGGCCCTTCTTTGTTTACCCCGATGACTATCTCCTCTTTCGTCCGGGCGCGGCGATTCATCGCAAAGCCGGCTTCGCCGTGGCCAAAACCCAAACGGGCGGGGCGCAGGGACTTGAGAGATGCTCCTACGAGATTAACAATCTTGTCCTCGAGTTCGGCGGTGTACGCCTCCACGTCGGCCCATTGCTGCGGACTCATCGGATACATGCTCCCCAGCATGTGACCGATCACCGGGCCGCCATGCGTGTGAGAGGAGCTCAGGAGCAACTGGTTGCGTCTCAGGTGATGCCGTTTCTCCACTCGCTCGGCGACATTGTGGCTGACAATCGCAGGAAAACCCAGCAAGTCGCTCGTCACCAGCACAGCTCGCTTGCCGGAGTGGTCCTCGAGCGCCAAGGCTTTAACATAAAGGTCCTGAGCTACTCCTTCGGACGCCTTCTTGCGGCTGGCATAGCCCGCCATCCAGAGGGATTTCTGTGGCGTAATGACCGCCCGAGCGGCCCCGGCTTTCCACTCCCAGCGCGCCGCAAAAGCATCCGGCGAAAACAGCGTGGTCAGACCTAACCCCGCCGCTGCTGCCGAAGCCTTGTGAAGAAAATGACGTCGTGTTAATTCATTACCCATCAGGCCCCCAGAAAAAACGTGCTCATACTATACTCATGAAGATGAAAGTGCAAGCCGATCATCGGATGCACAGCAGGCATTCCGCCCGTTGTAGTGTAGGGGTAGGGCTTGCCCTACCCTGGTCGTATAATTCGCAGGGGACGGCAAGCCGTCCCCCTACCTTGGCGACGGGAAGCACGGCGTGCTTAGCGGGCTTATTTTGGCTTCTTTGTAGCGGCGGCGGAACCTGTCCCGACTTGGTCGGGACGCCGCCATCTGGCGAGTTAGAGTCGTGGCTGCCCAAATTAGCAGCTTGCGTCATCCCTCAGCGCGGCTCTGCCGCCTTGTCTTGCGGAAAGGCTTTGCCTTTCCGAACAGTGCTGAACCCCTCGTTCATCTGCGCGCAGGCTGGAAGGCTCAGCCTTCCAGCCTGCGCGGAGGAGATTGCTCAGGACACACAGTCTACGGAAAGGCGAAGCCTTTCCGCAAGTCAGGCGGCGGAGCCACAGCAGAGGTCGAGTTCGCCCGAACTGCCACCCTGCCTTGCTGAGTCAGTCTTCTTCAAGAGTCTTCCAAGTGACTTCCACTGGCCGGACCCCGGTGACGCCTTGAGCCTGCGTGTGCTCGAGGAATATGGGGCGGTCTTCGTTGCGCGTGGGGGAGTTGTGTCGCCATCCGTAGTGATATTTCCGGACCGAAATGTCGTCACGCGCTGGCAATCAAACCTGAGCACCGAGCAGGTTGAGATCGCCGGCATCCCTGTGAGGCTTCAAAGCGCTGCTCTGCGAGCCTTGATGAAGGCCCGCGAAGAGGCATTTCAAGCCCATGTTGGCATTTCGCCCCGCGGCAGGGACGCAGCACAGCGCAGCTACGGCGAAACTCTCGAACTTTGGGCGAGTCGGGTCAATCCGGGTCTCGAGCATTGGGTCGCTAAGGGGTTGCTGAGCCCCAGCGAAGCAGAACGAATCAAAGAGTTGCCCGCGCGCGTGCAGGCGCGAGAGATACTCGAGCTCGAACAGCGCGGGCTATATTTCAGCAAAGATTTTTCAAAGTCAATTCTCTTCTCCGTAGCCCCTCCTGGCGCCTCGCAGCATCTTTCCATGCTCGCCTTCGATGTTAAAGAACACGATAAACCTGCCGTCCGCTCGATCCTGGAACATCATGGCTGGTTTCAAACCGTGAGGTCGGACTTGCCACACTTTACTTACCTGGGCGTCGATAAACACCTGCTTCCATCACTGGGGCTCAAGATGGTCAGAGACGGCGACCGCGTGTTCTGGATTCCGGACTTTGCCTGCCCACAACCTGCGCGTCATTAGCCGGGGTTTCTCACCAGGGCCGGGAGGTCGGGGCTTCATAGTCTGCGGAAAAACCCCTCCACGCTGTCATTCCCCTCACGGCGCGTTCAGGAGTAGTGGGCCGCAATCTTCAGATCGCTCCCCCCCACCGGCAGTTTGATTCGTTCTTTCGCCGCATCGAAGTCCTTCCAGGCGCGGCCATTAATCGTGACGCGCATCAGTCGAGCCTGCTTGGGGTGTCTCAGACGAAGATAGAGGTTGGCCAGCGGGCGGCGGGTGGGCGGACGCACCGTCGCTTCGATGCGGCCTTGGCCAGCGAAAGACTCGATGCGATAACTGAGCTCGCCAAAATAACTGGCGGCGCGAGTGACCCCAATCTTCTTGCCATCCTCGAGCCACTGCCGGGGTGTCCCCACAGCCAGAAAAAGGTCATTCTCCATCTCCATCACGAGCATGTGCCTGAGCTGATGAAAGAACCATCCCTCTTCATGCGTCTTGTGCGGCTGGGCCCCGCTGAAGTCCAGCTCCTCCTGGAAGGTCAGGGTTTGGGGATCGGAGATCGCTGCCAGGGTATTGAAGAAGCCGCGCAAGAAATTCGGGATCTGGTCACGCTGCAAGTAGGCGTCCTGGTAATGGACATAGTAAGGCTGAAGCTTCTCGAAGCCGCCGAGATTGAACCAGTCGCTGCTCAGCTCCTCGAGGTCCACCCTGGAGGGCAGCGGCGAAAACATGAAGAACCTGTCTTCGAGATAGTCCAACATCCAGGTCACTTCTGATTCGTTGGGCGCAACAACCTCTCCTTTCAGAAGGTGGAAAGGGCCACCTGTCGAATCGTACGCGTACCCATGGCGGAGATCAGGGTCCACTGAATCTTTGACGTCTGTGCTCAGCCCACGCAAACCCACATAGGAGGGAACCGAGGGCACGGATGTGCCGTCGCGAAGACGCGTCACGGGAGAAAGCGCCACGCTTTCCTTGAGAACTCGGCGAATCGTTTCAAGGTAGTCTCGCGCTTCGGCCTCGATCCGCCGGGCATTCTCCGGGTCCACGTCCTGGAGCACTTGGGCTGACTTCTTCAGGCCCAGGTGGAAGTACGCATTGAGCATGAAACTGTATTCCCAATCCCGCATGTCGGCCACGCAACCCGCCGGTGCCAGCCCGTACCAAAGCGGCCGCCGCCCCCCCGGAAGCTCCTTCATGGTGCGCTTCCGTTCCCGAATGATGAAGTCGCAGCCTGCCACGATTTGTGGAGCAACTTTGCGCAGCCAGTCCTGGTCGCGCGTGTAGAGGTAATGCTCCGCCAAGGCCCAGAGAACTCCTCCCTGGCAGCTCGTGTAGTTGGGCCAGTAATGGAAGAAACCCCCTTCTTTCGAAGCGTAGTCTCCCGCCGGCATCGAGTCGCCCTGAGTGGATAGCCAGGCATTCAGGCAGCTCTCGGCGCGCGCGTGCAAACCCCGCATATCCAGACTCTGGATAATCGGGCTGCTCTCGCTTCCAATACTTCCGTAATAGAGCATTGCCGTGTTGGGGTAGTGCTCCTGCCGCTTCCCATCCTTGGTCAATGCCAGTAGAAAATGCTGAAGGGTGGCGTCGAAGAGATTCTGCACATGCCGGTCGGGAACCTCAACCTGCATACCTTCCGCCAGCCGGTCTTTCCAGTACTTCACGGCGGAATCGTGCAACTGTTCGTATGGAAGATCACGGAGCTTGTCCTGCTCCGCAGCAGGGAGCGGCCGGCCAGGAATTACGGTGTGAATCGAGTGCTCTTCACCGGGGCTCAGCTCCAGGGAGTACCTCACAGCGCTGGCTGCCGTATCGAGCGATAGTGAACCTCGACCGTGTGAGTCCACAAAGCAGACCGCGTACTCGCTGTTGCCCTCCGCGACGGAGACACAATTTCCGCGCAACAAGGTTTCCCAAGCGTTCTTTGCGTTCGTAGGCATGGGTCCGTATTCAAGCTGCCCGCTCGAGGGCTTCCAAGGCTGGATGTAATAGGACACGGTTTTCGGCGTGGTGGATTCGTTCCGAATCGTAAGCCGGGAGATCAATAAGGCAAGCTCATTGCCCAGCAGCGTGGACTCGTCGAGAGGCTGGGGCGGATGGTCGAGTGTGGCATAGTCAAGGCGCTCGAAACAGACGTCATTCCTGCTCCATTGGGTGGTCACGATAGGCAACCAGCCCTCTTCCAGGCTCTGCGGCTTCACGTCCTCTGTCGCGAAGAAGTCGCCCGCACGCGCCGGATCCTGAAACAGCTTCGGGGCCTCGGTGCTGGCAAAATATAGGGCGAACTTTGGAACGATCTGTTGGCCGTAGCTTGGATCGTTATTTCCAATAACCAGGTGGCCGTCGGGAGCCACGCCAAATTTCTGGCTATTCGAGTCCACGCCGACGAAGGAGAGCGTAACGCGCTTGGCACGGATGGCCCGAAGGGCGTTTTCGAGCGTCTGCTCGGGATGTTTGGCCACGGCGTCAATGATGCGGAACGCCTTCGCGTTTTTCTGCCGGTAAGCGGTGCGGTCCAGCTCGAGAGAGTTATTGCGAATGTAGACCCCGAAGTCCGGTATATCGATAGGCTGGTACTCCAAGACCTCCCCCGGCAAGAATGAGAAATCGCCAGCCTTTGTGCGCAGCGTAGCAATGGTCCGATCAACGTCCATGCCCGAAGTGTAAAGCACCTTGGCAACAACTCCTGCGGTCTTTCCCTTGCCCGCCGTCGAAGCCCAGGCAAATGGCCCCAGTGTTTGCGTGCCCCCGAAGGGTCGGACTTCCAGGACCTCACCGTTATACATGCTCAGTGAGCCGTCGTAGGATCGCTCCTGGTCCGCGTGTCCCCACTCGATATATGCTTCGCCAGCCTTCCACTTCGAGGGGCCGTAGACTTCGAAAGTTTCAATCTCCACTTGCTTCTGATCTTGAAAGCGGAGCCGCAGCTTGCAGGTTCGTCGCTGCGGAAAAGTGAATTTCCAGGTCCGCCCGTCTATTTCCAAAGGAATCCCCAGGATGGTGTCATCCTCAAGGGTTCTCCACCGGCCCTGACGAGTGGTTATGCCGTCCCAAAATTCCACCCACTGCCTCCCTCGACGGGGAGAGCTATCCGCGGAGGAGAATCGGATGACCATTTGGTTCACGGTCCGAAATTCAGGCCATTCCACCCCGATATCAAGCTCCGAATCCTTCCAAGGCAATTCGGCTAGCTTCACCGGCCTCGCGGCAGCCTGGGAAACTTGCCCCTGCAACAAAGGCGTGGCTTCCGGACTGAGCCATGATTGCATTTCGCCGAACGTGGCCAGATTGCATGGCTTGCCTACGAGTGTTTCGTCGAGACCCGCACGCGGGTTTTGAATTGGGTCACCAACTCCAAATGCGCGCGGGCTCCATTCGCTGTCTAGCAGGCCAACCGCTGCGCAACTATATAGAAAAACCCTTCTGTTCATTCTCATACCTCTTCACCCTGGCAGATCACTCGAGGATGCGTTTGCGTAGTCCCTCGAGGGTAAAGGCGGGTCCCCGTACAAACTCCATCAGCGCGCGCTCTCGTGTGCGGACGGCCTCAACTGCCGCGGGTAGTTTTTCGAGTCCTTCTTTCGGAACCACGATCAAGCCATTCTCATCCCCGTGCAGCAAATCGTGAGGGCAAATGATCAAGCCCTTAACCTGAATCGGCACTCCCACACGCACAATGTGGAAGAGGGCGTGGCTGGCAACCGCCCCGCGGGCGAAGTACTGAAAGCGCAGAGCCCTGACTTCGGGGATATCGCGCACGGCGCAATCGCTTACCAATCCCACCGCGCCCAGGCGCTGGAAAATCGTTGCCATGACCTCACCGCAGTGAGCGGCAAAGTCCGGCTGCGGGCCGATTTCTTGAAACACCACCACGGCCGGCTTTGGGGATTCCATCACCGCCTCGTAAAGGGATAGAAACACCGTCCGGTCGGTGGCGGTTGCAGTCATCGTCTCCACTTGCGCCGTCACCGCGTAGCCCACCATGCGGCCGAACTCCGGGAAAAGGCAGGAAATCTGACAGGGTGCGAACCCTGCGCTCTGCGGCCGTACGCGCAGGGCTTCGATCGCATTGGAAAGCGTCGGCGTGTCAACGCCCTGGAGATAGTCGATCCAGTTCGTCTCGGGATGAGTATTTGAGGGCATGGTTTCTCTCCTTGTGGATGGTTGATCCGCTGGCCGGACATGCGTCCCCGTTGTGCCTCGATAGCAGAGGATACGGCTTCCCATGTCGAAGCACAAAGGGAAAATGCGCGCCAGTGACCTTCTTGTCCGGTAGTGTCTCCGTCTGACGTAGAGGCGGCTTTATGCCGCCAGGTGGCGAGGTAAACTCGCCGCTACAACTTCAAACTGAGACACTACTTTTTGTCCCCATCAAAAAAACCTCAAAAAGTTCTTGACAAGCCAACTGTAGCAGTGTATCAATACAGCATGCTGCTTCACGTCAACCCCGCTTCCGGCGTCCCCACCTACCTACAAATCGAGACTCAGGTGAAGCACTACATTGCCGCCGGCGCTTTGGCGCCGGGGGATGCGTTGCCTTCGGTGCGCAAGCTCGCCGCAGATTTGCGCATCAGCACCAACACCGTCGCCCGCGCCTATCAAAACCTCGAGCGGGATGGAGTCTTGCGGACGGTGCAAGGCGGCCGCACCTATGTGGCCGAAAATCCCGGCAGCTTTCTCAAATCGGAAAGAATCCGGCGTCTTCGGCCCTATGCCCGGCAGATTGCAGTCGAGGGAACGCAATTGCGGCTCGATCCACGTGAAATCATGGAATTGGTACAGCAGGAATTGGACGCATTGGAGGAAGTCAATGAACGATATGGCGATCTGGACCGAAAATCTCGTTAAAGTTTATCCCGGCGTGAGGGCTGTCGACGGGCTCAGCTTGAACGTCCCACGCGGCGTCGCTTACGGTTTCTTAGGACGCAATGGCGCCGGTAAGACATCCACCATCCGGATATTACTAGGATTAGCACGGCCTACGGAAGGCCGCGGCACGGTTCTGGGATTCCCCGTTGGCCGCGAGCAAGTTGCTATCCTCGAGCGCACGGCCTACGTGAGCGAGAGCAAGGCACTATATGGAGGACTCACGCCTCGGGAACTCGTGCGCTTCACGCGCGGATTCTACCCGAACTGGTCTGATGAAGCGGTCGAGAAGTATTCGCGCATGTTCGAGATTCCAATGGACCGTCCTTTCGCGAAGCTCTCGCAAGGGAATCGAACGAAAGTCTATCTCTTACTGGCGCTGTCACAGGGGGCGGATTTATTGCTTCTCGATGAGCCGGCGACGGGGCTCGATCCCGTGGTTCTCGACGAGTTCCTGCGCATCCTTGTCCAAGACGTAATCGCCGAAGGCCGGACGGTCTTCATCTCCTCGCATCAACTCTCCGACGTGGAGCAGATTGCTGACTGGATCGGCCTCATCGATCGCGGAAAGCTTTTGCTCGAGGCGAGGCTGGATGATATCAAGAGCCAGTTTCGACTAGTGACCGTCGCCGGCAATGGCCTGCCACAGACAGAGTCCCCCGAAGTCTTGTGGCTGGCTTCGGAGGGCAATTTTCACAAATACCTTGTTAAGAAGAACGCGGACGCCTTTGCCGCCGAACTCAGCCGGCAGGGCGCCACTGTCGCGGAAGTTTCTCCCTTGGGTTTGAGGGAGATCTTCCTTGCGCTGGTCCGAAAGGAGGAGTCATGTACGTCTGGAAATGTTGGCGAGATAGCCGAAGCAATTTCATCGTCCGTGTCATAGCCTTGCCGGCGCTCTGTGTTTCCCTCGCTTGTATGGAGGTCAAGTTCCATTTCGGGCCGTCGCCTTCGGTCAGTCAAACGTGGTCATTTGTAACTAGCTTTGTTCTCGGAGGCGTGGGTTCCCTTTTCACCCTCCTCTGGGGATTGGCTATGGGCGCATCTGGCCTGGGAGAGGAGTTCAAGGAACGGACCGCGGATTTCCTCCTGGTTCGACCGCGCCGGCGGGCGTACTGGGTGTGGACGGGTTGGATGGTTGGGGTTTTGGAGTTGAGCGTTATGGTTTTTCTGACCGTAGCGACGACTCTCGGAACATTGATCTTTCTGACAGGCCATCTTCCGACGTGGCGGCCACTGGCCACAGCCGTGCCCTTGGCCTTAGGCGGCGTGGTGGCTTACGGATTGACGTATTTTATGACGGTGGTCGCACGCGACGGCCGGGTGGGGCTGAGTTACGGCTTCGGAATACTCTTCATCGACCTGATGCTGCCTGTGGCGGCGGAATACTACCACAATGTCAATTTCCCTTCGGTCTTGGGGTTCATGTACGGTGCGTGCAAGTGGGTTGCTGGCGCCACGCGGGCATTTCCTACCGGCTCGCTGGTCCTTTGGACTGCCATTGCCTTGGCACTTCCATTTGCCGCGCAGTTGCTCTTGGAACGCGCCGAAGTTTAGGCGGGAATGACCAGACACTCCACGGCGGAGAAGGAGGCAGGCGATGTGGTTATCGATCTCCCTTGAAACGCTCTTGCAGGATCTTCGCTATGCTGTGCGCGGGTTGCGCAGGAACCCTGGCTTCACGGCCGTCGCAGTGCTAACCCTGGCCCTGGGCATCGGCGCTACCACCGCCATCTTCACCGTCGTCAATGCGGTGCTGCTTCGTCCCTTGCCCTATCCGCATCCAGAGCAGTTGGTATACGTCAAGGAGAATCTCGGCCCTGCCGCCGGGATCATTCCTTTGGCATTCAGCGTAGAGTATGCGCTCTGGAAAAATCAGAGCCGAACGCTGAACCCAGTTGCCGCCTATACGTACTCCTGGGCTAACCTCGCGGGCGGCGGTGAAGCAGAGCGACTTAGCTGCGGCGTTGCCAGTCCGTCGTTCTTCTCGCTGCTGGGCGCTCACGCTGTGGTTGGACGGGTCTTTCTTCCCGGCGATGACCGGCCGGGCAGTCCGCCTGTTGCGGTCCTGAGCCACGCTTTGTGGAAGCGCCGTTTTGGTGGCGACCCGTCAGTTATCGGCAGGGGGCTCACACTGGATGGCAAGGCCTATACCGTTGTGGGGGTGCTTCCCGCCACGTTTGTTGTTCCCGACTTGTACAGGCTGGATTATGACCTCTGGACACCGCTTCCCCCGAGCGAGACTGGGCCTGGGCCGTTTCCAGCGGTTCGAATGATCGGCCGGCTCAAACCCGGAGTGAGCTTGGAGGGAGCCCGTGCGGAGCTCGACACGATTTCGGGGCCCATTTCAAGCATGTTCCTCAAAGCGACAGGCTTCAAGAAGAGCGTCGTGCTCTCAGCGTGGCACGAAGAGATAATCTCGAAAGCGAAGCTCTCGCTGCTGCTCTTCCTGGGCGCGGTGAGCCTCCTGCTCCTCATCGCCTGTGTCAATGTCGCCAACCTGCTGCTCTCCCGCGCGGCCACTCGACAAAAAGAAATGGCGGTGCGACTGGCCGTGGGCGCGGGGAGGATGCGGATCATCCAACAGCTTCTCACCGAAAGCACCCTGTTGGCTCTCGCGGGGGGAGTCATTGGCCTGGCTCTGGCGCGCTGGGGAAAGGATTTGCTGGTGGCGTTTATTTCCGCGGACCTGCCGAGGCTCGAACCGATCGGTCTCGACTGGCGTGTTCTGGGCTTCAACCTGGGTCTGGCGGCGCTCACCGGAGTTGCCTTCGGTTTGGCCCCGGCGTTCCAGGCCACCAGTGTTTCGTTGAATGAGGTGCTCAAAGAAGCCGGCCGCACGGCGGGCGAGTTGCGCTCCGGCCTCCTTCTTCGCAACGTGCTGACCGCCAGCGAGACCGCGCTCGCCATGGTGCTTCTGGTGGGGGCCGGCTTGCTTTTCAGAAGTTTCCTGCGACTGCGCGGGATCGACCCGGGATACCGGACAAAGAACATCCTGAGCGCGACCGTAGACTTGACGCCTTCCAAGTATCCCACGCCCAAGGACCAGTCAAGGTTCTTCCAACAGTTGATCGAAAAGATCAAGGGCCTGGAAGGCGTCCAATCGGCAGGCCTCACCAGCAGCGCTCCCTTGGGGGGAGGTTACTTGACCGGCGTGGGTGAGGTGAGGATCGAGGGACGTGTGGAACCAGCTCCCTCCGCGGTGGAAAAACTACCCAACAATTTCTACGCGATGATTAGCTCCGATTATTTCCGCACGATGGGGGTACCTCTCATAGGGGGGCGCTATTTCACCGACGCCGACCGCGAAGGCTCCCCGGGGGTCATCATCCTCACTGAGTCCTTCGCTCGCCGTTATTTTCCCGGTGAGAATTGTCTTGGTAGAAGGATCATGAATTGGCTTCAGAAGAACGATTGGCTGACCATCGTGGGAGTAGTAGGCGATGTTCGCAGCGGCGAAGAGGGGGCGTCACCGGCGATGTATCTGCCGTATTTGCAGGTGGGGTCCCCGCACATGACCTTCCTCGTGCGCACCGCGGGAAATCCCATGCTCTGGGCCGGACCTGTCCGCAGGGTGGTTGCGAGCGTCGACAAGGACCAGCCGATCCACGACCTCGCGAGCCTGGACGAACTCCGCGCAGGATCTCTCACCTCGCGACGAGTCAACCTGCTTCTGCTCGCCGCATTTGCAGCGTTGGGCCTGATCCTTGCAGCCGTCGGCATTTATGGTGTGGTGGCCTATTCAGTAAGCCAGCGTACGCATGAAATAGGCGTGCGCGTGGCTTTGGGCGCCGAGCGCGGCGATGTGCTGAAGATCGTGGTCGGGCAAGGACTGCGCGCGGTGTTGATCGGTACCGGAATCGGCGTAGCGGTCTCCATCGGCCTCACTCGCTTTCTCCAAACCATGCTTTTCGGCGTCAAGCCTACTGACCCGGTTACGTTGGTTACCGTTTCGCTGGTTCTTCTCGCAGTGGCGTGGCTTGCCTGCTACATACCTGCCCGCCGAGCCACGAAGGTCGATCCCATAGTGGCGCTGAGATACGAATGAGGGACTGCGTTAGTTTGATCGTTGTTCTACTTGTTCTTCATGCACACAGCCTTGCGTTTCCTCAGAGCCAGTTCGGATCGGCCCTCCTCGACCCGACCTTGGATATTCTCACTCCAACGCTCGAATCGACATTGCACACCGCTTTGCGGGGCGAGCCGAAACAGACTTTCTGTCTCTTGACAGACGCAATTAGATAGGCTAGAATTCTAGGTGGAAGCCGGCCGGGTGCTCGCCCCCTGCCGGGAACAGGATGCGGCAATGCCATGGCCCGTTCCAACCCGCTTCCGAGAATGCGCCAAGGAGGACGAAAAGCCCGCCAATCGGATTGCCGCTCAGCAGACAAGAAGTCTGACATGGCGGAAGATGCGAAAAAGAGATTCCTTAAAATTTAACGAACAAAGCCACGATGTCTATGAAAACAAATGACCGCTGAGGAAACCCTACGAATATAGCGGGAATGTTTATGAAAACAAATATACTTAACCCATGAAAACGGGAATGTTGTTGAAAATAAAGGTGGTTAGTTCTATGCCTACGACGCGGAGAGTCCCAGTTGCGGCAAGATCCCGCAATGCCTCGGCAGCTCGATTTCTTCGGGCTCAATCTCCTCCATTACGACAGCGCGATCACCTAGGGGACATTCTTCGCAAGAAAAGAGGTTTGGAACCGGCGATGCGCCGAGGCAATGGAGCTTGCCTCGGCAGTGCCCCTGGCGTAAAGTTTTGGACGAACGCGGAGCTGAAAAAGGCAATTGCGGTCAAGTAGGCAGGTAACGAATTTGTTGTTTTCAACGTCCAAGGAACAAAGCCTCCCCACCGTGGAGGCGGAAAGGCAAAGCCTATGAATTTGCCTGACCGAGGGCCGGGGCTCCACGCGCGCGCTGCCCTTGAGGTTGCGCCGGTTCCCGAGGTCGAGCCGCCGCCTTTGCCTCCACCCGTTGTTGCTCCTGAACCCCCACGCGTGCGCCTGCATTACGCGATCTTCGCTTCGCTTGCTGTTGTGGCGATCATTGTGGGCCTGTGGGCCTGGCATGCGCGCCAGGGTGCGCGTGCAGGGGCGGTCGCGGGCGTGACGATCACTACGGCCAAAGTGGAGTGGCGCGCGTTTGTGCGCACGCTTCGCTTGAGCGGCACGGTCGAGGCAGTGCGGTCCTACTCGGTTCTGGCGCCGCGGCTGACCGGAGGCGATTTCGGGCAGATGATTCTGACCAAGCTGACGCGGGGAGGCACGCGGGTCAAGAAGGGAGACCCGCTGGCGGAGTTTGACCGGGAAGCCCAATTGAAGGCCTTCATGGACAAGCAGGCGGAGTACCGCGACCTCAAGAATCAGATTGCCTCCAAGAAGGCCACGCAGGTAGCGGGGCGCGCTCACGACGACACCGAGTTGAAGCAGGCCGAGGACGCGGTGGGGACGGCGAAGCTGGAAGTGCAGCGCAGCGAAGTGGTCTCGCGCATCGATGCGGAGAAAAACAAGCTGAATCTGGAAGCCGCCGAGGCGACCCTGAAGCAGCTCCGCCAGACCTACGATTTGAAGCGCAAGGCCGACCAGTCCGACTTGCGCCTTTTGGAGATCAAGCGCGACCGCGCCCGCAGTGCCATGCTCCACGCCCAGCAGAACTCCGAGAAGATGGCGGTCCTTTCTCCCCTCGATGGGCTGGTTGTCCTGAACCCGATCTGGAAGGGCGGAGGCCTGGGTGAGGCCGAAGAGGGAGACCAGGTCTGGACCGGATTTCCGTTCATGCAGGTCGTGGACCCTTCAAGGATGCAGGTTCGCGTACGGGTGAACCAATTGGACATTCCCTACCTGCACGTGGGGCAGACGGCGCAGATTCACCTGGACGCATACCCCGATTTGAACCTTTCCGGAAAGCTCGAACGGTTGGGCGCCATCGGGCTGAGCGGGGGACTTTCAACAACCGTGCGGGCGTTTGGCGGCCTTTTCTCGATTGAGGGGAGCGATGCGCGACTGATGCCCGACCTCTCGGCTTCGCTCGATGTGGTTTTGGGCCAGGAGGCGAACGCGCTGGTGGTGCCGCGTGATGCGGTGGTAAGTCAAGGCGGAAAATCCTGGGTGTACGTCAAGCGGGCGCTGGGATTTGAAAAGCAGGCGGTAAAGACGGGCGACGAAGGCGATCTCGAGGTCGTGGTCCTTTCCGGGCTGGAGCCCGGGATGGAAGTCGAGCGCCACCCCGAGCCTGTGCGGAGCGGGTCTTCCACATGACGCGCCGAGGGCGAAAGATATTGAAACACCGCTGGCTGTGGCTGGCCGCCGCAGGGCTATTGATTGGGGGCGGGGGGATTGCGTCGGTGCGCTTCAGCCGGACTGCGCCCAACGTACCCACCGCTGAAGTGACGCGGGGCGAATTCGACGATTACGTGAAGATTCGTGGTGAGGTGAAAGCCAAGAGATCCCTGTCGGTGTATGCGCCGCACACCCGCGGGGGGGTAGGGGATCCTCAGATTTTGAAGATGGCCAAAACCGGCGCGGTGCTCAAGAAAGGTGAGGCAGTGGTCGAGTTCGATACCGCCAAGCTGCGGGACACGCTGCAGCAGAAACGCTCCGAACTGAAGCAGGCCGAGGCAGAGATCGAGCAGGGGCGCGCCCAGGCCAAGCTGCAGGAAGAGCAGGACTTGACGGACCTCGAGAAGGCCCGCTACGACGTCCAGCGCGCCAAATTGGAAGTCAGCAAAGCGGAGATCCTTTCCAAGATTGACGGCGAAAAGAACAAGTTGCTGCTTGCCGATGCGGAGCAGCGTTTAAAGGAAGAGGAGGAGAAACTCGCTTCCGACCACTCCAAGGCCGCGGCGGACAATGACGGTAAGAAGCAGAAGCGCGAGAAAGCGCTTCGCGACGTGCAAGTGGCGGAGCAGGATATTGCCTCCTTGACCCTGCGGGCGCCAGTGGAGGGCATGGTAACCATCCTTCCTAACTGGCGCGCCAGCGGTCGGTTCAGTGACAGCGCACCCCCGTTCAAGGAAGGCGATCGCGCCTGGCAAGGCGCCCGCATCGCTGAATTTCCCGACATTTCCAGCCTCCGCGTGAGCGGGCGAGTGGAGGAGGCCGACCGCGGGCGCGTGAAGGAGAGTCTGCCCGCCACAGTGCGCGTCGATGCCGTCCCCGACAAGGAATTCCCCGCGCACGTGGTTGAAATCAGCGCTCTCGCTAAGATCGATTTTTCGGGCTGGCCGTTCCCGCGGAACTTCGACGTTTCGGTTCAGGTGGATCAAGCCGATGCTCGGGTGCGCCCGGGGATGAGCGCGACCGCGCGCGTGGCAGTCGAGAAACTGCCGGCCTGCATTCTGATTCCTCCCCAGGCGACGTTCCAGAAGTTCGGTAAGACCGTGGCCTACGTGCTGAGCGGTTCGAGTTTCCAGGAACGCGACATCCAGGTGGCAAAACGCGGCGAGAGCCAGGTGGCGGTGACTCGGGGGCTGAAGCCCGGCGAGCGGGTGGCGCTGAAAGACCCCACGGCGGCGCCGAAGCGGTGAGCATCCACAGATTATGCAGATTGCGCAGATTCAGAAAGCAAGAAAGGGATGGATTGCGGCGCCTGCGGGCGCGAGCTCGTCCCCGCAATGGCCATCACGTGTTATTGAGGCGGCGCGGTCTGCTCTCCGTGGCCCAAACGTTTTCATCTGCGTAATCTGTGAAATCTGTGGATAGGAGCAGTCGTGAAGGTAGGGAGAAAAACTCGGTGGGTGGTTCTGCTGGCGGTACTGGTGGTGGCCGGGGCCGGAGCGGCGCGGAGTCTTCAGCGGTTGCACAAACCTCAGCGCAGCATACCGACCGCGGTAGTGAAACGAGGGCGCTTGGACATGAAGGTGTACACGGAGGGTGAACTTCACGCCCGGCGCAGCGTGATGATTGTGGCCCCCTCCGTCTCCGGCAACCTACGCATCATCCGCCTGGAGCGGACTGGCACGCACGTTCACAATGGCGACGTAGTGGTGGAATTCGACCCCAGCGAGCAGCAGTATAACCTGCAAGAGAACCAGTTCGATTTGGATGAGGCCCGAGAGGAAATCGCCAAGGCCAAGGCCGATGCCGCAGTGCAGGGGGCAAAGGACGAGGTGGAATTGCTCAAAGCGAAGTTCGATGTGCGCCGGGCGGAACTGGACGTGAGTAAGAACGAACTGGTGAGCGCCATCGACGCCAAGAAGAACCTCCTGGCGCTCGAGGAGGCCAAGCGCCATCTCGCCCAGCTCGAGCAGGACATCAAATCGCACTCCGTCTCGAACCAGGCGGCCCTGGATGTGGCTCAGGAAAAAGAGCGCAAGGCACGCCTCTTGATGGCGCAGGCTCAAACCAATATCCAGAGCATGAATGTGAAGGCCAGTATTGACGGCCTCGTATCCCTGAAAGAGAACGACCGCGCATTCGGCCCCTTTTACTCCCCGGGCATGAAGCTGCCCGAGTTTGGCGCAGGCGACCAGGTGGGGCCAGGAACGCTAGTGGCCGAGGTTATGAACCTGGAGCAAATGGAAATTCAGTGCAAGGTGGACGAAGGCGATCGCGCAAACATGAATGCGGGCGTGCCGGTGGAAGCGCATGTGTATGCTCTGCCGGGGCGCATTTTCCCTGCCAAGGTGGAATCGGTGGCGGGCATGGCCTCGCGCGGCATGTGGTGGTCCGGAAGCGCGACCAGCAAGTTCGACGTGACAGTTACCCTGGACAAGCCGGACCCCGAAATCCGGCCTGGGCTCACCGTGCAGGCGATCGTCGAGGGAGGACAGACGAAGGACTTGCTGCTGGTGCCCCCGCAAGCGCTGTTCGATAAAGATGGGAAACCATTCGTTTATGTGGAACAAGGAAGCGCCTTCGTATCGCGCCCGGTGAAAGTGACGCGGCGCACTGAAAGTCAGGTGGCGATCGAAGGGGTAGGCGAGGGCGCGGTGGTGGCCCTGCTCAACCCTGAGCAAGAGGCGGGCAAGCCTGGTTCGAGTGGCGCCACGAACCAGCCCTCCCTGGTGGGTGGAGGCGGGCGATGACTCCGGCCAGTTCCCTGCCCGCCATCCTGCGCCCGCACACTCTCTCGCAACTCCTGCCGGACCTTTTGCAGGGCGTCGAAAATCTCCGCCTTCACAAGCTGCGCACCCTGCTGACGATGCTGGGCATGATCTTCGGTGTGGCGGCGGTGGTCTCCATGTTGTCGATCGGCGCCGGGGCTCAGCAGCAGATGATGGCTTTCATCGAGCAGCTCGGAGTGCGCAACCTGATCGTGGAAGCAAAAGAAGCGGTAAACTGGCCGGACCTCCAGAAAGTGCGGAAGTTTTCTCCGGGCCTGACCTTCCGCGACTGGCGCGTCATCAAAGCCAACACCAATGGCATTGTCGAGACGTCGCCGCGCAAGCGATTCACTCCCACAAAAATGCTCCCCAAGCCGCAGCGCGACCTGCCCATCGTTTACGGCGTCGAGCCCAATTATCTCCGCATAGGCGGGCTGCAAGTGGTGGCGGGGCGCTGGTTCGACGCGCAAGAGAACGACCACGCCGCGCCCGTTTGCGTGCTGGGAGATGGAGCGCGGGCCGGCCTGTATGGCAACCAGGAGGCGCTGGGCCAATACGTGAAGGTCAACGAGCAATGGTTCCACGTCATTGGCGTGGTGGCGCCCCAGTTGACGATGCAGGGTTCAAACAGCGCTCTGCCCACGCAAGACCTGAACAACCTCCTCTACGTGCCGCTTTACACGGCCCTGGACCGCCTGGAGGACACCAATAGCGAACTGAAGGACGAGATCGATGGGATCTACCTGCAAATGCTCCCCAGCGTAGACATCCTCTCCACCGCCGAAGTTGTGCGAGGTATTTTGAATAACACGCATGGCGGGGCGAGGGACTTCAGCGTGGTGGCGCCGGCCGAACTGCTCGCCGAGCAAAAGCGCACCCAACGGATTTTTGAAGTGGTCATGGTGGCCATCGCCTCCATCTCATTGCTGGTGGGCGGCATTGGAATCATGAACATCATGCTGGCCGGCATCCTGGAGCGGACGCGCGAGATCGGGGTGCGGCGGGCGGTCGGCGCCCGGCGCGTGGACATCGTCCGCCAGTTTCTGATCGAGGCCACGCTGATTTCGATTGTGGGCGGCCTGATGGGGATTGTCTTCGGCTTTGGCATGTCGCGCGTCATCGCGCTGCTGGCGGGCTGGTCGACGATCGTGACGTTCTCCTCCATCCTGCTGGCGTTCCTGGTTTCGGTATCCGTGGGCCTTATTTTCGGCACTTATCCCGCCCTCAAAGCGGCGCGGCTCGATCCTGCCGAAGCCATCCGGTACGAGTAGGTGTCATTCCGATCCGTCAGCCGACGGAGAGGAATCCCGCTCTGATTCCTTCCTCCACAAACCAGAGCGAGATTCCTCTCCGTCGGCTGACGGATCGGAATGACAGTGAAGGAATCGGAATGACATGGGGGCTGGGCACGGTGGCCTGGCACCTGACACCTGAATTGCGGGAGGTTGATATGAAGCGCGCCGGGCTCATCCTGGTATTGTTCCTGATCGTACGTTCCGCGGCGGGCCAGACCTTTCCCACCCCGGGTTATATGCGCCAACTGGTTTATCCCCCGTCCATTCCGGCCCAGGTAAAGGGCCCCGTGGAGCTCAAAGATCATGTTGTGGAGGGAAAGCTCCGCCTGACTCTCGCGGACGCTATCCGCCTGGCGCTGTTGAACAATACCAACGTGCGGCTGAACGAATTGCCGATAGAAACCGCGCGGCTGGAGGTGGAGCGCTCCTACCAGGCGTTTGATCCCTTGGGCCTCTCGAGCTTCAACGCCGGTCGCGTGACGACCCCCGCCAACACCCAGCTCCAGGGCGCCCCGACGCTCAGCACGCTGAACCAAGCGGCGTCCTTCGATTACAAGCAGACGTTTCAGACCGGCACGAATTACGACCTCAACTTCTCCAGCAACAAGTACGCGACCAACAGCATCTATGCGACATTCAATCCTTCCATCTCGTCGAGCGCCACGCTCACCGTGACGCAACCGCTGCTGCAAAATCGCGGGCTGTTTCCCAATCGCGCCCCCATCATCATTGCGCGAAGGAATCTGAACATGTCGCGGGCGACCTTCGCCGCCCAGGTGAATGACTCGCTGCTTCAGACGATCCAGCAGTACTCGGTTGTCGTGCAAGCGCGCGAGAGCCTGGTTGTCCTGAAGAAATCAGTCGAGCAGGCCCAGGCGAGCTATGACCGCGACAAACGCGCGCTCGAGCTGGGAGCGATCCCGCCCTTCGACATCTATCGCTCCGAGTCGCAGGTGGCGGCGCGGCGCGTGCAAGTCATCCAGGCAGAGTACAGCTTGAAACAGGCTGAGGACGCCTTTCGCCGCGTCATTGGCGCCGACCTGGACCCCCACATCCGGGCGCTCGACCTCGACCTCACCGAGTCCCTCGAGCCCCGCGGCCAACTCCTCTCCCTGGATATCCAGCAGGCCTATCAGCAAGCACTCGAGCGGCGGCCGGAACTCGAGGCGCTCCGCCTGCAGCTCGACAACGATGACACCATGATCCGACTGGCTCATAACCAGCTCTTGCCCAACCTCAGCTTGAGCGCTTTTTATTCGACCAGCGGCTTGGGCGGAAACCAGCTCGACACCACCACCACTCCTCCCACCGTCATCGCCACCGGGGGATTTCCCCAGGCCCTCACCCAATTGCGAAGCTTTGACTTCCCCAGCTACGGTTTCACCGTACAGTTGCAGTTGCCCATCCGCAACCGCTCGGCTCATGCGAATCTGGGCGAGGCCATGGTTTCAAGGCGGCGCGCTCTGTATCTTCAACGCCAGCAAACGCAACAGTTGTGGCAGGAAGTCAAAGACGCCGTGCACCAGCTCGAAACGGCCGAGCTTTCGATCGCGGCCGCGAAGGTCTCGCGTGACCTGGCGCAGAAAACCCTGGAGGCCGAGCAGCGGAAGTATGAGTTAGGGGCCTCCCAGATTTTCTTCGTGCTGGATGCCCAGAACCTGTTGGCGCAGGCGGAGCTGAGTGTGGTCCAAGCGGAAATCGGATACCAGGTGTCGGTGGCGGGGGTCGAGCACGCCACGGGCACTCTCCTCGAAAACCACAAAGTGAAGATCGAAGACGTGGTGCCCTGATTGTCGGCTCGCCGACACAGTAATCCCTCCTCCACCCAGCGTTCGGCAGTTCCACCGGCCGGGCGCATATATACAAAAAAACGTGCGCGCTACCGGCCAGCAACTCAGCCGCATCCTGCCCGCTGCGGTGATCGAGCATGGGGAGGAAGCTGGGAGCCGCGAGTCTACGAACAGTTTGTGGCTTTTGCCCGGGGGGCGTATTTCTCGCGCATCAGCACCAGGTAGGATAGGGCGCCCACAACCAAGAAGAACCAGATGGCCTGCATGGGAACTTGATATCCGCCCGAACGCTGCTTGAGCCAGCCGGTAACAATCGGAGCCGCGATGCCGGCGAGGCTGGCGGAGCAGTTCACCACTCCACTGACGCGCCCTATGGCAGAAGCCGGAATCAAGGTTTGTGTGAGCGCCCAGTAGTTGGCGGTTGCGAGACCCAGGCCGGAGAGGGAGACGATGGCGAAAACCAGCGCCACATTCACAGAGGAGCTTTGGGCGCCGATCAGTTCTGTGCAGGCAATCGCCAAAGCGACAATCGTGAACCATTTCCTTACCGTGACCGGGTTGCCGCCTCGGCGAATCATCTGATCCGCAGCCCAACCTGCCAGCGCAGCCGTGACGGCCATTCCACCGAAACTGAAGAATGTGTAAGCACCCATTTTGGAGATAGACAGATGACGATGCTCGATAAAGTAGGCGGGCATCCAGGTCATGCAGAAATAGACGAAATACATGTAACAGAAAGCGAGGATCACGGATCCCCAAGTCACAGGGCTGGCCATGATTCGGGAAAAAGGAATCGTTGTTTCACCGCCCTTTTTTTGACGCTCGCTGGGAGTTCGAGGGGAATCATTCTTGACGAACAGTAACCATGGGATCAGCCAGACCACGCCACCAACTCCGACTAGCAGAAACATAGCGCGCCAGCCATACTGCATGGTCAGCCAAACCGTGAGAGGAGCCGCAACTGCGGGTCCGATCTTCGTGCCGGCCAAATAGACCCCCACCGCCAAACCGCGCTCCACCTCGGAGAAATTGCGTCGAATCCAGGTGATGCTCGCCGGCGCCACTAGGGATTCGAAAGTTCCCAAAAGCACACGCAGGGTGGCTAATTGTGCGACGGAATGCGCAAACGCCGTGGCAGTGGAAGCCATGCACCAGAACACGAAGCCGATGGCGTAGGGATACTTCACTCCGTGCCGGTCAACGACCCATCCGGCGGGGACCTGGAGTGCGACATAGGCCCAGAAGAACGCCGAGTTGATCATCCCGCGCCCGGTATCCGAAAGGTGGAAGAATTTGATGAAATCGGGAATTGCCAGGACCACTGAGATGTTGCTGCGCGACACGTAGGCAATGATCATGCCCAGGCACAATAGCCCGACAACGACCCAGCGCCGTTTGCCGTCGAAGCCGGAATCCGTCGCAGAAGTATTGGTACTCAATACGCCTCACTTGACAGCAATGATGGAAATCTCTTCGAGCGGTAGCGCGGACCTCCGCCCTTGAGGTCCGCGGCTCTTCCCTCCGCCATCCGGAACTCGAGTCGTGGGCGTCGCCGGTTGAAGAAGCGTCCTGGCCGGAGGTGTGGCGGTAAAGTATCGGGCGTACACGCGGTCAAAGCGCTCAGCGTCTCGAATATCGTCGAGGTACACATGGGTGGAAACAACGTTCTTGAAGCTCATATTGACCTGCGCGAGGCTGTCCTGCAGGTTGCGCATCGTCTGCCGGGTTTGAGTCTCCAACGACGAGGCGGAGATCCCCCCATGGGTACCGCGATTGAAACCGGCCTGTGCAGAACAGTAAAGGATATTATCGGCTAAGACGCACGGGCTGGAAGTGGGGTTCGACTCCGTGTTCTTTGGCCGCACCGTTCGGCGTTTGGCCAAATCCATTACCGCCACGCCCGTGAACTCGACATTCGCCCCGCTCGGTAGGCCAATGACATTGATGGGCACCCAGGCAGGAGGGTTCGCGGTATCGAAGTTCCTGGCGCAGACCCGGTTCAAGACGTCCAGAGGCACTCGATCGGTGAAATAGGGAATCATGAAGACCATATTGTGAAAATCAGCTCCGGCCAGCTTAAGAGTGCCGCGCATGCGGTCGATAGAGAGCTGCACCTGGGCTTCGGGATCTTGGGGGATTCGGCCTGTGTTGATATCGCGCCCCAGATGACCGGAAAGGAAAAGGCGATCACCCACCAACACGCCGGGGCTGAGGGGGGAACTTGAAGGATAATTCGCAGGCACCATCACCTTTTTCCGCGACAAATCCCTAACCGCCACGGCCGTCATTTCTACGGGAGTCCCGCGCAGGCTTGCCACGCCAATTGTGGAGCGCGCGGGCGGCGACTTGGGGAAAAATTCCTTCCAGCCTTGGTTTAGGGGACCTTCATCCGAATAATCCGTCAGATAAACTTGTACGTAGATCACGTGCTCCATGGTCAGTCCGGCAGCTTCAACGATGCTCTTCACCTTAGAAAGGCACTGCCGAATCTGTGCTGCCGGCTCCCGCGGAACTTGCCCTTGAGCATCCTGGGCGCCCTGACCCGAAACATAGAGAAGATCGCCGGCCAGGATACTTGGGCTGGCGGGCTCCTGCGCTTGAGCTTGCCCCGAGATGGCCAGTTGCGCACCAAGGCCCATTAAGCACGCCAAAAAGGCAGTTCGTCTCAGTGCGGAAAGAACTCGCATGCGATCAACCTTTCGGGAATTTCCAAATGCGGAGAGCATTCTTTCCGAGGATCAGCTCGCGGTCCTCGGAACTGTAGAAGTCGAGTGCGCTATTGACGAACTCCAGCTCCTTGTCCATCGGCAGTTCCCAACGTGGTTTTGGGTACCCTGTTCCCCAGATGAGTTGCCTGGGTCCGAATTCCTCATAGGTCGCCTTGAAGAACGGGTAGGTATCGCGATAGGGGAATTGTTTCGTCAAGGAGATTTCATAAGGCTCCGAAGCGCTAACCCAAACCTGGGGGAAGCGTTTTAACCGGAACATCTTGCGAAACTCGGCCCAGGGATCGGGAGCGCTCAAGTCCGGCTTGCCAAGGTGGTCCACTACAATTTTGACTCCCGGGAATCTCCCCGCCATATCTTCCAGCATGGGCATCTGCTGGGGAAGGATGTAGAAGTTGAAGACCGCCCCCAGGCGCTCCGCCTCGCGCCAAAGCGGATAGAGATCCTTGGAGTTTAGCCAGCTCGAGTTGGGATGGTAGATAGGGCTAAACCGCATGCCCTGGAAGCCATGCTCTTCCACCCAGTAGCGCAACCGGCCTGCCGGATCGTCGCCCAGTGGATTCAACAAGCCATGGGCCACAAACAGGTCAGGGTACTTGTGCAGCGAGTAGCTGATGTAGGAGTTGTCCCATCCGTAGAAGCGAGGGTTGATGAGCACGGCGTATTTCAATCCGAACTCCCGCATCTCTGCGACTTCGTTCTCAATCGGCGCTTCCACGGCCACGCGCTTCAGGTCGGGCTGTTCGGGGTGATGGAAAGGGAACTTGGGATCGAAAGTCCAGACTTCCAAGTGTGTGTCGATGATTAAGTGTTCCGACTTAGCGGCACTGAAAGCTGCCACTACCGCCAGCGACAGGAATTCCCTGCGATTGATCGTGCGCGGACTGATCTCGGCCTTGGGCATGGCGATTCTTTAAGGAGCCAGATTGTAACCCTTTGCTTCTCGCACTGCAACAATGCCTATTCACCACCCTCTGGCCCCCTCCTCAATGAGGAGGGGAATCTGTGAGTTGGCTCCCCTCCTTGCCAAGGAGGGGTAGGGGGGGGTGGTTCGAGGTCCCGGGCTCGAGGTCCCGGGCTTGACAACGTCCCCGTGGTTACTGATAGTCTCTTTCAGCCAAGGAGGACACGACCATGAACCGGCGCGCTTTTCTCGCTCAACTTTCCGTCTTAACGGCCGCTGTGGCCAATGCCGTCAGCCGCTTGCCTTCGAACCACAACGTGAAGTGGGCTCTTTCCCTGGGCCTCTGGTCGCATCTGCCGCCCTGCCCGTTCACGGACGTCCTGGACGTGATGAAGGAAACGCGTTTCATCGGTATGCGGGTGACCGGCTTCGATGGTTTTCTGCAACAATACAAGCTGACCCTCGCGCAACTGCACCGGGAATTATCCCGGCGTAATCTGCACATCGTGACAATCTCCTTTGGCGGGCCGCTGCACGACCCTGCGCAGCGCAAAAAAGTCCTGGAAAACGCGCGGAATGCCATGAAGTTCCTGGCCGACTTCGGCGCTAACCACCTGGTGGTTTTTCCTCCCGGGCGTACCGGCTCACAGGCGACCCCGCCGGAAGTCATGCGCGAGATCGCCACGACTTGCAACCAAATCGGCGAGTTGGCGGGTGAGATGGGATTTACCGCCGGGTTGCATAACCATTTGGGCGAAATGGTTCAGACGCAGGAGGAGGTTGACCAATTCATGGCCATGACGGATCCCAAGCTCTTTGGGTTGTCGCCGGACACCGCCCATCTGCATCTTGCCGGTGGCAACGTGGCAAGCACCTTCGAGAGATACAAGCATCGAATCCGATTTTGCGACTATAAAGACGCAAAGTGGACAACCCCTCCGCAGGATTGGGTGGAGTGGAACGGGAAGACGCTACCGAAGGAATCGTCCGAGGCGCGATTCTTTTCCAGCATCTATGATCTCGGCGACGGTGAGGTGGATTTTCCCGCTTGCCACCGCGCTTTGAAGGATGTGAAATACCGTGGGTGGATTTGTGTTGATCTGGACACGGTACGCCGGGGTCCGCTCATCAGCTACCAGCGGTGTGGCGCTTACATTGTCAAGGTGCTTCAACCCATCTACTCCTGAACAGGAGGTATGCTTATGGCCCCGCCTCTCGAGCGGCGTGAATTCCTTTTGGGAACCCTTGCCCTGGCCATGCCTCATCCTACCCCTAAGTACCGCATCATCGATCCACACGTTCACGTCTGGGTCAATGACCCGCGCTACCCGTGGGCCAAGGAGACTACGCAGCCACCCAAGAAGGACGCCACGCCCGCGATGCTTCTCGAACTGATGAAAGCCAACCAGGTTGAGAGGACGGTGATAGTTCAGCCCATTTTTTACCGATGGGACAACCGTTACGTTGCCGATTCGGTCCGAAAATATCCGCCTTACTTCCAGGCGGTTTGCCGGGTGAACCCGGCCGATCCTGCCGCTCCCGATCACCTTTCAAAGCTGGTCGAACAGGGATTTCGCGGCGTGCGGCTGAGTCCCGCGGCTGATGCCAGCGGTGATTGGATCACCGCCCCCCTGATGCCGCCTCTCTGGAAGCGTGCGGAAGGGTTAAAGGTGCCGATGCTGATTCTAACCGCGATTACGCGCATCCCGGAAGTCGGCCGGCTCATCGAGACGTGTCCCGACCTGGACGTCGTGATCGATCACATGGCGGATTGCCCCGTCGACCAGCCGCAGGAGCTGAATAAGCTCTTGGCCTTGGCGCGCTATCCACGCGTGTACGTAAAGATCTCTCATACCTGGTCAATTTCCAAGCAGGAATATCCCTGGCTGGACGCCCAAGAGCATGTCAAACGGCTCTACGCGGCTTATGGCCCCAAGCGTCTGATGTGGGGCACGGATTGGCCCGTTCACGAAGCGAAGACCACTTACCGCAGAACGCTCACCGTGGTCCGTGACGACATGAAATTCTTGAACGACGAGGACAAGAGCTGGATCCTTTCGAAGACCGTCGAACGGCTCTGGCCGTTCTCATGATGTACTGAAACCTTGTCATTCCGAGCCCTTCACTGTCATTCCGAGCGGAGCGAGGAATCTCGCCCTGCTTGTGGAGGAAGGACTCGGAGCTAGATTCCTCTCCGTCGGCTGACGGATCGGAATGACACCGTGGGCTTTTCTGCAACGGAAGACACTAACTCGACAGGACATTCCAATGGAAATGAATACCTCTATTGACGTCATCGAAATCTACCGGGTCAGTATGCCCCTCGTGTACCCATTCCGCACCGCTTACGGTGATGATGCAGCCATTGAAAGCGTGCTGGTGAAGATGACCAGCGGGAATCATTATGGTTGGGGAGAAGCCAGCCCCATGGCGGCGCCCGCGTACAGTCCAGAGTGGGCTCATGGAGCCTTTCTGGCGGTGCGTGATTGGCTGGCCCCGCAATTAGTGGGCAAGCAGATCGACAGTGGCCACGACCTCCAGGCCGCGTTGGGAAGATGCAAGGGAAATTTCTTCGCCAAGGGCTCGCTCGACCTGGCGTGGTGGGATCTGAGAGCGCGCCAACTCGAGCGGCCCTTGTGGAAACTTGTGGGCGGGGTTCGACCCGAGGTCGAGGTTGGGGCGGATTTTGGCGTGATGGATCACATCGAGGAATTGCTGACCGCCATGGGAGACGCCGTCGCCCAGGGTTTCCTGCGAGTGAAGTTGAAGTTCCGGCCCGGCTGGGACATCGAGATGGTGCGCAAGGTGCGCGAACGCTTCCCCCATCTGACCATTCACATCGACTGCAATAGCGGATACTCGCTCGGTGACACTGCCATGTTCCAGGCCCTGGACGAGTTTCACCTGGCCATGATCGAACAACCGCTCGCTCACGACGACCTCGTTGACCACGCCAAGCTGCAATCCGCCTTGCGCACTCCCATTTGCCTCGACGAGAGCATCACCTCTTTAGCGAAGGCGCGAAAAGCCATCGAACTTCGCTCCTGCCGGTGGATCAATCTCAAACCGGGGCGTGTGGGCGGCCTGACGCCAGCCATAGAGATCCATGACCTGTGCCAGAAAGAGGGCATCCCCTGCTGGGTAGGCGGGATGCTCGAGTCGGCCGTCGGAGCGTCCCACTGCATCGCGTTGGCGACGCTCCCCAACATTCACTATCCTTCAGATATTTTCCCAAGTTACCGGTTCTACAAGCGGGACTTGGCGCAGCCCGAAATCCGTCTCTCTGGAACCTCGCGGGTTTGCGCAAGTGCGGAGAGCGGCATCGGCTGCGAACCCGACCCGAAGGAATTGGAGAGCCACCAGGCGGATTACGCTCGACTCCAGGCATAGGAATGCAGCCGCGAACACTTTGGGGCCATCCCTGGAGGGTGTCATTCCGAGCGGAGCGAGGAATCTCGCTCTGATTCTTTTTTCTAATTACGCCCTTGGTCAAATTGAGCTCCGATCCACGTGAGAGCAGAGCGAGATTCCTCGCTCCGCTCGGAATGACAACAGGCGGGGAAGCCCGGCCACGAGACATCAGCGGCAGAGCCTGTGAGTAGTCAGATACGGGCCAGCGTTATCGTAGAGAGCGTGCATCGTCAGACTCGGGCAGAACACTCGGCGACTTGCCTGTCGCGTGACTCTGTGTTTGAGATAACACCCTTTGTTGTCAATAAGATTCCCGTGTCTTGCGCGTAACTACCTTTGTTTTCTGTAACATTCCCGCTTGGTCCGGGGCTGCTGGAAGCAGTCCCTTTGTTTTCAGTGACATTCGCGCATTGTTCGTTCATTTTTGAGCTTTCTGCCGCTTCCACACCCTGCAAGTCATAGGACATTATGTCGCTCTCAATGGCACTCTCGATGTCCTCCATACCCCCGCCATCGTCCTCGCTGCGAGGAACGGCCAGGAGGTCCGTGAAGTCCTTCCGCAGCCTCAGCAGTATCCTCACCTTGCGGTCAATGGAGCGGTCCAGCGCGGCTTCCTGACGCAACATCATGCTCCAAGCCTCCCCCTCCGGCGCGAGACATGCGTCCCGCTCGATCGCCGCTCGCTCCTCATTCGCCTTTTCCGCATAGGCGAATTCTTCCCCCACGCTGGCGATCTCCTCCTCCAGCAGACGCAGAAGTTCCTGTCGCTCCGCCTCCCCCGGCGGCTCGCAGTTGCGGCCTTGCTTCCGCAGGTACTGCCGGTATTCCTCGTGTTTCTCTTGTTGCTCGGCCAAGTCCACAGGGTCACTGAAACGGTGCAGCAGCCCGAAAATCAGCGCCTGTCGCCACCCCACCCTACCTTGGTAAAGAGATTCCAGCACGACGTACTGGCGGAGCCGGAAGGTGCGCTGTTGGACCTCCTCCCGCACGAGTTCAAGATAAGAAAGCGTCTTTCTCAGCTCCACCCCTCGATCTGTAGACTCGGACAGCTCGACATCAAGCATCTCGTGCTGGGAGGCGTCGAAGGTGACACGGGCCATCTCCTGCCGGCGGCGGTGTTGCCAGTCGTCGATCCCCTGCAAGGCGCGGCGCATCAGGCCCTCTTGCGCCCGCTGCACCCGTTCGCGGCGCCAGTAGAGCCTAGCCAGGTCATCGATCTGCTTTTCCCAGAGCACGTCTCCGGGACCAAAGGAAGTCATGAGTTCCTGCTTGAGTGAATCGAATTCTTCCGGGTCTTCGCCCAGCGCCAGCATGGTCTGCTGGTGGTTTTCCGGGGCGGCGTAGAGGCCGTGCTTCAAGGCATTGAGCTTGGAATTCTGCTTGGCGGCGGGGCTGCTCGGTCCGGTGGAATGCTGCGCGTTCTGGCGCACGGCAGCGAGTAGTTCGGGCGTAAGTTCGGGCGATTTGCGTAAGGACATGGTTCCTCCTGGGCGGGTTGTAAGGTTACCGAGGAAAGGACTTCCTCGGGGATTGAGGTTCTCACACGAATAGGCTAGCACAGGGGGGAGGGGCTGTCAAGAGACAATGTGTCCATCCGTCAGTTGACGGACCTAGCCCAGGACTTCTTCAAAACCTTTCACCACCAAGACACCAAGGCACCAAGCGATCATTGGGCAACAGGACGTCTTCAAAACCTTTCACCACCAAGACACTAAGACACCAAGCGATCATAGGGCAACAGGACTTCTTCAAAACCTTTCACCACCAAGGCACCAAGAGGTCATAGGGCAATTCGCTGCGTCCCTTGCTTTATGGGCGCACTACTAAAGTTCACCAGCAAACCGCGCCGATGATTCGTCAGTCCATACGGGAAGGCGCTCTCTTGGTGCCTTGGTGTCTTGGTGGTTCATGGTGTTCTCATCCGACCAATCTACGCGTCATTCCGTGCGGAGGCAATAGTCAACCGAGCGAACGATCGTTGGCGGGCACGAAAAGCCGCGAACCTACAAAACAGGTCCGCGCCACCTCAATCATTCGTCGGTTCAGAGTATGGATCGGATCGCCTGATTTCAGTCTTGTCTGTGGGCCGCAGAACTGCGCTCTGCGCCAGCCTGCGCCGGGGGAAAATGAGAGGTCAAAGCGGGTCCGGTGAGTAGGGCCGGGTCGAGCCGTCGAATGCTTTTCGGTAGGTCCAGAACTCGATGTTATCGAGGTACACGGTCACCCTGTCTTTCCCGAGTGGCGTCTCGGCCCAAACTCCTTCGCCCTCTTTCATGGTTCGAGAGCCGCCGCCTTCCCTATATACCTTGAGCGGAGCTACGATAACATAACGACGCCTAGCCATATGGGGCGATTGTAGCAATAACTCAGAAACTGTTCAAGAAAGGTTCGTGGACACCGTGGACACAGAAAATGCATGTGGTTGGAAAGCCCCAACTGTGGCCCGTGCCAGGCTGCGCCGGACGGGGATGGCCGCAGGCCCAGGGCTCTCTGCCAGCCAAGTTAGAGGTTACTCGGATTGCTGTGGAGTTCCGCGATTTTGGACTTGAGTTCCACGACTCGCGGGCACCCATCAGGCTTAACCGACAGGTTGTCTTCCCAGCAGACAATGATGTCGGCATCCCCGGGCGAGTGCGAGTGCGTGTAGAAGTCTTTGCTCGTGTATTCAAACTCGATGCGCACCGGGCGCCACTTTCCAGGACGGTCAGGAATTTTCTCTTTGGCAATGCAGTCGGGGTAGCGCTGGCGAATGCTCTGCACTCTGAAGCCAAGCTCTTGGCTTACCATGCCGAACAAGAAGACGACACCTTGCTCCCCCACGGGAGCATGTTCTAGTCCCCGAAAGCTGGGCTCAAGAATTTCGCCATACACCGCTTTGTCGCCAGTTTTCCGTAGCTCGGCATTCCATATCACCCTAAGTTCTTTGAGCGTAGCGTCGTTGACGTCCCCTATGACTCCCGGATCGAGTCCTTTTTTCTCAAAGCGACGGGCATACAAATAACACTTTTCCGGACCGACGCGGTCAATCTCCTCATCGGAGAATTGCCCAAGGTACCTGATGATCTTGACGTATTTGAAAACGGAGCGCCGTTGGATGTGCAAGTTCTCCTTTGCCCAATCTTCGAATCTCTTGTATCCGTCTTGCTTCCAACTGCCGTTTTCATGAACCCTGTGCACCTTCCGTGCCAACTTGGCGGAGAAATGACCTCTTTGCGCAAACGGTTCCACGATGAAAACCCCTTAGAGCTTGAAGTCCGGGCCTGTATCCGCTACCGCCATGGAGACCGAGCCCGGCCACCGGAGCCTTATTATTTCTCCCTCGCCCAGCATCGACCTGCCAGATCGAGGGTGGGCCGGGAGCATTCAGTAGGTAGAAGGCCCCGACGCCGCCGATCCAAGAATTTTGCCTGCATCTCAAGAGAGGATCTACCTGCAGCCCGCTTACGCCCCAAATTTAGCCATTTTCGAGAAACTAAGAACCCATTTCGACGTTTCCAATGTCTTGTATCGACATGCCAAGGCAACTCGCGAGCGCACTGAGTAGATGTTGGCAAAAAACCTCGTCGTCGAGTGGAATCTGGCCGTGGTATAACTCGCCCCCATAGTCCACAATCAGAGTCAAATGGCCCTCGGGACCATACCAGTGTCGTCGCACATCCTTCAGGGTCCCTTGCTCGCCTTGTGGACGTGTTTTGTTGTGTGAAGCAATCGGATGATTGGGATACCACTCCGGCGGCCACTTTCCCTTCAGCTTAGGATGGTCGCGTAGCTTGATGGTAGGCACTGGAATGTCCTCCCTTTCCTTTCTAACAAGACGCCCTGCTGGTCGCACCTCTTCGCCGCTGGCCTCCAGACGACATTGCCAAATCGCCAGGCCCAGCGCAGGCGTATCACCGCCGCCATGCCATTCCTGTATACAACTACTCGGAGGGCAAGGCAAGGGGGAAAGAACGGCGATTATGAATGATGAATATGAATGGTAAATTAAAGCATTGGGCGATCGGGTCGTCGGGTGATCGGGCCATTGAAAAGCAGGAGTCAGATTTCAGGGGGCAGGTTGGGCGTGCTTCCGAAGCCAAGGTTCCAGGTGCTCAAACCGGAACCGGCCGGCTTCGTAGAGTTGCATCAGGAATTGATAGGCCTCGAGGTCGTCGAAATCCAGCCGAAAGCCATTAGTACGCAGGAATGCGGCGGTCACAGCAATCGCGGGGCGCTTGTTCCCATCGACGAAGGGGTGGTTCTGGGAAAGGCTCTCGAGCAAGGCAGCCGCCTGTTCGATGATGTCCCGGTAATGGCCGCTTTGCGGTCTGGCTAGAGCTGCTTCGAGGGCACCCTGGTCGCGAATGCCTTGAGCCCCGCCAAACAGCACGATCAGGCGCGCGTGAGCGGCGAGCACTTCGGGGAGGGAAGGGTAAAGCGTCACTGGGCGAGCCGACGGAGCAACTCGGGATGAGCGGCAATGAATTCGTCAATCGCCGCCTGGAAAGAGGTCTGAGGCAGCTTCCCGTTGCGCTCCTTGAGGAAGGTGATGAACTCTTCCACCGCGGATTGCTCCGCCGGGGAAAGCTCCGAAACGAGCTGACTCAGATCTTCAGGTTTCATGTGCCACCCGAACAAGAAAAGTATACTCCTGCCACAAGCCGCCGGCAACGGGGGAGGAGAACGGCAATTATGAATGATGAATTATGAATGGTGAATTAAAGCATTGAGACATCGGGTCGTTGGGTGATCGGGCCAATGAAAAGCAGGAGGCAGAAAGGCAGGGGCTAGGGGCTGGGGACTAGGCGAAGACGAGGCGACCTTTGGGTTGGGGGATGGGTCGGCCGAGCTCGGTGGCGGTTTCGATCCACTCCTTGATCACTACTTCGACGTTGGCGAGGGCTTCGCGGTGGGTTTTTCCGTCCGCCGCGCAGCCGGGGAGTTCCGGGACCTCGGCGATGAAAGCCTGGTCTTCCTGGCTCCAGTAAATGATGACCTCATACTTGAGCTTCGGCATCGGGCTCGCCTCCCAAACCGTATTTCAGTATAACATGGCGGACTCAACATCATAGCCCGCGCAGCGGGCGAAAGATCGTAGCCGACCGCACAAGCGGTGGGTAAATTGTTGGAGTAGGATTCCCCGCAAGCCCCGGAGGGGCGAAAGAACATGTCGCACACCTGTTTGGCGCAGGTGATCCATGAACGCCGCGAGGTTTCTTTCGCCCCTTGCGGGGCTCGGGCGGGGCGGGGGGCCGATTTCCCCACGGCTCGCGCCCGCGCACGGCGGGTCAAAGGAGACCGTGGGCTAAGATCTTTCGCCCGTCGGCTGACGGGCTGGCGTGACACCGCCCACATTCCCGCCGCTTCACCAGCCTCCTCCGCACGGGATTCAATTATTCCAGTTGTTGAGCCCCAAGGGGGCGACCCAGCCCAGCCCAGGCCAACGGCCTGGGTCAACCGAGGGCCAGTTCTGACCATGAGCCCTGTAAGGGCGAAATACGAAGTGCGTGTTCAGTCCCAGACATAGCGCTCATCAAATTCAATCCCATGGCTCTCCAATAACCGCCGGTACTCCTCCTGAAAGGTCACGACCCGGTGGTGCGTTTCCTGGTGTGCGATGTACTCTGCCACCTTCTCCACATCCCCCGGGCTCACCGAGAAGCCTCCGTAACCGCTCTGCCAATGGAAAGATGCCAAGGCTCTCCCTTGAGTCTTGATCCATTTGGAGGAACTTGTCTTGATCTCCTCCACGATTCCCGCCAGGGAGCTATTCTTCGAGAGGCGAAAGAGAGCATGAACGTGATCGCTCGAGCCCCCGACCTCGACGGTCGGCGAGTCCTGATTCTTGAGGACTGTGGCCAAATAAGCGTGCATCTGCGCCCGCAACGGGGCCAGAAGCAAGGCTTCGCGATGCTTCGTGCTGAACGCAAGATGAACGTACAGCTTGGAGAGCGATTGCGGCATACCGATTCACCTATCTCGCCCCTTCAGGGCTTGCGGTCTGGAATGGGCTTGGCCTCTTGACCCAGGCCGTTGGCCCATAAGCGTTAACCTAAGCGGTTGCCCCTTTCGAACGAATTGGGGTATGCTGTGGGCATGGAGGCTTCGAACCCGGAGGTTGGGGAGTTGGAGAATTGGGAAATCCTACGCACGTTTTTGCCACCGGAATGGGCCGAGCAGGCGCGTCGTCTCGGGGCGATGCGGCGGGCTCGTTACATCTCTGATCCGGAAACGGTGCTGCGCGTGTTGCTCCTGCATCTGGCCACGGGCTGCTCTTTGGCGGAGACGGCGGCACGGGCTTCGGCCTCCGGATTGGCACAGATCAGTGCGGTAGGAGTTTTCAAGAGGCTGCGCGTTGCCGAACCTTGGGTACGCTGGCTGGCGCAGCAGATGCGGGGCGCCGCCGAGTTACCGATGGCGGTGGCGGGGCGGCGGGTACGGGCGATTGATGCCACCTGCGTCTCCGAGCCGGGCAGCACGGGGACGGACTGGAAAGTTCATTGGGCGGTGAATTTGGCCGACCTGCAATGCGATTTTTTCCAACTGACCCCCGTCCAGGAAGGCGGGGAAACCTTTCGGCGCATACCCGTCGTGGCGGGCGATATTCTGCTGGGGGATCGTGTTTACGCAGCGCCGCCCGGGGTGGCGCACGTGGTGAGGGCCCAGGGCGACGTGATTGTCCGGCTGAATCGCCAAGCGCTGCCACTGTTTGAACGCGGCCGGCGGATGGAATTGCTGCCCTTCTTGCGGGGGCTGAAAGGAAAAACCCCGCACGTGCGCGCGACGGAGGTGCGCGATCCGCAGGGCGGGTGGATCGCCGGGCAGTTGCTGGCCTTGCGCCAGAGCGCGGAGGCGACACGCCGGGCGCAGCGCCATCTTTATCGGCGGGCGCAGCAAGGACAAGGCACGGCATCGGCAGAGGCGTTGGAATTCGCCGCCTACTTCATGGTCTGGACCACCTTGAGTGCGGCTTTCCCCGCCGCCGCGATTCTCGATCTGTACCGGCTGCGTTGGCAGATTGAATTGGTGTTTAAGCGCATGAAATCGATTCTCGGTTTGGGTCACTTGCCCAAGAAGGACCCTCGCAGCGCCCAAGCCTGGCTGGAAGGCAAACTGTTCACGGGACTCTTGATCGAACGGATGGTGCGTACCGCCGAATCCTTTTCCCCCTGGGGCTATGCCTTGGCAGGCCCGACGCAGCAGGTGGCGTGAGGTTGAATTCATGTACCGTCAGGTAGGCGCCGCGCTTCTGCTCCCCCAAAGCCTCACCACGGTTCTGCGGCAATGGCGAGCCATCACCCATGTATTGGCAGAACCGCCCCGAGAGCGGCACCGATACGGTTTTGCTTAGGTTAACGCTTATGGGCCGTTGGCCTGGGCTGTGATGGGTCGCCCCGTTGGGGCTAGAAAGCACTCAGACGCGGGAAAGAGCGTCCTTGATCCTTTCCGGCGTCATGGGCAGTTGCAACAGCCGAGCGCCGGTGGCATCGAACACCGCGTTGGCGATCAATGCCCCCATACAGATTATGGGTGGTTCTCCGCCCCCCTCGCTGGGTGAGTCTTTCGCATCCACTATTACCGTTTCGATTTGCGGCAGCCAGGAGAAACGCGGAATCGAGTATGTGTCAAAATTGGACTCGAGGATTTCACCACCTTTGAATCGAACCTCTTCGGTTAAGGCATATCCCAGGCCCATGGTGATGGCGCCCTCCATTTGCAGCTTGGCGCCTTCCGGATTGACGCACAATCCCATCTCTTGCGCGCAGACCACCCGTTTCACTCGGACGCCCCCGGTATTCTTGTCCACGGCGACTTCCGCCATATGAGCCACGTAAGTCCCGGCGTCAGTCCCACACGCCACCCCGTAGCCGCGCTGGCTTGGCGACTTTGCGGGTGACCAGCCGAATTTCTTGGCCGCGGCCTGCAAGACGCGCCGCATTCGCTCGTCGTTCAGGTTCTTCAGCCGGAACTCGACGGGGTCCATGCCGGCCTTCGAAGCCAGCATATCGATGTGGGACTCTCGCGCAAAGCTATTGGTATTGTTGCCGGGAGCGCGCCAAGGTCCCGTAGCAAACGGATGCGATCCCGGGGCCGCAGTCCAACCGGAGCCGTAGCTGGCCGTGCGATGGTTGGGGATGTTGTAGAACTGCGGCGCGCCTCTTTCTCCGGCAAAATACACGCCGTAATCCCAAAACGTAATCAGCCCTGATTCCGTCGCGCCGGCCTGGATTTTGACGAGGGCGGCCGGACGGAAGGTGTCATAGAAGAACTCCTCCGCCCGAGTCCAGATCACTTGTATAGGTTTTCCAGTCAGTTTGGCCAGCCTAGCAGCCTCGAGGGCTTGCTGGTTGTTGCTCTTCCCTCCGAAAGCCCCGCCGATAAACGGTGTGATGACCCGCACATTCTGCGCCGGCAGACCGAGTAGAGAAGCTGCGGCATCCTTCAGACCGAAGGGCGTTTGCGTCGAGGCCCAGAGGGTTAATTTGTTTCCTTCGATCTTCGCCAACGCTGTGTGCGTCTCAATGGGAGCGTGCGAGACGTAACTGTTTAGGTAAGTTTCCTCGACCACGTAATGAGCTGCGTTTCTACCCTCGGCGAGATTTCCGCCTTCCACAACTGTCTGTCCTGGCGGCGCCACTTTGAGCAGGTGGTCGAAAATCGTCTTGTCGTCCACCGTGGGCGCCGGCCGATCATATTGCGCCTTAATCTTCGCCAGGGCTTTTTCCGCCAGGTCGGGATAGGGATGAAGAACGGCAACCAGGTCTCCCTCCTCAACGATCTGGACACCTTCGATTTCTCGCGCCCCCGAGGTGTCCGCATGAATGAATTTCGCGCCGTGAGCCGGAGGCCTCAAGATGCGGGCGTTCAGCAGACCCGGCTCCCTCAAGTCCCCGGTAAACTTGGCTTGGCCGGTGACCTTCACGACAGCGTCTCTTTTTAAGACGGGTTTTCCCATGACGGCGAACTCGGCGGGGGTTTTGAGCGCCGCGCCTTTCACGTGGCGCAAAATCTTCTTTCCCTTGGCAAGCTCAGCGTAGCTCACTTTCTTCTGCCCTGACTCCTCATAAACGACACCTGCCTTGGTTTTGAGCCGCTCCTTTGGCACCTGTAGTCGTTCAGCGGCCAACTCGACCAGCACGGCCCTGGCTTCTGCGGCGGCGGCTCGAAAGGGGGGGCCGAAAAAGCGGGTGGTCATGGAACCAAACGTTCCTCGGTCCCAGGGGCAAAGATCCGTATCGCCCAGCACCATGTCCACAGATTCCAGGGAGACGTCGAGCTCCTCGGCCAACATTTGAGCCAGTGAGGTAATGACTCCCTGGCCGTACTCGACCTTTCCGGTAAAGCCGCTCACCCGACCGTCTTCTCCGACCCTGAGAAAGGCGTTGAAATCTTCGGGCAGCTCCTGGCCCATCCCACGGCGTCTCTCGCGCTCTTGGAACGCCAGTGAGTCGGGAATGGTGAAACAGACGATGATCCCGCCGCCCAGCAGTTGCAGGAACTGCCTGCGGTCGAGGCGCAGGGGCGAGCGGCGCTCGCCCGAGGGCCGAACGCCGCCCTGCGGCCCAAAGCCGCCTTCGGGCGACGGGCCGTTCCGCCCTACCCTGTCAAGTTCCGGGTATTCTTCGTAGACGCTTGCTTGCCCTTGGTGTTCGTGTTTCATCTTGGCACCCCTTCTCTCCACCTGTAGCGGCGCTCTGTGAGCGCCGAGGCCTTGATTCGAGAACGCGGCGGTCATAGACCGCCGCTACAGCTGTTTCGCAGCCGTCTGAATTGCCTGGACGATCCGTTGATGAGCGCCGCAGCGGCACAGGTTGCCGTCCATGTGTTCGATAATCTGACTCCGGGAAGGTCGAGGAGTATTCAACAGCAGGCCGTAAGCATTCATGATCATTCCAGGAGTGCAATACCCGCACTGAAGGGCGTCGTGCTCGAGGAAGGCCTTCTGCAAGGGGTGAAGCTCGCCGTTTTTAGCCAATCCTTCAATGGTCGTGACCGCCTTGCCTGCTACGGCTTTTACCTCCAGCGTACACGAGCGCTCGGCTTTCCCATTCACAATCACCGTGCAGGCCCCGCAAAGCCCCTCACCACAGCCGTATTTTGTGCCGGTCAGGCCCAGGTCATACCGCAGAACCCATAGAAGCGTGCGGCTGGGATCGACTTCTAAACTCACTGCCTTTCCGTTCAGCCTGAATCCTATGGTCTCTTTCATGCCTACACCTCCTTGAAAGGCCTCAACATGACGCGTACTCTTCGCGCGCCCATTATAGTCCTGCTTTAAGCAGGGTCAAACACGTAGCGCCGGCTTCTCGCCCGCTGGGGCGGGAGCCTCCGGCTCCACTGCCACCACACCTTTATCCCTTCCGCAATGAGGAGGGGAATTTGCTCTGGGTCTCCGCCAGGAAGGTTTGCGATGTGGCTTGACCAATATGCATTCTTCGCACATACTAATACATATGAGGACGACACTTATCATTGATGAAAATCTGCTCGAACGCGCTCGACAACTGTCCGGTATCCGGCAAAAGACCGCCCTGGTCCGTGCCGGCTTGGAGGCCTTGATCGCGCGTGAAGCCGCTCGACGCCTGGCCGCTCTGGCCGGTGCGGAGCCTGGGTTACGCGCCGTGCCGAGGCGCCGGACCAAGGCCGCGCGATGATTCTCGTGGATACGTCGGCCTGGATTGCGCACTTCCGTAAGGGCGGAGCGGGTCTCGCCGAGTTGCTGACCGAAGGCTTGGTCTTGGTGCATCCGTTCGTGGTGGGTGAACTCGCATGTGGCGATCTCAGGAACCGCGCCCGCATATTGAGCGATCTTGAAGCGCTCCCCTCAGCCGTTTCCGCGACCCACGAGGAAGTCATGCGGATGATTGAAGACCGAAAGCTTTGGGGGCTCGGTATCGGCTGGATCGACGGGCACCTGCTTGCTTCCGCGATGCTTTCGAACTGCCAGCTTTGGACGCTGGATAGGAAACTCCTTCGGGCAGCGGCCGCCGCAGGAGTCAACCTCTATCGTCGCCCATGAGGTTGGCTTCCGCCTGGTCCCCACAGGAGGATGATCAACAGAAACTCTCCAAGAACAATTACGCAGCATGTGTCTTCTGCATTCCTGGCAGGCGTAGGGTCTTTTCATCTTCATGGTATCCTAGCTGCCGATCAGGTGGCGCTCATGGAATGCCCCCACTGCAAGCTGATAAACCCTCCAACAGCTCAGCGGTGCGACTGCGGATACGATTTCCCTTCTGGCCAGATCAAGGAATCCTACTTACCGAATCGGGAGAGAAAGGTTAAGGCTTCGGGAATAGTCTGGAAAAGCTCGCTCATTTTCTCAATCTTCCGCGTGTTTATTCTTCTCGATAAAAACCAGTTCCATTCGCTAGACCTCATTCTCGTCATCGCACTGTTAGCCCTTTTGATCAGCCTTTTCTACTGGGCCAAACACCGATCAATACCCAATTAGGGCACTACCGACAATGACATCAGGTCGCGGGAGTTAGGAAATACTAGTAAAATCGTGGGCCTTCGAATTCGGTGAGATCTTGGACTTGCAGAACTAATGCTGAAGGTCAGTTTCGGGAAAGGGATTGGCAATGACCAGACTCAATCGACGCGAATTCATTCAAGCATCCACAGCATCCTTGTGGCTCGATGGTGTTAATGTTTCTGCGTCTCCGGGCAGTCCGGGCGAGATCGCTGACAGCGCCCAATCCGTCCGGGTGGAACAAAAGAGCTACACCTGGGAATGGTCGCCTGCGGATGACCGGTTCCGGCTCTTGGACAAAAAGGGGCGAGTGATGACCAGCGGAATTCTCCAGCCTGCCGTCATCGTTCAGCGCGGGGGGAACAAGCAAGCCAGGAAATGCGTCTCCGGAAAGCCGGCGGAGCACAGCGCAAAGGACGGCAGCGCCACGGTCAGCTATGCGGGGGTGAATGGAAACGGGAGATTGTCCGTTACCTGGCGGTTCGAAGATGCAGCGCTCTGGCTCGAGCCGATTGTGTACGACTCCCCTGACAACGAAAACATCGTCGCCCTGCACTACTTTGCCCAAGGAACCGGAGAGGCCGCTCGCCCCACACTCGATAACTTCTACCTTATTCTCCCAGGCATCTGCGAGTCTCCAGGCATGAGCCCCATCGTCACCTCGGACCTGGGGTTGAACATGACCAGTTGGCTGGGGCGAGGTTCTTCCCCCACTCCGGGACTGCTTCAACAATGGGGTTTGCCCGCGCATTTCTTCTGCGGCTTGCACCGCAATAAATCGGGAGCTATCAAATCCTCCCTCACCCAGTATCTCTCCGAAGCGTTTTGCTGCGGGCTCGCCGAGCTTCCGAGCGGCGACCTCTTCCTTGAAACCCGCGAGGGGCGGCACAGCCTGATCGTGAGCTACCGGAGCGATCTCTGGGAGAACCTGCACGGGCCGGGGCGGCTTAATCTGGGAGCGAAATTATATTGGGCGGTGGGGCCGAACTACTACGAGGCGATCCGGGCGTATTACCGGGGACTTGTGCAGGCGGGAGTCATTCAAAAGAAAACTAACTCCCCGCGCAAGAAAGCTGTGGCGCTGTCCCCGCAGTTTAATTGCTGGGGCGCGGAGGTGGCGAGCGAGAAGGAGGGAGCAAAACTGGACGAAGTCGCTCTCCAGTCCTTCTACAAGGATCTGAAAGCCTCGGGGATGAAGGCGGGAATGTTCGTCATTGATGATAAGTGGGAAGGGAAATACGGCAACCTCGAACATTCCGCAGAAAGATTTCCTCACTTCGAGGAGTTCCGCGAGCAGGTTCGCGCCGATGGCCTGCACTTCGGGCTGTGGGCCGCTTTCATGCGTTGTCAGGATCCCGCCGACCTGGGTTTGAACATTTCGCACATGCTCCGCTTGGCGGACGGGAAACCGCTTATTTCCGGCGGGGGCGACTCGAAGTATTACATCCTGGATTTCACCCAGCCTGAGGTTGAAAAGATGCTTCAGGAGCGGGCCCGGAGATTCGCCGAGCGCTACAAGGCGGATTTGGTGAAGTTCGATTTCGGCTACGAATTGCCTCCCTTGTCAGTGGCGGCGCCCAAAGACATGAAATGGGCAGGAGAGCGTTTGATGTTGAAAGGGCTCGAGGTGGTGGTGAAAGGCATGCGGGAAGCAAATCCCGACCAGGTGGTGATGTATTACTGCCTATCGCCACTCTTCGTTGAATACTTCGACCTCCACAGCCCGGACGATCTCTTCATGGCAGCGGGGGAGTACGATTTCGAAGCCAACCGGCGCTTTTTCTTCTCGAGCCTGCTGGGTGAGCTCGGCATGCCGACTTACGGCTCGGGCGGGTACGACTGGGTGAGCATGCCGGAGATCTGGTTTGACTCGGCATTGATTGGCACCCTGGGATCGCTCAACAGCTTTGTCGGGGACGAACAAGACGCCATGCCGACGCCCGAGCGCATCGCCAAATACAATGGCCTTTGCCAGGTGTTGCGGACTTCCAATTGCTTCACCATAGAGCCCGTGGACGCTGACTATCTCAGTGTGACGCGGGGTGCGCACTCATCCTCCTGGGCGCGGTTCGAAAGCGGCGAACTGGTTGGGGTCGCCCTCCGCACTCGCCGCCTGAATGGGCAAGCGGGCCCGGTAGATTTCCGGGACATCGTTCAGACCAGCGCATCTGTTGTGGCCGCTTCAAAAACCCGCGACGGTCTCGACAAGTCCGCCGGGCTGGCCGTGGTTCCTTATGGCGAGGGGGAACTGGTTATTCAACGCAGCGGCCGGCAAGCTTCCGAAGCCGCCGTCACCGAACACTACTTCGGAGGAAACTCCAAAGAGAGCCGCATCGAGATTCGGGAAGGGACGCTGCGCTTGCCCCTGCGCGAGCGGGATGAGAATGGCTCACCTGTGGAGTGGATTGAATTGGTTATTACCTGACGACGCGTTCGCGCGCGACGCGCGGAAAGGGAGAAGCATGGTTGAAAAGTTTTGGCTGGGAATGGGCATCATTGTTATCAGTGGCATACTTAACGGGGGTTTCGCTTTGCCGATGAAATACGCCCGGCAATGGAAATGGGAAAACACGTGGTTGGTTTTTTCCATTGTGGGCGTTTTCTTCTTGCCCTGGTTCATGGCTTTTCGGTTTGTGCCCCATCTGGCTGAAGTCTATCAAAGCGTGCCGACGCGGGTCCTGGTGTTGGCGGTCATGTTCGGCTTTCTCTGGGGCATCGCCCAAACAACCTATGGGTTGAGCCTAAAAGCCGTGGGGCTGGCAGTTGCGGTGGCTGTGTGCTGCGGTCTGTCTTGTCTTTCGGGAGCATTGGTTCCGCTTCTCGTTTTGAATCCAGCGGGTCTTTTTCAGGTGCGCGGAGTTTTCCTTTTGTGCAGCATGCCCATTCTCTTTTTGGGGCTGGGCACTTACGGAGTCGCCGGTCGTTTACGCGAAAAAGAACAGCAAAGTGGGGATCCGGCCGAAGTCTCCCAGAAAACAAGCTTCAAGGTGGGACTCGCCCTGTGCATCTTCACCGGGGTGTTTGGATCTAGTCTTAACCTCGGTTTTGCATTCAGTGGAGATATCATTCGAAAAAGCATCGAGAGGGGCGCCGGGCCGGCGACCGGGGGCTACGCCGTCTGGTCGCTCGCGCTTGCCGCCGGCTTTTTGCCCAACCTGTTCTACTGTCTTTATCTGCTCTTTCGTCAACGTACGTTCACGGCGTTTTTCCAGAAAGAGTGGCTAAGAGAAACGCTGCTGGCGGTGTCGATGGCCGTGTTGTGGCTATCCGGGGTGCTGTTATACGGGGCGGGAGCGACGCTGGCAGGAAAATACGGAACGTCGGTCGGATTCACACTCTATACAGCCATGAACGTCTTGTCATCCACCGTGCTGGGGATTGTGACGGGAGAGTGGAAGTCAACCTCGCGGCGCACCCGAAGACTGTTGGCTCTGGGTATGGCCGCGCTTCTTCTCTCGGTGGTGGTCTTGAATCTGGGAGGTCTCTTCTGAAAAGAGTTGGTGTAGCGGCGGCTTCATCCGTCAATTGACGGACCATCTGGTCCGTCAGTCGACGGATAAACTCGCCGCTACCAATACCGTGAAGAGTTGCCGGTTGCTCTCCCGGCGGCCTCAGAGTAGAATCGCGATCCGGCAGTTATCCTCATTCCCGGCGGTTGTCCATTGCAGAGTGGAGTGGTCCTCTCAAAATAAGAGCCGCGCGGGTTGAAGATGCGAAAGAAATCGGACGAATCTACACTAAGACGGAAATTCCGGTTTCTCGCCTTCGGGGTCTCTGGAAAGAAGGAGAAGCGAGTGAAAATCGCCTCGCGTTCGATTGTAGATGTGGGTTTGCTCGTGCTGGTCAATGCCATGTGGGCGACTCAATACGCCGGGTACAAAACTGCCACGGAACGGATGGGGCCCATCACCCTGAGCGCCTGGACCTTCTTTTTCGCCACATTGGCTCTGCTTCCATTTCTGGTGCGGGAAAGACAGCGACGCTTGGCCCCTAACGGCTCTTCAGCGCAGGTATCAACCGCCATCTCTCCAGGCGCGCGCTCGCTTCTGAACAGGCGAAATATCGTTGGATTTTTGGTGCTTGGCGTTGTAGGCCTCATTCCAGCCTCCGCATTCCTGGCTTGGGGAGAGAAACTGTCCACGGCGTCGAATGCGTCCCTCATTTACCTCATGGTTCCCGTCATTACTGCAATCTTGGCCTCTTTTATCTTGAATGAGAAGATGACTTTGGTCCGCTGGGTGAGTCTGTTTATCGCTCTGGGAGGTGTGTTGATCCTTTCCGACACCGATTGGCGACATCTCCGACTGACGAGCGGCACGTTCCTGCTGGGGAATGCCCTCATACTCGTTGCCTGCACAGCCAGTTGTCTTTACAACGTTTACTGCAAGGAACTCTTGAGCCGCTTCACGCCGCTGGAGGTGTTAGTTTACGGGTATTCGCTCGGTCTCATGGTAACCGTGCCACTCCTTATTTGGGTCGAACCTCTCTCGCTGGGGTCAATGCAAAATTACGAGTGGCGCACCTGGGTGTCTGTTTTGGTGGTGAGCATTATTAGCTATGGGCTGGGGATGGTGCTCTGGGCAGTTTTGTTGAGGCGCCTGGAAGTCAGTCAAGCATCGGTTTCGATATACCTTTTGCCCTTCTTCGGAGTTATCATCTCGGCTCTAACACTCCATGAGAAAATCACCCCGTCAATGATCCTGGGGGGTCTGGTGACCCTGGCAGGGACGGTCTTGGTCACGAGCGCGGAACCGTCTTCCGGCTGAACGGCAAAATGGAGGTTCAGATTTACAGACTCAGGAATTATTGGACAGGTACGACCAAGGAATGAAAACAAGGAGATTCGCGTTATGGGACATCAAGCACAACACGAACTAAACACTTCCTCCGTCATGGAAACGACGGAAGACCCTATCACCCATATTCCCTCCCGCCGGCCGTCCAATTTGAAACAGACAGTGCGTCTGTCGTCGCCGCGACTCGCGATCCAGGGTGGCACGCCGGTCCGCACCGAGCCGTTTCCTACTTGGCCGCAGTACGGGGCGGCGGAGAGGCGCGCCGTCATGAAGGTGTTTGAGGCCGACCGCGTCGCCTTCCCCTCCGGAAAAGACTGGCAGGTCAAGGGAGAGCGCCGGCTGGCCCTGGAGCGGGCGTTTGCCGCGTTTCACAATTGCCGCCACGGCATCACCACAACCAGCGGCACGTCCGCGCTCATGGTAGCCCTGCGCGCCTCCGGCGTCATGCCCGGCGACGAAGTGCTGATTCAGTCCTACATGTGCATGGCCGATACGGAAGCGATTGTCCAAGTCGGCGCCGTGCCGGTGTTCTGCGACATTGATCGCAAGAATTACGGTCTCGATCTGGCGCGCCTCGAGGAGTACATCACCCCGCGAACCACCGCCGTCATCGCTATCCATTATGGCGGGTACATGATCGATATGCCGCGGCTTCACCGCATCGCGTCCCGCCATGGAATAGCCGTGGTGGAGGATGCGTCCCTCGCGCACGGGGCTGTATGGAACGGCAAACGCGTCGGCAATTTCTCCAAACTTACGGTAATGAGCTTCGGCATCGACAAGCTCCTCACCGTGGGGGAGGGAGGCATCATCGTTGCCAACGATGACGCATTGGCTGATCTCTGCGCGTCCCTGCGCAACTCCGGCACTGCTGCCAATGTTCCCAGGGAAATCGCCGAGAACCGGGCGCTGTGTGAATTCAGCGATGCTCCGCGATCGGGGTGGAACTTCCGCCTGACCGAAATTCCGGCGGCGATTGGGTTGGAGGGGCTGAAGAAGCTGCCGAGCCAGATCGCCAAGCGCCACGCCAACGGGTTGCACTTGGACGAGCGCCTCAAGGACATCGAGGGGCTGGAACCACTGGAAACCGATCCACGGCAGACTCTGCATCCCCACGGCCTCTACCTGTTCCGTATTGACAAGGAACGGTTCGGCCTCGACAAAGAAACCTTCATCAAGGCCGCCAATGCGGAAGGCATTCCGGCCCTGTATGGCTACCACAATCCCGTGTACGGCTACTCGGTTTTCCGGCAGCAGCAAAAGTACGCGAATCTCCATCAGGAAGAAGCGGAGCGCCAGTGCCACGAAGGCGTGTGGCTGAGCCAAGCGGTGCTTCTGGGCAGCCGGAAGGACATGGAGGATATCGTCAGGGCGTTTGCAAAGATCAGAGAGAACGTGGCGGCATTGCGAGGTAGAAGATGAGTGAAGTTCTCGTTTTGCCCTCCATTGACGGTGACCCTGGAGAGACGTTTCCCAACTCGCGATTCTCGCGCTTGGCCGGGACGAAATGGACGTATGACGAAAAGAACCACGCCCAGCAGTACCAGCGCGCCATGGAACGGCTGCTCGCGCTTTTCGAGGAGTCCGGACTTCAGGGCAAGGTGACCTGGTTCTTGAACGAAGGAGACGTCGGCTGGTCCGCCAAATACAAAACGCTGATCCGCGACATGGTCCGAGCCGGTTACGAAATCGGGCTCCATACCCATGTGGGCTCGATATTCCGCGACGCAGGGCTGGAGACGCTCTCATCGGGCGACGAAGTCTACGAAATCATGAAGCGAACCAAAGAAGACCTGGAGGGGTGCTTGGGCAAAGCCTGCCTCAGTCACCGATTCGGGTGCTACTACCAAACCAAGACCCTCTATTCCTTGGTCAAAAGGATGGGGCTACGCATCCTTTCCGACGTGAATCCCGGCGTATTCCTTCGCGATCTGGAGGGCCACATCCTGGATAATGCCAACGTGCCCATCGACGTCCTTCCCTGGAGGCACGACGAAGGCAACTGGCTCGATTTCGGTTCACGCCACGGGTACTTCCTTCATATCCCGGTTTGCGCGGCAGGTATTGAGGGGGATGCCTTGTTGGAGGAAGGGCAGCCTGGCAATATCAACAGCCGAGAAATCAAGAACATCACTCCCTTGAATCGTCTCGTGGAGAAAGCTCAACGGCATGCCATCAAGTGCCTCTGCTGGGACATCCATCCCCACGAAATCCAGACGCTGGAAGGCACGATTGACGTGGACAAGGTAAGCGCCCTGCGTGATTCCTTGGCGAAAATTGAAGATACCTTCCACCCGAAGTGTGTAACGTTCGGAGAATTCGAAAGCATGGCAACCGTAGCGAGGCGGGGAAGGCATTGGGGTGACGGACGCCATCTGTGAGGTCGTGTTTGAAGGGCTCTACATGTGGTTGCTCTCCCGGCGGCCTCAGGGTAGAATCCCAGTCTGGTAGTTATCCTCATTCCTGGCGGTTATCCATGGCAGACTGGAGCGGTCCTCTCAAAATAAGACCCGCGCGGGTTGAAGATGCGAAAGAAATCGCGCGAATCTACAACCAGGGTGTGCAAGACCGTACTGCAACTTTTGAAAACACCTACGTGACCCCGGAAGAGCGCTACCTCTGGCTGGCCGCGCGGCCGGACAAGTTTCCGGTGCTGCTGGCGGAGGTCAAACATACGCTGATGGGCTGGGCTTCGCTCAATCCTTACAGCCCGCGGCATTGTTATGACGGAATCGCGGAGCTGGCCATCTATATTGAGCGCAGCCTGCGCGGCCACGGCGTGGCGCAGGAACTGATGAAGGCCATGCAGGACATCGCGCGCGAGAAGAGCTTCTACAAACTCATCGGGCGCATCCTGGCCGAAAACCAGCCGGCGCGAAAGCTCTGTCAGGTGACCGGCTGGAAGGAAGTGGGAATCCACGAGAAGCACGGCAAGCTGGGAGGCGAGTGGCACGACCTGGTGTTGGTCGAATACTTGATCCCTGAGAATTTGAAATAGCCGTAGCGCGGGCGTCTCGCCCGCTGTGGCGGGGGCGACCCGCTCCCGTACCCAGGAAGTCCTGGCCAGCCCTCTCGAAAAGAAGTCGATCGAGATCGAAGACGAGTTGCAAGAGGGCGCGGGCGGCATGCCCGTCCCGCAGGCGCGGGGGGCGAGAGGTGCGCGCTACGTCCGCGCAACCGCTGCTTGACACACGCCGAAGGTTCGGATAGCTTTTCGGACGAGGAATCCGGCGCGATTCCTTCCATCATGAGAAAAGAGCACCGACGATGGTGGTGGCTGGGTATCGGAGCCGTCATCATCGCGCTCATCTTTTATAACTTGAGTCGAAGCCCGGAGTGGGCCAACTTCCGGTGGACACGCCTATGGGCTTTGATCTCCGGGGCCAGGCCGGGTCTGATACTGCTGACCCTGATCGCGGTTTTCGGCAGCTACCTTTTCCGAGCCTTGCGCTGGGGATTCTTCCTCAGCCCGATCAAGAAAGCCTCCCTCTGGGTTTTGTTTGTGGGCCAGATCCTGGGTTTCACTGCCATCTATCTTATCGGCCGGCCAGGAGAATTCGTGCGGCCGGCATACATTGCCAAGAAGGAAAATGTATCCATGAGCGCCATGCTGGCGGTGTGGCTGATCGAGCGCATCTTCGACACGGTATTCCTGGTGTTGCTTTTTGCCGCGGCGCTGGATTTCCAGCCGCTTGAGCCTGAAACCGCCCGCGGCTCGACCATCCTCCTCGCTCTGCATCGTGGCGGGGATGCCATGCTGGTCCTCGCTCTCTTGCTGGTCGCCGGATTGCTCCTTTTTTGGTTACGCTCCCGGCAGCTTACCGCCTGGATGTTGCGCGCATTCCGCTTCCTGCCTGCCACCGCGCTCAGAAAATTCGGGCACTTCCTGCGGTCATTTGCAGAGGGATTGAGCGTTATCCGTAGCTGGAAGGACCTGTTGGGGAGTCTGGCCTTGACTGCGGTGATTTGGGTCCTTAATACCTCGGTGTTTTGGCTGATCTTCCAAAGCCTGCGTGGGAGCGTGGCGAAACTATCCTGGCTGGCGTCCGCCGTGACGCTGTTTTGCGCCGCGCTGGGACTCGCCGTGCAGATCCCGGGGATCGGCGGCGGCTACCAGGTGGGTGTTATCCTTGCCCTGAACGAACTTTTCAACGAGCCGGCTGAGGCGGCCACGGGCGCCGCGATACTCGTGTGGATTGTCATGTCGGTGCCATGCCTGGTTTCGGGATTGGCGCTGCTGGTGCATGAAGGGCTGACATTCAGAAAGTTGGAGGCCCTCGCCGAAGAGGAGAGCGAGTTGGCGGAGAAAAGTTAGCAGGGTGTTAAAAGCGGATCAAGCTGTTACTGCCTACTGCTGACTGTCTACTGCCTATTGGTTACTAACTATGAGGTGCCCATTCTGCGGTCATGCGGAAGACAAGGTCGTGGATTCGCGCGAGGCGAAGCTGGGCGACACCATTCGCCGTCGGCGCGAATGCGCGAAGTGCGGTCGCCGGTTTACCACCTACGAGCGGATCGACGAAATCCCCTATATGGTGGTGAAGAAGGATGGCCGGCGCGAGAAGTTTGACCGCCAGAAGATTCTGGCCGGCTTGCTGAAGGCCTGCGAAAAACGGCCCGTCCCGATGTCCAAGCTGGAGGAGATTGTTAATGAGGCGGAGGCCTTGGTGGCCGAAGCGGGAGAAAGGGAGCGTCCGGCCGCAGAGTTGGGCGAACTGGTTATGGGCCGCCTGAAGAAGCTCGACAAAGTCGCCTATGTGCGGTTTGCCTCGGTTTACCTCGATTTCAAAGACATTCGGGAATTCATGGATGAGTTGAAGGACCTCTTAAAGGCCAAGGGCAAGTGACGAACAGGATTCAGGATTCGGGATTCAGGTGGTGCACAGTGAATAGTAAATGGTGAATTGCGGAGGCGGGATTTGCTTTGCGCGCCTCGCCCAGGGCTTCTAGCTGCTGCATTTCCTTAAATCACAATTCATAATTTACTATTCACTATTTACTACTCATGATTTCGCTGGGCCTGAATCCTGAATCCCGAATCCTGAATCCTGTTTTTCAGCGGTTGAAGACAAAGGCGCCGAAGGTGCGGAAACTCTTAAAACCGAGGCGCTCATAGAGGCGGAGGGCGCTGGCATTGATATCTGTGACGGTCAGGGAAACCCGCTGGTAGCCCGCCCTGGCCAGGTCGTCGAAGGCAGATTCCAGCAGTGCTGTCCCCAGGCCGATTCCCTGCAGCGTCCTCACGACCGCGATCTGCGGTATGTGCGCTGTATCAGAACGGACGGCGGTCACAGTCAGGACCCCGGCGAGTTTGCGAGTTATGCGATGAATGGCGACTTTGGAGACTTGCTCGAGAAACTCTCCGCAACCCTGGTAATGGAGGATGTTATCAAGCAGGCGCGTGGCCCCTGCCAGTGAGCTGTATTGGTCATTGATCTCCGCATCAACGTGGTTGTGATAGGCGCCGAAAATCAGTTCGGCGGCCTCGCGCGCATAGTCTTTATTGCAGGACGTGATCCAAAACTCATCCAGGCGGGCAGCGGCTCGCCGCGTGGAATCAGAAGAGGCGGGTCTGGAGGAGGTGTGGGGTTGCCAGTCGGGAAGGAACAAGGCCATGAAGCGGCGCCGATAGCCGCGGTAATTCCAGGAAGTGAAGTTGTCTTCGAGATCTTCGAAGGTATAGTGCGGGAGCTGCGCTTCTACGCGCCGTAGGCCGGGAGTTGCGAGGAGCGTTTCGTTGGCGTGCTCAAGCAGCCCCAGGACCTGGTCCAAACCCGCAGGCACCGGGCCCACAAACAAATCCCCCATGAGGCCCTTTTCGCCGTCGCAGAAGAAGAAGCAGTAGCCACGAATGATGCCGTCTAGAACCAGAGCATACCCCGAGAGACGTTTCTCTTTCAGGCAGGTGGAAATCACGCGAGCCGAGGAAGTGAAATCCCAGTAAAGACCCTCGCTCCAGGCGCGCGATTCGGCATCCAACAACTCCGAGAAGGCCGATAGCTCAAAGCGGCGAATATCGATGATTTCAGACCTCACGGCTCTTTCCTTTTGGATGGGTGCGGTGAAACCTGCCGTCGCGCGAGCCATCCCTCAGCGCCGACGGTCTTAAGGCAGCAAAGCCTCATTGGCGTTTACAAAACGATGCAAGTATAACCCAACTACCCTTCTCCCCATGAGAAGGTGTGAAAAAACCGCGTTGTAGGGGCGGCTCCGTCAGCCGACGGATGGCCGCCCTGGGCACCCACGAGGGGTGCCCCCACAGCGCCGGGCCAAAACGCAATTTTTTCACACGTTCTGAGAGGAAGGGGCTGAAAAAGAAAAGTTCTTGCAGGTGAGAAAATGGGTTGTGATAACATTTTGGCGCTCAGTTTTTTCCCGGAGAAGCTTACTCGCAGGGTTGATTGAGACGCGCGAGCTTCAACGGAGGAGGGCGAGCCGATTCCGGCTGGCGAAGTTTTGCGTCCTCAGGGAGAGCACAGGGCATGGATCTAACCACGGCCAGCAATTCCGATACGCCCCCGCAGCGTCCGAACCCCACCCAACCCCCATCGCGTCCCTCCCTGCGACATCGGATGGAATACTATGCTGCTTTCAGCTTGCTGAAGCTGCTGGGCGTGTTGCCGCACCGTTTGACGCGCGCGCTTTGCGCATTTCTGGCGTTTCTGAGCTACTGGTTCTGGCCCCGCCTGCGCAAAGTGGGGCTATTTAACTTGAAGCTGGCTTTCCCTGATTGGGCCGAGAGCCAACGCCGGAAAGTGCTTTTCGGGTTGTTTCGCAACTTCGGCAGGATGCTGGCGGATTTCGCGCATTTTCCACGTTGGAACCGCGGCAACATTGAGCGGTTGATAATCTACGAGGGATTTGAGAACTACGCGCAGGCCCAGAGTCAGGGGCGAGGCGTGCTTTTTCTCACCGGCCACTTCGGGAATTGGGAACTGAGCTCTTTTGCTCACGGATTGTACGGCTATCCCTGCGACTTCGTGGTGCGCGCCCTCGACAATCCGCTGATGGATGAGCTCATCAATCGCTATCGCTGCCTGGGGGGTGGAAAACCCATCGAGAAAAGTGATTTTGCGCGCGGCGTTTTGCGCGCCTTCCACCGCGGGGACGCCGTGGGGGTGCTTGTTGACCAGAACATGTTGACAAGCGAAGGGGTCTTTGTGGATTTCTTCGGCCAGCCCGCATGCGCCACCACGGGCCCCGCGCGCGTGGCTAAGAAGACGGGCGTCCCCATCGTGCTGGGGCTGGTCATCTGGGATCCTAAACTCAAGAAGTACCGGCTGCGGTTCGACCCCGTCGAATGGCTCAATGGCCAGAATCCAAAAGAGGAAATCCAGATCAATACTGCGAACTTCACCCGCCTGCTCGAAGGTTACATTCGCCGCTTCCCGGACCACTGGCTTTGGGTTCACCGTCGCTGGAAAACACGTCCACCGGGTGAGCCACCGCTTTACCCCCTGTAGGGAATAGGGAACAGGAGTTGGAGAGAAGGCAGTAGGCAGTGGGCGCAGATACATCATTCATCAACGAGGGTAGGGCAAGCCCTACCCGTGCCCCACCCCTACCCCTACCTGCCGCTGCTGTAGGGGGACGGCTTGCCGTCCCCTTGGTTTGAAAGCTGAGGGCTGATAGATGACGGCTGCTAACTCGAGGCGAACCATGAAGACTTTGGAGCTTGCCAGGTTGTTGGGAGGAATACTGCACGGAGAGGAAGATCGGGAAGTCCGCGAGGTGGCGGCGCTGGAAACTGCCCGACCGGATGAACTGGCCTATGCGGAAGGTACTAAGTTTCATGATATGGCAGCCGCTTCCCAGGCGGGGTGCATTCTAGTGCCGCAAGATTGCATTTTGACAGGTCGCACGACTATCGGGGTCGCGAACCCCAAACTGGCCTTTGTTCGTGCCGCCCAGGTCCTTTGCCCTCCCCGCAAGCTACCGCCGGGAGTACATCCCACGGCTGTTATTGCTCCGGACGCCCGCTTGGCCGAAGACGTGATCGTTTGTCCCTACGTGGTGATTGAGTCAGGTGTAGATGTGGGACCGGGGACATACTTGGGAGTGGGAGTTTGCCTAGGTGAGAGAGCTCAAATAGGTTCGCATTGTGTCCTGCATCCGCGGGTGAGCGTTTACCCCGAGGCAAGGATAGGCAATCGGGTTATCCTCCACTCCGGCGTGGTGGTTGGATCAGACGGATTCGGTTACGTTTTCGCTGAAGATCATTATGAGAAATTCCCCCAACGGGGCGGAGTGGTCATTGAAGACGACGTCGAAATAGGCAGCAACAGTACGGTGGACCGCGGCTCGTTGGGAGTTACGGTGATTGGTCAGGGGACCAAGATCGACAATCTGGTTCAAATTGCGCACAACGTCAGGGTGGGACGCCATTGCGTGATCGCGGCGCAGACGGGCATCTCGGGCAGCGCAGAAATTGGAAACTACGTGGTCATAGGCGGCCAAGTTGGCGTTGCGGACCACGTTCGGATCGAAGAGCGGGCGATGATCGGTGGGCAGGCGGGAATCTTTAGAGCGATTCGCAAGGGAACTAAGGTCTGGGGGACCCCCGCTCGCCCCCTGGATGAGTTCAAGAAGATGCACGCCCAGCTTGCCAATTTGCCGAGCCTCGCCAGGAAAGTGAAGGAAATTTCGCGGCAACTCGCAGAACGCAATTCAGATAAGAACCCCAAGTAAAAGAGCCAACAAGTCCACCTTCCGAACCGCTCCCCCGCTTCTTCGAGAGGGCGGAGCCACGGAGTTTTTGCGCAGCCTGGGTAGCCACAATTCCCAGCGGCAGTGCGCGTCAGGGGTGATTTCACGCAGCAGGAAGGCGTTCCCTCATCGTCCCCCCTCGCAAAGAGTCCGTTGGCCATAGGGCTTGTTTGACTAAGAATCAACGGATTATAGAGATCAGAGACTTGCTAAATCGTTGATTCTACGTGTGGCAAAATCTATCACTGACAGACTCCTAGGCACATTTGCCGTCAGAGTGTCATCTCGATGGCCACTGTGAGTCCGGCTGCCTTGTTGCGAAACACCGCAGGGAGAACTCAGGCGGGTGCCAAAGTATCCGTCTTACTCCTCTCTTCACTCGCAATGGATGGTTCTATTGGCCGGCTGGTGGCGGCAGACCATGGGAACTCCCACAATGCAACTGCCTATGAGACTGGCAGATGGAAAAACCTGGCTTTGGCTGGCACCTTGCTCACTCAGAGTTCGGAATTGGTGTGTGCACGGTAATCCGCAGGAGCTATATTTCCAGTGCGGCATACATTTCCTCGAAAAGTGACTGTTGCGAGAGTTCGTTCGGCCCACCTTCTTTTATCAGAAACACAAGGCGCGCAAGGCTACGGAGTCCACTGTCGAGAGCGCTGGCGGAACGGTGACTCGCGTCGAAGGGCCGTTGCCCGATACGGCGACATAAAAGAGGAGGAACGATGGCGAGTGCGAGAGTAAGTACAAGTTCGATCAAGTTTCACGCGCCAGTTCCAGGGACTCTGCCCGCCCCGGAGCGGGAACTGCGGCGGAGGTTCCTGGAGGAAGCTGAGGTCGTGCCCGGGGGCGACCGGATTTCCCAATGCCTGCAATGTGGGACCTGCACCGGGAGTTGCCCGGTAAGTTATGCGATGGACATATCCCCCAGGAAGGTCATCGCGCTATTCCGGGCCGGACAGATTGAGGAGATCCTGCGAAGCCGAACGATCTGGATTTGCGCTTCCTGTTACATGTGCACGACGCGCTGTCCGCAATCCATCAAAATCACCGATCTGCTTTATGCCTTGAAACGCACCGCGATCGACACCGGGCTTTATCCCGAGCGATTCCCGGTGTACCTGTTGTCGAAGAATTTCGCTCGCATCGTCAACCGCTACGGTCGCAATCAAGAGATGCTCTTGCTCCTGCTCTATTACCTGAGGCGAAATCCCCTGGGGCTTTTGCGGCTTCTGCCTCTTGGGATAGCGATGCTGCGAAAAGGGAGAATTTCGCTGTTCCCCAAGAAGATCAAAGGGATAGGGGCAATCCGCACGATTTTGCAGGCTTCCAAGGAGTTGGAGTTGCCCCGCGAAAAGGGAGCTGTCCCGTACACCAAAGGAACGGTTGGATACCGGGCAGTGGGATAAAGACAGCCCGAAGGAACCAGTTGAGAGGCGATCATGGAGTACATCTACTACCCCGGCTGTAGCCTGGAGTCCGCAGGGAAGCCTTACGACGAGAGTTTAAGGGCGGTGTTTCGCGCCTTGGGCATTGGGCTCCGCGAACTGGAGGATTGGAACTGCTGCGGCGCGACCATGTACATGAGCGTGGATGAGGCCCTCTCGATGGCGATCAGCACCAGAAACCTGGCGCTGGCGGAGCAGGCTGGTTTCCGAGACCTTATCGCACCCTGTAGCGCCTGCTACACCGTGCTGCTGAAAACCAATCGCTTTCTGCGGGAGAGCCCGGAGCTGAGAAGCAAGGTCGAGCACCTGTTGGGGCAGGTCGGTCTGAAATACAATCTCGGCGTCAAAGTGCGCCATCCCCTCGACATCTTGGTCAACGATGTAGGCGTAGAAGTGATTGCGTCAGCGGCCAAGCGGAGTCTAGAGGGTATAGCTTTCGCCCCCTATTACGGGTGCCAAATCGTGCGTCCCGACCGCGGCTTTGACGATCGCGAGTTTCCCTCCACCATGGACACGCTCTTCCAGCGACTAGGCGTCCGAGCTGTTTACTTCCCCTTGAAAGCGCGTTGCTGCGGCGGAATGTTGATGACCACTTTCCCAGACGTGTCCCTGCAACTGGTGAAGGACTTGCTTGAATGCGCTGCGGAGAACGGAGCGCAGTGCATCGTCACCACCTGCCCCCTGTGTCAGGTCAACCTGGAGTCGTACCAGAAGCGCGTTAATAAGATCTTCGGAACGTCGTATCAAATTCCCGTGATGTACTTCACTCAACTGCTGGGGGTCGCTTTGGGCTGCTCCGAGAAAGAGCTTGGATTAGACAAGAACCTCATCCCCTGGAGAGCCCCGATCTCAGCGCTTGCTGCGTAGAAGGAGGAGACTGATGGACCAGAATGGGCACCCGCGAATTGGAGTTTACATTTGTCACTGCGGCCTCAACATCGCCGGAACAGTGAACGTGAGTGAAGTCCGCGAGTTCATCTCCCGAGCCCCGAGCGTCGCGATCGCGCGAGATTACAAGTTCATGTGCTCGGACCCAGGGCAGGCGCTAATTCAGGACGACATTCGACAACTCGGCGTTAACAGGGTCGTGGTGGCAGCCTGCTCCCCCCTGATGCACGAGATCACCTTCAGGAATGCAGCCAGGAAGGCGGGGCTCAATCGCTATCTGGTGCAGATCGCCAATATCCGCGAGCACTGCTCCTGGATCCACGACGACGTGCGCATGGCCACGGAAAAGGCCAAGGCTTTGGTCGCGGCAGCGGTCAGACGCGTAGCCCTGCACCAACCCCTGGAGCCGATGCGCGCCGAAGTCAACCCCAACGTGCTCGTGGTGGGCGGTGGCATAGCCGGCATCCAGGCAGCCCTCGAGATTGCCGAATCGGGAACCACGGTGTACCTGGTGGAGCGCGAGCCGACCATCGGCGGGCGGATGGGACAGTTTGATAAGACGTTTCCCACCCTGGACTGCGCTGCTTGTATCTTGACCCCGAAGATGGTCTCTGTCGGGCACCGTGAGAATATCAAACTGTTGAGCTACAGCGAAGTGGTGGGGTTTTCAGGATACATCGGAAACTTCAAGGTGAAAGTGAGGAGGAAGGCGAGATTTGTGGACGAGTCCAAGTGCACCGGCTGTGGTCTGTGCTGGAACACCTGCCCCGCCACACGGGTCCCGGTGAAAAGGACCATCAAACTCGGAGATCAGGTCGTGAAGCAAGTGTCGTAGTGCGACAGCGCGGTCCGGTGGCCGCAACCCAAAACGAGGTTCTCCGTGTTCTCCGTGCCTCCAAAGCCTCAACACAGAGAGCACAGAGGCTCTCAGTGCCCACTGTGTTAAATTTCTCCTGGCCACGGAGGACACTGAGGCATTAAGGGAGGAAGGCGCATATGCAGCTCGAAACAGTTGACAGGATCATTCAGCAACACCAGGCGCAGAAAAGCGCGCTTGTCGCCATGCTACAGGACGTGCAGAACGAATTCAGCTATTTGCCGCAGGATGCTCTCAAACATATATCCCGCACCGTCGGCGTTCCCCTGAGCCGCGCCTATAGCCTCGCCACATTTTACAGTTCCTTCAGCTTGAAGCCTAAAGGCAGGCACCCGATAGGGGTTTGCCTGGGCAATGCTTGCCAGGTTAAGGGCGCCGGAAAGATCCTGGAGAAGTTCGAGCGGCAACTCGGCATTAAGTGCGGGTGTACCACGCCGGATCTCAATTTCGGATTGCAGGCGACCCGCTGCGTTGGTTATTGCGGGCTTGCACCCGTGGTCACAGTGGGCCGGGACCTGCACAGCAAGATTTCCCTGAACAAAGTCGGCCAGATCGTGAAGCAATACTCCAAAGAAGCCGCGCCGGCTGAACGCTGAGAGCGGAGAATTCTGGAGGAGATCCAAATGCCGTATCGAATTCAGTTAATGGTTTGCGGAGGGACGGACTGCGTCGCCAATCGTTCGCTGGAATTCAGGGACGCCTTGCAGAAGGAGCTCGCCAAGCGCGCGCTGGGCGAGGAGATTCAGATCGTGGCCACAGGCTGCAACGGCTTGTGCGGCGCCGGTCCGGTAATGGTCGTTCAACCCGATGGGATTTTTTACCAGCGGCTCACTCCCAAAGACGTTCCACTTCTGGTGGAAGAACACCTCATAAAAGGCAAACCTGTCACGAAACTCATGTGCGTTCCGCCGGGGAAAGATGCGCCGGTTCCCAAAATGATGGATATTCCTTTCTTTTCCCGACAAACGCTCGTGGCGCTGAGGAACCGAGGCTCGATCGACCCTGAAAATATCGACGAATACCTTGCCAGGGACGGTTATGCGGCGTTAAGGAAGGCGCTCACTCAAATGACCCCGGAGGAGATTCTTAATGAGGTCAAGATCTCCGGACTGCGCGGAAGAGGAGGCGCAGGCTTCCCGACCGGGGCGAAGTGGGAGGCGGTCCGGGCTGCTGAGGGAGAACCAAAGTATCTGATTTGCAACGGCATGGATCGAAGCATCCTCGAAACGGATCCCCATTCGGTCATTGAAGGAATGCTCATCGGCGCACGAGCCATGGGCGCCCGCTGGGGCGTGGTTTACATCAGAAACGAATATCCCCTGGCCTCTAAGCGAATCCATATGGCCATCGATCAGGCCCGTGAGCGCGGCTTCTTGGGGGAAAACATACTAGCCAGCGGGTTTAGTTTTGACCTTTCGGTTTCGCAAGGGGCCGGGGGATTTGTCTGCGGAGAGGCAACGGCGGTGGTTCAAGTGGTCGAAGGAAAGGTTGGAGAACCGAGCGTCCGGCCTCCTCACCTGACGGAAAAAGGCCTCTGGGGAAAGCCTACCTGCCTCAGCAACGTCGAAACGTGGGCGAACGTCCCTCCTATCATCAGCCGGGGCGGCAAGTGGTTGGCCCAGATCGGAACGGAAAAGAGCAAAGGCACGAAGATTTTTTCGCTCGTGGGGAAGCTCAAGAATACAGGGCAAGTCGAATTGCCTTTGGGCGTCACTCTTCGCGAGATCGTTTACGACGTCGGAGGGGGAATCCCCGAGGACAAGAAGTTTAAAGCAGTGCAGATCGGGGGAACGACCGGCGGGCTTATTCCCAACGAACTAATCGACCTGCCGGTTGACTTCGAGAACCTCGCCAAAGTCGGTTCCATGATGGGCTCGGGCACCGTGGTGGTCATGGATGAAGATGCCTGCATGGTGGATGTGGCCCGGTCCTGCCTCAGCTTTGCTCAGGATGAGTCTTGCGGCAAGTGTACTCCCTGCCGCGAGGGGACCAAATTGATGCTCGACATCCTGACCAGGATCACCGAAGGGCATGGGACGATGGAGGATTTGGAATCCTTGGAGGGAATCGCCAAGATCGTCGCAGAAACGTCGCTCTGCGGATTGGGGACCACGGCGCCGAACCCCGTCTTGACCTCGCTGCGCTATTTCCGAGACGAGTATGTCAGGCACATTGAGGCGCACAAATGTCCCGCCCATGCCTGCCGGCAACTGAACACCTACCGGATCGACCCGGAGGTTTGCTCCCAGCGCGGACACGGTTGCGGCGTGTGCCGGCGTGAGTGCCCGGAAAAAGCGATTATTGGCGATAAAAACCAGCCGCATCGGATTGACAACAGCTTGTGCAGCAAGTGTGGGACGTGCCTGGACATGTGCCACTTTCACGCGGTGACCGTGGAATGAGAGGTGGAGTGTGATGAAGCTGACCATCGACGGAAGAACAACCGAGGCGCCGGAAGGGACGACAATCCTTCAAGCGGCGAAACTTCTCGACATCAAGATTCCAACTCTCTGCTACCACCCGCTGATAAAGCCCTTTGCGGCTTGCCGCGTCTGCGTGGTGGAGACCAAGACCGAACAGGGAGAGGAGCTGGTCCCCTCCTGCCAGACTGCCTGCCAGGATGGCATGGTGGTCAACACTCACAACGAGCACGTCCTGAAGGCCCGGCGGTTCATCCTCGAGATGATGTTGGCGCGCTGGCCCAATGTGCCGATTCTAAAAAAGTACGCTGGGGAGGCCGGGCTCCAAGCCCCTCGGTTCACGAGCGCGCTCAAGGATGAGCGCCAGGACGCGTGCATCTTGTGCGGTTTGTGCGTGCGAGCGTGTGATGAGTTGGTGGGCGCGAGCGCTATCAGTTTTGCGCAGCGAGGAGTTCAGCGCCGCGTTGCCACGCCTTTTGACGTGGCTTCGGAGGATTGCATTGCGTGCGGCGCCTGTGCTCTGGTATGTCCCACCTCGCACATTAAGTTCGAGGTTGAGGACCATAAGGGCAAACCCCCTGAGTTCCTTCTGGGGCCGAACACTGCAATTTACGTGCCGACGCTGCAATCCGTGCCGAGAGTGCCCGTGATCGATGCGGAGAGCTGCATTTATTTCAAGACCGAGGGCTGTCAAAAGTGTGTTGAAGCCTGTGAACCGCATGCCATCAATCACAAGATGGAGGACGAGGTTGTCGAGCTCGACGTCGGGCAGGTGCTGGTCGCCACCGGCTTCGATGCCTTCGACCCCACCCCCATGACCCAGTACGGTTACGGGAGACTCGACAACGTTTACACCGGCCTGGATGTGGAACGAATGCTGAATGCTACAGGGCCTACGGGAGGACGAGTCCTTCTCAAGAACGGACAAGCGCCGCGCGCCGTGGGCATCCTCCACTGCATCGGTTCCCGGGATGAGAACTACCATCGCTATTGCTCACGGGTCTGTTGCATGTTCGCGCTGAAATTCTCCCACTTGATTAAAGAGCGCACCCAGGGGGAGGTTTACAACTTCTATATCGACATTCGGGCCTTCGGCAAAGGGTACGAGGAATTCTACTCCCGCGTATTGCATGAAGGCGCCAACGTCATTCGCGGGAAAGTCGCCGAAGTAGTCCAGGCGGGATGGTCCAAGAGTGACGAAGGCACACTGCTCATTCGCTGCGAGGATACACTGATCGGCCGATTCCGCGAGATCCCGGTCGATATGGTGGTGCTCTGCAACGCCATCGAGCCGCGTCGGGACGCCGACCAGATCGGGCGTCTTTTCGGCCTCAGCCGCAGCCCGGATGGTTTCTTCCTGGAGCGCCATCCGAAGCTGGATCCCGTGGCCACCACGACGGACGGCCTCTTCGTGGCCGGGTGCGCACAGGGACCCAAAGACATTCCGGACACGGTGGCCCAGGCCAGCGCGGCGGCGGCCCGCATGCTGGCCACCATCGCCAAGGGGGCGGTCGAAATCGATCCGGTGCGGGCCGAAATCGACGAGCAGTATTGCAGCGGCTGCCGAATCTGCAATGCGTTGTGCCCCTACAAGGCGATTGATTATCTCGAGGAAAAGAACGTTTCGCGGGTCAACATGCCACTGTGCAAAGGCTGTGGCACCTGCGTGGCCGCCTGCCCGGCGGGCGCCATTACCGGCAGCGGCTTCACCGACAAGCAGGTCTATGCGGAGTTGGAGGGCGTCCTTAGCGTGTAGCGGCGATTTCACATCGCCACACGCTCCATCTGTCATTCCGATCCGTCAGCCGACGGAGAGGAATCTCGCTCTGGTCTTCCTTGGATAAAGCAGGGCGAGATTCCTCGCTTCGCTCGGAATGACAAGACGAAAGGAGGCAGAGGAATTGGAGACAAATAGCAAAAACTTTGAGCCCCGAATCGTGGGATTCTTGTGTAACTGGTGCTCATACACGGGGGCCGACCTGGCGGGAACCAGCCGGATGAAATCGGCGCCCAACCTGCGCATCATCCGCCTCATGTGCTCGGGGAGGGTGGATCCCTCCTTTATCCTGCGCGCCTTTCAGTTAGGCGCCGATGGAGTCCTGGTGTTAGGCTGTCATCCGGGCGATTGCCACTACCAGGAAGGCAACTTCAAGGCGCTGCGGCGGGTTCTCCTGCTGAAGCGCATCCTGCGCGAGTTCGGCATCGACGAACGCCGCCTGCGGCTGGAATGGGTCTCGGCTGCGGAAGGCGAAAAGTTTGCCAAGGTGTCTAACGAGTTCACCGAGGAAGTGCGGGCATTGGGACCGTTGCGCCTGGAGACCAACATGCACCCGCAATCTCAAGGAGAGGAACTGGCAACGCTGGAGGTGGCCGCATGAGCAAACCGAAGCTGGCTTTGTATTGGGCGGCGAGTTGCGGCGGTTGTGAGGTCGCCGTGCTGGACGTGGCAGAGAAGATCCTGGACGTGGCGGGGTTCTTCGACATCGTATTCTGGCCTTGCGCCATGGACTTCAAGTATAAGGATGTCGAAGCCATGGCGGACGGCTCCATCGACCTCTGTCTGTTCAATGGTGCCATCCGCAACAGCGAAAACGAAGCGCTGGCGCACCTGCTGCGCCGCAAAGCGAAGGTCCTGGTCGCGTTCGGCTCTTGCGCTATGGACGGATGCATCCCGGGCCTGGCTAACCTGACCACGCGCGAGGAGATTTTCGAGAATTCGTATCAACAAACTGCCTCCACCCAGAACCCGGAAGGAACGCGGCCAGTACCGCAGTTTGCGGCGCCCGAGGGGGAGTTGGACATTCCCAAGTTCTACGAATCGGTGCGGACTCTGGCACAGGTTGTTCCGGTCGAGTACTTCATTCCCGGATGCCCGCCCCAGCCTACCCAGATTCTTGCGGTGATGTCGGCGATCATGCAGGGAGCGGTACTGCCGCCTCGCCGGGTCTGTGATCGGGGCCGGAGAGAAGACCTGCTGCGAGGAATGCGGCCGTCCCCGGAAAGAGAAGCATCTCAAACGCTTCTACCGGGTTTGGGAGGCTGAGCCGAACCCGGAGGAATGCCTGCTCGATCAGGGGGTCATTTGCATGGGACCGGCCACCCGCAGCGGCTGTGGCGCGTTGTGCGTGAAGGCGAACATGCCCTGCCGGGGATGTTACGGGGCGGCGCCCAACGTCAGCGACCAGGGGGTGAAGATGATCAGCGCCCTCAGCAGCGTGATTGACTTGCAGGATCCGGCTGAAATTGAGTCGGTCCTGGATCAGATCGCCGACCCGGTGGGAACCTTTTACCGGTTCAGCGTGCCCAATTCGATGCTGTTTCGCAAGCAGCCAAGTGCCTAGAGTGATGTTGAAGGGCCTTGCCTGTCGTTCCGATGAGTCCGCCATTCTTATTGGCGGACGACGAAGAATCCCGCAAGGCCCGTGGTTTCAGGGCGAGATTCCTCGCTTCGCTCGGAATGACAACGGAAGAGGTGCTGACAACGCGAACAAGGAGTAGAAGATGCGAAAGATTATGATAGATCCGGTGACGCGGCTGGAGGGCCACGGCAAGATCGCGATCTTCCTCAATGACGATGGGGAGGTCGCGAACACCTATTTCCAGGTGCCGGAGTTGAGGGGCTTCGAGCAGTTCTGTGTGGGGCGCCCGGTCGAGGAAATGCCGCGCATCACTACTCGAATCTGCGGCGTTTGCCCGGAGGCGCACCACATGGCCAGCGTCAAAGCCTGTGACGCTGTATTCAACGTGGAGATTCCGCCCGCCGCCAAGAAGCTTCGCGAACTGCTCTATTCAGCGTTTTTTGTGGGCGATCATACCCTGCACTTCTACGCTCTGGGCGGGCCGGATTTCGTGGTGGGTCCAGACGCGCCTCCGGGCGAGCGAAATATCCTGGGCGTGGTGAAAAAAGTAGGTCTCGAAGCCGGACAAAAGGTGATCGAGCTACGCAAGAGAGCCCAACGCGTCGTCTCCCTGATTGGCGGAAAAGCTATTCATCCGGTTACGGGCCTCCCCGGCGGCGTGGCCAAGCCACTCAAAGCCGAAGAGCGCGACGAGATTGTGGGACACACGACTTATTTCCTCGAGTTCGCGAAGTTCACGCTCGGCGTTGTCGATCAAGTAGTGCTCGGCAACCAAGCTTACGTGGACATGATCCTGAGCGATACTTACACGCACCGAGTCTACTCCATGGGCACAGTGGACGAGAACAATAAGGGGAACTTCTACGACGGGAAGATCCGAGTTGTGGATCCCGACGGGAAGGAATTCGTGAAATTCTCTCCTCGCGACTATCTCCAGGTCCTGGCAGAACATGTCGAGCCTTGGACGTACCTGAAATTCCCGTATTTGAAACAGGTCGGCTGGAAGGGTTTCGTGGATGGAAAGGACTCCGGCGTGTACCGCGCCACACCCCTTTCCCGGCTCAACGCCTCCGAAGGCATGGCTACCCCCCTCGCGCAGGAACAGTACGAGCGGATGTACCAGACCCTGGGAGGCAAACCGGTGCACCAGACGCTGGCCACACACTGGGCTCGGGTCATCGAGTTGGTCTACGCTGCCGAGCGGGCGGCCGAACTGGCGCGCGACGAGGAAATCCTCAGCGACAAGATCCGAACCATCCCCACCGCCACTCCCTCGGAAGGCGTCGGATGCGTGGAAGCGCCGCGCGGCACACTCTACCATCATTACGTCACGGACGACCGGGGCATCCTTAGAAAAGTCAATCTGATCGTGGGCACCACGAACAACCATGCGCCGATTGCGATGTCGATCCACAAAGCCGCTCAAGGCCTGATTCGGCGAGGAGTGGAGATCACGGATGGCGTGCTCAACCGGATCGAGATGGCCTTCCGCGCTTATGATCCCTGCTTCGGCTGCGCCACTCACTCCCTACCGGGTAAGATGCCGCTGGACGTACAGGTCTTTGACTCGCATGGAACCTTACTCGCCTCGCGCCGACGCGACCCCGAATAAACCAGGACGAACCGCTCTCGTAGGTCTGGGCAATCCCGCGCACGGGGATGACGGGATCGGACCCGCGGTGGCCCGGGGCGTGTACGATCTCCTCCACTGCAAAGCAGACGTTGATCTCCTCGAACATGCGGCTTCCGGCTTTAGTCTGGCCGAGCGGCTGGTTGGCTACCAGCGCGCGGTCATCATTGACGCCTTCATCGACGCCCAAGCGGAGGTGGGGACGGTTACGCAAGTGGAGATCCAGGAACCCTCCGGTTATTCCTTTTTGAGCTTCCATACAGCGGGCTTCCACGATATCCTGACACTGGCACGAATGGCGGGTCTAGAAGTTCCAAGGGCCATCGTGATGTACGGCATCGTGATCCGGGAGCCCGAGACCTTTTCTGAGAGTCTCAGCGCCGAACTAAAGGCCCGGCTGCCTCAAATCGTGGAAGCAGTTGTGGCAGAGGAGTTGCGAGAGCAGAGGGAGTGATAATAATGGAAACACTGGAAAGGATCTTGAGTGAGCACCTGTTTTTCCACAATTTTCCGGAGCGGCACATCAGCCTCATCGTCGGGTGTGCGTCCAACGTCCGTTTTGACGCCAATCAAATCATTTTCCGCGAAGGTGAGAATGCCAACACCTTCTACCTCATCCGCCATGGGAAGGTGGCGCTACAGACATTCTCCGAACGCCGAGGCCCCATCACCGTCCTTACCCTGGGAGAAGGCGAAATTCTGGGATGGTCATGGCTGGTCCCACCTTACAAATGGAAGTTCACCGCGCGAGCGCTCGAACCGACGCGCGTTTTGGCTTTCGACGGGGCGTGCCTCCGCGCCAAGGCGGAAGAAGACCACGATCTCGGTTACGAGCTCCTGAAGCGGTTCGTGGGGGTCATCGCAGGTCGCCTCGAGGCGACGCGGTTGCAGATCATCAACGTTTACCAAGACCGGTAAACCAGGGGGCCGGCGGGATCCGTTCCCCTTGATTCACGGCACAGGAGCTGGCGTTATGGAGATTCACAAACAAGATGCTTTGAATTACCACAGCCAAGGGCGCAAGGGGAAGATCGAGGTTACGCCGACCAAGCCTTGCACGACCCAGTGGGATTTGAGCCTCGCCTATACTCCGGGCGTGGCTGTACCCTGCCTGGAAATCCAAAAGAACCCCGAACTGGCATTCAATTACACGGCGAAGGGAAACCTCGTAGCTGTCGTGTCGAACGGCACCGCGGTCCTAGGCCTGGGGAATATCGGCGCTTTGGCGGGAAAGCCCGTCATGGAGGGCAAGGGCGTACTGTTCAAGCGCTTCGCGGACATCGACGTGTTTGACCTCGAGGTGGGTTCCGAGAACCCTGAAGATGTCATCAAGGTTTGCCAACTGCTCGAGCCCACGCTCGGGGGCATCAACCTCGAAGACATCAAGGCCCCGGAGTGCTTCTACGTCGAGGAAACACTGCGCCGCACAATGTCCATTCCGGTCTTCCATGACGACCAGCACGGAACAGCAATAATCTCCGGCGCTGCCCTGCTGAACGCGCTCGAGATCGTGGGGAAGGACCTCGAGAAGGTCAGACTCGTGGTCAGCGGCGCTGGAGCAGCAGGCATCGCCTGCGCGGAGCACTATGTTCGGCTGGGGGTGAAGCGAGAGAACATCGTTCTTTGTGACACCAAGGGCGTCGTTTACGAAGGGCGCACCGAGGGCATGAATCCTTACAAGGCCCGCCTTGCTGCAAAAACAACCGCTCGAACCCTGGCGGAGGCCTTGAGAGATGCGGATGTCTTCCTCGGCCTTTCCGGCCCCAATTGTGTGACGCCGGAAATGGTACGCTTGATGGCCGACCGGCCCATCATTTTTGCCATGGCTAATCCCGTGCCGGAAATCAGCTATGAAGCTGCCAAGTTGGCGAGGCCGGACGCCATCATCGCCACAGGGCGGTCCGACTATCCCAATCAAGTCAACAATGTTCTTGGTTTTCCTTTTATATTCCGCGGCGCCCTGGATGTCCGAGCCCGCACCATCAATGAGGAAATGAAGATCGCGGCAACGCGGGCCCTGGCCGCCGTGGCCAAGGAAGATGTTCCCGATATGGTGCTGCGCGCTTACGGACTTGACCGCTTGCACTTCGGTCCCGACTATATCATTCCCAAGCCTTTCGACCCGCGCGTGCTCCTTTCTGAGGCCTCCGCAGTTGCCCAGGCAGCCATGGAGAGTGGAGTGGCGCAGGTGAAAGTTGATATCGAAGAGTACCGCGAGCAACTCGCTCGCCGGCTGGGGCGCACCCAGGAAGTCATGTGCAGCGTGCGTCAGAGGGCCAAGGCCGCGCCCAAGCGGATCGTCTTTTCCGAAGGCGAGCACGAGAAGATCATCCGTGCCAGCTACCAGCTTGCCAACCTGAAAATCGCGCATCCGGTGCTGCTGGGTCGCCCTATCATCATCGGGGACAAGGTGCGCGAACTGGATCTCGGGAAGTTCAGCGCCGAAATCATCGAACCAGCTCATTCGCCAAGGCTGGAGGCCTACGCCGAGGAGCTCTACCGGCTTCGCCAGCGCCGTGGCGTCACGCGCAGCGAGGCGCGCGAGTTATTGGCCAACAACAACTACTTTGGCGCCATGATGGTCCACATGGGCGATGCGGACGGCTTTGTGGCGGGGGTCTCCCAACATTACCCGGACACCATCCGGCCCGCGCTGCAAGTGATCGCCATGCGCCCCGACGTTCACAAGGTCGCCGGCCTTTACGTTATCGTGACCAAGAAAGACACTTTCCTCTTTGCCGACACCACCGTCAACATCGATCCCAGCGCCGAGGATTTGGCGGAGATCGCCCTGCTTTCCGCGGAAGTGGCCGAAAGCTTCGGCATCGAGCCGCGGGTGGCGATGCTGTCGTTTTCGAACTTCGGGAGCACGCTCCATCCTTTGACCGAAAAGGTGCGCCGGGCCACCGAGTTGGTCAAGCAGCGGAATCCCGAGCTGATGGTGGATGGTGAGATGATGGCGGACACGGCGGTGGTCCCCGAACTTCTGGCGGAGTACCCCTTCTCAACGCTGCGGCAGAGGGCCAACATCCTGGTGTTCCCAAGCCTCGAAGCCGGCAACATCGCTTATAAGCTGATGCTGCGCATCGGCGGCGCGGAATCTCTCGGGCCAATCCTGATGGGGCTCTCGAAACCGGTCCACGTGCTGCAACGCGGCTCGACCGTGGAGGAAATCATCGATGTGGCCGCCCTGGCTGTAGTCGACGCTCAGAGGAACGATAACCGCGCCAACATGCGACCTTCCAAGATTTCCGCAGCGTGAGTGCAGTAGTCACACGCGCAAAATGAAGCGAAAGCGCATGTCTTCACCAAACCACTGAATGTAGTTTGTGCCCCAGGCGTTGTTGAAGAGGCTGAAGTGTACGCCCTTGGCAATATCAGGCTGCGCTTCGGAATAGCAAATGGGCGACCTCTCCCCCAGTGCCGCCACGGGCGCGTCCAAGGTTTCGATGGCGAAGCTTCCTTGCGCGTCTTTGTAGTGGATCCCGTTTGAAACCGCATGCATCTGCCGGTTTCCCCCGCGGACAACATCCAACGGCGAAACATAACGGTCCACCTTCTCAATCAACCACCCTTGCGGGTCGGGTGCCTGGGGCAGGAAGCTGAGCCACATTGCTTCGGGGAGCCGGTTGGCTGATTTTCCGAACCAAAGGAAATTCACCTGCACCGCCGGTTCTGCATCCGCCAAAAGCAGCTCGAGGTACATTTTCTGCGGCCAGGCGACCAGGCCGGAGCGCTCCGCTTCGGCATCCGCGATGTGCAAATGGGCAACTATCCGATGGCCGTTTGCGACTTTGCCTGCCCAGCAATGGGCGAGCGCCGGCAACCATATCCGGCTCTTGGCCCCGAATTTTTCGATATGGGGCTTTCCAAAGTCCATCGGCGCCCACCAAGTTTTGGCGACGATGTAGTTGGCAATAAAGCGATCGAAGTCCTCCTGGGAGAGCGTCTGGTAAGCGAACAGTGCCAACGGGCGTTCCGGCGAAGCCCACTCGCGCCCGGTCTTCTTGGTGCGCAGCCGGCAGATGGCGCCGGTTTTCGGATCGAGTGCAAGCGCGAAGTGGGTGGTTTCAATCTCCGACCCCGCCGGGTGCGCTTCCAGGCCGGCGCGGTCCGGTTCGGTAGGCTGCAAAGCGCGAACGCGTTGGGCGGCCTGGGCACGCAAAGGTTCGGGAAGGTTTGCAATTCCCTCGTCGATGTCTTTGCGTTTCTCCGCCCAACTGGTTTCCGCCCAGCGGAACTTTGGCGTTTCCACCGCTTTCGCCAAGTCCTGCGGCGTGTAGTGGTCGTAGTCCTCAAGGCGTTTCGTATCCACGCCCCAAGTATGCTCGGCGGCCAGGAGGAGTCGCCGCAACAATCCCAGATCGGTTGTATCTCCAACTCGGAATTTTCCTTGCGCGATCCATTCCCGGCGCAGTCGCGACACCTCTCGGTAGCGGGCCACTTTCACCGGGTCGCTGGGTACTCCGTAGATCCAGGTATCGCCAATTTCCTGCGTCACTACGGGCAGGTTGCCGCGGTAAGGCTCGACCGCGCTGGCGATCTCGCTCAGGTTCGAAGCGGTCACCTTTGCGTTGGGGAATTGCTTTCGCAATTCCGCGTAAGTCTTCTTGATTTCATCGACCGCGTGGGGACCGCCGTTGTCCCCGCGCATCTCCACAGCCACGGCAAGATCTGAGCCTGGTACCTGCACCACTCCGCCGTAACCTTTGTGGTGATACATCATCACGATGGAAGCGCCCTCCGGATCCTTCCACACAAATAGCGACGGCACGTCGGGTGGAGTGCTGGCCCCGTTCACTCCAATGTCCAGGAGCTTGACACCATTTTCGGCCAGCGGGCCCACGATTCCTCTCGAGTGACCCGGCACGTCGCTCATCTTGGCGCCTGTGGTCGTGCGGCCAAAGCGACGATCCAAGGACTGTGATAGGCCCAGAGCGCCCACGATCATGGAGCGATCCAGCAGTTCCGTCTCCCAGGAAAAAGGCAGGGCATGCCAGGCCAAATCTCCCGCGGCCACCCCTTGTTCTACGCGCCGGCGCTGATCGCTCGTGGCTTGCTCGAGATGTTCATAAAGCAGCCACGATCCAGTCGTCCACACGTAGCGATCTTCGCCTGACTGACGCATGGCGGTTGCGACCTGAATGGCTTGAGGGAAATAGTGGTCGAAATACTGACGCATCACCCCGGCTTGGGTGTCCGTAAATCCGACGTCCAAATGACACTTGAACATCACCAGCACCCGCTTGACCTCCACAGCAGGCATTGGCGCCGCTGGGGCTTGCGCCAAGACTGGCTGGCAGGCTAGCGTCCCTCCGGTTATCAGCAGCCCTTTCATGAATTGTCGCCGTCGCATAACTCGACCTCCGGTGACCTCAATGGCCGGTCAAGAATCGATCGGGGATTTAGAATCCCGAAAGGCGGCGATTGTACACCCTGCCGGCTGGTTTTGCATCGGGTAAGGTCAGGGTAAGGTAGGGTTTCGCGCTACCTGAACGTCACGCCAATGCGGAAGCCGACAAGATGTTGAGACGACCGCAAGAAGTACGTTCCCAAAGATTGAAATTCTGCGCTTAGAAATTGGCCGCCAATATCATCCCGAATCTCCAGGCGCAGGGCAATCAGGCGTGCAAGCCATATGTTGAGGCCAACCCCGAGGTTGCCGCCGTTGTCGTGCGGCAGAGTGATGTTGGAAACGTAATAGAACGTATATCCCCCGGTCACAAAGGGTTCGGCTCTACGCTTTTTCGTGCTGGACCCAAAGTGGTAAGACATATTGATTGAGCCGATCCATGTTTCCAAACTCGCGCCCTCAAACGGTTGTGTCGAGCTCAGGATTTCACCACCCAAGCCGGCTCCCTTGTCCACCAACCATTCTCCGCCAACCCCGAACTGGTGAGCGTTGGTGCTCGCCCCGAGCCCCACGGGGGCTGCCCCCCCTGTGGCGAAGGAGGAGATGCGCAGGCGCCTCGGCGAGGAAAAAGTACCCTTGGCCGTGGTATGGATGATCAGCATTCTGTGCCGACGCCAATGTAGGAAGTGCGAGTAACAACGCTGCTGTCGAAATCACTTCCCTCATGTTTCACCTCCTCCGGAGGGATCGTAAACGAGGAACCTTCATGGCCAAACTCTACATATATAGAGTTTGTGTGTCAAGCCTCTTTTTCGCCCTGCGTCGGTGTGATATAAGGGACCTGACATTGGGTAGGCCGGCCTTCAGGAATGAAGACCGAAGTGATGACAGCCGAAGCAAAGCGCGAAATAGAGAGCAGGGAGGGTATTACGGGCTCGGCATTCTGACTTCTGACTCCTGACTTCTCCCTTTGCAATCGCTGATCTGCACAAGCCGCAGAGTCTCCGGGAAGCGAGACTCTGCTTTACCCCCTCGTCCTGGAGGCTCGCGACTTCCACCACAGCCAGACCACCACACCTATCATTCCCAGCCAGCCCAACAGCCTCACTACGGCTGCGATTGAGGTGTCGTGGTCGAGTAGTCCAATTTTGCCAAACATGAATGTCCAGTCGTGCTCGACGTAATCGGGGTCGCCCACCGTAACCAATGGCAGCTCCTGCCGCCGGGCGTCCGCCATATAGGTGGCGACATTGAGGAAGTTCTCGAAAAAGAAGAAGGCCGCGAAAGCCGTTCCCGGGATTTGGCGTTGGAATATGAAATAGACCGCAATGGCGAAGGGGACGAAGAGCTGGAGGAGCGTTCCGCCCATCACCCCGAGAGTATGACCAAACCAGCCGAATAAAAGATGCCCGCCTTCGTGGATCGGCAAGAACACGTAATCGGGAAGCAAAAACTTCCCACCGCGGTTCGCCGCGTAGACCAGGAAAAGGAGGTAAAAGATCGTCCACGCTACGGTCGCCGGTTTCGAAATCGGTTCCCAATCTTCTTCGAGCCTGTCCAGGAATTCCACCAGCTTGATGCTCCCTGTGGCGCTAGTTCTCGTCCTGTTGTCGCGCCGCGAAGACTTTTACTCGCGCCGTCAGCGCCTCCGTGTTCTCCGTGGTGAGAAGAGCTTCAACAAGGAGGTCACTGAGAGGCTCAGTGTGCTCCGTGTTAAAGCTTGAGACGGACAGAGGACACGAAGGCTGTCGTCTTAGTTGCGGCTCTGCCACGCTGCGATAACAAATACGATGTCCGATTTTATCCCGAGAACGAATCGTCCGCCACGACAATTGGGTCTCTGTTCGATCTCAGCATCCCCCTGCCTAGTGTATACTTGCAGCCGCCCGAGAAGCCCAAGATGGAAAGGATGCAATCCAATGGCAGAAATCCGTGTTGTTAGAACGCGAGCGCTGATGGCTGTCTTGTGCGCCTTGCTGTCTTATCTTCCGCCTGCCCAAGCTCAGGAGGAAGATCAACAAAAGAACCCTTACCGAAGCGAGCTGTCGCGGCTGCACGCGATGTTCGCGCAGCCTCTTACCGACTGGAAGGCCCATCCGGACAACCTTGCCCATGGCGAAGACCCGAACTTGAACGATGCCGATTGGTCGCCCGTTCGTATCTCTGAACAGTGGGGAAATGGCCCGGTGTGGTTCCGGCGCTCGGTCGAGATCCCGCAGTCTATGGGAGGGTACAACATTCGGGGCGCACGTGTTCGGCTGGATCTGCGCGTGAGTGCTGAAGGCTCCTCGCGGACACGTGTCTTCTTCAATGGCTCGCTCGCGGAAATGGGGGACCAAGACACCCAGCAACCCATTCTGCTTACCGAGAATGCCACGCCTGGCCTTAAGACTCTGGTGGCCATCAATGTTCCCGCAGCTACGGGTCCGGCGCGCATCGAAAACGCCGAGTTGCTGATTGACTACCCCGCCAGCCGCCCCGATCCTGCCCTTCTTTACGAAGAGATTCGGTCAGCCCAGGCCATGATCGCAGGCTTCTCTGCCGGCCAGTCGGAGAGAGCCACACAACTCGATGACGCCGTACACGCCCTCAGCTTCGCTTCGCTGGACCGTGGCGACCAGGAGGCTTTCGAAAATTCACTCCGAGCGGCGCAGCAAAAACTACAGCCTCTCGGTGACTGGGCAAAGCAGTTCTCGATCCGCGCGGTGGCCAACGCCCACGTTGACATGGCCTGGCTCTGGCCCTGGACCGAGACGGTCGAGGTGGTGCGAAACACCTTCAGCACGGTCCTGCAATTGATGCGTCAATATCCGGACTTCATCTATGCGCAGTCACAGGCGCAGGCCTATGTTTGGATGGAGGAGATGTATCCCGAACTATTCAAGGAAATTCAACAACGCGTGAAGGAGGGCCGATGGGAGATTGTGGGAGGCATGTGGGTCGAGCCTGATCTCAACATGCCCTCCGGAGAGTCCCTGGTACGGCAAATCCTGGTCGGCAAGCGTTACTTCCAGCAAAAGTTTGGAGTTAATCCGAGAATCGGCTGGAATCCCGATTCCTTCGGCTACAATTGGCAGCTCCCGCAAATCTACAAGCGATCCGGCCTCGATTACTTCGTTACGCAAAAGATGGCCTGGAACGATACTACCAAGTTCCCCTACAAGCTTTTTTGGTGGGAATCACCGGATGGCAGCCGCATTCTTACCTACTTCCCGCACGACTACGTGAATGACATTGATCCGGTGCGTATCTCGCAAGATGTGGCGGAGTACGTTCCCAAGACCGGCTTGCCTGAGATCCTGCATCTTTACGGGATTGGCGACCACGGAGGCGGCCCCACCCGCACCATGCTTGACTCCGCGCGCCGCTGGCAAGACCGCCCCAACATCTTTCCCAAACTGACCTTTGGCACCGCCCAATCCTTCTTCGATGATGTCGAGAGGAACCTCGCCCAGCTTAAGGTCCCCGTCTGGAACAACGAACTCTACTTTCAGTACCACCGCGGGGTGATGACCACCCAATCCGAAACGAAAAAACGGATCCGGCAAAGCGAAGAACTCCTGCTCAATGCTGAAAAGTTTTCCTCTCTCGCCATGCTGGAGGGGCAGCCTTATCCACAGGAAGAGTTGCAAAACGATTGGAAAAAGGTGCTGTTCGACCAGTTCCACGACATCATGCCAGGTTCAGGAATTGCCATCAACTATGTCGACGCCGCCCGCGATCTGGGTGTGGTGCGATTATCCGGCAACAAGATCCTCGCCGGCTCGCTCGAAACTGTCGCCGCGCGCATCAATACTGAGGGAGAGGGCATTCCTGTGGTTCTCTTCAACCCACTCGGTTGGGCGCGCACGGACGTGGCGGAAGCTGAGGCACAGTTCCCCTCGAAATTCGCCCCACGGAGCGGGATCGAAGTTCGCGACTCGTCCGGGACCGTTCTCCCCTCCTCCATAATCTCTCGCGACGATAAAACACATACGGTGAAAATCAGGTTTGTAGCCGAGTCAGTGCCTGCTATGGGATATGCGGTTTTCCACCTCGTGTCCGTCGCCCCGGCAGCCTCCGCCAGGACCACTCTGAAAGCCGGCACGGAGGGGATGGAAAATGAATTTGTGAGCCTCAAAGTGCACCCCAAGACAGGGTGCATCACCAGCTTGCTCGACAAGCGCGACGGCCGGGAAGCCCTCGCCCCCGGCGCCTGTGGAAACCTCCTTCAGACCTTCGTGGACAAGCCCAAGGATTACGACGCCTGGAACATCGACGCCAATTTCGAGGACCAGAAGTGGGACCTGAAGGATGCGGAGGAGGTGAAACTGATTGAGAATACGCCGGTGAGGGCGGTGATACGAGTCAGGAAAAAGTTCCAGAACTCGACTTTCGTCCAGGGCATCTGCATGTACCCAGGGGTACCGCGCGTCGACGTCAACATGCAGGCCGATTGGCATGAAAAGCATATCCTGCTGAAGGTCGCTTTCCCGGTGAGTGTGCAAAGCAATTACGCCACCTATGAAATCCCTTACGGAAACATCCAGCGGCCCACCACCAGGAACACTCCCGAGGAAAAAGCTATGTTTGAAGTGCCGGCTTTTCGCTGGGGGGACCTCTCCGACACAAGCCACGGGTTCAGCCTGTTGAATGCCAGCAAGTATGGTTACGACGCCAAGGGAAACGTTATCCGCCTCTCCTTGTTGCGTTCGCCCGCCTGGCCTGACCCGCACGCTGACGAGGGCTTCCACGAATTCACCTATGCCCTTTATCCGCACGCCGGCGACTGGAAAGCCGCAGAAACGGAGCGCCGCGGCTTCGAGCTCAACTATCCACTCATTCCGATCACCACTTGCCCCCATCAGGGCGTGCTTCCCGCTTCCCACTCCTTGGTCCGGATCGAGCCTGGCAACGTGATTCTGACCGCTGTGAAGAAGGCTGAAGACAGCGCCGCGCTGGTCTTCCGCTTCTTCGAGTTCGAAGGAAAGACCGGAGAGGTCCGTCTGCATTTCCCTGAACCCGCCACCCAAGCCGCACAAGTGAACTTGATGGAGAAGCAGGATGCGCCGCTCTCACTCCAGGACGGCGGTAAGGAAACCACCGTGACCGTCCATCCTTACGAGATCGTGACGGTCAAAGCCCGGTTCGGGGCAAAGTAGCGCAGACCTGCTCTTCAAGGTCTGCGGCTTTTCTCCTCGACCGGGCTTGGCCCGAATTTCTCACGACGCTCTGGAGTTTTGAAGTGCCTGGCCGGAGGGTGCATTTCGTATGAGGAATTGCCCTTCGGCGCGCTCCGGTAGCTACGTAGAGCGGTAGGCCTGCTTGCGGTGGTCGGCGGCGACCATGAAGACGATTCCCCCCTCGTCATCAATCTCGTAGAAGAATCGCCATTCGCCGACACGATAGCGCCAAGTGGGGGGATCCCAATTTTTGAGGCGCTTAATGTTTGGGGCGAAATAGGGGTTTTGGCGAAGGATAGGGTAGACGTATTCGCGGAGCTTGGCTTCGATTCGCTTCTCTGCGGCCGGCCCGAGACGCGCAAGGTCCTTCGAAAACTGTCGGGTCTCGAAGATTCTATAGGGAGGGGATGAACCGGCCTTGGCGCTTACGGGCATCTCGGGAACCAGCCTGGAGCCGCTTCACCAGTTCGGGACGCGAGGCAATCTCCGCCATTTCGGCGTCGTCCACAAAGCTGCTATCGAGCAGGTGTTGCAGCGCCGCATTTTCTATTAGGTTGGCGAGCGATCGCCTCTCGGCCTTCGCGGCCCGGACAAAGGTCTGGTAGGTCTCGTCTTCCAACCGCATAGTCAGGGTCTTGGGCATCATCAGGCCTCTTCAAATGTATTCATTATGAATATAAAGGAACAGAACTCTGACGTCAAGCAATGGTGTGCGCTGGGATAAACAATCAGAGCGAGTTTCCTCGCTGCGCTCGGAAAGACACTGGGGCCGTTGGGAGGGATCCCTCACGGTGTCGACAAGAGCGCTCGCCATCGGCGCTCGGCCTCGCGACGCAGCGCGGGAAGAAGCAGCCAACGGACTAGCACCATGCCTGCGCCGAAGCGGCGGTAGTAACGTCGGAACTTGGCTTTCGCCTCGGCATCCGTGCCCGCCGCCCGAGTTTCCGTCGAGAATCGGCAACGTGCGTCGTCCAGCGGGTCCGCCTCCATTGTCCAGATGATCTTCACCTGTCCAGGCTCGGAGTAGGCCGCGAAGCGGTCGGGTGAGAGGGGCCTCATGACGACATCCGCCAGCCAAGGTTGACAGACGGCGCCGGCCACCAGCCAGCGATCCTTTTCCTCAGCGAGGATGCCCCAGCCCATTTGCAGCAACTCCTCCAGAAGGCCCCGCGACCAATCCGTCCCTGGCCCCTCGGCGCCCAAGATCATCGCCCGCAGCCGGAAGATAGCGCGCACCAGCGGCGCCGACCGCAGGTCAAAGGTCCTTGCGGTCTCGAGCGCCAATGCCGCGGGCGCGCGAACCACGGTCTGATGCCGGTGTCGCATAGCCGGATTCGGGATGAACCCGTCGAGGAGGCCAGTGATGGGGTATGCTGGACCCATGATTCGGTCCTGGGGGGCGCGCGGCACAGGCAGGTCAGGCCGCAACGAGTCTTACGAAACAGGTCAGGGCGGGCGGGGAGCAGACTGCTCCCCTATCGGAGTTGTCAACCACCACCCGAAGGCGCACACGCGCCGGTGGCGGGCTTGCTTGTGGGGCCAGCGGTGGCAAAAGTCGAGAATTTCTGCTCGACACGTTTCCATCCGCATTGGGGGCACTCCGGCGGCTCATGGGTTCGCGTCAATACGAGTTTTTCGAAAATGTGTCCGCAGTTGGAACAGGCGTATTCAAAGATAGGCATAGTAAAGCGATCTCACTTCTTAGGAACGATGCCACAGCTTTCTGGCTTGGTATTCTCCCCCCGGGAGGCCCGACGGCCCACTCACGTAAAGCGAGAAATTCCCGGAATGCGTGGCAGGACCAGAAACCAGACCACCAGAAAGACGACGAAAATCAAGAAGTTTTCCATAATCAAAATCCTGCTAATCGGCTTTCGAACCCGCCGCCTCCTGCATGATGGCCAGGATAGTCCGTTCAACTTCATCTGCCACCGGGCGCAGACCATCCGCGTGGAACAATTCAACCAGCGAAGTAGGCTTGATGGTCGCGAGCGTGTATCCCGTTCCGGCGCGATAGACCGAAATGCGGCACGGCAGCGCGGTCGAAAGCTCCAAATTACCTTCCAACACTTTCTTGGCCTGGTGGGGATTGCATACCTCGTAAATCAGACATTCACCCTGGAAATCCACACCTTTTTCCTGCATCTTGGCTTTCAAATCGTGGACGGCGAGCACACCGAACTTGTACTTCTGCGCGGCCGCTTCAAGGTCGCGGCCAATTTCAGTCAACTGCTTCTTAGACTCGATTTTGTAAAGCATGATAGTCTCCAACCTTACGCTGTTGGCGGGACAGCTTGAGCGGGACGTTTTTCCAAGGGAATCCAATCCCGGCATTCCTGGCCTGTATAAATCTGCCGCGGGCGCGCAATTTTCTGCTCAGGGTCCAGGAGCATCTCTTCCCACTGGGCAAGCCAACCGACGGTGCGCGGGATGGCAAAAAGAACAGTGAACATTTCCGGCTTGAAGCCCAAAGCCTGGTAGATGATCCCAGAGTAGAAGTCTACGTTGGGATAGAGCTTGCGCTTTACGAAATATTCGTCCTGCAAGGCGATGCGCTCGAGCTCGAGCGCAATCTCGAGCTTGGGATTCCTCCCCGTGACTTCGAAGACCCGGTCAGCCGCCCATTTGATGATCCTGGCGCGCGGGTCGTAGTTCTTGTAGATGCGGTGCCCGAACCCCATCAGTCTTACGCCTCCAGCTTTAACGCGATCGATGTAGGCGGGGACCTTGTCCTTGGATCCGATCTCATCCAGCATTTTCAGCACCTCTTCATTGGCGCCACCGTGCAGAGGTCCGGAAAGGGCGGCAGCGGCGGCGGCAATGCAGACAAACGGATCTGCCTGCGAGCTGCCCACCGCGCGCATGACGTTGGTGCTGCAATTCTGTTCGTGATCCGCGTGAAGAATAAACAGAATATCCAAGGCCTTGGACAATACGGGATTCGCGTGGTACTTGGGCTCGACCATCCTCCACAGCATGTTCATGAAGTTTTCCGTATAGCTGAGGTCATTGTCCGGATAGATGTAAGGATAACCGAGGCTGTGACGGTATGTGTAGGCCGCGATCGTGGGCACTTTCCCGATGAGCCGCTGAATCTGCAAAGCGCGAAGCTCAGGATCGTACACTTTGCGCGCCTCCGGGTAAATCGTCGAAAGCGCCGCCACGGTGCTGATGAACATTCCCATCGGGTGAGCATCGTAGCGAAAGCCCTCGAGGAATTGCTTGGTTGTCTCAAGCACCATCGTGTGATAAGTGATTTTGTTGGTCCATTCGGTCAATTGAGCGGCCGTAGGGAGTTCACCAAACAGGATAAGATAGGCAACCTCCAGAAACGTGCACTTTTCGGCAAGTTGTTCAATGGGATATCCGCGATAGCGCAGAACGCCTTTGTCACCGTCGATGAAGGTAATGGCACTCTGGCAGGACGCGGTGTTCATGAAAGCCGGGTCGTAAGTCATCATTCCGAAGTCTTGGGGATCAGTTTTGATCTGTCGCAAGTCCATGGCCCGAAGGGTGCCCTTAAAAAGGGGCACTTCATAGGATGTCCGGTTGCGGCTGTCAACTATACTGAGAGTATCCTTTTCCAAAGCGCTTTTCTCCTTTTAGCAGTGCTGTCGACGATCAAAACCTTTGCCCTGCGACTCCGCCTCCGCGGCGTGCGTTCAGGAGGGCAACTCGGCATTGTAACCCGATTGGCCGAAAACTTTCAGGCCTTTATACCCAGCTTGCGCAAAAACGTCATCATGGGGCACCAGTTCGTAAAGGCCGATTGAATCAGGTTCAGGGCCACGAATCCGGTGAAGAGAAACCATTTGGGGTTCGCATAATAGCCCAGTAAAATGCTCCCCAGAACAAAACTGCCTGCGATTAATCTCAGCCAACGATTCAAATCCATGTTTTTGCCTCCAAGAATAATTTAACTATTGTCTGCTAAAACCAGTCTAGGAGTCGAGAAGTCGAGGAGTCGAGAGGTAAAATCTTGGCCTTCGACTTCTCGACTTTCGACTTCCACCGACCCTCAACTCCTTCTGGCGTGCAGGTAATAGAGCACCGGCACCGCCATTCGCGACAAAAACGTTGAAGCCACTTCGCCGGCCATCAAAGAAATGGCCAAGCCTTGGAATATGGGATCAAACAAGATCACAAACGCTCCCACCACCACCGCGGCGGCGGTCAGGAGCATGGGCCGGAAGCGCACCGCGCCTGCGTCCACGACGGCTTCCTCCAGCGACAAACCCTGCTGCCGGCGGAGTTCAATGAAGTCGACGAGGATGATCGAGTTCCTCACGATAATCCCCGCGCCCGCGATGAATCCGATGATGGAGGTGGCCGTAAAGAAAGCCCCCATCAGGGCGTGCGCAGGAAGGATGCCGACCAGGGTAAGCGGAATCGGAGCCATAATGACCAGCGGCACACGAAACGACTGGAACCAGGCGACCACGATGACATAAATCAATACCAGCACCACGGCGAAGGCAAACCCCAGGTCGCGGAAGACTTCGTAGGTGATTTGCCACTCCCCGTCCCACTTCATCGAGACCTGGCCGGTCATGAAGGGTTGGCGAGTGAGGTAGCGCTCGAGGGTGGTTCCGGAGGGCGTCTTGATTTTGTCCAGTTCCTTCGAGACACCGATGATGGCATAAACCGGACTTTCTTCTTTGCCTGCCACATCACCCGTGACGTAGACCACGCGTTTGAGATTTTTGTGGTAGATGCTCGACTCGATGGTCCCCGCATCGATGCGGGTAAGTTCGCTGAGCGGAACCAGCGCTCCATTCGCCGACACCACGCGAATCTCCCCGAGGTCAGCGAGGCTGGTTCGCTCCCTTTGGGGAAGTTGAAGCACGATGTCAACGTCTTCCTTCTCCTTCGGCTGGTGGGCGATACCAACCACTGCCCCACTCAAGGCCATGCGCAGCGTTTGGGTGATCTGATCCGTCGAGACGCCGGTCAAAGCCGCCTTTTCCTTGTCCACCACGAAGCGATATTCGGGCTGCGCGTCTTCCACGTACCAGTCCACATCCACCACGCCCTTAGACCGCTTGAAGGCGTCGCGCACCTGTCGAGCCACTTCAAGCTGCTGACGTTGATCGGGACCATAGATTTCGGCCACCAACGTCTGGAGGACCGGCGGACCGGGAGGAATCTCGGCCACTTTCAGTCTGGCGCCATATTTGTCGCCGATGGGCTGAATGGCCAGCCGCACGCGTTTGGCGATGTCATGACTCTGTGCCGAACGCTCGCCCTTGGGAAGCAAGTTCACCTGAATGTCCGCCTGGTTCGGCGCCTGGCGCAGGAAATAATGGCGAACGAGTCCATTGAAGTTGTAAGGCGCGGCGGCGCCGGCGTACACCTGGTAGTTGATGACCTCCGGTTCCTGAGCGATGCGCCGAGCGAGCTCCCGCGTGACCGCCGCCGTCTGTTCGAGCGTGGTGCCGTCCGGCATGTCCACGATCACCTGGAACTCGCTCTTATTGTCAAAGGGCAGCATCTTGGCGCGCACAATTTTGAGCAAAGGCATCGTCAAAACCAGGAGTAAAAGGAGCACGACACCTACCAGGAAGCCGCGCCGCTTGCGCGCATCAGTCAGCAAAGGGGTCATCAGACGGCGATAAAGGCGGGTGCTCCATCCCTCCCGACCTTCCGCTTCGTGATGATTGCCTTCGCGCTTCAAGAGGCGGATGGCCGCCCAGGGCGAAATCACAAAAGCGATGAGGAGAGAAAAGAGCATGGCCACGGAAGCGCCGATGGGAATGGGGCGCATGTATGGACCCATCAGGCCGCCCACGAAAGCCATGGGCAGGATGGCGGCAATGACGGCAAAGGTGGCGAGCGTGGTCGGGTTGCCCACTTCGTCCACGGCTTCCACGGCGATGTCGGCAACCGGGCGGCCCTGGTTTTGGGGGAGATGGAAGTGGCGCGTAATGTTCTCCACAACTACGATCGCGTCATCAACCAGGATTCCGATGGAAAAGATAAGGGCGAAAAGGGTAACCCGGTTGAGGGTGTAACCATAAATGAAATATAGGAACAGGGTCATGGCCAGGGTCACGGGAACCGCGCCCAAGACCACCATGGACGAACGCCACCCCAGGGCAAGGGCAATGAGGGCGGTCACGGACAACGTGGCGAGCAAAAGGTGCTTGAGCAGTTCGTTGGATTTCTCCTGCGCCGTCTCGCCGTAATTCCGGGTGACCGTCATGTCAACCCCAGAAGGGATCACCGAGCCCTGGAGCAAGCTGACTTTTTTGAGAACCGCATCCGCAACCGTGACGGCATTCTTCCCTTTGCGTTTGGCCACGCTGAGGGTCACTGCGGGATATTCACCCATAGGACCGGTTTGGACTTTGCCGGATCCATGTCCCAACCCGAAGAGCACGTAGTCGGAGGGCTCCGCGGGGCCATCGCGAATCACTGCGACGTCTCGCAGGTAGACAGGACGACCCGTGGAAACTCCGATGACCACAGCTCCCACATCCTGAGGGCTCTCGAGGAAGTTGCCGGTCTGCACGGCAAATTCGCGATTCTCCGCCGCAAAGCTTCCAACCTGGAGCTGCTGGTTGGCGTGCTCGAGGGCCGCGTAGATGGTGGCTGGGGCGACGTTGTAGCCAGCCATCTTGGCAGGATCCAGAAGGACACGGAGCTGTCGCCGCTCACCTCCAATCACTTTTGTCCCCGAGACATCATCAATGGTTTTCACTTCCCGGTCCACTTCTTCGGCAATGCGGCGTAGCGTGTAGCCATCATAGCGGTCGCTCCAGAAGGTCAACGCCAACACCGGGACGTCATCGATGGAGCGGGGCTTAATGAGGGGTTTGGAAGCGCCGGGGGGAATCAGATCGAAGTTCGAGTAAAGCTTGTTGTAGAGCTTGACAATGGAATCTTCTTCCTTCTCTCCCACCTTAAAGCGCACGATCGCCATGCTCATGCCCGGGCGCGTAGTGGAGTAGACATACTCGACGCCGGGAATCTCCCAGAGGAGTTTCTCCATGGGCGTGGTCACGCGATGTTCCACTTCTTGAGCCGTGGCGCCCGGCATCTCCACGAATACGTCCATCATGGGTACGATGATCTGTGGTTCTTCTTCACGCGGGGTCTCCATCACCGCGAACGCGCCTAGGACGAGAGAAAAACCCATCAGGAGCGGGGTGAGTTTCGAGTTGATGAAGTAGTGGGCAATGCGCCCTGCAAGTCCGAGCTTTCGCATGGTTATTGCGCCTCCACGCGAACGCCGTCACGAAGCTGCTCCACCTGTGTCACCGCAACGCGATCCCCCGGATTCAGCCCTGAAAGGACTTCGATCCGCTCTCCCCACGACTTCCCTGCTTTGATCAGCCGGTATTCCACGCTTCCCTGGGAATTGACCACATAAACTCCCTGCAGCTCGCCCTGCTCGACCAGAGCCGTCCGTGGAATGGACATCCTTGGGCTCTGCTCCACCGGGAACAACGCCTTGGCGTACTCACCGGACTGGCAGGAGCAGTTGGAGGGCAGATCAACTTTGACCAGGAACGTCCGGCTGCCGGGATCAGCGGCCGGAACCACTTCCGCCACGCGCCCCTGGACTTGGCCCCGCGCCGTGGCCACCGCAGTTTCCTCCCCCACCCTGATCTTGGGAAAGAGCTCTTCCGGCAGGCTGGCCTCCAGCCGGTAGTGAGCAGTCTCCTCGACCACCAGGAGCGCCATCCCCGGCATGACTACCGTGCCGGCATCAATACTTCTCTGGGTCACCACGCCATCCACGGGCGCCACGATGCGGGAGTAACTCAGCATCGTTTCCGCGGAGGATTTCTGCGCCCGGGCCTGCTGGTGGCGCGCCTGGATTTCTTTTTTCTTGGCCTCGAGAGCCCGCTCGTTGGCCAATGCCGCCTTGTACTTTGCTTCGGCGCCGTCATATTCCTGGCGGCTCAGCGAGTTTTTCTGAAGCAGGGCTTGATAACGCGTGAAAGTGGCCTCGGCAAACTGCCGGTCTGCGCTAGCAGCCTGGAGAGACTGCTCGGCTTCCGCCAGCCCCTGCGTGGCTTCCTCGACTCCCGCCTGCGCAGCCTCCACTTGGGCGCGCGGCGAGCGGTCGTCAATTACTGCCAGGAGTTGCCCTTTGCGCACACGATCGCCTGACTTGACGTGAACCTCGCCCACCGTGCCCCCCATCTGAGCGTTCAGCACGCTGACGTTTGCCGATCGTACTGTCCCCGCGGCCTCGTACATCTGAGGCATGGGAGCGGGACTGACGGCCTCGATTCTTACCCCCGAAACAACTCCGGCAGTCTTTCCACCGGCAGGCTGGTTCGACCCGCAGGCGAGAAGGAAACTCACCACAATCAGAAGTGACAAGAGTTGAAGGAATCTTCGTTTCCGCATGGCTGTTACTATTGCTCCTAATGCTCCCACCGCGAAGCGGTGGACCGTGAGTAGCCCGTCGGCCGACGGGTCACTGATTTCTGAAAGGCCCCCAACCCGGTAAGGGGTTGTACAAGCCGGTTCGGCCCTTTCAGGGCCGGATGTCGCTTTGTATCTTTCCATCCGTGGGTTTCACCCACGGCTACTCAACGTGCTCCCCTTCGGGGAGCAAGGCCGCGCACCTACTGATTCACCGCGGCAGAAGTCTCGGAGAGTTCGCCTGTGGCTAGTTCCAGAGCGGCGTAGCTCAGCCGGTAATCGAAGGCGGCGTTTAGGGCGTTTTTTTCAGCCGCCGTCTTGGCCGTTTCAACGCGCAGCAAATCCGTAATGGTGGCAAGACCCTCCTCATAGCGGTTCTGCGTGATGCGGAGGCTCTCGGCGGCCTGCGACGTCGCGCCTCTCACAACTTCCAGGCGCTTTTGCGCGGTGGCCAAGTTCAAGTATGCCTCACGAACCTGCAAGCGCACGGCGGAGGCCATCTGGTTTTCAAGCGCGCCCGCTTGCAGTTCGCGTGCTTTCGACTCCTTCAACCGGGCGATCTTCTCGCCGCCGTCGAAGAGGTTGAAGTTGAGCGTGGCGCCTGCGGCCCAGTTGTTGCCACCCCGTGTGGCGAACGTCTGGTTGTCGGCTTCCCAGGAACTGAAGAGGTTTACTTTGGGAAGGAATTCCGCCCGCGCCATGCGCCTCCCGTTGGCCGCCTGCTGCCGGCCCAACTGGGCTTGGAGATAATCCGGCCGCGCAGCCAGGGCCTTTGCTTGCCGGTCCTCCAGGGAACCGGCGACAAAGCTTGGTTCGCTCAAGCTCCCGCGAATCGGCGCGGGAGAATCCTCGGGCAGGCCCATGGCCACATTGAGCGCGGCATGGGCCAACTCCACCGCATTCTGCGCCCGGAGCAAGTCCTCCTCCGCCTGGGCAAGTTGAACCTGTGCGCTCAGAAGGTCGGACGGGACGGCCAGCCCGCTCGACTGCCGCGCATTGGCGCGCTCGAGATCGCTTTTGGTCATTTCAACCGCCGACTTCGCTACCCGGACGTTTTCCTGCGCCAGCACGTCGTTCAAGTATGCGTTGATCACCTGGAAAACAACTTCCTGCCGCGTCCGGTCCTTTCCTTTTTGCGCGGACTGGGACTGGAGCTTGGCGTTACGGACCATGCGAGAAGTCTGACCGGCGTCGTATAAGGGCATCGTGGCAACGAAGGCGGTGCGGAAGTCATCCAGCGGCGGAGGGGTGTTGAGATAGCCAAGCGCAAAATTGCCGGCAGTGAATTGGCGCTGGGTGAGAAGTGTTCCGAATACGTAGACGGGATTGTTGCCGCGCGTGAATCCTTCCACGAAATCCATTCGAGGGTAACGGAATGACTTCGCGGCGGTGATGCCTTCCTGAACGGCCCGCGCGTAAGCGTCCGCGGCCTGGATTCCAGGATTCTTCTCGAGTGCGACCCTTACGGCTTCCTGGAGAGTAAGAGGCTGAACCGACCCTGTCGCGGGAGGCTGGCTTTGAGCGGACGCGCCCACGGCCAGGAAAATGACGCCCAGAATTGAGAAGGATTTCTTCATTAGACCGCCTCAGCCGAAATTTCATTGGTGACTTCCGGGAGGATTTCAAAAGTAGCTTCGATCTTCGCTGTCTTCGAGATCATGGCGCCTACGGCGCAGTACTTCGTCTCGGAAAGATGAATGGCTCTTTGAACGGCCTCGGGATCGATGCGACCCCGAAGCCGGTGCTTGATTTCAACACGCGTGAAGTAAGAGGGTGGCTCCGGGTTCTGTTCGGCATGGAGCTCGATTTCATAGCCGGTAACTCTCTGGTGTTTCTTACGCAGAATGCCAATCACGTCAAAGCCGGTGCAGGCCCCCAGCGCCAGCAGCGCTAACTCGATAGGTTTGGCTCCTGTGCGGCCGATGGCATCGTCCAAAACGATGGCGTGGCCCGTACCTGACTCTGCCACAAACTGCCTGCCTTCACCCTGCGGGGTAGTCAAGCGCAATTTCCCTTCGATCACAGTTCACCTCTCTCACCTTGGCTGGGTCTGTTCGCCGAATAGCATTCCGCCCGCCTCACCTGCATAAATGCAGTTTCTTGGCAAAGGTAACAGCCTGACAGCTCCCTGTCTGTCTATATTCTTACGTTTCGCAGGGTCTGGGCGGCAACTTCCGGGAGCAAAGAATTGTAATAGACCTCTTTGAGGGCGTAAGACTTCGCTTTGGAGGGTATTACCGGAAGGATTTCCACATGCCAGTGGTAATCATCCGCCAGCGTTCGCCAAATTCCGCTGCTTTGGAACTTCGCGCCAAGATTCGGTGAGGTGTGGAGCACTAAATGGTAGGTCGGGGCGACGGCTTCCAGACGCAAAAGCACCGACTTTAACAAGCGCGCGAAACGAAGCTGCTCTTCCCAGACAGTAAGATCCTCCTCGAATGAGCAGTGGTGCCTCAAGGGAAGCAGCCACGTCTCATAGGGGACGCGCGCGGCAAACGGGCAGAAGGCCACGAACGGGTCGAGTTGGTCCACGATTCGTATCGTCTGCACGATTTCCTGCCCCGTAATATCGCAAATCAGGCACCGTTCCTTGAGCTCGAAGTAGCGCAAGGAGGAACGGAGTTCATAGCCCACGCGCCGGGGGATGAAGGGTGTTGCAGTGATCTCGGAGTGCGGGTGTTCTAATTCCCCGCCCGCCAAGGCGCCATGGTTGCGGAAGACCGTTACGTACCTGAAACGCCGATCCTTCTTCAAATCGTTCACCCTCGCGAGATAGGCTCGCAGAACTTGGGCAACATTCTCGTCAGTCAGCCGAGAGAGCTGTAAATTGTGGCTGGGATTTTCCACTACAACTTCGTGCGCCCCCAGGCTGCGCATCTTATCGTAGATGCCCTCGGCGCGGCGCTGTGGGTCGCCCTCGATGCGGTAAATCGGGTGGAGGTGCGGGGTCGCCCGCACCTGCCAGCTTGAATCCCCGCCCGAGTATTCGTAGAGGGTTTGGGGAGACAATGATTCGTGACCCGGACAAAAGGGGCAGGGAGCGTCTTGGGGGCGGGCGAGGGTTTCACCCTCGTCTTCCAAATTCACCCAACTTTGCGTGATGGGGTCTCTTCGAAGCTGCATTGTTCCTCCCCGCGGGAATTGGCGTTCCTCTCCGCAGTCAGTCATTCTTGAGGCAAGAAGCCGCCCAGCCGCCCGCGACCTGTGGAGCCTCTAGCTCATCGTCGAAGTCAAGCCTGCTACCGGATTTATACATCAAATTGCCACCCAGTTCCAGGCTTCCGCTAAATGGGTGGTGGGCCAGTTTGACGTAGAGGCGACTTTATCCGTCAATTGACGGACCATTTGGTCTGTCGGCTGACGGATAAACTCGCCGCTACAAAAACAGAACAAAAGCATAGAAAAAGCCAGAGGCTCGGGCGCTCACTTTGCGGTAACATTAGGAGAGACAGGCTCGGCCTTAGTCTTTTCTGCCGCGGAGGATCTTCCATGAATGCCAGGGAATTAAATCGGTACAAGGAACTGCTGTTGGCCAAGCGGCGGGAGTTGACCACCGCAAGAGCCGGAATCGAGAGCCCGGCTCCCTCCTCGAGCGGAGACAAGGGCGATTTGGTAGACCATGCGGCGGCGGCACTCAACGCCGAGGTGCAGGTGCGCTTGCGCGAGACGGATAGCAAGCTTCTGCGCGCCATCGACGAGGCGCTGGGACGAATCGAACGCAACACCTTCGGGGTGTGCCAAGCATGTATGAAGCCAATTTCCGCCCCCCGGCTGGACGCCGTGCCCTGGTCGCGCCTGTGCCGGGAATGCAAGGAACAACGGCAGAGCGGTGGTTAGTGGTTTATTTCGGCAGTGCAGGTCCTGCTTCATACGGGGAAGGAGGACCCAGTTCATCCCGGCTGAAGGTAAGCGGAGCGCTTAATTGAAGTTCAAAGTTCGTCCCCGAGGGGAGGACGATTTCTTTGCCCCGGCTGGCAAAGACCCAAACAAGTCCGCCGGCAGTGCCGGCGAGGCTGCCGATTCCAAGCCCTTTCACAGCGCTCCCGTTGGCTACTCCCGCAATGGTGCCGATCTCTGCGCCCGTAACCGTCGTTTGAGCGACCTTACCTGCCTTCTCGCCCTTGGAGGAAGCTCCTTCGATCTTTGATTCGTCGGGTTTGAATCCCTCCTGCCCGGTGCCCCCAAATCCGGAGAGGGTCGCGCGGAGAGAGTGCGTCACGCCATCGGGCAAGATAAGAGTCTCGAACCGGATTCCGATCTGCCCCCTGCCCTTCACACGCCCCGGGCGAACGACCTGCGTAACCGAACCCTTCACGGAGCTTCCCCGGGGGATCACGATCCTGTTGCCGACCGTGATGGGAAAAATCGTTTCACAGTAAATTGCCTGGCCCGGGCGAGTTGTCCGTGAGTTGATGGTGTTGATAAGCCTGAGGGGAATCGTCGTATCAACCGGCACTATCAGCGTGGACTCCGTGGACATCGATGGTGGTTTCTCTTGCGGACTTTGGGGATAGCCATACTGGATAGGAATCGTGACCGCAATGGCAAAAGAGACTGCGAATAAGTGACCGCGTTTCATTTCACGCCCTCCTTCAGTTTCCGGTGCAATTCATCAACTTCTTTTTCGAGCTGCTGCAACCGGTTCTGCTTCTCCGCGGCGAGTGCAAGGAGGTAATCCGCCAGCAGTTCTTCGTTTTCTTCCATCGTGATTTGAAGGGCGTTTAATCGGTTGCCGAGTTCTTCGCGGTCGTTGTCGTACGCCATTTGAGAGAGGTCGAAGAGGTCGTCCGCCAGTCTCTCCGTGCGGATTACGAGCGTGGTTGTCAGGACGAGGTCCTCCGGCTTGGCGGCCAATTGACGGGCGGTCTGGCGAAGATTGCTTGCCGCCTCAAGGCGGTCAGCCAGTGGACGGCGGGCCAGAGCTTGCTCTGCTTCGTCGGTCAACGGCAGGTTTTCGTTTTTTAGGTCGTTGAAAACCGCGTCCAAGGGCCCAAAGTTTGTGTCGTAGCGCCCCAGAAAGTCAGGCAGATTGGTGGCAGTCAGCTTTTGCTGTGACCACAGAGTGGCTGGGAAGATGACTACCGAAGCCACGAATAATAGGATGAGCGCCCTTTTCATATTGACCTCACTGTGGTAATCGGGTGATCGGCAGATCGGGAGATCGGGTGAACAACAAACAAATTCCGCCTTGTGCTTCCTTCGCTCGACCACTAGATCTGCCGATGGGTATCTTGTTGCCAATCGGGCGATCCAGTGGACATGAAACAAATTCCCCCTTGTACTTTGTTCACCCGATCTCCCGATCTCCCGATCACCCGATACTCCGGGTTCCCAGGGCGGAGTCAATCGCCTGCGCGATGCGTGCCGCGTGGTATTCCACCATTTCGGCCTCTCCCGCCTCGACCATCACCCGGGCGAGCGGTTCGGTCCCCGAGTAGCGAACCACCACCCGCCCTTGCTCGCCGATCTCACTCCGGCATTCTGCGATGGCACGAGCGACTTCCGGAAGGGATTCCAGCGGCGCCTTCTCCTTGACTCGCACATTCTCGATGATCTGCGGAAAGGGTTTGAAGGTTCGAGTGAGGTCTTCGAAAGGCTGGCGGGTCTCCGCCATGAGTTTCAGCACCTCGAGCAAGGTGATGATGCCATCTCCGGCAAGCGACAGGTGGGCGAAAATAATGTGGCCCGAGGGCTCTCCGCCCAAGTTGATACCGGAGCGCAGCATCTCCTCGAGGACGTACTTGTCGCCCACGGCGGCGCGCTTCAGGCCAATCCCCTGCCCCGCCAAGGCCATTTCCAGCGCCAGGTTCGTCATCAGGGTGCCGACCACAGCGGAGCCTTTGAGCATGCCGCGCCGCTGAAGGGAAGGCGCCATAATAGAGAGAACATAGTCGCCATCGATCAGCTTGCCTTCGCGTGTCGCGAATATCGCGCGGTCCGCGTCACCATCGAAGGCCACTCCCAAGTCGGCGGAAAGCGACTTGGCGGCCTCCGCCATCACTTGCGGATAAAGTGAGCCGCAACCGAGATTGATATTGCGCCCGTTGGGTTCCACGTGCAGGAAATGCGTCTCGATGCCCAAGCGGCGGAGGAGTTTCGGGACCACACGATAAGCCGCGCCGTGTGCACAATCCACCACCAGCCGGTATTGCGATAGCGCCAGGCCCGCCGGAACGAGCTGAAGGAGTTGCTCCAGGTAGTCCTCCAACAGGTGCGGTGCGGCCTCGAGAGGCGGCTCGAAATCGATCTGCCCGTCAGACCTCGTTTGTGCCAACTCCCGCTCGATCGTGAGTTCGACCGATTCGGAAAGCTTGGTCCCTGAGTTAGAAAGCACCTTGATGCCGTTGTCTTGATAAGGGTTGTGGGAGGCGGAAATGACCACCCCGGCCGAGAAACCGTGATGACGAGTCAGGAAAGCCAGGCCCGGAGTCGTAATCACACCCGCCTCGATGACTTGCGCGCCTGCCGACCGCAACCCTGCGGTGAGCCAGCGGGCGATCCAACTTCCCGACTCCCGAGTGTCTTGTCCCAGAACGACTCGCACGGAGCCCGCTGCGTCTCCCCTTCTGAGAACATTGCCCAGGGCGAGTCCAAGGTTCCAAACGGTCGTGCGGTCGAGAGGGTACTCGCCCGCCACACCCCTTATCCCGTCCGTGCCAAAAAGCTCCGGCTTGTCCGACATTCTCCCATTGTAGTCCACAACGTAGCCAGAAAGCAGTAGGCAGTAGGCAGTAAGCAGAAGGCAGTCGGCAGCGAGAGAAAGTAGCGCCGATCCCGCGCAGCGGGATCGGCATTTTCTTACTGTCCCTTTGCGCTGGCCCCGGTTGTGGGGTCAGCGCTCCGGGGGTAGCGCCGAACTTTGCTCGACTTCTGGAGTTTGTACATTGGTGCTCCGATTCTTCGCCCTCGTCCAGATTCCCGCCCTCTCCCCCTTGGGGGAGAGGGTGGACGGCGCCCGCGTTTTCTTCAGCCCCTCAGCCGACGGGGCCGGGTGAGGGGGTCGTCCACGTGCGCCTCCCCGTTTGTAGCTCAGCGCTACGCCAGCACGTCCTCAATCCGCGCTACTTGTCTTCTGCTTTCTGCCCTCTGCTTTCTGCTTACTGCCTACCGGCTGGCGGCGAGCACGGCATCAGCGATGCGCACTGCCGGCAAAATTCCAGCCACATCGTGCACGCGCACGATGTGGGCGCCAGCCAGGATTGATGCCACCACGGCGGCGGCGTCGCCCAGTTGAAGAGCAGGCGCTTGCTGCGTCTTGAGATTCTCCATCATCGGCCAGAAAGCTGCGCTGCCTCGCTTGCTTCGAGAGCCGTGGAGTACCACAGCATGAAGACCTGCGCCGGCGGCGACGGCCTGCACAAACGACTTTCGCGACGTGCCCACCAGGATGGGGAGGCCGAAGCGGCGCAATTTGCCGAGGTGCGCGAGGATTTCAAAGTTTTGAAACCTGGTTTTGCCGAAACCCAAGCCGGGGTCGAGGATCAACTGGGATCTGCGCAAGCCCGCCGCCAAAGCTCGCTGGAGCGAGCGCATGAGCCCCCGCTCCAGCGACTGCATAATATCTTTCACGAAGGGCCTCGCCTGCATCGTCTCGGGACGGCCGCGCATGTGCATCAGGATGACGGGAGTCTTGTAACGACGCGCCACGTCGGCTAGGCGCGGATCGAATCGCAGTCCGCTGACGTCGTTCAGGATGTTGGCTCCGGCCTGCACCGCTTTTTCTGCCACCTCGGCTTTCGTGGTGTCGATGGAGATGGGGATCGAGCGCAGTTCGCGCCGCAGGCCCTGGATCACCGGCAGCACTCGCCCCAACTCTTCTTCCGCCGAGATGGGCCGCGACCCTGGCCGGGTGGATTCGCCCCCCACGTCGATCCAATCTGCTCCCTGCCGCGCCATTTCCAGGCCATGCTCGACAGCCTTCGCGGCATCAAGGTAGAGCCCTCCGTCCGAAAAGGAATCCGGCGTCACGTTGAGGGCGCCCATAATAAGTGTGCGCTTACCGAGGCGCACCTTGAGATGGCCGATTTTTAATTCGAACGTGGGACGGGGTGTCATGTCAGTTGCCAGCGGAGAGAGGACAGTGCCTCCGGAACTCGTGTGACGCCATCTGCGGAGAACTCAGAGGCACTGGGGATTAAGGGATCTCGTGCAAGTTTCCTCACGCGCCTCCGGGTGGGAGCCGGTGGAAAAGGTGCGTGTAACGCTCGGCGAGTTGTCTCGGACATTTTTCGAAGGAGGTTTCCGCAGAACGGGCGAGTGGCGTGAGTCGATACAGGAAGAGTCTGTGACTTTCTTCCAGCTCACTTTCGTGACGCTTGTCGCTCCTTTCGCACCCAAAGGACGCCGACCAGAAATATCCCGATGACGAAGCCTATGAAAGCTAACCACTGAGTCAGTATACTCATGGTCTCAACCTTTCAAGCGTGACGCCCAAGATCAAACACACCAAGCAAACCACCAGACTCCAGCCCTCGGCCACCGCCCTTCACGCTGGCTGCGGCCGTTCGCGCGAGGGCAAGCCCGGCGTGGGACGAGGCTTCAGGACCTGGGTAGTCTCCGGCTGGGGAGGAGTTGGAGGCGCCGGCCGAACCACTTCCGGCAAAGGTTTTCCTTCAATAAGCAGATTGACCTCGCTGGCATCGAGCACCTCCCGGACCAGCAGAGCTTCCGCGATGCGCACCAGGGCGTCACGGTGAGTGGTAATGACGTCCTTGGCCTTCAGGTAGGCGGTGTTCACAAACTTCTTCACTTCCTGGTCGATCTTGATGGCGGTGTCCTCGCTGAAATCACGCGAGGTCGAAAGGTCACGCCCCAGGAAGATTTCCTGCTGATGCTTCCCGTAAGCCAGGGGACCCAGGTCCGACATGCCCCATTCGCACACCATGCGTCGCGAGATTTCAGTGGCCTGTTCGATGTCGTTGCCGGCCCCGGTGGTAATGTGGTTCAGGAAGATTTCCTCCGCCGCGCGCCCGCCCATCATGATGGCCAGTTGCGATTCGAGGTAATCGCGAGTGTATGTGTGTTTATCATCTATAGGGAGTTGCATGGTGACGCCCAGCGCCATGCCGCGAGGGATGATGGTGACCTTGTGGAGCGGGTCGGCGTAAGGAACCATGGAAGCCACCAAGGCATGCCCGCCTTCATGATAGGCGGTGTTTTTCTTCTCCTCTTCGGAAAGGATCATGGACTTCCGCTCGGCGCCCATCAGGACCTTGTCTTTGGAGGTCTCGAAATCGTTCATCATCACCGTCTTGCGGTTCTGCCGGGCGGCGAGCAGGGCCGCTTCGTTTACCAGGTTCGCCAAGTCAGCGCCCGAAAAACCGGGCGAACCGCGCGCCAGCACTGGGATATTCACGTCCTCAGCCAGAGGAATTTTCTTCGTGTGCACTTTCAAAATGGCTTCGCGTCCTCCCACGTCAGGGCGTGGAACGACCACGCGCCGGTCAAATCGGCCGGGGCGCAAGAGGGCCGGATCCAAAACATCCGGACGGTTCGTGGCGGCAATGAGGATGACGCCTTCATTCGACTCAAAGCCATCCATCTCCACCAGCAATTGGTTCAGCGTCTGTTCGCGCTCGTCATGACCACCGCCCAGGCCGGCGCCGCGGTGGCGGCCCACCGCGTCAATTTCATCAATGAAAATGATGCAGGGCGCATTTTTCTTCCCCTGCTCGAAGAGGTCGCGAACCCGCGAAGCGCCCACCCCGACGAACATCTCGACGAAATCGGAGCCGGAGATGGAAAAGAAGGGAACGTTCGCTTCCCCGGCAATCGCTCGCGCCAACAGGGTCTTCCCGGTCCCTGGCGGCCCCAACCAACAAGACGCCCTTGGGGATGCGCCCGCCGAGCTTCTGAAACTTTTGCGGCTCCCGCAAGAACTCAATGATTTCCTGCAATTCTTCTTTGGCTTCTTCGACCCCGGCCACGTCCTTGAACGTCACCTTCTTTTGCTGGCTGGAGAGAAGCCGGGCGCGGCTCTTCCCAAAGGAAAGCGCCTTGTTGCCCCCACTCTGCATCTGGCGCATGAAGAAAATCCAGAGGCCCAACAATAGGATCATGGGCAGGCCGTTAATGAGCCAAGTCACCCAGGAACTTCCGGAGCTGTCTTTGATGACCACGTTGACGTTCTTTTCCATCAGGGTCTTGTACAGGTCGGGATAATTAGCAGGAATGGTGGTTTTGAACTTGACGCCGTCCTTTTTCAGCGTCCCGGTAACGTCGGTCCCCGCAATTTGGACTTCACGGACGTTGTCCTTGTTAATGTCGTTGACGAAGGTCGTAAAGGTAAGGTCCTGGAACGCCCCCCGTCGTGCTGGTCTTGACCACCATATAGATCAGCAGGGCGGTGACCACCATCACCACCCAGAAAACGATGTTCTTTACCGCCGAGTTCACGGCGCTTCCTCCTCCTGCCCCCTCAAGCCTTATTTCGGGGGTCGCCTACGACCTACCATGCCGTTAGATGCTTCACACAACCCTTTCGAGTCGCGCCACGAAAGGCAAATTCCTATACTTCTTCTCATAGCCGAGGCCGTAGCCGACCAGAAATTTCTCCCTGGTCTTAAAGCCCACGTAATCGGTAGAAACATCCACCTTGCGCTCGCCACTCTTTTCAATGAGCGAGGCGGTGCGGACGGAGCTGGGATTCTGGCCCAGAACATAGCTGTAGAGGTGGTCCAGGGTCAGCCCGGATTGCAGAATACCATCCACGAGAAGGACGTCCCGCCCGGCCGCCTCGACCTTCGGAGTGTACATGATTTCTCGCTCCGCGGTCGCGTCCGCTGAAGTGTCACGTATCTCGCCTTTGATGAAATGGCAAACCACGGGAATCGTGAGGCGGCGCACGAGGTCAGCCATAAAAATAAAACAGTCTTCCAGAATCCCCACCACGTGCAGCGTCCTGCCCCTGTAGTCGCGGTCTATCTGCTTTGCCAATTCGCGCACGCGCTTTTGAATCTGCTTCTCCGAGTATACACAGCGCAGATCGCTCGCCGGGCGAGCCCGCGCGGGCCGGTGACCGCCGCGCTTGGTCGCAGAAGACTTGGAGATCTTGCTTGCCATCTCAATCGCTCTGAGTTCCCGCTAGCTCTGCGGGCTGCGAGCTTCCTCGATAAGCAAGAGCGCTCGGGACTCCGCCGTAGCTGCCACAGGAGCGGCGGGTGGGAATCCCCTCACCCACACAATCTGTTCCCCGCATTCCAACACGGGCCAGAGCTTGCGCTGGCTGCGAGGAACCTTCCGCTGGCGAAACAACTCCTTCAATTTCCGCAGCTTTCGGCTTCCCAAAGGCCAGAACTGGTCGCCGGCTCGCCAATTTCGCAAAAACAACCGGCGCGGCAGTTTCTGCGCGTCCAGGGCGCCGCCTGTCACTTGATTATACTCCCTGGCAGACCCTTGGGGTTCAACAATCTTAAGTACGAAAGTAACCCCTAAGGCGGGGACGGTTATCTCTCCGGGGACCTCGATCGGGTAAGCGTATGCCTCGTCTCCTACAGAAACGGGCTGCGAGGCAAGGATGAGCCAGTCGAATTCCTTTCGCGCTACAGCCTCGCCGGGTAAAGGCAGGCTCCGGCCACTTTGGGCGCTGAGTGCGAACCGCAGGAGTCCTTCAATATTGGTGTAGGCTACGCCACGCATAACCGGACGCAGGGATTGAAGCATCTGGCGCAAAACCCGCCGCTGAATCGCCGGCGCAAACCCTTCCAGGGCGCGCACCGAAATCTTCTCTTCGGCGCCTTCGCGCAGGCGCCAGGGGCGGCTGCGCTCGCGGGCCTGCTGCTCCAGGAACGCCTCTTCATCCCGCGCCCGGTCAGCGTGGTTCTTGAGAAGCGGAATGATGGCGGGGTTGAATTCCTTTTCCAGCAGGGGAAGCAGTTCCCGGCGGACCTTGTTGCGCCGCAGCCTCGAGTCGAGGTTGGTTGAATCAAGGCGGTATTCGAGCTGGCGCGCTTCGATCTCGCGCATAATCTCGGGGCGCGAGAGCTCGAGGAAGAGGCGGGCGACCTTGCCCTCCAGCACCGGATAAATTCCGCTCAGGCCGCGCGTTCCGGCGCCGCGCAATAAGCGCAGCAGCACGGTCTCCGCCTGGTCGTTGGCAGTGTGGGCCGTCACCACCTTCTCAAGCCGGCCTTGCTCCACCAGGGAGAAGAAAAAACGGTAGCGCAGCTCGCGCGCGGTCGCCTCCAGGTTGCGCTTTTTCTCACGCGCCACCCGTCCGACGTCAGCCTCGCCGCCGATGAAAGCGACTCCGATGGAATCCGCCAGGTTGCGAACGAACCGCTCATCTCCGTCTGACTCGGCCCCGCGCAGATGATGGTTGAAGTGCACCGCGGCCAGAGTGATCCCCCACTCCAAAGCCGATTCTTTCATGAAGTGAAGGAGCAACACTGAATCCGGCCCGCCTGAAACTGCCACTCCGACGCGCTCGCCGGGATGGAAAAGTCCCTGCCGCTTCATTTCCTTCAACCAGCGGGAATAAACATTTGACTTCCCAAGCATGTGTTAAACCCACCGCAAGGCAACGGGCTGGCTCGCCCGTGTGGCCAGAGGAGAGATAGTTCGCCGGCACAAGACCAACAAACGGTCCCTTTTCACGCTCATTGTAGCACTCAGGAACAGAGAGGCAAGGCGGGAGCTTTCGCTCCCGCACTCCAAGGCGCCTGCGGCGCCGTCAATTCTCGGGCGCCCATTCCACTTCGAAGTCATGGGGTACCCTAAGGCGCTCGATCCCAAATCTCATGACGGTTTTGTAAAAGGCCGTTGTCGCTCGCCGCTGAAACCAGCCTGCCGAACACCAGGGGTAGAGCGACATTTCGCGAACAAGCTTGTGGTGAACGGCATTCCGATGCACATAGCTCAGTCTCGCCAGGTAGGATTTCTGATAGGTGAGCTGGGTGTCCCAGTATTGAAACCAGACCTGTCGCCCTGGAGTCCCGTCCCACTCGTTTGCGGCGAGGGCCGTGTTGGAATGGAGCTTCTGGATAAAATCCTGCAAACCCTCCGCGCGGGCCGGTGAGAGCGCCACGAAATGATAATGATAGTGATTGGAAAAGACCGCCCAGGCCTGAAGGTTCCAACCGAATTCGGCGGCCGACCGGAGAAGGGCATCACACAAGAAACGCAATCGTTCAGCACTCTGGAAGTGGTGAAGCTTCAAATACGTGCCGCACGTAACCATGTAGGCCCCTGCCTGTGAAAGGCGATGGATCGGACTGTGCGGCCAGTCGGTCATGCGACATGCGGGCGAAGCCCGCCTTGGAGTGCGGTAGCGCCAGCTACCGCCTTAGAGGGCTTTCAGAAGACGCCAATCTGTTCCTCAAGCTCTTTATAACGTTTCTTGCGAGCATATAGCTCATGTATTTGCTGGATCTCGACAAACGTAAGACGCTCACGGATCTCGTGGAAAGTGCCACCTGGCAGCCCGCCAATTCTGATCTTCTCCGATGCATCGGCTACAAGAAATATGCGGCTCTTTTTGGTGTCTCCACCGGCTTCAATCATCTTCCAAGAGACTTCAGAAAATCGGCCACCTGGGGATGCCCCCGTCAATTTCCGCCATGAGGCGGATGGTTTCACTTAAGGCCGTAACAACTTTGCAGTAGTGTTCCAGATCGTCATAGGTCAAGGTCCGGCCCCGGCGGTCCTTGAGCCACTTTTCGCAAACCTGATAGCCGCCGATGTGGAAATTCCAGACCTCGGGCGCAACGCCTTCGAAGTATTGCCCCTTCCCATGACTGGCTAACCCACCTTCCTCATTGTCACCCGGAAGAGTCTTCTGGGCAGTCCCCCTTCCTCAAACTCGGCGACTTCAAGAATCTCGTATCCTCCAGCCAGTTGCTCCACTTTCTGGCGGTCAAAGAACTGCACGACAAAGCCGCCAACCTCGTACATATCCTCTCCTCGATAAATTCCTGTCTTGTAGTGCGAGTCCTTCTTGTGCCTGACCGTGTAAATGCAAAACCCTCCCGGCCTCAACACCCGATTCACCTCGCGAGAAAGCTGTTGCAGTTCGCCGATGGTGAGGGCCATGCAAAAGAGCATATGGGAGTAGCAGCCATCGAAGGAGTTATCTTCAAAAGGCAGCGGACTCCGAACATCGTGGCATACGGTAGAGACGGACCCCGATAGACCCAAGGCCGCCGCTTTTTGTCGAATGGCTCTCAGTCCCTCCTCTGAGTAGTCAACGGCGCAAACGCGAAAACCGCGCTGGGCCAGGAAAAGGGTGTCCCTCCCCTGCCCCGCACCCAGTTCCAGAATGCCGGACAGACTTTCTTTCGCGAATGTTTGGGCCGCCTCCCGAGCTGGATGGCTGGGGTCGATCCCAAACATTTCAGGACGAGAGGAAAACGAGTTCTCCCATTGCCGACGCTGGACGTTGAGGATTTGTTTTTCCTTATGGTGAAGATCATTCTTCATACCTGTCAGACGTTCACTCGATGGGCCACTTGGGGATGGCCGCGTCAATTTCCGCCCTGAGGCGGATGGTATTCTTGATGACCTTTGAAACTCTGGCGTAAAGCGCCGGATTATTGTGGATCACGGTTCGGGCCAGCCGAGCATCTGAACTATCCTCGATGTTGCTGTCAGGCACGAGTCAGCAGCGGAGACCGTCAACTTGGAATAAGACACGTTGGCAGGCTTGGGGTGAACAAGCTCGTCCCGCAGTCTTTTCGCCTCGACAAACGACTCCCAAACAACATTTCCCTTTGGAATGCGAACACCTTCTCTTCGCCAATACACGAATCTGATCTTCTCCTCAAGTGATGAGAACTTCTGCCCCTTTATGTCAAAGTACCCATCTTCTGTCAGTTCGACGCGTTTTTCTTCGATAAAAGCTCTTTCGACTAGTTCCAAATCGTCAGCCTCGCCAAGCATGAAAAGCAGGTGGTTCAGCAATGCTTCGACTGCCGCAAATGCAGTAATTATTGGGGCGCGAATGTATCTCCTCATCGTATGCGAATCCTGGTCCTGAAGTCTCTCTGCTTCCTGCAAGAAGAACTTGGAATCCTCGAAAAGGTGGTTTACAACGAAAGCCTCTGGCGGGATCACAATCTTCATCATTTGCGGCCTACGTTTTTCTTCTAGGTAAATCCCTAGTCAATCGGCCACTTGGGGATGGCCGCGTCGATTTCTGCCATGAGACGGATGGATTCGCTCAGTGATATAACGACTTTGAAATAACGCTCCACTTCTTCATAAGTCATGGTGCAGGCGCTGATATCATTTCCACGGAAAGGTGTGCGCCTTCACGTTCTGATAGTTGGCGTCCAGCGCCGGTTCGAGCAGAAGTATCGCTGCAATCCGGCGGGCCATTTCCTGAACGTAGCGCACTTCCTCTTTAGTGAGCGAACGGCCCAGTAGTTTGTGCTCCCGGTAGGAAAGCCATTTCTTGATGACCTGATACCCGCCGATGGTATATTCCCAAACCCGTAGCGGAATGTTAGACCAGTAGGCAAATTCATTCAGGTAAACGTCGCACGTGTGCTCCCCAAGCAACTTGATAGCTTCGCCGAGACCTGCCCGCTCTTTCTGCGTGTAGCCGCGCTTGATCATCTTCCCCTTGCCCGGCATTGTGACGCCGCCCTGGCCCGCGTGTCCCCACCCAGCGGTTACAGCGAAGTGCTCAATTTCGTTCAGAGACACGTCGTTTGGAAGACTGAACGGGGCAATCTTCTGTAGCGTCTTTATCCCCTCCGATGCTTTCATTACTGAGCAAAACTCCGCTATTACGCCTTCATAAGGCGTTTCCGTGTCGAGCAAAGCGGCAATCTGTTTCCCCGATGCCGCCGAAGCGAGCAATGCTTCCTCTGTGTCCGGCAACGGAACACGCGGCCAGTCGTGGCGAAGGTTTCCCGCGTTCTCGGTCCGATACGCTGGGGCGTGCAGTATCGCGAGAGCGTGATAGAAAGCGCTGCGTGCATTCGCGGAAGTCCCGATGCCTGCAAGGCACTCGACGAGTTGTTCCGTAGCATTTAACCGCGTTCCATCCGGCAGTGTTCGGAGTTCTTTTGGCTTATCGTCTGTCAGTAATCTCCTGTTGACTGCACCTTGCTTGAGGTATAGCGGAAAGCCACGTGCACCGCTATCCATCGCATTGAGGTCACACAGGACGCTGCAAAGCAAGGCAGGTTCAAATACGCTCTTGCGGGTTCTACCTGTTGTGAATAAGAACGTGTTCCCCTCCATAACATGCGGGAAGTATTCGAGCCGCTTCTCATCAAGGAGCTTCGTCTCTGGCTCCCAGTAGACCCAGCGCACATCAAAGGGGCGATAACAATAACGGACAATATTCCTTGGCAAGAAGCCTCGCGTGCGAAGGTGATCGCGGACCGCTTCCGCCTCGAATCGCGCCGTGCTCGTCATGGCGCTCGGAGAAATGCGGCGCATCTCCTCGTGACTGATTCCCGCGTCGAAATACAGCTTCATCCGCCCAACCAAGCGTTCGCGGTCGATGTCCACGACCACATCATCACGGCTGGTCTTGATGCCAGGGAAGGACTCTGGGAATAGGTTCGGAAGCAGGGGCCAAGTAAAGTAGCCGCGATTTACTTTGTCGGGCATGAATGGCAAACCGAGGTCCAGGGAAGGCGTGATTTGCGTGTACAGGGACTTTCCGTCCTGCACGGCGGTTTCGAGCAACTGCTGTCGTTTCGTCTTTCCCCACAAGTGGCGGAAGTTAACGGATGCTGCGGGGATACCGGCGCTCCGCACCAGCAATGTAATTGCGGTGCCGACTCGAATGCCCTCGGGGTTGGACTCCGTCGAAAAGACGCTAGGATCGGGGGTGCCCTCGGGGGTTAGCTTGCCCGTCTTGTACTTGTCTCCATTCAGGCAGTCAATCCACACACGGTCAAACACTTCCAAGTACCGTTCCCGCATGCCAGTGAAGGATAGTCCGTCCAGCCACATATAGTCGGAGATAAAGCACACGACACCCTCTCCGGTATTCTCCACGATGCGGCGCTCGGCCATGCGGAAGAATCGCACGAAAAGGTTGTTCAATCCCTGGCCTTGTGGGGAAGCAACACATTTGGTTGTGCGGTATGCGTCGGTGAGGCCCCGCTCTTCCTCCATCTTCGCGATTCCTGCGAAGCTGTTATAAGGGGGATTGCCGAGAACCACCAGAATTGGGGTCCCGAGTTTGACATGCTCCGCTGCGTAATACTCGGCTTCCATTTCGGGAAAGAGGAAACGCCTTTTAGGACCTTTCGGCGGCTCCCAGCCGGTGAGGGCGTTCGTGAGATAAACGCCCACCCGCTCTTTCGACTTTTCCGAGAGTGGCGCGCCAAGGTTCTGCAAGAGCAAGCCTAGTTGAAGGTGAGACACAACGAAAGGCGCGGGCATAATCTCGAATCCGAAAACTCTTTTTTGAGCGGCTTCCTTTAGGTCGCTTGCGGTTAGAGCATCTTCACCCCGCTCGTTGAGTGTACGGTGAATTCGGTCGAGGACTTCCACAAGATAAGAACCCGTACCGCAGCAAGGGTCGAGCACATAAACATGTCGGTCGGCCAACCCGTCCGGTAGATTCAAATCCTCACGCAGGACTGTGTCCACGCGTTCCACCATGTACTTAACGATTTCCGGCGGCGTGTACCAGACGCCAAGTTCCTTTCGCAGTTCCGGGTCAAATGCTTCTAGGAATGGCTCATAGAAATACAGTACCGCGTGCGATTCCTGAAACTTTTCAAAAAACGAACGGCGGTCAACTCGGTTCAAAACCAAGGTCGCCCAGTCCAACACTTCCGTGAGCTTGAGGGCTTCGAGTTCTCGCGGGTCGGCAACCAAGTAGAAAAGCTTGGAAATCATCGGCACGCGCAGATAGCGAGCCGTGAGGCCCCAGTCGAAGCGCGCCTTGGAACTCGGTGGGTTTTGCTTGGCCCACAACACCCAGGCCGAGAAGACGCCGTAAAAGAGGGTTTGAACTAGGCTGGACCGGAAAAAGTGCTCGCCTTTCTTACCCTCGAACTTCAGGCCCAGAGCTTCTTCCAGCGCCGTACGCACCGTTGCCAGTGCGGCGAGTTCAACACCCTCAATTCGCGCCTTGGCGTCGCGAGCGTAAGAACCCAGAAACCACGCAACATCTTCAGGCGCGGCTAACTGGGCAGCGTGCCGCATGACTCTTAAGAGATATTCCTCGAACCTCACGCCGACCTTCTCCGCAAGGGCGCGAGGATGAACTGCGGCAGCCCAAAAAGCTTTCTCACTGTCAGCAAGCCGGAAGGATTCGAGTTTGGCAGGCTTGCCTTCCGCGTCCTGCCCGATTAGTACGAAGTCGCGATAGTTGGTGACCAGCACTTGCCGGTATTTGCCCCAGTACCGGGAAACTTGCTCGCCTTCGGCAGTGATCCATGAATCTTTCTTGACGGGTTTGACTTCGACAACACCGCGCGAGGGGATTTGGCCGGGCTGGGGTTCCAGCGCATGCTTTTTGTCGAATTGTTCTTCGGTGAACAGGCCGCCGTCGGGGAAGCCAGCTCCAAGATCCCGAAGTCCCATGACGCAGCGGACCTTCGGCTTGAGCTTTTTGCCGACTTCATTCAGCAAGTTTGCGAGGACGGAGTAAGAGGCGGTCTCTTCGACAGCCGCACCAGAAGACCGGATATCGCGAAGGTCGCGCAGATAGGTTTCGAGCGGGGTCAATTATGAACACTCCGTGACCGTGATTTCCGGGGCACCGCGTTCGATACGCATGGGCATGCTTGCGGCTGTGACGCCTGACGCCAGGGACTCAATGAGGGCTTTGAGGGCCGGGGGGTGAGTGTGTTCGGTAGCGTTGCCCGCTTGCAACTCTTTCTCAATCTGTCGGCGGTATGCGTCAATGGGGTTTGCGGTCATGCGTCACGACCGGAAAAGGTCGATCCTGCCCGAAAGATAGTTACCATAAAGGGGACCTCCGGGCAACCCCTATCTGCAAGGTGATGGCCCGTCCGTTCTTGCAAGTCTGGTTAAACCATCGGCGGAAAAAGAGGCAAGGATTAGCACGCGTAGCCCGAGCCTCCGAACAATGAAGAGTTGCGCGCGTTTGCGTGTCCGGTGTTGAGCAAAATCTCAATTTCGCGGGCGGGCGCAGTTTCTTCTCCTGCCTCCTAGTGCTATAATACTTCCATTGTGGTCTCCCCTCGTAATATAGAATCCGCAAGGCTCCGTATGCTGGAAGCGCGAAAGGCGCTTGAGGACTACGAAACGATTAAGGGCTGTGGTTCGTCTGGCGAACACACAAGGCTGACTCAGGTATTCGCCAAAGCCACAGCGATCTACCTAAGGCTTTCAAAGAACCAACGATGAACATGGTTATGGCGCACCCGCACCCACGACTAATGATATTGTTCCCCTGAGGGGAACTTTGGTCATCCATGGCAGGGGGGGAAAGGTAGATCGCGCTACAAGAAAACCAAACTGCACCACTAACCTAAAAGGCCTGAACTGGTCGACGGCTGATAGCTGAGCGCCGAAGGCTGACAACTAGCCAGCAGAAGTCAGCAGTCAGTGGGGGAGAGGGAACAAAGCAGTTAAGAGTTTTCTTTCCTGCACCCTCCCCCCTGCGGCGCCAAATTCTGAATCCTGCCCCTCTGAATCCCGCGCTTTTGCTCTTGACACGACAGCTAAGTCATGATAGCCTATTCGAGTTGTCGAAAGAGTTTGATTGCAGGAAAAAGGGGCCACCCCCCAGGGGTTTCGCGGCCCTCAACAGCAAAGGTTGACAAGCTCCGGTTCCTGAGCCGGAACTCTAACGTATGACTTCGGTGGACGCATCCCCCAAGAGCCAAACGCACCTCAGCGCCGTAACCTATTCTGGAGATGAAAAGCTCCCATGCTCAGCGAAAATGATTTGCTGGCGGACGTATTCTGCCAACCGTCAACTTTCGCCACTGTGCCTTAATACAATGAGCATTCTTTTTTGAGGGACCGACGCGCGAATGTTATTGAAAACAAAGGATCGCTATGGAAAAATTGTTGGCAAAGCAGGAATGTCTATGAAAACACAGGTGCTTATCCTCTAGAAACGGGAATCTTACTGAAAATTAAGGTACTTAGTTGTTGGTGGTGGGAGGGCGGACAATTCCCGGGTGTTAGGTGCTGGATCAGGATTCAGGTTTCAGGTGACAAGAGCTCGGGGCTAGGGACTGGAGGAGAGGCGCTGGAGGGGAGTACGCGACCGATTGTCGCCGACCGCTTCTCGGGTTAATGTATCATGGTGCCAAACCTCAACCGCCGGAGGATACGATGCCTGACAAGCCGGAAAATATCATCAACCGCAGGTCGTTTCTAAATCGCACCGCTTCGATGCTGGCCGGAACCGCGCTCGGGGCCACGGCGGCTTCCTATGGGCGCATCGTGGGGGCCAACGATCGCATCTCGCTCGGGCACATCGGGATTGGAAGCCGCGGTGGCGAGCTCGATTGGATTGCTTCCCGCCTGAAGGAGAAGCACAACGTAGAGATGACCGCCGTCTGCGACCTGTGGAAAGTGAATCGGGAGAAAGCAGTCTCCGCCAACAAGACTTATTACGGCAGGCCGCCTCGGACGTTCCAGTATCTCGAGGACCTTCTTGCATTGAAAGACGTTGATGCCGTGCTGATTTCCACGCCTGAACATTCGCATTCGCCCATCCTGAAACTGGTTGCCGAGGCCGGGAAAGATGCGTACGTAGAGAAGCCCATGGGGAACGTATTCGAAGAGGTCAAGGCGGCGCGCGATGCGGTGCTCGAAAGCGGCCGGATAGTTCAAGTGGGCACGCAGCATCGCAGCGAACCGTACCCGCAGGCGGCGTGCGAAATCATCCAGGCGGGATCCCTCGGCGAGGTGAGCAAGATCGAGATTGTGTGGAACTACCACGGCCCGCGCTGGCGAGGGCGGCCGGAAGTGAAAAACCTGCGCGCCGAAGAGACCGACTGGAACAAGTGGCTGATGACCAAGCCGCCCCGTCCCTTCGACCCGCAACTCTATTTCGAATTCCGGCTCTACAAGGACTTCTCGAGCGGCATCGCCGACCAATGGATGAGCCACGCCATCGACCTTGTCCACTGGTTCATGGGTGACAAGTATCCGGCCTCCGTGGTGGCGCACGGCGGGATCTATGCCTGGCGGGACGGCCGCGAGAATCCCGACACCTTCCAGGCGCTGCTCGATTATCCCAAGGGATTCATGGTCAGTTATTCCACCAGTTTTGGCAACGACGCGCCCAGCTTCACACGTTACATGGGGAAGAAAGCGACGCTGATGAACATCGGCGGCGAGGGCAGCCCCCGCTATAAACTGGTCGAGGAGAAAGGCAACCACGAAGATGACCCCGATATCGACCGGCTGCGCGCCGAAAAAGACCTCTTGCTTCCCGGCGACAAGGCGCTGCCCGCCGCCGGGATGGGAGACCTTGACCTGAACCATATGGAGAACTGGCTCGAATGCCTGCGCACCCGCCAGCAGCCGCACTCGGCCGTGCGCGACGGTTACGCCCACTCGGTCGCATGCATCATGGCGGCAGAGTCCTTCTGGGCGGGTAGGAAGCTCTTTTACCATCCGGCGACGGAGACGATCCAGGATCGTGCGCCAGCGTCATGAGGCGAGTGAGGCCCTGAAGCAAGAGTTCGGTGTCATTCCGAGCGTAGCGAGGAATCTCGCTCTGATTCTTTCTCTCACTCCTCACACCAGAGCGGGATTCCTCGCTACGCTCGGAATGACACAACGCAAAGTCTTCCGCGACACCAGGGTACCGCCATGCCATCACCAGGCGAGAGCGAATCTCTCCACAAACTTCAGGACGAAATCGAACTCTTCATCAAGTCTCTCCGTCATCCCGTGGTGGCGGAAGATGAGGTCGAGCTCTTTGACCTTTCGGCGAGCGAGTGGCGGCTGACGGTGGAATTTGGCAAACTGATTTTTGCAGCTTGGAACAGCGCGCGCACGCTGAGCCGCCGGATCGAGGATGTCGCCTACCGCGACGGTTCGCGGCTGGGCCTTTTCGCGCGCAAGGCGGGCGGTCGTGAACCCCTGACGCTGGAGTTCCGCGAGGCGGATCGCACCGCCCTTCAGTTGACGGATAAGGCGCCAGGTCGCGCCGCCTTTCAGAAACAACTGCTCGCCATGCTGTCGCGACAATACCCTGGCTGGAGCTTCGAGCGCGTCAGTCACCGCTCTGACCGGGAACACTCGTTTTCGGCGTGGTACACCAGGGGCGTGGCTCGGCTGGGCCGGACGGCCTGGGCCTTTCTCGGTGTGGGGGAAAACGAATCCCCCGCCGCTGCCGACGCGGCCTTGGCCTTCGGACTGATCTGGCTGGATTGGCTGCGCAGCCGCTCCGACCGCGTCACTTACCCTGGGTTGAAATTGATCTTTCCGCCTCAGGCGGCGGAGGCGAGCGCGCATCGCGCCGCTTACCTCAACCATCGCGCCGTGCAGGTGGAGATCCTCGAGTGGTCAGCGAGGGAGGAGCGGCCTAGGGTTGTCGATTGGAGGGATTACGGGAATGTCGAAACGCGCCTGGCGCCGCGCCGGCTGGGTCAGGACCTTCTCGAGCGCCATCGCGGGCTGCTCTCGCGGCTGCTGGGTGAGCTTTTCGCCAGGGTTGACGTGGTCGCAGACCCTGCGGCTGCGGCGCTCTCGATTCGCGTCCTGGGCCTCGAGGTGGCGCGCGTCGAGGGTCTGCTGGCCCCCCGCGTCACTTTTGGCTTGCCCGGCAATGCCCGCCGGCTCGAGGAAGGCAATCACGCTGAACTTCGTCAGTTCCTGGAGACCACCCTGAGTATTCGCTGCGCGGCAAGCCCCGATTCCTCGAGCGACCTCTACCGGCTCCAGTCCGAGCGCTGGCTCGAAAGCATGGTCGTGCGAGATGTCACGAAGCTTGACCCGGCTCTCATGCCCACCTGCATCTACCCCCAGGTCCCGGCATTTTCCGGAATGGATAGGGGCGTGATCGACATCCTGCTGGCCACACGAAGCGGTCGCCTGGCGGTGCTGGAGTTGAAGGTGCATGAGGATATCAACCTTCCTCTCCAGGGTCTGGACTACTGGCTGCGCGTCAGGTGGCTGCAAGAGCGCGGCCAGTTTCAGGAATTTGGGTATTTCCCGGGGATCGAACTCGCCGATTCTGCGCCTTTGGTTTATCTGGTTTCCCCAGCCTTTCGCTTCCACTCCACTACGGGGCGAATGCTCCGATACCTGGACCCGGCCATCCGCATTACGCAGGTGGGAATCAATGACGGCTGGAGGGAGGATATCAAGATCCTCTTTCGGCGGGAACACGAGCCGGGAGCTTGAGCAGTGCAGTAAACAAAAGGGAGGGCTTTGGTGCCTCCGTGAAAGCTTCGGGTCTAGCGCCGGTCCGCCTGCCCCGGCTTGCCGTGGGTGAGGGACGCTTCTGAAATCTCAGAGCCTTCACCGATCATCCACCGCAAGCCGTGGGCAGGTCCCGGAACAGATCGAACGGCGCTTAATTCTGGGCCACCAGTTCTCACGTAAGCTCTTCCGGCCCTCCGCGAGCAATCTGTTGTGGCGCCTGTGCAGCCTAGCCAGCCAGAGGCGAGTCGCTCGAGCCGGCCACTGCCGTGCTGTTTTGGCGGATCACGCCAGACATATCGGTGTAGTAGTAGTTAGTCCCGGTTGTCCCCACACTGATGGGTGTAGCGGTAATGCCGTAAGTGTTAATCTTGCCACTCGTATCGGTGGCACCGGGAGTGTAGATGAAACTATAACCGCTCTTGGAGCTCATAGTGGCGGTGGATGTCCCTCCCGACAGAACCTCGTCAACTAGTCCTGCGGCAGTAGCGCTGGGGGTTTGTCCGCTGGTCGGTGGACCCAAATCGCCCAGGCTCCCTGAGTAGCCCGTGTTGTAAGTAGTGGCGTAAGTTACCTCGGCGGTGTTGAGTGTGCGGAGTGATCCCACCGCTGAAGCTTGGTTGGCTGCGATACGCGATCGGAGCAGGTTGGGGATAGCAATTGCCGCAATGATGAGAATGATCGCAACCACGATCAATAATTCAATCAGTGAAAAACCTCGTGGACCTTTCTTCATTCTTCCTCCTTATACTGTAGCACTGTAATACTGGCATAAGGTGTTGAGCAGTTTTCCTGCCAACTGAGATTTCAAATGGCTCCTGCCTTGTAAATAACCACTGTTTTCTCAAGGTGTTGAAAATTCCCTGAAGCGGCGTACTCGTCCCCCGCGAAGAAAACTGCGTTCCTTGCCCTATTTTGTCGAAAGGGCATGACGAAATGTGTCATCGCCGTTTCGGCCATTTGACTTGGAGGCCATTGACGGATGAGATAAAGTTCTCTCGTCTCCCTGTAGGCTATCACAATCTGCTCAGGACAACGTGCCCGGTTTCTGCATTTTTGGCGCCCTGATTAAGCTTTTCAAGCGCTCTGCCGATACTAACAACGAGAAGGCCAGAGGCGACCTATTAAGCCTTTGAAGGGTCTAGCCCTCCATAGTCTGCTTCCCTTATCTCGCCTCTGGCCGATCTGCCTGAAAGAACAGAGCAGCGTTGGATCCCCTGCGCAATCTAACGGGTCTCCCGAGTGCAGACTCTTACGTGTCGAGTTATGGCCTGGATTCGTCCTTTGTGTGGTCCTTGCGAACGCCATTTGAGTAACGAATAATTTGGCCTTAGTTATCATACCCTCCCTAACCCATCCAGGGTCTGATGCCCCGCCAAGCCTTGCATTGCTGGCGAGGTAAATGGGCCGGTCCCCAGAAGGGGTAGCAGAAGCCCCCGCATGACATCCCCCCTTGGCCGGGCAATCAAATAGCAAGAAGCTCGCAGTCGGGTTCGGCATGGTTCGCTGCAGGGGACAACATGAGAGGGCACCAGATCGATGAGTGCCAAAATGACTGTTACCGGTTGAAAGAAAATAACTTGACATGAAATCATTGGAGAGCTAAACTATATACGACTTAAAAGGTCGGATATTGAAATGCTGAGACTCGGCAAGAAAGCTGACTACGGATTGATCGCCCTAAGGCATCTGGCCCTGCAAAGGCCGCAGGCGGCTTGCAGCGCTAAAGAAATCGCCAAGACGTACGGCATGCCGAGGGAGTTAGTCGCCAAGATTCTCCAGAGGCTGGCGAAGATCGGCTTGCTGGCGTCTCAGCACGGGACTAACGGTGGATACGCCTTGGCCAAAGACCCTTCGGAGATTAACGCATTTGAGGTCATACGGGCCCTTGAGGGTCCACTGTTCATCACCTCCTGCGTAACCGACCGAAGGGAATGCCACCAGATGACGCGATGCACGGTGCGTGAGCCACTACGCAAGGTGAACGACGCCATCGCCAGGGCGCTCAGAGAAGTTACGGTCTGGAGCCTTATCGGCGAGCCGCGCAACTTCGTTCAAATCCAGATCGAGGGGAGGCGGCAATGAAGGCACAGACGATTGCACTGGAGGCGCGCATTCCCGAACTCTTAGGTTTACCTTGCACCCTGGAGCGGGGACCCGGCTCCGGGGATGGTAAGGCAAAAACTGGGGGAGAATCTTGACTGTTGTGTATAGATTGCTTAGAATGATGTCGCCGGCCAGGATAGAGTCAATAAACGCCGTCCCTGCCCCAGTGCTGGAGTGCTGTCGCCGGTGAGTAATCTCGAGGAGGAGTTTTGATGGCTACGCCGCAATCGGAAGTCGAAATCCTGGCAACCCAAGAATACAAATATGGCTTTGTAACCGACATCGAACAGGAAACGGTCCCGCCGGGATTGAATGAAGACGTCATCCGTCTTATTTCGGCCAAGAAGCATGAGCCCGAGTGGCTGCTGGAGTGGCGACTGAAGGCCTTCCGCCACTGGCTGACCATGAAAGAGCCCACCTGGGCGAACGTCAAGTACGGTCCGATTGATTACCAGAGCATCCGCTACTTTTCCGCGCCCAAGGGGAGGGGAACAAAGGAGCCCGGGGAAATCGACCCGGAGCTTCTGAAAACTTACGACAAGCTCGGAATCCCGCTGAGAGAACGCGAACTGCTTACCGGGGTGGCGGTGGATGCGGTGTTTGACAGCGTATCGGTGGCGACCACGTTCAAGGAAAAACTGGGTGAGTTGGGCATCATTTTCTGTTCCTTCTCGGAAGCGGTGCGCGAGCACCCGGAACTGGTGCGCAAATACCTCGGCTCGGTGGTGCCTTATACGGACAACTTCTTTGCCACGCTCAACTCCGCCGTTTTCAGCGACGGTTCTTTCGCTTACGTCCCGAAGGGCGTGCGCTGCCCGATGGAGCTTTCCACCTACTTCCGCATCAATGCGCGAGATACCGGCCAGTTCGAGCGCACCCTGATCGTCGCCGATGAAGGCGCCTACGTCAGTTACCTGGAAGGCTGCACGGCGCCCATGCGCGACGAGAACCAGCTTCACGCCGCCGTGGTCGAGCTTATAGCTTTGGATAATGCTCAAATCAAGTATTCCACAGTTCAGAACTGGTATCCCGGCGACAAGGAAGGCAAGGGAGGCATTTACAACTTCGTGACGAAGCGCGGCAAGTGCCAGGGCGTGAACTCGAAGATTTCCTGGACGCAGGTCGAGACCGGCTCGGCCATCACCTGGAAGTATCCGGGGTGCATCCTCCAGGGGAACAACTCGATCGGTGAGTTCTACTCCGTGGCAGTCACGAACAATTACCAGCAGGCGGACACGGGCACGAAGATGATCCACATCGGCAAGAACACCAAGAGCACGATCGTCTCCAAGGGCATCTCCGCCGGCCACGGCCAGAACAGTTACCGAGGCTTGGTGAAGATTCTTGGCGGGGCCGCCGGAGCGCGCAACTACTCGCAGTGCGATTCGCTTTTGATCGGCGACAAGTGCGGCGCGCACACCTTCCCCTACCTGGAAGTCAAGAACTCCACCGCGCAGGTGGAGCACGAGGCCTCCACCTCGAAGATCGGCGAGGACCAGATTTTCTATTGCCGCCAGCGCGGCATGTCCACCGAAGATGCTGTTTCCATGATCGTCAACGGCTTCTGCAAACAAGTTTTCAAGGAATTGCCCATGGAATTCGCGGTCGAGGCGCAGAAACTCTTAGGGGTTAGCCTCGAGGGAAGCGTGGGGTAAGTCTGAATAGTGAATCGTTTTTCGATTCGGGAGACATGCGTGGTGAGGGGGTCGATGTCGCAAAGCCAGAAGCAAGTGGTCCGCAAAGGGACGGCACCAGGCTCAGGACCCCCTCACCCGGCCCGCGCCGGCTGGTGAAAGCGCCGGTCGCGGTCCACCCTCTCCCCCAAGGGGGAGAGGGCGACACAGGCAAGAGTACCTGTGCCACAGACAATTTCGAATTTCGAATTTCCATTTTCGAGTTTCCAGTTTCCATTTTCCAGAAGGGGAGAAGTGATGCTTCAAATCAAGAACCTACAAGCAAGAGCGGAGGGCAAAGAGATCCTGCGCGGCATTGATCTGGAAGTAGGCACGGGCGAGGTTCACGCCATCATGGGTCCCAACGGCAGCGGCAAGAGCACGTTGGCTCAGGTGTTGGCGGGGCGCGATGTTTACGAAGTGACGGGCGGCGAAGTCATCTACGAAGGCAAGGACCTGCTTGCGATGCCCCCCGAAGAGCGCGCCCGCGAGGGCGTGTTTCTCGCCTTCCAGTACCCGGTGGAGATCCCCGGCGTCAACAACACTTATTTTCTGCGCTCGGCGTTGAACGCCATCCGCAAGCACCGCGGGCTGCCCGAATATGACGCAATGGATTTCCTCGCGCTTCTCCGCGAGAAGACGAAGCTGCTGGAAATGGACGACACACTGATGACCCGCGCGGTGAACGAAGGGTTTTCCGGCGGCGAGAAGAAGCGCAACGAGATTTTCCAGATGGCGGTGCTCGAACCCAAACTCGGCATCCTCGACGAGACGGACTCCGGCCTCGATATCGATGCCCTCAAGATCGTGGCCAACGGGGTGAACGCCCTGCGCAGCCAGGACCGGAGCATCATCGTGGTCACGCACTACCAGCGGCTGCTGAATTACATCGTTCCCGATGTCGTACACGTTCTGTCTGACGGTCGCATCGTGAAATCGGGAACCAAGGAGTTGGCCCTGGAACTCGAGGAGAAGGGCTACGGATGGCTGGAGGAGGTAGAACAGGTTGCAGGTGCCAGGAGATGATACGGGCACAACAACTTTGATTGGCGCTGGAAGTGACCCCTCACCCGGCCCGCACCGGCTGGTGAAAGCGCCGGTCGCGGTCCACCCTCTCCCCAGGGGAGAGGGACGAAAGTTCCGTGGCGACGACTGACGACTGATGACTGACGACCGACAACTGAAGGGAATACTGAGCTGATGATTGCTGCTAAAGAAAAAGAAGGTATATACCTCGCAAGCTTCATGGAACTCGAGGAGCGTCTTGCTGGCAGCGCGCCCTTTTGGCTCCATGAAATCCGCAGGGCGGCGATGGAAGGTTTTTCGGAGAAGGGGTTCCCGGCCACGCGCCAGGAGGAGTGGCGGAACACCAACGTCGCGCCGATTGCCGCGGTGCCATTTCAACCCGCGCGCGAGGCGCCCGCAGGGCCCGCAGAGTCTTTGGCCGCACGAATCCGCCAGCTTCCCCTCGCCGATCTCGGATGCCCCAGGCTCGTTTTCATTAACGGGCGTTTTTCGAAACAGCTTTCGACGCTGGAAGCGCTCCCCAAGGGCGTGAAGGCTGGCAGCCTGGCGGAGGCGCTGGCGGGCGACGGGAAAACCTTGGAACGCCACCTGAGCTGCTACGCCACGGATTACAAGGAGCACGCGTTCGTAGCCCTGAATACAGCCTTTCTCGAGGATGGGGCATTCCTCGAGATCCCCAAGGGCGCAGTTGTGGAGAAGCCCATTTACCTGCTATACCTATCAGTCCCCAGCGGGCTTCCCACGGTGTCCTATCCGCGCAACTTGATTATTGCCGGGCGAGAATGCCAAGCCACGATTGTGGAAGGGTACGTGGGCCTGGAGGCAGCGCCGCTCTTCAGCTCGGCAAGGACCGGGAGCCTGGCGCCCGAAGGGGTTTACTTCACCAATGCTGTGAGCGAAATCGCGCTGGGTGAAGGCGCGGTCATCGAGTATCACCGCATCCAGAAAGAAAGCGAAAGCGCGTTCCACTTTGGGCGGCTCCAGTTCCACCAGGAACGATCGAGCAACCTCACCACGCATTCCGTTGCGACGGGTGGGGCTCTCGTCCGCGAAGAAGTGAACGCGGTTCTGGACGGGGAAGGCGCGGAGGCAACACTGGAGGGCCTGTACCTTGTCACCGGCCGCCAACACATTGACAACCAAACCACCCTGGACCACGCCCAGCCGCACTGTAGCAGCCGGGAAGTCTATAAGGGCATTCTGGACGGCGAGTCCTCCGCCGTTTTCAACGGTAAAATCATTGTGCGCAAGGATGCGCAAAAAACCGACTCCAAGCAAAGCAACAAGAACCTCCTGCTTTCGGAAAAAGCAATCATCGATACCAAGCCGGCGCTGGAAATTTACGCGGACGACGTCAAATGCACGCACGGCGCCACCATCGGGCAGATCGATCCGGAAGCAATCTTCTATTTGCGTTCTCGCGGAATCGGCCGGCAGGAAGCGCGCGACCTGCTGACTTATGCCTTTGCCAACGACGTCCTGGGGCGGATCAAGTATGAACCACTTCGTGAGCAGCTCCGGGAAGGCATATTTGTTCGTCTGGCGAGAGGCCAGCGGGCGGAGGAGGTATGATGGCCACCACGCACGAAGCGATCCAGGCGCCCCCCCGGGAGTCACCCAGTTCCGCCTTCGATGTGAAGCGAATCCGGGAGGACTTCCCGATTCTGAAGGAAAAAGTGCACGGGAAGCCGCTGGTCTATCTCGACAACGCCGCCACCAGCCAGAAGCCCGCCCAAGTCATCGAGGCGATGCTTCGCTTTTACACTCATGACTGCTCCAACGTGCATCGCGGCGTTCACCTCCTTAGCGAGCGCGCTACAGTGGTCTATGAAGATACGCGGCTTAAAGTTCAGCGATTCCTGAACGCTTCCGACTCGCGGGAGATCGTCTTTGTGCGCGGAACCACTGAAGGCATCAACCTGGTGGCGCAGACCTACGGGCGGCAAAACGTGCAGGCGGGCGATGAAGTCCTGATCACTGCCATGGAGCATCACTCGAACATCGTTCCCTGGCAGATGCTGTGCGAGGAGAAAGGGGCCTTCCTGCACGTGGTGCCAATCAACGACCGGGGCGAGTTGATCCTGAAAGAATTTGAAAAGCTCCTGAACGTTCGCACGCGCCTTGTCGCCGTCGCCCACGTTTCCAACGCCCTCGGCACCGTCAATCCGGTGCGCCAGATCGTCCAAATGGCGCATGCCATGAACATTCCGGTGCTTGTGGATGGGGCGCAAGCCACGCCTCACATGAAGGTGGACGTTCAGGAACTGGGCTGCGATTTCTATGCCTTCTCCGGCCACAAGGTTTTTGGGCCGACGGGAATTGGGGCGCTCTACGGCAAGCTCGAACTCCTCGAGGCCATGCCGCCTTTTCAGGGCGGCGGTGACATGATCAGCTCCGTAACTTTTGAGAAGACCATTTACAATGCGGTTCCCTACAAGTTTGAAGCGGGGACGCCTAGTATCGCCGAGGTCTACGGCCTGGGCGCCGCCCTTGATTATGTGGAGCAGATCGGCCTCCAGAACATTACCTCTTACGAGCACGCACTGCTCTCATATGCCACGGAAGCCGTCAGTCAGATCCCCGGCGTCAGGATCATCGGCACGGCGCGCGAGAAGGCCGGAGTCATTTCATTCGTTCTGGAGGGTGTACACGCCCACGATGTAGGGACTATACTGGACCGCGAAGGCATCGCGGTTCGCACCGGCCACCACTGCGCTCAGCCGGTCATGGACCGTTTCGGCGTGCCCGCCACCGTGCGCGCTTCGCTGGCGTTTTACAACACCAAGCAGGAGATCAATGCGCTGGCCGCAGGCATCCAAAGAGTGAAGGCGCTTTTCGGATGAGCGGTGACTTTAAACTTTCGATTTTGGACTTATTCCTATGTCAGAACTCGAAGGACTTTATCAGGAAGTAATTCTCGATCACAGCAGGAAACCGCGCAACTGTCATCCCATGAAGGATGCCGACCGCCACGCGGACGGTTACAATCCCCTTTGCGGCGACAGGTTCACAGTTTATGTGAAACTCCAGGACGACCGGATCACCGACATCAGCTTCCAGGGTACCGGCTGCGCCATTTCCACTGCCTCCGCTTCGATCTTGACCGAGATCTTGAAGGGGAAGACCCGAGCCCAGGCGGAGGCCCTCTTCGAAACCTTTCACGACTTGGTCACCGGAAAAACCCACGCGGAGGGTGAGACTCCAGCCCTGGGAAAGCTGGCTGCTTTCTCCGGCGTGTGCGAGTTTCCGGTCCGGGTCAAGTGCGCCACCCTGGTTTGGCACACGCTTCGCAGCGCTTTGAACGGCGAACGAAAACTGGCGACGACGGAGTGAAATAGCCATGGATGTGCCAACCCCCTTGACGGTTTCTGAGGCCGTCGCCCTTCAGGACAAGATGATTGCGGCTTTGCGCACCTGCTACGACCCCGAGATTCCGGTGAATATTTACGACCTGGGGCTGATTTACGAGGCCAAGGTGGACACCTCCGGCCATGCTTTGGTGAAGATGACGCTAACCGCGCCGGGCTGCCCTGCGGCGGGCTCGCTTCCGGGTGAAGTCGAAGACAAAATCACCGTCCTTCCCGGCGTCATGAGCGTCAAAGTCGATGTGGTGTGGGAGCCACCGTGGAGCAAAGAGATGATGTCGGAAGCCGCCAAGCTCCAACTGGGTTTTTTCTGAGGTCACGACCCCCTCACCCGGCCCGCCCCGGCTGAAGAAGACGCCGGTGCGGTCCACCCTCTCCCCCAAGGGGGAGAGGGCAGGAATCTGCGCGAGGACGGAAAATCGGGGTGGTAGAAATTCTAACGGGCGGCAATGGCCGCTCCTACCCGGTGAGTCCGACCATGAAACTCTCCTCCCAGGAAGAATACGGACTGCGTTGCCTGCTTCGCGTAGCCACTTTGAGCGACCCCGGCTATCTGACGATCAATGAAATCAGCGAGGATGAGGGGCTTTCGGCTTCTTACGTTGCGAAGCTGATGCGGATTCTTCGCCAGAGGGGCTTTGTGAGAAGCGTCCGGGGACAAGTAGGCGGCTACGCGCTGGCCCGCCCCGCCGAAAAGATCGTCGTGGGTGAAGTCCTCGCCGCGCTCGGGGGAAGATTATTTGACCCGCGCTTCTGCATCGAACACTCGGGCTTAGAGGTAACGTGCAAGAAATTGACGGAGTGCTCGATCCGCACGCTTTGGCGCGGCGTCCAGATCCTCGTCGATCAGGTCCTGGGCAAGGTCACCCTGGCCGACCTCGTCGAGAACAGCGAGTGGGAGATGATTTCCCACGTCAGCACTCTGGTGCAGCTCGATCCGAAGCTGGAAATTGGAAAATAGAAACTGGAAAATGGAAAATAGAAACTGGAAAATAGAAATCCGAAATTCGAAAATCGAAACTCAGAACTCGAAATTGGAGAAAAGAAGATAAAATCGTCATTCCGAGCGCAGCGAGGAATCTTGCTCTGGTTCTTTCCTCCGCTTACCCCTGGGCCTTGCGTGGCGGGAGCCGTCCCAGACCCGAGCAAGATTCCTCGCTACGCTCGGAATGACACCAAGTGTCGAGATTCTATTTTCGATTTTCGGTCTTCGACTTTCGATTTTCCGGTTTCCAGTTTCCAGTTTCTATTTTCCAATTTCCATTTTCCAGTTTCTATTACAAATGGACACATCTCTACCCACTTCTCCCTTAGCTGACTATCACGTCTCGCAAGGCGCCACGCTGGGCAACTATCATGGCGCGCTTGTTCCTTCTCTTTTCGCCGACCCTGTGGCGGAGCACAAGGCGGCGCGCGAGGCCTCCGGCCTGTTTGATTTCTCCTTTCGGGGCAAGTTCGCCATGAAGGGCCGGGACCATGCCAAGTTCCTTCACCGCATGGTCTCGAACGACATCAAGCGGCTCGCCGCGGGCCGGGGAACCTACGCTACGTTGCTAACCCCCCAGGGACATATTCTGGCGGATATGCGCCTTTACTGCGCCGAGGACCGGTTCTTCGCGGATACCGACGCCGACCTGCGCGACAAGGCGCTGCTGGGCTTGAAGCGTTACGTTATCGCTGACCAGGTGGAATTCGAGCCTCTGGACCTTCACGCCCTCGCCTTTCAGGGACCGCGCTCGCGCCCCTTGCTCGAGAAAACCCTGCACATCAGCCTTCCCGCCATGCAGGAGTTCGATCATTTCGCTACCAACTACGCCGGCTTTCCCGTGCGCGTCGTGTGCGCGAGCAGCACCGGCGAAGAAGGCTATGAAGTCTGGGCGGGGGCGAGAGGCCTGCTGGCGGTTTGGGGCGCCGCCTGCGGCCAGGCTCCCACTTACGGCATGCTCCCCTGCGGGACCCAGGCGCTCGAGACTCTGCGGATTGAAGCTGGAATCCCCCGCTACGGTCAGGAACTGGGTGAGGATACCATCCCCAACGAAGCGGGATTGTGGAATGCGCTGAGCTTCAGCAAAGGCTGCTACGTCGGCCAGGAAATCGTGGAGCGGGCCCGCAGCCGCGGGCACGTGAACTGGAAATTAATGGGACTCGTCGTGGAATCAGAGGTTCCACCGCCCGCGGGCGCGAAGTTGACTCGCGAGGGCAGAGAGATCGGCGAGGTCACCAGCTCCTGTGTTTCGCCAACGCTCGGAAAGACAATTGCCCTGGGTTACCTCCGCCGCGAAGTCGCGGAACCGGGGACAAAATTGGAGTTCCCATCCGGCGCCGGCGCCGAAGTAGCGGCGCTGCCCTTTTATCAACGCCCTCCAATCCCGCCGGGCTCTTGAAAATGGGAGCGGCAATTGCCTCACTGGGCGCGACCCCGATCCGACCGCGCACCTCGTCCCAAGGGATGCCAACCGGCCCCTCACGGTCGAGATCATCCAACCGCCGGTCCAACTCCCCGCGCTGGGCCTCGGTCAGCGGGATCGCCTCCGGCGTTCGAGAGAGACTCTCCCAAAGCTCATCCAGGAGCCGTAGCCGCTCCTCCAGACTAAGACTGGTAATGTCGATTGTGGCCATGTACTCAGTATACCGCACCTTTTTCGCTCGCGCAGACATAGCGTGGAGTTGGGGTGATCGGGAGATCGGGTGAATAGCCGGGTTGTTTCTTCCGATCTCCCGATCAACCCATTCTTCTCATTCCGCCAGTTTGAAATTCACCGTAATTTCCGTCAGAACCTCAACAGGCTCGCCATTCAGCAGGGTGGGTTGATAACGCCATTGGCGCACGGCTTCGAGCGCCGCGTGCACTAACAAGGGATTGCCTCGGAGCACCTTCAGTTCCTCGATCGTTCCGTCCTTACCGATGATAGCTTCAAGATCCACAGATCCCTCGGCCCGAGCCATCCTGGCAAGTTGGGGATATTCAGGTTTGGGTTGGTAGATGAGCCTGGCGGCGCTCACGATTCCACCCACGCGAATCCGCGTCGGCTGGGAAGGCTTGGATCTTTGCGGAGGGGGTGGTTGCGGCGTGGAGTGGCCGAGGATGTTTCGCATTACAGCATCGAGCCCAGCGCTGGACTGCCCGTCATATGTTCCTCCGAGAACCCCATTAGACATCGACGGAAATTGCGCGGGGGGGAGAGGTTCATCGTGAACTTGCGCGATGGTGGGCGGGATCGACGGTGGGACTTTGACAGTCTCGTCGGAGCTGAGAGAGCGTGCCGCTCTCCGCGAGGTTTGTGACCCGAGAGACGACGGAGGAGGCGGTGGAGGCAAAGGGACCCGTAGCACCTCCGTCCAAATTGCCTTGGGCAGCGCCTCCGTATAGATGAGCGGAACGAGCGCCATCGCCCCGACCAGGAGGACTTCACCGCCATACACGCACGGAATGGCAGCCCGCTTCCAATCTCCAGTCCTGGCTGCCGAGTAGATGAGGAAGCAAACGAAGCCCGGGAGGTTCAGAAGGCAGGTCAGCGCCAGCCAAAATACAGTGTTCAAGGCCAACTGTCGCGACTCGGCGTAAACATAACAGAGCATCAGGGCACAAGTGGCGACAGCCATTCCGAAAAGCAGCGATTGAATGGCCGTCGCCCTGTTTGGGATGGGGGAGGATAATTGCCCCAGCGCGAAGAACCACGCAAGCGCGGCCATCACGCCGCAGGCGGTGGCGTAAAGGTAATGACGCTTCTTCAGCAGGGGTGCCCGGGCGGGCGAAGATTCAAGCAACGCTTCGTCAAACATGGCTGCACCTCCTCAGGAATCTGGTTGCGTCCGGAGTTCAGGTGACGGCCACGGAGCGCTCCGCCGGCTGCTCACTTTCTCCTTCATCCTATTGGACACCAAATCTGACGGCAATGTTCCACTATTTCAAGGTTGGTTAATAGGGAGGAAAAACGGACGAAGATCACATCGAATCAATGCGTTATTGATTCACTGAATCATTCTTGACAGCTCTTCAGCGAGCGGCTATCCTTGATTCCAGGAAGTCTGAATTTCCGACTTCCGGAAATGAATCACTATGAGCAGCATCGTTAAAGTACAGCGCAAGGGCCAAGTGACCATCCCCACGCGCCTGCGAGCCCAACTCGGCTTGGTTGACGGCGACCTGGTGGAAGCCAGGGCGCACAGGGGCAGGATCGTTCTCACTCCAAAGATCATTGTCAACCGCGAATATAGCCCGGCCCAGCGCCGGGTCATCGATGCCCGCCTGGCCAAGGCGGAAGCTGACATCAAGGCTGGACGCGTGTCCCAAGCGTTTTCAAACCACAGCGAGTTCGTCGCTGATCTCCGGAACGCGGCCGCGAAGTTGGATGCTAGAAAAAGCTGAGCACACCCCCAGATGAAGCTCCAGTGGACTTCCCATTTCGCGCGGGCCTACAGCAAAGCGCCCAGAGAAATCCAGGCAGCTTTTGACAAGCAATCGTTGCTCCTACTGCAAAACCCTCGGCACCCCTCCCTCGACGCCAAGAAGTACGATGAAGGAAGGGGCCGCTGGCAGGCCCGCGTGACCCGCGACTGGCGGTTCTACTTTCGCCTACAGGACGACATCTACATCCTGCTAGATATCATCCCCCACCCCAAGTGACGTCTGACCCCTAGCACCTGAATCCTACGCCGGCAGCCGCGCTCTCGCCTCGCATCCATGACCCGAGCGCCGGTTCTGGAGGGTCAGCGTGCCTCCATGCGCCTCGGCGATTTGCCGGCTCAGGACGAGTCCGATGCCCGTCCCCACGGCCTTGGTGGTAAAGAAGGGTACAAAAAGGTTGGTGGTGTTGGGAAGGCCGGGACCCTCATCTTCGATCAACAATTCCACGTAGTCCACGTTTCGCCTCCAGCTAAGCTTCACACCACCTCCGGTTTCGAGCGCCGCATCCACCGCATTGCGAAGAAGATTAATGAGCATCTGCTCGAGTTGGTCCGGGTCAGCCTGGAGGATCAAATTCGGCCCCGGAATCAGGGTCACCGGCAGCCGGGTCTCGAGGCCCGCCACGCGCCGCACCAGGTCCCCCAGATCGGCCGGCTGCAATTTCGGCGAGGGTAGGCGGGCCAAGCGCGAATAGCCTTCCATGAATCGGCTCAGCGATTCAGCGCGCCCTTCGATAACGCTCAAGCCCCGACGCGCATCCTCCTCCCAGTCCGCCGGCCGCGGCTGGCGGGCCAACAGGCTGCCGAGTGTACCCGCCATGGACTTGATGGGGGCGAGAGAATTATTGAGCTCGTGCCCCAAGACCCGGATGAGGCGCTGCCACGCTTGCCGCTCCTCTTCGCGCAGGGCCTGGCTGAGATTAGCAAGCACCAACATTTGGTGCGGCCGGCCATTCTCCCGGAAGGTGCTGCGACGGATTCCCCACCGGCCGGCGTCCCCCGGAAAGGACATCGTCATCGTCCGCACCGGCTCGCCCTCGAGGCACCCGCCCAGTCCGAGTTCCACGGCCGTCCGCCCCAGAATTCGTTCCGCAGGCTGTGCCAGCAGCCGTTCTCCGGCCCGGTTCAAAAGCCGCAGCCGTTGCTCGCCGTCGAAGGTGAAGATGGCCACGTCAATCTCTTCCATCACTTTGCGCAGCAACGCCGTGGCTTCGACGGACGAAAGCCGCTGCCCCCTCAACATCTCGCTCAGCGCGTTCACTTCCGTGAAAACCTCGCCCAAGGCGGAGCCGGAGCGAGTCCCTCTGGCGCGAATCGAGTAATCCTCCTCCCTCAGCGCCGACAGCAGGTTGGAAAGAGTCTGGAGGGGGTGGGTCACTCTACTGCGCAGGGCGAAGGAAAACCCAAGCCAGAAAACCAGCAGAAGGAAGGTCAGGGTCCAGCGTGTTTGGGAGGAGTAACTCCCCGTCCACAACAGGACCAGGGCAACGACGATGGCTGGAAGGCCCGCGGCCAGGGCCATGTACACCAAGCGGTCTTCGAGCGTTGTACCTTTGCGCCGCACCGGCGCGAGTAGCACCCGCGTGCTTGCTTTCGTGGCTTCAGGGTCGGGGGCCATACTTAAGAATCTCCGCCCCATCTGTCATTCCGAGCGAAGCGAGGAATCTCGCTCTGAGAACGAAGCACTGCGAGATTCCTCGCTTCGCTCGGAATGACACCTTGGCTTTCACTCGGAATGACACCTTGGCTCACAACCCGTATTTTCTCAAGCGGCGGTAAAGGCCGCTGCGGCTCAAGCCCAGCGCCGAGGCAGCATGGCTCACGTTCCCTCCGTACCGCGCCACGGCTTTCTTTATGAGAAGGCACTCCACGTCCTCCAGGCTCAGCTCTTCCAGGCGCGAGGCGCCTTCCCGCTCCGTCCGCAAGCCGAAGTCGCTGGGCCGCACCACGTCGCCTTGCGCCATCAGGACAGCGCGCTCCACCGCATGCTCGAGCTCGCGCACGTTCCCGGGCCAGGCATAATCCAGAAGAAATTGGATTGCCGCAGGTTCAAATGCGGTCAGGGATTTCCGGTAACGCTCGGCGTAACGTCGCAGGAAGTAATTGGCCAGCAGCAGGATGTCCTCACGGCGCTCGCGCAGGGGAGGAATTCGAATTTCAATGGTATTGAGGCGGAACAGAAGGTCTTCACGGAAGCGTCCGGCCTGCACTTCCTGGGTGACGTCCGCATTGGTCGCCGAAAGCACGCGCGCATCCACGCGCCGCGTCTTGGAGGAACCTACGCGCTCCATCTGCCCGGTCTCGAGCACGCGCAAGAGCTTGGCCTGCAAGTTGATGGGGACATTGGCAATTTCATCCAGGAACAAAGTTCCGCCATCGGCGAGCTCGAAACGGCCAACGCGGTCCATCTTGGCATCGGTGAAAGCTCCTTTGACGTGGCCGAAGAGTTCACTCTCAAACACTCCTTCGGAAAGCCCCCCGGCGTTCACGGTCACCATCGGCTTCGCTGCCCGGCCGGACAGGGCATGGAGCGTTTGGGCAACGACCTCCTTTCCCGTGCCGTGCTCGCCGGTAATCAGGACGTTGGCATCCGATGGGCCCACGCGGGAGACTAGTTCCAGCACCGGGCGCATGGCGGGCGATTCCGCGATCATAGTGGGACGCCCTTCGGCACGAAGCAACCGGTTCTCAGCCTCCAGACGAAGGCCCTGCCGCAGCGCCCGGCTGAGCTCGATCTGGGTGCGAAGAATGGCCAGCAGGCGGGCGTTATCCCAGGGTTTTTGGACAAAGTCCCGCGCCCCCCGCCGCATGGCCTCCACCGCCAGACCCACGCTGCCCCAGGCGGTCATCACCACCACGGGCAAAGTGCTGTCCATCGCCTGGAGCCGCTTCAGCAGGTCCAGACCTTCCTGGCCGGAAGTGGTGTCGCGGGCAAAGTTCAGGTCCATCAGGACCAGGTCGAAATCCTGGACATCGAGCGCCGCCAGGATCCCGGCGGGGGAAGTCGCAGATTCTGTCGCGTAGCCCTCGCCCTTGAGCAGCAAGCGAAGCGCTTCCAGCACATCGGGCAGGTCATCAGCAATGAGAATTCGGGTCATGCGAAAAACCGAAACTCGAAATTAGAAAATCGAAACTCGGTTTCAGATTACTTTTTGCGAGTTCCGATTTTCGAGTTTCATGTGCTACCTAATCAACAATCGGCAATCCGTCAACCGACGGACAATCATACGATCCAGCCGTCTTGCAGCTTGACGATGCGGTGGCTGTAGGCCGCGTTCGCCTCCGAGTGCGTCACCTGGATGATAGTTGTGCCTTCGTTGTTAAGCTTCTTAAAAAGCTCCATGATTTCCCGGCCCTGGTCGGAATGCAAGTTGCCCGTCGGCTCGTCGGCCAGGATCAGTTTCGGGTTCGCAATCACTGCCCGCGCCACGGCCACCAATTGCTGCTGGCCGCCTGAAAGCTGGCTGGGGAAGAGGTCCTTCTTCCCGACAATGTGAAACCGGTCCAGCGCGTCGGCAACGAGAGCTTGGCGCTCCGAAGCCTTGACATTCCTGTAAGAAAGAGGAATGTCGAGGTTCTCAGCGACCGTAAGGCCATCCAGAAGATGGTACTGCTGAAAAACGAAGCCAACGGTTTGCTTTCCGATTTCTGCCCGCTGCTTCAAACTCATTTTGTGGACCGGGCGCTCCATCAGGTAGTACTCACCTTCCCAGTCGCCATCCAGCATTCCCAGAATGCTCAGGAGCGTTGTCTTCCCGGCTCCGGACGGACCCATGATGGTCACGAAATCACCTTCGGCAACATCCATGGTGATGCGCCGCAGGACGTAGTATCTTCCCGGTCCTACAGGATAATACTTGTCGAGATTCCTCAAAGTTATCATTGCGTTTTCCTCATTGTCAGTTGTCAGTAGTCAGTGGTCAGTAGCAAGCAATCAGCCATCAGCTTTCAGCAATCACGGTCAGTGGCTAGACGCGGGATAAGAAGGTCTCGGTAGCTCCTGACGCATCACTGTCCCCGGCCATATCGTTCCTCCACAACCGGAGCTTGCTACTGCCCACTGGCCACTAACCACTGCTTTATTCGTACCGCAACGCCACCATCGGGTCAACCTTGGTAGCCCGGCGCGCAGGGATGTAGCAGGCGGCCAGGGCCACCCCAAGCAGAATCAGGCACGTCAGGGCGAAGGTCGATGGATCGAAGGCGCTAACCTCGAAGAGTTGGCTCCGAAGGAACCACGCCAAAACAGAGGCCGCCACCGCTCCTGCCAGAACACCGGCCAACGCTAGCCGCAGTCCCTGGCGGATCACCATATCCCACACCTGCCGGCGCTGCGCCCCCAGCGCCATGCGGATGCCGATTTCCCGCGTACGCTGAGCGGTGCTGTAACTGATGACGCCGTAAAGCCCGATGGCCGCCAGGAACAGCGCCAGGCCGGAGAAGATCTCGAGCAGAGAGGCAGCCATCCGCTGCGGGCTGAGCGAGCCGGCAACGTATTGCTCCATTGTCTTGAAATCCGCCGCGGGCTGCGCCGAATCCACCGAAGCAACGGCCCTCTGTATCGCAGAGGCCAGTGTTGCCGGCTCGGCCTTGGTCTTGACGACGAGGAATGCCTGCGGCAGTGGCTGCTGGAGCATGGGGTAGTAGCACACCCCTTTACCCGAGTCGCCGACCAGCGATGACTGCATCACGTGGGCGACGACACCCACAATCGTGGCCCAAGGTGAGTTCGAGCCCTGCCGGAGATGTTGTCCGACAGGATCCTGGTTGGGCCAGTATTGCCGGGCGAGATTCTCGTCGATAACGACCACCGGTTGTGTGCCCAGCCGGTCCTCAGCGGTGAAATACCGTCCTTTCCGCAGGGGAATGTGCATGGCCCCGAAGTATGCGGGCGTAATCCAGTTCAGCCCACTATGCGGCCCCGGATCACCGGGACCGAGGGGGCGGCCTTCGATGGAAAAAGAGGAAGAGGGATTGGCTCCGGTAAACGGCAGCGCCTCCACCACGGCAGCGGAAGAAACTCCGGGAAGGGCTGCCAGCTTCTCATTGACGGCGCGGTAGAAAGCCACCTGCTTCTCTTGAGTATTGTACTGGTTTTCCGGGAGCTGGACGGTGGCGGTCATCACCCCCTGGGGGTCGAACCCCGTGGCGACTCTTCCCATGCGGGTGAGGCTTTTGAGCAGTAATCCGGCGCCGACCAGCAGGACCAAGGCCATGGCCACTTGTCCCACCACCAACAACTCCCGGAGGCGCAGGTGGCCGCGGCTGGACGTAACCGATCTTGCTTCCTCCTTGAGCATTCCGTAGTGGCGATGGCTGAAAACCTCACCGATGGGCACAACCCCGAGAAACACTCCGGTCAGGACCATTAGCAGTGTCGCGAACAGAAGTACATGCCCATCCACATGCACCACCAGACGAGAGGCAAGACTTCCCGGAGCCAGTCGGGCCAGCAGTCCGGTGCCGTCGCAAGCTCCTATGACACCGGCGATGGCGCCGCAGGCCGTAAGGAAAAAGCTCTCCGCCAGCGCCTGCCGAAGCAGGTCTCCCTTTTGTGCGCCCAAGGCGACGCGAACGGCAAATTCCTTGGCGCGCGTAGATGCCCTGGCGAGGAGCAGCCCCCCGATGTTCGAGCAGGCGATCAACAGGACGAACCCCACCGCACCAAGCGGAATGAGCATCGGCGTCCGCAAGTTGCCGGCGCCGTACTCGGTGAACGGAAGCACGAACATGCCCCAGCCGGAGTCTTTGGCAAAGGTGCTCTCCGGGTAAGCCTGGATCAGTCGTTGGGTCAGCATGCGGGCAAACGCTTCCGCCTGGGCGCGTGAGACCTCAGGCCGGGTCCGCGCCACAACGAACAAGGACTCATTGAAATAATTGTCAGGCGAGAATTGGCTAGGGGCCAGACCCAGGGGGATCCAAAGCGCGACCCGGCGAGGCCAGTCGAATTCCGGCCCCATCACTCCGACCACGCGGTAGTCCTCGTGATTCAACCGAATGGGCCTACCAACAACCGCAGGATCGCCGCCGAAGAGATGCTGCCAGGTGTCGTAAGCGAGCACGGCGACTTGATTGGCGTGAGGTTGGTCCTCCTCTGGCCGGAAGGTTCGTCCAAGGAAGGGCCGTGCGCCGAAGGCGTCAAACCACTGCCAGGTAGCCTTAGCCACCGTCAGCCGCCGTGGACCTTCCGGGGCGAGGTAATTGAAGCTCTGTTCGTTTTCGGCAGCGGCGGAAGCGAACACCTGTTTGCTGTCCTGGATGTCTTTGAAATCAGGAGCGGAAATCACGGCGCTCTTGAGATTCAGTTTGTCGTACTTCACGCGGACGGCAAACAGGTGCTCGGGGTCGCTGATCCCCGATGGGTGCAGGAACAGCCCGTTGATCATGCTGAAGATGATCGTGTTGGCGCCGATACCGAGCGCGAGCGAGAGCACCGCCACGGCCGTGAAGCCGGGGTTCTTCGCCAACATCCGGAGGCCGTAACGCAAGTCTTGAAGCAAGGTACTCATCGTGTTCTCCTCAACGGGAAAGTGGCTAGTGGTTAGTGGCTAGTGGCTAGACGCGCCGCGAGCTTCCCGCGCAAAGTGGCTATCATCTTTTGCAGCTCGGCGATCGTTGCCTCACTTCCCATAGCGTCGGAGGGCCGGCAGTACCCAAGTTCGACGGCCAGCGTCAATTGCGTGTCCAATTCCGCCAACGAGCCTTCCGCATGAGAGAGGAATTGGATGAATTCCTTTCTCCCTTGCCGCGCCTGACCCTCGGCGATATTGGACGGAACCGAGACAACCGCTCGTCGCATCTGCGCGGTCAGGCCAAACCTCTCATCACCGGGAAAGGTATGCGTCATTGCGTAAACCTGCTTCGCCAAGGCCATGCCCTTCTGCCAGATAAGAAGATCCCGATAACTCTTGATCTCACCGTTTCCGGCCATATCGTTCCTCCGCACACCGTAGATTGCTACTGGCTTAAACCACCCGCCACTAACCACTAGCCACTAGTCACTAACCACTGCTTTACTCGTACCGCAGCGCCACCAGAGGATCGATCTTCGTCGCGCGGCGGGCCGGGACGTAGCTAGCCAGGAGCGCAACGCCGGCGAGGAGGACCGAGGCTCCGACAAGGGTACCCGGGTCAGTAGGCTGAACGCCGTAGAGCATGCTCGAAAGGAAACGCGTGAGGGCGAAAGCCCCAGCGAGTCCCGCTGCGATTCCAGTGAGGGCCAGGACCAAGCCTTGTCCCACCACCAGCTTGACTACATCCCCACGCTCCGCGCCTAGCGCCATGCGAATTCCAATTTCGCGTGTGCGTTGGGCAACGGAATAGGACATGACTCCGTAAATGCCAATGGTCGCGAGCGCCAGCGCCAGGCCGGCGAAGGCGCCCAGCAGGCAGGCGCTAAAACGCGTGCGCGAGGTCGAGCCCGAAATCCGCTGCTCCATGGTGGCCACGTCATAAACAGGCAGGTCTCGATCCAACGCCAGGACTTCCCTTCGTATTGCCGGTACCAATGCCGCCACCAGAGGCGAGCGGGCCACCAGGAAGTATCCGGAGTACCCCGACTGCAAGTAAGAGAGGTAAGCGTCCGCGCCCACCTCCGCGTCGACGCTATCGTATTTCACGTCGCCAACCACACCCACGATTTCGGCCGTTGTCCCTTGCGGCCCCGCGCCGATGCCGAGGTTGATGCGTTGGCCCAACGGATCAGTTCCCGCCCAGTACTTGCGCGCCGCAGTGTCATTGATGACTACAACCACCTTGGCGCCTTGGCGGTCCCGGTCGGAGAGCCATCGGCCTTTCAGGAGCGGAATGCGCAGGGTCTTCAGGAGCCCCGGGCTCACTAGGTGAACCCCCACCAGGATGGGTGAGCCTCCGGCGGGCGCTCCCCCGGACTCTATGGTCATCACGGTACGATCGTATGAACCGGTGAGCGGCACGGCGTTGGTGAGGCAGGCGGTTTCGACTCCCGGCAAGCTCGCCGCGCGAGCCTGAAGCTGTTCGAAGAATGCTGCGACCGCTGCCTCCGAATAGCTGCTCGGAACATCGATCTTGAGCGTAATGAGCTTCTCCGGCGAGAAGCCGAGGCGGGTGGAGAGAAGGCGCAGCAGACTCCGGACCATCAGGCCGGCTCCCGACAGCAGCATAAGCGCCAGGCCCACTTCCGCCACCACCAGCGTTTTGCGGCGGCCGAGAAGCCCCCAACGCCCCCGGCCCTCCGACACGGAAGAGGCGGCCTCCTTGAGCGTTACGTTCAGTTCAACTCGTGAGGCTCTTCGCGCGGGGAGCAGCCCGAACACCATACCCGCGAGGAGGGAAAAGAGAACGTTGAAAATCAGCACGGGCGAGTCCAGACGGATGGCGCTGAAGTCAGGCAGGCGCGTATATTGGGCGAAGATTGTGTGTACGGTGGAGGGCTGGAGCGCTGCCACGAGATCAATTCCCCACGTGGCGATCAGCAGCGCCAGCGCTCCCGCCAACAGGGCGAACAGCAGACTCTCGGTGAGGAGTTGGCGCACCACGCGTCCGCGCCGGGCGCCCATGGCCAGACGAATCGCCATTTCGCGCTGGCGGGTTGTGGCGCGGGCCAGCAACAGGTTCGCCACGTTCACGCAGGCAATCAGCATTACAAAGACCACGGCGGCAAACAGAACCCATAGCGACTTCCGAATCGCCGGGTCGGTCTGAGCCTCCTTGAGAGGCAACACTCTGGTGGCCCACTTGGCTGAGGGATCAGGAGGCGGCATGACAGCTTGCAGTTGAGGCTCGAGAGCCCTGAGTTGCTCCTGGGCTTGCTGCGGACTCACTCCCGGCTTCAGACGCGCGATCACTTCGTGCCAAAACGCTCCCTGCTGCTGAAGACGCGTGGGAATAGATTCAAGCTGGGGCGCCATCATCATCGGAGCCCACACCTGCGCCGAGCCGGACTGGCCGGTGAAACCTTTTGGCAAAACGCCGACCACCGTGAGTTCGACCTTGTTGACATGGATGGTTTGACCCAAAAGTTTGGGATCGGCAGCGAAGCGACGCCGCCACAATCCGTCCCCGACCAACGCCACAGGATGTCCACCAGGAATCTTATCCTCGTCCGGCAAGAAGACGCGCCCCAAGGCCGCCTTGGTCCCGAGGATTCGGAAGTAGTCCGGCGAGACGACCTCGACTTCGATGCGCTCAGGATTGGCGGAATCGGTGAGGCTGAACTCTTGGTCGCTGAAGGCCGCCATTCCCTCGAACGCCTCGTTGTGTTCACGAACAAATTGAAAGCGCGGATAAGACCAGAAGGGAAAGACTTCGAGTGGCTTGCCCGGATGGGCGATGGTAGTCTCGAGGATCATCAGCCGGCCCGAATCAGGGTAAGGCAGGGGACGCAGCAATACCGCATAGAGGATGCTGAAGATAGCCGTGTTTGCCCCAATGCCCAGCGCCAGCGTCAACACCGCCACCGCCGTAAAGCCGGGGTTCTTAGCCAACATGCGCAAACCGAAACGCAAGTCTTGGAGCAAGGTACCCATCATTCACCTCGATAATTCACAGGCCGTCAGCAGTCAGCTTTCAGCAATCAGCAAACCACCGCGACCTTTCCCTATCACCTGTTCCCTGTTCCCTATAATGTGAAACCTGGCACCCGACACCTGACACCTATTCATACCGCAGCGCCACCATGGGATCGACCTTCGTTGCCCGGCGGGCGGGGATGTAGCAAGCCAGAACTGCACTCGCGGTCAGCAGCAGTGAGACGACCGCGAACGTAACTGCATCGGTCGCATGAACGCCATACAACATACTCGTCAAGAAACGTGTGAGGGTGAAGGCGCCGGCCAGTCCCGCGCCGAGTCCAATGACCGTCAGAGCCAACCCTTGCTTCAGAACGAGGCGCAGCACTTCGCGCCGTTCTGCTCCCAGCGCGATGCGAATGCCAATTTCGTGGGTGCGTTGGGCCACGGAATACGAAATCACACCATAGATTCCGACCAGCGACAGAATCAATGCCAGGGCTGCGAAAACACCCAGGAGGATCATATGAAAGCGTCGCTCTGCGAATGATTGTGAAAGTCGCTGCTCCATCGTGCGCACTTGAGTGAAAGGCAAGTCCTTATCAATTGACCAAATCGCTTGACGCACCGAAGAGCTCACATGCATTGGATCGATTTTCGTGCGAACTGCGAAAGCCATATCCCATTGCGTCCTCACTGCGTAGGGGAAATAGGTCTGCGGGTACGAGTCGTTGTCCCACCCGAAAAACCTTTCATCCGCAACAACCCCGACGACCTCCAACCAGTCGCTGATGCCGTATGCCGCGGCATTCATCCGCTTGCCCACGGCCCCTCGACCTCCAAAGAACCCGCGGGCCATTGTCTCGTTAATAATGACAACCCGCGATTTATCGTTATTGTCTTGCTCGGTAAAGTATCGGCCCTCGATGAGGGGTGTCTTCAGCGTTTGGAAATAACCGGGACTGATTGGATCGTAGATGGTGTCTGGAGCTTCGTTGGGATTGCTCGGTTCATGGCCTTCCACGTAGAACGCGGCGTCAGTTTCGGTTCCGAAAGGTGGCAGAGTGTTACTTATCGCCACCGATTGAACCCCGGGGCAGGCGCTGATCCGCTCGAGGGCCTCGCGATAGAAAGCGACTGCTCGGGCGCCGTTCGGATACCTGCTGCCAGGAAGTGAAATCTGAAAGGTCAATAGTTTGTTGGGATCAAAACCGGGATCAATGCTGAGTAACCGAGCAAAGCTGCGTATCATCAGACCGGCGCCGACCAGCAGAACGAGAGACAAAGCGATTTCCGCTACCACCAGAACACTGCGCAGGTTTCCCCCGCTCGGCACGATGAGGCCGGCCCCGCCTGATTCCTTCAGCGATTCGTTAATGTTTAGGCGGGAAGCGTGCCAAGCCGGCGCCAAGCCCAAGGCAATCCCAACTAGAACAGAAATCGCAAGCAAAAAGCCGAGCACGTGTAAATCGAGATGAATGCTATTCACATCAGGAATGCTATCCGCTTTGAGCGCGCGGAGCAGGTCAAGGCTCCACGTCGCCACGAAGATCCCAACGCCTCCCGCGAGAAAAGACAAAAGAACGCTCTCGGTGAGGAACTGGCGAATCAGCCGGAAACGACCGGCGCCCAGCGCCGCGCGAAGGGTTATTTCCTTTTGTCTTTTTGTGGCCTTGGCGAGCAACAGGTTAGCCACATTGGCGCAAGCGATAAGCAGGACAAACCCTACAGCGCCGAACAGGACCAACAAGGCGGGGCGAATGTATTGCACGAGCTGTTCTTTAAGAGGGATGAGTTGGACCCCGACGCCTTTGTTCGATCCGGGGTACTCCGCGGCAAGGCGGCGGGCAATGGTGCTCATTTCCGCCTGTGCCTCCGGCAGAGTCACTCCTGGCCTCAACCGCCCTATCGCCCGAAGGTAGTGATTCCCTCGCGGATGCTGGTCGGTGTTGATTACAATGGGCGCCCAAAACTTCACCCAACTCGGGTAGGCAAAGCCACGCGATGCTACGCCCACGATGGTGTAACTTTCCCCATCAAGTGTGAGACTGCTGCCAAGCACATTCGGGCTGGAGCCAAATCGGAGTTTCCAAAGATCGTAACTCAAAACCGCAACATGGTTGTGGCCCGGTTGGCCTTCTCCTTCCACAAAGCCGCGACCCCACTCAGGGCCCTCGTCGAACATCTTGAAGAAGTTTGCCGACACCAACGCGCCGGAAAGTATTTCGGGTTCGCCCTTGCCCGTCAGAGTGAACCCACCTGTCTGGATGGCTGCCATGTATTCAAAGACGTTGTTCTGCTTCTTCCAGTCCAGAAAATCGGGTCCCGAAATCGGGATAGGATGGTTGAATCTGGGATGCCTCGTGCCGAGCCATACCAGCCGATCAGGGTTCTTATACGGCAAGGGAGTCAAGAGCGTAGAGTTGATGATGCTGAACATTGCGGCGTTCACACCCACGCCTAAAGCCAGCGTCAGCACCACCACGAGCGCAAAGCCGGGGTTCCTTGCCAGCATGCGCATGCCGTAGCGAACGTCCTGGAAAAGTGCGCTCATGATTCACCTCAAAAGTTCACATGCTGCCAGCCCTCAGCTTTCAGCCATCAGCAAACGGTGACAACCACCGAATCCGCGCTGCTTGCTGCTGGCTGATGGCTGACCGCTCCCTTACTATTGATTCATTGAGAGAACGAGCGTGCACGCGCTCTTCAATGGCTCAATGACTCAATGAGTCAATGGATCAATTCGTTCTCATTCGCCACTGGTCTCTTCCACGATCTGGCCATCGAACAGATGGATGGTCCGGTCGGCGAACTCGGCGTAGCGCGGATCGTGAGTGACCATGCAGATGGTGGCGCCTTCGCGATGGAGCTCGCGCAGCAGACCCATCACCGCCTCGCCGTTCTTGGAGTCCAGGTTCCCGGTCGGCTCATCCGCCAGCAGGATGGACGGCTTTCCCGCCAGCGCGCGAGCCACCGCCACACGCTGCTGCTGACCGCCGGAGAGTTGGGAAGGATAGTGCTTCATGCGGTGCGCCATCGCCACCCTCTCCAGAGCCTCTTGTACGCGTTGTTTACGTTCGGCAGAAGGCATGCCGCGGTAAGTCAACGGCAACTCCACGTTTTCATAAACGTTCAGATCGCCGATGAGGTTGAAGGCCTGAAAAATGAAACCAATCTCGCGGTTGCGAATCCGGGTGCGCTGCGATAGCGAGAGGTCTTCGACCCCCGTACCGTTCAGAGTGTACTTGCCATCGGTGGGTGAATCGAGCAGCCCCAGGATGGAAAGCAGGGTGGATTTCCCGCAGCCCGAGGGACCGGCGATGGAAAGATATTCGCCTTTCTTGATTTCCAGGTGGATGCCGGAAAGAGCGTGCGTCTCCACTTCTTCCGTGTAAAACACTTTGGTTACACCTTGCAGTTGAATCAAGGTCTGATTGGAGCCGTTGGGATTACCTCGCTCCGAGTTCTGAGACGTAGTCTCGACTTCCGAGTTTGAGTCCATTTTCATCTCCTTTACGTAATTGAAAAGCTATCAGCCGTCAGCCTTCAGCCATCAGCAAACCACTAAGTCAACCGGCGGCCGTCTTCCCTATTCCCTATAACGTGCTGTCACTGCCCTCTGTTCCCTATTCCCGGTTCCCTAACCTGAAAAAGCTGTCAGCCGTCAGCCTTCAGCCATCAGCGAACGACTAAGTCTACGCGACTGCTACCTATTCCCTGTTCCCTATTCCCTTGTCCCTAACCTGCCACCTGCCACCCGACACCTATTCATACCGCAGCGCCTCCATGGGATCGACCCGCGTCGCGCGGCGAGCCGGGATGTAGCAGGCCACGAGCGCCACGCCAGCCACGAACAACATGACGCCGAGGAAGATCGCGGGGTCTCGCGGCTTCACCCCGAACAGGAGGGCCTGCAAAAGACGCGTCAGAACGAATGCCCCCACCAAGCCGATGGCCGAACCTGCCAATGCCAGTCGCAAGCCCTGGCCAAGCACGAGCCAAAGCACGTCACGGCTCCTGGCCCCGAGCGCGACCCGGACCCCCATCTCGTGGGTGCGCTGAACCACGGAATGGGAGATGACACCATAGAGTCCGATGGCGGCAAGGGCGACCGCCAACCCCGCAAAGGCCGCAATGAGCGTGGCGTAGAACCGCGACGATCCGACCGAATCCTCGATGATAGTGTCCATCGGCTTCAAGTCAACCACAGGTTGAGAAGAATCCACTTGGCTGACCATCCGTTGCACCTCGGAAAGGCCCAGCGGCAAGGAGGTCTTAACAATCCAGGCGGCGAGGTAGGCACTGTTCGAGGAAACCGTGAAGCCGTCAGGTGACTGGGCCTGGGGCACAAAAATTGTGGGGTAGGTATCCTGAGCCAACCCTACGTCCTTGTTGTCTGCCACCACACCCACGATTTCGCGTCCGGTACCGGCGTGCGTGTTTCCGGGCGACTGCCCGAAGTATACCTGAGCGCCCAATGGGTCTCTTCCCTCGCAGCAGCGGCGCGCCAGGGTCTGATTGATGACCACGATAGGAGCCGTGCCGGCCGTGTCTTGATCGCGCAACGGACGCCCCCGCAGGATAGGTATGCCCATGGTTTCAAAATAGCCTGGACTGACAGCCCGCGCCATAATGTATACGTCCTTCTTCTTTCCGCCGCTCAGGACGTCAATGCCGAAGTTGAATCCCCATTCCAGGGGCAAGTTGGAGGCGGTAGCAACCTGCCGGACGCCGGGCAGGGTCTTAAGGCGGTCATTAACTTGAAGCTGGAAGTTCAATACCTGGGTAGTTGTCTTGAACTTTCCCTGCGGTAACGACATCCGGAATGTCCAGAGTTGCTTAGGATCAAATCCGGATTTAACGGTCATTAACTCGTAGACGCTCACAATAAGTAGGAGGGCTCCGGTTAGCAGCACCACCGAAAGAGCAATCTCGCCTACCACCAAGCCCCCCCGGAAGCGGGCGCGGCCGAGACTCATGCCGGACCGGCGCCCCCCTTCTTTGAGGTTGTCCTCCCGGTTGAGCCGCGAAACGTACCAAGCTGGCACGATCCCACTGACCAACCCAATCAATAGGGTCACGAGCAAAGCGAAGGAGAACACCATGCCATCAAGCCAAGCTTCGCCTTGCATGACCGGAAGGAAGTTGTTGGGAGCGAGCGCCAGGAGGGTGTCAAGTACCCACGGGGCCACGAGCAGTGCTGCCGCGCCTCCGAGAAGCGCCAGAAGCAGTGTCTCCGTCGTGAACTGCCGAATCAGCCTCGCGCGACTCGCGCCCAGCGCCAGCCGCACCGACATCTCAGACTGACGAGCCGCCGTCCGGCTGAGCTGAAGGTTTACGACGTTCGCCGCCGCAATTAGGAGGACTACCCCGACGACCCCCAAGAGCAAGATCAGATAGCGGTGAGTGTCCTTGGAAAGATACCGCTGGTAGGTCATGAGCCGAACCCCGCGCTCACCTTCTCCCAGATGCTTCGGATATTCGCTGCGAAACGGCGCGAGCAGTCGAGCCACATCCGTTTGCGCTTGAGCAAGCGTCACGCCATCCTTTAGTCGCGCAATGACAGGATAGTTGTGCCCCTGATCCGAGGGATTAACTTCCAGTTGCATCGGCATCCAAATACCGATGGCCTGGCTGAAGGGGGGAACAAAACGAAAGCTTGCCGGCAGGATGCCAACAACGGTGTAAGGGTTGCCGTTAATGGCGATGGAGCGCCCTATCAGTCCAGGATCGCTGGCAAAGTGGTTGCGCCACAGCCCGTCGCTCAGGATGCACACACGGGGACCGTCCGGGCGGTCTTCCTCGGAGCTGAAAGCACGCCCCAGCGCCGGGTTCACTCGCAGAACCTTGAAGAAATCCAGGGATGCCAAGCCGCCCAGAACGTAATCGGCGTGGTCCCCGCTTGCCAGATTCAATCCGTTACCAGCCCAGTAAGTCGCCACGGATGCAAAGGACCGGCTCTGCTCTTTCCAGTACTGATACTCGAGCGGGGTGAGGGCATCGATCGAACCGTCCCGCCAGCCCCACTCAAAATGAATCAGGCGATCCGGCTGGGAATACGGGAGGGGCCGGAGCAAGGAAGCGTTGACAAGGCTGAAGATCGCCGTATTCGCGCCGATGCCCAGCGCCAATGTCAACACCGCCACGGCCGTGAAGCCGGGGTTCTTCGCCAGCATTCGTAAGCCGTATTTGAGGTCCTGAAGCAGAGTCATCATCATTCGCCTCCACAGTTAGCAAGCTGGCAGCCGTCAGCTTTCGGCTATCAGCAAGCCCACTGGCTTCTCTTTAGGTGACCGCTGACGGCTGCTAGCTGGCACCTGGCACCTATTCATACCGCAGCGCCTCCATGGGGTCGACCTTGGTCGCCCGACGGGCGGGGATATAAGCCGCCAGCGCCGCGACCAGCGCCAGCAAAAGAGTGAACAGGGCGAAGACCGGAGTATCGATCCGCACCACGCCGAAGAGTGCGCTCGAGAGCGCGTGCGAGAGCGCCAGCGCCACTGGCACCCCGATCGCCAGCCCTGCGATCGTCAGCTTGATTGCATAACCCACCACCAGCCTGAGCACGTCGCCGCGCTCTGCTCCCAGCGCCATGCGCACCCCGATCTCATGTATGCGTTGCGTGACGGAATAGGTCATGAGCGCATAGATTCCCGAGGCGGAGAGTACAAGGGCAACCACACCAAAAACAAACATCATGCGCGCCGAGTACTCGACGCCGCTAACGTCATCTGAGATGAGCTGCGCCAGCGTGCGCATGTCGTAGGGAGGCTGGTCCGCATCGACGCTTCGCACCTGAGCGCGCGCCGCGGCGGCCAGAGCAATAGGATCACCCGATGTGCGCACCACCAGGGCCGAAGAAGTCTGGGGCAGTTGAGCGAACGGGAAATACGCAGTGGGCTCCCGCACGCGATCGAACGGTGATTGCGCGGTATCCCCTACCACACCCACGACGGTCTTCCGCGGCTCGTTGCTTTCCGCCCGGCCGAACTGAATGCGCTTACCCAGGGGGTCCTGGTTGGGCCAGATGCGACGCGCCATGCTTTGGCTGATGACAATGACCAGCGGAGCATCTGGGCTGTCTTGAGCGGTAAGGAGCCGTCCCTTCAGCAGCGGTATACGCAGGGCCTGGAAAAATCCGGGGGTAACGGACTGCCACACCGCCGTCCGCATCTCGCCGGGGGCGGCGGGAGGTTGACCCTCAGCCGTGTATTCCGTCCAATTCCAGCCATAACCCGAAGGAAGGCTGGTGACCGCAGCCGCTGAGTTGACACCGGGCAGGGAGTGTAACTTCTCAATGACCTGAGCGTAGAAATCCCTCACGTGAGCTTCCTCTCGAGCCTTCGATTCAGCCAGCGCGATACGGAACGTCAACACGTTGCGGCGATCGAAGCCAGGGTACTCGTTCAGGAGGGTACCAAATCCCTTCACCATCAGTCCGGCGCCCACCAGCAAGACCAGCGCGAAAGCGACCTCGGAAACCACCAGGAGCGCACGCAGACGCTGCCGCCCGGGGCTGGCGCTTCCGCCGCGGACGCCCTCCTTCAGCGCCTCATTAGGGTCAGGGTTCGACAGGTGCAAGGCCGGGGCGAGTCCGGCGAGGATTCCGGTGAGGAGTGTCACCACGAGGGTGAACGCCAGCACCCCGGAATCAATTTGCATGTGCTTCAGTCCCGGTATGTGCTGGACGATGAACGGCGGGATGGTCCGCTGCAAAAGTGCGCCGCCCCAACCGGCGAGCAGCACCCCCGCGCACCCGCCCAGCAGGGCCAACGCCACACTTTCCACCAGCAATTGGCGCGCAATCTGCCAGCGGCTCGCCCCCAGGGCGAGACGCACCGAGAGTTCCTTTTGCCGTGAAGTGGCGCGAGCCAACTGGAGGTTCGCCACATTGGCGCAGGCCAGAAGCAGAACGAACACGGCGGCCCCCATCAGCACCAAAAGGAACTGCCGGGTGCCGTATGTGAGATCTTCGACCAGACTCAACACTCTCACCCCATGGCCGGCGTTTGTCTGCGGATACTGCTGCGCCAGGCGGGCCGCGATGGTCCCGAGATCCGCCCCCGCCTGCGACATGGTGGTCCCGGATTTCAAGCGACCGATAACCTGCAAATAATGGTCCGCGCGGTCGGCGTTTTCAGCGGCGCCGAGGTCGAGGGGAGCCCAAGCCTCGCTGCCCACGGGATAATCGAAGTCCGCCGGCATGATGCCGATGACTGTAAATTCCTGCCCATTCAAATGCAGGCCCTTGCCGACGATGCCGGGATCGGCGCCGAGGTGCCGCTGCCAGAATCCATGACTGAGAACCACGACGGAGGTGTGCCCAGGCTGAAAATCGCCTTCAGTGATGGCCCTGCCAAGCTGTGGCGGCATCCCCAGCAGGGGGAAGAAGCCAGCCGTGACCTGATAGCCCTCGATGCGCTCCGCAACGCCGGCGCCGGTCAGGTTGACACTCCAGCCGTGACTGGCGGCGAGCATGTCGAACCCGTTGCTCTGCTCCTTCCAGTCGCGGAAGTTCGCGGGAGCAGCCTTGATATGGTTTTCGTTCTGCTTCGGCACGGTCTCCCACACGGCCACGATGCGGTCAAGGTGCTTGAACGCGAAGGGGTGAAGCAGCATGGCGTTTGCAACGCTGAATACGGAGGTGTTGGCCCCAATTCCAAGCGCCAGCGCAATCACTGCCACGGCCGTGAAGCCGGGGTTCTTGGCCAGCATCCGAAGGCCGTAGCGCAGATCGTGAAGAAGAGTGCTCATCGTTGTTCCCTCTCGACGCGCGAGTGGCTAGTGGCTAGTGGTTAGTGGCTAGACGCGCCGCGAGCCTCCCGCGCAAAGAGGCTATCATCTTTTGCAGCTCGGCGATCGTTGCCCCACCTCCCTGAGCGTCGGACGGGCGGCAGTACCCCAGTTCGACGGCCAGCGTCAACTGCGTGTCCAATTCCGCCAACGAGCCTTCCGCATGAGAGAGGAATTGGACGAATTCCTTCCTCCCTTGCCGTGCCTGACCCTCGGCGATATTTGGACGGAACCGAAACAACCGCCCGCCGCATCTGCGCAGTCAGGCCAAACCTCTCATCACTGGGAAAAGCACGCGTCATTGCGTAAACCTGCTTCGCCAAGACCATGCCCTTCTGCCAGATTAGAAGATCCCGATAACTCTTGATCTCGCCGTTTCCGGCCATATCGTTCCTCCACGCACCGCAGGTTGCTCCTGCCCACTAACCACTGTCCACTAGCCACTAACCACTGCTTTACTCGTACCGCAGCGCCTCCATGGGGTCGACCTTGGTCGCCCGGCGCGCTGGGAAGTAGCACGCCGCTAGAGCCACGCTGATGGCGACAAGAGTGCTGGCCACGTAACTCAACGGGTCCGTAGACGCGACGCCATAAATGAACCGGGAGATTAGGCGCGATGCAGCAAAGGCCCCGACTAAGCCTACGGCCGCGCCTGCTCCGCTCAAGCGCAAGCCCTGAGCCAGTACGAGCCTCAACACGTCACTACGGCGCGCCCCTAGCGCCATGCGGATACCAAGCTCATGCGTGCGCCGATTGACAACATAAGCCACCGTCGCGTACAACCCCACCGCTGCCAAAAACATTCCGAGGATGCTCAGGCTCGCCAGCAGCCCAGCCATGGAACGCTCCCCAGCCATAACCTCGTCCATATGTTCCCTGAAGGTTACCGCATTCACGATCGGAAGGTGCTTAGCGACGGCCGTCGTCTCTTTCAGGATTGCGGGGACCAACGCGCGCGGGTCGCCAGCCGTTTCCACAAGCAACCAGCACTCGAACGAGCCCACCTGGGTGAAAGGAAGGAACAGGTAGGGCTGAATCGTTTCATGAAGGTCGATGTACCTTCCTGCCTCCACCACGCCGACAATCTGATAGTCCTTCTTATCAATCTGGAGCGATCTTCCTACTGGGTCCTGGCCAGGCCAGAACCGACGCGCCATAGCGTCATTGATGATGACCACCGGCGCCGTGGATGGCAGATCGAACTCGCTAAACTCCCGCCCCTCCTCGAGGCGCGTACCCATTGTGGCAAAGAATTTCGGGGCGACAATGTTGTAGCGAATCTTGAAATGATCGCTTCCGGGAGGCGGCTGCACTCCAGGAATAACCACGGCCTGCGTTTCTCCTCCTTCTTCCTGGGTCAAGGAAGGCCGCCGGGCATAGCTGGCGCGTATTACCCCTGGCACGGACCCCACGCGAGCTGCCAAGGCAGGATAAATAGCGGCCGCCTGGGCCCCGCTGTAGCCGTAGAGTTCGGGCGGCGCCACGAAAAGCATGACGACATTCTTCTTCGCATCAAATCCTGGATTGATGCCCTGGCTATACCACAGGCTCCGCAGCAGCAGAGCCGAACCCACCAGCAGCACCACAGAAAGCGCGATTTCCCCGGACACTAGCAGACTTCGCAACGGCACGCGGCCCACGGCTCGTCCAAACTGAGGATCCTCACCCTTAAGGACCTTGACCAAGTCGGACCTCGAAGCCGAAAATGCCGGGACCAATCCGAAAATGAGAGCTGTGAGAAGTGAAGTGGCCGCTGTGAACAGAAGCACCCGGCCATCGAGCATGGGTTCGACCTCAGTGAGACCGGGAAGCAGCGCGGGCACAAGCTTCATGAGCCACGATGCCAGCAAGGCCCCCAAGACGCCGCCCGCCAAGGCCAGGGGAAGCCCTTCGATGAAGAGCTGGCTGATCAGCCGCCGCGGCCCCGCGCCCAAGGCCCTGCGCATCGCGATCTCGCGCTGCCTCCGCTCAGTTTGCGCCAACAGTAGATTGGCGACATTGGCACAGGAAATCAGGAGGACCAGACCCACCATCGCCATCAGGTAGATTCCACTTCCCATCCCTTTGTGAGCCACCTCGGAAGCAGGGCGAGCAAGGAAGTTGACATCCTGGTTAGTGGCGGGGGACGCCAGCGCCAGGCGTTTCGCGAGCGTCTGGAGTTGCGCCCGAGCTTCACTGATTTGAGCGTTCGGGCGCAGATGGCCGACCACGTCAAACCAGCGGTTGTCGCGGGCAGTGTCGGATTGTCTCTCTCCGGGAAGCATAGCTTCCCAGCCCTCCTTGGTGACCCAGATATCGGGCGCCCCTCCCTGCCGCAGCCCACAGAAGTCCTGGGGCGTGATGCCGATCGCCGAGAACTCTTTGTCATCGAGGAGCGTGGCTTTGCCCGGCAAAGAGGGATCGCCGCGGAAGTACTTTTGCCAGAGATTGTAGCTCACCACGAGAGCTCGACCCTCTGCGGCCGCTTGCCCTGGCTGAGGGGCAAAGGCACGACCCAGCAGGGCGTGTACACCCAGCGCGGCGAAGTAGTTCTGCGAGACCACTTCCACCCACACTTCCCGGCCTTGGCCCTCGCCGCTTACAATACCTCCACGGTCGCCGTAGGCCACCACGTCAGAAAAGGCGCTGACCTCGTGGCGAATGTCAAGATAATCAGGATATGAGGACCTCCGAAAATCAGGCTCTTTCGGCCAGTCCGTCGAGATTACGACCAAGCGCCCAGGGTCCTTCACCGGCCAGGGCCTTAGGATAAGGTTATCTACAATGCTGAAGACCGCCGTGGTGGCCCCTATCCCCAGTGCCAGCGAGATCACGGCGACCGCCGCGAAGCCCGGGTTTTTGGCCAGCATGCGCAGGCCGTAGCGCAAATCTTGAAGCAATCGACCCATCATTCACCTCTCCTAGTTCGCAAGCTATCAGCCGTCAGCTTTCAGTAATTGCCGATTTTCGATTGTGGCCAATCGTCAATCGGCAATTATTCGTGCCTCAGCGCCTCCATGGGATCGACCCTCGCCGCCCGGCGCGGGGGCAGGTAGGCGGCGAGCAAGCCCGTCAAGGCAACTAGCAGGCCCGATAAGCCCAGGACGGCCGGGTTCGCAGAAGAAACGCCGAACAACATGCTCCGGAGCAGGCGGTCTGTGGCTAGCGAAGCAGCGAGACCCAGGGCCAGCCCGGCCGCCAAAAGCACGAGCGCCTGCCTGAGCACCATCGCGAGTACTGTGGAGCGGCTGGCTCCTAGCGCGATACGCACTCCAATTTCGCGCGTGCGTCGCGTCACGGAATAAGCCATCACGCCGTAGAGCCCCACCATGGTTAACAGCAGCGCGACCCCGGCAAAGCAACTTAGCAGCACGGTATGGAAACGCGGCTCAGTGACTTGGGTGGAGAGCATTTCCTCCATGGTTCTGATTTGAAACACAGGAACCATCGGGTCAAGCTCCGCCATCTGTTTGCGTACCGCCGATTCCAACATCCGAGGTGGAACGGCGGTGCGCAGCATCACCACCGGCGGCTGCCAGGGAAGCTGCTTGTACGGGAAGTAGTAGGTGGGCTGGGGCTCGGCGTCCATGGCAAACAGCTTGGCGCTGCCCACCACGCCCACAATCTCACGTATGGGTTCTCCGTGGTCGCCCGGGCCTGAGGCGCCAGACGTGATGCGCTTGCCAATCACCTCTTCACCCGGAAAGAACTTGTCCGCGAATGCCCTGTTGACAATCAGCACCCGCGCTGCCTTCGCGTCGTCATGGTCATTGAACACCCGGCCTTTGAGCAGGGGAATGCCCGCGGTTCGGAAGTAGTCCGGCGTGGTGAAGGCCATGCGGGCTGAGGGCCAGTCGGATATCAGGGCCGGACGCTCCTCAATATTGAATCCGACCGTAGCGTTGTCGCCTCCAAGTGGCAACGGCCACACTCCCGCCGCTGATTCGACGCCCGGCAGGGCGCGCATCCGCTCCAGCAACTGGTCGTAGAAGGCCACTTGCTTGGAACTGCTGTATTGCGGCTCCGGCAGGCTAAACCAAAAGGTCAGCAGATGGTCCGGTTTCAGCCCCAGATCGCTTCTTTCGAGGCGCAGAAAACTCGCCATCAACAAGCCGGCTCCGGTGACGAGGACGAGGCCCAGCGTCACTTGAGCGATCACCAGGGCGCCGCGGATCCGATCGCGCTTGCTGGTGCTGGCCCGGCTTCCCTCTTTCAGCGAAGAGGCGAAATCAACTTTGGACGCATGCAGCGCAGGCGCCAAGCCAAAGAAAACGCTGGTGAGGAAAGTGAGGAGCAGCGAGAATCCGAGCACGCGCCCGTCGATGCTCGCTTGGGCAAGGCGTGGGATGCTCCGGCCTCCGAGGGGCAGCACCACCCCCAAAGCATATTCGGCCAAGAGTGTGCCGGCTGCACCCCCAAGAATGGCCAGCAACAAACTTTCCGTCAGCAGCTGCCGGACCACCCGCCCGCGACTGGCGCCCATGGCGGCGCGCACTGCCATTTCCTGCTCGCGATTGGCAGTCCGAGCGAGAAGGAGATTGGCAATGTTGGCGCAAGCGATCAGCAGCACCAAGCCCACCGCGCCGAGCAAAATCAGCAGGGGTGTGCGCGACTCGCCCACCAAGGTTTCAAGTTCCGGTCGAACCGAGGCTTGGGGGTGATTGGTGTTGGAGTCCGGGTACTGCTTGGCGAGGGCCGCGGCGATGACGTTGAGGTCGGCGCGCGCCTGCTCGATGCTGACGCCGCGCTTGAGGCGTCCGAGCGCCCTTAGCATTAGGGCGCCGCGCTGCTCGGCGATAGGCGTCCCGCCTGGCGGTTCCCGGTCCGCCGCGATCGTAGTCCAGAACTGGAGGTTGGGTTCGTTCACCGGGAAGGCGAAACCAGCGGGAGCCACGCCAATCACCGTATAGCGCTTTCGATCGAGTGTGATCGTTCGTCCCACGATGCTGCGGTCGCCGCCGAGCTGCCTCTGCCAAAGCACGTGACCGAGCACCACCACGCGCGTGCCCGCCGCTTCCTCGGACGGCAAAAACCCACGGCCCAACTCAGGCTGAATCCCGAGGGCAGGAAACAGGTCCCACGTGACCATCTCGCCATCGAGTTGCAGCGGCGTTCCGACGCCGGTAAGCACCAGGTTCGTATCGCGAGAGGTCACGAGGTGCTCGAAAACATGGTTCTGCGCCCGGAAGTCGAAAAAGTCGGGGTATGAGAGTGGGTTCGGATGCGGTCCGCCGCGCGTCCACATCGATTCCACAGCCACCAGACGGTCGGGCTCGGCGTAAGGCAGCGGCTTGAGCAGGACGGTGTTGACCACGCTAAAGACCGCAGTGTTGGCGCCAATTCCCAGCGCTAGTGTGAGCACCGCCGCGACCGTAAAGCCGGGACTCTTGGCCAGCATGCGAATTCCGTACCGAACGTCTTGCACAAGTGTGTTCACAGTTTGTCTCCATCGTATGGGGGCGCGAGCCTAACAAATAGTGAATGGTGAATAGTGAATTGTGAAGTGCCACGCTCCCGCGTGTTTTGCAATTTACTGTTCATAATTTACTATTTGCTATTCGTAGCGCAGCACCTCCATGGGATCCACCCGGGTCGCTCGGCGTGCGGGGAGATAGCAGGCGAGCAGAGCAATCACCGTCACGGCTCCGGCGGCTAATGCCAGGCACAGGGGGTCGTACGGCTTGACGTCAAAAAGAAAACGGGCCACCAGGCGGCCAACGGCCAGGCTCGCAAGCACGCCCACCAACACGCCCGTCAAGGCCAGCCTGAGCCCGCGTAGCAAAAAGAGCCCCTTGACCTGCCGACGGCTTGCGCCCAGCGCCAAGCGGATACCGATTTCGCGAGTGTGGCTTCTCACAATAAATCCGACCACCCCATAAAGACCAAGTGCGGCAAGGAAGACTCCCACCAGGCTCAAGGCCGCAATCGACCGAGATTCATAGACCGAGTCAAAGGTGGACAGGTCCAGCAGACTGTGCACGGTGTCGACGCCGACGATGATCAGGGTCGAACGATAGCTGTGGATTTCTCGCCGCAGCAGGGAGATCACCGCGTCAGGCTTCCGCGAAGCCTCCACTATTACTGCGCCCCCGTTGTATTGCGTTTGCGCATAGGGAAGATACATGTATGGCGTGGGCGATTCGCTCAACCAAACGGTCTTGGCGTCCTCGGCGATGCCCACAATGAGGGTATCCTCCTTGCCAATCTTGACGAACTTACCCAGCGCATCGTCGTGTGGCCAGAAGCGGTGCGCCATGAACCGGCTGATGATGACAACCTTCTGGGATCGGGGACCGTCCGCGGATGTGAAGTCACGCCCCTCGAGGATACGCGTCCCGACCGTTTGGAAGTAGTTTGGGCCGACGGCATTCAGCTTCATGGGAATGCTCGATTGCCCTTCGGGAAGCTGAAAGCCGGGGATGGAAACCGGCAGGTTCATTCCTCCACCCGAGCCGCTCAGCAGCATGCGCATAGCGTAGGTGGCACGCTTCACTCCGGGCAGGCTGGCGGCACGCTCCACGAGGTCGGGCAGGAAGGGCACTCCTCCCGGTCCGCCTACGTTCAGGACTACAAGGTTTTTGTGGGTGTCGAAGCCGGCGGGCTGGTCCCGAACATTGAAGAGACTGCGGAAGAAAAGTAACGAGATGGTTATCATCACCACCGAGATGGCCATTTGACCTACCACTACCAGATTGCGCGCCGTTAGGCGGCGACTCCCCTGCACGATCACTGCCTCTTCACCTTTCAGGACACCCGCCAAGCCAACTTTCCAGGCGCGGAAGGCAGGAGTGAGTGTAAACATCACGGCGGCAAATAGTGCAGATGCCGGCGGTGAACGCAAGCTCACGCAAGTCAACCCGCATGTCCGGCCCAAGAAAGGAATAAGCGGCCGGCATGAGCGCTCTCTGGAAGCTCATCAGCCAAGCAGTCAGCGTCAAACCGAGGGCGCCTCCCAGCGCGGAAAGCAGAAGGCCTTCAGCGAGGAACTGCTGCACGAGCTGCCACCGGCCAGCCCCCAAAGCCACCCGGACGGCCGATTCCCGCCAGCGCGTCTCGGATCGGGCCAGAAGCAACCCCGCGAGGTTCGAACAAGCAATCAGCAGGACTAGCCCCGGCACTGCCATCGCAAGAAGGCTGGCGAGGAGCGCTTGCCGTTCGTCCATCGTTACGGGAAACGCCTGGAAGGTTCTGCCACGATTGGTTTCCGGATAGGCCGCGGCCAAGCTGCGACTGAAGGCATCCAGCTCGGCAGAGGCTTGCGTGGGCGTTACCCCGTCCCTCAAGCGCGCCAGCGCTTCGAACCAGCGGTCTCCCCGCTTAGGAGGATTTGCGGAGTTGAATGCGATGGCGTGAGAAGTCAGCAGCCACATGTCCGTGGGGACAAACCGCGCGAGTCCCTGGAAATGGGGCGGCGTGACCCCAATTACCCTTGCCGTGTGACCAGTGAGTTTGATTTCCTTGCCGACGATCGCCGGATCACCTGCCAGGCGACCTTGCCACAGGCGATAGCTAATCACTACGCCGACCTCAGACTCGGGTTTGCTGTCCAGCTCGGGCGAGAAGACGCGCCCCAGCAAAGGCCTCACCCCCGAGACCTTGAAGTAGTCGGGCGAGACTTCATCCACGAGAGCCATGCTGGACTCATCGAGGGAATTGAGGAAGCGGCCCTGACGCGAGTAAACCGCCACGCCCGAGAAAGATTTCACCTGCTGGCGAATGTCCTCGTAGTCGGGATAGGAAAAACCGGCTTCGAACCCCTGGGGACTCTTGATCTGGAGCTGCACGAGCCGTTCAGGGCTGGATACGGGAAGCGGGCGCAAGAGGAGGGTATCCACCACAGTGAAAATCGCCGAGTTGGCCCCAATGCCCAGCGCCAGCGTCAGCACGGCGATGGCGGTGAAGCCGGGATTCCTCACCAGCATGCGAAGACCGTAGCGCAAGTCTTGAAGCAAGGTACCCATCATTCACCTCGACAATTCGCAAGCTGTCAGCCGTCAGCGTTCAGCTATCAGCAAGCAGCCACGGGTGGCGCATCATTGCTTTTTATGTATGCGCACCCGTGAGACGATGCTTTCTGTTCTTTGTTCACCAGATCACCCGATATCTTCACCAGCCACTGCTTGACATTTTTCCGTACTTGCGGTATGGTTTTCCGTATGAAGACGACTTTGATCATACCTGACCCGGTGTTCCGCGATTTGAAACGCCACGCAGCAGAGCGCAACGAAACCATGTCCGCACTCGTCACGGAATACCTTGTCCTGGGACTGCGCGAAACCCGCAAACCTAAACACCCATTCCGCTTTCCGACCTTCAGCGCTGGCCCGCCCAAGGTAGACGTCGCTGATCGGGAGGCCTTATACGACTTGCTCGACGCCGAGCGCGACGCGCGCTTGTACGGGCGGGGCAGGAAGAAGCGGTGAGCGTGTTCGTTGTCGATACCAATCTGCTGATCTATGCGGCCATCCGCGAATTCAGGGAACACGATCAGGCAAGCAAGCTTTTGGCGGAATGGGGAACGGCCGGCGATCCGTGGCACATCACCTGGTCGATTGTCTACGAATTCGTGAGGGTCGTCACCCATCGCGCGGCGCTTCCGAATCCGCTGACTTTCGCCGATGCCTGGAGTTTCATCGAAAGCCTGCGCTCGTCTCCCTCGTTTGGGATCCTGGTGGAAACGGAGCGGCACGCCGAAGTGGTGCGCGATCTCACACGCGAGTACCCCCACGTCTCCGGCAACCGCCTGCACGATCTTCATATCGCGGCCCTCATGCGGGAGCATGGAGTGGTCGAGATTCGCACTGCCGATCTGGGCTTCCACCAATTCAAATTCCTCCGAGTCGTGAACCCGCTCTGATTGTCGATTTGCGATTGTCGATTGTCGATTGCCAGCAGACGGAAAATCGAAAATCGAAACTGGAAACTCATGGGCGGCGCATACATTGCTTTTTGTGTATGCACCACCCGCCAAACGATCGTGCAGCTCTTTGTTCACCACATCACTCGATCACCAGATCACCCGATTTAAACCTGACACCTGACCCCCGACACCTGGCACCTATTCATACCTCAGCGCCTCCATGGGATCGACCTTGGTCGCCCGGCGCGCGGGGACATAGCAGGCAACGAGCGACACCAGGCACAGCAGAAATGTCACCGCAGCGTAAGTCCACAGGTCGCTCGTGGTGACCCCATAGAGCACGGTTTTGAGGTAGCGTGTGAGCGCGAGTGATATCCCGATACCCACCGCCAAGCCTGCGAGCGTCAGGAGCAGCCCCTGGCCCAGCACCAGCCGGAGGACCTCCGCTCGCTGTGCTCCGAGCGCCATGCGGATAGCAATCTCATGCGTGCGCTGGCGCGTGGTGTAGCCGATCACCCCGTAGATGCCTACGGCGGCGAGGACCAACGCCAGTAATCCAAAGGCAGCTGCGAAGGTTCCCGCCAGCCGTTCAAAAATGCTCCCAAGCTGCATGCTGGACTCGAGAGTGGTCACACCGAAGACGGGCAAATCGGCATTGAGTTGGTGGACGGTTTTTTCCACCGCTGCGGCGTAAGCCTGCGGATCGCCCGAAACCCGCACGTGAATCATCACCAGATCACGGTAAGCCTGGAACAGCGGCAGAAAAAAGACGGGCTCCGGAGGATAGACCAAGCGGCGGTACTTACCGTTGCGAGCCACGCCGACCACCGTGAACCACTGGCCCCAGGCGTGGACCCTCTTGCCGAGCGGGTCCTGACCCGGCCAGTAACGATCGGCAAACTCCTGATTGACGATAGCCACGGGCTGCGATTTTTCCCCATCCTGTTCGGTAAAGTCACGCCCGGCTACGAGAGGAGTCCGCATGGTCCGAAAGTAATTCGGACCTACGTTGGCACGATCAATTTCCATCGATTCGCGGGGTTGGGGAACGTAACCATCGACTTGGACAATGTCAGAGTGGAGGGTGAAGCTGAGCGGCGAGAAATCCGCCAGGGTCACCGACTCAACTCCGGGCAGGGCCGAGAGCTTCGAGAGCACTTGCCGATGGAAGGCGATGCCTTGAGCTTCCGAATAGCCGAGGGGTCCGAGTTCGTAGGAAGCCAGCAGGACGTGGTTGGGGTCAAAACCGGGATCCGACCGCTGGGCGTTCCGCAGGCTACGAGCGAAGAGACCGGCACAGATCAGCAGAAGCAGCGAAAGTGAGATCTGGGCCACAACCAAGGCGCGGGAAAGCCGCGACTTGTGAATTCCGCCCGACATGCTCCCCGCCTCTTCCTTCAGCACCGCGATGGGCGCCAAGCCGGAACTGCGTAGGGCCGGCAGAATGCCGAACACCATGGCGGTAAGAATTGAAATGAGGATCGTCACAGCAAGTACTGTGCGGTCGGCGTGCCCGCTGATTGTGAGCGGCAAGTTGGCGGTGGGCAGAAAGAAAGCTGCAAAGGTTCCAGCAGTCCAGGTCGTGAGCAGCATGGCGACCCCGCCGCCCAGCAGAGCGAGCAGCAGACTCTCCACCAGGAGCTGGCGTACCAGTCGCCAGCGGCCGGCGCCCATCGACAAGCGCAGGGCTACCTCACGCCGGCGAGTAACGGAGCGCACCAGCAGCAGATTGGCCATGTTGGCGCAGGCCAGCAACAGCAACACTGCCGCCAGTGCCAGGAGCATGGGGAGCGTCTTGTACATGTAAACATTGGCGCCAAAGGGTGAACGATAGAGCGGGTCGAGCGTGATCTGGTTGGGGCCACGGTGCGAATCGGGAAACTGCTCGACGATGCGCCGCATTTGAAGATCTAGTTCCTCCTCGGCTTGGCGTCGACCGATCCCGGGCTTGAGCCTGCCGAGTACTTGCAGCCAATAAGCGTCGCGTTCGCGGAACTGATCTCCTCCATAAACCAAGGGGGCCCAAAGGTCGGTTCGCAGCCCCGTCTTGCATCCCTGAAAATCCGGAGGAGCCACTCCCACAATCGTACACAAGCGGCGGTTGAGCTGGAGGGTCTTGCCGATAACAGACAAGTTTGCGCCGAAGTGTGTCTGCCACAAGGCATAGCTGATCACGACTGCCGGCATCCCCCCGGGGTTTTCCTCCTCCACGGGCTTGAAGCCGCGACCGAGGATGGGCCGCACGCCGAGCACGTCGAAGTAATCCGCCGAGACAACTGCCCCGTACAATCGTTCCGGCTTGCTGGTGCCGGTGAGGGATACGAAATCGTCATGATAGGCCAGGAGGCCGGACATGCTCTGAGTTCTGGCGCGCAGATCTACGTAGTCCGGATAAGAAAACGGCGGAGTGGGATGTTCACTACGCTCGCCTCTCATGACCGAGACAAGCTCGCTGGTGTCGGCGACTCCCGGAATAGGGTCCAGGAGCGTGGAGTTGATCCAACTGAAGATGGTGCTGTTCGCACCAATGCCCAGGGCGAGCGTGATCACGACCACGGCCGTAAAGCCGGGGTTCTTCGCCAGCATGCGAATTCCGTAGCGAACGTCCTGGATGAGTGTGCCCATCATTTACTTCGATACTTCACAAGCTGTCGGCCGTCAGCTATCAGCTTTCAGCAAGCAGCCGGCGGTTTTCCCCGTGGCTGACCGCTGACGGCTAACCGTTGAAACCTCGCACCCGCCACCTATTCAAGCCGCAACGCCTCCATGGGATCGAGCGAAGCGGCGCGGCGGGCCGGAATGAGGGCCGCGAGAAAGGCGACCGCGGCAAGCAGCGCCACCGTGCCTGCCAGCGTGGCAGGGTTGAACACTGAGATGCCGTAGAGCATGTCGCGGACAAACCGCGCTACAAACAGGAGCGCGACCGCCCCCAGTAGGATTCCGGCCGCCACCAGGCGTAAAGCTTCATAGAGGATCATGCGCACCACTCCCCCGCGCTGCGCGCCAAGCGCCAAGCGGACACCGATTTCCGAAGTGCGCTGCGCCACACTCGAAGCCAGCAGGCCGTATAGCCCGATGGCGCTCAGGAACAGGGCCAGTCCCGCAAAGAAGTTGCTCAGCACCGTGATCAGCCGCTGCGAGCCGATCGAGTCGTCCATCTGTTGCCGCAGAGTGGCAAATCGCAACAGAGCCGTCGTGGGGGCGAACTCCGCCAGTGTCCTGCGATAGGCGGCGATGGCCTCAGCCTCACGCGCGGAGCGCATCAGGAACACCATGTTGTGGCCGATTTGGATGGTGCTTTTGTTCATCGGGAAATAGATGGTGCGCGGGGGCGGTTCGCGCAGGCTGGCGTATTTGGCGTCTTCGGCGACGCCGATCACCTGGCAGGTGGCGCCCTCGGGGAACTGCTGCTTATCGGTGCTCCGCACGTACTGTCCAATGGGCTGCTGGTGTGGGAACAGGTAGTTCGCCGCAGATTGATTCAGGATGCAGCGGCTACGGTCGCGCTCCTGGCGCTCAAACTCGCGCCCGGCCAGGATGCCGATCCTCATTGTGCGAAAGTAGCCCGGTCCCACGTCGTTATACGCCATATTCTTATCCTCCGGAGGACTGGGCCCCTCCGACATGGCCTGGAAGCCGGAAGTGACCTGGCGGTTGGTGAGGGGCGTCAACCATGTGATGGCGGCGGAAAGAATACCCGGCATTTCGTTCAGCCGGTCCACCATCCTTTGGTACAGGTCGAGCAGGGCGTCGCCCTTCTGCGGAAGGTTCTGGAACTGCGTAGCGGTGAGGGTGATGTGGCTCACGTCGAAACCCAGGTGCTCGCTGCGCATGCGAATCAGGCTCTCCGATAAAAGGCCCGCCACGGCCACCAGCACCAGTGACAGGGCCACCTGAATGGGGACGAAGGCGCGACCGGCAATTTGCCGGCGCCCTGCGAGGGTGCGGGATTTCAGCAGCATGCCAAGTTCAGCGCGGCCCGCCAGCCACGCAGGGACCGCGCCGAACAGCAGCGTGCTGAGCACGGCGAGGATGGCCGTCACCAGGAACACCGTGCGGTCCAGCGGCACGGTAAGTCCCCACTGTGCCTTCGGATCCATGAAGAAGGTAAGCAGCGCCTGGCTTCCGATCCAGGCCAGTAGCGCGCCGAGCAACGCGCCCGCGGCAGCAATCACGAAGCTCTCCGTCAGGTACTGCCGGACGAGGCGCCATCTTCCGGCGCCCACCGCGCTGCGCACGGCGAACTCATGGCGCCGCTGGTAGATTCTGGAGAGCATAAGCCCTGCCACATTCACGCAGCACAGCAGAAGCACCACCCCCACCAACCCTTGCATAAGCCACAGAGGCTTCAGGATGGTCGGATCGTCGAATGGGATACCGGTGCGTCCGGAAGTCACCTGCAAACGGCAGTTGCGAAGGATGCGAACGAACGTTGTGTCGCGATATTTCTGCGGGATGAAGCGCTCGAGCAGCGCGTCCTTGTAGACCGCGATTTCCGCGTTCGCCTGCGCCAGCGTTACACCGGGTTTGAGACGGCCAATCGGATCACACCAAAAAAACGCTTCCGGCGCGCTGAGCTTGTCCCCATATATCGCCTCCGCAAAATGCATCGGCAAATAGACCTGTGGGCGGTCGCCCGCCTGGACGCCTTGGAATTCCATCGGCGTCACGCCGGCCACCGAAAACGGGACGTTCGAAATCTCAATCCGTTTACCGATGATTTGCGGATCGCGCGCGAACCGCTCGTTCCAGAATCCGTAGCTCAACACCACCGGCCAGCCCTGCGGCGGGCCGCCAAGCACATCGTCGGAGGGGACCAGCACCCGGCCCAAATAAGGCTTCACGCCGAGCACATCAAACGCGTTTCCGCTCATTAGCGTGGCGGGGTACATGCGCAAGGTTCCCTCGCTGTCACGCGCGTAGACACGAATGGATGGCATCCAGGCGGAGATGTCCGTGAAGGACTGCTGCTGGCGGCGAAGCTGCTCGAGCATCAGCCAGGAAAGCCCAAATTCCTGCGTGCCATGTCCTGGAATCGGACCGGCCAAATTGATGCGGACGAGCCGCCACGGCTGTGCCACCGGCAGGCTGCGTAGGAGGAGCCCATACAGCAGCGTGAAAATGGCGGTGTTCGCCCCGATGCCGAGCGCCAGCGTGAGAATGGCAGTCAGGCAAAAGATCGGGCGCTTGCGCAACCCGCGCAACCCCAAGACGAAGTCCCGATACCAGCTCTCGATCATAGGGTGTCTCCTGACAAAGCAGCTCTCAGCCATCAGCTTTCAGCTCTCAGCCTTCAGCAAGCTCCCACCCCCCAGCCTCGTTTCTTCAACTGATAACTGACGGCTGAGAGCTGACAGCTGAAAGCTGAGAGCTAGTTGAGCCTTATGCGGTTAAACGCATCCCAGGTGGACATGTCGGAAAGGACTACTCGGTCGCCGGGCTTGAGTCCCTCAAGAATCTCGACCGTGTTGACGGAACTTCGCCCCAGCTTCACCTGCACCCGCGCCGCGCCATTGCCTTCCTCATCCAGCTTGAAAATGCCTACCGTGCTGTTGGGCTGGCCAAAAGCCGGACGGCCCACGTAGACCACATCCTTCAAGTTCTCGATTTCGATGGTGCCTTCCACGCTCAAGTCGGGACGCGCGCCTTTCGGCAGTTCACCCTCCAGTTTGACGTCCACCGTCACCGTTCCGTTTTGCACCGCCGGGTCAATCCGCATCACATGGCCTGAAATGACGCCGTTGCGCGTGTCGATGGAAGCGAGTAGGCCAATCTGAACGTCCTTCGCCTGGGTCTCGGGAATCTTCAGCTCCGCCTTCAGCCGGGTCGGCTGAGCCACCTTGGCCAGGATCGTGCCCACCGTGACCTGCTGGCCGACTTGCACGGGCACTTCCTGAAGCACCCCTTCATCTCCCGCCCGCACCTTAAGCCGGTCCAGTTGCGCGCGCTTCAGCTCGTAAAGAGCCCGCTGCTGCTCGACCTTGGCCTTCTGGGATTCGAGTTGTGCCTTGGCGGAAGCGGCGCTCACGGTAAGCCGGTCCTGCTCGATCTGATTGCGGGTAGTCAACTCGTCGGCCTTGGCCCGCGAGAGCTTCGAGTTTAGTTCCGCCGCTAGACCTGCTTTGGCCAGCGCGGAGTCCTTTTCGGCGTTGAGCACCGCCTGGCGATACTCCGCCTGAACCGTGGCGGCTGTGGCCCTGTGGTCCAGAAGTTCGCTATCAAGCTTCGCCTTCAGGCTGTTGTACTCAGCCTCGGCGGCCTTCAGTTGCCATTCGGCGTCCAGAGCGGCCTGCTCGAGCTCGGGATTCTTCAATTCCAGGATTACCGTATCCGCCTTCAAGTGCACACCTGGCAGAAGCCGGCGCACCACCCGACCGTCCGAGGTCGCCGGAATCCACAGGATCTCCTCCGGGACCAGAGTGCCCAAGCCTCTCACTTCGAGTAGCATCGGCCCCCTCTTGACGGTGTCAATCCAGACCGTCGCCTTATCCACGCTGGGTGCAGCGGGCTTGAGGCGCGAAAGTCCATAGGTGACTGAGCCGATGGCTAATAGACCTACGGCGGAATAAATAATCCTGCGAATTCGTCGTTGTCGCTTTGCATCTTCACGTGGTATGTCCATATAGATACTCTCCAAGGATATTTAGGGCAATAGGGCTGCCAACTTGTTTGTCGATCGAGGCCTTTCTTTTCAAATGGTTAGAGGCAAGAAAGGGTGAAGCCTTTTTCTCAAGTGTCCGATTATGGGACGGCTCGTCCCGAGTTCGGACAGTAAGCTCTCAGCTATCAGCCGTCGGCTATCAGCCCCCAATGTCGAACCCCTCTCTTCTTCTCGCCATTCGTCGCTACTCCAAGCGGAAGTGGTTTCCTGCATCCTGAATCCCGAATCCTATTTTTCCGCGCCGGGAATGTTGGGTGCGCGGCGAACTTCCCCTTGCACGGCATCGGGAAGATTGATGTTGTTCCTTTCGAGAAGGGTTCCCGTGGCTTGTTCATACTGAATCAATGCCTTGGCATAAGCGGCGCGCGCTGTCACCACATTGCCCTGGGCGTTGGCGAAGTTGCTCTGTGCGGTGATGACGTCCTCCACCGTAGCCGAAGCCAGGGTGAACTTCTGCTGTTGCATCCCGAGCACTTGGCGCGAGAGCACCGCCAAATTCAAGGCAGCGTCAAGCTGGCTCTTGGTCTGCTCCACCGCGCTCACCGCCTTGCTCACGTCCCAAACCGCTTGGTTCTTGGCCTGCTGAAGCTTCATTTGCAACTGCCGCTGCTCGATCAGCGCTCGAGCGGCATCGGCCTGGGCAGTACGATTGCGAATGGGGATTCCCAGCGAAACGCCGTAGGAGATGTTGGGGTAGTCGTTTGCAAAGATATTCCCGAAGGTAGGCCGCAAAGCCCCACCCAGCCCTGAGAGGTTATAGGAGGCTGAGACCTGGAGTTGGGGCAACAGCGAATTGCGTCTCGCCTGGACGGTGATCTCCTGGTTGCGCAAGTTGATATCGGCCTGCTCGATCTCCGGACGATGCCGGGCCGCTTCCCGCAAAGCCTCGTCCAAGGGGGGCACATCATCGGGATGCGGCTCCGGCAGCCGGTCGGCGGGGGCAATATCCACCTTGGCCAACTCCTCATTGAAACTCTTGGAAATCTTGGCCTTCAGCGATTGGGCGTCCTGGGAAAAAGTGTTTTGCGCCGCCAGCAAGTCTTGCTGCCGCAAAGCGACTTCCTCCTGGCTGCGCAGCACGTCATACTGGGCCACGGCTCCAATCTTCAATTCCACTTGGTTGTTTTCCAGGAGCTTCTGCGCATTTTGCAGACCCTCTTGCGCCGCGCGGATCTTTTCCTGATCGGCCAGCAGGTCATAGTATGTGCTTACCACGGCCGCCACCTGGGTGATCACGCTCTGCCGGAAAACGCTCTCGGCATATTTCTGGTTGTTGCGGCCCTGGCGGATGAATATGGCGTTGGCACGGTAGCCATAGCCGTTCAGTAAGTTTTGGCTAAAGCCTACGGAGAGGCCCGTGACAAACGCGGGATTGAACAAGCTAGTGGTGGTGTTTGAGGATAGACGGTAGCTGTACTCGGACACGCCAATGCTTGTACCGGTCAGAAATCCCTGGCTGTACCCTCCTTGAAAGTATGCTTGGTGAGTGGCCTCAACCGGCACGCCGCTCACTATCGTGTAGTTCAGGGGCGTGATGGCATTGCTCCAACCATAGAATGCGTATACACTCGGATCGCAGCAGCCCGCTGAGCCCATGGTGTAGATGCCGCCTCCCAGGGTACCCCCCGCGCCACCTCCGCCACCACCGCCGCCACCGCCGACACCTCCGCCCAAAGCGCCCGAAAACGCCGTCGTGGATTGATAAGAGCCAGCCACTCCACGCACGGCCCCTCCCCCCTTGGCGCGCAGGTAGTCCGTTTGGGCAATGGGCAGGTTGTAACGCGCCACCTCCACGTCCAGATTGTTCTCGATGGCCAGCGCGATGGCGTCATCGAGTCTGAGCACCAGTTTGCCGTCCACAATCAGATTCTGAAGCCGTCGCGAATTGTCCATTTGCGGACTGGGGACAAAAGGGCTCATATAAGGTGAAAAAATCTGGGGAAAGGCGTGACTGCTCGAGTAGTTGAAGCGGGTTGCTTCCTCCGGCCCCGAATCTTTCCGGGCGCCTTGGCCAGCCGCGGGCTGGGCAAGAGCCAGAACCAGGAAAGGTATTGTCACCAACATTCGCCAAAATGCCATTCTTGTTATCATGCTCACTTCTCCGTTTGATCTCTGAGAGTCATTAATACCGTTTTAGAAACGCAACCTCCCTCGGTGCTACTCTTGTCGCAAGGCGGTCGCTGGATCTACACGAAGAGCCCGGCGCGCGGGAGCGTAGGCGGCGAGCAAACCGACCACAGCCACGACCGCCACAGCGGCGGCGAGCCCAACCGGGTCGGTTGGACTCACGCCGAATAGCGCCGACCTGATGACGCGTGCCCCGGCCAGCCCCGCGGCAAGCCCGATCACTGCCCCGATGGCCAGTCGCGACGCTGCCTCCCGGAAAACGAGCGCTAACACGTCCGCTGGCGCTGCTCCCATCGCCACTCGAACTCCGATTTCGTGGGTGCGCCGGTTGACGCTGTAGGCAACGAGCCCATACAGCCCAACCCCAGCCAGAAATATCCCCAACATGGCGATGGTCGCTACGAGGCCGGCGCCAAATCGCTGCGGGAGGAGAGGAAGATGCATGTGCTGCCGCAGGCTGACCAGATTAACAACGAACGCCTCAGGATCCGCGTCGTGAATTGCCTTTCGCACCGTTTCGGCCATGGTCGTGGGCGCAGGGGCGGTTTCGATCAGGAGAGTGCCTTCGCGGCCCTTGCCGAGCGGCGCCGCCACGAACAGGAAGGGCATGGGCTTCTCCTGCAAAGAACGGTATTTGCCGTTCTCCGCCACCCCGACAACGTGGCAATCGATCCCCTCCATGCGAAAGACCTTGCCCATGGCCGCGTCGGGGCTACCCCAGAACTGGCGCGCCATGGTCTCGTTCACGACAACGGCGCCCCTGGAATCGCTTCGGTCGAAATCGCGTCCGCGGAGAATTTGCGTGCCCATGACTGAGAAGTAGTCAGCGCCCGCCGCCTGTGCGCCGACTTCCAGGGGCTTCGAGGTCACTCCAGGCATCAAGACGTGCACTGTGGGTTCCTCCGAACCGCTGAGCGGCAGCATGCCTGTAAAGCTTATCCGCATGATACCTGGAACCTCGCGGAGTCTATTAGCCAGCCGGGGGAAGTCCACCGTCTTGTCTTCCGCTGTGGACTGCAAGAAGGCCGCCAGCACCCTTCTTCCAGGATCGAACCCGGGCCGTATCTGTTGGGCTTCAAGGTAGCTCCGTACTAGAAGTCCGGCGCCTACGAGCAGGAACTGGGAGACTGCAATCTGCCCGATCACAATCGCTCCACGAAACCGGAAACGCCGTCCCCTGTTGGGGGCGTAACCCTTCAGTGTGGGGACTAAATCAGGCCGTGAGGCCCGCAGGGAAGGTATGAGGCCCGATGCCAAGGCCGCGAAAAGCGCCAGGCAAAGTGCGTAGAAGAGCACCCTGCTATCTACTCGAAAGTCAAAGTCCATGGGGAAATTCGTGACCGCCTGAAGCACGGGCAATGCCCGCATCAGCCACTGCCCCAGCAGCAGTCCCAAGCCGGCAGCCGCGAGAGAAAGCAGCATGTTTTCTGCGATCAACTGCCGCACCAGGCGGACTCGTGAAGCCCCCATGGCCGCGCGAACGGCGAACTCCTCTCGCCGCGCTTCGCCCTGCGCCATCAGGATACCCGTGATATTGGCACAGGCGATGAGAATCACGAGTCCGGCCAGAGAGAGGATGATCTTGCCCGACTCGGCATTACCCCTGCCCTGGGGGGAGATGTCGAGGAAGACAGACTTACCCTTATTAGTGTCCGGATACTTGCTGGCGAGCCGTCTTGCCACAGTTGTCAACACGGTTTCCGCATGCGCCTTATCCACGCCGTCTCCCAAACGCACAATGGTTTCAATACTGCGGCCCGCCCGCTGCATGAGCAGGTGGTGATCTTCCGGCGGAAGGGCGCTGAACGGAATCCACACGCCCGCAGGATCCAGGCCGGGGCCTCGGAATCCGCGCGGCATGATTCCCACCACCGAGAAAACGCGACCGTTCACCAGGAGCGTTTTTCCGACAGCGTCGTCAGTTCCGCCGAATTGCCGCTGCCACAATGAATAGCTGATCACAGCAGGTGGTGGACCCTCGAATTGCGCGTCACCCTCCCTCAAAGCGCGACCGAGCACGGCCCTCACGCCCAGCACCGAAAAGTAATTCTCGCTCACGGGGTTCATTTGCACGACTTCCCGCCGACCCCCGGAATTCACCACCGCAGTTCTCTTATCGGCGGCGGCAAACTGCCCGACCTCGCCAGCCTGCGCCTGGTAATCCAGCAGGTCCGGGTACGAGAGGGTGTCCCCTACCCCCGGTGTGTCGGTGAAGAGGTCTGGCCGGAAGATCCGCTCTATGTTCCGGACGGAGGAAGGCTTCAGAAACAGACGGTCCACCACGCTGAACAGCGCACAGTTGGGGCCAATGGCAATGGCCAAAGAGATCACTGCTATGGCGGTCGTACCCGGATTCTTGGCGAACATGCGAACGGCGTATCGAAGGTCGCGAAACATGTTAAAAGTACCTCCGCGTGTCGATTTTTTCGGTTCCTCTATGCTAAGCAGCCACCTGCGATTAGGTCAGAGATGAACATATCCATTCCAACCGGATGCGGTTGATTGCGTCCCATGCCGACATGTCGGAGAGGACCACCCTGCTGGCGGGATGCAAGCCGCTAGTGATCCCGCGAATTCGCCGTTGTCGCTTGGCAGACTCGCGTGGGATGTCCATAGGTTTCTCCGATGGGACATTGGGCACGAAAAGTGCCAATCTTTTTTTGGATCGAGGTATTTATTTTCAAGGGGTTAGGGGGAAGAGCGGGCCTAACTTCCGTCTGGGCTGTCCGATTTTGGGATAGCTCGTCCCGAGTTCGGACAGTGACATGATTGCCGATTGTGGGAGTGGAAAATCGAAATTCGAGAACCGAAACTCGTTTCCAATGCGTCGCAGCGGGGTCCGTTTCGAGTTTCGAGTTTCGGATATTAGCGATCAGCAATCGAAAATCGGCAATTTTCGCCATCCCGGGGGCAAACCACGATTGCAGAGATTTTGAGCAGTGAGATTTTGGGCTTGACATGTTCCACTTAGTGAGCTAGCATGCTAGCGTATGATTGCGGTCGGCAACCCCCGCAAGGACTACAGGCACCTTGGCGCCTTGGCTTCTCCTTGCCTCGGAAAGGCCCACGCAGTCGGCGAAAATGATTTGTTGGCAGGCGTGTTGTGTCGAGCATCAACTCTTGACAGCGGGCGGCAATTCAGAAAGAATTCTTTTTTTGAACGAACGATGCACGAATGTTATTGAAAACAAAGGACCGCTGCGAAAAACCTGCGAGCTAAGCCGGAATGTATATGAAAACAAAGCTAATTAACTCCATAATACGGGAATGTTGTTGTAAAGAAAAGTAGTTATAGATCGCAAGAACAATATGAATGGCGGTTGGAGACAATTTGTCATGTACACCACCGATTATTGCGAAACGGGCTTTTCAGCACCTGAATGAGTGCTCGGGAAAGTGAGGAGAACCTTTTGAGGGCAAAACGGTTTTGCTGGGTCATCATTTTGGTATGCGCAGTCCTTGCTACTACCTCGTTGCTCCTTTCGTCTGAAGGCCAGAGTGCCCCTAAGCCTGGGGGCACGAAAACTGCTGCGAAAGCCGGCACACTTCCCCAGATTTGGAAGTCCGAGAAGACGGGCAAGGAATACCGCGTTAAGATTGAGGGAGACCGCTTTACTGCCGAGTGGTCAAACATCCCGCCGGAGGCTGCCAAACAAGGTGGATACATTCGAACCGAGTGCCGACGCAGCGGCACACGATGGATCGGCACATCCCGCATTCTTCTGCCTTGTGCCCTGCCGGATGGAAAGACGAAAATGTGTCCCGTGATCCTGCGGTTTGAGGTGGACTTCATCTCCCCAGACCGCATCACCGGCGGCGGAGAGAACCTCAAGGATTTTGACTGCGGCTCCTGCGAAGTACGGAAGACGGGTTGGTTTCCGTTTAGCTGGGCGCCGAAGAGCAGTGACAAGTGACGAGTGACGGGCAGAAGTCAGGAGCCAGGGGTCAGAAGTGAACCCTTCAGGTGAGCAAGGCGGGGTTCCCCAACGCGGCCCCACCGAGAATCGGTTGATTAAACGGTTGGGCTCGACTACTATTCGAGATATCGGCCCCTCCGGGTCGTCAGCAGCGAGGGCGGACGTGCAGCATACACGAGAGCAAATCCTGGCAAGGCTGAGCGAGGAGCGTGACAACATCCGGCGTTTCGGGGTGCGAAGCCTTGGGCTGTTTGGTTCGGTGGCTCGGGGCGAGAACGCCTCCGCCAGTGATCTGGATTTCCTGGTGGAGTTCGACCACAAATCCTTCGACGCGTATATGGATTTGAAGGCGTACCTGGAAGACCTTTTCGGCTGCCCCGTGGACTTGGTGCTGGCCACTACCCTTAAACCGAGGCTTCGAGAGCCAATCCTCAACGAGACCATTCATGCCCCGGGATTATAAGGTCTATCTGGAGGACATCCTCCAGGCGATTACAAAAATACTAGACTACACCACTGGCCTATCACCGGCGGCGTTTGCGGGAGACGCAAAAACCTTCGATGCTGTGGTCCGAAACCTGGAGGTGATCGGGGAAGCTGCCAAGGCAGTTCCGGAAGCCATTCGATCACAACATCCGGAAGTGGATTGGAAGAAGATCACAGGGCTGCGCAATATTCTCATCCATCAGTATTTCGGGGTGGACGCCGAACTTATCTGGGACATCATCCAGAATAAGCTGGCCATACTTGAAGAGCAGATTCAAGCGATGATGAAAACCGGAGGCTAGAGCCTTTTTGATTTAAGTGTATACATTTATGTGCGATAATGCCTCTGCCGGTAGAGGGGAGGCAAAGGGTGCAATCCTATTCACAAGATTTGCGGGATCGGGTGTTATGGGCATTGGATCGCGGCGAACGTCCGACGGCGATCGCGCGGCGGCTGGAAGTCAGTCGCGTCTGGGTTTACCAGGTGCGGGGTCGGGAGCAGAAGACCGGACAACGCACCAGTTTTCAGATTGGCGGCCATCGCCGTTCGCGGATCGCGGAGCTGGAGCCCGTGCTGCGCGCCTGGATCGAACAAGCGCCGGGCTTGAGCTTGGCCGAGTTAGGTGAACGTCTCGCCGAGCAGGGCATATCGATCAAGATCGGTGCCTTGTGGCATCAGTTGGACAAATGGAACCTTACCTTCAAAAAAAACCCTGCACGCCAGCGAGCAAGAACGCGAGGACGTGCAGCGGGCAAGAAAAGCCTGGCAGCAAGCGCTGCCCACGATGGAAGTCGAAAAGCTGGTCTTTATCGATGAAACATGGATATCGACGAGCATGACGCGACGCTACGGACGCGCGCCCCGAGGTCAGCGTTGCCTCGACTCGGCACCGCACGGGCATTGGGAGACGACGACCTTTGTGGGCGCTCTGCGCCGCCGCCGGTTGACCGCACCGATGGTGACCGACGGGCCGATGGACGGCGAGACGTTTCTGGCTTATGTGCATCAATTCCTGTGCCCAACGCTCCAACCGGGAGACACCGTGATCCTCGACAACCTCAGCAGTCACAAGGTGACGGGAGTCGCGAAAGCGATCACCACGACCGGAGCAACCCTACTCTATCTGCCCCCTTACTCTCCGGACCTGAATCCGATCGAAAAGTTCTTTTCCAAACTCAAGGCGCTGCTACGCAAAGCCGCCAGACGCGATATCGATACCCTCTGGAAGGAAATCGGGGAGTTGCTCAATAAGGTCTCCCCAAGCGAATGCACAAACTACTTCGCCTCCTGTGGATATGTAAACACTTAAATCGAAACAGCTCTAGACCCCGCGAATCATCGAGGTAGAAGAACTCGAAACTCGACCTTTGAGAAAGGTATTCAGTCCTCAGCAGTCAGTTGTCAGTAATAGCCATTGCGCTCAGGATGCCCTTTATTCCTCGCGGATCACACGCCGTCAGTGGACGACGCCGTCTCGATATGAGAGGCGTCGGGCGCCGATGTGGGGAGTGGAGTTACGGCTGCGACTCGGCGGGCTGTTCCAGAATGATGCGATCGTGCGGCAGATCGAAGATCAATTTGAACTGCTTGAGGAACCCGCTGCCGAGGTTGGCATCGAACACGCTGGGATCACCGTACTGGAAATCGTTGAGTCCCACTTCCGGTTCCGTCACCACAATTTTCCCGATCTGGATGGCTTGGACGCGCGCCTGTTTCTGGGTCGTGGTTCCACCGAAGCTGGTAACCGGAACCGCTCTTAAGCCGCGCGTTCCGGCTGCAAGATCGTGCTTTTCAATGAAGCTCTTCCAGAACATGACGTAGGAGCTCGCTCCACCCGTATCCACCTGGAACCTGACTGGGATCGAGCTCCGGCCAAAAGGAGTTACTGACCCGGTAATCAGCGGCAGCCTCTGATCATACGTTACGGGGACCACCTGGCCGGAGCCGGCATAGGTGAAGGCTTCGGGCACGAGGATGCGGATTTGGCGGGCCGGATAGTCAATTTCGACGACGTAGCGGTGGAGCAGTTCGACGCCGATGATCCCATCCACGCGTCGACCGATCCGCTTCGACAGGAAGTCCAGCGGATAAGAGATCATCAGGGGCTCGGTCACGTCCACCCCGCACAAACGCAGGGTTTGGTCCTTGATGACCGAGACCTCTTGCATCCCCCTCGCGCCCGAACTTTGGGCCTTCAGACTTAGGTCCAAGCCCAACTCCACGGCGACCGCCTGGTCCAAAGTCGTCCGCTTGGTGCCGGAGTCCAGAGCCATGTCGAGAGGCTGGGAATTGCCGATTGATGCTTTCACGAAAATCACGTTCCCATGCAGATCGAAAGCGGTGCTTCGTGGCTTCTTGCCGCTGGCCGAGGTCAGCGCGGCGCAGGTGAGAACGATGAGAAGTTCGGTCAGCCGTTTCATATGGAGTCCTTTATCGGGCAGCCGGTTGATAGGCTTTTGTCTTTCCATTTCGGCCGTTGGTCACGGTGAAATGGCCGTCCGGCTCCGCTGAGAGCTTGATCCAATTTCCCTGGCAATTTTCTTCCAAGTTGGCGATGAAGGCCTCGGAGGCGTTGTTCGCTTTGCCTGCCTCAAGAGCATAATGGAGTTGCCAGATGTCCTCCAGCCCGGGCGAACTGTGCGCGGTTTGCCACGCCTCGGGTGACCCTCCCTTCTTCGCGCCGTTGTTCATGATGGCCACCAGGGGATGCAAAGCATGCACCAGAGGGGGCGCGCCGGAGAGGTCGAGGCCATGATGCGTGCTCAGATACACGTCGACGGCGCCGATCCTATTATCCGGGCAAGCAAGTCCGAGTTCCTTATTCCACGTCAAGTCTCCCAGATCAATCATGCGGAATTTGCCATAGCTAATGAGCAGGCCAATCGACCGTGCATTCTCTGAAGGATCGTCACCCTTGCGCTTCGCTTCGGCACAGAGCGGGTTGGGCGCTCCCGCTCCCGGCAAGGGCTTGGCAATTTCGTCCCCGGCGGCCGTCAGAACTTGGACGCTTATCCCCCGGATTGGAATCAAGTCACCGGGTTTCGCGAGCAGGTGTCTGGCTTTGTCGCGCACGCTCCTGTAAGCCGAAACAAGCTGATCGGCCTGGGGACCGCTTTCGAAACTCTGCCCGTGGTCCACACAAGTGCGGATGGGGATCCGAGCTGCGAGTTGCGGCACGCCACCCACGTGGTCCAAGTGGTAATGCGTTACGACCAGGTAATCAATCTGTTTCACTCCCGCCAGTTGAGCGGCGGAGACGATGCGGTCTGCATCGCGGCCACCGACATCCGGCCAGCCGGTGTCCACCAGCAGCGATTCCCCTGAGGGCGAGACGAAGAGCGTGGCCTGGCCGCCCTCCACATCGATGAAATACACTTGCAACGTCCGGGCGGCTTGCGCCGGGGCACAAAGCAGAAGGACGAGAAGAGTGGTGATGGTTGTTCGCATAGTAGTCGATAGTCGACAGTCGACAGTTGAAAGTCAAGAGCAAACCGATTGGAAAGCCACAAACTGCGGCCCTTAGAATCCTACCAGAAATTCATTGCGCCTAGTCTCAACCTACGCTATACTTTTAGCCGATGTTCAGCGCTTACGCCAACTGGTATAGCTACCGCTTTTGGGGCTTTAGCCCCAGGGGGTAGAGTGGTGTTGGCCTGAACCCGGAAACAAGTTTTAGGAAGCCAACCCACTCGAAAGAGTGGGTTTTTTATTTTAGGGAGGCCAACAATGATTATTTCCATGAGACCTCACGCCACCAAAGAAGAGATCGAGCACGTCTGTGACCGCATTCGGGAGTTTGGTTACAAGGTCCACTCCATCGTGGGCGAGGAGCGCGTGGTAATTGGGGCCGTCGGGGTGGGGGACGTCACCCCCTGCCTCGAGTCCCTGGAGGCCGCGCCCGGTGTGGAGAGCGCCGTGCGGATATCGGCGCCTTACAAGTTCGTGAGCCGGGAATTCAAGAAAGAGCGCACGGTGATCCCAGTGAATGGCGTGGAGGTGGGCGGCAGTGAATTCGCCATCATGGCCGGCCCGTGCTCGGTGGAAAGCGAAAAGCAGATCATGGAAACAGCCGAGGCCGTGGCGGCGAGCGGAGCCAAGATTTTTCGCGGCGGCGCCTTTAAGCCTCGGACCTCTCCCTACGATTTCCAGGGCCTGGAGCTTGAGGGCTTGAAGCTCCTGGCCAAGGCGCGGCAGGCCACCGGCTTGGCCATCGTCACCGAGGTGATGAGCGAGCAGGACGTGGAGGTGGTGGCCGAGCATGCGAACATCATGCAGGTCGGCGCGCGCAACATGCAGAATTTCCCATTGCTCAAGGCGCTGGGGAAATGTTCCCGGCCGGTTCTCCTGAAGCGCGGCATGAGCTCCACCATCGTGGAACTCCTCATGTCCGCCGAGTACATCACCGCCCATGGGAACCCCAACATCATGCTCTGCGAGCGCGGCATCCGCACCTTCGAGACTGCCACGCGCAACACCTGCGATATCGCCGCCGTGCCACTGCTCAACGAGCTCACCCATTTGCCGGTCATCCTCGATCCCAGCCACGCCACAGGGAAGCGCAGCTTGGTGCCGGCGCTGGCGCGCGCGGCCGTAGCCATCGGTGCCGACGGCCTGCTCATCGAAGTGCATCCTTTTCCCGAAAAGGCCTTCAGCGACGGCGCGCAATCGCTTAACCTCGACCAGTTCCGGGCCTTAACCAATGGCCTCAGGCCTTATCTGGAATTGTGGAAGGCAGCGCGCGTGCCGACCGCCGTTGCGGTGTGAAGTACGGATTGAAATCACGCCTTTGTCGCGGTAGCATCTTCTGAACGCGGCAACCGGTTGCTCCTGGGCAAGGAAGCATTTCGGCAAGTCTTCTTGCACCGCACGCTTGCAACGCGCTTGTCATTCTGAGCGAAGCGAAGAATCTCTGCAGTCGTAAGGTCGACAAGGAACTGCCGAGATTCTTTGCGGAGTTTACCCTGAGCGAACTGCTGAGATCCTTCGCTGCGCTCAGGATGACAGCGAACGGGCTTAGAATGACAGCACGCGGCAATGCCAAAGGGGGGAATGGAAATGAGTACGCCGGAGACCACGAGGAAAGATGATCTGATCGTTATCGGCGGGGCGGGAGGCTTTATCGGCGGGGCGCTCACGCGTTACTTTCATGACCGCGGATTTACCAGAATCCGCGCCATTGACAAGAAACCCTTGCCGGACTGGTACCAGAGAGTGCCGGGTGTGGAAAGCCTCTGCCTGGACCTGAGTGAGAAGGCGAATTGTGTAAGGGCGTGCGAAGGCGCCGTCGAGGTTTACAATCTGGCCGCCGACATGGGGGGCATGGGATTCATCGAAAAATTCAGAATCGAGTGCCTGCGCAGCATCCTGATTAATACCAATCTCATCGAAGCGGCCTATCGGGCGGGTGTGCAAAGGTATTTCTTTTCCTCCTCCGCTTGCGCCTACAACACCGAGTTGCAGAAAGATCCGCACTGCCGGGCGCTGAAAGAATCGGACGCCTACCCTACTATGGCGGAGCGGGGCTACGGCTGGGAAAAACTCATGTCTGAGATGGTCTGCCAGGAGTACTGGGCAGAGCGCGGCTTGAAGACATTCATCGCCCGGTTCCACAACGTTTACGGCCCCAACGGCACATGGGACGGCGGGCGGGAAAAGGCTCCTGCGGCCATTTGCCGCAAGGTCATCGAAGCCAAAGATACGGGCGATACGGAAATCGTGGTCTGGGGTGATGGCACACAGACCCGTAGCTTCATGTACATTGATAACTGCACGAAGGGCATCGACATGATCGCCCACTGCGAAGACCTGATCGCAACTCCCATCAATCTTGGTTCCAGCGAGCTCATTTCGGTCAACGAGCTGGTCAGCATCGCGGAAGAAATTGGCGGGATCAAGCTGCAGCGCAAGTATGATATGAATGCCCCCAGGGGAGTCGCGGGCCGCAACAGTGACAACACCATGATCAAGCGCATCCTGAACTGGGAGCCCACCACTCCCTTCCGCGAGGGACTGGCGAAGACCTACGCCTGGATCGAACAGCAGTATCAGGACCGGAAGGCCGGCAAAGTCACGGTGCGAGAAAACTATAAAGCGGCGGGCGCCTATGCGCACACAACCGGCCACTGAAATCACTTCGCTGATCAGCGAAATTCCCTATCGGATGGCATTTGCCGGCGGTTGGATCGATCAACCGTTCGTCTCGAAATTCAACCCCACTCCACCGGGCTCCATGGTAGTGGTCGGTCTGGAGCCCACTTTCCGATATATGGACCGTTGCGGAATGGCCACCAGTACCCGCGAGGTAGCCGGTAAGCTGTGGTGCGGGAAACTGCCGAATAGAAATCCCAAAGAACTTATGAGGGAGCTTTATGAAGCAGAAAACCAAGGCAAACCACAGCCCTCCGGTTCGCAGGACATGGCGGGTTTGATTTACCCCGGAGTGAACAGGCTGGACTATGACTACAGCTACGAGGGTGGTTATTTTCCCATCCACATCGAGTCCAACAACGATCCGGAGGTCGCCCATTGGTTGGAGGACGTGATTCACATGGTGCCGGTCGCGCCGCGTCCCGACGGCTACAATCCCCTTGGGCAAAAGAATCTCGACCCGAAATGGATCCAACGGCTGGGCATGACAGGCAAGCAGTGCTTTGATGCCATCGTGAGGAAAGATTCTAAGGCGCTGGGCGCCTCCCTGAATGAATGCATGAAGTGCTGGGAGATGATTCTGCCCCAAACCGTCCGGCACCCCACCATCACTGTGGACCTGGCGGGAATCCTGAGCTACTACCAAGCCCGGTACGCCGGGGCCATGTACTCCGGGTGTGGCGGCGGATATCTCTACGTTGTATGCGACGAGTCGGTGCCCGGGGGAATTCGTGTGAAGGTCAGGTACTCGAAGACGAATGGCTGATGCGAAGACCGTCGTGGTGACCGGCGGTTTTGACGATTTCAAGTCCCGGCACGTTCGCTTGCTCGAGGAGGCTGCGAAGCTCGGCGACGTTCACGTTCTCCTTTGGTCGGACGAGAGCGTGCGCGCCCTCGAGGGCCACCCCCCGAACTTTCCCCAGGCGGAGCGGCTATATCTGCTCCATGCTGATCGGTATGTCAAAGACGCAAGGCTGGTGACGGGGCAGGTGGATCGCGACTCCATACCGCAAGTGGGTGAAATCAATCCTGAAATCTGGGTTGTGGAGGAGGAGAGCGACAATCCCCGGAAGCAGGCATACGCCGAGTCACACGGTGTTGAATATCGTGTTTTCAAGAGGGAAGACTTGGACGGCTTCCCGGTATTGCCGTTCGATCCCCGGCGCGAGCGATCGTCAAGAAAGCGCGTGATCGTGACCGGCTGCTTCGATTGGTTTCACTCGGGCCACGTCAGGTTTTTTGAAGAAGTCTCCGAGTTGGGCGATCTTTATGTGGTCGTAGGGCATGACGCCAACCTCAAGCTGCTGAAAGGCGAAGGCCACCCGCTGTTTACGCAGGAGGAGCGGCGCTATATGGTTCAATCCGTGCGCTTCGTCAAACAGGCCCTGATTTCCTCCGGGGATGGTTGGATGGATGCTGAGCCGGAGATTGCCGTCATCAGGCCGGATATATACGCCGTAAACGAAGATGGTGACGTGCCGGAAAAGCGCGCTTTCTGTGAACGGCACGGCATTCAATACGTAGTGTTGGAACGAATCCCCAAAGAAGGCCTCCCGAAACGCCAGAGCACCAACTTGCGGGGGTTCTGAGCCCGAATTGTAGCGGCGACTTTACGTCGCCAAGAGGTGGCGGTGTAAGATCGCCGTTGTTGCCCCCCCAAGGCCGCCGTGTCATTCCGATCCGTCAGCCGACGGAGAGGAATCTCGGTCTGTTCTCTATTCCACTTGCCTCCAGGCTACTTTGAGCTTCGATCCACCTCAACGCAGAGCGAGATTTCTCGCCGCCATGAAAACGCCTGTGCCGAAGGCACCTTGGAGTGCGGTAGCAGCAGCTACCGCCTTGCATATTTGCCGCATGAACCCAAGGCGGTAGCTGCTGCTACCGCACTCCAAGGCGCTGCGCGCATTTTCATGCAACGTGATGAGCCCCAAGGCTCATGGAATCTACGCACGGAATGACACGTGAGCACCGGGGGCCACGCCAACGAGCCCCCGAGTTGGTTTTGGTGTACAATCTCGACGGCATTTTAAGCCTTAAAGGAGGAACTCGATGCGAAGGAAGGTTCTTACCATTGCGTGTCTTTTTGCCACCGTTTTAACTTTGATCGGTATAGTGAGTTGTTCTCACCAGCCATCCCCTGAAGTGGCTCAACAGCAACCACAACAACCACAATGGGTGCAACACGATCGAAACGCCCCGCAACCGCCCGTCATCACGCCCGGAGAGGCAAGTACACAGGACAAAGCTGGAAAGCCTCCCTCCGACGCCATTATTCTTTTCGACGGCAAAGATCTGGCCGCCTGGGAATCAATCAAGGGCGGGCCGGCCCCCTGGAAAGTTGAGAAAGGTTATTTCGAGGTAGTTCCGAAAACCGGCGACATCAGGACCAAACAGGCTTTCGGCGATTGCCAACTCCACGTCGAGTGGGCCTCACCCAACCCTCCTCACGGCCAGGACCAGGATCGCGGGAATAGCGGGGTCTACTTGATGGGTCTCTATGAAGTCCAGGTACTTGATTCCTACGAAAACAAGACCTATCCGGACGGGCAGGCCGCAGCAATCTACGGGAATTCTACGCCCCTGGTCAATGCCTGCCGGCCTCCTGGCCAGTGGCAGACCTACGACATCGTTTTCCACCAGCCGCGATTCGACGCGGCAGGGAAAGTCGTGCGGCGTGCAACTTTCACAGTTCTGCATAACGGCGTGCTGGTTCAGGACCACGTCTCGCTCATCGGTCTGACGGATGGCGACCATCAGCCGTACAAGCAAACCCCAAACAAGTTGCCTTTGAAACTGCAAGACCACAACCACCCGGTCCGCTTCCGAAATATCTGGATGCGGGAGCTTGCGGACGCCCAAGAATGATCTCGAGCTGGCTGTAGCGGCGATAGTACATCGCGAGGGTCACATACATCCCGACGAAAAGAAGCTGTGAAGAATTCGACATGGGGCGATTTCGGCTTATGTAACCCATTGAGAATTCAGGTAGGGGCACGCCATGGCGTGCCCCTAGGGGATTTTTTTCACAGCTTCAAACCGTCGGGACGTATGCGCCCGCTGTTCGTCACTCATGCAAGCTGGCAAATAATTCTTCCCGTGTGTGCAATATTGGACAGAAATTCCCCATCCGGGGGATGTAGGATATGCGTTAGCCTCCCAAGATGCTGAAGAAGTGACCATGCCGGGACCGTTTTCATAGTTTTCGAAGGGTCTCCCATGAATGGCATCACCTCTGAAGATTCGGGTGCGGCAAGAACTGGTGGCAAGGAGAGCACTATGCCCAATGAAGGCCTATTGTCTGTTGAGGTAAACAGGAATGACTTTGGCCTAATCGGACTCGAAAAACAGGTCATCGCTTTAACCGTGGTCGGCTACTCGAGTCAGGAGGCCGCAAAGCGAATCGGCATCAGCGAACCGGCCATCAGGCTGCACATCACGCGTATTTGTGACAAGCTACGCGTCTCGAATGAATTCGAACTGATACTTTTCGCCCTCCATCATCAACTGGTCGACATCGACGAAGCATCTCCGTCCGATGACTGTCAAAGTCCGTACCTGCGGTATTCGACGAAGCCCAGGCGGCGCAGTATTCGCAATTGCTACGCCACCCCATGCTCGTCACTCAGCCAAGCTCGCGAATAATTCTTCCCATGTGTGCAATATTGAATAGACAGTCTCCGCCCAGGGGTTGAGGATGTAGGCTGCCGTCCTAAGATGCTGAGGGGGCGACCATGGTGGGACAGCTAAGCAGTCGGGTTTTGTTAGTAGACGACGATGCTCTTGTCCGAAAGCTTATCTCAGGATACTTGGTGGCGGCGGGGTACGTCGTTCGGACGGCAGTTGACGGGCTGGATGCGCTCGAAAAACTTCGCGCGGGACTCCCGGGCTTGATTATTTGCGACCTCAAGATGCCCCGCATGTCAGGGATTGAGCTTCTTGAGGTAGTGCGCAAACGCTTCCCGCAAATACCCGTCATTGTCATCAGCGCCGTGGCCGCTGATGAAATGCCAAAAGAAGTGGTCGCCGACGCTTACTACCACAAGAATGGATTCGGATTTGAGCAGCTCCTGCAAACGATTTCAGACCTGACCAGAAAACCTCCTCTCCGAACTGCTCCCCCACACGTCGACAACAAACCAGTCCCGGCTAGATGGGACGGCGACGGGCACTACCGCCTGGAGTGTCCCGACTGCCTGCGCTCGACCATGATTCCTCGTGGTCCCAGCTTCACCCGCGGTGAGCACATCACGACTTGCATCCACTGTTGCGGCATCATCCACTTGCTGATCAATGACGGAGATTCTTCGGAGGGTGCGGCCGCATAACTCCACCCACTGCACTTCTGGCAACACCCAGAGGGGATCTGTGGCAAAAGGCGGGCGCGCCTATCATAGACCCCCATCAGCGTGCGTTCACTTGGGGTGTGGGGCAAATTGGAGGCGACAATTTGTCTTCTTGACTTCGAAACAACGTCTGTGCTATTCAAGGTCGTTGATGTATCCACTCGGAGCAGCCTCTTGACACCCTGAGGGAGTGGTTATGGAGCTCGAAGAAAGTCAATCCTCAACTCCGCGTAAATTGCTTGATTTTGTGGCCCCGGAAGGCGAGCGTGTGGAATACAAGAGGCGGACCGCCGTCTTTTCGCAAGGCGACCCTGCCGACTCTGTTTTCTACATCTTGAAGGGGAAAATAAAGCTCACTGTCATTTCCAAAGAGGGCAAAGAGGCAATCGTCGCGCTTCTTGATAGCGGGAACTTCTTCGGTGAGGGATGTCTGGCGGGTCAGCCTCGTCGCATGGCCAGTGCTGCTGCAGTCTCCGATTGTCTCCTTTTGAGCGTTGGAAAGAAAGCGATTATGCGCCTGGTTAAGCAGCAGCCAGAGTTCTCAGCGCTTTTCGTGTCGTTCCTGCTTGCCCGGAATATCCGCTACGAAGAGGACTTGGTGGATCAGCTCTTCAACTCCAGTGAGAGACGCCTGGCCCGTATTTTGCTTTTGCTGTCCCATTTCGGCAAGGAAGGTAAACCAGAAAGGATAATTCCCAAAATCAGTCAGGAAGATTTGGCGCAAATGGTTGGCACAACCCGGGCGCGGGTCAATCATTTTATGAATAAGTTCAGGACCCTCGGCTTCATTCATTACAACGGGGGTTTGGAAGTCCACAGTTCCCTCCTGAGTGTCGTCCTTCACGACTAGTCATGGCTCCAAAAGCCTGACTGGCCACACCAAGAGTGTGCAATTTTGGACAGACGAGCGGCTATTTGACTCGTATACTGCTTCCAACTTATACGGGAGTCCTCTTCCAGCAGCACCTCGGTCTCTATAAGGAGGATGCCATGGACGGACATGCCACCCCTCGGGTATTGCTCGCGGACGACGAGCCTAGGGCTCGAGGGGTCTTGTCAAGGTTATTGAACGCGGCTGGTTTCGTAACCAAAGAAGCCGAAGACGGAATCGACGGTCTCGTAAAACTCAGGGAGACGCTTCCCCAGGTTATCATTTCCGACCTTAACATGCCCCGCATGTCAGGAGTGGAGTTCATTTCTATTGTGCGCCGCCGCCTCCCTCACATACCGGTAATCGTGATCTCAGGAGGACTTCAACCCGAGCAGCCACCCCGCGATTTCACGCCCGACGTTTGGCTTGGAAAGGGATCGCTGCGAATGGAAGAACTCCTGAAGTCAATCGCGGATTTGATCCCGCAAGGGCCAAGTCAACTCCAGGTCCCCGAGCTCACTGACACTCCTTTCCGGGTACAATACGGGGGCGTCGGCGACTTCGTCGTGCCCTGTACGGACTGTTTGCGTCCCCTTAAGATCTCGGATACGCCTGAAATAAGAAGTGGTGAGCAGATGGCTACCTGTGTCCACTGCCATGCCCGCGTACGGTTCTTCATTGATGATTCAGATCCCTCGTGAGGCGGCGACTTCTCGAAACGCTGTCGGGAGTCCGGGGTGTTCCACGAGCTATTGAAGGTCAGCCTTTGCGGGGAATTCTTCAAAAAATCGCGCACCACAGATTAAGTCCGCGTCGCGGGACTCTGCTCTTCGGCCTTAACGTAGCGAAGGCCGATAACTGGAGAAAGAGCCGTACAAATGGCCATTCTGGATACCAGCACGCTTGGCGGGCAGAAGCAGTAGGGTTTGACGAGCCGCGAGTGGTTAACTTACTGTCATTTCAAAGTCTGGTTTGCCAGTTCCAAGTAGCTGGGCGAAATGCTCAGCATCCACCGCCGGGCTGAAATAGTAGCCTTGTCCCTCGTTACAGCGCTCGCTCTGAAGGAATGCGAGCTGCTCTCGTTTTTCTACGCCCTCCGCAACAACTCGCTTCTTCAGGGTTTTGCCCACGCTGATCACCGCGCCAAGGAATGCGGCGTCGTTTGCGCTGGTACTAATCTCGTGCACGAACGACTGATCGATCTTCAGGGTGTCGATCGGGAACCGCCTCAGATAGCTCAAGCTGGAATTCCCGGTGCCGAAGTCATCAACCGCAAGCCGCACCCCCATGGCTTTAAGTGCCAGGAGCACGGAGATAGTGAGCTCGTCATCCCGCATGAGAACGCTTTCGGTCAGTTCGAGCTCAAGATAGCGCGGTTCCAGGAGAGTATCCTTCAGGAGGCCGCGCACGCAATCGAGAAAGTTCTTGGCCCGGAGCTCTACCGCGGAGATGTTGACCGCCACTGGGACCGGCTGCAGGCGGGCATCCATCCAGGCTCGGCATTGTCTGCATGCTTCGTGCAGGACCCACCGGCCGATCGGCACAATAAGACCACAGTCTTCAGCGACGGGCACGAACTGCGCCGGAGGGATGAGCCCTCGATCTGGGTCCATCCAGCGTATGAGCGCCTCGGCGCCGGTAATTGCTCCCGTCTCAAGATCTACCTTCGGCTGGTAGTGCAACAAAAACTCCTGCCGCTCCAGGGCGCGGCCCAGGCTGCTTTCGAGGAATTGTCGCTTGACGGCCCGGACGTTCATGTTCTGCTTGAAGAAATGGTAGTTGTTGCTCCCCCTTCCCTTGGCCTGGTACATCGCGGTGTCCGCACTCTTGATCAGCGTATCCGCATCGTGACCATCTTGGGGGTAGATACTGATCCCAATGCTCGCGCTCAAATGGACATTACGCTCGGAGATGGCGTGCGGCATCGCAAGCACAGCGAATATCTTTTCCGCAAGCAAGGCCGCATCTCCCGCGTCCGCGACTTCTGAAAGCAATATCACGAATTCATCCCCACCATGGCGGCTTACGGTGTCCGAGGTACGCACACAACCAACCACGCGTTGTGCAACCAACTGAAGCACTTTGTCGCCAATCTCATGTCCCAGGGAGTCGTTGATGTGTTTGAAACCGTCCAAATCCAAAAACAGCACTGCGAGGGGTTGGCTGTGGCGGCGGGATAACGAAATCGCCTGGGTAATCCGATCGTTCAGCAGCAATCGGTTAGGCAGATCGGTGAGAAAGTCGTGTTGGGCCAAATGGGTCATTTTGAGTCTCATCGCCCGCGCCTCACTCACGTCGCGGAAAATCATCACCGCGCCGATAACCTGTCCCGTCCGGGAGTGGATAGGGGCGGTGGAATCTTCGATGGCAGATTCACACCCATCGCGCCGCATAAGTATGCAGTTCGAGGTTAGGCCCACGGCTTGGTTTTGCTTAATTGCTGACTGCATGGGATTGCGAGCGGGTTCGCGGGTAACACCCTCGATGATTCGGAACACTTCGGCAAACAGCCGGCCCGAGGCCTCCTCCCCAGACCAACCAGTCATCCTTTCCGCGACTTGATTGAGATAAGTTATGTTGCCCGAGATATCAGTACTGATTACGGCGTCCCCAATGGAATTGAGAGTGACTTGGGCGCGTTCCTTTTCCAGGAACAATGCGTCTTCCACCACCTTGCGCGCGATCACGCTATGGAGAGCCCGCCTCAATGAGTAACTGTCGAGGCGAATCTTTAGAAGATAATCCTGGGCGCCGCGGTTCACGGCCTCCTTAGCGATGTCTTCATCGCCCAAACCACCGAGAACCAAAATTGGAACACAAGGCGCGGCCAGGGATAGCGTACCAAACGTGTTGATACCCTGGCTGTCAGGCAGGAACAGATCGAGCAGGACCGCCGCTATTCCTCCCTTGCTCACTCGTTCGAGGCCCTCGGAAAGTCGCCTGACGCATTCGACGATAAATGGACCCTCACCTGCGTCAGCAAGCGCCTCTTGGATCATCCTGGCAACAGCAGGATCGTCCTCAATGAGAAGTACATTATGGTTCATACCAGCCCTTCTTATTGGAGAAGATAACAATTCAAAACTTGACCTGTCTGTCCAAATTTGAACACTATTGCCGCGTCCTCGTTTTGGTGCGTTTCAGTTGGGATTTCCACGCTTCGCTTCCTCTTGAGCTGCTTTGGCCGCAGCCTCCAAGGTAACCTTGGCTTCGGCCAGGGTGCTGGCGGTCTGCTGGTAGGTTTGGACGTAGCCGGTCAGGTGCTTGCCAAACTCGGCAAGGTTGTTACGCGTTGAAAGCGGGAATGTTATTGAAAACACACCAACTTAGCCCCTATGCGATATGGCGATATAAAACCGCCGCTACATGGCGGTCGCTCTGCGTTTTGGGGTTCTGCACAGTCCCTTATTACTCGCCCTCGCCGGGAAAAGGCCAGTCCGTATTGAGCAGGAGTTCCTTCTCCCTCGCCTCGCGGGAACGCGTGTTCACTTTCAGATTCTCCAGCCAATGAACCCCGGTCTTGCCGGCCACGAGGATGTCGAGGTCGCCGTCGCCGTCAATGTCGGTCACCACAAACTGCGTTCCCGCGCCCGCCGTGCCGTTGTAACTGACGGTGTAGCGAGTAAAGGAGGCATTACGGCGATTGATCTTGTAGTAGTAGATGGCGAGAGGCTCATAGGAACCGGGATCGTTGCCATTGTGCCCGCGGTAGCGCTTACCTGCGAGCAGTTCCAGTTCGCCGTCGCCGTCGAGGTCGGCGAGACTCAGGACGTGGATCTGGGAGAAGGAGTCGTCAATCAGGTGCGGGTTCCAGGCGCGCTTTCCGTCGCGGGTGGTCTGCTCCAGCCAGTAAAGACCGTAGTTGTGACCGTGCCCATAGATGAGGTCCATATTTCCATCGTTGTTAACATCGAAACCGATAATTTGAAACCCACAATCACCCAAGTCCCACTCGGGATGCCAGTCCCACTTGTCGTGCGCGGCATCAATGTTCTGGAACCAGCCGTGGACCGAGAGCACGTCGGGCCTGCCGTCCCCGTCGATGTCAGCGACGCCGCAGCCGTGCCCATCCTGATCGTGCCCGCCAATGTTGTGCACGACCGGATGGGGGCCGGCGAAGCTGATCCATAGCATGCCCTGGCGGCCGTAGTGGGCGGCGAGCAGCTCCGGTTGGCCATCGCCGTCCAAGTCTTTAAAGGCGAATCCCTCGGTTTGCCTGGAGTGGCAGATGAAGTGGGGCTTCCACATCTCACCCGTTTTCTTTGGGTTTTCGAACCACCAGATGCCGTCACTCGTCCAAGAGGAAGTCACCAGGTCGAGTGCCCCGTCGTGATTGACATCGACCGCGAACTCGCCGTTGTCGGCCACGAACTCGCCCGCGAAGGGCTGATTCTCCGCCGCCGCAGGTCCCGAGGGGACGATGGGAGCGAGTTGCCGGAATTTGTGCCGCTTCCATTCACCACCGGCAGGGCCCGGATTCTCGTACCAGTAGGCTCCGCTGGTGATGTCCAAAAGGCCGTCGCCGTTCATGTCAATCGCGGCGAGGCCCTCGGCATGATCCGTGCCCAGGCGATGCGCGTAGAAAGTTACCGGGTCGTGATGATAAGGCGAGTGACCCAATTCGCCCGGCATGGATTCCTCCTTTTCGGCAGGCCCGCCGGTTTCGGCATATACCTGCGAACGCCCTGCCAACGCGGCGGTCGAAAGCCCTGTCCCTGCCATCTTGAGTAAAACACGACGTGAAAGGTCAGCCATCAGTTCCTCCTCCGGCAGCACAACTCGGGTTTCAGGCGTCAGTTCAGGAGTCAGAAGCCAGAAGTCAGGAGTCAGAAGAACGTGGCTTCGGCGTTGCGCTTCCTGACATCAGCTTTCAGTCAACATGCCTCTCGAATCCCGGTGGTTTCACTGCCCGCTCCCATCACATTTGGAAACCTGCCCCCTTGCAGTAGGCCGGAGCGGTTGCGTAAGCCTGGGGCTGTTCTTCTGACTCCTGACTCCTGTCTTCTATCTCCACAAGCGGGCGATCGTTTTAGCGTAGTAGGTCAGGATGATATCCGCCCCGGCCCTTCGGATCGAGGTGAGGGTTTCGATCATCATCCGTTCGCGGTCAATCCATCCCATTCTGGCCGCGGCCTCGATGAGCGAGAATTCACCGCTCACCTGGTAGGCGGCGATGGGGACATCGAACTCGCGCCGGGCCAGTGCGATGATATCGAGGTAAGGAAGCGCAGGTTTCACCATGATGATGTCCGCGCCCTCCTCCACATCCAAGGCAATCTCGCGCAGGGCTTCACGTTGGTTGGCAGGATCCATTTGGTAGGCCTTGCGGTCGCCAAACTTGGGGGCAGAATCCGCAGCCTCCCGGAAGGGTCCGTAGAACGCCGAAGCATATTTGGCGGAATAGGCCAAAATTGGGGTCTGGGTGAAGCCTCGGGTGTCCAACTCCTGGCGAATGCGCCCCACGCGGCCGTCCATCATATCGGAGGGCGCTACGATGTCGGCCCCGGCCTCGACTTGGGTCACCGCGGTCTTTGCCAGAAGTGGCAGCGTCGAGTCGTTGTCCACTTCGCCGTTGTGAATCAGGCCGCAGTGACCGTGACTCGTATATTCGTCCAGGCACACGTCGCAGATCACCAGTAAATCCGGCAATTCTCTCTTGATCGCCCGCACCGCCCGTTGCACGATCCCATTAGGGTCGTAGGCGCCTGAACCCACTTCGTCCTTGCTCTCCGGGATGCCGAACAGGATTACGGCAGGAATGCCCAGGTCGTGCGCCGACTTGCATTCCTCCACCAGCAGTTCGACCGACCAGCGGTAGTTCCCGGGCATGGACTTGATTTCGTCCTGGACCTTCGAGCCAGGACAAACAAATAGCGGGTACACAAGAGACCGCACGCCGAGGTGGTTCTCTCGCACAAGGCTGCGCAGGGTCTCGGTCCGGCGCAAACGGCGGGGTCGATGGATCGGGAAAGACATGGAATCTCCCTCAATTGTAGGGGCGGTTCGCGAACCGCCCCTACTACGGGATTCGGGCTAATAGAGTCGGTCACGCGGTTTAAAGTCTCCAAACGTCCCGACATTGGCTAAGGAGATGGCTACCCGGTAAACGTTTTCTTGCCTGAAGTTCCCTAACGAAAACCGTTGAAACTCAACATTCAATCCGAAGCATCCAAAATTATAGCTGAGTTGGCCCACCGCGCCGGCCGCAATCTTTTGAACGAGATTGTAGTTCATGCCAAACGCGCCGCTCAACCCTTTGCGGTTAAAGTCCCCAAATGTCGCGAGGAGGTTCAAGAGGTGGTAAGAGGTCGTGGGTATGGTGGAGGTGTTGGATGTCGTCGAAGGGGAACTGGTAGATCCACTCAGAAGGTTAATATAGGTGTTTTTGTTGATGTAGAAGTCGGTGAAGGCCAGCCCGTAGAGGCCGCGCCTGACGTGCGAGGTAATGCCCGCATCGAGGATACCTGCACCGTTCGGGCTTAAATCAAGTTTTAGCTCGGTGTCGTAAAAGGAGAAGGGAGCCAACTTCAGGTCAGAGACGACCGGCGACATGCGCCTGCCGGGAATGAAGTGGAATCCTGTGAGCGAGAGCGTCGGCTCCCAAACAATGGGGTTGTTCGGTCCCAGGACGCCGCCGAAGGTGGGGTCAAAATAGTACTTCTGCGAGATGCGCCAGGAAATGAGTTCCTGGGCTTGGGGCTTACCCGTTGTCCCATCAGGAACGTCTTTGCGAGCCAGGACAATATTCGTCAGCGAGTACTCAACTTCATTGGTTTGGGAAAGGATGTCCAAATCATCATAGCGCACCACATTCACCAAATCCTCTGGATCCCTGGCCTTGACCAGACGATAAACTATGTCAGGTTCAATGACGTGTTTAAGGCGCCGGCCAAAAAGTGACCAAGGAAAGACTCTCTCGAGGGAAGGTGGCCGGAGATCGAGAGTGAAATCGCCCAGGAGCCTGGAGAGAGGATCGTGGTTCGGGTCCAGGCTGATGCCGTACCGGGCAGCATCAACTCCCGCCGAGGGGGTGAGGTGGAAGCCCCAGAAATCCTTGAGACGGAGGGTGACCTCGGGGTGAAGGTCCAGCCGCTCAGAGATAGAGGGAAGTGCAAGTCCTGGTTCCGTGCGCCCGACCCCGCTAGCGGAAGTCTGGAAGGAAAAGTAAAAGGCGCTCTCCCCCGCTTGCTTGTCCATCCCCAAGAACGAGAATTGAGGGGTTTGCCGGATGATAATGGAGTTCCCCGGCACCCGTTGCGCAGAGAGAAAATCCTGATAGCGGGATGCATAGACATTGAAGCTGTAAGCATCGAAATCTCTGGTCAGGAAACCGACCTGGTGAGCCTCGGAATTGACCGCTTCGGTGAAGGTCGGTGAATAGGTTTCGCGGAAAGCCAGCGACGAGACGTAATCCACGGCCGCCACGCCGCGAAATCCGAAGGGAAGGTCGGTAGTATTCCCATCCACCTTGAGGCTTTCGCCGGGGGCGCGGTTTTGCGGGACCTTGTCCCTGTCAATTACCTGGAAATAATCCATGGTGAGATCGGTGCCATCGCTGGGCTTGGCGCGGAACTGCGCCTTTGGGGCAGGCCCCCGGAGGCTGTAGTTTTCCAGACCCAGCAACAAGTCCATGCTAGGACTGATTGCCCAGAAAAAGCCTGCGCCCACGATAGTCCCTTTTATCGAAGAATTGCCGATGTGGGGAAGCAGGAAGCCGGTATGGCGAGGTTTGCGGGCGATGGAAGTGGCCACGAAGGGAAGATAGAAGATGGGGACGCCCAGGAATCGGACGACAGAACCCCGCGCCATAGCCTTGTCGTCCAAATCCACCTTGGCCTCGCTGGCAGAAAAGGACCAACCCTTTGCTTCGCAATCGCAGGTCGTAAACCTGCCATGCTTCACCGTGTATGTATTTTCATCCAGGCGCACAATTTCCTCTCCCTGGACGTAAAGGGGGTTCTCCGTGTAAAGCACCCTTGACCGGTTGACCTGGATAAAGGGATTCTCCGGGTTAAGCGCCTTGGGCCGGGCGCGCGGATTGCTGTGGATGAAGCCGCGGCCGTTTGAAAACCATCCCTTCTGTGTTCGGATGTTGTAATGGACCTCGTTCGCGACAATGTGGCTTCGAGCGTCGACGAAGAGCACATTTCCCCTGGCCACAACCTCTCCTGACGCGCGGTCATAGGTAGCCTCATCTGCCTTGAGCTTCATACCGCGGTAAGTCACTTCCACATGGCCCAGAAAACGGGATACGTTCCTGCTCATCTCCTGAGAATCCGAGCGGGCTCTGACGGTTTTGTCGGAATTTTGCAAGTCCAGCGGGACAGAGGGTTGCTGTTGCGCCGCTGAGATCAAGACCGTGCCCAGGGCAACGAACAACCCCAACGCAGGACGCGCGCTGTTTTTCCAGAAGGGGAAGGAAACACTCACAATGTTCATGAGCAAGAACTGACTCTATATTTTACCCGAAGCAGCTTTGCTCGAACGAATCAATTTGCTAAGATGCGTCAGAGAGCGTATAACGCTGCCCGGAGGATTTTGAGCGCCCGGTGAAATGCCCTAAATGCGGTTTTGTCAGCTACCCCGGACTCGCACAATGTAAGAAGTGCGGCGCCACTCTTGCGCCCGCGCCACACCCGTCCTCTATGATTGCTAGAACCTCGCCCGCCCTCCAGCCCGGACCTGCGAGGCAACACGAAGAAAAAGGTATAGGTCCACCATCCACCAATATGAATCCAGCCCAGAGCAAAGCTACCCGCGAATCCTTGCCAGACAAGCAACCTCAGACCATGTCAGATAGTCTCGAACTTGAATTCGAGCCCCACCTTAGTGAACACCCGGAAGCGACGGCATCGCCTCCCCAGGCGCCGGAGCCTTCTCGCTGGAGGCAAGAGCTCACCGAGCGTGTTCAGAGCTTTCGCCAGCGTCGCGCCCGGCTGCGAGATGAACCCCACCAGGAGGCGAGCCTCGACTTTGAATTGGATCGCAGCGAGACGAACGCGCCCCTGGAGCTGAGCGTGGAGAAGACCCTTGAATTCCCGCAGAACGGTGTTAGCATCGACGCTGAATTTGCCCCCCACGAAGCGCTCGAGAACGACGCGGGAGGTTCGGACGCCGAAGCGCCGGAACGAGGTGACGAGGGATTCGAGATACTCGATTCTGCGCTGCCTCAAGCCGAGGAAATTGCTATCGAACCGGGACCGCGGGCAGACAATCGTCTGGAGATCGTTGTCGAGCCACCGGAGGCTGGCGCTCCAGCGGCTGCCTCACAATCGGAACTACAGGCGCTTATCGTGGCTCCCATGGGCCGCCGGTTCCTGGCGGGCCTGGTGGACGGACTGGTTCTCTTGCTTGGGGGGGGACTGTTCGCACTCATTTTTTGGAGGGCCGGCGGTCATCTGACTCCCATTCCCCCGAACCTTGCCATCGTAGCGTTCATTGCGATCATCTTCGTTTGGGCATATTTTGGGTTGTTTACGGCACTGACCTTCTCCACGCCCGGCCAGGCCTGGATGGGTATTGAAGTTCGGAACATGGAAGGTTGGCCACCCGCGCCCCGAGAGTCCTTCTTGCGCGCTTTTGGTTACTTGGTGTCGCTCTCGGCCTTAATGATTGGGTTTTTTTGGGCGCTAGTAGATAGTGACGGTCTTACCTGGCACGATCGGATATCGGGGACTTTCCTAACTCCGGTGAAGGAGGAAGCCTTGCAGGAAGGCGTGGAATCGAAACCATGAACAAAGGACGCTTCCTGAACCAGAAACTCGGCAAGCGGGCCAGCCGGCAGAGGGCTCTACTGAAATCAAGCCTGGCGGCGGGCCGCCCGGTTGGGAGGCCGGAAGCCTTGGCCACACGCTTTCCCAAGAAGGGGGCCTCCCGCGAAAAGGGCCTATATCCGAAAGCGGGCGAATGACCCAATGAATCAATCAACCCATGCTCTTCCGCCCGCGGAGGACCTCCCTTGATTTTTCCGCGACTCGCGGTGACTTCAAGCCAGCAGGGTGCATCCAATGTATTTCGTGTTATACTTTAGGGAGTGAGGGTCTTGTGGGCCCACGGCTGAAGGAGCTTTCCCGGTAATGACCAACCGCATACGGGTTACGTTAGTCTCAGTTTCCAGTCTTCTGGTGTTCTGTATCGTCCTGGGAGGATTGCTGGGCAAGAGCGAATCGTCCTCGGAAAAGACGTACCGCGACCTGGGGGTTTATAGCGAAGTCTTGAACCGCATTCACATGGATTATGTGACCGAACCCGACCTCAAGAAGGTGACGGACGGTGCAATCCGCGGCCTTCTCGAGGCCCTGGACCCTTACAGCACTTACTTTACTCCTGCGGAGTATCAGGACTACTTGAAACATCCTGACCCGGGCCCGGCGGACGTTGGCATATTCCCTTCCAAGCGGATGGGTTACGCTACCGTGGTCTCCGTGCTTCCAGGGAGTCCGGCGGAGAAGGGCGGCGTGCGGGCAGGCGACTTAATCGATCGCGTGGAGGGCTCTGCCACGCGGGAATTCTCTGTGGTGCAAATCCAGCGCCTGCTGGCGGGGGCGTCCGGGACCACGGTAAAGCTCTACGTGGTGCGGGAACAACGAGGCGAGCCGGAACCCATCACCTTGACCCGCGCCATTCTGAATTATCCTCCCGTGGTTGCGAAGATGGTAGACGAAGGGGGCGGGTATCTGCGCGTTTCAACTTTTGAGAAGGGGAAGGCCAAACAGATTGCTGCCAAGCTCAAAGAGCTTGAGGCGAGCGGAGCCCGGATGATCATTCTGGACCTGAGAAACTGCGCCGGCGGCGATGCGCAGGAAGCTATTGATACAGCCAGCCTTTTCCTGGACAAGGGGTTGATAACTTACCTATCCGGGCAACGTTATCCCAGACAGGACATCACGGCCCATCCCACAGACAGCGTATGCAATCTCCCTCTGGCGGTGCTCATCAACCAATCCACCGCCGGACCTGCGGAGCTCGTGGCCTCCGCCGTTCTGGGCAACAAGCGTGGTGAGGTGGTGGGTGTGCGCAGTTTTGGTGTTGGGGTTCTTCAGAAAACGATCCCGGTTGGGGACGGCTCAGGGCTTCTGCTCTCTGTGGCGAAGTACTACGGAGCTGACGGCAAAGCGATCAACGATAACGGCGTTACGCCCAGCGTAGTCCAAGCCTCGAGTGCATCCTCCGCTGATTCCGACGGAGAAGAGGAAATGCAGACCCCGGAACACTTCGGTGGCAAAGATGATTTGCAGCTTCGCAAGGCAATTGAGGTCCTGACGCATCCGTCCGAAGCGGCTAAGGCTGCCTGAGCAACGCCACGCGAGCATTGCCGCCGAGATATGAAGACGCAACCTTGCGCACGACCCGGCGAGTATTTCTTCCCTTGATTTCCACTCGGCGCTGTACGCCGCCCTCAAAGCTAAGGCTCACTTTCCTTCTGGCTCTCGCCATTTGTGCCAACAACTGTAAACGGCCTGTCCCGGCGCCCTTGCGCGAAGAGGATCGGAGAGAACTGGCGCAAAAGATCGAGAATGCTGTCGAAGCTGCCGGAGGGTCTCAAGTTTGGATCAAGTCATCCGCTGGTCACCCCTCCGGAAAGCCTGAATCTGCGGTTGAAGCGCGAGTTGGCGCTGGGGTCTATTCGACAGTCATAGCGGTCCTCCGGCAGGAGGCTAAGGAGAACCGCCTGGAATGCGCCATAAATGAATCCCGGACGAATTCGGGATGGCGAGTCGCTGATATCCGCTTATCACGCCATGGGAAGCAGGTTTTGCGATGGAAGCTCCGCGAGGTACGTCGCGTCCTTCACGCCGCCATCATTATTGACGATCTCGGGGCAAACCTCGAGGCTGCGCGCCAACTGCTTGCCTTGCCGTATTGCCTGACATTCTCCGTTCTTCCTCATCTTCGTGCCTCTGCGGAGACCGCCCGAGAGGCTCGCAGCGCCGGACACGAGGTAATGCTCCACCTCCCCATGGAACCGGAAGCGCATTCCCACGTTTCGCCGGGGAAGGGAGAAATCCGTATCGGCATGACCAGCTTCGAGGTCGAACATATCCTGGAATCAGATCTGGCTTCAGTTCCCCAGGCGGTCGGGGTAAACAACCACATGGGGTCGCGAGCCACAGCCGATCCCCGCCTGATGGCTGTGGTAATGAGATCGCTTGCCGGGCATCACCTCTATTTCGTGGATAGCCGCACAACGGCAGCCAGCGTGGCGCTCGAGGCGGCTCGTCGGCAAGGTCTTCCCGCATTTTATCGTTCCGTCTTTTTGGATGACACCGAGAGCGTGTCCTATACGCTTGGGCAGCTCCGCCAGTTCCGGCGCGTTTTGGAAGACCAGGGTGCGGCCTTGGCCATCGGTCACCCCTACCCAACCACGATCGCCGCCCTGGCCAAGTTCCTGCCGGAACTCGAAAAGGACGACGTGGAGTTGGCGCCCGCCTCGCGGCTCCTGCGGCTTCCGGAAGTCGCGCGCCTGAAACCGCCTCTCCATCGTAAGGACATGCCGTGAGTCGGCTTTGCCCGATCCCTTCACTGTCATTCCGATCCGTCAGTCGACGGAGAGGAATCTCGCCCTGCCCCTCGCGCTAGACTGCGCGAAGAATCTCACTCTCGAAACAACGGGCTTGCGACATTCCTCGCCGTCCCGCAGACGGGGGACTCGCACAACGACAAATTGACCCTTCCTCCAGCATCCTTCCGAACTCTCCGGTATGGGCACAGAAGGCTCGCGACCTTGAGCTAACATACTGTGTTGTCAACAACATTCCCGGATATAACGCCTAACCTCCTTTGTTTTCTATGACATTCCCGCTTAACTTACAAGTTTTCTACACGAGCCCTTTGTTTTCATAGACATTCGCGTACCGTTCCTTCATTTTTGAAGTTACCAAGGTCGTTCTTTGTCCATCCCAAGCGACATCCTGTCCTGGCCTCTTGTGCCTGCAAAATGTCTGTTCCCTGTCCCCTATTCCCTGTTCCCTATTCTCTGCCCCCGATACCTGACCCCCGGCATCCGCCATCTAGAATGCTAGCCTATCTCGAAGCGTTTGTCAAGAGACAGGAAGTCCGGGTGGCGTCCCGGTTTGGCGCAGAGGCGGCGTTAAATGGCCTAGAAGGCTAAAAGACATATACGCTTTTCCCCGCATGGGTGTCATTTTGCGACACTTTGCGGCCCGCAGGCGCGTGTGTAGCCTATAGAAATAGGTTTAATGGTCGCCCTCCTGGCAGGAAACAGGGGCATTTTGTCTCTAGATGTTGCGCGCAGGAAAAATGTTGCGCGCGGTAATATTCTCTGCGCGGTAATATTCTCTTGACAACCCCCCTCCCCGCTGGCGGTACCCTGGCGGCAGTTTTCATTCAGGAGACAATGCCGTGTGTTCACTCGCGCGGCAAATATCGCTCGCTTCGCCTTCATGCCTCAAATTTCTTTCCGGAGGTGCCCCCATGTTCAGGCACGTTGATCGGCCAACGATCGCGCCCATATTTCGCAAGGCATTTCTTTTCGCACTCGCCTCAGCGCTGCTGCTTGGCTCGCTGCGCGCTAGGCGAACCTTAGCCGCGCCGCAGACGGTTGCGCGCGACCCGCAGGCGCTTAACTTGATTGCGTCCGCGCTCAAGGCCCTGACAGGCCCGGTGGCGGTCAACGACGTAACCTTGCAAGCCATCGCCTCCTACGTCGCCGGTTCCGATGAGGAGACCGGCACGGCCACGCTCACCGCGCGCGGCAACCAGGAGAGCCTGGTGCAGCTCAATTTGAGCGGCGGCGCGCGCCAGGAGATTCGCAAGGGCTTCCTAGGGGCCCGGAGCGGTTCGGACGGCGCCATCCAGTGCATGGCCACTTACAACTGTTGGACGGACGCGAGTTGGTTCTTCCCGGCCTTGACGCTCCAAGCCATTTCCGCCGACCCTACACTCGCCGTCTCTTACATCGGCCCCGGCTCGGCCAAGGGCATGCCCTTGCTCCACGTGCGGGTGGCGCGGGTCCTGTCCGCCGACTCCCCCGCCGCGTCGGCTGAAATTGTGCGCCTTAGCAGCATGGACATTTATTTTGACCCGCAGTCGTTCCTGCCTCTGGTCCTCGATTTCAACATCCACCCCGACAAAGACGGGAGCACGAACATCTCCGTCGAGATTCAGTTCGGCAATTTCCAGAGCACCAGTGGTGTGCTCGCTCCCCTGCGCATTCAGAAACTTCTTCAGGGAACTCTGACCCTCGATCTCACGGTCACCAGCGTACTCCTCAATTCCGGCGTTCCAGACAGTGAATTCGCGCCTGCCTGCTTACAAGGAGGGCAATCATGAATCGCCCGCGCTTTTGCTTTTTCGTCACGGCCATGGTGTGCATGTTATCCTCTCCGGTCGCCTTCAGCCAGGTGGCCACGGGCACTCCGGCCTTCGGCAGCTTCGGCGGCGGCCCCTTCGACACCATCAACCTATCCAACTTGAACGTCCATTTCACTATTCCGATTATGAATAAGGCGGGGCGCGTTCTCCCCTTCAACTATGCGCTCACCTACGACAATTCGATCTGGAGCCCGAATTCAACATGGTTATCGGTGAATGGTTGGGGTTGGAATAGCATCGGCGACGGTGTCACCGGGTACCTGAAAGAGTACACCAATACCACTCAGTGCTACTACAACAACCATTACTACTGGATCACCTACAATGATTTTGGCCCTTATTATGACGCCCAGGGAATGATGCATAACGTCTCGGTGCAAACCACTTTAGGCCAGTCGAGCTGCAACATAGCCCCGGTGAGCGGCGGAACCAGTTACGCTAGTGACGGTTCCGGCTACACGCTAGTGGTGACCAATACTACGAATGCGGCCATCAAGTCGTTAGGTGGCGTGACCATTAATCCCTTCATAATGCAAGGAGGCAGCTTCACCACTCCTCAACAAGGCTCCGTGGTGGACCCGAACGGAAACACCATCGGGTTCTCCTATAACTCCCCGACAACGACCTACACTGACACGCTCAACACCACGGCGCTCACCGTGAATGCTCCCGCTCCCCCGACCGCAACGACCTTGAGCTACACAAACCCCCAGGGGAACACCAACACGCCGTTCACAATCCAGTATACTAATCAGATTATCGAGACGAACTTCGGGTGCAGCGGCGTCGGGGAAATTGGGCGGACCATCCTAACGAACCAGTACCTGGTCAGCGAAATCGACCTGCCCGACACCACCAAATACACTTTCAGTTACGAGTTGACGCTCAACCCGGTGCATACGGGAGCCGTCACCGGCAGGCTCGCCTCCGTGACCTTGCCTACCGGCGGCAAGATCAGTTACACCTATACTGGCGGAAACTCGGGAATCATCTGCACCGATGGGAGCACGGCAACGCTAACGCGTACGGTGTACCCGGACGGCGTAACGCCCCAGGTATGGACATACGCCCACTCCGAAAATGGCACGGCCTGGACGACAACCATCACCGACCCGCAGTCGAACGGCGCCACCTATAATTTCCAGCAGGTTTCGGGCACGCAACTAGCTTATGAGACTGAGCGCGTGATCAACCAAGGTACCTCCACGCTACTTGCGACGGTTGACACCTGCTATAACGGCGCTTCCATTCCCTGCACCGGCACTGCCATCACCTATCCCCTCAGCAGCCGCACCGTGCGAACCACCAACCAGTCCGGGTCTTTCAAGACCTCCACCGCCTACAACAGTTACAGCCTGCCAACTGAGACCGACGAGTATGACTACGGCGGCAGCACACCCGTGCGCAAGACTTACACTCAGTATTTTAACTTCAACCATCCCTTTCCCTATATTGAGGACCGCCCCTCGAGTATCAACGTGTGCACCAGCGTTGGCGGGGATAGTGCCTGCGGGGGCACAGGAAGCGTGGCGGCGAGCGTTAGCTATGGTTACGACGCGAACGGCAACGTCCTGACTGAGAGCCACTACAACGCCGGCGGCTCGCCTACGTCCATCAGCCGCAGCTTTACCTATAAAACGAACGGCACCCTTAGCACCGCGACGGACTACAATAGCAGCACCCACTTAACCAGTTACACGTATGGGACCGGCTCCTGCAACAACGCCTTCCCCATCTCCATCACCATGCCCATGTCCCTCTCCATCACCTCCATCAACTGGAACTGCGCCGGCGGCGTCATGACTTCTTTCAATGACGCCAATGGCCAACCGACAACCTATACGTACAACGACAGCAACCACTTTTGGAGGCCAACTGGAGTCACCTACGCCGACGGAGGCAGTACCACGACCACCTACACCGATACCGCGAACGCCTTCAGCGTCGCGACCTCACGCCTGGTCAGCAGTGCGCTCGGCAATCACACGGTCACCCAATACCTTGACGGCCTGGGGCGGGTCATTAAATCTCAGGACAACACGGCGAGTAGCTCGGTGGAAACCACGTACGACAGCTTGGGGCACGTCTATTCGGTATCGAATCCACATACGAGCACGGGCGAACCCTCGGACGGGACCACGTATTATTCGTACGACGCCCTGGGCCGCCCCTCGGACGAGGCAACGACCCACGCCATCACATATCCTGACACCAGCTTCACCAGCATCACCTACTTGGGCAGGTGCGCCACCACCACCGATCCGGCGAGCAAAACGCGCACGCTCTGCTGGGACGGGTTGGGCCGCATGTTCACGGCCGTCGAAGACCCCAGCGGCCTCAATTACCAAACCACTTACACTCACGACGACCTGGACAACCTCACCGGCGTGAACCAGGGCGGCCAAACCCGCACCTACAACTACGACATGCTCTCGCGGCTGACGAGCGCCACGACGCCCGAAGTGAGTCTCCCCAACGGCACGCAGTGTTCGACGACTTACGGCTATGATGCTAACGGGAACATGATTTCCAAGAAGGCGCCCCTTCCCAACCAGAATACCTACTGCACTGACGCCACACATTACGTCACCACGACTTACGCTTATGACGCGCTCAACCGACTGAGTTCGAGAAGTTATAACGACACTCCACGGACACCGCCAGCTAGTTTCTTCTACGACCAAGCGCCGAGTTCCATGCCTGCCTGGTCGGGTGTGAGCTTTTCCAATGCCAAAGGAAGACTGGTGCTCGCTTGTACCAATACGACGTTGGGAACCTGCACTAGTCCCGCCACCGCCACGGCCTACAACTACGATCCAGTGGGCCGGACGGCGGACTTCTGGCAGTGCACCCCCGCGAATTGCAACACCTCGAGCATTTGGGACACGCATTATAATTACGACTTGGCGGGAGACGTCACCAGTTGGGCGCATCCAGGACAATTCACCTTGACCAACACCGTGAACGCGGCGCAGCAGGTAACAGCGGTGCAAAGCTCCTTGACCAGTTCCTCCATGCCCGGCATCCTGGCGCAGAATATCGCCTACACTCCCTGGGGGGCGGTGACCTCGCTCCAGAACGGCTGCGTGCCGGCAGGCAGTTGCACGAACGCCCAGGAAACCTACGATTACAACAATCGGCTGCAGCCGGTGCGTATCCAGCTTGGCACGGCGACGAACCAGTCAGCAGATTACTGCCTGGTGTACAATTACTATGGGGGCTCGAATCCCAGCAGTTGTACGGTGCCCACGCCAGGCTCGACGGGCAATAATGGGAACGTGATGGGCTACTGGTATCAGGACGGCCCGTTGTCCACCGCGAGCCACAAACTCAGCTACAGTTACGACAGCCTAAATCGGCTGGGGACGGCGGTGGCGACGGATTTGAGCAACAACGTACTCTGGAGCCAGACCTATACATACGACCGCTTGGGGAACATGTCGTGTTCGGGAACGGGCCTGTGCACCTCCATGAGCTATAACGCCAGCAACAACAACCAGCTAAGCTCGGTGGGTCTGGCGTCGGTGACCTACGACGCGGCGGGGAACCTGACGCAAGATTCCAGCAGCGTGCCCCCGCACAGCTACCAGTGGGACGCCGAGGGGCACATCATCTCGATTGACGGCGGTTCGACGGCCAGCATGACGTTCAACGCGCTGGGTTGGCGGGTGTATCGGACCAACGGGACGCGGAGCTACTGGGTGGACCCGCAGGGGCGGTTCCTGGGCGGCTACTGGGGTCAATGGAACGCCGCTATCCCCTTCGGCGGGCGGACGCTGGCGGAGGACACCAACGGCACGACGGGGCCGCTGTATTTCGACCATCCCAACGCGCTGGGTTCGGAGGAGCAATGGACGAACTGGGCGGGGAGCTACGCCGGGGAAGTACAATTCTATCCTTGGGGGGCGAAGTGGGGGGACACCACCAACGGGAACGTGTTCCAGTACTTTGCCTCGCTGCAATGGTACGACCCGGAGGTGGACGGCTACCAGCCGCCCAACCGCTACGAGATTCCCCGCCTCGGTCGCTGGCTCACCCCCGACCCGCTGGGCGGCGACATTACGAATCCCCAGTCGCTCAACCGGTATCCCTATGTGCTCAATAATCCGACGAGCCTCACCGACCCGTTGGGGCTGGGGGTTTGTCCCCCCGGCACGGCCTGGACAAGCTGCAACCCAGAGGAGGCCGCCCAGTCGAACCTCGGCGGCCTGATGGGGAGCCTTTATCAAGGCTATGGCATTGCGGGCCCCAACGAGTTCGATATACTCGAGGGGCTGAACGGGTGGAGGCTTGAATACGAGGGGACCATTAACATTCCCCAACCAGCGGGACCGGAGGGTGAAATACCTTGGTTTAGTACCGCCTGGGACGTCTGGTTTGCGTTCTCCGAGGCTCCGGTGTCCTTAGATCTTCGTGGCCTCCCAAACACTGGGGCGTTGCAGCAGATGGCGGGACGGGCGCGGGCGGCTTCGTGGTACGGATGGGCCCGCAGTCCACGGAAGTGAACGCATGCACGCAGGCCTTCCTGGCGAACAAGCTTGGACCAGGCGGGCAAAAGCTCGTCGCACATTTCAGCCTCTACAACTTCAGCCAGAACTTCTGGACTTCAGTGCCGTCCTTCTCGGCCAAGTGGGGGCTGTATGGACTCGGTCGCGCGCTGGGCGTGGAATCCCTCAAAGTCCTGGGTGGGGCTATCGCCCTCGGGGCAGGAGGGGCAACGGGCGCTGCCACTATCATGGATGCCGAGGCGCGACATGCATGTGGCGAATCGGTTGTGCCGTAACGGGACACGGGGGTTGGCTGCAAACTTATCATATGATCCGCAATTTCATGAGCGCTCACCGGTTCTTGGCTTACCTGGCAGGAGCGGGTTTCTTCGGCCTCTTAGGCTTCATAGAGTCACGTGTCTTCCCGAGGGACTCATCGATAGCGATTCCCAGCTGGTTCTTCGCTATCCTCTTGCTTTCCTTCGACTTGGCAACTACAAGGTCTCTCCTACCGGAGGGCCCCATACTGGGCCTTGCCGTTTTTGTAGGGGGCATTGTGTGGATGGTACGGTACTACAACAGGCACCGCCCGAAATAGGGGCAGGCGGGCTGGCGCGGGCCCCCTCTTCGCGGGGGGCGCATACATCGGTTTCTATGTATGCCCCCCCGACCGTGATGGGGTACCGGTATAACGACAACGCGCAATCCCTCCTCAGCCATACGGCGACCTACACTTACGACGGGGTAAACCGCCTTGCAACTGCTACGGCGAGGTCACTGAGCGGCAGCGTACTGTGGAGCTACACTTGTTCATACGACCGCTGGGGGAACATGACCTGCGTTCAGAACGGAAGCACGAACGGGCCGTGCCCTCAGTGGGCTTATAACGCCAGCACCAATCGACTCACCACCTCCGGCTTCACTTACGACGCGGCGGGGAACCTGACGCAAGACTCCAGCAATCCGACGACGCACACCTATCAGTGGGATGCGGAGGGGCGGGTGGCCTCGGTGGACAATGGCTCGACCTGGGCCTTCACTTATAACGCGCTAGGAGGGCGGGTGCAGTGGGGCTACTCGGGCGGGGTCGAGCAGCACCTTTTTGACCCCAACGGAGGTTGGTTGGGTGTGGCGGGGTCCTACACCCTGATCCGCTGGGGCGACGTGTATTGGGGGGTGTACTCAAGCTCCGAGACCTATTTCAACCACGTCAATCATCTGGGCTCGACCATGGTCATGACCAACCACGCCGGGACAGGGGTAGGAGACCTGCTGTTCTACCCTTGGGGAGATGTGTGGCAACAGTGGGGCACGGGCGGCGCCGGGTTTGCGGAACTGCCCTACGATGACACGAAGACAAACACCAATCTCACGGCCTTTCGCCTCCAGTCGCCAAACCTGGGCCGCTGGCTCAGCCCCGACCCGCTCGCCGGCGAGATCACCAATCCCCAGTCGCTGAACCGGTATGCCTATGTGCTCAATAATCCGACGAGCCTCACCGACCCGCTGGGGTTGGACGCTTGTAACGGGATTGCCACGGTAGGTTGCATCGGAGAGGAGGCCTCCCAGTCGAACCATGGCGGCGGGGGTGGGGGCACCGATCCCAACAACAATTGCTCGCTTACGAACACCGTTGACGCCTCCTGCGCTGGGCCGCCCGGCCTTTGGGAGAACGGGGAGCCAATCTATGGGTCGTCGCTGGGTGGGAATTGGGGCGGCATCGGCGGCGTGGGCAGCGGCTTTGGGAGCGGACCCCTGAGCGGTGATTTCGGGCCGTTTGGCTACCCCTCGGCCGGAGGGTGGGGTCCCCCATGCGAGTTTGGTACCTGTAGCGAGCCCCCTCCAAACGGCTACGTGAGCACCGCCCAACCAGTTCCCCCAGAGGAAAGGCAATGGGGGGAACTGTTCAAGTTTTACGTTGGTGTTGACGAGTGGCTCGACCCTCTTGCCCACCTTGATCCCGGCCTGCGAGGCTTATTCAATGGTGGTAACCTGGCGTCACCTATCGCGAGCCCGTGGGCTCCCCTCGTGTGGTACGGTGGGTCGGCTGCTACAGCCATTGGTGCCTCCTACGTCTACCCCCTCTGGCTGGCTTCCGGGGGAATTCCAGGGATTTACAACTGCTTAGCCAGCGCCAGCTTGGGTGCTACTCATGCGGTAAATGGTTGGGCTCCCCCCGGCGGCTGGTCCTGGCCTATCGGGGCATGCGGCAAAATCGGGTGGGGCCTCGGCTGGGTTTTCGGGGACTGAGGCATGCTGGACCGTCGTCCTGGCCCCTAGTATCCGCACGGGTTTCGTTGTGGCACCTCGTACGGTTAACTTACGAGAAGGAAGGTTTGGAATGGTAAAGCCGGTCAATTGCCCCGCATGCGGTCGCGAGGTGTCCAGGATCGACATCAGACCGCGGGGATTTAGCTGCCCACACTGCAACCAGCCGCTTCAGGTGGACGCGCGCTATGCCTTTCCGGTCGGAATCGTGAGCCTCATGTTCGGTGCTTGCCTTTCGCACTTCTTGGGATACTCCGATATTACGTTCCTCCTATACATGGTTCTTGTGGGTGCTGCGATCTTCCTCATCGCCGCTCTGATTAACCGTTGGTTTTTCCTTAATCTGGCTAGGGACGATTCCCCGTTGGACTTCCGGATCACTGGACCTCGAGATCGAGCAGAAGAAAACGTAGCCCCAGGCTGGCGCATCCGTTATGTCGCGGGTGGCCCATACGTCACGACGGTTCCTGTCGCGATGTATGGAGCGCCAGGATAAGCCTGGCTGATCTTGCAAGCTGAAAGGAGCTTGTCCTGTTAATTGCCCGTTCAACAGGGAGCCGAGCTAGCGCAAGTCGGAGCGATCCGGCGGGCGAAGCCTGGGGAGGCGAACTCATGAGCCGTAGCGTAAGCGAACCTGATTCGGCCTCGTTACCCGAATTGAGAGCGGGTAGCGCATCAGAGTTTGTGCCGTTCAAACTCGGCTTTTGACTTTGGGTAATTGATTTTCTATTAATGCGCGCACACGAACGTGGCATGTGGAAAAGCCGCAGAGTCTCAACACCAGAGACTCTGATGGCATAAGGTCATCGGCTCCTCGATGGGAGTTAAACTGGAGGTTGTCAAGAACCAGAAACTCTCGCGAAGGAGGAGCCGAGACATGTTTATTATAGGCTGTGATTTGCATACGCGCTTCCAGCAAATTGCGATGCTGGACACGGAGACAGGGGAAGTGGTGGAGAAGCGGTTGGAGCACGAGAACGGGGAAGCAAGGAGATTTTACGAAGGGTTGAAGACTCCCGCGCTGGTGGGGATCGAGAGCACGGGGTATACCTTGTGGTTTGCAGAGATGCTGAGCGAACTGGGGCACGAGCTGGCGGTGGGGGACGCGGCGAAGATTCGGGCTTCGGAAACGCGCAAGCAGAAGCACGATCGGCGCGATGCCTGGCACATTCTGGAGTTGTTGACGGAAGGGAAATTCCCGCGCCTGTGGCTGCCCAGGGTGGAGGAGCGGGAGGTGCGGGTGCTGCTGGAGCACCGGCATCAGTTAGTGCAGTTGCGGACGCGGGCGAAGAACGGACTGCAGGCGGTGGCGCTCAACCACGGGTTGCGGCGGCGCAGCCGGTTGTGGACGGAGGCTGGTCTGAAGCAGCTAGAAGGGTTGCCGGTGGGGGAAGGGACGAAGCGGCGGCGGGAAGACCTGCTGCGCTTGCTGCATCAACTCGACGCTTGGGTTGAGGAGCTGGACGAACGGCTCAGGGCGGAGATAGCGCGGCGGCCCGCGGCACAGCGGCTGATGACCCATCCGGGGGTGGGGCCGCTGACGGCGCTGGCGACGGTGCTCATCTTGGGTCCGGCGGAACGCTTTGCCGAGGTGCGCCAGGTAACCAGTTATGTAGGCCTAATTCCCGCGGAAGAGTCCAGCGGCGGGCGGCAGCGTTTTGGACATCTGACCAAACAAGGGAGCCGCCTGCTGCGTTTCTTGCTGGTGGAGGCGGGCCAGTCCGCCAGTCGCATGGACCCCGGGCTAAGACGCACTTACCAGCGTCTGACCTTTCGCAAGGGCAGGTCCATCGCCAAGGTAGCTATCGCCAGGAAGCTGGTTATCCGTCTGTATATTATGCTTCGTGATAAGATCGACTATGAGGAGTTTTGTCGGCGTGGTTCGCATGCCGGGATGCTCGGGGAAGTAGCGCTGGCCTAACCATGGCCGTGACTCTGATTGAGCTACCGGCCTCCCTGCGCAGCCGAGCGGGGAGTCAGAAGTCGTCATCATGGCCTGACCAAGGGTCGAATAGATGTATGGTGGAATCGCACCGGACGACAACGCGAGCACGTGCGGACAGCAAGGAAGATTATCTTAAGCCGACCGCGCCCTCAGGGTCCCAGTAGGAGGGCGCGGTCGGCTTAAAAACCGTCCATGCGGAGGGCACCGCCGGACAGGCCGCGAGCCACGCGCCGGCGGGCAACGAGACGAAAGATTAAGAGGAACAACAGCGGCGCGTGTCACGCGTCCCGCAGGCGGTGCCGGTCTTTTTCTAAAAAAGAAAGGCCGCCGCAAACATTCTAGTTGACAACGCCGATGACCTTATAGATGCGCTACCCTGTCCCATAGATGGCAGCTCGTTATGGACAGCCCATCAATCCACCTTTTGACCCGCAGTCAGGACACCAAGGACGGACACGGCCCTGAGGGTTTCTCGCTCCTCGAGATGATGCTGGTAGTGACGCTGATCTTGATCGTGGCTTCCATCTCCGCCCCCATCTACACGACCGCTGTGGTGCGGGCGCGGGAAGCCGTGTTGCGCGATCATCTTTACAGCCTGCGCGCCCTGATTGACCGCTTCACGCTGGATAATGGCCGTGCCCCCTGGCGGCTCGAGGAGCTGGTCGAGGAAGGCTATCTCAGGCAGGCTCCCCACCGACCCCTTCACGGGCTCAGAAGTAGGGAATAGGGAACAGGGAATAGGGAGTAGGGAACAGGGAACCGCAAGCAAACCTCGCTGGGGATTGTCGACGTGCACAGCGGCTCGAACGACCTTTCCCTCGAAGGCACCCCCTACAGCAGTTGGTGACTACAGGACTCAGGATTCAGGAGTCAGGATTCGGGATTCAGGGGTCAAAAAACAAACCTCGAGATTCAGGAGTCAGGATTTCAGAAGTGGGTGTAACTGGCGGAAGTTGGGGAGCTTATTTTGTGTCCGGGGAAAGGCTGAAGGTGACGTCCCGGTCGAGCCGCATACCGATCAAGGAACCGGCCGACAGGGCGGCTTGCTTGCCGTGAGGGAGAAGAATCGCCAAGGCCACACCCGTAGCGGCCCCCGCGATGCCCGTGCTTAAACCTCCCGTCGCACCCACGGCGGTGGTGGCGGCGATAATAGCGGCTTGCTTCTTTCGCGAGGCCCCGCCTCCCTTCAAATCACCCTCTGGGCCGACATTGGGATCACCTCCGCCCTCACTGGAAAAGACTTCGGTCAGTGATCCGAGGATAGCCAGCTTCTGGCCATTGGGCAGTTCAACGGTGTCAAATACGAGAGACAGGTTCCCGCCTCTTCCGCGGCGCGCGGCGGCCTTCACCTCAGCAATATGCCCATCAATCCGCGTACCTTTGGTTAGAATATCCCGATCCTCGACGGCCACGGGATCGAGCAAAGTAGTAAGAATCCTGTCGCCCGGTCGGGAAGTTTTCGAGCTCACCGAGGAGTGCAACTGGAGCTTGAACTCCGTCCCCTCGGGAATCGTAATCTCATTCTCATTCGCGTTCTCTGTCGCGTTTTCGCCTTCTTGCTGAGCCCAAAGGGGCAGCGCCAGAAACGCCAAGCAGCATCCCGCTGCCAGCAGCCAAAGAGATCTTCGCTTCATTACCAGACTCCCGATCAAGAACACCTCACCTCTTCTCGAGACGCCCAAGCTCCTCCTTCGCTTATTTCACCACCAAACGTCCGATCGAGTCAAAGAGAAAATCGGTAGTGTCTCAGTTTGGAATTGTAGCGGCGAGTTTACCTCGCCACGTGGTCCGTCGGCTGACGGATAAAGCCGCCTCTACGTCAAACTAAGACACCACCAGACAATCGGCGTAAATCCTCACTCCGCCTCTAAAGCTTTGATGCGCTTTGTGCCCACAGGTTGGATGAGGAGGACCCTGAGGCGATCATTGTTTGGCCAAGGATGGCTGGCATTGCCGATTTTCGATCGCTCCGTCAGCCGACGGACTGATTGACAGGCGAGGAAGTTGCCACATCACTTTTTCAATCGACCCGCCGCGGCGGGGCAATCAGTCCGTCGGCTGACGGAGCAATCGTCGCCGGCCTACTCGCGCACCTCCGCGTGGTGGCGCACTTCCACTCCCTCCACCAGGAACAGAACATCTTCGGCAATGTTGGTGGCGTGATCAGCGAGGCGCTCCAGGGCGCGGGCAATAAACATCAGGTTGATGCTTCGCCGGACCGTGGTGGGATCTCGCTCCATGAGGCCAATCAACTCTTCATACACGGAGTCACGGAGTTGATCGATAACGTCATCAGAGGTCAGGATGCTCCGTGCCAGTTCGGTATCCTTCCTCACGAAGGCATCCAGGCTTTTCCGAATCATCGACTGGGCAATCGTCGCCATATGAGGAATATCGACCAGTTCTTTCGGCATGGGTTCACGCATCAGGGCCAAAGTTCTGCGGACGATGTTGACCGAAATATCCCCCATGCGCTCCAGGTCGTTGTTGATCTTGATGGCGGCGGTAATAAACCTGAGGTCGGTGGCCATGGGCTGAACCCGTGCCAAGAGGCTGGTGGCTAACTCGTCAATTTGGATCTCCATGCGGTTGATTCTGGCTTCGTTTTGGAGCACCTGCTGCGCTGCCTCCTCATCCTTCTCGATGAGCGACTGGATGCTGCGGTAAACGGAGTCCTCCACCAGCCCGCTCATTTCCAGCAGGCGGTTTCTGAGGTTATCAAGTTCCTCTTCAAAGTGGCGAAGCATCGGTCTGCTTACCTCCTCTATCCGAACCGGCCGGTGATGTAATCTTCGGTTTCCTTTTTGGCAGGGGTCTTGAAGATAATCTCCGTCTTGTTATATTCGATCAGTTTCCCCAAGAGGAAAAACCCCGTGAAATCCGCCACCCGCGCGGCCTGCTGCATGTTGTGGGTCACAATGATCTGCGTGCATTGGTCCTGGAGGGAGAAGAGCAACTCCTCTATTTTCGCGGTGGCGATGGGATCGAGGGCGGAGCAGGGCTCGTCGAGGAGCAGCACCTCCGGGTCGACCGCCAAAGCTCTGGCAATGCACAAGCGTTGCTGTTGACCCCCTGAAAGAGCATACGCCGATTTGTGAAGTTGATCCTTCACCTCATCCCACAGGGCCGCGCGTCGTAGACTCTTCTCCACCTTTTCTTGCAAAGCAGCCCCACGGTGGGTCCCATTCACGCGAAGCCCGTAGGCAATATTGTCATAAATGGACTTGGGGAAGGGATTCGACCTCTGAAAAACCATTCCTACGCGACGGCGCAGCGCAACCGGGTCCATGGCAAGAAGATCCTCATTGTCGAACAGGATTTCGCCCTCGGCCCGGGCGTGCGGCAGCGTCTCGTACATGCGGTTCAAAGTCCGCAAGAAAGTGGATTTGCCACAACCCGAAGGGCCAATGAGGGCGGTAATACGGTTGGTAAGGACCTGAAGGTTGATGTCAAAAAGGGATTGTTTGGGACCGTAGAAGAAGTCCAATCCGGAGACCCGCAACTTAACGTCGTCGGTGGCCACTGTCCCTCCTAGGGATTGAGCGGTGTAGCTTCCTTGCTTGGCCATAGTCATACTGCCGGCTGTCGAATTCGTCATGACAGTCACCGCCTATTGCGCCGTTCGCCCGGAAACGGATAATCGGGCGACCACGTTCGCCACCAGCACCAAAGTCAGAAGAACCAATCCGGCCGCCCAGGCCTGTCTGTGCCAATCCTCATACGGCGAGATGGCGTAAGTATAGACCATGACCGGCAGCGAGGCTGTGGGCTGATTCCATCCCGGGCTCCAGAACCGATTACTAAAGGCGGTGAACAACAGGGGCGCCGTTTCGCCAGCGACGCGGGCAATATCCAGGACTATTCCCGTGACAATCCCCTTGCGCGCGGCAGGGACGACCACGGTGGCGATGGTTTTCCATTTGCTCGCCCCCAAGGCCAGCGCGCCCTCGCGCAGCATCAGCGGGACCGTGCGCAAAGCTTCTTCCGTACTGCGCACGGCGATAGGGATCATCATCACGCCCAGCGCCAAGCTTCCCGCTAAGGTCGAAAAATGTTTCATGGGCAAGACCACGACCGTGTAGGCAAAAATCCCCATCACAATTGAGGGCACACCGTTCAAGAGATCAGCCGTATAGCGCACCACAAAGGAAAACGTCTGACCCCCGAACTCAGCCAGATAGACGCCGCCCAGGAAACCCATCGGGATGCCGAAGGCAGAGGCCAGGAGAAGCAGCTTCGCGCTCCCCACAATGGCGTTGGCCATTCCTCCACCGCTTTCGCCCACGGGGGTCGGCAAGTGTGTCAGAAAAGCCCAGCTCAGGGAGCTTCCGCCATGCCACACAAGGTATCCCAGAATAAAAAACAGTGACGCCCACCGTGACCAAAGCGCAAACCCCCGTCAGGCTGAACATGACGTAGTTGACGAATTTCCGCCAGGTATTGCGCCAGCCCATTATTGCCCCGATCCCTTCTTGGTGGTGGAAATGATGAAAATTCGCGCCAGGCCGTTAATCACAATAGTCAGCGCGAACAGCACCAGGCCAAGCTCAACCAACGCCTGGAGGTAAAGATCGCCCGTGGCTTCCGTAAATTCGTTGGCAATTACGGCGGCGATGGAATAACCAGGCGCAAATAAGGAAGCACTGATTCTGGGATCGTTGCCGATGACCATGGTAACCGCCATCGTCTCGCCTAAGGCTCTCGCCAAGGCGAGGAAGATGGAGGCCATGATGCCAATGCGCGCGAAAGGAACCACGACCTGCCACGTGGACTCCCACTTCGTAGCCCCGAGCGCCAGTGCCGCCTCACGTTGCTCTACCGGGACGGCCATAAGAATCTCGCGTGAGATCGAAATGATGAATGGGACCACCATGATGGCGAGCACCAGACCGCCCGCCAACATCCCCACCCCGTACATCGGCCCCTGAAAAAGCGGCAGGAATCCCAAGGTGCGCTTCAGGAACGGCTCGCCATATTGACGAAGAAAGGGGACCAGGATGAATATGCCCAACAATCCGTAAATTACGCTGGGAACGGCAGCGAGAAGCTCGATGACAAAAGTCAATAGATTAGAGATTCGCGGCGGGGCTAGCTCAGAAAGGAAGATGGCCGCCCCGACTCCCAACGGAACTGCCACCAGCAAGGCCAGCGCGGAAGTGACCAGCGTGCCATAAACAAAAGGCAAAGCGCCGAAGTCCCCGCTCACCGGATCCCAGGTGCGGCCAGTCAAGAATCGAAATCCAAACTTGTGTTGTGCGAGCGTAGAATTGATATAAAGCTGATGAACGAGCGCTACCGTCACCAGCAGGATGCTCGCCGCGCAGAGAAGCGTGAAGAGATGGGCAAAGGTGTCGCCGCTTCGAAGGCCTTGGATAAAAGCAGGCGCGCGACGATTTGCCGCCGCGCGCCCGGTCGGAACTGGAATACCTGCCATAGCGGTTTATTGGATCTGCGAAATCTGCTTCAACTCTTTCCCCACCACTTCCTTTGGAAGCCGCGCGTAGGACAAAGGCTCAGCATCCTTCTGTCCGTCGTTTAGCATCCAGGTGAGAAAGTTCTTGATGACCTGCTTCTTATTGGCGTCCTCGATCTTCGTGGGAACCAGGAGGTAGGTGAAGCTGCAAATAGGATAGGCCGCTTTGCCAGGAGCGTTGGTGATGGAAACCCGGAAATCTTCGGGCATGGTCTTCGCATAGCCTGCCGCGGCGGCGGTCACGCCGGCAAGATCAGCTTTGACGAAGACGCCGGAGGCGTTTCGAACCCGACCGTAGGGGATTTGGTTCTGCACGGCGTAGATGAGTTCGACGTAACCAATTGCCCCTGGCGTCTGTTTAACCAGCCCGGTCACGCCTTCGTTACCCTTTCCGCCCAGACCCACCGGCCAATTCACGGAGGTGTTCCGCCCGACCTTGCTTTGCCACTCCGAAGAGACTTTCGACAGGTAGTCGGTCCAGACATAGGAAGTTCCGCTACCATCCGAGCGGTGTACCACCACTATATCTTGAGCAGGAAGATTTGCGCCCTTATTGGACTTGCTAATCTCCGCGTCATTCCACTTGGTGATTTTGCCAAGATAAATGTCAGCCAGAATATCGGGCGTGAAATTAAGCTCCTGCGACACACCAGGGATATTGTAGGTGGGAACGACGGCGCCCAAGACCGTGGGAAAATGAAGAATCTTGGTTTTGGCCTGGCCGAGCTGTTCGTCATTCATGGGGGCGTCTGAAGCGCCAAAATCCACCGTTCCAGACAGGAGCTGTCGAATTCCTCCGCCGGAACCAATCGACTGATAGTTGATCTGAATGTCGGAGTGGATCTTGTTGTAATCTGAAAACCATTTCGAATAAATGGGGTAAGGGAAAGTCGCCCCGGCGCCGTTGAGCATGACTGCATCCGGGGCAGGAATCAGTGCGCCACTCGAGGGTGAGGAGTGGAAGGCTAAAAGGCATGTCAAGACAAGGGAAACACCGAGAAGAACAATTGAGAGATGCGGTACTTTTTTCATGGATGTTATCCTCCACATGTACTCTCCCCCCGCATTCTTACAGGAGAGTTAAGCGGGGGTTAATATTAAGGTCTGGCACTCTTTGCGCGGACTCCCGCCGAGCCAAGAGGCGGCCACCATCCGAAGGTGAAGTGAACTCAAGATAGTCTGCGGCAGGCAGATTAATTTAGCGTGAAGAACTTGTTACAGGAATGTTGCATTATCCCCAAATCGGAAGCTGGTGCAGGCTCCTTGCCCGTCTGGTCGGGGCAAGCGGCTGGGCGGGACTCTGCCCTTGGGTCGGCGGCCGCATCGTTAGAGGTTGGCGATTCAAGGAAGCGGCTGCTGGTTCTCAGGTGCGATATCAATACCACTCGTGGGATAGATAGCTACCAAATCATACGTATCAAGCTCGGGGATAATGATTTCCGATTCCTGGCCCTCAATTTGGATCTTGGCCTGGGTGTCCTCGAGCGAGTCCGGCGAGAGGATTTCCACCTTTTTGACACGCGCGCGGACTCGCACACGAAGCTCTCTTTCCAGTTTCTGCTGATAATCCAGGAGGTGCAAAATTATCCTCTTTTCCTGTGGCTGGTAGGCCGCACTCGAAAGCGTAGCCTCGCGAGCCTCCACTTCCACGAGCTCGGAGTGTTTCAGGTATTGCCGGATGAGCGAAAACATCTCCCCGGCCGGAACAAGTTGGGGCAGGTAGATAACAGAACCTTTCCCGCGCGGGAGCACTTGTCTCGATCCTGGAATGTTCCGCTCTGAGAATCCCAAAAGCGCCCCCAGGCCGAAAGTGCGACTCGCCGAGGCAGACTCGGGGAAAAACAAGGAGGCATCCTGAACCGATATCAACGTGCCTCCGCCGACCTTGACCCATCGGCTGAGCGCCGCGCACCACTCCGCGCTGAGAGGGTTGGTATTGGGGAGAACAATCACCCTGTAGCTCTTCAGTTGGTCTTCCCGAGGGGTCTGGTAGTTAAAGATGACGTCGTAGTTCAGGTTCCGCTCCGATAGCTGGTTCAAATAGGGGACGACGAAGTCAGTCGCATCGCTAAGAATGGCCACCCGAGCGAGGGATTGTGGGTGAATGTAGTACGCCTCGTTTCTTTCCAGGAAAGCATTGTAGGCGCCCAGCGCGCGCCATCCCTCCAAGGCGCGAGGCTCGGCAAAGTAGAGATCGCGAAGAAAAAGGCCCTCGGAGAAAGGCTCCAGGCTCACGTGATACATGGCGCATTCGGCAATTGCCAGTTGCCATTTTCGCGGCTCCATGGGGGTGGTCATACGGTCCCCCCAATGCCGCCCGCCGTCCTCCATTGAAACCGGTCGCCATCCCTCGCCGACGGCGTAGCTATACTGGAGCAACCCAGCGTTCGTCACCACATAGCTTGGCTGCTTATCGGTATAATAACCAGGCTCCTGCCCATCTTCGGTCGAGACCCCATTCTGCAATCTCCCCCAAGTGTAAATGCGCTGGTTGTAGTTGGACATAATGACGAAATGCGGGTTGGTTCGGGCCGCCTCGCTGTAGAGAGCGTCAATGAGGTGTGCGACGTCTTCCTCACCATGGTAGGAAAAAGTGTTGTCAATCCAGAGGGCATCGGCGCCTGCCTGGACCGCGGCCCTCAAGCGCGCTTTCTCCAGATCGATCCATTCGGCATTGCGAATGTCAGCCATGTAGCGGTTAGGGCGGCCGTAGAACAAGGGCGCCCCTTGAAAATCGCGCTGCACCCAGCCGAGGCTGCCGGGCACGTGTTCGAACATGTCTTTCCAGAATATGTTGGCGATGGAAATGTATGCCGCCACGCGGATGTGGCTTCGATGGCACATCTTGATGTAAGGGCCCAATAACTCCCACTGTTTCCTTTCAGTTTCCGGCGAGAACCCGTTGCTCCACGTCACCCAGGCCCAGTTGATATGGGCCATCCTCAATAGCTCGATGGTCTTGGGATTGTACCAATCACGTGTCGCTTGCAGGACTTGGCGGGGATCGTCCTCCGTGTAGTTTATCCAGTGCGAGAGCACTCCCTTCGCTGCCTCGATGGGGCCGCCGTCCCAACGCGCGGAACGGAACTTCCCTGTCTGGAACCACGGCGGCACGCTCGCAGGATCGAGAATTGGCCGGACGGATGGCTGGTTTTGTGCAACCCCCAGGCACGCTGGAAGCAGCGTGGCAGTCAGCACGAATACGCAGCAACCCCATAGATTGAACGGGCCTTTCATGGCAGTATCCCCTGTAGCAGTAGTTCCCGAAGAATTGTTATGCCGCAAAGATTTTTGTTTGACCAACAACGCCTCCGTGTTCTCTGTGGCCAGAGAAGATTAAAACACAGAGGTCACTGAGACCCTCCGTGGTCTCTGTGTTGAGCTTTTTGATGTACGGAGAACACGGAGAAATCGCTTTGTTTGCGGCTCTGCCGCGCCGTGACCATCAGGCCGGCGCTATGCGCTGGGAGGTCGAAAGCTATGTTGAACTGAGACAATTCAATAGAAAGAAGCACGCCGGCCCCAGGGAGGCCACATTCGTTGGCCTGTCTCACCGCGGGGCGTGCCTAATCCGCACGCGGTAAATCTTCCACGAAATTCCGCTCGCGAACCTTCGTAGGTTCGGCGAGCGCCATCAAGCGGTCCAAATCGAAATCCTTATAGAGGTCTAGGCAAAACAGATCGGCCGCGTCCATGTAACTGACGGGTTTATCCAAAAGGTAAGCCAGGCTGCGCATGCCGCCTTGCGCTGCAACCTCGCCAAAGAGACGAGGCTCGAGCGCCGAAGCGAGAAGCGATGCCACTTGGCTGCGGATTCCTGTGCTCTCCAGGCGGACCGATGGGGCGCGCCACTTGGCGCGCGCCCAATTGGTGAGGGCGATCAGTTGCGCCGTTTCCATGCCTATCGGCCGCCTGCCGGTCGCCGCCAGCATCTCGGGAAACAAGAAGAAAGGTCCTTCCGGCGCCGCCTCGGCGGTGAACAACAGATCGAGCACGAGCACTTGCTCGCCGCGGTCCATTCGGCCCGCAACTTCAGGCTGGCGGTCCCAAACCTCGGAGCCGGCAGCTTTCATACCCTTGTCGTTGAGAACCACGGTCAAAGGTGCGTCGGCCGCGGTGGGTATATCCTTCAGCCAGACACCTGTGGCGCTCAGCCCATCGCTCAGCAAGAAGCGGAACGAGACGGATTCCACTCCATTGTGCTTGGCGTTGGTAACCGCCCACACCTGCTTCACCGTTACCGGGTCATAACGGATCACTTCTTTGAGCTTGGTGCGTTCCGAACTCGCCCAAGCTGCCTTGCCAGCAGGATCCGTAGGAACGGCCGCCCGTGTAATCTGATGCGCCAGATTCCGAGCCAACCCGAGTATGGTTAGATTATCCTTCGGCAGACCCACGGCGAGTTCGGTGTAACTCTTGATGTCGGGACCAACCGGGATTTCTCGCTCGGCAGCGGGCAAGTCGAAATGCTTTGCGAAAAAGCGGTAAGCTTGCTGGCGATTGCTAAGCCCATAGTTGTGCGCCGAGATGTCGGTGTTTTCATAAAACTGGAATGCATCCTCCCGCCCGTAGAGCCGGAAGAAGGGGACTATGGCATCGAAAATATAAGGCTTGACCAGGGGCGCGCGGAAGCAGCAGGTGTCCTCCGCGTTGTTGATCAGCAGCGTGGGTCGAGGGGCCCTCATGGCGGTCAAAGTGGAATAGTCTGAGCCCACCACGAAGTCTGTGGCGTTCTGCTCGATATCGCCGGCCTCGGTAATGGGCGCGAGAGCTAACCTCCCCTCGAAGGATGTGTAGCCCGCCACGGGGATCGACAAACTCACCCGTTCATCGAGCGAGCTCAAGGTAATGGTTTGCCAGCCGCCGCCGGACAGCCCCGTCACCGCGACGCGCTTCTGGTCCACGTTCGGATTCTCCCAAAGAATGTCCAGCCCGCGACGCATGGCCAGGTAAAACAACCCGACCGCATTGGCGCCTACCAAGTCCAGGTGTCCACTGCTGTATAAGTGCTCATTTTCTTTCTCCGTCAGCTCCCCCATTCCGACCCACTCGAGGTTCAATGTGATCATGCCCCGCAGGGCTTCATTGATGCAGAACGTCTGGTAGGCCTCATCCGCCTTGCCAATGGGACCGTAATGCCCCATCACGTTCAGCACGCCGGGCACTTTGCCGTGAAGATTATCCGGCTGGTAGAAGATGGCGGTTGAATAGAACCCCGGCACGATCTCGTAGCGGAGCTTCCGCAACTGGTATCCCTTGCCGGACGGTAGGGGTCCCAGATCTTCGAACCTCGTTGCGGCATTGACCCACTCTTTTGGCCAGCCGTGGAACACCACGTCCTCGAGCAGATGTTTGCGAATTCGCCCCGCTTCGGCCGTCCACTCTGATGCGCTGCCGGGGGCCGGGAGTTTCGGTACCCGCTGCATCAGGTACTCTTGCAATTGAAACGTCACCAGGTCCGAGGACTGGATTTGTTTCTCCAAGATGGGCCGCACTTCGTCCGCAGTATTTTGCGCGCGGCCAATTGACGCGATGAGAAATACGACTGCAATCATTAAACGTTGTGATTTCATGATAGAGTGAATCCTTATTATCGGCAGTATTCGCAGGCTGGCGCAGAGCGCAGCTCTGCGTTTCATTCTCAAGCCCTTTGTAGTCACCGACACGACACGCAGAGCTGCGCTCTGCGCCAGCCTGCGTTATCTACTTGGTTCCGGTTGCGGGCGGTGTCGAGGCCAGCCGGTTGAGCACTTCGCCGAGCTTCTTCACCTCGTCGCCATATCCTGCCCAATCACCTTGCCGTTGCAACTGCAAGGCGCGTTGGTAGTGCTGGTTGGCCTCGCGGATGAGCGCTTGGATATCGACCGCCGCAGCGCTTGGCGGCTTGGTGGGCGCTTGGGCGGCCGGGCCCGCCGGGGATGGGAGCGCCTCGGTGGTGGTCACCGTGCCGCTGAAAATCCTGCTCAGCGCCGCGTCGAGCGTATCCTCCATCACCACGTGGTCCGAGTAGGCCACAATAACGCGCTTCAATTGCGGCAGGCCACCTCCGGCCTCTGCGGCGAGGTAGAGGGGCTCGACGTAGAGGACCGAATTCAAAACCGGCACGACAAGCAAGGTGCCGCGGATTACGGTCGAGCCACCCTGCCCCCAGAGGGTAAGCGCCTGAGAGATTCCAGGGTCCTGGTCGATTCGCGATTCGATCTGTTGCGGGCCGTAGACGAGCTTTTGCTTGGGGAAAGTAAAGACCAAAACCTTGCCGTAGTCAGCGCCGTCGCACCGGGCGGCCATCCAGGCAATCATGTTGTCTTTGCGGGCGGGGGTGAAGGGTACCATCAGGATGAACTCTTCCCGCTCGCCTACTTCCGCCAGCTTCATGATTGTGAAATAGGGAGTCATGGGGACCGCAGTGCCGCGTGCGGCGCTCTGCGCCACTCGCCACAGGTCTTCCTTGTTGTAGAAGACGCGCGGGTCCATCATGTGGAACAGCGCATACTTGCCGGCCTGGATGGAAAAGAACTCCTCCGGATAGCGGATGTGCGCGCGCAGGTCTTCGGGCATAGCCGAAAGCGGCGCAAATACTCCCGGGAAAATTCGCGCATAGGCCTGAATGAGCGGGTCGGAGGCGTCGCTGATGTAGAAGCGCACTTGCCCGCTGTAAGCATTGATCGTGGCCTTGACGGCATTGCGGACGTAATTCCCTACTCCCTCCGCGGGCTCTGAATAAGGGTACATCTCGGAGGTGGTGTAGCCATCCAGAATCCAGTAAAGCGACCCGTCGCTGGCGACGACCAGGTAGGGGTCGTGGTCGTAGCTAAGAAAGGGCGTGAGCCGTTGCGCGCGATCCAAAATGCGGCGGTAAATCATCAATCGGCTTTCGGGTTGAATATCGCCTGAAAACAGGATGTTCTTTTCGCCGAATGCCAGCGTGAACAGGAGCCTTCGCCAGAAGCCCTCCACCGGGATTCCACCCGCGCCCTGGTAGTTGGTGTAGACGTTCTGGTCTCCCTGGGGATAATCGAACTCCTGCGCCCGGGTTTTCACGAAGCAGTAGTCGTTCTGGAGTTCGCCGTAATAGATCTCCGGGCGAGTGATGCGGATGGAAGCGGTGGAGACCGGGGGGATGTTCTTGATGAAAAGTACCGGCAAGCCCTCGCTAGTGAATTCGTTCACCGGCCCGAGGCAAAGGCCGAAGCCGTGGGTGTACGCCAAGTGCTCGTTGATCCAACTGCGGCCCGGCAGACTGGCGGCAGAAAGTTCGCGCGGCGAGAGGGAGACCTGGCGGTAAATCCCGTTAAGCCAGTAGCGATCGTTATCCACGTACTTGAAGTCGTAGTAAGTGCGGATCTCCTGGAGCTGGGCGAAGGTGGTCAGCAGTGGGTTGTGGTCCCACATGCGAACGTTGCGGAAAGTCGCCTCATTCTTCCGGATATCATTCAAGCTCAAATCCTCGACGGCGGAGAACTCGCGCTCCTCGAAACGATCCAGCGCATACGCTTGGCGGGTGAATTTGATGGCATTGGCGATGTAGGGGCGTTCCCTGTCAATTTCGTTGGGGGCCACGATGAAGCGCTGGACGATCTCGGGATAGATCGATCCGCCAAGCACGGCCACGGCCACCAAAAGGCCCACGGAATAAAACGCCGGCCGCACACGCCCCCACTTCGCCCCGGCCACGAATGCCACGGCCGTCAACAGGCAAAGGAAGAGTTCCACTCTTAGAACCGGCAGCGTGGCGTGCACATCCGCGTACCCAGCGCCATAGATGAGCCCGCGCGGAGAAAAGAGCAGGCCGTACATGGCCAGCCGAACTCGATAGGCGAAGACAACAAAAAGCAAGCCCGCCAGCGCCATAAGGTGTGTGCGCGCCAGCCGCATCACTTTGGGCCCTCGCGGCGTGACCCACACCCCTCCTTCCACGAGGTAGAGGAACACCGCGCTCAACAGACACACAATGACCGCAACCAGCGCCAGGTAATAAAGGAACCAGTTGAAGGGCAAGCGGAAGAGATAAAAGCCCAAGTCGATGCCAAACAACGGGTCCTGCTGGCCGATGGATTGCCCGTGACTGGCCATCTGGTAATCCAACCAGTGCGACATGCCCCATTGGCCGACCACGTATCCAATCAACAGAACGCCAACCCAGACGAGCCAGCGGAAGGCCATCCCGAAGCGGTCGAGCGCCGGAAACTCGATGTATTCACCATTGACTCGGTAGCCGTGCCGGTGAGCGAGAACGTGGGCGATCAGCAGGTTCAATGCAGTCACAGCCATGAAACCCACTCCGACCAGCCCGCTCAGTTGAATCTGGGTTTTGAGAATCGTCAAATAGACGACCCGAAAGCCCTCCTGCTTGAACCATAGCCAATCCACTAGCAGGCCAACCCCGTTGGTGAAGAGGGGAAGAAAAACCAGGAAAAACAGGACAAGCGCGAGGATTATTCGTCGTGTGCGATTTTTGGGCATTATGTGGCTCCGGGGGTATGTTTACACACCGCCTGCGGGTTGTCAAAGACGCGGCCTGATTTTATTACCCCGGATCCAGTCAACGAAGGGCTACGGCTCCGCTGCCTGACTTGCGGAAAGGCTCTGAAGCTGTGAAGAAATCGGGCTGTAGGGGCGGCCCTTGTGGCCGCCCTGGGGCAGCCATCCGCCAGTTGGCGGATTGCCCCTACGTCTGCTTACTGCACAGGAATGGTGTCGCCGTGCCACGGGAAGGCGTAGGTCGGCTGGTTAGCAAATCGCTTCATTCCCATATCCAGCGTGAGCCCCGTTCCCGGCGCCAGGCGGACCGTGAAGAACTTCCGGTTGACATCCACAACCCGGTCCGCGAGGCGGAAGTCCGGGCGGGTGAAATGATCCGGTTGCAAGGGCTCCGGGTCCGTGCGCACCTGGTATTTCACTCGCGTGAACTGGTGTTCGCCGAAAGTGCCTGCCTGCACGATGACTTCGCGGGCCTCGAACGGGCTGAGATTAATCAGTTGAAGGACAGCACGGTCCGCCTCGACCTTCGTCACCAATGCCGCCACATCCGGCGGAAGCCCGGGCCGCTTCCGCGCCGGGTCGAAATAGCGCAGGGTGGCGTGGAGCAACCCCCCGTTGTACATGATTTGGGGCGCTCCGAGCGTCAATTGCACCAGCGCTTCCGTGGTCACGGGATTGATGGTCTGCCAATGGTGCTCATGCACGTTGGTCAGCTTGGCTTCGTTGGGATCGATTTTCTCGGTTCCGCGTGGGTCGTACTCGAGCAGCAGCACGTTGCGGCGGATCTGGTCCATCTTCCAGGCGACTTGGCCGAAGCTTTCAGTCAGGATCTTCTCCGGGTAGTCAGGATTGGCTCCCGCCAGAAAGCGCAGCCAAGGGCCCTCGTGGCTGCGATCTTCCTTGTTGCGAATGTTGGCTAGAATGTTCCAATCGGCCAAGCCTTCCACGTCGCAGTTCCAGCAATCTTCGCGCGGCTCGGGTAGCGTTGCGTACCCCAGGTTCGGGTAGGGCGAGCGCGTCGCGGTGTGCCAGTCCACGGTGCTGGCCAAGCGCAGTTTTTCCAGGCGTTGCCAGTCCGCGGAGTCCAGGGAAAGGAACCACAAGGAGGCCGGCAGGGAACGGTCGATCGGCTGAAAGGCGTACCAGCCCCGGTCGCCTTTCTTGTAGGGCACCAGGAACGCGCCGTTCACGGTTTTGCCCATGGCAATAAGGCGATCCATGTTCGAGCGCGGTAGTTCCAGGTAATGGCGATCTCCGCCCGAGACCAGCATCGCCGAGGCCGCGCCGATCTGGAGCGCCATTCCCACACTGTAGTACCCGTGCGGCCAGTGCCAGCCATACAATCCACCCCACCATTTCCCATTCTGGTACTCGCCCGCTGTCCCCTCGAGTCCCACGTTGTCCGGCGTGATGCCGCCGTTCTGGCGGGTGCGCTCCAGCCATGCCTCCACGTACTCTTTCACCCAGTCCGCGTATTTCCGTTCGCCAGTAAAAAGATAGGCATTGGCCACGAGCGACGCAGCCGCCAGGTTCACAGGCACGTCCCCCCGCTCCATCCGTTCGGCCATGGCACGGCCCATGCGGCGGGCCTTTTCCGGATCCTTCAGATCCTCCATTGTGGCGATGCCCGGCAGGTCTTCGAGAGGCAGGCCGTAGGTGGCCATGCCCTTTGACCAACCATAGGGAGCGGCTTTCTCCGGCTCGCCAAACTGCGGGCCCAGGCTGCCGGTATGCGGCGAGCGGATAAGCTTCCGTTTTGCATCGTAATTCTGGGCTTCCGCCTCCTCGTTCATGTACAAGCCGGCGAAGCGCCGGGCGCGCGCCGCGGTCTCGTGATCGGTGGGATCCACCAGCGCCAGTAAGTAGAAGTACTGGATGCCCTCACCGATGTGAAACCAGTCGCCATAACTGGCAAACTCGTTGTGCAGCACGTGGAAGTCATAGGTGAGTTGGCGCGCGGTGGCGTTCCATTCCCGAAACGAAATCTCGCGCAACCGATCGTCGCCACCCAGGGCATAGAGCAAAGGGATGTTGTAGAAACTCTCCGGCAGATCGTCGAGCGAAGCTCCCCCACTGGTCTTCCAGATTAGAGTGCCTCCGCTGCGCGTGTACCGCTCCACATACTCGACTGCGGCTTCACCGAGGACGTCGAGCAAGCGCCTCTCGAGGGCCGCCCACCCGGGCGGGGGCACCGGCACGTTGGATTCAATGCGCACGATGCCCGGCACCTCGACGGCTTGGCCTTCTCCAGCCGATGCTGGGCAAGCAACCACCAGAAGGACCGCGCAAGCGACAGGCAAGGTACCTAGCTGGAGCACTCCAAGTTTCCTCATGCGGGCAACACCTCCTATGGCCGATTGACGATTGTCGATTTTCGATTGCCGATTGTCCAGCGTCGATTTTCGATTGCCGATTGCGATTGACAGCGGGGGGATTCGCTAGGCGGCTCGTGCTTATCCGGTTGTTTCAGCAAGCCACAAGCTGTAGTATGTGGGCGTGCCGCGCCCCGTGTTTCCGAAAACCTTGCACGAGTTCCAGTCGATGTTCGCTACCGAAGCGGCTTGCCAGAAGTATCTGGCGGAGTGCCGCTGGCCAGACGGCTTCATCTGCCCAAGGTGCGGGAACCAGAGTTCTTATGAAATCGTGAAAGCGCGGCGATGGCAGTGCACTCGTTGTCGGTATCAAGTCTCCCTCACGGCGGGGACGATTCTGCATAACACGAAAACGTCGCTGACGGTTTGGTTCTGGGCGGCTTACCTCATGACCACGGATAAACGTGGCGTCTCGGCGCTTCTCTTGCAGCGCCAGCTGGGTCTGCGCCGTTATGAGACGGCGTGGATGATGCTGCACAAGTTGCGGCAAGCCATGGTCAACATGGCCCGAGAGCCACTGCGTGGGGAAGTGGAAGTGGACGAGGCCTGGATTGGGGGTACCCAAGCGGGTTTGCGGGGAAGCCGACAACTGCGGGGCCGGAAGGCGGCCCTCATCGTGGTAGCGGTGGAGAAGCGTGGCCGCGCGACCGGGCGTGCTCGCATGGCGGTCATTCCGGATTTCCGAGGCGGCACCCTCATATCGTTCCTGCGACAGAATGTGGCACCGGGCTCTCTCGTGTATACCGACGCCCTCAACAGCTTCGCCGGATTGAAGGAGGCGGGGTTTCACCATGTGTCCCGCACTCAACCCTCGCGAGCCGACCTCCATAGAGGCGCGAAGTCCGCCGTGCCTTTGGCCGACCGCGCCATCGGCAACCTGAAGCAATGGTTGCTCGGAACCCATCACGGCGTAGGCCGCAATCAGCTCCAGGCGTATCTTGATGAATTCGTCTTTCGCCATAACCGGCGGAAGCAACCTATGGCTGCGTTCCAAACCTTGCTCGGTCTCGGGACCGGGCACAAGTCCACGACCTATAAGGAGATGCGGGGCAGGCGGAGCTTCCCAATCCGCCAAGCCAAGACTGACCCCAACATATTGGGGCTTGCTGAAACAACCGGATAAGCATGAGGCGGCTTGTTCAAACTACAATCGACAATCGGCAATCGAAGATCGGCCCTAATTCGCCCACCCCTTGGCCCGCTCCAGGGCGCGTCGCCAGCCCCCGCAAAGCTCCTCGCGGCGAGACGCCTCCATGCAAGGCTCGAAGCGTCGTTCTATTTTCAATTGAGTTTTCAACTCCAATTCGCTCCCCCAGAATCCGGTCGCCAAGCCGGCCAGGTAGGCTGCCCCCAGTGCCGTGGTCTCTGTCGTGGCGGCCCGCTCGAGGGGAACTCCAAGAATGTCGGCCTGAAACTGGCAGAGGAAATTGTTGCGGGCGGCTCCGCCGTCCACGCGGAGGACCTCCGGCTTGATTCCCGAGTCCCGCGTCATGGCGTCGACCACCTCGCGCGTCTGATAGGCAATGGATTCAAGCGCCGCTCGAACCAGGTGCTTTCGGTTAGCCCCGCGAGTCAGACCGACGATGGCGCCCCGCGCGTACGCATCCCAGTGGGGCGCCCCCAGTCCGACGAAAGCGGGGACAAAATAAATGCCATGCGTGTCCGGCACCGAGCGGGCGATTTCCTCCGTCTCGGAGGCTTCTCGAATCAATCCCATTTCGTCGCGAAGCCATTGGATGGCCGCGCCGGCAATAAACACGCTGCCCTCCAGCGCGTATGCTACCTGGCCATTCCTCTCCCAGCCGATGGTTGCCAGCAGCCCTGCCTGCGAGCGGGGAATTGCGGGTCCGGTGTTCATCAGCAGGAAGCAGCCTGTGCCGTAAGTGTTCTTGACCGCGCCGGGCTTGAAGCACTGGTGGCCAAACAGTGATGCCTGCTGGTCGCCGACCACGCCGGCAATCGGAACACGGGATCCAAACAACTCGGTCTCTGCGACGATTTCGCTGGAAGACTTCACCGCGGGAAGCAATGATTCCGGAATGCGAAAGTAGCTGAGAATCTCCTTGTCCCACGCGAGCGTTGCAATGTTGAAAAGCAAGGTGCGCGAGGCGTTAGAGAAATCGGTCGAGTGCACCTTGCCGCCCGTGAGTCGCCAGATCAGCCAGGAATCAATGGTGCCGCAGGCGAGTTCGCCTCGCTCCGCCCTTTCACGCGCGGAGGGAACATTTTCCAGCAGCCAGGCAATCTTGGTCCCGGAAAAATAAGCGTCCGTTACCAAACCGGTTCTTTCTCGAATAACCTTGTCGAAGCCCTTTTGCCGAATCTGGTCGCACACGGCAGCCGTACGGCGACACTGCCAGACGATGGCAGGATGAATGGGCTTGCCGGTGGCCCGATCCCAGAGGACCACGGTTTCGCGCTGGTTGGTAATGCCGATGGCGGCAAGGTCCTCCGCGCTTGCTTGAGCCTCCGCCAGAGCCGTTTGCGCGACCTCCAACTGCGATCGCCAGATCTCCTCGGCATCGTGCTCGACCCAGCCGGCGCGCGGATAATACTGCTTGAATTCTCGACTGGTTGAAGCGCACACCACGCCGTTGCAGTCAAACAACATGGCGCGCGAACTCGTCGTGCCCTGGTCGAGGGCTAAAACGTACTTTGGCATCTCGATCCTTTCGCCGCAGCAGGCTCCCCGAGGCAGCGGATGAGTTCCTCATCAAAAGCGAGCGCCTGGCGCTGGCTCCTCAGTCGGCAAATCCGCAGCTCTTATCTGGCGATCGCATTCCCCGTGTTGTATTCTAACGCCTTGTCGCGTCTGCGTCCGCCCTTTCTTTCCGACCGGTCATGGGCCTGCGGCCCACCCACAGAAATGAAAGTCAAGCCTTCGTCACCCCCGCGCAAGCGGGGGTCCATGTCACCACAACGAGCTGGATTCCCGCTTTCGCGGGAATGACCTGTGAATGGTGAGGAACGCGGGATCAAATGACGCCACTATCCGGTAACCTAAAAGGCTTGAACTATTTATCCAAAGATGCGATACTAACCTCGTTCATCATAAAAGCGAACTAATGCGGGATTGAAACCTAATTTTCAGATTTAGCGTCTCAAGAAAGGCAGGTCCACCAGTTTGGTGGGCGGCTTGATTTCTAGGCGAGAGAGGAGTTTGTATGGCAGATAAGACCCCAGGCCCCGGTACGATGTTCGGTTTGAACGAGCCGGACCCTAGTGCCGCGCCGGGTTCCGCACCCGGCGCCCCTCAGGTTGTGTACGTGCAGTCGCCGCCTCCTTTGCCCGCCGCTTCGGCCAGCGGCGCCATGCGCTGGCTGGTAGGCATACTTCTGGCGCTCTCGGTGATTAATCTCGGTTTCCTGCTCTACTCCCGGAACGACCTCAAAACCATTGCCGCGAAGCAGGCCGACCAGTTGGACCTGCTCACCCGGCGCATGGACACCAGCGACGAGCGCTACGCACAGTTGCGCGGCCAGTTCCAGGTGACGTCGGAAAAACTGGGCATGACCGAGCAGGAACTCAGCCGCGCGCACGCGCTGGCGGCGGATATCCAGAAGAAGCAGCAAACGGCCGTCCAGCAACTCAATGCCGCCATCGCAAAGAAAGCCAGCGCCGACGAAGTGAATAAGCTCCAGACGGACGCCAATGCCAAGATCGGCGGGCTTTCCAGCGACTTGGCGGGCACCAGGAAGGACTTGGAGAGCACCAAGTCCGAGTTCGCCAATGCTCTTACCGGGACCAAGGGTGAACTGAGTGGCGCTATCGCGCGCACCCATGACGAGCTGGTGGCGCTGGCCCACAGGACTGACAGAGACTATTTCGAGTTCAATCTTGCCAAGAAACACTCCCAACAGAAAGTCGGGACCGTGACCGTGCAATTGCAAAAGACGGACACGAAGCGGAACGTCTTCACAGTCAACCTGGTGTTTGACGACAAGCCTCACGTGCATAGGGACAAGGCCATGGACGAGCCCGTGTACTTCTACGTGCAGGGGGCTGGGAGCGCCCTCGAGTTGGTGGTGAATAAGCTGGGTAAGGATTCCATCGCCGGCTATATCAGCACACCAAAGGGCTTCTTCCCCAATGTGACGAACGTATTGGCTGCGCGCCCCGCAGCTTGAGCCGTCGCGAACGGGAGTCGGCCTGTGAGAGCCGACACTGATTCCCTCTCCAGCTCGCGCTTCGCCGGAGCGAGGCGCGAGCTTTTTGTTCCTCCCGCCGTCCTCTTCTTCTCTCACCCAACCCTGTCATTCCGATCCCGTTCGCTGTCATCCTGAGGCCTTCGCCTGTCATTCTGAGCGAAGCGAAGAATCCCAGCAGTTGGTTCAGGGTAGACTCCGCGAGGGACGCTTCCTATTCCCTATTCCCTGTTCCCTGTTCCCTATTCCCTATTTCCTCTTCCCTGTCCCCTGTTCCCTAACATGCTCTGGTTTGCCGTCAATCCCCACCGAGCCACACTTAGTGTCTTCGTGTCTTGGTGGTGGATGGCTCTGGTCTGCCGGGAATCGCCGCTGTGGTGCGCTTCTGACTCGTGACTTCTGACTCCCGAATTTGCCGCCGATCGTTCATAAAACCGGCACCCATGGTGAAGCATTCCTCTCGTGTGGCCGGAACATCCCGGACTTGGTGTGTGATGGTCTACCCTACGGCGTTACACAGGGTTGATATAGCTCGGCGGACATTTTCCGCGGTGGCGACTTCCCAGGCCGAATCCCTGACCTGGGTTTGCAACTACCCTGCCAGCAGTGACTTTCAGCGAACTAAAGTATGCGTCGGGGCTCCGGCGCGGCTGGATGGCGCCAGAGCGAGTGTTGGCTGAACGAACGCGGCTCATGATGGCGTTGAAATTCCAAACAGCTCGGGGAGCTTCCTGAAGTCAGTAACCACTTCGTCCGGGAAACACCCCTCACAAAATGACTGGCCGTAGTCCGAAGGTTTGTAGATTGTGCGCATGCCAACTCGTTTTGCTCCGAAAACATCTCGGAACATATCATCCCCTACAAAAACCGCCTCCTCTGGTCTAACCTGTGCTTGCTTAAGCCCCCATTCGAAGAAACGGCGATCAGGCTTTCGATAGCGCCACTCTGCGCTGAATAGAGAGTAATCGATATAGGGGCGAATCCGCGATCTTTCCAATTCACTCTCGATGTAGCCAAGCTGAGCGTCGGAGATAATTCCAATATTAATATTGTGGTTCTTTAAAGCTTTAATTGCCTCTACCACTCCCTCAAACACCTCAAACCGTGTAACGGCTGATCTCCGAAAGACCTTCAGAATGTCTCGCAGCGTCTCCCTGCGTCTATCGTGCAAACCAAGATTGGCGATCCTGATTCCAAGTCGAGCAAGGGTCGTTTCCCAAACGCGCTCTAAATCCACGTCCGGGTATTCTTCCATCGATTCTTGGAGCATCTCTTGAATCACTTCGAAGTACCTATCTTTTAGATCTTTTGGTGATGCGAGCGCCGCTCCAGTGCTCGGCCACTTCTCGGCAACATAATCTCGGACGCTTTCGAAGTTCTGCAAATCATCTTCCTTATCCTCAACAAGCACTAGCGTATTGTAAAAGTCAAAAAACACAGCTTTTACACGCAAGAAAGGCGGTGAAAAGAACGCACCTTTTTGATCGATTAATCCCCATATGCTCTTCACCTCATCGACGCACCACCTCCTCAGGGATGAGCCCAGCCACCCTCCTTGGGCGATAACCAGCAACCGTCGCCCCATAAAATAGGCCTGCACCCACGTAAACTGTCGATAGGTAAGGTTAAGCTTTTTGTGGTGGGCGAAATATTCCCTTAGAAAATAACCGATGTAGGGCTCTGCCAGATAGGAGTCATCTGCGTTGATCACGAAGGAGAGCTTTAGTTCCGCGCAGACGGTCCCAATGTCGGCAAAAGGGGCGTCATTGTGAAGTGTTTCAAAATCCGTAATCGTAATTCGACCCTTGTTCGTGTCCGAGGAATAAAGGACATTTACTGGCGTCAATCCGTCATGAACAAGACACCTCCGCAGTGTATTCTTGAAGGACTCATCGGCCTCCCATTTTGCGTGCAGTGAATAAAGTTGAGGCAGTACGCCGCCGAATTCGCCACTGTTGGCGAGGTTATTGAGTAGCTTAAGAGGGTCTTTCACACTTGGAATATCTTCTTTATGTATTTCGGTCACGGTTCCGTAATGCACACAGGCGAGACCTTTCGCGAGCAGAGACAACGCCTTTAACAAATCGTCGTTCTTGCCGTTATGAATGGTGTTAGATATGACCTCCCAGAGAGTCTGACTCCCGACGTACTCCTCTATCAGGGCAAAGTGAGGGTCCCCAATGGAACCAAGCAGTTGCGGAATATGGAACGAGTCATTGGAGAAGCAGCCTTCCTGCAAGCCCTTGCGAGCCAGGTCTTCCAGGTTGTTTCTTTCAATATCATATCGCAGTTGGCGTTCCTTACTGCTAATGCTAGGATCTTGTCCGAAACTCTTGACGAACACGTCGCGGGCACAATGTTTGCAATCAAGATGAAAGGCGCGCGGCCATTTTGGCATGCGATACACTTCGATTTCGTGCTCGGGAGGACACTTGATCTGACGTCGCACTTCCTTAACAAGTTCGCCGATCGCATCTTTGAGCTCGGCGTTGGGCAGTTTATACCAGTCAGAGGCCATAGTTCATTCGCTCCGCGTTGGCTCGGCAGGCGCTCAGCATCTTCAACGAGAACAACAGTCACGCCAGGAATTCGCGGACTTCAGGATCAAGAGACCATCTGTTCTCGTATGCTGAAACCTTTTCCATATCGAGGAGGCCCAGGTAATAAAGCTCGCGCAGCCTGAAATAATATTCCGATGCTGAAATCACCAGTTCTCCTGCTGTAGGTGCATTTGCATGGCGCTCATAGGGAATCGGCATTCCTGTACGTATTTCTGACTCAAGAATACCTCTCTTTTTCTGCCGACCTTCGCAGGTCTGCACATGCAAGAATAGTTTGCGCTGGGTCTCGGACAATTTGGCGAGCGCGGCAAGTCGATATTGTAGAGGCGGCAAGTAATGTCTCTGATGTCCGGGTATTACTTCTTCCTTATCAACATTTCCAAAATAGGCTGCGATGGATCTTGCAGCTCTGAGGAGGCTGGCCTCTTGGGGACGTTGGGCCGTGGCCAAATCGTTCAGCATCTGAATTACAGCCTCCCTTTCGCTGAGATCACAGGATTCAAAATGTGTAAGGGGACCGGGAACGAGCTCAGGGGGAAGTCCACAAATTCGCAATGTTATGGTTCTAGCACCTAATGCTACGGCGCCTCCAGATTCAAATAGTAACCAAGGGCGATTTACAGTGGAAGGAGATAGAAGTAGAAGAACAACCTTTGCTTTCCTTAGATTCTTAATCACCTTATCATACCAGGGGTCTCCGGGACGAAGACTGGAAGGATCAGAGAAAGTGAAAACTTCTACAGTGTCCTCGCAAACTCCCAGAATCTCTTCTTTGAGAAAGTCCGCATGTTTTCCATGTTCAATAGAGTGACTCAGGAAGCACCCTCTTTTGACTTTGAGTTTATCCATAGTTGTTGCCCTCGCTGAGCTGATGCCTTCCTGCGGGCGGAGGATACGTCTCGGTTACGAAAGCTGAAACAATCTAAGACATCGCAACGCGAACGGCCTCGCGCTGACCTGGAGTGCCTATGATTGCACCCTCCTCCCTTTCCTACGTTTGCAGGCTGGAAGGGCGCTGCCGGACTTCACCCAGTATCTTCCTAGCTCCTATCCCTGTCAACAACCGGAAGGCGGTGTCAGCAGCCGAGAAAGGTGGCGGCGCTACGCGTCAAGGTCTCAGGCGGCACCGTGCACACGGACTGTTCGTTACCATCCTCGGGGATTGCTGCCAAAAGCGGCCGTTGCCGACAACGATCGGCGGCGGTGCAAGCACCGTTGAACTCGCCCGTCAAGTAGTCGAGCGTTGCCGCCAAAGCATATCACTAAGATTTGTAGGATTGGCCTCGGATTGGGCAGATTGGTCTTGCTTTGTCGGCATGTGATTACGCATAATCGTGCTTGTTCGGCTAGATACCGCCTGTGAAACACCCTTCCACGCCTGAATCCCGCCAGCCGCAATGCACTGCGCCAGTTGACGCCTACGCGTAAACAGCGGCGTTAGGAGGGAAGGCGACAGAGTGAAATTAAACTGTGCTTATGGGCCTGCTGTGAAGGCTTCAGCTTTCCAGCGAATGGGACGGTTTGCTGCCGTTTTTGATTGAGGTGTGCACCAAAATTGGTAACCACGCCGAAATCCAAACTCACTCTAAGCCCATTATTGAGCGCTGCTACCAAAACTTCTTAACCATCTTTTTCTATTTCTAATATCCAGGGAATCCGGTTGCAGACTCCAGCGAACAGCATGATTGCAGGTGGGGGAATGTTGTACCCAGGCATGGGATAAGGGGCTTGCAAATTATTCGATTGCTGCAATTCAGATACTACTATCTTCTTTATGTTTTATTCCGTATTTTCGGAATCTTCGCGAATGCCGTAAATGCTGATCTGCGAGCTGACTCTCCACGACGGAAAGGTAGTCGACGATCTGAAGAGCCTCACACGGGAAGACTGGAGCAAGGGAGACGGCGCTTCGCTACTGCACCACCGGTAGCAGTATATGAGTCGGGTACGCGCTCGAGTGCTGAATCATCTGCTTTGCCACTCGCACCTTCGCGCTGGTCCCGAAGGGCTCCCCCGTATTCGGATTGCGGTCGAACTGTGGAAAGTGACTGCTAGTGACGTCGACGCGAATGCGGTGGCCCTCCAAAAAAACATTGCTGGTGGCCAGCATGTTGATCTCGAACTCGTAAATCTTGCCCGGCTCCATCAGCTTCGCGCGGCTCAGACTCTCGCGATAGCGCGCTCGCACGATCCCTTCCGCCAGATTAATCGCCCGCCCATCCGGGTAGACATCAACGAGCTTGGCGACAAAGTCAGTGTCCGGAGCATCGGATGAGGCGTACAGCACCAGTTTCAGAGGTCCGGTGACCTCGATCGCCTCATTCAGATAGTCGGACGTGTACACAAGCACGTCATGGCGGTTTTCCACGGGTCGCTGGTCCATCGGCCCCGCTGGCGTCGGCGCGCCGCAACAATTGGCGCCGCCAAGGCTGGGAACCGGTAAGTCGGGGTCGTAACGGTATTGATCGGGCCGGGAGTCGGCTGACGGCGCATCCCACGAGAGCCGCCCATCGCCCCGCAAACTGTTCGCATTCCCTCCGCTCTGCAGATACAGCTTCCGGTACTGAGCGCGTGCAAGCGGAAACTCGTTCTCGGCTCTCCACTGGTTCTTGCCCATCACAAAAATCTTCACCGGCGGTTCGTTCTGGATACCGTTGTCAATTCCTTTGAGCCAATAGTCATACCAGCGAAGCTCCGTGGCCTGCGTATCCACCATCGCCTGCTCGCCGAAATCGATGTCGCCATATTTGCGCGTGGCCCCATGTCCCCACGGGCCCACAATCATCTTGCTCTTCTCCCGCGCGATCGCCGTCTTGCCCTTCTTGCTCATTCCCATGTAGCCGTTGAGCGTCCCTTGCGCCAGGATGTCGTACCAGCCGCCAAACGTATGTACCGGAATTCCGATCGACTCGAAGCGCTCCTCGACGCTCATGGATTTCCAGTAATCGTCGTAGGCCGGATGCGCAAGCCAATCCTGATAAAACTGCGCATGGCGGCCGGCCAGCTCTTGCATATCGTTTAGGGGCAGATGCCAGAGAATTCTATCGAAACTCAGCTCCTCGATCCCGTCTCCCATGGTGTAGACACCGGGGTTCTGCATGATGCGGGATTCCTGTCGAACCGGGCCCCACCCAAACGCGAGTGACAATCGGAATCCTCCGTTGAAGGTGACCGTATCACGGTAAGCGTTGGTGGAAGCGAGGGTGGGAAAGATGGCTACGAGGTGCGGAGGCGCTTTCAACGCGGCCTGCCATTGCACGTGACCGAGGTACGAAGCCCCCTCCATCCCCACCTTGCCATTCGACCACGGCTGTGCGGCGGCCCACTCGATCGTATCGTAACCGTCTTCCTGCTCGTTGCGGAACGGATCCCACTTACCTTCCGATTCATGCCTCCCTCGCACATCCTGGAAGACAAACACGTAGCCGCGGCGCGCAAAAAATACGGGCGCGGCATAGGCGTTTGGAAATCTTTGGGTACTGTATGGTGTTCGCGACACCAACACCGGATACTTCCCGCCGCCCACGGGACGATATACATCCGCATAGAGCACGACTCCATCCCGCATAGGAATCGGAACATGATTCTCCAGTCGAATATCGTTGGACGGCGGTCGCGGGGCAGGGAAGTTGACCTGCGCTGACAGTGGCGACAAAGCGACTAACAGCGACAGGAATGGACGCAATCCCACGGACATGATTTTGTCCTTCGCCGGAACGCCCTTCGATGCAAACTGCGCAAGTATTCCGCAGAGCAGGAATCAGGCTTGTCCGGAATTTCCATTATCGACTTCGGGCCCGACCAATAACGTACACCTGACGGCCACTGAATGCAATTGCCAGTCGGGTTTGCACTGCCAGATGCTTCCATGGGACATTGCTTCTTGTCAGGTTGGTCACGATGAATCCCACTCGCGGGAACAGCTCCCCCGATGATGCTCCCCCTTCGAGTACCCGTTCCGAACATACGCAGGTGCGGAATCGACTGGTATACATGACCACAAGGGAGAACAGCCCTTCCGACCGCCTCTGCCATATTGTGCCTGTGAAACGCCCTTCTAAGATAGTGAGGAGATTCACGATCGCCTGAGTCGCTTGGCCGGATAGTCGGCGGGTGGTCGCGCGGTGATTTGTGACTCTTTGTGCTTGGATGGGCCACTCGGAAGTTTGTCCCGCAACCGACTTGCAGCGACGCCTCTCTGGCGAGCCCATGACCATCGGCCCTGACCAACGGCGTGGTGCAGACCGTGACTATGCAATGGCGCTGTGGTTGTCGACGGCCCTCTTGGTGTGGCCAGCGGTACAGCGAATGGCTGGCTCACGAAGGGTGGCGTCGCGCACACAGAGCACCCGAAACTCGGTGGGCAGTCTATTCAGATACAGGTAGATCCGGTCGAAGTTGGTATCGGAAGCGCATCGGGCCAGCGCGGAAGCCACCGCGTACTGCGCAGCCGCATTCTCCGGCACCGGTTCCCGGGTTGGGTTCAGGAGGATGGCATCGATGTTGGGCAATTCCCGGAACATCCGCAAGAAGGCCGAGAATTCCGTAGCCGCTCCGGTGCCCACCGCTCCTGCTATGACTTCGTGCTCGATGGCTGGGTTCGAGTGCGAGTCGAGGGAATCGAGAATGCGTGAGACAAACTCCCAGGAACGTGGTGATGGGAAAGCGTTGGCGTCACGGTCGAAGGCGCTCAGTAACTCCGGCCGGAAGCGAAGGAAGGCGATCACCTCAGGACGAATCGCCGCCTGAATGGCCCATTGCGACCATTCCTGTAGCACTAGTTCGTGGGTCGTTGTTGCGCCGCAAAGATTTCTTCTTCTCAGTGTTCTCTGTGGCCAAGAAAAGGACTAAACACAGAGGGCACTGAGACCCTGCGCCCTGCAGTCCGTCAGCCGACGGATGCAGGGCTCCGTGGTCTCTGTGTTGAGGCTTTAGAGGCACAGAGGACACGGATCGGACAAAAAGTCGTAGGCCTCTGGAGGTAGATCCCCCCGTGTCATTTCGGGCGGAACGACCTATCTCGAAATTCTTTCGTTTCCTTAGCAAGATTACTCGCTCCTCTCGAAATGACAGTGGTAAGTTTTTGTAGACCCTCGCCTTCGCTGCTAGAATGACGCCTTGACTCGATGCGCAAAGAACTCAATGTTTCAAGGGGGGCCTTATGTTTCCATTTCGCGGCGTAGATTACATGGAGATCGACGCGCTCTTCAACGACCAGGAAAAGTTGGTGCGCCAGACGGTGCGCGAATTCGTGGACAAGGAGGTCATACCGCACATCGAGGAGTGGAACCGGGAGGGAAAGTTCCCCAGGCACCTTGTGCCCTTGATGGCGGAGTTGGGATTTTACGGCGCCAACCTGGAAGGCTACGGCTGCGCGGGGATGTCCAACGTCGAGTACGGGCTGATCATGCAGGAGCTCGAGCGCGGCGACAGCGGCTTGCGCAGCTTCGTCTCCGTGCAGGGCGCGCTGGTGATGTACCCCATCAAGGAGTACGGCTCCGAGGAGCAGAAAGCAGCGCTGGCTGCCCGCCGCTCCAGCAGGGCAAGGCCATCGGCTGCTTCGGCCTGACGGAGCCCGACTTCGGCTCGAACCCTGCTGGCATGAGGACGCGCGCCGTAAAGGATGGCGACCACTACATCCTGAATGGCGAGAAGGCCTGGATCACCTCCGGCACAATTGCGGACGTGGCGGTGGTGTGGGCGCGTCGCGCCGGAAGGCATTCGCGGCTTCCTGGTGGAGAAGGGAACGCCGGGCTATACCTCGAAGGACATCAAGGGGAAATGGTCGCTGCGTGCTTCGGTGACCTCCAGCCTTTCACTCCAGGACGTTCGCCTGCCCGCGCGTAACATGCTTCCCCAAGCGCAGGGGATGAAAGCGCCGCTGAGCTGTTTGACTCAGGCCCGCTACGGCATCGGATGGGGAGCCATCGGAGCAGCCATGGCCTGTTACCACGAGGCTTTGGAATACGCGAAGATCAGAAAGCAGTTTGACGACAAGCCCATTGCCTCTCACCAGCTCGTTCAGGCCAAGTTTGCCGACATGATCACCGAAATCACCAAGGCGCAGTTGCTGGCCTTACAGGTGGGGCGATTGAAGGATCAAGGGCGGGCTGATTTCGCGCATGTCTCCATGCTCAAGCGCAATAACGTGAAGATGGCGCTCGAGGTGGCCCGCGCGGGACGCGACATCCTGGGCGCCAATGGCGTCGCCGATGAATATCCCATCTTCCGCCACATGTGCAATCTGGAATCAGTCTTCACTTACGAAGGCACACACAATATCCACACCCTCATCATCGGCGAGCGCGTGACCGGGATTCCGGCGTATAAGTAGGGCCGGGACTGGCGCAATGCAGTTTTTCCAGTGGACTCTGTCCCGAACATCAGGTAGGATTCGCCGAAGCTGGGCTCACAACGTAAAAGGGATGGAGGTGTGCGATTTTATGAACTGGCAGGAACTAAAGTCGTCGGAAGTCGGCGCGCTCTCGCGGGAGACGCCGGTGGTTGTGCCCATGGCATCGATCGAGCAGCACGGTCCCCACCTGCCCGTGGGCACCGATAGCTTCATTGGGGAAGCAATGGCCTCCGCCCTCGATCGTGAATTCAAGGGAAAACTCCTGATCCTACCCATGCAGCGTCTCGGTGTCAGCGAGCACCATATGGCATTCCCCGGGACCCTCAGTCTGCAACACGAGACCTTTGAAGCTGTGATCCTGGAGGCGCTCGAATCGATGGCCCGTCATGGGTTCCGGCGCTTCCTGATTTTGAACAGCCACGGCGGAAATCAAGCCATCGGAGGAGTCATCGCCGAGAAAGCTGCTTCCCGCTGGCCGGACGTGCAGGTAATCTTCACCTCCTGGTGGCGGCCTGGGGCAGAGCGGCTGAAGGATCTCGAGGAGGGCGCATTCCCCAGCGTCGGCCATGCTTGCGAATTTGAGACCAGCCTGATGCTCGCTCTCCACCCGCATTTGGTGAACATGGCGCTCGCGGTGGATGACGGCTTGCCGCCGGCAGCCAAGCCCCTCCAACACGATTTGCTGCGCGGCGCTGCCGCCTCGCTGGCCATTCCCATGCACCGCCTCACCCAGCATGGGGTTTATGGCCGGCCAACCCTGGCCAACGCCGAAAAAGGACGCCGGATACTCGAAGAAGCCGTTGCCGCGCTGCGCGATTTGATAGTGGCCTGCTGGCCTGGCCCTTGACCCCACCGTGACCCTCTCTCTATGGAACCACAAACCAATACCTCGCTCGATCCCGACGCGGCTACTGCTGCCCCGCCGGGAATCTCCGATGCGCGCCGCTGGGTGGTCATCGGCCTCATTGCGCTTGCTGCCCTGATCAACTATCTCGATCGCGCCACGCTGTCAGTGGCCCTGCCGCTGATTTCCACGGATCTCTCCCTCAGCCCTACGGCCAAGGGTCTGGTGCTTTCGGCTTTTTTCTGGTCCTACGCCCTGTTGCAAATTCCGGCAGGGCTGCTGGTGGACCGCTGGAACTTGCGCTGGCTTTACGCTGGCGCATTTGCACTGTGGTCAGTGGCCTGCGGCCTGACGGGCGCGGTGGGCGGCCTGGCGACGCTGATTTTGGTGCGCATCATCCTCGGCGCGGGAGAATCCGTTTATCTTCCCACCGGCGTGAAACTCGTCAGCACGCTTTTCCCTTCTCGCGACCGCGGGCTGCCTAGCGGCGTTTTCGACTCCGGCACGCGTCTCGGACTGGCTCTCGGGGCACCGCTGGTTGCCTGGCTGACGGTGCGCTACGGCTGGCGCACCATGTTTTTCCTGGTCGGTTTCCTGGCCCTCGGGTGGTTGCTTCCCTGGCTGTTGGCGTTTCCCTCGCAGTATCCGCACTCTGAGGTTGACTCGCAGGCAGAAGAAAGTACATTGCAAAAGCCTCGCGCCTGGCAGCTCACTTTGGATCGCAACCTGATCGGATGTTGCCTGGGCTTCTTCTGCTATGGATATTACCAATATCTCCTCGTCACCTGGCTTCCCGACTACTTTGTGCGGGTGCGGAGCTTCAGTCTTCTAGAGGCCGGCGCTTACGCTTCGCTCACCTATTTGGTGTGGGGCATCAGCGCGCCTCTGGGAGGCTGGATCTCCGACCAGCTCATCCGCCGAGGATGGAACGAGACGCGCGTGCGGAAAGGAGTCCTCAGCGCCGCCTTCTCGACCGGACTCCTGCTGATTCCCGCGGCGCTTGCCGCCAAAGCATCGTCAGCAGTCGCCCTCGTAACCGCAGCTTCCCTGGTCGGACTGTCTACCGCGAATCTCCTGGTGATATTTCAATGCTGCGCTCCGCGCCGGCAGGTGGGCGCATGGATGGGAGTGGGAAATTTCATTGGCAACATCGGCGGCGTCCTCTCTCCGCTTTTAACGGGGATTCTGATCAGCCGCACGGGGTCATATTTCCCTGGGTTCGCGCTGGCTCCGCTCGTCCTCGTAGCCGGCCTGCTTTGCTTCTGGTTCATCGTCGGGGAATTGAAGCCGCTGGGGCAAACCGTTTCTTGACGATGATGTTCCCTACGCGTATGATCGAATTGTAAGTACACAAGAGTTATGGGAACTCAAACCAAGCCTATGCTCACCAGGGAAGCAACCCGGCAGCTCGTCAGGGTCAAGAGGAAGTTCCAAGTGACACTGCCAACTTCTGTCCGCAGGCGTGCCGGCGTGCGCGTTGGGGACCTACTGGAAGCCAGCGTTGATGGGGATAAGATCTCCCTTACACCTATGAGCCTTGTGGAGAGTGAGCTCCAACTCGCCCTGGCCGAGGTAAAACAGGGGCGCATCAAGGGACCATTCAAGACGGCTGACGCGGTAGTTCGCAGCCTGCGTGGCGCCACCCGATGAACGTCTGCTATACCCACCGCTTCGAACGGCAGTACGAGCAGCTTCCCAATAAACTGAAGGACAAAGTCGATAAACAGATTGAATTTCTCATCGCCAATCTCCACCACCCGTCCCTTCGCGCCAAAAAATATGACGATGCTCGCGATTTGTGGCAGGCCAGGGTGGATCGGCGATACCGCTTCTAGCCGACCTTTCGCAGTTGAGGGGGCAGGTGAAGGGTAAGTGCTTTGTTTTTAGCGGAGGGATGTCAAAGGTCAGCACTACATTTTCAATCTCGGTGGCGGGGTTTGGGCGGCCTCCTGGGGGGCCTTGATGCGGGGTGGTGGCTGGGAAGGCAAGCTCAGATTGAGCTGGTGCAGCAGCAACGACTGATCCGGTTCGGGCTGGGTGTAGCGGGGCATGATCAGCCAACGACCGTCGGTGGTGGGCAGGCACACATCGAGCATCTGAAGGGTGGCCAGTTTTTCCAGCACCGCGCGGGGCGTCAGGCCCGGCGCTAAGGCGGCCAGCCGTTGCTTGAGGGTCACCGAAAGGGCGTAGGCCAGGAAGGCCACGAAGATGTGGGCTTCCACCCGCTTCTCCACTTGGTGATAAATCGGACGCAGTCCCAGTTCGCTCTTCAAGGTTTTGAAGGCCGCTTCAATCTGGGTCAGTTGGACATAGTGTTGCCAAAGTACTTCCGGGTTCTCCCCCACCAGGTTGGAGCGCAACAGATAGTGTCCATCGCGAAGCTCCGCCTTCTGCAACTTCTCTTTGTCCAACTGAAAGGTGAACGTCTGGCGGGTGACTTCCTCTCCCTCTTTGGGCAAGCGCAGGGACACGAAGCCGAAGGCCCGCCCCGCTTGCTTCTTCGCCGCCCCGATGCGCAGCAGCAGTTGATCCCGCGCCGGAGCACTCCGGCGCAGCTTGCGCAAGGCCCTCAACAACCCCACCAGTTTGCGTCGTCGGATGGCGCGCTCCTTCGACCGCCGGCCTTCACTCTTGGCCAGCACATAGAGTTCGCCGTCCTCCGCGAACAACTTCACCTCCACCGACTCACGCACTTTCTGCCAGGGCAATTCTAGCCACTGCTTTTCGTACTGCTGAATCTTGCCCCGCGGCGTACCCACCAAGTAAAAAACTTCCCGCTTCGCGGCGCGCATTTCTTCCAGCACCTCTTCGCTGGGAATTCCCCGGTCCATCACCCACACCCGCCGCGCGTGTCCGTACTGAGCTTCGATCTTGGCCAGAAAGCCCCGCAGCGTCGTGCGGTCCGAGGTGTTGCCCTCCATCACTTCGTAAGCCAGCGGAAATCCCTCCGGCGTCACCACCAGCGCGATCACCACCTGCCGGCAGTCGCCACGGTGATCCCGGCTGTAGCCGTGCTTCGCTTTGGGAATTCCCTCGCCTTCGCCCTCCATATAGGTGCTCGTCAGGTCGTACAGCAAGACGTCGAAGCGTGCCTGGAATAGGTCTTGCCAGCGTTGCCGCAGGTGATCGAACAACGCCGCCTTGTGCTCCACGATGCGATCCAGACAGCGATACAGCCGATCCTTCTCGGCCACGGCGAAGCCGCTGCCTCACAGATCTCCCATGGCGCTCTGGTCAAATCCTTGCCGGTGCAAACGGAACTCGCTGCCCGGCGCGATCAGCCGGCTCACCACCAGCAACTCCAGCACCTTCGCCCACGCCCCTTCCTCGCGGCCGGCGTCCAGCCGCCCTTCCCAAAACGCCCGCAGTCCCAACTGCTGCCACAGCTCGCAGCCCAGCCAGTAGTTGCCAAACGCCCGCGGCCGCCGCAGCTCCATCTCCCGCAACTTCACCTGCACGCCATCCAGCGCGTCGGCGGGGATCGCACGATCCTCCGGAAACAAGCTCAGCGTCCGGGCCCGCTGCTCGGCTTCATCAAATACCTCCAACGTCTGTCGCCATGCCCCCTGCTGGCGGTCATTGATCTCTCCCAAAAACAAAACCTGCCGCTGCACTACCCGCCCTGAACGCACCCGACGGTTCTCCACTACACTCCAGGAGCGGTGCTCCTTGCCGTCCTTGCATCGCCGTTTGCTGCGTAGAAACATCGTCAGCGCGCATCCTGACAGCTTCCTTCAGCGCTTGTAAAGAGGGTAGGTCGGCACTACAACGGCTTTCTGAGAAGCCTGCTTTGATGGATAAGAGGTTAGACCGATAGAGAGGTCAACTTCCCCTCACAAATGTGCGGAACTGCGAAGGTTGGGCTAGCTACCAATACTGTTCACTTAACGTGATTCTTGTGCTATTCTGGTTGGGGCGGGAGGTCCCCCAGAATGGCCCGTACCGTCGGAACTCTACCTGCAGGCAGCCGCATTACCGACTACATCAGCCTGGGTGTCATCACCAAGTTTTTCCCCATCGAGAAAGTCCGCGAGGCTTTGAAGCAGACGAACCGCACCAGCCGGCGGGAGCGTGATTTGCCCGCCCATGTGGTGGTTTATTACGTCATCGCGTTGGCGCTCTACATGCGCTCTTCCTATCGCGAGGTGCTGCGCTGCTTGCTGGAGGGAGTGCAGTGGCTGCTGGATCCGTCGGCCACCGTAAAGGTAGCGGGCAAATCGGGGATCTCGCAAGCCCGCAGCCGGCTGGGGACCGAACCGCTGAAGAAGCTGTACGAGACCGTCGTAACCCCGATCGCCGAAAAACGGACGCAGGGAGCCTGGTATCGACAACGGCGGCTGGTGAGCCTGGATGGCAGCACCTTGGATGTGGCAGACACCGCGGCGAACGACCGGGCCTTCGGCCGGCCCGGGGCCAGTCGGGGATCGAGTGCCTACCCCAAGATTCGCTTCGTGGGCTTGCTGGAAAATGGCACCCACGTTCTGTGGGCGGCGCAAGTGGATTCCTATGCGACGGATGAGATCACACTGGCGCAAGCCGTGGTGCCCGCCCTGAAAAAAGGCATGCTGTGCTTGGCCGACCGGTTTTTCCCCGGCTACGAACTGTGGCAGAAAGCCGCGCAGACGGGCGCTGAACTGCTCTGGCGAGTCCGCCAGAATGCGCGTTTGGAGGTGGACCAGCGCTTGGCGGATGGCTCCTACCTCAGTCGCATTTATCGGTCCACCTCGGACCGCCGGAATCAGCGCCACCCCATTACGGTCCGCGTGATCGAATATCGTCTGCAGGATGTGCCAGGAGCGGAGCCGATCTATCGCCTGATCACCACGATTCTGGATCCCCGATCGGCCCCGGCGAAAGAACTGGCGGCGCTCTATCACGAGCGATGGGAAATTGAGACCACGCTGGACGAACTGAAGACCCATCTGCGGGGTGCCCAGATCGTCCTGCGCAGCAAGACTCCGGAACTGGTCCGGCAGGAGTTTTATGGACTCCTTATGGCCCACTTTGCCATTCGCGGCCTGATGCACGAGGCCGCCCTGCAGGCGGATGAAGATCCCGACCACCTTTCCTTCCTCCATGCCGTGCGGGTCATACAACGGCGCCTGGCTCGCTATGTCGCTACTCCCCCCTCGGCAGAAGAGAGCGTTTCATGAGGCCATACTCCAGGAGATTCTGCAGGAACGGGTGAGTTGCAGCCGCCATCGCATCAACCCCCGCGGCGTGAAGCGCAAAATGAGCAACTACCGGCTGCGGCCTCGCAAGCGGGGACCTACTCGCCGCATCAACTTTTCTGCATCCGTGAGGATCGTTAAATGAACAGTATTGGGGCTAGTACCAGATTAAGGGCGACACCTGCATCCTCTTGTCGGTCGTCCCCCCCAAATAGATCCACCCGCCCATACCTTTGGTACCCATCCCAAGCTTTATCTCAGAGTTTATGAATTCGGGAGGAAACCGCGAAGGCCGCCACGCCGACCAGCACGCCCGCCACGGCGTCGGCGGTGTAGTGGTAGCGGCCGTAAACGGTGGCGGCGGCAACGCTTAGCGCGGCGATGCAGAAAACAATTCCGAGGCGTGGCATATAGGCGCGGACTGCCAACGCCGTCGCAGTGACCGACGCCGCGTGGGCGCTCGGGAAGACGCAAACCTGCACGCTCAAGCGGTTCAGAATCCAGAGGTTCATGTGTCGCAGCAGGGGAGGAACAGGCGGCCCGGGAACATCGTTAAACAACACCCGCGGCGGGGTGAGCGGAAAGACGGGATAGATAGCGTAGCAAAAAAGGGTGGCGAGGAGGACCGTCGTCCAGAACCGGTCAAACATGGCTGCGAGGGGAAGGGGTTGGTGACGAACATCTGCGCCAAGACTACTGCCCCTGAGTTCGCGCTGGGCCGCGATCGAGTGCCGCGCCAGGTAAAGGGCTGCGAAGCCCAGTGGGACCAGGGGATAGCAGAATAAGTAGCACATTTCGAGATAATGTTGGAGCCAGGGAGCGCACGCCTCGAGCAGCGCCTCCACCCACCGGTTGTGGAACATCCATCGGTCCCACAAGATGAACAGATGATCGAGCCGATGCGCGGGGTCGGCCTTGATGAACAATCCCGATTCACGGTAGGCCAGCAAGATGAGAAGGGCTGGGAGCCAATCGCGCAGGGTTGAGGCCATCCGGTTTCCTTCCACCAGATCATCCTTGCTTAATGCCACGAGGAGGCAGCCAACCATCACGTTGAGTACCCCCAGCACCCCGCGGGTTGTGCCAGGCAAAGACAGGGTGAAAGAAGCTATAAGGAGGGCGGCGAAGAAGGCCAGAAGACTTTTTTCCGCGACCCGTAATCGGATTCCCAACCCCCTGCTTAAGAAAGCTCTGGCCATTTCATTCCTAATGGAGCTTCGCCCGGAAAATAATGCTGACGTCAAGCGCTTTGGAGTGCAGCCCGTCCGTTGACGGGCCGTACTCCAAAGCCCGCTGTTTCAACAACATACTAACACGAAAAGGGCCGGCCAAGCGGCCCCCAAAGAACAGGGGGGCGGGAACGACACGGGGCGCGGCTGGCATTGGAGCTGTAATTGTAGGGGTAGGGCTTGCCCTACCGGCCTCACCAACCACCGAGGGGACGGCAAGCCGTCCCCCTACATGTCAAAACCGCAATTCGTGATGAAAATCAAACGAGAAGAAACATTCCTGTAACATTAGAGGTGCTATACTCTTGCCGTGCGGCCACGCGTGGTAATCATCGAAGACGAAAAAGACATCGTCGAGCTAGTTCGCTACAACTTTCGCAAGGAAGGGTTCGAGGTCGAGAGTTTCGGGCGAGGACGCGAGGGGTTGGATTATCTTCGTCGTAGCCCAGCCGACGTAGTCCTTCTGGATATTCTTCTCCCGGACGATGACGGGTTTAGTATTTGCAAGCGGCTGCGCGCCGACGACCACTTGAGGGCTCTGCCGGTAATTTTCCTCACGGCCAAGGGCGAGGAAGTGGATCGAGTTCTCGGGCTGGAGATCGGCGGGGACGACTATGTGGTCAAACCCTTCAGCCCGCGGGAGCTTGTGGCGCGCGTCAAGGCGGTTTTGCGCCGGCAGGAGCGCGTCGCAGACAAGCGGGAGGTGGTGGAGATCGGAAGCGTTCGGCTCGATACGCGAACTCAGGAGGCGACCGTGGGCGGCCGGCTGGTGGAGCTGAGCACGCTGGAATTCAAACTCCTGTACTACCTGGCTTCTCACCCCCGTCATGTCTTCAACCGCGATCGGCTGCTTGACGAGGTCTGGGGCCGTGACCGCTTCGTGACTCCCCGCACCGTGGACGTCCACATCCGCCGCTTGCGTGAGAAGATTGAAGCTGTTCCCAATCGGCCGAGGTTATTGCAGACGGTGCGCGGCAGTGGTTACCGGTTCTCCCCGCACCCGCAGGATGTGGGCGAATAGCCCTGATCCTGCTCGACTCCGCCGCGGGCATTGATGTCCTTTGTGGACAGGGGCGTCGCAGGCGGCAGTCATTCCCGCGAAAGCGGGAATCTACCCGGCAACCCTCTGAAATGCGCAACCTGCGGGCTGGATACCCGTCGGCTGAGGGGAATGACCGGCGCCTCGTGATGGGTCCGGTCCCCAACGAACCCAACACCCACCCGCGGCCTGATTTCTCCTGCGTGATATAATCCCAGAAGTGTAAATCCTTTTGCCCCAGGCGGCCATGGTCTTCCGCAGCCCGATTTTCCGCAAGCTCCTCGGCAGCGCCTTCGTCCTGATCGCGCTGACGCTGGCCGTGCTGGATTTCAACCTGGCACGATACACAACCAAACACGAAGTTCAGGAAGTGCAAGAGCGGCTTACCGCTGTGGCGACGGTGCTGACGGCCGAACTACCGAATCTTCCCCTCGGGCGGATGGAAGAATGGGCCAAGGCCGCTTCCGCGCGCGCGCCATGCCGCGTGACGGTTATAGACCCTCAGGGCGTGGTGCTGGCCGATTCCGACCAGGACCCGCAGAAAATGGAGGATCACGCGAACCGTCCGGAAATTCAGGCAGCCTACGTGAACCGCGTGGGCAGTGCCATCCGCCACAGTCGCACGTTGGGCCGCGACCTGTGTTACCTGGCCGTCCCGCTCCAATACCAGGGCCGTTCCGGGTATGTGCTCCGGGTGGCGGTGCCGCTCGAGAACCTCGACGCGGCTATCGCGGCGGTCCGGTGGCGAATTCTGACCGCTTCCCTGGTGGCAGCTTTCGTCGCCCTCTTTATTGCCTATTTCTTCTCCCGTTCCTTCACGCGCCGCATTGGCAGGCTGCGCGCCTTCGCCGAGGGGCTGGTGAAAGCGAATTTCACGGAGAGCCCGTTGCCGGACGCGGACGACGAGTTGGGGGCCCTGACACGTTCCCTCAACTCGATGGCTTCCCAGTTACGCGATCTCGTCGAGCGCCTGGGCCTGGAGTCGGCGCGTCGCGAAGCGATTCTCACCAGTATGCTCGAAGGTGTTCTGGCCGTGGATCAGGACCTGAGAATCACCTTCTACAATACCGCCTTTGCCCAGGCGCTCGGGGTGCGCGCTCCGAGCCCGGAAAAAGCCCCCCTGGTGGAGGTTGTCCGGGACCCCGTACTGCGCGAGATTCTCTCGCGCGTGGTGACCGCCGGCGAAACCCTGAAGCAGCGATTGCAGCTCCCTGCCGCCGAAGGCCGCGCCTTCGAGGTACAGGCCGCGCCGTTGCGAGTGGCGGGAGGCCGCGGGGCTATTGCCATCCTCCACGACATCACCGATCTGGAAAGACTGGAACGCGTGAGGAAAGACTTTGTCGCTAACGTCTCACACGAATTGCGCACGCCGCTCACCGCCATTCGTGGCTATACGGAAACGCTGCTGGAGGGCGCGCTCGAGGACCAGGAGAACAACCGCAAATTCCTCGAGATCATCAAGAATCATTCCATCCGCTTGAATAGCATTGCCTCCGACCTCTTGGCCTTGTCCGAACTGGAGTCCGGCAAGCCCGGGGCTGAACAAGCGCGCGTTTCTGTCCGGGCGGCTGTCGAAGCCGCCTTGCGAACCGTAGAAGCGGAGGCGCTCAGCCGCCGGGTCAAGCTCATTCGTTGCCGGTTGGAGGACGTGGAGGTCCTCGGCGAGCGGGTGCGCCTCGAGCAGGCGCTGGTGAATCTCCTGGACAATGCGGTGAAATTCAACCGCCCCAACGGGGAGGTGCGAGTCGAGGTTACGCGCACAAATGACGATCAGGTGAGCGTCACCATCGCCGATAACGGTATCGGGATTCCCTCGGCTGATTTGCCGCGCCTTTTCGAGCGTTTTTATCGAGTCGACAAGGCGCGTTCCCGCGAGATGGGCGGCACCGGCCTGGGACTCTCCATCGTTAGACATATCGTGGAGCGAATGCACGGCCGGGTGACCGTGGAGAGCCAATTGGGTAAAGGTTCCGTGTTCACTATCCTTCTGCCGAGTGTCTAGGGGGACGGCTTGCCGTCTCCGTCAGCCGACGGATAGGGCAAGCCCTGCCCTTACAACTTGCATCCATTTTTCGCCGAACCTTCAACCATCCTTCATGTTCGCTTAACAGCATGGCGTGAAGCTGAGTCACAGAGGATTCCGCCATGCAGGAGAGAATTACCGCACTGTTAGTCCACGACCGCCCTGAACCGATGGGATTCATCAAGCGTGCCCTGGAATGCCAGTTCATCGAAACCCAAAGCGTGAGAACCTGCCGTGAAGCCCATCACACCCTGTGGAGGGGACAGCCGCCCCATTTGGTGCTCGCCGATCCCCGGCTCCCCGATGGCTCTTGGGAAGACGTCGTCGTTTCAGCCGCAACAGCTCCAGCGCCTGTCAACGTCATTGTGGTCTCGGAAGTGGTTGACATCGCCCTTTACCTGGAAGCCATCCAGCGCGGAGCCTTTGATTTCATCGTTCCTCCCATGTCTCTGCCGGACTTCACTTATGTTGTGCGGTCAGCAGTGGATAATGCGCTGCGGCGCAGAGAAGCCCAATTGTTAAACGCCGCGCGAGCCTAGCTCGATGCCAGTCGATGTTCGAAGCAGTGGAAATCGACGGCCAAGCTCTCGATGCGGCGTGGGCGGCCAAATTTCGCGTCCAGCCTCCGACCGGGCAACAAGGACGACGCCGCTTTTCAGCTTCGATTGGGTTGCGCGACAGGCCACGGGCGCGTGGGAATGGGATGCGCACGCGAAAAGAGTATACAAGTCTTGCGAAGGCTTAGCCGGGCGCAGCAACTTTGCTTGCCGACGGAAGCGACCCCTCACCCGGCTCCGTCAGCTGACGGACTGACGAAAACGCCGGACGCGGGCCACCCTCTCCCCAAGGGAGAGGGCTAGAAGTCTAAGCTCACAGGAGTTGATTGTCACCACAAACGAGAGGGTGGGGTCAACGTCCGGGTGATTTTCCAACCCTTCGCCGCACCCTTTTCAAGGTGCTGTATGTTGCAAGCGCGCTCGAACGACACTCAGTGAAGCCTGACAGGGCGCTGAAAGACCCGTCTAGTCCGGCAGCCGGCAGGTGAGAAAATGCTGGTCGGTCCGATGACTTTGACAGGCTCAGTGAGGGAGGATTATTGTGGTTATCGCACCCAATGCTACGTTAGGAATGAGCCGTATGGACCTCAAGGAAATTCTGTCGCACCTGGAACGAAATGAGGGCTACTTCCCGAGAGCCGCTGTTCAGGAAGCTATCGACCACCGCGACGAGATGATCCCGGCACTTCTTGGAATTCTTGAAGAGGTGGCCAAGGACCTAAATCCTTTTGTGGGCGGAGGCCGCTTCATCCACATCTACGCTATGTATCTGCTGGCGCAATTCCGCGAGACGCGAACCTACCCACTCCTCGTCCGAATCTTTTCGACCCCCGGCGAATTGCCAATGGATCTGGCCGGTGACGTTGTAACCGAGGATCTGGGCAGGATTCTGGCCTCGGTTTCAGACGGGGACATGGGTGGGATGATCTCCCTGGTGGAAAACGAGGAGGCCAACGGATACGTACGCTCCGCGGCCATGCGGGGCCTCGTTACGATGGTTGCCTGCGGCCAGCGAAGCCGGGACGAGGTCATGGCTTACTTCAAGAGCTTGTTCCAGAAGTTCAACCGAAGTTTCAGCCACGCGTGGACTGCTTTGGTTAGGTCTTGTACGGAACTCTGTCCCGAGGAGGTAGTTGAAGAGATTCGTCAGACCTACGAATCTGAACTGGTGGAGTCTTCTTTCATTAGATGGGAGGACGTCGAAGAGGCGCTCGCGGGCGGCAAGGAAGCGGCCATCGAAGAACTGAAAGGCCGCTACACACTGATTACGGACGTGGCAGACGAGTTAGGGTGGTGGGCGTGCTTTCGTGAAGGCGCTTCGAACGTTGGCCGCCGCAAGGCGCTATTCGGAGCGCCACCGCTTCGTCTCGGGACGCCAAAACCGGTTCGCCAGTCTCGACCTAAGGTGGGCCGAAATGATCCCTGTCCGTGCGGGAGCAAAAAGAAGTTCAAGAAGTGCTGCGGGCGTTAAGGAGCATGGGGCGACGGGAGAGTGTAATACTCGTAGAACGTATTCCAGGTGAACTCGCTGCCCGGTTCAATGGTCATGGTGATGAAGGGTTCCATGGCGAGGACTCTACGCATTGACCAAAAGTTCTCGAACGAAAGCGGACGGTCCCCGCGGATTCTCATGCCCGCGCCCACTTTGCGGTTCTCAATTCGGATCTCGTAGTCTTTGGGAGTGGGGCCGAAACCCTGCATGGGGATTTGCACGACATCCCGATTCTCCAGCACCTTCAAGTAAACGATGTGGTTTTCTTGAATTTGGGCAAGGTCCTTGTTTGGCGGCCAGGGTGAGTGAATTTGGAAGGGGACCGAGATGGAGAAATCCGGGCCGGGGGGTTGCTTGTCCAGCACCAGGAAATTGTGATTGTACGCGGAGCTTTGGATAGCACGGCGACCGGTGTTTTTCAGGCTGTGCTCAAGCACCATCTCCGGCTTGCCTTCGCTGAGCCGCACGGTCTTCCTGTAGATGTAGGCATAGCCTGAGGACGGGTCGGTCAGCTCCTGGGTGAACTCGACAGAATCGGGATGCTGTTTGATGGTCCACCTCCCCGCGTCCACGATCTCGTACAGCTTGACAAAATCGTAGTTCCCAGCATCTTTTCGAAGCACCCCTACCCCGATCTTGATGAAGGTCTCGCCAGCCTTGGCTTCCTGCCATCCCAAGGCTGCTCGATTGGTCTGAAACTCCTCGGCCGGACCTGAAATCGCGGTACAGGGCCCGGCGACAACTTCCGTCCCTACGTAAGCATAATCGTGGACCTTCGGATCCACCCCGTCAAACCACGGTCCATAAAAGTTATGGCCCTTATACTCGAGACTGGCAATGACGCCTGACCAATCAAACCGTGTGCCGCGATAATAACCGTGTTCGGCATCGGGCAAATACAACTTCACGTGGATTTGGCCGTTTGAAATCTCGGTTTGGGGAAAATCCGCCGCCAAAAGCTTCCCGGCGAGAGCCAGTGCGCACAACGTGGCCCACGCCAGCACAGTCGCTAGTCTTGTTTCAAAAGGTGAGTTCATCATGTCAACCCCCGAACGCAGTCATTCCCGCGCAAGCGGGAATCTCCTCAGCAAAGGCGCTATCCGCAAACCGGATTCCCGCTTTCGCGGGAATGACTGCGTGGTTGCTAGTCTCCAATCCTCAGCCCTAAAGTCCCCAGTCCCGAGCCCCCACTCACAGCCCCGGGCCGACGGCAGGGGCGAGGGGCGGAATCAGCGCAATCCGGGGACGGGTCAAATACTCGCGCAGGTAGCGGCGGTAATCGTCGCCGGAAGGGGCCTGGTCTTTTGCGCCGGGTGGATAGTTGGCCATTTTGCGGAAGGGCAAGGGCTGGACGGTCGACGCAAACGCCGTGTTCGGCTCGCCATCCTTGGCCCAGCCGTGGGTGTAAAGGAAGAAATCCCGCACCCATCCGGGTTTGAGCCGTGGAAGCCCGCGGCCGTCGAACCTTGCCGTGATTTCGTCGCCCGGAGCCATCACCACCAACTGGTCGTCCGCGCGGGCGAGCAATTCCACCACCGAGCCATAGCGCGTGTACTTGCCCTGCATGGGGTTCCAGGGGGCGTCGGCAAGCACGTTTTGATAATCGAAGGAATCCGGGCGAAGGTGTTGGGGGTCACTGACGGGGGTGGAGAATCCGCGATAATGCAGGTCCGCGGAGGCCAGCGGAAGTTCCGTCGGGGCTGGGGCCACAGCGTCGTCGAGGGAGAAAAAGATCTGGTCCCAGTAGACGCACAGGTTGGTCACGATGCGCAGATGGTGGTAGGAGGTGAGGAACTTGCCGGTCAAGTCGACACGCATAGTGCGGCGGGTGCCGCTCGGCAAGCCCATATCCGGAATCACGGTCTGCCACTCGCCTTGCGCGTTGCGGACTTGCAGGTAAGGAGAAACCATTTCGAGTTGCCTATTGGACATCAAGGCGCGCGAGCCGTTCGAATCCGTCCAGAACACCCAACCGTTCAACCACAGTGAGACACGGGCGGAAGCCGGCAGGTCTCCCAAATCCAGAGTGAGCGAATGAAGCTGGGCGAGGCCGAGGATGCGGTGGCGCGCGAAGTCGGCGGGATACCGGCCGTCCTGCTTCAGGAGCAAGGGCAGGACGTCGTGGCCATGATCGTCCACGGCCGAAACGGGAAAGCGCTTTTGGCGCAGGGAATAAAGAGTTGGAGGCTGTGGCGAAGAAGAGTAGATTTCGCTCGAGTAAATCTCCTGCGCGGCCGGATGGTCCACCGCCAGAAGCCGAAGCTGGTCGAAGAAATCGACTTCTCTCAACTCGTCGGTGAGCTGCAAAACATACTGGCCGCCCTGGGCTTCGAGGTCGCGCGGCAGGCGCACAAATTCTTCGGGGAGGGGCTTAATTCGAGTACCGTCCGGGGCCAACTCTCCCAGCGGGGCCGTGCCCAGTACATCCGTCACAAAAACGTAGCGCTGGCCGTTCCAGGCGTAAAGCAGCGGGCAGGAGGTGGCCAGCCGTTCGGATTCGCGGACTTCAATCGCCTTGTCGGTAGTGACGTCGATCCAATTCTGGATCACTGCGTTGGGCCAGGTGACGCGCACCACATCAACCTTGGAGAGATTCCCGGCAAAAACCCGGATGGGGCTTCCTGTTACCACCACCTCGTTGTAATAATTCCCCGCTTTGATTTCGACCAGGCTGCCAATGCCCTGGGCGTTGCTCTTGTAGCCTTGCATCTTCATTTCCAGCCAATGAGGGGTCGGGCCTTCTTTCTCATAGGCCAGCAATTGCCCGTTCGGGGTGAGTCCCACCAGGTCCAGTTTGCCTGGATTGCTCAACCAGGTGGGGATGAGCGTGGCGACATCATTTACCGAACTGGCAGGGATGTTGATACTCCCTTCCCGGAATTTGCCAGCGTGATTAACGAGCAGCCTCCACTTGCCGCCGGCATCGCGAGCCAGCAGGTCCACAAAGCTGTCGCCCTTCGCATCGACAACCGCGCCGCGAAAAGCAAAGAAACCCATTGGGGAGGAAACGGGCGGGAGAGGAGCAAGCGGAACGAATTTCCAATCACCCTTGTTCATCAGCACTTGGTAGCCGTTGGGTCCCCACAGCGCCAAATCGAAGCGGCCATCGTGATTGAAATCCGCAGCTTGCAATCCATAGGCTGTCCAGTGGGCAAACGCCGCTCCCGCCTCGGCGGTTCGGCTCACAAACTTGTCCTCGCCGAGGTTGGCGTAGAGCAAGGGAGGGCCATCGTCACGGAACAGGCAGAGGTCGGTGTAGCCGTCATTATCGAAGTCGGCGAAGAGGGCGCCCCGCATGCGCCCCTTGGCCAAACCCAGCCCTGAAGAGGGTGTAATCTCGGTGAAGGTGCCGTCACCGTTGTTGCGATAGAAATGCGTGGCGGCGCCGGCGAAATCGTTGGGGAAGAGGAAAGAGTCTTTCTGGGGCGGATCGTTCAAATTCGTATACGCCGTGACCACCAGGTCGAGGAAACCATCGACGTCCGCGTCAAACAGCACGGCCTGAGTCTCGAGCTCGCCGGGAATCGGCTTGAGACCTGCCTTCTCCGTCTCATCCTTGAAAACTCCATCGCCCAGATTGCGATAGAGCCGAACTCCGTTGAGACCAGCCACGAATAGGCTGGGCTTGCCGCTGTTGTTGTAGTCAGCAAAAGTGGCGGAGATTGAAGCGCCCGTCCCGGCCACCCCTGCCTTGTCCGTCACATCGGTGAATGTCCCGTCCCCATTGTTGCGCAGGAGACGATTCGAGCCGGCGGGGTTGACGACGTAGATGCCGGTATGGCCGTCACTATTGTAATCGCCGAAGGCCAGTGAGGGCCCAAAGAGGGGAACCAGATTCCGCCGCGCGTAATCCAGCGAATAGTCTCCTGCTTTGATTTGGCTTTGGGAGTCCGGAGAAGTTTGCTGGGGCGGTAACGTCAGGCCCAAGCGCCCGGAGATGTCCGCAAACGACACTCTTTCGAGCCCCGAGCTCCGACCGGGTTCCGAAGGGGGCAGGGCGGGGAGAAGGATGGCCCCGTATTTTCCTCCTTCCAGGGCGGGGTTTTGGAGTGAAATTCCGGGGACCTTGTCTCTCATCTTTTCGTGGATCTTCAGGGCCTTCTGCGCCTCCGCATCACGCTTGAGGCGTACGTAGGTGGTGAAAGTGTGGAAAAGCGAGGCCACGTAAAAGTTCTGCCCTTTCCCGAAACCCATGTTGACCACGCGTAGATGCGCTTCCAGCGCGGCCTCCAGCCGTTTCTCGGCGAAGTAAACGGTTCCGAGGTTGAACCAAGCCGCAGGGTCCTCCGGATCGGCAGCAATTACCCGCTTCAGCGCTGCCTCGGCGTCCGGATAGCGAAGCTCGCGCTTGCAGAGGATGCCCAGGTTGTAATCGGCCGCTACCAGCTTGGGGTCCATCTGCTTGGCGGTGGTCAGTTCGCCTAGAGCTTCATCCAGCTTGTTGGCCTGCATCAAAGCGAGGCCAAGGTCAAAGTGGTCGGTTGCCAGAGCCTTCCCCGAAGCCACGATCTCCTGGAATTCCCCGATCGCCTCCATGTACTTGCCCTGCTCGTAATATGCCTTGCCAATGTTCCGCTGGGATTGAATTGCCGCCGATCCCGCCAGGGTAGTCCGGCCAGCGGGCTTCCTCGTTTGCGGACTTTCCACGCCGGGGCGGGCCGCCGTGAGGCAGCAAGCGAGAATCAAGGCGCTCGTCATGCAAATGCGCAGGACTCTAGAGAGGGTTCGGTTCATGAGTCTTCTCGGATGAGCGTTATTATACAATGCGGGCCCTGCGCATGAGGCTCTTCTTGCATTCTTCCCTCACCATCTTGCAGGGCGGTCCACGACCAAATCCGGATGCTCACGCCTGAATGTTTCCGCGATGTGGCAGGACCAGCAAACAGGTGAGTGAGTTTGAAATACCTCCGGTAATCTCTCCGGCGCGATCTTATCCCAGTAAACAGTTCTCTTTTCCGGGTTCAGCAGGGCTGGGACGTGTCCAACCCATTGCTCAGAAACCTCCACGGCTTTGCCACAAATGGCGCAAGCCTTGCCCGCATACCAGTCGGCAACGATGCGGCGAACCAAGCAACCTTCCGGAGCTGCTTCGATCTGCTTCAAACACTCCTGGCCGCACCCCTGCCGTTCTGGCCAGCGGGAACATTCGCTCAGGCGAAAGTGCGGGGTGCCAAAGGCCGCATCCCTCGCCAGATGTATGGCGTCCATATCGACCGCGGCAGGCTTCTGAGTTTCAGGGCAAGTGACTAGCCGCTTTCCTCGCAGTCTGAAGTATGAACGCAAGCCTCGAAACAGCAAATACCCGAGAGCAAGCGCCAAAAGAGCTAATATGACCCAAACAAGTCCAGGATTCATAAGTGCCTCCTCCCCAAATGACCATTGTAGCGCACGTTTCTCCCCAAAACACCGGGCGATGGCGAACACTCCGATAGACACGCTATCGAGGGCAGCCGGTTCGCAGGAACGAATGGACTGGAGAACGTCGGGCATGGAAATTTTGCCGTTGTGGAGTAGAATATGAAGTCTTGGGCAGATACATTCGGGATTCGAGAACGCTACTCAACCCTTTGAAAAGGTTCAGCATCCTAATTATGCGCGAGTCTTCCGAGAAACCCATAGGGACATGTGACCCGCTACTAGCTCCACTACTCAGGAGGATGACACAATGAGATACCTAATGGTTGCCACGTTGATGTTCAGCCTGTCGGTCGAGTTTCTTCAAGCCAAGGGAACCAAGATCGCCAACCGGCTCCAGAGTGCTGCCGTGGTGATGTACGAAATCATGAACACGCCTGAAAACTCCATCCCCAAGGACCTGCTCGACAGGGCGGTCTGCGTAGGCGTAGTTCCCGGGCAGAAGAAACTGGCTTTCATTTTCGGTGGAAGCTACGGGCGCGGGGTGGTGGTGTGCAGGAGAGGCGGCAACGGCCCCTGGGGTCCGCCTTCGATGATTGCCGTGCACGGTGGGAGCTACGGGTTTCAGTTGGGAGGATCGGAGACCGACGTGGTTTTTGTGGTAGTGAACCCGAGCGGGATTCGCAGGCTGCTCAAAAGCAAGGGGGAACTTGGAGCGGATGCCTCAGCGGCGGCCGGGCCGGTCGGACGGACAGCCTCTGCCTCCACAGACTTGCTGATGACCGCTGAGATTCTGACTTATTCCCGGTCGCGAGGCTTGTTTGCCGGCGTCGCTCTCAAGGGAACTGCTATTACTCCGGATGGGGAGGCCAATGCGCGTTTGTATGGGCACGTAGTGGATCCCGAGGAGATTCTCATCGAAGGCAAGGGCGATGTTCCGGCTTCGGCTAAATCACTCGTCACCGAACTCGAGAAGTTTTCACCTCGGGGTGGGGAAGCGTTTGCCCCCACCCAAGCGCCAAAACCACAGAGCGCTCCTGTAAAGTGAGGCGGTGCAGACAGTATCACGGGATTGGGCTCGTAGGGGGCAACTTCCATCGCCACGACAACTCATCTGTAACTGTTTAGGGACGCAATTTCGACAATCCCCCCTTTCTTGCTGTCTCGCTTCGTTTCCATCGGCACGACGAGACCGCCCCTGTAAACCTCCGTTCCGAATATGCGGTCGAACACTAACTGGTGAACCCACGCCTCTTTTCTTTGGTTTCTTTGGTTTCGTTGAAGTGGCGGAAAAAGTTGTGCTACGATGAGGATTTGCTTCGCGACCGGCAAGGCGCGCCTAGGGCCGGTCTTACAGTTTCAAGGAGCTCCCGGTGAGAATTTACGACGGCCAAGACATTCGCAACGTTGCACTGGTAGGTCACGGCGATACGGGCAAGACGCAGCTTGTTTCCGCGCTGCTTTACGCGGCGGGCATGGTGAATCGCCTCGGCAAGGTGGACGACGGAACCTCCATCACGGACTTCGACGAGGAGGAGATCCAGCGCAAGTTTTCCATCACCGCCGGGCTCGCCTATGCGGAATGGGGCAAGAGCAAGATCAATTTTATTGACACGCCCGGATACAACATCTTCATGCACGAAACGGAAGGGGCGCTTTTGGCGGCCGATGCCGCCCTGCTGCTCGTTCATGCCGTGGCGGGAATCGAAGTGCAAACGGAGAAATCCTGGGGTCTCTGCGAGAAATACACCTTGCCGCGCGTGCTGGTCATCAATCAGATGGACCGCGACCGGGCCAGCTTTGAGCGGACCCTCGAGGCCCTGCACAAGGCTTTCGGGCGGGGCGCGATTCCCGTCCAGCTCCCCGTCGGGGAAGAGAAGAATTTCCGCGGTGTCATCGACCTGGTTCGAATGAAGGCCTACCTCTACGATTCCAACGGATCCGGCAAGGCGAAGGAAGCCGAGATTCCCGCCGAGTTGAAGGATGCGGCGAGCAAGGCTCACGAGGCCTTGGTGGAAATGGTGGCTGAGGGTAACGACAAGTTGATGGAAGAGTTTTTTGAAAAGGGCACTCTCCCAGAGGAGGACCTGGTCACCGGTCTGAGGACCGCGGTCTGCGAACGGCGCATCCACCCTGTGGTGGTGGCGGCGGCGCTTCCCAACATTGGCAGCGAGAACTTGCTGAACTCCATCGTGGATTATTTTCCTTCGCCCCTGGAGCGGAGGGAGGTGGAAGGTTTGGAACACGAGGGCGGCCAGCCTGTAAAGCGCAAGATTGCGGACGACCAGCCGGTTTCCGCCTTCGTCTTCAAGACCGTGGCCGACCCCTTCGCCGGGCGTATGAGCTATTTCAAGGTGATGTCGGGAGTGGCGAAGAACGAGGCCAACCTTACCAACTTCAACCGAGGAACCAGCGAGCGCCTCTCACATATTGGAGTGGTCCAGGGCAAGACGCAGACGCCCGTGGCCGAGCTGCATGCGGGGGACATTGGAGCCGTGGCCAAGCTGAAAGATACCCTGACCGGCGACACGCTGGGCGATAAGGGCGCTCCGGTTGTTTTCCCCACCCTGAAGCTGGCGGAACCCGCCATTTCGTTCGCCATCGAACCCAAGTCGCGCGGCGATGAGGACAAGCTCTCCACCGCCATCCATCGCATGCTCGAAGAGGATCTCCTCCTGCGCTTCTCACGCGACCCGCAGACCAAGGAGTTTCTGCTTTCCGGCGCGGGCCAGCAGCATGTGGAAGTGGCTGTCTCCAAGCTCAAGCGGCGATTCAATATCGAAGTCACTTTGAAAGCCCCGAAGATCCCTTATCGCGAAACCATTCGCGCCAAGGCTGAAGCGCAGGGCAAGCACAAGAAACAGACCGGCGGCCACGGCCAGTACGGCGACTGCTGGATTAAAGTGGAACCGCTGGTGCGCGGGTCCGGGTTCGAGTTTGTGAACGACATCTTCGGTGGCGCCATCCCCAAGAACTACATCCCCGCAGTCGAAAAGGGCATCGTCGACGCGGCCGCGAAGGGGTATCTCGCGGGCTATCCCGTAGTAGATTTCCGAGTGATCCTCTTCGATGGCTCCTATCACGAGGTGGACTCCTCCGAAATTGCCTTTAAGCTCGCCGGTTCGAAAGGGTTCAAGAAGTGTATGGAGCAGGCCAAGCCCTGCTTGCTCGAGCCCATTATGAATGTGGAAATCACCGTGCCTGAGAATAACGCTGGCGATATTATGGGCAACCTGAATGGGCGGCGCGGCCGAGTGCAGGGCATGGATCCCATGGGCGGGTCCACCGTCATCAAAGCGCAAGTGCCGCTCGCCGAGATGCTCACTTACGCCTCCGACCTCACTTCCATGACCCAGGGACGAGGGACCTACTCGATGGAGTACTCACACTACGAAATCGTCCCGCAGCCGATCGCGGATAAGATCGTCGCCGCGCACAAGCCCTCAGCGGAGGAAGAGGAAGAGTAACCACAGGGAAGAGATTGCCATCCTCTACTGACGTGCCCTGGGTGGCTGAGCCGCCTTCTCGCCGGGCTCATCTAGAATGTATTTGGAGGTGCGCGCATGTCCTCCTTCTGGAAAGACGTGCGGTACAGCCTGCGGATGATCGTGAAGGCGCCGGGATACGCGGCGATTGCCATTCTGACGCTTGCGCTTGGGATCGGCGCGAACACCACGATCTTCAGTTGGATCAACTCGACATTGCTGAATCCGATTCCAGGGTTGGCCAGCCCGAGCGAGGTGGTGGCGCTGTCGCTCGGCCGGGGCACGGACAACCCCTTTCCGTTTACCTATCCTGATTTCGAGACGATGCGTGACGGGCAGCAGAGTTTTGCGGGTCTCACCGGGTGCAATCCCATTCCCATGAGCCTGACGGGTAAGGGCAAGCCGGAGCGCGTCTGGGGCACGATGGCATCCGCGAACTATTTTGATGTGCTGGGCGTGCGGCCGATTCTGGGGCGCGGGTTTCTGCCGGAGGAGGACGAGAAGCCGGGAGGCGCGCCAGTGGCGGTGATCAGCTACCGGTTGTGGCAGACGCACTTCGGCGCGAACCCCGGCGTTGTGGGGCAGACAATTGAAATCAATCAGCACCCGTACACGATTGTGGGCGTAGCGCCGGCGGTGTTTCAGGGAAGCCAGACGGGCCTGCGCTCGGAAATTTGGGTTCCGGTCATGATGGTAGAGCAATTGGTGCCGCGGGCCGACTTGCTTCATGACCACCACTATTTCTGGTTTATCGTGTTCGGGCGGTTGAAGCCGGGCGTGAAGCCGGAGCAGGCGCAAGAGGAAATGACGGTGCGGCTGAAGCGGGAGGTGAGGAATTATCCGGAGGAACACAGAGGGCACGACCGCGTAACGGTGAATCCGCTATGGCGCGGCCCGTTTGGCGCGAATCGATTTCTCTCGGTGCTGCTGCCGATGCTAATGACCATCGCGGGCGTGGTGCTGCTGCTGGCGTGCGCGAACGTTGCGAATCTGATGCTGGTGCGGTCGATGGCGCGGCGGCGCGAGCTTGCCATTCGAATATCGCTAGGTGCGAGCCGGTGGCGGCTGGTGCGGCAACTGCTGGTGGAAAGCCTGGTTCTGGCGATGGCGGGAGGTGTGATCGCGTTGTTGATCACTTTCTGGACTGCGGGAACGTTCATGAAGTTCATGCCGTCGACGGATTTTCCGATCTCGCTGGGGATTCGCGTGGACCGCGCTGTGCTGTTGGCGACGATGGTGATCTCGGTACTCACCGGCGTGATTTTCGGGATTTTGCCGGCGCTGCGGTCTTCGAGCGATGCGCCCGTGGCGGTGTTGAAAGAGGACACGGGCAGCGCATCGGGCGGGCTCAGGAAGGCGCGGCTCGCGAGCGGGCTGGTGGTTGCGCAAATTTCACTTTCGCTGCTGCTGCTGATTTGCGCGGGACTGTTTATCCGCAGCTTCAGGAGCGCGCAGCAGATCAATCCGGGATTTAATCCACACCACGTGCTGATGGTTTCCTACGATCTGTTTACGGCGGGATACTCGAACGAGAAAGGCGCGGTATTCGATCGCGAGCTGACGGCGAAACTGGAAGCGCTGCCGGGCATTCAATCGCTGGCGCTCACGAACCGCGTACCGCTGGGACTCGGCGGCGGCTCGACGGCCGTGAAGCCGGAGGGCTACGTACCGCAGGCCAACGAATCGACGGAGACTCAGGTGGCCATCATCTCGCCGAATTATTTCCAGACCCTGCAGATTCCGATGGTCAAGGGACGGGACTTCACGCTCCAGGACACGATGAGGTCGCAGCGGGTGGTGATCGTCAGCGAAACTTTTGTGAATCGCTACTGGCCGAATCAGGAAGCAGTAGGCAAGCAACTTAACTCGGACTTGACGCACGAATGGTTCACGGTGGTCGGTGTGGCGCGCGACAGCAAAGTGAACCTCCTGAATGAAAAGCCGACGCCATTCGTGTATTTGCCGCACTACCAGGTTTACCGTTCCGATCATCCGGGTGGGTCGACGATGATGATCATCGCGCGGACGACGGGTAATCCCCTGTCGTTCGCCAAGACGGTCGAGAGTACGATCCATGATCTGAATTCCGACCTGGTGGTCTTCGATGTGACCACGCTCGAATTGCGCGAGCAATTCGCCAGCTTCGGCCAGCGCGTTGCCGGAACCTTTGTGGGCGCATTCGGGCTGCTCGCGCTGGTCCTCGCCGCGGTGGGAATTTACGGCGTCACGGCCTACACCACGCGGCAGCGTACACATGAAATCGGGGTCCGCATGGCACTGGGCGCGAGCAAAAATGACATTCTGCGGCTGGTGCTCGGCCACGGGCTTCGGCTGACGCTCGTAGGGGTGGTCCTCGGATTGGCGGCCTCTTTCGCCCTGACGCGCTATTTGGGAAGCATGTTGCTGGGCGTGACCAGCACCGATGCGCTGACGTTTTCCAGCGTCGCGATCTTGCTCTGCGCCGTGGCGCTCTTCGCCTCGTTCATTCCCGCGCGCCGAGCGATGCGCGTGGACCCGATAGTGGCGCTGCGCTATGAATGAAATCGGCGATGTGAGATAGCTCAAGGCGAGGAGTGGTTTTGGCTATACGCCTGGGCGGGGCGGAGGAGAATCAGGATGGAAGCGGTGGCAATAAACGGAATAGTGGCGGCAGCGAAGAAAGCCGGATAATACGAGAATCGGTCCACGAGCCTCCCGACTACCACAGTGAACAATGCGCCCGCCAGGCCGGCGCCCAACCCGCTCAGTCCGGTCACTGAAGCCACCACGTCTTGCGGGAACAAGTCGCAGGGAAAAGTGAGACCCATGGTGGACCAACTGGCGTACCCCCAGACCGCGAAGGCGATTAGCGCCAAGGCCCCATAGGCGTTGTGCGTCCTGGCCGCCGGAATCCCGGCAATAATCGGCAGACAACTGATTACGCACACCCATTTGCGCGCTCGCAGGGGCGACATCCCACGCTTGATCAGGAACCCGGAGGCAAACCCGCCCGTGAAGTTGCCAATATCGGCTGCGACAAATGGAATCCAGGCGAAAGCGGCAATCTGTTTCAAGCTGAAACCGCGGGCGTCACTGAGGTATTGAGGAAGCCAAAACACGTAGAACCACCAGATGGGGTCGGTGAGCGAGCGCCCCAGGACAATGCCCCAAGTGTTCCTGTCTTTAAGAAGGGTCAACCACCGGCCCGCGCCCGAGCGCGCCGAGACTTTGGCCGTGTCACCGCCCGATTCAATCAGAGCCTTCTCTTCTTGGGTGAGGTTGGGATGCCGGCTCAAGGGATAATAGACGCGTAACCACAAAGCCAGCCAGAGAAAACCGAGGACTCCGGAAACAGCAAACGAGTATCGCCAACCGAGTGCAATGGCCACCCAGGGGACCAGGAGGGCGGCCAGCGCGCCACCCACGCTCGAGCCGCTATCAAAGATGGCCACCGCGATCCCCCGCTCCTTCGCGGGGAACCATTCGGCAACAGCTTTGTTGGCGCCGGGCCAATTGCATCCTTCTCCTATTCCGAGAAGGAATCGAAACAGAGCGAACTGAGACAGCGAATTTGCCAGCCCCGTCAGAGCGCTGACGATGGACCACCAGATAACCGCCAGGGCTAATCCGAGGCGGGTTCCTATAATGTCGAGAAGTATGCCGCCGATCAGCCACATCCCCGCGTAGGATATTTGAAAAGCGGAAAATACCCACGACAACTGGGTGTGGCTGAGATGAAAATGTTGGGTGATGACCGGGGCCAGAACTGAAAACGTCTGACGGTTGATATAGTTGATCACCGTCGAAAGGAACAGGGTCCAGGCAATCCACCATCGAAGGCGCTTGTTGGGCTTCACAGTGTTTCGTTTCCTACCAGAAGTAGGGGCGAGCGGCGCTCGCCCCAGGGGCCGAATCCGTCAGTTGGCGTATTCGGCACTACAATTTGTGTCCCCTCTATCACCTGCCGAGAGTCAGTTCCGCCGCCGAATCGACGTCCAGGAACAGGGTCGCATTCGGATGCCGACGCAGGATCGTTGCCGGACAAGCGGTCGATATGGGATCGTTCAAAGTCCTGTTTACGATCCGGGCCTTGCGCGGGCCTGGAGTGGAAAGGATCAACTCGGGCACGCGAAACAGCGCGGGTATCGTCAACGTCATCGCCCTTGTGGGCACCTCCGTGATGTCGGAGAACCAGCCTTCAATAACTTGTTGTTGCCGGCAAACACGGTCCAGCGATACTGGCCTGACATCCACCGGATCGTCGAACCGCGCCTCCGCCGGATCGTTGAATGCCAAGTGTCCGTTTTCGCCGATGCCCAACAGGCACAGCAGGGGTGGGTGTTCGCGCAACAAGTCTGCGTACTCCCGGCAAGTCTTCTGGGCGTCGGCCTCAGCGCCTTCCATTTCGTATGAGTGGCGCAACTGAACCCGGCTGGTCAGATTCTCGTGAAGAAACCGGCGAAGTGAGGCGGGGTGGTCATCCGAAAACCCCACGTACTCGTCCATATGGAACCCCACAATTTGATTCCAGGGCACATCAGGGATGGCCGTGAGCGCATGCAGGGTGGCGTATTGAGATTGGCCGGTGGAAAAAATCACCGGAACACTTTCGTGCTGCTTCGCCAATTCGCGCAGCCGCTCTGCCACCACGGCTGCTGCCGCCTGCCCCAAAGCCTCGCGGTCTTCATAAACTTCTACCGCGAGCGCACCAAGTTTGAAGGAAGATATCGGAGTCGGTTTGATAATAGATCACCTCAGATTTCCTCGGGGACAACAAAGGGCGCGCGATAGCCTCGGTCCCCGTCACGCAGGAGCAGCTCAGCCTCGGAGTCTCCGATCACCTGTTGCGTCTCGGGATTGAAATTCAGTGTGCGACCCAAGCGATAGGAGGCATTCGCCAGATGAACCAGACCGCAGGAAATGTGTCCCTCTTCGATCGGCGCGTTGAGGTTTTCCTTCTTCCGGCTGACCACGCATTCGATGAAGTTGGAGAAGTGAGCCAGCTCAGCCCCGGCATGAACGCTGGGCTGGGGCTCCTGTTCCGCGCCCAGCCACACCTTATAGGTGTCGGCATCCTCGTCGCCGGTAGCCAGATAACCTTTCGAACCGTAAAAAATATCGCCGATCGTGTTGCGCCGGCCGGCGAGGGGTCCCAGCGCCGGCTGCCCCGGCGTGCGTTCCGGCTCAGGAGTACCCAAGTCGGGCGTGCCGATTTCAGCTTCGTGATGGGTGATCCAGTGCCGCACCTCGAAGGTTATCATCCGGCGCTTACCTTCTGGCAGATCATACTCGAGGGCACAACTCACGTCGTTGGGTGTCTCCTGATCGTCGTCGAACATGAAATGGCCGCCCATCGCGCTCACCTTGTTGGGGAATTTCAGGCCCAGTCCCCAGCGGGCAACGTCAACCTGATGCGTGCCCTGGTTCCCCAGGTCGCCATTGCCGTAGTACCAGAACCAGTGCCAATTGTAGTGGAAGCGATTGTGTGTGAAATCGTGCAGAGGCGCAGGGCCGGTCCACAGATCGTAGTGCACACCCTGCGGAACGGGCTGAACCGCCGCGCGCCCGATGGTGTTGCGCCACTTGAAACAGAGGCCGCGAGCCATGTAGACCTCTCCAATCAGGCCGTGATGGAGCTTTTGAATTCCCTCGCGCACCGCGCTGGCGGAGCGGATCTGCGTGCCGTGCTGGACCATGCGGCTGTAGCGTTGGGAAGCCGCTACCAGTTGCTTGCCTTCCCACAGATTGTGCGAGCACGGCTTCTCGACGTACGCGTCCTTGCCCGCCTGGCAGGCCCAAATCGCCATCAGCGAATGCGAGTGGTTGGGTGTGGCGATGGAAATGGCATCGATCGACTTGTCTTCCAGAAGCTTGCGCACGTCGACGAAGCTGGCGGGCTTCGGAATCCCACTCTTCTCCATTTCGTCGACCCGCTGGCGGATTATGTTCTCATCAACGTCACAGACCGCAGCGATCTGGACATTCTGAAGTTGGGCGTAGTTGTGCGCATGATTCATCCCGCGCCCGTGCAACCCGCAGATGGCTACCCTCACCCGGTCGTTTGCGCCGAACACCCTTTCGGGCCGGGATATAAAGTTGATGCTACTCATGGCCGCCAGCCCGGCCGTGCCGCTGACTCCCGCTTTTAGAAAATCACGACGACTAAGCTCCGGATCGTTCGGCATAAGACTCTCCCTTCGCTGCCAATGCCTCACAACTTTTCTTTCGATCCTCAGGGCAAGGGGTGAATCTGCCCAAAGCAAGCTAAAGCGTGATTCACGGCCGTGAGCCACTGAGCAATCAGCAGAGCGCCGGACCATCTTAGCATAAATCGTGTACACTATTTCCGTATGAAGAAAGTGACACTGAGCGCGGAGGGAGACTTAATTGAACAGGCTCGGGCTGTTGCCCGCACCCGGCACAAGACCCTCAATGCGGTCTTTCGGGAATGGCTGCAATGGTATGCAGCGCAGTCGGGGAGCGCACAAGAAGTGGACTCCTTGATGAAGCGCCTCAGGCACGTCCGCGCCGGCCGTCACTTCACTCGTCCCGAGATGAATGAACGGTAGATCCTCCTAGAGCGAAGACCTCCAGCAGGGACAGCGATTCGGCGACCTACAGGTTCAGAACCCTTTCTTGTAACTGCCGTGATTTCAAGACTGCTTGGCGTAGCTGGCCATACCCGTGATGTCGATTAAGACCACACGCTCATTTCCCTCGACCCACGCGTCATGTCCCGGAGCAATGACGCCAACATCGCCCGGGCCGAAAACGATTTCGGTGCCGTCATCCATTTTGACGCGCATGTGGCCCGAGATCATGTATAGGGTGTGTGGGGCCTCGCAACTTTTGGTCTTCGCAATCGGCTTGAGATCTTCTGACCATTTCCAGCCGCGGTCGAACGTGGCGCGCCCAAACGTGACGCCGCCTGCCGTGACCGTCTCAACCTTGCCCTTGGGGAAAGTGCGGGTTTCATTGGGTGAATTCAAACTCTTCTTCTCAAGTGGTTTCATTTCATACCTCCTCAGCAGGGATAGTTTAGACGGAGATTTCCATTCCGGAATCCGTCGGTACCTTTGCGTTTATAACCCAGCAGCTTGTAGTGAAAGCCCAGCAGTTCAATTCTATAGCATAATATTTCTTGCTGGTAGAGTTTTTGTGGTCTATCAAAGGACCCTGTATCCAACGTTTTATGTCAGGAAAGCCTTCCATTTCCCGAATCCCAGATGGGCGTGAGTGTAAATCCCACAGCCTCCCGAGAACGGCGGTTCTAGAGCAATTTGCAGAAGACAACTGCTGGCCTGACCGCTCACAACAGACCCACTGCCCCATTCGTCTCTCAAACCCGGGACAGATGGCTCAAGAACGAGGCGGTGTGTGGTATACTCCCGCCGTCAGAAATGCCCAAAAGGAAATCCTGGATAGAAGGAGAGAGTTTATGCCGTTGAATCGCCGCGGTTTTCTGACTGGAACTATTGCCGCCGCTTTTAGTGCCGCCGCGAGCGACGGCCGCGCAACTGACTTCGAAACCGTGCGAGGTGACTTCCCCCGCACGCGAAATGCGGCTTACATGGACAACGCTTCCTCGCACCCGATCAGTGTGTATTCCGCGGCCGCGTTGCACCGTTACGTGGACTGGGTGACCAATGAAATCGGCGAGCCCTGGTGGCCCTACTGGGCGCCTGCGCGGCAGGAAGCCAAGGACCTGTTCGCCAGGCTGATCAACGCCGAATCCGGCGAGATCTCGTTCGCCCGCAGCACCATCGAGGCCGAAAGCAATCTGCTGAACGGCATGAATATTCAAGCTTCCGGCGGCAACGTGGTGACCAATGACCTGCACTACAGCGCCGCGTTGTACAACTACAAAATGCGGCAGCGGGACGGCTGGGATGTGCGAGTGGTCAAGCATCGCGACTGGCAGATCGACATGCGGGATTTCGAGAGCGTGGTGGACCGCAAGACCAGGCTCATCTCCCTCGCGCTCGTCTCGAATGTGAACGGATACTTGGCCGACATCAAAGCCATCAGCCAGTTAGCTCACGCCCACGGCGCTTACGTTTACGCCGACATCATTCAGTGCGTGGGCGCGATTCCCATCGATGTCAAAGCCATGGGCATCGACTTGGCCGCCTGCTCCACTTACAAATGGCTGATGGGCATGAAAGGTTTCGGGTTCATGTATGTGCGGCAGGATCTGCAGGGCACTTTCGTGCGGCCAACGCAGCACTCCGGAGGCGTTCGTTTCAACTACGCGCCGTGGGTGCCGAGCGTGGAGCCGGACATGGACGAAATTGCCTTCACGCCCGTGACGGGGCCGTCCCGTTACGAGGTGAGCTATGCTTCCTGCCCCGGCATCATTTGCGCCCAGGAGAGCCTGAAATACATTCACCGGCTCGGCGTGAACAACATCCGGAACCATGTTCGCACGCTCACCGACCGCTTGCAGAAGGAGCTGCCGTCCATGGGGTATCCGTCAATCACGCCGCGAGGGAACGAGAGCCCCATCGTAGCGTTCGCCTGCAAGGACCCGGAAACAACCATGCGGAAGCTGCGCAAGGCGGACGTGCACGTAGCCATGCGCTTTGGCAATAAAATGCGGATCTCTCCATCGGTGTTCAACAACATGGCCGACATCAATCGATTGCTGGAGGCGCTCTCGTGAAGGCCGGCCGCTGGGCGGCCGTACTTCTGGTGCCGGTGCTGGCTGCGTGTGTCTTATCCTGCTTCGGTTACCAGGCCGATTATCCGGCCGTGCGGCAGGGCGGGCTGTACATGTTCAACTACTATTTTCCGCCCGCGCCGGCCAGCACACCCTGGGCCCCGAGCTGGGCACCGGACGACAAGTGGATTGCAGTAGGCATGGAGGGTTCGCTGTGGAAAGTGGACCCTGCCACCGGCGCTGCCATCGAGTTGGTGCACGACGGGCGCTACAGCTCTTCGCCCAGTTGGTCGCCGGACGGCAAATGGATCATCTATACCGCCGACGATGACCGCCGCAACATCCAACTGGCAATCTTGAATGTGGCGACAGGGGAAACGCACCCCCTGACGAACGACGACCAGGTTTATCTGGACCCGGTCTTTTCTCCGGATGGACGACAGGTCGCGTACGTATCCAGCCGGCCGTCCGGGCATTTGAACATCTATGTCCGTGCGATCCAAGACGGGCACTGGGCCGGCGAACCGATTGCGCTGACCCGCGACCGCCGGGCGGCCAGCGACCGCCTGTACGTGGGCGCATGGGACATGCACACGCAACCGGCGTGGACGCGGGACGGCAAAGAGATCATCTTCGTCACGAACCGCGAAGCGCCGCTCGGCTCAGGCGATCTGTGGCGCGTGCCCGTGGAGCCGGACGGGATCGAGAAAGCAGTTCCCATTTTCAAGGAGCAGACGCTGTTTCGCACGCGGCCGGACGTGTCCATCGACGGCAAGCGTATTGTGTATGCTTCGACCGCGGGCGCGGCAGATCAATTTAACAACCTCTATGTGCTGCCGGTAGGCGGCGGCACGCCCTACAAGCTCACCTTCGACGCCTGGGACCACTTCCATCCGCGCTGGTCATCGGATGGCGAATGGATCGCCTATATTTCGAACGAGAATGGGCTGCCGCAATTGGCTCTGCTGGAGACATACGGCGGCGCACGCCGGACGATTGCCATCACCGGGCGGCGCTGGAAAGCCCCCATGGGCACGCTCCACGTGCGGGTGATCGATGAAAGCACGGGCCAGATCACTCCCGCGCGCATTCAGGGCATGGCATCGGACGGCAAATTCTATCCACCGACTGAGGCCTATTCGCGGCTTGGCATCGGCACCGCGCACAGTTTCCATATGCGCGGGGAGTTCACAGTCGATGTCCCGCCGGGGAGGATGACGCTGCAGGCGGTAAAAGGATTTGAGTACTGGCCCGCGCAGGCCACGGTGCGGATCGAACCGGGCCGAGTTTCGCGAATCGAGCTTCGATTGCGGCGCATGACCGACGCTCCGGCGCGCGGCTGGTATTCCGGTTCCACACACACGCACATGAATTACGGCGGCAACCTGCGGAACACCCCGGAAAACATGATTTTCATGGCGGAGGCGGAGGATGTGCACGCCGTCATGGCCCTGGCCGCCAACAAGGACAACCGGGTGCTGGACCAGCAATATTTCGCCGGCCCTGGGGAATACCCGGCATCGCGGGGCAATGCGGGCGTGAAATTGCACGTGGGAGAAGAATACCGGCCGCCCTTTTACGGCCACGTATCTTTCCTAGGGCTGAAGGACCATCTCGTCTCGCCGTTCGTGACCGGCTACGAGGGTACCGGGATCGAAAGCTTGTATCCGAGCAACACGGATATGTTTCGCAAGGCGCAGGCGCAAGGCGCCCTCACTACATATGTGCATCCCTTCGTTGCCGTAGACTCCGATCCGCTGGATACCGGCCTGGGGGTCGCACGCGCGCTCCCTGTCGACGCCGCCTTGGGTGTTGTGAATTGCCTCGAATGGTCCTACTCCGGGCGCGCGCAGATCGATGTATGGCACCGCCTGTTGAACAACGACCTGGCGCTGGCGCCGGTGGGCGGCGAGGATTCCATCACCAACCTGCATCACTATCGCATGCTGGGCGCCTTTCGGACCTATGCCCACCTGGACGGCCCGTTTACGGTCGAGAAATGGCTCGATGTGCTGCGCCAGGGCCACACCTATGCCAGCAGCGGACCGATTCTCGAATTCCGCATCAACGGCAGGCTACCGGGCGAGATCATCCGCCTGCCGCGTCAGGGCGGGACCGTGGTCCTGGAAGGGACCGTTCAGTCGATTGCGCCATTATCTAGAGTCGTGATCGATTCGAGCGAGGGGTCGCTCAAAGAGATTGCGCTGGATGCGGACAAGAAGAGCGCGCGCTTCCGGGAAGAGGTGCCGGTAAGAGCAAGCCGCTGGTTTTCGCTGTCCGCCGAGGGTCCTCCGGTTGCATTCCTGGATGCCGAGTATCCGCTGGCTGTCACAAACGCGATCCGGGTCTACGTGGGAGACGGCAAGATCCGCAGCTCCGAGTCGGCCCAGTACTTTATCCGCTGGATCGACAAGCTGCAGGCCACGGCCGAGCAGTGGCCGTGGTGGAGGTCCCAACGTGAAAGGGATCATGTGTTCGCGCAATTCGACCAGGCCCGGAGCGTTTATCAAAGGCTGGCTGCGGAAGCCCACTGAACAGGCCTTTCCGGCGAGAAAGAGATTATGAGAAGGGTTTACAGAGCGATCTTTCCGGATAGAACCGCGGCCCCCTGAAGCCAAAGTTCCGACCGCCGGCGGCGGCCGTGGTAGTCTTCAACGCTGAAGCCCGGCGAATTCTCGCGGTATTTCAAAAGACAAATAAAAATGGCCAAACACCTGGCGGTAATCACCATCCTCGCTTTCCTTCTCAATACGATCAGCCTCGCCGCGACGATCTCACATAAATAAGGCCACGATAGTAGTTCCATTTACGGCGGGCTCCGTGTCAGAACATCCTTTTCTAACACACCACGCTGCGAATCCCATATCATATGTGGCACGAAAGAATTTGATTGATTTCGATCACGTTTCGCATATAATCAATCAGAATCAAGCATCGGCGCGCGGCAGGGACAAACTGCATAGATGCCTCGCTCCGGTGAGCATGACAATGACCTCACGCACGGTGACAGATTGAAGTCCGGCAAGCCCAGAGAACTCGCCCCGAAACGCCTCGAGCGGCTGCGCCAAATCCTGAGGATGGACCACGTAGTAAGTGTCGAGGAGTTGTCCCGCCAACTCGGCGTCTCTTCCGCCACCGTTCGCCGTGACTTGGCCCAACTGGAGAGCCTGGGTGAGGTGCGGCGCGTTCACGGCGGGGCGGTGGGGACCGAAAGCCGGCTCGAAGAGCCGCTCTTCGACGACAAGACTTCCATTGCGGCCAGAGAGAAGCAACGCATCGCGCAGGCAGCCCTCAAATTCATCAAGCCGAACGATACGATATTCCTGGACGGCGGGAGCACGGTCCTGGAATTGGCGCGGTTGGTGCGCGACCGCTCGAACCTGACCGTGGTTACCAATTCCTTGCGCGCGGCCATCGAATTGGCGGCGCAGGGACCTCGAGTGATACTGATCGGCGGCGAATTCCGCCGGCTCAGCCAGACCCTGGTTGGTCCGCTCACTCGTCTTACCCTGGACGCGGTACATGTGGATCGAGCTTTCATGGGGACAATCGGACTCACTCTCGAAGAAGGGCTGACCACCACCGATCCGAGTGAAGCCTATACCAAGGAACTCGTCATGCAGCATGCCCGGCAGGTCTTCCTTTTGGCTGACCATAGCAAGGTGGGCAAGGTTTCCTTCGCTTGCGCGGGGCAATTGGGAAAAGTGCAAGTGTTGATAACCGACAAACAAATCGACCGGAAGTTTGCCAGCCAGCTTCGCAAGAATGGCGTGGAAGTGGTGCGGACGTAAGAAGTCAAGGAGTCGAGAGTCGAGGAGTCGAGAGTCAAGGGTCGAAAGTCGAAAGGCAATTGGGTTTTCACTCTCGACCTTCGACTCTCGACTTTTCGACTCCTCGACTCTCGACTGAAGGAGGAGACATTGGGGAGCACAAAAATGAGTGTAGCTTACCTGAGTGATTTGAGACCTGATTTCAGGCCTTTCGAAATGGATTGCGGTAAGATCCAGGGTTACCGGTTCAGGGGCAATTTGCAAACCGAGCTCGAGGCGGGCCGCATCGAGGCGCAGATCGCCATCGATCTTCTCGAGGACATGCTGATGATCCGCGAGATGGAAGAAATGATCGTAAAGCTCCGCTCCGGCGCGTACGACCCGATCAAGGATTTTAATTACCGGGGGCCGACGCACGTCTCGATCGGCCAGGAAGGCGCTTCCGTGGGAGCGTGCAGCGCCTTGAACCTGAAGGACTACATCACCAGCACGCACCGTGGCCACGGCGACAGCCTAGCGCGGGGCTGCCTGGCCATCCGCGCCATGAGCGACGAGCGGCTTCGCAAGCGCCTCCCTGACTCGAAAGCGGCCACGCGCGCGGAACTCCTCGAGGAGGCTCTCGAGGAGCACGTTTATCGCACCCTCGCCGAGCTCTTCGGGAAGGAAGACGGCTACTGCAAAGGCCGCGGTGGCAGCATGCACATCGCCGACTTCACCGTCGGCCACCTGGGAGCGAACGCCATCGTGGGCGGCAGCGTGCCGATCGCCACCGGGGCGGCGGTGGGAAGCCGCTATCTGCGCAACGGCGCGGCAGTCTGCTGTTTCGCGGGCGATGGGGCCTACGCGAACGGCGTGGTGCTCGAGTCGCTGAATTTCGCCGCGCAAGTTCAGTTCAGCAACGAACTCGCCGGGGATCACCGCTTCGGCGTGCCCATCGTCTTTTTCGTGCTCAACAACCACTATGGCATGACGGGCCGCGCCGACAGCGAAGTGATGGGCGTGGCGCACCTGGCTCGGCGCGCAGCAGGCTTTTCCGACTGCAACATGCACGCCGAGGTTGTGAACGGCATGGACGTGCTTGCCGTCCGCGAGGCCATGCTGCGCGCCACCGAAATGTGCCGCAATGGCAAAGGCCCGGTCTTCCTGGATGTGAATACCTACCGCTATTACGGCCACTCCCTGAGTGACCCGCGCAACGAGTACCGGACGCGCGAGGAAGAAGCGGCCTGGAAAGCGGTTGATCCCATAACGACCCTCGCGGCGCAGCTTCGGGAATGTGGCGTCCTGGACAAAGCGGGCGTGGCCGGCGTCGAGCGAAGGGTTCGCGAGCGCAATGCCCGCGCCGCCCGACGCGCCGCCGCGGCCGCTGATCCCGATCCCAAGGATGTGATCAAGTACATGTACACGGACACCTCGGTCGAGGTGGTCCCACCCCAATACCGCAAAGTGAAGATCATCGAAGCGCCCGCCCCGATCAAGCGGGCCAACGGCGAGATTACTTATCGCGATGCCCTCAAGGAAGCCTTGATCGAGGAGATGAAACGAGATTCGCGCGTCATCTTCTATGGCGAAGACGTGGCTGAATACGGCGGAGCGTTCAAGCTCAGCAAAGGGCTGCTCGAAACTTTTGGCCGCGAGCGCGTCTTCAACACTCCGATCTCCGAAGCCGCAATTTGCGGGACGGCAGTGGGCGCGGCCATGATTGGCCTGCGGCCCGTTGCCGAGCTCATGTATATGGACTTCCTGCTGATGGCCGGAGACCAGGTCTGCAACCAGGCGGCCAAGTGGCATTACATGTCGGGCGCGCAGGTTGAAGTCCCGCTGGTTATACGCGCTTCGGTGGGTGGCGGCAAAGGTTACGGCGGCCAGCACTCGCAAACCCTGGAATCGAGCGTGGCGAATATTCCGGGCTTGTACGTGGTCTATCCGGCCACTCCTTACGACGCCAAGGGCATGCTGAAATCGGCCATTCGCGACAATAACCCGGTATTGTTCCTCGAGTCTCAACTTCTGTACGGCGTCAAAGGCGTGGTGCCGGAAGAAGAGTATCTGGTTCCACTGGGCGTCGCGGATGTGAAGCGCCCGGGCAATGACATCACCCTGGTGGGCTGGGGGCCGGCGATTCCCGATGCCCTCAAAGCCGCCGAAAGGCTGAAGGCGGAACTGGGGGTGAGTGCCGAGGTGGTGGACATTCGCAGCCTGATCCCGATCGACAAGGAAACCATCCTCGCTTCCGTGCAAAAGACGGGGCGCTGCGTCGTGGTCAGCCAATCGGTGACCATCGGCAGCTTCATGGGCGAGATCGTTTCCACGATTCAGGAAAACGTCTTCGATTATCTGGATGCGCCCATCATGCGAGTGGGTGCCAAGGACGGCATTGCCCCGCAATCGCACGTCCTCGAGGCCGTTTTCCTTCCCAATGCCAATGACATTTTCCAGGCCGCCAGGGCCATATTGTAGAAGGATTCTGGAAACCCAGGGAGTGTGTCATTCCGAGCGAAGCGAGGAATCTCGCTCTGGAAACTCAAAAAGCCGCAGACCTCAAAAGCGGAGGTCCGCGGTACCCGCCCTCAGGGCGAGATTCCTCGCTTCGCTCGGAATGACAGTTCAGCATTCTCGCAGAAGGGATCACGATCATGGTTCGACCGATCACCATGCCCAAGCTGGGGCAATCTGAGGAAGTGGGCACGCTCGTCCGTTGGCGGAAGAAGGTGGGAGACAGCGTCGCCAAAGGTGACATCCTCTTTGAGATCGAGACGGACAAGGCCATCCTCGAGGTCGAGAGCTTCTTCGAGGGGACGCTGCTCAAGACCGTAGTCCTGGAAGGCGCTACAGTCCCCATTAACACCACGGTCGGTTTTGTGGGCGATCCCGGCGAAGCCATTCCGGAAGCGGCAGCCCCCACACCCGAGGCGCGAAAGCCCGAGCCGCCCAGCGTCTCGAGAGAAGCTCCACGTCCACCGGCGCTGTCACCCGCGCGAGCAGTGCCCGAACTCCGTGGGGAACGTCCGGTTTCCCAGGTTGGACATGTAGGGGCGGTTCGCGAACCGCCCCTACATCCTGCGTCCAGCGTGATTGCGGCCCCGGAAGTATTCCGAATCAGCCCGCGCGCCGCCAAGCTTGCACGCGAGTCCGCCATCAACCCCTCGCCCATCGCCGGGACGGGCCCGTTCGGCAGAATCGTGGAGCGCGACGTAAAGAATTATCTCGAGTCCAAGGGTTACTACAAGCTCCGCATCACTCCGGCGGCCAAGCGGCTTGCCGCCAAGGAGAACATCGACATTTTGTCCCTAGGCGCCAAGAACGGTCCTGGACGCATCACCGTCGCTCCAGTCGAACGAGCTATCGCGGAAAAGCCACAACCGATGAGCAGAATGCGGCAAGTGATTGCGGCACGGCTGACGGAAAGTTTCACCACCACTCCACACTTCTTCGTCACCGTAGCGGTGGATATGACCGAACTAGTCAATCTCCGCTCCGAGCTGAAAGCCCAAGGCGGGTCTTATACGGTGACCGATTTCATTGTGAAGGCCGTGGCGTTGAGTTTAGTCGAGTTCCCGGTGGTGAACAGCACCACGGACGGCAAAAACGTTCGCTGGCACAGTAAGGTCCACCTGGGCCTGGCCGTGAATCTCGAACAAGGGTTGGTGGTGCCGGTGATCCGCGACGCCGAGGAGTTGAGCCTGGCGGAACTGCACGACTGCGCCTCGGAGTTGGTGGCCAAGGCGCGCGCCGGCAAGCTGACACCTGATGAAATGTCGGGAAGCACCTTCACCATCTCCAACATGGGCATGCTGGATATCGAGAACTTCACCGCCATCATCAATCCCGGTGAGAGCGCCATCCTCGCGGTGTCGAGCACGCTCCAGCAACCGGTGGTCAAGGACGGCCAGATCGTGGTCCGGGACATCATGAAAATGACGCTCTCTTCCGATCACCGGATTATCGATGGGGCAACTGCCGCCCGATTCGCGAACGCAATCAAACAAAAACTCGAGGAGATATCACTGTGGAAACGTTTGGCGTAGTGGTAATCGGCGCGGGGCCCGGTGGCTACCCGGCCGCCATTCGAGCCGCGCAACTGGGCGCTTCCGTGGCCCTGGTCGAGCGCGAGTACTTGGGCGGGACCTGCCTGAACTGGGGCTGCATTCCCTCCAAGGCATTTATCCACACTTCCGACCTTTACGCGCAAATGAGGTCGTCGGCGAGCTTGGGTCTCAAAACCGAATCGGCTTCTTTCGACTACGCTGCCATGGCCGAGCGCAAGGAGCAGGTGGTCCGCACCTTGCGCAATGGCGTAAAACAATTGCTGGCTGCGAATGGCGTGAAAGTCCTCGAGGGGACCGCGTCGTTCGAGAGCCGCAAGCGACATTGTGGTGAATTCAAAGTCGGGAAACACGGCAATCGGGGCCGAAAAAACCATCATCGCCACCGGCGCCACTTCATCCCTGCCCGCTTTCCTGCCGAAGCATGAGCGGGTGGTCGAGAGCCGCGCTTTCCTGGACCTGAAATCCGCCCCCCAGCGCGCGCTGGTTCTGGGCGGCGGAGTGATCGGCTGCGAATTCGCCTGCATGCTGGCCCAATTGGGCGTTCAGGTCACCATCGTCGAGATTCTCGAGGATATCGTGGCATTTTTGGACGCCGACGTCCGGCGCGAGCTGCGCCGCCAGATGGAGAAGACTTTGGGCATTCGCATCCTTACCGGCATGAGCCTCGAGAACATCACCGCGGACCAACACGCGGTAAGGGGAACAGCCGGGGGAGAGGAAATCGAGGCGGATTTGCTGCTGGCAGCCTTGGGGCGCAAGCCGGTGACGCAGGAACTCCAGCTCGAGAACGCCGGCCTCAAAACAGATCAGCAGGGTTTCATCGAGGTTGATGAATACGGCGTAACTCAAGTGTCAACCATTTATGCTATTGGTGATGTCACTGGAGGGCCGCAGTTGGCCCACGCGGCCACCTCGCAGGGCCTCGTGGCGGCACAGAATGCCTGCACCCGCCATCGTCGCAAGAACGAGAAATGCATTCCCTATTGCATCTTCACTTCACCGGAAGTTGGGGTGGTGGGGTTAACGGAACAGGACGCCCGGCAGCAGGGCAGGGAAGTCAAGACCGGCAAATTCAATTTTGGGGCGCTGGGAAAGAGCCTGGCCATCGGCCACCCGAGCGGCTTTGTGAAGTGGGTCGCGGATGCCCAGACCGAGCAGTTGCTGGGCGCACAGGTAATCGGGGTCCAAGCCACCGACCTCATCGCCGAGGCCACCACCGCCATTCGCGCCGAGTTTACTGCCACCGAACTGGCCCAAACCATCCACTCCCACCCCACCCTCGCCGAGGCCTGGATGGAGGCCGCGGACGTGTTGCTCGGCGAACCCATCCACACCATCGCCAAACGGCCAAGATAGCGGGCCTTGGAGTGCGGCCCGTCAACTGAAGGGCTGCCGCTTTCCTTCGTGGACTGAAGACTCAAATTAGAGGGGAATGAATACGACCTGATTCTCGAGGTCTGTCTCTGTACAACACTCCAGCAGCAATACCAGATCCTCGATCGCCCTGACTAACCGCAGCTCCTTCCTTACGATCACCAACCCGGCAATTGTCTGCCCAGAACGCATCCTCTCGTACGTCGCCTTAAGCCTTGTCTTTCGATCGTGGGTCACAAGCACGGGCTGGTTCACCGCCGCCCACTGGACCAGCGCGGCATCCTGTGCTCCCGCCATAGTGGTTTCCTGGACGAGGGTATACAACAAGTCGAAAATGCCCAGTTGCAGGCCACGCAGAATGCGCTGGTCCAGATTCTCATCAATGAGGAGCTTTAACATGCAGAAAGGGGACTCACTTGAATGTGCGGGCGCGCCGCTCTTCTAGCCTTTTCTGGACGCAGGTGGAGCCTTGAGTGTTGCGGAGCGTTTGCTCGATCTCTTCGGCCTGTGTGTCTTGGTTCGCGAGGTACGTTTCGACCTCTTCGGTGTGCTCGAGATAGTAGAAGATCGCGCCGTGAATGTCACGGAGAGTGACTGACGGAAAACTGTGCTGGATCTGCTCTGCCGTGGCGCCCTGTTTGAAGTGGTGGACCACCAAATCAAGGAGGACGCGCGAAGATCCGACCCGAATCGTCCCGTCTTCCCAGGCATTGAGGGGGGCCGGCAAGGTTGCAACGAATTCTCCCATGCCTCGGATTATAACGCGGTTTATGGACTTGGATGCGGTTATTCCGTGTGGTCTTTTGATTCCGGTTCGAGGTTACCGGTATCAAACTCGCCCAAACGATCCACTCACACTCCGACCCTCGCCGAGGCCCGGATGGAAGGTGGGACGTGCTGCTCGGCAAGCCCGTCCACCGTCAATTGTTTTCCGATTGACCGTGGGCACTTCCTCCAGGCAATCGTGCCGCACAATCTGGCCGGGGTGGACGGGATTTTTCATGGGCAGGGTGTTCTTCATCGGGGGCAGGCACCTTCAATTTGAGGAGCCCTCAAAATGAAGCGTTGCATCCACCAGGCCGATCTCGACTCGTCGATTCGTCGTGCGCGCCTCGGCGCTGTCGCCGCGAACCCTGGGGTCGGACTCGCCATAGCCTTTAGTGGTGATAATCTTCGGATCGAGCCCCGCCTGTACCAGGTAATCGCGCACGGCTTGGGCGCGCCCCTCTGAAAGCTTCAGATTGTACTCCTGGGTCCCGATGTCGTCAGTGTACCCGTAAACGTAAATCGAATATCCTCGCACGCTCATCAAGACACCAGCGATCCGGCTCAGGGTTTCGCGGTATTGCGGCTTGATGTCGGCTTTGTCAAAGTCGAACCGAATCGAGTTGCTGCCTAGCGTTACGACCAGGCCCATGGCCGTGCGGCGTGTCTCGGCGGTCTGTCCCAGGACTTGCTGCAAGCGGGCGAGTTCCTTTTCGCGCTCTTGCCGGTACTGCTCCGCCTTTTGCTTAGCCAGCCTCGCCTCTTGCTCGGCGGTCACCGCCTGCTGCTGTGCCTGCCGGGCTTCGTTTTGGGATTGGGCTCGAGCCTCTTCCGCCTGGTCTCTCTGGTGAGCAGCCGCTTGGGCGCTTTGTGCCGCCTGCGCCGCTTGCTGCGCCGCAGCTTGCGATCGCTGCTCGACCTCGGTCAGCCGCCTGTTCATTTCTTCGGTTTGCCGGCTCAGGCCTGCAACCTCGGCCCCAAAGCGCCTGAGCGCGCGCACGAAGAAAAAGACAAGGATCGCCATCAACGCCAGGAGCAACCAACCCCAAACGCCCGGCTTCCCGCCTGCGGGCCTGGATCCCGTACCCAAAGGTGGTTCGCGGGTGGGCTCCGGTGCTTGATTGAACAAAGCCATATATCTCAATTTTACTGATCGCCCTAGACGTGTCCATAGGTATTTCGCGGGGGACTTGCCGCACAAGAACTGCCCGTTGTATAGTCAGCAATCGAAATGAGGTCCCCACTAAACGTCACAGCCGCCGTTGGCCTTGCTCTGGGTGCAGTGTTTGGTCTGGCCGGGACCCTCGTCGCACAGCCCAATCTGCGAAACATTTCGTGGGGAATCGATAGCCTGGGCCTTGTAATGGCCGCCGCCTTGCTCACGCTGAAATTCTTCAGAAAGGGAAATGACTTTGTTGCCACCGGGTTTCTCGTATTTGCGATTGGGGAGGCCGTTATGCTTTCGGGGACTGCGGCGGGTCTCGCCGGAAGCGTCCCTGCATTTGCTGCGGGCACTGGGTTATGGGCCACTTCCCTTCTGTTAATTAGCATTCCTAGAGAATTCCCCATTCTGGTGCGCTTGGTGGGGATCGCCAGTTCAATTCTGTTTGCCACCACGGCTGCAAGAATTCTTTGGGGTGAACAGTTGTTGCCCACCTCGTCGCCGCTCCCGTTCTTCGCATACCCCTTCCTCGTCCTTACCTTCCTAGGCTGGATTTGGGCCCTGCTAAAAGAGAGCTGACGATTTGGGCAAGATTATCACCGATGAGCTAATAAGGATGGCTGATATGGACAAGAACTCCGGGCAGTCTTTGGCCGTCGAAGGTAGGCTGACCTCACTCGACTTCTTCCGCGGAATGACCATGTTCCTTCTGGTGGGAGAGGCGACCGGCCTCTATGAGCATCTCAGAGTGCCGGCGCTCAATGGCACACTGCTAGGCGCGATCGGCTTGCAGTTGGAACACCATCCTTGGAATGGGCTGCATTTCTGGGACCTGATCCAGCCTTTCTTCATGTTCATCGTAGGCGTAGCCATGCCCTTTTCTTTCGACAAGCGCTGGCAACGGGGCGACAGTTGGGGCAAAACCCTTCGTCACGCGCTGGCGCGGTCAGGGCTGCTACTGCTGTTTGGCTGGGGCCTTTATTGCATCGGTCCGGGAAGACTGACCTTTGAGCTTTGGAATGTGCTGGCCCAGCTATCCTTTACTTACCTGGTCGCTTTTCTCTTCATGCGCAAGCCGGCTCGCGTGCAGATTGGCGTCACTTTCCTGTTGCTGCTTGCCACAGAGCTGCTCTACAGGCTGTGGCCGGTAGCAGGGTTCAACCAGCCGTTCGTGCCCGACCATGGTTTCGGCGCCTGGGTGGATCTGGCGCTCATGCACAAGCTTTCCGATGGGCACTGGGTGGCGTTTAACTGCGTCCCGACCACGGCGCACACCATGTGGGGAGTGCTTGCCGGCCAAGTCCTGAAGAGCAGCCGCGCTCCCCTGCACAAGATTCGCATCCTGGCTATCGCCGGGGCAATCGGCGTGGTGTGCGGCTATGCCCTTGACCCCTGGACACCCATCATTAAACGCATTTGCACCAGCTCGTTCGTGATCGTGAGCGGCGGGTGGTGCCTGCTGGCCCTGGCCTTGTCCTACTGGCTGATTGACGTGAGAAAACTAAAGAAATGGAGCGTGTTCTTCAACATAGTGGGAATGAATCCGCTCTTCATTTACCTGTTCACTAACACGGGCGGAGCAGGATGGTTCTACAGGATCGCCAGACCTTTCACCATGGGGTTGTTCGCCTGGGCCGGTTCCCTCACGGCGCAGATTGTCACGAGTCTCGTCGTCTGGGGCATGCTCTGGTCTCTTTGCTTCTGGCTATACAAGAAGCGCATTTTCATCAGAATCTGAAACAGGTGAAGGAGGAGTGTCGCGACGCCCGTGGCGCGCGCTGGCTGGAAGAGTTGTGGCAGGACTTCCGCCCTGCGCTTCGCACTCTGCAACGATTAGCCGATCTTTTCGACCCTGATAAGGTCGCCGTCTTTCACTTGGCGCAATTGGGTGACGGGCCCGAGTGCCTTGCCCCAGATGTTCGTCCGCGCCGCGAGGCGAATTTCCTTGCCGCGCGAAACGGGCGTGGGGCCAAAGCCGATGGCGATGGAGTCGCCCTCGACCCAGAAGGCCAACTCGCCCGCCTCGACCACGTCCTTGGCATCCGCCTCCTTGCGCACGTGAACCGGCGTGGAGAAATAGACCTCATCTCCCCAGGTGGAAGCCGTGGAATTGAAAGGCAGCTTGGCGTAGATGGCATCTGCGGTCGGGGTGTCAAACAATTCCGCCTCGAGTTTCACCGACCCGATAGTCATTTTGAGTTTTCGTGGTCTATTCATATGAGCGTCCTGTAGCACTAGTTCCCGGGACCTTGTTGTCCTGCAAAGATTTTTCCCGCCGTGCGTACTGTCTCTGCGTCCTCTGTGGTCAGAAAAGCTTTAACACGGAGGCCACAGAGACGCTCTGTGTGCTCCGTGTTAGAGCTTCAGGGGCACGGAGGGCACGGAAGTTTTCGTTTTGGTTGCGGCGACGGGCCGCGCTGTCACACTTAACTCTTTACAATATCCCGCCCCCTCACGCCCGGCCCCTCTTCCGTCAGCCGACGGACGAGGGGAGAGTTATCATTAGCCTGGCAGCCTCTTACCCATCCCTCGAGAACAAGTCCTCCAGGTTTGGAAACCCCGAGGCGAGCCAGCGCTGGAGTCGTTTGCGGCCTTCTTCGATCAGTGCGAGGATTTTTTCTTCTTCCTGCTTATCTGGAGAGGCCGTTTGCCAAAGGGGGAGGAGCCAGGTTGCCAGCGGAACATTTGTTCCCAGGGTGTTGCGATCCAGCACGGCCAATGCGGCTGCTGCACCGAAGGCATAACGTGATGGCGTGATGCCCTGGTGCAACGCTACGCGCAGGGTTCCCACCAGGCGGTCGTCCCACCCAAGTTTTCGTTGCGGGTCGCGACCCACCCTCTCAACGCTGTCGTGAAGGAAGGGATTGACCATGCGGGCGAGCAGGTCGTCCGCGTATTCCTGATAACCCTCGTGGGTAAAGAGCCGGTCTTTACCCGCGTGCTTGCGCGCCAACGCTTCTCCGGATTCTTGAATGAAGGCGGCGCGGAGGAAAGCGACGATATCGGGGTATTTGCTGAGTTCGGCAATACGTTCCACGCCGCGCATGGCGCCGACGTAGGCAGCAAGTGCGTGGGTGGCGTTGTGGCCGTAGAGCTTGGCTTCTTCGAAAGGCAACAAGTCATCCTTCTCTTCAAAAACCTTTATGCCGCGCTGAAAATGCGGCGCATCACCGGCCTCCGCAAATCGGATTTTGGAAATCAAGATTCGGTTGAACGCTTCCACGAGAAAGGCACGATTGCCGCCGGGGGTTATGGTGGCCAGGCCCTGCAATCTGATTTCGTCCGCGTCGGAGACCACCCCGCTCATTTTTCCGATCACGGTGTTCAAGAAACGGACACGAGTCGAGACTCGCTCTTTTTCGTTTTCGGGAATCTCCTCGAGAACTTTTGCTTCCAGGATCTCCGCCGCATGGTTATGGTTTTCAGCCGCGTAGACGATAGCGCGCGGCCCCTGCGTGGCTGCCTTGAGTCGGAGGCCCTGCGCCAGGAGGCGATGAATGCTACCGGGGCTTGGCGAGGTGTAGAATTGCACGCTGGGCAACGCGGTGGCAATTTCCTCCGCTTCCGCGACCGCTTCCACCAAACGGCGCTGGCCAAACCGAGAGCCCGGGTCCTCGATTTCCAAGGGACCGATCTCCGCGATCTCGATGCGGTCCGAGTGAGCGATGTTCACAGAGAAACGGCCTCGCGCCCCCCGCACCGCATGCACGATATCCGGCACCACTTCAGCAACCACCAACCGGCCGAAGCTATCGGACCGGAAGGCTTCGTAAAGGAACAGTCCAGCTTGGATGGGGCCGAAGCCGAATCCAACGAAAGTGCGTTGGCGGAAGGGGCTAGGGGCTGGGGACTTGGGACTGGGGCTATTCTGGATGGTCAATTGCGAGCCGCCTTCTTCTTTCTCCCGGCTCCTACCGGTGTCCACCATTATCGTCTGACTTCTGACTCCTGACGGTCGAGGAGTCGAGAGTGGAGGGTCAAGAAGTTCTTAACTCCTCGACCTTCGACTCTCGACTTCTCGACTGGTTTAAGTAGTTCGCCTCATCCTGGGCGCTCCAGGATTTCACTGCCCTGATTTCCGGGGTGCGCCGGTGAGGGTAGACCACGGCTTTGCCGTCGATTTCCTGAGCCATGATCATTTTCAAGAATTCGATGGCGTGCTCGAGGTCGCCAATTCGAGTGATGTGGCACCCGGCGTCGATCTCCCCCGCAGTCAACAACTCCAAGGTCCGGGCGATGTCCCAAGGGGAACCTCCGCTGGAGCCGGTGACGTTGATTTCTTTGTAATGGACGATCCCCGTGTCGAGGCCGATGACATCTTCGCCTTTTTTCAAGCCGCCAAACAGGTCCAGGACGGCGCCCCGCCCGACCAGGTTTTGTGCACTCTCAATGGCCTTCTTCGAGCCCACGGCCACAATGACATCATCGGCGCCGCAATAATTCGTGAGCTGGTTCACGAACTTGTTCAAATCAGTCGCCGCCGGGTTGACGATCTGAAGGTCGATTCCGGCCTTGCGGGCGCGCGGTCCCAACAAAGTCTTCACCAGCTCCAAACGCGCCTCGACGATGTCGGCCACCGCAATGGCACGCGGTCTGTAGCTAAGCGCCAAGTCCACGTGCATCCGGCCCATCGCCCCCGCGCCGATCACCACGGTTACTCCGCCGGGCTTAAGGCCTATTACGACTTGGCGGGGGCCCAGCGGTGTCGCCTGCACCAGGTGCGCATGGTGGTCTTGGGCGGAGACGCAGCAGGACAATGGCTCGCTCAGGGCAGCGTGCGCGAAGGGGAACGAGGGGTCTCGGAGCGGGAGAAGACATCCCGCGGCCACAATTTCTTCTGTGATGAGAATGTATTCCGCGAGGTGTCCTGCCAGAGTGTAGCCGACAGCGACCTTGGCGACGCCTCGGCCCCCATCACGATAGCGCTCCAGGTGATTTATGGGTGGGTGCATGATTGCGGGTTGAACGACGTATCGCTCGCCGGGATGGTAGCGATCTGCGAGTTCCTGCCCCACCTCGACGAGCGTCACGGAACCCTCGTCGCCAAGAATCAGCGGAAAGCGCTCGAGGTCCCAGCCATACACCTGGCTGTGGTTCGGGCCCTGCTCGACCAGCTTGATGAGGGAAGTGCAAATCCCCGCAGCATCCACTCGGGCCAACATTTGACGCGGGCCAGGGCGCGGGGTCGGCACTCGCTGCACACGCAAGTGAGCGAAACCCACCCCATCCAAAACCAGGGCGCGCATCTCGACAGGAATCGATTGGGTCATATCATCTCAAGCAGAAAGCAGTAGGCAGAAGGCAGAAAGCAGGAAGCAACAGGCAGTAGGCAGTAGGCAGTAGGCAGTGGGCAGTAGACAGAACCGCGAGCTCCTTCGGCGATTACTGAAAGCAGGCGGGACCCAGCTTCCTCCGATGGTGCCTGCGACTCTCCGTGGTCAAGCGCAGCCACACCTACCTGGCGATGGGCGAGGTCCTGTTGAAGCGTCAACTCGCCGGTCAGGATATGAAAGAGCGGTCCCGCCTTTGCCGACTGCCTTCTGCCTACTGCCCACTGCCTTCTGCTTACTGCCCACCGCCAAAGCTCTCCTACTAGTCGTAGTACTCCAATCCCAAGTGAGTGATCAGCTCTTCACCACGCAGGTGACGCAGAGTGTTCTTGAGCTTCATAAGCTGAATGAAGATGTCGTGCTCGGGGTACAGGCTGGCCGCGCACATGGGACTCTTGAAGTAGAAAGACAACCATTCCTGGATTCCCATCTTCGCCAGGTTCGGACAACGTTGAGCGAGGTCCAGGAAAATGACGAGGTCCAACGCCATGGGAGCGGCCAGAATCGAATCCCGATAGAGGCCATTCACCTTAATCTGCATCGGATAGCCCAGCCAACCGAAGATATCGAGGTTATCCCAGCTTTCCTTGTTGTCGCCCCGCGGCGGGTAGTACTCGATTCTCACCTTGTGGTAGTAATCCTTATAAAGCTCGGGGTACAGATCAGGCTGAATGATGTACTCGAGCACCGAGAGCTTGCTTTCTTCCTTGCTGCGGAAAGCTTCGGGATCGTCCAGCACCTCGCCATCGCGGTTGCCCAGGATGTTGGTGGAAAACCAACCCTTCAACCCCAGCAGCCTGGCCTTGATGCCGGGGGCGAGGAGGGTCTTCATGAACGTCTGGCCCGATTTGAAGTCCTTACCGCACACGGGCACCTTCTTCTCGATGGCCAAGCTCGTGAGCGCGGGAATGTCCACGGTGATATGCGGCGCGCCGTTGACGTGCGGGACGCCCAGCTTCAAGGCCGCGTAGGCATAGATCATGCTGGGAGAGATGTCCGGGCTGTTCGACTTTAGACCTTCCTCAAAGGTCTCGAGGTTGGCATGAACAGGATGTGGCTGCGAGTAAACCTCGGTCGAGGCGCACCAAATCATGACCAAGCGGTCGGCGCCTGACTGCTTCTTAAACTGCTGAATGTCTTTCATGACTTGCTCGGCAAGATCCATTTTTGACTTGCTGGTCTTGACGTTGTTGGGGTGGAGATTCTTCACCCACTTTTGTTCAAACGCCGCTGGCATGGGCCGCAACTCCTGGAGAAAATCTTTCAACTGCTCGACCTGGGCCTTTTCCAGGACTCCGGCTTTTAGCGCCGCATGGTAGGCGCTGTCAGTGAAAAGGTCCCAGCCGCCAAACACCATATCTTCGAGGTTAGCCAAGGGCACGAAATCTTTGATCTTGGGAATCCGCTTCTCCGTGCGCTTTCCCAGGCGCACCGTACCCATCTGCGTGAGAGACCCGATAGGGAGGGCAATCTTTCTGCGAACCGCTTCCACGCCGGCGATCATTGTGGTCGCGACTGCCCCCATCCCGACCGTAAGTACACCCAACTTCCCCTTAGGTTTTGTTATGGCAATCTCTTTCTTTGTCACTTTTCTCGTCCTCCGCCTCTCAGGTAGGAAATTTATTCATCAAACCAAACCTGCTATGTTCCGCCAACGGGCTTGAAAATGCAAGAAGATAGGAGTCAGAAGTCAGAAGCCATACGTCGGAATCCCCAGCCCTTGACCTTGCTTTTCCTAACATCTGATACGCGCCACCCAACATCCTTTACCCTTTATCCTTTATTCTGACTCCTGGCTCCTGACTTGTACTCCTTTATTCTGACTTCCGACTCCTGACTCCTGGCTGAAGCGCTCGAACCGGGCGCGTGGGTCGGCAATCGTAGGTCTGCCTTCAAGATCAACGTACCCCGCCTGCCCCTGCGCGACGAGCCGTTGGTGACCGAGCAGCAACGCCGTACTTTCGCGGAACCAGGGCTCGAACTCCGGGTCGAGGGCGAAAGGGTCCAGGATGGGCTTAGCCTCCGGCGTATTGTGTTCCGTGCCATTGAAGACGGGCCACCAAGCGCGGCGCGCCGTCGAGACAATTTCAGCCAAACGCTCGCGCGTATTGCGATGCGGGATGACCTCAATGGCGTGAAAGCCCGCTGCCTCCAAGCGTTCAAGGAGAGCCCCGATGTCCCGCTCCCCGGAGGTAATCGGATTTCCAAGCACCGGGTAAGTGGGGATCGACCCATAAGCCAGGAAAATCCTGCGCAGCTCCTCAACGGAGACAAAGGCCTCCTCGGACTCGCGCACGAAGCAAGGCGCGCCCGCCTTGAGGAGTTTGGCGCGAAGGAAGATTTGCAGCGCGGCATCGTCAGCCCCTGCCGGGGGAGCCGCGCCACAACATTTCGCTATGGCCTCGGAGAGCGGTACTCCCTCCGTTGCGGCCCACTCGCGCAACCGCCCCAGAGTTGCCCAGGCCACGTGCCGTTCGGTGGCATTACCACGCGGCGTCAGCCCCCGCACGGACTCCCACGTGGGGCCGCCGGCATGCAGGCGCTCCTCGAAAAGCGCGGCAACCTTTTCGGTGATCTCACGATTCCGCCGCTCCAGAGCCGCCCGCATGCGCACGAGGTTCTGCATTTCGGTCGAAGAATCGGGCGGAATCCTGGTTACGCCCTTGCCGCACAGATATACACGTCCGGGGTTGTCGGGGTCATTAAGCAACACGCCCTGCGCCTCGGCGTCACGATCCATGGCCACGGCCTCGAGAGAAAACGCCGCAGCAATGCCCGCAATCCCACAGGCGCGGCGGAACTCTTCGTGCCCCGCAATGGTGTAGTGGTCGTTGATGCCCAGAACCGCCAGGCCCTCCCGCGCCGCCTGCCACACCGCTTCCGTCGGGGAGCGAAAGACGCTGAACGATTCGCTGGTGTGAATGTGGCAGTTGGTGCCACGCGGCGCTCTGGGGGGAAGCTGGGCGCACAGTTGGCGGAGAGCGTGCAAGCGTTCCTCGAGCCCTCCCTGGTAAAGCTCCGTCTCGAGTTTGGCCGTGCTTTCGAGCCGTAGGCTGTTCATCGCACCATGACCTGTCCGCTGTCCACCACCAGGGTCTGGCCGGTGATGCAGCGCGCGGCGTCGGAACAGAGGAAGACGATGGCGGCGGAAACATCCGAGCGCTTGATATCGCGCTTCAGTGCGGTCAGCGAAACGTAGTAAGGGATGACCTCTTCGGGCTTGATCCCCTTCTTGCGGGCGGCGGTTTTGATGTATTCGGGGTTCCAGATCTTGGAGCCTTCGAAGACATTGCCGGGAGCGACGCCATTGACGCGGATGCCGTCCTTCCCGAGCTCGAGCGCCCAGCCGCGCATCAGGTGGAGTTCGCCGGCTTTCGTGGCGTTGTAGGCGGAGTTGGCTTTGGATGCGTCCAGGCCGCTTTTCGAGGAGAGGATGACCATGGCGCCGCCGTCACCCTGGGCGCGCATAATGCGAGCCGCCTCCCGCGCCATCAGAAAATAGCCGGTAAGGTTGATCTCGAGCGCCTGCCGCCACTTATCGACCGGCATGTCGACCAACTCGAAGGCCGGGGCCACGCCCGCCGCGCAAACCACGATATCGAGGCCTCCCCAGTGGCGCAAAAGGCGTGTCAAATGCAGCCGCCACGGAGCCTTCGTCCGTGACGTCCATACGCACGGGGAGCGCGCGCGAGGGTTCCTGCGAGGCCGCCGCCGCTTCATGCGCGCCTTGCTCGTCAACGTCGCAGAAGGCCACCGCCGCACCCGCTTCGACCAAACCCTGGGCAATCCCACAGCCGAGACCGGAGGCCGCGCCCGTCACCAAGGCGACCTTGCGCGCCAGGGGAGCGGCAGTTGCGTCAAACAAAGCCGCGCGGTAGTGTTCCGCCTCCCAATTAATGATGAATTCGGCGGAAGCCGGCCCAAGGTTATGCGCGCCGCCGCGCCCCATCGCCAAACGCGTAATCTTGGCGGCGGCCACGCCCAGCGTCTCTGCCGCATCGAGCTTCGAAGCGCTTTCAGCCAGCAGGAAGGTCCCCACATTCCTAATCATAGCCACTCTGGGTGGCGCCATTTCGCTCAATGCCGGTTTCAACTTGGCAGCCAATTCTTCGAGGGATTCCCCCAGGAGCGCGCGGGAGCCGGTGTAAACAATATGGTCTGGCGACAGTGAGCCGCCGGCCAGTGTCTCCGCCCGTTCGTCGCACGCCACCCCGGCCAGTTCCGCATCATTTGTCAATCGGACGAAAGGAGCGCTGCCTCGCACCTCGCGCCAGGTGCGGCGCAACGAGACCATGGCCTTGCGCAACGCTGAAGAATCCAAGCCCGAGGGAGCGCGCAGCGGCGGCGCTTGCGGCGTGAAGTACCGCTCGCAACGCGCCACCCACTCATTATGGAGCGCCACGCATGCCTGCGCCTCGGGAGCCGAGACGAGCAGGCCGTGGTTCTCCATGAAAATGACATCCGGAAGGTGGTGGTATTTATTTTCGTAAGACTCCGCCGCGGACTTGATGGTGGTGGCGAGGCGCCAGCCGGGATCGGTGTAGGACACCCAGAGCGGTGGGAGTTCACCGGCGGGCGTAATCTCCTCCAGGGCCTTCAACCCGGGCCCGCAATTCAGGGCGTTGGCCGCCACGGGGTGAGTGTGAATGACCACCCTGCCGAGCATGGCGTGCAGCGCGGACTCGACCGAGGGCCGCCCCCTGCCGCCCATGACCGCGGAGGACAGGTGTTGCAGCACACTCGCCTCGCGGGCATTCGTCTCGAGCGTGAGCAAGGTCCTTCCGATCGAAGATGCTCAGAACTCGGGCCGTGTCCAGCTCAACCCAGCCGGCGCCCTCGCTCATCGCCGTCAGCGGCGTACCGCTGGCCTTGATGGCCATCGTCCGTCCGCCCTCGGATTTCACCGAAGTGTTGCCGCCGCCCGCCTGGACGTAATCCGGATTCGCGCCGACCGCGCGCGAGATTGCAATTAATTGCGCCAGAGATTCTTTATCCATCGTGGTGGTTGCTATTCGCAGTCGATGACCGCCTTGATTCCTTGTCCCGCCTCGACCACGGCATAGGCTTTGACCATATCCTGAAGTTTAAACTTGTGCGTGATGAAGCGATCCCAGGGCAAATCGTCGCGGGAGACCATCTCAAGGGCCTGGTGGTAGTGCTGGAGGTTGGAAGCAAAGCAGCCAAAGACGGAAATCTCGTTGTAATGAATGAGATTGGCGTCAAGGTCCAGGACCGGATTGTCCTTGGGCACGCCGGCAAAGAATGAAACGCGCGCCTTTTTGCGAACCAACTTCAGCGCATCCGCCTGGGCCGCCTTCACGGAACAGGCGACGATGGCTACATCAAATTTCTCTCCGCCGCCGGCTTCCATTATCTTATTGACCGCGTCCCCACCGGACGTATTCACGGGCAAACCCACCCCAAACTCGCGCACATAATCCAGGCGTTCCTGCGACACGTCCGACACGATCACAGGGTGGCAACGTCGGGCCTTCAGGATGCTGGCGTGCATCAGTCCGATGGGCCCGGCGCCGAAAACCACGGCGCGATCCGCCGGCTGAGGGTTCAAGTACTCCTGGCCGTTCAGGACACAGGAAAGCGGCTCGATGAGCGCCGCGCGCTCCACGGACATGGAAGTCGGGATCGGAATCACGTTGCCTTGGGCCACCGCCGCGGCAGGGATTTTGACGTATTCCGCGAACCCCCCGGCATAATCGTAGCCCAGCGCGGTGAACGAGTCGCAGAGGTTGTATTGCTTGCGCTTGCAGTAAATGCACTTTCCGCAGCCCACCACGGTGGCCACGATGGCTCTCTGGCCGAGGTGGAGTCCACCATCCACGTTTGAACCGATCTCCTGAACCGTTCCCACAATCTCATGCCCGGTAATCGCCGGCGGCACCACATTCTTTTGCCCATGGGTGTAAATGCGCTTGTCCGTCCCGCACACCGAACAGCGCTGCACCCGCAAAACCACCTCTCCGGGACCCGCCGTGGGCTTCGGAACGTCCTCGATGCGCACGTCTCGCGGCCCGTAAAAAACTGCTGCTCTCATTTCGCTTATGACCTTTCTCCAGCCCGTCAGTCGGCGGGCTGGCGCCCAATTGCCCAGCTCACTCCCTTGGTAGCGAACGCGGCGTTGCCCTCTGCGCCGTCGTATAGCGGGCGGGGTAAATCAGGTGCGGGGACAGGATGGGTCGGCAACTGTTCGCACGCTCACCTTGTCCGAAAACCAGTGCTGAGAAACGCTCAGTATACACGCAAGCTGATGTAGATTCAACGTGCGGTAGTGGTGTGGTAGTGGTGTCATTTGCGGGACTTGGGCGCCGGGGCCAGCGCCGCTGGCCCCTACGCATTTGGTTGCGGCGACGTGCCGCACTACGCGACATCCTCACTGGTCACGGATGGGATAGCGCCCGAAAGTTTTGGCCGTCTCGTAGAAGGCCAGGATGTTTTGGAGCGGCACCTCCGGCTGGATATTGTGAGCCGGCGCGATGATCAGTCCTCCACCCTTCCCTGCGGTTCGCAGCCGCAATCTCACTTCATTGGCCACATCCTCGGGCGTTCCGAAGGGCAGGACTTCCTGAATATCCACCGTCCCCCAAAATGTGAGGTGGTCTCCGTACTCCTTTTTCAACCGGGCAGGATCCATCGACTTCGGCTGGACGGGATTCAGAATATCGAGGCCCACTTCGATGAGATCAGGAATAATGGGATAAATGCTGCCGTCCGAGTGGAAGGCGATCTTCACCTGAGGATTGATAGCCTTCCACTTGCTGAAAAGCCGGGCGTAGCGCGGCTTGAAGAATTCCCGGAAGAGCTGCGGGGAAATCAGCATTCGGTCCTGCGTGCCGAAGTCATCCCCAATCCAGATGATGTCCACGCCCAGCCCGACCATTCTGGTCCCGGCCTCGTCGATCCAGGTCATGAGCTTGTCGAGATAGGCGTTCATGAAGTCTTTGTTGGTTACCATGTCCATCAGGACTTTTTCCATGCCGCGCAGATACCACGCCAGCTCGAACAGAGTGCAAGCGCATCCGCCCATGATCCCGTACTCGTTCCCGTATTGGGCCACCAGCCGGCGCGCCCCGGCATAGCGGTCTTCTGCGGTGAAGTCCGGCATGGAAAATTCGGACGGGTCCACGATGTCTGCGAGGGGGCGTCTCACCATTTCCGTGTACGAGCCACCCGCAGCGTTCTCAAACCATTTCCAGCCAATGCCCCACTCATCGGTATATTCCTCGGCGGGATCGGCGTAGTAGCCGGTGCACGGGCCAACCCAGGAAATCAGGAAGTCGTGGTCCATCAGGATGGGAAGCGGGCCACCCGCAGCCTTGTAAGTCTCGGTCTGATCCGATTCCACACCGAGATGGCGCAACACGGTCTTCTCCGCTTCGGGTGTGTACCAGGCGCAGAGGGGAACCCGATCGGGCTCCTCATGATTAATCGCCGTCAACAAACGCTCTTTGTGGTTCATCGGATCCTCCGGGCAGGCGGCTCTCAGCTCTCAGCGTTCAGGTTTCATTCGTCAGCTTTCTCACCCTTCCCCCCTGTAGGACTAGTTCGTGCGACGTTGTTGTGCCGCGAAAATATTTCTTGCCGCACGTACCTTCTCTGCGTCCTCTGTGGTCAGAAAAGTTTGAACACAGAGATCACTGAGACCTCCGTGTTCTCTGTGTTGAGGCTTTAAAGGCACAGAGGACACGGAGAAGTTCATTGCGCGTTGTGTGAGGAGTCAGGCAATTCTCTCGATCTCAAGTTGATTTTGCACCACAAAAGCAAGGGCCTGCTCGAACTCGAAAACTCCCTCGTGGCATCCTAAGGCCCGCGTGCAGGAGGCGCCCACCGCGCTGGCAAAGCGCAACAAATCTTCCAGTGACCAACCCTCGAGCATCCCCACCAGGAAGCCGGCGTCAAACGCGTCGCCGCTTCCCGATTCGTCAATGGAATCAACTTGAAAAGCAGCCGCGCGCAGCTTCTCGCTCCCTCGCTTGGCCAGCGCCCCTGCACTACCCCGAGTAATCACGATGGTTCCCTCAGGATTGAGGCGGCCCAGCATTTCTGCCTGTTCGAGCGGGTCGCTGTGACCCGTCAGGGCGCGGGCCTCGTCTTCATTGGGCAAGAACAGATCAGTATAAAGCAGAGCCTGCCGAATATCCTCGAGAGAGGAGGGGGAGCCGGCGGGAATTACGACATCCAGAGCGGTGATCAACCCGCGCTGCTTCGCCTCCCGGAATAGCGTCACCAGATGTTCGGGTCGAAAAGCCGGCATGGCGAGGTACCCTCCCACGTAAAGTGCGCGCGCGCCATCGAGGACCTTCGCATCAATGTCGGCGATCGAAAAGTCGGCGTTGGCGCCAAAACAGTGAATGTACCGCCGGTCCTGGCCCCGGACGTTAACAATGAATGTACACGAAGTGGGATGAGTCCGGCTGCGTCGAATGAAAGAAGGGTCGATGCCCAATCGCTTCAAGTCTTGCAGAACAAACTCCCCGAAAAGATCGTTGCCGACTTTGCCGAGTACACTCGTGGTGCGTCCCAGACGCACCAAATCAGCCGCCGTGTTGGCCGCACATCCTCCCACGCTCAGCAGATAGCGGTCGAGCAGCGCCAGTTCGCCGGCGGCCGGGAGGGCAGCGATGGGGTTGCCGAAGATGTCGGCGACCAAGATTCCCAGGCACACCACATCCGCCATTTTACGATTCCCTCCTCGGTCGTCGCCCCCGCGAAAGCGGGGGCCCACGTCATGCTAGAAGGACCTGGATTCCCGCTCCCCCGCCTCCGCGGAGGACAAGCTTCGCGGGAATGACCGGTGTCTCAACGTGGCGCACCCCGTCTCAAGCCTTTGCGATCTCCGGCGCTCGCTTGATCCGCGGGTCAGTAAAAATATCCTGATCGTCAGTGCTGCGCGTCGAGAATTCAGAGACGATTGCTCCCTCCGGCCCCGCCTGGAACCAGTGCAGCGTATCGGGAAAGAGCGTGTATTGCTCGCCCGGTTTCAGGCAGACTTCGTGGCCTGCCGTGTAGTAAGCCTGGGAACCTTCCGGCGGACGGCAAGCCGGTTGCGCCGCCGGAGGGCCGGGCACATACAGATAGACGGTTCCCCAGCGACAGCGGAATGTCTCCTCCTTACCCGGTCTGCTGCCTAGCGTGGGATGCCAGTGCTCCGGGCAGGTCTGATGTGGCAACATCACCAGTTCTTTGGCGCATACACGCTCGGTGTTTACGTAGGTGATGATCTCGAGGCCAGTCTTTTCGAGTTCTCCCAGGCCGAAATCTGCCACCTCGAGATGGGCTCGCTCCTGCGGCGTGAGTACAATCCCGGCGCGTTCGAGCATTTGTGCCGCGCGTTCTACCACCGATTCATATTGTTGTTGGGTAATCATAGCTTCATAATTTACCAGTTTTCGGGGGTCACGGCGAGGCAAGGTTTCTCGAGCGGCGTTCCAAGATTGACCTCCGCGACGTCCAAGAGGAGCATATGGTAACGCCTGTCTTCGCGCCTTGACTTGGCCTAGGCAACGTGTTACTTGTAGGCGCTTGGGTTGCCGGCACGCTTAAGCAGGGAGACAAGGCACAAACTCATGCTGCACGATCCCAGTCATTACCCGCCCCGCCCCGTGGCAGAGGAAGTCAAACTCTCGTCGAAAGACAAGGAGATCCTGCGACGCCTGGCGGGAGAGTTGGCTGAGGTGGCCTCGCTGCCGGTTCACAAGGAGAAGGCGCGACTCTGGCAGAAGCTGAACGACCGCGAGTCCGATACGTCCGATGGTCTGGATCAATGAAATCTGCTGGCATGAGATGGACGTGGATGGCGAGCTGACGCTGCGCACCGAGCACCCCTGGGCACAGGAGCAGGAACGCGAATTGCGGCGCACCCTCTATCAATGGCAGCATCTTCCCGGCGACATGATCGTAAGCGACTTCCTCACCTGCCCGCTGGCGATTCACTCCACCGACTTCGGAATCATCGAGGACGTCGATATCGCCATCACCGATCCGGCCGCTGAAATAGTGTCGCGCCATTTCCACATTCAGATCCGCGATTTCCCCGACCTCGAAAAGATCAGGATGCCGGTGGTCACCCACAATGAGCTGGCGACGGAGTTTTATTACCAGGCCATGTGCGAAGTCTATGGCGGCATCATGCCGGTGAAGAAGCTGGGGCAGTCGCATATCTGGTTTACCCCGTGGGATTACCTGATCCGATGGTGGGGCGTGCAAGAGGCGATGCTCGACTTGGTGGAACGGCCCGACCTGGTGCACGCCGCGGTGGAGCGCATGGTGGACGCGTGGATGACCGAACTCGATCAGTTCGTGGAATTGAATCTTCTGGCGCTGGATTGCAATAACACCCGCATCGGATCGGGCGGCTACGGGTACACGAAGTCGCTGCCCGGACCAAACTTCGATCCCGGCTACGTGCAGCCGCACAACATGTGGGGGTGTTCGAACGCGCAGATTTTTTCCGATGTTTCACCCGAGATGCTGTGGGAGTTCGCCATCAAGCATGATCTGCGCTGGCTGGAGCGCTGGGGGATGGTGTACTACGGCTGCTGCGAGCCGCTGGACCAAAAGATCGAAGTGCTGCGCCGGATTCCGAATCTGCGCAAGCTTTCGGCGAGCTACTGGAACAACACGGAGCGCCTGGTGGAGAAGGTGGGTAGCGATTACATCCTCAGCTACAAGCCGACCCCGGCGATCTTTGCGCGCGACGATTGGGACCCGGAGGGGGCGCGGCAAGAACTTCGCACCTTTCTTACCAAGACGGGCGGCCGATGCCACGTGGAGCTGATCATGAAGGATATCTCGACGGTGCGCTACAGCCCGAAGAAGCTGTGGGAGTGGGCGCAGATCGCCATGGAAGTGGCGGAAGAGTTCGCGCGCTGAAAGGGCCTGACGACAGGGCAAATCAAGGAAGCCGACGCTTGACCGTGGGCGGACAATACTCATGTCTTCTGTGTTTCCATGACGACCTCTTCTCTGTCGGCTTTTCTCCTGGTCTGCTTGGGCGGCGTGCTGACGGGTGTGTTTACGGCGCCGATGAAATATTTGACCCGCTGGCGCTGGGAGAACGTCTGGCTTGTTTACGCGCTCTTTGCACAATTGCTCATTCCTTGCGCTGTGATCGGAGCGGTGATCCCACATCTGCTCAGCCTTTACGTGCAGGTGCCAGCTCCTCGAATGGTCCTGGTGCTGCTGTTGGGTACGTTTTGGGGAATCGGCTCGGTCACGTTTGGCATTGGCGTCGACCGTCTGGGGGCGGGGCTCGGCTTTGCGTTGATCATGGGCATAGCCACACTGTTGGGGACGGTCCTGCCTCTGTTTCTTTCCGGGCCGGGCAATTTGAAACCGCTTCCCTTGGTGCTGGGCCTCCTGCTCCTGATGAGCGGAGTAGCGCTTTCGGGCTTTGCGGGAATGCGCCGCGAGCGAGGTGTCTCATCTAAAGAGCGGCGCTTTGCCACCGGTCTTGTCATCTGCATTGCCTCGGGGATCCTTTCCTCGTTATTCAATATTGGCATGGTGGTGGCGAAACCGATCCAGGACCTTGCCGCCACGCGCGGCGCTCCCGGCTGGGCTTCCGGGGATGCGGTCTGGCCAGTCCTGCTGTGCGGATGCTTCCTCGCCAACGCCGGCTACTGTGGCTTTCTGTTCAGGAAGAACGGCACCGGCAGACTCTACTTCCACGCCGGTTGGTGGGAGTGGTGTGGTGCCTTCGGCATGGGGGCAGCCTGGATTATCGGCGTACTCGCCTATGGAGCGGGCGCTATGGCCATGGGGCAACTGGGACCGGTTCTCGGATTTCCCGTCTTCACTGCGTTGATGCTGGTTTGCGCTTACGGCGTCGGTCGCCTCTCGGGAGAGTGGCGGGGAGTTGATCGCGCTACGGTCCGATGGATGAACACGGCTGTTACGCTCAACGTAATTTCAGTTTTTGTAATCGGCTACGGCAGATAGGAGTATCCAGGATCCGGATATTCTTTTTCCAACCGCTCGCGGCTTTTGATGGGAAATACAAGTCAATCGTTGTGGAACACTTCTTTCATGTCGGCCCACCATTCCCCCTCGGCGCGGGTAGCGATCGGCTGCTGCATCGGCTTCATGATTGCCCACCATTCCTGCGTGGTGGGGTCCGCAGCCATCTTCGCCATGTCAGCCTCGAAGTCGTCACCTACATATTCGAAATAGGCAAAGAGGGTATTGTCCTTGAAGAAGATTGAGTAGTTGCGAATGTTGCAGGCGTAGATGGTCTTTAGAACCCCCGGCCAAACCTTCGCATGGTACTCAACGTACTTGTCATAGACCTCAGGCTTCAGTCCGATGATTTGTCCATACCGCTTGAACTTGGGCTCCGGCATAAGTTTGTTGGCTCCTTGGAACGATTTGCTTAACGTCCGACCCCTTTCTGAAATTCTCATCACCATTATAGGGCACCCCTATCCGAAACGTTGCAACCTCACCCCAAGAAAGGTTATAACACTACAAAGCCAGTTCAATTGCCACATCCAGTCGAGCCGCTTTGCTTGCGGGGTATGAGGTGGGGCCACAGCCCGCTGGACGAGCACCTGCTGGCGGCGCTGGCCGGAAAATGTCCGGGGGTGCAGTTTATCCGCAGCGCCAGTGGCTAATTACGAACGAGACGGCCGGCCCCTTAATGAGGTGGAGATATATGCAAAGGACAGCAAACTGCCTGGCGAAACTGGAGCGCATGAAAAAGACCCTGCGCCACGAGGAAGCGGATCGCGTCCCGATCAGCGATTTCTTCTGGGGAAGTTTTCTCAGCCGTTGGCACGAAGAACTCGGGCTCGCGCCGGATACGGATATTTACCGCTATTACGACCTGGATTGGATGCAGTTCAATCCCAACATGGATCCCCACATCAAACCTTTCGAAATAGTCGAGCAGAACCGTCGAAGAAGTGGTGGTCCGAACCGGGTTTGAAGCCCTGATTCGCAAGAAGCTCGCCTATCCCATGCCCGATTTCCTGGCGCTTCGAGACCGACACCCTTGAGAAGATGGAAGCGTTCGAGTTCGATGACCCCTGGGACGAGCGCCGTTACTTCGTGGGCGGCGACGACCAGATCAACGGCGTGGGCGACGGTTTTGTGCGCAATCTGGCCTCCTTCGTCGATCGCCTGAAGCCGGCTCGGCGGGACTTCCCGATTTTCGGCGGAGTCTGCGAAGGCCACGAAATGCTCTGGCGCATCATCGGGACGGAAAACGTCATGCTCTGGATTGGCCTCTACCCTGAGGAAATCGGGAGGTTCGTGGAGCGAATCAACGCCTTCAACCTGGAGATCGCTAAGGCGCAGATCGAGGCCGCTGGAGGCTCGCTGGACGGCATGGTGATCTGGGGCGACGTGGCGTACAAGAACGGCATGCTCTTCTCACCGGCCTATTGGCGGAAGCACTTCAAGCCTGGCGTGAAAGCCCTTGTCGAAGAATGCCACGCCCATCAACTGCCGGTGATCTATCACGGCTGCGGCAACGCGAGCAGCATCTACGAAGACTTCATTGAAATAGGTGTCGACGCCTATAATCCGCTCGAAGCCAAGGCCGGCCTGGACGTGGTCGAGCTGCGGCGCCGCTTCGGGCATCGCATGGGTTTTTGCGGCAACATGGACGTGATGGTGTGGGCGAATGGAGACCGCGAAGAGCTGAAACGGACTGTGCTGACCAAACTGAATGCGGCCAAAGGCGGGGGCTTCATCTTTCAGTCCGATCATTCCGTGCCCAGCAGCGTCTCAGGGGAGAGCTACGATTATGTGGTCAAGCTGGTTCGAGAACACGGGCAATACCCTCTGAGGTTGGGCGAATACGACATTCCCAGCCTAGGGTAGCCCGGATTTATTAGGACGCTCTGCTGGCTTGAGCCACGGGCTTACAACCTTGCATGAAAATGCGCGAAGCGCCTTGGACTGCGGCAGCGGAGCAGCCGCGTTGAATTCCAAGGGACAAGGCGGTAGCTGACGCTACCGCACTCCAAGGTGCCTTCGGCACATCCGTTGTCATGGCAGCGAGGAATCTCGCTCTGCTTAGAAGTCGAGGAGTCGAGCGTCGAAAAGTTCTTAGCTCCTCGACCTTCGACTCTCGACTTTTCGACTTACCAGAGCGAGATTCCTCTCCGTCGGCTGACGGATCGGAATGACAGGGGGAGGGCAGCCACGGCCTGCCGTTACCGCGATATGGGTGAGCCTTTAGCCGGTGCGGTACTCACGGGCGACATCGAACATGGCCAAGACGTTCTCGACGGGCGTTTCTTCTAGAATGTAATCGTGGCTGGCGGAAAGCACGTAACCGCCTCCGGGTTTCATAATCTCGAGGACCTCCCTCGTTCTGGCCGAAACCGAATCCGGCGTGCCTTCGATCAAAACGTGGTGGGAATCGATACAGCCGGCAAAGACCAACTGGCGTCCAAAACCCGTCTTTAACCGTTCCGGTCCCATGCCCAGTCCGCAAGGTTGGAGGGCTTGGAGGCCGTCGAGTCCCGCTTCAATCATCACCGGTATCAAGGAAGCGAAATTGCCGCAGCAGTGCATCATTACTTTCAGGCCATAATCGTGCCCGAGCCGCGCCAGCCGCTCGAGATGAGGAAAAATGAAGCGCCGGAATGCGCCTACGCTTAGCAACGCTCCGGTCTGGGAGCCGAAATCGTTCCCGAGGAAGAAAATATCAATCGCGTCGCCCGCGGCTTCAAAAATGCGCTGGGTGACGGCAAAGTAGAAATCCACGATGTGGGCGAGCAGTTCGTCGACCAGTTCCGGCTGATCGTGCATCGCGAGCAAGAGCCTCTCCATACCCATCAAGTCAATGGCATCGTGCCAGAACGGCGACCAATCGCCCCCCAGAATCGCGTAGCGGCGGTCCCAGGCGAGCGCTTCCTTGCGAATCTGGGTCACGTCCATCCAGCGCGGTTCGGGCCATGAATAGTCGCGCACCTGTGCGAGAGTGGCGTTGGCCAGAGGATGCGCCATAGGCTGGCCGTACCCGTAACCCTCGCGCTCGATGCCGAACACCGTACGCGAAGTGGCGCTCGGAGACAGGGGGAACTCCGGCCCGTTATAGCGCGCATACACTCGGCGAAAATCGTCGCCGAATCGTACGAACAACTCCTCCGTGCCAGGGATGTTCAACTCGCGCTTCGCCTTGGCAATGAATTCCGGCGATGCGCCGCACCAGGCAGGAACCCGGTCCGGTTCCTCGTGGGCAAACGCCGCCAAAACGCGATCTCGAGAAGTCATAGTCCCACAGCCCCCTTCGCGTACAGCCGGGGTCTCGCCTTCCCAGGCTCACGCGATTGTACCCCAGAAACCCGGTTCTCGTGACGCGCGAGCCCGAACGAAGAGCGGCTGAGCCCCTGGATTACCAGACTCCGCGCCGCTGACTCCTGAATCCCGCCTTTGCAAGGCCTCGCCAATTGAGATGGCTCCCTCTGCCATCTACGGCCGGGCGCTGCGGTCAGTCTTCTATAGTGTCGGACATCATGTCTCTACCCATTTCCAGGATCATCTGCTAGGATGCTCATGCTTATCCGGTTGTTTCAGCAAGCCACAACAGGTTGTGCTTCTATATTGGTTAACAAATCCGGTATCCGCATCTGGGGTTTTCTTTTCTTGACCTACCATGCCGAACCGCCATAAACTTACCGTCCTATTTCACTGGAGGAATCGCATGGATCAGATCAATGAAAATCTTGTACTCATCAACAAAGCGATTCACGAGCTGACCATAGCAATTAAGGCCATCAGAGTTATTCTGTACAGGCACGAAATCACAAGCCCTAGCGAGGTGGCCGAATTACAGAGGGAGATTCGTGAGATGTTGGCCACGACTCCCGGAGGCCAGCTTCTTGACAGTCTCTTAAAGGAGATATCTGGTACTCAGTAATCTCTTTGAGAGCCTATGAGCTTTCGCCGCAGTGTCGAACTTTAGTATAATCATGTTCTTCTCCTTTTCTGTTTTTGTTAACCACTCTGTGAACCACTACATATGGTGCCTTGCTGAAACAACCGGATAAGCATGAGGATGCTAGCTCGGTGTTACGAAATTGAAATTCGTGCTACTCATTTGAGGAGAGGAATGCAGATGCGTCTCCGTACTTTCTTTTTGACTGTTATCCTGGTTTCCTGTTGCCTGGAGGCTCGCGCGGGGGAGATCACCTTTCGAATTGTTGACCCTCAAGATGCGGCTGTCTCAGGCGCCTCGGTTGAAATCCGGGGCATCAGCACAAGTCCCAAGGAATTATCGGGAGTCACTGATGCCCAAGGGATGCTCACGGTAACGGCGGATCTTCCGGTGGAAGTGCTGATTACGGTCCCGGGGTTTGAGACCTTGCGGCAGAGGGTGGAAGCGGCCTCGGCGGGCGAAGTTCGGCTCCGCCTCACCGCCGCCGTTGTTTATACCTCGATTGATGTGGTCGTGCACAGCGCGCCCGGGCCGGAAACCACCATCGAGCAAACCGCTCTGGACATTGATCGGGGCGGCGCCCGCACGGTCTTCGACGCTGTCGAGAACCTGGTGCCCAGCGCCTATGTGACTCGGATGGGCATCTTGGGCCTCGGACTGGGGCAGTCCGGATCGATGACGTTGCGTGGTCTTGGCGGTTCGCCTACCACGGAGCTCCTGGTAGTGGTGGACGGCCGGCCTGACTTCATGGGCATGATGGGTCATCCCATGCCGGATTTCTACACGCTCACCGATGTGGGAAGCCTGAGTGTCACGCAAGGACCGGCGTCGGTACTTTATGGCAGCAATGCCATGGGCGGCGCCATCGAGGTCAAACCGACTCGCCCTTTGCAAGGTGTTCACACTGATCTAACTGCTAACCTGGGGTCGTACTACACAGGGCAATACCGGCTATCGAATGGGGGTAGGTTTGGGCGCGCCTTCTACAACCTGACGGCAGGAGTTGAGCACACAGATGGTGCGCGGCCAAACTCCGCATTCCGCGACCAGGACGGCACGCTTGCGCTGGGCTACGATCTCTCCGAGAGATGGCGGACCTCTCTCGAGGGCCGTTATGGCCATTTCTTTGTGGAGGATCCGGGCACCGTTGAGGAACCGCTGATTGGGAACTGGTCCCGCGTCGGCCGTGGTGGGTTCAGTTGGGATCTCGACAATACCGGCGGCCGCACCTGGGGGCTGGCACGCGTTTATTCCAGCTACGGGCACAACATGATCTACGATGGCTGGCGGTCCGTGGACAATTCCGTAGGTGTGCGCGTGGTGCAAAGTTTCCTGGTGGCTCCCCAGGTGACGGTGGACGCCGGGACGGACATCATCCATTACGGCGGCAGCGGCCGTGACATCAGCGCGCATTACAATTACGGTGAATTTCACATCAACGATTACGCCGGATTCTCACGCGTCCGCTATGCCGCGACCAGGAAGCTCCTGCTGAACGCCGGCCTCCGCTACGACGATAACTCACACTCCGGCGACATTGTGGTGTCGGAGTTCGGCGCCACGTACCGTTTGGCAGAGAATTACTCCGCCTCGGCCTCGGTCAGCCGGGGCTTCCGAAATCCTACCATCCGCGAACTCTACCTCTTCCCCGCGCCCACCCCAACCCTGCAACCCGAACGAATGTGGAATTACCAAGCTACGTTCCAGGCGCGGCCCATCTCCAAAGTTCTGACCTGGATCACAGGCTATTACTCGAGCATCGACAATCTGATTGTGACCACCGGATACTGGCCCAATATGCGACTGCAAAACACCGGCACCGCCATCAACAAGGGGCTCGAGGCACATGTGCGCTGGCAGCCCGTGCGCAGGGCAAGCTTCAACACGGCTTACGCTTATCTGCACTCCACCAACTTGGCGCCCTATTCTCCCCAGAATAGGCTAACCTACTCTCTCGACTTCGATGCCAAACGTGCGTTCATTTCCGTGGGAGGCAATACTGTGGGTCGCACCTTTGGAGACGTCGGCCAGACCTCGCCCGTGGGCCAGTACACGCTGGCGAACGTCAAATGCACGGCGCCGGTGGGAAAACACACCAGCCTCTTCGTGATGGTGGACAATCTCTTTAACCGCCGCTACGAAGTGTTGTGGGGCTATCGCATGCCAGGCGTCAATGCGGCGGGAGGCATCGACCTGAAGTTTTGAATGGGCTTTCCACAATCCTGCGCTTGACGAAAAACCCAATTATCGAGGAGCGGTTATGAAATGGATCACGCCGATTGCCCTTGGAGTACCCCTGATTATGGTCACCCTTGCTTTGCTGCCCCTTTCTTCCCAAGAGCCGAAGCCCAGGCCCCTGACCTTGGAACTCGAATGCGCAGGTGGAGATTGCCCACTGTTGCACGGCATCCCGCAGACGGCAGGCATGCGCAGTGGGTTTGTCCGCCTGAAACCCGGTGAAACTGTAGGCTGGCACACCACTGGAAAGAATGAAGAATCGCTAGTGATCCTGCGTGGACGCGGCGAAGCCCGCTTGGAAGGCCAACCTGCCAGAGCCTTCGTCGCGCCTGCGCTCGTCTACATCCCGCCGGCAACGCGGCACAATGTTGCCAATACCGCCGGCCAACTCTTGGAATACGTCTACGTGGTTGCGCCGGCAAAGGCGCAGTCATCAGACCGGCAAACGCGCTGAGGTTGGGCACTTGATCGCCATACGTTAGCGCTCAACGGGCAAACCCCGGCCCCCACATGGACTATTTGGCTCTTGACAGCACCGCGGAGTTATGGTAGCCTATCGTAGTTGGCCAAATTTAGCCCCTGGAAGCGGGGCGGCCAGAGAACGCAAAATGACCAATGCGATATGGGGAAATCGGCGGGAAACTGCAAAAAGATGTTTTTTAAACGGAACGAACTCAACGATCTAGTGAAAACAAAGGGCTTAGCTTTCCAAAATGCTGAAAACGAACTGGTTTTTGAGTGCAAGAAGGGCCAAACGAACTGAAAAAAGTGGGCAAAAACCGCCAAATGTATGGCATTGAACCGGAATTCGGAAGCTCAGACAACGGCCCCAATTGGTGGTAACCTTGGGGTGTAGAAGAATCGGAACCAAGGAGACGTTGATGGGAAACCCACGACCAATTCGCATTTGCGCTTGTACTGTCCTCTTGTTGGCGACCTCCGCCCTGGTGTGTCCTGGGGCGCCACGCGGACCCCTACAGGTCGGCGCCGCCTGGGTGGACATTACGCCTGCCGCCGACGCCGCACTTCCTATGGCGGGCTACGGGGGCCGCACGCAGGGATTCCAGCGCATTCACGATCACATTTATGTGCGTGCCATCGTGCTCAGCGATGGCGCAACACAAGCAGTCCTGCTGGCCTGGGAGCTCATCGCTATGCCCAACCACGTGTTCGAAGAGCTTTCGCAACGGATCACTAAAGAGCTGGGCATCCCGGCGGATAACTGTCTGCTCGCGGCAGTTCACGATCACGGCGCACCATCACTCGCGGGAATGTTCGGAAGAAGCCCCGCCCCGGTTGCCCCCGGCGCAACGAACCCCGCGGGGAGAGCGCCGTCGTCAGGGACAATTGCCTACACGACCAAAGTGGAGAACGACGCGTTCGAGGCCGTGCGCCAGGCCAAGGCGAATCTGCGGCCGGCGGAGTTCGGATTCGGAACCGGCAAGGCCTACGTGAACGTCAATCGCCGGGAACTGTTTCCCAAAATGGGGTGGTGGTGGCTGGGCTACAATCCCGAGGGGCCGTCCGACAAGACGGTCGCGGTCCTCAAGTTTACAGACCTGGCCGGCAAGCCCATCGCCCTATTCATCAACTACCCCGTGCATGTGGTGGTTATGGGGCCGGATAATCTTGCTGTAACGGGGGATTTGGCCGGGGCGACCTCCCGCTATGTCGAACAGTACTACCAGGGCAAGATCCCCACACGCGGAGACGCAGGATGGGAGTTGGACGTGGGGCCGGAAGAGAACGCGGGTGGCGAGGGTCCGGTGGCCGTCTGGACGAGCGGCGCGGCAGGAGATCAAAATCCGGTTTCGGTCGACCGGGGAGAAGACTTCACCATGGTGGATGGCCTGGGAAGGATTCTCGGGGAAGAGTCCGTGCGAGTGGCCAATAGCATTACCGTGATGTCGTCGCAAGCCAGCATCGCGGGCTCTCAACGAGTTGTTACCTGTCCAGGACGCCGTGTGGGTGTGGGACCTACACCGCGCGTCGAGTACACATTCAATGATGCCGATCCTGTTAACATCCGTCTTAGCATGTTGAGACTCGATAATGTGGCTCTGGGGGGAGTGTCAGGAGAAGTCTTTACGCCCATCTCTCAACACTTGAAGAAAGAATCGCCGTTCAATGACACGGTCATGGTGACCCACGCCAACGGGTCCAGTGGTTATATCCCGAGCGACGACGCGTTCGAGCCGATCAGTTATGAAAACACCGTCTCCCGGCTCAAGCCGGGCTGCGCCGAAAACGGAATCGTGAACGGCCTGCTGGAGATGATGGGATCGCGGTAGCGTGTCGCTTGTCATTCTGATCCGTCAGCCGACGGAGAAGAATCTCCGCAGTTCGCTCAGGGTAAACTCCGCGAAGCATCCCTCGAGTTCGTTGTGGGCTGCTGAACCCCAAAAGCAACTGTGGAGATCCTTCGCTGCGCTCAGGATGACAGCGATTTTCTCAGGATGACAGCCAACGGGCTCAGCATGAGAGGCTTGCGCATTGGTACCGATGTTCTGACTTCCTCCCCCCGTCAACCGCCCAGGAACTCCAGGTACTGGCCGGCCAGGTCAGCGTCCGGGTCGCGGCGGAGAGTCCTAAAGCGGTCGGAGGCGCCGGCTTGCGCGTAAACTTCGGCCGCCCAGCGATAGGTCTCGCGAACCACCGGCAGTTCCACAGGATTCTTCATGGCATCCACGGGAGAAACCAGGATCAGACGCCGGCCGGCCACGGCGGCCGCCACCTGCGGAAGGTCGAAATGCAGGAGGACATCCTTTACGAAAATATCCGCGCTATGAAGATAGAGGTCTGAGGACGTGAGGGAGTGGTAGGAAAGCAGCCCGCCATCGCAGACGACCGCGTGGACACGGGAATCCAGCGCCGCCGCGAATAGCGCCCACTGCGCGCCCCTGCCCACTCCGATCAGGCGAATTTCAGCCTGGTCGACATCCGGGCGGCTCTCGGTGTAATCAATCGCGCGGACCACGTCAGCGACGCGCATGCCGAAAAGCGATTCATCCATAAACCAGGCCATATAAGCCATGGCCGTCTCGACGCTGAAAAGATGCCGGAAGCTGGTGGATTCGATGTCGGCGCTATGCGGAGGAGTGGTGCTTCCGATGCCGCGCACATCAACGGCAATAACCAGGTTGCCCTTTTGTGCAAGCTTTTCGAGAACGCCGAATTCCATTCCTTCGGCTTCCTTCCCTTCCTCGCTCAGATAAAGGATCGGCGGGAGTCTCCCTTGCTTGCCTTCGGGAACGAAAACCCAAGTGGGAATGCAGATGCCAGGCTCGGAAAGGAATTCCAGTTTTTCGATGTGGTAAGCCTTGCGGGGCGTGGTGACGATGTCTCGAACTCCCAGGGGAGCGGCGCTCTTTTTATAATGTATTCGCTCCGCAATCCTCGTCCGCATTTCTCCGCGGAAATTTTCGAGCTCGCTCGAAGTCGCCGGCACTTTCCGCTCAGGTGGAAGTCTCCATTGTTTCTTCAGGATCAGCGAGAAGATCGTCTCGCCTTGTCGGGAATACCTGACGGAGCCATTGGGAGTGCAATAGAGCTTGCGGGGTTCTTCCGGCTCGAAGGCCGGCTCGCTGGTTGGTCCCGGCGGCCATAGAACCAGCGGCAGAACCAATCCGTCGTGGCCAGGCGCAATTTCACCGTCCAGGCGTGGGGGTCCGTGGCCTCGCCGGTAGCGAATTTTTCCTGCACGCCGAGCAGCTCGTATCGTTCCCGGATATGCTGAGCGGCAAGGTTAAACCCGGGCCCATAATCCTCAATGAGGGCCAGCAGCGGCCGCGGTGCGATGGCCACATGCAGGTCGCACAGATCGATGCCGTAGAGCGCTGAAGGGAACAGGTTCTGCTCGACGTCGGAGGGCCCGACGCGGTCCCCGGGGGAAAAGTTGACGGGCCAGCGATGCGAGGTTCCCCCTTCGACGACCGCGGCGCATCTCACGCGCTCGTCCAAGGCGCTAATGAAGAGTGTCAGCGTCCCGCCGCCGGAATGGCCGGCGCAGCCGATCTTTTCCTTGTCCACCTCTTTCCTAGTGAGCAGATAATCAAGGGCCCTCATGCCATCCCAGACGCGGTACTGCGTCAAATTCTCGCCCAGCAGCAACAAAAGCTGGCCGGGCATGGAGTGCTCAAAAATGGCCGAGTCCCCGCGTAGGCTGTCGATTTCATCAAAGTTGGTCTGCGGATCCCAGTATTGCCGGCGTTCCCCCTGCCCGACGGGATCGTAGGCAAGCACCACAAACCCGCTGCGCACGAGGTTCATATAAGCCATTTGGTACGGGGGAGCCATACGGGCGAGCGGGTAATGTCCGCAGGGTGAAATGATGCCGGGAAAAGGGCCCGCGCCGGAAGAAGGAATATACAGGTTCCCCGTCACCCAGTAGTCCGGCCGGCTCTGGAACATCACATTCTCAACTCGATACCCCTCCCGCTCCCGGCTATTGACTACGACGGAGTTCAGAGGCGTACGCTCCGGATACCCATTGAGCATTTCTTTGAACTTCTCGCGCACGAAGCGGTTGCGGAGCTCGAGACTTTCCGGCGTCCGGATCATGCTCCGTTTTCGGTCCCAATTGGCGCAAAGCGTATTAAGCTCGCCTCCCAAATAGGAGAGAAGCATGTCCGGCATTCCCTGCGAGTAGGAATCCGTCTTACCCGCAAAAGCGCTCCGCGGCGCCATTCCGAGGCTCGCCGCTAATGCTCCACTTTCCAGCAGGAATTCCCTTCGGTTCACAATTGCCATTTATCCATCTCCTTGCGCTTATGTGAAAATCAGCCCATGCCAGTCATTCCCGCGAAAGCGGGAATCCATCTCCGTCATGACTGACGTGGACCCCCGCTTACGCGGGGGTGACGACAGCGGGCCAGTCGAACTCGTGCCAGACGTTACTCGTTTACGAGGCAGGGGAAGTCGTCTCCAACCTGAGAAGAATCAGATCGTACACCTGAAGGCGCGGTACCTTGAACGATGCAGCGGCTTCTCGTGTTTCGACTTTCAGCGTCTCCGTAGCGCCCCCATCGGGAGTTTGGAGCGTCGCCTCACGCAAACGAAAACCGGCGGGGATGTGCACCGACACGGAAATCCCGCTTACCGGCTTCGTGCAGTTGTAGTTCACCAGGTGCAGCAACCAAGTGTGGGTGCTCGCCTGCCGGGCGAGTTCCGCCGTTACCCAGAGCGGAGCCTGAACCGCCGCGGTAAGTTCGCCTCCCGCAGGCCCACTTCACGGCTTCCGCCAGTTCGGTGTAATTGACGGGCAGTTTCCAGTGCTCGTCGCCGATGTAGTAGCTCATCCGGGCGGGTGGAGGCGTTGTGGCAGGCACGACCCGCGGGATGTAAGCCACCCGTCCCTTGCCAAAGTTCCTCCTCGAGCCCGGCCCCGGACGATCCATGCCGAAGACATCGGCCAAGCCGAATCGCTCCCGCCCCCGCCGCCAGTCATTCCTCAAAGAAGTCTCCTCGGTGGCCACCAACCCGCCGCCCGCGCGGACGAATTCGCGAATACTGTTCACCTGCTCGTCGCTGAGCGCGTCCTGATCAGCCAGAATGAGCACCTTGTACTTGCCCAGATCGTTCAATTGCCGGTCGGAAATGATATCGAATGGGATCTTGGTCTGGATCAGGGTCTGTTCGAACAAAAACGCGCTCAGCAAACTTCTCGCGGGGTTGAACTCCACGGAGGCAAACGAGCGCAGTACAGCGGCGTCGGCCAGGCCTTGCGTATCCACCAGATCTTTCGCATGGGCATGGAAGAAGTCGATGTACCTCCGCGCCGCCGGGGTCAAATCCACTCCGTTGGGAGTCACGTGGCCCACCATGCCGAGGTTCATGTCATTGTAGGCCATCGCCTCCGCCAGGCGGAGTTCAGGCGGACTCAGCGGGTCATGGATACCCCACATCCCGCCTCCTGTGTACATGAACACCGACTTGCCCATCAAGCGGGCCTGTTTGAAGGTGTGGATTTTCGAGATCAAACGGCCGTCCGGCCTCCAGGAGGCGTGGTGACCGTCTTCGGTCCACATCACATCGCCGTATTGCAAGTACTGTTGCATGTCGGTACCGGACTGGAAGCCATTATTCGCTCCCTGATCGAAGAAGGGGTTGCCGTCCACCGCCACCTCAGGATTCAGCCTGCGGATATAGTTATCGTACTCGCCGAAGCGCCGAGTCATGCTGGCCGTGCGGAACATGGCCCAGTCCTGCATCAGGGGATTAGTCAACTCGGGAAAACTCACCGGCGGCGCCCAAAGGTTGAAGGGCGGAGGGACCACGCCCTCCAGCCTGGTAAAGCCGAAGCGAACCTTCAGTTGCGCGTCGGTGTAGCGATTGCGGATAAACTGGCGGAACTGCTCGCGGCAGTAGTTGCAGCGGCAGGAGCGCGGCTCCGGCCACCAGCTCAACTGATCAAAGTGGATCAGATCCAATTTGAGGTCCTGAACGCCCAGCCGCAACACTTTCTGCACGAAGGCCTGATAATTGGGATTATTGCGGCAAGGCGCGACGCGGTAGGTCTGTTCGTCGCCGTAATAAATCGGGAACCCCCATTCGGTGACTTCATGCCAGTTGCGGGTATCCGGCTCCTCGTCGTACAAAGTCTCATAGAACAGCGTGCCGCCCACATAGCCACCCATCTTCAGGCCTTGGGCGTGGCCGGCGCTGACAAACTGGCGGGTCATCTCGAATTCTTCCGCTTCCGTCTTGAGCCCCATGCCCTTGTAGAAACTCGTCGTCACCAGGGTGATGCCCGCTTCTTTCAGCTTGCGCGCCACCTCTTCCGTGCGCTCCGCTTTGAACTCGGCGACCTGGTCGGCAGTGGCCAGGCCGCTGCGCAAGAGGTGGCGCAAGGTCTCCCAGTTGCCGGCCATGACGATCCCTTGCTTCAGCCAGGCGGGCCGTTGCTTGACGGGCTCCAGCGGCACTGCTTCGGGTGGGCTGCCGGCGGGGCGTGAACACGATATGAGTAGAACTGCGCACAGCAAGAGAGCTGCTTGCGAGATGTACCGCGCAAACGATCCTCTCATGAATATCACCTATCCTTTCGCAGCCATCTCAGGTATTCCGGCAAGGAGTGAAGTTCATCCACATGATCGGGCGCCGAGTTGCCCGCGAAGCCCATCACCAACAGCCGGCCTCTTTTCGCCTCACTCAGAATCTGGGTCTTCATCGGGCCCCACTTGACTACCGCATGGGATTTCAGCCCCCACTCCCGCAGCAGGTAATCGGCGGTTTCCGTGGTGCTCGCGAACGTCCCGGGAAAGATTTCCGAGTGGGTGATGATTAGACGCTTCTTGCCGGCCATGGCGTCGCGGCCGATCTGCAACCAAACCTGAAGACTATCTGTATCGATCTCGGATTCCTTCGGACCGGGCGTCCCATTTACGTAACCGGTATGAATCCCGTCAATGCAGAGCACGCGGCTGACACGTTGGTAGGATGTGGAGTCTTTCAGAATCTCTCGCAACGCGCCGCAGCCCGCGCTCCAACCTCCCAGGTCTATCTCGCCAAATTTCAAGCCACTCTTGCCCTCGGCTTCGGCGATTAATTTCGGAAATCGCTGGGGGTCCGCAAATAGGTTTGCGTAAGTGCCCGAACCAGCCCCAGCCTGGACGCTGATCACAGCCATATTTCGCTGATGCGCGACGGCAACCTCCGGGAGCCAGTCGCCGCCATGGAAGAACCACAGCAGCCGCACGCCTCGAGTGTGCTTGACCCTCTCCGGGATGAACAACGTACCAAGCCCGAGATCCACTCGCCGGCCCGGGGGTGTCTGCTTGGCCAGCCGCGGATGCTCTCTGGTGTGTTCCACCATCGGCGATGGGTTCTGCGCCATCTGCCCCATGAGGGTGGAAGTGAGAAATAGAAAGACCGGAATCCGCGAGAGAGTCGCCATCGGTGAAAAGGATATTACGCCGCGTCCCGCGTAGGGTCAAGAAACTCGTGACATCCGGCGTTCGCGGAGGGTTTCGTGGCGGGCAACAGTGAGCGCAGAGTTTCTGGGAAGCGAGACGCCCGCGCTACATCGCTTTCCGGCCTTTCTATTTCAGGGCCCCACGTGTAATCTAGACCGGGTTCGGGGATTGCCCAAGGATCCCAAGGAGTGTAAATGTTCTCTGCCGCCCGTCTTCGCGATTGGAGCCTTCTGCTCATCTGCAACCTGATTTGGGCCAGCCAGTTTGTGATGGTCAAACTTGTGCAGCAACAGATGGGTCCGGTCTTTGCCACGTTCTTTCCCATCACGCTCGCCATGCTCCTTCTCATTCCTGTGGTGCGACGAGAACGCCGTAACGCCCTGGGGGGCAGCGGTCGCGTTCCCAACCGCGACATAGTCGAATTCATTCTGATTGGTATTTGCGGACAGGTCGTGGCACAACTGTTTGTCACTTGGGGCGTCCGCTGGTCGCTGGCTTCCAACGCGGCGCTCCTCATGCTCGCGCTTCCGATAGCGACGGCGGTCATGGCGTACTTCTTCCTCGGGGAGCGCATGACGCGGGTCCGCTGGATCAGCTTCGCGCTGGCCCTGGCCGGCGTGCTGGAATGTTCGGGGGTGGACTGGAAAGAACTGAACCTGGTTAGCGTCAGGTTCCTGCTGGGCAATCTCATGATCTTTCTGAGTGTAAACGGCAGCGCATTCTACAACGTTTACAGCAAGAAGCTTTTGCGCAGGTATTCACCTTTGCAGGTGCTGCTCTACAGCTACTATGCGGCCATTGCCCTGCTTTGCCCGATCACGGTCTACGCTGAACCCCAGGGGTTCACCAATCTGCCGCATTACAATAAGGTCGTCTGGCTGGGTCTGGTGATGCTTGCCCTGTTCCAGTACTTTCTCTCCATGGTAATCTTCCTCAATGTGCTCACCCGCCTCGACGCCACTCAAGCGGCAGTCTCAAACTACCTGATTCCGTTTTTCGGTGTGGTGGTGGCGGCCATTGTGCTTCACGAGCGCCTCACCAAATTCATCGTAGTCGGCGGAATCCTGGTCCTTGCCAGCACGCTGCTCGTAACCGTGTACGAGGAGCAGCAACGGGCGCAAGAAACCGCGGGCACAATCTCCGGCCAGTGACGCCCGGCGGTTGTCATCCTGAGCCCTTCGCCTGTCATTTTGAGCGAAGCGAAGAATCTCTGCAGTTGGCTCAGGGTAAACTCCGCGAAGGATCTCTGCAGTTGCCCTTTGGGTTCAGCAGCTTCCGTCGAACTGCGGAGATGCTTCGCTGCGCTCAGCATGACAGGCTTGCGGATTCGCGCCGATCTTCAACTCTGGGGGGGAAGGCCCGAGCCGAATCCCCCGTCTACCACCACGGCTGATCCGGTCATGAAGGAAGCGTCGTCCGTGGCAAGGAAGACGGCCACCCGAGCGACCTCTTCGGGTTTGCCAATCCTCCACAGAGCATGAAGTTTTCCCGCCGCCGCGCGCGCTGCCGCTGGGTCGGGCTGGACCTCGAAGTATCCCCAGGCGAGACCCGCATCGATATATCCCGGACAGATGCAGTTGACCCGAATGCCTTCCTTGCCGTGGTCAATCGCCATGGCCTTGGTGAGGGCGATGATCGCCCCTTTCGTGGCGCAATAGCCTGCGCATAGTGGTTCCACAAAGAAGCCGTTGACGGAAGCCATGTTGATGATGCATCCCTTGGTGCGCCGCAGAGAAGGCAGGAAGAATTTGGCGCAGAGAAAGATCCCGCCCACGTTCACGGCCATTCTCGCGATTCCATTCCTCCACCGTCGTGTCTTCGACGGTCTTGTTCACCTGGATCGCAGCATTACTGCAAAGAACGTGGACGTGCTTGTAAGCCTCGAGCGTCGCCTGGAGCAGACGCTGTACCGATGCGGGATCGGCAACGTCCGTCGGGACGGCCATAGCCTGGCCACCCAACGCGGCGATTTGTTTCACCGTCTCCTCGGCGCCCGCATCGTTGATGTCGGCTACCACGACACGGGCGCCTTCCCTTGCGAACTCCCGCGCGCAAGCGCGGCCAATTCCAGATCCTGCCCCCGTGACAACCGCAACCCGATCTTTGAGCTTCATAGTTTCTCCTTAAGAACTCGTTAAGCTTCGAGTCTCCGCAAGGCTCCCTCGCAGCCCTCCTCGCGCTGATACACGGTGGCCACAACTTCCACAGAGAACCGCTCGCTTGGGACAAGGGTACGATGGGCGTTCTGCTGGACGGCCTCCACCAACCTGTTGGGGTAGCTCGTCCACGGCTCCAGGATGATGTGGTGGTACCCCCGCCAGCCGCCATAGACTAGCCACATCCACAGACAGGGACATTTTGTCAGTGGGAACTTCAACAGAAACCCCTCCCCTGTATGGCTATCCTCAACCGCGTACCATCCTGCCTCCAGGTCAAGCGCATAGTGCCCGCAGGCGACCTTGGCGTCGATACCTTGCACCCGGCTCATGTCAACAACGCCGGTTGGCGTTTCCAGCAGGGGCCAGGCATACCGCTGTCCGGGTGTTCCCAGGCGCGGGTCCGTGGCTTGCCCCACCATCCCCGTTTTGGCTGGGATTCTCAAGGTCAGGTTTTCGTGGGCCTCCAGCGCGGGATGCGTTCCCCAAATAAACTCCAGCGGCAGCGGCCCGAGATTCGTGAGCTCATACTGCATCCGAAGCACAGGCTGCTTTGCCATCAGCGTTACGGTCTTCTCCGCCCTCACCGGGCTGATCGGCCCGAAAGCTGTAAGTTTCACAAAAGCTTTTTCACCGTCTTCACCGGCTGCCTCCACTTGCCACTTGACCGACCGCAGTTCTCCTAAGGCCGGATACTGCTCGCCGCGATATTCGCACGGGTCACAGGTTGGGAAGCCGTCGTCCCAACCCCCGCACCAGTAGTTGTCGAAGTTCGCGTCGATGGGATAAGTTTGGGGAAGAATCCGCGGGTTGTGCCATAGAATGTTCCGGCCCGTGGCCTTCCATACCAGGTCGTAGATCTTACCCCCCAGCGCGGGAAGAACGCTGGCTCGTAGCGAATCGTTTTCCAGCACCACGGCCTGGACGTCGTGAATCCTCGCTTCCACGTTCAAATTCATCGGCATCAATTTACCTCGGGAAGGAGTCCCCACCGCCCCTCTGCGGGTGGGGTAGGTCTGGAGGCGCTAACCGCTTCCCTCGAGGCCTTGCGGTTATCTAGTCCGGCAGATCCACTGAGATGAAAGGTTCGTGTACCACACCCAACTCTGGACTGTCAAGGCGCGCCTTTGCCTTTTGCTCGGCCATTGGCGGTTGAAAAGTATTGTGCCATGTCATATTCTGTTTGGCCTGATGCCGTTCAAAGGGCCTTCAGGTGGCAGGTGACCATGAAACTTGATCCTCGCCGCGAGCAATTGCTCAGGCGCACTTTCCTTGACTATCAGCAGGCGGCGGATTTCTTGCGCCATCCCTTGGTCCTCGACCGGGCAGAGGGCCTTTACTATTGGGACTGGCAGGGCAAACGGTACTTCGACGCTATCGGCGGGATTTTTGTGGCAACGCTCGGGCACCGTCACCCGCGATTGATCGCCGCCCTGGAGCGACAGTTGGCGAAAATGACACTCGCGCCTCCTATGCACGGGATCGCTGACGTTGCCCTGGACTTCGTCGAAAAGATTGGGACTGTCACCCCGGGAAACCTCAAATATGTGAAGTCCTTCAGCGGCGGCTCGGAGGCGATAGAGGCCGCGATCAAGTTCGTGCGGCAGTACTTCAAACAGACCGGCCACCCGGGGAAATACAAATTCATAAGCCGCTACTTCGGCTATCATGGGGGCACCGCCGGGGCGATGGCCGCCAGCGGGACGGGGTCCCGCAAGACCAAGTTCGAGCCGCAAATGCCGGGATTCCTGAAAGTTTTCCCGCCCACCTACTATCGGGATCGTTTCCAGTCCTGGCAGGAATGCAATCGCTTCTGTGCTCGGATGGTCGAGGACGTTATCGTCAACGAGGATCCGGAGACGGTGGCGGGCTTCATCGTGGAGCCGATCAGCAACACCGGTGGCGTCATCACGCCCACGGAAGAGTATTTCCAGATCCTCCGGGAGATCTGCACGCGATATAACGTCATGCTCATTTATGACGAGGTCATAACGGGCTTTGGCAAGACCGGGTCAATGTTTGCCGCCCAGACCTTCGGGGTGACGCCGGATCTGATCTGCTGTGGCAAGGGGCTGTCGAGCGGGATGATGCCCATCGGGGCCATGATCGCGCGCGAAGATATGGGCGATGCGTTCTGGGGGAAGGCCGAAGACGACGTGCACTTCGCCCACGGCCACACTTTTGCCGGAAATCCCCTGGCCTGTGCGGTGGGAATCGCCGTGGTGGATGAAATTGTCGAGAAAGGGCTGGCCGAAAGGGCCAGGGAGTTGGGCGAATATTTGGCCGGCAAGCTGGAGGAACTCAAGAAGTACGGCGTGGTCCGAGAAGTTCGGGGCAAGGGGATTCTGAGGGGTGTCGAGCTCGTCAAGAGCACCGAGACGATGGAGCCTTACCCCGAATTAGGAAAAGCTTTGAAGTGGACGGCGCTCGAAAATGGCCTGATCATGCGCATCGATCCGACCTGGTTCGCCGTCGCGCCCGCGCTTATCGCCAGCAAGTCTGAGATCGATGAGATGTGCAGCCTTATCGAACGCTCTTTGCGACAGGCCCTGGAAGCCGTGAGTAGCCGGAAGGGCGTGGCGGCCTAAGGCGATCCCGCTTGCCATCCGCGAGCAAGGCGAGGCTTACGACCCCCTGAGCCCCCGCCCCTCCGTCGTCGTGGCGACCGAGGGGGGACATACCTTGAATTCATGCCCTCGCCCCTTTGGGAGCCCGTGTGAAAATGCGGTGAAGCTTTTCATTCCGATCCGGCAGTCGCGGGAGAGGAATCTCGCTCTGATTCCTTCTCCCCGTTCCCTTTTCCCTGTCCCCTATCCCCTAGACCGCTACGGTTTACCGGGAATCGCCGCTGAGATACACCGAGTGGCGCGCCTGGCATTCCCGTCGAGGCTGGAGTTGAATAGACCTGAAGGGTCCTCGAGCGCAGCTCCCTTGGCAAATGTCATCTTGACGACGTTCTTGTACGTCTCTCCCGTGCGGACGATGCCGCCGTGGGACCAGACGGGAGTCCCCATCCACTTCCACTCTCCGAGGATCGCAGGGTCTGCCTCGTGTATGATTTCGCGCACTTTCGCCAGCGTCTTCCCGCGCCAGTCCCCAAGTTCCTTGATTCTCTCGTCGATTAATGCAGAGGCAGATTCCACCGGGACGGGCCTTCTGATGTTCACCTCCAACTCTCGCACCTAATTTAGTTGCGCTCAGCGTAACCTGCAACCTCCGAAAAGACTTCTTTTTCGCCCGCCGGTGGGCTGGTATGATGTGTTCATGAGCAGAGATACCGAAGCACTGCTGGACGCCTTCGAACATCTCCCCGTGGAAGAGAAGCGCACCTTTACGCAAGAGGTGCTGCGCCGTTCCCTGCCTTTCGATTCCGGACCGCTGGAAGACGAGGAAATCGGCGCTGCCTCCGCCGCCCTGTTCGAGTCCCTTGAGGAAGAGGATGGCCACCCCGCGCCGCGGTGAGGTTTGGCTGATCGATTTCGGCATGGCGGGGAAAACTCGTCCCGCCCTGGTAGTCAGCGGGGCCTTTGCAGACCAAGACCGGGCACTCATTACCGTCGTTCCGCACACAACCAGCCTGCGCGGTTCGGCCTTTGAAGTAGCGGTACCTGTTCCCTTTCTGAAGCCCGGTGCTTTTCTCGTCCAGGGAGTAACCACGTTCCCCACGGTTCGCGCTCTCCACCGCCTCGGTGCTCTTCCACCCGAAGCCTTTGCCAAAGTTTTTGATGGACTATTGCGCTGGCTGGGCAAATCGCAGGAACCGTGACGGCACTGCTCCCCCGGTTCTTGACATTCATCTTTGGGGGAGAAAAACGGTACTTGAGACCGTTTTCCCATTGGAAAAAACCCCGACAGGTTGTTTACGCCTTGCACACGAGATATACTGGCGCCATGGGATCACGGGTCGTAGAGGCTGAATACGAGAAGGGCATGCTCAAGCCGAGCACGCCGTTGGCGCTTCGTCCTGGCGAGCGCGTCCATCTGATAGTCATGCGGCAGGCGGATCCGAAGCGATGGGACCTGTCCCGTCTGGCGCAGAGCCTTGCAGCCGATGAAGCGGCTCTCACGGAGCAGGGCCTGGAAGGCTGGGCGGCGAACCTCGATGAAGAGGATCGCCGGTGAAGCGAGGCGAAATTTGGTGGGCCGACCTTGGCCCCTACCGCTCGCGAGAGCAGACGGGGCGCCGGCCCGTCGTGGTCTGGCAAAGCAATGCTCTGACAGGAGTGCTCCAATCCGTCCTGGTGGTGCCTCTGACAACCAACATGGAACGGGCAAACCTCGCTGGCACCGCTCTTATTAGCGCCTCACCGGACGGGCTCCGCGACCCCTCAGTGGCCCTGGCATTTCAGTTGCGCGCAATTCCAAAGTCGGCTCTCCAGAAAAAACTCCGGGACTTAACCGAAGAGGAAACTGCTGAACTTGAAATGGCCACCGACGAGGCTCTGGGTAGGGTCGAGCCGCAGCGCAAGTAGCAGTTCCTAAACCCGAGGGAAACGGGTCAGGAGAAAGGGTACCTGACACCGTTTCCCCCCGTACCTGTTTCCTTTCTGAAGCCCGTCGCTTTTCTCGTCCAGGGTGTAACCACGTTCCCCACCGTTCGCGCTCTCCACCGCCTCGGAGTTGGTAGCCACGGTCAGTGCTTTTCTGACCGTGGGCTTTTCTCCTGCCCATCCCCAACCCTCCGGCCTGCGGAGCGCATGGTGCATACATGCCGCCCAAGAACCCACGGTCAGGAAAGCACTGACCGTGGCTACCGGCTTTTGCCAAAGTTTTTGATCGATTATTGCGCTGGCTGGGGAAATCGCAGGAACCGTGACGGCACTGCTCCGCCGGTTCTTAACATCTTTGGGGGAACAAACGGTACCTGACACCATTTCATTCCCAATCCGCAGCCGTTCCGTGATACTATGCGCCAGCTTCAGGAAGTGACATTGGAGGGGCGTTCATCCATGGAAGGACGCGGTAATTTTATCGTGCATTTCACTGAGGTCACATGGGAAGAATTTTTAAGAGCAGGAGGAAAGATTACTGGCTTTCGAGAGACGCAGTGGCCCAGGCTTCACAAGCTAACACTGGGAGACCGCCTGCTCTGTTATCTGGTTGGGAAATCCAGCTTTGTCGGAGTTCTGCGAGTCAGTTCGTTACCCTTTAGGGATTCTTCGATGATATGGAAGGACGAAGTTTTCCCTTGCCGAATCAAAGTCAATGTCGTGGTGGCCGTGCCGTCCCGTGCGGGCGTATCCGTGAACAGCTTGCGAGGAAGACTCAGCATTTTTGTGGGGAGAAGAAACTCTTGGGTAGGCCATGTTCGTGGACCACTACTGGAGTGGCAATCTTCCGATGTTGATGTGGTACAAGAATCCTTAATTAAGGCGAGCAAAGATTCAAAAATTATCTATGGCTGAATAGGATTCAAAAAGAAATTGGTCCACGAAAGCTCAAGCAGGGAATAGGCAGTTTGGCTGGACCTCTCAAGGCATATCTTCGATAAATCTTTGCTTTGCCAACTATTACAAATACCGCTGTTTTCCCATGGGATTTAATATGCCTAGACACAGCCGCCTGTAAGGTGTGGTCCGGGGTCTTCCCACGGGGCGAAATCCAACGCTTTGCCTTGGCGTATTGGATTATTTCCGTAGAGTGCATTGGTCTACCAGTTTGTCTCAGGACTATTTGAGCCGCCTGAAGGATCGTCATCGCTTCTGGACCTCCCGGCGAAGAATTCTTTTTACGTATTCCGGCATCTTTTCCCTTGTTGAGTTAGCCTCGGTTCTCAGCGCGTCGTAAATCGCCGTTTCGTCCCCGAGCCATGAAAGGTCTAACCTTCGTGCGTCTTGCATGGCAACATGCTTATAGTTTTCTGGCGAAGCCCAATAGCAGCCCCTGCACATTTCGGGAGACTTTCCCTGAATCCAATTCTCGCAATGCTCACAGGACCAATCTTTGGCGCGGTTGCATGAACCGCACAGCAGCATATAGGGGCTAATGTCGTGTTCGCTGAACTCGACATCCCCTGCGACCTCGTATGGAACTCGGTGGTCGATCTGTAAATAGCGTTCTTTGAACTCTTGAAAGCAGATTTGACAACGGCTCCCACTAGCTTTAATCAGCGCTCCCTTGAAAGCCTTTGAGAACGCTTGGCGTCCACCGATGAACCCACGTCGAACGGCAGACAGAGGAGCGAAGCGATACGCTCCTATACTTCTACCGTCGCTCTTCCTTTTGACTCGGAAGGTTTCGAGTGGAATACCACATTCCCTGACATCCCTGGCGGCACGAGGAGCGTGGTCATAGCCATATTCTGTTCTTAGCTCTTCAGTGGTAACGAAACCATGTTTCAGTATGTGGTCGATCACCCGCCTTGGGCGCAAGGACGTGACCGCGGAAAGCCGTTGAAGGAATTCCTTGGAGGGTTTATATTCGGCCATTTTGCGCCAACAGGCTATACTGTTTTGGCGCAAGGGTCAAATGCCTTTTTTGGATTACCCCGATTCGTTCTATTAAAGCAGGTGAAAGATACAGCGATTCATAGGTAACATGGTCCCGGCCAAGGAGAGTGGCTTGTGAGGACCTTCCAGCGTCAATTTCGATGTGCGCGAGGCAGAGATCATCCGGCATGGGCTTTCCATAGGACTTCTCCCCGGTCTTGCCATCGTAACTAAGAATGAAAGAAATATTCCGGCGATTGAGGTTACGAAGGCTCGCGATAAAGGAGTCAAAGTCCAATAAACTGATGTATCGCGGATCGCGGTTCAAACACACACCTTGGTAAGGCGGGTCCATATAGACGACATCTTGAGGTTGCGCGGACTCAAGGCTCTGGCGGTAGTCGCCCACGGTGATCTGAGTTTTCCCCTTCAATAGACGAGAGGCTGATGAGATATGCCAGCGCATCGTTTCAGGATTCATGCCCAAGCGCCTGTTGTCGGGGCTCTGGTTGAATTGCCCTTCGGAGTTGTAGCGAATAGATGCCTTGACGCAGCGGGCGAGGAGATAAAGTAAGTACTCAGGTTTGTGGCTTTCGTTGAATCTCGCACGCACGATGTCGTAATATTCCCGCTGGTTTCCTAATTGGGCTTTCCAAAGCCGTTCGTAGCCCAATGCGATTTCCTTTGGTGACTCAATGATAATTTCCCACAGGCGCATCAGCGGTTCGTTGATGTCATTGAGCACGAACTGATTCGCCTGACCTTGCAGAGCCGCAGCAATCGAAACCCCCGCTGCGCCTGCAAAAGGTTCAATCAGCCGTATTAGATTCTTGGGGAAATACCGTAGAATAGCAGGGGCGAGTAACCGCTTGCTTCCCTGGTACGGAATTGGGTGCGGCGCATTCATTACGCCTATACTATCGGCATTCGGAGGAAGCAGCAAGAGGGTCTTTCAAGTTATATTAGCCCAGTACCCACGTGAGCTTACCCTTGACAAAACGGATCTTTTCCCTCTCCCTTGGGGAGAGGGTGGACCGCGACCGGCGCTTTCACCAGCCGCCGCGGGCCGGGTGAGGGGTTAGTTGCAGGCTAGAAGAGAGCTTATGGGTTAACATGTTCAAGCGACCCCTCACCTGGCTCGCTACGCTCGCCACCCTCTCCCCACGGGAGAGGGCTAGCTCATTCGTAGGTTTGGGCCAGGTCAAACGACGCCCGGCCAAGCTGGCCGCCTAGCGAAAGGTTTCGAGTAACCTCCATCCCACCTCGACGAACTGGCTGAGGGTCCGCTGCGTGGCGCCGAAGCCGATGAATTCGCTTGCCGCCATACCCTTTTCCTCATAGGAGCGCACGAACTCCGGCATTTGACGCAAGCGTTCAATGACGTCGGCGGGGATGGGCGTGTCGATCCGTTCTTGCCGCGGGAGATCCTGAGTAACGAAAATCTCCTGGTAAGGCGGAGCAATGGACATCAAGATGTCGGCGCCTGCCAGTTCTGTCAGATGGTAATCTCCGCGCAGAGCCGCTACCAGGAGCACGGCTTCGTAACCGCGCTCCTGATAGAGCGCGTAGGCGCGTTTTGTCACGGCCAGGCCGGACTGGCGGATATCAGACTCGCTCACGGCCACCTGGTTGTCGTGCGCGACCTCTCGCAGATAGTCATCCAGGCGGCCGATCATGATCACGGCGAAGCATTTTCCCGGCTCCACGCTTTTTTCGCGAGCTCGCCGGATCCCGGCGCGGCACCGCTCGGCAATCGCCACGGCCTGCGGCACCGTAAAGCTGACCGTCGCCGTAGCCGTGATTCCCTCCGCCACACAATCTTCCAGCACATCCAAACCGGCGCTCGTGGCGGGTAACTTGACGGCGATGTTCGGCGCCCAGTGGTGGAAGCGCCTGGCCATTCCCTGCATGGCGTCGCGGTCGCCCGCGCGCGAAGGGTTGACTTGAGCGCACACGTACCCGCTGGCCCCCTGGCTGGCCTCATACTGTGGCAATAACTTCTCCGCAGTCCGGGTCACGACAATCTGCATGAGCGCCTCAGCCTTCGACTCATCGGGAAGACGCCGGGCAAGCACTTGCTCGATTGCGGCCGCCCAGAGCGCCCGGTTGCGCGTCAACGCGAGATTCGCCAAAAAGGGGTTGGTGGTGACACCAATGGCGCCGCGCTTCAAGCCCACCTGCAACTCTGCGGGGTCCGCAGAGTCGTGCCACCATTTCGTGCGTGTCTCTCCGATCACCCAATCGAGATAGGAACCGTGTGCCATATTTTGCTTGCCACTCCTTTCCGGCCTGTTAAACATCCACACCGCGCCTCGTGGCAAATTACACCACTACACGCCTGTCAATCTCACTTCTCTTTTTGCCGCGATATAGTAGTATACGAAGGCTTCACTTCGCGCCACAGAAAAGAGTAACGGTGCGATCCGACAAGAGGAGGATTCATGGCGCAGATTGGATTCATTGGCCTGGGTATCATGGGAAAGCCTATGGCCCGGAATCTTCTCAAGGCGGGCTACTCATTGATTGTGTATGACCTCCGTCCCGGCCCGCTCGCGGAATTGCAGCAAGCGGGCGCGGCCCCGGCCGCGTCCTGTCGCGATGCCGCAGTTCGATCCGAAATAATCATCACCATGCTGCCGGACGGGCCGGACGTGGAGATTGCCGTCCTGGGCGCCGAGGGCGTTCTTGCGGGAGCACGCAAAGGCGCCTTGGTAGTTGATATGAGCTCGATCAGCCCCAATGTTTCTCAGAGGGTAGGCGCTGCTTGCGCCGCGCAAGGCGTGGATTTTCTGGATGCCCCCGTGAGCGGCGGGGAGCCCAAGGCGATTGACGGGACGCTCTCGATCATGGTTGGTGGCGCACCTGCAGCGTTCGAGAGAGCCCGACCCATTCTCGAGAAGATGGGCTCCGCGGTGACCCTGACGGGGCCAGTGGGCGCCGGTAACACGACCAAGCTGGCGAATCAGATCATGGTGGCTTGCAACATTGCAGCCATGGGGGAAGCGCTGGTCTTAGCGACGCGAGCCGGCCTCGATCCGGAAGTGGTCTTTAACGCCGTTAAGGGCGGCTTGGCGGGGAGTACGGTACTGAACGTCAAGGCTCCCATGGTCATTGCCCGCAATTTCAAACCCGGATTTCGGATCGAGTTGCACCAGAAGGACCTTCGCAACGCGCTGCTGGCCGCCGAATCGCTGAAGGTTTCACTTCCCCTCACCAGCCTGGTGCAGCAGATGCTCATGGCACTCATGAATGAAAACAAGGGGGGCCTGGATCACTCGGCGATCGTGCAATTCATCGAGGGCATGGCGGGTATAGAAGTAAAGAAGGAGTCCGGTGCCGGATCCTGAACGACCCCTAGCGGCGGGCAAGCGGTGTCATTTGTGAGCTGCACCTTCATCCGCTCCATGGTCCGCCAAGTACGCTGCTCAGGCTTCGGCACAAAGCTCAGCGTCAACTCGCCCGCCACCCGCCGCCGGCCGCAGGATCACTGGCCGGCCATCAGCTTCTCAATTTCCTCCACCGCGCGGGGCAGCCGGCTGGTCAGGAGTTCATACCCATCCTTGGTGATGAGGATGTCGTCCTCGATGCGCACCCCGATTTTCTCTTCGGGGATGTAGATGCCCGGCTCCATGGTAACCACCATGCCAGGCTCGAGAGGCAGGTTGTAGTCCATGGGGTCGTGAACGTTCAGGCCGATCGAGTGACCCAGCCCGTGGATGAAGTACTGGCCGAGCGGGTCTCCGTGCAGGTCCTCCCCGTGGGTGTTGATGTAATTGTAGGCGATGTCGTGGAGGCTGTTCTTACCATGGCGCAGGCTCATGCCGGGTTTGGCAGCGGCCATGGCGGCGTTCTGCGCGCGAAGAACGATCTCGTAGATCTCTCGCTGGCGCGTGGTAAAGTGGCCGTTGACCGGCAAAGTGCGCGTGATGTCGGCGGTGTAGCCGCCGTACGAACCCGCCACGTCCATGACCACCACGTCGCCATCCTTCATCTGTTGATCGTTAGCATCGTAGTGTAAGACTGTTGAAAAAAAACCTGAGCCGACGATGGGTGGGTAAGCGGGCCATTCGCATCCGCGCCGCCGGAACTCGAACTCCATGCGCGCCGCCGTCTCATACTCCCAGACGCCCGGCCGGACGTTTTTCATCGCTGCCAAGTGCGCTTCGACAGAAGCGTCCGCAGCCTTCCGGATCAGGGCAAGCTCGTCCGGTGATTTCACCGCGCGCTGGCGCTCCACGTGGGGGCGCACGTCGGCAAGGCTCGCGAGCGGGGCCATTTTACGCAATTTGGAGACGATCTCCGCCTGGAAATAATCCTCGCCGCTCTCCGGTTGAGGCGTCAGTTCCGTATAGATTTTGGGAAAAGCTTTGAGCGCTTCCAGAAGTTCCGATTGGAACAGGGAGGTTGCCTTGAGGGTGGCGAAGCCGCTGCGCGCGCTGGCGTCGGCATCGTCCGGACCGAGCTTCGGCCCTGTCCACTTCTCCGCCCGGAAGTCGCGCGCCGGGATGAAGAGGATTTCCTTCTCCAGTTCCGCTGCGGCGCCAGGCTTTGGAGCCTTTGGAACCAGCAGCATCATAGCTTCCGGTTCGTTCCAGCCGGTAAGGTAGTAGAAGTTCTCGTTCTGGTGGAATGTCGTCACGCTTGCGGCCATGTCCGCGTCCCGGTAACCAAAAAGCACGATGACGCCATCGCCGCCAGTCTCCCGCGCCAGGCGCGCCCGCCGCTCATGAAAAACCGTAACCGGCTCGCGCTCCCAAGCCCGAGCGGGGAGCACGGAAGGCGGCAGTAGGAGCGCCAGCAACAACAAATATAAAATGCGCGATCGCTTTGTTTGCATGCCGACCTCCGTGGAACCACGAGTGTAGCATAGTCCGGCCGCCAGCACCCCGTGCGGGTAGGGCCGTGTCAATGTCGGGGGAAAAGCGGTAGTGGGGCAGGCTGAGTGTTATACCTTGCGGTATATTTGGCCCCTCGGCCCGATGTCTGCAACGATGAGGGTTTCGGAGTCTATCTCAAACAGGATCCTGTATCTGCCAACTCTACTACTCCTTTTCGCACTACCAGATAGAGGGTAAGAGAGCCGAACATCCATGGGTGATTTGGCGATCTCTTTTAACTTCTCAATGATTCGTTGTCTTGTTGTTTTATCGAGGGAATTAAGATACTTGAACGGCGTCGAAGTAAGCTTGATGGTGAGCGGTGCCACTATTTGATTTGGCTGATGTCGTACAATTCGCCGCGCTCTCTCTCCCGTGCTGCCCGGTCATAGATCGAACGAAGTACTTCTTCATTCTGGTTTAGCTCAACCAACTCGACTAGCTCTATAATTTCCTCGCCCCAATGCTGGATATTTCGGAGCGAGCCAGCCGTTAGCGAATTATTGGTGAGTCCGATACACTTTGAAGCCTTTACAATCGCCTCGATAGTCCGGTAGAGCCTCCGTAGATTCACGATTCCCTCACGGACCTGATCGGGATCTACGCTGACTGGAGAAGGAGTTTCTATCACCTTATAGACGGATTCTCGGAAGAAGTTAGCGAGCGTCGAATCGAGGCGCCAGAAACGGTATGCGAGCGTGACAACCTGTGAGTGGCTTTTTACCATCGCCGCAAGGCGCGACGCTAGCGCCATCACACTGTACAGCTCCGCATTCCAGTTGTCTGATTCAAACCTGCTGATGACCAGTGCAGGTGCTCCCACATCTCCCCCTTGAGCCATTAGATGTGCTCGGCAAAGAGTTGGTGGTCCCAGAAGCAGCTTCTGAGGCACCCTATTATAGCATCCACGTCAAGCCCCTACTACCCATGCTACCATAGCACTTCCGTACTTCAATAAGGCAATTTTACTGCCGTTCTTGATTAGAAGATTTTCAGACTGACCCACTACCGGAAAAGCGGCAGAGCCGCTCTGGGGTGCTACCTTTCGGGGACTTTGATGCGACCGCACCCTCAGGCTATGTCTCTTGTGAGGCCGGGCGCGATCGGCCCAAGGCGGGCAGGGAATTCCAAAGCCGCCGCAGAGGCGTCTGGAAAAGGGACATCATTCCCATATAGGAATAGCCTACGAAGAAGAGCAGCAGGAAGGGAACGGTGAGATAGTTCTCGACGCGGATTGAATAGGCGGTGGTAAAGACGAAATAGGCCGCCAGACCCAGTTCGACGTAGGGCTTCCAGCCGCAGCCGTGGCGGACGTACTTCTTGTGTTCCCAGCCTTCTTCCTTCAATTCCACGCGGTACTTGGGGGTGCGAACAAATTCCGACCGCTTCCCGAGCAGCGCTTCGATCACTGCCACGGAGTTGGTGACGGCCAGGCCAATGCCGGTGGCCATCAGGAAAGGCATGAACCTTATGCGCTTCCACCAATCCTGCGGATAGAGCTCGCGTTGGGCCACCATGTAGAAACTCGAGACCGAGCAGGTGGAGGCCAAGAACAATGGCAGGTCCAAGTACAACATCTGGAACCAGCCCTGGTAAAAGCGCACGATCATGGCGGGCAGCAGGATGACCGAAAACACCACCATAAAGGGATAAGCGATGTTCGCCGTGAGGTGGAAGGTGGCCTCGAGCTTGATGTACAGCGGCTGGGGGCTCCGCCAGATCTGGGGCAACAGTTTCTTGGCCACCTGGATCAGGCCTTTGGCCCAGCGAGCCTGCTGCGTTTTGAACGAGTTCATTTCCACAGGCAGCTCGGAGGGGCACTCGATGTTCGGGTCGTAGATGAATTTCCAGCCCTTCAGTTGCGCGCGGTAGCTTAAGTCGGTATCTTCCGTGAGCGTGTCGTGCTGCCAGCCGCCCGCCTCTTCGATGGCCGTCCGCCGCCACACGCCTGCCGTGCCGTTGAAGTTGAAGAAGCGGCCGGAGAAGTTCCGCCCGCCGTGCTCGATGACGAAGTGGCCGTCCAGCAGGATGGCCTCGACTTCCGAGAGGGTCGAGTAATGGCGGTTCACCCAGGTCCAACGGCCCTGCACCACTGCGACCTTGGGATCGGTGAAGTAATCGACCATCTGGCGGATGATGGGCGGAGGTGGAACAAAGTCCGCATCGAAGATGGCGATCAACTCGCCGCTCGAGTGCTTCATGCCTTCCGCCAGCGCGCCCGCCTTGAAGCCCTCGCGGTGGTCGCGATGGTAGTAGGAAATGGGGTGGCCGGCCCGCGCATATTCGCTCACCAGGCGCGAGGCCACAAAACGCGTCTCGTCCGTGGAATCGTCGAGGAGTTGGATTTCCAGCAGATCGCGGGGGTAGTCAATGCGCGTGACGGCTTCGAGCAGGCGCTCCACCACGTAGCGCTCGTTGAAGACCGGGAGTTGAATGGTGACGCGGGGCAACAGCTCGAAATGCTTTTCCGGCTTCGGCGCCTTCTGCTTGTTCTTGAGGTAAAGATAGGTCAGGCAATAGCGATGAATGCCGTAAATTGATAGGATGCTCAGAATGGTAAAGTAAGGGATGAGAATGGAGAGATCAAAAGCGTTGGCCCGGTAAATGCCGCGGAAGGGGTCCTTGTGGAAAATCAAGTACAAGTATCGCGCCAGTGGGTTCGAGTGAACGGCTAAGAGTGAGAAAAGCAAATGGTTCATAAGACTTCAGCTTGGGGAGCGAAACGTCAGATCTTGTGGCTCAGGCGTCAGGTTAGCGCTTCGAGTCGCGGAGGAACAGAGGGCCGACAATTACTTTGATGCCGCAAAAGCCGTCTGCGTGGTCTTTGTCTGCGACTCTAGGCTTGCTGGTCTTGTCCGGCGGCCTGGGGCTGATTTTCAACCACATCGGGCGCTGGCGGAACCTCGAATCCTCGGTTCCGGAGTTCATCGCCCTGTCACTGGCCGCCGGAGTATTATACTTGGCGGGCGTTTATCTTGTCGAGCGTTTTATCTTGGCCCCCTCCGCCTTACTGGTGATTGTGCTGGGCGCGCTATTTTTCCGCCTCTGCCTTCTGCCCCGCGAGCCCGCAGTCTCGAACGACGTTTACCGCTACCAGTGGGAGGGCCGCGTCGAGCGCCTCCACATCAACCCTTACATCGTCTACCCCGCAATGCCCTCGCTGAACGCTCTCGAGAATCGCCGGCACCCCATTGAAACGGGAAGGAACGTCTCGACGCTTTACCCGCCCCTCAGCGAATACTCGTTTTCCTGGGTCAGTACGATTGCCGGATACAAATTGCTCTATACCGGCTTCGACCTTGCCGCCTTAGGCGTCTTGGCGGCCCTGCTGGTACTCTTAAAAGAACCGCTGCACCGGCTTCTCATTTATGCCTGGAATCCATGTGTACTCATTTCCTTTGCGATGTGCGGCCACCACGACTCGCTGGCTATCTTTACGCTCCTGGGTGCGATCCTGCTCCTTCTGCTACGCAAGCCCGCTCTGTCCCTCTCGTTTTTGGCGCTCTCCGTGATTTCAAAATTCTTCTCCGTACTTTTGCTTCCCAGCATCTTGAGGCGTACCCGTCCGGCCTATGCTGCTCTTTTTGTGGCCGTTGTGAGCCTGAGCTATTTGCCTTTTCTCGGCGCGGGAAGGCGCCTTTTCAAAGGGCTTTCCGACTTCGGGGCAGGCTGGGAAGGCAACGACAGCTTGTTCCGCCTCATCCGACTCGCGGGAAATTCCAAACCGCAGGCCGGGCTTGTGGCCGGCGTGCTCGTCTTGATCCTGCTCGCGTACGCTTTGAGACGCCGCCTCGAGCCGGCCTCGGCCAGCCTCCTGCTGATTTCCGGCCTGCTCTTTCTCTCGCCCAATGCCTTCCCATGGTATTTCACCTGGACCGTCCCTTTCCTCTGCTTCTACCCCCGCGCGCCCTTGTTGCTGATGAGTGTAAGCTGCGTCCTTGGCTACGCGCCGGTGGTGGCTTATGCTGCGGGGCAGCCTTACCGCGATTCCACGCTTATCTTGCTACTCGAGTACGCGCCAGTCCTGGCATGGCTGCTTTACCAGAGTTGCCGAGGCCTTCAGTATGGGGCAGAGCCCCCCCTCCCTGGCCCTGCCGCGAGCTGACGCAGGTCGAGCGCCCCCCCGGACACGAATTGCCGGGGAGTTGGAATCGAACCTCAGAGGGTGAACTGGAAACGGCTGGTGCCCAACCTTTGGTTCGACCTTCAAGGAGTCGCTCGGTGAACGACTTTATTTGCCCGTGACCGCGAACCAAGCTCCCGTGGGAGACGCGACAAACACGATTGGCGCGATGCAAGGGGTCGGGAGATCAAGCTTCGTGTCAACGCGCGAATCGCCGTTGGCATCGGCCGGTGTACGGGTCGGTCGAGACGTTGACCACGTCAGGGGCGCCCGTGCCATCGATGCTCTGGCAACTTACAATGGCCCGGAACATGGGGATGGGGTTTGTCCCCGTTTCAACGAGAACTAACCCCTCGGTGCGAACTCTTAGTCGGCCGTTGGCTGAGAGCTCGCCACTGCCGTTCTGAATTTTCCATGCCTTACCGCCACCCGGGACGGTCCGAATTGCGTTGGTGTTGCCAAGATACGGCGCCGTTACTGGAGCCATCGTCCTAAACGCCAGGATCGGCACTCCCTCCGCTTCGTCGGACTGAGCACTGGTTAACAATGGGTACGCAGCACTCACAAGGATCACACATACAACCACACCGAAGACTTTGTTTCGCATCTGCCTTCTCCTCCTGTAGTCAATGCCCTGAAATCGTGGGATGAATTAATAGATGCGCCCGTGGACTCAAATGGTTGCCGAATAAATCAGAAAACTGTGCACTCCCAAAGTCAGCTTTGCGTTTATAATGACCTGCAGTCAACCCATGACAAAGGAGCGGCAATGAAGTTCCTGGTCTGGTTAGGGATCGTAGTCTGCCTTCAGGGGGATGGCGTCGCCGCCGGTGGGCAGCAGGC
>CAVWDS010000017.1:0-98877 GCA_963753795.1 uncultured Acidobacteriota bacterium
CATTTTAACCGCCCCGAACACGAAATCATAAACTATAAGATCTATGCCATCGTCAGCGACGGCGATCTGATGGAAGGGGTTGCCTCGGAGGCGGCTTCGCTGGCCGGGCACCTTGGGCTTAATAACCTCATCTATTTCTATGACGACAATCACATCTCGATTGAGGGCTCGACGCACCTTGCCTTCACGGAGGACCGCGCTGCGCGCTTCGAGGCTTACGGCTGGTTCGTGCAGAAGTTGGCGGACGGCAACGATCTGGAGGCGATTGATGGCGCGATCCGTGCGGCGCAGGCAGAAACGGAGAGGCCCTCCATCATCATCAATGCAACACACATTGGCTACGGCAGTCCCAACAAACAGGACACAGGCTGAGGCGCATGGCAGTCCGCTGGGTGAAGAAGAAGTGAAGTTGACCAAGGAGAATTTGGGCTGGCCTCTCGAGCCGAAGTTCTACATCCCCGAGGAAGCGCTTGCACACTTCCGTAAAGCCATCGGGCGCGGTGAGAAGGTGGAAGCCGAATGGCAGACGCGAGTCGCCAAGTACCGAGAGGCTTATCCGGACCTTGCGGCGGAATGGGATCGCTTCGTCAAGCGCGAACTTCCCGAGGGATGGACCGCCAAGCTTCCCACGTTCAGTGCCGCTGAAAAACCCATGGCGACCCGTCAGGCCTCCGGAAAAGTGCTGAATGCCATCTCGCCCAGCCTGCCCACGCTGGGCAGGTAGGCAGACCTGGCTCCCTCGACGAATACGCTGATCAAGGGCGAAGGAGACTTTAGCAAGGGAAATTATGGCGCGCGCAATTTCCACTTCGGAGTGCGCGAGCACAGCATGGGCGCAATCCTCAATGGCATGGCGCTAGACGGGCTTGTCCCTTATGGAGCGACGTTCTTCATCTTTTCGGATTACCTCCGGCCCGCCCTGCGTCTGGCGGCCCTGATGGAGGTTCATTCCATCTTCGTCTTCACGCACGACAGCGTCTTCCTTGGGGAGGACGGACCTACTCACCAGCCCGTCGAGCACTTGGCGGCGTCGCGCCATCCCTCACCTGAGCGTGATTCGGCCTGCCGACGCGAACGAGACGGCGGTGGCATGGCGTGTGGCGATTGAGCATCGGGGCGGGCCGGTGGCGCTGTGCCTGACCCGTCAAGGGTTGCCCATCATCGATCGCAGCAAGTATGGTGCGGCGGAAGGCTTGGCCAAGGGCGCTTATGTGCTGGCGGATACCCAAGGGAAAACTCTGGAGATCATCCTGATTGCTTCGGGCTCCGAAGTGGCTCCAGCCCTGGAGGCTTACCAAAAGCTGGCAGGGGAGGGAGTGGCCGCGCGGCTGGTGGAGCATGCCCTCGTGGGACTTCTTCGAGAAACAGCCCCAATCTTATCGCGACGAGGTTTTGCCGCCCGACGTGACGGTGCGGCTGGCCATTGAGGCCGCGTCGCCGTTTGGTTGGGAGCGCTATGTCGGAACCAAGGGCAATGTGGTGGGAATAAAACGCTTTGGGGCATCCGCACCGGCTAAGGTGCTGGCGGAGAAATTCGGATTTACCGCTGTAAATATTGTGCGGCTCTCCCGTGAGTTGCTGGGCCGGGCTGGGGGCTAGGGACTGGGTGCTGGGGGCTAGGCAATTCGAGAAAAGGTAGGCAGTGGGCAGAAGATTTGGGCAACGGGCTGGGGACCTAGGGCTGGGGCAGCTCAACAATCAGGATTCAAGATTCAAGATGGGCTTAGATCCGAATCCCGAGCCCCCAGTCCCCAGCCCCTAGCCCAACGAGGCAGAGAGGAAATTCCATGGCTGAGAATCCATTGAGGCAGCTTAACCGAGCTGGCCAGAGCGTGTGGTTTGACTACATTCGCCGCTGGGAAATGGTCTCCGGTCATTTGAAGCATTTGATCGATGAGGACGGGCTCTCCGGAGTCACATCCAATCCCAGCATTTTTGAAAAGGCCATCGCCGGCAGCAAGGATTATGACGAGGTCATACAGAAGCTGGCGTATGAGAGAAGGGAAGCGGCGCAGATTTTCGAAACTCTGGCGGTCGAGGATATTCAGATGGCCGCCGACTTGTTCCTGCCCACCTACCAGGCGACCGATGCCAGGGATGGTTACGTGAGCATCGAGGTTTCCCCGACTCTGGCGCACGACACCGCCGGCACGATCCAGGAAGCCCGCCGGTTGTATCGCGCGGTGAACCGTCCCAATGTGCTGGTGAAAGTGCCCGGAACGGCTGAGGGACTGCCTGCCATCCAGCAACTGTTGGGCGAAGGGATCAACATCAATATCACGCTGCTATTTGCGATTGATAGGTACGCGCAGGTGGCCAACGCGTATATTGCGGCCGTCGAGAAGTTGGCAGGGGAGGGCAACCCGCTGAAGCGGGTGGCTTCCGTGGCCAGCTTCTTCGTGAGCCGCATCGACACGCTAGTTGACCAGCAATTGGACGCCTTGCTGCGGGAGGCGAAGACGGACGCGGAGCGCCAGAGGATATCGGGGCTCTTCGGCAAGGCGGACGTCGCCAACGCCAAGCTCGCCTACCAGCGGTTCAAGGAGATTTTTGCGGGGCCGCGCTTTCAAATGCTGGTGCAAAAGGGGGCGCGAGTGCAGCGGATGCTCTGGGCTTCGACGAGCACCAAGAATCCCAAGTATCGCGACATCCTCTACGCCGAGGAATTGATTGGTCCCAATACCGTCGATACGATGCCTGCTTCCACCCTGGACGCCTTCCGCGATCACGGCAGGGTGCGCGCCACGATCGAGGAGGGCCTGACCGAGTCTCGCCAGGTCATGGCCCAACTCGCGGAGGTGGGTATCGATTTTGCTGCCATTACCCGCGACCTCGAGGAGCAAGGGGTTGAGGCTTTTGCGAAAGACTATCAAAAGCTCCTCCACAGCATTGCCGAAAAGCGCGCGAAGGTCGTAGTTTCCTTTCCCAAAACGATTGCGGTCCCGGAAGCGTGTGGCCTCCCTGCGGCTGTGGACGCTTCCTCGAGCGGCTCCAGGAGCAGAGATTTCCGCAACGGCTCTGGGACCGCGACCCCTCCTTGTGGAAGAATGATCCCGCGCTGTCGGAGATCATCCATAACGCTCTGGGTTGGCTGCGGGTTTCTCATGCCATGCTGGGGCGTACTCGAGGCGCTTGCGAGTTTCGTTCAAGGAGTCAAGTCGGCAGGTTATACCCACGCGGTCGTCCTAGGCATGGGAGGCAGCAGCCTCTGCCCGGATGTCTGCCGCGCCACTTTTGGGACGGCGCCCGGGTTTCTCCAGCTTCACGTGCTCGATTCGACAGTTCCCGCCAGCGTCGCGAAGGTCGAGAAATCCCTCGAGCTTGCGCATACACTCTTCCTGGTGTCCAGCAAATCAGGGGGGAACCGCTCGAGCCGAACAGCTTCTTCAAGTACTTCTACGAGCGTGTTAGAGCCTTGAAAGCCGAGCGAGCGGGCGAGAACTTTGTGGCCATCACCGATCCGGGCACCTCTCTTGATAAGCTTTCAAACGAGAAGAAGTTCCGGTGGTTTTTTCCCGGCCTTCCTGATATAGGTGGGCGTTATTCAGCTCTATCAAATTTCGGCATGGTGCCGGCGGCGCTGGCCGGTGTGGATGTACAAACCTTACATCGAGCGCGCAGAACGCATGGTTCACGCCAGCGGCGCGTGCGTGCCGGCGAAGGAGAATCCAGGCATGGTCCTGGGCGCGACCCTCGCGGAAGCGGCGCGGCGAGGGCGCGACAAGATCACCTTTGTGATTTCCCAAGGCATCGAGACTTTCGCGGACTGGGTCGAGCAACTCATCGCTGAAAGCACCGGCAAAGAAGGCAAAGGCTTGTTGCCGGTGGCGGGAGAGGATCTGGGTGCGCCAGAGGTTTATGGCCAAGACCGGATCTTCGTTCACGTCAAGTTGGAATCGGAAGCGGAGGACAGCGTCGACCAAGCGCTCCATGACCTCGAGACGGCGGGGCATCCCGTCGTCAGAATCAGCCTGCATGACAAGCTGGACTTGGGTCAAGAGTTCTTCCGTTGGGAAGTGGCGACGGCAACCGCCGGCGCGCTGTTGGGGATCGATCCGTTCGACCAGCCTAACGTGCAGGAGAGCAAGGGAAACACCGGGAAGTTACTGGAGGGATTTCGCGTCCAGGGAAATTTTTCAGAGCCAGAACCGCTTTTGGAATCTAACGGCCTGAAATTCTACGGCGACGGAGCTACTCGCGCGCACCTCGCGAATCTGGGCTCGGCCAGGCAAATCGCCGAAGGGAGTGCTGGCGGCCTTTCTGGGCCAGGCGCGCCCCGGCGATTACGTGGCGCTGATGGCGTATCTTGAGCCGAGCCCTGCACACACGGCCGCGTTGCAGTCTCTGCGCGTGCGGCTGCGTGACTCCTTGTGCCTGGCGACGACGCTCGGTTACGGGCCACGCTTTTTGCATTCCACGGGCCAACTCCACAAGGGTGGCGCCGACAACGGATTGTTCATTCAGATTACCGCGGACGATACCCAGGATTTGCCGATTCCCGGCGAGCCTTATAGTTTTTCCACCTTGAAGCAGGCTCAAGCTCTCGGCGACCTGCGTTCGCTCGAAAGCAAGCAGCGGCGCGTCATTCGGCTGCATCTTACGAGTGACGTGCTGTCCCAATTGGCGGAGTTGGAAAAACTGGTGGAGAGCGGGGTCAAGCGATGGCTGACACCACGACGCTTAGCAATCCTCTGGCGGAGGGGATTCGGATTCACCGCACTCCCGAACCGTGCGTTATGGTGATCTTCGGGGCTTCCGGTGACCTGACGGAAAGAAAGTTGATCCCTGCGCTCTTCTACCTATCGCGTGAGCGCATGTTGCCTGCCGGATTTTCGGTCATTGGGTGTGCTCGCACGCCGGCCACGGACGATAGTTTTCGGGAGAAGATGGCACAGGCAGTTAAGAAGTATTTGAAGCTCTCTGCCGAAAGCGACCCGTTTGTGGAAGGCTTCGGCAAGGGCATCCACTACATCGCCGACGACTTCAGCGACCCAGCGGCTTACGAGCAACTGAAGACCTTGCTGGATCGGCTCGATCGGGAACGGGGCACCTCCGGCAATCGTCTCTTCTACCTTGCCACGCCGCCCAGTTTTTTCCCTGTTATCGTGAAGCACCTCGGGGCGGCCGGGCTGGCCAATCCGAAGTTTCCTGAACAATCCTGGACGCGAATCATCATCGAGAAGCCCTTCGGTCGGGACCTTTCCAGTGCCAGGGAATTGAACCAGGTGGTGACGCGGGTTTTCAGGGAAGAGCAGGTCTATCGCATCGACCATTATCTGGGGAAGGAAACGGTGCAGAACCTGTTGGTGTTTCGCTATGCCAACGGGATTTTCGAGCCGTTCTGGAACCGACGCTACATCGATCACGTGCAGCTTTCGGTGGCCGAAGATTTGGGAGTGGAGAACCGCGGCTCTTACTATGAAGAGGCAGGCCTGGCACGCGATATGATCCAGAACCACGTCCTGCAACTCCTCAGCCTGGTGGCCATGGAACCTCCTGCCACCTTCGACGCCGCCTCAGTGCGCGATGAGAAGGCTAAAGTGCTGCGCGCCATACGGCCTCTGGCCAGTGACCACATCGACGAGTTCAGCGTGCGGGGCCAATACGGGGAGGGCTGGGTGGGCGGAAAGAAAGTCCCCGCCTACCGCGCCGAGCCGAAGGTCTCTCCCACCTCGACCACGGAGACTTACACGGCCCTCAAGTTCTTCATTGACAACTGGCGCTGGGCCGATGTTCCCTTTTATCTCAGGTCCGGCAAGCGGCTGGCCAAGCGTGTTTCCGAGATTTCTATCCAGTTCCGCCGCGTGCCTCACCTGCTTTTCAGAGGCGCCGGAGCAGACGGCATCGAGCCAAACGTGCTTTCGGTTCACCTTCAGCCCAACGAGGGCATCTCGCTGAAATTCTGCGCCAAACTCCCCGGCGCCACGATGCAAATCCGTCCTGTGCAAATGGAGTTTCGCTACGGTGAATCCTTCGGCGCCTCGCCACCCACCGCCTACGAGACCCTGCTGCTGGACTGCATGTTGGGCGACGCTACGCTGTTCAACCGCAGCGATGCGGTGGAGCTTTCCTGGGAACTGGTGGACCCGATCCTTGGCCATTGGCGAGCGCAAGGGCCCAAAGGACTCGCTTCCTACCAAGCCGGTTCGTGGGGACCAAGTGAGGCTGATGCCTTGATCGAGCGAGACGGCCGCCAGTGGCACAGGCTGTGAAGAAGGCAGAAATCAGAAAGTAGAAAGCAGAAGATGGCAGGAGCAATCGAACCGATCGGCTTGGGCGAGCCCGGCGGCAAACGTGGCTGACCTGGAAGCCGAACTGTCGGCCTTGTGGCGTTCGGCGGCTGAAGACCCCGAGGCAAAGAATGCCGTGACTCGCGCCTGCACGTTGACACTGCTCATTTACGTGCGAGAGCGATGAGGCGGCTTACGAGATGAACGAGCTGGTCGCGGAGGTGACGCGCCAGAACCCTTGCCGGGCAATTATCATGGTGTTGGAGCCGCAAGCCGCTCCGTCAGGGCTTGAGGCCTGGGTTTCCGCGCATTGCCACTTGCCGGTGGCGGGCGAGAAACAGGTGTGCAGCGAGCAGATCACCATTCGCGCCCGCGGTGAGGCAGGGCAGGGCCTGGCCAGCGTGGTCCTGCCTTTGACGGTCTCCGAATTGCCGATTTTCCTCTGGTGGCGGGCCGGCGATTTTTCGCTACCTCCGTATTTCGATGAGATCCTCCGCGTGACGCAACATGTCATCGTGGACACCGCGCGGTTTTCGCCTGGCGCGGCACATTTGCAGGATCTGGCCGCGTGGCTTCGTAAGTTCCGGATTCAGTTAACTGACCTGAACTGGAGCCGCATCACCCCTTGGCGCGAGCTCATTGCCCAATGTTTTGATTCGCCCGATCGGCGCCCCTACCTGGACCGCCTCTCGGAGGTGAGAATTGAATACGAGCAGGGATCCGCACGCCTGGTAACGCAGCGCGCGCAGGGCCTGTTGCTGACCGGCTGGCTGGCCAGCCGCTTGGGATGGGAATTTTTGAAGTCCGAGAAGCGGGAACAAGCCCAGCCTCGCACCTTCTATTTCCAGTCCGCTGCTGGCCAGGTGAAAGTGCAGCGAAACCTGAAAAGGGTTGACAACCCCTGTGGGGTTTGTTTCACCATTGAGTTGAGAGCTGAGGGGCTTTCTCCCGCCCGATTCTCGTTCACCCGAGGGCCGGACGGGAAGGTGGTGAAGACGTTGGCCGAAGTGCCAGGCTCGCTGCCCGCGGGACGCTCGGTGCGTTTGGAAGTTCTGAATGAAGCTGAGATATTGAATGAAGAACTGAAGTTAGGAGCTCGGGACCGGCTGTACGAAGAGGCCCTGAGTGTCGTGGCGCGCATGATCGCCGGCTGAGGCTGGAATTGCCGATTTTCGATTGCCGATTGCCGGACTTCGAAACTCGAAATTTGAAACTCAGAGAGGACACCGCTTCGACCCGTTGAAGCCGAGTTTCGATTTTCGGCTCTCACAATCGGCAATCAGCAACCGGCAAGCGCTAAAGGAGCAATCCGCCCATGGTCAAACACGAAGTGAAGGTTTTTTCCGGCCTGGAGGAGATGAGCTGGGCGGCAGCGTGTGCTTTTGAAGACCTGTCGCGCCTCAAGCTCATCGAGGGCAAGTCTCTCTGTGCCGCGCTTTCCGGGGGGTTAACACCCCGGTTGCTGTATCAAATTCTCGCCAGCCCGGCCCTAGCCGCGCGCATTCGCTGGAAGAATATTCAACTGTTCCAGGTGGATGAACGTTGCGTTCCACCCGACCACCCGGACAGCAACTATCGGATGATCCGTGAAGCTCTGCTCGATCACGCCGATATTCCAGCCGAGAATTTTCACCGCATGCAGGCTGAGCAGGGGGACCTCGAGCAGGCCGGGCGAGATTACGCCCATGAACTTGCCCGCGTCCTCGAACCCCAAGACGGCAATAGGCCGCGCTTGGACATGGTGTTCCTGGGCATGGGGCCGGACGGGCACACGGCTTCGCTTTTTCCCGGGACCCCGGCACTAGAGGAGCAAAGCGTGTGGGTTCGGCCCAATCACGTCGAGCGACTTGGAATGCGCCGACTGACCATGACCCTTCCATTGCTGAATAATGCAGCACATGTGATTTTCCTGGTGGCGGGGGCCGACAAGGCGGAAGGCGTGCGCAAGGTGCTCGAGGGACCTCCGGGCGAGTTGCCGGCTCAGCGAATCCAGCCGCTGGACGGGACCTTGAGGTGGTTTCTGGACGAAGCGGCGGCCAGGAAGCTCAGTCCTGCCTCGCGAGGTGAGCCGTGACCAAAATAGCGCCTTCCATACTTTCTGCGGATTTCTTGCGTCTGGGCGAGCAGGTCCTGGCGATAGAGGCCGCCGGCGTCGACCGATTCCAGGTGGACGTGATGGATGGCCGCTTTGTTCCCAATATCACTTTCGGCGCGCTGGCCGTTGAAAGCCTGCGGCCATTGACGCGCCTGACCATTGAGGCCCACCTCATGGTCGAGCCGCCGGAAGATTTCATCGAGCGGTTCGCCAAAGCCGGCGCGGATACCATCATCGTCCACCAGGAGGCGACGCCGCACTTGCACCGCGCCATTCAGCAAATCCACAACTTGGGGAGAAAAGCCGGCGTGGCCATCAACCCGTCTACTCCGGCGAGCACGCTTTCCGAAGTCCTGGGGAGCTTGCAACTGGTTTTGGTTATGACGGTCAATCCGGGATTCGGCGGCCAGGATTTCATCCCCGAAACGCTCGGCAAAATCCGCCAAGTCCGCAACGCCATCCAGGAGCGTGGCCTCGATTGCGAAGTCGAAGTGGACGGCGGCATCAACAACCAGACCGCGCGGCTCGTCGTGGAGGCCGGCGCTGACGTGCTGGTGGCCGGCTCGTCGATTTATGATTCGAAGGTCGGCGTTTCCGCCGCCATCCGGAGTCTTCTCGAAAGCTGCGCGAGTGCTAAGGGCAGTGTCGAGTGACAAGTGACGAGAAATCTCAGCCCTCTCCCTTGGGGAGAGGGTGGCCCGCGACCGGCGCTTTCCCCAGCCGGCGCGGGACGGGTGAGGGGTCACTTGAATGACGAGGAGGGATCAGCAGATAGCGCAGGCCCTAGACTTTCAGAGAGTCCGCCAGTGCACAACCGCTGCCTTGTCTTCCACGGCTCATAGCCGGTGGCCCTCGTGGATAAGTTCCTTGATCGAGACATCCTGGAGAGAGGTGCGGTTCTTTTCGGCAAACTCGAGCATGTTTTGCACAGCTCGCCGCCTTTCCTCTCCTGGCATGGTCGCGTTGCGGCGCGCCTTTTCGCGAAGAGCAGCCAAAGCCTGCCAGATTACTTCTTCGGCGCTCCTGTATTGCCCAGACCGCAACTCCTCGTTCACGATCCGTTCCTGTTCGGGGTTGAGCGTCACCGCCATTCGGGTCTTGCCTCCTTCCTCATGCCCGTTCCCTGGGCCGCAACTCTCGTCGCGCTCAGCACACCCTCCCATAGTCTAGTATACGCCCGCTCAGCGGGGCCGGGACTTTTCCAGGGCATCTCGCAGCGAAAAGATCGCATTCCCCTGTTGCCTTTGTGCGCCCGTTGGCCTATAACAATTCCCCTGAAAAGCGCGCATGGAGAATGCAACCTGAATACGTGTGGAGGAGGAGACTGTGGCCACAAGAAAGAAGAACGGGAAGCTGGAGAGGCGGGAATTCTTGAAGAAAGTGGCTGCCGGCGGGGCGTTGGCCGGCAGCGCTCGAGGGTTGGCTGGGGAGGAGCCGCGCGGAGCTGCGCGCAAGGCCGCGCAAAAGTCAGCTTCGGGGCTGCCCCAGTTCCCCTCCTCGGCTAAGGAAGGGCAGGGTGTGGTGGGAGCCGCTGCGGCCAGTCGCATCACCTTTCCGCGTACTTTCAGCGGCCGAAATCTGAAGATGATTGCCTTCCCACTGGGTGGAATCGGCACGGGCACGATTTCGCTCGGTGGGCGGGGTCAGTTGCGCGATTGGGAGATTTTCAATCGGCCGGACAAGGGGAACACGCCTGACTACTGTTTCCCTGCCATCTGGGCGCAGGCGGAAGGAAAAAAGGCGGTAGCTCGGGTCCTCGAGGCGCGGATTGAGCCGCCGTACGAAGGACCGAGCGGGCTGGGCTCGAACAACGTCCCCGGCTTGCCGCGCCTCGCGTCCGCCGAGTTTATCGGCGCCTATCCCTTTGCGCGCCTCGAATTCGAGGACAAGAAGCTGCCCATCCGCGTCAGTCTGGAAGCGTTCAATCCTCTTGTGCCCTTGGATGTTGAAGCGTCCGGTTGGCCCATCGCCGTGCTTCGCTACCACCTCAAGAATCCCGCCGCTGCGCCGGTGAAAGTGGGTGTGGCGTTCAGCCTTCAAAACCCAGTGGGAAGGGAAGGGAGGCAAGCCAATTTTCGCCAAGCCGAAGGCGTGGCCGGCTTGTTCATGGACAATCCCTTCTTGCCCTCGGCTGATCCGTTGAAAGGCTCGATGTTCCTTGGCGTGCTGGGCGCGCCGGAAGCGAGCGTTTCGTACTTGCGCGGGTGGAAAAGAACCCAGTGGTGGGATGGACCGCTGACCTTTTGGGACGACTTCACGGACGATGGCGCTCTCACCAGCGACTCGCCTGCGGTGAGCCCTGTGGGTTCGATTGCGGTCACGCAATCGGTGCCGGCCGGCGGCGAAGCCGTCGTGACCTTCCTGCTCGCCTGGCATTTCCCCAACCGCACGCCGGAGCGTTGCGGGTGGCCCGCGCCTGAAGAAGAGCAGAAGACGGTGGTAGTGGGGAACTATTATTGCCAACAGTTCACGGACGCCTGGGCGGTGGCGCGGCTAGCGGCGCAGCAACTCCCCTCGCTCGAGGAGCGCAGCCGGCGCTTCGCGGCTACAATCGAGTCTTCCACCTTGCCTCCGGCGGCCCTGGACGCGGCGCTCAGCAACCTCTCGACCTTGCGCACCAACACTGCTTTCCGCACTGCGGACGGCGAATTCCACGGCTTCGAGGGGTGCAACAATGAATCAGGATGCTGCCACGGGACGTGTACGCACGTTTGGAACTACGAGCAGACGACGGCCTTCGTTTTCCCCTCGCTGGCGCATTCCATCCGCGAATCCGAATTCCTGCGCAACACACGCGAAGACGGCCTGATGGGTTTCCGCTCTTATCTGCCGGATGGGGAAAAGATCTGGGATAAGGCGGCCGCAGACGGCCAAATGGGCTGCCTGATAAAGCTCTACCGCGACTGGCAACTTTCCGGCAACACGGAATGGTTGCGGGGCCTGTGGCCCAATGCCAAATGCGCGCTCGAATTCGCCTGGATCAAAGGCGGTTGGGACGCCAACCGCGACGGGGTGGCGGAGGGCGTTCAGCACAACACTTACGATGTCGAGTTCTACGGCCCGAATCCCCTCTGCGGGGTGTGGTATCTGGGCGCCTTGCGGGCAGGAGAAGAAATGGCGCGCGCCCTGGGCGACCAGGATGCGGCGGCGGAATACCGGCGACTCTTCGAGAGCGGCAGCAAATGGATCGACGCCAATCTGTTCAATGGCGAGTATTACATTCAGAAGATCGAGGGCCGGCCGAAAGAAGAGGTGTTTGAGGGAGTGCTGGTGGGCATGGGCGCCGCCGACCCGAGCAAACCTGACTACCAAATGGGCGAGGCCTGCCTGGTGGACCAATTGCTTGGCCAATACATGGCGCATGTGGCGGGGCTAGGGTATCTGCTGGATGAGGAACAGGTTCACAAGGCTTTGAAATCCGTTTTCAGTTACAACTACGTCCCTGACTTGAGCGAGCATGACACCGTGCAGCGCACCTACATGCTGAATGATGAGGGAGGTGTGCTGGTAGCGAGCTATGGCCCCGGCAAACGGCCGGAAATCCCCTTTCCATATTTCGCCGAAGGTTGGACGGGCGAAGAGTACCAGTTCGCAGCCCATCTGGCGTTCGAGGGCATGACCACGGAGGCGCAGGCCGTAGTGGAAAGCGCGCGCCTTCGCCACGACGGCGAGCGCCGGAACCCTTGGAATGAGCCGGAGTGCGGCCATCACTACGCGCGCGCCATGTCCGCGTGGGCGCTGGTGGTTGCTCTGAGCGGGTTTCACTACTCCGGCGTCGACCGCAAGCTGACACTCACCCCGCGCGTGCGCCCGCAAAACTTCCGTTGCTTCTGGTCGGCCCCCAGTGGATGGGGACAATTCTCTCAAACCGTTACGCCTGCCAGCCACGCAGTCGAGGTCGAAACGCTCGAAGGCTCGATGAGCGTAGCGAGCCTGGCCTTGGGAGGGAATGGCAAGGCGGCGCGCAAGAAAGTCTCCGCCCGCCTTGGCCAGGAAGCATTGGCCGCCAGCTTGCGCGAAGAAGGCAAACTACGCGTGGTAGCGTTTGACCGGGAAGTTCGTATCGTGCCCGGCCAGTCGCTCGGCGTCAGCCTGCGGGGGTGACCTAAAAGATGAATTTCAACGCTAATTGAACGCCCCGAGGCCCGCCGCCTCCCAGGAAAGGATTGCCCACGCCCACGTCGCCAGTTTGAGTCAGCGGGAAGAAGCCAAGGCCGCGACCGGTCACGGGGTCAACGCCGTTGTAGTCCGCGGCAGCAGAAAACCCCGGGTAGAGAGGGCTGGCGAAGTTGGGGTGGTTGGGCAGGTTATAAAACTCGGCTCGGAATTGCACCTTCAGGCGCTCGTTGATCTGCGTATCCTTGAACACCGAGAAGTCGAACTGACGGAACGACGGGCCAATGAGGGAATTACGCCCCATATTTCCCTGGTGCTGCGTCCCCTGGATGCAGGCATCCGCGAACCCGTCGCCTGCGGGGTTGAGCGTGCAAGGGACATGAAAAGCCGAGAGGTTGACGAAGTTGTCAGGAGCGCTCGTACCGGCAAAGGGACTGCCCGCCACGTCGGGCCGGGGGAAGAACTCACCAGTGCCGTCGTAATCATCGAAAAAGTTCAGGTGGAAGGGCTGCCCTGCCTGCAGGGTGATTACGCTGTTGATTCCCCAGCCGTTGCTCAGTCTCGCTAGGGAGCCGTGGCGGGTTGGGAAGGTGTAGCTCCACATCCAGACGAAGCGGTGGCGGACGTCGAAGTTCGAGTTTCCCTTTTCCAAATCGGGTCGATAGCTGTTGTTGGGCTGACTGGCGTTGGCCACAAAGTCCTGTCCGTCGCTGGCGTTGTCAATAGAGTGCGACCAGGTATAGTTGATCGTGGTCTGAAAGCCCTTGAGATTGGTGATGCGCAACTGGGTTTGCAGGGAGTTGTAGTTCGAGTTGGCGGAAGACTCGAAGTTGTTCACATAGAAAAACGTTGTGCCGGCGGGAGATGGTGGGGACGGTGGGAACGGCCCGTTGTCGAAAGGCCGCGCAGCGCAGCATCCTCCCGTCGCCTGAGGGTCGTGCGAATTGATCATCGCCTGAGTTGGTTGGTTGATGTCGCGATAGCGGAAGAGCTTATGCCCCTCAGAGCCGACGTAACCCACTTGCAGGACCACGCCATTGGCGATTTGCTGCTGCACGTTGAGGTTGTAGTTCTCCATGTAGGGCGTCCGGATATGCTGGTCGACGGCGAAGACGTCGCTGGCGGCAAAGCTGGATTGAGGGAACACAGGCTGATTGGCGCTCAGGGGCAAGATGTTCCCGCTGGCATCCGTCGCCACGCCGAAGGAAAACAAAACCGGCTTAGCTCCAATGCCGTTGTAGGCCGGCCCGGGATTGAAGGTGTTGAAGGGTAACTGACCCAGGAAGAAGTCCTGCGAAAAAGTATCGTAGAAGACGCCCCAGCCAGCCCGCACCACGCTCTTGCCTTTACCCGTTAAATCGTAAGCCACGCTCAAGCGGGGAGCGAAATTGTTGAGGTCGCGGTTATACAAGCTTGACAAGCCCCTGCTACCCACCGCGCGAAGGCCGTTGACTGGGTCGAAATTGCTGAGAAGGTTGTCCTTTTCGTGGATAACGCCGAAATAGTCCCACCGGACGCCGGAATTGAACGTGAGCCGGCGGCTGATGCGGAAGCCGTCCTGCAGGTACCAGGCGTGGGCGTTCTGCGCGGTGTTGCGGCGAGAATCACCCTCGGCAGCGCGGCCACCACTGGGAATCCCCAGCAGGAACTGCTCGAGGGAGGTTTGCGCGTCAGCATACCGGAAGTCAATTCTCCCCCGATAGCCGGCATCAAAAAACTGGGAGACGGGAGTGCGGCGGAATTCGTAGCCGAGTTTGAGATCGTGCCGGCCCACCTTCCAGGAGAAGTTGTCGATGAACTGCCAGTTCTCGTCGGTGCGCCCGCGCGGTAGGGAGAGGTTTGATCCCAGACTCGCCAGCCCCGTGAAGCGCATGAGCGGCAGACCAAAATCCTGTGTACTCACGCCGGTGTCCAGACCGACAGAAGCCGGGTCAAAGGATTTATCTTGAGGATAGAACGTCTCATAAAAACGGTTGTACCCGAAGCGGACTTCATTCACCTCTGTGGAAGACACCACTCGCACGTAAGAAAGCGACACCAGGTTGATGCGGGTGGGCGTCAGAGTGTTGTAGCCCGGCAGGGCGCCGCCGTTGACAAGTGATAAGGGAAAGTTCTGGTCGCTGTCGCCGAAGTAGTAGCGGCCGGTGAGCAGGTTCTTCTCGTTGAAGTTCTGGTCGATCTTACCGATGAAGCTGCTAATGCGGTTCCGGAAGGGGTTGGAGGTTGTGACGTTGGGGCAGTTGGCATCGGAAACACTTGTGGCTGGCCAGGGATTGTTCTTCAGGATCCCGGCGACGACGGGGTTGATCATGCCTGGACCGCCAATGGCGGTGGCCGCAGATTGCAGATCACCAGGCGACGGCGCGCAGGCTCGGCTCGCCAGCGCCCCGGATTCTCTCTGTCCGTCATAGTCCACAAAGAAAAAGGTCTTGTCTTTAACAATAGGACCGCCAAGCGAGCCGCCGTATTGGCTATTGTGAAAGGCGTCCTTGGGCGGGAGAAAACCGCCCGGTTGAACGTCATTGAAGAAGTTGCGCGCATCGAATGCGGTGTCGCGGAAGAATTCCGCTGCCGTGCCGTGCAACGTGTTGGTGCCAGACTTGGTGACGATGTTGATCACCGCGCCGGCGTTGCGGCCATATTCTGGGGCGAAATTGGAAAGCACCGCCAGTTCTGCGATGGCATCCACGGGCAGAATGGTGGCGGGCGTGCCGAAGACTCCGGCTTGGTTGATCGTCGGGTTGTTGCGGTAGCCATCGTTCATGTCCGTGCCATCGAGCAGGTAGTTGTCTGACCGCCCACGCGCGCCGTTCACGGAGACCTCGCCAAAGGAGCCCGGCGAGTCGGTCATCTGGTCGGGAGAGCCGGTGACGCCGAGTGTCATGAAAATTAGTTTGGTGTAGTCGCGTCCGTTTACCGGAAGGTTGTCAACTTGCGTAGCCTGAATAGTGCCCCCGAGCGTATCTTCCGTGGTCGTGACCAGCGGAACTTCCGCTCGCACTTCGACTCGCGACTCGACGCGTCCCGCTTTTAGCGTCACGTCCACGCGCCGCTCGCCGGCAACCCTCACGTCCACGTCGCCCAGGGTCACGGACTCGAAGCCTTCTTTTGTTACCGCGACGGAGTATTGGCCGACGGGAAGCTCAGGGACATGATAAGTCCCCGAATCTTCGGTTGTAGTCGTGCGCGTCAGGCCGGTTCCCTGATTCTTGATGGTGATTTGCGCGCCGGGGACCGCGGCTGCCGATTGGTCGATGACTGTTCCCAAAATTGTCCCGCGAAAAGTCTGCGCGTTGCCAGTCCCTAAGATTGCGATCATGCAAAGGATGGAGAGTCCAAATGTACACGTCAGCTTGATAGCCTGCTTCATCGGCGCCTCCAGCGAGGTTCTGAGATTATGAACACCTTTTATGCCAGTCACAAATCTCTTTTGTATCGATAATTTGCAATGGTCAACGCCATCCTACGGAAACACCCGTATGCTGTCAAGGCAAGATGTCGTGCTGGGTGGCCCAAGGGTTCGCGCCAGTGAGTAGCCGACGACCGTGGCAACAGCCTTCGGCGCTCCGCTATCCTGTGCTTGCGGTTTATTGATGGCTACTTGACGGGAGCTTGATAGAATTGCTGTTGGTTTCTGAATCCTGAATCCTGTGCAGAAAGTGCTGATCATCGGCGGCGGTTTTTCGGGCCTTGCGGCGGCGGTCGCGTTGGCGGATGAGGGCCATAGTGTGCGCCTGCTCGAGCAGAAGCCGCACTTGGGCGGGCGGGCGCGTTCCTTTCTCGATCCTGCGACGGGCTCCATCGTGGACAATGGCCAGCACATCTTCATGGGTTGTTACCGCGCGACGATTCGCTTCCTCTCGACGATCGGAACTCTGGACCGTGTCCGGTTCCAAAAGCGCTTGGCCGTTCCTTTTCTCGATCGCAACGGTCGGCTGACGGCGCTTCAATGTCCCGGCTTGCCCTCGCCCTGGCATGTACTGGTCGGCGTCCTCTGCTCCGGGAGTTTCACCTTCAGGGAGAAACTGGAGGTATTGCGTTTCGGAAGATCGCTCCAGCAGGCGAAGGCAATGGACCCGGACTCGGAAAAGCTGAGCGTGCGCGAGTGGCTCACCAAGCTTGGCCAATCCGAACGCTTGCAGCGCGATTTTTGGGACCTGCTCTGTATTGCGGCGCTCAATGAAGATCCCGGCATTGCCAGCGCGGCCTTATTTGAGCGTGTCCTACGGTTGGCCCTTTTCACCTCTCCGGAAGACTCGCGCCTCGGGATTCCCGGAGTGGGTTTGAGTGACGTGTATGTGGATGCCGCAACAGCCTACATCCGGGCAAGAGGCGGCAGAGTTGAGTGTGGCCAGGGCGTGGCCGCTCTGCGGGTCTCCGAAGGGCAGTGCCGCGGCGTGCGCCTTTCGAGTGGCGAGGATATTGACGCGGAGACCGTGTTGAGTGCCGTGCCCTCGTTCCAGCTTGCCGGATTGCTGCCCGGCGACCTGCTTGCTCGGGAGCCTTTCTTTGCCGCAGTTGTTTCGCTGCGGCCTGCGCCGATTATTTCCATCAACCTCTGGTTCGACCGCGCCATTACCGAGCTTGATTTCGTCGGTTTGCGCGGCGCCACCATTCAGTGGCTGTTCAACAAAGGGAAGATCCTTGGCTCGGGTGAGAATTACGTGTCGCTCGTCCTGAGTGGCGCCCACCGGCACATCACCCGCAACAAGGAAGAGTTATTGGCCACGACATTGCGCGAGCTGGGCGAGCTTTTTCCGGCAGCGCAGAAAGCCAAGTTGCTTCGTTCGCTGATTATCAAGGAGCGTTTCGCTACCTTCTCGCCCACCTGGGAAGCTGAGCTGCTGCGCCCTCCAGCGCGCACGCCGGTGCGCGGCCTTTACCTGGCGGGCGATTGGACTGCTACAGGCTTGCCTGCCACCATTGAAGGCGCGGTCCAAAGTGGCTACACTGCTGCCAGGGCGATTCTCGACGATGCTCAAATTCACTGACTGAGGTGAAGATGCAGACACACGCGAATGCATGTCGAATGGCATTGCTTCTTGCCTTCCTGATTCTGGTTTTGTGCGCTATCGATGCCGGTCGCGCAGGTAGGGGCACGCCATGGCTTGCCCCTGCGGGGATCGCACAGGCGGCGAGCAAGCCTGGTGACCCTCGACTGAAACCCACCTACCGTTTCGAGAAGGGCGGGTGGATTTATGTTCACCTGGAAGGAACACCCGGCCAGATTGGCTTCCAGCACGGTTACTTGCTGGCCCCTGAAATCGCGGACGCTTTTGCGGTCATCAAACTCGAGGACACTCACAGCACCAAGAAAGAGTGGGATTTCTTCCGCCAGGCTGCGCGCGAAATGCTTTGGCCGAAGATCGATCCGGAATACCAGGAAGAACTGGAAGGAATCGCCGCAGGCCTGAAGGCGCAAGGCGTCTCGATGGATATCGATGACGTGGTGGCGCTGAACGCTTTCTCGGAGCTGCCGGACTATTACGTGCCCTGGTACAACGCGCAGCACAAGGTAGCCAGCGCCCCGCATCTGGTCAGCCCCGGGAATTGCAGCGCCTTCGTCGCCACCGGCAGTTACACCGCCGACCACAAGATCGTGATCGCGCACAACAATTGGACGGGCTACCTGGATGGCGAGCGCTGGCGAATCATCTTCGACATCGTGCCCCGGCAGGGGCAGCGCATGCTGATGGACGGCTTTCCCGGCGTCATTACCAGCGACGACGATTTCGGCGTGAACTCCAGCGGCATCATGGTGACGGAGACGACCATCACCCAATTCGACGGGTGGGATCCCAATGGCAAGCCGGAGTTCGTGCGCTCCCGCAAGGCGTTCCAATATGCAACCTCCATTGACGACTACGTGCGCATCATGCTGGACGGCAATAACGGCGGCTACGCCAACGATTGGCTGCTGGGTGATAACAAGACCGGCGAGATCGCCCAATTCGAACTGGGTCTGAAGGCGCACCAGGTCTGGCGCACCAGGGAAGGCTATTTCGTGGGCTCAAACTTCGCCCGCGATCCGGAGGTGCTGGCCAAAGACACCACGTTTGACATCAACAACCTCGAGACTTCCCCCAACGCCCGACGCATCCGCTGGGAGCAGTTGATGAAGGAATCGAAGGGTAAGATCGACGTCAAGCTGGCGGAGAAATTCATAGCCGATCATTACGATTCTTACCAGAAGAAAGCGGACCCGGACGAGCGCACTCTCTGTGGACACGGGGATCTTTCGCCGCGCGGCATGCCGGTTTGGGGATGGGAGCCCTACAATCCCGCCGGCGCGGTGCAGGGTAAGGTCATGGATGCCAGAATGGCCAAAGCGATGAGCCTTTACGCCCATATGGGCCACCCCTGCGGCAGGGATTTTCTCGCGGTGCCCTTTCTAAAAGCCCATCCCGAATTCGCCTGGGAAGCGCCGCTGCTGCGCGATATGAAGGCCGGTCCGTGGACGCTGTTCAAAGCGGGGCAAAGACAACCGTAGTCCCCGGCGCTGTCGCGAACGGGTCTTGCCTCTACCTTGGGGCTGATCGTTACCCAAATGTTCGACGTGGGAAGTTCAGCCCTCTCCCGAGGGGCATCTTTCGCTGGACACGGGCGGTAGAACTGAATCAATCGCCCTCTCCCCAAGGGAGAGGGCGATATTTCCGAGTTGGGCACCCGCGGAACTTCATGCCGCTCGGCGGGCACCGGCAGTCCATCGGCCTCCAAAGCCGCGACATAGCCCCGAATGGCTTCCTTGATATTGTGGACAGCCTCTTCACGCGTCTTTCCTTGGCTTATGCAACCAGGGAGGCTGGGACACTCTACTACCCAATAGCCATCTTCGCCTGGATAGATAATAACTTGTCTCATCTTATCTCAAATTAAAACCTCGCCGCCATGGCACGTCGTGACTCGTAAAGCGGGAACTTCTCGGTCAGGGCCTCGACCTGGGCGCGGATGCGTTGCTGCACCGATTCATTTTCCACATCGTGCAGCACTTCGGAGATCCATTGCGCGATGTGCTCCATCTGCGGCTCCCGCAGGCCGCGCGTGGTGACGGCGGGGGTGCCGATGCGGATGCCGCTCGCGAGCGCGGGAGGATTCGTATCGAAGGGAATGGCGTTTTTGTTGACGGTGATGCCGGCGTTCTCCAGGGTCTTCTCGGCCTGCTTGCCTGTTATCTTCTTTGAAAACACATCCACCAGCATCAGGTGAGTGTCGGTGCCGCCGGAGACGATGCGGAAGCCCCTGCCGGCGAGTGCCTCTCGCCAGCGTGCGGGCGTTCAGCACGATCTGCTTCTGGTACTCGCGGAAGTCCGGCTGGAGGGCTTCCTGGAAGCAGACGGCTTTGGCGGCGATCACGTGCATCAGCGGCCCGCCCTGGATGCCGGGGAAGACGATCTTGTCGAGTTCCTTTGCATACTGCGCCTTGCGAGAAGACCGCGCCGCCGCGCGGGCCGCGCAGCGTCTTGTGCGTGGTGGTGGTGACGAAATCGGCGTGCGGAAAGGGGCTGGGATGGAGCCCCGCCGCGATCAGCCCCGCGATGTGCGCCATATCCACCATGAGCAGCGCGCCACTTTGTTTGGCGACGGCCGCGAAGCGCTCGAAATCCAGCACCCGCGGATAGGCGCTGGCCCCGGCCACGATGAGCCTGGGTTTGTGCTCCTGGGCCAGCCGCTCGAGTTCGTCGTAGTCAATGGTCTCGGTGTCCTTGCGTACGCCGTAAGAAACGATCTTGTACATCTTCCCGGAGAAGTTGAGCGGGTGGCCGTGCGTCAGGTGGCCGCCATGGGCCAGGCTCATGCCCAACAGGGTGTCGCCCGGCTTCAGCACGGTCATATAAACGGCCTGGTTGGCCTGGCTGCCGGAGTGCGCCTGCACGTTCGCGTGCTCAGCGCCGAAGAGCTTCTTGGCGCGCTCGATGGCCAGTCTTTCGGCCACGTCCACGAACTCGCAGCCGCCGTAGTAGCGATTGCCCGGCAAGCCCTCGGCGTACTTGTTGGTCATCACGGAGCCCAGGGCCTCGAGCACGGCCTCGCTGACGAAATTCTCCGAGGCGATCAGCTCGAGTGTCCGCGCCTGGCGGTCAACTTCGAGATCGAGCGCCTGGGCGATTTCAGGGTCAACTTCGCGCAAGGGAAGGGAAGGGCTCATACTCTTTTCTCCGCATGATAGCGTTGCTCAAGGGCTTCGATTTTTTGCACGCGCCGCTGGTGGCGGCCGCCGGCAAAGGGGGTGGAGAGCCACGTGTCCACAATCTGGCGCATGGTGGCGGCGTCGATCATCCGCCCGCCCAGGGTCAGGATGTTGGCGTTGTTATGCTCGCGCGCCATGCGCGCGGAAATCGTGTCGTTAGCGGCCACGGCGCGAATGCCCGGGACCTTGTTGGCGGCAAGCATCATCCCGATGCCCGTCCCGCACACCAGCACGCCGTAATCGGCCTGCTTTGCCGCCACCTGCGCGGCCACCTTCTCCGCGAAGTCGGGATAATCCACGCGCTCGGCGTTCCACGGGCCGTAGTCTTCAACCTCCAGGCCTTGGCTCATAAGGTACTCGCGCACCTTCTCCTTCAAAGCAAAACCCACATGGTCCGCCGCCACTGCAATCTTCATTTTTCCGTCACGCTGCTGTCCCCGACCACATCACGCGCCTTGGGCATCTTTTCACAGCCCCTTTGAAGATTTTACCGAACCACGCCCAATAGCGCAAATAACCACTTCAACCTCGGCTGCCTGCTGCCTTGCGCTCTTGAAGAGCCACCCCGACAGATGGGGTCGCTCAGCCTGATACTAACTACCTTTATTTTCAGTAGCATTCCCGTTGTTGACTCGTAACCACCTGTGTTTTCTATGACATTCCCGCTTTGCTGCGGGCCGTGGAAAGCCAACCCTTTGTTTTCATAGACATTCCCGCGTGGTTCCTTCAGTTTTAAGAATTCTTTTTTCCTTCAGAATCGGATAACACACTATTTGTCCATATCAACCCAAGGGAATCTTCGGGGTTTTCGTCCCGCTTGGCACAGGCTCGAGGCGAAATTGGAGATGGCGCGGCAACATTGCAGCAAAGCGTTCCCAGGAGGCCCTGAGGTCCTGCCTGGCTTCGTTTAGAAGCATAGCCTATGGTTTTGGGTTTGTCAAGGGCAAGCGCGCTAGTCGTGTCAAGCCCGCTAGTCGTAGATTTCCCGGCGGTGGCCGACCAGTCGCACTCTCAGCACTTTCTTCTCTCGGTCGGCCTGGTAAACGACCCGGTAATCACCAACGCGCAGCTTGAGCAGACCAGAGAAGGGTCCGGTGAGGGACTCGGGTTTAACGGAGTCAAAATTCTCGGCGAGCCAGCGGAGCCTTTTCAGCACACGGTCAGCGACAACCTGGTCGAGCTTTGCGAAGTCCTCAGCCGCTTTGGGACGAAACTCGACTTGATACATCTACCAATCCAAACCCCGGCGGCGAGCCAGTTCGGCCGCAGGAATATTCTGGCCCTCTTCTTGAGGCTGCTGAAGATCCGTCCGAAGCCGTTCCAGGACCTCGGGCCGCAGCGTGAGACCCGCATCGGGGTCGTTAAGTATCTCGCGCAGTTTCTCTTCCACCACTTCGCCGATGACCGCCCTTAGCTCTTCGACCGAAAGGTCCTTGACCGTTTGCATACTCAATCGCTCCCATCCGTATTGTACACCTCCGGTGCAACGCCGATAAAGGAGCCAAGCCAAACAGTTGCTTGCCCTCGCCGAACGGTACGGCCTGTCTCCGCATGCATCTGGAACTTCGTTCAACCCCGAGCAAGCAGACCGCCATCGACCAGCAGCCAGGTCCCGGTGATGTAGGAAGCGTCGCTCGAGGCCAGGAAACGAACGGCCTTCGCGATGTCCTCGGGCGTGGCGAAACGGCGGAGCGGGATCTGCGTGAGGATACGCTGCTCATCTTCCGGGCGATTGCGCAAGTGATAGCGCAAAAGTGGCGTATCGGTGGCGCCTGGGATAATGCAGTTGACGCGGATGCCGTCCGGGGCGCAGTCGAGTGCCGCGGCTCGCATGAACGCTACAAGACCTCCCTTGGTGGCGGCGTAAGCCGCATAATTCGGGTAGGTTTGAAAGGCGTGCCCGGATGAAGAGATCACGATGCATCCCTGCTTCTGTTTCTGCATCACGGGAATGACATGCTTGCAACAGAGGAACGCCCCCTTTAAGTTCACCTCAATCGTCTGGTCCCAGTCTTCTTCGGTTGTCTCGGTGAGAGGCTTGTTGATCTGCACGGCCGCATTGGCGAACAAAACGTCGATTGTTCCGAAACGTTCTACAATCGTCTTCACGGCGTGCTGCACTTCAGTTGTATTACTGACGTCGGCCTTAACGAATAGGCCTTGGCCTCCCGCTCGTTGAATCAGGTTCAAGGTTTCCTGCCCCATCGAGTCGTTCCAATCGATCACCGCCACATGCGATTTTTCGCGCGCGAAAAGTAGGGCTGTGCCGCGACCGATGCCGGACCCGCCGCCGGTAACGACAATCACTTTTCCGGCAAATTCGCTCATCTCCGCCTCCGTGAAATAGCTTGTTTCACTCTACCTCAGGAAAGTCGAAGAGTCGAGGAGTCAAGCAGTCGAGAAGTCGGGTAGTGTCTCAATTTGACGTAGAGGCGGCTTGACGCCGCCACGTGGCGAGGTAAACTCGCCGCTACAACTCCAAACTGAGACACTACCCGACTCCTTGACTTCTCGACTCTCGACTCCTCGACTTGTTGTATTATCCAGCCATGTTAATGAAACTCGGTTCGCTCGATTTTGCCATCATCGTCACCTACTTCGTGGTCGTGCTCGGAGTTGGCTACTGGCTCAAGGACAAGATGAAAACCTCCTCGGATTTCCTCTTGTCGAACCGTTCCTTCTCGCACTGGATCACGGGTATTGCTTTTATGTCGGCGAACCTGGGGGCGCTGGAGGTGATGGGCCATACCGCCAACGGCGCGAAATATGGCATGAGGACAAACAACTGGTACTGGATCGGAGCCATCCCGGCCATGATTTTTCTGGGGCTGTTCATGGTGCGCTACTACTACGCGAACGGCGTGCGTAGCGTTCCTGAGTATTTGCGCATGCGCTATGACCATCGCGCCCACATCCTCAATGCTTTCAGCTTCGCCATTGTCACCGTGCTGATGTCGGGAATCGACATGTTTGCTTTTGCGGTGGTTTTCCGCAGCATGCTGGGCTGGCCATTTACCGGCAGCGTGCTGCTGGCCAGCGGGGTGGTGCTGGTCTTTGTTTTTTGGGGGGGACTCTCTTCCTCCATTTATAACGAGTTCATTCAGTTCTTTCTGATTGTCATCGGGTTCCTCCCCCTGACCTTCCTGGGGCTGCACGAGGTGGGCGGCTGGGACGGACTGGTGGCCAAACTGCCGGAGCAGTATCTGCACACATGGAAAGGCATGGCCGGCCCCGGCGACCCGCTGGGTGTGCCTTGGTGGGTGATGGTGGTGGGCATCGGCCTGTGTGCTGCTCCAGCGTATTGGTGCACCGACTTCCTGCTGGTGCAGCGCGCCCTGGCCGCCAAGAATCTGGCTTCTGCGCAGAAGACTCCGCTGGTGGCTGCGATTCCCAAAATGCTTTTCCCGGCCATCGTCACGGTGCAGGGAATGCTGGCCCTGGCTCTTGCCCCCTCCATCGTCAAACAGGATTACAACCTGGCTTTGCCGACCCTCATGGGCCGCTACTACCACAGCGGGATGCTGGGGCTGGGGCTGACGGCGCTTTTGGCCTCCTTCATGTCCGGGATGGCCGGCAACATTACGGCCTTCAACACGGTATTCACCTATGACATTTACCAGACTTACTTCGTGAAAGACCGCCCCGACCACCATTACCTGAGGGTGGGGAAAATGGCCACGGTGGTGGGCACTTGTATCGCCTGCGCGTCGTCCTACATCGTGCTGTACTTCAATAACCTGATGGACTACATGCAACTCATCGGGATCTTATTCATTTCACCTTTCTTTATCGTGTTCTTCCTCGGCATGTTCTGGAAACGCCCTTCGGCGACGGCAGGCTTTTACGGAATGGTCGCAGGCCTCTCCGGAGCAACCTTGGAGTACGTGCTCTACCGGCTGGGCGTCCTGAGGTTTACCTCCCCCATGGCGTCGAACATTTGGACGGCCGTGTGGGGATTCGTTGCAGGGCTGGCGGTGACTGTTGTTCTCAGTTTCCTGACGGAAGCGCCCCGAGCGGAAAAACTCAAAGGGTTGGTCTATTCCAGGGCGATGAAGGAGAGGGACTCGACCCCCTGGTTTCGCTCGCCGGGATTCTATGCCCTCGTCGTCTTGCTGGCATTCATTGCGCTCAATGTCAAATTCTTCTGAGTTGAAGAGGCAAGAAACCGTGTCGACGCCCGCCCGCGCAACCCTCGAGCAGCGCTGGCTGCGCATCATTCCCACAGCCTTCGCCATGTACACCATCGCCTATATCGACCGCACCAACGTTTCCATGGCTCTGCCCTCGATGATGCGGGAATTGCACATGACCCCCACCCAGGCCGGCGACGCCGTGGGGATCTTCTTCTGGGGATATCTGTTACTGCAAATTCCCGGTGGTTACGCGGCCGAGCGCTGGAGCGCCAAGCGCTTTGTGAGCGTGCTTCTGGTGGCATGGGGAATCTGCTCGGTGGGTTGCGGTTTTGTGCACACGGCGCGGCAATTCTGGGTGATGCGTTTGCTTCTGGGCGTCAGCGAGGGCGGCGTGTGGCCGGCGACTTTGGTGCTGCTGGCCCACTGGTTTCCCCGCGCCGAGCGCGCCCGCGCCAACGGTTACTGGATGCTGTGCCAGCCCGCCTCGGTTATCTTTGCCTCCCCGCTCTCGGGTTGGATTCTGAGTCATTGGGACTGGCGCGTGCTGCTCATTACCGAGGGCGCGTTTCCTTTCGCGTGGCTGGTGGCCTGGTGGTGGTTCATCGCTGACCATCCCCATCAAGCAGCGTGGATTTCGGCCGGGGAGCGGGACCATCTCGAGTCCACCTTGTCGCGAGAATCGGCTGAACTCGAGCCGGCGTCGCCGGAGCCTTTACTCCGAACCCTCGTGCGCCCACAGGTGCTGTTGATGGCCATCGTGTACTTCTTGATCTCGGGAGGGGGGTATGGCTACCTGTTTTGGCTGCCGACTGCTCTTAAGAGCGTGAGCAAGGCGAGCGACCTGCGGGTGGCGTTCCTCTTTGCAGCTCCATTTCTCCTCACCGCGGTTGGCATGGTTCTTATCTCCCGCCATTCCGACCGCACGCGTGAGCGGCGCCGTCACGTGGCCGTGCCGCTGGGGATGGCGGGCGCCTTCTTTCTCGCCGCCGTTCTTGCCAGCGAGCAGGCGCCGCTTCTTTCTTTCGTCTTCCTCTGTCTCGTGGGCCCCGGCATTTACGGGGAGCTAGGACCTTTTTGGGCGATTCCTGGAGAAGTCTTCCCTCGTGCCGTTACGGGGTCCGCCATGGGGTTGATCAACGCCATCGGGGGTCTGGGAGGATACTTCGGTCCATTGGCTGTCGGATATTTCAATCAGCGAACCGGGAATTTCCAGTACGCCTTTGGTGTGCTGGGTGTGGCCTTGCTGGCGAGCTCTGCGCTGACACTTCTCTTTCGCACCGCGCCGGCCCTTGCGGGACGCAATGCTGCGAAATAACGGGAGTACACACACCATGCCTCCGGGTTTGCTCCCTCGAGCGCCATACGGCGGCACGCATGACATCAAAGTAAAGTGATGAGGGAATGAGATGGAGCGAAGGGAATTCGAGACGCTGGTTGCGCAAGCCCTCGATGGTTTGCCCAGGGCGTTTCGTGAGAAGCTCACCAACGTAGCGATCATCGTCGAAGACTTGCCACCGGAGGAAGCGGACAGCGAAGGGTTGCTGCTGGGACTCTTCCACGGCGTCCCTCGCACGGAGAAGAGCGTCTTTTCCTCCAGCCCGCCAGATCGGATTTTTCTCTACCAGCGAAACATCGAGGCCGTCTGCGCCAGCGACGCGGAGGTGCGCTGGCAGATCCGCGCCACCCTGCTCCACGAAGTGGGGCACTACTTTGGGCTGAGTGAGGACGAATTGCGAGAGGTATGAAAGACAGGTGTCCGGCGGTAGGTTTCACGGGCCGGCAGTTGCCTTCAGAAGGGGAAAGGATTACTATGGAAAACAGCAAAAGAACATATCTTTCCCGGCTTGGCAGCGGGAAATCGTTGCCAATCATTGCCCTGGCAATCGGGGCATCATCGCTGTTGTTTGTTGCCAGCGGCTCAGTTGCGAACCCAATCGCGCAATTCGTGTGGGGCGTGAAGGCCGTGGGTCATACGCTGGCGACAGTAATCGATCGGACTCGCACGGCTGATCCGGGCACCGGGTTCGTCGCCATCAACGATTTCGAGCGTATCATCTATGTCAAGTCGACGCAGAGCGTCACGAGCATCGGCCGAAATAACAACGTTCAGAAGCGAGCCTTTGTAGGCGCGACACTCTATTACGAGCCGGCCATGCCCGTCCAAGACGTCCTTCGCTTTGCGGGCGGGGATGCCAACGCGGCTTACGACCTGGTAGCCATGCGCTGCCGGCCGCGGGACCCTGCCAAAACTCAGGCCGTGCTCGCTACTTGGCCGAACGTGTTCAAGGCTCTCGTTGCCGACTTGGGAACCACTTATTCCTCCACTGCCTGCCCCGCCGCAACGGGCGACGCGGTGGACAAGAAGGTTTACTGCGCGGCGCTTGAATTTGTCGATCAGCCCAACATACAGGCGCCCCTGGCTCTACAGGGAATGATCAATTCCGGCGTGGCCCTACTGCAGCTCCAGGGCGGGGCTTTCCAAGCGACGGGAAGTACGGTTGGGGCGGATGTTCTCTACGACCTTTATGGGATCGGCTACGGCTTCTCAGGACTCGGGTATTCGGTCAAGAACAGCTATCTCTCCGGCCATAATGTTTCGCTGGATTCGGCCCAAATTCTGGCGCAGTCGGTGGTTCCCGAGTATTTGCTGATGAACGTTACGCTCGACGACGGTGGGTGCAGTTGCGTTCGGGTGAAGCCATATGCGGGCCGCGACCTGGGACTCATCCATTGGAACCGGGTTCTTGAAATAGGATCGGACGACTCATGCACTACGCTCTCTCACTTGCCCTGAGCGACCCTCCCAATTCACTATACATAATTGCCCTCGTCACAGCTCCCCTGACCCCTGACACCCATACTCACCGGCCCCGCGTCGCCGCCTGTATGACCTCTTCCGGCGAGGCCGTGCCCGTGCCTTTCTTCAGGACGGTAATCGAGGCCACAAGATTGCCAAAGCTCGCCGCGGCGACGGGGTCGCCCGTCACCGCCATGGTGAGCGCTGTCCCGGCAGCAAAGCTGTCGCCGGCGCCGCAAATGTCCACTGGCTTCTGAATCGCCCGCGCTTTGGCCCACGTTTCTTTCCCTTCCTCGATCACCAGCGTGCCCTGGGGCCCGTGCGTCACCATCATCGCCCTGGCTCCCAGATGTTCGCGTAGCCGCCTGAAATCGACCTGCCCGAAGAGTTGCTGGCAGGCCGCTTCCGCTTCGGCGCGATTCGGCTTGACCATCACTTTCCGGAACAGATGCACGCGTTTTCGCGAATCCACCAGAAACACCTTGCCGGCGTGCCTTCCCGCAAGCTCGATTATCGAATGACGCACCGCTGGCGTAACCACTCCGCCGGCAGCCGTTTCGGCTTGGTCGGCCACAAGAACCACGCCAAAACCCTCGATCGCGGAAACAAGGCTATCAATCACTCGCTTCTCCGCCTCCGGGGGAACCGGTTGGGTGGAGATGAAATCCATTCTCGGTTGGTCCTCAATGCCGGTTTGACCGTTTAAGAGCTTGGTGTATGTGAAGGTCTGCCACCTAGGGATTTCCACCATCAGGTTGGCGCTGATTCCACGCTGGTTCAGAGCCCGGACCAGCTCAAATCCAAAGCCGTCGTCGCCACGGATTCCCAGGACGGCTACTGCCCCAGCACCCAAGGCGGCCAGGTTATTAGCTACAGTACCACCACCGCCCGGAGTGACCTCGGTGGAGACAATACCCAGCCGAGGGATCCCGGTTTCACGAGATGGTTCCGAGGTGGCGGGATCGTAAGTGCACCAGCGATCCAGGCAGATGTCTCCCACAACCAATGCCTTTAGCTTTTTGAAACCATCCAGAATCTCCGCCGTCGTCATGTGAGCTCCAGTAGGGCGCGCCGCAGCGCAGGCACGGTTGCCCGATGGTCGCCGCAAAAGTAAAAGCTTTCTCCCCCATCGGCCACGGTCCTGACCAGAATCGTCTTGTGGGGCCGAAAATAATATCCCGGATCGGTCTTCGGTAATTCGTGGTGGACGTCGCCTTGAATTGGGACGAGGTCAAAGACTGCGGTGGCGAAGTGCCTGATCGCGCGCCCTTGCTGGTGAGCCACGTTGCGAGCCATGGCCAGGGCTTTCAAATAGACCTCCGGGCTCATGATGGCGGAACCAAAATCGAGCATGATTCCCCCCTCTAGATCCTCAACCGACTTTGCGAAAATCAGGAAGTCACGGTAGCTGGCCGCGCCGAGGGCCCCGCCATCGCAGTTTGGGTGCTCGTGGATAATGTCGTATCCAATGCCCACATGCACCGTGGCCGGAATGGAGACCCGGTAAGCCGAGGCAAAGATGCTTACGTCCTTGTGCGGGAAGTCGCTGGTTTCGATCCGCCGCCCGACGTTTTCGCCCAGCCCCAGGGAGAGCGCCGCGGCTTCGCAAATCACCTCATTCAACTCCCCCGTCTCGCGCCAGAGGCCGAACTCGCCGCTGCGGATATAACGAGCCACGCTCTCGGTGGTGCCGCCGACTCGGGCTAGCTCATAATCATGAATTGCGCCCGCGCCGTTCATAGCGAGATGCGTCAAGAAGTCACGTTCCAGCAGGTCGATGATGTAGCGGCTCACCCCCTTTTTAATGACGTGTGCGCCCATCATAAGGATGCGGGCTGCCCCCCTTTCCTTGGCGGCGCGGATTCTTCGCGCCACCTCCATGAGCTGGGGATGCGCGAAGGCCGGCGGTGGGCCCTCGAGCGGCAGAAGGTATTCAAGCGTCATGTCGTGCACGCGGTTGTCCAGAGGCTTGAGCAAAAGGCGTGAACGGTCGAAGGTTTTGTACTTAGAGTTCATATTTTGCCACTACCCATTAAACGTTGGTGATCTCGACCATGTGCGTGCCCTGCAAGGGCACCATGTAGTAGCCGGGGGCAACGCCCCCGGAAGAACAACACCGGGGGACGCCGACCCTGAAAGGGTCGCATCGCTCCGGACAGAGGCCCCACTCACCTTCGACCCTTACACTGTCGCGTCCATTCGTGCTGCCCGGTTTCCGGGGGCGTTGCCCCCGGCTACTTAATTAATCCCCTTCGGGGATTCAGTTCCCCTTTTGGGAGGGGCCGGGGGTGAGGGGGTGCGCATAACTCCGATCCGAAAGTCTCACCCTGGCTACGGAGGCCAGTAACTCGGAAACAGAACCTGACAGAGCTGTTCCCAGCAAAGGAAATTAGGAATGATGAAATCAGCGCCGACCTGAACCAGCCGCTCCCGCTTCCACGCATTAACGACTTGGCATTCGGGTTCATCCGTGGCTACCCCGACTGCGACACCCCCAGCATCTTTGAGGTTCTTGATTTCAACGTACCCGTCGCCGAATCCAACCAGCTCGTTCCCACGGCACTCCACGGAAGAAATCATCCCATTGATCAGGATCTCTTTCGAAAAGCTCGTGTAATCGTCGCGGGCGCCATAGATGTGGCCGTCAAAATAGCGGTCAACTTCCAGCAAGCGAGCTTCCTCGAGCGTGTATGCCTCATCCGTCCCACTGGCGCAATAGAGTTGCAGGCCTCGCCCTTTCAAATTTTCGAGAATGGCGCGTGAGCCCGGGACGAGGTATTGGTCCGGAGAAACTCTTCCGTGGCGGAGATCCTCTCTCCGGTACTCGATTTTCTGCATCAGGCGGTCGTGGTACATGCGCTTGTATTCGAGCGGGGCCGGGGGTTTGCCACCCCTCTTCTCCACCTGCCGCGCCAATTCGATCATTTGATAGATGGTTTGTTCGCCCGTGAGACGCGCCACAAAATCCTCCACGAGTGCCCGCAAGTCTGCTTCCTTCTCCCCAGTCTTCAGTTCCGCCAGGATTTCGACCATCATGGGGACCATGACGTCCTCCCAGCCCGTGCGAATGAGGGAAAGCGTGCCATCAAAATCAAATAGCGCAACCTTCACACGGTCGGCCGAAACACCTTTACGAACGATCTCGATGGTCCCCATGAATCGAAAATCCAAAATCTAAAATCCGAAATCGCCCCAGTCCCTAGCCCCCAGCCCCGGCTTGCGACCTGAACCAATCGACCGTCCGCCGCAGGCCCTCTTCGAAACTTACCTGCGGCTCGTACCCAAGCGCTTGGCGGGCCAGCGAGATATCCGCGAGGGAATGGAGGACATCACCTTTGCGCGGGGGGTCGTACTTGGGTCTTACCTGCCGACCAAAGATTCCATTGAGCAGGGCGACGGTCTGGTTAAGCGTGTAGCTCCTGCCCACTCCCACGTTGACGACTTTGCCCGCGGCTGTCGAGGCGGAGCAGGCCTTGAGCGTGGCGTCCACGACGTTGTCAACGTAGGTGAAGTCGCGCGACTGTTGGCCGTCGCCGAAGATCACCGGAGTGTCTCCCCGCAGATAGGCGGCCACGAACTTGGAAAGGACGCCGGTGTAAGGCGAGTCAGGGTTCTGCCGCGGCCCGAAGATGTTGAAATAACGGAGCGCGACGGTTTCGAGACCGTAAATCCTGGTGAATATCTGGCAGTAGTATTCTCCGGCCAGCTTTGCCAGCGCATAAGGTGAAAGCGGGTTGGGGGTCAACGTCTCCACGCGCGGCATGGTGGGATTGTCGCCATAAGCGGCTGCCGAAGCGGCGAAGACCAGACACTTGACGCCCGCATCCCGCGCCGCCAGCAGCACGTTCAAAGTCCCCGTGATGTTGACCGCGTTGGCCGTCAGCGGGTCGGCGATCGAGCGCGCCACCGAGGGGAGCGCCGCGAGATGAATTACGTAATGCGCCTCCACGAAGAGGCGCGAAATAGTGGCCGAGTCACAGATATCCGCTTCATAAAAAGTGATGCGGTCAGAAACCTCCGCGAGGTTTGCGATACTGCCCGAGGAGAGGTTGTCCAACACGCGAACCGCTTCCCCCCTTCGCACCAACTCGTGAACAACATGCGAGCCGATAAAGCCTGCTCCACCGGTAACCAGATATAGAGCCATAGTTGTGAATCCGCCCTGTGAGTCTAGCACAGGCTGGCGGGTGGCCAAAGTCATGAGTTGTTTTGGTAGTGTCTCAATTTGGAGTTGTAGCGGGGAGTTTATCCGTCAGCCGACGGACCACGTGGTCCGTCGGCTGACGGATAAAGCCGCCTCTACGTCAAACTGGGACACTACGCTATTTTCTTGTGCTGTGGATTCGGCTCGATGTATAAATTTAAGCTTTTGGGACCAGGCATCGGGTGCAGGTGTCAGGCGTCAGGTGGCAGGGCGGAAGACAATTCCTCAGGCTATTCGTGGTTTCCCGGCTTCTGACTCCTGACTTCTGACTCCTGCTTTTCAACAATTTGCTGGAATTGGGGATTTCAAATTATGAGAATTCTTGTACTGGGCGGAGACGGCTACTTGGGTTGGCCGACGGCCATGTATCTCTCAGCCCGCGGTCACGACGTGGGCGTAATTGACAACTTCGCCAAGCGCCGTTGGGAGATGGAGCTGAACGTCGAGCCTTTGATGCCCATCCGCACCTTGCACGATCGCGTGAAGGCGTGGCAGGAAGTTACGGGGAGGAGAATCGAGCTTTTCGTGGGCGACCTGCGCAACTACGAGGTGGTGTCGCGAGCCTTCGGGACGTTTGAGCCGGAGGCCATTGTGCATTACGGCGAGCAACCGTCCGCGCCCTACTCGATGATTGACCACAGCCGGGCCGTCTTCACCCAAATGAACAACTTGGCGGGCACGCTGAACGTCCTCTGGGCCATGCGCGAACTTTTTCCTGGCGCGCACCTTGTCAAATTGGGGACAATGGGTGAATACGGCACGCCCAATATCGACATCGAAGAAGGATTCATCGAAATCGAATACAAGGGCCGCAAGGACGTCCTTCCCTACCCGAAGCAGGCTGGCTCCTTTTATCACCTTACCAAGGTACATGACAGTCACAATATCCTGTTCGCCTGCCGGGTGTGGAAACTGCGTTCCACCGATTTGAACCAGGGCGTGGTTTACGGCATCGAGACGGATGAAACCGGGCTGGACGAACGCCTGGCCACCAGTTTCCACTACGATGAAGTGTTCGGCACGGCGCTCAACCGTTTCTGCGTTCAGGCCGTCGCTGGGATTCCGCTCACGGTTTACGGGCGCGGCGGACAGACGCGCGGTTTTCTGAATATCCGCGATACGCTACGTTGCGTGGAACTCTCCATCCTGAATCCCCCGCAAGCGGGTGAATACCGTGTGTTCAACCAGTTCACAGAGACTTTCAACGTGTTGGAGCTCGCGCAGATGGTGAAGGCGCAGTCGGAACGACTGGGGCTTAAGGTGGAAATTGACCATCTGAAGAACCCTCGCATGGAAGCGGAGCAGCACTACTACAATCCCACACACAGAAAATTAATCGAACTGGGATTGCAGCCCCGCCTGCTGTCCGAGGAGCTGGTGCAAAATATGGTGAAGCGGGTGCGGGAGCACGCTGGCCGCATCAAGCGGGACATCATCCTGCCGCGTGTGAACTGGGGGCAGGGAATAGGGAACAGGGAATAGGGAACAGTTCCAGGAACGGAGTCGGGAGTAGGGGATAAGGAACAGAAATGAAAATACTGCCAACTACGGCCCACTGACCTCCTGTTCCCTATTCCCTGTTCCCTAATCACAACGGATTGCTTATGGATCTGCTACTTCTGGGGGCCGGGATGGGAATTGTGGGAGGGATGATTCCTTGCCCGCTCCATTTCATCGCCTTGACACAAGTTGCGCTTAACCGCTGGCTAAGGGCCATCCTGATCCTTGTGGGGCCGCCCGTGGCTGTGGATGGCGGGATGCTGGTGGTGACGTTTTTTTTCTATCACTACATTCCTCAATCCATCGCTCACTACGTTGCCTACGTGGGCGGGATCGTGCTTATCGGCTATGCAAGCTACTCGCTCAACGCGCTGAGGGGTAAGACGCAAGCCGAAATGGCGAATTCTGCCACGCTCACTTATGCGAGCGTCACTACCGCGACGCTCACTGAGCTCACCGCCCCCGGCACCTGGATTTACTGGATGACCGTCGCCGGCCCCATCCTCGCCGAGGGCCGCCTGCGTGGTTACTGGCACGTTGTACCGTTCTTCGCGGGTGGCCTTATCGGCTATTATGGGGCGGCGGTCGTTGCCTTGCGCGTGCTTGCCTGGGGCGCCAGCCTCCACAAGCGCTTCCATGAGCGGCTATTCCTCGCCGCCAATGTCCTGCTCTTCATTCTCGGAATCTCCTATCTGGTGAGGGCCTATTTCGGGCGGTAAACGGCAGGTGTCAGGTTCCAGGTGTCAGGGGCTGGGGCAATTTTCGATTTTAGATTTTGGATTTTGGATTAACCTTGGCCACTGCCTCCTGCCTACTGTTCTCCCCGACCCCATTCGTCGAGTGAGCAGGAGGCAATAGGCAGGCTTAATCCAAAATCTAAAATCTAAAATCGCCCTAGCCCCCAGTCGAAAACAGGTCGATTTGCGGTTGACGCGACGGGGCAGGAGGGCTAGGCTTTCGGGCGATGCCGTGGCTCAAAACGGAAATTCCGCATAAGGAGTTCCTATGGCCCGCCGCGCTGCTCCAGCCGCTGTGGACTTTCGCCAAGCGCTGCTCGAGACCTACGCCGTCAACGACCGGATGAACCAGGTCCTGCTCGAGCATCTCGACCCCGGCACCTGGCGCGCCAAACCGCCCGGGCGCAAGGGGCGTACCATCGCTGCAATCTTCGCTCACGTCCACAACATCCGCCGCAAGTGGGTGAGGCTCTCGGCCCCGCATCTGAAGTTACCGGCTCCGCTCGACCGCGCCCGCTGCACCCAGAAGCAGGCCAGGGCGGCGCTGGCCGAGAGCGCCGCGCGCTGCTCCGAGATGCTCGCGCAGGCCCTGGCCGGTCCCGACGGTCGCGTCAGGACCTTTCACCGGGACGGTTGGGCCAGGCCGTGGCCTGTGGGCGCCGCCATGTTCACCTACATGGTTTCGCACGACGCCCATCATCGCGGGCAGGTGTGCATGCTGGCGCATCAGCTTGGATTACCATTGCCGATCAAGGCTGCCTACGGGATCTGGAATTGGGAGAGGCTGTGGAGGGAGTGCGGGTTCACGCACCCGCGGTGAGGGAGGGTTCAAACATGAATCGACGGGAGTTTATCGGAGGCACGTTGGCCGCGGCGTTAGGGGGCGATCTGCCGAACGAGAGTATCCATGGAACCCGTGAGGCGGGACTACGAGTCCTGCAGCCCAGCGAAAAGGATTTGCAGCACGGTCTTGAGCTCCACGCCGCCTCGATCGTCATGGAGCCATACGGATTCGCTCCCCGCGCAGCGGTGGACGGTGACGCCGTGGCGCGAGCCATGGAGGCCGGCGCCTCCGACCAGGAGATCGAAGACCTGATGGAAGAAATGGAGAACACCCGCTTCGTGACCGACCCGGGGGAGAGACGCGAGTTCATCGGAGCCTGGCAAGCCGCCGGCGTGACCTGCGTGTTTCAGAACGCCGGCCAGGAAAGCCAGGACACGTTGCGGCTAATGCGCCGGCTGGCCAACTTCACTTACGCGTTAGACATGATGAATGATTTTCTGATCCGTGTGATCGGCGCCGATGACATCCTCGAAGCGAAACGCACGAAGAAGGCAGCGCTGGCCTTGTGCACCTGCGGCGTCCCCCTGTTGCAGCATTGGAACTCCAAAGAAGATGAACTGCGGCAAATCCGGGTCTTCTTCCAACTCGGTGTACGGATGATGCACCTCACCTACAACCGCCGCAACATGATCGGCGAGGGATGCGGGGAGGCTGCCAACGCGGGCTTGAGCGATTTCGGCCGCGCCGTAATTGCCGAGATGAACCGCGTCGGGGTCATCGTCGATGTCGCACACTCGGGCTGGCGCACCAGTCTGGAGGCGGCAAAGGTATCCAGGCAGCCAGTCATCGCCAGTCACACCGCAGCGCACGCGCTCAACAACCACTTCCGGTGCAAGCCGGACGACGTCATCCACGCGATCGTGGACACGGGCGGGATCGTCGGCATTTGCGCTGTTCCCCAGTTCCTCGGCCGGAGCGGCGATCTGAATGCGATGCTCGATCACATCGATTACGTGGTGCGGAAGTTCGGCGTCGATCACGTAGCGATCGCCACCGACCAGAGTTACCGATCGCAGGCAGCCGACGCGGAGTATCAGAAGATCCCGAAGCGGCGGCGCCCGTGGTGGGCGGAGTGGGATGGTCTGTGGCCGGTCCCGTTGGCGCCGGACCCGCCCTCCCAGGAGACGATGGCGTGGACGAACTGGCCGTTGTTCACGGTGGGGTTGGTAAAGCGCGGCTATTCCGATACGGACATCCAGAAGATCATCGGGGGGAACGCTCTTCGCATGGTCAAGACGGCATTCCCCGCCAAGATGCCTTCCCCGGGTGTATAGAACCGCGGCCCCCTGAAGCTAGAGTTCCGACCGCCGCCGGCGGCCGTGGTAGTCTTCCACGCTGAAGCCCGGTGAATTCTCGCGGTATTTCAAAAGGCAAATCAAAATGGTCAAACACCTGGCGCTAATCACCATTTAATAGAAGCGTTGGAGGATAACTGGCCTGAAGTGCGTCATGCCGCAATAGAAGCCTTGGGTAACATAGGCCATGAATCCGCCCTTAGGAGTCTGAAGCTGGCGAATAGCCATTTAGGTTTTGGATTTTGGATTAACCTTGGCCACTGCTTACTGCCTCCTGCCTACTGTTCTCCCCGACCCCATTCGTCGAGTGAGTAGAAGTCAGTAGGCAGGCTTAATCCAAAATCTAAAATCTAAAATCCTCCTAGCCCCCAGTCCCCAGCCCCTAGCCCCCAGTCGGAAAGCCGTGCAAAACACTCCCAGTTGCGCTAACATCTGAACCACACTGCCCAAATCGAAAGCAAAAGGAGGTTCGAATGGAGGAGACAAAGTCAATTTCCATCACGAGTCTGATCACGATTCCGGCCTTGATTACCCTGGGCATTACCATCCTGCGCTTGGTGGGTGAACTCGAGCGCTGGCCAAAACCCTGGTTCAGCGCGGCGGCCGGTGGTGGAGGCGCCATCGTTGGTATTTCCTGGCTGCCGATCATCTTCGGTCCCTATTTCGCATTGAAGCTGGCTGGAGCTGGCGACGGACCCTCAAGTGTAGGGAAGGCCCTTGGACTCGCGCTCGCTGGATTGGTGGTGTTGGTTCTGGGCGGCATATTGGCATTTTCAACGGTCTCCCACCCCTCGATTCTGACCGCGGTCGGGTTTTTGGTGATGTTGGGTGCGGCGTTTATTCCCGGTATCGGCTGGCGGTCTTTGGGGAACAGCCTGGTCGCTTACGCCTTCGCGGCCCGCATTCCGGTACTGATCGTGATGTACGTCGCTATGAGCGGAAACGGCGGGCAGGGTTGGGGGACGCATTACGACGCACCGCCGCCCAATTTCCCGCCACACTCGGTTGCTGAAAAGTTCTTCTACATCGGCGTGCTTCCCCAGTTGACCCTGTGGATCGGCTTTACAGTTGCGATAGGCTCAATCCTGGGCGTCATTGTAGCCGCCATCGCGCGCCGAGGAAAGCGAGCAGCGCCGGCGGCGGTGTAAGCGGCGAGCATCCCGGACGCTTTATTTGCGGGCAAAGTAGGGGCACCCCTCGTGGGTGCCCAGCGTGGACACAAGGGCTGCCCCTCCGATCCGCAGAGGGGCAGCCGTGTTGAACCCACTTCCCGATCAAATGAGAATTCCACGTCCTGTTCCGATCCCTCTTCAGGGGTCGGGAGGAAGGATATCTATCGCTCGTCGAACAAGGCGAGAATTCATGTTATGGCCGCTCGCGCTCTCTCTTCTTTTCCGCTCCTTGTTTCACTCGGGCCATCAAATCTCTGAGCGTCTGCCTCTGCTGCCGTTCATTTTCGTCCTTAGGTTCGGACTGGGGTCGGGTAACCCGCCAGGTGAGCTGACCTGAGAGCGGGCCTTCAGGGAAGGCTCCCGGATCACACAGAGTGTAGTCTCGGAATGATGTCGGCTCCTCTTGAAAGCAATCCCGGACTGCGCGGCGCAGCAATTCGGGGTCGCCCTCGTCCAGGAGATTAATCATGCGGACTTGTTGCCGAAAGCGCGCAATGAACTCGGTTGGCAGATTGAACAGATAGGGAGTCAGGGCCTTGGCGCCGATGATCCGCCTGCGCTCGTCCACACCATTTTCTTGCAGCATGAGGAGAGCATCGCCCGTCTGGTGTCCCGGCGACTCCGGCCCGAAGAGCACCAGATACCTGATGTTCGGGTTGGCAACGATGTTACAAATGAGCTTTTCGATACCGATGCTTTCAGTCTGGATGGTACCGGAGAGGGCCGCTCCACTTTCCAGACCAACTCGGACCAGATTCTCAATATCCGGCGGGATTTTATCTTGGTCGTAAATTAAGATGACTGCGACAGCGACGGGTGAGTAGTCATTGCCGCGCAGATAGCGCCCTTCTTCAGGCGGGTAGCTGGAAGCTGGCTCCACCTTCAACATAGTTTCTCCCCCTGATATTTCAACTTAACTGACTCGCACTCTCATGCCAGTGCATTGGTCAGCCACGTGGTCACTTCAGCCGCAGTAGGGATGCGGCCGGCGCACACCAGCTTCTCATTGATGACCAGTCCGGGCGTCGCCAAAATCCGATATTTCCTGATCTCGGGGACTTCAGTCACTTTCTCAATCTGCGCCTCTATGTTCTTCGCCAACCCTTGAAAACTCTCACACAAGGACGCCGAAGATGTGTGTGAGCGCCAGGTAAATCCCCACGGCGATAAAGATCACTCCAGTGACTCGGCGGGCCCACCACTCAACGCGGGTGAGTTTATTGAAAGCTTGACCTAGCGATTGAGCACCCAACGCCACCAGAATGGCGAAGAGCAACACGGGCAACGCCGTCGCGACTCCGTACAGCGAGGGCAAGAGGACACTCGACTCGTATTTGACGGCCAGGGGTAACAGGCTGCCGAAAAACAAGGCGGCGGAAACGGGGCAAAACGAGAGAGCAAAAACCATTCCGAGCAGACCCGCCCCCCAGACACCCCAGGTCGCGATCCGGCACTGCATCTTCTCACTCAGACCGGGACTTGCGAAGCCGAGGGTCAACATTTCGAGCAGGAACATCCCCACTAGGATCAGAATCGGCCCGAGAATCTTGTTCATGTACTTCTGTAACAGTTGGGACACAAGCGGCACGGAGGCAATACTTAGCACCAGGAGAATTCCGAGGGCCACATAAGTAAGCATCCTGCCCAGCGTGTAAACGACTCCTGTCCAAAACACGTCACGGGGGCTTCCCAGCCGCCGGCCGACGAAGGAGATCGCCGCGATATTCGTCGCCAACGGACAAGGACTTATAGAAGTCAGAATTCCCAGCCATAACGCGGTTGCGGCAGGGAGGAAGCCCTCCATCAAGCTCCTCCCCGATAGGCGCGGATTTCATCTTGCACGTACTGTATGAACGCCTCCTTGTCACCCACCAAGGTCCAGACTTTTTGCAGGTTTTTCCATCGGGTTTGCTTTGAACCTTCCTTCGCCACCAGCACCAACGACTTGGAGAAAAGCTTATAGTCCTGGATGAAATGCTCGTTTCCCGGCTCTTCGACATTGATGACGTGCCACTCGAGCCGCCCCGCTTTCAAATCCTCGGGAAATCCACTCTCCACAGCTTCGCGTGAAAGGGCTTCAATCTTCCTGCAGGTTTGACAACGAAAAGTGCCATGGAAGTAATAGGCCACCACGGTGCGGTCGGACATCCTTGGACTGCTTTTGGCGCCCGCGACCGTCACGGTGGGAGCTGCACGGGGAGGTTCAGGGCTCGCTTGGGAGATTTTGGTCGCGCCGCTGTTTTCGGTCGGCGGCACAGTCGAGACAGCTTCCTGCGCCAGAGTGGTTTGGCCCACTGGGTTGACATTCTCCCGCCTGGACCGCGTTTCCTTGACAACAAGGAATGCCACGCTCACCCCAACAAAAACCAGAAGTAGAGCGGTAGTAATGTGTTTAGGTTTCATTCTAGTGTCACCTCGTCGGGTTGGGAATTCAAGAGTCCTTTTCCTCCTGAGCCGGCCATCTGACGAAGCCGGTGGGCAACCAAGGAAATGTTCTTCTTGGTAACCGGAGTCCTTCCTTTTTCCATCCCCAGGTCTTGCAGACGTAACTGCTCGACATGGTTGAATCCCGCACCGATGACTTCGCACCGGTGTGAAGGCGGCGAAGGCCCCCTGTTCCTGGCCGCGCGCGAGCAGAAAGACGGCAACCGGATCGGTTCCATCGCCGAGTAGCTCCCGAAGCAAAGATCCCTGCATGGCTGTTTGTGGCATCGCCACGCCCCCTACTTGCAACACGCCGTCATCGACATTTCCTTCAAACACAGCAAGTTCAGCGCCGTGCGATCACGCCCTGCAGTTCACACCAGCGCGCTTGTGACCCACGTGGTCACTTCAGCCGCAGTAGGGATGCGGCCGGCGCATACCACCTTCTCATTGATGACCAGAGCCGGCGTTGCCAGAACCCGATACTTTATGATTTCAGGCATTTCCGTTACTTTCTCTATCTGGGCTTCCACGCTCAAAGAATTCACGGCCTGTTGGGCGAGCTGTGCCACCTTGACGCAATTCGCACAACCAGGGCCAAGCACTTTGATCGATAACATTCCAACCTTCCTATCCAACCAAATAACCTTGCTTTCCGCCTTCATTGCCCGATCTCGATCGTCGGATCAACTCGGATCTGCGATTTGACGGAATTGGCCACCAAACTGTACTTCTGCGCCGATTCGAGCGCCCGTCGCACTCGCTTTTCGACAGTGGCTCTTTCCTCGTCCTTCGCGCGAATGACAATTCTGGGACGAAGCGCAACCGACCTGAAGATTTCTGTCCGATCTAGCTCGATGAGTTTCGTGCCCTCAGCTTCACACTCGTAGGAGACCAGGTCCAGCTTGAACCGCTCCGCTGACCACAGAAACATCATCATGACGCAGGTATTCACGGCTGCCACAAAGGCGTCTTCCGGGGTCAACACGCCTGCGTGTCCGTGGGCATCTGGCGGAGCCGAAAACTCCATCTCCGGCCCGTTTCCCATTTGGATGTGGCCCCAATGCTCACCTTTCCAAGTAACTCTGGTGCGGTATGTAGCGGTTCGCGACATCAATTGCTCCGGCGGCAGAACGCGGCGTACTTCTGGAGGATTGCCTCGGCGTAGGCGGCCTCATCTTCATGCGGGATCGGGTTGTAGATTCTCAGCGTCTCGATTAGTTCCGTCTTCGTAGAGTTGCTAGGCAGCTTTCCCTCACCGCGAAACTGGGCGAAGACGAGCGTTAGCCCGATGAGCGTGACCTCCCGCCCCGCCACCTGCAAAGTCTCGACGGGGATCCCCGAGCCACATGAGCAGGTGGCTTGTTGAGGTCTCGACTCTCCCTGAGGCTTGATACTTTCGAGCGGCCGCTCCCTCCGGCGATCCCACTCGGGTTGCAGTAGTTCGTCTACGTGCCGGGCAATTTGATCGGCAACATCGCGGGCCACTTGCATTCCTGTCTCACTCAATCGGCGCGCGCTGCCCAGGTCAGAAGACTCCGTGGACATTCGATCACTGACCACGATGCTGACAGCAGGCTTCCCGCTATACATCTCCGTGCCGCGAGCCGCGCAGCGCTTCTCGCAACCGTCCACGGCAATTGTCGGGTGGGAACGGGCGAAGGCGCGGTCACCTTCGCCGCCAGCCAGGAATAGCGGCAAGCAAATCGTTACAGTCTGTTGCGGGCGCACCGCCTCCAGCACTTGGCGCACCGCCAACCGGGTGATGGTCCCCTCCGGCATCTCTTCTCCCGAACAAGCGATCAGACCGACCTTCTTCTTGGCGAGCTCAGGCATGGGTCACCCCCTCCCCCACATGTTGTCCACCAGTTCCTTGACCTCCTCGGCCAGTGCGTGGGCCAGTTTATGACCACTTTCGTCGAGTTCGGAGATGCCGGAGGGCTTTAAATCGGGATGACGACGGCACACGTCCAGAACCTGCAAACCGTGCGCGACCGTACCTCCTGCCCCCTCAACCACTTTCGCGGCACACGCCCGCACGCAGCCGTCAACCGTAATGGCTTTGGCGCTGGAAAGCTCGGCGCGCGTCTCATTTTCTCCTAACACGATCAGGGCAAGCGGCAATAGTTTTGTTTTCTCGGGACATAGGTCTTCAGTCACCACGAATGCCCCCTCCCTCGCCACCGAACCGAGGCTCTTTCCGATCCCGCTGCACGGCACAATCAGAGCTTTCTCTCTCATTTCCTCATCTCCGCTTCGGCTTGATCATTGACCAGACCCGAATACGCTTCCGCATCGAGGAGGTGGGTGTGGTCGTTCTCCCAATCGGTGAGCTCCACGACCGCCAGCCAGCCCTTGCCGTAGGGGTCCTGGTTGATCAGTTCTGCCGCCCCCTCGAGGGAAAGGTTGATCTCCACAATTGTTCCCTTTACCGGAGAGGGGAAGCTGACATTCACTTTCACCGTCTCGATATCGGCGAACTCGTCGCCCGATCCAAGCTTGGTTCCAACTGGCCTGACTTTTGCAAAAGCGACATCCCCGCTGTGCTGTTGTGCGAAGTCAGACAGCCCCAGTCGAGCGCGATTCCCTTCGAACTCCACCCACACACCGGCCTCGCTATACCAGAGACCCCTGGGGATCAGAAAGGTGAACTTGTCGATAGTCACTCTGAGATCTTCTTCAGGCATCTTCCACTTTCCCTTCTTCAGTTCCCCTTGGGCGCAAGGAACCAATCTGCCTTTAGCAGCCTACATCTCGCCTTTGGCGAAGATTTGAAGCCGCGCTCGAAGCTCGTCTCGGACGCGGCAGAAGGCCGTCAACCTCTCTTCTTCGAAGCCTTGAACCGCGGCGGGATCTTCGATACTCCAATGAATACGTTTTGTTTTCGCGGGAAAGATGGGGCAAATCTCCTTGGCGTTATCGCACACCGTGATCACGTAGTCGAAATCCTGCCCTGCGAACTCGTCCACGGACTTGGAGCGGTGACCCGAAATGTCGATCCCCACCTCACGCATCACGGTGATAGCCTCCGGTCGCACGTGGCTCGGCTTGGTGCCGGCACTGAAAACCTCGCAGACATTTCCTGCGTCATGGCGCAGTAACCCTTCCGCCATTTGACTGCGGGCCGAGTTACCCGTGCAAAGGATGAGGACTCTCACTTCTTACCCCTGAACCATTTGGACTGCGTTGTCGCTCTCGCGAAGTGGCGTGAAGTAAGAACGCTGGAAACGCAGAGCAACTCCCACCAGCCCAATCAGCACCGGGACTTCGACCAGCGGACCGATCACCGCCGCAAAGGCCGCCCCGGAATTGATTCCAAAGACCGCCACCGCCACGGCAATAGCCAGCTCAAAGTTGTTGCTGGCCGCGGTGAAGGAGAGCGTGGCTGTCTTGGAGTAATCCGCTCCGAGCCTCTTGCCCATGTAGAAGGAGACCAGGAACATCACCACGAAGTAAATCAGCAGGGGCAGTGCGATCCGCAGAACGTCGAGCGGCAAATGAATGATGTATTCACCCTTCAGGGAAAACATCACCACAATCGTGAAGAGCAAGGCGACAAGCGTAAGCGGACTGATGCGGGGAATAAATCTCTTCTCGTACCATTCCCGCCCTCGCAGTCGAAGCAGGGCGAAGCGCGTGAGCATTCCGGCAAGAAATGGAATCCCCAGGTAGAAGAAGACGCTCTGCGCAATCTGCTTCATTGAAACATCCACAACTGCGCCTTTTAGACCAATCCACGTCGGCAATACGGTGATGAACAGCCAGGCATAGACCGAGTAAAACAGAACCTGGAAAACGGAATTGAAGGCTACCAGTCCTGCCGCATATTCGGTATCGCCCTTGGCAAGCTCGTTCCAGACAATCACCATGGCGATGCACCGGGCCAGTCCGATCATGATCAGGCCGACCATGTATTCGGGATGGCTGCGCAAGAAGGTAACGGCGAGGACAAACATCAATATGGGGCCGATCACCCAGTTCTGCACAAGTGAAAGAAGCAAAACGCGCTTGTTTCGGAAGACTTCCCCCAGCTCTTCGTACCGGACTTTTGCCAGGGGCGGGTACATCATAAGAATCAAACCTGCTGCAATAGGGACTGACGTTGTGCCCACCTGGAAGGCTGTCAGAGTTCGAACCAGGCTCGGCAGCAGATAGCCGGAGACCACGCCCACCGCCATGGCGAGGAAAATCCAGACGGTAAGAAACGATCAAGAAAAGAGAGTCTTCGCGTTAGATGTGCTGACATACTTCAATGCCTTTCCCCCTGAAATTCCTGTCAGAGTGGGGAGTCCCGCAGCGCCTAGGTCCTTAGGATGACGGGGTCGGCTTCTTCGCCCGCACGAAGGCGCTCATGAACTTGCCATCCACAAGCGGCGCAATCGCCTCCACGTCGATCCCCTTGCTGGAAAGCAATTCGCGCGCATCTTCGACGCGGTAAATCCGGGTCGGTTCGATGCTCACGACCTCAAATCCTGCCTTCGCGAGTTTCGAAAGGTATTCGTTCTCCTCCAGCGCGCCGGCCATGCAGCCCACCCATAACTCCACGCTGCGCCGGATCTCGGCCGGAACTTCCCCGCGCACCACAATGTCGGAGACGGCAAATCGTCCGCCCGGCTTGAGCACGCGAAACGCTTCTCGCAACACTTGGTCCTTGTCCGCAGAGAGGTTGATGACACAATTCGAGATGATGACATCGACGGAATTGTCGGGCAGCGGGATGTTCTCGATTTCGCCCTTCAGGAACTCCACATTCTCAACTCCCGCCTTCCGCTGGTTTTCGCGGGCCAGCGCCAACATTTCATCCGTCATGTCCAGGCCGTAGGCCTTGCCCGTCGGCCCCACCCGCTTGGCGGACAGCAGCACATCAATGCCCCCGCCTGATCCCAGATCGAGCACGGTTTCGCCGGGCTTCAGCTCGGCCAAGCGCGGTCGGGTTTCCACACCCTAACGAGGCCAGGAGCGCTTCCTCGGGGATTTGGCTGGTTTGGCTGCCATCGTAGAGGTTCGAAGTGATGGGGTCCGGGCAACCCTCGAGTGGCGGGGCCGTGCCACAGCAGGAACTCCGGCCCTTGATGACACGCAAGGCCGCCTGCCCGTACTTCTCTTTCACCACTTCCTTGATGTTTTCTGTGCTCATTTGTTTTTCCTTTCCTGGCTTCCCCTTGAGGCTTGCACGATCAACACCAAGTCTCCGGGTTTAACCGCTTTGTTGCGGGTGCAACACTCCGCATAGAGGAAGTTAAGAAGCTCCTGCAGGGCCTCGGTGTTCGCCGTGTACCAAAGGAACGTACCCTCGCGCCGCACGTTGACCAGTTCCTCGTTCTTGAGTTTGTCGAGATGATGGGAAAGCGTGGAAGCCGGGATGCCCAGCTCGTCCTGAATGTCTCCCACCACCAGTCCCTGGGGATGAGCCGTCAGCAGCAGTTGCATGATGCGCAAGCGAGGCTCGGCTCCCATGGCGGCAAACATATCCGCGTAGCGCAAGACCTGTTCCGCATTGTCAGGGCTTTTCATACTTCGATTATACTGGAAATAGCGAATGCGTCAAGTGGCGGAAGACGGCAGCTGGGGACTGGGGGCCAGGGACCGGGCCCCAAGAGCGGAGGAAGAACAGACGCCCGTAGGCAGGGGGAATCCAAAATCTAAACTCCAAAATCCGAAATGCCCAAGCTCCAGCCCCTAGCCGGTCTTACTTCTTTGTCACCGGTTTCCCCTCGGCGTCGATGATGACCACTTCCCCAAGATTCAGCTCGCGCACCGTGGATTCGATCTTTGAAAGATCACCGACCAGCAGGAGTGTGGCGCCACTGGGCGCGGCGTACTTCCGCGCAGCGGCGTTGACAGCGTCGAGGCTTGCCTTTTGCAGCTCATCCGGCTCGCGTTGCAGCTCGGTGAGGGGCTGCCCCACGACCCAGAGGGAGCTGATCCTGGCCGCCACGCTGCCCATCGATTCGAACTCTTGCGCATAGCCGCGAATCCGTTCGTGCTTGGCGTCGGTGAACTCTTGCTCGGAGATCGGCTTTTCTCCGGCAATATATTTCAGCTCTTTCGTGAACTCCACCAGCGATTCTTTGGTTTTGTTGGTTTGCACACCACCGCTGGCTCTCCACATCCCGTACTTCGAGTAAGGAACTGAGAAGGAGAAGACACCGTAAGAGTAACCTTTCTGCTCGCGCAGGTTCATCCCCAGGCGCGCGCCTGCGGCCCCGCCCCAGACCGCGTCAGCGAGCCTCAAGGCATAGTAGTCCGGCGCGCTGCGCGTGGGCCCCGGGAGAATTTCGGTGACCAGGGTTTGCGCCGCATCCGGACGATTTACCATAAATACCTTGCCGGGACCTACGGTCTGTGGTGGCGGAATGGTGAGTGCGGGAGGGGCGCTGCCCGACCAGGAACCAAAACTGCGCCTCGCCAGGTCCGTAGCCTCACCTAGTGAAACGTCCCCGGCGAAGATCAGCGCGGTGCCTCCGGGTTTCCAATAGGCGTCATGAAATCGCGCCAGATCTTCCGGAGTGAATTTCTCGACCGTGTACGGAAACCCAGTTACGAAACGCCCATAAGGATGACCTGGCCCAAAGGCGAGCCTATAGCTCAGCCGTCGTGCGATGATATTCGGCTCGCTTTCCTCTTGCGCCAGCATAGCGAGCTGTTTTTTCTTCTCGCGAGCGACTTCATCGACCGGGAAGCTGGGGTTGCGCACCACGTCGGCGACCACGTCGAGCGCCGGGGCCAGATTTCTTTGCAGCACCTCGAAATCCAGGCTCGAGTACTCCAGATTGGCGTACCCTCCGAGCGAGGTTCCAAGGTCGCCCAGCGCATCGTCGATTTCGAGCGCTTTCTTCGTCTTCGTGCCTCGCTTCATGGTCTCGATCTCGAAGCTGGCGAGACCTTCTTTCCCTGTCGGGTCATAGAAACTTCCCGCGCGAGTAACCAGGAGTACCGAGACCTTCGGTAAATCTCTCCGCTCCACCACGAAAACTTGCATGCCGTTTTCGAGCTTGGTGGACTTGACCTCGGGTGCCTGGAAGGGGCGGTCGGCTCCGAGTTCCGGTTGTTTCGTGCGGTCGATAGCCACGCCCGCCACGGCCGACGAGGTTTCGGGATGGAAACGCACCAGAACTCGGTTGCGGGTGTCCAGCCACTTGGCCACAATTTGGCGAAGACCCTCCGCCGTCACCGCGCGATGACGCTGAACGTCGGCCGCGAACTTGTCGGGGTCGCCCAGATAGGTGTTGTAGGTGTTGAGCAAGTCGGCTTTGCCGCCGAAGCCGCCGATGCGTTCGAGACCCGTAATGTATTGGAATTCCCACTTCGTCTTGGCCCGGTTCAGCTCTTCTGCGGTGGGACCGTCCTTGGCGAGGCGGGCGATCTCCTCACTGACGGTCTGCTCGGCTTGAGAGAGCGAAGCCCCTGGCCGCGCCGTCGCCCAGACAATGAACATCCCCGACATTTCCTCAGAATTCTGGAAGGAGACGACATCCGAGCAAAGCTGCTTGTCGTACACCAGAGACCTATTGAGACGGGAAGAGAGTCCGTCCGTGAGGATCAAGGAGGTCAAATCCATCTCGGCGTCGCCGGGGTCAAAAAAGGCGGGGCTGGGCCAGGCGAAATAAGTGCGCTCCTGGGGAATGTGATCCTTCACCTCGAGGACCTTCTCGGCGCTCAAAACCGGCACCCAGTGCTTGGGGCGGTCGAGCGCCGGCCCGGGCGGGATAGGGCCGTAATACTTGGCGATCAGACGCTTGGCTTCGGCTACGTCGAAGTCGCCGGTGATGGCCAGGGAAAGATTGTTGGGGGTGTAGTAGGTTTTGAAGAAGTCCTTCACGTCCTCCACGCTGGCCGCCGTCAGGTCTTCGTGGCTGCCGATAACCGTGTGCGCGTAAGGATGCCCGTACGGAAACAGATTCTCCTGGACCAACATGTACCAGCGGCCGTAGGGCTCGTTCTCGAGTCCCTGGCGGCGTTCGTTCTTGACGATATCGCGCTCGTTATCCAGCTTTTCTTTTGTCAAAACGTCAGTGAGGGTCGCCAGCCGGTCGGATTCAAGCCAGAGAACGTATTCGAGACTGGCGGAGGGTACGGATTCGAAGTAATTGGTGCGATCCTCGCTCGTTGTCCCGTTAACGCCCCCCTGGAAAAGATTCGCCCCCGCCTTCTCGATAAAGCTGAGGTATTTGGTGTTGGCATCCTTCGATCCTTCGAACATCATGTGCTCGAAAAGGTGGGCGAATCCGCTGCGCCCTATGCGTTCATTCTTGGAGCCGACGTGATACCAGTTGTTGACGTGGACTACAGGCAACTTGTGGTCAACGTGCAGGATCACTTGCAAGCCGTTGGGCAGCGTGAATTTCTCGAAAGCGATCCTGGGCACATCGCTCGCCGTTGACGCCATGGCCTGTCCCTCTTGCGCTGCGGCTTGGGTACGTCCGAGGCGGGTTGCAAGCGTAAATATAACCTGGATGAACAATATCCACGTAAGTTTTGCTCGCAATCTCATAAGCCTACTCCTCCTTTTATGCAAAGCGCGCGACGGAAGTTCTGTACCAGACCTTCAGGCCGGAAAGGGAAACGAAACTGAATGCATCCTTCACTCAGGGCCGCTGGCAGTCTACACCGCCTGGCCTCGTTTTGGAATCACGTTCGTTTGCCATTGCTTGCTCCTCCGGCATAGGCCTCGCTTTATCTTCAATACGCACAGGAATGACAGTGGGTTGCTTGCAAGGCGGGGCGGGCTTGCGGAATGTCCAGATTTCAGTCCACACTCACGGAGGGCCGCTGCTGTTCTTGTGTGATTTGTAGCGCTGGACTTTAGGCTAGCACTTGCCGACCTAAAGGTCGGCGCTACAGGTAAAATGAGCCGGGACCCGCCGGGCAATTCATTAGGGAATTCAATAGGGAAATTCAATAGGGAATTGCCTCCTTGGGGGTTTCTTGCTAAATTGACATGTTTGCTTTGGCGGGGGCGCATTGTTCCTGCGCATATTTCTTCAGGACGATGTGCGGACCGCCGATATGTATATGATCATTAAAGGAGTCGACACTCAATATGCCGAATAATTCCAAAGGCACAATCGGGATCCTTACGGGAGGGGGCGATTGTCCGGGCCTTAACCCCGTGATCCGGGCGGTAGTGCGACGCGCTGACCAGCTTGGGTACAAGGTCCTGGGTGTGAAGGACGGCTGGAGGGGAATGCTGAAGGCGGATGCGGAGCCGCTTACTTTGGATTCCATATCCGGAATCCTGCCGCGCGGCGGCACAATCCTCGGTACCTCGCGCACCAACCCGCTGAAGAAGGAAGAGGACAAGAGAACTCTGCTCGCCAACTTCCGGAGCATGGGGATTGATTTCCTCATTGCGGTGGGAGGCGAGGACACTCTGGGCGTGGCCCGGCAGCTCGTGAACGAGAACGTGAAAGTCGTCGGCGTTCCCAAGACCATCGACAACGATGTGGAAGGCACGGACCAGACTTTCGGATTCGACACGGCGGTCTCCATCGTCACGGAGGCGATAGACCGCCTGCACACCACGGCAGAATCGCATCATCGCGTGATCGTGTGCGAGGTAATGGGCCGTCATGCCGGATGGATTGCGATCATCTCCGGCGTGGCAGGCGGGGCAGACTGCATTTTGATTCCGGAGGAGCCGAAAACCCTCGAAGAAATCTGTGGGGTCATCAAACGGCGGCATGCCCGCGGGAAGAAGTTCTCCATCGTGGTCGCTTCGGAGGGGTTCCAGCTCAAGGGCCAGGACACTCTCGTGACGAAAGACCAGCAACTCGACCAGTTCGGCCACGTTTTGCTGGGCGGCATCGGCGAGCGTCTAGCCAAGCTCATCGAGAAGCAGACCGGTTTCGAGACGCGCTCCACGGTGCTGGGACACATCCAGCGCGGCGGTTCGCCCACGGCTTTTGACCGCGTGCTGGGAACCCGCTACGGAATCAAGGCTGTGGATCTGATCGAAGAAGGCAAGCTGGGCCACATGGTTTGCTTGAAGGGCAACCAGATCACCTCCATCCCCCTGCTGGAAGCGATGACCAAACTGAAACTTGTGGATCAGGAATGGATCCGCATGGCTGAAATCTTCGCCGGGTAGAAGCTGTAGGGGTAGGGCTTGCCCTACCCTTTGCTGGGAGTCCCACATCAGGGCGATCAGGGGACGGTCCGTCGGCTGACGGATCCCCCTACGAAATATTTCCTTAGCGCTCGACAGGGAGCGAGCGTGTGCGGACCCTTCCGCGCAGAAGCGTGTTGAGGTCGAAGGAGAATCTGGGCAGGTCGGAGAGCGGAAGGCAGGCCAGTAAAGCGCGAAAAGCCAGCACGGCTTCTTTGGCGATGAGGTCAAAGTCGTGGAAGCAAAGATCAATCTGGCTCCAGACTTCCGCAGAGCGGTCGTCCGCCTTTTCTGCCTGGCGGTAGGTGCGCCGGAACTCTCCCGTCACGATTTCCACGGCGCGGCGCAGCAGGCGGAGTTGAAGCTGGTAGCGGCGGTGGGAGCTGAAAACCAATTGGTCCAGAAGTTCGTGCATGCGCACATAATCAACCATGGGTTTGGACATGAAACGATGAGCGTGGATGCTGCGCGGCGTGACCACGACCTGGGCATTGGGCAGGTGCTTGGTCAGGGTATTCAGTAGCCCTGCGATGACCTTCTCCATGCCGTACCACTCGGAGGCAGAAAGTCGGACCATGCGCCAGGCCATTTCGTGGTGGCCTGCGTCGCGCTCTTCAAACGCGTCGTTGAGCGAAATGCCCAGCATGGCAAACATGGCCTCAACTTCCGGAGCAAATGCATCGTAGACGGCCCGACGCTCTGAGCCCAAGGGCGCCAGACCTGCCGGCGCGCGCTGCTCCGGCAACTTGGTCCAAAGCAGACGTCGCAGGAGAAAACCCACGACCGCCAGAATCAGGACACCGACCACCCAATGCATATCGCACAGTATAGAAAAATGGCATCCTCTAAAGCAAGATCGTAACAAGATGTTATTAAATAGATGACAGATTTCTTGACACTCTCTCTGCTGCAACCTTATAATTGCCGCTCTTATCCGTAGTGAAATTCTGCGGTTTTGCGGCGGGTCTTCCTCGTGTCCACAACCGAACTTGACGATCTCATATTGCAAAGGCGGAAGAAGCTCCATGCCATCGCCGAATTAGGTTTCGAGCTGTATCCGCGCCACTACGAGCTTACACACACCATCCCGCAGATCCTGAGCGCCTATTCCTCCTCTTCCACGGAGCAGTTGAGCGCCCAGAGAATTTCGGTAAGGGTGCCGGGGCGAATCATGACCATCCGCCCCCACGGGAAAGCCGGCTTTGCGCATTTGGCGGGGGGTGGGGAGCGCCTGCAAATCTACCTCCGGTTGGACGCCGTAGGAGAGCGCGACTTCGAGCTGTTCAAGCTTCTCGACATCGGCGACCTCGTCGGTGTCGCCGGTTACCTCTTTCGCACCAAGACCGGCGAGCTGACCATCCACGCCGAGCGCCTGCAATTCCTGGCGAAGGCCCTTTTGCCCTTGCCGGAAAAGTGGCATGGCCTCACTGACCTGGAGGCTCGGTACCGCCAGCGTTATCTCGACCTCATGGTGAATGAGGAATCCCGAAGGACTTTTGAGCGCCGTGGCCGGCTGATCCGCGCTCTGCGGGAGTTTCTTGAAGGCGAAGGTTACCTCGAGGTGGAAACCCCCATGATGCAGCCGCTGGCAGGCGGCGCCATGGCACGGCCCTTCATTACCCACCACAACGCTCTGGACCTGAACCTCTACCTGCGCATTGCCCCCGAGCTTTACCTGAAACGGCTCACCGTGGGGGGCCTCGACCGCGTTTACGAGATCAACCGGAATTTCCGCAACGAGGGCATTTCCACCCAGCACAATCCTGAATTTACCATGCTGGAGTTCTACCAGGCTTACGCTGACTACCGGGATATGATGGCCTTGACCGAGAGAATGCTGCGGCACGTGGCCCTGGCCGTCCTGGGAAGGGTCGATTTCGACTACGGAGAACACCATATTTCCTTTGCTGATTTCCAGCGTCTGACAATGAAAGAGGCGGTGGGCAAGTTTTGGCCCGAGGCAGCAGGGCAGGGGCCTTCATCGGAGGATCTGGCGGAGCCCAAGGCGATCTTCAAGTGGGTCGAGGCTTTCGACCGCTGGGCCGGCAGCGACTCCTGCCAAGGGTCCGAGCCTCTGGCGTTGCCGGAGGGCACAGCCCCGGGTACGGCGCTCGCGGAGCTGTTCGAGCACGTGGCGGAACGCCAGTTGATTCAGCCGACCTTCATCCTGGATTATCCCCTCGAGGTCTCGCCGCTTTCCAAGCAGAAGCCTGACGACCCCAATTTCGTCGAGCGCTTCGAGCTTTACATCGCCGGCATGGAAGTGGCCAACGCCTTCAGCGAGCTCAACGACCCCGCCGAACAACGCGATCGCTTCGAGTATCAACAACTCCTCCGTGAGAAGGGTGACCTGTCGGCCCACGCCATCGACGAGGACTATATCCGCGCCCTCAGTTACGGCTTGCCGCCAACCGGTGGGGAAGGCATCGGCGTTGATCGCCTGGCGATGCTCCTAACCAATTCGCGCTCCATCCGCGACGTTATCCTGTTCCCCTTGATGCGCCCTGAAAAACCTGGGGCCTAGCCCCCATCGCGACCCAAGTTTTGCTGTGGGATGAGTTTCCGCTCGCCCCGTCTACGCTGCACTCACACGATAAGAAAGGCAGTTCGACACCGTCTTTATGATTTCCCAAGCGACGGAAGGCTTTTCCATGTAATCGTGCGCTCCCAGGTACATCACATCCAGATAACTGCGCATGTCCACGGACCGTGTCAAGACCAGGACAGGGCGACGCCGATCGAGCTCGATAGCGCGTTCGAGCAAGGGTTGCCCCTGGAAGGATCGACCTCCCTGGCTGAGGATAATCAAGTCGTAGCATCCACGCTCGAGCCTCTCGCCGCCTTCCAGGTAGGTCGTGCAGCAGTCCACCAGGTGCCCCTGGTTCCGGAGCAGCGACGCGTAAAGCTGCAAATCGTTGGTGTCTTCATCCACGAGCAGAATCTTGCCTGTTGCCGTCCTCACCGGCGCATAGCCCACGCCTCTGCTTGTGATTACTTCCAGCATTACCCACCTCCACGTTTATATCGGCTGACGACCCTCGAGGGATGAGCCGGAATATGGGTTGGAAGTCAGGTGTATACTACCGTCTGCTGAGCGGTCTTAGTCCCGCGCCAAACGTTGCAAATCCGTTTTGCGCACAGAGAGGATCTCATATGGTCGAACAAAGAAGGCAAGACAAGTTTTTCTGGACATGGCCCGTCTGTCTGTCCTTAGCGGTCATGGTGATCGGCAGCCGGACGCAACTGCGCGGCCAAAATGTGAAGGTCATCGTTTCTTCGCAAGCAGGAGATCGCCTCTCCCCCAAGCCCAATCTGCATTTTGGAGGCAGAGCAGAAGCGACGGGTGCCACCTTCTCAATTAACGATGGCGTGACGTACCAGAAGATCGACGGGTTCGGCGCGTCGATTCTCGAGGCGGGCCTGATTTGCCTCAACGGCCTTCCGGCGGACAAGCAAGAGGTTGTGCTTCGCTCGTTGTTTGATGCCCGGCAAGGGGCGGGTTTTTCGGCAATGAAAACGGTGATCGGCGCCACCGATTTTATGTCGGCGGGACCGTTCTACACCTATGATGACACGCCGGGTGACGTCGCCATGCAGCACTTCTCGATTGCCCGCGACTTGGGCCCGAATGGCGAAATTGTCTTCATTAAGCGGGCGCGAAAGTACGGAAGCTTCATGCTCCAGGCCCCCATGGACTATCCTCCGGACTGGATGCTCACCAACGTGCAAGACAGGGAAAAGCAGGATGTAAGCCCCAAGTATTACGACGCCCTGGCGCGCTACTACCTGCGCTACGTCCAGGAATATGAGAAGCACGGGGTCTTCCTTGATTATCTAAGCCTTTTCAACGAGCCCGGCGTTTACACGAAAATTCCGTACGACGAAATCAGGGAATTGCTGAAAAAGCACGTCGGACCCCTGTTTGAAAAAGAGGGGACCAAGACCCGGATCCAATTGAGCGAGGCGCCAACCCGCGAGAATGCGAACCAGAATTATCACCTCGCCCTGGACGATCCCCAAGCCCGGAAATACGTCGCCGGTCTCGCCTATCATGGCTACGACTGGACTAAACCGGAGGCATACAAGAAGATCGCGGAGGTTCACGCGAAATATCCGGACCTGCCGATGTGGATGACGGAAGTTTGCCACGCCTACATAATTGGCGAACCCAATAGTATGCCCATGCCCCGTTATGACTTCGAAGACGGCGACCTGTGGGGAAACATGATCATGTCGGATCTGGAAGCGGGGGCCTCGGCGTGGATCTATTGGAATATGATCACGGATGAAAAAGGCGGCCCGTGGCTGGTTTCAGTTGTGCACGGCGACCCCGACCCCAACGCGCAGCACCCCGTCGTCATCGTGAATCGCCAGACGCATCAGGTATCCTACACCGGTCTTTACTACTACCTCGCCCACTTCAGCAAGTTCGTGCGGCCCGGAGATTATCGAGTGGAGACTCGCGGGGGGGCGGAGAAGGTCCGCTGCATGGCCTTTAAGGCTCCGCAGGGAGGGATCATCGTTCAGCTCTTGAACAGCGGGACTCGACCTGCTCAGGTTCGGATTGAGTGGCATGGCCGAACGTTGCCGGTGAACCTGCCGGGAATGTCAATCAGCACACTGATGTGGTAGGCAGGATGCCGTACGAGGCCTTTCCGGGGACAGCGATTAGGCATTGGGACAGTGGTGACATTTGGAATAACTGCCATTCCCGCGAAAGCGGGAATCCATTCCGTCGACGGTGGATTTCGGACGGCTTGTGGAGTGGATTCCCGTCGGCTGACGGGAATGACTGCGGCTTCGAGCGCCCATGTCTCGCAGGTGACACGAGTACCGGCATGGGAAATTCCTTGGCCCGGGAATAGAAAATTCGATAGACTGCCTGTCTTGCCCGCAGGGCCACGAGTCACTCTGTTTTCGCAACACCAAGGGGAGGAGACAAGTCATGGTTAGTTCAGGAGGGTTGAGGATAAACCTATTTTGGCGAAGGCTGCTGGTTACTGTTTTTTTGCTCGCTCTGGCGGGGACTTCGTTCAATAGTCGCGCCGCCCAGTTTCGCGCCTCGGTGGTCAAGATTGACATTACCCCGGATAAACCTCAGTGGCTGCTGGGTTACGGTCCGAGACAATCCACGGGTGTGCACGATCGCTTGTACCACCGCATTGTGGCGATGGACGACGCGAAAACGCAGTTCTTCCTCGTTTCCACTGAAATTTGTTTGTACTCTCCTTCCGTATACGACGACGTCATGAGCGCGCTTGAAGCGGAAACGGGAATAAAGCCTCTCCAGGTCTGGTGGACTGTAACCCACACTCACTCCGCCCCGGAAGTTGGCCCGCCGGGATTGGGCGCCGCCTTCATGGGCGAGCGCTACAATCACGATCACAATACGGAATACACGGCATGGGTTAAGAAAACTCTGATTGAGGGCATCAAAGAGGCGCAGGCTAAGCTCGAAGCCGCGCGCCTGGGGGTTGGGTGGGGCATGGCGATGTCGAATATTAACCGCCGCGCTCTGGACCTCGAAGGCCCCGCCTTTCTGGGATTGAACCCCGATGGGCCGGCGGACCGCAAGATAGGTCTGATTCGTCTGGAGAAAGCGGATGGGAAGCTGTTGGCGCTGGTTGCCAATTACGCCATGCACGGGACTGTTCTGGGGCCGCAAAATGTGCTCATCAGCGGCGATGCGCCAGGGATCGTGGCGGATTACGTCGAACAGAAACTCGGCGCGCCCGTGCTCTACATTAACGGGGCGGCGGGAAATCTCGCGCCCATTTACTCCGTCTACCGTGATTTCGAAAGCGGGCACCTGAGCCAATTCAGGGCCTTGCTGGGAGATAAAATAATCGCCGCCAACGATCTAATCGGCCGCACAACCTCCGACGTGCAGCTATCCTTGGGCGAACAAATAGTTGAGACGCCGCGAAAGGCGAACATGGGTTGGGCGCCCGATCTCGAGAAGTACATCCGCCAGAACAAGGCAGGAGAGACCATCATTCGGCTTCCGCTCCGTTTCCTGCGGATAAACGATGACGTCGCCATTTGGGCGGCGCCGCTCGAGATGTTCTGCGAAATCGCCATGCGAGCCCGCGACCTCTCCCCGTTCCCCTACACTTTCTACTTTGGGTACAGCAACGGCTGGCTGGGATATATGCCCACCAAGGCAGAGTTCCCGCATGGGGGCTATGAGCCGAGTGTTTCGCCCTACACTCCCCGTGTAGAGGACGACGTGCTGCGCACCGTGGTCAGCTATTTACAGGGCAGTGTGCGGTAAATCAGAAGGCAGAAGGGTAAAGGCAAAAGGGTAAAGGCTGACAGCAGAAAGTGCGAGGGAAGGTGCGTGCCATTCCGATCCCGCAGTCGCGCGAGAGAGTCTCGCTCTGAATCCCACCGCAGTCATGCGGAGAATTCACTGCCTTCTGCCTACTGCCTTCAGCTCTCTGCCTACTCTCGAACGTAGGCCGGATTCACGTGGCGAGCGCCGGTGGCCACGAGCTTCTCCGCCTCAGCTCGAGTTTTGATACCTCCTCGCGCGCCCAGGGCGGTGCAGTTGAGCGCGGCCATGGCGTTTGCAAAATCCAGAATCCTCCCGATTTCCCATCCTGCCAGCAGCCCGTAAATGAAGGCGCCGTGGAAGACGTCGCCTGCGCCCGTGGTGTCAACGGTTTCGACCGCGAACCCGGGTGAATAGCGGAATTCTCCTCCGTAATAAATCAACGCGCCGTCCTTCCCCAGAGTCATGCCGGGCGCCTTCACCTTATACTTTGCGGCCGTGTACTCGAGGGCGCGGAAAGGGACGGCCCGCCCGGTCAGGTTATAAAGAAACTTGGTGGAGGCAATCAAATAATCGATGTAGGGGAAAAGCCTTTCGACCCTTTTGTAAACCGTGTCGAGATCGGCAACCACCGGGAGGCGGGCGCGCCTGGCCCAGTGCGCGGCCTTCAGGCATGCCTCGACGTCGCACCCATCCAGGTGCAAAACGCGGGCGGAGGTGATGGCGCTCACGGTCAGTTCTTGCGGGGAGACGGTCAAGCGGGCATCGCGGTCCCAGAAGACCGTCCGCTCACCGGTGGTCTGCTCTACGAAGATATGGCCAAATTGATTCGGCGTGTCTCGGATCACTCGGGTATATCGCAGGTCCACTCCCTCACGCTTCAAGCTGGCGAGCTGAATCTTGCCACCTTCGTCATCGCCGACCTTACCGATGTAGCGGGTGCGCAGCCCTAACCTCTGGCAGGTGACGAGCGCCGTGGCCACCTGCCCGCCGGCGTGCATGGACGAGGATAGCACCCGCTCCTTTCCGCCCAGGGCAGGGAAGTCGCGCACCATGAGCACTGTGTCGGTGGCGTTCAATCCAAGCCCGACGACATCGACTGTCTTTTTCCGCAAACCCGTCCTCCGTCGAGCAGGGAAGCGGAATACTCTACCACTTTCGGCCAAAGAAGTGGCCCCGGCGAAGCATACCCAATTCGCCCCGCGCGCGATCGATCCCGAATTCGTAGCTTGAAATCGCCTGTCATGCTGAGCGGAGCGAAGCATCTTTGCAGTTGTTTGTTGGGCTCTGGAACTCACGACGGACTACAGAGATTCTTCGCTTCGCTCAGAATGACAGGTTGGAAGCTCTGGTGTTGTCGCAGCACCTTGCATCTTGCAAGGAGTGTTGATAGAGTAGTAATTGGGCTTGGGGCTCTAAGACAAAATCCAGGTAGTTCAGTGTTGCGCAGGAAAGGAGCGGACATGAGCAAAGTACGAGTGCTAGTGGGCACGCGCAAGGGCGCGTTCGTCCTGGAGTCGGACGGCAATCGCAAAAGATGGAAAATCATGGGGCCGCAATTTACGGGATGGGAGATCTACCACGTCAAAGGATCGCCCGCCGATCCGAACCGGTTGTATGCGTCGCAAACGAGCGGGTGGTTCGGCCAGGTCATCCAGCGCTCGGACGACGGCGGCAAGACGTGGGAGGCCCCTGGAGGAGGAGTGACGAAATCGCCAGAGGGCTTCCCTCATGGCGAGAGCAACAAATTCGTCTACGACATTTCTCCGGAAACCGGCAAACCCCTCACCACGCACCAGTGGTACGACGGCACGCAGCACCCCTGGGAGTTCAAGCGCGTTTGGCATCTCGAGCCGTCGCTGAGCGATCCGGACACAGTCTACGCGGGCGTGGAAGACGCTGCTATATTTCGCTCCTCCGACGGCGGGAAAAGCTGGCAGGAACTCGCCGGGCTGCGCGGCCACGGCACAGGCCCCAAATGGCAGCCGGGGGCAGGCGGCATGTGCCTGCATACCATCATTCTGGATTCGAGCGACCCGGGCCGCATCTACATCGCCATTTCGGCGGCGGGCGCCTTCCGCACCGACGACGGCGGCAAGACCTGGAAACCGATCAACCGCGGACTCAAGTCGCAATACATCCCTGACCCGAATGCCGAGATCGGCCACTGCGTTCACCACATCGCGATGAATCCTTCGCGCCCGGGTGTGCTCTTCATGCAGAAGCACTGGGACGTCATGCGCAGCGACGACGCCGGTGATTCCTGGCGTGAGGTCAGCGGGAATTTGCCCACCGATTTCGGGTTCGCCATCGACGTTCACGCGCACGAGCCGGAGACCATTTACGTGGTCCCCATCAAGAGCGACTCGGAACATTTTCCCCTGGGTGGGAAGCTGCGCGTGTATCGCAGCCGCACGGGCGGCAACGAGTGGGAGGCGCTCACCAAAGGTCTGCCGCAACGCCACTGCTACGTGAATGTGCTGCGGGATGCGATGGCGGTGGACTCGCTCGACCAATGTGGCGTATATTTCGGCACTACCGGCGGGCAGGTGTACGCCTCCGCCGACGCCGGAGACACCTGGGCTCCCATCGCTCGGCATCTGCCTCCCGTGCTCTCTGTTGAAGTGCAAACCCTGAGTTGACCTGTCCACAAAGAGCCAGGCGGGGAGGAGGATAATGATCAGCGGTATCACGGGCGCGCACTGGCTTATGTACAGCAAAGATGCGGAAGCGGACCGAGCGTTTTTCAGGGATGTGCTGGGCTTTCGGGCTGTGGATGCGGGCGAGGGGTGGCTGATTTTCGTCCTTCCGCCATCGGAAATGGGCGTGCACCCCGGGGATGGCAAGTTTGCGCTGCAGCATGCGAACCACGACCTGACGGGGGCAGTGCTCTACCTGATTTGCGACGATGTCCGCGCGACCGTGAAATCGCTGGAAGCTCGCAATGTCCCGCGCGCGCCGATCGCCGAAGCGGCATGGGGGTTGTACACGATTCTGCGACTGCCCAGCGGTGGCGAGATTGGGCTGTATCAGCCCACACACGCGAGGGCGGCCTGAAATCCCCTCCTGAATGAGGAGGGGATTTAGGGGTGGTGCTGCGAAGAGAGACACGTTATGATTCGCGTAGTTCTTCCGTTTCACCTGCGGATGCTGACCCACGTCAACGGCGAAGTGAAGCTCGAAGTCGAGGGTGTGGCCACGCAGGGATCGGTGCTTGACGCGCTCGAGGCTCGCTATCCGGTGCTGCGCGGGACCATCCGCGACCACGTCACGCACCAGCGCCGGCCGTTCATCAGGTTCTTTGCCTGCAAGCAGGATCTGTCGCACGAGTCTCCAGATTCCCCGCTGCCCGACGCCGTCACGAAGGGCGCCGAGCCTTTTGTCGTGCTCGGAGCCATCGCCGGCGGCTAAGCAGGATGGCGGGAAAGACGGGGCTTTACAGGCTGCGAGAAAACGCTTCCGGTCTGTGATCCGCAGCCTGTTCGGTGTCATCGCGAGGGTAGGGCAAGCCCTACCCCTACAACTTGTAGGGGGATCCGTCAGGTGACGGACCGTCCCCTCTTCGCCCCGCAACTAACCCCTTACCCGGCTGCCCTCCCTTCGGGCCTCTCAAGTCAAAATAGAAGAGCGTGGTTAGAAATCCCGGCTATACTGCCTCGGCACGTTGAATTGGAAACGGGCTCTACGGGGGCGGTCGCCGCGTGGGCTGCCTGCCACTGCCTCGTTCGTGGGACGGCAGACTCATCAGGCCGATAAGGAAGCGTGCCGCCCCCTTACAGAAGAAATCCCTCCGTGAGGAGACATGCTCATGCATCGCCAACGAGAAATCCCTTTAAGGCACTTTCAGAATGGCCTCATTGCCTTCCAGATCATGATGGTGTTGTTGCTGATCCCTGTAGCGTCAAAAGCCGCTTCGAATGAGGCGCCGATCCGCTATCTCCCGGAGGCAAAGATCTTCATCTTGGAGACTGACCACACCTCCTACGTTTTCGGCATCAACAAGCAGAACGCGCTCCAGAACCTTTACTGGGGCAAGAAGATCGCTCGTGATCAGGATTTTCCCCCCGCCAACACGCCTGCTGACTATCCTTTCGAAAGCCCCGAGGGCATGGCGAATGAGGAATACCCTGGCTGGGGCGGCATGCGTTACACCGAGCCGTGCCTGAAGGTGACTTTGGCCGACGGAGGGCGCGATCTGGTGTTGAAGTACGTCTCGCACCAAGTAAAGGGCGACACTCTCGAGGTTCGGACGAAGGACATCAGCTACGATCTGTTCGTGACCCTGAGTTACCGGGTGTTTCCTCGCCATGACATTATCCGCAAAAGTACGCTCATTGAAAACCAGACGAAGCAATCGCTGGTGGTGGAGAGTGCCCAGTCGGGGGTGTGGTACGTCCCGCCGGGAGTTGGCTACCGGCTCACTTACCTGCCGGGGCGCTGGGCGGGGGAGAACCAGGTCACGCAAGAGGTGATTCACCAGGGCAAGAAAGTTCTGGAGAGCCGGCGCATGGTGACCAGTCACCAGATGAACCCTTATTTCGCCCTTGACTATAACGGGGAGGCCAGCGAGGAGAGCGGCAGGGTTTGGTTTGGAACGCTGGGCTGGAGTGGGAACTGGAAGATCGTGGTCGAGCAGGCGCCCAACCAGCAGGTGCGGGTGGTGGGTGGCTACAACGATTTTGACTTTGGCTACCAATTGAAACCGGGGCAGAGTCTTTCCACGCCGGAGTTTTATGGAGGGTACAGCGAGGGTGGCTTCGGTGAAGCCTCACGGCATCTCCATCACCTCGAGCTCGAGGAGATTCTGCCCCACCAACCGCCCCCGCGTTTGCGCCCGGTGGTTTTCAACTCCTGGTGCACGACGGAATTTGCCGTTAGTGAGGAGAACCAGAAGCAGTTCGCGGCGATTGCCGCCGGGCTCGGGGTCGAGCAATTCGTAATGGACGACGGCTGGTTCGGCGAACGCAAAACCGATCGCGCCGGCCTGGGCGACTGGTATCCGGACCCGGACAAGTTCCCGCGCGGATTGAAGCCGCTCATTGACTACGTTCACACGCTGGGCATGGAATTTGGGTTATGGTGGGAACCCGAAATGGTGAACCCCGACAGCCGGCTCTACCGGCAGCATCCCGACTGGGTCATCAACTTTCCTGGGCGCCCGCGCAGCGAGGGAAGGAACCAGTTGATGCTCAACCTGGCACGCGATGACGTGAAGGAGTGGCTGTTCAACGTCTTTGACAAGCTGCTTCAGCAGAACCACATCAAGATCGTGAAGTGGGACATGAACCGTCACGTCTCGGAGCCGGGATGGCCGGAGGCGCCGGTGGCGGAGCAGAAGCAGATCTGGGTGAAGTACGTGACCAACCTGTACGAACTGCTCGACCGGCTGCGGGCGAAGCATCCCAGCGTGGAGTTCGAGACCAGCGAGGGAGGCGGAGGGCGTGTGGACCTCGAGTTCTTGAAGCGCATGGAGCAGATCAATACCAGTGACAACGGCGATGCCTTTGACGGCCTGCGCATCTGGGAAGGATACACTTTTGTTCACGCGCCCAAACTGATCAATGGTGGAGTGGGTGACAATCCCGGCTCAAACGATCGTAGTACACCCCTGAAGTTCCGCTTTCTGGAAGGAATCGCGATGGGAGGAGCGTTTGGTCTCTGCTGTGATATTCGGAAATGGCCCCAGGCGGACCTAAACGTGGCGAAGAGCATGATTTCTTACTACAAGACCATCCGTCAAACTCTCCAGGAAGGTGATCTCTACCGCTTGGCGTCGCTGCGGGAAGGGAATCTGGCCGCCCAAGAGTACGTGGCGGCGGATGGAAAGCAAGCCGTGCTGTTCGCCTTTCTGCATTCCCAACAGTTCTCACGCCAGGCGCCAACCCTCTATCTGCATGGCCTCGAGGCAGGCGCCTTGTACCGCCTCCAGCCCATCGATAACAAGCTGGTGGAAAAGCAGCGAGTTCTGAGTGGGTCGTATCTGATGAACCACGGTTTGGACTTCAACTTGGTCGGCGATTTCGATAGCACCTCCGTGCTGCTTGACAGGGTGGAGTAGCTATGGCCAAAGCGCTTTCTGGTAGTGGCTCAGTTTGACGTTGCGGCGGCTTTATCCGTCAGCCGACGGATGAACTCGCCGCCGCAACTCCAAACTCAGCCACCCCTGCAGTCGTCGTCTTGCATTTTGTCACTTGTAGGGTCTATACTACTAGTGGCGAGCGCAGTTAGTGGGCGAAAGCCCACTTTTTTGTTAGTCGCGAATCTTGTCGGGGTTACCCCCCGTCGGATTTGCAAGAGGAGAGGACTGCAAGGCGTGCGGTGATGCAGGAGGCTGATCTGGAAAAGATCACCGAGATGGCCCAGCGAGTCGTCGTCTCGGAAGGGTTGACACTGGTCGATGTCGAGCTCAAGGGCGGTGGCGGAAGCCGGCTCCTGCGAGTGTACATCGACAAGCCGGAGGGAGTTTCCCACGCCGATTGTGAATTGGTGAGCGAACAGTTGAGCGCCCTGCTGGACGTGGAAGACCCTTTTCCGGGCCGCTACACCTTGGAAGTTTCCTCACCGGGGCTTGACCGAAAGTTGGTTAAGCCCAGCGACTTTGCCTACTTTGTGGGGCGAAAGGCGCGGCTAGTCCTGCGCGAGCCGGTGGACGATCAGAAGGTTCTGGAAGGGCGCTTGGCGGGCTTTGAGCAAGGTCGTGTTCGGCTGGACTTGGGGGAGGCTGGCCTCAAGGAACTCGAACTCTCCAACATTCATAAGGCTCGGCTCGTGGTGGAAATCTGAAGGAGAAGTCAAAAGTCGAGAGTCGAAAGTCGAGAAGTCGAGGGATGCTTGGGTCTGTACTTTCGACTTTTGACTCTCGACTCTGGACTGCCCCGCACTGCAAGCAGTTGGGAGGAAGCCAGTGACGACAAGTCTGTTGTTCCAAACCATTGACCAGTTGAGCCGCGAGAAAGGAATTGACTCGCAGATTATTGTTGCGGCGGTCGAGGATGCTGTCCTGGTGGCCACGCGAAAGTACTACAAGTCCTCCGAGGAGCTCCAATCGCATTTCAACAAGACAACCGGACAAGTTGAAGTTCACGCGGTCAAGAAAGTCGTCGAAGTGGTCCAGGACCCTGACCATGAGATTAGCCTGGAAGAGGCGTTGAAGATCGATCCCGCGGCGGTGGTGGATGGCGAGGCACGAATTCCCAAAGCCACGGATGTACTGGGCAGGATTGCGGCGCAGGCGGCGAAACAGGTGATTTTTCAGAAAGTCCGGGAAGCGGAGCGCGATACGGTGTACGCGGAGTACAATCAGCGCGTGGGCGAGCTGGTCAACTGCACCGTGAAGCGCGTGGAAGGGCCGGACGTTATTGTCGACCTGGGGCGGACGGAAGCCCGCATGCCGCGCAAAGAGCAATCGCGCCTGGAAACCTACCAGATTGGCGACCGCATTCGGGCGGTGATCACCCAAGTGGACCGTGCCGCGCGCGGGCCGCAGGTGGTGGTCTCGCGCGCCGACGCGATGCTGGTCCAGAAGCTCTTCGAGATGGAAGTCCCCGAAATCTATGACGGCACGGTGGTGATCAAGGCCATGGCGCGGGAGGCGGGGGACCGGACCAAAGTCGCCGTCTATTCCAAGGACCCGGACGTGGATTGCGTGGGCGCGTGTGTGGGCATGAAGGGGATGCGCGTGCAGTCCATCATCCGTGAGCTTCGTGGGGAGAAAATCGACATCATCGAATACAACGAGGACCCGCTGGTTTTTGCGGCGAACTCGCTCAGCCCTGCCAAGATCAACCATGTCTCGATTCTGGAATTGGAACAGAAGCATCTGGAAGTGATCGTGGATGACACGCAGTTGTCCCTGGCGATCGGGAAGAAAGGGCAGAACGTGCGCCTGGCGGCAAAGCTGCTTGGCTGGCATGTGGATATTAAGAGCGAAGAGGAGAAACGCCAGGAAATCGAATCCCAGATGGCTGCCATGGCTTTGCGCGGGGCTTCCATTTCGGAGCTTCACGGTCTCGGTGAAAAGACTTTGCAGCGGCTGCGGGAAAAGGGCATTGAGACGGTCGAGCAACTGGCCCAGATGACTCCCGATGACCTGACGCAAATCCCGGGTATCGGGGAAAAGACGGTGGAGAAGATTCGCCGCGTGGTGACGGACTACTTCGAGCAGGACCGTGAGTCCTCCTCCGACGTGGGCGTCGCCGCAGGGGCGGAAGCCGTGATGGCCGGGGAACCAGCCGGTGAGCATCCCGCCGCCCTTGATGAGCCGGTGGAAGAGGAATCGAGCGCCGCAGCCGCCGCCGAGGTTTCTGTCCAGGATGAAGGAGCCGCGCCGGCGGTGGAGCAAGCTGAATCCAGCCAAGATGAGACGCCCGCCGCAGAGGAAGGAGGGAAGGAGGAATGAGATAAGACTGTCAGGGTGCTTAGTGCGTCAACCCGCAGATTTTTGCCTGTCCGTCAGACGACGGACGGGAGGCGAGGGAGAGTAATCAAGAAGACTGAATGGGCAACATACGAATCAACGTTTTGGCACGTGAACTGGAGGTCAAGAGTCACCTCATCCTGGAGTATCTTACTGTATTAGGGGTTGAGAAGAAGTCTCATTCCAGTGCGCTCGAGGACGAACTTGCCGATAAGGTTCGGGAGCATTTCCGCGCCTTGGGTGAAGGGGGAGAGACCGCTGCGGTCGCACTTCCTCCACCCCCGCCGGCGCCGCCTCCGGTGGCGATCAAAGAGCCTCCGGCGACGGTGGCAGAGGCGAAGAAGCTCCCCGACATCATCAAGGCTGAGTTGCAACATCCTCTGACGCGTTCCCTGGAAGAGATTAAGAACGCGGCGCGCAGGGCGACGGCGCCACCGCCTCCAAGAGTGGTTCACGTTCCGGAGACTCTGGCGCAGGCAGTGCCGATAGCTCCGAAGCCAACGCCGTCAGTGCTAAGACCAGTGTCTCCTCCCCCTCTGCCACTGCGTCCTTATGGTGCGGTCGCTCCTCTAACTTCCGCTGTGGGAGGGCAGGTTGCGCCCGCTCCACCCCAGGAGCCTTCTGTGCGGCTGGTAGTCGGTCACTCAGCCGTTTCAGCGGCAGGACCGTCGGCGAGGGGTGGAGCGGAGATCCCTGCGGTCCCATTCGCGCGTGGAGGCGCGGTGACGGGAGCCCCGCCGACGCCCAGGGCTCCCGAGGTCTCGCCTGTGGTAGCCGCCGCCATCGCGCATGGCAAGCCAACCCGAGCCACGCGCGTAGTGCGCCGCGACCCCTCGGCCAACCAGCCGATCTACCCCCACGCAGTGAAGCCTAAAGTTGCGCCCCCGCGCCCTGTAATTCCTCGACGGCCGGGCGAGCCACGACCGATGCATCCCACTTCAGCTCGGCCCGTGGCAGGCGGCGCGGTCAGTGGTGTGGCCGCGGGTGGGGTTCCAGCGGCACGGCCTCCGGCGGCGCGCCCTGTAGTCCTCCCTCAACGTTCTTCGAGCGTGCCCCCACCCTTCGCGCCCAAGCCGGTTCCGGCGGAAGAACTCCCTCCCACGCGCAAGATCACGATCACCGAGGGCATCGCTATCAAAGAGCTCTCCGAGAAGCTCGAAGTGCGCGCCAAGGACGTGATCAAGCGCCTCTTGGACAAAGGTATTTTCGCGACAATCAACCAGACCCTCGATGGCCAGACGGCGTCCGAGATCGCGCGGGGGTTTGGAGCGGAAGCGACAGTGGTGAGCTACGAAGAAGAAATCCTCCAGGAAGAGCAGGTGACAGATCGGCGGGAAGACTTGCAGGCCCGCGCTCCTGTGGTCACCGTCATGGGGCATGTCGATCACGGCAAGACCTCCCTGCTTGACGCCATCCGTCAAACTAACGTGGCGGCGCACGAAGCCGGCGGAATCACCCAGAGCATCGGGGCTTACCAGGTGGAAGTGCAAGGGCGCAGGTTGACCTTCATCGACACGCCGGGCCACGAGGCCTTCACCATGATGCGCGCCCGCGGGGCGCGAGTCACGGACGTGGTGGTGCTGGTGGTCGCCGCCGATGATGGGGTAATGCCCCAGACGCTTGAAGCCATCAACCACGCCCGGGCGGCCAATGTTCCCATCGTGGCGGCCATCAACAAGATTGACAAAGCTGACGCCCAGCCGGAGCGCGTCAAGCGACAGTTGACGGAGCACGGTTTGATGCCGGAAGAATGGGGCGGGCAAACCGTAACCGTGGAGGTCTCTGCCAAGCAACGGAAGAATCTGGATTTGCTTCTGGAGATGATTCTTCTGGTGGCCGATCTCCAGCAATTGAAGGCCAATCCGAAGCGGCTTTCCACCGGAACGGTGCTCGAAGCGAAACTGGATCGAGGCCGCGGCCCGGTGGCCACGCTCCTGGTCCAGAACGGGACTTTGCAAGTCGGTGATTCCTTTATTATCGGCGCGATTTACGGCAAAGTGCGCGCCATGTTCGATTACCGCGGACGGCCGGTGATTAAGGCTCTCCCTTCCACCCCAGTCGAGGTGCTGGGCCTGGAAGACGTCCCACAGGCTGGTGACAGGTTGCAGGTGATTGACGATACTCTCAAGGCCCGGCAAATTGCCCTGCATCGCCAAGCCAAGCAGCGTGAAGCCGCGCTGGCCAAGAGCGCCCGCCTGACCCTCGAGCAGTTGCACGAGCAACTGGCGGCCGGCGATGTGAAGGAATTGCCGCTGATCATCAAGGCGGATGTGCAAGGGTCGGTGGAGGTCCTGGCCGACACGCTGAACAAATTAAGCACGGAAAAGGTCAAAGTGAAGGTCATCCACGCGGGCGTCGGCGCCATCACCGAGACCGACGTCTTACTGGCCTCGGCTTCCAATGCGGTGGTCATTGGTTTCAATGTGCGGCCGGAACGGAAGGCGACTGAACTCGCGCAACTCGAGCAGGTGGACGTCCGCTTGCACACCATCATTTACAACGTCACCGACGAGATCAAGAAAGCCATGACGGGCCTCCTGGCGGTGGTTTTCAAGGAGACGACCTTGGGCCGGGCGGAGGTGCGGGAAACTTTCCGCATCTCTAACGTCGGGATGGTGGCGGGTTGTTACCTCCAGGACGGCAAGATAACTCGCGATGCGGCCATCCGACTTCTTCGCGATAGCGTGGTAGTTCACCAGGGTCGGATAAGGTCCTTGCGCCGGTTTAAAGAGGATGTGGCCGAGGTAAGGTCCGGGATGGAATGCGGGGTCGCTCTGGAGAACTATAGCGACGTTAAGATCGGCGACGTGATCGAGGCATTCGTGAAGGAACGGGTTCCGGAACCTGCAATGGCCTGACGCAGAAGCTCGGGGGTGAACGCGATGCCCGTCGGTTTACTGACCCTGGAAATCCAACTTCCTTACGCCCACTCCCTCAAGGAAAAGCGAGCGGTCCTGCGCAAGATGCGCGATAGGCTCCGGTCGCGTTTCAACGTGGCGGTCGCCGAGTTGAATCACGAAGACGTTTGGCAGCGTGCCACGTTGGGCGTGGCATCAATCTCCGATAGCCAACCGCTTCTGGAATCCGTCTTCCACCAGGTACTGGCCGAGTCAGAGAAAATCCTGGGTGAGGACGTGGCGAATCATTTCGTGGAATTCTTTTGACAGTCGAGAAGTCGAGAGTCGAGAAGTCGAACACTTTTGGATCTTTAGCTCTTGACCCGTAGACTCAGTTAAGAACATCCCTACAGTTAAGAAGTCGATTTTCGAGGAGCCAGGCAAGCTTCGACCTTCGACTCTCGACTTCTCGACTCGTATTTCAATGACAGTTCCCGGACGTCGGGCAGAGCGATTGGTGGACCAGATTCGCGCCGAGGTGGCGGAGATAATCTCGGGGGAGTTGAAAGATCCGCGCATCGGGTTCGCGACGGTCACGGGCGTGGAGATGAGCGGAGACCTTCAGCCACGCGCGTGTCTCCGTCTCGGTACTGGGAAACGCGGACGCCCAGCAGAAATCCCTGGAGGGACTTACTTCCGCTTCTGGCTATGTTCGCCACGAACTCGGTCTCCGGTTGAGATTGCGGCGGACTCCCGAGTTGACCTTTGTGCTCGACCACGCGGCGGAGGATAACGCCAGGCTGGAAACGCTTCTCCAGAAATTGAAAGGGGAGCATTAGCCGGAACCGTCTGCTGTCGGTGGTCCGTCGTCCGTTGTTAAAGGCCGGAACTCGAAAATCGAAGATCGTGCCGAGTTTCGCATTTCGTTCTTCGTCTCCACTGATGACTGAGAACTGGCAACTTCCACTGACAACGGACGTCCCAAATCATCGCGACTCCAGTGCCAGCAACTGACCCATGACCGATACCCATGCTGAAATTTCCGGCGTCCTCATCATTGACAAGCCGCCAGGTCTTACCTCGCACGATGTCGTAGCGCAGGTGCGCCGGATTCTGGGCCAGCGCCAAGTTGGACACTTCGGCACACTGGACCCCTTTGCCACCGGCGTTCTGCCAGTTTCGGTGGGAAAGGCGACACGCTTTGCACAATTCTATCTGAAGTCGCGGAAGGCTTACGCAGGCACCATCCGGTTCGGGTTTTCGACCGACACCTACGATTCCACCGGCCGGCCGACCTCGGAAAGCTTGCCCGTGGCGCTGGATGGGGAAATTCTGGAAAGAATCTTCCGGGAATTTACCGGCCGTTTAATGCAGACGCCGCCGCCTTTTTCTGCTAAACACGTGGGCGGCGTGCGCGCCTATGAACTGGCCCGCCAACAGAAGCCTGTTTCGCTGGCCCCGGTTGAAGTGGAAATCTATGCGCTCGAGCTGCTGGGAGTCGAGGGCCAGGATGTGCGGTTCGCGGTGGAATGTTCCGGCGGAACGTATGTCCGGTCATTGGCGCACGATTTGGGCCAGAAGCTTCGCTGTGGAGCGTACTTGGCCGATTTGCGGCGTACGGGTGTGGCGGAGTTCAAGGAGAGCCAAGCCGTAACGCTCGAGCGGCTCGCGGAAGCGGTCGAGGGAAAGAGCGTGCAAAAGTGCCTCGTGCCGCTCGAAGCTCTCCTGCCGGAATTTCCGGAACTGGTGGTGCGCGGACGCCAGGAGGTGGGCGTGCGACATGGAATTGCTTTCGAATTGGCTCAATTCGCGCGCGCCGGCCGAGGCGCCAATGATGGGCGCTTGCCAGTGGCTACTTTATTGAAGATCCTCAATCCCGAGCGGCGGCTCATCGCCATCGCCCGCCACGTGGAGGGCGGCGTTTTCCATCCCGACCTGGTGTTGGTCTAATGGCAGGAGTCAGAGGGCAGAACGCAGTAGGCAGTGGGCAGTCGGCATTAGGAAGAAGGCAGTAATGAGTTAGCAGAAGGCAGGGGGCGGTAGGCAACAGAGTAAGAGCTGTATGTTCCTCTAAGCCAGTCTCCTTTTCCGGTCCACCACGCTATATTGAACCTCAATCCAAGACTTCGCAGGAGCGCCCCAGGTAGCCCTGCCATGGTCAACATGAATTAGGAGAAACATCGTCTCTTGCCTCACTGCCCATTGCCGCCTGCCCGCTTGCCACTGCCTACTGCCTACTGCCCACTGCCTTCTGTAGTTTTAGGATAGCCTCCGCCGCAGCATAGGCCGCGCGGGGCCGGGCCAGCGCGCGTGCGCGCGCGCGCAGGCCTTCCAATTCTTCTGGCCGGGCGAGCAATCGCGCGATGGTGGGCGCGAGCTCTGCGGGGCTCTTTATCCACACGCCACTCCCCCATTTCTCAATCCATTGGCAGGTGCGTTGTTCATTCCCGGGCAAGGGATCGATGGCCAGCATAGGCAGCCCACACGCAAAGCCCTCGTTGAGCGTGGCGCCGCCCGGCTTGCTGACCATGAGGTCTGCGGCGACCATCCACTCATGCATGTTATCCACCCAGCCCAAGACCTTCGAGCGAGGAATGCCCTCGCACCGCGCGCGAGCATCCCTTTCCATCCGCGCGTTTCTGCCCGTGATGACCACCACTTGGAGGGCGCGCTGCAACTTCCGGAGTACGCTAAGAATCAAACCAGGATTTCCGAAGCCTGTGCCGCCGAAGAGGATCAGGAGTATGGGGCTATCGCTTTCGAGGTCGAGGCGAGCGCGCGCGGCTTCCCGTTCAGGCAAGCGGGAAAAGATCGGGTCAATGGGCTGTCCCGTGGTCACAACTTTGGAGGAGGGCGCGCCGGCGCTGACGAGTTCGCCCGCGAGGTCCGCATGAGTGCAGAGGAAGAGATCGACTTCGGGCTGCACCCACGCCCGGTTAAAATCCATCAGCTCCAAACCTGCAAGGCGATACCGCGCCTGGCTGGTGCGCTTGTGCATGCTGGCGAGTTCGCACATGCCCACCTCCGTGGCCACGAGGACGTCAGGATCGAAATCGCTTAGGAAACGGAAGAGTGGCTTGGCGCCCTGGCGGTAAAGCCAGCCGGGACCTGTAGATTGAGATTGATGTTGGAGGCTCTCGATCCGCCCCCAGAGGCTCGGCCAGAGTCGCAAGGGAATTTGATAGGAATTATAGTAGGCCCGGAACCACGGTGCGCAGCGGCCCAAGGCGTCCACCACCTCGACAGTGATGCCCGGCCGAGTCTCCAGCAGCGCCGCGCGCAGCGCCGTCGCCGCCCTTTGATGCGCGGCGCCGTGGGGCAGTGTGAGGATGAGGATTCTCAAAGGTGCCTCCGCCCCTGACGGGGCTCAATTGATGATACAATTTCTTTTCCAAGCCGGCGAGGTCGTAGGAATTGTCTCATATCTGGATAATTTCAATCTGCGCAATATGCCTGGGTGGCCTATTTGGCCTGTATGTCTACGCCTGGAGCGTTCCCACCCTGCAATTGTTCGCACCGGCTATTTTGCGCGGACCTGCCGACCGTAATGGAATCGCCATTACTTTCGACGATGGCCCCTGCTCAGGCTACACGGAGCAGATTCTCGACATTCTGCGGCAACATAATGTGAAAGGCACCTTCTTCGTGTGCGGCCAGAACGTCGAGCGCAGCCCGGAGCTTCTACGGCGCGTCCAGGCCGAGGGCCACGCTATCGGCAACCATGGGTATTCCCACCCGTTCCCTTTTTTCCGCAGCCGCGCTTTTTTCGCGCGCGAGGTTGACCTCACCCAGGAGGTCATTGAAAAGGTTACGGGGAAACGCCCCAGATTCTTTCGACCGCCCTTTGGCGCCCGTTGGCTGGGACTTCAACCCGTGTTGCAGGCGCGGGGCCTGAGCTTGGTGAACTGGTCAGACACCGGGTATGACTGGAAGCTCCAGACGGCAGGAATCGTGCGCGAAACACTCAAGACTCTGGGTGCGGGATCCATCATCCTGCTCCACGATGGCCGCAACACTTATCCCCCGGATCGAGTGGACCGCTCGGCAACCGTGAAGGCGCTGCCCGCCATCCTCGAGGGGGCCGAGAAAGCCGGCTTCACTTTTGTCAGCTTAGAAGAGTTATTTCCATGAATGAAAATGCCTGGATAGGAATTGATGTAGGTGGAACTAAGACGGCAATCGTTATATCTCGGAACCCGCCGGAGGTACTGGGCCGAACGGAATTTGCCACTCTTCCGGCTAGAGGCGCGGAGCGGGCTCTCAAAATGGCCAAAGAAGGAATTCGCGACCTGCTTGCTCAGCAAGGACTCGGGATATCCGCCATCAAGCGGATCGGCGTCAGTTGCGGCGGGCCACTGGATCGTATCCAGGGCGTTATCCAGTCGCCCCCCAATCTTCCCACCTGGGACAACGTTCCGATCAAGGCAATTATGGAGGAAGAATTTGGCGCGGAGTGCCAGGTGGAGAATGATGCCAACGCAGGCGCGGTGGCGGAGCACCGCTTTGGCGCCGGCCAGGGGACGCAGAACATGGTTTTCCTCACCATGGGAACGGGCCTCGGCGCGGGCATCATCACGGACGGCCACCTTTACCACGGCAGGAACGACTTGGCGGGAGAAGTCGGCCACATTCGGCTGACCCGTACCGGACCGGTCGGGCATAACAAAGCCGGCTCCGCTGAAGGATGGGCAAGCGGCGGGGGCATGGCCCAGTTGGCCGCCCAAGCGGTTGCCAGGGCCGCAAAGAACAAACAAAAAACCGCGCTCACTAAACTTCATCTGTCGGGTAGGGCAATCACAGCGCGGGACGTGGGCTTGGCCGCGCAAGAAGGAGACCGCGTTGCCCTCGGCATTCTCCAATCGACAGGCCGGCGGCTGGGCGCGGTGCTTGCCATTCTTGTTGACTTGCTGAACCCCGAACGAATCGTGATCGGAGGTCTGGCCATGCGGCTGGGCGACTTGCTGCTCGAGCCGGCTCGTTCAGTCATGCAGCGAGAAGCCCTGGCTCCGGCGGTAGCAAGCTGCCAGGTCGTCCCCGCGGCGCTTGACGAACGCATTGGCGATGTGGCGGCCCTCTGCGTCGCCCTGGGCTTCTAACAGAGGATACCTATGAGCCACGACATCGCGCGCCTGATTGCCGGTTCGATAAAGGAAAGTCTGAAGGTGAAGCAAGCCCTGCTGGACGACATGGACATCCAGAACCTAATAGCTGCTGTGTCAAAGCAATTCGTGTCGGCCCTGCGCCAGGGGCACAAGATTCTCCTCTTCGGCAACGGCGGTAGCGCTGCCGACGCTCAACACATTGCCGCGGAATTCGTGGGCAGATTCCAAATGGAGCGAACTCCTCTCCCCGCTCTCGCGCTGACCACCAACACCTCGGCGCTCACCGGAATCGGCAACGATTACGGCTATGAGAACGTATTTGCCCGGCAGGTAGAGGCTCTGGGAAGAGAAGGAGACATCGCGGTTGGGATCTCAACAAGCGGAACGTCTCCCAATGTGCTGAAGGCCCTGGCAGCAGCGCAAGCCAAGGGCTTAGTCACAGTCGCCCTTATAGGAAGGGACGGAAAATTGCTGAAGGAGGTGGCGCGCTACTGCATTTGCGTCCCGGCAGATTCAACTCCCCGCATCCAGGAAGCGCACATCCTCATCGGGCACATCCTCTCCCAGACCGCTGAATTGGAGCTTTTTGATAAGTAAGGGCCGAGGGTCTTTCGGGACGCGGACATCCTTCGGGGGCCGCTCGCTCTGCTGTCAAGTACTGCTCGGCTTGGGTGTCTTAGCCGTACTCTTGGGGAGTTGGGGCGGCTTGATGTACTCGGCCGGAATCTCGCCCGTGAGCGTTTTCAGAAAGGTCACAATCGAGGCGATATCGTCGGCCTTCAGTTGCCTGCCCAGTTGGTACTCTCCCATCTCCTTGACCCCTTCCTCCAGGCTCGCCACTTTTCCATTGTGGAAGTAGGGCGAGGTCTTTTCGATGTTCCGCAGAGACGGTACTTTGAAGAACAACCGGTCACTTTCCTGCTTGGTCACCGCTTGCCGCCCGCCGTCGGAAGCGTCCGGGTACGGTTTCACAAGACCGATTTTCTGATATACCTCGCCGCCCAAATAGGTCCCCGAGTGGCAGGTCTGGCAGCCCACTTCCATGAACTTCTTGAAGCCGGCTTTCTCCTCGTTGCTCAGGGCTGCCTGATCTCCGTTGAGGAACTTGTCCCAGCGAGAGGGCGTCATCAGCCTGCGCTCGAAGGCTCCGATAGCTCGGGCCGTGTTCTCGAAGGTGACGGGATCCTTATCGGCGGGGAAGGCCTTCTTGAAGGCGTTGACATACTCGGGCATGGACTTCAGCACCGCAACCACAGCCTTATCAGAGGACATCGCCATCTCGACCGGATTCATGACCGGGCCTTTGGCTTGCTCCTCGACATCGGGAGCGCGGCCATCCCAGAACTGCACGAAGTGGCCTGCGGCGTTATACACTGTAGGGGCATTGCGCGTGCCCTTCTGGCCCTTGTCGCCGTCGGAAACCGGTTGCCCGTCCACCCCGTATTTGGCCAGATCGTGGCAGGTGTTGCAGGATACGTCCTGGTTCTTGGACAATCTCGGTTCGTAGTACAGCATGCGGCCCAGATTCACCTTCGCCTCAGTGATGGGGTTCTTCTCCGATTCCACCGTGGCGGGCAAGGGCTTAAACATTTGGAGCTCCACCGGGTCTACCACCACCACGGCCGCGGCCTTTGGCCTACAGCTCGTCAGATGCAGCCCGGCCGCGAGCACGATCGAAAGCAGGATCAAAATACGTAAAAGTCTGTTTTGCATGGCTGTTCTCCTCTCAGAACGAAACGTCTAACTCACCGGGATTCTGCCTCGGCACTCCGGCTGCCACAATCATAACCCCAAACTCTGCCGTTGCAGCTCGATCTTTCATCCTTACTGGCACGCGATCCTATTCCCGCGCTTTCCGCCCACCATCTCGCGGGCCATGGAATCGATCATGGTGGGCTCGACGTTTCGTTCACGTCGATTTGTGGTATGCTCACTGGCAATGGACTTGAAAAACCGACTCTACTTTGGCGACAACCTCGACATCCTGCGCCGCCAGGTGCCGGACTCGAGCGTCGACCTGATCTACCTCGACCCGCCCTTCAACTCCAACGCCACTTACAACGTCCTCTTCAAGGAAAAGAGCGGCGAAGAATCTGCCGCGCAGATCACCGCCTTCGAGGACACTTGGCAGTGGAGCATGGAAGCCGAGGCCGTGTACAAGGAAATCGTCACCGGCGGTCCGCGCAAACTCGCCGAACTGATGCAGGTCCTGCCAGCCTTCCTGGGCCGCAACGGCCTGAGGGCCTATCTCATGATTACTCGACTGGAAGACCCACGCGGCGTGCCCCTCCGAAAGCAGTCAATGGTGATTTATGACTGAAGGCAAACCTGATCAGTTAACGCCAGAACAGTTGACCGAAGAAGTGGGTAAGGTGCTCACATCCTGGCCCCTCTACAGGGTTTTCTCCTACAAGGGCAAAGGCGTGCACTATAAGCACAGAGGCGGCGTAGTAGGCGAGACCGAATATAGCTTTGCGCAGCTTCCGAAAACGCTCTCCATGCATTGCTCTGAGTGCAGGCATTACACGCTTTGGGAGACCGGCGATTGCAAGATCTACCTTGGCCGGCACGAGTTTCGTAAGACGCAGTACACGTGCCGAAATTGCGGGGGACAAGCTATAACTTACTTTTTCCTATGGGAAGAAACTGTAGAGGGGGGCGAGCTAGCGAAAGTTGGACAGTATCCGCCACTCGCCCACGAGCCGTCCAATGAACTCGCTAAAGCCTTCGACAAGCATGATGCGCACTATTACACAAAAGCACTCGACTGCCGCAACTTTAACTACGGCCTTGGGGCTGTCACATATCTGCGGCGAATTGTAGAGCGCAGAATGAACGACCTGCTGGAGCTGCTGGTACATGTGGCAATAGAAGAGGGGATCAGCAAAGATGTGGCCACGAAAATCCAGGAGGCCAAGTCCAGCCCGCGGGGCGAAGACAGGATCGAGATTGCTAACAGCCTTCTACCCGAGCGGCTGAAGGGGGGCGGCTACAACCCTCTATCTTATATCTACGACATAACAAGCGACGCGATCCACCGAAAGTCGGAAGAGGAATGCATTGACGCATTTGATAAAGCTCGAACCGCCTTCGAATATCTGTTTGTTCAATTACGGCATGAGAAAACAACTCGGGAGCAATACCTGGCGAGTCTGAAGATCCTCGAAGAGAAATCCCAACAAATTCGGGACCGGCGCGAGGCCGGCCAGATCGAGGAGACTGATTGTGGGAGCGGCAAAGCGAGCCACGGTCAATCGCGCACTGATTGACCGTGGCATCTCCCTATGACCACAAACCCATGGTCAGCAAACCAGTGACCGTGGTGGCTACCCGTTCATCCGAGCTGAGGTAAGCGCCGTGTCTAAACTAAAGAAGCCGATATCCTTCGAAACTACGTTCGGGATATACGTCGTCGATGAGTTGCTCGGGGAAGGTGGTGCTGGACGCGTTTACGGTGGTGTCGGTATCGATCAGTCACGAATCGCACTCAAGGCTCTTTCCGAAGATCGAGCATCCACGGATAAGCGGCGTCGGTTCAAAAACGAGATCGCATTCCTTGCCCGCAACAAGCACCCGAATATCGTCACCGTAATGGATCACGGTATTGCGCGTGGCGGCGAGGTCGTCGGGCCGTTTTACGTAATGCCTAGGTACCATGGCAACCTGCGGCACCTGATGAGGGAGGGCATATCGCCAGACCGCGTATTGTCAGTCTTTAGCCAGATTCTGGACGGCGTTGAAGCAGCCCATCGCCAAGGCGTGATTCATCGCGACCTAAAACCAGAAAACATCCTGTACAACGGGGATGCGAGCGTGGTGGCGATTGCCGACTTCGGAATAGCCAGCTTCACGGCGGAGTTTCTGGCCACTCTGGTTGAGACCGATCCGCAGCAACGACTGGCCAACTTCCAGTATGCAGCTCCAGAACAGCGCGTACAGGGTAGGCCGGTCGGTGTGCCTGCTGACCTGTATGCCCTTGGGTTAGTTCTGAACGAGATGTTTACCGGGGCTATCCCCTACGGTACTGAGTATCGGTTGATCGGCCAAGTGTCGAAGGATCTGGACTTCCTCGACCCCATAGTCGCAATGATGCTAAGGCAAGCGCCAGAGGAAAGGCCTGCCTCCATCGAAGAGATCAAAGGGTTAGTGCAGCGGTACCGGTCGGAGGCCGTGACTCTCCAACGATTGAGTGAGATAGACGGAACAATCATCAAGTCGACCGAGGTGGATGAGCCATTAGCTTTGGACCCGCCCCGCCTCGTCGGTTTTGACTGGAACGCTGGGCGGCTTACCTTGATCCTGGACCGTCCCGTATCTGCGGAGTGGGTCAGGGCGCTACACCAGATGGGAAATTACACCTCCGTCATGGGAAAGGATCCATCCGGGTTTTCCTTTCGGGGAAACCAAGCTTTCGTCAATGCTCGGGAAAATGAAGTCCAGGCCGTAATTGGCCACTTCAAGAATTGGCTACCTAATGCTTCGCGAATGTTAAAATCCCAGATGGAACGGACTGCCCAGGAACAGGAGGCCAATAGAAGAGAACAACTGCGCCGCGAACGAGAGGCTGAGGAACAACGGCTTCGCGTGCTGCGCAATACCAGGATTTAGGGGGCAGCAAGCGTAGCGCGGTTCTGTGTTGCAGGCCTGCGGCTTTCATCTTTAAATCCTCTGGCTTGCATTCGGCTAGAAAAAGCACACCAAGCGGAAGTAAAGCGAGCAGAGGCAAGCCGCGTAGCGGCGGGAGAATGTGGCCCATGGCGGCAGCCATGGGGAGAAGGGGCGGTACAAGAGACGAGCCCCGCCAGGGGCGACATAAATAATTGGCGGCGGTAAGCGACTCTGTCGCCCGCTGACGCGGGCTGCACTGTTAACAACTGCCGCTTCCCCACGGCTGCCGCCGTGGGCCACAATCTGTCGGCCCTGACGGGCCTGGGCAAGCGCGGGTGGCGCTTACATCGTCGTGTATGTACGCGCCCCGATTTTGGGATCGAGGACCGAATACCCTAGGAGGCGGCGACATGGGAAAGCAATGTCGCCGCCACCCCTGTATTACTTCAATGTCTCGTTAATCTCGATATCACGCTTCAGCACGTCGGTCAGGAGCTCCGACAGATCAATACCTTTCTGTTCGGCCTTACCGGAGAAGTATTCCCAGACGCTTCGCTCAATCGAAGCCGGCAAGAAGACCTTCGTGCCAGGCGGAATGTGATGGAGACCTCGGACTCCTTTGCTGAAGTCGATCTCTGACGGCATCCTTTCATCTTCGAATGCTTGGTCACTCATATGATCGATAACATACACCTGACCGCCTCCGTATGCAACCGGGCGCGTTTTCGGTGGTCAGCGAATTTAAGACAGACCTGATTCTCGAAGTCAACGCGCCCCTGCTGAGGCTTCACAAGTGCCGTGCCAGGGCGACAGGCAATTGGTTGTCAACAAGAAGTTTCACGACGCCTGGAGGACTGCGTGGTCGGTCTGGTGTGCGGCGTATTCGATCGCGGCGATGATGTCTTCCCTCTCAAGCGCCGGGTAATCCGAAAGGATTTCCTGAAAGGAAGCGCCCGCCGCCAAAAGCTCAAGGATGTCGGACACACGAATGCGCAGGCCACGAATGCAGGGCCGCCCGCCGCATTTCCCTTCTTCCACCGTAATCCGCTTCAGCCACTCGTTATTCATAGTTCCAAGATTACTTGCTTGGCGCTTAAATGGCAAGGGCGATGAAGCGCCGGTAGTGGGTCAGTTTGATGTAGCGGCGCTCTATGAGCGCCGAAATCATTGATTCTAAAATACGGCGGTCATAGACCGCCGCCACAAAAATCATACTGGCCCACTGCCGAAGCGCCGGCGGCGGCTTGCTCCCCTCGGGCTCTCATTCCGCTGGCCAAAGCCCATCATGCGGAAGTAAAGCGAGCGGAGGCAAGCCGCGTGGCGGCGGAAGAATGTGGCCCATGGCGGCAGCCATGGGAGGAAGAGGCGGTACAAGAGACGAGCCCCGGCAGGGGCGACATGAATAATCGGCGGCCGTAAGCGACTCTGTCGCCCGCTGACGCGGGCTGAACTGTTAACAACTGCCGCTTCCCCACGGCTGCCGCCTTGGGCCACAATCTGTCGGCCCTGACGGGCCTGGGCCAGCCAGCCGTCCGTCGGTTGACGGACTCTCCGGCGCGTACATCCAGCCAAAGTACGCGGCACACGCCTTAAGGATGTGCGTGTTTCCGGCCTGGGGACCTGGGGGGCGAAGGATCTTCGCCCAGGGCGGACAACACCACCGGCTTCCGGTCGGGGAATTCGGCGACCAGAGACAGCGTGCCGCCCATTGCTCCGACGGCTTTGCGTAGAGTCGAGAGCAGGAGGTCGCTCCGCTTTTCAAGCCGCGAGACGCCATCCTGATTGATCCTGAGAGCCCTGGCGACCCAGACCTGCGTGAGCTTGCGGGCTTTTCGGAGCTCACGCAAGGTCATCTCTTCCGCCATCAACTCGGCCGCGCGCGCCTCAACTTTCTTTCGCTGCGGGGCGCTCAATTCCCGGATCTTGTCATTCACGTCTACAGGCATGTTCACCTTCCTGTTTCCTTTAGCCGCGCAAGCGGGTGCGAACACATCAGCACTCATCCCCAAATCCGCCTCGCCGAGTTGCTTCCCGACCAATGGATGGCTTCACGGCGAGCGGCCGCCATTTCCTAACCTTCTCAGAATTTTTCGGCTTCCCCACCATGTCCAGCGAGACCAGCATGGGTCCACCGGAGACTTAATCAGCTTCCACCCCAGAGGAACTCCTGCGTGCGGGCCCTGGTTCCGAGGCAGTCAGAAGCGACAGTTGGTTTCAGTGTGTAAACGATCGGGCTTCCGAAAATGATATCGCGCCGGAATTGGAAATGGACCAGACCCGCCACCGCCAGAGACTCATTGTGGTCCAAAGTTGGCCGTCAGAAATATGGTCGTTCGCGGGGCTGTCCCCTGAAGAGAATTCTAGGAAGAGGCGCGCATCATCCTCATAGGCGAACTCGATGATCTGTGCCACAACATCGCTCGATGTGCTTGGCTGCCAAACGAAGTCGCCGAATCGTTCGCCATCAGCAGGTACAGGGAATTTCCCGTCTAACGGTGCAACAAGCTTTGCCGGGAGGGGATTTGCCCCAGGGGTCCCGGCTTCTTGAAGCAAGCTTACGAGCTTCGGAACCCCTTCCGGAAATCTAGAGACCGATATGGGGTCAGTGCTGGCAGAGAGCAACTGCCATTGAGCATTCTGTTTCCGAAGTACCAGGAGCAGCGAGATCTGCCCCACGGCCCTCGCCGATTCGTAGCTGGAAACAACGGGCACAAAAGCTAAGCGCTCGTCTCCCCAGTATCCACATCCTTTTATCTCAGAGGGGTTGAATTGTCTTGGATTTGCCCTGTCGGTGTGAAGACGCTCGGGATCTTCAGAGGCGGCAAGGGATTTACTGTCGCCCTGAAGGTAAGCACGAACAATGGGAATTACACTTTCTTGCAGGTCTTGGGTCAATTGCGCCAGCTTCCAACGCTGACTGCATACCGGGGATCGAAAGGCGAGTTGTCTCGCGGCTTTGGAGTGTTGTGATGACATGACTAAGAACACCCACCCGTTTTTCATGCCATACCTGTCTGGGCGCCCCAGTCCTTGTAAAGACTCCGTAACTTCCACCAGCTGCTCGCGAACGGTTTTATCGCTTGCGATCCCCGTGAATTCGCCCAGAGGAGTGGTAATGCCGTAAATTATTCCAATGTTGTCGCCGGCCACAACGTCGGGCTCCTGGCCTTTCTCGAACGCATCGAAGAACGTTTGGGCGAATCCCACCGCGGGAAAAGCTTTAACGATTATTGTGAGCCCCATCTTCTCAGCGCTTTGTTGAAGATCGAGAGCAATTTTTGTGTCTGGGGTCTCCCCTTGGTGCGGGCCACCCACTTTCCAGACGGTAATCAGTCTTTCCTCAGGTCTTAATTCCGATGGCGTCGGATTGTCCTGCTGGCCCGTCAGCACAATAGGAACAAGCAGGCATAGGAAAGCGAGTGACCATATAGCATAGGAGGGGACGCGGGAACGACTGCCCATGAGAGCCTCCTGGAATTGCCAGCGGACCAACATGCAGGGCGGCCCTGAACCACCGACACTGTAATAGTATCCTTCGGCGTAGAGCAAGTGTCAATGGGTGACGAATCAGGCGAGAGCTTCAATCGCGGAGGCTGGGTTCACCGGACGGTTACTGTTCTCGTACCAATTGTACCGCCCGCGAAGCCAAAGCTAGAGGGAAAGAGAGAGTAGGGACACGCCATGCGTGTCCCTACCAAATTGTTCCAGCCCGCGTGGGTGGCGCATACATTGTCTTGTATGTATGCGCCCCGCTTTTGGCGTCGGCTGCACACCAGCTTCGAGGCGGCGATTTCGCAGGCGCGGGATCGCCGCCGCCCACTCTCGCTGGGCTACACCATAATGCCCACCTGTGGACACTATGTCTCTTGACAACATCCCACTATTGTAGTAGCCTATACATGTGAATACCTCGACCTCCGGGGAAGTCCTTTCCCCGGCCATCCCATTATCCCGCCCAGGAGGAACTATGTCCTTACGCAAACCACCCGAACTTACACCCGAACTGCTTGCCGCCAAGCGCTCGAACGCCCGGCGCTCCACCGGGCCGCGCACTCCGGCAGGTAAGCAGAACTCGAAGATGAATGCCTTGAAGCACGGCCTCTACGCCGCCCCAGAAAACGAACGGCAAACCATGCTGGCGCTGGGCGAAGACCCAGAAGAATTCGAATACCTGAAAAAGGAACTGATGTTGTCGTACGGTCCCGGAGAAATCCTCTGGCAAAAGCAAATCGACGACCTGGCCCGGCTCTACTGGCGTCGCCAGCGGCAGGAGCGCGCGCAGGAAGGCGTGATGCGCCGCGCTAGGCTGGCGGTCGAGGAGCGGCAACACGGCCGCCGGCTGGAGATGGCGGAGGCCACATTCGACGCTGCCCAGTCCCAGGACCTCGACACCGAGAGGCCGGCGCCCAGCGATCCGGGGGTTCGGCTGCGCTGGCGGCTTTCCTGGCTGAAGGTGATTGGCGAGCAGGTGAAGCAGCGCGTGTTCGAGCCTGGGCAGGCCTCACGGATCGAGTCTGATGACCCAAAGCAGCAGGGCTGGCGGCAGGCGCGGCTGGCGAAGCTGCTGCGGCTCGCGAGTGAGTCGGCCCAGGGCGGCGCGCCGGGCGAGGAGCGGGAGGAATCCCGCAGCATACAAAACGAGGCTCGTCAAAACCCGAACGAGGCACAGTACCAGGAGTTGCTGCGCTTGCTGGAGGAGGAGATCGCCTGGGTGCAGGAGGAATTCGAGTATGCCGAAAAGCTGAACGAAGACAAAGTGGCCATCGAGCGGGACGCCTGCCTGGCCCCGGCGGGAGAAGAGTGGAAAATGATGCTGCGACGGGAAGAAACCCTGGACCGCTCGATTGACCGCAAGGTGAGGATACTGCTGCAAATTCGGAAAGAGTTCCAAGCCTTGAAGCACACGGCGACCCCTTGGGATCAAGGCGATGCGCTGGACCTGGAGGACCTCGACATGAGTATGGAGGATATCGACACGAGCCTGGGAATGGAGATTCCGGCTGGAGGCGGGCCAGTTGAGCGATGTAGCGGCGAGTTTGTCCGCCAGCCGAGGGAGGGACCAAGCGGCGACGCGACCGGCGCTGTTTGTATCGGCGATCCCGGCGGGGCGTATATGCCAACCAAGGCCTGCGCCACCCCCGCGATTCTTACTTCTCGACCCTCGACTCTCGACTCCTCGACTTGCAGAAATTCAATGAACGAAGCTTAAATGTCTATGAAAACAAGGGGTCATTGTGGAAAACTCCGGAACGAAGCTGGAATCTTTATGAAACAAAGGAGGTTAGCCGATATATGCCGGTATGTTGTTGAAAAGGAAACTGATTACAGGCTACGCCAGGAAGGGCGGTGAAGCTGGAAGAGACACATTGTCGTTGTCACCCCGGTTGGCCTTCATGGATGCACGACCCGCGCGCTCCGCCACAAGTCACGTCATTCCGGCGAAGCTGGTCCTCCGCGGAAGCGGGGGAGCGGGAATCCGGCTCGTTTGGTGACGTGGACCCCCGCTTGTGCGGGGGTGACGAAGGGTTGGCTTTCATGCTTATGGGTCGGCCGCAACCCCTTGACCGCTCGGCATGACAGGGTAAGCACTCGCGCTTAGCGTGTCTTGCTGAAGAGATCGCGACATCCTCACGGCAGCATCTGCCGGGCGTATTTTTCGAGGTCGCTCTTCAGCTCGACTTGGGACGTCAAATCCCACAGGGAAGTTCTCATCTGCCGCAAAGCCAGGACGGACGTAATCCAGCTCTGCATCCACCCGGTTTCGGTGCACCATGCTCCCCAGCCGGCGTCGTTGTTCGAAGCCCAGTAGTCCCAGCGTCGGAAGTCAAAGGCGCGAAACCAAGCGCCGTCTAATTCCGGGTGCTTCTCGCTTTTCACCTGAACCCGACAGAGGAAGCTTGCCACGCGGTCCTCGGCGTCCTTGTAATAAGCGTCTCCCGTGGCCGCGCCGGCTTCGTGCAAGCCCAGAAAAGCGAAATTCAACGTATAGAGAAGGTCGGTGGCCGGATCGCCGTTGCTTTGGATGATGTTCCCTTCGGCGGTGCCGTAAGCGTCGTTGGAAGGGACCATGGGCGCAGTGGACTCGGGATCGCCCGGCTGTTCGCGAATGGCCCCGCAGGCATCTTGCGCCGAGAGCAAATCCTCTGCGACCTGGCGCAACCAAAGCCGATGTTCCGACGTGTCCTCGACGCGCACCAGCCAAGCCAGGGGCAACAGTATCCGCGCCTCCCCCACGCGGACAGCATTCGCGGTCTCCCACTCTTTGGGACGGAGTTTCATCATCGTCCGCAGGGCTGTCTTCGTCCTTTCAAGGAACAGAGGAGAACCGCCGTGGTGGTAGGCCCAGAGATAGCTGGCCCAAACATAAGCTTGGTAATGTGGCGAGAGGGTTGTCGTGCGGCTGTCGAAGAAGCTTCGCCAGCCGTTCTTCTCGAGCGGCTCCGTATCTACGCGGGCCGGCTGGAACCCAAGCTGACCGGTCAGTCGGAGGTTGGCAACGAGACCTTTGGCCAAGCGCTCATCCCACCGGTTGGTTTTCGAGACTGCGGCCGCCATCATCATGCCCAGCATGCCCCGAGCGTTGTCGTCACCGTAGTAGACTCCAAACCCATCCATGTTGTCCCAATAGTTGGGGACGTCGTTCCAGCCGAATAGGCCAAAGGCGGGGTCGTTGGGGTCGGCGTGATTGCCGAGCGACATGTCGGATTTGAAATAAAGGTAGTCAGCAAGGTTCGCTGCCACGTTCAGATAGCGATCGGAGTGAAGGGCCGCGCCGGCGAGCGCCAAGGCTCCAGCGACTTCGCCGTTGCAATCGTGCCGTCGCCACCAGCGCAGCGGTTGCGTGCCATCCGGCAGAATCATTGACGTGAATCCCTCGAGGATCCCCAGGTTGCCGTCTCCAACACCCGCTTGGGGATTAGGCATTAAGGCGATGCGGTGCCCAAACGGCCAGTTCGCTGTCGGCTCCTCCCGGTTGGCCGGCTGGTTGTACTTGGCCTGCCAGGAGGGATGAACCAGCAGTGGGGCCTTGAAGTACCACTCGACTCCGCGGCGCAGAGATTCTGCCTCGACATTCGGGGGAACCTTTTCATCCGCGCGGAAGGAAGGCCGAACCGTGGGCAACCATTTGACCCCTGGTATCACTTTGCCAGGCTGCAACCATGCGAGGATCATCCGCCAGACCGGCCCCCAGGCATCCCGAGGCCCGTAGCGAGCCGTGATGAACTGGCTAAGCTTGGTGGTCGAGACAAGCACCGGGCCTGATCCCGGGTTGCCGGTGGGCAGCTCAAACAAAATTGGAAAGGTCTCCTTCGGCAGTCCGAAGTCAGCGCGGTCGAAACCTGCCACGCGTGCCATTACAAGGTATGGATTCTCAGCCTCTACGGGAATGAATCGGCAACTGTTGATGGTCAGGATTCGCATCTTCGGGAGCGACGGGCCGAACCCATCCGAGGCGACAACTCCACGCTCCCACTTGACCTCGCGCGGCCGGCCCGTGCTTGCCCCTGGCAGAAAGGAAGGGAATTCTACGTACAGCCGAAGCCCCTTGCGGGCTGCTGCCTTGAACAACTCCGCGTCGAGAGGCGTGGTTCGATCAGGGTAGCCGTCTGCGAGAATTAGAATGCCTGCGCCGGGCGGCGCGGCCTCGACGGCCTCCGCCGCTCCCAGGTATCGGAGCATCGGAACCTGCGAACTCTGTCTCAAGGCCACATAGAGGTCGTTGTCCGGCTGACAACTGAACACGAAGTGGGGTTCCGATTGACCTTCGTCATATCCCATTGCCGGAGGGATAGCCAGAATTGTGAGCAGAACCAAAACCACGATGGCGCGACCGGAAAGAGTAATCTTCATTCTCCCCACCTCATAACTATCTCGCAAGGACGATGGATCAGCGCTCTGCCTTGAGGCCGAGCACCTTCGCGATGCGCCCCGCCAGACCCTCGGCCATCCACTGGAAGCCAAGGTCGTTTGGATGCGTGCCGTCCACCAAGCCGTCGCCCCGCGACGGCCCGAGCAAGTCCGTCCCTTCGACGATTTCGAGATGGTGGTCGCCCGCAGCAATCCGTTTGGCTGCAACCTGCCGGATCAATTCCCGCATACCCTCGAGCCGCGCATCGCGGGACCATGATTCGTGAGCGCTATAGATCGGCGTGATAACCAGAACCGGAGTTTCCGGGTGAGCGCTTCGGATAGTCTCCAAAAATGGCGCGTACACCTGGGCGAGCGAATCCACAGTGGGGTTATTCTGCGCAAAGTCCAGCACAAAGCATGCGGCATTGATGCTGGCCACGGCGCGCGCCAGCTCGGGTTCGCCCTTGCCATTCCCCGAGAACCCCAGGTTGACAAAGTCCAAATTGAGCATCCGGCCGAGAATGGCCTGGTAGCTCATGCCGGGCCGGCTGGCGCAGCCGCCTTGCGTGATCGAGGTGCCATAAAAAACCACGGGTCCGCTGACTGTGAAAGGCGCGGCCGGTTGAACGCGAGCTTCCGCATCCAGCCCGATTGCCAAAACCTTCACGGGCATGTAAAGCGGCAAGTAAAGTGTGATCTCCCGGTCGACGCGCGGCTGGTCTTTGAAATAGGTATGCTCGCTGGTTTTGCCCGGCTTCGAGTCACGGTCGGCGGTCGCTGTTCCGCGATACACGCCGTCCGCGTACAGGTCCACTCCGGTTTGCCCGAAAGCGTGCATGTTTCCCATTTCGGGCGGTTTCGGATACTCGAGCCGGATGGCCAGAATGGAAGTGTTGCTGCGGAAACGAATGCGGCCTCCGCTGGGGGATTGGGCGAGTTCCCAGACCGGCTGGCGATAAGTGTCTTTCAGTTTAGCGGGCAGACGGAAGAGTTCGCCGCCGTTTTCGCCGTACCAAGGCAGCCCGTCCATTTGAACTTGCGAACTGGGGAGTGGAATCCAACGAAGCGGCGCGTCCGCAGCCACTAGCGGACATAGACACCCGGCGATTAAAAGCGAAAATGCCAGAGCTTTTGTTTTCATAATGGCGACGATTATACAGGTCGGCTCCGAGTCTCCGCTAGCGGAAACCAGCCGCTGAAAGTTCAAAATGGCGCGGAGACGCTGTTGCTCGGGCGGGAGAATCTGTGGTAGGCTTTTGAAAGCAAAACGACGGAGAGGTGGCCGAGTGGCTTAAGGCGGCGGTTTGCTAAACCGTTGTACGGTCAAAAGCTGTACCCAGGGTTCGAATCCCTGCCTCTCCGCCATGCAGTCTTAAGTTTTTGGAATTCTCCGACACTCGCCGGTGAAATCGCCTAAATTGGCGGTAAATTCTAAGCCAATAATGCCGAACCGGACACCAGAGAATGTACTTACCTGCAGCTTTTCATCAAGGATGGCTGCCTTTTCTCTGCGGCATGATGGCTAAGTCCGGTTTCAACACAGCGTTGCTCCACCGAAATACAACCCTTCTCCCCTGAATTTCTGGCCGGTCCAGGGGTTCCGCCGAGTCATGATGTGGTTCGGGGCCAAGTCCGAGGGTGGCAGAACGACCACCTCCATCATGAGGAAGGCCGCGGTGAACCGCCGCAATTGGTCGAGCGAGGGCGCATCGCTTTCGTTGCATCTGCCCAGCGGCTGGAGGTAGAGTTTACTCCGGTGATTATCCGGCCGGTTCGGCAGGGAGCGAGTGAATTGGTCAAACGTCTGTCCGACCTCGGTGTAGTTTGCAAGCCAGTCGCTGGGTTCGGGCTCAGGGACGGACTGGAAATCGTCTCGAGGCTCCAGTGCCTGCTGAAGTGGCTGGGGTAGCGCTGTCGTCAGGCCGATTGCAGCAAGCTGCTGCGCGGGTGGAAGGTGGAAATCGCGAGGCTTTGCAACCAGGCACAACGTTTCGTCGAAGAACGGTTGGGTAATTTGGGTCTTCCTTTCAGAGTCCCGGTTGCGGAGCGAGTAGCTGTGCTGTGGCCCGGCAGACCAGGCTGCCAAGAAGAAACTGACGCTGAGGAGGAGTCCCAGCCCGAAAGAGCAGACTAGCCTCACATTTGGTTCGTGATTTCGAGAGCCGTGATTCTTTTGCGGAGTACAGGTCCGCATGCAGTCCCTAATCGACAGGTGACGAACGTATCAGATCGAATCATCTTGGACCTTGCCAAAGTCCCCGTGTTCAAGCGCCTCAGGATCACATAGGGGTTGCGACGTAAAATCGCCGAAAGGATTGGTTCTTTGTTTCAGTGCAGGAAATGGCGGGACAGGACTATTGCACAGAACGTGGCGAAGCCGAGGAGGATAAGGCCGAGGATGGCGTTGACGAGGCGGAAGAAGGTCGGGCCGATGCGGTGGGGGATGAAGCGAACGACGACGATCAGCGTGGTGAACCAGGTCATCAGGCCGGCGGCCACCATCAGGATTCCCCACCCGGGGGCTTTGGAGCCGAAGATGGAATGGGCGAAGGGGAGCCAGTTGGAGGTGACGCCAACCCAGTAAACCATGGTTAAGGGGTTGAAGATGGTCAGGCCGGCACCGGCGGCGACATCGGCGACCAGATGCGCGGGGACGGTGCTTTTGTCCCAGCGTTTGCGAGCTCTGGTGTAGGCCCGCAGGGGTTCCTTGACGGCGCGGACAAGGAAGTAGATCCCCAGCGGAAGCAGGACGATTACGCCGATACCCGCCAGGACGGTCCGGAGAGTCGGGTTGGACAGGTCGGAAAGGAGATAGTGACCGCCGAGGAGGACCAGGGAGAAGAGGATCAGGTCGCCGGCGACGGAGCCGATTCCGCAGGCGAGGGTACGGCGCCAACCGCCGATCATGCCGCGGCGGATGGCCAGCATGTTGACCGGGCCCATCGGCGCGGCCGCCGCCAATCCCATGAAAAATGCGGCCGAAAGTACGTGGATGTCGGAAACGAACACCATGTTGCGACAGATCGGTAGAATAAGCCCGAAATTCCACTCGGGTATTCTGGCAGTCAAGAATATACACCCGATTGCCTCCAACGAGCCGTTCGAGCGCATTTTTCCTCCTTGGCTCGTCCCCGCGCTTCGGTGAGTCCTGAAAAGCCGATTCGGAACCAATTTGCCGGAAGGCCAGGTCTTGCGCAAGCCGCTCGGTCCCGCCCTGCGAGATTGACTTCCTCGTGACCGATGCGGCGGCTGTAAATGGACCGCCGCCAACGGGCCTTCATGGAACATCCTCGGTAATTCCCACCGACCTGAGACGCTAGTTCCCCCGCATGAACTGCGGTGAGCAATTTTGACCAGACGCGTGTGCCTTTCGGTACAGACAAGCGAGTCACCCTCGATCTATAAAATGTTTGAGGGCCAGGATAGCTGCCCAGTGGCTATCGAGGAGAATGTTATGCGCGACGTTTCCGCAAATAGTGTTTTGCTGGTGGACGACGATCCTACCATCCGGAACTTTCTATCAAGTCAATTGGAAAAAGCGGGTTTCAAAGCACAACAAGCTGAGGACGGAATCGACGGTCTGGTGAAACTCCGGGATAAGCTTCCCAAGGTCATTATCTCCGACCTTCAGATGCCCCGCATGTCAGGATTCGAGTTTATATCGGTGGTGCGCCGGCGCTTCCCTTCCATACCGGTAATTGTCCTCTCGGGATCAATCCAACGCGAACTTCCTGAGGAAGTCAGGCCTGACCGCTGGTTCAGAAAGTATGCGCAACAAGTCCCCGAACTCTTGCAGGCCGTCCACGATCTGGCACGAAAAACGCCCAATCACGTTTACGTCCCGCAAGTGATCAGTACCCCTGTTCGGACACGCCCGAGCGGCGCCGGTTATTTCGTTCTGACTTGCACGGACTGCCTGCGCTTATTCGAGGTGACGAGTACGCCTGAGAATAAGACGGTGGAGCGGACCGCCGTCTGCGTCTACTGCGAGGCCCGTGTACCATTCTTGATCGAAAGCTCAGAGCCCTCGTAAGACGACTCGCGCTCCGTGCGCGACGCGCTGACGAGGGTAACGCGGCCCGGTGCAAGAACGGGCCTCAGGAGGCAATTAGCTTGAGCAGACATACACTCACTTTCAATTCCCGGACCTTCCTCAGAAGGATCGGTACTCAAAAGACGACTCGGGAGTACCAAGACCGACAGGTCATCTATTCGCAAGGGGAGGCGGCGGATGCGATGTTTCTCATCCAGAATGGCAGCGTGAAGCTGGTGGTTGCATCACCGCACGGCAAACGAGCAGTCATCGCCATTTTGGGGCCAGGCGACGTGTTTGGAGAGGGTTGTCTGGCAAAACAATCACTGCGGATGTCGACCGCAACGGCGATTGAACCATCCACGATCTCCCGCGTGAATAAGGGGCCTCTTATTCGCCTAATCCATCAAGAGCCCGCCTTTGCGAAGCTTTTTGTCTCATACTTGCTTTCTCGTATGGTTCGCGTCAAAGAAGATTTCTTGGATCGACTCTTCAATTGCAGTGAGAAACGCCTCGCCCGGATTCTCCTGCTGCTTACGCCTTTTGGCAAGGAAAGTCGAGCCGAAAGTGAATTTCCCAGAATCAATCAGGAACACTTGTCACAAATGGTGGGCACCACCCGGTCGCGAGTCAGTCATTTCATGAATAAGTTCAGGAAGCTCGGCTTTGTCGATTACAATGGCAACGGCCCGTTGACGGTCCATCGCGACCTTCTCGGCGATGTCCTACACGACTAGCCTCGAAGGTAAATGCTCCGTAATTCCCATCGGTCCCGCCATGGATTCCCACTCGCAAACTAGAGTGAGCAATTCAGACCAAACACGTGAGCCATGCTGTACAGACACGCGAATCACCCCGGGGTATAAACATAGCAGTAGGGGACTCGCGAGAGTCCCTTGAAAGGGCCGGCGGGGAGGTTAAAAGGATAATCGGCCAAGTGGAGAAAGCCCTCGAAAAATAGTAATGTCGGCCAGTAGTCCAACAGTTCTGAATGGGAGCATCGGACACTCCGGTCAGTAGGTGGGATTGCAAGAAAAGGAGCTTCAAATGAAAAGACTTACTTTGGTTTTTCTGCTGTTGGCATTTTGTGCAACGGCTTTCGCCGGTGAGAGCCAATTGCAAAAGGCAACCAACGTTATGAACGAGATCATGAGTACTCCCGACAAGGGCATTCCTGATGCGTTACTGGAAAAGGCTGTGTGTGTGGGCATCGTTCCTTCCCAGGTGAAGTTTGCGTTTATATTTGGTGGCAGTTATGGACGCGGTGTGCTGGTGTGCCGCAAGGGCGGGAACGGGGCGTGGGATGCCCCCTCCATGTTCACCATGGGCGGCGCGAGCGTGGGATTTCAGATCGGCGGTAAGGCCACCGATGTTGTGTTCCTTGTAATGAACCCGGAAGGCATGAAAAAGCTGGTCCAGGACAGCGTCAAGCTGGGCGCGGAATTATCCGCAGCGGCCGGCCCGGTGGGTCGTTCCGCGGAAGGCGCGACCGACGCTCAACTCCATGCGGAGATTCTTAGCTACTCCCGCTCACGCGGCTTGTTTGGCGGGGCGTCGCTCGACGGGGCCGTGTACAAGCAAGATGAAGACGATAACCAGAAGCTCTATGGACGCAGGGTGACCGCGAAAGAAATTCTGATCGACGGCACGGTGCGCACTCCTCGTGCGGCCCAGGGCCTGGACAGCGCGCTGACGAAATACTCTCCCTCGGGTGGACGAACGTTTGGCCGGTTATAAGCGATCCATGGGGAGAACTGCAAGTCATCGAAGGGAAACAACCACCGCGCCAGACGCCACGAGCGTCTGGCGCGCGAATTCATCTTTCACCGTTTTTCAGGAGAAACGAACCATGAGAAACATGCGGGCCATCACCATCTTGTTTCGTACAACAGCCCTGGGGACGGACTGGTTTTCAGGGAGGGACGCCACCGCCTGTGTTCCCCGGTGTGGCACCTTCGCCTTTTCGATCCGGCACGACTAGCCTGTTATTCAACCGTTTTCCGGGCCCCTCGATGCCCCGGCAAGGACGGTTGCAGGCATACGGCTGGGGCTCTCCCCAACCTCCTTGTTTCCTTCCCCCTTAAAACCCCGGCTACCCCACTTAGTTTCCTTCTCATAAACTGGGCTGAGCAATTTTGACCAAACCGGTGAGCCGAAATGAACTGACACGCGCTTCGTACTCGATTATAAAGGGCATGTAATAGCAATGCGCTGAGGCGTACGCCTACAGCAACCCGGAGTTTTAAAATGGGAATCCCAGTGCGACTTGGAGAAAACTTATGAAGACACAATGGTGGGTGACTGCTTGTGTGACGGCGCTGCTGGCTTTGACGTGCTGTGCGGCTGTGGCACAAGATGACCAGAACCGCGGCAATGACAAGAATCGTGGACAAAGCCAGCGGAATGAGAATCGCGGCCAGAGTAAGAAGAAGTATCGCCAGTTCAACGAGAATCAACGCCAATACGCGCGCACTTATTACAACCAGAACCAAAACCAAGAGCTTTTTAGACAGGACAACCGTTGGAATAACGACTACGAAAACCGGCTTCAGCCGGGCTACGTGCTCGATGATGATATGCGGAGGATGAGTCGCCCGGCGCCCTATGAGATGACGCGCGGTTTCGGTCGTCCCCCTCGCGGCTACCGTTACGTCGTCATTGGGGGACATGTGGTTCTGATTGATAGCGGCTATCGTGTTCACGACGCGATCCACTTTGAGATTAACGTTGGACATTAACTTGTAAGAGCTCCGGGACCTCTCTATTGCTGGCAGCGCTGAGTTTACCCGGCAGGATGCTGATGCTGCCAGCAAGGTCGCCGTGTTTGTTAAGACACCGGCGGAGAAGATGAAATCCATGACGAAACAATCGCAGTATTGTTCAACGAGGTGCAAGTATAAAGTGTCATTGCAAGGCGCCATCGCCAGTGGTTGGCGCCTCTTGCGGATCCGGGGGTTGGCAATCCTCACCATCTTGTTGATGTGCAGCCTGGGCTCGTTTGCATACTCCGTTCTCACGCACGAGGAAATCGTAGACCTGCTCTGGAAAGCTGAGATCCGGCCTCTGCTGCTCAAGCGATTTCCGGCGCTGACGGAAGACCAGATTACGGAGGCGCATGCCTATGCTTACGGCGGCGCCGTCATCCAGGACCTCGGCTACTATCCCTTCGGGCGCGCGGAGTTCAGCAACCTGGTGCATTACGTTCGCAGCGGAGACTTCGTTCGCGAGCTACGGCTGGAGAGCCAGGATGCCAACGAGTACGCCTTCGCCCTCGGTGCCCTGGCCCACTATGCCTCGGATATTGCCGGCCACCCGGCTGTCAACCTGGCCGTCGCGGTCCACTATCCGAAGCTGCGGGCGAAGTATGGCAAATCGGTCAAGTATGCGCAGGACAAGACGGCCCATCTGAAGACGGAGTTCGGGTTCGACATGGTGCAGGTGGCGAAGAATCGTTATGCGTCGGAGCAGTACCACGATTTCATCGGGTTTAAAGTGTCCAAGTCCCTCTTGGAGCGGGTCTTTCCCGTCGTATACGGAGTGGAGTTGAAAGACGTACTTCCTCACGCGGACCTGGCGATCGGCTCGTACCGTTTCTGTATCAGTCGGTTGATTCCGGAAATGACCCAGGTCGCACTGCGGACCCATAAGAAGGACATGACGCGCGAGATGCCTACGGCCGCGAAACGAAAGTTCCTGTACCGGCTTTCGCGCTCCGATTACGAAAAGGAGTGGGGAAAGGATTACCAGAAGCCCGGATTCGGGGTCCGGCTCATGTCAACGGGCTTGCACTACTTTCCGAAAATTGGCCCCTTCAAGGCGCTGGCGTTCAATAACCCTACCCCGCAAACCGAGGAGTTATATTTCAAGAGCATCAATACGTCCGTCGATCAATACCGGGCTTTTCTTGAACAAATACGTGCGGATATACTCCTGGTTCCCAATCGTGATTTGGATGATGGCCGAGGGACCAAGGCAGGGGAATATTCGCTGACCGACGACACGTATGCCAAGTTGCTGGCCGAGCTGTCGGAGCGGAAGTTTGAACTGACCACCCCAGAACTGCGGGCGAACATCCTAAGCTTCTATTCGGACCTCTCTGCTCCGCTGGAGACGAAAAAGGACACGGTTCACTGGCAGAGCGTGCTGACTCAACTGGATCAGTTGAAGTCGGTGACTCTGGTTCCGACTGTCGCGGGCAGTCCACCACAAGCCTTAGCGCCAGCTCCAGCGCCAGCCGCAGCCCCAGCCCCCGTTGTGAGTGCTGGGAAGCATTTCGATCGCGTGCTGATTATCGTGCTGGAGAACCAGAATTATAGTTCCGCAATGAAAGACCCATTTTTGGCGCAGTTAGCAGAGATGGGCGCTAGGTTCAGCAACTTCAGGGCTTTGATTCACCCGTCCTATCCCAATTATCTGGCCATGGTTGGCGGCAGCTTGTTTGGCGTTCGAAGCAACGATCAAATTACTCTCCCCGACGACAATAGCCATCGGACCATCGCTGATTTCCTGGATTGGAAGAACTACGCTGAGGATTACCCAACAGATCCTCAACCTTTTCTTGGTGACCGTGGGAAATACGTTCGCAAGCATGTCCCGTTCTTGAGTTTTGCGAAAATTCAGCAAGGAAGCTTCGGCAACGTAGTATCCGTCTCTACCAAGGACCCGCACAATAGATTTGTCGCTGACGTTGAAGACTTCCGAAGCGACCCGAAGAAGCATCCTCTCCCTCGTTACATGTTCTACAGCCCAAACGTGGACGACGATGGGCACGACCCCGTGTTGCGACCTGGGAGCGGATTGAAGAAAGCTTCGACTTGGCTGAACAAATTCTTGAAGGAGTCGTTTCCTCTGGACGAGAAGATGAAGGGAACTCTCGTCATTGTGACATTCGACGAGTCAGAGTATTTCGAGAAGACTGAGCGAATCTATACCGTTTTCCTGGGAGACATGGTGAAGCCCGGAGAGATTACAAAAACATATACTCATTACAGCGTTCTGAGGACAATTGAAGACAACTTCGGAGTGCTCCCACTCAATTCCGGCGATAGTACTGCCCAGCCAATTACTGAAGTGTGGAAATGACCTCATACCCCTGATGTGACAGGGGTTTTTTGTACTTGGTTCAAGGAGCTTGGCTCCAGCGGCCGTTTGGCGGTCCATAGTGGCCTCTTAAGCGTTGTCCTCCACGACTCAGCCTTGATGTCGAACCAACCCTAATTTCGACCGGTCCCACCCTGTAGTCCCCCTCCCCATTAGCTGGGATGAGCAATTTCGACCAAACGTGTGAGCGGTATTGGCCTGACACGCGAATTACTCCAGGGTATAACCAGTGTGTGTCGAGCTGCGAGCCGGGATCCGGTGAGGGAGCGGCTGACGCCCTCCCGGCTTCGCGGGCAAAAGGAGCTTCAAATGAAAAGATTGACTCTGGCGTGTATCCTTCTGAGCTTCTGCGCGACGTCCTCAGTTGCCGGACCAGCTCCCCAACGCAAAGGCCAGACTTCGGGAGAAAGCAAGTGCAGCGCTGGATCCAAAGAGTGCAGAGAAAGTCTTAACGACTTCAAAGAAGCTGAGCAGTTCATGCAATTGAAAGTCGCCGTCCTCGCGGATTTGAGCCGCTTAGAAAAATCGAGGCCCACAAAACCGAAGATCGCCACTGTTCGCGATCCCGATGTAAATCGCCAGAAAACTGGAAACGGCGCCGTTTACAGCGCCACCGTGGGACCGAATAGAATATCGTCTGTGCAAGCCACGAGTGCAGTCCAGCCGGTATCGTTGGAGTCTGCTGCGGGGACTCCAAAGGAGATACGATGATCACGTATCGACTTAAGGACATGTCCAGTTCCTCAAGGGGCCAGGGATCACATACGATCTCAGCCTGTCCCCGGCCACCGCCCTGGAGAAAAATCCTGTTCGGAGCAGGACTATTGATGTTGCTTACTGTCGCGACTGTCGCGGGTGTTTTTATTCATTTCTACTTGCAGTTCGCGCGTATCATTGATGCCCGCTTGGAGGGGAACGTTTTCGGCAATCCTGCTGTAATCCTGGCCGCCCCAAGCGAGTTGCAAGTGGGACAGTCTTTGACTGCCGGCGCGGTCGCGGCTCACCTCCGGAACGCCAGCTACACCGAGGGCCAGGAGGGCCGAGGTATCGGGAGCTATACCGTAACGGGCAATTGGCTGGAGATCCAGCCGGGCCCCGAGTCTTTCTTCCGAAATGGTCAAATGTTCGAAGGTCCGGCGAGACTGGAATTCAAAAGCCACCGCCTCGTGTCGATTACGGCTCTCGACAACATGGCCGCCTTGAAGACGTACTGGCTTGAGCCCGAACCCATCACGACCCTCTTTGGCGCAAGCCGCGCGAAGCGTCGCCTGGTTCGTTACCAAGACCTCCCCAAGGCGCTGGTGGATGCCATTCTCGCTACCGAAGACCATCGGTTTTACTCGCACCACGGCGTGGATTCTCTCCGCATTGTTGCCGCCGCCATCGCGGATTTCCGCTCGGACAAGCGGCTGCAGGGTGGCAGTACGCTGACCATGCAGCTCGCGCGAAACCTCTTTTTGACGCCTCGTCGCACGATGCGGCGAAAAATGGCGGAAGTCTTTTTCGCTATGATACTCGAGCACCGGTTGACCAAGGACCAGATTCTCGTGCTTTACGCGAACCAGGTCTATCTCGGTCAACGGGATAGTTTTTCCATCTACGGCTTTGGCGAGGCTGCTTCGGTCTATTTTAACAAAGACGTCAGCGCCCTCACGCTTCCCGAGGCCGCTTTTCTAACCGGTCTGATTCGCGGACCTAATCTCTACTTGCCCTACGAACATCCGAAGCGGGCAGCCGAACGGCGAAATTTTGTGCTGAGGCGCATGCAGAAGGCAGGCTTCGTTAGCGCCAGCGAGGCTGAACAGGCCTCGAGAACTCCCCTCGGACTGGCTGAGCAGAGCGCCGAAGCCCGCCAGCAGGCCTATTTTGTGGATATGGTGAAGGCGCAAATGCTCGCTCAGTTTTCCGAGCACGACCTGCTTTCACGAGGCCACCGGATCTACACCTCCCTTGACCTTGATCTACAGCGTGCGGCCTCGGAGGGCGCGCGCACCGGCCTGATCGAGGTGGATCGACAAGTGAAGATACAGAGGAAACGCAAGAAGACGTCTCCACTGAACTCGAATCAGCCGCAGCTCGCGCTGGTGGCTCTGGACCCGCACACGGGCGACGTCAAGGCTCTCATAGGCGGCCGCGGTTATGGGGCGAGTCAGTTGAATCACGTTTTGGCGCGGCGCCAGCCCGGTTCGTCGTTCAAGCCTTTCGTGTACGCCACCGCGCTGAACTCAGGTGTAGACGGCTCACAACCTCTCATCACCTTGGCCACAGTCCTGGCGGACGAACCCACCACGTTTGAATTCGGCAATAAACCGTACGCGCCGGAAAACTATAAGCAGGCATACCACGGCTCGGTAACCGTCCGTGAGGCGTTGACCTACTCCCTTAACGTGCCCGCCGTGCACCTGGCCGAGATGGTCGGCTACGGTAAGGTGCGCGACTTTGCCGTGGCGGCTGGTTTTAACAACCAACTGGAGCCGACGCCCGCCATCGCGCTGGGCGCTTATGTCGCGACGCCACTCGAGGTCGCGGGGGCGTATACGATTTTCGCTGACCGCGGCGAGTACGTTGCACCCAGGTGCATTGTGGCCGTCGCCGATGCCGAGGGCCGCACCGTTTGGGACAATCCTGTCAGTGCCCACCGAGTGCTTGATTCGCGCGTCAGTTATTTGATGGTGAGTCTCCTCGAAAGCGTCATCAACAGCGGCACCGGAGCGGGCGTGAGGACCGGTGGTTTTGGGCTCCCTGCCGCGGGGAAGACCGGCACTTCACATGACGGCTGGTTTGCCGGATTTACCTCGAACCTTCTCGCCGTGGTTTGGGTTGGGTACGACGACGACCGCGACCTGGATATCACCGGCGCACATTCGGCTCTCCCCCTCTGGACCGAATTCATGAAGCGGACAACCGGCTTACCCGTTTACGAAACCCCCCAGCCGTTTAGTCAGCCCGACGGAATCGAGACGGCCGCGATAGACAATCTCACAAACCTTGTAGCGCTCGCCGATCCAGCTTTGACTCACAGCGAGGTGTTCATTGCGGGTACGGAGCCGTTCCCCCCAGTTCAGGAAGAACCGACGGACATAGCTTTGGGGCCGCAGAGCCAACCCAAGACTACGCTTCGGGGGAAGGGATCACCTCTGCGGGCGGACGTGATTGTCCTGCCTTCCGACACGCAGGGACATAAGGCTTACATCAATGCTGGAGCCCTGCTCTCGACCGGCCTGAGCCACGGTTCTCGCCTGCTTGGCCCCACCCAACCCTCGGCACCTTGGCTCGGGTATCAATTGGGCGCAGCCGATGGAGTGCGTGGTGAGGTCAGCCTTCCTGACAGGGCTGCTACGGCTCGCTGACAGAATGAGAATTTGCGCCGAGTAATAGACCCCCACAAGAAATGATGACAAAGGAATTACTTCCGGCCGCTCCTGTGAAACGCACGAGACCCTGGCCTTGGGATTCAGCAAGAGCCTGAAAAACCTGAAAGCTGCGGTAGCCATGTATGCAGGCTGGTATAATATCTGTCGCGTTCACCTGACCCTTCGTGTAACTCCCGCCATGGAAGCGGGATTGACGGATCACATTTGGAGCATCGAGGAATTGCTACAGGCTGGCCAAGAGACTCAAGCAGCGTGATTGACTTTTGCTTCCGATTTGTCTAATCTTGCCGCTCAGGAGGACATTAACATGCCCCACACAGGCACTATCAATTTCGTCTCTGGCATTTACCGTTCCGATTGTTGCGGCGTCGAACAAGCCGTGCCAGAGAACCATAAATTTCCACCCTGCGGTGGAGGTAAGACTGGCTGCGGTGGCAACAACGCGAATTGGACGCTTGTGCGCAAGACGCAGACGAAATGAAGCGTTGGATAGCGTCAGCGCCGTATCCGAACAGGAGGCCCTGTAACCATAGCCACCGAGCCGACTCACGGGGCCAGCGGGCCGCTCCCCATATAGTGAGCATGGCGTCTATGGCCCACCGATAGCGATAGAATCCGTAGCAGCAATATCCCGGCATCCTGTCTGGCATGATAAAGGCTGTTACAGATTCTCCGTTCCTGGTAATACACCGATTGAGATCGTGGGCAAGGGCGAGAAGATCGCAACCCTTGACCGGACAGCCGCCGATTTCCACAATAGGTTTTTGAGCCCTCGCCACCCATTCGATAGCTATCTGAGCGCGACCGCATTCGTATTCGGTTAAGACTCGAAAGCCCCCTAACAAACTCCTGCGCACTAGTATCTCCTGCGCTTCAAAAGCGAATCAAGTGATTTTAGGACACCACCCGTGCCCGAGCCCCCTTGATGTCAGGGCTGGTTCGAGGCCGGACCTGGCTGGCCGGTGGTCGGCGTCGGAGGCTGCGGAGCGGGTGGATTGTTCGGGGGTGTCCTGGGCAATCTCTGGTCGACGTACTCCATCAAACTTTTCTTGAGGTTCTGAATGGCTGGCGATAGCAAAACGTCATTCGGGAGATCGTGAAAGCGCTTTTCAATCATCGCTCTGAGGTCACTATTGAACGCCTGCACTTGTTTGTTGAGGACATCCTGGGTAGCGCTGCTCGTAACGTTCAGCCGATCCAGAGATGCGTTCAGCTTCACTAACTCATCGTGGCTGAGTTTCGCATTGAGGGCCCAGTAATCGTTAGAGCTGTAAATGGGACCGGTGCATTGGACCATTTCATAGGTCCAGTCACGGGCATCATCGATCGGAGTATGCGTGAGCTGACCCTCGCATACGTACCCACCCCGGCCCATTCTTACAGACTGGTTCGGTTCCGCGATGGGCCGGATTTCTTGTGCTCGTAGACCTCCGGCAGTC
>CAVWDS010000018.1:0-25172 GCA_963753795.1 uncultured Acidobacteriota bacterium
ATCAATTCCTTCTCCGTCAACCGCGTTATAGATGGTAAAGTGTTTTCGAGTCAAAGCAGGGCATTCGGAATCAAATATTCCGGCTGCTACCAAACCAAAACTCTTCCGTCTCCGATGAAACGCAAAAAAAAGCGCTGCAAAGCCTGGCAGCGGTGTGCAACAGCAATTTGGCCTTACGTCCGTACGCAATAGCTCCGGCAATGTGAACCGTTGCGAAAATGGTTGAAATATTAGCCATCCTGGCAGCAATTATCGAGGGAACCAACCCCGGCGCAAGATACTGCACATGGATGATATCGGGTTTTGAACGTTTATAGAGTTTTATCGGTTTCAGGGCGAAATGCAACAACCCTTGAGAGCGTTGCAGCCTCATGAGGACAACCTCCGCTCCCGAGCTCTCGAAATCGGTTTACAACGAGATCATCAAACTCATAATAGCAGCATACTGTTACTCTGTAATCACCTTCCAGAAGCGTCCTGACAAGGTTTAGAGTCTGTATTTCCGTGCCGCCCGTCACAACCATCCGCCAGCCAGCGGGAAATTTCCCCTTGACAAGTCTCCTCCTATATGTTACACATTGTAACGCTACAATGTTTAACACATCCAAACAACGGCCACGGGCGCTAGGCGAGCTCCAGCAACTCCTCATGGAATTCATTTGGTCGCGGGGTCCCTCCACAGCGGAGGCCTGCCGCCAAGCCTTGGTCCCCGTGCGCTCGCTCAAGGATTCCACGATCCGCACGGTGCTGCGGCGCCTGGAAGAGAAGGGTCTTCTCGCGCACCAGGTGGAAGGTCGGACTTTTCTCTACCAAGCCACGCAGCCGCAGAGGCATTTCGCGGCGCGCGCCGTCCAACAGATCATCGACCACTTTTGCGGCGGCTCGGTGGAGCAACTGCTGGTGGGGATGGTTGAGAACAAGGTGCTGAAGCAGAAAGATCTGGAACAACTGGCCCGCCGCGTCGCCCGGCGGCGAGGAGAAAAGGGATGATCCTGTCCAGCTCCCATCTGTGCGTGCAACTGCTTCGCCACCTCGCCGAGCCCGCCCTTCGCGCTCTGCTGCTGGCCGCGCTGGCGGGTGTGGCACTGGCCGTGGGGCGAGTGAAGGACGCCGCGGTCCGCCTGGCCGTTTGGACGGCGCTGCTTTACGTGGCGCTGGCCATGCCGTTCCTTGCCTGGGTCGCACCCGCGGTTCGGCTGCCGATGCCCGCTCTCCTGACGGCGCCATCTGTTCCCCCGCCCGCGCCCGCCGGCATAACAATCCTCGCCACCCGCTCACCGGTACGGGTCATCGCCGGGGCAACGCCGTCCGTCCGGCCTGACTCCGCGGACCCCTCCGCAAGCCGCTGGACTTTTTCCTGGCCGCTGATTGCCGCCGCAGTCTACCTGCTGATCTCCGGCCTGTTGCTGGCGCGGCTCGCGCTGGGAGTTTTCTTAAGCCGCCGCGTAAAGCTCTCTGCCCGCCCGGTCGGCGACCGGCGGGTGCAGGTCGCATTGCTTGAGGAATCCGCACGGCAGGGCCTCGATACGGCGCCTGAACTCGCCGAATCCCCGGCCGTCGCCGTGCCCGTGACGCTGGGCGTATGGCATCCGATCATTCTGCTTCCCACCGCGTGGCGCGCCTGGAGTGAAGAAAAGGTGCAAGCCGTGCTTGCCCACGAGTTGTCGCACGTGGTGAGGAAAGACGCGCTGACCCGGGCGCTGGCGGCCATTCACCGCCGCGTTTTCTGGTTCAGCCCGCTGGGCTGGTGGCTCGAGGGGCATCTCGCCGCCCTGGCCGAGCAGGCCAGCGACGATGCGGCGCTACGCACGGTGGCCGATCGCACTCTTTACGCTAAGGTCTTACTCGGTTTCTATCAGGATTTGCAGGGCGCCGCAGGACGCGTCCGATGGGAGGGTGTGGCAATGACCAATATAAAACAGGCTCAACGGAGAGTGGACAGGGTTCTGGATTCGAGTCGGCGGGTTTCGGCCGGGCTCAGAAAACCCGCTTGGGTGGCGCTCGCGCTGTTGGCCGCGCCCGTGATCTATCTGCTGGCGGGGGTGCAGCCAGTGGCGGCGAACAAGCTCCACGCGGACGCTGCACCGGTGTCGGCAGCCGCCGTGACAAGTCCCGCGGCGCAACCTGTGGTGGCGGGAAAGCAAGGTGTGCCAGCGGTCCCAGCAACGCCCGCCGTGCCGGCAGTTCCGGCTGCGCCCAAGCCCGCTCCGGCCCCAGCTCCGAAAGCGCCGACGACACCGCGGCCACCGGCGAGCCGCATGTACTCGGGAGACTCCGACGAGACCTATGTGGTCAGCTCCGGCGAATCACTCACCCTGAGCGGGTCGTTCTTCCGGGGCCCCGACGGATTGGGACGCATGGGCGAGCTGCGCAAGCAGGCCCATACATTGGATTTCATCTGGTTCCGGCGCAACGGCAAAGCCTACTTCATTCGCGATGCGGCGACCGTGCAGCAGGCCAAGGCATTTTTCGCGCCGCAGGAAGCCCTCGGCAAGCAGCAGGAGGAGTTGGGCCGTCAACAGGAGGCGCTGGGTGCCGAGCAAGAGAAGCTCGGCAGGCAGATGGAACAGGTTCGTGTGGAGGTTCCGGACTTGACGGCGGAACTTCAGAAATTGCAGGCTCAACTTGAGCAGCTCCACAAGCATGGTGCCACGCAGGAAGAATTAGGCGAGCTGCAAGGTGCCCTGGGAGAATTGCAGAGCAAGCTGGGCGAAATCCAGGGCAAGGCCGGAGAGCGACAAGGGGCGACCGGCGCCAAGCAAGGCGAGCTGGGTGCGCGCCAGGGGCAGCTCGGCGAACAGCAAGGAAAACTGGGTGAACAACAAGCGCGCTTGGCGAAAGAGGCCTCGCGAAAGATGAAAAAGTTGTTGGATAACGCGCTTGCCAAGGGCCTTGCGCAACCGGAATAGCACCCCCCGCGAAGAACACTACGAACCACCAAGACACCAAGGCACCAAGAGGGGCCACTCCCAAGAATAGTATCGACCACCAAGACACCAAGGCACCAAGAGAGCGCCTTCCCATGTAAACGGACGAGTCATCGGCTTGGTTTACTGGTAAATTTTAATAGTACACTCATAAGGCAGGGGATGCAGCGAATTGCCCTGTGATTGCTTGGTGTCTTGGTGGTGAAAGCTTTTGCCGAACTCCTGGGCTAGCTATGTGAATATTTCTCTTGACAATCTCCCACCCCCGTGGTAGCCTATCCTTGTGCAATGCCTTACCGGCGGGGGAGTCCTTCCCCCGCTCGAATCACATCACCGGCCCAGGAGGAACCATGTCCTTACGCAAATCACTCCAACTTACACCTGAACTACTCGCCGCCGCGCGCCAGAACGCCCGGCATTCCACCGGACCGCTCCATCGACCGCAAAGTGAGGATACTGCTGAGGCTGCGGAAGGACTTCACGGACCTCCTGGTCGTTCCTCCCAGTGAGGATGATGGCGGGGTGATGGAGGACATCGAGAGTGGCATTGAGAGCGACATTATGTCCTATGACTTGCAGGGTGTGGAAGCGGTTGAAAACTCAAAAATGAAGGAACAATGCGCGAATGTTATTGAAAACAAAGGGCCGGCTCTTGGCACCTAGGCCGAAGCTGGAATGTCATAGAAAACACAGGTAGTTACTCCAGAAATGCGGGAATGTTGCTGAAAAGAAAAGGTGTTACTGGAAACGCTGAGTTGCACGCGACAAGCAAGCGGCCGGGTATCCTACCAGTGTCCGACGACGGACGCTCCCCTCGTAGTGGACTTTTCCCCTTGTGACGAATATGCTGGCAGCGGATTGAATTGATCGGAGGAGCGATTATGACAATGTTCGACGCCCCATACGCTAATGGCAGAGAGGAAAATAGCCGGCCCATGGCTGGGAATTATGTCGATACTCACGTTCACATTTGGACAGATGATTTCGAGAAGTATCCCTTGGCTCAGGGCTTCAGTCGCGAGGAGATGGCGCCCCGCGTGTTTTCATGTGACGATATTCTCCGTCATGCCAAGCCCCATGGGGTCAACCGTGTGGTGCTCGTTCAGATGAGCTATTATGGATCCGACAACTCCTACATGCTCGATGCGATCCGTCTGCGGCCGGAAGTCTTCGCCGGCGTTGCCGTGGTTGACTGGAACGGCAGCGACCCGGAAGAGAAGATGCTGCGGCTGGCTCAGCACGGGGTGCGCGCCTTTCGCATCTTCCCGCAGAACGTTCCGGCGGAAACCTGTTTGGAGGGAGAGGGCTTGAACAGGATGTTTCGCTTTGCAGCCAAGGAGAATCTGGTGTTGTGTTTGCTGATCAACCCCGAAGCCCTCCCTGCGGTGCGAAGGCGCTGTGAAAATTTCCCTGACACGCCGGTGGTCATTGACCATCTTGCTCGTCTCGGCATGGCAGGCCCGGTTACAGAGAATGACCTGCAAGCGCTCTGCGCGCTGGCCCGTTACCCAAGGGTCAAAGTGAAGGTCTCGGCTTTCTATGCCTTGGGGAATAAGAAACCGCCCCACCTCGACCTTGCACCCTTGATCCAGCGTGTCTATGAAGCTTTCGGGCCAAGGCGATTCATGTGGGGCTCGGACTGCCCCTTTCAGGTGCAAAGCGAAACGTATGCGGACAGCATTTCCCTGGTGCGCGACCGCCTGGATTTCCTTTCGACGGCGGACAAGGAGTGGATCCTCAGCCGCGCCGCGGAAGAGGCTTTTTTCCAGTGAGCCGCTCTGGAGTGCGGCCCGTCAGCTGACGGGCCGCACTCCAGAGCGGCTGTTCTAACGGAGGGAGAATCCTATGCATCGCCGGGACTTTCTAAGTCGGACCCCGTTATGTGCGTTAGTGTTGGCTGACACTTGGCCATCTTGGCTGCGAGCACAACAAATTTCACTCGAGCGTGGAACTCCCACACCCGAACCCATTCCAGAACCCCATTTCCCGGACCGCTTGCACCTTTTCATCTGGCGCAATTGGGAATTGGCCAACACCGACCGCCTGGCGCAGGTATTAGGGACGACCCGCGCCAGAGTGCTCGAGGTCGGGGCCTCGATGGGGCTGCCCAAGAAAGCCGAGCTTACTCAAGACCAACTGCGCCGCATCTACATAACGGTGATCCGGCAGAATTGGCACATCTTGCCGGACGAGCAGCTCATGCAACTTCTGGGTTGGGACGCCAAGGAGTACGAGTATCACCTGAAGGAGGATGACTTCCTTTGGATCAAACTTGGCCTGTTGAAGCCGCGTTGCGAGCCGTTGAGGTACGAAGAGCCCTCACCCGAGGCGAAGCGGCGGGCGCAAGAAATCAAGCGGTTGGTGGAGGAGACCCTGGGGTCCTCGATCCACGAAGTTGGCGAGCCTGCCTTCGCTTTTGTGCAACAACTGAGCGATTCCAAGCCGATCCCAAGTCGCGATCCACAAAGCCGGCCTGCTGAGAATGAAGTCGATTTGACCCGGGATTGGACCCTGGCGAGACCTGCGGAAGATTCGGGAATTCCCTCCGCTCTGGTTGAGAGATTTCGGAGTTACCTCGAGCGCGCCATGGCTTGCGAAGCGCGCGTGGGCGCCGAGGGGAAGAGTGCAGAAGCGCGGGCAATGAGGTTTTCTCTCAGCCCTGCGCTCCGCAAGGCAACAGGCGGTTTTGAGGTGCATGTAGAAGCAGAGGAGATTCGTGTCGTGGGGAGCGACCTCGACGGCCTGCGCCAGGCGCTCTACTATTTGCAGGATCAGATGGAGAGCCGCGAGGGACCTTACCTGCCGAAGGGCACGGTTCGGCGAGATACACAACTTAACCCACGTTATGTTTATTCTTACTTCGCGCTCTACGGCGATCCATTGATGGAGGCGGACATTGACCCGTTTCCGGATGGCTTCCTCGAGAAACTGGCTCGCGCGGGCGTGAGCGGTGTCTGGCTTCAGGCCGTGCTGCGCAATCTCGCTCCTTCCAAGACATTTCCGGAATTCGGCGCGGGCTGGGAAACGCGCCTGCGAAATCTCAACAAACTGGTGGAGCGGGCAGGGAAGTACGGTGTGAAGATCTATTTCTATCTGAACGAGCCCCGCACCATGCCTGCCGGATTCTTTGCCCAGCATCCGGGAATCAAGGGCACGCACGATCCGGGCGACGAACAGTTCTTTACCATGTGCACCAGCACCCCGGAAGTTCGCGAGTGGCTTGCCGGCAGCCTTGCTCATGTGTTTTCGAACGCCCCGGGATTGGGCGGAATCTTCTGCATCACCGCGTCAGAGAATCTGACGAACTGTTATTCCCACGGCCACGCGGAGTTCTGCCCGCGCTGCTCCCAGCGAGACGGCTCGGAGGTGATTGCGGAAGTAATTCAGACGTTCCGGGAGGGCGTGCGGCGAGGCAGCGCTCGGGCCGATGTCATTGCCTGGGACTGGGGATGGGGCGAGGACTGGACCCGCAACGGCGCTAACTCCGCCAAGGTAATCCAGAGGCTGCCTGAAGATGTGGCCCTGCTGAGCGTGAGCGAATGGGACAAGCCGATTGAACGCGGCGGGCATCGCGCCAAGGTGGGGGAGTACTCGATTTCCGTTGTAGGGCCCGGAGAGCGTGCCTTGGGCAACTGGAGACTCGCGCGGGACCGTGGCCTGCCCGCCTTCGCTAAGGTGCAATGGAGCTGCACGTGGGAGATTTCCGCTGTGCCCTACATCCCCGTTCCTAACCTGATCCTCGAGCACTGCCAAAATCTTCTGAAGACAGGCATCAAAGGGCTTCAGGCTTCCTGGACCGTGGGAGGTTACCCTTCGCCCAATCTCGAGGTCGCCAAGCAATGCTATTTCTCGCCCGTCCCGGATTCAAGCCTGATCCTGAGTGAGGTGGCGGCGCGGCGATACGGGCGCGCGGCGGCTCCTGAGATACTCGAGGCGTGGAAGACCTTTAGCCGGGCATTTTTGGAATACCCCATGGAAGGGGGCGGAGTCGTCTACGACATCCCCGTCCAGCACGGTCCGACCAACTTGCTTCGTCTCCATCCCACGGGTTACAAGGCCACCATGATGCTGTTCCCCTACGATGACTACCAGAGTTGGGTGGGCAGCTACCCCGTCGAGGTGGCCGAGAAGCAGTTTGAGAAAATGGCGGCGCTGTGGGCCTCCGGGCTGGTGGAGTTCCGTCTCGCGCTCGAGCGAGTTCCCGCCGGTAAACAGTCGGCTGCCCGCAAGGATCTGGGCATTGCGGAAACCTGCCATCTGCATTTCAAAAGTGTGGCCAACCAGATTCTCTTTTGCCGGTTACGGGCGGAGTATCAAGAGGCGACGCCCGGCGCTCGTCCGGCGCTTGCGGAGCGTATGTCGAAAATTGCCAGGGAAGAGATTGAATTAGCCAAGCGGCAATACGCCATTGCGAGAGAGGATTCCACCATTGCGTTCGAGGCCTCCAACCACTACTATTATCGTCCTCTTGACTTGGTAGAAAAAGTTTTGAACTGCCATCACATTATCAACGCGCTCAAATCCAGCGCGGGAAGTTAGGAGGCACAAGAATGGAACGAGTTCGAATCGGGCTGGCAGGCTGCGGGCTTTTTGGTGAAAGTCATTTGCGCGCTTATCGCGCGGTTCCGGGCGTTGAGGTCACAGCGGTCTACGACCCAGTGAGGGAGAGAGCTAAAGAGCTTGCGCAGACTTTCAACATCCCATGCATCTGCTCCGGCCTCGAAGAGCTTTGCCATCACCAGGCTGTTGACGCCGTCGACGTGGTTACACCCGAGGAAACTCACTTGGAGCCTGTGCTCACCGCCCTGGGAGCCGGTAAAGAAGTGTTTGTGGAAAAGCCCTTGGCCACCGATCTTGGCCACTGTGACCGCATGATCGAGGCCGCCGAGTCCGCGGGCCGCATTCTGATGCCGGGCCACATCCTCAGGTTCGAGACCAAGTATGTGATTCTGCAACAGGATATTGAGGCGGGGCGTCTGGGGAAAATCGTTTCCATGCACGCCCGGCGCAATCGCACGCGCGCGCTGCTCGAGCGGTACCACCGCACCCACCCGGCGCTCGAGAATTGCATTCACGATATTGATCTGATGTTGTGGTACACGGGAGAACGGGTCTTACGCGTGCGGGGCTTTGAACGCAGAGTTACGGGGCGTAAGCATCCCGATACATTTTGGGGGATTCTGGAGTTCGAAGGCGGGGCTCTGGGTGTGGTGGAAACAATCTGGCTCCTTCCTTCGAAGGCGGGCATCGCTCTCGACGACGCCATGCAAGTGGTCGGCGATCGGGGCGTTGGAAACGTCAGCCTTTTCCCGGGCGACCTGAGCCTTTGGCGGGAAGAGGGCTTCGAGGTCCCTGATGTCGGCTATGATCCGCGTGTTCGGGGCGCGGCGCTGGGGGCGTTGCGCGATGAGTTGATGTATTTCTGCGCTTGTGTTCGCGAGCATCGCCAGCCCGAAATCATTACGCCCAGACAAGCCAAGAATGCAGTGCGCGTGGTCTTAGCTCTGATCGAATCGGCAAGCCGGGATAGCGATGTCCAAATCACCGGCTGGGATTAAGTACCATGGCTCATACGGAACTGATTGAAACGCTGGCGGACCTCATTCGGATTAACAGCGTTAATCCCGCCTTCGACCCTGCGCATTCGGAGACGGAGGTTCAGAGGTTTGTTCTGAACTTCTTTAAGACTCGCGAAATTGAAGTTTGGGAACAGCCGGTTCTTCCCGGCCGCCCCAATGTGATAGCGAGGCTTGCGGGCAGGAATTCCTCGCGCCGGATGGTTTTTGAAGCGCACTGCGACACGGCGGGAGTCGAGGGGATGGTGGTTCCGCCCTTCGACCCGCAAATCAAGAACGGCCTCTTGTACGGTCGTGGGGCCTGCGACACCAAGGCTGGATTGGCGGCGATGATGCTTGCCATGTCGGACCTGAAAAAATCAGGCCAGGAACCCCCATGTGAAGTGTGGGTCGTCTCCTCCGTGGGAGAAGAGTACTCCTATCCCGGGGTGCTGAAGCTGCGCGAGAATCTGCAAGCTGCCGCGGGCGTAGTTTCCGAGCCAACCGAAATGAAGATGATCGTCGCCAGCAAGGGCTGTCTGCGCTGGCGGATCACCGTGCGCGGGAAAGCTGCCCACAGCTCAAAACCCTATCTCGGCGTCAATGCCATCGAGCATATGGCTCGTCTGGTCTGTCTTCTTCAGGAACGGAGCTCGCATTTGGAACGCCTCGAACATCCGCTCGTGGGCAGTCCCACCCTCAACATAGGTATGATTCAGGGCGGCACACAAGTTAACATCGTGCCGGCTGCTTGTTGGATTGAGGTCGATCGGCGCCTTGTGCCGGGCGAAGATCCCGATAAGGTCCTGGGTGGCTATGGAGAACTTTTCAGTGATTTCCGCGCTTCCCATCCAGGCATCGAAGTGGTGATGGAGCCCCGCGCGCTGCGCGATGTGCCTTTGGAAACCCCTGCTGGTTCTGCCATAGTGGTCTGCACGGCCCAGGTTCTGAAAGAAATGGGCCTCGACCCTCGTCCCTACGGCGTGCCGTTCGGCAGCGACGCGAGCAAGCTCTCCGCGGGAGGGATACCGAGCATCATTCTGGGACCCGGCAGCATCGAGCAGGCCCACACGGCGGACGAATTTGTGGCGATCGAGCAGGTCGAGAGAGCCTTTGTGGCTTACCGGCAAATAATGAAAGTATTCGAGTGAGAGCCAACATGCACAAGAACCTTTTTCCCACGGCCCAGCAAATGACTTACCTGGACACCGCAGCAGAAGGCTTGCCGCTCCCGGAATGCGAGGGTGCGTTCGCCCAGTATTGTCGCGCCAAGGCTCGAGGCACGCCAGGACGCCGGGAATTTCATGCCGTCGAGGCGGAGACTCTGGGTTTGGTCGCGCGGCTGCTAGGCACCGACGCAGCGAACGTTGCGTTTCTAGGTTGTGCCACCGATGCCCTGAACCTCCTTGCTCTCTCACTCGATTGGACGCCGGGTGACCAAGTAGTGATCAGTGATTTGGAGTTCCCGTCCAACGTCTTGCCCTGGCTGCGTCTCAAGCAGATGGGAGTCGCGGTCGAGTTAATCCGCGGTAGCAGCGGGGCGCTGCGCGAGGAAGAGATCACCGCACGAATCACACCCAAGACACGTTTGGTTTCGCTAAGCCAAGTCAGTTATAAGACCGGAGCCTACTTGCCGTGCGTGGGGAAGATTGCCGCGGCGGCCCACAAGGTGGGAGCGGTCATGTCCGTCGACGCCACGCAGGCCTTGGGCCGCTGCCCGGTGAGCCTTGAGGGAGTGGATTACCTCATGTCGAGCAGCTTCAAATGGCTACTCGCCCCGCATGGCCTTGGCATTGTCTATATCGCTCCGGAATTTCGCCCGCGCTTCAAACCCGCCAGTGTGGGTTGGTATTCAGTGCAAGACCTTTTTTCACCAAACCGCTTCGAAAGCTACGACTGGAAGAAAGGCGCGGCCTGTGTGAGTGCCGGTATGCCAAACTTCCCATCCATTTACGGCCTTCGGCAAGCCCTGCAATTCTTGTTGCAGGTGGGTGTGGACCGCATCGATCAGGAATTGAAACCTGTCGTCGCGCGTTTACGACAAGGTCTCTGCGAACTGGGAGTTGAATTATTGACTCCGGCGAGCGCCGAGGTTGCTTCCGGCATCGTTGCTTTCGCTCATCCGCGTGCGGTAGAGATAGGCGGCGCGCTCGAGAAGGAAGGCGTTATTGTGTGGGCTGGCGACGGCCGCGTCCGCGCTTCCGTGCATGTATATAATGATATGTCGGACGTCGACCGCTACTTGAAGGTCCTGGCGCCGATTCTTGCCGGGCGGGAATAGGCCGTTCCACTCGAGCGCGGTGATTTCCCAGGCGTTCCGAAAGTGAAGAAGACCTCCGCGCGAATTGATATTCAGAGAACTTCGACTCCTCGCCCCTCAAAACAGTACGGAAGTACTATAAAAACCGAAAAACTCGGGTCGTAGACTCTGTTGTGGTGTTCTTTCCGCAAAAACTCAAGATAGTGTATAAAGCGGAGTAAGTAGTTGGGAGGGAACCTAAGAATGTTCTAAGATATCCCCATGAAACCTTCAAAAACCTGTTGACAACTTCTTAACCGGGGGGTATATGCATAAACAAGAGAGTGCGTGTAACTGCTCTTTCGATTCAGAGCGTAGTCTTTAGAAGCCATTCGAGAAAGGACGAGGTCGCGGGGTCGAGGGCATGGCAGAAACCAGAGAGGTCATGGGCATCCGGGAAGCGTCGGACTACTTGGGAGTGTCCCGCGAGACGCTCTACAAGTATGTCTATGAAGAAAAGATTCCTGCCTTTAAGTTAGGGAACCGATGGAAGTTCAAGAAGACGCTCCTGGACCGTTGGATGGAGACGCAAAGCACGCAATCGGAACATCATTCTACACGGAAGCGACACCTGACCGCTCGGTAGGGAGTAAAGCTGATGTTTGGGATGGGGAAAGGGAAAGGTCTGGTAGGGCTGGATATCGGATCGAGCGCCGTGAAGGCGGTCGAGCTGAAGAAGCGGGGAGATTCTTACGAACTGGTCAACTTCGGGTTGGAGCTTCTCGGACAGGACATGGTGGTCGACGGCGCGATCATGGATGCCCTTACGGTTTCCGAAGCCATCGAGAGAATTTTTGCCGGGAACAAAATCAAGACTCGGAATGTGGCCACTTCGGTTTCCGGGCACTCCGTGATCGTGAAGAGAATTACGGTCAGCGCAGCCAGCGGCGAGGAACTGAATGAGGCAATGCCTTACGAGGCCCAGCAGCATATCCCCTTTGACATCTCCGACGTGAACCTGAGCTACCAGCCCCTGGGGGCATCTGGATCGGGGCAAGGCACGGACGTCATGCTGGTGGCGGTCAAGCGAGAAAAGATCCTCAACCATACGAACGTTCTGGGCCAGGCGAACAAGACACCCTGCGTGGTGGACTACGACGGCTTCGCCACGTTCAATGCCTTCGAGGCCAATTACGACGTCTCTCCGGACACCATCGTGGCGCTCCTCAACATCGGCGCCAGCATTACCAACATTGTGGTGGGCCGGGGAGGAACCCCGCTGTTCACGCGGGATGTCTCCGTAGGGGGCAATCAGTACACCGACATCCTGCAGAAAGAACTGGACCTCAGTTACGAGGATGCGGAGAAGCTGAAGCAGGGGCAGGAAGTGGGCAGCATAACACGGGAGCAGAAGATTCCCCACCTTCGCTCCGTCTCGGAAATCCTGATGCTGGAGGTTCAGAAGACCTTCGACTTCTTCCGGCAGACCACTTCGGCGGAAAACACCCAGCAGATTTACTTGGCCGGCGGGAGTGCGATGATCGAAGGGTTGGTCGAGCACTTGAAAGAGGAATTTCGTGTTCCGGTGGAAATCATTGATCCGTTCCGAAAAGTGAAAGTCGATCCCGAGAAGTTTGACAGCGCTTACCTCCAAGACATTGCCCCCTGCCTGTGCGTGGCGACGGGGCTGGCGCTGAGGAGCTTTGATTAGTCATGATCAAGATTAATCTGCTGGGAGTGGCCGCGCCGAAGCCCAAGCCAAGGGCTATGGCGCACGCAAGCAAGGCGAAGCAGTTGGGCGCTTTCCTCGGCGCTTTGGTGGTGAGCTTTGGGATTGTGGGCTTGGTGTACCTGATTTGGAGCGCGTCGGTTGCCAGCTTGAATGTCGAGCTCAAGAAACAGCAGGCCGAACAGTCGCGCTTGGCGGCCATCAAGCAGGAAAATGCCAGATTCGAACACGAGCGCGCGCTGCTCGAGCAGCGCATCAATACCATCCAGGTGCTGCGGGCCAGTCGTTTGGGACCGACAGAGTTCATGAACGCCCTGGGCAATGTGGTGAACAGAACGCCCAACGACCTCTACCTCTTCACGGTGACTCCCCAGGGTGACCGTGTGGTGATTCACGGGCAAGCGGGTTCGGCGAATTCTGTTGCCGGCTTGCTGTCTACGATGAAGACCTCTGGGTATTTCAATGACGTGCAACTCCGGCAATTCTACGAAGATGACTTGCAGAATCTCATCAGCTACAAGTTCAATATGGATTGTTCGTACAAGTCGCCATTGGCGGCAGGTTCCCCCACGCAGGCTGGCGCGGGAGCAAAGGCAACAGCTCCCCCGCCGCGGCCAGGACTGTAGGCGGAGAGTGTAATCACGATGCCTAAGAGCTTCAATGACCTTCCGGTGCCTGTCCAGATTGCGGTTTTTGTTCTGACTGCGATGGTTCTGGCGGGCGCGGTTTTCTACTTCTACGATCTTCCACTGCGGGAGCGGCGGGACAGGCTGCAAAAGGAAGTCGACAGGCTCACAGCGGAAAACAAGGTCAACCAGATTTTCGAACGACAGCGGACCGAGTACCTGATTCGGATTGCGGAACTGGAGAAACAGCTCGAAACGCTGCGTTCGATCGTCCCTGAAGAGCAGGCCACGGATGATTTCCTGAGGACGGTGTTTGCAGACGCGAGAGAAGCCGGGGTGAATGTCCGCACTTTTATTCCGCAGGCCCTGGCGCCGAAGGATATTTACACGGAGATGCCTTTCAACCTGCGCCTCGACGGCACTTACTACGCGTTGCTTGGCTTCTTCGATCGCCTGGCGCGCGAGCAGCGCATTGCCAGTGTTTCCGGTCTTTCGTTGGGTTCCCCGGAGGGGGGAGGCATGGGATCGTTCAAGATCCATGCCGGCGAAACGGTGGGGGCTAACTGCGTGTTGACAACCTACTTTACTGGGGTTTCGACCGCGGCCCCGCCTACAGCGAAGAAATAGGGCAGGACGAGAACCATGTTTAACGGCAGGCTTCAGCCCGAACGCACGACCCTGGCGGTGCGTGTGCTTCTCCTGTTGGTAGGCGTGCTCGGCTTGGCGGCAGTGGCCGTGTGGGCGGGGCAAACCCCAACTAACACGCCGCCCTCGACAAACAAGGTGAAGGCCCAAAGTCCCCCCCCGTCCCCGAAGCTCACGCAGAATCAGTCACCGCGTCGGGTGTCAGGCAAGTCCTCAAAAAAAGCGGCGGCCAGAGCGGTGGGGGCCGAGTCACTCAAGAAGACGACGCCAAGCATGCTGTCTGCTGCCTCCGGGCGGAGAGACCCTTTCAAGGCGTGGATGACGCCGGGATCGGCTAGCGCCTCGACGCCGGGCGGGGTATCCGGGGCTCTCCCGGCAGGCATGAGAGGACTGGTAATTTCCGAACTGCGACTCGAGGGGGTTGTGCGCCAAGTACCCGCGAACACCATGATCGCGGTGGTGACCAACATCACGAAACGAGCTTACTTCCTGAGAGTCAACGACACGGTGTACAACGGCGTGGTCAGCAGGATTTCGCCGGAGGCCGTCTATTTCAAGGAGAATACACTCGACTCGAGCGGTCGGGTAGCTACCCACGAAGTGGAAATAAAACTGGGTTCGGCTCCTGGAGAAGGAAGATGAGACGATTATCCACCCTTTCGCTGGCGATGACATGGCTGGTGGTTGGAATGCCGCAGGTCCTTGCGGGCCCACCACAAGTGGCTCCGGCGCGCGCTGCCCTCAAGTCTGCTGCTCCCGGCAAGGCGGCAGAGGAGCGAGCGTCGGTTTCGGAAATCTTGATAAGGCCAGGGTCTGCGGGAGAAGTCACGATTGACGTTGCCACGACAAAGTCCGCGACGTTCCATGTCTACCGATTTGACCACCCGGACCGTCTTGTGATGGACGTAGAGGGGATGCGGAATGCGGTTCGGCGGAAACTGATTCCGGTTTCTTCCCCAGTAGTGAAGGACGTGAGGGTGGGCCAGTTCCGAGAGAAGGATCCCGAGGTGGTGCGGGTCGTGGCCGATCTGTCGGGCAATCCCTTGTTTGACGCTCATGCCTACGTGGGCGGGGTGCTGGTCGAGGTGAAGCCGCGCCCTATGGAGGTCTCCCGGGCAGTTGCTCCAGCGCCGGCGTCGACATTCAACCCTGCTGCCAAGCGCGATGCAGGGAAGCCGGTTCAACAAGCTGCTGTAGTCGCTGCGCGTCAGGTTCCCGTAACACCCACCCACCCGCCTGGGGGCGCCGTCCCCGAGCGTAAGATCGGGATGATTCCAAAGCCATCGAGTGTGCGTGTTTCACTCCCTGCAAGTAACGAGAATATTCTGAAACCCGACCGCAATGGCGCCGTGCCTGGTCTGCAAGGTGGCAGGGACGCAGCGGCGGCTCCCCGGCAGACACCGCAGGCTACGACCCCGGAAATTCTTCGGGCCGAAAAGGCTGCCAAGGTCCTGAACGCGGCGACCACCTCCAACCTGGCAGCTTACCAGGGGACAGCCGCGCCAGGGTCGCCGTTTGACGATGAAAAGCCGGCCTACACGGGTGAACTGATCTCACTAAACCTGAAGGATGTAGATCTGAAAGATTTCTTCCGCCTCATCCATGAGATCAGCGGTTTGAACATTCTTGTGGATCCGAATGTGACGGGCTCCGTCACGACGGTTCTGGACAACGTGCCCTGGGATCAGGCGCTGGACATCGTTCTAAGGAACAATGGCTTGGGCAAGGTCCTGGAGGGCAATATTCTTCGCATCGCCAGGCTTGACACACTCATGGCGGAGGATGAGACCGCGCGCCGGATCGTTGCATCTCGCCTCGAGGCAGCTCCCCTGGTCACGGTTTTTCGGCCGGTGAATTACGCCAAGGCTTCCAACATTCGCACTCTCTTGAACGCGTGGGGATCGGGTAAAGAGAAGGAGAGGGGCGGCGGGGCACTGAGCGTGCGTGGATCCGTCATGGTGGATGACCGCACCAACACGCTGATCATTTCTGATGTCGCCGCGCAGATCCCGGTCATCGAGGGGATTCTTGCCAAACTGGATACCAAGACCAAGCAGGTGGCCATCGAGGCTCGGATTGTTCTAGCCAACTCATCCTTTCAGAGGACCCTGTCGGCCGCATTGGTGGGAGCGGTTGCGAATCGTTCGGGTTCAACGATTGGCACCGGACAGACGGGGACGGGATCCAGCGTGTCCCCCAGCACCACGACGACACCGCCAACGTTCACAATTCCTCAAAACCCCACTACCGGCTTTGGCGTAGTGGCGATTACAAACTTCTCACAGCGCTACATGATTGATGCGGCGATCTCGGCGGCCGAAATTCGCAGCCAAGCGAAGACCATCTCCCGCCCGAGCATCATCACCCAGAACAACGCTGAGGGGATGGTCCAACAAGGCACCCAAATTCCCGTTCAGACCAGCATCAACAACACCATTGCGATCAATTATCAGAACGCGACGCTGCAGCTCACTGTCACCCCGCAGGTCACCGACGACGGCCACATCTTCCTGAAGATGAGCGTGCAAAACGCTAGTCCAGGCACCATCATCACCAATGCCGCCGTGAGCATCAATATTCAACAAGCAACCACTCAGGTGCTCGTTCCGGATGGCGGGACCGTGGTATTTGGCGGGGTTACGGTAACTCAACGCCAACGCTCCGTCACCCAGATTCCCCTGCTCGGAAACATCCCAGTTCTTGGGAATCTCTTTAAGTCGTCAAACGTCCAGGATACCGACCAGGAGCTGCTCTTCTTTGTTTCCCCCAGGCTGCTCACCAGCTAGAAGCTGGGAGGGGATTTCGCGAACGCTTCGGAAAATTCAAGGACTTAGCGCGGACCTGTCCGTCACCAGACGGACAGGTCCGCGCTTCGTTTTGCAGGGTCATTTTAAGCCATGAAATCAGATTCGCCATTCAACGCACACGCTAGCAGGCAACGCTCTCTCCGGGCGGCGCAGGAGGAACGCAGGCTTCCTTGCTTGCTGGTCACAAACCTGACCAACGTCGCCTACTTGACCGGCTTTCGTGGGAGCGCCGGTGTCGCGCTGTTCAACCTTCGTGAAGGAGTCCTTTGGGTGGACCCGCGTTACACGCACCAGGCTCAGGAAGAAGCTTGGGGCGTGGACGTGATTGAGGAAAGGAAAGGACTTCACAAGGCGGTGGCGGCCTGGCTGGAGACGAACAAGGTTCGGCAGGTGGGCTACGAGGAGGCGCACTTGACTTGCGCCGAATTTTCCCGGCTCCAGAAGGCCGTCGGCGGGCGGGTCAAGTTTCTCCCGGTCGCAGGCTTGGTGGAGCAGCTCCGGGCAGTGAAGGACGAGGAAGAAGTGGCCAGGATTCGCGGCGCGGGCAGAATCACCGTGGAGGTTTTTGAGAAGGTGCTGGGGAGCGTCAAGCCGGGCGTGGTTGAATCCGACCTGGTCGCTGAAATCGAATATCAGATGCGGAAGAAGGGCGCGGAGGGTGCGGCGTTCGAGACAATTGTTGCCTCTGGCGCGCGCGCCGCGCTCCCCCACGCGCGGGCTTCCCGCAAGTTACTGAGGGAAAATGAATTGGTTATCTTCGATCTCGGTGCTATACTTGGCAACTACGCTGCTGACATGACCCGCACGGTGTACCTGGGGGAGCCGTCCCGGCGCGTTCGCAGCCTCTATAACGCCGTCGTAGAAGCTCAGGAGAGAGCGGTAAAGTCTGCGCTTCCCGGAGTCCGAGCAGGGGAGGTTGATGCGGTCGCAAGGCGAACCCTGGGGGACCGGGGCTTGGCCCGGTTGTTTACTCACAGCACGGGACACGGCGTAGGAATGGAGATTCACGAAATGCCCCGGCTGGCGCGTGGCGAAAAGGGCCGGCTGCAAACCGGCCAGGTAGTGACCGTTGAGCCTGGGATCTACTTGCAAGGCTGGGGAGGAATCCGCGTCGAAGATACCATTTTGGTGGGGCCTGCTGGCCCGGAGGTGCTGACCCCCGCCCCTAAAGATCGGTGGATTGTAGAATAGAACCCTGTCATGCTGAGCGAAGCGAAGCATCCCCGCAGTTCGTCGAATGGTGCTGAAGTCCAAAAGCAACTGTAGAGATGCTTCGCGGAGTTTACCCTGAGCGAAGCGAACGGGCTCAGCATGACAGGCTTGCGTGGAGAATGAAGCCAATGGCTGGGAAGAAACCGTCCCGCAGCGTCGAAGGAACTGAAAAGGTCTGGGGACTGAAAGAAATAGAACAGCTCATTGACGTGCTGATCGAGCGCCAGGTGACTGAATTTGAGATGGAACAAGACGGCGCGAAGATCCGGGTCAAGCGCGGAAATTACGTGGTTTCAAATCCTGGTGCGGGCGAAGCTTACGTCGCGGACCCTGCTCCGCCTGCACTATCGCCGCTGCCTGCCGCGCTTTCCGTTCCGGCGCCGGAAGCACTTCCGGCGGAGGAACCCCTCCCTGGCGAAACACCCGCAGAATCCGCTGAAGATCTGTACGTCATGAAGTCTCCCATCGTGGGGACCTTTTACGCAGCCCCGGCGCCCAACGCTCCGCCCTTCGCAAACGTAGGTGATGTTGTGACATTGGGCCAGGTGCTCTGCATCATTGAAGCCATGAAGCTTATGAACGAATTGGAAGCTGAAGTGGCAGGCGAAATAGTTCGCATTTATGTGGAGACTGGCCAGCCCGTGGAGTACGGGCAATCCCTGTTTGCGATCAAGCCCGCGCGGAAGAAGTGACATCGAATTTCCATGTTCCGGAAGATCCTGATTGCCAATCGCGGTGAAATCGCCCTGCGGGTGATCTGCGCCTGCAAAGAGCTGGGTATTGAGACGGTGGCAGTCTACTCCGAAGCCGACCGGTACTCGCTGCACGTGCGCTTTGCGGACGAGGCAGTGTGCATCGGTCCCCCGCGCAGCGCGGACAGTTACCTCAATGTGGCGAGCATCATTTCAGCGGCAGAGATCACCGGCGCCGAGGCGATTCATCCTGGATACGGGTTCCTGGCGGAAAGCGCTTACTTCGCCGAGGTTTGCCAGGCCTCCAACCTCACCTTCATTGGTCCCCGCCCGGAGGCCATGCGCATGATGGGGGATAAGAACCAGGCGCGCCGGGCTATGGCGGAGTTGGGCTTGCCGGTTCTTCCCGGGTCAGAAGTCCTTCAATCGGAAGCGATGGCGCTGCAAGAGGCCGAGCGTGCGGGTTATCCGGTCATGGTGAAAGCTGCGGCGGGCGGGGGCGGGCGCGGGATGCGCATTGTGCGGACGCCCGACGAGCTGCCACACGCCATGCAAGCTGCCCAGAATGAGGCGGCGGCCTCGTTTGGCGCTCCGGATGTTTATTTAGAGAAGTATATCGAATCGCCTCGCCACATCGAGTTCCAGGTGCTGGGCGACCAGTATGGGAAGGTGGTGCATTTCGCCGAGCGGGAGTGTACGATTCAGCGCCGCCACCAGAAGCTGGTGGAAGAATCCCCTTCCACCCAAATTGACCCCGAGACCAGGGAGCAAGTGGGGTTGCAAGTCGTTCAGGCCTTACAGAAGATAGGTTACACCAGCGCGGGGACGGTCGAGTTCCTGATGGACGAGAATCGCAAGCTCCACTTCCTGGAGATGAACACCCGCATTCAGGTCGAACACACCGTAACCGAAATGGTAACCGGGGTCGATCTCGTGAAGATGCAAATTCACATCGCGGCCGGCGGCCATCTGAACTTTGGGGGGAAGACGATAGGATTGCGCGGACATGCGATCGAGTGTCGGATTTGCGCCGAACACCCCGAAAGCTTGGCCCCTTCAGCCGGAAAGGTGACGGCCTTCCACGCCCCGGGCGGGACAGGCGTCCGAGTGGATACTGCCGCCTACGCCGAATCTGTGATCCCCCCCTACTACGATTCTCTTATTGCCAAGTTGGTGGTGTGCGGCAATGACCGCTCGGAGGCGATAACCCGCATGGCCCGCGCACTCGAAATGTTCATCGTGGAGGGCATCTCCACCTCCATTCCTATCCACCAGAGAATCATGGCTGATCCGGATTTTCGTGCAGGGAAGTTTGACACGCACTTCCTCAGGCGTTTCATCAAGAACAGTGACGATATCATTTAGCGCTCCTTCCGAAGGCACCCATGGGTTTTTCGATCCCACGCCTTTACGCCATAATCGACCCCACGCGGGCGGGCGGGCGTCTGCCGGCAGTGATAGCGAGAGAATTGCTTTCGGCGGGTGTCCGGTTGATACAATTCCGTGACAAGCGAGCGTCGTCGCGCCAACTCTACGAGACTTGCGTAGAATTGAAGGCGCTCCTTCGGGACTCCGGCTGTAGCCTGGTTGTGAACGACCGGGCTGACGTGGCGCGGGCGATGGATGCTGACGGAGTTCATTTGGGCCAGGATGACTTGCCCGTCGAGATGGCGCGCCGGGTTCTTGCCCCGGATAAAGGGATTGGGTTTTCCACCCACTCGCTAGACCAAGTCGTTGAGGCCGACTCGCTCGACAGCCGATTACCTTGCTTTTGGTCCTATCTTTCCCACCGCCAGCAAGGAAAACCCCGACCCTGTGGTTGGGCTCGAGGGCTTGCGGCAGGCGCGGCGCGCTACGGGGAAACCGTTAGTCGCGATCGGTGGGATAACTTTGCAAAACGCGCGTGACGTTCTCGCGGCCGGCGCCGATTCGCTTGCGGTGATTGGTGACCTTTTGAGTGTGCCTGACATCCGAGAACGGGCGCGAGAGTTTTTGAGCGTCTTGGGCGGCACGTAGCGCGGACCTCCGCTTTTGAGGTCCGCGGCTTTGAAGTTTGGTCACCGCGCCCCGGGTTAATCGGAGAAGAGCCGCGGACCTCAAAAGCGGAGGTCCGCGCTACGTTAATATGGCAAACTCCACCTCCCTGAATGCGATTTCCCGCACTCCTTCCGCCGAGTTGGTCAAGGGCCTTCGCCTCTACGATTGCACGACCATCGTCATGGGCTCGATGATCGGCTCGGGGATTTTCATTGTGGCCGCAGAAATTGCGCGCGAGGTGGGGTCTCCGGGCCTTCTCCTGCTCTGTTGGGTGGTCAGCGGGATTATGACCGTGGCGGGGGCGGTAACTTACGGTGAATTGGCCGGAATGATGCCCACCGCCGGTGGGCAGTACGTCTACTTGCGCGAGGCCTTCGGACCGCTTTTTGGATTTCTCTATGGCTGGACCCTTTTCCTGGTGATCCAGACCGGGACGCTGGCTGCCGTGGCGGTGGCATTCGGGAAGTTCCTGGGAGTTCTGATACCCTGGGTTTCGGCGCAGAATCTTCTAATTGATTTTGGGCACATCGAGGTTTTTCAGCACTCGGTTGCGGTGGCACTTTCTTCGCAGCAACTGGTGGCGGTTCTTTCCTTGCTCTTCCTTAGCGGTCTAAACATCTTCGGGTTGCGCCTCGGGGCATGGGTGCAGAATGTGTTTACCACTCTCAAAGTGGCCACGCTGTTGGGGCTGGTGGCTTTTGGTCTGTGGTGGTTGCGTCTTCACCCTGCGGCGACCGCCCAGAATCAAAGCTTCTGGGGTGGTGCGCATTTGAACCTGACGACGTTGACCGTTCTCTCCGTGGCCTTGGTGGGGCCGCTATTCTCCTCGGATGCTTGGAACAACGTCACCTTTGCAGGCAGCGAGATTGTCAATCCCAGGCGCGACCTGCCGCTGGCGCTCTTCGTGGGCACAGCTACCGTGTGCTGTCTGTACGTTGCGTGTAACTGGATCTATCTCCACGTCCTGCCCTTCGCGGGAACTCCCACGGCTTCGGGACCGTTAGGGCGCGGCATCCAATACGCGGCGGAAGATAGGGTCGCGACTGCGGCGATGCAGGTCATGCTGGGCGGCAAAGGCGCAGTTTTGATGGCTGCGGCAATCATGATTTCAACCTTCGGCTGTATGAATGGAATGATCCTGGCGGGCGCTCGCGTTTACTACGCCATGGCCAAGGATGGCTTGTTCTTTCGTGCCGTGGGCAGAGTGGACGCCAAACATCACACCCCCGCCATTTCCCTCGTCGTCCAAGCGGTGTGGGCTGCGCTGTTGACCTTGAGCGGAACTTATACCGAATTGTTGGAATATGTGGTCTTCGCGGTGGTATTGTTCTATGCTGTGACCCTCGCTGGGGTTTTTCGGCTGCGGCGAACACGTCCCGAGGCGCCGAGGCCTTACCGGGCCTGGGGCTATCCCGTGTTGCCGGCAATCTATATTGCCTTCGCCTTGTTTGTGGAGTGGGCGCTGCTCATCCACAAGACTGGACGCAGCCTCGCCGGGCTTACTATCGTTGCATTGGGCGTGCCCGTTTATTTCCTTTGGCGGCGAAAAAGAGTAGTGACGAGTGACCCGCCGCGGCGGGACGAGTGACGAGCAGAAGACCGGAGACTAGGGGTTGGGGACCGGGGGCTGGGTTCTGATTCCCTAGCCCCTAGCCCCTAGTCCCCGCCTTACAGGAGATGCAATGCCGAGTATCTGGACAAAGAAGAGCATCGCCCAGTTGAAGAAAGATGCGTTCGACTCTGAACACGGCTTGCGCCGCACGCTGGGGCCGCTCGCCTTGATTTCTCTGGGTATCGGGGCGATTGTGGGCGCGGGGATTTTCGTGCTGAGCGGGGTGGCGGCCCAGCACACCGGTCCGGCGCTGGTGGGCTCGGTGATTCTCTCCGGAGTGGGTTGCGCCTTTGCGGGCCTGTGCTACGCAGAATTCGCATCCATGATTCCGGTGGCCGGCAGCGCTTATACTTACGCTTATGCCACGGTGGGTGAATTCCTGGCCTGGATCATAGGGTGGGATCTGATCCTCGAGTATGCCGTGGGGGCAACAACCGTATCGATAGGCTGGTCAGGATACCTCGTTTCCTTTTTGCAGAAGACCTTGCATTGGCCCTTTCCCGCCGAACTGAGCAAGAGCCCGTGGGAAACTTTGAGGCTGGCGGACGGAACGGTCGTTCATCCGGTCTTCAACCTTCCCGCTGCTTTCATCGTCGTTCTCATCACCACATTGCTTATTATCGGGATACGAGAGTCCGCCAACTTCAACAGTATTATTGTTTTGATTAAGGTTGGGGTGGTATTGCTCTTCATCTTCTTCGGAGCGATGTACGTGCATCGGGCCAACTGGCATCCATTTCTTCCCGCCAACCAGGGGACCTTCGGGGAATTTGGACTCACGGGCGTGTTGCGCGGCGCGGGCATCATTTTCTTCGCTTACATCGGTTTCGACGCTGTATCCACGGCCGCCCAGGAAGCTCGCAATCCGGAAAGAGATATGCCCATTGGCATTTTGGGATCGCTGGCGCTTTGCACGCTGCTTTACATCGCCGTGGTTCTGGTCCTGACGGGGATTATGCCTTTTCGCCAGCTCAATGTCCCGGATCCCTTGGCGCTGGCGATAGATTCCACAGCGGCTCGTTGGTGGCTTTCGCCCATCGTGAAGATCGGCGCCTTGCTTGGAACAACGGCTGTAATCCTGGTGATGATGCTGGGCCAAACACGCGTTTTCTACTCCATGGCCCACGATGGCTTGCTGCCAAGACCCTTCGGCAAGATTCATCCCCGCTTTCGTACCCCTTATATCAGTACCGCCTTAACGGGGCTGTGCGTGGCCCTGGCGGGGGGGCTCTTGCCCCTGCGGATTGTGGGCGAGTTGGTCAGCATTGGGACACTGTTAGCTTTCGTCATCGTGTCGGGATCGGTCATAGGAATGCGCAGGATGCATCCCGAGATTCGCCGGCCTTTCCGCACACCCTTCGTCTGGGTCGTCGGGCCCCTGGGAATGATTGTGTGCGCGGCGCAAATGGCGGGACTTCCCGGCGACACGTGGTTACGCTTGTTCGTTTGGATGGCGATTGGTCTTTGTGTTTACTTTGGTTACGGGCGCCGGCGCAGTGTCGCGCAAAGCCGGGAAGCGGGGCGCCCGCTCGCGTAAGCCGCCACACCGGGTGGCGAGGATAGTTCTTCGGTCCACTCCAAATGTTAATTGCGCTGCTCAAAGTTCTGCTGCGGGAATATCGGACGCGCCGCATGGCGCGTTTCACCGTCTGGGTGTTGGCTTACGGCGCTGCCTTATGGAGCGTGGATCGGCTCTCCAGTGGCGCTCCGACGGCGCTTTGGGCTTTGTTCTGGCTCGCGGCTATAACCTGCGGCGTTTACTACCTGGGGCGGCTGGGGGAATTCATCCGCCGCCATCTGCTCTGGCGGCTTCGCCGGCGGTTGATAGTTACTTATGTGTTTATCGCTTTTGTTCCCTTCGTCCTCATTGTATTTCTGGTGTTGATAGGCATTTTCATTCTGAGCGGTCAATTCGCTGCACTTCTTGTGACCTCGAATCTGCATGAGCACTTCGATGAACTTCAGCAGGTTAATCGCGCCGTGACTCACGAAGCCCACTTGAATGACACCGCGCGGGCGGAGCAGGTGTTGGACCGGCTCCAGAACTTCTTCGTCAAGGAGCTGGAGCAGTATGCCGTCAATTACCCCGGCCTGGAAGTGACCCTGCGGATTGGATCGCAAGTTCGGGCGTTTCGCTTGGATGGAACCAAAATCCGATCCCCCCTGACGATTCCCGCTTGGTTTAAGCAGGAGGAGTTCGCAGGGATTGTGATGGATGGCGGTCAACTTTCGTTGCGTTCCATAGAGCGCGGCCCCACGGCGGCGGGCAGTTTGGTTGCAATCCTCTCCCAGCCTTTTACACCAGAACTGCTGGATATGGCGAGCGAGGGCGTAGGACCGATGGGTGTCATGACCACGCGGCCCGCGCAAAGCGAAGCCCAGCCGCCAAGCTCAGAGTTCCATCTGCGCCTCTCAACTTCTCAGGGGGCGTACGACCAATCAGCCAGCATTAGCTCGAAAAGGATAACGCTTCCGGAATCGGCCAGTTGGTTTGACTTCACGGTGCATGGGGCGTCGTCCCTGGATCCGGTGTCCTGGCAAGGTGAAGCGCAACAGAAGCTGGCCGCGCCGGCTTTCGTTTATGTCAGTTCCAGAGTTATGGCCTTGAACCGCCGCCTTCTGGAAACGCTGGGAGAGTATTCCCAGATCTATGTGTTCGTGTTCAAGGCAGTCGCCGTGGTCTTCCTCATTATCGAAGTCGTCGCAGCCTTTATTGGATTCCGCCTGACGCGATCCATCACTCATACCGTGGACAAGCTTTATGGCGCTACGGAGCGAGTGAAGAAAGGTGATTTCTCGTACCGCATCCGGGTTCCCTCCAACGATCAGATCAGCGCGCTGGGAGAGGCTTTTGACAGCATGACTGCCTCGGTAGAGCGCCTGCTGCGGGAATCCGAAGAGAAGCTTCGCCTGGAAAGCGAGCTGGAGATTGCGCGCGAGGTCCAGGCACAGTTGTTTCCCCGCTCGGCGCCGGATGTTCCAGGCTTGGCGCTGCATGGAGTCTGCAAGGCGGCGCGCATGGTCAGCGGTGATTATTACGACTTTCTCAAGCTGGGAGATAACAGGGTCTGTTTGGTGCTCGGCGACGTCA
>CAVWDS010000019.1:0-6760 GCA_963753795.1 uncultured Acidobacteriota bacterium
AGCTAACTTGAACCCGGGGATCACGCCGGCGGCAGCAGCCAGCGCGCCGGTCCGTAAGAAATCTCTGCGATTGAGCATATGCGCTCCTCCCGAATATTTCCAGTTTACCCCAAAAAACCACAGCGCCGAAGCATCCTAACTCGGGGGTCATAACCTCGATAGTCTATCCCGCCTAGCAGTAGGAATCGATCAAGGTTCGACCTAGGGCCGCAACAGACTGGCTCACAAGGGTTTACACTGAAAACCAGCGGGCACTTCATTGCTAAGCCCAAGTCCCCCCCCCAAGATTGGATGCAACAAAGCCCGCCGACGGTTCGCTCTTTAGGGACAAAAAGTGCATAGCGCCTCTTATGGTATCCTGTCCACCCGGATCTTCGGAAAGACCCGAGGCTATATACGACAACTCCCTAAAACTCCTGGGGATGCGGTTCCTGCTGGCCAATATTCCTGGCGCGGGGGAAAACGATCATGGCGGGTATCGCCACGCACGGGCAACCTCCCCCAAGAGACTACAGCGCTAAATCTTGTAGCGGTCGTAGTCGAAGGGTTCGTTGACCAGGTGGTAGAGCGGCTCGCCAGGTAGCTGCAGGTAATAGGTCTTCAGTGGGGTGCGCGGAAAGTCGGTCAGTTTTCGAGGGGTGGCCGCGCCGTCCACCCATTCGTAGATCGGGATCTCCCAGGGATTGAAAGTGTCCGTCAGGCCACGTTCCTTGGCGGTGCGGAAGAGATTGATGTCGCCAGGTTCATGGCCTCCCAGGTACATGCCGATCACGTCTAAACGGAACTTGTCCTTGCTGAACATCACCAGGTTCGTGAGGATATCTTTTCCGTCGCCATCCAGCGCGTAGATGCCTTCGATCATAGCCAAGCCCGTCTTCAACACGCTCATGTTGTCGCAGGTCTTGTGCGCCCAGATCTCCTGGCGCATCGGGCTCAAATCATGCTGGCTGTTGTAACGGTCATAATGCAGCTTGACGTGGTTGTCGAAGAATCTTTTGATCAGAGGTTCCGCGTTGGGATTAATGTCCGGCTTCATGAACTCAGGCGCTCCCGTAACCATTTGCCAGCCCGGGCAGAAGCGAACGAAAGGAAGCACCACTAATCCTTGCTCGTTCTTGACGGACAGGGTCAGGCACATCCCGTGAGACTTCCACTTCGCGATGTTGAGCAGCCAAGTGTCCGGTTCATTGACGGGCGCATAATGAGGAATGCGCTTGTAGACCACCGCGTCGGGCACCGTGCTCCAAGTCATCCCCCAGTTTTCCTGGAAGTGCCGGATACGGCGCGCGGGCTCATTCATCTGCACTCCCAGGCGTTCGTTGACGTCCGCAAGCTGACCCCACTGGGGGTAGCCGTTGGCTTCGACAAAGTAGAACTTTCTTAGGCCGACTTCCTTCAGCCCCATGACCACGCCCTCGTAGAACTGCGCGTCCGTTCCTGCGTAGTTCGGTTTGAGAACGATACGGTGGGTCAGGGGAATCCCGGGCCTGTCCATGGGCACGAAGATCTCCCTGGCCAGCGTGAGGCCTTCTCGCCGTTTGGCCTCTTGGTCCATTCTGTTCGCCACGTGGGTGCGGCGGATAAAAACAGCCTTGGGATTACTCTCAATGTGAGGGTGGGGGCCGAAGTAAGCTTGGGGGAGACCCAAGGAAGCCCCAGCCAACCTGGCCCCAGGGATTGCGCCAGCGGCAGCGGCCAGCGCGCTGTTGCAGAGAAATTCTCTCCGAGTAAGCATCTGCTTTCCTCCCCAGAAATTCTAGGCAACCGTGTCATTCCGAGCGCAGCGAGGAATCTTGCTCTGATCTTTCTGGCGCGATCCGCCTCGAAGCAGAGCGAGATTCCTCGCTGCGCTCGGAATGACACCCAGCTACCCCAAGACCACAACGCCGACGCGTCCTAATTCGGGGATCATAAGCTCGGTGTGCGTGCCCCTCTTTGAAGTAGTAAGTGGCAAAGGCGGGCCCTCGGGCCGCAACAGACTGGCTTGCGAGTAGTTGCCCTGAATGCCAGCCAGCACTTCATACCCACGCGGAGAGCCGTAGTTAACAAGAATCATTAAGGCTCGACCGCCGTTCGCCCCTCGAGGACAGGAAGTGGCCCGCGCGATCACCTCGTCGGCATTCCAGAGACGCGCGGCGCGGCGCGGCTGCGTGACGATATCGATCACATCGAAGGCGAATTCACCGGGGTCCGAGATCTGTTCATGGTAAGCGACTACTTGGCCGCGGCCCAGTGAGTAAAAGTCCCGGTCCTCCTGTTTGCGCACCAGCTTGAGCCGTGAATCGCGCCACCAGGCGTTCGCACCCGGCGCGTCCACGATGAGTGGAGTTCCAGCCTCCGCGTGGCTCAGAAGGCGCCGCCGAATCCCAGGGTCGGGGGGATGAATGCTGACCGCCACCAAAGCGAGCCGGCGCGAGGGATCCGGCGCAGGAGGATTCGCCGCGCTTGCCAGCGCCGGTGAGGCGTTATGACGATAAAGCAGGTTGACGATTTCCGCCTGACCCTCGTCCGGCTCCACAAGAACGGTTATGATAGGGAACGTAGCCTGACAAAACAAGCTCGCGTTCTTGCCTAACCATTGCGCCGTGCGAGCCATTTGGCGCCAGGCGTCCAAGGCTTTCGCTTCGCCGCCCAGCAGCCTCTCATGATAGCGCGGCTCCAGCGAAAGGAGGTAGTTCCCTCCATTAACCCAAGCCTCGACCAGGGCCAGCTCCAACGAGTCGTAGGGCAAAAGGGCGTCAGGCTTCACTCCAGCCTTATCGTCGGGAAGGTATCCAAGGAGGGCGGGGCGACTCGGGTAGAGGGAGCGCAAAATACCGATCAAATACCCGTTTGCGTCCACCCACGGCCGCGCGGTCGCGCCCGCCTCGAACACATCACTGCCCTCCGATGGGCGGCGGCTCACCCCGGGCCACAAGCCGTTGGTGAGAGCAACCAAAGCTCCTGGCGGCGCGCTGTTGACTGACGCCAGCGGTAAAAACTGGATTTCCGCCAGGGCCTGAACCTTGAGGCCAGCGTCCCGGCAGGCCTTCTCAAAAGCCTCGTTTCCAGACGGCAACAGGACCGTCGTGATACCACCCTCCTTGAGAAGAGGGATAAACTTCGCGTCGCAATCATTCCAGCGCACTGCTACTTCCGTGGATAAATCGAGGGGCATATGATTCTCGGGTTTCATCGATGCGGGCACTATTCCTGAGCTTACCAAGTCCTCACTTCCGAAGTTCCAGGTGAACCCAATCTCATCTCGGAAAAAGATAGGTTCTTCTGTGCTCCAGTTCTTGTCGTATCCAAACTTACCACCAGGGCTCTTGGATCATACCTCACCAGGAGTGGGGCACGTCAAGGCTCAATCTTAAGGCCCACCTGCAGCTCCGCGGTTACGGCAAAGTCGGAATGGCATAGCGGCAAAGTGTTTTCGGGTAGCGTCCTAATTGTGAACTGGCGTAAACGCGGCCAAGTCCATCTTGCCGCGCGGGATTGATGGGTAGCGGACCGTTGCCGCTTGTCTTCTGGGCAAGCCGGCCTAGAGGTGTGACATTCATCACTGGCGAGCATCGGATGCCGCCCGCTGCCGACTCCAACGATCTAAATCGTCGATGTCCTCGACATGGAATTCGTTTCTCTGTGTGTGATCTCCGCAAAGGCGATTCAGGTATGCCATCTCGCCGTTCGTCAGCACATAGATGAAGCTCGGCATCTGCGCAGCGGCGGCGCCTTTGTACACCCTGACCCGGCAGAATCTCTGGTCTGCTACCTGGTGGACGTCGAACCGAAAAACGCCGGAATCGGAGAGTTGCACTTCTTCTTCGCAAACCACCGCGGGGCCAAATCCGCGAGTGATGACGACCGCCGAGCCAGTAAGCATCTCGAACCGGCTGAAGTTGAGACCACGATTGTCGCTCAATCGCACCGAGCTGTTCTCGCCGAGGAACAGGGCGTCGCCGGAGGCTAACATGATTTCGACGCGGCCATTCTCGGTGTGCACGACGGAGTTTTCCTTCAAAGAGAATGGAGAGGCCGACGGCTCCACCCGCAGTCCATCCAGGACCACCGTCCCCTCCATGTGCGCAATTACCTCGCGGCAAGTCCCCGGTTGCGCGAATACCACCACTGAACCGAGGGTCAGAAGTGTGGTGGCGAGCGCCGAGATAAGATCAGCCTTCATAGATGCTCCAGTGCCGTAGTATAAGTAGCACACAGACACAATGTCAAGGCCGCCCGTAGCATGGTTCGGTCAAGTGGACGTTTCGGCACAGACCGTAAGTACGAGGACTGACGTGCAGTGGCAGTCCTCTCCCGCCGCACTAACCATGTTCGACAAAGAGGGCAAGGTCATCTGGTCAGCGCCGTGACTGTCAGCCTGCCGCACTCGACGGCAGACGTCCAAGAGTCTTTCATCACACAATTAGGACTCTACCTGTTTTCGGAACGAGTTGTAAATTTCTGGTAGTATTCTACCATTTCATTTTATGCACTTCAGAGCTAGGGGGCCTTATGGTGAATGATTCGAAAGTCGGGCGACGGGAATTTCTGGAGGCAAGTTTAAAGAACAGCGCGGGGCTGGCCGCCCTGAGCGGCATCAGCTTCTTGACACGCCCTGAGAGAGTAAGAGGCGCCAGCGACCGCGTCCGAATTGCCGTAGTGGGCATTCGGGGGCAGGGGTTCGGCCATATTGGAGGATTTTCCGCCGTCCCCAATACGGAGGTCGCCGCGATTTGCGATGTGGATGAAAACGTGATCCACCAACGCCTGGCCGACATGGAAAAGCGCGGCCTGCCCAAACCCAAGGTCTACATTGATTATCGCAAGCTGCTCGAGGATAAGTCCCTCGACGCAGTGTCCATCGCCACTCCCAACCACTGGCATTCGCTGATGGGCATTTGGGGTTGCCAGGCAGGCAAGGACGTCTACGTCGAGAAGCCCTGCTCGCACACCTGGTGGGAGGGTCACCAGCTCGTCGAGGCCGCTCGCAAGTACAACCGCATGGTGATGCACGGAACGCAAGGCCGCTCTGCGGGGGGCTATCTCGAGGGTGTGCGGAAGTTGCGCGAAGGGGTGATTGGCGAGGTCTACCTGGCACGCGGCCTTTGCTTCAAATGGCGCGATACGATCGGCAAAACAGCGGTCGAGCCGGTTCCCGCGGGCGTTCATTACGACTTGTGGACCGGCCCCGCCCCCATGAAGCCCTTTACCCGCAACCGGTTTCACTACAACTGGCATTGGATCTGGGATACGGGCAATGGCGACCTGGGCAACCAGGGCGTGCACGAAGTCGATCTGGCGCGCTGGGGACTGGGCGTCAAGCTGCCGAACAAAGTTTCCGCGCTCGGCGGCCACTTCATGTTCGACGATGATCAGGAGACACCCAACACCTTGAACTGCGCCTTCGAGTTCCGCTCGCCGGACGGGAAGAAGCGCTTGCTGGAGTTCGAGGTCCGCCACTGGATCACCAACACCGAGGCGCAGATCGGCATGCCTGGATTTGGCGCGGAGGCAGGTGCGCTCCCCGTAGCTGCGGGTGTCAACAAGTCAACGTTCAAACAACCCAAGGCCATGTGCGGCAACCTCTTCTACGGCTCGAAGGGTTTCATGGCCATGACGGGATACGCCTCATACCGCACCTGGCTGGGCGAGGAGCAGGAACCCGGCCCCAGCGCCACACAGGGCGAGAACCGGTGGGCCAACTTCATCCAGTGCGTCCGCAGCCGCAAGAAGGCAGACCTCTTGGCCCCCATCGAGGAAGGACACCTCTCCGCCACGCTGGTTCACCTCGCGAATGCGTCATACCGCCTGGGACGAACGCTGAATTTTGATCCTGAGACCGAACGAGTGATAGCCGACGAGGAAGCCGACCGCCTGCTGCGCGGCAATGACCGTGGTTTCCGCGCACCGTTCACAATCCCCGAACAGGTCTAGGATCGGCACCGCACGGCGTTTCAGCCGCGGTTCACTGCGGTTCAAAGTTTGACAGAGGCACCGGAGTGGCCTAAACTTCGAGTATGGAAGTCCACCTCACACCCGAACTGGAAGCCAAGCTGAACGGAGATGGCCACCCGGACGGGCCGGGCGACGGACGAATTGGTCCAGGACGCCATGGCCGGCTATTTCGAAGAGGTAGCCCACGTACGCGAGATGCTTGATCGCCGGTACGATGAGGTTAAGAGCGGCAAGGTCAAGCCCATCGACGGCGAAGCTTTTTTTGAAAGCCTGCGTGAACGTGAAGACGAATTGCTTAAGCAGCGCTCCTCGCGATGAACGCCGAACACGGTTTTGACCTTCACCCACAAAGAGACTTTCTGCCTCTTGACAACTGAGACAAGATAGGCTATGATTGTACGTTGACTTGTGGCAGGAGGTCGCGGCCTTCCGGCGACAATGTGGCACCATGCTGCTGCCCACCTCAGTTCGGTCCCGAGAATCGGCCCACCCAGACGAAAAGGCCGCCAATTGGCTCGCCTCCCGAGGAGGGGACGGCAAGCCGTCCCCCTACAGTCGTAGGGGAAGGGCTTGCCCTGCCGTCCGGACAAAAATCGGTAGTGTCTCGGTTTGGAGTTGTAGCGGCGAGTTTACCTCGCCACGTGGCGGCGTAAAGCCACCTCTACGTCAAACTGAGGCACAACCCAAAAACCCTATCGCTTGGGCGAAGCAAGAAAACTGAACGAACGATGCGCGAATGTCTATGAAAACAAAGGGTCGCTATGGGAAACCCCCTGACGAAGCGGGAATGTCTATGAAAACACAGCTACTTATCCGATTCAAG
>CAVWDS010000020.1:0-4366 GCA_963753795.1 uncultured Acidobacteriota bacterium
CGTCACTTTGACCTTGTTGTTCAGACCTTCGATCACGCCGCCCGAAATGGTCTTCTTGGCCCGGAAGTAATTGAGGAGGACCTCTCGATGTTTGGCCAGACTGTTGGCCGCCTTCTTGAGGGGGGCCAGGCGGGAGCGCCGGACCTTTCGGCACCAGCCGTCCAGGAACTTCCCTGCCCAAGTCGGCGAATGGTAACCCCAGAAGTGCTCAAAGGCAGCGACCAGCCAATAGGCCCGGATGGCCGCCAGACCCGAATACTTCAAGTCGCCCATGCGCCGGCGTTCCTTGGTCGTCCAGTTCTTACGGTTCTTAAGCAGCGCCCAACGCAGTTTCTTGAGCCGGGGCACCAAGCCAGCGTGAGCCATCGCCCGGGCCTCGCCTTTGCGGATGTCATCCACGGCCTTGTTGAGCAGTTGACGGATGTGAAAGCGGTCCAGGACATGCAGCGCGTGCAGTCGCTTCTTGACCGCTCTGAGATAGGGCTCCCACATATCCGAACAGACATAGCGAATGCCAGCGCAGACTTCCTCTCCCAAGCTGTTGAGGCCCGCAAGCAAGGTCTGCTCCTTCCGGTCATGGCCCACCCACAACAACCGGGTCCTGTGCTCGTCGATCTGATAAAGGAGGGTCCAGAACACTCGGCCGACCCGAACGCAGACTTCGTCCACCCCGATGACTCGAATGTTCTCCAGCACCCGGTGTTTAAGCCCGTAATCAACCACCCACTGGACCGAGCTGTAAACGTCGGCCCAGGACACCTTGAAGCTCACGGCCACTTCCTCCCAGCAAAGCTTGCGTGCCCAGTGGGCCAAAAAGATCCGGAAGCCATCGCACAGGCCATACTTGCCTGTGGCCCAGGGGACTTTCTCGACCACGACGCCGCAGTCCGCGCAGTCCACCCGGCGCATGGTGTATATGAGAATCATCGCGAATTTGAAAACGGGCGGCATGAGCCAAGTGCGGGGCCGGTCCGCGTGATCATAGGTGGGGCAAGCTCGGTCACACCGACTGCACCGCGCTTTGGAGCCCCTGCGCGGAACCACCGCCACCTCGATCGCATCAGGCGACACCTGGGAATATCTCACCGACTCGTAAACGAAGCCCTTGATCGGCTGCACCTTATTGAGTACAGATTTGAATGTAAGACAATACATGAGGGACTGGTGCCTCAACCCGCTTGGGTTGGCCAGTCCTTCAGTTGTTTTGGCTTCACGCTTCCAGCTCGCCTGAGACCAGGCATCCTGGATCACAAGAAATTCCACCGCAGGGCGGCGCGAGCTTGGGGCTCGCAAGCCGCCGCCCTGCTCGTTTTAGCTCGCTGTCGAAAGCCTGATGTTTTCTGCAGAAGGAGACTCGAAAACACCCACAGTTCGTTGGTAGGAAGCATCTTTTCGACCTGGCCGGCGATCCTGGCGAACTTCTTCGTAAAATCGTTACCACAGCGCGAATACAGTCGAACCTTTTCGCCAGTTTTAACCGCCTCTAGTCGATACCCGTCCAGCTTTACTTCGTATTCCCATTCTGGCCCTTCCGGCAACACACCCACCAACTTTGCCAGCATTGGCGGCACAAAGCTGACGGCTGGTTTCATTACCTGCCAAGGCTCAACGGAACATAGTGCTTGTCAATGGCATTTCCGCCAATCCTGGCCTGCGCCCCATAAGGGCGCGTTCGGTTGCGACTTTCGTGTGTCCCCTTTGGGAATTGGCGGGGATGAACAGATGAAGGAATATGCGTGCGATGAGCGATTGGGAATTGATTCAGCAATATGCCAGGGACCAGTCGGAACCGGCCTTTGCTGAGTTGGTGCACCGTCACCTGAGCTGGGTTTACTCGGTGGCGCTCCGCCGGACGGGTCAGCCTCAGTTGGCCGAGGAGGTGGCCCAGTCAGTTTTCGTGTTGCTGTCCCGTAAGGCCGGCAGCCTTCGCCCAGGGACAGTTCTGGGAGGCTGGCTCTTCCGCACGACCTGCTTTGTAAGCAGCCGCGCATTACGTGCCGAACAACGCCAAAAGCACCGCGAGCAGATCGCTTCATCCATGAATCCCGCAATCACTTTACCTGAAGACAACGACGGCACCTGGGAGCGGCTCGCCCCACATCTGGATGAGGCCGTGGCGGGGCTTTCTCACGCCGACCGAACTGCCGTGCTGCTGCGGTTTTACCAAAAGAAGCCATTACAGGAAATCGGAGAGCACTTCGGCATCAGCGAGGAGGCCGCCAAAAAGCGTGTCAGCCGGGCGGTGGAAAGGCTGCGCCATCATTTGCTTAAGGGCGGTGTGACGCTCGGCGGCACTGTCTTGGTTTCTGTTTTGGCGGCCAAGAGCGTCGAAGCAGTACCGGTAGCCCTGGAGGCGGGCGTGCTGTCAGCGGTAGGTGCTGGAGCTTCCGCTTCGGCGGTGTTGCCCCAATTAGCTCGCGAGACCTTGGTTGCTTGGCGCTGGGCGAAGGTCAAGTTGATATCGGGACTGACCGCGACAGCTCTTAGGCCACGCGCCAAAATTACATTGCCAACTTAAAGGACGATGTGTATAGGTTCTGCGCATGCGGCGCGATGATGAATTGGAAGTTATGATCATCTCGAAATATGCGACTGTAGCACCAGTTCTAAACGAGCGGGCGCGCCGTCTTTGGGCGGCGACTGAATCACTCGCCCTCGGCTACGGTGGCGATGCGCTGGTCTCAGCAGCGACAGGATTAGCCAGACAGACCATCCGCAACGGTCGGCGAGAGATTGAGTTGGGGGTAACCGACGTCGGGCGAGTGCGCAACCCTGGGGCCGGGCGGCCGAGTCTTAAGCAGACCCAACCCGGCTTGGAGGCGGCGCTGGAACGACTGGTAGACCCGGTCACACGGGGCGATCCCATGTCTCCGTTGCGCTGGACGTGCAAGAGCCGAGCCAAGCTTGCCGCGGCGCTTGCGAAAGAGGGTTGGAGGGTGAGTTCGACGAGTGTTGGACGACTGCTCAACCGGCTTGGGTATTGTTTGCAGGCGGTGCAGAAGTCTCGGGAGGGGGTGAGCCACCCGGACCGCAACGCGCAGTTCGAATATATCAATACTACCGCTGCCGACTACCTGCAGCGCCGGGAGCCGGTCATCTCCGTGGACACCAAGAAGAAGGAATTGGTTGGCAATTTCAAGAATGGCGGGCGGGAGTGGCAGCCCACATCCACGCCGGAAAAGGTGCTGGTGCATGATTTCCCCCAGGACGCGACGGGCAAAGCCATTCCCTACGGTGTGTACGACATGGGGCGTAACGAGGCCTGGGTTAGCGTCGGACGCGATCACGACACGCCGGAGTTTGCGGTCGCTTCAATTCGGCAATGGTGGAAGATGATGGGCCAGCGGGCTTACCCCAATGCCACTCAACTCTTCATTACTGCGGATGCGGGTGGGAGCAACGGCTACCGCACGCGCGCGTGGAAGCTTGAGCTCCAGGAGTTCGCCGACGACAGCGGCCTGCGGATTCGGGTAAGTCATTTCCCGCCAGGAACCAGCAAATGGAACAAGATCGAGCACCGGCTGTTCTGCCACATTACTCAGAATTGGCGCGGCAAGCCGCTACGAACCTTCGAAACCATCGTGGACCTGATCGGTAACACCCGTACCGTGGCAGGCCTTCGCGTGAAGGCCAAACTCGACTCATGCTCGTACAAGACCGGCGTGGAAATCACCCGGGCGCAGATGCATGAACTGAAGCTCTGTCCCGATAAGTTCCACGGCGAATGGAACTACGAACTGCAACCTCGGACTTGAAATGATAATTTCGATCAAAGCCCTAAGCCTTTGGTGTCGCGAATGATCGCGCACTGGTTTGTGGGGCCCAAAATCTCGAGCGGCAATCGACCATCCTTGAGACGAATCCCGAATATGCCGTTTTGCCGAATTCCGTTTTCTATCAGCGCGGTCCAGTCACGGGCGTGTCGCAGCTGGTTCGTGCCTCCCCAGACAAATCCCAGAAATGTCCATCTGTCTTCCGTTTTGTAAGGGCTCACTTCCAATCCAAACTCCTTCGCATACAGGTATTTCTCCCCAGAGACACCAAAACATTCGCCAAGCCTCGGGGTGACATAATCCACTCGATGTGAGGTGGGAACTCGGGCCAGAGTGCGCCCGAGCATCTCGTGGAATTCATTCCGGATCCTCTCGAAAAGTAGGCTCGCCCGCTCGCGAAAAGTCAGATTAGTGAAATCCAGGGCCGGTAGGCCGCCAAGACAATATTGGTTAGCCGGACTTTCGCAACTGGACCCGGTTTTCAAGAATTTTCGCACGACAAACCCGCGGGTTTCCTGGGGAATCTAACGATTTTGTTTCCAAAACGCCGTGTAGTGCAGACCTACCCTCTTTCCCCCCTCGGCGAAGCTGGT